>NZ_JBBOYM010000001.1:0-10000 GCF_038008125.1 Paenibacillus sp. FSL L8-0663
GTGGACAGCCATACCTCTGAACTATGGCAGCAAATTCTATCCATTATACAAACCAAGCTGAGTAAGCCGAGTTACGACACTTGGTTTAAGGCTACCAAGGCAGCGAAACTAAATGACCACTCCATTGTGATTTCTGCACCGACAACTTTTGCCGTGGAATGGCTTGAAAGCCGCTATACCAAGCTAGTCGGAGCAACGGTTTATGAAATTTTGGGCAAACAACTAGAGGTCAAGTTCGTTATTGAAGAGAACAAGCCCGCCGAGGTCGACCTTCAGCAACAACCTCAACAGCAGCCGGTCGTTCATGAAGAAGCTGTGTCCCATATGCTGAATCCTAAATATACATTCGATACATTCGTCATCGGATCGGGGAACCGTTTTGCCCATGCGGCATCGCTGGCCGTCGCCGAGGCGCCGGCCAAAGCTTACAACCCGCTGTTTTTATACGGTGGTGTAGGGCTGGGAAAAACGCATCTGATGCACGCTATCGGGCACTATATTTTGGAGCACAATCCGGCCAGCAAGGTCGTTTATTTATCGTCGGAGAAGTTTACGAATGAATTCATTAATGCCATCCGGGACAACCGCGGGGAAAGTTTCCGGAATAAATATCGCAACATTGATATTTTGCTCATTGATGATATTCAATTCATTGCGGGCAAGGAATCGACGCAGGAGGAATTTTTTCACACGTTTAACGCGCTTCATGAGGAGCGCAAGCAGATTATAATCTCAAGCGATCGGCCGCCTAAAGAAATTCCAACGCTGGAAGAACGGCTACGCTCTCGCTTCGAGTGGGGACTTATTACGGATATTCAACCGCCGGATCTGGAGACAAGAATTGCTATTCTTCGGAAAAAGGCGCGGGCGGAAAACCTGGATATTCCCAATGAGGCCATGATGTATATCGCTAATCAAATTGATACGAACATCCGTGAGCTGGAAGGGGCGCTAATACGCGTTGTCGCCTATTCTTCCTTAACAAATCAGGATGTAACAAGTCATCTTGCGGCTGAAGCGTTGAAGGACATTATCCCGTCCAGCCGTCCAAAAATGATCACGATTCAGGATATACAGCATCAAGTCGGGGAATTTTACAATCTACGGCTGGAGGATTTTAAAGCGCGTAAGCGGACGAAGGCTGTAGCTTTTCCACGACAAATTGCCATGTATCTGTCTCGTGAGCTAACCGACTATTCTTTGCCGAAAATCGGCGAAGCTTTCGGTGGGCGTGATCATACGACTGTCATTCATGCGCACGAAAAAATCTCCAAATCCATTCAAGTGGATCAGGATCTGTTTAAAGTTATCAACAACCTAATAGAAAAAATCAAAAATCCAACCTGAACAAGTTCAGAGCCTATACACAATTTATACACATGTGGATAGGCTTGATTTTATTAGGGTTACAGTGACTTATCCACATATTCAGTGCGCCTATTACTATTACTAATATATTTTAAAGATATACATCACCTAAATAAGGCCCGCGTCAACGCGTGCTTGAAGGATTAAAACCCGTAGGAGGAACTTATGAAGATCAGCATTCTGAAAAACGTTTTGAACGAGGCTATACAACATGTATCCAAAGCGATATCAAGTCGGACTACAATTCCAATTCTGAGTGGTATTAAGCTGGATGTGAATCACCAGGGAGTAACGCTGACTGCCAGCGATACAGATATCTCCATTCAATCCTTTATTCCGATGGAGGATGGCGACCAAACTGTCGTTCAGGTCGAACAACCTGGTAGTGTTGTGCTACCAGCCAAATTCTTTGTCGAAATTATCAAAAAGTTGCCGTCTCAGGAGATCCGTATGGAGGTAAAAGACCAATTCCAAACCTTTATCTCGTCCGGTGCAACTGAAATTCAGATTGTTGGTTTAGACCCTGAAGAATTCCCGGTGCTTCCCAGCATTGAAGAAAATCAAGTCATCTCTGTGCCAGGAGATTTACTTAAAAATATGATTAAACAGACGGTGTTCTCCATTTCCACCCACGAAACGACACCGATTTTAACCGGCGTGTTGTGGAATCTGGCTGAGGGGGAACTAAAGTTTGTGGCAACGGACCGCCACCGTCTTGCCACCCGCAGCGCTCATTTGGAGACGTCTGAAGGCTTGCGCTTTAGCAATGTTGTCATTGCGGGCAAAACGCTGAATGAGTTGAGCAGAATTATTCCGGATCAAAATATGCTTGTGGATATCGTAGTAGCGGACAATCAGGTATTATTCAAAGTAGATCGGGTGCTATTTTATTCCCGCATCTTGGACGGCACCTATCCTGATACTTCTAGAATTATTCCGACCTCCTACAAAACAGAACTGATTGTGGATACAAAAAGTTTAAGTGAGTCAATTGACCGTGCTTATTTGCTGTCCCGTGAGGAAAAAACGAATATTGTAAAAATGCAGTCCCTGGAAAATGGAGGTTTGGAAATTTCCTCTAGTTCCTCTGAACTTGGAAAAGTGCGTGAGGAAGTAACTGTATCCAAATTTGAGGGAGAGCCGCTCAAAATTTCGTTCAACTCCAAATACATGCTCGACGTGCTCAAGGTGATTGACAGCGAGCAGCTGACGATTGCTTTTACCGGCATTATGAGTCCCATTATTTTAAAACCGGCAGATTCCAGCAATGCGCTGTATATCATCCTGCCATATCGCACAACCAACTGACGTTTAGCTTTAACCCACCCGAGGACAAGCGAAAGGATGAACAAGCCTTGAAACAGATATCTATACAGACCGAATACATCAAGCTCGATCAATTTTTAAAATTAGCCGATTGTGTATCCACAGGAGGCATGGCTAAAGCCCTGCTGCAAGAGGGACAAGTCCGTGTGAATGGTGAACCGGAAGAACGTCGTGGAAGAAAACTGTACCCGGGTGATACCGTAGAAGTAGAGGACAACGGAAGTTTCGAAGTTACAGCAGGAGCATGATCGCCTGGGTGGCAAGGACTCCTTTTAGGTACGGAGTAACAAGGGGGACCCTATGTGTTTGTGAACAACATTGTTTTGCAGCAGTACCGGAACTATGAACAGCTGGAGCTGAATGAATTTGGGCCCGTTAATTTGCTGATCGGACAAAATGCGCAGGGCAAAACGAATCTGGTAGAGGCGATTTTTGTACTGGCTTTAACCAAAAGTCACCGAACGTCCCGCGACAAGGAGTTAATCTCTTTCGGGGCTACTTCCACTCACCTAGCTGCGGATGTGGATAAAAAGTACGGGAAAATCAGACTGGATCTCGCGTTATCCACACAAGGTAAAAAAGCAAAGATCAACGGACTGGAGCAGCGAAAACTGAGCGATTTTATCGGTTCGTTAAATGTGGTCATGTTTGCACCTGAGGATCTCGAAATCGTCAAAGGAACACCGGGGGTTCGCCGCCGGTTTCTTGACATGGAAATTGGACAGGTTGCGCCAGGATATCTGTATCATTTGCAGCAATATCAGAAAGTATTGGTTCAGCGAAACAACCTGCTCAAGCAAGCTTGGGGTAAGGATATGGCGTCAGTGCAGCTGATGCTGGAGGTATGGAATGAGCAACTTGTTGAGCATGGTGTTAAAATTGTTAAAAAGCGGAAACAATTTATAACAAAGCTACAAAAGTGGGCTCAGGCCATTCATGAAGGGATCGCAGGTGGGACAGAAGAGTTAAAATTAACCTATGTTCCCTCCTTCAGTGAGCCAGAGGAAGAAGATGAAGCTGTCTTATTGGAGCGATTTATGATAAAGTTATCCCAAATGAGGGAACAGGAAATCCGCCGTGGCATGACTTTGGCGGGACCCCATCGTGACGATTTGGCCTTTGCCATTAACGGCAGAGAAGTGCATACGTATGGCTCTCAGGGGCAGCAGCGGACGACGGCCCTGTCCTTGAAGTTGGCCGAAATAGAGTTAATTCATGAGGAAATTGGTGAATATCCTGTCTTGCTGCTGGATGATGTTTTGTCAGAGCTGGACCCCTATCGTCAGACCCAGCTGATCGAGACTTTCCAAAGCAAGGTACAGACCTTTATCACGGCAACCGGGGTTGAGACTTTGAACGCAGAACGACTCAAGGATGCCAATATTTATCACGTCCACGACGGGCATGTGGAACACTAAGGAGTGAGTGACCGCTATGTATATTCATCTGGGTGGAGAAAAAATCATCCGCTCGTCAGAGCTTGTGGCTATTTTCGATATCTCGATTGAAAAATCCTCTAAAATCTCCAAGCAATACGTGAACCACGCCCAACAGCAAAAGCATGTCGAGATGATTGGCGAAGAGGAAGCCAAGTCCATCGTAGTGACTCAGAATACGGTGTATTATTCCCCCATCTCCTCAACAACACTCAAAAAGCGGGCAAACCAGTTTGTTGCCAATGCTTAACCATAGAATCTATAGAAGTAGGTGAAAGGCATGTCTATGAATCAACCGTCTTATGATGCGGGCGAGATTCAGGTCCTCGAGGGCCTGGAAGCGGTTCGGAAACGTCCCGGGATGTATATTGGCTCCACGAGCGCCAAAGGTCTCCATCATCTGGTCTGGGAAGTTGTGGACAACAGCATTGACGAAGCGCTGGCGGGTTATTGTGACAGCATTCAAGTTGTGGTTCACGAAGATAACAGTGTTACCGTTACAGATAACGGACGTGGTATTCCGGTAAGCGAACACGCCAAAATGAAAAAATCTGCGCTGGAAGTCGTTATGACTGTGCTTCACGCAGGTGGTAAATTCGGAGGCGGAGGGTACAAGGTATCCGGTGGTCTGCACGGGGTTGGTGTATCGGTAGTGAACGCTCTCTCCAGCAAAATGATCGTTCATGTTAAACGGGACGGACATCTGTATGAGCAGGAATATCATCGTGGTGCTCCGCAGTATGATGTCAGAGTCATCGGTGATACAGACGAGACGGGTACCCAAACGACCTTCTATCCGGACGACCAAATTTTTACAGAAACGACCGTATATGATTATGATACGCTCCAAACACGGATTCGTGAGTTGGCCTTCTTGAACAAAGGCATTGCAATCAGCTTGACTGATGAACGGACGGGCGCCAGCGATACATTCCATTACGAGGGCGGAATCAGTGAATATGTGCAATTTTTGAATCAAAAAAGAGAAGCGCTACATGAACAGCCGATTTATGTCGAAGGCTCGCGTGATATGATTCAAGTCGAAGTTGCATTGCAATATAACGACAGCTATACGGAGAATATTTATTCTTTTGCCAACAACATCAATACCCATGAGGGCGGAACCCACGAATCAGGCTTCAAGAGTGCATTAACACGGATTATTAACGATTATGCACGTAAAAATGGCTTGATTAAGGACAACAATGCCAACTTGACCGGTGACGATGTGCGTGAAGGATTGACGGCGATTATCTCCGTCAAAATTCCAGAACCACAGTTTGAGGGTCAGACCAAGACAAAGCTGGGGAACAGTGAGGTGCGAGGGATTGTCGAATCCTTATTCGCAGAGAAACTCCAGGAGTTCCTAGAGGAAAATCCGTCTGTATCCCGCCGGGTGGTTGATAAATCATTACAAGCAGCACGTGCCCGGGAAGCAGCGCGTAAAGCGCGTGAGCTTACACGTCGCAAAAGTGCGCTGGAAATCAGTTCGCTCCCAGGCAAGCTGGCGGATTGCTCCTCTAAGGATGCTTCGATTAGTGAACTGTACATCGTCGAAGGTGACTCAGCAGGGGGATCGGCCAAGCAGGGTCGTGATCGTCACTTTCAAGCTATTTTGCCGATTCGCGGTAAAATTCTGAATGTTGAAAAGGCACGCTTGGACCGTATTTTGTCCAGTGATGAAATCCGGTCGATGGTAACAGCAATGGGTACAGGGATCGGAGACGACTTTGACATCGCCAAAGCCCGTTATCACAAGGTCATTATCATGACAGATGCGGATGTCGATGGTGCCCATATTCGTACGTTGTTGCTGACGTTCTTCTATCGGTACATGCGTAAAATCATTGATGCAGGCTATATTTATATTGCTCAGCCACCACTATTCAAAGTGGAGCGCAACAAAGTTGTACGTTATGCGAACTCTGAGGCAGAACGTGATGAGATCATCAGAGAATTTGGAGAAAACGCAAAGTACAATGTACAGCGCTATAAAGGTTTGGGTGAGATGAATGCGACCCAACTTTGGGAAACTACGATGGACCCTGAAAGTCGTACTATGCTTCAGGTAACTGTCAGTGACGCGATGCTGGCTGATACACTGTTCAATACCTTGATGGGGGATAATGTAGAACCTCGTCGTGACTTTATCCAAGAACATGCGAAGTACGTGAAAAATCTTGATTTTTGATGTGTGATGTTCCTTCCTAGTGGCTGTATTACGTGCTTATTAGGTAGTATTTTGTAAGAGTTCACAAGGGGCGCCCAAATGGGCGTCCCTTTTCTTCTCATTAACCAGCCCGGGTGTATTTGAATATTTAACCCTCATTGTTTTAGGCTTTTTTCTTAGAGCGTACGGGTTTACCCGTGGATGAAGAGTACCGGCCATAGCCTACTGCATATCTGAATATTTTATGATAGAGGCTTTTGTTTGGAAGGGAAGAGAATACCTTGATTGCTGGTCTCGTGTTAACCTCCAGAATCCACGGATAATTTTGCTGATCCAGTCCCACATCTAATCCAATTTCCCTTAAACGTGGGTATCTTTTTTGCAACTGCCAGGCTACCCGTTCGCCCATTTTCGATAATTTTTGCTCCAGTCGTACAGCTTCCTTTACATCCATGTATGGAGCGACCAACTCATTGAAAAATCGCGTTGTTCCACCGCTGTGATGATTGGTGACGACTTTGTCAGGAGCAGCTACGCGTCCTACAATAAGCGTTGTTTCCCATTGGTGTCTCAAGTTCATCTGGGTTAATACCCTCAGATCGAAAGGGCGTGCTTCATGCTGAAGAAGTAGAATTCCACGCTGGATCAGATATGGACGTTTTCGTATGCGGGAAGAAACCACTCTATGCAGATCTTCTAGACTTTCGAAGGTGAAGGTATCTACTTCATAGCGAAGCACATACCAAGTTCTCTCTTCGATGATTCCTTCTTCTGTCGGCGGAAGCAGCTCTGTCAGCCTCTCTGCCCGCATAACCCCTTTTCCATAAGTACCGTTATCCGGCTTAATATAGACCGTACCATACACGGCCAACATTTCGTTCAAGTGATCAAATGTGTACAACCGTGTTTCCGGTATATAAGCGGCCAATGTCGGATTGGGGAGAATGGCATTTGTTTTGGTCCACTTACTGGATACTCGCTGAATAGACAAGTAATCTCATCCCTTTCTTTTCGAAATATGAGTCATGTACTTGGAATCCGCAGCACTTTGACAAAACAAGGGAAACTAAAGGACAAGCGCGTAAAACAATGATATAATAGAGAAATACGGCGTTTTTCGGAATTATGCTAATTGAACCCTGACCGTATACGTATTGTATGTGGAAAAGGCCCTTATGGTGGGGGCTAATCCCCAGCTCTGGGGAATTTGTTATAATCAGGGCTTGTGAGTTGTACAAGAGAATAGCGATCTGCTACAGGCAGAAAGAGAATGACGAGGGATTTACGCTGTAAAGAGGACAGATGTGTTTAATTGTGCTCTTTTTGTGAAAGTAATATAATTATACAGATAAGGATTTCAGCCAAAATCCTGCGCAGAGAGCGGAGTGTATAGGCAGTATCTTGTTAGGCTTTTCACATAGAGAGCATTGTATTGAAGGATAAGAAGGAGGACCAGCATGGCGGATCAAAATAACTCGCAAATCATCAATAGGGATATCGGAGTGGAAATGCGCGAATCCTTTATGGATTATGCCATGAGTATTATTGTTAGCCGTGCCTTGCCTGATGTGCGGGACGGACTGAAGCCGGTACACCGTCGTATTTTGTATGCGATGTCCGAGCTAGGCATGTCGCCAGATAAGCCTTACAAAAAATCGGCAAGAATCGTCGGCGAAGTTATCGGTAAATATCACCCTCATGGTGATACGGCTGTATATGATACGATGGTGCGGATGGCGCAGGATTTTTCCTTGCGTTACATGTTGGTGGATGGACACGGTAACTTTGGCTCCGTGGATGGAGATATGGCGGCTGCGATGCGTTACACCGAAGCACGGTTGTCCAAGATTGCCATGGAAATGCTACGTGATTTGAACAAAGAGACCGTTGATTTTATGCCGAACTACGATGGTGAAGAGAGCGAGCCCGTCGTATTACCTGCACGTTATCCTAACTTGCTGGTGAATGGCGTCGGCGGAATTGCAGTCGGGATGGCTACCAATATTCCTCCGCATAACTTGGGAGAAGTTATCGATGGTGTACAAGCACTGATCGAAAACCCTGATATTACGCCGATGGAACTTATGGATTATATTCAAGGGCCCGATTTTCCGACAGCAGGTTATATTTTAGGACGATCTGGTATTCGTCAGGCGTACCAGACTGGTCGCGGATCTGTGACCATGCGTGCGAAAACCACCATAGAAGAGATTGGCAATAAAGCACGGATTATCGTGCATGAGCTGCCTTACCAAGTGAATAAGGCTCGTCTGGTCGAGAAAATTGCCGAATTAGTACGTGATAAACGTATTGAAGGCATTACGGATCTTCGGGATGAATCGGATCGTACGGGTATGCGTGTTGTTATCGAGTTGCGTAGAGACGTGAACCCGAATGTCGTTCTGAATAATTTGTTTAAACATACGGCCATGCAGTCGAATTTCGGTATTAATATGCTTGCCATTGTAAACAACGAACCGAAGATTTTGAACCTGAAGGATGTCTTGTATCATTATCTCAAACATCAGGTCGAGGTTATTCGTCGCCGGACAGAATTTGATCTGAAAAAAGCCGAAGCTAGAGCACACATTCTGGAAGGCTTGCGCATTGCCCTTGACCATCTGGATGAAGTTATTGCCTTGATTCGGTCTTCCCAAACTGCAGAAGCAGCTCGTGAAGGACTGATTGAGCGTTTCTCGCTCACTCTTGAGCAGTCTCAGGCTATTCTCGATATGCGTCTGCAGCGCTTAACCGGTTTGGAACGTGAGAAGATCGAAAACGAATATAACGAGCTAATACAAAAGATTGCGGAATACCGTGAGATTTTGGCGAACGAGCATCTGGTACTCAACATCATTAGCGAAGAGCTGAATGAACTTAAGGAACGTTTCGCTGATGACCGTCGCACTGAAATTACAGTGGGTGAAGAGAGTATTCTGGATGAGGATCTCATTCCGCGTGAAGATGTTATTATTACTGTAACCCATACGGGATATATCAAACGCCTTCCTGTTACTACCTATCGCAGTCAAAAACGCGGTGGTCGTGGTGTAGTGGGTATGGATACCAAAAATGAGGATTTCGTAGAGCATCTGTTCATTACGAATTCACATCATCATTTGTTATTCTTTACCGACAAGGGTAAGGTATATCGGATTAAGGCCTATGAGATTCCTGATCTAAGCCGGACAGCCCGAGGGACACCGATTATTAACCTGATTCAGATTGAACAGGGTGAGTCGATCAATGCGGTAATTCCTATCGAGGAATTTGTGGAGGATAGCTATCTATTCTTCGCGACCCAGCATGGAATCATTAAGAAGACACCACTTGACGACTATGCAAATATCCGCAAAGGTGGCTTGATTGCCATTAACTTGCGTGAAGATGACGCCCTGATCGAAGTGAAGCTGACAGACGGACAGCAGGAAATGATTATTGGTACAGCACAAGGCATGTCTATCCGTTTCCCTGAAAGTGATGTACGGTCTATGGGCCGTAGCGCTACAGGGGTTAAAGGGATCAACCTTGATGAGAGTGATGCTGTAATAGGTATGGATATCGTAGATACCAGCCTGGATATCCTGATTGTAACGGCCAAAGGTTATGGCAAGCGTACCCCTGTTGTGGATTATCGTATCCAAAGCCGTGGAGGTAAGGGGATCAAGACGATTAATGTTACGGATAAAAATGGTCCGGT
>NZ_JBBOYM010000001.1:15000-112500 GCF_038008125.1 Paenibacillus sp. FSL L8-0663
GCACAGACAACCAGGATGTTGGCTTAGAAGCAGCCACCATTGAAAGAGTGCGTAATAGCTCACTGGTCGAGTGACTCTGCGCCGAAAATGTAACGGGGCTAAACACACCACCGAAGCTATGGCTTGATGCTTGCATCAGGGGTAGGGGAGCGTTGAATGCGGGTTGAAGGTGTACCGTAAGGAGCGCTGGACTGCATTCAAGTGAGAATGCCGGTATGAGTAACGAAAAGATCTGTGAGAATCAGATCCGCCGAAAGCCTAAGGGTTCCTGAGGAAGGTTCGTCCGCTCAGGGTAAGTCGGGACCTAAGGCGAGGCCGATAGGCGTAGTCGAAGGACAACAGGTCGAAATTCCTGTACCACCGTAATCCGTTATGAGCGATGGGGTGACGCAGTAGGGTAGTGACGCGGACTGATGGATGTCCGTCTAAGCAGTGAGGCTGGTGTGTAGGCAAATCCGCACATCGTAAGGCTGGGCTGTGATGGGGAGCGAAAATTGTAGTAGCGAAGGTCATGATCTCAGACTGCCAAGAAAAGCCTCTAGCCAGGAGAAGGTGCCCGTACCGCAAACCGACACAGGTAGGCGAGAAGAGAATTCTAAGGCGCGCGGAAGAACTCTCGTTAAGGAACTCGGCAAAATGACCCCGTAACTTCGGGAGAAGGGGTGCCTCGGTAGGGTGAATAGCCCGAGGGGGCCGCAGTGAAAAGGCCCAAGCGACTGTTTAGCAAAAACACAGGTCTGTGCGAAGCCGCAAGGCGAAGTATACGGGCTGACGCCTGCCCGGTGCTGGAAGGTTAAGGGGAGTGGTAAGCCTTCGGGCGAAGCTATGAACCGAAGCCCCAGTAAACGGCGGCCGTAACTATAACGGTCCTAAGGTAGCGAAATTCCTTGTCAGGTAAATTCTGACCCGCACGAATGGCGTAACGACTTGGGCGCTGTCTCAACGAGAGATCCGGTGAAATTTTAATACCTGTGAAGATGCAGGTTACCCGCGACAAGACGGAAAGACCCCATGGAGCTTTACTGCAGCTTGATATTGAATTTGGGTACGATCTGTACAGGATAGGTGGGAGCCGTAGAATCTTGAGCGCCAGCTTGAGAGGAGGCATCCTTGGGATACCACCCTGATCGTATCTAGGTTCTAACTTGGTACCGTGATCCGGTGCGAGGACAGTGTCAGGTGGGCAGTTTGACTGGGGCGGTCGCCTCCTAAAGAGTAACGGAGGCGCCCCAAGGTTCCCTCAGAATGGTTGGAAATCATTCGAAGAGTGCAAAGGCAGAAGGGAGCTTGACTGCGAGACCTACAAGTCGAGCAGGGACGAAAGTCGGGCTTAGTGATCCGGTGGTACCGCATGGAAGGGCCATCGCTCAACGGATAAAAGCTACCCTGGGGATAACAGGCTTATCTCCCCCAAGAGTCCACATCGACGGGGAGGTTTGGCACCTCGATGTCGGCTCATCGCATCCTGGGGCTGAAGTAGGTCCCAAGGGTTGGGCTGTTCGCCCATTAAAGCGGTACGCGAGCTGGGTTCAGAACGTCGTGAGACAGTTCGGTCCCTATCTGTCGTGGGCGTAGGAAATTTGAGAGGAGCTGTCCTTAGTACGAGAGGACCGGGATGGACGTACCGCTGGTGTACCAGTTGTTCCGCCAGGAGCACCGCTGGGTAGCTATGTACGGAAGGGATAAGCGCTGAAAGCATCTAAGCGTGAAGCCCCCCTCAAGATGAGATTTCCCAGTATGTAAGACCCCTTGAAGACGACGAGGTAGATAGGTTGGGGGTGGAAGTGCAGTAATGCATGGAGCTGACCAATACTAATCGGTCGAGGGCTTATCCTAAAATAAAACGCAAATAAGTTTCGGATCCAGTTTTCAGGGTGTAACCTTGAAGGTATGTAGAAATACATACAACAAGCGCATGGCTATTCATTCACACGATAAGTGATGAACCGAATAACCGTACGGAAGAATTTGCACAGCAAATTCATGTTTGGTGGCGATAGCGGAGGGGTTCCACACGTACCCATCCCGAACACGACCGTTAAGCCCTCCAGCGCCGATGGTACTTGGACCGCAGGGTCCTGGGAGAGTAGGACGTCGCCAAGCAACAAGTAAAGAGGACCATGATCTCATTGAGATTATGGTCCTCTTTTGCATATACGTATATTTTAGAAATATCCTTACAAAAGGAAGGTAACATTTTTGTTACGGAATGTAGGAGTAAACCCTGTATAATATAGGTATTGAATCCCATACACACACGCTGCATTATTGCAGAATTATGCAAACTCCATCATAGGATTTTGTATAGTCAATCAGGCTGGTAAGGAGGGAAGATCATGCGGCGAAATAAATGGCTTGCTCTATTGGTGCTATTCAGTGTCGCTGTCGCGATTCTTACCGGGTGCGTGGAAGAGGAGCCTTCTTGGACATCGTTTGAGGGTGCTGCCAACGAGAAGACGTTTCCGGTTCCCAAAGAAGCTAGTAAAACCGATCGGGCCAGCAGTAATTCGGACATGGACTATGTTCGCTATGCACTGCCAGCGTTGAAGGAAAGTGATAGTCTACCTGCTCCTTATCTAGAGGAGATTGCAGCTTGGGGCTGGACTGAGGAACCGAATTTATCCACCTCGAATCAGAAGGTGTTTCAGAAAAATAAACACATGGTGCATCTGTCTGTGCATGATGGTTCTTTTACTGTATTGGTTCCAAAAGACAGAAAGGCTGTTGTGAAGAGCAAAAGTGTGGATCTTAATTAGGGACACGGTTTTCAAACGAGTAAGCAGCATAGGACTTATTGTAGATCATATTTATAGCAAACTCATAGTGTATTGTATGCTGTCTATAATGATGAATGAAGAGATCGGATATGGGGAAGCACTAGAACTGCCGGTAGAGTAGGGAGTGGCTTCCTTTTATATATTTGCATGTTGATCAAATGCTCTACATGAATATCGAGGATAAAGATGAGGAAAAGTTTACTTGATAAGAGAATAAAGCGATTTTAGTTGTTAAGACACAAAAAAAGGAGTAACCGTTTGAGGTTGCTCCTTTTTTATTGCTTCAGTCTAGATCGTTGTAGGTTAGTTCAGACGTGAGTCTTCTATCTGTACGGATAATGAGTGGTTAGATTTACTGTTGATAATATGAGGCATCTTCATCGGTAAACTTCAACATGCCGTCTTTTCTCTCGCCTGTAAGCCGACTGAGGATGTATAGACGCGGCGCAATAAGCCAAAGATGCCAGAAGAGTAAGGATACAGTAAAGGCTGGTGGAGACCAGAGAATGAAAACGGCTGATAAGCAGATACCGATCCAGAGGGTATGTATGTGCACACGACGAAAGATGCTATAGCCTATGTACTGGTCTGTCATATAGCCTAGCCAAGGTAATTTACGGTGGAATGCCCAGCGTTTGCGGAAGGATGTTCCGCCACCGATGTATAGGACAGATCGTGAGATTACGAAGTGTACCCATAAGGTTAGGAAAAAGGCAAGAGCAAACAAAAACACGCTAGTCCAGGAAAAGGCAAGAAGCAGAAAGAGAAGCATAATAACAGGCAGTGTGATATGACTCCATATTAGTTGACGCGGTATACTGATTTTTTTTATGAGCTTGTATTGATAGTAGGTAGCTTTGGTTCCGGTTTCCTCTGTCATGCGAACAGTCCTTTCATTAATCTACTGCATCACAAGTGGCTTCCCGTCCACAGCCGGAAAAAGGGACGGTACTTCGCTCATGCCGCTTTAAATAAGCATTAAATCGTTTTTGTAGAAATACAGAATGATCGACATTCAGTGCTAGCTAGCCTACTCTATAATTACTGGAAAGGCTATCACTGATGAAGTGTTCAAGGGCTCCGATGAAAGGGTATCCATGCATAAGAGCTTTTCTTATTATATCGGCATAGACGGCTATTTTTTAAACATACGGGGTACAAACACCATAATGGCCCAGGAGGAATATATATAGAGTATATCGTCGAACTGAGCTATGAAAAGGTTTAAAATAGTAGAAAGTGCCCCATACTAATAGTAAAAGAAACAAGGTGGGATGGATATGCATGATCAAGGCGGCCACCGCTGCATTATATGCGGGCAGCACAAGCATGAAGGCATTTTTATCGTTTCCGAGTTTATCTGTGATACGTGTGAAGCTGAAATGGTGCACACGGATGCAACTGATGCCAAATATCATTTTTTTATTGATCAACTAAAGCAAATCTGGGTACAGAAAAATGCATAATATCCTTTGCTAATTAGTCTTTAAAGGATTGGCATTCCAAGGTCTGTCGATACGGGCCTTTTTTTCTGTGAGTAAAAGTAGGATTCCGCTTGATTTTACGATAAAATAAGGTAGATATAAAGCTTTGTTTGGAAGGATTGCAGAATGATGGGGAAAAAGGCGGTACACGCACCATTAATGGAAGCTCTAATACGTTACCGGACTCAGGGCAATGCTTCTTTCCATGTACCCGGTCATAAAAATGGACAAGTATATGAGCATGAAAATATTGCGTCTCTGTTGCAAGAAGTGATGTCTATTGATGCGACAGAAATTACTGGACTGGATGATTTGCATCACCCAGAAGATGTGATTCGTGATGGGCAAGAGCTGGCTGCAAAGTGCTTTGGTGCTGAAGAGAGCTTTTGGCTAATTGGAGGAAGCACGGTCGGTAATTTAGCTATGATTTTAACTGTATGTACGGAGCCGGGAGATCTATTACTGGTACAGAGAAATGTACACAAATCTGTCCTGAACGGTCTCATTCTGTCAGGGGCTAATGCGGTATTCCTAGATCCGGAAATAGATACACTAAGCGGGCTGGCAGTTGCCCCAACGACGGATACTATAAAAGCTGCACTGAAGGTCTATCCTTCGGCTAAAGGGGTGTTACTTACACTACCTAATTACTATGGGATGGGGCATGACCTGACGGCAACGGCTAAGGCCTGTCATGCAGCCCATGTGCCGCTATTGATAGATGAGGCACACGGTGCCCATTATGGGTTGCATCCTCGTTTGCCAGCCTCTGCGCTATCCTGCGGGGCTGATGTGGTCGTCCAGTCGACACATAAAATGCTTCCAGCCATGACCATGGGGGCCATGTTACATGTGCAGGGAGAGAGAATCCATCGGGAACTGCTTCGTCAGCGTTTGGCGATGGTGCAAAGCTCTAGCCCTTCTTATCCGTTAATGGCCTCGCTGGATTTGGCAAGATGGTATATCGAGGCGCATGGTGCAGATGCCTTTACAGTGGGCTTAGCAGCGGTAGATGCTTTTAGAAAGGGCCTGGAGCAACTCCCACGCTTTCGCTTACTAGAACCTATACAGCAGCAGGCACTAGAGAGAAAGGACGCTCACAGGGGAATCTCTGAGGTCCTAGAAAGGGCTGATGAGGGAATAAACGGATATTCAACCCAGGACCCTTTTAAATTGGTGCTGTATGATACATGGGGTGTATTAGATGGGTTTGGGTTAAAGCATGAGTTGGAGACTTACGGATGTGTTCCAGAGATGAGCGACGAAAAATATGTTGTTTTATTGTTTACGTTAGGCTCTACGGCTAAGGATGCGAGTCACCTGTTGCAGGCTCTTGTGCATATAGATAATGATATAAGATTTAAGGAGACGGCTGGTGAGCCGGGGTCAACGGAAAAAGAGCAGCAAAGATTCGAATTAGATTTTTCCACGTGGAACAATGATAGAATGAAGGGATACTCTAGTCCGGTGCCGTTTGGGCTTCGACCGATTAGCCCGGATCAGATGGAGACCGTGCCTGTAGACGAATCCGCTGGCAGGGTAGCGGCTGAAATGATTATCCCGTATCCTCCAGGTATTCCACTGCTATATGCAGGAGAAACGATCACAGAAGCGATTGCATTGCGGATGAGTCGTCTACGTGAGCTGGGAGCCAAGTGGCACGGGGTAGCAGATGAAAGTATGCTTACAATTCGGGTATTCCGTTTACAATAAAGATTAGATACTAGAGACTTAACAAATACAGAAGACTGAATAAAAGAAGCATACGTAGCCTATGGGTGACTTTTATTTTTCAGGCAGGAAAGCAGGGAATAGCATGAATCGCAAAGGCATTTTTATCACACTGGAGGGGGGAGACGGCTCCGGTAAAACAACTATGATTCAACGGCTGGCGAAGTTTATGGAGGAGGAAGGCTATCCAGTCATCACGACGAGGGAGCCGGGTGGCATCGAAATTTCCGAAAAGATTCGTTCTATCATTTTGGACCCTGCTCATACCAGTATGGATGCTCGAACAGAGGCACTTTTATACGCGGCGGCGCGGCGTCAGCATTTGGTGGAGAAGGTAAAGCCGGCTATTGAACAGGGAGCTATCGTATTATGTGATCGTTTTGTGGATAGTAGCTTGGTCTATCAAGGATTTGCAAGAGGGATCGGAATTGAAGAGGTAGCTTCAATTAATCGCTTCGCGGTGGATGATTGGGAGCCGGATGCCACATTTTATCTGGATATTGAGCCCGAATTGGGATTGGCAAGAATTAATGCGTCACGAGGAGCAGAAATGGATCGCCTCGACATGGAGAGTATATCGTTTCACCATAAGGTGCGAGAGGCGTATTTGGAGTTGGCTCGCAAATTTCCGGAGCGAATTACAATTGTTGATGCATCTCCGGCGCCAGAGCAGGTGGAGCAGGTATTGAAGGATTTGCTGAAAAAGCGGTTTGTTCAGAATTTTAGCATATAATTGTCGAAGGATATACGGTAAAATTGAGCTAGGGACAAGGTTGTCTCTAATATGACTTGAAGGAGGAATACAGGATGAAGCTGATTATTGCGATTGTACAGGATAAGGACAGTAATAGATTATCCAGCGGACTGGTGAAAGCTAATTTCCGTGCTACTAAATTGGCGAGCACAGGAGGATTTCTGCGTGCTGGTAATACGACATTTATGATCGGTGTTGATGACAATCAGGTGGACTCATTAATGAACGTCATTCGCAGCAGTTGCAAGGTTCGTGAACAGCTGGTCACACCCGTTACCCCTATGAGCGGGACGACGGATTCCTATTTACCGTTGCCTGTTGAAGTCCAGGTGGGTGGAGCGACGGTATTCGTGATGCCTGTAGACCGTTTCGAGCATTTCTGAATCTACACAATAGGGCCTATTCTGCCGATATGATAGGGGAATTGCCTGTATCTTCTCACATGATGAGAGTGAGGGCAGATCCACTAAAACGGCAGCGCTACAGCGCAGTCCCCGGAAAGCCGAAGAAACCCTGAGTTCTAGGTTGAACTGTTCATGAAAGGGGAAAGTGGAAGCATCCGGGGAGAAAGCAGGTTTATATGAAAATAAATCCGGGCTATCGCCCTTTACAAAGTACATTGTCTACAAATGAAATGAGTGCAAAGCCAATTCAGCCCAAGAGCTTCTCCGACGTTATGCAGCAAAATGGGGAGCAAGCTTCGCAGGAGGAATTGAATCGGCGCTTTAAGGAAATACAAATGCAGGGAGATCGTCTTGCACGTTCAATGACGATTCGTGAGCTGAAGGCTTATAAGATGCTGGTTAAACGGTTTTTGGAAGATACCGTTCGGCGAGGCGTGTCCATGAAGGACACAAAGGGCTGGGATCGCCGGGGACGCAGCAAACGTTATAAGCTGATTGATGAAGTGGATGAGCTGTTGCTCAAAATGGCGGATGAGCTGCTAGAAACCGAGCAAGGCAAGATTGAGCTTTTGCAAGGGGTCGGTGAGATCAGAGGATTGCTAATTAATCTCTCATTTTAATGCAGACTTATGTTATAAACGAATACAGACGGGCTGTTGCCACGAGGAAATAATCTGCTTGCTGATCATGCTGGCAGATTATTTTTGACTATGTACATGCCCGGAAGAACAACGGTTTGCCGATGGATCACAGTTGTTTTCAGTGGAGAAAGTGAGGAAATATGTCTTTTCAACATATAATGGGCCAGGATGTAGCCAAAAAAATGCTGCAAAGTGCACTACGGAATCATACGGTCAACCATGCCTATGTTTTTAGCGGGCCGCCGGGAAGCGGGCAGATGAACATGGCGCAGATCTTTGCTAAGGCTTTATTTTGTGAGCGACAGACGGATGATGCATGCGGGGAGTGTTTGTCATGCCGCAAGGTAGAGCACGGGAATCATCCAGATTTGCATATTGTAGAGCCGGATGGAGCTACGATTAAAATTGATCAGATTCGCGGGCTTCAACGTATTTTTTCTTACAAATCTGAAAGCTCCAATCCGAAGGTATATATCATTCGGCAGGCGGATACCATGACAGTGCAGGCTGCTAATAGCCTACTTAAATTTCTGGAGGAGCCCCAGATTCCAGTGGTCGGCATACTCATTTCTGAAAATGGACAGGCGTTGCTGCCTACGATTCAATCACGGACGCAGCAGGTTCCTTTCCACGCTTTACAGCCGGAAGTGATGATGCAGGCATTAATTGGGGAAGGCTATACGGCAGGGCTTGTCCGGTCGGTCGTTCATATTGCTTCAGGACTGGAATCATGTAGAGAAATTCTCCAGCAGAATTGGTTTGCAGAAATTAGAAACGTAGTGTTACAATTAGTGAAGGAGTCCATGAGTCGGGGGAGCTCGTCTATTATTCTGGCTCAACAGAAGATTTTTAAAACTGGACTTTCTGAACACCTGGATATTCTGTTTCATCTGTTTCATTTGTGGTTTAAGGATATGCTTCATTTCCGTTACGGAAGGCACGAAAGCATTGTTTTCATAGATCATTTGGAGTCCGTCTCCAAATTGGCAATCACCCGCAGCACGGAACAATGGGTCTCTTATATGGATTTGGCCGCGAATTGCAGGAAGAAGCTCCGTTTTCACGTCAACGGGCAATTATGCGTGGAGCAGCTTCTGATTGGGTTGTCCGATACAAGCGGTTCTATCACCGGCTAACAGGAAGGCGCGCTTGTTCCACTCTGCACAATCCGCGACGCCAGGTTCCCGGTTTGTGCGACAGTGAGACTTCAATTGCGGCCATTCGTACAATGTCGGCTTCAAATGAGGTTTAGTGGCATACAAGGGGGTTAATTTTTGTATAGTGTAGTGGGTGTCCGTTTCAAGAAGGCGGGCAAGACTTATTATTTTGATCCGCTGGACCTTCCAGTGGAGAAAGAAAACTGCGTCATTGTAGAGACCGCGCGCGGTATTGAATATGGCAAGGTTGTAGTGGGCAAAAAAGAGGTAAATGATTCGGATGTTGTCCTGCCCTTAAAAAAAGTCATTCGTATTGCTGGGGATGATGACGCTCTTGTTGTAGAAGAGAATAAATTGGCGGCCAAGGATGCATTCGGCACGTGTTTAAATAAAATTAAAGACCATGGCCTTAAAATGAAGCTGGTAGATGTAGAATTTACATTTGACCGTAATAAGATCATTTTTTATTTTACGGCAGAGGGTCGGGTGGATTTTCGAGAGCTTGTAAAGGACTTGGCCAGTATTTTTCGTACACGGATCGAGCTACGGCAGATTGGCGTACGGGATGAGGCTAAAATGCTTGGCGGAATCGGACCTTGTGGACGTATTCTGTGTTGCTCCTCATGGCTGGGGGATTTTGAGCCGGTATCTATTAAGATGGCGAAGGATCAGAGTTTGTCGCTGAATCCGACGAAGATTTCCGGGTTGTGCGGGAGATTGATGTGCTGCCTCAAGTTTGAACATGATAACTACGAAAGCATGCGAGAAGAGCTACCTCAGGTGGGTAAGATGGTTATCACCTCTTTGGGGGAAGGTAAAGTCGTAGGTGTGAATGCAGGTCATCGCACGGTGCATGTTCAACTGTTTGAGATCAGTAAGGTCAAGGAACTTCCAATGGACGATGTAGTCGTCAAGTAAACCATTAGGTTGCTTCGGGGTGGAAACTTGGATAAATTAAATGTTTTTGCGCGTATTCACGAAATGGAAACCCAAATGGGACAGTTGCATAGCGATCTGGGTGAATTGAAACTGGTAGTAAAAGAACTGCTGGAGGAAAATCAACGACTAACGATTGAAAACGAACAGGTGCGCAAGATGCTCAAACGTGAAACCTCTGGAGAAGAAAAGACGGCAAACAAGCCGAAGCTTCCTCCTCCGATCGTCATTAAGGATGAAGGGCAAACGGGTGAGGTCGTGGGCGAAGGCTACGACAATCTAGCGAGGCTGTATCATGAAGGATTTCATATATGCAACGTGTATTACGGACATTTGCGAACGGAAGGCGATTGCCTCTTCTGTCTGTCATTTTTGAATAAATAAAAACAAGCCGTAGGAGCAAGATGCCTACGGCTTTTTTGTAAGGAAGTATGAGTGAAAAGCGATTTTGGTTATAAAAGATGGGAGAGCACTATGTACGAAAATGAAAAGAAGTCTGAACGAATTGATGATCTGCTTTCACATAATTTGCGTATTATCCAAAGTGATGAAGTATTCAGCTTCTCGATGGATGCTGTCTTGCTGGCACGTTTCGCCGGTATTCCGCAGCGTGGGAAGATTCTGGACCTGTGTACTGGCAATGGGGTTGTCCCGCTGTTGCTAACGACACGAACAAAAGCGTCTATTGAAGGAATTGAGATTCAACCACGTTTGGCAGATATGGCTAGACGTAGTGTCAGCTTGAATGGATTAGAAGCAGCAATTCAGATTCGGGAAGGGGACCTACGTGAGCTGGTTCACATCACGGGACATGGTGTTTATGATGCGATTACCGTGAATCCCCCCTATATGCCGCTAAATGGTAGCGATATCAAGCTGAATCCTCACCAGGCAATTGCCCGTCATGAAGTGAACTGCACACTGGAAGAAGTCATTCAGGCATCCACCCGGCTTGTCCGTAATGGGGGAAAGGTATCTATGGTTCATCGCCCGCAGCGGCTGGGTGAGATTATAACCTTGATGCGTAAACATAGTTTGGAACCCAAACGAATACGTTTTGTTCACCCACGAGTTCATATGGAAGCCAATATGGTACTGGTTGAAGCATTACGTGACGGTAAACCGGAGGTTCGTTTGTTGCCCCCGCTCATTGTATATCAGGAAAATGGGAATTATACTCAGGAAATAAGAGATATCTATGGAGAAGTAAGCAAGGGGGATTCTGTGTGAAAGCAGCTGTACAAAAAAGCTTTAGTACCAGCGAAGAAGAACGGGGAAAGTTGTATCTTGTTGCAACACCCATTGGGAATCTGGATGATATGACCTTTAGGGCAATTAACACCTTAAAATCATGTAGTATTATCGCTGCCGAAGATACACGGCAGACACGCAAACTGCTCACCCATTTCGAAATTACACCGGATATGCTCTTTAGTTATCATGAACATAATAAGGCTGCCAGTGGGCCTGAACTGATACGTTATATAATAGAAGGAAAAAATTTGGCACTGGTTAGCGATGCAGGTCTACCAGCCATTTCTGACCCTGGTTCGGATCTGGTCAAACTGGCACTGGAAGCGGAAATTAGCGTCATTCCTATCCCAGGAGCAAATGCGGCACTATCGGCATTAATTGCCTCAGGACTGGATACAGAAAGGTTCACCTTCGCTGGCTTTCCACCACGGGAGAAAAAGGACCTAGAGAAGCTGTTGCTATCGTTTCAGGTATCTCACGGCACAATTATTTTTTATGAATCGCCTCACCGCATCGTGAAGACATTGATGGTATTGAAGGAAACATTAGGTTCACGCAAAGTAGTGCTTGCGCGTGAGCTGACCAAGCTGCATGAGGAATGGGTGCGGGGAACCGTGGAGCAATGCCTTGCTAAACTAGAGGAGAATCCGCCAATTGGTGAATATTGTCTGGTGGTTGAAGGGAAAGACGAAGAGGAAGAGGAACAGGAACGTCAGGCATGGTGGCAGTCCTTATCTTTGGAGTCCCACGTCGCACATTATGAGGCAGAAGGACTCACACGCAAGGATGCAATGAAGCGTACAGCCACAGATCGTTCAATCTCTAAGAGAGATGTTTACAACGCACTCTTATGAATATCTGCCTAAACAAAAAAGGGCCTTCCAACGGTTGGGTTCAAACCGTGGAAGGCAACAAGGAGTATATATGAAAAAGGTTAGAATTAACAATATCTGATAAGTCTATTATATACTAAAATTCTCAGTTTGTCACAGGTGTTGGGATTTCAGAAATGCAATCTTGGCAAACAATTTTTCCTTTGAAGTAAATTACGTTCTCAGCATTGCCGCAGAAGATACAAGCAGGCTCGTATTTTTTAAGCATGATGCGTTCGCCATCAACATAAATTTCCAAAGCGTCTTTCTCTCCGATTCCCAGGGTACGGCGCAATTCGATTGGAATAACAACACGTCCGAGCTCGTCAACTTTTCTTACAATACCAGTGGATTTCATCATAATAAATCAGGCTCCTCTCGCCGTTTAAAATAATATAAGTGTCATGATTCGACAAAATTTTCTCTTTTCTGATATTTACTATACCAACGATTCCCAAAACAGTCAACCTTAAAAATGTAGTAACAGTCTGATTATGCAAAAGTATTTAGATTAAAGAGCTTTACTTGTGTGTATTGCCTTATCTTATTGATGATTTATTCAGTTTGTCGATTTGGAAATGTCGAAAAACTATAATTCGACATATTACGACAAAGGATGTCGAATGAGGGGAATCATTTAGGATTTTATTGTATTTTAATCCATTATTCCGAATATTAAAGGAGCTGATATCTTGCACCAGCCACTCAGTGAAGAAAAAGTTTTTAAAGACCCGGTACATAATTACATCCATGTTCAGGATACTGTGATATGGCGGTTGATCAACACGCCGGAGTTCCAGCGTTTACGGCGCATACGGCAGCTAGGCACGTCGTATCTTACGTTTCATGGAGCGGAGCATAGCCGGTTTTCACACTCATTGGGCGTATATGAGATTACGAGAAGTATTATTTCTCAATTTGAACGTGGAGATTTCCCAGATTGGCCGAAGGAGGAAAGGCTGGTTGCTCTGTGTGCGGCTCTATTGCATGATGTGGGGCACGGCCCATTTTCTCATTCAATTGAGGAAGCCTTTCATATGAACCATGAGGATTGGACATGCCGCATTGTACTGGGAGACACGAAGATCAACGCCGTGCTACGGCAAGTCGACGAGAAGCTTCCACAAAAGGTGGCTGCGGTTATAGCCAAAACGTATGATAAGCCGATTGTTGTCAACCTGGTAACCAGTCCGCTAGATGCCGATCGTATGGATTATTTGTTGCGGGATGCTCACTCGACAGGCGTCAACTACGGCACGATTGATTTGGATCGTATTTTACGACTGCTGCGTCCTCATAATGGGAGAATTGTTGTGAAGGAATCAGGTATGCATGCAGTAGAAGATTATTTAATGTCACGCTATCAGATGTATTGGCAAATTTATTTTCATCCTGTAACACGCAGCTCGGAAATCCTTTTACGTAAAATTTTCAAGCGAGCAAAGGAATTGTTTAAAAACGGATATGAGTTTGGTTTTCTGCTGGACCCGTTGCCGGATCTGTTGAAAGGGGAGCTTACAGTAGAGCAGTATCTGATGCTCGACGAGTCATTAATCCAGACTGTATTTAGCCAGTGGAAACGAGAAAAGGACGAGATTTTAAGTGATTTGAGCAGCCGTTTTATGGACCGTAGATTGTATAAATATGTAGAGATTGAAAATATGGATACAGATACCATTGACAGTATTCGCGAAGCTTTGAAAGAGGCTGGTTTGCACCCTGAATATGATTTTGAAATTGATTTTCCAACAGATCTTCCTTATGATGTGTTTCGGCAGGGTGGCTCGACGGACAACCAGATTTTACTGCTTGGACGTCAGGGCGAGGTGAGTGAAATATCCGAAGTTTCGGAAATTGTGCGCTCAATAAGTGGTATTCACCGAGGAAAATATCATATGTATTTTCCCCAGAATAAATTGAACGCGGTAAAAGACAGGCTTCCTGCCGAAATAAGGAATTATTTTGTCAAAGAATAGACAACTATATAGAAATGTAAGTAAAAAAAGGAGATGTAAGCCTTGGAATTATTCGACACTCATACTCACTTGGATGCGCCACAATTTGACGAAGATCGTGAAGAAGTTATAGCACGTGCTGTCGAATCAGGAGTAACGCGGATGATCAATATCGGATTTAATCGTGAGACCATTCCATCCACCATGAAATTGGCCGAGACGTACGATTTTATTTATGCGGCAGTTGGATGGCATCCGCAGGATGCGATTACAATGCAGGAGGGCGATCTAGAATGGATTGCATCGTTATGCAGTCATAAGAAGGTTGTAGCCATCGGGGAGATCGGTCTGGATTATTATTGGGATACATCACCGAAGGATGTGCAGCATCGGGTGTTTCGAAACCAAATTGGTCTGGCTCGTGAGCTCAAAATGCCTATTGTTATTCATAACCGGGATGCACATGAAGATATTGTTAAGATTTTGCGCGAGGAAAAAGCGAGTGAGATTGGCGGAGTCATGCATTCCTTTTCGGGTAGCTGGGAGACAGCCAAAATGGTGCTGGATATGGGATTTCATCTTTCCTTCGGTGGTCCAATAACGTTCAAAAATGCCAAGCAGCCAAAAGAGGTGCTCGCACAGGTGCCGCTGGACCGTCTGCTCATTGAAACTGATGCTCCCTATCTGACGCCTCACCCGTTTCGTGGGAAGCGAAATGAGTCTGCACATGTGAGACTGGTGGCAGAGGCTGCAGCCCAAATCAAGGGGATTACAGTGGAGGAATTAGTGTCAATAACGACCCGAAATGCCCTGGAACGATTTGACATTCAATGAAAAAGTGAAGAAATCGATCAAAATAAAGAGATAGACGAAGCTAATCATGAATTTGTTGCAGGAAACTCGAGAATATTACAATATTTTAACCGAATATTTTAAAAAATGTACTTGAAACCTGCTTTACAACATGCATAGAAACAGGATATCATCTTTTCAGTGAATTGTTGTTTGAATGTAAACATCAACAAGTCATTTCATGAACCAGTCTCGCTGAGTCCCTTTTACAGGGAACGGGGGAACCGATATGGCTTACAGTACGTCCGGCGTATGTGCAAGAAGGGAACGTCTCTTCCGCCAGCCGGCTCGACCTAAATTCTTTTCCCGGATGGGATTGAACAGGTGGAGGAGCCGTATTTCGATTTCTTTCTGGGTCTTCGGGGTGAATGTGAAGGCGACCGCCATGAGCGGTTGACCCAAGCTAGGGCGACTCTCTACGTCCGAACCCGACAGCTAACCCCGTAAGCGTAACAAGAGAGAAGCCATCTCGTGCATGAGTTTTCCCGCATATTCACACATGCCGGAAGCCACGAAAGAGCTCTCTAGTCTCTTTCTCTGGCTTTTTTTGTTGTGAATAAAAGAAAATCTGTCATCATACTGTGGTTAAACAGGGGAGGACAGCATGCCGCGAAGACGGGTACATGGTGCAGGACAGTCGTAGTTTGGGCTTGTCTTGTAGAAAATCTGTTATAGTCACGTCAAATCTCAACTATGTCTTACTCCAGACGGCGGGCTATGTAAGGAGGACGGAGGAAATGGGCATTTTCCAAAAAAAGGATACCCATGAGTCACGCTCATCCAGCATGTCTTACGTATTGCGTTGGAAGCAAGAGAATGTGCGCCAGGCTGCTTTGGTTGCTATTTTTCTAATCGCGCTAACGATTATGATTTCAATTCTGATGTACACGCAATCTAAAAAACAAGTCTTTTTTGTCATCGATGGCAAGGCATCTGCGGTAGAAACCCGGGAATCCAAGCTTCAAGATTTGCTGAGCGAGCATTCCATTTCACTTCAGCCGCATGATACAGTTTCCATGCCGCTAAATGGAGCAATACAGGATGGGGATCGCGTAGTCATTAAACGTGCCAATCAGGTTAAAGTATCTTCAGGCAATGAGACGAAAAAGCTGTACACAACAGAAAATACAGTAGAAGGTGCCATTCGTACCTCGGGCTATAAATTATCGTCAACGGATAAAGTTTATCCTGCGTTGGATGCCTCTGTTTCGTCTAACATGGACATAAAAATCGTCCGTGTGAAGAAACAGCAGGTCGAACAGAAAAAACAGGTGCCTTATCAGGTCATCAAAACGGCCGATCCGAGTCTTTATAAAGGCGATAATCGGGTCATTCAAAGTGGCAAATCGGGTGTGGTCGTCCAGCACGTTCAAAAGGTATATCATGATGGAAAATTGGTATCCAAACAGCTGGTTAACAAGGAAGTTGCACAAAACCGTGTGGATAAGGTCATTGCGGTAGGAACGAAGAAAAAACCGGTCGTTCTTGCTGCTTCCGTCGGTCCCAATGATGCGGTTAAGGCAACAACGGTTAGTTCGGGCAGTGCTGTCCGTAAAGCAGGCGTAAATTTTAAGTATAGCAAAGTTTTACAAAATGTCTCCATGACGGCATATTCCTCACAGGAGCCAGGTATCGGTACACGTACTGCATCCGGCGCACGTGTCACGGAAGGACGCACCATCGCGGTCGATCCGAGTGTAATTCCAATCGGTTGGTGGGTGTATATCGAAGGGGTGGGCTTCCGCCGTGCGGAGGATACCGGTGGCGCGATTAAAGGCCACAAAATCGATGTGTATTATGAGAGTTTGAGCCGAGCCAACCAATTTGGTCGTAAGCACGGTAAAACCGTATATGTTATCGGACCGGTAAAGCCTGAAATCAACTAAAACAGGTTGTGTATATTGAGGGCAATGCGATAGTATTAACAACATAGTTATGCCATGCTAAGAAGAGGATATCCTCTTCTTATTTTGTTTTCAAAAGCAGGGAAAGATAAATATAGCTTGCTGTTAGCAGTGGAGGGAAATGCAAATGATCAAGGAAGTGATCGTGGTAGAGGGCCGGGATGATACGGTGGCCATTCGCCGCGCTGTTGAAGCGGATACAATAGAAACTGGCGGCTCAGCCATTAATAAAATGACGCTGCGTAAAATTGCATTGGCGCAGGAGCGGCGGGGGGTCATCATTTTAACCGATCCCGATCATGCAGGGGAGCGCATTCGTAAGATTATCGCTTCCAAGGTACCCGGCTGCAAGCAGGCTTTTATACCCGAGGCAGAAGCGACGCGCAAAGGAGATATTGGCGTGGAGAATGCCTCACCAGAAGCGATCAGACACGCCCTTGCACGGGTCCATACGACAGTGGAAGGCGCCGACCCGCTGATTGAGTGGGCGGACCTGATTGATGCTGGACTTATCACCCACCCCAATGCTGCTGCACGCCGTATGGCCTTAGGGAATGTGCTAGGTATTGGTTATTGTAACGGAAAGCAGCTACATAAACGGCTCTCTGTATTTCAGATCAGCCGCGAGGAATTTGCCGGGGCGCTGGCACAAATTGAAAGTGAAGGATTGTGATGTCCGTATGACAGGGATTCAAGATATAGCAACACCGCGGCGTACGAAGGAAATTATTCAACGGCACGGTTTTTCGTTCAAAAAGAGCTTGGGACAAAATTTCCTGATTGATCAAAATATTCTCAATAAGATTGTAAATGCTGCCGGATTGGATGAGACGAAGGGTGCACTTGAGATCGGTCCTGGGATTGGCGCTTTGACTGAGAAACTGGCGCAATCGGCCAAGACAGTTACCGCTGTCGAGATTGACCAGCGGCTGCTGCCAATTCTCGAAGAGGTGTTGGCCCCTTACGAGCATGTGAAGGTACGTCATGGAGACGTGCTGAAGCTGGATTTGCGCGAGGTGTTCGCAGCCGATTTTGCAGACGTGAGCAAAGTAAGTGTCGTGGCTAATCTGCCGTACTACGTTACTACACCGATTCTGATGAGGCTGCTGGAGGACAAGCTCCCTCTGGAGAATATCGTCGTTATGATCCAAAAAGAAGTGGCTGAACGCATGGCTGCGTCTCCTGGAACGAAGGATTACGGCAGTCTGAGCATTGCGGTGCAATATTACAGCGAACCTGAATTAGTCTGTACTGTGCCGAATACAGTATTTATTCCCCAGCCGAATGTGGAGTCTGCAGTCATCCGGCTGCGTGTACGGGAAGCCCCTCCGGTGGAAGTGGTGGATGAGAAGCACTTCTTTGAAGTGGTTCATGCTGCTTTTGCCCAGCGTCGTAAAACCATCTCCAATAACTTAAAAAGCCGTTTCTTCACCAAAGAGAACAGGGACACGCTGGAGCCGTTGTTGCAACAGGCTGGTATTGAACCCTCCCGTCGAGGAGAAACGCTAAGTATTGAGGAATTTGCGCGTCTCAGCGCTGTGCTGTTGGAGGCAGGTATATCCTAAGCTGGAACCAAACTGTGCATTCACCCATACGATATAGGAGGGGTGATACAGTGTGATGAGTTTAGGAGACTTGGTCGTTCGGAAATCGTACGGCGGAGATGTCACGTTCCGTGTTGAGGACATCCAGCGGGATAAAGCGATCATTAAGGGAATAGAATTTCGGCTGCTGGCTGATTCTCCGGTGAACGATCTGGTCAGAGTGCCTGCAGACCAGATTAGCGGTAAGACTCAGCAGGCCCACATTAAGGCTGGTGAGTCTCTTAATCTCTTGCAACGGGCACGCCAGCAGCAAGCTGCTCGTAGTCAGGCAGCTCTCGTAGGGGACTGGAGTGATCCGGTCGAGTCAACGTATTTTGAAATGCCGGGAAAGGTTCTTCATCTGGATGGAGATCCCAGCTATCTGAAAAAATGTCTTACTTTATATGAACAGCTCCGTGTTCCTGCAGAGGGACATCACGTTCACGAATCGGCAATGGCGGACACGTTGTACCGACTGCTTCCCCGTATCCGTCCGGATATCGTAGTCATTACCGGACATGACGGTGTGCTGAAGCAGCCACAGCCTTACGATTTGTACAGCTTGAAAAGTTATAAAAATTCGCAAAATTTTGTGGCGGCAATTCAGGTAGCAAGACAATATGAACGTCATCTGGATTCGCTGACGATTGTAGCGGGGGCGTGCCAATCCCATTTTGAGGCGCTGCTACGTGCGGGAGCGAACTTCGCCAGCTCACCAGGGCGTATCCTGATTCACGCGCTGGACCCCGTTTACGTGGCTGCCAAGGCGGCCTTTACTTCGATCCGTGATACGGTGAATATGGGGGACCTGTTTCACCAGACAATCAGCGGCAGTCGCGGAGTGGGTGGAATTGAAACCAGAGGAAGCTATCGCATCGGCCTGCCGAAGCTTGAAAATTTGTCAACGCTTAAAGTAACGCCTTCTGCAATCTAGGATTCAAATGTGCCAATAGGATTGACTTGAACAAAAAGCCTCTGCTTTCAGAGGCTTTTTGTCATTTTTTATATAAATTATTCCTGTACGCAAAAAATTAAATTGACAACTTATTTTTCGTGTTGTTATAATATTTAGCTTGATTTGACAATCCCTCTAAAATTCGTTATAATGGACAAGGAAAGAGGTGGTCGTTAGGCAATGGCTAAAAATACGCTGTTGGAAATCAAACGCAGTCTCGACGCACATGTAGGGCAAAAAATTTTGCTGCGGGCTAACGGCGGACGCCGTAAGACCGTCGAACGAACTGGTGTCTTGGAAGAAACGTACCCTTCTGTTTTTATCGTCAAGCTGGATCAGGAGCAACAGACGTTTAAACGTGTCTCCTACAGCTATGCTGACATTCTTACCGAGTCGGTGGAAGTCAGCGTATATGATCCCGACTCCCATACAAGTGTAGTCGAATATTTTGAAACACCTTAATTGATTTCGTGATTTATACCAGCTTTGCAGGTTTAACGACGGCTTCGTCATTTCAAATGACGGGGCCGTTTTGTATATACAGAGCAGGATGAAGCATGACATCTCTGCACATACTAAGCCGGGAATGATCTTCCTTATTCCATTGCCGAAGGGGGCGTATGTATGAGCAGAAGAAGACGGAGTGTCATGTCGGAGGAGCTAAAGTACGAGCTGGCCAAAGATCTTGGATTTTACGACACGGTCAAGGAAGAAGGCTGGGGAGGCATTAAAGCCAAGGATGCGGGCAATATGGTCAAGCGGGCTATCCAACTTGCCGAGCAGGCAGCTTCCCGCAAATCGTAAACATCGGTGGTGCTGATGAAAAGCGGGGATATCCGGGATTAGACCGGGTTATCTCCGCTTTTTTGAACCTCATGACTTGACACGCTGAGTCTGATATAATATGTTAAGCTGTCTTGAGGGAAAAGTTGAAGGTGGGTGAACGCCTTGAAAATATATGAAAAAGCACCGGCGAAAATCAATTTAATGCTTGATGTTCTACGTAAGCGGGACGATGGTTATCACGAGGTCGAAATGATTATGACCATGGTCGATCTGTCTGACCGATTGACGATGTCCGAGTTACCGCGTGATACCATTATTATTTCAAGTCAAGCCGGGTACATACCATTGGATGAAAAGAATTTGGCTTTTCAGGCTGCGCGTCTGATCAAAGAACGTTATAACGTGTCTACGGGCGTCCACATCCATCTGGATAAGCACATCCCGGTGGCGGCAGGGTTAGCGGGTGGAAGTAGTGATGCTGCCGCAGCGCTGCGTGGACTGAACAAGCTATGGAAGCTTGGTATCTCGGATGCAGAATTGAGGGTGCTGGGTGCGGAGCTGGGCTCAGATGTACCTTTCTGTATTACAGGGGGTACAGCTTTAGCGAGCGGACGCGGAGAACTGCTCAAGCCACTTCCGAATCCGCCACAATGCTGGGTGATCCTTGCGAAGCCGCCGATTAATGTATCGACGGCAGAAGTGTATGGTCGTGTCAAAGCAGATCAGATTGCGTACCACCCGTCTGCCCGCCAGATGGAGCATGCGATCCGTAACGCTTCTTTTACCGATGTATGCAACGCGCTGGGGAATGTACTTGAGGATGTAACACTAAAGCTGTATCCAGAGGTAGAGCATCTCAAAAACTCCATGATTCGCTTAGGAGCAGACGGTGTGCTGATGTCAGGTAGTGGACCTACGGTGTTCGGACTGGTATCGAAGGAAGCCAAAGTGCCACGGATTTACAATGGACTAAGAGGGTTCTGTAAAGATGTGTATGCAGTACGACTTTTGACCTGATTTTAGATACTTTTTTCTTATTATAGTGGTAATTGTTGTACAAATACGTACGAAGATGATATATTTACTATTAAATATTCGGATTTTACTATATCACTTACATTCCGCCAGCAACCGGCCAGTCCGCCGGTGCTTTACTGTACAAAGCGGGCGGCAGGAGAATAGATCGCGAGGAATTGTTGTGAAAAAACTTAAAAGAAGCTCACGATTGGTGGAAATGACGCAATTTTTGTTGTCACGGCCGCATACGCTGGTGCCTCTTACTCATTTTGCGGATCGCTACGGGGCAGCTAAGTCGTCCATAAGCGAGGATCTGGCCATCATCAAGGAAGTATTTGAGGATGAGGGCACTGGCGAGCTTCTGACGCTGGCGGGAGCGGCAGGGGGCGTGAAACTGATCCCGAGGCTTTCCAAGCAGCATGCGCTTGCGTTTGCGAACGACCTGTGTGCGCAACTGGAGCAGCCTGACCGCATATTACCGGGAGGATACCTGTATTTGTCCGATTTGCTGGGCCAACCTGCGATGATGAACGAAGCTGGTAAAATATTCGCAACCGCTTTTGCCAATCGTCAGATTGATGTGGTTATGACGGTGGAGACCAAGGGTATTCCACTTGCCTATGCAACCGGAGCACAGCTGAATTTGCCAGTCGTTCTCGTACGGCGTGATCATCAGGTAACAGAAGGCTCGGCTGTAAGTATTAATTATGTTTCAGGATCACAAAAGAGCCTGCATACGATGTCTTTATCCAGACGTGCGATGCGTGAGAAATCGCGTGTGCTCATCGTAGATGATTTTATGAAGGCCGGGGGCACGATTCAGGGGATGGTCGACTTGCTGGCTGAGTTTGATGCTGAGGTGGCCGGTGTAGGTGTGCTGGTAGAATCGGGCGAGGTGGAGAACGAAGAGCGCCTGCTGCACGATTATATTTCACTGGCGAATCTGACCGCAGTCGATTCTCGAAGCAAGCAAATTACGGTCAAGCTGGGCAATTATTTTGATGAGTGAACAAGGCAGTAAATTGTCACAATCCATCATAAAATACCTAAATATGTCGAAAAGAAATCTTTTCAAAAAAATTACCTGAATTTAGGATACGAATTGCCGAAAAAAAGAAGGATTTCGAACTGCTGTGTGGAATGTATACACCAAGTCCTATTTGGAAAAAGGTGGTGAAACACACATGCAGATTACGGATGTTAGACTCCGCCGAGTGAACTCAGAGGGAAGAATGAAGGCGATTGCATCCATTACGATTGATAACGAGTTTGTTGTTCATGACATCCGAGTTATCGACGGTAATAACGGGATGTTCGTGGCTATGCCAAGCAAACGAACTCCAGACGGAGAGTTTCGCGATATCGCTCACCCGATATCTTCAGGAACCCGTGAGAAGATCCAAGCTGCTGTATTGACTGAGTACGAACGTGCAGCTGTGGATGAAGAAGTTGCTATTGAAGAAGGCGCTTAATTCGCCTAAAGCAGGATTGGGGAACAAAAGAAAAAGAGAGCCACTAACTGTGGCTCTCTTTTCTTTTTGTCTGGAATGAGATATATTCTTTAGTGAGTTAACAGTCAGTTTTAAGGCAACTTGGAGCCATCCGGGCTGCCGAAGCGGCTTTTTCATAAGACAGGGACTAGGCAGCGATGCGTCCCGGGGATGAATGTCCAGCACAAGCTGGCCTGAAAAAATAGCCATTAACCAAAGGTTCGCCGTTATTTTTCAGGAGGATTGTGAAAAGTTAAGCAAAATCTGATCTGGGAATTAACGTTTTAGCCAAGGGGTAACTGTTATTTTCAGGATAGGAGGTTGGACTTGTTGGAAAGGTTGGCAGTCATTCTTGCCGCAGGGCAGGGAAAACGTATGAAATCCAAATTATATAAAGTTCTGCATCCGGTGTGCGGAAAACCGATGGTCGGGCATGTGCTCGACACGGTTCGTGAAGTCGGTGTGTCCCGAAGTGTAGTCGTCGTGGGTCACGGAGCAGAGGCGGTACAGTCTTATTTGGGACCGTCGGCAGAATATGCGCTTCAGGCAGAGCAGTTGGGAACGGGCCATGCTGTCAAGCAAGCCAAGGACTTGCTCGGTCAGGAAAAAGGTACAACCATTGTCATTTGTGGGGATACTCCTTTGATCACAGCGGAAACGCTGGAGGGCTTGGTGCAACTGCACGAGAGCCGTGGGGCGGCTGCGACGATTCTGACCGCTGAGTTGGACGACCCGAAAGGATATGGACGAGTTATTCGTGATGCTTCCGGGGCCGTGCTCAAGATCGTGGAACAGAAAGATTGTTCACCTGAGGAAGATGCTGTCCGGGAGATCAATACGGGAACGTACTGCTTTGACAATGCCAAGCTGTTTGCAGCGCTGGACAAGGTAACGAACACCAATGCACAGCAGGAATATTACCTGACAGATGTCATTGGTATTTTGCATGGTGAAGGTGAGCAGGTTGAGGCGTATTTGACACATGATGTGTCTGAATCCATTGGTGTTAACGACAGAGTCGCTTTGTCGGTAGCTGAGGGCTATATGCGTGAGCGCATCGTTCGCAAGCATATGCTGAATGGCGTCACTGTCATTGATCCGTCTTCTACCTATATCGGGAGCGAGGTTATTATTGGTTCCGATACGGTACTGTACCCGAACACATGGCTGCATGGTCAAACACAAATCGGAGAAGATTGTGTGATTGGTCCGCAGGCTGAGATTCAGAATACGATTATCCATTCAGGCGCGACGGTAAAACATTCGGTGTTGAACGAAGCGGAAGTGGGAAGCAGTACATCTGTGGGGCCGTTTGCTTATCTGCGTCCAGGCGCGAAGCTTGGCGAACATGTGAAAATTGGTGATTTTGTTGAGGTGAAAAATGCGACCATTGGAGATCATTCCAAGGTGTCTCATTTGAGCTATGTCGGTGATGCCAAGGTGGGTACAAACGTAAATATTGGCTGCGGGGCAATAACGGTCAATTATGATGGATATAATAAATCCATTACAGAAATTGAAGACGATGCCTTTATTGGCAGCAACGTGAATCTGATCGCCCCGATTAAGATTGGAAAAGGTGCTTATGTTGTAGCAGGCTCCACTGTAACACATGCTGTCCCTGATAACGATCTGGCCATTGCCAGACCACGTCAAGAGAACAAAGCCGGATATGCGGACAAAATCCGCGCACGTGCCAAAGCGAAGAAGAAAAGATCGGAATGACCTTAATCAGCAAGCTGTTGAATCTGTAATGAATGAACCAGCACGGAGGGTTTCTATTAATGACTTATTGCGATTCCAAACTCAAAATATTTACTTGTAACTCCAATCCGAAGTTAGCCCACCAGATTGCGGACTATATCGGCATCCCAATGGGGGAATCCCATACCACATCGTTTAGTGACGGTGAAATCCAGGTTAAGCTGTCGGAAAGCGTACGCGGCTGCCATGTGTATATTGTGCAGTCAACTTGTCTGCCGGTTAACGACAACTTGATGGAGTTATTGGTTATGATTGATGCACTTAAACGCGCTTCTGCCAAAAGTATCAATGTCGTTATGCCATATTACGGTTACGCTCGTCAGGATCGTAAAGCTCGTTCACGCGATCCGATTACAGCGAAACTTGTCGCTAACTTGATTGAAAAAGCGGGAGCTCACCGCGTAATCAGTATGGATTTGCATGCGATGCAGATTCAGGGATTCTTTGATATTCCAGTGGATCATATGCTGGGAGCGCCAATTTTGGCCCAATATTTCCGTTCCAAGCAAATTGAGAACCCAATTGTAGTTTCACCCGATCATGGCGGGGTTGTTCGTGCGCGCAAGCTGGCGGACTTCCTGAGTGCACCGCTTGCTATTATTGATAAGCGTCGTCCAGAACCAAATGTCAGTGAAGTGATGAACATCATCGGGAACATTGAGGGTAAAACGGCTATTTTAATTGATGATATCATTGATACAGCCGGAACGATTGTATTAGGTGCAAATGCGCTTAAAGAAGGCGGCGTAAAAGATGTGTATGCGTGTTGTACACATGCTGTGCTGTCCGGTCCTGCGATGGAAAGACTGGAGAATTCACCATTAAAAGAGGTGGTTGTGACGGATACAATCCCGATCGTTCACCCGAATCCGACAAGCAAGCTGAAGGTATTGTCTGTGGCTCCATTAATGGGAGAAGCTATCATCCGTGTGCATGAAGAATTGTCGATCAGCAAACTGTTTGAAATCGAATAAGCGCTGGCTCATCAAAAAAGGGGTTGCCTTTTCCATATGGAAAAGGTAACCCCTATCAGCATGTCAGGCTAAAAGCCTGGGCGAGATATGAATGTGAAACGTTGACGATTGTATAGTGTGTCCTCTATTTCGACAAAATGCTCATTAAAACGCGCAACGATGCCAATCTGAATATGTACATTCCCGTCATATATCTGGACAGGAACGGAATGTTTTAAATGATATAGAAAATGGCTGTCATATAAGAGGATATCACCTTGATTGAGCATACCGGCACGCACCTTCCTATTCATAACAGGATTTTGCAAAATTCGATTCCAGTCGCTCCAAAGTGCAATATATAGACGAACTAGACCATTTCGATCTATATATTGTTCATTGAAAGTCGCTTATTAGATTTTTGCAAAATCCTCAATACAACTATTTTACCAAAAAATCAAGACTGCGAAAGAGGGTGTCAAGGTTATGAAGTGGATTGTAGGATTGGGCAACCCCGGTCCCCAATACGAGAAAACGAGACATAATGTCGGATTTATGGCATTGGATGCTCTTGCCTCGCGTCATAACATCCAGATTAACCAAAGCAAATGCAAGGCGTTGATTGGAGAGGGCCACATTGGTGGCGTAAAAACCGTACTGATTAAGCCAATGACCTATATGAATCTATCAGGCGAGTCTCTACGTGCCTATATGGACTATTACAAGGCCGATATGGAAGATCTGATTGTCGTGTACGATGATCTGGATACAGAAGTCGGTAAAATAAGATTGCGTTATCAAGGTAGCGCAGGCGGTCATAACGGCATTAAATCGATCATTCAGCATACCGGCACGCAGTCCTTCAATCGGATTCGTATGGGCATTTCCCGCCCGGAGCCTGGACATGCTATTGTCGATTATGTTCTGGGTACCTTTCCAAAGAAGGAAAAAGAATTACTGGCCGGAATGATCGAGGACACGTGCAACGCCTTAGAACACAGCTTGAGTCATCCGTTTGAACGGACGATGGCCGAATTCAACAAGTAAGTTCAGACGTAGGCAGACGGGCTTAAATGGAAGATTGTTGGACATACTGAAAGGTATAGAAAACTTTCAGGAGGCATATACATTACATGGTTGTTAATTATGTATGCAGACATTGTCGAACTTTCTTGGGACGAATTGATTCCGCGGCAATAACCGAAGAAAGGTTGGGCTTCCATTCCTTGACCCCTGCCGAACGTAGAGATATAATAGCGTATAATTCGGGTGGTGAAGTGACCGTCAAAGTCATTTGCGAGCATTGCAGTCAAGCATTGGAGAATAATCCAGAGCTGAGTCTGCTCGTTAATCCGCTCCAATAACAGGTATTCAACTGGTAGGATGTACCAGCTTGAGAGGTGAAGCGGCAATTCCGCTTATGGAGCCTTGGCAGCATTGCTGAGGCTTCTTTTTCGGTTTACATGTAACTATTTATAAGCATAAAGGGGTGCCTTTTTTGTTACAAGCACTTATTCAGGCTTTTACGAAGGATGCTGATTATGCATCCATTGCAGCAGGTATTTCATCAGGGATGAAGGAACAACTGATATCAGGTTTATCAGGCTCTTCCCGACAGGTACTGATGGCCGCGCTTGCCGAAGATACCGGACGACCGTTAATGGTCATGACGCACAATATGTTTGCCGCTCAAAAAATAGCAGATGACTTACAGGAAGCGCTTTCTCCTGATCAGGTTTTATTGTATCCTGCTAATGAACTGGTAGCTGCTGAAGCTGCCATATCCAGTCCAGAGACATTGTCCCAACGAATTGATGTATTGATACGCTGCGCCCAGGGTTTTCGTGGGATTGTTGTCGTGCCGTTTTCTGGTGTCCGACGTTTACTGCCAATCCCGGAAACATGGCGTGAGGCTCGTATTGAGCTGAAAGAAGGCGAAACGCTTCAGCTGGAAGCGTTTTTGCTACATATGGTCGAGATGGGCTACCAACGTGTAGAGCGTGTAGAATCACGTGGAGAGATGAGCGTACGCGGAGGAATTATTGATTTTTATCCAATGACAACCCGTTGGGGTTATCGTGTGGAGCTGTTTGACGATGAAATTGATTCGATCCGTAAGTTTGATCCGCAAGATCAGCGTTCGGTGGAAAAGGTTCAGGACGTTGCCGTAACACCGTGTAAGGAAGTTATTGCGAATAACCAGCGTATGGACCAGGCGGCGGATGCCGCTGCTATTTTGTTGGAGGAGCAGCTGGGCAAAATGACGGATCGTCAAGCTAAGCAGCACCTGAAAGAAGAGATTCATCGTGAAATTGAGTTGCTGCGAGAGCATGTGTATTTTGACGAAATCTATAAATATATCTCCCTGCTGTATCCTGAACGTAAAACCCTAGCAGACTATATGCCGGAAGATACGATTCTGATTATTGACGAACCGGCACGTATGCTGGAAACAGCCAAGCAACTGGAACGGGATGAGTCAGAATGGAATCTGCATTTGCTTCAAAACGGTAAAACGTTACCGCAGCTAGAACTGTCAGATGACGCGGACAATCTGTTGTACAACCGGAGATTTCAGACGTTGTTCCTGTCGATTTTCCTCCGTCAGGTTCCTCATACCCAGCCACAAAATATTTTGAATTTCATCTGCCGAGGAATGCAGGATTTCCATGGCCAAATGAATGTGCTCAAGGCGGAGATGGATCGTTGGCGCAAAGCCGGCACACAGGTTATGATGCTGGCAAGTGGAGATGAACGTCTGGACCGGATGCGCCGAGTGCTTGAAGATTACGGTATTGATGAGCCGACGATGGCTATCGGCAATCTGCAAAGCGGTTTTGAAATGCCATCTATTCATCTGGCAGTCATTACTGAGGGAGAGATGTTTTCTCAGAAGCAGCGGAAAGCTCGTAAGCAGGGCCGGCATGTGGACAATGCAGAACGGATTAAGAGCTATAGCGAGCTGAAGGTGGGCGACTACGTCGTACACCAAAATCACGGGATCGGGAAGTACATGGGGATCGGCACGCTGGAGGTTGGCGGTATCCATAAGGATTACATGCATGTCCTCTACGCGGGTGGAGATAAGCTGTCTGTGCCGATTGAACAAATTGATCTGATTCAGAAATATGTCGGCTCAGAGGACAAGGAACCCAAGATTTATAAACTGGGTGGCAATGAGTGGACACGGGTTAAAAGTAAGGTGCGCAGCTCGGTTCAGGATATTGCGGATGACTTGATTAAGCTATATGCAGAACGACAGTCGGCACCAGGGTTTGCTTTTGAAAAGGATTCACCGGAGCAACAAGAGTTTGAGGATATGTTCCCGTATGATGAGACTCGTGACCAGATTCGGGCCATTGAAGAGATTAAGAAGGACATGGAGCAGAGTCGCCCGATGGATCGTTTGCTATGCGGTGATGTAGGTTACGGCAAAACTGAAGTCGCTATTCGTGCTGCTTTTAAGTCTGCTATTGAGGGCAAACAAGTAGCGGTGCTGGTACCGACGACGATTTTGGCACAACAACACTATGAGACGTTCCGTGAACGTTTTTCAGGGTATCCGTTCAATATTCAGGTATTGAGCCGTTTCCGCTCGCGCAAAGAGCAGAATGAGACGATTAAAGGAGTTCGGCAAGGCACAGTCGATATTGTCATTGGTACCCATCGTCTGTTGTCGCAGGATCTGGTGTTTAAGGATCTCGGAATGCTGATTGTCGATGAAGAACAGCGATTTGGCGTAACTCACAAGGAAAAGCTGAAGAAGCTGAAAACGAACGTAGATGTGCTGACGTTAACGGCAACACCTATTCCACGTACGTTGCATATGTCCATGCTGGGTGTACGTGACTTGTCAGTCATTGAGACGCCACCGGAAAACCGTTTTCCAGTGCAAACCTATGTGGTTGAGCACAGCCAGACTCTAGTTCGTGAGGCCATTGAACGCGAGATGGCACGCGGTGGACAGGTGTACTATCTGTATAATCGCGTGCAGGGCATTCAGGAGATGGCTGCCGAGATCAATGCACTTGTACCGGAGGCCAAGGTGGGCGTGGGTCACGGACAGATGTCCGAAACCGAACTGGAGAAAACTATTTTGGATTTCCTGGATGGCGAATATGATGTCCTGGTCAGCACCAGCATTATCGAAACTGGCGTGGATATTCCCAATGTGAATACACTCATTGTGCATGATGCCGATAAAATGGGGCTATCTCAGCTTTATCAGCTGCGTGGGCGTGTAGGTCGTTCCAATCGGATTGCCTATGCTTATTTCACGTACCAGCGGGATAAGGTGCTTACGGAAGTGGCGGAGAAGCGCCTTCAGTCGATTAAAGAATTTACAGAGCTGGGCTCCGGCTTCAAGATTGCAATGCGCGATTTGTCCATCCGCGGCGCGGGTAACTTGCTTGGCGCTGAGCAGCATGGATTCATCGCATCCGTCGGCTTTGATCTTTACTCGCAGATGCTGGCTGAGGAAATTAATAAACGTAAAGTCAGCGTACTTGGAGAAGAGGATCAGTCCAATCGGAATTGGAGTACGTCGATTGATTTAGGCGTCGATGCTTACCTGCCGGGTGACTATATTTATGACAGCATCCAGAAAATTGAGATTTATAAAAAGGTTGCAGCGGTCAGTACCTTTGACGAGGCTTCTGAACTGGAGGATGAACTGGTCGACCGATTTGGCGATCTGCCAGAGGCTGTGCGTCATTTGCTAGCCGTGGCTCGCCTCAAGGTATATGGACGCATGTATGGCATCGAGTCCATAGTGCAACGGGATGACAATATCGTGTTGAAATTCCATGAAGGGCGTCAGCAGGCGGTACAGACCGCCAAACTTGCCGAGATTGGCAATCGCTTTGAAAGACGTGTACAATTTGAACAGGGCACATCTATGAGCGCACGCATAAAGGGCAAAGGTCTAAATGATCCACAGTTGCTAGAACTGCTGGAACAATTTTTGAGTGCATTGAAAGAAGCATTCACATTGAAGGAGGAACTGCAAAATGCCACAACTAAATAAAAGAAAACCTTGGAGAATGCTCTCCTTGGGAATGGCAGCGCTGCTAGCTATATCGGTTCTGGCAGCATGTACGAAGCAACCGGATGAGAACAAGGTCAAGGATGAACCGAAGGACAACAGCAAGGTTGTCGTGACCTATAAGGGTGGAACGATTACCGAAAATGAGTTCAACCAAGAAATCAGTATGATGAAATTCCTGTACCCAGAGTATGAGGCTGCGTTAGCTTCGGATCAGGTACGAGAGCAAATTGTAAAGCAGGAAGTGGTGTACAAGCTTCTGGCGGCTAAAGCGGACGACAAAGCCAAGGAGCAGGGTGCCAAAGAAGGGAACGAACAACTGGAGCAGTATAAAAAGTCAGTCGGAGAAGATAAGTTCAAGACATTTCTGAGTGATAAGAAACTGACTGAACAAGGTGTGAAAGATTACTTCACGCGTGTAATGACGGTAATCAACAGCGAAACTAACAAAGTAACAGATGATCAGCTAAAACAGGAATTTGAGAAAAATAAAGATCAATTCACGACAGCAACCGTGCGTCATGTATTGATTAACTTCCAAGATCCTAAAACAAAGAAACAGCGCAAAAAAGAGGATGCCCTCAAGCTGGCGAAAGAAGTGAAGGCGAAGCTGGACGGAGGAGCGGATTTTGCGACGATTGCCAAGAAATATTCAGAAGACCCAGGTTCTGCGTCTAACGGAGGTCTGTATGAGAATGCATCCGTAGCGCAATGGGTACCTGCCTTTAAAGAGGCCGCTGAGACCCAACCGATTAACAAAATCGGTGAGCCGGTGGAAACGGAATACGGATATCACGTGATCAAAGTGGAGTCCCGCAATGAGCCAACGTTTGATAAATTGAAAGACAACGAAAAGGCTGCCCTGAAAAATAAATTGGCCGGGGAAAGTATCCAAAACTTTACCGAAAATGATTTGACGAAACTTGATTTGAAAATCAATCTGCCGAAGGTACCAGCTACGCAAGAGAAAAGCGGTGCAACTTCTGGTGCCGGTAGCACAACTACACCGGGCGCAACAACAAACGGTACGGGCGATGCCAAGGCAGGAACAGCCAAAGATGGAGCTACAAACGAAGGTAAATAACTGAACATGCATAAGGAATTGGGAACAGATGAATACTATGGTCAGATATCACCATAAACACCATGACCGTGACGTTCTTCGTGACCGCTTCTGGGGGAGTGGAAGCGTCTTTCGATACCGTCAGTAGTTTACTAAATTCTTCTTGAGAAAGTGGGGCAACATGTGAAATGAAAGCTACTGGTATAGTTCGCCGTATTGATGACCTTGGGCGGGTAGTTATTCCAAAGGAAATTCGCCGCACCTTGAGAATTCGTGAAGGAGATCCGCTTGAGATTTTTGTGGATCGTGACGGAGAAGTCATTTTGAAAAAGTATTCACCTATTGGTGAACTTGGTGATTTCGCCAAAGAATATGCTGAGTCCCTGTTTGAAAGCACGGGCCATATTACAATGATTACCGATCGGGACACCATTATTACGGTGGCTGGAGGCTCTAAAAAAGAGTTTCTGGACAAGCCAATCGGTAGCATTATCGAAGGTAGTATGGATAATCGCAAAACTGTGCTGGAGACAGCCAGCGGCTCTTATGAGCTAACGCGAGACCACGAAGAAACACTCTCGTCCTTTGTGGCGGCTCCCATTGTTTCCGGTGGTGATCCCATTGGTTCCGTTGTATTGTTGAACAAGGACGAAAATGTAAAAATGTCCGAAATGGAGGTCAAAATGGCTGAAACAGCCGCTGGCTTCCTGGGCAAACAAATGGAACAGTAACATCCCGTTTCACCCCTGTATGACGTACAGAATGGCGAAAGCCGTCCTACGTTGCACAGGGTTTTTTTTCTTTCCGTGAGAAGAGGCGGTATAATAGGACTCGGGTAAGATGCATATTTCAGGTGGGAGTGGAGACGGAGAATGCAGGAAAATCGCGCCGCTTCGCGGCTGCTACGAGGTGCTGTCATTTTGACACTGGCAGCGGTAGCGAGCAAGCTGATCGGCACAGTGCAAAAAATCCCGCTGCAGAATATCGGCGGCGACGGCGTGTTTGGCATTTATAATACGGTTTATCCTTTTTATACGCTGTTCATTACCATTGCAGCTGCTGGATTTCCGGCTGCAATATCCAAATTTGTAGCTGAGTTTGAGGCAGTGGGAAACCGAGCAGCGGGGCAACGTGTTGCTCGGTTATCTTCGCTTGTCTTGGGTGTCTTCGGATTAATCCTGGGCGTGCTGATGTATACGTGTGCGCCGCTCATTGGTCAATGGATCGACAATGCTCACGTCATTCCGTCGGTGAGGGCGGCGGCGTTTGCCTTTTTGTTCGTGCCGGTTATGGCGGGACTGAGAGGATATTTTCAAGGTTTGCAAAATATGCTTCCGACTGCTGTTTCCCAAGTGACGGAGCAGGCGATAAGGGTAAGCGTGATGATTATACTGTTGCTGCTCATGCTGTCACAAGGAGCGGGAGCAGATATGATTGCTGCCGGAGCCGTGTTTGGTTCAGCAGCAGGTGGAGCAGCGGGCTTGGTCGTCATGTTGCTATATTGGCGAAATCACAGGAAGAGGCTTAGAAGGCAAGGGACGGTCATGGCGACAGTGCAAGCACAAGCTGGAGAGCTACACCCAGCGGAAAGCAATGGTGCCTTGTTAAAGGCGATACTGCGTTATGCCCTGCCTGTTTGCCTTGGAGCGCTAGCCGTTCCGTTAATTAGCCTGGTAGACACATTTACTGTACCTCGCTTGTTAAAGCAGGAGGGATTGGACGATACTGCGGTTATGGTGGCCTTTGGCGTGTATAACCGAGGTCTGCCGCTGGTACAGCTAGTCATGATGTTTGCCACCACCCTGTCGGCATTATTCATTCCATCGCTGGCTGAGGCCCGGGTAACCGGCGGTACGGAACTGGCACGTCGCCAGTGCGAGCAATCGCTGCGCTGGTTTTGGCTACTGGGACTGGCCGCTGCGACAGGCTTGATCGTGCTGGCTGTGCCCGTCAATGTGATGCTGTATGCGGACGACACCGGCAGCGGGGTCATGCGCTGGATGGCGCTAACCGCCGTTGGCGGCACGCTCAGCATCATCTCGGCTGCGCTGCTGCAAGGGCTTGGCGCGGTTCGCGCGCCGGCTCTAGCGATGCTCGCGGCCGCAGCAGCCAAGGCGCTGCTAAACTGGCTGCTCGTGCCGCAGCTAGGCACGGCTGGAGCCGCCATTGCGGGGGCTGTCGCCTATCTGCTGGCGGCAGTGATCAACATCGTGCTGCTGGCTCGCTTGGTAGGCCTGCGCGCGAGCTGGTCCGCCAGCGTGCTCAAGCCGGCGGCGCTGCTTATCGCCCTGGCTGGTGCGGCCGGGGCAGCGATGTGGGGCACCAGCGCTGTGCTGGGTGCCTTGGGGTGGGCTGCCGAAGGTCGTGCCACGGCAGCCGTGGAGAGCCTGCTGGGTGTAGCCGCAGGCGCCGCAGTGTTCGTGATCGGCCTCGCACGCTTGAGGCTGATCACGGAAGCCGAGCTTGTGGCGGTGCCCAAGCTCGGACGCCCGCTGGCAGCCGTGCTGCGCAGGCTACGTGTACTGGCTTAGCCAGGCATACGGCTTACGGCGTGAATCGGCACAGCCATTTTATGAGCCTATACCACTTTGTGGTATAGTAATGCCAAAGCAAAGGAAGCGGAGGCGGGGTTAGGCCGTGCATTTTTTCGAGCATGAGCCTTGTTTCTGCGAAACGGAGGATGGGATATGAGCGTAACATTAACGGTCGTAGGTTTGGGCTCGGGGGATCCGGATCAGCTTACGATAGGGATATTGAACAAAATGCGAGGCGCTTCAGCGCTGTATCTGCGGACCAAGGAGCATCCTGCGGTTCAAGTGCTGAATGAGTTTGAGGTGGCTTTTGAGTCGTTTGACGAGGTATATGAGACAAAAGAGTCTTTCCCAGAGGTATACGAGGAAATTACCAGCCAATTGATTACGACGGCTGCTAAGGCGGCAGACGGAAGCGAAATCGTCTATGCGGTTCCTGGTCACCCTATGGTGGCAGAAGCAGCGGTGCAGTTGCTTAAGGAGCGTTGTCCTGCGCAAGGGATTGAACTGAATATTCTGGGCGGCGAAAGTTTCCTGGATGAAGCTTTTGTGCGTCTTGGTTTTGATCCGATTGAGGGTTTTCAGCTGCTGGACGCAGGAACACTGGATGCCAGCTGGCTCCAGCCTCAGCTGCATACGCTGATCGGACAGGTGTATGACACCTTTACGGCTTCTGATGTGAAGCTGTGCCTGATGGAGCGGTATCCTGACGATTATGAGGTATATGTCGGTCACGCTCTTGGGGTAGAAGGGGAGGAAGCGGTGCACAAGGTACCGCTGTACGAGCTGGATCGAGTAGAGGGCTACGGGAACCTATCCTTGGTATACGTACCTCGCAGTGAAGATGAAGCGCTGAAACGGCGTTCTTTTGACCGTTTACACGAGATTGTCGATATTTTGCGCAGCCCGGAAGGCTGTCCTTGGGATCGTGAACAGACACATCAGTCGATTCGCAAAAATCTGATCGAAGAAACGTATGAAGTCATCGAAACGATAGATGAGGACGACCCTGAGCATATGAAGGAAGAGCTGGGCGATCTGTTGTTGCAAATTTTGCTGCATGCCCAAATGGAAGAGGAAGTCGGAACCTTCAATGTGTATGATGTTATCCAGGGGCTGAATGATAAGCTTATTTTCCGTCATCCACATGTATTTGGTGACAATCAAGCGAATGATGCGGAAGAAGCGCTGCAAAACTGGGAGCAGATGAAGGCTGAGGAAAAACGGCTTAAAGGCACGACGGCGGCATACCCTTCTGTACTGGACGGGGTTCCGCGAGATCTGCCTGCTCTTATGAAATCGTACAAGCTCCAGAAGAAAGCAGCTAAAGTGGGCTTTAACTGGGATAGCATTGAGGGCGTATTCGATAAATTGGACGAAGAAGTGGCTGAGCTGAAGGAAGCGGTTCGTGAAGGGCATGCTGCGGAAGCCCAGTTGCTGGAGTTAGGCGATGTGCTATTTGTTGCCGTGAATGCAGCCCGGTTTATGGGAGTAGACCCGGAAGAGGCATTGTCGGCTACCAATCGCAAATTTGTCGACCGTTTCCAGTATATTGAGCAGAAATTACGCGAGCAGGGGCGTCGTCCCGAAGAAAGCAGCGTAGATGAAATGGAGACTTACTGGCAGGAAGCGAAAAAGTTCCTTGGTAAAGCGTGATTCCACATATTCGCTTTTGGCTGCACAGAACAGTAAAATGAGACATATGCAGGGTTGAAAGAAGGCCCAGTTTGAGAGGACTTGCCAATGGGCAGAGTTTTGTAGTAGGATGTTGGCTTAACTGGGGTCGAATAAAAAAACGCCTGTCATTGCAGGATTTTTACGGACAAGCCAGAATAACTTGTAGTAATTCTGAAAATAACTGTAGCTTATAGTTAAGCGTGTTACAGTGACATTCAGAAGGGCTTCGGCCACAGTTGGACCTCACGTCTGCTCCATCAATGGACATGTAGCGTGATGATTATTTTTTGACATTTGGGAGGCTTTTATCTTATGAACAAGACAGATCTGATCAACAATATTTCCAGCAAAAGCGGTTTGAGCAAACGTGACGTTGAAGCTGTATTGAATGGCGTTCTTGGTGAAATTACAGATGCACTCGCTAGCGGTGACAAAGTGCAACTGATCGGCTTTGGTACTTTCGAAACACGCAAGCGTTCCAGCCGTACAGGCCGCAATCCACAAACCGGTAACACGATTGAAATTCCAGAATCGACCGTTCCTGCTTTTAAAGCCGGTAATAAGCTTAAAGAAGCCGTTAACTAATGCGTCTTGATAAATTCTTGAAAGTCTCGCGGCTGATTAAGCGGCGTACGGTAGCCAAAGACGTCTCCGAACAAGGGAGAGTGCTGGTGAACGGACGCGAAGCCAAGCCGAGCAGTGCGGTCAAAGTAGGCGATGAAATTACCGTCCAGTTTGGCCAGAAGCTGGTGACCGTGCGAGTGGAACGGCTCGCCGACACTACACGCAAGGACGAGGCTGCAAGTATGTACACGTTGGTAAAGGAAGAGCCTATTGCCAGGGACAATGGTTTAAACTGGTAAGCAGACATCTGACTTTCTCACAACTGTACATGAAAGCATTCCTTCATTATTTTATGAAGGAATGCTTTTTTTCTTTAGATGACGAGTTTTCGTCCATCATATGCTGATTAACAGCAAAAGCGGTTCTAAATCATACGGCCCCCTTCATAAGCTAAGAACAGAAGGAGGGGTACATGCCATGATTGAACAAGGGAAGTCGAAGCACCATGATCTGCGCATGCAAAGCCGCAAGCAACTCGATATTTCAGGCGTCAGCAATGTGGAGAGCTTTGACAGTGAAGAATTTTTGCTTCAGACCGAGCTGGGCCATCTCACCATTCGCGGACAACATTTACATATCAAAAACCTCAGCCTAGAAGAGGGACTGTTGTCCATTGAAGGTCTGATTACTTCCCTCGTCTACCTGGAGCCCGGGGCCCCGGCTAAAAACGGAAAAAGCCTATTCGGCAAGATCTTCAAATGAACCCTTACACGCAATGGCTGACGTTAACGTGGATGCTGGTGTCGGGCATAGCCATGGGAGTGGTGTTTGACAGCTACCGGGTGCTGTCCATCCGCTTTCATTTTGCCCGCTGGAGCGTTCATATATTGGACGTGCTGTACTGGGTGGCCTCGGCTTTGTTTATTTTCCGTGTGCTATACGCGAGTAATCGCGGTGAGCTGCGGTTTTATGTCTTTTTAGGACTACTTTTGGGGGTTTGGCTCTATTTTTGGGCCTTTAGTGTTACAACCCAACGTTTTGTGGTAATGTTATTAGAGATAGTTCGCAGACTGACGTTGATCGTGAACAGCATACTGCGCATCCTGATTGTTCTTCCGGTGTTAGCGCTGTATCGGCTGTTACGCAAGCTAGTCGGATGGACATGGGCACTTATTGTGTTCCTGGGAAGGATGCTGATATACATCCTGATGCCGGTTTGGAAGCCGATCCTATGGCTGATCGGTCCACTTAAAGCGCGCTGGGGGACTCCAGAGTCGCTCGTAAAGCTGGGTATCAGACTGAAAAACACAGCGAAAAGATGGTTTGGAAGGAGGTAGTATCATGCGTAATTCGTCTGTAGATCGCCATTCATCTTCTACGTCCAAGTCCAACGCGGGCGGGCGCAGGCGAATCATGATTTGGTTGCTATCGCTTGCCGCCTTTGGTAGTTGGGCAATTTTTACCTTTTTTTCTCAAGGCATGATTATGGCCGATCGAAATGAACAGCTCATCCAGAAGGAAAAGCAGAAGCAAGCTGCTACACAAACGGAACAACAGCTTCAAACCGAAGTGAATCGTCTCAAGGACCCTGAGTACATTGGCGAGATTGCCAGAAGCAAGTACGGTCTTTACAAACCGGAAGAGACGCCAATCATCGGAGATCAGAAATAGGAACATTATCGGGCCAATGCTTAGTTGACCTTGGTTCCGCCATTTTGTATAATCAAATCACCACAGCGGGATTTTTTTGCAAAAAAATCGGTTGTATATTTTAAGGGAGGATCATTTTATTCTATGGCAATTGAAGTGGGCACCAAGTTAGAGGGCAAAGTGACAGGCATCACGCATTTTGGAGCATTTGTGGATTTGTCTGGAGGTGTCACGGGTCTCGTTCACATCTCGGAAATCGCCGATAACTATGTTAAGGATGTTAACGACCACCTGAAGATTAATGATGTCGTGACGGTGAAAGTCATTAATGTTGACAAAGATGGCAAAATCGGACTTTCCATTAAGCAAACGATTGACAAGCCGGCAAGTGAAGCCCGTCCCCCAAGAGCTCCAAGACCGGAGCGTACAGGAGGACCAGGCGGAGGCGACCGTTTCGGCGGTGGAGGTTCAGGTCCAAGTCAAGGACGCGGTGGTGGTGGCGGTGGTTTCAACCGCGATCGTGGAGGCCGTTCTTTCAAGCCTGCACCGGGTAAACCTTCATTTGAGGATAAAATGTCACGCTTCCTGAAAGATAGTGAGGAACGCATTTCGTCGCTGAAAAAGAACACCGAAGGTAAACGCGGGGGACGCGGCGCGAAGCGTGTTTAATTCACTTTGACAACCGTATCAACCATACACGGAAAACCGTACAGTCGAAAGACTGCTACGGTTTTTTTGCGTTCTACCGACAATAGATGCGACATGCAATGGCTGTGGGCGATAAATCCGGTTATCGTTATACATGTATTTTATGAGATTCGCAATTTTGATGAAGACGAGGAAGCATTCGTGCTGGAAAGCGAATGTTTTTTTTGTCGTGAGGACATAATCGTCCGACAAACTCCAACGGTTTTCCGTCTATCTTCTGTGCAAATCGCTAGTCTTGGTCATAGTGATGGACGACATAGAGAGGTCAAGCAAGGAGTTAAGAGACGCAACTTCCATCTGCTTCCATACGGGCGTAGCTTGATGTTCAAGGTGATGCTCTGTCCTTTCGCGCAGAACGTTTTTTTGTCGGAAATTTCTTGGAATAAGACGTGAGGTTCTGACAAACTTTCTCAATCATTCCGGTTTAAGATGGGAACATCAAATTGATGAATGGGGTGCCTGACGCATGATGGAGAAATGGAACGTGGTACATTTTCCGGGGTTAAAATCTAGAAAGTCCAAATCCAAAGAGCGTACGGAAGGTTGGTCTTCCAGACTCAGAAAACGGCTGGATTCACATAAAGTGGTGCAATGGGTAACAGCGCAAAGATGGATGCTGCTATTGTCGGCTATGGGAGTTCTACTGGGACGCGCCACTATTTTGGACGAGCTTTCTCCTTTTGCCCTCGCTTATTTTGCGGTCATAACGTTCCTTCGGCGTGACCTGATGCTGCCTGTAGCTGTGTCCGTTGTGTTAGGCAGCCTGTTAGCTCCTTACCCATCGTTATTTATGATTGGTGGTGAGCTACTGGTATTTTATCTCCTGTATCGCGGGTTACGAACCTTCGATCGTCTGGAACTATCCTATGCTCCGCTTATGGTTTTCTTGTCTGTGTTTATGGTCAATTTATTTAACGCCGTGATGGCTCCAACTTTCACATGGTATGAACTTATCATTGTGGGAACGGATGCGGTTCTCAGCTTTATGCTTACGCTGGTATTTACACAGGCCATACCGTTGTTTACGTACCGCAAGAAGACAAGCCAGCTCAAAAATGAGGAAATTTTATGTCTTATTATATTATTAGCCTCTGTGATGACGGGAGCAGTAGGATGGACTGTTCATTCATTGTCTGTCGATCATGTATTGTCGCGATATTTGGTCTTGGTGTTTGCTTTGGTGGGAGGTGCTTCGCTGGGTGCATCGGTCGGTGTAATTACCGGTTTAATTTTAAGCTTGGCCAATATGTCTGCAATTGTGCAGATGAGTTTACTCGCTTTTGCAGGTTTGCTGGCAGGGATGCTGCGTGAAGGGAAAAAAGGTGCTGTTGCGCTTGGGATGCTGCTAGGCTCCTCCATTCTGACGATCTATTTGGATGGGACCGGGGACGTGCTGACGTCAACCTGGGAGAGCTGTGCGGCGATTCTATTATTTTTAATGACCCCAAAAAGTTTCTTTAAAGCGGTTTCTACCTATGTTCCCGGTACGCAGGACCATGCTAAATATCAGCATGAATATGCCAAAAGGGTTCGCGATCTCACCGCAGAGCGGGTAACGAAGTTTTCCCGTGTATTCAGTCAGTTATCCCGCAGCTTTCACCAGATATCTGCGAGTGAGGGCGCGAAGTCGGATGGTGAAATCGAACACTTTATGAATGCGGTGGCCGAAGGGACATGTGCCTCCTGCTTCAAGTGTGAGCAGTGCTGGGACGGCAAGTTCATGCAAACCCATCAGTATATGACTGAAATGATGAGCGCCATTGAGGATAACCCGGATTTGGAGCCGGAACAGATTCCCCCGCAATGGAGTAAGGCATGTGCTAAAACGGGCGCTGTCCTGCAAGTGATGAAGCAGCAGTATAGCCTCTACCAACATAATATGCAGTGGAAGCGCCAAGTATACGATAGTCGTCAGCTTGTTGCTGACCAGCTATCGGGCGTATCACAAATCATGGAGGATTTAGCGCGAGAAATTCAGCGGGAAGGGCAGACCATGCATCGGCAGGAGGAGCAAATACGGGAGGCTCTTGATAGACTGGGCTTGTCCATCCAATCTATTGAGATTATTAATCTGGATGCAGGTCAGGTAGAAATTGAGATTGTCCATGCCTATACAAGGGGATTTGATGAATGTCGGAAAATCATTGCTCCACTGCTGTCGGACATACTGGACGAGCATATAGCTGTGATGCGCGAAACGGAGGCAGATCGCCGCCAAGGCTTGGCTACAGTCATGTTCGGCTCTGCTAAAACGTATGAGATTGCTACAGGGGTAGCTAGCGCCGCCAAAGGAGGCGATTTTTTCTCAGGAGACAGCTACAGCATGATGGAGCTAGGGAACGGGACTTTTGCAGTCTCCTTAAGCGATGGCATGGGAAACGGAGAGCGCGCGCAGCAAGAGAGCAGTGCAGCACTTAACATTTTGGAGGAATTACTGCAATCGGGTATGGACGAAAAATTGGCGATCAAGTCGGTTAACTCTGTCCTGATGCTGCGATCACCTGAGGAAATGTATGCTACGGTCGATATGGCGCTGATTGATCAGTATACGGCCCAGACAACCTTTATGAAAATTGGGTCTACGCCAAGCTTTATTAAAAGAGGAGAGGAGGTCATTCCCGTATCTGCCAGCAATTTGCCGATTGGCATTATACAGGATATTGAAATTGATTTGGTATCCCTGCAGCTCCAGCCGGGTGATATTCTCATTATGATTACAGACGGTATATACGACTCACCGGGTTATGCGGTTAATAAGGAAATATGGATGAAACGCATGATTCAGGAAATTGAAAGCGAAGATCCTCAGCAGTTGGCCGACTGTTTACTAGAAAGGGTTATTCGATACCAACAAAATCAAATCTATGACGATATGACAGTAGTCGTTAGTAAAATAGATCACTTCCGCCCAGAATGGGCAACTCTCCATGTACCTGGCATGAGGTGGTTGGAACGTCCACGGACGGTGAGCTAATCCGACATTGCCCGGGAAATTCCTTATTCGTTTTTTAAAAATCCGCATCCTTCGTTTGAATCGTTCCGGATTAGGCAAAGATAGAATCTATCGGAATAGATTAAGAGGAAGCGGAGGTCAAAAAACGATGAAGCAAATTTTGATCATTACAGACGGGTGCTCAAATGTAGGTGTTAGTCCAGTCATGGCGGCTGCCCAAGCTCTACGGGAAGGTATTACAGTGAATGTCGCCGGAGTCATAGATTATGGAACTATTGGCGAGCTTGGCAGCGCGGAGATTCAAGAAATTGCTAAAGCAGGGGGAGGGTTTAGCCAAATCGTTGGGACGAAGCAGTTGGCACAGACCATGCAGATGATGACGCGCAAAACGGTGGTTCAAACCATTCAGCAGGCGGTTAATAGAGAGTTAACGCACATTTTGGGCGAGGGTGGCGCCAAACATATCGGTGAACTTCCTCCGGCAAAACGAGCCCAAGTAGTTGAGGTGATGGACGAGCTGACAGAAACAAGCACCCTGGAGATTGCCTTGCTCATTGATGCAAGTGCGAGCATGAAGCCCAAGCTGCCTGCTGTAGAGGACAGCATTCGCGATTTGCTGCTCAGCTTGCAGTCGAGAAGCGGACACAGCCGTCTATCGGTATTTCATTTTCCGGGCGGCAAAATGGGAGAAGACGCAGTCATGGATATCGGTTGGACCTCTGAGCTTAACCAGATCAAATCGATATTTGGACGCTTGCGGATGAAAGGGGCGACGCCGACAGGTCCTGCCATTTTACAAGTGATTGATTATTACCGATATGTTACACTAGGAGAACAGAAAGATCTGGAAGAATCCTATGGCAAAGGAGAAGGGATGCTCGGTGACTACGTCGTCTGATCCCGTTCTTGCACCCGGAACGGTCATCAAGGGCAAGTGGAAGCGGAGCAGCTATGTCATCCAGCGCTTGCTGGGCCGGGGAGCGAACGGAACTGTATATTTGGTAAAAGAAGCACAGGCCGATCGGCAATTTGCTCTGAAAATGGGGAAGAACACGCTTGATCTGCAATCGGAGATTAATGTGCTGACCACATTGCAGTCTCAGGGCACTCAGGCCGCCCTCCAGCGAAATGGAAATCCTTCCTTTTTGTTTGAGGTGGATGATGTAGTGTTACACAGCGGAGAGATACCCTTTTATGTTATGCGGTACGTTAAGGGTGATCCACTTCATCGCTTTGTGGCAGCCAAAGGGCCGGAATGGTATGGCGTGGCTGGAACCGGTATACTGAATCGTCTGGCGGATCTCCATCAGGCAGGGTGGGTGTTTGGCGACCTGAAGCCGCAGAATATTTTGGTCAATGCCTATGGAGAGGCTGAATTAATTGACTACGGTGGGGTGTCTCTTGCTGGCCGGAGTGTTAAACAATTTACAGAATGGTATGACAGGGGATTTTGGAATGCTGGCAGCCGAAATGCCGATTCCCAGTATGACCTGTTTGCCTTCGCTCTTCTAACGATTCATATATTGGAGAGCGAATCGTTAAAGGCGGCTGCCAGCAGGCTGCCACAGTTGCGTAATACGGCAGAATTGACGGTCATCATTCGCCGCAGCCGTGTATTACGCCCCTATGCCGAATGGCTACTGGGTGCTGTGCGTGGAGAATATTCCGATACTCGTGCAGCGGCCCGATCTTGGTCACGTTTGGCTTCCGCACATGTCAGGCAATCGTCGGTCAAAAGAGGGAATCCACGCTGGCTGGGATATGCTTTCACGGTATCGCTTTTGCTGCTTGCCGGAGCGCTCTGGATTGCGTTAAGGTAGCAGCATGACTTACATAAGATAACAGATGATCATCATTTTTACGGTAGGGAGAAAAGAGGGTCGGGAATGGGAACAACAAAACCGACCGGTGTTGTACAGGAAGTGCTCGCCTTGGCGCGAGATCATTCACTGTGGAGCCCCGGAGACCGCATTGTGGTTGCTGTATCCGGTGGGCCGGATTCGGTGGCCCTTTTGCACATTTTACATGAAATATCCGTTATACATATGCCTTTACAACTCGTCTGCGCTCACGTTCATCATGGATTCAGACCAGAGGAATCGGATGCGGAGGCTGAAGTGGTACGCAATATTGCTCGAAAGCTAGAACTTCCATTTGAAATGACTCGGGTTGATGTACCCGCTTATATGAAGGAGAGTGGGAAGGGACCACAGGAAGCAGCACGCGAGCTGCGCTACAGCTTTTTACATGATATGGCTACAAAGTGGGAAGCACAGCATATTGCAATGGCTCACCACGGCGACGATCAAGCTGAAACGGTTCTTTTGCACTTGCTGCGTGGTAGCGGCCCAGCAGGTTTGGCGGGTATGCGTTTGGCACGCAATGAAAAAAATGTGCAACTCATTCGCCCGCTGCTACGTATGTACAAGGCTGACCTGATTGAGTTTTGTAACTTGTATGGTCTTTCTTACGTGATAGACAGCACTAATTTATCGTCCAAATACCGCCGTAACGCCATTCGCATGGATGTGCTTCCTTTTTTGGGGCAATATAATGAGCGACTGACACCGTCTCTAAACCGGCTGGCCGAAACGATGGCTGACGAAAATGACTTTATGGAGGCATCTACGCTGTCAGCATACGAGAAAATGGTGAGCTTGGATAATGGCAGGTACATGTTTCCCATCGCTTCATACCGTAAGCTACCCGTTGCTTTACAACGGAGGTTGATTAAACTAATATTAAATTATCTGCCTTCGGACAGTGAAAATTTTGATTTTCGTAAAATTGAGACCGTTCGACTAAGACTTCTCCAAGAGGCATCGTCTACATGGAGTTTGGATTTGGGAGGCGGTGCGGTTGGAGTCCGCGAATATGACCAAGCGGTTTTGTTTGACCGTACGCAAGTCGTTATGGGCGAATGGTGCTATGGACTAAGTGTATTGCCTATTTCCGGTGAGCTAGAGTTGCCTGAGGCAGGTGGTATACTCCGGTGGCGAAGGGCTTCCTATTTGGATGGGGATCATCCGGCCAATAAGGAGGAAGCGTGGTTCGACGCAGATCAATTGAGTCTGCCTTTGACTGTACGCTCGCGATTACCTGGAGATACCATGTATGTAATGGGATTAAACGGAAGAAAAAAGGTTAAAGATATTTTTATTAATGAAAAAATACCTCCTTCAATGCGTTCCGTTATTCCCATCGTCTGCGACCACTCTGGAGCTATTCTCTGGATTCCGGGCGTACGACGTTCTGTACATGCCGCGGTGCAAGAGCACACGTCTTCGGTTATATATATGTCATGGCAAAGACGAGAGAGTCCGGGGCACCGGTAATTGCACAGGAACGGCTTTCATAGTATAAACTTAGGAGGTTTACACCGTTGCAAAATGATATTCAGGAAATATTGATCAGCGAAGAAGAAATTCAGAGTAAAATTAAGGAATTGGGTGCACAGCTCAGCGTAAAATATGAAGGGAAAAATCCATTGGTGATTTGCGTACTGAAAGGTGCGTTTATCTTTATGGCTGATTTGGTTAAATCCATTACAGTGCCATTGGAGCTTGATTTCATGGCTGTATCAAGTTATGGAGCGTCCACAAAATCCTCAGGTATCATCAAAATCATTAAGGATTTGGACGCATCTGTGGAAGGACGCGACGTTCTGATTGTCGAAGATATTATCGACAGCGGCCTGACGCTGACACATTTGATTGAACTGCTCAAGAATCGTAATGCCAATTCGGTATGTGTCGTAACCTTGTTCGACAAGCCTGCACGCCGGACGGTTAATCTTGAAGCAGATTATACTGGATTTACGCTTCCAGATTCGTTTGTTGTCGGCTATGGTCTGGACTATGCCGAGCACTACCGGAACCTCCCATACATAGGGATTTTGAAGCCGGAAATCTATACCAGCTAATCTCAGCCTCCAGTCCTAGGACTAAATAAGGCCCTTTGTTGAGAAGGACTTACAGGCTATGGTAAAATAACTTAAGTGTCTCGAGAGGAGGTAGGGGATGAATCGGTTCATCCGGAATTCTGGTTTTTATTTGATTCTTTTTTTAGTTGTGGTGGGTATCGTTCAGTTTGTTAGTAACAGTAACGAAGCCTCCGATCTCCCTAGATATGACCAATTACGGCAAGAGGTTAAAGCTAATAACATCTCTAAAGTAACGGTCCAATTTGACGGTTACGCCTATCTTGTAACCGGTGCATATAAGAAGCAGCCGGCTAATGCTAAATCGACCAATTTTTCCGTATATGTTCCACCAACGGATCAAGCACTAAGTGAACTGGTAAATGCCAGCGAAACGAACGGGTTTGAATATGTACAGAAGAAAATGGAAGGCGAAAGCATCTGGCTGACGTTTTTGACTTCTATCATTCCTTTGGTGATCATGTTCCTGTTGTTCTTCTTCCTGTTTAATCAGGCACAGGGCGGTGGCGGCAAAGTTATGAACTTCGGCAAGAGCAAAGCCCGTCTGTATAACGAAGAGAAGAAGAAGGTTACGTTCGAGGACGTGGCAGGGGCTGACGAAGAGAAGCAGGAGCTTGTCGAAGTCGTAGAATTCTTGAAGGACCCACGCAAGTTTGCAGCTGTGGGCGCTCGTATCCCGAAAGGTGTTCTGTTAGTGGGCCCTCCAGGTACGGGTAAAACACTCTTGGCAAGAGCTGTTGCAGGCGAGGCTGGAGTACCGTTTTTCAGTATCTCAGGTTCTGATTTTGTAGAAATGTTCGTCGGGGTCGGTGCTTCCCGTGTTCGCGATTTGTTCGAGAACGCTAAGAAGAACGCACCTTGTATCATTTTCATTGATGAGATTGATGCCGTTGGACGTCAACGTGGCGCTGGATTGGGTGGCGGACATGATGAACGTGAGCAGACGCTCAACCAATTGCTCGTAGAAATGGATGGATTCGGCGCAAACGAAGGTATTATCATCGTAGCTGCTACAAACCGTCCGGATATTCTAGACCCGGCGTTGCTTCGTCCAGGACGTTTTGACCGGCAAATTACGGTTGACCGTCCAGATGTTAAAGGCCGTGAAGCAGTATTGTATGTACATGCTCGCAACAAGCCGTTAACGAAGGATGTTAAATTGGACGTAATTGCGAAACGTACAACAGGCTTTACAGGCGCTGATCTCGAAAATCTGTTGAACGAAGCTGCCTTGTTGGCGGCTCGTCGTAACCGCAGGGATATTTCGATGCGAGAAGTAGATGAAGCCATCGACCGTGTTATCGTAGGTACAGAAAAACGCAGCCGCGTAATCAGTGACCGCGAGAAACGAATTGTTGCTTATCATGAAGCAGGCCATACGATTATTGGTTTCTTCTTGGAAAATGCCGACATGGTTCACAAGGTAACGATTATTCCACGTGGACGTGCAGGCGGATATGTCATCATGCTTCCGAAGGAAGACCGCATGCTGACAACTAAGCAGGAATTGCTGGACAAAATCACTGGATTGTTGGGTGGACGCGTATCCGAGGAACTGTTCATTGGTGAGATCGGAACAGGAGCCTATAGCGACTTCCAACAAGCAACAAGCATCGCACGTAGCATGATCGTAGAATATGGTATGAGTGAGAAACTTGGTCCGATGCAGTTCGGTACTTCACAAGGCCAAGTATTCCTTGGACGCGATATCGGTCATGAGCAGAACTACAGTGATCAGATTGCTTATCAGATTGACCAGGAGATGAATCGTTTCATCACTGAATCTTATGAGCGTGCTAGAGAACTCCTGACCAAGTATTCCAAAGAGGTTCATTTGATTGCTCAAACCTTGCTGGTAGAAGAAACCTTGGAACTTGAACAAATCAAACGTTTGATTGAGACAGGTTCTTTGGATGGTGGCACGACTGAAGGAGAAGGAACACCGGAAAACGGTGAGCCTGTGATCGACAACATTGGAGACGTCCGTGTACGTATTCAAGGTAAGGATGAAGAGCCTAAGAATACAACAGATCAACCGAATGATATCCCTAATCTGCAAAAGCCAGAGGATGATAACAATTCGGGCAACTCCGGTGGTACTCCACCGACAACAACCTAATCATTCAATGGATAGTTGAATAAGCTTATATGCAAGCTCCGGGGAACCAGGTATTATTGGTTTTCCGGAGCTTTTTAAATGGAAGATTATTGCTAACGTGATTTGACAGACACCGGAACGTTGTGTACATTTATTGTTAAATAAACGGCTGTCGTCTTCTTAGCTTATAAAAGCCAACAGCTGCTGCAATCGACTTTCTATTATTTTGAACATATACGTGAGCGCATACTGTAGAACCTATGGTGTGCGCTATTCTTCTGTGAAATCAGGTGAAGTCATGATTCCAAGATATCTAGTTGATTTTGATGTAGCGGAATTGACCCGATTGGAAGCCGACGTGTTAATTATCGGCTCGGGCATTGCGGGCTTATATACAGCCATTAAGGCTGCAGAGAATCGGAAAGTGTTGCTGATCACCAAGAAGACTTTGATGGAAAGCAACACACGTTATGCTCAAGGCGGCATTGCTGCTGTCACATCGGATGAGGATACACCTGCTTATCATATGCAGGACACCCTGATTGCTGGTGCAGGTTTGTGCGAACCTGAGGCGGTCAGAACGCTTGTCCATGAAGGTCCAGGTGGTATTCAAGAGTTAATACGTATGGGAACGGCTTTTGATCGTGTGGATGGTGAACTAGCATTGACACGGGAAGGAGCGCATAGCCATCGGCGTATTCTGCATGCGAATGGGGACGCTACGGGTTATGAAATTGTTCGTGCGTTGTCAAAGCAGGTTGCTGCTCATCCCGGTATCGAAGTGTGGGAAGAGTGCATGGTCATCGACCTGCTGACTGAGCATGGTGAGTGTATTGGGGCCCTCGTCCAAAAGCCAGGTGGGGAAAGGTCGTATATCACTGCTAATGCAACGATTTTGTGCTCAGGAGGTAGCGGGCAATTATACCGTTATACGACCAACCCGGATATTGCAACCGGGGATGGTATTGCTATGGCGTATCGTGCTGGGGCGATTGTCCGGGATATGGAATTCATACAGTTTCATCCTACGGCGTTGTGCCATCCGGGCGCTCCAAGGTTTCTAATTTCCGAAGCTGTACGGGGAGAGGGAGCCGTGTTACGCAATATTCACGGAGAACGCTTCATGGACAAGTATGATTCACGGCAGGAGCTTGCACCCAGAGATATCGTAGCTCGTGCTATCATTCATGAGATGGAACGCACCCAAGCTGCGTTTGTATACTTGGATATTACGCATGAGCCGCCTGAGCGGGTGAAGCGACGTTTTCCAACTATTTATCGGACATGTCTGTCATTTGGTTTGGATATGACGACAGACTGGATTCCCATTGCGCCTGCTGCCCATTATATGATGGGTGGTGTTCAGACCAATTTACACGGGGAAAGCTCCATTGCGCGTTTATTCGCTTGCGGGGAGACCTCTTCTACAGGTGTTCACGGAGCTAATCGTCTTGCGAGCAATTCATTATCTGAAGCTATTGTATTCGCCAGCAGGATTATTGAGCGACTGCATTCATTGCCACCGCTGGTCGGCCATACGTTGATATCTTATAGCGATAACCGCACAGAGTTCCCGGCTTCATCCGTCACGGAGCAACGGCATAAGCTGCAAGAAGTAATGGTTCGTTATGCTGGAGTTCGTCGGCACGGCGAGGGGCTGCAAGCAGCATTAGATGAGCTGCAAGGGCAATTGCCTATTTTCGAGGCTGTGATCGCTAGCCGGGAAGAGATCGAATTTGCCAATTTGCTCACATGTGCTTTATTAGTAACAGATGGTGCGTTACTGCGTGAGGAGAGCCGGGGAGCGCATTATCGCGAGGATTTTCCTGAGACAGATGATAGCGCCTGGCGAAAGCATGTTCAGCAGCGACGTGATCAAGGGATAACGGAGGAGTACGTTCATGACATCTAACAGCGAGCTTTATGGAGAGTTTAGTGGATATCAGGAGGAACTGACGGCACAAATTCGCAGCTGGCTGCGAGAAGATACAGGCTCTGGTGATGTGACCACGCGCTGGACGATTGAGCAGGGCCACCAATCCAAAGCTGTCATTCATGCCAAGGAGAGCGGCGTAGTTGCGGGTTTACCCGTGGCTGCCCTTGTATTTCAGGTAGTGGACCCTTCCTTGTCGTTTACTCCGCTGGTGACCGATGGACAGTGGATTGAAAAGGGAAGCGTTTTGGCTGAAGTAAATGGAAGTACCCATGCGATTTTGACTGGAGAGCGACTGGCGTTAAATTTGCTCCAACGAATGTCTGGCATTGCCACGCGGACTCGAGCTTTTATAGATCAATTGCATGGTTTGTCCACCCGCTTGGTGGATACACGCAAAACAACACCAGGACATCGGCTGCTGGAGAAGTATGCTGTTCGTGTAGGCGGTGGCTCGAATCATCGCTTTGGCCTGTACGATGCTGTTATGATTAAGGATAATCATATTAAGGGCGCAGGTGGGATTGAACAAGCTGTGAGTCGAGCGCGTGCTAATATACCGCATACGATGACGATTGAAGTAGAGACGGAAAACATGAAACAAGTGCAGGAAGCCCTGGAAGCTGGGGCGGATATCATTATGCTGGATAACATGTCTGCCCCAGATATGAAGGAAGCCGTTCGGTTCATTCGGGAACGGGCACCACATGTCAAAACAGAAGCCTCGGGCAATGTATCGCTGGATACAGTGCGTGAGATGGCTGAGAGTGGCGTAGATGTGATTTCTGTAGGCAGGCTGACATACTCTTTTCATAGTCTGGATATCAGCCTTGACCTTAACGCAAAGAAAGATAGGTGACACCCATTGATTCTTGTAGTGGATGTAGGTAATACCAATATTGTTCTGGGGATGTACGAAGGGCGGGAGCTGTTGCACCATTACCGGATAAGTACCTCCAGACAGGCAACCGCAGATGAATACGGCGTACTCATACATAATCTTTTTAGTATGGGTGGCGTATTAAAGGATGACATCCAAGGAGTTATTATTTCCTCTGTCGTTCCGCCATTGGTCCGTGTATTAGAAGAAATGTGCGATAAATACATAGGCAAAACGCCGTTAATCGTCGGACCGGGAATCAAGACCGGTCTTAACCTGCGTTATGAGAATCCGCGTGAAGTAGGTGCGGATCGGATCGTGAACGCTGTTGCGGCTGTCGAACGGTTCGGCGGGCCGCTGGTTGTGGTGGATTTTGGAACCGCGACGACGTTTGATTGTATTGACGATAAGGGAAACTACCTGGGTGGTGTAATTGTACCGGGTATCGGGATTTCGACAGAGGCACTGTATCAACGGGCTTCCAAGCTGCCCCGCATCGAGTTGGAGAAACCCAAAAAGGTTATTGGTCGTAATACGGTTCATGCCATGCAAGCTGGGATTATCTTCGGTTATGCTGGGCAAGTGGATGGCATTGTGAGGCGCATTAAGGAAGAAATGCAGGCGGAGCCTACGGTTATTGCTACCGGAGGTCTTGCAGAGCTAATCGCATCAGAGACAGAGAGCATTCAGAAAGTGTTGCCGATGTTGACGCTCGAAGGATTACGTATCATTTACCAACGTAACGCTGAATAAAAAAGTGGATATAAGCTGCCGCTGCGTCCAACCGATGATCTTATCGGTTTGGATTAGCGGCGTTTTTCGTCTATACTGAAATATGTTACGTTTTTGAACAATTCGCGTGATCTGTCGATGCAGGTTGTTTATATAGTAGGAAATTATGCTTCAATGATGAGCAATACTAACGAAAATAAGCAGCATAGCTGTCCTGGAGAATAGGGGAGGATATCAATATGGAAAATAAGCAGGATCGACTTATTCGTGGCACAGCCATGGATGGGAGGGTTAGAGCTTTTGCTGTTCGGACAACTCAATTGGTAGAGGAATTGCGGAGAAGACATGATACGTATCCAACGGCTACCGCTGCTTTGGGGCGAACCCTCACAGCAGGAGCTATTATGGGTTCTATGCTAAAAGGCAAAGAGCGATTAACCATTCAAGTTAAAGGTGATGGACCGATTGGGCAAATCGTCGTTGATGCCAATGCTGTAGGGGAAGTGCGAGGTTATGTTACTGAACCACATGTGCATTTGCCGAGCAATAGTATGGGCAAACTGGATGTAGCGGGTGCTGTAGGTACAGAGGGGTTCATTCATATCATCAAGGATTTGGGGTTAAAAGAACCGTATCGCGGCAGTACTCCGATTATTTCCGGTGAACTGGGTGAGGACTTTACCTATTATTTTGCCAAATCGGAGCAGACCCCGTCAGCGGTGGGCTTGGGTGTGCTGGTAGATACTGATAACTCGGTTATTGTGGCCGGTGGATTTATTATTCAATTGCTTCCAGGCTTGAATGATGATGAGATAACTGCGATCGAAAATGCAGTCAGCTCCATTCCGCCCGTTACCGCTTTGCTGGATCAAGGGTTGGAACTTGATGAAATGCTGCGCTGGATGTTGCCGGACGTTCGGATTCTCGATGAATTGGATATCCATTTTCAATGTGAGTGTTCACGTGAGCGCGTGGAAAAAACATTGATCAGTTTGGGAGAAAGCGAATTAGAGCAGTTAATTGAGGAAGAAGGACAGGCTGAGGTCGTATGTCACTTTTGTAATGAGGCTTATCAGTTTAATAAAGATGAGCTGCAAAATCTGTTAGATCAAGCCAAAGCCTAACCGGATGGGCGGTGCAAGCGATGACTACACGGGAAAAGGGATTATGGACAGCTGTCATTATTCTGACCGTTAGCGTCGCCGCCTTGGGTGGTCTTATCATGCTTCGGGGGCTGCCAAAGCCGGGTGATGTAAGCAAGGATGACGGCGATCATACTGTGGCGGAGATGGGTCAGGAAGGCATATCGGAGGAACAGTGGGTAGCGGAACTGAAAAAGCGATATGGAACCAATACGCTGTTGCAAATGTTGAATCGTAAAGCCGTGCAGGCTGAAACCAAGCGTCTCGGTATCAAGATCACCCAAGAGGATTTACAGCAGGTGCTGGAGCAGGATAGTAAAGGGTATGAATCAGATCATACCTACTTTGATGAAATGCAGCGACAGTTTGGCTTAGATCCGGTTGACTTGCGGAATGAAGCGGAATACCGGATTGGTTTGGAGAAAATAGCTACGCAGGGTATTCAAGTTCAGGAAGCTGAGATTGACGAGTATTGGGAGCAGCATCCCGAGGAATTTGCCGTCGGTAAGCAGATCCAATTGACAGCTCTTTATGTGGATAATGCGGAGGAAGCAGAAGCGTTGCTAGACCGGGTTAAGCAGGGGGAGAGCTTCGATGTGCTGATTCAAGAGCATTCAGGTAAGCCTTTCGACAAAGATAGCAGTGGACAGCTGGGATGGGTGGATGAATATGATCCATTGCAACCGGAGGCGATTATGAAGGCGGCGAGAGAGCTAAGCTCTGGGGATGTTGCGGGTCCAATCTCTGTTAACGATGGCTATGCTGTCATTTATGTACAGGATGTCCGGTTGAAGAATTCTCCGGATAAGCAGCAGATCCGGCAGCAAATTCGTCGATCTCTTGCGCTTGCACAAGCCGCTCCTTTGGAAGAGGTTGAGAAGAGTCTGCGTGATAAGTATGGAGCGCGTATTTTATCTGGAAAGAATGCATCCTCCGCTTCTCTGTAACGTAGTGAAAGAACATTGGTTTGAAGGAAGCGCGATGCTGATAACGCGGGTTGACAGCATCGCAGCTTACTCACTCGTATTGACATTGGAATTGAAGATTGTTATGATTAGCGTATAAAACCCACTATTTTTATCGGAAATTAAATGAACGGTACAAAATTAAAGTGATTGACTAAGATTGATCTACAATATGATTTCGCATTTTTTAATATATCATCTACAGTCAGGGAGGAATTATCATGGCTAAAGTTGTTAATAACATCACCGAACTTATCGGGGAAACCCCCCTCGTTCGCCTCAACCGGATCGTACCGGAAGATAGCGCTGAAATCTATTTGAAACTGGAATATCAGAACCCAGGCTCCAGTGTAAAAGACCGTATTGCGATTAGTATGGTAGAAGAAGCTGAACGTGAAGGTCTGCTTAAGCCAGGCGGTACCATTATTGAAGCAACTAGCGGTAATACAGGAATCGGCTTGGCTATGGTTGCTGCTGCGAAGGGCTATAAGGCAGTCATCGTTATGCCAGAAACGATGAGCATAGAGCGTCGTAATTTGTTGCGCGCTTATGGAGCCGAACTTGTGTTAACACCAGGATCAGAAGGCATGAACGGGTCCGTTAAGAAAATGGAAGAATTGCTGAGTGAAAATCCGGATTATTTTGCTGCTGAGCAGTTCAAGAACAAAGCTAATATCAAAATTCACCGTGAAACGACCGGTCCTGAGATTGTGGAAGCCATTCATTCCATTGGCGGAACTCTGGACGCTTTTATAGCGGGAATAGGTACTGGCGGAACCATTTCTGGAGCCGGTGAAGTGCTTAAGAAAGAATTCCCTGATATTAAAGTTGTGGCCGTAGAACCTGCCTCTTCCCCGCTGTTAGCAGGCGGTAAGCCAGGACCCCACAAGATCCAAGGGTTGGGTGCCAACTTTATTCCTGAAATTTTAAACCGTGATATCTATGATGAAATTATTCATGTAGAAAACGACGAAGCTTTCGAGGTAGCACGTAGAGTGGCCAAGGAAGAGGGCATTTTGTCCGGTATTTCATCTGGCGCGGCTGTCCATGCGGCTTTGAAACTTGCTAAGCAATTGGGCAAGGGTAAACGGATCGTTGTCATTATTCCAAGTAATGGAGAACGTTACCTGAGTACACCACTGTACAATTTCGAGCTGTAATTATGTCGTAATTGTGTATACTATACGTAAGGATTCCCTCATTTCCCTGTTGCAGGGGAGTGGGGGTTTCTTTTTAAGGAGAGAATGTAGACTTATTGAAAAGTTGGGAAGGGGAAGCACACACTGATGAAATCGACAGCTAGAGTGACGGAGGCGCAGTGGCAGGTTTGGCAGGAGGAAGGCTGGAGCATACTTCCCTATATCGCTGAGTACCCATTACCCGTGGGAGGGCTACCGTCATCGTGGCGGAAGGCTTGGGAGGATTCGTCGCCATATGCCTTTTTGCTGGAGAGCGCTAAAGGTGGGAGGTACACCTATCTGGCCTTAAATCCGGTTGCTGTATTGGAAGGCAAGGGAGAACATGCAGTTTGGACTGACTTGCAAAGTGGGAAGCATGGAGATATACATGGTCAACCTTTGAAAGTCATGAACAACTGGATCGCTCCTTACCGTGCACCGCGTGTACCTGGCATGCCCTTTTTCTCTGGAGGATTTGCGGGTTATCTTGGATACGATGTAGCTCGCTCGTTGGAGCGTTTGCCATCTCAAGCTGCAGACGATACGGGCATACCTGATTATGTATGGATGAGGGTGAATGAGTTATGGATTTATGATCACGAAAAATCCTGCATATATTGTGCTGTTCATATGCCCAATCCTGCCCGCTCCGGTGAATTCAGTAGCCAGACTGATTTGGCTAATGAGCTTATGGTGGATGAGACCATATCGATACTTGGCAAACTTTATGCCGAAGCGGTCCAACGTGCAGAACGCATGCTGACTCAGTGGAAGAACATCATACATGCGGGAGAGACTGATCCAGCTCATCCTCGCCGTTGTGCTCGGCTGTCCGAAAAAGGATTAGAGGCTGCTCATCAAGAATCTGAAGGTTGGACAGCGGCATTCAGCCAACAAGATTTTGAACAGGCCGTAAGACGTGTGCAGGAATATATTGCCCAAGGGGATGTATTCCAGGTTAACTTGTCGATTCGTCAGCAACGTACGCTTGCAGCCCTTCCTGAGAATATATATGAATGGCTTCGTCTGCTGAATCCATCCCCTTATATGGGTATGCTGCGTATGCCGGATTTACGGATCGTCAGTGGATCGCCAGAATTGTTGGTGAAGCTGGAGGATGGACGTGTGAGCGCCCGACCTATTGCAGGTACGAGAAGAAGGGGGCTAACACCGGACGAAGATGCCGCTATGGCAGCGGAGCTTCTATCAAGCGAAAAAGAACGCGCCGAGCATATTATGCTCGTCGATCTGGAGCGTAACGATATCGGACGGATTGCCGAATACGGATCGGTGCATGTACCTGAACTGCTGACTGTCGAGTATTATTCGCACGTTATGCATTTGGTTTCTCAGGTGGAGGGGAAGTTAGCCTCAGGTCGTACAGCTATAGATGTAATTGCGGCTACTTTTCCAGGCGGAACCATTACCGGGGCACCCAAGGTGCGCACGATGGAAATCATCGAAGAATTAGAGCCTGTCCGGCGGGGGCCTTATACTGGGTCCCTTGGATGGATTGACTATAACGGTAATATGGAATTAAATATTATAATAAGAACACTAGCTGTTAAAGGCAGCACTGCCTATTTACAGACAGGTGCGGGGATCGTCATTGATTCAGACCCGTACAGGGAATATCGGGAATGTCGGAACAAGGCCAAAGCTGTCATGAAGGCGGTACAATGTGGTGAAGAAGAAGCCGCTTTGAGCAGAAGCGGTATCACAGGAGGGTGAGTCGTATGATTTTGGTGATTGATAATTATGATTCGTTTACGTACAATCTTGTTCAGTATTTGGGTGAACTTGGCGAAGAAGTAATCGTAAAACGGAACGATGAGATTGATGTGAAAGGCATAGAAGAGCTGGCACCAGAGCATATTTTGATCTCGCCGGGTCCATGCACGCCGAATGAGGCGGGGATATCACTGGATGTGATCAGCCATTTTAAAGGTCGCATTCCGATTTTTGGCGTTTGCCTCGGCCATCAGGCCATCGGACAGGCTTTTGGCGGTAAGGTTATCCGGGCTGAACGACTCATGCACGGTAAAACCTCACCGATTCTTCATCACAATACGTCAGTATTTGAAGGCTTGCCTTCTCCGTTCACAGCAACCCGGTATCACTCATTGCTGGTAGAGCGCGAGAGTCTACCTGAGTGTCTAGAGATTACCGCTGAAACCGCAGAAGGTGAAATTATGGGTTTGCGGCATAAAGAATTTGCCGTAGAAGGAGTTCAGTTCCATCCAGAATCCATTATTACGGATTACGGGCATCAGCTGTTACGCAATTTCCTAAAACGCAAGGTAGGCGTTTGATTCATGAAATATATCGGAGTCAACGGCGTCCTCACGGAAGCCGCAAAAGCCGTGGTTCACGTAAGTGATCACGGCTTTTTATACGGAATGGGCTTGTTTGAAACATTCCGCACCTACAAGGGCGCCCCATTCTTGCTGGATCGGCATCTGCATCGACTACAGGAAGGCTGCCGAATGCTCGGCATTCCTTTTCAACCTGATGAGGAGCAGCTTACGAAACACATCCAGCATCTGATGGTGGCAAATGGGTTGGATGAAGCCTACATCCGCTACACCGTATCAGCGGGTGAAGAGGTGCTAGGATTGCCGACGGGTGACTATACGCGTCCCAACCATATTTTGTTTGCCAAGCCGTTGCCCTCTACCAATACACAAATTGGGCAATCGACTTCCCCATCGGCGCTTCAGTTGTTGCGAATCCCCAGAAACACTCCAGAGGGTGAGGTTCGCTTGAAGTCGCTCCATTATATGAATAATATTCTTGCGAAACGGGAACTTCAGCAGTATGCCGAAGCTGTCCGTTATAAGGCTGAAGGAATGATGCTTACGGCCAATGGTTTCCTGGCAGAGGGAATGGTCAGCAATCTGTTCTTTGTGCGGAATAATACGCTGTATACACCTGACTTGTCTACAGGGATTCTGCCAGGCATTACGCGTGAATTCATTTTGGAGCTGGCGCATCTGCGAGACATTCCTTGTGAGCAGGGCCTGTACCGCTGGGACGAGTTGAAACAGGCTGATGAAATTTTTATGACCAACTCTATACAAGAAATACGGCCCGTGGATTTGTTGTTGGAGCCGGGAGGAACAACGAATCATTTTTCGGTTCCCTTGACGCAGCCCAGGTCCATAACAGCTTTGCTGTTGCACGATTATAGACAGAAAGCAGGGATCAAGTGAACATACCGACCCTTTATCAACGTAGTTACCGAATGGGGGATGCCGAGCTTACACTCGGACATTCCACACAGATCATGGGTATACTGAATGTGACCCCGGATTCATTTTCCGATGGAGGATTACATTATAACCCGGAGATTGCTGTTTTACATGCATTGAAGCTGGTGGAAGATGGAGCCGATATCATTGACATTGGCGGGGAGTCTACCCGTCCCGGTCATGATCCAGTAGGTGTGGAAGAGGAGCTGGCTCGGGTCATTCCGGTCGTTCAGGCCATCCATCGTATCGCACCGCACATTCCATTATCTGTAGATACTTACAAAGCTGAAGTAGCCAGAAAGGCACTCGAAGCTGGCGCACATATCATTAATGATGTGTGGGGGTTTAAGGCAGACCCTGATATGGCACGTGTAGCTTCGGAATTCGATTGCCCGGTCATTTTGATGCATAATCGTCATGACCGTAACTATAGTGATTTAGTTTCTGATATGCTGTCCGATTTAAAAGAGAGTATCCGATTAGCGCTGGATGCGGGGGTACGTGAGGAACAGATCATTTTAGACCCAGGTATCGGTTTTGCCAAGGATTACGATGAAAATATTCATGCCATGACTTCTCTCGATAGATTGGGTCAGCTGGGCTTTCCGCTGTTATTGGCTACGTCGCGCAAAAGATTTATTCGTACAGCACTGGATTTGCCTGTGAATGATGTGGTGGAGGGCACGGCGGCTACTGTTGCTTTTGGCATTGCTCAAGGGTGCCAGATTGTGCGTGTACACGATGTGGCGCAAATCAAGCGCACCGTACGTATGTGTGATGCGATGGTGTACGGGTCTAAAAATGCACTGAGTTATGGTGGTTAGGAGACGCTTCATGAATGATTTGATCCTGTGATCGCTGTTGCAACGGGATTCTTTTGAATTGGTAAAACATATGACTGTAGGAATCCCGTTGAGTATATGCTTACGATGTAGCTTTTCCTTGAAAAGCTTTGGAGGCGAGCGCTACGCTTCTCCGGATTCAAATCCTTCATTCCGCTACAACGCACCATAAAGTCACTGTATTTTTTAGAGAGAAATTAATGTAAGAAGAACGGAAAAAATAGTAGAACGAAAACGAAGTGGACGGAATGGTGCTGTACAAGCGAAGCGGTCGCCTTTGTGCCAGGATTCCAACCATTTTATCCTAATATAAGGAAATCTGGGCACAACAGCGATGGGAAGTACCATCCGACCGCGTAGTGGTGCCGCGTGTACACCTTTAGTTGAGCTTATTTAGAAAAATCTAATAAATAACAGGGGGCCTACCCACAATGGATAAAATGAAATTGCATCGTATGGAGTATTACGGATATCATGGCGTTTTTCCAGAGGAACGTAAGCTGGGACAACGTTACTATATTGATTTGGAACTGGAGCTTGATCTGCGTGAAGCGGGTGAGCAGGATGCTTTGGACAAAACGGTTAATTACGCCGAGGTGCATTACACCGTTAAAGATATTGTAGAAAAGGAGTCTTACCAATTGATTGAAGCTTTGGGCGAACGTATTGCATCTTCCCTACTGGACACTTATACTAGTGTCAATGCACTGACTGTCAAAGTCACGAAGCCGCATCCGCCATTTGATATTCATTTTCAAGGCGTGACGGTTGAGCTTTATCGCGCAAGAAAGTAGGAACGATACATGAATGCACATTCGACCTCTGAGGCATCAGAGGCTTATATTGCTTTAGGGGCTAATTTGGGGGAGCGCGAGCATACCCTGTATGAAGCCATTACGGCGCTGGACGAACATCCGGGTATCCGGGTAATACGGTGCTCCAGCCTGTACGAAACAGAGCCTGTTGGGTATCTGGATCAACCTTCTTTTTTGAACATGACGGTAGCCCTATCTACAACACTTGCTCCAGAGGAGCTTCTGGTATATATGCTGGAGGTGGAGAGTCGTCTGGGGAGAGTAAGACATATTCCTAATGGTCCACGAACCATTGATCTGGACTTGTTATGGATGGGAGCGGCACAACTGGCTACACCGGATTTGGAGCTTCCTCACCCTCGCATGTTGGAGCGTGCTTTTGTACTGGTTCCCTTGGCTGACATCGTTCCGAACCAAGATCCGTCCGGTCTGTACAGTATCGTGCATACTGCATTGAATTCTGTGGATGGAAAGGACGGCATACAGCTTTGGAAAACATGCAGCTGGCGCAACGACTCCGCGCCTTTCGGAAACTAAAAGGGTTCACACAGCAGGAGTTGGCAGAGCGTACCGGTATATCTTTGACTGTATTAGGTGCTGTGGAGCGAGGCAATCGTACAATAGACTTAGACATGCTGAACATTATCGCCCAAACGCTAGAAATTGAAGTCCGGGAACTGACGGAATGACGATAAATAATGATACAAAAGAAAGAATAAAGGGGTGAACAGATATGTTGAAAATCGGCGGTATTGAAATGAAAAACCAAGTCGTTCTGGCTCCGATGGCAGGCGTGTGCAACCCTGCTTTTCGCCTGATCGCCAAGGAATTCGGTACAGGCTTGGTATGTGCAGAGATGGTTAGTGATAAGGCGATCATTCACGGCAACAAGCGTACACGTGAGATGCTGTTTGTAGATGAGCGCGAGAAGCCGCTTAGCTTGCAAATTTTCGGAGGCGACCGTGAAACTCTGGTGGAAGCAGCGAAGGTCGTAGATCAGGAAACGAATGCAGATATTATTGATATCAATATGGGTTGCCCGGTTCCCAAAGTGACCAAATGTGATGCAGGTGCTCGTTGGCTGCTCGATCCAAACAAGATTTATGAAATGGTATCGGCGGTAGTGGAATCAGTAAACAAGCCGGTTACTGTGAAAATGCGTATTGGTTGGGATAGTGAGCATATTTATGCCGTAGAGAACGCTCGCGCTGTTGAACGTGCCGGAGGACAGGCCGTTAGCGTACATGGCCGTACACGGGAGCAACTGTATACGGGACTTGCGAATTGGGATATTATAAAAGAAGTTAAAGAAGCAGTTTCCATTCCTGTAATTGGAAATGGCGATGTGGCATCACCGGAAGATGCTCGCCGTATGCTGGATTTGACCAATTGTGATGGCGTTATGATCGGACGCGGTGCTCTGGGGAATCCGTGGATGCTCTATCGTACGATTGAGTACTTGCAAACAGGTGAGCTGTTGCCCGATCCTGCACCGGAAGAAAAAATTCGTATTGCCATTCTGCATATGGATCGTCTGGTTGCTTTGAAGGGTGAAGCAGTAGCTGTTCGTGAAATGCGCAAGCATCTGGCTTGGTACCTCAAGGGGCTTAAAGGTTCAGCACGTATTAAGGATGTCATTATGGAAGAAACAAAGCGCGACGATATGGTACGTATTTTGGATCAATTTGTATCTCAATTGCACATGGTAGAAAACGATGAGCCTTTTACAAGTGCTGCATCTCCTGCTGCTGTTGCGCAATAAGGAAGCTGTTCCTGCCTGTGCGTGCGATTGACTTTTCCAATTGCTTGCCCTATAATCGTTCAGTATAAAATCTTGATGTATGCTACAAATTGTGTGCAGCTCTCAAGACAACAGCAGGAAATGTTCTCATTCCCTCAGAGTGGCATATTATGTTTTGAAAGCGTGCATTCCGATGCACTTTTAAACTTTTCCCATGACAGGAGAATCGGTTAAGATGAGCGATAAAGAAGTCATTCTGACACAGGAAGGTCTTAGAAAGCTCGAAGATGAGCTTGAGAACTTAAAGTCTGTCAAACGCCGCGAAGTGGCTGAACGGATTAAGGTAGCCATCGGATACGGAGATATTAGTGAAAACTCCGAATATGAGGATGCGAAGAATGAGCAGGCCTTTATTGAAGGCCGTGTAATTACGTTGGAAAAGATGCTACGCAATGCCCGCATTATCAATAGTGATGAAATTGACACCGATGTTGTGGGAGTAGGCGCAACTGTGACTGTTGAAGATTTGGAATTCGGAGATATTACAGAGTATGCTATCGTAGGTTCTGCCGAATCCGACCCGCTACAGAACAAGATTTCGAATGAAAGTCCGGTTGGCAAGGCAATTCTCGGTAAGAAAAAGGGAACTGTTGTGGATGTCACCGTTCCAGCAGGCGTTATTCAATATAAAATCGTGGATATCAAGAAATAAGACACGGACTTTGGAATTTAATGTAAAAGCTTCCTTGTGGAAGCTTTTTTTCTCTACACCCGGACGGACCCCGGCCCGTCTATTCATATTGAAGGAGCTGATTTAGCACCATGTCGGATGAAACTACTAACCAGGAAACACAAGAAAAACGCGAGGAATTAAGTGAATTATTGCAAATTCGTCGTGCCAAATTGGACGAGCTTCGCTCATTGGGCATTGATCCTTTTGGACGCAAATACATACGCACAGCTGAAGCGGGCGTACTACTGAGCAAGTATGACAGTTTGACTAAGGAAGAACTGGAAGAAAAGAATATTGAAGTTAGCATAGCAGGCCGTATTATGGCTAAACGTGTTATGGGAAAAGCCAGCTTTGCTCATATACAGGATCTTAGCGGACGTATTCAAATTTATGTTCGTCAAGATACGGTTCCTGAATCCAAATATAAAGCATTTGGTATTTTGGATCTGGGCGATATTGTTGGTGTTAAGGGTGTGCTCTTTAAGACCAAAACAGGCGAAACGACAATCAAAGTGCTGGATATTGAGGTCTTGTCCAAATCCTTGTATCCATTACCAGAGAAATATCATGGTCTGAAGGATGTTGAATTGCGTTACCGTCAGCGCTATGTCGATCTGGTTATGAACCCTGAAGTACAAAAAACGTTCATTACACGGTCCCGTATTATTCAATCCATGCGTCGTTATCTCGATTCGCTCGGCTATTTGGAAGTTGAAACCCCAACATTACATTCCATTGCTGGCGGAGCGGCAGCGAAGCCATTTGTTACGCACCATAATGCATTGGACATGCAGCTTTATATGCGTATTGCTATTGAACTCCATTTGAAACGACTAATTGTCGGCGGAATGGAGAAAGTATATGAGATCGGTCGTGTTTACCGTAATGAAGGTATTTCGACCCGCCATAACCCTGAGTTTACGATGATTGAGCTGTATGAAGCTTATGCTGATTATAAAGATATCATGCAATTGACGGAAAACATGGTTGCACATATTGCGCAAGAAGTACTGGGCACACAGCACATTCAATATCAAGGCCAGGAAGTGGATCTGACGCCGCAATGGCGCAGAGTCTCCATGGTTGATGCTGTTAAAGAAGTAACAGGCGTAGACTTTAGCGTGCAGATGAGTAATGAAGAAGCTCATCGCCTTGCGAAAGAGCATAAAGTTCCGGTTGAACCGCACATGACCTTTGGCCATATCCTGAATGCATTCTTTGAGCAGTTCGTAGAAGAAACGCTCATTCAGCCAACCTTTATTACGGGACATCCGGTTGAAATCTCGCCGTTGGCCAAGAAAAACGAACAAGATCCGCGGTTTACGGATCGCTTTGAGCTGTTCGTGGTCGCTCGTGAGCATGCGAATGCGTTCACTGAGCTGAATGATCCAATCGACCAGCGCCAACGTTTTGAAGCTCAATTGCTGGAACGTGAGCACGGTAACGATGAGGCTCATGAAATGGATGATGACTTTATCCGCGCCTTGGAATACGGTATGCCGCCAACAGGCGGATTGGGCATCGGCATCGATCGTTTGGTCATGTTGCTGACAGATGCGCCTTCCATTCGCGATGTGCTGCTTTTCCCGCATATGCGTAACCGTACAGTAGAATAACATAACATTATGAATATAGAGGATCAGCCGGGTTTCCCGTGTCTTGTTCCTCTTTTTCATAAGAACGGATGGAGAGAATACTCTAATGAAACGCAGCGTCAAGCTTAGTCGGTTCGCATCGCCTCCTTTTATATTGGTCATTGGATATTTATTGATTATTGCATTGGGTACTTTGCTACTGATGCTTCCTGTTGCCAATCATAGTGGTCATGCTCCGCATTGGATTGATTCGCTTTTTACGTCCGTCTCAGCCGCTTGTGTCACAGGACTGGTCGTCGTTGACGTCGATTCAACGTATACGATGTTTGGCGAAACCGTCATTTTGGTGCTGATGCAGCTAGGCGGGCTGGGGTTTATGACCTTAGCGACCTTGTTTGCGCTGTTATTGGGGCGGCGATTATCGCTGAAGGATCGGTTGCTGCTTAAGGAGGCTATTAATGCCGATAGCATGGAAGGGATCGTGCGTATTATTCGCAAGGTGCTGATCTTTTCTTTTACCATTGAGGCGATAGCTGCCGTTGTCTTGGCTTTGCGGTGGATGCGAGAGATGCCTGTCGGACAAGCGATCTATTATGGAATATTCCATTCCGTATCCCTCTTTAATAACGGGGGATTCGATCTGTTCGGGACTAGCTTCCAACAGTACGCTGGAGATTTTGTTTTCAATATGATTGCATCTGTGCTCGTTATATCAGGAGGCTTGGGTTTCCTTGTACTTAGCGATTTGTTCGATTTTCGCCGTACCCGGAGACTATCTCTACACTCCAAAATGGTGCTAAGCGTGTCGGGAGCGCTCATTGTGATTGGTGCGCTGGTTTTATTTATTTTTGAGTTTACCAATGCACGAACCTTGGGTGCGCTGAACTGGGAAGGCAAAGTATATGGAGCTGTCTTTCAATCGGTCTCCACGAGATCATCAGGTACGAGCACAGTCGATATCAGCGGGTTAAGGCAGGCAAGTCAGTTTTTTATTATGTTGCTGATGATTATCGGTGCTTCTCCGGGCTCCACGGGAGGAGGAATCAAAACGACTACGTTTCTGCTTATGGTAGGTGCGCTAATCGCCGTCATGCGAGGACAGAAGGAAATTGTATTTTTCCGTCATAGGGTCCCCAAAGATATCATGATGCGAGCGCTTACTATTATTGTACTGGCTCTATTTATATTCTCGATTGTGGTTATACTGCTCTTAATGACAGAGGATGCCCCATTTCTCTCCCTTGCATTTGAGGCTGCTTCCGCAATCGGAACGGTAGGGTTGTCTGTAGGAGTGACGCCAGGATTGTCTGACGCAGGCAAGCTGATTATTTGTGTGACCATGTTTATTGGTCGGATTGGTCCTCTTACGATTGCCTATGCCATTCGTCCCCGCTCGACCAAGACATTGTACCGTCGTCCCGAAGGGCATATTGTAATTGGATAGTGTATCGGTGAAAAAAGATGTACCCGTGCTGATTAGCATAGGTACATCTTTTTTCATTTCAGATCATCATAATTCTTTATGGGTAGCATATCATGAAAAATGCCCATTTTGAGAACAAGACGAAATAGTTTGAACAGATACTGTTTTTTGCAGAAAAAACGGCTATTTGTTTCCTTTTATGTAATTATAGACAAAATACTAGGAATATTATGTATAATATTGTATGATAGTGGGCATGAAAGGGGGATAGTTGAGGTGAATACCAATTTCTAATTTGAAAGGAATCATCTATTATGTATTTATTTATTATTAGTGCCGAAGTTTTATTTTGGGTTTTTGTTGTTGCAGGCTTGATCGCAAGGTATATGTTTGGCTTGAAGAAGTTAGGCGGCCTTCTTTTACTATTTACCCCCATTATTGATATCCTGCTACTAATTGCGGTGTTTATCACGGTGAAAAGTGGCATGGAGATTACGACTGCTACTGGCTTGGCGGCCTGTTATTTTGGTATTACAGTAGCATTTGGTCATAGGTTAATTAAGTGGGCGGATGTACGGTTCTCCCATTGGTTTGGTAAGGGACCCAAGCCTGAACGCAAGTATGGTGCTGCTCATGCAAAAGAGGAACGGATAGGTTGGTTGCTTCACCTTTTGGGCTGGGCTATAGGTAATGCTTTGTTGCTCGCCATCATTGTGTATGTTGATGATCCACAGCGTACGGCGTCTTTGGAGGGCATTATGCAAACATGGGCGATCGTTCTGGTAATCGACTTTGTTGTCTCCTTTAGCTATACTTTAGCTCCCAAAAAACAAAAGCGTAGTCTATAAAGGTTAAGGTTTTACACTTAGATGATATCTGGCTGGTCACTCAGGATGTTCAAATCGGGAGAGTCATTGTTGGTGAAAATGAAGTGGTTACTTCCGGTAGTGGGGTGAGTCTGTCATCGGAATGTAAATATTTACAAAAATATGCGGATTTTATGTTTAACTTACTTTGACAGTCACCTTATTTTCGCCTCGCTATCTTTTTTCACACACATGTATCCCTTTCGATTTGAACACAGACCAACAGAAGCAACACAATTATTTTTTGTGAGATGACAGACAGCATACATGATGTGTTACACAAATTTTAAAATAAATTTTGTGATTTGCCTAAAACGTCGCCTATCTAAGTTTGGCAATTAACGCGATAATATTCCAGGAAAGATTACATATGTCTATAAATGTAGACATACGCAATTAAGTTGTTATTTTGTTTAATAATGTAAAAAAAGAAAGGTGGTTTCTGTGGCAGTACTACTGAGCGGTAAGAACATTTTGATTATGGGCGTGGCTAATAACAGGAGTATTGCTTGGGGGACAGCTCAATCTTTAGCTGCTGAAGGGGCACAACTCATTTTTACTTACGAAAATGAGAGGGTTGCAGAGCGGGTACTAAAGCTTGCTGAAACTATTCCGGGAGCACTGGTCTGTCCTTGCGATGTACAAAGCAATGAAGAGCTTGATGCATTGGCGGATTTTCTAAAAGAAAAAGTAGGCGTGTTGCATGGTTATTTTCACAGTGTCGCCTATGCTAAGGCTGAGGATTTGGATGGCTTGTTCGTTGACACTTCTCGCGAGGGATTCGCCGTTGCACAAGAAATCAGCGCCTATTCCTTGGCTGCTGTATCCCGTCGAGTGTACCCACTGATGACAGAGGGTGGGAGTATCGTCACCATGACGTATATTGGCGCAGAACGAGCGATCAAAAATTACAATGTTATGGGTGTGGCGAAGGCTTCACTGGAAGCCAGCATGCGTTATCTGTCGAATGATCTGGGCACATATGGCATTCGTGTAAATGCGATTTCCGCTGGTCCGATACGGACTTTGGCTGCCTATGGCATTAAGGATTTTAACACAATGCTCAAACATATTGAAGAAACTACGCCCCTACGCAAGACGGTTGATACGTCTGAAGTCGGAGATACGGCGTTATTCCTATTTTCCCATTTATCGAGAGGCATTACGGGTGAAGTTATCCATGTAGATGCTGGATACCATATTACGGGGATGTAAGGAGGGAACGTTGTGCTTATTACGCATACGGATTGCCGGATTATCTCACCTGAAGGAATTATGACCAGGGAGCGTCTGGAGCGAGACGTTACGATCTTCTCCCGGATGTTGACTCTCAGAGGCATTCCCGAAGACGGTAGAGTGATTCTGAAAGCGGCCAATTCTTATTGGTTTGTTGTGTCTCTGTTCTCCCTGTGCAATATCGCTGTTTCGGTGACTGTGGTGGACGAGCAGACTGTGCTCGATGAGGTGGCCCAAATTTATGATGAAGCAGGTGCCTGTTGTATCCTTACGGATTCCGATTTAGAACTTCCTCATGCTCTCGTTATTCTGATTCAAGATTTGATTCAAGAAGAAACAGCACATCCGGATTGGGTGGGAGAGCCAAAGCTCGAAGCCCTCGACTTTAACAAGTGGTGCGAGAGGCCAGATGCGCTCATTCTGTATTCTTCAGGTACGACGGGAAAACCCAAGGGAATCGTGAAAGCTGGTTCAGCTTTTATGGAGAATATCAGGCATTCCATACACGCCATGAACTACCTACCGTCTGACCATATGCTCCCCGTTGTGCCATTCTCTCATTTTTATGGAATCTCACTTATCTTCTCCTGGTGGTTAACCTCATGTTCTCTCATCATCTGCAATCCAAAAAACCTCTGGAGCGTCATTGCAAGTATTACGAAAGACCGGGCGACGGTCGTAGATGCTAACCCCTCTGCTTTTTACACCTTGTTGCGTATGCTAAACCGAAAACCCGAACAACTGGAAATGGTCAAGGAAGCCCCGGTGCGCATGTGGTGCGTAGGCGGTTCTCCACTTACCCAAGACCTTGAAGAGAAATTTAACAACATATTTGGACAGCCCCTGCTGAATGGTTACGGTCTTTCTGAACTGGGCAACGTTACGCTGGGGACGCTAGAGTGTCCGAAGGGTTGTGGACTACCATTACCTGGTGTGGATTTGAAAATACTAGATTCTACAGGCAAACAGCAGACGGACGGTGTCGTAGGCGAAGTGTGGATACGCAGTGCTGGATGCATGGAAGGTTATCTGAATCGTCCAGACCTGACGCAATCCGTTCTACAGGACGGTTGGTTCAAGACGGGGGATCTGGGCTATCTGGATGACGGAATGCTGTATGTCATTGGACGCAGCGGCAAGACGGTCAACCGGATGGGCTATATGGTATCTCCGGTCTATATTGAGGACCGGATTGGTTCGTTAGGTTACCGATCCTGCGTGATCACCTTGGAGGATGAGGCTAAAGGGACATTACTTGTTGCCTTCATCGAAGGCGAATCCTTGCAAGCCTTGTCTGTACTCCGCAAAGAAATAAATCGTGTGCTCCCTTCATACATGTTTCCCGATCTTTTGCTTCCGCTTGACCACTTTCCTTTAAATCGCAATGGAAAAGTGGATCGTTTGGAGATGGAGCGTATTGCCCTGGGAAAAGTTGCTTCTCGCAAGGTATAGCAAGATATTTACCAAAATCGCATATAGGAAAGGGAGAATGTGCCATGAATATAAATCCAGAATTGGCAGAAAACACACTGTTTTTGGAAAGGCATGAATCTATTCTGAAATGCCTCAATTATTTGATTGAAAATCGGCAGGAAGTGATGGATATTCTCACGCAATTTTCATCCTATCGGGCCGCCAATGCAGAAATTGACTCCACGATCCTCACACTTCAAGGTGCTCTGCAAGAAGTGCAGACCTATCAGCCAAGTCGGCAACGATCTATGGCTGTATTCATGCCTTCCAACGTCATTTTATACTCCTATGCATTATACCTTTTGATTCCGTCCCTGTACGTTGAAAATATAGACTTTCGCCCTTCTTCTCACGTAAATGAGTACGTCAACATGCTGCATGAAAAGCTTCAGGCTGTACATGGATTACCCATCTATATTCGTAAAGTTAGCCAGAAGGTGTTCATGGAGAATTCCGTTATGCCAGCTGATATTGTGGTGTTCACCGGAAGCTATACCAATGCAGAGAAGATCAAAAAACAGATTCGAAAAGATCAGCTCTACATTTTTTACGGACAAGGGCTAAATCCTTTCATTATCGGGCCTGATGCAGATCTGGAGCTGGCGGTTACCGATGTAATCCGAATGAGATTGTTCAACTCTGGACAAGACTGCCTAGGCCCCGACATCATTCTGGTACATCAAGATGTGAGTGAGCATTTCAAAGATCTGCTGATTCAACAGCTTGACCAACTCGTGTTTGGAGCCAACAATGATCCGAACGCAAACTATACCCCTATATTCTACAAAGACACGCTATATTCGGTTTCTGAGTATTTTAACACGAACGACAAATTTATTATTTACGGCGGCGGCATTGATTTCCGTACGAAAAAGATGGAGCCAACGGTTGTATATAGTGAATTGGATCAGAATCTGGAGATTATTGAGTATTTTTCGCCAGTCTTCAATGTAGTTAGCTACCAAGACGACGAGCAACTGATCAAGCGTATTTCCTCCAGTTATTTCAGTGAACGTGCAATGGGTTGCAGCTTATACGGATCGGAGCACCTGACTGACGTTCTACGAAAGAAGCACACATTGACCATTAATCAGACGCTTGAGGATGTGGATCAAGGCAATAAGCCTTTTGGTGGCTACGGCACGATGTCGAACTATATTTTTTACGATTTCAAGCTCATTTCGAAGCCGATCTTGATTTCAGAAATTGTCGCAGAATATTTGTCGGAAAAGAGGAGTTTGGTATGACTGCGAGCTTCTTCCCCTGGGATGCCATTATTGGCTACTTAAAATCGGCTGGGGTTCAGCATCTCTTTGGATTACCAAGTGATGATCTCAAAATCGTATCGTCACTCCCCTCATCCGGTATGGATTTTATTTTGTGCAAAGATCAACGTAATGCTGTGTTCATGGCAGCAGGTTATGCGCTCACCACCAACCAGATGTCCGTATGTGTTGTGGGGAAAGGCCCTGCGCTCAGTAATACACTTACAGGGCTGCTGGAAGCCAAGAACCTGGGCGCTCCGCTCCTGCTTCTGGCGCTTGGTACTGGCGGAGACAAGCTGGGTACCCGATCCTTTCAGGAAGCCGATCAAATTTCACTCGTGAAGCCGCTCGTAAAATGGGCTTATCGTGTCGAGCATGTGGATCGGCTTGTATGGGCGATGGAGCGGGCTGCCTTTTTGGCTATCAATGGAGCACCGGGTCCTGTCTATATCGAACTCCCTGAAAACCTGATGGACCAGCCTGTGCCAACAGGGCTTCAGTTTACCCCACCAGAAAAGCTGTCGTGCTCTCCGTCTCGTCGGGAGTTGGATGCGGCTTGGGCGATTATAAAGACGGCGCGCAGGCCGCTCATTCTAGTCGGAGGGGGAATGAAGTCAGGTACAGGTGATGTGATTGAGCGGTTCGCTCACCAACATGGAGCGGCCTTGTTCGCAACTGCCTCGGGACGGGGTGTAGTGGATGAAGAACACGAACTTTTCTGCGGTGTTGCCGGACTCTATACGGATCTCAGTCTAAGACAAATCTGGAAGGAATCTGATGTGGTGATCACACTGGGCAGCCGCTTGGAAGAAACGGCTACGTTCGAGTGGGATATTCTGCTACAGGATACACCTTTGATTCAAGTCAATGTAAATCTGGAGGATTTTGCACACGAATACAGGGGTATCAAAGTGCTTGGTGATGGATATGCAGCAGTGGAGCAATGGCATGATCGGCTAGGGCAGAAGCCTGATGGAGTGTGGCTTGAAACAATCAGGAGCTGTAAAGAGAAGGCTTTTTCTCATAGGGCTATCTATCTGGAGGAATTGCAAAAGGCTCCTGGGATCCACGTTCCTGAGCTGTTGGAAATCATTCAGACGGAGTTCCCCGAAAATCTGGTGCTTCTTCAAGAGAATGGATTGCAGGATATGTGGTCCTATTTTTATCCATATTTCCGCTTTGCCCAAGGCTCTCTTTCGATTGTTCCTAGTGATCAAACGAGTCTTGGATTCGGTGCGGCGGCTGCTCTGGGAGCAAGCGTGGCAACACAACGTCCAGTAGTGGCACTTGTAGGTGACGGTGCGTTCAATCTCTTCTGTTCGGATTTTATGACGGCGGTGGAGTATCAAATACCATTAATCTATGTCGTACTCAATAATGGTGGGTATGGTTGGTTACAGAATCAGATGAATTATAAGCATCTCACAGGGCAGTCCCTCCCGTTTGTTTCTGAGGCGGCCAAGACAGGAATTCAAATTCCTCAGTACGAGTTTGTGGAAAGCCTTGCAATTCGGAGTAAGGGAGAGGCACGGGAACAGCTTCAGCTTGCTTGGCAAAAGTATCAGGAGAACAAGCTTGTGGTCGTCGAGGTATATGCTGATCTTGCGGATGTGCATGAAAAAATCAGTCATGTGTATGGCGACTTTCCTCTCTACGAGCAACAGGCTTCCAAGAATTAATTTCAACGAAGGACGTGGATACAGTGAGAAGACGTGTTGTAGTGACTGGACAGGGAGTCGTAACGCCGGTCGGGCTTAATCTTACGGATTTCTGGAATTCACTGTTAGAAGGAAAAAGTGGAATCGGACCTGTCACTGCTTTCGATACAGCGGACATTCCGACAAAGATCGGTGCACAGGTTACGGGCTTTGACCCATTGCAATATATGAGCAAGAAGGAAGCTAATAAAGTTGCACAGTTCACTCAGTTTGCTTTGGCGGCTGCCCGGCAGGCAGTGGAGCAATCGAAATTAGTGATTGATGAGCGGAATGCAAGTCGCGTGGGGGTTATTGTCGGCTCTGGAGCAGGCGGCCTCGACGTTATAGAGGAGAACTATGGGAAATTAACAAAGCTTGGTCCCAAAAGAGTTTCTCCTTATTTTGTTTCCTCGATGATGATTAATTCAGCACCTGGTGAAATCTCCATTGCTATCGGAGCCAAGGGGCCTTCTTTTGCTGTGGTTACGGCTTGTGCCACAGGAAGTAATGCCATTGGTGAAGCATTACGTACGATCCAGTACGGTACGGCTGATGTCGTGGTTGCTGGTGGAGCAGAAGCCAATTTTAGTCAGCTTGATCTGGCATCTTTTGCGAATATCCATGCTCTCTCCAGACGTAATGAAGAGCCGCAGAAGGCCAGTCGTCCGTTTGATGTGGATCGCGATGGATTCGTCATCGGTGGAGGAGCAGGAGTCTTGGTGCTGGAGGAGTTGGAATATGCTTTGAACCGCAGAGCCACCATTCTGGCCGAAGTTGTGGGTTACGGATGCACAACGGATGCGTATCATATCACGGCTCCAGATCCCTCTGGCTCCGGCCCGGCAGAAGCGATCAACATCGCACTGCAGGATGGCGGCCTGACACCGCAGGAAATCGACTATGTCAATGCCCACGGTACGAGTACGCCATTTAATGATCGTATGGAGATTAACGCTATTCAAAAAGTGTTCGGGGAGCATGCCCCCCAATTGGCGATATCGTCTATTAAATCCATGACTGGCCATTTAATGGGCGGTGCAGGGGCAGTCGAGTTAATTGCGACTGTGCAGAGTATGATTCACAGCAAAGTACCACCGACACTCAATTGCGACAATCCTGAGGCTCCTGAATTGAATTTTGTGCCGCATGTATATCAGGAACGCGAGGTCCGCGCGGCGATTAGCAATTCATTTGGTTTCGGAGGGCACAACGTCTGCCTTGCTGTTCGCAAGTGGGAAGGGGAATAAGCCTGTGAGCGAAGAGCTAATCCATATCCCGGATGTGCTTCCGCACCGGTACCCATTTCTTCTGTTGGATGGCGTGACCGGGTACGAAACGTCGCAATGGGCGAAGGGATACAAGCTTGTCACCTGGAGTGAGTGGTTCATTACAGACACTAATCCATACATGCCTCCTATGTTGATTGTGGAGTCGCTTGCACAATTGGCGGCGTTCGCTGCGATTGATAAAAAAGGCATTTCATACCTGACTAACCTGAATGGAATTCGATTCCACAGCTTGGCGAAGCCTGGGGACCGAATTGATCTCTATTTTGAAGTGATCAAGCGTCGGCGGGGCTATATTCTTGGAAGCGGTCGGGCTTCCGTAGGGGATCGATTGGTGGTTGAGGCGGAAGAAATTGTTTCACTGGATCAATGACGGGGTGGAAGCGCACGTTAAACTGTCCTTTTGTCCTCCTGACTGCCAGGTGCAGCGGGAGGATATTCACATCATGGAATAGGAGTGAATGAGATGAATGACATGCAGTTATATGATTTAACAAATGCGCAGAAGCGTATATGGTATACCGAATTACTCTATCCAGATACGTCAGTGTCACAGCTTTCCGGTACAGCTAAGATGAAGGGGCATATCCATATTGCTGCCTTTATGCAGTCCATTAATTTGATTATCAAACAGTATGATGCATTCCGCATCCGTATTACCTCAGTGGATGGAGTGCCTCAGCAGTACGTCGTTCCTTATGAAGAGAGACAGTTGGAGTGCCTGGATCTTAGTCACTATGAAAGTGTATCTGAGGTGGAAGCCTTACTTGAGCAACACAAAAGCAAACCCTTGCCCCTGCTGGATTCTGAGCTCTTCCAGTTTTTAATTGTGAAGATTAGCGAGGAAGAGTATTGGATTAATATCAAGATGCACCATATTATTTCTGACGGAATATCAATGGTGGTCTATGGCAATCAGCTGACAGCATTTTACATGGAGTTAATTCAAGGAAATGAACCGAAGCTGGGCGACGATTGCTCGTATATTCAATATATTGCAGATGAGAATGCATACGAACTTTCTGACAGATACCAAAAGGATAAGGCTTACTGGCTGGATAAATTTTCTGATTTGCCTGAGCTTACGGGTTGGAAGTCATATAATCCGTTATCTTTAAGCACCCACGCCGTTCGGGAGCATTTTACCGTACCAGAAGAGCTATATCACGAGCTGCAAGCATTTTGCCAACAGAATAGGATTTCTTTGTTCCAGTTCTTCATGGGTGCGATGTATATCTACATACACAAAATGACGAATCAGCCGGATGTGGTGATTGGCACTTCGTTCGCTAACCGGGGGAACAAAAAAGAGAAGCAAAAGATAGGTATGTTCGTCAGCACTGCTGCTGCCAGAACATACGTCAAAAAGGATATAGATGTGTTGAGCTTCCTGCAGGATGTAGCCAGAGATCAGATGTCAGTCCTGCGGCATCAGAAATATCCATACAATCAGTTAATTCAGGATCTTAGAGAAATGCATGGTAACAAGGATATTCAGCGGCTTTTTGGCGTTTCAATGGAATATCGTCTTATCAATTGGGTTGATTTGGATGATGTGCGTATTTTGACGGATTATGATTTCTGCGGGGATGAAGTGAACGATTTCGTACTTCATATCGTAGAGATCCTGGATGAAGGCGAACTGGTACTGGATGTCGATTATCGGACGGAGCTGTTTGAACGCAGCGAAGTTAAGGACATGGTTTCCCAGTTGCTTACGATCGCCGAGCAGATCATTCATTCACCTCAGCTTTCTATCGCAGAGGTAAACTTATTGGGCGAACCAGAAGAGCAATCCATTTTGGCTCTTTCGGAAGGCGCTGCAGTCGATTATCCACGTGAGAAGACCATCCATGGCTTATTTGAGGAACAAGCCGAGCGCACGCCAGATCATGTAGCCGTTCAGATGGACGAGCAGAGCATTACATACCTAGCTCTAAACGAGCAGGCTAACCAGCTTGCGAGATATTTGCGCTCCGAGGGAGTAGGGGCAGATACGCTCGTAGGGATTATGGCTGACCGTTCCTTGGAGATGGTCATCGGGATGTTGGCCATTTTGAAAGCAGGGGGTGCCTATGTACCGATTGACCCCGATTATCCGGAAGAGCGTATCCATTATATGCTGGAGGATTCAGGTGTCCGTCTGTTGCTCACCCAAAGTCATCTGTGGGAGAGTACCACTTTTGACGGAAAGCTTGTGAGTCTGGACGATTCTGTAACGTATACAGGAGATGCCTCCAATCTGGAGAGCATTTCGGGACCAAACCATCTGGCCTATGTCATCTACACGTCGGGTACAACCGGCAAGCCGAAGGGCACGCTGATTGAGCACAAAAATGTAGTTCGACTGCTCTTTAACGATAAAAATTTATTTGATTTTACATCTCAGGATACGTGGACGCTATTCCATTCGTTCTGCTTCGATTTCTCCGTTTGGGAGATGTACGGAGCGCTTCTTTATGGAGGGAAATTGGTGATTGTTCCATCTCTCACAGCCAAAAGCCCAGCAGCTTTCCTGGAGTTGTTGAAAGATAACCAAGTCACCATTTTAAATCAGACGCCGACGTATTTTTATCAGGTGCTACAGGAAGAACTAACGCACTCTTCGACAGAGCTTGGCCTTAGAAAAATCATTTTTGGTGGAGAGGCTTTAAGTCCATCTCTTCTGAGAAACTGGCGGGTCAAGTATCCTGATGTGCAGCTGATTAATATGTACGGAATTACGGAAACAACGGTCCATGTCACCTACAAGGAAATCACGGAACATGAGATTGAAGCGGGGAAAAGCAATATTGGCAGAACGATCCCCACACTTAGCGCTTACATTCTCGATGAGCAAAGACGCTTGCAGCCTGTTGGGGTTCCGGGAGAGCTATACATTGCGGGGGACGGTCTTGCCCGTGGGTATTTGAATCGGCCGGATTTGACGTCTGAGAAATTCGTTGAACATCCGTATCGGGCGGGAGAGCGGCTGTACCGAACGGGGGATCTTGCTCGTTGGTTGCCTGATGGCAATATTGAATATTTGGGGCGGATCGACCATCAGGTCAAAATTCGCGGCTATCGAATTGAGCTTGGCGAGGTAGAAGCCCAAATTCTCAAGGCTCCGAACGTACGGGAAACGATTGTCCTCGCACGGGAAGACGAACAGGGCCAAAAATTGCTGTGCGCCTACTATGTAGCCTCCAGTGATCTTTCGCCGGGGGAATTGCGGTCTCAGCTGGCAGCGGAACTCCCCGCTTACATGATTCCTTCTTATTTTGTCCGGCTGGAGCAAATGCCGCTTACGCCAAATGGCAAACTGGATCGCCGTGCGTTGCCGGCTCCTGAAAGCAGCGTACAATCCGGCGAGGCTTATTTGGCTCCGAGAACTGCTGTGGAAGCTCAGATGGTACTCATTTGGCAAGATATCTTGGGTGTTACCCGCGTTGGTGTCAGGGATAATTTCTTTGAAATTGGGGGTCACTCCTTGCGGGCAACAGTGCTCGTTTCACGGATTCACAAAGAATTGGGATGTAGCATTTCGCTGCGTGAGGTGTTTCAGTCACCTACAGTCGAATCCTTGGCGCAACTTGTGAAGAAACACATTCCAACCATGTACGAATCCATCCCACAGGCGGCGGAAAGCGAAGCTTACCCAGTGTCCTCAGCGCAAAAGCGGTTATACGTGCTGAGACAGATGGATGGGGGAGAGCTCAGCTACAATATGCCAGGGGTCTTCACGGTGGATGGACCGTTGGATCGCACGCGGCTGGAGTCTGCGTTCCAGGCACTGATCCAGCGCCATGAATCCCTGAGAACCGACTTTTATATGCAGGATGGAGAGCTTGTTCAGCGTGTGCATAGGAATGTGCCGTTCGTGTTGAACTACACAGGGGCTTCGGTGGAGGAGACGGATACGCTCATTCACAGCTTTATTCGTGCCTTTGATCTGAGTCAGGCTCCATTACTGCGTGTTAGCTTGGCGAAGCTCCAGGAGGAGCGTCATCTGTTGCTGTTTGATATGCATCACATCATTTCAGATGGGGTTTCTATTCAAATATTGATAGAGGAACTTACTCATTTGTATCAAGGAGAACAGCTACCAGAGCTGCAGATCCAGTACAAGGATTATGCCGTATGGCAACGGGAACAGTCAGAGAACCAATGGCAAGATCTTGAGAAATATTGGCTGCAAGCCTTTGAAGGAGAGTTGCCAGTATTGGATCTGCCTACAGACTTCCAACGACCTTCGGTTCGAAGCTTCGAGGGGAGCCGAATTGATTTTACATTGGATGAGTCTGGAAATAAGGCAATACAAGAGCTTGCATCCCGTACAGGTACTACACTGTATATGGTATTGCTGGCTGCTTATTCGGTACTACTGCACAAATATACAGGACAGGAGGACATCGTCGTAGGTTCTCCAGTAGCCGGAAGGCCGCAGGCTGAGCTTGAGGGTATCATCGGAATGTTTGTCAACACACTGGCCTTGCGCAGCTACCCGGCAGGAGATAAAACCTTTCAGGATTATCTTCTGGAAATCAGGGAAACAGCGCTCAAGGCGTTTGAGCATCAGGATTACCCTTTTGAAAAATTGGTCGAAAAGCTGGGCGTAGGACGTGATGTCAGCCGCAATCCGCTCTTTGACACCCTATTGGTATTACAAAATACCGAGCAGGAAGAGCAGGAAATGGACGGAGTGCACTTTACTCCTTACTTGATGGACACCGTCACAGCCAAATTTGACCTGTCCCTCAATGTAGAGGAGAAGGGCTCAAAATTAGCCTTTGGCCTCGAGTATAGTACGGCTTTATATCGCCGTGAAAGTGTAGAGCGACTTGCAACGCACTTGCTCCGGATTCTGCACGCAGTCTCGGCCAATCCCCAGTTGCAACTGGCCGAGATAGAAATGATCACACCGGAGGAGAAAGTACAGATCGTTGAAGTATTTAACGCGACATCGACTCCTTATCCAAGCCACAAGACCATTCATGAGCTGTTCGCAGAACAAGTCAAGCGTACACCGGAGCAGACGGCGCTTGTATTCGGCGATGTCCAGCTAACGTACCTTGAATTGGAAGACAAGGCGAGCCGATTGGCCCAAACACTGCGTCGTTTGGGAACGTTAAGGGAGCAGCCTGTGGCCGTGATGGGTGGACGAAGCATCGAAATGGTCATTGGTATGCTCGCGGTGCTTCAAGCGGGTGGAGCCTATGTGCCTATTGATCCTGATTACCCGGAAGATCGGGTGCGTTATATGCTTAATGATTCGGACGCCAAGCTATTATTGGTGCAAAAGAGCGAGCTTATAAATGTAGACTACGGTATACCGATTGTCGATCTTAGCAGTGAAGAGGCTTATGCAGCTGAACCTGCCCAGCCGGAGACTGCTCAGGGATCGCAGGGGCTTGCTTATGTCATCTATACATCGGGTACGACGGGTAGACCGAAGGGCGTTATGGTGGAACACCGGAACGTGGTTCGTCTGGTCAAAGAGACCAACTATGTGGAGCTGAATGAATCTACGCGGATTTTGCAAACGGGAGCAGTGGCCTTTGATGCTTCTACATTCGAGATATGGGGAGCTTTGCTTAACGGTGGACAGCTCTATTTCGTAGAGAATGACGACATTCTGATTGCCGATAGGCTCAAAGCAGCTATTGCCAAGTACGGGATTACGACATTGTGGCTTACTTCACCGCTTTTCAATCAGCTTTCCCTGCAGGATGAGTACCTGTTCAGAGGGCTCAAAGCATTACTAGTCGGCGGTGACGTACTGTCCATATCTCATATGAATCGTGTAATCGAGGCTAATCCTGATCTTGTCCCTATCAATGGCTATGGTCCGACAGAGAATACGACCTTCTCCACCACCTACGAGATTCCAGGTCGTGCCGAAGGGGTCGTACCGATTGGTCGCCCAATTAGTAATTCGACCGCTTATGTGGTCAATGGATCGCTGCAATTACAGCCTATTGGTGCTTGGGGTGAACTCATTGTCGGCGGTGAAGGTGTAGCGCGCGGATATCTCAATCGTCCTGATCTCACAGCAGAGAAATTTGTCCCTAGTCCTGTGAAGGACGGAGAACCCTGCTACAGAACTGGGGATTTGGTACGCTGGCTTCCAGATGGGAATTTGGAGTTTAAAGGAAGAATTGATGAGCAGGTCAAAATACGTGGTTACCGCATCGAACTCCCTGAAATCGAGGCCCAACTGGCCAAGGTGGAGTCAGTAATCGACGCCGTAGTGGTCGTTCGCGCGGATGAGCTTGGAGAGAAGCAGCTTTGCGCTTATTATGTGGCGGATCGTGCGCTCACGGCAGGCGAACTACGCCTTGCCCTATCGCAGGTACTTCCGGGCTATATGATTCCATCCTATTTTATTCAGATGGATCGTATGCCATTAACGTCAAACGGAAAAGTGGACCGCAGGTCTCTGCCGGCTCCGCAAGTAGGTGCGCATACAGGACGGAAGTATACAGCTCCTCGTACACCGGCCGAAGAAGCTTTGGCGTCTGTCTGGCAAGGGGTGCTGGGTGCCGAACAGGTGGGTATCCATGACAATTTCTTTGAATTGGGTGGAGATTCCATCAAGGCCATTCAGGTGTCGTCACGGTTACTGCAGGCCGGCTATCGGTTAGAGATGAAGCAACTGTTCAAATCGCCAACCATTGCCGAGCTAGGCGCGGAAATACAGACGGCTGTGCACATGGCTGAACAGGGAGTTGTGCGTGGAGCGACTCGCTTGACTCCAGTCCAACAGTGGTTCTTTGGCCGGAAGCAGTCAGAGCCTCATCACTTCAATCAAGCGGTTATGCTGTATCGTGAACAGGGGTTTGAGGAAAAGGCCTTGCATCAGGTGCTGAGAAAACTTGCTGAGCATCATGACGCCCTTCGTATGGTTTTCCGTCAGACAGAGCATGGCTACGAAGCTTGGAATCGTGATCTTGAAGAAGGAGAGCTTTATAGCCTGTTCACCGTTGATTTACGGAATGAATCCGATCCGACTGCAGCCATTACATCGCTGTCGGATGACATTCAGCGCAGTATCCATCTGGCAGAAGGCCCGCTGCTGAAGTTAGGGCTTTTCCATTGTCAGGATGGAGACCACCTTCTGATCGTGATCCACCATTTGGTGGTGGACGGAGTATCCTGGCGGATTTTGTTCGAGGACATCGCAGCAGGCTATGAGCAGGTGATTCAAGGCCAAGCACTGACACTCCCGCAGAAGACGGATTCCTTCCGTGACTGGGGTGACGCCCTTGCTCGTTATTCGGAAGGCCCTGAAATGGAGACTCATCGGGCGTATTGGAGAGAGCTGAAGGATCAGCCACTCGAACAGTTGCCGAAGGATGAGGCTGTGGAAAGCCTTCTTTTACAGGATAGCAAAGTAGTAACAGCACAATGGACTATAGAAGAAACCGACCAATTGTTGAGAAAAGCCCACCGTGCTTATCAAACAGAGACGAATGATTTGCTATTGACTGCTCTAGGCATGGCGATATCCAAGTGGTCTGGGATCGAAAAGGTTGCTGTGAATCTGGAAGGGCACGGTCGTGAGCCGATTATACCGAATATTGACATCACCCGTACCGTCGGCTGGTTTACAAGTCAATATCCGGTGATTTTAGACTTGGGGGATAACTCGGAAGTGGCCTCCTTGATCAAGTCTGTGAAAGAAGGGTTGCGCCGAATTCCGAACAAAGGTATTGGCTACGGGTTGCTCAAAACGGTGGCAAGTCAGTTGGATGAAGATAGCTTCAGCTTGCAACCTGAGATTTCTTTTAACTATCTGGGGCAATTTGATCAGGATTTGCAAGGAAGCTCATTGCAGATCTCTCCTTATCCGACCGGAAGCGCGCAAAGCTTGTTGGAGGAACCGGCCTATACGCTAGATATCAATGGCATGGTGACGGACGGAGCCCTGACTCTGACGATTACTTATAACGGAAAACAGTATAAGTCATCTACGATGGAACAGCTCGCTGGATATATTGAAGAAAGCCTGCGGGAGCTTCTTCAGCATTGCGTAACCCAAGAAAAAACCGTATTGACACCAAGCGACGTGCTTGCGAAAGGTCTAAGCATTGCCGACCTGGAGGAGCTTTCTAAGCAAATGAGCCACATTGGCGATATTGAGAATGTATATAGTCTGACGCCGATGCAGAAGGGCATGCTGTTCCATGATATGTTTGAGCCGCATACAGGCGCTTATTTTGAGCAGGCTGCTTTTGACTTTAAAGGTAGCTTTGATCCGAACGCCTTCGGACACAGTCTGGATGCAGTGGTGGAGCGTCATGCCATCCTGCGCACGAACTTTTACAGCGGATGGGGCAGCGAGCCTTTGCAGGTTGTATTTCGGCACAGAGGCGCTAAATTGGTGTACGAAGACCTGCGGGAGATGAATGCATCGCAGCGTGAGGCTTACCTGAAGACATTTGGTGCTAAGGACAAAGCACGGGGCTTTAACCTGGCTGAAGACGAGCTTCTTCGTGTATCGATTTTACAAACAGATGAAGAGAGCTTCCGTCTCTTATGGAGCTTTCACCACATCGTCATGGATGGGTGGTGTGTTCCGTTAATTACGCAGGAGGTATTTGAACACTATTTTGCCCTTCTGGAAGGAAGAGAGCCGCAGCTGGCAGAGGTTCATCCGTACAGTCGATATATCGAATGGCTGGAACAGCAGGATGAAGCAGCTGCGTCCAACTATTGGAGCCGATATCTGGCCGGTTACGAGCAGCAGACGCTTTTACCTCAAGTCGGTGGAGCAAGTAAGGGAGAAGGCTATGTAGCAGAAAAGCTGAATTATCCTCTCAGCAAGGAATTAACTGAGCGCCTTGAAAAGGTGGCCAGGGATGCTCATGTCACGATGAACATATTGCTGCAGTCCCTCTGGGGCATTGCACTTCAACGCTATAACGGTAGCCGGGATGTCGTGTACGGAAGTGTAGTATCAGGCAGACCAGCAGAAATTCCGGGCATTGATCGGATGATTGGTTTGTTCATCAATACGATTCCTGTTCGTGTGAAGACAGAGGAGAATCTCCCCTTCACGGTTCTGATGAAGCAGCAGCAGGAACAATATATGGCTTCTCATATGTATGACACCTACCCGTTGTTTGAAATTCAGGCTCAGACGGATCAGAAGCAGGATCTCATCTCTCATATTATGGTGTTTGAGAATTATCCTGTGGAAGAGGAAGTAGAGCGTCTGGGTGGTGGCGAGGCTGCCTTTGAGATTGAGGAAGCGGAGCTTCTTGAACAAACGAATTACGATTTTAACTTAATTGTTCTACCGGGCAAAGAGATGAGATTGTTGTTCCAATACAATGCGCTCGTCTATGATCCAGCCACGATCGAGCAAATCAAGGGCCACTTGTTCCACCTGATGGAACAAATTGTGGAGAATCCTGCAATTTCCGTGGATGCTCTAGAATTAGTCACGCCGCAGGAGAAAGAACAGATTCTGAACGTATGGGGAAATACACCAGGCATTTACGAGCAATGTAACACGTTCCACGGGCTGTTGGAGGAACAGGCGGGACGAACGCCAGACGCGACTGCCCTTTTGTTTGGGGACGAGATGCTGACCTACGCCGAGCTCAATGCAAAAGCCAATGGACTGGCGAGAAGGCTCCGTACTCAGGGAATCAAGACGGGAGATCTGGTGGGACTGATTGCTGCACGGTCGCTCGAAATGATCGTTGCGATCTACGGCATTATGAAAGCCGGGGGTGCCTATGTTCCAATCGATCCAGAGTATCCGAAAGAACGAATCAGTTACATGCTTGAAGATTCCGGGGCGAAGCTGATCCTTACACAGGCCCATCTCTTGGAGCATCTCGGATGGACGGAAAATGTTTTGCTGCTGGATGAATCATCGACCTATGATGCCGACACCTCGAATTTGGAGGCTACTGCCGGCCCGGATGATCTGGCTTACGTGATCTACACTTCAGGTACGACGGGTCAGCCTAAGGGCGTATTAGTCGAGCATCGGGGACTACCCAATCTTTCGGACGTATACGGGACACACTTCGAAGTTACACCGCAGGATCGGATCGTTCAGTTTGCAAGCCTGTCGTTTGATGCATCGGTTTCGGAAATTTTAACGGCGCTGAGCCACGGGGCTGTTCTGTGCATCCCTTCTCCACAAGATATTTTAGATCATGCCCTGTTCGAGCAGTTCATGAACGATAAGGGGATTACGGTAGCGACTTTGCCACCCGCTTACGCTATCCACCTTGATCCAGAGCGTTTGCCAACACTGCGGTGCTTGCTAACCGCTGGATCGGCCGCATCGATCGAGTTGATCGAAGAGTGGAGGAAGCATGTACGTTACTCTAATGGCTATGGCCCAACAGAGGACTCCGTATGCACCACAATCTGGTCTGTCCCGGACAGTGAGGGAGCAACGGATATTGTATCTATTGGACGACCTATTGCTAACCATAGTGTGTACATCTTGGATGACCATTTTAGATTGCAACCTGTCGGTGTAGCTGGAGAGCTATGCATTTCGGGTATCGGGTTAGCGCGGGGGTATCATAACCAGCCTGAGTTAATGGACGAGAAGTTTGTGGACAATCCATTTGCTCCAGGAGAGCGTATGTATCGGACGGGTGACTTGGTTCGCTGGTTACCGAATGGAACCATCGAGTACTTAGGTCGAATAGATCACCAAGTCAAAATCCGCGGCTACCGTATCGAGCTAGGCGAGGTAGAAGCACAAATGCTCAGAGTGCCGTCCGTTCAGGAAGTCGTGGCCATGGCTGTAGAGGGCAATGATGGCTACAAAGATCTAGTCGCTTACTTCGTAGCCGCTCAGAAACTTGAGGTATCCGAACTTCGGGCCGTCCTGTCGGAGATGTTACCTGGATATATGATCCCTTCCCGCTTCATACAAATGGACGATATGCCTCTGACGTCGAACGGAAAAATCGATCGAAAAGCGCTGCAGGGCGAGCGTGGATGGGCAGTTGCTTCATCTGAGGCTCCAAAGACACCTGTAGAAATGCAATTAGCCCAAATCTGGCAAGAGGTGCTAGGTGTAGAGAATGCGGGAGTGAAGGATAATTTCTTCCATTTTGGAGGTCATTCACTGCGTGCAGCCCTGCTAGTCTCACGAATTCGCAAGGAAATGAATCGAGAGATTAGTCTGAGAGCAGTGTTCGAGTCTCCTACTATTGAAGGATTGGCCCGTGCTATTGAGGGCTATACACCGCTGAATTTCGAAGAAATTCCTACAGCGGGAGCGAGAGAGCATTATCCATTGTCCTCTGCCCAAAAACGACTGTTTATTCTAAGTCAGCTGGAAGGTGGAGAGCTGAGCTACAATATGCCAGGTATTCTTACCGTTGAGGGAGCTTTGGATCGGGAACGACTAGAGCAGGCATTCCGTCGTCTGATTCATCGTCATGGTTCGCTGCGTACTCGTTTTGTGACCGTGAACGGTGAACCTGTACAGCAGCTCCTGACGGATGTTCCGTTTGCTGTGGAATATGCGGAGTTGAGCGAGGAAGAGGCAGGAGCTACCCTTCAGCAGTTCGTCCGTCCTTTTGATCTGGGTGTAGCTCCATTGCTGCGGGTCGGCCTTATTCGAATTGCACATGAGCGCCATTTACTATTGTTTGACATGCACCATATTGTCTCAGATGGGGTTTCTATGAATATTCTCATAGAAGAGTTTCTCCGCTTCTACCAAGAGGAGGACGTACTTCCTGAGCTACAGATCCAGTACACAGACTATGCGGTATGGCAGCAAGAGCAGCTCGGAAGCGAGCGTCTTAAGGCCCAGGAGGCTTACTGGCTGGATGCTTTCCGCGGAAGCTTGCCAGTGCTGGATTTGCCAGGAGATGAAGTTCGTCCTGCGGTGCGAAGCTTTGCGGGCGATCGAATCGACTTCCAAATTGATTCTTCTCTGAGTGCTTCACTTCAGGAGCTGGCTACCCGAACGGGTTCCACTCTGTTCATGGTACTGCTGGCAGCCTATACAGCGCTCTTGCACAAGTACACAGGTCAGGAAGATGTCATCGTCGGTTCACCTGTGGCAGGAAGATCCCATGCGACACTCGAAGGCCTCATCGGTATGTTCGTCGGCACAGTGGCACTTCGTACTTATCCAGAAGGAGAGAAGCCTTTCGAGGCTTATCTGCAGGAAGTGAGGGAAACAGCGCTGCGGGCCTATGAAAACCAGGATTACCCGTTCGAGGAGCTGGTAGAAAAGCTGGAGCTTCAGCGTGATTTGAGCCGTAACCCACTATTTGATACCATGTTTGTCCTGCAAAATATCGATCAGGGAGAACAAGAAATAGAAGGATTGCGCTTCACTCCTTACGATAATGTACATCCGGCTGCCAAGTTCGATCTTACGTTGACCGTGAGTGAAGAAGCAGACGGGGCATTGAACTGCACGCTTGAGTATGCGACTGCGATCTACAAGCAAGAGACTGCTGATCGGATGGCAGGCCACTTTGTACAGCTTATTCGGGAAGCCATCGCCAATCCGGCACTGCCGTTGTCATCCCTTGATATCGTGACACCTCAGGAAAAATCAAGGCTGATGAAAGCGCCGGACGAAGCCAAGGCAGATTATCCTCGTGACAAGACGATCCATGCGCTGTTCGAGGAGCAGGCCGCACGTACTCCGAATGCAGTGGCAGTCGTATGTGAAGATGCAACCCTGTCCTACATCGAGCTGAACGAGCGGGCCAATGGACTTGCCCGAACGCTGAGGGAACGTGGTTTGCAACCAGACGGTTTGGCTGGAATCATGGCGGATCGTTCCCTTGAAATGGTGGTCGGAATTTTAGCCATCTTGAAAGCAGGCGGGGCCTATGTCCCTGTAGATCCTGAATATCCAGAAGACCGCATTCGCTTTATGCTTGAGGATTCAGGAGCCAAGCTACTGCTGACACAAGCGCATCTGGAGCAACGGGTCTCCTTCGCCGGGGAAATCGTAAGTCTGGACAAAACGGCTTCCTACAAGGAGGATGTCTCAAACCTGGAGTCTGCAGCCGGACCGGGGAATCTTGCCTACGTCATCTACACATCGGGTACGACAGGCAAGCCAAAGGGAACACTGATTGAGCATAAAAATGTAGTTCGCTTGCTCTTTAATGATAAAAATATGTTTGACTTTGGTCCTCAGGATACGTGGACACTGTTCCATTCATTCTGTTTTGACTTCTCTGTATGGGAAATGTACGGAGCATTGCTGAACGGAGGACGGTTGGTCATCGTTCCATCGCTTACCGCGAAGAGTCCAGATCGTTTCTTACAATTGCTTAAGGATCAGAAGGTCACCGTTTTGAACCAGACACCGACTTACTTCTACCAGTTGCTACAGGAAGAGCTCGGTCATCAGGCGGCAGAACTGAGCCTCCGTATGATTATCTTCGGTGGAGAGGCATTAGCTCCGGCCCTGCTCAAGGACTGGAGAACGAAGTATCCGCAAGTGCAGCTCATTAACATGTACGGCATTACCGAAACGACCGTGCATGTAACCTACAAGGAAATTACAGAGTTGGAAATTGAACAGGGCCGCAGCAATATCGGCACCACGATTCCGACGCTGCGAGCGTACATTTTGGATGAACAACGCCGTCCACAGCCGATTGGCATTCCAGGTGAACTCTATGTGGCGGGCGTAGGTCTGGCGCGAGGTTATCTGAACCGACCGGAATTGACGGAAGAGAAGTTTGTCGCTCATCCGTTCGAAGCAGGCGAGCGTATGTACCGCTCGGGTGACTTGGCACGCTGGTTGCCGGATGGCAGCATGGAGTATTTGGGACGGATTGACCATCAGGTAAAAATCCGTGGTTACCGTATTGAGCTAGGCGAAGTGGAAGCGAAGCTGCTCCATGCTCCGTCTGTAAGAGAGGCCGTTGTGCTCGCCCAAGAGGATGGAAGTGGACAAAAAGTGCTTGTCGGCTATTTCACAGCCGATCAGATGCTGACGGTAGGAGAGTTGAGAAAAGCCTTGGCTGCCGAACTGCCGGCTTATATGATTCCATCTTACTTTATGCAATTGGAACAGCTGCCTTTGACACCAAATGGCAAACTGGATCGCAAAGCGCTTCCGGCTCCGGAGGCCAATGTGCAGACTGGAGCGGTTTATGAACCGCCAAGGACGAAGGCTGAGGAAGCTTTGGCTTCCGTATGGCAAGGTGTGCTGGGAGCACAGCAGGTCGGCATCCACGATCATTTCTTCGACCTGGGTGGTGACTCCATCAAGGCGATTCAAGTGTCCTCGAGATTGTTCCAAGCTGGATATAAATTAGAGATGAAGGATCTCTTCAAATATCCGACAATTGCCGAGCTCAGCCCGTATCTTCAGGCAGCCGGACGTACAGCGGAACAGGGCGAAATTAAAGGTGCAGCAGAGTTAATGCCAATTCAGCGCTGGTTCTTTGAACGCCATACAGCGGAGCCGCACCATTATAATCATGCCGTCATGCTCTATCGGAAAGACGGCTTTGATGAGGCTGCACTCCGATTGACAATGGACCAAATTGCGATCCATCATGACGCGCTGCGCATGGTTTTCCGGCCTACAGAAGCTGGATACGCAGCTTGGAATCGGGGAACGGATGAAGGCGAGCTCTACACATTGGACATTGCTGATATGCGGCAGGCGGAAGACCAGACAGCTGCGGTTCAGGCCCAAGCCAATGCCATTCAGGCAAGCTTTGACTTGGAAGGTGGCCCACTGTTCAAGCTAGGCCTGTTCCATTGTGAAGATGGCGATCATTTGTTGATTGTCATTCATCACCTCTTGGTTGACGGTGTGTCCTGGCGCATCCTGTTTGAAGACATTGCAACAGGATACGAGCAGGCGTTGAATGGACAAACGATTGTTCTTCCGCAAAAGACCGATTCGTATCTTGTATGGTCCGAGCAAGCGGCGAAGTATGCAGCAGGTCCTGCCCTGGACGAGGAGCGTTCATACTGGCAGCAGATTGAGGAGACGCTTCTGGCTCCACTGCCCAAGGATAAGGATCAGGAGCCAGGCACCGTTCGGGATACCGAGTCGGTTACGGTAACGTGGTCTGCTGAAGAAACAGAGCTGCTGTTGCGACAAGCAAACCGGGCTTATCATACGGAGACGAATGATTTACTCTTGACTGCTCTGGGAGCAGCTATTCAGCGCTGGACAGGCATGGAGCAGGTTCTGGTTAACCTTGAAGGACATGGACGGGAAATGATCATACCAGATCTGGATATTACCCGTACCGTGGGCTGGTTCACAACTCAGTACCCTGTTCTGCTGAACCTGCAAGATGGGCAGGAAGTATCTACCCGGATCAAGCGCATCAAGGAGAATTTGCGAGAGGTTCCGCACAAAGGTATCGGCTACGGTCTGCTGAAATATATGGCACCGGAAAAAGACACTCGATTCAGCGTAGAACCAGAAGTTTCCTTCAACTACCTTGGACAGTTTGACCAGGATTTGGAGGGGAATGCTCTTAGCTTGTCTACACATTCAGTCGGTAAGGCGCTCAGCGATCTCACACCACAGCAATATGCTCTGGATGTGAATGGCATGATTGCTGAAGGACAGCTATCACTGACGATTACGTACAGCAACAGGCAGTATCGTAACGAGACGGTGAGTCATTTTGCTGAATTATTACAGTCAAGCCTTAGTGAGGTCATCCGGCATTGTGTAGCTCAGGAGTGTTCACAGCTTACACCTAGTGATGTTCTGTTCCAAGGATTAACATTGGAGCAGCTTGATCGACTTACGGCGCAGACGGCTCATATCGGAGAGATTGAGGATGTGTACAAGCTGACGGCAATGCAGAAGGGCATGCTGTTTCACAGCCTGCTGGAGCCGGATTCCTCTTCATACTTCGAACAGGCAACGTTTGAGATGCGTGGCAGCTTCGATGTAGATATCTTCTTCGAGAGCTTCCAGGCTTTGGTGCAACGACATGCCATACTACGTACCGGCTTTTACAACAACATTGCGGATGTACCGCTGCAAGTTGTCTTTAAGCAACGGTTAATCCCTCTGCACTACGTAGATTTGCGCGACGCATCTATGCAGGAACAAGAAGCCCGGATCAAGGCTTATATTGCTGAAGATATGGTTAAGGGGTTCAGCTTGTCAGATGATCCGCTGATGCGAGTGACCGTCTTGCAGAAGGATCAAAGCTGTCTTGTATTGTGGAGCTTCCACCATATTGTTATGGATGGCTGGTGTATCCCGATCATTACACAGGAGCTGTTCGATTATTATTCTGCCAAGAAACAGCAATTACAGCCTGTCCTGCCGCCAGCTCAGCCCTATAGCCGTTATATCGAGTGGCTTGATGCACAGGATGATCAAGAAGCTTCAACATATTGGAGCCAATATCTCGAAGATTATGACGGGAATACCGTATTGCCGGAAGGTAAAACGAAATCTCAAGCCAAAGAAGCGGGCTATGTCCTAAAAGAGCATGTTCTCCATCTGGGTGCATCTTTGACCGGTAAAATGGATGTTGTCGCGAAGCGCAATCACGTGACCGTCAACACACTCATGCAGACAGCTTGGGGACTGATTCTTCAACGTTATAATGCCAGCTCGGATGTCGTTTTCGGCGGCGTTGTGTCGGGTAGACCGGCTGAGATTGCAGGGATCGAGAATATGGTGGGTCTGTTTATTAATACAGTACCTATCCGTGTACAGTCATCCAAAGACGAGGCTTTCGTCGAGGTAATGAAACGTACACAGGCACAATCATTGGCTGGTCGTGTCTACGATACCTATCCACTGTATGAGATTCAGGGGAAAACAACCCAAAAGCAGGACCTGATTTCTCATATTATGATCTTTGAAAATTACCCGCTCGACGAACAGGTGGAGCAATCGGGTAATCAAACGGAGGACAATCTCGAAGTTGCCAACTTCACCATGTTTGAACAAACCAACTATGACTTTAACCTGGTTGTGATTCCAGGCGAAGACATTAAGGTCTGCATTCGCTACAATGCTTCGGTCTACGAGCAAGAAAGCATTGTGCGAATCGGAGGACATTTATTGCAAATGCTCGATCAGGTAGCTACTCATCCGCAAGCGACGATACAGGAACTGGAGATTGTAACATCTGAGGAACGGACAAACCTGCTTGACTGGGGTGGCAAGGCTCATGTCTACCCAAGTGATCAGGGCCTGCATACCTTGTTTGAGGAACAGGTGGCCCGTACGCCGGATAAGATCGCGGCAATAAGCGGCGACATCCAGATCACATATCGGGAGCTGAACGAGCAGGCGAACAGACTAGCTTCCACCTTGATAGCCCAAGGACTACGGAGTGAACAAGTAGTGGGGCTGTTGGCGGATCGGTCAGTGGAACTGCTGGTTGCCATCATGGGGGTACTCAAAGCGGGCGGAGCCTATGTACCGATTGATCCTGAATATCCGCAGGAGCGGATTCAGTATATTCTGAAGGACTCTGGCGCTGAGATTCTGCTCACACAGAGCCACCTGACGAAACTAGCGGCCTTTGAGGGAATGGTTATGGAATTGGATGCCCCGCACATCTACGGAGCTGGAGTGAATAATCCTAATATTCCTGTGAGAGGAAACGATTTGGTGTATCTAATCTATACTTCGGGTACAACAGGAAATCCGAAGGGAACCATGATTAACCATAAAGGAATCGTGAACTACATCTGGTGGGCCAATAAAGTCTATTGTGCAGGGCAACCAACGGACTTCCCGCTGTATTCGTCCATTTCGTTTGACTTGACGATGACATCAATGTTTACTCCGTTAATAAATGGAGGAATAGTACGGATTTATGATGGTATAGATAAAGCGGAGGTTGTTCAGCATATTTTGCGCGAAAATGCGGTGGATATTCTCAAGCTGACGCCGACGCATCTCAGTCTGATTAAAGATATGACCATCCCGGTAGAGAGTCGCATTCAGCAGCTTATTGTGGGTGGAGAGAATCTGACCACACATTTGTCAAAAACGATTACCGACCTCTTTGGTGGCAATATCAAAATCTACAATGAATATGGACCAACCGAAACGGTCGTCGGCTGCATGATTCACCTGTACGATCCTGCGAAGGATACACGGGAATCCGTACCGATTGGTTTGCCGTCAGACAATATATACATTCATATCCTGGATGAACAGCTTCGTCTCGTACCGTTAGGTGTGGAGGGCGAAATGTACATCGCCGGGGACGGAGTAGCCCGTGGATACCTGAACCGTCCGGATCTTACCGCAGAAAAATTCATTAGGAATCCGTTCGCTGCGGAAGGAAATATGTATCGCACCGGAGATTTGGCTCGTCGCCTTCCTAATGGAGACATTGAGTACATTGGGCGTATTGACCATCAAGTCAAAATACGGGGCTATCGTATTGAGCTTGGTGAGATTGAGGCCAAGTTGCTGGATATGCCCCTTGTCGAGGAAGCTCTCGTTGTTGCGTGGGCAGACGCCAATGGACAGAAGTCTCTGTGTGCTTACTTTGTAGCGGATCGCGAAATGTCTGTCAGCGAGCTGAGAAACGAACTGTCTGCCGGACTGCCTGCATATATGATTCCGTCTTACTTCGTACAACTGGACGTGATGCCTCTGACACCGAATGGCAAACTGGATCGCAAGGCACTGCCTGAACCGAACTCGGGTATAAAGGCGGGAGCAGACTTTACCGCTCCGCGGACGGATGTGGAGAACATTTTGGCTTCAATCTGGCAAGGTGTACTTGGCGTGCCGCTTGTCGGCATTCATGATAATTTCTTTGAACTTGGAGGTGACTCGATCAAATCCATTCAAGTATCCTCAAGGCTTCTTCAAGCAGGCTACAAGCTTGAAATGAAGGATTTGTTCGGTTATCCGACAATTGCAGAGTTGGCGCAGCGCGTTAGTGTGGTCAGCCGAATTGCGGACCAAAGCGAGGTACACGGATCGGTAAGACTGGGACCTGCTCAGCACAGATTCTTCGATGAACAGTCAATGGATCTGCATCACTTTAATCAGTCGGTCATGTTGTACCGACGGGATGGCTTCAATACCGATGCGCTCGCCGAGGTTGTTCGGACAATTGCAGAGCATCATGATGCTTTACGACTGGTGTTCCGCCAAGGAGAGCAGGGATTGGAGGCCTGGAACCGGAGCGTAGGTGAGGGTGAACTCTATAGCCTCCAAATCCACGACCTGCGGGATGAGACAGACCCGGCTTCAGCAATAGAAGCGGGTGCGGAAGCCATTCAGCGCAGCATCTCTCTGGAGGATGGACCTCTCTTTAGACTGGGTCTGTTCCGCTGTGCGGAAGGCGAACATCTGTTGATCGTTATTCATCATCTGGCTGTGGATGGCGTATCCTGGCGTATCCTCTTTGAGGACCTGCAGGAAGGCTACGAGCAGGCAGCACGTGGAGAAGCAGTCAAGCTTCCGCAGAAGACGGATTCGTACCGTGCATGGGTTGAGGGAATCACACAATTTGCTAACAGCCCGGCGGCTGAACAAGAACTCAGCTATTGGGCAGAGGTAGAAGGAGATGGCTTTGTCCCTCTTCCCAAAGACAAGGTAGATGGCGCACTTCTCATCAAGGATAGCGAGGCTATCACGGTCAGATGGTCACCAGAAGAGACAGAGCAGTTCCTGAAAGAAGCGAACCGTACTTACAATACGGAGGTCAACGATCTGCTCCTGACAGCCCTTGGTATGGCTGTTCACGAGTGGACGGGAATCGAACGTGTAGGCATCCTTCTGGAGGGACATGGGCGGGAGCCTGTTGTACCGGAACTGGATATTACTCGCACAATAGGCTGGTTTACAAGTCAATACCCTGTCGCCCTTGAGATGGACGGGGAATTGGAGATCGGGGCCAGAATCAAGCATGTAAAGGAAGGCTTGCGTCGTATCCCGAACAAAGGTGTCGGATATGGGATTTTGAAATATTTAAGCGACAGTCCCGATACCTCCTCCTTCTCGGCTGAACCGGAGATTACGTTCAACTACTTGGGTCAGTTCGATCAGGATCTTGCAGGAGGGACGATGGAAGTATCGCCTTACTCCGTAGGACCTGAGGTCAGTGAGCAGATGGTGCAGCATCAGGCATTGAACATTAATGGACTGATTGCCGAAGGGCAGCTTCAACTCTCGGTCAGCTATAACCATCATCAGTTCCACGGGGAGTCCGTGGCTAAGTTTGTTGGCATTCTGAAGAACTGTCTTAGTGAAGTCATTGGACATTGCGTAAGTAAGGAAAGAACAGAACTAACACCAAGCGATGTACTCCTCAAAGATATCAGCTTGGAAAAGATTGAGGAGTTAGAAGAGCAGACACGGCATATCGGTAGTATTGAGAATATGTATAAACTGACGCCGATGCAAAAGGGGATGTTGTTCCACAGCTTGCTGGAGGCTCATTCAGAGGTCTACTTTGAGCAGGCCACATTTGAAATTCAGGGAGTGTTCTATCCTGAGGTTTTCAAACGCAGCTTACAGCAACTGATGAAACGGCATGCCATATTGAGAACGAATTTCCATGCTGGATGGGGCGATTTCCCTATACAGATTGTGTTCAAAGAAAGAGCATGCGATTTCGTATACGAGGATTTGCATGAGCTGGATTCCGCTGAAATAGAAGCGCGTCTTGCAGCTTATGTTGCCCAAGACAAAGCAAGAGGCTTTGATCTTGCGAATGAAGCCTTGCTGCGTGTTGCTATTCTACGTACTGCAAAAGAGCATTACCATCTGTTGTGGAGCTCTCATCACATCATTTTGGATGGCTGGTGTATGCCACTTGTGCTCCAGGAAGTGTTTGAAACATACGGAGCTCTACGTGAGCAAAGGGAACCTGAGCTTCCTGTAGCAGCATCGTACAGCCAGTACATTCAATGGTTGGAGAAACAAGGCGAGGAAGAGGCATCCTCTTACTGGAGAGGGTACCTGAAAGGCTACGAGCAGCAGACGAAGCTGCCACAAGCCATCACACAGCCATCGGCAAAAGCAGAGGCCTATGTGTCGGAGAAGCTGGTATTCACGTTGGATGCGGAACTGACCGATCGCCTGGAACAGGTGGCCAAACAGCATCAGGTGACGATGAATACGCTGATGCAAGCAGCCTGGGGAATCGTGCTGCAGCGCTACAATAGAAGCCAGGATATCGTCTTCGGAAGTGTGGTATCGGGAAGACCTGCCGAGATTCCGGGTATCGAAAGCATGATCGGTCTCTTCATTAATACAGTTCCAGTTCGGGTTCAGGCCGAGGGAAGCGATACGTTCTCCCATGTGATGAAAAGACAGCAGGAATTATATTTGGCAGGACATGCTTATGATTCCTATCCGCTCTATGAGATTCAAGCACAGAGCGAACAAAAGCAAGATTTGATTTCTCATATTATGGTGTTCGAAAATTACCCGGTAGAAGAGCATCTGGAAGAGAAAATTTCCAGTGAAGAGGCTGAATACAAAATTACAGATGTTCAGATGTTTGAACAGACGAATTATGATTTTAACCTTATTGTGCTGCCGGGACGTAGTCTGGAGTTCTTGTATCGATATAATGCTCGCGTCTATAACCGGGAGAGCGTGGAACGGATTCAAGGACACTTGACGAGAATTCTGACAAGCGTATCTGTACAACCTGCTATCCGTATTGATGAGCTGGAACTGATCACGCCAGAAGAGAAATCACAAATAATAGAGGTGTGGGGAGATACAGTAGCTCCTTATCCGCGTGAGCAGACCCTCCACGGCATATTTGAGGAAAAAGCTGCGCTCACACCGGATCGTACAGCACTTGTTTACGGAGAAACGAAGCTTACCCATGGAGAACTTCATCAGCAGGCGAACCGTCTTGCACGTACACTGCGTGCCCAAGGGGTCAGACCGGACCAACCAGTTGGCATCATGGTCGAGCGCTCGCTTGAGATGATCATTGGTATCCATGCCATTCTAAAAGCTGGTGGGGCCTATGTACCGATTGATCCGGAGTTCCCAGAAGACCGTATTCGCCACATGCTGGAGGATTCGGGGGCGAAGCTTCTGCTGACGAAGAACCATCTTAAAGATCGGTTCCCGTTCACTGGCACGATCCTGGCACTTGATGATCCGCAGGCGTACCATGAGGATAGCTCGAATCTGGAGCCAATTGCGGGGCCGGAGCATCTGGCGTATATCATTTACACGTCAGGTTCAACCGGCAAGCCGAAAGGTGTAATGATTGAACACCGCTCTGCCGTCCATACGCTGAGTCAGCTGGAAGCTGAATATCCGATGTTGGCAGGCGACCGTTTCCTGCTCAAAACGACATTCACCTTTGACTTCTCTGTGCCAGAGCTGTTCTGCTGGTTCTTTGGACAGGGGACTCTCGTGATCCTGCCACAAGGCGTGGACAAAGACCCGATGGCACTGCTGGAGGCTGTGGATACGAACCGAATCACGCATCTTAATTTGGTGCCATCGATGCTCAGTGTGCTCGTTCAATACTTGAAAGAAAGCGGCACCCAAGGATTCCTTACTCTGAAATACCTGTTTGCCTGCGGCGAGACGCTGCCTGCCAAACTTGTAGAAGAGTACTATAAAGTATCTCCACACGCAGTACTGGAGAATATCTATGGTCCTACCGAAGCGGCCGTATATGCGACCCGATATACAACTAGCCCTGAGACTGCGGCTCTAACGCATGTGCCGATCGGCAAACCGTACGCTAACGTCCAAGTATGGATGATGGACAGCGCTTCTCAGGTATCACCTGTGGGGGTACCGGGAGAACTCTGCATTGCAGGCGAAGGGGTAGCGCGGGGGTATTTCAACCAGCCGGACCTGACGGCAGAGAAGTTCATTCCTCACCCGTACAAACCGGGAGCACGGATTTACCGAACGGGCGATTTGGCCCGATGGCTGCCAGACGGGAATATTGAGTATTTGGGACGGATCGATCACCAGGTAAAAATCCGGGGTTACCGCATTGAGCTGGGAGAAGTGGAGGCACAAATTCTGAGGGTGCCATCGGTGCAGGAAGCGGTTGTTCTAGCACTGGCTGACTCCAGCGGAAGTACTCAGCTTTGCGCATACTTTGTGGCCGAGGAAGGGCTCGCAGCGGGCGTATTACGCGAAGCACTGGGCAGCGAGCTGCCAAGCTATATGATTCCGTCTGCTTTCGTACAGCTCGCACAAATGCCGCTGAATCCGAATGGCAAATTGGATCGCAAAGCGCTACCGGCACCAGAAACCCTTCTGCGGAGCACAGCGGAGTATATCGCGCCACGTACGCAGACAGAAGTAGAGCTCGCTCAGATTTGGTCCGAGGTGCTCGGCGTACAGGAAATTGGGATCAGAGATCATTTCTTTGACCTTGGGGGCCATTCCCTGAAAGTATTGGGCTTGATCCAAAGGATCTCGTCTAATATGGGCGTCCATCTCCCACTCCAGGCCGTGTTTAATCTGCCGACTGTGGAAGAAATGGCGCATGAAATTTTCAAGCTGCAGGAAACAACTACTGCCGACGAACAAGAAATGGAAATTATCCACTTCCCAGGGAAAGGAACGCTTAAAGTATTTTGCTTCCCTCCTCGGGTAGGTCACTCTCTGGGGTACTATGAGATGGCCAAGGAGCTGGATGGGCTTTGCGAGGTGTACGGGATGGAATTTATCGGCGATCGTTTCCAAGGCCAAGATATGCTGGATCGATACATCGATGCCATCGTGAACATTCAAGCCGAGGGCCCATATGTATTCCTTGGATACTCACTTGGAGGAAATCTCGCCTTCGAGGTAGCTAAAGCTATGGAAAGCCGAGGCTACCATGTTGGTGACATTATTATGGTAGATGCTATGAGAAAGATGTCCAAGGATGAATCGACACCTGAGGAGCTTGAAGAGATTGTCGAGACGGTGCTGGATAGCATTAGGGAGCAGTACAAAGTATTCCTCGCCGATCCAGCCGACAGGGAGCGAGTCATGGACAAAATGTTGGTTTACTCCACCTACCGCGATGAGCTTATTAACGCAGGTGAAGTTCATGCGAATATCCATGCTCTGATTGCAGAGGATGATAGTATTGGTCCGGATACATCATTAGATAAATTGTTATGGCAACAGGCGACGCATGGTCAATACAAAGAATACGAAGTCATCGGAACGCATGATGTGCTGCTTGATTCCGGTTTTGTCGGGGAAAATGCTAAAGTACTGAAACAAATACTTGGTAAAATTGCAGAAGCTTCATCTAAAAACAAGCCTATTCTGTCCTAAGATCAATCAACGAGAATAGTGTAGGGTAGCAAAGACGCCCGGATTCCTTTATATAGAAGGAACTCGGGCGTCTTTTGTTTTTTTATGCTGTCCTTAACATATAAAGTCCCTAATCATCTGTGTATGCTTTAGACATGGTTGACTGAAAATGACTGGTGTCGGTGATGAGTTCACGGATGACCTGGATGACAAGCTCCGGTTGATCATGGATGATCATATGCTCGCTCTTCTTGGCAACAATAAATTTGCTGTTTGTAGAGATGTTAAGCATCTCGCGCTGTCCCATTTGCCAGCTTTGTTCGATCTGATCATTTCCGCGCTTACTAATACCGAACTGAGTCAAATCTTGTTGAACGCCCCGGGCAATTACACGTACAGGGAGGTTGCCCAGATGCTGTCCCCGTATGGCATCTTCGGTAGTGCTTGCTAGATCACCTTCCTCCGCAACAGATCGAAAGTACTTAGAAGAAGCGACAATATTCACAAAAGAGTTTCTATCTTGATATTCGACTCGACCCGTTAGCATAAAATTGGGAAACAGGCGAAATGCTCCTGACTTTTCTAGGAGAATGGATATTAACGGGGAGGGATTGACCTTAGGTCGTTCTTTGGCATAGATCTCATTTGTCCGGCGAGCGTCATTCTCAGGCCTGGCATCCACCAGAACCAATCCTGCCACTTCGTCTTTGTAGGTCTGCGCGTACAGTCTTGAGTACATCCCTCCGAGAGAATGGCCTACCAGGATATAAGGAGC
>NZ_JBBOYM010000001.1:115000-180000 GCF_038008125.1 Paenibacillus sp. FSL L8-0663
GGGTGAAGTCGTAACAAGGTAGCCGTATCGGAAGGTGCGGCTGGATCACCTCCTTTCTATGGAGAATCGTTTCCTGCAACGGAAACATTCAAATATGAAGCATTAGCTTCAAAACTCAGGTTTAGGCCTGTTACTCACTCGTTGCTCAGTTTTGAGAGCTCAAACTCTCAACATACTGCATGAATATCATCTACTCGGTTGAGTTAGACCGATATTCACACAGGCTACAGTTTCATCGAAACTGTATTGCACCTTGAAAACTGGATACCGAAACGAAATTGCGTTTTAGAATATTCCTTTAAGCTGATCTTGTGTAAACAAGTGAAATAAAGGTAGCTGCCTTGAATTTCATTCACACGTAAGTGTTGAACCGAAATTCAAAGCAAATCGTATTTACGATGTAAATACTAGGTTAAGCTACAAAGAGCACACGGAGGATGCCTAGGCGCCAGGAGCCGACGAAGGACGTGGCGAACAACGATAAAGCCTCGGGGAGCTGTAAGCAAGCTTTGATCCGGGGATGTCCGAATGGGGAAACCCGGCTGTCTTCATCGACAGTCACTTTCTGCTGAATACATAGGCAGAATAGAGGCAGACCAGGGGAACTGAAACATCTAAGTACCCTGAGGAAGAGAAAACAATAGTGATTCCGTCAGTAGCGGCGAGCGAACGCGGATTAGCCCAAACCAAGGAGCTTGCTCCTTGGGGTTGTGGGACGTCTCACATGGAGTTACAAAGGAACCGGTTAGATGAAGAGGTCTGGAAAGGCCCGCCAGAGAAGGTAAAAGCCCTGTAGTTCAAAACTTGTTCTCTCCGAGACGGATCCCGAGTAGTGCGGGGCACGTGAAACCCCGTATGAATCCGGCAGGACCATCTGCCAAGGCTAAATACTCCCTGGCGACCGATAGTGAAGCAGTACCGTGAGGGAAAGGTGAAAAGCACCCCGGAAGGGGAGTGAAATAGATCCTGAAACCGTGTGCTTACAAGAAGTCAGAGCCCGATCTAGGGGTGATGGCGTGCCTTTTGTAGAATGAACCGGCGAGTTACGTTCCCGTGCAAGGTTAAGGTGAAGAGCTGAAGCCGCAGCGAAAGCGAGTCTGAATAGGGCGAATGAGTACGTGGACGTAGACCCGAAACCGGGTGATCTACCCCTGTCCAGGGTGAAGGTGCGGTAACACGCACTGGAGGCCCGAACCCACGCATGTTGAAAAATGCGGGGATGAGGTGGGGGTAGCGGAGAAATTCCAATCGAACCCGGAGATAGCTGGTTCTCCCCGAAATAGCTTTAGGGCTAGCCTCGGAAAAAAGAATCGTGGAGGTAGAGCACTGATTGGGTGCGGGGCCCGCAAGGGTTACCAAGCTCAGTCAAACTCCGAATGCCATAGATTTAGTTCCGGGAGTCAGACAGTGAGTGCTAAGATCCATTGTCGAAAGGGAAACAGCCCAGACCATCAGCTAAGGTCCCCAAGTGTGTGTTAAGTGGGAAAGGATGTGGAGTTGCACAGACAACCAGGATGTTGGCTTAGAAGCAGCCACCATTGAAAGAGTGCGTAATAGCTCACTGGTCGAGTGACTCTGCGCCGAAAATGTAACGGGGCTAAACACACCACCGAAGCTATGGCTTGATGCTTGCATCAGGGGTAGGGGAGCGTTGAATGCGGGTTGAAGGTGTACCGTAAGGAGCGCTGGACTGCATTCAAGTGAGAATGCCGGTATGAGTAACGAAAAGATCTGTGAGAATCAGATCCGCCGAAAGCCTAAGGGTTCCTGAGGAAGGTTCGTCCGCTCAGGGTAAGTCGGGACCTAAGGCGAGGCCGATAGGCGTAGTCGAAGGACAACAGGTCGAAATTCCTGTACCACCGTAATCCGCTATGAGCGATGGGGTGACGCAGTAGGGTAGTGACGCGGACTGATGGATGTCCGTCTAAGCAGTGAGGCTGGTGTGTAGGCAAATCCGCACATCGTTAAGGCTGGGCTGTGATGGGGAGCGAAAATTATAGTAGCGAAGGTCATGATCTCAGACTGCCAAGAAAAGCCTCTAGCCAGGAGAAGGTGCCCGTACCGCAAACCGACACAGGTAGGCGAGAAGAGAATTCTAAGGCGCGCGGAAGAACTCTCGTTAAGGAACTCGGCAAAATGACCCCGTAACTTCGGGAGAAGGGGTGCCTCGGTAGGGTGAATAGCCCGAGGGGGCCGCAGTGAAAAGGCCCAAGCGACTGTTTAGCAAAAACACAGGTCTGTGCGAAGCCGCAAGGCGAAGTATACGGGCTGACGCCTGCCCGGTGCTGGAAGGTTAAGGGGAGTGGTAAGCCTTCGGGCGAAGCTATGAACCGAAGCCCCAGTAAACGGCGGCCGTAACTATAACGGTCCTAAGGTAGCGAAATTCCTTGTCAGGTAAATTCTGACCCGCACGAATGGCGTAACGACTTGGGCGCTGTCTCAACGAGAGATCCGGTGAAATTTTAATACCTGTGAAGATGCAGGTTACCCGCGACAAGACGGAAAGACCCCATGGAGCTTTACTGCAGCTTGATATTGAATTTGGGTACGATCTGTACAGGATAGGTGGGAGCCGTAGAACTTTGAGCGCCAGCTTGAAGGGAGGCATCCTTGGGATACCACCCTGATCGTATCTAGGTTCTAACTTGGTACCGTAAACCGGTGCGAGGACAGTGTCAGGTGGGCAGTTTGACTGGGGCGGTCGCCTCCTAAAGAGTAACGGAGGCGCCCCAAGGTTCCCTCAGAATGGTTGGAAATCATTCGAAGAGTGCAAAGGCAGAAGGGAGCTTGACTGCGAGACCTACAAGTCGAGCAGGGACGAAAGTCGGGCTTAGTGATCCGGTGGTACCGCATGGAAGGGCCATCGCTCAACGGATAAAAGCTACCCTGGGGATAACAGGCTTATCTCCCCCAAGAGTCCACATCGACGGGGAGGTTTGGCACCTCGATGTCGGCTCATCGCATCCTGGGGCTGAAGTAGGTCCCAAGGGTTGGGCTGTTCGCCCATTAAAGCGGTACGCGAGCTGGGTTCAGAACGTCGTGAGACAGTTCGGTCCCTATCTGTCGTGGGCGTAGGAAATTTGAGAGGAGCTGTCCTTAGTACGAGAGGACCGGGATGGACGTACCGCTGGTGTACCAGTTGTTCCGCCAGGAGCACCGCTGGGTAGCTATGTACGGAAGGGATAAGCGCTGAAAGCATCTAAGCGTGAAGCCCCCCTCAAGATGAGATTTCCCAGTATGTAAGACCCCTTGAAGACGACGAGGTAGATAGGTTGGGGGTGGAAGTGCAGTAATGCATGGAGCTGACCAATACTAATCGGTCGAGGGCTTATCCTAAGATAAAACGCAATAAGTTTCGGATCCAGTTTTCAGGGTGTAAGTTTTGTATTGTATAAGCACAAGTGGCTTATATGGAACAAGCGAACACACAGCATTTGGCGATGCTGATTCCTGAAAAAGAATTTGCTCAGCAGATTCATGTTTGGTGGCGATAGCGGAGGGGTTCCACACGTACCCATCCCGAACACGACCGTTAAGCCCTCCAGCGCCGATGGTACTTGGACCGCAGGGTCCTGGGAGAGTAGGACGTCGCCAAGCAACAAGTAAAGAGGACCATGATCTCAATGAGATCATGGTCCTCTTTGGTATATTAGGGTACAAACCACTTGTATAATTGCTTCTATGCTGCGCATTCAAAGAAGAGATACGCTCTTGTGAATAGCTATTACTCTTAAAAACGCTTATTTTTAAAGGTTGTCCTCCGTAGGAGTACAGTTGTTTGTACAGGGAAATACTAAAGGTTAGGGCTATTGTTGAAGGCTTGACACCCCTATACCGCTTTGCTAAGATTGCAATAATATATTTTCAGAGAGCCTTGATTTGTCCATGTCGGACAGACAACAAGACCAATACAGACTAAACAATTTGAAGGAGGATCATCTTGGTGTGGGAAGATAAATTCGGTAAGGAAGGCCTTACCTTTGACGATGTTTTGCTGGTACCTCGCAAGTCGGTGGTTCTGCCCAAAGAAGTAAGCGTGGCGACACGTTTGAGTGATAACGTAAAGCTGAATATTCCTTTAATGAGTGCTGGTATGGATACTGTTACTGAGGCAGTGTTGGCAATCGCGATGGCTCGTGAGGGCGGTATCGGTATTATTCATAAAAATATGTCGATTGAACAGCAAGCGGTAGAGGTGGATCGGGTTAAACGTTCTGAGAGCGGTGTTATCACCAATCCATTCTCATTGACTCCGGATCATTTGGTATCTGATGCTGAAGCAGTTATGGGTAAATACCGTATTTCTGGTGTACCTGTTGTAAACGAAGAAAACAAACTGGTGGGTATTATTACTAACCGTGATCTTCGCTTTATTCACGATTTTAACCTTAAAATCAGTGAAGTCATGACGAAGGAAGAACTGGTAACTGCACCTGTAGGTACGACTTTACAGGAAGCGGAAGTCATTTTGCAAAAGCATAAGATTGAAAAGCTCCCTTTGGTCGATGATGAAAATTATCTCAAAGGTCTTATCACCATTAAAGATATTGAGAAAGCTATTCAATTTCCGAACGCAGCGAAAGATGCACAAGGTCGTCTTCTGGTCGGTGCGGCTGTTGGTATTTCCAAGGATACATTTGATCGGACTGAAGCACTTGTAAAAGCGGGTGTGGATATGATTGTTGTGGACTCTGCTCACGGCCATCATATTAACATCATTGAAGCGGTCCGCAAGCTGCGTGAAGCTTATCCTGATCTGACGATTGTAGCAGGTAATGTAGCTACTGGAGACGGAACGCGCGAATTGATTGAAGCAGGAGCATCGGTCGTAAAAGTCGGTATTGGTCCAGGCTCCATCTGTACAACACGCGTAATCGCAGGGATAGGTGTTCCACAAGTAACAGCAATTTATGATTGTGCAACAGTAGCACGTGAATATAATATTCCGATTATTGCAGACGGCGGTATTAAATACTCCGGTGAAATTACAAAGGCCATTGCGGCAGGCGCTTCTGCGGTAATGCTGGGAAGTCTTTTTGCAGGTACGGAAGAAAGCCCGGGCGAATCTGAAATTTACCAAGGACGCCGCTTCAAAGTATATCGCGGTATGGGCTCTATGGCTGCGATGAAGCAAGGTAGTAAAGATCGTTATTTTCAAGATGACGACAAGAAATTGGTACCGGAAGGCATCGAAGGACGCGTTGCTTATAAAGGACCACTTTCCGACACTGTTCATCAGCTATTGGGCGGTCTCCGTTCCGGTATGGGTTATTGTGGTACAGCTAATATTGAGGAGCTTCGTAACGATACAAGCTTTATCCGTATTACAGGCGCTGGTCTGCGTGAGAGCCATCCGCATGATGTGCAAATTACGAAAGAAGCACCAAACTACTCTCTATAAAGTTCGGCTGTAGTAGACTTGACGACAGGCAGAGCGTATTTCGCTCTGCCTGTCTTTTTTTAGAGATACCCCTGTGATAGAATAGACAAGTGTCCGCCTTTATAACGAAATTATTGATGAATTAGGACACGTAGGTCTTTTGGATGATTCCTACCAGTGAAGAAGATTTGAGCAGAAAATGCTCATGACAGGATACAACTAAGAAAGCAAAATAAAACGAAATGAAACTGGATTTTAACACTAAAACATTAATTACATTGGCCAAGTAGAGGCTGTAACCACCGTCTCGTTGTACATAACGGATCGGGTTGAGGTACGAGAGGAGTTTGTATTCATTTGAAAGCGAACAATTTAAAGCAAAATACAAAACGCAGCATGATTAAAAAGAGCGTGACTGCAGTCATGGTGCTCAATATGATGTATATGTCGGCATTGCCTGTTGTAGGCAATTTCGATCCGAGCGTGGCTACTTTTGCAGCTGGAGCGGCAACACAGGCAACCAATATTACGGGGACAGGTTCTATTAACCCCCCTAGTCTGGCACTACGTTCTGCCATTTTGATCGAGCCTTCCACGGGGCAAGTATTGCTGTCTATGAATCCAGATGAGCCACTTCCACCAGCAAGTATGACTAAAATGATGACAGAATACATCGTGGCTGAACAGGTTAAGCAAGGTAAACTCAAGTGGACGGATAAGGTTACGGTTAACGAGAATGCTTCTAAGAGCATTGGATCACGTATTTTTTTGGCTCAAGGGGATCAACATACGGTAGAAGAGCTTTATATTGCCATGGCGGTAGGTTCTGCTAATGATGCAACAGTAGCCCTTGCTGAACGCGTATCCGGAACTGAGCAGGATTTTGTAAAACTAATGAATGAAACAGCTCAGAAAATGGGCATGAAAAATACGTATTTTATCAACTCGACTGGTTTGGACCGTGGTGATATGCCGAAAGGCTTCCAGCCGGATACAGACCGGGAAACGGTGATGACAGCGAGAGATGCAGCTACTCTGGCTGGTTACATCATTAAAGATCATCCGGATTACACACGATTCACGACAATTCAATCTTACAAATTCCGTCCTACTGACAAGGCGCCGATTATTAACTATAACTGGATGCTGGAAGCAAACAAAAATATTACTAACTTTAGAAAGTTTGCTTACCCAGGTTTAGACGGGATGAAAACAGGCCATACGGCCAATGCTGGCAACTGTTTTACAGGAACCGCTGAACGCAATGGAATGCGTCTCATCAGTGTAGTTATGGGAGCTGATTCAGATGCACACCGTTTTACAGAGACAGCTAAAGTGCTGAACTATGGTTTTGATAATTTTGAAGTGAAGCAGGTTATTGCCCCAAAGACGGTGGTTAAGGGTGTTGAGAATGTGCCAGTGACCAAAGGTACGGAAACAGAAGTGCCGATCGTTACAAAAGATGCAGTAAGTTTTATCGTACCCAAGGGTGCGAGCAATCCCAAGGTAACCTTTACAACGAACATTACACCAGCAAGCTCTCTTGTAGCACCTTTGAAGCAAGGGGCCAAAGTCGGAACCATTACGTACACGTACAAGACAGACGGTGTGGATAAAGGGCAGACGAAAACCGTTGATCTGGTTACTACGACAGCAGTAGAAGAGGGCGGCTGGTTCCGAATGCTTTTCCGGGCAATCGGTGATTTCTTCGGAGATCTGTTCCAAGGAATTAAGAATCTCTTCTAAATAAGCAAAGCTAAGCGACCTACCTTGTTTTTCATTACTTATTTTGCAGCTTGAAATGATTGTGTATTTGGCATTGGTGCGGTAAAATATTTAGTTAGAATCTAAACGTAACCCTTACAGGAGGCAACGACATGGAAACGGGAACTTCGCGTGTAAAAAGAGGTATGGCAGAGATGCAAAAAGGTGGCGTAATCATGGATGTCATGAACGCTGAGCAGGCTAAAATTGCAGAGGCAGCAGGAGCTACAGCTGTAATGGCTCTTGAACGGGTACCTTCGGATATCCGTGCAGCTGGTGGGGTTGCTCGTATGGCTGACCCAACGATTGTGGAAGAAGTTATGAAGGTTGTTTCTATTCCTGTTATGGCTAAGGCTCGCATCGGTCACTTTGTAGAGGCAAAGGTACTGGAATCTCTCGGTGTTGACTATCTCGATGAGAGCGAAGTATTGACACCTGCGGATGAAGTTTTCCATATTGATAAGCGGGAGTTCACCGTTCCATTTGTTTGTGGAGCCAAGGATCTGGGAGAAGCGCTGCGTCGCATTGGTGAGGGTGCATCTATGATCCGTACGAAGGGTGAACCGGGAACTGGGAATATTGTTGAGGCCGTTCGTCATATGCGTTTTATCAATGGTCAAATTCGCAAGGTGCAAAACTTGTCGAAGGACGAGCTGTATGCAGAAGCGAAAAACCTCGGAGTTGCATATGAGCTGCTGTTAGAAGTGCATGAGCTTGGCAAGCTGCCTGTGGTTAACTTTGCAGCGGGTGGTGTAGCAACACCTGCTGATGCCGCGTTAATGATGCATTTAGGCGCTGATGGCGTCTTTGTAGGTTCTGGTATTTTCAAGTCGGATAGCCCTGAGAAGTTTGCACGGGCAATCGTGGAAGCGACCACTCATTATACGGATTACAAGCTGATCGCAGAAGTCTCCAAGAATTTGGGAACTCCTATGAAAGGCATTGAAATTTCCAAACTGGCACCGCATGAGCGCATGCAGGATCGTGGTTGGTAAGAAAGAAGGGACCGGCATGAAAATAGGTGTATTGTCGCTGCAAGGCGCTGTAGCTGAACATATACGAAGCGTTGAACGTGCGGGTGCGGAAGGTATAGCGGTGAAGAAGATCGAACAGCTCGATGAGCTGTCCGGTCTTATCATTCCCGGTGGTGAAAGTACCACTATCGGTAAGCTAATGCGCAAGTATGACTTTATAGAGGCTATACGTCAGTTTTCCAATCAAGGCAAGCCTGTATTTGGCACTTGCGCAGGATTGATTGTACTGGCTAAAACGATTCAAGGACAGGAAGAAGCACATTTGGGACTAATGGATATTACAGTATCGCGTAATGCATTTGGTCGCCAAAGAGAGAGCTTTGAAACAGACTTGAACATTAAAGGGATTGAGGAACCGGTTCGTGCCGTATTTATACGCGCACCATTAATACAGTCTGTTGGAACGGGAGTAGATGTGCTGTCTGAGTATAACGGCGAGATCGTGGCAGCCCGTCAGGGTCATTTGCTGGCTTCATCCTTCCATCCGGAGTTAACAGACGATTACCGGTTACATCAATATTTTGTGGATATGGTCCGCGAATAGTGAAAGTCAGGTTTGTAGTGTAGGAGGGATTACCTGTGTTAGATATAAAGATTTTACGTAATGAGCTTGGTAGGGTTGAGAAAGCTTTGCAGAACAGGGGAAAATCTCTGGATCTGATTAATGGTTTTACAGATCTGGATGTAAGCCGTCGTGAGTTACTTCAGGAAAGTGAAGGGCTCAAAAATCGTCGGAACGTGGTATCCGGTGAAGTAGCCAAGTTGAAGAAGAATAAGGAAAATGCGGATGATCTTATTGCAGAAATGCGTCAAGTCTCCGATCGTATCAAAGAATTAGATGAGCAAGTACGCGAACTGGAAGTTCAGATCGACGAACTGGTGATGTCTATTCCGAATATTCCCAATGAAACAGTACCTGTTGGCGCATCGGAAGAGGATAATGTAGAAATCCGTCGCTGGTCGGAGCCGCGCGAGTTTTCCTTTACACCCAAAGCGCATTGGGAGTTGGCTCAGGATCTAGATATTCTTGATTTTGAAGCAGCAGCCAAGGTAACGGGTTCTCGTTTTACGTTCTACAAAGGACTGGGAGCAAGACTAGAGCGTGCGCTGATTAACTTTATGATGGATCTGCACAGCAGTGAGCATGGTTATGAAGAAATGCTTCCTCCATACATCGTAAATCGGGACAGCTTGTACGGAACGGGCCAACTTCCGAAGTTTGAAGAAGATTTGTTCAAGCTGCGTGATACGGAGTATTATCTCATTCCTACGGCTGAAGTTCCGGTAACGAACTACCACCGTGAAGAGATCATGAATGCGGAACAGCTTCCGAAATATTATGTGGCATACAGCTCTTGCTTTCGCTCGGAGGCAGGATCAGCGGGACGTGATACACGTGGCCTGATCCGTCAGCATCAGTTCAATAAGGTAGAGATGCTTAAGCTGGTTCACCCGGATACCTCTTATGAAGAATTGGAGAAAATGACGAATAACGCTGAGCGTGTTCTACAACTGCTCGGACTTCCATATCGCGTGCTGGCACTTTGCACTGGAGATATGGGCTTTACGTCTGCCAAAACGTACGATCTGGAAGTATGGTTGCCTGAGAGTGGCATGTACCGCGAAATTTCTTCTTGTTCAAATACGGAGGACTTCCAAGCGCGTCGGGCGAACATCCGGTTTCGTCCAGATTCGAAGGCAAAGCCTGAATTTGTACATACGCTGAACGGTTCAGGTTTGGCTGTAGGGCGGACGGTGGCTGCTATTTTGGAGAACTATCAGCAAGAGGACGGAAGCATCGTGATCCCAGAAGTGCTACGTTCATACATGCGAGGCATTGAGGTTATCGCTCCTAAACAGTAAGTGTTGCATTCTTAGAAGTTCTGTGGTAAAATAATTTTGTTGCGCCTGAGTATGTTTAAAGGGGAAGCAGCTTTATCCATTTACCACCTGGAGAGGTACCGAAGCGGTCATAACGGGGCGGTCTTGAAAACCGTTAGGGGGCAACTCCACATGGGTTCGAATCCCATCCTCTCCGCCATATTCTAAATAAACCAAGCCATTCGAATACGATAGCTGGTACATTGGCCTTTATACGCCAATGATCAGGAATCGTGGGGAATGGCTTTTTTGTTGTATAAAAAGCTCGTTTTTTTCACACGTTATCAGATGTGGAGGTGCTGGCATGAATCGAGAAATGACAGTAGATCAGCAAAAGCTGGTAGAGGCCTGGCAGGAACAACTGCCGATTCTTTTGAATTCAGGGGACAAATCACAAGTACAAGCAGATGAAGCCGACAACCGGGCTATACGAATCCATATCGAGGTAGAAGGCCGGCAAATGTACTCCTTTGATTTTGCATGTACTTATGTAGACTCTCGGGAAGTACAGGTTAGCTTAGTCGATGTAGAACGGGACGGACAGTCTGTGGATGAACGAACAGATATCATTCAGCAGTTAGTGTCCGATTATACTCGGCATATTCACCAATGTGCCCAAACATTACAGTCATTGACGCACTCGTAGGTCATGAAGGAATGAGGAGGAAGACTACATGACAAAAGCCAAAAACGGACTGGATAAAAACCTGTCTAACATTGTTGATGATTTGGAGCAACGTCCAGTTAATAGTCATCAGGCACAGCAAGTGCAGCAGGATCGTAATGATCGCCGTCATCAGGATTCACTAAATCACGATAAAACGGAAGATCTACACCAACTATAGTCCTATTTTAAATGGTAATAAACGGATTTGTTGATGTACCACAAATATAGACTGAGAATGGAGGATGCATAAATGGGCAAGCCTAAAGCCATTCCTGTCCCCGAAGCACAGGATTCTGGTGGAAGTAACGAAAAGCGTGAGCGTAGTCATCAGCAGGAGCCGTTATCCGGTTCCAAGAAGGTGAAACAGCGGAATCACGTGGATCATCATAACAGAGAAGGATCATAAGTAGACAGACCTTTCTCCTAAAATATATTGCATAGTGTAAGACACTCTGGTTAGAGAGCCAGGGTGTCTTTGTGCTTATTGTAAGAAAATTTTCCAATAAGTGTTTCGCCGTTTGAGAATATGAGTTAAAATAGGAGGTGTGTATTTTTTTGTTAGCATAAAAAAAGGGGTTAATTACGAGAGGAGAGAATCTACACAATGAGTAAAAAGTTATCCGTCTTGGTACTCACTATGGTGTTGCTTTTGACGGTAGCCCTGGTAGGTTGTAGCAAGAAGTTAGAACCGAAGGAAGCTGTTACGACCGGTACTGCAAATGCAATGAAATTGAATTCTTATGAATCCAAAAGTCAATTTACCGTTAAGGATCTGACAATTTCATCCGCTACTTTACCAAGTGAACAAAGTGCAATGATAACCAGTATGCTGAAAAATGCAGACATTACGCTGGACGGTGTATATCAAAAAGAACCTTTCCAATCTGAAATGACGCTCGGCATTCATCTGAAAGGTGATCTTTCCACCAGCTTCACGATTCCAATGGTGATGACTAAAGATAAACTGTACGTTAAAATTCCTAATATTCCATTTTACCCGCTTCCACAGGATGTTGTAGGTAAATTCCTGATCATTGATCCACAAGAACTGGCTAAACAATCGGGACAAGAATTTAACCCTGCAGCTATGGATCAAGAAAAATCGCAGAAATTTGCGAATGAAGTGATCGCTGCTATTATGAACGAGTATGATCAAGCTACGTACTTCTTTGATATTGATCCTAAAGACGCTAAGTTGCCACAAGGCGTTGAAGCTAAACAAGTAGTTCAGTTTAAAATAACGAACGACAACGTGAAGAAAGCTGTCGATACATTTGTTACTAAAGCAGTTCCTAAAGCTATTGATATTATGTCAAAAGACGAGTACATTAGCTTGTTCCAATTGAAGAAAGAAGATCTTACTGCAGCAAAACTTGCAGTAGAAACAAACACCAGCGATTTTAGGAAAAAGCTGGATGAGTTGAAAAACTACTTGACAGTGAAGCAGTTTGACATTAACACAGCTTTGAACAAGGATAACATTCCTGTGTATCAAGACCTGAATGCGAATGTAGAGATGAATGATCCGGCTACAAAAGACAATGTAAAATTGTCTGTAACGGGCTACACGCAATACAACAAAATCAATGCTAAAGCAGCATTTAAAGTAGGTATTCCAACAGCTGATCAAGTCCTGACGATGGAACAACTGCAACAAAAAATGCAAACTGTTGCTCCTTAAGTATGGGATAACATGATTGCAAGAAAACCGCTCGGCATAGGCCGGGCGGTTTTTTGTTTACTTTTAATGTTGTCCCTGTACAGTCATTTAGCTCTGCCACACGTCATCCTCGGCTAAAAGTCCAAACATCTGGTGATCCTGCCATGTGCCCTGAATCTGTACAAGCTTGCGAGCAATGCCTTCTGGTCGAAAGCCACATTTTTCTAATACACGTTGTGAGCGATCATTATGCAAAAGAGTACCCGCTTGGAGACGATGTAGAGATAAGGCACGAAAGGCATATTGTATGGTCAACTTCAAGGCAGCAGTCATATGTCCTTTACCCTGTTCATGATGATCCATCATGTAGCCGATATCAGCGAATTGTCCAACTCCACGTACTAAATTGGAAATGGAGATATAACCGATGAGCCGTTCTTCCTTTAAGAGAAAGATACCGAATACGTAACCTCGATCTTCTTCGGCTTGCCGCAATTTCTGACGGATGTAGTCCTGTTGTTTCTCTAATGTGAAAAATGAATCCTCGTAAAGCGGCTCATAAGGCGCATGGGAATCCCTATTTCGGTGCCTAAGGGCGAGAAGGGCTTCGCTATCCGCCAAGCTAAATGGCCGTAAAAAGATACCTTGAGGCGTATTATACAAGCTCATAGGCATGGGGTGATCTCCTTCCATGGGAAATTAGCAATGAGATGAGGTATTTTGGACTGTGTCTCCTCAGAATGAAGACGAGGGAGGAGACAATTTGGCTGCCGCTCTTTTTTGCCGGAGATGCCGAAAGAAGCTCGTTAGCAGCGATGCACATTCCTCCTGCAGTACACCACTAGTTACTTCTGTACAATGATTGAACCGAGGCTCCTGTAATAAATTCATCAGCGTGCCTGCGCAGCCTGCCTTGGGATCTGTAGTGCCGTATATCAAATGGGGAACCCGTGATTGCACTATGGCTCCGGCGCACATTGGACACGGCTCCAGAGTGACATACAGCCTACAATCCAGCAGGCGCCAGGCACCTAAGTGCTCACTGGCCTGACGAATGGCGACCATCTCTGCATGTGCGGTTGGGTCAGCATCCGTCTCGCGCAAATTGTAGCCGCGACCGATGATTTCATTATCTTTTACGATGACAGCCCCGATAGGGACTTCACCTAACGTTTCTGCCTTATACGCTTCCTGAATGGCTTCTTTCATCCAATAGGCGTGATCCATGGTGGTCACTGGGAAAATGCTCCTTTCAAAACGCGGAATTATCCAACGAACAAATATTCCGTTGTTAACATGATGTGAATAAAATTGTGGATAACAAGGTACTTGTCCACAGGTTTATCCACAGTTTATAATAAAATCTGTGTATTTGTGGACTACCTGTGGATGATTATCTTTTATATTGTAGGCAAATCCTCGTCTATTGACAATACTGTACACAAGGTGTGTATTTATGTATATCCGGTAAATGTAAATGCTGGTATCACAGGCGCTATTACGGTATCATTGAGTTAGCAATTCCCAGTAATCGCCAGCATGCGGCAAGAGGTGAGAAATCAGTGTGTCGATAAAAATCAGAATAACGATCATTTTGTCGGGGTCCGTCCTGTTTATCCTTTTATTAAACATCGCACTTAATTATTACACGACCCACGAAAACCTAAGAAGTGACAGTGAAACTAAAATGGTTCTGACGGCTAAAATTATCGGAGGAGCTATCGAACAAACCCAACATAGCTGGGAGGCCGTTGACAAACAGCTCGGATATAATCTGTGGCTTTCTGCCACGTTGGCTGCCAATCAGCTCGATCCTGACATTCGAAATATTCAGCAGGAACAGCTTCAAAAGGTGGCCTCACTCCACAGAGATACTAATATTTCCTTGATGATTCGAGACGGGCAGGGGTATAAGGTTGTTAGATCCTCGGATCCTAAAGAAGTAACGCCATCCGATCCATTGACAGGATATTGGAAAAATGCAGTTGACCAATTATATGAGCACGGACAGGCTGCAATGGTGCAAGGTCAGAAACTGGATCATTTTTGGACGGGGTCATTTGACTACACCGGTTCAGACTCCTCAGATATTAACAAATGGGGATTTTATTATGATCAAAAACGTAACTACTTAATTCGAATTTCCTTTCAGGATACTTCAGTACAAAATTTCATAACCATCCTGAGCCCCGATGAGATCGTAAAGCAAACTCAACAAGTGGATTATCGCATCATGGAGATTACAGGAATTAACCCTGCAACCTTTGGTGGCGCTTCGATGGACAAGAACGGGAACGATTCGAAATACTATTACATGTACAACAAACCGATCCAATTCGGCACGTATCAACTAACAAGGGTGCAGGAAGATCGTTTGGCCGTGTCCAGAGCTATCCTCTCGGGGGAGAGTATTGTACAAGACTGCTATATTAAAGGTGAGCGGGTTCTCGTCAGTTACATACCTTTTTATCCGGCTAATCGTGATGCCTATGTTATCCGTATTGTTATGAATTATGATACGATCACTTCTGTTATTTCCAAGCAATTGATAAGTTTAATTGCCATTTCCATTGTCCTTTTAGAGGTGGTGATCATTGGAAGCTATGTGCTGGCAAGTCTGTTTGTCCGCCCAATTCAGTCGATTCTGGGGAAAGTGAATGAGATGGCTGACGGTCATTTTGATACACGGCTAGAAATAAAAGGTGGTCATGAGCTTGCACAGTTGGGTGAGCGCATCAATGCGATGGCCTACAACCTAGGGATGTACACGAGAAGACTCGAGCAGATGTATGAAGAGAACCGTTCTGTAAAGGAACATCTAGAATCGGTTATTAATCAGACAGCAGATGCGATTCATGTAACCGACGAGGAGGATCGCGTCGTTCGGGTCAATCATGCCTTTGAAGCTTTGTACGGCTGGACCAAGAAAGAATTGGTTGGTCGTAAGTTGGAATTTGTACCTCCACAGCAACAGGAGGAATATGAATTTCAGAAGAAGAGCCTGCTTCAGGGAGAGAGCATCGTATCAAGTGAGTCCCTTAGAATGCGGAAGGATGGAAGTACAGTAGAGATTAGTATGAGCACATCGCCTATTCTGGATGAAGAAGGCCAGATTTTGGGGTTTATCTGCGTGTCGCGTGATATCACGGGTCGCAACCGGATGGAGGAGTTGTTGCGCAGATCAGAGAAACTGACAACCGTCGGGCAACTGGCGGCAGGCGTAGCGCATGAGATTCGTAATCCGCTAACCACGCTACGTGGCTTTCTCCAACTACAGCAGCAAAATCAAGTGTTGAATATGAAACACAACGATATTATGATGTCTGAGCTGGATCGCATTAATTTGATCGTTAGCGAGTTTTTAATACTGGCGAAGCCACAGGCAGTGCATTTTCAGAAAAAAGATGTTCGTTATATTGTGAGCGACGTGATTTCTTTACTAGATAGTCAGGCGCATCTGCTGGGCATTGTATTCAACCTTCAGGTCACGGACGAGCCTGCCCTGGTATACGCTGAAGAAAATCAGTTAAAGCAAGTATTCATTAATTTACTTAAAAATAGCATGGAGGCTATGAGTAAAGGTGGCATCATCACGATTCATTTGTTCTTGGAGGGAGAAAACGTTAAAATCTTCATACGGGACCAGGGAGCGGGTATTCCCGCAGAAATGCTGTCCAAGTTGGGAGAACCTTTTTTCACAAACAAAGAAACAGGTACAGGACTAGGACTTATGGTCAGCCAGCGTATTATACAGAGTCATAAAGGCACACTGGATATTGAAAGCACAGAGGGAGAGGGAACGACAGCCCTGGTGCAGCTTCCGATTGCCAAGCCGGAGTAACGGGCTGGGGCGCAGGAGGAAGTGTGTTAGTAGAAATGGAGGGTACACAGGTTGCGCATTAACAAGTTTATCAGCGAAACCGGTTTTTGCTCGCGCCGGGAGGCAGACAAGCTGGTAGAGAGCGGTCGCGTGACGATTAACGGCGAAGTGGCTGTGCTGGGTAGTCAAGCGGAAGAAGGCGATGATGTTCGCGTGAACGGCAAGCCACTGCGCGATAAGTCTGATCACGTCTATATTGCATTGAACAAACCGGTGGGCATTACAAGTACAACGGAGAGCCACATTAGAGGCAATGTTGTTGATTTTGTGGGGCACCCGCAGCGGATATTCCCGATTGGACGCCTGGATAAGGATTCGGAAGGTCTCATTTTACTTACCAACGATGGAGACATTGTGAATAAGATTCTACGGGCAGAAGGCAAGCATGAGAAAGAATATATTGTAACAGTGGACCGCCCTGTCGTACCGTCTTTTGTGCAGGGCATGTCTAGCGGGGTGAAAATACTCGGTCAGCGGACGCTACCTTGTGAGGTGACGCGTGTATCTGAGTATGTATTCCGTATTATCCTGACTGAAGGGAAAAATCGTCAGATCCGGCGTATGTGTGCAGCCTTCGGTTATGAAGTTAAAAAACTGCAAAGGCTGCGAATCATGAATATTCGGTTGGGGTCCCTTCAGAAAGGTGCCTGGCGTGATCTGACAGAGGCTGAGAAGCTGGAGCTTGGTCAGATGCTCGATTATACGCTTAGCTAATGCCAGAGGGGCTTGTATAGCCTAGAGCGTATGATCGTCGTATCTGAAAGGGCAAAGTACAGGAAGCACTAAACAAAGAGGCACCAGCTGCATAAAAATGCGGCGGTGCCTTTGTTCATATAACATATGCATAATCAACCTTCACTCGAGCTTGAGGTAGGACTGATGACTTGTGTCCCGTTCTGATATTTGCGGAGAACAGATATTTCAACACGACGGTTTTTAGAGCGCCCTTGACCATCTTGATTGCTTGCCAATGGACGATACTGGCCATAACCGATGGATACAAACTTGGTTGGGTCGAGATCTGGATTGAGCAACAAGATACGCAAGAAATTCAGAGAGCGCTTGGCGCTCAAATCAAAATTGGACGGGAACTGGCTGTTGGAGATCGGTACATTATCCGTGTGACCCGATACGATAACATCATAGCCAGGGAACTGCTGGAGCATACTAGAAATGGACTTGGCCAGCTTTCTTGCTTCCGGCTTTACTTCGGCCTGCCCGGATGAAAACAAGGCATTATCACTAATGGTGATCATTAGTTGCGATTGGTTTAGCTTGGTATTCAGCAACGGGGTCAGGCCGTTATTTTGAATGTATTGATCCATCTGTTTTTTAAGCTTTTTTAAATCTTCTTCTTCCCGTTGGGCCAGCTGTTTTTGCAGTTCAGAGGTAGAAGTAGCTTTCGATTTTACGGGTTGTGACACTTGTTCTTTATTTTTGCCCATATCCATGGATTGTGACGACGGATTCGCGGCTGAGTGATCCAGCACGCCAGTGCCGCCATTAAAAGCTGCACTCAGGGATTGAGCCATAGTTTCAAATTTTTTGGCGTCGAGCGAGCTCATACCGAATAAGACAATGAAAAGAGCCAACAGAAGGGTCATTAAGTCGGAATATGGCAACAGCCAGCTTTCGTCAGCATGCTCTTCGTGCGGTTCATGTCTCTTTTTACTCACTGGAATCGCCATCCTTCTGGGTCATCGTAGCCCGTTCGGTCGGAGTCAGGAAGATCGTCAGTTTCTGACTGATGGCAATCGTAGATATCCCCGATTGAATGGAAAGCAGACCTTCGACCATCATTAATTTAAGCTCGACTTCTTTTTTGGATAACCGTTTCAGCTTGTTGGACATCGGATGCCACAGGACATAACCTGTAAAAATACCGAGCAACGTCGCAATGAAGGCTGCTGCAATGGCATGAGAGAGCTTTTCCATGTCACTAAGGTCGGCCAGAGCGGCGATCAGACCTACAACCGCACCGAGTACCCCGAGCGTTGGAGCGTACATACCGGCTTGGGAGAAGATCAGCGCGCCAGAGCGATGTCGATCCTCGGTGGCATTGATATCCTCCATTAGAACGTCCCGTACGAATTCCTGATCATTGCCGTCAATAATCATTCGCATGCCGCCACGCATAAAGGGATCGTCGATTTCCTCTACCTTGGATTCCAAGGCGAGCAGACCTTCACGACGGGTAATGGATGCCCACTCGGTAAACGTACCGATGAGCTCTTTGCGGTCTAACAGTTTTTGTTCGGTGAAAATAACCTTGAACAGCTTCGGAATCCGTTTGATTTCTGCCATCGGGAAGGCCATAAATATACTCGCTGCCGTTCCGACGAAAATAATCATGTAAGCAGCGGGATTATTGACCAGATTGACGACCGGAGCGCCTTTTAAGATCATCCCGACGACCAGTGACAAAATCCCGAGCACAAGTCCAATAATGGTTGAAATTTGCATGATACACCTCATCCATGAGAATAGATTTTGAATCCTTTCATGCCGCCGGGGTCGTCCTTGCCCCAAGCGCGTCATTACAAGACGGATTATAGTATTTATCGACAAAACTCTCTTTTTTGTTAAGTGCGAATTTCCGGTATAATAAGGTGATTATGTATTGAATGGCGGAACCATTGGAGGAAATGGCATGGGAGTAAAGCATGGACGTGAGTATGAACAAATTTTGAACGATTTGACAGAGGCTGTGGGGCGCATCCCAGATAGCTATGAATTTTTTGAGATGGAAGCAGAAGATTGGGACAGGCTGGACCCGGCGGGACGTCAGGAAGTCAATGAAGCTTTGGCAGAAGACTTATTTTATGCACTGGGTACAGAGCCCACAATCACTGTAGGGAGTGGCGTTGTGATCTATGAGCCGGAGCAGCATCGTATCTATGTACTGATTGGGGACGAGGAGCTGACGTCAGTCCCTTTGATTTGAGGTCCGTCTTATGGATTTATCAACGGGGCCGTGGTAATATGTACACCAATATATCGTAGTTTTGGCCGTATTTAAGCGGTCGAAAGGCTTCCGTATAAACGGGGAGGAGTTCGTAACATGCCTTTTACACAAGAAGAGATTGAAGCACATCTGGAGAAACTGGAGGGCTGGGAGCTGGAGGAAGGACGTTGGATCGTTCGGAAATATAATTTTTCCAGTTTTATGAAAGGGATTGCATTCGTGGATGAAGTTGCCGCTATATCTGAAGCATTCAATCATCATCCATTTATTACGATTGATTACAAGACCGTGACTCTGCGTTTGACCTCTTGGGACGATGGCGGTATTATGGCCGTGGATATTAAGGAAGCCCAACAATATAATGAAGCTTTTGAAAAAATGCGTAGCAGTCATTGAGCTTGTAATGTTCTGTCGTATGATGATAAAAGCGCCTTCGCTATACAACATCGTGGTTGTATGCCGAAGGCGCTTTTATCATAGAACCTGGGTTGGGTGGTCTGGACGATATACCATACAATAAAACGGTTTTTTGCCATCGGGAGTCTGGCGTTCATAGGTATCTGTAAGCTCAAATCCAGCCGCCTTGTAGGCCCGAATAGCACGCCCATTCCAAGTGAGCACCTCTAGATCAATTTCATTCTTCGGGTTGCGTCGTTGGGCTTCCTCTGCAATGGCACGGACAAAATCTGATCCTTTGCCATGTCCGCATCTGTCAGGGTGCATTCCAAGACCTAGCCGGGTCACACCGATCATAGGAAAATATTGAGCAAATCCTGTCAGCTTGTTCTCTTCATCCAGTACGGCAACATATTGCTCTTGGCGAAGCGTGGGACTCCCAAATTCGACTTCAAGCGCCTTCATTTGTTCCCAGGGGAGCCAACCGTATATGTTATAAGGTGGATCATAGCGCCACTCACAGATTGCAGCCGCTTGATGCTCGTCCATCGGTACGATCCGATAGTTGGATATTGAGGCCGGCATGTGTTCCATCCTCCTTTTACAGGTGCTTCAATCATTAACAACAGATTGTAGACAAGTTGCAGGGGAATAGCAAGCGTGTTTATTTTATACCCAAGACGGGTATACATTCAATAAGAAGGAATTACTGCTCATATGCTCCCCCAGCGGTGACGGTAAAACCGACGATGTTCGCTAAAATTGAAACCTTTTGAGGTGTCAGTTCGTCAGTAAAGATAATCATTGCTGATGTTGTGGACATAAAAAGCCGCAATTCGATTCCGGCAGAATCAAATTGCGGCTAGAGTTAGCTTGCTGTGCGTTAGTTATTCTACGTTGTCGTCATCAGGAATATCTGAAGCTACAGAATGGTAAGCGTCTGTGCTCATAATTCTTTTTGCACCGACATAGCGGTTAGCGTAATAATTTTCGTTCAGTGAGCTAACTACTACACCACGTGAAGTCGAGGAGTGGGCAAATTTCCCTTCACCTACGAAGATACCTACATGGGAAATGCCTCTTCCTGTGGTGTTGAAGAACACCAGGTCCCCAGGCCTCATTTCATCGCGGGATACAGAAGATCCCATTTTGAATTGTGATCCAGATTGATGCGGAAGTTTAATTCCCAGTTTGTTGAATACATACATTGTGAAGCCGGAGCAATCGAATCCCTCGAGTGTAGTGCCTCCGCTTCTGTAGTTCGTTCCTTTGGCATCTTGGATGACCTGGTCCATCTTGGAGTCTGCAAATGCACTGCCGCCACCGAATGTAAAAGATGTAAAGGCAATGGCAAGACTCATAGCTGCGATCGTTAGCTTCTTCTTCAAAAAAAATATACCCCTTCCAATGCCTGCGAGGTTAGCTTAAGGATTCGGTAGAAGGTTCCCCTATGACCACTCTGTTGCGAGATCAATTCACCCAAACTGGTTCCCCCGCTTCCTAGGTGCCAGGAATTAGGCTTTACTTAAGATGTGCACCTTGGAGAGCAGTATTCACAATAACGATATTTTTGAGATAAAGGTTACAATAAAGATTACAAAGTTGTTACTATCAGTTCACTGCGATTATTGTAACAAAGTCGGCTGGCTTTGGCAAATGTTTCATTGCAAAAAGTTACAAAAAAAATCTGCTCCTAATGTCCCAGGAACAGATCTTGTTAACAGTATTCAGTTATGTGCCGTTTGCGCGGTTATGCATAAAGTTTTTTCGACAGACGGAAATGAAGTGATTAACATAAAGGAAGGGCTTAGCTTCTACTGGAGATATCGGTATGCCATAGTCTGTACTGCGAACTGATATGCCACAGCCTGACCAGACTAGTAACAAAATGATACGATTGTTGGAGAATGAGCGCGAGCATGCCAGTCCAAATCATTGCCACGGTGCCAAATAGACCGAAGACCAACAGCACACAAGCACCGAGCAAAAGGGATATACCGACAGCTGGGAGAAGCTGGCGAAAGAAGGCGAGCAGGGACGATAGTATGGCGTGACCACCGACAGTGCCTAGTTGCATATACAGGATGCACTGCCGAATGAACCATCCGTATGCCATCCATCCCATGGCATAGGGCAACAAGTGCAGCAGGTAAGAGGGAGATTGAAGCGTACCTGCTACAATAGGGTAGAGTCTCGGTACTACCCAAAAGGCGGGAATCAGCAGCAGTCCCAACTCGATGATGTAATACAACAGCGACGACATGCCATGGCGTTTCATACCTTTGAAAAAGGACAGGCTTTGCGGCTCAGTCGCATCGGTATGCAGGCTTTGATATATTCCGGCTCTAATGAAGGGAGTGATTAGTATGCGTAGTACAGTCGCCCCTAGTAGTATCCACAAATACACATGTACTTCCCGGCTGTCCATCAGAGCAATCTGGCTCTCCATCCAAAACAAGGTCTGTCCCAGCTCGTTTTGACCCTGATCAGGATAACGGAGCAATAGCGGGATAACGGCAGACTGCACCAGTCGATAGAGAAACACCCCCCACAGTAGTCGATACAGAAATAAAATGATAACGATATAGAATCGTATGCGCACCAGCGCCCAGCCCTCTTTTATAACAGTCCGCATCTATAGACACCTCACCATGACAGACTTCCAAGCAGTGTCTCCAACAGCTTGGTTACACTTATACTCCAACGGGTTTGTTGCTTTTCGTCCAATTCGGCTTTTAGGGTATTGTTAATATGCTTGTTCTCCAGTGCAATGGTATATAGGGGATCAAGGGTTACATAGGAAACGGGAGAAGTACTTTTGATCCGAAAAGTTGTGCTTTTGCCCGCACCGTCCCAAGCCTTGAATTTCGTGGTTCCATCCTTGAAGGTAAATTGGACAGGGATCTTGGGATAATCCGCCCCTTTTTTGCTGACCGTCACGACTGCTTCATATCCATTCTCCAGCTTGTGGTTTGTGATGTGATCCACTGAAAAGTCCGCCATCTGGCCGTCATATACATACTGTTCAAAATAGTGGCTCCATGAGCGTCCGGTGACTCTCTCCACGATACGTTGAAAATCCTGTGAGGACGGATGCTTAAATCGGTACGTCTGGACGTAGGTCCGCATAATGCGATCCATTTTTTTTATACCCACCTGACGTTCAATGCCCCGTAGTACCAGCTTGCCTCGAGAGTAGGCATTTTGCGCGTACTCAGCAGCCGAGCCGTACTTCCATGACTCACGGTTTAGCGGCTGTGGGGAGGATACCTGTCCCGATTGTAATGGCAAGTTGGGGGTAAGCCCATATTCTTGCTCCATAAGTCGCTCCTCTGCATAGGAGGTGAAGCCTTCATCCAGCCACGGCTCCTCAAATTCATTATTGGCTACCATTCCATAGAAATATTGATGTCCAATCTCATGAACTAATGTCCGTTCCAGACTATAGCCAGGATTGAGATTACCCGCAGCAGCGGCCGTGATGAGTGTCGGATACTCCATGCCGCCAGCTCCATTGCCTGATTTAGGTGGAACCACGATGGACAGGGTGGAATATGGATAAGGCCCGTACCATTTGCTGTAGTACAAAAGAGCGGCCTTCGCTGCGCTCATATAGCGTCCTTTGAGCTCCTTGTGCGATGGGTCAAGGTAGAGCTTGATTTTGACACCAGGGACTTCAGCAGAAGAAAAGGGTTCTTCTACGGCTACAAAGTTGGGTGAAGCGGACCAGGCAAAATCGTGTACATCATCGGCATAAAATTGATATATTTTTTGTCCGTTCTGTCGGACGCCACCACGGGTGGGAAATCCGGTCGCTGCTACGATATGAGTTTCAGGCACCCGAATCCGTACGCTGTAAATTCCAAAATCGGCATAAAACTCGGAGTTACCATGATACTGGTGGAGGTTCCAGCCCTCCTCGGCGCGTCCACGCTGTCCTGCAGTCTCGTAGACACTGAGCTTCGGGAACCACTGTCCTGCCATTACAAAATCATCTGTCCCACCCATACGAGCAAAGATGGCAGGCAGTTTTACCTCAAACTTCATATATAATGTGATTTCTTCGCCACCTCGTACTGGCTTGGGTAGACGCACCTTCATGAGCGAACGGTCGCCTGCGTTACCGTCATCTGGCTGCACATATTGGATGCGATGCATGAGGGATAAACCGTCTTCTGTTTTTAGTTCAGTCAGCGTCATAGAGCCAAAGCCGTCTTTGGGCATGGTGTCTCCGCGCAGCTTTCCACCGGATTCCTTCATAAAGGTGGTTTCCATGGAAGAGAAGGCGTTCGGGTATAGATGAAGATACAGATCATTCACGGTTTTCTTGCCCGGATGTTTCCAGGTCAGTGTCTCAGTGCCTCGCAAAACCTGTCCCTTTTCCAGAGATACATCAATGTGGTACTCTACCACCCGTTTGCTGAGGATTTCTGTAGCGGGTTGTGGAGGGTTCTTGGGCAGGTCAGGCAGGATGTTTGCCCCTAGAGGCTTGCCCACATTTGGGGCAAGCGCAGACTCAGACAGGGAGCCGTATAGTGGTTGGCCTATGGACTGCGGGTCGGATTGCGATTGGGGCTGCCAGGCAAACCATAACGTCCCTGCGAGGAGACCGAGGGCTAGTGTAGACAATAAAACGATTTTAGTGCGTGCTGGGGTCATACAATGGATACCTCCCGTTGACAAGCATCTACAGCATGTATATGTTTGCTTTCAGGAGATTATTAGTTAAAATATTTATAGTGTAGAATGAGTGTGAAGACGGGAAATGGAGGTCTAGTGACGCATGAGTGAAAATCAGCCGGACGGCAAAAAACAGATTGCACTGAACATTGTCAGTGGCAAGAGTAAACATAAGGGTTTCGGCGCAGGCTCAATTGACCTGAACAGCATGTCACCGGTCATCATTGACCGAGGAGAGGCGAAAATTGATATCGGTGCCATGCATGCCAAAAGTAAAGTAGAACGTGGTATCAAGTTCTCTACGAATAAAGAGGACGTACCGAACGGACGCCAGGTATGGCTCGTATGGGTAGCTGTGGACCGTACAGCCGAAGGACGTATGTACGGCGGCGCCACCGCCTGCGAGATGCTGATTGACGACGAGGCCAAACGCGGCTGGAAAATCCTCGCCGATCACGTCAACCGTATGGATTACGCGCTCAAGCGTCGTTTCATGCTGGAGGATCTCGGCAGCGAAGATAGGGCAGCGCTCAAAAGCCTGCTCATTTCGCATAACGAGGAATGGTGGGACGCTTCGCCTGAGGAATTGAAGCAAGCGCTGGAAGGGTAGGCCAAGCGTTAACACGATTCCAGTGTACACAACTGCTTAAAGAGCAGTCGGCAGTAAGGTTCAGAAGTAGACCGATACCTTGGTTGGGGGCGGTCTACTTCTTTTTCATGTAGGTAAGCAATGCTGAATGAACATGCCAAACATGATCATCAAAGAAATTGCTGGAAAAGTATACTATAAAAAATCTGTTTTTAAGAGATAAAACACTTAAATCCGCAATTTGTTAGAGCACCTCCAAGTTACATGAAAATTATTGTAACAGATATGTAGTTATGAACTGATAGCTCCTTGACATCCTGGAAAGGCATTCACTATAATTCAGATAGAAATCGCTTCCACTCTTCTTTCTATTCATTTTGTGGAACCGGTTCCTTGAAAGATGTAGTTAAGTCCTATTTACTGTTTATGAATGTAATCTCTAAATAAGGTGGCATCGTTATGTTTAAATGGTTGAAAAAGAAGGCGGCTCCTCGTATTGAAGAATTCGAAATGATAGCACCAATCAAAGGAAAAGTGGTTTCCCTGGAGGAGGTTCCAGATCCTGCGTTCTCTACGAAAGCTATGGGGGATGGCATCGCTATTCATCCGTCTGAGGGTAGGGTCACCGCTCCTTTCGCGGGAAAAGTTGCCCATGTCATGGAGAAAAGTAAGCATGCTCTGATTATTGAACATGAATCCGGCGTACAAGTTTTGATACATGTCGGGATTAATACCGTCTCTCTCAAAGGACAAGGGTTTAATCCTCATGTCCAAGTAGGAGATAGCATTAAAGCTGGGCAATTATTGATGGAGTTTGACCTGGATGCGATTCAACAGGGTGGATTGCCTGTAATTACGCCGGTAATCGTTCCAGATGGGCAAGAGATGATTAGCCATGTGGAAATCCTGGAAGGTACATCTGCCTCTCCAGAAGTACCTGTATTAAGAGTTCACTTAAAAGCCTAGTTCTCATTCAAAAAAGACTAACCAGGAATTCCTGGTTAGTCTTTTCTTTAGATGATTCACTGACCAGTCAAGGGGTGGGTACGACCATGTAAATCAAAGGTTAGGATTCATATATTTCAGATATCCGCTGATTACAATTGCCTTCGTACAGCCCTCCATGAAAGCAGACCACTTTTTTAATATCATATGGCAGCAGGTTTTTAAGAGATTCTTTGGCCATATTGAAATCACAGCAATATTGCGGGTCTGGAGCCAGTAATTTGCCGCTTACCACGCGTAGAGCATCTCCTGCAATCAGGGTTTGACTGGATTTATGATAGAAACTTAGGTGTCCTGGTGTATGTCCAGCAGTATCTATAACTACGATCCCCCCACAGAAGGGCAGTTTCTCTCCGGCAACGATGGTGGAGTTTACAATAGCCTTTGGGGGATTTTCAAGTGTACGCCGGAATGCGTGTCTCCACTCTACCGGAACGGATTCGGGCATGGAGCTTACAGCTTGATCTATTGCTTCTGGAGTCAGCTTTATAAGCTGTTTTTCTCCCTGTATATAGGGCTTTTCGATAGAACTGGCTAATACTTGAACTGGGGATGAAGAGGCTCGGACTATATCTGCTAAACTGCCGATATGGTCAAGGTCCTGGTGTGTTATTAATATAGAGGTAAGTTTATGGATTGCTAATCCGGTGTCTAGAATAGCCTCATGTAAAAGTGAGAGTTGCCCGGGGTAAGCCGTATCAACTAAAATCATGTTATCTTCGTCCCACACTAAAGTCGGGTGAATACTCTCTATACTTCCCATAATGTTAGCAGAAACCTGGAGCATGTGTATTCCCTTGTCTAATTGCATCGAATCCCTCCCATAAGAGTTGATGTAATACAAAGGAATCGTATCATTAAACATAAATATGTAAAAATATACTATATCATAAAAATAATTATTTGTAAATATGTAGAATTTTAAATTTGTGTGACAGTTAGGAGTGATGACGTGAAGAGAATTTATTTTGTCAGACATGCCCAAGCAACAGGACAGGAACCAGATGCCCGACTTACCGATGAGGGTACCCGACAAGCTGAGCAGTTGGTTGATTTTATGGAGAATGTAGGTGTGGAATATATTGTGTCCAGCCCGTGGAAACGGGCCGTGCGAACCATTCAGCCCTTGGCTGAACGGAAACAGTTGCAGGTGTATACTGATGTACGTCTTCAAGAACGGGTACTTAGCCATGAGCATTTGGATCATTGGCTGGACGTGCTGGAACAGACCTATTTGGACGAGGACTTGAAGCTGGAGGGAGGGGAATCATCCCGTGAAGCAGTAGATCGAGGAATCCAGCTTGTTCAGGAGCTTATAGAGCGGGCGGAAAAAACGGTTATCATTGTAACTCATGGAGCTTTACTATCTCTTCTCATTCGACATTACGATCCGCAGTTTGGGTTTGAGGACTGGAAAAAGCTTTCGAATCCCGACGTGTATTTGCTAGAACTGAAAGAAGCAGAAGCCAAGATTCACAGAGTGTGGGGTTGAAATAAATAAAGCACGTTCACATAAGTGCAGAATGGAATCGAAAGGGGAGGCGCATGTTGAAGGCAAACCGTTTTTTAGAATTAGAAAAGGCGTTGTTTCGAGCTTGGTCTTTGGAGTCTAGCTCTAAATGGACCGCAAATAATCCTGCGTCTGGGCAATGTGGTGTCACAGCACTCGTCGTTCAGGACAGGTTTGGCGGCGATATTTTGAAAACATGGCTGGATAGTGGTTGGCACTATTACAACCGCATTGGTGAGGACATTATAGATTTTACGAGGTCGCAATTTTCAAGCCTTCCACAGTATCAGCATGTACACTCCAACCGGGAAGAAGCATTCTCAGACACCAATGCAGAGCAGTATGCAGCCCTAAGTCAGAGATTAAAGGAATTTCTAAACGAAGAAGAATAAGGGGATTTAAATCTGGATGCAGTCATAAAGGCGTGATTTTTGAACCTGATCCAATGGAAGGTGCTTTTTGTTGCCCAATATACATTAAAGAACTGAGTAATCAGTAAAATTCTTGAAGATAAAAGCTGTATTTACGTTATAAAATGAGCTATATACTGAGGTGAGAATAATAAAGAAGTCGTGCGCTAACACGACTCGAATATACAACCACTGCTTAGAAAAAAACTAATGCAGCCAATGGTTTGGAATGCTTAGAGAAGGGGGCAGTTTGGTTTTACAATTGCCCTTAGCCGAATTTAATTGCGCCTGTGTAAGAAAGATACTTCCTTCCAGATTAGCCCCACTTAAATCAGCATCTCTAAAATCCGTACCGATCAAGTCTGTCATTCTCAGATCAGCCTCTCGCAGATCAGCAGCAATCAGTAAAACTCCTCTCAGGTTGGTACCTCTAAGATCAGCGCCTCTCAAATTGGCCCCGATAAGGTCTCTACTCCTGATCTTTTTACTATATTTGTTGTGCTCTATGTTTTTCTTAACTTTTTCTCGTACTAACTCACTTGTTTGTAAAAGTAAATCATTGACTAACGCCCTATGGGTGGGTACATGAAGATTTATGAGAGATTTTGGATCTTGATTCGTAAGCTGCTCGGTTTTCGCCATAGCCTTTTGTAAGTCTGTATAGATGGGATGAGTTTCTTTTAAGTTAAGGGCTTCATTTAGGTAATAAAGCATTTCATGAAGCTGTTGCATGATGGGAAATATATTGAACATTTCCTCAGCTATTGCCGGATCGTCTCGCCAGCTTTTTCCGTTGTATGTAACTTGGGAAACTTTTTGGCCTGCTCCAAAGCAATCATATACTGTACAGCCTCGCAAGCCGTTATTTCTTAGGTTCTTATGAATATTACAACGATAATCCGCATTTAGGTTTTGACAAGGGGTTCCTCCGTCCTTATTAAAAGCAAAATCGGCTGATTTAGCATAAGGCAAGGCTACACAGCATAAACCAAAACATTGTTCACAATTTGCACTATACAATAAACACACATCCTTTTATTGGCACCTATTAAATATAATATTACCAAAAAAAGATGGAGCATGGTCTATTGTTTTTCTATAGACTTCTAGAGTCTGCTGGATCGTTTAGAGAAGAAATTTAGTCTTTTGCCAAATTTAATTGCCATGAAACACCGTATTTGTCTTCAACCCAGCCAAATTGTTGGCTTACGGGCGAGGCTTCAAGGGGCATTAGAACTCGGCCTTCCTGAGATAGCTGACCAAACACACGATGAATTTCTTCTTCCGAATCACAAGTGACGAATAGCGATAGAGCTGGGGTAAAAGGGTGTTTGTCCTGATGTTTATAGTCTATAGCCATAAAGGTTTGCCCTTTGAGGTTGAATACGGCATGTAACACGGTCCCATCTTCCTGATGGAAAATGCTCATGATACCAGACGGCTTAAAGACAGAGGTATAATATTGCATGGCTTCTTCTGCTTGACCAGAGAACATGAAAAATGTTGTAATTTTTGGATTGGAATCATGCATGAGATCAGCTCCCTAGACTGGATCGTAGATGGTAACATCTTTCCTCTTTTTTAATAGAAATATTCATGAAGACGTACACACGTGAAAGGAGAAAACAGGATGATGGACACGACAGCAAGACTTATGGATATGTTCGGCTCAGGCAAGAAGCTGGACGCCAGCATCATTTCCGCCTATACGGATGTGGTTGCCCAATATGGGACAGTGGAGGATGCGTGGGAGTTATATAGGCTTTTTGTAGAAGATCCCCACCATTATATCAGGGGGTTGCTCCTCCAGCCGATCATGAGATGCGGGGATGTTACTTTGGCGCAGGATATGTACGAGCGTTATGTGCGAAATCAGGCATCCCCAGAACATATACCTGACGGCGTGCTGTATGTGCTAGGTTATTTGGGTTATGTGGAGGCTGCTGCTGATCTTGTCGCTTTGGTGAACGGACCGTATGGAGCTGTGTCTGTGGATGCCTGTTTGGGACTGGTACATCTTCCATGCGAACCGTACCGTGAGAAACTGGCGGCTGAATTGGAAAAAGTGTTGGATCAGCATTTGTTTAATGAATTCTTACCTCTGCTAAGCTTCAAATGCACTACTGAAGATATGGTTCCACGATTGGTGCATTGGGGAGAACGACATGCCTCGGTAGACTGTAATGCGGGAATTATTGCTGGAATTGCCTTGTTTGGAGAGGAGCAAAGGGATACGATTCGGTCTATTTTGTGGAATCCGCTTTGGGAGGCTCATGGAACAGCTACGGGAAGCTGTGTGTGGTCTTATATTGCTATGCAGCATGTAGGGTTGACCTTTAGAGAGCTTATTCAGGATATAAAAAGCTGTGATGTGTCCAAAGCAGGTGTACAGGACTTGGAGTACCGTTTGGAAGTGTTGTATGAGATGCTGGAACTAAAACTAAGTTATACAGCCCGACCGATCCGGTTCGCTCGCTGTAACGAGGAATCATTTGGTCAGCTCTATAGCGATTTATTTAGCTGGTCCACAGAGCATAAGGATGACTCTATGATAGGCTGGATGAACGACAATTTAGGGTATAAGCATCGGCTGCTGGAACAGTATGATGAGCTCAGGAAACGAGTCGAGATTAAAATGATACATGAAATTGAGCTGGAGCATGTTCAAAAAGGAAGTTAATCGTATCAGGAAATAAGAATTTTTGATGTAAAAGGACGAAATAGCGGAGTTTGGCGGAGATATGGGGATTCGCCCAGTCCGCGGGCTGGTGTCCCGCATAGGATACATCAGCCTAGACACAAGGAGTGAAACACATGTCTTTACTGCCACAAGTTCCTTTCGGAACGCAACCGGGTATTCCGGGTCCATTCACGCCGTCAAGTCCTCCGATTCCACAATTTCCTGATATGCAGGATTCGTTCCCGTCTCCGATAGGTCCGCCACCAGGCCCAGGATCATTTTCGCCACAGCCGTTCTCACCGCCGCCGCAAGGGCCGTTCGGTCCGCAAGGTGGGCAGCAAGCTCAAGCACCCACTTCTCCACCACCGCAATTTACGCCACCGAAGCCGCTGGTTTCGGCGTATGCGGTTGACCCTGGAGCCATCTTCGGTTGTTTGTTCCGCAACACGTTTGTATGGCTGACGAACGGAGAGCGTTTTTGGCTGTACCCTGTCTTTGTAGGCAGAACATCGGTAGCGGGTTTTCGGTGGAGTGGACGTTTTTGGTTTTATTATGGTGTAGACCTCAACCGTATTGAGTCGTTTAGCTGTTATTGGTAATAGCGCAGCTTTAGGGAAGAGCGGGGTTTAACGGGATGATGGCTGATGGCACTGGCAAGAGAGGTAAATGGGCATATGAGGTAAGTGATGCGAAAATAAAAAGACTGAGAGAGCGCTCATCGCGTTCCCCCCAGTCTTTTTTTGCTATTAATCCATCCACCAACGCTTAAAATTGCCCCACCACGATTTCTTTTCAGCTTGTCGCTCCGCTTGGTCAGTTGGTGTGGATGCCGGTTGGTTATCTTGCCCCGATAGCGTCTCCTTCGGTTCCGTGCCGCTGACGAATACCTCCAGCCGCTTGTCCGGGCTGTCCGGTGCAGCCAGCTTGCCGCTGGCCGGGTCAATATAAGCGCTGACTACGCCGTCAGGGATAGGAAAGATTTTGGGTGGCACATTCTCCAGCGCTTTCTCCGTATATTGCGCAAAAATCGGAGCCGCCCGTCGGGCATCCTGTGTGCTGATGTCCTTGCCCTTGTCATAGCCGACCCAGACAGCGGTGGACAGCTCGGGGGTAAAGCCGACCATCCACGCATCGGTGTTGGTCGTGCCGCTCTTGCCGGCAACCGGGCGCTTGATCAGCTTCGCGACCCGGTTGCCAGTGCCGCCTTCCTCGAACACGCCTTCCATAAGGCGTGTGAGGACGTAGGCGGAGGCGGGCTTCACCACCTGCACGGGCGCGGCTTGGGGCGCTTCGTACAGCGACCGCCCGGCAGCATCGGTGATGCGCAGCACTGCCACCGGAGCCACCTTTTGCCCGCCGCTACCGATGACCGAGAAGGCCGAGGCCATCTCGAACGGGCTGACGGGCGACACACCCAGCGCTAGCGAAGGTACGGGCTTGAGCTCGCTTGTAATGCCCATTTTGCTGGCGAGGTCCATGACCTTATCCGTTCCCACCTTCAAAATGGTGCTAACGGCATAAATATTATCGGACGCCGCAATTGCGCGCCGAAGATCTATTTCGCCCAAATATTTGTCTCCAAAATTTTTGGGCTTATAGGTCTTGCGATTGTTATCGTAGTGGAACAACGTCGGTCGGCTTTCGAACTTGGACGTACTCGTCAATTCGCCGGAATCCAGTGCGCTTAGATACATAATCGGCTTGAAGGAGGAGCCTGGCTGCCGGGTTGTGGCCAGCGCATGATTATATTGATTCCCGACATAGTTCGTTCCGCCGACCATGGCCTTGACATGCCCGTTGCGCGGGTCCATGGAGATTAACGCGGTTTCCAGTCCGTTGCTGTTCTTCATGCCCTCGTTTACAGCCGCCTCGGCTGCTTGCTGCATGTGCATGTCCAGCGTGGTATAAATACTCAGGCCGCCATGCTCAAGCACCCCTTCGCTAATCCCGAGCTGATGTGTCACCAACTGGCGGACGTAATCGCGGAACCAGGGAGCGGTTTCCACTGTCCGACGCTGGCTCTCGGGCCGCAGGGCTAACATTTCCTCATAGGCCTTGGTGGCTTCAGCCGGTGTAATTTTGCCGATAAGCGCCATGGAGTCCAGAACAATTTTCTGCCGATCCTTTGCATTTTTCATATGATTATACGGTGAATAGTAGGTCGGCCCTTTCGGAATACCTGCTAACAGGGCGCTTTCGGCCAAGTCCAGATCCTTTGCGGATTTACCGAAATACATTTGCGAAGCTGCTTCAATGCCATAGGCGCCGTGACCATAGTAAATTTCGTTCAAATACATTTGTAGCAGCTCATTTTTGGTGTACTTCATTTCAAGCTGTGCAGTATAGATGGCCTCCTTGGCCTTGCGCGTCCACGTTTTCTCATGAGATAAGTATAGATTGCGTGCAAGCTGCTGAGTCAGCGTGCTGGCCCCTTGCGACATATCCCAGCGGGTCAGATTAACGATTACCGCCCGGCCCAGACCTTTGAAATCAAAGCCAAAATGATCGTAAAACTTCCGATCTTCCACAGCCAGGGTAGCTGCAATCAAATCGGGTGAAATGTGATCAAGCTGGACCGGAATGGATTCTTTGCCTCCAGCAGAGAAAGTGGCGATGACTTTCCCCTGACTATCGAGCAGACGTGAATTCCGATCCGTATCCGCGAGCGGAAGGCTGGTCGTGTACAAATAGGCGAGCAGGATGCAGGCGGCGATGACCGTCAGGATCGTGAGAGACATCAGTCCTTGAAACAATCGAAGCCAAAGCGGTTTACGCTTGGGGGATCGTCCGGTCGTATCGGTCATCATGCCACCTCCTTCCATAGTTGATGTTCTCAGTATAGTCAATCCGAAAGCGTCTATTCATCAGATACACATACGTGTCTATTTTAAACAAGATTAAATCTCCAAATTGCTTTAGCAGCTCATTCAGGTATCACTTATAATGCAAAAAGTGTGAAATTCCAATGTGTTTGGTACAATAAATATAGCAAACTTGGCGTTTGCGTGTTACTGATATAAGGAAAGTCAACGTTTATGCTACCGGATTGCCGGACACATACTTTGATCAGAAAGAAGGTTGGAATGATGGACTTGTGGTTTACGGAGAAGCAGACTCCCTCTTTCGGTATTACAGCAAAAATCAAACAAACCTACGTCTCTGAGAAAACAGATTTTCAGGATCTGGCTATGATCGAGACAGAGGAATTCGGCAATATGCTTGTTCTGGATGGCATGGTGATGACAACGGTTAAGGATGAATTTGTGTATCACGAAATGGTAGCACATCCAGCTTTGAATACACATCCCAATCCGAAAAAGGTTTTGGTTGTGGGCGGTGGCGATGGCGGCGTTATTCGTGAGGTCATCAAGCACCCTGAAGTGGAAAAGGCTGTATTGGTGGAGATCGACGGTAAGGTGATAGAATATTCCAAGAAATATTTGCCTGAAATCGCAGGAAAGCTGGACGAGCCTAATGTAGAAGTGCTGGTCAATGACGGATACATGCACATTATTGAACACAAAAATGAATACGACGTCATTATGGTCGATTCGACGGAGCCCGTAGGTCCGGCAGCCCCGCTGTTCGAGCGCGGGTTTTACCAAGGTATTTTTGAAGCATTGAAGGAAGACGGTATTTTCGTTGCACAAACGGATAATCCTTGGTTCAAGGCAGATCTGATTCAGAAGGTTAACAAGGATGTGAAGGAAATTTTCCCGATTGTGCGTGTATATGGTGCGAACATTCCAACCTATCCGAGTGGTCTATGGACATTCACGTTGGGTAGTAAGAAGTATGATCCGCTCGAAGTAGACGAAAACCGAATTCCAGAGATGGACACCCGATATTATAGTCCGCGTTTGCACAAAGCGGCGTTTGTACTACCTAAGTTTGTAGAGGATTTAACGAAGTAAACATTTTAAGAAAAAGCGTCTTAGTGGTCTTTATTGCCTGTTTTTGGGCGGAAAGGAGCGCTATAGGCGCTTTTTTGTCTTGAATAAGATTTAAAAATGGCCATGAAAGCATACTGGACACTGAATTTCCTTTTAAGATAAAAGAAGGAAATTTAAGGGTGTGTGTAGAATATACAAAAAACCAGACATTTAACAGATTTGTAATGTCAACAGGGACGGTTTGGTTATGGAAATACATAAATCGGCGATGTACCAAAGAGGGGGAAACTTTTTTGATCAGACGCTCTTTTTATTACCTGTGGGGGTCCCAGACGATCTCCAACGTAGCAGATATCATCTACATGTTGAGTGTAGTGGTATTGGTGTTCAGCTCAAGTAATTCCTTAATGACGACTATTCTAATCCCGCTGTTCCGATTGTCTGCCCAAGTGCTTAGTGGGCTCGTTGCACCAATCGTCCTCGGCCGATTTCGGCTAACACGCGTGTTGCTATTTTCCCAGTTTGGTCAGTTTGTCATTTTTACGCTACTGCTGCTTTATTTGTGGATCGTACCTGAGCAGAGGTCGTTTCTATTTATTTTTGTGATGGTGTTCGGTATGTCTTTTCTGGATGGCTGGACCAATCCTGCGCGTAATGCGCTTGTACCCCGTTTGGCTACGGGTGAAGGGCTAATGCGTGCCAACGGCATGGTGGCGGTCAGTGATCAGGTGGTCAGGTGTGCAGGCTGGGCGCTGAGCGGAATTATTGTGGCTTGGCTGGGTTCCCTGAATACGCTTGTGATTGCATCCTGTTGTTATCTCGTGGCTGTAACTGTCACGTCCTTCATTCGTGATCCGCTGGATCAGAAGGAATTAAGTCTTGAAGCTTCGGATTCCTCGACAAATGCAGTAGAGCCTGCAAAGGCAAAGGAAAAAGGCTCCCATTGGAAAGAGCTTGGGGAAGGCTGGACAATCATTTGGCACAACCGTCGTATTCGTTCTCTGATGATCGTCGATAGCGTGGATAGTATCGGGGGAGTCTCCTGGCTTGGGGTATTTATTCTGGCGTACGTCAGCCAAGTGCTGCATCGGGATGCGAGCTGGTGGGGCTTTATGAATGCGTCCTTTTTCTCGGGCACGATTTTGGGTGGATTGATTGTCGTTGGCTTGGTCAAGCGATTGCAAAAGAACAGCTTTTTGTACATGCTCGGAGCATTGCTGGTGTATGTACTGATTACCATTGTATTTGCGCTGAATACCATCCCCGCTGCTGCGCTTATTCTTTTTGCTGTATCAGGCTTACCTGTTCAGATGGCTGGTATCATTCGCCGCACCTTGCTGCAAACCAGTGCACCGGCAGCCCAGCTGCCCAAAGTGATGGCGGGAATTGATGTGCTTACAAATCTCGCTTTCGGTCTGTCTTTGTTATTCATGGGCTGGTATGCAGACCGTTTCGGTATGGTGCAGGTGTATTTGTTGGCTGCGGCCATGACTACCGTTGCTGTTCTGATCGGCTGGTTCTACCGCAGGGATTTTCAGGAAAGTGAGCAAATGGACCAACCAACCGCTACGGGCGCTGGGATTTAAAATTGGGGTTCCCGTTAGGCGTGACAGCATTCATTGGATGAGTTCAATTTTACAGGAACACCACTGGAATAACGTTGACGGTGGTGTTCCTTTCATATCATATTAAATTAAATGGTATGTCTGTTGAGCAATACGTGCCATTCCTAATGTCAGGTCCGTTTGCTCGTGAGATATGTTTTGACGGCAGGAGGAGTGTAATTTGTAAATTGCTGTAGGATTCCTTGCGAAGTAGTATCCGTAATTACCAACGCACGATATTTTTCCTGCATAAATTGTTCCTCAACCATACGATTAAACAAGGAAATAAGAGGATCGTAATAATGGTTAATATTTAAAAGACCGCATGGCTTTTCATGCAAGCCTAATTGCGCCCATGTGAAAATTTCAAAGTATCCTTCCATTGTACCTGGGCCACCTGGTAAAACAATGAATCCGTCCGCAATCTCTGCCATTTTAGATTTTCGTTCGTGCATGGAATCAACAATGATTAATTCGCTCAGGCCATTATGTGCAATTTCACGGCTTTGCAAAAAGTGAGGGAGTACACCGATGACGTGACCTCCTGCATGAAGTGCCGCGTCAGCCACTGCACCCATTAAACCAACACTTGCTCCTCCATAAATCAGGCTTATTTCCTGTTCGGCAAGTGCCTTGCCCAGAGCAACAGCATGCTCTCGATAAATCTCAGACGCTCCATTACTGGAACCGCAAAAAACAGCAATGCTTTTCATATGAGATTCTCCTTTATGTATATCTTTTTGCAAGTTTTTGCTGGTGTGTTCGAAATATATCCTCCAAGGTGATGTCATACTTGTTGGCGATCACGATGAGATTACCCAGTACGTCTCCAAGTTCTTCAGTTAAATGCTCCCTGTTCTCCTCGAATGAACCATCGATCTCATCAGGCCGGTCTCTGCCGATCTCCAGGGCGCGAATAGCTCTCGCAACCTCCCCGGTTTCCTCTGCCAAGAAACCAATTCGGACGAAGATATCTAAATCAGACCAGTTCCTCTCTTGATAATATTGCTTGACCCACTTTTGAAATTCATTAATATCCATATTCAGCCTCCCAACTGAAACCCATGCATGATGTTGGCTATACAAACCATAAGGTTTAGATGAAACGGAACGTTTGTTCTCGTTTTATTATATAATATAGGGGGGGATTTATCAAAGAAAAATAAAAAAGCCAATTGCTTAAAAAGCAACCGACTTTTTTTAAGAACGTTGACCTTACTGATGCGACCGTATCCGGTCAGCCTTTTAAGCCGTAGTAAACTGGCTGTTATAGAGCGAGGCATAATGGCCGCCGCTGGCAAGCAGCCCCTCATGGGTACCACTTTCGACGACATCGCCGTTTTTCATGTATAGAATCAAATCCGCTTCGCGGATGGTCGATAGTCTGTGGGCGATCACAAAGCTGGTGCGTCCGGCAATCATTTTCATAAATGCTTTTTGGATACGCGCTTCTGTCAGAGTGTCTATGCTACTGGTCGCTTCATCCAGGATCAGCATAGGTGGATCGACGAGGATTACCCTCGCGATGGTAAGCAGCTGTTTTTGGCCTTGCGACAGGCTGTCGCCTGACCCGCTGATGACCGTATCGTAGCCATGAGGCAGTCGCTTGATGAAGCTATGCGCATTGGCAGCTGTTGCAGCCGCGATGACTTCTTTGTCCGTGGCTTCCGGCTTCCCGTAAGCGATATTGTCCCGAATGGTTCCGCTGAACAGCCATGTATCTTGAAGCACCATACCAAAGTTAGTCCGCAGGTTGTCCCGGCTCATGTCGTTGATATTCACCCCGTCGATGGATATCGAGCCGCTGTCCACATCGTAAAACCGCATGAGCAGATTGACGAGTGTGGTTTTGCCAGCTCCGGTCTGTCCGACAATGGCCACACGTGTACCCGGTTTAACCTCCAGACTAAAGTTCGTAATGAGCGTACGTTCCGGGTTATAGGAGAATTTGACATGATCAAAAAGAATCGTGCCTTTGCTGCGCTTCAGCTGTACGGCGTTCGATTTTTCCGGCTGCTCTGGCGGTGAGTCCAAAATCGCAAATATGCGCTGAGCAGAAGCCGTGGCTGCCTGGAACTGGGTGAGAACACCCGTAATTTCATTAAAGGGCTTGGCGAACAAATTGGTATAAATCAGAAAGCTCGACAATCCACCTACCGAGATCCCACCCAAAATAATGGAAATACAGCCAATCATGGCGGTGACTGAAAAAGTCATGTTGTTCACCAATCGGGTAGAGGGGTTGGACAATGATCCGTAAAACTGCGATTTCACCCCGGCTTGATACAATTGTTCGTTTCTGGCGGAAAATTCCTCAAGCGAGCGGTTTTCATAATGAAAAGCAGTAACTACCCGTTGCCCGCCGATCATTTCTTCCACGTAACCGTTCAGGCTTCCTAAAATTTTGGCCTGTTCGCGGAACATACGCTGTGACCTTGTCGTAATGAACCGTGCCACACCGTATGTGATCGGGGCAGACACCAATACGACCAACGTCATGATCGGACTGATATACAGCATGAGTACAATGGAGCCTATAATCGTAATAATCCCGGTAATCAAGGTGGAAAATCCTTGCAGCAATCCATCCGACACAGCATCCATATCGTTCACGAAACGGCTAATGCTGTCTCCTTGCGGATGAGTGTCATGAAAGCTTAACGGAAGGATATTAAAATGATCAAATAACTCCCGCCGCATATCATTTACGGTCTGAAAAGCAATACGGTTCGTCAAATACGTGAGTAGCCAGCTAAACAGACTGCCTACAACATATACAATGCCTAATCCAGCTAGAATCTTTACAATACCTTTAAAATTCACTGCTCCCTTATCCACCATGTGGTCGATAGCTTGACCAATCATGTAGGGTCCGATCAGACTGGCAAGCACGCTGAGAATCGCACTGACGATGACCCAAAATGTTGTTGTTTTATATTGACCGACATAGGTTAACAATCTTCTCCAGGTTTCCTTGCCACTCATTGGTCCACCTCCTGCGTTGAGAGCTGGGAGCGATTAATTTCCTGATATACCTCCGAGCTGCTCATCAACTGATCATGTGTGCCGATTCCGACAATCCGGCCTTCATCAAATACAATGATTTTATCAGCATGCTGTACGCTGCTTACTCGTTGCGAGACCAGTAGGACAGTCATGCGGGTGCTTTTTTCCCGTAGCGATTTCCGGAGGGCGGCGTCAGTTGCAAAATCAAGTGCGCTTGAGGAATCGTCCAAAATCAGAATTTCCGGATTGCCTACAATAGCTCTGGCAATGGTAAGTCGCTGTTTTTGTCCTCCCGATAGATTAAGTCCTCCTCGGGTGATCGGGGCATCGAATTTTTCCGGCAAGTTAGAAATAAATTCATCCGCTTGCGCGATTGCTGCGGCTTGAGCGACTTCCTCGTCGGTGGCGTGTTCATGTCCCCAACGGATATTATCCGCTATCGTCCCAGTGAACAGCAGCGCCTTCTGAGGAACAATACCGATTTTCTGCCGCAATTGCTCAAGCTTATACTGCCGTACGTCGATGCCGTCAACCTGTACACAACCCTCTACCGCATCATAGAAGCGGGGAATGAGATTCACAAAGGTGGATTTCCCCGAACCTGTTCCTCCGATGATTCCAACCGTTTCACCAGGATAGATGTTTACCACTACATCACTAAGTGCCAGTTGCCCTGTCGTATTGTATCCAAAGGAAACATGATCAAAAGAGATGGCTGGTACAGCGCCATGCCCACTTGTTCCCTCCCTATCTATAGATGTAGAAGTAGCAGCATTGTCGGAAATCGAAGCTTGCGTGTCTAGGACCTCCTGAATTCGCGCTGCTGAAGTGGCAGCCTTGGTGAACAAAATAATTAAATTGGTCACCACAATCAGAGCTAATAAAATTTGCGTAATGTAATTAATAAAGGCAATAATCTCCCCTTGTGTAAGTGATCCATATTGGATATGGATGGCGCCGATCCACAGGATTGCAATAATAGCTCCGTTTACCACCAGCAAGGTGGCAGGGCTTAGCAAAGCAGAAATACGTCCGACACGAATAGCGGTCTGAGTCAGGTCATCCGAAGCGGCGTTGAATTTAACTCGCTCAGCGCCTCTTTTGGCAAATGCGCGTATGACCCGTACGCCTGTAAGATTTTCGCTAAGTACCAGAGCGATTTTATCGAGTTTTTTTTGATACCGACGATACAGTGGTGAAGCCTTCGTAATGACCACATACAGGATCAAAGCTAGAACCGGTGTAGCCGCCAACAGCACCAAAGCCAGGCGGAAATCCAGGATCATGGACATGATAATAGCCCCGATACAAATAAAAGGAGCACGAATGACCAGACGAATCAGCATCGCTACAGCCGTTTGGAGTTGATTGACATCATTCGTAATCCGGTTGATGAGCGAGGGCGTACCGAACTTATCGAGATCAGCATAAGAAAACGATGAAATATGTTTAAACATCGTATTGCGCAGCGTAGTTCCGAATCCTTGGGAGGCACGGGCTGCGTAAAACTGACACACTAATGAACTGCCAAAGCCCAGTATAGTCATGAGTAACATCAAAAGACCCATCTGCCAAACATAATGGGTGTCTCCTTTACCTACACCATGATTGATCATTAAGGCAACCATAGTGGGCAGCAATAGTTCCAAGATGGCCTCAATCAGTTTAAATAGAGGCCCAAGAATCGTTTCCTTTTTATAGGGTTTCAAAAAAACAGCAAATTTCAGCAAATAAACCATCACCTAACCTAAATAATGTATATAGCCTCATGCCGCAATAGCATATCTGAATTTGATTATGTCATATCCCCAACCATATGAATAATATTTAATATATATTAGAGGTATAGGTTTTACATATATCAGTACCGGAGGGCCATAATGATGGAATTGAGACATCTCAAGTATTTTTTGGCGATCGCAGAGGCCGGACAGATTACAGCGGCAGCCAAAAAGCTGCAAATCGCACAGCCTCCCTTAAGTCAGCAGCTCATGCAACTGGAGGAAGAGCTTGGTGTAAAGCTCGTGCATCGAGGCTCGCGAAGCATCCAGTTGACGGAGGCCGGCATCATTTTACAGAATAGGGCCAAGCAGATTCTGGAGCTGACAGATGCCACAACGAGAGAAATTAATGATTTTGCCTTGGGGATGAAGGGTACGCTTACCATTGGAACGGTCTCCTCTTCCGGCGCAGCCCTAATGAAAGACAGGCTTTCCGAATTTCATAAAACCTATGCGGGTGTAAAATTTGAAATTCATGAGGGAAATACCTTTAGGATTCTCGATCTTTTGAACAAAGGAATTGTCGAGGTCGGTATCGTCAGAACCCCTTTTAATACCACTGATTTAGGGTGCAGATATGCGTCCTCCGAACCGATGATCGCAGTGATGACAGAAGAACATGACTGGAACCCCGAACAGAAGACCATCCCGTTGTCTGGCTTGAAAAACAGGCCGCTCATCGTATATCGCCGCTTTGAACAATTGATCCACGATACCTGTATAAAGCATGGCTTTGAGCCGAATATCTTCTGCAAAAACGATGATGCTCGCACCACGCTTCATTGGGCTAATGAAGGGCTGGGGATCGGTATGATTTCGCGGTCTGCGTTGTCACTCGGAAGCAATAACCAGTTAATCGTTAAGGAAATTATGTGTGAAGAATTGCATACACGTGTGGCGGCTGTCTGGATGAAGGATAAATACATGTCTTCTCTAGCCTCTCGATTCATTGAAAGTTTTAGCCAAGCATCTGATGGAGCTGACTTAAGGTAGCTAAATTTTTTGGATGAAAGCATCTTTTTGTAAAAACTCATTTGAATTGCAATCGGGAACTGGATATAGTAGTACAGTAGGATAGCAATAGAATGGAGTTTGAATACATGCCACATAATGCAAAGGTCCGAATCCGTCTTCATAGTCATCATGACGGAGAAGATGTGGTACAGGAACTTCCCGGAGAAGCGATCGTGCGTGGGAAGCATCTATATATAAGGTACGATGAGCCGCAAGAAAGTCCTGAGGGCGGTACGACACGGAACACAGTCAAGATCGGACCGGATGAGCTAAAGCTGATTCGTCACGGTGAGGTACAATCAGAGCAGTCATTTGCGCTGGGACGCAGGTTGCCTGGATTTTACCGCTCGCCTTATTTAAACCTGAACATGTCTGCGCATACGCAGAAGCTCGATATTCGGATGGATGGTTTCACCGGACATGTGAGCTGGACCTATGATCTGTACGTATTTGAGGATTTCTCGGGGCATTTTGCCATCAGTTTGCATATACAGGAGGAGCAATAATCATGACAAGCAATCCACTGGAACTTATTAATCAAAAGGTGACTTTAGCAATCGAGGCGGCGGTGCTGGCTACTGGAATCGTGAGCCGCGAAGAGCTACCGACCATTACGCTGGAGGTACCAAAGGACAAGTCACACGGTGATTTGGCTACCAACGCTGCGATGCAGCTCACCCGCATTGCGAAGAAGAACCCACGGCAAATCGCTGAAGATTTGATCGCGAATATGGATTTAGCTTCCGCTTCTATTGAAAGTGCGGAAATCGCTGGACCGGGCTTTATTAACTTTCGCCTGAACAAGAGCTACCTGTATGCGGTCATTGGACAAGTGCAGGAGCAGGGGGCAGATTACGGGCGTATACAGGAAGGTGAAGGCAAAAAAGTACAAATCGAGTTTGTCAGCGCCAATCCGACAGGTAGCCTTCACTTAGGTCATGCACGTGGTGCAGCCGTAGGGGATGCTCTCTGCAACGTGCTTGATTTTGCCGGATACAAAGTAACTCGTGAATACTACATTAATGATGCGGGCAACCAGATTTACAACATGAGTCGCTCTATTGAGGCGCGTTATTTGCAGGAGCTGGGACAGCCTGCGGAGATGCCGGAAGATGGTTACCATGGTGAGGATATCATCGGGTTTGCCAAGGAACTGGTGGCCGAAAAGGGCGATTCTCTGTTGTCCATGGAACCGGGAGATCGCGCAGCTTATTTCCGTGACTACGGTCTGGAAAAGGAACTGAACAAGATCAAGCGCGATCTGGAGCTGTTCCGTGTGCCTTTTGACTCCTGGTTCAGCGAAACGTCGCTGTATGAAAACGGTGAAGTGCTTAAAGCGCTGAATGAGCTGCGTGACCGTGAGGAGATTTACGAGAAGGACGGAGCTACATGGCTGAATACGACCAAGTACGGCGACGATAAAGACCGTGTCTTGATCAAAAATGACGGTACATATACGTACCTAACCCCAGATATCGCTTACCATCGCGATAAATATGCTCGTGGGTATGACACGATCATCAACATTTGGGGAGCGGATCACCATGGCTATATTCCACGGATGAAGGCAGCAATGGAAGCACTGGGTAATGACCCGGATAAGCTTAAAGTGTTGATTGCCCAAATGGTCAGCTTGTTCCAAAATGGGGAAAAAGTAAAAATGTCCAAACGTACTGGCAAGGCCGTGACGATGGAAGATCTGATGGAAGAAGTGGGTGTAGACGCGATCCGTTACTTCTTCACTATGCGCAGCATGGATTCGCACCTGGATTTTGACATGGATTTGGCGATTTCCACTTCCAATGAGAATCCAGTATTCTACGTACAATATGCGCACGCACGTGCATGCAGCGTATATCGTCAAGCTGAAGAGCAGGGGATTGCTGTGCTGCCGTTGGCAGAAGTTGACTTGTCCAAGCTGACGGCTGAGCATGAATACGATTTGCTCCGCAAAATCGGCGAGCTGCCGGAGGAAGTATCGGTGGCGGCTGCAAACTTTGCACCACACCGTATGATTCGCTATGTCTACGAGCTGGCTTCATTGTTCCACAGCTACTATAAGGCAGAGCGCGTCATTACAGAGGATGCCGCTCAAACGCAGGCACGCTTGGCGTTGTTTGGTGCGGTGCGCACGACCATTGCCAACGTACTGAAGCTAGTGGGCGTGTCTGCACCGGAACGTATGTAAGCAAGCAACTTTAACATCATGACCTTGTAGTCATATAAATAATAATAAAAGGAACCGAGGCGCCACTCTCAACAGGTTGGCGCCTCGGTTCCTTTTTATGTTGGATTAGCTTAGTAGCGTTCCAGTACTAAATTCGTTTTCAGGGAATCGGCGGGAACCAGCCATCCTTTGGATTGCAACAGGTTCATCAGCTTGGTGCGGTTGCTGGCGGCAACACTGTAATCCGAGGTTTTGAAGGAGATTTCGATAATATTTTCTGTACCTGATCCGTTTGCGCTGCGAATAGGCCATATTTCAACGTCGGTATCCAGTCCCTGAAAGCTACCTTCATATTTGCTGACCTGTACCGGACCGCGTACTCTGGAGTCTGCCAGAGTTTTCTTGCCCCAGTTGCTGGATTTCCAGTTTTGCAGCTTGCCCGGAAGATTATCCTGTAGTTGCTTTAATGCTTGATCTGGGGAAGGCAGAGCCAATCCTTTGGAGGCGTTTGTTTTTTTATCATTGGAAAAACTTAGTGTTTGCTTGCTGTATCCCCAATCCACCTCAGCCTCATAATTATCATCAGACGCGCTGAACCCTTCTTTATTCGCTTGGGTGAGCGCCGCGTCGATATTTCCATTTGTGACCGTATAGCGCTTTTTGTAGGTTAATTCATAATTTTTTTTGTCCTCTTTTTTGCGAAACCTCACGTTCCAGCCCTCGTCATTTAATTGCAATGAATTTGTATCAAAATACTCGACGCTCAATCGTTGTGCATCGTCGCTAATTTGAAACTCGTTCACGATGCCACTTTTTAATGAGCCATCCGCATTGAGCACCTGAGCCGTATCCAGTAGTAGCTTCACCTCATAGCTTGGTGTGGCATTGGCGGCAGCTTGTACCGGTTCTGCTCCTTTCCATCCTGTTACGAGCAGTACTGCACTCAGAGTTACTACCGACATCAATTGGGTGATACGAAGGCCTGTTTTCATTTCATCCTCTCCTGTTCGTCCGAATAGGTTACACGCTACACTTTACGGGTGTATTGTCAGTCGTATGTCAAAGCACGAGGGTACTCCGGTAAAAAAAAGACATAATTTCTATATGACAGGTAAGATTTAATCTTGGTTCCATGATAAATATTCGGTGAATCTGTGAATGAGCGCCGAGCGATGACGGTCTTTGTTGCTGACCATATAAATATACCGCTCAACAGACTGCCCCGGAATAGGTCTTACAACCAGTAAGCCCCGCTCAACCTCTGACTGAACGGCAATGCGAGAGACAAAGGAGATGTGTTCTCCCAGCATAACCGCCTGTTTGATGGCTTCCAGTGAATCCAACTCCAGATAGGAGGGAAGTCGCCGACTCCCACGCTCCAGCCATTTGTCGGTCACGTGGCGTGTGCTGGAATCCTTGCCATGTAATACGAAGGAGGAAGAAGCGATAAGCTCGGGTGTCAAATCGGTTTCGTTGGCGAGCGGATGAGTGGGTGAGCAGATGAGCATCAGTTCATCTTCGCCCAAGGATTCTGAGAGTAGCGTTGGGGATTGAAACGGCTCTGCCGAAATGATGCCAAGATCAATTTCGTGACGAGCGAGCATGTCCTTGATCACGGGCGCAGTTTTCACAGACAAGGCGATGTGAATGCCTGGATGCTCACGGGCAAAGCGGTGCAACACAGCAGGAAGCAAGTAGGTAGCGGGTACATAGCTTGCGCCAATACGTATGCTTCCCCGCTGGAGCGTATCGAACTCGCGGACGACTCGCTCAGCTTCGGCAGCCAGTGCATTAATTTTGCTGGCATAGTGCAGTAGCGCATTTCCAGCATCCGTCAGGATGATTTTGCCCATGCGTGTGTCAAACAGCTTTACGCCGAATTCACGCTCCAGATTTTTCATATGAAAAGTAACAGTGGGTTGCTTTAGGCCAAGAAGCTCGGCGACCGTGGTAATTTTATGGTGCTTATTCAGCAGTTCTACAATATGTAACTTTAGAAGACTTAAATTCACTTAGAATGCCTCGCTTTCAGGTTAATTGAACAATCATGCCTATTTGTATGGGTAGCAGCATCAATCCCCTCTATATAGATTAAATCTATGAGTGTTAACACAATTCATTGAAATAATTAATTTTGTTTTAACTTTCCAATAACACAGGTTGCGAATTCAAATTTTACACTGGGGTCAGTCAGAAGAACAGGCAGGTAATGCGATGAATCAGGATCTATATATTCACGGATTAAGTAAAACCTTCAGCCAAATAACAGCGCTGCATGAGACGAATCTGGTCGTACGACGGGGTAAATTCACAACACTGCTCGGACCGTCCGGATGTGGGAAAACAACGCTCTTGCGCTTGATTGCTGGTCTGGAGACACCGGATACCGGCACAATCACGATGGGAGAGGAAATTCTTTTTTCGACTGAACGCAAAAAGGATATTCCCGCGCATCTCCGCCACTTTGGTATGGTCTTTCAGGATTTCGCGTTGTGGCCGCATATGACGGTGTTTGAAAATGTGGCCTTCGGCCTGCGTGCGGGCAAGCGGGGGAAAGGGTTTGCCAGCGCCCGAGACAAGGAACTGCGGACAGTGGTGCTGGAGGCGCTCGACATGGTCAGATTGTCAGGGATGGAGGATCGGTATCCTCATCAGCTATCCGGTGGTCAGCAGCAGCGGGTTGCCTTCGCAAGAGCGGTTGCTATCCGGCCTCGACTGGTGTTGTTCGACGAGCCTCTCAGTGCGCTGGATGCGGTGCTACGGGAGGAGATGCGCATTGAGATGCTGTCGCTTGTGCGCGATCTGGGGCTGACCGCCCTATATGTCACCCATGATCAGATCGAGGCCATGTCCATGTCTGATGAAGTGGTTGTTATGAAAAATGGACATATTTTGCAGACCGGAACACCAGAGGTGATCTACGGTTGCCCAGCTCATCCAGAGGTGGCGAGGTTTATCGGCAAATCCAACTGGCTGGAGTTGGAACGGACACTGTTTCGTCCTGAACATGTCCGTTGGGAACAGGAGCAAGCGGATCAGCACGCTTTTACAGTAGAGATCATGCATGTCAGCTATGTCGGCGATCGTTATGAAATTCGTATACTAGCCGAGAACGGTGAGCAATGGACTGCATATCACTCCACCCGCTTGCCGATTGGCGAAAAAATGCACATTTGGGTATCACCGCAACACATCCACCAACTTGAAGCATAAGGAAAAGGGGTATATATAAGATGATGAATAGGCATGTTTTTCGTACAGGATGGAAAAAAGGGACGATGCTCGCATTAACCTTGACTTTTGGACTCGCTGTGGCGGGTTGCGGAACAGCAACGCCAACCAAGGATGGGGCGCCAGCTAATGGATCAGCAGGACAAGCGGAGGCGGCATCCACCGATCAGAAGTTGGTGGTCTACAGCGCAGGCCCGGATGGACTGGCGAAAAAGCTGATAGCAGGATATGAGGCGCAGAGCGGAGTGAAGGTAGAGTTGTTTCAGGGAACGACAGGAAAAATTTTGGCCCGTATGGAAGCCGAGAAGACGAATCCGGTAGCGGACGTGGTTGTGCTGGCATCGCTTCCGTCTGTACAAGGCTTGAAAAAGGAAGGACTAACACTGCCTTACCCGGATGCCAAAAACGCGGACAAGCTAAATCCAGACTGGTCCGATAAGGAGGGCAACTACTTCAGTACCAGTGCTTCTGCTCTGGGCATTGCGTATAACACAAAGCTGGTGAAAACACCACCAACTTCATGGGCCGATTTAGCGAAGCCTGAGTACAAGGATCAGGTTAACATCCCCGACCCATCACTGTCCGGCTCAGCATTGGACTTTATGACAGGCTATCTGAGCGCCAAGGGCGATGGAGGCTGGACGTTGTTTGAGCAGTACAAGGCAAACGGTGTGGCCATGGCTGGTGCCAATCAGGAAGCGCTGGACCCCGTGATTACCGGAGCTAAAGGTATAGTCGTTGCTGCGGTCGATTACATGACCTACAAGGCTAAAGCCAAAGGCGAGCCGATTGACATCGTCTATCCAACAGAGGGAACCGTCATCAGCCCACGTCCTGCTGCAATTCTCAAGTCAACGCAGCATGAGCAGAATGCCAAGGCATTTATTGACTATCTGTTGTCGGACGACGCACAGAAACTAGTAGCGGATGCCTCCTTACTCCCGGGCCGCACGGATATCAAAGCTGACAAGCGTGCCAATCTGGACGAGATCCCATTGCTGAAGACCAATTGGGAATGGATGGGCGAACATGGATCAGACGTGACAGAGAAGTTCACGCAAATGTTCAAATAAGCCGATGGGAGGCTTATCCGTTAAACACATCAGAGCGTGGTGTCTGACGCTGGCTCTGATCGCGCTTCTTTTCTTGATTGTGATGCCGTTGCTGCAAATCTTTATCCAAAGTGTGTATGTTGATGAAGAATTTCAGTGGGATGCACCTTTTCGAACGTTAGCTGCTTCACCATTTGCGGGAGTGCTATTCAGCTCGATTTGGCTAGGTATCTGTGTGATTGCAGGAACAACGGTACTTGCACTTCCGCTAGCCTGGATCATGTCCAACACTCGTCTTGCGCACTGGCGCTGGTTGGATGTCGTGCTGCTAATTCCGTTTATGACCCCGCCCTATATCGGGTCCATGGGCTGGATTCTGTTTATGCAAAAAAACGGATATCTGGAGCAGTTGTTCCCGGACCTGTATTTCTTAACGCCATCCTTCTTTAGCCTTGGTGGCATGGTGATGATCATGAGCCTACATCTATTTCCATTCCTGTACCTGCTGCTGCGCGGGGCGCTGGTGAGGATTGGCGGGAGTCTGGAGGAGGCGGGTGCCGTAATGGGCGGCGGCTTTCTGTACAGATTCCGTCGAATCATTTTACCGCTGCTGCTTTCGGCTTACGGAATGGGCGCGCTGCTCATTTTCGTTAAAACGATTGCCGAGTTTGGCACCCCCGCTACCTTTGGGCGACGTATCGGGTATGAGGTCATGACTTCAGAAATCCACAAATACATTTCTAGCTGGCCCATAGATTTTAGCAAAGCGACGTCGATGGCCTCGGTGCTGTTAACCGCCTGCCTGCTCATGTGGTATGCGCAGTCGGTGATCAACCGGAAGTTTACGTATAGGCTGGTAGGTGGTAAAGGTTCGCGTCCGTCCCGTCTTCGTATATCCGGTTGGACTACGGGGCTGAGTGTTGCATTCATTCTATTGTTGCTCATTGCGTCCATTGGCATTCCTTATTTTTCAATTCTTTCAGCCTCGACGATGAAGCTGAGGGGAATGGGACTTGCCTGGGATAATTTGACGCTCGACTCTTACAAGGAACTGCTGTCTTGGGGATCAGAGAGTATGGAGGCGCTCCTGAACAGCGTATTTCTCTCTTTGGGCGCATCGACGCTTGCTGTGGTGCTGGGCACTTGGTTTGCACTTGTCATTGGCGGCTCACGCACAAGAATCCAACGGACGGTTGATGCATTTAGTTTGCTTCCGAATACGGTGCCGGGAATTGTTATGGTGGTGGGCCTGATTTTGTGGTGGAACTCACCATGGATGCCGATTCCATTGTATAACACATACGGCATGGTCATTCTGACGTATGTTATCTTGTTTGTTCCTTATACTGTGCAGTATGTCAAAAGCGCCTTTACACAGGTGGACGCTGGCCTTTTTCAGGCGGGGCAGGTATTTGGCGGGCGACCGTCTTATATATTCCGCCGGATTGTACTGCCGCTGATTGTACCGGGAATGCTCGCTGGTTGGATGATGACATTTACCATTGCTTCACGCGAATTGGTAGGATCATTACTGATTTTGCCACCATCCGTTCAGACGTCAGCAACCTACATATTTGCACAATTTGAACAGGGACAGGTGTCGCTTGGGATGGCGATGGCTGTCATATCGGTCGGAATGACCACGTTGCTACTGATCTTAATGGAAAGCTTAAACTCGCGAAGAAAGTGGAAATAATCATGACTAAGCTTAGGATTTGGGGAGGGGCGGGCGAACATGGCCGTTCCTGCTATGTTTTTGAAGGAAAACAGCATCGCGTCATGCTGGATTGTGGCGTGAAAAAGGAAGGAACCGGACAATATCCGGTTTTCCCACCGCAGGTGGCGGAGAGACTGACCGCTGTATTGCTGTCTCATGCACATGAGGATCATTCCATGGCACTCCCCCTACTGTACAAGTATGGATACCAGGGGGAGGTCTGGACGACCAAGGCCACTGCTGAGCAGTTAGGCTCCTATTTTCGCTCCTGGCATACTTATGTTGAATCAAGAGGAGCAGAACTACCATACGACGAACAGAACATCCAATCCATTGCTTATCGCTATCTAGAAGATGAGGCGCCAGCAGGAGAATGGCTTGAGGCTTGTCCGAGTATGAGAATCATGTGGGGACGCAGTGGACATTTGGCTGGTGCAGTATGGTATGTGGTAGAAATGGAAGGGAAGCGGTTGTTTTTTTCTGGAGATTACAGCCGCGAATCTGAGCTTCTTGCTGCCGATGCGCCAGACTTGGGTGTTGGGGAGGGGCTGCATGACCTGCCTGAATGGAAGTCAGAGCCCAATCTAGCGGACATATCCATTATGGACAATGCGTATGGCATGGATATAGACCCGCAGCCTGTTAAGCTGGAGCGGCTGAGGGTCGAGATGGAGCGGATATTATGGTCTGGTGGCCATGTGTTGTTGCCGGTGCCTGCCTTTGGCAGAGGACAGGACTTGATTGTATGGGCTAGTGAGCAATTCCCTGAACAGGCAATGATTGTAGAGCACGACATATGGCAGGGATTGAAACAGTTAAACCGCTGGAAAGAATGGCTGCGTCCGGAAGCTCTAGCGCGAATAAAACATGTGCTAAACAGTGACAGGGTCTTCGTGCCTCGTGATGCTGCGGAACGAGTGAGTCTGCTGGAACAGAACCCAACGGCTATTATCATAACAAGAGACGGCATGATGGATTCCCCACAGGCGCGCTGGTACTATCAGTATCTATCGGATAACCGCAACATGGGGGAGGGTAATGATAGCGGAGAAAGAATCAGCAACAGTGTTATATTGACCGGGCATGCTCCACATGGTTCTTTTGGCAAATATCTGTTGGAACGTATGGATCAAAATAACAGCTGTGTAGCTCGGCATTTGATTTATAAGGTGCATCAGGGATTATCAGATGTGCGGCAAATGCTGAAGGAGCTGCCTAGCAAACAGGTTGTACTCGTTCATGCGCCGAAGCTGCAGACTGACCTGGTACGAGATGAGTTGATAAGAGAAGAAAATAGTGGATGTGAAGGTCCTTCCAGAAAAGTTCACTCTCTGGAGCCAGGCGATACACTAGAGGTTTAGCATCACATCATCATTCACTTTGTGCCCTCCTGCATCAACCGGAAGGCATCGACTTCGCCAAGTTTGGTCGAGATAGAGCTACGTCCAGCGCTTTTGCGCAGGCGTAGTGGTGTGGCGGTACGCTTAAGCAACGCCTTGATTTCTCCAGGCCCCAGTTCCGGCCTCAGTGAAAGGAGAAGTGCGATGCTTCCGGTCACATGGGAAGTAGCCATAGAGGTACCACTCATTTCGTGATGCTTGCCATGGATCCAGGAGGATGTGATCTTTTCGCCAGGTGCGTACACGTCTACAAATTGCCCTCGGTTGCTGAAAGGTGCAATGCGTCTGTATTTGTCAGTAGCCCCCACTGAGATCGTCTGGGAATAGCGGGCGGGGTAGTCAATACTTCGGCGCTTGCCCTCGTTTCCTGAGGACGCTACAACGACGATGCCGTTATGATATGCCTTATTCACCATATCAAGTAATGCCTTGCTGCGCGACTTCATACCAAAGCTCATATTGATGATATCGACACGATTTAATACACACCAGTCGATACCAAGAATGATATCGGAGACGTAGGCGGCTCCATTATGATCAAATGCTTTTACGGGATGAATTAAAGCTCGTGGTGCTACGCCCACCATACCTTCGTCATAGTTGGACGCCGCGATAGTTCCAGCAATATGAGTACCATGGCCATTATCGTCATAGGGTAGCATGGTTCGGTTAAGCAAATTAATACCTCTGGCGAGAGAATGGCGAAGATCAGGATGTTGAAAATCCGCTCCTGTGTCGATCACACCGATTCTGACCCGATTCCCTGTCGAGGAAGGCCAAGCCTTGTATGCACGTACCTGTTTGACTCCCCATGGCATGGAAAGGTTCTTCTCTGCTTTTGGTATATGAGCAGTTTCAGCGTGAACCTTCATGCGGGTATCTTCTTCAACGGTAACACCGTTGTGATATTTGCCCAGCCTGTCTCCCCCTGAAAGCGGAGCGATTAAAGCACGGATTAGTCTGGCCGGTTGTACTTGCCGTAATCCCGCAAGCTCGGGTTTCAGCTTCCTGAGATAGGACAGGCATTCCCGGTATTGGTGAGGCTTATCGAACGTGATGATCTGTTTGTTCCGTCCACTGCCGGACGGCTCCGAAATACCCTCATGCAAACGCTGCAAAAAATCCGGATAGTCCATTTGAGACGGTCCCCCTCCGATGAGCCATGCTGAGGTATAGTATGAGCAAGCGTCAGCTGCGGCATGGGAAACCTGCCCCTTTTTTAAGTAAATAGGCCTGCTTGTCGTGTCAAAGTGGATGTGGACACATACGATACATGGAGGGCATAAGCTCTTGTGCAACAACTTTGGGGGGTTCTCCCGAAGCGGGTACAGTCGAAGACGGGGGGGACCCCGTCTTTTTACGTGTGCCGTCTTGTTTAGGGGGATATTCCTGGAAATTATGACGATACCCATCTTTAACTTGCAATTTGCTTCCAAATAGGTTTTACTTAGTTTTGATAATGGATATGTTAGTATTGCATGTATCGTGTATGCTCTGAAACATGTTCTTGTGAATTACGTGTGAGAGGAAGTGTCCCTAGGTGAGTACCCCACTCAACTTGAAGATTGACCCGGAGAAAGTCCACGAGACTCCAATGGTGGACTTGGCATTTATGGTATTGAAAGCAGCCAATACTCCATATTATTACCGTGACCTGATGAAGGAAGTCGCCAAATTGCGCGGCTTGTCTGACGAAGAAATTAATGACGTTATTGCTCAGCTATATACTGAAATCAACATTGACGGGCGTTTTGCCTGTGTCGGTACGAATCTGTGGGGCTTGAAACGTTGGTATCCGGTAGATAAATCCGAAGATGCCCTGACAGGCGCCAAGCGTCCTCGTATTATTAACGACGAAGACGATGACGACGAAGATGACTATCATGAAGAAGAAACATACAACTCTGATGACGACTTCGATGCAGATAGCGAAGACGAGGACGGCGAAGACGAGCTGTTCGACGGAGAAGATGATGATGATAGTGATGAAGACGTGGTTATAGACGACGAGGACCTCAGTGATGAGGAAGATTCAGAAGATGAAAATGACGATGAGTCGACGGAAGACGACGATTCACTTCGTTAGGAACAGGCTGCAAGGGGAGATGCGTTCTCCCCTTTTTCATGACCGTTTTATTGAAAACCTCTTCTGATTTAAAGCTTTCAGGTGGATTCTCTCCAATCTGGTTCAATGGACAAATTAACACATATAACTTCCTTGACAGCGGATTGGACACGGGGTAAACTATTGCTTGGGCTTATGATTGATTCACTTATATGTTTGCTTTTTTTATAAAAGTGCCCCGTACTACGGGAGTGCTTTTTTGTTTTTTATAGGGGTGTTTTCACTCATGAAAGAAGGCTAAGGGCGGCGGACATGGAAAATGATTCCGCTGCCTTCTTCATGGATGATAATCCGTGCAAACGGGTTACGATAACATCATAATGTCGCCTGAATTTTGCATCTTATCTAGGAGGGTTTTGAACAGTGACAAAGTATATTTTTGTGACAGGCGGGGTTGTGTCTTCCTTGGGCAAAGGGATTACGGCAGCTTCACTGGGGAGGCTTTTGAAGAACAGGGGACTGAAGGTAACGATTCAAAAATTTGACCCTTACCTGAATGTCGATCCGGGTACGATGAGTCCTTACCAGCACGGTGAAGTGTTTGTAACGGATGATGGTGCGGAAACGGACCTTGACTTGGGACACTATGAGCGCTTTATTGATATTAATCTGTCCAAGAACAGCAATGTCACAACAGGCAAGGTATATTCCAGCGTAATCAGCAAAGAGCGTCGCGGAGAATATTTGGGCGGTACGGTGCAGGTTATCCCTCATATTACGAACGAAATCAAGGAGCGCGTGTACCGTGCAGGCCGTGAAGCGGGTTCGGACGTAATTATTACAGAAATCGGCGGTACTGTGGGCGATATTGAGAGCTTGCCATTTTTGGAAGCTATTCGTCAGCTCAAAAGCGAAGTTGGGCGCGAAAATGTGATGTATATTCACGTAACGCTCATTCCTTATATTAAAGCTGCTGGTGAGGTTAAAACCAAGCCAACCCAGCACAGTGTAAAAGAACTGCGCAGCATCGGCATCCAACCGAATGTCATTGTTTGCCGTACAGAGCATGAACTGTCCTCCGATATGAAGGCTAAAATTGCATTGTTCTGCGATATTGATGCGAATGCAGTGGTAGAATGCCGCGATGCTTCAACCCTCTACGAGGTTCCGTTGAACCTACGTGAAGAAGGCTTGGACGAAATCGTAGTTAACCATCTCAAGCTGACAACACCTGCACCAGATATGACCGAATGGGAAGGGTTAGTTGATCGAATCAGCAAGCTGGCTAAAACGGTTGAAATTGCTATTGTTGGTAAATATGTTGCATTACATGATGCTTATTTAAGTGTGGTTGAATCACTTTCGCACGCTGGATTTGATGCGAATGCAGACGTAAAAATCCGTTGGGTGAACGCTGAAGAAGTGACGGACGAGAACGTAGCTGACATGCTGGGCGGCATTGGCGGCATTCTCGTACCAGGTGGCTTCGGCGATCGCGGAATTGAAGGCAAAATTAGTACTATCCGTTATGCACGGGAGCAAAAAATTCCGTTCTTCGGTATTTGTCTGGGTATGCAGGTATCTGTCATTGAGGTTGCACGTTCCCTGGCTGGTCTCGAAGGAGCCAACAGCTCGGAAATTAATCCGGCAACGGATTATCCTGTCATTGACTTGCTTCCCGACCAAAAAGACATCGAAGATCTGGGCGGTACGATGCGTCTTGGCTTGTATCCATGCAAACTGGTGGAAGGTTCCCTGGCTTCGGCTTGCTACAACGACGAGCTGGTGTACGAAAGACACCGTCATCGGTACGAATTCAATAACGAATATCGTGAAGTTATTGAAAAAGCGGGTCTTCGCATTTCCGGTACTTCACCGGATGGACGCTTGGTGGAAATCGTGGAGCTCCCTGAGCATCCGTGGTTCCTGGCGGTACAATTCCACCCGGAATTTACTTCCCGTCCGAATCGTCCGCAGCCTTTGTTCCGTGAATTTGTAAAGGCAGCATTGCAGCTTCAAGGTTAATGCTACGGCTTGAAAGACCTCCTACGGGAGGTCTTTTTTTATCCCATGCTTCCTGATTATGAAAGAATATTCCACAATTATGTATTAGAGAAGGATTTTCTTTTTGCAGGAGCGAATATAGTTTTAGGTATGGGACGGATATTGTACGTCATCGGACGCTGTTATGGCAATAGCTGCATGATCCTCGTTTTAAGATCTTAGGAGGTTAAAACATTGGAAAAGAAGAAAGTATTAATCGTCGATGACCAGAATGGAATACGGATTTTACTGATGGAAGTGTTCGGAAGTGAGGGTTATGAGACCTTTCAGGCGGCGAACGGGAAAATTGCACTTGAAATTGTTGAGAAGGAACCACCTGATCTGGTTCTGCTCGATATGAAAATTCCAGGTATGGACGGACTCGAAATTCTGAAACATCTAAAAACCATGAATCCCGATATCAAGGTTATTATGATGACAGCATATGGAGAACTGGACATGATTAAAGAGGCGACGGAGCTAGGTGCGCTAATGCATTTTACCAAGCCCTTTGATATTGACGAAATGCGGATTGCTGTGAACAAACAACTCAGAGGTGACTAGGTGAGTCACGGTGGTTGAGAACTCTGTTAACACAACAGGGTTTTTTGTTTGTGATTATGGGAAATACTGAAAGTAAATCCTCTCCTTATACAATTCTATCGAAAAACGGCGTCCTGAGCGTGATTTTTGTATGTGTTGATATGCAAAAGCTTGTTTAGTATTTAACATGGGTTGTGGTATAATAAGCCCGTATGTGATGTCGGCTAAAAATATAGACAAACCCAAACACCTTTAGGAGGACTGTAACCATGCCATTGGTATCTATGAAAGACATGTTGAACAAAGCACTCGAAGGAAAATACGCAGTAGGTCAATACAACATTAATAACCTGGAGTGGACTCAAGCTATTTTGGGCGCTGCTGAAGAAGAAAAATCCCCAGTAATCTTGGGTGTTTCTGAAGGCGCAGCACGTCACATGGGCGGATTCTACACTGTAGTTAAAATGGTAGAAGGTCTTATTCATGACATGAAAATCACCGTTCCGGTTGCGATCCATTTGGACCACGGTTCCAGCTTTGAAAAATGTAAAGAAGCTATCGACGCTGGTTTCACATCCGTTATGATTGACGATTCCCACAGCCCAATCGACACAAACATTGCTACAACGAAAAAAGTGGTTGAATATGCTCATTCCAAAGGCGTTTCTGTTGAAGCTGAAGTTGGAATGGTTGGCGGTCAAGAGGATGATGTTGTCGGCGACGTAATGTACGCTAAGTTGGACGACTGTCTGCGTATCGTTAACGAAACAGGTATCGATACACTGGCACCTGCACTGGGTTCCGTACACGGACCATACAAAGGCGAGCCAAACCTCGGATTCAAAGAAATGGAAGAGATCTGCAATGCAATCAAACTTCCACTCGTTCTGCACGGTGGTACTGGCATCCCAACACATGACATTAAAAAAGCAATCTCCCTGGGAACTTCCAAAATCAATGTAAACACTGAGAACCAAATCGTATTTGCGAAAGTGGTTCGTGAAGTGCTTGCTGAGAAACCGGATGCTTATGACCCACGTACATTCATCGCTCCAGGTCGTGAAGCGATTAAACAAACCGTTATCGGTAAAATTCGTGAGTTCGGTTCCAACAACAAAGCGTAATAATAAGTTAAACTGGTCGTGCGTCTGCACAGGCTAGATGTATTTCTTAGTTGTAGCTGTAGTTCTGCTGCACAAAATACTTAAATCTGTACAGTTGAATAGTTTGGTATGGAAAGCACACCGCTTAGCCGGTGTCTTTCCATTTTCACCACTAAAAAAGTTAAAAGTTTTGATTTGAGATTATTGTTTGACCGACTGCAAAACACGTAGGGGGACCCTCAAGCTTATGGAAAAATTGATGATCACCGGTGGACGGCCGCTTCAGGGTACAGTTTCCATCAGCGGTGCCAAAAACAGTGCCATCGCCTTGATTCCCGCAGCCATTCTGGCAGAGTCGGAAGTCATTTTGGACAATTTGCCACTGTTGAGTGATGTGGCGGTGTATTCCGAAATACTGGAGGAACTTGGTGCAACGGTTGCCTGGGAAGGTAGCCAGATGAAAATAGATCCATCCTCTATTAAATCCATTCCTATGCCGAATGGGCCTGTTAAGAAATTACGAGCCTCTTATTATATGATGGGAGCCATGCTGGGCAGATTCAAGGAAGCGATCATCGGTTTGCCAGGAGGGTGCAATTTCGAACCCCGGCCCATTGATCAGCATATCAAAGGTTTTGAAGCGCTGGGTGCCACGGTTACGAACGAGCACGGCGCTATTCATTTGCACGCCAAAGAACTGCGCGGAACCAAGATTTACTTGGATGTTAGCAGCGTAGGCGCTACCATTAATATTATGCTGGCGGCAGCACGTGCCAAAGGCGCCACAATTATCGAAAATGCGGCTAAAGAGCCTGAGATTATAGATGTAGCAACCCTTTTAAACTCTATGGGGGCCATTATTAAAGGCGCCGGTACGGAGACGATTCGAATTGAAGGTGTGTCGGAGCTACATGGCTGCCGTCATTCCATCATACCTGACCGTATACAAGCGGGCACATACATGATTGCTGCTGCGGCAACCCGTGGAAATGTATTGATTGACAACGTAATCCCCAAACATATGGAGGCTCTCACTGCAAAAATGCAGGAAATGGGCATCGGTATCGAGGAATATGATGAAAGTATTCGCGTACTGGGTGCACCTTCTTATGAACATGTCGACGTTAAAGCCTTGATATACCCCGGATTCGCCACAGATTTACAATCTCCCATGACCAGCTTGCTTACCCAAGCGCAGGGTGTCAGTGTATTGAGCGATTTTGTGTACAGCAGTCGTTTTAAGCACGTCCCTGAGCTGGTGCGTATGGGGGCTAAAATTCGCGTAGAGGGTCGGTCTGCCATTATAGAGGGTGGTCGATTGAATGCAGCTAAAGTAAAAGCGGCAGATCTGCGCGCCGGAGCGGCCCTTGTCATTGCTGGACTTACAGTAAGCGAAGGCGTAACCGAGGTGACGGGTGTCGAGTACATTGACCGTGGTTATGATCACCTTGTCTCTAACCTGCGTCTTTTGGGCGCGGATGTATGGCGGCAGACTGAATAATTAAGCCGTGCAATTTTTTCGAACTCCCGGAACGAAAGCGATAGAACGGGCAACACCTGTGCAGCCGCTGCTTGATAAAAGATTGTGGTTCATACCTAACAATCAATTATCGGAAAACCGGAATAATTCGGTATAATCCAGGCAGATGGCTGCATAACTTTATTTGTTTTGGTTAAAATTATGTTAATGGTGTTTATGATATCATTGTCTATCATTTAGATGTATGAATGGACTTAATAATTGAATAGGTGGTTATTATATGGATCTGCAAATTTCCGATCTGGAAGAAATGAAGCTGACCGACCTGTACAAGCTGGCCAAGCAATACCAGATCCCGTACTACGGAACGCTCAAGAAGAAAGAACTAATTTTCGCTATCCTGCGTGCACAAGCTGAGAAGAGCGGATTGATGTTTATGCAAGGGGTTCTGGAAATCCTTCCTGAAGGTTACGGCTTTCTGAGGCCGATCAATTATCTCCCGAGTACCGAAGATATTTACATCTCTGCTTCACAAATCCGCAAGTTTGACTTGAGAACAGGCGATCTTGTTTCCGGTAAGTGCCGAACGCCAAAAGAGAATGAACGATATTTTGGATTGCTTCAAGTTAACGCCGTCAATGGAAGAAGTCCTGAGCAAGCTGCTGAGCGGCTACACTTTCCTGCACTGACTCCACTGTATCCGCAAACCAAATTAGTCCTTGAAACTTCCCCCAACCATTTGTCTACGAGAATTATGGATGTACTGGCCCCTGTCGGACTTGGACAGCGCGGACTCATTGTAGCACCTCCCAAAGCTGGGAAGACGCTTCTCCTCAAAGAAATTGCCAATAGCATTTCTACCAACAATCCCGAGATCGAGCTTTTTGTCTTGTTGATTGATGAACGCCCTGAAGAAGTGACCGATATGCAGCGTTCTGTTAAAGGTGAAGTTGTGGCCTCTACATTTGACGAACTTCCTGAAAATCACATCAAAGTGGCAGAACTCGTGTTGGAGCGTGCGCTACGTCTCGTAGAACATAAAAAGGATGTTGTCATCCTGTTGGATAGCATCACGCGTTTGGCTCGTGCGTACAATCTCGTTATTCCTCCTTCTGGTCGTACTTTGAGTGGGGGTATTGATCCGGCGGCATTTCACCGTCCAAAACGCTTTTTTGGTGCGGCTCGGAATGTGGAGGAAGGCGGTAGCTTGACGATTCTTGCTACAGCTCTGATTGATACAGGATCACGCATGGACGATATCATTTATGAAGAGTTTAAAGGTACAGGCAACATGGAGTTGCATTTGGACCGCAAGCTGGCAGAACGTCGTATCTTCCCTGCGATTGATATTCGTCGTTCCGGCACACGCCGTGAGGAAGTGTTGTTGAACAAGGAAGAATTGGATACGATCTGGGCCATTCGTAAAAATATGACGGAAAGCCATGATTTTGTGGAAGGCTTCCTCAAAAAGCTGCGTAATAGCAAGACTAATGCTGAATTTCTGGCTTCGTTTGATTTGGCGGCACCTTCTTCCGGTGGCTCGCAAAGCAGTTCTGGTGGGCAACAACGGAGAACTACGCGTTCTACCACAGCCTCAGTCCCGGCCTCAACCAACTAAAACCCATTCATGTATTTTATCTGTTCCGTAAGTACACAGTCGTTATCATTCATTTTGTTAATGGCGTAGGCTTAACGGAGCGAAAGGAGCTCCAAAATGTATTTGGTGTATGCCGACGAAAAAGGCAATGTATATGATCATGCTTCTTTGTATGGGCTTGCACGTAGTGCAGACATGATTGTTGAAATCATGGAGGATGAGCTTATTCCGTTACCGGAAGGAGCTACATTGGTAAGCCTGCCCAGCACTCGCCCGGTCGGTATGAACCCTGAAACAGGGGAAATGGTTTCTCTTCCCGGAGATATGCAAGCAGTAGGGGCTTTATTGCCGCAAGGTTTTACACGCTTGTGCCTGCCGGGATATGTGAAGACCGATAAGGAGTACAAGCTTCCCTTGTTCGGTTATTCGGCCGTAGTCTGGAAAGACGGAGCATTTTATGTAACGGCTGAGCAGAGTGACAGCCCGTCCAAGTGGAATCCGGAAAACTGTGACCGCCATCAAGTTAAATTGGGTGTTCAGCGGATGACGGAGCAATATCCCGAAAATCGGCTGTACCAACATTTGTCTAACTGTGCGCTTGGCTACGAATGCCTTACTTCCTCGAACACATTCCTGAATCGCTGGGAGGGGGGAGTTCCGGTATCTTATTCTTGTAATGCGGGTTGCTTTGGGTGTATATCTGAACAGCCAGATGACAGTGGCTTCGTATCTCCGCAGACAAGAATGAACTTCCGTCCTCGCGTCGAAGAAATTGTAGAAGTTATGCTGGAACATTTGAAGACACCGGAATCCATCATTAGTTTTGGTCAAGGTTGCGAAGGTGAGCCTTCCACACAAGCCAAACTGATTATTGATTCGATCAAAGAGGTGCGTTCCATTACGGATATGGGATACATCAATATCAATACGAATGCGGGATTGAGCGATCATATCCGGGGAATCGTGGATGCGGGTCTTGATCTGATGCGCGTTAGTACCATTAGTGCACTGGACGATCATTACAATGCGTATTACAAGCCGCGCGGTTACACGTTGGCTAATGTGGAAAAATCACTTCGTTATGCTTCTGAGCAGGGTGTATATACGTCGATTAATTATTTGATTTTTCCGGGTGTAACTGACCGAGAAGAAGAAATTGAGGCAATGATTGAATTTGCCAAACGAACTAAGCTCAGGCTGATTCAAATGCGTAATTTGAACATCGATCCTGAAAGCTATCTGGAATTGATTCCACCTGCACAAGGTGAGATCCTTGGCATGAAGCAAATGCTTGAGATTTATCGTGAGGAACTGCCGGATGTAGTCATCGGTTCATACACTCATGTACCGCCGCAAGGGCAGGCACGTCCTAAATTTGCCAAGGCCTAAAACGGTCACACAGCAATTGAAATACACCTGTTTTGCGCTGTTTCTGAATGCAGAAAAGAGTTGTTGAAACGCTCATATTCAAGTGCTATAATGTGAACATGTGTTCATACAACTCTGGACTGATAGGACGTTCAGGGCGGAAAGAGGTGAAAGTTCAATGCAACAAGCTATTCAACCAACATTTAACGTAACTACTGTCACTTGTGCTTGCGGAAATTCGTTTGAAACTGGTTCTGTGAAAGGATCTCTGCGTGTGGAGATTTGCTCCGCCTGCCACCCGTTCTTCACAGGCAAGCAGAAATTTATTGATGCTGGTGGACGCGTGGATCGTTTCAAAAAGAAATACGGTATCTAATGGATTACCGCAAGTTATAAAGTTATTAGAGCCTTCTGCGACTGCAGAGGGCTCTTTTTGTAATAATGTGTATTTGCTTTTTATGCGGCCTTAAGATATACTTATTTTCACCGTGCTAGATGGGGAGGTAGCGGTGCCCTGTAACTCGCAATCCGCTATAGCGAGGTTGAATTCCTGTTAGAGGTGTTGTTGATGTGAGGCTGGTCCCTGCGCACAATGTTGACGGCTGGGTCCTCCGCAATGAGTACTTGTGAACCTGGTCAGGTCCGGAAGGAAGCAGCCATAAGCAGGCCCACTCTTGTGCCGGAGGGTTGCCTAGCCCGAGTTGCTGTTCAGGATTGCCGCTCGGATCACAACGATCAATAACAGGTGCACGGTATATATTGGTAATTAGAACATCTTGGCAATCATTGCGAAGATGTTTTTTTGTGTTTTATAAATTGGAAGGTGTCTGGTTTAGATTCGGACGGGAGTATAGTATAATGAAGTGACCATGAATGGTCATGAAAGTGAATGGGAAAGAGGGTAACGCGCATTGGAACATATAGCGTTGTACCGTGCTTGGCGGCCGCAGGCTTTCAAGGACATGGTAGGACAACAGCATATTATCCAGACATTGCAGAATGCCATCCGCGAAAATCGCACGTCCCATGCCTACCTGTTCAGCGGTCCACGAGGAACAGGTAAGACGAGTGCGGCCAAAATTTTGGCCAAGGCAATCAACTGTGAGCATGGACCTGCGCCGGAACCTTGCAACGAATGCGAAGCCTGTAAACGGATCACGGCCGGAGCGGTCATGGATGTACAGGAGATTGATGCAGCCTCCAACCGGGGCGTTGAAGAGATTCGTGATTTGCGCGATAAAGTCAAATATGCGCCCACAGAAGTGCGGCACAAGGTTTATATCATTGATGAAGTGCACATGCTGACGACGGAAGCGTTCAATGCGCTGCTCAAGACGCTGGAAGAGCCGCCGCCACACGTGATGTTCATATTGGCTACGACTGAACCACATCGGATTCCGGCTACCATTATTTCGCGTTGCCAGCGGTTTGACTTCCGCCGTGTATCGCTGGAAGAACAGACAGAGCGGCTTGATCTGATATGTCAACAGGAGAACATACAGGCTGATTCGGATGCACTGCAGTACATTGCGCGTCTTTCAGATGGCGGGATGCGAGATGCGGTTAGTGTTTTGGATCAGATATCCTCGTTTACAGATGGTCGGGTTACTTATCAGCAGGTGCTGGACATGACGGGAGGTATTGCGTCCGAGCAATTCGGTAAGCTTGCCTTAGCATTGCTGAAAGAAGATGTGGGCACGGTGCTCCAAATGATCGAGAGCTTTATGCAGGAAGGTAAAAGTGCAGATAAGTGCATGGAGAATCTTCTGTACTATTTCCGAGATCTGCTAATGATCAAGATGGTGCCTCAGGCGACCAAAATGACGGAGCGAGTGCTGGATCCAGAGCGATTTAAGGAAGTGGCAGATGCTTTTACCAAGGAGCAACTCTTTGCAATGATTGACACCCTTAATCGTTACCAGAGCGAGATGAAATATGCCGTACAGCCCCAAACCTTGTTTGAGGTAGCTCTATTGAAGCTATGTAGTATTCCGGGGGAAGCAGGTGCTGTTGCTCAGCCGACCGCACAACGCTCTGACGCTGCAGCTGACCAGGAAGATGTCGTAATGTTGAAGCGCCAGCTTGCTGAACTGGAAAAGAAACTGGAACGCGCGCTGCAAGGTGGATTGGCCGTTGGAGGGGGGCAGGAGGCATCGTCGGGTGGCCGTCAGGCTTCCGGGGGGCGTGCCCCTGCTCCGCGAATTTCAGCACCAGCCAAACTCCCTTCCCAGTTGGATCGCTATATCGCTGAGAAGTCGAGCGAAGCATTCGCGGCTGCGGGGCGTAAGTGGAGTCAGATTTTGCAAGGGGTAAAAGAGGCGAAAGTTACGGTTCATGCCTGGTTTATGGACGGTGAGCCAGTTTCTGTGTTAGAGGACAGTGTGCTGGTCGCATTTAAGAACAATATTCATCGTGAAACTACCGAAAAGCCTGCCAATAAGCAGGTCATCGAGAAGGTATTGCATGAGCAGTTGGGTCATCCTTATCGTTTAGTAACGATGATGCAAAAGGATTGGAATGCTGCCATTGAAGGAGTTTCCGACCAGCCTGCCGAAGAATTGCAACTAGAGCCGGAGCATGATGCGCCGGGAAAGTCCAAGGAGCCCTGGATTGATGAAGCTATTCAACTTTTCGGGGAAGATTTGGTAGTCATTAAAGATTAAAGCAAGTGTCTAGATGTATACTTCATTAAAGGAGATGATTGAAATGAACAATATGAACCAAATGATGAAGCAAGTGAAAAAAATGCAGGAACAAATGCTGAAAGCCCAGGAGGAACTTGGCGGAAAAGTAATCGAAGGAACTTCTGGCGGCGGTGTTGTGACGGTGGAGGTAAATGGACATAAAAAAGTGTTGTCCATCACGATCAAACCGGAAGCTGTAGATCCTGATGATGTAGAAATGTTGCAAGATCTTGTGCTGACTGCAGTTAATGATGCTTTGTCCAAAGCAGATGAACTGGCTAATGATGATATGGGTAAATTTACAGGCGGCATGAAAATTCCGGGCTTGTTCTAGTCTGCTGCATAAAGGAGAAACACGCTATTGTATTATCCGGAGCCGATTGCAAAGCTAATTGACGCTTTTACGCGCCTGCCGGGAGTAGGGCCAAAGACGGCTGCCCGGTTGGCTTTTCACGTACTGAAAATGAAGGAAGATGATGTGATTGACTTTGCCAAAGCGCTGGTCAATGTGAAACGTAACCTTCACTTCTGTTCAGTCTGCGGCAACATTACGGACACAGACCCATGTCGGATCTGTCAGGATAAGACAAGGGATACTTCCGTCATTTGTGTTGTTCAGGATTCCAAGGATTTGGTGGCTATGGAGCGTACCAAGGAGTTTAATGGTTTTTACCATGTGCTTCACGGGGCGATATCTCCTATGGAGGGAATTGGTCCTGAGGATATCAAACTCAAGGAATTGCTGAACAGA
>NZ_JBBOYM010000001.1:185000-4912500 GCF_038008125.1 Paenibacillus sp. FSL L8-0663
GCCGAAAGCCTAAGGGTTCCTGAGGAAGGTTCGTCCGCTCAGGGTAAGTCGGGACCTAAGGCGAGGCCGATAGGCGTAGTCGAAGGACAACAGGTCGAAATTCCTGTACCACCGTAATCCGTTATGAGCGATGGGGTGACGCAGTAGGGTAGTGACGCGGACGGATGGATGTCCGTCTAAGCAGTGAGGCTGGTGTGTAGGCAAATCCGCACATCGTTAAGGCTGGGCTGTGATGGGGAGCGAAAATTGTAGTAGCGAAGGTCATGATCTCAGACTGCCAAGAAAAGCCTCTAGCCAGGAGAAGGTGCCCGTACCGCAAACCGACACAGGTAGGCGAGAAGAGAATTCTAAGGCGCGCGGAAGAACTCTCGTTAAGGAACTCGGCAAAATGACCCCGTAACTTCGGGAGAAGGGGTGCCTCGGTAGGGTGAATAGCCCGAGGGGGCCGCAGTGAAAAGGCCCAAGCGACTGTTTAGCAAAAACACAGGTCTGTGCGAAGCCGCAAGGCGAAGTATACGGGCTGACGCCTGCCCGGTGCTGGAAGGTTAAGGGGAGTGGTAAGCCTTCGGGCGAAGCTATGAACCGAAGCCCCAGTAAACGGCGGCCGTAACTATAACGGTCCTAAGGTAGCGAAATTCCTTGTCAGGTAAATTCTGACCCGCACGAATGGCGTAACGACTTGGGCGCTGTCTCAACGAGAGATCCGGTGAAATTTTAATACCTGTGAAGATGCAGGTTACCCGCGACAAGACGGAAAGACCCCATGGAGCTTTACTGCAGCTTGATATTGAATTTGGGTACGATCTGTACAGGATAGGTGGGAGCCGTAGAACTTTGAGCGCCAGCTTGAAGGGAGGCATCCTTGGGATACCACCCTGATCGTATCTAGGTTCTAACTTGGTACCGTGAACCGGTGCGAGGACAGTGTCAGGTGGGCAGTTTGACTGGGGCGGTCGCCTCCTAAAGAGTAACGGAGGCGCCCCAAGGTTCCCTCAGAATGGTTGGAAATCATTCGAAGAGTGCAAAGGCAGAAGGGAGCTTGACTGCGAGACCTACAAGTCGAGCAGGGACGAAAGTCGGGCTTAGTGATCCGGTGGTACCGCATGGAAGGGCCATCGCTCAACGGATAAAAGCTACCCTGGGGATAACAGGCTTATCTCCCCCAAGAGTCCACATCGACGGGGAGGTTTGGCACCTCGATGTCGGCTCATCGCATCCTGGGGCTGAAGTAGGTCCCAAGGGTTGGGCTGTTCGCCCATTAAAGCGGTACGCGAGCTGGGTTCAGAACGTCGTGAGACAGTTCGGTCCCTATCTGTCGTGGGCGTAGGAAATTTGAGAGGAGCTGTCCTTAGTACGAGAGGACCGGGATGGACGTACCGCTGGTGTACCAGTTGTTCCGCCAGGAGCACCGCTGGGTAGCTATGTACGGAAGGGATAAGCGCTGAAAGCATCTAAGCGTGAAGCCCCCCTCAAGATGAGATTTCCCAGTATGTAAGACCCCTTGAAGACGACGAGGTAGATAGGTTGGGGGTGGAAGTGCAGTAATGCATGGAGCTGACCAATACTAATCGGTCGAGGGCTTATCCTAAAATAAAACGCAAATGAGTTTCGGATCCAGTTTTCAGGGTGTAACCTTGAAATTGCGCTTGATATTCCAAATCACTTTGTTGAGATACAGAATAACTTGCGGAGTTTTGCTAAGTGAGTCCATTTATATGGAGAGATACCCAAGTGGCTATAAGGGGACCCTCTGCTAAGGGGTTAGACTGCGAAAGTGGTGCGAGGGTTCGAATCCCTCTCTCTCCGCCATTTAGGACAAGCTAGCGAAATATTATGTTATGGCGGTGTAGCTCAGCTGGCTAGAGCGTACGGTTCATACCCGTGAGGTCGGGGGTTCGATCCCCTCCGCCGCTACCATACATACCCAGGAGGCTTAGCTCAGCTGGGAGAGCATCTGCCTTACAAGCAGAGGGTCGGGGGTTCGATCCCCTCAGCCTCCACCATTGTGCCGGTGTAGCTCAACTGGTAGAGCAACTGACTTGTAATCAGTAGGTTGGGGGTTCAAGTCCTCTCGCCGGCACCATTTTTGAATTTTGAAAAATCCAGGGAACTGTGGTGTAGAGGCCTAACATGCCTGCCTGTCACGCAGGAGATCGCGGGTTCGAATCCCGTCAGTTCCGCCATTTTTCAATTCAATAGTTTTACCGTACTAAAGTGGGAAGGGGTATCCCTCCGCACTTTATTTTTTTGTTAATGGATATGGCTCGGTAGCTCAGTCGGTAGAGCAGAGGACTGAAAATCCTCGTGTCGGCGGTTCGATTCCGTCCCGAGCCACCTTTATATGGAGGATTAGCGAAGTGGCCAAACGCATCAGACTGTAAATCTGCTCCCTTACGGGTTCGGTGGTTCGAATCCATCATCCTCCACCAGTTTTACGAGCCATTAGCTCAGTTGGTAGAGCACCTGACTTTTAATCAGGGTGTCGAAGGTTCGAGTCCTTCATGGCTCATCAGAAGTCATCAACTATAGGTTGATGGCTTTTTTTGTATTGTTTTAAGTTATGTTTTTATATAGCTTTTTTATTTTACGGTATCGACAGGTTATAATGAGTTCATTATGTTCGCTTAGTGCTTATTCTATATTCTAAAAAAAAGTGAAGTGGTGATCGCGTGACTCTGGATACAGAATGGATTCAGCAACAGCTTCAGAATATTATTCAAGCGCCTTTTACCATAGTGCCTTGGTGCCCGGAAATGATGGCAGAGGGAGAGACAGCCGATTCAGTTATTCCGGATAGATCGTTTGTCCGTGACAACAAGTTACATTTTCCATTTCGTGCGTCGGCAGGTGAACTGGCTGCATTTGTGGTAGAGGCCAGATATTTGACGGATCGAGAACGGAAACTGGTAGAAGCGCTATTGGGGAACATGGAGCAGGTCTGGCAGAACGGTCCACAATTGTCGGATAACCCGGTTTATAGCGAGGAAGAGCGCATGAATCGTTATGGACAATGGCTTATACAGCAGGCTGCCAATCTAAACAAGGAAGAAGAGGTTCCAGATGAATTGCAGCTTCGTGATTCGCTATCAGCGTGTATGGTTCCGATTTTACTGAATGGCGAGGGAACACAGGAGGGGGCTATTACTTATACCCAGCTCCATCGATTGTTCGCGAGCTATTTTGGAGGGGATGTGCTGCTTACTCCATTGGACAAACAGTCTTGGCTGATTATGGCTAAAAAGGAGCTTTTATTAGGAGCGGACGATGAACGGGATAAAGACACTGAGTCCAGGGATGCAGATTTTACGGAATCGTTGGAGGAGGTTCTCACGGCTTTTAGCTTGGGTCTATATGAGCTTATTGCGAATGAGTGGGTGGGTGTATTCCATTTGGCGGTTTCTAAGCCTTCAATCCCTTTGCAAAGTCTTCCCCAAGAGCTGAATTTGTTATGGGAGACTATACATTTGGGCAAGATTTTTCATGTAACAGAGCACATCCACTTTTCATGGGAGCTTCATTTGGAAAGGCTGTTAAACCGCATTTCCAAGGAACAACGCGTATTATTTTTAGAGCAGGTAATGAAGTCATCTGTCATACTAGAAGACTCAGAAACGATGGCCACATTAGACATCTTTTTTCAACTGGATTGTAATGTGAGTGAGACAGCTAAGCGTCTATATGTGCATCGAAATACGTTGATTTACCGTTTGGACAAGATCAAACAGGAGACTGGATTGGACGTGCGGACGTTTAATGATGCGGTTTTAGTCAAGCTCTATCTTCTATTGTACAAAGTGACAAAAAGGAAATAGCATTTTTGTGCAGTTTGCGAATAGCCATGCTACGGGGACTAGGATAAGATACAAGTAAGAAATGTATTCGATTTCATAACTTGATCTTAGGGAGGCAAAAGCTATGGCTGGTGTACGTTTAGAGCATATTTTCAAAAAATATCCGGGTGCAGATAAAGCTACGGTTGTTGATGTCAATTTGGACATTCAAGATAAAGAGTTTCTCGTGTTGGTTGGTCCTTCCGGTTGTGGTAAATCTACTACGCTCCGTATGATCGCTGGTCTAGAGGAAATTTCAGACGGTAAATTGTACATTGGAGATCGTGTTGTGAACGACGTGGCTCCAAAGGACCGCGATATCGCGATGGTATTCCAATCCTATGCCTTGTATCCGCATATGAATGTATATCAAAACATGGCTTTTGGTCTGAAACTCCGTAAGGTGAAGAAAGAAGAAATTGACAAACGTGTACGTGAAGCGGCTAAAATCCTTGATATTGAGCATCTGCTGGACCGCAAGCCGAAAGCGTTATCAGGTGGTCAACGCCAGCGTGTTGCCTTGGGACGTGCGATTGTGCGTGACCCGCAAGTGTTCTTGATGGATGAGCCACTGTCCAACTTGGATGCCAAGCTGCGTGGTCAGATGCGTGCGGAAATCACGAAGCTGGCTAAGCGTCTGGAAACGACTGTTATCTACGTAACCCATGACCAGGTCGAAGCCATGACGATGGGTGACCGGATTGTAGTTATGAAGGATGGTATTATCCAACAAGCTGCATCCCCAGATGAACTGTACAACCGTCCAGTGAATCTGTTCGTAGCTGGTTTTATCGGCTCTCCTACGATGAACTTTATCACAGGTAAGCTGGTTGAAAAAGAAGGTGCATTGCATTTTGCTGCGCCGGGTCTGGATCTGTTTGTACCAGAAGGTAAAGGACAGATTTTAAAAGCGAAGGGCTATATCGGGAAAGAAGTGATCTTGGGTATCCGTCCTGAGGATATTCATGAAGAGCCTGTATTCTTGGAGGCTTCTCCGAATACGATCTTTACATCCACTGTGGATGTAACGGAAAACCTCGGTCATGAAATGCTGTTGTACCTGAGCGGTGCTGGAAATGATACGATTATTGCCCGTGTAGACGGACGCTCCAATACTCGTGATGGTGTCAAAGCGAAGTTGGCTGTTGATATGAACAAGGTTCATATTTTTGATAAGGAATCGGAATTGAGTGTTCTGGTTGGCGAATAAAATTTGCCTCTGGAAGAGAGTCGCAGTTTTCCCCGAGCGGAGAACTGCGACTCTTTTTATATATCGCATACGGCTACTAGCTTCGGCATTGCATTCATTGGAAAATTCCGATACGATGGGTACAATGGACAGGTCTAGATGTAGGTTCGTTGGCAGGAGTCCTAGATGGGATCAACCCAGCTGGCGGAATGGAGCTAGCCTGGAACCATATGTTAAATCAAGTGGAGTGTGCATTGGCGCAGGATAGACTGGCGTTGGGTTGTATGGTTAATAGGGTAAAGCTACATAAATCAAGTGACGTATAGAATCTGGTTTTGCAGATGAAGGGGAGAATAAAATGGCTAAACAGGTAAAGGTATCCGAGCTTGTACAGCAGTTTCAAATGGAAGTTATTTCCGGTGAAAAAGGTCTGCGAAGACTGATCACAGTGGACGATTTAAATCGCCCAGGTCTGGAGATGGCCGGGTATTTTGAATATCATACACAAGAGCGGGTACAGCTTCTGGGAAGGTCTGAGTTGGCTTTTCTGGGAATGCTTCCTCCTGAGGAACGCCGGGATCGGATGGAGCGTCTGTGTACAGAGCTGACTCCATGCATTATCGTCACACGTGGTCTAGAGGTACCGGCTGAGTTAGTGGAGGCGAGCGCAGAGCGAGATATTCCTGTACTGCGCACTAATATGGCGACGACGATTTTATCAAGCCGCATCACAGGCTTTCTCGAAAGAAAGCTGGCTCCTACAGCAACTATTCATGGTGTACTGTGTGACGTGTATGGCGTGGGAATGCTTATCACAGGAAGTAGTGGAATTGGTAAAAGTGAAACGGCACTGGAACTGGTTAAACGTGGACATCGCTTGGTAGCAGATGACGCGGTAGAAATTCGGCAAACGTCCGATTTTCAGCTGCATGGTACAGCACCTGAGCTGATCCGTCACCTGTTGGAAATTCGTGGCGTGGGCATTATTAATGTGATGACGCTGTTTGGGGCCGGTGCAGTTCGTAATAACAAACGGATTACATTGGTTGTTCGTCTGGAGGCATGGCAGCAGGACAAGCAGTATGACCGTCTTGGTCTTGATGAGGAAACGACACGCATTATTGATACAGATGTTCCACTGGTTACGATTCCAGTTCGTCCGGGCCGAAACTTGGCTGTTATTATCGAGGTGGCGGCGATGAACTATCGTTTGAAACAAATGGGTGTTAATGCAGCCCTGCAATTTACAAACAAGCTGACTGCTACAATTTCTGAAGATATGGAAGAGATGGATTAAGGTTTGTTCGTTTGCAAGGAAGAACGAGGAGTGAGAGAAACATATGTCAACGGCAACATTACTGCTGAATCCGATCGCTTTTTCAATCGGGGCAATCAAGGTCCACTGGTATGGGCTTATTTTGGGGCTGGCGGCGCTTGTGGGTTTATATCTTGCCATCCGTGAAGGGAAAAAATTCGGTATTCCGCAGGATTTTTTTATGGATATGCTGCTTCTGGGTGTTCCCTCAGCTATTATTGGAGCGCGTATTTATTATGTAGCCTTCAAATGGGAAGACTACCGAGATAATCTATGGGATGTTTTTAAAATTTGGAATGGCGGTATTGCGATATACGGTGCCTTGATCGGGGCCATTATATGTGCGGTTATTTATTTCCGGTATAAAGGGTATACCTTCTGGCGTATCGCTGATATTTGTGCACCAGGCCTACTGATCGGTCAAGCGATTGGACGCTGGGGTAATTTTGTCAATCAGGAAGCCTACGGTGGACCGACGGAAGAGACATTCTTGCGAAATCAGCTCCATCTGCCGGATTTCATTGTGAATCAGATGAACGTTAACGGGGTGTTCCATCACCCTACATTTTTATATGAATCACTGTGGAGTATTGTAGGTGTGATTTTGCTGCTCGTCATTCGTCGTATGAAATTTGTGCGTGCAGGCGAAGTGTTTGCATTTTACTTCATTTGGTACTCAATCGGCCGTTTCTTCATCGAGCGTGTACGGACGGACAGTTTGGCTTTTCAGGGACCGGATTGGCTGGCTTCTTTTGTGAATGCTTTGTGGTCTCCTATGGTGTGGCTAGGGTTTGAACCAGGGCATCTGGACCCGAGTTACGGTAATGTGCGGATCTCGCAATTGCTGCCTATCTTTATTGTTGTAGCTGCCGTGATTTTCATTTTGGTTCGTCGCCGGAAGGGTACATCTGTTGCTCGTTATAGCGATCCGATTATCTCCAGCAAAGCGGGGATTGATCAGGTACCTGACGTGATGCCAGAGCAGGTATCCCGTCCAGGACAGGACGCGGTTCCTCCAACAGCTACGGCGGATAAGCTACCTAAGGAAGACACGGACGAGGACAAGAAGGAGCATCTATGATAAATACGATTTTGTTTGATTTAGACGGCACCATCATGGATACGAATGAGCTGATCATCAGCACATTTCTACACATTTTGAATCATCCGGATGCTGATCCGCTGACGCGGGAGCATATTATTCCTCATATGGGTGGAACGCTGGACGATCAACTCCGTACTTTTTCGGGATTAACGGATGTATCTGGGTTGGTTAAGGACTACCGTGCTTATAATCAGATTCATCATGATCAAATGGTGAAGCCATTTCCATATGTCATTGAGGTTATTCAGGAGTTGCGTGCGAGAGGGATTAAGCTGGGGGTTGTGACAACCAAAATACGACCATCCACGATACGTGTACTTAATCTGTTCAATCTGACTTCCTCAATGGACTATATTGTGACGGTAGACGATGTGGAACATCCAAAGCCACACGCTGAACCAGTGCTCAAGGCCTTGACAGGTTTGAATGCTGAAGCAGAGCACACATTGATGGTCGGAGACAGTTCTTTTGATATTTTGTCAGCTCAGGCAGCAGGTGTGAAATCGGCTGGTGTAGCTTGGTCGCTCAAGGGCGAGGAAACTCTGCGCGGATATGGGCCTGACTACATGTTGCATGATATGCGGGATTTGCTGAAGCTGGAGCTTCAAGGTGTCAATGTATCGTGAGAAAGGTGAACCGCTATCCTGTAGAAGGTCCCAATGCGTTGTGGCAGATTTATCGGACGGTGAGCCGCTGGAAAGGCATTAAGAACTTTATTTTTATACAGATTGCCCGGTATTGTCCTGTGCTTTCTCTGAAAAACGTCATTTACCGCAGAGTGCTGGGGATGAAGGTGGGGCAACATGCGGCCTTCGGCCTGATGGTGATGGTGGATGTTTTTTTTCCGGAGCATATTACGATAGGGAACAATTCGGTCATTGGATATAACACAACGATACTGGCTCACGAATACCTCATACAAGAGTATCGTATCGGTAAAGTGGTGATTGGTGATCATGTGCTGATCGGCGCCAACACAACCATTTTGCCGGGTGTCACCATCGGTGACGGAGCTATCGTAGCAGCCGGAGCGGTCGTGCATAAAGACGTGCCCGCAGGTGCATTTGTAGGTGGCAATCCGTTGCGTGATTTAAGACGCTCTGGTGTGGATGAGTAGGAAATAGCACAATAAGGAAGACCCCTTATGTATTAAGGGGTCTTCCTTATTGTTGTTTTTCTGTATAATAAGTGGGGTAATGCATGTTAATTATGTTTAAAAATTGATAACAGACATATTTGCAAAGCGATATGGGAGCGTGTTGATTTGGTCAAAAAAGAACGTATACCAGAGCTTGATGTTTACCGGGGAATATTAATTGCAGCCGTTGTTACCATTCATGCGACTTCAATGGCTTTAATTGATGCGCGCCATTCTCTATTGTTTTACCCTTTTCTATTTTTAAATATGTTTAGTAGCTTTGCGGTGCCAGTATTTATTTTTGTGAGCGGGTTTGTTTTATTTTACAATTATGTCGATAGGCCGCTTCGTGGTAAGAATATGCTTATATTCTTTCGAAAAAGACTGATGTTTATTGTGTTACCGTACGTTTTGTTTTCTCTTGTGTATTATTTGACCTTGGTAACACGCGGGTTGATGCCGCTCAGTGATCTTCCGCTCGTGCTGTTAACGGGAAAGGCGTACACGCATTTGTATTATGTCATCATCATTATCCAATTTTATTTGGTCTTCCCACTGTTGTTGTGGGGAGTGCAGCGCTTATGTCATTGGATATCGAGTCCACGGAGAGTAGCCTGTATCATTTTGGCAGTAGGGTTAGTCATTCAATGGGGGTTTGTATTGCTGAACAAATATGTTTGGCAAGAGGAAAGAGGAAGTCTCGCGATTACGTATATCAGTTATTTTGCCTTGGGCGCAGCTGTAGCGATTGGATATGAAGGGTTTAAAAAGTGGCTTTTTCCGGTGTCAGGTACAGTAATTAGACGCGGACAGTTGATCAGTTGGTGGGGCTTGTGGGTGGCTTGGCTACTCCTGGGTATAGCATATGTACAAATATGGTTTGTAGCATATCGCGAAGCCATCTATGCAGACTCGCTGATCTATGAACTGCTCCATAATGCATATGCCCTCGTCTCAGCGCTGGTGCTGTTTCAGTTCTCGGTTTTATTATATCGTCATGCTAACGATAGGCTGCGAATGTTAATCAGCTGGCTGGGCTCATGCTCATTCGGCATTTATTTACTTCACCCGGCGTTATTGAGAGTATATCGCAAGCTGGATTTGCACGGAACGCCAGTAGAATATATCTTCTCTGTTGCGGGTGGATGGTTGTTGGCGTTGTTTGGCTCATGGTTGATTGTGACGTTGTGTTTTCGATATGTACCATTTGCATGGATCGGTTTGGGCACGGTTCCGAAGTTTTCTTCCCGGAGTAAAGATGAACAAATGAATAGCTAAATATTTTGATTGATTGGACTGTTGGCTTAAGGCTGGCAGTCTTTTTTTTAGGATTCGTGTATTTTGCATTGGATAAAATATAGAAAGGGGCAGCGGCTTGGCGGATCTGTAAAAAAGGGCTGCTCCGTTCGGTTGACGTTCACAAGTAGAGCATGATAATATATCGAATATACTTTAGTTTGTTAGCACTTTACCATGATAAAGATATTGTGAAATCATGAGGTGATAGAGATGTCTAAGCCAAAAGGATTCGAAATCCCTGTAGGGGTTCGAGATTATCTTCCACGTGCAGTGTCGAAGCTGCGGGCCATTGAACTGAATGTACTCGAATGCATGGAGCGCTGGGGTTACCGCCAGATTATGACGCCTACGATGGAATACTACGATACGGTGGGAGTGGCTAGTTCTACTTCCGATCGAAAGCTGTTTAAATTACTCAATAACCGGGGAACCACGTTGGTGCTGCGATCGGATATGACCGCTCCCATTGCGCGGGTGGTATCTTCGCTGCTAAAGGAAGAGGAAGTACCACTCCGACTTTCCTACCACGCAAATGTATTTCGGGCGATTGAGGAAGAGGCAGGAAGAGAAGCGGAGTTTTTTCAGACAGGTGTGGAGCTGGTAGGTGATGATTCGCCTGAGGCTGATGCAGAAGTTGTAGCATTGGCTATTGCATCATTACAGGCGGCAGGAGTGGCCTCTTTTAAAATTGCCATGGGACATGTGGGATTTCTGAACGGCTTATTTGAGGAAATCATTCCAGGCCGTCAGGCTGAACAACAAGCGCTAAAGGAACTGTTGCTCAGTCGTGATGTAGTGGGCTACCGAACAGCGATTGAAGCTTTGGGCTTGGCTCCCGAACATCGGGATAAGCTGGAAGCTATTCTTCGGTTGCGCGGTGGAAAAGAAATTTGTGACCAGGCTACCCGTCTTAGTGTGGAGCAGCAGACGATTCGATCCATTGCACATTTGTGCGAGGTGTGGGAAGTACTGGAGGCATACGGCGTATCTGAGCATGTGTTAATCGACCTTACCATGATCGGGGATTTTTCATATTATACAGGAATGACTTTTGAGGGCTATGCGGCGGAGATTGGGTTCCCGGTATGCAACGGGGGTCGCTATGACAATCTGCTTCAGCAGTTTGGTCGATCCGTACCTGCAACGGGATTTGCATTGAAGACAAACCGGATCGTCGATGGTGTGGATGGTATCCAAATGGAGACGAAGCTTCCTGTACTTATCCGTTATGACGAACAGGGACGCCAAGAGGCGTTATCCGCAGCCGCACAGCTACGCGCAACAGGTCTTACTGTGGTGACAGGACTCACGGGCGGACCGGAAGACCGACGTCGTGAGCAGCAGGGCTTGTATGCAGAGGTATACAGCTATACAGCTGAAGGAAGACAGCCAGTACAAAGGAGGGAATTGCCATGACGGAAACATTGAAGGTAGCCATGCCCAAGGGACGGATTTATAAGCAGGCTTCTGAGCTATTTCGCCAGGCGGGGGTTCCAATTCCACTGGATGTGGACGAAACGCGCAAGCTGGTCATTCCACTGCCTGAGCTAGGCATGGAATTTATTATGGCGAAGCCCGTCGATGTTCCTACGTATGTGGAGTACGGGGCGGCGGACATCGGCATTGTGGGCAAGGATGTTTTGCTGGAAGAAAACAAGGATGTGTATGAACTGCTGGATCTGGGGATTGCCCGTTGTCGGATGTCAGTGATTGCTTTACCAGATTGGCAGCCAGGTATTCGTCAGCGGGTCGCTACAAAGTATCCGAATGTGGCTTCCCAGTATTTTCGGGAGCAAGGCCAACAGGTGGAGGTTATTAAGCTGAATGGCTCCATTGAGCTGGCGCCGTTAATTGGCCTGGCAGACCGCATTGTTGATATGGTAGAGACGGGGCAGACCTTGCAGGAGAATGGATTGGTCGAGCAGATCAGCATACTGGATATTACCAGTCGTCTGATTGCCAATCGGGTCAGCTACCGGATGAAAAACAGCTCGATTCAGGCTTTGTGTGATCGATTGCATCAGGTGATTCCCAATGCGGTGGCACCCCGGGAGTAAATCAACTAAAGGAATAAGCCAAGGGTTAAAGGAGCATTCTGCAAGCTGCAAGTAAGGGGGAATGGACAAATGAAGATTGTATCAGCCCGTGATTTCAGTCTCCAACGGGAGGTGGATTACGGCACACCTGAGCAAAATGAGGCTGTGCGTACCATTATTCAGTCGGTACGCCAAGAGGGGGATGAGGCTGTCCTGCGGTATACGCAATCGTTTGATGGTGTATCGCTGATCGCAGAGCAACTTCGTGTGACGGAGGAAGAATTGAAGGCGGCATATGACAAGGTAGAGCCTTCTTTTTTACAGGCGATTCGAGAAGCGGCGGATAATATCCGTGCTTTTCACATGAAGCAAAAACGTAATTCGTGGATGGATTTACAGCCAGACGGTAGCTTGCTCGGCCAAATTATCCGACCGTTGAAACGTGTAGGCGTGTATGTTCCGGGCGGTAAAGCGGCCTATCCATCCTCTGTGCTGATGAATGTCATTCCCGCTCAGGTGGCTGGTGTACCTGAGATTGTCATGGTGACACCCCCGGCGACAGGCGGCAAGGCAGGGATAGATCCATATACACTGGTAGCTGCGGCAGAGGCTGGTGTAACGGAAATATATAGGGTTGGCGGAGCGCAAGCGATTGCTTCCCTCGCTTACGGAACACATAGCATTGAACCAGTCGATAAAATTTGCGGTCCCGGTAACATTTATGTAGCGCTGGCGAAGCGCGAGGTGTACGGCGCGGTGGATATCGACAGTATAGCTGGACCAAGTGAAATTGTCGTGTTGGCTGACGACACGGCGAATGCCTCATATGTAGCGGCTGACCTGCTTTCACAGGCGGAACATGACGAGATGGCCTCAGCCATACTGGTTACGCCCTCGCAACGCTTGGCCGAAGAAGTATCAGCTGAAGTACAGCGCCAATTGGCAGAGCTACCGCGCAGAGATATTGCTGCTGCATCGGTGGAGGCATACGGGGCTATCATTGTCGTCGACACTTTGGAAGAGGGCATCCATATTGTAAACCGACTGGCACCAGAACATTTGGAAATTATGACAGAGCAGCCGATGGAGCATGTAGGTCTGATCGAAAACGCGGGAGCTATTTTCCTGGGAGCGTACAGCTCGGAGCCAGTAGGCGATTATTTTGCCGGACCTAACCACATTATTCCGACGAATGGAACGGCACGTTTTTCCTCGCCAGTGGATGTTGATGATTTTATCAAGAAGTCGAGTATGATCTATTACAGCAAAGAAGCGCTACTGCGCAATGGTGAGACGATTATGCAGCTTGCCCGCCATGAAGGACTGGAAGGTCACGCACGGGCGATACAAGTTCGATTGGACAATGAAAAGAAGGCGGTGGATGGCGATGGGGAACGAAAATAACGTAGCAGGACGTACAGGCAGCGTCAGCCGAAAGACGAACGAAACGGACATTCAGCTATCTTTTGCAGTAGACGGCACAGGGCAAGCTGAGATTGAAACGGATGTTCCTTTTCTGAATCACATGCTGGACTTGTTCACCAAGCACGGACACTTTGATCTGAATGTGCAGGCCAGAGGGGATGTGGATATCGACGATCATCATACCGTAGAGGATATTGGTATTTGTCTGGGACAGACCTTGCTGGAAGCATTGGGTGATAAAAAAGGAATTAAGCGCTATGCCAGCGTCTTTGTACCAATGGATGAGGCGCTCGCACAGGTTGTCATTGATCTGAGTAACCGACCTCATTTTGAGTATCGTGCGGAGTATCCATCACAGCAGGTAGGGAGCTTTTCGACAGAGCTGGTGCATGAATTTCTGTGGAAATTTGCGTTGGAGGCTCGCATGACGCTACACGTCATCGTTCACTACGGGCAAAATACCCACCATATGATTGAGGCGGTGTTCAAAGCGCTGGGACGTGCACTGGATGAAGCGACATCCATTGATCCACGGGTGACGGGAGTGCCTTCAACGAAGGGAGTGCTGTAGCCCATGTCCATTGCCATTGTGGATTACGGCAGAGGCAATCTGCATAGTGTGAGCAAGGCAGTTGAGCGTCTTGGCTATGAGGCTGTAGTAACGGGAGATGCCCAAGTGATTCGTTCCTCCAGCGGTGTGATTTTGCCGGGTGTAGGGGCATTCGGGGATGCTATGGAGCATTTACGTTCCAGCGGATTGGATCGGGTGATTCAGGAGGTTGCAAGCGCTGGACAACCACTGCTCGGTGTTTGTCTAGGAATGCAACTGTTGTTCACTCGTGGTGAAGAATACGGCAGTCACGAAGGGCTTAATATCTTACCAGGTGAGGTCGTTCGGTTTGCTCCTGATCTGGGGGTTAAAGTGCCGCATATGGGCTGGAATCGTCTGCGTATGACTCAGCCGAACCACCCGTTGTTACAGGGCTTGGAGGAAGGACATGTGTATTTCGTACATTCCTATCATGCGAAGCCGGAGGCCGAAAGTGACCTACTGGCGGTGACTGACTACGGTGGGCCCGTAACGGCTATCGTGGGCAGAGGCCATGTATATGGCATGCAGTTCCACCCGGAGAAAAGCGGGGAAATGGGGATGCGGTTGCTTCGACAGTTTTTGGAACTGGCGGAAGCGGAAAAGCGAGCGTAACGATTCATGTGTCTATAGTTGAGGGTACGCCAACTTTGGTTGTTGATGGATGTAAAGGCATATAGATGTTGAATAGCTCACAAGGGGGTCATACTTTGTTCACGATATACCCAGCGATTGATATTCGCGATGGCAAATGTGTACGACTGGTACAAGGAGATTATAGCCAGGAGACGATATACAACGAAAACCCAGTGGAGGTTGCCCAAGAATGGGAGCGTATGGGCGGCTCCTACATTCACTTGGTTGATTTGGACGGTGCTAAAGCAGGCCAACCGGTGAACGATGAGCTCATTGGGCGCATCGCTTCTGCGGTGCAAGTGCCTGTACAAGTGGGTGGCGGCTTGCGTACGCGTGAACATGTGGAGCGGCTGTTGTCGTTGGGCGTGAGCCGTGTGATCTTGGGTACGGCAGCGATTGAGGACCGTGCTTTTACGGAAGCGGTATTGGGTACCTACGGTGATCGGATCGCCATTGGTCTGGATGCACGGAATGGCTATGTGGCCACGCGCGGATGGCTTGAAACCTCGGAGGTTCGAGCGGATGAATTGGCTGCTGAGTTGGCCTCCAAGGGAGCGGAAACGTTCATTTTTACAGACATTTCCCGCGACGGAATGATGCAAGGCCCGAATGTGGAGGCTATCGTAGCGCTTGCGAAAAGCAGTGGACGAACCGTGATCGCTTCCGGCGGTGTCAGCAAGATGGACGATCTGATCACGCTGAGCACCTATGCGAAAGAGGGTGTAGGCGGTGCTATTGTGGGTAAGGCATTGTATACAGGCAGCATTGATTTACAGGTAGCCGTACAAGCTGTAGCAAAGGCATAGGGGGAGTAGGCATGCTGGCTAAACGTATTATTCCCTGCTTGGATGTAAAGGATGGCAGGGTGGTTAAGGGCGTTAATTTTGTGAACCTACGCGATGCAGGTGATCCGGTGGAATTGGCGGCGCTTTATGACCGGGAAGGGGCAGATGAAATCGTATTTCTGGATATTTCTGCTTCAGTTGAAGGGCGTGCCACCATGGAAGAAGTAGTTCGTCAGACAGCCGGAGAGATAGCCATTCCTTTCACCGTAGGTGGCGGGATATCTCATGTCGATGATATGAAACGCATTTTGCGTGCCGGGGCTGATAAAATCGGCGTAAATACGGCGGCTGTCCGTAATCCTCAGCTGATTGCGGAGGGTGCGCGCAGCTTTGGCTCACAATGTATCGTTGTTGCCATTGATGCCAAGTATAACGAGGCGTGGGGCGAGTGGGAAGTATATACCCACGGAGGCCGCACGCCATCTGGTATTCGCGCCTTGGCCTGGGCCAAGGAAGCTGAACAGTTGGGAGCCGGTGAGATTCTGCTGACCAGCATGAATGCGGACGGAACCAAGGACGGCTTTGACCTGCCGCTGACTTCTGCGGTATCGGATACCGTCGGAATTCCAGTTATTGCTTCTGGCGGAGCAGGCAAACAGGAGCATTTCTATGACGTGTTTACGGCGGGCAGAGCGGATGCTGGATTAGCAGCAACGATTTTTCACTATAAAGAAATAGGAATCCCTGACCTAAAACGGGATTTGAAGCGCAGAGGAGTGGAGATACGATGAGCAACGAATTGAACCAACAGCTATCTCTGGAGCAGATACTGGATAATGTCCGCTGGAATGAGGTGGGTCTTGTCTCGGCGATTGTGCAGGATGATGCCACCCTTCAGGTGCTTACGCTGGCCTACATGAACCGCGAGTCGCTGAAACTGTCTTTGGAGTCGGGAGAGACCTGGTTCTGGTCTCGTTCCAGACAGGAGCTGTGGCACAAGGGGGCTACTTCAGGGAATACGCAAAAAATCACTTCCATCCAGTTGGATTGTGACGGTGATGCTCTGTTGATACGTGTCATTCCGAACGGTCCTGCCTGTCATACAGGAGCAACGAGCTGCTTTTTCCGTGATATTTCCGCGCCAGGGACGGCTGTAGCACCTGTTGCAGGAAATGCAGGAGACCACACGCTGGTAAATCAAACCGATGATATTTCCAATGCTTCAGCAGACCGCTTTGAGGTACTTGCCCAGCTGGAGGCGATTATTAAGGAGCGCGAAGAGACACGTCCTGAAGGGGCCTATACGACCTATCTTTTTGATAAAGGTGTAGACAAAATCTTGAAAAAGGTTGGCGAAGAAGCATCCGAGACGATCATTGCCGCCAAAAATAAAGATAATGATGAACTGCGCCTGGAGGTTAGCGACCTGATTTATCACCTGCTGGTGCTGTTGCAGGAGCGCAAGCTACCGCTAGATCACGTGCTGGCTGAGCTGAATCGCCGTCATGAACGACCTCGTCGTGATTAGTACGATTTGTTGTAGTGTTGAAAGAGGGAGGATCGCATGAAAATTGACTATCATACGCATCACGCCCGCTGTGGGCATGCCATAGGGAGTCTGGAAGAGTATGTACAGCAGGGAATTCGGCTGGGGCTGGATCAGCTCGGCTTGTCCGATCACATGCCACTACTGCATGTAAAACCGGCTGACTATTACCCGGAAATGGCGATGCCTATGGAGGAGCTGCCCCGATACGTGGAAGAATGTTTGGAACTGAAGGAACGTTTTAAAGAGCAAATTGATATTCGTGTTGGCTTGGAAGGCGACTACATTGAGGGCTGGGAACGAGAAATCGAAGATATCATCACCGCGTATCCCTGGGATTATGTGATTGGTTCCGTCCATTTTCTAGGTGAATGGGATATCACGGACTTCCGTCAGGTACACCATTGGGAAGGCAAAAATGTGCTTGAGGTGTACCGCACGTATTATAATGCGGTTTCTAAGGCGGCAGCTACCGGTTTGTATGACATCATGGGGCATTTGGATGTCATTAAGCGCTTCGGCTATCATCCGAAGCCGGAGGAAATGGAGGAGCTGCGTGAACTGGAGCGCTCCGCACTCTCAGCCGTTGCCCGCAGCGGTCGGGCGATGGAACTGAATGCATCAGGGCTTTCGAAGCCCTGTGCTGAGATGTTCCCGAGCCGCCGCATGCTGGACGAAGCTTTTTCGCTAGGCATCCCGCTGACCGTAGGATCGGATGCCCATGATCCGGCGAAGCTGTCCGAGCACTTGGAGAAGGCACGCGCGCTTCTATATGAAGTCGGCTATCGCGAGCTTGCCGTATTTCAGCATCGCGAGCGCTCGCCGGTGCCGCTGACGCTTTAATTATTACGTTTATTGGGTCTAAGTATCATATCCAGTGGCTAGCCGAACGCTCCCTATGTATACAGGGAAAAGCGCTCGGCTATTTAGCGTATTCTTGTATATATATCTATTGTATACGAGCATATATCCGTTTTTTGGAATGAGGTAGGATCGACTGTCAAGTCGTTTTGAAGTTGTGGTATACTGAAGGGTATGAACATGTCAGTTACTTTTAAAGGAGGTGCCTTGGTTATTTATGAAAGGGAAACATCTGCGAGTATCGGAACCTAGCCCTAAGATTATTGCTTTGCGTTTCGACGCATCTTTCTTTTTTGAGAAAGCTGTGCGCTCGCTTGATCGCAATCATTATGACAAGGCATTGAAATATTTTCGCAAAGCCGTTGAATATGAACCGGATAATCCGGTGAATCATTGCAATATGGCGGGTATATTATCAGAGATGGGGGATTATGCAGGTTCGAATGAGATCCTGTCCTCTGTTCTGAGTGACGTAGACTCGTCGATGACAGAGTGTTATTTCTATATGGCGAATAATTACGCTAATATGGAGCAGTTTGAAGAAGCGGAGAAAGCATTGGTCACGTACCTGGAGGAGGACGAAGAAGGCCAGTTTCTTGATGAAGCGGAGGAAATGATGGAGCTGCTCTATTATGAGCTGGACCGTCCAACGAAGCTGAACCGCATTAAGGCCCGGCAGGGAGTAGTAGAGCATGATCAGGCTCGTGTCCTGCTGGAGGAGGGGAAATTTGCTCAGGCAGCCCAGTTGCTCAAGCAAATTTCAGAGGAACAACCGGATATGTTCGCTGCGCGAAATAATCTGGCGTTAGCGTATTACTACATGGGATTGTTCCAAAATGCTAAGGCTACCATTATTCAAGTGTTGGAGGATGAGCCGGGGAATTTACACGCATTGTGCAACTTGGCGATCTTTTATCAGCACGAGGGCGGCGGCCCGGAATTGGATCGTCTGGTGCAGACTTTGGCGGTCACTATACCGTTTCAGGAGGAGCAGGTATTCAAGCTGGCGACCACTATGGGCATTCTCGGACGCCATGAGGAGGCCTACAGACATTTCCGCAGGTTGCTTCATGGCGATGGAGAGAACAATGCGGACGCTTCTTTGTACCATTACACGGCGGTAGCTGCCAGCAATACGGGAAGATATGCGGAAGCACGGCGGTTGTGGAGTCATTTGCAAAAGCAGGATGCTTCCTCGGAAGTTCCGCGGTTTTTCCTGTCCCGACTGGAGGAACTCCAGCAGGAGGGTACACCGCTGCAAGTGCTCAGCTATCATTATCATCTCCCGTTTGAGGAGCAATTCCGCATGTGGGAGAAGTTTGGTGCTGACCAGGTGCCTGACAGCATGAAGAAGGACCCGCTAATCCGGTCATCCTTCTTCTGGGCCTTGCGCCACGGGGACCGGGCGACTCAGCTTCAGGTCATTCAGGCGTTAAGCTTGATCGGTGATGATGAGGTGCGTCAGGCACTGGAGTCCTTCGTAGAAGACCCGGACCAGGAGGATGAGCTGAAACGCCGTGCCTTGCAAGTATTGCAAGAGCTGGCGGAGCAGGGTGAGCAGAAAATGTACCCGGAAACGGAACGTTCTGATCAGTTGGAGGTTGAGAACGATCCTCATACAATTGAAGGTGATGTATCTGCCTCCCCGGTTGATCCACAATGGCAGGCAGTGCTGGATAAGGTACTGACCGTTATGAGCAAGCCATCCGATCCGGTCATGCAGCACGACTTGAGATCGCTGTGGCTGGAGTATTTGGATCGGCTTGCCCCGGAAGTTCCGATGGTTCAGCATACTGAGGGATGGGCAGCGGCGCTGGAATATTTGACTGCCAAAATGCATCATCATTCAGTCACCTATCAGGAAGTAGCCGATCGCTATGGTATTTCCGTATCGACCGTAAGCCGCTATGCACGCCAGATTGACAGCGTGTGTGGTATCAAACAGAAGCTGAAGCAGCCGCTCTCCACGTTTAAAAAGCAGGTCTGAGACCTGCTCCAAACATCACTTAAAGGAGGCAACAAACGTATGTATAAATCCATAATTATTGGTACAGGTCCTGCAGGCTACACAGCGGCTATTTATTTGGCACGTGCTAACATGAATCCGCTGATCATTGAAGGGATGCAGCCCGGTGGGCAGCTTACTACAACGACCGAAATTGAAAATTTTCCGGGTTTTGAGCAAGGTATCCTCGGGCCTGAACTGATGGATAATATGCGCAAGCAGGCTGAACGTTTTGGCGCTGAATTTACTTCCGGTTGGGTAGAGGAAGTGGATTTTAGCAAACGTCCTTTTAAAGTGAAGGTAGAGGGTAAAGGCATCATTGAGGCGGAGTCGGTCATTATTGCTACAGGTGCGTCCGCCAAATATCTTGGTATTCCGGGTGAGCAGGACAATGTAGGTCGCGGAGTCAGCACTTGCGCAACTTGCGATGGCTTCTTTTTCCGCGGGAAAAAGATTGTCGTGGTTGGCGGTGGCGATTCAGCCATGGAGGAAGCGAGCTTCTTGACCCGTTTTGCTTCCAGTGTAACCTTGGTCCATCGTCGCGATGAGTTGCGGGCATCCAAAATTATGCAAGATCGCGCGCGTGAGAACGAAAAAGTACATTGGGCATTAAACCGGACTCCTCTGGAAGTTGTGACGGGAGAATCTGGTTTAAAGGGTTTGAAGGTACACAATAATGAGACCAATCAGGATGAGCTGATTGAGGTAGATGGCGTGTTCGTAGCCATCGGGCATACACCGAATACAGGTTTCCTGAACGGACAAATCCATACGGATGAACACGGCTATATTGTAGTGAAGCCAGGCACAACGGAAACGAACATCCCCGGAGTTTTTGCCTGTGGGGACGTACAGGATAATCGTTACCGTCAAGCGATTACGGCTGCGGGAACGGGCTGTATGGCGGCTATGGACTGCGAGAAATATCTCGAAGGCAGTGCTGTTCACGACTGGAGCGAAACACTGGATCAATAAAAGCGTGTCTATAGTACACAAAAAGGCTAACGGGAGAGCGAAGGAAACCTCTGTTATGCCACATCTTTTGTTCAGGAAGAGAAAGCCTGCTGCGTTTGCACGGGCTTTCTCCTTTTTATGGGTGCATAAGGTTAAAAGTTCCTCTAATCGTACACTTTTCAACAAGGAAGTGTCCTTGACCGTAACGAGGGCTTCAATTATAGTTGGAACGTAGGATTACTATTATGAAGTAGGAATTATAAGCATATATTTCATACCAGGTTTTTAAGTAAACATAAAGGTGGCTTGGAACATGTCTGAAAGTATCTATGTGGGTGTCGATTTGGGCGGTACAGCGATTAAAGTAGGCATTTGTAATGAGAACGGACAGCTTTTGCACACATACGAGGGACCAACCGAAACCGATAAAGGTGTAGATGTTGTCATTGGTAATATCGAAAAATATGTGCGGCACATTGTTGAGGAATCTCCTTATGAGTGGGATCAACTCAAGGGTGTCGGTGCAGGCGTTGCAGGTTTTACGAATGTTCGTGATGGTATTATTGTCCTCGCTCCTAATATTGGCTTTCGTGACGTACCGATCCGTGCGCTCCTAGAGAACCGGATTGGCAAGCCTGTGAAAATAGACAATGATGCGAATGTTGCTGCGCTAGGTGAGGCTTGGGCTGGTGCAGGCAAAGGCATCGAAAACTGCGTATGCTATACCCTGGGAACAGGAGTAGGTGGCGGTATTATTATAAACGGTAGAATATACCAAGGTTCTTCAGGCATGGCCGGGGAAATTGGTCATATCAGCGTCGTACCTGATCTGGAGGCAATTCAGTGTGGATGCGGCAAAATGGGTTGCTTGGAAACTGTATCTTCTGCAACAGGCATCATTCGTATGGCCAAGGATGCTGTGGAACGTGGCGACCGGACCTCTCTGGCGCTGGAGGATCAAATTGCCGCCAAGGAAGTATTTGATGCTGCTAAAGCCGGGGATGAAGTCGCACTGCGTATCGTGAACCGGGCTGCCTTTTATTTGGGGAAATCCATGGCAGCGGTTGCCGCTGTGCTTAATCCAGAGTTGTTTATTATAGGCGGCGGTGTTTCTAAAGCAGGCGACTTTTTGTTTGAAGAGATGCGTCGCGTATACGCCAAGCTGGCACCTGAACCGCTTCAAAAAGGTGTATATATCGTACCAGCGGTGTTAGGCAATGACGCGGGTGTTGTAGGGGCTGCAGGGTTGCTGCTACGCTCCTGACCACAGGTTACTGATAATACGGGTACTGGCATAGAGCGAAGAAGCAAAAGGAGAGGGAAGTCCATATGACAGATAACCTAAAAAATGCTGCGCCGTGGGCAACGCTCATTATTATTACGGGGATGTCAGGCGCAGGGAAGACCATTGCGGTTCAGAGCCTGGAAGACTTGGGCTTCTTCTGTGTTGATAATTTGCCCCCTGTACTGATTCCCAAATTTGCAGAGTTGATTGAGCAGTCTAATGGTAAAATAGGCAAGGTTGCACTCGTCATTGATTTACGCGGACGAGAATTTTTCACTGCCTTGTCGGAATCGTTGAATTATATTAAAGATCATTTTACGATTCATTGTGAAATTTTATTCTTAAATGCGAATGATGGCGTTCTCGTACAGCGGTATAAGGAAAGTCGTAGACGTCATCCGCTGGCTCCAGACGGTATGCCTTTGGATGGGATTCGGTTGGAGCGCAAGATGTTGGAAGAACTAAAAAGCTCGGCTACACAGGTTATTGACACAAGTGTGATGAAGCCTGCAACTTTAAAGGCAAGGATTATTTCACGATTTTCTCATCTGGAGAGCAGTATGCTTTCCGTGAACATTACTTCTTTTGGCTTCAAGTATGGTATTCCCATTGATGCCGATCTTATATTCGATGTGCGCTTCCTGCCTAATCCCCACTATGTGGATCAACTACGTCCCCACACTGGACAGGATAGCGATGTATATGATTATGTCATGAAATGGCCCGAGACTCAGGCATTCTTGACCAAGTTGCTGGATATGTTACACTTTTTGATTCCGCAATATCGCAAAGAAGGCAAAAGCCAGGTCATTATCGGCATTGGCTGTACTGGCGGTAAGCATCGTTCTGTTGCAATATCGGAGTATTTAGGAAAAATGCTGGGTGCCAGCGAGACAGAATCTGTTTCTGTTTCGCATCGGGATGCTGATCGGGACCGGCATTAATGAGGTGAAATCATGAAAGAGACCGGATCACAACGGGAGCGCCCACGTATAGTTGTTATGGGCGGCGGAACCGGCTTGTCCGTCATGCTGCGGGGCTTAAAGCAAAAGCCGCTAGATATTACGGCTATTGTTACAGTCGCTGACGATGGCGGAAGTTCCGGGATTTTGCGCAGTGAGCTGCAGATGCCCCCCCCAGGGGATATTCGCAATGTGCTGACTGCCTTGGCTGACGTGGAACCAGTGATGTCAGATATGCTGAAATACCGTTTCGGTGCGGGATCAGGATTGTCAGGCCATAGTCTGGGCAATCTGATTTTAGCAGCGATGACCGATATATCGGGAGATTTTGTAACGGCGGTGCGTGAGCTTAGCCGTGTATTTGCTGTCCGGGGACGTGTGCTGCCAGCAGCCGAGGAAGGCGTTGTGCTAAGCGCCGAAATGGAGGATGGCACGGTGATTACCGGAGAGTCCAAGATCCCAGAAGCGGGCGGACGAATCAAACGCGTCTTTCTTGAACCGACTCACGTGGAGCCGTTGCCTGAGGCTGTAGAGGCCATTAATGAAGCTGATGCGATTTTGATTGGCCCCGGCAGTCTATATACCAGCATATTACCGAATTTGCTTGTACCTAAACTCGCTGAAGCTGTAGTGAAATCAGACGCTATCAAAATATTTGTCTGTAACGTTATGACCCAGCCTGGTGAAACCGATGGCTATACAGTAGGAGACCATCTGCAAGCTATTTTTGAGCATGTAGGGCATCATCTCTTCGACTATGTCATTGTAAATAACGGAGAAATTCCACCCCAAGTACAGGAAATGTATGCCGAGCAGGGAGCCAAGCCAGTTCAAGTAGACATGGGCGAGCTGACCGACCGGGGATATAAAGTGGTGGCAGATACATTAGTTCTGTTCCGCACGTATTTACGGCATGATGCAGACAAATTGAGCCAGCATATTTACCAATTGGTACAAAACTGGATATTAAGAAGGAGGTGAGTCCCTTGTCCTTTGCGGCACAAACGAAAAAAGAGCTTACGATGATTGAAAGCCAGTCCTGCTGTGAGAAAGCGGAACTATCTGCGCTCATACGTATGCTCGGATCCGTACAACTGTCGAATAAAAGGGTGATATTGGACGTGTCCACAGAAAATGCCGCGATTGCAAGGCGGATTTACTCCTTGATCAAGAAGCATTTTCAACTTCATATCGAACTGCTTGTACGGAAAAAAATGCGCTTGAAAAAAAATAATGTGTACATTGTCCGTATTCCTAATGATGTGCAACAACTGCTAAAGGATCTTTATATCGTCTCAGAAGGTTTCTTGTTCACTGACGGGATTAATCGGGATATTGTTCGGAAAAACTGTTGTAAGAGAGCTTATTTACGGGGCGCCTTTATGGCAGGTGGCTCTGTCAACAATCCTGAAGGATCATCTTACCACCTTGAAATTTCCTCGATGTATGAGGAGCATTGTCAGGCACTCGTTGATCTTGCGAATGAGTTTCATCTAAATGCTCGCTGTATTGAGCGAAAAAAAGGTTTTATTCTCTACATCAAGGAAGGCGAGAAGATCATTGAGCTGCTTAGCATCATTGGGGCGCATCAAGCCTTGTTCAAATTTGAAGATGTACGCATTATGCGCGATATGCGCAATTCCGTGAATCGTATTGTCAATTGTGAAACGGCTAATTTGAACAAGACAATTGGAGCTGCTGTCCGGCAAATTGAGAATATTAAGTTGCTGGAGAGAGAAGTTGGCTTGGAGACCTTGCCGGATAAACTGCGTGAAGTGGCAGAAGTTCGGCTCGCTCATCCCGATTTGAATTTGAAAGAAGTCGGGGAAATGCTCAAAGGGGTCGTGAGTAAATCGGGTGTAAATCATCGGCTTCGCAAAATTGATGAGATGGCTGACAAAATCAGGGGCGAAAATGGCCTGATTCCGTAAAAAGAATGTTGGTGGGGCTTTTAGCCCCAGTTTTTTTAGTTTTTTTTCTAGTGTCTGTCCCGGGTTAATGTTATAATGTGATAAATAAAATGGAGTAAGTAGTGTCCAGATTTATTTGATGAGGGGGTAAGCTGACATGTCAAAACATCCGGTAGTCGTACGTTTGAAAACAGGACTGCACGCCAGACCTGCTGCGTTGTTCGTACAGGAAGCGAATAAATATTCATCTGAGATTTTTGTGGAAAAAGATGACAAAAAGGTTAATGCCAAGAGCATCATGGGTATTATGAGTCTTGCCATCAGCACAGGTACTGAAATCAATATTAGTGCTGAAGGTGCGGATGCCGAACAGGCTGTAAACGCTTTAGTAAGTCTGGTTAGTAAGGTAGAGCTGGAAAATCAATAAACAAAGAATTGCTTGTAATATAGTGTATGATCTTAGTGAAAAGCCCCTTTGGGGCTTTTTTTATATCCAGAAAAAAATCCTTCGAACACTCCTCAGCTAACTGTTTTATTGTGGATTTATTGGATATAGAGGCCGTATTAAGTTCAAACTATAAATAATGAAAATCCTCGTGGTCATGCTCTGTTTCGGAAATTTGTACGCTTGGCTGCAACCTTTTTCCGTCTTTTCCGTCTGGAAGGTACAAACATTTACTAGAAAGAGGTTGAATTCAATGAGACTTTGGACAAAAACAGTAGCCACAGCAGTTCTCACAGGTGCATTAATAGCAGGGGGAGTAGCAGGAGGATTATGGACAGGGGCAGAGCGTGCTTATGCTGCGTCAACAGCTTCGACGGTAAACGGTGTAATTAATGTGATTGGAAGCGGGGAAGTATTGGCAAAGCCCAATATTGCTTATCTCTCTATCGGTGTACAATCGGAAGGGAATACGGCAGCCGCTGCTCAAAAAGCTAATGCTACAAAATTGAACAAGGTTACACAACTGCTGAAAGAAAAGTGGAGCATCAGCGGAGATGACATTCAGACCAGCCAGTTTTATGTACAGCCTAACTACACCTATAACGAAAAAGAAGGGCAGAAGCTCAAAGGCTACACTGCCAACCATACACTTTCCGTTAAATACCGCGATTTGGATAAAATAGGTCAGTTGTTGGATGAGGCGACCAAGTCCGGAGCCAATAACGTAGATAATGTTCGTTTTTCGGTGGAAGATCCTTCGACTTATGAGGAAGAAGCCATTACTAAAGCATTGGGAAGCGCACAATCTAAAGCCAGTGCTGTAGCTAAAGCGGCCAAACGCGGATTAGGTGCTCTTGTGAATGTGACGGTAGATGGCGGAGAAGCACAAGTCTTTACACAACGTGAAAATGCCATGTCAAAATCGCTCATGGATTTAGCAGGTAGCGGGACAGACATACAATCGGGGCAAGTAACAGTGAAAGTTCAGGTGTCGGCTCAATACGAAATGAACTAATATTAGATCATCAAACGAAGCCACAAGCGGCCTGCATCATGCGCAGGCTGGCTTGCTGGCTTTTTTTGTATACCGAAACCTTTTTGTAATGAGTCTGTCATAGCTAAGGGTTATTAGGTGTACAGATTGAAATCGGGGAGTGTACAGATTGTAAACTACATACAATGGGGTATAGATATAATAAGTAAAGTGATTATTTACACATAGACAATACAGAAATAATAACAGGAGGAATACTTAATATGAATAAGCATACGAAAAAATGGGGTTCAGCACTGCTGGCAGCAGGGATTTTAGCAGGAGTTGCAGCTGTTCCCGTTTCATATATCCAGGCAGCATCGATTAAACAGCAGCAAGCGGCAACACAGCAACCAGGAATCACTATCCAATGGAATGGTAAAACGTTGCCCGCTAAAGGTGTTCAAGTGAACGGGAGTACAATGATTCCGGTGGCCGCACTGCGTGACAGCTTGGGGATTCCAGTAAGCTATGATGCGAAAGCAACGACCTATACCGTAGGTAGCGGGTACAATAAACTTTACATTATGGCTTCTTCCTCGGATGCCTACGTCAACGTCAATGGAATCAATACACGTAGTATGGATGCCAAACAGATCGCTGGGAAGCTATACATTCCTATGAGTCTGTTGAAAGACTATCTAGGCATAGATGCTCAATGGAACGCAGCTCAGAAGACAGTAACGCTAAGTAAAAGTCAGCTAAACCCGATCACAATTGCGTCTCAAACACTTCCAGCTTCGAGTAATGCGAAGGTATCTTACAAAGTTAAGTATCCGCAAATCAGCGGCAGCCAGCTGAATCCTGAGGCAGAGCAAGCCATTAACCATGTGCTTAAAAAGCATGCAGAGGGTATATTGGCAGCAGGCAAAAAGATAATGGCTGAGGGAGAGGCTACAACAGAAAGACCGTATGATTTCGAAAATGATTTTGCAATTGCCTATAACAAGGACGGTATTCTAAGTGTGATTATGCAGGATTACTCGTATATGGGTGGCGCACATGGAATGACGGTACGTAAAGGATATACGTTCTCGCTCGCTGATGGTAAACTGCTGCAGTTGTCTGACGTATTGAAGGCGAATCCAAATTACAAAAAGTTCCTCAATGCTGATTTGAAGAAAAAAATCGATGCGCTTCAGGCTGGTGAAGGATTCGGTAAATTTAAAGAGCTGGCGGCAGATCAGAATTTTTATGTGACGAACAGTGGAGTAACAATCGTGTTTGATTTGTATGATTATGCGCCATACGCGTATGGAATTCCGGAGTTTACCTACTCGTTCGGTCAACTGCTGCCTCAAGGCGGAAAGCCTTTTGCGGGACAGATTTAATAGTAGAAATGAGTAAGTTGGACTGTCTATACTCTAAAAAACAATAAAGCAAAAAAGCTGCCTACCGGATAATAACATCCGGAGCAGCTTTTTCATTTACCAGCTATCGAGAGGCGAATTTCTTCTCTTATACACCTTCTGGAGAGGAGCTAGTTAGCACTTTATCAATAATACCGTATTCCTTGGCATCATCAGCAGACATGAAGTAGTCACGGTCTGTATCTTTTTCAATGCGTTCCAGTGGTTGGCCTGTGCGATCTGCGAGAATGCGGTTCAGTTTATCACGCATTTTCAGAATGCGGCGTGCGCGGATTTCGATATCCGTTGCCTGGCCTTGTGCACCACCCAGAGGTTGGTGAATCATAATTTCACTGTTTGGCAAAGCGAAACGTTTACCTTTGGCGCCTGCATTCAGCAAGAACGCGCCCATGGAAGCCGCCATACCTACACAAATCGTAGATACATCAGGTTTAATGTATTGCATCGTATCGAAAATGGCCATACCAGCTGTAATGGAACCGCCAGGACTGTTAATATACAAGTGAATATCTTTTTCAGGATCTTCGGCAGCCAAAAACAGCATTTGCGCAATTATAGAGTTGGCTACAACGTCATTGACGTCCGAGCCTAACAAAATAATGCGATCCTTTAACAGTCTGGAATAAATGTCATAGGCGCGTTCGCCGCGGTTACTTTGTTCTACTACCATAGGAACATAGCTCACGTCAAAAAACCTCCCTTAAATATCGTTAGTGGATTTGGTGGACATGCCGAGTACACGTCCCTTATTTATAAACTGTTACCGTATTAACCACATGATAAACAATTTCAAACAAAAAGTCAAAGAAAGTCAAACTAATGATTAAAAAAAAGAGCCCTCAGCGCTCTTATTGGTTAAAACATTATATAGAAGCATTTAAGCGTTCATTTAAAATGGCGCGCCCGCGAGGAATCGAACCTCGATCTCAGGCTCCGGAGGCCTACGTCATATCCGTTGGACCACGGGCGCATAGTTGATTCAATGCAAACAACTAACTAATTAAACAGCTAATTGGAAACAAAGATGATTATATGATATACAGCAGTGAATTGCAAGCTTTTATTAAATGCGCATATTCAGACAAATGGTTGAGAAATATAGGTTCAGATAGACTTGCATATGGAGCAAATATTGGTTAAGATATACGTGGGACTTAAAAAGTTATCCCGGGACGTTTTAAGACCAGTTAGAGATAGAGCATTAGAGACAGAACTTAGAAGTGTGCGGGAGTGGAAAGCATGCGAAAGATATTAGAAATACAGAAGCAGCTTCTGCCCGACCTCATGGATGTTTTGAAAAAAAGGTACACGATCCTGCATCAGATTATGCTGTCCGATGTTGTTGGACGCAGAACACTGGCAGCTTCACTGAACATGACCGAGCGCGTGTTGCGCGCCGAAACCGATCTTCTTAAAGCTCAGGGGCTAATTGAGATTGAGAGTGTAGGCATGAAGGTGAGCAAAGCAGGACTGGATCTGCTGGAACAGCTGGAGCCGATTGCGAACAACTTGTTCGGCCTGTCCCAATTGGAGGACCAGATTCGTCAAGCCTATGGTTTGAGGAAGGTGGTTGTCGTTCCAGGGGATTCGGATGTTTCTCCGTTAACAAAGCAGGAGCTGGGGCGCGCTGGAGCAAAAGCGTTGCTAAGTGTTATGGACGACGAGGATGTGGTCGCTGTAACAGGTGGCACGACGATTGCAGACGTGGCGGAACAACTGGCATTGCCTTCTAATGGCCCCCTTAAGGGTGGGTGGTTTGTACCGGCACGCGGGGGTTTGGGAGAAAGCATGGAAATGCAGGCCAACACAATTGCTTCCACAATGGCTCGCAAGGTCGGCGCTCAATACCGTCTGCTCCATGTACCGGATTTGCTCAGCAATCATGCTTACAACTCCTTGCTTGAAGATGCGAACATTCAGGATATATTGAGCCTGATTCGCGAGAGTCGTATCATCATTCACGGGATAGGCAACGCCATAGCGATGGCACATAGACGTAAACTTGATCCCGAAACCTTTGCCCAGATCAGCAGTGAAGGGGCGGTAGCCGAATCGTTTGGTTATTATTTTAACGAAGATGGCGTCGTTGTTCACAGAATGCTGACGCTTGGACTCCGATTGGAGGACATTAGGCGTACCGATACGGTTCTAGGTGTAGCTGGAGGCAAGAACAAGGCGGCCGCTATTCATGCGGTACTGCGTTTCGGGCAAGAAGACATTTTGGTCACCGACGAAGGCGCTGCTGTTGAGATTGTAAGTCGTTATTTAAATGATTAATATAGGATTTATGAATCTGTTGTCTTGACAGGCTTTCGGGTCTGTCTTGAATATATAAAACTAAACTAAACGAACTTTGGGAGGAACTCACTCATGACAGTTAAAGTTGGTATTAATGGTTTCGGACGTATTGGACGCCTTGCTTTCCGTCGGATTCAAAACGTGGAAGGTATTGAAGTAGTAGCAATCAATGACTTGACAGATTCCAAAATGTTGGCACATTTGTTGAAATATGATACAACACAAGGCAATTTCCAAGGACAAGTAGAAGTACATGATGGCTTCTTCAAAGTAAACGGTAAAGAAGTTAAAGTTTTGGCTAACCGCAACCCTGAAGAACTGCCTTGGGGAGACCTGGGTGTAGACATCGTTCTGGAATGCACAGGTTTCTTCACAACTAAAGAAGCTGCTGAGAAACATTTGAAAGGCGGCGCTAAAAAAGTTGTTATCTCCGCTCCAGCTACTGGCGACATGAAAACTGTCGTTTACAACGTAAACCATGAAATTCTGGATGGAACTGAAACTGTAATCTCTGGTGCTTCTTGCACAACGAACTGCCTGGCTCCTATGGCTAAAACACTGCAAGATAAATTTGGTATCGTTGAAGGTTTGATGACTACAATTCATGCTTACACTGGCGACCAAAACACTTTGGATGCTCCACATGCTAAAGGTGACTTCCGTCGTGCTCGTGCAGCAGCTGAAAACATCATTCCTAACACAACTGGTGCTGCTAAAGCAATCGGTTTGGTTATCCCTGAGTTGAAAGGTAAATTGGATGGCGCAGCTCAACGTGTTCCAGTACCTACAGGTTCCCTGACTGAGTTGGTAACAGTTCTGGAGAAAAACGTAACTGCTGAAGAAATCAACGCAGCGATGAAAGAAGCTTCCGATCCTGAAACTTATGGATACACTGAAGATCAAATCGTTTCTTCCGACATCAAAGGCCTCACTTTCGGTTCTTTGTTTGATGCAACTCAAACTAAAGTTCTGACTGTCGGCGACAAACAACTGGTGAAAACTGTAGCTTGGTATGACAACGAAATGTCCTACACTGCACAATTGATCCGCACGTTGGAATACTTCGCTAAACTGGCTAAATAATAAGAACTTTCTTATTAGTAACATCATAGAGCGGAAACAGGTTATTGTTTCCGCTCTTTATATATCAAAATGTGCCTTAAATTCCTGTTTCGTAAAATTATAAGGGTGCGGAGGAATATGGAGATGAACAAAAAGAGCGTACGTGATATAGAACTGAATGGAAAACGGGTGTTTGTTCGTGTAGATTTTAACGTTCCGGTTGAAGACGGTAAAATTACAGATGACAAGCGTATTCGTGAAACCTTGCCAACCATTAACTACCTGATTGAAAAAGGTGCAAAAGTTATTTTGGCGAGTCACTTTGGACGTCCAAAAGGTCAGGTTGTTGAATCCATGCGTCTGACTCCTGTTGGCGTACGTTTGTCTGAACTGCTGAAAAAGCCAGTAGTTAAAGTGGACGAAGCAGTAGGCGAAGCTGTTAAAGCGAAAGTGGCTGAACTGCAAAACGGCGACGTGCTGTTGCTTGAAAATGTACGTTTCTATGCAGGAGAAGAAAAGAATGATCCTGAGTTGGCGAAGCAATTTGCTGAATTGGCTGACGTTTTCGTGAATGACGCATTCGGCGCAGCACACCGTGCTCATGCTTCCACTGAAGGTATCGCTCATATTCTTCCGGCTGTTTCCGGCCTGCTGATGGAAAAAGAATTGTCTGTTATTGGTAAAGCTCTGTCGAATCCAGATCGTCCTTTTACAGCCATTATCGGCGGTTCCAAAGTAAAAGACAAAATCGACGTGATCGACAACCTGCTGAACATTGCAGATAACGTAATCATTGGTGGCGGTTTGACTTATACATTCTTCAAAGCTCAAGGTTATGAAGTGGGTCAATCTTTGCTGGATGAATCCAAACTGGACGTAGCTCTTGGATTTATCGAAAAAGCGAAGAAACTCGGCAAAAACTTCTATCTTCCGGTGGATATTGTTGTGTCTGACGATTTCAGCGCTACGGCGAACACAGATATTGTGGATATCGACGGCATTCCTGCAGCTTGGGAAGGCGTGGACATCGGACCAAAAACACGTAAAATCTATGCAGATGTGATCAAAAACTCCAAACTGGTTGTATGGAACGGACCAATGGGCGTATTTGAAATCGAACCTTTCGCTGGTGGTACTCGTGAAGTAGCGGAAGCTTGCGCAACAACAGAAGCATACACCATCATTGGTGGCGGTGATTCTGCGGCTGCGGCTGAAAAATTCCACTTGGCTGACAAGATGGACCATATTTCCACTGGCGGCGGCGCATCTCTGGAATTTATGGAAGGCAAAGCACTTCCGGGTGTTGTTGCACTGAACGATAAATAATCAAACGCACTATGCGTGAATAAAGCTTTAGGGCACCTAATAGTTAGGAGTTGAAACCATTGAGAACACCGATTATCGCGGGTAACTGGAAGATGTTTAAAACCGTACCAGAAGCTAAAACTTTCATCGAAGAGATCAAAGGCAAAGCAGAGGTTGCAGGAGTGGAAAGCGTGATTTGCGCACCATTTACGAATCTTCCTGCTCTGGTTGAAGCAGTAAAAGGCACGTCTATTAAAATTGGCGCACAAAACCTGCACTTTGCAGAAGATGGTGCATTTACAGGTGAAATTAGCGGCGGAATGCTGAAAGATCTGGGCGTAGACTACGTTGTGATCGGACACTCCGAACGTCGTGAATATTTTAATGAAACAGACGAAACGGTGAACAAAAAGGTTCATGCGGCATTCCGTCATGACCTGACTCCAATCGTATGTGTAGGCGAAAAGCTGGAAGATCGTGAAGCTGGACAAACCAAAGAAGTTGTAAAAGTGCAAACTGTAGCAGCTTTTGCTGGTTTGGCTAAGGATCAGGCTGCACAAGTAGTTGTTGCTTATGAGCCAATCTGGGCCATCGGAACAGGCAAATCCTCCACTTCGCAGGATGCGAATGAAGTGATTTCCTATATCCGCAGTCTGATTAAAGAGCTGTATGATGAAAATACAGCAAATGCTGTACGTATTCAGTATGGTGGTAGTGTAAAACCTGAAAATGTTACTGAGTACCTGGGTCAAAGCGATATCGACGGCGCGCTCGTGGGCGGTGCCAGTCTTCAACCGGCGTCGTACATCGCGCTTGTTGAGGGGGCGAAGTAAGATGACAGCACCAAAACCGGTAGCTTTAATTATTATGGACGGGTTCGGACTGCGTGACACCGTGGAAGGCAATGCGGTTGCACAGGCCAACAAACCGAATTACGACCGGTATTTACAACAGTATCCTCATACAACGCTGACGGCTTCTGGCGAAGCAGTAGGTTTGCCGGAAGGACAAATGGGTAACTCTGAAGTGGGTCACTTGAACATCGGCGCAGGCCGTATCGTATATCAAGACTTGACTCGTATTTCGAAGTCCATCCGTGAAGGTGAATTCTACGACAATGAAACACTGGTTAAAGCAGTGCAACATGCCAAGAAGAACAACACGAAACTTCACCTGTACGGACTTCTGTCCGACGGCGGCGTGCATAGCCATATCAGCCATCTGTTCGCTATGCTGGACTTGGCGAAAAAAGAAGGCCTAACAGAAGTGTACATTCATGCTTTCATGGATGGACGCGACGTTATGCCAGACAGCGGCGTAGGCTTCATGCAGCAGCTGATCGCTAAAATTCAAGAAGTGGGCGTAGGTAAAATTGCGACTGTACAAGGACGCTATTATGCTATGGACCGCGACAAACGTTGGGAACGTGTAGAGAAATCTTACCGTGCAATCGTATACGGAGAAGGACCTCAATACACAGATCCAATGGAAGCATTGAAAGAATCGTATGAAAAATCAGTGTTCGACGAATTTGTGGAGCCAACTGTTATTGTGAAGGCTGACGGAAGTCCTGTAGGGCTGGTCGAAAGCAATGACTCTGTTATCTTCCTCAACTTCCGTCCTGACCGTGCGATTCAACTGTCTCAGGTATTTACAAACGCGGACTTCCGTGGTTTTGACCGTGGCCCGAAATGGCCTAAAGATTTGCACTTTGTTTGCCTGACGTTGTTCAGCGAAACGGTTGAGGGCTTTGTAGCTTACGAACCGAAAAATCTGGATAACACGTTTGGTGAAGTGTTGGTTCAAAACAACAAGAAGCAATTGCGTATTGCTGAGACTGAAAAATATCCGCACGTTACTTTCTTTTTCAGTGGCGGACGTGATGTGGAGCTTCCTGGCGAAACTCGTATTTTGATCAACTCGCCTAAAGTGGCTACATATGACTTGCAGCCGGAAATGAGTGCGTATGAAGTAGCGGATGCTGCTGTTAAGGAAATCGAAGCCGACAAGCATGATGCGATTATCCTGAACTTTGCCAATCCGGATATGGTTGGACACTCCGGTATGCTGGAGCCAACGATTAAGGCGGTAGAGACGACGGATGAATGTGTTGGACGTGTTGTAGATGCGGTTAAAGCCAAAGGTGGCGTGGTTATTATCATTGCCGACCATGGTAACGCGGATATGGAAATTGATGAGCAGGGACGTCCGTTCACAGCTCACACAACGAATCCGGTTCCGTTCATTTTGACTGACGAAAATATCGTTTTGCGTGAGCATGGAATATTGGCTGACGTAGCTCCAACGCTTCTGGATTTGATGCAACTTCCGCAACCTGCGGAAATGACAGGAAAATCTATGATTGCATCCCGCAAGTAAGCTTGATTTAATAAGTATAGGCTTGACCAATAAATCATGATTCACAAAGGAGATTAAGTACAAATGACTATTATTTCTGACGTGTACGCTCGCGAAGTCCTCGACTCCCGTGGTAACCCTACAGTTGAAGTTGAAGTATATCTGGAATCCGGTGCTATCGGTAGTGCTATCGTTCCTTCCGGTGCCTCCACAGGCGCTCACGAAGCTGTAGAACTTCGTGATAACGACAAATCCCGTTACCTGGGTAAAGGCGTTCTGCAAGCTGTTAAAAACGTGAACGAAATTATTGCTCCTGAAGTAATCGGCTTGGATGCTGTGAACCAAGTAGAAATCGACACGCTGATGATCAAATTGGATGGTACACATAACAAAGGTAAATTGGGTGCAAACGCAATTCTGGCAGTATCCATGGCTGTAGCTCGCGCTGCTGCTGAAGCTCTGGGCTTGCCACTGTACACTTACCTAGGCGGATTCAATGCTAAACAATTGCCAGTACCAATGATGAACATCGTTAACGGTGGCGCTCATGCCGACAATAACGTTGACGTACAAGAGTTCATGGTTCTGCCTGTAGGCGCTCCTACATTCAAAGAAGCTCTGCGTGTAGGCGCAGAAATCTTCCACAACCTGAAATCCGTACTGAACTCCAAAGGTTTGAACACAGCTGTTGGTGATGAAGGTGGTTTTGCTCCTAACTTCAAATCTAACGAAGAAGCTCTGTCCACTATTATCGAAGCGATCGAAAAAGCTGGTTACAAACCAGGTGTTGACGTATTCCTCGGTATGGACGTTGCTTCCACTGAGTTCTTCAAAGATGGAAAATATACTTTGGAAGGCGAAGGCAAATCCTTCACTTCTGCTGAGTTCGTTGACCTGCTTGCTTCTTGGGTTGATAAATACCCAATCATCACTATTGAAGATGGTTGCTCCGAAGATGACTGGGAAGGTTGGAAATTGCTCACTGAAAAATTGGGCAACAAAATCCAATTGGTTGGTGACGACCTGTTCGTAACAAACACAGAGCGTCTGGCTAAAGGTATCGATGAAAACATCGGTAACTCCATCCTGATCAAAGTAAACCAAATCGGTACGCTGACTGAAACATTCGATGCTATCGAATTGGCTAAACGTGCAGGATACACAGCTGTTATCTCTCACCGTTCCGGTGAATCCGAAGACAGCACAATCGCTGATATCGCTGTTGCAACAAATGCAGGCCAAATTAAAACAGGTGCTCCTTCCCGTACTGACCGTATTGCGAAGTACAACCAATTGCTCCGCATTGAGGATCAACTGGGTGAACTGGCTCAATACCACGGCCTGAAATCTTTCTACAACCTGAAAAAATAATATTGCGCAAAAATGCTGATGGCGTCTCTTGACTCATGGTTTATGATCACGAAGTCTGAACGCTCAAAGCTTTTACGCATGAATAAAACAGGCCTACTCGCCACCGCGAGCAGGTCTGTTTTTTGTTATTATGGATGTGTATGAGAATTTATAACTTTGCAAAGGCTTAATGGCTGAGTGACTTGCTATAGCTGTTGTTATCTACTGGAAGCTGTGGTAGAATAAAAATAGTGTTTTGCGTTAATTTCCGGCTATTTATAACATGATATGTACATGTTTTCATAAAAGAGGCTGTGTTGTTTTGCAAAACAGATGTATAAGCTCAGGAGGTGGGATTTTTCATGGAAATCTTTTTGAAAGTGCTGCTCGTTGTGTTCTCGATTGCTGTTATTGCGGTTGTTTTACTGCAAAAGGGGAAAAGTGCAGGTTTGTCCGGTGCCATCTCTGGCGGTGCTGAGCATCTGTTCGGCAAGACAAAAGCTCGCGGTATGGATTTGATTTTACAACGCGCAACTGCTGTTTTGGGTGCGGGTTTCATGATCGTTTCTGTTTTAGTTGCATTTTTTGCAAAATAAGATAAATATGTACCTTAAGCCTTCGTTTCGCGGGAAACGGGGGCTTTTTTTAGATTTTGGACAGGCAGGGATGCCGTCGATTAAATTCGTGTATACTAGGGTATGAGTATATTAAGAGCCTTGTATCAGGAGCAAGGAACAAGGACATGCGGATTTTATTACTGAAAATTAAAGGTCACCCGAGGTGGACAATATTATGATAACAGAGCAACAACTACTCGATTTTATGCGCGAGACCGCATACAAACCCATGACTTACCAGGAGCTGGAGCAGCACTTTGAAATTAAGGATGCGGAAGATTTCCGTGAATTTCTTAAGCTTTTGAATGCCTTGGAGGAAGAGGGAAAAATTCTGCTGACCCGCACAAACCGTTATGGCGTGCCGGAACGGATGGATTTGCAGCGTGGGCGTTTGCAGGCTCATGCCAAGGGATTTGCTTTTTTGATTCCAGAGGACCGGGAGCACCCGGATGTATATATTCATGCCAATGATTTAAAGAGTGCGATGAATGGAGATACGGTACTGGTAAGAGTGTCCTCGAAGGGACCTGCGGGCGGTCGATTAGAAGGTGAAGTTGTACGGATCGTGAAGCGCGCAGTGCTTCAAGTAGTAGGCGTGTTTCAGAGCCACGAAGCATACGGTTTTGTTTTGCCGGATGATAAGCGCATTAACCGGGATATTTTCATTCCAAAGGATAGCTTCAACGGAGCTGTGAACGGGCAAAAGGTCGTTGTGCGCATTGTGAGCTATCCAGAAGGACGAGCTGCGGCGGAAGGCGAAGTGTTGGAGGTTTTGGGTCATAAGGATGATCCAGGCGTTGACATTTTGTCCGTTATTCGCAAGCATCAGCTTCCGGAAGCTTTTCCAGATGAAGTGACAGAGGAAGCCGAGAATGCTCCCGACGCGATTACGGAAGAAGAGATTGTACGTCAGGGGCGGCGCGATCTGCGTGATAAGATCATTGTTACCATTGATGGTGAGGATGCCAAAGACCTGGATGATGCTGTAAATGTAGAGCGCTTGCCGAACGGAAATTACCGTCTGGGCGTTCATATTGCCGACGTAGGGTATTATGTGCGTGAGAACTCCAAGCTGGATCAGGAGGCATATAACCGCGGTTGTAGCGTGTATTTGGTTGACCGTGTCATTCCTATGCTTCCACATCGACTTTCAAACGGAATATGTTCTTTGAATCCACAGGTGGATCGACTGACTTTATCCTGTGAGATGGAATTCAATGAGCATATGAAGGTTGTAAAGCATGATATTTTCACCAGTGTAATTAAAACGAAGGAACGGATGACGTACACTAACGTTCGCAAAATCCTCGAAGAGGAAGATGCTGAACTGATGGAACGGTACAAGGATCTGGTTGATGTATTCGGCACGATGAAGGAATTGGCATTGAAGCTGCGTGCTAATCGAATGCGCCGAGGTGCAGTTGATTTTGATTTTGATGAAGCCAAAGTGATTGTTGATGATGAAGGTAAAGCTGTCGATATTGTGAAGAGGGATCGTACGATAGCTGAACAAATTATTGAAGAGTTTATGTTGGCGGCCAATGAAACGGTAGCTGAACATTTCCATTGGCTCAAAGTACCTTTCTTGTACCGGATTCATGAGGACCCAGATCCAGAGAAGCTGCAAAACTTTATGGCTTTCGCAGCTAATTTTGGGCATCAGATCAAAGGTAGAGGGAATTCCATTCATCCGCGTGCACTGCAAACGTTGCTGGAAGACATTCAGGGTACGAAGGAGCAAACCGTGCTTAGCACGATGATGCTGCGTTCGATGAAGCAGGCAAAGTATGATGCGGAGTCGACAGGTCATTTTGGACTAGCAGCGGAATATTACTCTCATTTTACATCGCCGATTCGTCGTTACCCTGACTTGGTGATTCACCGTGTCATTCGTGAGGTATTGGAGAATGGCGGGGCTTTAACAGCCGAACGTCAGGAATATTTGACTGCACGTATGCCTGATATTGCGCAGCAATCTTCCGAGCGTGAGCGTGTAGCTGTGGATGCAGAGCGTGATACAGAGCAGATGAAAAAGGCTGAGTACATGCTGGATAAGGTCGGCGAGGAATTCGAGGGAATCATCAGCAGTGTAACCAGCTTCGGAATGTTCATAGAGCTCGACAATACAGTGGAGGGTCTGACGCGACTGAGTGCGCTTACGGACGACTATTATCATTTTGACGAGCAGCATATGGCGTTGATCGGCGAACGCACCTCCAAGGTGTTCCGCATTGGAGATGAGGTTAAGGTTCGGGTCGCGCGTGTAAATATGGAAGATTACACAATTGACTTTGAACTTGTCGATATGAAGCAACGGCAACGCCGTGAACGGACTGGCGGTACAGGACAGGGCGGAGGCTTTGCGCGTGGCGAGAGCCGTGGTAAAGGCAAAGGCCGAGAAGGGCGTGACCGCAAGGGCGGCAAGGATAAGACTGGCAAAGAGGGTAAAGGCAGTCGTGATGTTACCGGGAAGCCAAAAGAGGCTGGCGCAGGTAACGGAGGCATTAGCACCGCAGGCCGTTCAGGGCGCGGCGGTGGGAACGGGGCAGGAGCTGGTTCAGCTAGCAGCTTCGGCTTTGGCAGTGGCAAGGGCGGGTATAACTCGCCAGCATCCGGGGCAAGCAAGCGACGGAAGAAGACGTCTGCCAGCGGTATTTTCATCGGCGGAGCAGCTACACCAGGAAGTGATGCCAGACCAAACGGTGAAGGCGCAGCACGACGCAAACGGAAGAATAAGGGCGGAAGTGGCGGCAATAGCACCGCTGGCTTTGTGCGGAAAAAGAAGAAGTAGGTGGCTATACTTGCTTGCTAGAAGGCAGGAGTCTTCTTTCGTGGCAGGGGATGAAACTAATCATGCGACTTAGGTATAAAGGCGGTTTCTGTCTGCAGTAACGGATAGAAGCCGCCTTGTTTTAAGTGTGATGTTAGTGTTAGTTAGAAATGTAGAAGGCTTGCCCCTTCTTGCTTTTACCATCTGAAATTTGTTACAATATATTTCTAGGTGGCTCTTTGTAGCCAGATTTTGATGCCTGGATTTCAAGAGTGAATTACGTTATTCATAAGGAGTGGTATTCATGGGTAAGAAGGCAGACGGGAAAGTGCTCGCCCAGAACAAAAAAGCTTCCCATGACTATTTTATTGAGGACACCTACGAGGCGGGCATGGTATTAACGGGAACGGAAATTAAGTCTCTGCGAAATGGTCGTTCCAATATAAGTGATGCATTTGCTACGATCCGTAATGGCGAAATTCATATTCACAATATGCATATCAGTCCTTTTGAGCAAGGTAATCGTAATAATCCTACCGATCCGACGCGTACGCGTAAGCTGCTGTTGCATAAAGAGCAGATTCGCAAGCTTATCGGTCTGTCCAAACAGGAAGGTTACACGATTGTTCCGTTAAAGATTTATGTTCGCAATGGTTATGCCAAGCTTTTGCTCGGACTGGGTAGAGGTAAAAAGCAGTATGATAAACGTGATGCTGCCGCTAAACGCGATGCACAACGTGATATCCAACGCGCTTTGCGCGAGAAGCAGAAAATTGCGAGATAAGTTATTGTATTATTAGTTATGGTACAAATTACGTGGAGAAGTTACTTGTTCCTCTAATGGTGCTATTTTATAAGGCTTAAATGGCTTCATTTCGTTTCGTAATGGCCTGTAATATGGTATACTAACGAAGTAGTCAGTTTTAAAGCTTTTAACTTTGTTCGAGTGTTGAATCTTAGGATTCAGCTTTTGGTATTATGCATGCTTATGCTCCGGTATTTCCGGATTTATCCGTGGAGCCCTTTTATAATAAGGGGGCGTTTATGGATTCGACGGGGATAGTTCGAGCATGGGTAGCGGGTAGTGGGGACGCGTCCGCTTCATCAACGCTAAAGCCTATTAAACGGCAAACAACAAAACAACTACGCTTTCGCAGCCTAAGAAACTGTGTGCGTGCTTCTACTCTGCATCGCCCATGTGACAGGGATAGGGGCTAACAAATAGTGGGATACGCTGTCTCATCTCCGCCTGCGGTGAGCTGAAGAAGATAATCAGGCTGACCCAACGTATAGCCGGTTACGGGGCGATACTCGGGTGACATCAAAACTGTGACTACACCCGTAGAAGCTTATGTGTCGTTATCTTCGGACAGGGGTTCGACTCCCCTCGCCTCCATACGTAGTATCAGTAACGGACACCATTCGGTGTCCGTTTTTTCTCGTGGACTCGAAAAGGGAGGACCACTTCGGCTCGATGGCTTCTATTTTCTCTGCCATCGAATACGATAGATTCAGATATAAGGTGATATAGCTAGGACGACAAAATATTTTGACAGAGTATTTATCGTGTGGGAATATTGGGGTATCTGATTTTGTAGTGAAGAGGTGTTGCCATTACCGACTAAGTAGTAGTAACCGTTAAATTAATTCATAACTGAGTTGCACAATCTACTAAAAGGGGTCTGAAAGAGATGTCTAACCTGTTTGAAAAATTTAGATTGATAACCATGGTACTTTTAATGTTATTTATGATGACTTCTAATAACTCAGGTTTTGTCTATGCTTCGTCCAACGAAATATCTGCATCTAATCCTTCACATCAGTTCATTAATGTTGCAGCTGACTCCCTCAGGTCATATGCAGTTAAATCAGACGGAACTGTATGGGGTTGGGGATCAGGGTTGAACGAAAGAGGCGAGTTGGTTGGTTACCCTAACTTTGTTGAAATTCCAGTGAAGATTCCAAATGTGAGTGAAATAACGAAAGTTGTTGGTGGGATGAATAGTTTTCAGCTTGCCTTGAAATCAGACGGAACTGTATGGTCCTGGGGATATAACAGCGAAGGTCAGCTAGGCGACGGAACAAATACTTACAGATCGAAACCTGTAATGATACATAATCTACATGATGTAATTTCTATATCAGCTGGAAGTCATCATTCACTGGCTTTAAAATCAGATGGAACAGTATGGACTTGGGGCTATAACGCATATGGAATTTTGGGGGATGGATCTTATGTTGATCAATATACTCCAGTTCAAGTGAAAAATTTGTCAAATGTCATTTCTATCACAGGTAGTTATGAAAAATCAAAAGCTGTCAAATCAGATGGGACTGTGTGGGAGTGGGGATACTTAGTTAATGGTTCAAATTATCAGACCACACCAACACAAATTTTAGGAATAGAAAATGTAAAAGCACTCGCTAATATTTCTACATTAGCTACACTGGCACTTAAAGCGGATGGGACTGTCTGGGTTTGGGATGACTATAGATCAACTCCTACACAAGTTGAAAATCTAGATAACATTGTAGCTATATCAAATGGAATGGCATTGAAGTCAGATGGGAAAGTTGTATTAATTAAAGAAGACATATTCACTAATCAAATTGAAGTAACTCCAGTTGAATTAACAGATGTCACTCAAATATCTAAAACATACGCCCAATACCCCGGTCATCAACTAGCAATAAAAAAAGATGGATCGGTCTGGGCTTGGGGCGGCAACGATTATGGACAGCTAGGTGATGGTACACTTGATGATAAGCTCATACCAGTTGAGGTGAATTTCCCTGGTGATGAACTTGTCCACAGTGTTACAGGTTCCGTATACGGTATTGAGGGTATGCCAGTGGAGTATGCTACCGTAACAGCTAGCACGTATAACCAATCTTGGACGGTGACTACGGATGTGTATGGGAAATACACACTATTACTTCCTTCAGAAATTTATACATTAAGCGTTTATGCAGATGGCTATGTAGATAATTCAAAATCAAATGTAAGTGTGACTTCAAGTGCGTATGATACATTTGATTTTAACTTGGTGGGGTATGGTGGATTTGTTAAATTAGTATTTAAAGATACTGATGGCAAAGCATTAATAAATCCAATGATATCTATAAAAAGAATGGATAATAGCACCGTCTACTCAGGAGTAATTTATGGGAAAGACGAATGGGTTTATCCTTTAGGTGTTGGGACATATAACGTTACAATTGGTGAAGTCACTCGTCTTGTTGATGTTGAACTAAATAAATTATACATTTTTGACCCAATGAACTCTAAAGCTGGAAGTGTAATAAAAGGTAAGGTGAGTGGAGTTGATGGCTATCCAGTGGAGCAAGCTACGGTAATTGCTAGTACGTACAATCAATTATGGACAGCTACGACCGATGTATATGGGGAATATACTCTCTCGGTTCCTTCCGGAAAATATACGTTGAATGCCTTTGCCAATGGGTATATTAAAAGTTCCAAATCAGATGTGAGTGTTACTTCTAGTGTTTATGAAACAGCTGATTTTAACCTGGTTGGCTACGGTGGATTTGTTAAATTCGTATTCAAAGATGCTGAGGGTAAACCCTTGTCAAATCCATATCTGTCCATAAGAAGAGCAGACAATACCTTTACCTACTCGGGAATCGTCTATGGAAAAGATGAGTGGATATATCCACTAAGTGTTGGAGAATATGATATCACGATTGGTGAAGTTACTCGACGCATTAATGTAAAGCTTAATGAACTATTAATACTTAATCCAGCTGACCCAAATTAAGCCGGTTACGGGGCGATACTCGGGTGACATCAAAACTGTGACTACACCCGTAGAAGCTTATGTGTCGTTATCTTCGGACAGGGGTTCGACTCCCCTCGCCTCCATTTGAGTAAGACAAGAAAGCCATCAGCCAGTGATTCTGGTTGGTGGCTTTTTATTGTGGCTCTAGCAATTGAGTTGAAGAGGTTTTACACAACTTGTAGCTTAAAGGTGTCTCTAAGTGTTCTGGCTGCTTTTCTTTTCGAAAAACTGTTGACACGGATAGAAAAGTATTATATCTTTATATCAAGATAAATAAATTAAAGACAAAAACAATCATAAAATTTTGAATAGGGGGGTATATACATGATTACAATTTTAGAAAGAATTAATCAGCTCGCAAAAAAAGCAAAAGAAATCGGGTTAACTGAAATCGAAAAAATGGAACAAACCGATCTTCGCAAAGAATACCTTCAAATCTTTCGGGGCTCTGTACAAAGCATTCTCTTGAATGCTACGATCTATGATCCGAATGGAGATGATGTTACTCCTGAAAAACTTAGAAAAGAACAGGCTCGAGTCACTAAGCAATAGATTTAATTTTATTTAATATCTCTAATTTAATAATCTTAAAATAATATAATATGGAGAGTGATTCTTATGTTGGCAAGTGGATTGTTATTGATACGTTTGGTGGTTGGATTGTTATTGGTGGGGCATGGAGCGCAAAAGCTTTTTGGGTGGTTTGGCGGCTATGGTCCAAAGGGTACGGGCGGTTGGATGGAATCGATTGGCATTAAGCCCGGAGTATTCATGGCAGTGGCTGCTGGGTTGATGGAATTGTTGGGAGGAGCTCTATTTGCTGTAGGATTGCTCACTCCACTGGCTGTATTGTTGATTACGGCGACTATGCTCGGAGCAATTTTCAAAGTACATGGCCAAAACGGGATCTGGGCAACGGCTAATGGCTATGAATATCCGCTAGTTCTTATTGCAGTTGTAATCGGTATTGCGTTGACAGGAGCAGGTTCATATTCCATTGATGCAATACTTAGATAAAACATGATGTTAGGTCATTAAAAGTCATCAATAACAAAAAATAAAGGTTCCTACGATTAAAGGAGGGTTTCATATGTCGCTTCAAACTACAGGTATCCATCATATTACAGCTTTCGCCGGTAATCCGCAGGAAAACTTCGACTTCTATGCCGGCGTCCTGGGACTTCGGTTAGTGAAGAAAACAATCAACTTCGATGCTCCTGAGGTTTACCACTTGTACTTTGGTAACGGTGCAGGAAGTCCTGGAACGATCATTACATTTTTTCCTGCACCAGGAACCCCCAAAGGACGAATCGGAGGCGGCCAGGTGGGCATAACCTCGTATGTAGTACCCCCAGGTTCACTTGATTTTTGGCAGCATCGTTTGCAAAGCTTTGATATTCAAGTTACGAAAACGAGCCGTTTTTCTGAACAATATCTTCAATTTGAGGATAATGAGGGCTTACGTCTTGAGCTTGTTGAACGTGAAGAGGGAGCGAATAGTACTTGGTCTTACGGTGGCATTTCAGCCGATAAAGCAATTAAGGGGTTTGGAGGTGCCGTGCTATTTAGTGTCAATCCACAGAGAACGATGGATGCATTGAAGAGCATACTCGGATTTACGAAAATCGCTGAAGACGCCGAATATGCGCGTTATCAGTCCGTAGGAGAAATCGGCAACATCGTGGATGTCCCACTCGCCAAAATAGGTCTAGGCTTTGGTGGAGCAGGCACGGTACATCACATTGCATGGCGTGCAAAAGACTTCGAACAACATGAAGAATGGAGAAGCGCAGTCCAGCATTATGGCTATCAGCCGACTCCAATCATAGACCGCCAATATTTTAATGCTATATATTTCAGAGAAGCGGGCGGCATCCTATTTGAAATTGCTACAGATCCACCGGGATTTGCTAACGATGAACCTGCTGAATCTATGGGGCAGAAATTAATGCTGCCAGAGTGGTATGAACCGCAGCGGGCTCAAATCGAGGCCAATCTGCATCCTATTAAAGTGAGAACATTAACGGAAAAACAAAAGTAAGAAAAAGTTGCATATGACTCTTCCATAAGACAGCTTGCCGAGTTTGGCCTGCTCTCAGATGGAGGAGTCTTTTTATTACGGGAAAAATTCATGTGTCTCGTGCTCTTCCGGCCTCTTGCTATTCTACCAGCTTTTCAGACTTCACCAGCATTTCTCGTAATACGTGAGCGACTCGACTTTTCCGGTTCGCTGCTTTCCTTTTTATCAAGTGTAATGACTTTTTGTATGCAAGAGTATGGCTTTGATCGTAGAACTGTTTGGCTGCAATGCGTAGTGTTCTTCTTAATAACAGTGCTGATGAGCGTGTTAACCTAGAGCGGAATCCCCTGCGCAATACCCGCAATGTATTTTTGTAGGTCTCGAAGTCCTCGGATGGAGGGATAAGGGCGAATAAATTTAACGAGGAGTCATTGAATCCGTAGGTTTCATACATGATTCTCAGATTTTCCGTATTTAACACGTTACCTCTAAGATAGGTGGGATGTTCCTGATGATACCCGACCACCTCTTTGATGCAATAAAAAGGGATCTTCAAGCGATGCAGTCTATAGCCAAGGTCCCAGTCCTCGAGTCCATAGAGCACAAACCGTTCATTGAAACCTCCAATACGAATCAAGTGACTGCGTCTGGTGGCTACACAACGAGTAACCAGCAGCATCCAGGGGGCTACGTCCGTTGAGGCAAATTGTTTCTGCGTATTCGGAGGAACCCTTGTGGGACTAACTACTTTAGACAGTGCACCCGTTTGGTGAAGGATATCTTCTGGGGTTATGATCGGAGTAATTTCGTTTGCTGCTTCATAGTCAGCATTCCATAAGTTGGACTGCGTAAGTATGTTGCGACATTGTTCTTTTTCTTCAGGAGAAAAGTCAGGGTAATAATGGGTAAAAGCATCGTCCCACGAGTGAGGAATGCCTGAAAGCACGGACTTGGGATATTTACGGTGATAACGGCTCACGATCCTAATAAATTCCGGTAATACTACAAAGTCAGCGTCGCAGAAGATGATGTATAGCCCTCTTGCACGGCGCAGTCCCAAATTTCGAACGGCAGATCGACCGCGTTGTTCCTGATGTGACACATAGATAAGAGGATAGGATGCTTTGAAGCCTTCGACCATTTCTCTCGTTCCGTCTGTAGAACCGTCATCAGCTACAATGACTTCGAATAGTTGCTTTGGATAGGTTTGTGTCTCAAATGAAGCGAGTGTAAGCAACAATTGCTGGACTCGATTATAGGTTGGAATGATGACGCTGTAGCGGATAGCCAATATGATCTCCCCCCCACCATTTTTATTAGTGAACGTATGAACAAGATAAATAATAACAATGTATTCAAGGATTTTAGCCTGGTCTAGTCAAACATCCCTCAAGGTTCGAAACAGGCTTGGTCTTATCGCGGAAGTTAAGGTGGGAGTTCTGTATTTTCTGCTAATTTGCAGGTACGTTCAGTGGTGTTATGTATGTATAATCATGGTATTATGCATAGAGATGTAAAGTAAAAGCGCGGGCGTTTCCTATCCGCTGAAAGCCCACTCAGCATACAGAAACAAACATGAGATGAAATGGGCAAGTTATGGTAAACTATATGGAGTTATAGAAGACCTGAAAGAGGAGTACTATATGACACAATTTGTCTATAAGCAAATTATTGACGATCTCAAGATGAAAATCTTTGCTGGAAAGTTTGCAGATATGAGATTGCCAGATGAACGTAGTCTTAGTGAGACTTACCAGGTTAGTCGTAGTTCAATTAAACGTGCTCTGACTAAAATGGAGAATGTCGGAATTATTTTTAAAAAACAAGGTTCCGGGACATTTATTAATCCATTATACATAAGAAATGAATCTATCTTTAACTACGAAGGCTCTAATCTAGGAGTCACTGATAATTTTCAAATGCATGGTAAAAAGCCTAAGATCAAAGTATTGAGTTTTGAGGTCATTCCGCCAACAGAAGAATTACAGCGCGATTTGTTCTTGGAGACTCATGATTTTGTTTACAAAATTGTCCGCTTACGTCTGTTTGATGATGATCCTTTTATGATTGAAACGGGCTATATTCCCATTAAAATTGTCCAGAATTTAAATCAGACAATTATCGAGGGGTCCATTTTTAATTATTTGGAGGACTCGCGGAACTTGGCCGTCACCAAATCTTTTTTATCCATTTTTGCAGAACCGTCTCAAGAGAATGATCAAAAGCTGCTACATTTAAATGAAAATGAGCCTGTAGGTATTATGGAAGGTGTGTTCTTTTTAGATAACGGTACGCCATTTGAGTTTTCTCATATGCGATTTCATTACAAATATTTAAAATTTAATACCTTTGTATCGGTTCACTAATGATAAGACTGGAGAATTCTCCGGTCTTTTTTTTATAATTTTGAGAAAAGGATTGGAGCCTGCGATTGCAACGTTTATTACAAATTTTATTGGTTTATACTTCTATATATTTTAATGTAAGAGCTTTTTTACTGTCTTTTTAATTTATATTTCATAGTATGTTCAAAATTTCACAAAATTGGACCGTATCACTTGTGAAAAAGGTTGAATTTAATCGGCACGGCGTTATGATGTACATGTAGATGAAATTTCCGGAAATAAATTACAAACAATACTACTTAGGGAGTGGACACCATGTCATTATCACCCGTGTTAGCAGATTATTCATCTAAAACATATTTAGAAAAACTTGATGCATATTGGCGTGCAACGAACTACATTTCGGTAGGTCAGCTTTATTTAAAAGATAATCCTTTGTTGAGAGAGCCTTTAAAAGATTCAGATGTGAAGGTTAAGCCTATTGGACACTGGGGCACAATTCCAGGACAAAACTTTATTTATGCACATCTAAATCGTGTTATTAATAAATATGATTTGAACATGCTTTACATTGAGGGCCCTGGTCACGGCGGTCAGGTTATGGTTTCAAATTCATATCTGGATGGAAGTTACACCGAAATCTATCCGCAAATTACGCAAGATATCCCAGGTATGAAGAAATTGTTCAAACAATTCTCTTTCCCTGGCGGTATTGCTTCACATGCTGCTCCTGAAACACCTGGATCTATCCATGAAGGTGGAGAATTAGGCTACTCCCTTTCTCATGGTGTAGGTGCCATTCTGGATAATCCTGATCTGATTTCGGCTGTTGTTATTGGTGATGGCGAAGCTGAAACGGGTCCACTAGCCGCTTCGTGGTTCTCTAACAGATTTATCAACCCGATCACGGATGGTGCAGTGCTGCCAATCTTGCACTTGAATGGCTTTAAGATTAGTAACCCAACGATTATGTCTCGTCAATCGAAAGAAGAATTGACCTCATACTTTAAAGGTTTGGGCTGGGAGCCATTCTTTGTTGAAGGTGAAAATCCGGATCACATGCATCCAGAAATGGCGAAAGTATTGGATACGGCCATCGAGAAAATTGAAGCTATTCAAAAGAATGCGCGTGAAAATAATGATCTTACTCGTCCAGCGTGGCCGATGATTGTATTCCGTTCACCTAAAGGCTGGACGGGTCCAAAGGAATGGGACAACGTGCCGAATACAAATTCATTCCGTGCCCATCAGGTTCCAATTCCGGTTGATCAAAAAAATATGCAGCACGCACCTGCTTTGTTAGAATGGTTGAATAGCTACAGACCAGAGGAATTGTTCGACGAAAACGGTCGTTTAAAACCTGAGCTTGCTGAAATTCTACCTACAGGTGATAAACGTATGGGAATGAACCCTGTTGCGAATGCGGGTAACCTCATTAAAGACTTGAAATTACCGGATTTCCGTAACTATGCGCTGGATAATTCCGTCCCTGGTAAAGTGATTGCGCAAGATATGTCGGTTTTAGGGAAATACGTTAAAGATGTAGTTGTCTTAAATGAAGAAAATCGTAATTTCAGAATCTTCGGGCCGGATGAAACGATGTCTAACCGCTTGGCACCTGTTTTTGAAGTAACCAAACGCCAATGGATGGACCAAATTATTGAACCTAATGATGAATTTTTGTCGTCCTATGGCCGCGTAATTGACTCCCAATTATCCGAACACCAAGCTGAAGGATTGCTGGAAGGTTATGTGTTAACTGGTCGTCATGGTTTCTTTGCAAGTTACGAAGCTTTCCTGCGTGTGGTTGACTCAATGATCACCCAACACTTTAAGTGGCTGCGTAAAGCAACGGATCAAGGATGGCGTGCAGATATCCCATCATTGAATGTCGTAGCAACTTCAACGGTGTTCCAACAGGATCATAATGGGTATACACACCAAGATCCAGGTTTGTTGGGTCATTTGGCTGATAAAAAACCGGAATTTATTCGGGAGTATCTGCCAGCGGATGCCAATTCCTTGTTGGCTGTTTTCGACACCATTTTAAACGACCGTCAAAAGATCAATTTGATTGTTTCGTCCAAACACCCACGTCCACAATGGTTTACTGCTGATGAAGCGAAGGAATTGGTGGATAAAGGGTTGAAGATCATTGACTGGGCAAGTACAGATCAAGGTGGAGAACCTGATCTTGTCATTGCTTCTGCTGGTACAGAGCCAACGATTGAAAGTTTAGCTGCGATTTCCATTTTGCATGAAAAACTGCCTGAATTGAAGATTCGGTACATCAACGTGGTAGATTTGCTGAAACTGAGAAGTCAAAAGCTAGACCCGCGTGGATTATCTGACGCCGAGTTTGATCATTTTTTCACAAAGGATAAACCAGTAGTTTTCGCTTTCCATGGTTACGAAGGTCTGATCAAAGATTTGTTCTTTGATCGTCACAATCATAATTTACGTGTACATGGTTACCGTGAGAACGGCGATATTACGACACCATTTGATATGCGTGTATTGAATCAAATGGATCGTTTTGACTTAGTGAAGGAAGCTGTTCTCAACTTACCTGACGCTGGGAAGTACACCAACATTGTGGATGAAATGGATGCTACGGTTAAGAAACATCATCAATTCATTCGCGAAGAGGGCATTGACTTGCCAGAGGTAGAGAACTGGGTATGGAAAGGCTTGAAATAAAAATTAAGACGCTTCAACTTTGTGTTGGACAACCAAGCAATTCAGCATGAAGTGGAATATATGATTTGGTAGCGGTATACGAGTGCCTGACTCCTTGAATTCAAGTATGATTTCAACGGGGATCAGGCACTTTTTGATGTAGCATACAGAGAATTTAATAGGAAAGTCACGAACTGGTGGGTAATAAGTATAGGAGGAACCGAGTCATTTGCTGTATTTTTCTGAGCATTAAAGGTGTTGCGGTATAAGAGAATAGTAAAGGAGGCTGTTAATATGAACGATCCAATTCCGGAGAAGGTATTGAATGATGGCACTAAGGTGCCCGTCATTGGATTTGGGACTGCTGGATTGAAGGGTGCAGATGGAGTCAAGGCAATTACCAGCGCGATTGATGCAGGTTACCGTCTGATCGACACAGCGTTCAACTATGAAAATGAGGGTGCTGTCGGGAAAGCGGTCCAGCAGAGCTCTGTGCCCAGAGAAGAATTGTTGATTTGCTCCAAACTACCAGGTCGCCGACATGCTTACCAAGAAGCCATTGTAACGATCGAAGAGTCATTATATAGAGGAGGTCTGGACTATTATGATCTGTACCTAATCCATTGGCCGAATCCCCAAATTGATCGATATGTTGAAGCCTGGCAGGCGTTAATTGAGGCGAAGAAAAGGGGCTATATCCGTTCCATTGGGGTGTGCAATTTCTTGCCCGAGCATAATGAACGTTTAATTCGGGAAACAGGTGTCACGCCGAGCTTAAATCAAGTTGAATTGCACCCATTATTTAATCAGGAACATCAGCGTGCAAAAGATGCTGAACAGGGCATCGTGACGGAATCGTGGAGCCCCTTGGGTCGTGGTCACAGTATGCTGGAGAATGAAGAGATTGGGAAAATTGCTGCTGCTCATGGTAAAACGAATACACAAGCGATTTTACGTTGGCATATCCAACTTGGAGCAATCCCGATCCCGAAGGCCTCTTCTTTAAAACACCAAACGGAGAATTTGGATATTTTTGATTTTGAGTTGTCTCCAGAGGAAATGAACATGATTTCGGCATTTAGCAGTGAGGATGGACGGATCTGGGGGCAGGACCCCAAGTCCTATGAAGAACTATAATCAGGAACAATAAAATAAAGGGGTTCAAAAATCTGTAGCGGGTTTTTGGACCCTTTGCTTTTATCATAAAACGAACACACATCCGAAAGTGATCAGTGGGTCAGTATATAGAGCTATAATGAACATTTTTTACTGGATTTGATGTATGATATGGTGGAATGTAGTCCTTTCGAAGGAGGTCATCATGGGAATTTTGTCGAGGTTTAGGGATATTATGAAAATGAATGTTAACGCCTTAATGGATAAGGTGGGAGATCCGGAGAAAACCATTGACGATTATATGCGGAATTTGAACAGTGATCTAGGCAAGGTGAAAGCGGAGACGGTATCAGTATTGGCTGATGAGAGAAGGGCGAAAAGAGCACTGGATGAATGCAAAGCCGGGATCAAAAAGCTCCAGCATTATGCCAGTAAGTCTGTGGAAGCTGGTAATGAAGAGGAAGCTCGAAAGTTTCTGGAGAGAAAAGGTTTGCAAGCGGAGAAATTGGAACAATTACAAACGTCCTATGATGTAGCTTCGACAAACGCCGTAAATATGAAGATAATGCAGGAGAAGTTGGTGTCCGATATGGGGCAACTAGAAGCGCGGCACGCTGAACTTAAAGGGAAGATGGCGGTTGCCAAAGCACAGCAAACCTTGAATTCTATAGGTAGCAAGAATTCTGCTTTTGAGGTTATGGAAGAGCAGGTGAACAGAGCGTATGATGAGGCGATGGCTATAGCTGAGCTTCGGGCAGGAACGAAGGACGACCTGGATGCTTTATTTGCACAATACAAGAAGAGTACGAATACAGAAGATGAATAACAAGTATCTACATGAAGAGGTGAGCAGATGCCGGTTATCGAATACAAATGCCCCAACTGCGGCAGCGGTATGGTCTTTGACAGTGAGACAGGGAGGTTATCCTGTCATAGTTGCGGAAGAGAGGACAATATCGAATCTATTCCTGATCCTCTGATAAATCGTATTTTTTCAGAAGATGAGGCTCATGAGTATCATTGTAATAACTGCGGAGCGGTGATTATGACCGAAGTGGAGACGAGTGCAACGGTGTGCAGCTTTTGTGGTTCTGCCGTGGTTCTCGGGGATCGACTGACTGGGAAGCTGGCTCCAGCGCAGGTTATTCCTTTTTCAATCAGTAAGGAAGAAGCCATAGCTGCTTTCAAAAAATGGTGCAAGAATGGCCGTCTGACGCCGAATCGGTTCATGATAGCAGACCGAATCAAGGGAATAACCGGGATGTATGTGCCTTTCTGGTTATATGAATTACATAATAAAATTGAGGTTCAAGGTGAAGGTACCCAAGTGCGAACCTATACGAGTGGAGACTACGAATATACGGAAACGAAGCATTTTGATGTATATCGGAAAATCCGTTTGAATTATGTAAAGGTTCCGATTGATGCTGCGGAGAAAATGAACGACGAGCTGATGGATAAATTGGAGCCATTTCCATACGATCAGCTAAAACCCTTTAAAATGCCATATCTAGCAGGTTATATTGCAGAGAAATACAGTTATAACGAAGAAGAGCTTTTCCCGCGAGTGAAAGAAAAAGTGAAGGAATATATTGATGCTTATATTCATTCTACGGTGTCAGAGTATACGGCCGTGAGTTATACGGAAAAGCAAATTGATACTACATTAAAACAAGCGGATTATGTCCTGCTCCCCGTGTGGGTCATACACTATGACTATAATCAATTGGAGCATACGTTTGCTATGAACGGACAGACGGGCAAGGTAGTCGGTAAGCCTCCGATTAGCAAGTTCAAGGTGACGGCTTGGTTTGCAGGCATTTTCGGAATTACTCTCTTTTCATTAAGGTTAATCACTTGGTTGATGATGGGAGGAGAATTCTATTGAAAAGACATAGAGCCATTGTAGCCGTTTTGTTGTTCTTTGCTGTTTTTCTGGCGCTTCCTATGGAAATGAAGGGCGAACCAGCAACGACAGAAATGAAGTCATTGATTTATGACGAAGCGGGTTTGCTCAATCAGGAAGAGTATGATGTGTTGAACACGATGGCTAATCAATACGGGGCTGAAAGAGAAACGGACATTATTATTTATACAACCCCCAATCCCGACAATATGGATGTTATGAAAATGACGCAGGACTTTTATGATGACCATGGCCCAGGGTATGACAGAGCTCATGGGAACGCGGTTATTTTAACGATGGATATGAGAAATAGAGAGGTATACTTGGCTGGATTTTATAAGGCAGAACGGTATCTGGATGATGACAGGCTTACTAAAATACGCCATGAGATTAGCCCGGATCTGACGAACGGCAACTATGGGCTGGCATTTCAAAAGTATATTCTAGGCGCGCATAAATATTTGGCGATCCGTTCAGGGGTGAACCCAGACAGTATATTTTTTAAAGGCTGGCTTCATTTGGCGATTGCACTGGGATTGGCGGCGATGATCGTGGGCAAGATGGTTTCCAATTCTGGCGGTCGGGTTACGGTAAATCGACAGACCTACGAGGATGCGAACGCTTCAGGAGTTCTGGAGCATCGAGATCAGTATCTTCACACAACGACAACGAAACGGAAGATTGAAAAGAGCAGCAGTAGCAGTAGCTCAGGCGGTGGTGGCGGAACTACCAGCGGCGGTCATTCGCATAGCGGCAGCAGAGGATCATTTTAACTGAGGATTTTGCAAAAATCCTAAACGGAAAGGATGGATACAGTATGGGATTCTTCAGAAATCAATTTGCAAATGTTGTAGAATGGGAAGAATTTAGAGATGATATGATTTTCTGGAAGTGGAGTAATCGTGAAATTAAAAAAGGAAGTAAGTTAATTATCCGCTCCGGTCAAGACGCGATTTTTGTAAATAACGGCAAAATAGAGGGTATTTTTGAGAATGAAGGGTCATATAACATGGACTCTGACATTATTCCATTTTTATCCACCTTAAAAGGGTTTAAATTTGGTTTTAACAGTGGCATGAGGGTAGAGGTCTTATTCGTTAATACGAAGGAGTTTACTGTCAAATGGGGGACGCAGAATCCAGTGCTGATCCCGACTCCCCAGCTGCCAGGCGGGATGCCGATCCGTGCCAATGGCACATTTAATTTTAAAGTGAACGATTATGTTACGCTCATCGATAAGATTGCCGGAGTGAAGGACAGTTATCTCGTTGAGGATGTTAAAATACGCATTACTTCAGTATTGGATCAGTTATTGATGAAGTGGATCAGCAGAGAAGGAAAGGACATGTTCAATCTGCAGGCGAATGCTTCTGACATTTCAAAAGGTATTCAAGAAGATCTGGATATGCAAGTGATGGACAACGGTATGACGATTACTGGCTTTCATGTGATGAGCTTCAATTATCCTCAAGAAATCCAAGATATGATTACGAAGACAGCCTCTCATGAAATGATCGGTAATCTGCAAAAGTACCAACAAGTGACGATGACGGACGGGATTGCATCGGGTAATGTAAAAGGCGGCGGTGCAGCTTCGGATATGGCGAGTATGATGATGGGGATGAATATAGCAAATGAAATGATGAAAAATTTGAACCCGAACCCAAAGCCTTCGGCTGAGACTCAGCCTACACCTGCTGGTCCCCCTTCATCTGGAGACGGGAATAAGCCCAATTTTTGTCCGAATTGCGGTACAAAAAACGAAGGAGCTAACTTCTGTCCGAATTGTGGACAAAAATTGAACGGATAACATAGCTACGGCCAAGCTTCTTTACAAGTCAAAAGGCAGTTATCGCAGAGTATCTTCTGTGATAGCTGCTTTTTTATGTAGTTCGTTCAAGTATTTTCTTTATAAATCTGATTTATTGGATTGAAAAGGGTACTCAGGATAAGGTACTATAGCTGTATGGTATGTATTTATATTAACTAATTAGTTATTACATTAATAAACTATAGGTATAGGAGCAACGAAGATGACCAAATTCCAAGATCAAATCATTGCGCGTTACAAGTTTGATGATGCAGAGAACGTCGGCAAAGATAGCTCAGGGCAAGGTAACGATGGGGTTGCTTCAGGCACAGTAACACCCACAATTTCCCATGCTACCGGTAGAGCGGCATTGACGCTTGAGGGAGGCCCCAACGGTACCTCGTATATCCAGCTTCCTTCCGATCTATTCAAAGATGTAAGCGATAACACCGGTGTGACGGTTACTGCTTGGGTCAACTTCGGCAGATTCACAGATATGTGGGAACGTGTTTTTGATTTTGGTAAAGCCCATACAGGGCCATATATGTTCATGACACGGAATCTGCGCGGAACCCTTTTCACCGAGGCGGATTTGTCCGTAGACCCGGGAAGAGGTTTTGTCAGGGATGAGTGGATGCACATAGCCCTGTCTGTGATCGGCACGGAAGGCGGCACATTAAGCAGTGCAGGTCCGGTGGTATATGTCAATGGTGAGGTGGTAGCGGACGGTTCCATCAGCCAAACCTCTAGTGGTAACTATGCCAAGCTGCGTAAATGGTTCGAAACGTTTACAGACTCGTCCAACTACAGCAACAATTTTATTGGTCGCTCTCAGCATGCGGCGGATGTAGACTTTGCCGGCTCCGTTTCAGACTTTCGAATTTATAAAGCAGGCTTGTCGGCAGATGAAGTCATTGAGGTCATGTGCGATTCGTTGACAGATGAAGAGATCGTGAAGCTTGCCAGAGATAAATATTTGTCCTTTCCAACGGCGATTGTGACCAAGGACTTATCTCTGCCAACCGTTCTGATGGGCGGTAGAGTAGAAGTGACCTGGAAGTCCAGCGAGCCTAGTATACTCTCTGACAATGGTCAGGTGCAGGCGATTACCTCCGCACAAGGGGTTACCGTCACAGCTTTATTGACGAAGGGCCTAAGCCAGATTGAAGAAAGCTTTGAAGTATCCGTTCTTCCTGAACAGCTACCTCCGTACACGCTGACCATTCATGGAGATAAGGAAGTAGTGGATGTCAGCGAAGTGATGTACGGCTTGTTCTATGAAGATATCAATAACGCAGCAGATGGCGGGATTTATGCAGAACTCGTTCAGAATCGCTCCTTCGAATCTTTCGAGTTCGATACGTATTCCCATGCTTCCGGTGAATGCGGCTGTTCTACAGGACGGAACCGCAACCCGTTGTTCGCTTGGTCTGGTGATACGGACAAGATGACTCCACAACATAGCGGTGGATTAAATGAGTTTTTAGGCGCAAAAGACAAAGAAGTGAACTCTTATTATGTGACGGTAGCGGATGGTGCAACGATTCGGAACAAGGGTTTTTCCGACTCTAACCAGAATTGCGCCATGTCCATCCAAGAGGGTGCCAAGTATGAGTTTACCATTTGGGCGAAGGCCGATTCAGCGGGCACAATCACATTGCAACTGCAAGACTCGAATGAAAAGGCTATTAGTGATTCGGTTACGATACAGGTGGAAGGCGGTAACACGTGGAAGAAGTACGGCATCGATTCCAAGCTTGTGCTGACAGGCTCAGCTACGGTTCTCGGGCAGCTGGCGCTTACATTTGAAGGGGACATTTCGGTTGATATGGTTTCTTTATTCCCACAAGATGTATGGGGCGCAGGAGAGGAAGAGCAATCCCCATCGGCACATGCTAACTTCCAGGGAAATCCTAACTACCGATTGAGAAAAGATTTGGTGAACGCACTGGTCGGCATGCATCCGAAGTTTCTGCGTTTTCCAGGTGGTTGTATTTCCGAGGGTTCGTTTATATGGGAAAACGTATACGATTGGAAGGAATCGATTGGGGATATCGAGCTACGCAAGGAAAACTTTAATGTATGGGGCTATATGATGACCATGGGCCTTGGTTATATGGAATATTTCCAGTTGGCAGAAGACCTGAATGCAGTACCGCTTCCGGTTATGGCCTGTGGCGTTCTCTGTCAAGCCCGTTCCGATTACGCTCATCCGGCTGGAGGCGCATTAAGAGAATACTATATTAAGAACTTTACGGATCTGATCGACTTTGCGATTAGTGTGGATTTTGAACATAATGAATGGGCTGCTATGCGTAAAAAAATGGGCCATGAAGCACCGTTCGATCTGCGTTATTTGGGTGTGGGTAACGAGAACTGGGGCACAGAGTTCTTTGCCAACTTTGAAGTGTTCAAGACATCGATTGATGAGTACATGGAGAAAAACTATCCGGGTTATGAGCTGCATATCATCTCTACGGTTGGCGCTCAAGCGGACGACGATGCCTATCAGCAGGGCTGGAAGTTCCTGAGCGGTAATATGAAGGGCTCGGCTAAGGTTGCTTTTGCTGATGGTAACCAGGTGACGGAAGAGACTGTTACCTGGTATGAGAAGCAAAAGGACTATATGGACACCATTGCAGACGAGCACTACTATCGTTCTAACGAATATCTGCTGAATAACGTGGACCGCTATAACTACTACTACAGAGCTTATAACGCGGACGGTAGTATCAATTGGAAAGCGACATCAAAGGTTTTTGTCGGGGAGTACGCCTCAACCGATAAAAATACATTGGCAGGCGCTGTAGCAGAGGCAGCGGTGATGACGGGCTTCGAAAATAATGCCGATGTCGTTCGGTTGGCTGCCTATGCACCGCTGTTTAACAAGGTGCTGACAGATGGAACCTACAGATGGACTCCAGACTGCATCTGGTTCGATGACGAAACGGTGTGGTTTACGCCGAACTACTATGTACAGCAAATGTATGCTAAATATTTGGGAAATAAAGTATTGCGCACTTCTTTCTCTACTTACAAACATGGCAAGCCAACGGATCTCATTCCTCAGGGTGGCATTGAAATCGCGACAGGCAATGCCGACGTTATGATTAAGCGTGTCACCGTTACCTCTAACCAGGACGGCAGTGTGCTGCTGGATCAAGATTTCGCCCAGGAATTAAATTCGGCCTGGCAGGTCATTCCTGGTTCCGTGGGCTACACAGTGGAGGAAGGCAAGGGGCTTGTGCTCAAAGCTCAGGATAGCGGTCTGAATGGTCTGTACATCTTGAACGACAGCTGGAGCAATTACAAGGTAGAGGTGATCGCCTCCCGCATTTCCGGCACGGACGGTTTTTATGTGGGTGCGGGTCTCACGGATATTTCTGCGGAGAAAAAGGACGTTGTCGAATACGCGATCGGCTATGGCGGCAAGGCTACCGGCGTGAAGGTTTACAAGCAAGGCATAGAAGGCTACACATTGGGTGACTACTCTTCCAGTATAGCCGCAGGTAACTTGAGAGCGGCCAGCTATGAAGAGTTGGCCGACAACACGGACTACACCATAACAGTGAACTATGGCGGTGAAACAGGCAGCAACCTGATTTGCTCATATACCGACGGCGTGACAAACAGTAAAGTGCTGGATTATAAGCTGGAGGCTTACAACAGAGACGTGTTCAACTCGGTAACCCAAGATGCTGAGCATGTATATGTGAAGCTGGTGAATGCCGACAACGTGGATAAGGTAATACAGCTGAATCTACAAGATTTGAGTGTTGAGTCCATCGCTAAGCTGGTTACACTAACCGGCGATTCCTCGCTTGTTCATGTACCTAACGTGAACAAGAAGAATGATGAGAAGGTAGTGCCTACCGAACAGCAGATCACGCTTCAGACGGATTCTGTTCTCTTAGACTTACCAGCCAACTCGGTAAATGTGTTGGTGCTGGATCTTAAACCTTTTTCCGCTTAAAAACAAAAAGGGGTGTCCCAAGTAGCCGTTTTATGGCTTTTGGAACACCTCTTTTTTTATGAATAGAGCCGGAATGTTGAGTTGATTTCCCCGACAGGCATTACTGCGTGCTTCTGTTCACCAATTCACGTGGGTTAATGCCATCGTCTATCGTTAGCGGGGTAGGGGCTCCCGTAGCGATTCGCTCCCAGGGTACCATTTTAAAATTCTGATTCAACTTTTTCCCATTTTGGAGATTTTCGTCATCTTGTGCAACGAAGATACCATGAGGGAAATTCCTACCTAACCCGTAGCCAAGAACATCAATACCGTCTGTGACAGACGTACCGTCAACGGTTGGGCTTGCGCTGATCGTAAAGTTGCTTATATATGCATTGTCGCCTTGTCGTTCATAGATCGCATAGCTACTGTTTCCTTGACTGGAGGCCATGAGATATCCCTTGCCATCTTTACCGTAATACAATGTAAGTCCCTCTATGTCATCGTGAAGTCTGCGCCCATCTGCAATATCCACACGTCGCAGTGGCTCGGAAGAACCGTCTGGCTCGGCACTATACTTCCAAATGGCGTGATCCTCTTCAGCGATGTAGATCGTACCATATTCATCATCAGCAACCATGCCTTCGGATTGCGTAGCCAGCTTGAACTGGCGGACAAGCTTACCTGCAATTTTGCCGCTTCCGTCATCAGTCAGCTCATATTGTTCAAATTCACCCTCTTTGCCCAATACGAGCGCGTAAAATTTATCTGTCTTGAGGCTATGGTATAGGCTGAATCCGTATACTTCTTTCATAGATGCTTTAATGGGTTTGCCAACCACGTTGGTCAGCTTTCCTGAAGCACCATCAATGGCAAAGATATCGATCGTGTTGTTGGTTCGATTGGTTGCGCCTGCGATATCGATTTTTTTGCCGCCCAAGGTGAAACCGTAACGAAGATCCACGTTGTTCATTTTTCCAACCTTCATGTTTTGCAGTTGCTTGCCTTCCAGATCATAGACTAAAATCCCGCCGCCTTTATTAGTTGCTAAAATTCTACTTTTTTCTGGATCGACCGGGTTGAGCCAGATGGCAGGGTCGTCGGCTGCGTCTTCTCCATCCTCCACAGCTTCTGTTTCGGCAGAGGGAATCACTTTATAGGTGGGAACTGCGTCCTTAGGATCTGCATATTTGTTGTTCTCTGCTTCAAGCGCTGTAAGAAGTTTTGTAGGAAGATATACAGTTCCATTCATCATCTTAATTTCCTGGTCCGCTTTTCCGGTTAGTCCAGCTAGACGATATTCCTTCTCACCAACTGTAAAGGTTCCGACAATGCCATTTTTCAGTTTGACCAAAACAGACTGGTCATCACTATCCCATGTAATGGTCGCCCCCATTTTATCTGCCTGTGTTCGTAGTGGTGCATACCCGGACGGCTGAATGTTTGCCGCATGGGTCAGTTCTGGTGATATCAGAACCCCCGTTAACATGGCTAATAATGCGAGTTTAGTTGACTTCATATGTATGCCCCTTTTCTGAAGTGCAAATGATATAACCGACTCAGTATAAAGCGAGAATATCAAAAGAAAACAATGAAAATGTAAAGGGAATATAAAGATGATGTAAGCAATCAGTGAACTGGTTTCCAGTATTGCTGTCTGTAATTCTTCGGAGACATTCCGAATTTTTCTTTAAAGCATTTGGAGAAATAGCTTGCTTGGGAGAAACCCGTTTCCTCGGTAATTTGTTGGACAGACCAGTCGGTTTGTAGCAAAAGACTACGCCCTTGATCCAGTCGATAATCCATTAAATATTCAAGCGGTGTGCGCTGGAAGGCGACCTTCATACATCTAGCGAGATAGTTCTGATGTACGTGAAAATGGGTCTCCAAATCTTTATTGGTGATTGTATTTTTGTAATTCTGTTTTAGGTATATTTCGATCTGTTCCGCCAACTTAGAGGAGCTGTCTTTATTATTCTGATCATACTCCAAACTCTGAAAAACATTCACAAACGTCTGTTGGGCCTCCCAGAGTGCCAGTTTTCTAGGTTTTAAAGTAGAGGCTAGTAAATAGTCTAATTTCGAAAATAGCTCATGTGGATTCACCACTTTTTGAATTTTAGGCAAATGAATGGTCGTATGTTCTGAATGAAAATGCAGCTCGGGAATGGGAGTGCTGGGTATAATAGGATTGGACGAGGATTGTGCGCACCACATGCTATTGGTTTGAAAATGGAACCAGTAAAAGGAGGTTTGTTCTGTACATGCCTCAATGGGAAAATGATGTTTATCCGGTTCAAGAATGAGAGCGTAATTTTCAGTTACCTTCCACACTTCGTCCTCTTCACCAATGTGCAGCAATCCTTCTTTAATGATTATTACGTCAAAATAACCCAGATTATACCTATTCGGGTGCCAATCCCCTTTTTGATATGTAGTAAAATTCCCCTCAATGAAATAAGGCAGTGGAGGAACAAGGAATGATAGAAAGTCTGTTTTGCTCATGGAAGCCAGCTCCTTTGTGTGTGAAATCGTATAAGTTTTAGTTAAAGATCGCGATTTTTTTTATAAATTCAGGTTGATAAAATAAGGACTGTAGCAAGGGGAACTCAGGTTAGCTTGTACGATATTATCAATACTTTATCCTTATTTTTCAAAAAATGAAAGCGTTCTATTTACAGGAAGGGATGTTTATCCAATGAAAACGGCAAAGCCAGTTAAGCATGTCATCGTTGACGATTTATTTTGGAAAAAGTATAAGCAGGTTGTGGCGGAAGAGGTTATTCCTTATCAGTGGAAAGCATTAAATGATGAATTACCAGATACAGAACCCAGTCATGCGATTGAAAACTTTAGGATTGCAGCCGGGGAATCCAGTGGGGAGTATTATGGAACCGTTTTCCAGGACAGTGATCTTGCCAAATGGCTGGAGACAGTTGCCTTTAGCTTAAGGGACCATCCGAATCCTGTGCTTGAGGAGCGGGCTGATGAAGTGATTGAATTGTTGGGAAGAGCTCAAGCTGAGGATGGGTATCTGAATACGTACTATCTGCTTAAGGAACCCAACAATCGCTGGACGAACCTAAGAGACAACCATGAGCTGTATTGTGCAGGGCATTTTATAGAAGCGGCTGTTGCTTATTATGAAACGACGGGCAAAACGAAGTTTCTTCACATTATGGAGAAATACGTAGACCTGATTCAGCAGATTTTTGGTACGGAAGAAGGGAAACGGAAAGGCTACCCGGGACATGAAGAAATTGAGTTGGCCTTGATCAAATTATACGACGTAACGGCAAAGGATCAATATCTCAAATTAGCGCAATATTTTATTGAACAGCGGGGACAGCATCCTATTTACTTTGCAGAGGAACAAGAAAAGAGAAAACATATTCAAACAGAGCCCACCTGGAATGATGAGAACAACATTAATTTTGGCTTAGGCTTCGAATACCAGCAAGCACACCAACCTGTGCGGGAACAAAAAGAGGCAGTCGGCCATGCAGTAAGAGCGGTGTACCTGTATATTGCGATGGCGGACTTGGCCGCGAAAACAGGGGATGCTTCCCTGTTACAAGCCTGTGAAACGCTGTGGGATGATGTCACGAATCACAAAATGTACATCACCGCAGGGATCGGTTCTACTGTAAACGCGGAAGCGTTCACTTGCCATCACGATCTTCCTAATGACAGCATGTACTGTGAGACTTGCGCCTCTGTAGGGCTGGCCTTTTGGGCCAATCGTATGTTGCGCTTAGCGCCGAACCGGAAATATGCCGATGTGCTGGAGCGTGCGCTATACAACGGGACGATTAGTGGGATGGACCTGGACGGGAAACGATTTTTCTACGTGAATCCGTTGGAGGTTAATCCCTTTCAAAAATCCAGAAAAGATCAAGAGCATGTAAAAACAGAACGGCAAAAATGGTTTTTCTGCGCCTGCTGTCCGCCCAATTTGGCACGAATGATTGCATCGGTTGAGGACAATATGTACACCCAAACGGACGATACGTTGTATACGCATCTGTACATTGCCAGCAAGGTGAACATGACTTTATCTGGTCATGAGGTTGAAATTACACAAACTCATCATTATCCATGGGATGCGGATCTAATCTTTTCGATCCATGTAACAGAGCCAACTCCCTTTAAATGGGCACTGCGAATTCCAGGGTGGTGCAAGCAGGCAGAGGTAAAGGTGAATGGGGAAACCATATCATTAGATCGTCTGGAAAAAGGCTATATCGAGATTCAGCGTACTTGGAAGGACGGAGATGTAGTTACCCTGCATTTGGCTATGCCGGTTGAGCGCATTCGGAGCAATCCGCTGGTCTCCATGAACCAGCAGCAAATTGCTCTCCAACGCGGACCAGTCGTGTTTTGCCTGGAAGAAGTGGATAATGGAGCGAATTTGGCAGGATTAAGATTGACGAAGGATAGTCTTATTACGGAAGAGTTCAGCGGAAACCTGCTGGGTGGCATTGTAAAGCTGACCATAGAGGGACACCGGGTAAAAAATTCGAATGCATTATACAGCTCGGAGCCCCCTGAATTTGTTCCTCAACAAATTACCGCCATTCCTTACTACGCCTGGTGCAATCGGGCTAAAGGGGAAATGCGTGTATGGGTTTATGAATCATAATTCATTCGCATGGGGAGAGGAAAGATCATGAGTACGAGAATTGTGAGTACAGAACCACCGGAAAAGGCAACCAGTACCGTTCCTTTTCATCGTAAAATCAGCTATTCATTAACGGATACGGCCGGCAATCTGTTGTACTGTGTCATTTCCAGTTATCTATTATATTTTTATACAGATGTATTCGGTCTTTCTATCGGGATTGCCGGGACATTACTATTTATCACCCGTTTTATTGATGCTATTGATGCCCCGATTTGGGGCATCCTGATTGATCGAACGAAGTCAAAATACGGCCAGAGCAGACCCTATTTTCTATGGTTAGCAATCCCGTTCGCTGTGTTCATGGTCCTTACGTTTACGACGCCCAATTGGAGTGAGTCGGGCAAAATTGCATATGCCGCCATTACGTATATCATAGCCGGCATCCTGTACACAGGAATTAGTACGCCGATTACGTCTATTCTGCCTAACCTGAGCACCAATTCTAATGAACGCGTCGTCTTGAACTCCTTCCGCATGGTAGGGGGGAATGTGGGCTTCTTCATCGCCACGACGTTTACGTTACCTTTGGTTGCTTTCTTTGGACAGGGGAATGATCAAAAAGGATTTTCCTTAACGCTTGTTTTATTTGGAATCATGGCGATTATTATGTTTCTCATAGCGTTTGCCGATTTGCGAGAAAATGCAGCAGTGAAAACGAAGTCCGTTCCCATTGCTAAAAGCTTCACAGCGATCAAACGAAACTGGCCCTGGATGCTCGTTGTAGCTGCCAACTTGTGTTACTGGATCGGTTTGAATATTCGTTCAGCAACGCTCATCTTTTATCTGCAATACAATCTGGACAGTAAGGACTTAGTACCTTTAATCAATGGACTGACCTCCTTACAGTTGATCTCGATGGTTCTGATTCCGTTTTTTTCCAGAAAATTAAGTAAAAATGCGATTATGATTATCGGATTGATATTAGCTGCGCTGGGTCAAGTCGTGATTTTAATGGGAAGTACAGACTTAACTCTCATTATTATCGGCTGGATTATTGGTGCGTTAGGATCAGGCTTTGCATGTTCTATGCCGTTTGCGATGTTGTCAGATACAGTCGATTATGGGGAATGGAAAAATGGTATTCGGGCAAGTGGCTTCCTGACCTCTATTGGAAGCGCATTCTGTATTAAAGCGGGTAGCGGAATTGGCGGATTATTGCCAGCATGGATTATGGGCAGCACCGGTTACATCGCTGGGCAAGTTCAAACCCCTACGGCGTTGTCTGGCATTCAGTTCAGCTTTATCTGGCTGCCATTTATCATCTTCTTGATCGGGATCATTCCTATGTTTTTTTATAAAAAATTCGAAAAGAATGAAGCTTCTATTCAACAAGATTTGATTGCGAGAAGATCATAGACATTCTTTTAACAAGGTTTTAATGACATATTAAGGCATTATAATACTGCTGCAAAACCTGTTCACTGAGCTGAGCAGGTTTTTCTGTTATTTTCTATTCAAATGTGAGCAAGACCATTGACAGGATTTTCTTTTGGAGCAATACTTCTATGTAGAGAAAAGTGTACAGAATCAAGAACTAGACACATCTAGCCTTGCAACTTTATACATTTTTTCGCCATGAAGGCTCTTCTGTTGAAGGGTTTTTTTCAATTTGAGAAAAAGAATGTGATGATATGAGTCAACTGAGTGTAAGGATGAGAACACATGGCTTTCTGAATAAGCATTTTTCAGGAGAGTCTATTGATTATCGACAGATGATTGCGCTGTTTATCCCGCTGCTGATTGATCAGGCTTTTATCGTGGGTCTTAATTTGGTGAACACGGCTATGATTAGCTCGTCGGGGATGGCGGCAGTCAGTGCCGTAAATATGATTGATTCTTTGAATATTTTTCTGATTAATGTGTTTGTCGCAGTGTCTACCGGGGGAACGGTTGTCGTGGCACAGTATAAGGGGAGCGGTAACGACCTCATGGTTTCTAAAGCCGCATCCGGTACCATTTCCTCCGTTTCCTTGCTGGCCTTATGTATCAGTTTGTTTATGATCGTGTTGTACAATCCGATTTTGAGTGTTCTGTTTGGTTCCGCCTCGCCTGATGTATTAGCTAACGGTAAGGTATATCTACTGGGAAGTTGTATGTCTTTTGTGGGGATTGCAATCGTTGAGGCGGTGTGTGGAGCGCTGAGGGGGATCGGGAAGACGAGGGCATCGCTGGCTCTTTCTCTCATCATGAACCTCTCGTACGTGCTCCTCAATGTGGTATTCATTAATGTATTGGATATGGGTGTGCTGGGCATGACGATTGCCGTCAATGTGTCCAGATATGCAGGAGCAGTGTGCGCGCTGATCTATTTGGTCAGGGTAGATGATGACTTGCGTGTTCAGCTTAGAGATATGCTTTACTTTAATCTGGCCATGCTTAAAAAGATTTTGTTTATCGGGCTTCCCTTTGCAGCGGAGCAGATGTTTTTTAATGGGGGGAAAATTTTAACCCAAATTTTCATTGTGAGTCTGGGAACCAATGCGTTGGCGACGAATGCCATTTGCTCATCCCTAGCTAACGTGTTCCAAATCCCTGCGAATGCTTTGGCTCTTACGATTGTAACCGTGGTCGGTCAATGCATGGGACGTCGAAATGTCGAGGATGCCCGCAAGTTTACCAAATCGTTTATTTGGCTGTCGTCTTGTTCGTTTATTGTAATGGGATTAATCCTGATGCCTTTGTTTGAGCCGATGGTGGGGCTGTTTCATCCGCCTGCCGAAATCGTAGATGACATATTTGTTGTCATACTGATTAATACGTTGGCCCAGATTCCGCTCTGGTCCATTGCCTTTATCACACCCTCTGCACTAAGGGCAGCAGGTGATTCAAAATTTACGTCCCTCACCTCAATGCTGTCCATGTGGTTGTGTCGGGTGGTGCTCGGGTATATTTTGGGCATTGTGTTCAACTTGGGGATTGTTGGTGTCTGGTTGGCTATGGATATTGAATGGGGCGTGCGGGGACTCGTTTTCCTTTGGCGCTTCCGGGGCAACAAATGGGTCCAGCATCGTTTGATCGACTAAATAGGTCCACTACCATAAAATTGACTTCTGGATGAAGGCATTTTACGGTAGTGGATTTTTTTCCATTCCTATACTTCGTTTAGACTCCTTACTCTATCCTGATTCCTATATTGCCTAACTGCGCTCCCTGCTGCATACGGTGGAAGGCTTTTGCTGTGTCTTGTAGAGGAAATACGCTATCTATAATCGGATGGAGTGCATGGCGCTCCATGAACTGAAGCATAGCTGCGAATTCCTCGCCACTGCCCATAGAGGTGCCGATGATACTGATTTGAGGAAAAAATATAGACCGCAGTGGAATCTCTACTTGATCTCCTGAGCTTGCGCCAAATGTAACAATCCGACCGTTTGGCTTGAGGACATCTAAATATTTATCGAACGTAGCAGGACCGATACTGTCAAGGACCAGATCTACGGTGTCTCCGTTCATATTTTCTTTCCATCCGCTATGGCTGTCGAATGCATGATTAGCGCCATGGACGAGGGCAGCCTGCCTCTTTGCTTCGCTGCGTGATGTGACGCTGACCCGTGCACCTGCCGCTAAAGCCATAAGCATGGCATACGTGGCTACACCACCGCCAATACCGGGAATGAGGACGTGCTCACCCTCCTGCAATTGGCCTCTTGTGAAGAGCGCGCGGTAAGCGGTCAAAGCAGACAAAGGCAGTACCCCTGCTTCTTCCCATGAAAGGTATGCTGGCTTGCTGACGGCATTTTGGACGGGGATGATAACCGATTCAGCGAATGTCCCGTCCGAAGGTCCGCCCAGAATGGCTGGAACTAAGGGAACATGATGCGTATTCTCCCATCCGATACAGGGATTGATCATTACATCGGTGCCTACCAGCGAGGTTGGGACGCCAGCACCCACAGCCTCGATCACACCTGTTCCATCGGATCCGAGAATGAGTGGAGCATCGTTGGCAGCTCGATCTGCCATGAGGAATAAGTCTCGATGGTTCAAGCCTGCGGCTTTGAGTTTTACCCTCACCTCATCGTTCCCTGGCTGTCTGTCCGTAACGTCTGTATACATCAGACCCTCAGGGCCGTTTTTGCTGGCATGTATCACGGCTTTCATTTTAAAACCTCCCGTGGTGCGAATTTAGATGCAATTGCATGTATATTGAATTGTACAGAGCGGCAAGCATCCGGTAAAATGAACAAAATCGAACGTGAGTATCACAAATGATCATACCAAGCAGGTGACGTATACATGGAAAGCAGTGATTTGAAAATTTTTCGGGCCGTCGCTCGCGAGGGCAGTATCACGAAGGCTGCGCAAGTTTTGAATTATGTACAGTCCAATGTGACCTCGCGGATTCAGCAGCTTGAGGCACAATTGAACGTACCGCTATTTCGCCGAACTAACCGGGGAATGACGTTAACGCCAGCAGGAGAGAATCTGCTGAAATATGCGGATACCATACTGACCTTGCTGGACGAGGCTGTAAAGTCCACTCAATATTCAGACCAGCCCGCGGGACCTTTGCGACTGGGCTCGATTGAGACGGCGGCGGTTACGCATCTGACCTCTTTATTGATGGAATATCACGCTCAATATCCTGATGTCCATCTATCGCTTATGACAGGCAGCACCCATGATCTCGTACAAAAGGTATTAAATTACGAATTAGATGGAGCGTTCGTCTATGGCCCCGTCGATGATCCGCATATAGAGCATGTTGCGGCGTTTGAAGAGGAGTTGGTACTCATCTCGGAACCGGGAGAAAGTGATATGAGCAAGTTGCTTGCCAAGCCTATGCTGTTCTTCGACGTAGGCTGCACGCATCGTACAAGAGCGGAAAGCTTTCTGAGCGAAGCAGGTGTGGATGCGTATCAGGTTATGGAGTTTGGGACATTGGAAGTCATTTTGGGTGGTGTAGCTTCTGGCCTGGGAGTGTCCATGCTGCCACAATCGTCGATTGCAAAGGCAGAGGAGGCGGGAAGTATTGCTTCTCATCGTTTACCTGAGGAATATCGTAAATTAGAGGTGTGGTTTGTTCATCGGCGGGATTCGGTTTACTCCAGTGCACTGTCAGGCTTGCTCCATTGGATGAAAAAGGATGCTATACTTAACTAGGATTAAATTGACATCAGGGGTGTATCATTTGGAAGAACCTAATTTATTGAAAAATCCATCTACAGTAGCTCCGGGAGAATTTGTGAGGAATGGCGGTTATCAGCGACGAGAACCGGATAAGATGGCAGTATTATCAGAAACATACGGTGCCTCTATCTTTTTCAGAAGATGGGCGGCTTGGATGATTGACTTCATTCTTATCGTCTTTGGGTACGGAGGGCTGGTATATTTTACAGCGGAAAAAGTAGCTGAAGCGGAAACCCCAAATATGGGTATGGTAGTGATGCTCTTCCTGATCGGCTCCTTCTGCTATTATCTGTTACTGGAAGGACTTACAGGTTATACGCTGGGCAAGTTTGTACTTCGTATTCAGGTTGTGAATGGAGAAGGAAGGCCGCCAGGCATGGTTAAATCCTTGATCCGCACTCTCATACATCTGGTGGATACGAATCCGCTGCTTTTCATGGGACTGCCCGCCGGTATATGTGTGCTGGTGACACCTCGGAAACAACGGATTGGAGATATGGCTGCGAATACATATGTGGTTAAGGTAAGGGATTTGGGAAAGGTGGGCAGAAAGAAAACCGGAATTATTGCAGGAGCAATCATCCTGACGACGATCATTTCAATTGTCTTTGCTGTATCTTTAATTTCTACGCTCATTACGCAAATCATGAAGCCTGAGGTATTTACCAGTAAGGATAGCCAGTTTGCGGTTACGGCTCCCTGGAATTGGTCACGAGATAATAGGATTAATGAGGATGCGGACATCGCCATTAAAAATGAATTTACCGAAAGATATCTGATTGTATTGTCTGAACCGAAAAGCGATTTTGACAGCAGTATGACTCTTCAAGAATATAAAGGAATCATTGAGGATCATTTGGTGTCAGGAATTACGGACCCTGAATTGGGGACCGCTTCAGATATGGTGGTGAACGGATATCCTGCCATTGAGTTTACCCTAAAAGGAAAAATAGATGGGAATCTGGCCATGTATAACGTGACCACGATTGAAACACCTTCGCATTATCATCAAGTGCTTGCTTGGACCTACGCTTCCCGCTATGGTCGAGCACAGCAAGAGCTGCGCAAGATTAGAGACAGTTTCCGCGAAATGAACATGCTGTGAAGTGAACATGAAGCAATGACGATGAATCGAAGTTATAAGGAAGTAAGTGGAACAAGCAGACAGCTTATAGAAGCGTCTGCTTGTTGTTTTATAAACTTCCTTTAAAAAACGAACATCAAAACGCAGTAGGCGGAATAGTAGATTTATATAGATAATTTGATCATACAATAGAGTGTCTAATCACTCGTAATCCAGCTACTTTCGCCACTTTGCCTTGTGGATGGGCCTTGAATTGAATCGTAACTTCATTCTTGTGGTTCGTCACAGATAGAGGAAGCTCATAGACGAACGTTTCGAATTTATTCATTTCCTCAGACTCCAGCTTGCCTTCCCCTAAAATCAGGCCATCCGCAGTGATGTCAAAGTCACTATGGGGACGGCTCAAGTCCTTCAAATAAGTAACCGCCAATTGGACAGGCTCATCCGGAAGCACCTTCATGACAAAAGAGAACCAGCCCCCAGGCCAGGTATCGCGATATTTGCGGTTATAGATGGACCCTAGACCTACATGCTCTCCAGTAAAGGCATGATCCCGTTCAGGCTGCATTTCGGCAGGCTGCACAACGTCCACTGTAAGTCGTTCCAGCTCTAGCTGATACGCTAACGCGGTACGATATTCTGCCTCGGTTGCTGTCCATTCGTCCTTGGAAAAGAGATCCCAATAGACGGTATATGAACGATCATACATCTGATAAAACGGACGAAGCTGCAAGTCTCCGATATAGCCTAAGTCGGTCATATGGAATGTATTAGGCTCGTTCCCGTCAGCAATCAGCTTCGTTGTCAGGGAATCGGTCGATCCGATCAGAACAGACGCAAGCAGACGTTCCTCGTTGGACTCCTGTTCAACAGGGCCAAGGTCCCCAGCCAGTACAAGCGGGCCGTACATAAAAGCAATTCGGTGTGGATTATCCGGCATTTCCTCGACTCTCACGGTCATAGGAATATCGTACTCGATCGTATCCCCATTGCTCCATTCCCGTTCCATTACAACGTAGCTGGTAGGACAGGCCTCTGTGACGTACTCTTCCCCGTTGATTTTAATCAGCATCCCTTGCTCCGCCCAATGCGGGCATCTTAGCTTGATCGCGAAGGATTTGGGCTGCTTGCTGATAACGCGCAGCGTTCCCCGTCCATTTTGCGGAAAGAGAGTGTCTTGTTTGAGCTGTACGCCCATCTCGTCCCATGTCACGGTAGAAGGGACATATTGATTGACATAGATCGCTTCTGGCGTGTGAAAATAAATTGCAGTGCCGTACATGGAGTGACTTTCCATACCGGACCCGACACAGCATGTGAAATCCTCATATTGAGAATTAAAGGACTTGTGTCCTCCCATTTCCAGCGATACAAAATAGCACACACGTCCATCTACAGGCTGCTGTGAAGCTAGAATATGATTGAACATCGCTCGTTCATAGTAGTCGGCATAGGCTGCATAGGCGTCCCACTCGAACATATGTCTTGTTAATTTCAGCATATTGTAGGTGTTACAAGTTTCACAGGTACCTTCGCCCAAACGGTCATTCAGCTTCCCAGGTTCACCAAAATGTTCATTATAACTATTGCCGCCGATCACGTAGGAATGCTTGTGAACCACCCGATCCCAGAAAAAGCGAGATAGGTCCGCATATTGCGGTTTCCCCGTCATTTCAAATTGCCGTGCAGCGCCAATGATTTTGGGGATTTGCGTATTGGCATGTCGCCCTGCCAACGTATCTTGGCTATCTGCGAGATCATTTAACACCTCTCCGTGATAAAAGCGTTCCGCCAGACTCAAAAAGCGTTCTTCTCCCGAATGTTCCGCCAGATCCGTTAGAACCTCATTCATACCGCCAAACTCGCAATGCAGCACCTGCTGCACCTGATCATCGTCCAGTCCTTGAAGTACATCCTCCAGCCAGTTGCCGAGTTTGATTTCTATAGACAGGGCCTTGGGATGATGCGCCAGCAGATGTGCATCACGCAAGCCCGCAAAAAGTTTGTGCATGGTATATAGTGGCACCCAACCACCGTTCAGATCAAAGCCCTGGGAGCGGATATCTCCGGCTTTTACTTCCTCGAAAATCTCTTTCCCACGTGGAATGCCGGAAATGTATCCGTTCCCATGACTGTTTTGGCATATTTCCAGTTCGTCGACTACATAGTTCACGCGTTCCAACAGTCTTTCGTCGTCTGTGGAGGCAAACATCAGTGCACAGCCGGACAGGTAGTGACCGAGTGTATGTCCGCTGATGCCACGCGCTTCCCAGCCTTCATAGTGAGCCGCTTTGGGCTCCAGTCCCGCATATTCACGAAAGCGCGATAATAAACGATCGGGTTCCAAACTCAGCAGGTAGGCCGTATTCAATTCCATCGCATGTAAAAGTGGGCTGGAATCAATTCTTACTTTATGCAAGTCAAAAGCTTTAGCTTTCAAAATCATCGCTCCTTAGCTAAGATGAAAGTGTATATTTCTCCACTACATTAGCATTGGAATCGCGGTATGTCAGTAGCTTAACCATACAATGGGTGGACAAATCCGAACATGAATCTAAAGAGGCGATAACATGACCTATCTAAAAGTAAATGTAGATGCTCCGATCCAACTGATCTCGGCAGGCGAGTTTGTTTCCGAGGTGCCTTGGAAGCATATGAGTCGCTCCATTGATAATTTTGAGCTGATCCTGGGTGTCCAAGAGACGGTATATATACGAGAGGAACGGGATGACTTTGAAGTAGGCGAGGGAGATATTCTATTGCTTTACCCCGGTCGTACGCATAAAGGATACCGGGAATCGTTGCCGGGCGTGAAATTTTATTGGTTTCATTTCGATGTTCCCATGATCCCGAATGTACTATCTAATGAGGAAATGAAGCAGGAAACAAGTGCTTTGGATGGGCTTTTGCAGCGTCACGGTGTGATGCGTGATATCTATTTACCGCAAAGTGTACAGGCAGACAACGGAGATCGGATTCATATTATCGTCAATCAGATTTTGCATGTAGCCAACTCACATTATCTTACGTATCACAGTGCCAATTATTTGTTCACCTCGCTGCTGATCGAGATATCAGAACTGGCGCTTAGCCGCTTGCTTTCCAATCCTGCTCATTCACAGGGGAATGTGAGTTTTAACAAAATTATTGAGTGGACCCGAATTCATGCCGAAGAGCCGCTGACCGTGACGGATTTAGCTCGAAAATTCAATTATAACAAGGATTATATCTCTCGTTTGTTCAAGCAAAACACAGGTATGCGCCCCTTGGAGTTCATTCACAGTATTCGTATCAACAAAGCCAAAGAGTTGATTTCCCGTACAGATATGAGCATTAAGCAGGTTGCCGAAGAGGCAGGCTATACCGATGAGAAGTATTTTATGCGTTTGTTCAAAAGGAGAGCCCACATGACTCCTTCCCAATACCGGAATGCCTATCACAAAACATTTATGAACAATGTCTAGTGCATTTCTACTAAAAGTTGGGTGCCACCGTCCATAGGAGGCAACTGGTGCAGTATTTGGTCAATTGACGGAGTCACTTAATATGGTAATCTGAGGGAAGGGTTTAAATGGTAGCAGGCTATGTTATTACTTGATGAAAAAGGGGCGAGCGAGATGCTACAACCACCATTAAAGGATGAACTGACTCGAATACTGGAAGGGTATTCACTGGATGAAGAGTTAAAAGAAGAGATTCATCAGGAAGCTCAAGCTGCTATACAATTTCATGTGGAGCATGAGGAAAACTACGAACACATTGGAAATAGTCGGATCGCCGGCTATCCAGATCTGCCACCCACGATAGAGTGGCCTTGTAATTTAGACGGGGAATATTATACGTTTATTGCTCAAATTAATTTGAGTGAGCTGCCTTTTTCACCATTTGAGGGATTGCCTCATCAGGGCATACTATACTTTTTTCTTGGGCTGGATGAGCCCGCCTATGATATTGACCATAAAATCTTTTACTATAACGGTGACAGCAGCGCTTTGCAGAAAACATTACCGCCCGCTGGGTGCGTAGAGGTTTCGGCAGAGCAACGAGATTTCACCGCCTATGCGATTTCCTTTCAGCCGATTATTACCCTTCGGTCGGAGGGTGAGCTAGGAGATATTCTTGTAGATCAGTACGAAGAGCTGTATGAGCTTGTATGTGAACAAAGTGACACGGTGTGGGGGCAGCATCAATCTTTTGCAGGGAACACCCGGCGGGATGCTTATCTACGCCGAAACGGGCTTGAGGGTCTTCTGTTTAACTGGCATAAGAGTGAGAGTCAGATTCATAAGGAAATCGAGCAAGCTACGCATAGGGGAAGTACGGATTATGCGGAGCATTTACGATCCGAAGTGCTGCCTCAGCTACAAGAATATCAAACGAATCGGGAAAAGCACGATCAGGCTTCGGAAAATTGGCATGTTCTGCTCTCGGTCTCTTCTTTGGACGAGGTTGGTATGTGCTGGTGGGACGCAGGGTATTTGGAATTTTTTATAGATCAAAGAGACTTGCAAAACCTTGACTTCACGCGAACATATGTCAATCTAGCTACGAGCTAGCTAAAGTTCTAGACTGGGAAAATAAAGTATTAAACGGACGTTGTTTCATTCAGCTTACGGGCAGATTAGTTTAACTCTAGAAATAAGAAAAGGGAACAAGCGTTCTTTACATGTGTTATATATGAGTATATAATCAAAACGAACCGGAGATCTGGTTTGCTTGATAAAACAATGTAGATTCTTCTTTGGTGTAAGAATTTTATAAATAACTCAATTTTGGAGGGTCTGTATGCCATATTGTAAAGTCAAGAATGCCAATATATATTACGAGGAAATTGGTACAGGCAAACCGATTATAATGATTCATGGTTTTACACCAGACCATCGGTTAATGAGTGGGTGCATGGAACCGATATTTGAAGGTAATTCCGATTGGCGTCGTATCTATCTTGACCTGCCTGGAATGGGACAAACAAAGGATTACGATCAAATATGTAATTCAGATGATATGCTAGAAGCAGTTATAAATTTTATTGAAACTCTTGTCCCAAACGAGGATTATCTCATAGCAGGCGAATCGTACGGTGGATATATTACAAGGGGAATAATTAATAGACATAAAGATCGTATTGGTGGAGCTGCTCTGATTTGTCCATTAATTATTCCTGAACACAAAAGAAGAATACTGCCCGAGCATTTTGTTGTTCATTGTGATCGCGAGTTTATGGGCACCTTAAGTGAAGAGCAAATAAGTGATTTTAGCGCAAATCAAGTCGTTCTCAATGAATATAATTGGAAAAGGTATTCTGAAGAGATAGTGGCAGGTTGTAAGATCGCTGACTACGATTTTCTTAGCAAGATTCAAAGAAACTATGGGTTTTCCACCAATATAGATAAATTAGTTTTTGATAAACCAACAGTATTTACTCTTGGGCGACAAGATGCAGTCGTTGGTTACATAGATGCTTTTAGAATTTTAGATAATTATCCTAGAGCAACCTTCGCCGTTTTAGATCGAGCAGGGCATAATCTTCAGATTGAACAGGTTCTATTATTTGAGTCACTTATGCGTGAGTGGCTTGAAAGAGTAACAGAGTTTGGATTTTAGTTGTATATTAATCCATGAACTAACGGGAAACGTTGATTCAATGAAACAACGAAAACCTAGGACTTTATTTTCTGCTGACAGTATGATTGGAATGATAAAATGCAAAGGCCCTTCTGGCTTTCCATCAGGGAAGCAGCGGAAGGGCTTTTGTTATATATACTTGCCTATACGGGGAGTTTATTTATATCCGCTGCACGGTGAACTCGAATTCCAGCATTTGATCGGCTGTAATTTGGTATTCTTCATGTACCGGGGCTCCCCAGCTATCGTCGCCGCCTACGCCCATTTGCTTGCCAGCTACGGTGACAACGGTATAGTACACGTTGGGTAGCTCATATAGATGGTAGGCACTTTCCAGCTCAAACGCTGTATACGGCGAAATATTACATTCCACAGGCGCGGTGGCAGGTGCAGTAATGCGAATGCCTCGCTGGGAATCGTCGGTAATATCGACACGGCGCACGCCTGTACGATTGCCGGATTCCTGCGGCACGACATACCCGGATACGTTATCCGCAGCTTCGTTGCGGAATACGCCTAGTCTCGCGCCAAAGGCACGGTCGATGTAATTCTCTTCCGGTCCCATCGCGTACCAGTCCAGATGGCGGTAGTCTGCCGGAACCTTGAACGAAAGGGCAAAGATCGGCAGGTTAGGCAGTCCTGAGACGCCTTCATAAGTCGATTTTACGTTCAGACTGCCATCTGCCAAGACGGTGTAGGCTACCGTTACCTGTGCGTCCGTATGAATGCTCAGCGTGTAGCGGAATGCAACAGTTACACGGTCTGTCTGCTCTTCCGTGACCTCGATGCCCACGCATTTACGTGTCAGACTTGCAGCGAACCAGCCACCGGCTTCAAAGCCCAGTGCGGTTCCCCGATCATTGTCTGTGGTCGCCCGCCAGAACAATGGAGCAGGAGGTGTAGCGATCATCTCACGTCCGGCGTAGCGAAGTGAAGTCAGGCTACCTGCTCCTTTGGAGAACATGATACTGAAATCTGCACCGTGAACGCCAATATTTACATCGCCATGCACCACTCGTAAGGCACCGACCGTAGGGAGCTGCAGCGGATTTGGATCTTCCACGATGAAAATATGCTGTCCGAAGGCCACTTCGTGTCCAGCCTCAGCCCAGAGCGTCGCTTCCTTCAAAACCAGAGCGGTGTGAATGACGTACTCACCGGGCTTCTCGTCTGTGCTTGGGAACGTCAGTGGAATATACGCTTCGGTCTGAGCCGCCACATCCACATGAATGGCATTACGTGCGATCTCTTGGCCCTCATGCAGCAGGCTGTATACAAGCTCGTAGTCCCCCGTTCCTTCGAACAGGTTTTCATTGCGAATGGTTACACCGCTGCGATCCGGGGTGAGCTTCAGATTTTGATACAGGAATTTGACCTCCTGCATCTTCGGCGAAACCTTCCGATCTGCATAGACAATTCCGTCCGTACAGAAGCCATAGTCTGTAGCACGGTCGTCAAAGTCGCCGCCGATCGCGAGGTACTCGCGTCCATAGCGATCTTTTTTCATAACAGCCTGATCAATATAATCCCAAATAAAACCGCCCTGATATAGCTCGTATTTGTTTTCCAGCTCGGTATACTTGTGCATGCCGCCTACGGAATTGCCCATCGCATGCATATATTCGCAACTGATATACGGCTTTTGTGGATTATCGTTTAAGTATTGCTCGATATCTGCAGGCTTGGCGTACATCCGGCTCTCCATATCGCTAGTATCATCGTACGTACGGTTATGAAACACGCCTTCGTAATGCACTAGACGGCTCGGATCGGTGGTTCGGAAATAGTTAGCTACATTGCGCAGCACTTCGCCTGCATACGACTCATTGCCGCAGGACCAGATCAGAATGGACGCGTGGTTTTTGTCCCGTTCCAGCATGGAAATGGCGCGATCCATGACGATATCTTGCCACTCAGGCAGATTGGCAGGAATATTCCACGATGGCTCGACGGCACCGAGTTTTTGCCAGGAACCGTGTGTTTCCAAGTTCATTTCATCAATTACATAGACTCCGTACTCATCGCATAGCTCATACCACAGAGTCTGGTTTGGATAATGAGAGGTGCGGACAGCATTCATATTGTTCTGCTTGAGCGTCCGAATATCCCACAGCATATCTTCACGGGAAATCGCACGTCCGGTGCGAGCGTTAAATTCATGGCGGTTCACACCTTTAAAGACGATACGTTTGCCGTTCAAATGCATGACCTTGTTGATCAACTCAAATTTACGGAAGCCGATTTTTTGTGGAATAACTTCCACGAGCGATCCACTGGCATCATAAATTTGAATGAACAACGTGTACAAATAGGGTTTCTCCGCGCTCCAGCGCTGCACTTGCTCCAAGGTGGCTGATAGCGAAGCGGTGCCATCCGTAAAGTCAGCTTTCAAAGAAGCTACAACATGGCCGACAGCATTTTTCACATCGACAGTTGCATAGGCAGTTGCTGGTTTTTCCAAGGTCAATTTTAGCTCCAGAAGGCCCTGTGTGTAGGAAGCATCCAGATCTGCCTTGGCATGCAGGTCACGTACGTGAACCGTAGGGATGGTATAGAGATATACGTCTCTGAAAATACCGGAAAAACGCCAAAAGTCTTGATCCTCCAGCCATGCCCCTGTACTTCTTTGATATACCTCTACCGCCAGCTTGTTTTCGCCAGCTTGCAAGAACGGTGTCAGTTCAAAGTCAGACGGCGTGAAGCTGTCCTCGCTATAACCGACAAATTGTCCGTTCAACCATACATAGAAAGCCGACTCGACGCCTTGGAAAGAAATGAACACAGGCTGCGCGTCGGAAGCCATATTTTCCGGCAAAACGAAGCTTTTGATATAGCTCCCGACCGGGTTGTGATCCTCCGGAATATGGGGTGGGCGAACGTCCGAATGTCCGTCCCACGGATACATCGTATTCACGTACTGCATTTGGCCAAAGCCTTGCGTCTGAATGTGACCCGGCACCTGAATATCACTCCAGCCGCCGTACTCAAAGCCAGGAGTATAGAACTCTACCGGACGGCTGGCTGGATTTGTTGCATAGTTAAACTTCCAGCTCCCATTCAGGCTATGACGCCAAGCCATATCAGCTTGCTGCTCCGCTTCCTGAAGCGTAGCGTAATATTTGTGATCGGAATAGGCGGGCAGCCGATGTACAGCAAATTTGGTTACGTCGGTCAGCCAGTCCAGACTAGGGGGTTGGATGGTCAAGGCGAACACTCCTTATTTTTAAAATTGAAATGAAGAACGTACACAGAAATCTGTTATTTTACCGAACCCACCATGCCCGCTACAAAGTGTTTCTGCATCAGGAAAAATACCAGTGCAGTCGGAAGTGTGGACAGGACAATGGCGATCATGATGACACCGTAATCCGGTGCATAGCTGGAGCCGAGGTTCGAGATCAACAGCGGAATCGTTTGATTTTCCGGCGTTTGCAGCACAATCAGAGGCCAGAGGTAGTTGTTCCAACTGGACATGAATGTGATGATCGCGGCAGCGGCATAGGTTGTTTTCATTGTAGGCATGTATACCCGGAAGAACAGACCCAGCTCGGACAATCCATCCATACGACCTGCCTCCAGTAGATCTTTGGGAAACATCTTGGTGCTTTGACGGAAAAAGAAGATCAGGAACGCCGTAGTTACGGTCGGAATGACGACAGAAGAGAGCGTATCAATACCGATCCACGGTATGACATTAGAAATGCTGCCGAACATCCGGTAGAGCGGGATCATGATCGCCGCAAACGGAATCATCATAGACATCAGCAGGATATTGAAGACAACGTCTTTCGCTTTACTTCTGTAAATTTCAAAGCCATAACCAGCCAATGACGCGATTAGCATAGCCAGCAGCGTAGTTGAGATGGAGACTTTTGCAGAGTTACTGAGTGCGGTAACGATGTCCACTTTTTCAAGCAAATTGTGCATGTTATCCATCAGATGGGAGCCAGGCAGCAGCTTGCCCTTGGTCACATCGACCGACAGGTTCGTGGCGCTGGATAGCATCCACAGGAACGGGAAAATCGAAACGAACGACACAAGGATCAGAAAGGCGTACGTAAATGCTCTTTTTGTTTTCATCATTTTTTCTCACCTGCCACTTTGAACTGGATAATCGACAAGATAATGATCATAATGACGATGGAATAAGATACGGTCGCCGCATAACCAAAGTCGGATGAATACTTGAAGGACAGATTGTAAATATATTGCGAAATTGAAGATGTCGCGTTCCCTGGCCCACCTTTGGTAATATTCATAATTTCATCGAAGAGTTGGAGTGTACCAATCGTTGATGTAATCGAAGTGAACAGGATAATCGGCTTAAGCAGTGGAACCGTAATGCTGAAGAACTGTCGGATCGGGGAAGCTCCGTCAATACGGGCCGCTTCGTAGATGGAACTGTCAATGTTCTGAAGACCGGACAGGTAAAAGATCATATTATAACCAGTCCAGCGCCATGTGATCGCGATAATAATCGTAACCTTGGCCCAGAAAGGATCTGTAATCCATTGGATGGGCGTGCCAATCACGTGCAGATTCAGCAATAAGGAGTTTACCAGACCGTCGGACGAGAACAGGTACTTGAAGACAACGGAATAGGCTACAAGGGATGTGATACACGGCAAGAAGATAGCGGTGCGGAAAAAGCCCTTGAATTTCAGGTTTTTATCATTCAACAATACCGAAATGAACAGAGCCAGAATGACCATCAAAGGCACCTGGAAAATTAAATAGATAAACGTATTCTTCACGGCGGTTATAAACATTTTATCGGTGAAGAGTCGCTTGTAGTTATCAATGCCGTTAAAGCTCAGATTAGACCCTGTACCTGTCTTAAAGGACAAGATAAGCGCCTGAATCATCGGATAGAAATAAAAAGCGGCGATCATGATCACTGCGATGGATATGAACAACCATCCTGTCATACCTGCTTTGAGACGTGTTGTAGTTATTTTGGGCGCGGCTGTCTTCATACCATGTCAACTCCCTGTGCAGCAATAAAACCTTGAACTCGCAAGCCCAAGGTTTTAAGTGCTTTTCGTTTTATTATTTAGCCTTGGCTAGATGGACTGTCTTATTTAAGCTGTGCTTCCGCTTGTCCTTGAGCATCTTTCAGAACTGCGTCTACATCTTTTCCGTTCAGATAGTTTTGAATTTCAACGGTCATGATATCCTCAATGGCATACGTGTGCAGACCATAATTGACTTTTGGAACTTGTTTAGTCCATTCTGCAAATTTCTTATATACTTTGTCGCCTCCGAAGTACGGATCCTCCACGTCATAAGCTTTACCGCTGGAAGCTGCGTTCAATGAACCGACAATTCCAATTTTGCTCAGCATATCTTGATACAGCTCTGTATCTGTTCCGAATGTTTCTTTCAGGAAATCAGCAGCGGTATCTTGACCGTCCGAGTTAAGGACATACCAGGAGCTGCCGCCGAGGCTGGAAGCATTCACGGATTCAGGTATATTTTTCAGCTTAGGGAAAGGAACAACAGCCCATTTACCGGATTGCGAAGCTTCTGCTTTGATCGAAGGTGTAATCCAGTTACCTGTAGGTACGGAAGCAACTGCACCGCTGTTGAATGCGGCCAAGAACTGACTCCAGTCGGCATTCATTTTAACAATGTTAGCGTCGAACAAGGATTTGTACGTCAAGAGAGCTTCTTTCAGAGCTGGATTACCAGCCAGGTTTGGTGTTTTACCGTCTTCTTTCAGGTACCATGAACCTGCGGTTTGGATCATACCGCGGATCAGACCGAGGTCATTCGGATCTTGAGTCAGCATTTCTTTGCCTGTTTTTTGTTTTACGGCTTTACCAATTTCAATAAATTTGTCCCAATCAATATTGGTCAGGTCCGCTACTTTGTAGCCGGCTTGTTCCAGATAGTCCGTTCTTACATACAGTCCCATAACACCGGAGTCGAATGGAACACCGTACTGCTTGCCATTGTAGCTAGTCGGTCCAATTTTATAATCAGCGAAGTCGGATGCTTTGATCGTGCTGCTCATATCATGGAAAGAATCGGGATAGGCTTGCAGGAAGTTCTGTGCCCGATAATCCTCGATCAGAACCACGTTCGGCAATCCTTTAGTAGATCCGGAGTTAAGGCCGGCATTCATTTTTTGTACGATATCGTTTTGAGCATATTCAACAATGTTTACGGTTACATCTGGGTGTTTGGCAACGTAGCGATCTTTTGCCAGCTTCAGGGCTGCGATATTAAAGTTCGGGTCCCAAGCCCAGACGGTGATTTCTTTTTTGCCTGAATCTGTGGTTGTAGCTGCTTTCTCGGAATTGCTGGAGCATGCGGATAGCAAGATCAAGCTTGCAATCAGCAGAAGGAAAGTCATTTTTTTCATTTTGTTCAACCCCTATTCTTTTTTTATATGTTGCTTGCTAGTTCTAAACTTCTCGAATGAAAGCGGTTACCTCATTTATAAATCTAGTGTACCATCCATACTTTGTCGGTGTTAGGAATATCTTTATACGGATTGGTCTTATTATTATGATTTATGAAAAAAGGTACCGCTTACATTTGTATTTTATTTTGGTTTAGGTATTTTTTTTAGGTTGAACTAAAGTTGTTCACGAAGCGCCACTGCGCGGCCGGATGGTGCTTCCCATCGCTGTTGCTTGTACAGCACCATTCCGCCCACTCCGTTCTTGTTCCACCTTCTTTGTTTAGTTCAGCCTATTTTTTTATGGGGTAGGTGGGGTGGGTTTTACGATCAGTGGGAGGGTCATTCTCACTTTGGTGCCCTCGCCTTTTTTACTGGAGATGGTCACGCCGTATTCTTCTCCATATAAAAGGGTAATGCGGTTGTGCACATTCTGGATGCCGATGCCTGTGAACAGTTGGCGCTTGCTCTTGGGATTCGGCAGTCCGTCTTGCGCCGTATGCCCGTCCAAATCCATACCGTCCCCATCATCGACCACCTCACAGATCAATGTATCCTCCGTTTTGGACACCAATATATAGATGTGGCCTACATTTTTTTCATTAAACGCATGGAAAAAAGAGTTTTCGATAAAAGGCTGAATGATGAGCTTGGGCACATGGTACTCCAGACAATCGGGTGATACAAAATAATTCACTTGTACCCGCTGCCCGTAGCGCACATGGTTAATGAACACATAATTTTGCATGTTGGCCATTTCCTGCTCGATGGTGATTGTTTCACTCACATTGCTGATTGTATTTTGCAGTAAGGAAATGAGCGCATTGATCGTTTCGGCGGCTGTTTCCTTGTTTCCTTTGAGTACCAGCATTTTGATCGAAGCCAGTGTATTGTACAGAAAATGCGGATTGATCTGCCGTTGTAGTGCAGCAAGCTCTGCGTTTCGTTGGCCTTTTTGCGTCTCTAAAAGCTTACGGATATAGTCATTTAGTTCATCCAACATGTAGTTGTAAGCATGACTTAATTGTCTAACCTCATAGCTGCCTGTTACCGGGATATAATTATCAAAATTTTTCTCACGTATGGTCGACATTTGCTTCACCAGTCGAGTCAGGGAACGAATTAGTCGACGGGATATCAGAAAAACGATCACCAAAGCAATCAGTACGATGGCAATGCAGATCCAGACAACGGATTTAACGTCAATAATTTGCCCAATCGCGGCTTGTCTGTCGATCATGTTCACCAGATAAAAATCAAATGAAGGGATATAGTTGGAAAGGAGGATACTCTCCTTATTCATCACATCCGCATTAATGTAGTTCAATCCCTGTTCATTGATTTTTGTGGCATAGCCTAGCAGCTCACTGGAGCGTTGTCCGATCAGGTCCTGGCGGTTGCTTGATACAATTAATCCCGACTTGTCCAAAATAAGCACATCATTGCCGTTGCTCGTGAAATTGTTGTAGAAACGGCGAAATTCAGGCTCTCGGATAGCGATGTAGATCATGCCGTACAGGGTGCCACTGGTCCGCTCCATAAATGGTTTGGAGGCGATGATATAGGGTGTTGGCTTTTGCGCGGTGGTATTCATTTGTTGCTGAAATAATTCAGTATCCAATTGATACATAAGCTGTGCCGGTCGTGCTACACTTTGGGCTGTAATCGCACTGCTTTTAAGCTCTTCCGCAGTTACAGGCCAATAGGATGAGTCAGAGTAAAAGCTCCGACCGTTCAGACCAGTTACAGCGACACCAACATCATAGGCATCGACGTTCGATTTAATTTGCTTCATTTGCTGTGCCATTCCGAAGTAAGTCCTCGCCGAGTTAATCGAGTCAGATTGACCGCCAGTCAGATAGTTCTTGACCGTTCCATTTTCCGAAGCATGGGTTACGGCATTCACGATGGAATCATTGAAGGATTCAAAGCTGGATTGAATCTGGCTGAGTACCTTGGCATTTGTAATACTGAATGTCTCCGCAAAAAGTCGTTCAGACATTCGAATTGTCACCAAAGAGGTCAGCAAGGACACCGCAGTGATGCTGACCACCATAACAATAAAGATTTTGAAGAACAGACCTTGATATTTGATCTTATGCATATATCTTTTCATATTCAATCTCTTTTCTGCTGGCAGATGTGACTTACTCTCTAATAGAGATGCTCCCGGCGGTACTGACTGGGCGAGGAACCCTTCACCTTTTTGAACACTTTGGTAAAATAGCTGGGGTCCGAATAGCCTACCATGCTGCTAATATCCGAAATGGACATCGTCCCCGACCGTAGTAACTCTGCGGCTTTTTCAACCCGAATTTTGTTCAGATACTCGCTAAAACCTTCTGTATGGTGTGCCGTAAAATAACTGGACAAGTAGGAAGGGTTAAAGTGAAAATATTGCCCAAGTGTCGTCAAATTGAGTGTTTCAGCATGATGCTCCTCAATATACTCCAGCAGTTTTTTCATGCTTGCGCTACTTCCCGGCTGTGTCTTGGCCATGATCTGCCTGTTCGCTTCCTCCAAAAAGGCCTCCAGAAGGCGCACAGCTTCATGTACATGAGGGGCATCATTAATTGTTTTGAAATAGGAATATTTCGCCGCATCCAACTCCTTCATATCATACCCCTGATTCCCGAGCAAAATCGTAATGTTGAACACGATATTTCCAAGAAGCGATTTGAATTCAAAAGCGGTAGAGGTATAGTTACCGGACATGGCGGCTACATAGGACCTCAAATCCTGAAAAGCTGTATCAAAATGCTCACGCTTCATCTCTTCTGTAAATTGTTTTAAGTTAAACGAGCTGTTCACTTGTACAGGCTGAGGGAGTTCGTCTTCTATTAACAGCGCTGTTCCTGGGAAATAAAAGCGGTAACTCAGCAGTTTTGGCAGTTCATCCTGATAGACGTCACTAATCTGATTGAACTCATCAAATAAATGGCTAACTGCCCAGCCTGTCTGTGGATCGACTCGCTTTGTCTCCTGAGCAACTTCCCTAACCGCAGCCATCCAGGCGTCTACTTCCCGTGGATCAAGATTGGCTAAAAACACAGCCGCATAGGCATCAGACGGCAGTTGTCGCAGTACGATGCGCTCACAGGCAGAGGATACTCGATCTGTAAGCTTGGAAAATAGGTCCGAGGCAGAGATGGAGCGCCCTTTATCCTGCTGTACCGACTGTTCTATACCTATGAGCGCAAAACGAGTATAAGGGAATGCTTGCTTCAGCAGCTCGGCGTCATAGTCCATGCTATACCCGGAGATCAGCTTTTCGATCACATGATCTATCGTAATTTGACTATTCCCAGCATCCGCCTGATATTGAATGGATGGAATTTTGCGAGCGGTTCTCTGGAGGACTTGGAGTAGTTCATCCGTGTCCAGCTTGGGCTTTAAAATATAGTCAGCAACCCCTTGTTGAAAGGTGGATCGCACGTAATTAAATTCACCGTAACTGCTAAGCACGATGACTTCAATATCTGGATAATTCTGTCTGACTATGCGCGTCAGCTCCTCGCCATCCATGATCGGCATCACGATATCTGTAATGACAATATGAGGACGCAAGGCTTCAATCAGCTCCAGCGCCTCTTTCCCGTTGGAGGCCTCACCTACAATTCGAAATCCATACTGTTCCCACGATAAATGGTGTTTAATTCCTTGCCGTACCAATATCTCATCATCCACAATCAAAATGTTGCATAGCTCATTCATGGCAGCACTCTCCGTAATTATACCTATTCGAGGATTTTGCAAAAATCCTGATTCAAAAAAGACCTCCATCACGTGGACGTCATATCATCTGAGGCACATATTTGATAACGCTTCCAACTTAGCTTGAATCTAAAGCATTTAACCTTTACATGCTAACATAAACCACACGGGGATTCCAAAAAAAATTAGTCCAAATGGCATATAAAATAACAAAAAAGGCAGCCGAGAAAACCTCGACAGCCTTAAACAACCGGGATTACCTTATACAGTACCCCAAGTCCGATCTCCTGCCAAATATTTTTCAGTCAAAATAGACAGCAGTTGAATGCCAACCTCATTGTGTCCTCCCTCAGGAAGGATCAGGTCAGCGTATTTCTTGGAAGGCTCAATAAATGCCTCATGCATCGGCTTAACCGTAGTCAGATAGTGATCGTGGATCGAATGGATGGTGCGGCCGCGTTCCTCAATATCGCGAAGAACCCGACGGAGAATACGCACATCAGGGTCCGTATCCACAAATACTTTGATGTCAAGCAGGCTGCGGAGCTTTTCGTCTGACAGTACGTGCAGACCCTCCAACATAACGATATGATTTGGCAGAAGCTCTACCGTCTCGTCCGTGGAGCGGGCATGAACCGTAAAATCATACACGGGCGCTTGTGTCGCTTGTCCTTTTTTCAGACATTGGAGATGCTCAATAAGCAATTCGTTGTCAAAGGCAAACGGATGATCATAATTGACCAATGCACGTTCATCATAGCTCAGATGTGAATGGTCTTTATAATAGTTATCCTGAGATATGAAAGTCACTTTATTAGATCCCAGACGCTCAACGACGGCGCGTGCTACCGTCGATTTACCGGAACCTGTACCGCCGGCAATACCAATAATAAGCATGGCGTTTCACTTACCCTTCCCTAAATGTATCCCGATACAACTCAAGTATTGTAGCACAATGCACACTTTTTTTCATCACTGTTGAACTTTGTATTTCTTCCATTTCCGTATCTTGGCTCTGAATGTTTTAAACGGTGCCACCGAGTTGATGTGAATCCATCTTGCCATGGGCCAGTTTGGATTCGTACCCGTCCAGTTGTGAACGCCTTGAGTGAAGAGCTCTTCGTGGCTAAGTGTGTCGATCCAATCCAGCCACTTTTGCTCAGTCAACTTGAACATATCGCGTAATTCGCGTAAAGATTGGTGGGAGTAAGTCTTGTAAAATGATTGATATAGTTCGCCTAGTCTGTTCCATTTATAATTGGGGGCGGGCATGATGACGGTTTTTCCTTCCCGTTCGTCTCTGTCCCATGTCATGACAAGATGAAGCCATCCGAGCTGGTAGGCAATCATCTCTGCGGGTGTTTTATCTACTTCAGGGATACGAATATCTTTTTGGCTCTCGTCGATCTCCTGAAACTCACCGTCAAATCGTAAATAGGAGGCATGAATGGCTTCCTTTAACTCCGATTTGGAAGCGTAGTCGTAGCTGGACATCTCATCGCTCCTTTAAATGATATGGATGATACTCACCCCTTTATATGTACCATTCCCAATATGACAACTGTATGTCTTATTCAAAAATAAAAAAATATCGTTTTTTGTGATTTTATGAAACAGAATTTGGCGTGTTCACGAAACAGGATGCAAAATTAATTGAAAAATTAAGACAAAAGATAAGTAATTAGACATATTTTAATATATATTTAAATGCCTATAATTATTGGAGTATAGCGTTTGAGGGCCCTCATTGGTGTTGGGATATTATTCTCTTCATCAGTACGTTATATACCGTTGGGGCAGGTCATGTCCGATGAACGGTGCAACCTTTGCTTTAGTATTCATGAATCTAACCAAGAAGGGGATTGTTATATGAAATCGAGTTTGCTAAGAAAATGTGCAAGTGTAATGTTAAGCAGTACGTTGGTACTGTCTTTATCATTACCGTTGCTAGGTCATGCACATGCGGATGGGAATTTACAGATAAGTGATGATTTCGAACAAGGAAAAGCTCAAGGCTGGACCGCGGATTCGGGGAACTGGTCTGTGGTCAAGGATGGGAATGGCTCTACATACCAGCAATCTAGTCGAAGCGAAAGCCATTCCGTTAAGGGTAATGCCTCATGGACGAACTATAGCGTGCAAGCAGATGTATATGTAAATGATTTTAATGGCTCCAATCGAGTCTACGTTGCAGGTAGATACACAGATTCCAACAACTTCTACGCAGCATCGTTGTACAACAAGAATGACGGAGCGCTTGAGATTCGAAAAAAAGTCAAAGGCTCTATGAAGACACTGGCTACCAATAAAAAATACAAACTGGACACGAATACATGGTACAGAGTTAAGCTGGAACTATCCGGTTCGGAAATCAAAATGTATGTCAATGATCAACTGGAGCTGTCCGCAATAGACACCAGCCTCACTGCTGGAGCCATTGGTTTGGTGACCTCCAAAGCAGCTGCCGAATTCGATAATGTGATTGTATCCGGTGCTTCTTCTGAGGTAGATCCAGGAACATTGCCTGTGAAACCAACACCAGGTACAGAAAAACCGACTCCTGAAGTGGACCCTGATGTAACCTCTAGAAATAACTATAATTTGACTGGCTTTTCGTATGGTAATACAGGTGGTGGCAACATTGCGGATACAAATGCCAACTACAAAAAAGTTTACAACGCTGTAGATCTCAACGAAGCACTGAAGAAAGGCAGCAAGGTCAAAGTGATTGAGATTATGAACGATCTTGATCTCGGTTGGAATGAAATTCCTAGTGCTGCCAGAGTGATGCCTTTTAGTGCCAACAATCCTGTACAGACGCATCCTGTTCTGAAAAAGACGGGTGTGAGCAAAGTCTATATCGAAAATATGAATGGGGTTACGATTTTCTCGGCCAATGGTGCGAAAATCAAACATGCCGGCTTTGTTATCAAAAGAAGCTCCAATTTGATTTTCCGTAACCTCGAATTTGATGAACTTTGGGAGTGGGATGAAGCAACCAAAGGGAACTATGACAAGAATGACTGGGACTATATTACTGTCGAAGGTGCAAGCTCCAAGGTATGGATCGACCATTGCACATTTAACAAAGCCTATGATGGTCTGGTAGATGTGAAAAAAGGTAGTAACGGAGTTACGATTTCCTGGTCTTTGTTCAAAGGAGATGACCGCAGCTCCAACAGCTGGGTAACCCAACAAGTCAACGCGATGGAAGCAGACAAGTCTTCCTATCCTATGTACGCTTATCTGAGAAGCAGTGCAGTAGGCATGAGTAAAGAAGATATCATTGATATTGCAGCAGGACAAAAGAAGGCGCATCTGATCGGTGCTACGGAAATGGCAGGCGACAATGCGGATTTGGAAGTGACGCTGCATCATAATTACTACCTGGATATTCAGGACCGTATGCCACGTTTGCGTGGTGGTAATGCTCATGCATATAACATCGTTATGGACGATGCCGGATTGGCCAGAGCCAAAAAAAGAATTACTTCTGACATGGCTAAAGCAATTGCCGCAAAGGGATACCATTTTGATGTCGTGGGTAATGGTGCAATTTCAACAGAAAACGGCGCGGTATTGCTAGAAAAGTCTTATTTAATTGATGTGTTTTCTCCAGTGCGTAATAATCAAAAAGATCCTAACAAAGCGGATTACACAGGTAAAATCAAAGCCGAAGACGTTATCCTTTCCGACAATGGTACCGTATTCAGAGGAGGCAGTGAAGCTGCGAATAGCCCGTTAGCCCCTTATCCTGCGAAGGCCAAGGGCTTCTCTTGGAATGGGTTCACAACGTTGCCATACAGCTATACTGCCGAAGACCCTGCTAACCTGGTTGCTCAATTGCAGGCCAAGGATGGAGCGGGTGCAGGCAAGCTGAACTGGTCGAGTGAAAACTGGCTCAAAACGGTGTACAATACAGCCGCTACGAAAGATGCAATAGTGGAAGAAGATTCCGAATAGGTAGGCATATAAAAAAGCAGCCAGGACAGATATGCTCTGTTTCTGGTTGCTTTTTTGGTTACCCACGTTTAGGCTGCGTTCGGTATGAGCTTAACCAATAACGACAAATGAGGATACGCCAGCAGGTACGGATCTAACGCGGAATAATACTCCATCATCTCTAAAAGTACGCAGAATATAAGGCTGGTTCGTAGGTGTGCGGACTCTGTTGAATCGGGCAGTACCAAAGCGGTCGAAGCCTGCAGCTTGCACAAAGGTTCCATCTAAACGCCGGAGTGTTGCAAAAAATCCAGACGTGTTAAAAGGTACACCATCATTGTTAGCCCAGATAACTGTAAATCTACGAAGGGTTTGTGTTGGACTCACATTGCGATATCTCGTAACAGGAACCTTTCTGCCCGTAGATTTCAGCGTTTGTGGAGGACGAATGGCCACTTCAAATCAACTCCTTTGTTGTGATGAGATAGTAAATGCACACAAAGGAGTTTTGGACCGTGCTATAAACTACTGCTTCTTAAAAATAGGTATATATTGAACTTGGGACATCATTATGCCCACTCGCGCCGTAGCGTAAAGAGGTCTTTTAACGCGTCTGTAGACAGCTCAGTAATCCAGCCTTCGGTACTGGTTATGATTTGGTCGCTAAGCTGCTGCTTGCTCTCCAGCATTTCATCAATGCGTTCCTCGAGCGTGCCGAGCGAGATAAATTTGTGCACCTGTACATCCTTCGTTTGTCCCATCCGATAGGCTCGGTCTGTGGCCTGATTTTCAACAGCCGGATTCCACCAGCGATCAAAGTGAAAGACGTGGTTGGCTGCCGTCAGATTCAGACCCACCCCCCCGGCTTTGAGCGACAAAATAAACACGGATGGCTGCTCGGCAGGGGGGAGCGTGTGAGATTGGAATTGATCAATCATTCGGTCACGCGCCGTTTTGGACGTGCTACCGTTCAGATAGAGCACAGGCTCTTGCAGCTCCTGAGCGAGTACCCGCTGGAGCATCTGCCCCATACCAATATACTGTGTAAAAATAAGGCAGCGCTCGCCCTCCTCCCGCAGTTCCTTGACCATAGCCAGAATGCGCTCTAGCTTGGATGAACGGCTAATGACCGTCTCAAGATCGGACGGACTATAACCGGAAGCCGCTGCATCCGGGAGTGCCTCCTTGGTTAAGAGGGCTGGGTGGTCGCAAAGCTGCTTCAACTGGGTAAGGGCGGATAAAATGGCTCCTTTCCGTTCAATCCCTTCCAGCTTCTGCATCCGTTCCATCAACTCTTTGACAATCTGGTCATAGAGCGCGCCCTGCTCAGAGGTCAGATGAATGTAGGTTTTCATCTCATTCTTGTCAGGCAAATCAAGCTGTATAGCAGGGTCCTTCTTCTTGCGCCGCAGCATGAAAGGCTGAACCAGCTTTTGCAAATCTAATGTGCGCTGCTCGTTATGTTCCTTCTCAATAGCATTCATAAAACGATTGCTAAAGGCGCGTGAGCTGCCCAGATAACCTGGATTGATAAAATCATAAATGGACCACAGCTCGGACAATCGATTTTCAATAGGTGTCCCGGTCAACGCAATCCGATGACGTGCAGGAAAGCTGCGCACGGCTGTGGATTGCTTGGTTTGCGCATTTTTAATGTTTTGCGCTTCATCCAGGCAGACCGAATCCCAGGTCATGCTTTGTAGCAGCTCTTGATCCAGGGTTGCCGTAGCAAAGGAGGTCAGGATGACATCAGCCTGCTCTACTTCTTCACGGAACAAGTCTCCCTGCTTCCGCCTGCTTCCATAGTGCAGCATCACCTTCAATGAAGGGGCGAAGCGGCTGAGTTCCTTCTGCCAGTTGCCCAGCACCGACGTCGGGCAAATCAGCAGCGAACTGGAGCGGACACCCGTCTCAGCGGCAATTTCCTGTAAGTGCAGTAGATAAGTAATAAACTGCACCGTTTTACCAAGTCCCATGTCATCGGCCAGACAGGCCCCCAGTCCAAAACGCCGTAAAAAGGCAAGCCATGCGTACCCGTCCCTCTGATACGTCCGCAGCTCGGCTTGCAGCCCGTCCGGCACGTCCAATGCAGGCCATTCTGACTGCCGTCCGAGCTGGCTGATCAGCTTCAGCAGATGGGCATTCAGCTCGACTTCCAGCCGGAAGCGTGCCGCATCCTCCGGCTGCTCACTCGAGGCGTCGCCTTCAGGATCGTCGGCGTTGCCGAGCAGGTGCAGCTGCAGGATGTCCTGAAAGGACAATCCCTGAGCGCTGTCGATCCCGGCCATAGCCCGGCGGATCTGCGCCAGCAGCGCGGGGTCGAGCGCGATCCATTGCCCGCGGAAGCGCACCAAGCGCTCGTTGCGAGCGACCAGCTCGGCGAATTCCGACTCGCTCAGATCGGCATCGCCAATGGCAACGCGCCAATCGAACTGGACAATCGAGTCCAGTCCGAACAGCGAGCTGCCCTTCGTGCGCTCTCCCGCCCCTTCGCCCGGGCGTACCTTGGCCCGCAGCTTCGGCTTCTTGCGGGTAGCTGCCTCCCACCAAGCCGGGAGCAGCACTTGCCAACCGCTTTCCAGCAGACGCTGGCTGTCGGTCGTCAGGAATTGCCACGCCGCTTCGTCGGAGAGCGGGCGATTCAGCACGTCATCACGGCTTCCGGCACGCTGCCCGGCAGGCAAAATCGAGGTCAAGCCTTCTAGCCACCCGGCTGAGCGCTCACGGACATGTGCTGTCCAGGCATCGGGCCATGAGCCGGATGCGTACCCATCATCGGCGAGCTGTACAGACACCAGCAACGCCGGGTCTTGCTTGTCCTGCAACACAAGCTTGAGCTGCCAGGACGGCTCGTCGTCCTCCAGCTCTGGCTCCAGCAGTTGCAGAAGCGGCCGAAAGGGCGCGGTATCGGCTTTCCAGCCGATGGCGATGAGCCAGGCCCGCGCGTCTAGACCCGCCGCGGCTGGGCGGTTGGAGGCGAAGAGAATCGGATATTCTCTTCGCAAATCGGCGGCTTCCGCTTCGGTGCCGTACCAGCGTTGAAATACGGCAGCCGAGAACGCCGCTATCAGCCCATCTTGTTCGTCCTTCTCCAAGTTGCCTAGCAAAGCAAGCTCTGCCGGCTGGATGTTTTCCAGTGCTTCCGCATCCCATTCCCATTGCAGCTTCCCTGCCTGGAACGCCGTGAAGCTGGGCACATAGGCTTTCGCTTCAATACAGTGAGCAAGCGAAGGGATCAGCTGAAGCCATGGGGCATGGGCCTCGTCCCAGATCCATTCGATATGCTTTAGAAGCTCGCGCTCTGCCAGAAAAGGAATCACCTGCTCCGAAGGCAGCAGGATAATATCCGTGTCTTGAACATGTTGAATCTCCAGCTCGGTGCCATAAAACGAAGCCTCATGCCAAGCAAACAAACGCTGCTTCAGAATTTGGCCGGAAATGCTATAGTTCATGGAGGAATCGCCATAGATCAGCGCGTCTCCATAGGTAGTTAATTGGATATGCACGGTAATCGTTTCGGTATATTGACTCATGATAACAATTTCCCTTTCCGCAATTCCTCCTGTAGCGCCCGCAGGCGGCTATGACGGCTGGTGAAGGTCGTAAAGAACAGCTCCCAGCGTGATTCTTGCTTCATTTTCTTGTACAGCTTGAACAGCCGCTTTAATAGCTTGACTGCTGCTTTATAGCTGGATCTGTTTTTTTCTAGCACATAGCGTTCTACCGCTTGATGGTAAAAGGGGAGTAGTAACTCAGGCGCGTTCTTTTCAATGGGCTGTAACACGCTCACTCGAAAACTCAAAGGTTCACTGCGTATGCTTAGCTGATAGTCGATCCATGACCGCCATTTCTCGTGAGCAAGCAGTGCCTCTTCATACATTCCTCCGGCAAATGGAAGCATACCCACCAGCGTGTCCCACATGTCCTGCTCCGCTTCTGGAAGGTGCTGCAAAACCACATCCCAATCATGCATATAATCCTGTAAATGGTCATCCCGATGACTGTGAAGCAGGGGACCGATATGCCGCAGCCCGTCCTTGAGGCGTGCCCAATTCTCAGCTTTACGCAACGCCTGTAAGAACAAAAGCAATTGGTTGGAAGAGATTTTTAGTGGAAAAGCTCGTTCCGCTTCCTGAAGAAGTACCCAGGCTTCATTATCCTGCGATTGGAAAATATGCATCCAGCTGCGAGCCAACATCCACGGAAGCCTTGCTAAAGTAGTGCCGAGATCCTCCTCAGCCGCCTGCAAATGCTGTAATTCCTCCGTATATATGCTGGCGTCCTGTCTTACGGGATGCACCCAGTACAGCCAAAACTGATAATACGCGTCTGAAAAATAAGTACCGTTACGCGATTCTGTCAGCATTTTTCGGCGTAAATAGGCTAAGGTTTCTGCCATACGGGCTTCTTGCATCGGTTCATCGGTCAGCTCCAGTGGACTCTCAAAATCACGCTCGATCGCTTCTTTAAGCTCATCGGCAGCAATTTGCGTGTAATACCCCATATAGGTATGAGAGGGATAGCCTGGCATGGAAGACTGAGGTACCAGCTTTTCCAGCACACGCAGATGAGCATGCAGTCCGTATAGCTGTTGCATGCCGGGTGAAAGCGGCGGCTTCACAGCATAGATCGAGGCTAAAGCGCTTTGGACAAATTGGGAGTTTTGTGTGTTTACATGGTTAAGGGCGATACACTGATCGAACAGATCATGCCACTCTGAAATGGGCATGTCCGGTATTTTACTTGCAGTTTTACTGAGGGCGTTTCTTGTTGTTTCCTTGTGATCCGGTAAAAGATTCGACCGGGAAGGAGGTGTGTTACGCGTGTCAGCTTTTGTCGCCAATCGAGTGAATCCCGCCGAATGAGCGTTCACTAAAGCATGTACAGAACGTTCCTGTTCATTCGCGTAATTCAGTAGTACGGCGATCATATGCTTGCAGTTGGCGTGGACAGGGCATGTACATCTGCTGGCAGCAAAAGCGCTCAAGTGGAGATCCACCTCGTATAGCTCGCTTCCATCCACGACAGCTGCAATATGATCGGCATCAGGCATTGCGAATTCTTTTACCTTTCCTTGCTTAAAATATTGGAAACCTCGTTTGATCGTCACATCATTAAAATGGTCAGCCACGTTTTGAATAAGCTGTTGCCACTGTATATCATCCATAAGATAGGTTGGTTTCATATGCATTAGTCTCCTAAGAGAGAATAGTTGATCTGGTATAGCTTAACTCTTCCATTATATCAGTTCATGAATATAAATTGAGTGGAGGGAGCAGTTGGAAAATTTCGAAGTATAACCGCCAAGTGCAGTAAAAAGCCCTCTTACGCTGTGGCGTAAGAAGGCTTGAGTCTCATCAGCAAGAATGGGGAGGCATTCTCTATTGTTTCCCACCCGGATTCTCTGTTCGATGGAAGACCATAGAGATAACAAGAAGCACCAAGGGTACTACTGCGCATACAGCAATTCCAAAATAACCTATTATTTTATCGAAGTTGCCTATCTCAACAAAATTTTGGGGATACATGCTCAGGCAAAATAATATAATTAACGGGAGATAACAGATATACCCGTTCCACTTTTGGGTGAGCTGGCTGATCCCCGTTACAATATAGAAATAATAGTTTGAGGCGGTCATGAAAATTTTGATCGTCCACAAAATGATAAATAATATTTCAAATCGTTCCAGGAACGCGCCGGGGAATTCAATTTGCTGTGCAAAAGAAACGACTGGCCATTGCAGTCGGGAAACTTCCTCAACTGACATACAGCCGACGACCATCGTTACCATTAAAATATACAAACCCATTGCAATCGAGTAGCCGATTGACCCAGCCTTCCATGCTTTTTGGGGGTGGGTCATCACATTAGTTAATATAAGGATGGATTCAAAACCCAATGTAGAGAAAGGTATAACTTTAAGTGATTCAAAGATCGGTCGCCATCCTTTATGGAAAACAGGGCGCAAATTATCAAGATTGAAATGGTTGACATTAAGAACGACCAACAATAAAAAAACAATAAGGGTTAAAGGGAAAAAAAGTTCGATCAATCGAACCATTGCATGGAGACCGCCCCAGGTCAAATACCCAATAAGCAGAAGAAACGGTAAGAGAATCATACTTATTGGGGTTCTCTCCAGTGCAAGACCTTTGAGGAATTCCGCCATCATTCTACATACAAAAGAGCATATCATCGTGCAATGTACAATAAATGCAATATTGATGAGCAGGCCGATGAATTTACCCGCGATCACAGGATTGAGCTCATAGAACGTCTTCCCTGGAAATCTCCGGCACAGTTTAAAATGGATAAAAACGATGCCTACCCCAAGCAGACTTGCCAGCAAAAGTCCCTGCCACACGTCGGGCGTTTGTGTCTTTTCCGCGATGGTTCTTGGCAAACTGACAATTCCCACAGCGTACACGGTCGAAGTGACTGTAAGTAAGGCTTGAAGGGTAGAGATTTTTTCCTGTTTCATGGAAGGTATGTTGGACATTACTCTTCCTCTCCTTTTGTATAAGCACCTGTTCGTTTAATCTGTACTTCAGCCTGAACATCGATTGGTATTTGACTGAATGTATTTTGCCAATTTTCCTTTACCCGATCCCAGTAAGCGGGATAGTTCACTTTTACTTTTGTGCCAAAACCGACTACATCTGCTCTCATTTCTTTCTGAAGTGTGTTTAGCGATTGGGATATGGTCTGTTTGATTTCATCTTGCGCTGCTTCTTTGGCGGTTCGGATGAATGATTCCTTCAGGAAGTCCACAGAAGTAACCGAGTTTTCGTTTAGCTTGATATCTGTTTTGATACGAACTGTGAATGAGAGATCCTGTCCATTAAGGTGGGGAATAAGTTTACTATGGGCATCCTCAACTTCAAAGACCATGTGTTGTTTCGTCTTTGGGTCCTCAACTTTAATAATGGAACCCTTCGTTTTTCCCAGCATCCAGTTGATCCCGATAACATCCTCTTCGTCCAGCCAATAAGCAAATTTCTTCGTTTTGCCGCTGACCAGAGCTGCTCCTGAGAAGTGATTGCCGTCATTGCTTTCTAGGCATTGAATGAGGAAGTCAGCTCCTTGTGAGATATGTGTAGACATTTCCCCTAATGTTATTCTATAAGGTATTTTTGAGTTGAAATCACTATTTTTGGCCAATGCTTCAAGGTCAATGGAAGGTATCTCTTTATGTTTGCCAATCTTATTGAGCGCTTCTTTCGCATTGCCTTTTACGATCATAACAAGTGATTTTCGACTCGGTTTATAGGAGCGAGTAAACGTATCTAACAATTGGTCGATTCTTGTTTTTTGTATAGCTTGGTCACTAATCAAAATTAAGCGAATAAAACTATATAAAGGAGCACGGGATACCTGCTTGGCCTGTTCCCTGGAAGCAGACTGGATTGAATCTTTGTTAAAGGTTGTTACGTTGCTATACATATTTTTTCTGGATTTCTGCGCTATTAAGTGCTGGTAGGTAAGTTCCAGCATATCCTGCTGATCCGTATCAATGGCGACGCCTTGAATAATACTCAAGTTATCGATCTCTCTGCTATCCCAACAACCGGTGAGGAGAGCAGCACATGCGATCCATGCAGCAAAGCATTTTTGCGCCCATAGGGTTCGACGAAACAGAAAGATGTAAGAGAGCATAGGTTTACTTCCTTTTTCTGTTAGATTGTATTTCGTCCTGTGTCTTTAGCATCATAGGGCGTTTTTTGAGATATTTAAAAGGAACCCGAACCAAAGTATCTTGTTGATCTCTTAGCCGAATTGGGGCTAGGGGTGACATGTAAGGAACTCCAAAGCTTTTGATCTGGACCATGTGTACGCCTAAACAAATAAAGGCTAAAATCACTCCATACAGCCCATAAATCCCTGCGATCATCATAATGGGGAAACGAAGAAGCCGGATTCCAATACTGCCGCTGTACTGCGGGCTTGCAAAGGACGCAATGGCAGTAAGACCAACGACAATAATCAGAAAAGCACTTACGATCGCCGCCTCGACAGCGGCTTGTCCAATAACAAGACCGCCTACAATCCCGATGACTTGTCCTATGCCTTTAGGTAGCCGCAGACTTGCCTCGCGTAGTATTTCCAATGCTAACTCCATAATTAGAGCTTCCACAAAAACGGGAAAAGGAATTCCTTCCCTTGAGGCAACGATAGACATCACCAGCTCAGGCGGGATTAATCCGGGATGGAAAGAAATAAGTGCAACGTACAGCGAAGGCAGGAATGTTGCAATGAACAGAGCCATTAAACGAAGCATGCGGAAAAATGTTCCTAAAGGAAAACGCTCGTAATAATCCTCTGGGGATTGAGCCAGCATCCAGAAGGTCATGGGAGCAATCAGGACAAAAGGAGTGCCATCAAGCATAATGACAACTCTTCCGGACATTAAAGCATTTATAGCTTTATCCGAGCGTTCAGAGGCTTGAATCTGTGGGAACGGAGACCATGAATGTTCCTCAATCCATTGCTCAATAATCCCGGTATCGGAAGCATCGTCCACATCAATCGTTTCGACTCTTCGTTTAACTTCCTGAACTAGCTCCGGATTTGCGATATCTGATATGTACAGGATCGCTAACTTCCGTGAGGATCTCCTTCCTATGGTCATTTTATCTATTTTGAAACTTAGATCTTTGATATGCCGCCTTACCATTGCCAGGTTGCTTTGCAAATCTTCAATAAAACCTTCTCTCGGTCCTCTAACCAAAGTTTCAGTGCTTGGTTCATCGACACTTCGCGACGGAAACTGGCCCGTAGACGCAAAAAAGACTTCATCGGTTCCTTCGATCAGCAGACAGGTATTTCCCGATAACACTTCGTGTACACACGTCTCAAGGTCTGTCTCTTCTTCCATATCGATCGTAAATGCTGTCTGCTGTATCAGCTCCTCCTTTATTTTCTCGGGATTAACTTGGGAGTGACTTTCACGAATTCCAGTTAAAATGAGCGGCTTGACGATTTGTTCGTTAATGATGCTCGTATCCGCAATACCAGAGAGATAGATCATAATTACATGAATCCCCGTTTGACCCACATTCATTTTCTTGAAGACGACATCAGGAAGATGACCCAGGGTCTTTTGTAGATGGTCCAATTTCGCCTCGAGTGATCTTGCCATGACTCCTCCTCCTTCAAAAGTTATGCATGTAATATGTGTAAAATGGTAATAAATATTCATGGAATGGTAATCTAATGTGTTCAACGATAGAGGAGCTGAAGACGCGAGAGACAGAGGGAGTTTTTTGGGTATATGTAAACAAAAACGAACACCAGTGGTGTCCGTTTTTGGTCATACTTATGAGGCGAGGGTACTCTATCCTAGAGATAATGCCATATAAATTCCTCCGAGTGGAGTCACTTTTTGAACTCGTAAAAATGTGCCTCCAACATGCTCAGAGAAAGCTCGGCAGTCGTGGCTACCACGATATCTGCCCCTTGCATTTGTGAAGGTGTTCCTACACCGACCGCAAACATCCCGGCACCCTTGATCGCCTGTATGCCAGCCTGTGCATCCTCTATACCGATACAATCGGCAGGCTGAACGCCCAGATTTGCAGCTCCGGTGAGGAAAATTTCCGGGTCAGGCTTGCCATGCCGAATGGCGGTAACATCCACCACACTGTCAAAATAGTACGCTAGCTCCAGTCGCTCCAGGATAAACGCTGCATTTTTACTTGCAGAGGCCAGAGCGATGCCGATTCGGGCTTCACGAAGTTCTGTCAGAAGCGCTTTAATGCCTGGAAGAATGTCCGAGGGAGTTACAGCTGAGATGAGCCGCTGATACTCCGTATTTTTCCGTGTGGCTAGTTCTTGCTTGCCTTCTTCTGAAAACGTATCGGACAGGTTACCGCGCGCCAGTATTTTGTCGAGCGATTCCGTACGGCTGATTCCTTTTAACTGTTCATTGAATTCCCGATCAAAAGGGATGCTGAGCGCTGCCGCCAAGCTGCCCCATGCCTGAAAATGATATTCGGCGGTATCTGTAATGACTCCGTCCAAGTCGAAAATGACTGCCTTCATTTGCTTTCCCCCCTGTCTGCGCGATTTATGAAATGCTGTTTGTCATTAACGTCTGCCCACTGGTAATGTGCGTTGGCTGTCCATACAGCTCCAGCGTCAGCGGTTCTCCGTCCAACAGGGTTATGTTCACTTCATTTTCCTGTACGAGAATACTTAACAAGCGACCGCGATAGTTGATTTTAAACGTATACTTGTTCCAGTCTTGAGGCAGGAAGGGGGAGAAGCTTAATGTTTCATTATAGGTTCTCATCCCGGCAAATCCCTGTACAATCGCCAGCCAGCTTCCTGTCATGGAAGTGATATGAAGGCCGTCTTCGGTATCGTTATTATAGTTATCCAGATCCAGACGGGCCGTCCGCTTATACATCTCGACTGCTTTTTCCTCCATTTTGAGTTCGGCGGCCAGCACGGCGTGTATAGAAGGAGACAGACTGGATTCATGAACAGTCATGGGCTCGTAAAATGCAAAATTGCGCGCTTTTTCCTCCAGTGTGAACTGGTCTCCAAAGAAATACAGCCCTTGGAGCACATCTGCCTGCTTAATGAAGCATGAACGCAGGATTTTATCCCATGACCATTTCTGGTTTAGTGGAAGGTTGCTGGGATCAAGGGCGGATACAGGCTGCAAATCCTTATCCATAAAGGTATCGTGTTGTACGAAGACTTCCCGCTCCTCATCATAGGGATAATACATGTGAGTGACGATATCCTGCCAATGTGCAAGCTCATCAGCCGTAACTGCCAGGCGCTGCGCTTTCTCAGTCGAAATTTGAGGCAAGACCGATAATGTATATTTCAAAACCCATGCAGCCAGCGTGTTGGTATACCAGTTGTTATTGACGTTATTTTCGTATTCGTTTGGCCCGGTAACCCCGTGGATCATATACTGCTGCTGACTTTTGGAAAAATGAACCCGGTCGGCCCAGAAGCGGCTAATTTCGACCAGTACATCTACGCCGTAGTCATGCAGATAGGTCAAGTCACCCGTATAGTTGGTGTAATTGTAAATGGCATAGGCAATGGCACCGTTACGATGAATTTCCTCGAAGGTAATTTCCCATTCGTTATGGCATTCCACACCCGTAAAAGTGACCATAGGGTACAGTGCACCCCGAAGTCCTTGCTGGGTCGCGTTATGCTTGGCACCCTCAAGTTGTTGGTAGCGATACAGCAGCAGATTTCGGGTTACATCCGGGTCTGCGAGCGCCAGGTACATAGGTACGGCATATGCTTCTGTGTCCCAATAGGTGGCACCGCCATATTTTTCACCTGTAAAACCCTTGGGACCAATGTTCAGACGGGCATCTTCACCGTAGTACGTAGAGAACAGCTGGAAAATGTTAAAGCGTATTCCCTGTTGGGCCTCCGTATCGCCCTCTATTTCTACATCTGCTTTGTCCCAACGTCGGGCCCAAGCTGCGACATGCTCCTGTTTAAGAGAAGTGTAGCCTTTGTTCACAGCTTCTACGGCGATGCGTTCAGCTTGTGGAATCAGTGCGTCCTTTTCCATATCCCGTGAAGTGGTAACAGCCACAAATTTTTGCAGCTGGATACTGTCGCCCGGAGCGACGCTGTATTGATAGTGGCGAGCAGCATACAAAAAGCCCTCTTCCGTCGTCTGCTGATCCTGTCCCTCGGTCACAATACCCATGGTAGCGTTTACGGTAAAGCGCGGAATACCGAAGGGATTATCTATAGTTGTTGTGGACAGGCTGATGAATTGTTCCTGAACCTCTCGGGCCTCCTCCAGCCAAAAAACCTCATCATAGTTCGTGTCTTCATTCTTCGTATTGCCGTCCAAATAGGGGACAAGCTCTATAGTTAGAGGTTGCTCACTTATATTCGTTGCTTGGTAATCAATCAGGCATAGCTCACGAGTGGTGATGCTCAGAAAACGCTCCGTAGTGATACGAACCTGATCGTTCACGGTGCAGGTGCGGCGCAGGATCCCCTGTTTCATGTCCAACTCCTGCACGAAATCGCTGATGTGTGCCGTAAATAAGTCTACTTCCTCTTGGTTTACGATCAGATTGATGCCGATGAAGTTCATGGCATTGATGACCTTACCAAAATACTCAGGATAGCCGTTTTTCCACCAGCCGACCTTTGTTTTGTCGGGGAACCATACACCGGAGATATAAGTTCCCTGATGATGATCCCCTGAATACGTTTCTTCGAAATTGCCGCGCATGCCCATATAACCGTTGCCTATGGACGTTAAGCTTTCCTGTAATCGCATGTGTGTGCTATGTAGAGCGTGTGTTGTCAGCTTCCAACTATCTACGTCAAATAATCGGTTGTAAACCATGAGTGCGTACCCCTCTCGGAAAATGAGATCGTTGTTTTAACGAGACCAATATATGAGCGAGTTCAGTATATAGTGCAACCGTTTGCCCTGTCAACGCAAAAAAACTGATTTTATGGATATCCACAAAATCAGTTCTTGTCCATTTCTTAGAGATTCATAGTACCTGGCTGGATTTGCGCTCCACGATTCGGTGGGGCACAATGATGTGTTTGGTCAGTTCCTTGGGGTCCTCAATTTTTTCAATCAGGCTTTTGGCAGCCTGATAACCCAGAGTAAAGATATCAATATCCACGGATGTAAGAGGAGGATTCATCAGCTCAGCCAGCATTAGATTATTGAAGCTCACCATGGATAACTGCTCTGGCATGGACACGCCTAACTGGGCAAGCATTTTCTGTACGGCCATGGCTACAAGGTCGTCGCTAACGATCATCGCAGTAGGCGGCGGGGTAGCCTGCAATAACGCGCGCATGTCCTCCAGATTAAAGGGCTCTCTGACCACGTATTCCTTCGGTAGAGGCAAGCCAACCTCTCGTAGCGCATCTTGGTAGCCTCGGAGTCTTTCAAGATTCACGATGTGTTCCTGATCACCGCCAACATAAGCAATGCGCTGATGATTCAGCCCAGTCAAATAAGTGACCACATCCTTGGCAGCCTGGTAGTTGTCGTTGTCTACATGGGTGGTTTCGCTGACAAACTGTTGAGGTTTGCCGATTACGGTATAGGGAATTTTTTCTTTGTGAAGATACTCCACGATGCTATCCTTTTGCTTGGAGTACAGGACAATGTAGCCGTCAACGCGTCCGGTCCGGGTCATCAGCTTTACGCGGGATAGCAATTCATCATTCGTTTTGCCTGTGACAATCGACAGTGTATAGTTGTGCTCGTTCACCCATTCGCTGATCCCGCGAAGACTTTCCGGAAAGAAAGGATTTTGAAAGATCGCCACATCCGATTCAGGCATAATAATGCCTATCGACTGTGTGACTCGGTTAGCCAGACTCTGAGCTGAATAGTTGGGTTCATAGCCAAGCGCCTTCATTTCTTTACGGACACGTAACTTGGTAGCTTCGCTGATTTTGGGGCTGTCTTGAATGACGCGGGATACGGTGGAGGTAGCAACATTAGCACGTTTTGCGACATCTTTGATGGTTACTGCCATCGTCTTCGTCTCCTTTTGCTATCTCAAGCAGGAAATATTATGTTCTATCATACGATATTGCTCGAAAATCAACAAATTCGCGGTTTTTTCGAGTGTTTCTATCATTATTAACCAAGATATTTACAATTAGGGTATTGCTAATAGAAAGCGATATCATTATAATAATTGTGCAACCGATTGCATAATATTTTTTGAGTACTACCCATGCTATACATACTATAAGGGATGGAGACTGAACGAGCATGAAAAAACTTCTATCATTTGATTTTTGGCAAAAGCTTGGGAAGGCACTGCTTGTGGTTGTTGCTGTTATGCCGGCGGCCGGGATTATGATTTCGCTTGGTAAAGTAGTGGCGATGTTGGCTGGCGATATTCATTTCTGGTTGACCGTCGGCGGGGTCATGGAGAATTTGGGTTGGGGTATTATCAATAACTTACACATCCTATTTGCGGTAGCGATAGGTGGTTCCTGGGCTAAGGAACGGGCGGGCGGGGCTTTTGCGGCTTTAATTGCCTTTGTTCTCATCAATATTTCAACAGGGACGATTTTGGGCGTATCATCGAAGATGTTAACCCAGGAGGGAGCAACCACCCATACACTCTTCGGTGCATCGATTCCGGTCAGTGGTTATTTCACCTCTGTCTTAGGAGCACCTGCACTCAACATGGGCGTGTTTGTCGGTATCATCTCCGGATTCGTCGGGGCGGTGGTATTTAACAAGTACTATAATTACCGCAAGCTGCCGGACGCTTTAGCCTTTTTTAACGGTAAACGTTTTGTTCCTTTTGTCGTGATTTTATGGTCTGTCATCGTAAGTTTGATCATGTCTGCCATCTGGCCATTTGTCCAGGGGGGGATTAATCAGTTCGGCATTTGGTTGGCGACTTCGGGAGAATCGGCTCCTTTTGTAGCACCATTTGTCTATGGTACACTGGAAAGACTGCTGATTCCTTTTGGACTTCATCATATGCTGACCGTCCCTATTAACTATACTCAACTTGGAGGCGTTTACACAACGCTTACAGGTTCCGGGGCAGGAAGTGTCGTTGCCGGGCAAGACCCGCTGTGGCTGGCTTGGGCAAGTGACCTGAGTGCGCTTCGTGGTACCGATCCGACAGCCTACAATAGCTTGTTGGAAGGCGTGACGCCTGCCCGCTTCAAGGTAGGACAAATGATTGGTGGGGCAGGTATCCTTATGGGACTAGCGGTGGCTATGTATCGCCGTGTAGACAAAGACAAACGCGGCAAGTACAAGTCGATGATCTTTTCGGCAGCCGCAGCTGTCTTTTTAACAGGGGTAACGGAGCCACTGGAATTCATGTTTATGTTCGTGGCGCCTGTGCTGTATGTGGTTTATGCTATTCTTACCGGTATTGCGTTCGGAATGGCCGACATCATACATTTGCGTTTACATTCATTTGGTATGATTGAACTGCTGACCCGAATGCCGTTGTCTATAAATGCGGGGTTGGTGCAGGATATTATTAACTTCGTGCTGACTTGCGTGGTGTTTGCGGTAGCAACCTACTTTATCGCTTATTTTATGATCGGTAAATTCCAAATGGCTACGCCGGGAAGACTGGGGAACTATACGGATGAGGAGCCTCAAGGGACTTCCGAGGCAGGGAGTACGAAGACAGAGGGTGTGGCAGCTACTTCCACTCAAAATCAACTGGCTACGGATATCATCAAGACACTTGGGGGTGAGCAGAACATTGTCGAGGTGGACGCTTGCATGACCCGTCTGCGTGTGACGGTGAAGGATACAGATGCCGTTGGGGACGAAAAGACGTGGAAAGCGCTGGGTGCCTTGGGCTTGATAAAAGTAGATAATGGGGTGCAGGCGGTTTACGGACCGAAGGCTGATGTGCTTAAATCAGATATACAAGACATACTCAACAGGTGATTACTTTGAAGTTGTTAACCTTAAATGCACATGCTTGGATGGAAGAAAACCAGCACGATAAGCTAAAGCAACTGGCTGCTTTTATTGATGAACAGCAGTTTGATGTCATTGCTTTACAGGAAGTGAACCAGTCCATGGAAGAGGCTCCTTTGTCAGCGGACGATTTGGGCACTTACCATAGCGCAGATCCTGAAGTTGTCATTAAGCGTGATAACTATGCTTATGTGCTGAACGGGCTATTGTCTGATAGCTATCATTGGACGTGGGCTCCCGCGCATGTTGGTTTTGCCAAATACGACGAGGGGGTGGCGATTCTGTCGAAAACACCGATTACAGCTACGGTGAACGAATATGTTTCCTCGCTACAGGATTATGACAACTACCGCTCACGTAAAATTGTCGGTATTCAAACTGTGGTGGACGGAGTGCAGGCCTGGTTTGTAAGTGGACATTTTAACTGGTGGAATGATGAAGAATCCTTCCGTGGACTATGGGATCGTACAACCAAAGTGCTAAATTCTTTTGCTCCGACTCCTGTGTTCATGATGGGTGATTTCAACAACGCGGCTGAAGTGCGCGGAGAAGGATATGACTATGTACTGCAATCCGGCTGGTCGGACACCTATCCGAATGCAGCAGTACGTGATGATGGCCACACGGTGATTAAAGCTATTGCTGGCTGGGAAAGTAATGCGGAGCCGCTCCGCATTGACTTTATCTTCTCCAATAAGGCTGCACAGGTACAATCCTCAACCGTTGTACTGAACGGAAAAACAGGACCAGTTGTATCGGATCATTTTGGGGTTGCAGTTGAGTTGGAGCTGTGATGAAAAAGGGGGCCAGTTGCTTATGCAATTGGCCTTTTTCTTATAGATTTCGACTTAAATCGAATGACATATTGGATAACTATGGCGATCAACACCAAAATCAAATTGTAGTAAAAGGGAGTGTTGATGCTAAAGCGTTCCATGAGTACACCTGCGATGATCGGAGACACAATAGCCCCCAATTCGGACAAAGATACGACGTTGCCGATAAATGTGCTTCTGTTCTCCTCAGGAATAACATCCCCTAGTTGCGAGTAAAAGGAATCCAGATAGCTGGCCCCTCCGATACCTCCGATGAACATTCCTAAGTATACGATCCACGGTTCAGTGAACCAAAGAAATAAAATGATTTCCACCATGATCAACAATAGACCGAGGATACAAAGCATCAAGCGATCCTTAAGTAGATCAGATATTTTGCCAATAAAGGGCGCTGAGATGAAGGTCGATATGCCGATAATTGTAAAAGCTAAGCTAATTTCTGCGGGGCTCCAATGGAGCTTGTAGGTTGCATATATGGAGAAGTACGTTAAAAATATAGCGAATGCACTCATTTCAAGAAAATGAACGGTAGAATAGACAAGTAACTGTTTCGTTAACATGGTTTTTCCTTTGGGTTCTAGATGGGGCGAATGCTGTTCTTGTGGCTTTAAGGGAGAACGGAGGAAAGTCATTCTTGAAACGGCAACGAAGGATATACATGAGAAAATAGCAACGAAATAAAACGGAATGGATAAAGAAAAATAAGAAACAATAGCTCCACTCATAAGAGGCCCCAAAATCATACCGGCGCCTTCACTGCTGCTGATATATCCATTGAGCGTACCTCGATTCTCTAGGGTGCTCATATGGTTGATCGTGACTCTTACAAAGACGGTTAGCCCTATAGCTACCAAGCCCTGAAGGAGTCTCAGTATGGATAGAATGATGAAACTTGTTGCAATTGGAAACAGGAGCATACAAGCGATTTCAGCAATAAGCAAGCTCAACCCCAAGCATTTTGCGCCAATCTTTTCATAAATTCGTCCTGCCAAGCCTCCACCAAGAAATCTCCCCACATAAAACAGAGAAAATAAAATGCTCATGCCGAGTACGGATATCCCGAATTGCTCTACATAAATAGCAAAGAGTGGAAGGATCATACTTCCACTCATGTTAGCAATAAGGCTGATCACGATCATACAGGCGATATTACGATTTAAGTATAAGTGTCTCACCATAACCTCGAAACCTCTCTTTGATCTTGCATCATGGGAACCGTTATTCGGATTGCACTTGATTACGGATGAACGGCTTCAAGTCGAGTTAGCGGGTTCCCATATAAGGTACGCGAGCGAGTTCCTCGCGGTGCCTAAATCCCAATGCAATGATGGAGGTATGAAGCGGCGGATGGAAGGAATCTTGATTAGAGCGGTGGTGTTGCCTTTAAGCTGGAAAGCCGCCTCCTGGTGGTGGCCAAGCTCCATAGATCCGGCGTAGCAGTACGATTTCACCCAAATGATATGAATTGTGGGAAGCGATATTCCGCAGCAGTCCTGCTTTCGTTTCACCTGGGAAATGAGCTAGTGAATCATCCAGTTGCGCGGTTTCGGCAATCTGCACAGCTTGATCTACGCCCTGTAAAAATTCGTTAATGACAGCCTGCCATGCCTCTTCGCTTTGCGGTCCAGTCTCTTCGGGCCAGCTTTCCATGACATTGCCCGGAAGCTGGGGCTTCCGTCCTTCCAAATGCTCCAGCATAAATTGCTGCCAGTAAATCATATGCTTCAGTAGTTGATAAATGCTGTAGGGCATTTCTGCATGTTTCTTCCCTGCCAGCTCAACGTCAATGTCTGGTAAAGCCCGAGCTACTCGAATATGTCCACGTTCCCCGACCAGTGATTTAACCAGCGCTTGACCGAATAATTGGTTGGCATCCGACATGTATAATCATCCCTTCGATGGAGAGTTTATTCTAGCTTAGTCTCATTTAAAGATTATACAATTATATTTTATAAAATGGAAATGAGTGCATGATTTAAAGTAAGGGTAGAAATCACTATAATAAAGTAGTTGATAATTGTTATCAATTAAATTACAATATTATTGTTTCGAGAGAAACAATAAAAAAGTCTTTATATGTTGTTTCGTACATGCGGAAATGTTGAGGGGAGCTTTCCGTATGTATATATTGTTTCTTGTGAAACAATTAGGTGGTGGAAATAAAGATTTTAGATAGGGGTGTGAACATGGATTACGAAGTGATTGTAGTAGGCGGCGGACCTGTTGGAATGTGGTTAGCTGCTGAGTTGGCATTAGCAAGCGTAAGCGTATGTGTAATTGAACGTTTAGAGGAGCCTAGTGGTCAGTCGCGTGCGCTTACGCTACATCCACGGACGCTTGAGATGTTTGATATGCGCGGATTGAAGGAGCGGTTTATGAAGTGCGGCAGACCTATACGTACGGGTCACTTTTCAATGCTGAATACCCGCTTGGATTTTTCTGTGCTTGATAGTTCTTCTAATTATACGTTGTTTATTCCACAGGTGATTACAGAGCAAGTGATCGAGGAGCATGCGCTCAAGCTGGGAGTTGTCGTCCATCGTGGCATGGAAGTGGTATCTGTGCGAGAGCACGAGCAGGGCGTAGAGGTGGTGAGTGTATGCGCATCTGGACCACAAGCCAATGTATCGGTAATGAATGCTGCTTATGTCGTAGGAGCGGATGGGGCTGGGAGTATCGTGCGTAAACAAGCCGGGATTGCTTTTCCGGGCACGGATACGACTCTGACCGCTGTATTGGCGGATGTAGAGTTAGTCAATCCTCCTGAAAGTGGCGTACATTCCGAATATAGTGAACGAGGTGGGGTGATGATTGCCCCCGTGTATCCAGATATTTATCGGGTTATTTTGACTACACCGCGAATGATGGAGATTCCGAAGGACGAACCTGTGACGCTGGAAGAAGTGCAGACAGGACTGTATGATCTGCTCGGTACAGATCTTGGCGTATCCAATCCTCGCTGGTTATCTCGATTCGGAAATGCAACGCGGCAGGCGCAGACCTATCGTAAAGGGAGAATCCTGCTAGCAGGTGATGCTGCGCATATCCACTTCCCAGCAGGTGGACAGGGAATGAATGTTGGCTTGCAAGAGGCGGCAAATCTGGGATGGAAGCTGGCCGGAGTGATTCGTGGCTGGGCTCCAGACACGCTGCTGAGTAGCTATCATGAAGAACGTTATCCGGTTAATACGCAGTTCTTACGGAATACCGAGGTTCAGACCCGCTTATTGGACTTTACGCCTGCTGTATTGGCACATCGCCAATTACATGAGGAATGGTTCCGCCATCCGGAAATTAATCAATCTATGGCTGAGCAGATTAGTGCACTGGATGTATGTTATCCAGCGGCTAGCAATATACCGCAGCATCCACTGAACGGGAAACGGTTTGCTGATTTTGAATTGCATTTGCCTGACGGAATGACAACGTATGCTTACGATCTTCTTCATGAAGGCCGCTTTGTACTTCTCCATCTGGCACAGGATAATGAGGTATCGAATGAGTTTCACCATAGCTCACTTTCACATATTTCATATGTGGAGGCCGTAGCCGAGGAATTGCCCGTGGGATGGAGAGATGTGCATACGGTTTTCATCCGTCCGGATGGGTATATCGCTTGGGCCATTTCTATGAAACAAACGGATATATTGAGTGTGATTAAGGAAGGCATTGCCACATTGGTATAAAGGGGAAAGGGTATGTTCATAACATGACCATATTGTTTCTTGTGAAACAAATGTGGGCTATAATGAAAGGAGGAGTATGCCAAAGGAGTGACTACTTGTTCGTATGGAAAAGGCGACATCGGTTCAGCATGTCTATGATTTGCTTATTAAGATGAACCATCAGTGGGAGCAGCATCAGCAAAGAGAGAGCATGACCTTTCTCGAAGAAATCCGCGAGCACTTTGATGGAATGACTTCGCTCAATATGACGGATGTGCACGTTATGGATTGTATCGGGCGGCATGAGCCGATTAATGTTACGACATTAGCGGATCGAATTGAGCTGAGCAAAGGTACCGTTTCGAAAGTGAGCACCAAGCTGCTCAAGGAAGGCTGGATTCGCAGAACCCAGCTGAACGATAACAAAAAAGAAATTTATTTTCGGCTAACCCCGTTGGGGAAAAGACTCTTTCTTGTGCATGAACGACTGCATGTTAAGGTACAGCAACAGTTATTTCAATTTTTAAATCGTTACAGCTCGGAAGAACTGAATGTCTTGAAACGTCTGCTGTCCGATGGTGTAGATCTCTTGGAAGCTATGGAGTGGCAGGGAAAGAGTCTGGATTAAATGGATATCTAATCATCAACGATGGGCACCTGTTTTATCTCCGAGTAATAGATACATGGGGAGATGCAGGTGCTTTTCTTTTAATGTAATAGTCGTTTTGCTTCCATATAGAGCACCTGTACGAACTTTTTCGTATTAATGCGGGCTTGGGACAGTGAAGGCTCCACATTGTTTTGCAGCTCCAGCATTTTTTTGCGGATTTCTGTAAAATCAAAAAATTTGGATGCATAATTTTCAAATTTAGGATGGGTATAGTCAGTCAACCCGAGCGATACTATATGGCTTAGCGTCTGGAAAATAGCGCGGCGGACACGCTGCTCCGATGCTTTAATTTCCTTACTCAGCTCTACTGCTGAGGCTGAAGCCCCTAACCGTTTGGATGCTACATTAGCAAATATATCCTTCAACGGCGGGAACAGATAGGGAGACAGATTGCCTGTTTCCTCCTCATACTGGTCCAGAAATTCCAGCATGTCCAACAAATCCATACTCCCAGCTTCGCCGATCATTCCCATCTCGGAGAGCAGAAACTGCCCGGAAGTTACGATGTTTCGGGTCGGTTCAATCGTTGCAGTTGGGTTATTCGATGTGAACATCGACAACCCTTGAAGCGTCCGCTGGATATCCGTAATCGACTGCTGCATACGCAGACGCTCAGCCACCTTATGAATAACTGCAATAATCTCCAGTCGATTCAAAGGCTTGGCCACATAATATTCAATACCGAGCGAGTACGCCTCGCCGATCATATTTTTGGATTCGATGCGAGAAATCATAATGATTTTGCCGCTGAATTGATCGCCGAGTGCACGCACGGTCTGAATGCCGTCACGAAGCGGCATCAGCAAGTCAATTAGCAATACATCAATCCGGTTCAGCTCCAGCAGGCCACTATTCACATAGGAACCATCCTCCGCTTCCCCGATGACTTCCCCTAGACCTTCGTCTTCAATAATGTCTGCCAGCATAGAACGAATCCCTTGATCGTCATCCACAATATAAAAACGCATCCGGGCTATCTTCCTTTCTCCGTCAGTTTCCGTAAAGGCAATGTAATTCTAAAAGTGGTCTGTAATCTATCTGTATTCTCTTCCTCAATCTGTTGTAGTTCAATCGTTCCTTCAAGGCTCTCCGCGACCTCACGTACATAAAACAATCCCATACCGGTCGACGGTTGTCCTTCCTCATCATACTTGGTCGTATACCCTGGTGTGAAGACCATTTCCCGTTTCCGCTGAGGAATACCCGGACCGTTGTCGGTAACACTAAATGAAGCTATATCCTCTTTTCCCGGAAGACAGCGAATAGAAACGTCAATCCTTCCGTCGTCCCTCATGGCTTCAACCGCATTGGCTGTCAGGTTATTAATAAGTGTCAGAACGGTATAAACATGTAGCTTGGGCAACAAAGGATCGACATCTAGGGTAAAACGAATAGACTTGTCCAGTGATTGGGCGTACTTGCTGTTCGTTCGGATGATGAGCTCCCCAAGCTCTTGAGAAGCCATGTAATGCACTCCGCTTTCGGCATCAATCAGCTTGGACAAACCAGCAAAAATCCGCTGGCTGTCTTTTTTAATCTCGTGAACCTGTCCGGAAATACGAAGTGCCTGTCTGGCGTAATGTTCTCTATCCTTTAGAGATTCATCCTGTTGCAGTTCACGGTACAGCTCGTAGCTTTCACGAGTGATTTGTTCTGCATGTGACAGCGTTTTGCCTAACTGGACCGACTCCTCATACAAGTCTGATACAAGAAGTAAAATTCGCTCCGTCTGCTGTCTTTGTGCCTCTTCATGCTGGACCGATTGATTTAACCGAATCATATTATAAAACCCAAGCACGAAGAAGCTGCGGATCATAGCCATAAAAGCTACTTTACTGATCTTAATGATGTCCCAGAAATCGCCGTCAATACTCCACCGGACGCTAAGTTCCGACACACTTGCGGCAACCTCAATCCCTACAGAGAGGATACCCACACGGAGTGCGCGGTAAGGCTCAGCATTAATGTTAAGGAGCTGAAAGAGCAGACCGTAGACCATGTAATAAAAAAAGGTAGGGCCATGCAAGATCAGCAACTCTTCGAAGAGAAGACCGGGCTGAGTGTAATGATTGAGTAAGATGCGAAAGGCGACTACCGCTATCCCTGCAAGCACTCCCGATAATGCAGGTGGAATATGACGAATAGATAACAGAAAGAAAAAAAATACAGGCGTACCAAAGCTGAGACGGAATGTATTAGCGAACGGGTGAATATTCAGCTCACCTGCGAGCGGTACAAATACAAGCATGAGCAGGAAAAGGAGCGTGTTCAACTTCATCCATATTCACCTCCTGGGTATTCAGTCAGAAAGGCAATGTGAGCTAAATTCACAGGCTCGTCGTTAAAGTTTGTGAATTTATAGAAAAAAATAAATGCAGCTGTAGATAATTGTCGGTTTTTATAGATCAGATTGTAGTATAAATAACATCATTTGAATATTAAGAACAGCATACTGCAAAAATATACAAATCAGCCAGGGGGGACACGAAGTGAAAAAGATTAATTTGACGATGCAAATCTTTATCGGTCTGGCTTTAGGTATTATTATTGGTGCCTTATTTTACGGCAATTCAGGGGTGGAAGTCTACTTAAAGCCAATCGGCGATATTTTCATCCGCTTGATCAAGATGATTGTCGTGCCTATTGTGATCTCAACGCTCATTATCGGCGTTGCTGGCGTGGGCGATATGAAAAAACTAGGTAAACTTGGCGGAAAGTCTATTCTGTACTTTGAGATTGTAACGACAATCGCCATCCTGTTCGGACTGCTTGTTGCCAACCTGGTTCGACCTGGTGACGGCGTGGACATGTCCCACCTGGCGAAGAGTGATATCCATTCCTATGTGGAGACTGCAGAGAAGTCAGGCCATAGCTTTATAGATACAATTGTGCATATTGTTCCTACCAATGTTATTCAAGCTCTGGGCGAGGGAGATATGCTCGCTATTATATTCTTCTCCGTACTGTTTGGACTAGGGGTAGCGGCGATTGGTGACAAGGGCAAGCCCGTGCTGAATTTCTTTGAAGGCGTAGCCGACGCCATGTTCTGGGTAACCAATCAGGTCATGCGCCTGGCTCCGTTTGGAGTATTTGCACTGATTGGAACGACAGTGGCCAAGTTTGGGTTGGCTTCATTATGGCCGTTATTGAAGCTTGTTTTGTCGGTGTACGGCTCCATGGCGCTGTTCATTGTAATTGTTTTCGGAATTATCGCCAAGCTGTGCGGTACCCGTCTCTGGACCATGATTAAAATTTTGAAAAGTGAGCTGTTGCTTGCATATTCGACGGCCAGTTCGGAAAGTGTTTTGCCTAAGATCATGGAGAAGATGGAGAAGTTCGGATGTCCTAAAGGAATTACGTCCTTTGTCATTCCGATTGGGTATTCTTTTAATCTGGACGGTTCCACCCTGTATCAGGCACTGGCTGCGATTTTCATTGCCCAAATGTATGGTATTGATCTGCCAATCACGACACAGATCACGCTGGTACTAGTATTAATTATTTCTTCCAAAGGTATTGCAGGTGTGCCGGGTGCTTCCTTTGTCGTTTTGCTCGCTACGCTTGGAGCAGTGAACCTCCCGCTGGAGGGTTTGGCTTTTATCGCTGGTATTGATCGCATTCTGGATATGGCGCGTACGGTAGTTAATGTATTAGGTAACTCGCTTGCCGCTGTGGTCATGTCCAAATGGGAAGGCCAATATGATAAAGAAAAGGGCGAGGAATACGTTGCTTCAATTAAATAAGATATAACGAACTGAATAGTTGACAGAAAGAGCACTTTTGCGCAGTAATGCAAAGGTGCTCTTTCTGTTTCCAGACTTGTTAGAATTCTTCCTTTTTCGGCATTTTTCGATGTTTTCTGTATGGGATTATAGGTATATGAACATGAAAAATAAGTCTTAATGCCTATGTAATTAAAGATTTAATTATAATGATTCTTAATAAAATTCCGATATTAAATTATACCGTTTTATATATTGGCTTAGAAGGGAAGATCATATATGTTTCTCAAGAAAAATGAGTCTCAATCACTTGCTCCTTTAGTAGAAGAAAGCCGCAAACTTTCACAAAGAATACAGCAAAAAGATTATTCTGCTGCAATACAGGTTTCCTCAGCTTCTCCTGAGGTTCAAGAAATCGCAAACAATGTTAACCAAGCGATAGAGTCCATGAAAAATGATGCTCAACATGTTGATATCCGTTTGAAGCTTGTTACCAAGGCTATAGAGATTGGCTTATGGGACATGGAGGTCATTGCGGGTGATCCTGTCAATCCAAGTAATACGTTTACATGGTCAGAAGAATTCCGTTCTATGCTGGGGTATCAGAGCGAAAAGGACTTCCCTAATGTATTAGATAGCTGGTCATCTCGGCTGCATCCCGAAGATTATGACAGGTCTTTGGCAGAATTGTCTGATCATTTACTGGACTTTACGGGAAAGACCCCTTATGACGTACAGTATCGTTTGAGACTGAAGCATGGAGAATATCGTTGGTTCCGGGCTACCGGAACGACGATCCGTGACCAGCAGGGAGTGCCGCTTCGGATTGCAGGCGCTCTGTTGGATGTGCATGATCAGAAGATTAAGTCTGAGGAGCTTCAGGCATTGGTTACAAGATATGATCTCATTAATCGTGTTTTGGTGGAGGCTCCTTACGATGTAAACATTATTGGAGGAGACATTGAGAATCCGGATAGTATATTTTGGTGGTCACCGCAATTCCGGGCTACGCTGGGCTTTAAGGATGAGCAAGATTTCCCAAGCAAGCTTAGCAGTTGGGCTTCAATTCTGTATCCTGAGGACGCCGAAATGGCGATTAAAGTTTTGAATGATCATTTAAATGATTATACAGGGCGCACACCTTATGAAATGGAATGTCGTTTGGTGCGTAAGAATGGTGAGCATCGCTGGTATTATTGCAGTGGAAAAACATTGCGCGATAGCAAGGGAGTGCCTATTCGGATTGCGGGTACCATTCGTGACATTACAATAGAAAAGGAAAAGCAAGCTATTGCGGATGAACTCACGCTCAAGATCCAGCATCTCTCCGATTCCATTACGGAAATGGTGAACGGCGTTAACTCGGTTAGTAACCAGGCGCAGGAGCTGGCTACGGCTCAGGAGCAATCGACAGAGGCAGCGAATCAAGCCAAAGTCAGTGCAGAAGAGACGCAAAACATTTCCAACTTCATTAAAGAGATTGCGAATCAAACAAATCTGCTGGGTCTGAATGCCGCCATTGAGGCATCGCGTGCGGGCGAGCAGGGGCGGGGTTTTGCGGTAGTCGCAGATGAAGTGAGAAAACTCGCTATTCACAGTGCTGATGCGACCGGAAATATCGAGACCAGTCTGGACGAAATGAAGACACTCATCGAGCGTATTCTTCACAATATCGGAAATATGTCTACGCTGACACAAACACAAGCCGCGCTAACGCAGCAAGTGAATGCATCTACAGACGAGATCAACAGCATGTCCAAAGCTTTGTTGGATTTCGCGAGAACGATGTAAGGCTTCATGTAGAAATGAGGCCGGGCCTTAGGCGCGGTCTCTTTACTGTTTTTGGAAGATGAACTATACTTTTTGAGGATCGATCTAAAAATCACCTCATAGTAACTTTATGTGGAAAAGAGGAACATACCTTGAGCTTACTTAGTTCAATATTGGTCGGAATTGTAGCTCTGGAACATGTGTACATTCTAATATTGGAAATGTTTCTGTGGACGACTCCGCGGGCGATGCGTACGTTCGGGACCTCGAAGGAGCTGGCGGAAGCAAGCAAATCCCTGGCAGCAAATCAGGGGCTGTATAACGGATTTCTGGCAGCCGGAATGGTGTGGGGCTTGTTCTATCCGGAACCTGTAATCGGGCGGCAAATCCAATTATTCTTTGTCATTTGTGTGGTAGTGGCTGCGGTATATGGTGCATTAACTGCCAACAAGTCTATTTTATTAAAGCAAGGTCTGCCTGCCATCCTGGCACTAATCAGTTTGTGGATATTCTGAAGACACTCTTAACGGGTGTCTTTTTTCTAGATTCGATCACATAATGTCTGGAATGCTAATGACAAGGGGAATAAACAGTTTTTGACCGATTGTAAATCCGACTATTCCGATTTATAATAAATTTATTACATACTAAGAGGACACGGGGGCTAGAGCGATGCGTCGTAATTTGACTGGTGTATTGGTATTCATTGTATTGATGTTGGTTGTAAGTGCATGCTCCGGCGGGAATTCTGGATCTACGTCTGAGACGAATGGGAATACACCCGGTACAGCTACCACAACAGCTGATAACGGACAGCCAAAAGACGGCGGCAGCCTGATCATTGGCGTACAAGCTGATCCGGTGGTGCTGAATCCGAACTATGCGGGTGATCGGGTAAGTCTGACGATAGACCAGGCGATATTCGCACCATTATTTCAAGTGAACAATGGCAAAAAGACATTTTATTTGGCAGACAGTCTGACTCCTTCAGCAGACAAGCTGACTTATAGACTAAAACTGAAAAAAGATCTGACTTGGCATGATGGCGAGAAGCTGACAGCTGACGATGTTGTTTTCACCATTAACAAAATTTTGGACGAGAAGCAGCACAGCTTTTTGAGAAGTAATTTTATGGTTAATGGCAAACCGGTTCAGGCGAGCAAGGTTGATGATACAACGGTGGATTTCAAGCTTCCTCAGCCAGCTCCTGCTTTTGAGGCAGCACTGGTACAGGTATCCCCGATTCCGAAGCACATTTTCGAGAATGAAGTGGATATTGAGAAAAGCACGAAAAACAACTCCCCGATTGGATCAGGTCCTTTCAAATTTAAAGAGTACAAAACCGGTGAGTACGTTACACTCGAACGGTTCGATAACTATGTTGGCGGAAAGCCGCATCTGGATTCAGTAACATACCGGATTGTTAAAGATTCAAATGCTGCGAATTTGGCCCTTCAAAATGGTGAGATTAATGTAAACTATCTCGATCCGCAAAATGTGGAGACCATTAAAGCAACAGATAAGTTTGACATTTTCCCTTACAGCGAAGGTCGCTTGGCTTATCTGATGTTTAATGAAAACAGTGATACGAAGCAGCTGAACAAAAAAGAAGTGCGTCAGGCGCTTTCTTATGCATTAAATCAGGATGAGTTGATTCAAGTTTCCTATGGCTCCAAGGATTATGCAGACACTGCAAAATCTGCTCTGACACAGGACGTACTGTATCACACGAACGACGTTGCATTTTTTAATAATGATGTGAACAAAGCAAAAGAGCTGCTGAAATCGGCTGGAGCTGAAGGACTGAAACTGCGCATTATCATTCCGGGCGGTAACAAGGTACAGGAAGCACAAGCACTCTATATCCAGCAGAAGTTAAAGGACATAGGCGTTCAGCTGGACGTGAACAGCATGGATTCATCGGCATGGTCGCAAAAGTTCGTCGATACGAATGCCAAGGACTTTGATCTGGCGATCAGCGGCTACATCATGGGGTATGACCCTGACGCGTATCGTATTTTGTATAGCACCGGATCGTCCTCCAACTATTCGCATTATTCAAATAAAGAAGTGGATAAACTGCTGGAAGAGGGCGCGGGTGAGTCGGATACGAATAAACGTGGAGAAATTTATAAAAAGGTACAAGAGCTGCTGGCTGAGGATGCTGTCATCTATCCGATTGCTTACACCAAGACTATTGTAGCCTTCGACAAGCAGTATGGCGGTATTGATCAGGCTGTGCTGAAGCCGGTCGTGATTTTCGAGGATTTGTCCAAAATTTATCACAAATAAGACAGGGTTTTCAAAAATAAGCTGGGCTAACCAGCTTATTTTTTTCGAAAACAGCAAGGGGAAGGGAAACGTATGAGACAACTCATCGCCAGAAGGTTGCTGCAAGTTATACCGATGCTATTTTTTGTGTCCATCGTCTGCTTCGGCTTGATCAAGCTGGCTCCAGGTGATCCAGTTCTCTCTTTTGTTACACCGAATATGCATCTGGAAGACATTGAACGAATGAGGCATAGCTTGGGGCTGGACCAGCCCGCTTATGTGCAGTACATATTATGGCTTAAAAAGAGTCTAACGGGTGATCTCGGCTACTCGCTAATTAATCACCAGCCCGTGCTGGATCAGATTCTCGATCGTCTCCCGGCAACAGCCGGGTTGATGGGCGCCTCCATCATACTGGCTGTTCTGATTGCCATTCCACTCGGTTTGACGGCTGCGGCGAATCGGAATCGCTGGATCGACAAGCTCATTAATCTGATGTCGTACATCGGGATTTCTGTTCCGCTGTTTTGGCTCGGTATTTTACTTATTTATTTGTTTGCGATTTATCTGCATTGGCTTCCGAGTACAGGGATGCGTACCATCGGTACGGACTCGGTGCTGGATGTGATCAAGCATGGAATTTTACCATGTTTTGTACTGGCCTTCGGCTTTCTGTCTGTGTATGTGAGGTACATCCGTTCCAGCACGATTACGCAGCTCAAGGAAGAGTATGTGCAGATTCAATACGCGTTCGGGTCTGGAAAAAGACTGGTTTTGTTTCGACATGTGCTCAAGCATGTGCTGCTGCCCATCATTACGCTGCTCGGAATGTCGGTTGCGGACCTGGTGGCTGGAGCCATTGTGACGGAGACGGTATTTTCCTGGCCGGGCATTGGCTCGCTGGGCATGACGGCGGTGAAAGGGATGGATTATCCTGTCATCATGGGGATTACTTTATTTTCCGCTCTGCTGCTGATCCTGGGTAATCTGCTTGCGGATATCTTGTACAGCATTGCGGACCCGAGAATTAAATCAACGAGGTGAATTCATGAATCGGAGCAAATGGCGCAACATCGGGATTGAGCTGATGACGAGCAAAATGGGCGCCGTCGCCCTCATACTATTGATCGTATTCTCGTTAGGGGCGATTTTCGCATTTTTATCGCCGCAGGACCCGAATAAGTTGAACGTGCTGGAGCGTCTCCAACCACCGGGAGCGGCACACTGGTTTGGAACGGATGATTATGGGCGGGACTATTTTACAAGAGCACTGTACGGCGGACGTGTATCATTGCTGGTAGGCTTCGCGTCCATGATTATTGCGACCAGTATTGGTGCAGTGGTAGGTATTGTGAGCGGGTATATTGGAGGATGGATCGACAATCTGCTTATGCGGGTTTTGGAGCTGATCATGTCGATTCCGTCTTTCTTGGTTATTTTGCTGCTAAGTGTGTTTTTGAAGCCGGGCGTCGGCAATATCATTGTCATTATCGCCTTGCTCATGTGGATGAACATTGCCCGGGTGGTGCGGGCAGAGACAATGACGTTGCGTGAACGGGAGTATGTACTATACGCCAAAGCCTCGGGACAAAGTACGTTTGGTATTATTATGAAGCACATTGTACCGAATCTGATTCCGGTAATTATCGTAGGGGCGACGAACAATATCGCTTCAGCGATTATGATGGAATCGTCACTGAGCTTTCTCGGCTTTGGTGTTCAACTGCCGAACGCTACGTGGGGCAGTATGCTGAATAATGCCCAAGGATATATTGCACAGGCCCCATATATGGCATTATTCCCGGGTTTGCTTATTTTACTGACTGTGTTGAGCTTTAATGTTTTGGGAGATGTGCTGCGTGTAGGCTTTGAACCCAAATTAGTAAAACGATGATTTATAGTTTCATAGATTCATAGTACAGGCCCATTACAAATGGCTCCAGGAGCGACAGGAAGGAGCGAAAACACAATGACAGAACATCTACTGTCCGTCGAACAGCTGGAGGTCTCGTTTTTCACTCGTGAGGGGGAGAATCAGGCAGTTCGAGGGGTTAGTTTTCATATTGATGCTGGAGAAACGGTAGGAATCGTAGGAGAATCCGGCAGCGGCAAAAGTGTGACAGCGAAAGCGATCATGTCGATGATTGCCCCGCCGGGCAAGCGGCTGAACGGCGATATCCGTTATCGGGGACAAAGTCTGACCGCTCTGACGGAAAAGCAATGGCGCAAAATACGTGGAAACCAGATTGCGATGGTCTTTCAGGACCCGATGACCTCGCTGAATCCGGTCAAAAAGGTTGGCTATCACCTGATCGAGGTGATTCGCAGACATCGAGGACTGAGCAAGGAAGCGGCTACGCAAGCAGCTGTAGAACTGCTGCGACAAGTAGGCATTACCGAGCCGGAGCGCCGAATGAACCAATACCCGCATCAATTCAGCGGCGGGATGCGCCAGCGGGTGATGATTGCCATGGCGCTCTCGTGCAGCCCGGAGCTGCTGATTGCAGATGAGCCGACTACAGCGCTGGACGTGACGATTCAGGCGCAAATCTTGGAGCTGCTCAAGACGTTGAAGCAGCAGTCCGACATGTCGATTGCTCTGATCACCCATGACCTGGGCGTCGTCGCCCAGGTGTGTAGCCGTGTCATCGTCATGTACGGCGGTATGGTGATGGAGGAGGGGCGCGTGGACGACATCTTCTATCGTCCGGGTCATCCGTATACGCAGGGCCTGCTGCGTTCTGTGCCCCAGCGTACGAACGGCTTCCGAGAGCGGCTGGTGCCGATTGAGGGCACGCCGCCGGACCTGCTGAACCCGCCATCGGGCTGTCCGTTCATGGAACGGTGCCCGCATGCGTTTGCCCGCTGTGTGGAGCGGCCGCCGATGGTAGAGCTGCGCCCGGATCAGCGAGCAGCCTGCTGGTTGAACGATCCGGACGCTGTGCCTGCCGGAGCCCATGAGACGCCCGAAGCGGGCCGTGCAGAGGAGGGGAATGACCTTGAGTGAAGCACATAATGTATTGGGCGAGCATCAGCCCTTGGTAGAGGTACACCAGCTTAAGAAGCATTTTGTGACCGCAAAGGATTTGTTAGGGCGTAGCTCTGAGGTGCTCAAGGCGGTGGATGGCGTAAGCTTTCAAATCAAGCGTGGCGAGACGTTCGGACTGGTCGGTGAGTCAGGTAGTGGCAAATCAACGGTTGGACGCTGTCTGACACGGTTATACGATTATACAGAAGGTACGGTACGCTTTGACGGCCAGGATATTTCCAAGCTGAACGATAAACAGCTCAAGCCGCTGCGTCGGCGCATTCAGAGCATTTTTCAAGACCCATATTCCTCTCTTAATCCGGGTATGAACGTGCTTGATCTGATCGGTGAGCCGATGGATATTCACAGATTGCATCAGGGGAGTGAGCGTAAGGATGCCGTAGTGGCTTTACTGGAGAAGGTAGGGCTGAAGCGAGAGCATCTGTACCGCTATTCGCATGAATTTAGCGGCGGACAACGCCAGCGGATTTCCATCGCTCGTGCCCTGTCTGTGAACCCAGAGTTCATCGTCTGTGACGAGCCGATTTCGGCACTCGATGTGTCCATCCAGGCGCAGGTCATTAACACGCTGGAGGATCTCCAGCAGGAGTTCGGGCTGACGTACCTGTTCATCGCCCATGACTTGTCGATGGTGCGGCATATTTCAGACCGAATCGGTGTGATGTACCATGGCCGACTGGTAGAAGTAGCCGATGCAGATGAATTATATGAGCAGCCCGCTCACCCTTATACGCAGGCGCTGCTGTCCTCCATCCCTGTGCCTGATCCGAGAGCAGTCGGAGAGCGGGAGGGACTGGGGGGAAGCTTGGCCCAACCAGACGGTTCATTAGTATGGGACAAGGATAACAACAGTGCAACCGAGCTGAGAGAAATCAGTCCCGGCCATTATGTAGCATACCCGGTTAACCGTTAGGGTTAAGATCGGTTGTACGATGTGCATGACCCAAAGGAGGCAAAAAACGATGACTGAATCGACGAAAAGAGTACGTATTTCCCAATGGGACGCGCTCTTGCTGGAATCATTACGCTCTTTAGGCTGGTCCCAAGAGGAATTAATCCGTCGGGTGCAGCAAAATGAGCTGCCAACGGACGGACCATCCGATTTTGATTATACAGAGCTTGTCACTGGGCTGGCGTCCCAAGAGCCGGAGGTGTTTGTCAGCGCGGTAACGGACGGATATCAGATCAAGTACAATACGATCCGGGGCATTCGTTCGTGGATTGCCGTTGCGTTCGGGCGGGAGCCTGAGCTGTCACTGGAGGAAGGAAGCGAAGCCGTTACATCCGAACTGACGAAGGCTGAGTATGATCGGCTAGAACGGGTACTTTCATTAGGCTGGGTCATCCAGGAAGTACGTCCCGCGGAGGGCGAGACTTCAGGATTATACCGAATTGTACCTGCTTCACAGACGCATTAAATCCTGGGGATGAAGTAATATACTTTACCAGAAATTGAAACGAGCTGACGTGGAGGCCAGCTCGTTTTTTTATTGCAATCCTTCTTCATCTTTTTTACTCAGCATAACCAGACTATTGTGAATGATTCGTGTCATGCAGTAAAAGAAGGCCATTCTGGTGGTTTGCATAATAGCTCCCAACAACATGGACATCGATTCCATTTGGGAGAAATGTAAGATAAGAATCCGGTTAATAATTCCTTCACCAAACCAGACAAAATATAGCGGAACAATCATCTTTTGAATATAACGAGCTTTACGCTCCAATTCGGGGTGGAGCGCAAAGTACCTATAAATATGGGTGAATGTATTGGAGAATCCCCACAAGTTAATAAAAGGAATCATGCGCGCAATGGCTCCCACGGTACGAATCGGATAATCGGAATGTTTTTGCCGGATGGCTTTATGTACTTGAACTAGCCAGATCAGATAGGTTACAAAACACATGTAGTACAGAACAAAGCTAAAGACTGTAAATTTTTGCTCCAATTCGTATAGATGATCATAATAAAAATCATTTGCGTAAATATACACTAACGTAAAAATAAGGATAATAAATTCACCTATAGTGCCCACCGCTAGCAAGGCTTGGTGTACGCTGCCAGCTGTCTTGGATGGAAATGCTTTGGAATCTGATTCATTCAAGATGTACTTCCTCCCAGTCTAGTTGCTTCAAATACACGATAGCATCCTCCAGTGTTTCTACGGGGATAATGCGCAGCTTGAGTCCATGTTCCTTTTGGACTCGGGCAGCCTCTGCTTCGTTGCCTTCCTCCCCATACCATTCATAATCTGCCGGTACGAAAAATAGATCAACCTTTGCCGCCTCGGCTCCCAGCAGCTTTTGCTCCAGCCCACCGACCGATCCAACATCTCCGTATTCTTCCATCGTGCCAGTGCCTGCAATTTTGTGACGTCCGCCATCTGAAAAGTCGATGTTATTGGCTTCCTCATACAGTCCGATGCCTGTCATCAGACCCGAGGAATTCCCTGCAAGATCCTGCAAATGAGTCAATAGCTCCGCATAGCGAGCATCTTCCAATTTGCTAAGATTCGAGAAAGGTGTTGAATCACCACCTGTTTCGCTGTCAACACTTAATTCCGTCGCTGCATGTACAGCTTGCATAGCAGAATATTTTAGCGTGTCCGTCTCTGAAAGGTCCTTCAAATAAGAGTCCACTTCATCAGGGGCAATGGGTTCAAACTTAATCGCACCCCCGGATACATTTTCACTGGAATATACATTCCAACGCTCCAGGAGATTGTTAGCAATACCCGTTTGAACAGACGAAAAAAACACGCTTCCCTGAACGCCAAGATCTTTGACCGGATGCATTTCTCCTTGCAAAATATACTGTGCAGGCATAGGCCGTGTTCCAATAAAGGCGGCGATAGCCGGGATCAGCAGCAGCGCGAAAATGAGTATACGTTCTTTGTTCATGCCAAATATCTTTTTGAGGAGATATGGATTACGGCTTGGCACCTCATTCACAACCTTTCCAACTGTTCTCATACGGATATCATCGGTTGAAAAGATTAGAAAGGTTACATTTTTCACCATAAATGACCGATAAGAGTATAGTAGTATTCATATTTTATGGTAAATGAGGAAAGGGGATCTTTTAAATCTGATGAGTGAACAAGAAATACATGTGGGTGAATGTGGAGGTGGGACGATCACCGCTGAGCCGAACGCAGCTCCACTACGCCCACGAAGAATTGTTTTGACGTTGTTTACAGGATTTGCTTTATTGATCCTTGGTTTGTTTCTAACGCTAATCACGGGTATATTTCCTATCAGCTATACAGAGGTATTGGAAGTGCTTTTTTCTTCAAATCCCGATCCCACATTAAAGGAAGTTGTATATCAAATTCGTATGCCATTTGCATTGGATATGTTGTTGCTTGGTGGATGTCTGGCTGTTTCAGGCACTCTTTTACAATTACGAACAGCTAATCGCTTTGCATCACCAACCTTAACCGGACTTATGCCTGGGGCAATGGTAGGGCTATGTGTTGTCCTTTTACTTGGGATGGACATAGATTCCTTTGGTAGTATGGCTCTTTGTATTGCAGGAGCAGTATTTGGGGGATTCATTGTATTTACATTGAATAAAATCCGTTTCATTCGAGGACGGTCTGCGGGAGTTCATTTATTCATAATTGGTTTCATTATTGATGTTGTCCTTCGTTCAGCGTCGGGATTTATTATGTTACTTGGAGAATATGGAGGATATCAGCAAGAGTGGGCAATCTCTCAGGGAGGTTGGGGAATAAGAGAAGGATCATTCACGTTTTGGCTTGCATTGCTTACAATTCTCGTTGCGGGATCTGTGTTTGCATTCCCCAAGCAGCTAAGTCCGTTATACCTTCCATTTGCGATTGTGTTGACCGCCGTTACTGTGTGGGCATGTGGTACCATCGGATATATAGGACTTATTGTGCCTTATTTCATGCGTTGTATGATCGGAAACCGTCCACGGCTTCTCATTTTGGGCTCCGTCTTTTGGGGGGGCGGTCTGTTAATGCTGGCCAAAGTCATTTCCGCTAGAATCAACGAGCCGGTTGGGTTTCCCGTAACCCCAGTACTGGCCTGTATCGGCATACCCTTTTTGATCTTTATGGTGTGGAGAGAATGGAAAAGAAGCTCTCTGCTTGAAAGCAGTAGATTCTGAACGACATTTGCCAGACCACTGGCACTGTTATCATAGGTGCTCCGCCAGATCATCAGACGCTCATTTTTTATGCTATATTTTATACATAAGGAAAATTTGAGAGTTGAGGTGCAGCATGACATCAATGAATATTGTCGAATCATCCGTCAAACCAGGATTAATGGCTTTTCAAGCAAGTGCTGAAGATCAGGCTGAGGTGCAGGAGTTAATTTTGAAGACGGCCAGGTGGCTGCACAGCAAAGGCTCTACGCAATGGGGACGCTTACTAAAAGGAAAAGATGATCACAACCTGGGCGGCGCTATTGCACGTGGAGAAGTGATTATTTTCCGAGCATCAGAGGATCATGGCTTGGCAGGCGCAGTGATCTTGCAGCAGCAGCCCAGTGCATGGGACTGTAAGTTGTGGGGATTAGACGAAACGGATTCTGAGGGAGGAACCTCAGTATATCTGCATCGTTTGGTTGTGGATCGCGATAGCACCGGGAAGGGTCTAGGCCGTGAGCTGATGCAATGGATTGAACAAGGTATCCACTTTACAGGCAAGGATCGAATCCGTTTAGACTGTATTGCGGGCAATGACAAGCTTAGCGAGTTTTACAGACAATGCGGTTATACGTATATAGGCGAAACGAACGGCTATAATACTTTTGAAAAGATGCTAATAAAGATTTAGAAAACTGAATTATAGCTCAAGGAATACGAAAGAAGGAAGCAGGTGATCTGCATTCTTCTTTTTTTGTTGTACAGCCTTTACTTTCCCTTGATCGCTGTCATATCAGAGTCCTCCAAAAGAGAAAATTTATATGAAAATGAAAATGGGGATATCGTGTCTCACCCTTCTACATATGATGATAGGGAAGTTTTGTAAGCGTTTTAAAATAGGAAGGCATACAACCAAGTGAAGCTACAGGAGGCGGTTAAAGTGGACGATTACATGAGCTGGATAAAGATTGGATTTTTCCTCATCGTTCTGTTTTTACTTGCAGCGGCATGCAGTACCTCTCCCAAAATAGAGAACACAGACGGGCAGAAAGTGCGGCTTACGATGCAGGTTTGGGGTAATCCTGCGGAGGTAAAGGTGTATCAGCGGGCACTCGATGCATTTGAAAAGGAAAACCCGAATATCGAGGTTAAGCTGGTGCCTGTACCGGGAGACCAATATGAGCAAAAGCTGTTGACACAGCTTCAGGGAAGTCGCGGACCGGATGTGTTTTATTCGTATGAACCGACGATTGCGCGTTTGATCGGGGCGAAGCAGGTACAGCCTTTGGGTGAGTTTTTAAAAAGTGATGCAAGTGATGTGAAGGCTGAGGATTTTCCAGAAGGATTGTGGGGACCGGCAAAGCGTGATGGGGAAATCTATGGGGTCACTCCCGACTCAAACCCGATGGTCATGTATTACAACAAAAAGGTATTCAAGGAAGCAGGCGTGAAGACGCCGCAAGAATACTATGACGAAGGCAAGTGGAACTGGGATGCCTTTGAGGAGGCTACTTCCAAGCTGAAGGCAGCCGGAAAACAGGGTTATATTGCGGAAAACTGGTGGGCTCACTGGTATTCATGGGTGTGGTCGAATGGCGGTCAGATTTTTGATGAACAAGGCAAATATGTGCTGGACCACAATGAAAAGGGCAAGGAAGCCTTCAGTTTTATGTACGATATGGTGAAAAGGGGAAATGCCGTATATCTCGGATCACTTCCCAAAGGGCAAGGGGCTGACGCGATGTTCATGTCCAATCAAGTCGGTATGCTGGCGGCGGGAAGATGGCTGGAGCCCTTGTTTAATCAAAATAAAAGCCTCGACTTTGATTATATCTACTGGCCATCCAATAGCGGAAAGAATGAGCCCGTTGCCATTCCGGTTGCCTATGTAGCTGTAAATAAAAATAGTCCGCATGTGCAAGAGGCCATGAAGCTGGCAGCATTCTACGTCTCTGTGAAGGGGCAGGAGGCGCGGCTGGTTGAAGGTGGGAATGCCATGGGTACGCTTGCTGCCGCAGATGAGAGCATTATGAAAAAGGCGACCATTGAGCATTCAAGCTATTTGACCGAGGGACGTAACATAGGGCATGCTCATGGATCTGCATTGGCCTATGATGCTCAGGTGCCGGGGTTGAACTCGGATATCACGGAGACCATCGACCTGATGTTCTTGGGCAAGCAGGATGCTGCGGCAACCATTGAAAAGTTGAATCAGATCATATCCAAGGCGGTCAAGTAGGCACGGGATGACCCGTGGCCGGGGAGGAAGGTGACCAGATGCAGAAAAAGCATCAAGCGCTGTGGGGGCCTTATAAACAAGCAAGGAACGTCGATATTTTTAATGGTCATGAGATTACCAATCTTCCCGTGAGCAGAAATTATATTAATAACCTGCTTGAGGTATACTCAGATGATGTATTGCCGTGAATATTATGAATCATCAGAGAGGCATGCCCAAATGAATGGAGGGTGCCGCGAAACAGCTAATTTACAGCTGATTTGCGACACCCTCTTTTAGTTGTCCGGACGGAAATGTACTCGTATTTCATGCTGTTTACGTCATCAACATACTATCTACGCCAGTCCATTGAAGTTTCTTCTGTACTATTTGTTAATCTAGACACAACAGAAGAAACGATTGACTCATATTCAAAACTACGAAAGGAGAATGCGAGTGAAATAGACTTTTACGTTATGACGTCTTGGCAATCACTCAGGGCGAGGTGCGGCTGGCCCAAGCCCAATTGAGCAGAGCCAATTCAGCGCTACCTCATGCAGCACGTTGATGTTGTCTACCTGACAGTGTTCTAATCCGCCAAGTCGTCTATCCTCTATCGGGAAGAACGTCTTGTTTTTCGAACCCGCTTGCTCATAATTTTTCAAGGCTTGTGTCAGCGGATTTGGCTGAACCAATACCTCTTCCGCTCCGTGCATTACAAGAAGCGGACATTCTATCTGGTGGAGCACGCCCTCAAGATCATAGGCAAAACGCGGATTACCCGCAAAGTCCTCCAAGCTTTTTGCCCCCAGAATTCTCATGCCATGTGCGGCCAGACTCGATGGCATCCATTTAAGCATTGCATCCCAATCAAAGGCGTGCGTACCGCCGTCGGAGATGACGGCAGCAATCCTGTGATCGAACGAAGCGAATCGCAAAGAGTCGTAAGCTGCAAAACTCTCACCGTGCACGATAATCTTATCGGGATCGACTTCCGGCCGCGTTAGAAGAAAGTCGATTGCTCGGGAATGGAAAGCCTCACTGTCCGCTCGTCTTCCTTTTCCCTTTTCGTACAGCGAGAGGCCGGTGCCAGGCTGGTCATAGACCAGAAAGTTATATCCACACGAAATAAAAGCGGGACCTAGCCAGAAATAGTTTTCAATGGACCACTCGTCGCCACCGTTGAGAGCAAAAAGGGTCGGCTTCGGACCTTTTATCCAGGAAGGGGAGAAGAAGTAACCATCCAGCTTGACATCTTCGTAATCGATTTGGATCTTCTCCGGTTGGACATCGAAGTACTTTCCGGCAGCTTCGAAGAGTTCATTTACTTTCTTAAATACACGGATTTTCTCGGTGTCATCATCCATCACCGAATATTCCGCAATTCTGTAGTAATTGCAGGCACGAATGTAGCAGTTTCGTGCTGTATACCAGTTTCCAGCCGTTTCGGCCTCCTTGCCGTGTCTTTCCAATGCCTGAGCCGTTATGAGCCATTCCCTGTGCCACGTGTCCTTGTCATCGGGGTCGATTTTTTTGCAGGCCTCGTAGATCTCGGTGACGTCCGTAGCACCGAGGCTTGCCATACCTAAAGCTTTGGTGACTTGGTATGACATCATGTAGTGATTGGGCCAACGGCTGAACTCAATTGACATTGTAACATCCTCCTTTTCCAGTTCTAGTGATTGTAGTTTTTTTACTACAAGTAATTTTTACAACACAAAGATAAAGCTTCGTTAAAAGAAAAATAAATGTTTGTAAAGAGAATATAAAAAACTATAAACCGCTGAAAAAACAAAAAAGGCTGCTGCCTGGGTGTTCACAGCTGGCAGTAGCCTTTAACTCCTGTAGTAAAAGAAAATGTGCACAAATAAAATCAGTGTTGTGCAGCCAAGGGAAGGCTGAATCTTATCCCCAAACCGCCATATTCGGAAGGGTAGGCGCAAATTTCGCCCCTATGATGTTCAATAATGGATTTACAGCTTGCAAGCCCCAGCCCCAGTCCGCCCTTTTGGATTTGCCGCGATTTATCCACAGTGAAAAATTTGAGGAACAGAGAAGATATATCCTTTTCCGGCACTCCAATTCCATTATCCTCGATTTGAAAAAAGGCATACTGTCCTAGCGGGTATCCGGTCATATACACTTTCAGCTTATTTTTCCCTCCATATCTTACAGCATTGCTAAAGAGGTTACCGAAAACCCGACGTATCATCGGTTCATTGACCATCAGCAATATATTTTCCGTAAATGAATGGCGGCAAGTAAGCTCGTTGTCAAGTCCTGCCAACTCATACTCATATTCAAGGGCAATGTTTTCAAATAATTTTGATGCTTTTACAGGTGTAGCTACCATAGATTCCAACTCCAGTTTTTCTTTGGTGAAGCTGGAAAAATCATTGATGAGTTCAACCATATATCCTGACTTCTTTTGAATCAAATCATAATATTCCTGCTTTTCAGTTTCTGGTAAATCCTTGTGCGTAGCCAGCAGTTCAGTAAAACCATTAATAGATGTCAAGGGTGTTTTCAAGTCGTGGGCAATTGCCGCGATCATATCGATCTGCTCTTTGTGCGCGAGTTGAAGCCGGTGCTCCATCTTATTGAAGTGTTTATAAAGTTCTCCGATCTCGTCATTACTTCTCAGAGCTAGCGGAGGCAGTGGATGTACAATATTTACTTCTTCAAGCCTGGTATTCAGAAGCTGAATGGGTTTCTCTATGCAAAAATGAATATAGATAATTAGAATAATAAATATGAAACAGGCAATTGCAAATATGGGCAGGAGCAATGCTATATATCGCGAGTCCAGCAATGAACTGCGTATAGGGGAATATACTGCAAAGACAAGCTTCAGGTACATTCCAATAGAAAACATGAATGTTATTAACATCAGCAGGAACAAAAGAGGAAGCTTTATTTTCAGTTTCATACTATTGCTCTCTTTCCGTGTATTTATATCCTATGCCCCATATTGTTTTAATAAAGTCATATTCAGGACCAAGTTTCTTACGGATATTTTTTATATGAACCGTTACGGTATTTATTTCTCCGTATTCGTCTCCCCAGACGTTTTCATATATCTGCTCACGAGTCAATACATTATTGGGGTGGCGCATGAGGATAGACAGAATCTGAAATTCCTTCGTTGATAAGTCGAGCTTCCTGCTATTCAGGAATGCTTCAAACGTCTTATCGTTCAAAATGAGCGGAGAATCCGCCTTTTCGTTACTGGGACTAAGTTCATCCCACTCTTTAAAAAGCCTGTCCACTTTTCTGAAGTGAGCCTTTATCCTGGAGACAAGCTCCTGAATACTGAAAGGTTTGGTCATGTAATCGTCTGCTCCTATTTCGAGCCCGACGATTTTATCAATGTCCTTATCACGCGCACTTAAAAACAAAATTGGAACATTATAAGAGTTTCGGATACTTCTGCAGACATCAAGTCCATCCATATCAGGCATCACTATATCAAGAACGATGAAATCAATGTGATTTTCTTCCAATGCGGATAAGGCTTCTTTCCCAGAATATGCCGAAATTATTGCAAATTGCTCGTATCTTAAACTCTTTGTGATGAGTTTTACGATTTCTTCATCGTCGTCTACAACTAATATCGTTTTTAGCATATTTATACCTCCCAGCCGCTTTAAGTGGACTGAATTTATAAAACAAGAGCCGCATGATCCTCTCGCATTGAAAAAAGTAGCGTTCAAAGCGTCTCTGCGGTCGAGCTATGCACATATTCCAGCTTGAAGACCTGCATATAGCTTTTGACGTAATGTCCGGGAGTGTGTCTAATCAAAAGGCGGTGTGAAAAGGCTGAAAACCATCACAAGTTTTGGTTTTCAGCCTTTTCCGATAAAGTCCATCCGAGCTACGCACTCCACATGACTTTGATAGGACTCAAATGGGAAGATCATGAAACATGGTATACCTCAAATGGGTATTCCGCTCCAAATCCCTTACTGATTGAAATCAGTAAGGGATCATGGCTCTATAGTAACAGCTATTATCGTAATGTAAAGGGAGATGTAACGCACATTTTGGATTACACCAACCCTTCGGGTTTTAAAACTCCGAGAACCTTTGGAACAGGAGATGCCGATTTTTCGTATGGCTACTCCTTTTTGTATTTTTTTCGGTACTGTAGCGGGGTGTGCCCGGTAAGAAGCTTGAATACACGACCAAAGTGAGCAATGCTGTCAAAACCCGTTTTTTCAGCAATGGAAGTCACTTTCCAGTTTGTTTCTCTCAAGTACACACGAGCCTGCTGGACCCGCACATCCTGAAGATATTCTACTAAGGTAAAACCTGTTGTCTGCTTGAAAATACGGCACAAATACGTGCTGCTAATATAAAAATGCTCAGCCAGCTGATTTAGCGACAGGCTCTCGGCATAATGAGCATGCAGGTATGCAATGACTGAGTACACGCGTTGCTGCTTTTCGCTACGTTCCGGTGCAATGGTATCGGCAGTGGCTGATTGTATGCGTCGGATGCGGATAAGGAGCTGGAGTAGCAAGCTTTGGAGATATAGTTGGCGGTAGGCATGTTCTTGGTAGTATTCATCCAGCATTTGCTGGAATAGATGCTCCAGCTCGCATTGTTCTTCCGCGGAGGGGCGAAGCAGAAAGCTTTTTTCTGGCAGAAGAGGCTGGTTCTGATCGCTGGAGGGAGAGACAGTCATTGACGAGGCTGCAAATTCTTCATCAAAGTTAATCAAAATCCGTTCATGGCTACCGCTACCCTTGTTACTCGTACGGTGGAAATCATGTTTGCTGATCAAAATCAGATCGCCCTTCTGGAGCGCGTATACCCGCTGATTAATGTAGTAGTAGCGCTCTCCTGCCAGCAAATAATAGATTTCGTGCGCTTGGTGGACATGGTCGGCGGACATGCTGAATGGCACCGTCCGCAGCGCTTGCTCGATGGCAAAGCGGGGGGTAGCGATCATAGCGATAGTCTCCTTTAATGAAAGATTACATAAGGATAATATATGTATATTTTACGGGAAAAATCATAATAAAAGCGAAGATTTCGCTCTTTCTTATACTATAAAATAAAAGCAATTCATGTAAAGGGTGTGAACCAATTGGCTAAAATCAAATATGCACTTGTGGGTACCGGAGGAAGAGCCGAATTTTTTTACGGTGAAGTTGTTACCGTTTTCAAAGATACCTCGGAGCTGATCGCGTTCTGTGACGTCAATCAGACGAGAATGGATTATGCCAATCAGCTGTTACAGGAGAAATACGAGCATGAGCCGATTGCGACCTATAAAGCACACGAGTTTGATCGGATGATCGCGGAAACGAAGCCGGATATCGTCATTGTCACGACCATTGACCGGGTGCATCATCGGTATATTATTCGGGCGATGGAGCTGGGCTGTGATGTCATTTCTGAGAAGCCGATGACGGTGGATGAGGACAAATGCCAAGACATTCTGGATGCCATAGACCGCACGGGACGGAAGCTGCGCGTCACCTTTAACTACCGCTATGCGCCGCATAATACGAAAATCCGCGAGATTATTATGGACGGAACGCTCGGAGAGGTGCTGTCAGTCAATTTCGAGTGGTTGCTGAATACACAGCATGGCGCAGATTATTTCCGTCGGTGGCACCGTGACAAGCGCAATAGCGGTGGTCTGCTAGTGCATAAATCGACGCATCATTTTGATCTGATGAACTTCTGGCTTGGCTCGAAACCGGAGACGGTGTATGCGATGGGAGATCTGAAATTTTACGGCCGGGAAAATGCGGAGCAGCGTGGCGTGACGGAGTTTTATCAACGGGCTTACGGCAGCAAGGCAGCGGAGAATGACCCCTTTGCGCTACACCTGGACCGTAATGAGCATCTAAAAAGTATGTATCTGGATGCTGAGCATGAGGATGGCTATGTGCGGGATCAAAGCGTATTTGGCGACAATATCAGCATAGAAGACACGCTGAGTGTCATGGTGAAGTATCAGAACAAGACGGTGATGAACTATTCACTGAATGCTTATATGCCTTGGGAGGGCTTTATCATCGTATTTAATGGCACGAAGGGACGGATGGAGGTTCGGGTATCCGAGCAATCCTATGTTAATTCCGGTGGCAGCAAGGCAGATGAGGGTGCGCTCAAAGAGAAGACTATCACCATCTATCCCCACTTTGCAGCACCTTATGAGGTCGAGGTAGAAGAAGGCGTAGGTGGTCATGGCGGAGGAGATCCAGTTATGCTGCGGGATATTTTTGATAAGCCGGCAGAGGATCGGTTTCATCGTGCGGCCTCACATATCGACGGTGCATGGTCCATTTTAACTGGCATCGCCGCCAACCGCTCTATGCGTACAGGTCAGCCAGTGAAGGTGGAGGAACTGGTGCGCTTGTAATGAGTAGTAAATTTAATACCGAAAAGACCCCTCTAACTAGATTGAACAGAGGGGTCTTATTTTGGTATTCAAATATAGAATGCACCTTACATCTTACGGCACTTTATTTTATTATTTATCAGCAGTCAGTTCCCGGGTTCCCAGTTGTTGTACAGGACGATGGTTATCGGGGAAAATGGCAGCAAACTGGTTGATTTGGTCTGCGGACAATTCAATAGGCTGCTCCAGCACTGTCCAATTTACATGTTCTGTGCATGGCGGGGTAGTCAGCGATCCGTTGTAGCGAACGGAGTGCAGGTCTTTTGGCAGCAGCGCAGCGAGATTTATTTCTTCATCCAGAGCCGCTTCTTGGGAAATATCCTTCGGCAGTTTGGACCAAATGCGGTTGAAAGCCTTGTTTTCTTTGCCACTTTGGATAAGGACCCCTAAGACAGCTGTGCTTCCGTTGTCGCTTTGATGGACAAAATGAAGCTCCATTTCAGCATTTTTACCATCAATTTGATGTTCGCTCGGGTGGTGAAAGTGAAACTGCTTTAAAGTGAATTTAGTACCGTCCAGCATGATGTTATTGCTGGCATCGGCAACATTGATTTGCACAGTGTGCCCATTATTCAAAATGGATGCTTTCGTTTTAGTGTAATGAACTTGCAGCGGTTGCTGTGTTTGCGATGCTTCCAGATGGGTATGCTCTATATTGACAGGAGATTGTTCGTGGCCGTTACCACAAGCAACAAAATCTTTTTCCAGCTCTCCCCAATGTTCCGGTCCCTGATCTCCTTCATAGGACCAGTGTGGGCCTTTCTGAACAACTGCATGAGCGTTGTTAACTGATGAGGATGAAGTGCTAGTGGTACTAGAAATGGCGGGCTGTGAATTGCATCCTGTTACCGATACAGCCAAGATAATGGCAAATATGCTGAACAGGCAACCTTTCCAGTTTTTTTTCATGTTTCTTTATCCTTCTTCCAAAATAGAATATGTGAAACTTTTTACATTGTAAATTATTGTACAAAGTTCCTACAAGGGTCCAAGGACTTAGAAAGAAGCGTTTTTGGATTAAATAGTTTTAAGTTAGATTTATATTTGTCCTTTTTGGGCAAAAATTACTATAATAATGAGTGTACATTACAAAATAATTCCATATCTATTTAAAGGAGAGATCTACATGAAAGCAGCAATTGTTACAAAAGACAAGAAAGTCAGTATAGAAGAGAGACCTTTGCGTTCCTTGAAGCATGGAGAAGCGTTAGTCCAAGTTGAATACTGCGGAGTTTGCCACACAGATTTACATGTGAAAAATGCAGATTTCGGTGATGTCACAGGCAGAGTTCTAGGGCATGAAGGTATTGGAAAAGTCATTGAATTAGGTGAAGGAGTAACCAGTCTTAAAATTGGTGATCGCGTAAGTATTGCCTGGATGTTCGAAAGCTGCGGTCATTGTGAATATTGCCTAACTGGGCGGGAAACGCTGTGTCGTGAAGTTAAAAATGCCGGATATACGGTAGACGGTGCAATGGCAGAGCAATGTATTGTCACAGCTGACTACGCGGTCAAGGTACCAGATAGTCTTGATCCTGCCGCTGCAAGTAGTGTAACTTGTGCAGGGGTTACAACATATAAAGCAGTTAAAGTAAGTGAAATCAAACCAGGCCAATGGATCGGTATCTTCGGCATTGGCGGCTTGGGTAACCTGGCGGTGCAATATGCCAAAAATGTATTCAATGCTAAAGTTGTAGCCTTTGATATCAGTGATGAAAAACTAGAACTGGCCAAACAAATTGGTGCTGACTATACCGTTAACAGTATGAAAGAAGATCCGGTCGCCCGAGCCAAGGAGTTAACAAACGGTTCTGGTCTGGATGCAACCGTAGTTACTGCTGTTGCCAAAACACCTTTCAACCAGGCCATCGACGTTGTAAAAGCTGGCGCGCGTGTTGTAGCTGTAGGTCTTCCAACCGATAAGATGGATCTGGACATTCCTCGTCTGGTTCTGGACGGCATTCAAGTTATTGGCTCCTTGGTCGGCACTCGTGAAGACCTTAAAGAAGCGTTCCAGTTCGCTGCAGAAGGTAAAGTCGTCCCTCTTGTACAAAAACGTCCGCTCGAAGACATTAATGAGATCTTCGAGGAGATGGAGCATGGCAAAATCCAAGGGCGCATGGTCATTGATTTCACAAAATAAAATGAAATCGAATTGGTAACCCTTGGAATTCAGAGAGAGGAAGCGCCTGCTGATGTATTGCAGGCGCTCTTTTTGGCTTTACAGCTTATTCAGAATGTTATCTTCCAAAACCGCAGATTTATCCCCATATTCTTTGATGATATGTCTTTCTCCCCAGGCACAAAGAGAATCTAAAATGCTTTTCAGACTACATCCATATTCACTAAGCTCGTACTCCACTTTGGGTGGAACCTGATTATAGCTAATCCGATTGACAATGCCGTCTTCCTCTAATTCACGAAGCTGCTGAGTCAGCATTTTTTGTGTTATGGAAGGCATCATCCGTTTTAATTCGCTTGTCCGCATCTTTCCATGTGTCAAATGACACAAAATCACGCATTTCCACTTCCCCCCGATCACCTCTAACGTCGCCTCAACAGAGATATTGTATTTTTTCTTCCCCAATGCCGATCCCTCCATGTGTATCGCTTTTCTGTTATACATACCTTAACAGCCTGTTTTAATCAAAAAGAACTTTATTTAGGGTACTTTTTGGTACCTATATCACTAAAAAGTACGTACTGTTCATAATTGCTTGAATAACTCATAATAACATCTGTTGGTTGAAGATTTCTATAGATAGGAGGGAAAAACATGTCGCCAGAATCAAAAGGAAGTATATGGCCATTACTGGCTCTAGCCGTAAGCGCCTTTGCGATTGGGACAACTGAGTTCATCAGCGTGGGACTGCTTCCCCTCATTGCTGAAGACTTGCACATATCTGTAACGATGTCCGCACTAACTGTAACGCTGTATGCATTAGGAGTTACCATCGGGGCACCTGTCTTGACCTCATTAACATCAAGTGTTCCCCGTAAAACGTTGCTGCTGTGGATCATGATTATATTTATTGCAGGTAACAGCCTTGCTGCGGTCTCTAGTGGAATTGCCTTGCTGCTGATTGCACGTGTGATCTCGGCGTTCGCCCATGGGGTGTTCATGTCCATCGGTTCCACCATCGCGGCCGATCTTGTGCCGGATGATCGTCGAGCGAGTGCGATTTCCATTATGTTCTCCGGGTTGACCGTAGCCACAGTCACAGGTGTACCTTTGGGTACCTATATTGGGCAGCAATGGGGTTGGCGGGCTGCATTTATGGCGATTGTGGTCGTCGGTGTAGTGGCACTCATCGCCAATCTGATTCTGCTGCCATCTACACTGCGCAAAGGGAACAAGACTCCTTTCCGCGAGCAGGTCAAACTGGTTACCAATGGTCGCTTGCTACTTGCATTTATCATTACAGCTTTGGGGTATGGAGGCACATTTGTGGTGTTTACTTATTTATCTCCATTACTCCACGACATAACCGGATTTCAGCAAAGTACGGTAACGTTTATTCTTTTGCTGTATGGAATTGCGATTGCCATCGGGAATGTCATTGGCGGAAAAGCAGCAAACCGTAAGCCGCTTTCAGCTTTGTTTTACATGTTTCTGATTCAAGCAGTGATCCTTTTTCTCCTGTTGTTCACGGCACCTTTTAAAACGGCAGGACTGATTACGATCTTCTTTATGGGATTGCTTGCGTTTATGAACGTGCCCGGGTTACAGGTATATGTAGTCATGTTAGCCGAACGGTTTGCACCCAAAGCTGTCGATGTTGCCTCTGCTGTTAATATTGCTGCTTTCAACGCAGGGATAGCCATCGGAGCTTATGTAGGCGGGATTGTAACGGATTCACTCGGTCTCATTCATACAGCCTGGATCGGGAGCATTATGGTTTTCGTTGCGGTCCTGCTCACAGGCTGGAGTCGTATGCTCGAAAAAAGGGATACAACTACCATTACAGGTTAAAGCTTTTAAAAAATAGAGAGGAAGATACAAAATGACACAAAACTTACAAAGCACAACATTGTTAAACAACGGAGTTCGTATGCCTTGGTTTGGCATCGGGGTATTTAAAGTGGAGGAAGGTTCGGAGCTGGTCGATGCTATAAAGGCTGCTGTAAAGCATGGCTACCGCAGTATAGATACAGCTGCAATCTATGCGAATGAAAGCAGTGTAGGGCAGGCTATTCAGGAAGCCCTTCAGGGAAATAATCTGTCCAGAGAAGAACTGTTCGTCACGTCCAAAGTGTGGAATGCAGATTTAGGCTATGAAGAGACAAGAGCAGCTTATGAAGCCAGTCTGGATAAGCTGGGTCTGGAATACCTGGATCTATATCTGATTCATTGGCCAGTTCAGGGAAAGTATAAAGAAGCTTGGAGAGCGTTGGAATCCTTGTATAAAGAAGGACGGATTAAGGCAATTGGAGTCAGCAACTTCCAGATTCATCATTTGGAAGATCTCATGAAAGATGCTGAAATCAAGCCAATGATCAATCAGGTGGAGTTCCATCCACAATTAACCCAAACCGAGCTGTTGCAATTCTGTCAAAGGAACGACATTCAAATGGAAGCCTGGTCCCCGTTAATGCAAGGCCAATTGCTGGATCATCCGGTACTGCAAGACATAGCGACCAAGTACGGTAAATCGGTGGCGCAAGTGATTTTACGCTGGGATGTGCAGCAGGGAGTTGTCACCATTCCCAAGTCTACCAAGGCGCATCGGATCGTCGAAAATGCCGATATTTTTGACTTCGAACTGACGCGCGAGGATATGGATCGAATTCAGGCGTTAAATGCCGATCTTCGGGTAGGTCCAGATCCGGATAACTTTGATTTTTAAAATTACGTTCATCATGAGACGCCGTTTCCTTCTTCACTGAAGGGACGGCGTTTTTGCATGATGGGTCTGGAGCCACAGCAATCCAATCCCGCCATATGGTATTATAGGGTTATGTGAAAAGAGACGTTTTGGAAGCTTGTGAATACGAAAAATCTCCGGGGGACTTCATGAATAAGACGATTGCAGATATAGCCCAAATGGCTGGTGTATCCAAGAGCACGGTATCTCGTTTTTTGAACGGCGGGTCTGTCAGCGTGGATACGAAACGAAAAATTGAAAAAGTGGTTAAAGCCACGGGCTATGTGCCCAATGCCTTTGCCCAGAGTCTTAAGGCGAAGCGGACCAACATCATCGGCACCGTTGTGCCGCGTCTGGATTCTTTTGCGACATCTCATACGCTGATGGGGATTGATGAGGAACTGCGTTCTCAGCATTATCAGATGCTGATCTCCAATACGAGCCAGGATGTACAGCGTGAAATCGAAGCCATTTATGAGCTGGGCCGACAAAAGATTTCGGGTATCATTTTGCTGGCTGCTCAAATTACAGACGACCATCTGACCGCGATTCGTGACATCGGTATTCCAGTGTTGCTGGTGGGCCAGCAGCACGAGCAGCTTCATAGCCTTATCCATGATGACTATCGTGCAGGATATGATATTGGCACGTACGTTTTGTCTCAGGGACACCGCGAAATTGCCTACGTTGGTGTTACTGAAAAGGATGTTGCCGTCGGTGTGCAGCGCAAGGAGGGATTTAGGCAGGCTGTACGCGATGCATTGCCTACTGAGTCTTGTACGGACGATGCGATGCAAGCAGCAGGGTATGATATCAGATACTATGAGACCGGATTTAAAATGTCCGATGCACGAATTGCTGCATCCGCTATTTTGGACAATTTCAAGCCAACGTTAATGGTGTGTGCTACGGATAATATTGCGCTGGGCGTAATCAATGCTGCTTATTCCAGAGGGATTGTCATTCCGTCGGATTTGTCGGTAACTGGCTTTGGGGGATACGATATTACGGAGGTCATTCACCCTGCGCTGACAACCGTTCAATATCCGTATATGGATGCTGGACGTGTAGCAGCGCAAAATATTATGCGGCTGGTAGAACATAAATCGGTAGAAAAAGTGACGGTCATGAATTATTCCCTTATCGAAAGAGAAAGCGTTGACAAACGCTGAACAAGTGGATTATAATTTCTTCGAAACCGGTTCCATAGTATACGGACATAAATGGAATCGGTTGCAAATCCATGGATGAGCATTTTTTTAATCGTATGGGAACCGGTTCCGAAAGAATATTTTTTCACTAATTTGGAACCGGTTCCTGAGGCGAAGTTTTAATAAAAATGAGGTACAACTATGAAAATGACAAGAGAACAAAAGTATCGAATGATCGAGCAGGCAGAGCCCGGTGAAATAGCCAGCTTGGAGGAGAAAGTGGAGCAATGTCACTGGCGGCAGGGGTTTCATATCCAGCCACCGACAGGTTTGCTCAATGACCCCAATGGCTTTTCGTATTACCAAGGTGAATACCACTTATTTTATCAGTGGTTTCCACTCGGAACGGATCATGGGATGAAATACTGGTATCATTTGAAATCCAGAGATTTGGCCACATGGAATAGTGCGGGCATTGGCATTGCACCTGGGGATTATTTTGATTCACATGGGGCTTACTCAGGCAGCGCACTGGAGCATGAGGGCAAATTATATATGCTGTATACGGGAAATGCACGAGATGAAGATTGGATCAGACATCCTTATCAATGCATGGCTGTTATGGACGAGAACGGTCGCATTACTAAATGGAAGCACCCCGTTATTTCCAATGTGCCAGAAGGGTATACAGACCATTTTCGTGATCCCAAGCTATGGAAAGACGGCGATAGCTTTTACTGTGTGATTGGTGCCCAAAGAACGAATTTAACAGGCTGCGCCGTCCTCTACCGATCAACCGACCTTCATTCATGGGAGTTTGAGGGAGAATTGCGCACAGAGCTGGAGTCGTTTGGCTACATGTGGGAATGTCCGGATTATTTTGAACTGAACGAAGCGGGTGTCTTGATCTTTTCTCCTCAGGGCTTGGAGCCTTCCGGGGATGAAAATCACAATATTTATCAATCGGGCTACGTAATCGGCAAGCCGTTAGATACCGGGACAAGAACACTGGAGCACGGCGCATTCCACGAGCTCGATAGAGGCTTTGACTTCTATGCGCCACAGACGATGATTGACCCGCAGGGGCGGCGTATTATGGTGGCATGGATGGGTCTGCCGGATATCGACTATCCCACAGATCCGAACGGATGGGCTCATTGTCTGACATTACCAAGGGAGCTTACGCTTCATGAGGGCAAACTCTTGCAGCGGCCAATTCCTGAGCTGACTACGCTACGCAGAAATCGTGAGGATCGGGTAGCTGACACGTTATTCTCAGAGAGCAAAACCTATGAAGGATTTACAGGTACGGCCTATGAGCTGATCTGTGAGGTAGATCTTTTAAGCGCTAAGATGTTTGGTATTGAATTCCGTGCGAGTGAGACTGAGAAAACGGTGATTAAATATGATGCCATCAGTCGCAAACTTGTATTGGATCGTTCGCAATCAGGTGAGCCTATAGCCACTTCGTATGGTGAGATACGGCAGTGTTCATGGGATAAAGATCATATCAAACTTCATTTGTTTGTAGATACGTCTTCGGTTGAGATTTTCGTCAATGATGGGGAAGAGGTGTTCACCAGTCGTATTTTTCCGCATCCAGAGAGTGACGAAATACGCTTTTTTGCCGACAAGGGAGAGGCTCTCTTCCAGGCGGTGAAATGGGATTTTACATGAGTACGCTAAAACATCAAGTGGATCGTTAATCATCAAACATAACGGAATCAACGAGAGGATGAACATCATGGCGGAGAACAGAGAAATAGCTAAAGAAGTGATCCAGGCAATCGGCGGGCAAGAAAATATTGCATCTTTTGCTCATTGCGCGACACGCTTGCGGATTATGGTGCATGACAAGGAGAAAATTGATCAGAAAAAAGTTGAGGAGATCGACAAGGTCAAGGGTGCTTTCTTCAATTCCGGGCAATATCAGATTATTTTTGGTACAGGTACGGTAAATCGAATTTTCGAAGAGGTCGAAAAGCTTGGCGTAACCGGTTCATCTAAAGAAGAGGTGAAGAGTCAGGCGAAAAAGGAAGGGAACGTCTTCCAGCGCTCCATCCGTACCTTTGGTGATGTGTTTGTACCGATTATTCCTGTGCTGGTCGCTACAGGGCTGTTCATGGGGCTACGTGGCTTGCTCACTCAGCCGCAAATTCTCGCTCTACTTGGCATGACGCCACAGGACATTTCACCCAATTTTCTATTGTACACACAAGTATTAACAGATACGGCCTTTGCTTTTCTGCCAGCGTTAGTCGCATGGTCAGCCTTTAGAGTATTCGGTGGTAGTCCAGTGCTGGGTATCGTTCTCGGTCTGATGCTGGTAAACCCGGCCTTGCCCAACGCTTATAGTGTTGCGGACGGCTCAGCCCACCCGTTGACGATGTTCGGATTCATTCCTGTGGTGGGCTATCAAGGCTCGGTATTGCCAGCTTTCTTCGTGGGCTTGATCGGAGCCAAGCTGGAGCGGGCGCTGCGCAAACGGGTGCCTGAAGCGCTAGATCTGATTCTTACACCGTTTTTAACACTGTTGATCATGATCACTTTGGGATTGTTTGCCATCGGTCCGATTTTCCATTCACTCGAAGAATGGGTGCTGCACGGAACAACGTTTGTGCTGGATTTGCCTTTCGGTATTGCAGGGATTGTCATCGGTTTCTTGCATCAGATTATCGTTGTTACAGGTGTGCATCATATCTTTAATTTCTTGGAGATTCAACTGCTTGAAAAGAACGGCGCGAACGCCTTTAACGCCATCATTACCTGCGCTATGGCTGCTCAAGGTGCTGCCTGTCTGGCGGTTGGACTGAAAACGAAGAATAGCAAGCTGAAAGCGTTGGCACTTCCTTCCTCGTTGTCTGCTTTTCTGGGGATTACGGAACCGGCTATTTTCGGGGTCAACCTGAGATACATGAAGCCTTTTGTCATGGGGCTTATCGGTGGTGCGGTTGGCGGTTTTATCGCTTCACTCTTCCATTTGGCGGCTACAGGTATGGCAGTTACAGTCATTCCAGGCACGTTGCTCTACATGAACCATCAGCTTCCGCTTTACATTTTGGCCAACTTGGCTGCCATGGTTGTAGCCTTTGTCCTGACCTGGATGTTTGGCTATAACGATAAAATGCTGGAAGAGGTCAAAACAGCGGGTTCTTCAACTTAATATGATTTCGGAATAAGCACAGATTCGCATATAAATGAACTATAACGGTCGCCCTACTTTGGAGCGCTCTTGGCCCTTGTTGAAAAGGGATGCTAGAGAAGCTTCCAGGTGGGGAGACCGTTTTTTATAGACTTTATCATTACGTATCCGGATACGTAATTTGGCTTTGGCCAACGTCGGCTCATAACGCAATGGTTTCAGAGCATCTCAATGAAATGGACTTCCCACCATATTCTTCAATTGCTAATTCGAATTCACTATTGAGCGGTTTGACGCCTGAAGAATATAATGAAGTTATCAAAAATGCGAAACCCATAGAATCAATTGCTGTTGAAAAAGAAAAGACTCAACTCGATCAAAAGATTTCTCCTATGTCATTGGGAGCATGGTCATTTAGTCACCATTCTCGAGACGATGGGGCTGTTTACTCTAATAAGTTTTCGGTTAATAACGCAGCTATCCTGAATTTCCATGTAGTACAATGGGCAGATGGTAGTTCTTGGTCCAGCCCTGAAGTAGGTTACCTGCTTGTGAACAAAAATTATTTGGGAGAGGTTTTTGCCGTTTATGGAAGATATACAGATGAAAATAGGGATTTTCAAATTAAAGCTCCAGGTTTTGGAGAATATCAGATAATGGTACTTAACCTCAATGATTATACGATTTCAGGAAATGGATACGTTACGTTTTAATACTATTTTATTTAACGATTATTATGTTTTTTATGAACTCGTTATAATACTAATATTTTCTAAAATATGTAATACATCTTTTGGGAAGGGAGGTGTGTGCGTGTGAACAAGCGATTAAGAACAAGTGTTGTTGTCTTAGGTCTAACTGTTCTTATCGGAGGGGTTATAACCGTCATTCAAAGCCAAACTTTTGCTAATGAAATTAAAACTGAGGTTAAGGTAACCGGCGATTCTAAAACCAGTGTAACCAAAACTGAGACTAAGGCAACCGATGATTCTAACCAGCTCTCACCAGAGAGAAAGAAAGAACTAACTCATCTAGCTGAATCTAAACAACCCCATGTCCTGTTAACTGAGCACGGAGATTTTTATCCCGTTAAGGTTCCAAACAAGTACCAAAGTGATCAGGTTGCAAATTTGGATAATAAGGGAGAAGAAATAACTTCTAAAACAAAACAGGTCATTTTAAGAAATTTCACCTACGAAAAAAAAGAGGAAGAAAACTGATTTTCCCAGGAACGCTCAAAAAAATGAGCGTTCTTTTTTCTAGCTTCAAATTCAAAATTGCTTTGTATCATCTTCCCATAATCCTATTTCTGTAGTTCTAAACGATGGAGGAACGTTCATCCAGAAATTCGGACGGTGAGCAGCCTGTTAACCGTTTGAAGATTCGATGGAAATAGGACACATCACTATATCCCACATACTCCGAAATTTCACGAATCGTTAGCCGGGACTCGGTCAGCATGTAGATGGCGGTTTTAATACGTTGCGTATGTACATGCTCGCTGATCGTTTGGCGTGTTACCTCACGCAGCAGCGTCGCGGCATAATTGGGGGTTTTACGGATGGCGTCGCCAAGCTCCTCCTTGGTTACCTTTTCCCGGTAATGGTTCTGGATATACTGTTTCATATGTTCCACATGTCGCTCTCGATCGCAAGAAATGGCGCCTTTGTCCCATTCCTGATTCATATATATCATGGCCTCGGTCAGCAGACAGTCAGCCATCATGGTGTAGTAGCTTGGGTGTTCAGTCCATTGATAGTACATCGATTTGATCCGTTCATGCAGCATGTCGTAGCATCCGGGCTTGATCAACAACGGCTTGTCAGTATTCAGGATGGGAAGTGTGCTGTTCGTACATGTTTTGCGGCAATGTATCACATACTTGGTATGAAAAAGCGTAGGAATGCTCTTGCCATAGTAATCCAGATGACTGGGTAAAAGCAGTGTTTCACCTTTACCGAGAATGAATTTGCAATCGTTCACCCAATATACACATTTGCCAAAGGTGACCAAAATGAACAGTAAGTCATCGTTGTCGCTATTTGCACTAGCCTTTTCATACCAGTCCACTCCGTTGTCCTGCCGTATATCTACCAATGTAATCACGAAACTCACTCCCCGATGTCTTCAACATTCATTATACTGTAGTACATTCATCATACTATAGTTCATAGTCTTGGTGCACGGGTACAGGTAGAATAGAGCCATATAAGTTTAATGTAGATAGAGAAGCAAAGTGGAATAGAAAACCATACAGTAAAGACATTCAGGAGGATGACATTACTATGCTTAAAACGAAAATTATTTGTACTATGGGACCTGCCTGTGACTCCATTCATTTGTTAAAAGAAATGATCCAGGCTGGTATGACTGTAGCCCGCTTGAATATGGCTCACGGTGAGCTGGAAGATCACGTTAAACGTATCGAAAATGTGCGTCAGGCTGCGAAGGAAATGAATACCTTTATCCCTGTCATGATGGATATTAAAGGACCGGAAATACGGATTGGCAAGCTGAGAGAGGCATCTTGTCTGCTGAAGCCAGGTAGCCAGCTCATTCTGACCACAGAAGAGATTCTAGGGGACGAGCATCGTATTTCAGTGAATTACCCGGATATGCCGAAGGACATCAAACCAGGCGACCGCATTCTCATTGACGACGGTTTGGTTGATCTGACTGTAACCTCCATCGAAGGTACGGAAATGATTTGTAATATTGTAAGCGGCGGTATTTTGAAGCCGAGAAAAGGTGTAAACCTGCCAGGGATTCATACAACCCTTCCAGGCGTGACGGAGCGAGATGTGAGACACATCCAATTTGGGGTGGAGCAGCGCGTTGAGCTTATTGCGGCTTCTTTTGTGCGTAAAGGCGACGATATCCGCGAAATCCGTGAGATTTTGAAGGGCCATCATGCGGAGCATGTCCAAATTTATTCCAAAATTGAAAATGCTGAAGGCATGGAAAACCTGGATGATATTATCGAAGCTTCCGATGGCATTATGGTAGCCCGTGGCGATCTGGGCGTCGAGGTGCCGATTCAAGATGTGCCTGTGATGCAAAAAGAAATGATCGACAAGTGTAATCTGGTCGGCAAGCCCGTTATCGTAGCTACCCACATGCTGGAATCCATGCAGGTGAACCCGCGTCCGACGAGAGCTGAAGTTAGTGACGTGTTTAATGCCGTTATGCAAGGAGCCGATGTTGTTATGCTGTCAGGTGAATCTGCTGCAGGTAAATATCCTGTCGAGTCTGTACGGACCATGGCTGCGGTAGCTGCCAGTGCAGAATCACAATTGGATTATCAGGAGCAGTTCGATAAGCGCAGAGCACGTCAGAGCACCAACATTACCGAAGTGATTAGTCAGGGTGCGGTAAGTTCGTCTCTGGAGCTGGATGCCAAAGCGATTATTACCTCGACTGCCAGTGGATTCACGGCACGTATGGTATCCAAATATCGTCCGAAGGCGCCTATTATTGCGGTTACTCCGAATAATACGGTATTCGCTAAAATTTGCCTGTTATCCGGTGTGTTCCCGATCAAAGGGGATAAAGTAGCTACAACGGATGAAATGTTCGAATCCTCCATCCGTAACGCTCTGAATGCAGGATATATCCATAAAGGTGACACTGTAGTCCTGTCGGCGGGTGTTCCAGTCGCTGAGGCGGGCACCACTAACTTGATCCGAGTATACCAAGTGTAATTTACAACAAAATATAGACAGCAAAAAGGCGCCATCCCGTCGGGGGAGCGCCTTTTTGACATGAATTAAGAAGCACCTCTGAGGGTGTCATGAACTACGGCGTATAGCTGGCCACGTACGTCACTGACTTACAGCCCGAACACACTTTTAGCAACGACTTGTGTCAATTCTGCTTTATGGGCTTGATATTGCTCAGGCGTAATGCTCTTATTAGCCAGTCGTTGATCCAACTGCTCCGTTAACTGAGCTACTTGTAAATCAACGACAGCCTGTGCATCCTGATTATTGGTGTGTGCAATATCTGCCAAGGTTTGACCGTTATACAACGCTTCATATAATTGCTCATCCGAGGATGCGCCCAATGTTTTCAACAGTTCATCATCCTTGGAAGCTTCATTATCCTGTACCTGAGGGGCTCTCTCTGGAGCCAGTGTAGCAGCATTAGCCCGACTTCCCCAAGTAGAAGATTGCCCAATAGACAACGCCAGCAACAGTGTACAGATGACCAACATTCGTTTTCGATTCATAAGTGTAAAATCTCCTTTGTGTTTCATTCAATTTCTGACAGAGTGGAGCCTTATATGGATATCCAACGGGAGTAATGTTTATGCCTTTAGCCGATCCGGCTTATGTAGTTACCAGATTCTAATATACATCATACACACCCAATCTTAGCGCCAGCTTAATACTCGTTTAAAATAAACTAAAAGAGGGGAATGTAAACAGGTAAAGCTAAAAAAATTCACGGATGTGAATAATGGAAGTAATTTACCCTTTGGATTCTGCCGGATATGAAAAAAACCTCCTTCACAAAAGTGAAAGAGGTTTTAGACATCTACAACCATTACAATTTAGGGTTTTTTCCATACTTATTGTCGCTAGGCTGACTGTCTTGGCAGAAGAATACAATCAAAATAATTGACCTAACTAAAGGAAGCAAAAATGAGTTTATTAGCACAAGAGAACATTCTATATATAGACTAACTTTCAGTTTCTATTAAAAGAGATATTAATTTGGTACACAGAATCCTTGTGGTACTCCTCCCAACAAAGTAGTGTAGTAGATAGTATATCCGTTGTTATTCCAATTACACAGTTCATTAGCTCCGTATAGTGCAGATAGAACTGCCGCTACTGCTGCGGGTAATCCAAACATGGAAGCCACTGCTGCTGCTCCTCCACCTCCAGCAAGAACTTTTCCAATTTTAGATGCTGTATTACCATCAATTTTATAAGTACTATATAATATGTTGTTAGTCGAGATAGCGGGATTGATTGTTGTAGATTTTGCAGCGCTGCATTCACAATTTTTATCAACAATATTTGCTTTTATATCTTTAATGTTTGTACCTACTGTAATGTTGCCTTGCTCTATGTTTTCATTAGTGAAAGTAATTATTTCTTTGAACTTTTCAAAAGCCTCTTCACTCACGCCTGCTTCTTTATAATTAGTGAATCCATTAAATACTTTTCCATCTACTACATATGTTTTTTCTTCAAGGTCCGATTTGACAATTTCCAAGATTATACTTTCTTCAGAACTGTCTGCTTGAACTTGTTGGGCTGCAATTGCAAATTTACCAAATCCTAAAGTACTAAAAAAAATAGCAGTGATGACAAAAGGAATTAGAAGCTTTCTACATAATTTCATTTTTTAATTCTCCTTTTATTTTTAATGTCAAGAATGAAAATAAGTAATACAAGAGCTGTTGTAATTACTGCTAATACTTTTGAATTAATGTGAAAGTATAAATGCCAATCAAATACATAAGAAAATAGGAGTATTACAGATATAACCTTGATAATTTTTTCAAAAATTGAATATCATCCCCTTTTTTGTGGTGTTAATGATCATTATACCAATATAAGATTTATTTTGTAAATAGTTAGGAAAAAATATTTGAAAATGATAGAGAAGGTTTTTGTACTTACTAAAAGTTGTTTTTTTTAAGTATGCAAGCATTTTATCTTGTTATTGTGAAATTGTATTTAAGCAACACATTTATTGTGGTTAATAATAAAGTGAATAATTTATAAAAATATAAAAATACATATTGAATTTTCCATATCCATTGAATAATATAGAGGTACGGTTAACCGTCAGGTTTGAATAGGCCTTCTTAACAGAAGGTCAGGCTGTCGAGAAACCCCCTGTTTTTTAATCAGGTTTAAAATGGCCACTTTGATCAAATAAAAATGGGTCCTCAGATCGTTTTAAATCGATTTTTGTTTTAAAAGTTGAGTTTCCCCAAATAAAAAATAAAGTGCCGGAAAGTCCGTTGGACTTTCTCGACACTCTGGCCTTCTTAACAGAAGGTGCTTTTATTTTTCAAATCTATTGAAAGCGCTTTAAATTGGACAGGAGGGATAAGTAACTTTAAATTCGAGGCGAAGAAGTTAATACAAACATAATCCTGACCGCTTTCCCAAAATTGTTTTATGTTATCAGGGATGTTCAAAACGAGAGGAGATTAATTTATGAAGCATTTATTTGTTCGTAAAGTAACGGCAGCTTCACTTGCGGGTGCGCTGTTGTTGCCTGCTTCTTTGGTAGGCGCCGAGCAAACACTCAATTTAGATACAGTTGAGGCTCAAAGTGTGGGTCAAACTTCCCTTCAAGCTCAAGATATGGGGAACCTTTCAATCCAAAGTAAAAAGGCCGTTTCCTTCAAGGAGACTTCCGTACATGATCCATCCATCCTGAAAGTGAAAGACACATTTTACATTTTTGGCTCCCATCTTGCGGCTGCCAAGTCCAAAGACCTCATGAATTGGGATACGATTGCTACAGGAGTGGCGAATGGTAATGCATTAATTCCCAACGTTAAAGAAGAATTAAAGGAAGCACTGGATTGGGCGCAGACAGACACGCTGTGGGCAGCTGATGTCATTCAACTGGCAGATGGCAAGTTCTATATGTATTATAACGCTTGTAAAGGTGACTCCCCGCGTTCAGCAATGGGCCTAGCAGTTGCTGATAAAATTGAAGGGCCGTATAAGAATAAAGGGATTTTTCTAAAATCCGGTATGTGGGACCAACCGAGTGAGGATGGGACGATCTATGACGCAACCAAGCATCCGAACGCCGTGGACCCGGACACCTTTTACGATAAGAACGGCAAGCTGTGGATGGTATATGGCTCCTACTCAGGAGGCATCTTCATTATGCAGATGGATGAAAAAACAGGGAAGCCGCTCCCAGGTCAAGGCTACGGGAAAAAGCTGACAGGCGGCAACCATGCTCGTATGGAAGGGCCGTACATACAATACAGTCCGCAAACGGACTACTATTACTTGTTCCTATCGTATGGTGGATTGTCAGCGGATGGCGGATACAACCTGCGGGTGGCTCGGTCCAAAACACCGGATGGTCCTTTCTACGATGCTGAAGGCAACGATATGATCAAGGTCAAGGCGAATCCGGACAAACCACTTTTTGATGACGCTTCCATTGAACCATACGGTGTCAAACTGATAGGTAATTACCTGATTCCAAGAGAAATTGGTGATCCGGGTACAGGACTGGGTGCAGGCTATGTGTCGCCCGGACACAACTCGGCTTATTATGATCCCAAGACGAAAAAGCATTTTGTCATTTTTCATTCACGTTTCCCTGGGAGAGGCGAACAGTTTGAAGTGCGGGTACATGAAATGTTCATGAACGCTGACGGTTGGCCTGTGGTTGCTCCTTATCGTTATTCGGGAGATGAGGATTCACTGAAAAGGCTGTCAGAAAAGGATGTCCTCGGTCAATACTCGTATGTAAATCATGGAAAGGAAATTTCGGCAAATATTAAGCAAGCTGTTATCGTCAATCTGGATCGCGGTGGCAAACTGTCTGGTGGAGTGAACGGTACATGGAAGTTGGGGGCAGACAATCAGTTGGAAATTACAGCAGAGGGCACGAAGTACAAAGGTGTATTCCTGCGGCACCGTGATCCAGACACAGGTGCCAAGACGCTTGCTTTTACCGCGTTGTCCTCCAAGGGTGTTGCGGTATGGGGTTCGCTAAAGCCTGACCTGAAGGCCAGCAAGATTGTAACTGCTGTGCAGAAGGACCTTAGTCTGGGCGATACGAGCAATGTTCTTTATAATCTGACGCTACCTACTCAAGCAGCACAAGATACCACTATTTCATGGGAGTCCACCCACCCGGAGAATATTTCTGTGACAGGTGATGTATACCGTCCAGAAGCCGGTTCTCAGCCTGTAAAAGTTACATTGACGGCGACCATTAAAAAGGACAAAGCCACCGCTAAGAAAAGCTTTACAGCCATTGTTCCCGGGCAGGCCCAAGGTCCTCAGCTCGCACGCTATTCGTGGAATGAAGATCAAGGAACTACGGTTGTCGACAGCACATACAATCAATTTGATGGTAAGACCTATGGTGGTGCTGCATGGGATAAAGACGGGAAGCTTGGCGGTGCGCTTGTCCTAAACGGTAAGGATGGTTACGTGCAACTACCAAATACAGTAACAGATGCGAAGGATTTTACCTTTTCCGCTTGGGTGAACTGGAAGGGCGGTGCAGCTTGGCAACGGATTTTTGACTTCGGCAACGGCCAAGCCCGGCATATGTTTCTTACCCCTTCCCAAGGTAGCGGTGTACTCCAGTTTACAATCCATGAAGGTACGGATCAAAGCTTGCTTTCCAAATCATCATTACCGCTAAACCAGTGGACACATGTAGCGGTTACACTGGAAGGGAATACAGGGAAATTGTATGTAAATGGTGAGGAAGTAGCTGTTAATGACGGTATTACCTTTAATCCCAATGAGTTGCTGACGAGCGAGGCTTATCTCGGCAAAAGCCGCTTTGCCGCCGATGCTTACTTCAATGGCAGCCTGGATGAAGTTCAATTGTATAACAAAGCGCTGACAGCAGAGGAAATTAAAGCACTGGCAGAATTGTAGTTCAAAATAAGCAAATAAACGCAGGAGATGGGCTTTTATTAAGAAGTTCGTCTCCTGCGCAATGTTTTGTATATTTATTTCTTGATTGCTGGTATAATAGGTAGCAACTGCGGATATAATGTTTTAAGTAGGCGTTAATGACTCGCTCCCGCCGAATGAACACAGCTTTGAAGCAGCAATAGAGAACATAAGCACTCTGCATAAATTAAATTCACCAGTGCTTGCGTTTTCAATACACTTATGGTAATATGAGTATATTGAGATTGTGACCTGAGATTCGCATATTGTAGAGGGCTATTGTTTTAGGTTGAAATAACCTTGTGCAATATGTGAATTTTTATTTGTAAAAAATAAAGGTCATATAAATACATTTTGGAGGTAATTCCATGCAAACAGGTACAGTTAAATGGTTTAACGCAGAAAAAGGTTTCGGTTTCATCGAGGTTGAAGGTGGAAGCGACGTATTCGTACATTTCTCCGCAATCCAAGGCGAAGGTTTCAAATCTTTGGACGAAGGCCAACGCGTAGAATTCAACGTAGTTGAAGGAAACCGTGGACCACAAGCTGAGAACGTTGTAAAACTGTAATTTTAAATTACAGCCTACTTCAGATGCCCCGAACATAGCGTTTGGGGCATTTGTTTTTATCTGTTCATAAGACCGTTTTTGAACTGATTACATCTTATCGCTTTATAAATCATGAAGAAAGAGGGATGTTTATGTACAATTCACGGAAAAAGCCAATGGATGAGATTCCTGAGGAAATTACAACTGTCTGGAATTGCGCCAGCGATACATGTAACGGCTGGATGCGAGATAACTTCGCTTTTTCTGTCGAGCCGACATGCCCCATTTGCGGTTCTGCCATGGTGAAGGGCGAGAAAAAGCTGGCTGTTTTAAATAATACGAGCTTCAATCATACCAAACAATCCTAAGCGGATTAATGTTTGTAGTGAAAGATGCCCCATAGCCATTAACGGCGCTGAGGCGTCTTTTTGTTTTTTATAAATATAAATTATACATAAGTATGAACAGGCTTTCAATTATGGTGTGGAGGATGGGGCTAGTATGCTCAGTAAGATAGAATTAAATTCAGGTAGCGCTTCGTAAAATACACCGTGGCCGCTTCGTTCGAAAGGAATAAGTCTTGATCCGGCAATTCCTTTTTGAGTTTGGACAAGCCAGGGGGAAAGGACAGACCCGATCCAGCTTGCCGTGTAGAATCCAGGTGGGCACGTGTATACATGGCAAATCAGGGCGCAAATCAGAGTCACGTAGTGAGTACAAAGTACAAGCCATGCTATGAACTGTTGACGCAAAGCCCTGGTCACGTAACCAGTCGCGTAAGCTCTGGCTGACGGGATTAGCAAACAACATTTCGCCAAAAGAAGTTACCAGTTGTGGACGATCTGTATAGGCTTGTTTGATGAGTTTATCTACCTCTGTCAGGAGTACCATAAGGGAAGTCGCTGGTTGGGGTGAACCGGGGTGTAGCTGCTCCGATCAAGATCAACTGATTGACACCAAATCCCCGGTGCCTGCTCATATAGCGTGTGACCACAGCTCCTCCCATGGAAAACCCGATTAGCCGTACCTGGTTTAACTGAAGCGCCTGCATAACAGCCAGCAGATCGTCCGCCAATCGATCATAATTGTATCCATGCCATGGTCGATCAGACTTGCCGAACCCCCTAAGATCAACCTGAATACAGCGATACCCGTAAGCAGGCAACAAGGCGACCTGGTATTCGTACATTCGGTGATCCAGCGGCCAGCCGTGCACCATCAGAACAGGGATGCCTTCTCCAATAACCTCGACATACAGCTTCACGCCGCGTTCCACCTCAATATAATATCCCATCGTGTTCACCCCTCTAGAAATCACGTCATTTCATTCTCTCTCACATATATGTAGCCAGGGCTTAGCTCATTCGAAAAAGGGATGAGTCTGTCACGATATAAGCATATAATATGTCAAAAAATGTATGTCATCCTGTATAGGGATAGGATATAATTATGGAATGAAACAGCATCGGGAGAGTGGAACAATGACACCATCAAAAACATTAAAATGGATTACAGGCGGATTGGAGCTATTTTTAGCTATTCCCGTTTTGGGCGGGCTGCTCGTCGTAAATTCCGCGTATACTATATTGTTCTTTATGCTGATTTTCCACATTGTTACGTTGGTACTATCGGTGACGAATAGAGAGTCTTATTATGGATCTATTTTAGGGATCGTGACCTCGGTTATTGGATGGATTCCGATTGTGGGCTGGTTGATGCATTTGCTCTCAGGCATATTTTTGATGATTACCGCAGCTCAGCAGCCGCGTGATCAGTATCGTAATCGCAATCCTTATGATGATTATCGCTACTAGGGTAAGTGATTGATACGAAGATGAAAGATCCTGTTGAACAGGGTCTTTTTTTATTTATGAAATCTCCCCATGATAATGGTGTTGTAGTATTTGCCATCTGAAAGAACCTTATCGTTTTTTAATAACCCTTCGATTTCAAAACCATGTTTTTTATAAAGCTCAATGGCTTTATCATTCGTTTCCAAAACTTGTAGAGTCATTTTCTTGATGCCATTGGATTCAGCCCAGGAAATAGATTTTTTTAAAAGATTCGTCCCGATCCCGTAACTCCAAAAATCCTTTAGTACACATACGCCGAAATCAACTTTATGAGAGAATCTGCTCAGAACATGGCCCTCACATCTTGAAAATCCGACGATTTTATCATGAACTACTGCAACTAAAAATAGGTTTCTGTTATTCTCTGTATCCGTTTCGATGAGCTGTTCAAAACCGGATGTACTTATAAATGCTTCTCCCTTCTCTCTGTCTAAATTTTCAGTTTCTCCATCAATCAGCAAACGGATTTCAGACAAATTCTTCGCATCTTGAATCATGGCTGATCTGATCGTATAGCACATTCCTTGCACATCAAATTCCTGTTGATTTATTTTCATTAGGTTCTCCTTTTTATGGATTAGAGTGAAAAATGAATTCTGGATCATGTTAGTCTACCATATTATCTTATTTACATGATAAATAAGCATGTCTCCTTCTGTTGTATCGCAGCAGGGGACAGGCTTATTGTCGTCTCTATCCGTACAGGGAAGCCGGACGGAGATTTATTATACATGAGTGGATGTGCCCAAACGGGAGCTGTAGCTATTTCTGCTTAGTAGAGGCTTTAGCTGTATTGGTTTTAGCAGGAGCCTTGGCATCTCCTTGAGCAGGAGTTTTACCTGCATCCGCTTTACCGCCATCTACTGGTGGCTTGGATGGTTTCACGCCATTCACCATATCTGTCATCATTTGTTTTAGATTAGAGACGCGTTGGTTATATTCAGTTGCCGTAATCTTGCCGTTTTGTTTTTCCGTAGCCAGTTTCGCTTTCATATTCGAAACCATCACATCAATAACAGAATTTACACTTACGCCTTGTGCTTTGGCGATTGTAGCAAGGGATTTACCTGCTTTCAGCTGTGTATCCAATTGACTGGAGGATAATTTTAATAATTTCAGGAGAGCTTTGTTCTCAGCATAGTTTCCTCCTGCGATTTTAGGGCCGTTAGCATCGCCTGGGTTACCCTTAGGTGCCTGTGCTTTGTCTGCAAGGGGAGCCTTCTCAGGTGTAGTGGAAGCAGCATGAGCTGCGCTTGTGGAGTACAGTGCTCCGCCTCCTAAAAATGCTAACGCCATCGTTCCAGCTAAAATTGCTTTTTTGGTGCTCTTCATCTTCATTTTCCACCTTTCAGTAATGGGGTGTTTGGTACGTGGTACATCATAAGGGATCAACTTGAATGCTATCTGAGTGTAAGCTGAGCATTTACTGAATGAATTTGGAGAGCGTGACTAACTGACATTTTAGCTAATAGAGTACTTGTATTATGTGTATTAAGTGATATAATACACTACAGGCACGATAGATGCAGCCGATTAGGGGGAAACACCCATGGAAGAGCAACGGGTTGGCTCGTTCCGATTTTTAATTGATTTTAGCCAGCCATTATATGAACAAATATTAAATCAAGTACGAAGCTCCATTGCTAAAGGGGAGATCGAAATGGGAAGCAAAATGCCGTCTGTTCGTGATCTGGCGCAGGAATTACGCATGAATCCGAATACTGTGATGCGAGCGTATCAGGAGCTGGAGCGGGACGGATTGACTGAGAAACGGCGTGGTCTAGGCACTTATGTTACGTCATCCAGTGAGCGGATTGCCAGCTTTCGGGAACAACTGGCTATGACGTATATAGATCAGTTTCTCGGACAAATGAGCAGCCTGGGACTATCCTGGGGAGATGTTCAGCAGTATATACGAAGCAAACAGGACGGAAATGAGAAGGAAGGAGGCGATAAGGCATGACGGAGTCTGTTGTGGTTGCGAATCATCTGGTGAAGCAATATGGCAGTAAAAAAGCGTTGGATCAATTGGATGTTGTCATTCCGGCAGGACGCATAGTAGGCGTGCTTGGACCCAATGGCTGTGGGAAGTCCAGCTTCTTTCGAGCGATCACTGGATTGATTCAGCCAGATGGGGGCGAGCTTCAGGTGTTGGGCCGACAGCCTGGTTGGGAAACCAACCGGGATATATCCTATCTTCCTGACCGGGCACGCTGGTACCCCAATCATACAGTTCAGCAGACGCTGGAATGGGGGAAGTCCTTTTTGCCTGGCTTCAATATAAAAGATGCCTATAAACTTGCTGATCATATGGACGTGGAGTTGGAGTTGAAAATGGCCGGGTTGAGTCGCGGGCAGGAGGCGCGTGTGCTACTGATTTTATGTCTGGCACGTGAGGTTCCACTCATGATTCTGGATGAACCGTTCGCAGGTATTGATGTCCTCTCCAGAGAGGCGATTGTGGCCGGGATTATTGATTATTTGGAGGGTCGGCAGCAATCTATACTCATTAGCACGCATGATATTCAGGAAGTGGAAGGCTTGTTTGACTACACGGTCATGATGGGCCGCGGACGGATCCTATGGTCTGGTGATTCGGATGATCTGCGTGCAGAGCATGGCTCGCTGAATCAGGTGTTCCGCAATTTGTACAAAAAGGAGTGGAAGGCGTGAATTCATCAGGGCTGTTCAAAGATTTAATACGCCATGAATTTCGAAATAAAGGAAGCTGGAGAAAACAGAGCCGCAATCGACTACCGAGATCGTGGAGACTTGTGTATTTCTCACTATTTCTCATTGCGGCGTTCGCTATTTCCTTGTACTTCGCGCTTCACAACCAACTGGAATTGACAAGGCTGTGGTATGTGACCCTGGGCTTGCCGTACATGATCATTTTCATGGGTGTGGGAAGTTTGAGACGAGAATGGGAAAATGACACCTACGGATGGTGGCTGACCCTTCCCTATCCGCGCATGTGGCTGATTAGCGCCAAATGGATTGCGGCAATTCTACAAACCATTGTCGTGATATTGTTCCTGTTTGTGGTGGGTTCTCTGTACGCATTGTTCATCTCATCAACGATACAGCCTTATACGCTCGCGGATGCAGCGTGCTTTATTGTAGCTGGATTGAACTGGTTTGTGATGATTATCGCTTTCACACCTTTTGTTATTGCGCTGGGCCTTCTGACTGCCAGTACCAAATACAGTACCTTGCGGCCGCTTAGCCCGATACTGTGGATTCTTTTGATGGGTGGCGGGAGTGTCTTTTATTGGTCGGGCGATCATGGGCTTTATGAGCAGTTTGATCATGCTCAGACAGGACAGTGGTTTTCTTTTACCTGGCATTTCCCGGTTGCGGTGTTGATCAGTTGGATTGCTGCGTATATATTAATCCGCTTGAACGCTTATTTGTTGGACAAAAAGCTGTCGATTTAGACTAGCGTATCTATAGGATCTATGAGGAAGGAGTTACACCATGACGACGATATTCATATATGCATTGGTAGCTGTTCTGGTGGGCCTGATGATCTGGTTAAGAACCAAGAGACGAAGGGGGCCGATAAAGGGAAACGGAACACGGATTCTCCTCCCCTTGTTTATCGTATTCCCGCTTATGATGATGTCTGTGTACCAATTAATGCATATTCCCGGTCAAACGTACGCGCCCCCCGCCTTTTGGGAACTGCTGGCTGCCGGGCTATTAGGGGCTCTGTTTGGCTATGTTATTTTGCTGCATACAGCGTATGAAAGACGGTCTGACGGTCTTATTTATCCCAAGCCGAACCCATATTTTAAATATATTATTATCGCTATTATCCTGATTCGCGTTGTTTTGACCCAGTACCTTAGTAGTTTGGGTACGTCCGAAATTAGCATGCTGGCAATTACGATGGCGTTGGTGTATATCTCGATCTGGCGAATCGGGAGCTTTATCAAGTTTCGGAGAACGTTATCCGTATAACAATAGCAATGGGGTTAACAGCGGCTTACTATTCAAAAAGCGTTCATTCGCTTGCCGATAGGAGCCGCTTTTTTGAGTTTCGGCATTAGCAAGTTATCACACATTGTTATTGCTCCCCATATCCTTTATTCTAAGGCTTGTGGCTTGCATTGTAGCAGTACAAATATAAATTTTGAAAGGGGGGGTATTGAGGTTTCAAAAGATTTAAATGGGGTTTAAAGTTAGGTATGCGGGGAAAAGTTGCTTCTTGCGATTAGGTGTAACTATATTAGTTACATAAAAGGAAAATGTTTTCCACATTTTATTTTACATGTTGAGAGGGGTTCACATTCATGAAAAAACATACGGTTACTGCCGCACTCGCTGGTTTGCTCGTGCTATCTTCTGCTGTACCGGCCTTGGCGGCCGAAGCAAAACCCGCTACAGGTATCCAGGTTTGGGTAGATGGCAAGAAAGAGGCTTACAAGATTGCTCCTATCGTGGAAAATCAGCAGGTTTTGATTCCTTTGAGACAATTGGCTTCCAGTTTGGGGATTCCACTGGATTCCAAGCATATTACGTTCAATACGGCGCGTCAAAGCACAACCATTCGTTATGATCAGGCGACGGTTGTACTGGTGTCGGGCAGCCCGGAAGCGCAAATCAACGGGATTAAGGTACCGCTGTCCACCTCACCCATCTTGACTAAACAAGGGGTAACCTATGTACCGGTCGATGTCATCAAAGAAGCATGGGGCAAGCAAGTGATTTGGGACCCGACCAGCAAAACGGTGCAAATCGGGGTGAGTAATAAGGATAAGGTTATAGAGATTCTGAAAAGCTTTGAAACCGGAAATACGAAAGCGGTCGAGACTTGGATCAGCAAGGATCAGTACATTCAGCACAATCCGAGCTTTGCTAGCGGGAGAGATGCCTTGCTGCAAGGGATTAGCCAATTGAAGGGAGCCAATGTACAGGTTGAAATCCAACGTGTTATTCAGGATGGCAATTATGTAGCGGTTCATTATAAAAAGTCCATTGCAGGGAAAACGAGCATTGTGTTTGATATTTTCCGCTTCGATAGCAACGGTAAAATTGTCGAGCATTGGGACAACATACAGGACTCGGCTCCAGCCAATCCAAGCGGACATACCATGATTGACGGAACAACACAGATCACGGATCTCAACCAAACTGAGACGAACAAAACACTGATCCGCAAGTTTGTGGATGATGTCCTGGTTGGCAAAAATCGTGCTGCATTGGAAAGCTACTATAACGGTGACCATTACATTCAGCATAATCCTCTTTTTGGTGACGGTGTATCCAATTTGAAACAAGCATTTTCCGCAGCGGGAAGCCAGGGTTCTCCCTTTGGATATGATCAGGTTCACATGGTCATTGGAGAAGGCAACTTTGTGCTGGTTGTGAGTGAATTGACATCGTCTAAGGGAACTTCAGCCGCTGTCTATGATCTGTTCCGGGTAGAGAACGGCAAGGTAGCGGAACATTGGGACGTAGTTCAGGAGGTTCCAGCTAAAACAGAGTGGAAAAATACAAACGGCAAGTTTTAAGAAAGTGCATTTGTGGTATGGCGTGATTGGCATGCTTTCCTAATCGTCCTCTTCCTGTTAAAATGATGCAAACTTATAACAGGAGGTTGGACGATGGAAGGCTTGAAGCAACGTGTGGGCTGCCTGCATGCACATCACTCGAACATAGCCTATGTGGAACGAGCTTTTGCTTCTTATGAGGTGGAGCTGATACATTTTGTGGACCCTGGGCTTATGCGCCGGATCTCGTCAGACCCGCATTTTTCTGCGGACGATGCCAGTCGCAAGGTAGAAGAGCAACTGAGATGGATTGCCCAAAGCGATATAGACGTTATTTTGATAACGTGCACGAATTATATTGTTTTGGCAGAAAAGGCTCAATTGCCCCTGTCTACACCAGTAATTGCGCTGGATGAGCCCTTTTTTCATGAGATATGCGATGATTTGCGGCCACGGACCTTGGTATTCACGAATCCGGCTACTGTAGAGGGAACGATGAAGCGTCTTTATCATACGGCTGCTCTGTTAGGCAAACCGGATATCTCTCCTTTGATAGAGGTCAAGGTGGTGGAGGACGCTTTTGAATTGATTATGCAGGGACGTGAAGACGAGTATAAGGAACTGCTGGTTCGTTCGCTGTATGAGCTAAGGGAGGCTGATCCAAGCAGAGGGCTGGCTGTAGCACAGTTGTCTATGGTTGATGCTGCGTTACAAGTGGAGCTGGAGACGGGGCAAACGATTGGTAATCCCTTACGGTCGTTGTCGAATTCAATTGAGGACTTGTTAGGTTAAAAAGTATAACCAAAAGAACTTCCAACCCGTGTACTGGGACTGTGGAAGTTCTTTTTTTGGAGGTCGGCGAGCAGGTTACTTCTGCGTTGCTCATCACAGATTCTGTTGATCTTGGGTGATGAATGCTACGCCTGCTGATTCTCTTTGGACAAGCGTAACGTATAAACGTTCATGCTCCACGTCTTCCCCGGCAATGATTTTGAGAACTTGTTCGGCAGCTACAGCGCCCCATTTACGTTTGGAGTAGTCAATCGTTGTCAGACGGGGCTGAATATATTGCGCCAGCTCGATATTATCAAAGCCGACGATATGAATATCCTTGCCAATCGTCAGCTCTGACTGAGCCATTCGATTGTAAAAGCCCACTGCCATTTCATCATTGAGACAAAATACGGCTACAGGTTCCAAACCCGGGCCAACTTGTTGCTGCAAAATGATCTCAGCCGCCTGTTCACCGCCCGATTTCTCAAAATCGCCGTCAATTTCGATCATTTCAGCCACGCCGCTACGCTCAATGGTCTGCTTGACCGCCTGCATCCGTTGCCATGAATCGTAAGAACCTTCTGGTCCGGTAACCACATATAGCTTACGGTGTCCCAATTCCAATAAATGTTCGATTGCGAGAGCGGCGCCCGCTTTGTTATCCAGCAGCACCTGGTTAATGTTAGGATGGTTCAGTTCACGGTCCAACACGACAATTTTATGTCCTCGCTCGGCGTAGTTCAGTAGCTCCTGACTATCAAACGTCTGATCCAGCACAATGGCGCCGTCGATCATGCGTTCCGGCAGCATTCGGTGAGACTGCTTACCGCTGCATACGATGAGATCATAGCCCTTGCGGTTCAAAATTTCCTTGATGCCATACAGTAAATCTCCATAAACGTCTCCACGGAAATCAGTTAGGAAAACGCCAATAATTTTGGTCTGCCTTTTCTTGAGATTACGTGCGGCGGCATTGGGCACATAGTTAAGCTCTTTGGCAATGGCTAAAATACGTGCGCAAGTTTCTTCTGTTACCTTATCGCTACCATTCAAGGCATATGAAACGGTAGATATGGAAACGCCCGCCTGTTTGGCGATATCTTTAATGCTGACCACATCGTCACCTCCTTGTCGTCCATCTTATAATTGCTATTGTATATTCATTATTAACCACATATCTATTCCAAATGTCGTAGTCCTACACCTAAGCAGCAAAGGGCGATCCCGCAAGATCGCCATCCCTTTGTTGCCTATACCAGATTTAGCATTAAAAACGCTTTATAAAATAATCTCCAGACGGTGTACACCGTCATGTTCTGCCAAGGCTTGCTCGAAAATCTCGCGTTTGATGCGCAAGGCACCGGAGCGGTAGCGATTATCATCGGCTGGCACGCTTTCCAGTGGTGTTCCGTTCAATACTGTACGGCCCTGCTCACCGCCAGTATGCTCTTGCAGCATGCGGTAGACGAAGGTAATTGGTTTTCCTGCAAAGGAAAATTCAAATTCCAATCCGTCGAGATGATCCGGCAGCACGGGGTCTAGGATCAGATCTTCGCCCGACTGACGAACACCAAGGACGTTCGATATAAGCTGATTCATATAGATTCCTGGACCACTGGAATAGATTCTCCAACCGCCTTTGACGGGTACAGCTCCCTCACGCAATTCACCAAACCGTTCCTGTGCTTCATAGCGGTTATTAAATTTACCGTCCGAGCTGCTGAAATAGGCGTTGCTTTGGCGCCATTCGGCATTCGGTACGGACGCACGGATGCCGACCGGATTGATGAGCTTCAAGCTATGCCAGGCATCATCCTTGCGTCCCAATTTGGCCATCGCTTCCGCAAAGCGGATATGGGCGTGCACATATTGCAGTCCGACCTCACGTCCAAAGTTGGCCGCTTGCTCTGCGCGCTTGAAGTGCGAGCTCACACCGCCATCATACTGTGCAGGACGGTTCATCAGACGCACACCATCCGGGCAGAGGAACTGTTCACGGATGAGTTGCTCATGAGCCAATGCTTGCTCAGGCGTGAGCAGCTGGCTGATCATGCTGCGCGTCATCGGCAGCAAGCGGTAATGGATTCCCGTCTCAGTGTCAGATGGATGGAGCATCAGCTTAGGTTGACCGGGCTCTTCCATATACACGAAGCCCGGAATAATTCCGCTCTCCAGCATGTAGCGGTTAAAGTCTTTACGGATGCCATTGGCCATCTGATGTAGATCTTGTGCAATCTTGTCGGCTTCGCTTACTACACCCGCGGGGGCCTGCTCCAAAGCTGCAGCAAAGTTACTAATAACTTGGTAGGTGAGTGCAACCGTCCAGCTGCTCGCCATGTATTGCTTCAGCTGTGCATTGGCTGGCTGGAGGGTATCGTCCCAATCGCCGTCGCCATAGGCCGACAAATACGTATCATGCAGGAAATTATCCCGAATGTATTCGATTTCCTTCAGGGCATGTTCCATGAGAGTCGCGGTCTGCTTGGTATAATCGAAAGTATGTCGATGGGTGTAAGGTGCATTTTCTTCCAGAATACTGTAATCACGGGTAGCGGTCAAATAATCGCCCAGTACCTTGAGCGGCCAGACGATAATATCCCCATGGCTTTCTTCTTGCTGCACGTGAGTATAGTTGTCAAACATAAACCATTGCGGCCAGTTTCCGCTGTCCTCGTACTGATGGCTGAAAACAGTCAGCAGAATGGAACGAACCTCATCGAACTTTTGCACAGCTGAGAAATATTCCACAGGCCCCTGACACACATCGCGTGTTCCCCAGGCTGCACCGCCGTATTGCTCCAGACCGTGAGGTACAGAATAGTGAACGAGCATATTATGGGTGTACCACCAAGCCACTGCGTTCACACGGAACAGCTCGCTTGTTTCATGTTGACCCAGCGATAGATGGAAACCGTTCATAAGCTCGGCAAAATATGCCCGATAGTGCTCGCGTACATCTTCAAAGGAAACGTGACGCTCTTTGTGCGCTGATTCTTGCCCGGCTGTAAGTCCATTCAGCCAACCCTGCACGGTGCAGGTCCATTCGCTGCTGTCACCCAGCTCTAGCACAACCAGAGATGCATCAGGGGAAGCATTACCCTGTAGCAGTGCGTGAGCGTCGCTCACATGCTGTAATGGAGCGCCTTCTATGTGCATTCGGTACAGCAGGTCGGGATAGGCTTCGGCACTCAGGGAAGCAGAGTCTGCCCGGAAGAGTAGGGCGTCGCCTTCACGTTCCATATGAAACGGAAGCTCATATTCGTTCACATGCATAGACATTTGCTGAGTGATGAGGAACGGATAGGTTTGGCCACTTGCCGCACGCATGTGAAGCCGTACTTCTGGGCTATCGGCATTCGTATAGTTTGTAATCATGAATGTATCGTCAGCCGTTTTGTAGTACCAGCGCACATAATTAAAGCCAATCTCGAACAGGGAAGGCATCGTGAGCAGGCGGTATTTCCCTTGGATTCCGACATAAATGCGCTGACCGGATGTCTTGGGAATATTGAGCGCATTACGCGCGTTGGTAATCATTTTGTTGAAATTCGTGTTGCCGATTACGAGCTGGGAATTGAACACCCCGTACATATAGGAGGTGGTTGTAATGGTTTCTTCCTTACCTCCTGAGTAATGCCCGCCCATTAAAATGTGCCCGTGGGGACGCTCTACACGAAGCTCTTTGGATTTGAGTACAACATGCTCATAGCTGTCCGTGAAAAAGGAAAGGAGTTTATTGCCATCCCGTTCTTCTTCCTGCCGTTTGGGGAAAAGTTGATTCACTTCGGCATCGGTGAAGTCCAGCGTACGCAGCGGCTCACCGATGGTTTGAGCTGGAGCCACACGCCCTGCCTGAAGATCACTTGCCGCGTGTGTCGGTATGCTGGTCTCAGAGGCGTCTGCTAGAACGGCAGTTACTTCGTCGCGTGCCTTTGTCACCAGTTCCTGATACTCCAGCTTTGTCACTGCGGCTGGATGATTGGGCTGGAAAAGACCGTAAAAAGTAAAGCGAGCTTCCCCGGCAAGTTCCACTCGCTCGGACTGCAATGCGGTATAGGCGAATTCGTATTGGTATACTTCATTGGCGAGCGAGTCGCGACGGAGTGCTTCCGGCTCATTCGTTTCCTTGTACGATAGTCCAAAGAACTGAAAACCGTCAGTCGAGTAACCAACAGTGCGGGTTAACGAGCCTTGTTGAATGTATGGGAATGTCTGACTTTGAGGCTGGTTTTGACGTGAGCAAACGGTATAGCCTCTTTGTTCATTATGGTAGACGGTGTGGTCAATATATTGAGACAAATAAGCTTCATTACTGCGTACAGCAGCGGTATCAGCAATGCCGATATCCTGACCGTACACGACATCTGCTTCCACGTCATCGCCCTGTAGGGTTACATCCCAGAACCATACTCCCAGGCGGCTTAGCGTGAAGGTCACCTGATAGCCTACACCAGCGGTGAAACCTTCCCAAATAATCTGCTGATCTGTTTGTCGAATTACTCCCGGTGAGCGAACTCCAAGCAGGGGAGTGATACTTACACCGGATGGACGGTACAATCTCAAGTACAGATTGTTCAGGGAACCATCGACTGAATTGGTCAACAGCTGGTTGATCATCGTTGAGCCATGGGCGATCTTATACACATCACCGCTGCTCAAGAAGGTAAAAGACAGGTCGCCGGCCCGCAGCAAAATATTTTGATCCAGACTTGTATTCATCAAAGGGAACGCCTCACTTTCTTGTTTATTTCACTAACCGAAAACGGCTTTCGCTGGTATCTCGGCTGTTAGGTCCTGTAAAGACGGCAAATTCACCGCTGTCACTGCTGAAGCTCAAATCTGCATGATGATAGCGCAGCTGAGGCTCGGTCAATGCAAATTCCACTTCCCGGCTTTCGCCTGGGGCAAGAAGGACTTTGCAGAAATCTTTCAGTTCTTTCATTGGGCGAACCGTATCACCGCTGATATCACGAACATAGAACTGGACGGTTTCTTCGACTGGACGTGTTCCTGTGTTCGTTACCTGCACTTTCACGGTCAGTTCCTGACCAGGTATAAGGGTATCGCCGGAAAGCTGTACGCTATCATAAGCGACATCGGTATAACTCAGTCCATAGCCAAACGGGAATAAAGGTTCGTTCGGTACGTCTAGATATTGAGACACATAACGTTCTTTTGTATTCGGATCTAACTGCGGGCGTCCTGTATTAAAATGATTGTAGTACACGGGCACCTGTCCGACCGATTGCGGGAATGACATGGTCAGGCGACCCGTAGGTTCGGCATCACCGTACAACAAGTCGGCAATCGCCACGCCGCCTTCGCCACCAGGGAACCAGGCTTCCAGTACAGCGTCTGCTTCTTCAATAACACCGTGCAGATCCAACGGACGACCATTAAATAATACGGCTACCATTGGCTTGTTCAGCGTCTTCAGGCGCTTCACCAGTTCCAACTGGGCTTGTGGCAGGCGAATATTGGAACGGCTGCCTGCTTCACCACTCATATCCGAGCGCTCTCCAAGCGCCAACACGATAACCTCTGCTTGGCTGGCAACTTGCAGAGCTTCTGCATATTGCTCCTCAGTTATATCGTCGATAGAGCAACCTGTCGCAACCGTGAGCAGCGAGGAGGATATTTTCGATTGGAACCCGTCAACAACGCGAATAGCTTCCTCTTGCGAACCGCTCCACGACCAAGAGCCCAAGATATCACCACTCTCTGCAAAAGGCCCGATCAACGCAATATGTTGATTGCGATTCAATGGAAGAATGGAATCATTTTTGAGCAACACGCAAGATTTAATAGCTAATTCTTTGGCAACCGTACGGTGAGCTTCACAGAACACAACTTCACGTTCACGCTCAGGGTCTGCGCCGCGTAGCGGATTTTCGAACAAGCCCAGCTTTTGCTTGAGCTTCAATATACGCATTACTGCTTCATCAATGAGCGCTTCATCCAGCTGTCCGCTGCGAACCAGTTCAGGCAGATGCCCGTTATAGCAGGAGGTCATCATTTCAATATCTACGCCAGCCAGCAGTGCTTTCTTCGCTGCCTCGCGCTCATCCTCGGCGATGCCGTGAGGGATAAGCTCCTTGATGGCGGCCCAATCCGAGATGAGTACACCATCAAAGCCCCATTCATCACGAAGCAAATCACGCATCAGGCGCTTATTGCCCGTTGCGGCTACGCCTTCTACGGTATTGAAGGACGTCATCACCATTTCGCAGCCTTCATCTAAGGCAGCTTTGTAGGAGGGGAGATAATACTCTCGCAGCTGCCATGCGGATACATCTACAGTGTTGTAATCCCGTCCGCCTTCACCAGCTCCATATGCGGCAAAATGCTTCACGCATGCGGCCACCCGGTCGGTATCGTTCGTCAGATCTTTACCCTGAAATCCGCGCACAAACGCACGGGCAAATTGACTGTTGAGATGAGGGTCTTCCCCAGTAGATTCCATCACACGGCCCCAGCGCGGGTCACGCACCAGATCGACCATAGGGGCGAATGTGACGTGAACACCGGATACAGCCGCCTCGCGGGCAGCAATGGTAGCGCTCTCTTCTGCCAGCTGCATATCCCATGAGCAACCAATAGCCAGCGGTATAGGGAAAATCGTTTTGAAGCCATGTACAATATCTGCCATAATTAAAAGCGGAATACCCAGACGGTTTTTACTCAAATGAGCCTGCTGAACACGAATTGCTTCCTTGGCCCCTGCGATGCCAAGCACGGAACCGACGTTATGGACATTTTTCTCTGTGATGCCAAGAGAAGCCATAGGGCCGGTAATTTGACTATCTGTTCCCGCTTCTTCAAAGAAGGCACCTACAAGCTGTAGCAGTTGATCAACTTTTTCTTCAAGCGTCATGCTTTCTAAATAGGAATTCAGGTGTTGTTCCATCATAATCCTCCATAAGCTGTATTGTTGGTGGACAGCTCTCTTTTTCAGATTCATGAGATTTTTTGGATAAAGATGATTCAAAAAAGTGCTAAAAAGGCTAATAGCTAGTATAGAAGCATAATGTTCTGTCGTATTATTAATCGAAACGTTTCTATTATTGAACTCAGTTGGATTATATACGCTTTCAAATACAGAGTCAAATCCAATTCAGGGTCTTTTCATAGGTTAAATAACGTAATAAAGATGATATATATGAAAAAGAGTCGGTATTCTGAGCAAATAAAAAATAATATTCCTATTGAATACGGTTTCAATTTGTTCTATAATGACTATCGAAACGTTTCTATTGAGGGGTATGGTCCTTGTGCTTTGAACATAAGTGTTATAGCGGTATGCTTTAATCGCTAGGTATTTACATGCATCAGGATTTTACAAAATTCGATTCTTGTCGTTTCAAAGTGCAATATATGGACGAATTAAACCATTTCGTTCTATATAATGTTCATTGGAAGATGCTTATTGAATTTTTGCAAAGTCCTCGTATTTGAATCCGTTATCATATTGCATGATCGGTAAACCGGTCATCTCGGGAGGAATTCGTATGATGAAAAGAACGTTAGGGATCATTTTGGCAAGTACCTTATTACTGGGGGGCGCGCTGGTGGGCTGCTCGTCCAAGGATGATTCGTCTGGCAAAGATGCGAATGGCAAGACGACCATCACCTTATGGGGTATGGGAGCGGAAGGAAAGCTGTTGCCTGAAATTGTGAAAGGTTTTGAAAAGGAAAATCCGGATATTCATGTTGAGGTACAGGCGTTGCCTTGGGATAACGCTCACGATAAGCTGCTGACAGCAGTTGCTTCAAAATCCGGTCCGGACGTGGTTCAGTTAGGTACATCATGGGTTCCAGAACTTGCGTCTGCGGGTGCATTGACGGATATTACCCCTTATATCAGCAAGTATCCTGAGCTGGAATCGAAGAATTTCTTCGAGGGTGCTGTAGGTACGACAAAATTTGAAGGAAAACCGGTCGGTGTGCCTTGGTACACTGAAACGAGAGTTCTGTTCTACCGTTCTGACCTGCTGAAACAAGTCGGATATAATGAAGCACCTAAAACGTGGGAAGAGCTTTCCGATGCTGCCCAAAAGCTGGCGGCTCGGGGCAAAGACAAATATGGTATCTCCTTTAGTGCAAAGGAGCAGTCTATGGGCTTTATGTTTGCTCTCCAGAACGGTTCCAAACTGGTTGACGAGCAGGGCAATCCGCTGTTCAACCAACCACCGTTTGTAGATGCTGTGAAGTATGTAAATACCTTTTTCCAAAATGGCTCTAACGCAGTGGATATTGGAATTGACTCCGTTCAAGGTTTGCAAGGCGAGGGGATCGTTCCAATGTTTATCAGCGGTCCTTTCATGATTAAAGAAATCAAGAGCAAGGCACCAGAACTGGAAGGTAAGTGGAATATAGCGGAGCTTCCTGGAAAAGTAAACAACCTGTCCGTTTTGGGTGGAGCCAACCTTTCAATTATGAAATTCAGCAAGCATCCAGAGGAGTCAGCCAAATTCCTGGCTTACATGAGCAAACCAGAAACGCAGCTGAAATGGATGGATCTGTCCAGTAACTTGCCTGCGACTACTAAATCGTGGGAAGATGCCAAACTGAAGAGTGATCCGATGCTTCGGACGATTCGCAAACAGCTAGATCATTCCGCAGCATTGCCGCAACTGGCTGCATGGGAAGAGGTTTCTCAACAATTTATCAAGAGCTTCGAGCGTATTTACCGCGGTCATGCCGATGTACAGAAGGAAATGGATGACTTTAATCAGCAGGCTGCAAGTATTATGAAAAAATAATGATCCATATCCGCCATTGTCAAAGGGAGTGAAGGCATGAAAGGAAGCTCGCAGAAGCTTGCGCCATACTTGTTTATCGGTCCCTCCATCATCCTGTTAACGCTGTTTTCGCTGTTGCCGATACTACTGGCGCTCGTGATCAGCTTCACGGATATGGATCTGTCCGGACTCGTTAATTATGATAGTATTCGCTTTATAGGTCTCGAAAATTATACAAACGTACTATTGGACCCTTCCTTTATAAAGTCCCTTGGTAATACCCTGTTCTTCGTCATCATTGGTGTTCCGTTGGTGCTGATATTTTCGCTTAGCATCGCGATTCTGATTAACATGGGTAAATCACGTGCTTTCAAAGTATTCCGCGTCGTGTTCTATCTACCGTCCGTAACGAATGTAGTTGCGGTCGCGGTCGTTTGGAGCTACTTGTATAATCCGACGCTTGGATTATTCAACTATGTACTTGGTTTGATGAATTTAGGTCCCGTCCCATGGTTGACCGATCCAACAGTTGCGAAAGTTTCGTTAATTGTGTTAGCAGTTTGGCGGGGCATCGGCTTAAACATGATTATCTTTATTGCGGCTATTAAAGGGATTCCGGGTTCTTATTATGAAGCGGCTCAGCTTGACGGTGCCAATACATGGCAGCAAATTCGTTATATTACGCTTCCGCAGCTTCGTTACGCTATTTTCTTCGTGTCCATCACGACGATGATCGGCTGGCTGCAATTTTTCGAGGAACCGTTTGTCATGACCAAAGGGAAACCGCTCGATGGCACACTGACGGCATCCCTGTTCATTTACAATAACGGCTTCCAATTTAGTAAATTCGGGTATGCCGCGGCGGGATCGTTCATTCTGTTCTTCGCAATCATTGCGGTGACGCTGATTCAGTTCCGTTTGCAAAATAAAGCGGAGTCCTGATAGAGAGAGGTGATGAACGTGAAAACAGCTGTTCAGCAAGCCCGCGCCAATACGCGCAGTGGTGAAAAAACATTTCAATGGTTCGTGGCGACTCTCCTGACCGTGGGAGGTCTGTTGATGGTGCTGCCTTTTGCGTGGATGATTTTATCCTCCTTTAAGACTGAGGGCGAGGTAACCCAAATTCCCCCGACCATCTGGCCGCAGCATTTTACACTGGATAATTTTAAATTACTATTCGATAGCATGGCTTTTGGAACCTATCTGACGAATACGCTGATCATTGTTTTAGCTTCTTTCTTCGGATTATTCCTGAATGCCATGGCGGGTTATGGCTTTGCCAAATTCCAATTTAAAGGCAAAGGGTTTCTGTTCTATCTGGTACTGGCAACGATGATGATTCCAGGTCAAGTGACAATGATTCCCGTCTATTTGATTCTGAACCAGATGGGATTGACCAATTCCATGCTGGGGATTGTCCTGCCTGGATTGGTAGGCGCGTTCGCGATCTTCCTGTTCCGGCAGTTCATGTCCGATATCCCGGAAGAACTGCTGGAGGCGACACGTCTGGATGGAGCAGGGGAGTTCCGCACCTTTTTACAAATTGTGCTGCCCATTTCGACGCCAATTATCGCAGTACAGGCCATCCTGACCTTCATCGGCGGATGGAACAGCTTCTTGTGGCCACTCATTATTGCGAACGATGAGAAGCTGTACACCTTGTCCGTCGGACTGTCACTGCTTAAGGGACAGAACGAAAGCCAATTTGCGCTGCAAATGGCAGGTTCGACCTTCATGGTCGTTCCGATCATGATTATCTTCATTGTTTTCCAAAAGTATATTATTGAGAACTATACGATTTCGGGGATTAAGTAATCGTGTAGTGACGAACTATAGACTGAACATAGTAACGGCGTAGTTTCTTGGTTTTAAACCAAAGAGATTCCGCCGTTTTGTTGTGTTAGATAAAATTGTTTTGAAGAGCGTATAGCATCTTGCTTAATGGAAGTAGGGCTTATTTGTCCTATAATCAAAGTTTCGTTATATATCTCCTGTAGTGAATATATCCAACCCCTATATTATCAGCTGTCGAAATCTCATTGGCCTTTAAACAGTTGTCTACAAAAGTAAGTTAATTTGCTTATATATGACAGCTTATACGAAACGATAAGGTACTGCTTAGCAGTGAAACAAGAAAGAATAAAGTATTTGTGAAAATAATGAAAAAACATACAGAATAAACCGATATATTTCTAGAATCACTTATCAGAAAAGAATTGGAGGTTTTAGGATGAATGTATCATTTACATCATCTCAGCAATCGCCGTTCCGCATCGCAGATAACAACCCACTTGAATCACGGCATCCCCTTTCTAGTCAGACTGAAAGGAAGAGTATAGGTAAACCGCAAAACAAGGTTATTCAACAATTGACAGAGCAAAAGCAAAATTTGGTGGAGAGGCGTTCGGACTATATAAGTAATGCTCTAAAACGTGGCCTCGGTCCGGAGGCTGTAAAAGCTGAAATGGAAAAGATAGATATGCAGATTCAACAAATTGACGAGAACATTCAGAAACAGTTAATGGAAGAACAAAAAAAAGCTTTTAGCATGGATGAGGAAAGTAAAAGAGAAGCTCAGGAAGGTAAAAAGGAACAATATACGCACAAGACTGCAGAGGAGCAAAAGCAAAGTCTAATCACATATACGATGCATAGTATTGTGTCAGCAAACAACGAGTTAAAGAATTCGAAAATCAATAAAATGGCACAAATTACGTTGAAAAGCGAAGCTAAAGGTTGGGAAAATACTAATCCTGCAAGATCAGCTACTTTACGTGAGAAGGCAGAAGGCCTTGATGGTAAAATTATGGAGATTGCCTTGAACATCAACGAGCGCATTAGTGAAGCAGTGAATAAGGAACCTACGATAACAGATCGAGATGAACCAAAGGATGAGAAGGAAGCAAGTATAGAGGTTGGTAGGAGGTGGACTGAACAAGAGCTCCATGCCTATATGGACTCAGCTAAAGACAAAGCTAAGACTGCAGGTGTGAAGGTGAACATTGCTGTCTGATCGGGCTATTATGTGTATAGTACGGAAATTAGGAGGGTGCTTTCAGACGAACGCTATCGTTCAAAGAAGCACCTCCGTTTACTCTAATGGAAATATGAACAGCAGGACAACTATTATTATTTGGTAAAGTGGTTATTCACTCAATAAGTTTGTTTATAAAACAAAATATTTAGAAATACGTAACCAATTGCTTATCGTTTATTATAAATGTTAATGAATATATTAAGTATTTAATGATAATATTGACTATAATAAATAGGGTGTGTTATATTAAAACCGTAAATAAAACGGCTTCTTAATCTTGGTGGTAGAAAGGATTTTATTTTCGCATTCAGAGAGGATGGTTTAGGTGGCAGCAGCTGTAAAAGCAAAGATGATTGTAGACAAATCTTTTCGTATTGCTGAAGTCGATAAACGCATTTATGGCTCTTTTGTAGAGCATCTCGGGCGTGCCGTATATGGTGGCATTTACGAGCCTACTCATTCAACTAGTGATGAAAGCGGTTTCCGTAATGATGTTAAAGAGTTGGTAAAACAGCTTGATGTTCCTATTATACGCTATCCGGGAGGCAATTTTGTATCCGGTTACAATTGGGAGGACGGTGTCGGTCCTGTTGCGTCCAGACCTAGACAGTTGGAGCTGGCGTGGAGAACAGTCGAGCCGAATGAAGTGGGTACGAATGAATTTTTCAAGTGGGCCAAGGATGTAGGTTCCGAAGTCATGATGGCGGTTAATCTGGGTACACGCGGAATTGATGCTGCGCGTAATCTGGTGGAATATTGCAACCACACAGGCGGCTCCTATTGGAGTGATCTACGTCGTAGTCACGGGGTTGAGCAACCACATAAGATTAAAACTTGGTGTCTTGGTAACGAGATGGATGGCCCATGGCAGATTGGTCACAAGACAGCAGAAGAATATGGCCGTCTGGCTGTTGAATCTGCAAAAGCTATGAAGCTGATTGATCCTGACATTGAGCTTGTATCCTGTGGCAGCTCCAGTTCCACGATGCCAACGTTCCCGGAATGGGAAGCAACCACATTGGATCATACCTATGAGGTAGCCGACTATATTTCCTTGCATCAATACTACGGCAATCATGACAATGATACGGCTAATTATCTGGCACGCTCTATGGATATGGATCATTTTATCCATACGGTCATTTCGACTTGTGACTATATCAAAGCAAAGAAACGCAGCAAGAAGAAAATGATGCTCAGCTTTGACGAATGGAACGTATGGTACCACTCCAATGATGCGGACAAAAAAATTGATCCGTGGTCTGTGGCACCACCGCAGCTTGAGGATATCTATAACTTTGAGGATGCATTGTTGGTAGGCAGCATGTTGATCACGTTCCTGCGCCACGCGGATCGTGTGAAAATGGCTTGTCTCGCCCAACTGGTCAACGTTATTGCGCCAATCATGACCGAGAATAACGGAAAGGCGTGGAAACAAACGATCTTCTATCCGTATCTGCATGCCTCCCGTTATGGTCGTGGGATATCGCTGATGCCTGTCGTGGATTCGGAAAAATACGACTCCAAGGACTTCACAGACATCCCTTATCTGGACAGCGCTGTAGTTTATGATGAAGAGGGAGACGCGCTGACTGTCTTTGCAGTGAACCGTCATTTGTCTGAATCGCTGGAGCTGACAGTAGATGTACGCAGTTTTGAAGGCTACCGCATTGTCGAGCATACTGTATTGGAGCATGATGATCTTAAAGCGACCAACAGTCCAGCCGGTGAAAAAGTTACGCCTCACAACGGCGGTAACGCCAAGCTTGATGACGGAATTGTAAAAGCTCATTTGGGCAAAGCATCGTGGAACGTTATCCGTCTCGCTAAGTCTCATTAATTCTCTTCTGTAAAAGGGTACAGCTTCGACTGTACCTAAATAAGCTCGCATTCTCTCTTGTAAGAGTATTACAAGAGCGGCAATGCGAGCTTTTTGCGTAAAATGAGCCATTTGTCCCTCCATAGATATAGGGTTCTGAGAGAAGGGTGGATTTTAAATAAATATTATGTTTATTACTAAATTTAACTAGACAAAGATGACCTTTATTCACTAAGTGCTCGTACTCCGTACATTTTTATGAAGTTAATTAGACCCAGTGCCAGACTTCCCAGGTGAAAAAAGACCCTATTATGTCGTTGTCAACGTACTGATATCTGAAATGCAGGGTGTGCAATCCGACTTAAATCCACGTTATACTTTAAAAGACAGTCTATTTAAATCCAAATGGTGGTTGTAGTATTTCGAGAAAGGAATGATCTCTATGAGTCAAACAGACGAATATCGTTTTCAAGTGAACTTGGGCGGTATGATTGATATTTTGGCCAATCATTTATATAGCAGTCCACGAGTGTTTATACGTGAGGTTCTGCAAAATGCAACAGATGCGATCACGGCTCGCAAGGAGCTGCGGAAGGTTGCTACTGAAAGTAATGTATTAAAAGAAGACAAGACCCTTGAAGCTACAGCTTCTGAGAGTAACAACTATGAAGGCAAAGTCATCGTAGAGTTATCTGGTGCCGGGGAGCAACAGGTATTGATGATTCAGGATAACGGCATTGGGTTGTCAGAAGAAGACATTCACCGTTTTTTATCGATTATCGGTCAGTCTTCCAAGAAGGGAGCCGATTTGCTGGCTTCTGAGACTTCGTTTATCGGACGATTTGGGATTGGGTTGCTATCCTGCTTTATGGTGAGCGATGAAATTGTGGTGCTGACCCGCTCGGTGAAGGAAGGCGTCTCCATGGAATGGAGAGGGAAGCCGGATGGGACGTATACGATTCGTCGATTGGAGACCGAACTGCCTGTAGGAACGCAAATTTATTTGCGCTGCAAGCCGGGAAGTGAGTTTTATTATGAGCCGGCGCATGTAGAGGAGTCTTTATTCTATTATGGTGCGTTGCTGCCGTATCCGGTCATACTGTCTGTAGACGGGGAGACCAAGCGCGTCAATCTTCCATCGACGAGCTGGATGCAGGACCCAGAACAATTACGGAGCCGCCGTAGTGAGGTGCTAGATTTAGGCTATCGCCTGATGGGCGAGCGCTTCAGTGATTTTATACCGTTGCGGACGGCATCGGGCAGAACAGGCGGGATTGCATTCATTTTGCCTCGTAGTGTTAATCTGAACAGCAAGCGGCTGCACCGGGTGTACTTGAAGCATATGTTGGTGTCCGATAAGGCGGAAAATGTATTGCCAGAATGGGCATTCTTCATTAAAAGCCTGATTTGGACAGATGAATTGCAACCAACGGCATCACGTGAATATTTTTATGAAAATGAGCAGCTTGATGCGGTTCGTTCTGAATTGGGGACCTGTATTCGGGAAGAACTGCTACGCATGGCGGAATATGAACCAGACCGTTTGCAACACTGGATTCGTTTGCACGAGCTGTCCATGAAGGCGCTCGCGGTCGAGGATGATGAATTTCTGCGGATTATGCATCGCTGGTTTTCCTTCGAAAGTACATTTGGGCGGCGTGAACTGAGTGAACTGATCCGAGAGGCGGGCGGACGTCCGTTGCATTACACATCGACAGTAGATGAGTATCGTCAGATTACGCATGTGGCGGCGGCGCAATCCATGTTGGTGATCAATGGCGGCTATATTTATGATTCAGACATTTTGGAAAAGCTGCATTGGATTGACCCTAACCTGCAAACAGAGCGTCTTAGCCCTGAGGAAGTATCTCTATCATTTACCGGGCTAACACAGGAAGAGCGCGAGAATTATTACGGTGTACTACGTGTCATGGATGCTGCTTTGCAGCCAATGCGTTGTCGCGCTGAGTTGAAGCGTTTTGAGCCTGCGAGTTTGCCAGTATTGTATACCATTTCTCAGGATGCACTGACCTTGCGCTCCATGGAAAACACGGTTGAGGAGACAACCTCACTTTTTTCCAATGTGCTTGATAGTCTGAAAGCAGGAGTCCAGCAAAATTCGGGCTACTCCACTTTATACTTTAATCTGAACAACCCGGTGGTGGCCCGAATTCTTGAAGCTACCGATACGCAGATGGTTACGGCTGCTACAGAAATGATGTATGTGAATGCGCTTATGATGGGTCACTATCCGATGAACCGCAGTGAGCTAGGGCTGATGAACCGGAGTGTACTGCATTTTATCAATTGGGGATTAGGGAACGGACAGAATACGTAATTGCGTAATTAAGGGAGGATTCAAATGGAAGAGACAATATATGAATTGATGGAGCAGGCGCAGGATATGCCCGGAGGGGCGGCAAAGCTGGCGATTCTGGAAGAGGCTGTTCGCTTGGCAGACACTTCCGGATTGAAGGAACTCGCTTATGAAATTCGGGGAGAGATTGTAGACTGCGCTATTTTTAACGGATACCCATTGAAGTCGCTGATTGCTTTTTCGTGGCAGTTGGGCCAATTTGATCAAAATCCAGAGGAATACGACGCAGATGAGCTGTTGTGGAATTACAAATGGATACTTGGGAAGGTGTGCAGCTTTTCCAATATATCGAAGACTCAAATAGAAGATCTGGCGGAGGATATGCGCCGACGTTATGCCGAATACGGGTATAATGAGCGTCCATATTACTATTATAAGTTCCGCATCGCGATGGACATGGGAAATCTGGAAGAAGCACGGCGATATCTGGATACCTTCCGCTTGATCGAACGGGACAGTATGAGTGATTGTGAAGCCTGCGAGCAGAGCCAGATGGTGCGGTTCTACTACTTGGCCGGAGAGGATGAGCAGGCGCTTGCCGTGGCAAAACCGATTTTGTCGGGTCGTATGAGATGTGCAGAAGTGCCGCATGTGACGCTCTCGCAGGTGCTATTGCCGCTTTATCGTCAAGGCGAGGTTGATCAGGCAAAGGAGCAGCATCGTAAAGGCTATCGCCTAGTCCGGGATGACCGTGACTTTCTGAAAACGATAGCAGAGCATATCGAATATTTGACGATTGCTGATCCGGTTCAAGGGATCGAAGTGGTAGAGCGTCATCTACATATGGCGCTAGACTATGAGAGCGGGCTGGAGCAGATGTATTTTTACGCGACGATGGTGAGTCTGCTGCAAAAGTTGGATACTTCGGGAGAAAAACGGTTGATCCGGTTGCCGGCTTCCTTGGAATGGGGGAAAGAGGAGCGCAGATTGACGGAAATCATTGCGTATTTTAGGCCACTGGCAGAGTCAGCGGCGGCTGATTTTGATCGACGGAACGGGAATACGTTTTATTCCGAGTGGATCGGGAAAATTGTTCGAACGGCATAGAAGAAGTGTAGCTGTGACGAATATTTTATACTGCCCAAACAATGAGCAGGTATAATGTTCCTGTGAAATGACAGGAGGGGTTATGTGGTGACTGTAACCGGAAAGGTGATTAATTTCGCACACCGCGGAGCTTCAGGTGTATGTCCTGAGAATACGATGGCGGCATTCCGCCACGCCTTGGAACTGGGAGCAACAGGTATAGAAACGGATGTGCAGCGTACCCAAGATGGGCATCTGGTGCTGATTCACGATGAGTCGCTGAAGCGTACGACAGGTTGCTCACTGGATGTAAGGGATATTACGCTGGAAGAATTAAATAAATTGGATGCGGGCGGCTGGTTTGGTGAGAAATTCCGAGGTGAGCGGGTCCCTATGCTGGATGAGCTACTGGAACTAGCCCAGTCCTCCTCGAATACAATAATTAATTTAGAGTTGAAAAATAGCATTTATCTCTATCCGGGAATGGAGGAAGAGGTCATTGCTACCGTGAAGCGTTTTGGATTAGAACAGCGGGTAATCATATCCAGCTTTAATCACGAATCGCTGGCGCTCTGTGCGCAGCTTGCTCCTGAAATCAAGACGGGGGCGCTGTATATCGAAATTATGGTCCGCCCATCCGAGTATGCCACCCAATTCGGGGTTACCGCACTTCATGCCTACAAACAAGTGGTTACACCAGAAGCTGTATCAGAGGCTTTGGCATTAGGCGTCGTCTACCACCCATGGACGGTGAATGAGCCAGAAGAAATGAAGCGTCTGCTAGAGGCCGGGGTAAACGGCATTATCACGGACTATCCTGATCGGTTGGCGCACTTATTGGCTGTCCGCTCTTCCTAGGTTGAAGACACAGTGGAACTGCAACTAAGGTTTGCAGGGATATGAGCGTGGCTATTTATTGAAGAAAAAGACTCTCCTGTACGCACTCGTTTTTACGAGGCGAGGGAGAGTCTTTTTTGCCCTAAGCCGAAGAGCGTATCATCCACGATGGCCTTGATTCCTTTCTACTTGATGCCGAGCCGCATACGATAGCTGAACAGAATGTCTAGTGTTCTGCCCTGAAAATGATTCTCTACCAGGTTCACGAAGCGGGCTACATCGCCGTCAAGCGTTCTATTGCCAAGTTTTAAGAGACTTTGAATACCCCCTTGGCTGAGAGCGAGCCCTGTATAACGAGCTGCGTCACACTGCTCACGGTTGTGGAAAACAATCTCCCGGGTATATCGGAATTGCCCGCTGCGGTGCAGATTAGCTAAATGCTGATCCTTGCTCCATTTATGAGCTTGCTGCTCTACTGGGGCTTCCTGTTCCAAAAGGGTATCCGCTTTGGTGATAAGCTCTGTATAAGCTTGCTCTATCTGCCATTGCAGCACCGGAGGCCAGTCACAGTCAAAGGCTGCGAACACGCCGCCCTGAGCCAAGACCCTGCCCGCTTCCTGAAGCGTGCTCTCGGGGTCCATCCAGTGAAAGGATTGAGAGCAGGTGATGACGTCTACAGTTCCGTCCTCAAAGGGCAGGTTGTTGGAGAACCCGCTTTTGAAGGAAATGGTTCCTGCCTTTGTCGTTCCTGCTGTCTCCAGCTTGTGCTGCGCTTTTCCTCTCATGTCCGAGTTAGGCTCGATACCGACGACTTGCCGAGCGGCGTTTTCCCATATGAAAGTTGAAAGTCCTGTACCGCAGCCAATATCGGCAACGAGCTCTACGTTTCGCTCCAGATAGCGGCTGACGATTTCCACGACGAGTGACGGTGCTTCCGGGCGGTGCTGATCGTAGTTGTCGGCAAAACCGCTAAAACGATCTACGTTGCTTTGCAGATTTCCCTCAGGTATTATAGGTCCTCTTCCTCCTTAGTTTCGACCGGGCGGCCGAGCAGATTCAAATGCTGCTGTACTCCTACATTGTACAGGTTTACATGTTCATCCATCTACTCTCGTGATTTCACAGCACCCGTCGGATTTCGGAGGGGAAATTCCCTATTTTATCATTGAAGCAAGCGCCCACTCGCGCATCATGGAGTCAAGCATTGGACGCAAATCTTCGCGTTGCATACCCATGTGGAGCACGGCTTCCAGATATCCAGCTTTATCTCCAATATCATAACGTGTGCCTTCCAGTTCCAATGCGAGCAGTTGGTTCTGCAATGCTACCTGATGGAGTGCGTCTGTCAATTGATATTCACCGCCTGCCCCAGTGGACAGGTTTTCCAATATAGAGAAAATGGAAGGCTCCAATACATACCGACCAATGACTGCCTGCCGCGAAGGGGCATCTGCCGGAGAAGGTTTTTCAACAAGCCCGCCGACTTCGTGGATGAGACCGTTCTGGTGAGTAGAGTCAATAATGCCGTATTTACTCACATCTTGTTCTTCCACCGTGCGCACGCCGACCACTTGCTTGCCAGTCGCCTCGTAGACATCCATCATTTGACGGATCGCCGGGGTGGAGGAATTCATAATATCATCGCCCAGCAACACGGCAAATGGTTCATCGCCGATGAACTGACGAGCGCAGCTTACCGCGTGTCCCAAGCCGAGAGGTTCTTTTTGACGGATATAGTGAATGACTGCTTTACCCCCGATGCTTTGAACTTCACGCAGAAGATCGTATTTACCTTTGCTCTCCAGTACCTGCTCCAACTCCACAGACTTGTCAAAATGATCCTCGATGGCTTTTTTATTACGCCCCGTTACGATAATGATGCTCTCAATTCCGGACTTGATAGCTTCTTCTACGATATATTGAATAGCCGGCTTGTCTACGATGGGAAGCATCTCTTTCGGTAAAGCTTTCGTAGCTGGTAGAAAACGGGTTCCTAATCCGGCGGCTGGAATAACAGCTTTTGTAATTTTTCTCATAGAAACTCACGTTCCTTTCGGGATGGGGAACCAAATACCCAGTATCGGCTCCCGATATAATTGATGATCATTCCGGCTGCGGTGGCGATCAGCTTGTCTAAAGCAAGTGGCAACTCGGTTCCCGTGTGGAGCACTTGCAGTAATAGGGAGGTTATCCCTAATACGACCAGGTTGATGACGATAAATTTGGGTAATTGACGCTTGTTTGTGTCGTTTGATAGTTGTTTGTTGAATGTCCATTTGCTGTTCAAAATATAACTGTTGGCTGTGCCGCAGCTGTACGAAATGATCTGCGCTACAATGACCGGCACTCCGCCCCAAGCTAGCAGCATAAAAATAATATAATCTACGCCTGTATTCACCAGACCTACAATGCCAAATCGAATCATAGGAAGCAGCTGGGCCATGCGACTTTTCATAGTTTAGGCTCCATGACCGGATTTGGGTCCGGTATATACCGCACTGTTGCCGCGCACTGTGCGTCCTGCCGAAATCAGGCTTTCACGGGCTCCTTGCATGTACAGGGACTCGCGTGGTTCAGGGGCCTTCATAGCATGTGTCGGACCGTTTTCGTATTGTCCACCCAGATGCTCACGGACAATGTATAGCGGACGTGCTTTGGTTTCGTCATAAATCCGTCCAACATATTCACCCATAATACCGAGAATGATGAGGATCACCCCGTCGAAAATCAGGCTGATGCTAATCATAGACGACCAGCCCTTCATCACGTAGGAGTCGGTGAAAAAGTTGAGAAACAGTACGTACATCAGATACAGGAAGCCGGACATGGAGAGAAGTGCACCGATATACCCTGCCAGCTTGAGCGGCTTAATCGAAAAGGATGTGATCCCGTCCAGACTGAGCTTGATCATTCGTTTCAACGGATACTTGGTCTCGCCCGCGAGCCGCTCGTCGCGCTCATATTCTACAGCAGTTTGTTTGAATCCGATCCAGCTGACCAGTCCACGAACGAATCGGTTATTTTCCGGCAGCCGTTTCAATTCTTCTATGACCTTACGATCCATTAGGCGGAAGTCCCCGGTGTCGACCGGGATATTAATGTCCGTTGATGCTTTAAGTACACGGTAGAAGAGGCTGGCAGACCATTTCTTGAAGCGAGTTTCGCCATTGCGTTTGAGCCGTTTGGCGTAGACCACTTCATAGCCTTCCTTCCACTTGTTAGCCATCTCAACAATCAGTTCCGGCGGGTCTTGGAGGTCGGCGTCAATGACGACGACCGCCTCCCCCACCGCATAATCCATCCCGGCGGTAATCGCTAGCTGATGACCAAAATTGCGAGAGAAATCAATCAATACAATGGTGTCATCTCTGAGACTGAATTCCTTGATCAATTGGACGCTGCGGTCCGAACTTCCATCATTTACGAAGATCAGCTCGTAGGGCTCACCCATTGAGCCCATGACTTGTTTCAGCCTCCGGTAGGTTTCCGTAATAACAGCTTCCTCGTTGTACATCGGAATAACTATGGAATAACGGATGGGTTCACTCATTCGTAGTTCCTCCTCATTTATAATGTGATTTCGTATAAAGTACCGCTTCCGCCACGATCGTCTCCGCCAGGGCCACCTTGACCATCCTGGGCGTTCGCATTGCTGTTCGTCGTGTCGCTTCCGCTCTCGGTGGCTTTAACGTCTGTACTTGTTTCGTCTGCTGTTGTTTTCCATTCATCTGTAGGGATCAACTTGCCGTGTTCTTTGATCCATGCAGTGACTTCAGAGTTACCGCCGTCCGGTCCGCCGCCTCCACCAGAAATCATGAAGTACTTCACTTGTCCGCTTTCGACCAGCGCCTTGATTTTATCGACGGTATAGACTGGATCGGAGGATACAAAACCGTTCATAATAATTACTTTTTGTCCGGCCTCGACCAGGTAAGGAGCAGCCGTTGAATAATTACTTGCTGCGAAAAGGTAGGTTTCACCTGTGTTATTTTTTTGCAAATAGCTCAACGTTTTTTGATCTAAACTTTGGCTACCGTTGGGTCCTCCCATTCCTCTGGAACGGGTAGAAGATTTTTGCTCCGTGTCTGTACTTGTTTGTGTGCTTGAAGTATTTCCATCAGGACTGGAATTCTCTGCATTATTGGTCTGGTTATTCGTTTGAGTTCCTTCGGCTTGTTGTCCATTGGCGCTCTGACCTCTATTGCGATCATTGCCGCCCGGCATTCCGCCACCGCCACCGCCGCCAAATTGAGTGGGTCCGGCTTGTGGAATCATGCTGTTCCCTCCGTAGATGATCGGTGTCAATGCCCAATATGCAGGACCGATAAACATAGCGAGTACACTTGCAATGATGGCGAACCTTGTGAACTTCTCAGATTTCATTCGTGCCACTACCTGCAGCACCGTGCCGATGATCCCTAAGATCAATACCGTGATGGACCAGCCGCTGCCAATGGTATCGTTGTAATTTTGCAAAACAAACCAGCTAAATACCGAGGTTGCCAATACTGCTGCGGGTAACAGCCAGGAGAGCCAGTTGGAACGCTCACGATACTGCTTCCACAATTCTACGAATCCTGCTCCAAAGAGCGCTGCAATTGGTGGCGCGAGCATAATCAGGTAATAATGATGAAAGAATCCTGCTACGCTGAAAAATGCAGCTACGGGAATCAACCAGGCTAGCCAGAAGATGACCTCTTTGTGTTTTTGTGTGATATTACGACGTCGAATGCTTGCAAGCAGGCCGACGGAAGCAATTAATGCAAATGGAAGCAGCCAGCTGGCTTGACCTGACAGGGAGGATTGGAACAACCGTAAAGGTCCTTTTTCGCCAGTGCCGAACATGCCGCCACCGGAGTTTCCTCCCGGTCCACCGCCTGGACCACCTTGCCCGTCTCCAGGACCACCTTGTCCGTTGCCGCCAAATCCACCCGGTGGCATTTGACCACCTGTACCCAATCCGCCTGCTGCCATGTTGTTGGCACCTGAGTCATCCGTACAAGTAGTGCTGTCCAATGATGTGGTCGTCTGAGCCTGATCCGTGTTTGTGTTGCTGCTATTCGTTGCAGCGTTATTGTTCCGATCCGTGCGTTCACCGCCACGATTGCCACCTGTACCCTGATCTCCTGTCAGACGGGACAGGCCGTTATAACCAAAGGCCAAATTCAGCACAGAGTTCGTACCGCTACTCCCCATATAAGGGCGTTCATCTGCAGGAGTAGAGTCCACTACGACTGCCCAAGAGAGTGATACGATCAGGAGGACAACTGCTGATCCTACCAGTGTTACTGCTTTTCGCTTCCAGTTAAACTTGGAAGCCAGCAGATAGAACAGTCCCAATGCGGGAACGATCATATAGGCTTGTAACATTTTTTCGTTAAAGGCGATGCCTACGACTGCGAAAGCAGCAAGGATCAGCCCGGTTTTGCTATTTCTAAGGCCTCTGAACAATAGCCATGTTGCGAGCAACAGTGTGAGAACCAACATAGCGTCGATGTTATTCGTGCGGCTAACCGCTACGGCTATCGGTGTCGTTGCCATGGCGAAGGCGGCCAATCGTGCGGCCATCGTACCGAAGCTCGGTTTGACGAGCAAGTAAACGAGCAAGACCGATCCGACTTGAGCCAGCGTCTGTGGCAAGATAACGCTCCATCCGTGAAGCCCGAATATATAGGCGCTTAGTGTCTGAATCCAGAACACCACAGGGGGTTTGTCTACCGTTACCGATCCGGCAGAATCAAGTGAGGCGAAAAAGAAGTTGTGAAAGCTTTGTAGCATGCTTGCTACGGCCGTCGTGTAGTAGGTGTTTACATATTTGTCTTGCCAGATGTTGTATCCGTTCAAAAATGCGGATATCAGCATAATGATGATCAGGGGGATGTCCGCCCTGGTCTTAAACCATTTCTTAATCATGTTCATTCCACTCCCTGTGAAAGTTTCTTTGTATTTATTCCGTTGTTCTAGCCGCTATCTTCAGGACTGCGGAATGACCAGTCGCTTCTGATCTTGGCCCGGTGAACTACCGGCTTGCTATTATCATGCCAGACCTACCTTAATTGGTTCTGAGCGCTCCCTGAACGTTAGCTGAAAGCTGAGCAGGGGTGCTTTTTTTGCGACAGGATTCAGGTATATTAGATACAGGTGAAAATGAATCGACTTTTATATGAGAAAAATGCAGCAACATGAAAGGGAAGATGAATAATGAATCCAATACACGGAGTTAAAATTATGCTGGCAGATGATGAGCCTCATATTTTGCAATTTTTAGAGCTTGGACTGATTAATGAAGGATATGAAGTCAGAACCGCCGAGAACGGGAGTCAAGCGCTCGATTTGGCAAAAGAGTTTCGCCCGCATGTAGCGGTGCTGGATGTGATGATGCCGGAAATGAACGGTTTTGAGGTGTGCCAAAGTCTCAAGGAGACGGAGGATAACATCGCGGTCATTATGCTGACTGCCAAGGATGATGTCGACGATCGGGTAAAGGGATTAAAACTCGGCGCGGATGATTATGTTGTAAAACCCTTCAGTTTTAATGAGCTGCTGGCTCGCATTGAAGCGCGCTTGCGCAATCAGTTCCCCGATCTGCTGGGAGAAGTGGTTCACGGCCCCTTTCAAGTGGATGATCGACGGAAGGAAATCCGTTATCAGAGTCAGGTGCTGGAACTGTCGCCTACCGAATATGAACTATTGAAGTTTTTGGTGTTGAATCACGGGATTGTGTTAAGTAAAAGTCGTATTCTGGACCGGGTATGGGGGTACGATTTTGGAGGCGAGGATAATATTGTTGAGGTGTACATTCGCTCCTTGCGTGAAAAACTCAAAGACAAGGAGCACCGGGTCATTCGTACGCTGCGCGGTGTGGGATACCGGGTGGATCTGCTATGAAGGCGGGCGGGAAAAGTCGGAGAAAATATGCACTCCGTTCTCTCCGATCCCAGCTTTTGGCCAGAACGTTACTCATTTTGGCTTTGTTGCTTGTATTGATTGGTTTTCTACAATATTTTCTGATGAAAGATTTTCTGTATCGCAGTCGGGCAGAAGCCATGAATACACAGCTGAATTCAATTCCTGCCGATTTATTGATTAAGGATTCGCAGGAAAAGAGCGGGGCTGGGGTAACCGTTCCTCAAGATGAGTCCAATCGAAGGAGTAATCGACCGGGACCGTTTCTGTTTTGGCCGGATATGTCGCTTGCTTCTATAGGTATAGACGGCACCTTCCAGAGCTTGTCCAATGAAAATGGACTTAAACCGCCGCGTCTCACCACTCAGCAGTATCAAGCAATGCAGCAGAGTAAGCGCATGCGTCACGGCTATCAATTAATCACGGATGCCCAGGGGAAAGAGCAACTGGTTGTATTCCGTCCGCTTGGTCCACCTGACCGTTCTTCCGGTTTACTTCAAATGGGCGTATCCACGACTTCTATGCAAGAGCAGTTGATTAACCAGCTTCGCACCTTTATTTTATTGTCACTGATTGCACTTGCGATTGGGTTAGCGCTTATGTTGCCTGTGCTGCGCCGCACGTTGGTGCCCCTTTCCAGGATGGTCGAGGCAGTCAAACGTATTGATGCGGGCAATCTGGCCGAGCGCTTTGACGCAGAGCAGGGGCAGTATGAGGTGGATCGTCTGGCGGTTTCATTTAACGGGATGCTGGAACGGCTGGAGCATTCTTTTGCTGCCGAACGGGAATTGCAGATGCAGATGAGACGATTTATTGCGGATGCTTCCCATGAACTACGCACCCCGCTCACCTCTATTCACGGCTTCTTGGAAGTGCTGCTTCGCGGGGCAGCATCTAATCCGAAACAGCTTCAGTCGGCATTAGAAAGTATGTATGGTGAATCCAAGCGGATGAATAAGCTTGTCTCTGACTTGCTATTGTTGGCTAAGCTGGATCGAACACCGGAGTTAAAGCTGGAAGACATACCACTAGATGCGTTGCTGCTGGAAATGAAACCGCAGCTTCTTATGCTGGCAGGTACACGTAAAGTGGTTTTTGATATGACGGCAGGTATACGGGTATTGGCAGAGGGAGATAAAATCAAGCAGGTCGTGCTCAACCTGTTCCATAATGCGGTTCAGCATACCGATATGGAAAGAGGTGTGATCCAGGTAAACCTGTCTGCAGGCAAGAAGTTGGTGGATATCCAAATTCGTGATAACGGACCAGGGATGAGTAAAGAACAGCTGGAGCGGATATTTGAGCGTTTTTATCGTGGAGATGAATCGCGTACACGTAGCTCAGGCGGGGCGGGTCTTGGTCTGGCCATTACACAGTCTATCGTGGAAGCACACGGCGGAAACATTATGGCCGAAAGCACACCGGGAACAGGGAGTGTATTCAAAGTAACGCTACCTTTAGCGGGAACCGTATAGTATTGCAAATTATGGCGTAACATAAAAATAGCCCCCCGAACCGCAGCTTTGGTTAAATAACGGCTCGGGAGGCTTTTTAATTGTTAGTTAATCAGCGCAGCTTTTTGTAAAAGCCCGTGCAGTACCTTGGCAGATGCCTCACGGGTTGTAGGTGCATTCGGCTGAAAGTAGGAGGAGCCTTTAATCGCTTCTCCGTTGATGATACCTGCTGCACTTACTTTTTCAATACTGTCCTTGGCATAACCTGCAAAGGATGAAGCATCATGGTACGGTGTGCGTGCTGGGCCATCGGCTGCTGCTTTGATTTGAAGCAGATCTACAGCTTTACCTAGCACGACAGCAATTTCTTGACGACTGATATTAGCGTTCGGATCAAAATTGTCGCTGCTGCGGCCCGTAATCAATCCAGCTTCATAAGCGGCTGCTACATCGCCGGAGTACCAGCTACCTGCCGGGATATCACTGAATGGTGCAGCAGTACCTGGTGTCAAGCCGAGTGCTCGGGTTACCAGGGTTGCAAATTCTGCACGTGTCACGTTCTTCTTCGGTGAGAAAGTCGTGTCGGTCGTGCCGTTAATCAGCAACTTGTTCGCCAGCGATTGAATTTCGGATTGGGCATACGACGATGAAATATCTTCAAAGCTAACGGGACGTGTCGCCGCTGCATACGTCGAGAAGCCCGGACGGCTTACCTTGACGACGGTAGATCCATCAGCCTGCTTGGTGAAGACGGATGGAACGGGATAGACATTTCCGTTTGCCGTATAGAGTACACCGGCTGTATTGGAATCAATTTGACCAGGCACGGTAAAGGATCGGCTAATAAACTGTCCTGGCGCAACTTTGAGCGGTTGGCTCTTGCCACCAGTGACAATGTTAGCTTCAAACCCTACCGGGGTGCCGATCACATTGGAGCCTTTCAGCTTACTTGTAAAAGTGCTGCTCGCCTCTGTCTGGCTGCTGATAACCACTTCAATGCCTGCACCAGCAGGAACATTTTTCAGAGCGGATACTGGCAAAGCCAGAGAAGAGCCTGTATTGCTTACAATCAAGCTGCTTCCTGCTGCAGCCTTACCCAGCGCTACCAGTTGTGCGGAAGTGAGCGATGCTTTCGTCGTTTGGCCTGCTTGGCTAGTAGCTGACAGTACAATAGCTGTTGGGCTGGAACCTGCTGCTGTCACGGCAGCCTGCAAATCTGCATCGTATACTGTCAGTGACTGTACATTATTGTTCAACGCAACGGCTGTAGTCACAGTTTTAACAGCCTGTCCTTGCTTCACTACGCTTTGAAGTGAAGGAGCAGATGTAGCGACAGGGGTGGATGTGTTCGTTGCAGCAGAAGGTGTGGTATTGCTTCTGCCGCCACCTCCACCGCCGCCTCCACCACTACCGCCGGATGCGGCGCTATTATCCACACGAATAGCTTTAGTGGCAGTGAACAGTTTAGGACCATCGGTATTGCGTTCGACTTCGCCCTTTTCATTCAGTTCCGGAGAACTGACTTCCAGCTTGTACACGCCATCTTTCAAGTGTTGAATCACGGGTTGACCGTTAGCATCCAGCACAGGCTTGCCATTGTCATCTAATTCGACGTAACTTCCGTCAATACCCTTAAAGGAATATGCGCCTTGTTTGAGGCGTGCATTGTCACCTTGTTCCTTGGAGGTAGTAATTCCATCAATCAGACCGATCAATTTATCATCTACACCGTATACATAAAGTGCGATCTGGTTGGTTTTATCTGTGGTCAGGCGGAAAGCCAAATCTGTTGAGCGCTGAGCACCTGTCCGACTTGGGTAAATAATCGGGTTGGTAACACTCAGGTCCTGCAAGCCAAAGCCTGTCGTTGGATTTTCTTTGCCCACATGAACGACGAACGGCAGATGAAGTGTCGGCTGTCCGGCGCTTTTCAGAATAACTTCTCCTTCATATACACCTGTAGCTGCACCCGAATTTGGTTGCACAGACAGGAAGAACGGTTGCGATTTACCCGGTTCTGCCGAGATGGCACCATTTGCGCCGACACCTTGCAATTGCACGGCAATGTTGCTCACGTCAGGTGTAGCAATCGGCTTAGTTGGATCAGAGGTTACATTATCATGTAAAACGGTGCTGGCTTCATATTGCACAGTGCTAGCCGACAAGTTTTTGAGTTGAAGCTGAATCTGCTTCGCATCACTACCAGGTCGTAACACCCCGAAGCTGGCGGACGGATTGTAATTCACAACCTCCTGCCGATTAAAGTTCTTGTCGAGAATCGTAATCTTTTCAACAGTTTCCAGCAGAGCTGGAGTCTGAATCGCATTAGCGATGTTTACAAGGCCTGCACCTTGGGAATACACATCATATTGGATTTTATCCTCATCAAAGAGTGTAACCGAAGTGTTTGCCAGAGCAGCGCGGATATCAAACGGTGTCCAATTCGGATGCTGCTGCTTCAGCAACACGGCAAGTCCAGCCACATGCGGAGAGGCCATACTCGTTCCGTTGCTGCGTTTGTAAGCTTGCTCATAGGATGCATCCGGATAAAATTTGGCGAAAGCAGGGTACGTTGACATGATGCTAACCCCTGGTGCGCTCACGTCCGGCTTGATGCTCAGCAGTTCATCGCCATTGGGTCCGCGGGAGCTAAATCCGGCCATGGTATTACCAGGATTGTCAGTACGACGATACTCTTCTCCAAAAGCAATAAAGAATTTTTGTTTGTGGTTTTGGCTTTCAATGATTTGTCTTGCCAGTGCTCTACCTTCTTTTCCTGTCATGTCAAAGGTAGGGATATAATCTACATTGTCTCCTTGATTCGAATTAATGTAGCCATCGTAACCAGGGATAGCTTCACTCAGATTGGCTTGTGTGCTGTCGCCAGATTTCGCTTGACCATTAAAAATAATAATAGCCTTTGCACCATTTTGTTGTGCGTTTGCGATCTTGTCTACGAAGCCCAAGACGCCACGCGATACGATCACAACCTTATCTTTTACATCTTTAGAAGTGAAATCATCTGGATATCCCAAATTGGCATAAACCAATTCCAATGCTTCTGTCCCCAAAATAGAAGAAAAATCCTCATGAAAAGTTTGCCAAGCCATCGTATTAAAATTGTAATAGGTATCTGATGTAACTGTTAAAGGCTTTTCATCATCACCATAGGTTACAAGATTGACGGATGCTTTATTTGAATAGCTATGGCTCGGTGAAGTGGCTGCACCAACGGAAATCGCCAGTTGTGATGTTGCAGGAGAACCCATGGAATAAAAGTAGGGTCCTTGTTGTGCAGCGTTACCGTTCGCGATGACCGCGACTACGCCGGAAAGTACAGCATTATTAATAGCAATGGAATCCGGGGAGTTCGGGTCCTTTTCGGAATCCGAGCCCAGCGACAGGTTAATGACGTTCATACCATCTTTGACAGCACGTTCAATACCGTCAATAACCTGTGCGGAGGAACCGGAGGAGCGACCTGTCTTGGTATTGCGTCCAAGCACTTTATACACGTATAAGTCCGATTTATAGGCAATACCCTTTTGCACAATATCCGAGGATTTATTGGCGGCTTTACCGGCAATCGTGCCGGAGACGTGAGTACCATGTGTCGTTCCGCTAAAACCTGTGCCGTATGGGTCATTCTCTTTTTCAAGGAACGGTTCCTCGTAAGGGTCGTTGTCTTGTTCGAAAGAGTCATATCCGCCTTTATAGGCTTCTTTCAAATCCGGATGCTCATAATCGATACCGGTATCAATAACCCCGACCTTGATTCCCGCGCCATTCAATCCTTTGGCCCAGGCTTCAGGAACACCAATTTGGTCCAGCGGTGCGTTATCATAAGTGGCTTCACTGGCTGTAAGTGTTGGAGGGTCTTGCACGGGGATGGAATAATACGTTTTGTTTTCATGAATGGATTTTACGCCTGGCAGTTTAGCCAGTTCTGGAATCTTATTGGCTGGCAGTGTGACCTCCAAGCCGTTAAGCACCGTGTTGTACTGGTAATTCACCTGAAGAGAAATACCATGCTCAGCGGCTTGGTCCACGAACGTAGTTTGCTCGGTGGCAATCGCAGATTCGGCTTTTTGCTCGGATTGAGCGGTGAAAGCTTTGGCGCTTGAACGTGCGGCATATTTGTCCACAGCTAGGGGCTCACCATCAAGCTGCACGATGATTCTGACCTGACGGGAGGAGTCTGTACTCAGCTCAGGTGAGATAAAGGCCGGAGCCTCCTCAATAGTTAATGCTTCCTGAGCTTTTAAAAATGAATTGATTTGCAGATCTGCAGTAGCGGCAGAACTGAAAGACGGCAGAGATAAGCTTACCGTCAAGGCAAGAGCGAGTGATACGACAGGTATTTTTTGCAAAATGATCGGCTTTTTCAAAGATTTCCCTCTTTTCAATCAAAATATGATATCTCTACATACTAGGATTTGAAGCCACTGCCGTTGTTCTCACGCCTCCCTTAATATCTAAAATAATAGAATTGACCACTGGTGACTAACTTGCCAGTTTTGAGGCATATCTTACCATATTGGTGGGATATATTACTATATGTTTTTTATATTTTTAGAAAAAATAAGGTTAACTTCACATATAGATTCCATGGAAATGTTATGAATTTACTAGATTATTTTTGAAATCAATCGAAGGGGAATGGGAGAATGCGAGATTTAATGATATAATCTGCATTGGAATTGTTGAGGTTTCACAATCATGTAAAATGCCTAAGGCAAAGGAGTCGATTATGTTGGCAAAAACATTGATTTTCGGGCATAAAAATCCGGATACGGATACCATTTGCTCAGCTATTGCTTATGCAGACTTAAAAACCAAACTGGGTGCGGACGTAGAGCCGGTTCGTCTGGGCGAGGTGAACGGGGAAACGCAGTATGCACTGGATTATTTCAAAGTGAGCGCGCCACGTCTGGTTGAGCAGGTTGCTGCTGAAACGGACAACGTCATTCTGGTTGATCATAATGAACGTCAGCAAAGCGCCGCTGATATCGACAAGGTACGTGTAACTGAAGTCATCGATCATCACCGGATCGCTAACTTTGAAACAAGCCAGCCGCTATACTTCCGCGCTGAGCCAGTGGGTTGCACAGCCACCATTTTGAACAAGCTCTACAAGGAAAATGGTGTAGCGATTCCGAAAGAAATCGCAGGTCTAATGTTGTCCGCGATTATTTCCGATTCCCTGTTGTTCAAATCTCCAACCTGCACGGATCAAGACGTAGCTGCTGCTCGTGAACTGGCTGAAATTGCTGGTGTGGATGCAGATCGCTACGGATTTGACTTGCTGAAAGCGGGGGCTGATTTGAGTGGTCATACCATTGAACAGTTAGTAAGTCTGGATGCCAAAGAATTCCAGATGAATGGTCGCAAAGTGGAAATTGCTCAAGTTAACGCAGTAGACGTCAACGACGTGTTATCGCGTCAAGCTGATCTAGAAGCTGCATTATCCCAAACCATTGAGGCCAAAAATCTCGATCTGTTTCTGTTCGTCGTAACAGACATTGTGAACAGTGATTCCGTTGGTATTGCCCTAGGAAGCCAAGCACAAGCGGTTGAGAAAGCCTATAATGTTCAGTTGGACGACAACAAGGCCGTTCTAAAAGGTGTTGTATCGCGCAAATCACAAATTGTACCTGTATTGACTGACGCTTTTAACAGTTTGTAAGGATATATAATAAGCCTCCTGAATCCGACTGCATAATGGCAGTGGCAGCAGGAGGCTTATTTTTATTTCTTCAGTTCTGCCAGACGTTCCGATGCGGAACTCAAATGCCAATTTCAACTTCAGCGCTGCCCATCATGAAACCGCTACCATGAAAAATGAAGAATACAGGGAGTGGATGATCCTTTCTTTCCGATGTACTTTGGGAGAATACGAAGGTTTGAAATCGGACGCAGCACCCATTCTGCCAGCAGATATGCGGGCAAGTTTGACGAACAGTTTTTGCCTCAGTCTTCGCACCATTTTTCTCTCTTCTCTCTGGAGTCGGTTAGACGCGAACCTTTGACATCTTCAAACGCAGAACGTACGCGTGACAAATAGGTTTGGAACTGACAGATTTCCGACTCACTAAAGTCTGACATCAGACGTGAAGCCAGCCCTACGAAAAAGGGATCCATCTGTTGAATTTTACTTTTTCCTTTATCGTTCAGGGACACGAACACTCCCCGCTTGTCATTGGGATCGTCATATTTATTAATGAATCCCTCTTGTTCGAGAGAAATAACCATGGAACTGATTGCTGCCCGGCTTACACCCATCTTTTCAGCCAAAGCAGAAGGAGAAGACATTTCATCTCTTTGTGCTGAAAGTACACAAAGCGCGATATATTGCCCGTAGGAGAGACCAAATTCACGTGAACGCTTCTCCATGTTTTTACGTATTTCATAAGTTATGGAAAATAAATCTACCAAAACACCAATTGGTTTATTGCCACCTGGAAAGAGATTATAGGCCAGTTGACGAATTTCGGAGTCCAAAAAAAAGAACATGCGATCCACCTCGATGTAGTTAATTAGTTAACTGTAATTTAATTAACCACTGGTTGCAATGATTTATACAAACTTTGTTCCGCATTTTTTGAAAATATATCTGTAAAACGTCACATCCAGGGGCCGATACACTGATCGAGGTCCTGATTCACAAAGGCTTGTATGGAGGGCTGACGCAGGGTACGTCCTTCTTGCCACCGCCACTCACTATATTGAACCTTGGCGGTATACATGGGTTGCACCCAAAACGCATCTTGATGCCGATCCGGTTTATTGCTAAAGGGTCGTTCCGATATGGTATGTGGTAGCAGGCGCTCGGTAAGCTGACGCCAATCTTCCCGAGTCAGCTTGCCCGTACCCACATGCCCGATATAGCGCAGCATTCCTTGTTTATCATATTGGCCCAGCAACACAGCGTTGATAATGCCTCCGTTCAGGGTATAGCCACCGATAACGGCAATGATATCGCCATAATTTTTGACCTTGAGCCATCGTCCGTCCTTTCCGCCCAATGTGTACGGACTATCTAGCTTTTTACACACAATACCTTCCATTCCTTGGCTGCACATAACCTGAAATAGAGCTTGTCCATCAGGATGAGCGGGAGCCAGTTGAATCCGTTCATTCGGTATGATGATCTGATGCAGCAGTTCAAGCCTTTCCTGTAACGGTTTAAGATGAACCCACTCCCCGTTCAGATAAATAATATCAAACAACATGTAAGTAGCAGGCACAGCTTCATAGGCTGACTGAATTCGATCCGTCCGACGAATCAGATCCCGTCGCATAATTTCATGGAACGATGGTTTACCGTCGGCACCGAGTGCGATCATTTCCCCGTCCAATATGACCGAATCAGCCTTGCAGTAGGAGGGGAAGAGAGCAAGCTCCGGGTATAAAAGCGTTCGTTCGTGCTGTTTGCGGTTGAACAGGCGTGTGCTGCCCTGGTTGTGATACGTCAAAATTCTCGTACCGTCCCATTTTATTTCGTAACGCCAAAGGCCTGTTGCATCTACAGGTACTTTTTCGCTCAGTTCCGGTTCAAACGGGATGACGGGTTTTATTTCTGTACGCAACGCAGCACCTCCCTTGCCTTTATATGAATAAATATAGTGTCGACGATAGATCTTATTTTATGTATCAGGATTTTGCAAAATTTGATTCCAGTCGCTCCGAAGTGCAAGATATAGACGAACTAAACCATTTCGATCTATATCTTGTTCATTGGAAGTCGCTTATGGGATTTTTGCAAAATCCTCGTATGTGATGTTTCTCTGATCCCTAAATAGGGGAATGATAAGAATATCTAGCGTCGGCATGAAGTGATTGCATTAATTCGTTAGCATGAGTTTTACGGGATTTTCTTCAGTCAGAAAGGGGATTGGTCTCATGAGACAAATTCGCGAGGAGGACCATGCAGTAGTCATGGTGGATGATGGACAGGTAGTTGCAGAAGTAGGTTATAAATCCGTAGATGACCACTCATTGGTCATTGACCATACATTTGTATCCGAGCAGTTACGGGGTCAAAAAATTGGCAAGGAGCTCATCGACAGAGTGGTTGAGATGGCAAGAAATCAGCATAAAAAGGTTATCCCTGCTTGCTCGTACGCACTTGCTCTGTTCAAGCGCCATAAAGAATACAGTGACGTGTGGCAGCAATGAATATGGATCATCAAGGCTGCTTAACTGCATAACCGACACAACACCGGAGCGGGTAATCAGACTCTTCCGGTGTTTTTTTTGTGTGCATAAAGCTTTTAAAAAGAATGCATTCTACCGTTGATATAGGGAAACAAAGGGCTATCCTCAAATGTTGAAGCACATTTCTTGCCGGATGGCTGTGAAATTGTTCATACTGTTGTCACTTCACAGGCTAACTATGAGTTCTATATAATATATTATGGTTATGACCGCAAAAATAATGAAAACCTGAATTTAAACGAAGGAGACGCTCATGATGAATAAAGCGAGTGAGGACAAGCAGTACGTTCCAACGAGCAATCGTAATTTTACAACCTTGATTATCACCGTTTCCATTATAGCCAACGTGATTATTTTGCTGCTATTCTTTTCGCCGATCGGATACCAGGGGAGTGTCAGTTTTGATCTCACTATTTTCCCAAGGTTGAATGCGATTTTTAACAGCTTCACGTTTATTTTCCTGGTGGCTGCATTGGTTGCTATTTTCAAGAAGAACATCAAGGTGCATAAAACCTTTATTCTGCTGGCCTTTGCCAGTACCGTTTTATTTTTATTTTCCTACCTGACCTTTCACTACATTTCGCCGGAAACTGCAAAATATGGCGGTGTGGGTATCCTTCGTCCGATTTACTTTACATTGTTGATTTCGCATAGCATACTGGCTGCAATTATTGTACCGCTGGCACTGTTCACGGTTGTATGGGGATGGACGATGCAGGTAGCAAAACATCGTAAGATTGCGCGCTGGACGATGCCAATTTGGCTATATGTGAGCTTGACCGGGGTACTGGTGTACGTTTTCATGGCCCCATACTATTAATAGATGTGAACCCTTTGATGGGTTGATTTAGGGAAATGGCGTCTCTGCTGAAGAGGCGTCTTTTTTGTATCCAATAAAAGAAAAATTATTCCTTCTAAATTTATTTTATTAAAAAAACGTTCCTTCTATAACGGTATTTCTGCTATAATTTGCCTTAATCAACTAAGAACAAGGGGGTCACCATGTGACAAAGAAAGCGAAAGGCAGGTTACGGTTGCTTGTATCTATGCTGGCGCTGGTTGTACTGCTGAGCAGCTGCGGTGGTGGAGGATCAAAGTCGGAAAAGGTTGACGGAGGGAAAGTAACACTGCAATTTTGGACCATTGCACTACAACCTACATTTACCCCGTATTTCAATCGGGTGATTGCCGATTATGAGCAGAAGAACCCCAATGTCAAAATTGACTGGAAGGATTACCCTTATGACGCAGTAACCAACAAGCTGTTGACAAGTATCGCTAGCAACAGCAGTCCGGATGTAGTTAATCTCAATACAGAATTTGCTAGCCAAATGGGCTCCAAGGGTGCTGTTGTTGATATGAATGAGCATTTGTCGCCCGAGGAAAAGGCTGCTTATTTCGAGGGTATTTATAATTCCACAGTCATTAACGGTAAAGCTTATGCGCTGCCCTGGTATACCGGTACAGAAGTACTTTACATGAATACAAAGCTGGTCAAAGCCGCCGGATTGGACCCTGCTCATCCGCCCAAAACCCGGGAGGAATTGTCTGAATGGGGCCGTCAGATCAATAGAAAAATTGGCAAGGCAGGCTATGCTCAGCAGCTTGTATCCAAGCTTTTCGCTGTGGACGGCATTCCTATCCTAAATAAAGAAAAGACAGCGGCGGCGTTCAATACACCAGAAGCAGTCACCATGATTGATAATCTAAAAAAACAGATGGAAGATGGCGTTGTACTCAAGGAAGACGCTGACTTCTCACAACAAGTGAAATATTATGCCGGCGAGCAGGTTGCTTTCGAGCTGGCAGGCCCCACGTTCATCAATTTTATCAAAACGGCAGCGCCAGACGTTTATAAGAACACAATTGCTGTCCCTGTCCCAACTGGCAAAGCCGATGTGCGGCTCTCCAACTCTATGGACTTGGTCGTACCTGCTAAGTCTGTACATGTGGACGAAGCAGTGAAATTTGCTGTTTTCTTGACAAACGCAGAGAGTCAAACTGCTTTTTCTAAAGCGGCGAATACACTACCTTCCACGAAAGACTCCATTAAGGATCCATATTTTACTCAGTCTGACAAATCATTAGAAGCACAAGCCAAGGTAGTATCCGCGCAAAGTTTGGATAAGGCGACAGATTATATGGTTGGTGTGCCCAATGCCAAAGATGTGAATAGTGCCATCGCGCGAGCCTTGCAAAATATTTTATTGAACGGAAGAGATACGAAGGAGACGCTAACTGCTCTGGAGCAGGAAGTAAACGATATTTTAAAGCAATAGGTTTGACAGGGGGGAGTGAATACTCCCCTGTTCATTTATCGAAATCAGGTGGTGATGCAGCATGATCAAATGGTTGAGGTCGGAGTCTTTTACGGCCTGGGCTTTTATGACGCCGGGACTGTTATTGCTTGCCGTCTTTGTATTTTGGCCTATTATTTACAGCATTCCGCTGGCATTGACAGACTACTCTGTCATATCAGATACCCATTTTGTCGGTTTGGATAATTTTGAAGCGGCGTTTAAGGACCGTAACTTTCTTATTTCGATTTGGAACTCATTGTTGTACGTGCTCATTGTCCCCTTTCTCCAAATTTTCTCCATCCTGATGGCTGTGCTTGTGAATAGCCGTATCCCGGGAATCAAAATATTCCGCACGACCTACTACATCCCTGTTGTGACTTCAATGGTAGCGGTAGCCTTAATTTGGAGCTGGCTGTTGGGCAATAACAGCGTAGTGAACTACTTGCTCATACAGATCGGCCTGATTAGCAAAGACATACACTGGTTATCGGACAGCAACTTGGCCTTGTATGTACTGATGTTCATCACAATGTGGAAGGGACTCGGGTATTATATGATGCTCTATCTGGCTGGATTACAAAACATTCCTCAAGATCTGTACGAAGCCGCTAGAGTCGACGGTGCAAGCCGATGGCGTCTGATTGTTCATATTACTCTTCCACTGCTAAGACCTTACGTTCTGTTCTGTACCCTTATATCACTCATGTCAGCTATCCGCGTATTTGATGAAGTATATGTACTAACCAAGGGTGGACCGGGAACGGCCACGTTGACATCGAGCTTGTATATTTTTCAAAAGGGGATGGAGCAGTTTAATTTTGGGTATGCTTCGGCGCTTGGCTTAATTGTCGGTGCAATGATTGCCGTACTTAGTATTATCGTATTCCGATTCAATAGGAAAGGTGGTGTCAATCCCTATTGATGAATCTAAAGGATGACAAATTGCTATGCTCATCTCTTCCTAAAAAGGAAAGTAGCCGCAGCATGCGCAGTCTCGCCCGAATGCTGAGAATGACGGTCATCTACATGCTTCTAGTGCTACTCGCCCTCTTTTTAATGGGACCGTTCCTCTGGCTGCTCAGCGTATCCCTCATGCCAGGCCGTAACATTTTTTCAACGCCGCCCGCTATTTTTCCGACCTTTATTAATTTCGACAACTATGTTCAGGTGTGGCAGTTCATGAATTTCCCGAAATATATGCTGAATACGGTCATCATTACGGTGTTGGGCGTTGTGCTCAATGTGGTACTCGCCAGTCTGACAGGATATCCCTTGGCTGTGTTTCGTTTTAAGGGTAAAAATCTGGTGTTTACGCTGCTGATTGCCACGATGATTATTCCTTCCTACACCGCATTTATTGTGCATTATCTGACCATTCAAGGGCTTCATCTGGGCAATACATATTTGGGTGTAGTGTTGCCTGGGGCAGTCTCCGTGTTCAACATTTTTCTGATGCGACAGACGTTTATTCATATTCCCACCGATGTACGTGATTCCGGTAAAATGGACGGCGCTTCGGAGTTTCGAATTTGGTGGCAGCTGGTGCTTCCGCTGGTCAAGCCAGCGCTTGCTGTAATTTCTCTGTTGGAGGCGATGTCGTTCTGGAACAGCTTTCTGTGGCCTATCGTTATTTTGAACGATACGGAGCTATATCCGCTAGCAGCTGCGCTCACGTATCTCAACGGTCAATTTGCCTATAACTTCGGCTGGATTGCTGCCGGCACAATGATTTCGGTACTGCCGATCATTATATTGTTCCTGTTTACACAGCGCTACTATATGGAAGGTTTGGCGGGAGCGGTAAAAGGATAGCCAGTAGTCACGGCTACGAAGAGCCTGTGAATGGAAGGAGACGATTGCGATGGAACTGTCCGAAGGAACGGGGCCTTATTCGAGTGTAGGGCTAGCACCGCAGGAGATTCAATATTATTTTCGTGATGTGTATGACAGCGGGGAAAGGCTGGTTATCTCCGAACCGCGACTGATCTGTGAACTGTCCTCTCGCTTTGCAATGAATCAGGAGTATGAAGGTGTGCTGGACCCTGAGGGACCGATCAAGCTTATTGTGCCTCCAGGGCCGGGTGTACCGACTGAAACACGGGGAAGCGTGCAGTTGGTGCTCGAATATGACGGAATGCTTGCTGCAGACGGATATCGGTTGGACATTCAGAAGGACGGGCGGATTGAAATTCATGCTTCCAATAAAAGAGGGCTCAAATACGGTATGGATGCCCTGCATCTCCTGCTTCAAGTGGAACAGGAGCGATGTACTTTGCCGGTGATGTCTATTCGGGATGAGCCTTCCTTCCCGGTCAGAGGAATTATTGAGGGCTTTTACGGGAAACCGTGGAGTTTCGCGGATCGGCTGGATGCCGTTCGGTTTATGGCTACGCATCGGATGAACACATTCATGTATGCCCCCAAGGATGATCCATATCATCGTGAGCTATGGAGAGAGCCGTACCCTGAGGATACGTTTGCCCAGATTTGCGAATTAAAGGAAGCCTGCGAACGGCATGAGGTTGATTTCCATTATTGTATCAGCCCAGGGAACGACCTGAGCTTTGGCAGTGATGAAGACTTCCTTAAATTGACTGAAAAGCTGGCGGCCGTGATTGCGATTGGCGTACGTCATTTTTCTGTGTTAATGGATGACATTGACTACGTACTCAAAGGGGGAAATCGACATTTGCTGGGCCGCTCGGGTCACGCTCATGTCTTTTTGACGAACAAGGTGCATGCATGGCTAGCTGAACGACTGCCTGAATTTACGCTGACGGTCTGTCCTTCGGAATATTGGTCATATTGGGATACCGAATACAAAAAGGATTTCCGTGAGCGGCTGCATCCGGAGATTAAGGTGTTCTGGACCGGGTACTTTGTTTTTGCTCCACAGATTAGTCGCGAGCACGCCGCTGATAATCATGTATTCTTCGGGCATGAGCTGTGGCTGTGGGATAACATCCCGGTGAATGATTGTGACCATGATCGGTTATTCCTTGATCCGCTGCGCGGACGATATTCCGGGCTACCAGACTGTGGACATACCGGTATGGTGGCCAACCCGATGAATCAGTGGGAATGCTCCAAAGTGACGCTCATTACGATGTCCCACTTTATGTGGAACAGTGAACGGTATATGCCTGAGCGATCTTGGGAATGGGCTGCGCAGGAGTTAGTGGGAGAGCGTGCGGATGAATTGATGTTTTTTTGTCGTCAAAACAGGAACAGCCGACTAGGCGGCAACGCGTATGAGGACGTGGACCTTGCTTTGCAAATGCGCGATATCCCTGCGCTGGATATGTACTTTGAGCGGCTGCTTCAGGCCGTGAGCGTCCTACGGAGCGTGCCTGCCGGTGATCCAGCAGCAGGATTCGTGTCCCAGGCCGCACCGTGGCTGGAACGTGCCGAGCTGGATGCGAGCCTGTGGCAGGTGCTGCGTCAAGCTGCACTCAGCAGCGAGCGACAGGACGATGCACAGTCGGGGGAGAGCGGCACGCCGAGGGAAGCTGTTGACGAGCAAGAGCCGTCACCTCTGACAGACGAAATCGTAGGAGAACTGCGAAGCGGTATCACTGCTTGCTTAGAAGCGGAGGCTCGGCTGGGTAGCAATCCGGCGATCCGTGCTGCTGCGCAGTGGGGTTATGTCGATCAGGACGAACAAGGAAAATATCGGCTGATTTTGTGAGTATTTGTGCTGGATTAAGCAACCAAGGCAGCATAGCTGCCCTGAAAATAATCATTTGCCGTTAGGATAACGGTAATTTTCAGGAGAGGTGGAACGTATGGTGAAGCCCAAAACCCGATTACTTTTTATACCGCTGGATGAGCGGCCCTGTAATTATCAATTTCCTTATTTACTGGCACAGGGTACAGACTTTGAGATGGAGCGGCCCCCATTAGAATGGATGGGACAAAAGAAAACCCCTGGCGATACGACCAGACTATGGGCATGGCTCGAAGAACGCGCAGCGGCGGCTGATGGAGCCATTGTTGCGATGGATACGTTGCTGTACGGAGGAATCGTACCTTCTCGACTACACAGTATGTCGAGCGAGCAGGTCAAAGATAGAGTGAATCGGCTTCGCAGGCTAAAACAGCTATATCCGCAACTGACCCTGTATGCATTTCAACTGATTATGCGCTGTCCGCAATATTCTTTGGCTGATGAAGAACCGGATTACTATGCCGATTGGGGTCGTGAGATATTCAGAAAGGGCTTCATTGAGCATCGTCAGGAGCTGGGGATTGCTACCGCAGAAGAGTTACTCGAATTAGCTGATATCAACGAGCGTCTGCCAATGGAAATATTGGATGATTACCTAGGGCGTCGCCATGTGAATTTGGAGGCCAATGAAGTTGCGCTGGATCTCGTAGCAGAAGGTATCATTGATTTTATGATCATCCCACAGGATGATTCGGCTCCCTACGGCTATACCGCCAAGGATCAGCAGCGGCTAAGAAGTCGTATTTCTGAGCTTGGGCTGGATTTGAATGTATACATGTACCCGGGGGCAGATGAAGTGGGTTGTACGTTGCTGGCTCGTTGGGTTAACAAGATGAATAATGTAGTCCCACTGGTGTATCCCCGATTGTCTGCTTTGCAGGGGGCATTCGTAGTACCGCTTTTTGAAGATCGCTATTTTTACGAAACCTTAAAATATCAGATTATGGCGGCAGGTGGGCTGATCGCTTCCTCAGCAACGGAGGCTGATTTGATTTTGTTGGCTAACACACCTGGTGACACGATGGCAGAGGCTTCATCCCAGCAGCGTGCAATGACCGGATATGATGTGCATCGGAATGTAGTAGAGCTGGTTGAGTACGGTTCTTATATGCTGCAATATGCAGGTCAAAATGTTGCAGTTGCTGATGTGGGCTACGCCAACGGCGCAGATCTCAAGCTACTTAGACTATTGAAGCAAAAAGGACTGCTTTTTAAGCTGGCGGGTTATGCAGGCTGGAATACCAGTTCTAACACGCTGGGCACCGTCATTGCCCAGTCCATGCTGTATACCCACTATGGCTCTACGGAGGAACATTTGGATTTTCTGTCGCTGCGCTACGCCGAGGATGCCTGTTATTGCGCTGTGGTACGTACGGCTATGAATAACGGAATTGTGGAGCAGATGGGTTTTACCAAGTTTATGCTCGATGGACCGAGAGGCTCGGTAGCTGCGGTTATTCGCGGACGGCTGGAGCAGGCGCTCAATGAATATGTGAACGGGCCGGAAGGCCGCGTGGAAATTATAGATTGCTACATGCCGTGGAACCGCACCTTTGAAGTCGCATTAACCGTACGGCATCATGCTGAGAAGAGAGGGTGATTCCTATGGGAATGGAAGGTGTATTATCCAAAGTTCAGCACGGACTGATCGTGTCCTGTCAGGCGCTACCAGGCGAACCGTTACATGGAGCAGATTCTATGGTCAAAATGGCGCTTGCCGCACAGCAGGGTGGAGCTGTGGCGATACGCGCCAATGGCGCATCGGATGTACGTGCGATTAAACAGGCAATTTCTCTACCAGTGATTGGCTTGGTTAAGCGGGATTATGATGATTCTGATATTTACATTACGCCTACCCTTCGTGAAATGGAGGAACTGGTGGAGGCAGGCGCGGATATCATTGCGCTGGATGCCACATTACGACCGCGCCCAGCGGGATGCAAGCTGAAGAGGCTCATAGATTATGCCCATGAGCAGGGAGTCACTTCCATGGCAGATATATCGACACTGGAGGAGGCACTTCATGCGGCCTCCCTTGGCGCAGACTGCGTATCCACCACGTTATCCGGGTATACGCCGTACTCTGCTCAGATTGAGGGTCCTGATCTGGAGCTGGTTCGGAGAGCGTCGGAACTGGTTCCCGTTCCTTTAATTGCAGAGGGCAAAATCTATGATCCAGCGCAGGTTGAGGAAGCATTCCGAATGGGAGCACATGCAGTGGTTGTAGGCTCGGCGATTACCAGACCCCAATTGATTACGCAGCGGTTTGCCGATGCCGCAAGGAAGGCAGTGAAATGCATCTATGGAGATGAACGACCGAATTAGAACGTATTATCCTTCATTAACGAAATCGGAGCAGAAAGTTGCCTTGTGCGTACTGGAGCATCCCGCAGACATCATATATTTCTCTGTGACGGAGCTGGCGGATTTTGCAGGTACAGGCGAAACGACCGTCATGCGCTTTTGTCGGAAGATTGGTTTCAAAGGTTATCAGGATTTCCGACTGTCCCTAGCGCAAAACCAGACTTATCGTAAAACTGATATGGGCGAGGAGAACATCGACCCAGATGACGAACAAGATATTACGCGTACGGTGTATCACAACATGCTCGATATTTTGCACTCCAGTATGGGGCTGCTGGACCATTCAGAGCTTGGTCGTGCGATTGCGTGTCTCGATCAAGCGGGCTATGTTCAATTTTTCGGCGTAGGTGCTTCGGGGATTTCCGCGCAGGATGCTAAAAACCGTTTCTTACGCATCGGGCGTCGCGCCGAGGCTGTGGCAGACGGACATATTCAGTCGATGATGGCGGTGTCCATGAACCCGGGTGATGTGGCTATCGGCATTAGTGTATCAGGAAGTACGCTGGATACGAACGATATGCTGTATAAAGCCAAGCAAAACGGTGCAACTGTTATCGCAATTACAAATTATGCGAAATCACCCATTACCTCCATTGCAGATATCGTGTTGCTAACAGCGGGCAAAGAAGCGCCGATAGAAGGTGGTTCAATCGGTGCTAAAATCTCACAACTATTCGTGATTGACCTCATCTGCGAAGGGCTTGCTCGCAAGCACACGAGTCACACCAAACAGATGAAGGAAAAAACAGCGAGGGCCGTTATTGAACGAAGCTATTGAGATTTTTCAGTTGTGAATTGAAAACTGTGCGTTTCGACAGGTTCAATGACTTGTGTTTGTGGTGCTTATGAATGGCTATTTCATGTATTGCTATTAATAGAAGGTTTGTACAAAGAGCTAGTAAGCTTTTATGTAGGGTAACAAGGAGGTTGGTGTGGTGGCAGCTGCTGTGAACAGAGTCATTGGAATCGACATTGGGGGCACATCGGTGAAGGCCGCCATAGTGGCACGGGACGGATCGGTGCTTGATGAAATCCGGCTGGATACGGACGCTTCCCGGGGACGTGAATGGGTATTGTCGCAGGTGTCAGAATCTGTGCTCGGACTGTTGCGTTCTTTTGGAGATACCAGCCTCGGTGCCCATATAGATGTAGGCGCTCTTGGCATTGCTACTGCTGGCAGAGTAAATGTGGAGAGCGGCGAAGTTGTGTATGCCACAGATAACCTACCTGGCTGGCAAGGTACATCCTTAGTAACATGGGCTAGGGAAAAACTGGCTTTACGAGCGGTTGCTGATAATGATGCGAACGCCGCTTTACTTGGAGAAGCGTGGCAGGGAGCGGGGAAGGGCAAGCGACGCTTGGTGATGCTCACGTTGGGAACAGGTGTCGGAGGTGCATATATGGAAAATGGCCTCTTGTGCAGAGGGGCTCATTGGAGCGGCGGTGATTGGGGGCACAGTATTCTATTCCCCGGAGGACACCCCTGTAATTGCGGAAGAAAAGGGTGCGCCGAGCAATATGTATCGGGGAGCGCCCTCTTACGTCGAGGTAGGGAACACGTCGGTAAATTGTACCGCTCGGGAAACGAGATTGTGAAAGAGGCCGTTCACGGTAACCAGGAGGCAATTCAGGTGCTGGATGATTACACCGCAGATTTAGCTGTACTTCTAGCTAACATCTCAGTGACTCTTGATCCTGAGAGGATCATTGTAGGCGGAGGAGTATCGGACACGGGAGAGGTCTGGTGGCCCATGCTGGAAAAGCATCTGCACCAATTTAGAGTTCAAACGGAAGTAAGTCGGGCATTGTTGGGCAATCGCGCTGGAATTATCGGTGCTGCACGGCTTGCCTTCGAAATGACCGAGTCCTAGTACAAGAATGAAAGGGGAACGAACCATGACGCAAAAACGGCTTGATACCGACATTGTTGTGATTGGCGGAGGCCTGGGGGGGACATCGGCAGCTCTCGCGGCGGCGAAGGCTGGCATGAGAGTCATCGTGACAGAGGAGACGGACTGGTTAGGGGGGCAGTTAACTTCACAGGCGGTTCCCCCAGATGAGCATCGATGGATCGAACAATTTGGTTGCACAGCAACATACCGTGAGTTCCGTAATCGTGTACGTGACTATTACCGTCAGAACTATCCGTTAACCGAAGAAGCTCGAAATAATCCCATTCTCAACCCTGGGAACGGTTGGGTAAGCCGTCTGGCCCATGAACCACGGGTAGCTCTGCGGGTGCTTGAAGATATGCTCGCTCCCTATTTGAATACGGGGCGCGTTCATGTATACTATCACACCGTGCCTATTGCCGTTCAGACGGATGGGGACTGTATTACTTCTGTAACTGTCCGTACCTCGAATAGCGCTGATCATAAGTGTGGATTTAGAGTGCTGCACGGAGCGTTTTATCTGGATGCAACAGAGTGTGGTGATCTCCTTCCAATGGCAGGAGTGGAGCATACGAGTGGAGCGGAGTCGCGGGCTGCTACGGGTGAGCCTCATGCACTGGAGTGTGCTAACCCTTTTGATATGCAATCTATCACACATGTGGCTGCCGTAGACTATATTCCCCAGGAAAGCTTCATTATAGAGCGGCCGCAACAATATGATTTCTGGAGAAATTATATTCCTTCCTTTTCCCGTTTTCCGATTTTGAGCTGGTTTGCTACTGACGCGGATGATACCAGTAAACTAAAACAGTTCACATTGTTTCCTAACGATCAGGGCATTGTATCCTTATGGGATTATCGTCGTATTGTAGATCCCTCGATATGGAGCAAACCGCTAAATGATGGTGAGGTAACTCTTTTAAACTGGGCGCAAAATGATTATTACCTTGGGCCATTGATCGGTGTCACTGCTCAGGAGCAGGCAAAACATCGAGAAGGAGCGCGTGAGTTGACTCGTTCATTAATATATTGGCTTCAAACCGAAGCGCCCCGGTTAGATGGAGGGTTCGGCTATCCGGGAATTCGACTACGGGGTGATGTTCTCGGCACATCTGACGGTCTGGCTAAAACGGCTTATATTCGCGAGTCACGCCGAATTCAGGCCAAGTATATGATATCTGAGTTTGATGTAAGTCGTGAGCTTCGGGGAGAAGAGGGACCCAAGCGATATATAGATAGTGTAGGTGTAGGTAGCTATCATTTGGATCTTCATCCAACTACGGTATCTCAGCGAACATTCTACATCCCTAACTATCCTTATGAAATTCCATTGGGCTCACTTATTCCGGTGAGGGTGCGCAATTTACTTCCTGCCTGCAAAAATATAGGGATGACCCAAATAGCCAATGGCTGCTATCGATTGCATCCTACAGAATGGAATATAGGAGAATCATCAGGAAGTCTAGCGGCTTACTGTGTCTCCAACGAAGTATATCCCATTGAAGTGAGCCGATCAGCAGAGCATCTTGGATGTTTTCAAAATGTTCTTCTTCGCCAAGGTGTGGAACTGCACTGGCCTGCAGAGGTATTTGAGCCAGAGGAAGTCATCAGCTAATGAAGGGGCAACTAGCCCCTCGACTGATTTTAAATGAGCTGAAAGATGAGTGGATTTATTCTAAAATAAAAAAAACAAAAAAAGTGCTTGCTAAGTTGCTGGGGTTTATGATATATTATTTGAGCTGACAACAAAACAGCAGTTTCAAAAGCGAAAAGCTTGGGTGAAATGATTTTTTAAAAAAAAGAAAAAAATAACCCTTGCATTTTTGGAACGAACATGATATGATCTTATAGCTGCTGAAAAACGCAGCGAAAGAGAAATGTTTGATCTTTGAAAACTGAACAACGAGTGAGTAAAACGATTTTGTTCGCAAAATCAAAACAAGAGATATTTTATCTCGTCAGTTTCAAAATGAGCTTATCGCTCTTTCTATAAACCAGCTTCGGTTGGTCTTTAATGGAGAGTTTGATCCTGGCTCAGGACGAACGCTGGCGGCGTGCCTAATACATGCAAGTCGAGCGGGGTTATGTAGAAGCTTGCTTCTACATAACCTAGCGGCGGACGGGTGAGTAACACGTAGGCAACCTGCCCACAAGACAGGGATAACTACCGGAAACGGTAGCTAATACCCGATATATCCTTTTCCTGCATGGGAGTGGGAGGAAAGACGGAGCAATCTGTCACTTGTGGATGGGCCTGCGGCGCATTAGCTAGTTGGTGGGGTAAAGGCCTACCAAGGCGACGATGCGTAGCCGACCTGAGAGGGTGATCGGCCACACTGGGACTGAGACACGGCCCAGACTCCTACGGGAGGCAGCAGTAGGGAATCTTCCGCAATGGGCGAAAGCCTGACGGAGCAACGCCGCGTGAGTGATGAAGGTTTTCGGATCGTAAAGCTCTGTTGCCAGGGAAGAACGTCTTGTAGAGTAACTGCTACAAGAGTGACGGTACCTGAGAAGAAAGCCCCGGCTAACTACGTGCCAGCAGCCGCGGTAATACGTAGGGGGCAAGCGTTGTCCGGAATTATTGGGCGTAAAGCGCGCGCAGGCGGCTCTTTAAGTCTGGTGTTTAATCCCGAGGCTCAACTTCGGGTCGCACTGGAAACTGGGGAGCTTGAGTGCAGAAGAGGAGAGTGGAATTCCACGTGTAGCGGTGAAATGCGTAGAGATGTGGAGGAACACCAGTGGCGAAGGCGACTCTCTGGGCTGTAACTGACGCTGAGGCGCGAAAGCGTGGGGAGCAAACAGGATTAGATACCCTGGTAGTCCACGCCGTAAACGATGAATGCTAGGTGTTAGGGGTTTCGATACCCTTGGTGCCGAAGTTAACACATTAAGCATTCCGCCTGGGGAGTACGGTCGCAAGACTGAAACTCAAAGGAATTGACGGGGACCCGCACAAGCAGTGGAGTATGTGGTTTAATTCGAAGCAACGCGAAGAACCTTACCAGGTCTTGACATCCCTCTGACCGCTGTAGAGATATGGCTTTCCTTCGGGACAGAGGAGACAGGTGGTGCATGGTTGTCGTCAGCTCGTGTCGTGAGATGTTGGGTTAAGTCCCGCAACGAGCGCAACCCTTATGCTTAGTTGCCAGCAGGTCAAGCTGGGCACTCTAAGCAGACTGCCGGTGACAAACCGGAGGAAGGTGGGGATGACGTCAAATCATCATGCCCCTTATGACCTGGGCTACACACGTACTACAATGGCCGGTACAACGGGAAGCGAAATCGCGAGGTGGAGCCAATCCTAGAAAAGCCGGTCTCAGTTCGGATTGTAGGCTGCAACTCGCCTACATGAAGTCGGAATTGCTAGTAATCGCGGATCAGCATGCCGCGGTGAATACGTTCCCGGGTCTTGTACACACCGCCCGTCACACCACGAGAGTTTACAACACCCGAAGTCGGTGGGGTAACCCGCAAGGGAGCCAGCCGCCGAAGGTGGGGTAGATGATTGGGGTGAAGTCGTAACAAGGTAGCCGTATCGGAAGGTGCGGCTGGATCACCTCCTTTCTATGGAGAATCGTTTCCTGCAACGGAAACATTCAAATTAGCAGGTATAACGTACCTGCGACCGGATATTCAATTCGGTTCATCACATTCGTGTGAATGAAATGAATATCCCGAACTTACTCACTCGTTGCTCAGTTTTGAGAGCTCAAACTCTCAAGCTTCGACGAATACTTCATTCACACATTCGTGTGGAACCGAAATATTCATCGGGTTTCGCTTCGATGAAGCGAATTGCACCTTGAAAACTGGATACCGAAACGAAATTGCGTTTTAGAATATTCCTTTAAGCTGATCTTGTGTAAACAAGTGAAATAAAGGTAGCTGCCTTGAATTTCATTCACACGTAAGTGTTGAACCGAAATTCAAAGCAAATCGTATTTACGATGTAAATACTAGGTTAAGCTACAAAGAGCACACGGAGGATGCCTAGGCGCCAGGAGCCGACGAAGGACGTGGCGAACAACGATAAAGCCTCGGGGAGCTGTAAGCAAGCTTTGATCCGGGGATGTCCGAATGGGGAAACCCGGCTGTCTTCATCGACAGTCACTTTCTGCTGAATACATAGGCAGAATAGAGGCAGACCAGGGGAACTGAAACATCTAAGTACCCTGAGGAAGAGAAAACAATAGTGATTCCGTCAGTAGCGGCGAGCGAACGCGGATTAGCCCAAACCAAGGAGCTTGCTCCTTGGGGTTGTGGGACGTCTCATATGGAGTTACAAAGGAACCGGTTAGATGAAGAGGTCTGGAAAGGCCCGCCAGAGAAGGTAAAAGCCCTGTAGTTCAAAACTTGTTCTCTCCGAGACGGATCCCGAGTAGTGCGGGGCACGTGAAACCCCGTATGAATCCGGCAGGACCATCTGCCAAGGCTAAATACTCCCTGGCGACCGATAGTGAAGCAGTACCGTGAGGGAAAGGTGAAAAGCACCCCGGAAGGGGAGTGAAATAGATCCTGAAACCGTGTGCTTACAAGAAGTCAGAGCCCGATCTAGGGGTGATGGCGTGCCTTTTGTAGAATGAACCGGCGAGTTACGTTCCCGTGCAAGGTTAAGGTGAAGAGCTGAAGCCGCAGCGAAAGCGAGTCTGAATAGGGCGAATGAGTACGTGGACGTAGACCCGAAACCGGGTGATCTACCCCTGTCCAGGGTGAAGGTGCGGTAACACGCACTGGAGGCCCGAACCCACGCATGTTGAAAAATGCGGGGATGAGGTGGGGGTAGCGGAGAAATTCCAATCGAACCCGGAGATAGCTGGTTCTCCCCGAAATAGCTTTAGGGCTAGCCTCGGAAAGAAGAATCGTGGAGGTAGAGCACTGATTGGGTGCGGGGCCCGCAAGGGTTACCAAGCTCAGTCAAACTCCGAATGCCATAGATTTAGTTCCGGGAGTCAGACAGTGAGTGCTAAGATCCATTGTCGAAAGGGAAACAGCCCAGACCATCAGCTAAGGTCCCCAAGTGTGTGTTAAGTGGGAAAGGATGTGGAGTTGCACAGACAACCAGGATGTTGGCTTAGAAGCAGCCACCATTGAAAGAGTGCGTAATAGCTCACTGGTCGAGTGACTCTGCGCCGAAAATGTAACGGGGCTAAACACACCACCGAAGCTATGGCTTGATGCTTGCATCAGGGGTAGGGGAGCGTTGAATGCGGGTTGAAGGTGTACCGTAAGGAGCGCTGGACTGCATTCAAGTGAGAATGCCGGTATGAGTAACGAAAAGATCTGTGAGAATCAGATCCGCCGAAAGCCTAAGGGTTCCTGAGGAAGGTTCGTCCGCTCAGGGTAAGTCGGGACCTAAGGCGAGGCCGATAGGCGTAGTCGAAGGACAACAGGTCGAAATTCCTGTACCACCGTAATCCGTTATGAGCGATGGGGTGACGCAGTAGGGTAGTGACGCGGACTGATGGATGTCCGTCTAAGCAGTGAGGCTGGTGTGTAGGCAAATCCGCACATCGTTAAGGCTGGGCTGTGATGGGGAGCGAAAATTGTAGTAGCGAAGGTCATGATCTCAGACTGCCAAGAAAAGCCTCTAGCCAGGAGAAGGTGCCCGTACCGCAAACCGACACAGGTAGGCGAGAAGAGAATTCTAAGGCGCGCGGAAGAACTCTCGTTAAGGAACTCGGCAAAATGACCCCGTAACTTCGGGAGAAGGGGTGCCTCGGTAGGGTGAATAGCCCGAGGGGGCCGCAGTGAAAAGGCCCAAGCGACTGTTTAGCAAAAACACAGGTCTGTGCGAAGCCGCAAGGCGAAGTATACGGGCTGACGCCTGCCCGGTGCTGGAAGGTTAAGGGGAGTGGTAAGCCTTCGGGCGAAGCTATGAACCGAAGCCCCAGTAAACGGCGGCCGTAACTATAACGGTCCTAAGGTAGCGAAATTCCTTGTCAGGTAAATTCTGACCCGCACGAATGGCGTAACGACTTGGGCGCTGTCTCAACGAGAGATCCGGTGAAATTTTAATACCTGTGAAGATGCAGGTTACCCGCGACAAGACGGAAAGACCCCATGGAGCTTTACTGCAGCTTGATATTGAATTTGGGTACGATCTGTACAGGATAGGTGGGAGCCGTAGAACTTTGAGCGCCAGCTTGAAGGGAGGCATCCTTGGGATACCACCCTGATCGTATCTAGGTTCTAACTTGGTACCGTGAACCGGTGCGAGGACAGTGTCAGGTGGGCAGTTTGACTGGGGCGGTCGCCTCCTAAAGAGTAACGGAGGCGCCCCAAGGTTCCCTCAGAATGGTTGGAAATCATTCGAAGAGTGCAAAGGCAGAAGGGAGCTTGACTGCGAGACCTACAAGTCGAGCAGGGACGAAAGTCGGGCTTAGTGATCCGGTGGTACCGCATGGAAGGGCCATCGCTCAACGGATAAAAGCTACCCTGGGGATAACAGGCTTATCTCCCCCAAGAGTCCACATCGACGGGGAGGTTTGGCACCTCGATGTCGGCTCATCGCATCCTGGGGCTGAAGTAGGTCCCAAGGGTTGGGCTGTTCGCCCATTAAAGCGGTACGCGAGCTGGGTTCAGAACGTCGTGAGACAGTTCGGTCCCTATCTGTCGTGGGCGTAGGAAATTTGAGAGGAGCTGTCCTTAGTACGAGAGGACCGGGATGGACGTACCGCTGGTGTACCAGTTGTTCCGCCAGGAGCACCGCTGGGTAGCTATGTACGGAAGGGATAAGCGCTGAAAGCATCTAAGCGTGAAGCCCCCCTCAAGATGAGATTTCCCAATTAGTAAGACCCCTTGAAGACGACGAGGTAGATAGGTTGGGGGTGGAAGTGCAGTAATGCATGGAGCTGACCAATACTAATCGGTCGAGGGCTTATCCTAAGATAAAACGCAAAAGAGTTTCGGATCCAGTTTTCAGGGTGTAACCTTGAACGTATGTAGAAATACATACGAAATACGCATTGAAATTCATTCACACAGCTGTGATGAACCGAGTTTCAATACGGTAGAATTTGCGTAGCAAATTCATGTTTGGTGGCGATAGCGGAGGGGTTCCACACGTACCCATCCCGAACACGACCGTTAAGCCCTCCAGCGCCGATGGTACTTGGACCGCAGGGTCCTGGGAGAGTAGGACGTCGCCAAGCGATATCCTTTAGAGGATGATAAATTTTTACATGTTAGGGCCTTTAGCTCAGCTGGTTAGAGCGCACCCCTGATAAGGGTGAGGTCGGTGGTTCGAGTCCACTAAGGCCCACCACTTCTAGAATAACAAAAAGATTGGGGCCATAGCTCAGCTGGGAGAGCGCCTGCCTTGCACGCAGGAGGTCAGCGGTTCGATCCCGCTTGGCTCCACCAATATTCCCTGATAGCTCAGTTGGTAGAGCACTCGACTGTTAATCGAGTTGTCACAGGTTCGAGTCCTGTTCGGGGAGCCATATTTTGAATATTTCTGACTTTTATATATTAAGGTGGCGGCGTAGCTCAGCTGGCTAGAGCGTACGGTTCATACCCGTGAGGTCGGGGGTTCGATCCCCTCTGCCGCTACTCGGAGAGATACCCAAGTGGCTATAAGGGGACCCTCTGCTAAGGGGTTAGACTGCGAAAGTGGTGCGAGGGTTCGAATCCCTCTCTCTCCGCCATAAATTTATTGAGACCAGAACTTATTTTGCAAGGCCCGTTGGTCAAGGGGTTAAGACACCTCCCTTTCACGGAGGTAACAGGGGTTCGAATCCCCTACGGGTCATAATATGGAGGCTTAGCTCAGCTGGGAGAGCATCTGCCTTACAAGCAGAGGGTCGGGGGTTCGATCCCCTCAGCCTCCACCATAAGAAAATTTGAGAAATGCTTTTTAATGTCGCGGGGTGGAGCAGTTCGGTAGCTCGTCGGGCTCATAACCCGAAGGTCGTAGGTTCAAATCCTGCCCCCGCAATTAATTTCCTATTGGAAATGCCTCTGGAACTGTGGTGTAGAGGCCTAACATGCCTGCCTGTCACGCAGGAGATCGCGGGTTCGAATCCCGTCAGTTCCGCCATTTTAGCTTCATATATAATTGGCATATATAGTGCGGATTATATGATGTAGTAATAAAATTTAATATGGCTCGGTAGCTCAGTCGGTAGAGCAGAGGACTGAAAATCCTCGTGTCGGCGGTTCGATTCCGTCCCGAGCCACCTTTCAAGTGGGAAATGAGTAATGTGCCGGTGTAGCTCAACTGGTAGAGCAACTGACTTGTAATCAGTAGGTTGGGGGTTCAAGTCCTCTCGCCGGCACCATTTTGGAGGATTAGCGAAGTGGCCAAACGCATCAGACTGTAAATCTGCTCCCTTACGGGTTCGGTGGTTCGAATCCATCATCCTCCACCAGTCTTTTCATAATCATATGGCGGTCGTGGCGAAGTGGTTAACGCACCGGACTGTGACTCCGGCATTCGTGGGTTCAAGCCCCATCGGCCGCCCTTTATTCTTAATTTATTGGGGATTAGCCAAGCGGTAAGGCAACGGACTTTGACTCCGTCATGCATAGGTTCAAATCCTATATCCCCAGCCATTAAGAGCCATTAGCTCAGTTGGTAGAGCACCTGACTTTTAATCAGGGTGTCGAAGGTTCGAGTCCTTCATGGCTCACCATTTATAATTATTTTGCGGTCGTGGCGGAATTGGCAGACGCGCACGGTTCAGGTCCGTGTGGGCTAACCCCCCGTGGAGGTTCGAGTCCTCTCGACCGCACCATATTTTGCGGACGTGGCTCAGCGGTAGAGCATCGCCTTGCCAAGGCGAGGGTCGCGGGTTCGATTCCCGTCGTCCGCTCCATTATCCATACGGCGCCATAGCCAAGTGGTAAGGCAAAGCTCTGCAAAAGCTTCATCCCCAGTTCAAATCTGGGTGGCGCCTTGACTACTCATTATGGAATTTAATATGCGCCCTTAGCTCAGCTGGATAGAGCGTTTGACTACGAATCAAAAGGTCGGGAGTTCGAATCTCTCAGGGCGCGCCATTTCTTAAAAAAATGTATAATGTCGGGATGTAGCTCAGCTTGGTAGAGCACCTGGTTTGGGACCAGGGGGTCGCATGTTCAAATCGTGTCATCCCGATACTGTTTTGCGGGTGTAGTTCAATGGTAGAACTCCAGCCTTCCAAGCTGGTAGCGTGGGTTCGATTCCCATCACCCGCTTTTTGCTATAGCGGATTCTTGTTGCCTCAGTGGTGACACCTTATAAATAAAGAGAGCCTGTCTGGGGACAGAGCTCTCTCTTTTTTTGTATTTATCCTCATGTAATCCACAATGTGTTGATTATCCATAATCTTCGGTATCGGTGTATATCGTTCTGATCATGCAACTGGTATACACCGATAACCGATCTAGTGGACAGTTTTTACACGGGAATGGTCAGCTGGATGGAGGTTCCCTCGTCTGGAGCAGAGGTTATGCTCATAAATCCCCCTACCCCTCTAGCTCGTTCTTCCATACTGAACAATCCAACTCCCTCTCCTTGGGACTTTCCAGAGAATCCAATGCCTTTATCCCGAATGGTCACTTGTATCATTTCATTTTGATCCTCAACGTCGACATATGCCTCTGCTACATCTGCGTATTTGGCTACATTCGTTAATGCCTCTTGTACAATCCGATAAATTGCAATTTCCTTGCGAATATCAACCCGTTTACGTAGATTGCATTGAAAATGCACCTCAATCCCGTAATGAGAACAGAAGTTTTCAATATAGGTTCTTATGGCTGGGACGACACCCAGATCATCCAGAACTGAGGGACGAAGTTCCCACGCTAGACCACGAACATCTTTGATGATGTCGGTCACCTGCGAACGAAGATTCTCCAGAGTTGCACTAGGTTGTTCGGCAAGTTGGCTATCCAATTGGATAATAAGTGAAAACAAGCTTTGCCCTATCCCATCATGCAGCTCTCTTGAAAAGCGTTTACGTTCTTCTTCCTGTATTTGCATGACTTGTGTCATCATAGACTGAAGTTCAGCTTCTACTCTCTTCAGTTTAGTGACCTCATTGCGGATCGCTAAGTACTGATAGGGTTTACCTTCCTCGTCCATAAACGGAACGATCGTAGTATTCACCCAGTAGTAGCTGTTATCTTTAGCACGATTACGTATTTCTCCTTGCCATACCTCACCTGAACGGATCGTAGTCCACAGGTTTTTCATGAAGGCGGGGGTATGATAGCCTGAATTAATGAGACGATGATCCTGACCGATCAGCTCTTCACGGCTGTATTGCGAAATCTCACAGAACTTGTCGTTTACGTACTGAATAATACCTCGATGATCGGTCAAAGCAACGATGGAAGACGTATCTAGAGCAAATTTCAGATTGGATAATTGGTGGAGTGAGTTACGCAGCGCATGAAGAAAAGGGGATTCTGGTATATAAATTTCCAGATCATTCAGCAGTTTATCGGTTGATTCACCAAAGGCATGCTGCAGTAAAGGGTTAGAAGGTTCATTCATAATGGAGCAGCCCCTTTTTTAGTGCAAATTTGACTAGCTCAGGTCGTGTTTTCAAGTTAAGCTTCTCCATAAGATTGCTTTTATGGGACTCTACGGTTTTGACACTAATCACCAGATGCTCGGCAATTTCCTTGTTGGCATAACCTTTGGCTACCCAGGATAGAATCTCTTTCTCCCGCTCAGACAAGGATTCATAGGGTCCGGCTATGCCTTCCTGTTTGATTTTGTCCAGATATTCACTCATCAGTCGTTTGGTTGCATTCGGGTACAAATAGGCACTACCTTCGGCCACAGACTGGATGGCAGCGAGTAACTCCTCGTGAGGTGCGCTTTTTAAAATATATCCGGATGCTCCAGCTTGAATGGCTCGGAACAGATATTCTTCATCGTCATGCATCGTTAAAATAAGGACTTCTGTATCGGGCAGCTGTTTTTTTAATTCAGTGGTTGCTGTGAGACCATCTTTTCCAGGTGGCATGCTAAAATCCATGAGCACAACATGAGGTTGTAGCTCCACTGCCTTGCGGATTGCCTCATCCCCGTCTGCTGCATCTCCTACTACCTTAATACCGTTTTTGCCGTCCAATAGGGCCATGAGGCCAGAACGTACGACAACGTGATCATCCACTACTAGTATACGAATCAATTTGTCATCCCCTCGAACGGTAAAAAACCGTACGTTTTGTCATAATCATAGCAAATTTTAGGGATTTCAATCAACAAAGATAGTTAGGGACAGCTATATCAAGTATCTGATGAGGATCATTATCTATAGAAACATTGTTGAGCTATGGAGTGAGAGGGTAAGCACATAGTTGGCTAAGGCGTTGAGCTACTTGAGTAGCCTCGGCTATATCAGACTCTGTGAACATCCTCACATCACGATTACCAAGAAGCAGCACACCGTTGGGCAGATCTCCTGTGCTGGAAAAGGGAATGGCAACAGCAGAGTGAAGCTGCTCGGCCAGCATTAGTGCACATTCCTGACGCAGACGTATACTACCTGATAGCAAAGCACTTACAGTTACGGTACGCCCCAAGCGAACAGCCATACCGGCAATACCATGGCCAATCTTAAAAGAAATAAGGCGATAGCGATTGCTTCGGCTACCAGAGGCGTAATACCAATGCAACTTACCACCTGACTTGGACATAAATGCAAGGGCAGTGAGATCACCATAAATAGTATCTCTCAACTGGTTCAGTTCTTTTCGCATTTCATCCGTTATTTGTAGCATAGAAGACACATCCTTTTTCATAACCAAACTATATCTCTAGTTCATTGTAGTTTCGACAGTTGCAAAAGTAGATCGGGGAACCCCCTGATCTATAGGCGCAGGAAACACTGACTTTTCATCTGGTCGGATAAGGAGTAGGGAAATGGTCGATAAATGGGGCGTTAGCTTACTTCAGAAGTGATATTTATCACAGCAAATCAGGGAGTAGGAAGGTATAAAATCAGGTGTTCTCCCGATAACAACCCAGGCGTTAAAACATTATGATATAGATATCAGGTAAACACGAGGAGGACGCTAACATGCAAGCCACTTGTATGGAACGGTTTGGGGACGAAGCGGAACGCACGGGAATTCAGATTTATTTGACAGATGAGCATTTTGATCTGCTAAAAGATATTATGTCCTGGAAGAAGGTAAAGGCAGGCGTTATGCTTTTCCGAGAGGGCGATGATGCAGAGCAGCTTTATTATATACATTCAGGTCATGTCAAACTTCGTAAATCGACAGAAGATGGTAAAGAACTGATTCTGACCATTCAGCATCAAGGCGACTTAATTGGGGAATTTAGCGGAATAGATGGAGAAGAGTATAGTTGCACTGCGGAAACAGCCGATGTGTGTGAGTTAGGCGTCGTGCTTGTTAAGGATCTGGAGTCGCTCTTGTCCAAAAATGGGGAAATGGCGCTTCAGTTCATCCAGTGGATGGCGATGAAGCAACGCATTATGCAATCGCGTTTTCGGGACTTACTGTTGTATGGTAAAACTGGAGCGTTAGCGTCTACATTGATCCGTGCTAGCAATACATGTGGCGTGGCTGTGAAGGATGGCATTTTATTAAATATGAAGCTAAGTCACTCCGAATTAGGTGAGATGATTGGAGCGACGCGCGAGAGCGTGAACCGGATGCTGAGCGCGCTGAAAGAGCAGGGAACCCTAGATACAAGGGATGGAAAGATTGTCATTCACGATCTCAAGGTATTACGTGGCATGTGCTGCTGTCCTTCGTACGGCCAATGTGCCCATGAAATTTGTCGCCTCTAATATATGAATACCATTAGGCGGGGTCCAAGAGACTTCGCCTTGCCGCAGGTCTTATAGCAATCTAGCGCATGGGGTACGAACAACATAGATTACCAAATAACTAATTAACGTCGTATAGCGGCTAATTAGCAATAAGGTATATATATTAAATGGAACTGAATGCATGACATTTTATGAACCAACCGTTTTGAAGTAACAGTGGAGCTAATTCTAATAATGGTTGAATAAAAGGAGGAAGGGAGCCCATGTTTTTTTTAAAAAAAAGGGTATTTTTACAAGTTGCTTTCTCTGGCTGAAAATGATATATTATTTGAGCTGACAACAAAACAGCAGTTTCAAAAGCGAAAAGCTTGGGTGAAATGATCTTTTTTAAAAAAATAGCCCTTGCATTTTTGAAACGAACATGATATGATCTTATAGCTGCTGAAAAACGCAGCGAAAGAGAAATGTTTGATCTTTGAAAACTGAACAACGAGTGAGTAAAACGATTTTGTTCGCAAAATCAAACAAGAGATATTTTTTATCTCGTCAGTTTCAACATGAGCTTATCGCTCTTTCTATAAACCAGCTTCGGTTGGTCTTTAATGGAGAGTTTGATCCTGGCTCAGGACGAACGCTGGCGGCGTGCCTAATACATGCAAGTCGAGCGGGGTTATGTAGAAGCTTGCTTCTACATAACCTAGCGGCGGACGGGTGAGTAACACGTAGGCAACCTGCCCACAAGACAGGGATAACTACCGGAAACGGTAGCTAATACCCGATACATCCTTTTCCTGCATGGGCGAAGGAGGAAAGACGGAGCAATCTGTCACTTGTGGATGGGCCTGCGGCGCATTAGCTAGTTGGTGGGGTAATGGCCTACCAAGGCGACGATGCGTAGCCGACCTGAGAGGGTGATCGGCCACACTGGGACTGAGACACGGCCCAGACTCCTACGGGAGGCAGCAGTAGGGAATCTTCCGCAATGGGCGAAAGCCTGACGGAGCAACGCCGCGTGAGTGATGAAGGTTTTCGGATCGTAAAGCTCTGTTGCCAGGGAAGAACGTCTTGTAGAGTAACTGCTACAAGAGTGACGGTACCTGAGAAGAAAGCCCCGGCTAACTACGTGCCAGCAGCCGCGGTAATACGTAGGGGGCAAGCGTTGTCCGGAATTATTGGGCGTAAAGCGCGCGCAGGCGGCTCTTTAAGTCTGGTGTTTAATCCCGAGGCTCAACTTCGGGTCGCACTGGAAACTGGGGAGCTTGAGTGCAGAAGAGGAGAGTGGAATTCCACGTGTAGCGGTGAAATGCGTAGAGATGTGGAGGAACACCAGTGGCGAAGGCGACTCTCTGGGCTGTAACTGACGCTGAGGCGCGAAAGCGTGGGGAGCAAACAGGATTAGATACCCTGGTAGTCCACGCCGTAAACGATGAATGCTAGGTGTTAGGGGTTTCGATACCCTTGGTGCCGAAGTTAACACATTAAGCATTCCGCCTGGGGAGTACGGTCGCAAGACTGAAACTCAAAGGAATTGACGGGGACCCGCACAAGCAGTGGAGTATGTGGTTTAATTCGAAGCAACGCGAAGAACCTTACCAGGTCTTGACATCCCTCTGACCGCTGTAGAGATATGGCTTTCCTTCGGGACAGAGGAGACAGGTGGTGCATGGTTGTCGTCAGCTCGTGTCGTGAGATGTTGGGTTAAGTCCCGCAACGAGCGCAACCCTTATGCTTAGTTGCCAGCAGGTCAAGCTGGGCACTCTAAGCAGACTGCCGGTGACAAACCGGAGGAAGGTGGGGATGACGTCAAATCATCATGCCCCTTATGACCTGGGCTACACACGTACTACAATGGCCGGTACAACGGGAAGCGAAATCGCGAGGTGGAGCCAATCCTAGAAAAGCCGGTCTCAGTTCGGATTGTAGGCTGCAACTCGCCTACATGAAGTCGGAATTGCTAGTAATCGCGGATCAGCATGCCGCGGTGAATACGTTCCCGGGTCTTGTACACACCGCCCGTCACACCACGAGAGTTTACAACACCCGAAGTCGGTGGGGTAACCCGCAAGGGAGCCAGCCGCCGAAGGTGGGGTAGATGATTGGGGTGAAGTCGTAACAAGGTAGCCGTATCGGAAGGTGCGGCTGGATCACCTCCTTTCTATGGAGAATCGTTTCCTGTAATGGAAACATTCAAATATGAAGCATTAGCTTCAAAACTCAGGTTTAGGCCTGTTACTCACTCGTTGCTCAGTTTTGAGAGCTCAAACTCTCAAACTTCGACGAATACTTCATTCACACATCCGTGTGGAACCGAAATATTCATCGGGTTTCGCTTCGATGAAGCGAATTGCACCTTGAAAACTGGATACCGAAACGAAATTGCGTTTTAGAATATTCCTTTAAGATGATCTTGTGTAAACAAGTGAAATAAAGGTAGCAGGTAAGGAAAGATCTTTTGCTTTTGGCAAAAATCATTCTTTATCGAACATCGACATTTTCTTTCTGTGAAAGAAAAGTCTAGGTTAAGCTACAAAGAGCACACGGAGGATGCCTAGGCGCCAGGAGCCGACGAAGGACGTGGCGAACAACGATAAGGCCTCGGGGAGCTGTAAGCAAGCTTTGATCCGGGGATGTCCGAATGGGGAAACCCGGCTGTCTTCATCGACAGTCACTACTCACTGAATTCATAGGTGAGTGAGAGGCAGACCAGGGGAACTGAAACATCTAAGTACCCTGAGGAAGAGAAAACAATAGTGATTCCGTCAGTAGCGGCGAGCGAACGCGGATTAGCCCAAACCAAGGAGCTTGCTCCTTGGGGTTGTGGGACGTCTCACATGGAGTTACAAAGGAACCGGTTAGATGAAGAGGTCTGGAAAGGCCCGCCAGAGAAGGTAAAAGCCCTGTAGTTCAAAACTTGTTCTCTCCGAGACGGATCCCGAGTAGTGCGGGGCACGTGAAACCCCGTATGAATCCGGCAGGACCATCTGCCAAGGCTAAATACTCCCTGGCGACCGATAGTGAAGCAGTACCGTGAGGGAAAGGTGAAAAGCACCCCGGAAGGGGAGTGAAATAGATCCTGAAACCGTGTGCTTACAAGAAGTCAGAGCCCGATCTATGGGTGATGGCGTGCCTTTTGTAGAATGAACCGGCGAGTTACGTTCCCGTGCAAGGTTAAGGTGAAGAGCTGAAGCCGCAGCGAAAGCGAGTCTGAATAGGGCGAATGAGTACGTGGACGTAGACCCGAAACCGGGTGATCTACCCCTGTCCAGGGTGAAGGTGCGGTAACACGCACTGGAGGCCCGAACCCACGCATGTTGAAAAATGCGGGGATGAGGTGGGGGTAGCGGAGAAATTCCAATCGAACCCGGAGATAGCTGGTTCTCCCCGAAATAGCTTTAGGGCTAGCCTCGGAAAGAAGAATCGTGGAGGTAGAGCACTGATTGGGTGCGGGGCCCGCAAGGGTTACCAAGCTCAGTCAAACTCCGAATGCCATAGATTTAGTTCCGGGAGTCAGACAGTGAGTGCTAAGATCCATTGTCGAAAGGGAAACAGCCCAGACCATCAGCTAAGGTCCCCAAGTGTGTGTTAAGTGGGAAAGGATGTGGAGTTGCACAGACAACCAGGATGTTGGCTTAGAAGCAGCCACCATTGAAAGAGTGCGTAATAGCTCACTGGTCGAGTGACTCTGCGCCGAAAATGTAACGGGGCTAAACACACCACCGAAGCTATGGCTTGATGCTTGCATCAGGGGTAGGGGAGCGTTGAATGCGGGTTGAAGGTGTACCGTAAGGAGCGCTGGACTGCATTCAAGTGAGAATGCCGGTATGAGTAACGAAAAGATCTGTGAGAATCAGATCCGCCGAAAGCCTAAGGGTTCCTGAGGAAGGTTCGTCCGCTCAGGGTAAGTCGGGACCTAAGGCGAGGCCGATAGGCGTAGTCGAAGGACAACAGGTCGAAATTCCTGTACCACCGTAATCCGTTATGAGCGATGGGGTGACGCAGTAGGGTAGTGACGCGGACTGATGGATGTCCGTCTAAGCAGTGAGGCTGATGTGTAGGCAAATCCGCACATCGTTAAGGCTGGGCTGTGATGGGGAGCGAAAATTATAGTAGCGAAGGTCATGATCTCAGACTGCCAAGAAAAGCCTCTAGCCAGGAGAAGGTGCCCGTACCGCAAACCGACACAGGTAGGCGAGAAGAGAATTCTAAGGCGCGCGGAAGAACTCTCGTTAAGGAACTCGGCAAAATGACCCCGTAACTTCGGGAGAAGGGGTGCCTCGGTAGGGTGAATAGCCCGAGGGGGCCGCAGTGAAAAGGCCCAAGCGACTGTTTAGCAAAAACACAGGTCTGTGCGAAGCCGCAAGGCGAAGTATACGGGCTGACGCCTGCCCGGTGCTGGAAGGTTAAGGGGAGTGGTAAGCCTTCGGGCGAAGCTATGAACCGAAGCCCCAGTAAACGGCGGCCGTAACTATAACGGTCCTAAGGTAGCGAAATTCCTTGTCAGGTAAATTCTGACCCGCACGAATGGCGTAACGACTTGGGCGCTGTCTCAACGAGAGATCCGGTGAAATTTTAATACCTGTGAAGATGCAGGTTACCCGCGACAAGACGGAAAGACCCCATGGAGCTTTACTGCAGCTTGATATTGAATTTGGGTACGATCTGTACAGGATAGGTGGGAGCCGTCGAACTTTGAGCGCCAGCTTGAAGGGAGGCATCCTTGGGATACCACCCTGATCGTATCTAGGTTCTAACTTGGTACCGTAATCCGGTGCGAGGACAGTGTCAGGTGGGCAGTTTGACTGGGGCGGTCGCCTCCTAAAGAGTAACGGAGGCGCCCCAAGGTTCCCTCAGAATGGTTGGAAATCATTCGAAGAGTGCAAAGGCAGAAGGGAGCTTGACTGCGAGACCTACAAGTCGAGCAGGGACGAAAGTCGGGCTTAGTGATCCGGTGGTACCGCATGGAAGGGCCATCGCTCAACGGATAAAAGCTACCCTGGGGATAACAGGCTTATCTCCCCCAAGAGTCCACATCGACGGGGAGGTTTGGCACCTCGATGTCGGCTCATCGCATCCTGGGGCTGAAGTAGGTCCCAAGGGTTGGGCTGTTCGCCCATTAAAGCGGTACGCGAGCTGGGTTCAGAACGTCGTGAGACAGTTCGGTCCCTATCTGTCGTGGGCGTAGGAAATTTGAGAGGAGCTGTCCTTAGTACGAGAGGACCGGGATGGACGTACCGCTGGTGTACCAGTTGTTCCGCCAGGAGCACCGCTGGGTAGCTATGTACGGAAGGGATAAGCGCTGAAAGCATCTAAGCGTGAAGCCCCCCTCAAGATGAGATTTCCCAATTAGTAAGACCCCTTGAAGACGACGAGGTAGATAGGTTGGGGGTGGAAGTGCAGTAATGCATGGAGCTGACCAATACTAATCGGTCGAGGGCTTATCCTAAAGATAAAGCGCAATGAGTTTCGGATCCAGTTTTCAGGGTGTAACCTTGAAGGTATGTACAAGTGACATACGACAAGCGCATGGCTATTCATTCACACAATAAGTGATGAACCGAATAACCTTACGGAAGAATTTGCGTAGCAAATTCATGTTTGGTGGCGATAGCGGAGGGGTTCCACACGTACCCATCCCGAACACGACCGTTAAGTCCTCCAGCGCCGATGGTACTTGGACCGCAGGGTCCTGGGAGAGTAGGACGTCGCCAAGCACGATAAAAAGAGCACAGCCCGTTAAGGCTGTGCTCTTTTTCCTATAACCGATTTATTTATCATTCACCTGAAAGATCACCATTATGGATTCGGTCAAAAGTTTTATGGTATCTTGGTTGTCCTTTATATAGTGGTGCCTAGTCAGCATTTTTAACTGAGGACAGTATTAACTGGGGCAGTTAATCTATTTCAACCTGTTCTGTCTGAAGGACACTCAAGGCTTGAAGTTTACGGGTAATTTCTTTTTGCCACTTGGTATCTCCGACTTGTACGGCAAGATTGAGAAGGTCCAAATAATCATCAATATGCAGGGAGGTTTTACTAAAAGTTTCTTTCACTGTGGTCCTGCCTCCTTTAAAGTCTATGTGTATTTATCATTTAATAATGATAATCATTATCAAAAAACAATCTTATTCATATTATGCCTGTGTTCTAGATAAATTGCAAGTTATGATATGAATGAATTTTGAAGCACGCAAATGAGGGCTTGAAAAAACAAACCCTTCTCCTTAAGTTCACGCATTGTTCACGTCTTTTCTATGGAACATAATGAAAAGAACAAGCGGGCATTGAGTGTCCACCAATAAGGAGGGCAAATTGCGCAATGCTTCAACAAGAGGAGGAAAAGGACCATGAGCAGAACAAAAATGAAAGCGTTTGCTATTATGATGGCGAGCGCCTTGGCATTGACGCTGGCAGCTTGTAATAACGGACAAAGCGCAAGTCCGGGAAATTCAGGAGAACCGAGCAAAGGCACCGCAACGAAAGATGTTACGATTACCTTTCAGAACATCAATCCTGATCCGAGCACCCCTTCGTACAAAATGATTAAGCAAATTGTAGGTCAATACGAGCAGGATCATCCTCATGTCAAAATTGAATTGGATTCGCTAAATACAGATCAACAAAAGCTTAAGCTGAAAACACAGGCAGCGGCGAAGGAAGTGCCTGATATCACGATTGTAAACCCTGCTGCACAGATGAAGCCATTCGTAGATGCCGGGCTGCTAGCTCCATTAAACGATGTGGCTGATAAAGAGGGGTTAAAAGATACGTTCCAGAATGGACTTCTTAATTACTATAGCTTCGATGATAAGCTCTACGCTTTTCCGGACGGCAACAATTTAGAAGTGGTGTTTTACAATAAGGAACTGTTCAAGCAGGCGGGAATCCAGAAGTTGCCGACCACCTTTGACGAGCTGATTACGACGGTCAAAACGCTGAAGGCGAAGGGAATTACCCCGATTGCCATTGGGGAAAAGGATTCATGGACGGGGTCCCTCCTTTTTATGAACATTTTGTTACGTACGAATGAAGGACCAAATTTTCTCAATGATGTACTGGACGGTAAGAAGACGTTTAACGACCCGGCTTTTGTGGAAGCGGTGGATGCATTTCAGGAATTGGTGCAGGCAGGAGCTTTCCCGGATGGAGCTACGTCTATTGACTACAATGCAGGTGGTAATATTTTTAAAACAGGAAAAGCCGCGATGTATATCATGGGTACATGGGAAACGGGGTCAATTGATGCTTCTTCAGTAGCGGGTAAGGTAGGAGCGTTTCAATTCCCTACGGTGAATGGCAAGGGTGATGTGAATGAGTATGTAATTGCGCCGGGCAGCGCATTTGCGGTATCTGCGAACAGTGAACATTTACAGGAGACGAAGGATTTTCTGCATTATTTTGTTAAGGAGATGCCCAAAATTCAGTTTGATCTGAAAAATGCGATTGGCAGCGGTCAGAAAATGAAAGGTGATCTGAAGGAAGCGGGCTACTCCGAGTTAGCGATTAGTCTTAATGAGCTGTTCAAGAATGTAAAAGGGGGCGATCTCGCTTTTGATAATACGATGAATCCGGCTATTGCGCAGGCGCATCTGAGTAGCATTCAAAACCTGTTCGTACAAAAAGAAGACTCCGCACAAGTTGCCAAGGAACATCAAAACACTTTTGAAGCGAATAAATAAGTGAGGATTTTACAAAAATCCAGTAAGCGACTTCCGATGAACAGTATATAGATCGAAATGGCCCAGTTCATCTAGATATTGCACTTTGGAGTGACTGGAATGGAATTTTGCAAAATCCCGAAGTAGCAGGCACTAGGGAGGGGGCGGAATGCTTCTTCCCTGATTGGAAATCATGTAGGTTGTACATCCTCAGAAGATGTTCAGAATCAACATAAAGGAGATTAGAGCATGAATGTACTGAAGGTGCCAGCACGTACCATTGCCGTTTTCGTGCTACCCTGCCTGTTGTTGTATACCTGTATGGTATTTGTTCCAATTTTGGTGTCGGTATATTGCGGATTGCTGGATTGGAACGGAATCGCCGAGGCAAAGTTTGTGGGGGTGGCTAATTTTGAGCGGATTTTCACATCAGATTCAGTGTTCTGGCCGTCCGTGAAACGGACTATGATGTTCGCTGTGTTTTCCATGCTGGAAATTCCGTTCTGTCTGCTGCTGGCGATCTTGCTTAATCGCTATGTGCGTAAGGCCAATACGCTGGTAACGATGTATTTTCTGCCGGTTATTCTGTCGGTGGTCATTATCGGGCAGCTGTGGAAGACGATCTATAATCCAGCCTCGATGGGTGGAATGCTGAACGGTATTTTGCTGGCGATTGGGCTGGAAAGCTGGACACGCTCATGGCTGACGGAACCGCAGATCGCGATGTACGCCCTCTATTTTGTATCGTTATGGCAGTATTTTGGCTATCATTTGCTTATCCAGTTTACCGGGGTACAAAATATACCGAATGAGCTGTACGAAGCAGCCAAAATTGATGGAGCTGAAGGATTCAAAGCAGACCGCTATATTACGCTGCCGCTCATTGTACCAATTTTCAAGATATCAATTGTATTAGCATTTATCGGCTCCCTGCAATCGTTTGATTTGATTTGGGTGATGACGGGGGGAGGACCAGCCCATGCGACGGATACAGTATCTACGTATATGTACAATATGTCCTTTTTATCGATGAAATACGGATATGGCAGTGCATTGGCTTCAATTCTCGTAGTGATTTGCTTGTCATTTACAATTGTGATAAATTTTGTTTTCAAACGAATCGAAAATAAGGTAAGCTAAAGGAGATGGAACTGTTGAATGCCTTGAAAAAAACGGGAGTCTTTTCCTTATTGGCAATCTTAATGGTCACGCAGCTGTATCCACTCTTTTGGCTTCTGACCTATTCGTTGAAGACAAATGAAGAGATATTGAGCTCAAGCTTCTTTGCACTCCCTCAAGTGCCTCAGTGGCACAACTATCAGGAAGCCTATGAATCAGGGAGCTACTTGCGTTATTTAGGAAACAGTGTGCTGGTAACCGGGGTTACGATGCTTTTCGTCATTTTATTAAGCTCGATGACTGCTTATGCGATTACACGTTTTCGTTGGCGCTTCGGGGCTGTTGTGCTGACCATGTTTCTGATCGGGATGATGATCCCGATGCAAGCTACACTGCTGCCGCTGATGGTGATGTTTAAAAACGTCCATATTCTGAATACGTATTTCTCACTGATTTTACCCTACATTGCTTTTCAGACACCGATTGCGGTCTTCATCCTATCCGGCTTTATGCGGTCCATTCCCCACGAAATTGAAGAGTCCGCTTACATTGACGGAGCGAGCATTTATCGTATTTTCCGCAGTGTAATCTTACCCATCTCGATTCCGCCTACCATGACGGTATGTATTTTAACTTTCATTAATATCTGGAATGAATACATTATGGCTGCCACCTTTATCTCGTCCGAGAAGCTCAAAACTCTCCCTTTCGGCGTATATACGTTCGTCAGCCAGTATTCTGTGAACTACGGTAATATTGGTGCTTTTCTAGTCATGGGTGCCTTACCGGTCATTATTATTTATTTTGTTCTGTCCGAAAATATCACCAAGGGCATGGTTGCGGGAGCGGTTAAAGGATAGGCGGCCGATGCGAAAGGAGCGCAGGGAGGTATGATGCGCCGTTTTCAATCCATTCAATACCGCTTGTTTGTTCTGTTCCTATTAAGCATGTCGGGCATTGTGCTGGCGGTCAGTCTATTATTTTACAATCGTACTACGGTGCAGTTCCATGATAAGGTCAGCGAGCTGGCGCGTAAAAATGTATCCCAGACGGCAGGACTGTTCGAATTGCTGCTCGGCAGCTATAATAGTCTCTCCAAATCAATCAGCAACAATATGGATTTGGTTCGTCTGTTGACGACGGATAATAGTGATTTACCTGCTGTCAATTACATCAACGAACGTACGATTACGAATATTCTGGGGGCTATCTATTATTCGCGTGAAGATCTGATTGGCATCCATGTCATCACAGACACAGGCAAGGTATATAACTATGGCAATTATATGAATGTCATTGATACTCATTACGAACAGACGGAATGGTATAAGGAAATTCGAAAGTCGGCGGGAAAAATTGCATGGCTGGGCGTGTATCCTCACTCTGTCATTGATCAGGTGGAAACCAGACCCGTGTTTGCGTTTGGACGGCAGCTCTATGATTTGGATGAGCACAAGCCGATTGGTATTGTCCTGTTTGAGGCTGAGCCGGGTTCTGTTTTGTCGGCTCTCCACAATTTGCGGTTAGGTACCAATAGTCAGGTATATCTGCTGGGTCATGAAAATCGAATTGTGTCGGCCACTTCCCCTGATCCGCCACCGGATTTGCGAAATCTAGAGCAGCAGGTGCCAGAGGGGGAAGTTATTGTAAATCGAAGTAATGAGAATGTTGTAATCGCTTCCAAGTTGCCGTTTGCCGACTGGTCTGTGATTAGTGTGACACCTAGTGAGGATCTGAACGTGGAGCTGGTGCAAAATCAAAGGTACCTATTTATCGTGGCACCTATACTTATTATTGTGTCGGCGTTAATTGCGTCCATCGTCTCCAGAAGCATTTCCCTTCCGCTCAAGCGAGTCATTCGGGAGATGAAGCGAGTAGAGACAGGGAATTTCCGCCATACGGTAAACACCAAATCCTATGAAGAAATCAATCAGTTAGCTACTTCCTTTAACCATATGGTAAGACGAATTGCAGAGCTAATCGAACTGGTGCGTATATCATCGGTCAGTGAAAAAAATGCGGAGCTACACGCGCTACAGACGCAGGTCAATCCACATTTTCTGTATAATACGCTGGATATGATCTATTGGATGCTGGACGAAGAGGGACAGGATCAGCTCGGAGAGGTGATTCTCTCCTTATCCCATATGTTCCGTTACAGTAGCTATTGGGAAGAGGGGGCTGATGTAAGCCTTCGTGAAGAAGTGGAGCAGGTTGGCCACTATCTCACCATTATTCAAGCTCGGCTGGAGGGCAGGGTATCTGTAGACATTAGCATTAATGAACGATGGATGGATATCCGCTTGCCAAAAATGACCTTACAGCCCTTGATTGAAAATGCGGTGAAGCACGGACTGGAGCCTCTTCATGCGAATACAGGTGGCAAGCTGCTCGTCAGAGCGGAGGAATATGAGGGTGTATTGAGCCTGCACATCATCGACAACGGTGCAGGGATGGAGTACGAACGATGGGAGGTGGTCCAGGTCGCTTTGGCAGAACCCGGCAAACAGGCGGGCAGCGGGCAGGCGGGAGGCATCGGCCTGCAAAACCTAAATTTACGGCTACGGCACATGTTCGGAGAAGAATACGGCCTACGGATCTCTAGCGCACCTGGGGCCGGAACAACAGCCACTGTAAGTGTGCCTCTGCCACAGAAGGAGGAGAAACATGAATATTCTGATAGCTGACGATGAAAGTATGATACGGCAGGGGATTCGGCGTACCATTGGCCAAGCTCTACCCACCTGCGGCATTCATCTCGCTGCTTCCACCGAGGAAGCAGCAGGCATTCTGGCGGAGCATCCTGTAGATATTGTATTAACTGATATCCTGATGCCTGGCATGGATGGTCTGGAATTCATGCGTATTTCTAAGCGAAAGCATCCTCATCTGCAGTGGGTTGTCATTTCGGCCCATTCCGACTTCCATTATGCACAAAGAGCAGTAAAGCTGGGTGCCAAAGACTACCTGTTAAAGCCGATTGGTAAAAGAAAGCTGCTGGAATGCATTGAAATGTTGGCAGCCGAGGCACTTGTGGCCTCGCAGCAGGCGAACGAGGGTAGGCTTCTCAAATCCAATATGGTTTATTTGCGTGAAGCCGTTTTCCAACGCTATGCCCTTGGACTGGATACAGGTAAGCTGGATATACAGCCTTTTGTCGAAAATTATCCGGAATTCCATCTCTTCATGGTTCGTATGGAACCTGATCACAAGCAGACACATCTGGAGCATTTTATGATTGAAAATGTACTGTCCGAACTCGTTGAGGCAGGGGGCAGCGGCTTTGTCGTTAGTCTAGACCGCCATAGTCTGCTGGGCATTGCAAGGCTAAGGAGTGAGGCAGAGGCCGCACGGCTAGAGACGTTGCTCGAATCCCATTTGAAGCGTTATGTGAAGGTGCCCCTACAAATTACACGTTCGGGTGTTCATCACAATTTTGCTTCCATACCTGAAGAGGTGGCGCGGCTAAGACGTACGCCAGAGGAGATTGCAGCCGCAGCAACGGATACAGGAGAATGTCTCCGCAAAGGCATGCATACGGTAGATGTGGCGTTGCAATACATTCGGGCTCACTTTACAGAGGAGCTGTCACTTGAAAAAGTGGCCTCAATTGTATTTTTAAATCCGGTGTATTTTAGCCAGTTATTTAAGCAAAAGACGGGACAAGGCTATAAGGATTACGTCATTTCCTTGCGTATGGAGGAGGCGAAGCGGTTGCTCAGTGATCCTCATTTGCGGCTGGCTGATATTTCAGAGCGGATCGGCTATCAGGATATGCGGCATTTTACACAGGTATTCCGGCGCAAATGTGGAATGACTCCAACCGAGTATCGACATCAGGGAGTCAAGTAAGGCGATATCAACGACCGAATGAAGGAAGTTTATCCAGCATCAGACTGTTTCAGGAGTAGAGCGGTAGAGCATCTACTCGGGAACAGTCTTTTTTGTGTTTTCAGCTTGTAGCAGTTCAACCAATTTGCGAGCTGCATTGGATAAATAACGATCCTTGCGCCATACGACGGCAGGCCGTGTGAAGGGGAACGGCTCCTTAATGGAGAGTGTGCGAAATCTGTCCCCGTATTCTTGTCCCAAGCCAGCGTCTGGAATGATGGTAATTCCCATGCCTGTGGAAACGAGCGAGAGAATGGTCGATATTTCAGGACAGTCCAATACGACGCGCGGAACAAGATGGTGTTCCTGAAATTTGCGTATGACGGTTTCGTATAGTCCGTGTCCCTCTGTTCGGCGTCCCAGCAAGAGGTCATAGTTGGCAGCTTCTTGTAACGTAATTTCCCCACTGGGATGACGATCTGCCCATTCAGACGGAAGTACGGCAACAAAGGAAACGCCCTCCAACTCAATTGAATGGTACGATTTGTCATCTACCGGAAGCAGCAACAGGGCCAGATCCACTTTATTTTGGTGCAGCAGCTCTTCCAGATGATGTGTGTCTCCGTGTCCTATTTTAATGTATACCTCTGGATAATCCTGATGAAAGCGGCTGAGTTGTTCAGTAATCAGAGACATACAGGCGGATGACGTGCCTATAGCAAGTGTGCCGGTTACTTTGTTTTCAAACTCCCCAATTTCTCTACAGGTGTCCTCCATTTCAGCCAATAATCGTTTGGCGCGTGTATACAGTGTATACCCGGCCTCGGTAACTTCCCACTTCTTTCCTTCACGGTAAATCAGCTTTACGCCAAGCTCGTCCTCCATATTTTTGAGTTGTTGACTCAGTGGAGGCTGGGCCATGTTGAGCGTTCTGGCAGCCTTGGTGATTTGCCCATCCTCCACGATGACACAAAAGTAATGCAGATGCTTCATATCCATTGGGATTCCTCCTTATTTCTAAACAACGCTTCAATTAGGATACTTTTAAAGTATGTATTACATATATTATATATATTTTTCGTGTGCAGGGAACAGGCGTATAATTTTTGACAGTAATGCATGGGTGAACATAAAACGATGGAGTGGAAGGAGGGGACATATGAAAAAAATGATTGTAGGAATATCGGGAGCGACAGGGTCGATCTTTGGTATCCGTATATTGCAACAATTACGAGAGGCTGGAGTTCAAAGCCATCTGGTACTATCCCCGTGGGCTATTGCGAACATTCCCTATGAGACAGGCTATACGGTGAAGGAAGTGGAGGCAATGGCGGATGCAGTCTACTCGTATAAGGATCAGGCTGCGCGTATTTCCAGCGGCTCCTTTCGGGTAGACGGTATGGTCGTCGCTCCTTGCAGCATGAAGACTCTTGCCTCTATTCGTATCGGTATGGCGGACAACCTGCTCACCCGATCAGCGGATGTGATGCTGAAGGAGCGAAAGAAGCTACTGCTCATGACCAGGGAAACACCATTAAGCAGTATCCATCTGGAAAATATGCTGGAGCTGTCACGTATGGGCGTGACGATCCTGCCGCCGATGCCTGCCTTTTATAATCATCCTGCAAGTATCGAGGAATTGGTAGATCATATTGTTTTTCGCGTATTAGATCAGTTCGGTATCGTCACAACCGCAGCCAAACGATGGGATGGAATGAAGCAAACTGACTCCAGACTGCACCAGAATTGAGAAATCGAAAGACGAAGGAGAATGAATGATGGCTTATAAAGACTTTCGCGATTTTCTAAACACCTTGGAAAAGGAGGGACAACTACTCACGATCAGCGACGAGGTAAAGCCGGAGCCAGACCTGGCGGCAGCTAACAAAGCATTAAGCAATCTTGGAGATAAGACACCTGCTCTCTTTTTCAATAATATCTATGGATATACGGATGCTCGTATTGCAATGAATGTGATGGGCTCCTGGCCCAATCATGCCCTTATGATGGGAATGCCAAAAAATACGCCGCTGAAGGAGCAGTTTTTTGAATTCGCCAGACGCTATGAACAATTTCCGGTGCCCGTGAAGCGGGAAGAAACCGCTCCTTTTCATGAAGTCGAGATTACAGAGGATATTAATTTGTTTGATATTTTGCCGTTGTTTCGTTTGAACCAGGGGGACGGAGGATTTTATCTGGACAAAGCGATTTTAGTTTCACGCGATCTGGATGACCCGGACACCTACGGTAAGCAAAATGTCGGCTTGTACCGGATGCAGGTGAAAGGCAAGAACCGTTTGGGCATCCAGCCTGTACCACAGCATGATATTGCGATCCATATCCGTCAGGCTGAGGAACGCGGCGAAAATCTGAAGGTGGCTATTGCCCTCGGATGTGAGCCTGTGATTACAACGGCTGCTTCTACACCGCTGCTGTACGATCAATCCGAATATGAGATGGCTGGGGCCATTCAGGGTGAGCCTTATCGTGTGGTCAAAGCGAAGGACGCAGATCTGGATCTGCCTTGGGGAGCCGAGGTCATTTTGGAGGGCGAAGTGTTGGCAGGTGAACGTGAGTATGAAGGTCCATTCGGTGAATTCACAGGTCACTATTCCGGCGGTCGCGCGATGCCAGTCATCCAGATTAATCGTGTATATCACCGCAAACAGCCTATCTTTGAGCATCTGTACATCGGGATGCCTTGGACGGAAACGGATTATATGATCGGTGTGAATACAAGTGTACCGTTGTTTCAGCAGCTTAAGGATGCTTTTCCTAATGAAATCGTAGCCGTTAATGCTATGTATACGCATGGGCTGGTCGCTATTATTTCCACGAAAACCCGGTATGGCGGCTTTGCGAAGGCTGTGGGAATGCGTGCGTTAACGACTCCGCATGGATTGGGGTATTGCAAGCTGGTGATTGTGGTGGACGAGGGGGTCGATCCGTTCAATCTGCCGCAAGTCATGTGGGCTTTATCCACCAAGCTTCATCCAAAGCATGATGCTGTCATTGTTCCTGGCTTGTCTATTTTACCGCTTGACCCCGGCTCTGATCCGGCAGGTATGACGCACAAAATGATACTGGATGCGACGACACCTGTAGCACCGGATATTAGAGGCCATTACTCGCAGCCGCTCGATTCCCCGCTGGGTGTAGCGGAATGGGAGAAAAAGTTGAGCCAAATGCTTCGCTAAATATTTTTAAAAAACAAAGAAAGATTAAAGGAGTGCTGACAGATGCATATTTGTCCCCGTTGTGAGTCCAATCGTTCAGAAGTTGTTTCCCATTCGCCGGTTAAAGATGCCTGGGAGGTTTTGTTGTGCCCTGTATGCCTGTTCACATGGCGAACCTCAGAACCGGATAGCATTACGGATCCAGCAAAGTATAAATCGGCGTTCAAGGTAAACCCCAAAGATATTCCGAATGCTGCTCATGTTCCTCCTATTCCAGAGCGGTTATAGGGTCGTTCGTAAGTAGCCGTAAATTATGGTACTTTGAAGTTATAGGCCAAAAGTAAAGGGGATTATACTTCATGCAGACACCAAGGATCGGTAAGGAACTGTTCACGCTACTGGACGGCAAGGCATTGGAGAACAAGCAGCATGAAGCCATGATGCTGCTGACGGTCACGGAAGATCAGTGGCCGCACATAGCGATGATTAGTGTGGGCGAAGTTGTAGCGCTGGACGAGGGGAATTTGCGTCTGGCCCTATGGCCGGGTACAACCACGACGGGCAACATGATCCGCACTGGGAAGGCGACGCTTGCGGTGTTTACCGGGGGGAAGGCGCATTATGTGCGGTTGTCACTGGAACATCTGCCTGCTTTGCCCGGAGCCAAGCATGTACGTGAGCGATTTGCGGCTCATGTTTTTGCAGCCAGAGAGGATTCGGCCCAATATGCGGATATTTTGACAGGTGTCACGGTTCGTCTCAAGGAACCGGAATCGGTGATTCATCGCTGGAAGGAAACGGTGGCTGAGCTGTTAATGTAAAGCCATCTGATTATGATAAATAATCTATGTATTTACCAAGTTTACCGTTAAAATAAATGCGAGGGAATAAGCGCTTACAAGAAATCAGGCTGAACTTGTTGGAACAAGAATTAGAGCGCGAGGGGAAGCTTGTTTCTTTTGAAGGAAAAATAGGAGGGATGAATATGTCTCGTTTTGACAAGGTAGATCAGCTATTGCAACAATTTATAGTAAATGGGCCGGCAGGTTGCGGTTGTGCCATTGCCCAGAATGGTGAAGTGTTGTATGAAGGGTATCATGGATATGCTGATCTGGAAGCCGGAAAGCCAATCACTGAGGATACAGTGTATCGCTTGTTTTCCATGACAAAGGTTGTTGTCTGTGCGGCTGCACTTATGCTGTACGAACGTGGGCAATTTTTGTTGAATGAACCCTTGTATGAATATTTTCCCGAATATCGTAATGCGCATGTATTCAAAACCGCTCTTAACGGATACACCTACGTGGATAAGGCAGAGAATCCCATTTTAATTAAGCATATATTCAATATGAGTATGGGTCTTCCTTACGCTTCCGAGTCTTCAGAAACAGGAAAGGCTATGCAGAAGGCCATTGCAGGATTAAAGGAAAAGCAGGGGAAATATGACCTACGCACAGAAATTGAAGCGCTTTCTGAAGTTCCACTTGCGTTTGAGCCCGGAACACGCTGGTTATACGGATATGGACATGATTTTGTTGCAGGCCTTATTGAAGTGATTTCAGGTAAATCAGTAGGACAATTTTTAAAGGATGAAATCTTTGATCCACTTGGAATGAACAATACAGGTTACCGTTATCGTGGAGATATTGAATCGCGGATGGCCTCCATGTATCAACGGAAAGACGCCGGAAAACTTGAAAAAATGGAGGGTTTCCTGGATGAATATCATCAGCCAGATGCTATATATGAAGGCGGAGGCGCAGGTTTATATTCGACAGTCAAAGATTACCTCACATTTGCACAAATGATGTCAAATGGCGGCACGGTAAACGGTGTGAACTTATTGGGGAGAAAAACCATTGATTTAATGCGCACCAATCATCTGAATACAGCTCAACTATCGGATTTCACCAATTCATACCATACAGGTTATGGCTATGGACTTGGTGTGCGCACGTTAATGGATAAAGCGGTTGGGCATGCAAACAGCTCGATTGGAGAATTTGGCTGGACGGGAATGGCAGGCACCTGGGTTTCTATAGATCCGAGCGAACAATTCTCCGTCGTATATATGCATCAGCTCGATCCCAATATGGAAGAGTATCATCATTTGAGAGTTCGCGCGGCAGCTTATAGCTGTTTATAAATGCGGGATTGTGGATCTGTTGTGAAAACTCTTCACTATGGCCCTGAAGATACACAAATTGTAATGTCTAAATCTTTATCAGAAATGATCTAGTTAATAAGGACCAAATTTCCCTTGAAGCCTAAACTATTCTTTTCCATATGACGACATAAAACGTAGGTATAAGGATTTTGCGAAATCCTTAATTTAAGTTTTGAAATGGGAGGGAATTAGATTTTGAAGAATAGATGGTCCGGATTTCTGGCGTTGGTCATCCTGATTTCAAGTTTTACATCATATGCAGGGTTTGCATCTGCAGCAGATGCGGTGCTTTCCAAGATTGTCCTTTCCTCTAACGAGGTAACTTTGCAGCAGGGAGATACGGCTGCGCTGACGGCTACGGCTGTTTTTAGCGATGGGACGACCTCGAATGTAACCGTAAGCACGGATTGGAAAAGTGATAATACAGCTATCGCTACAGTGTATAACGGTACGGTTTCAGCCAAAGCTGAAGGGGAAGCGACCGTGGTAGCGACCTATAAAGAGAAGGTACAATCGGTTCAGGTACATGTTACGAAAAAGGTTAAGGCGCTGACATCCAATGTACAAAGCCTGAACTTACGTTCGAGCGGCACAGGACAGATTGATTTGACAGCGACTTATAGTGATAATACGACAGCTCAGGTTTCAGGTGATGCGACCTGGACCTCGGATAACCAAAAGGTAGCGACTGTAGTCAACGGATTGGTTACTGCTCAGGGAGCAGGTACAGCTAATATTAAGGCTGTTTATGGTCAACAGACTGTAACGATTGCTGTACAGGTAGAGCAGGTTAAACGTCTCGATGTCAGTTCATCAGAGGTTTCTCTTTTGTTGAAGGATACAGAGAAGGTTAAATTGACAGCAACGTTCCCGGATGGATCGGTACAGGACGTGACAGAGTCTGCTGAGTGGAGCTCCAGCAATGCAGCTGTGGCAGATGTACTGAAAGGCACTATTACCGGCTATAGCGCGGGTAAGGCGACGATCACAGGTAAATATGGCACGATGTCCGCTACGATTGCGGTGGATGTAGATCAGACGAATAAGCTGAAAGCCAGCGAAACCAATATTTTTCTCCGTTTGGATGAATCTAAAAAAATTCAGGTATCTGCTGTCTACCCGGATGGAACAGTAACGGATATCACAGATAAAGCTACTTGGGCATCAAGCGATGAAAAAGTTGCAACGGTGAATAAAGGAACGATTATGGCCATTGGAGCGGGTTCAGCTACAGTGACTGCTAAGTATGGAGATAAGACAGTTTCGATCAAGACAGATGTCGAAACCTCTAGATTTCTGGATTTGAGCGAGGACAAGCTGAGCTTGAACGCCAAGGAATCCAAAAAGCTCAAGCTGACTGCAACGTACGTAACAGGTACGGAAGAAGATATCACAAGTAAGGCAGAGTGGAAATCCAGCAATGAAGATATCGCTTTTGTCAGCGCGGGGGAAGTCACAGGTTATAAAACAGGTGAGGCTACGATCACAGCTTCTTATGGCGGCAAAACAGCTACAGCTACAGTATCCGTAAATGTGCCTGGTGATCTGTCTTTGTCTTCCAAAACGGCAACGATTGATATTAATGAGGACTATACTGCAACTCTGACGGCTACTTATGCGGATGGACGCAAGGAAGACGTGACACAGGATGCGGAGTGGGCTTCAAGCGCGGAAGATATTGCTTCTGTATCCAAAGGAACGATTACGGGTAAAGCAGCCGGTAAAGCGGTTATTACAGCGACCTATAACGGCAAAAAACTGACAATAAACGTACAAGTGGGCCTTGTGGACCGTCTGGAAACAGACTCGCGTGTGATTGCGCTTGGTGCTCAGGAAACAAAGCAGCTGAAAGTAACAGGCGTTAAGAGTGGTGGCACAAAAACAGACGTAACCAAGGACGCCACTTGGACTACTAGTAATGTAAAAGTAGTTGAAGTTAGCGAAGGTTTGATTAAAGCGAATGCAAGCGGTAAGGCAACGGTCACTGCTTCATATGGCAAGCAAACCATTACGTTTACGGTAGAAGTGGACGTAGCGCAAAAGATTGAAGCGGATGCCATTGCGTTATCACTAAAATCCGGGGATCAAAAAACGATTGCGATTGTAGTTAAATCCAGTGACGGCAAAGAAAAGGATGTTACAACCCAAGCTGAATGGAAAACGTCCAACTATAAGGTAGCCACCGTCAAAAAGGGTCAGGTTACCGCGGTCAGCTACGGTAAGGCTAACATTCAGGCGAAGTTTGGCGGTAAGGTGATTAGCGTACCTGTTGATGTTGATACGCTTAAATACCTGCAAACGGACGAAGTCGCCTTGACTTTGAAGGCAGGGCAGCTGGCCAAAGTTACGGCTACAGCCACGTATAAGGATGAGTCGGAGAAGGATGTTTCCAAACCTGCTGTCTGGTCCTCGTCCAGAATTATTGTGGCGACCGTCAAAGACGGTAACATTAAGGCACAGGGCAAGGGCAAAGCAGTAATTACTGTGAAATATGCAGGTAAAATGACGAAGATACAGGTAACCGTTCAGTAATCTGTAACCCGACTAAAAAGAAAAAGAGCAAGCATACGTCCAGCGACGATATGCTTGCTCTTTTCTTTATAAGGGCGAATTCTCTTTCCCTAGGACAATGTAGGGGAGAGGTAGTCGCCTTGTTTTATAGAGGAAAAGTAATTGGTTTAAAGCTTAGAAATTACGACTTATTCTTCTTGATTGATGCGTTGCGTGTAAGTGATTCGGTCAAACGCTTGCCAGTCGGCGTCTGAGCCAAGCCGCCTTTGGCGGTCTCGCGGTGCTTCGACGGCATCGCGCTGCCGACTTCAAGCATCACGTCAATGACTTCGTCAGACGGAATAGCGCTGCGCACACCCGCCAAAGCCATGTCCGCTGCGGCAAGCGCAGTCACGGCTCCCAGGCCGTTGCGCACGATGCACGGAATCTCCACGAGTCCGGCGACGGGGTCGCAAATCAGGCCGAGCGTGTTCTTAAGAGCGAGGCCCACGGCGTGAACAGCCTGTTCAGGCGTACCACCGCGTAGCTCGACCATAGCGCCAGCGGCCATCCCGATAGCTGAGCCAATCTCAGCCTGACAGCCTCCCTCCGCGCCAGAAATGAAGGAGTTGTTGGCGATCACGTAGCCAATGGCTCCAGCGGCGAATAGGCCGTTCACCATATGCTCATCATCCCAGCCGAACCGTTCCTGCGCACTGATGAACACACCAGGGATAACCCCACATGAGCCTGCGGTAGGAGTGGCGACAATGCGACCCATGGATGCATTAACCTCCGACACGGAGAGGGCATAAGCCATGGCGAGCGCGGAGGCATCACCGGAGCAGGTCTCCCCTGACCGCAGATACTCGGCCAGGCGCTTGCCGTCGCCGCCCGTCAATCCACTGCGGGATACGGTGTCTTGTGTCTGACCGCGATGAACGGCTTCCTTCATGATTTCATAATAATCAGACATTTGGCGAAAGATTTCTTCCTCCGTTGTATTCGTTTCTTGTACCTGCTCTTGAATCATCAAGCGGCCAATCGTGGTGGATTCTTCAGCGCATAAAGCGCTGATCTCATGCAGATGGCTAAACCGCATCGGATTCAGCTCCTTTTTTCAAATTAATCATCTTAATTTCATACATATGAGGTAAAGAACGCAGTTCCGCAATCAGTTCAGCTGGAGCAGAACTGTCCGTTTCAATGGCGGTGAGTGCTTCACCATCCCGGCCTTTGCGATCTACGTGCATATAGGCAATGTTAATGTGGGCCGCGCCCAGCGCTGAAGTTATTGCGCCCAATGTACCGGGCTTATCCGAGTGGAGAAGCACCAGCGTAGGCAGCTCCCCGGTCAGATTGACCCGGAATTCGTTGAGTTGCTGGACATGGATGCTGCCGCCGCCGATGGAGGAGCCCAGCAGTGTGCGCTGATCCTCGCCCTTCCACAACTCGAAACGGACGGTGTTCGGATGAGGAGCGGGGAGTCCACTGACGGCGAATTCCACGGTCATCCCGGCTTGCTCGGCCCATTGCTCGGCATCTGGAATCCGGTGATCGTCCGTATCGTAATTAAGCAGTCCTGCGATGAGCGCCAGATCCGTACCGTGTCCTTTATACGTATCGGCAAAGGAGCCGTACAGTGTCATACGGGCACGGTCAGGCTGCGCCCCGAGCCAGTGCCGGGCAACGCGTGCGAGTCGCACCGCGCCTGCGGTGTGTGAACTGGAAGGTCCGGTCATGGCCGGGCCGATAATAGAAAATACATCTTTGAAACGCATGGTGTGGCCCCCTGTATGTTCTAATACCATACTATATGGTATTTCCGCGTCTTTGCGCGGTTATGACGGTTCCTAATGCTGACGCACAATGTGAGCACAAAAAAGGACAGGATAAGGAAGTTTCCCTTATCTCTGTCCTCGTTACCTGAGAGTTTCGTGCGGTGTTCTTACCGCCTTACCCCTTGGGTGGCTTGCGCTCTCTCCAGAGTTGCGTCAGATGACGATACATGGACCTGAGAGATTATCCGCCAGCCGGGTGCTGGCGTCTTGCTCCTTCGGTGCCGCCAGAGTGTAAGCCTCCTGGACAGACTCTCCCGTCATCTTCATTCGCGTATACCGTTCTACATGTCTTTCTTAGCGTAATGTATGACGTGCTCGGTGTCAATCACAGGGTTCAATTTTTACATAAACGAGGATTTTGCAAAAATCCAATAAGCGACTTCCAATGAACAATATATAGATCGAAATGGCCTAGTTCGTCTAGATATTGCGCTTTGGAGCGACTGGAATCGAATTTTGCAAAATCCTGAAACAGGTGCATTTCCAATAAAAAAGATTAAAGTTTACATAATTATGGATGAAATCAGGAAGGAATTAGAAGATTGGCGGCTAATCTGATAGAGGACAAGTACATTTATGGAAATCATAGGAGGGATATTGACGTATGGTAAAAGGCTTGCGGTTAACAGGTTCACGCTTAAAAGGGATGCTGCATCTAGCAGCGATCGCATCACTGCTGATCGGGATCTTCGTTCCATTCGGTCAGGTCAAGGCAGAGGGAGCATTGACAGTAGCCGAAGCACTTCAGGGCCAAAGCAGTGGAGGTACGGTGACGGTGGAAGGCTACATCGTCGGACATGCTACCGGATCGAAAACGGCTAACTTTTCTTCTCCGTTCGCGAATGATTTTAACGTACTGATTGCCGACCAGGCAAATGAACGTAATACGTCTAATCTATTGGATGTACAGCTGACTTCAGCGTACAGAGGGCAATATGGGCTATCAGGCCATCCTGAGCTGATCGGCAGCAAAATTCGTGTGACGGGTACACTCGGCGCCTACAATAATTTTGGTGGAGTCAAAAGCCCGAGCGCTGTTGAACTGGTGAGCGGAAGCGAGCCGGGGGAACCAGGTGAACCTGGCGAACCTGAACCTGGCAACCCGGGTCAACCCGGTACTACACTGCCGGATGGAAAAGGCAAAAAGGTGCTGTTCGATAATACGCACGCACAGACCGCTGGTGCAGCAGATTGGGTCATTGAAGGCGCCTTCTCCGACTTTGCCAATGGACTGCGTAATGTAGGCTTTACGGTAGACCAATTGAATCGTCCCATTCCTTTTACTTATGGAGAGCAGGCCATAACATATGACAAGTTGCGCCAATATGATGTGTTCATTATTGGTGAAGCGAATGTTGCCTTTAAGGCATCCGAGCAGGCTGCCCTGCTGCAATACGTGAATAACGGGGGGAGCGTCTTCTTCATCTCCGATCATTATAATGCGGACCGTAACAAAAACCGTTGGGATTCCTCCGAAGTTATGAATGGCTACCGTCGTGGAGCCTATACTAATCCAGCCAAAGGCATGACTGCAGAAGAGGCTGCATCACCGGCGATGCAAGGATTAACAAGCTCCGATTGGCTGGCGACCAACTTTGGCGTTCGTTTCCGTTATAATGCGCTTGGTGACGTGAATGCTACCGACATTGTAGCCGCAGATCAATCTTTCGGCATTACCAAGGGTGTGCGCTCGATTGCGATGCATGCAGGATCTACGCTGGCTATTATTGATCCTACCAAAGCTAAAGGCATTGCTTATATCCCTTCAGGCACGAAAAAATGGGGGAATGCTGTAGATCAGGGAGTTTATAACGGCGGGGGCCGTGCGGAAGGACCTTATGCCGCTATCTCCAAGGTAGGTCAAGGCAAGGCAGCGTTTATCGGTGATTCTTCCCCTGTAGAAGATGCTACACCGAAATATGTGCGTGAGGAAAATGGACAGTCGAAGAAGACATATGATGGTTTCAAGGAAGTGGATGATTCCACCTTCCTGGTACAAACGGTCCAATGGCTTGCATGGAAGCAGGACTACACGAAGTTGTCCGATGTGGCAGGTTTGACTCTGGATCAACCAACGAAGCTTCTGCCATTCGAGGAGCCTGCGGCTTCCACGGAACCGCAGGCTGAGCCTTGGGCTGCTCCGGCAGCAGGCTACAAATGGTATGATCCTAGAACGTTCAAGTCTGGCTCCTATGGAGCGGCTTCGTAATTATCGTCAGGAGCTCAATGTGAGCCGGTGTTAGTTAGTCGTTTGATCCCTGCAGAGGGATCAAACGACTTTTTTTGTGATGAAAATTAACCTGTGGTTGGTTATTTCATTACATTTTGTGCCAGAAAGACCGCGCTACTGCTGGATCATTGATTTTTTAAATGATGTTGATAGCATAATCTTAATTGATATATCCATATACTGGTGATAGGATGTATTCAAATTATTCCGACAAAAACGGTATGTAATGTTCATGAGAGGTTTTAAACATCAAACATGGTGAGAATAAGCGGGACAAGACCATGGAGAATGGAGGAAGCACGCATTGAATACCGAACCCGTGTTGGAAATTAAAGGATTATCCGTATCTTTTCGCATCAAGGATCAATATCACCCCGCAGTCGACCATCTAGATCTGACGGTCAACCCCAATGAAGTGCTGGCTGTAGTTGGAGAATCCGGCTGTGGCAAAAGCGCGCTGGCGCTTTCGATCCCGCAACTGCATGACATGGAACGCACGCGTGTAGAGGGAGAGGTCCTTTTTAAAGGCACGGACCTGAACCGTCTTTCTTCAGGGCAAATGAACAAAATCCGCGGAGCGGGCATTGGCATGATCTTTCAGGACCCGCTGACAGCACTCAACCCGTTGATGAGCATTGGCAAGCAGATTGAGGAAAATCTTGATTATCACACGTCACTATCTACGAAGCAAAAAAGGGAACGTGTGCTGGAGTTGCTGGAAAGTGTAGATATACCGAATCCTGTGCGTGTGTATGAGCAGTATCCGCATGAACTGTCAGGAGGGATGCGGCAGCGTGTGATGATCGCGATTGCCATAGCTTGCCGACCTTCTCTTATTATTGCAGATGAGCCGACGACTGCGCTCGATGTAACGATCCAATCGCAAATTCTCGACTTGCTCAAACAGCTTCAACAGGAGACTGGGAGCGGAATTATACTGATTACGCACGATCTTGGTGTTGTGGCAGAAGTAGCCGACCGCGTGGTGGTCATGTATGCCGGAGAAATCGTGGAGAGCGCTGATGTTTTTGAATTATTCAGGCATCCACAGCATCCGTATACGCGTTCTTTGCTTGCTTCTATGCCGGGATCGCATACCAAGGGGGAATCATTGCATGTCATCAGCGGTATTGTTCCCTCATTACAAGATATCCCCCGCAATAGCTGCCGCTTTGCTCCGCGTATTCCTTGGATTCAGGAGAGAGCGCATGAAGACCATCCCCAACTAAATGAAATTTCCCCTGGACATTGGGTCCGTTGTACATGTTATCAGCATTTTCATTTTGAAGACGAGGCAAAGGGGGAGGCTGCTCATGGCACTACTGGAGTTAAATGATTTGAGGGTCCACTATCCGGTGCGCGGTGGTTTCTTCCAGCGTGTTATCGATCAGGTGAAAGCAGTGGATGGCGTGTCGATCAGCATTGAGGCAGGCCAGACATACGGGCTGGTGGGAGAATCCGGCTGTGGAAAAACGACGACAGGCAGGACGATCATCGGTCTAAATAAGCTGACGAACGGACGGATTCTGTTTAAAGGAAAGGACCTTGCAGCTCTGAGCCGTAACAATCGCCATCCACTGCGTAGAGACATTCAGATGATTTTTCAGGACCCATACTCTTCGCTCAACCCGCGTAAGCGCGTATTGGATGTCATTGCTGAACCGCTGCGAAATTTTGAAAGGCTGAGCAGTGAGGAAGAACGAAGGAAAGTACAGACGTTGCTGGAAAGGGTCGGCTTAAACGCCGATGAAGCCTACAAATATCCGCATGAATTTTCCGGGGGGCAGCGGCAGCGGATCGGGATCGCGCGTGCGCTGACATTAAACCCCAAACTGATCATTGCAGATGAGCCGGTGTCGGCGCTGGACGTTTCCGTGCAGGCACAGGTGCTTAATTTTATGAAGGATGTGCAGCGGGAGTTTAATTTAACGTATTTGTTCATTAGTCATGACTTGGGTATTATCCGCCATATGTGTGACCAAATCGGTATTATGTACCGGGGACGTCTAGTGGAGCAGGGGAGCGAGCAAGACATTTATGAGCGTCCACAGCATCTGTATACCCAGCGCCTCATTGCAACCATTCCCAATATTGATCCTACAAAACGACTGGAAAATGCCAAGAAAAGGCGAATGCTTTTATCCTCCTACAAAACAGAGCTACCCAAACATCTAGACGCGAGTGGAAAACCGTTTGCACTAAAATCAGTAAGTCCATCCCATCAAGTCGCGCTACCATAAGGGGGGTACAGAAATGTGGAAATTTACACTGCGTCGGCTACTGGTTATGATCCCTCAACTTTTTGCACTGAGCGTGCTTATATTTTTCCTGGCTAAGGCTATGCCGGGGGATGCCCTGACAGGACTTATTACTTCGACACCCAATCTGAATCCGGCCGCACTGGAAGAGCAGCGACAAAGACTGGGACTGAATGACCCGGTGTGGATGCAGTATGGGAACTGGCTCGTCCAGCTTGCTCACGGGGATCTGGGCAAATCTTATGTACATAAAATTAGCGTTACCGATCTGATTGGCAGCCGTCTGGGGAACACGTTCTTTCTGGGCGTAGTCATTCTGGTTCTGACGTATCTGATCGCCATCCCGCTCGGCGTACTCAGCGGTCGTTATCAGCATAGTCTGCTGGACAAAACTGTAGTGGGCTATACCTATCTCAGCTTTGCGACACCTCTATTTATACTCGCGTTGCTGCTGCTGTATGTATTCGGCTTCAGGCTCGGCTGGTTTCCAACCAGCGGCAGTGTGGATGTAGGTGTGGAGCCGGGGGCATGGTCATATTACGTGAACAAGTCGTATCATCTCATTTTACCGGCGGTTACAGGCGCATTGCTCAGTACAACGGCTACGATTCAGTATTTGCGCAATGAGGTCATTGACACAAGACTGAAGGATTTTGTGAAAACAGCGCGTTCCAAAGGGGTGCCCGAAGGTAAAATTTATTCCCGACATATTTTCAAAAACTCTCTATTGCCGATTGCTGCCTTTTTGGGCTATGACCTGACGGGAGTCATTGCAGGCAACATTTTTCTTGAATCTATTTTCGGTTATCCGGGGTTGGGCCAATTATTTCTTCAGTCCATCACTCAACGGGACTTTTCAGTCGTGAACGCGCTGGTCATGATTTCTGGCTTCTTGGCACTATTAGGGACCCTTTTATCTGATGTCATCCTGAGCAAGGTCGATCCCCGCATTCGAATTGAATAGCGAACAAGTCTAGAGAAAGGGAGGGATTATGGTGTCTATACAGGTGGAGGAGGTCTTCACGCCGGAAATCATTCATAAATCACCATCCAGTTGGTCTGTACTGCGTCGTGAGCTGGTGCGTGACAAAATGGCCTTGGTTTCCATTGGCTTTGTGATTCTGTTCTTGATCTTTATATATGCCTCTGTCCTGTTTGTAAATCAGGATGTAGTCACGACGGTCGATTTGGGCGCGATTCGTGAAGCTCCAGGCTCAGTGCATTGGCTGGGGACAGATCGAGCGGGCAGAGATATTTTCGGCCAACTGGTCATTGGAGCCCGCAATTCCTTCACTATTGGCTTTACGATTACATTGTTATCCGCCGCTATTGGCTTAACATTAGGTTTACTGGCTGGTTTTTATGGGGGAATGGTCGATAACATCATCATGCGAATCATTGATTTTATCCTGGTGCTTCCATTCTTGATGCTGGTTATCGTATTTGTCAGCATTGTACCCAAAAGCGGCATAGGGTCCTTTATTTTTATCATGACTGCCTTTTTATGGATTGGAAAAGCACGCCTGATCCGGGCCAAAGTGTTGTCGGAGCGCGAACTGGATTATGTGCAGGCTTCCAAAACCCTTGGCACACCCAATTGGAAAATCATCTGGTTTGGCGTGCTGCCCAATCTTAGCTCGGTCGTGATCGTCAATCTGACCCTCAGTCTCGCGGGAAATATCGGGATTGAGACCGGGCTTTCTTATCTCGGCTTTGGCTTACCGGAATCTACGCCAAGCTTGGGTACACTGGTGAGTTATGCCAATGACCCGGATGTTTTGCAGAATAGCTGGTGGATGTGGTTACCTGCCTCACTGCTTATTTTGGTGTTAATGCTGGCGATTAACTTTATTGGCCAGGCGCTCAAACGCGCCACGGATGCCAGACAACGATTGGGTTAACTGAAGTTCAAGGATAAGGACAATGACAAGGAGGGATTTACAATGGTTAAACACTGGAAAAAAGGGATTCTGCCTGTTCTATCTGCAATTTTAGTACTTTCATTGGCGGCATGCAGCGGTTCGCCTTCCGCTTCAAATGGAGGGAAATCGTCTGACGGTACAGGCGGCTCAGGGTCCGACAGCAAACAGGTGAATGCGACAGCGCTGGCGAAGGCGGTCAAGAACGATAAGGCACCGATTAAGGGTGGCATCATCAATTATGCACTCGTGTCTGATACCCCCTTTGAAGGCATTCTGAATCCTGTATTTTATGATGGCAATCCTGATTTTGAAGTCTTCCAGTTTTTTTACCCTTCTATGTTTTCGATTGACTCCAATCTGAATATTGACAATAAAGGGGCGGCGACGATTTCCTTTTCTCCAGACAATAAGGCGGTGACTGTGAAAATTGATCCCAAACTGAACTGGACGGATGGTAATCCCGTAACGGCGGAGGACTATGCTTTTTCCTATGAAGTGATCGGTCATAAAGACTACGAAGGTCCGCGTTATGATAGTTTTATGACGAATATTATGGGTATGGAAGATTATCACTCGGGTAAGGCCAAAACCATTTCTGGCATCAAAGTGCTCAATGAGAAAGAGGTTACCATTCATTTCAAGGAACCTAATCCTTCGGTGAAATCGGGACTTTGGTCTACCCCCCTGGAGAAAAAGGTGTTTCAGAATATCCCCGTGAAAGATATGGCCGGATCAGACCCTGTCCGTAAAAATCCGATTGGCTATGGGCCGTTCAAAATTAAATCCATGGTTACAGGTGAATCTGTGGAATTTGTCAAAAATGAGGATTATTTTCACGGTGTACCCAAGCTGGATGGCCTTCATCTGAAGGTGGTGAACCCGAATGTCATTACCGAGGCGCTGAAAAGTGGAGAAGTCGACTGGGCCAGCTATCCAACCACCCGTTACAATGAGGCCAGCAATCCAAAAAATGTACAGTTTCTCGGTCAGGAGGAATTATCTTATAGCTATGTAGGCTTTAAGATGGGCAAATTCGATCAGGCCAAGAGTCTAAATATCATGGACCCGAACGCCAAGCTGGCGAACAAGTCATTACGTCAGGCCCTCGGCTATGCGCTGAATAACGAGCAGGTTGGCAAGCAGCTCTATCATGGGCTTCGGACTCCTGCGACATCCTTGGTCCCGCCCGCCTTTAAGGGATATCATGATGTGAATGCGAAGGGCATTGCGTATGATCCGGACAAGGCAAAAAAGCTGCTGGACGAGGCAGGGTATGTGGACACCAATGGAGATGGATACCGTGAGGACCCTAAGGGCAAGGAACTGGTGCTCCATTATGCGGCAATGAGCGGGGATGCGACAGCCGAATCGCTGGCGAAGTTTTATTTGCAAAATTGGAAGGATGTCGGGCTTCATGTCGAGCTGGTGGACGGCCGTCTGCTTGAGTTCAATTCTTTCTATGACCGTGTGCAGAAGGATGACCCTGGCATTGATATTTTTGGCGGCGCATGGAGTACAGGTACAGATGTAAACCCTAGTGGGCTGTATGGACGCGGAGCCAGCTTTAACTACTCGCGCTTTACCAGTGAAGAGAATGATAAGCTGTTGCAGGAAGGGGTGTCTGTGAAAGCCTTTGACGACAATTATCGTAAAGATATATACAATCAGTGGCAGGCGTATATGAGCGAGGAGGCACCCATTGTACCGACGTTATTCCGTTACTCGTTGGAGGCAGTGAATAATCGGGTAGCCAATTACGATATTACCCGTGGCAAGGAGTATGATGCAGACACGTTTGCGAATATTACGTTGACTGCGGAAAAAGCAGAAGTAGCCCAATAATCTAAAAAAGCGCAATAACCTGAAGAAGAAGCGCGAACCGGTTTGATCCGATTTTGCGCTTCTTTTGACCTTTTATGCAATCATTCTGGGGATTCTCGAAGGGAGAGAAGGAAGACGGAGATACGTCAGCTTCAATACTTCATTGCGGTATGCGAGGAACTGCATTTTACGAAAGCTTCGGAAAAGATCGGAATCTCCCAACCCACACTTAGCTTGCAAATTAAGGCGTTGGAAGAGGAATTGGGCATGACTCTTTTTGACCGTGCAGGCAAGAAAATTAAGATGACAGATGCCGGGAAATTGTTGCTGCAACACAGTGCACATGCGCTCAAGGATTTACAGCAAGCAAAGGCTTCCATTGAGGAGTTGCGCACCGAGCAACGCGGGAGTTTGCGGATTGGTATCGCATTACCGGAGCTGGAGGAACCATTACAAGAAATGTTTATCCATTTTCATCAGTCATTTCCTAGAGTCAGCTTGCACATCCATCCATCATTTGAAGTCACAGAACAGCTGCTGGATAACCGAGTGGATGTTGGCATCACGCTGCATTCGGGTACGGATGAAAGGCTTGTCCAGCTTCCTCTTCGTACGGAGAACTACTGTCTTGTTGTTCCGGTAGAGCATGTGTTTTCCAACCGTTCTTCCATTACGCTGGACGAATTGAGGCATGTACCCTGGGGGATGCAGCCAGAGTGTCATCCCGGCAGGAAACTGATTGAGAAGTGCTTCCGTGATCACGGGTATCCCTTTGCAACTGTCTTGGAGACCAATTCCATACCTTCCATCCTGCGCTGGGTGCAGGATGGACTTGCCGTAACCCTACAGACGGAGTCCCTTGCAACAGAATTGGATCACTCACAATTTTGCACTGTACCTATTTTGTGCGACGTGCTCCAGGGTCAGCTAGAGCTGGTTTATCGGTCTGGCCGTTATCAGGGAGAAGCGTTGAAGCAATTGATTAAAGAGATACAAGCTGTACTAACCGTGCGTTCCAACTAGTGGCAACCCTGATGAGTATCACGAGCTTTAATGTGTACGAACTTCCAGCCTGCGTGCAATCAGTGACATACTGTAATTGACAGCAAAGTACAGGAAAGCTGCGAACAGCAGGGCTGGAATGACAAAGGATTGATTTTGCCCACCGACAATCTGAATATTATGCGTCAGCTCCGGCAAACTGATAATGACAGCCAGTGAGGTATCCTTGAATAGGGAAATGAACTGGCTGACAATCGGGGGCACCATGCGACGAAGCGCTTGGGGCAGAATGATATGCCATAAGGTTTGAGAATAGCTTAGACCAGAGGAACGTGCGGCTTCCACCTGTCCTTTATGGACCGAATTCAGACCGCTACGCACAATCTCAGCAATCATGGCTCCCTCGAAGATCGACAGGCCTGTAATGGCTGCCCACTTGAGGGAAATGGAAAGACCGATAGATGGTAAAACCATGCCGATGAAGAAAATAATGAGCAATAATGGAAGATTGCGAATGAGATCAATGATAAAGGCTGCAACCTGTGAAATGACAGGTAAGCGGGTATAGCGCAGGATGCCGAACATGATACCGAGAGCGAAGCTGAACACGATAGAGTAAATAGCAACCTCCAGCGTGAGCAGGAAGCCCTCCAGTATAAAACGCACATTAGGCCACACAAACAATCCACCGAAATCCATACAGGCTTCCCTCCTTAGGATGTTTTGGACAGACGCCGTTCCATGTACAGTACAAGAAAGCTAAGCGGAACTGTCAAGATAAGATACAACAACGCCGTGATGACGTAGACTGTGATGGGCAGGAAGGTATCCGAGTTAATGAGGTCCGAGTAATACATGAGGTCCAGCCCGGCCACAATAGCCAGCACGGAAGAGTTTTTGACCAGATTAATGAATTGGTTGCCGATCGCAGGCAGCACAATTTTGATGGCTTGCGGTAAAATAATGCTGATCATCGTCTGGTTGTAACTCAACCCGGAGGACCTTGCCGCTTCAAATTGCCCCTTGGGCACAGATTGAATGCCGGCACGTATGGCTTCAGCAATAAAGGAGGCTGTGTATACGGTCAATCCAAGCGTTCCAGATACGAATCCGTCCAAAGGGATGCCCAAAGTGGGAAGCCCCAGATAAAAAAACAGCACGACGATCAGCAATGGGATATTGCGGATGACCTCTACATAGACGGTACCGATCCAGTTTAGCCATTTAAAAGGCGCAATTCGGAGGATGGCAATAATAGCTCCCAGAATAAAGCTTCCGATCAAGGCAATGACACTAGCTTGAACCGTATGAAGCAAGCCTTCTCTGAAACGGTCGCTATGATCGAAAAGTACGTTGATATCAAAAGTAAGCATCTACAGGTATACCTCCTTATCCAGACTTAAGAAAGGAAGGAGCTCGCAAGCGCGGCTCCTTCACAAGAATACTATTCGGGCTTAACCCCAAGCCATTGCTCGTGGAGCTTATCGTATTCACCGTTGCTTTTCAGTTCCTTGATCGTATCATTAATGGCTTGTAGCAGTTCGGTTTGTCCCTTCTTTACTGCAATGCCGTAAGGTTCCTCTGTGAAGTTCCCGCCTACAAGAATATAATTCGGATCTTGCTTCTGCATGCCGAGCAGAATAGAGTTATCGGTAGTTAACGCTTCTCCTTTACCTGCTTTGAGGGCATTGAAAGCATCCTGATAGTTTTCGAATTCTAATATCGTCGCTTCTGGTGCTTTTTCACGGATATTTTTGGCGGAAGTAGAGCCTTTCACGGCGAGCACCTTGGTATTCGGGGTCAGGGACTCCAGCCCGGTGATGGGGCTCCCCTTTTTCACGAGTAGAGATTGCCCGGCGTTAAAATAGACGTCGCTAAAATCAACCTGCTTTTTACGTTCATCCGAAATGGTCATCGTCGCGATAATGGCGTCGATGTCCCCGTTTTGCAATAAGGTGATTCGTGTTTTGGACGTGACTTCTTTTAGTTCAAGTTTGGTTTCATCGCCAAAAATATGTTTGGCTACAGCCTTGGCGATGTCGATATCAAAGCCTTCTACTTTTCCGCTAGCCGGGTCTTTCAGTCCGAACAGCTTGGTATCGTATTTCACACCAATGACTAGTTTGCCACGCTGTTTGATCGCTTCCAGCCCGTTGGCTGCTGCCGGCTCATTTCCCGACGTTGCCGCTCCTTCTTTGCCTCCGCAGCCTGCCAAGACGAGCAGACAAGATAAAGCTACCAGCACCAAAGTACTCCATTGAAATCTTTTTCTCATCAGAACATTCCCCTTTCGATTTACGCTACATTGGTAAGTCTGTTTAATGATGAATCAAACGGCTCAGGAACAGGCGGGCCCGTTCTTCACCCGGATTCTGAAAAAATTCGGCAGGTTGGCCGTCTTCCAAAATCTGTCCTTTGTCCATAAAAATCACGCGGTCCGCCACTTCACGTGCAAAGCCCATTTCATGAGTGACAATGACCATTGTGATGCCCTGATGGGCGAGCGAGCGCATAACATCCAGTACCTCTCCGATCGTTTCGGGATCAAGAGCTGAGGTAGGCTCGTCAAACAACATAATTTTTGGATTCATCGCGAGCCCGCGGGCGATCGCGACCCGCTGCTGCTGTCCACCAGACAATTGGGCGGGGTAGCTCTGTGCCTTTTCCTCGATTCCGACGCGCTTTAGATAAGTGATGGCTGTTTGAGTAGCTTCTTCTTTCGAGATGCCCAGTACCTTCATAGGTGCCAGTACAATGTTTTCAATTACCTTTTTGTGGGGATACAGATTGAAATGCTGGAACACCATTCCGATATTGCGACGGAAGGCATTAATATCAATCTTTTTGTCATGTACAGGGATCTCGTTAACGATCAGTTCCCCATCCGATATCGTTTCCAGACGATTGATGCAGCGAAGCAGGGTGCTTTTACCCGAGCCGGAGGGACCGATGATGACGACGACCTCGCCCTCCTTAATCTGAAGATTAATGTCTTTGAGTACATGAAAGTGACCGTAATGCTTGTTGACATTGCGAAACTGGATCAGAGAGCTCACCCCTTTTAGGCTTGGATACATAGTTTAGTAGACGGAATGACATGACCAAGCTCTATTAGAATTTAAAAATTTCTCTCATGATACTATAAGCTTACAATAAAAAACAAGATTTTATGTCATAAAACTTCACGTGTAATGTATTTTGGTGTGATTTTTACTAGTGAACTATTATTTATATGATGAAAATGAGTAAACATCCGTATTTTTATGTTATTAAATTTCACATAAATTATTGATCCCCGACAAGCCAAGGGAGAAACGTGACAAAAGCAACGCTATGTTTTACAGTAGGGAAGAAGGAATTTAGGGTAAAGGAAGGTTAGACAATGACGAAAGCTATTTCACCGCTAGTCACGGCATTGGGCATGGAGCCCCATCCAGAAGGCGGCTGGTACAAAGAGATGTGGAAGGCCAATTTTCAAATTCCGAAGCCTGTATTGCCGGATGTATATTCTGGTCCGCGCTTTGCAGCTTCGTCTACGTATTTCTTGCTGCATCCGGGTGAGTTCTCCGAGTGGCATGTGGTCCATTCTGATGAGCTGTGGTTATATCATAGCGGAAGCCCTGTAGAGTTGAAATTGGGTGGAAGCGGAGAAGAGCCTGGTGAAGAAACTGTGATTATTGTTGGTGCAGATGTGGAGGCAGGACAGCATCCACAAGCACTCGTCCCAGGAGCAGTATGGCAAACGGCACGTCCGCTTGGGGATGAGCCCGTACTGGTAACCTGTGTGGTTGCACCAGGATTCCACTTTGATGATTTCAAGTTGATTGCCAAGAATCCAACTGAATCGTAATGTGAACATTGGCGGGTGTATTTCTGTAAATGAACAGGAATGGCCCGCCTGATTTATTTTTACTCATAAAAATAGGCGCTTTAATGGCTTTAGGTGCTTAGTTTGGCCTGAACAATGAGACGATGGGTGGGATTTATGAGAGGGTCACATGTAATCAGGGTGAGCAGCTTTTGTTTTTTGAAGCTTTTCAGAACAGATACGTCCGTAGGATCGACCATCTTCAGGCTATAAACGCTATATACATATTGGTTACCCCGAGTGTTAACAACAATCTTATCCCCGATCTTCAATTCATTTAGACGATTAAATAAACGTCCAGAGGTGCGGGCTCGATGAGCAGCAATGGCGGCATTCCCCGCCTGTCCCAGCGTCCCCGTTTCCGGCATATGTACAGCCGCGTGTCTCATATTTATCCTCGTTGCGCCTTCCAATACAGGGAGCTTTAAAGCAATACGACTTATACTAATAGTGGCTATGGGAGTTTGTTCATTAGCGCTTCCAATGGTAACAGGGGGTGTGGAAGTATTTTGTCGTGCTTCACTAACCGGAACTTCCGTAAGAGTAGTGGACAAGCGAGCATAGCTGTCCGTAAGACTGGGGGGCCATAGCGCATCGCTTTTTCCTGATGGTAGTTCTGCTGCTTTTAATAGCTTGCTTTGTTCCCGATCCTCATTCCATTCCGTCGCTTTAGGAAACAAAATAAAAAGTAAGCCTAACAAAATAAATACGTAGGAAAGTTTACGCAGACTCAGCAATCTCGCCTCCCCTAAGCAAAGTACGGATTATACATATTTTTTTGAAAAATCCCCATTCCCGGCTCATTCCAATCGGAAATGGAATGAGGCGAGAGATCAGGGCAGGTGATCCATTTTATTTTTTGTTCGTCCGTGTGAATTTCAACAATACGCCCCACATAACCAACGCTATGCCTGTCAAATAGAACGGAACGGGGCTGCTTTCACCTGTTTGGGGCAACTGATGTACCGCAGGTGGATCCTCTGGCTCTTCTGGCTCTTTCCCGGGAACCTTGACACGGATCTTAGGTTTGGGATCGTCTTTCGAATCCACCGGAGGAGAAGGATCTTGATGAGGCATGACGGCTGGCGGCTCCGGCGGTATAGGTGCAGGTTCCTCCTGTAGAAGGGCTATGTCCTCCGGAGACATTGGCAATGACGGAGGAACGGTTACAGACGGAGTATCGGGTATTTCCGGATCTCTGTCATGTTTCTTACCTGAGCCTCCAGACGGGGGTGACGGGTCTGGATGAGTAGGCGTTCCTGGTTCGTTTTTCTTTTCTTTACGGTTGGTGATCACAATCTTTTTTACACCAGAGCTTTGTCGCAGTGTTGCGTCTATTTTGATCTCAAGCTTGCTCTCGGTGATTTTATAGCCCTCCGGTGCTGCCAATTCCTCCAAGATGTAATCGTCATGAAGCAAGGAGGAAAAGATGATTTTGCCTTCCTGATTGGTGGTCTGAATGAGAGGGGCTCTTTTTTGACCTTTATCATAGAGTGCAAACTGTGCGCCAGGCAGTACCTTCTCAGGCATATCCTGGTCTACCTTGGTCAACTCAAGACTTTCGGTCACACCCCCGCCGGAACCGGAGCCGGAAGACGTTCGTACAATGATTTCCTGGCTGGTTTCCCGTATCTCTGTCGTCAAGCGATCCCCCTCAAAGGCAACCTTATTACTCACTTTGGCTTTGTCCTCAGCATGAATGAATGATTGGTATTCAAGAATAAAAGCAGAGGAAATATCCTTGGCAAAAGCAAGTTCAAAAGTTTGCTGGCCTTGAGCATCTGTTTTGATATACAGCTTGTAATCTTGGTTTCTAATCAACTCGGTGCCCTTGGTGGTATTTCCGTTGGCAGCGATGATTGTAGAGTACAAATGAAAGGAATCCTCGATTAAGATTTGATTGCTGCTAGGCTGATCTATAATTTTAGCGTTGGATACATGTGACTGTCCTTCATTGATGCGGATGCTCCAGTCGATCTTATTTCCATTTTGTGTACCGACTTTAGATACATATTCTCCACCATGAGGTACCGTGACTTGCGCTGCCCATTTGGAGACTGTTTTTTGTCCATCCAGTAGAAGGGCTTGATTATGAATTTCCTTGTCAATCAGTTCTCCTTCCAATGAAGTTTGAAAGGTAATCCAGTAGGGAGTCTGTATCTGCTCCTTGAACTGGATACGCAATTCATTCCCATTTTGCTCGGAGGGAGGGATAATGGTGTATTGATCTGCCGGGATTTCAGCCCCTTTTTGTACGCCATCCCACCATCCCAGCAAGGTCATATCGTGTACTTTCACGGAGCCGGGCAGTAACTTCTGACCTTGCAGCAAGGGGTCTCTCACTTCCGCGTGGTTTAGGATCTTGCGATTGTAGTTGGCTTTAATGTCCCAGGTAATGAGCTTGGAGGTCGCATTATAGCTTCCTTGCTTGGCACCGTTTCGTTGTGTCATAAAGTCCGGCCAGATCGGGCACTCCACGGCATGCGATGATGTTTCTCCGTCTTCAAACTGGTATTCTATAATGGATTTATTACGAAACTCAGGCTTCGTCGTATCCGTTTTCCAGTCATTGTTATAGGTGGTTGAATACTTGATCGTATAAGCTTTATGAATGGTTTTATGAAATTTGAGCGTAAATCCTTGTTTATAGTCCTGTGATAGCGGAATCAGCTCATAATCCGTGGGGGCACGTAGCTCCGTTGTTCCGTCAACAGTTTGAATTTTCAGGGTGTCCGGCAACAAGGCCAAGCCCCCGTTTGGAAACACATCGTGAATGACAATATTTTTCATGGTGTATAAGTCTGTATTAATGGTAATCACCCAAGGTATGATTTTGGTGTTGTAATTGGGTGTGTCATACATTTTAGTCATAACTCCGCTTGTGATTTCTGTCGATACGATCTTCTGGATTCCATCTGAGGTTATGATGTTTATAACTTTTCCATTTTCATAGACACGGCCTCTGGCTTGAGTCTGGTATCGGATGGTATAGGCTGAATCTACGTCGAAGTTAAATTGAAGTTTGAAGCCGTTGCGGTCCGGATAATCAACTGGGATGACAGTATACGCCCACGATGGGAGTTCCTCCAGCGTGTTTCCTTTAAATACTTTCAAGGAACCGGGTAGCAATTCTTGAGTTTTGTTGAAATGATCAATTAAAAGAGCTTTGGCTTCGGGGATTTTTGTCTCGCCGAAGTTGTATCGTATGGCCCACGAGAGTGTTTGTGTGGCATGATCATATTTTTCAACCTTTTTGGACAAAAACTCACCACGTTCTACCTGAACAGTACCGGTAGCAGCAACGTTCTCTATCGCATCTCCTGAAAGCGTTGCTGTGTTGGAAAAACGAGTTTCGTCGCCAGTAATGCGCGTGGAATATTGAATCTGGTAGGCCGTGTTCATGCTATCGTCTTGAAAACGAATCACAAACCCTGTCCCGGCTTGATCTGCTTCAATGGCATATTCACTCGCATTTACTAGGTCTCGAACAACGGTCGATCCGTCGATATTGACTTGGAGATGATAGAGCCGGATAGAGTCTCTTCTGAGTTCCAGTCCTAAAGGAATTGGATCGGTGATGAAGGCATGCTTTACGGTGTTTAGCTGTTTGTTCACATCAATGGTCCAGTCGATCTGATTTGTGCCAGCTAGTTTCCCTTGTTTGCTTAGGGTCGGCCCTGACTGGGGCTTTACATTCACGATGACCGTTTGCACCCCGCCTTTGATCGGAATCGCAATGATGACCTCTGTACTACCTTTCACTATTTCTTTTGTAAACTCGGTTTTGATTTGCAGTTTGCCGCTGACATTGGAATGAGTCTCTACATATGGGTTAAAGGTCATGATCACCTTGCCCTGACGATCTACTGTGAAGTATCCCACGGTTCCGTCGGTAGTGACTAACGGAGATGAGATATCAGTGTAGATGACAAACTGTTCTGGTAAGTGAAAGGTGAAAGTGTCTCCTGACTTATAGGTATTGTCAGGAAGCTCCCATTCATAGCCTAGTTGGATGGCTGATCCGATGTCGAATTGGCTGTCGGGACTATATACTGCATCAATGACATGCCCTGATTCGTCGGTCAGGCTCAACTTCGTTAGTATGCTCTGCGGAGTTGCATCATGTTGAGATTTTGAACTGACTGCTCCTTGAACGAAGGGGGGCGTGTTTGAAGGAATCTCCCTGGGAGGTTCAAGGTTTGGGACACCGTATACAGCATCCGTAACGGTATGTGTAGGATCAGATACAGCACTCTGCGGCAGTTCTGGGGCTGGAGCATCTGCGTAAGCCAGTGTTGCGTTGAAAAAGCTTTGGACAATGAGCAATAAGGCAATGATCATTACATTTATTTTTGTTCTCATGCTCCAAGTGATTCTCCTATTCATCGTAATATGGCAATGCTTCGTTCGAAATTAGTATATTCAGCATGCTAGGCTGACATGACTATCCCAATAGAAAAAAAAGCCCTGATCATAGCGATCAGGGCTTTTTTCGAGATAGGCATAGCAAATTGTGGTGGATCTATGTAAAAAAGGGCATAATAAAAAGCTCGTTCATCTGGTAGCTGGCTGCCATCCGGATAGGAAGGCCCTATAGTTTTGCATCACTGCCTTTCGACAGCTTTGCCATTAACTTGAATAGCTTGTGCGTCTATCATCTATCAAACTGGTTTCATGTAACCTCTCATTTACAGCTTGGAACGGTTCCCCCACTTTTTGCGGAAGGAATGAGGTGTTTCTCCTACATGCTCCTTGAACAGGTTAATAAAATGGCTCGTATTGGGAATACCTACGTACCTTGCGATATCCACAATGGACATGTCACTGGTTTTAAGCCAGCTTTGAGCGGCCGTGATACGGACATTAATGAGATAATCAATCGGAGAGAAACCGATCTGCTTTTTGAAATTTTTAGCCAGATTAAACTTGTTTAATTCAAACATATCTGCCAGCGAGTCCAGTGTTATTCGCTCACAGTAGGACTGATCCAAATATTGCTGTACCCGACGTACTTCGCTGAGGGTTTCAGCATTCACATGCTGGTGATCATAGGGATGCTGCAAGATGCACATCAGTATTTCACCAATGAGCCTGGACGTTAGCAGTTCAGCGGAAAGACTTCTGTCAGACTGCCCACAAATCAGAGCATGCAGTTTGTCCAATATAATATACGGATTATGCATGGATATTACCGGTTTATTATGCTTGGCAAATTGTTCGTAAAAGTTTCCGATCAGGTTGCCGTACAGGTATAAGCTGATAAACTCCCAGGCTTCATGACCGGAGGTGCTATATTGCACATACTCCTCACAATTAATAAAAAACAAATCATGAGGCTTTAAAATATATTTCTTGTCCCGGTATAGTAATTCTCCCTTACCAGACAACGTAAAAACAAGCAAAAAAGAGGCGAGTTCTTTTCTTTCCACCGTAAAAGCAGAAGTTTTTTGGAAGTAGCCTAATTCCTGAATATATAAAAGGGATTGCTTGGCAAAAGCGGAGGGAGTGCGCACAATTACGACAGGTTCGCCGTTCCAGAGGCCCTCGTTGTTTTTTTGGTCTGTTGTCATATTCAATTCCTTTACAAAGAAGCAATTTTATCTAGCTTATCTTGGTTTGATTTAACCAATATATAATGGCTGATTAAACATGATTTACTATATATAAAAGTTTATTTTATCACATGAAATATGTCTATATATCAAAATATGTTTGTAAGTTTTATAGAAGCCTCGCTCTTATGGACATCTAACCTGATCATCCGTATAAAAGGTCGAATATTGTTGAAAGAATTCTGAGGTCATCATGGATTCAAATCCTTTCTGGGGTCAAAGATAGAATTAGTGCTGAAAAAGATATCTTACATGCCCATTCAACTTTTCCCTTCACTTCTCCTTTCGGTTTAAGAAATTTAGGACTTGGTTCTGATAAAATGGTTCGTAAGGCTTATTATTAAAAATGAGATTTTGGGCCTAGTGTTGTGATTTAGTTCACGAACATGAATGTAAAAAAGAGAGATATATGCATAAAAAATTACGCAAAAAGTGGCCTTACGCGTTTCATCAAGAGTGCTTTCAACTTTGGAAATGACACGGGCAATGATATGATGGGTAATACAGGTATAGTGCTTTACTTACTCGACAGTCAGTTTGGAGGATTACAGGATGGGAAAACCCAAAAATACGAAAACCGCAGCGGCTTGGTCGCTTGTTATTCTAGGGGCAGGCTTTGCAGCCACATTGCCCTTCCAGCAATATGGCTGGGCTCGTTTGTTAGCCGGAGCTTTTGAGGCAGGACTTGTAGGGGGACTGGCGGACTGGTTCGCTGTCACTGCTTTGTTCCGTCATCCGCTAGGCATTCCGATACCACATACCGCGCTGCTTCCTAAAAATAGGGACAAGCTCACAAATGCCTTGGTGAGTACGGTGGAAAATAACTTGCTAAACAAAGACAGCATCGCGTCTAAAATTGCAGATATTCGTTTGGCCGATTTGGTGCTGGGTGGTGTGGAAAAAGGTTTGCGCACGCCGGAGGCGGCGGCATCCATAGATGTTCTTGCCAAGCGGCTCGTCCAGTCGCTCCCGCTCGCGGAATTGGCTCCGGTCATCGTGGCAGAGCTCAAGCGGCAGATGACTGACTTTGACGCCGGACCGCTGCTGGAGGCGCTTGCTCGTCAGACCAGCGAGAAGGGTTATGATCGCCGCGCGCTGGATTACACGCTGGAACAAGCCGAGTCCTGGCTTTTGCGACCCGAAACGGGCTATACGCTGGGTACCTTAGGTATGCAGGCTGTCAGCGGTTTGCAGGTGAGCGGACTGATGCAGTTTGCCTTGAACGCATTCCTCGGCTATCTGAACGAAGAGCGTATGGGTGAAATGATTCGTCATTTTTTGCTGGATCAGGTAGCAGAACTGCAAAGGGAAGAGCACCCGCGCCGTCAGGCCGTGCTGGATGGTCTAAGAACACAGGTGACCCGATTGGCGACGAAAGATACGGTTCAGGAAGGGTTGAACGGCTGGAAGGATAGCCTTGTTGAAGCCTGGGAAGGTGATGCGTCGGTGCTGGGAAAAATGGAGGAACTGCGTATACGCTTATTGGACTACATGGAAGACGGAAGCTATGTGCAGACCTATATTTTACCGCTATTGGATCGAATGTTGACTGATTTAAGAGGGAATACCGAGCTGCTGGACAAGATTAATGTGCGAATTGTGGAAGGTATTACTGGACTGGTGGAAGCCAACCATAGTCGGATTGGTAACTTGGTGCGCGAAAATGTAGACAAAATGGATAACAAATCCCTGATTGCACTGATGGAGGACAAACTGGGACAGGATTTGCAGTGGATACGTATTAATGGCGCAGTTACAGGCTTCCTGATCGGCATTGTGCTGACAGGTATCCGTATGCTAATCCAATAGATCAGAAAAAGCTACAGATAGGGTTGTGGAAGCATGAGGCTTTGGCATGAACATTTAATCGACAAGTTACCCCGTCCGCAACTGCTGGGGCAACATCGAGAGTGCTGTGCCCTGCGCGGGAATGGGTGGGGCAAGCCACACGCCACGGTGAATTATGTGTTCGATTATCACCCCATGCTGCTGGTGCGCTATCATAGGCTCATTATGGACGAAATGAAAAGCAGAGGGTACAATGTTGACCCACTATGGGAACAGCCTTTGTATCGCGGTAAGCAGTGTGAGCCTTGGGAGGCAGAGCTGGGTGAGGAACTGGCAGGCGCGGGTGCATATGTGGAGCATGACGATGAGTATATGAAGGAGTGCCTGGATAACCTGGCTTCCAAGGGGATTTTAATAGAAATTTAAGTGACCTAAAAAAGACGGGCTGTGGTAGGTTCATCATTCAGATGAAGTGCCGCAAGCCCGCTTTTTTGATGCTTCAATGTTCATCGTTTGGGAGAGAATCGGGATATTAGATTACAGAATCCAGCGTGTGACCTTTTCCAGGGGTTGTCTGGATTTTTCACGTTTGGGTTCATGAGCGCGATAACCGAAGGCAGCAATGACTGAAATATCGAGCAGCCCGTTCTCCAGCAGTCCTTCTTCCTCCAAAATGGCATGCACCTGATCGTAGTTAAAACCCTCAATCGGACAGGAGTCAATACCGATCTGAGCCGCCGCGGTCATCATATTGCCTAAGGCAATATAGGTTTGCTTGGAAGCCCAGTCAAATAGCGTACGTTCGTTTTCCAGCAGGTGTTGACTTTCACCCTGGAAAATCTTATAGCGGCCTGGCAGTGAGGCAAATTCCTCCTCAGACATACCTTTAACCTCTTTATACATATACTCCACGTAAGGAGAATCATAACGAACATCCTTGCGCGCCAAAATCAGGATGACGTGGCTAGCCGCAGGAATCTGCTTTTGGCCACCGCTGGAAACCGCAGCCAGCTTCTCTCTTAATGCCTGATTTTGTACAACTACAAACTGCCATGGTTCAAAACCGACGGAGCTTGGAGAAAGTCGCCCGGTTTCGAGAATGAACTGAAAATCCTCTTCCGGTATGATGCGATTGGGATCAAATTCTTTCGTGGCGTGCCTGAACAGAAAGGCGTCCAGAATTTCCTGTTTTTTAGCTGATGTATTAGACATAAAATGTACTCCTTTGGGTATGGGTTTAGTTGGTGCTCTATGGGTTTTCTGCTACTATAATGAGAGCTGATATCGAATATATAGTTATCATATAGAAAGTTTTTGCAGGGAACAAGTACGCACATATTTGTTTCTTGTCATACGTCTGAGGCTATTGGTTTACACATTCTACAGAAAGAAGGGTATACATGGCACAGGAGATGGAACATGCAGTTAGCGTTAATTTTGGATGTCCGGTAGCGAAAACCGTCGGGGTTATAGGCGGCAAATGGAAGGGAGTCATCTTGTATCATTTGACCACAGGACCGCGGCGCTATAACGAAATTCGACGGACCTTGCCTAATATTACACAGCGGATGCTAACCTTGCAGTTGCGTGAATTAGAGAGAGATGGCATTGTGCACCGTGAAATTTATAACGAGAACCCACCGCGTGTGGAATACTCGCTTACCCCGTTAGGAGATACGTTAAGGCCATTGCTGGATTTTATGAGAGACTGGGGGATCTTCTATGGAGAACAGGGTTGCGAGCCTGTGACGACAACTTCCAAATCAGGCAAGCACTTTTGTTAAAGGGAATGAAGAAAGCCCGCCAGATGATTTCATAGAAGACTCATAAGAAATCATCTGGCGGGCGAAATAAGGTCGGTTTTACTTGGATAAAATGTACACTTATTTAAACTCGATGGCTTCGTTCATCTGTGACCAGGCCGTTTCTCCAATGATGCCCAAGCGCCAGATAGCGATTCCTTTGAGGTCATAACGTTTGGCTAAACCGATCTTGGCGTTAACGGTGCTGTCTTTTTCGCTACCCATCGAAATCCCCAAAATGAGCTTGTCCCGCGAGGTTTCCTTCAAGGCCAGTTGGATGGCTTCATCCACTTTTTCCAAAGGCTCAGGTGTAGCCTTTTGTCCGTAATCATAAGCCATGATGATCAGATCGTCCGCCAGATTGCCCAGCGTTTTGTAGTCATAGCCAGAGTAAGAACTGTTCAGCGGATGCAGAACGACGGTGAGCTTGAGCCCGGCCTGATGCGCTTTGGTCGATAGCTTTTTAATAAAGGTGTTGTAGTCTGAACGAGCTTTGGCTTTGTCGCCGCTCCAGCCCAATCCTTCCAGGTCTAGCGAAATGCCTTTAAATTGTTTGTCGGTGGCGGTGCTGACAATTTGGGAAATGGTTTGTTCTTGAAGCTGCGCATTTTCCAAAACTTTGGTCAGCTCGTGATTGCCATCTCCGGAATAGACCATCAGGTAAGGGGAAGTCCCCTGGCTGTCTGCCTCCTGCACAATGGACTCTGGCGTTACAGTTCCAGCGGCTTGAGGCCATTTGTATTCTTTGCCGTTTGTGGTAAATTGTCCGTTCGTATCAATTCGACTCCAGCCGAAGGCAACGACGTTAAAATCCGGTATTTTGGATTTTTGGTCAAAGGAAGACAGCGCATAGAAGCCTACTGTATACATCGATTCACGAGGCGATGTAATGGAGACCGTCCGTGTTCCCTGGTTCCAGTTCACCGTGGCTCCAAACTGCTGCCCGAAAAAGCCCAGCGGAATCATGGTGCTGCCGTGCACGGTTTGCGGAGCGGCTGTTAGTTGAACCGCTTGTCCGTCCACTGTGGCATTGCGGCTACCCATCTTTAGAATCACCTGCTTGGTAGCAGAACCTTGCGCTTTGGTAGCGGTGATGCTTTGGCTGGCTTGGTCCCATTTCACTGTAATGCCAAGAGCTTCAGAAATCGCACGAAAGGGAACCATGGTCGTGCCGTTCATCATGGCAGGTTGTACAGGGAACGGTAATGCATATCCGTCCAGCATAATGCTGATCTTGCCGGCTTCAGCTTGTGCCAAGGGGCTATAGATGCCCACTGTGGTACTCAGAAAAATAGCACTAGATAACAGAGCTTTATTTACGATTTTCATCCTATGATCTCCTATGCTCAATAGATTGCAATGCTATCATGTTAGAATCGTGAGGGTTCTACCTATTTTACCAAAAAAATGATAGAAAGGTGAATGTGAAATGAAGATACCTCGTCGATTTATTGGAAAAAAAGTGGATTTATTTGGTTTAGTGAGATGAAAATCACTTTCTTTGTTTTTAGGAATCTATAAAATATAAATGGGATTATATTCAACATATTATATATCCTTAAAGAAAATGAAAAAAATGAGGGAGGTGTTTGTGGTGAAGGAAGTTACTACATTTGAATTAGAAAATTGGGAAATGGAAGAATTATCAGTCGAAGAAGTAAAACAATTTTCTGAAGTTATCTTTGCTTCGTGTGGCATTGGATGTGGTGGAAGTAGCGGTACTCAATAATCGGCTTACTTAATAAAGGAGGTAGTAGTGAAAATTCATTACTACCTCTATTCATTGGGAGGGTGTGATAATATGTTGGAAAAGAAGTTAATGGATCAGTATCATTTCTATCTTAATAGTAGTAATAACTTACAATGTCTTGTTTTAGATAAGATTAGTTTCGGCATATTTAGAATTCCCTATAATATAGGGGGAATACTAGAATATTTTAAAAATGTTAAGGATGTCGATTTGGTTTGCTCAAAATTCAATATTAGTACTGATCAATTTAAACAAATTCTTGCACGCTTTAAAAGCAAAATCCCCAATTCACCAGAACACTTACAAAATAAAGATGATAGTGAATTAAAAAGTAGTCTGAAAATACTTAGATTAGTAGTAACAAATATATGCAATTTGAAGTGTAAATACTGTTACGCGGATGAAGGTACTTACCACTCTGAGAAAAGATACATGACTAAAGAAGATGCAAAAATAATTATTGATAAAATATTAAGTGTATACAACGGAATTGAGGAAATTTGCTTTTTCGGAGGGGAGCCTCTCCTTAATGTCGATACAATAGAATTTGTATGTAAATATTTAAGTGAGAAGTTTAGGGACGGCTTAACCTCTTTCTTTCCCAGATTTTCAATAGTTTCAAACGGTACTATTATGAATGACAGAATTATTAAGCTGATTAATGAATACAAAATATATACTACAATAAGTTTAGATGGTCCAAAAGAAATAAACGATGAGCTCCGCGTTGATAAGGCGGGATTTGGAAGTTTCCAACGCATCGAATCCAATATAAATCGACTACGGCAGTCTACTCCCCAGCCTTCTATGATTGAATGTACTTATACCTCTCTACATGCAGAATATCAATATACAAACAAAGAATTGCTTACATATTTTGATCAGGGCTTCGGTGTTAAAACAGTCGTTATTAATCCGGTTGAGGTTAGTGGGAAGAATGCAACTTCAAAAACATTACTGCTTAATGAATCACAAATGAAAAAAAGAGTTAGCAGTATCCCAGAACAATTCAATGAATTTTTAGAACAAGGAATTCAACATACGGGCGTTTTGAGATTTATTACTTCTCTGCATAATAAAGTAGAATCTGCGTCTTCATCATATCACTGCAATGCCGGCATACAGCAATTGACTGTAAATACTACAGGGGAGGTATATCCTTGTCAGCTATTTATCGGCCTTGATAATAATAGATTTTCAATGGGCAATATCTTGGAGGATGAAGTATACAATGAGAGTTTTAAAAATGTTCAAAAAGTACTGATTAAGAATAGCAAACAGAACTCACCCAAATGTAAACAGTGCCCGGAGAGACGTTTATGTGATTGCTGTATAGCAACTATATTTGAAAAAAACAATGTGTTAGCACCTTGTTCACCTGACTATTGTGCTAAAAGAAAACGAATTAACGAGCAATATATGGATTCTGCGCTTGGTATTTATTTAGATAAGAACAAGTACAATCTTCTTATTAATCGTATTAAAGATTTAAAAGAAGACTTTAAATTACGAGGAATTGACTTATGAGTAATTATGATTTAGTTGTTGAAATGAATCCGCCATTGGAAATCCTTTTAAAAAAGTATTTCATTGGAGAGCAGTATGAAAAAATTGCATTAATTCCTTTTAGTATTGCTAATGAGGATAGGACCATTTTTATTACTTTGAAGAAAATAATTTATGTACCTTCTAAAGCAATGGGAGTTCCTAATCAATTTCACGTGCAGCTAGATCCCCGATTTTTAAAAAGCGCTCTTGCATACTGTGCAAGTTCACAATTACATTTTGGGATTATTCATAATCATCTTAATAAAGATATACAATTTTCTACACAGGATATAAAAGTAGAGTGTATTTTGAGAAATTATATATTTACTAAGTTTAATTCAAAAATGATGTTCGCTAATTTTTTATTTTCTGAGAATAGAGTGAATATGAGGGTTTTCTCAAATAATATTCAGAAGGAAGTCGATAGATTTTTATTTGGGGGAAGGAGCGTTTTAGCGAATAATAGTACTTTGCATTTGCAATAATTAAAACGGGGTGAACATGTATGTTGAAATTTGTATTAAGGTACAAGGTTAAGCTCCTGCTTGTCGTTTTTGGAGTCATCGGAAGCAGTTTGTGTAGCATTTATATGGCTTTTGTTTTCAAACATTTGGTTGATAATATTAGTAGACCAGCGCAAGTTTTCTATACAACTGCAATATTTTCAATTTTATTTATGGTAGCCAGTACATTGATCAAATTGTGGATGCAGTATATGAAATCACTATATTTGAAAAGCACAATGATTCATGTAAAAAAGGAAATATTTCATTATATAGTCCGAAAAAATGTAGCTCACTTTGCTTCAAGTAATAGTGCTAAATATGTATCTATTTTAACAAATGATCTGAAGATGGTAGAAGATGACTATTTCAAAAATATTTTTTTATTGCTTGGGACAGTCTCTTCATTTGTGTTTGCTATAATTGGTATGTTTGCGATTAGCTATAAATTAGTTCTTTATTTGATTGTTATGGCTTTGCTTTCTGCTTTAATTCCGAGATGTTTTGGCAAAACTTTGAGCGCTTTAAAGAAGCAATGTTCTGATACTCTTGAAAAGTTTACAATTAAGGTTAGTGATATATTTTCTGGCTTTGAAGTTGTTAAGAGCTTTGGTATTGAGAGAAAAATAGAACATGAACATGCAACCGTCAATGAAGATGTGGAAAATACAAAATATAGATTTAACATTCGGAGCAGCTATGTGGATGCCATAAGTGAGGTGTTTGGCGGCTTTATTTTTATGTCTATCTTTATAATTTGCGGATATTTGGTTATGCAAGGTGAGATTACTCTTGGTGCAATGATTGCCGGCATTCAGCTTACTAATAGTGTTGTGAACCCTATATATATGAGTATTCAGCACATCACACGCATTAAATCTATGCAGGATATTTCTAAAAAGATTACAAATATAGTATCATCCGTCAATCCAGTTAAGCCGATCGATTCTGCTTTGAGTGAGGTATCGTTTCTTCATTCTATTCGTTTTGAGAATGTTTCTTTTTCTTATGATGATAAGACACCTTCGTTAGAAAAGATTAACTTAGTCATTGAAAAGTCAAAAAAGTATGCCTTTGTAGGAGTCAGTGGTTCGGGAAAATCAACTTTTCTCAAACTTTTGCGCAAGGAATATGAAAATTATACTGGGAAAATTGAGGTGGATGGATGCGATCTGAAAGAAATATCGTCGGAAGATGTTTATCAATTTCAGTCTGTTCTTCATCAAAAGCCTTTTTTATTTGATAGTACAGTAAGAGATAATGTTACTTTGTTTCAGCCATATACGGATGAGGAGATTGCGGAGGCGATAAAGATTGCTGGATTACAGGAATTATTACACAAGCTGCCGTATGGTTTGGATAGTTTGGTGGGTGAGAATGGAAATCTAATATCTGGTGGAGAAAGGCAACGGATTGCACTAGCACGTACAGTTATTCGACGCATGCCGTTGCTTGTTCTTGATGAAGCGACTTCTTCTCTTGATAATGAAACTGCTGTTGCAGTGGAAGATAGTATCTTGAATTTGGAGAATGTGACTTGTGTGGTAGTTACACACAGACTGATTCCACAGCTATTGAGCCGTTATGATGAAATAATTGTGATGCGTGATGGGCGAATTGTGGAGCAGGGGGCATTTGATAAGTTAATACAGCAAAAACGACATTTTTACAACTTATATTGTGTCGCTAACGCTTCTTTACAAGATGAAAAACAGATAAATCCAGATGAAGTTGTTGGGATATAACCTAAAAAACACAAAAATCTGGCCTGAACGGCGCGGATTTTTGTGTTTTTTATTACTAGTAGCTAGTGATTTTACAATACATTATTACCTTTATCCGTAACCCAGATTACTTGCGGCGCTTGAGTGCAATGCCGACAGCTGCGGCACCAAGAACGACTGCAATGATCGAGAGAACGAGTGCTGTCGTTTGTGCAGCAGAGCTGGCTGGAGCAGAAGCGGCAGGTGCAGCTTCTACAGCATTGTTCGAAGCAGGTGCGGGGTTGCTATCTTTAGCCGTATCTGTGCTGGCGTGGCCTGCTGCCGTACCCGCTGAATCGTGTCCGCTGTCTGCGGCAGGGGTAGGGGTTGCGGACGTGGCGTCCGTCGTAATTTCGGTAATGGAATGAGGATTGCTACTTTCTTCGTCGCCTGTCCATTCCACGATACTTCCGTCACTGTAATACTGGAAGGCGTCCCAGGCTGCTGCGGTATTCTGGTCTGCATTTTGCGCTACAAAGCCGAAACGCTGATACTGACCTACTTGAATGCCGTCTTTTTCAGTCGTCCAAGTCACGGTGATTACTTTGCCAGAGCTGTCTTTTTCGGTGGCTACCTTCCAATCCGGTACAGGCTCGTATTGTTTGAAAACGACCTCTTTCGGAATTTTCAAGGCGACTTTGGTGGTTGGAATGTTTTTTTCCACGGGTACTTTCAATGTGTACGTTTCCCACGCATTAGGTTGTGAAACAGAAGGCTTGACTGTCACATGTGCACTGGCCATACCTGCAAAAAGTAAGGCACCCGCTGCGATTAGACCCACAGAGGTCGCAAACCTGGAAAATCTGGATTTTGCTGTTTGAATTGTTGTATTCATATTCAATTATTCGCTCCTTTTAACTGAGGATTTCACAAAATCCTGAAGTATAAAATAATTATTTCTTACCGCCTACATGCAGGGTGAATTCAGCATCAACCGCATCGAGTGAAGCCGTCAGAGCATGTACCTTTACCGCCCATGTTCCTTCGGAGGTCATCAATTCCTGACTGCGGAATGGCTGTTGCTGCTTCACAGGTAGAACAAATTCCTGTTGATCTTGGTCAGGGTCTGCTGGAGTGAGCGTTAATGTAACCTGCTGGATTCCTGAAACGGCAGCACCCTTGCTGTCCTGAACGGATACCTTAAATTCATTGCTGCCCACAGCATTGGGACTGACTGCCAGGGTAACGTTATATCCACCCGTAGTGCGAGTCTCCTCAAACGGTACAGCAGGTGCCTGACCGGGTGACAGGTGAGTGAGCACCGCAGTCAACAGCATCACGAGCAGGCCGACGGACAACTCGGCACGCAATCCCCGGGCGGCTTGCTTGCTGGGCGCCGCTTGCCGTGCGCTGCGGAACTGGCTGGCCGCGAAGGCCAGCATGACTAGCAGCAGCGCTGCCTTGCCGAGCAGAACGAGTCCATAGGACGTGTTCAGCAGCATGGAGGGAGCCGGAATGTACAGCACGGCTCCATATATACCGGTGGCGAGTAACGCCGCCACCATAGCAATGCCCCAGCCGGCGAAGCGGCGCAAGGCGGCTTGTCGTAGAGTTGCCCGCTCGGATACGGGCAACTCTGCTCCGGCAACCGGCAGGCACACGACCATGACGGCAAGTGAGCCGATCCAAAAGGCTGCTGCCGCGAGATGGACGAAGTCCGCCGCAATAGCTGGAGCTGGATGCGTAGCCGCTGCCGGATGACCGACAAAGGCCTTGGACAGCATGAGGCATAGCGTTAGGAGAGCCGAGCTGTAGCCCCAAAGACGGCGCTGGCGACTCGAAATGCTGTAATCCAGCGCGTAAATCAGCGTTACGCTTAGGAGTAGCACGAGAATCATCTGGATAAACCAAATTTGTCCGGCTCCAGTAAACTGGAGAGCTTCTCCCAGAATCGGGAGTGAGAAGCCCTCCCTGATGGAAACCCCGGCATCCCATGAAGCCTGAAGTGGCAGGCTGATCAGAATGGCGGCAGACGTTATGCCGTAGCCGCTCCATAGCAGTTTATTCCAGCGGGGCGATGTTTCAAAGGGCCGCTGATTTTGCTTATGCTGTTCACTTTGATTCTTGTCTTGGCTTATGCTCGGTAGGATGAACAGCCGGAAACAAATCGCTCCAAAAAGCAGCGATAGTCCTATGTAAAGGAACCAACGGACAGCGATTAAGTCGATTCGTGATGTCCCTGAGCCTTCAGGTGCGGTAGCTTGATGGGTAGGCGCATTGGAACCGCTGCCTACTTGAAATGGAATAACTCCATTAACTGGATGTCCGTCTGCGGATAAAGCTCTCCAACTAACAGAGTAAATTCCATTTTTCATCCCTGGGATCAATTGGATTTCCATGGTGGCTTTGTGATTCGGGTCAAGCTGTGCTTTTCCTGTGTCGACCCGCTTGCCTGTTTCGTCGGTCACTTTGATCGACATGAAGGCAGATTGCAAATCTTCATTGAAGGTAATGGTCACCTGAGAAGGCGACTTGTCCAAAACCTGATTTTCGGTCGGACTGGATTCAATGACAAATGCATGAGCCCACGAAGAGTGAGGAAACAGGACCAGAAGGGGGAGACACAGCAATAAAAGACAAGCCACACGGGCTGGTCTGGACAGATACAACATGCTTGTGAAGTCACCTTCTCTCGATTACTTGAAGCGAGGATATCCCCATTTATAACATTTTATACAGGAGGATTTTGCCTGACGTACAAATCCATTCCTATCTTAATCATAGTGCATATAGCGCGAATAGATGGAGCGAATTATGACATTTATATGAAATTTGAAATAATAAGCATTATACAAAATGCCAATCATATGAAAACCCCTAGTGTGGTTGAATTCAGGACGATTTCAACCATGCTAGGGGAAAGAGGAAGAGCCTATGAAGGAATTAGAGCCCTGTTTCCATGAGATCCGTGAAAGCAGGTTGCTTGTGTTGAATATAATGGATAAAAATAGCCGTTAGTTTGGGATCGAATTGGCTACCCGAGCAAGCACGTAATTCTTCAATGGCCTCCTCGAACGTTTTGGTGGGTTGATAGGGACGCTCGGTTGTCATCGCATCAAAAGAGTCGATGATCGTCAGCATCCGACATAAAAGTGGAATTTGCTCGCCCTTAAAGCCAAACGGATAGCCTCCTCCGTCATAACGTTCATGATGCAGCTCCACAAAAGGAATCAAATCTACGAATCGTTCGTTGGCTTCTACAATACGCTTGCCCCACATGACATGCGCTTGCACCATCTGCCATTCCTCACCGGACAGCTTCTCTTTTTTATTGAGAATATTCCAGGGAATCTCCAGTTTACCAATGTCATGAATGAGAGCTCCTAGTATGAAACGCCGCTTATCCTCCGGTCCGAGTTGAAGCACATCGCTCATGTCTGCTGCATATCTGAACACCCGTTTTGAATGCTTGAAGGTATTAATATCCTTGTATAAGAACAAATTAAGCTGCTGCTCAAGATCACGAATATCCTGCCCCAGATCGACCTCACGCTCCACTTCATTTAAGCTTCCATGCGTATGAACGATGTTTTTGCCCTGTTTCTTGGCGTAGTACAGGGCTTTATCCGCCAGATCGACCAGCTGTGATTTGTCGTAGATGTCAATGCGGCTTTGGGCAATACCTGCGGAGAAGGACAGACAGCCATGTGGAAAAATTTCGACACCCTCATAACGAGAATCATTTAATCTTTTTCGAATAGCATTGACTATTTCATAAGCTTGTTCAGCGGTATGATCAGGCATAAGCAGGGTGAATTCTTCTCCACCGTAGCGGGATACGGTGATGGGGGTGTCGGAGGTTTCCTTCTTAAGAAACTCACCGAGAAATCCCAGTAGCTGATCGCCTTTAAGATGACCGAAATGATCATTGTATTTTTTGAAATCATCAATATCAATCAGCGCCAGACTGAGGGGAGTATTCTCGGATCTCGATATATTTAATTCAGCTTCAAGTGTATTTTCAAAGTAGCTGTGATTGTATAGCCCTGTTCTGCGATCCATGTTTGCTTTTTCTTCGATTTCCCGATACAGCGTGAACATTTGCTTGAATGCGTGAGATAGGAGCATGCTTAGCCCAAGGAACAGCAAAAGTCCTAGAATGCCATTGTTATAAATCAGTGTAGTCAATACCAAAGACAGAATGAGTGTACATAAGTATACGAGCAGGGATTCAGCCAAAAAAGCCTGTTTAAGCTCATTGAAGGACCCTTTGTATGCGATATAAAAGTAGATGCCCAGTGTGATTGTGTTCACCGCAAAGTAGCAAATTAACGCCAGCAGGTAGGAAGCGAAATGCTCTTGGTTTAAAGCTCCCTGCGTTCCGCCGCTTAGTTCAAATACTGTTGAAGACAGGAAAATGGAAAGGGCGTAAATAGAAAAATTGACGGTATGCTTCCACCAGGACAGTTCTGTGTGCCGGAACATAGCAATGATTACATTTAACAGCAAAATCAGAATAGCAATTTCGGTGCCATGCACAAAAATACAAGCCAGATACACGGAGGAATCCATGGACTGCTTGTTACTGGCCGGTGGTAGCTGGAATGTAAAATGCTCCAGAATTAGAACTGCTCCCAATAGGGAATAGATCGTGACCCACTCTGTTGTCGTATAGTGCAAAAAGGACCACTGATTCGTATACAGGAGAACGATCAAGCCTGCCAAACATATGAAAAACACATATATTCCAGTCGCGGTAACCCGTTCTTGCAGCTTTTTTATTATACTCATCATTTCTTCTCCTGCCTTGTCGTATCTTGATGTCAAAGCTACCAGGGGTGAATGGGATAATTTACAATTTTATAATCGAAAATTTCACATGAAAAAACAGGCCGGAATCCAGCCTGTTTTGTTGAGCCTGTGCTTCCTTTTTTTCTTATCGGTGACTAGCCCCCGATTTTGTAACCGGAAGTCAAAGCAATTATGACAGAAGCTACAATAATAGCATTGATAATCACACGGGAGTATTTCAAGTTTTTCATAGGGTTCCCTCCCTTCCTTGGAATAAGGTACGCACTAGGCGTGACGGGGATTGGTTTCTTGCTGCTTATCCTTGGTTCTTTTCACGACCATAATGCTTTGGATAAACAGAAACATCCCGAAGTTCATGACAACATCTCCAATACTAATTACCTGCGTGCGGGGATAGGGCTTGGAGAGAGGAATAATGTCACCAAGCAATGATAGACGCGTACTCGCATCCATCATGTAATGTTTCGAGATGACACTTCCGGATTTAAGCATATCTGTATAATAGGGACCCAGCACCTCCGAAGCGCTCAACGAGACTGGCATCCTGCCGCCATTCACCGCCATAACGATAAAATTCATCAATACGCCGATGATAATAAGCTTGAATCCCTTATGATGTCTGTTCAACCAGAGAAATATCAATCCAACCACGTAGACTCCCATAAATAGATACCCGTTAATGGCTGCCAGCCCAGTCCATTTTTCTTGGAAATAAAAAATAATGAATTGTACCAGTAGCAGCACGGGGAACATCCAGCCGGCTATAAGGCGAATTTGACTGAAACGGATCAGACCTTGCCGCCAGCCTCCTCTGAACAGACCTACAATGAGACCCAGTAGCACTCCATCATAGACCATTATCATTCTCCAGATTCCACAAATTTTTTGTTTTGGTTACCGTATAATTCGACCTGAAATTGGTAAATTCCTGCCTGATATATAGCAGTTTTTGAAAAAAAATTGCGGATTAGCGTGTAATGATTCGAAGCCAGACGAAATGAGTGATATCATGATATATTGAAGTGATTATTTATATTTTTGTGAAAAGGATGATTATTATTATGAACCGGTTATCCAATACTGTTATGGTTGCCGCAGATATGACCAAATCGCGAATATTATGGATCGCCTTTGTCCTGGGTGCATTGAGTGCTTTCGGGCCGTTGTCCATAGATATGTATTTGCCGTCGCTGCCTACATTAGCCGACAATTTGCATACGACTACTTCGTTGGCGCAGCTTAGTTTGACCGCCTGTCTGTTGGGCCTGGCCGTTGGACAGATCGTTGCTGGTCCGCTTAGCGATGTAAGGGGGCGCAGAGGACCGCTGGTGATCTCGCTCATTCTGTACGCTGCTGCTTCGCTGTTATGCGTGTTTGCGCCGAATATCGGTATGCTCATTGCACTTCGCTTTATTCAAGGGCTTACAGGATCGGCAGGGATCGTGATTTCCAGAGCTGTAGCCCGTGATCTATACTCGGGCAAAGAATTGACACGCTTTTTCTCACTACTCATGCTGGTGAACGGCGTGGCCCCCATTGCTGCACCAGTACTGGGCGGTGCCATTTTGAACTTTGTTTCCTGGCGTGGTGTATTCATGGTACTTTGTGTGGTCGGCGTGGCTATGCTGATTGCCGTCGTATTGGGTTTGCCAGAAACGTTGCCAACGAACCGCCGCTCATCCGGTGGTTTGAAGCAGACGCTGGGGACACTCGGTCACTTGTTTGCCGATCGACGCTTTATGGGCTATGCCTTCTCACAGGCGCTGATTACGGGAGCGATGTTCGCGTATATTGCTGGCTCACCATTCGTGCTTCAGGATATTTTCGGGGTTTCCCCTCAGACGTATAGCATCATTTTTGCAGTGAATGGTTTGGGGATTGTACTGTTTTCCCAGTTAACGGGTAGACTTGTGGGTCGCTTCAGCGAACGACAGTTACTCTTGTCGGGTCTGGTCATTGCGGCTGTAGCCGGAATCAGCTTGCTTACTGTAGCCTTTACTGGAGGCCAATTGTTTGCTGTTTTAGTTCCGCTATTTTTTGTCGTTTCCTGCGTAGGGATTGTGAGTACAACGACGACTTCATTGGCAATGCAGAGTCAGCAGCGCTCCGCAGGTAGTGCGTCCGCCATGCTTGGTTTGCTGCCTCTATTGCTGGGTTCCATCGCTTCACCGCTAGTAGGCTTGGGGAGTGGAACAACCCCCGTACCCATGGCGGTCGTTATAGCTATAGCCGAGGTTGGTGCGCTAATAAGCTTTGCCGTACTTGCTAAGGAAACACGCGCGAAGGCTTGAAATTAGGCGAATTGAACTAAAAAACTCCCCTGGACTGATACGTGAACCATTTCAGTCCAGGGGAGTTTTTTACCGTTTTGCAATCGAGATATCTTCGGCTTCCTTTGCGGGCAGAGGTATCTGTTTTAAGTACATACGAGATGGTTTGTGAACCAGAATTGAAATAAGCATGCAGATATGAACGGGAAAGAAAGGGTCTATTCCGTTGATGTTCAAACCAAAAATGGATACGAAAAGCAGTAAAGTAAGGGTGAGTTTATACTTTTTTGTCGCAATAAACAGCAAGATCATTATTGTAGGAAGTAATCGAAAGAGCAATTTTCCGAATACAAATCCGACCATATGAGCGGTAGAACCTTCAAGTGGAGGTGTGATGGATAGCGTGCGGGAGGCCATATGGATTAACCGAGACTCCCCACCTGTCGGTTGGGCTGAAATAAATACACATCCTGCGATAATGATTACAAGGATTTTAAACCACAACAGGCCTTGGATAAGCCGTAACAAGGGTGTAATCTTTATTTTCATTGACTTCTAATAAGCTCCTTCGACGTATGATTTGTTATGATTGCTCGTTTGTATATATACAAGACAAATGGGAATTGCAACTTTAATATTATATCAATATATTACCAAAAGAGTAGTCCTGCTAAAGAATGATTATGCGGAGACTATTTTCCTGATGTTGAGACAGAATCGAACGATATTTTGGTTTCCTGCCAAATATATAGATGTGAGATGAAAGAAAGGGGGAGATCAGGATTGGACAACGCAAGGAGGCGGGCAAATTTGATAAAGAATGATTTGATGGTTGCTCTTGTTACGGAGACGCTGGCTGGCAGTCGTGAGGCTTACAGAGAACTGTATGATCAAACAATTCATACAGTCTATAGAACGGTGCATTTTTTGTTGGAAGAGAAAGTGGATGCTGATGATGTGGTGCAGGAAATTTATATTCATGTATATAAATCACTTGGGCAATTTGACGAAAGACGTCCTTTTCATCCTTGGCTAATGGGGGTCGTTATGCGTCAGATCCGGGCTTACCGTAGAAAACAATGGATGAGGCTACGAATCACAAGCAAAGCAAAAAGGCTCGAACTTCATACATCTCATGATTTTTCTGAGGAAATTGTGGACAAGGTTGCAAATCATGTATTGCTCCAAGCAGTTCAGCAGCTTTCGTTCAAGCTTAAACAGGTAATTGTGTTGCACTATTTGCAGGAATATTCCCAAGAGGAAATCTCCAATATTTTAGAGATACCGTTAGGCACGGTGAAATCACGAATTCACGCGGCTTTGCAAAAGCTTCGATCGAAAGAGCAGCAGGAACATTTTCTAATCGGAAAGGTGGAGAAGATCCATGAAGCTTGAGCAAGAACTACGTAGGGTGATGCAGCAGGATGATGACCACATATTGGCTCCGGCTGAATTAAAAGAAAACATTATGGGTCAAATTGAACGGCTTGAAAAAGGAGGACCTAAATCTATGAAAAGGTATATTGTGATAACTCTTCTCGTAGTGTTATTACTAATTCCAACAGGTGCTTTTGCTACTTACACTTATTTGGCGGATACAATATATGGTTCACAGGAAAAGCTAATTGAAATGGGAGGATCGTCAGAGGAATATAATAGAGTAGAATCCAAGTTGCAGCAGGTGCAGGGGCATTTAACGAAAGAGGAGTTCACTGTTTTTATAGGGTTATTGAGAGAACTCGGGGCCTATAATCTGAAAATGACGGATGAAAACGGCGCACTCCACAAGGAGCGCTTAAGCGCAGAGGAAGAGCGTGAATACGATCATATATCTGCCAAGCTGGAGCCGTATTATGACAAGTTGAATCAGGGGAAAGCGCTAACCCAAACGGACGATGGTAAAAAAGATGGCGGTGATTCTGCCATTACGGGCACATTAGATGCAAAGGCCCACGCAGGCATCGATTTACAGGTCGAGCTGGACTATGCGAAAAAGGTTCTGACTGAGGATGAATTTGTAAAGTTTCGTGTACTGTTCACGAAGTTCTACGAGTATGTACCCCGCATTACAGGGGCCAAAGGTGTACTATATCCAGATCGTTTATCTGAGAGGGATAGAAAAGATTATGAGGAACAGTTAGAGTTGCTACAGCCTTATTTTGATCAATTTAATTCGCTTGAGTAGAAACAGTGGCGAAAATCAAGGCGAAAAAGTGACATTTTCCTGGAATGTTGACATACCCCGTGGGGGTATATTATGATGGGGATATAACAAATGTTTAAATGCATATATACACCACACAGGAGGCTGATGTATGGCTGAGGAGCAATCTGCTTCCCACACTGAAGTCCATGAGAATCACTGTGGAACAGACGGGGAAAAGACAATTAGAAAAAGTCATCATTCGGCAGAGTTCAAGAACAGCCTCGTATCCCGGTTGAACCGTATTGAAGGTCAGGTTCGCGGAATTAAAGGCTTGATTGAGAAGGATACCTACTGTGACGATGTACTGAACCAGATTGCGGCTGTCCAGTCCGCGCTGAATGGTGTCGGTAAGCTGCTGCTGGAAGGGCATATGAAAAGCTGTGTCATTGAGCGCATGCAGGCAGGAGAGCAGGAAGTGATTGACGAGCTGCTGGTTACGGTCAAAAAGCTAATCCGTTAAGAGTAGTATTCATACACATTATGGGTACGGAAGTACCCCAGAGGAGGAAAAGAAAATGGCACAAGTTACATTGAATGTAGAAGGCATGAGCTGCAATCATTGCGTGAAGGCAGTAGAAGGAGCTTTGGAGAAAGTTGGCGCTACCGGCAAGGTCAGCCTCGAAATGAAACAAGTGAATGTAGAATATGACGAGTCCAAGCTGAACGTTGAAGCGCTGAAAACAGCCATTGAAGACCAAGGCTATGATGTTGTTTAAGTAATGAAGGTGTTTTATGTGTGAAAAGACTTGTTTCGAAGGAGAAGCTTCCGTATTAGAAGCTTTTTCTTTTTGGATATGATATACCCCACTGGGGTATAGGAGGAGGGTTATACCATGGAAAACCGTGCGACCGACGGTGACAAGCAGACAACGCTTCACATTACAGGGATGTCCTGTGCCGCCTGCGCAAGCCGTATTGAGAAAGGTTTAAAGCGAATAGATGGTGTGGCACAGGCTAATGTGAATTTGGCTTTGGAGCAGGCGTCGATATCCTATGATCCCAAGCAGGTGGAGATCGCTGAATTCCGCGACAAAATTGCTTCTCTTGGGTTTGGAACTGTAAGTGAAGAAGCCAATCTGAATGTAACGGGCATGACTTGCGCGGCCTGTGCAACCCGGATTGAAAAGGGATTGAATCGGATGCCTGGTGTAACAGGTGCCACGGTAAATTTGGCGATGGAAACCGCTCATGTGGAATATGCCGCGGGGAGTATTGCGGTCGGTGATCTGGTGAGCAAGATCGAACAGCTGGGCTACGGAGCGATCCCGCAGAGCGCAGAGGACAACATTGCGGATGTGCGCAGTAAGGATATCCATCGTAAAAAATGGAAGTGGATTGTGTCCGCAGTGCTGTCGTTGCCGTTGTTGTGGGCGATGGTGGCTCATTTTTCCTTTACATCATGGATTTATGTGCCAGAACTGTTCTTGAATCCATGGTTCCAACTAGTGCTGACAACGCCGATTCAGTTCGTCATTGGTTGGCAGTTTTATGTGGGCGCGTACAAAGCGCTTCGTAACGGCAGTTCGAATATGGATGTGTTAGTTGCACTGGGTACGTCTGCGGCTTATTTTTACAGCTTGTACCTTACTCTGCGTCCGGCTGATGTTATGGAGGGGATGGCGGGAATGCCTGTCATGACCATGCCAGAGCTGTATTACGAGACAAGCGCGGTGCTAATTACGCTTATTTTGGTTGGTAAATGGTTCGAAGCGGTAGCCAAAGGGCGTTCGTCCGAGGCGATCAAGAGCCTGATGAGTCTACAGGCGACAACGGCACGTGTAGTACGTGATGGGCAAGAGCTTGATATTCCGATTGAACAGGTACGTGTGAAGGATATCTTTATTGTACGACCCGGCGAGAAAATTCCTGTCGATGGTGTGGTCGTAGACGGACGTTCGGCAGTGGACGAATCCATGTTAAGTGGTGAGAGTCTTCCGGTTGAAAAAGAAGCCGGTTCCGCAGTTACAGGGGCGACGCTCAATAAAAACGGGGTTCTACGTATCCAGGCTGAGCGTGTGGGTGGTGATACGGCGTTGTCCCGTATTATTAAGGTCGTGGAAGATGCGCAAAGCTCCAAGGCTCCCATTCAGCGGATTGCGGATCAGATTTCCGGTATTTTTGTCCCCATTGTTGTTGCTATCGCTGTGTTGGCCTTTATCGTCTGGTTTTTCCTTGTGACGCCGACTGATTTTGCAGGCTCACTGGAGAAAATGATTGCAGTTCTCGTCATTGCTTGCCCTTGTGCGCTCGGATTGGCAACTCCAACGTCCATTATGGCAGGATCGGGACGTGCCGCTGAATATGGTATTCTGTTCAAGGGCGGCGAGCATTTGGAGATGACCCGTTCAGTCAACGCAGTGGTGTTGGATAAGACAGGTACAGTTACGAATGGCAAGCCCGAGCTGACGGATGTTATGGTTGGAGCAAGCGGCATGGCTGAAAAGGATATGCTGCGGTTGCTCGGTGCGGCAGAAAAAAGCTCAGAGCATCCGCTGGCGGAAGCCATTGTAAAGGGGATTGCAGATCGAGGCATTGAGCTGGTAGGACCGACAGATTTTGAAAATATTCCGGGTTATGGTGTGAAGGCACATGTGGAAGGTAAACAGGTATTGGCCGGTACACGCCGATTGATGAGCAGGGAAGGCATCGCAATAGATGACTTAGCTGAGCAGTATATGAACAATCTGGAAAAAGAAGGGAAAACCGCGATGCTGGTCGCTGTGGACGGTTCCTATGCCGGACTGGTGGCCGTAGCGGACACGATTAAAGAAACGTCACGGGAGGCCGTTGCTCGTCTGCGGGCGATGAACATTGAAGTCATCATGATTACGGGTGACAATGAACGGACTGCGCGGGCTGTTGCCGCCGAGGCCGGAATTGAACGAGTGCTGGCGGAGGTGCTACCTGAAGGAAAGGCTGAGGAAGTGAAACGGCTTCAGGAACAAGGCATGATCGTAGCTATGGTTGGGGATGGTATTAACGATGCGCCTGCGCTGGCTACTGCTAATATTGGGATGGCGATGGGTACGGGAACGGATGTGGCCATGGAGGCGGCGGATATTACCCTCATGCGCGGCAACCTGAACAGCATTCCTGACGCGATTGAAATGAGCCGCCGGACCATGACAAACATACGGCAAAATCTGTTTTGGGCGCTCGGGTATAACGTGATCGGTATTCCGATAGCTGCTTTGGGCTTCCTTGCCCCATGGTTGGCGGGAGCGGCCATGGCATTTAGCTCTGTTTCAGTTGTGCTGAATGCGCTGCGTCTCCAACGAGTAAAGCTGTAAGTGTATGGATGTATCGGCAGGATAACGTGCTGTCGGACTTCTGTATCGAGATAAAGTTATTATCAGAGTATAGAGCAAGTACGCGCAATTGGTTGGTTTCTCTGCGTGCTTGCTTTTTGTTGTGTTTGGTTTTTTAAAACCATTCAACTTTCATTACGTCAGGTTGCTTATCATTCGCGAAAGTTCCATAATATTTGTAGGAGTGCCATGCAAGCATGCAAGAACTTCTTCGTATACTCACAGCTTGAAGTAGATAAAGAGCTTATATTATGGATTAGGAGTGAAGCAGTCATGAATGATACGATTTCCTTGTTGATGAATCACCGGTCTGTGCGAAAATTCAAGTCAGCCCCCATTACCGACGAGCAGCTCGCAGCTATTGTGGCAGCTGGCCAAATGGCTTCCTCGTCCAGCAATGTGCAGGCATATACCGTTATCGCCGTTACCGAGCCTTCTTTGAAAACAAAACTGGCGGAGTTGGCAGGAGGGCAGGCTTACGTTGAGCAATGCCCTGCGTTTTTGGTATGGTGCGCAGACCTGTATCGCTTGAAACAGGTCACGCTCCACCATCAGCCAGGTCAGCCTTCCTATGAGGGGTCCGTTGAAAATTATACGGTTGCGACCATTGATGCCGCGTTAGCTGCACAAAATGCAGCGGTAGCCGCTGAATCACTGGGCTTGGGCATCGTCTACATTGGCGGCATTCGTACTAACATAGCAGAGGTGTCTGAGTTGTTAGGGTTGCCAGAGCTGGTGTATCCAGTATTCGGTATGTGTATTGGTGTACCGGATCAGGAAACGGGCTTGCGTCCACGCCTTCCGCTGTCCGGTGTTTTGCATATGAACGGCTACGACAAAAATCAGACGATGAAAGCTGTAGAGGTATACGATCACACATCAGCGGAATATTTGAAGGAACGTACGGGCGGTCAACGCTCTACGCCATGGTCTGAGCAAATGGCCGGAAGATTGACCGAGCCAGCACGCTTGCAGTTGAAGCCATTTTTGGAACAGAAGGGTTTCCTGAAGCAATAAAATCTGAGTAGCGACAAGAGAACTCTACAAAATACAAGAACCTCCTTATTTACGCGGAACTCCAACATACGTAAATAAGGAGGTTCTTTGCTGATAAGACTTTATCAATCAGATAGTGAGTAAAAACGTCTCGTATTTTCATAAAATAGTTGACGGACGGCAGATTCAGGTTGATGCGTCAGCTTGCTATACGTGCGAATGACGTCGGCAGTCATCCGTGGATGTGTCTGTTGTCCGGTAAAAGGACCCTCAAACGGCCAGGGACCGTCTGTCTCTGCCATGATCTGATCAGACGGATACTGCCTTGCCAAGCTGCGGATCTCTTCTTCGTACAGGAGATCCGGTGTGAAGGAGACATAATAGCCGTTCCGGGCGATACGTTCGGTCGTGGCGGCAGAGCCTTTAAACCAGTGAAAATGCGCCTGCGTGACGCCGTGACGTTCCAGAAGGTCACAGGCGATGTCTGCGTCTTCATAAACGGCGTGCAGGACAATGGGCTTGCTATGCTTGCTTGCAAACTGGATGAAACGCTCCAGTAGCACTATGTAGGGAGCGAGGTCAAAAGGAGCTCCGCTCTGCGAGGCTTCTAGCCGATTGTAATAGGGTAAGCCGACTTCACCCACGGCGACCATCTGCTGTACATGTTCGTCCATCCAGTCGAACAAGAGGTCAAGCTCAGTTTGCGGTGGAAGGGCCTGTTCGGGATGAAAGCCAAAGGCTGGCCGTACTAGCCCAGGGTAACGCTCGGCTAACCGTAGATTGGCTCGGCTGGAGTCCAGATGCATCGACACGGCTATCACAGCTTGGACGCTGCTATCAGCAAGTGAAGCGAGCAATAGCTTCTGTTGTTCGGGCGGGTAGCTGTCTACATGAATGTGCGCGTCGATTAATGGAGCGGGTCTTGTTGTGGTCAAATCCAAGCCTAGCTTTGTTTGGCTGTTCCATTTCGATGCACATCGAACTTTTACGTCACTCATGCCGATTCAATCCATCTTCCGGGATATTCTTGTGAACGCTCTGAGCATTGTCCATGTCGCCGTCCAGTTTGTACTTTTCCTCACGCATCCAGCCGGTCATGGTTCGCTTCCATTCAATAAAGAGAGGATCGAGGGTGATTTCTTCCCTACGCGGGCGGGGAAAAGGGACATCTACGACATGCACCACCGAAGCAGGTCGCGCTGACAGCACATAAATGCGGTCGGAGAGCAGCAGCGCTTCTTCAATGCTGTGGGTAATGAACAGCACAGAGCGGCGGTTCTTCTCCCACATCCGCAGTAACCATTGCTGCATATCTGCACGTGTCAGCGCGTCGAGTGCGCTGAACGGCTCATCCAGCAGCATTAATTCCTGCGGGCTGAGCAGTGCGCGAAGAAAGGCTGCACGCTGTTGCATTCCACCAGACAGCGTATGTGGATACGCCTTGGCGAATTTGCCTAGTCCAACCTGCTCGAGCCATTGCAGGGCTTCTTTGCGACGTTCGCGTTCACTGGCGTACTGAGGGGGGACTGCTGTATTTTTACGTGGAGCATTTTCCTGCCCAAGCAGTACATTATCCAGCGTGGTGCGCCACGGGAAAAGGGCGGGCTGCTGTGGCATATAGCTGATATGCCCACGTTCACCAGTCATGTCTCGTCCGTGCATACGGATACGTCCCTGCTGTGGTTTGAGTAGCCCGCCGATGATGTGAAACAGCGTACTTTTGCCGCTGCCTGACGGACCGATGAGAGAAACGAATTCTCCCGGCTTGACTGTGAGGGATACATCCTGCAGCACGGGCAGTAAGCTTCGCTTTTCGCGGAAGGCGAGGCTGATCCCGTCCAATTCCAGAGCAGAAGGGGCAGTCGAAGGACTCTGCTGGTCCCCGGCTCGTTGTTCATTAGCCACGTTGTGTGATGATAAGTCAGTCGGATGCAGACTCATATGTGCCACGTCCTTTCTTTGCTGTATTTAATTCAAGGAGGAAGCTATTCCTGATCCGGTTTCCAGCGAACCAGCCATTTTTCCAGTAGTACTATGATGACAAACATCAGTAAACTGAGCGCGACAATGATGCCGATGGCGGCAAAAATGAGGTCCGTGCGATAGGCCGATTTTTGCAGCAGCATATAATATCCGATTCCTTCGCTCGCACCAATCCATTCGGCAATAATTGCGCCCATCACACTGTAGGTGGCAGCAATCTTGATGCCGGAGAATACCTGCGGCAACGAGTGTGGCAACTCCAGCTTCATAAAAATAGCCATGCGACCTGCACCCGACATCTGCATATAGTTCATCATCATACGGTCCGTCCGTGTCAGCCCGTCCATGGTCGCTACAGCCACGGGAAAAAAGCATACTAAGGTAATGACCATCAGCTTGGGCAGCATGCCAAAACCAAACCACACCATGAGCAGCGGCCCCAGGGCGATGATCGGAATGTTTTGGCTCAGGATAAGCAGCGGATACAGGGCGGATTTGAGAAAAGGAATGGTATGAAGAACGATGGCGATCAACAGTCCCGTTGCTGTCCCTATAGCGAATCCCACAAGTGTCAGGCGAATTGTAGCCCATGTATGGGCACCAAGCAGCGCCGTCTGGGCCATGCCCTCCTGTACGATGAGGGATGGAGCTGGCAGTAGCCAGGATTCAATATGTAAATAGGAAACCGCCCCCTGCCAGGCTGCTAAAAAGAAGAGGACCGCCACAAGGGGCGGCCATACGCTTTTCCACCAGGATGCGTTCTTGCCTTTCGGATTCATGGGCGATATTTCTCGGTCAGCTTGTTCATGCTGATGCCTTGTGGGTTATGTGCGATTTTGATCTGTGAAATGACGCTGGGACTGCCCGCTTCCGTCAAAGCCTCATGCATTTCTTTAACCACTTTCAGCAACTCGTCGAGCTCGCCCTCCATGGTCGTATCCAATGGGTTCACCTGATGTTTGACACCGGAGCGCTGAATGACCTCAATCGCCTTATCTACATACGGGTAAGAGTCCTCGTTATTAGGAGTTTTAGGGATTACTTGAATACTGAGCAGTGTATTAGCCATGCAAATTCACCTGTCCTTCATTTGGAGTGTTTTAGAGAAAATAGGGTGGTTTAAGGCGTTTGAGACCGCTCCGCGTTTCATTTGGTCTTACGATCGCTGTTGCAGGGGGATTCTTGGATTATTTAAGTTTTCAAAGGTAAGAATTCCCCTGCAAAGGCGAACGCTCCGCTTCTCCAGATTCAAATGAACCGCTCCGCTGCTGCCCGCCTTAAAAGCACCCTATTTTTAAAGCTGGTTTGTGCGGCATTTTTAACACACAAGCGCACCTACTTAGCGCTTAGATAATATGAAACTAAAGAATAAACCAAGTTGAACGAGAACGAAGTGGGCGGAATGGTGCTGTCAAGCGTTAGCGTTCGCCTTTGTACCCAGATTTCAACCTCTGGATATTCATAAAAGAAATCTGGGTACAACAGCGATGGGAAGCACCATCCGACTGCGTAGTAGGGCTTCGTTCACTTCTCTAGTTCAGTCTTATTTAGCGTTTTAACAAATGGTCAGCGCTTGGGCAAGAAGTTGTTTGTGAAGGCCTTATCGACTTCCAAAGGCTTGCTGAGCAGCTTGCGTTCGTACATCCAGTCCGAATAGTTTTGCCATACCTCCGCTTTTTGCACACCCCATTGTGCGGCATCGTCCTGATAACGCGGGCTCAGCCATTTTTGGCTGGCAAGTACCAGTTTTTTATCCAGCTCCGGTACAGCTTTGCTTAAAATGTCTGCGGCTTCTTCCGGATGAGCGATAGTGTATTCATAGCCTTGTGCGGTAGCATCCATGAACGCTTTAACCAGCTCGGGATCATTTTTTATCGTTTGTTCGTTGCTCACAATTACAGGCGTATAGTAGTCGAGGCTTTTGGAATAATCTTTTACATACAGCATATCCAATGGCTCATCTCGAAGTTGGGCCTCGATTCCGGTCCATGCGTAGAAAATCCAGGCAAAGTCGATATCCCGCTTCACGGCTGTAAAATAGTCTGCATTGCCCATGTTGACGATCTTCACTTTGCTCACATCGCCTTTGTCTGAATCCATGATGGATTTCATGACCGCTTCTTCTACGGGAGAGCCCCAACCGCCGTATTTTTTACCTTCAAAATCTTTCGGGCTTTTAATTCCGCGATCTACCGGGGCTGCGAAGCCTGAGGTATTATGCTGAATCACCGCAGCGATGGATACAAGCGGCACACCTTGCGTGCGAGCCTGTGTGACGCCTTCTTGGTAGCTGATACCAAAAGGTGCAGCATTAGAAGCAACCATTTGATCGGCTCCGCCTGAACCAGGTTGAACAATTTGGACATTCAAACCTGCTTTTTCGTAAAATCCTTTGTCCTTGGCGACATAGAGTCCCGTATGATTCGTATTGGGTGTCCAGTCGAGCACGATTTTAACATCTTTGAGCCCCTTTGCCGGAGTAGACGTTTGAGTGTCGGTAGCGGAAGCCGCTTCTTGGGATGTAGGGGGACTTCCACCGCAAGCGGTCAGGGTCAGGGCCATGAGCCACAGACTGATCAGTCCCAGGGTTAATATTTTCATGCGCTTCATCGTTAGTGTTCTCTCCTTTTGATTACCCGTTATCCATCCAATCAGACAGCTTAAGTTTCCCATTTTCATAAAAATAACATCTGCCGGACGCGATCTTTCCAACAACTTAATCCTCAACAAAAAAAGCGCCCCGAGTTTCCGGGACGCTTGCGCTTGTATATACCAAAGTAAGGGATGGTCCTATGTAAAAAAGGCACATCTTGCTTAAGCATTCCTACGCTGGCATTACCCAGATCAGGTTGTAAGGGTCAGTGTCTTGGGACACACTCTCAGCCGGCCGATTCCAGCACCCCTGCATTGTATGGTTTAATGGGTCATTTATTCGGGTTTACTACGACGATTATATGCTTTGAATGCGGGTCTGTCCAGCATGAAGGGAGAGATGACGGTTCATTTGCCGAACGACAGGGTACACTTTTACTGTGAGCTTTGATCTGAAAATGAGTATGAATCAAACCGATTCGATCCGGTCATGTTATTTTCAGAACAGCTGCGCAGGTAGGTTCAGATGGGCTGGTGCCCAATGGTATGGCCGTAGAGAATTCTAATTCGTGAAAAGGAGTTGTTGTACTGTGGGTAAAACGGAAACATTGGATCGCAACCAACTGGAACAAGCCATTGTGAAGGCTTTGGATAACAACAAATTTTGTTCGTTAGGTACGGTAGAGGGTGGCAAACCGAAAGTACGCTATATGGCCCTTTTTAACGATGGAATGAACATTCATCTGGCGACAGATCGCAAAACGCATAAAGTGGATGAGCTAAAGGACAATCCGAATGCTTACCTGCTGCTGGGTTATGAGGTTGGCGGTACGAAGGAAGTTGTAGAAGTGGAGGCTACCGTCCAGATTACAGCTGATGAGGGGCTGCGCAAACAAGTGTGGAACGATTCCTTGAAGGAATGGTTCTCCGGACCGGACGATCCCGATTATGTCATTCTGGACGTGAATCCGACTTGCATTGAGTATGTGGGTCAGCAAACGGAGCGCCAGGTGTGGAAGAAATAGTACGAATATAAATGGATAAACCAGTGAATCTCCGAGTTTTTATTAGGAGGTTTGCTGGTTTTTTTATGTTTGAGAAAATTAATTATTTTTTCATAAATAATTTTAAGTAAATGACTACTCTTTTGTCTGGCGTTGGATTAAAATAGAAATGGTGGGTTCAAGGCTTACATATATGTGCAAAAGTATGTATATGAGGCATACACCTTAATGAGGAGGGGTATATTTTGTTATTTCGTAAAAATTGGTTTAAAGGGTTTACAGCAGCAGTTGTAGCTTGTAGCATGCTGGTGTTTTCAGCCGCTCCATCCTGGGCAGCTAGTGATTCTCGTGATAGCGCTACGGTGAATTTGCGGATCATGGAAACAACGGATATCCATGCGTCCCTGATGAACTACGATTACTATTCGGACAAAGAAACCAACGAGTATGGCTTGGTTAGTACAGCTAGCTTGATCCAGAAGGCACGTAGTGAAACAAGAAACAGTATGCTGTTCGATAATGGTGATTTGCTGCAGGGCAACCCATTAGGCGATTATATGGCCCGCAACAAAACCTTTGAGAAAGAAGGCGGTGTCCATCCGGTCTACAAGATGATGAACCTGATGGGCTATGATGCAGCTACAGTGGGCAACCATGAATTCAACTACGGTCTCGACTTTCTGGACAAATCGCTCAAGGGAGCTGATTTTCCTTATGTAAATGCGAACGTTTATGTTGATAAAGGGGGCCAAGCTACTAAGAATTATTTTACCCCTTATCAGATTCTTGATAAAACAGTAACGGACGAGAAGGGCGAAGAGCATACACTCAGAGTGGGTGTGATCGGTCTGGTCACACCTCAAATTATGCAGTGGGATGAAGCCAATTTGAAGGATAAAGTCGTTACGAAGGATATTGTGGAAACGGCGAAAAAGTTTATTCCTCAAATGAAGACGGAAGGTGCTGACATTATTGTCGTGCTTGCGCATACCGGTTATGAGGATGTGCCACAAACGCCACTGATGGAGAATGCCGTTAAGTATTTGAGCCAGGTGGACGGAATTAACGCTATTCTGTTTGGGCATGCTCATAAATCTTTCCCTGGCCCTGATTTTAAAGATATGAAGGGTGTAGATCTGGATAAGGGAACCATTAATGGCGTACCAGCCGTGGAAGCTTCCTCATGGGGCAAGGATCTGGGTATCATTGACCTGAGCCTAGAAAAGAAAAATCGCGAGTGGAACGTGACTAACTCTCAATCTCAAGTGCGTCCGGTTGTGAGCACCACTAATCAGACTGTGCAGTTTATCCCTGAATTTAAACTGATTGATGCGGTCAAAGAAGAGCATCAAGGAACGCTGGATTATATTCGCCAGCCTGTAGGAACAACGACGGCGCCAATTACCAGCTATTTTGCATTAGTGCAGGACGACCCTTCCATTCAAATTGTGACGAATGCACAGAAATGGTATGTTCAAAACCATCTTAAAGGAACTGAATACGAAAATCTTCCAGTATTGTCGGCAGGCGCTCCATTCAAGGCCGGCGGTCGAAACGGAGCCGAGTATTACACTAATATTCCTGAAGGTACGGTAGCGATTAAAAACGTGTCCGACCTGTATGTGTACCCGAACACGGTTCATGCTGTAGAAGTGACCGGTGCTGAAATTCAGGAATGGCTGGAGTGGTCTGCGGGTCAGTTCAACCGTATTGATCCAAAGCAAACTGAGGAGCAATCGCTGATCAACAAGGATTTCCCAACCTACAATTTTGATGTCATTGATGGTGTGAATTATCAGATTGATGTAACGCAGCCTGCACGGTATGATGCCAAGGGAACTATTATTGATTCTTCAGCGCATCGTATCAAGGATCTGCAATACAATGGAAAGGCTATAGATCCTGCACAGAAATTTATCGTAGCCACCAATAACTATCGTGCTTCCTCATCCAAACTGGCCAACCCAGATGGCAAACGAATTGTGATGGCAGCACCGGATGAAAGTCGTCAAGTCGTTGTTGACTATATTCGTACGAACGGAACGATTAATCCATCGGCGGATGGCAACTGGTCTATTGCTTCTTTTGGTCAGGCAAAGGTTACTTTCGAGTCCTCTCCTGATGCCAAAGACGTGCTGGCAGGCAATCAACAAATTTCATATTTGAGCAGCGCGGCAGACGGCTTTGCCAAATACAGCTTAAAAGCTGGCGCTAAGCCTAGTACAGCAATGACTCCTGTAAAGGAAGCTGTGGCTCCCGCGGAAGCAACAGCAAAGCCAGCTGTTAAAACGAGCAAACCGGCGGCTGTTAAACCAGCTAAAACAACAAAGCCAAAGGCGTCCAAATAACTTCGAATTTTAGTTTCCACTTAATATCAGAATGAAGCAGCGAGTCTCTTTAACCAAGAGATTTGCTGCTTTTTTTTATATCAAAAAAATAGCCCTGAATTATTATGAGTGTAAAAAGGTATTGTTTTTGTCGAATATGCACTTAAGTCCTAGGTTATCGTTAAGAATAAGCCGCTTTTTTGTAAAAAACCGTAATTATATAGTACTTTTGTTCTAGTTATTTGTGATATAATGGTGAAAAAACCGGAAAATTGTTCCGAGGAGGACCATTATGACATGCAGCAATTGCAGCATCATATTACCTATAAAGGATCAAGGATTGCTTAGAATTAGGTATTCCAGGGTGTCGCTTACTCCAGCATTAGATGGTTTGGGTATGCTATCGGAACAAATGAAGCAGCAACATGAGCGTGAGGGCGGCATAGAGTTTCGCTATGACAGCCGTTCAGAGTTGGAACAGCTGGTTAACGGACTGGCTCGTCTGCCGCAGGAATACTTGAACCATATACAAGTTGTGGTGACTGGCTTGCATCATGTCGAAGGATATGAGGACTGGCTTTTATTTAGTCAATTGCAAGCCAGACTGCAACATCCGGATATCGTGAGTATTATTAAGGATCAAAGTTTTTCCAGCCATATGCAACCTATTGTTGACCACAAACTGGATATTATCGGGTTTGAGTTTTTGCTGCGTCCGTCACATGCGGAGAGACCCTTTCAGCCTTTCCGACTGTTTGAAATCGCCCGTGAAGCTGGCTTGCATGCTCATCTGGATCGCTCGGCTCGTTTTTCCGCAATTGAAAAAAGTGCAACATGCCTTCCGGCGGGGATTAAACGTTTTATTAACTTTCTCCCTTCCACCATTTATAATCCGGCTTATTGCTTGAATCACACCTTTGAGACGATTAATCGGTTATCCATGAGTACGAAGGATTTTGTATTTGAGGTCGTAGAAACGGAAGAGATAGACGACCTTAATTTTTTGCATCATATCTTTGAGCAGTATCGTAATCGAGGAGTTTCAGTTGCCCTGGACGATGTGGGGGCAGGCTATTCTACGACAGAGCTTATGAATTGCCTTCAGCCGGATTATGTCAAAATTGACCGTAGCATAATTGACGGCTGTCATAGTAACAGTAATCAGAAGCGGCAAATCACAGGAATTGTAGAATCGGCTTTTCGTTTTGGAGGCCAAGTGTTGGCTGAAGGAGTAGAGCAGATAGAGGATTTTGAATTTTGTCGTGAAGCAGGTGTGTCACTGGCTCAGGGTTATTTGTTTGGCAAGCCGGAGCCCGGTCCGCCCTCCAATTTTATGCTTAGCAGCGTAATATAGGCAGGAACAAATTTAAGTAGATGTAGTTTATAAAAATTGGAGCTTAAATAAGGCTGTCGTATAAGCATTAATGTAAAAAACGCGAGTGCAGAGGTTATTTCACCCCTGCAACTCGCGTTTTTTGGTCATGCTTGCCCACCTGAACAAGCTCTGGCAAGCAAAGCCATCCAGTCTCCAATTTTACTTGGTAAGGGACGTTAAAAGCCCGGAAGCAGTTTACGACCGTTTTCTTTAAAAAGTAAAGATTGACGTTTTGAAGAGAATTGGATACAGTGTACTATATAAGAAACAGTGTTCCCTTGGTGATACACTGTATCTATATTAGGTAAAAGGTTTAACATTACAGGGAGGACAACCAAAATGAAAGCAGTGCAACTGAAAAACGGTTTTGGCTTTGAAGAGTTAACCTTGACGGAACTTGACACACCGGTGCCGGGACGGCTGGAACTTCTGATCCGCATAAGGGCAGCGTCCCTCAATTACCGTGATTTGGTAATTATTAACGGAGTCATGCCGATCGGCATTCAATTTCCCTTCATTCCGTTATCCGATGGAGCGGGTGAAATTGTAGCTGTGGGCGAAGGGGTGACAAAATTTCAGGTTGGACAAAGAGTAGCGGCAAATTTACAACAGAAATTCATTGGCGGGAGCACGAGAGCGGAGGTCTTAAAGGACAGTCTGGGAGGCCCGCTCAGTGGAGTGGCGGCTGAATATATCGTTCTGCATGAAGAAGGGGTCGTCGCCATTCCGGATCATCTATCTTGGGAGGAGGCTTCCACTTTGCCGATTGCGGCATTAACCGCATGGAGCATGCTGATGGAATCAGGTGGGCTACGAGCGGGAGATACGGTGCTCTTGCAAGGAACAGGCGGTGTTTCCATCTTTGGGCTTCAATTCTCTCTGATGGCGGGAGCACGGGTAATTATCACATCGAGCAGCAATGACAAGCTGGAACGGGCAAAGGCTCTCGGCGCATGGCAGACAATCAACTATTCGGAGGTTCCAGAGTGGGATAAGGTAGCTCTGGAGCTGACAGGCGGCGGAGTCGACCATGTTCTGGATGTAGGGGGAGCGGCAACAATGGCGCAATCCATCAATGCACTTCGTACTGGAGGGACTGTGAGCATGGTCGGATTCTTATCGGGCTTGACCATTCCTGAGTTCGATGTCACCAGCATTTTGCAGAAGGCTGCGACGATTCGCGGCAGCCAGGTTGGTAACCGGGAACATTTCGAAAACATGAATCGTGCCATTTCCCGCCATCGTTTACATCCTGTCATCGACCGGGTATTCCCGCTCAGCCGAATCGGCGAAGCCTTCGCACTTTTGGCTGAAGGAAAACAGTATTTCGGTAAAATCGTCGTTCAAATATAAATGAGCATTTTGCATAAATCCCAAGAGCAATTTCAAATCAGCACTATATAGATCGAAACGGTTTAGTTCGTCTATATAGTGTACTTTCGAGCGTTGGGAATTGAATTATGCAAAATGCTGAAATATTATTCACATTACATAGGAGGCACTCTAATGCCCAGTAAACCTGATTTATCTGTCAAAGATTCTCAAGAAAGAAAGAATAAAAAACCGCGTAAGTGGGTACGCAGAACCGGATTATCGCTGCTGTCGGTAATCCTTCTGGGAGTGGTTATTTTTATGTTCATCCCTTCCCCTGTACAGCCTGCAAAATGGCTTGCACCTTCGGCCCCCTCTTTTGAACAAGCGGGTCCATGGCAACAAAACAACAAACTCAGCTCCGCCGCGCTTGTTACAGATGCCCCTAAGTTTCCGGAATTTATCACCTTTGACAAGGAAGGAAATTTATATACGGGAGACTCCGACGGGAAAATTTATAAGGTTGCCTTTGATACAAAGGGCAATCCGCAAAAGGCCCAGCTATATGCAGATACCAAAGGAACGCCCAATGGACTTATGTTTGACGCAAGTGGAAATCTGATCGTTACGGATGTTAAGAAGGGGCTACTATCGGTAGATCCTTCCGGAAACGTGACGGTGTTGGCCAATCAAGTCGACGACACACCGATCTATTTGGCCAACGAACTGGATATTGCCAAAGATGGTACTATTTATTTTTCTGACACCTCCAATTATGGCAGTGTAGTCTTCAAAGAAATCGCCGAGAACAAGCCGCATGGACGTTTGCTGAAATATAATCCGGCGACCAAGCAGACGACAGTTCTGTTGGAAGGTCTTTATTTTGCGAACGGGGTTGCCTTGTCTGCGGACGAAGATTTTGTACTTGTGGCAGAGTCGTATCACTACCAATTGACCCGATACTGGCTCAAAGGGCCGAAGAAAGGGACTTCGGATATTTTTGCGAATAATCTCGCCGGTTTTCCGGATAACATTACGCGTGATGATCAAGGCCATTTCTGGGTCGGTCTCTTCACGACACGTATTCCCTTTGTAGATCAGATGCATGGAAGCCCGTGGCTGGCTGGAATGATGGCCAAATTGCCTCAATCGCTGCTCAGCGGTGCAAGCGCACCTGTGAAGCATGGACTTGCTGTGGAGCTTAATCCGCAGGGTAAACTCATCGGAAGCTGGCATGATCCTGAAGGCTCGCTTTATGGGGTAACCACGGCTGTAAACCATGATGGATATTTATATATAGGTACAGCTCCTGGAGGCAGCCAGGGTGTTCATCGCGTGCTTTTAACCAAATAAGCTTGGGGAGGGTTTAACATGATATTGGATGAGTTGAAATTATCCTGGACAGCGAAGGAAAGCCTGGCCGGGAAAGTAGCTTTGGTAACAGGTGCAAGCAGCGGCATTGGGGCATCGATTGCAAAAAAACTGGCAAAGCGTGGCGCGTATGTAGCTGTATTGGCGCGCCGTCAGGAGCGATTGGATGAATTGGTTCGCGACTTGCACCAAGAGGAATTGTATGAGGTCATGGCAATACCTGCCGATATCCAAAAGGCTGAAGACATACAGCAGGCGGTCCACGCCATTCTTGAACGCTGGGGGCGGCTTGACATTATCGTTGCCAATGCCGGCTTCGGGTATCGAAGTCCGCTGGCAGAGGTGGAACTGGAACGCTGGGAGGAGCTTTACAAGACGAATGTGCACGGTCTTGTCCTGACACTGAAGTACGGACTTCAGCCAATGAGGGAACAGGCCAAGGGGGATGTTGTCATTGTCTCCTCTATTGCAGCGAAGGAAGTGGTTGCCGGAGGAGGACTATACAGCGCTACCAAGTACGGCGTTAGCGCCATAGCCTCTGCATTGCGTTTGGAGACCAGTACGCAAGGAATTCGTGTAACTGCGATTCACCCCGGGGCGGTGGCGACGGAGTTTTCGCAGGTGGCCGGATATCCCGAGCAGGAAATTCGGGCGTTTGCTTCGAGCGTTTTGCCGCTGCATCCCGATGATGTTGCAGAAGCTGCCCTTTATGCACTAGAGCAGCCGGAGCATGTCAATATTCCAGAGTTGACCATTATGCCTTCGAGGCAGGTCCAGCGGTTCAAATAGAGCGATATTTATTCTGACACAAACCGGGTGACCGGGTATGGTCATCGCCGATGCCGGGTATGGCGGCGAGAGGGCTCGTGCCTTCGCTTGACCATAACCTGCTCAAATGGGTGAGCATGAACCAAAGCGCGAGCTACGGGGGGGAATAACCCTTGCACTCGCGCTTTTTTATACTAATGATGAAGCGTGACTGTCCAATAAAGTTTAAAACCACTTTGGGACAGCTCCATTTACTATAGAGGAGACCATATCCCGTAACATTTTGGCCCCACGTTCGCTCATCCAGTCATCGTGAGCACAGCTATAGTGTAATGACGTACAGACCTAGCGGCGTAGTTGCGCTACCTGCAACCATGAAGCTGAGAGAATAGCTGGATCTGCCGGGGGGAACGCTGATATCAGCTAATCGGCATACCTTGGTATTATCTCGTAGCAAAGGGATACCATATACACGATCATCCACGCGTACAGCCCCGGCGAACGCGCCCCCACGTGGATTCGCGTAGATTCTGACGATACGTACCTCGTCACTGTCGTTAACGATGGGAATGGTCGCGTTGTATATGGTTCCGAATTGTCCGCGATTATCTAGCGCAGGCCCCAGCTCGCTGCGTGCCCCGGTAAACAGCAGATCGGCAGGAGCCTCACCGTTCAGCTTTTTGGTGGCACACGCCCGATAGTTTGCGCTCTGTCCCACCACGTACTCTGGCATCCGCGCATTCGTTTCGGAAAAGGACCACACCCCTCGTGGATGCGCCTGTGGTGGAGGTACGGGAGGAAGCGCATCCATATGAATCTGGCGCAGATCGGTCTGCGTGTCCTTGCTGATCACGGTGCGAATCACATAATCCAGCGTACCGTGGCCTTCAGCAAATTCTACGGTAAGGTCATAGATGAATCCGGCCAGCGATCCCTCGGGCAGCTCAAATTCCTCCAGCAGAGCGGTGCCTTTGCCGAATTTATGACGGTCTGCTGGCCTCACACGTTCCATCGTACCCGCCAAACAGCTTTTGGCAATAGACTGCCCGACATCAATAATCCAGTTGCCGTCCTCAGGCACAATCTTAAGAGCGCGTTCAATATGGCGTACTTCCAGTTTAGCAGCGCTCCTGTTCTCTACAGTGATGCCCAGTTTAACAGGGCTGTCGATTTTGTTATAATGCCAGCCGAAAATGCGATGTTTGACTGTTCGGGTTGTCGAGCGAACCATGTCATGCCACAGGGTGGCTTGCTCGGTAGGTACCGTCACATGGGTAAGCGTCTCCGGGTTATCGCTAAGCATCAGGCGGCGTGTTCCGCCCTCAGTGGCTGACTCCACATCCACATGGATGTTGGGCGGGATCACGGCAGTTTCCACAATCAGATCCTTTGGCTCCTTGGATCGATGGTTCATGTAAATTCCTCCTTTTATTCAAAAGTGGGTACATGTATATGGGCAGTTCATAAATATAGGTAACGCCAGATCCATTTATACAACCTGTTTTACAAAATATTTTTTTAAAATAAACCTCCGCAGATTATAGCGGTTCTGCTAATGCGTCGAAGCAAGCTTACAAGACTCTTGTTCCCAATCACCAACGATTCGCAGCCAGGTATTGCGTGTATGTTAAGAGCATAAGCTATTGGATGTACAGAGAAGCTACAGGAGGGAAACATGCCTAAAAAAATATGGTGGAAGGAAGCCGTTGTATATCAGATTTACCCGATCAGTTTTCAGGATTCTGACGGAGACGGTAAAGGGGACTTGCGAGGCATTTTGTCCAGGTTGGATTATTTGTGTGAACTGGGTATTGATGTTATCTGGATTTGTCCGGTATATAAATCGCCCAATCACGATAATGGATATGATATTAGCGATTATTATGCCATTATGGATGAGTTTGGAACAATGGAGGATTTTGACGAACTGCTTCACCAGGCGCATGAACGAGGTATCAAAATCATGATGGATTTGGTATTAAACCATACATCGGATGAGCATCCGTGGTTTACGGAGTCACGCTCGTCCAAGGATAATCCGAAGCGGGACTACTACATATGGCGAACAGGCAAAAATGGCGGATATCCGAACAACTGGGAATCGTATTTTTCTGGCTCAGTGTGGAAATATGACAAGCTTACAGACGAATATTACATGCATCTATATTCCGAGCATCAGCCGGATCTGAACTGGGAAAATGAAGAGATGGTGGGCGAGCTCTACCGCATGGTGGAATGGTGGCTGAAAAAGGGAGTCGATGGCTTCCGTTTTGACGCTATTGCCCATATTGTCAAAGCCGAAGGGCTGCCGGATGCCGATAATCCCGACAAACGAACCTTGGTACGGGCTTATCAGCTCTTTTCCAATCTGGAACAGGTACATGTGCTTCTACGGATGCTGAATGAAAAGGTGCTGGAATGTTATCCCTTAATGACAGTTGGCGAAACGTCTGGCTTAGGACCGGAACAGGCGCTTGATTATGTGGGAGACCAGCGGCATGAATTGAATATGGTCTTCCAGTTTGAACACATGTTTATTGATGCACAAGGGCTAGGGACGGAAAAATGGAAATCCAAGCCATGGACGCTGGTGGAGCTGAAAAAAATAATGAGCAGTTGGCAGACAGTGCTTCATCAGGAAGGATGGAATGCCAATTATCTCAACAATCATGATCAACCTCGGGCTCTCTCCAGATTTGCGAATGATGGACAATATCGTGTGGAATCCGCCAAAATGCTGGCAACCTTCACACATATGCTTGAGGGTACGCCTTATATTTATCAGGGTGAGGAAATTGGGATGACGAATATTGCATTCCCGTCGATTGATGATTATCGGGATGTGGAAACGTTAAACTATTATGAGCAGCAACGAAAGATTGGTGAGCCGGAGGAGCAGATTATGGCGGCAATCTGGCGAAAAAGCCGGGATAATGCACGCACTCCTATGCAGTGGGATGCTGGTCCTGCGGCCGGATTTACCGATGGAGAGCCGTGGATGAAGATTAACGATAACTACACACACATTAATGCAGAGGCTGAAAGAAATAATCCAGGCTCGATTTTCCACTATTATCGTAAGTTGATTGCTCTGCGCAAACAACATGAGGTCATAGTCTATGGCGAATACAAGCTTCTGTTGCCACTGGATACAGAGCTGTATGTATTCACTCGTATGTTGGGAAAAGAGCGTTTGCTGGTCATTTTGAATTTCTTTGACCGTGATCCGGTGTTCCACTGGCCCGAAGGTGAGGAGCTTCCTGCCGCCAAGGCGGAACTACTTCTCTCCAACTACGAACCGGTACAAGGGGAACAACTGCATGCCTTGAAGCTGCGGCCTTATGAAGCCAGAGTGTATAAGCTAACCATGCATTAGGCTTTGCTATCTTTAGAATGGTAAAAGGAAGGGAAGGCCCATAGAGCCTTCCCTTCCTTGGAGTAAACTAAAAAGCCCAATCCACACTGGCTACCATGGGCAGGTGTGGATCGGGCTCATTATGATATGGTCTCATTAAATGTAGTTACTTTTTAGTGATAATGTTTCACCTTAAGGTCGTCTAGACTTTTAAACTCATACCCTTGCTTGCGAGCCTCGTCGATGATAGAAGCAAGGGCCTCGGCATTATCCTTGGATACGGAATGGAGCAAAATGACCGCTCCAGGGTGGAGCTGCTGCATGACTTGACGATAGGCATAGTCCGTTCCTTGCTGAATTTTTGTGTCCCAGTCCTTGTAAGCCACAGACCAGAATACGCTCGTATATCCGGCTTCTCGACAGGAAGCCAATGCTTTTTCACTAAAAATGCCGCGAGGCGGCCGGACATATTTCATTTCTTTTTGCCCGGTTAGCTCTGCCGATGCATTTCGTACCCGATCCAGCTCAGACCGGATCTCTGCCGAAGAAATGGTGCTCATATCAGGATGGCTCCATGAATGGTTGCCGATAATATGGCCCTCACTCGCCATGCGTCGCATCAAAGCTGGCTGGTCTTTTACAAAATGCCCCGTCACAAAGAAGGCGGCCGGAACCTTTTTGGCCTTCAATACATCCAGCACTTTCGGAGTATACCCATTCTCATAGCCGTTGTCGAAAGTGAGAAATAATTCTTTTTTAGTCGTATCCCCCAGAAAGATGCCACCTTGTCTTTCGATCAGGTGCATAAAGCCTTCTTGTGCGATGGAAGGCAGCTCCCCTCCTTTACTTTTTTTAAACCCAAAATGATAAGGCTGTCCGTCAACAGTCTGAGTAGCCCATGCGGGTTCCGCCGTAACTGCCAACATACCCGTTACTGCAATGCATAGCCACAAGGTAAATATTCGCTTCATCTATGTTCCTCCGCTTTCGTCCCGTTCGGGTAAGGTGTGTATGCTTCGACATATTTCATACCATCTGCAATATCGTACTGATTTATGCAAGGACATGCTTTGACCGAATGTAAAACTCATATTGACATGAATATTAAATCGAAGTAGTATACTTTATAAAACTCACTAGAATACTCGGATTTAATTCGATCGTTTATGCCGAAGAAAAGCATCAGCTCAGAATATCTTACATACTTGTAAGAACGGAAGGAGTTAGGACTCATGATTGAACTTAGGAATGTATCTAAAACCTACGTGAGAAAAGGCCTAAGTATTGAAGCGTTAAAAAATATAAATATCAAAGTGGATAAAGGGGACATCTTCGGATTTATCGGATTCAGTGGCGCAGGGAAAAGTACGCTAATCCGTTTGGTCAATCGTCTTGAGAAAGTAACCAGCGGAGAGGTTCTTGTTGAAGGGGAGCAGTTAAATACCTATTCTACCTCTGGACTGCGGAAGGTAAGGAAGAAGATTGGAATGATTTTTCAGCATTTTAATCTGCTGGAATCAAAAACGGTGTTCGACAACATTGCAATTCCGTTGGTGCTGCTTAAGCGCAACAAACGCGAAATAGAGGGGCGTGTGAAAGAGCTTTTGGCGTTCATAGGATTGTCGGACAAGGCGGACAGCTATCCCAACGAGCTTTCCGGCGGACAAAAGCAACGTGTCGGGATTGCACGGGCGCTTGCGAGCAACCCATCCATTTTGCTCTGTGATGAGGCGACCTCGGCACTTGATCCGCAGACCACACAGTCTATTCTCGACTTGCTTCGCAAAATCAACAAGGAATACAAGATCACCATATTGATCATTACCCATGAGATGTCGGTGATTCAGCGAATTTGCAACAAGGTTGCCGTAATGGAAAAAGGGGAAATCATCGAGCAGGGCAATGTCCTGGAGGTATTCGGACAGCCGCAGCACCCGACGACGCAGAGCTTTGTACGCACGGTCATTCACGATGCAGTACCCGAGAGTGTGCTACAAACGTTCGAACAGCAAGAATCACAGCGGATTTACAAGCTGGAATTTATAGGACAGGTTGCTTCTGATCCGGTAGTTCATGAATTAATTCGGCAGCATGATATCCATGTGAACATTTTGTTTGCCAACATGACGGAGATTCAAGAAACGACGATTGGCTATATGACAATCCAACTGCGTGGTGGACAGCATTCCATTCAGCAGGCTGTTGATTTTATCAAGAGCAAAGGAGTCCATATTCAGGAGGTAGAGAGTCTATGATGATTACAGGAACCACGATAACCTGGGATCAACTGTGGGAAGCTTTGTATGAATCCGTGCTCATGGTCAGCATATCCTTATTCATTGGCGCCCTGATCGGTATCCCTATCGGTATTTTACTCGTCATCACACGCCCGGGCGGAATTCTGGAGAACAAATGGCTGCACAATATTTTGAATCCGATCATTAACATTGTTCGTTCCTTACCGTTTATTATCTTACTGATTGCGATCATTCCGTTAACCCGTCTGATTGTGCATACATCCATTGGGACCAGCGCGGCAATTGTCCCCTTGATTATATATATTGCGCCATATATCGGAAGGCTGGTCGAAAACTCGCTGTTGGAGGTGAATCCGGGGATATTGGAGGCAGCAGATGCGATGGGGGCGACCCCGTTCCAGGTCATTCGATACTTTTTGCTTCCTGAGGCATTCAGTTCTCTGATTTTGTCGTTAACGACAGCAGCCATTGGTCTGATTGGTGCTACTGCTATGGCTGGTGCGGTCGGCGGAGGCGGAATTGGCGATCTGGCGATCGCATATGGCTATCAACGTTTTGATACGCTGGTTATGCTGATTACCGTCATCATTCTAGTCTTGTTTGTACAAGGTGTTCAGTCCTTGGGGAACCTATTGTCCCGTAAAGCACGCAGGGGTTAAATTAGATGTTTTTTTTCACCTATTGTCTGTTCATAGCTTGTAATTTTATAATCCATGCGTTCCAATACGTTGTTCATATCTTTCATTTTTGCAATGAGCTGCTTGCGCTGCTCTATTAGGAGTTCTTTTCTCGCATACATTTAATATATTCAACCCATCTGCAATCTTCTTCCGTGTAATCTCTGATGCCACTTTTATTACGGTTCACACGCGGAATAAGTCCGATGCGTTCATAATAGCGGAGTGTATCCTGAGATAGTTCGAATTTTTTGCTTACTTCTGCGATCAACATGCAGACTTCACCTCCTGATTTCTGATCAAGAAACGCCCTATGTAAATGGATAGGGCGTTCTTGTCGTTTCTTATTTCGAAACTGTCATTTCATCCATATTTACTGGGCGCCAACTACCGGATGAGGAACATACGGCTCTTCCAGCAATGCGATTTCTTCAGGTGTTAACGTAATCGAAAGAGCAGCTACTGCATCTTCAAGATGAGACGTTTTTGTAGCACCGATAATCGGAGCTGTTACCGGTTCTTTCTGTAGCAACCAGGCAAGTGCGATTTGAACGCGTGGAACTCCGCGTTTTTCTGCGATGGCCGCAACCTGCTCCACGATCAATCGATCGGTATCTGCAGTCGCATCGTATTTAGATTTTGCCACTTGATCGGTTTCGGAACGATGTGTTGTTTCCTGCGCATCACGCGTCAATCTTCCACCTGCAAGTGGGCTGTATGGAATCACACCGATTTTTTCTTCCTTACAAAGCGGCAGCATCTCTCTCTCCTCTTCACGATATAAGAGGTTTAAATGATTTTGCATCGATACAAACCGGGTCCATCCATTCTTCTCAGCTATATGCAAAGCCTTTAGAAACTGCCATGCGTACATGGCAGAAGCTCCGATATATCTTGCCTTCCCAGCCTTCACAACATCATGTAATGCTTCCATCGTCTCTTCAATAGGGGTAGTGTAATCCCAGCGATGAATTTGGTACAGATCCACATAATCTGTCCCCAGTCGCTTAAGGCTCTTATCGATTTCACTCATAATAGCCTTTCGAGAAAGTCCCGCACCATTGGGGCCTTGATGCATACGGAAATGAACCTTCGTTGCAAGGACAATTTCATCTCGATTCGCAAAATCTTTTAAAGCCCGTCCGACGATTTCTTCGCTAGTTCCGTCTGAATATACATTCGCGGTATCAAAAAAATTGATGCCTAGCTCCAGGGCCTTTTTTATAATGGGACGACTGCGCTCTTCATCTAATATCCATGGATGAATCCATCGTTCTGCAACCCCAAAGCCCATACACCCAAGACAAAGCCGGGATACATCCAAGCCGGTATTTCCAAGTTTCATATAGTCCATTTGATTATACCTCTCTTTCCTAGATATTGTTTTCTTCAAATGTTCTACTCCAGCTACTTACACCGGATATTATTACATTTGGAGTTCACTCCAAGTCAAGCGATTTTGTTGCGTGATGCCTTCATATAGGACTAATTGTTCAGAATCGGTTCAGTGGGGTTTCGTATAATTCTCTTAGCATAGTTCCTTGGTTGCATAATCCGTAGAACTAAACATGACTAAAGACTTTGATAAAACAGGATATATGCCAATAAATAGCGTCTAGGAGTGGAAATGTTGAAACTTATAAATCGAAATAAATGGATTGCATCTGCGATGGTATTGGGGATTGCTTCAGGCTCCATCGTATCTTTGCCTTGGCTGGGGGGCGCTCAGACTGCTTATGCAGCGACAGCAGATACACAAAGTGAAACTGGATTTGTAGCACAAGCTCGTACTTTGGGTTTGATGACAGGTGGGAATCAGGGCGATTTTATGGCACAAAAGAATTTGACCCGCGCTGAAGCGGCCAAAATTTTGTGCGGTCTGTTCCAGTTGGAAGTTAACAATCAGCCGCAGACTTCTTTTATGGATGTATCGTCCGATGCATGGGGCGCTCCCTATATTGAGGCCGTACGTGCAGCCGGGTATATGACAGGTAACGGAGAACTCTTCCGTCCGGGGGATGCCATTACCAAGGAAGAACTGATTGTTTCGCTCGTACGTGCAATGCACTTGCAGGATACAAGTACTGCGGATGCACAGCAAAATGCAGTTCAGGTTGCCCGCTCTTACGGTCTGTTATCAGAGGATGCTTCTGCAACGGATTTGAAAAATCCATTGAACCGGGAGAGTGGTGCAGAAGTATTCGTCAGCCTGCTGGATCATCCGGTAGGAGAAGTGAAATCAGAGGGCAATACCGTTCGAATCGGAAATATCCCGTACCAGTTGGAAGGATCTTTGCAAGGCTTGTTTGGTGAAAATAACAAAGCTGTATTAAAAGGGGCAAAAATCGATCTTAACCGTAATTTGCGTACACTCACAGGTGTAAATAAGCTGGAAATTAACGCAGACGGTGGTGTATTTGACGGTAAGGGTGTGTCTTTTGATGGACGCCTGATCGTCAATGGTTCGGTAACCTTGAAAAACATGTCCTCCACAGGCGTATTAGAAATCAAAGGCTCAGGGACCCAGCCTGTATCGGCCATTTTGGAAAATACGACATGGTCCGGTGTAGAACTGGGCTCCAAGGATGCCAAACTGACTGCAACCGGGACGACAAAGATTGACAACCTTACGCTGAAAAATGATGCATCGATCGGGACCGAGGGGGATGCAGCGATTAGTCGTGTTTCATTGCAACAGGGACTAGGCAAGCTGTTGGTGAGCGGAAGTATTGGTTTGCTGGATGCATCACAATATGTGGGTGTTCCTTTTATCACACTGGCCAAGGGGGCTGCAATCAACCAGCTCAATCTGCCGGAACAAAAACAGCCGCAGGATGTTATTGTTAACTATAATGCGATGAAGGAAGCTGTTAGTCTCGTAAATGGTACGAAGAACTCATCCTCTGTTGGATCGGTTGTCACGGACACAGATAGCAAAGATAAGAAAAAACGTGACAGTGATATCGTCAGTATAGACCGCAGTCAGTTGGAGACGGAAGTCCATGCAGCCAAAGAACTGTTGGAGCGTGCAGGTGAGGGGGGACTGGATCAGGCGCTTTACACGGTCGCAGCGAAGGAAAACCTGTCCATAGCAATCAATCAGGCTATGCTGGTACTGAACAATACGGCAGCTACACAGGCAGAAGTAGATCAAGCGCTCAGCACATTGAAACAGGATGTTTCTGTGTACACAACCTCAGCCACAGAGCCGGTGATTGGAACACAGGAATTAACTAGACTGGTTCAGTTAGCTTCGACTACCCTTGAACAAAACCGAATGGTTGGTGATGAATTTCCACCTCTTTGGGACGACTCACTAAGTCAAGCGATTCAATTTGGCAACAATGTGTTGGAAGGAAATGCGCCTCAAAATATTGTGGATCGGGAAGCAGAAAGCTTGCGTCGAGTAATAAAGGTATACAAAGCATCAGTAAAACTCAGAGATGCCTATCTGCATTTTGTCGATGTAACGGATCGTGTGGATAATTTGAAAACAGATAAAGCGCGTTACAAGTCCTTAGTAAGAGAAGGATCAAATGTATATGTGAATCCATTGGCTACAACTGAGCAGTTGGAAGAATGGACACAAAAAATAGATCTTGCTACAGAATCATTCTTGGCACTGCAAGCAGCGGACTTCTCGGTGCTTAAGAATACTTTACAAGAAGCGCAGGTTATCTACGATCAGAATGGTTCTCAAAATGCTGAACTAGATAACTTGATTCAGGAATATACAGAGAAGATGCACACTGCTATGACCCAGCAGGACGTATTGAACTTGAACATGGAGCTGAGTCAAAGGCTTACGGAGTTCACTGTGCCATTGCCTGCTACAACTCGGGAAAAACTGCAGCAGCTGGTTCAAGATATTCAACTAAAACTGCTGTCTAACCCTGTGGCTCGTAATTACTTGAATACGGAAATGCTGTCTTTAGAGCAACAAACAGGACAAGCCAACTTTGCACTCATTATGCCATTTACTCCTGAGGAGCAATTGGTCATCTCTTATAATCAATTAAGTCAGGCTAAAGGGACCTATCTTGAAAAATATAACGAGAAAAGACTACAATTGAGAGACAAAGTCATTGAAATGCAGACTTCGATCAATGGAATTTTGCTGCAAAATTCAGGCGCATTAAGCGCTGAGGCTCAGCAAGCCTTGTCTTCTGCTTCAGAGCATGCCTCTACTTTCTTAGGCTTGTCCAGCTTTGAATTACAAGACGTTGTTCCTGTATATGAGGAGCTGCAACAAGTACAGAGCCAGTATGCTGCACCTATAACGGTGGATACTACGTTGTTGAATCACAATATCAATTTGGCCAATAATGAAATTTTGACGTTCGGCCGTCATTATACGGAACAAGATAACGAAGAACTTCAAGGGCAGATTAATCTGGCAAACCTTGTGCTTAATAATCCGGATAGCACACAGGTACAGGTAGACCAAGCTAATACGGATCTGATTACAGCGTTTGCGAACTACCAATTCAAATGGATCGTAACTGATCTTGATATCCAAGAGCTTAAGAACATTGCGAACAATCTGCTTACAGTAAATGGTACAGATCCTACGACGGTCTACTTTCACAGAGTAGTGGATGCATTCAATCGTTTGGACCAGTATTTGCCTATGCCAGAACTTAAGAAAAATTACATGGATCTGGAAGATGCGATTCAGGAGTATAAAGATTTTGTAGCCAGCCAGCAACAAAACAGCGGAACAGGAAGCAGTGACAGTAACGGTCGACCAACGCCGCCGAGCGATAGCGACGGAACAGGAAGCAGCGACAGCAGCAGTGGAGCAACACCGCCGAGCGATAGCAACGGAACAGGAAGCGGCGACAGTAGCAGCGGAGCAACACCGCCGAGCGATAGCAACGGAACAGGAAGCGGCGACAGTAGCAGCGGAGCAACACCGCCGAGCGATAGCAACGGAACAGGAAGCGGCGACAGCAGCAGTGGAGCAACACCGCCGAGCGATAGCAACGGAACAGGAAGCGGTGACAGCAACGGTGGAGCAACACCGCCGAGCGATAACAGTGGAGACGATTCAAGCTCGATTCCTGGCGGTAGTATTGATGGCGTTATGATTCCTTAATAGGAGAGGCTAGAAACTACAAGTACGTATTGAAGGGGACGATTCCGCACAGATTTTATCTGCGGCGGGCGTCCTTTTTTGTATGGACAACGCTTCTAATGTAGCTGAATAGAATAACCGATACAAAAGATAGACGTTATTGAAAAGAGCGGAGGATTTATGAAAAAACAGGGTGTTTTATTTTTTATTATACTTCTGCTTGCTGTTGCGTTACCAGTGTATCCGTTAGTGTCGGGTGTTTTATCCGGAAACAGTCATTGGAAAGCTCATAACGGTATTATTGATTTGCGTAATTGGGACCCTCATAAGGAAGGCCCTGTACAGCTGGGAGGGGAGTGGGAATTTTACCCTAATCAGCTTGTGCAACCTTTATCCTTTCATGAAATGCAACAAGATAAGGATTGGGAAAGTCATCAGAGTTCTTCAGAGTTGGGGATGGAAACGAGATCTTCTGCCAAGATTGTGGATGTGCCAGGTAGATGGAATCAGTGGATGCCTAAGGGACAGGCGACCGGATATGGAACCTATCATATCCGTGTGCTGTTGCCTGAAAAAGCGGAAAATCTGTACGGCATCTATATGCAAAACATTCGCAGTGCCAGCCAAGTATGGATTGACGGAGAAAACGTCGGAGCGAGTGGTATTCCCTCTGTTTCTGCCGACAAGGGTAAGCAGGGCAATGTTCCCTATGTTGGGTTTGCATCGGTAGATGGACATTCGGCTGATATTACCGTGCATGTGGCTAATTATAGCTATTCCTCTGGTGGGATTATTTATCCACTGTTATTTGGGGATTACGAGAGTATTACGCATAGCCGGGAAGTTGCAATGGCAGAGGACACCGTACTGATCGCAGGATTTTTTATTCCTACCGTATTTTTTATCATGCTATACCTTTTGCGTAAAAAGGAGAAGGCATTACTTTACTTAGGATGCTTTTGCATCGCGGCTTTATTTTATATTCTGACACATGGAGAAAAGCTGCTGGTTTGGGGAATACCGGATTTACCTTATGAATGGGTACTGAAAATACAGTCGTTCTCGTCAACGCTGTTCTACTATTTTCTGATCCGCTATGTTCATCTTTCGACGCAGATTGTTATGAATCGGATCGTGCTGCGCTTCTATCATATTACAACCGCACTGATGCTGGGTATGGGGCTATTTTTGCCTACATTGGTACTCTCATCCTTTGAATTGTTTATTCTTCTTTTTGGTGTAGTCAGTGTGGGATACGTGTTACTAATCTTGATTCGTGGGCTTCTTCAACAGACGGATGACGCTGCACTGCTAGTCATTAGTATTATGAGCATTCTTATGATTGTAGTGACTAGTTTTGTGTATATTCTGGGCTGGGGAGATGTACGTGGGGTGACAGCCTATGAAATGCTCATATTCGTATTGGCTCAAACGCTGCTGCTGGCCAAACGTTTTGTACATTCGTTTATGGAGGTTGAGAACCTGTCACGACGATTGCTCACACTGGATGGGTTGAAAAACGAATTTCTGGCGAACACGTCACATGAACTGCGCACTCCTCTGCATGGAATTATTAATATCGCTCAATCCATGCTAGACCGCTACGGGACACAATTCAATGAGCCGCAAAAGCACAATTTGGCCTTGATTGCGAATGTAGGACGCAGACTTTCTTATTTAATTAACGATATTCTGGATTTTTCTAATTTGAAAAATGGCAGATTAGCCTTAAATCGTCGGCCTGTCAATGTACAGGCAGCTGTGAATTCCGTGCTGGAGGTATTGGGGCATACGGTGGGTAAGAAAAAGCTTCAATTCGTCAAAGAATGGCCCAGTTCGTTGCCCAAAGTAGATGCGGATGAGGATCGGCTGATTCAGATTTTATACAATTTATTGGGTAATGCGGTGAAATTTACGGAGGAAGGCAAAATCGTAATCTCTGCCAAAGCGGGGACCCGTGAAATGGAAATCAGTATAAAGGATACCGGCTCCGGTATTGCCCAGGAGCATCTTTCGCATATATTTGAACCTTTTAACCGAGGGGCGAATGCTGAGGATGAAGGATACAGTGGGACAGGGCTTGGATTAGGCATAGTCCGTCGTCTGGTGGAACTGCATGGGGGTCATATCCGGGTAGAATCTAGATTAGGTAAGGGTTCGACCTTTTATTTTACACTGCCCTTGGCGCAGACCGGAACGTTGGGACATGAAGCTCAAAAAGATGTTTCGCCTGCGGTTATATTGCAGCCTGGCGTGACGTCGGGTCAGAATGTGATTCCGCATGAAGAGGATGCACTGGAGCGAGTCCAGACTGTCCCTTACAAAGTGCTGGCTGTAGATGACGACGAGGTTAACCTTCGGGTGCTGGAGGAACTATTATATGCCACAGGTTGTAGCGTGGTGGCTGTGGATCATGCCGAGGAGGCACTTCACATGCTGAATGGCCGTACCCGATTTGACCTGGTCATTACGGACTGGATGATGCCGGAAATGTCCGGTATTGAGCTGTGCCGACGGATAAGGGAACGGTATTCCCTGTCCGAGCTACCGGTGTTGCTCCTGACGGCACGCGATCTGCCCGGCGATATCCGCGCAGGTTTTATGGCCGGAGCGAATGATTTTCTACGTAAGCCTGTTGATGCTGAGGAATTAAAGGCACGTGTGCGCACGCTGCTGAACATGCGCCATTCAGCGGAGGAAGCGGTGCGTTCTGAAATGGCCTTTTTACAGGCACAAATCAAGCCGCATTTTCTGTACAATGCCTTGAATGTCATTGTTTCGACCGTAGCCGTAGACCCGGACAAAGCAGCGGAGCTGCTCATGGAGCTAAGCCAGTATTTGCGGGGGAGCTTTGATTTTCAGAACAGAGAGAATACGGTACCGTTATCCAAGGAGCTGGAATTGGTAGAATCGTATGTGGCACTGGAAAAAGCACGATTTGAAGAACGTTTGCAGGTAACCGTAGAGGTAGGGAGGAACATCCGGTCGCTCATCCCGCCGTTAAGTATTCAACCCATCGTGGAAAATGCGATACGGCATGGTGTGATGCAACGGGCAACAGGTGGAACCGTGCGAGTGGTTGTGCAGGAGGATGGAACCGATTTTGTGGTCAGCGTGACCGATGACGGCGTAGGGATTCCACCGGAGCGACTGGAACAACTGCTGTCGGATGATCATATATCTTCCAGCGTGGGACTGCGTAATATCCATCGCCGTCTTATCCATATGTATGGAGAAGGACTGCGGATTGAAAGTAATCCTATGCAAGGGACGACGGTAAGCTTCCGTGTGCCGGAAACGATTTCGCCCCGGAATACCGATGAATAAAAAAAGTACAGTACATTCGTCGGAAAAGCTAATGTCACGCCCGCGACGATACGATATATAAAATATAAGAGATTAAAATTCGTAAGGATAAAGCAGATAGCATGTAGATAGAGCATCATGATGGATGGTTGCAGCAGGAAGGGAGCACGGACACAAATGAAGGCGATTTTGATTGATGATGAGAGGTCGGCATTAACCTACTTGGAACGGTTGCTGGAGGCGGACGGACGGTTAACGGTAATGGGGAAATATACGTCTGCACAAGCGGGGCTGGATCATCTGGCGTCAGAACGTGCGGATATTGTTTTTATAGATATCGGAATGCCAGAGATGAACGGTCTGGAGGCCGCCGAGTGGATTCAACAGCTGGATTCCCATATTCATATCGTCTTTGTGACCGCGTACTCGGAATATGCTATTGAAGCGTTCGAGCTGCAAGCACTGGATTACTTGTTAAAGCCTGTTCATGCCCGGCGGCTATCCAAAACGATAGATCGGATTGCAGCCACGCTGGCTGATTCCCGTTCTTCCAGCAAGGGAATTGCGGGAGAGCAATCCCCCAAGGTACGTTGTTTTCAAAAGCTTGAAATTTTGGAGGTTGGACAGGAAGCAGTAGGAGCGAAACCACTCAAATGGCGCACATTAAAGTCACAGGAGCTATTTTCCTTTTTACTACACCATGAAGGGGAATGGGTGAGCAAAGAACAATTGCTGGATGCGCTGTGGCCTGAATATCATTTGGACAAGGCTGTTGTTCACCTGCACACGTCCATTTATCAAATTCGCAAGGCGTTGAAAGAACGGATGCAAGATACGAAGCTGGAATACAATCTGGATCGCTACCGCTTGAACCGCAATGGCTGGATTACAGATGTGGAGCTCTTCGAGCGGGGAATATCCGAATGGGCTGCATCCGGTAGCGGCGGTACGCCGCGTATTGATAGCCTGTTGGCTCTATACCGTGGCAACTACCTGGAGGAGCACGATTACCCGTGGGCGTATGCAAAAAGGGAGAAGCTGCGCAGTATGTATCTGGCATGTGCTTCTGAGCTGGCGAGAGAAGAGCTTCGCTCAGGTCGTACCCGGCAGTCTGTTCAGCGCTTGCTCAGCCTACAGCAGCGGGAGCCGTACTCAGACGATATCTGCAGTCTGCTGCTGACCGCCTATGCCCAACTGGGCGATTATACCGCTGCGCAAAAGCATTATGAAAGCTTCGCCAATATACTGGAAGATGAGTTGGGTATTGAACCGCAGCAGGTGACGCATCAGTTATACGTGCAATTAAAAACACAGACGCTACCTGCGTAAACGGCTGTACTGGCTCAGGTCGTATGAATAGGCCAACCGGAGATTACTGGTTGGCCTATTCTATTGGAGATTCTACGAGGGAGGCAGCCGGGAGAATGTGATAGCGCTGCTTTTTAGTTTTCACAACCGTTTGCTGAAGCTTTAATACACTTTTCTCCTGGCGGAGGATAAATACCCCAATTCTTCACGGTATTTGGCTACCGTTCTGCGTGACAGCTCTAGTCCTTCCTTTGCCATCCGCTCTGTGATTGCCTGATCTGAAAATGGTTTTTGCTTCTCTTCACTGTCGATGATCTGCTTTATCCGCATTTTTGCGCTCTCTGATGAAGTAGCATCCCCGTCTTTCGATCCTAGGGCGGAGGTGAAGAAATATTTGAGTTCAAACAATCCACGGGGCGTCTGCATGTATTTATTACTGACCGCCCGGCTGATCGTGGATTCATGCAGGCCGGTTATTCCAGCAATCTCCTTTTGGGTCATCGATTTCAGATGATAAACGCCATGCTCAAAAAATTCCCGTTGCCTATCAACAATAGCCTGGGCCACACGCATCAGGGTCAGGCGGCGCTGCTCAAGGCTATGAATAAGCCATAATGCTGTATTCATCTTCTCACGAAGAAATCGTTTCTCTTCCTCCATCGCCGGCTTTCGAAGCATACTTTGGTAAAAAGGATTAATCCCGACGCGTGGGACTGTGATATCATTAACTGTCACAACGTAGTCGTTTTTGGATTTCTCCACTGAGATATCTGCTATATGATACTGGCGTTCATATGGAGCAAATGCCGCTCCCGGACAAGGATTCAGCTTGCGTATCTGATCGATCATTTGTTGTACCATGTGAATGTCGATCCCTAGAGCATCCGCGATTTTTTGTATGCGGTTACATGAAAGATTGACCATGTGATGTCGCACGATTTCTTCCAGGTAAACATCATCATTCCCGGCATATCGCAGCTGCAAAAGAAGACATTCCTCCAGACTGCGGGCAGCGATTCCTGCCGGTTCAAAGCCTTGGATCAGGGCAAGTATATTTTCAACCTCATCGGTGGGGACGTCAAGTATTCCGGCAGCTGTATTTACATCCAGCTCAAGGTAGCCTTTTTCATTTAAATTCCCAATTAGAAACATGCCAATCATCTGTTGTAGTTTGGATAGCCCGCGGACCATCCCAAGCTGCGCTTTGAGATGTCTATATAAATTATCTGCGGGATTAGAGACAAAGTCCAGAAGGTCTACCGGATTATCATTTTTTCGTAGCGAATATTCTTCTTCTGTGTTGATTCTTTCGATGGACATATCGATCTCTGCCAAGTCAATGATCGGATTTTCATTTGCTTGCTCATGAAGATATGACATCAGATCGACCGAAGAATATTGAAGAATCGTGATGGCTTGTCGTAATTCTGGAGTCATAGCCAGCCTGAATGTTTGCTCTTGCTGTAATCCGTAGCGCATTATTTTATCTCAGCTCCTTACTGGGAAACAAAAATAACTTTTTATGCAGCTTATTCGTGAAGCTTATGCAATTATACTGCCAACCTTTGATCTTGGAAAAGAAGTGAATGGAATGGGCTGAATTTGAGTTTTGGATAGATTCAATAAAAAGGGTATCAGATTAATGATTAACTTGTCAGTTTATTTTCTTGTAGAGGATTATTTCTTTTTTTATATACTAATTAAATAAGAACTAGTCAGCATGGGGGAATACCGTGAAACGAATTGATGAGATCTTAGAGTATATTGCCAATGGGACAAAGAAACTGTCGGTAGAGGCCTTGCAGGACGGCGGTGGAATTACGGCTGCGGAAATAGCCGATCAACAGAATATGTTAAGAAATAATGTAAGCAAGGAGCTTAATAGCCTACTTCGCGCCGACTTGATTATTAAAATCAAGGGGAGACCCGTCAAGTTTTTGCACAAGCAGGTGATCGAGGAGACCTTTCGGGTTCAGCTTAAAGAGAAACAAATCCAAGTCAACAGTATTCATGAAATATTGCTGCCTGGAGAGCAAGTGGATCCGTTTCACGCCTTAATTGGTTTCATGGGGAGTATGAGGAACCAGGTTGAGCAGGGAAAAGCGGCAATATTATACCCGCCGAAGGGCCTACATACGCTGATTGTGGGACAGACTGGCGTTGGAAAAACAATGTTCGCTAGGTTGATGTATAATTATGGGAAATATATGAAGCGCTTTTCAGAGCAAGCACCGTTTATCGTATTTAACTGCGCTGATTATTACAATAACCCTCAGCTGCTACTTTCCCACATTTTTGGTCATGTAAAAGGAGCATTTACCGGGGCTGATCGGGAGAAAGAGGGACTGGTCGAGAAAGCGGATGGGGGCATTCTGTTTTTGGATGAGATTCATCGGCTGCCCCCAGAAGGCCAAGAAATGATATTTTATTTCATGGACACGAACAGTTACAACAAATTGGGCGAGTCGGAGCGCAAGCGGGAAGCGAATGTGCTGCTCATCGGCGCTACGACCGAAGACCCCGGTTCTTCCATGCTGAAAACCTTTATCAGACGGATACCGATTACGATCAACATTCCTTCCTTGCAAGAGCGAACTGTTGAAGAGAGGTTTTTGATCCTGAAGCATCTCTTTGCAAACGAAGCCCATCGTGTGAACAAGCCTATTAGGGTTGAATTGGAAACTGTAAAAGCACTGATTGGCAGCGTAACCTATGGAAATATCGGTCAGTTGAAATCGAACATTCAGCTTGTGTGTGCCAAAGGATTTTTGAACAGCATACATGAAAATAAGGAAGAGATTGAACTTGATTTTAAAATTTTGCCCGGAAATATCAAGGAAGGTCTATTTAATATGGGGAAGAACCGCAAGGAGATTGCCGAAATGGAGATGGTCAACTCCTCGCTGTATATTACTCCTGAAGGCAGCAAAGGAATGGATGAAGTAGACGCTTTTGAACTGCCGTTCAACTTGTACAAATTGATTGAAGACAAGATAGGGATGCTCAAAGAAGAAGGACTCGACGACAGTTTTATCAATAAGTTTATTACTACAGATGTCAATATTCACATCAAAAGCTTCTATAACCGATTTTATAACATCAAAGGGGGAAGGGAACGGATCCTTAAGATCGTAGGCAGAAATATCCTAGAGTTCGCTGAACAGGTGCAAGAGATGGCTCAAAAAGAATTGAACAGAAATTACAGCGACAGGTTTGTTTATGCCTTCAGTCTTCATTTAAGTGCTTTTTTAAAGCGAATCCGGGAGAAAAAATATGTCAGTAAACAAATCTATGAACCGATGAATGATCAGGATGAAGAATACAGACTGGCACTCATTATCAAGGATTTGATCGAGTCCAAGTTTGAAGTCAGCGTACCCGATGCCGAGACCACCTATGTGGCGATTCTTCTGAAATCGGTAGAAGAGGAGCACCAGGGAAATGTGGGAATCATCGTAGCTGCACATGGCAACAGTACGGCAAGCAGTGTCGTTAGCGTTGTCGACAGCCTGCTGGGGAGCTCAAATATTTGCGCAGTAGACATGCCTTTGGATGTTAGCCCCAGAGAAATCCTGGAAGTTATTGTGGAAAAAGTGAAGGACATTGACAATGGCAGAGGCGTATTGCTGCTGGTTGATATGGGCTCCTTGCTCAATCTTGAAGCAACCATTATGGAACGTGTCGGGATTAAGGTGAAGACTATCGATATGGTTTCAACCCCGCTTGTGTTGGAGGCTGTGCGAAAGGCCAGTATTTTTGATATGAATATAGAGGAAATTTATCAATCTTTGAAGGATTTTCGTGGATATAACACTGGAAATGCTGGAGTGAAAGCGGAAAAGACCAGTAATAAGGTAATCGTGACGGTCTGTTCTTCCGGCAAAGGTGCCGCCGCCAAGCTAAAGGAGTTTGTAGAGAAGGTTGTTTATGACTTAACCGAAGAGAAAATAGTTGTTGTACCGGCAAAGGTCAGGGAATTGGATAAAGTGGTGAAGGATTTACGGGCCAAGCATACGCTTCTTGCGGTGATTGGGGTTAAGCGGCCAAGCGAGCTCAATGTACCGTTTATCCCTTTGGAAAAACTGATCGAGGCAAGCGGTGAACAGGCATTAAGAGAATTGTTGCTCAACAATCAGTTGCCTGTTATGCATGAACACGGAAGCGTGATCGTAAGAGATCTATGTGAGGATACGCTAAAGGAGTTTATGACTTATTTGAATCCTCACAAAATTTTGGGGATTTTGATGAAATTTATCGAGCAGCTGGAACAGGAACTGGAGGCTGATTTCCATTATGCAAAGAAGGTTCAGCTTGCTGTTCATACGGCTCATGCGCTGGAACGAATGGTCATTGGAGAAGGGCTAGTGTATCAGGAGGATGTATCCTTGCTTGACCAACGATTAATCGATGTGGTGAACCGTTCCTGCAATATATTTGCCTCCAGTATTAACATTAAGCTGACTAATGATGAAAAATATTATATTTGCGAAATCCTAAGCGAAGTATATAACTGTATCCCCAAGTAGTGGCGCAAGTGTATAAAACGATGCTGGATGTGTATTAATCATGCGGATAAGGATAATAAGTAGTTGGTGAGAAAAGGCCAAATTCCCGGAGCAGCCGAGGGTTTGGTCTTTTTTTTGATAGTTAATCGCATCATACAGAATCTTGGCATGAGACTTGCATATAAGTATAGGCGAAGGATGCAAGGAGGGGGTGAAACAAATGATAGGTGTTATTGTTGGCACTCATGGAAAATTTTCTGAAGAGATCCTAAGATCCACGGAAATGATTTTTGGCCATCTGGAAAATGTGGTGGGTGTAACGTTTGAACCAGGTGAAAGTGTTAACGGACTTGTTGAGAAGTACAAAGCGGCCTTGGAAACAATTGATTGGACGGACGGATTGATTTTTCTCGTCGATTTGTTTGGTGGCAGTCCCTATAATGCGGCCAGTAGGATTGTGGCCAGGTATGAAAAAATGGACATTGTAACAGGGGTGAACCTGCCAATGATCGTAGACCTGCTGACTAATAGAGGGCTGGAGAACGTGGAGAATCTAAGTGATCTGGCCATCCGTGCGGGTCAGGATTCAATGAAGTCTTTTCGTGTCATCCGGGACATACAAACAGAGGAGGAATTATAGGTATGGAAATATCATTTGTTCGTATTGATGACCGTCTAATTCATGGTCAGGTGGCTACTGTGTGGGTGAAGGAAACGAAGTGTAACAAAATTATCGCCGTCAGCAATGAGGTCGCTGCGGATACGCTGCGCAAAACCTTATTGTTACAAGTGGCACCGCCGGGGATTAAAGCTTATGTTGTCACGATTGCGAAAGCGATTGAAGCTTATAACAATCCTAAATATAACGATTTCAAGACCTTGTTCCTGTTTACCAATCCCACGGATGTACTGCGGGTTGTAGAAGGTGGGGTACCGTTTACATCGGTAAATGTAGGTGGAATGTGCTTCAAAGAAGGCAAAACACAAATTACCGGAGCAGTGTCCGTAGACAAGCAGGATGTAGAGGCATTTTATAAATTGCACGAAAAGGGGATAGAACTGGAGATTAGAAAAGTGGCCAGTGATCCTAAAATTAATTTGATTAACAAGCTCCAAAATGTCCAGTTTTAACAACACGTACGCATAAGAGAGGGGGTCAAACATGAGTGTTTTTGAAATCGTAATGGTCACGCTGGTTGCAGCCATTTGCGGAATGGGCAGTGTTTTGGATGAAGGACAGACTCATCGTCCTATAGTTGCGTGTACACTGATCGGTCTGGTCCTGGGAGATCTCAAAACCGGTATTATTCTAGGCGGTACGCTGGAATTGTTGGCTTTGGGCTGGATGAATGTCGGAGCGTCCATGGCTCCGGATGCGGCTTTGGCCAGTGTAGTCTCAACCATATTGGTTATTGTCGGGCACCAATCGATCGGTGCGGGAATTGCCGTTGCGATTCCGATTGCGGCTGGCGGACAAGTGTTAACTATCTTTGTTAGAACGATTACCGTGTTCTTTCAGCATCTGGCAGATAAATATGCCGAATCTTCAAATTTCAAAGGAATTGAATTATGTCACTTCATAGCCCTCCTTCTTCAGGGATTACGTGTCGCTTTGCCTGCCGTATTGGTGGCTATTGCAGCAGAAACCGGTCTAGTTACGACTTTGCTGGATGCCATCCCGGAGGTCATTACAAAAGGGCTGCAAATTGCAGGGGGATTCATCGTCGTTGTAGGATATGCCATGGTTATTAACATGATGGCAGCCAAATATCTGATGCCTTTCTTTTTCTTGGGCTTTGTCATCGCGGCATTTACAAGCATCAATCTGGTTGGCTTTGGAATCATGGGAGCGGTTCTGGCTCTGCTGTATATCCAGCTCAATCCTAAATATAGCCAGCTCAAAGATCAAGTGGGTGAAATTGAAGAGCTCTAAAGAAATTCTTAATGAAAGAGTGGGGTACTATGGAAGAAAAAAAGTTGACCAAAAGCGATTTAAACAAAATGTTTTTCCGTTCATGGTTCCTGCTGGGCTCGTTTAACTTTGAGCGTATGCAGTCGATTGGTTTTTGTGTCACCTTGATTCCGGCAATCAAGCGGTTATACAGCAAGAAGGAAGACCAAAAAGAAGCACTAAAGCGGCATTTGGAGTTTTTTAATACTCAACCGTTTATCTCTGCACCGATTATGGGGGTAACGGCCGCTATGGAGGAGCAGAAAGCCAATGGCCAGCCGATTGATAATGCTACCATAAGTGGTGTGAAAGTTGGCTTAATGGGACCTTTGGCTGGAGTAGGAGACCCTATTTTCTGGGGAACATTACGCCCCGTTCTGGCTGCATTAGGAGCTTCCATTGCGTTGTCCGGAAGCGTTATCGGGCCTGTCCTATTTTTCTTGCTTTTTAATGTTATTCGCCTGGCCACTAAGTGGTACGGACTGAAATACGGCTACAAAAAAGGGACGGAGATTGTGTCCGACATGTCCGGAAACCGACTGCAAAAGCTTACGGAATCGGCCTCCATCCTGGGACTATTTGTTATGGGCGCCCTCGTATCCAAATGGACTACTCTGAATATACCACTCGAAGTATCCCGATATACCCGTTCGGATGGAGTAGAGGTTGTTACGACGATACAGATGATTCTGGATCAATTGATACCTGGTCTGTTACCTCTCTTGCTGACTTTTTTATGCATGAGACTGCTCAAAAAGAAAGTAAATGCTATAGCTCTGATTTTTGCTTTATTCGCAATAGGAATTATTGGATACGCTCTTGGTGTATTGGCTTAAGCCAATTTGTAAAGTGATCCGGTCAAGCAGCCGTCTCTGACCGGCAACCTGCCGCTTAACTTGTAAACGCTTTAAATTTTACGGATTAAAATATTCAATTATCTACAAGCGAATCTGCTAGCGTTCAACGATAGTCATGAAAGGCTGCTGGCTTGTTGATAGCTGATATAAGCAATGATTCTATATCATTAATCATTACAGGCTCAATGATGGTTTTAAAGCCACATTGAGCCTGTAAAAGCAGGTTCCGCTCTTTTGCTGTTAGTATGTTCGTTGCAATTTCTTGGAGGAGCTTGCCAGCTCGGGTACTAACAGCCTCTTTTCTCTATGATCTGATATTCGCCGAGACTTGTTTTCTTCAGCGGCATATGCATATAGCATATCTCTCCACAGTTGGGTCATATTGAGAGGTTTATGAAGCCATGAAGACTTAAGGAGGCCACTGCATTGGGAAAAAGGAGACGAACTGGCTTTAAGGGCAAAAGAATTAGGGTGGACGTTAGACAATCTTCTTCAGCTCAAACAGGGCAAGGCGGCAATCCCATTTCTATCAATGCTTCAGACGTTGGGGTAGTAAGAACAGATGTTAAAAACAAATAATCGACTTGGATAGAAGCTCATATTTAACGTAAAAAGACCACCAGGAACAAGTTAACTATCTTGTTCCTGGTGGTTTTGCTTTTTTTTTCGTATTCGGCAGGTACTTTCATCAGCATCCGCGTCTACATAGCCTATGCCTTGCTTTGCGTCTTGTTGTCGACTTCTTTTGCAGAGTTGATTGATCGCACAGGCGTTGCCTTCAGCACAGCATATCCGTAAGGAGGAAGCTCGGCATGCAGTCCCTTCGGTCCTACGGACCACTGGCTTTCGCCAAAGGCTAATTGCCATTCCTGCTCAGGAATGTCCAATTCAAAAACGTGATCCTCATCGGAACGATTGAGCAGCACGAGCAGCACTTCTTCCTCGCTGCGGCGCTCGTAGGCAAGTGAGGCACCCTCCGGCTGTGCCTCCAGGAAAGTGATGCTTCCTTGGTCACGGAGGACCGGGTGCCCCTTACGAAGCGCAATCAGCTCGCGGTAAAAGTCGAACAGCTCGTGGTCCTGCTTATCGGCATCCCACTCCATGCACTGGCGGCAGCCTGGATCGGCATCTCCATCCAGGCCGATCTCATCGCCGTAAAAAATGCAGGGTGCGCCCATATACGTGAACTGGAACAAAGCAGCCAGCCGCATCAGTCGCTTGTCGCCCCCGCACAGCGTCAGTAGGCGCGGTGTATCATGGCTATCCAGCAGATTGAAAGCAACCTCGGATGCTTGCTGTGGATAGCGGGCCAGCTGTCGTCCGATGGCGTAGGCAAAGCTTTGGGCATCGGTCGCTTTTTTGACGAAGAAATCATTCACGGCGTAGGTGAACGGATAATTCATCGTTGCATCGAATTGGTCCCCCTGAAGCCATTCAGACGATTCATTCCACATTTCACCCAAAATGTACGCATCCGGATTGGCCTGCTTGACCGTAGTGCGGAATTCCCGCCAAAAGGCGTGGTCCACCTCGTCTGCCACATCCAACCGCCAACCATCGATGCCGATTTCTTCGATCCAGTGCTTTGCCACATCCAGCAGGTACTTTTTTACCTCAGGATGTTCGGTGTTCAGCTTGGGCATCATCGGTTCCAGCCCGAATGTATCGTACGTCGGTATGCCATCCACCACTTTCAGGGGAAAGCTATGTACATGGAACCAGTCCTTGTAAGGCGAGGCTTCGCCTTTTTCCTGGACGTCGACGAACGGTTTAAAAGTACGCCCTGAATGGTTGAACACCGCATCAAGCAGCACCCGAATTCCTCGATCGTGGCAGGCATCGACCAGTTTTTTCAATGTCTTTTTGTCCCCGAAATGTGGGTCCACCTCCATATAATCCTCTGTATCATATTTATGATTGGTCGTCGCCTTGAACACAGGAGTCATATATATGGCGTTAATTCCCAGCTCGTTCAGGTGGTCCAGGTGATCCAGAATCCCCTGTAGATCGCCACCGAAAAAATTGTCTCTTTGTGGGGTTCCACCCCATGTCTCTGCACCTTCTGGGCTGATGGATGGGTCACCGTTCGCAAAGCGTTCCGGGAAAATCTGATAAAATACCGCATCCTTCACCCATGCGGGTGGCTTCAGAATATCAATCGGGTTCAAAAACGGATATTGGAACAGTTTATCTGCATTTTCGGGTTCTTGGGTAGTAAAGTCGTCCTCGTTCATCCAAATACGTTCCTCACCGTCTTCTAGCAAAAATCCATATTTCAGCCGACGGTGAGTAGGTTTTATACTGCACTCATAGTAATCAAACCTGCCATCAGTAGCGAATTTGGACATCGGGACAAGCTGTCGGGTGCGGTCCCAATCGTATTTATCTCCGGTGAGAGCATGAACGGTGTTCAGGTCATTTTTCTTCGCACGTAGCCGTAGAAATATCGTTTCATCATTATAACCAAAAGCCCAATTGCGTTTCGGGTGATGGTATATTGCTTCCAGCAGCATCGGGTAGGCCTCCTTTTTTCATAAGCATTCAAATTTGAAAATGTGAAGCGTATGTCGTATAAGATAGTTATTAACCTTTTTAAGTGGGTTATGTACCATAAATGCTATAATGCCCATTACATAAAAGAAAAACGATAAGTAGGTGCTCATGATGAAAACAAATGTGTTATACATCGAAGATGACCAGGATATCGGTGCTTGGACGCATCAGTATTTGGAAGAGCGGAATTACGCTGTAGTATGGCTTCGCAGCGGGGATGGGGCTGTGGAGGCAGCCCGTACGTGCCAACTCGTGATTTTGGATGTGATGTTACCTGGTCTGGATGGATTCACCATAGGGAAACGGCTCAAGAAAGAGTACCCGGAGCTTCCCATTCTCATGTTGTCTGCTCGTACCTCCATTGACGATAAACTGCAAGGACTGGATTTCGCCGACGATTATGTAACCAAGCCCTTTCACCCGGACGAGCTCATAGCACGTATGGAGATTTTGCTGCGCCGATCAGGAACCGTGCCCGAAGAATCCTTACAACTGGGGCATCTCTCTGTGTTCTCTCCTGATAACCGTATTGTGAACCGTGATACCGGGGAGGAAATTACACTGACAGGCAAGCAATATCACATTTTTGCTTATTTACTGCGGCATTTGGGCCAGATTATGACGAAAGAGCAAATGTATGAAGCGGTATGGGGAGATCCATATATCGACGGAGACAAAACTTTAATGGTTCACATCCGACACCTGCGCGAAAAGCTGGAGATTGATCCTGCGACACCTCGCATCATTGAGACGATCCGTGGTGTAGGATATCGGGTGAAAGCATAATGAACAGGACGCGCAAGGGTTGGAGGAGGCTGCATCCCAGCTCTAGGCCGGATCAGGGAGGTCGGTTTCGCAGTTCACTGTTGTTCCGTTATCTGGTCATCATTGTGGTTGCTATGATGCTGTTGCCCATTGTGTTGCCTGCTACAGCCTTGATATATAGCGTGTTATTCAATTGGGGGGCGGGGCCCAAGCCTAAAAACGCTTACTATCCCTCTGCTACCCATACCGAAAATAGCTGGCATCGCGAAGCTGTAGCCTTGAAGGGAGCCACACCTGAGCAAATCTCAGTCCATCTGCGCAAAATACAACAAGATATGTTCCCTAAATCCCAAATATTTTGGGTGGATACCGCAGGGTTAACTAGGTTGGAGTTACCGACCCAACCTAACCTGCCAAAACAATGGAACGCTGCGCAGGCTATAGCTTTTATGAAGCAAGCAAGCTATGAGGGGCCGTTTACGGTAGTAGCCTTTATTGGCGGGGGCAAGAATGATGTAAATCAGGGCTATATGGTATTAAAAGTGCCTCGTTCGTTCTTTGAACAGCCACCTACTGATAGTAGTATGTTGATGTACTATTTCTTTTTTATTGTATTGATTTTGGGCGCTTTTATATCCGTATCTCTTCTGTTTTTTGGAGACATTCGGCGTAGACTGTTGCAGCTTCAGGCCGCCATGTCGCAGCGAGGAGAGGACGGCTTGCCTATTCTTGTTGCCACTGGACGCCCGGATGAAATCGGCAAGCTGGAAGAAGCATTTAATCAGATGGTCGAGCAGTTGGCAGAGAGTCGGGGACGTGAGCGTCAGGAGGAAGAGCTACGGAAGAGACTGGTCGCGGATCTGTCACACGATATTCGGACGCCGCTTACGGTCGTGCGCAGCCATCTGTATACCCTGGATGCGGAGAATCTTAGCAGTAGAGGGAAGCAGTCGGTTACATTGATGGAAAATAAGCTAAAGGACCTTGGGAGTCTGATCGACAACTTGCTGACCTATAATCTCCTCTCCAGTGGCAAATACACCATGAATAACGAACCGCGTGATATTTTGCGACTGGTGCGTGAGTGTGCGGCCAGCTGGTACCCGGTGTGGGAAAAAGAAGGCTTTGAAGTGGATATCGACCTGCCTGAGCATAGTATGGTGTGGAATGTCGATGAGCAAGGCTTCCGCCGTTTGCTGGACAATCTCTTTCAAAATGTAGTTCGCCATGCTGCCTCAGGCCGATATATTGGTGTTCAAGTCCAGAAGGATAATGGGACAGAGGCATTGGTTATCACAGATAAAGGGCCTGGTATGGAGCAACAGTCCAGTGAAAAAGGAGCCGGGATTGGTTTGGCGATTACAGAACTGCTGGCTCGCGAAATGAATTTGGAGAGGGAGATTTTCAGTTCATCAGCCGGGACCCGAATCCGTTTTTTAAACAAAACTTAAACTCAGAGTTCCCTTGGCTTTAAACTTGGCACGTTACGATAGGTGTCGAGGTGAGGAACTTGAACGAATACATTATTGAAACGAACAGTCTCAGCAAAATATACAAAGGCCGCGCGGCGGTTAATCAGCTGGACCTGAAAATAGCTCGAGGAGATATTTACGGATTTCTGGGTCCAAATGGAGCGGGAAAAACGACAACGATCCGCATGCTGCTTGGACTTATTCGCCCAACTCGAGGAACGATCCGTATATTCGGCAAAGATATTCGCAGACATAAGCTCGATATTTTGCGTAAAGTCGGCTCGTTGGTGGAGTATCCTTCGTATTATGGTCATTTGAACGCAATTGAAAATCTGGAGGCCATTCGCCGTATTTTGAATGTACCCAAACAAAACATTGCGGAAGTGTTAGAGGTCGTCCGACTGACCAAGCACGCCAAGCGTCCGGTCAAAGGCTACTCGCTGGGCATGAAGCAGAGACTGGGTATTGCAGCAGCCCTGCTTGGGAACCCCGAAGTACTCATTTTGGATGAGCCTACGAATGGTCTGGACCCGGAGGGTATTCAGGAAATGCGCACACTGATTCAGGCAATGCCCAAGCAACGGGGGATCACCGTACTGGTATCCAGCCATCTGTTGAGCGAGGTAGAGCATATGGCGAATACCGTGGGTATTATCCGTGAAGGAGAGTTGGTTTTCCAAAATACGATTCATAATCTCCGTCAGGAGTCCGCGGGCGGAATTCGGATCGTCGTGTCGGAACCGGAAGCAGCCCAATTGATTGCGCGTGAGCAGGGCTACCATTCGGTGAAGGACGGATCGGCGCTGGAGTTCGAGAACATGAATGATGCGGCTGTTGCGCTGCTGGTCAGAAGATTGGTCGAAAATACGCATGCCGTATACCGTGTGGAGGAACGCCGCAAATCGCTGGAGGATATGTTCATGCAGGTGGTGGGCAAAGGAGGGGCTTCCTTATGATGCTGCGAGCACTCACGGCGGATCTGCTCAAAGCACGCAGAAAGGGAATCTGGTTCTTGGTGTTCCTCGGTCCCCTTGGGCTGGTGGCCATGCAGGCGCTCAACTTTGGACTTCGATATGACTATCTGATTCCGCGTAACAAGGGTCATCTGTGGGAAGTTTTGATGGATAACATCGCTCTTTTTGTACCCCTTGCGCTGGTGCTAGGAGCTACTATGGTGGCTTCCATGTTGGCGAATGTGGAGCATACATCTAACTCATGGAAGCAGTTGCTGGCCTTGCCGATTTCCAAATTCAGCGTCTATATGGCCAAGCTGACGTTGGCGATTGGGATGCTGTGTGTGTCCTGTCTACTCCTGACGGTAGGGACTTGGGTGTTGGGAATGATCCTTGGCTTCGGGGGAGAACCTGCACCCGTAGGAGAACTGCTACGACTCGGATTTTGGCCCTTAGGCGGCACGTTGCCTATGCTCGTATTATTGTTGTGGTTAACAGTCACATTCCATAATCAAGCGCTACCTGTAACACTGGGCATTACGTTAGGCATTGGCAGCTTGTTTGCTTCACAGCTGTCCGAATGGTTTCCATTGGCCTGGCCTCAATTCGCCTGGGTTGCACCTCAAGCGTGGATGTTTGCGTCCGTCGGGTGCGGAACGGGTATGCTTCTCAGCCTGCTGACAGCGGCCCATTTTAGCCGAAAGGATGTGGCGTAATGTTCGGAGGATATGCACGGTTACTTTCTGTTGAACGGTTGAAAATGGCGAAATCGCCCGTCTGGCTGCTCGCGCTCGTCAGCCCGGCGATTGCCGTCCTGATTGGTTTGCTGGCGAATCCGGGAGGGAACTGGCTGTTGCTGTTGTCAGCCATGCTTACAGTTCATGCGCTGCTGTTCATGCCGATGCTGACGGCCGTGTTTGGGTCTCTAGTCTGCCGTTTCGAGCATGGGGGCGGCGGCTGGAAGCAGCTGATGTCATTGCCATTGTCCCGCACCAGTCTGTACGCAGCTAAGCTGACTATCATTATGGCCTTGGTCGGATTGACCCAGCTACTGTTCGGAGGAGCGTTGCTGAGTGTTGGAGCTGTGCAGGGGATGAACGGACCGATTCCTTGGGCTGTGATCGCTCAAAGTCTGCTCGCAGGCTGGGTAGCCTGCCTGCCGCTGGCTGCGTTGCAGTTGATGGTATCCTTCTTGTGGTCCAGCTTTGCCGCACCGCTTGCGTTGAATTTTGTGTTCACCGTGCCGAATATTCTGGTCGCCAATTCTCAAGCCTACGGTCCGTACTATCCATGGACACAGCCTTTATTGGCGATGATGCCGAGTGGAAGAGATAACTTTGGGGCGTTCATGGTGCCAACTGATACACTATTGACGGTTATAATGGGCAGCTTTGTCGTATTTACGTTGGCGGGACTGACGGTATTTCGTTATAAAGAGATATAGGGCGAAATACGGGGATTGCAAAAACTCCTTATCCTCAATGAGGGTAAGGAGTTTTTTTCTATGCTATTGGTTTACACTAAGTCTGAAATGGCACGGATATTATTGCTGATAAAGTGGCAAGAGGCGTCGAACTTCGCTTGTTCCTCTGGACTTAGTTCCAACTCGATGACCTCTTGAATTCCTCCGCTGCCGATAATCGCTGGAACGCCCGTGCAGACATCGGTGTGCCCGTACTCGCCGTCCAATACAGCAGAGACCGCTATAATTTTACCATCATCATTTAAAATGGAACGGGTAATGTATGCCAGAGCATTGGCAATACCAAAATAAGTGGCGCCTTTGCGGGTGAAGATTTCCCAGCCTGCATCCCTGGTTTTACGGGCAATGTCGTCCAGATCGACGTGGCTGAATCGTTCCTTATGCTGCCGTAAAATGTGTAAAAGCGGCTTACCGCCAATCGTTACGTGTGACCAGGCAACGAATTGGGATTCGCCATGCTCGCCAAGAGCATATCCTTGTACGCTGCGTGGATCTATGGAAAATACCTCAGAAAGCAACGTCTTGAGCCGGGACGAGTCGATAGAGGTGCCCGTACCGATCACCTTGTTGCGCGGCAGACCGGATATACTTTGTACCATATACGTTACAATGTCGACAGGATTAGCGGCAATGACGAATATACCGTCGAAGCCACCCTCCATAATCGCTGTTACAATCTCTCTGGTGATAAGCACTGCGTCGTCCAGTACAGACAGGCGGTCTTGACCTGGTCTAGGGTTGGCTCCAGCCGTTATAATCACCACGTCCATATCCGTGCAGTCTGCATACGTGCCTGCACGTACCTTAGTGCGTGTGGACGTAAACTCCATACAATGGGACAGATCCAGTGCATGGGCCAAAGCCCGATCATACGTGCGGTCAATCATCATGATTTCATCACAAATGGACTGATTAACCATTGAGTAGGCACAGCTCGAACCGACCATTCCCGCGCCGACAATAGCTACTTTCCTTGCCTTCCCCTTCATCTATGTTGCCTCCTCGTTCCAGCGAACGTTAATATGCTACAAATTATGCCTGAAATCCATTTTACGTTACATAACATAACATATTGCTGATCTTTTGAAAATATCCATTTTTTTGTCTCCATTCCGGAAAATTAAAAATGAACTGTGAAAGAGGTGTCTTTCTGCGATTAATTGTAGAATGAACGTAAATTATCAATACTTTTACTGGAAGGTAGGAGAGTGCACTTCAATTTATATTTAAGGTGACCGCTGTATAAATTATAACATGAACTATGTTGATGGAAGGAATAGTGCCATAGGAATTATAAAAGTATGACATTTATGTGATGCTCTTTAAAGAGTCTTTAGTGTACATAGAACGAAGTATTCTCTGCAATGTCGTTTCTTGTATTTCTACAAAGATTCCGTTATGACAAAGGTTCTTAGCAGTCTGCAATATTAGAATATTTTTGCCAAAGGGTTTCCAATGGATTTCGCGAATTCTACATATACAAGCTTATTTCTTTCCATACCATCCGGGGAGGTAATGATTAAATGGAAGAAATCAAATCGACGACGGAAGCAGCAAAACAGTTGGGAATCGGGGCGAGTACCCTTCGTAAATATGCAGCGGCGCTGGAGGAGCAGGGGTATGTGTTTCAGCGTTCCGCGAATCAATCAAGAATGTTCAGTGCTGAGGATGTTGAGTGCTTGAAGGTGATGCGGAGGGCGTTGCGTGAGCAGCATATGACGATGGAGCAGGCGGTTCAGGTGGTGCTTGAGAGAGTGACCGCTCCCTTTCCAATGGAGGATGAAGAATTCCGCTTGCCACCCATCTCGGATGCTGAGTCACTGACCGCAACCTGGGAAGAAATAATGGCGGCGGCTGAAGGCAGGGAAGAGACGGTCATGCAGGCTCAAGTCGCTGCTACAGTTGAACTGACAGAGTTACAGGATGAAATGAATGCTCAGACACTGTCAGAAGAACCCATGCAGCTACAATTGCAGGAAGAGTTCCAGACTTTGGCATCAACTATTGAGTATAGATTGAAGCAAGCGCCTGTATCTGTACAAACACAGGAGTCCGTAGAGCCACAAGAACTGGCGCAGATGCAGGACATGGTGCAAAACGCTTTGTTGGAAATGCGGAGCCGTTTGGAGGAACTGGAAGCAGAGCATAGTCGTTTGGTGGAGAAAAATGTTAGCTTATCAAACCAACTGGAGGACCATAAACGTTGGATGAAAGAGAGGGTCGAGGAAGAACGGGATCGGCAGTTAATTACGAATTTGCGTACCTACCAGGGCAGACAACGAAAATCGCGCAGTTCGTTGTTGTCCTGGCTTGGTCTGACACCACGCAGACGCAGAGAGGCATAATGATATTGTTTTGTCTAATAAGACCATCAGACCTATTTGGTTCTGATGGTCTTTTAGCGTATAAAGAAGAAATAAGAGGAATCCTTAATTTTATGTAGAAATATCTTTTGATCTACTATATTAAAGGAAGGAGAAATTCAATGAAGAAACAAAAGGAAGATATGAAGCTAAGTAAAATAATGAGCAAAATGCTGCGACACAAACCCGAGGAATCCGGGCTAAAGTTAGACATTACAGACGGCTCTTGTACTGTGGAACACTTACTTCAAATCATTCAAAGCTTGCCAGGCTGGTCAGGTGTAGAGCAGACTGATATTGAGCGGATCGTGCGCAATTCAGATAAGCAGCGTTTTGAAATCCATAACGGTAGAATCAGAGCTAGATATGGACATAGCTATCAAAAGATAGAGTATACTCCCGGGAATCCACCAGATGTACTATACCATGGTACGAATAAGCAAGCATTGCCATTTATTATGGCGGATGGTTTAGATCCTGTTGGCAGAAAGTATGTACATTTATCTGAAAGCACTAACTTTGCAGCATTAGCAGGGAGCCGAAGAGGTGAATTGGTCATGCTCAAGGTAAACACGATTAAAGCAAGAGAAGAGGGAATCGCATTTTATTATGCAGGGCATGAGGTGTGGCTTGCTGAGTGGATTCCTTGGGACTTGTGCAGTATTGATGATGAAGAGAGCAACACTTGAGGGGTTCTATAATTTTGAGGTTAATACATAATGCTAGTCTCCAAAATAAACAGGCATTCGCCGTAAAAATGGGGGAATGCCCCCCTTACGCATTTGACCAGGTCTACATACAATGATCCTGTAAATGAGCGAAGGGAGTGTTGTAAATGAGTCATATGTGCGGAGTAGGCGGTATGGGTTGCGGCGTAGGCGCATGGACCTCTGTAGGAGCGATTCTGGTTCTGTTTATTTTGTTGGTGATCATCTCTAAAACCCTGTTTCTGTAATTTCGGTCTTGGCCGATTTCCTGTAAAATGCACGAATGCTGCTCTACGTGACGAAGGGCGCACAACAATAAAGCGAAGACCCTTGATGAGAAGGGTCTTCGCTTTACAAGTTTAAGGGCCTATGGCTTCGCTGCTGTAACTCCATTCGGTTTACCTTGTAACTCAAGACTGTAGGGACTTGGCTTGAAATTCCGCAATATCCTTGAATTCTTCTTCGAATTTACGTGAAATGCGAATATAAATCGGCAGTAAATCGCGATAAATATCCACGTGTTCTGCTACCGGTTTGTGCTGGTGAGTGGTACCAATCATACCAGACACAGCATCCAGCGAATCAATCCGTCCCAGTGCGTACAAGCCTAGAATAGCTGCACCCAGACATGAGCTTTCCAGACTTTCGGGAATAATGACTTCCTGATCAAATATATCTGCCATGAGCTGTCTCCATAGTTCCGAGCGTGCAAATCCACCCGTGGCGTGAATGACTGACGGTCTGTCGATGACTTCTTCCATGGCGAGCATGACGGTATACAAATTGAACAGCACACCCTCCAGAGCGGCGCGAATCATATGCTCTTTTTTGTGACGCAGGGACAGACCGAAGAAGGAGCCGCGAGCATTCGGGTCCCATAGGGGCGCACGTTCACCGGATAAGTACGGAAGAAAGAGCAGACCGTCGGAGCCAGGACGTACCTGTTCCGCAATTTGGGTCAGCACATGATATGGATCAAGTCCCAGTCGTTTGGCCGTTTCCACTTCGGAGGCTGCAAATTCATCCCGGATCCAGCGGAAGACTATACCTCCGTTGTTCACTGGTCCGCCGATGACCCACAGCCTTTCGGTCAAGGCATAACAGAAAAAGCGCCCTTTGGCATCCGTGAGCGGCTTATCAACTACGGTGCGGATGGCTCCGCTGGTGCCGATGGTAACAGCGACAACTCCAGGCTTGATCGCATTCACACCGAGGTTGGACAAGACACCGTCGCTGGCCCCGATCACAAAAGGAGTCGTCTTCAGTAGGCCCATGTCATGTGCATAGGTCTCATCCAGCCCTTTGAGCACATGAGTTGTCGGCACCAGCTCGGATAGCTGCTCCTTCGTCACACCTGCAATATGCAGCGCTTCCTCGTCCCAGTTCAACTGCTGCAAATTCATGAGTCCGGTTGCAGAGGCAATCGAGTGGTCCACGACATATTGGTGGAATAACCGGGCAAAAACGTACTCCTTAATGGAAATGAATTTGTACGTCTGGGTCGCAACATCTGGTAAATCCCGTGTAATCCACATTAGTTTTGTGAGCGGTGACATAGGATGAATAGGCGTTCCGGTACGTAAGTAAATATCGTGTCCGTTGTATTCATGTTTGAGCGCTTCGGCCCATTTGGCGCTACGGTTATCTGCCCAAGTGATAGAGGCGGTCAGCGGTTTGCCGTTCTTATCCACTGCCAGTACGCTGTGCATGGCCGAACTGAAGGAGACGAACAGTACATGCTCAGCTGACACTCCGCTTTGTTTCATGACCTCTTGCACCGTCGTCACAACAGCTTTGAAAATATCTTCCGGATCTTGTTCTGCCGCATCCGGCTCAGGTGTATGGAGCGGATAGCCCACATGGTGCTGGGCGGCAATATTGCCGTTTTCTTCGAAAAGAACTGCTTTGGTACTGGTCGTACCGATATCGACGCCGATCATATATCGGGTGTCTGTCATATTCAATCTCCCCTTCACTTACCGTTATTAGCTCATTATCGTTAAGTTAACACACTCAGCAGCATAATCAAACCGAAAGCGACCAGGGAGAGGATGGTTTCCATAACGGTCCATGATTTTAGAGTCTGCGGAACCGTCATATTGAAAAATTCTTTAATCATCCAAAAACCGGCGTCATTCACATGAGACAAGATCAGCGACCCTGCTCCTGTAGCAAGGACGACCAGTTCGACATTCGCGCCGGGTGTAAGTGCCAGCACAGGTGCAACAATACCGGAGCCTGTCGTCATCGCGACTGTCGCTGACCCAGTGGCTACACGAATGAGCGCAGCGACCAGAAAAGCAAATACAATCACATTCATATGGGCTCCTGTAGCGACCGCTGCAATGGCCTGACCTACACCGCTGTTGATCAATACCGTTTTAAATGCACCACCGCTCCCGATAATTAAGATAATAGAGGCTGTTGGTGCCAGACATTCACTGGTAAAACGGGACAAGTCCTCTTTCTTTAGACCACGTGCATAGCCTAGCGAGAAAAAAGAAAACACGGCCGCAATCAGTAATGCCATAACCTCATCACCAATGAATTTGAAAAATACAGTGAGCGGATGTGTATTGGCCGGGTCTACAATTTCAGCGACTGATCTGCTAAGCATTAGAATAACAGGTAACAAAATGGTGAACAAAGTAATCCAAAAGGGAGGCAACGACCGCCCCGTCGTATTTCTGACTGCTCGTCCAGCCTCTCGGAAGGTCTGACCATGATTCTTTTGCCAATCCAAGCGCCGAAGACCGGGCCTGCAATAATGGCGGATGGGATGCCCACGATGAGTGCATATCCTATCGTGCGTCCAATATTGGCGTTAAAGGCTTCAATCGCGATCATCGGAGCCGGGTGGGGTGGTAAAAGGCCGTGTACCGTCGATAGTCCTGCCAGCATTGGAATACCGATTTTCAGCAGAGACATGTTCATTTTACGGGCAACCGTGAACAGGATGGGAATTAATAAAATAATACCAACCTCAAAAAACACCGGAATTCCCACGATAAAGCCTACGATCATCATCGCCCAATGAACGCGTTTTTCACCAAAACGATCCATCAGTGTAGTCGCGATGCGTTCGGCGCCGCCGGATTCTGCCATCATTTTACCGAGCATTGTGCCTAAACCGATCACGATGGCGATGGAGCCGAGTGTACTGCCGAGCCCTTTGGTGATGGAGGCAGTAACTTCATGTCCAGACATCCCGTTAACCAGTCCGAGAAATACCGACGAAAGCAGCAGTGAAACGAAGGGATTCCATTTGAATTTAGCAATCAGCAAAATCAAAAGAATGACGGTAACTAGCGCCCATATGAGCAGGGACGCGTTATGGCTTAAGCCGAATAATGTGTTCATGAAGGTATGCCTCCTTATTCTTATATGTATAGCTAAATGTATACTTGTCGACAACTTCAATTAAAAGAGAGCCGCGCCAGCGAGAAACGCATAAAGCGCGGTACATCTGCTCTTTGTCACGCATATTGTGGCTAGGACGATGTCTTTCTTCTGTAGGGAGACAGGACGCTATCGTTAACCGCGTTGCGGGTATCTCGATAATGATCCTCAATAAATCCTGACAACTCCTGAGCATCCCCCTGATTTAAAGCGTTTGCAAAGGTTCGATGTTTGTGAATCGTGACTTGTGATTCTTCGATGTTGGACGCAAATCGTTGTTCTGTTGCAGCTAACATGACCGTCAGGATTAGCTGTCTCATGCCATTCCAGGTATGAAGAATACGGGTATGGCCAGCTTCCAGAACCAGAGCTTCATGAAAATTAAAATCCTGAAGAGAAAATTCAACGACATCCCTGTACTTGAGAGCGACTTCCATTTTGTCAATCATCTGATTCAAAACAGTCACCAATGTGGCATTATCACTATGTACATACCTTTGTACAACAAAATGTTCAATCAGCATTCGCACATCGAATAGCTCCTCCATATCACCGGGTGTCATGCCGACGACAATCGCCCCCATGCGCTCCAGACGGATCAGTCCTTCGCCCGAGAGTGCCTTCAAGGCTTCACGCACCGGAGAACGACTGGTACCAAAATCGGCAGCAATCTGATTCTCAGATAGCACAGTGCCTGGTGTCTGAACGCCGCGTATAATCTGAAGCCGAAGTTCACAAGCAATCCTTTCCCCAAGCGATGCGCCCTGCAACCAGGTTGTTGGATATTTCATAGGATACTCCTATCTAGGAAATGATTTTGCATACTGGTATACAAGTTATGGAATATTATATACCCCGTTTAAGATCATTGTAAACGGTATCAGTTGACATCGGTTCCATTTCGCTGCTTTTAGCGTTACAATAGAAGTAGAAAAAAGAAGCAGTGAAAAGTGGAACGAACACGGAAAAGAAGGAGACCGTTTAATGATTATCATTAAAACCAAAGAACAAATTGAAAATATGAAAAAGGCTGGAGACATTTTGGCTGCTTGCCACCGGGAAATTGCCAAAATGATCAAGCCGGGCATTACGACACTGGAAATTGACGCCTTTGCGGAATCCTTTATGAAGAAGCATGGCGCAACACCGGAGCAAAAGGGCTATAACGGCTACCAGTTTGCAACTTGTGGCTCACCTAACGATGTGATTTGCCACGGCTTTCCGAATAAGACACCGTTGAAGGACGGGGACATCGTGACGATCGACATGGTTGTGAACCTGAATGGCTGGCTGGCAGATTCCGCTTGGTCGTATGCGGTGGGTAATGTGTCTGAGCAGGCGCAAAAGCTGCTGGATGTTACCAAGGAATCGCTGTATAAAGGGATTGAGCAAGCCGTTATCGGTAACCGGATCGGTGATATTTCCCATGCGATACAAACCTACGCGGAAGCGGAAGGCTTCTCGGTCGTACGCGAATTTATTGGGCACGGCATCGGAGAAGAGATGCATGAGCAACCGCAGGTTCCACATTACGGACCTCCGCACCGTGGACCACGCTTAAAAGAGGGTATGGTCATTACAATTGAGCCAATGCTCAACACAGGCACATACCGCAGTAAAATTGATGCGGACGGCTGGACCGCACGCACGTTGGACGGCGGCTTGTCTGCGCAATACGAGCATACGCTGGCCATTACAGCAGAGGGTCCGATCATTTTGACCCAGCAATAATAAAAGCAGGCATCCACCGCAAGCATACAGACTACCGTGGTGAATGGTCTGGACATATTACAGAAAAGGGGCTGTCCAGAGGCAGTCTCTTTTTCTATAAGCATTCGCTGCATATCCGTTCCAGTCGCAGGCATGAGCAGGCAGAACGGATGCTGTACATTGCAAAGTCAGAGGGGCTTAATCGAATACTTCCTTGTTTCGTGAATGCTTAATGTAGACCTGATAGACTAAAAAGACGAAAAGACCAAAAAGGCACGGCCTCCTGGCTGGGAGAACGTGTCTTTTTGGTCTATACAGCAACATGCGAGCATGCATGTTAAAAAACCGTTGGTCAGATGCGGACTTCTGTCTCGTCCGGAACGAATTGACGATATTGAAAATACATACGGAGCCGCCAGTGTAACAAGGTGCCGAAGGCTAGGATGAAAAATAGCCCTGCTGTCTGCGGAATGGTAATGTAATGCTGAATAAATTCATGCAGTAGCAATCGGACGATCAGCAGGCTGAATAGGATAAAGAAGAAGGTACGTGAGCGTTGCACGAAAACCAGCCCTTCTTGCAACTCAAATTTGGTGCTGCGGATCAACGGGTAAGAAAAAATAAACCAGCCGACCAGAAAGGCGCCCAGCGCCCAAAGCCAGGGAACCCGTACTTCCGGCACCACGAACATCATAAAACCGGTGCTCATGCCGAGCGGAGGGATGATGATTTTTTTGGCATTAATCGGGCGATGACCTGTCTTCATACGGATGAAAATAGCCGATATAGCGATTAAGATCATACCGAAGGTTGCGCCATATTGCAGCAATGGGGTGCTAATATGAAACATGGACTGGCCCCCTCTATAAGGAATATAAGCGTTATTGGACAGACTGCAAACCTTTCACATTATACCACATATGCAATGGATATATTTAGTTACAGTCTCTCCCCCGGCAAGCGGATTATACGCCTCTTGGTGATAACACTGGCCCTATAATTGGGTCTCTTTCATACTTATGCGAGTTCTGTTGCTTGTACCTCTCCCTGAGCTGATTTTTTCTCCTTTCGCATGATATAACCCATGGCTACAATAATAAGGATAAAGGCGATTAGTGCGAGAAAAGGAATGGTGATGAAATCGAACCAGTTTAGGTAATCCTGTTCACAGGATACTCTGCCGCAGGAAGTTGAAGTTTGCGTAGCTGCCTTGGCAGCTGCATGGATGCGCTGAATGGTAAAATGATAGGCCGAAATCGCACCTCCAATGATAGCCAACGGCATGACATAACGGCGTATCCCCGAATCCCCTCGAAAATAGGCGATCCCGAGTAGAAGGGTCAGGGGATACATCAGAATGCGCTGAAACCAGCATAGCTTACAAGGCTCATACCCCAAAATCTCGCTGAGATACAGACTGCCCAAAGTTGCCACACAAGCTACAACCCAGGCGGCAAACAAAGCAATATCTGTTTTTTTAAACGATCCAATCATAGTAACGCTCCTTTTTTAATTCAAATGAGAACAAAATGAACTCATTATGTCTTGTCCCATCGGCAGGCATCTGCCGATATGTATGTCTTTATCCGTATTGTACTGTATTTTGAGTGCAGGGTCATACTTAAACATATTGACATGACTAACTATCATTTTTATAATTGCAGTAGTTTGGGAAGTTAATGAGGATTCAAGTTAGATATATATCATAAGAAATTAGGAGTGTGCCCAGAATGTCGAGTAGTCCAAAAAATGAAACCCTATCTACGATTAGTGAAAGACACGCGGTAAAGAGCTATGTTAAGGATTTTAAATTGCCAGAGGAAGATTTGGAGGCTATTTTGACTGCGGCGGTAGAAGCTCCTTCCGCTTGGAACCTTCAACATTGGAAATTCCTTGTTATCGAAAGCGAAGCGGACAAGCAAAAATTGCTGCCTATCGCCTACAATCAGGGTCAAGTAGCGGAAAGTTCCGTTACGATTGCCGTATTGGGTGATTTGGAAGCGAACCGTAACACCGTCATTTATGATCAAGCGGTAGAAGCAGGCGCACTGCCAGCGGAAATCCGTGACGCATTGGTAGGTCAAATCAACGGCGCGTACCAAAACCCGCAAGTAGCTCGCGATGCAGCCATCCTGAACTCTGCTCTTGCAGCACAAAATATTATGTTGGCTGCTAAATCTCTGGGCTACGACACTTGCGCAATGGGCGGTTTCATTCCAGCACAGTTGATCGAGCAATTCAATATTCCAGCACGTTACCTGCCAACCCTGCTTATTAGTGTAGGTAAGGCACAAGTGCCAGCACGTCCATCAGGACGTTTTCCACTCTCTGAAGTTGTTGTAAAAGGCAGCTTCTAAGAAGATTTGTGAATATAAAAGGGTGTTCCAGCAACCGTTCGTGGTTGGGGAACACCCTTTTTTACGTCGTGTTAGACTATTAAAGTCCTGTTGTCAGCCCTTTGTTTAGTCCGAGCGTTTGGACACGAGATATACCAGCTCCAGCGTCAGGATCGGTAGAAAGACAGAAGCTGGATAGGCCAGATAGCGCGGCTCCCATTGCGGCTTGAACTTATCCTTAAAGCGCCGCAGCCCCTGAAAGCCGTAAAAATGTCCCCCATATTGGAAAACGAGTCGGGCCAGCTTTTCCTCGCGCAATGCCTTTTCGCTTTGCCCTACCTGGGACAGCGGTGCCATTCCCAGATTAAATGTCGTATACCCACTCTCCTTGGCCCACTCAATGACCCGTGTGAATAAATAATCCATCGTGCCATTTGGCGTGTCAGACAAGTGGCGCATCAGGTCAATGGAGACCGTCCGTCCATGATCATAGGCAGGGGCCATCGTAGCGAAAGCGATGACCTTCCCTTCAGAGTCCTTTAGCAATGCAATCGGAGCCAACTGAAGATAGGGTTCTTTGAACCAGCCGAGTGAATATCCCTTCTCCTTGCGCCCATCCAGCCAAATATTCGAAACCTGACGAATCTCCTCAATCAGTGACGCCTCTAGAGGCGGTTGGATGATTTCGAACGAGTAGCCCTCGCGGTCAAAACGGTTTTTGGCGCTGCGTAGCGCTTGATTGCTTTTGCCCGTCAGTGTAAATGATTCCAACGGCACCAGTGCTTCCTCGCCCAGTTTGAAAAAGCGATAGCCGTTCTCGTGATAGATGGACAAATACTCCGGCGAGGCCTGATAAAATACAGCCGTTAACGCATACCGATCTGCGAACCGCTGAAATTCCTGAATGGCTTCACTCACACGTTCTTTTGGACCGAGTGGATCACCTAATACAATCAGTTTGTCCCGGCTACGAGCATAGGGAATGACAACCTGTTCATTTTTGGTCCAATACAGATATTTATCGCCCAGAAAAAGCATATGAGAGACGAGATTACCACCCTGCCGTTCCAAAAATTCTTTTAGCTTATCCAGCTCCTGCTCGTCGGGTAGATTAGCGATGCTACGCTGAGGTCGAAGAAAGAAATATACCGTCAGGAATACCCATGCCAAAATCAGACTAAACACGGCGGTAACTCCGTAATCGCTGCGGTTCATAAAAAAGTCTAGATGGACCTTGGCATGCAAATGGCGCATAAAGGGAGTGTTGGAGCCTGCCCCAATGATAAAATAAGCCCCGGTTACGAGTAGAGATAATCCACCCCATATTAAAATGTTGTGCCGATTCAGCGGCGCACTGACCCGATAAAACCGCGAACGCGAAATCCATAGCATTAACGCCACAAACAGTAGGAATAAAGCTTCTTCAAAATCCAGACCTTTAGTGAAGGTGAAAATAGCTCCTGTCAGAAGCAGTATCAATGTCAGTCGTAATGCTCTGCGAATCCGCAGAGAGATTCCATGGGACAGAACGACAAGCATAATTCCGATGATGACCGAGATTTCATGCGACAAGCGCATGACGGGCAGGCTGAGCAAATGCTCAGCAAAACGAAGCCGATATAACAGACCGGGCGTAGCTGCCGACAAAAGAAGCACCACGCCGGAGATGAGTACCAGCTTACCAAGCGCCCATACCCCTAGATCGGCCAAAAACCGGAATTGACCAGGCCAGCCCCATACCTTCTGCCAGGCATTAAGGGAGTAATCCCAACCTGTCTCAGCTAGCTGATTCAGGCGCTCGTTACGCGGAATCATTTCCAGCGCGGCTAATACCAAGCCGATGAGCCACGGGATGATGTAATAAAAGACGCGAAAGACCAGTAGGACAGCCAGTGCCCGATCTGAGTTGGCTCCCGCCATTTGCAGCCCGAGCAGGGCAATGATGTCGAATGCCCCGACCCCTCCGGGTGCAAGACTGATTAACCCGGCAATCGCGGCTATTACATAAATACCGAACACAGCATGCATCGGCAGTTCATGGAGCAAGTGCGAGCCGATCCATGCAAAGGTAAGGCCAGCCAGCAGCCATTCCAGCAGGGAAGCACTGATGGAAGCGGAGATGGTGGACCAGGAAAGCTGTCCTTCTCCCTTGTTGAACCATGTGGAGTACCGTTTGGAGCGCTGCATGATCAGGAATAGCGGTAGGTACAATGCCATTCCCCACAGCGCCCAATGAAGCCACGGGTGAGCATCCAGTACAGGCTGTACCGGATACAGATGAACAATGGCTCCCCAAGCCAGCAAAGATAGTCCGGTAATGACGACTGGCGAAAGAAACACGACCGCAGAGGTGATGACACCCAACGGCACACCGCTTTTCTTATACAGTACTGTGCGAAGTCCCGCTCCTGTAAAGCCTGCAAAACCAAAGACATTATTAAAGGTATTGGAGATCCAGGCGTAGCGAAATGTTGTTCCAGGCTTGACCTGAAGCTTGAAATGATGTCTGATTACGTAATCATATGCACTCATAGCCGCCACAGCAACCAGTGAGAACAAGCCAATCTCGATGAGAAAGGTGGCATCCATTCGCCGCAGCTCATGAAGCATACGCGCCAGATTAAAGTCTTTTAGTTCTCGTCCGGCCTCCCATATAATAAAAGCCAGTACAGCCAACGGTAGCAAAATACGTGTCAATCGCTGCCTGTAGATGGTCATTATGAACTGTACGATTTTAAAAGATTGAATCGGTTTGTGATTAGATTTCATAGATTCACCTGCTTGGAAAAGAATGAGATATACACGGAATGAGGTGCTTAGATTTCATACCCGATGAACATTACTATATATTATACCTGTAATAATCGCTTCAATAACAACAGAAGGGTTACGAAATGGGATTTCAGATTGATTGCTGTAAATAATTCCAATATAATGATGGAAAACCTAGTGAATTGCTTGGCAATGGAGCTGATTTGGATATGAGTATATGGGACCGTAATCTTTTTATACGTCGCCTGGAGCTGATATGGCCTCCAGATGCGGACAAGAGCCAATATCCGTTTAACTTAAAAGCCTTACACCAGTGGAACGAACTCAAATTTCATCCTTCCGTCACCTATATTATTGGAGAAAATGGCGTAGGTAAATCGACGCTTATGGAGGCAATCGCGGTCGCGTGGGGATTTAATCCAGAGGGAGGTACTAAAAATTTCAATTTTTCTACACAAGCCACGCATTCCTCACTGTATGAGCATATCCGGCTGGTGAGAGGGGTAGAAAAGCCAAGGGATGGCTTCTTTTTCCGGGCGGAGAGCTACTATAATGTGGCGACTCACATCGACGAGCTGGACCGAGAAGGAGGAGGGCGACCGATTCGAGATTCCTACGGGGGTAAATCGCTGCATGAGCAGTCGCATGGCGAGTCTTTTTTTGCTGCCTTTGTGCATCGGTTTGGAGGGCAAGGATTGTATATTTTGGATGAACCGGAAGCTGCATTATCGCCTTTGCGCCAGATGGCCATGCTTGCACGGATTCACGAGCTGGTGCAGCAGGGCTCACAGTTTATCATTTCTACTCATTCCCCTATTTTGATGGCTTATCCAGATTCCATCTTGTATCATCTGACACATGAAGGGATCGACACCCGGACGCTGGAGGAAACCGATCATTTTATCATTACGAAACAATTTCTGAATAACAGGGAAAAGATGATACAGGAGCTATTCGAAGATCCACAACAGGAATCGTAGGGACCAGAGTAGCATCCGCTTGATGAGGAGGAAACAGGATGAATTCAAGTCTCATTGTGGACATTCGACGATTACCTGCTTTTAAGGTGGTGGCTCTGACCGCACAGGCCCCTTTTGCGGAGCTGGGTGATGAGGTGCGGAAGCAGTGGCAATGGGTGCAACAGTCTGTTCCAGAGATTCACCCTGGTCGTCTGGACGTAGATACGGGCTATGTGTTAACTCCCCAATGGACAGTTGCTCAGGAGAAAGGAAGCATGGCGGTCAAGGTGGGCGTTAAAGTGTCCTCTTGGAACGAAATACCGGATAGCCTTGAACGCATTGAGATACCTGAGGGGGAATATGCGGTCACCCGTTTTCAGGGAGATCGTGAACGACTGAACACCATTTATGATGACCTGTTTACTTGGATGGAGCGTAATGGTTATGAGCGTAATACTACGGAGGGGGCATATTGGATCGAGTCGAATCGGCTTAAGCCCGTGAATCCTTTTGATATTCCATCCGCAGAAATTCAGCAATTTGATTATGATATTGCAATTGCTATTGTACAAAAATAAAGGGTTATGAATCGCTATGAGAGGGACAACATCGTCTATTCAGGTTGTTCCTTTTTGCTGTTTTGCCAAAGGAAAGATTCAGGGTTATCGGAAGTATTTTATGATTGTTATTTGTCTCACACTCTATTAATATAATGAAGAGTTTTGCTGGAATGGTTACAAAATAAGATTTTCGTATACGAAATAAAGAACCTGAGGAGGACAAAACGCTACATGTCAGATTCACAACAGTTGAAAATGGGGCCGCTGGTCATTTTGATGATTAATATGTTTATTGCCATGCTGGGGATTGGCCTCATTATTCCGATCCTTCCCAAGTTTATGAGCTCCTTGGGAGGCAGTGGTGAAACGGGTGGTTATTTGGTTGCCGTGTTTGGCTTAACCCAATTCCTGTTTTCGCCATTAGCGGGAGAATGGTCCGATAAATATGGACGTAAAAAAATGATTATTATCGGTTTGGTAATCATGACGGCGTCTTCTGTATTGTTTGCGATTGGGGAATCGTTAACTATACTGTATATCTCCCGTTTGCTGGGAGGTGCAGGAGCAGCTTTTATGATTCCTCCGATGATGGCCTATATTGCTGATATTACAACGGTCCACAATCGCGGTAGAGGAATGGGGTTGTTGGGTGCCGCCATGTCTCTTGGCTTTGTGATCGGTCCTGGTGTAGGCGGCTTGCTGGCAGATATCTCGATTCGTACGCCCTTATATGTTTCGGCGGCCGTATCGGGCGTAGCTGCACTGATTTCCTTGATTATGCTGCCCGAAACCTTGTCGCTGGAGAAACAGTTGAAGTTTCGGAATGTCAAGGCCAAACGGGATAATGTGATTAAACAGTTTGCCCTTTCTTTCCGCAAGCCTTACTTTATGCTGCTGATTATGATATTCACGCTAACCTTTGGATTGACGCATTTTGAAACGATGTTTCCTTTCTTCGTGACGGGCAAGTTTCATTACAATGAGCGTGATATTGCTATCATTATTACCGTAGGAGCACTGGTCGGAACCGTGATTCAAGCTGTGGTCATTAGCCCGATGTTGAATCGTTTTGGCGAAAAAGGTGTCATTATCGGTTCCTTTCTGTTTTCAGCGATTTCCCTTGTGCTTATGCTGCTCTCCGGCAACTTTTATTATGTACTCGGGGTATCGCTTATCTTCTTTACCGCTACGTCGTTGCTGCGGCCAGCCATTAATACTGCTTTATCCAAAATGGCGGGGGATGAGCAGGGAGTTGCAGCCGGCATGAACAATGCTTATATGAGTATTGGTAATATTCTGGGGCCTGCGCTTGCGGGCAAATTGTTCGATGTGCATATCAATTTGCCATACATTTTTGGGGCAGTCATTCTCATCCTTAGTTTGGGGCTGGCTGTAAAATGGAATAGCAGAGATACGCAAACCACAGCGGTTTAATGTTGTTCTTGTCGTAAATTTAGTCTCTTTTGGTGTGAACTGTGACGTTCTTATGAACCACAGATGGCGCCGAAGGAGGCTATTTTTTTGCATACATTGCGAAACGTTAATGAAACGACAGAATCTTGGGTAATAATGCATGATGGTTTTACAACAAGACAAATAGTAGAGCTAAAAGCCAGATCATATGTAAAAAAAGCTAGAAGGAGCTGAGATCCGATGGAAGAGCGGAATGAGCAGTTATTCTATACAGGGACTTATGCGTCTCGTCAGGAAAAAGGAATATATGTATGTGCTTTGAATGTGACCCATGGTGATCTGCGCATGGTTGGAGGTGTGGAAGGGATGGAGAGGCCTTCTTTTCTCGCGCTACACCCGGATGGGACAAAGCTGTATGCTGCCAGTGAAACAGAAGGAGGCGAGCTGTATGCGTATCAGGTGAATACCCAGACGGGGGAATTACATCCTTTGGATCGCAAAGGGACAGAGGGAGCACATACTTGCTATGTTTCCGTAACAACCGATGGACGATATGTGCTGGCTTCCAACTATTCAGGCGGAAATGCCGTTGTGTTCCCTGTGACGGAAGCTGGAGGATTAGGAGACATGTCGGGGCAAGTTCAGCATACCGGCTCAGGTATTCGCCAGGACCGTCAGGATGCCGCACATCCGCATTCGATTATTCCAGATCCTTCAGGACAGTATGCCCTGATATGTGATCTGGGGCTGGATCAGATTGTGGTATACCGTTTGACAGAGGATGGCAAACTGGTGACCCATCGTGAGACAGATTTGCCACCTGGTTCTGGACCGCGTCATCTGGTTTTTCATCCTTCGCGTCCATATGCTTTTGTCGCCAATGAGTTGAACAATACCGTCGCTGTGTTTAGTTATAACGAACGTAATGGTGAGCTTACATTGCTGCAAAGCCTGTCCACACTGCCAGAAGGCTTTATAAATGTAGATAATACAGCAGCCGATATTCGGATTACGCCCTGTGGACGCTTTTTGTATGTGTCAAACCGCGGCCATGACAGCATCGTGCTATACCATGTCGATCTGGACAGCGGCAAGCTGAAGACGGTTGAATGGGTGGAAACCTTCGGCAGCACACCGCGTAACTTCAACATCCTGTCCGGTTATCTGGTAGTGGCGAATCAGGATGGAAACAACCTCGTATCCTTTGCCATCCATAGTGAGGATGGAAGGCTGACCCGAACGGGATATGTGCTGGAGGTTCCTTCACCTGTGTGTATTGAACCTGTACGCTAATCGGATAGCACGTGGCAAAAGAGTACGATATAAGTGAATGAAAAATAAAACACGGCGCTTTGTTTCCCATGAAAGGCATGGGCAAAACGCCGTGTTCAGGTCTTGAAGTGGACTAAAACTATTTGCTGCTATCGCCAGCTTCTACCGTTACTGTTTTGGTATGATTTTCTGCATGTTTGTAGTACAAACGGAACAAGATGTCCTGATTGTAGTTACCGAATCCGGTGCCGAACAGAGTAACCCCTCCCACATGCTGGGCATCATCCAATATGGCAATACGGAATTTCCATTGTTTCTGATCAATCAGCACTTGGCTTAAAGTCACGTCAGAAATTTGCTTCCCATCCATAAAGGTACCCTCGGAGGTAACGCGAAGTCTTTTGAGGAGACCATATTGATTGATAAAATCAGGCCACCATGCAGGTGTGTATTTACCACGGTTATCCCCGAAATCCCCTGGGCTGGTCCATGTACCCAAATTCACATCATTTAGGAAAAAAGTGATATCTGAAGGCCAATTATCATTGGTAAAAGGGGCCTCGGATGATAGTTCCATCGAAATTTCCAGTTCCTCAGCTTTTTGGCTGGACAGTAGGAAATTCGGCACCTTATAATCCATATATCCTTGGCTGAACCATAGAATTTTGGAATTGAAGCGCTCAGGGTCCAAGAACGAACGAGGCTCATCGAATTCACCAATGATCTTTTCGACGGTAGCCAGTCCGCAGGTCGCCTGTATTTCAAAATCTGTAAAGTGTCCGACGGAAATCTCTGTCTGATGGAATTGCCGTACATCCTGCTGATAGCGTGGCATGGCGATTTCAATTTTGTCTGTTGCCAGTGAGCACACTTTCTGTACCCCGCCTCGTCCGGGCAGCATTTTGGTCGAAATAATGGACGCTCTCTCCAGTTTCTTGACATGCATCGTCATAATCGCACTGCTGAGCCCCAAAGCTTCCGCCAGCTCACGTATATTCATAGGCTTCTCCGCAAGCAGAACAATCATGTTTAGCCGAACCTCACTGGCCAGCGCCTCATAAACGGGAAGTGATTTTTCAGAAATGTCCAGTTGCATAGTTCCTCCAATTCTAACGCACATCATAAATTGATGGTAGTTTAACATATATGGATTTTTATCAATAATAATACATAAAAAACGATATGATTTACATTTATATAAACAATATACCCTTTCCTTGATCATTGGCACAAGCCTAACCCCACAAAAATCCAAAAATTGTTCAAAAAACAGGACACCCCATAAACTCTTTCTTTGTTGTTGGGATGTCCTGTGATGGTATGTGATTTGCAGGCAGGATACGGGTACAGGCATGTCGATTGGTGTTTAGGATCGGATATGTTCTTCTGCCAAAGAAGAGTCAGCCGTTTTATCTTTATCTGCTGCGCGTAAATCCTGATGTTGAGAAGCATCTGCCTTGATCAAGCCGGGATGACCAACATAAGGACGATCACTGCGAGAGCGGCCTCGGGTAAGTCGGAAGCCGATCAAGAACAGCACAAGCTGAACAGCCAGTATGTAGGGAGACGCTTCGGGTCCGATCCATTGAAACAGGGCGACAGCGGCGATTACCAAGCACAACAGGCTTGTTGGAAAATGGGATGCCGTCACGTCCAGATCATTTTGCCTGCGCAGGGTCATCAGCCGATATACATACAGTAGGGCGATCAGGCCTGAAACGAATCTCATCCATGCATACCCTTTGAGCCATGAGGCAGATTGTGCAGTGTCGGGCAGACTAACATCAACATGGCTGGAGGCTGTCAGTTCCACAACCAGCCTTGTGACCAACCAGACGATTCCTGCCAGTGCCAGCGGACCAGCTGCTGGACGCAATAGCTTCCACAATGCTGTTCCCCAGCCCGGAGCATGAGATTCCAGCAGAACAAGACGCCGTTCCTCAATAAGTTTGTTCATTTCACGCTCCAGTGACTTGAGAAGCAATTCTCTGCGGAACGCATCACACTCCCGAAGGGATGCTTGGACCTGCTCTTGAAGGTGAGGGGTCAAATAGGGAGCAGCTTTGGCTTCCTGGAGAGCGTGGATGAGTCCGTTCTGGTACTGCTTTTCGCTGTTATTGAACCCGTTCTGGGTAGTGGTTTGGAGACAACCAGCTAATCGTCCATAGATACGCAGCGATTCCTGTAATTCTTCCAGCCGCTGCTGACGCGAATTTCGAAGCTGGGCTGCACTGTGAACATACAGCCATACCAGCAAAGACAACGCCAGCAGGAAGGCGATCAGACCGGGTGAGATATATGCGACTAACGCCGCGAAGTCCGTCGGGGACACCCGCAATCCCTCCTTCCATTGTTCTTTCTACACTATTGCACAGACTACACAGGCATTTCAAGGGCTTGTATACCTTTGACCAGGATATATGAAGTATTTTTTGGTAAAATAGACAAGATTACAAGCAGGAAGAGGAGATTCGGCATGAATAAAAATATAGAAAATGCAACAGAACATCATGAGACATCAAATCGATATCCTGCACGGGTTTAAGCTGGAGATAAAACGGATAAATAACAGTAAGTAAATTATAGACAGGAAGAAGGCAGTGAATATGAAGGTTATTATTTTCGGGGCAACAGGAACAATCGGCAAAGCGTTAGTAAAGGAAGCTATCAAGCGTAAGTATGAGGTGACGGCGGCGGTGCGCGATCCGCAACGTATGACAGAGCAAAGTGAATATTTGACAGTGGTTCAAGCGGATATTCTGAATCCAAATTCTGTTACGGATGTGGCCAAAGGGCACGATGCTATCATTAGCGCATACGGTCCCAAGTTTGGAGAAGAGGAAGAACTGCTCGAAGCGACTCGTTCTTTGCTGGAAGGAACCCGGCGTTCCGGCGCGCAGCGCATACTTGTTGTGGGCGGAGCGGGAAGCTTGAAAACAGAAAACGGTGAACGCCTCATGGATACCGCCGAGTTTCCAGAGGAAGTTAAGCCACTGGCGGCTGCCCATGCAGATGCACTAGAGCTGTACCGCGCTGCGGATGTAGACTGGACCTATTGTAGTCCTGCCGGAATGATTGAATCGGGAAAACGTACAGGACAGTTCCGTATTGGTTTGGATCATTTGGTGGTTGACGAATTAGGCCATAGCCGTATCTCTGTCGAAGATTATGCGGTCGCCCTGATTGATGAGTTAGTAGAAGGGGAATTTGTCAATTCCCGTTTTACGGTTGGATATTAATAATCAGGGATAGTCATACGGGAGGCGAAAAGCATGTATATGGTGACCGCCGAAGAAATGCGAGGATTGGATCGCTATACAATTGACACACTGGGTATTCCTGCCCTTACCTTGATGGAAAATGCCGGGCGCGCGGTAGCTGACGAGGTGTTGAAGCTATGTGCCGAAAGAAGTGGGAAGAGCAATAGCGGCGGCTTCTCAGTAGGCACTGCTGATCTAACACGTGGGATTGATCGTGCTGAAGTGTTGGGATCGCAGTGGACAGAAGAGGTTACACACACAGGGCCGGGGGATATACCGGGACATGGCGGTGTTATACGGACAGAGACGTGGAGTCAAGGACGACATGGCTTACGGGAACGAGAACACTGGTATATCCTCATAGGTAAAGGCAACAACGGTGGTGACGGACTGGTGGCAGCCCGTCATCTGACCGATGCAGGGCTGCGCGTCACCGTTGTGTACGTCGAGCCGCCAGACACGCTGCGCGGTGAAGCGGCTGCGCAGCGCGATATCATCGCGGCTCTGGGTATCCCGGTGATCCTCTATGGCCGGGATACCCTCGACCTGCGCGGCGCCTCCGGCATCGTCGATGCCCTGCTGGGCACGGGCACGCAAGGCCCGCCGCGCGAACCCTACGCCTCGCTGATCCGCGAGGCCAATGCCAGCGGCGCGCCGCTCGTGTCGGTAGATGTGCCTAGCGGCCTCGACGCCGACACGGGTGCGCTGCACGAGCCGTGCATTCGTGCGCGCGTCACCGTATGCCTCGCTTACTTGAAGCGTGGGCTCGTCCAATATCCGGGTGCCGGGACCGCAGGCGATGTGGTGGTACGCTACATCGGTATTCCACCCGACCTTGCCCGTGAGTGCGGCGTGCAGCTGCGGCTCTTGACCCGTGACACGCTGCGCGCTGCGCTGGACGTGGATGTAAGCCGCAGCCGCGTGCCGGACGGACACAAGGGCACCTACGGCCACGTTCTTGTCGCGGCTGGAAGCCTGCGCATGAGCGGCGCGGGCTTGCTGGCCGCACGTGCCGCCCTGCGCATCGGCAGCGGCCTTGTCACGTGGGCGGTGCCCGAGGCGTTGTTGCCGCGCGTCATTGGCGCCGCGCCGGAACTGATGCTCGCTGCCGCAGTAGCAGGCGGAGACGGCGAATGGAACGCCGACTCCGCAGACGAGCTGCTACAGCTCGCGCAGGCACGTGATGTGCTGGCCGTCGGCCCCGGCCTCGGCCGCTTTGCAGGGGACACCGGCTGGCTGCGCCGCCTGTGGGAGGAATACGGCGGTCCGCTTGTGCTTGATGCGGACGCCTTGAACATCCTCGCCTCGGCGGGGCCTGAGCTGGAGGCTTGGAAGCCGAGAAGTGCGGCGGTCGTACTGAGGCCGCACCCCGGTGAAATGGCTCGTCTGCTGGGCATACCGACAGCAGAGGTGCAGCGTGACCGTATCACCCATGCCCGGGAGTACGCCCGAACACGTGGGGTCACGCTGGTGCTCAAAGGAGCGCGCACGGTCATCGCTTGTCCCGATGGAACGGCCTACGTCAATACCACAGGCCATGCTGGGATGGCGACAGGCGGTGCGGGCGATGTGCTAACAGGCATCATCGCAGGTTTGCTGGCTCAGGGCCTGAGTGCTTCGCAGGCAGCAGCTTTTGGCGTGTATTTGCATGGTGCGGCTGGAGAAACAGCCGCACGTCATCGCCAGCATCCTGCCTCTGTGATCGCTGGCGACATTATTGAAGCCCTATAGGCCATAGCAGCAGTGGCAGGAGGAAGGCCAGCATGATCTGTAATCCATATTCACGGTTCAGCCAGTGCCTTCCTCCATAATACAGCAGTGTAATCCCTGCACCTGCTATGCCGTTGCTCCATGAAATGCCCGTTCCGGCAGGCGACATCAAAGAACCTAGCAGGAGAAAGACACTGAATCCTGCAGCGAGGTATAGGGTGAGCTGCTCGGGCTTGCGAAGCCAGGGTAAAAGATCGCATAGCGCATCAGCGGCAAGAGCGGCAGGAAGGGCAAAACCATAGGCCCACAGCTGCGCGGTCAGTTCACCACTATTGCCTGCTATAGTCAGAGGAACCCCTATTACTTCCTCTGTCAGATAGCAGTAGACCCATAAGAGACCAAAAACCAATCCTCCACAGGCCAGTTTATTCAGCGCATAACAACCAAGCTCCATCCGCCAAGGCATTTTGGAATTAAATTCATTCCAAGGCTGTCTCATGTTGCGACTCCTCCTCTGATCACACTCGGTATTCACAACCAATCAAGGAATTTATTTTCAATTACAATCCGCTTACCGTTTACGACATTTCAGTTTACGTTAGCTGTGTATCATGTTCCTAAGCAAAATAAAGATTGCGGATAGCCGCGGTACGGAAAGGCGGGGATTGCATGATACAGGCGGTTATTTTTAATCTCGAAAGTACATTGTTAGACCCCGGAGGACGAGGCTTAACCCAGGGAATGCGTGATATTTTCAGATGGAAAGGTATACAGGTAACTGAAGAACAGGTATCTCATGGGCGAGGAATGCCGATCCGGGATCATATTGCGAATGTGCTGGGACTTTCAGAGGTTCGGAAAAAATGGTTGGAGTGCTTTGGTGCGCATCCTGGCAGAGTGGATATTGAGCATATTTATCTTGAGCTTGTCCCTGTTCTCCGCTCCTTGATCCAAGGGGCTGAGCCTGCTATCGGTATAGATAGGGCGCTGCAGGAGTTGCAGGATCGTCGCATTCAGTCAGGTGCCACTGCATCCTGTCCAATGGAGATGCTCAGTCACGTATTTACGCCTGCGCAGTCACCCTATACGCTGGATTGTATGGTTGCCCCTTGTGAAGTTTCGCAGGGGAGACCTTATCCGTGGATGATCTATGAAATTGCACATCGCTTGCAGGTATTTCCGCTGAGCGATATTGTGAAAGTAGGAGATACAGCAGCCGATATGCAAGAAGGACGGAACGCCGGTGTATGGACGATTGGTGTCTTGAACCATAACGAAAGCGTAACGACCGTAGCTCAAACGACCAGCCATGAAGCGGAAGACAGAGTGGCTGAGGAACGGCGCAGACAGAGTGTATATGGTTTGAAAAGAGCAGGAGCCCACATCGTGATGAACTCAGTCGCTGACTTGCCGCGTATTTTGCGTGAAATCGAAATGCTCCAGCATACGGGAGGCTATCCTTCTTATACAAAACAGGTGAAAACAGCGGCGCTACCTCCATCATAAGAACGGGTATGATTCTGGGTTGCTTGAATACACACTTCTAGGTTATATGTATGCACCTACTCGGATAAAGGTGAACTCTGCTCGGCTTTCAAAACATAATAATGGAGCATTCGCTACGTTAGCGAATGCTCCATTTTAGTTTACTTCTTTTTGTTTAGTTGAATCGAATCCAACATCATATTTACTATTCAGCGTTTTTTACCCGGAACTGGTCGGCATGACGCTGCAGATTGTTTGATAGTGTGGTGAGATTGCGGGCTACTTCGGATAGTTCTTTTACCGCTAGGGCCTGTTTCTGAGCGCTTGCTGATACATCTTCTGTCATTCCGGCAGTCTGCTGTGCCGCGCTGGCTGTGTGATTTAAATGTTGATCTACGCTGTGACGTACCTCTTGCATCTCTGCCGTCAACTGAGCCAGATGTGCAGCTAACTCCTCAACTTCCCGTGAAACCTGGGTGACTTTGTCAACAGACTGTAGACATGCTGAAATTTGGGTTTCTTGTTCATTGACGGTCTTTATGTTTTCATCAAATTGATCACCCATTTGCTCAATTTGCTCAACAAAGCTGCTTAAGATTTCGTCGATTTCACGAATCGATATGGCGGATTGTTGGGCAAGTTGCCCCATTTCATGAGCGACCACAGAAAAACCCTTGCCAGCTTCGCCTGCACGTGAGGCTTCAATAGATGCATTGAAGGACAAAATCTGCGTCTGCTTTACGATGCCCTGTACCTGTTGACCGATGTTAGCTGCCTCGCGGGATTTTTCGGTTAACGCGTGGGACATGCGTTGCATCTGCTTGATACGCAGGGCGCTTTCTCGTCCTTTTTCTAATAACAGTTCATGCTCACTGGCTACCTGATTGCGAACCTCATTGAGATGATGGGCTGTATCCGTGAATTGCTGCACATGGCTTCCGACTTCATCCAGCGTTTGTCCTAATCGGTCAGATTGTTGAACTGATTCCACCGCTTGTTCTGCTTGGTTAATAGAGACATCGGCAATTTGCTGGAGCGTACGGGACAGTTCCTCAGTCTGATGGAGTGTCCCCTCCGTTGTCACGACGATATTCTTCGAAGCATGCTGGAGTGTACTTGAACTGCTTTGAATATCCACAATCATATTCGACATGGCTTCCACCATTTTGTTCGTCAATCCGCTGATTTCGCCTAACTGATCATATGTTACTTGCGACGATGTAACCGTAAGGTTGCCGTCGGCTACTTGCTCCAGTGTATTTTTAATAAATCTCACCTGACGCAGTATCCGCCGGGTTACCAGCATCATAGCCGTAATGGAGATGATCAGAATGATGGAGATAACAGGAATAACTAATCGGTAGGCCTCGGGCAGGGTATGTTCGTATACTTCAGTCACAGAGGACAGGGATCTATCGATTCCCAAATAACTAATGATGGTTCCATCTGTATCCTTAATGGGAGTAAAGGAGGAAAACATCGTCCCCCACTCAGGGTCCGTTGTAATATCTGTAGTCACTGTTTCCCCTTGTTTCATTTTCTCTTCCGTTTCTTTAAGGGTAAAACTTACAGGAGTTCCGAATGGACTGTAGTCTTTGTCGTCCCATGCGGCTCCATCTACCGTAATTTTCCACTCATTGCCCACACGGTTGTACATATAGATGTACAGGATTCCAGTTTGCAGCCTGAGCGTATTTAACTCGTTACGAAGTTGTTTATACTCGCTACTTTGCTCCGATGAATCCGTATTTAAGCTCTTGACTGCGGATTTGTCCAATAACTGGGCCGTGTTCTTTGCCAGCGTTTCATTATTTAGCTGCATGGTTGATAGAGAAGCATTCTGGATAGATTGATTGGTCGTCCACAGAACAATGACGCCAATCACTATTAAAGGAATGAGCAAGATGAAGTAGAGTTTGGATTGTAATCCCATTCTTTTTTAACGATTCTTTTCATAATATGCTCCTTACTATGTTTTTTTACAAATAGGAAAATATGAATAGTTATTCAGATGTTTCATGATTTTTTTGCGTATTTGCGTAAATTCTCATGAAAAAAGCCTTAGCCCGGTAAGTACCGAGCTAAGGCTGTATCTTATGACTTACAAATCGTCAAATCCGTTGTCATCTCCGACCTTGCCATAATTGCGTGATTTTGCTTCAAAGAAGTCCGTTTTTGTCGCATTCAGCGCTTCATCTGAGAATGGTTTGATCCAAGGCATACAGTTTACATCTACGCCTTCGTACGCTTTGTCCATACCAAGCAATCTCAGGCGCATATTTGCCATGTATTTGATGTAATCGCTCAGCTCGTTCAGGTCGATGCCGCGAACCTCTTTGAGCGTATAATGCGCCCAATTCGTTTCCAGCTCCACAGCGCGGTCAATCATACGATAGACATAGTCCGTATTTTCCTTGGTATTCAGCTCAGGGAAATCAGACAACAGCTGCTTAAACACTTCGGCAAAGAAGTAGCAATGCTGATTTTCATCACGCTGAATATACGAGATCATTTGGCTGGTTGCCATCATTTTCTGATCACGGGCCAAATTGTAGAAGAAAGCAAACGTACTATAAAAGAAAATGCCTTCCAGAATCAAATCGGCTACCATCGCTTGGAAAAAGGTTTGCGGGTTCTGCTCATCGCGGAACTCCTGGTAAATGTCCGAGATGAATGTGTTACGCTCCAGCAGGACAGGATCGTTTTTCCAGTATTCAAAAATTTCCTTCTGTTCCTGATCTGACACCAAAGAAGACAGAACGTAGGAGTAGGACTGGTTATGCACCACTTCCTGCTGCCCGATAATCGCTGAAATAGCTTCCAGTGACGAGTCGGTAAAATAGCGTTTTACATCCCCGACAAACATCGTTTGCATCGAATCCAGTACAGCCAGCAGGCCGATGTTAATTTTGAAGGTGCGCTGTTCTTCGGCATCCAGCACAGGGAACTGGGACGCGTCCTTGGACATCGGAATTTCATCTGGAATCCAGTGGTTCAGCAGCAGCACTTTATACAATTTGTACATATGCGGCATCCGAATATCGTTCCAATTCAAAATACCGGAGCTTTCGCCTTCAATAATACGGGTAGAGCGATTTGGCGCTTCCGTGTTAAAAATCTTCTGTAACTGCATGAGAGCTTCTCTCCTTTAGTTTAGGATGCGCAGCTATCACATTCTTCAATCGTCAGTGCGCGGCTGCGTACATAATAGGTCGATTTCATACCTGATTTCCAGGCATGGATGTGCAGCTCTAAAAATTCAGTTGCTTTAATATCAGGCCGTACATACAGGTTAAAGCTTTGGCCCTGGTCAATATGACGCTGACGTGCAGAAGCCATGTTGATCGAAGCGTGTTGATCCAGCAAGAAAGCCGTCTTGTAGTACCAGATGGTTTTTTCGTTCAAGTCCGGTGCAGGGTTAGCAATCTTGTAAGTTGTTTTCTCTTCATAGGAAAGCAGCTCATACAATGGATCAATGCTGGCGGTAGAGCCTGCAATAATAGACGTGGAACCGTTAGGCGCGATGGCGAACAGCCATGCGTTGCGGACACCGTTTTGTTGGACTTCTTCTGCAAGCTCACTCCACTCGGAGGTAGTGACAAATTTGCCTTCGCGTGTACCGTCTGTATAGCCACGGGAAGTGAAATAGTGCCCGGTAGACCAGTCAGAGCCCTCGAATTTGGCATAACGGCCTTTTTCTTTCGCTAGCTCCATGCTGGATTTGACGGCCAGGTAGTTAATCTTTTCATACAAATGATCGTTATAGGTTACCGCTTCATCGGATTCCCAACGGATACCTTCCAGTGCGAGTAGATGATGCAGTCCGAATGTACCCAGACCGACAGCGCGATATTGGCTGTTCGTATATTGTGCTTGCAGTACTTCAATGTTGTTGATATCAATAACATTATCCAGCATACGTACCTGAATCGGCACGAGGCGATCCAGCACACCTGCCGGAACCGCACGAGCCAGATGGATGGAGTTCAGGTTGCACACCACAAAGTCGCCAGGAATTTTGGAAATAACGATGCGTGTTTGTCCGTCCTTTGTGACCAATTCTTCTTTTTCCACTACAGTTGCAGATTGGTTTTGCATAATTTCCGTACACAGGTTGGAGGAATACACCATACCATGGGCACGGTTCGGGTTGGCGCGGTTTACCGTATCACGGTAGAACATGTAAGGTGTACCTGTTTCCAGTTGTGACTTCATCAGGCGCTTCATGATGTCGATAGCAGGCACCGTAATACGAGAGAGAATCGGATGCTGCGACGCCTCTTCGTATTTCTCGCGGAAGGTACCTGAACCGAAGGTTTCATCATAAAAATCTTCCAGTCCCAGTGGACGACCGTTGTCATCTTTCCAGCCCATTACTTTCTTCACTTCATGCGGACAGAACAGATTCCATTCGCCCCGTGCTTCGACCCGCTCCATGAACAGATCGGGCAGACATACGCCATGGAACACGTCATGTGCACGCATCCGCTCGTCACCGTTGTTCAGCTTCAGGTCAAGGAATGCGAGGATATCCTTATGGAATACGTCCAGATATACGGCAATTGCACCTTTGCGAGTACCCAATTGGTCTACGCTAACAGCTGTATTGTTCAACTGGCGAATCCACGGAATGACGCCGGAACTTGTATTTTTATGTCCACGGATATCGGAGCCACGCGCCCGTACTTTACCAAGGTATACGCCGATGCCGCCGCCCATTTTGCTAAGACGGGCTACATCCGTATTGGAGTCGAAAATACCTTCCAACGAGTCGTCTACGGTGTCGATAAAGCAGCTGGAGAGCTGTCCGGCCACCTTTTTTCCGGCATTGGACATAGTTGGTGTAGCTGCTGTCATGTACATGTTGCTCATCGCCCAGTACGCTTCTTTGACCAGCTCCATCCGCTTGTCGGCAGGCTCTTGGTGCATCAGGTACATCGCGATGATCATGTAGCGTTCTTGAGGCAGTTCCATTACGCGTCCGTCAAAATCGTTGGCCAAATAGCGCTCAGACAGTGTTAACAGCCCGATATAATCGAACAACAGGTCATTTTTCGGCAAAATGGAATCGCCCAACTCATCAATCTGCTCCTTGGTATAGTAGTCGAGCAGTTCTTGACGGTAAATTCCTTTTTGGACCAAATCAGTGATCAGTGGATAAAAAGCGCCGTAAGGCTCGTCCGCATAGGATTTGTAACGGCGGTGAGTAGCCGCTTTTTTATACAAGGAAGTGAGCAAAGCACGTGCAGCGGCAAATTTCCAGTCCGGTTCTTCCTTACTAACCAATTCAAGGGCAGCCATTGCAAACGCGTTGCTAATGTCATCCCCCGTGACTTCGTCCCGGCGCAGCTTGCTAGTTACACCGCGAATGAGTCGATCCTTATCCAGCTTGTCCAGTCCGCTGAGTACACGGTCGGCATATACGGAGATGCGTATTTCGTCAAAAGCCAACTGGCGATTGTTTGGTTTGGTTACGAGTTGTGGCATAGGATTAATTCCTCGCTTTCCTGATTTGGAATCATACTTGGGAATAGGCATGAAAATGATCATGATGAGAAGATAATGGCGAAAAAAGCGATGGTCAGACAGCATTTGGGGGCTGTATGTAATCCAATAACATAGAAATAGCGATGTACCTGCCAATGAAGGGGGAAAAGATGGTTCCCGTACGATTTATCGGCTACATCACTATATTTAGACGTGTTATGAATATTTAACCCAACATATTGTGTGTAAAAACTTAAAATTTCAAATAAGTGCAAGGAGTATTATAGCAACATTCGAAGCCATACGTAAAGGAAAAGGAATGGAAAATCAAAATATACAGAGAAGTCGCGGGCTGTATTTGAATTGAGACAGTTTGAACGGTACAATGAATGATAAAGATGTTTCCTACAGAAACAAGCAGCATACATATGAACTTTTTTTGTGAAATAAGGCTGCTCGCTCTATCGGACTGAAATTTTAGATTTTTAAAGAAGCGACGATTTTAATTTTAGGGAGGAACCTGGCGATGGCTATTGCAGAAGTGACAGTGATCCCGATTGGAACGGGGAGTACAAGCCTGAGCGACTACGTTGCTCAGATGCAAAAAGTGTTGAAGACGCAAAAAGGAATTACCTATGAGCTTACCTCCATGAGTACGATACTTGAAGGTTCGTTGGACGATGTATTCACCGCCATTGCTGCGCTGCACGAAGCACCATTCCTGTCAGGAGCGAAGCGTGTTTCCACCTCGGTCAAAATTGATGATCGCCGTGACAAACCTTCCTCCAGTCACCAAAAGCTCCGTTCCGTCGCAGAGAAACTATCTGGCACCGCGACAGGAAATGTTACCGAACTAAATCCAAATCCTAGTTGAAAAAGTTGATGTAAGTGATTGATTTTTATGTAACTAAGAGTATAATAGTTTTTGTTGTCAGTTACACTGACCTGCTGGTGTAGCTCAGGGGTAGAGCAACGCACTCGTAATGCGTAGGCCGGGGGTTCAATTCCCTTCACCAGCATTCTATAAAACTCAAGCACAGCGCGGCTTCCAAGCTTTTTGGAGGTCGCGCTTTTTTATTGAACTGAGGATTCTTCTACCATTTTTCTACCCTTTAGTCTAATAAAGTGGGTTCTTCGGTGCTAATGCTCTCTCCTGTGATTGAATCGCCAATGTTTTTTAACACCGCTTCTTGGAGATTCGGAAGAACATGTGAATAGGTATCCAGAGTTACATTGATAGACGAATGTCCAAGTCGCTCTTGAACGATCTTCGGATGATTACCAGCTTTGAGAAGTAAGGTTGGTTATTTTTACACTTTCAGGATTATGCGGTTTCAGAAATTAAAGCAGCATTTAAATCTTATTGTTAATGTGCCGGATAAGCTTTTAACCACCATCATAGCATTCACCCTCAAGTTACCATTGGAGGATTTTAAAGCAAAAGCTCTGCTAACCTTATGGTTGGCAGAGCTTGTTCGTTACCGGAACTCCGTATTTGTTTTCGCAGCCCCTATCGTTAGATACGCTTAATTTATTTCATTATATCGTTCGATTGCCTTGCTTAGCTTATAATTGAAATTCTCAGGTGTGCCATCCGTAGTGTTCAGGAACTGGCCGTTCAGGTCAGAATCAGATACAGGTTCCTTCTTATTGATGCGTTCAATAATTTTCGAAGCAGCCGCTTTTGCCTCAGTGGCTGAATCAACATAGTTCCTGATACTGAAGCTGTTAATCCCTTCTTTTTGAACTCGATTCTTATCTTTTGAGATTGTCATGAGCGCACTTAGATCTGCGGTCATAATGTCGTATTTGGCTTTAAACTTCGTCATATCAAGCTGCAGCACATTGTCGGCGGTGATACCCTGCTCATCCATTTCAATGGCCGTAGCCTCGGCATCTATCATGAACTTCAAGGCATCATACCTGATCTGCTGGTCTGAATCTTTGAGTTTTTGCAGTTCAGCCAGACGCTGCTCGTTACCCAATTTTTGCATAGCCGTGAAGTATTGTTTGGAGACAGTCTCGTAAGCGAGATTGGCACTTACCAGCTTGGTATGCAGCTGTTTTCCTTTTGCGAAGTCATCATCCACGTAGCCTTTTGTATCATAGTAGGCTTTCATCTCGTCCAGGACGGACAACAGATCATTGATGACCGGTGTCAGTTTGATCACTACGGGATCTGCGTTCGCAAAAGCAGGTTGGCTTGCGGTATAGCCGTTCGCTTTATCAATAACTTCCCGCTCAGTTTCAGCAACGCCGAGCATGATGAAGCTGAAGTTCTTCTCGATTACAGGCTGTGTATCCACTCCGAACTTCTCGAAATAATGAACCAGAACCTCATTGATTCTGCCTGTCATCAAGTTATTCAGCCTCACATACGCATTGTATTTTTCGATTTCTTTGCTCTCGCCGGACGTAACGCCTGCAGTCGCTTGATCCACGGTGGATGTAATGGCAGAACAAGCGGACAACATTGCACCCAACATAATAATGGAAATAAAGAATGATAGCTTTCTCAAAATAGTGATTCCCCCGACTGAGTAATTTAACGTGCTCTTCTTTTGTAAGATGTCTGAATAGGAGAGAGAACAACTGACCTTTTCCGGGCGATTAAAGTCCCTCTTCGCCGCATACCAATGTTAATTGTAAAACAATCTATTCAATTTTAAATTTATTTGGTGAATAGGTCTTGAGACTTGAGTAGCATAATTTTATAAAGTTCTTTGTTGTTGACGATTGCTCTGCCAACTTTCTAAATGCTTATATTCCTCTGGTCTCAGTTATAAACTGTTGTCAGGAGATATAAGTGTGCTTCAAGATTATGTTGAATATATTGCAGCAACATCCGCCACTAACGAGAATGAGAAAATCTCAAAACTGTTGAATGTTATAATTTCAGCAAAAGATGTAGAAGGTATACTTCAGCAATTTGAAGCCGAAATAAATGCTTTTGCACAACAGCAACTATCATCAGATGATATGTATACCCAACAAGTGATACCGGATTATATCGCGTGGTTTGGTTACGAGTTATCTTATTATTATTTACATCGAGGTTCTTACATTGATGGTTTTAAACATTTGATGTATTCATTAGTAAGTTATCATACACTAAATAATGAGACTTGTTTTATAAACTGTTTGGGTTTGTTTTTACATTTTCGGGATTATGCGGCTCCTGAAACCAAAGCAGCATTTTTAAATTTTATGGAAAAGGTGTGGATGACCAATGTTGAAAAAAATGGTACTGCTAATCATCGCGGCTAGCTTTTTGTTTATTGTTACTGTGCCGGATCAAGCCCTTAACCACCACAATAGTATTCAGCCTTACGTTACCATCGGAGGTGCTTAACGTAACAAAACCAATCCCCGCTAACCATACTTGGTCGGCGGGGATTTTTGTTGAACAATCTAAGGGGAACAGTGTGTTGAGGAATCGTACTGGAAATTTAGGCTTTAACTGGTTCAGGTCTTTTTAATTGAAGAGGGGGAGGTATTAGCCAACCCTTTTCTTTGTTCATTTTTAGAATACGGACTCCCAAAGCAGTCTTAGTTAGATGATATTTCGCAAATAAGGTCCCGATGTCTTCTCTAATGGATTGACCCATAGCTTGGCTGCAAGATGTCAATCCTACAGAGGTATCTAATGCGATTTTAGCTGCGATTTCGGGATCAGTAAACCTTGCACCAACTGGGATATCCTCAAGTTTGACAGGAGGTCTTTCAGGCAAAATAGGAGCTGGGGCAATCCCATTATCAGTAAGCATTGCGTCGCATTCTTGGATTTCCAGTTTAGCTTGATCAATAAGATCATCCAGTATTTTTTTGAGCTCTTTGTCTCCTGCGTGGTTTAAACATGCTTGGTAAAATGAAACGCTGCCTTTCGCTAACGCTGAAAACTGCCACACACTATAAACTTCTCCGTAATGCATGGGCTCGTCTTTTGGATTCCCGCTTAGGATACCCATTATAAAAACCACTCCTTTTTTAATTTTAATGATGTACAAATTTATGATTCCCAGTAGTGAAGATTTAATGTGTGTATAAGAAATAAGTTCAATTGGCATGCTATATACATTAAAAAATTGATTGCAAACACAAATTTAAGGGAGTGGTTTAGGCATGTTGAAAAAAATGAAGATAATGGCTGTTGTTGCATTAATGATTTCAAGCTTTGGAGCGGCAGTAGCATTTGCTGAAAACAGTCAAAACAATATGGGCACAAACGACAATGGTAGAACACAAATGCTAACTACTACTAATAATAATGATAACGATAATAATAATAATTGGGGGTGGCTTGGTCTGTTGGGGTTAATTGGATTGGCAGGTTTAAAACGTCGCGAGCCTGAAAACCACAGTAAAAGATAATCGTAAACAACAACTCAAAAACAACTAAACAATCCCCGCTAACCATACTTGGTCGGCGGGGATTGTTTACTTTTAGGATTCACCACACCGATCACCAAATAGCTATTAAGATTAACTAATCTTATTTTTCCGTGATCAATGTGAATTTAGAGTAAATGAAAGGACTCCGCTAATGTATTGCCATAAGAGTCTTTATTTGATTACTCACTTACTTAAAGCCTCAGGGTATCTTTACTGTTTTATGGAGTAGTGGGTAATGCAGTTTCCTTCTCTTCATTATTTTTTTGAAGATCAATTACTAAGTACAACCCCATGAATACTTCTATCATATATTCCATTCCAACCGACAAAAACGAGATCCATATGAATCATTTAGCGGACATTCTGACAGAAGGCATTGTCAAACAGTTTCCTGAAAAATTTCAAGTGAGCGCTATAGACGCTGCAAAGCAGATTAGCTTTCTATAAATACCCCAAAGGGTGGCTATGGAAAGCTTTTTTTACCGAGAAGCCGCCTCAAAATATATTTCAATACATATACTTGGAGCATGAACATTCGAAGAAATAGTTTTCGAGAAAAATAGGGAAGTTGGCTTTTATGCAAAATAATATTTTCTAATTTTAAAATGTAGAATGGAGGGAACTTCTTGTGCCACGAGCTTCAGTTATACTGCCAGTTTATAACACTGTGTCCTTTGTTTGGGAAGCAATCCACAGTATATTAGCTCAAACCTATTCCGATTTTGAATTGATTATTATTGATGATGGCTCAACAGATGGATCCGCTTTTCTTATTTCACAGGTAACAGATCCTAGAGTGGTTAAAATATTCCATAGTACCAATCGAGGTTTGGTTGCTACTTTAAATGAGGGATTCAATAGGGCAACTGGTGAATATATCGTTCGTATGGATAGCGATGATATTTCTACGCCAGATCGATTGGATGTGCAAATATCATTCATGGATCAAAATCCCTTAATTGATGTATGTGGTGCTGCTTTTACTACTTCTAGTGGAGGGGCACTTAAGGTGAATCCGGCTAGTCATGAAGAAATTAGAACATGGTTGTTATTTCATTGCTGTATCTGCCATCCTGCTACAATAATACGCAATAGCATGATACATCGGCTAAACATTCAATATGATAGTAGTTATCCTCATGCCGAAGACTACGAACTGTGGAACCGATTAGCCTCTCAGGTACAAATAGCAAACCTCCCTATAAGCTTATTGTATTATCGTCAACATAAAGGACAAGTGTCCATTCAGCACAGAGCCATACAAGACGACACCGCTCGGAGAATTCGACAAAGACAGTTTAGCCAGTTGGGCTTGGAATTATCAGATGAAGAGAACCAGATGATGCTGAATATTCTTGAGTTTAAAATTAATCCCTATGATTATAATTGCTACACTAAAGCTGTGGGATTTGCAAATTGGGTGTTGGATCAAAACCGTAAGTATCAGATTTACAATCAGGAACTATTAAGCATGGCTTTTTCGCGGTGTATATCTCATCTTCCATATTAACAAAGATATCAGCACGCGATCGGAAAGTATCCTAATATTCCGCTGGCATGCGTAAATGGAGTGTTTTTTATGTTTACCTGAATGCCCGGTCATAAAACATATTTACACATATATTAAGATGAAGACAAATAAAGGAGGGCTAAAGCTATGAGCGGATGTGCAGGTGCAGCTGTTTGCGGTGTGTGGACTTCTACAGCGGCTATTTTGGTGCTCTATATCCTCTTGGTTATCATCCTTAAATCATGTTGGGTTTAATTTTGCGAAAAGAATTGTATGATAATGACCCATCAATCAAGTTGAACGACCTTCTTTCATTCTGTCCGAAATTAGATTAGATAAAAAGCACTGCTAACCTTATGGGTCGGCAGTGCTTTTTGCATTTGAACAATTTTCTAATCACTTTATCTAGCCGGATAGAGTCCCTCTCGTTGTGTATTTAGTTGAATACTCGCTTAAGGGCTTGCATGATTAAAATTTATTGATTTTCTTTCGTGAGAAAAGAAGCTGCTAACAGTGTAGTATTCGTATAGCCACCTGAAATATTTTCATATGAAAAATTAGCGATAGGAACTCCAATAACTGTAGCAACGTCTCCTTCAAAAATTTCCCCACTTGCTCCCGGATAAACTGCCATTACTGTATTATCATTTTCATCACTAATATAAACGATAGCCGTTGTTCCTATAGGAATGTTATCTTCTTCTATATCTATTACATCGCCGCTTATTTTTACAAATTTGTTTAAGTATAAGTTCAAATTTTTATTTAAGTGTTTTGTTGTTACGGATTTGTCTACTAGATTAATGACTTTGCTTTTATCTGTGGAAGGAAATAAGTCACTGTTTTTAGCAATGAAGTCATAAGACGTTTGTTCCATAGAAGCTTGATCTTCTGTTAACATGGGGGTTCCATCTTTCATGAATTCAGCAAATAAATATTGTTTATCTGTGACCTGATTTGTAGAAGCTTGCTGAGCAGTATTTTCATTGCTTGCTGTTTGTTCAGTAGCAAAGGATGTACTTGAAGACCCAGACCTTGTCGTTGCTTCTTTGAAATTGCTTCCACAAGCTGTTAGAGCTACAGAAAGTAGAGCAATGAATAGAGCTTTTTTTAACATGACGAATTCTCCTGTGAGTATCCTCATCGGTTGAGGTAGTTGCTCATTTTATCTTGTTACCTTTATTATCGAATATTAATGTTGAATACATAAGCAAAGCACAGCTTCCAGGCTTTTTGGAAGCCGTGCTTTTTTTGTTTAAAAAACGATTTGCAAACTTTTAGTCTAGAAAAAATGTATCGTCCAGTATAGCAATTTAGGCGTGATTTTGAGATTAAGTAAATATAAAGAAGGACTTCATCGGCAAGTTAGCCGACATGAAGCCCTTCATCATGCTTATTTAGTTGAATATTCGCTTACTTCAAATGTGAGAATTTTGTTGAAGATTACGTAGTCTTTGCGATTGCTGAATGGACCTTTGTTGTTATTGTGCTTGTCAATGGCAAAGAAAGAAGCACCTCTACCAGCATCTTTAGCGTCATACCAAGCGATGAAGGCATTCAGTTCTTTTTTACTCAAATCGAATTCTTTATCAAATCCATTGTCCATCGTTACAGTCAGAATGGCGCGGTCACCAGTTGGTTGGGAGGCCCCATCTGTATCCGACGGATCGGGCTTAGTGGACGGATCCGGTGTAGTAGACGGGTCAGGCTTTGTGGACGGATCCGGTGTAGTAGATGGATCAGGCTTTGTGGACGGATCCGGTGTTGTAGATTTACCTGAGTCTTGGTAAGGCAAAAATCCTTCAGGGACTGGATATTTAAATTGGCTAGCACCGAAATTAGCTTGAAAGGATTTATATCCATTTTCCCCAGCCATAACCATCGGGAATACTTGTGATCCACCGAGTTGAGATGGTTTTGCAGTATTAGAACCTTGCCAAACTCCATTTTTGTACCAAGAAATTGTGTCGTTATCCATGTCCAACGCTAAACCAATAGTATCCTTCTGCGCAAAAGTTTTACCATATTTAGTTCTTGTTATATCAGAAGATATTTTAGTTAAAATTTGACCGTCATACCCATAGTAACTATGATACTTCCATTTATCTGATGTATTAGTACCTGATTCACTTGTTATACCAATTAATGATATACTTGGTATATCTGGATTTCCATCAACTACATTTACTTCCCAGTACCACTTCCCACTGGTTTTTCCTACAGTTGCTTTATCTCCTTGACCTCCATTCCCTAGTTTTGCTAATAAAGAACCATTCGACCAAGTCACGTTACTAGTCTCAGCTTTTGTAACAGTAGGGAACAATGAGAACACCGAAACCCCAATGAGAAGGGCTAACACTATTGTTCCTAGTTTTTTGAATATAATATTTTTCATGACTTCCTCCTAAATATATGTAATAACAAGTGAATTATAGAACTGGATTGGGAGAATTGTCCAAACATTAAATGATATATATTCAAATATGAGTATTATTATGGAATTTAATTTGTTAACTTCAGAATTAGACTAATATGAGGCGTGGGATTCGATAATCATAATAACCTGGCATATCCCATATGACTAAGTAAGTGCTTTTTGCTCACATAGAGGAGGGATATGATTGGATGCATTCGTAGCGCGCTCATTAGATGAAATACGATTTTGGTCGAGGATTATGAAGGAGCATTCCTTTTTTCTGGGGTTAGGTTTTAGAGCGGAAGATACTCAACTTAAAACAGAAGCCAATCAGTTTTACGCTATTTTCGAGGATATCGAGAAAAGGTCGCATGAATTTAATAACAAGACAGATCCTTATACAATCAAAGAGTTTAATACGGAAGTTCAGAATGCGGCGACGAATATTTGGGCATTTAAGAGGATGGTACTGGGCCTTATATTACAATGCAAGCTTCCTGGACAAACCAATTTTCCTTTACTGGTAGATCACGTAAGTCGGGAAGCAAATTATTTCAGAAACCGTTTAGGAGAACTGAATTCAGGAACACTTGAACCCTTACCTGATGCTATTATTGACGAAAATGTATTTTTCTTAAAAATCATGGCCGATCACGCAAAATTTATAGGCCATTTACTTGATCCATCCGAACGTAAACTGGTTGAACAAGCTAGGGAGTTTAGTAATGATTTTGATATGCTAATGTTTCAAGCGATTGACCTAAGTCATATGCGACCACAGTCACAAACCGTTCCACTCCTGAGTCAATTTGTTGATGAGAACCGTGTCTCTGTGAAGTCCTTGCGTGATTTTAAGAAAACAGCGCGTGATTTAATCGACGAGTGCCGAATAAAAAGCATTATCCATCCTTTATTAGCCGATCATGTATTTCGTGAAGCTGAGAGGTTCCTTTTTATTCTCGATATGTTTGATCAATCCTTATCAGGTGTTAAGGTGAATAAGAGAGAAATCATGCACTGAGAGAGCCCAGCCAAAAGAACACAGTTTCTGTAAAATATCCAGTGGAAATAAAGCTTTAGATTGAACAAAAAATCAAACAGCGGCGGACCAAGACTTGAAAGATAAAGTCTTAGACAGCCGCTGTTGTCATCCAACTAACGTGTATGAGCATATAGAAAATCCAATATGTCAGCATTAAGTCCCCTATGGAAATGTTCGCGATCAAAGCCGGGAGGGTCTTGCGATGGGAGAAAGGCTGGAGTCCTCATCGATTTCGGGAAGGGACTCAGAAAGGAGAAATGTCCGGCGTTTTTTACTGTTTTGTATTGTACCTTCTTAGGGTCCAGCACGCCATCCAATATTATACGCGCGTGTAAAGAAGGAGTGTACTGATCCTTCTCTGCATCCATCATTAAGATAGGTAGATTAACCGTACGCAAGCTATCTTCAGCTCGAAACCAGACCGACGCTGGCGCTAGTAAAACGAGGCATTTTACTCGGTAATCTGGTGTAACCTCTATAAGCTGGGGCTTTCCGTCCTAGGTCTCGTGAGGAAAAGAAGTCGGCACGCCACCTGCCGCTGCTAATACCGTATAACCACCCATGGAATGTCCAATGAGCGACACAGCATTCCTTATCAAATTGTCCTTGAAAAGCATACTATCGAAAAACCAATCGGTGGCCATATTAAGATGTCTAGGTCTATAGATAAGATTCTGGGCAGTCCCTTCCAGACTATTATCATTTCGATTGTTAAATGGATGCTCTGGAATGCCGACAATAAAACCATTACGTGCTAAATACTGCGCCAAAATCCGATACACAAGCGGTGTACTGCCAGTACCGTGAGAGATGATAACCAAAGGGAACCTTCCTTCCGATGGCCCTGCCTCTCTCGCCAACTCTAACTGGTATGGACCCAATCGCTCTATTTGTTCGGGTTCGTTCGTTGGATACATTACCATCATGGGAAATATAATGCCTAGAGAGGAATCCTTTATTTCTACTTCTCGCCATCCTGCATAACTATTCTTAAATTCTGCGTTTCTTATCATCCACTATACTCTTCCTTTCTCGAAATTTTTGTTTAACTATCCCCCCTGCCCGTTGCTTAATGCAATAATAGACAGCTACGGAGTGCATACGCCCCATCTCCGATCAGCTTCAATTTTTCTTGTTCACTTCTAATTATTGCTATATATTCAAATCCAAGTATCATTGGCTGCCGTTAATTCTGACTCTGCTCCTCCAGTATTTACCACTCCCCTCGGCTCTACTAGCATGATATGGCACTCCTCATGGGCGAAAGGTTTATGTTCGACCCCCTTAGGTACAATAAACATCTCTCCCTGAGAAACTTGTACCCGTCCATCTCTAAAATCAATGAACATCTCACCTTCAAGTACAATAAAGACCTCGTCGGTATCCTGATGATCATGCCATACAAAATCCCCAACTATTTTCACCAATTTAAATTGATAGTCATTCATTTCACCAATAACTTTCGGAGACCAATGATCACTAAACTTAGATAACTTTTCATTCAGTTTGATGGATTGATACTTCATAATAACCTCCTTGGAATTTCCCGAAATTCAATTACAATAATAAGAATATTGAAATTTGGTACTTTTATCTACCACCTACAATGGTTAAATGATTGTTCACTCTGAAAAACTAGATATCCTCAGATGGATTTATAATCGCCAAAACCTGGTGATCCTCCCATTTTCCGTTGATCTTTACGTTGCTTCGAGAGATGCCTTCTTTGTGAAAGCCAGCCTTCTCAAGCACACGTATGGATCCTGGATTCTGGGGAGAGGCTTCCCCGAAGATCCGGTGAAACTTTAGCTCATCGAAGGCATAGTGAACCACTTGCTTCACCGCCTCCGTCGTATAACCCTTTCCGTTATATGCTTGGTCTAGACTGTATCCGATCATACAGCTCTGAAGCGGTCCTCTCACCACAAAAGATAGGCTTATGCTGCCTATAATCCGGTCGTCCTCCTTGTGGCATACCACGAAGGAATATTTCCGGTCTTCCATCATGTCGGCCTTGCTTTTAATAATCGTCTGGAGCTGGTGCTCCTCCGTATAGTACTTCTCTTGGTTGTTTGGCGAAAACTTCTCAAAGAATTCTCGATTGCGCTTGTACATTGCTGCCAACTCTGCGGCGTCCGTCTCCTCAGAGAACCGGATGTATACTCGCTGCTCCGACATCTGCACCATCCTTCCAAACTGTAATATTGAAAGAATTATATCACAGGATGAAGATTGGGAAATTGATTTGATGAATGGTGTATATCAGGCAGCATTCCTTTGAATGTTAACTAAAAATATATACCGTAATTATTGGATTGGATATAATGTTTTCTAAAAAAGGAGGATATATTGTAATGAATAATGCTTACGAAGTGCTTGAGGAGCGTATATCCGAATGGGGAATCTCTAATGAGGAAATTATTGCGGTTTATATCGTTGGGTCCCGGGCAAGAGAGGACAAGCCTTTTGATGAGTTTTCTGACTTGGATGTAGTCGTCTTTTCAACGAATCCAGATTACTATCTTCAAAATGATCAATGGTTACTAAACATCGGCAAAGTTTGGACCAGCTTTATGTTTCGAACGGCAAAAGGGGATCCGGAAAAACTCGTTCTCTTTGACCAAGGGGCTGAGGTTGATTTTCTATTCCGTCATATTTCTGATCTGGATCATATAATCAAAAATGGACGTATTCCTGAAGGATTTCAGCGGGGGGTCAGGATGCTGCTCGATAAGACGGGGAATGGAAATCAAATCATTTCTCAAACCACAACGATCCCGGATACTCCTCTAATATCTGAAGGTGCTTATCTACAGGTTGTTAACATGTATTGCTTCGCCTCTCTATATGTGGCTAAACAAATTTTGCGTAATGATCTGTGGGTAGCTAAGCAAAGAGATATGGACTGTAAACAATTATTGCTGCAAATGATAGAGTGGCATGCAAAAGCTGTACATGGATCGGAATATGATACTTGGCATGCAGGGAAATTCATGAATGAATGGGCTGATCAAGATGTTGTTACTGATTTGAAGAAATCTTTTGGGAAATACGATCCCAATCATAGTTGGGAAGCATTGGTCGTATCCTTAAAGTTGTTCAAACGATTATCCTCGGAAGTGGCAGCTAAGTATAAATACGCGTATCCGGATGAATTATTTTCCCATATTCAAAACTGGTTAGGGGGACAATATGATAAGCATAGATAAAAAGTCGAGCACCCTAATTGTTGTACTGCATGAGATTTATGGGATTAACAAGCATATACAAAATTTTTGTAGCCTATTATCAGATCAGGGTTATGATGTCATTTGTCCAAATTTACTAGGCAAAGAAACGCCTTATGACTATTCGCAAGAGGAAAGTGCCTATACCAATTTTATAGAAAATATAGGATTTGAACGCTCTTTCTATCATATCGAAAGTTTATTATTAAGTATTCGAGCTCGCTATAAAAAGGTATTTATCGTCGGCTTTAGCATAGGGGCAACGGTTGCCTGGCTGTGTAGTAAAGAAAAGTATGTTGATGGAATTGTAGGATACTATGGCTCTCGTATTAGGAATTATTTAGAAATAGCTCCACATTGTCCAACACTGCTTTTTTTCCCACAGGAAGAACCATCATTTAATGTGGATGAGCTCATTTCAATTTTAGATAACCGTAATATCCGGGTACATAAATTCAGCGGACAGCACGGATTCAGTGATCCGTACTCTCCCCGATATAACGTACATTCGGCTCAGCAATCATTTAACGAAACGGTAGAGTTCTTCAAGAGAGGTTGATCAATGAACAGCTTCATCCAGCCCACACCTGTTTCATTACTCTGGGGAAACGCACAGTCTTGATATGCGGATTAGTCATATGTATACACATCATTGACTATGAAAAGGAGACGTATGTGGCTGTGGCTACCTTTTTTTCATAATACCATTCAACCTTCTCCGGCAGATGGGGCAAAAGCGGCGGATCAGAGCGGGAAAGCTTCTTAATTTATCCTGCTTACTACGACAGGAGTTAACTTTCAGGACTCCGCCATTGCTATTGCCCAATTCAAACAGTCTGCTTGATTTGAGGTAATGCGAAAAATAAAAGGACTCTGATGATCTAGTCGACCTCTATCGAAAATATCTCTTTAAAACCTCTTTTACCCTCGGCTGTAATACGTATCGCTCGGGTTGTAGGCAGACGCTCGATCCAATGTAATTCGAATAATCTGTCCAGAATAGCACTTCCTAAAGCACCGGCAAGGTGATGGCGTCGTTCACTCCAATCCAGGCATTTATGTGAGAAAGAGCGGCGCTTTTGTCTTGTTTTTGTAAGGTCAATCTGAAAGTCAGTGAAGAAAGTCTCTCCTTGGTCCGTAATATGAAGCCCGTCCTGATCCTCGGAAAGAATCCCCTTTTGCATGAAAAAATTCATGAGCTGTACGCCTAATTGACCCGCAACATGATCGTAGCAAGTTCTTGCCAACCGTATGGCCTCGTTTTCGGAGGCTTGTTTGAATGACTTGATTGGAACAGGTGGAGCTATGGATAAAAATGACTCCATCACCCGGGCAACTTCGGGGTCTTGAATGCCATAGTAACGGTGACGCCCTTGTTTTTCCACAGTAACGACGTGTGCCTCGGTCATTTTAGCCAGATGGAAGCTGGCCGTTTGCGGTTTGATGCCTGCCATATGGGCCAATTCACTTGCCGTGTGGAATCTGCCGTCTAATAAAGCGGTGAGTATAGCTGCACGAGAAGGCTCGCTAACAAGAGAAGCAATCATAGCTACATTTGACTTGGTACTCATGGCACGGTTATCCCCCTTTGTAATCCATACTTCGATGAAGGTTGAAATATTTATATTTTACAATAGGGAGGTAGATCTGAATAGAAGGAGAAGAGATAATGAACCCAACAAATCAGATGAATGAGATGAATCATACCCCAAACGTTAAAACGATTAACCCTAGCATTTTATATTACGGAACCCCTGTGATTTTACTCAATACGGTGAATGAGGATGGAACGACCAATATTAGCCCGATTTCCTCCTCGTGGGCATTAGGAGATTGTGTGGTACTAGGCATTGGAACAGGTGGCAAAGCATTAGAAAATATGGAGCGGCATCCCGAATGTGTAATCAATGTTCCGGGACCTTCCATGTGGGAAAATGTAGAACGTTTGGCTCCTTATACAGGTAAGAATCCTGTTCCAGCGGAAAAAAAGGAACATGGATTTATGTACCATAAAGATAAGTATGAGATCAGCGGACTCACTTCGATTGAGTCGAATAGGGTCAAGCCTGCCCGAATTAGGGAGTGCCCTATTCAAATTGAAGCCAAGGTGAGGGATGTAAGAATTCCTGACCATTCTCCTTATTTTGCTATCGTCGAAACTCAAGCCATACAGGTGCATGTTCATCAGGATATCATCCTCGGCGAGAACCATATTGATCCGACAAAGTGGAGTCCGCTCATCTATAATTTCCGCCATTATTTTGGTCTGGGTGAGCATTTGGGCAAAACCTTTCGATCCGAAACCTGATGCTTTAAATAAAATGATAATATCCTACCTGAATAATGAGAATTATCTTCCCAAATCGTTCTTTTTGTGCGAGAATAATTGAAAAATCATCCATGACTACGCATACAGGAAGAGACGATTCATACAGCACGTATAACAAGGGAGGAAATAATCATGTCAGAAGAACGCAAGCTGTCATTCGAAACTCTCGCTGTCCATGCCGGACAAGAGATTGATCCTACTACCTTTTCCCGCGCCGTTCCGTTGTACCAAACCACTTCATATGGATTTCGGGATGCCGAGCATGCGGCTGATTTGTTCTCGCTGAAAGAATTCGGCAACATTTATACGCGTCTGATGAATCCGACCACGGATGTGTTCGAGCAACGGATTGCCGCACTGGAAGGCGGGGCTGGCGCGTTGGCCACAGCTTCGGGAATGGCGGCGATTTCCTTCTCCATTCTGAACATTGCGGGAGCTGGAGATGAAATTGTATCAGCCTCCAGCCTGTATGGCGGTACATATAATCTGTTTTCTACCACACTGCCCAAATTGGGTATTAAGGTGCATTTTGTCGATTCGGATGATCCAGAGAATTTCCGCCATGCCATTACGGATAAAACGAAGGCCATCTTTGCCGAAACGATTGGCAATCCACAGGGCAATGTGCTGGATGTGGAAGCAGTAGCGGCGATTGCGCACGAATATGGTATTCCGCTGATTGTGGATAACACGTTCCCAAGTCCTTACTTATTGCGTCCTATTGAATACGGAGCGGACATTGTCGTGCATTCGGCAACGAAGTTTATTGGCGGACATGGTACGTCTATTGGTGGGGTGATCGTGGACAGCGGCAAGTTTGACTGGAAAGCGAATGGTCGTTTCTCGGGGCTGACTGAGCCGGACCCGAGCTACCACGGAGTTGTTTACACCGAGGCGGTGGGACCTATCGCATATATTATCAAGGCACGGGTGCAATTGCTACGGGACTTGGGAGCTGCCATTTCTCCGTTCAATTCATGGCTGCTGCTTCAAGGCTTGGAGACACTTCATCTGCGGCTGGAAAGACATAGTCAAAATGCCTTGAAGGTAGCGCAATATCTCGAAGGCCACAAGGATGTGGAGTGGGTAAGCTACACCGGGTTGCCGAGCCACCCGTCCTACGCATTAGCTCAAAAGTATTTGCCGAAAGGACAAGGAGCAATCCTGACCTTTGGTATTAAAGGTGGAAGCCAGGCGGGAAGCAAGCTAATTGCGAATGTAAAGCTATTTTCTCATTTGGCGAATGTAGGTGATTCCAAGTCTTTGATTATTCATCCGGCAAGCACAACGCACCAGCAGTTGAATGAGGAAGAACAGGTTGCTGCCGGAGTCAAACCGGAGCTGTTACGCCTATCTGTCGGGACAGAAGCAATAGACGATATATTGTATGATCTGGAGCAGGCGATCGCGGCCAGCCAGCAGTAGTAGCAGTAGACTCTTCTTAGACTAAGTGTGACAGAGCATTCGTGTAGCATCGCAAGTGATTTTTCGACCCAGATCGGTATTCGTTCAGGGTTGATCAGGCGGGGGGCAACCTCCGTCTTTTTTTGCGTGTTGACAACATACCCCCATAGGTATATATTATACCCCATAGGGTATATAAGGAGGGGAAGAAGTGGGTAGAAAAATAGTTATTATTGGCGGGGTAGCAGGTGGAGCTTCTGCTGCTGCGAGATTGCGTAGATGGAATGAGGAAGACGAGATTACTCTGTTTGAACGCGGAGAGCATGTTTCTTTTGCGAACTGTGGCCTTCCCTACTATATTGGCGGGGTAATCCCTGCGCGAGAGAAGCTGTTTCTCCAAACACCTCAAGGGATAAGAGACCGTTTTAATATAGATGTGCGGGTACTGAAAGAAGTGATACAAATAGACCGGGAGCAGAAGCTCGTCCATTTCCGCGATATGGTTACAGGGGAAACAGATGAGCAGCCATATGATATTGTGGTATTGTCGCCGGGAGCCAAACCGATGATACCGGACATTCCCGGATTACATGAAGCTATGAATCTATTTACATTAAGAAATATTCATGATACGGACGTTATTAAGGCATATGTAGATGAAAGACATCCAAAGCATGTCACGGTGATCGGGGCCGGATTTATTGGGCTGGAGATGGCCGAGAATTTGCGAGAGCGTGGACTTGCAGTAACTATTATTGATATGGGACAACAATTATTGAATCCGCTGGACCCTGAAATGGCTAAATTGGTAGAACAGCATATGAGACTGAACGGGGTGGAGGTGCGTTTAGAGGAAGGAGTCACGGCTTTTGAAGAGCAGGGTGCACAACTTCGTTTGACCTCCGGGGGTGTGCTTCAGACGGACATGGTTATTCTGGCGATCGGTGTTGTTCCTGAAAATGAGTTGGCCAAGCAAAGCGGATTGGAACTTGGTTTTCGCGGCGCCATCCAGGTTAACGCCCAACTGCAAACCAGCGATCCGGCCATTTATGCGGTGGGGGATGCCATCCAGGTCAAGGACCGCAATCATGGGTTTGCAACGATGGTATCGCTAGCTTGGGGAGCCAATCGTCAGGGGCGCTTGGCAGCAGATCATATTAACGGTCAGACAATTTCTTATGATGGGGCGCTCGGAACATCCGTCATTAAGACCTTTGCATTGACTTCAGCATCTACAGGTAATAATGAAAAAACATTACAGCGGCTGGGTGTTCCTTATCAGGCTGTTCATATTCATCCCGGTTCGCATGCTGGTTATTATCCTGGCGCATCACCCATCGCTATGAAGCTGCTCTTTAATCCCGAGAATGGGATGATCTATGGGGCGCAGGCTGTTGGAGCTGATGGAGCAGACAAAAGAATTGATGTCATTGCGACGGCTATTCGTGGTCATTTGAACGTCCGAGAACTGGCTGATATTGAACTTGCTTACGCACCTCCCTATTCTTCAGCAAAAGACCCTGTGAATATGGCTGGCTACGTGGCTTCGAATATCATGGATGGGCTGGTCCAAACGATACAGTGGCATGAAGTTGATGATTTTCACCGAAAGGGTGGTCTTATTATTGATGTTAGGGATGCAGTGGAGCTACAGGCAGGAGCCATTCCAGGTTCGATTCATATTCCTCTGGCCGAGATTAGAGAGCGGATGGCGGAAATCCCTAGTGATCTGGAGATCGCGGTATCCTGCCAAGTTGGTCTGCGAGGCTATATTGCGGCCCGAATTTTGATCCAATACGGTTATCGGGTGAGGAACGTTGATGGTGGCTATAAGACGTATTCGGTTATGGCTGAACGTGATCATCTCTTAAAATAGTTCATCACCCATCCAATCTGGTTGAGGTGATCTGTTACTTCGCCGTGCAGCGCACCAAAGAAAGTATCTTGTAGCTCCACGGTAACGGTACCTTTTTCTGCTAGTGCGTGGTAAGCCTGCTTAAGCTCGTCCTCACTTTCACAGTCGAGAATGATTTGTACATGCTGTGCTTTCAGCGGCTTACCGTAGGAATCCGAAAAATGGATATGACTGCTACCCAGGTGAAGTTCAGCGTGCAAGAGTCTGCCTTCCTGCTTGTTTAGCACTTTGATTTTTCCGCCTAAAACCGATTGGTAATAGTCAATTGACTGCTGCACGTCGTTTACAATGACAAAAGGGCTTGCACTTCTCATGGAATCATTTCCTTTCCTGTCTTTAATGTAGGATTGCTACTGTACATTATTTACGTTATTCGCAGAGTTTACCCCTTTTCTGATCAAATTATGGCTTGGTTCACTGTGTGACGTCTGTTACAATAGAAGAGGCATATACGAATGGATAGAAAAGAGGTTGAACAGTGGGCACTTCAGTGATTTGGGAAGCAGTTATATATTGGGTAATCTTGGTGATTTCCGCTCTGTGCGTGATCGCAGTATCTGGTAGTCGGAAGACGGCAAGCACGATTATTTTGGCGCCCGTTGTTTTATTCTGTACCATATTTATGATGCAGGGCTCGGTGTTTACTGCCATGCAGCACCCGACGATGGGGTCTAATGTGGGTTTGGGTATGGCATTTCTGACAACATGGGTAGTCAGCGGAATATTGTTTGCTGTAGCGCTTGTAATTGCTTTTATTAAATATAGCAAGAAGAACAAGGCGTAATTTAGCCCTAACCTCATATGAATAAAGGCTTTCGGTGATGTGCCGAAAGCCCTTTTTGTATTCCTTCTTAACCATGCAGGATGTCTCCGCTTATCTGCGTCTTCTCATAAGCAACACAACGATCAGCACGACGATGATCACGATCAATAGGAATTTCATATTCGATAACCTCCTTGGTCTGTCTCATATTTGGTATTAACCATTTTTAGTTAGTATGCACCGATGGATCTCAAGCAAGTATCTATTGTCGAGTTCTTGGGGAAATTTAGAATGTGGGATCAAAAAGAGGTTTACAGGCTTAGCTGGAAAGTGTATACATAAAGTAAGGGAGGCGATTGCCATGAGTGATCGTGCATTTCATTTGTTCTATATTATTTTCTTAACGGTTCTGGCACTTGGAAGTGTTGGTGGAGTCGCTTGGTGGCTGCGCTCTGTCGGTCGTCAAGAGAAGGAAAAAAGCTGAATTCAACATGGGAATACAAGCCCAGTGCATCTTCCAGTAGGAGGGTGCATTTTTATGTGTTATAATGGGAACATATGTTCTTTGTAGGAGGGAAGACGATGTTGCCAGATTTGGAACGAAAGCTGCTACGTATTTTGTATAATTATTTCGCCCAGCATCGCCACATGCCTACAATGGCGGAATTGACCGTAAAAACGGGCAAGCGAGACGCTGAAATTACAGTCGCCTTGCGACATATGGAACAGGAGCGCTACATCACTTGGGAAAACAATTCGGGTACCCAACATGTTGTTTTACTGGAAGGATGGGAGCGTCCCTCGACCCAAAGGCGCACTCAAGCCGAAACAAGACGTTCCACTACGCAAACGATGCCGACCGATGGTACAGAATATTGGACGAATTATTAAAAGGTATATAAAACTGGAGAATTAATGAGTTTTTAAGGTGCATATCATTTAGTTTTAAGAAAGCGAGACTATAATGACCCTATTAACCCCTTTTTGATCAAGCTATAGGCCCTGTCGATGTATCGACGGGGTCATTTTTTTGTTCATGATACGGTTTCCGTAAAATGAAAAATCCCCCGGGGATCATCCGGAGGATGGGTGCAGTTTGCATGTACTGCACAGCTTGCCCAAACTTCATCGTTTGATGGCATAATATATATTCAACCCCTGCTACCTTGCAATATATGGTCAGCATGTTCATAAGGGGCAGTGTGATTCCACTGTTCATTTTCCAAACGACAAAAGCCCTACCTCTCTTTCGTCCTTGCGGCTCCGATGACCGCGCCAGTGTGAATGTGAAAATCTTCGGCAAAAGCTCAAAATTCTACATTAGGGTTATACATAAAATTTGGAGAAGCTCCATACGGTGATTAGGAGTAATAGCTTGTTGCGTGGAATCTTATGGGGTTAATACATACTTTAATAGTATAGCAGGAATATATCTAAAACACAAGGTGTATTTGGTTTCTTAATTAAGAATAGTATGATTTCCCATCTATAAATTGCAGACTAAAAGTCGTCTTCGTATTGTAAAATGCTCAAGCAAGAAGGTAAACTTTTGATGGTTGGACTCCGATATTGAATACACAAGATATTTTAGAGTGTACGGATGAAAAGAGGGGTAGTAATTTGCCGACCTATAAGCGCTTTATTCAGCATGTTATCCTGAACTATATTATAGGTTCGTTTATCACTGTATTGTTGGTAGGTATGATTTTTGTATTTTCCACGTTAAATGTAGCCCACTATGAAATTTGGGGTCTTGTTAAAATTATTGCATTTTCCAGCGTCATTATGATTGCTTGTGAAACCATAGTGTTTCGAATCCATTTGAGACCAGTTCATCGTTTTTTTCTAGGTAACCAGGAAACACTCAAGGATGTAGAAGCGGTGTATATCCGGGTTCATCATCTGCCTAATTTGTCAGTTTTACGTATTGTAGGACCGCATTTGTTAGGCTTCTCTATCCCGGCAACCGTCATTGCGTTATGGATGATACATACTGGACAACTTACTTTTCCCTTTTATTATGTAGGAATCGCCTGTATAGGAGCTTGTCTGGTTGCTTCCATGCACGCACTGGTTGAATTTTTCCTGACCATGAGAGCAATCAAACCACTGCTGGAGGAAATTCGGGATCGAACCTACCAGCAATATGGATTGAGCCTGTCCCTGCGAGGACGAGTCCTGCTATCGCTTCGGCATAAATTTCAGTTAAGTGCGACGCTCATTGGTGCTTTTCCTTTATTTTTATTTTGTTTAGCTACACAGATTCGCTTGGAACGTTTGGAGGCGGCGAATTCTAGTTCCTATTGGGCATGGGCGGGTGCGATTTTAATCTTTGGTGTAGCCTTTGCTTATCTGGGAGGCAGGTTGCTGACCCGTGAGATCGAACAGCCGATCCACCACCTGCTGGAAAAAATGAATGAAGTGAAGGAAGGCCGCCTGAACAGTAATGCCAGCGATTTGTATTCGGACGAATTTGCGGAGCTGGTCGAAGGATTTAACATGATGATTGAGGGCCTAAAGGAACGGGAAGAAAAGAACGGTCAGCTATTGGACAGTTACTTCGCCACCTTGGCGGCAGCACTGGATGCACGAGATGCCTATACCGCAGGACATTCTTTGCGTGTAGCTGAATACTCTGTACTCATTGGGCGCAAGGGAGGTTTGAATGAGGCGGACCTCGATTTGCTGCGCAAAACAGCCTTGCTGCATGATATCGGTAAAATCGGCGTGGCTGACGCTGTGCTGCTCAAGGACGGCAAGTTGACGGACGAGGAGTTTGATCAGATTAAAATGCACCCGGTTATGGGAGAGAGCATTCTTCGGCAAGTTGAACCGGCTTATGCTATGGCCCCTTATTTGCCTGGCGTGCGCTCGCACCATGAACGTTATGATGGCAAGGGATATCCTGATCAGCTCGCTGGGGAAGATATCCCCCTATTTGGGCGAATCATTGCTGTAGCGGATGCTTATGATGCAATGACGTCTAATCGCCCCTATCGGCAAGGTATGAAGGAAGAGAAGGCGGTTATGATATTGGAGGAGGGAAAGGGAACCCAATGGGACCCTTATTTTGCCGAATTATTTGTCAAGGAGTGGCGCCGGAACAAAGGCATCACAAGCTGATTCTATAGGTATCAGCACATTAGAGCGAGCCATTGAGGTTCGCTTTTTTATATAGGGAGCTAAGCATCTTTTGACATGTCGAAAGATGGGGCTTCATGTTATGATGTACAAGAAAGGCAAACGCGGTTAACATAGGCCTGGCATCCAATTTTTTGCGCTATGGGAGTGTGAGTCCATGCAATTTTCAATGATGTTTTTAATGAATTTAGGGATGCTGATTGCCGTTGCCTATGTGGCGAACGTGATTTATAAATATGGTTTGAGTCGTACCTCTTCGCGGTTCAAATATGTCAGCTCCGTGCTGCTAGTGATATTTGGCGGATGGGTCAGCTCTTGCTTTGGTTTTAACTTTAGTGAAACGGTTATTTTTGATCTGCGTTTTGTACCGCTGATTATCGCGGCATTGGTGTATCCCCGCTCCTATACGCTTATTATTATTGGGGTCGCAATCGGACTTACGAGATTTACCTTCGGTTTGCATATGGCGGCGTGGGTCGGCTTTTTGAATATGAGCATTCTGGGCGTCCTGTGCGCCGGATTGAACTACTGGATGCGGCGTTCCACCTGGCGTCTGATTATCAAGGCATCGGTGACCATTTTAGCGGTTAATATCGTAAATACGTTAAATATAGCCTGCCTGGGCGTCATTCCCTGGCGCTATTATGTAGCGGAGGTTGTTCCTCTGACACTGCCAATCGGCATCGTCCTCAGTTTTCTATTTGCTCTGATTTTACGGGACTTTCAGATGGAGCAACAGCGGAATCATCAGATTAAGCAGGCGAATGAGTTGTTATCAGAGCAGCGAGATGAGTTGCAGAAGACAAAGGTCATTCTAGAGGAACGTGCCAAGCAACTGATGATGGCTTCCCAATATAAATCGGATTTTATGGCAACGATGTCGCATGAGTTACGTACACCTCTTAACAGCATTATTAACCTGGCGCAGATTATCAACGAGCAGGGAAAGGAACTGGATGAGGACGAGTTATACCAGTACAGCGATCTCATCTATGCCTCGGGGCATGATTTGCTCCAACTGATCAACGACATTCTAGACTTGTCCAAGGTCGAGGCTGGACACATGGAAATCGTAAGTGAGCCGGTCAATGTGCGTGAAATTGCGCAGGTGATGATGATGCAGTTTGAAGTCACTGCGAAGGATAAAAACCTGGAATTCAGCTTAAAGGAGCATGAGCCTATACCGAATGAAATTCGGTCCGATTCCAAACGAGTACAGCAAATTTTGCGTAATCTGTTGTCCAATGCCTTTAAGTTCACTCATGAAGGACGTGTATTGCTGGAAATCAGTACACAACATCTGGATCGAAAGGGACAGGAGGGAGATTGGGTTGTATTTGCTGTAAAAGATACGGGCATCGGCATTTCCAAGCTTCAGCAACACGTTATTTTTGAGGCATTCCAGCAGGCGAACGGTTCCATTAATCGTAAATATGGAGGAACTGGGTTGGGATTGTCCATCAGCCGTGATTTTTCCCGCTTGTTGGGCGGGTTTATCCGTCTGGAGAGTGAGGAGGGCAATGGAAGTACATTTTCCCTGTACCTACCGATGTGTCCGTCCAAAAGCAAGGAGGCGGACGAACAACCCTTTAAATTAACCTAATCGCAATTGTAGGAGCAGGAGCGTTATGGCACAAAGGAGGTCTATCATGGAACGTAAAGCGGTCGTTGTGGGTGCAACAGGGCTTGTCGGGGGTTATGTTGTACGAGAGCTGCTGGTGCAAAAGGAATACAACCGCGTCATGGTTATGGGCAGACGTCCGTTGGACATCAAGCATCCCAAGCTGGAGCAGGTGCTCATCGATTGGGAACAGCCGCAGAAAGCGGCGTTCGCCTTCGAAGGGGTGGATGATGTTTTTTGCTGCCTTGGGACAACGATGAAAAAGGCAGGCTCCAAGGAGCAGTTCCGTCAGGTGGATCTGGACTACCCGGTGCTGACAGCTCAGTTGGGCAAAGAAGCTGGAGCGGTACAGATGCTTGCGGTCTCTGCGATGGGCGCCGATCCGGATTCACGCGTGTTTTATAATCGCACCAAGGGTGAGGCTGAAGAGGCACTTGCCGCTATCGGGCTGTCTGCGCTGCATTTGTTCCGTCCGTCGCTGATCTTGGGCGCGAGACCTGAACGACGTTTGGGCGAAGCCGCTGCCGCTGTTGTCATGAAGGCGCTGGACGGCTTGATGACAGGCAAGCTGGCTTCCTACCGTGCCATCCCGGCTTCGGTCATCGCACGAGCCATGGTACGGATCGCTCTTGCGCAGGCGAGCGGTGTACATATTTATCCGAACGACATTATTCGGGTCATCGGTGCGGAACTAACATCCGATGTTGAGGAAACTGGTTCAGGAACGGGTACGGATGTAAACGTGTAAAACCACGTCTAGGATTAAAAATGATAATAACGCCGCTGTTGCCCGATGATTCGGGCAGCAGCGGCGTTATTTGTGTTTTATGGGTAGTTTATGTTTTGCGGCACATCGATCGTAATCTCTAATTCATCAAGTGCGTTAATCCGTCGCACGGAATAGTGGCTTTGGACTTCACATGCTATAATACGGTGAACCAGTATCAGGAAGGAGAATCCAACCCATATGAAAAAAACAATTGCTACTGAAAAAGCACCCGGTGCTATCGGCCCTTATAGCCAAGCGGTAGAGGCAGGCGGGTTTATTTACACTTCGGGACAGCTTGGACTGAATCCGGCAACAGGTGAGTTTGGTAAGGATGTACAGGAGCAGGCACGCCTGTCCTTGAGCAACGTACAAGCCATTCTGGAAGCGGCAGGCAGCAACATGAACCAGGTTGTGAAAGCGACTGTATTCCTGAAGGACATGAACGATTTTGTCAGCGTCAATGAGGTGTACAGTTCTTTCTTTGAGCAACCCTATCCAGCACGCAGTGCGGTGGAGGTAGCCCGTCTGCCTAAGGATGCACTGGTGGAGATTGAAGTCATTGCATTGAAGGGCGAATAGTCTGTACCCGGTGTAGATCACTCAACAAGCAAGCTTATAGATTTGATCAAAGTCTATACCTAATCATATTGGATAAAATGAATAAACAAAGCAAGCGAGCTTGGGCTAGATGATTCAGACCCGAACTCGCTTGTTTTTGCTAGTAGATATCAATAGTTTCTTTAATCCCGGTCTCGATTACGGGCAAAGAATAGCCATAGGGCGTACACCAGAATGATTGCTGCCAAGATCAATGCAGCCAGCCGTACATTTTCATGGTTCGGATGCTCGACGGCGATGGCGACATAGGCCCATACAAATACGAGAGGATAAATGCTGTCACGATAAGGAAAGCTGACCATGATCGCCAATATGGTGCCGATGAGCAGGATAATGATCGCCCATGTCGTATCGCTGAGTCCCCAGCCACTCCATTCATTCTTTTCCAGTGCCACTGCAATATTGATAATAGTAGCAACGGATACCCAACCGAGGTTGAGGCTGAACGGTAGCTTGACGAACCACATTTCTCCGCGGGTTGGCTGAGGTGTGCGGGTACGTACATACACGACGCCCAAGGAAAGCAAGTATAAAATAATAACGATGACGCACAGTTCTACGTATACATACTGCCAGAGGAAAATCCAGATGATATTGAAAAGACAGCCTAGAATAAAAAAAATACCGATGGATTGAACGCTTGTCTTGGCTTGCCCTGTAGGTGTAGCTTGATACACAACAAAGCAGGCGAGCAGCACGTAGATGACCGACCAGATGGAAAAAGCGTAACCCGCTGGGGTGATCAAGGTAGGGTACATGTTGGATACAGCAGCAGTACTTCTGCCACCGATAGGAAGTGTAGAAGCCAGAAAGTTAATGAAAACGACAGCAATAAATACAATAATATTCCACCATTTATACGGATGGCTTCGTGACATTGGGATATCTCCTCCTCAACGAATGATGATCCAAAATGACTGACTGGTCACAATCTTCTACTATGAATATACCCACTTTACTTTCGAATATGTCGGAACGGTAAAAGTTTCTTGATCCCGGCATAATCATAAAAAGTGGTATGTATATGCAGTCATATGTAGTACAATGATAAAAATTTTAAGCACTATATAAGCTGTATTTCCTCAAATTCAACTTATATAGAAGTAAGGAGATAAGTTGAATGAATAGATTGGAGAAAGTAGGGAAATTTGTAGGAGGGACCTTTTCCATCTGGGTACTTTTATTTGCATGCTTGGGATTTTTCTTTCCTGCGGCGTTTACAGGGTTGAAAGGATACATACAGTTATTTCTGGGCATTGTCATGTTCGGGATGGGGCTAACTTTATCTGCGGCTGACTTTCGCGAAGTATTCCGGCGTCCAGTGGATGTGGCTATTGGTGTGGTCGGGCATTATCTGATTATGCCGTTTCTGGCCTTTGGATTGGCATTAGTATTGCAGCTGCCACCGGATATTGCGGTAGGTGTCATTTTGGTAGGCTGTTGCCCGAGTGGAACTGCGTCCAACGTAATGACGCTTTTATCCAAAGGCGACGTGGCGTTGGGGGTATCGATTGCTTCGGTGTCGACGCTGATTGCTCCACTGGCTACCCCAGCCATGATTAACCTGCTTGCGGGACGTTGGATGAATATTGATGCGAAGTCGCTGATCATGGATATTCTGATCGTGGTTATTGTCCCGATTGTGCTGGGTGTTATCGTCAAATCGCTATTTCGCAAGCAGGCAGAAGCCAGTGTCCAGGCGCTGCCGCTCATATCAACACTGGTGATTATGCTCATCGTGGCTATTGTGATTGCAGGCAGTAAAGGCAAGATTTTGGAGACAGGTCCGATTATTTTTGGTGTGGTTATTTTGCATAACGGAATCGGGTTCCTGCTTGGATATTGGTTTGCCAAGCTGTTCGGCATGGATCTTTCCAAGCGTAAAGCTGTTACGCTGGAAACGGGAATGCAGAATTCCGGACTGGGTGCTGCGCTGGCAGCAGCTCATTTTAACCCGATTGCTGCTGTACCGAGTGCGATTTTTAGCGTGTGGCATAATATTTCCGGCTCGTTGCTCGCGACTTGGTTTTCCCGCCGGGAGGAGAAGAAAAGCACAACCGGGAAGCATTAAGCTTTGTTAGTGGCTTGTGCCAAGTGGCTACGGTTCAGCTTTTTCGAACAGTTTAGGGATGGTCAGAAAGGATAGATTTGACTTTATAGTTGCGGATCATTATACTGTGGTTATTATAACCACTGTATTTAAGTAAGCAACAGTAGTTTGAGTCGTTATGGAGGAAAACTACATCGAATTCGTATTTGGCTTCATGCTCAACAGCCTTATATTATCTGATCTGATTTAACTGAAGGAGAGAGAAAGAATGAACCCAAAATATAATTCTCTATTTGAAGCTTTTACCCTGCCATCCGGTGTTACGTTGAAGAACCGTATTACCATGGCACCTATGACTAACTTTGCTTCCCACGAAAATGGTGAAGTGAGTGACGAGGAACTGGCATACTACCGTGAACGCTCAGGGGGTGTGGGCGCAGTTATTACCGCTTGTGTGTATGTAACTCCAGATGGTAAAGGATTTGTTAATGAGTTTGGTGCGGACAAGGATGAAATGATTCCTAGCCTGCGCCGTCTGGCGGATACGATTCATCAGGAGGGCGCGAAAGCGATCCTGCAAATTTATCATGGTGGCCGCCTGTGTCCACCGGATCAGATTCCAGACGGACAACCGATTAGTGCAAGCGCAGTAGCTGAGGAAAAAGAAGGCGCACCTGTGCCGCGTGAAATGACATCCGACGATATCCATCGCGTCATTCGCGCCTATGGCGAAGCAACTCGCCGCGCGATTGAAGCAGGCTATGATGGTGTGGAGCTGCACGGAGCGAATGGTTACCTGGTGCAGCAGTTCTTCTCCCCGCACTCCAACCTTCGTACCGATGAATGGGGAGGAAGTGTTGAAAAACGAATGACCTTCCCGCTGGCGATTGTTCACGAAGTGAAGAAAGTGATCGCAGAACATGCAAAGGGGCCATTCATTTTCGGATACCGCTTGTCTCCTGAGGAAGGACACACGCCAGGCATCACGCTGGATGATACGATGGTGCTTGTAGACCGTCTGGCGGATCAAGGGCTGGATTACCTGCACATTTCCGTAAATCATTTCTTCGGTGGTTCGTTCCGTGACCGTAGTGACGAACGGTCACGTACCGTTCTCATCCATGAGAAGGTAGGTAACCGTGTGCCGATTATGGGAGTCGGATCGCTGAATACACCGGACGAGGCGCTTGCAGCACTGGAGACAGGTGTACCGCTTGTATCGCTGGGACGTCCACTTTTGATGGAGCCGCAATGGGTTCAGAAGGTGCAAAACGGCACAGAAGATACCATTCGCACGACCTTATCCAAGCAAGCCCAGCAGGAGCTAGTCATTCCTGACTACCTGTGGGGTGCGTTGACGACCCTTCCAGGCTGGATGCCTGTTACGGACTAAATTTTGAATGACGGAGATACCCTAGGCTGCTCTCATGCACCTGGGGTATTTTCCTGTCTTGTGACCGTGAACACAATAATATAGGAATAACTGAGAAAGAAGGAAACTGACAATGTTACATGGAGCTAATGGCGCGATTTTGATGGAGTCAACCCATCCGGGGCTACAGATTCGACTGTTGCAAGTAAATGATGCAGAACGTTTATTAGAGATCAGACGTGAAAATTTTGATTTTTTCAAACCGTTCGAGCCAGAACGGCCTGAAGTTTACTTTACCCTGGAAGAACAGGCGCGTCTGATTTCCAACGGTTTGGAAGCGGCACAAGCCGGACAGGGATATACGTTTGGACTTTTTTTGCCGGAAAATAATAAGCTGATTGGCAGAATAGAGCTGTCGGGTGTCGCTAGAGGCCCCTTTCAAAACGCCAATCTGGGCTACTTTGTAGATCCTGCTTACCACGGACAAGGCTATGCTACTTCCGCAGTGAAGGATATTGTACGCTACGCCCTGAATGAGTTGGAATTACACCGTATTCAAGCTGGAGTGATGCCAAGAAATACGCCTTCCAATCGAGTGATGGAAAAGGCAGGATTTCGCCGCGAAGGGCTAGCTCTCAACTACTTGAAGATTAATGGTGTGTGGGAAGATCACGTGCTGTATGCGATAACGGCTGAGGATTTGCAGAATGGCGTCTTCTGAACTCGCCAGGCGTGACACCCTCCAGTTTTTTGAACACCTTGCCAAAATATTTTTCATCCTGATAACCGACCATACCGGCAATATGATGAAGGCGCAGCTTGTCATTCAGCAGTAATAGCTTTGCCTTGCCCATCCTGATCTGGCACAAATAGTCCGACAGATTAACCCCGTACTCCTGCTTGAATTTACGAGAAATATATTCCCGACTGAGGTAAAAGCGGCTCGCCATATCCTGTAGAGAAATGTCCTCGTCGTAGTGTGCATCCAGATAGCGGGCAATATCACGGATGGTCGGGTTGTTTGGACTATGGCTTGGTGTAAGTGCCTGACCGGCTGCCAGCAGTCGGTTTTCGACCTGTCTTTGCCATAAGGGCAACGAAAGCATGCCGCGGTTGTCGACCGGCAAGGCATGAATGGAGCCGGACTCATCTGCCATCTCCTCGCCATCGGTATCTCCAGGTCTGTCATTCAACCAGCGGGCCAGCATCCAGTCCAGCTCTTGATTCCAACTGGCTAGCTGCTCTGCTGTAACCGAAGGCAACTCGGCTACGGCTGCTATCCAGCGGCCTACCGCTATAGACACACGACTGGCATTACAGCTGAGCGCACTAAGCCGTAGTTCCTCTTCCATGTCAGGTAACTGGGGAAGACGAATGCTCTGCCGTGTCTGGGTACTCTGGTGCATCCAGTCGGCTTGCAACACATCCCGTTTCCACAACGCTTGCCTTGCCTCTTGGTAGGCAGTGGCTGCCGCTATGGGAAAGGCACCAAAAGAGCCAACCCCGATGTGCATGTAGCACCGCAAAGCGGTTTTGATTCCTGTATGAATATCCTGCAAGAGCTTTGACCAACGAGATGGATCGCCCCAATATAGCAGAATAATTTCGTCCATACGCTCCAGATGACGGAATGCAACTCCGGTTTGAGAAGTTCCGAGAAATTCGTTGCAGATGTTAGTGAGGGAAAAGCTCAAAAGCGCACGCCGCGTTTTATATTTGTCCAGTATATCGGCATCCAGCTGAGTAGTACTCATCACAGCTGCATTACATATCTGAATAGCTGCGGGAAGACGTAGCTCCTCGCGTAAGGGCGTAATGGAAAGAGGGGTATTCGCTATCCCGGAAACGATTTCAGTCAGGAGCTTATCAGCATAGTGTGGCCTCATCCGATTGACCTCCATGGCCTGCATCGTCTGCCTGTTCCGGTCTTGCTCTGCTGTCCGCCAGGCTTGAGTGGCTTTTTTTACAGCCTCGTTAATCTCCACTGGATCCACGGGCTTAAGAATATAGTCCATGCCTCCCCGGCGGATGACCTGTCGAACCAAGTCAAAATCATCATAGCCACTGACCACCACGACTCTGGTTGCTGGGGAATTGACTTGAATCCACTCCATCAGTGCTATCCCATCCTTGCCGGGCATCCGCATATCCGTGAGTACAACGGGTGGGGATAGGGCGGTAATGACCTCAATCGCCTGATCGCCCGACTCGGCTTCAATCACCTCGCTCACACCGCAAGCTTCCCAATGTACGAGCATCCGTATGGCATGGCGCACATGCTTCTCATCATCCACAATCAGGACTTTCATTGACAGATCACTCTCCCTTAATATGAATCTCCGTATGGGCTTCCGTGCGAATTTCGAGTGTGTACCGGACACCATGAGGCAGAATGTTGTCTACGCACAGGGTGTTAGAACCATCCTCCGAGTGAAGCTGAATACGCAATAGAACATTACGAAGGCCAATGGAGTCCTGCTCGCTAGTGTCTGGCTCCTCGTAGGCTTTTAGCGGACGTTTTAACATATGCTGGAGTTGCTCCAACTCGGCTTGTGGAATGTTGATACCATTATTTTCCACTGTTATTTTCACAATACCTTCCCGGATTCGGCTGCCTGTAATGCGAATTTCACCGGGACCCAGCCGGGGATCGGCACCGTGTTTAAAGTAGTTTTCCACCAGCGGTTGGAGAATCATTTTAGGCACCCGATCATTCAGGACTTCATCTTCCCACTGGTAAGTGACCTCTAATTGCTCACCGAAGCGTTCCTTTTGTAAATCAAGATATTGTTTTACATGTTCGGCTTCTTCCTTAAGAGTAACGACCGTATGGTCCCTCATATTATAGCGCAGCATTTTGGCAAGGGAAGAGAGCAACGAATAAATTCGCGGCACCTCATGCTGTAGAGCCAGGGTTCCAATAGACTGTAGCGTATTATATAAAAAGTGAGGATTAATCTGTGCCTGAAGCGCTTTCAATTGATGTGTCTTGTTAGCCAGCTCCAGCTTGTATTCCCGCAAAATGAGGTTATTGATGGTATCCATCATCTGTCTGAAACGGCGCGACAGTACTCCGATTTCATCGTTACTCATGGCCCGAATGTCTACATCCAGTTGACCGGACTGAATCTGGTTTATGTAACGAGTCAGTCGCTTAATAGGTGCCGTGATTTTTATCGAAATCCATAACGTGGCAACAATGGCAAGTAGCAATGCTGCGCCTGTAATGACCGCATTGATCTGAGTCAGGCGGGTAGCCCGTAAATACAGCGTACGATGTGGAATTTTCTTGACGAGTGTCCAGCCTGACAAGTTGGCATCCAGCTTGCCGTACACGTGCAGTGCTGTATCATCCTCAATCACTCCGTGCTCGCCTTCTTTAGAAATTCGATTGAGCAGGTCAGATTCCTTCCAGTGTGTTCCAATTGATGCTTCTTTTCCGCTATATATGATCGTTCCGTTTCGATCGATCAAAAACAGCTCCTCTGTATCCGCATCATACAATTGACGGCAAATACTGCGCAGCGGCTCCAGATCAACATCTATAGCCAGTACCCCAAGCGTCTCTGAGGCTGGAATGTTCCGAATCGCCCGATGAAGTGTAAATACCTGCTGCTCTGTGCTGTGCTCCGCATAGGAAACCGCCGAAAAGCCGTACAAATGCTTCATATGCGTGGGCTGTATGAACAGTCCGGAAGGGCCGTAATGAATAAAACCGGTAAAGGGCTCCAGCCGGAATTCCCGTAGAGGAACCGTGCTGGTAATCAGCGTAGATTGCCCGGCCTCAAAAGAATGCAAATACACCTGGTCAATGCCTGACGTAGCATTCATCATCGTTTGCAGAGTGGTGTATATTTCAGCGACGGCCCGGTAATCATCCGGGATTTTGGCCAGATTACGCAGAAAATGAGGGTCATTATAGACTCCGATGGACGCGCGATTCAAACCCTGTAAATAGTTATCCAAATTCGTAATTCCCTGAAAAATAAGCCGTTCATTTTCTTGTGTGGCCTGCTCCCGCAAGGATTGCTTGGTGAGAACGAAGGTCATGGTCATCGACAGCAGCAGCGGCAGGGTGACCGCAATGAGCAAAAACCAGATTAGGCGAGAACGAATACTGTAAAATTTCATGCAGTGAGCTCCTTTCACAATTCAAGGCGAGCCAGAGGTCAATATTTTCCCCCTTAATGGTTCACGATCCTACGTGTTCTCGAGAGCGCTTATTCGACATAATGAACATGTGAATCGCATATCCTTACGGCCCAAACATCATACTGCTGAAAGAAAGCCGTAAAGGAGCGTTCCAGACACCAATAGACAACATAAGGGGGGATCGGTTTGAATCGCGCCAAGTCGTCGCAATGGCTACAGCAATGGATTTTTGTAGGGCCGTCGACGTTATTTTTCGTTATCATTATTGTAATCCCTTTCATGCTCGGAATGTACTATTCTTTTACAGAGTGGAATGGAGTAGCCAATCAGGCAAAGTGGGTCGGGCTGGATAATTTCAGTCACATTTTATGGAATGATGACAAATTTGGGACAGCGTTCTGGTTTACGGTCCGTTTTACGGTGGTAGGAGTGGTGGCTGCGAATATTTTTGGCTTTCTGCTGGCGTATTTTCTAACCAAACCGTTGAAAACAAAAAATGTACTAAGGACCATCTTTTTTATGCCCAATGTGATCGGAGGTCTGTTGCTGGGCTTTATCTGGCAGTTTATTTTCGTCAAGGGATTTGCAGCAATCGGAGAGAGCACGAACTTGTCCTTCTTCAATCTGTCCTGGTTGGGAGATGAGATCACGGCCTTCTGGGGCATTGTAATCGTGTTTATCTGGCAAACTGCCGGGTATTTGATGGTGATTTATATCTCTTCCCTAACCAATGTGCCCCGCGATATGCTAGAAGCAGCCGAAATTGACGGAGCTAGTCGGATGCAAATTTTGCGGTCGATTATACTTCCTTTAATCATGCCTGCCGTTACGGTTTGTCTTTTCCTGGCGATATCATGGTCATTCAAAATGTTCGATCTTAATTTGTCACTGACCAAAGGCGGTCCCTTCGGGTCCACAGAGTCGGTTGCACTCAATATTTACAATGAAGCGTTTGTGAATAATCGTTATGGGCTGGGAACAGCTAAAGCACTCATTTTCTTTATCATTGTTGCTCTGGTTACGAGCCTTCAGGTACGACTGACGAAAAGTCGGGAGGTGGAAGCGTAAATGGAAACAAGCAAGCGCTACCGCTTTGGAACATGGGCGACCGAGATAGTGATGATCCTCGTCGCATTGTTATTCCTCGTCCCGTTTTACTTTTTATTCGTGAATTCGGTCAAAAGCTTTGGTGACCTGCTCACCGATTCTGCGGCCTGGCCACAAACCTTTGTATGGAGCAACTACGCTAGAGCGTGGAGCATCACACGTTTTCCCGAAGCTTTATGGAATTCATTCGTGGTTACGGTAGTTAGTAATCTGCTGCTCGTACTGATCAGCTCAATGGCAGCTTACCGAATGGTCCGGCGTCCGACGCGTTATAATCGAGTGTTGTTCAGCCTGTTCGTAGCTGCTATGGTTATTCCTTTTCAATCGGTGATGATTCCTTTGGTCAAGGTTGTAAGTACACTGGATTTAATGAACAGTATAAGTGGTCTGGTCATCTGTTATCTGGGATTCGGAGCTCCAATGTCGATCTTTCTCTTTCATGGATTCGTCAAAGGTGTGCCAGTCGAGGTGGAAGAAGCAGCTACGGTGGACGGCTGTACGCCTTACGGAGTGTTTTTCCGAATTGTGTATCCGTTGATGCTGCCGATGATGGTAACTGTTATTATTTTAAATACGCTCTGGATTTGGAATGATTATCTCCTGCCTTCTCTGGTACTGCAAAAGGCTGAGCTGCGCACGATTCCGATTGCGACCTATGCCTTTTTCGGACAATACACAAAGCAGTGGGATTTGGCTTTGCCTGCTCTGGTGCTGGGCATCTTGCCAGTCATCGCATTCTTTCTGGCTATGCAAAAATATATTATACAAGGTATTATGGCGGGTTCGGTCAAGGGTTGAGTGTGGGATGAGCTGAAAATGTACACGGTGTGCCACTCCGCAAACGAGGGTGCTTACCATCGCTGTTAGCCTCCAGATTTCCCTGAATAAACGAATAAAGGTGGGAATCTAGAGACAAAGGCGAGCGCTATCGCTTGTTCAGCACCATTCCGTTAGCTCCGTTTCCACATGAATTTTTCGAGTTCATCTGGTATGAATTTAGAATAGAAAGGAACATCAAAATGAAAACGCATACCTTTAAAAAGAAAGCTCAAGCATTAATCTTGCTTCTCGCGGCCTTTGCCCTGGTTTTGGCAGGTTGTAACAGCAGTGGCGGACAAAACGCAGGCAAAGAGGAAGTGAAGGAAAAAACCATTCACATTTTTCAGTTCAAGGTAGAGATTGCAGAAGCGCTGAACCGCATGAAGGCGGAATACGAAGCGTCTCACCCAGGGATCAAGCTCGATATTCAGACCGTGGGCGGGGGCAGTGATTACGGAGCTGCGTTAAAGGCGAAGTTTGCTTCCGGGGAGCAGCCGGATATTTTTAACGTCGGCGGTTACCGCGAGCTGGATACGTGGCTGGAATATTTGGAGGACCTGTCTGACCAGCCTTGGGTTGGGGATGTGGTCGATGTCGCCAAAGAGCCGATGACCAAAGACGGCAAGCTGTATGGCCAGCCGATGAATCTGGAAGGGTACGGCTTTATTTATAACAAGGATCTGTTCAAGAAGGCGGGGATTACGGAGACCCCTAAAACATTGTCCGAACTGGAGGGAGCTGCACAAAAGCTCCAAGCCGCTGGGATTACTCCATTTTCTAATGGATATCAGGAGTTTTGGGTGCTGGGCAATCATTTGCTGAACGTGGCATTTGCCAATCAGCCAGACCCTTCGGCCTTCGTTAAGGGACTGAATGATGGAACTGCAAAGATTCCGGGCAACGCTGTATTTGCCGAGTGGGTTAAGTTGTTCGATCTGACACTGAAGTATGGGAATACGAAGCCGCTCACGACTGATTACAACACGCAGGTAACGAACTTCGCCACTGGAAAGGCTGCCATGATGCAGCAGGGGAACTGGACTCAAGTCCAAATTGATGGAATTAATCCGAAGCTGAATCTGGGTATTTTGCCTATGCCGATTGGTGAAGACGCAACAGCCGGAGATAAGCTGTTTGTAGGTGTCGCCAACAACTGGGTGGTTAATAAAAATTCGTCTGTCAAACCCGAGGCGAAAGAGTTCTTAAACTGGATGGTAACATCCGAGCAGGGTAAAAAGTATATCACCAAGGAATTCAAGTTTATTCCAGCGTTCAAGAGCATCGAAGGGGCAGAGGCTGATATGGGCCAATTGGGTGCTGAAGTGGTGAAGTACAGTAAGGAAAACAAACTGCTGGGCTGGTTCTTTAGCCGCTATCCTGAAGGAGCACAGCAAGAATTCGGAAGTCAGATGCAAGCCTATGTGGCAGGTAAATCGGATGCTGGGAAGCTATTCGATGATTTCCAGAAAACATGGGAAAATTTGAAGACTAAATAAGAACAAAAGCACGCGATAAAGCCTTCGTATGTCAGGGAAATTGCATGATCCTGAACATACGAAGGCTTTTTTGCAAAATTAATTATATATGGTAATGGAGAAGAACAATATCCCCGCGGCGTTCTATTTCTTGGAGTTCAAACGTACTTGGTAGTGTTCCCTCTGGAAATAACGGTATTCCTTGTCCAAGCACTTTGGGAATGATCGCAATGATAGCTTTCTCCAGCAGTCCAGCTTGTAAGAAGGCCTGGACTAACTGGCCTCCACCGACTAGCCATACCGCACCTTCCGATTGTCCTTGTAGACGTGGAACCAGTTCAGTCAGAGCTTCGTCCGTAAATGTAATATGTGGCGCCTGCTGTTGCTCCGTTAATGCTCGTGTGAGCACATAGCATGGCTTTCCAGCATAAGGGAAATCATCTGAGAGCTTCAATACTTCCTCATACGTCAGTCTGCCCATCAGCACCGTACCAACGGTATCGTAAAAGTCGGCATATTCATTGGCCCCACCATCCCCTTTAACATCATACAGCCAGTCCACCGAACCGTCCGGCAAAGCGATATACCCGTCGAGACTCATGGCAATATACAGCACAACTGCGTTTGATTTCAAATCCTTCATAGTGTTCATTCACTCCTTTCTATATCCTAATGTTACAATGTATTTATGACATCGTATGTCGTAGTTAAACGGTCATTTTAAATTAATTTTTGATTAGAGGGGTACCTTATGAACGAACGCAGAATTGCTCTTATGAGGATACTGGATTCCCGAAAAAAATATACGGCGCGTGAGCTGGCTGAACGTTTTGGTGTCTCCGTCAGGACGATACAGAGAGATCTCGACTATTTGCAGCAGACCGGATTACCCCTTTATACCGAAATGGGTCCTCATGGCGGGTATCGGGCACTTCCCAATCGGCTTCTTCCTCCCCTTCATCTTGCTCGTGACGAGGCCTTGGGTCTTTTTCTCATGCTGCAACTGTTGGAGAACATTCCAGATATCCCTTTTGGCTCAGTTCGTGAGCATTTATCCGAGCACTATTATGCCGAACTTCCACAGGATGTGCAGGACAGCATCGATCAATTAAAGGAGTACATTTCTTTTCGTATGCTACCTACTCACGCAGAGTCACCCTACACCTCAATCATTTTGGAGGCTGCGCTGAATAAGCGCCGGGTGAACATGCATTACCGCTCCGCTTCCGGGGCAAAGTGGACTCAGGTATATCCGATTGGACTGTATTTTGATCACGGATATTGGTACATGCCAGCGTATAGCAGAGACCGCATCATTTTGTATCGTTCAGATCGGGTGATCACAATAACGATGTTGGACGACACCTTGGACACCCTTCCTACACTTCAAGAATGGTTGGCTTCGGAGGATTCCCGTATAGGAATTCCGTCCAAAATAAAATTTACCGCATTGGGTGTCAGGCTGGCCGGATCAGATGCCCTCTTCCAAAATGTTTCCCATCAGGAAGGGGAGGCTCAGGAATGGCAGGGATATATTCCGGTCGAAGAGTTTAGATATGTATCCCGACTTTTGCTAAAATACGGGCCAGAGGCCGAGGTCGTATTTCCCAAAGAACTGCGTGTACAGGTCAAGCAACTGTTGCAAGACAGCCTGAACCCTTATCTGAAGGATGCAAAAGCGGATGATGAAGAAAAAGACAATTAATCCTGTAAATTGATTCTCTTATTTATAGTTAACCACATGAATATTTAAGGTTATTGACTTATGACTTTCCATTTATTTTTGTGATAAAGTTTTGAAAAGAGCCCGTTTTCGTATATGATGAAGAGTAATAATTCAAAAGGCTGGACGGGAGACAGATATGAATCAACCGCTTTATGGGATATGGCTCGGAGATGTGTTTTTTTGCTTTTCTGGTGAGACGTCGGAACCACGTATCGATGCGTGGAGCAGTGTAATTCGCAGGCTGACGCTAAAGGGAGACCTTCGGCCGTTTCGGCAGGCTGCGTTGCGCCTTGCCGAGGTACGAATACCGAACACTGCTCGTGTGGAAACCGCGGGCAGAGGTGGCAAAAGACGTTCCATGCTGGGGCGTACATTGGAGGGCTTGGCGCTGGAACCGCGCGAGACGATGGCACTGCTGACCCGCATGGACGAGAAGGGCTGTGCGGCATCGGGCATTACGCTGGGCGAGGAAATGCAATATTGGCAAAAAGCCGCTTATTTTGCGCTAGAGCTGATGCAGCGGGGCGAAATTACGCCATCGCTTACAGAGGCGCGTCCATCGGGACCGCGTCGTCGCGGTCCGGAAGCGGCTGTCGGGGTGTGGATTCCTCGTCTGTATCAAGAGGAGGACATACGCCGCTTTCATGAGCTGGCTGCTGCAATGCCGGCTGTTTGTATGGCGGCTCCTGCCGTTTTCGCGGGTAAGGAGCCTGAAACACGCGAGGATGCAGCCGGAATCGTGCTGTACTCCTTCTTGTGTGCGGTCATCCATGCGGAAACGACCGCGGTGTTGGCAGCATCAGACCGTGAGCTGGGACGATATCGTGCAGAGTATCGGCGCGGAGGATCGCCGCTGACAGAGCTATGGTGGAACAGTCTGCTGACAGGTTCCCGCCCGGTGGCGATTCAGGGAACGCCCGCGGAGATGGAGGAGCTGGTTCTCCAAGCGTCCTCTCTTAAGGGAAGCGCAATGCCTGTCACGGAGCGGGAAGACAAGGAGCCGATAGAAGGGCAACTGCGGTTGTGCCTTCGTTTGGAGCCTTCGCTGGAAGAGAGTGTGAAGGAATGGCGCATTACCTTTTGGGCAGAAAGCGATGCTGAGCCGGGGTTGCGACTGCCTGCTCTGGCACTGTGGGCGCATCCTGAACGCGATCTGGTTCGCGGCGGAATTGTATATCGTCAAGTGCAGGCGCAACTGCTAATGAGGCTCGGACAGGCTGCTGAAGCGGCACCTATATTGCAAGAAGCGTTGAACCGCCCTTATCCCGAAGGGCTGACACTGGAGCCGGAGATGTTCTTCCGCTTCCTGACGGAAGCCGTTCCCGCATTACAAAAGAACGGTATTACCGTGCAAATGCCTTCACGCTGGAGCCGGGAGGGCCGAAGACGTGCAGGCTTGCGGCTCAAAATGCGTTCGACAGAGCAGGGTGCCAAGCCGGATGGTGTGATTGCCGATACATCGACTGTCGGCATTAACCGCATGATTTCGTTTGATGCCGAGGCTGTGCTGGGTGATACAACTTTGACGATGGAGGAACTGGAAAGCATTGTCGCCGCTAATTTGCCGTATGTACGTCTCGGAGGGGAATGGATCGAGGTCGATCCTAAGGAAATTCGTCAGGTGCTGCGCTTTATCAAGCGCGGTGAGAACGGTGAGATGAGCTTGTCCGAATGGATGCATCTGGCCGCAGAAAATGAAAGTGCAGGCGAGGCCTCATGGAAAGGCTTGTCCATCTTTGGCGCGGAATCCGCCGGATTGCTTGCGTCTTTGGCTGAGGGCGGCGTACTTCGTTCGGTAGAGCCGCGACCTGTGCCAGAGACGCTGCACGGCGCATTACGGCCCTATCAAGAGCGCGGCTTTCAATGGCTGGCCGCGATGCGTGGATTAGGTTTTGGCGTCTGCCTTGCGGACGATATGGGGCTTGGTAAAACGATTCAGGTCATCACCTGCCTACTCGACGGTGGCATCGGCGCAGATGATCAACGTCCGGCGTTGATCATCTGTCCAACGTCCTTGCTCGGCAACTGGCAGCGCGAGTTGAAACGCTTTTCACCGGATTTGTCACTGTATATTCACCATGGAAACCAGCGACTCCACGGCGAGCTGTTTCAGGAAAGTGTACGTGAGTATGATATCGTCCTCACTACCTATCATTTGGCGGGACGGGACGGTAGCGATTTATCTGCGGTATACTGGTCCTCCATCGTGTTGGATGAAGCGCAATATATAAAAAATGCACGAACAAAGCAAGCACAAAGCGTCATGAAGCTGTCTGCTCCACATCGGATTGCCATGACGGGTACCCCGGTAGAGAATCGGCTGAGCGAGCTGTGGTCTATTTTTCAATTCCTGAACCCAGGTTACCTCGGTACGGCGTCTTCATTCCGCCAACGGTACAGTCTGGCGGGAGAGGAGCGGGGGTCTGCGTTGCGTGAGCTTCATCGCCTCGTCTCCCCGTTCATGCTGCGTCGACTCAAAAGCGACCCAGATATACGCAAGGATTTGCCGGAGAAGCTGGAGTTGAAATCCTACTGTGTACTGACACCAGAGCAGGCCGGATTGTATCGGGGCGTAGTGGATCAATTATTGGGAACACTGGATGGGCAGATCGGTATAGCTCGCAAAGGGCTTGTTCTGTCTTCACTGACCAAGTTGAAGCAGATTTGTGACCATCCGGGTCTGATCATTCCGGGTCGGGCTGATAGTGGTAAAACGCAAAACTCGGGCAAAATGGAGCGACTGCTGGAATTGGTAGAGACGATTCGCGAGAACGGCGAATCGGCGCTGATATTCACCCAATATGTGTCGATGGGAGAATTGCTGGTCTCCCGTTTGGCCAAAATCTTCGGGGAAGAGCCGTATTTTCTACATGGAGGACTGGCGAAAACCAGACGGGATGAAATGGTTCACAACTTCCAGCAGGGAGAAGGGCCGAATATATTCGTACTTTCCCTGCGTGCAGGTGGTGTGGGCCTGAACCTGACACGTGCCAGCCATGTCATTCACTATGACCGCTGGTGGAATCCTGCAGTGGAAAATCAGGCGACAGACCGCGTATTCCGTATTGGTCAAAGCCGCAATGTACAAGTGCACAAGCTGATTTGTCAAGGTACACTGGAGGAGCGAATCGACGAGCTGATCGAGAGCAAAAAGGCACTTTCCGAGCAGGTTGTCGGCTCCGGTGAACATTGGCTCACCGAAATGTCTGATGATGAATTGCGCGGTCTGATAGCGTTGCAAAATGATGTATGGATTGAGTGAGCAGAGAAAGGATGAAGGCGATGACGAGGCCGCGAGTGAAGCTGAAAGTAACTGACGGTCAATGGATAGCGGAATTAGACAGAAATGGCTTGGAAGGCGAATCAACGGGTGTACCTTCCGCACATGCTGTCCAATGGATGGGTCCAGCGCCTGTACTAAACCCCGAACAGCGAAAGGCATGGCTGGAGCAGCTAAAAGCAGATCCTTTGGACATCTACCGCTTTTTGCAAGGGAAAACCTGTCTATCGCTGGATGAGATCGTTCAGCTAGCAGCTGAGACAGCCACTTCCAGCATGGAGGATGGCGTGGGTGTAGTCGACGATGTGAAGAAGGCTCTTCAGACCGGGATGGAAAGCGAGCCGCAGACCTGTCTGGAATTGATCGGAATGACGCGGGAAGAGCTGCTGGAGTACGTATTCAGTGCTTGGGCCGGAGAGTTATCTCATGTGCAGGGGACATCCCCCGCGCTTGAGTCTACCTCGCGGCCGGAAGGCGGACGCAGTGGATCGGCTGCGATTAGCGAATGGATTGCCGAGTCAGCGGCAGAAGGAGCATTACATCGTCCCGGTGCAGGTTTTCATGCGATTGAGATTCATCTGCCGCAGAAGCTTGTTCCTAAGAAGGAAGCGGATATTACGGCTTTGCTGCCGGGTTTACCCCGTGCGGAAGAGGCATTGAAACTCATACGTGAACGGGTAGCCGAGCGGGCCCGAGCTGCAATTCCGCAAAAACGTCATACTCCGTAACAATTCGGGTATATACTTCCTTTTTCGAGTCTATTCGCCTTCATCGAACGGGATAACGGCTTCGAAGAGTGTCCAAAGTTCAGTTACAATGGGGGAACGGAAAAGTCACTGCAAGTCATGTATCAATTGCAATATTGGAGGAGATACCAGCATGAAACGACATATACAACAGACGCGCACATCTCAGCGATGGACCAAAGCGCTCATTCCAGGGCTGATCCTGCCAGGGCTATTACTGGCAGCCTGCCAGCAGGGAGGATCAGGTGGACAGGAAAGCGAGCCGTTAAAGTCATCTACAGCGGTACAGGAGAATGTGCAGCCTTCCACCCAGCCGGATGCGGGCAATGGTAGCACTAGTGCTGGACAAGCCTCTGCGGGTACAGAAAGTGGACAAGCCGACCCAGTGATGGCGTTGCGGAGCCAGAGTGCGCTGCAAGCCACGGTTAAGGAAGAGGATGGAACCGCGATTGTCACCAATGCGACTTCGGATACAGTCGTTGTGAACAAAAAGCGCAGCTTGCCTGTGGGCTATGTCCCAGACGACCTGGTGGAGCCGCAGGTGCAATTTTCCTTCGAGGGACCGCACGAAAAGCGGCATTTGCGTAAGGAAGCGGCAGAGGCACTGGAGAAGCTGTTCGACGGTGCGAAAAAGGACGGCATCGAGCTGCGTGCGGTATCGGGATACCGTTCCTATAAGCGTCAGGTGTCTATTTTCGACAACAATGTAAAGACAAAGGGACAGGAATATGCCTCTAAAGTCAGCGCTGTACCGGGTACGAGTGAGCATCAGACGGGATTGTCCATTGATGTATCCAGCCCAAGCGTAGGTAATGCGCTGGAGCAATCCTTCGGAGCTTCCAAGGAAGGCGAATGGTTGGAACAACATGCACCGGAATACGGATTTATTATTCGTTATATGAAGGGTAAGGAAGATGTGACCGGCTACGTGTACGAGCCTTGGCATATCCGTTATGTGGGAATAGACATTGCGGAGGATGTAGCCAAGCAGGGGATGACGCTGGAGGAATATTTCGACGAGAACAATATCAAGCTGTAGCAGCTAAAATCAAGCCGTAATCCTAGGGATTGCGGCTTTTTGTCGTGTTTTTCTTCCAAATTGAACCTTTTCAGGGTAGAATCTCGTATAGTGATCAACGACAGAAGCGCTTTGATTTGTTGCAAACCTCATGACAGAAGCGTACAGGAAGGGAAGGGAATCATCATTTATTATTCATTAACGTATCGCGAATGGTCGGAAGACACTCAAAAGGAACTGCGCAGCCTGACACGGGAATCCGTATCGGGAGATGAGCTGTTTCTACGCAAGCTTGTAGACGCTACGCGTCTCCATGACAAACTATGGTCGCATATCTCGAATGAAAGTGAGGAACATACGGATCATTCCGTCTATGTGACTGAATTTACAGGGGAACGTGCAAAGCCTTACGGTGCGTCTATCACAGACCTCGTGCTTGCCAGTGAGGGAGGTTACACTTCCACATACAGTGCAATGTACTGGATATGGCATGAACCTGCATTCCGTAGTATGGATCAGCGGGAAGGTTCGGTATTTACTTTGGAGTTGGCCCAACGGCTATTAGATCACTATACAGTACTGGGTGGCAAAACATATGAATTTATATATTCGGTACTGGACCCTCAGCTGAAAAAGGTACATCTGTTTGTGAAGGAGGTCGATCTGTGATGGAGCATTCTTGGGAAAAAATGAAATCCAAGCCCGGCTCTCGTACACGGATGGCGGCCTTTGCCCTGATGTTGGCTGTCCCGGCCGCTCTGACGGGTTGCGGTGACGACGAGTATTATGACTGCGATGAGCTTCCTATATCGGAACAAACGGCGTGTCGGGATTCAGGCAGCAGTGGGTATTACTATGGCGGATCGACTTATTATAGTGGAGGCTCCTCATACCATAGCAGTCGTTCTTCTTCCAGCTCATACCGCAAAAGCTCATCCTCATCTTCCAGCTCACACAGCGGTTTTGGCAGCAGCGGCTCACGCAGCGGCTTTTTCTCTGGGGGTTAAGATGAGCATGCGCACGATTCGGCAATTGCCTTATGAACATGATGAGCTTTTTAAGGGTGAAATCAGCCGTATCATCCCGTATCACCGCATGTATGGCAAGTCCTATTGCGTGCCGGCCTTAACGGTATATCGGGAAAGCGAGCTGGCAGAGCTTCAGGTTGCTTCTGAGGTGGTACATCGTATTTATCGCAAGGTTCAGCAATTCGTTCAGCGCTATATGCCGGATGAATACCTGGTGGAACGGTTGGGGATTCATCCGGGCTTGCTGCGTGCTGCACGTATGGAGGCCGAGCCGGATGGGATAACCCGCCAGGACTGGATTGTGGGGGAAGCGGGTATCAAGTGCATTGAGAATAACACCGATACCCCAACAGGAATTCCCGAGGTGGCTTATCTCGAAGGAAAGCTGCTAGAGGTGCTGAGTAAGGGAGGAATGTCGGAGGATGACAATGCACTACATGGACCCTCAACTGGAATGGACGAGGCGATTCAGTCTGCCTTGACGGAGCTCATCCATTTTTATAGCCGCAAGGGATTAGGGACAAAGGTGTATTTCACTTGCTATGACTGGCACATCGAGGATCAGACGAACACCAAATATATTATGCGTTTATGTGAACAAGCCGGATTCGAAGTCGTTTATGCTCCTTTGGAAGAACTGGAGATTATCCCGAATGAAGGATTGTATCACCGGGGAGAGCAGATCCGTATTCTCTATCGCCTGTATCCGCTGGAGTATCTAATTGATGACCGGGAGGAGAATACGGGGCTTGAGGTGGGGCAGGCGCTAATGGATATGGTGGCAGACGGGAAAATAGGATTAATCAACCCACCGCAGCATATCATTACCCAGAGCAAAGGGTTCACCGCAACCGTGTGGTCATTGTATGAGCGCAATGAGCAGACACCAGAGTTCTGTGGTTTTCGTTTGTTTGACGATCGCGAGCTGGAGGTGATACGAACCTACCTGCTGCCTACGTATTTTGAACCCTCGGTGTTTATGCAAAATAAAGAGCCCTATGTGGCCAAAGGTATATGGGGTCGGGAGGGTAAAGGGACGCACTTGATTGAACATACCGAAGACGAGGAGAGACTAGAAGGTGTCTTGGGAAAGGTTCAAAATGCGAAGACCGACCATCCTGATCTGCTTCACCAAGCTGATGCCCCACGAACGCCTGAGCAGGAGGAAGCCGCACATGTTGCCGCTTATTATGAAGGACAGCCTAAGATTTATCAGCGGCTGTGGCCGATGCAGACCGCAGAGGTACAGACCGAGGAAGGGCTATTTCACGGCTATGTGTTAACAGGCATATTTGTAATTGGGGGGCGTTTTGCGGGTGTCCTGCCGCGAATCGGTGAAAAGGTAACAGGTGATATGGCCTACTATTGCGCCGCCGCCGTTGCCACCGTACATCCTAATCCGCCGGTTGTATAAGCTAAATTGAAAAATATACAATATTCGAACATATCTGTTTCATTTTCACAAGTGAGGATTTTGCAAAATCCTGAAGTATCATAAGGAGGAAAAAAATTGGACTCTCATATCAGTTTGGGCAACGCACTGGGCAATGTAGGTATCGGCCTGCTTATCCTGTTTGCCATCTTAATCGTAGGTTATTTTGTGTTCAGCTTACTGACACGTTATAACGATAATCAAGAAATCGCACACGGCAATGAGGCGGCAGGCATCTATATGGGGGCAAAGCTGCTAGGTCTGTGTATCATCGTGGGGATGGTGTCGTACAGCAGTCATTCATGGCTCGATATGCTGGCCTGGTCGGCTGTGGGCATTGTAGTGCTGTGTCTCGTCTATGTGATTTTTGATCTGGTGACGCCGCGTACCAAGGTGTGTGAGGAAATTGCCAAGGGCAATGTGGCTCTGGCACAGCTGCTGCGTTCAATCATCGTCGGGGTTTCTTTTGTGGTAGGTACATTTTTGATGTAGTCGATATAGAGAAGGAATACCAAGGATCTGCAACACCGGACAACGGAGCTGCAGATCCTTTTTTTATGAGACATTGTATTCACTACCGGCATCAGACTGTTGAATTAAGGGTTGCAACGATCACTTCCTGTGGGGACTATTCTACAAAGCAACGGGTGATACTGCATAGCAAAAGGAATTTGCTACAGAGTTCAAACCAAATTGAAGAGAAGGGAGTTCTGAACATATGAGTACCACCACCTTCCCAACCAAACAAATTCGGATGGGTATCATTGGCCTGGGTCTTATCGCTGAATATCACATGAGATCACTGCACACCATCTCGGGGGTATCTATTGTGGCCGTTAGTGATGTGAATCCCCATCGCCTTCAAGCCATCGGAGAACAATTGCAACTGCCTACTTCCAAGCGGTACGCCCATTATGAAGCATTAATCCGTGACCCAGAGGTAGATGCGATTCTGTCGCTGACACCCAATGATGTGCATTTTGACATTATTCGTATTGCGCTGGAAAAACACAAAGCTGTACTGGCAGAAAAACCATTGACTCTCACATGGGAGGAAGCGGATCGGTTGAAAAAGCTATATACAGCGAATCCGGTGCCTTTGCTGGTTCACTATAAGCATCGCTACGGCGCGGCTTTCCAATATACCAAGCAACTGCTGGATGAGCAAAAGCTGGGTAAAATCTATAACATTCAATTCCGTTATCTAATGGATGCATTTGCGCCGTATCGTCAGCATCCGTATACTTGGCGTCACAATTTAGCCAAGGCTGGTTCTGGAGTAGTGGGGGATACAGCCTCACATATCATTGATCTGGCCCGTTTTTTGGTGGGTGAATTTAAAAGTGTCGCAGCGCTGCTACATACCATTACACCCGAGCGGCTCGATCGGATCACGGGCCTGCCTGTAAAAGTGGATGTGGAAGATCTCGCTGCCTTTCATGGCATCATAGGCGACAATACCGTGGGAACCTTTATCACACATAAAAATGCCATCGGCATACGGCACGATATCGAAGTCGATATCTATGGAGAACTGGGTACGCTGCACGCCAGCCTCAGTAATCCGGAAAGTATCCGCATTGTGCTGCGTGACCTAGAACACCCGGATGCCGAATACGAGACTTGGACTGTCCCTGCAATCTATAATCATACGGCCTATGAAGATTTTGTTGAGCTGGCAAGGGGAGAGTCTGTGGATCGTGCCCCCTTATTCGAGGACGGCTACAAAAACCAGTGGGTACTTGAGAAAATACTGCAATCATGGAAAGAGAATGGACGTTTAGTAGAAGTGTAGGGACCCGCAAGAGGGTTCCTTGGAAAGAGCAGCCATCTTGCGGTTTAGCAATTCAATTACCTGTAAAGACATCTTTTTCATCATTTTCGCATCGCAACGCTTATAGGGCCTTCGCCTTCACACTCCTTTACCATCAATTTTGTTCCGCATGCATAGTAATGTTTCATGTGAGCTCCACCCTTGTATCCCATTTTTAAAATTGTAAATGTTACTCTTTATCCCTTTTCTTGCTGCGTTCTTACCCGTCTAGCCCCGATCAGCCGCCAGCCTGTTAACAATGCCGCCACAAGACAGATGGACGCAGACGTCATAAAGACTACATGCATGCCTGCCAGAAAAATTTCTGGATGACCCGGGACCAAGCCGGTGACCCGATAACCAGCCTCTTTACTCATAATATAAAAGAGGATTGATGTGGCCAAGGTGATCCCCACAACCATACCGACGTTGCGAACCAGCGAATTGACGCTACCGGCTGAGCCGAGCTGTGTGCGGGGTACCGTGGACATAATCAGCGAGTTGTTCGGCGATTGGAATAAACCACTGCCAATGCCCAGCATGGCAATCCACAGACCCACGAGCGGGATGGAGCTGCCTGCATGCAGTTGGGCCAATCCAATCTGGGCAATGACCATAACGACCAGCCCCGCGAATGTGAGCAGTTCAGACCCGATTTTATCGGAAAGCGCACCGCTGAGTGGGGCCACAATAACCATAGAGATGGGGAACAACATCAGCAGGAACCCGGCATGAAAAGGCGACAAGTTCAGCATATTCTGCGCATAAAAAGGTGAAATGATGTTAAAGCAAAAGTTAGCGACGAACACCAGAAAAGCACACAAAATACTGAGCGAAAATAACGGATTTTTGAATAGCGCGAGCTGTAGCAGTGGCTGTGGACGACGAAGTTCCAATCGAATAAACATGGCAAAAGCAACTACAGCCATCACCAGCGAAGCAACGATACGTTTGTCGCCATACCCGACCTGTTGTCCCAGCAACAATCCGACGAACAAAGTGAGAATAAAAATAGCAAATACCAAGCTACCGGGAACGTCAATTTTATCTTTCACCTTGATCAAATCCTTCGGCAGAAGCTTCCAGCCAAGAAAGACAGCGACCAATCCTATCGGTACATTGACCCAGAAAATGTACTGCCAGCCGAGCGAGGAGACAATAATACCGCCCAAGCTTGGCCCGGCGATACTACCTAGAGAAACGAAGGTTCCAATGAGGCCAAGTGCTTTGCCCCGTTCATTGGAGGGGAAGACATCTGTCACAATCCCCTGGCTGTTTGCCATGGTCATGGACGCCCCAATCGCCTGAATAATGCGGGAAATCAGCAGCATAGAGAGCGAAGAGCTAAGACCGCACAATAGGGAGCCAAGAATGAATACGATTGTGCCGATTTTAAATATTTTGATTTTACCGACGATATCTCCAAGCTTGCCAAAAAATAAAATAGCGGTACATATCGCCATTAAATAGGCGGTTGTCACCCATTCAATCTGTGCTACGGGTAAATGTAATGTGCGAGACAACACAGGAAGAGCGATATTGACGATGCTTCCATCCAATGTGGACATAAATGTAAACAGATTCAAAACAATTAAAATCAGCCAACGTTTCTTCTGGACTTCGATATTCTCTTGATAGGTTGTAGCCGTTGTAGCAGTTGAACTCATCATTACACCTCGTTATCGTTGACAATTTTCATTTAGTTGCACGCGCAACTAAATGAACGGTTCTAGTGTACAGCAAATTAGTTGCGTGTGCAACAATATTATTGTAAACTTTGCTTTGGTCCCAACTGGGGATGTGTCATTTTTAAGCCAATGAGGTGTATTTGATGAGAAAAAAACAACCGATTGGAAAGCTAATTTCCCACCTGTACCGTCGTAATCAAAAAATATTGTCCAAAAAACTGACTCCTTACGGAATCGGCAGTGGAGGACAACACAGCTTTTTAAAGCTCATTTTGCAGCGGCCGGGCATTACACAAGAGCAGTTGACGAATGAACTTAAGTTTGACAAGGCAACCACGGCGCGCTCTGTGAAACAATTGGAGGAATCAGGCTATATTGAACGGAAAACAGACCCAAATGACCGCCGTTCCCATCTTTTGTCTCCTACAGCCAAGGCGCTAGAATTTTCCCCTGTCCTACAAGGAATATTGGATGAGTCCAATGTCAGCCTTGTCCACAATCTATCCGAAGAGGAAGAGGACCTTCTGATCGACCTGCTGCAAAAAATTAGTATAGACCCTGACGAATAAACAAATCAGGAACTAGCCAGAGGATCGTGGCAGGTAAAAGAAAAAGCAGCCCTCACAGAGGATACTCTGTGAGGGCTGCTTGATGCCACGTCATTCAGTCCAAGCCAATTCCTTTGAACGCATTCATGACTAATTGTCGTACATAGGAGTCGTCTAATGGATAACCGGTTACCAACAATCGATAAAAAACGGGCCCATAAATGAGATCGATACATAATTCAATATCGAGATCTTCCTTCAATTCTCCGCGCTCCATTCCGCGCTCAATAAGAAGCCTGGCCTCAAGTCGCCGAGGGTGGAAATATCGGGTCCGGTATGCCTCTGACAATCCTGAATCAAGTTGCCCTTCGCCTATTAACTCCGTAATGATTTTACCCTCTCGACTTATTAAGAACCGCACTAAATTTGTGGCATGAATGAGAATATCATCTAATACAGAGCCCGTGTCGGGCACGGGCAATCTTGCTATGGTGGCTGACAGGAAACCATCCATCACTACGGCAGCTTTGTTAGGCCACCATTTATAAATGGTGGCTTTGCTAACTTTCGCTCGTTCAGCAATTTTTTCTACCGTAACCGCCCCAAAGCCTTGCTCCAACAGTAAATCATAGGAAGCGTTAAGGATAGATTTATGCGTCTCGACATTACGTGGACGTCCTCTTTTGCTCTGCACTGGAATGCTCACCTTCTTAATAGATATAAGTAACCACAAAAAATAAACTATACGTTCAGTATATCAAATACCATATAAAAATAAAAAGTTGATTTTGCCTATTTACAAAACGAAACGTTCAGTATATTATTTAACTATCGAATTAATGAACTATACGTTTAGTATTTAAATTAATGAGGAGGATTATCATGCAAAGAGAACAACAAGCCTTAGAAAGTAACCGTATCTCAAATTGGATGATGTTTTTGTTAGCAGCCGCATGCGGCCTTATTGTTGCCAACCTGTACTATGCTCAAACCCTTGTAGGACCTATTCATATTGCTATGGGTCTTTCTTCTACAGCCGCGGGCTTCATTGTCACCTTGACTCAAATCGGCTATGTGGTGGGATTGCTATTTATCGTACCGCTCAGCGACATTATCGAAAATCGACGGCTCATGGTCGTATCGCTAATCATTACAGTCTGTGCATTGGTTGTTGCCGCTTTTGCTACCAATGCCCCGTTGTTCCTGACCGCATCCTTGTTCATTGGAATTGGATCTGTGGTAGCCCAAATACTGGTGCCGTACGCCACCTATTTAGCATCCGAAGAGCAACGCGGCCGCGTTGTTGGGAATGTCATGAGCGGACTCTTGCTAGGCATTATGTTCGCACGGCCAGTAGCAAGCTTTATCACCAGCATCTGGGGGTGGCAAGCCGTATTTATTTTGTCAGCCATTGTCTTGACGCTGTTGACGATTCTGCTCTCGCGAGCTCTTCCAGAACGCAAGCCTGTGCCTACGGTATCTTACAGTAAATTGATTTTCTCGTTAGGTACTCTTCTAAAACAAACGCCTGCATTGCGTCGCCGTGCCCTCTATCAAGCCTGCCTATTTGGTGCATTCAGCCTATTTTGGACTGTTGTTCCTCTACGTTTGGCGGATGATTTCGGAATGTCCCAACAAGGGATTGCATTGTTTGCTTTAGTAGGCGTAGGTGGTGCGGTAGCTGCTCCGATTGCCGGGAGATTGGCGGATAAAGGCTGGAGTAAAGTATTAACCGGGTTAGCTATGATCATTGCAGCCTTGTCTTTTTTACTCATCTATCTTTTTCAAAGTCATTCGACGGTTGCACTCGTACTTCTCTTTATTTCAGCGATTACACTGGATATGGCTGTATCGGGAAATCTTGTACTTGGACAGCGTGTGATTTACTCCTTGGGAAGTGAAGCGAGAGGGCGTTTGAATGGATTATTCATGTCTATTTTTTTCATAGGCGGAGCGATTGGATCATCATTAGGTGGTTGGTCGTATGCGTTAGGAGGTTGGAATTTCAGTGCTCTGATTGGAGTCGTCCTGCCTGTGCTGGCTTTGCTGTACTTTTTCACTGAGAAAGAAACGAGTGGAGATGTGCGAAAGAAACAAACCACCTGATAGAGGTCAGCTTTAAGTTATGCCGTACGCAAAAACATAATGATTAAAATGGCTGTTCCCAAGAGAAAGCAAAGGGGCGAATAGAGCACACTGTCCCATTTTGCAAAAACGGTTCCTTTCTTTCTCTTGCAGAACCCTACCCATTTGAAATCTCCTATAGAACGTAAAATAAATACGCACGACAACAAGCCTGCACCGTAGGAATGAAAGGACCTGAAAAACAGGAATTGTGTAACTCCACCTAGTTCTAGGACGAACCAAGCGGCTAAAGCTAGTAAAATGGCAACGGTCGATGTCCCTATTTTGGAGGGTTTAAAGAGTAAATCCGTTCCCGTGCTTGGGATCGCTGCCTTAGCGCCTTTTTGTCCGCCGAATACCCAATATAAATGCATGCCGCTCAGTACCCATAGAATTCCGCCAACTGCCCATGTAAGTAATTCCAACATCCCACATCCTCCTTAATTGGGTTCATTCGAAATCCACTCTGTCCAAATCATGTGAATATGCTGTTGAATGGCTTCGTCACTTAATGTCTCTTGCTTGTGACGCTCATACCAGCCTAAGTAGTAATGGTACAACATCCATGATCTCTGAAAGGCTTTCTCTGCCTGCATTCCCTTCTGTATTAAAAGCTCTTTCATAAACTCCATTCTCATCTGTTCAACTTCATCGAGCAAGGAACGGTAACTATCATCCTTCAATGACAGTTTTCGCAGATAAAACAGAAAATCTCCTCGTTTCGTCTTCCCGAACATCTGGGTTAACAACTCTTTGATCCGCTCATCTGCAGCAGCATGGATGATGGACGCTGCAATCACCTGTTGTGTCGTCTGTTCCTTCCATGTCTCCACAATCTGTCTAATGTAGCTGCTGCGATTGTTAAAATACCAATAAAAACTGCTCTTACTGCACCCCAAAGAAACGGCCATTTTTTCAACTACGAGTTGATCAATTCCACCCTGTTCAAAACGTTCGATTCCTTTCCGAATCCATTGTTCTTCTGTGACAATAATTCTAGGCATCTCTCCTTCTCCCTTTCTGTACGGTGTCGTCTAGATAAGTGTATATTATAGTGTTTTCAGAGCTGTGTAAATATGGATACATAAACGCCCACTTGAAATACCTGCGAATTTGATCTATAATGCTGTAGCATATAGTGATATTCAAGGCATTGACCAAAGACATGATTTCCTTGAAGGGCCGTTCAGAGAGAAAAGACGAGGCTGAGAGCTTTTCCGGCAACCGCATGTGAAGTTACCCCTTTGTAGCCGTGACGTTGAACATGTAGCTGTGCAATCTGGCAGTGACATCAGTAAGCGCCTACCGCTTTATCCCCGTTAACGGATACCAATGGAGGGTCACGCATGTGTGCATGAGCATGTTCCGATGAACATGAATGTACGCACAGGAGCGGGCCGAACTAGGGTGGAACCACGAGCTGAACGCACTCGTCCCTTGAGGGAGAGAGGCGTTTTTTTGCGTTCAATTTTTGATATAGCACACAATTTGAATGGAGGCTTTAATCGTGAGTATTCAAGTGAAATTGCCGGATGGAGCCGTACGCGAGTACGAGCAGGGCGTAACGATCGCCGATGTGGCGGGTTCGATCAGCTCCGGGCTGAAAAAGAACGCCGTAGCAGGTAAAGTGAATGGGAAGGCTGTAGACCTGAACACCGTTTTGGACCAGAACGTTGACCTTGAAATCATTACGCTGGACGGTGCAGACGGTCTGGAAATTTATCGCCACAGTACAGCGCATTTGCTCGCTCAAGCGCTCAAACGCATTTACGGTGAGAAAAACGTGAAACTGGGTATCGGTCCGGTCATCGACAGCGGCTTCTACTATGACATTGATATTGAAAACCCATTGTCCGTTGACGACTTGGCCAAGATTGAGAAGGAAATGACGAAGATCGCACAGGAAAATCTGCCGATTACACGTCGTGTGGTCAGCCGTGAGGAAGCCACTCGTATTTTTGGAGAGTTGGAAGACCCACTGAAGCTGGAACTGATTCGTGATTTGCCGGAAGAAGCGGAAATTACAATTTATGACCAAGGCGAATTTTTTGACCTGTGTCGTGGCCCACATTTGCCATCTACTGGCCGCATCAAAGCTTTTAAACTGTTGAGTGTAGCGGGTGCATACTGGAGAGGCGATTCCAACAACAAGATGCTGCAACGTATCTACGGAACAGCATTCCCGAAAAAAGCACAACTGGATGAGCACCTGCATTTGCTGGAGGAAGCAAAAAAACGTGACCATCGCAAGTTGGGTAAAGAGTTGGAACTGTTCATGTTCTCCGAAGAAGCACCGGGTATGCCGTTCTACCTGCCTAAAGGTATGGTTGTCCGCACTGCATTGGAAGATTACTCCCGTGACATTCAACGTCTGCATGGCTATGAGGAAGTACGTACACCGCTGATGATGAACAACCGGCTGTGGGAACAATCGGGACACTATGAGCATTACAAGGAAAACATGTACTTCTCCGAAGTGGATGAAACTACATTTGCTCTGAAACCGATGAACTGCCCAGGGCATATGCTTGTGTTTAAAAATGAGCTTCATTCTTATCGCGATCTGCCAATTCGTATAGCCGAATTTGGACAAGTGCATCGCCATGAGCTGTCCGGTGCGTTGAACGGTATGATGCGTGTTCGTACATTCTGTCAGGATGATGCGCATATTTTTGTCACACCAGGTCAGATTGAACAAGAGATTTCAGACGTAATTAAGCTGATTAACGAAATGTATAGTGTGTTTGGCTTTGACTTCACAGTGGAATTGTCCACACGTCCAGATGACTTTATGGGCGAGCCAGCACTGTGGGATCAAGCGGAACAAGCTCTGCAAAACGTGCTGGATCACCTGGGCATAAACTACCGTATTAATGCGGGAGATGGAGCATTTTACGGTCCAAAAATTGACTTCCACATTCTCGATGCGCTCAAACGCAGCTGGCAGTGCGGAACGATCCAATTGGACTTCCAAATGCCTGAAAAATTCGACCTCACTTATGTGGGCGAGGACAACCAAAAGCACCGTCCAGTCGTTATTCACCGTGCCATCTACGGTTCAATTGACCGCTTCATGGGCATCCTGACTGAGCATTTTACAGGTGCATTCCCATTATGGTTGGCTCCTGTTCATGCGAAGCTGTTGCCAGTATCCGAGAACTATATCGAGACTGCTAATGAGATACAGGATGCGTTGCTGAAAGCGGGTCTGCGCGTCGAAGTGGATACTCGCAATGAGAAGCTTGGTTATAAAATCCGCGAGGCGCAACTAGAGAAGGTTCCATATATGTTCGTTATCGGGGAAAATGAAAAAACAACCGGTACTGTAGCGGTTCGTAAACGCGGCGAAGGCGATCTGGGATCACTCAGCATTGCGGACATCGTTGAGAAAATCAGCACAGAAATCCGTGAGAAACAGTAATATTTGATCGAAAAAATGTGTAAAAGAGCCATCAAAACCATGATGAACGTGGTTTTGATGGCTCTTTTTTTGTACATTACAGAATTCAGCGTAAGACTGAACCAACGTTTTTGCAGCCTCGACGGAATTCTTAAGTTATCTTACACACAAAAACTTAGCAGGTTTGTGGCCGTGAAGTGGCGTGATCTGCGGGGAGGGAGAGTGTCTTCATGGACGACTCTTCGGATGGTTTCTCCGGGGTTTCTTCCGCATCCTGTTCCTCGCTAAGCGATAAAATTTCGCCGCGCAACTTCAGCATTTTCTGATCCAGCTCGTAGGTTGCACGTGCGGCTTCGGTCAATCCATTAACGACATGTTCAGGCACTTTCTTATCGAACTTATAATACAAAATATGCTCCATACTGGCCCAGAAATCCATAGCCAATGTACGCAATTGAATTTCAACCTTGATCCAACGTGTGCCCTCAAACAGGATCAGTGGAATTTCCACAATGACATGCAGGCTCTGATAGCCGTTGGGCTTAGGATGGGCTATATAGTCCTTGACCTCCAGAATACGAATGTCTTCCCGAGTGTGTAGATGATCCATCAGACGATAAATATCTTTCACAAAGGCGCATACCACACGCATCCCCGCGATATCATGAATTTCACGCAATATATTGTCCAAGGTCACTTCATGCCCTTTGCGCCGAACCTTTTCCACGATGCTGTGGGGCTCTTTGATTCGGGTTTTAATATGTTCAATCGGGCTAAAACCGTCTAACAGCTTCCATTCCGTCTGGATCAGCTTAATTTTATTCTTTAATTCTTCCAGAGCCAGCTGATAAAGGACGGGAATCTTTCTCCACTCCTCTAGTTGCTTGGCGTCAACACTGTTTTGATCCAGCTGTAGCTGAAATTCCTGCAAGGGTAATGGGACAGCATTCAGGTGCTTCCAATCCGGTTCATTCACAGAGCATTCTCCTAAATGAGGCTTATGATGTCCTCGATCTTTTTCGTAAAAATGCATTATCGTATACATTGTACACTATGTCAAAACCTACAGGCAAAGGAGAGACGGACAAAGAAAAAAAGAAATACGACAAGAATTATAGTGGTAAAACCGAGTAATCCGATGTATAATTACAAAAATGCTGATTTGGAGCATTTAATTCTTTGAAAAAAATCACAAATGTAGAGTATCCATCATTAGATTAAAAATATAAATTACAGAAAAGAGGAAAAGAAAAATGGCAAAAGTAGAAAGTTTTCAATTAGATCACACGATTGTAAAGGCTCCTTATGTAAGAGCAGCGGGAGTAGAGCATGACGAAAAAGGAAGCACAGTACAAAAGTATGACTTGAGATTTTTGCAACCCAATGAAGATGCACTTCCGACAGCAGCTGTACATACGCTGGAGCACTTATTAGCCACGTATCTGAGAGATGAAATCAAAGGAATTATTGATATCTCTCCTATGGGATGCAGAACGGGGTTCTACTTGATTTTATGGAATGAACATGAGCCTGAGGAAATTGCACTCGCTTTGGAAAAAACCTTGAAAAGAATTCTGGAAACGACAGAGGTCCCGGCTGTTACTGCTTTGGAATGTGGGAACTACAAGGACCACTCCCTTTTCTCTGCGCAGGAATATGTGAAAATTGTATTGGAAGCAGGCATTAGCCGCGATCCTTTCGAAAGAGTATTGTAAAATCTATGATTTCGATTGACCTATCTCATCAGACAGCGGTAGTGACAGGCGGTAAGTCAGGCATAGGCAAGGGAATTGTAGAGCTTTTCATTCAAAGCGGAGCTAAAGTGATTTCTGCTGATATCTCTTATGAAGAGCCGTATAGAGTGGTCAATCCACAGTTGGTTGAAACTCAATTGGACATATCCAAACCGGATGATATCGAAAGATGGTGCGATTTACTAATCAGCGAAGCGGGAGTTCCTGATATATTGGTGAACTGCGCGGGTACTTCTACGATGGATTATGTCATTGATAGTGAGTTGGCTGATTGGGAGAAAGTATTTTCGATCAATTCAACCGGATTATATGTAACGTCCAAACGTTTTGCCAAAGAAATGGTGGCTGCTCGTAAAGCAGGACGAATTATTCAAATGGCTTCGCAGGCTGGAAAAAATGGATATCGGGCGATGGGCGGATATTGTGCTTCCAAACATGCGGTTCTCGGCTTGACCAAGGTGATGGCCATTGAGCTTGCCCGGCAAAATATTTTGGTAAATGCGGTCTGCCCTGGCATTGTAGAAACGCCGATGAAGCATCGTGAACGGATTGAAGGAGGCGTCATTCGCGGAATGACCGCTCAAGAAATATACGAAGAAGATTGTTCACAGGTCCCTTTGGGGAGAACGGCCGAGGTGGAGGATGTTGCCAATGTAGTGCTGTTTCTGGCAAGTCCGCTCTCTGCATACATGACAGGACAAGCGATTAATGTTACAGGTGGAATGACGATGCACTAGCATACTAGCATGATCTGGGGGAAAACAACATGAGAAAATCGTTCGTTTTACTATTAGGGATTAGTTTATTATTAATTGCCGCAGGATGTGGTACTAAAAGTTCGGACAGCAATGGCTCCGGCGCCGCTTCCGGTTCGGAAACGCAAAAAGTAGTCATCGGATCCATGGGCTCTGACGCCCAGATATGGAAGCATATTGCCCAGTCCCAGGCCGCCAAGGATGCCAAGCTGGACATTGAAGTGAAAGAAATTAACGGTGGAATCGAAACGAACAATGCAACCAAAGAAGGCGAAGTAGACGTGAATGCATTCCAATCATGGGCGTACCTGGTTAGCTATAACAAAGAGAGCAAAGCCGATTTGAAGGCGATAGCCACAACCTATCTGGAGCCGATGGGGATTTATTCGCAAAAATTCAAAAGCATCGATGAAGTGACTGACGGGGCTCTGGTAGCTTTGGCAGATAACCCGGCGAATACGGCAAGAGGTTTGAAGTTATTGGAAGCCTCCGGTTTGATCAAGCTTAAGGCTGACTTTAATGATGCCTTGGGTACAGTCAATGATATTACTAGCAATCCTAAAAACCTGAAATTTGAACTCATTGATGACAAAACAGGCCCACGAGTGATTCAAGATGTAGGCTTGGTGCTGATTGGGAATACGATTGCTTTAGAAGGGGGCCTGAATGTACTGAAAGATTCCTTGTTCCATGAGGAAATCAGTCAGGCAACCAAAAATAATATTAACGTTCTGGTGACTTCATCTGATAAGGCAAATAACAAAGGGCTGCAAAAGTTAGCGGATCTCTATCATAACGAGGATACTCAAAAATTCATTAAAGATGAATTTGGCGGTACCAAAGTAGAAGTTAAAGAGCCGGTTTCTTATTTGGAAGGACAAACTACAACAAAATAAACTTATGAGGTCAGCCAGTTTTTCGGGTTGACCTCTTTTGTTAGTAGTCGGCTTGAGTTTGAGCATGGGTTTCGATTCGATAGTGTTTGGGGGAGAATCCCTTTATCTTTTTAAAAATTTTCGAGAAGAGTAAAGGATCGTTATAGCCGACTGAACGGGAAATATCACCGATCGAAAGTTCAGCGTTTCCCATCATTTCACATGCTTTGTTGATCCTATAGCGAACCAAATAATCCTGAATGCTTGTGTTCACTTGTTGTTTGAATAACGAACATAAATAGCTCCGATTGAGTCCGATAAAATTTGCAATGTGCTCAATGGTAATCTTCTGAGCATAATTCATTTCGATAAAATCCTTCACTTTTTCCACGTAAATTTCCGCCCGGCTTTCCTTTTGTTCAGGAGGTGTTACCGGACCGAACTCTATAAGCTCCGATAACATTAGGCATAGCAGACCGGTCAGTCTGGTTTCCCGAGCTTTATGGCATCCACTTGATTCGTTCATGAGCTGCAAATACTGATAAATCAAATGGTCTCCTTCAAAGTTGAGGATTGGACGCGTCATCGTTAGGCCTGCTTGCTTGAGGAGTGTTTCTGCCAGTACCCCGTTAAAACCAAACCAGCAATAAGACCAAGGATTCACCACATCGGCTTGATAATAAGTGATGACTTGGGGGCAGATTAGAAACCACTGTCCTTTCCGCAAGCGATAACTGAACCCGCCAACCTCGAAGGTACCCTCTCCGTCCAAAACATAATGGAGCAAATAGTGATCTCTTATCGCAGGTCCAAAAAAGTGACTGGGTATGCATTTCTCTATACCAAACTGAGTTAGATACAATTCAGAGTGCTGTTTACTACGTGGCAAATACTCTATCACGGTAAAATCTCCTTATGTAAATTATCAAGCATTATAACATAAATAGTGAGCACCATGCCATGTACTTCATATCTAAAATTAATATATGATTTCTGTAGAACCTGCTGCTATATTGTTGGATCTTATCAAGCTTTACACCATATGAGCTTAGTTGATGCCTGCTACATAAAGATTCTTCTAAGTGCCTTTTTGGTGTGGATCTCCGATGATTATTATCTAAGAGAGGGGTTATTTTCCCAATGGGTATCATTGTTCAAGAGCAAACGGGGCTGTTTCATCTACAGTCGTCGGGCATGAGTTATATTATTCAGGTTGTGGATGGATTTCCTGTGCATGTATACTGGGGAGATAGGCTGAAGCATCGCGAATCAACGGCCGATCTATTGCCTCACACTTCTGCGACGGCTGGATTGGATCGGCTTCCGCAAGAGTATCCGCAGTATGGGAGTGGAGACTTCCGTAACCCGGCGTATCAAGTAGAACTTGAGGATGGAACCCGTATCACGGAGTTAAAGTACGATGGTTACCGGATCATGAAGGGAAAGCCATCATTAACCGGGCTTCCGGCCGTATATACCGAGAATGAAGACGAAGCGGATACGTTGGAACTGGAGTTAAAAGATGACTTTTCAGGTCTTAAAGTGGTTCTTCTTTACACCGTCTTCGCGGATCGAAACGTAATCGCTCGTTCGGCTCGTTTGAGTAATGCGGGGGAAAAGAATCTTAGGCTCCTTCGTGCACTAAGTGCCAGTGTCGATTTTTCGGGTAAAAGCGATTTGGAATTCATGTATCTTTCGGGAGCATGGGCTCGGGAAGGGAATATTACCCGCAAACCGATTCTTCAAGGTGAAACCCGAATTGATAGTAAAAGGGGCATGAGCAGCCATCAACTCAACCCTTTTACTGCATTGGTCACTCGGGAGACAACGGAAAGCTATGGCGAGGCATTCGGCTTTAGCCTTGTGTATAGCGGGGGCTTTGAGGCGGGAGCAGAAATGGATTCATTTGGCTCCACACGGTTTAACATCGGCGTGAACTCCTTTGACTTTTCGTGGTTACTGAGCCCAGGGGAGAGTTTCCAAACGCCAGAAGCCGTTATGGTTTACTCCGGTCAAGGCCTGGGAGATATGTCGCGGACGTATCATCGCTTGTATCGGACTCGACTTTGCCGAGGGAAATATCGGGACGAAGAAAGACCTATTCTGGTCAACAACTGGGAAGCTACCTATTTTGACTTCAATGCAGATAAGTTGGTATCGATCGCGAAAGAGGGGGCTGAGCTAGGCATCGAACTATTTGTCTTAGATGACGGTTGGTTCGGAAAACGAGATTCCGACAATTCGTCTCTTGGCGATTGGTACGAGGATCGTCGGAAGCTGCCAGACGGACTTGCGGATGTTGCGAAACGTATCAATCAGCTGGGTCTTGAGTTCGGGCTCTGGTTTGAGCCAGAGATGATCTCTCCAGACAGTGAGTTGTACCGGGAGCATCCGGACTGGTGCCTTCACGTTCCGGGACGGAGGCGCAGCGAAGCCAGATGGCAACTAGTGCTGGACTATACTCGCAAGGAAGTGCGCGATTTCATCTACGATTCGCTGGCTGCCATTTTCTCCAGCGTGCCGGTTTCTTACGTGAAATGGGATATGAACCGCTGCCTGACGGAAATCGGTTCCGCTGCTCTGCCGCCGGAACGCCAATCCGAAACTGCCCATCGCTATGTTCTTGGATTGTATGAGCTATTGGAGCGCGTCACCACTGAATTTCCGCATATTCTTTTCGAGAGCTGTTCAAGTGGCGGAGGACGCTTTGATCCAGGCATGCTTTACTACATGCCTCAAGTCTGGACTAGTGATAATACCGATGCGGCGGAACGCCTGAAGATTCAATATGGAACTAGCCTTGTCTATCCTGTAAGCGCAACCGGGGCGCATGTCTCGGCAGTTCCGAACCATCAAGTTGGACGCATAACGCCCCTTGATTTTCGAGGTGATGTAGCCATGTCCGGGAATTTTGGATATGAGCTTGATCTCACGAAATTCACCGATGAGGAAAAAGAGACGGTCAAACGCCAAATCGCAGTCTACAAGCAGATTCGTGGTTTAGTACAGAAGGGTGACTTGTATCGCCTAAAGAGTCCGTTTGAAAATAACGAGTCGGCTTGGATGTTTGTTTCTGAAGACCAAGAGGATGCCATCGTCTACTATTTCCAAGTGATGGCTGTCCCGAACGCGCCTTGGCGAGCCCTCCGCCTTGACGGACTTAATCCAGAACTCGAATATGAAGTTCAGTCAGGAAATAGCGGGCAAAAGTCTATCCATGGGGGGGATAGGCTTATGAAGTTGGGGCTTCCTCTTGTCTACAGACAGAAAGACTATGAAAGTGGATGGTTCAGGCTCCGGGCAATAAAGTCCGGCAAGGTCTAAAGGATCAGTACAACAGTAAACTGCCAAAAGAGAAAAAACAATCGATTAGGTTATGCCCCTTTTTATATGAAAAGGGGCATTTTGCGCGTAGCAGCCGCACTGATCTGAGAGGGGGGAAGCCTTGTTTTTTATACGAATGATGAATGACATGAAACTGAGGAAGAAAATGACGCTTACATTCATTTCGGTAGCCGTTCTTCCCTTGCTGTTATGCGGTCTGTTTCTGACCGGGAGGCTTCGAGAGATTGTCATTAAGAACGCCTTTATGCAAGCATCCAACAATGTTGAAAGGGTCCGAAATCGTACAGGAGAACTGATTAAAGTTCCGCTGGACATCTCGTACCGGCTAACCAATGACAGCCGGATGAAGATGGTGGCCAGCCAAAAGTATAACAGCTACCTCGAAGTCATTCAGGCATACCGGGGGTATACGGATATTCGTGACTACCTCCAGTTATACAAAGAGATATCCGGCATCCGTGTCTATGTCGCTAATCCAGGAGCGCTTAACAATTGGGAATTTATCCAGCCTGACGATACGATCACAACCGCAGATTGGTACAAGGAGGCTATAGATCAGAAAGGTTTGGCCGGATGGGATTTAATCAAGGATGAGAGGGACGGTTCCGATTATCTCAGTCTAATTCGTTCATTCTCAGTGGATTCACTAGGGCGAAAAGGAGTTCTGGTCATGAATGTAAACAAGCGCCAATTAAATTCAATCCTAGAGCAGGAATCGTTCCCTACCTTGATCGTAGATAACCGAAATCAGATCGTCGCGTCTAATGAAGTAAAGTTGTTCGGGAAGAATCTTTCCGAAATTCATGCTGACGAAAATATACTTTTTAATCAGGAAGGAAGTTACAACACGTTCATCAACGGAAAAGCGTCAAAAGTGGTTATTGCAAATCTAATTCCACAGAACAGCTGGAACGGACTTCGCGTCATTTCCATCTTTTCCGTTTCAGAGATCACCCGCGATGCCAATCAAGTGATATGGCTTGGCGGAATCGTGATCACGGCCAGCCTGATGTTTGCAGTCTTACTTATCTATGCTTCTGCTTCGCTATTATCCAGAAGGCTTCTCCGCTTGAGCAAACATATGACCAAAGTTGGCGCGGGCTCATGGGAAACATTTCTCCATATCGACGGAAAAGATGAAGTCGGTATACTATCAAGGCAATTTAACGCGCTCGTCAGCAGCGTGAACAATTTGGTGCAGGAGGTCCAAGAAACGAATCGTCAGAAAAATCTCGTAGAGCAAAGACAAAACGAGATCAAATTTAAAATGCTGGCCAGCCAGATTAACCCGCACTTTCTCTTCAATTCGTTGGAGTCCATCAGAATGGAGGCCCACATTCGCAAACAGGACGATATTGCTGAGGCAGTATGGCAGCTGAGCACGATGCTTCGCAGCAGTCTGGAGGCTGGTAATGATAAGATTCCGCTACGCAAAGAACTTGAGCGGGTTAGCTGTTATCTTGATCTTCAAAAGTTTCGATATGAAGACCGTTTGAATTATCGTTTAACGGTTGATCCGAATTTGGAGGAGATGTTGGTCCCGCCGTTGATTATTCAACCTTTGGTGGAGAATTCTATTGTGCATGGCCTGGATAACCGAGCAGAAGGAGCTGTCATTGAAGTGAAAGTAAAGGAAATCCTGGAGGGGGTCCGAGTTATGGTACGTGATAACGGGGCCGGTTTCACGGCCGATCGTCTCGCTCTTATACGGGAAGAGCTTGCTGCATCCCTACATGAACAGGAGGTCCAGCGGATTGGATTGCGAAACGTAAACGATCGTCTCGTCTTACTGTATGGGGCTTCTAGTGCCTTAAAAATCGAGAGCGAGCCTGGGAAAGGCACTTGTATTCAGTTTTTCATTCCTGGAGGGAATCCAAATGATTAAGGTAGTGATCGTTGATGATGAACCGAAGCTTCGTCAAGGCCTTCAAACGCTGATTCCATGGGAAAGTCTCGGATTTATCGTTATTGCTGCGGCAGCTAATGGAAAAGAAGCATTGAAAGTCATTGAGGAAAAGACTCCCGATGTCGTAATTGTCGATATCCGCATGCCGGTTATGGATGGTTTACAGTTGATTGAGCACTTGACATCTGACGGTCATCATTTGCATTTTATGATTCTCAGTGGATATGCCGACTTCGAGTATGCCAAACAAGCGATCAAATACGGGGTTGTCGGCTATCTCCTTAAACCGGTGGACGTCGCTGAAATGTCGGCCAACTTAAAGCGGATACGCGAGCGGATTGAAGAGGAGCGACTTCAAGGAGAGTGGCGTGAGAGGGAGATTATGAGTCGTGATTTTTGCCTGCATAGCCTGCTCATCCCGCAAGAGAAAACTGAGGATCCTGCCAAATTGAGAAGTAAGGCAAAAGAAGCGGATTTGTTGTGGACCAGCTATGAAGTCGTAGTCGTCTACCCGCGTGTTTCTGAAGTGGATCGTGCCGATGTGGTAAATCGGCTTTCGATTGAGTTAAAACCAAAGATAGAAGGGCAGATGATGGGGCTTGTAACTGTGATTCCCCCGTATACGGTTCTTCTGCTCAACGAGCTGCTGCGCGGGAGAAAACGACGTGAAAGTCTGTATAACGAGATTCGTAACGCCGTGGGTAATGGACGGTTCGTTGCTGCAACCGGAGGGGGAGTGTCTGTTCCCCAAGATATTTGCAAATCTTTTTTTAAGGCCCAGAAAGCAGTAAAACAAGCTTTTTTCAGCGAGAAGAACCGACTGATAGATCCGTATCCTCTCTTTTCGTCCTCGCTGGATTCTCCCCGATTGTCCGTCAATAAAGCCGAAGAAATGATGGAGGATTTCATCTTCCGCCTGTATTACAGTCTGGAGGTAGGAAACCAGGCTATAGTACTATCGTTGTTGAAAGAGGCGGCAGCATTTTTTCTCAAACAGGGGCAAGATGAGAAATCTGTTAAAGAATCCTTCTTCTTTCTGTCCAATGCAGTCATTCACAAGCTGACCGCGGGTTTCTGCATTGAGTTGAAAGAGACGGAAGCAGTTTCCCGCTTTTTGAATGGGATATACCAGCATGATAACCTAGATGATCTTTTGGAAGAGACCCACCGTTTCCTACTAGCATTGGGAAAAGACTCCGAACACCGTGGAAAGGAGCAGGAATTCAAGAAAATGATCGACTTCATTCATAGGCATTATGCGGACAATCTGAGGCTGGAAACGCTAGCCGGACTACTAAACTACAGTACCGCCTATTTAGGCCAGCTTTTCAAGAACAAGACTGGGGAGTACTTCAACACCTATCTGGACCGAGTCCGCATCCAAAAGGCCAAGGAGCTGCTGGATCAGGGAATGAAAGTATACGAAGTCGCTGAAAGCGTGGGCTATACAAGCGTCAACTACTTTTACAGCAAATTCAAAAGGTACGAAGGCCGTTCACCGTCGGAATATAGAAATCCATAATTTGTGTATGATTTTTTCCGAAATCCGTTGTATGGGCGCGGACTCCTCTCTGTTTTATGATGGATTTTAAGAGAGGGGATGAAAAAAATGAAAGCGGTAACAGTGGTTTCGGAAAAGGCATACAAAAAGACGGAGAGGAATGCTTGGAAGGTATTTAAAAGCCAGAGGTATCTTTACTACATGTCCATTCCGTTTGTTATTTGGGTTTTTGTCTTCCAGTATTTGCCGCTATGGGGCTGGACAATGGCCTTTCAAAAATATAAACCCGGTTTGAGTTTTTTTGAGCAAAAGTGGGTGGGCTTGGAGCATTTTCGTACTTTGTTCCGAGATGATCATTTCTACCAAGTGCTGCGGAACACGCTGGCTATGAGTCTTATGGGACTGATCGCCGGTTTTATCGTGCCGGTTGTCTTTGCTTTACTGCTCAACGAGGTTCGTATCCAGGTTATAAAACGATTTGTTCAGACGGTATCTTATCTGCCGCACTTTGTTTCATGGGTGGTTGCTGCAGGCATTGTCACCAAAATGCTTTCAGCGGATGGCGGTGTCGTGAATGATATGTTCATGGGTCTAGGCATCATCGAACAGCCGATCCAGTTTATGGCCCAAGGTAAATTATTTTGGTGGGTTGTAACCTTCGGAGACATCTGGAAGGAAACAGGTTGGAACGCCATTATTTATCTGGCTGCCATCGCCGGTATTGGTCCTGAATTATACGAGGCTGCGCGGGTCGACGGCGCTAGCCGATTCCGGCAAATGTGGCATATCACGTTGCCAGGGATCCGGCCGACCATTATCATTCTCCTGATTATGTCGATTGGTCATTTGCTCGGTACGGGATTCGAGAAACAATTTTTGCTGGGCAATCACCTGGTCATTGATTACTCTGAAGTACTTGATTTGTATGCGCTTAATTATGGTCTGGCGATGGGACGTTACTCTTTCGGAACGGCAATTAATATCTTTAATTCGGTGATAAGCCTGATCCTATTGTTTGCGGCTAACGGAATCTTTAAGCGCTATACCAACGAGAGTATTATGTAAGGAGGATGAAGGACATGGAGGCTGTCAAAAGCAGTACGCCAGTCGGCCGATTAAACAACTGGCTTAAGGCGAAATCACCACAAGATCGAATCTTAGAAGTCGTTGTTTATCTTTTCATGATTGTGGTAACCGCTCTAACAATCTATCCGTTCTTAAATGTACTGGCTATCTCTTTTAACGATTCGGTAGACACCATTAGAGGTGGGATCACCATCTGGCCAAGGCAATTTACTTTAAAGAATTACGATTTGATTTTCACCTATGAGGGGTTAATCACTGGGTTCAAGATCTCCTTTCTGCGAACCGTCATTGGCACCGTAGCGGGCTTGGTCAGCGGTTCGATGCTTGCCTATACGCTTGCACGAAGTGATTTTCAAGCTAGAAGGTTCATCTCCATCTTTCTGGCCGTCACTATGTATGTTTCCGGAGGGTTGATTCCAGGTTTTATCCTGATGAAGGAATTGCATTTAATTGATACATTTGCCGTCTATATTTTACCAGGCCTTGTAAGTGCGTTTAATGTCTTCATTATTCGTTCCTTTATTGACGGCCTGCCTTATGCGTTACAGGAATCAGCCAAGCTGGATGGTGCCAACGACTTCACGATCTACTGGCGCGTTATCCTTCCTCTTTGCAAACCGGCATTAGCGACCGTAGCGCTCTTCTTGGCAGTTGGGCAATGGAACTCTTGGTTCGATACTTATCTGTTTAATGGGTCCAACGAATCGTTGACGACTCTGCAATATGAATTGATGAAAATTTTGCAAAGCACGACAACAAGCGCAACCAATTCCCAGGACGCTGCCAATATGGCGGAGCGTATGGCACAGGTATCGCCTGAATCTGTCAAAATGGCAATCACCATCATTGTTACCGTGCCGATTCTTATCGTCTATCCTTTTCTACAAAAATATTTTGTTAAGGGTATGACACTTGGAGCGGTAAAAAGCTAAAACGAAGCAGCAAACATTCATTATACAGGGAGGTTTAGCTCCATGAAGCCAAGAAAACATAGAATGGTCGTATCTTTCGTAATGTCATTAACTTTAGTCGCGACGCTCGCAGGGTGCGGCGGTAATAAAGCATCTGATGCTACCAAGGCCGTAACCACAGGAGACATCACGCTTACTTATTTCTCGGAAGACTCCAGCACAAACTGGAATAGCATGAAGGATGAAGTCGGTAAGGTCATCGCTGAAAAAACGGGAGTAACTCTAGATGCTGAATTCGCTGTCGGCGACCCGGTCCAAAAAATTTCGTTGATTGCAGCCACAGGAAACTATCCTGATTTGATCGCTGCTAAGGCGGATGTCGGCAAACTTGTCGATGCTGGCGCAATCATTGATTTGACGGATTTGATCGATAAGCACGCACCGAACATCAAAAAAATGCTGGGTGACAAGCTTGTTCGGACAAAGTACAGTTTGGACGACCCATCGATCTATGTGATTCCGACCTGGTCCGCTGTCGAGGAGAAAAAAATCAAACCCGACGTAGGATTTAAACTCCAACACCGTGTCGTCAAGGAAGCGGGATACCCAGACATTCGTACGGTACAGGATTTTGAAAAAGTCATTAAGGACTATCTAACCAAGCATCCGACGGATGAAAATGGCAACAAAAATATCGGACTGTCCCTAAATGCGGACGATTGGCATATGTACCAGGTAACGAACTCAGGATTCCAAACAACAGGGGGACCAGACGATGGTGAATACTACATCGATCAAAAAACACACCAAGCGACTTATCATTTCCGTCGACCGGAAGAAAAAGAATATTTTCGCTGGTTGAATCACATGAATGCCATTGGATTACTTGATCCGGAAAGCTTTGTGCAGAAGACTGACCAGTTTAAGGCGAAAGTGGCTTCAGGCCGCGTACTGGGTCTGGCCGATCCAGAATGGGACTATGGCGACGGACAAAATGCGCTGAAGGCGGAAGGCAAATTCGATCAGACTTACGGTCATTATCCAGTCACCATGAGCAAGGAGTACAAGGATACCAATTTCTGGCTTCCTGGCTTTGATGGGGGATACGGAATCTCAATCTCTAGCAAATGCAAGGATCCGGTACGCGCTATCCAGTTTCTCGACTTTCTAGCATCGGAAGAGGGGCAAGTCCTGAATAACTGGGGAATTGAAGGAAAGCATTACACGATGAAAGACGGCAAACGGACGATTACTCCGGCTGTACTTGAACGGATAAACAATGACAATGCGGCTTTCCAAAAAGAGTCTGGAATCGGTCTATATTGGAACTTGTCGGTCCATTATGGTGATGGCATCGAAGACTCAACTGGCAACTATTTCACTCGTAGTTATCCAGAACTGCTGACAGCGACTTACAACAAGTCGGAGAAGGAAGTTCTTAAGGCTTATAAGATCGAGCACTGGAAAGATCTATTCCCGAAGGAAGAGGAATTTCCGCCTAGAGCATACGGAGCAGCATATACAATGTCTCTTCCCAATGACGATCCGGCTGTTATTCTTGGAGCCAAGATGAAGGATATTACATGGAAACGAATTCCGGAAGCTGTCATGACTAAACCGGAAAACTTCGACAAGGTTTGGGATGCCTATATGGCAGAACTAGAGAAAGCTGGAGTGCAAGAAATGGAACAATCCTTTACCAAGCATATCCAAGACCGAATTAAGCTGTGGTCCACGAACTAACTCGTTTCGCATAAAAGAACGGGGCCGTTTCCACTTTCCTGCCGGAGAGGAGACGGTCCTTTTTCATAATGGTCTCTTGGTTAGAAAAGTAGCTACATTAACGAAACGGGAGAATAAAATATGGAGCATTTGAGGTACAAATAAACAGCGGCTACCCTGGTTATTTTCAGAGGTGGCCGCTGTTTGTTAGAGGAAGACTACTTCGTTACTTTACGACGCTGGATGGGACGGTATAGTTACGGATACGTTCAAAGTAATTTACTCCGCTTCATTCTTGGACGAAGTAAATAGGTCTTGGGGAAGCTCATCCCTCGTGATCACGTAATCGCTGTTGAACACTTTTATAAGATGATCCAGGGAGTTATATTGTCCGTTGCGGATGAAGTCGCCTGTCCATGTGGTGAAAAAGAGCCAATGCGCTGAATATGTTTGAAGTAATTCAGGATCGCCAATCGGGCCGTTTTCGGACAGACCAACCAGCTTCTTGCCTTGCACGAGATTCGCCAAGCTGTCATACTTGCCGATACTTGGGCTATAATTAGCCGCCTGGTTGTAGATATCCACACTTACAATATCGATGACATCGTCTCCCGGATACCACTCGGGGCTCTCGGAGTTCCATACCCAGATCAGGTTGTTCAGGTGATGGTAGTTTGTTAGGCGGTCGTACATGATATGGTACAGTTGCTTGGCAGAGTCTGGCCCTTGGGCGCCCCACCAGAACCATTTGCCCTCCGCCTCGTGCAGCGGTCTCCACAGCACCGGAACGTGAGCGTCTTGGAGACGTTTCAACTGAGCAGCAATAGCATCGATATCCCTTAGGATAAGCTGATACTCTTCCGATTCGGGATGATTAAGTGCATATTGAACGTCGAATGTAGTAGCGTCCGTGTAAAACCCGCGCCACCATTCTTTGCCGGGAATATCATGCAGTCCCTTAGGAGCATTCCAGTGCCATGCGAATGTGACAATTCCACCTTCTTTGGCCCATTGAATCGCCTTTTCCACTTCAGTTGAGGTGGCGCCATGTTCGATGCGAGAGGGGGAATAATCCATCATGTCCGTTGATAACATCGCAGGATACTTTCCAGTTTGGTCTTTAATCCACTGGGCATCCTCAAGAGTGTGCTGACCGGAAAGAATGTTGCTGCCGTAACTATCGACGAGATAACCCATAAGTGCCTTGGTTTCCGCAGTCGCATTCGGGTTTACTGGCTTTTTCTCAATCTGATGCAATTTCGGGGGGGACACTGCTGACAGCTTGACGTAGTCGATATGATATTGGTCCGAATCGACATTGAACTGTATGGTATTGTTTCCCACACTCAGCATCAGTTTACCGCCAGATACCTCTGTGTAGCTTGCTGTTGACGGGAGTGATGTTTCGCTGGTCTGGCCATTGACCACCAATTGAGTCTTTTTGTCTCCATTGGGGTTACTGTAACCGATTGCAAGATTGTAAAGCCCGCTTGAGGCTGCGTTATAGGCAAAGGTTAACGACCCTGTGCCTTTAAAGGCTGCGTAACCGGTACCGGAATAACCCGTATCAGCAGCTTCGATGCTGACCTCACCAGTAATGGCTCCTTCTTCGGCTTCCATTTTGCTTATGGCAGCAGGCAGATTGGCGAATTCAACCTTCACATACTCGATCCCGTAATATCCCCAGCCTCTTGAAAAAGTCAGCTCGTTTGTGCCAGCATTCAGCATGATCTTAGTTACCATTTTCTCGTTCACCGCCGCACCTTTCGGAGGAGCAGCCAGCGTTACGTTTTCAGCCATTGTGCCATTGACCTTGATGCTGGTATCCTTGGAGCCGGTGTCCGCCGGAATGTAGTAGCCGAGGCTCAGCCTATAAAGACCTGCTGTAGGCACGTTCACTTTAAACGTAGCCGTCCCGTCAGACTTTCCTGAGTTTGGGTCATAGTCATAAAAGAAGGATACATAGCCATCGCCTTTATAAAGCGTATCGCCGGTATAGGGTATATTCCGTTTTTCTACCCCGTAACCTTGAAGAATTGCATTTTTGGAGCTGACGACTATAGGAGAGGGGCTACCGTCAGTGACCAAGTGAGCTGATTCTGCTTTTGCTAGGCTTGGAATTAAACTGAGAGATACCAACAAAAAGGATAAGAGAACAAAACTGAGAATACTGAAAAACCTTTTTTTCCATGGGTCTGGCATATGACTCACTCCTTGAATTAGATGTTAAAGCCTTAGTTAACCTGCAACGCATAGTACAGAAAACGCTTTCATAAGTGTGTACATATTAAGTACGCTTTGAAGTAATCGATGACAGGTGATTAAGGACCAGCTTGCACTTTTAAACATACCTTCTTCATTTGTATGCGTTTTCAATATTTGTCATTAATTTTTTCAGTGCCTCACCTCTCTTTAATTTCATGATAAATTAGACGCGAGGCAGGAACCATACAATGAATTTCGGGAAAAATCATCCTTAAATTATGGATTTTTATACTCCGGCGGCAAACAATTTATCTTTATAGAAATGTATAACCCAATATTTTTTAAGGCTATATGGAATAAGCGGGAAGAATAGTTTCAATTTGTGGTATCATGCCAGTAGGTATTCCACGCATAGGAAAAGTATGACTAATGAAAGGGACTAATAAATGATTTCTCATCGATTGCTTACCTACGAAACAATTAGTCAATTAACTGACCAGATTAATAGAGACCAACACTTGTTATTCTATAGCTATTTAAGTCAACGTAAGGAGCAGGCTAAATTTGTTGGTCAATATATAGACGACAAGCTGACGGCGGTCTTAGCATACTTTTGGGGGCTATCCTTCCCTGCTTTTTCTTTCCATTGCATAAATCGCGAGAAACTTAACTTTCCAGCTCTTATTACTTTTACTGAGGAAATCATTCAACTTAAGAAAAATACTGTTTGTGGTACAATCCTCTGTAATCGTGACCTTGAACTTTTTCAATCTCATGGTCTTATATTGGGTAACCCACAACGTTTTTTAACAATGAAGCATATGGATCAATCGAAACTGCTCGATTCAAACTGGGCTGAGCTAGTTAAGGAAAATGACCTTTCAGATATAGTGGATTTATTACGAAATGGCAGCATGAAATTTTTTACGAGGAGCGAACTCGAACAATATCCTTTCCTTGGGATAAAGGAATGTGGTCATTTTATTGTCGTGGGCGGCTTCCACTTTTATGATTCTAAACTTGTTGAGCTCGGAAACATATACACAAGCCCTACTCACAGAGGGAAAGGCCTAGCAAAGCACTTGACGAGCCAACTTACAAAACTGGGCAGGTCACTTTCATCAGATATCTACCTGGGAGTACTGAAGGAGAACCAAGCCGCTGTATATCTTTACGAGGGCTTAGGCTATGAGATCACGGCTGAGCAAACTATTGTTGATTTTAAGCTATCTATTGATTGACGAATTAGGCCGCTGTCGCGCGCCGGTTGAGAAGTACAACGGAATATAGGTGACTGTTGGTATTAGAGCAGTATCACGCAACCAGAAAAGAAATAGCCCTTAATCCTTGATTTCATTTCTAAATTTCCGGAAATTTTTAGGTGTTCTTTCATGATGTTTTTTAAAAGATTGAATGAAGTGATTTACATGATTGAACCCCACTCTGTGGGCTATTTCAGTTATTGTAGAATCTGTTGAAATTAATAACTCGCTGCTTTTCTTGATACGGTACTTAATTAAATAGTCGTAAGGTGTCATATGAATGGTTCTCTTAAAACTACGAGTGCATTCCGAAATACTTAAATGTGCTACTTCAGCAATTTCTTGCAGTGTTATATTGTCTGAATAGTTTTGATGGATAAAGCTGAGCATCAATTGAAGTCTTTCCTGTTGCAGTTTCATGTGTTTAGGTGCTTCCTCCGAAGAAAGCGAAATGTTAGAAATTATGATGAACCATAATTGTACTGTTTTAATAGAAACCTCATATTCCCATCCCCAGTTTTTTTTCATATCAAATTTCTCTTTCATATCCCAAAGCATTTGCAGTATTTGAATTTGCCATTCAACATCTCCTTTGATTACTAATGACAATAAGAGAGAGTTTGTATAAGGCAGTACATAGTTTTTTTCCATCACACTATCTGCATAAAAGGCCAGCAGCTTCTCCGGAAAATTAAAACTGACATATTGGCCGTTATGTGTAAGGTGCGTAGTAACGTGAAGAACACCTTTATTAATTAAAATGGCCTGACCTGTTTCTAATTCATGATCAATCCCGTTAACTTGGATCACTAGCTTCCCTTTGGTAACCAAAGTGATTTGTAGCTCCTCATGCCAATGTAAATCGTTGAATCCTCTACCTTCAGGACTACTTGCATGAATAGTATGGGTGTACATGATGTATGGAAATGAAACATCGGGATATAGAATGGTCTCATGCAATTGTTTTTCCATTTTAGCGAGGTCCTTTCTCATGACGATATTTCTATATAAATTAAAGATATAGTTACACAAAATAAATAAAAGTGGTGATATTATTATACCAGATCTTCGGCTTATCATTACAATCCTGTGCACAGGCGATTGGATAAGACCTCTTGGAGGCGTACATGTGAAAATAAATCAATCGTCGTTACCGTTTCATCCGTATATTTTGCTTTTAATCAGCATACTGTCTGTCTCTATCTCATCCATCATGATCAAATCCTCAGATATTCCAACCTCTGTGGCTGGGATGTACAGATTGTATATGTCAGTACTCATAATGCTTCCTTTTGTACCTTGGAAAATGTTCCGTTCCTTAGAAATGAACAAAAAAGATTGGATTACCGTTTTCATAGCCGGTCTTTTTATCGGGTTACATTTCTTATTCTGGATGGAATCTTTAGTATATACCTCAGTTGCGAGCTCCATGGTCATCTTATCCTTACAGCCTTTATTTGTAATGATGGGTTCATACTTTATGTTCAGAGACCGAACCAACATATTAACCATACTTTGTTTGATCGCCGCTCTTGTCGGTTCAATCATTATTGCTTGGGGAGACATAGGGATTTCGAGAGAGGCATTGATCGGAGATGGATTATCTTTATTGGGAACAATTTTGGTTTCAGCATATATGTTGGCAGGACAGAAAGTAAGTCACAAAATAAATGCAAATTTATATAGTGTTATTGTTTTTTTTATTGGTGGCAGCGTCATGCTGGTGTACAATTTGTTGAATCATTATTCCTTGATTGAATATGACTCGTCGGAATGGATGTATTTCTTGTTACTTGCAGTAATCCCAACTATTTTTGGACAATATATTTTTAATCTGTTGTTGAAATCAATGGGTGCAACTACGGTCTCCGTTGGTATTATTGGAGAGCCTGTTCTTGCCATAATTCTCGCCTACTTATTCTTGGGAGAAATAATCTCTGCATTTCAATTTATAGGTGGAATCATGACTCTATTCGGTATGGGAATGTATTTTTGGGCAAAATCTTTAAAGTATACTACAGTTGCAAAATATTAAACTTGAAATTGATTTTGGACAAGATATCGGAATAAAGGCTTCGAGTGCACAAATTACAAAAAGATATGTGGCTGAAGATATTATAGGGGAACAAATCATAGGTGTAGTCAACTTTCCACCTCGACGGATAGCAGGCTTTAAGTCAGAGGTATTGGTTCTTGGAGGAATACCCGAAAAGGGGGATGTGGTTCTATTGAAACCAGATATCAAACTACCTGATGGAACACCTATTGGGTGATCACAAAGAGCAAGGCATTGAACTAACGGAAAACGAACGTTCAATAGCAAGTTAAAACAGAAAGCGGCAGACTAGGACTTTATTTTTCACGTCCTAGCCTACCGCTCTTTCTTTTATTGGTCTGTCCAAAGCTTATTTAATTTATCATTGGTCTGCACAATTCTCCATACCAGCTATACGCCGTATCCCTATCTGGCTGGGATGCTGCGTGTCCCCTCTGTCATCGGGGAGGCGCAGAGCGGGCACACTGGCGGCGTGCTTGTGCTAGCCGCGCTTGTACGGCGTCCGCTTGTTGTGTCGCGACGCATCCACGCTTTGCAAGCGCCGTCGGTACATTTCCACACGGGCACGCTGATGCGTGGCTCCGCCGGAGACCCTGCCACCGACGAGGTTGTCCGTGCCGTAGCGCTGCCTGGTCCCGGCCTGCTGCTCACACGGGTCGCTGTGCCAGACGCTGGCGATCCAGCGCCAGCACGGCTGCCATACCCGGAAGCACCCTTCGCTTGGCCAAAGCTACTGCGGCGTGTTTCTGGCTTGGAAGCCTCAGGGGTGACCCCATAGGCTTCCAGCAGGAAGCGTGACACGGCGGCAGGCTTGCCATGATTAGAGGCGGGGGAGGTGATGTATAGCAACTCCTTCGCCCGGGTGACGGCCACGTAAGCGAGGCGGCGCTCTTCTTCAAGCGCTGCATCGTTATCCACAGCTGTAGTTGGGGCGGCGCCTGCCCGCCGATCCTCCGGCAGCTCGCTGTGCAGCGCCGAGCTGTGCGGCAGAATGCCTTCGCTGGCTCCGATCCAATATACGCAAGGGAATTCCAATCCCTTGGCGCGGTGGATCGTCATGAGCCGAACAGCATCGCTGTCTTCCTCTCTGCGCAGCGATTCCATTTGGCGGTGACGCTCGGAAAGCTCGTCCGCAAAGCTGACGAACGCCTCCACAGTGTCAAACCGCTTGGCTGCCGTTTCGAGCTCCTCCAGACTTTCTTGCATCGTTTCCTTATAATGAGTCCACGCGCCCGTATCTCCACTTTCCAAATATTTGTCATAAAAGACGCGCCGCATTTCTTGAATGGCATAGGCAGGTTTCATGGTAGTGAGACTGCGAATCAGACGAATACGCTCTTTCACTTGTTCACGCTGAAAATCACGTAGTCGATCCCAGCGGCTGAGATGAATCAGCGGGTATTTTTTAGCCTGCTGTTTCTCCTCGCGCATAATCCATTCCATCCCAGCCTCACGCGAGACGTACAGCGGCCCAAGGGTGCTCGGAATGGATTCCATACGTCGGGGATTTAGCGACAAGCGCAGGTGATCCATTAAAGGACGAATCAGGGACTGGTCATAAAATACAGCCCCTGCTCCGTACTGAATAAATGGGACATCCCGCATAATTAATTGCTCAAAAATAGATCGGCTTCCGCTGGCTGTCCGGTGCAAAATAGCGATATCCCGGTAGCGAAGACGACCTTCTTCTACCTGCCCGAGCAGATGAGTAACAATATGTCCCGCCTCTTCCTCAGGCCCAGATGGGGTGGCAAACTGTGGCGGCAAGCCCTCACGCCCGGCAGCCGCAAGACGTTTGGAGCGTCGATGAACATTTTTGGCGACGATGTTGGAGCCCAGCCCCAAAATGCGTGCATCACTGCGATAATTAATATCCAGAGTAATGACCTTTGCATCCTTATAGACCTTGTCAAACTCCAGAATGGATTCCTGGCGTGCCCCATTAAAGGTATAGATCGTCTGGTCATCATCCCCCACAACCATCAGATTGCGATGTCGGGCAGCCAACCGCTGCACCATCTCATATTGGAGGGCATTCGTATCCTGAAATTCATCGACCATGATATGTGAAAAACGTCGCTGAAGCGGCTGAAGCACATCCGGGTCACGCAGTAGTGCGGAGGCACGCAGCAGAATATCGTCAAAATCCATTTTATTGCGCTCCTGTTTCCACGCTTCATAAGCGAGCATGGCACGCTTGGCATCCGATTCCTCGCGCACGGTTTCCGGCAGCTCGTCCGCGCTGCGGCCTTCCGCTTTCCAGGCGGAGAGGGCAGACAGCAGGCTTTCCGGCTGGAAAGCTTCGCTGAGCCCAAGCTGCCGCAGCATCATTTTCATGACGGTATGCTGGGCCTGCGTTTCACCGAACACTTCATCTTGCACGCCGCGATGACGCAGCATCGCTAAAGCGAATGAGTGAAACGTGCGTGCCTGAACTGCACGTGCAGCGGCAGGGCGCACACCGGGTAATCCCGCGATGCGCAGTTTCATCTCGGCAGCTGCCTTGCTGGTGAAGGTCACCAGCAGAATGGACGATGCAGGAACATCCCGCATCGCCATCAGGTAGCCTGCGCGGGCAGCCAGCACTGTGGTTTTGCCGCAGCCAGCCCCTGCAAGGGTCAGTAGGGGGCCTTTGCCGTGGCGGACGGCCTGAATCTGCGGGCGGTTCAGGTGAATGCCGGCGTTCTCTAAAGCACGGAAATAGGCCGAGTCTTGGTCGGTATCGGGTACCAGCGTCATACTGGTATCCATGGAAGCACGACGTGCCTGAGGGCTCGACGTTGAATAAGGAACCCCGATGGGTCGGGGGTAAAAAGAAGGATTTGGGTCCATAATCCTGAAACCCCTTTCGTTCTTAAAATCTTCCATTTTCACAAATGGGGGTAGTTTTTGGTATGATAGAGTTCTAGTCAGCTTTAGCTGACGATAAGAACAAGGCGATGGACTAAAATAATGCTGAAATTCATGCGGATCTTGCCGAAGCGTCAGAACGTCAATACGTTGACGCCAATGCCTATAGCCTTCAAACAGGCGATATGACCGCATTCCATTATACAGGAGTTCGAGGTTTGCCAACAGAAAAAAACTTTGGGATATACGGACGGTACAGTGAAATCCGGCTGGATATGGGGAGGAAATAACGATGAAGCTGATTCAACGTATAAAGGAAGGCGCTAATCGCGCAACAGAAAAGGCGCAGCATGCTGTCGAGATTAGTAAGATCAATTCACAAATTACAACGATCCAGCAGGAAATGGATGTTCATTTCTTGCGAATGGGTCAAATCTTTTACGAAGGTTATCGCGCATCCGACATGTCGGTGGCAGAAACCGAGATGACACAGCTATCCACTGCTTGTGATGAGCTTCAGGATGAAATTGACGAGCTGCGCAGTAGAATTGCAGAATTGAAGAACGCTCATTTATGCACCTGTGGAGCGGTTGTGCCTCTGGATGCGAACTTTTGCCCTAAATGCGGACGCAAGCTCAATGAAGGACAGGCTGCTTCCAAACAAGTAGCTGCTGTGCGTGAAGAGGTGCCAACGGACGTCTATTCTTTTGATCTGCGCAAGCCAGAGGTAGCGAAGGATGCTGCGCCTGCTTACACGGAGTATGCAGAACATGAAGTAGTCGATCGACATGAACAGGAACAGGATGAGCGGTATGAAACACACGAACCAGCGGGACTAGACCGCGATTATACAGTGTCTGATTTTACACCGGAGGAAAAAGCGGCATTCGACGCTGAGTGGGAGCGCCGTCGTCAGGAAGATCTGGAAAAAGAACACCGTCGTCTTGAAGAATTGGCACGTGAGCGTGAGCGTCAGGAGGAGCTGGACGAGCGGATTCGATATTGGAAGGCCAACAACTCCGGGGCTGAGAAACCGGCAACGCCGTCTGCACAAGTACGTGAAAATGTAAAATGCCAAATCTGCACCGCAGAACTACCCAAAGGGTCCAAGTGGTGCCCGCGTTGCGGAGCTGAACAGATTTAACGCAGCCGAACAGGCTGCCGCAGGACACAGACATAACGCCGGGCAGCATAGGGGGAACAGAATATATGGAGCGTTTGCTGCATCATCTGCGGAATCTGGGTTTTACGGAAATGGAAGCCAAGGTTATGGTCGAGCTTTCGAGGCAAAATGCGGCTTCCGGCTATGAAGTGGCTAAGCGTCTGGGTGCATCACGCTCCAACGTGTACGCGGCTTTACAGCGTTTGGCCGGGCAGGGATACCTCAGAACCAGTGCGGGAGAGCCTGTACGTTACAGCATGCTGCCACCGGCTGAATTGACCCGGATGATCGAAGGACAAATGCAGGAGTCTCTACGTGCAGTGGAGAAAGAAATGCCACGAACAGAACCAACCAAGCCGACCTTTTATAATGCGGAAGGCGATCGGAAGGTACTGGAAAGTCTGACCCGTGAGTTGGAACGGGCAGAGCATGAGATTGTGTTGGACTTGTGGCGCGAGGAAGCCGAACTGCTGCGGACAGAGTTGGAGAAAGCCGAGAGTCGAGGTGTGCGTCTGCTCTGGTCCTGCGATAACGGAGAAAGCATGATGGGACCGTGGTTACCGCTTAGGTCTGGTACAGACGGACAGGAACCAGCAGGGCGTAAGTTTTCTTTTGTTATTGATCGGCGTTGGTGCATGCTGGGGATGCGGGGAGAGAATTGCCCGACACAGGCGCTTATTACCGAGCATCCGGTAATGACAGGCCTGCTGCTTAATCATTTTGCTCAGGATCTTATTCTGTATGAGCTGGAGCATGATATGGGCAGAGAGCTGTCGACCCGGTATGGCTGGCGGTATGAAGGCATTATCGGCAAATATATGTCAGCTGGGGAATAGCTAAAGATTACCGGGTAGGAAGTTCCATCAGTGCCCGGCATATAGATGTAATATAGCCCGCCTTATGAGGCACGAATTGATCCGATGTGATCAGGCGGCGAGTTTTTTCTGGGTTCGGCCCTGACGTAATGCCTTGGGCTTCGATAAAGGGAATATAGCCTTCAAAAAGGGCCAGTGCTTGGTCAAGATCCGCTTCGTACAGTCCGGCTACTTCTTCTTGCTGGAGATGATAAGCTTCCAATGGCTGGTTCGATAGCAGTCCAAACACCGAGCTAACCTCCCGATCCCAAAAAGAGGTGCCCTGGGCGGTACCTTTGCTTTCATACCGAACGGTCATCAGCGGTGTTAATGAGGTAAAGGGAACATGAATGCCCAGTTCTTCCTCCAGCTCGCGAGCCGCCTGAGACATATCTTCGCCTGCCGTCAAATGACCGGCTGCTGTAATATCGTAGCATCCGGGGAAGGTATCCTTCGTATCCTGACGCTGTTGGAATAGCAAGCGACGGCCTGTAGAAGTGTCTCGTGCTAGCCAGCAGTGAAAGGTATGGTGCCAGTATCCCTTGGCATGTGCGTCTCGTCGGGAGGCTGTGCCAAGGGGGTTGTCTTCATCGTCGTAGATATCCAGAAGCTCGCTATTCATCGTGGTTCCTCCTATAGTAAGCAGAAATCAAAGGTCTACTTTACAGTATAACGTGTTTTCTGTCCTAACGATATGAAGGCGGGTGTGGAATGTGGAGTGGCATTTGGGGTATGCTGGGAACATAAGGATTTGAAACATCACATAGATTTATTATTGAAAGGAGCGATTTTACATGGAATGTATAGTACATTTTCGAGTCATGCATCCGGAGGAACCCAAGGAACTTCGCGGGTTGATTATGCTGGAAAGCGGGGGCAAGCCGGGGATTGATCAAATCACGGATATGTTCAAAAATATGGGCTATGATGTCCGCCCAGACAATCCGGAGGAATTGATTTTTAAACCAGTCGATGTCAGAGCCAATTATACATATATCCGGGTTATTGAGCTGGATACGGGTGAGGAAGTCTACCAGGAAGATAGGGATTTGCGCGCGATTTTGGAAACTTTGCTGAATAAACGTTAAAGACCAGGAGAACTAATCGATGAAATGAGATAAAGCGATCCTGTCGCCATTCATAGGAACGGAGAACAATGATGAGATTGTATATTATCCGACACGCAGACCCCGATTACCCCAACAACACCATAACGCCGGAGGGGCATTTGGAAGCCCAGGCACTAGCCAAGCGGCTTTCCAGTCACGGACTGGATCGAATTTATGCCTCTCCTTTGGGGAGGGCTTTGGATACGATGCGCTACACCGCCGACTCTCTGGGTATGACTCATGAAGTAGAACACTGGACGCAGGAGCTGGCTCTAAAGCTGGAGGAAACCCCATACGGCCGTCTTTCCCATTGGGATTTGCCTGGTGAAGTGATCCGTTCCGAGTTGCCCCTGCCGACTCATGACTCTTGGCAGGAGATTTCCTATTATCAGGGAACGCAAAGCCCTGAAACCTTCGAGCGGCTGAAGCTTCATTCCGATGAGTTCCTGAAACGGCAAGGCTTTGAGCGGGTGGAGGGCAGGTACCGGATTCTGAAGCACACTGAAGATCAGGTGGCGGTATTTTGTCATGGCGGCTTCGGGCTGACCTGGCTTGCTCATCTGTTGGAGTTGCCATTGGCCTTGGTCTGGTCCGGTTTTTGGATGCCGCCTAGCTCCGTAACCACGATCTTGTTTGATGAGCGCTCCCAAGAATGGGCAGTTCCCCGTTGCATCGGCTTCGGTGATGTTTCCCATCTGTACGCTGAGGGCTTGCCCGTTAGACCCCGTGGCATTATCACCAATTTCAACTAATTGAATTTTCCATACATGCCAAAACGGCTTAAGACGATAGAGCGTCTTAAGCCGTTTATTGTAGTCATATAAGTGGGTTGAGTCAGCGTGCTTCCACGTACCCTTCCAGCTTGGAAGTGCAATGTGCGCAACGGGTAGCGGCTACAGGAATTTCGGATAGGCAATGTGGACATTCCTTGATCGTTTTTTCCTGAGGAGGTTTTTCTTCCTCTTTGCGTTTCAGCATGTTAATCCCTTTGACCAGCATGAACACACAGAAGGCCACGATCAGAAAGTCCAGCAGGACGTTAATGAACTGACCATAGGCGAGGACCGCGATCCCTGCTTCTTTGGCCTGTGCCAAAGTCTTGCGTGTACCGTCACCATTTAAAGGCTCAGCAGCTTGTAAAGCTACATACAAATCTGGAAAATTCATACCTCCCAGAAGCTTACCAATCGGAGGCATAATAATATCGTTTACCACAGAAGTGACAATTTTGCCAAACGCTCCACCGATGATAACACCGACCGCAAGGTCAATCACGTTACCCCGTACAGCGAATTCCTTAAATTCTTTTATAATACCTTTTCCGCTCATGTGAGTGCTCACCTTCTTTGCATAAAATCATTTATCTATAATACATGCTATGTCAATTGAGGGCAATTCCCAATTGATGTATTGCACTTTGTCACAAAATCACATGTTCATTTGTCTTCTATATGTAAACCAATAATGGAGGCGATGTATCGTGAGTTTAAGATTCAATCACAGAACAGTGAGTCCTAGTACGTTCAAGGCGATGATGGAGATGGAGAAATATATTTCCGGTCGTTTTACAGACAAAGTATTGTACGAACTACTGAAAATTAGAGTATCCCAAATCAATGGATGTTCCTATTGTCTGGATATGCATGCGAAGGATCTGCTCAAGCTGGGGGATTATGCTGACCACATTTTGCAGCTAGCCTTATGGCGGGAGGTTCCTTTGTTCACGGAAAAAGAACGTGTTATGCTTGAATTAGCCGAAGCGGTTACTCGTATCTCAGAACAAGGGGTACCTACAGATTTGTATAATCGGGTCAGAGAGCATTTTACCGAGGAAGAATACGTAGATTTGATAACCGCAGTTAACGTGATTAACAGTTGGAACCGGATTGCAATTGCAACGGGCATGTATCCGGGCATTCTTTAATGAACAGGGGGCTATGCTTTGTCTGGCAAAGAACATAGAATTGAACAAGAATCGGTGGATGTAAGTCTGGAAGAGCTGTATCAGAAATATCGCAAATATTCTTTTGCCATTGCTTATCGCATGCTTGGAACGGTTACAGATGCCGAGGATGTCGTTCAAGACTGCTTTGTCGAGCTGAAGGATAAGCCCCTGGATAATATACACAATCCCAAAGCCTATGTGGCCAAAATGACGATGAATCGGTGCCTGAATCTACTGAACTCTGCACGTAAGCAAAGAGAGACATATGTAGGACAGTGGCTGCCGGAGCCGTTGGGTGAAAGCGCAGATCTCCCTGCGGATTGGTTAGAGCGTAAAGATATGATATCTTACGCTTTTCTGGTTTTGCTGGAGCAGCTAAAGCCGATAGAGCGGGCTGTTTTTGTGCTGAGGGAAGCTTTTCAATATGATTACAAAGATATTGCGGAATTGCTGGGGAAGACGGAGAGCAACTGTCGTCAGTTGTTCAGTCGCTCCCGTCGTATTCTATCTTCCGGAGAATCTGCTCTTGAGGCTCAGTCCAGTCGCAATGTGAATAACTCATCCCGAATAAAACTACTAGAACGTTTTACAACAGCTTTTCTTGCCTACGATGTGACTGCTATGCTGGAACTACTGGCTGAACAACCTGTATTTGTGTCAGATGGCGGAGGTAATGTGCATACGGTGATGAAGCCGATGGTTGTACGCAAAGGTGTTCTTGCCCTGTTGACTTCTCGTCGGGTATTAACCGTTTTACGAGAAAGAGATGTGTTCCATACCGTCATCAATGGCGAGGTCCAGCTGGCATTTCTGGAAGACGGAAAAGTGAGAGAAACCTTATGTCTCATACTGACACCGGACGGGGAGCATATTCAGAATTTTTATTTAATGGTTAATCCAGATAAGCTGGGACACATCCATATAGACGAGGATTTTGCAAAAATCCCATAAGCGACTTCCAATGAATAAGATATAGATCGAAATGGTTTAGTTCGTCTATATCTTGCACTCCGGAGCGACTGGAATCGAATTTTTCAAAATCCTGATAGGACAGAAGAAGCTAGTGTAAAAAAATGAACTGCCCAAACATAAAAAACCTTGATTCCTTGCTTAGGATCAAGGTTTTTTGCTGTTTTCATAACTGCCGGGCTTGATGAAGAGCCAGATCGCCTATCCAGGGAAGCTTGAGCCACTTTCCTTGTCCCGCACGAATTAACAAGATAATCCACAAGGCAAGGCCTGCCAGCGTTAGCAGGGAAGCGAAGAAAGGACCGAGTAGGGGGATGAATCCTACCAGCACATGTCCGATCATGAGGGCTACAAAAAGAAGTATGGATTGCAGTGCGTGAAATAATACGAATCGGCTTTTCTTTTCCAGCATGACAAAGGCCAGCGCGCCAATAAAGGCGAACAAATAGCACAGGACAGCTGCTATATTTTCATCCAATCCTGTGGAAGACTTATAGACTGACATGTCAGGCATATCCTCCTTTATAAAAGATTCAAGCTAAGTCTCCGTACTATACAAGCTATGAGGACAGGATTGAAGGATATGCCCGATCACGGTAAAAAAATTGGCTCTACACAAAGGATAAGCGGTCAAGCGAATGGATATACTCGAATTTGGCGATAACCTTTGGACTGCGCTTCTGTCGCATCGCCCACAAGCTTCGCAGATTCGATGTTCGAATGCAGCCAGACGAGCTTGCAGACTCATTGAACCACTTCCATCTTACGAATTGCCTGATAGTCTTTCCCGAGAATCCGTTTCGGTTCCCGCCAAACGTTTTAGAAACGTATTTCTCCAGTTTAAGGACAATTCTTCCACTTCGAGAATTTGCTTAATACCCTCGATATGATTCTTCTCTTGATGCATAATTCGATTGGCAAATGAAACCGTAATTGCTTTCGGATGGCGATGAAGGAGGGATAGTCCGTCGGCTTTAGAGGCAACTCCCTCTTCCAAAACGCGGAAGTAGAATCCCGTGTGGCCTGTTTGCTGTACCTTCAAGGGCATGTCCGGTACGCCGTACTTGATGGACAACTTGTAGCAAGGCTGTCTCGGTTGGCTAACTTGAACGATAGCTTTGCCAAGCTTAAAGACGTCTCCAATGCAAACGTCGGATTCTAGCAAACCCTTTATCGTTAAATTTTCCCCGAACGCGCCGTAATCGAGCGGTCTCCGCAATTCATTTTCCCAGAACGGATAGTGCTCGTAGGGATAGACGCATACAGCTTTCTCTTTACCCCCGTGATGAACTAGATCGCCCTGCCCATCCCCTTCGAAGTTTAGATAAGATAAATACAAATATTCATCTGTGGCCGACTTGAATATCCCCGTAGAAACGTTCTTCTGATTAAACTGGATCTGCTTGGGCATGCCGACATTAAGTGAAAGGATTTTAATAGATGCCATTCGGATCACCCCTACTCCAAATTTTGGTCAACGAGTTTTGCTAGATGCTTCTATATACCGCGTTCCTGCATATGTTCGCCCGCCTGAAGCGAGAATTTCTATGATGACTACGCCTTATTACATTTCGGTAATTCCTCTTTTGACTCTGTTCGTCCTCGTTTCCATTTTACACTCCTCTATGCGCTATTTGCGAATTTTCGATGAGTCTCCGTTAATGGGATAGAGTCCTTTTTGGGCAACTCATCGTTCCGGGAGCGATTTCTCGTTCGAACATACCCGATCTCGGTAAAAAAATGAATTAGAGAATGTGTATAAAAATACGAAAAAGGCTGAACGAAAAGAATTCGTTCAGCCTTTTAAACGGTTATGCACATGTTTTGCACATGTTGTATACACTTTATCCACCACATATTAATGTTTATCCACAGAAATAACATTATTTATACACAAGTTGTGCACAATCTGTAGATAATATTACGATAATTTATACTTTGCACACAGTTTGTCCACAAACTATCAACATATTGGGTGTAATTGTGGATATACTTTCGTAATTATCGGTCACCAGTTTTTAAATGGCGGCGTGGATGTGTGATTTTACCCATTTTATTCTTGTCATCCTCTTTGGGGATAAGTCGTTCATCGGTACGTCCCTCGTGATGGTTATCAAAGGCATATTCGGTCATTTTCCACTCGGAAGTACCCAAAACTACATCAGCGGGAAAATGCTGGCCTCTGTGCAAATGCTGCTCATGTCCATCCTCATCAATATAAACACCGTCCACTTCTACCTTATCACCCGTTAGTGGGAGTAAATCCTTTCCTTTGCGTTCCATTGGTATCCCCTCCGTATGGCTTATTCTCCGTTAATTTGTCCGGACGGAGGTTCTTTTATCCACAAGCTGATGCAAAATATCCTCGGCAATTTGGTCTGCGGGATGAGGTTTGCGAAGTAGCTTAATCGCCTGCGTCATCTCTTCAGCAAGAGAGGGGATGGAAATCAGGACGAGACAATGCTGAATCAGCTCCTCCGTAGTGCGAGCAATCCGAGCAGCTCCTTTTTGCTGCAAATATAGAGCATTATTTAGCTCCTGACCGGGTACGGGCTTGAACACAAGAATAGGCAAACCGGATGCAATGCTTTCTGAGAGTGTAATGCCGCCCGGCTTCGTAATCACCAGATTGCTCGCACGCATAAGTGCTGGAACAAAGTCCACGAATCCATAGGTGTAAATGTCCGGGTAGTCTGCATACAGCGCATCCAATTCTGCCTTCAGTTGCTGGTTACGACCGCAGACGATGAGTAGCCGCAACTGAGGAACCTGGCTTAATTGCTGACAGATATCCATTATGCCGGATAGCACACCATAGGCGCCAGCCATAATGAGTAGCGTAGTAGTCTCAGCCTGTAGCGGTGGGATTAGCTGTTCTTGAACAGGCGCTTCGTCGGCAGACATGTTATAAAAAGAAGCGTGGATCGGAATGCCCGTCGCGGCAATGCGTTCGATCGGTATTCCCCGCTGGGCAGCTTCCTGCTGCATATCCTCAGTGGCTACATAGTAGCGGTCAATATCGGGATGCAGCCAGCGCCCATGCAGATCGAAATCCGTAACCACGTTGACAATCGGCAAATGCATTCCCATTTTGCGACGTAACGCCGGAAGCGCGAGCTGCGGGAATGTATGTACTACGAGGTCGGGCAACTCCTTTTTCAGTGTGAGCGTAAGTTGACGCATTCCGAATGAATGCAACACATGGCCGAAGGCCGATGTAGCCTGCATACCGCGCGTGATGTTATAGACCCATCCGTAAAGCTGTGGAATGGTTTTGAAGCTTTGCATATATACAAATTTGGTCAGACTGTTCAACCAGGGATGAGATTCAGCCATTAGGTCAAGTAGTCGTACCTCGCAGTGTCCGAGTCTTCGCAAACTGTTCTTAATTGCCCGGGCGGCCTGTACATGGCCTTCCCCGTAACTGGCGTACAATATTAGAATTTTTGGTGGTGAGACTTCCATGATTGTTTAGCCCCCTATATTCAATAAGCACATTGAAGCTCATTTCAGGAACGTTCCAAGTTGAGGGAGGATACGGCTGGCAAAACGTAACGCTCCAGCAGTGTTCGCGGATTTTTCCAACGGCTCACCTTGCTGTCTGCTGTAAATACCGCGACTGCGTTCGCTTCTGGCACAAGATAAATTTGCTGTCCTCCATGTCCGTGTGCACACGCGTAGTTGATGCCGTGGAGTCGTCCTGTCCACCATTGGAATCCGTAATCCCCGAATTCTGGATAGCCTTCGACCTGTCGCTGTGTCGCCTGATGCAGCCAATCGGCCGGTATCAATTCTTTTCCGTTCCAGCTGCCTTGATGAAGGCAGCAGTCGCCGAATTTAGCCATGTCACGCGATGTCAGATATAGCCCGATATGTCCCATGGTGTAGCCCTCTGGATCTTGTGCCCAACCACTTCTCCCAAAACCTAAGGGTTCGAACAGATGCTGGAGAGCGTACGTATAGGCGTCAATCCCACAACAATGGGTCAGTAGCACGGACAGCAAGTGCGAGTCAACACTGCGATATTGGAATACACCGAGTTGATCCTCCTGTACAGGTAAGCGCAGGGCAAAGGACGGCCAGCTTTTGCTGCGATGAAAACGGTGGATAAAAGCTTCTCCGAGCTTTTTGCCTGTCTGCCAATACAAGCCGGATGTCATGGTCAACAGATGGCGAATCGTAATCTGCTCTAGCAGTGTTTCCTTCCGCCTAGGTAAATACTCAGGCAACAGCTTATGTACAGCCGTCTCTGGCCCGGGCATATCACCGCGAGCCATAGCTATGCCGATGAGCGTGGAAGTGAAGCTTTTGGTCGCGGATCGCAAATCGTTCAGAGAGCTTGCTTCATGACCGTTGTAATAGCGTTCCCAGATCAGTTTACCGTGGCGCAGCAGCAGGAAGCTGTGCATTTTAGGAAACTTGGCTTGAACTTCACGGTCTGCCTGATCAAGTAAGGAGGCATTGATGCCCTCCTCTTCACAAGTTCCTATGTTCAGGGCAGACATACGGGCAACAGGTGCAGTGAACAGCGGAGCATAGCGGCTCATCCTTTTCCCTCCTTGTTATGTTTATTTATTTTACCCCAAACACATACACTCCAAAAACCGATAAATAAGGTATACCCTCTGTGCAACAGCTGATGTAGTACCCCAAATGACATGATGCGTAAAAGATAGGTAAAATCAATGTAAATTTACTGGAAAGCTGAAAGCTGTATCTGAATATGTTATAATGGGGTAGTGATTCAGCCAAAAGAAAATCGGTTAATACAAGTGTCAGGTACATGCCTGCCTAAGGCGTTCCCGACCTAAGCTGCAATTAGACATACTACTTCACTGCATAAGGACATCAATACTTTTCGGCATTCTCTTCAACGGAGCACTTATTTTCAACGTTTTGGGAGGGAGTTACATGGCAACGAAAGGTCACAATGAAGTAAAGGAAAGTCTGCGGGAAATGACTCGAATTTTCCGGCCTAAGGATCCCAAAAAATTTGTAAAGGAATATGTGCGAAAATACCGGATTACAGGAGGGTATGAGGAAGAGTTGACCATGGTGGTGGAAAACGAACTCGGTCGCATAAATTCTTCAGTATCTTAAAGGGTTCGATTACCCGAAAAACTAGAAATACGACTTTTATAAACCGTCTATCCACAGAGGAGACGGTTTTTTTGTGTCTGCCCTGCATACAATGGGATAGATTTAGTGTATTTGTATGCTCAAAGGAGGCGGATTCCAATAGAGATAGCGATACGAACACCGGAGGAAATCGGCTACATGAGGGAGGCCGGGCGTATTTTAGCAGATTGTCATCGTACGCTGGAAAGTCGTATTCTTCCGGGAATCACAACGCTTGAAATCGACGCTTGGGTGGAGCAGTTTTTAAACAAGCGCGGAGCCACGCCTGAACAAAAGGGCTATAAAGGTTTCCCTTATGCCACCTGCGCTTCGGTCAATGAGGTGGTGTGCCATGGTTTTCCCTCGGAGCGGGTGCTTCATGATGGGGATATTGTGACCATCGACATTGTGGTTAACAAGGACGGTTGGCTGGCTGACCGAGGATGGACCTATGCGGTAGGTAACATTAGCCGCCCGGTAGCGAGACTGTTGCGGCAGACCCATAAGGCACTGATGGGCGGTATAGAGGTTGCCCGCCCGGGGAGGACATTGGGGGATATCGGGCATGCTGTGGAAAAAGCGGCAGGCTGGCGGCGGTTCGGCAACGTCAAGCCTCTGATCGGGCATGGCATTGGCCGCCAAATGCATGAGCCGCCAGAGGTTCTGCACTACGGTCGTCCCAAAACGGGATTACCCCTGCGCGAAGGGATGGTGATTACCATCGAGCCGGTATTTACCCTAGGAACCGAGGGGGCCGTGCTCTGGGGGGACGATGGCTGGACCATCAGCACAGCAGACGGCAGTTGGGGAGCCCAATACGAGCACACGATTGCGATTACAAAGAACGGCCCTTATATTTTGACCTCGTAAAAGCGAGTTGTGCCATAGGGAGTCAATGTGCGGGTCCTTTGCATAAGGCTCTCTAGGTAAGTTTTTTTCAGGATGATGCATTCATCGGAAACAGCCATCACAATTCCCGCCACTTTGCCGTCCAGTCCTGGAAAAAAGCAGATACAGAGAATAAGCGCGAGAATTGCAAAGCTACAGAAAACAGCCTACCGATAAAGATAGGTTTGGTAGCATCACGATAATACGTATGGACGAGCTGAATGTCATCCATGCCGTTCGGTGCTTGTTAATAATAAGTCCCTGATATATGTTACGGACAGCTACCCATATGTATAGTAAAGTAAGAACCTGAAATACGTTCTTGGTAGGTTCGATCAATTCGGGGACACACCAAATACATATTGAAAGACCAGATTGCCTACGGGCGTCAACCCGATACTCCAGCCTATGATCAATACAGCTACAGCCACGAACGTACATAAAATGAAACAATTTTATTCAAGTCGAATCCTTCAGGAATGAATGAATAGCAGTGAACATTTTTATTATAGATCAAGATTCGGATCGTCGGTATATGGAAAGTATAATATTGGAAACTAGGAGTGGAACTCACATGATCATCAGGGAAGCAACGATATCAGATGCCGAGGGCATCGCCAAGGTGCACGTAGATTGCTGGAGGACGACGTACAAAGAAATAATGCCTGCCCAGGTTTTGGAACAGCTTTCCTATGAGCAAAGAACAAAACTGTGGAATGCGAATCTATCCAGTGAAGACGGTCATCGGGTATATGTTGCTGAAAATGAGAAGGGGGAAATCATCGGATTTGTGAGTGGGGGTCCGGAAAAGTCAGGTGAATATCCCCCGTATGGGGGAGAAATAACGGCAATTTACGTTTTGAGTGAATACCATAGTTTAGGCTTGGGGAAGAGACTATTTTTACGTCTGCTTCAACATTTCAATAGTATGGATATTCACTCTGTGATCGTATGGGTGCTAGCAGATAATCCAGCATGTACCTTTTATGAAAGGTTGGGAGCCAAACTTATAGTAGAACAACATATTATAAGTTTGGGTGGCAAAAATCTGAACATGGTGGCTTACGGTTGGATACTATTCGGATAGAATACGCTTTTGTCCTTCCAAGGCACGAATGGGTGCGATATTTTGCGTAAATTCCAACGTTCCCAGATAGCGGCCCTCTGCATCACGGATGGCAAAATAACGAATGTAGACAAATTTATCCTTGATTGGAATCCAAAAATCTTCAACATCCTTGCGGCCTGCCTTAAAATCTTCCAGCAGCTTCTCAACGACATGCACGCTTTGGGGTGGGTGGCAATTCTGTACGGTACGACCAATGACGGCTTTCGTGCGCGCGAAGATTCGTTCCTTACCATGGGAAAAATAGCGAACAACATCATTTTCATCGATAAAGGTCAGGTCAACAGGTAGATGGTTCAACAGCAGTTCCAATTGTTGTACGGATACAATCCCTGTCTCGAATCGCACGAAGCCTTGCGGTGTTCCTGATGTGCCTTCCGTTTGCTCAAGGGCTTCTGCAGGCTCCTCTGCCCGTTCGGGTATCCATTCGCGTTCGGGGGCGGTCAGGCAGAATCCAATTTCCTCGCTTTCCCGGGCTATTTTCAGCCATTCATCCTCTGTCAGCTTACTGAGTGCCATCGGCAGCAAAATATTCTCTTCCTTGAATATCATTTCATTTACTTCACTCATGATATGGGCAAGCGCCTTCCCAATCTGTTCACGATCCCCGTTATATTCGGCGAGCAGACTCTTCGCTTCCTTAATCGCGGCACGAATGCCGTCGTCCACACCCCACATGACTTTGGTCGGGCCAAAAATTCCATAGCGTTCTAGATAAGGAAAGACCAAGTTTTCTTTACGACTGTAGTGCTTGTCGAGATCCATTAGCAGACTTAAATCCTCAAGCAGCTTGTAAATAACCTTGGGACTGTCCTCCTTTTGAAATTGCTCTGCATGCAATGCCAACTTAAAGTTGACCAGTCGTTCGATCTCCCGATTTTCCAGCTTGAATGTGTGGACAGGATGTCCCGGTTGTTCCTCCGGTCCTGAAGGACGGTGAATATCCTCGATGGAGCCCTTGAAGATCGAAGTATGCACGGAACAGAGCCGCTGAACTTCCGATACGGGAATTCCCTCCTCGGTCATCAGTGCGTGCTCCATAGCTGAAATTTCCGCCACACTTACTCCGCCAACAGCCTCTGCAAAACGCGCTTTCACCTCTTCGACGCTTTTCCCGGCATGTAATTCTTTTATAATTTCCTTCAGTGTTCGTTGACGTTCTGTTAATTCCTGTGCTGTATGTTCACGGTTGTTAATTAGCTCGCTCATGATCGTTAGCTCCTTTATTTTTGAATGGTAAAACCATGTTGCAAAAACGTGCGTTCCACGGTTTCCATAGCTACTTTTTTCAATGCAATACCTTTGGACAATGTCATAAAACGACCTGCGGTTTGTAACATGCCAGGCTTGGCGATATCATGAAAACCCAGCTCTACCATAATGTCCTTCACTTCGGGATAACGGTTAACAAGGTTAAAAATCGGTTCATCCCAGTGCAGTATCTTATCCATTTGTTCATCCCCTTGATTGAGAACGTTTATCATTTACAGAGTATCATAGGTCCTGACGAGCTATTGTGATTGTACGCACAATTTACATTCAGGTATTGACAGTTGTAATTCATGGTTTATATACTGTGTATAAAGATATATACAGTAATAACACTGATTACTTTAATAATAACTTCGTATGAAGAGAGAACGAGGTCGTCATTACAGGCAGTGCAGAAGGGATCAGGATAAGAAAATGACAATCATCAAGCAGGCATGGAAGATTACCCGGCAGGATTTTCGCAACAATCCATATGTTATGCTGTGGACATTGCTGTTTATTGCGTATTTGGGATTTACCATGAGTTTTGCTGTAAGTGTGCATTGGGATGAACGTGGAAACTTGAGTCCGGTAGCCGATTTTATCATGCTGGTGTTGATTCCGTTTCTCGGATACATTTATAACCGCCGTGCATTTAAATATCTTCAGGAAGATTCCTATACGCATATGCTAGCCTTTTTCCGCACCTTGCCTATACCGATGAATGCGGTGATTATGAGTCGAATTCAACAGGCGCTTTTGGCGTTTGTTGTGAATAGTGTGATATTTTTCACTCTATTGTTTACGTTGTCAGCTACGTTTCGGGTATATGCCAGTACAGGTTTCTTTGTATCGTTTGCACTTACCTGGATAGGCTACGGAATGCTGATTCAAGCCATTTATATTCATGTGGAATTTCTTAAAAAAGGTAAATCCTACTTTTGGCTATCCATTGTCATCATGCTAATTTGTGGGATAGTTACGATTATAGTTCGAGTATGTGGGGCTAATCTGGTATCGATAACGGCATTTTACAGCAAGGAATGGCAGCTGTTGTCTCCGGTGATGTGGGGAGCGCTGCTGGCAGGAGCTCTGGGTATGTGGATGTCCTACAGGGTGACACAGCGTAAGCTTATGAAACGGGATTTAACTTAGCGGTATGTGTACAAAGATAGATAAAAAGGGGGGAGAAGCAGGTGAATATACCAGTGCAAATTGATGAGAATAGCGCGGAACCGCTGTATGCGCAGATTGAAAAGCAACTTCGCTCACTCATCGTAACCGGACAGATTGCAGCGGGAACGCTGCTTCCCTCCATTCGGGAGTTCGCAGGGACGCTCCGCTGCAGCGTCATCACCGTCCGGCGGGTCTATCAGGATTTGGAGAACGAAGGTTTGCTTCGTACCCGGCAGGGAACGGGCACCTTCGTAGCTCTGGTCGAAGACGATAAGCGCTCAGGTTACCGCCTTAAAGCAGTGACCGAGGCGTTGGAAACGGCGATTGACACAGGCATCGCTGTACAGATGACAGAACAGGAATTGTTGGAGCTTTTCGCAGAAATGGTGAAGAGAAGGTATGAAGTCCAAGTGAAGGAGTGACGCCCGTGAAAAACGATGTAAACCATCATGTGGAAGTTCCTACGGGGATACAGATAAAAACACCCATTATTGAGATGAGCCAAGTCTATAAAACTCGAGGTAACCGGGAAATTGGACCGATTAATCTAACCATTGAACCGGGATATGTAGTCGCTTTGGCTGGACATAACGGATCGGGCAAAAGTACATTGATTCATCTGCTGACTCAGCTTATCCACCCGGATTCCGGTGAAATACGTTGGTTCGGTCAAGCGTATCCGGACGGCATGCCGGCAGATACACGACAATGGGTTGGGTATATGTCAGAGCAGCCGACCCGTGAGGAAGATCGACTCACAGCAGAAGCAGCAGCGGCGTTTCGAGCCTTGTGGTATCCCGGCTGGGATGAAACACGTTTTCAGCGTCTGATGGAACGATTTCAGGTTCCTCAGCATACGAAATTATCGCGCATGTCCAAGGGAGAGCGCCGTAAGTTTGAACTGGCTGCAGCCTTGGCGCCTCACCCTCGTTTGTTGCTGCTGGATGAGCCTTCGTCGGGTTTAGACCCTTTTGCCTGGAAAATCATGCTGGAGGAACTGCGGGATTGTATGGAGAACGGCAAAACGACGGTCATTATTGCCACTCATATCATAGACGAGATTAAGCGTTTGGCGGATTATATTGTCCTGATGCATGATGGCAGGCTGCTCGGCAAGCTGGAAAAAGACCATTTGCTCGAAAATAGCAAAGAAATGTGGTTTGAAGGCACACCGGAGGAGGCATCGGAACTTCCGGGTGTTGTAGAGATGGAGAGCGAAGGCGGATTGCAGCGAATTGTAACGTTGGCAGCCGGAGAGACCAGCGCCATCTTGGAACAAGCGGGCATCCGCCCCATCCGTGTGCGGCGTTTGGAACTGGATGATATTTTAGTACATTGGTCTGCGGGACAACTATCAGAAGATGCGGAGACATACACGCAGAAAAAAGGAGCGGAGTAATCATGAACATGCTGGAATTGAAAGAGGTCGTGAAGCAATATGGGAACCACACGGCGGTGAACGGAATTTCGCTGAATGTGAACGGTGGGGAGATTTACGGACTACTGGGAGGCAATGGAGCAGGCAAAACGACAACGATGCGCATGGTGCTCGGTCTGATTTACCCTGATGGAGGTAACATTCAATATGAGGGCAAGCCCTACAGCAAGGAGCTTCAGCGGACGATGGGCTATTTGCCCGAGGAGCGAGGGTTGTACCCCAAGGTGAAGGTGAGCGAGCAAATTAACTATTTGGGCAGGTTGCGCGGAATGTCGGCTAAGGAGGCGGACAAAAGTCTACGCTACTGGCTGGAGCGCTTTGGAGTGCCCGAATATTACGACAAGCGGATTGAGGAGCTATCCAAGGGAAATCAGCAGAAAATGGGCTTTATTGCCGCCGTTGTGCATCGCCCGACGCTGCTCATTTTGGATGAGGCCTTTAGTGGGCTTGATCCGGTAAACGTTGAATTGCTTAAGGATACGGTGAAAGAGCTGCGGGACGATGGGGCTGCGATTTTATTCTCGACCCACCGCATGGAGCATGTGGAGGAACTGTGCCGCCATATTACGATTTTGCATCGCTCAAATACAGTTGTGCAGGGAAGTGTGCAGGAGATTAAGGGCCGTTACCCGCGTGAAAAAGTTCGTCTCATCACTACAGGTGAAGTGAACGGACTGGAACAGCTGCCCGGCGTGCGCCGTGTAGAGCCTATGGATCGCGGCTGGATGCTGCATATTGAGCAGCCGAATGCGGCGAAGTTGGTATTACAAACGGCGTTGGAGCAAACGGATGTAGAGCATTTTGAGATCAAGGAACCGACGCTGAACGAGATTTTCATAAGAGAGGTGGGTGATTCCCATGAATAGACTGGGTACGGTAATCGGTTTTACGTTTCGTCAGAAGGCGAGAACCAAATCTTTTATCATTACAACGCTGGTACTGGCCTTGCTCATTACGCTTGGTATGAATCTGCCATATTTGATTTCTTTGTTTAAAGCAGATGGGACAGGAGGTTCGGGCACGACGGCAGCCGAGCATCATCGCTTGGGACTGATTGCCGGGAGCCGGATAGAAGTGGCGAATCAACTGGAGAAATTCACCAAGGAGCAATCCAACCCGGCAGCCATCTGGAAGCGTTATGACAACGTACAAACACCAGCCATGCAGCAAGCCTTGAAAAATGGGGAGCTGCAAGGTTACGTACAGTTCACGGAGCCTACCGACAAGGGAGACACGTTTCCTAAAGTGGAATATGTCTCTGTAGAAAAAGAGCCATCTCCTGCTGTAATTACATTGTTGCAGACGGGACTTCAGGAAGCTAAGGTCAAAGCCATTATGGGCGGCAATGCATTGACCAGTGATCAAATTCGTGAGATTAGCACACCTGTAATAGTGGACAGCAGGGAAGTAGACGGTTCGTCTGAGGCAGGGGGAGCTGTGGGGACAGAGGAAAAAGAGACCTCTATGATTAACTATGGTTTGGTCTATGTACTGATGATTTTATTCTTCACCTCCTCCATGATGACGGGGAATATGATTGCTGCAGAGGTGACATCGGAAAAAAGCTCACGTATCATGGAGATTCTCATCACAAGTGTCTCACCGTTGACCCAGATGTTCGGAAAAATTATCGGCATTTTCCTGGTCGGCCTGCTGCAAATTGCTGTCTTTGCAGCCGCTGTATGTGCCAACCTTATGCTGCCGCATAATAATGTCATTCTTAGCTCAGCCGGGCTGGATCTGTCGCAACTGAATATCGCGGTGTTGGGTTATGGTCTGGTATTCTACATCCTCGGCTACTTTCTCTACGCAGTACTGTTCGCCGCGGTGGGCTCCATTGTTAGCCGTACCGAGGAGTTGGGACAGGCGATCATGCCGATTACCGTGCTGTCACTAGCAGCCTTTTATATCGGTATCTTCAATATCGCCGCATCTGATACGATTTTCGTAAAGGTTGCCGGGTACATCCCATTTTTCTCGCCAACCGTCATGCTGTTGCGGATTGGTCTGGAACGGGCGAGCCTGCTGGAAATCTGGCTGTCACTTGGTATTCTGGTCGCCTCCATTTTGCTGTTCGGTTGGCTGGCCGCCAAGATCTACCGTACGGGTGTCTTAATGTATGGTAAACGTCCTTCGTTCAAAGAGCTAAGAAAAGCTATGAAGGCTTACAAGATTTAAATTTTTAGCAATACATGTGAGTGTGTGGTGTCATAATTAATGAGAATGTATTCATAATTAATGAGAAAAAAATTTCATAATTGATGAGAAATGAATATTTATACACTAGTATACATCGGTGGAGTTATTGTATGGTGTCCGAATATAAGAAGATGGCGAAGAAATAAACTATTTAAGGGGAATGATTTAAAATGACAAAAGAAAAGGATTAGTACTGTAAAAATAAAGTAATAGACTGGAGTCGTTGACTTAACAACGTTTTCGGATTGAAGAACCGTCAACTTTTGAGAAATAAGTTTTAGACTAATCCATTAAATGAAACAGCGGCAGAACAAGACCTGATAAATAAGGTCTTAGACTGCCGCTGTTGTTGTTAAGCTAACGTTTCCCGTTAGTCTAACATTACATATTTAACTATTTATAAAGTTTTTTAAATCATTTTCTATAAAGTGATTTGGTTTCCATCCTTTTATTAGCTTATCTACTAAAAATGTATCTACCGCACTCAATGAAATTCCTAATAAAGTGCCAGCTCCTGAGCCACCTACTGTATTAAGTAAACCTGCACCTGTAAACAGCCCAACCTGATTGTTTTAGATGGTAATTTCTCAGCCCAAGTATTTGCATTATTAGCATTAAAGTATTCCTGTATTAAATTAGCTTCTGGGGGTAAATCACCAATAAACTCCTTGAATTTTCTACTATTTTCATATATAGATATATACTCTGAAAAAGTCTTTTCCCCGGAATTCAAAACTCCTCTAACATTTCCAGTTTTCAGTACAAAATTATTAAATGTTTCTATACTATTACTTCCACTAACGATTTTGTTATAAAGGGAATCAAATCTGTTCGCAATTAAGATAGAAGATGATGGGCTTAATTGGAAATCCGATGAGTGCTTTGACCATACTTCAAAGCTAGAAAAAGTCGAAAAATAACTTCCTAGAAATGAGAGAGGGTCAATTATCTCTTTACTAATATTATGTTCTAATTCATATCTTTTTAAAAGAGCATCATCTTCTATGATGTGTAATTTTAACTTAATATCTTTTGGAAGTTTCTTTAAAAGTAAAGGATTGGTCTTTATAAGGAAATTTTCTAAGTAATTTATGATTTGTTCTTCAGATTCCATTTCTTCTGCATACTTTTTTGTTGTTTCAAAATAAATATCATCTCTACTCATTAATCTGTAAAGTTTTCTTGCCAAAGGTAAGTCTGTAAAATGCCCATTAGAACTATTCAACCCACCTTTTTCCCACAAGTAATCTAAGTATGGGTCTACATCATCTTCATCCATTGAGGTAAACATTATTTCTGTTTTATCATCGTGGTGGAAAGTTCTAGTAACTGGTACAACCCAGAAATAAACTAATTCAATATTTTCTTTATGTTCTTCTAAAAATGGAATAAATTCAGCGGGATGGACTTGTGAAAACAAACGATTTAACAGATTCTCATTGACGATTATTTTTACCTTATCATAAAAAATTGCTTTCTCTGCTATTGTCCCTAAATCGCAATCACTAGAAACACATATACTTTCAAACATTACAGCAACCTCCATATAATCCACATGGTATAATCTACCATTACTAATCTGCTGCATTAATTCAAGTACATTTATTCACAATCCATATAGTAATTTTAACATAAAGACTCAATAATAAATCACTCTCCCCTTATGAGGGATCAATATTTTTTACAATGCTACAACCATACTAGTTATTGAAATCTCATGGTTAACCTATCTGTCCGTTAGCTTAATGAAGCATCGTCAGTCTCTCTATTTTCTCAGTCTACAACTTTATTTGCTGAGTCTAACACTTTATTTTTTAGTCTAGAACGTTATTTTCTCCTGACAATTAAAATGCGCTGATGTTATTGAGTATTGTGGTACTACTGATTCTTTGGGATGGCTAATGAGTACAACAGGTTCAATACTAAAAGAAGCCAGGAGAATGATGGGCTCGAAGTCTTAAGTAGGATAAGAAAGTAAATAATATGTAATTTCTCCGAATAGGTAGGTTCAATTGCGAACCTACCTTTTTTCATTGAATACAGTTATAGCTATTTCTATAAATAAAAAAATTATTTGTATTATGCGACATAAGGACAATTTATTTTTAAATATATCTTTTAAGAAAATCTAATATAAACGTATTATTTATATCAGATTCATTTAAGTATAAACTGCTACTTATAAGCCTAACTTTACGCAAATGCAATAATTAGAAAGGAGATAGGGCTGAATTGTGAAGAGGTTTTTCGTCTTTTTAAAAATGAGATCTACGCTAAATGCTTCTCTTAACTCATTTTAATTTAGTTACCAAAATACCTTCTACAGTTCGGGCGCTTACTCATCTGAAAAATTCATTACACATCAAAACTTAATTAACGCGAAAAACATAACTTATTTGGAGGAATATCATTGAAAATCAAAGTGCTGATTCAATTTCTTATTTATTTATGTCTATATTGTAATGATAGAAGTACACTATGGTTATTAACTATAAGGAGCAAAAAAATAAAACATAAGAATGTGAGAAAGATTAATTTTTTAGTTTTGCTATCTCTCTCATTCATACTACCTTGGTATCTGAAAATCTTATTCATCTTACCTTGCTTAAAAATAACAGTGTATATGCTCTGAATAAAAATGGTTCCCTGTATCTTTGTTACATACAACTTGATTAGGAAGACTTCGTGGAGCCTCTATGAACGATGCATGTCTCAAGATGAATGGTCTCATTCCGTCGATCCGGCTGCTCCAATCGAGCCAACAAGGACTCAACGACGCGTGTACCGAGTCCGTACGGATAAGTATGTACGGTCGTGAGCGGAGGATCGATAATCTTGGCATTAGCAATATCGTCAAAACCTGTTACCTCGATTTGTCCAGGAACATCGATGTGCAGCTCCTTTAGCGCACGAATAACCGAAATTCCAATATCATCGTTGGCACAAACAAATGCTGTCGGAAGCTTTGGAAGCTGCTTCAACTGTTCAAGCATCCACTCAACAGATAGATAAGGATTGTTGTCCTCAAGCTTGATGCTGAACGTCTCTCCAGATGAAGCGCGATGCATCCGGAGGGCTTGATCGTAACCAAGCCAACGCTCATAGAAGCTTCGACAGTGATTGTGGTCTCCGATAAATCCAATCTCCGAATGGCCGCGTCCAATGAGAGAACGAGTAAGATTGTATGTCGTGCGGTGATTCTCCATCAAGAGGATGTCGAATTTGTGTGGAGAGTTCAACGACTCTGGCAAAAAATCGATAAATACCGTTGGAATGCCCGTGTTTAGAATAGTTTCAATATAGGCTTCTTGGAAGATCTCAATACAAACAATTCCGTTCACATTTGATTGGTTAATATTGGAGGGCAGTGTGCATGAATGGATATCCTCAGGATTGACAAGAGATAAGATCAGATTAAAGCCTTCAGCGCGCAGGGAGGTTTCCATTCCTTTAATCGTTTCAGAGTAGAAGCTGATGGCGTTAATGTCCCCTCGTGTAAGAAGAGCAATATTGCCTCCATTCATAAAACTGTAGTTTTTGTATTTCATCTCCGCTGCTTTTTGGATTACTCTCTTTTTTGTGCCCTCTGGAATTTGCGGATGGTTGTTGAGGGCTTTGGATATGGTATTTCGAGACAGCCCCATTGCATCCGCGATGTCTTGAACCGTTACTTTCTCAGCCATAATAAGCTCCTTTTTATCCTGCTTCATAAAATCTTAAATGATAAACAAAAATTTATTCAAATGTAAATGTGAATGTGGTTTTTAGCTTGAAAACAATTCTTTGATCTTGCATACTTCTAATAAACATTCCCCTCTTATACTACACTACTCTTTGCCTTTTTTGTAGTAAGAGTTAGATAAAAAAGATTCTATACTATTAGGATAAATCGGTGTTCTTCTAAGAAAAGAAAGAGAGCTAGACCCCTTCTCGTGAGGGTTTGCTATCAAGGAAATATATAAACTTAAACAAGTAACAGAGTGAGTGGGATTTTCATTGCTTTTTATTTTTGAAAGCGCTATACTTTTGGTTATATAAATTAATGTTTATAAATATTGATTATAAATGTAAACTTGATGAACAATTAAATGCACAAGTATAAGTATTTTGAGGGTAAGGATGGAGGTAAACTAAAATGAGCTCTGTATAACCGGCTGTGATTTTATTGAGCTTTTCCGCCGGATAGCCAAATTACAGATTCGCTACACAACTCCTAAGACGGGGTCGAAAATTACAAACACTGAGTATTCTGCGGCGGGTCTTGCCGTTCCCGTTGGCTGGGAAACCGATGTCAATGCAGCAGTTTATAGCGAGATTTAAATGGGGTGCTGCGTAAGGATTCCTACTGCTTGTAATATATCGTAGGTACGGGGGGGCGGTGTTAGTGTTTATTCGGAAGGTGAAATTATACATATACTTGTATATCCGAAGAGTGGACAAATGCTGACCAGACGGCATTCTGAAGATGAATTCGTTAACATAGGGACGCCTTGAAGGCCATTGAAGCCAGATGAGAAAAAGGACCACGAGCTGCCGTTGAACCATATCGCATTAGATATGGAAGCCTTCTATATTGCTGGTCCATAAACCCGTGTCATTTTACTTTTGTCAACTCACAAAATTTTTTGGGCGGCGTTATGCAGCTGCTGCTGATTTTCCCGCTGAACCGGTAGGTTGTGCTCCGGAACCTGAACGGTTATTTCAATTTAAGTGCCATCTTGGAGCATAAGGATGAGTATAGTGTTCCACCGGGCTCGGATATTATTGAAAATTAACAAAAAGGGAAAGAGAGAGGGGAGTCGGAGTTTGAACATTCCCAATAGTCTCGTTCAAATCCTAAAATAGAAATCACAAGTTCAAGCTCTATATATTTTATAACAAATTTAATATGCTATTCCGGCCAGTTACTGTGCTGTAACTGGCCGCCTTCTACTTTTTTGGTAGAAGATGATTATTCCGTAGAGTAGAAATGGAGGGTAATCGATGAAAAAGAAATTCAAAGCTGTGCTGCACATCCTCATGGTGATGGCTATTATTATGACTTCATCTGGAGTTTACGCCGCTAGTCCTGATACCGGCTGGGCTGCACGGGCGGAAGGTAACACAGTAAAATCGGAAAAGGAGGGTCTTTCTATTTTTGAAAACGTTATAAATCTAAATACAAATTTGACAGGATGGCAGGTAAAAGGAAATGGCAAGTGGGGAGATGCCGCAGAAGGGCTCCTGCTGACATCTGATCCGCAGGAGGACGTGATGGCCATCTCAGAAACAATAGCAGATGATTTCCTGTATGAAGCCGATGTTATGATCAAGGATATGCAAGCGGATGCTTCTTTGCTCTTCCGTTCCAATGAAGACGGATTGAATTCGTATATGCTTCAAATTGCACCGCAGTCCGGTATTATCCGTTTAAAAGATGCGGGCAGTGGAGCAGGTAAATTAAATGAAGAGCATCCGGTTTCGCTCAAGAAAGGGGAGATCTATCATCTCAAGGTAAAAGCTGAAGGGGCCTCGCTGAAAGTATATTGGGGAACTCAATATAAGCCTGTGATTGATGTTCAAGACAGTTCATACCGATCTGGCCGCCTTGGACTTCACGTCTGGGATGGGTCAGCCTTGTTCCAAAACATAACCGTTAGCGATCTGAAAGGGAATCTGGGTTTGGTACTTGTGAAAAAAGGACAGTGGCAGCCTGACCTCAGCGGCCAAAAAGGAACGTCTGTGAACCAGAGCAAGGCTCAGCAAATCTATAGCAGGCAAGCTGCTGACTTTGTATATGAAGGAACAATCGTTTTCCGCTCCGATGCTGCTGCCGCTCTAGCTTTCCGGTCCTCTACCGATGGAACACGTGGATATGAAGCTACTCTGGTGAAGGAAGGAGAGCAGGTCCGCGTATCGCTGACGAAAGCGGATGGAACTGCAATTGCAGGCTCAGAGCGACCTTATCCGAGCTTAGCAGGTGCGAAGCATTATGTGGAAGTAAAGGCAATGGGTAACCGGATTCAAGTTTTCGTGGACGGTTATACTCCACCAGCAATCGATGTAACGGATCATTCGTATTCAACAGGAAACGCCGGTCTTGTTGTGAAAAAGGGAAGCGCTTACTTTCAGGATACTTATGTCACAGAAGCTAATAATTATTATACTGAAACCTATCGTCCCCAGTATCATTATACACCGATCCGTGGGTACGCCAGTGACCCGAACGGGTTGGTCTATTTCGAAGGTGAATACCATCTTTTCCATCAGGATGGAGGCACATGGGCCCATGCCGTCAGTAAGGATATGCTGAGCTGGAAACGTCTGCCGATTGCACTTCCGTGGAATGATTACGGGCATATCTGGTCCGGATCTGCTGTGGCGGATGTAACGAATACTTCAGGCTTATTTACGGATTCGGGCGGCAAAGGTCTGATCGCCTATTATACTTCCTATAACCCGGATGGTCCTAATGGCAACCAGCGCATTGGCCTTGCTTACAGCAAGGATCAGGGGCGTACGTGGCATTATGCCAAGAATCGTCCGATCGTGGTTGAGAACCCCGGCAAGAACGGGGAAGAGCCGGGGGGATGGGATTTCCGCGACCCTAAGGTGATTCGCGATGACGAGCATAATCGCTGGGTCATGGTAGTGTCCGGTGGTGATCATATCCGGTTCTTTACATCGGCTAATTTGCTGGACTGGACGTTGACCGACAATTGGGGTTATGGAGATTATGTTCGTGGCGGTGTGTGGGAATGCCCTGACCTGTTCCCACTGGTCGTGCAGGAAACGTCAGAGAAGAAGTGGGTTCTCATGATCAGTACAGGGGCGAATTCGGCAACAGGAGGATCGGATTCTGAATATTTTGTGGGAAGTCTGACTGCAGAGGGGAAATTCGTAAATGACAATCCGGCAGGAAAGGTGCTGAGAACGGATTTTGGCAAGGAGTATTATGCATCCATGTCTTTCTCGGACATGACGGATGGGCGCAGAGTGATGTTGGCGTGGATGTCCAACTGGGATTATCCGTTCGCTTTTCCGACTTCGGGCTGGAAGGGGGGACTGACTGTTCCGAGAGAGGTTGCTCTGGTCATGACCCCAGACGGACTCCGTCTCGCCCAGGGTCCGATCAAGGAGATGGAACATCTGCGCAGCAGGCTGTTCTCTGTAACTGACAAGATGATCAATCCATCTTCTCCAAACCTGCTGAAGGGACTTGTTTCTGGATCATATGAGATTGAAGCCGAACTGGAGATTCCGGCTGGAAGTAACGTAACAGAGTTTGGTTTTAATCTACGTGAAGGTGTGAATCAGAAGACTGTGGTGGGTTATAAGCCAGGCGAAAGTAAATTGTTCGTGGATCGCTCTGCTTCCGGAGCTACGGATTTCTCCAATCTGTTTACCACAAGACATGAAACGGGGATGAAAGCCGAGAACAAGCGGATCCAGATGCGGATTTTGGTGGATGAATCCTCTGTTGAGGTCTTCGCTAATGGAGGCAAGGTGGTTTTCTCCGAGGTCATATTTCCTGATCCGGCCAGTAGGGAGATGAGCTTTTATAATCAGGGTGGCAATGTGAAGATTGTTTCTCTGTCGGTAAACAAGCTTGGATCAGTGTGGAATTCGGATAACGATTCGCCACTACGGATTGCAATGGACACGGGTGACCGTGAACTAGGGATAGGGCAAAGCGAAACGCTGCGGGCGGCAGTGGAGAATGGGCCTGGCAATGGTGTTCACCCGCTGGAGTGGAAATCCAGTAATGCCAAGGTGGTAGGCATAAAGGGAGCCGGCGCTTCTCAGGCAACTCTTATGGCCAAAAAAGAGGGCGAGTCCGTCATTACTGTATCCACCCCGAATGGAAAGGCATCCGCCAGCCTTCTTGTAAAAGTCTCTGGCGGCGAGTTTCATACCAGTCTCAGCGGCTGGACCCCAGATCCGTCAATGGCTTCATGGGTACTCAGCAAGGATGGAATTCGTGGAAGATACTCAAGCGACGCGAATTATATGGCCCAGGAGCAGGCTGGGGATTTTACTTATGAAGCTGAACTGAAGCTTGGCACGTCCGGCGGGGCTGGTTCACTTCTGTTCCGTGCAAGCGAGGATGGGCACAGCGGCTACTACCTGAATCTAGATCCTAACATGAAGTCTATTCGCCTGTTCTACAAAATAGATGGACGATTCGAGGAACGACAGGTTCTGGCGAAAGTCCCGGCCTTCATCCAGCGAGGCCAAACCTATAAAATAAAGATTCAAGCGGAAGGCCCGCATATCGTGGTACATATGGGAGGACTGAAAATAATGGATCTGAAGGATGGGACCTTTGCCGAAGGTCATTTCGGACTTCATGTCTTTGGCGGCTCTGTCTCTTATCAGAATGTAAATGTGACAGGAGGGAAACCGGCCAAGTTGAGGGTATCAAGCCTCGTGAACGTAGCATTCCAAAAATCCATATATACAGCCCGCCTGGCAAATGGCGAAGCAGTTAGTGTACAGGATGCAAATGAAGCCTCGGATCAAAAATGGGTGTTTGTGCCGACCGGAGATGATGCAGGTTCCTATTCCATCCGAACGACCTCCGGACAGGCGCTGGATCTGGACGCGGAGCACAATAAAATTCAGCTCTATTCTTATTTGGGCTACAATAATCAGCGGTGGATTGTCCACAAAAATAGGGATGGTTCGGTTGTCATTATCTCAGTTTATCATAATAGGGCTTTGACCATATCCGAGGATGGTTCAAAGCTTACGTTAGAGACTCCTCCAACGGATGAAATGCGACGAAATAGGTGGAAAGTAAGCTCTGATTTTTAGTTCTATCCTGTAGAAAAGCCCCTTCGCTTGGCGTAGAGGGGCTTTTGGCAAAAGGCGGATTTGTTATTGTGTTCATGCAGCTTCAGCTTACTTCTGTCAGGTTAGGAAAATCAATTTCTTGCTGGCCAGGAAAGCGTCGAGCTTCTTTCGCTTTTCGTATCGCCAGCGAGTGATAGAGACTGAGTGATAGAGACATATGAACAAGACCCGTTGAGATGTCCATGCTGCAAGCACCAGATGTTGCTTGTGGTGATTTGGCATGCCGATTTGGACGGATTTATTATTATGTGCAACGAGAATATAAAAAATCAAAAGAAATGGTGGTTAATAAATGATGATAAACCACGAGGCCAAGGGAACGAATAGGATAAAATGAAATGGATTTGTAGGAGCCAAGGGAAAAGAGCTTTAGGTATGGATAGACTTTGTGTGGAATGTGGGACGGAATCGAATAAACCAAACATAACTTAATGATGGGGGCATTATTAATGAATATGGATGATGAGAAATTACTGTAGTGCTTTCAGAATGAGACTTTTCCCCTTGTAAGAAACAATTTTTAGACAGGGGAATGATGTACTTTGAAAATTTCAGATCGAGTATTAAGGCTTTATCTAAATCACATTTGCTTGGATTTGTGGCGGGGGCCTTACGGCGGTAAAAAGCACTATGACTAAGACGAAAGCCTCCAAGTGGGGAGTATTATTCTTCTGATGACCATACCTTTGATTATCAGGGCAAAGCTAACCCTCAGGACCATCCGGCAATTTTAAGTCACTTTATCGATTGGGAGTGGTTTTTCTTAGGTTGTGGGAACGATAGAGTCAATGGTTCTTCGGTCTTTGATGAAAGTGTTGAGTTCATTATTTTAGAGTTATAACAAATGGGTAAAAAGAAGCCCATTATCGTCGATACCTTTATGGAACCAGCATTTTTAAGAGGAATTTCTGCCTACAACCAGGTTTTCTTTGTGTTTGCCGAAGATGGACTAATTCGATCAGAGTATTTAGATCGAGATCACCTGAGAGGCATGGAGGATTTATTTCCTGTTTTATTTGATCCACAATGTACAAGAAGTGAAACACTAAATACAGTTGTTAAAGCTTCAAATCACTACCTACAATAAGCACAGCAATGTGAATTAAAATGTTTTATGAAAACATCTGAGTCAAATAAAAATGGAATATTATCGGCAATCGAAAATATTTTGGTCTGTCTTAAATACAAGGAGCTACTACATAGGATAGTAGTAGTTTCCTTTTGATTAAACTCCCTTGATATGATTTAGTTTCCTCACTTCACTTTCCAAGGAATAACTAAAAAGGTGTCCAGCGACCCTAGGGTCGTCGGGACACCTTTGCTGTTCTTACAGTTCGATTTTTGTTTCACCCTGTTGCTCTATGAAATGCTTAACTTCTTCCAACGATGGCAAGGCTGCAATCGCTCCAACTTTAGTGCACACGATAGCGCCGACTTGATTGGCAAGTGTTATAAATTCCTGCTGTTGCTCCCAATCGGAGGTAAATGCCTTGGGCTGACTCAGCTGGCTGATTTGATACAGCATAGCTCCGACGAAGGCATCACCGGCACCGGTAGAATCGATCGATTTAACAGTAATACTGCTGATTAGCGAACGGGAGGTACCGCTTGAGATGAGAGTACCTTCTTTCCCCAAGGTAACTGCCACCGTTTTGGCTCCCAACCCATGCAAAAGATCCAATGAAGCATTGCGGTCAGTCAGCCCCGTAATGATATTTAATTCCTCTTCGCTTACCTTTACGAAATCCGCATTGTGTATTCCTCTTCTGGACAATGTTATAAACTCCTCCAGCCTATCTTTCCAGAGGTCCCCCCGGTAATTGGGATCAAAGGAGGTAAATTGCCCATTGGCTTTCGCTTCGTCCAATAAAGACAAATACGCTTCCCGGAAAGGATCGGCGAGCAAGGCCGTTGCCGAGCCAAAATGCAGAATGGCAGCCTGTCGGGTCCTTTCTCTATCAATGTCCTGCAGAGACAGTTGACGGTCAGCTCCGCGGTTGAATACGAAATCCCGTTCGCCGTTAGCGGCAAGGGAAACAAAGGCTAGTGTAGTCGGCGTGGCCGGATCAAAAAGGAGCATGGACGTATCCACATGTTGCTCATCCAACGTTTGCTTCAGATACATGCCAAAGGGATCATCCCCGACTTTCCCCAAGAATGACGCTTTTCCTCCGAGCTTGGCTACGGCTGCGCTTACATTTGCCGGAGCGCCGCCGGCCTGCTTGGAGAAATGCTGACCCTTGGCAAGATTAACATCAATATCCGTGCAGAAAAAATCAATGAGCAACTCGCCCACACAAAGAACCGTTCTGTCATTTTTCACTTTGATTCACCTCTTGGTAGATTTAGTTTAGAACAGGGGTCGAGTCCCGGTATACGATATCCGTTGCAACATGAGTCACTCGGTATGGCATGGTATTGTCTTTGATTCTGGACAATAACATTTCGGCTGAAATAATACCCATCTGACTACTGTAAATATGCACGGTTGTAAGATGAGGCTCGACAACCCGGGATTCCGAAGCATCATCGAACCCGCAGACAGCAACATCTTCTGGGACTTTAATCCCTTTGTTTTTTAAAGATTTGATCACGTTGATGGCAATGAAATCATTGGCGCAAATAAAGACGGAGGGACACTCCCTCAGAGCATCCAACTGCTGTTCCATCCAGTTCTCCTCTATAAAGAAGTTGCGGTCAGGCGCTACAATGCTATGGGCAGGATCTACGGCGATTCCTGCTTCTGCTAAGGCCCTATTAAATCCGGTCCAGCGTTCATTGAAGCTTTTGCAGTGATTGTAATCGCCTACAAAACCGAAGCTTTCATAGCCATGATCGATTAATTTCCGGGTAACACAGTATGTGCTGTGTTCATTTTCCATTAATACCAGATCCGCCTTCAATTCTGGATACATCATATCCGCAGCGCAATCAATAAAAATGGTTGGGATGCAAAGATCTGTGATCAGCTTGCTGTATTCCTTGCTGAACATTTCGATGCAGAAAATGCCAGCCACATTCGAAGGTTCAAAATTGCCGGGTAGGGTCATCGAATTGATATCATTCTCACGGACAAAATAAATGGATAAAGTATAGCCCTGTTTGCTGATTTCCTTCTCCAGTCCGCTGATCAACAAAGATCCAAAGTGTGAGCTATTAGGAAGATTACAGGTCAAAAGTGCGATATTGCCTTGTTTTTCAGAAGCTGTTTCCATATAAGAAAATTGTTTGTATTTAAGCTCCATTGCTTTTTTGACCACCTTGTCCCTAGTAACGGTGGGAATACTCTCCACTCCATTAAGCGCCTTGGATGCAGTGTTTCTGGAAATTCCCAAGGCATCAGCGATATCTTGTATCGTAACCTTTGACTTTCTCGTCATATTGTTCACCTTATTCTCCGAATTAAGATTCTTCATATTTCTAAATATATAGTATTTTCATGTTTTTAACAATGTATTTATTCAAATGAACAATAAAGGTTTACGTTTGTTTATTTATATTGTGTATTTTTGATGTATTTTTGCTAAAAACATTACAATTATCTTGAAATACGCTTTTTGAATGAATTTTTCACCCGAATTATATTGACTAATTAAATGTACATCTGATAAATTGTAAGAGTGAAAAATGTTCAAATGTAAATTGTAAGCCCATTCATTTTGGGAATGTGTAAAATTCTCGTTCTGTTGGAGGTGTGGATATTACAAGCAAGTATTTGAAAAACATCTTGGTTAATTATGTCAGAGAGATGACATAACATGGCTTATATTTTGTGTCGTATAACAAGCCGTGAACAGTAGGAGGGAAAATATTGGCAAATTCGATCGTTCAAAAAAGGGGATTAAAGGCTTCAGAAACAAAAAAAAGAAACCATTGGTTAAGCTATATGCTTCGAAATTATATATTGTATTTGTTTCTGCTTCCGTCCATAATTCTTACCGTCATTTTCAAGTATGTTCCCATGTACGGCTCGATCATTGCGTTTAAAAATTTCAGCCCAAGAAAAGGCATCCTCGGCAGCGAATGGGTTGGATTTGAACATTTTCAGCGGTTTCTTTCATCACCAAATTTTTATGACATATTAATGAATACGCTTAAATTAAGCGCTTACGGTCTTATTCTCGGCTTCCCAGTACCCATCATTCTGGCCTTAATGCTAAATCTGGTCAGAGGAGCGAAGTTCAAGAAGAATATTCAGCTTATTGTATACGCACCTAACTTCATCTCGGTTGTTGTTGTTGCCGGTATGCTGTTTGTTTTTCTATCGCCAGCTGGAATAGTGAACGCTTTGGTAACAACCTTCACCGGCAAGCCGATTGCTTTTATGACTGATCCTGCCTATTTCCGAACGGTATATATTTTGTCTGGTATATGGCAAACAGCGGGCTGGTCCTCTATCATTTATGTGGCCACCTTAGCCAATGTGGACCCGCAGTTGCATGACGCTGCAACAATTGATGGTGCTTCATTGATGAAGAGAATCTTCCACATTGATCTGCCAGCTCTTAAACCCGTCATGGCCGTCCTGTTCATTCTCGCTGCAGGAGGTATTATGTCGATCGGCTATGAAAAGGCTTACCTAATGCAGACGGCTCTGAACACACCTACCTCGGAAATCATCGCGACTTACGTATACAAGGTGGGGTTGCAATCCGGCGATTATGCTTATTCTACGGCAATCGGGTTGTTCAATTCCGTAATTAATGTATTCCTGTTGATTTTCGTAAATACCGTCGTCAAGAAGCTGAACGAAGGAGAAGGGCTGTATTAAAGAAGGAGGTATTTATGGATATTCATTACACCGGGAAGGACCGGATTCTGCTCATCATCAATTATATTCTACTTGGTTTGTTTGTTCTCGCTATTCTGTTACCGCTGGTTTATGTGGTGCTTTCGTCCTTTTTAACTCCAAATACCCTGATTACCAAAGGGTTTGCCATTACATCATCAGACTGGACACTCACGGGATATGCCAAAATCCTAAGCAACAGTGCCATGATCCGCGGTTTTTTTAATGCTATTTTTTATTCAGCAGCCTTTGCGTTCGCAACCGTATTATTTTCCGTCTTCGCAGCTTATCCGCTTGCGATTGAAGAGTTGGTAGGGAAACGGTCCATTATGATCTTTTTCCTGATAACGATGTTTTTCGGTGGCGGTCTGATTCCTACCTATCTGGTGATTAAGGATTTAGGCATGTTGAATACGGTCTGGGCCATTATTCTGCCCGGCTCGATCAGCGTATTCAATATTATTCTGGCAAAGACTTATTTCCAGGGACTTCCGAAAGAACTGTTCCAGGCGGCGAGTATAGACGGAGCTTCCGAGCTCAGTATTTTCTTTAAAATCGTCCTGCCGCTTTCCAAGCCTATTATTTTTGTTCTAGCTTTATACGCTTTTGTCGGACAGTGGAATTCTTATTTCGACGCCATGATTTATCTGGATGATCCGAAGCTGTTTCCGCTTCAACTAGTACTGCGCTCCATTTTGATACAGAATCAGGTTCAGCCCGGCATGATTGCCGATGCGATGGCACAAGCGGAGCTTAAGAAATTGTCTGAAATGATTAAGTACTCTGCCATTGTCATATCAAGTTTGCCTTTGATTGTCATGTATCCATTCTTCCAGAAGTATTTCGAAAAGGGTGTCATGGTAGGTTCGATCAAATAACAAATCGGGGGAATAGAGATGAAAAAAACATTACTAACCTTGTCTGTGTTGGCACTTTCTACTTCACTGCTTGCCGGATGCGGCGGTTCGGGCAATAATTCTGCGGCATCCGAAGATTACAAGCTGGAAAATGTTACTCTGCCGCTTAAAGAGAAAGTTACTTTGCATTTTATGACTCAAAGCTCGCCGCTGGCACCTTCCGATCCAAATGAAAAGTTGATTTATAAAAGACTGGAAGAAAAAACAGGGGTGCATATCGATTTTACCAACTTCACCTCCGATTCCTTCATTGAAAAAAGAAACCTTGCTGTTGCCAGTGGAGATCTTCCAGATGCCATACTGGATGCCGGATATTCCGATTACGATTTGTTGAACCTCGGAAAGGATGGAACTATTATCCCTTTAGAGGATTTGATTCAAAAATATATGCCCAATCTGCAGAAGGTATTAAAGGAAGCGCCTGAGTACAGATCCATGATAACCGCACAGGACGGGCACATTTATGCCTTTCCTTGGATTGAAGAACTGGGTTCTGAGAAGGAGAGCATTCATTCTGTAAACGACATGCCATGGATCAATGTGGAGTGGCTGAAAAAGCTGGGACTTAAAATGCCAAAAACCACCGAGGATTTAAAAAAAGTTCTGCTCGCATTTAAAAATGGCGACCCTAACGGAAATGGCCAAGCGGATGAAATCCCGCTGTCCTTTATGCTCAATAACGGCAATGAGGACCTGAATTTTCTGTTCGGATCATTCGGTCTTGGGGACAACGGCGATCATACGGTAGTGACCAATGAGGGGAAAGTGGTCTTCACTGCCGATCAGGACGGTTACAAAGAGGGGATTAAATATCTTAATGAGCTGTATAAACTGAACCTGATCGACGAGGAATCATTCGAGCAGGATTATAACACGTATCTAGCCAAAGGTCAGAGTGAAAGATATGGCCTCTACTTCCAATGGGATAAGGCGAATATTTCAGGAGACAACGATAAATATGAACTGATGAATCCGCTCGCCGGACCAAGCGGTGAAGTCAATGTGACCCGCACGAACAATCTCGGCTTTGACCGGGGGAGAATGGTGATTACCAGTGACAACCAAAATCTCGAGCTTACGGCAAAATGGATTGACCAGCTGTATGATCCTATCCAGTCCGTGCAAGACAACTGGGGTACCTACGGCGACAAAACTCAGCAGAACATTTTTGAATACGATGAAGCGAGTCATATGCTGAAGCATCTTCCGCTTAAGGGAACGGCCCCTGTCGAGCTACGGCAAAAAACGAACATCGGTGGTCCATTAGCAATTCTTGACGAGTATTACGGAACGGTTACGACTAAGCCCGATGATGCAGTGGGACGGCTTAAGCTCATGAAGGAAAGACTCGTTCCTTATATGAAGGCTGACCATAATTTCCCGAAAGTCTTCTTCTCTCTGGAGGATCAGAAGCAGATCTCCACATTGGAAACCGATTTGTTTGCTTACGTTAACCGCAAGCGGGCGGAATGGATCAAGACGGGTAAAGTGGAAGAAGAATGGGCCGAATATAAAGCCGAGCTGTCCAGACTGGGGCTAGATAAATGGCTGGAAATCAAACAGAAAGGCTATGACAGATATCTCAAAGATCAAAGCTGAAACATTTAAATGGTAGTATTTCAAATTCATTTGCAAACGAGCAACTCAAATTATTATGTTAAATACCTTATCAACAATCAAGAGGAGAGCGGATACTATGAAAGAATTAAACCTAACGGACGACTATAGCGGCAGAAAGAGAAAAAGTAACTATAGTGAGACGTACAGGCCTCAATTTCATTATTCACCGGAGAAAAATTGGATGAACGATCCCAACGGCATGGTTTACTTTGAAGGAGAATACCACCTGTTCTACCAGCATACGCCCCATGATACGCAGCCTGATTTTGGCAACATGCATTGGGGGCATGCGGTAAGCAAGGATCTAGTGCATTGGACTGAGCTTCCACCAGCGATTCCACCTGGGGAGGACGGAGCGATCTTCTCGGGGAGTGCGGTGGTGGATAAGAACAATACCAGCGGATTTTTCAAAGAGGAAGGATCAGGATTGGTGGCCATTTATACAAATGAGGGCAACAAGGCTCAGCCTGGAAAACCGCAGGTGCAAAGCATTGCTTACAGCAAGGATAAAGGTCGAACCTGGACAAAATATGAAGGTAACCCGGTTTTATTTCCAACGGACACGCTAGACTTTCGTGATCCGAAGGTGATTTGGCATGATGAATCATCAATGTGGATCATGGTTCTTGCCGTAAGGGACCGTGTAGAATTTTACACATCTCCAAACCTGAAAGAATGGTCTTTTGCAAGCGAATTCGGTTCCGACATTCCACATATACACCGAGGGATATTTGAATGTCCTGATATATTTCGAATCCAAGTGGATGAGGATCCTAATACCACGAAGTGGATTCTGATGCTAAGCGTCGGGGATAGAAATGGTGTGAATCCAGACGATCCGGAACCACCGGCAGGCGGTTCTGGCATGATGTATTTTGTAGGCAACTTTGACGGTAAGTCGTTCACGCCAGATGAAGCGTTGGAATCCATCGATACTATCAAATGGGTAGACTATGGATCAGACTTTTACGCGGCCGTGTCCTGGAATGGCATTTCGAACGAAGACGGACGAAAGATTTGGATCGGCTGGATGAATAATTGGCGTTATGCTACCACGCTTCCTTCAAAGGAATGGCGTGGCAAGACATCAATTCCCCGGGAGCTACAGCTAAGGACTTATCCCGAGGGACTTCGCCTAATCCAAACACCCATAAATGAATTAAGTCAGCTAAGAAAACCGATTTTGTCTCTACAAGACTTGACGATTAAGCCAGATATGAACGTGTTGTCTGATATTTCCGCAGCCAAGGCAGAAATTATTGCAGAATTTGAAATCGGTACTGCTATGGAATTCGGGTTTAAAGTACGGAAGTCCGCCAATCAGGAGACGATCATCGGATATAATATCTCGAATGAGGAATTGTTCGTCGATCGGACGAAGTCGAGCGCCACTGATTTTCATTCAGATTTCACAGCAATACACAAGGCCACTATGAAGCCAGAGCATGAGAGGATACAGTTGAGCATTTATCTGGATTGGTCAAGTGTCGAAGTCTTCGGCAATCATGGAAAAACAATCATTTCAGACATGATTTTCCCGGACTTCGAAAGTAAGGGACTAGAACTCTACGCCATTGGTGGAGAACTGAGGGTCGTGTCGCTTCAGATCAATGATCTGGTAAGCATTTGGGGAAATGAGAATGTTTAGACAGTAGTTATGATTATCATTCCAATTGAAACGTTCTTACAACAGAACCCGTTAAGCAGCGGCTTGATTCGACGAAATGGTTACAGCCCGATTGCTTATATCCGTATCTAAACTGGTCTCCAAAACTAATTAAAGTATTATCTTATGCCTGGACACGTAACCTCCCGTCGGCTCACAACCGTACCGGGGGTTCGTATCCTTAGAAGTTAGCAGAAATCGAAAGACTAACACGGAGAATTTCATAATATAGTTTTACAGTGGTAAGAGGGCGTAAGAATCTTTCCTTGCATCTTACCTATAATAATATGATGATTGACAATAAGATCATATTCTTTTCCCAAGGGGGTACCTAGTTCTTGTTCTCAGTTCGGGACAAGAACTTGCAGTGGTTATGAAGTCGCCAATTTGGCGGCTTTTTGTTTTACAGATAAATGATATTGTCTCGTGTTAAGACAAGGGCAATTAAGCGTTTGAATTAAAATAATGGGGCTGGGTATGCTAAATTAGCAAATATGGAATTTCTTGATTTTCATGAAAGGGTGAGACCGTCATCATTCTGCAAAAGGTACTAACTTATCTTATTAAACCGGATATATGGTTAGGAACTTTTTTCCCATTTGCTCTTCCGTTTGGAGTATCAAGAGTATTTCAATGGTTGCATACAGGGAACGGGAGAAATTTACACTGGTTCAGCTTTGATCAAAAAAAGTTTCATGAAACAAGAAATACCTCAACTAGTCGTTCCTTTTACAGCAGATCTAAATCAAAATTTGCTGGTGATGAAAGAAATCATCGGGCATAACTCAGAGAGCCTCTGAAAAGAAATATTACTAAAGTTGAAACTGAAAGAAACCATCTGGCTAGACGTGAAGTTGAACTGTTGAAAGAGATAGATACTCTTAGAACGCAAAGAACAGAATACAGAAGAAAACTAAGAGCTAGATCCAAAGAGTTTGGGGCAGTTTTACAGTTCAGTCACAATTCCTAAGTTATTAACCCTTCTCGATGAAAGGCCTAAGCTTAGCAATGTGTTTGCATTCTATCAGTTAGATAAACTCAATAGAAGGTACAATAAACTAAAATTAGCAGCTAGAGAGGTATTAAAACAGGAAAGAATAAAAAGACTACGTGATGAAGCTTATAAGGAGAAAATGGCTGCTGGCTATAAAAAAGTTAACGGATATATCGTAAGTGATGAGAGATGACTGGTACCTCTATGATCCAAACAATATTGTATACCTCATAACAGACTCAAAAATTAAATTAATTGAAGATTTACCAGCTACTGCATCTTTGTATTTAATGATGGAACTGCATATGTTTTTTATATCCATTAACCGGCATTTTTTTTTCCCTTTTTTGTATCTTTAGGGTTACTCGATGGTAAAATAATGTATACAAGCGGATGTATTTTTATGCATTTAAGCAATGTGGATATTCTCATTAATTATGACACCACACAGTGAGTAACGGTAATAATTGAGACTGATTTGGTTGATAACCGAGACATTTTTGGGTATATGTTTGAGACATTTTTAAACCAGTAGAAACAAAGCCCCTTGTTTCTATTGGTTTTTTGTGTTTCTATTTACTCTATATATCCTATAAATGTTAACATATGGTATTATCGATATCGAATCCAAATTACGATCATAATTGATACTTTTCGTAAAGGTGGTTTGGTTATGGATTGGAGAAGTTGGACGTGGAGTTTGGAAGATGAGTTAATAAAATCCCCAAGTGTTGTACAAATCTCTTCAACTGCAATTTTGGAATACATAAGATGAAAACCTGCTTGTTCTCCATGGATTCTCAGGCTACTAAGCCTGCTGCTACGAAGCCTACAGGAAGTAGACGAAAGAGCGCTGCTGATGATAAGAAAACCGAATAAGGAGAGCGTGCCATGGAAGTCCGATCCGGACAATTCGCGTAGCAGCCATTGGCAGAAAAAAAGGGTTGTCCCATAAGTCATAAAAATGACTAGGGACGTCCTGTTCTCCAATTGTAAAACAATAAGAAACCGTTCCTGGGTAAAATGGAGGTACCACCCGACCATTTGAAAGGATATGGTTTCTTTGTACATTCAATATACCATTATGAGATAAAAAGAGGAGTTACGCAGGACTATTCCTCATCCATGTTATGTGGCTTTGTGGCCAGCCCCTCAATTAATGTCTATTAGCTCTTAAACCTTCAATAAATATGCGGTGTAATCCATCAAGAACTCGTTGGCTTGTAAAGCCCTCATCTTGGAGATGGTAATCGATATTGTGAAGCACGGCCAGCAGGGCTTCAATAGTATATGAAATGTCCACCCCGGATACGTCTCCCTGTTCAACGGCCTCATTTAGCAGATTTCTGCTTATATTGCGCATCCATTGACATAACGGGGATTGTAACGGACGATGCCCGGTTGAGGCCCGGCTGACCTCACAGAGCCAAGGAACTTTCGCCTCTAAAAAAGAGACATATCTTACGATTACATGGTAAAGCCGGTCCAAGGCAGCGGTTTCTGGGGATTGATCAAGAAATGCTTGAACTTCATCAAACAAAGGTTGGTATTCTTCATACGCGATCTCCTGACATATGTCGCCCTTATCCGAGTAGCGGCGGTATAGGCTTGCTTGTCCTACTCCAGCAGTCTTCGCAATCTGATGCATATTGACATTGTCAACGCCTTTTTTGATGAAAAGTTCTCTAGCCGCCGCCAAAATTCGTCTTCGGTTTAACTCCTCTCTGGGAATTTTCAGAGAGACAGATTGCGATTCTGAATTCACCATAAACATCTCCCTTCATCATTAATTTAACTGTTATTTAACACGAAAAACGGACAATATGTCCGTTTTTCGTGTATAGGACATGTTGTCCGTCTTCATAATTATAATACATTTCGTGAAAAATTAAAAATACATTCATTTGGGTGACCGATGAGCTTTTTTTATCTCTTGGTATAGTGCTTTTTGTAAATTGGAGGCAAATGCGGTTCAATGCCCGATAGGTCCAGTTCCTTTAAACTTGCGATCGTATGAATAAACTGCTCGTATGCTTTTTTCTTGTCGCTCGTCGTATCTGTTCCGGTTTCGGTTGATGCTCTCCTGCTAACTTCAGAGTTAAGTTGCTTTTGATCCATAGATTACCCTCCATCAAATATAGTCAGGCTTACAAATCCGGATGTCTCTTGTGCCAGTCTGTATTCATTTCATAAGTATTGCCGATACCTAGTACTGTCGCTTCTTCGAAGGGGCGGCCAATCAATTGCATATTAATCGGCAGACCGGAAGGTGAGAAGCCGCAAGGCATGCTCAAGCTAGGCAAGCCAGTCAAATTGGTCGGAACCGTAAATGAGTTCAATCTGAATACACTAGCTTCATCATCTGCACGCGGCGCAGTGATCGGTGTTGCCGGCGTCAACAAGATGTCGATTCCGGACAATGCATTCAAAAAATCATTGACAATTAGTTGCCGGGCCCGCTGAGACTGAAGGTAAATGGAAGCCGGAATATCTCTACTGCTTTCAAGAAACATTCGGACGTCCGGTCCATACTGTTCCAATTCTGTCTCAAGCCACTTCTCGTGGTACGAGTACATTTCCGTCATCATAATGGCCATCGTCGCACTTCTAACATGTTTGATCAGGGGCAGGCTAACTTCGATGATTTCTGCTCCCAGTTCTCGGAATTTATTGATAGCGGCCTTCATCGCAGCTTCCACTTCCGGCATCAAATCCTCGTAATAGTAGCTTGTCGGCAATCCGATACGCACACCCCTGAGACCATTCGGATACATCTTGATACCTGGCGCAGGCAGATCGACAGTCGATTCATCCTTTGGATCGAAGCCAGACATCACATCCAAGCACAGGGACGCATCCATGACACAGCGGGTCAACGGACCCGAGTGGTCCAATGACCAGGCCATTGGAATGATACCATACCGACTGACCCGACCGTACGTCGGCTTCATCCCTACGACACCGCACAAAGCAGCGGGTATGCGGATCGAACCTCCGGTATCCGAGCCTGTGCCCAGATAAGTAAGTCCAGCTGCTAAAGCAGAAGCCGAGCCGCCGCTTGAACCTCCCGTTACAAGTTCAGTGTTCCACGGATTGAGACAAGGACCGAAGTGCGGGCTAGTTGTTGTCAATCCCGCAGCGAACTCGTGAGTCTGTACTTTGCCTAGCAGAACTGTTCCAGCCTCATGTAGCTTAGCTGCAACCGTCGAATCGTAATCGGGGACGAAGCTGTTCAATATTTTTGAACCGGCAGTTGTTCGGATCCCTTTAGTGTAATATAGATCCTTATGAACGATGGGAATCCCGTGAAGGGGCCCTTTGTACCGACCATGCATAATATCGCGTTCCGATTGCTTCGCTTGTTCAATCGCCAGTTCGGACGTTTGGGTAACGAAAACGTTCAGTTTCGGATTCAAACGTTCGATGCGGTGAAGCGCATGTTCTGTAATCTCTACCGGGGATATTTTCCTTGTACGGATCCTCTCGGCCAGCTCATGAATAGCAGCAAAGGACAGTTGGAAATTTAATTTACTCATCTATTCATCCTCCGTATCTTTCGGACATGTCGTAAGTCTACCAAACTAATTACCATAGCTCCCGCTAGGATTTGCTTTTCTTGCGAATAAGTATGTCAGGATTGCCAACAGGGAAATGGTAAAATAAACAACAGAAAAAGGCATCTTTAGATCAATCAGTCGGCCGACCAGCGCAGGGCCGAATGCTCCGCCTAGGAGATAGGCCAGTGTGAAAATACCCATCCCCACACCCAGCTCAGCCGAACGGAGTGTCGTCGAAACTAAATTGCTGCTAGAGGTGAGGACACCGTTGAATCCAATCATAAGGATAATGATCAATAAAGCGTCGATCCATGGCGGCAAATGTACGGATACCCCCAGTAGTATAAATCCGCTGATGACGAGACTTTGCGATATGACAAGCACACGGGAGCTTCCGAAACGATCTGTCCAACTTCCGATCCGGGATCCGAGCAAGGCTGCACAGGCGGCACCGGGAAGCATCAGCAGACCGATTTTACTAGTTGGTAAATGAAAGGAATTCTTCATCATGACAGGAAGAGTAAAGGTTAACCCCGTGTTGCATACGAAGGTAAGGAATCCAATCCCTAGAATTCGTCGGTAAGGAGCATTTTTCATGAAAGATGCATCGATAAATGGATGTTCTTTTTTCTGAATATGAGTACCGAACCATAGAAGAACTGCTGCTCCTGCAATGAGCATAAACCAATAGTTCGTAACCCCTAGCAATACCAACGCCAGTCCCGCGGAGAACAAAACAGCTCCGAGAAAATCGAATGAACCGCGGTCGTGTTTCTTGTCAGGAACATACTTGAATATCAAAGGGATAACAAATAGGCTCATACTGGACACGATGAACAAAGCACGCCAGCCAAAGTATTGCTCTACGAAACCGCCGAACACAGGCCCGAAGCCGGAAGCAAAGGCAATTGTGGCGGATAAGGTTCCCAGCACCCGTCCCTTGACTGTAGGCTTAAAATACAGGGTTACTGCCGCATAAGACAGGGGAGAGATGGATGAGGCCCCTGCTGCCTGCAGTAGTCTTCCAATGATGACTTGCAAGTATGAAGCTGCAAAAAAGCCGATCATAGAGCCGAAAGCTAAAAGGATTAAACCAATGACATACAGCTGGCGAAAGGAAAAGGACTCCGTTAACTTGCCGTAAGTACCGGCGCCGATAGCCATCAAAATGCTGTAACCGACCATAACCCAGCTCACCTGCGAGGAGGTCAGGGCAAAGTCAGCGGAAATCGAAGGTATAGACAAATTAAACATGGTCATATTGATGTTTCCGAAAATAATGAGCAAGCAAAGTGTCCCCATTAATTTCCGCTCATTGCCGGATAAAGCCATTGATTGAGTATCCATAGCCTGTCTCTCCATTACAGGAAGTCAGGAAAGGTGCGGCATTTTTGCGCCTGATCTCTATCGTGTCCCAAGAAAACATAGGACGGCCGAACATCCTGAATTAACTCCTGCATGCGAGTAATCGATTTGGCAGCCATCTCTTGATCGAATGTCAAGAACGGTACGCTATTCTCGAAGTTCTCCCGAGTATAAGCAACATCAATTGTCAGTAGCACTGGACCCGACTTTTCCGTTGTGACAAGGACTGATTGATGGCCAGGGGAATGACCCGGAGTGAATAAAATTTGAACCCCCGGAATCAATTCATGGTCACCCTCAATGATTTGATATTGTAAATCGGGCAGCCTGCACTCTAATGGAGAGTAATCCTCATTGTTTATGGCCGCATCATACTCTGCCCTTTGAATAAGGATCGGCGTATTGCGGAAATGCCCGTTTCCCCCAGAATGATCCAAGTGTAAATGGGAGCTAATGACCATTTGAATATCGTCAGGTCGATAACCGACACGCTTTAACACATTTACGATCGAGTCGCCGTCAGACATGTTGGGGACGACGCGCCCTTCACGTCTAGTCCCCTTGTAGTAATCGGGATTGTTGATAAAAGCGTCGGGCATTCCCGTATCGATGAGTATCGGCCCGCTGGTCGTTTCCAATAGAAAAGACCACACAGGCATTCCGACTAATTTCCCGGGGGCAAGGGTTCGATTAACTGCCGATTGATCTAGGAAACATTCACCTACAGATAAAAAATACAATTTTTTGATATGCATCCCAGTTTCACCCTTCGTATTATAAATTCGGACAGTTTGTCCGTTTTGTTTTGATTATATCGGACAAATTGTCCGATGTCAATTTGTCATCGGCGGTTGGGCATCGGCAAAAGCCTTACACCTGCAACAATACGCCAAGCTAAAGAATGTCGCCTAGGTGGAGTGCAAAGAAACAACGGGGCTGCGTTTGTACCAAATGCTAACGAGAGCACGACAGGAGATTACTGTTGTAATCTATAAAAACAAGGATATGCTGAATGCCTGTTTGAAGATAATGGGCTTAAAATGATTGATTGTAGTCAGGAGATAACAATGTTTCGGTTCAGCCATCAATCCGGCGGTAGAGGAGAACATCCGGTTTGAAGTGTTGAGAAATGAATCGGGATTTGAAATTAAGGTTTTTGATCGATTGGTAAAGTTAGATAAAGAACCTTTTTCGACTGTAGATCAAGGGGACTGACCCCATAACGTGAGACAAATCAAAACACCTTCAAGAGAATCAAGCCATGTCGTAAGATATGGAGATAACCTTGGAGGTGTTTTTACGTTGGCAACGAGAGTGAGTTACCCCCTAGAAAAATGCAAGCGATTGAATTGAGATTGGCAAGAGTTCCGGTAAGAGAGGTTATGGAGCAACTGGGAATACGAATAAGACACAGCCAAATCACCAGCTTCACTGACAGCGACATCTGGATTGAGATATTCACTCCGAATAATATTAGGATTTTTAATAGTGTGACATTTTGACACTACTGTATGTGACAGAAAAATACTTAGAATCATAGAGGCAGTTTAACACATTAACAATAAACGAGGAGGGGAGATTTCCATTGTGTATGATAAAAAATAAAGAGGCGTGAAAGGGGAAACAGGTATGACCTATTTATGAAAAACAAACCAGTAACAAGAGTGTTTTAAGGAAAAGAAGTAATTTCTAGGGTTAACATACATGTGAAAAAAAAGGAATTTACCGTTTGTTAGGACACAATAGCGTTTGTGAAAATAATAATGAGTAAAGATAATTGCAAATCCACTCTTGTCCTAAAACAGCAAATAACTGCCGATACAATATGAATAGAGGAGAAGAATATCTTTATGAAAAAGCATTGTCAAATTGCATCTACAGGTTTAGTCCTTTTAATGGCTGGAAGTTCTCTGTTATACACAACACCAACCTCAATTGTAAAAGCGGAGTCCATTCAAAATGTATCTAGTCCGTTACAAACAAGCACTCAAAGTGAACGTAATTCCGTCAAAGAAGCAATGCGGGATACATTGCAACTTGGATATCCTGGGATACTTGCTAAAACTTCTGAGGGTGGAAAAACATGGAGTTATGCCGCTGGGTTAGCGGACCTGAGCACCAAGAAACCAATGAAAACAGATTTTCGCTTTCGCATTGGTAGTGTAACGAAGACATTCATTGCAACAGTTCTACTTCAATTATCTGAAGAGAACCGCTTGAATCTAGACGACTCCATTGAAAAATGGTTGCCTGGTGTCATTCAAGGAAACGGATATGATGGTAACCAAATTACTATCCGGCAGATATTGAATCATACAAGTGGTATCGCTGACTATGTAAATTCAAAAGACTTTGATTATACGGATACAAAAAAATCGTATACGGCTGAAGAATTCGTAAAGATGGGGATTTCTCTTCCCCCAGACTTTGCCCCAGGAAAGGGTTGGTCTTATTCAAACACAGGATACGTAATACTGGGGATCCTTATTGAAAAAGTAACTGGAAACAGCTATGCGGAAGAGGTTGAAAATCGGATTATTGAACCGCTTGATTTGTCAAATACATTCCTACCTGGCAATTCAAGCGTGATTCCAGGCACCAAGCATGCCCGTGGCTATTTCCAACTAGACGGAGCAAGTGAGCTAAAAGACGTTACTTATATTAACCCAGGTAGCTCGGATGGAGATATGATTTCTACTGCTGACGATTTAAACAAATTCTTCTCTTACTTACTCAGTGGTAAATTACTGAAGGAACAGCAACTAAAACAAATGCTTACTACAGTTCCTACAGATAGAGAAGGAACCGGATATGGTCTTGGGATCTTTGAAACTAAGCTTCCAAACGGTGTCTCGATATGGGGACACAAAGGTAGAGTTCTAGGGTTTACCACTTTTGCTGGTGGCACACTTGGAGGCAAGCATACATTGGTCGTCAATTTGAACAGCTTTAAAGCTGATAGTCCTGATCCATTTAAAAATATTTTACTTGCTGAATTTAGCAAGTAGGAAAAAAGGAAAAAAATGGTTTAAAATGGGCTCCTTAGAGCATGTCAAAAAACTAACAAGTAAGTATTTTAGGAGGGTATTATGAAAAAGAAAATGATTATTGCACTTGGTGTTTTTGCTATAATACTGACTAATTTTGTAGGAAGTACTTATGCAGACTCGAAAACAGGAGTTTCTGTTACAGCTCCCTACAATACAAATCAAATAACGGAATGGTTAGAAATGCATGCAAAGCCTTTAAAAACAACTAATCCAACTGCATCTTTTAATGATTTAAAACCACTTAAGAATATGGTAGGTTCAGCTTCAATTGTAGGTTTAGGTGAAGCTACGCATGGGGCTCATGAAGTTTTTACAATGAAACAACGCATTGTTAATTATTTAGTATCTGAAAAGGGATTCATCAACTTAGTTTTAGAAGAGGGATGGGACAGAGCTCTGGAGCTTGATCGATATGTTCTTACTGGTAAGGGAAACCCAAGCCAACATCTATCACCTGTATTTAACACAAAAGAAATGTTAGATCTACTTAGTTGGATTCGACAATATAATGCTAATCCAGAACATAAATCTAAAGTGCGTATCATTGGGATGGACATTCAATCAGTAAACGAGAATGTTTATAATAATATAATAGAATATATAAAAAGAAACAATTCAGATCTTGTGCCTAGAGTAGAAGAGAAGATAAAAGGTCTCATTCCTGTAACAAAGGATATGACTACTTTTGAGGGCCTTACAAAAGAAGAAAAAGAAAAGTATATTTCAGATGCTAAACAAATCAGTGCTTTATTAGAACAAAATAAAAGTTATCTGAACGGAAAATCCAAAGAGTTCGCATGGATAAAACAAAATGCTCGTATTATTGAACAGTTTACTACAATGTTAGGAGGAACATCCCCTGATAAACCATCGGATTTTTATTTGAAACATGATATTGCAATGTATGAAAATGCGAAGTGGACTGAAGAACATTTAGGGAAAACCATAGTTTGGGGACATAATGGACACGTTTCGAAAACAAATATGATTCCATTTATATACCCTAAAGTAGCTGGGCAGCATTTAGCAGAATATTATGGAAAACGGTATGTATCTATTGGAACATCAGTTTATAAAGGACAATATAATGTTTATAATAATGATGGTGAATTTGGCCCATATGGAATATTAAAATCAGATGATCCAAACAGTTATAATTACATTTTTGGACAGGTCAAAAAAGATCAATTTTTTATTGATTTACGTAAGGCGAACGGAGTGACAAAAACTTGGTTAAACGAACAACATCAAATTTTTGCTGGAATAACTAAAGAAGGCCCTGCTATACCAAAAACTGTTGATATATCATTAGGTAAAACGTTTGATATACTTGTTCAAATTCAAAAAGTGAGTCCATCTCAACTACATCAATAAATTTGTAATAATGTGGCTTAACGAAGTGTTGTATTGATGATAGTGTTAAGTGTCAATAGAGGTGTTTAAAAATGTCAGCTAGGTTATTCCATTAAAAGATCATTAGATGGAATAAATGTTTTCGAATTAGAGACGATGTTGGGTAGAAGCACATTATTATCAAGTTAACAAAATAAATCCGAATTGAAACAGCCTCTATCCTGCAGGTTCAATCTGACTGAGCACAACTTGCACGAGTCTGTTCATTTGTATCGGGTCTGCCCAAGGGCAGACTCTTTTTTGTACAAGAAAAAGTCCATCTTATAATCGTCAGCTTGGTTTTTTGTGAAAATAAGAGAAACAACTAGCAGCAATACAAAAAGCTCGAACCGTTCAGTTAGCCAAAGAAAATCAGAATATATCATTTTAGATGTGAAAACCACCGGTTTAGATGGCGACTCTGAGATCGTAGAGATTGCAATTATTGATCTTGACGAAAATCCTCTTTTTGAAACGTTAATCAAGCCGGTATCCCTCATTCCAGAAGAAGCGACCGCCATCCACGGAATCACAAACGAAATGGTTGAAAATGCTCCAAGCTCATCGCTAAAAGAAGAGTTGTAAAAGAGGATGCTAAAAATACGGGTTGAAGGAATACCTGAAGAGATTGATCAGTTTTTGGAGCACTTCGAGGACTACTACAGAGTGCTGAAGCGTTCAAAGGCTTATCAGAACAGAAACAGTGAATATGTTCGTGTTTATGTTGATGTAAGCAGTCCAAACGATCAGCCTCTAAAAGCTTAGAGGAAACAAATTGCGGTTTGTACCATTTTCGCTGGTATTACCCCATTTTAACGTACATATTTTTATATATTGATAAAAGAATCAAAATTACAAATGTTGGATTTCGGTATACAACTTTATTGTCCGAAGAAAATAAAGTTTTAGACTGATCCGATAAATGCAACAGCGGCAGATAAGGACGCGAAAATAAATTCCTAGACTGGCCGCTGTTGTGGTCAACATTCAACTATCGTGTCCTGTTAGCCTAATAACTCTGCAGTTTGTAAGAAAGCGTCCAGCCGCTCCTTTTGAAGAAGATGATGACGGTAATGCATCTCCACCATCGTGAACCATTCGACCGCGTTTAACGCGCCGAAGGCTACAGCCGGATGAGTCGCCTTTCGCTGCAGCCGCTCTGGGTCTATGTTCTGTAGCGACGCCCCAATCTCATGCATGCGGCGCCTTGCTTCCTCCAGCTTGGCGACAAGCTGCTCCTTGCTTTCTGGCTGTGGGGGCGTATATTGCAAGTCGGCCGGTACCTGAATGCGAACCGGTGGGAAGCTCCCTTGCTCAAACACGGCATGGCCGGCCTCCGTCTTCCCGTCGCCCTCCTCGTTGCCGCCACCGAGCGCCATGCACTGCTCCGCAAGACGGAGCTGCAAGTTCAGCGTGGAATGGGGCAAATGCAGGTACATTTGCCCAAGCGACCATTCGTTTTCGCTTGGCTTGCGACACAGTTCCGCCAGACTATACTTGTCCAGCTCCCGAACATAATGCTTCGAAATCTCGTCGAACTTTACCAAAGTATCCTTAATCCCTATGTTCTTGTTCATCAAGACCATCTCCTCGAATACTGAATTACTCTCATCATATGAGAGGGTTCAAGAAAAAAGCATATTCGTAGTTTATACCTTTAATACTTTATTTTCCAGTCTAAGACTATATTTTCTAATTACACGGGCGCAGTCGCTAGCGCGCCGATCGCAAAGCTGGACTTCATTCCGGAAGAGATGGGGAGCGCAACTGCAGTCGCGCATGCGGGCCGCGCGTCGCCAGTCTATAACTTATCTCAGTCTAGTTCTTTATTGTTTAGTCTAAAACATTATTATTCGCTAACAATTGACAATGAAGAAGTAGTATAACTTCGAGTCAATGAGTTCTCACTAATTATGAAGATGATCGTTGAATTATCATCTGACATGCATCTGAGGAAATGAGACTGCTTAGACTTTAGTTTACCATTATCATTAAAATTGAAATTGAAATGAATTTACGACAGAGCCTATTAAGCAGTGGCACGATTCGACGAAATGGTTACAGCCGCAGGCAATACGGTGTAAGCTTCTTCAGGAGGATTTTTGCTCATTTCTATGATGTAATAATCAACAAATTCGCTATCATATCCTTGTTTTTTAGCGTCTTCTTTGACCAGTTCTTCTGTCGCCAAGGAGATTCTTAGAGGGAGACAAATCTGAAGAATAATCCATAAGAATGCTCAAGCATGTTTTTTAACATTTAACCATGTTAAAATGAAAAAAATTAGAGATATGGCATGAAGAGAAGGCAGGGAGAATCAATGAAACCAAAACTTAACGATGTTGCACAATTAGCTGGAGTTTCACCGACTACGGTTTCTCGCGTACTTAATAATCGTGGCTATATCAGTCAAGAAACGAAGGATCAAGTTCATAAAGCGATGCAAGAGCTAAATTACTTTCCAAATGATGTGGCTCGGTCATTATTTAGTAAACGAACAAATCTGATTGGATTAATCATTCCAACTACAAGCAACCCATTTTTCGGAGAGCTGACTTTTCATATAGAGAATATTTGTGCGTCATTAGGCTATAAGCTGTTGCTTTGTAACAGTTTGAATCAGCTGGATAAAGAGGAATCATATGTGGATATGCTTATGCGAAATCAAGTTGACGGTATTATCGTTGGTACACACAATCGGGGTATCGTAAATTATGAACAGAAGAACATTGCCGTCATTGCGATCGATCGCTTCCTATCCGATTCAATCCCAGTTGTAGGATCGGATAATTATATGGGTGGAAAACTGGCGTCAGAACTACTTATTGAAAAAGGGTGCAAGCATATCTTACACATAAATGGCCCTGTTGAATTGGAAACACCAGCAAGCTTAAGAAGAAAAGCATATGAAGATGTGATGGAGCAGTATGGTCGAAAGGCAATTACCTATGAAGTACATGATCCCTTCCACCAACAGAATCACGACGAACCGATTAAACGCTTGCTCGATGAACATCCTGAAGTAGATGGATTGTTTGCGAGTAATGACTTGGTGGCTGCGTCTTTTATTGCTAAAGCAAGAAGAAGAGGAAAACGTGTTCCTGAAGATATTCGCGTAATTGGATATGACGGAACAGAAACAACCCGCAATCTTCTCCCTGAATTAACGACAATTCAGCAACCAATACAGGAGATTGCGAGATCTTCCATAGAGTTACTTATTAAAGAAATTGAAGGTGGATTCAGTGATGTCCCGCGAGAAACCTATCTACCAGTGAAACTGATTGAAGCTAGTACGGCTTAATACAATTTCCATAGTTTTCAGCATTGTGATAGAAGGTGGAGCTATCCTTATTAGAGTAATTGAAATCAAAGAGGAAAGCTCTTTTTCTTTCGAAAATATGTCAAGCGGTTGACATATGAAAGCGGTTGACATATAATCGATCTGTAAATACGAAAGTGCTTTCATTTACATTAAATGTTCGACTTGAGGAGCGTTCGATATGAGAAAGTCAAAGAGCATGTACTGGAAACTAAGTGCCTATTTCTTCTTTTTCTTCTTTACTTGGTCAGCAAGTTATTCATTGTTCTCCATCTGGCTAGGGCAAGAAATCAGTCTGAATGGTGCTGAAACAGGTGTTATCTTTACTGTAAACGCTATCTTTGCGCTATGTATGCAACCGCTTTATGGCTATATATCTGATAAAATCGGATTAAAGAAGCATATTTTATTTCTAATCAGTTCTTTGCTCTTATTTGTTGGTCCTTTCTATATCTTTATCTATGGGCCGTTACTTCAATACAATGTATTTCTCGGTGCCATTGCAGGTGGATTATACTTGGGTATTTCTTTTTTGGCAGGGATTGGAGCCATCGAATCTTATGTCGAGAAAGTCAGCCGAAAATATGACTTTGAATACGGGAAATCTCGTATGTGGGGCTCGCTAGGTTGGGCAGCAGCAACGTTTTTCGCTGGTCAGCTCTTTAATATCAACCCTAACATTAACTTCTGGATTGCATCAGTATCTGCTGTCGTTCTGTTTATCATTATGATGACAATTAAAGTTGAAATGACAGATTCCGAGATGGAGCGAGCAGAATCCGTTAACTTTAAGCAAATCGGCCATTTGTTTGCAAATAAGCATTTGTGGTTCTTCATTTTATATGTTCTTGGTGTTACCTGTATTTACAATGTGTATGACCAGCAGTTCCCGAATTACTTTTCATCGACGTTCTCAACGGTTGCATTAGGCAATCAAGTTTACGGTTACTTAAATTCCCTACAAGTGTTCTTGGAAGCAGGCATGATGTTCTTAGCGCCTTTCATTGTCAACAAAATTGGAGCAAAAAAGGGTCTAATATTGGCAGGGTTCTTGATGGCGTTCCGGATCATGGGTTCAGGCTTAGTTATTGGACCTTATGGAATCTCAGCTATGAAATTGATTCACGCATTGGAACTGCCAATCATGCTGATCTCCGTATTTAAGTACTTGGCTGCAAATTTCGATACGCGTCTGTCTTCGATCTTGTATCTGGTGGGATTCCAGTTTATGAGTCAGGTAGGAGCTTCGATCTTCTCGCCAATCGCCGGTATGTCTTATGACATTAGAGGTTTTGCAAATACGTACGTGATTATGGGTGTTTTCGTATTTGTCTTTACAACAATCTCAATCTTTACCTTAAAGAAAGAACCGAAAAAGCTGGATCCCAAGCCTAACAAGCATATTGAAACAGCATAGGAGGAAGAAAGATGAACACATATAATAACAATACGAAGCAAGCTGAGGAAGCATTGAAACAGGCAGAAGCGAAAATGAACAAGCGGTACCGATTAGGTTATCATATTATGGCACCAGCAAACTGGATTAACGACCCAAATGGATTAATTCAATTCAAAGGTGAATATCACGCCTTCTATCAGCATCATCCTTATGATGAGAACTGGGGCCCAATGCATTGGGGCCACGTGAAGAGTAAAGACCTTGTACATTGGGAGCATTGTCCGATTGCATTAGCGCCTGGAGATGCGTGTGACCTTGATGGTTGCTTCTCAGGAAGCGCAGTAGATAATAACGGCGAACTGACATTGATCTATACTGGTCATCACTATATTGATCAACCCAACAATATCTTTTTCCAAAATCAAAATGTGGCAGTAAGCACAGATGGCATTCATTTTATAAAACTAAGGCAGAATCCCGTAATCGCTGAACCTCCGACTGATAGCTCACAGCATTTCCGTGATCCGAAGGTATGGAAGCATGAGGATACATGGTACATGATCCTAGGTAACAGCACGAAAGAAGATCTGCCGCGTGTTATTCTATATACATCTCCTGATCTTAGGACTTGGACCTATCATGGTGTGCTTCTGCAGGGAGATAAGAATATGGGCTTCATGTGGGAGTGTCCTGATTTCTTTGAACTGAACGGTAAGCATATATTTATGTTCTCCCCACAAGGTATTGATGCGCAAGGAGATAAGTACAATAACTTGTTCCAGACGGGATATTATGTTGGCGAATATAATTATGCTAATAATGAATATAAGCATGGAGAGTTCATCGAGTTGGATAATGGTCATGACTTCTATGCAGTTCAAACTTTTCTAGATGATCAAGGTCGCCGTATTGCGATTGGTTGGATGGATATGTGGGAATCGGATATGCCGACGAAAGCAGACGGCTGGTGTGGAGCAATGACGATCCCGCGTTTAATTACGTTGGGTGACAATAATAAAGTACTGATGACTCCAGTTGAAGAAATGAAGTTACTTCGTCAAAGTAAACATGTTTTGTATCAATATGGCGCTATTTCTGGAAGTTACTTCAGGGAAGTTGAAGAAGACTTGCTTGAAGTTAAGGTAGTGTTCGACCTCACGAAGTCAAGTGCAGACCTGGTAGGCTTGAAGTTTCGTGGAACAGGTCGAGAAGAAACGGTTATCACATATTCTATTCCGGAGCAGAAACTAATGCTTAATTGTTCTAAATCAGGTAAAAAGACAGATGGAGTACGTCAAACAGCCTTCAATGCTGAGGGACAGCTGACATTGCATGTATATCTGGATCGTTCATCCATTGAAATGTTTGCGAATGAAGGGCAAGCTACGATGACAAGTCGCATCTATCCGGGTGAGAAATTGCTAGGCATAGAAATCATAACAGAGGGTGGAGAGGCGCTAGTAAATGGGCTGACATATTGGAAATTGAAAGATATATGGCAAGCTGAATAATTCAATGAAAAGATTGCAGTTCATATTATGTATACAGTAAAAGGATATGGAATCTATATATATCTTGATAGAGTGGCTGAAGGGGGGAATTCCCAAGGGACTGGTTCGAGAAGTCTTCAGGGTTCAGGCCAAGAGTTTTATTTGCAAAGTTCACCTTATTAAGTTGCTTCGAAACAAAAACAATTAAAAATAACACTAACAAGTCGACACTGGATATGCAGTGTCGTCTTTTTGAAAGGCTACATGTGAAAATTTGTTGTCTGACTTCCTTTTGCTACGATCTACGTTGTTCTTCCATTTCGTCATGATGTTGTTACCGCTCACTTGAAAATGCTATTCCTTTACATTCAACAGGTCGATTATGGTTAGATACCACCATGATTGACGTGTTCTTTTTTTGATATATTCGCTTTCTCACATTTTTAAGATTAATTGCAGCAATGTATGTACATTGGAATATAGTTACTGTCAATAAAATCGCCACTCTGAAACGAGAACCATTATGCTGCATTTGCATGCTGGTTCGGTGACGACGGATTGTAATATTCAAAATAGGGTATGGGTTTTGACCATTCCATTTAAGCTTGTTACAATAGGATAAACTTAGTGGAAATACTTTAATATAGAATGGTGTGGTCTAACTTGCAACATGAAAACGAACTTTTGGATGTATGGTTGTCTTTGTCTCACATCCATTCCACTTTAAATGATAAGTTAGAACAAGCCCTACTACAAAATTATGATTTATCTTTGAAGGAGTTTTATGTTTTGGGTTTCATATCCAATTCTGAGGAGAAAAAATTACGACTGCAGCAACTTCAAGAATTGGTGGGTTTAAGTCAGAGTGCGACATCGAGACTCATAGTTAGAATGGAAGCCAAAAACTGCGGGGCTTTAGAAAGACATACATGCGAGGATGATCGACGAGGTGTGTATACTCGGATTACGGAATTAGGTGAAAATAAATTCCAGCGTGCACTTCAAACCTTTAATCAGGTGTTACAATCAGAACTTCAGAAAGATGGAGTGAAGTCACAATTTCAAAATCTTACGCAAAAGCTGTTTTAGACTTTGCGACCTGTGTATATCGTTCTTAGTTTCCTTAGGGTAATATATGGCTTGAACGTTGTGCCACGAAAGGCTCTTTACGGGAGCTTAGTATATTACCCTACACGATCAATCGTAATGTTAAGAAGTGGAAAGTGACCATTTACATGATTGTGCATGCATATTTGAATTAGACTTTCAACCATGTACGTATAGAAACGCCCTTCCGAAACTAACTCCTCCTCATAAGGAGGAGTTTTATCATCTGGAACCACCGCTAACCCCCTTTGCTTAAGAAACAGAGGCCGTATTGCGCTTTTCCTTGGCGTTGCCGCGGTCGCGACGACTCAGCAGAAACCCGACCAGAGATGCTGTGGATTGTTGGAAAATCATCCCCAGTACAACCGGCAATGCTACCGGGGCCGGGAAATAGGTGATGGCAAGCACGGCTCCCGCGCTAATATTGCGCATGCCGCCGTTAAAGACAAGCGCCGTACGGTCTGCATTATTCCACCGCATCAGTCCTGATATCAGATAACCGATTGCATATCCAGTGGAAGCAAGGACGATTATGGATAGGCATACTCCGACAAGCTTAAGATTAAAATCGACCAGATAAGGCGCAATGACAGATCCGTTAATCATGACGACAAGAGCCATAGCCAGCTTGGAGAACGGTCCTAGCCGTGGTCCCCATACCTGCTTGATCTTCCCTTTGGTCCATTCGTTCAACACCATGCCGATTAGCGAAGGAACGACAATCATCCAGAATAGGCTCTGCATCATCGCCCAGGTATCGAGCTGCACATCCGCTCCGATCAGTAGGGACATGATGCCCGGCACGGCAAATGGGGCCAAAATCGTATCAATTAAAATGATCGCCAATGTCAGCGCTGTATTGCCTTTATAGATGTTGACCCACACGAAGCTGGAAATGCCCGTAGGGATAGCTGCACCAAGAATAAGTCCAGTAATCGTGTAAGGATCATCACTGAAGGCCAGATGTCCCAGCATCATGGCGAGAAGCGGCATGGCCAGGTGAAGAATAAACAGACAGGCGATCAGCGGACCAGGATGCTTGATCACATGGACAAAATCCTTAAACCCCATACTGATGCTGCCCGCGAAGGTCATGAATGCAAACAGCCAGGGAGAGAGTTCGGTATATTCTGACAACGGCGTACCGATTAGGACGCCAATTAGAATGCTGATTGGTGTAATTAGCGGCATAGCTGCATTTAGTCTACGATTCAACGTGAGGAGCATACAAAACTTCCTTTTTTAACCTTAAGTATAGACCTTGCACCCGTGATTCGTAAATGATCTGTGACCTTGCGGTAGCCCGATAGAAGCAAATTTGAACGCTCCTGATGAACATAGATTAACCCTTCAAATTATTTCGATATTCCAAAGGAGAGCAGCCCATTATTTTTTTGAATAGTCTGGAGAAGTAGTAAGGGTCCCTAAAACCGAGTTGTATGCTAACTTCTTTAATAGAGGCATTCGTCAAATCCAAAAGCTGACTGGCCCTCTGTATCTTCATTCTTAAATAGTAATCGACAGGAGAGTAGCCGGTGGATTGCTTGAATATCAGGTTCAGATGCTGCTTGGATACCTGAACATGCCGACTAAGCTGCTCAAGCGAAACGGTGGATTCCAATTGTTCACTCATATAGCGTGTTGCCTTATCCACATGACTCTGGTACGTACTGTCTTCCTTGCGAAATGCAACCGATACAACAAAACTCAGCAGATAACGGACAGTTTGCGATACTTGAACTAAATGTATAATGGAGTATGATTTATTCAATAAAAGGTCGTAACACTGATGAAATAGCTCCAGTAGTTTGACTCCATCACTGGCAGATATCGAAATATACGTTTTAAAAGGCTCAAACAATGCTATAAAATCATCCATTTGGTCCCCTTTAAGATGAAACCAGTAAATTGTCCAAGGATCTCTATCGTCAGCCCCATAAGCATGCGGCATGTCCCTGGGAATGTACGCAAAGCCTCGCTCTGTCATGTCAATCGTTAGGCCATCCTTTGTTCGTATCCAACCTTTTCCGCTGGTACAGTAGATGAATATATGAGAGTCACATCCGTGCATTCTTTCACGAAAATGATGGCGGGCATGGCTGAAGCAGCCTATATCCGTAATATATAGATTTTTTGTAAGCGGATTCATATTTAATTTATCCAGTATATAGGGTGGAACGACATATAACTTTTCACCCTCAAATCCATCAGCTTTCTTATTCATAATCTATCCATCTCCTAGCCTTAGGCGGCTCTAATGATGAAATACGTATATAGTCCATCATAAACAGTGGATTGTCAATTGTCTGTAATGTCGCTTACTTGTAAGCTCAGAATCATAAGAGCAACTATGAGGGAGTGATGGAATTGAGCATTTTTGACGCTAAGGCACGCGTGTGGGAGCAAACCGTGCAGATCCCCACGTATGGAATTGGCAAACCCGAGAAAAATCCAATGTTTCTGGAGAAACGTGTCTATCAGGGGAGTTCCGGTCGAGTGTATCCGCATCCGGTCATTGATAAAATTGAGGATGAGAAGAAACTTGAAAATTACCAAATGGTTTTTCTGGAAAATAAATATTTGCGCATTGAGATCATGCCAGAGCTGGGAGGCCGCATTTATCGTGCGGTCGACAAGACCAACGGTTATGATTTTGTTTATTATAACAGGGTCATCAAACCAGCGCTTGTGGGCTTATTGGGGCCGTGGATATCTGGAGGTATTGAGTTCAACTGGCCGCAGCATCACCGTCCCAACACTTACGGACCCGTTGAATACAAGTTGGAAGAACATGGCGACGGAAGCGCAACGGTATGGGTGAGCGAAATTGATCGTATGTTCGGCACGAAAGTAACAGCTGGTTTTACACTTCAACCGGATAAAGCATACCTTAAAGTGGGGGCCCAGCTATACAACCGAACTGCCGAGCCTCAAACATTTCTATGGTGGGCCAATCCAGCCGTAGCGGTACATGATCACACGCAATCTGTTTTTCCTCCAGACGTATCAGCCGTGTTCGACCATGGAAAGCGAGATGTATCCCGTTTCCCGATTGCTACAGGCACTTATTATAAAATGGATTATTCTGAAGGCGTAGATATCTCCCGATACAAAAATATTCCTGTTCCCACTTCATATATGGCCTATAAATCGGATTACAATTTCATAGGTGGTTACGACCATATGAAACAAGCTGGGCTTTTGCATGTGGCCAACCATCACATCTCTCCCGGGAAAAAGCAGTGGACATGGGGAAATGGCGAATTCGGCCAAGCTTGGGACCGCAATCTAACAGATGAAGACGGCCCCTACATCGAGTTGATGACGGGAGTGTATACCGATAATCAACCAGATTTCACTTGGCTTCAGCCGTATGAAGAAAAGACGTTCTCACAGTATTTTATGCCTTACAAACATATTGGTATGGTCAAAAACGCTTCAATTGACGCAGCCGTTAGTTTGGAATTAAATCGCAGCGAAGGGACAGCACAGATTGGAGTCTATGTGACTTCGTCATTTCGTGAGGCTGTTGTGGAATTAAGCAGTCAGCGGAAAGTTTATATCCAAGAAACCTTAGATCTGACACCTAATAAGGCCTTTATACAGAAGACAGTTATTTTGGCTGAGGATGAGGAATATGAGCTATGCTTAACTGTCAAAGACGCGACCGGAAGGGAGCTGATTAGTTACCAGCCGAAGAAAAGGGAAGTTGAACAGATGCCGGCTGCTGCTGCCCCCTTGCCGGAACCGGAGGAATTAAGAACGAACGAAGAATTGTATTTAGCAGGACAACATTTGGAGCAATATCGTCATGCTACCTTTGAACCTGAGGCGTACTATCTTGAGGGCCTGAAAAGAGATAAAAATGACAGCCGTGTAAATGTGGCATATGGTACGTTGCTTCTTCGTAGAGGATTGTATTCAGAAAGTGAAGAGTGCTTTCGTAAAGCCATCTCGCGGGTAACCTGGCGTAACTCTAATCCCTATGATGGTGAGGCCTACTACCAGCTTGGTTTGTCGCTAAAACACCAAGAGCGGATGGATGAGGCGTTCGCTGCATTTTATAAATCAGTATGGAGTGCGGCATGGCAAGACAGCGGGTATTTCTCACTGGCACAGATTGCAACAGAACAAGGGAACTATGAAGAAGCCCTGGAACTCGTGGAGCGCTCAATAATCCGAAATGCTCGCAATTACAAGGCACGCAACCTGAAGTCGGCTATTCTTCGTAAGCTTGGCAACTACGAAGCGGCAATAGCCTTTTCCAAGGAAACGATGAAGCTCGATATCGCCGATTTTGGAGCTTACCGTGAGCAAGCATTATCTTTAGAGGCTCTCGGGTTACGAGATGATGCTAAAACGGTCTTTGAAGAGCTGGAAAAATGGATGCGTGGAGATGTGCACAACTATATAGCGGTAGCATCGGACTATGCGGCGGCAGGACTCTATGAGGATGCAGCATGTGTGCTGGAAGAAGCTCCAGAGCAGGCAAAAACATACCCTATGCTGTATTACGTTCAGGCCTTCTGCTATGCTAAAATCGGCAAGCCTGAGCAGGTGAACAATGCTCTCGCTCAGGCCGCAGATGCAGTACCCGATTACTGCTTTCCTAACCGTCTGTTTGAGTTGGATGTGTTACAATTTGCAATTCGAACAAGACCGAAGGATGACAAGGCGCATTATTACTTAGGTAATTTACTCTATGATAAGAAACGGCATCGGGATGCCATTTCCAGCTGGGAAACGTCTCGTTCCATTGACGATACTTCCCCCGTTGTACACCGTAATCTTGCTCTTGGATATTTTAACAAACAAGGCCAAGTAGAGAAGGCTCGCCATTCGTTAGAGCAGGCCTTTGCGTGCAATACTTCAGACGCACGTATTCTTTATGAGCTTGACCAGCTGTATAAGAAGCTGAACATCAAGCCCAACGACAGATTGAATCTAATGGAGAGTTATCCGGGAATCATAAAGCTTCGCGATGATCTGTTTTTAGAATATGTAACCGTTCACAATACGATGAAGCAGCATAAGATAGCGTTGTCCTTGCTGACAGGGAGAATATTTCATCCATGGGAAGGCGGAGAGGGGAAGGTAACGGGACAGTATAGGCTGGCCAAGGTAGAGCTTGCCAAGTCCGACCTGAGGTCTGGGCGGATTGAACAGGCTGTAAAGGGGCTGCGGGAGGCTTTAGTGTATCCAGAGAATCTTGGCGAAGGTAAGCTAGAGGGTTCCCAAGATAATGATATCTATTATTATTTGGGCTGCGCGTACGAGCTATTGAAATTAACAGATGAGGCAAGACAGGCCTTTTCCACGGCCTCTCAAGGACTGGGGGAACCCATTAACGCCATGTATTATAACGATCAACAGCCAGATATGATATTTTACCAAGGATTGGCCTGGCAGAAACTTGGTTATGTGAAGGAAGGCAAGCGTCGATTTAACAAGCTCATAGATTACGCCGATAGGCACTTGTTCGAACCCGTGAAAATAGATTACTTCGCGGTCTCGTTACCCGACTTTCTCATCTTTGAAGATGACCTGAATATTCGTAATCAGGTTCATTGTACTTATATGAAAGCACTTGGTTTGCTTGGATTAGGGCGGCAGGACGAAGCTATCTTACATTTTGAATCGGTGCTTAAGCTGGAAGCCAACCATCAAGGAGCATTGAACCATATGGATTGGAGCTGGGAGGGGAAATCAATTGAGTAATCTCATGAGAAATGTACCGCGCAAATTGACGATCACGATGTGGGACTTCTCTTGGTATACCATGACGCAGGAAGGTGAGCCCTATAGCGATCTGGAAGCCCGTTTTAAAGAAGCGGTCGAAAGAGGCTACAATACGATCCGAATATGTGCTATGCCATTCATGTTGTTTACAGCGGATGGCAAACGCCCCGGACCCTTGGAGTTTGCTAACCTTGGGGAAGTAGGCCAGCGTACGCGTTGGTATAACTGTCGTGGAGGCGCATTACTGGACGGGCATGCTCATTTGCTCGAACTGTTCAAACAAGCAAAGGCTCATAACTGTTACATTATGTTATCCTCTTGGGAATATCAGCAGAGTCCCAGCTTTCTGGCTCATGCTGAGCTTAGAGATAAATTAGCTGCAATTCCTCCTAAGGGGAGATTCATGGCCATTGCAAAATCAATGGATCAGTTGATCCGTTTCGTCACAGCAGAAGGCTACAGGAGTCAGATCATCTATACAGAGCTGCATAATGAATTGGAATTTGGGCAGTTAAACGCCGTCGGAACGTCTGAAGGCATAGCTGAAACGAATGTACCGGCGCTTATTGAAGCCATGCAGCCCTACGTAGAAGAAGCGATAGAATATCTTCGCCAATGTCATCCGGATATCATGATGACGGCCAGCTATACGTTAAATGAAGCCTACCCCAAAGCTTACGTCGCGCGCAATATGCAGGTGGCCCATTTTCACCTCTATATTAAAGGGGTGCTCAATGAGCTTATGGAAGCGGCAGCGCTTTATGATGAGTTGGCGCCGTTCCCCAATCCATTCGTACAATCCCTATTAAGAGAAGACGCTCCTCCATTTACAAAATGGACCCTGCCTCCGGGGCAGAATTGGCGGATGGAAGGCAATCCAGTCGGCATGAGACTTATTTATTTGCACGACTGGGTAGATCCCGATCAATGGGATTTATTTTTGTACGATCGGTATGGAGACCATAAAATGGCCATGTTGCAGAAGGCCGACACCCGATTGGAAGAGATTCATGAATGGACTCGTCATTCCGGCATTCCAATTGTCATAGGAGAAGGTTATGTAGGCTACACGCCGCTGCATGGCCAATTTGAAGAAGGCCCAGTCGGCAAATTTATCGCTGAATATGTGTTGCGAAAAGGAATGGCACTTGGGTTCTGGGGAATGACCCTCTGTTCTAACTGCGCTCCCCATCATCCATTCTGGAATGATATCGCTTGGCAGCGCAAGTGGAACCAATTTATCCTGAATTCAGATTAACGAGTGAGGGGAGTGAACTCCATGAGAAACTATCGAGTTGCGGTTAAAGACGATCAGAAGCATATTGTTAAAGGACATATCAAACTTGGCGGCACCAACCCAAAAGGAGAGGAGATCGGATTCACCAACTATTTTATGGAGAAGGACGGAGAGCCCTTTTTCGGTATTTGTGGTGAATTCCATTATGCCCGTTATGATGAACGCTATTGGGAAGACGAAATTATTAAAATAAAAATGGGCGGCGTAAACATCATTGCCACTTATATTTTTTGGAACCTACATGAAGAAGTTGAAGGTGTTTTTAATTGGAGTGGGAACAAGAATCTTCGTCGTTTCATCGAGTTGTGCGGCAAACATCAGGTATACTCCATCATTCGGATCGGTCCCTTTGATCATGGGGAAATTCGAAACGGCGGTATGCCAGATTGGTTATTCGGTCGACCATTTGAGGTTCGTTCTAATGATGAGGGGTATCTGTTCTATACAAGAAGATTGTATAACGAAATCGGTAGCCAGGTTAAAGGGCTGTTATATAAGGAGGGGGGGCCGATTATCGGCACCCAAATCGAAAACGAGCATCATCATTCATCTGCCCAGTGGGCATTGACTGTAGGAATTAATGATATGTGGCTAAACAGTGGAAGTGACGGTAACTCGCATATGTTAAAACTTAAAGAAATAGCTCTGGAAGCGGGGATTGATACTCCGATCTATACGTGCACAGGATGGGGAGGAGCAACAACTCCTGTACCTGATATGCTGCCGTTATGGGGCGGGTATGCCTATTGGCCATGGATCTACTACGAAGAGGGACGTTTGGAGGGGATGGACGAGCATCCTGCGACACCGGAATACATTTTCCGCGACAAGCATAATAACAAGATTCCAGAGAGTTACAATTTCGAGCCTCAATACGCACCTGAAGACTATCCGTACGCTTGCTGTGAAATGGGTGGCGGCATGGTTCAGTTTTATAAATATCGGTTCGCATTTCCCTACCGCAGTGTTCCAGCAATGACTGTCATGAAGGTTGCAGAAGGCTGTAATCTGATCGGATATTACATGTATCATGGGGGTTCCAATCCTCGGGGTAAGGTTAACCCGTTCACCAATGATCTAGCCACCCCCAAAATCTCCTATGATTTCAACGCCATGATCGGCGAATTCGGTCAAGTAAGGGAATCGTACCATAGAACAAAGCTGCAGCATTACTTTTTTTCAACGTTCCAAAAGCAATTCTCACTAACAAAGACTATTCTGCCAGGGGATACGTCCCAGATGGACCCTTATGATGTGGATACGTTACGATATGCAGTGCGATCCAGTGCTGGATCGGGTTATCTGTTTCTAAATAATTTCCAAGACCATGTCGAAAATGACGACCTGTGCGATTTTAATGTGTGCATTGAACTGCCCGAGGAAACGATTGTAATCCCTAGTCAAGGTGAGCTGATGTTAGGACGTGAAAGTTTCGCTATATTGCCATTTAACTTTAATTTAGATGGAATGAAGCTCAAATATGCTACGGTACAGCTGATAACAAGGATAGAAGAAGATGGAGAAGTATACTACTTTTTCTTTGTACCAGAGGGGATGAAGGGAAGATATGAAATTGAGTCAAAAGATATCATCAGTGCCACAATCGACAAAGGCTCGATAGAGCAGTTGGATGGGAACACGATCATTAAGGTTGCTGAAGAGGACGATAGTCTCATCCATCTGGTATCTGAAAGTGGCAAAAAAGTTGCCATCTACACGATGACTGATGAGCAAAGTCTTACATTTTGGAAGGTAAACATGCAAGGTCGGGACAGAGTCATTTTGACCAATGCCAATGTACTTGTATCTGAGGGCGATCTAAGGCTGGAATCGACGGATCAAGAAATGGTATCCCTGAGTGTATTCCCTGATTTCGACGCCTCGATCACATCTATTACTGGTGGAGAGCTGCTAGACATAACAGAAAACAATGTATTTAAAACGTATCGTTTAAAGGCTCCTAAGCGAGAAATTCATTTCAATTTGAAAAAAATAAATGACGATAAACTTACTATTGATTTTGAGATAGATGCCTTTCACGGAATTAAGGAAGCTCTGCTGCGTATCGATTATACTGGAGATATCGGTTATGCTTTTATGGATGGCGAACTGATCAACGATAATTTCTGCAACCATACGACCTGGGAAATAGGCTTGAAAGCATTTGAGCATCGGCTCATCGAGCAAGGGTTGTACGTATATGTTTCCCCAATACGAAAAGGTAAGGTTCTCAACAGCAATACGACTATGGCTGGCTGGAAAGAGACGGCAAAGGAACGTATCGTAGATATCGGCGCAGTCAGCATCGTGCCTGTGTATGAAATTCGACTCACCGTATAACCCAGGAAGTGTAAGTTCAGAGACGCACAGTGGGTACTTTTAGTATAAAGTATAAAAATGTAAAAGCTCATGGTCGTTCAACCATGAGCCTTTTTTACTTTCTGATAGTACGTTTAGTAGATACCAGCCTTTTTCGATGTTTCTTTGATCCCGTTGCTTCCGTTAACTACAGTTTTCCCCCAATCCGTCAGATTGCCATTAGGTCCTGTTACAAGATCAAGGTAGGAAAGATTGGAACTATTACCATACCAGGACCAGGCTAACCAGCCTACTCCTTTGGATTGACCGTATCTCATGATTTCTGTCTCGTCGACGTCTGCTCCCTGGTGGTAACCGCCAAATTCGCCAATAATCAGAGCGAGTCCTTGATTCAGAACGTTATCAATATTGGTTCGAACAGTTTGAACATCTTTACCAGCGAACTCATACATATGGATGGAAAATACCGTATTCTTCAAAGAATCAGCTGCGAATACAGATTTACCAAAGTCATTGATAGATTGAGGATATTGTCCCCATCCGGCACAATCGACGATGAGTGTATTTTTGATACCTGCGTTTCTCAGCTTGGGAATCGCTTGCTTGTATCCATCAGCCCAACCACTTCCATTCCAAGAACCATACCATTCGTTCGCTATGTTTACGATAACCCGGTCTTCCTTGCCGATTAGAGCATCCTTTATGCTAATCCAGTAGTTCACAGCTGCATCCAAAGAAGCGTAGTCGTCTTTGCCCGTAGCGTCATGAACTTCAAGTACAGCAATCATTTTATGGTTGGAGACGAGAGAAATAATATTTTTCACGGAATTAATATCATCCTTGGTGTACTGGTTTCCGTTAGAAAGGACAATTCGGACAGTATTAGCACCTGTCTGGGCAATTGCCGGGATCGCTGTATAAAGATCGTTTTTGTACCATGTGTGAGCATGATTGACGCCTCTCATAACAAATGGCTTGCCTGTAGAATCATACAATTTGGTACCGCTTACATAAAATCCTGAAGCAGCTTCTACCTTGGAGAAATCTCCTCCTAAACCAATCATGATGAGCAAGCCGATCATTCCAGACAATAGTGCTTTTCTTAACAATACCTTCATTTTTATTCCTCCCTAAATATATTATTCAACCTCCTGCTATACAGAGATGAAGTTAGGTATGTAAGTGTGTAAATAGCAGTAAGCTAAACACAAAATTAAGCGCTTTCAAATATGAAAAAAGTTATTTTTGTTATTCTATCATTTGTGTTTTTGTTATTCAATCGGTTATTTTAGTTATTTTTTATGTTTTTGAAGTATAAACACATGGATGTATTATTTAAGTGCGATTTTCTGTGGTTTCATTGTATTTATTGTTTATATTTGTTTAAAATTTAGTTTATATTGATAAAAATAACCTAACTATATTTCTGTGATATTCCGGATTTGTGTAGGTTGACCTAACGTTTTGCTTGGTTAATTATTTTGAACAAAGGTGAGATCTATCGGACAGCAATACCTAAGCTTCACCGCGATATTAAATTATAGTATGATATTCTTGTGAAAAATTTTACCAGAGTGAATAGGGGCAAGCTGATGAGAAAACCAATCATTGCAGTCGATATGGACGATACCATCTGTCATCTCGTCAAACGAGCCATATACCATAACAATAGTGAATTTCCCACTCATCCGCTTCGTTATGAAGAAATGTTAGATTGGAACACGGATCATCTACGTCATCCCAAAAGCACGCATGATGTATTTTATGGGCGACCGGGTTTGTTTGAGGAACTTGAACTGTTTGACGAGTATGTTGTAGAAGAAATGGAGAAGCTTTGCAATGCTTTTGATGTCATTATTGTGACAGCAGCAGAACCTAAGACCGTCGTAGAGAAATGGAACTGGCTTCAAAGACATATGCCATTCATTCCGATCGAGAACTTTTTCCCATGTAAACGAAAGAACCTGATTAACTATGATCTCCTGATTGATGATGGTCCTCATAATTTAGTACCTGCGCTAAAGGAGGGGAAAAAGGTGCTTTGTATTCCTCATCCATGGAATCTGAGAGCAAGAGAGCAATATGAGTTCCCCGTCATGACATCCTGGCAAGGAGCAAAAGAACGAATCGACTCCATTTTAGGAGTTCTGTATAAATAATAGAATTATTCGTAAAACAGCTGGCTCCTCTGGAACTGGCTGTTTTGCTAGAAAGAATAGCGCCTATGGCTGAAATAAAATGGTACAATTGCTATGCATTATCCATGAGGAGGGAACGTGTATGACCATGACTATGGGTCTGATTGTGAATCATCTGACCAAGGGAATAAGCCTACCCCACACCACCGTAGATCTGCTGGACCCAGGATCTGTAGATACTGAGGTGCAAGGAATTGTAACCGCTTTCTCCGCTTCACAGTACGTGATAGAACAAGCTATTTCTCTAGGTGCAAATTTTATCATTACGCATGAAGGCATTTTTTATAGTCATCAGAGGATGCATGAGTGTCTACTACATGATCCGGTTTTTTCGCAAAAATCTCGCCTCATTGCCGATGCAGGTATAGGCATTTATCGGTTTCATGACACCATACATCGTTATCAACCGGATGGAGTGATGGTTGGGCTTCTTCAGGCGCTTGGCTGGCACAATTACATGGTGAAACAGCAGCCGACGGCCGCCATTTTGACTATTCCAGCTATGAAAGTTAAGGAGATCGCTGAATATATCAAAGCCAAACTACATATTCGTTATGTACGGGTGGCTGGCGAGGTTTCCATGCCATGTGAACGAGTGGGAATTTCAGTAGGATACAGGGGAGGTGGCGATCTAGCCATTCCATTATTTCTAAATGAAAATGTAGATGTAGTCATCGCCGGTGAAGGCCCAGAATGGGAAACACCAGAATATGTTAAAGATGCTGTCTATCAAGGGCACAGTAGAGCACTTATCATGCTGGGACATGCTGAAAGTGAAGCACCTGGGATGAAGTATCTCGCAGATGTACTTTCCGCCCAATTTCCGATGCTTCCCGTACACTTTATTGAAGATCACCCGGTGTTTCAAATATTGTAATGAGAACACGTTTTTTGTGATGGTCATCCAGCACTGCTGTTATATCCGTTCATCCACTTTATGAAATGGAGGCGAGATCATGGGAAGCAGAGTGATTATGCCGTTCAAAACAGACTGGAGATTTATAGAAGGAAATTACGCGGGTGCTGAGAAAATGGACTACAACGATGAGCATTGGCGGCTCCTTCATGTCCCTCATGATTGGAGCATTGAAAAGTCCTTTGATCCACATATGCTGTATGGTGGCAATCAGGCTTATTTGCCAAGATGGTCTGTCGGATGGTACAGAAAGCATTTTAATGTGAAGCCCTCCTCTCCAAAACAGCGCGTATACATACAATTTGATGGCATTCACAGTAACAGTGAGGTTTGGATCAATGGGCATTTTGTGGGCAAGCGACCCTATGGATATGTTAGCTTTCAATATGATTTGACTCCATATATTCGGTGGGATGAGGAAAATGTGATTGCCGTCAAAGTGGACAATACGATTCTTTCACCTGACAGATGGTATTCGGGGGCCGGTATTTATCGTAATGTTTGGCTGATTTGTACGGATTATATTCATATAACCGAATGGGGGACTTACATTACCACACCTGAAATTTCGCCAGATGAAGCCAAGGTGACTGTCAGAATCCAGGTCACTAATCAACACGCGCATGCCGTAGAGTGTACGATTATGACTGAAATGCTGGACCCACAGGGACAGATCCAAGGAAAAGTGGAAAACCGAGTCACTCTTTCGAGCTGTGAAACGGGGGAAATAGAGCAAAAAACGCGAGTATTAGAGCCAGAACTATGGTCACCGGACAACCCAGTGCTCTACGAAGCCCAGACGACGATCTATTGCGACAATACAGAGGTGGATCGTTATTGTACCTCTTTTGGCATAAGAGAAGTGAAGCTGGATACACAAAAAGGTTTATTTTTGAATGGGCACAGCTTAAAGCTAAAGGGAGTGTGCATTCACCATGATTTAGGCTGTCTGGGGGCTGCTTACCATGATACAGCCATGAAAAGAAGGCTGCAAAAGCTGAAGGAAATGGGCTGTAACTCGATCCGTTTTGCTCATAACCCGATGGCGCCCGAATTATTAGATTTATGTGACCAGATGGGGTTCTTGGTGGTTGATGAGGCTTTTGATAAGTGGAAATCTCTTTTCTATGAGCATTTATATGATGAGTGGTGGGAAAAAGATCTGGAGGCAATGTTGCTCAGAGACAGGAACCATCCCAGTGTTTTCATGTGGAGCGTTGGGAATGAAGTGGAAAACCAAGGGCAGCCATCCATGCTAAAAATGTTGGAGCAGCTCGTGGGTTTCTGCCATGAAAAAGACCCAACCCGATCGGTTACATATGCGCTTGAGCCGCATAATACACCGATCAGCTTGCGTGAGGGTTCGATTGAGGCCAAAGTGGAGCATACTAAGCAGCTGGCACAACGAGTGGATGTTCTGGGGTTAAACTATCAGGAGCAGTGGTATGAGCACTATAGGGCAGCCATGCCGGATATGCTTATCCTTGGAACCGAGACGTTTCCATACTATCGGGGCAAGGATAACCGGGTTAAAGGTTATTTGCTTATGAATCCCTGGTTTGATGTCGCTAATCATGATTATGTGATCGGTCAATTTGTTTGGAGTGGAATTGACTATTTGGGAGAAACGAGCTATCCCTCCAAAGGGTGGTCTTCGGGCCTGATTGATACTTGCGGATTCCGCAAACCAGTATCTTATCTCCAACAAAGCTTATGGTCTAATCAGCCTGTTGTGCACATAGCCGCATTTAACGAACATATGAAATCGGAATTTAATCCGACATGGACAATGCACTGGAAATCTCCGGCCATGGAAGATCACTGGACATTTCCTGACTACGGTGGAAAATTGATACGGTTGGTTACCTTCACCAATTGTGAGAGTGTGGAATTGATCGTGAATGATGAATTATACGGTGAGAGGAAGCTAGTGGATTACCCTAATCATTTAATCCTATGGGAGCTTCCCTATACACCGGGCAAAATCCGAGCTGTGGGTCGTAATGGAAACGAGAAGGTTTGTGAGCATGAACTGACTACTGCCGGGACTCCTTATGCTCTAAAGTTGGAGGCCGATCGGACGGTTCTACCTGCTGATGGGCATGAGATATCTCATGTGGAAGTAACCGTCATAGACCCAAACGGGATCACTGTACCTAACCAGGATGTTGAATTAACCTTTAAACTGCATGGTGATGGCCGCATCCTTGGAATAGACAATGGGGACCTCACCAGTGATGAACCCTACAAGGGGAATGAGAGACGAACACACAGAGGAAGGTGTCTTGTGGTTGTACAATCTGGGAATGTGGCTGGTGAGCTGTTGCTTCAAGCATCAGCAGATGGAGGGTTACTGGGAGGAACCAGGCTGAAAGTGGAACAAGAATATAAATGACAATTCAAGGTTGATTCAGTAAAGACATTGTATTTTAGCTTACGTATTATTGTTACTCTTGACCAGCTTCTGGGCTGGTCTTTTTTATTTTTATATATAGGTAGGTTTCAGAATTGACATAAAAATAAGAAAGTTTTATAGTTTCGGTATTAAAGAAATTAATTGAATAGTTTAATAGATGGGGTGTTTAATAGTGAACGAACGAGATTTCAAAGATGGGCTTTTCACCGAATACGCACGGATCGGAAAATGCTTGTCCAGCCCGAAAAGGTTGGAAATTCTTGATATTCTCATACAAGGACCCAAATCAGTTGAAGTTCTATCTAAAATGACTTCGATGTCCGTTGCCAATGTTTCTCAGCATCTACAAACTCTATATCAAGCTAAGTTGGTTCAATCCAAAAAGCAGGGAAACTTTGTGTATTATGAACTTTCTGATTCATCTGTTTTGCACTTTTTAAATTCACTGTATGACCTGTCTGAAAAGCAGTTAATTGAAGTTCAGCACATTAAGGAGCAATTTTTGGGTCAATTCTCGGATGTTGAAGGAGTCACAATGGAAGAATTGGCAATGCGGATGGAAAAAGGAGAGGTCACACTTCTTGATGTACGGCCGCGAGATGAATATGAAACTGCTCATATACCGGGGGCTGTTTCCGTTCCAATTGAAGAATTAGCGGAGCAGTTATCTTTGTTGCCAGCCGACTCGAAGATTGTGGCTTATTGCAGAGGCCCGTATTGCTTAATGGCGGTTAGAGCTATTGCATTGTTGCAGGCTCGTGGTTTCGAAGCTAGACACTTGGATAAGAGTGTTCATGATTGGAACGACTTTATCAGGGAAGGAAGTTAGCCTTAATGAATTTGACGAATGCTTCGCAGAAGAGGCAAGCGCTTATCAATTCCTATGCGGAATCTTCAGATAAGCAAAGAAAACTGTATCGTCGTACGCTTATCACCGTTATTTTCTCTCAAATTTTTGGAGGCGCCGGACTTGCTGCCGGAGTAACCGTTGGTGCGTTGTTGGCGCAAGATATGCTGGGTACGGATAAATTTACGGGGATTCCTGCGGCACTATTTACACTTGGTTCAGCGGCTGCAGCGCTCCTCGTTGGTCGGTTTTCCCAAAGATTCGGCCGACGAATGGGGCTGGGACTCGGTTTTATTGCAGGGGGAGTTGGGGCGATCGGTGTCGTTGTTGCAGCCCTTATGAATAGTATTACCCTGCTTCTAGTCTCCCTTCTTGTTTATGGATCGGGAACGGCTACAAATCTGCAGGCTCGTTATGCCGGTACAGATCTCGCAAGTTCAAAGCAGAGGGCAACAGCTGCGAGTATGGCTATGGTCTTTACAACGATCGGAGCGGTAGCCGGTCCCAACTTAGTTAACGTTACCGGAGAGTTTGCGTTATCCATTGGAGTTCCCAGTTTAGCGGGACCTTTTCTTTTAGCGGCGGTAGCCTATACATTAGCAGGCATAATATTATTGCTACTTCTTCATCCTGACCCTTTATTGGTGGCCAAAGCAGTTGCGAATCAGGCGGCACAAGGAAGCCAGTCGTCTTCTGATCTTGAGGCTACTCGTGATGGTAGAAAAGGAATTATTCTTGGCGCTTTAATCATGATAATAACTCAAATTGTCATGGTTGCGATTATGACGATGACTCCCGTACATATGAAGCACCATGGACATGGACTCGGCGAAGTAGGATTAGTCATCGGTTTTCATATTGGTGCTATGTATCTTCCGTCTCTAGTTACGGGTATTCTTGTCGATAAGATTGGTCGTATAGCGATGGCGATGGCTTCAGCTGTAACGCTACTTCTCGCTGGCGTAGTAGCTGCGTTGGCTCCCACTGATTCGATGGTTTTGCTTATTGTGGCGCTTTCTCTTTTAGGGATAGGGTGGAATTTTGGACTGATTAGTGGAACCGCTTTGATTGTAGATTCGACGACAATATCTAATCAAGCTAAGGTACAGGGATCGGTGGACGTACTTATTGCTTTGGCAGGAGCTTCGGGAGGAGCACTGTCCGGGATGATCGTAGCAAATTCAAGCTATTCCATACTTTCTTATGCGGGAGGAATTCTGGCGCTGGCGTTACTTCCTATCATGTTATGGATGCGTTCAAAGAGAGCATAGACTAGCAAAAAACGACCTTATGGTCGTTTTTTTGTGTTTACCTAACTGTCGGGGGGAAGCAGCCATAGTTCTCTTTTTGACAAATAGTTTGGATACGAATAGAATGACTAATTATGATATAACTTATTAAAACATTAATAAAAAGTGGTGATAAGTAGATATGTAAATGCCAGTAGAATCATCCATGAATCCTCGGGTAATTCGTAATATCTTGTTTTTGTTGTTCGCTTTACCGGGTGTAGCTTTTGCTTCCTGGGTATCTCGAACGCCTACTATACGGGGTAATTTACATGTCTCGACTGCCGAAATGGGAATCATTATTTTTGGATTAGCTGCATTTCTTTAGCGGGACTACTTATAGATCCCCCAGGCTTAGGGTTTTTAGGTGAACATGTTGGAACTTCTGCATGCCTTGATTGTAGTGCTTGTTGGCGTTATGGTCGCTGGTTTGATATCGGGTGCAGCCCAACCCATTGGAGTGAAAGAAAAAATCAGATTAAAAAATAAAGGGGATTGTCGCATGACTATGAAAACGGAAAAACAAAAGATGATAGATGGAGAACTGTATGTAGCTGCTGATCCTCAATTAACGAGTGAAAGAGAGTATGCGAGAAGATGTGTCCGTCTCTTTAATCAGACGACAGAGACGGATCGTGAGTACCGTGAAAAGTTACTTAAGGAGCTTTTCGGATCAACTGGTGAAAATATAGGCATGGAACCCAACATACGTTGTGACTACGGATACAACATCCATGTTGGAAATAATTTCTATGCCAACTTTGACTGTACCATTTTGGATGTTTGCGAAGTGCGCATTGGAGATAATTGTTTCCTGGCTCCAGGAGTTCATATTTACACAGCAACTCACCCCATAGATCCGTTTGAACGAATCGCTGGCCCAGAGTATGGAAAGCCTGTTAAGATTGGCAACAATGTATGGATCGGCGGGAGAGCAGTGATCAATCCTGGTGTTACGATAGGTAATAATGTCGTAGTGGCATCAGGAGCAGTAGTAACCAAGGATGTTCCAGATCATGTGGTTGTAGCTGGAAATCCAGCACGAATAATTAAGCAGATTGAAATCTCCTAAACAGCATACAGGCAAAGCATTTAATATTTGTTCCGATGATCCTATTAAAATAGCTCTTTATTTTAATAGGATCATTTAATTTAAAGACTAGTATGCTTATGGTCTTCAAGATTGAACTATACAGAGTAATAAATAATCATATTCATCCGAACTAGTGTTTCTCCTAGATTATAGTAAATGTGTGGACGGTCTGCTTTAAACCGGATTGAATCTCCAGCTTTAACTGTGTACATTTCTTCGCTGACTTTTATCACCATTTCACCCTCAAATACCGTAATAAATTCTTCTGTACCTTCACGGTGTGGCGCTGAACTCAGTTCCCCGCCTGCTTCAATCTCTACGGTGTAAACCTCAAAATTTCTACTTCCTTCATAGGGAAAAAACGGATACAACCGATAGTGATTATTTTCTTCAAGCACTTGCACCTTGGTTTTCGGAACGACTACTGCATCTGCAGGGGGTTCATTAATCAGGGCAGTGAAAGAGATTTTCAAACCGTTCGCAATTTTCCATACGGTTGTAATCGAAGGATTTGATTCTCCCCGCTCAATCTGACCAAGCATCGTTTTACTGATCCCCGTCAGATCGGCTAATTTATCTAAACTTAATTTTCGTTCATTTCTTAGATATTTCAAATTTTTACTTAAAATCAGATTAATATTCTCCATAATTATTCGCCCCTATTGTGCTTTATAAAGAACGTATTGTACAATCATAAAGTACAAACGTGCGTTTTAACGCACACTTTATACAATTATAACATACTGGAGTTGATTGTTGCATGCCGGTTATTCCGTTTCTTTCTTATGTGATTGTTACCAGCTTTACGCCCGGACCCAACAATATTATGTCATTAGACAGTGCCAGGCGGTTAGGTTTGAGAAAAGCATTTCCATTTTTGCTGGGAGTAACAGCGGGCTGTTTCGCTATTATGCTGTTAGCCTGCTATTTTAATCTTGCTTTGTATCATTTTTTGCCACGGGTTAAAATCTGGATGAATGTACTCGGTAGTCTGTACATGCTTTATCTGGCGATAAAAATAGCGAAGAGCAAACCTTCTTCTAAAAATAATGATCACAATGAAGGATATTCCTTCAAATCAGGATTGCTGCTGCAATTTATTAATTTAAAAGTCATTTTGTATGGTATTACGGTCATTTCAACGTTTGTAATGCCTTATGATGTATCGTATATAGAGCTTATTACGATTTCATTACTCCTGACCTGTATTGGTTTTGTAGCTGTAGTGTGCTGGGCGGTTTTTGGGGCTATGTTTCAGCGCTTCTTGAACAAGTATGAGCACTCCTTCAATATTATAATGGCCTTATTACTGATTTATAGTGCACTATCGATATGGATGTAAATGAATACCGTATCCATCATAGAAAAGGGAGGTTCCTGACTATAGGCAGGAGCTTTTTTTTCGTGTGAATTGAGCTTATTTTACGAGTTATAACATACAATCGGACAGAATGGATGAGTCTCCTGATCATTTAGCTGCAAAACGGGTATTACCTTAATAAATAAAGCTGTTGACAACTTGTATATACATGACTTAATCTTGTATATACAAGATGTTGAAAGCGTTATATTATTTTTTACGCTACTTCATTTCGCAAGGAAGGAATGAGCATGAATGGAAGCAACGAATAGGACTTTGGTTCCTCAAGATAAGGACTGGTGGCGCAAATCGGTCGTCTATCAGGTTTATCCCAAAAGTTTTAACGATACGACGGGTAAAGGAACCGGTGATATAAGAGGACTGACGCAAAAGCTGGATTATTTGCAAAAACTGGGTACCGATATTGTCTGGTTGCAGCCTGTATATGTCTCACCACAACGTGATAACGGGTATGATGTAGCCGATTATTGCCGGATTAATCCTGACTATGGAACAATGCAGGATTTTGAAGAATTGAGCCGGGAAATTCGGGCGCGTGGGATGCACTTGATGATCGACATCGTGGTTAACCATTCTTCCACAGAGCATGTCTGGTTTCAGCAGGCGCGGCTTTCTAAGGATAGTGAGTACAGGGACTATTATATCTGGCGTGACCCAGCACCCGATGGAGGACCTCCGAACAACTGGATTTCCAAGTTTGGTGGACCAGCTTGGCAGTATGACGAGGCTACAAACCAATATTTCTTGACACTGTTTGATAAGACGCAGGCGGATTTAAACTGGGAAAATCCCAAAGTTCGTCAGGAAGTTGTTAATGTGCTGGAATTTTGGGCAGAGAAGGGAGTTAGTGGCTTCCGACTTGATGTCATTAATTTGATTTCCAAAGATCAGCAATTCTCGGACGACGATGGAAGCACGGCTCCTGGGGACGGGCGTAAGTATTATACGGACGGCCCAAGTGTGCATGAATACCTTCATGAATTACATGAGAAAGTATTCTCAGCGTATAACAGTGTCACTGTAGGGGAGATGTCCTCCACCTCACTGGATCACTGTATCCGTTATTCCAATCCAGAAAGAAAAGAATTGTCCATGACCTTTAATTTTCATCATTTGAAGGTAGATTATCCAAATGGACATAAGTGGGAATTGATGCCATATGATTTTGAATTGTTGAAGAAGCTATTCTCGGATTGGCAAACGGGCATGCAACAAGGTGGCGGCTGGAGTGCATTGTTTTTTAACAATCATGATCAGCCAAGGGCGATCTCTCGCTTTTTGGATGATGGCGAATACCATGCGGAAAGCGCCAAGCTGCTGGCAACCACGTTACATGGTCTTCAAGGAACGCCCTATATATTTCAAGGTGAAGAGATTGGGATGGCCAACCCGCAGTGGGCAGATATTGAAGAGTTTCGGGATGTTGAATCTCTGAATATGTATCGTATCTTACAGGAACAAGGCAAAAGTGCAGAAGAAGCATTGAATATCATTCGAGAGCGGTCTCGTGATAATTCGAGGACACCGATGCAGTGGGATAACACTCGCAATGCGGGCTTCACTACAGGCACGCCTTGGATTAAGGTAGATGAACGATATCCACAGATCAACGTTCAGTCTCAGTTAGAGGACCCGAACTCGATCTACAATCATTACCGTCAGCTGATTCACCTGCGTAAGACGGTGCAGGTCCTTACTGACGGGAGTTATCAACGTTTGGACGAAGCTCATCCTCAGGTCTACGCCTATCAACGCAGCAATGAAGAGGAGACTTTGATCGTCATCTCTAATTTTAGCGGACAGGATGCGCAATTCCGTATACCGGATTCATTTTATTCATCATTAAAAAATCAAGCGTTGGGTGCGGCTGAGCTTTTAATAGGTAATACCCAGCACGTCCCGGAGCTAAAACAAGAGATCACTTTGGCCCCATATGCTTCATATATGTGGATTGTCCGTAGTCTTAGTGAATAGTATGGAGATAACTAGTAGTACCCCGGGAACGTTATTTTTTATAACCGGGGTTGCTGCTAAAAAAGAGCAAACGTTAAGGGAGTGGGCTAAATGGCGATTGAAAGATCACAGGTAGAAGACATTATAAAAGCCGTTGGTGGCAAAGACAACATAGAGGCCTCTACGCATTGCGTAACTCGTCTGCGATTTGCCCTTTATGATGATAAGCTGGTCGATAAAGAAGCACTTGAACAAAATGATTTGGTCAAAGGCCAATTTTCTTCACAAGGACAGTATCAGGTCGTGATTGGTCCAGGCCTGGTGGATAAGGTATATAACGAAATGATCTCCATTACAGGAGGTAGTCGGGCTTCTAAAGACGATGTCAAAAATGCAGCAAGCAAAAAACAAAATCCAATTCAGCGTGCCATCAAGACGCTGGCAGATATTTTTATCCCCATCTTGCCCGCAATCGTGACTGCAGGTTTATTACTTGGAATAAATAATATTTTGACAGGCAAGGGGATTTTCTTCGAAGGTATGGCTCTGGTTCAGGTCTATCCTCAATGGACTGACTTTGCTGCTATCATTAACACCATTGCCAGCACCGCTTTTACATTCCTACCTGCCTTAATTGGATGGTCAGCCGTTGTCCGGTTTGGCGGCAGTCCTTTACTCGGGATTGTACTGGGTCTGATTCTGGTTCACCCAGATTTATTAAGTGCATACGGTTATGCGGATGCCGTTACCCAAGGAACCGTTCCGGTTTGGAATTTGTTTGGGTGGGAAGTGAACAAGATTGGTTATCAAGGACAGGTTTTACCTGTTTTAGTATCCGCTTACGTACTTGCACAAATTGAAAAATTCCTAAATAAAAAGATAGCGGATTCATTTAAGCTGTTACTCGTGGCACCGATTACATTATTAATAACGGGATTTCTGGCTTTTACAGTGATCGGTCCGGTTACTTTTATGATTGGTAATGCTATTACGTCTGGTCTTGTATACGTTTTCGATTGGGCTCCTGCGGTGGGAGGCTTGATCTATGGAGGCTTGTACTCCTTGCTCGTGATTACGGGAATGCACCATACTTTCCTGGCGGTGGATGTGCAATTAATTGGTACGCAGGGTGGAACGTTCCTCTGGCCGATGCTGGCGCTGTCCAATATCGCTCAGGGGGCCGGAGCATTGGCCATGATGCTAGTATTGAAGGAGCAAAAGGGAAAAGGGTTGGCTCTTACCTCTTCTGTGTCTGCTTTTCTGGGTGTAACCGAGCCTGCCATATTCGGGGTGAATATCCGATATAAATATCCGTTCGTATTTGGAATGATCGGTTCCGGTATCGCAGGTATACTGCTTACCGTAAATCATGTGATGGCTTCTTCCATTGGTGTGGGAGGGATTCCAGGCTTCTTGTCTATTTTCCCAAACAACTGGGGTGTATTCTTCATTGGGATGGCGATCGTATTGATTGTACCGTTCACTTTAACCTTTATGTATGGAAAACTGCTAAATAAGCGCCGTCAGACTCCAGCTACACCAGCTAACGACTCCGTACGGAAAGATTCGGGCCGTCAAGATTCTGCACTGGATGTGCTTGAAGTAAAGACTCCGGTACTGGGACGTGTTGTGCCGTTGGAGCAGGTTCCTGATCCGGCTTTTGCCGAACGGCAGATGGGACAGGGTATCGCAGTGGAACCGAAGGATGGTAAGATTCTTGCCCCTTTCAGCGGAAAAGTTATTCATATCATGATGAAAAGCAAGCATGCCTTGATTTTGGAGCATCCGACAGGGGTACAGATTCTGGTACATGTGGGGATCAATACGGTGTCACTGAAGGGTGAGGGATTCACCATACATGTGGAGACAGATCAAACTGTGAAGCAAGGACAACTATTGATGGAATTTGACCGTGATCTGATTCAGAAATCTGGATATCCCATCATTACACCTGTCATTGTCCCGGATGGCCAAAGTATGATTAAATCGGTTGAGGAACTGCCAGGTGAGGCAGACGATTTGCAGTATACCTTAATGAAAATTCATTTGAATTCTTCATCAGGTCATAGGAATTAATTCAGTTTCAATTCGCACAGTCTATTATAGTGAACAGGGAAGTGAAAGAATGCTACAATGAACGTGGTGATGAAAATTGACAAAGAATATATTTTTGCAAATTTATCAGGATTATTCGGGACAGATTCAGACAGGCGAATTGGCTCCAGGTACGAAAATGCCATCTGAAAATGAACTGGCCCGGGAGTATAACACTTCTCGCGAAACCGTACGTAAGGCACTCCATTTGCTTGCACAAAATGGGTATATCCATAAAATAAAAGCTAAAGGATCTTTTGTTCTGGATATGGGACGGATGGATTTTCCTATAGGAGGTCTGGTCAGTTTTAAGGAAATGTCCGAACGGATTGGGCGTACATCACGAACCATTGTACATGAAAATCAACTACTTCCAGTTCCAGATGACATAGCCAATCATCTTGAGATTGACAAAGACAAATATTTGGTCTGGAAAGTCGTTCGTGCACGTGAAATTGAAGGTGAATGCGTCATATTGGACAAAGATTACTTTCGATCAGACATTGTATCTGTGCTTACTGAGGAAATTAGTCGTGGATCCATCTACGAATATTTGGAGGGAGAGCTCCATCTTCAAATCAGTTATGCAAAAAAAGTCGTTTCCGTAGAAAATGCAGACGAAGAAGATCATAGGCTGATGGACCTTCAGAACTACACTCATGTGGTCGTAGTACGTAACTATGTTTATCTGGAGGACACCACGTTGTTCCAGTATACCGAGTCAAGGCATCGGCTGGACAAATTCCAATTTGTCGACTTTGCCAGACGTTCCCACGGTGGAGACAAGAGAGCAGATTTTTTAAAATAACGATCAATAATATAGTTAAGAAACCCCGTCTTTTAAGACGAGGGTTTCTTTTTTACCTTGGATGCAACTGCTGAGCAGCTTGTATACTGGCATTTGAGGGATTTGAATTTGCGTTTTATCCAAAAGCTGTTTATAGAATATTAAAAGGTTATATACTGTTTAGAATACAATTCCATGATCAATGCAATGGGAACGAGGTGTATGTTATTTATGTATAGAGTGGCTATCTGCGATGATGAGCACAAGCAGAGAGAGCTTGTTAAAAATATGCTGATTACTTTGTCGATAAAGACCAGTATAGAATTTAAAGTTGAATTATTCGACTCCGGAGAACAGCTGGTATCTCATTATCAAAACCATGAGTCTCCATTCCATATCTTAATATTGGATGTTGAAATGAGTGGCATGAACGGAATCCAAACCGCCCAAAAAATAAGGAGTTTAAATCACCTGGATGAACAGATTGTTTTTTTAACGAGCTACCCTGAATATATGGTGGAAAGTTTTGACGTAGTCACATTTCAGTATTTAATAAAACCGATTGCTCCCCATATCTTTGAGGAAAAAATGATAAAGCTGTGTCAATATTTTCAATCTCTCGATAAAAAATTCGTTATCATCAAGTCAGCTTATGAGGAAGTGCTTTTAAAATATGATGATATCATTAGTATTGAAGTGGTCAAAAGCTTAACCATAAAAAACAAACTGCATTTTGTAACCTCTACTCAAACCTATGATAGCAAAGGGATTCTTTCGGACTATGCTTCAGCATTAAAAGAACATAATTTTCTACAAATTCATCGTTCGATTATTATAAACTTAATTCATGTGAAAAAATTTGCTGGCGGTGATGTTTTGATGTCAAATGATGTGAAGTTACCTATTGGGCGTTCTAAAATAAAAGAAGTTAAAGATCTATATACCAAATTTATGATCATGAAGATGCATTAATATGATGGAATATAACTCCCTGCTTCTTAATCTTTGCGTTGTCCTTGTTATGTGCTTCCAAGTGAATTTTTACTTTAACTCGGTTTTTGATAAGTCCAATCGAAAGCCGAACAGATTCGTGTACTTCATTATTTTTGGGTTGCTGGATTCCCTATATTTAAGTGTTTATTTGGCTCCTACGATATCTTCGATTTTAGCATTACTTGTCATATTTAGTTTAGCGCAATCGTATACAGTGGAAATAAAGACAAAGATCATCTTTTCTATCCTTTATGCTGTATTGATAACCATCGTTAATTTTATATCTCTTTATATTTTATATGCTGTAGGCTCTGTTAAAATTAGCAACTTTAGCCATTTGAGTGAACAAGATCACTTGATATTCTCTAAGGTTATGTTACTCAGCTGCATTATCATGTTTGCTGTCATTCAGATTATACGGTTATTTGCCAAACGAAGAACCTTCCCTTTGCAGCATCGTTACTATATTTTATTTTTAATCGTTCCCATCATAAGTTTATACCAGGTCAATGTTTTATCTGTTTATAGTGAAAAGAATATGTATTATTTTGGTTCTATTATTGGCTTTATTTCCTTAAATGTTTTTATCATATATATTTTTGATAATGTCATTGAAAAATTTCAATTAATGCATGAAAATGCTCAATTACAAGATCAGATGGACTACCAAGATGCCAATTATGAAAAAACGGTTCACAGCTTCAAAAATATAAAAAGAATCATTCATGATACGCACCAACAGTTTTTGTATATTGAAGAATGTATCAAGAGAAATGAATTGGCTGAGGCGAGTGAACATATTAAGGTTACCTTAAATAAAATCGAAGGAGCATATCAAAGGGTTAATACCGGTAATCTGGTTATAGATGCCCTTGTCACGAATAGTCTTAACATTGGACAAGCCAATGGCATCAAGGTAGATACCCAACTTAACTTATATTCACAGAAAGTAAATATTGAACGTTATGATTTATGTGTAGTTCTAGGGAATATGCTGGATAATGCCATAGAAGCATCTAAAAAGGTCAAGATTGCTGATGACAGGTACATTCTTATTAAAATACATTCCAATGAGTCCGCGCTTTTCATTCACATCCTTAATCATGTGGAGAATGAAGTGGCTCATTTGCATAGTCAAAAATCAAACCCAGATGTTCATGGCATTGGCTTAACCAATATATCTAGAATATGTGACAAATATGGTGGGAATATGACCATTGAAACGAGAAATAAAGTATTCAATAATATGGTTTTATTGCCATTTTATAAGGACATTCCTTAGACATCATGTTGTTTAGGGATTGTTTTTTTCGTTTAAGGGTGTTTTTTTATATAGAATCCTCGTTCATTGTATGATCAGGTCAGTCATAAAATCTGGTGAAGCTATAAGAGGAGGAAATATGGAATGAAGAAAATAATAGCTGTGTTCGTTTCTGCTATGCTTTTTGTACTGCCGATGACGAATACTTTTGCTCAAGGCACTGATGAACCTATCAAGGAAAAGGCTCGCAGTCTGGCCTCGGAGCTGGTATCCAAATACGGTGTTAGCGGTGTGCAGTATGCCATTATGGATCATGGAAACATCGTATTATCGGATAGCGTGGGTGTAAAGAATAAAGCAACCAACGAGCCGATCACCAAAGATACGATGTTCGGTATAGGCTCTACAAGCAAAATGTATGTATCTGCTGCAACGATGATGCTGGTGGATGCCCATAAGGTAGATATTGATCAGCCATTAACAACATACATTAAGGACTTTAAAATGTCTGATGAAAGATACAAACAAATTACACCGCGTATGCTGTTAAATCATTCGTCAGGTCTTTATGGTGCTCACTATAAAAATAGTATGTTATTTAATAACAATGATACAGAAAATCATGATGAGCTCTTGCTAAGGTTGCAATCAGAAACTTTAAAATCAAACCCTGGCGAATATTCCGTATATACCAATGATGGATTTCAATTGCTTGAAATATTAGTTGAGCGGGTGAGCGGTCTAAGTTACACCGATTTCCTGGCAAAGCATATGAGTACCCCTTTGGGTTTGAAATCTACCAAAACACCTCTCGATCAATTTGATAGACAAAAGCTGTCCAAAACTTATTTTCCTGCGATTGAGGGGGCCTTACCGGTTGAAAATGCCAATGTCATCGGGACAGGGGGCTTATACTCCACCGCAGAAGAGGTGGCTATGTTTTCAGAAGTGTTAACGGGGAACAGACCCGATATTCTATCTGCCCAATCGGCGAAGTCCATGCAAAGTCATGAATATCGAAAAGGAATATGGGTACCTGAAGAGACAAACAGCTTTAATTATGGACTTGGTTGGGATGCGGTTCAGTTGGCACCGTTTAGTGATTACGGAATAACTGCGTTATCCAAGGGTGGGGATACTGTTTTGTATCACTCTACTTTGATCACCATACCAGAGCATCATATTTCTATGGCTGTGCTTTCATCTGGAGGGTCTTCCATCTTAGATAGTATTTTTGCTTCTAACATTTTATTGGAACTTTTAAAAGATAAGGGCATCATTAAAGACATCATACCTGAGAAAACATTTGAGCCTCCTGTAAAAGTGGAAATGCCATCTGATTTACTTTCTTATTCGGGATTATACGGTTCTGTGGGTACAACCATCAATGTAGAGATTAAAAACGGTGAGTTTGATTTACCTGCTTTCTTGGATGGATTCGTCCCGGCGCAAAAATATGTGTATACAGGCAATGGACAATTCAAAAGCAGTGATGGCAGTGTAGCCATAAGCTTTGACAAACAAAAAAACGGGAAAACGTATATTAAGGCTAACCTATATTTAGACTTTCCGGGATTAGGTCAAATGGTTATGGTGACTTATGAATATCAAAAGCTAGATGCCAATCCTGTAAATCCCACAGTTAAAAAGGCATGGGAAAACAGAAACGGGAGAATTTATTATGCTTTGGATGAAAAGATATCTTCCATATTTTATCTGGCCCCCTCATTTATAACGAAAAAAATATCCGTTGATCATGATGGATACGCAAGTGGTACTAAAATTGTGAATGAGAATAAAGCAGTAAATGCCGTTGAGATTCCAGTTATGAGTGGAAGAGATGCATTTGATCTGAATTTTTATACCAAGGATGGTTCGGAGTATTTAACCATAGATGGACAATCCTATATCAGTGAAGATGCTGCTAAACCTATCTTGGGAGGAAAATCAGTGCACACTGTACCATCTAATGGCCAAGCCACATGGTATAAAATAGATAAAAACTCAGCCAATAAAACGATGACCGTTGATTTTCCAACAAGCGGAGGGTTCGCTGTCTATGATGAAAACGGAGCAGTTGTACAATTTTCAACTGCTAGCAATAACAATTCGGTTGTACTGCCCAAAGGTGGCTTGATCGTTTTGGGTGGCAATGCAGGGGATGTATTTAAAATCAATTTGAATTAAGTGTGTAGTCGCTTCTGTAAATTCAGGAGCGACTATTTCATTCAGCAGATGAACCTAAATCCGTAATGGATAATTTTATATCAAAGGTTACGGGGGTTTTGCTGAATTTGTAATCCCAATTATCCTTTACCTTTTTCCACACCTGCGGTTTCTCAATATGCAAATGGTCACCAAAACCGGCAACATCGACTTTATATTCTGACTGTAATTTGTGCATAAGAGACTTAATCCTGCGAGTCACTTGTTTTTCAAACTCTTTCTCAGCCTCCTTCATGTTTTGTGTCTCAGTCGGGTCCGCTTTATCATCCCAGTTTTCGATTAAACGTCCTTTGGATTCAATTTTTACGTGAAACGAGATATCGTTGCCTTCGGTTACTTTAGTTGTTATTTTGCTTTTTACCGATTTGATTTCGTAAGTGATAGCTTCATTCCGCTTGTCATATGTTTTTACAGCTCCGCCCTTAACATCACCTGTAATCCAGCCAATACTCTCCACGTCTTGTTGGTCCAAACTGCCTATCCAGTGACCGGTATCTCCTTTAATAATACCAGCACCTGAAAATTCCAATTCCCCATCGGATTCAGTGATGTTTTGCAATATATAGCTTTTTTTGGAATGCATCATCCCATCCAATTCAGACAAATTGACCCCCCTCATTACCTTGCTGGTTCTGAAATGGTTACGAAGCATATACAGAATATGAATGGATGGGACTTCTTCCTTATATTTGGTAACTAAAGTACTAGCTGCTCGTCCCTTGCTTAAGAAGACCAAGCAACTCGGGCGAATATCATTATCACGAAGCGCAAAATCCATCAATTGCTGCATCGTCTGTTCTTTCGCCAAATCGGTGGCAACCACCATGACCTTTAGATGGTGGCCAATAACGGGGCGATCCAAACGGAGAGAGAGCTGCCGGAAGATTTCAAGCAAAGAATCTCCTGTGCCAGTTATGTTGTTATAGTTTGGCTCTTGTCCCCCTCCTCCGCCTTGTTGGTTTGGGCTTCCAGATGATTTTTTGGGGACGATTTGTACGCTGGCCGTAATTTTATTTTTCTTGAAGTAACGGCTACCTTTCTTCTCCAGATCCTGTTCCAATGGAGTGAGCTCCCCCTTATCCAGAGAAAGTCCTGTATATATGCTAAGTTCCTCTACTTCTTTGCTGCTCCAACAACCGACTTGAGTCACCAGAAGAATAAAGGCAAGCAGTACAGATAGGATAGGTCGTCTACACATTTTGCTTCATTCCCTTCTTCCTGATCATGAACACAATGGAGAGAAATACCGGAATCAAAATAAATAATAGGATTCCCATATATCCGATCGCATCGCCCAGGCTAAACACTTCCATCATACGAACAGGAGTCATTGTGGAGATAAAGATTAGCGGGATTAAACCGAAAACCGCATAACGATATTTAAAACCAAACACCTGTGAAACACCTAAGGATGCATTGAAGAAAAAACTGCAGGAATTACAAAACATTTGCATCATCCAGATCACTAGCAGTGGAAACTCTAGACGTTCAAAAAGAAATCCAGGGATTTCAAAACTGCGCATCAAATTAATGGTAGGCCAAGTACTTGTCACAGTGGAATCTACCGATAGCCCGCCGATGACCATAACTACGGTCAAAAAGTACAAAATTAAAGGGATACTGATCCCCACTACCATGGCCTTAAATGCCTTCTCGGGGTGCTGCATAAAAGCGACCAGTGTCATGACGACTTCACATCCACTGAAAACAAGGATAGTTGATTTCAGCCCCTTGATGACGGGCAAAACCCCTTCACTCAATACGGGACGAAGATGATCAATTTCAAAAATCCTTAAGCTAAAGAGAAAACAAAAAAGCAGAAAGAAAAGACTGATTGGAAGTACAATCTGGTACAGTCGCACGATGGGATTAATGCCTCCAAAAACTAAATAACTCCCTACCCAGATAAATGGAATCACAATCGCCCAGATGGGTGTGCCTTCGAGTAGAAAAAACATGGTCACTTCAGCTAACACACGTATTTCAAAGCCGGCAATGATTATAAAGTATATAATCAATAGCACGCTTAAGATTCCTCCCGGAACAGTGCCTACAATTCTTCTGGAGTATTGGTATATGGTGTTTCCGGGAAACTGTTGACTTAATTTCACCATGACCCAGACGACGAATATGACAATACCTCCACCGATGAGGACAGAAAGCCATGCATCAGGAGTCTGTACTTGTTCAGTTACACCCCTCGGCAGTGTCAAAATCCCTGCGCCCAATACGGTATTGGTCAGGAATACAGCCGCCTGCTTCGTCGTGATCTTGTCATCAGAGCGTCTAAACACAGTAGCTCCTCCTTCGTCTTGGCATCATGGTCTACGCCTTTTTTGCTGCGTTTTCATCATAACAGGTCTTCGTTTCATTAGAGATATAGGAGCTCGGATGTACATATCTTTCAAGTCGCTTAGACGCATCGGGGAAAAGGGAGTCACATATGGGACGCCGAAGCTTTTCAATTTCGTCAGATGGATACAAATCAACAGAAAGAACAATATGGTTCCGAGCATCCCCAGGATTGCTGCAAAGAGCATGCCGACGAAACGCAGTAGGCGCAAGGTAATGCCCGCACTGTATGTCGGTATCGAAAATGAAGAAATGGCAGTTACCGCAACCACAATCACCAGGAAGGGGCTGACGATGCCCGCATTTACAGCAGCGTCGCCGATGACCAAGCCTCCCACAATGCCCATTGCAGGACCAATGGGTTTGGGCAATCGGATGCCGGCTTCCCGCAGGATTTCAATCGAAATTTCCAGAATCATGACTTCAATGACGGAAGGAAAAGGGACGCCTTGACGGGTCTGAATGATGCTAATGACCAGCTTGGTCGGAATCAAACCGGGATGAAATGAAATAAAAGAGATATACAAAGCAGGGCCCATCAGCGCTATGAAAGCTCCAAAAAATCTCAGCAAACGTAAAAGTGAACCTGGAATCCAGCGTTCATAATAATCCTCGGGAGATTGAAGCAGCATACTGAAGGTCACCGGGACAATAAGTGCAAAGGGAGTCCCGTCCAGAAGAATGGCTATTCTTCCTTCCAGTAATGCATTAATGACACGGTCGGGTCGCTCTGTGTTGTGAACCTGCTGGAACGGACTTAAATAATTGTCTTCGATGAGTTGCTCCACATAACCGGATTCAGCCAAAAAATCCATATCTATTTTTGATATTCTGCGGTTTACTTCTTCAAGAAGATCCGGATTCACAATATCCTTGATGTACGCGACAACCAGATCCTTTTTGATTCGGCTTCCCACTTGAAATTTCTTCATTTCCAGACTTTTATTTAAGCCCTGGCGTCGAAGCATCGAAGTATTTTCACTTAATACTTCCGTAAAACCGATTCTGGGACCCCGAAGTAGTGCTTCAGAGGTTGGTTCATTGACGGAGCGAATGGCGCCATTAGGCGAGCCTACCAGTAGTGCTTCCTTCATTCCTTCAATTAATAAGGCAGTATGACCTAAAAGGATGAACTCGTGCAGTTCCTCCATACTGGTAACTTCACTAATTTGCGTAAGTGGCATCAAGCTATCTTTTATAAAAGAGCTACTTATACTTTCCGGCTGTTCCTGTTGGTCCTGCTGGCCCTCAAACATCAAGACCTCCAATACCTGATTGCTCATAAGCTTTTCATCCTGCATGCCTTCTATGAAGACTAATACGGACCGAGCATGAAATTTTTTCAACATAAACTCACGAAAATGCACATCACTATTTCCGCCTATAGACTCTCGGATCGAATTTAAATCGGAATCGTAATTCCCTGTAATTTTAGAGTTTGGTTTATTCTGTTGATCAAGGTGCCCTTCGTTATTTTCATCGGAGAGCGGCCGACCGGAAGAATGTTTGGATTTCGCTCCCTTACTACCGACAAACGAATAAATCGAGGTGTTTATATAATAAATCCCTAAAGGAATAATCAACGCGAGGCCTGCTTGAAAGAGTATACTCCAGCTCGGAATATAAGAAATTATTTTAGACCACAAGATGACCACCTCCAAACGAATCAATTCTAAGATACAAGTTGTCCCTAAAGTATTCCTTATAAAGGTTGTATTTACACATGAACTGGAAAGATTCGTTCGATGACCAGAGCAAATGATCATCAACTACACTATTTTTAAATCTAATCATTACGGCAGATCTCACACGAAACACTTCTGTTGTTGTTATAGAGCTATCTAGCACTGAGAGCCAGTGTAGAGAATGGAGCAAAATCCCTTGAAACGGAATAGGGAAATCCCTAAATATTCTTAATTTTAACTACATTGTGATTCTAGTCACATATAGCTCTATCTGCTGTATTAAAATAGAAGCATAAACAATATTCATTAGAAACGTAGAGATGTCGTCGGATAGGAAGTAGCGTCGAATGAATGGAGGAACCGGTATATGATAAACAGTAAAAAGAAGCTTGTGGTTATAGGGAACGGGATGGCTGGTATCAATACGGTCGAACAAATTTTAAAATTAACAGATAAATATGAAATTACAGTCCTGGGAAGTGAGCCGCATCCGAACTATAACAGGATCATGCTCTCTTATGTGTTGGAAGGTAGTAAAACAATAGATGATATCATACTGAACGATTTGCAATGGTATGCGGATCAAGGGATTACTTTATATACAGGAAAAATGGTTAAAAGTATCGACGGTGAGAACAAGAAGATTCTCACCGAAGACGGACTGGAAATTGATTACGATGTGGCTTTGGTGGCTACTGGTTCACAATCGTTTATTCTGCCTATTCCGGGTAAAGAATTACCGGGAGTTATTGGTTTCCGAGATATCGCCGATTGCTCGGCAATGCTGGAAGCGGCAAAGACCTATAAAAAGGCCGCTGTCATTGGTGGAGGTCTGTTGGGGCTGGAGGCAGCTAAAGGCCTGGTCAATCTGGGGATGGATGTTACGGTCGTTCATTTAATGGAAGATTTGATGGAACGTCAGCTAGACCGGGAAGCCTCTGCGATGCTAAAAGCAGAACTAGAACGCCAAGGAATCAAGTTTGCTATGCAAATGCAAACTTCGGAGGTGTACGGTCAAGATCGCGTACAAGGATTGCGGTTTTCAGACGGAAGCGAGCTGGAAGCGGATTTGGTCGTTATGGCGGTTGGGATCAAGCCTAATATTCAGGTAGCTGTGCAAAGTGGTATGGAAACGAACCGTGGTATTGTAGTCGATGATTTGATGAGAACCTCTGTGCCGGATGTATATGCTGTAGGGGAATGTGTTGAACACCGCGGAATCTGTTATGGTCTGGTAGCTCCGCTGTTTGAGCAGGGAAGTGTCATTGCCAAACATTTGGCAGGCGCGGAAACTGAAGGTTATATGGGATCGGTGGTTTCCACCAAGCTCAAAATTTCAGGGGTGGATGTTTTCTCAGCTGGCGAATTCATAACCCAGCCTGAACATACGGTGATTGTTGCAAAAGATGAGTGGAAGCGGACCTACAAAAAAGTGCTGCTTCGTGAAAATAAGATTGTTGGAACTGTACTGTTTGGCGATGTGAGCGAATCTGCTAGCCTGCAAAAATATGTGCGTCAGCAAACATTGATGACAGATGAAATATATGGACAGCTCATGGGTACTGGATGCAGCAATCACGGGTCGAAAACATCATCCGCTGAAACGATGGCCGATGATGAAATTGTGTGTGGCTGTAACGGTGTTACTAAAAAGGCCATTGTTGATGCAATTAATGACAATGGGCTGACTACAGTCGATGAAATTAAAGCATGTACCGGAGCAACTCGTTCTTGTGGAGGATGTAAGCCGGTCGTGGAGCAGATTCTACAATATGTTCTTGGAGACAGCTTCAAGACGTCAGCCAAGCAAGGAATATGTAGCTGCACAACATTGAGCCGGGACGAGATTGTGGAAGCGATCAAAACCAAAGGGCTGACAACAACGCGTGAAGTTATGAATGTACTGGGTTGGCATAATGATGAAGGTTGCTCCAAATGCCGGCCGGCGCTGAATTACTATCTGGGAATGATTAACCCGGACACCTATGAAAATGAGGGGGATTCCCGTTTTGTAAATGAGCGATTGCACGCAAACATTCAAAAGGATGGAACGTTTACAGTTGTTCCTAGAATGTACGGCGGTGTAACGACCCCAGAAGATTTGAAGAAGATAGCAGATGTTTCTCTTAAATACAACGTTAAGGTCGTTAAAGTAACAGGAGGACAGCGGCTTGATTTGATCGGTGTCCGTAAAGAGGATCTGCCTAAAGTATGGGAAGAACTCGATATGCCGTCGGGGTATGCCTACGCGAAGTCACTTCGTACGGTTAAAACCTGTGTTGGATCGCAATTTTGTCGGTTTGGTACACAGGACTCGATGGGAATGGGAGAAGTGTTGGAACGGAAATTCGAACGACTGGATTTCCCGGCAAAATTCAAATTAGCGGTTAATGGATGTCCACGCAACTGTGCGGAATCATGTACCAAAGATATCGGAATCGTAGGTAATGATGGGGGCTGGGAGATCTTTATCGGTGGTAATGGCGGTATTAAAGCACGGTTGGCTGATTCACTCTGTAAAGTGAAAACCGACGCCGAGTTGATTGATATTGTAGGTAGCGTAATGCAACTCTACCGCGAAACAGGACAATACCTGGAACGTACTTCGGAGTGGGTGGAACGGATCGGTCTGGAAGAGATTCAGAAAGCAGTCGTTCAGGATACAGCTAATCGCCAAGCTTTAGTAGAACGTATCGAATTTGCACTGCAACAGGTCGAAGACCCTTGGAAAAAGATCATCAATGATGAGGATTCACGCAAAAATTTATTCGAGGTTGTCACCCCGTCTATTGTGTAATTGTATCTAAAATGCCTGAGGAAGGGAGCAATCAAGCAAATGATCAAAAATGCCGAATGGCTTGTCGTCGGTCACAGTAAGGATTTTCCGATCAGAATAGGACGTACCATCCACATCAAAGGTGTCGAAATTGCTGTTTTTCGCACTTCGGAGAATGAGCTTTATGCCGTTGAAAATATCAATCCTCATCCCAAAAGAGGTCCTCTTACAGAGGCGATAGTATCTGGTCATTATATCTATGATCCTTTATATGACTGGAAAATTGACCTGCAGACAGGCATCGTTCAAGAGCCTGATCACGGACAAGTTAAAACGTTCGCTGTTTGTGAAGAGGGAGAAGAAGTAAAAATATCGCTCGAAACGGTTTAGTTCATCTGATGGAATACAAATAAAAAGGGCTCAACAGGACAATCCTGTTGGGCCCTTTTCGGCTTGGATCAGGTAATGGTAATGCCTGCACTCGCATAACCCACCACGGTGTTGAGGAGGGAGGCTCCTGTAGCCGTTGCTGAGAAGACCATAAGTAGACGGGTCTGCGCGGTTACGGGTATAGCCAATTCGGTAGTAATACCACTAGAGATCGTTCCCAAAGCAACAATGTCAGTCAGTGGGGGAGTCAATATAACGGTAGCTCCGGGAATCGCTGTGAAGGAATTATTAGGTGTTGGGGAACTAAACAACTGGGCAGTAATGCTAACGGATGATGCTAAGAGGGTCAGAGCAGCTGTTGTACTGAAGTAACCAGCAATAGAGGTAATTACGCCATCCCGTGGTACGGAAAAAGCAAAGTTAATAAGCGGTCCTACAAGCGTACCTGTGAGGTCAATGGTATCGCCTACGAGGCCAATACCTGTAGCTGAGCTTCCGAAGCCGATCAAACTTGTGGTTCCTACCAGCCCACCAAGAACAGTTGTCAGTGTAGCAGGCCCTCCGGAAGCAAACGGGATGATGGCTCCCGAGCCGGTGGCTCCGGTAATCCCTGTAACGCCCGTAACACCCGTGGCCCCAGCGGGTCCGACAGCGCCAACTGCGCCCGGTAGACCATCGGGCCCCGTAGCACCCGTAGCGCCGACAGGTCCGGCAGGGCCTTCCGGTCCAGCGGCCCCGATAGGCCCAGCGGGCCCAGCGGCGCCCACAGGTCCCGCAGGCCCGTCAAGGCCCACAGGTCCGGCCGCTCCGATAGGTCCGGGAGCCCCTTGTGGCCCTGGTCCACCTGCTGGTCCAGGCGCACCGCCGGGTCCCACCGGTCCTGGAGGTCCTGGAGGCCCTGGAACCCCTGGAGGCCCTGGGGGTCCTTGTGCACCGGGCTCCCCTGACAAGTATGTTTCACCTAATACGTTGCTAACCATCGTTCCAGCGATTCTGATCGCGTTGATTAAGCTGTCTTTAAGAGCAGGATCGAGGGATTCTTGTAAAACGATGGACAATAGCGCATCCAGCAATTGTTGCAGTGCAGTACCTACGCCGATCGGCGAGAAAGGTGTAGCTTCTAACGCAACAATAGCAAGCTCCAGCGCTGCCAGTAAGTCTGCCTTGGCCCCGCCGCGAAGCCTTAAGCTTTTCGCCAGAGACAACAGACGTCTTAAAACCTGTTGCAAGGAAGATACATTAGCCGCAGAAGGGTTTGCGAACACGATGGGGATAATCGCGGTCATTTCATTAATCAGCCTGAGAAGATCTTCGATACTTCTATTTACTCTTGTTGGTTTACAGTCTTCATCTTTTTTTGATGCACCACTGAACCTGAACGGTTTTTTATGTTTCATGCTCAAATATCTCCTCCTGATCGTTCTTCCTACAGTAGAGGTGACAGGTGGTTCATCGCCCCGTTTCGCAGATACTCATAATATATTTTCTGAAGCGAAAAGGGTGAATGACCAAGCAAAAATGATTGTTGAAGGCTCCTACATAAAATACACATAAAAAATACGGCCCCCCGAAAAGCTTGGAGGCCGCGTTGTATTGGCTATACTCATCTGATCTATGAAACTTGAAAATTCTTATTTAAGCATACGTACTAACAGTTCAGCCATCTCACCTCTGCTGATAGCCGCTTTTGGCTTGAGCGTTCCATCTGGATAACCGCTGATCCAGCCGGAGGATACTGCATTTTGGAATGCTGTGGAGGCCCACGCTGAAATCTGCTGCTCATCCTTGTAGGATTGCAGTGCAGTAGTGCTGGAAATGGATGTCTGATTCTGCATCGCGTGTGACAGGATCACCATCGCCTGTTCACGGGTAAGGCTTTCATCAGGTCCGAAAGTTTGAGCGGTTAGCCCTTGAATCCATCCCTGACGGTAAGCAGAATCCACAGCTGATCCAGCCCAGTGTCCCTTCATATCTGTAAATGAGGTAGAAGGGCTCTCATCTCCAGCAGTTCCCAATGCTCTGGTCAGTATGGCTACAAATTCTGCACGGCTTACAGCGCGCTCAGGACGTATGTTGCCGTCTTTATAGCCTTGTATCCAGCCTTTGTCTGCAAGAGATTGCAAGGACTTCGCAGCCCAATGGCCTTGTACATCTGGCCATACTTGAGCTAGCTCTTGCGAATCTGACGAATTGATTGGGGCATTTTGCACACGGGTATGACCGGTTTGAGGCTTTGCATCTGTGGCGATGGCAAAGGTACCTAACCCGGTCGTATTCAGACTCACACCCGACAAAATCCCTTTTGAATCCATTACAGCAGTACCTTTTAGAATCTCACGCTCGCTATTCTCATGAATAACAAGAATGGAGAACTGGGGCTCTGCATTGTGTAACTCACCTAAGGATTCGTTATCCAGCGGTAGAATGATGGTCGATGTCCCTGTCACATTAGCTTTGATGTCTGTAACCGGACCCATCAGCGTCAGGCTGGATTGTTGCTCAGCCCAATCACGGATCTGCTGTGCACGCTGTACATCTACCTGCTGGAATGACAATGTAACGTCCTGCTGACCTGAGGCCATGCTGGTTAAGGTGTCACTGGATATCCTCAGTGTTCCATATCGGGATATTACCGATGCACCCATCTTATCCCACTTATTCAGTAAAGAATGAGGAAGGAGAACACGACTCATTTGTTTTTCCTGCTCCAAACGAATGTCTGCGTATGCTTTGCCCTCACGAAGTGCTTGCTGTATCTGCTCATCCAGAAATGCCGGCGAAGGAACAAAGAGGGAGAACTCTTTCCCTTGTTCGGAAAATCCGATCTGTGGCACGAAAGTAGATAGATCCTCAGTCTTATCTTTGTTAGATTTGCCTGTATTCGCAATTACCTTGGCAGGAACGGTGACTTCTATGGCTTGCGTCAAAGCATGAGAACCATCACTTACCCTCATAACATCCAGCATGATAGTTACAACGGAAGGAGTACCTGCTTGAACAATAGTTCCGTCTGTACGCACGATGTCTGGCTGGCTACTGCTGCTGATGGTCACACGGAAACCATCAGGTACAACAGGCAACCTGAGCAATGTATCACTTGTTGTAGGAGGTGTTATGCTTGTGATGGAATCGGCAACGCGCTGCGCGGTTAACCCTTGCGGATACACTAGCCCTGACGGAGCGCTCTTCATGCCATTTACGTTCTGTAGCACATAGTAGGTGGCTCCTTCAGGAACGGGTATAAATGTATATCTACCCTCTCCGGAAGCAATTCCTTCCGCTATAAGCTCCTGCTGAGCATTGTACAGCTCAAGCCGTGCGTTCGGTAAGGCGCCTGTAACGATCACAGAGGCTATATCCTCATTGCCTGCTGCGGCTGTAACAGCACGAGGCAGCACGTTTATATGGCGTTCTGCAGGCTCTGCCGTCCAACCCCCGTTGTCGCTATAAGCATAGTTCAATACATATACACCAGGTACATTTGTATCAACATTCCCGCTACCTGAAAGCTCAGGGAGCAGGATATTGCCGTAAACACTGTCCAGTACGCTGGCTCCTGGATCAGTGAAGCTGTCGCCGGTTTCCAGAACAATTGGATTACTGCCGTTCAATCGTACGTAAGGTGTATTCGGCAATGCCTTCAGCACTGTGATCGTGAATGTTCTTTGTACAGAAGCTGCACCTTTAGAAATAATGGCAATTAATTGTACATTCGCATCACCGTCTGTATATTTAGGCCGATTCACCTGACCACTATTGCTGAGGATATCCGGTTGATCCGAAGACCAGTCAATCTGGGTGTCAAATGCTCCTGTACGAGGCAGAGCAATGGAATCCTTAATCCCTTGCGGATAATCCAAATTTAGTGTATTTGCTGCCAAATTTACGGCTTCATCAGCACTTACGGGCAGTGCGGGCACGAGCAGGCTGAATGTTTTTCGCAGCTCAACCCCGCCTCGTGACACAACTGCTTCCAGCGTGATGGTCTGATCGCCTTGCACATAGCTTGGGAATGTTACATGCCCCGTATGATCCAGGAACTGGGGCTGAGTCGATGACCATGACACCTGAACACCATTCAATGCGTCTTTTGGCAAATATACGTCTCCGGTTACTGTAGTCATTGGCAACTCAAGCGCCCTGTATGCTGCGTCAACGGCTTCTGTATCGCTCATGGGCAGACGGAATACATGCGCAGTAAAATTCTTTGTTTTCGTTAAGCCTGCAAGTTGCAGGGTAGCCGTTAGGATAACGTCAGTATCTCCACTACTATAAGAGGGTCTGGTGAGTGTTCCATCTGATGCAATGACAAGAGGTTTGGACGAGGACCATTCGATCTGCGTACCACCATAACCGGATAATGGGAGAGATATATTTTCTGTCAGCGCAGACAAATCGCCAAGCGAGAGGGCACCTGCTGCTTGATCCAATGTATCATGTGCAGTTATCTTCGGTACGGTAACTTCGAAAGTTTGAGTATCCGAGGCGGTTCCTTTTGCAATCGTAGCTGTAAGTTTTACTTTTCGGTCACCCAGATCGTACCGCGGGCGTGTGACAGCCCCCTCATTCGTAATGACGTCAGGAGTATCCGAACTCCAGCTCACCGTCGTATCATTCAATCCAGTGAGGGGTAGTGTCAGATTTTGAGATACCGAATCAGCTGTATCTCCAGATGCAAAGCCTAAAGCAAGAGCGGCTTTTGCCTGTGCAACTCTCTCGGCATCGGTAAGTATAATCACTTTAACCTCTGAGGGAGTGCTCTCCCCTTTAGCATTCACAGCCTGAACCGTATAAATTGCTTCACCTGGCGGCAAGGCTGAAGTGTCTATGAATTGGGTTAAGCTGCCTGTATAGAGCGTTACGCTATCTCGTATGACTTTGTATGATGTTGCATAAGGAACAGCATCCCAGCTTAACTCCACTGTATTTCCATTTTTGGTTCCTGCAAAATGGCCCGGAGCCTGTGGAATAGGCAATTGCTCCCCATAAGCTGCGAATTCCATGATGGAAGTCCATTGATTGTTTCTTGCATTTCCTTGATCAATAGTTAATCGCAAGTATCGTGTAGTTACAGGGGCAATGCTCTTTTCAACATTAGAGCTTTCATTATTCTGGACGGTATCTACAGTCACCCAATTAATTCCGTTGCTGCTTGTCTGCAATCGGAAACTGTATGGATCACGTTGATCGTTCCATCCATAATGGACACCCATACCTGTAACAACATATCGATCTACGGTATACCAATCTCTCAGATCTACCTGGATCCATTTTTCACCATTGCTTGCCTGATACCAGCGGCTTGTTGGCTCGATTGACCCATCTACCGCTCTGGAGGGATCATAGGGTTGCGTGTAACCGCTTGAGCTTACAGGCTTGTGCAACACTACATTTTCCCAACCGGCAGCATGTGCCTCATTCGTCCCTATGAGCAGGAACGCACCGCCGATGAATGGCAGCAATGGAACCAGCAACCGATAGGGTTTCAATTTGTTGCGTGTGAAGTTATTGCCTTCGAGCACGCTATCACCTCTTCTTTATTAAATAGCACACTATTGAGCGTATTCATCTTATGGGCGGGACGGGTATGCCCCTTCGGTTGCGATGTAGTAGTTTACATTTGGCAACGGGGAAGCTCCGCGCAAGTCAGGCAATGCAAATGTGCTCATTCCATCGCCGCCAAAATTAGTGCCCAGCAGGCTAAATAATGCTGAATTCTGAGCAATGCTCAAGATCTGGCCCTCGCATTTTAGCCAACCTTTAGGAGCGAACATGTACGGGTACACCGTAATTTCCCCAATATAAGGCTCATAACCTGCATGTGCCTGTTTGGGACTGATTGCCGTTCCACCTAACAAAATGACCGCTAACAAACTCAACACAGCGGTTTTCTTCCAAAAATGATTCTTCATACCTACAACTCCTTTTTAGATTCGAATAATGGACCACGAATTCAACAAATTTGTGACATTAGTCATAGAATGAATAGATATTATCATGGATTTCTACATTTGACACTACAGTTCATCTATCAAATTCACCTTTTTATTCCTTTTGTGAGCAAAGAAATTTATTCCATCCCACCTATCGTCCATGCATCTTTTTTCTAATCCAGGTAAATCTATATACAAATCCTATGGAAGTAAAGGAGGAAAGAACGTGTGGCAGGTCATCGGAACTCATATACCCAAATGGAACGTATGGATAGAAGCTGTCTTTTTGTTCATCATACCTTTGATTATTTTTCTGACGGTACGACAAATTAAAGCGATGGATGGTCGAGAGAGCAGACGTATGGAACGATTAAAGCTTCTAGAAGAAGAAGACCGTTCGGAGCAGGCAGATCGCAACCCGTCTGTAAGTGAGGCAGAGAAGGAAAAGGGAACCTTTACCGAAGATTATGAGGCGAATATAGAAAAAGTCAGACAAGCCGTCGCGGATATGGCAGATGTGAACGAACGATCTATTTTCCTGGGAAAACTGAACGCTGTAGGTACACTTTTTTTTGTGGATGGATTAACAGACAAGGTTGGCATGGATCAGAACATTTTAAAGCCACTGATGGATTGGGGCAGTTCAGGACAAGGCGGGGAGGATCTTCCGAGAGGAAAAGAGCTTCGGGATATGTTTATTCGTCAGGTCATGCTGGTATCGGAGACAGAGTATACGTTAGAGGTGCAGTTCTCCTTGCAAAAGGTGCTGTTCGGTTCTGTCATACTTATAATTCAGGGCATACCCGGCGCTTTTGTGCTGGGTACACCCAAAGGGAATACACGAGGGGTGGAGGACCCGATATCGGAATCGGTGCTGCGAGGACCGCGAGTCGGTTTTACCGAGACCCTCAGCGATAATACGGCAATGCTGCGCAGACATGGAGAAAGTACGGAACTGGCCATGTCGTCCTTCAAAGTTGGAAAAAGAGTGGAGAAGCAGTTGATGGTGGTGTATTTCAGAGACATTGCCGACCCGGAGCTTGTGGATGAGGTGAAGCGGCGGGTCCAAACCATTGATATGGATGAGGTATTGGAGTCGGGCTATGTGGAGCAGCTTATTGAGGATAATTTTCTTAGCCCCTTTCTGCAAATTCAAAATACGGAGAGACCGGATCGGGTCATGGCTGCATTGCTGGAGGGACGTGTGGCGATTCTGCTGGACGGTACACCTTTTGCGCTTCTTATGCCTGTAACGTATGGGATGATGCTCCAGTCCCCCGAAGATTATTATGAACGATGGATACCGGGTTCGCTTATACGATTCCTTCGTTTTATGGCAACTTTCATATCGCTGTTCGCCCCGGCGCTCTATATCTCCTTTATCTCGTTTCATCCCGGATTGATTCCAACCAAGCTGGTCATTTCGATTATCAGTGCGAGACAGGGGGTCCCATTTTCGACACTGATTGAGGCCCTGATTATGGAAATTTCCATCGAAATTTTACGCGAGGCAGGACTTCGGCTCCCCAAACCCATCGGTCCAGCGATGGGCATCGTTGGCGGTTTGATTATTGGACAGGCCGCTGTTGACGCTGGGATTGTAAGCCCGATTCTCGTAATTGTGGTGGCCGTTACAGCGATTTCTTCCTTTTCAGCCCCTGTATACAGCGCTGGAATTTCCATGCGTGTCATGCGCTTTGGAGCCATGTTCACGGCGGCCACCTTCGGGTTGTATGGCGTTATTATGTTTTTCCTGCTACTGAGTATTCATATGGTGAAGCTACACAGCTTCGGTGTTCCGTTCCTTAGTCTAACGGTCCCCCGTTCGTTGAAGGACTGGAAAGATTACTTCATACGAGCACCGTTGCAATTTATGAAAAACAGGCCCATTCTATTGAAGCATAAAGACCCTAAGCGACAAGGATGAGCTCAACACAGGAGGGAGCAAGATGGCCCGTGGAAAAAAAGCGGATAAAATTACAACGTTGCAGACAACGGCAATTGTGGTTTCCTTTATGCTGGCTGCCGGGTTGCTTACCCTTCCCAGAGTAGCAACTGAAGTTGCAAAAACACCGGATGCGTGGATGTCTGTCATTTTAGCAGGGGCGGTCACTTTCCTGGTTGGATGGATTATAATTAAACTAAGTTCACGGTTTCCAGAAAGCACCTTTTATCAGTATGTTCAGCGTATAACAGGCAAAGTCATTGGCAAAGGGATAGGTATGCTGATTGTTATTTATTTTGTTTGTATAGCCGCATTTGAAATCCGATCTGTGGAGGAAGTAACGTCGTTCTTTCTGCTTGAAGGCACTCCGGCGTGGGCGATTTCAGCACCTTTTATGTGGCTCTCACTGTACCTATGTATGGGGGGAGTGGGTTCATTAGGGAAAATATGCCAGTTAATATTCCCGATTACGACGGCTATCTTTTTGTTGATATGCTTGCTGAGTTTAAATATTTTCGAATTGAATAATTTGCGTCCTGTCTTGTCGGAGGGTGTGATGCCAGTGGTCAGAACGCTCAAGACTACAATCCTGACATTAACGGGGACAGAGTCCTTGCTGATTATTCTTTGTCGGATGGAAAAACCCGAGAAAGCAACCAAGGCAATCGGACTGGCGATCGGGATCGCGGTCGCTTTTTATACAGCTACGCTGATCCTGTGCATTGGCGCTTTTTCGTTCGAAGGAGTCTTGAGCAGAACCTGGCCATTTTTAGATTTGGCTCGCAGTTTTGAAGTGGAGTACCTGTTATTGGAACGGTTCGAATCCTTATTGTTGACCATTTGGATCATGCAAATTTTTTCCACATTTAGTATTGCTTTTTATTGCGCTTCGCTCGGAGTTTCTCAAATTTTGAATAGCTCTTATTCCAAGACGCTGTTCATTTTGCTTCCGATCATCTACTTCCTGTCCCAAATTCCCAAAAATCTGAATGAGTTATTTTCTTTTGGAACGATCCTGGGGAATGCAGCTTTCATTTTATTCGCTCTGCTTCCACTGCCACTGCTGCTTATTTCTCGCTGGAGGAGGGTGCGGTCATGACGAGGGCACGGTCAGCATTACTCGGATTGGCTGCTCTCCTGATATGCAGTATACTTTCAGGCTGCTGGAGCAGTTCTCCGGTGGAAGATCTGAATCTGGAGACAGGCATTGCTATGGATATAGCGGAAGAATCTTTGCAAGAAGAACAAATTAATCGAAAAGGAGGAGATTATCCAAAGAAGGAGTTAATTACAGGAACCTTTCAATTTATCATTCCAGAAGAAAGCGGTGGCTCCAACACTTCTTCTCCACAAGCTAAAAAATTTTTTAATATTACGGAAACAGGAGATTCCATTTTTGAAATGATCAGAGAAATTTCATTGCGGACCAATCGGCCTCCCATCGGGCAACATCTGAAAACGATTATTATCAGTTCCAGTCTGCTTCGCAAGGTTCCCTTGTATGAGTTGCTGGACTTTTCCTTGGGGGATAATGACATTCGGCTCAGCGTACAGTTGCTCATTAGTACAGACAAGGCGGGGAATGCGCTTCAGGAGAAAATTCCTGGTCAGATTCCTGCTTATATTTTAAAGGATATATTCCAAAACCGTAAACGGAACGCGCGGTTGATAAAGCCCGTGGCTTTGGCTAAAGTGATCGGACCCATGAAGGGTGAAAGAAGCTTTATATTACCTAATGTCATTACGGCGGAGAATGAAATCAAGCTCGCAGGTGCGGGAATCATCAAGGGAAAGACACAAACCTACGGTGGTTATCTGAATGAGTCAGAGGTTGAGGGTCTTATGTGGATCAAAGGCGATCTGAAGGGAGGCGTGCTGAAAAGCAGCGATCCGAAGACTGGGAAAAATATAGCATATGAGATCAAAGCGGTGAAAAGCAAGATCAAGGCCATCGTTCAGGGGGATGACATTTTCTTTCAGGTAAAAATGACCTCAGAGGGACGCATTTCGGAGGTGCACATAAAGAATGAAAATTTGCGCAACAACAAAGTGCTTGGACAAGAAGAGAATCTCTTTCAGGAGAAAGTGAATTCATTAGCTGAACAAACGTTAGCTAAAATGCAAAAGCTGAAGGTTGACGTCGGAGGTTTCGGAGAAGCCTTGAGGATTCAGCATCCTAAAGTTTGGCGTAAGGTCAAAGAGGATTGGGATACCACTTTTAGTACCATTCCTGTACGGTTTAGCACAGATATCCATATTGAAGATTACGGCTCTTCGATTACGACGGCAGACTAGTTTGCACGTACTTATTTTAGAAAAACCTTCAATACCACGAATCTACGTGGCGTTGAAGGTTTTTTAGGCTATTCAAACAGGAACAGTGTTTCTTCCAGCCACGTAATATAGCTTTCTTCCCGATTAATGGCACGGCTCAGCACCAGATAATGCCCGAATTGGTTAGAGCCGGGGGATTGAAGGTTGTCGTCCAGCTGTTGGAGGGATTTTTTACTTTCGTACAGATACTCCAGTTTTTCTTTACGTTTGGCAATCTGGTCCTCGAACAATCGCTTGTTCTCTTCCTTGGGGATGGCCGCTGAGAAATACAGCATAAGCATAAACTCATCCTTTTCCGTTTCGGGTAACTCCTTGGGGCTTAGCAGCCATTCGGTCAGTTCTAGGGTTCCTTTAGGGGTAATGCAGTACAGCTTTTTTTCCAGCTTGGCTCCTGTAATGGAGGTGCGATATTCAATGAGTCCCTCTTCAGTCAGCCTTTTTAACTCGGGATAAATCTGACTGTGTTTGGCGCTCCAAAATTGTCCGATTTCCTGCTTGAATTGGCTCGTAATATCGTAGCCGCTCATTTCCTCTTTGTGAACCAGGCCCAAAATGGCATATTTTAAAGTGCGTTTCAACGTAGCTCTCCTCGTAAAACGGTATTTGACACTAGTATACCACAGTGCTACAATTTATATGTAGCTAAAAACATGTTTATATTTACATGTTTTGAATTGAATATTTATTATCTTTGGTATCCTATTCAATTCATGAAAAATTATAATCTAAGAAAGAAGGATGCAAGATGGACAAGTTTATCGGCAGCCACATGATCTACACCTATGAGAATGGTTGGGAGTACGAAATATATATTAAAAATGAAGATACGATTGATTATCGCATTCATAGTGGAATGGTAGGCGGACGCTGGGTACGTGATCAGAAGGTCAATCTGGTGAAGCTGGTGGAAAATGTGTATAAAGTATCGTGGACCGAACCGACAGGCACTGACGTTTCTCTGAATTTTATGCCTGAGGAAAAACGTATGCACGGCATTATTTTCTTCCCTAAATGGGTTCATGAGCATCCGGAAATCACTGTGCGCTACCAAAACGATTTTATTCCGCTAATGGAAGAATCGCGTGAAAAGTATGAAACGTATCCAAAGTATGTGGTGCCTGAATTTGCAAATATTACATTCATCGAAAATGCAGGTGTGAACAACGAAAAATTGATTTCCCAAGCACCTTATGAAGGAATGACAGACGATATTCGTGCAGGTAAACTGCAAGTGTAATTAACTCTGTGCTGAAAGTGTAAAAGCCTAGCCTGTGATAAACAGTCTCAGGCTTTTTTGCATGAACTGAAAGTAGATTGCTAATGGAGTGGTGGACGATATTTAGAATGAATAGTAGACCAGACCATGCTCGATAAGATACGAACGACTAATCCGAGAGGGGAGGATGGTTGCTGATGGAGAGAAGATGTGCAAGTTTGCATGGGTAGTCAGATCGGATAAGGCAGATAGAGCCAGCTCTGTTTTATCAGGCCCCCAGTGATCAGCGTGGTGCTGAATATATTGCTCAGCCTCGGTTAAGGACAGACCCTTGAGTGAGGTAAACACGGAAGCCCAGCGGACGAGGTCAAAGGCTCCTTTAATTTCAGGTAACTCATATTCTGCCAGACCTTGAGCGCCGTTACACGACATAGTAAGCAAGCCACAGCAAGGGTGTTGATAGGGTTTCGAGTCAGGAAATTGACGATAATCGTATTGAATCATTTCCATGGAACCAATGCGTAATTGGGTCGCTTGGGACGTTGTGGGCTGGGCAAGCGTCATGCTCATGCTAGAATGGCCTCCTTCTCGAGTTCACTGTAAATAGGGATGGAAGAATCATACGTCACAGCGGATGTAATGTAAATCACGAATACAAGTGTAAAATGAGGATATGTAGCGGAAAACGATCTTTAATGCCAATGGAAACGGATACTTGCATCCATATCTTTTATTATCTTGGGGAACGTCTTTATATCATAAAAAAACAACCCCAGATCTCCCGAGGCTGTTTCTACGTGAAATATAGTTCAGCATTTCGCAAAATGCTTGTTTGCTGGTCACACGGGTGTGACGTCTTGAACCGCTTCTTCTTCTTTCCAAATCACGTTCTCGCGATAGTTTGATCCCCAATCGTACATTGCTCTCAGTACCGGAATCAGGCTTTCGCCATGCTCTGTCAGTGAATATTCCACATGCGGAGGGACGACAGGATAGACTTTACGTAGAATGAGTTTATCTTCTTCCAGCTCGCGCAATTGGTTGGTCAGCATTTTTTGCGTAATATGGGGAATCAGCTTCTTCAATTCACCAAACCGCTTGGTGCCTTCCATACCGAGATGCCACAAAATAATCAGCTTCCATTTTCCACCGATGACCGCGAGAGTCAATTCCTTATCACAATTAATCAGCTTCAAATCAATCCGGTCTTTTACAGTAGTGATATTCATCGACCTCCTGTCCATAGTTATTCCAAGTATACTATTTATAGTTACTATACGCAAAAGGATATACATCCATTTTGGAAACTATGCATACGTATATGGATACAGATCGACTGGACAGTGAAGCATGATGATTACGCAGGACCGGAAAACAGGAACGTAATATTCCTAATATATGCATAATTCCAGAAACCTGCGGCGTTAAGAAGGAATCACGATCGTATTAAAGGACTCTGGCTCCAGCTCCAAGCGGTGTGTTGTTTTTCCGAGAGACAGATTCAGTACACGTGATTCCTTGAACGGATTGGCGATGACTAGCACTCTTTGCCCGTCTGTATTTTGAAAAGCAACTGCATTTCCAGTCCATGAGCCGCGAAGTCCGATGCGTCGGGCACCCGGTAATACAAAATGAGAAAAATGCTTCATAACATAATACTCTGGATTCAGGACAGGTTTTCGATCCGTTGGATCAACGGTAATCATCGAATTTTGCTCCCAGCCCCATGTGCTCTTGCCTTTCGGTTCCAAAACCATATTCCAGTAAATATAAGCATTCACACCATTGGTGAAGTAGTGCTGGTACAGATTATATACATATTTGGCGTAGTCCCATGAGTTCTCTCCGTTACCGCATTCATTTTCGGTTTGCATGTAACGAAGCTCAGGATAACTGGCAACGGTGCGCTGAATGGCATTTTTGCCTGCCCACTGGTAGCCTACACCTTTAATATATTTGTAGGCCTGGGGGTCACTTAACACGGTATGGGCATACTCATCGAATCCGGTCGAAGTCTTTTTCATTAATTCCTCCCACGGATCGGGTGCGTTAATGGTGCCCAGCCAAATTTCCGTATCCAGTCCGTGTTCCTCAAAAGCAGGACCCAAATAGTCGCGAATAAATTCACGCAGTTGCTCTCCGGTCCATACACAGGAAGGAAACTTCTGATCGGCAATGACTTCATTTTGAACATGAATCTGATGGATCGTAATCCCTGCCTCCCGGTAAGCCTGAACAAATTTGACAAAGTACAATGCATACGCTTTCAAAATATCCCTTTCCCAGCGCAGCGTGCCGTAATTGTAGGCTTTCGGTGATTTCATCCATGTCGGCGGACTCCAGGGTGAAGCGAACAACTTTAAGTCCGGATTGAGTTGTAACGCTTCTCGAATAAAAGGAATGAGATACTGCTGATCGCGCTCGATGGAAAAATGCTTCATCTCCACGTCGCCGTCTGTTTCATTGTGGCTATACCATTCCAGCGCGTAGTCACTCGCTCCAATAGGAAGTCGGCATATCGTGAATTTGTGCTCGCCCTCTGGGTGAAAGAGAGAATGAAGCACCCGATCTCGGTCGTCCTTTTCCAAATGATTCAGGGCCACATAACCTAATTCATTAAAACAGCCACCAAAGCCTTCTACAAGCTGATATGTTTCTCCTGTAAGGATTAGGTTGGCACTCTCTTGGGTATCGGTCAAATGGTGAGCTTGGGATTGCCAAGCTTTAGCTTTGGAAGTGGAAAACCACTGAATGGTTTGATTGCTCATGTGTTACCCTCCTGTCAGGCTTTTTGTATCTCAACTTATTATAGGGTAGGATCTTAGAGGAAGAGATGGTCTGAGCGATGACAAATTTGCCCTAATCCAAGGTGAAATTTGCGGATGAGAACTTTTGCTGATAAGAAGTGTCAAGAACACATAAAGAACACATGTCTTTGATATACTGGTGTCCTAGAATGACCGAAAGAGGGAAGTCGATTGAAGAAAAGAGTTCTTCTTGTCGAGGATGAAATACGTATTCGTGAAGTGATTGCGGATTATTTTAAACAAAATAATTGGGAAGTCTATGAAGCAGGCAATGGAAAAGATGCACTTATCTGGTTTGATTCGGTGCAGCCTGACCTGATTATACTCGATATTATGATGCCGGAACTGGATGGTTGGGAGGTGTGCCGCCAGGTGCGCAGCCGTTCAGGTGTGCCGATCATTTTGTTGACAGCCAAATCCGGTGATGATGATAAAATATTAGGCTTTGAACTGGGAGCCGATGATTACGTGACCAAACCTTTCAGCCCCAAGGTGCTGATCGCCCGCGCCAACGCGCTGATGAAACGGGTGGAAGGACATGTGCAGCCAGAGTCGCATATCTTGCGGTTCGGTAGTGCCATTCTCAACACGATGGCTCATCGGCTTGAGGTGGATCAGGCAGAAGTCGAGCTGACGCCCAAGGAGTATGAGCTGCTGCGGCTGCTTATACATAATAAAGGCATCGTTATTTCACGGGATGCGATACTGAACCGAGTGTGGGGCATCGACTTTGAAGGAGATACACGAGTTGTCGATACGCATATCAAAAAGCTGAGAAGTAAGCTGGGACGTGAATCACGCCATATCCGCACTATTTTTGGTACTGGCTACAGGTTTGAGGAGGAAGAATGAACAAACGGGGAGTTACCTTTAAGTTGTTCATTATGACGGTTGTGTTTTTCCTGTGTTTTTACGGTATGGTGATTTTAAGTCAATTGTTGTTTTTTGAAAATTTTTATCAGAAACAGAAGATTGGGCGTGTGGAAAGTCGTTTGCATAGCTTCGGTCAAAGTTATGTCCAGGAGGCTTGGGGATCGGGCAGGGTTTCGCGTGAGGCAGCTCGTTTTATGCTTCAGAATAAAAACCAGTTGGCGATTGTAACGCTGGACGGCAAAGTAAAGCTGGATGATGCGTTTCATATCAATGTAAGAAAAGCAGATGGTAAAATCGTTAAAATATCGCTGTCTCTGTTTATGAGTGAGTATGGAGATGAGCTGAGAGCTGCCCGGCTTCAGCCTGGCGATACGGTAACGGTTGAAGGTGAGGGATTGGGAACGGAAGGCATATCCTCCGCCAATTTAATTTATCCAACCGGCATACAGAAGCTTGGCTTCAAAAGTATAGGATCAACTTTGGAAGAGGCAAGCACAGGTGGCAGTGTAAGGTTTTCCGGTACGGTGACAGAGATTGTACTGCCGGATCTGAAAACATGGAGTCAGCGACAAGGTTTACTGTTTAGTGCGCTGGAGGAATGGTTCCCTTTATCACAGTCGCATCTGGAGAAGCTTAAGAATTTCGAAGTGTTGGAGGAAGATTGGACGGAACCTTGGACAGGGGTACGCAATGCAGTTATAGTCCATCCTGTTCGTCAGAGCACAGGCGAGATCGACCTCCTGTTCACTGTGACATCGTTGCAGGAAATCAGTGAGACGAATGAGGCTTTGCGCTGGTTTTATCTGTACTTAGGGATCGGAGGATTTGCACTCATTCTAATTTTGTCTCTGTTCTATTCTCGGATGGTGACCCGTCCGCTCATTGCTTTGAATAATACCGCCAAGCGGATGGCTAAGCTCGATTTTACAGCCCATACACCAATCCGGCAGAATGATGAACTGGGCAGCTTGTCCTACAGCATGTATACCCTGTCCCAGAACCTGGACACCGCTTTGCGCGAGCTTCAGGAGGCCAATCAGCAATTAGTGGAGGATATGGAACAGAAGCAGAGGATGGAGGCTGTGCAACAAGACTTTTTTGCCAACGCTTCTCATGAACTGAAAACTCCGCTGAGTATCATTAAAGGCTTCGCAGAAGGATTACAAGATGGGGTTAGCGCCGGGAAGCAGGATCATTATATGAAAGTCATTGTAGAGGAAGCGGACAAAATGGAGCGATTGGTCAAAGATATGCTGGACCTCGCCAAATTGGAATCGGGTACTCTCAAGCTTCGCAAGACGACCTTTATCTTGAGTGAGCTGGTGGAGGAGGTCGTGGACAAGCTATTCCATTTGTTGAAGGAGAAAAAGCTGGAAGTAGTCATTATCCCCGCCAATGAGATGCCGATCCATGCCGATGTAGGATGGATGGAACAGGTGATTATCAACTTTGTTGTCAATGCCATACGACATGCTGAAGAAGGAAGCTCAATCACGATTCGTATCGAAGGTGATGGGGAAATCAGTTCCTTTTCCATTGAAAATAAAGGTGAGACCATTCCTGATGATCAACTGGAGCAGATATGGGATCGCTTTTACCGGGCTGAGCTGTCCCGAAGCCGCCAGACAGGTGGGACAGGGCTCGGGCTGTCGATCGTCAAACGAATTTTGGATTTGCACGAATTCCACTTTAAGGTGGAGAATACCAAGGACGGCGTCCGTTTTGTTGTTATATTCGGAGGCTAAGCTATGGCAAAGGAGTTAAGAGTATGAAATGGAATTGGTTGCCCTCACTATGCACGATTGCAAACCTGGGGGCAGGGGTCTTATCCCTGTATTTCACGATTCATGAGCAATACATGACCGCCTTTATTCTCGTGGTGGTGGCTGCTTTGTGGGATGTATTAGACGGTTTACTGGCAAGGCTGCTGCATTGTTCCAGTGATTTTGGCAAACAGCTCGATTCGCTGGCGGATGTGGTCTCATTTGGGGTTGCCCCTGCTTTCTTGATCTTGTTATACAAGCTGGGAGATACCCATTGGGTAGGACCACTTGTGGCTGTTTTGTTTGTCATATGTGGTGCGGTAAGATTGGCAAGATTCAACCTAATGGCTTTTAGTAAAGGCTTTGTGGGTATGCCGATTACGGCGGCGGGAGTGATTTTGTCCTTTATGTTTTTATGGAGTGAGCATTTGAAGCCGGGGTTGTTGCTTGCGTTAATGGTAGTGCTGTCGTTCCTGATGGTTAGCCGTATTCCCTTCCCGTCCTTCAAAAAATAATCGGTCAGGAGGTGGCGCTCCTATGGAATGGGCCATCAGCATGATTACACAATACGGATATATCGCTATTTTTGCTCTTCTTGCTCTTGGGATTATTGGCCTACCGGTTCCAGATGAAATTATTATGGTGTTTGTCGGCTATTTATCTTCTATTATGGTACTGAATTATTCGGTGTCTATCTTAGTCAGCTTCATCGGTGCAATGACAGGGATGATGATCAGCTACACGCTAGGCAAAAAGCTGGGCCAGCCCTTGGTGGATAAGCACGGCAAGTGGGTTGGATTGACACCGAAGCGATTTGCAAGAGTTAAGGGGTGGTTTGCGCGCTTTGGGTTGTGGACCATTTTGTTTGGTTATTTTATCCCAGGAGTCAGACATGCAACAAGCTATTTGTCAGGGCTTAGTGCGATGCCTGTCCGAAAATATATGCTGGTGGCAAGCGCAGGTTCTCTGATATGGACGCTTATTTTTATCTCCATTGGTTATATTGCAGGGGCGAATATAAACTTTCATTAAGGTGACCCCAAAAGTAATGTAGCATTTTTCACGTATACCACCGATAATATAAATAAAGATGATATTGTACAACCAGTGAGGGGATCTGTATTGAATGCATTAATGAAGTATATTGAGAAGTTACCTGGTTTTCTGCAAATGATCTTAAATATCTCGCTATTTCTGGTCGGGCTGATTTTAAGCTTCTTACTTCTAAAAGAAACATGGTCCATTTTTTCTTATGTTTTTTTGTACACAGAGGCCGACAAAAATTACTATGAATTCACGGAAGAGCTGCTTGTATTTTTCTTGTATTTTGAATTCATAGCATTAATAGTTAAGTACTTTAAAACCAATTTTCATTTTCCATTACGTTATTTCATCTATATTGGGATTACGGCCGTCATCAGGCTCATTATTGTGGACCATGATGATGCTAAAAATACATTCTGGTGGTCCATTGCTATTCTAGTCATGGTAGGTTCTCTATTGATCGCTAACAGTAAATTGTTAAAAAGAGAAAGTTAATGCCGGGAAAGATTGCAAAGGGTGACAGTCAAGTGGGAGAGAGGGAATAAAGACGAATGGTAAGAAACTGGATGAATCATGCGGGCGTCAGGCGGATAGCCGTCCTTGCGATAATCGTTTTGCTGTTGTTTATGTTAAGAAGCATGATGAATATTATGTTGTTAACACTGCTTCTTACGATCTTGATTGGCAGTATATATAACGGAGTGAATAAGCTGGTCAAGCGGTTTGTCAATGTACCGTCAATGGTCGTACTGCTACTGGTGTATGGTCTGCTGATCCTGATTATGGTGTGGGGCGTTTACCGAATGGTGCCGCTAATCATTGTACAGGTCAAGCAGGTGTATCTCATGATTCAGCAAGCGTATATGTATCCTGATCGTAATCAATGGAACGAAACGATTATCGAATTTATGGACACACTGAATGTTCAGCGGCTATTTGAGCCTGGCCTGAGTGCAGTGATGAAGGTCAGTCAATTGGGAACACAACTTCTGGTGTCAATTATTTTGAGCTTGTTCTTCCTGATGGAAAAATCCTATATTACACGCTTTACAGCTACGTTTGTAGATAGCAAGCTGGGCTGGTTTTTCAAGGAAGTGGGTCATTTCGGCCGTATGTTCCTGGGTACGTTCGGGAAGGTATTGGAGGCTCAACTGCTGATTTCACTTATTAACTGTATATTGACCACGATTGCGCTCTGGATTATGGGCTTCCCTAATCTGCTCGGTCTTGCGCTCATCATTTTCGTACTGGGATTGGTTCCGGTGGCAGGTGTGTTTATCTCACTGGCACCGCTCGGCCTGATCGCTTTCAGTGTCGGTGGCATTCAATATGTAATTTATCTGGTTATATTGATCGTGGTGATTCATGCGATTGAGGCCTATTTCTTAAATCCGAAGCTGATGTCATCCAAAACGAATTTACCGATTTTCTTTACCTTTGTCGTACTTATTTTCTCTGAGCATCTGATTGGAATTTGGGGCTTGATTGTAGGTATTCCGTTGTTTGTTTTCTTCCTTGATCTGATTGGGATAAAACGCAAGCAAGAGAAGGATACTTGATTCAGCAATACAGATTCCGCCCTAGTATAGTGACTATTGATATATCACAAATGCCTGCGAAACCGCAGGCATTTTTTTATTGCCCTTTTGTTCACAGGAAAAATCGCTGACGCTCATCCACTTTTTAATTCTCTTGTTAGCTATAGTACACTGAATATGCAAGATCAGATCAAGTTCGGAGAAATGAGATGATACGGTTGGAACAGAAAATTAAGGTATTGGCTATATCGGGTAGCCTTCGTCAAAAGTCCTCCAATACAGCACTTATGAAGGCTACTATGGGGCTGGCTTCTGAAAATATGATGTTCACAGTCTATGATGGGTTGGAAGATCTCCCGCATTTTAACCCTGACTTGGATGTAGATGAGGGGCCAGCTTCCGTAAGAGGGCTACGGGAACAATTGAAACAAGTGGATGGAGTGCTGATCTGTACACCGGAATATGGAAATGGGGTGCCGGGTGCTTTGAAAAATGCCTTGGATTGGCTCGTATCTTCAGGTGAATTTGTAAATAAACCAACAGCGGTCATTAGCGCGTCACCGTCTCCTATGGGCGGCCATCTGGCGCATGCCTCGCTGCTGCTCACATTGCAAATGATCAACGCAGAGATTGTGGAGAATGGAAAGGTCATTATTCCGCATATCACATTAAAGCTGAACTCAGAAGGCATCATTACAAACGCTGAAACTAGACAGGAAATGGAGGCATTACTTCAAGGGCTTGAGCAAGCATGCAGAGGACAGGTATAGGAAAATCCAAAGCAGATCCTTCATCATAGAAGGATCTGCTTATTTGAATGGCCACCTACTACATATTCAACGGCAGGAATTCACCAGTTATCTAATATTAGTTGTGTCCAGCAAACGCTCATAGACCTTTAATCGGGCATACACCGTTTCAAGTATCGGATATGACATATTACGATTAGCCAATGCCAGAAGTGTTCCGCTCATGCTGGCAACAAATATATACTTTTGCCAAATTTCACGCTGAATGTCATGGCTGTGTGTAACCGTGAAACCTGCTAGCACTTTTTCAGCTGTAAGAAAAAATCATTTCGGCCACGACCTTTTTGATACCCGCAGCATTACGGGTAAACGTACCTAAAAGCGATACTCATATCGCTACTTCGGAAGCATAAGCTCTAATAAGACGCCGTCAGACGTTTCTTCTTATTGCAGACCCAAGCATTAATGCGGCGCGAGAGCAAGATAATAGCGCATATCCTTATTCTCACAAGTTATCTTAAGATAAAAAGAACTGGTATCTAATTATAGGGAGATGAGGGAACGGAAATGATTAATGTAACGAAACTACTTACCGGTATGAAGGGAGAAGGCGATGACCTTCGTTATACCATTAAGCCGGGCCACAAACCTCATGGCGTTTCCGCGGGCAGAGGGCCTGTCGTCGTATGGAATTCGACACGGGCTTGCAACTTAACCTGTAAACATTGTTATGCGAATGCCTGTCCTGCCCATGATCCCGATGAAATGTCGACGGAGGAAGCTAAGGTATTTATTGATAATCTGGCCGCCTTCCAGGTGCCGGTACTGCTTTTTTCCGGTGGAGAGCCTCTGATCCGCAAAGATATTTATGAGCTGATTTCTTATGCGTCAAGCAAAGGGCTTCGGCCGGTAGTATCGACCAATGGCACATTGATTACCATGGACAGAGCGAAGATGCTAAAAGAAGCAGGGGTTAAATATGTCGGTGTAAGCCTGGATGGGCTGGAAGAGCGCCATGATGAATTTCGCGGGCGAAAAGGAGCCTTTAAGCAGGCGCTTCAGGGTATCCGAAACTGCTTGGTCATCGGCCAGAAGGTAGGGGTCCGGTTCACGATCAGCAGACATACATATGAAGACTTGGATGGTGTCCTTGATTTGATCGAGCGGGAAAATATTCCTCGGGCCTGCTTCTACCATCTCGTCTATTCCGGCCGCGGGAGCGCCCTGCAGCAAGAGGATGTTACCCATGAACAATCCCGGCATGCTCTTGACCGGATTATGGCTAAAACGGTGGACCTGCATGGCAAAGGCAAACCGGTGGAATTGCTCACCGTTGATAACCATGCGGATGGCGTTTACTTATACCAGCGGATGATGGAGCGCGACCCGGAGCGCGCAGCTGAACTGCTTGGCTTGCTTCAGAGAAACGGCGGCAACCGTTCCGGAATAGCCATCGGCTGCGTGGATTGGCACGGCAACGTCTATCCCGATCAGTTCACGAGAGATATCGAAATCGGTAATATCCGCAAGCAGAAATTCAGCGAGATTTGGCGTGATGCCGCTCATCCGCTAATGGTCGGCCTGCGCGACCGTAAACCGCTGCTAAAGGGACGCTGCAGAGAATGCAATTGGCTGGATATCTGTAACGGGAATTTCCGGGCCCGGGCTTCGGTAAGCGGTGATTTCTGGGCGGAGGACCCATCCTGTTATTTAAGTGACCGTGAAATTGGAATCGTATAACACTGGAAAGGAAGGCTGAATACGCATGCTCGTTTCCTGGAATGTGACCAAGAAATGCAATTTATACTGCGAACACTGCTATCGTGACTCGGGGCCGACATCGTCTGTAGAAGACCAGCTAACCACGGAGGAAGGCATCCGGCTCATTGATCAGATCAAGCAGGCTGGATTCAAGCTTCTCATATTCAGCGGCGGCGAGCCCTTGATCCGTGAAGATCTCTGCGAATTGATCGCGTATGCCTCGTCTATCGGCCTTCGTCCCGCACTTGGCAGCAACGGCACGCTTCTGACCGCCGCCAAAGCTGCGGAGCTGAAAAAAGCAGGGCTGGGGGGCATTGCGATCAGCATAGACAGCGCCACGCCTGAGTATCACAACCGGTTCAGGAATGCGCCAGAAGGCTGGCAGCAAGCATTGGAGGGCATTCGTTATGCCCGGGAAGCCGGGCTGAGAGTGCAGATTAACATGACGCTGACCGAGGGAAATATGGATGACTTCGTGCAGGTTGCCCAGCTTGCCGAGGAGCTTCATGTGTCCTCTCTGCACCCGTTCTTTCTCGTCCCGACCGGACGGGCCGTCCATATTGAAGAAGACGGGCTGAAGCGGGAACGGTATTACTCGGTTCTGCGCAGTGTTCTGTCCAAACAGAAGTCAACATCCCTTGAAATCAAACCGACATGCGCTCCCCAGTTCATGCCGCTTGCCAAGAGCATGGGGCTGGAAATGCGGTACACGCGCGGTTGTCTGGCCGGGGTCTCCTATTGTTCTGTGCTGCCGAATGGCGAGGTGCATATTTGTCCGTACCTGCCGGTCAAGGTGGGGAATGTTCGCGAGCAGCCTTTTGATGAAATATGGCGGGATAATCCGGTGTTTCGGGATTTAAGGGACTTCAAGAAATATGAAGGAGAATGCGGCTCCTGCCCCGATGTGGGCATTTGTGGCGGCTGCCGGGCGAGATCGTACTATTACAGCGGCGGCAATTTCATGGCCGAAGAGCCGTGGTGTTACAAAAGATCGGCGGCGCTGTAAGCTGGGGAGGTGGGAATAGTGGACCTGGATTCGAACGACCGGAAGCTGCTGAATCGGCTGCAAATCGGGCTTCCTCTGGTCAAACGCCCTTGGAATGCCATTGCGGAGGAACTGGAATTACGCCAGGAAGATGTGCTTCAAAGGCTTGAAAGGCTGAAGAAAGAGGGATTCATCCGGCGGATCGGCGGGGTGTTTAATCCGGCGGGACTGGGATTTAGAGGCTGTTTGTATGCGATGGCAGTCAGGGAGGAGCTTTTTTACCAGACCGCTGCTGTCATCAACAGGTATAGAGGCGTAACCCATAACTACCGCCGGCGCAGCAGGCTCAATATGTGGTTCACGCTGACTTCCCGGACCGAGGAAGAACGGGGGGCTATTCTTGAAACGATCCGTGAAGCGGCGGGAGGGCCGCTGCTATATGAGTTTCCCTCCGAGCAATTATTCAAACTAAAGGTCTTTCTGAATATGGAAGAAACGGCTGATGCATCAGCCATTACACCCAGCCCGAACTTGAATGGAGTCGCAACCTCCAAACAGGAACCATGCAAAATAGAAATAACGGATGTGCAGCTGATCCGCGAACTGCAGGGAGATCTTCCGTTGTCAACTGAACCGTATACCGAGATTGCCAATAAGACAGGTTGCAGCTTGGAAGAGGTGTTTCTGCGCTTGCAGGCACTGCAGGCAGGAGGAGCACTCAAACGAATCGGAGCCGTTCTAAAGCATAGGGAAGCGGGATTTTCAGCAAATGGCCTGTTCATCTGCGTACTTCCTGAGGAGCATATACCTGAGGCAGGAAAAAGGCTGGCCGATTATTCGGAAGTCAGCCACTGCTACAAGCGCCGGACGCACCCCGATTGGCCGTATAATTTATACGCCATGATTCATGGACCCGATGAAGCGTCTGTTCGGAAAGTTGCGGAGCAATTTGTTCGGCGGGAAGACATCAAGGATTACGATATTCTGTTCAGCACGGAAGAATTGAAGAAAACGAGCTTTTCGATCTAAAGCGCTTCTTATATTCACACGGATGCCGTCTCTTCAAGGACAGCGTCCGTTTTTCGTGTTGACAGGTTAACGCTCTTTGACTATATTGAGTTTATTCGTAATGCTTACAATTTTACATAGATCGGAAGTACCGAGCGTGCAGTCTGAAAGCATCGGCAAAGGCCCCGCTAATCTTAATGAACTGACCCCTAGATCCTGTGCAATTTGTGGCAGTAATCCAGCAGGCAGGCTTTCTGTAAGAATGCAGATGAATCCCGCCATGGCTAAAGCCAGCAACCCGACCCACGGGAGACGTTTGGAAGACGACACATTTGCACCGCCTTTTCTTATAAGAGCAGTGTTTGAGTTCACGAAAAAAATCTCCTTTATTTATTTTTTGCCGCTTAAAAAAGCTTTCGCTTCCGTATAAGCTTATATAAATAAAACACTTTTTTACATGGATGATTAAAGGGGGATGAAGTGAATTAAGAGGAAAATAGGCGCTACCTTATTGCGCCTAACAGTAGTCATTATTATTTTTCGCGAACCAGTTATCCTGTCCCATATAGAGCCAATCCGAACAGTGTGTGCGACGGTATCCGTAGTGGTTCACCTTTAGCACAGTTCCCCTAAATGTAGCACGGACTTAGTGTATATGTAGCGTATGAAGGTGATATAATAGGGCGCAAATAGGTAGGTTCGTAGAAAAAATAACTCGGAACAGAGGAGAGAAGGCTGGTGTTTGAGCAAATTGTAGCATATGGTTTGAGCCAAAAAGAGGCCGTTAAGGATTACCCGTTTGGTGCTGATCCCCTGGTACTCAAAGTAGGGGGCAAGATGTTTGCTCTCCTGACTGAAAAGGATGGTATGAGCCATGTATCCTTGAAATGTGATCCAGTCATTGCGGTAAATTTGCGTGAACAAAACAAGGCGATTAAGCCAGGCTATCATTTAAATAAAAAGCATTGGAATACGATTGAGGTTGATGCTACCTTCCCACTGGAGGATTTGTACAGCATGATCGACCATTCGTATGAGCTGGTCTTCAAGAGCTTAACCAAAGCGCAACGTGAAGCGATTACGATGAGAATACGGGCAACGGATCTGTAAAGGGCTGAGTGAAGCCCTTTTTTTGTATCCAAAAATACTTATAGTTTTACTTGACAGAAATCACAAATAGATATATTCTTAATTTAAAGATAATTCATTTGAAAATAATATCAAGGAGTGGAACTTAACATGAGCGAACTGGTGAATATTATTCAAGAGAGAAGATCAGCTTCTAAATTTATTCCTGATGTTACTATAGATGCAAAAGAACTAGAAGAAATATTTCAGTTGGTGAAGTTTGCTCCATCGGCTTTTAATTTACAGCATGCGCGTTATATCGTAGTGCAGGATGCGGATACCAAACAAAGACTGCATGATGAGGCAAGTAAGCAGTATAAAATATTAACGGCTTCGGCGACCATTGTAGTGTTGGGGGATACAGAAGCTTATACCAAGGTAGCTGACCTCAACGAAGGATTCCTGAACTTAGGTGTCCTGAGCAAGCAGGAATATGATAGTACAGTGGAATCGGTAACTCAGTTTTATCGCGAACGGGGGCCTGTCTTCCAGAGAGAAGAAGCGATCCGTAATGCCAGCCTGTCGGCTATGCAATTTATGCTGATTGCCAAGGACAAAGGCTGGGATACTTGCCCGATGATCGGTTTTGATCCGGCGAAGGTGCAGGAAGTATTGAATATTCCAGAGCAATTTGTACCCGTGATGATGATTACCTTGGGTAAAGAGGACGAATCGGGTCAGCGGGCACGGGGATACCGCAAGCCGGTTGGACAATTTGTCAGCTACAATGGATTTTGAAATTTGTAAATCATTTGTGTAAATAAATCAACATGTTAATGAAGGAGTGATAAAGATGTCATTGAAAACCGCTGGAATTCACCATATCACGTCCTTTGCAGGCGACCCGCAGGGCAACGTTGATTTTTACGCAGGCGTACTTGGTCTGCGATTGATTAAAAAGACGATCAACTTTGATGCTCCAGAAGTATACCATTTGTACTTTGGTAATGAAGAGGGCAGCCCGGGAACAATCATTACTTTTTTTCCAGCTCCGGGTACACGCAAAGGTAAGATTGGAGGCGGACAGGTTGGGATTACGACGTATGTCGTGCCATCCGGTGCTTTGGAATACTGGGAAAACCGTCTGCACAGCTTGAAGGTATCTTTCACGAAGGCTAATCGTTTTGGCGAGTCATTCATCCAGTTCCGAGACAACGAGGGCTTACATCTGGAGTTGGTGGAGCGGGAAGGTGGCCCGTTGAACACGTGGACAGCCGGAGGCGTGCCTACGGATAAAGCGATCAAGGGCTTTGGCGGGGCGGTACTGTACAGTGCGGATTCCAAGCATACGCAAGGGGTGTTGGAGAACGTCCTGGGGATGACTCCCGTCGGAGAAGACGCAAATGCAGGCTACATCCGCTATCAGACGACAGGTGATCTGGGCAACCTGATCGATATTCCGGTCAAAGATGTCCCGTGGGGGAATGGCGGTGCCGGTACGGTTCACCATATTGCCTGGCGCGCGCAGGATGATACGGAGCATCAAGCGTGGAACGAATGGGTTCACCAGCAGGGTTTTGGGACTAGTGGCATTGTAGATCGCCAATACTTCAATGCCGTATACTTCCGCGAGCAAGGCGGTATTCTATTCGAGATCGCAACCGATCCGCCCGGATTTACGGTGGATGAGGAATTGAATGAGTTGGGGCACAAGCTGATGCTGCCTGAATGGTATGAGCCTCAGCGCACCCAGATTGAGTCTAACCTGGTTCCCATTGAACCTAGAGTATTAAAACAGGATTAATCTGCTCGATCCAAACAATCATATTAGAAGCAAAAAGGTCCAATACGGGAAGATTTCTACCGTGATTGGACCTTTTTGTGCATGTGGAATTAGCTAGATCATGAGCAGTTCGCGAATCTCCAGCTCGGTCAGTGCCGAAAGGGTTTCTTGCCCCGGCTGAATGACCTGGTCGATCATGTTTTTCTTTTTTTGTTGCAGTTCATACATTTTATCCTCTACTGTGCCTTGGGCGACGAGACGAATAACCTGCACGACTTTTTTCTGGCCCATTCGGTGTGCACGGTTGGTAGCCTGCTCCTCTACAGCGGGATTCCACCATAGATCATACAGTATGACTGTATCTGCGCCGGTGAGGTTCAGGCCAGTACCTCCTGCCTTTAGGGAAATCAAGAACAGCTCGCGTTCTCCTTCGTTGAAGCGATTGCACAGTTCGACTCGTTCCAGAGCGGGAGTCTGCCCATCCAGGTAAAAGTAGGACACTCCTTCTCGAGCAAGCTCGCGTCCGATCATTTGAAGCATCGTGGTGAACTGTGAAAAAATGAGCATCCGTTTCCCGGAGCTGAGACATTCCGTAATGATCTCCAACAGCTGTTCAAATTTGGCGGAGCTTCCCGTATATCCTTCGATGAACAAGCCAGGATGACAGCAGAGCTGACGAAGCCGGGTTAGACCTGCGAGAATTTTGATCCGATTTTTCTGAAATCCTTCCTCGTTGAGATGCTTTAACGTTTCATGCTGGAGCTTGGCCAGATAGGCCGTATACAGCTTTTTCTGATCTGGCAGAAGCCGGGATACCTGCACGGATTCGATTTTTTCCGGCAGCTCCTTGAGGACATCACTCTTGAGACGGCGCAGCAAAAAAGGACGAACCCGCTTGGCAATCACATTTCGAGGCAGGTTGTGAAACGCTCTTTTCCCGCCGGGAAATAACGCAGGAAATACAACGTCAAAGATGGACCACAGCTCTTCCAACGTATTTTCTACTGGCGTTCCTGTCAGGGCAAAACGGTAACGAGCTTTTACATCCTTAACAGCCTGTGCCGTCTGGGTGGCATGATTTTTGAAAGCCTGTGCCTCGTCCAGAATGAGCGTATGAAACGATGGCTTGCTGTACACATCTGCATCGCGTCGTAGCAACGGGTAGGACGTAATGACGACGTCATAACTGGCGGCATCCCGTATGATCCGGCCGCGTTCTTCCGGGCTGCCATCTGCGATAGTAACGCGGATATGTGGAGCAAACTTCTCCAGCTCATTCCGCCAGTTGTACACCAGTGATGCAGGGGACACGATCATGGCTGGAAGCTGCTGGCTGCGGATTTCCGGCAATACTGAGACGAGAAAGGCGATACTTTGCAGCGTTTTACCCAGCCCCATATCATCTGCCAAAATGCCCCCAAAACGGTAATGCGCCAATGTCTTAAGCCATTGAAAGCCGTAAACCTGATAATCTCTTAAGATTGGGGCAAGCATGTCTGGAACTGGAAAGTCGAGATGGTCTGGGTTGCGTATATTTTCCAGTAGCTGGCGAAAGGTTTTACCCAAAGTCAGGTTTTTCCCATGATCGTGAGGATCAATTAAGTACAGTCCTTGCGTGACGGGAACACGAATTTGGGCTGCATCCAGATCACTTTTGCGGATACCTGTTTCATTCATGAACCGAATCAATTCCTTGTATTCCTCTGTTTCCAGCGGCAGCAAGGCACCATTCGGCAGACGGTGATATTTCTGTTTTTCCTCTAACGATTTGAGCAGTTTGCGAATTTCCGGTTCCGGTATGCCCTCCATATCAAATTTAAATTCAAGCCAATCTGTACGTTCATCCCACTCCGCGCGTATCCTTGGGGTAGGCAGAGTATTGTTTATTTTTGCTTTGACTGCACCTGTAGCATAGACGTCCAGCAGCTTTTCCAGTTGCGGAACCGTATGGTACAAAAAATCATACTCTGCATCTTCATCTTCCATAAAATATCCGCTGTCTGTTCTGGCAAAGGAGCTATGCTCCATCAGCTCCAAAATCCGTTGCTCCTGTTCCCCATCACGTATCAGAATTCGGTCGTTACCAGGCGTTCGTGCATCTGTTTCCAGCGGGTTGATGATGATATCCCCATATTGGAACTCCAGCCCTGCCAGCAGCTTGTCTCTTACTCGGTCCAGATACAGCTTGGCCTTCAATGGCTGCTGTGTGACCCGATCTGAGACGGAACGTGTCATATGAACACGTCCGAGCTTCATTAACCCGGGTACAACCTTGTCCATAAAAGATTCCATCTGCTCTGGCGCGATCTGAACTTTTCGCCTGTGATGTACTTCTACCATCCGTTTTAGCTCGGACAAACGCCGTAAGGGGTCGGCTTTCTGTTTGACAAGCTTGCCATCGGCAATGACGACACCATAGTCTTCCATGATGGTCAAGTCATCCAATCCTTGTATGCTTAGCTGGTAGCCTTCGGTTTCGGCCTCAGCCTCATCAAATTCAAATTGCAGCGGAAGCATCAGGTCGGACTGGGGAATACCCTCGTTCATGTTTCCGTGAATTTCAAAGTAGACGCCCTGTGCTGCTGTCAGCAAGGGGAGCAGCTTTTCCCAAGCCGCAGGCGGGATGAGGAGCATTCGCTCGCCGCTCATATGACTACTGGAAGATGAATACGTGCCTGAGGTTTCCCGAATCATACGCTCATGGTGGCACACCTGGGATAATTGCTGGAGAATAGCGTCATGTTCAGGTCGGAAGCGGTACAGCTCAGGCTCGTATGAGAAGCTTTTCGTGAACATGTAGCTATCCCCACGGTCGATACTCTGCAGAAACGGACGGATTTTCTGGACGATATATAATCGTTTGGGACCGGCCTTCATTTCCACACCAAACATATATTTTTGGTAACCGTAGGCAAAAGGTCGGATCACGAACTGAAAATCCAAGACCGCGCGAGTATCCAGTAGGGTTGGTGTGCTGCGAAGCGGTCGCTTGCGGCCAAATAGCTTTAACATGCTGTCGGTCAGCTGGAGATCCCCTTGTGTGATACCAGAGGATCGTGCTGTTCTAGCAGTGTGATCATATGAAGCATCTGTAGATGTGTACATCCCGTCTGAATCCATGCTTCCTGCTGTATCTGGGGCAGTACCGGGATGAAGTCTGGAGGCATAGGAGCGCACAGACAGACTCTTTCCACGGCGTATATCATGGGCGTTAAGGAGAACAGCTGCGATATGTTTACAATATCGACCGGTGTTCTGAAATGTGCTACAGGTGCATTCTGCTCGGATACTTCCATTGGATCGGATCATCGCCGCAACAGCATAAAAGCTGCTTCCTTTGACCGTAGCTTCGTATACCCCTTCATCATGATCTATTTGTGTAAAGGCCACTCTTTTGGCCCGGTAATAGGCATCCCCGTCGTCATAAGCGGCTTGACTGCATAGTTGTCTGATGGCTCGTCGGGTAAGTTCAAAACTCATGGTTCGTAATCCTTTCCTGGGTTATTCCGTTTTCTTACATGATAACAGAACAGACAGGAGGATGGACATGTGGGGAATGTAATACGAGAAATAAAACTTATCAGCTAAGAACGGAAGGTTTCCACACCGATTTGATACCGTAGACTTAACCCTATCCCATGTCTTATGGCGTATTGATTGTCTTTGGAAAGAAAAGGTACAATTTATAAAAGGGATTTTGTGGATATAAAATGGATGTTACGCATATGAAAGGGATGATTAGGATCAGTCACCGATATCTAAAAGGAATGATGGTGTTGATAGCCCTTATTTTAATACTGGGAGGATGCCACAAGGTGAATAAAGACGAAGATGCTGAACTGATCAGTAAGGCGAAAGCTACGGCTGTTCAATATTTGAAGGAAAAATACGAACTAGACGTTGAAATCACATATGCAAAAAAATTTCCTCCTTATGTAACAAACAAGGTAGATATAAGTGGCAATGTAATAGGTCATGCAGAAGAGGATTTTACGATTTCTGTAAACTATGAAAATCAGGAAACTTCGAATTTTGCTATAAGTCCCGAGCTAAAAAAGGTGCTTATTGAAAATGGGACTTATCCAGGCTTTCAAGATAAAAAGAAAAATCACTAGATCAGAGGAGTGTAAATAGTATGAGTTCACTTCAAGTAAGTGACGAAACTTATAAAATAATGTCTGAAATGGCCTATAAAAAAATGAAAAAAGGTGCTGAACCATCAGAAGAACTCCCCGGCTGGAAAGTGTTAGACACGCTCGATCGCGAGGATTCGGGACTTGCCGCTGTCACATTTTACAACGAAGAAACGGAACAGGCCGTTATCGCCTATCGTGGGACGGAAACGGATGATCCACAGGATCTGTATAACGATGTGACTCTTGCACTTCCTGAAATTAACCGCAAAATTCACGGTAGCTTGAATATTCATTCAGATGAATATAATGAAAAAATGAAAAAAATGGACGACGCTTTAGGGTTCACGGCGTTTAACAACTGGATGGGAGAGAAAGAAAAAAGCGTAGATAAGGCTTTGTTCGGCAGCTCGAACCAGTTCTATCAGGCAGAGGACTATGCGAAGGATATACAAAACAAGTACAAAAACTACAACTTCTCGCTAACTGGACATTCGCTGGGAGGAGGGAATGCACAATATGTAGCTGCTTATACAGGGTTAAATGCGGTTACATTCTGTGCGCCTTCGGTCATTTCCAGTCTGACACCGGAGTACAGAGAGAAAGCCGAAAATGGCGAATTTGATCATCAAATTACGAATTTTCTGCATCCCAGTGATATGATAGCTAGCTTTATTGGGGGAGGGTACGATCTTCACGTAGGAGCTTCCTACCATATTGACAATAATTATCAAACAGCTAATGAAGGCTTAGGACTAAAAGAGAGAGTGGACAACACGTTGGGTGGGCCTTCCTATCACTCACTCAATCATTATAAGTTTGATAAGAATGGCTATGTATCCAACCCGCTATATGATCCTGTAACAGGCGAACGAATCGCGGAATCTCCGCGTATTCCATCTGACTTTAACCTAATGGAAACGGTGGACGGCTGGATACATCAATTAGGACAGACCTTAACTCAATTCCAAAAGGCAGCGCTGGTAACGGCGGCAACATCTGCTTCAGCAGGTACGATTCAAGTCATGCCGGAGCATCTACTCGCTGTAGCTGAAAAATGGAAGGCGAATGCACAACAATGTGATGCAGATTTCCAACGTGTCAGAGCCAGGCTTTCACGCTATTTGCACAGTAGTCAGAGTCGGCGGTTGCAGCCGATTGTAACACAGCTTGACTCCTCCATGATGGAATTTAGTCAGTGGCATTTACGGACGACTAATGAATTCCTTTACAATCTCGAGTACAAAATAGAGCAGTTTATCCAGGCAGATATTAGCTAATAACGCTAATAACAAGGTACTAACGATATAGAAAAATGAATACATAGGAGGTGGCCAGTAATTTGAACGGACAATTACGGGTCGAACTGGAAGAGCTATTGCTTGCCGAAAAGGAGCTGACCTGGCTACTCGCCAAACTTCGCACAGATGAACAAGCGGCACGTGTATTATATGGGCGTCTGCATGAATGGACTGGGCATTCGGCCAATGCTATCAGAGACCAAATTGAAGCTTTTTTGTCGGGTTAACGAACAGAATTCATACTTTAGAGCAACAAAAGGCAGAGTTAATTCAGTATGTTGAATTGATGAAACGTACAGACGCTGTACAGTAATGAAGGTAGAGAAGTTTTTACAAGCTGCACATAGCAGGATACAATGGAAGTGTTAGAGAAAGGAGACGGATACTTTTGCAAAATGAAGAGAAAAAGACCGATTCCAAATCCGGCTCATCCAAATGGTACCTTGGTAGTGCAGCAGCATTGCTTCTTCTGAAAGGCAAGTCGTTACTTGCCCTTTTAAAATTCAGTAAATTTGGCGGTGCGCTGATATCTATGGCGATAACGATTAGCACATATGCGATCATTTACCCGTGGGGATTTGCGGTCGGCTTCGTGTTGCTGTTGTTTGTACATGAGCTGGGACATGTATTGGCCGCCAAGCGCAAGGGGCTTCCCGTATCAGCACCATTATTTATTCCTTTTCTCGGTGCGCTGATCACCATGAAACGTCAACCTTTGGATGCGCAGACAGAGGCTTATGTGGCCATGGGCGGCCCGTTACTGGGGACGATTGGGGCTATGGCAGTATACGCAGGAGCCTATGCAACAGACAGTCCCCTGTTGTATGCGCTCTCGTATGTCGGCTTTTTCCTGAACCTGATCAACCTGCTGCCGATTCATCCGCTCGACGGAGGACGGATTTCCACGGCAGTGACGCGTTGGCTGTGGCTGGTGGGTCTATTGGGTGGAATTGTAGTCGTAGTATATTTAAAATCCTTTTTATTTTTCTTGATATGGGCGTTCTTTGCCTACGATTTGTACAAAAAATATGTTAAACGCAATAAAGAAGAGGCTAAGGTCCAATCCTTTTTGCAAAAGCCACTGGTGAACGTACAGCATCTGTATGAACAAGGATATCCGCTGCCTGGACCGGAGCACACGCGCAGATTATCTTTTAATACCTACTCGGATTTAGAGGGGCAGCAATATGTGACGGTGTATATGGAAAGTCTGGATGTGGAGCAGACACTTCTGCTGCCACAGCAGTGTCTTGTCCAGGATGTATGGCTGAACGGTGTGGAACATATACCGACGCCGGATGCGTACCAGCTCAGATTGCTGTGTGGGATTGATTATATTCCGTTTGAAAATGATAAGTATTACGAAGTACCCGCATCATCGCGCTGGAAATTCGGCATCGGTTACTTGGCTTTGGCCGTATTCCTGATGGGGATGATGTATGTGGTGCACCAGCATATAGGGGATATTAGGCTGTGATCCGATGATGAGAGCTTGGTCAAGATTTTAGATCATTAAGGCAACGGGTACAGCTTATAGAAAATAGAGTCAAAAGAGCGCGACAACCGCAATATTCGGTGTCACGCTCTTTTTTTGTTGAATAACACGGAGGAGCCTTTACACTCCGTCCTTATATCTTAATCCTTTGTTCATCAGTAATCGGCTTTAACGTTTGGCGGTATTTAAGTGGGCTGGTGCCTGTCCAGCGCTTGAACTGTCTGCTGAAATGAGCCAGACTGGAGTATCCGAGCAGGGAAGCTACCTTGTTGAGTGGTAGATTGGCCTGCTGGATCAACACCTTAGCTTCATGCAACTTGGTCTCCGATAGATAGTGACGTGGTGAATAGCCGTATACCTTACGGAACACTTCCTGGGCATAGCCAGGACTGATCCCGAGAGAAGCCGCCACATCTTCAAGTCGGAACGCTTGCTCGCCAGATTCATCTTCCCGATAAGGCTTAAACCTCGATTGAATAGCTTCCATGATGGCTTTGGCATATTGAACGGATGAAGGCGCAATTCTGGGCTCCAAACTGGTAGATATCATTTGCGAGAATATCCCGAATAGCTCAAATAAGGCAATCTGCATGCGAAAACGGTCTGCTGTCGTATATTCTCCGCTTTTCCGCACCATGCCAATCCAGCTATGGACAACCTTTTGCAGCTTGGCATTCGTTTCAGTACCCGCCGGAAAAAAGAGCTGATTGCTTTTAATCATTTCCTGACGGAATAATGGATCATCGACATTAAAATGAGAGCTAAAATAGTACATGCCGTTTGGGGAAACACACTGACTCACATGTTTAAAACCCGGCGGAATGATTAAAATATCACCTTCTCCAACCGAATATACGTTATTTTCCATAATCGTTTCCTGACGACCTTCTAAAATGAGTGCAATTTCAAAACCGATATGAGATTCCTCCGGCATGCACCAATCCGCTTGGACCCGGTGAATATGGGCGCCAAAAAATTTCACATTCCAGTCAATAATGGGCAGCCATTGGCAATCATGAAATAGAGATGGATCAACATCAGGATTTAATATCATCAGATCACCTTCGATTAGGGTAAATTTTACACCGCTTAGACAATCTCATTGTATCTAACATTTAACTATAATAAAAGAGCGCTTACAAATACTATTGTATAAGCTTTTATATAAAAGAAAGTGCTTATATATAGACATTTTGAAAGTGATGCGGATTATGTTGACATATCTGTTTCAATTATCAGTACTCTATTTGTACTAGCCCGTATATGGAATGCACTTAGTGCTCCGATCATCGGAGTGGCTGGAATCGAATTTTGCAAAATCCTGATGAACCTAATTGGAGGACGACTTGATGAAAAAGCTACTGTACGGTGTTGCCTATTATGATGAATATATGCCATATGACCGTTTGGACCAGGATATCCAAATGATGAAGGATGCGGGCATCAACGTGGTGCGGATTGCGGAATCCACCTGGAGTACGCATGAACCGCAAAATGGCGTGTTTGATTTTACTTCTGTGGATCGGGTGCTGGACGCCATGCATAAGGCGGGCATTGAAGCCATTGTGGGGACGCCCACCTATGCCGTACCCACGTGGCTGGTGAAGGAGCATCCTGATGTATTGGCGACAACGCCTCAAGGGCCGGGCAAATATGGTGCTCGCCAGATTATGGACATTACGAACCCGGTGTACCTGTTTCATGCCGAGCGAATCATACGCAAGCTGATCGGACGGGTGAGTCAGCATCCGGCGGTCATTGGCTTTCAGACGGATAATGAGACCAAGCATTACAACACGAGTGGGCCTAATGTGCAATTGCAATTTGTAAAGTACCTGCGAGAGCGGTTCGAATCGCTGGAGGAGCTAAACCGCAAATTTGGTCTGGACTATTGGAGTAATCGCATCAATAGCTGGGAGGACTTTCCTTCAGTGGTCGGAACGATTAATGGAAGTTTGGGCGCAGCCTTTTCCCAATTCCAGCGCAAGCTGGTGACGGACTTTCTGGCATGGCAGGTCGCGCTGGTGAAGGAATATAAGCGGGAGGACCAATTTATTACGCAAAACTTTGATTTTGAATGGAGAGGTCATTCCTTTGGTGTTCAGCCAGACGTGGATCACTTTGCGGCATCGCAAGCCTTTGATGTGACTGGGGTGGATATTTACCATCCATCACAGGATGACCTGACTGGTATTGAAATTTCCTTCGGTGGCGATGTGGCACGTTCGACGAAAAATAACAACTATCTAGTGCTAGAAACGGAAGCGCAGGCTTTTACCCACTGGGTTCCCTATCCGGGGCAATTGCGTCTGCAAGCGTTCAGCCATCTGGCTTCAGGGGCCAATATGGTGGCATACTGGCACTGGCATTCCATCCATAATTCCTTCGAAACCTACTGGAAGGGTCTGCTGAGCCATGATTTTGAGCCGAATCCAGTGTATGAGGAAGCACAGACCATAGGGAAGGATTTTGCAAGATTGTCTCCGCATTTGGTCAACTTGAAAAAGAAAAATAAAACGGCGATTCTGGTCAGCAACGAAGCATTGACGTCAATTGACTGGTTTAAATTTAATATGAGTAGTCCGTTGAATTACAATGACATCGTACGTCGTTTGTATGACGAGTTGTATAAACTGAATATCGGGACAGATATTGTTCATCCAGGTACAGAATCGTTTGACGACTATGATCTCTTGATCGTCCCGGTTCTCTATTCTGCCCCAGATGCACTACTGGAGAAGCTGAACCGATATGTGGAAAAAGGTGGTCATGTAGTATACACATTCCGAAGCGGATTTACCAACGAGCATGTGCAGGTGAGAACGTCCCGACAGCCGGGCGTGATTAGCGAAGCCTGCGGCATTCATTACAGCTTGTTCGTGGAGCCGAAGAAAGTGACGCTTAAGAATAATCCTTTTGGGGTGGCACCAGAGGACAATCAGGTAGATACGTGGATGGAGCTGATTACCCCGACGACCGCCGAAGTATTGGCCTATTACGATCACCCGCATTGGGGCAAATATGCAGCAATTACGCAAAACCGCTATGGTCAGGGAACAGCGACCTATATCGGCTGTATCGTCAGCCCGGCGGTCATCCGCGAACTATTCAGCTCTGTAGCCAAAAAGGCAGGAGTATGGGGACTGGATCAGGAAACGTCTTATCCGATCATTGTTAAATCCGGCACGAATGAGCTAGGACGGACAATCCGGTACTATTTTAACTATTCTGAACAAGCAGGCTCGGTGGTCTATCCGCATGGAGACGGCAAGGAGCTGATTGGGGAGCATGCGGTTACCCAAGGAGAAACGCTTCCATTAGAGCCTTGGGGTGTTATAATTATCGAAGAAGCGTAAATGATGAATAATGAGCTGAAACCAACTTACGAATAATATCATATAGGTTTTCCCCGGGAGTATCCGGTACATGAAGCGCCCCTGCGAATTGCGGGGCGTTTTCGCATATGGCTGAAAGAGGAGTGCATCGCTATGCCAACCCGAGCAGTTCGCTGGTTCCGGGCGCTGACGGCCCCGTATCGACGTAGCATTCAGCTCAAGCTGATCTTGACGATGGTTGTTTTGTCTGTGCTGCCGGTCATTGCTGTCACGGTGCTGGCTGCGGAGAAAAGCAGAGCTTCCATGGAAACGGAAGTGGTAGAGACGAACATGTCCAATATGAAATGGACGGGGATCTATATCAGCGATCAGCTAGATCGTCTGAATCATCTGATTTACAGCATTCAGATCAGTCCTGATCTGAGCGATTATTTGAATGAGCGCGAGCCTGACAATCTTTCAAGCCAATTTAATGCCCAGCGAAAAATGCTGAATACGATGGCGAATGTGTATTATTCGGCCGGAAGTCATGTGATCGGCATCCAGCTTTATTCGAAGCAATCGCAAACCTTGTTTACCTTCAATAGCATGCAAAATGAAATTACGACGGTGAGCGGTATTCCCCCACAGTATGCCGAGATGTGGCAAGCGAATAAGGATTATTTGATTCGCCCAAGCTCTACTGACCCGGAACGCTTTACTCTGACGCGCAGTATTCGGCGTTTTGAAGACCAAAAGCAGACGGGAGCTATTTCTTTGGATGTATTGTGGTCTCAATTCGATCAGACGCTGGGCCTACTGGGACGAGGGGATCAGCATCAAGTGTTGATTACAGATGCAGATGGCAGGGTTATGTATCCAGCACAGGCTCTTCAGTCGCCTCCTCCTGCAGGAGTGCTGACAGCTCTGCGTGACGTTAAGCCGGGCCCCGGGATGATTCAAACTGCTGAACATTATGTGTTCTATAATGATCTGGATGTAGTTGGGCTGAAGCTGGTCAAAATCGTACCCACTTCCTCCATTAACCACAGCGCCTTTTCAACCATGCTGTATGGTATCATCGTCGGCGTGATTTCAATCCTGGTTTCCATCTGCATTGCCGTTTTCATCGCATGGCGGACTGCACGTCCGATTGTTCATTTGGCACGTTCCGTACAGGAGCTGGATATGATCAAAGGACCGGTTGGACAGCCAAGTACACGTCCGGATGAGATAGGACTGCTGGAAAGAAGTCTGCATGGGATGGCAGGCCGAATCCGCGAGCATATCCAGACGGAATACAGTATCAATTTGCAAAAAAAGACGGCTGAATTGAAAGCGCTCCAGGCACAGATTCATCCACATTTTCTGCAAAATACACTGCAAATGATCGGGAGTATGGTATTTTCTCAAAAGCCGGAGGACACCTATGAAGTTATTCGGTCGCTGAGTGAGATGTTCCGTTACGTGGTACGGGAGCCTCAGGATTTGGCCTCTTTACGCGCAGAGCTCGACCATGTAGGGCATTATATGCGCATCCAACAACGTCGATTTCCCCAAAGATTAGTGTTTCAGGTGGAGACGGAAGAACAGGCGATGGATATTCGTCTGCCTAAGCTATCGCTTCAGCCATTGTTAGAAAACGCGTTTCAGCACGGTCTTGACCGTAAGGCAGGGGCATGGCGAATGGGAATTCGAGTGGAGATTATGAGAGAAGATGTGTGTATTACGGTTTGCGATAATGGAAACGGCATGGCCCCGGACAAGCTGGAAAAAGTACGGGCAAAGCTGGAAAACGCGTCGGAGGAACCGATCTGGGCGCAGGGTAGTCATATCGGATTGAGCAATGTGTCTTCACGCATACGGATGAATTTTGGAGTGCGCTACGGAGTGACGATAGATAGTGAGCAGGGAGTCGGTACACGTGTCACCATCCGCATTCCATTCATCTCAGCAGAGGAGGGAAAAGTATGATCAGAGTATTAATTGTGGACGATGAGCCGTGGAATCGCGATATTCTGAAGACATTTGGCACATGGGAAAAACTCGGAATGTTGGTAGTGGGTGAGGCTGAGGACGGAGACGAGGCGTTCAGACTAGTCGGGGAGTTAGCTCCCCATATTGTGATTACGGATATGCACATGCCGGGTGCGGACGGAGTGGAGCTGCTGCAAGCGCTAAATAACCATTGTCCTAATGTAAAAATCATTGTCGTGAGCGGATATGATGACTTTGCGTATGCCAAACATGCCATCCGTTACAAGGCCGTCGATTATTTGTTAAAGCCAGTCAATCCTGCCGAGCTGAATGCAGTGTTGCTCAAATGCAAAAACGATCTGGAGGTCAAGGCTGCTGAACAGCAGCAAGAAGCGACGGAGCTGGATTATGAGTTTTTTCACAAGCTGACCCGGTATAAGCAACTGCTGCGTCTTTATTTTAATGAGTTGAACTGTGACGGGGTGAACCTAACCTGCAGACAGGTTATGCAGGAGCTGGAGAGTTATGGAGCGCCGAGTCCACCTATGCTAGGCAGGCTAGTGCAGGAGCTTCTTTCCCTGCTGAAAGAGCTGGCAGCGGATAACGGGCTGGATACTTCTACGGCAAAGGCAGGATCTCTACTGTCGCAGGATGCCGTATCCTCTGTAGAACATGCGTTGGAATTCGTATCGTCGTGCTATGTTCAGGAACTGGATCAGCTCATTCGGCAGCGGAAATACAAAAACAAGCTGAATTTAGAAGAGGTACGGCGATATATCGACAGTCACTTTGCTGGGCCGATTACACTGGAGCAGTTGGCGAAAAACTTTTTTGTGAGCAAGGAGTATATGAGCAAGGTATTTAAGCAGGAGTATGGTCAAAATGTAACGGACTATATTGTAGCGCGAAGAATGGAAAAGGCGCGAGAATGGCTGGTCAATAAACAGGTTTCAATTAAAGCAGTTGCGGAGATGGCAGGATATGAGGATGTGTCTTATTTCTATCGGGTATTTAAAAAGCATTTTGGCATGGCACCCGGTGAAATGAGGAAGGAAGTTTAAAAAAGTCCAATCCAATAAGCTAAGGGTGTCCAATGGCAGAAGTGACCTCCCATTCTATAATGAAAGCGTATACAAAACAAGTTGTACAAAGGAATTTGGCCTTTATGAAGTTCGCACAGAGCTGAATAGAGGTTGAAGACCGGCGGCATAGCTGCTTTGAATAACAACTGATTTGTCGGTGGGTAGCAGTTATTTTCAAAATAGGGGAGGTCATTTTTTATGAAAATGTGGAAAGGTGTATTGAGCACAATGCTGGTTGGCACGTTATTGGCCGGGTGTGGAGCGAATTCTTCAGGCAGTGACAGCAGCGGTTCCGGTGGAGACGGCAAAACGGTGAATCTCAAAATGTTTATTGCTCAGCCCCGTTTGAAGGAGCACTACGATAAATACATTAATGCGTTCGTAGCGAAAGAGAAGAAAGATAAAAATATCGACGTTACGGTTCAACTGGAGATGCCGCCTGCGGACAACGCTGCACAAATTTTGAAGACAAGACTCGCATCCAACGATGCGCCGGACGTATTTGCATTGCACGCAGTGAATGAAATCCCTCCGTTTTATAAAGCGGGCTATTTGGAGGATTTGTCCGGTCAGCCTTTTGTTAACAAATTGATGGATAGTGTGAAGCCTTCGGTGACAACCAAAGACGGAAAGGTCGTAGCGGTTCCTTTGGAGACGATCTCATGGGGCTACTTGTACAATAAAAAGATATTTAAGGATTTGGATTTGCAGCCGCCGGGAACGTTAACCGAAATGAAGGCAGTGGTCGAGAAGCTGAAAGCGAATAATGTGAAACCGTTCCTGTTGTCCTACAAGGAATCCTGGATTCCACAGCTGTTCGTGCCGCTGACAGCGGGTGCGATGATGAACACACAGAATAAGGATTTTATCGACCGGATGAATCAGGATAAAGGCTCTTTTTCCGAAATGAAAAGCATGTTCGATATTATTGATCTGGTGAATAGTAACGGTACGGACAAGGCGCTGGAAATCGGTGGGGATGATGGATCGGCTGCGTTTGCCTCGGGTAAAGCGGCGATGTGGATTCAGGGACCGTGGTTTGCAGAAACGATTTTAAAATCGGATCCGAAGATGGATTTTGGGGTAGCACCGCTGCCGATCAATGACGATCCCAATGCGACACTGATTAATTTGTCCACTTCGACTTCGCTGGCTGTATCCTCTACAAGCAAGAATAAGGAGGTTGCGCTCGATTTTGTTAACTATGTGCTGGATGACAAGGATTCCAGTGCGTTCTATGAAGCATTGAAATTTAACCCGATCTCCAAAGTGCATACGTTTAAAAGCTATCCTTGGGTTAATGACGCTACCGAATACGTAAAAGCAGGCAAGTCGTACCAAGATCCATCGATCCCGCAAGCGGTCAAGGACGAGGCAGGCAAATCGCTACAATCCTATTATGCGGGTCAGCTCTCGCAGGATGATGTCATTAAGGCGCTGGATAAGGCATGGAAATCGTATAACAAAGTGAACAAGTAACGGTAACCTACAGAATTACACCAGGAGGGAGAGACTCCATGCCTTTTAAAATCTATAAAAAATACGTCATGCTACTGGCGTTTACAGCCCCGGCGCTGATCTTTTATGCCATCTTCCTGCTCATTCCAACGATCAGCGGCATGTACTACAGCTTTACAGACTGGAACGGATTGAATCCCAATTACAGCTTTATCGGCTTGGGGAACTTTGTGGAATCGTTGAAAGAAGACCCCGATTTTCTCAATTCCCTTTGGTTTACCCTTAAATACGTATTCGTCATGATTGTGCTGCAAAATGTACTGGCGCTGGCACTGGCAGTGTTGATTGAGTCGCGTACACGTACCAAAGGATTTTTCCGGACGATATTTTTTATGCCCAATATGATCAGTACCATTATTAGCGCATTTATGTGGACATTCGTTTTTTCCTCCGTGCTGCCACAGATCGCCGAAAAGACGGCTATCGCCTTTTTGGGCCAATCGTGGCTGGGCGATCCGAAAGTATCTTTCTTCGCTATTATTATCGTGTCGCTCTGGAATGGTGTCGGTTATATGATGATCATCTATCTGGCTGCGCTTCAAGGCGTGCCACAAAGCTTGAAGGAAGCTGCGATTATTGACGGGGCGAACGCATTTCAGACATTGCGAAGTGTGACGATGCCGATGATTACTCATGCGATTACGATCTGTTTCTTCCTGACGCTGAATGGTGCCTTCAAGGTGTATGAGGTCGTATACGGACTGACTGGCGGGGGGCCGGGGCGCAGTACACAGGTGATTACAATGAACATTTATGAGGAGGCGTTCTCCAACAACTTCCGTTATGGTTATGCGAGTGCCAAATCTGTTATTTTGTTCGCGATTGTTCTCATTTTCACCCTGATTCAACTGCGTGTCATGAAGAAGAGGGAGGTGGAGGCATGAGGTTGAAGAAAGCCAATTCCTTGCTGATTACGCTGATTTTGTGCGTGGGCGCAGTCGTATCCTTCTTCCCGATCTACATGGCGGTAATTAATTCGTTTAAAACACAGGGTGAGATGTTTGCATCCTTTACAGCGCTGCCAACAAAGCTTCATTTTGAAAATTACAGTCAGGCTTTTCATCAGACTCATTTGCTGAACAGCGCTCTGAATTCCACGATTATTTCTTTTATCGGCATTGGTGGCATTGTGATCTGTTCGGCGCTGGCAGGCTACAAGCTGTCTCGTACACAGGGGAAACTGAGCAGTGCGATTTTCTTCCTATTTGTCGCATCGATGCTGGTGCCGTTTCACTCCATTATGATACCGCTTACACGAATGGCAAAAGATTTGTCCGTTCAGGGCAGTACGTACGGCTTGGCCCTGATCTATATCGGCTTGGGTGTGAATATGGCGATCTTTTTGTATCATGGATTTGTCAAATCCATCCCGCGTGAGCTGGAAGAATCCGCACAAATGGACGGTTGTAATGAGTTTCAGACGTTCTTTCGCATTATATTTCCTTTGCTGCTGCCGATTACAGTTACTATCGCGATTTTGGATTTCTTGTGGATTTGGAATGACTTTTTACTTCCATTGTTGATGTTGACGGATGTGAACCATTACACCCTGATTCTCTCGACCAATATGCTGTTTGGAGAGTACAACAAGGAATGGTCGCTTATTCTGGCCGCACTCGTGCTGACCTCCATCCCGGTTATCCTGATCTATGCATTCTTTCAGAAATTCATTATGGAAGGAATCGCGGAGGGAGCGGTTAAGGGATAAGGTGGAAAGCCTTCCTATCAATAAGGAAGGCTTTTTCTCTGATTCAGCTTTTTTCGCGCCAACGTTTCAATAAAAAGATAGGAAGGGTTACAAACAAAATTGCAAAGGCTACAATGATCCACCCCTGAGGGTCAATGATATACAACACGACTCCGATCAGCAGAACTGTTGTTATTATGGAAATTCTCACTTTCAACATTGTTCTCTTACTCACCCTAGCTTCTAATTTTGGCAGCGTTATGAGGGTGATTGCAGTTAACGCAGCAAAAAATGTTGAGGTAAATGAATTATAGATAATATCAGCTCCTTAATCTAATTACCCACCCAGGAATGTTCGGAATTAATGTGATAAAACAGAAACCCTCCGCTGAGAAAGGCTTTTGTTTTGGAACGACGCACATCCAACGTTACTTCGAGAAAATACTTATAATAAAAAATAAAAGCGAAATGATGATCAAAGTTAGATATATACTAGAAACCCGTTTTCCGATTGTAGCTCCAAACTCTTTAGGATTTTTATATCCAATGATTAAACTGGGAATAAAAAAAATACTGGATAGATAAATGGTGTAGTGAAACCTAGTATTATCGACAGGATTGGACCATGCGGACAATCCAAAAAAGGAAAGCAACTGGTCTCCCAATATGTAATCGCCAAATTCAAAAGAAACAGCCATGCCAAGAAGAGATAACAGCAGTGAAAGTGATCCCCAGCCTACTTTTTTTCTGTTTTTTCTCAACAATTCAAAGATAATTAGTAAAATTGCAATTGCTTGTATGCTGTATGTCAACATGATTGAAAACATAAAGTACCTCCTTGAACATCAGAATCAAATGATAAGATGTCAATTTCGGAAATAAGTGTACCATTTTATGGTATGTTTTCATATGCCTTTCAATATAGCGATCGTAAGATCAAATGGAACGCGAAGCGGCCTTAGCCATACAATATTTCATCTGAATGTAAAAGGAGATGATTATGTTGGCTACCTTCTCGGCCGCGCTTCAAGTAAAAAAGCGGATGGCCAAGCGAGTCTTAAAAATGTCCGGTGTCCACGGCATTGGCGTAGGATACAGGGACCCTGCCCATCCCAAAAAGGGAGCCGCTGTCATTGTGTACACGGACCGTTTAGCGTCGGCCTCTACTGGACTCCTGTCGGCCACCGCATTAGGAAAGAAAACGAACGTTCCAGTCCGAATTGTAAAGACTGGAAAGATCAGAGCCAATGCTACGGACTACAGAATGCGCATACGCCCGGTCATCGCCGGCTACAGTGTCGGGACGATTGAAGGCTCCGGTACAACCGGACTCATCGTTGCCCCAACTGGAGCGCCGGCTACACGTTATCTTTTTAGCAACAACCATGTCCTCAATCCCTCCAATACAGACAATCGGGAGGCTACAATTCAGCCAGGCGGAGCCGATGGGGGGACGGTTGCTCAGGATCGTATAGGACGGCTATATCGTTACGTGCGCTTGAATCCTACCGGAACGAACCTGATTGATGGGGCGCTTTCGCTTCCGACCCGTAACAACCTGCTCAATCCGCGTTATGCCACAGTAGGAGCGATTCCGGGTCATGTGACCGCTTATCGCATAGGGGATAGGTTGAAGAAGGTAGGGCGTACGACCGGGCGGGTCAATGGCACGGTAGAGTCCGTCTATACGGACCTGCAAATCAATTATGGTGGGGAGTTGGGCTTACTGACCTTCGAAGATCAGACAGTTATTAGAGGTACGACTCCTGTATCACTACCCGGGGATTCTGGCTCTGTATGGCTCAGACAGTCTGATAATTATGCAGCTGCGGTTAATTATGCAGGCACGGCAGATGGTCGCTTATCCATAGCCTTTCCAGTGCAGTGGGCCATGCAGGTATTCAACACACGAGTAGCCCGACCCAGCGGGGCAGGCAGGGTGCTGAGGGTAGATACAGGGTCTTCCCCTCGCTCCTATACTAGACAACTCACCAGTGAGGAACTCGCTCGCTTAAGACCAAGAACGACACGTATTAGACGAAGCTAATTGATCTATAGATGGAATAGCTGCCGCTGATTACTTTGGTAAAGTGGTCGCTTTAAGAGATTTCCACAGGAAGGCTCACTTCGGAAGCATCACCTCCCCGGATTTCTCCCCTGATTACAGAATTAATATAAGAAATCCGGGGCGGAGGCAATGAGAAGCACCAGCAGAAATAATTCACGATCCCAATCATTTACGATGCAAATGTTTCACGATACAAATCATTCATAATACAAATCATTCACAATCTAAAACGTTAACGGCATGAATGAATGCATAATGCATTCTAATCTGCCCCCTCAGCATATGCTTGGACTCCCACATCAGGGGCTGTAATGATGCTACTTGCCGAGGCCAAGCCCCGGATTTCCTGAGCGGTCAGGGCTCTGTTGTAAATGATCAGTTCATCTACTGCGCCGTTCAGATAGGGATCATCAAACTGGGATTTCCCAATATAGTTCCGGTTTGTCAGTCCAAGACTGGAAGGATTCAGCGTCATGTTCGTGTTACGCGTCGCCTCTACACCGTCCACATACATCATTCCAGTATTGCCTGACAAAGTCACGGCGACATGCTTCCAAACCCCTGTTGCTAGCTCCGGCGCATTCAACTGTTGTTCCTTTCCGTTCCCCGCGATAGTGATAGCGAAGCGCATACCAGTTCCCTCGGCCTTAGGTGTCAAAAACATATACCGATCCGTGCTTGCTCCAAAATCAAACAGGCGTGCCCAGCCATTATGCGTGTTCACTCGTACCCATGCGGCAATGGTAAAGTCATTGAGGCTGCTAACTATTCCGCCGGGCAGGCTGGCATAGGCGTCTGTACCGTTAAGGCGCAGAGCATTGCCATTCCGTCCCGCGCCCCACGAGCCTCCATTTACACTGGCCTGTTGTCCATAACCGGAAGAATCGACTGCGGTAGATCCGGCCGTTTCGTCAAATTCATAATGGGCTATAATGTCTCCAGCGGGAGACGGATTACCTGTACTCGATTGAATACGGATATCATAGTTGGCTGCCGTACCGATATTCAGTCTGACCGTGATCGCAGAGCTGTTAGCAGCCGTGACTGATCCGGTTTTGGTACCGTCTACGAGCACGTCATACGTACCTGCCGCGAGTCCGGTCAAGCTCATAACGGTAGTATGAGTCGTGCCTGGGGTCATATTTTTCAGTGTCAGGCGCATGTTGTTCTTGGACTTGGACACGATGGCCAAGCTATATTGATCCCGGTTCAACTCCAGACTCAGCTTCTGGGTGATCAGATGCAGACGTTGGAATACGCCGTCTTTTGGAGTAACCGTATAGCTGTTATTGCTTTCTGTAACGTCACAGCCATAACCGAACAAACCGAATATGGGATCGACAGCAACATCCGAGCTTAGAATTTTAATGGCTCCAAACAGCCCTAGATCGGCTTCCCCGGACATGCCACGCCATCCGTTAAAGAGAGGGCCGCCGTCCAGACCCAGGGCGCCGTAATTGCCCTTGCCTGCCTGATATGTCCACGATACCGCCCCGATATTGGCAGGATCAGAGCTGATCTGTCCCGAGTTAATCGCCCCGATGTTCGCCAGCTTGGCGGCATAGGATAGACGCTGATCCACTTCAGGCTTGGACGAATAACGACGTGTCCAGTCATCCATCGCATAGCCGGCCAGTGAGGTCGTGTACTGGAAGTTCCACCAATTCTCTCCGGTAATGGTGACCGGATCGGCATAATAGTACCAGACAGGCATATAACCGCGTGCAGCACGCGTTTTGGCGTTGATTTTGCTCATCATCGTCGTGTTGTTGTTCATTTTGGCGAGTGTATATACGGCTTCTTCGCCTGTATTGTCATAGTTATACTCAGAGCCATAAGGATAGGTGGTATTCTTGAAATTGTTGTACTTGGTAGCCATTTTGGCAATCAGGTCGTTAGCCTCGGTGGTCAAGCCTTCTTCCTGAAGCGCTTTAATAATATCAGGTGTAGTTAGCTCACCCATGAGTCCCGTGTTCCAGTTATAGGCAACAGGGCCTTCATACAACGCTTTAAAAATATGATAAGCACGTAGCAAATATGTGTTTTTGCTATTGCGATAGCTGATCAGGTTGGGATACAGCTTGGCAAGTTTATACATGCTAAAAAACGTATTATAAATGTGCGGATAGGCATAGCCCCGGTACGTTGGTGTCGTATTAGGCTGCGGCATCAGGAAATCAGGAACCAGATAATCGCTATGATGGCCTTCCATCAAATTCGTCCAGATGGCCACTTCCAAATAATCATCGACTGCCTTGATCTCAGATGCCACGGGCTTCTGAACGTTTTTCTCCGCCAGAAACTGACCGTGAGTTAGCCCCCAATCGTCACCCCAGCCCCAGTAACCAGCAAAGCTGTTGCGTTTGGCCTTGTACTGCATCATCCAGTCATCAAAGACCTTATCCCTCAGGTCGCCCGGAACGTTCCATTGGGTGCTGTTGACCATGAAGGTAGAGTGACGCTGAAGTGCAGCTTCGATTGGCTCGATGGCATAGAACTGGAGAACGGTTTTTTCGCCGTTACCATAGTTAACCGTAATATTGTTATGTCCCAGTCGTCCCAGTGTAAGTTCATATATTTTATGGTTTGTAGGGGCTGTTTCCAGATAGCTGATGGTCGTTTCCGACGGATATTGCGCGGTGACAGAGGTAATGGATTTGCTGGTATGCAGATCGAATTTAGCCTTGAGATTGGTTGGGAAGATCATACCCGGAACCACGGTCACATCCACATGTCCCTCACTGTACAGCCTGTCCTTTACGGCCTGCTCGTCCGCTACCTTGTAAAATTTAAAAGCATACGTTTTGCTTTCACCAGGAGCCAGCGACAGACTGGTGCTTCCAAGATAGCCACGGTTGGTGCTCTTGATGACATTGGAGTGGATATAGAACACATTCAGTCCTTCGGACCAGCCCCCTTGCTCCATAGCCCATGTGCTGCCGGGATGCTCCTCAGTTCTCCAATGGTCCTGATATTCGAGACCAGCCCCCGTTGAGGCATCAGGGATTAGTAGTACATACGGTCCGATGCCGCTAGGTCGTCCAGCGGTAATAAAGGAACTATTATGGCCTACAAAGGAGTGTGAGAGTACTCTGGTTTCATAAATTTGTTCATTATTGCCACCGGACCAATACTCGTTAAACGGAAGTGGCAGTCCCCAATCTCCGATCTCCAGCGTTTGATTAGAGCTGTTCGTTACTTTCATTTGCCAGTGCAAATAATCGTTAACCAACGAATAAGTTTCATGTAAAATGAAATTACGTATTCCCTGATGGTTTGATGAATTCTGATAGGCTACCTGGACACTGTTTCCAGAAGAGGTGATCTGGCGCGCATCAGCAGAATTGCTTGTCCATGCCCGAGTCCACGCTCCGTTGCCGAGACGATAGGTGAACATGAGTTCACCCAGCCATTGATGATCCGACGTATTCTGTTTAGGTGCGTTGGAGCTGTTCATAACATAGTTGGTATTAAAAGTGTCCCCTACCAGTCGCAAGGAAGAGAGATCCCCGTAATCTCCGACAGAGATGGAGAACACTTGATTAGATAGCTGTACTGCCATGTTATCAACCTCCTAACAAAGGTTCGTGAGCGTGCTCACTACGTTAATATATGTGTGAGAAATACTTTTGCTACCCTATGTATGAGAATTGATAGAAAATAGATTCATATAGATATCCTAGAGGGCTCTCAATCGTGGAGGTAGAGATATAATGAAAAATAAAATGGAGTTGCCAAAGATTCCTGCGGATTTACCCGTATTAAATGAAGAAATGCGCTCCATACGATCCAAAGACGAACTCAGTATAGGGTCTGTAGAGGATATCATTTTGGACAATATGGAAGCGGTTAAGGTTTCATTAGAGAAGATGACTTTTAAAAATGTAACGATCATGGAATCGTCATTGCCGGAAAGTGAATGGACAGACGTTATTTTTGATAAATGCGATCTATCGAATGTTAATTTTTCAGGTTCCTTTATCCATCGGGTAGAGTTCAGAAACTGCAAATTGCTCGGAACGGATTTTTCGAGAAGCAGGTTCCAAAACGTTCGTTTTTCGGATTGTTTAGGGGATTATTCGATGTTCCGTTTTGCTAATTTCAAGCAAGTTGGTTTAGAGGATTGTTCTTTGATAAGTGCAGATCTGTATCATTTAACACTACAAAAAACCTCTTTTGCCCGTTGCAATCTGGATCAAGCCACCCTGTCGGGGTCCAAGCTCAAGGGAATTGATCTCAGTGATTGCGAATTTGATGGATTACAAGTAGAGATAGAAGACTTGAATGGCTGCATCATCTCACCGCATCAGGCTTCATCCTTTGTGGGCCTTTTGGGGCTAGTAATTAAATAAGGGGATATATTCGAGTCATCCGCCGCAAATGACGAACGAGTCTCAGGCTACTCTTCATATTCTTCATATCGTTGCCGTCTTAACTTTCGAGCGCGTATATTTTTATCCAGCAGCTTTAATTGTCGTGCTATGGTATATCCTATCAGGTATGCAGCAGCGGATGTGTTACCATCGACCGTGAAGGGGATGATGGAAGCATCGGCAACGATTAAATTTTTGACTCCATGCACGTTACCTCTACGATCCACGACGCCTCCTTTATTTAAGGGGGCCATGCGAAGAGAGCCTTGCTGGTGATGATTATGGCCAAAATTTTGCTTGATAAACTCCTCCAGGTTAGAGTCGTTGTCAATAACGTCAAGCGTAGGAGAAACGAGCTGATATGATGGATCAATGGCCGTCAGCTCTGCCGCTATGTTTTTGACATAATTTTTATATATGTTTTTCACCGCTTCCATGTCCTCGGGATTCGAGAGAAAGCCTTCATCTGCAAGCACGATTTTCAGAGGGTCGTTGTTTTGCAGTTTGATCGATCCCCGGCTTGCAGGGCGTAAGTAAATCAAACCTAAGGTAAGCATGCCTTCCGAACCTATACCTAGCATTTGAACCGCCCGACGATGGTCCTCCGTTCCATTGGGATCAGGCAAGAAGGCTCCACCCGTATATAGAGCACTTGGATCATTAGAAGGCAGTGCGCGATCCTTGGGATTGGTTGAGAAGGAGGCAAAGTTCAGAGTATGGTTACGCAGGCGTTTGCCTACATTGGGATTATTAAATACTACATGAATCCCTTTGTCTTTAAGCGATTTTTCAGGTCCGATTCCGGATAGCATTAATAACTGGGCGCTGTTAATGCCTGCTGAGACGATAACCTTCTTCCGCGCATAAGCTCGTGTACATATTCCTTCACGGAGGAATTCCACTCCTACAGCGCGCTTGTTAGTAAAAAGAACGCGCAAAGTTGTTGATTTAAAGAAAACCCTCAACTTCCGGCCGTTTACGCCCTGTCCGGAAGAAGTCATGATGCCTGGCGAGAGAAAAGCGGTTGAAGAGCTTTCCCTGTGTCCATTTGGTTTTTGGAACAACTGCCATCGGGTAAAGGGACCAAGGGGAGTTTTAGGATCGTTATAATCGAGGATTTCCGAAAAACCTGTAGCACGTTCAATGGCCAAGGTTAGTTTCTGCGCCATAGAAGTAGGGTTAACAGGGGCTTGCCTAATATCAATCCGTCCGCTAAATCCGTGAACCCTCGGGTTATTCGTTGCTCCGTTATAGTTCTCTAGTTTTTTGAATCGGCGAATAGCTCTCCTAGGTGACCATAACGGGCCTAAAAGTTTTTCCCATTCTCTAAACACAGCCGAAGTAGGTCGTACATACTGCTCGCCGTTAATTGAAGAACCACCGCCTAGCAGCCGTCCTGTGGTCCATTCGAATGACCGATCGTCTACTCCATTTTGTGGAATGCCTTCCCCTTGCCAAAAGTATTCGGGGAAAAATTGTTCCTCCAGCTCCAGGGCAAAGGTAGAGTCCCTTATTGGTTTGTCTTTATCGTTATTTTCCCCTGCTTCCAGCCCAAGAACCGATGTTTGCTTATCATCCGTAAGGGTTTTCGCTATTACAGCACCTGCAGGACCTGTTCCTACGACAATATAATCAAAGATTAATTTGTTTTTCATAAAGCTCTCCTTTTAGATAAATGGGCTAATGTAGAATATTAATCTGTTTTGTCCTATGTTCCGCCCATAACAAAAAAAGACCCGCCAAAGCGGATCTTTGCATTTATTGATAGCTTACTTTTTCTTAATAACCGGCCGTACAGGCTTCGTTGTCAAGACATTAAGCGCGTCACGCACTTCTGTGGCGAAAACAAGCGGTTTTTCTACTTTTTCGAAGTGGATGTACCAGAGATTGGGGTTATCAAATAGCCAGTGATTGTGCAGTGCCGTCACTTTGATATCATGTTTACGAAGTCGAGAAATAAACGGATTAATTTCTGCGGTCAAAATCACGGTTTCACCAAGACATAAACCTTTTCCGTTACGGCCAATACTTTCGAAAGAAAAAGCTTGGGGTATGGCAAGAAAGGATCTGGCCCTTTTCCCTAAAATGATCGGCTTGATGTTATTTCTGACTGTAGATGCAGTACAAACTCCGTTGATGATTTGAGGTGTTGCTTTTAATATAGCTGCAAACTGTCTACAAAGCGGACTAATTGCCATTTCTCTCACTCCAATTCTTTTAAGTTACTAGCATCATATGAAAAAGTAAGGGAATGGAAAGGGCAATTCTTCTTTATCGTTAGTCTAATTTGCTATATACAAAGCGCGAATGGAGTACCTTTTTAAAGCCTCAGCTTTGCTCCGTGATACTCATGTTTGATACTGTCCCATGCCTGGCGCAGACGGTTAAACCCTTCAATAATTTGTTGCTCCGATAGATGGGCAAAGATAAAGCAAGCTGATGGAGGTCCCGGTGTCAGTTGGTAATCAGCGGCATCACGCCATGTGACTCCGTAAAATCGTGCTGTCTGCATCAAATGATGATACTGGGCAGAATCATGCTTCCAGATGGCATAGGCATGTAGTCCGCAATTGTTCTGATGCCAGTGAAACAGTTCATTCAACTGCTGTATTTCCCGCTGGAACACGTCGTAGCGAGACCTGTATATGCGAGTCATCCGACGCACATGGCGAACGTAGTCGCCGCGCATCATAAAACGTGCCAGTGCGCGCTGTTCCAAGCGGGCAGGCGGCAGGGGATCGTATAGTCGTTTGGCAGCTGTCAGCGCTTGGGCTAATTCAACGGGCAGGATTGCAAACCCGAGCCGAAGGCTGCTGAACATGCTTTTGGAAAAGGAACCGACATAGATGACACATTCTGCGCAATCCAGTGCTTTTAACGGTTCAATGGGTCGTCCTGCCCAGCGGAATTCACTGTCATAATCGTCCTCAATGATCCACGCTCCCTTGGATGCTGCCCATTGCAAAATATGTTGACGTCGTGTTAATGGCAAAACTGCCCCGGTTGGAAACTGTCGTCCAGGTGTAACAAACAGCAATTTGGAATCCCAATCCTGTGGGACAATTCCGTGTTGATCCATTTCGGCAGCGAGTATCTGTCCGCCTGAGGCAGTAACTGCACGGTAGATGCCGGAATAACAAGGATTCTCCAATACAATTCGATCTTGTTCATGAATAAGCAACTGACTTAATAACGTGATTACTTCCATGGAACCACTGCATAATACGACTTGATCCGGGCTGGCCGTAATTCCGCGTGTTCTGCCAACATGATGGCAAATCGCTTCACGTAGCCATTCATCACCGCTCACTGGCGCAGTAGTTTCGTCAGCCGAGGGCTTTTGCAGATCTTTTCCAGCGGCAGTCAGTGCGCTTTTCCATGCGATCTGTGAATTGCCCTCCAATACAACTTCTCCTGCCTGAAAAGAAATCAAAGGCTGTTGTGCACGGTCTCTATCTGTAGCAGAAACAGGAGACGACTGTAAGTTTCGTTCCCTTTCGATCTGCATGATTCGTTGTCCCCATGCTGACAGCGTAGGGGATTTTTGCTTGGAAACGGGTGGATTCTGATTCTGCAGGCCGATTTGAGATGGGTTTGGTAGCACCGCTGTCTGTTGCATAACAAAGGTTCCTCTGCCTACTGCCGAGTCTACATATCCTTCTGCCAGCAGCATATCGTATGCTTCTTTAACACTCCCTCGCGAAATTCCATACATCACAGCCAGATCACGAGTGGAAGGCAGACGCGTACCACTCGCAAGGGAACCATTGAGGATTCCCTCACGAAGAGCATGATACAATGCCAAGTATTTTAGATGATATTTTTGAAGCGCGCGCTGATATGCAATCGTAATATCCATACTCTTCTCCTTCGATTGGGCCACTCACTTTCGTTCATATTGGGTCTTTTTATGAATCCATTTTCAACATAATCTGAAATGTATCATTGGTCAATAGATGGAGGGAGAGTTCTCTATGAGAAGGAAAGAATTTGCGGTGGCAGAACTAGAGGAAATAGAGCAGTTTCTAAGCGAGGTCAGTTTCGGATTTTTAGGCATGAACAGCGAGGATGGTTTTCCGCGTGTGGTTCCCTTGAATTTCGCTTATGGAAATGGCGTTTTTTATATTCATGGCAGCCGTGCTGGAGAAAAGATGGAACAGATGAAAGAGGATAATCGGGTTACTTTTTCAGCCGCCAAAGAATATGCGCTCATTCCATCTTATTTTACGGATGAACATATGGCATGTCCGGCGACTTCATTTTTTAAAAGCATTACCGTTCGTGGTCATGCGGAGCATGTAGTGGATTTGGAAGAAAAAGCATCGGCCTTTTCCATTTTTATGAGTAAGCTGCAACCGGAAGGCGGGTATGACACGATTGATGCTAGCGATTCTCGGTATGCCTCACGTTTGAAAGGGGTCGCTCTGATCAAAATTGTACCGGAGGATTGGACCGCCAAGTTTAAATTCGGTCAAAATGTCAAAGATCAGGAACGTCAGCAAATTATCGACGGCTTGCAACAACGGGGGCTGGATGATGATCTGACGACGATTGAGATGATGCGCAAATATTGTCCTCATCACTGAGCGTAATAAATTCCTGCTCGCTCACCGTCAGATTGGTTAATTATACCTTGTAGGGAGATGCCCTTGATTTTCCAAAACTTTCAGTCCTTCTGTATTAGGACTTTTGAAGGACAGGTATATATCATCCTCAAGCCCGTTGTTCTTACTGCAAAGGAACTTTATAATACGATAGATTTGTGGCGTAAGGGGGCAAGACCGTGATGGGAGCAGGAGTCAGAAGTCGGGAGAGTCGACGGTTGTTACTGGAAGCAGGGGCTGAAGAGTTCGCTCAGACGGGGTTTTATCAGACAAAGGTAAGTTCGATCGCGGCACGCGCAGGATTGACGCAGCCGGATTTTTATATTCATTTTGAAAGCAAGGAACAGATGTATGATGAGCTTGTGGAGAGCTTTCGTACTTTGGTGAATGAAACGGTTCAAAGCATGAAGATAGGTCCGGATCAAAGCGAAGCTGAAATTTTGCAACGGGGACAAGTGTTTCTGGAGGCTATTTTTCGCGTGTTGTCTAACAATCCGGCGATCACCCGTGTCGGATTTTACCAGGCGGCAGACTCGGTGCGCATTAAGGCAGAAATGGCCGAGCATATCAAAAAGCATCTGCTGGCTGCGCAACGATGGGGCTCGTGCCGTGAGGAACTGGACCCTGAACTGATAGCAGAATGCGTGATCGGCTTGATTGAACGGCTGACGTTAACGAAATTGTTGCCTGGACGTGAAAGTCCGTCTGTACTTGCCAAGCAGGCACGAAACCTCCTCTATCACGGCATGCTCGGGTCCGAAGAATAACAGGACTATACAATACCAAACCTAGATTTGGGCGGCAGGCGCGGCATTTGTCCCTATCATGAATGATGGCATAAGCATAAGATGCTCTTGTAAACCATGAAGGGAGGAATCACCATGTCTGGAGTAGGCGCTGGTTATGGAGCTTTTACATCTACAGGAGCGATTCTGGTACTTTTCATTCTGCTCGTTATTATTTCCAAAGCATTCGTCATCTAATTCGTAGCTCATGAATCTGATTTCGGGCGATTTGTTGTAATCGACAGAGGGAGGAGGAACTTAAGATGGGTGAAGTAGAAAGAGGTTGCGGTGGTGGCGGCTACAACATGTTTACTTCCACTGGTGTTATTCTGGTACTCTTCATTTTGCTGGTTATCATCACACGTACCATTTTCATCTAAAGCTATATTCATGGGCTTGAGCGCCGATGCTTCGGGTCTATGACCGTGCTAGTCAAAACAGGAACCGTCTCCAATAGAGGCGGTTTCTTTTTATATCAAAGTTTACGTTGACGTTAACGTTATATAGGCGTAGTATTTATATATAATCTTTTTCATAAGGTGGGTGTCATGGTTACGTATAAAATTGATGAGGTCGCCAAGCAAAGTGGTCTGACGAAGCGAACTATTCGTTATTATGAGGAGATCGGATTATTGCCCTCCCCGCAACGCAGTGAAGGAAATATGCGCCTGTATACGCAGGAGGATGTGGATTTACTAAAAAAAATAGTGAGTGCCAAGGAAGTACTTGGATTCTCCTTGCAAGAGCTTCAGCGTTACATGTCCGCAGCGGAAATGCTCAAGGGTCAGCGGGAGGAATATCGCGAGCGAACGGAGCATTTGCAACCGAACGAGCGACGGGCCATGTTGGAGGATATGGAAGGTACACTGAACGAACAGTTGGAATTAATGGAGGGAAAAATCAACAGCATCCGTTTGCTCCAGACTGAGTTGGAGGAGTTGCGGGTCAGGGTTCGTGAACGCAAAACCCTTTTGGATGAGGAACTTGATCACAACCCATCATAACAAGAACATTTACATTCAGATGTGGAGGTAACATCATAATATGAGTTCACAACATGCATTACCTGAAGAGCTAAAAGAACGCTCAGGCTTGCTGTCTCAACCTAAAGCGGTATGGGCGGTCGCCTTTGCTTGTGTTATTTCATTTATGGGCCTGGGATTGGTCGATCCGATTCTTCCGGCCATTGCCGATCAGCTTCATGCTACGAAAAGCCAAGTGTCATTGCTGTTCACCAGCTATAACCTGGTAACAGGCGTTGCGATGCTGATTACGGGCGTCGTATCTAGTCGATTGGGTGTCAAATGGACGTTACTAACCGGGATTTTGTTTATTATTGTGTTTGCTGGACTTGGCGGCACGGCCAATACAGTTGGCGGAATTGTGGGCTACCGGGCAGGCTGGGGCTTGGGGAACGCTTTGTTTATCGCAACAGCGTTATCTGCGATTGTAGGTCTGTCTACTTCTGGAACAGCTAAAGCAATTATTTTGTATGAAGCGGCCTTGGGCCTCGGGATTTCAGTGGGTCCACTGCTGGGCGGTGAGTTAGGCTCCATTTCCTGGCGTGGTCCGTTTTTCGGTGTAGCCGGACTAATGGTCGTGGGATTTTTGTTCATTACGTTTATGCTGCCTTCGATTCCAAAGCCCAAAAAACGCGGTTCCATTGCCGATCCGTTCAAAGCGCTTAGTTATCCAGCTTTACTCACGCTCGGTATTGTAGCGTTGTTATATAACTTTGGATTTTTTACGTTGATGGCGTATTCTCCATATGTAATGCATCTGGACGAGCATGGTTTGGGTTATGTATTTTTTGGCTGGGGAATTATGCTAGCCTTTACCTCGGTGTTTGTAGCACCAAAGATTCAAGCACGCTTGAGCGTGGTATCTTCCATTAGTATCATGCTGACGCTATTTGCCATTGATTTAGGTGTTATGGCGATTGGGACGTTAGCTGGCTCGCCAACGACTGTCATTGTCGCCGTCATTGTAGCTGGTATTTTTCTGGGGATTAACAATACATTGATTACAACTGCTGTTATGCAGGCTGCTCCAGTGGAGCGCTCGACAGCATCTGCGGCCTACAGCTTCATGCGTTTTTTGGGTGGGGCCATTTCGCCGTGGCTTGCAGGGAAGCTGTCAGAGTGGTACTCAGCAGAAACCCCGTTTTATTTTGGAGCATTGATGGTACTGATTGGTGTAGCTGTGCTGATCGTACGTCGTCGACATATGCAGGATATTCAGGTGGATGCACACTAATATCGAACTTCTGAGGAGGAAAAGAGTATGAATGAATACAAACATATTCTGGTCGCGATTGATGGTTCGGAACACGCGATGAAGGCGTTGGAGACAGCCAAAACGTTGTCTAAACAGCTTCAGGGGAATCCGCATCTGACTGTATTGCATGTAAACCCAGCTCTATCCATGAATGAGCCCCCGATTGGGGTGGATGTGGATGAACGGATCGAAGAGGAGGGGCGTCATATCTTAGAACCTGCATCCGACTATTTAAAGAACGCGGACATCCCTTGCCGTATGCTAGCGGGTCATGGTAATCCAGCGAGTATCATTTGTGAAATTGCAGATCAGGAAAAGGTGGATCTGATCATTATGGGAACACGGGGAAAAGGACTTGTTTCTGAAATGATACTGGGCAGCGTGAGCCATCATGTGATTCAGCATGCACCTTGTCCGGTGCTGACGGTAAAATAGATGGTAAAAGAGACGTTAATATAGAGAAAAGGAGGAAAAAGCATGCAGCAGCATTTATTTATTGGAGGAGAATGGAAGGTAGCTTCAACGTACACGACGTTGAAATCACCGTATTCCGGGGAAATCATTGCTGAGGTGGCAGAGGCCACGCCAGAAGATGTCAAGGCTGCTATTCAGGCGGCCTCTGATGCACGCTCGGAGATGCGGGCCATGCCTGCGCACCAGCGGTCAGCCATTTTGGAGAAGCTGGCTGACCTGCTGGAAGAGCGGCGTGAGGATGCAGCGCGCATCATTGCACGCGAAGCGTCAAAACCATGGAAAGCTGCGCTGGCGGAGGTTGACCGGACGGTGCAAACCTACAAGTTCGCAGCTGAAGAAGCCAAACGGATTCACGGGGAAACCATTCCGCTGGATGCCGCACCGGGCGGCGAGGGCCGTATGGCCTACACGCTCAAAGAACCTGTCGGAGTAGTAGGAGCTATTACACCATTTAACTTTCCGATGAATCTGGTCGCTCATAAAGTGGGTCCCGCGCTGGCAGCAGGCAATACAGTCGTATTAAAGCCTGCGGAGCAGACGCCGTTGTCGGCTTACCTAATCGCAGAGCTGCTAGAGCATGCTGGATTGCCTGCGGGCGCTCTTAACGTGATCAGCGGCGATGGTAAAACCAATGGCGACGTACTTGTCACTGATCCGCGCGTCAGCTATATCACTTTTACCGGTAGCCCGGCGGTCGGTACAGAAATTCGCTCCAAGGCTGGCTTGAAACGGGTCACGCTGGAGCTGGGTTCCAACGCGGCCGTTATTATCGACCGTGATACGGATGTGGAAGCGGTCATCGACCGTTGTGTGAGTGGAGCCTTTGCCAATCAAGGGCAGGTGTGCATATCAGTTCAACGTATTTACGTTGTCGATGAACTGTATGATACCTTTGTATTCCGATTTATAGAAGCAACTCAACGTTTAAAAATGGGAGATCCGCTAGAGCCGGACACGGATGTATCCGCGCTTATTTCAGCCAAGGATGTCGAACGTGTCCGTGAGTGGCTGGAAGAAGCCGTTCAAGCAGGTGCGAGAATCGCTCTGGGTGGCCAAGTCAAGGGAGGTATTTTGGAGCCGACGGTTTTGCTTAATGTGGACCCGACTTCCAAGGTATCCTGTCGTGAAGTGTTTGCCCCGCTTGTGCTGATTCATTCTGTTAGCTCTATAGATGAAGCCGTAAACCATGTGAATGATTCGATCTATGGCCTGCAGGCGGGAATTTACACACGTAATATCACGACTGCGCTGGATGCAGCAGACAAGCTTGAGGTTGGCGGCGTGGTGATCAATGACATTCCAAGCTTCCGTGTCGACCATATGCCGTATGGTGGTGTGAAGCAAAGTGGCACCGGACGCGAAGGCGTAAAGTATGCCATGGAAGAAATGCTGGAAACAAAGCTGATCGTTATTAAACGGTAGTAGTTATATAAAAGCCTATCTGATGGACATAGATAATACGTTTTGCGTATGTCTGTTCATTAGATAGGCTTTTTTGGCACCTTCTACGTGATTATCAGATGAAAATAAAGTGTTTTCTTAGTGCTAGATTAAGATAAGGCTCTTTTAAATCACTACTGCTACCCGCGTATGTTCTTTAATTAATATTTAAAAATGGAATATAATGAAGGATGGTCGTAGCCCCAAAAAGACAATAACAAAATAGACCTAGCCAAATGATTTTTTAAAAAAGGCAGTGCCTGAGAAGGGTTATGAAATTAAAGTATCAAAGATCTTTCAAGGCTAAACGTAAAATGAGGATGGTGCAGCAACCAGAGTAGGCTTAATCTCCCATGAGTTCTTCCCAAAAGGGAGCGACAAGCCACTAAACCCTTTGAAATTGCACGTTTCTCCTTGGAAGTTTACAGCAACAAGGAATTCACCCCAAAAAAGGTTGTTTTAGTTCATTCAAATGATTAAACTAACGGTTAACAGTAGGTTCAAGTAATCGATGAGATGAAGAGGGGGAAACCGAAATGAAGACGATCAAGTGCATGATGGACCACCTGTACTGGGCGGACGGACGCATCTTGGACGCGCTCGAGGAGAGTGAGACGAAGAACAAGGACCTTCTGAAGCTGGTTCGGCACGTCGCGGTCGCGGAACGAGTCTGGCTGTCCCGATTGCAGGGCAAGGGCAGCGCGCAATATTCGTTGTGGGAGGAAGCTGAAGACCTGTCGGCGATCCGGACGATGTTCGAAGAAAACGCCGAACAATATCGTGTCTATATCGAAGGGCTCGAGGAATCCGAGTTGGATGAGATGATCGACTATGCGAACCAGAGCGGGGTTCCGTTCCGAACGTCCGTCCGGGACAGCCTGTTGCAGGTCCTCTTACATGGACAATATCACCGGGGACAGATCAACCGGGCACTTCGGATCGAATCGGCAGAGCCTGCCCAAGTCGATTACATCACGTTCGCGAGGCTCTGAAAAGTTCCGCAATGAGAAGGAATGGAAACTTTCCAGGGCGGCTGGTTGATCTGTTCCTTCTTTGACTACCGTTTCTGAGGTTGTTGGTACTGTTTCATTGGTAGATGTATCTGTTGTTTCCTGCTTTCCACAACCAGCAAACACACTTACACTTACGGAAAGTATAAGAATAGAAAAAATTTGAGCAGGTTTGTTCATATTAGGTTCACACATCCTTTCTCTATCTATAAAACGAATACTATTTTTTTATGAGGGGAAGATGTAATGAAATGACGAAAAACTGACGAAAAGAAAAAGTATAGGATGTTTTACTACAGAAAAATGAATAAATAAATGAAATGACCTTCTCTAATTAAAGAAGGCCATTTTTTAATTCAGGAACCAATATTAAATGTAGCACTGCCTTTTGCTATAGGCGTTCTCGCTTGTAAGTCATTCAGTGGGTCTTTATACCTGGTTTGGAATTTTCGCATGGACGTTTTTGCATTTTGTCGGTTAGCTATGATGCTGCGTATCACGGTTCAAAAGTAGCTGTACATGATGAAATCACTGGTGTATATCTATGTAGGGTATCAAGCTGTGGTTATAGCATTTTTTTGAGCTGGGATATACGGGCTTGGGAAACCTCAAGTATTTTGGCATATTCGTGCTGTGCTGCATTGGGGTGTTTTTGCATTAATTCTTTTAGACTTTCGATCATCTGTTGTGTCGATCGCCGCAGACGTTTGGACTCTTTATTAGATCGTTGTGAGTTGGATAAAGCTGATTTGGCTGGTCTTAGGACTGGGCTGAAATTTACCCCCTTCTTTAAACTCTCAATACATTCCACGCAAATAAAGCTGTCTCTAAAATAAGTTAATTGTTCTGTTGAACCACACATTTTACACGTCACCCCAGTATATTTTCGAAAGGCGAGAATACCGGTTTCCTCATCTGCAAAAATCTCAACAGGATCACCCACATTATAATCCATGGAAATTCGCATTTCTTTGGGAATAACGATACGGCCTAACGCATCTAGGGGACGTGTCATACCTGTACTTTTCAAATGATAACCTCCTTTTTTATATCCTTATAATACTAAATAGTTATGATAAAAAAGAATAGGCTTAGAGAAGCAATCGCATATATTTAGTAAACTGTTGAAAAGTATACAAGTAATTACCAATATGTGTTTATTTATTGAGGGGTGTGTGAGGGTAATTATAAAGAATTACCGATATATATTCATAAATAATATTCTAGTTGGCAATAAAATTTTTAGTAATACGGGATAAGGAGCAAGCTGTGGAGGCAATCGATTCCCATGCTGTATGAGGTGGCGTTTGGTGTGTAGAATTGGATGCAATATAAGGCGGTGCGGGTATGAACTCGATTAGCACGTGAAGGTCTTCAGACCGACCAGATTGTGGACGATATTATCAGCCATGTTGACGATTTTGGTTATGAGGCACAAATGCCCACGTTCTATTTTCTGTCCGGACTGACGGGCAATAAGAAGGTTGCCTCGCTGCTGTAAGGTAGTAGGAATCTTAATTTTGCACTCTTTACTATGAAAACTTATACTTATCGTTAAAGCTGACTTGAAGAGAAAATTTAAGAATGAGGAGGGGAATAACCATGTACTCCATTAAAGAAGTTCAAATCAAGAGCGGATTACCCGCATCTACCCTTCGTTATTATGAAAAAGAAGGTATATTACCTGATGTCGGTCGGGATGAAGGGGGAAGAAGGGTATATACCGAAAAACAAATCGATTGGATCAGGTTCCTTATGGCCATGAAAGATACAGGGATGACCATTGAAGAAATTAAGGCATACCTTGAGCTAAATGTAAAAGGAGAAGCCACAATCCAAGAGAGAAGAGATTTCCTTGTAGCCCACAAAAAGAAGGTGGAAGAACATGTGGCACAAACGCAGCACAATTTGGAGAAAATTATTCAAAAGATAGCTTTTTATGATCGTGTGGTTATGGGAAAAAGCCTCTCTTAGGTATCGTTTGATCTGTAAATAGTGGTTAAGTCAAATCGAATATATGGAGCCCCCGGCATATTTGAAAATGCTCGTTGGTGGGCTTTTTTTTGCATAGTTATCTAAAGATGCCGATTGTAGGTCGCAAGTATGAAAAATGGTTGGTAAATGAGCGGTTCACAATGCGCTTATAGGGTAAAAGTGTAGTACCAAGGTGGGCAAGTGGGGGCGTTGACTCTCACGCCACGTGAGACTGTAGACTGTCAAGCAAGGGAGGTGAAGCGGAATGGCTTATACGGTGAAGGAAGTATCTAATCTGTCGGGAATCAGCGTACGAACCTTGCATTATTATGATGAAATAGGATTGCTGAAACCGCATCATATTGGAAATAATGGATATCGCTATTACGAACAGGAACAACTGTTGAGGCTTCAACAAATCATGGTATATAGGGAACTGGATTTGCCTTTATCTGAAATTGGAAATATGCTGGAGCAAACCAAGGAACAAAAGGCCGAGGTTTTGCAAGAGCATCGAGCCAAGGTCGAGGCCAAAGTCTTCCGCTTGCATACTCTCCTACAAACCATCGACGAAACGGTGGCTCATTTGAAAGGGGAACAAGCAATGAAACCAGAGCAAATGTACCAAGGGTTTAACCCGGAAAAGCAGGAAATGTATGAACATGATTTGACAGACCGTTATGGTCAAGAGGCTCAGAAAACAATTCAGGAGAGCAAGACGGCGACGGAGAACTGGAGCAAAGAGGATTATTTGGATTCACAGGCAGAGGCTGACCAGATTCATCGACGGCTGGCTGAAGCCATGAATAAAGGATTGAAGCATAACAGTGAAGAAGTACAGGCGCTGATCCGCCGTCATCTTCAATGGGTAAGCCGATTTTATACTCCTACCGCAGAAATTTATAGCGGGCTGGGAGACTTGTATGTCGAGCATGAGGATTTCAATAAAATGTATGAAGGCTATCGCCCCGGGCTGGCTGAGTATTTGCGAGACGGAATGAAGGTGCTGGCCGAACGGGAATTAAACTAGCAACAGCTGATGAAAGGGCTTAAATGATATGAAAAAGAGGTGAACAACAAGCCGATTTGACGGCCTGCTGTTCACCCTTTTTTTGTGTAAAACAGCTTACATGCTGCTTGGTACTGTTCTCATGCCTTGCTGACTGCTGTTTCCGAACTGCTGCATGTTACCACTGCCTGCAAAATGCTGTCCGGTCGACCCCATATGCTGCGGAAAGCTGTGATTCATATGGCTTCCTGCACTAAAGGTGGATGGTTGCATACTACGGGAAGCATAGTTATCGCCAAATCCAGGCTGAGTCATTTGGCTGCTCGAGCGGATAGTGTTTTCCAGCTGACTACACAGTTGAATAACTTGTTGGTATTGTTGCATAGCTTTTTGGTGGTCCTGGATTGCGGTTTGGATCATTTGAGCTGCATTACGTTCACGTTGCATCAGGTTTTCAAGGCTGGATGCATTTTGTTGCTCTTGTTGCAGCAACTGCTGATACATGGCGGTTCCTTGCTGTGTTTGTTGTGCCAATTGCTGAATAATTTGTTCACATTGATGAAGTTGTTGTTGTGGAGCCATGTTGTTGAACATTGATCATCAATCTCCTTCGCCGGATAGTTTTGGGTTTCAGACCCTCCTATATTGTGGCGAAGGAAGACGATATATATGCGCTATTTTTGGTTATAGGCTGGCTAACAGAATAGCCGTAAATTCCTCTAGGAATACACGATCTTCGTGATCAAAACGACCTTTAAGTGGGCTGTCAATGTCCAGCACTCCTATCAGCTCCCCATTCTTGACAAGGGGAATAACGATTTCACTATTGGAAGCAGCGTCACAGGCAATATGTCCTGGAAACGCATGTACATCATCTATAACAAGCGTTCGTTGTTCTGCTGCTGCGGTACCGCATACGCCACGTCCCAACGGAATCCGTATACATGCAGGTAAGCCCTGGAAAGGACCAAGTACAAGCTCAGTGCCATCATAAAGATAGAAACCGCTCCAGTTAATATTTGGAAGGAAGTGACCGAGTAATGCTGAAGCATTTGCCAGATTAGCAATGGTATTGGATTCATCATGAATCAGTGCCCGGAGTTGCCCGAGAACGGATTCGAATTGTTCATGACGTGTGCCTTCGTAAGGTATAGTTTGAAACATGTAGAGTTCACGCTCCTAACATTAAATTTTCACATGAAGTGCTGTATAAATCGCCAAAAATAGGTAATTATGCAATTCGCTTTTACCATTGGTTAATTAATTTAAGATATAACGATTGTGTATATTCAGTCAAGTGGAAAACTATACGTTTTAGCGGGGCAAACAATATCGAAAGTAAATTCAGCAAGGGTTGCCCTCATCTGTTTCCAGCTTATCCTCTATGGGTAAAAACAGTGTAACATGGTTGGCCTAGGCCAGGGAGGAGTTACAATTATGCATGCAGATGTTCAGAACTTGTTTATCCGTATACAGATGCTTTCTTATGCACATCAGAACGATCTCACGATAAGAGATATTCAACCTGTGTTGGAAGAGCGCGGTTACCGTGTAGGAGAACGTGAGGTCAAGCAGGAGCTTGAAAACCTGACGCAGGAAAACTTTCTGACACCGCATGATGATATGTACAGCATTACCGGTGCAGGGATCGATGAATTACAGGAAATTCAGTCGATGCTGGACGTACTGTACAAGGATGTTGTGAAGAAAGCGACACGCACCACTACCCGTGTCTCTTCTTAAAAGGCTTAGATGCTCAATACTTTTGATTCGGAAGACAAGCTCTCAAACGGTTTAATCTCTTATAAAATAGAAGATGCCCTTCTAATTCCTAATCCTAGGAACAGAAGGGCATCTTCTATATATAAGCTTCTCAGCTTTAAATAAGGTTGTGTTTGTTGAAGGTGTGTGCTTAAATGTAGCGTATATTTATTGTCATTTTAAATGCTGGAAGGATGATTGAACATGTGTGCATATGCATGTAAGGGGCATATACCACCGCAGGAAAGTTCGCGTCTTCGGCTGCGAAGGATGGAAAGCGGGGATGCGGCTACGATGTTCGCTTGCTGGTCTGACCCGGAGGTTCACCGTTATATGAACCTTTCTGGTATGTCAGGACGTGAGGACGCAGAGGATATGATTGAGCTGTTGAATGAGCTGGCGAAGACGGAGGATGCGCTGCGCTGGGGAATAGAGCTGAAGGAGAACGGGAAGTTGATTGGAAGCTGTGGTTTTAATTATTGGCAGACAGAGGGAGCTTATAAAGCTGAGATTGGTTATGAGATAGCCAAGCCTTATTGGCGACAGGGTTACATGACCGAGGCGCTACGCTTGGTGCTGTCATTCGGGTATAACACGATTCGGTTGAATCGGATCGAAGCGCTGGTGGACCCGCGCAATACAGGCTCGCAAGCTCTGCTGTCCTCGATGGGCTGGACACAGGAAGGACTGTTGCGGCAGGTACAGCATACATCTACAGGCTTTAAGGATATGCTGATGTATTCTTTACTGCATGAAGAATGGCTCAGACTGGAGGCACAACGAAATGCTGTTTCAGTATAACGGCGGTTCATCACCACTGCACAGACTAGGGCCGTTAAGTAAGCTAATATGGGTGGGATGCTTTAGCCTCCTGTCGATGGTTTGGGATTCGACGCTGCGGGAAGCAGTTCTCTTGGCTGTACTGATTGCTGTGGCTGGCTTGGGCGCACGTTTGACCTTAGCACGCCAGCTTCGGGCTATGTCATTCCTGATTGGGTTAGGCATCCCATATTTTATACTGTCTATCCTAGCGATTCGAGAAGGACATCCCGTGGCTTCATGGGGACCCATTGTCATTACAGCAGAGGGACTGGATATCGCAGGGGCGTTAACGTTGCGGATTTTTGTGTTGTTTTTGGCATCTTATATCTATCTCTCGACGACCGATCCCCGAGATTTTGTGCAGGCATTGAATCTGCGCTTGCGTGTTCCTTATCGGTTTGCGTTCGGTATTTCAGTGGCACTGACGTTTCTCCCCTTATTGGAAGAAGAAGGGCGAACAATTATGGCAGCACGGCGTGTTCGTGGACAGGAACCACCACGGGGGTGGGGCAATCGGTTATCATGGTGGAGCGGGTATGCGGCTGCCGTGTTGGTGAATGCTGTAAGACGGGTTCAGCAGACGGCGCTGGCTATGGAGGGTAAAGGTTTCGGCGCTTATGCAGAACGGACCTATCTTCGCACACTGAAGAATGGGCGTTTAGGCAACTTATGTGCTGTGACTGCTGTAGTAGCTACGGCTGTTTTAGGGTGGAGCTTATAAAGTGAAGCCTCTTATTTTTGTTCTTATTGTCAACCTTTTAAATATAATTAGGTTGACAATAAGGCTGCAGATGAATACATTTATACAGTAGCAGCTTGTATAAGGATCAGAGCTGCAATCTTATAGATTAGATAGGGAGAGGAGTCAAGAATACATATGAAGGAATCTCGTATGTTTGCAAAGTTTACAACGCTGGATATCGTACTCATGGCGATGCTGGCCACGTTGAACGGCGTCATGACCGTGTATTTGTCGATCATTAACAAAACATTAAACAGTCTGGGAGGGCCTATCGCAACTTCCGCTATTGTCGGTCTGTACATGATATACGGTTTGTTGGCCTATTATATTATTCGTAAGCCGGGTACGGCGGTTATTGCTTATGCATTTGGTGCGGTAGTGCAGTCTTTTATGGGCTCTGCCTATGGAATTGCTTCTATTATTGCGGCGGCTGTCTGCTATATGATTGCGGCTGAGTTGGTATTTGCCTTGTTGCGGTATCGGCGCTGGAACGCAGTTTCGCTGATGCTAGTGGGTGGGGCTATGGTTCCGCTGTGGTTTATTGTGGCAGCCAATATGTTTGGCTATATGCATTGGGGGTGGAAGGTGCTGACGATTGCACTGGTCGTTCGTATCCTGAGCGGCATTGTCCTGTGTGGTCTGCTGACGAAAGTGCTGGGCGATGCCTTAAATCGTACGGGACTGTTAAAACGGTTTGAACTAGGACGCGCTTCACGTGCATAGCCGTGGGTGGCTATGCATGTGGTTATATCTTCAACAATGGGGATCGAGGATATTTCAGTTATGAATGAACATAGCGATTATAATTTGAACAGTAAAATAGCCGTATCCTTGAAGAATTTTGGCTATCGGTATGATGATCAGGTGGAGCCAGCGTTACATGGCCTGACACTGGACATTGCGGTGGGCGAGCATGTAGCCATTGTCGGAGCCAGCGGAAGTGGAAAGTCTACGCTATGCCAGCTGCTTCATGGCGGGTTATCCCGTTCTGGCGAGGGCGAACGAACGGGTGAGTTGACCGTGTACGGGATGGACCCCGATACCGCTGATCTGGCTACTGTCGCCACCACTGTCGGCGTCGTGCTTCAGGACCCGGATGCCCAGCTGGTGCAGGGAATCGTCGAAGACGAGATTGCTTTTGGACCGGAGAACCTGCGCGTGCCTCCGGCAGAAATAGCGCAGCGCATTGCCGCTGCGCTGGAGGCCGTCGGCCTAGCTCCCGAGCGCGACTCCTTCGTGCGGCGCCTCTCGGGAGGCCAGCGCCAACGCACCGCGATTGCTGCGGTACTGGCGTTGGAAGCGCCGCTGGTCGTGTTCGACGACGCAGCTGCGCAGTTAGACCCGCCGGCTGTCTGCGACTTCGTCCTGTTATGTCGGCGGCTCCATGCCGAAGGCCGGACGGTAGTTACCGCGTCCGGCCGCATAGACGATGGCGCACGGGCAGCGCAGCGCATCATCGTCCTGAAGGGCGGGACCGTGCAGCTGCAGGGTCCGCCCGAAACGCTGCTGCGCGAACATGGTGCGCAGCTGGCCGCCTTGGGGCTGCTCCCCTCTTCCGCAGAGAGGGGAGACGTGCCGTGTGAGCCGGGCGCGAAGCCCGGGTCAGCGGCGGACCGCGCTGGACAGCCGTTGCTGGAGGTGAAGGGATTGCCCTTCACCTACCCCGGCAGCCAGCGCCCGGCGCTCAAGGGCGTGAGTCTTGCCCTTGCGCCTGGCGAACGAGCCGTGCTGTTGGGCGAGAACGGCTCAGGTAAAACCACGCTCGGCAAGCTGCTCATGGGCCTACTCCCCGCACCGAAGGGGTGCATGTGGTGGGAGGGGCAGGATATGGCGAAGCTGCCCATTCACCAGCTGGCTACCGAAATCGGCTATGTGTTCCAGCAGCCAGAGCATCAGTTTGCAGCTGCAACGGTGTGGGAAGAGTGCTTGTACAGCGTTCGCGCCAAGCTTGGTTTACGGACCCGGGAGCCAGTTCCCGCCGCATATGTGGAACGGGCGCATCACTTGCTGGCTGCCGCCAGGCTGGAGCACAGACTGGATGCCTCCCCGTATCTGCTAAGTGGAGGCGAAAAAAGGCTCTTGAGCGTTGCAGCACAGTTTATCTTGCCCAAAAAGCTCTACATTCTGGATGAGCCTACCGCAGGAACGGATTACGAAGGGGCGAATATTCTGCTCCGTATGTGCACAGAGCAGTCTACCGAAGGCGCGGCATTCCTGATCATCACCCACGATATACAGGTAGCTGAACGCTTTGCCAGCCATGTTCTTCGTATGGAAGAGGGGTATCTCTATAAAACGGAAAATAGCTGGAATGATCATACGATTACAGTTGACAAAAATTAAGGATATGTAGACAATAATATATATACATCGTACAAAACAGGCGGCCTATATAGGCCGCCTGTTTACGATTATACAGTGCGGGTAATCATCCATCTGAGAGGGAAAACTGCACAGATACAACACAGTTTTTATAAGGAAAGGATTTGTGATTTGCTTGGGAGACGATAAACCTATGAAGCGCGGACTCGTGCTGACAGGTGTTCTATTGGCCACTTTTTTGGCCGCAATTGAAGGAACGGTTATCGGTCCAGCGGGACCGACGATTGTTAGTGAACTGGGCAGCGTGAATTTGCTCAGCTGGATTTTTACGGCATATTTACTGACGATGGCTGTGACCACACCTATTTTCGGAAAGCTTAGCGATTTGTTTGGACGAAAACCCATTTTTTTAATCGGTTGTTCGTTGTTTGTACTTGGCTCTTTACTTTGTATGATAGCTGGTACTATGGAGCAGCTTATTATCTACCGGGCCATTCAGGGGATTGGTGCGGGTGGTGTCATTCCCGTTACCTTTACCATCATCGGTGATATATACAAAATGGAGGAACGTGGCAAAGTCCAAGGCATGATCAGCTCAGTATGGGGAATTTCTTCCCTGATCGGGCCACTCTTGGGCGGTTATGTGGTCACCTATTTTGGTTGGGAGTGGATTTTCGGCTTTAACGTTCCCTTTGGATTGCTGGCTATGTTCTTCATCGCCCGTTACTTGCATGAACAGGTAAGCAAGCGTACCGCACGTATCGACGTACCCGGAGCGGTTACCTTTACCATCGGGATGACGGCTCTCTTGCTCGTATTGGCACTGGGCGGACAGTATATCGGTTGGGCTTCTCCTGAATTGCTGGCCTTGGCTGCCGTAGCCATTTTGTTCCTGATTCTGTTTTTGGTTATCGAAAAACGCGCTCAGGAACCGATGGTGCCACTAAAGTTATTTCGGATACGGGATATCGCTTTTTCCTGTGCCGCAGCCCTGTTAGTCAGCACCCTGCTGATCGGATTGACTAGCTATCTTCCACTATGGATTCAAGGTGTATACGGTGGGGATGCCGCTTCATCTGGTCTCGCATTGGCTCCAATGTCCATAGGCTGGCTATTTGGCTCTATGATCGGAGGACGCATTTTGCTGACGCTGGGCTCGCGTCGAACCTCATTGATTGGACTGACCCTGATTGTATTGGGAGCCTTCGTCATGACCTTGATGGGCCAAACGGCTCCAATCTGGCTGCTCTTCCTGTCTACATTGTTGTATGGACTGGGATTCGGTTTCTCGATAACTGTGTTTACGATTATTGCCCAGTCCTCGGTCGGGTTCCAGTTGCGTGGCGCGTCTACAGCTTTGAATACATTCCTGCGCACGTTGGGGCAAACGATCGGGGTTGCTGCCTTCGGTTCATGGCTGAATTATCGCATTGCTGCCCAGACAGCAGAAGGACAGCTTACACAGCAAGGGGTTACGCAGGAGGATATTAACGGTCTGCTTGCACCTCATGCTTCACAGAGTCTAAGTGACAAGGTTGCCGGATTGCTTCGTTCTGTACTGGAAAACAGTCTGCATTCCCTGTTCGTTATCATGGTCGTTATTGCAGTGATTAGCTGGTTTGTCGTGCTCGGACTGCGGAACCGTCCGCCGGGTACGGAAGAAGAGGCAGATCAGCGCGTAAAGACACCACAAAGAGAACACGCATAAAAAATAATATAAATCTTTCATTATAAAAGAGATAGCCCGGACCTTTGAATAAAAGTCCGGGCTATCTCTTTATTCAAAGGTCTCTCCTCCTAATGATTCAACAAAAAAACACCTCGCTTAGGACCAATAAATTTCCCAGCATACAAAAAGGAAATAAAAATCCCCTTGAGACTGCGATATATTCATATGGTATAGGTAATAAAATAGTAAAAAAGTCTTAAGAAATTGTAACAAAAAATTTGTTTCTGGATGGAGCTGTAGGGTACTAAGGAACTATTTTTTTGAACCCGCTTACAAATTGGGCTTTGTATGATTTATTTTAGAATGATTTTGCATGTGAATGAAGCAACCAAGCTAGCAATATGAAACACGGAAAAAAATCAAGCAGCAAATTTTTCTGAATGTAATAAGAATGAAAAAAAAGGGATTTTCAGAAAATTACTAGGAAAATATGAGGATGAAATTCATAGAGTAACCTGTTTTCTTATCTCACATAATAGGGCTTTTCAGTCTATATCAATCGTTTGACATACCATATAAAATGGCCCTACCAACCAAAAAGTTGGTTTTCAAATCTAGAAGCATAATTAGATTAAGGGAGATGGAGTACTTGAAGTTTAACAAATGGTTCAGTAAAGCAGCCACTGCAACAGTAGCAACTACCTTGCTGTTAGGAGGCGGCGTTCAGGCTTTTGCCGAGGAAAATGATGCATCTGATCTCAAAACAGACAATGCATTTACGCAAATTACGCGTAATGACATGCTGAATATTTTCAAACAGCAAGGCAAAGAGAAATATGAGGTTCCGTCCTTCGATGCGTCTACAATTAAGAATATTCCTTCTGCTATTGGTCGCGACAGCTCAGGCAAGCTGACTGATTTTGATGTCTGGGACTCTTGGCCGTTACAAAATGCCGATGGCACAGTAGCCAATTACAAAGGGTATAATATCGTTTTTGGATTGGCAGGCGATCCTAAAAGAGCAGAGGATACATTTATATATCTGTTCTATCAAAAAGCGGGTAATACCTCGCTGAGCGGCTGGAAAAATGCCGGAAGAGTATTTAAAGACAATGATAAATTACTTGCCAACGATCCGATTCTAAAAAATCAGTCAGAAGAATGGTCCGGTTCTGCTACGTTAACCTCTGATGGACAAGTACGTTTATTTTATACCAGCAGACAGCCCTTTGAGCCAAGTAACCAACTATACGGCAAACAAACCTTGAGCACGGCTCAAATTAATGTCTCTCAGCCTGATGACAAGACACTGAAAGTAGATGGAGTCGAGGATTTGAAATCGATCTATGACGGTGGAGATGGGAAAACCTATCAAAATGTACAGCAAAGCGTCGGAATAGATATGGACAACCATACGTTTAGAGACCCTCACTATGTCGAGGATCAAGGCCACAAATATATTATATTTGAAGCCAACACAGGAACAGAAACCGGCTACCAAGGCGAAGATTCGCTTCAAAACCCAGCTTATTATGGCGGCAATAAGAAATTCTTCACGGAAGAGCAACAAAATTTGTTGCAAAGTCCCAAGAAAAAGGGAGCTGAGCTGGCTAACGGCGCACTGGGCATCGTTGAATTGAATGATGATTATACGTTGAAAAATGTAATGCCTCCTTTGATTGCTTCCAATTTGGTAACAGATGAAATTGAACGGGCAAATGTGTTCAAAATGAACGGTTTGTGGTATTTATTTACGAGTACGAGAGGTTCCAAGGTGACTGTAGATGCGATCGGTGACGATGATATTTACATGCTGGGTTATGTTTCTACTTCCTTGACAGGGCCTTATAAACCCTTGAATGGAACCGGTCTCGTTCTTCATCAGGATCTGGATCGTGATGATATTACCTGGACGTATGCCCATTTTGCTATCCCGCAAGGCAAAGGCAATAACGTAGTCGTTTCGAGTTATATGACCAATCGCGGGCTTTTCCCGGATCACAAATCTACTTTCGCACCAAGCTTCCTGCTGAATATTAAAGGCTCGAAAACCTCTGTTGTGAAAAACGGTATTTTGGAGCAAGGGCAAATCACGATTGATCCAACGAATGACAAAAAAGAATCTCCAAATGAGTATGGAAAGAAATAAGTAGGTATATGTAATGCAGTATGTCCGAAGGCGGTAGATTGGTAGCAACCCGATCTGTCGTCCATCGGGCGGTACATAACGATGCAATGAGAGGTAAGGAGGATCGTCATAATGAAAAAAAAAACTCCCAAGAGCATTTGGATACGATCCGTTGTAATCATCACAGGCTTAACTATATTCATAGCTATGGGTTGGAGTATGTACCAACAGGATACAGCCGAACCCCCAAAATCTGCTGCAACTCCAAAAAGTCAAGCTAAACAAAGTAAGCATACAACACCGACCTATCGGTCAGCCTATCATTTTACCGTTCCGGATAAGTGGAAGAATGACCCCCAACGGCCCATTTATTTCGATGGAAAATATCATTATTACTATTTATACAATCGTGACTATCCCAAAAAGAACGGTACAGAATGGCGACATGCCACATCAACCGACCTGGTTCATTGGAAAGATGAAGGGGTGGCGATTCCCAAATATACGAACCGGAATGGAGATCCTTGGTCCGGTTCGGTCGTGATCGATGATAAGAATACCGCAGGTTTTGGAAAAGGGACGCTGGTAGCCATTGTGACACAGCCCTCCGCAGATGGCGGAAAGCAGGAACAATTTTTGTGGTACAGTAAGGATAACGGCAAGACGTTTACTTCTTACCGCAACAAGCCTGTGATGTCCAATCCCGGTACAAAGGACTTCAGAGATCCCAAAATCATCCGGGATACTGGGCGTAATCAATGGATGATGGTCATGGCAGAGGGAACGAAGATTGGCTTTTATAAGTCTAAAAATTTAAAGGATTGGCAGTTTACGAGTGGCTTTCAAACGGAAAATATCGGGCTTGTGGAATGTCCTGACCTTTACCAGATGCGTGCAGATGATGGAACCTATCAATGGGTTTTGGGCGCGAGCGCCAATAGCAAACCAACAGGCGGACCCAACACGTATGCCTACTGGACGGGAGATTTTAATGGAGAAGCATTTCTCCCTGATCACAGTGAACCTGAGTGGCTGGATTATGGGTTTGACTGGTATGGTGCAGTTACGTTCGAGGAAGGAAAAGACAAAGATAAATACAGTCACCGTTATGCTCTGGCCTGGATGAATAATTGGGATTATGCCAATAACACGCCTACCCTAAAGGAAGGCTTTAATGGAATGGATTCGATTGTTCGTCAAATTCGGTTGAAGCATACAGCAGATGCTGGGTATCGCTTGGTTTCACAGCCAGTAAAAACTTTGGAACGATTCCAAACTTCTACGAAATCATTTGGACAGATCAAAGTAGACGGTGTTTACTCGCTTCCGGTAGCAGGCGATACCTATCAGTTAGAGGCGGATGTATCTTGGTCAACGATCAAAAATGCGGGACTGAGGCTTCGAGAGTCAGCAGATGGCAAGCGCCATGTGGATGTCGGTGTTTCGGTGGATGGGCAATACTCCTACGTAAATAGAGCCAATACCGGACATCCGGATCAGAGTGGGAAATATGTAGAGAGCAAGGCGCCTTTTGATGCTAATAAGAAAAAGGTCCACCTAAACATTCTCGTCGATAAAACCAGCATTGAAGTGTTTGTAGATGATGGAGAAGTAGCTTATTCCTCCTTAATATTTCCACGATTAGAGGATCAGAAAATTACTCTTTTTTCCGATGGCGGTCCGGCTATGTTTAACAATGTAGTGGTCAAACATTTTAGTCGATAGCAGATACTTATGCTGCTCGTAAGCTTGGGCATATTTCGCTCTATTCAGGTATATAAAAAGTCCACCCATGAATATAAGGGTGGACTTTTCTAGTATAAATCTAATCTACGTTTAGCACAGCTAAAGATTGTTCATTTCTTCACAAATGTTTGTTTGCTAAAATTACTATACATTCTATTTGTGATAAGGTGACAGGTTATCAGCGCTACGACCCAATTTTTTAAGCAAGCCGATGAGTTGATCTCTTTCTGTTTCACTGATTCCGCTAAAGGCACGTTCAATCTGACGTGTATAATCAGGATAAATTTCGTCCATGACACGTTGTCCCTCGTCCGTCAATTCTGCATATATAATCCGACGATCTTGGTCGCACGGGTGACGGTGCAAATAACCGCGACTTTCCAGCTTGTCAATAACATAAGTGACATTTCCGCTTTGCAGAAGCAGCTTTGCTCCAATTTGTTGGATTGGCTGCGCGCCCTTGTGATATAAAACTTCCATCACGGCAAAGGCCGTTGGGTTGAAGCCCACCGTTTTGATGCCAGCAACCGCATGTTCGTTTACACTTTTGAATGACTTGGCAAACACGCTATACAAATGCATGGATTGCTGTGTCACCAATGTTCGGTAATCTATCATCTTCATTCCGCCTTTATGTATGGATTTGGGCATCCTTTGACCGCTCGGCTCGGATGACCGGGCAACCATACCCTTGTTACTAGCATAAAGGGATTTACATAGCGAAAACATGCGATTTGTCACAGTAGCTGCTTTTTTAACTATTTAATTTCAAAGCATTAAAGTAAATTTTTGAAAAATAAAGGATTTGAATGTAAAAATACTGTTCTGGTTGGTTATATTAAAAAAGAACATACCTAACCTAATGGACAAATTAACAAAATAAGCTAATTTAGAGGAGATGAAACACATGGATACGGGTTCTTTCCGTTTTCAATTTCGTGATCCGCAGCAAGCTGCTCAAGCCTGTGAAACATTAAAGGAAATTGGATACTCTGCCAGCACGAACGGTGACACAGGTCTCAATGTACATATTGAGAACCAAGATGTACTGTCTGCATTGGAAATTTGCCAAGCCTATGAAGGAAGCATGATTGAGGTAGGGACTCTTTTCTCTAAACCGGATGAATATCCCGGTTTGCAAGGAAATATAGGTGTACATAATCCAGGTTATAGCCCGGAAGACTGGATTATCCCAGCACATACGATCAACGAAGACTGGAGCGAAGCTTATAAAAATGGCTCCTCTCAAATGTACACTAATACGACGGAGGAGCACAACGTCAGCTCTGATCCTCAACCCGAGGACGATGTGGATGGATTTTCTGGAAGCATCCATACCTAATTTTATCCTAAAAATCATGATTAGAAATTTGAGTCTTCACTGTCCAGCACATTTTAAGGAAAAGTTCCTATAAGACCATGGATTATTGTGGCTTTGAAGGAGCTTTTTTTGTGTGAAAAAAACTCAGTTAGAACTTTTGCCAGAACTGAAACTCTGTAGGATTTGCATAAATAGCAGCGACAGCAGGGAATAACAATTTCAGAAAGGAGGTTTTGACCATGCAAAAATTAGGAGTTCACGAAAAATTGGAATTACATGAGCTGCTTACGTTTAAAACAACTTGTCTCACAAAAGCCCAAACCATGATTCCTTTAGTGTCAGACACAAACTTAAAAAACATTTTGCAGCAGGATGTCAACGGTGGTACACAAGATATTCAACAGCTTAGAAATCTACTTGTGTAATTTTAAAGGAGGATTAATGTGAACTCTTTCGTTGAGAATATGACTGGAACGAGTCCCATGAACGATCAGGTGATTGCTTCTGATTTATTAATTTCAGCTAAAAGCGGAATTAAGAACTATGCTCTTGCGCTGACAGAGTCAACCAGTTCGGAAGTTCGCAATGTTCTTTGTGACCAATTGAGCAAAGCGGTTAATCTTCATGAACAAATCTTTAATTATATGAAGAACAACGGTTACTATAACGCTTATGATCCGGAGCAGCAATTACAAATGGATATTCAAAATGCCGATAAGGCCCTTTCTTTATCTAAAGTTTGATTGTTTGAGTTTCACTTAACCCCTCGGACAATTTTATACATTTACAAAGCACCAGTAAACCTTAACGGGGTTCTGGTGCTTCTTTATTCATAAATAAAGCCAAGTCATGCTTCACATGAAATATGGTGAAATAGGCAATCTTAAAATAGAGAACTCGGTCTCAAATTCAGGAACAGGGTGATTCTCTTTTATGGGTAAGTCTTCGGATCGTATGCAAAAAGAAAAAAAACTAAAATGGTGGCAACTAAGCTTGTTAGGAGTTGCAGGTACCATCGGTACAGGATATTTCCTCGGGTCCGGCTTAGCGATTTCCATCGGTGGCCCAGCCGTACTCATTGCATACTTTTTGGCAGCGGTGGGAACGTATGTGGTGTTTGACGCTCTTTCGCGCATGACGGCAGATCATCCAGAACAGGGCTCTTTCCGTTCCTATGCCCAAAAAGCATTTGGTAATTGGGCAGGCTTCGGTAGTGGCTGGGTGTATTGGTTCTCAGAATTGCTTATCAATGGGAGCCAACTAACGGCGCTATCTATATTTTCACGCTTCTGGTTTCCTCAGGTACCGATGTGGATTTTTGCGGCAGGCTTCGGGATTTTAGGGCTTGTGATTGTTTTTTTTGGTAACAAGGGTTTTGATCGAGTTGAAAATGTATTGGCTATTATTAAAATGGCAGCTATTGTTATGTTTCTGGTCTTGGCCGTTGCTCTTTTGGCAGGCTGGATCGGAGGAAGAAAATATAATCCAAAGTTCCCCATCAGTTACAAAGACTTTTTTCCTACCGGCGGTATGGGATTATGGTCATCTTTTATTTTTGCCTTTTATGCATACGGAGGTATTGAAGTGCTCGGAATAATGTCTAATCGGCTTCAAAAACCGGAGGATGCACCTAAAGCAGGAAAAGTAATGTTGATGACGCTCGTTGTAGTATATGTGCTTTCGATTGGTCTGGCTGTGTCTATGGTACCCTTAAGTGCCTTTAACCCGAAAGAAAGTCCATTTGTGCTTGCGCTGAGCAGCGATCATCTGGTTTTTGTACCTCATTTATTTAATGGAGTGCTTATTATTGCAGGGTTCTCAACAATGACAGCCTCCCTATATGCAGAGACATCTATGATGATTACACTTGCACAGGAGGGAGATGCGCCCACATTGTTTTCACGGAAGTGGAAGGGCAAATATCCTCTGTATGCACTTAGTTTGATCACTGTTGGATTAATCTCAGCCATCGTAATGTCGTTGCTGCTGCCGGGAAAAGTGTATGAATATATTACAACAGCTGCAGGGTTAATGCTGTTGTATAACTGGTGCTTTATTTTGCTGTCTTCAGGTAAGTTACTGGAATCGAGCACATCTAGCAACATTAAACGCTGGGTTGGATTATTGTTGATAGCTATGGCTGTGGTCGGATCATTTTTTCATAAGCTTAGTCGTCCTGGGGTTTACATCAGCTTACTTCTGGTCTTGTTCATTGCAATATGTGACCTCATTGTACAATGGGTTCGCCGAAAACACGCCAAGGAATCTCGTTAACTTTGTCAGGGAGTTAATCGTCAGTGTAAAAAAAGTAATTGAAATGCCTGTACACCAAAATAAAAACCAAAACCGATAAGAGATAATCCAGACATCCAAGAGATGGTTTTAAGTAATCCGGTTTTTAGAAACCTCCGGAAAATACTTGAAGCGGCTGCCATGGTTACGTCCCAGAGTAACACACCTAATACAATCGCTCCGCTAAAGATCATTAGCTGTTGTACTGGATATGTATTAGCGACGTTGGCCAGTATGGACCCGTAAATGCCAAGCCAGAAAAGGATGGAGAGAGGATTAAATAATGACATCAGAAAGCCTGCCAAAAAAGAGTTGGTTAAGGTATTGCCATTTCCCCTCAATTCAGATTCTGAAATCACACCTGCATTTTTGATGCTTTCAACACCTGTATACAAAAGTACGAAAAAACCAAATAACCATAAAAAAGCTTTAACAAACGGGGCATTAAGAAGGTGGATCATTCCCAAATAGACAAGCAGCATATAGATTATATCTGCGGTTATTGCCCCAAGCCCGATAAACCAAGCATGCCAAAATCCATTCTTAATACCTCGATCCAACTGTGCAGCATTAATCGGCCCAATGGGGGCCGACAGTGACAGACCGAGAAAAATATAACTGATTAATGTATTAATGGTGTTTTCCTCCTTGATTTTTTATGGGCTGTTATGTACTTGTCTACTTTAGTTTATTCGGACAAACCCATGGGTAAGACCAATTTTTTGCGTATTTTGTAGGTGTAATCTCGTTATGACCAAACACTCAATAATCAAATCCCAATAGGAACTCTAATTCTTCGACAAAAGGATTAGAGCTTTTTGAATGCAGATCATTAAAAGTTCATTGAATAAATGGGCTTGACACTTTTGGTGAAAGCGCTTATATTTATCCCATAAACAATACGTTATATAACGTTATACAAAAAGGAGAGGTAAAAATGATGAATGTACAACAGACGGTTCAGACGATTTATGAACAATCAAGTGGAGAGATTTCTGAGGTTTATTTAGTAGCTTGCGGGGGCTCATTAGTCGATATGTATCCCTCAAAATATTTCTTGGATAGTGAAGCAAAGAAGCTGGTAGCAGGCATGTATACAGCAAATGAGTTTGTGCACGCGCTGCCAAGACGATTAGGTAAAAACTCAGTTGTCATCGTGTGTTCCCATGGAGGAAACACGCCGGAATCGGTTGCGGCTGCTAAATCAGCCAAAGAGAAAGGCGCTTACACCATCGGCTTAACCCACAATAGTGAAGCGACACTGCTCAATTACTCTGATTATTCATTCCTCTACGAGTGGGGAGATGAGAGCGATGTCAAAAATAACCCGATGGCTATTATTTTGGAGCTTACTGTTGAGCTGCTTCAAGTCGCTGAAGGCTATGTGCATTATCAAGCTTTCCAGAACGGCTTGGGAGCAATCAATGGAATTATTAACAGGGCCAAAATACAAGTCGAACCGCGTGCCAGTGTATTCGCTGACAAATACCGCAATGAAGATCTCTTCTATATCCTGACCAGCGGAGCTTCTTATGGACATGCCTACGGATTTGCTATCTGTTCTCTAATGGAAATGCAATGGCTTCATGCGGCTTCAATCCATTCCGGTGAATTTTTCCACGGTCCGTTTGAAGTAACGGATAAAGAAACTCCATTTATTCTGATGATCAACGAAGGACGCACACGGGCATTGGATGAGCGGGCACAGACTTTCCTGAATCAATATGCCGAGAAAGTAGAAGTGATCGATGCGAAAGAGCTTGGAATCGGAACCATTGCTGACGAGGTTGTCGAGTTCTTTAACCCGGTTTTATTTTATAGCATTGTATGTGTTTATCGTGAAGCACTCGCAAATGTACGCAATCACCCACTGGAAACTCGCCGTTATATGGGCAAAGTAGCTTACTAAGCGCACTTACCAACAGGAGGAAACCATCATGAAAGTTCTAGGCATTGGCGATAATGTGGTAGATAAATATGTTCATCTGCGCATGATGTATCCTGGCGGCAATGCGCTTAATTTCAGTGTGTTTGCCAAAAAAGCGGGAGTAGATGCAGCCTTTATTGGAGTATTCGGGGATGATAACGAAGCACAGCATGTAGAACACATTCTCCGTGAGCTGGAAATCGACATTTCACGGTGCAGATATCACAGCGGTGAGAACGGCTGCGCACGTGTAACCCTGGAAGACGGGGACAGAGTATTTCTGGGCAGCAATGAGGGAGGAGTTACACGTCTCCACCCGCTGAAGCTGAGTGAAGATGACAAGGCCTATGTTGGCGGGTTCGACCTTATTCACACGGGCTTGTACAGTCATACAGGGCACTTGCTGCCTGAATTGGAGACGCTGGGAATCCCTCTTTCTTTTGACTTTTCAGATGATTTCGTAGATGAACAGGTCGAGAGATATATTGCGTACGCCGATTTTGCATTCTTCTCTTGCAGCCATATGACGGATGAAGAGACACAGAACTATATCCGCTCCAATCGAAAAAAAGAGGGGCAAATTCTGGTAGCCACACGCGGCGGAGATAGATCTATTGCCTATGATGGTACCAAGTTCTATTTTCAAACGCCTGATTCCGTGGACGCTGTGGATACGATGGGGGCAGGAGACTCCTATATCACCGCCTTTTTACTGAGTTTTTTGAAAAAGGATAATATTCAGGACGCTATGGCAGAAGGATCGAGGGTTGCCGCCCAGAGCTGTCTGGTAGAAGGTTCATTCGGATACGGCGTCCGTTACTAATAAACTTTTTTCAAACATCTTCACTTGTAAGAATATGTAACATTTGATACTCTAAGTGGGAGTAATATAACGTTATATGACAAGTGAGGGTACATTATGTTGAATTCAGATCAAGCAGAGCCATTATATATTCAATTACAAAAAGCGGTCAAAACTGCTATTCATAATGGAACATATACGCAGGGAAGTCGTATACCGACCGAAACTGAGCTAAGCGAGACCTACAATGTAAGTCGAATTACCGTAAGAAAAGCGATTGCCGAATTGGTTCATGAAGGTTATCTGACCAAACGTCAAGGAAAAGGAACCTTTGTCAATGTACCCAAAATTGGGCGGAAGATTGAACATGTGATCAGCTTTACGGCTGCCTGCAAATCCAACGGCCTCTCTTCACACAGTGTGGTCACAGAACGTGAAATCATAGAAGCAGATGAGGAAATTGCACATCAGTTGCAGTTGCCACAAGGAGAAAAAGTGTTATTTATTCAGCGCCAAAGATACGCCGGTGATCGACCGCTCATGCTGGAGAATAATTTTTATCCTTATGACCGATTTTCATTTCTAATGGAAGAGCAGTTAGAGGGCTCTGTATACGAACTATTGCGTCATAAATACAGCATCGATCCTAACCAACCGGGAGAGACGATATTACAAATCGCTTTGGCGGATGAATACCAGGCAAAGCTGCTAGAGACAGCCATCGGACAGGCGTTGTTCTACATGCATACGATTATTTATGATCAGCATGGAAGCCCCGTTCATGTAGGTAAGCAGTACATCATTGGGGACCGTTATCAATTCTCAATATAAATCCGTTGCCTGTTACGTAATGTTATTCAGGTACGGCGCAGCTTCTGCTTCCACTCCATGAGAGAAGCAGAAGCAATATTATAACGTTATATTACGTTATGTTATGAAGCGGATAAATAATGAGGAGGTGAAACTGTGCAAGGGAAGAAGGACACATTAGCGGACAAGGTTCTACTGTCAAATGCTATTTTTAATGGCTTAGAAAATGAAGCTTCGCCTGGGTTTATTGCACTGCGGGGAGAATGTATTGCAGCAGTGGGGCGTCCCGAGGAAGCACAAGCTTGGATAGGAACTGAAACGGTTGTCTGTGATTTGGGTGATGCTTTTATCATGCCAGGAGTTCATGACAATCATGTATTTTTTACCGGATATATGTCGATGCATCGGGGCGTGGATTTGACTCATGCAGCCTCGATTGGAGAAGCAGTGGAATCCATGCTGCAAGCGGCAAACAATCTTCCGCCAGGGAAAGATGTAACCGCTTACGGTTGGAGCGAGGAAAGATGGGGCAAGCTGCCGGAACAAAGCTTGTTGGACGAGATGTTCCCTGATCGGGCGGTAATTGCCATTAACCTAAATAAAAGCTACTGCTGGATGAACCGACTGGCTCAGGAGAAATATCAATTTTTGCCGGATCAATGCAGTGCTGAGGCACGCGCTTTGCTACTCCAAGCCATGATGCAGGATCGCAGCCTTGTCAAACAAGAGTTTGTGGAGTTTTGCCGCCTGCTGGCTGCACGAGGAGTTACTTCCATAAAGGATATTGGCTTTGACCGGCATAGCGAGCTACTGCCGATTCTAGAAGAATTGAAAGAAGCAGGAGAACTGCCACTCCGATTTCATTTTTCGCTTGAACCCGTTGTTGAACCGTTGGATGTTGGCACCGGTATCAAGTATAAAGCACTTTATAATGGAGACCTTATTCGTTTCCAAGGATACAAGCTGATGCTTGACGGCGTTGTAGCCGATCATACAGGGGATATGTTGGAGCCTTACGCAGATATGCCTGAAGTCACGAATTTAAGAACGGTTGATTATGAAAAAATTGAAGCCTCAGTTCTGGAAGCAGACAGCCAAGGTATCAAATGCTGCCTAACTGCAGAAGGGGATGCTGCAATTCGCCAGGCAGTATCGATGATTGAAAAATGCCGCGAACAACAAGGTAATCACCTTATTAGACATTCGATCAGTGATCTAGAGTATCCTCATCCAGATGATCTGATTAGAATGGGCGAGAACGAAATTTTTGCCGAAGTCTACGCCCAAATCCTGCTACTGAATCCTTCTTACGAGGATGCTTATATGTCTGCTGTGGTAGGTAAAGACAATGAAAACCGCTTTTATAATTATAAATCCATGCTGGAGGCTAACGTGCCAATAACCATTGGGACTGATCTGCCTTTATTTATCACTAGTGTCCCTGATTCACTGTATGCAGCCTCTCACCGATTATTCCCGGATGGCTCGCCTGCAGGAGGCTGGTATCCTGACCAAGGGATGCCGCCATCCGAAGTTTTAAGGGCATGGACCATTAATGGAGCCAAACATTGTTATATGGAAGAGGTTACAGGTACGCTGGAGGCTGGAAAATATGCTGACATCGCCGTTTTTGATCGCGACCTCCTTAACGCATCCGCTAGCGACATCAGGGATGCCCAAGTGATATTGACCATTATGGGAGGGAAGGTTACGTATAACCATTCTTGGAATGAGGGATAAACATGAACATCAAGAATAAGAAATGGAAATTATCCTTGCCCCATAGTTATACTTTAATATTTTTGATTATTATTACGGTCGCTGCGTTGACATGGATTGTACCCAGCGGACAGTTTGAGCGTCATGAAGTGACAGTGAACGGTGTGACCAAAACGGCAATCGTTTCGGGAACCTATCACACTGTACCCAAAACGGGTGAGAACGGTGATTTAAGACAGGGAATCCCCCAAATCCTTAGCGCCCCGATTGAAGGGATTATCAATGCTGCCGATGTGGTCTCTTTTGTCCTTATTGTAGGCGGCTCCTTCGGGATTATTCTGCAGACGGGAGCCATCGATCGTGCTCTGACGGCTCTTGCCAGGCGACTGAAGAATAAGGGGATTTTGCTTATTCCAATTGCCATGGTTATATTCAGTCTCGGAGGCTCTACCTTTGGGATGAGCGAAGAAATTATCCCGCTGTATGCGATTTTTATTCCGTTAATGTTTGCTCTAGGCTTCGATTCTATGACTGCTATTCTCATTCTATTTCTGGGAACGCAAATTGGCTATGTTGGTTCGACTGTGAATCCATTTTCAGTATTGATTGCCCAGGGAATCGCGGGAGTGGAGGGGAATCCTCAGCTCTGGCTGAGATTTATTGAATGGCTTGTATTTACTATGATTTCTATTGCCTTTACGATGTGGTATGCGCACCGGGTTAAGAGAAATCCGGAGAAATCCATTGTTTTTCAGAGTGATATTATAAATCGCGAGCAATTTATAAAAGAAAATACAGGTGAGGACGTCGTCTTCACGTTTCGGGACAAATTAATTATAGGTGGATTTATTGTAACGCTTGGAGCCATTGTCTGGGGAATTTTGGCCAAAGGCTGGTATATGACTGAAATCGGCGCCCTTTTCTTCGCACTCGGTCTTTTTGTCGGGGTAGTTACCAAAATGAGCCAGAAGGAGATAGCTGAGAATTTTGTAAAAGGGTGTGGAGAATTCATCTACGCTGCAGTGATTATAGGTCTCGCTCGCGGAATTCTGATCATCGCCGAGCAGGGTATGATCATCGATACCGTATTGAATGCACTCGCAGGCATCCTGGAAGGATTGCCAAATTACTTGTTCACAACCATTATGTTGGTTGCACATAATATTATTACTTTCCTAGTCCCATCTTCTTCGGGGGAAGCAGCACTAACTATGCCTGTACTTGCACCGCTTGGCGATCTTGTAGGCATCAATCGTGAAGCCGTAGTCACAGCGTACCAGTTTGGTAACGGGTTAACCAATCTCATTTCACCGACAGGTGGAGTTCTGCTAGCAGGATTGGCCATTGCCCGGATCAGCTTTGGACAGTGGCTGAAGGTAATCTTCAAGCTATTCCTCATCCTGTGGTTAGTTGCTGCTATTTTCGCTGCTATTTCGGCTGCGGTGGGTATTTAGTAAATCAAGTGAGAACCCCTGTCTTTAGAGACAAGGGTTTCTTTTTGTGTATAAGTTTACGTGGAAAATGAATAATATGGATAGCCTTTTTCTAAGGAGGAAATAAACTTGATGCTTGGTGATAATAGATTACTCATTGCTGCTCTAGGCGGTGTGAATGAAATCGGGAAAAACATGTATTTCATCCAATACGATCAGGATATCGTCGTAATCGATTGTGGTTCGAAGTTTCCTGATGAGAACTTGCCTGGTATTGACCTTATTGTGCCCGATGTCACCTATCTGCTGGAAAATCAGGATAAAGTCAGAGCGCTCATTGTGACTCATGGGCATGAGGATCACATCGGAGGTATTCCCTATCTGCTCAAGCAGATTAACATGCCTGTTTATGGGACAAAGCTCACCATCGAATTAATTAAGATTAAGTTAAGGGAACATAACCTTTTGCGTGATGCCGAGCTTCATCTTATAGATGCGGATTCAACCGTTCAAGCGGGAACGATTCAGGCATCCTTTTTCACCACGGTCCACAGTATCCCGGATTGCCTGGGTGTCTTTTTTCAGACACCGGAAGGAAATGTGGTCCATACCGGCGATTTCAAATTCGATATGTCCCCCGTAAGCGGACCTTTTCCGGATCTTCATCGAATGGCTGAAATAGGAAAGAAGGGGGTGAAAGTGCTGCTCTCCGAAAGTACAAATGCGGAAAGGCCAGGATTTACCCCTTCAGAACGTTTGGTTGGCGGGCATATTCTAGATGCATTTGCCAGAGCCAAACAGCAGGTATTTATCTCCACGTTCGCTTCTAATGTTAACCGTGTCCAGCAAATCATTGATGCGGCTGTGGAAACAGGCAGGAAACTGGTTTTACTCGGACGCAGTATGATAAATGTGGTGTCAGTGGCCAAGGAGCTGGGCTTCTTGCATATGCCTGAGGATTTACTGATTGAGGCGGGAGACACAGAGCGGTTTCCCGCAGAAGAAATTGCAGTTTTATGTACCGGAAGCCAGGGAGAGCCGATGGCCGCATTGTCACGTTTAGCCAATTCCCTGCATCCCAAAATCGAAATTTTGCCTGGTGATACGGTCATCATTGCTGCGGGAGCCATACCGGGGAATGAGCGAAACCTTTCCCAGGTCATTGACAACCTGTATGTGCTGGGTGCCCAGGTTATTTATGGATCAGGCAGCTCTACAGGAATGCACGTATCCGGTCATGGTAGCCAGGAAGAACTGAAATTAATGATGACTTTGATGAAACCACAGTATTTGATTCCTATACATGGTGAATTCAGAATGCTGTATCAGCATCGTCAGCTAGCGGAGTCTGTGGGGATTCCGATGGAGAATGTATTTATCGTCCATAACGGTGACACGATTCAAATTGAAGAGGGAAGGGCATCCCTGGGGCCTAAAGTACCAGCCGGCAATAGCTTGGTAGACGGGTTGGTAACCGGTGACGTAGGTAATATTGTCCTGCGTGACCGTAAAAAACTTTCTTCAGACGGAATGCTGATTATTGTGATGACGTTGAGTAAAAATGAGAAGCAAATGCTCGCAGCGCCAGAGGTCATTTCAAGAGGCTTTGTATATGTTAAGGATTCCGAAGAGCTCATGAGTCAGATCCACGACACGATTATGTCCACAGTGAACGAGCTAACAGAAATCGAAATGAGTCAGTGGGGACTGATTAAGCAGATGTTAAAAGATGATGTTGGTCGGTTCATTTACAATCAGACGAAGAGAAGACCCATGATTTTACCTATCATTATTGAGGTTTAAGATAGCGGCAAATGTAAAACAAGATAGAGCTTGTTCAATACACGATTACTCAAAAAAAGACTTAACTCAGCAATTCAACTGATTTAAGTCTTTTTCATTTCCTTTTCCTATCTCCCCCAAAAAATGAGGATGCAGTGGTGGTATGCAGCGCAGCGGAGGATTTGAATCTGAAGAAGCGACAGCGTTCGCCTTTGCCACGGAATTCTTACCCTTAAATGTTTTATATAATCAAGAGAATCCCGTGGCAACAGCGATCGTAAGATCAAGTCCTACGCGCAGCGTCTTAATCGCTTACGGCCGCTTGTGTCCCTGCTGTATGCCCTGTCGTAAACGCCGCTGTAATATTATAACCACCTGTGTAACCGTGAATATCGAGAATCTCACCGCAGAAGAACAATCCAGGCATCAGCTTGGACTCCATCGTTTTCGGATTAATTTCCTTCAAATTCACACCGCCCCCGGTAACAAATGCTTCCTTCAGAGAGAGCGTACCGTTCACACGGATTGGAAACGCCTTAATGCGATGAGCAAGTTCTTGCCATTGCTGCTTGGGAATATGATCATAGGTCAAGTCCTCACGCAGTTCGGCTTGCTGGAGCAACAATGGAATCAAGCGTTCCGGTAAATAAGGCTTAAGCACATTTTTGATCGCTTTTTTAGCATCGACCGATGCCAACTCCAGCGTCTCACGGTAGACTTCATCGGCATGTTTATGAGGCTGCAAATCGAGAGTCAATAACACCGTGTTTACCTTATCTTTTTTCATTCCCTTGACGACAAATTGACTGCACCGCAAAGCAGTTGGGCCAGATAGACCGAAATGTGTAAAAATCATATCTCCTTCATGGACGACAACTTTCTTTTGCTTCGCATTCCATACGGTCAGACTGATGTCGCGTAAGGATAGTCCCTGAAGCTCTTTCGTCTGGATGAACGTTTCGCCTGAGGTCAATGGCACCTCTGTTGGATACAGCTCCGTAATGGTATGCCCCGCTTGTTCTGCCCATGCATAGCCGTCACCTTCCGAGCCGGTATGCGGGACGGACTTGCCACCGACGGCTACAATGACATTACGGCTATGTAGGATTTCACCGGAACGCAGCCGTACCCCAGCTGTATGACCTTCTTTGTAAATAACCTCTTGAACAGGACGACTTGTCCGAATTTCGACTCCTTGAGAGCGTACCTTGTTAATCAAAGCATCGACTACTGTTTTGGCTTTGTCCGTCACTGGAAACATACGCCCATTGTCTTCTTCCTTTAAGGCTATACCCAGCTGTTCAAAAAAGGCGATGATATCCCGATTGCCAAAAGCCGCCAGTGCACTGTGCAGAAAACGGCCATTGCCGGGGATGTGCCGAATGAGTTCGTCCAGCTCTTTGGCATTCGTGACATTGCAACGGCCTCCACCAGAGATCCCCAGCTTTCGCCCGAGTTTATTTCCTTTTTCAAGTAAAAGCACCTTGGCACCCTCACTGCTGGCAGCGGCAGCAGCCATTAATCCGGCTGAGCCGCCTCCGATCACAATAACGTCGTAAGTCATAAACCTCTTCCTTTTCGTCGACAAATTTTCAAAAAATTCAGAACGGCGTAACCAATTTTTCATCATATCGTAATACCGTCATTTTAGATAACCTAAGAGCACGGTAAACGTGTATATTTTTCAATTTACAGGATTTTAAAACGCGTAAAAACGATCTTCTTATATACATCTGGTATTTAGCAGATTTTGTCGTTCTATACCGGAATTTTAACACATATATTGTAATATATTGTAGCCTGTGCTTTAATTCAACTAACGGCGTCAAGGAAAGATGATGAGGGGGAGAAGTCCTTGTTAATTGCGTTGAAGGAAAGTGTGCTCCAAGTTCTCCTTGCCGTTATATCGGCGGGTTTTTTCTCTATATTAACGGATTATGGGGATAAGAAAAAGGTTTGGGGCGGCAATCTGCTTCCTGGACCCACTCAAGGAATACTGTATTTGTGTTGCTTACCAGCCATATTGCTATGTACACTCTTTCAATATCAGTCTCCGTATGGTCTACCTTCTAATCTCGGTATTATTCCCCTTGCTGTTGGCATCATGTACGGTAGACGTCGCACTGCCTTTGTGCTCGCTGCTTCCGCACTGATGGGTGTCCTGATTATAGCCCAGTCGACAGAAATGTCCCCAATGTATGTGGGCACTGGTTTTATCCTTTTTCCTTTTATGCTCCTGCATGTCAAGTTTTTTCAAAGAGGAACATTGCTGGACAAAAAGCTCCTGATCTCCGCATATGTTGTGGCTGATATGCTGTTTAAGGCGATATTTCCGCTACTGTGGGGCAAACAGGATGTTTCTGTATACATTCCTGACTTACTTACAACGTTTTGGAATATGGGTGCAGGGGTGCTGGCAAGTTTTACGGTCGTGAGTCTAATGCATAATGCCTTTGAGAAGCTGACGCTTCGGCGTGATGTGACTGAGTTTACGAGCAAATACTTAATTGAAGTGGATAAGCTGCGTCAAGTTATGGATTTGATGCCGTTATCTCTTGTTACTCTGGACAGCGAAGAACGAGTTATACATATGAACAAAACGATGCTGGAACTCTATCGAAACTACGATCCCTACATTACACTGCCTGAGATAGTGGGTCGTCCATTGAGCACGTTATATGGTTTTGACACTTTACCTGTGGTTAACGAACGGGTTGCGAAAGCGTTGGAAGGAGCGGCGGGGGCTGATTTTATAAATGTTACTCCCAAAGTATTCTTCTCAAGTTTCCTTCCTATTCGTGATAAACATGTAAACCAAACGACAGGCGTCATTATCGCCCTGCAAGATATTACAGAGCTTGAGACGCTGCGCAGTGAGCTAGGCAATTTCGAGAGGCTAAGTCTGGTTGGACAGATGGCAGCGGGCATTACTCATGAAATACGTAATCCGATGGCGGTTGTGCGTGGTTTTTTACAGCTTATGCGTGAGAAAAGTCCAGAATCCCTCAACCATTATTACCGCATTGTGATGGAGGAACTTGACCGGGCGAACGGGATTATTAACGATTTTCTTTCACTGGCCCAGAATCGAATTGTCGAGAAGGAGCAATGTCATCTGCATGATATTATTCGCGAACTGACGCCTTTATTGTGGGCAGATGCGAATCTGAGGGGGCAGACGATTGATCTAAAGCTGGAGGATCATGTGACGATGCTGCATTTGAACCCTAAGGAAATAAAGCAATTGCTGCTTAATTTATCGCGTAATGCGATGGAAGCCATGGGGGAAAAGGGAGTGCTGACCATTTCTACTCATGAGGAAGGGGATTTCGTGGAACTGGAAGTAAAGGATACAGGGCCTGGAATTTCGCAAAAACAGCTTGAAAAGCTGTTCCAACCTTTTTACACCACCAAAACGAAAGGTACAGGTCTGGGTCTGGCCTTATGTCAAAGTATAGTGGAGCGTCATCACGGTACGATTGCCGTAGATTCGGTGGAGGGAATGGGCACGCAGTTTAAAGTTCGATTGCGCAGAACCGTCCCGACTTACCGGGATCATTCTGAGCCTCCTGTCATGAGTCCGATACAGAAATAATCGTTCAAAAATATAGCCGGATTTTTGCAAATTACGTGAAAAAGATTGTATAATGAAATTTAGATGTCCATGCCTTTACTACGGCAAAGGATGAAATTAGAAACGTACTATACATGATTTTCGGAAAAGGAGTGAAAGAATATGTCTATGTCTTTCGATCAATATATGAGAGATTCAGTTCAGCCGATGCGCGATGAACTGACGAATCTTGGGATTCAGGAACTGCGTACCTCTGAAGATGTGGAGGCCAAGCTGCCTAATAGTAAAGGAACAGTGCTGGTGGTTGTGAACTCGGTATGTGGTTGTGCCGCAGGCCAATGCCGCCCGGGTGTGGGTGAAGCACTGAAGCATGATATTACGCCAGATCATCTGTATTCGGTTTTTGCCGGACAGGACAAGGAAGCAACGGCAAAGGCTCGCGAATTTTTCGCACCTTACCCACCGTCTTCCCCTTCTATCGCGCTGTTGAAAGACGGCGAGTTGGTTCACTTCATCGAGCGTCATCAGGTGGAGGATCGTTCGGCAGATCAGATTGCTGCTGATTTGACCAGTGCATTTGATCGTTTTTGCCGGTAAGACTGCTCAAGCTATGCCCCGCATTTTTCGCCTGCGAAACTTGCCGGGGCTTTTGCATGTTGGCTTGTGAAGGAAATTCCTAAAAAAGAGGTGCTTATCTGATGAGTTTGCAGGAACAGATTATTGCTGAATTGGGAGTACAGCCTACGATTAACGTAGAGGCAGAGGTCCGTAAGCGTGTGGATTTCCTCAAGTCGTATGTAACGAAAACGGGAAGCAAAGGGCTGTTGATCGCCATCAGTGGCGGGATTGACAGTGCCGTAGCAGCTGCTTTGTGCAAGCGCGCTACAGATGAATTGACGCAGGAACAAGGAGACGAATACAAAACGTTGGGTGTATTCCAGCCATACGGCCAACAGGAAGATATCGAGCATAGCTACGCGGTTGCCAAAGCGTTCGACCTGAAATATGCCGGGGAAACGAACATTAAGGAAGCCGTGGACAAGGTTGCCGTGGAAGTGGAGCATACGTTAAAGGATATTAGTCTTGAGCGTTCGATTACTCCGCAAGTGAGAGGGAATGTAAAGGCAAGAACACGGATGGTGGTTCAGTACGCACTTGCGAATGAGCTGAATTTGCTCGTCGTTGGCACAGATCACGCTTCCGAAGCCATCACAGGCTTTTATACCAAATGGGGCGATGGTGCGGTCGATATTACGCCACTTAGCACGCTGAACAAACGTCAGGTGCGCTTGCTCGCCAGCTATCTCGGAGTTCCGCAGGCCATTTTGGACAAAGCGCCTACAGCTGGATTGTGGGAAGGCCAGACGGATGAAAAAGAACTGGGGATCTCCTACGAAGCAAACAGTGACTATCTGGAAGGCAAGGAAATTGACCCGGCGGCACGCGAAAAGCTGGAAAGCTTCTTTACACGTACTGCGCATAAGCGGACAAGCATCCCAGGAGTCTAAGCATTAATCATTATGTAATTTTAAAATGCTCAAGCGAGGATTTTGCAAAATTCTGAAGTAAATAAATGCGGCGATCCGCCCGGCGGATCGCCGTTTGTATTGAAGGGGTAATAATTAATTGGCGATCCACTCAATGAAGCGGCGGGTTTCGGTAATCGCCTGATCCAGTGGAAGACTGCCTCCCTGGAATGGATGAACGGTATTAAAGGTATGATTGCCGCCTTGAATTTGTACCCATTCGATGTCGGGACGAACGGATGTGAGCAGGGCAGAGCCTTCTCGTAGACGTTTGGAATCTTCGGTTCCCTGGATCAGTACAGCTGGGAGCTGGCTGTTGGCAAGTCTGTCTACAATGGCAAAACGCTGGCGATTTTGTTCCAGGTCTTCCAGAATGATAGCATCCAGCGGGAGCTGTTGCCCGGTTCTGGCGTTCTCCACATAGCTGCGTCCCTTGGCGCGCATTTCTTCTTTTTGCGGTAAAGTAAACAGATCAAGATCTGTCACGCCATTCCATGAAATGACGCCAGCAATCTCGCCGGGATGATCTAGAGCATATACAAAGCAGCTTCCCGCGCCTCGGCTATGACCTAACAGAAACAACGGCAATTCTCTGAACTCATGACGGGCTCTCAGATTGGATAGCAATAGTTCCAAATCCTCTTGTTCGCGGCTATAGGTGTTGCGTGCGAACTTTTCCAGCTCGGTAAAATTCTCTAGATCCTCACCTATGCCATTATGTGAAAAGTTGAAGGTCACAACATGGTTATCCATACTCAATGCTTCTGCTATATAGGGGAACATGCCCCAATCCTTAAATCCTTTGTAGCCATGAGCGATGATGAGCAGGCTTTTGGCTGTATTTTTAGAGGGAAACCAGGAAGCCCGGATCACCGCATCTGTTCCTGCTTCGGTACCTGCTTCAACAATAATGGTTTCTGACATCCTATCCTTCCTTTCTACGGGAATTTTTTTAAAATGGGCATATCAGCTGAATTTCAAACATTCATCTACAGCCTTTCTTATTTTAACATATTTTGGTGCTGTTTTTACGCCTTTGTGACTCGCCAGGGTGTGGACGCACTGTTACAATAGATCCAGTAAAGTATAAAGGACGGGGAATACCCAAATGATCTACGGAATTGGACATGATGTGCTGGAAATAAGCCGTATGGCTCATATTTTGGCAGGTAAATATGCAGATGCGTTTTTGAATCGGGTGCTGACCCCGGCAGAACGTGAGCTTGCTGTGGAACGCAAGGGTAGACTAACGGAGTTCGTAGCAGGGCGCTTTGCTGCCAAGGAAGCGATAACCAAAGCCTTCGGTTGCGGAATTGGGCAAATCATCGGGTTCGGCGATATGGATATTTTACCGGAACCTGGGGGGAAGCCAGCCGTTTATTTGTCTTCATCCGCGTGGGATCGACTGAGATTGCCGAATACAGGTGACTCAAATTACAGCATTCACTTGAGTATTACACATCAGCCTAACATTGCCTCTGCTTTTGTGATTGTCGAATATAAGGAGACGTGATGTGATGACTACAAATACATTGGAACAAAAGCGTTATTTCAGCTTTGAACTGTTGAATTGGTATACACGTAACAAACGCGATTTGCCGTGGCGACGTCATCGGAATCCTTTTTATATCTGGATCTCGGAAATTATGCTTCAGCAGACGCGTGTCGATACGGTCATTCCGTATTTTAATCGCTTTATTGCACGTTTTCCTACGATTGAAGCGCTGGCGGAAGCACCCGAGGAGGATGTGCTTAAGCTATGGGAAGGACTGGGCTATTATTCGCGGGCCCGGAATTTGCAAACTGCGGCAAAACAAGTAGTTGAGCTTCACGGCGGACAGGTGCCGGATGATACACAAGCTGTTGCTGCACTGAAAGGAGTAGGCCCGTATACGACGGGGGCGATTATGAGTATCGCCTTCAATCGACCAGAGCCTGCTGTGGACGGGAATGTGATGCGTGTGCTGTCGCGTTATTTTCTCATTGAAGAGGATATTATGAAAGGCAGCACGCGGGCACATATGGAAAGTCTGGTACGGGAGCTGATTCCCGAAGGAAGAGCCTCTGATTTTAATCAGGCTCTGATGGAGCTAGGCGCACTGGTCTGTACGCCGAAGTCGCCTCATTGTCTGACCTGCCCGGTCATGGAGCATTGCTCGGGCAGGCTGGCAGGTCGCGAGGAGACACTGCCAGTCAAGACCAAGGCAAAGCCGCCGCGGCTGGAGCCGCGCTCCGTCGCTCTCATCGAGGGCAGCGGAGCGAACACCGGCCGTCTGCTCGTACGGCAGCGCCCGGCCAAGGGCCTGTTGGCCCGCATGTGGGAGCTGCCGCATGAGCTTGCCAGACCGGAGGGCTACAACGGCCCGGTGCCAGATGAGCCCGCCATGGACCATCTGGCGGCTCATTTGCTGGCAGAGGGCGTGCTTGCGCGCCCGGTGCGGTTTGTACGTGAGGCGGAGCACACGTTCAGCCACATTCACTGGAACCTGCGTGTGTTCCAGTGTGAGGAGGTCGCCGCCCCTGCCGGGGAGGCGGGAGGCCCCCCGCTGGCTGCCGAGCAGCGGGCCAGCTACAGCACCGGAGCGAAGCCAGGTGCGTTGATTGCGCTGGCTGAGCAGGCGGAGCACGCGCACAATGCGCTGCCGGCGGGGTACCGCTGGATCAGCGAAGCGGATATGGCCACCTTGGCGTTTCCCAAGGTGTTCCTCGATCTGATCACCGAGTATTATGCGAAGCAAAAAGAGAACTGATGTTAATGAAATAACTGTCAGTAAAAGACAAAGTGTTTAATTTATCCTATAAAATGGAAACGGCGACAACTAAGGACGAGAAAATAAAGTCCTAGACTGTCGTTGTTTCCATTGAACTAACGTTTCCCGTTAGCGGAATGCTCGCTAACCGTAACAACATTAGACGTACCTTTCTCGCGTATTGTTCTCTCCACCCCTAGAGTCTTCGCTCTTGTCCCCAATGGGGTTAGATTTGATTTCACATAACAAGCTATCTCCCCCTACCTGAATAAATAATATTCCTTAACTGGATGACCTGACTTTTAAGCTCTTTCTCTCTCTCCAAAAAGTAGAGCGAAGCTTGCAGTAACGGGAAGTTCGGTTCCGCTTTACGAGTTTCGTTCTGGATAAAATGGTAAACCTCTTTCAACTCCGAACGATGTTTTGCGCCGGATGGAAGAACATTAAGGGCCGAATCCATCTCCCGGAATAGCTCGGTAAGGAACTGCTCTCTCTCCCCTTGGCGGCCCTCGAGCCCCCAGCTTAAATACCTCTCGAACGAAGCCTGTTTCAGCAGAGGCTTCAGGTTAGAGGCCATCATATGCTTAACGAGCACATTGAGCTTATCCAAAATGAACCTTGCCGTTTCCTCAAGCGATAGAGACTTTTCTTCATAAACGATCCAAAATAAGTACTCCTTCAGAATCGCACGATAGATGGAAACCAAATCCCACAGGAACGGATAAATTTCTTCGCCATAAACCTGTATCAAGCACTCTTTATGCCATCGGATGAGCCGCCCTCTAACCTTGTGTCTAAGCGGCTGGAACTTGGGATCCTGTTGGATGGGGAGCTCCGTGAATTCGACCAGAATATGCTTGTATTCCATAAAATAACGGAATCGCAGAATGATCTGCTGTAGAAACTGCTCTTCTGGCGAGAGTTCGGGAAAGCGTTTCAGTTCATCGACTTGATCAAAATAGGCGTTATGGCATTGATCAAACACCTCGCTGAAGAGGTCTTCCTTGGAAGGGAAATATTTATAGACTGATCCTTTGGCAATACCGCAATCCTCGGCAATATCCTGTATCGTCGTCGAAAGAAACCCATGTTCCTTAAAAAGCTTCATCGCCGATTTTAAAACCTCTTCCCTTGTCACACTCATAATAAAAATCTCCCCCCTTGACTATTCATGAATGATAGTACAAAATACGAAACATGAAGTCAAATGACTATATGTTCGCGTAATTAAACATACGGTCAAATCGAAGAGATGAGGAGAACATACAGAATGGAACGATTATGGGATCCACAAAAAACAGCGTTGGTTGTTATTGACTTGCAAAAGTGGATAGGAAATCAATACGCCCCTTATTCTGCTGAGCAGGTAGTGTCTAACGCCGCAGCCTTGGCAGATACTTTCCGTGAGCAAAGCTCAATGGTTGCACTGGTCCGGGTATCTAGTAAAGATTTGAAGGATATCCCGCGTCCTAAGTTGGATTCGCCTGGACCACCCCTGAATCTGCCTGAAGGATGGGATCAAATCGTCCCGGAAATGCGGGTCACCGAGACAGACCATATCATCACGAAGAAGCAATGGGGGGCTTTTTACGGAACGGAGCTCGACCTTCAGTTGCGCCGCCGAGGAATTGATACCATCGTCTTATGCGGCATCGCTACTGAGTTGGGCGTTGATACGACTGCGCGGGAAGCGTTTATGCATGGGTATCAGCTGATTTTGGCGATTGATGCTATGACTGGATTTTCCGAAACCGGGCATGATTACGTAAAAAATTTCATTTTTCCACGCATCGGGCGTACCCGGACAACACAGGAAATCCTCTCTGCCCTTTCAGGCAACTGTTTATAGTTGAAAAAATGACTTTCCCATTCCCCGTGTATTATTTGACCGAATACACGAAGAACGCCACAGCTTGAAACTCGCTTTGCGTTTGCTGGGAATCTCATCTGGCCATACTTAAAGGACGATTATGTGTTCCCAGGGTGCACATATTGGCTGACGGCATGGGATACGACCTGCTGCACCAAATATACAAAGTAACCGCTGAATGATATAGAGCGAACGGCTCGTCGCAATTGGCACGCGCTTCTTGTATAGCAACCAGCATGAGTTCCGCAGTGCCCAATGGGACGAGTACGCCTAGTGGCGCAGCGCTAATGCTAATAAATTTGCATAATTGCCAGTGGAATTGGTGGTGCTCTTTTAAACGGTCTTTTCCAATCATGAGCTGCGCTTTTATTGTCTTTCGTAAGGCCATACGATTTATCGAAAGCTTTAAACTATCCTGCCCGTTAGTTAAACAAAGGCAGCCGATCACTATGATCGGCTGCCTTCTTGTCTTTTATGAGCTATCGTTTTCCGTTAGCATAATGACTTACTGTGATACGGTTCACCGTGCTGTTTGTAACGGCAAGTTTAATGGTCATCTACACGGAGGGCCTTCTTAGCGTTATAAGCTACAAACTTTACAACGATTACTCAGATAACGGACGACAGCATCAATAAGAGCAAGTCGGGAGAAACGAACGCGTTCACGAAATGGTTTGTAAAATACGAATGATTTCTTTTTCGATAACGGAATCGTCAACAGTATCCAGATACTCAGGACTAATCACTTGATACTGTTTCATCTTATAAAATTCCATAACGGCTTGTTTCAAGGTGAGATCATACCATTGAATACTAAAGGTCGGTTCCATAATGCGCCGAAGCGTAGCATCGTCTTGAACTAAGGACAGCGCAACGTGCATTCTGTTAAAAATCTTTTTATCCATACCGGATTGAAAAAAAGATTGTAAATTTTTAATTCTATTTTGTTGAGCAACGGAAATATTTTCAAAAAGTCGTGGATAAAACTCCTTAAGGTCTTGCAGGAACAAATCGGATAAATAAATAACACCTATTAACGATTCCAGAAACGTTTTTTGAAATCGATCAATATATGAAACGGAATCATCATATACAACGGTGTCAGCCTGCTGCAAGTACTGAATTCCATACTCTACAACCTGTTCGATGATTTCATCTTTGGATGAAAAATGCTTGTAAAGCGTCACTTTACTAATATCCATATGTTTTGCGATATCGTCAATTTTCAGTTGGCTGAATCTGGTTCTTCTAATTACAGGTTTGATTTTATTAAGATATTGATCTGCGCTCATGGGTTTTCTCACGATTGAAGCCTCCTCTACCGCTCGTCAAATCATATTATATCAAAGTAGAGGCATCAATAAACAATATTTAAAAAGATTATTAAATTAACTAATTTTATTAAATTAGTTTACTTAGTTTATTTATCCGATGTATAATCTCTCTTGTAATGAATATCCAATCAAGGAAGGGATAACGGTCCCAATAAGCGATATCCATTTCTCGAAATCACATTAAAAAAGGAGATTACACAATGAAAATCACAGTTCTCGGCTCACTCGGCAATATTAACCGCAACTACCTCCCATCCCTAATCGCAGACGGCCACGATGTTACCGTCATCACAAGCTCCAAAGATCGTATCGCCGACATCAAAGCGCTCGGTGCCGAACCAGCGGTCGGCTCAAACCTCGACGTCGAATTCCTCGCGCAGGCTTTTGCAGGTAGCGACGTCGTCTACCTCATGATTTCAGGTATCAATTATGCCTCTGGCACCGACATGTGGCAGACCGCCATTGATCTTTCTGAAAATTATAAGGCCGCTGTGCTAAAATCAGGTGTAAAAAACGTCGTCAACCTCAGCTCAGTCGGCGCCGACAACCCAAACGCCGGCATTCTCTACAGCTATCATTTTGCAGAAGAAGCGCTAAACTCGCTTGAAGACGTGAACGTTGTCCACATCCGCCCTGTCGGCTTTTACAGCAATCTTTTTGCCGACATGCAAAGCCTAAAAACCCAGCAGACCATCTTCAGCCCAATTTCAGTTGACATCCCACAAGGCTGGGTCAGCCCCGTTGATATCGCGGACGTCGCTTACGACCTGATTTCTCACACCCCATCGGGTAAAAGTGCGAAGTTCATTGTTAGTGACTGGGCCACAGGTAACGACTGGCTCAATGCCCTTGCTGAGAATGGTATCGAGGCCAAATACCAACAAATCCCCGTTGAAGCTCTTGCTGAGAATATGAAAAAAATCGGCTTCCACGAAAACACTGCCAATGCCTTTGCCCAAATGAACCGCGCCTGCGAGAACGCCGACGAGTTCTACGCCAGCCTCCGTGCCACCGACTACCACCTCGGTAAAGTCAAGGTCGAAGACTTTGCAAAAGTTTTTGCAGATGTGTATATTAAATCTGTTTAAACAGCGAGAATACTGTTTAACCTGCGGATGAGAACGCGCCTAAGTGTGCTATTTCTTTCGATAACTTGAGACCTCGAATAGGGTTTACTATGACTTGGTTTTGACATATAAAGAACAAAGCTCGCTGAAGTGACAGCGAGCTTTGTTCTTTATTGATGAATGCGCACAAAAAAATAACCTTACCTGTGATAAGGTTCCTATCGATTGACTTTAAACTAATCTGCTCGTTAGCTTAATTAAATAGCGTCAGTCTAATGTAGTGTAGTGCTTAGGAGAAAGAAAATAAGCCCATCACTTTGATTTGGAGGTTAAATCATTTCCAATTAATAAATGGATAGGCTCTCTTTGGCATTAAATAAGGCGTGGTAAAAGCCAATTGATTGAGCTATCGTTTCCCGTTAGTTCAATCAATTCTGTTGCCATCGTATATGCTGGTGATGAACCAAGTTTCCTACATTACTATATCGTCTTTCATAAGTTTTTGGTACAGGGCTATCTTCTCGTTGGCAAGGGAAATCATGCGCTCAAGTTCCTGTCGCTTGGATTCCAGTTCCATCAGATGCTTCTCAAGAATTTCTATCCGTATGTGTAAGGCAGGAGTAAAATTAGCAAGTTCTTCCCCTTGTTGAATTTTATCCAGTACACATCCGTCACGAGTAAATTCCGTGATCTCCTCAAGCGACAATCCCAATTTTTTCAATCTAATTAAACATTGTATATATGAAACCTCACTTTCGGTATAAATACGTGTCCTTCCATTTCTTCGATTTGGTTCCTGTAGCACTCCAATTTTTTCATAATAGCGAATCGTATAAGGAGTTAACCCCGTTCTTTCTGATACTTGGCTTATAGTAAGCATTGTTTTATATGTCACTCCTTTTTTCTAAACCAAAATTTAAAACTATTATACATCTTTAAGTCAATTTGAAGTCGATATTTGCACCTCTAACTTCATTTCAAAGTTTGTGCTTGATTTCTAGTTGACTCTAACTTGTAAGCTAAAGTTGCTTATTGATATACATGAAAACAAAAAACAACCTAAAGATAAAAGGAAATGGTGTCAAACTTATTTTGATGGAGGTATAAACAATGAACAACAAATATTTCACGATTCAACAAGCAGCGGAAGGTATCTGGGGTGCTATTTCGGTACCTGGTAGTGGTTCTCTGGGGAATGCGGCAATTATTGACCTTGGGGATTTGACCGTTGTTGTGGACACAACCAACCTACCGCATTCTGGTGCTTTGTTACGTCAATCCGCAGAGCAATTAACGAATAAACCAATTAAATATGTGATCAATACTCATTTCCATGGAGATCATGTCAACGGCAATCAGGAATTCATGGAAAGTGATTTTATATCTACCGTTTGGACAAGAGATTTGCTATCTGAAATGGGTAAAGTGAATATTGATCTAATGCAACAAAACATTCAGAAGTTAATAAATAGCCTGCATCAAGTACATTCACAAGAAAAAAATCCGCACATGTTAACCGAAATCGGTTATGATCTTTCTGTGCAGAGAGCTCTATATAATGCTATCCCTTCCCTTCGTAGAGTGATACCCACGATAACTTTTGACGATAAACTAGTTATAAAAGGAGCAAAACGCACTGTCGAAGTTTTATCCTACGGAGGCGGCCATTCTTTAAGCGATGCCGTTGTTTACGTGCCTGAAGAAAGAACCTTAATTGCTGGTGATTTAATAACCAACAAGACGATTCCGGTCATGCCATACGGTAATCCATACGCTTGGATACGCATCCTAAAACGCATTCAAAGAGATCTGAAGGTAGATACTGTTATTCCCGGGCATGGGGATGTGTCCACTCCAGATAAAATTCTAGATGTCATTCGCTTTTTAGAAAAAACGATCGCTTATGTGTCTGAAGCTGCGACGAGCGGAAAACCAGAGTCTTACTGGTTAAATGAAGGTGTACTAAATGGTTATGAAGATTGGCATCTAGCTCAGTATTTCAGATGGAATTTTCGCTGGCTCTTCAATACAATGCTTGTTCAAAATAATAGATGAGACACAACTAGAACTCCCTTTAACTCCACCAAATTCAAAAGGCCAGTTCTGAATGTCAAACCGGCGGCACGTTTGGGTATTTTCAAACGTAATTGGCAGTCTACTTGTTAGGTTAACCTGCTCGTTAGCTTAATGAAGCAACGTCAGTCTAATACTTTATTTTTCAGTCTAGAACTTTATTTTCTTTTGACAATAGCGGCAGTATGGACATGAGGTTGATCCATGCTGCCGCTATTTTTCTGTTTTCTGGGAGGAATATGCCTAACTTACTTGCGAGCGAAGGTGTTATTTTTGGTGATTTTTTCGGTATTCGGATGGAGTTACCTTGTTGACCGTTTTGAACATCTTGGAGAATAGGAGTACATCTTTATACCCTACAGACCGAGCAATATCTCCGATTTTAAGGGAAGTATTTCTTAATAGGGAGCACGATTTTTCCATCCTCAAATGTAATAAAAATTCCTGCGGTGACTTATTGAGTTGCTGTTTAAATAAACGATGCAAATACGAACGGTCAATTGAAATGTACTTAGCAATATCACTTACGGTAATGAAGTGTGAGTAGTTTTGTTGAATGAAGAGAAGCGCTTCTTTAATATACCGCTGCTGTCTTACCTCAGGGTTGACTTCCTGATTAGGGTAAAGTTCAAACATCAGATACAGAAATTCATACAGCTTGGATGTAAGCAACAGGTCTTTGTTGGATTTCAGCGTAGAAGAAACCACGATGCTCTCCATACAGCGGGCAAGGCTGCCCTCCGCTTCAAACCGGAAAATGGGATTGTCCCTATGGATACAGGTCCGGCTTAGATATTCTTTTGCTTGCACCCCATTAAAACCAATCCAGGCATATTCCCATGGGTCAAGCTCATCCGCTTCGTAGTAAATTAAAACCTTCGGTTCAATAAAGAAAGCATCGTTTTTCTCCAAATGATAGATTTTATCGTTGACTTTAAAGATCCCTTTTCCTTTTAAAATAAAATGCACCATATATCCGCTTCGAATGGCTGGACCATAAGAGTGTTTGCTGGTACAGCTCTCTTTGCCACATGTGTATAGATTGAGATCCAGATTGTTATAGGAATGATTGGAAAAATGCGAACTCATTTGGTTTCACCCCTTAATTCATCTCTGCATATTATCACACTGTTTCATATAGAGTCTACATTATTCCATATAATTATTAAAACTATTCAATTATTATTAGAATGTAAACGATAAGCAAACAACATAATTTATACTTTTTGAAAATATTACTATTGGCGCTACAAGGGGGTCACTATGGCTATAATCATCGATAAAGAAAAGCTTTTATTCCATTTACAAGGCAGCAATACCAGTTATGTCATGCAGGTTATACGAGGTGGTTATTTATCCCATCTGTATTGGGGAAAGAAAATTCAGAACTATCGGGGGAGCAATAAAATCATCTTTATGGATAGAGGATTTTCGCCCAATCCCGATGGCGAGGATCGAGCCTTTTCACTGGATACCATCCCACAAGAATATCCGTCATTTGGGAATAGTGATTTCAGGATTCCTGCGTATCAGATTCAATTGGAGAATGGTTCTACCGTGACCGATTTTCGGTATAAAGAACATCGGGTTTTCCAAGGCAAACCAAAATTGAAAGGGCTTCCTTCTACGTATGCAGAGGATGATGGCGAAGTAGCAACACTGGAAATCGTCCTTGAAGACCCATTAATTGATGTAAAGGTTGTACTATCCTATAGCCTATATCAAAAGCGGGATGTCATTACCCGTTCAGTCCGTTTCGAGAATGAAGGTCGGCAACAGCTAAAACTGCTTAGAGCGTTAAGTGCCAGTGTGGATTTTCGAGATGATGAATATGAACTCATTACCTTGTATGGTGCGCATAACAATGAAAAAAATATAGCAAGGCGAAAAATTGTACCCGGAATTCAAATGGTAGACAGCTGCCGTGGCGCTAGCAGCCCTCATCAGGCACCCTTTATGGCACTTGTAAGAGAAGGGACAGATGAAGATCAGGGCGAAGTATACGCCTTTAATCTGGTGTACAGCGGGAACTTTACGGCCCAGACGCAGGTAGATTCCTATCGGAACACTAGAGTCACGATGGGGATTAATCCTTTTGATTTCACATGGCTGCTTGGACCGGAGGAGTCGTTCCAAACGCCAGAAGTGGTCATGGTATACACCGAAAATGGCTTGGGCGGCATGTCGAGAATTTATCATGAATTATACAGGAACAGATTATGTCGTGGACCATTTCGTGACAAGGAACGGCCAATCCTGATTAATAACTGGGAAGCTACCTACTTTAACTTTGATGCCAACAAGATTGAGCAGTTGGCGAAGGAAGCTCAAAGTGTGGGAGTGGAGCTGTTTGTATTGGATGATGGGTGGTTTGGAAAACGAGATGATGACAATACTTCATTAGGCGATTGGGTGGTGGATCGTCGCAAACTTCCAGATGGATTGCCGGATCTTGCAAACCGCATTCGAAATCTGGGTATGGAGTTTGGTTTGTGGTTTGAACCTGAAATGGTATCCATAGACAGCGACTTATACAGAAAGCATCCCGATTGGTGTATCCATGTCCCTGATCGTCCGTATACGTTGGGAAGAAATCAGCTTATGTTGGATTTATCGAGGAAGGAAGTGTGTGAATACGTTATTAAATCGGTTTCCGATATTTTATCGGATGTTCCAATTACTTATGTAAAATGGGACATGAATCGTCACATGACGGATGTGGGTTCGGCAGCCTTGCCACCTGAGAGACAAAGGGAGACTGCGCATCGTTATATCCTGGGACTCTATAATATTATGGAAGAGCTTACATCAAAGTTCCCCAATGTCTTATTCGAGAGCTGTTCTAGTGGAGGAGGCCGTTTTGATGCCGGCATGCTCTATTACATGCCTCAGACCTGGACGAGCGATAATACGGATGCCATTTGCCGACTGAAAATTCAATGGGGAACAAGTCTTGTCTACCCGCCAATTACCATGGGGGCACACGTTTCCACAGTACCCAACCATCAAGTGGGTAGAATAACTCCCTTGGAGACAAGAGGTTATGTCGCCATGGCCGGGAATTTAGGATATGAGCTGGATTTGACGACATTAACCGTTGAAGAAAAAGAAGTGGTGAAAAAACAGATAGCTCTATATAAAGAAATGAGATCGCTCATTCAGTTTGGAAATTTTTACAGAATGATTAATCCGTTTGATGAAAATGAAGCCGCATGGAGCTTTGTGTCAGAGGATCAAACGGAAATGGCGGCCAGCTATTTCAAGGTTTTATCCCAACCCGCTGCCGCGATTAAAACGTTAAAATTCAAAGGTTTGAATCCAGACTACGTTTATAGAAATGTAGAAACCGGTGAGCTGTTCGGCGGTGATGAATTAATGCATGTTGGCATAACGCTTGCCAGGGTGAAGCAGGACTTTTTAGGCATGTTCTGGAGATTTGTTAAAGAAGAGATCTGATTCAGCTAGAGGAGGGTTTACTAGATGGAAGCAAAAGAAAAGCGGTATAAGCACATTTCTCAAGAAATTTTAAAATATATCGGTGGTGAAGAGAACATTATCGGTGTGGCCCATTGTGCCACAAGATTAAGAATTGTACTTGAGGACAATGAAAAAGCGGAATTAAAGAAGATTGAAGATATTGATCTGGTTAAAGGTGTTTTCATAGCGGGGGATCAACTGCAGATCATTTTTGGAGCAGGGTTGGTCAATAATATCTATGCCGTGTTCTCCAAACTGACCGGAACAGAAGATATGTCATTAAGTGATGTCAAATCAAAGTCCGCACAAAAGCAAAATCCTTTTCAAAAAGCCATTAAATCGCTGTCAGATGTCTTCATTGAGATCATGCCGGGAATTCTCGCCGCCGCATTGTTAATGGGGATAACCGGGCTGTTAGGTCAGAAGGGGTTATTTGGTCCTAAATCGATTGTGGAGATGTATCCAATTTTTCAAGGGATTAATCGCTTTGTTCAAATCGTTTCCACGGGTATTTTCACCATCCTGCCGCTGCTTGTTGTTTATTCTGCAACCAAGAGATATGGCGGTCGTCCTATTCTGGGGCTTGTGCTGGGTGCGATTATGCTGCATCCGGCCCTGGCGGATGCCTTTGAGGTAGCTAAAGGGAGTCAAAATCCGGAATCGATCAGTCTTTTCGGCCTTCCCGTACAGTTGGTTGGATTTCAGGGTGGTATTATTATTGCTCTAATGATGGGATACGTGGTAGCCAAGTTGGATCAGTTTTTTAACAAAAAGGTTCCAGACATGATTAAATTATTTTTGGCTCCGTTGCTGACGGTCTTTGTTTCTTCCCTGCTATTGTTCACGATTATCGGCCCTCTTGGGCGAGAGTTGGCCAGTCTGGTCACCGTTTCGCTGCTTTGGATGACGCAAAATCTTGGAATATTCGGTTTTATGTTTTTTGCAGGCATTCAGCAGATCATTGTTATTACAGGCTTACATCATGTTATGGGTGCGGTAGAAGCGCAGCTGTTAACCGATACAGGCAGAAATTTTATCAACCCATTGGCATCAGTAGCTTTGATGGCTCAAGGGGGCGCCGTTTTGGGGTATATTCTTTTGAATCGCAAAGACACTAAAGTTAAAGAAATGGGTTACTCTGCATTCGGGTCTGTACTTTTTGGAATCTCGGAACCCGCGATCTTTGGGGTCACTTTAAAGTATAAGTTCCCCTTAGTTGCTGGATGCCTCGGAGGAATGGTTGCGGGAGCATATGTATATTTAAGTAAACTGACAGCCATAGGATTCGGAACCACGGCTCTTCCGGGCTTTGCAATTGCAGCGTCGGATAATCACGGTCATATCAATTATCTTATCGCTCATCTTATTGCCCTGTTATGTGGAGCATTATTTACATTGGCTTACGGTGCTATCAAGAGCAAGAGGTCACGAGCCTGAACCAAAAGAACATTAGCAGGTTGAAAAAATTAAGCTTTTATGAAAACGGTTAAAGGAGAGAATATTTGTGGAATGGACAAGAGAGCATAGATGAAAAATTAAAAGGGCCGTCCTCCGTCGTTATAAACGACCGAGGATGGCCCTAACTTTACATAGGTATGCATGTACATTCGTTAAAGCTAATCGATGCCACCATCGCTTTCAATCAGCCCTTTGCCGATTACATTGGCCGAAACCGGAGGCTTGCCGAGCTCCCGAGACCATATGGACAACTGCCCAATATGGTGGATTTGGTGGGCAATGACATGGCGCATCACCTCGCCCCAGGCATCCATTACAATTCTGCCGTCCGGGAGGTGATCTTCAAACCTTTTCCGTTCCAGACCATCATGCCAGGCGAGCACGAACGGCTCGACATTGAGTCGAAACTTCGCATCCAGCTCACGGACCTTGTCGAGCGTATCATACAGAGAGAAGTCCTCCTGAAAGTCGGGTTTGCCCTGAATCGTTTGAATCCAGCTCCACTCCACATCAACGATATGAAAGAGTGTCTTTAGAATGCCGCCGACTCCGCCGACGCGTTGTTTCAGTAATTCCTCCTGCGACACCTCTTCACACCAGCGGTACCATTGTTCCCGAATCATCCAGTTGTAACGAAAAAAAGTCTGCATCCATCAACCTCCAGAGCCATATTTGAGAATCATCTCCACCAGTTTACCATGGAATGCCAAAAGGGCTGTCTCATTCGTAGAAAATCTACTTTTGAGACAGCCCTTATTATAGGATAAGAATGTTGCTACTGGCTTATTTCTTTGCAGCCGCGTAACGTTTGTTGACTTCATCCCAGTTGATTACATTGTAGAAAGCTGAAATGTAGTCTGGGCGTTTGTTTTGATATTTCAGGTAGTAAGCATGCTCCCAAACGTCCAGTCCAAGTACCGGAGTCAGACCTTCAAACAGCGGGCTATCTTGGTTTGGAGTGCTAGTGATCGCCAGTTTGCCGTCTTTGCCGACAACCAACCAAGCCCAGCCGCTACCAAAACGAGTTGTAGCTGCTTTAGTGAAGTCTTCTTTAAATTTGTCATAGCCGCCCAGTTCATTGTTGATTGCTTCAGCAATTGCACCTGTTGGCTGTCCGCCACCGTTAGGACCGATAACTTCCCAGAACAGGCTGTGGTTGTGATGTCCACCACCGTTATTGCGAACCGCAGTGCGGATGCTTTCTGGAACGCTGTCCAGATTAGAGATCAGATCCTCCAGGCTTTTGCTTTGCAGTTCGGGAGCGCTCTCCAGAGCTGCGTTCAAGTTTGTAACATATGTGTTATGGTGACGATCATGGTGAATTTCCATTGTCTGTGCATCAATGTGCGGTTCCAGTGCGTCTTTTGCGTAAGGAAGTTCTGGTAATTGAAATGCCATAGTAAATCCCTCCTGGTTATATGGTTGGGTAAGTGTTCCTATGTAATAATACCCTCGACAGTTATATTAAACCGCATTCAGCCTATTTAATCAACATTTTTGTTTGTAAAATAGCAAACTGGGCAATACGGCCTGGTAGATAGCATGTCCAAAAACCCGCTTAGAATACACAATACATAGGTAATAAGAGGTAAATTGTGAACATTAAAATGTAAACGCTTTATATACAGCGCTTACATGAGAAAAAGGGATGTATTCCGTCAAAAAGTATGGTTTAATGGTCAAGGAAGCAGAAATTTCGGCTTTTTTGTCGTCTGCTATAATCTGTCATGTCTATGACATGACGAACTTGAGGGCATACACCCTTTTCCTGTTCTTCATTTCATATATAGCAGATCGTATGCATTTTTATCATAATGCCTTGTGATTAACACCATGATAAGAAATTTAAGGATTTATGTAAAAATGACGGTGCTGTCTCAATTTTTTTATTATGCTTACGAAAAGGGAGATATTACTTATGCACGTTCGTTCCTTTCAATTAAGTGATGTGAACTCAGTAACGGAACTCATGCAAATTGCCTTGTCAGAGGAGTGCTACAAAGAGACGGTGAAAGCATTTGCCCGTCAGCTTTCGTGGGATTCCGGTTTGATTATCGTTGCAGAAGAAGAGGGAGAGATCGTGGGTGCTTTGATCGGCACGATCGATCAGAATGATGGTTGTTACTATCGTATCGCTATTCACCCGGATCGTCGTCGGATGGGAATCGGCAAATCGCTTGTGGAGTCCATGGAGCAGCGTTTTCAGCAACGTAAGGTTAGCCGTATTTGGGTAGCAGGGGACAAGCATAACAGTGTGGCCATGCCTTTGTACGAAGCGATGGGCTATGGAGCAAGCCAGATTTTACAGGCTTTTCAGAAGCTGAGTATTTTGGCGCCTCATTAATTGGAAATCGAAATAAAGAGAATTGAATAACATTAAGTATAATATTTACATTTAGAGCATATCTGAGTAACCGTTGCAATCGGGTACGGGATATGCTTTTCTATTTATAACAGGGTTGAGGAGGTTTAATTATGGACGCTTTGGCTCCTTCGTCAGGCCCGCCTCCCTCGCCGGAAACGTCCAAACAAGCAGGTCGCTCTGGTTACATACGCGATTGGTTAGTCACTCTTCTGATCGCTATGGTCGTCTTGCTGCTTCTGAACCTGTTTGTATTTAACTTGTCCACGGTCAGAGGACATTCGATGCAGCCGACGCTAATGGAAAGCCAGCATTTGTTCGTTAACAAGCTGGTTTATAATTTTCATGATCCGGGCAGGGGGGACATTGTGATTTTAAAAGATCCCGATTCCAAGCTGTCGAGCCCAAGATTTTTAGTGAAAAGAGTCATAGGTATTCCCGGAGATGTAATCCGAGTTGAACATAATCATTTGTATGTGAACGGTGAACTGCTAAATGAACCTTACACCAACTCTGACGTGGAGGATGGTGATTATGGTCCTTTTACGGTGGAGCCGGGGCACTTTTTTGTCATGGGAGATAATCGCCATACTGCAGCAAGCAAGGATAGCCGCTATTTTGGCAGCATTAAATCTCAAGATTTACTGGGACGTGCAGAATTTATATTTTGGCCGATATCTGAGTGGAAGTGGCTATAGAGCAACTAAAGTCTGAAATCAAGGAAAGGAAGAGGATGATGAAAGAAGTGATGGTATATACCGACGGTGCTTGTTCGGGAAATCCGGGTCCTGGGGGCTGGGGGATCGTTCTGCTGTATGGGGAGCATCGTAAGGAGCTGTCAGGTGCCGAGAAAATGACGACAAACAACCGTATGGAGATTAAGTCCGTGATTGAAGCACTGAAGCTGCTCAAGGAGCCTTGCCATGTGAAAGTACACAGTGACTCTGCCTATGTCGTCAATTGCTTCAAACAGGGCTGGATTAAGAACTGGCTTCGTAATGGCTGGCGCAACAGTAAAAATCAGCCAGTGGAGAATAAGGAATTATGGGAAGAGCTGTGGGAACTGATGGGTAAGCATGAGGTTGAATATGTGAAGGTTAAGGGGCACAGTGACAACGAACTGAATAATCGTTGTGATTTTCTAGCGACCAGTGCTGTTAAAAATTTACGGTAGCATCTGCTGCTATTTTCTGTTGAAATTTGAGATATGAGAATTTTGCAAATTCTCATATCTGTAATGATAAAAAGTGGAAGAGAGGTGAGTATCGGATGCAACGCGGATTGACTCAGGCGGCTGCCGGAACCGCTTCGACTTGGGCTTCGCTCAAGCAGGAAATTATTGAGGCGGCTCCAGGGCTGGGTATCGACTCCATCGGGTTCGCATCCGCCGACCCCTTTCTGTCTCTGAAAGCTATATTGGAAGAGCATCGTGCGAAAGGCTATGAATCCGGCTTTGAGGAGCCAGATATTGATAAGCGGATCTACCCGGAGCTGTATGGCTCACAGCCTGCATCTCTGATTGCTATTGCAGTGGCGTATCCTTCCAAAATGAAGGACCCGCCGAAGTCGGACAAGGGGAAGTACCGTGGTATTTTGGCGCGTTCAGCCTGGGGGAAAGATTATCATCTGGTACTACGCGAAGCGATGGAAAAGCTTGAGGCTTTTATAAGCGAGCGGGTGCCTGATGCCATTATGAAAAACATGGTGGATACCGGAGAACTGTCGGATCGAGCCGTTGCGGAACGCGCAGGGATTGGTTTTAGCGGCAAAAATACGATGATGATTTCACCGACACTGGGATCATGGATTTATCTGGGGGAGCTGTTGACGAACATTCCTTTCCAGCCAGATGAACCGGTTACGGATGGTTGCGGAGAGTGCACCAAATGTTTGGATGCCTGTCCTACGGGCGCGCTTGTAGGTCCTGGACAGCTGAATGCCCAGCGGTGTGTGTCCTTTTTGACGCAAACGAAGGGCTTTTTGGACGAGGAGTTTATGCTGAAAATAGGGAATCGGCTGTATGGATGTGATACCTGCCAAATGGTATGCCCTAAAAATCGGGGTCTCAACTGGGATCACCATCCCGAGCTTACACCCGATCCTGAAATTGTGAAGCCGTTGCTGCTGCCGTTATTGGATTTGAGCAACCGTGAATTCAAAGACCGATTTGGACAAAGTGCGGCGGCTTGGCGGGGGAAGAAGCCCATTCAACGCAATGCAGTCATTGGTCTTGGCAATTTCAAGGATGTTAGCGCGGTGCCCAAATTGACGGAGGTTTTATTGGATGATCCGCGTCCCGAGCTGCGAGGCACGGCGGCGTGGGCTTTGAGTCGAATAGGAGGGGAAAACGCTATGACAGCGATCAAGCAAGCATCAGAGAAGGAACAACATGAGCAAGTACGCGAAATGATCGCACAGGCGCATTCCAAGCTAGAGGAACAAGAGCAGGCAGAAGAGCTAAAGGCATCTGAATTATCAAAATCAGAAGTAACGGCCGGGGATTCACAGAGTCCAACCACCATTTATTATGATGAGATGGAGACACCTGTGGGCACGTTAACGCTGTGCGCTACGGATCGGGGGCTGTGCCGAATAGACTATGGCGTTTTTCATGCGAAGGAAGCACTGCTTCAGCAATGGGCCCGAACATGGATTGGGGAATATGTCTATGTGCAGGAGCCGGAAAAGCTGCGCGAAGCTGCGGACCAACTGCGTGAGTATTTTGCCGGAGAACGGCGGGAATTTAGTATAGCTTATGATTTGAGAGGGACTCCTTTTCAAGAGCAGGTGTGGCGTGCACTGCAAAATATTCCGTACGGACAAAGTGTGTCCTACAAAGATATTGCGGAATCGATCGGACGAGCCAAGGCAGTACGTGCTGTGGGTGGAGCCAATAACAAAAATCCGTTACCCATTCTGTTTCCATGTCACCGAGTATCGGGTGCTAACGGAAGTTTGGTCGGTTATGCTGGAGGCTTGCCAGTCAAGACGAAGTTGCTGGATTTGGAGAAACAATAAGGACATATGTTTGCAAAAAGTGATTTGCTAGCTGTCCCATGTTTTGCTATGATAGGTTCGTGTGTAATTCAAGATGTTTCATATAAATATACAGAGGTGACGACTTCGTGGTGTGGAATATTGTCATTCCGATTATTACCCTGATTGCTGGTTTGGTTGGGGGATTTTTCATCGGTGCTTATTATCTTCGTAAACAGCTTGAAAAGATGCAAAACGACCCTGAAACGCTGCAAAAAATGGCCAAACAGATGGGTTACAACCTGAATGGGAAACAAATGCAAAAAGCCCAGCAGATGATGAAGAACCAACAGTTCTCCAAAAATCAGCCTGGTCCGCGTAAAAATCAGGGCCGTCGGAAATAATGAGCAACGTGAGTACGGATGCCGCATGAGGTTGCTGCATAGAGGAGGATTACTGTGGCTGGCGTAAAAGATTATATTAACCGCAAAGCTGCGGATAACCGGGATAAAATCGAGTACCATGTGGAGCAGATTTTACAACTGATCGGTGAGGACCCCAAGCGTGAAGGGTTGTTGGAAACACCGGCACGCGTTGCGCGCATGTATGAGGAAATATTTGCGGGTTATGAGGTTGATCCCCGGGATGCGCTGGGTGTGACATTTGACGAGAATCACGAGGAGCTTGTGATCGTGAAGGACATCGTCTATTACAGCCAGTGTGAGCACCATATGGCTCCTTTCTTCGGAAAAGTGCATATCGGCTATGTACCCAGCGGCAAAATTGTAGGATTGAGCAAGCTTGCACGCCTGGTAGAGGCAGTGACCCGCCGATTGCAGGTACAGGAGCGTATTACTTCACAGATCGCTGATATTTTAAATGAAGCGGTCTCCGCTCACGGGGTTATGGTAGTCGTAGAAGGCGAGCACCTGTGCATGTGTGCAAGAGGTGTCAAAAAGCCTGGTAGCAAAACAGTAACGTCTGCGGTACGCGGTACGTTTCGTGATGATGCAGCGCAGCGCGCAGAGTTTCTGTCGCTGCTTAAGGATTGATCGAACATCGCAAGACGTTTATGTGATGAACAAAAAAGGGTGGTTTACGCATAGGCGTAGCCACCTTTTTTTGTTAACATCAGATATAAACGACGGGATAGCCGCCTTAAAATTACGATTAGCCTATGGATAACAGTTATTTTTATAGATAGGGGATAACGTATGGAGAATGTACATAGATCAACAGAAAAAACAACAGCTTTGCCTGAGTTGCAGTGGTTTGAAGCACCACTTGCGGACACTCAGGAGGACGTTTTGTCTCCGCTGGCTTGGGAGGAGCTGGCCTGTCGGCAAGTAGGGAAAGGAGCTGCACCCATTTTGCATCTTTGGCGGCATCCGTCAGCGCTTGTGATCGGTCACCGGGACCGCAGGCTCTCTTACGCCCCACAAGCGATGGAGCGAGTGCGCAACGCGGGAACTTCGGTATGCGTACGCCCCTCAGGTGGAGCAGCCGTCATGCTGGACAGGGGGGTGCTGAACCTGTCCTTGATCCTGCCGAATCCACAGCGGGCCATCAGCCTGCATGAAGATTTTCGGCTCATGGCAGGGCTAATTGCCGATGCGCTGGTTCCGTGGTCTGGCGAGGCGCAGACCGGAGAAATCCCCGGGTCCTTCTGTCCCGGGGATTACGATGTCAGCGTCCGGGGCCGCAAGTTTTGCGGCATTGCACAGCGACGTCAAGCCAAGGCGTATATCATCACAGCCTTCGTGATGATTGAGGGCAGCGGTGCAGAGCGTGCACAGGCGGTACAGCAATTCTATACAGAGGCAGCCGGAGATACGTCGACAGGCGTGCAGCAGCAGGATTACCCCCGGGTGAATCCAGCAACGATGGGTAGCCTGGCAGAGCTGGCTGGAGTGCCGTCTGTTGAGGCGTACACGGCATCTCTGCGCCGTGTCGTCGAGAGCCAGACAGTCATTTTACCTGCCGATAGCTGGCTGGTACAACCGGAAGGATGGACCGAACAAATGGCAGCGCTCAGAGAGCGATACGATTTGCAGGTGTAGTTTGTCTTTAGCTTAGAAGCCTATTAGTGCGTGTTCAAAAAGTCGGCTTTTCAGGACCGAGAAAGTTGGATGAAGCTAGGGACTGAGTAGCGGAGCGTAGACAGATCTACGTGAGCAACGGAAGGCCCGGCTGAATTCAAGATTCGACGTCGAATCCGCTTCTTGAATAGCTTCGTTATGGAAAGACGACTTTTTGAACAACCTCTAGAAGGGTTGCCATCTCAGCTTGGAGGCTTGATCGTAGCGTGCTTCCACTTCAGGCCAGTTAACGACATGCCACCAATCCTCAATGTATTTGTTGCGCTCGTTTTGATGCTTTAAGTAATATGCGTGTTCCCACACATCTATCGCCAGCAGCGGAATGGACTCCCATTGAGTCAGATTCTGGTGCTTTTCGGCCTGCAAAATTTCAAGCCGTCCCGCGCGCGGACTCCATACCAGGATCGCCCAGCCGCCACCCTCGACCTTTTCGGCTGCCGAACTGAATTGTTTTTTGAATGCATCGTAGCTGCCAAAATCTTTTTTAATCTGTTCAGCCAGCGGTCCGCTTGGGTTTCCACCGCCTTGAGGACTCATGATCGTCCAAAAAAGAGTATGCAGATAATGGCCTGCGCCGTTGAATGCCAGTTCGCGTTCCCAATGTTTTACGAGATCAAAATTACCTGTTTTTCGGGCTTCTTCCAGCTTCTTTTCCGCTTTATTCAGGTCATTCACATAGCTCAAATGATGCTTGTCATGGTGAATGCGCATCGTTTTTTCATCAATATACGGTTCAAGCGCATTATAGGGGTAAGGGAGCGGTGGGAGTCGATGTCCTCCAATAGGAACCGACCGGCCGATTGAGGTTTTTTCCGTTGCCGAAGGTTGAGCCTGGCTGGATTTGACGCCTTTAGTCGTCCATGTGCCTTCTCCCCTTATGCCTGCCTGACGTTCTCGAAACGCTTCCTCTGGGTAATTCTCACCCTCTGTCGCTACATGATACAACCCAGCAGCCCTTGCGATGGAGCCAGGTTCTTGAAAGGGGGTTGTCGAGATTAGGAAATATTGGCTTTCATGTGCCGCGTGTAATACAACTCCAGCGGATTTTGGCTGCTGACGCAATGCATGACTGTGCTCGCTCAGCAGACCGAGCTGCCGTACATACTCCTGTGACTGGCGGTTTGCGGTTTGTAGCAAATCGTCCAATCGACGATTTAATTCTTGTGAGTCAGGCTGAGCGTTTAATGCTGACTCTGACGATGGCATCTTTACAGATGATGATGCGTCTAATCCCCTTGACTGTTTTGGAGGTTCAGTGAATTCGTGTGTATGTGCTTGTGGGGCAGCCGACAGCTGTTTCCATTCCTGATGCCACGCCTGATCTGCCGGATCAAGTGCGCTCCGTTGCTCTTCAAGCAACTCTATGGCGGTGCGTTCCGTCTGTTCGAATACAGTCCGCCAATCATCCAGCAGCCGTACATAAGTAGGCTCCAGTCCCTCGGTAGCGGATTTAATCACTTCCACATGCCAACTTTCCTGCTGCTTCCAATGCCGAATTTCCTCCAGCACACGTAAGGGCAGGAAAGACCCATAAGTACTCAGCATCGTTTTATACCTCCCGTATCCCACTATGGCTATCCGGCGGATCTGGCAGATCTGCCCTGGATGCATACGTACCCAGTATATTCGCTGTCCTATCGGGAATATGTCTATGAACTCGCTTAATTTGGTCACATCTGTTACGTAGAACAAGAATACCATGGTAAACGAAAAAGAAGCCCAGCTACGGCACGGGTTAGTGTCCGTAGGCAGGCTTCTTCAAGGTGAAGAATTAAATACAGTTTTTTTGAAAAATAATTCTTTACTTTGTAGTCGTTTGTTTGTGGGCATCAGCGATCGTTTTCTTGTCCTCCAGCTCCTGTACACTGCTTAGAAACGTCGATACCCGCCGTAGATATTCACGGGGATGCTCTCTGAAAATAAGCTCATGTATTCCGTTTTTGACAATCCATACACTGGAAAGTGGGTTGGTTTGATTGGCAGCGAGCTTTTCCGCAATAGGATAAGGAGCCTTTTCATCCTGTGTACCATGCACAAACATGATCGGGAACGGATAGTTTTCCTTTTTAACCTCCTGATATGGAATCTGATGCAAGCTGGTGCCGTTCAAGACTGGAAACAGCAACTCCAGAATTTCCAAAGACGGATGTCTTGGCAGGTTAATTTGATTGTGAATGTTATGGTACAGCGTATCCGGCTCCAACAGGAAAGTGCTGTCCAAAATCATTGCGTCCACATCCTTGGTTTGCAAGCCCGCCTGAAGAGCGGTTCCTGCCCCCATGGAGAAGCCCCATACGATAATCTCCGACGAGCCGCGTTGCTTCGCAAGCTGGATCGCTCCGAGAAGCTGCTGGGATTCCGCTTTGCCTCCGGTTGCGACTGATTTGCTGTTTTGTGACGCGAATCCATAATCGAACATGACCACATTAAAGTTCAAACTGTGGGCATAATGCGCCAGATCATACATGGGAATCCAGCTTTCTTCGCGGTTAGCTCCATAACCATGGCTGAAAATAATCGTTTTCCGCGATTGATCCGCCGGGATATACCAGCCTTGTACCATGCGGCTACCATCCTTGGCAGGGAAGCTGACTTCCTCATAAGGCATGTTTTTGGCCTGCATCGGATTAGAGTACAGCGGCGCGACGGTAGGATTCGTAAGTACCCATGCGATGTAAGCATGCAAGGCAATAAAACAAAACAACAGAAAAAAAACGACCGACAGCAGCAGAGCAATCACAACGTGCTTGAACCGCAGCAGACGGGGATTAAAGAGTGGGGTGGACGGCTCCTGAACAGCGGTCTGTAGCTGAGAGTTGCGCTGGGATGTAGAAATCATGTAAGAGCCTCCTTATATAAAATTGATCCTCGTTTCAATAGAATTTAGGTATAATTCCACTTGAAAATGATAGTGTATATCCGTATAGATACCTATTATCGTATGATGGGGGTTATCCAAAGTCAACGCCTGAACCGGAAAAGTAAAAATGATGCAAAGAATTGTCGATGTTTGTTCTCGTTCTGTAATATGGTTGTCACAAAAACATCGGTTTACAGTAGCCGCGACTATTCTATATAATTTATGTAACCATGTTTCATAGTGTGAAACGAATATGGATACAAGAGGAGCGGTTCACGAATGGAAGACCGTAAATTAACCGTTCGCGCTGTAGAGCGTGCACTTGATATATTGCTGTGTTTTACCGCAGATTCGGATCTTGGCCTAACGGAGATTGCCTCCAAAATTGGTCTACATAAAAGCACGGTTCATCGGCTGCTGACTACGTTGGAGGATCGGGGCTTTGTCGTTCGGAATGCCGAAACGGAAAAATATCGACTTGGCTTCCGCATTTGGGAGCTATCCACACATTTGTCCCAAAGTGACGAGCCGGCGGTGTTGTTACAGCCTGCAATGGAAGGACTGCGTGACCGTCTGGGCGAAACGGTCAGCTTGTACTTACGGGACGGCAGCATGCGTATTCGCATACAAGCCGTGCAGAGCAATCAGGCGATCCGCAGGGTTGCGCCTGTGGGTGCGCGTATGCCGCTGGCTGTAGGAGCCTCCAGTAAGGTGCTGGCTGCCTTTATGCCGCCGCAGGAGCTGGAAGCCCTGCTAAGCGGGAATGAATGGCCGCCCTCGGTAGACGCGGAGGTCTATAAAGCCCAGCTGCAGGACATTCGCGAGAAGGGCTATGCGACCAGCTATGAAGAACGGGAGCCAGGGGCCGCTGCTGTGGCCGCACCAATTGTGAACCGGAAGGGACAGGTCACTGCGGCTTTATCTGTATCCGGTCCGGTCAGCCGGCTTGCACCCGAGACGCTACATGACTTTGCTCCGATTTTGATCGAAGCGGCTAAGGAAATGGGGCTTATGCTTCCGTAACAAGAATGAATGCAGTTGAAGCAAGCAAAGTGATTTGGTGAGGAGCGTCTTCTTGCTAAATGGAACCTAGAAGGGTTGCCAAAGCCATAAATTTGAAGTAGTCTGATAAGGATGGCGGGATGTCTGTTATGTCCGCCTCATGTGAATAGAAGTATCGCAGTTACTGGGGGAGCCTGTAATGCCGGGCTGAGATGGAATCGTGTAAGATTCCGGACCCTTTGCACCTGATCTGGATCATACCAGCGTAGGGAAGTAATCGGCCATTGAAATGTATACGCAGCTGCTGTCTACGGTGACGCATTGGAATAGGATTATTCCACATGTGCACGGTCTGGATAGCTGCCTCGTTAGATTAGCCGGTTCCCTCGGGAACCGGCTTTTTTGCATAGATCAGCGCCACCCTGGGAATGGTTCCGGATCGGTGTGTCATTTCATCGAAACAGGAGGAATGGACAATGAAGCCGACAGAAGTAGAAGGAACAAAAGGAACAGAATTTAAATCAGCAGAAGTAAGGTTGGCAGGAACAAGGGAAGTTGGGGTAGAGAAGACAAACGGGGAGCAAGCCAGTGGGGTAACGCCCTTTCCAGGGAGCCGTAAGGTATATATTCAAGGCTCGCGGCCGGACATTGCCGTCCCAGAGCGGGAAATTGCTCTTCATCCTACACATACGCCGCAGGGCACGGAGCATCATGAGCCATTGCGTGTGTACGATACGAGCGGTCCCATGACTGACGAAGCCTATCAGGTCGATATCCGTCAGGGCCTGCCTCCATTACGGCGAGCTTGGGCACTGGAACGGGGCGATGTGGAGGCTTACGAGGGACGCGCCGTCAAACCGGAGGATAATGGACTGAAACCTGGCTCCAAACGGGAGACAGTTGAATTTCCCGGCGTGACCAACCGTCCGCTTCGTGCTTCGCAAGGTCGTACAGTGACGCAAATGCATTATGCACGGCAAGGGATCATTACGCCCGAAATGGAATTTGCGGCGATCCGCGAAGGGGTGGAGCCTGAGTTTGTACGGCAGGAATTGGCGGCTGGACGAGCCATTTTGCCTTCGAATATCAATCACCCGGAAAGTGAGCCGATGGTCATTGGGCGTCATTTTCACGTGAAGATCAATGCGAACATTGGTAATTCTGCGGTTACCTCCTCGATTGAGGAGGAAGTGGAGAAAATGACCTGGGCTGTGCGTTGGGGCTCGGATACAGTTATGGACCTATCCACAGGCCGTAATATCCATACCACACGTGAATGGATCATTCGGAATTCTCCTGTACCGATTGGAACTGTGCCGCTGTATCAGGCACTTGAAAAGGTGAACGGCGAAGCAGAAGCGCTGACGTGGGAGTTGTATCGCGATACGCTGATCGAGCAGGCGGAGCAGGGAGTGGACTATTTTACAATTCATGCGGGTGTATTGCTGCGGTATATACCGATGACGGCGAATAGAATGACGGGAATTGTGTCCCGTGGCGGGTCGATCATGGCAGCCTGGTGCCTTGCGCACCATCAGGAGAATTTTTTGTATACACATTTTGAAGAAATCTGCGAAATTATGAAAGCCTATGATGTGGCCTTTTCTCTCGGGGATGGTCTACGTCCAGGTAGTATCTATGATGCGAATGATGAAGCACAGTTTGCAGAGCTGGAAACGTTGGGCGAGCTAACGCAAATCGCATGGAAGCATGATGTTCAGGTCATGATTGAGGGGCCGGGACATGTCCCTATGCATAAAATCAAAGAGAATGTGGATTTGCAAATGGAGATTTGTAAGGAAGCTCCTTTCTATACCTTGGGACCGCTCACGACGGATATTGCCCCCGGATATGATCATATTACCTCAGCCATCGGGGCGGCGATGATCGGTTGGTTCGGGACGTCCATGCTGTGCTATGTTACGCCTAAGGAGCATTTGGGTCTTCCGAATAAGGATGATGTCCGTGAGGGTGTCATTACCTACAAAATTGCGGCACATGCTGCCGATCTGGCGAAGGGCCATCCACGGGCGCAGCAGCGGGATGATGCTTTGTCCAAGGCACGCTTTGAGTTCCGCTGGCGGGATCAGTTCAATCTGTCGCTTGATCCCGAGCGGGCCTTGTCCTACCATGATGAAACGCTACCAGCAGAGGGAGCCAAGGAAGCACATTTTTGCTCGATGTGCGGCCCCAAATTTTGTAGTATGCGCATCACGCAGGACATTCGCGCCTATGCAGCGGATAAGGGGCTGAACACCGAAGAAGCAGTGGCCGCTGGGATGCGTGAGAAGGCAGAGCAGTATCGGGATGGCGGTCAGTAAAACGAATGTGTGAGTTTAGGAACGCATGAATCAAAAAAAGCCGTGGTTCTCTACAGTCGATGTAGGAAACTACGGCTTTTTGGCTTATGTAAAGCGAGTCATGCAACCGGATAAACGGCGCCTTATTTTTTACCCATTTTTTCATTCAAAATGTCCTGAAAGCTGAGCTTCTTCTCCGAGCTATCTTCTTTCTTCTGCATACTCACCGCGTTGGCACGTTGGTATTGGTGGTGAAAGGGCATCAGGGTGTGGACGGTTAAGTTCATTGTATTCATGTAGATCATTCCTCCAATTCCATATTGTCAAATTCAGATTGAGTTGCTTAGGACGTCTGTATAGGACTATTTGTATGTACTTGATGTCGCAATGCTATGTAGGTTGCTTGGTTATGTTTCAATCATTATACCCACATTTTTTCAAAGTAAAACGCTTTTGACATAAAACAGGAAGATGGTCATGTGTGTTCAAAATGCCGATTAGGAGGATGGTCGTTTTAGGGGAAAATGTGCCTAGGTCTAAAACAAGGGCTTGAGGCCCGTTTTCTTAGTTTAGTAGTCGGGATTGTGTTTTTTTGTCGAATAACCTTGTAAAAGGAGGGTTTTGCGGACTCCTCAAGTCAGGATTGAGGCAGTCTGGTGGCGAATTAAAGTGTCAAAGTTGTATTGACTTTATGTTTGGTAGTAGATACCATGAACTGGTTGTCAGCGTATTTTGACAACAAGAGTCAGCCAATCGATCTGGCGATTCATCCTTTGAAATGTTAGAGAGAGGATTAGAGCATATATGAAAAAATGTATTGCAGACATCGCATTTATTATTCTGGGTGCGTTTTTTTTCGCGCTAGCTGTTAATCTGTTTGTGATCCCGAATGAGTTTGGTGAGGGAGGTGTTACAGGGGTCACAATCATCCTGTACTACCTGTTTCAGTGGTCTCCCTCGATCGTTAATCTGGTGATTAATGGCTTGCTGCTGATTGTCGGATATAAATTTTTAGACAAGAGAACGACCTTGTACACTATCATTGCGGTCGCTTTTAACTCGCTGTTTTTACATTTAACAGTCAACTGGCGGATTGATTCGCATGAGCCGACGATTAATGCCGTTTTTGCCGGAGTTTTGGTGGGGGTCGGCATTGGCTTAATCGTACGGGTAGGTGGCACAACGGCGGGAACGGTCATTTTAGCCCGGATTGCCAACAAGTATCTGGATTGGAATATCAGTTATGGCCTGCTGTTTTTTGATTTGATTGTCGCATTCTCTTCCTATTTTATTATTGGCCCGGAAAAATTGATGCTAACTATCGTTATTTTGTACGTTGGTACGAAGGTGATGGACTTCATGATCGAAGGACTGAACCCCAAAAAAGCGGTCATGATTATTTCGGAGCACCAAGATAAAATTGCCGAGATGGTCATTACGAAAATGGATCGTGGAGTTACTGTCCTGTCAGGCCACGGTTATTACACTAAAAATCCAAAAGAAGTGCTGTATATCGTCATTAGTAAACAAGAGGTATCGGCGCTTAAAAAGATAGTGAAAGCCATCGACACAGCAGCGTTTATCACCATTCATGACGTGCGGGACGTGTTCGGAGAAGGTTTTCTGGATATTTCGAAGTAACTGGTGGTGTGAAGATAAGGTTATAGGAGAATAGGGTAGGAAGTCGGTCCTGAGGGATCGGCTTTTTTGCTTTGAGATGTTTATTTTAATAATCGAAATAGAGTAGATAGATAATAACTTCTTTTCGAAACAGAAGAAAAGCTATTTTTTGTAAAAAAATATTGTGAATGTGACTTTGATCTCTTATTTTTTTGAAAAATATGCATTATGATCTGACAATAATATATATTTTATTAAAATATATTCATTTTTTATAATGAAGTATTATAAATACACTTACTTCTAAAATCAACTGAGAAACAGTTCCAAGTGAGGTTGTTTTGAGTGGAGAATAACTATGATTTAAAAAAAGAATTTAAAAAGCCGTGGATTCAGATTTCTATTTTATTTATTATATTGCATTTTATAAATTCATTTATTATATTGCCTTCAATGAACCCGCTAAAGCTCCCTTTAGCTTTTTTTATTGTGTCATCAGGAGCGATGATTATCTCTTTTCTTATTGTTGTCTTATATCCAAAATTCTCGAAACATAGAGAACAATTTTCTGAAAATAATTTGGTTCCATATCGTAAAATATGTTCCAGTGTGTTTGTTGTTCTAAATTTTATTTTTCTTTTTTTAATGTTACTGTATTCAAATGCTATTTACTTCAGTCCCTTAAATATAGTTTTATTGGTTTCAGCGATATCGCACTTAACAGTAGGTATCACATTCACTAAATTAACACCTAACCGTTTAATTGGTTTGAAGTTCCCATGGCTGCTTTCGAATGAAAAGGCATGGAAGAAGACGCATCGTATCTCTGCTTATATTTGGATAGCCTTTTGGCTTAATCGGGATCGCTATAGGATTAGGACAAGAAGTTAATGTGTATATGGTGCTCGCTTCTTGTTTACCGACGATGATTAGTTTTGTTACTTCTCTCTTTCTAAGCCATAGGTATAAAAATATAGACTGCTGATATCTGTATAATGCGGATCGATTTAGCATATTAGGGGGATTTCCATGAGAAGTAAATTAAATTTTTCTAATGTATTGTCTTTTCTTATTTCTGTTTTGCCTTTCATTATCTACCTTTTCATGTATCCGAGAATGCCTAGGAATGTAGCAATCCACTACAATTTCAATGATGTGGCTGACCGTTTTGTTGACAAATCCTCCCCTGAGGTATGGTTGTTGTGTGGAATCAGCCTCATATCTTTTATGATTATGCTTATGCTCCAACCCTATTTCAGTCGTCAGTTCAAGAGCGAAGAAGGCTCTGCAATCATGGAAAGCCTGCCTGGTCTCTTCACACTCCTTATAACCCTAGTGTTCTCAGTTCTCGGCATATGTTTCCTTTTAAAGGCTTAAAGCATATAAAAAACCCCCTCTCAATGTGCAGTTTCCACTGCATTTGGAGGGGATTTTGTTATTTATACGCTCTTTACTCTTGAATCATTTGACGCAATACGGTTTGCAGAATACCACCGTTGTGGTAGTAGTCGATGTCGACGGTGCTGTCCAAACGAGCAATTACTGGGAATTCGAACTTCGTGCCATCCTCGCGTTTAGCCACAACCGTAAGCTCTTGACCAGGCTTCACGTCATTGCTAATGCCGAGAATGTCGAAGGTTTCACGACCATTGAGGCCCAAGCTGGACCAGCCATAGCCTTCCTGGAATTGCAGAGGCAGTACACCCATGCCGACCAGGTTACTGCGGTGAATCCGCTCGAAGCTTTCGGCAATGACAGCCTTAACGCCCAGCAGAAGCGTACCTTTGGCCGCCCAGTCACGAGAGCTGCCTGTGCCGTATTCCTTACCAGCGATGACGATCAGGTTCTGATCGGCTGCCTGATATTTCATGGACGCATCATAGATGGACATTTCCTCATCCGTTGGCAAGTATTTGGTCACGCCGCCTTCAGTACCTGGAGCCACATTGTTGCGGATACGGATGTTGGCGAATGTACCGCGCATCATGACCTCGTGGTTACCGCGACGGGAGCCGTAGGAGTTGAAATCCTTGCGTTCCACGCCATGCTCCTTCAAGTACAGTCCTGCCGGGCTGGAAGGAGCAATGTTGCCTGCTGGTGAGATATGGTCCGTCGTGACCGAATCATTCAACAGGGCAAGCACACGGGCATTACGGATTTCCTTGATATCCTGCACGCCATCCTGAAGTTTTTCAAAGAATGGTGGATTTTGAATATAAGTTGATTTTTCATCCCATTCATACAGTTCGCCTTCAGGAACCGGAATGGAGTTCCATTTTTCATTGGCAGTAAATACATTTTCGTATTTGCGACGGAACATATCCGGGCTGAGAGACAGGCTGATGGCTTCCTTGATTTCCTCAGAAGTGGGCCAAATGTCTTTCAGGTAGACAGGCTGATTGTCCTGATCGTAACCGAGCGGATCATTCACCAAATCAATGTTCACTGTACCTGCCAGCGCATAAGCGACAACCAGTGGCGGTGAGCCGAGATAGTTGGCTTTGACCTGCGCATGCACACGGCCTTCAAAGTTCCGGTTACCGGAAATAACTGCGCCAACCGTTAAATCATGGTCTGTGATAGCTTGACTCACTTCGTCAGGAAGTGGACCGGAGTTACCGATACAGGTTGCGCAGCCGTAGCCTGCTACATGGAAGCCGAGGGCTTCGAGCGGTCCGATTAATCCCGCTTTTTGCAGGTATTCCGTCACGACGAGGGAGCCTGGCGTCAAGCTTGTTTTAACATAGCCTGGCTTTTTGAGCCCACGCTGCACTGCCTTTTTGGCCAGCAAGCCCGCACCGAGCATAACGCTTGGATTGGAGGTATTCGTGCAGCTTGTGATAGCCGCAATAACGACTGCTCCTGTACCCAACTCGCTGGTGGAGCCGTCCGGATGGGTCAGCGGAATCTTCTGTGCGATTTTTTCATCGCTCAGTCCATAGCCGCCCTTGTCCACTGGGGTACGAATAATGCCTTCAAACGTTTCTTTCATGCGGCCAAGCTCAACACGGTCCTGCGGACGTTTGGGTCCGGCGAGACTCGGTACAACCGAGGCTAGATCCAGCTCAATGGTATCGCTGAACACAGGGTCCGGTGTATCGGATGTGCGGAACATGCCTTGGGCCTTGTAATATTCCTCTACGAGGCTTACTTGCTCATCGGAACGTCCAGTGCTGCGCAGGTATGCCAGTGTTTCCGCATCGACCGGGAAGAAACCAATCGTTGCGCCGTATTCCGGTGCCATGTTGGCAACTGTCGCACGGTCAGCCAAGCTGATGTTAGCCAGACCAGGCCCGTAAAACTCTACGAATTTGCCGACTACGCCTTTTTTACGCAGCATTTGTGTAACAGTGAGCGCCAGATCGGTGGCGGTAGAGCCTTCCGTCAGACTGCCTGTCAGCTTGAAGCCAATCACATCGGGAGTGACAAAATACAGCGGTTGCCCCAGCATACCCGCCTCTGCCTCAATCCCGCCGACACCCCAGCCAACAACACCAAGGCCGTTAATCATCGTGGTATGGGAGTCTGTTCCTACGAGGGAATCTGGAAAGACGACCGTTTCACCGTCAATGGTTTTGGTAGCCGCAACGGAGGCGAGATATTCCAGATTGACCTGATGGACGATACCTGTGGATGGCGGAACGGCGCGGAAGTTGTTGAACGCCGTTTGCGCCCAGCGCAGAAAACGGTACCGCTCCTCGTTACGTTCAAACTCTACATTAATGTTGTAATCCAGCGCATCACTGGTACCGAAAGCATCGACCATGACCGAGTGGTCGATAACGAGATCGACGGGAACGAGCGGATTGATTTGCTTCGGGTCCCCGCCTGCTTTTTTCACCGTATCACGCATAGCTGCCAAATCGACAACCACGGGGACACCGGTAAAATCCTGTAGCACGATGCGTGCAGGAATGAACGGAATCTCCTTGTTGGTGTCCCGATCCTCAGCCCAGCCTGTCAGCTGCTGTACATGTTCTTCAGTGATGGCGCGTCCGTCAAATTGGCGAACCGCGGCTTCCAGCAACACTTTAATGGAGAAAGGCAGCTTGGCGATACCGCTTTTTCCTTGTTCCTCCAGTGCCTTAAGACTGTAGTAGCGATAAGGCTTCCCGTTAACTTCCAGACTACGGGCGATGGAGAATTGATCTTTTCCTGACATAAGTATTACCTCCTTGAAGTGAATGCTTGGGGGAAAATAGGGATGTCGTTTTTTCGACGTCTTGCCCAGTTGGTTTAAATTGGTTGCGTTCTCAATTACATCTTCAGTGCTTCATAACGTGTTAGAGGTTGTGATGAATGCAATTTGTTTCATTAGATGAAACATGATTTCAAAATGATTGCTTTTGGATTAAGTATACCGTTTTCAGGCAGTTCCGTAAAGTTTTTTTGGCCTAAATGATGCCTTGCAGATTGGAAAATAAAACGTTCCGCTCCCTCGCGTTTCGATGTTCATACGAAGCTTTAGAGATTCATACTTATAGATAGAGAGCATATCAGACCAGAGAGGGAAAAAGGAAGTTCTACATCATTCCGGTTATCCCCGGAAAAGGATAGCGGGACGAATTTGGAGGGATAGGGATGGGGGAGCGGGAATGGAAACAGGCCCTTTTTGCTTACGTGAATCAATACAATCGCAGTGAAGTCAATGGTGTACCGCAGCCAGATGAGTATCTGGAGGTGGGCCAGCGGATGGAACGAGCAGCACGTGCGGCCAGGTTGGAGCAGTGGTACAACGAACGGGATGCTGTTCCCCTACGCAGCGAGACACGCGCCAAGCCGCTACGAATGGTGCAGGATACGCCGGATGAGGCTGTGGTAGATGTACAGCTGCATGTCCGACTCTTTTATGAGAAGGGTGGGATGACTCACCGGGAGGATCGGATTGAACGGGAGCGTCTGACGTTCACACGCGAGGGTGAAGCCTGGCAGGTAGCGAGAATTGAGCGCGATCCGGCAGAAAGGAAGCCAGCGGGGGGAGAGGTTCCTTTTGAACAGGCTTCGTTTAATCAGGGAGGGAGTTTGCCGCTGCTGAATCGCGGTGTGCTGGGCTTTGGTTCGTCCGCACGTCCCAGCCGATATCGCCGTGAAGAAGCAGCGGCTTATGCAGATCAGTGGTGGGATAGCTTTAACCCGGAGTTTGAAGGTTTTGATGTGGATTGCACCAATTATATCTCGCAATGCCTCTTTGCAGGGGGCGCACCGATCCACTATACTGGTAAAAGAGAATCGGGCTGGTGGTATAAAGGGCGGGTCGCCGGACGTGAGCTGTGGAGCTACAGTTGGGCAGTTTCCAACAGTCTGGAGCGGTATTTGGGCTCCAGCTCATGGGGTTTGACTGCTGAGCAGGTGAGTCGACCGGAGCAGCTCATGCTGGGGGACGTCATTTTTTACGATTGGGATGGTGACGGAACCTTTCAGCACAGCACGGTGGTAACGGCCTTTGATGCGGGCGGCATGCCGCTAGTCAATGCGCATACGGTAAGCTCCAGACATCGTTATTGGGACTATAAAAATTCGTATGCGTGGACCGACAACACGGTATATCGCTTTTATCACATCGCCGACTATTTTTAAATGAGATGATGGATAACAGGTATAGTGACGCAAATCAGTCATAATGACGAAAGTAGGAAAGCGGAGGATAGGCATGGCAAATCAAAAATTGACCGTAGGGCTGGTGTACGGTGGCAAATCGGGCGAACATGAGGTTTCGCTGCAAACGGCGTATGCGGTAATGAACGCATTTAACTATGAGAAATACGAGATTATTCCTTTTTATATTACGAAGGCTGGCGATTGGCGTAGAGGGGCGCTATTAAGCGCTCCTCTGGCTTCTGTAGAGCAATTGAAGCTGGAACGTGCAGAGGGCGGTACCAAGGCGGCATTAGATACGTTGTTCGGCAAGCTGTACGGAGAGCAGACGCTGGATGTGCTGTTTCCGTTGCTGCACGGCACCTTTGGCGAGGACGGAACGATTCAGGGTCTGTTCGAAATGGCGGATATGGCTTATGTCGGTGCAGGAGTGTTGGCTTCGGCAGCAGGTATGGATAAAGGCGTCATGAAGAAGCTGTTTGAGCATGCAGGATTGCCGCAAGTGAAATACTGTTATTTTAATAGTACACAGTGGGCCCAAACCAGTCATGATCTGGTACGTAATATGGAAACCGAGCTAGGTTATCCTTGCTTTGTCAAACCGGCCAATCTGGGATCAAGTGTCGGTATTTCCAAAGCCAGCAACCGAGAAGAGCTGGAAAAGGCTGTAGATCTGGCTTTGCAATTTGACCTGAAGGTGATTGTCGAGGAGTACGTCGATGCCCGTGAGATTGAGGTCAGCGTACTTGGCAATGACGAGCCGATTGCCTCGGTACCGGGTGAAATTGTATCGTCGAGTGATTATTATGATTATGCTGCCAAATATACGGATGGCCAATCGGAAATGCTTATTCCGGCACCGTTGGATGAGGAAGTGGCAGATCGTATTCGTGAAGCCGCATTACAAGCATTCCGCGCGCTGGAAGGCTGCGGGATTTCCCGTGCCGATTTCTTCGTCAGACGCTCGGACGGACATATTCTTATTAATGAAGTGAATACGATGCCTGGTTTTACACCGTTCAGTATGTATCCATTATTGTGGAGAGAAACCGGCGTATCCTATGCAAGTCTGCTGGACCGCATGATTGCTCTTGCACTGGAGCGTTATGAGCGCAGGTCCGCATTGCACTACGAGAACTCATAAAAGAAACAAAGGGGAGCTGATCACTCTCCTTTTTGTTCATATATATGGCACTTACTTGAGCATTTCACTAAACCCTTAATGATGAAAGGTGGCGGCTACACATGGGCTTTCAAACTGAATTTAACTCCGTATGCAAATTCAAGAGCGAACAAGAACTTTACGAACTGCTGGAATACGGACGTGGCAAAATGGTTAAATCCGGGCTGCGCGTGTTTCCGACAGGCCAGAAGGTCATCGCTTACAGCGTGGACAACGTGGCAGTAGCCATCGTGCAGATTGTGGGCTGTATCGCCGAAATTAATTTCCAGGGCGATGAAGTGACCGAAGTTGAAATGATCCTCATTCGTAAGCTGAATGATGAGGAATCAAGAATTCAGACCGCATTGGCGGATGAAATGTTTTTTGGAGCACAGCAGCAATCCTAGCTGTTTGCTTCTTGCAATTTGTGCGATAACACCGAATCAGCATGTGCTTTTCCGGGTATGATCAGTAGAAAAGGGTTTTAGGTCACAGAACGAAAGCGGCCTTACCATCTACTGCGAACTACTGAAAGGAAGACACCCTATGATCGTAAGGTTAGGTTATGTAGCCATGTCGGTTACCGTGCAAAATGCATCCCCCTCTAAAACCATGACGATGGCCAGCTTTAACAAGATTGGAGACCGAGAAGCTGCGATCCGCAAGCTAGAACGGATAGCAGCTGAAAATCTCCATAATACATTGAGGCTGCTGCGCCATAATCGCGCGAGTGATATCCAGGTCTATCGTTTCTCATCCAAGCTGATTCCGCTCGCGACCCATCAGGATCTGCGGGATTGGAACCCGTTTCAGGCGCTTGCTGCTGACTTTGCAGAGGTTGGGAACTATGTCAAGGCGAATAGGATGAGGGTATCGTTTCACCCCGATCATTTTACAGTGTTAAGCACTCCCCGTCCTGAGGTGTTGGAGAGCTCCATTAATGACTTGAAGTACCACAAAGCGATGCTGGAGGCCATGGGGCTCGGTGCCGAAGCCAAGAACAACATTCATATTGGTGGTGCATACGGAGATAAGGTGACCTCAGGCCAGCGTTTTGTAGAGCAGGTTAGTGCTCTGGATCTTTCGTTAAGAGAACGGTTGACGCTGGAAAATGATGATAAAACATTCAATGCGGTGGAAACACTGGAAGCTTGCAAAATAACGGGCTTGCCGATGGTTCTCGATATTCATCATCAATGGGTCAATAACGAGGGTGAGAAGCCGTGGGAGCTATGGCCGGACATATTGAATACCTGGAAAGGGGAATTGGCCCAAGCCGGATCTTCTACTGATCATCCATTGCCGCCCAAAATTCATGCCTCCAGTCCCAAAAGTGAAAAAGACCCTCGTGGTCATGCAGACGGTGTTCTGGTGGAGCCGTTGCTGACCTTTCTGCGCAATATTGCTGGATATACGGATCGGATTGATGTCATGCTTGAAGCCAAGCTTAAGGATGAAGCGTTATTCGGATTGATGAATGAACTGCGCCTTCAGGAAGATAATGGGGTCAAAGTGCTGGATGGGGCTTCCGTAGAAATTATGCCTTAGAAAGTAGTATTTTGCGGATAAATCTCTCATTTGGGGAAACTTTATGCAGTTTATTGTGTATACTAGAATGTGTAAACTAGCAAACTTGTACTGAAACAGAGATGGTTAAGAGACTGTGCTGTAGGCCAGCTTCGTAAACCACGTAACAATGATATAGAAAGTAGAGTGAACACGTTGAACGAACATGAAAACGAAAAGGTTCCCTATATCGTATCAGGAAAAAGCTATACTGCCGTGGCTATTAACGCGGCATCCAAAGCCGGGGAATGGATTAAGAGCAGGCTGGGAACTGTTGAACATTTGAATACCAAACAGTCTCCTACGGATCTAGTGACCGAGGTAGATAAAGGTGCAGAACAGATGATTCGCAGACTGATTCTGACCCATTTTCCCGATCATGCGATTTTGGGTGAAGAGGGTGTAGAGCCGGGAGCCGAAGCTTCGGCCCGCGCACTAGAGGCTGCCCGTGAAGAGGAATATTTATGGATTATTGATCCGGTAGATGGCACGACCAATTTTGTACACAGTCTGCCGTATTACAGTGTGTCCATTGCCTTGGCCCATCGTGGAGAGGTGATTGTCGGGGTTATTTATGATCCGTCCCGTGATGAAATGTTTGTAGCGGAAAAAGGAAAAGGCGCATATGTACATGGTAATCGCATGCAAGCCTCAAGAGAAGAAACACTGGGAGATAGTCTGGTGTGCATCGGCTTCCCGCCAGATCGTACGTATGCACAACCGCTAAATATGAAAATCACGCAGGTTCTTACACCTCAGGTACGCGGCATTCGGGCGCTGGGCTCGGCAGCATTGCATCTGGCTTATGTGGCGTCGGGACGGTTATCGGCCTATTGCGAAATTGGTTTGAATGCGTGGGATGTAGCAGCGGGCGCTTTGCTGGTGCAGGAATCAGGCGGTACCATTACCGATACATTGGGCAGACCTTATGACCTGAGTGTACGGCATATTGCAGCTACGAATACAGCTATTCATTCTCAACTTATTCAAGTGCTGAAAGAAGCAGACGCAACCGGGTTATAATTCTACGTAGGGACCATCACCCTAAAGGAGGAAATCGCGATGAGTCAATCCGAAGAATTGGAACGCCAGCTCAGTGAACTGCTGACGGAAGGCGAAATTCGTGAGAATGAGGCCCAAAAGCGGGAACGGCTCAGCCCTAAATATGAGGTGCGGGTTCAGACTCATATCGATCCCATTGTTGAGGAAACGCGTAAATACCGGAGTATGGCACGGGAACTTGATGACCGATACGACGAATATATGAGCAAGGCGGACAAATCGAAACCAACCGATCAACGCTAAGCAAATGCAAATACCTCTTGCCGAATGACCAAGGCATGGGGTATTTTGTATGTTATAAAGGAGGCGACAATCACTGATTACCTACTTTAAAAGCGCTTACAAAAATGCTGGAATCCATCATAAAATGGTACTGCTGATCACGGTGCTTATGCTGGTTAATTTTGCAGTTGTTGCAGTCATACTTAAGTACGTATTTCACATTTATGATAATCAAATGTACAAAAAAACATCCGAAGTACTCAATATTTCTTCAATCGGTATAGAAAATGAGCTGAAGGATGTGGAAAAAGTTACTTTCAAGGTAACAACGGACGAGCAGCTTCAACGTTATTTGCTGCAATTGGAAAAAGAGAAATCCCCTTATGCCAAAATGGTGCTGCGTAAAAAAATAACGAATAGGCTTGTCGCCTTTGCCGGCTCTGAAACCTATGTCTATTCTATGATGGTCATCGACAAAGAGGGACAGGTCATGAGTGCGGGCAACCGCGAAGGTATTCCCCAAGAGCTTCGATCCACCCTGTCGGAGCTGGCAGACGAACATGACGGTTCCAATGCATGGTATGCCGCAGGTCATTCCTCCTTGCTGGCAGCTCGGCAGTTCAAATCCTTTACCGATTCCAATTTTACGCTGAATGGGCTCGGAACGCTTGCGATTCGTGTACGAATTGACCGGATTGTAGCGGACCGTGTGCAAACCTCCGGTCGTGACGGACAACTGATGATTACAGATGGAAGGCGGATGATTTATCCCGAAACACCACTTTTGAGTGAGAGTGATATTCAGGCCGAGCTGGGCCGGAAGCAGCCTTACGGGATTGCGACCTACTCAGGAGGAACCTTTTTCGCTGCTCAAATCAAATCTTCTTATACGGATTGGACGTATTTGCATATGACCCCCTTCGATGATATGTTTCGCAGCATTACGATTATCAAAGAAGTTGTAAGCGCTATTTTTGTCATTATGCTTCTTATCGCATTGGCTCTGGGGGCTAGATTGTCAGGGAGCATTACCAAACCGATCGTTCAATTAATCCAGAACATGCGTAAAATAGAAAAAGGCGATCTCGACCGTTTGGAAGAGGAAGCACTTGGTGCGGTCCCCCTTTCCACACAGGATGAGGTAGGCTTGCTTCATCGAACGTACAAGAAAATGATTCGCCGCATTCGTGAGCTCATTAATGAGAATGTTGCCAAGCAGCTATTACTGCGGGAAACAGAGCTAAAGGCGCTCCAGGCCCAGATTAATCCACATTTTTTATACAATACATTAGAGTCCGTGAACTGGCTCGCCAAGGCCAATAAGCAGGATCGGATTTCAGAGATGGTGGAAGCACTTGCTTTTCTATTGCGCAGTGCGGTCAGTTTTGAAGAGCAGCTGATTCCGCTTCGAAAAGAGCTGGATATTGTAAGGAGCTACGTAACGATCCAAAAAACACGTTTTGATGAACGTCTCGTTTTCCATCTGGATATCCCGGAAGAACTGATGGATGCACAAATTCCGAAGCTAACGCTCCAGCCCTTGGTGGAGAATGCCATTCATTATGCGCTGGAGCCGCGAATTGAACCCTGTCAGATTGCTATTATTGCGAGAGAAAGCGAGGGTGCGCTATTTCTGCGAGTTGAAGATGACGGACCGGGAATGACGCCGGATTTCTTGGAAAAGTTGCGGAGTGGGCAGGTCACGACTCGTGGGCAGGGCATTGGACTTACGAATATTCAGGAACGGATTAACCTGACATTTGGTACACCTTGGGGGATAGAGCTGCATAGCGAGTCAGGAACAGGAACGTCGATTCATGTCTGTATTCCATATGTGAAAGGGGATCAGGGTCGTGTACAAGGTGCTACTGGTTGATGATGAGCGTATGATTTTGGAAGGCATATCACAGGTGGTTGATTGGGGGAAAGCGGGCACGAGATTGGTTGGTACGGCACGTAACGGGATTGAGGCTTATGATCAGATTCAGGCCAGCCCACCTGATTTTGTGATTAGCGACATCTCTATGCCAGGACTAGACGGTATCGGACTGGTTGCCAAAACGACGGAGCATTTTCCAGACGTCCGTTTCATTCTGTTGTCTGGTTACAAAGATTTTGATTATGCCTGTCGGGCCATGCAATACGGGGTGAAGCACTATTTGTTGAAGCCATGCAATGAGCGGCAAATTCATGAGGCTCTGACCGAGTTGGGGCAGGAGCGGGAGGAGCAGGAAGAACGCAAGCAGTTTGTAAACCGGATGAAGCTAGATTTTCAGCGTATGCTGCCTCATGTGAAGGAACACTTTTTGAAGGAGTTTATTTCCTATAAAACTTACGGTAGCCGCGATATCGCATTTTATGAGCGGTTATTCGGAATTGAATTGCAAGATAAGCAGGTTCGAATGCTGCTGCTGCGGGTGGAGGAATCCCATGAGCCGGAGCATTTGTTTGCATTGCAAAATATAGCGGCAGATTTGATGGATGATGTCTTGCTCAGTACGACCATGCAGGGGCAATTGCTCATCGTGCTGGAAAGTGAGGATGACACGTCACGGTTTATGAAACAGATTGAAGCGGTACGTGCGACATTTCATCGCTTTTACAAGCTGGAGGTAACGGTCGCAGTTAGTGAGTCGGATAGTATGCAGCATTCACGGGGGATGTACCGGGAGACACTGCATTGTATGAATCACCGTTTTTACACCGGGGAGGGTAGTCTGATTACGAAGGAGGACTTAGCGGCTGAGGATACCCGGGAGATGGCAGATTTGGAGCTGGACGAGGAGAAGTTTGGTCTGCTGATCAAGGCTGGAAATACGGTGGAGGTTGCACAGGAAGTGGATCGGTTATTCGGTATTTTGTCTCGGATGAAGCTGGAAATCTCCGTGACCCGCTCTTATGTGCTTCAGCTCTATGCCGCTATGATCCGTATATGCCCTGAAGAAGAGCGTGCGGCGTTTACGAGCCGAATGGTGGTGCTGGCAGAGCAAAAAACGCTGGCATGTCTCAAATCTTTTGTACAGGAAGCTGCCGAACGAATGACTGCAAGCTATTATAAAAGTAACGTGCATCGCCAATCTTCCACCGTTGATAAAATGATCACTATTATTGAGCAAAACTACAGAAAATCCGATTTGTCGCTGAACGGAGTGGCAGGCCAAATGCTGTATATGAATTCCGACTACTTAGGGAAGATTTTCAAAAAGGTGACTGGGGAAAACTTCTCACACTACGTCAATCGTTATCGGATCGAACGTGCGGCTGAGCATATTCGAGAGACAGGAGATGTAAAGGTGTTTGAGCTGGCCGAATGGTTCGGCTTTGGCGGGAACGCGCAATATTTTAGCCAGGTGTTCAAAAAATGGGCAGGTATGACGCCTTCCGAGTACATTAAATCACACGAGAGGGGATGAGCTGATGGAGTCCCACTGTTTTTTAAACCCAGGAAACCTGATTTGTGTATTCCAATGCTTCTCAGCTTTTGGGAAAATAACAACAGGAGCTAATGTAAACGCTATCAAAAATGCGTAAATACGTTGTCACTTGTAATTTGGCTCCTTTCTAGAACAGCGAAAAGGGGAGAGATAGGTGGGCAAAAAGGGATGGTTTCTGATTATAGCTATGCTGCTCGTTTTGACGACAGCATGTAGCGGAGCGGACGGCGGCGGCAATTCGGGCACAAGTGCAGACGGGAAAGTAAAGTTACGTATCGCTTGGTGGGGATCGGATACGCGTCATGAATACACGCAGAAGGTCGTTGATTTGTATAAGCAGAAAAATCCTAATGTAACGATCGATGTGGAATATGCCTCTTTTGATGACTATTGGAAAAAGCTCGCCCCACAGGCTGCGGCTAATCAGTTACCGGATATCGTGCAAATGGACATTTCGTACATTAGCCAATATGCAAAAAATGGTCAACTGGAGGATCTCGCGCCTTACTTAAATCAAAAAATTCAGGTCGCTGACGTGAACGAAAATGTACTCAGTACCGGCGTAATAGCAGGAAAGCAATATGGTATTCCAACAGGTGTCAATGTTCTGGGTTTCCAGTATGATCCGGCGCTGCTCAAAAAAGCGGGCATAGACAAAATTCCTGACAACTGGACATGGGATCAATACAAAGAAATGGCTTTAAAGGCAGCTTCCAATAAAGTATACTTTGACAGCTCAATGGCTGCCGATATTTTCTTCCACTATTATTTGCGTACGCAAGGAAAGACTCTCTACAATGCGGAAGGGACAGGATTGGGGTATGACGATGATAAGCTGTTTGTTGACTTCTTCAGCGGATTGGCTGATCTGATTAAGAAGGGAGCGACCCCGCCTCCTGAAATTATGAACCAGACCAAGGGGATTCTTGAGGAATCCGATATCGTAAAAGGAACAGGCATCGGTATTTGGCAGTGGTCCAATCAGTATGTAGGTTTACAGCAGGTTGTTAACCGCCCCATGGCACTGGCACCAATGTTTGGGCCGAATATGGAAAAAGGCGTATACATGCAGCCTACGATGTACTGGACGGTTGCTTCCCGTTCACAGGTGAAGGATGAGGCCGCAAAGTTTATTGATTTCTGGATGAATGATGTAGAAGCGAATAAATTGATTAAAGGCGAACGTGGCGTGCCGATTTCCTCCAAAATCAAGGAGGCTGTTGCGCCAGAGTTGAGCGAGCCTACGAAGCAGGTGTTTGAATTTGTAGCTTCCATGGAGCCGAAGGCTTCTCCAATGAGCCCGCCGCCGCCAGTCGGATCGCCGGAAGTGATTGCGACTCTGACCGATTATATTGAACAGGTCAATTTCGGACAGATGACGCCTGAAGACGCAGCGGCCAAATTCCGGGCTGATGCGAATACTATCCTTGCGAATAACAAGCAATAATGAGCGCAATGTGACCTTTAGGATATCTGACACTGTTTTAGCATAAGATCGATATGATCGAAGGAACGTTTCGTTAAGTTAACCGTGCGTAGTCCAAAGCATGATTGCGCACGGTTGATTGGACGAACCGACTGCATAAGCACCCTTTGCAGACATCACAATATTATTCACATAACAACGAATTATTAATATTATAAAGTTTTGCTAATTCTTTAAAATGCAACAGAAGGGAGGCTTGATGAGCTTGCGAAATCATCAGAGCTTGAAAGCCAATATGACCGGATATGCGTTTATCAGCCCGTTTATTGTGGGCTTTCTGGCGTTTACGTTAATTCCAATGTTTATTTCGCTGTATCTGTCCTTTACCACCTACAACCTGTTCACCCCGCCCAAATGGATTGGTCTGGGTAACTTCGAAAAAATGTTCACAGGCGACCCGAAATACTGGAATTCGATCAGGGTCACGTTTACGTATGTATTGGTCGGTGTACCGTTGCGACTGATTTTCGCGCTGTTTGTGGCTATGATTTTGAATACCAAGTCGCGTATGGTCGGCACCTATCGGACGATGTACTATCTACCGTCGATTATCGGGGGCAGTGTTGCGGTATCCATTATGTGGCGGAACATTTTCAGTAATAACGGCATAGTGAACAGCCTGCTTTCGACCTTAGGGGCGACTCCGGTGAAGTGGTTTGGTGACCCGGATGCTTCGCTTACGATGCTAATCACCTTGTCCGTATGGCAATTTGGCTCCTCCATGCTGATTTTTCTGGCAGGTTTGAAGAACATTCCTGTTGAATTGTACGAGGCGTCCAGTGTAGATGGCGCTAAGCCAGTACGAAAATTTTTCAGTATTACGCTACCGTTGCTTAGCCCCATTATTCTATTTAATCTGATTATGCAGACGATCAGTGCCTTTATGACCTTCGTCCCCGCTTATGTTATTTCTAAGGGCGAAGGAGGCCCGATGGATGGAACGATGCTGCATTCACTGTATCTGTTCCGACAGGCGTTTATGTTCAGCAACATGGGATATGCGGCAGCCATGGCTTGGGTCATGCTCATTATGATTGGGATACTGACAGCGATATTATTTATAACCTCCAGATACTGGGTATTTTATGAAACGGAAAAGGGGCGCTGATAACGATGGCATGGAAAACGGTCAAATGGCCAATTTATCACATACTGGTTGCTGCACTGGCGCTCCTGATGCTGTATCCCGTTTTTTGGATGCTGTTCAGCTCGTTTAAAGAAAGTCGGACGATATTCGTCACGGCATCCTCGCTTTTCCCTACAGAATGGATCTGGCAAAACTATGTAACAGGCTGGAAAGGAACGACTGGCTACAACTTTGGCACGTACATTCTGAACTCGCTCACGATCGTGGTGATTTCAACGATTGGAGCCGTGCTTTCCTCCTCATTGATCGCATTTGGCTTTGCGCGCTTGAAATTCAAAGGACGTAACTTGTGGTTTGCTTTGATGATGGTGACGCTTATGCTACCAGGGGATGTGGTACTGGTACCGCAATATATTATTTTCACCAAGCTCGGTTGGATCAATACGATCTTACCGTTGGTGGTACCCTCCTTTTTCGGGATGCCGTTCTTCATCTTTCTGATGGTGCAGTTTATACGTACGATTCCAGGAGAGCTGGATGAAGCGGCAACGATTGACGGATGCGGCAAGTTCCGGCTGTATTTTAGAATTATTTTACCCTTACTCAAGTCGTCGTTGGCTACAGCGGCAATCTTCTCTTTCTACTGGAAGTGGGAGGATTTGCTAGGTCCGGTACTGTATCTGAATTCGCCGGAGAAATATACCGTATCTATTGCACTCAAGATGTTCCTCGACAGCGAGTCGGCTTCCAACTGGGGAGGAATGTTCGCGATGTCTATCCTAAGCCTGCTTCCAGTTATCGCTGTATTCTTCGCATTCCAGAAGCAAATTGTAGAAGGAATGAGTACGAGTGGCTTGAAGGGGTAAGATCCAAAATCCATAGCGTGAGGATATGAGGCTTACGAGTGAAAATGGAAGGTATCCGGGTTTATACAATTAAATGGTTGGGATTTGAGGGCGATGGCTGAGAGGTGAGTAAATTGTGGAAGTTTGATTTTGGTCCGGGGGAACCTGCGGATGGCTACAAGGGAGTGTCTCCGGATTGCGTATATACAACTGAACAGGGCTATGGCTTCGAGACTACGGAGCATGTGTACGGTCGAAAAAGGCAGTGTGCAGCTAAGGATGCACGCACGCAGCTACGAAGCAGCTTTTGTATTCCACTGAACGCTGCATTTGTTGCAGATGTGCCAGACGGGATGTATCTCGTCACTATACTGGTCGGCGATTCGCAGGCGGAAACGCTCACGCGACTCAAGGCTGGTGAAGGCAAGCACATGCTTCCCCCGGTACACACGCTGCCGGGCCAGTTCACCGAAGCCCTGTTTGCGGTGCCAGTCCGGGGTGGTAAGCTGCGCCTCACCGTATCAGGCACCGCGCCACGGCTCAATGCGCTGGAGATTGCGCCAGCGCCACAGACCCTCCGGCTATTCCTAGCCGGAGATTCCACGGTTACGGATCAGGACGCATCCGGTTATCCGTATACTGGCTGGGGCCAGGCTTTGCCCGCCCTGTTCAAGCATGATGTCTGCGTGGATAATCATGCCGTATCGGGAAGAAGCTCCAAAAGCTTTGTGGACGAAGGACGGCTGGGTGCCATTTTGGGCGAAATAAAGGCAGGAGACTTCCTGTTCATCCAGTTCGGCCATAATGATCAGAAGCCTGACCCGGAGCGGGCTACAGAGCCTTTTACAACCTACAAGGAGCATCTTCGACTCTACATCGACGGCGCAAGAAGCCATGGGGCAACCCCGGTACTGGTCACGCCCGTACATCGTCGCTATTTTAATGAGGATGGTACGCTATCTGACACACATGGTGACTATGTAACAGCGGTTCGTGAGCTGGCGGAAGAAGCGAATGTACCGCTGATTGATTTGTCTGCCCGCACGCAGGAGTTATATGAGCAGCTGGGTCCCGAAGAGAGTAAAGAGCTTTTTATGTGGCTGCTGCCTGGTGAATACATGAACTTTTCCGGCGGCTTAGAGGATAACACACATTTTCATGAGAATGGTGCGGTTCGTATTGCAGACATGGTGGTGGATGCTGTGAGGGCACTGGATTTGCAACCGTTACGCATGTATTTACGTTGAAGGACGACCTATTCATATACGGACGTCAAGGAGGTAACTCACGTGAAACTTACCAAAGGGGGGGACGTGGAAATGCCTGCATTGATATTTGATGAAGAACAAGTTAAGCAGGTGATCGACCGGGTAGTTGAACGCACATTTCAAATGCACTACAGCTGGGATTGGCCGGGTGGAGTAGCCTTTTACGGAGTATGCGAAGCGTATGAAGCGACAGGGAACGAAAAGTATTTGATCAAGCTGAAAGAATGGGTTGACGAAAGTATTGAGGATGGGCTTCCATCTCTCTCGGTGAACGGCGTTTCTGTCGGGCACTGTTTGTTGACGCTTTACCAGGCCACAGGTGAGCAAAAATACCTTGATATTGCCATCGAGATGGCAGAATTTTTGGCCAAAAAAGCGGAACGGTTTGCCGACGGCATTTTCCAGCATACGGTGAACTCACTTCATGATGTATTTCCGCAGCAAGCATGGGTGGATACGATGTTTATGGCCGGTTATTATTTGCTGCGTATCGGTCATCTGTTGGGCAACAAAGAGTATTGGGAGGATGGGGTTCGTCAATATCACGGGCATGAAGAATTTTTGCAGGACCCGGATACGAATCTGTATTATCACGGATGGGATCATGCGAATCAAAGCCGGATGTCAGGAATATATTGGGCGCGCGGCAATTCATGGGCAGCTCTCACGATGGCAAAAGCGCTGAAATTTGTGGAGGTGCAGCATCCATCTTATATGATCATCGATGGCTCGCTGCGTGACCAGCTCAATGCGCTGGTGCGACTGCAATCCCCGGAAGGGCTGTGGCATACGGTGCTGAATGATGATACCTCTTATCTGGAAACCTCGGGCTCGGCAGGAATCGCGACTGCCTTGCTTATGCAAGGGCGGTTGTTTAACAAATACACACAAAAGGCGATCGACGGTATTCTTTCCCGCATTAAGGACGACGGCACAGTAACGGGTGTATCCGCTGGAACCGCTGTGATGAACGATATTGACGGCTATCGAAACGTCCCCTACAAACGCATTCAGGGCTGGGGTCAGGGATTGGCGCTTGCTTTTCTGGCTCAACTGTTGCGTACCAAGGAGAATCCGTACGGCTAGAAGAAGGGGCATATGCGCCAAAAAGTATTATGGGTAAAGGAAGGAGGCCAATAGTATGGGAAATGCTGAACTTTCTCAGGAAAAGGTGGCTAATCAGCCGCGAGGCGGCCTATTCTGGGTCATCCCCGATGGGTATATTCCACCGGAAAGCCGGGGAGAGCTGCTCAGTCATGAGAGTATATGCGTGCTGAATTGTGGGCGCCGCGTGGCAAATCTGAGTATAGACATCTATTTTGAAGACCGCGAACCATTGGAGGGATTGACCGAGATGGTGGAAGGAAGACGAACCCGTCATATCCGAACAGCCTCGTTGGAGAAATCCGGCGAACGGATTCCGACAGGCATTCCTTACGCAATTACGGTCACTAGCGATGTGCCCATCATCGTACAATATAGCAGATTGGACACGACACAGCCGGAATTGGCGTTAATGAGTGTCATGGCGTACCCTATTTAATCCGACGAAGACTAAGAAGTGAAAAAAGAAATCTCTCGGCTGGAATTGCGCAGCTGGGAGATTTCTTTTTTTGCAGGCAATTTAGTATTTATTTTTAGCCTGTTTTTTCTGATTTTGCCGAAGTTGCTTTGATCGGCGTGAAGTTTTTTTGCCCTCCGAAATTGGTACCCAGCACGCCGATAATGATCATCACAGCCCCAACAATGTGATAGTAGGCGAGCTGCTCCTTCAAAATGTAAGCACCGGCAATCATGGAAATGAGGGTGGATAAATTACCGATCACACTCATTTTGGAGGCTTCGATCCACTTCAAGGCAAAGCTCGATAACAGTGAGGTGACGAGGGTAGACAGAATGCCCAGATAAATCAGTGCCATCCAATAACCAGGCTTCACCAGTGGAGCGGTATAGGCGCTCATGGAGCCGTCTATGGCATGATATCCCAGTGCCACCACGTTAAAAACGATACATCCCAAAATAGAGGTAACGTAGGTCAATTCCATGGGGCTGTACTTTTGTGTTAAGGGCCGTGCCAGTACATTATAACCGGATAGGCATATCGCAGAGAGCACGAGCAGAAGAATACCGCCATAGCTATTGGACGCTAGCGGTGCTCCGCTTTTCATTACAAATATAAAAACCACACCAAAGACAGAGAGCAGTAAGGAAATCTTTTGGACTACTGTTGTACGCTCTTTAATAAAATAAGAAGCTAACAGCAACGTAAAGATGGGAACGGTTGCTTGAATAATTCCACCTTCCGATGAAGAAGTGCTCATCAGCCCGAAGGCTTGCAGTGGAAAATACACTAATGGCGAGAGCAGCGCCAGTGGTAAAATGCGCAGAATGTCACGCAATTTGATGTTGAGCTTAATCCAACCAAGCAGCACTGGAACGGTCAAAGCGATAAAAGACAGCGCAAAGCGGTGGGCGATCACATCCAGCGGGCTCGCCTCTGTGACCGTCAATTTTACAAATAAAAATGAAAATCCAAGTATAGCTGCATAGCTGAGAGCTGCCAGATAGGCGGCTCCATTTCTGGAACGACTGTGCATAATAAACCTCCGTAGTCATGACCTTAACCTGTGGTTCTCTCAATATACCCGGATGGCATAACATGATACAATCCATAAAATCTGAAACTGTACGGGTACAGTTGTAAAATAAAAAAAGCCGGAACGAAGTCCCAGAGGTCGAATACCCTTCCCTAAGACTACTTCCAGCTCTTATCAAAATTCATATTCTATCACTTACTGCTGGGTTTACTTCCCTTGTGACATCGCCCGGAACGAATCGTCCGCCGCTTCCAGCGTAGCATCTACATCTTCGTCCGTATGCGCTGTTGTGAGGAACCAGGCTTCGTACTTGGATGGTGCCAGATGAATACCTCGATCCAGCATGTGACGGAAGAAGGATGCGAATGCTTCGCTATCCGTATCCTGCGCCTGTGCGTAATTCGTGATCGGATGATCACAGAAATGCGTCGAGAACGCTCCACGAATACGGTTGATCGTCAATGGCACGCCATAGCGTTCGGCAGAGGACTGAATACCGTCCGTCAGCCTCACAGCCAGACGTTCCATCTCTTCATACACGCCTTCTCCTTGAAGGACTTCAAGGCAGGCGATGCCTGACGAGATGGACGCCGGGTTGCCTGCCATCGTACCCGCCTGATAAGCCGGGCCGAGTGGGGCAACCTGCTCCATGATCTGTTTGCTGCCACCGTAGGCACCAATTGGCAGACCACCACCCATGATTTTGCCCAGCGCGGTCAAATCTGGCTGAATCGCATCATGGTTGTCCAAACCTGCATACGTTTGGGTAGAGCCGAAGTGGAATCGGAATGCGGTAATGACCTCGTCATAAATGACGAGTGAGCCGTTCGCACGCGCCATGGAGCACAACCCTTCCAAATAACCGGGCTGCGGCATAACCATGCCGAAATTACCGACAATAGGCTCGACCATGACTGCCGCCACATCGTCGCTCCAGCGCTCCAAAGCTTGGCGCAACGCGTCGAGGTCATTGAATGGCACAGTAATGACCTCGCTCGCAATGTTGGTTGTAATGCCTGCACTGTCAGGTATGCCCAGTGTAGAAGGTCCAGAGCCAGCAGCTACAAGTACCAGATCCGAGTGACCATGGTAGCAGCCGGCAAATTTGATGATCTTGTTCCGCCCAGTATAAGCCCGTGCCACACGAATCGTCGTCATGACTGCTTCTGTGCCGGAATTCACAAACCGGACCTTGTCCATAGAAGGAATGGCTTCCTTCAGCATCTTGGCCAGTTTGATTTCCAATACCGTTGAGGTTCCGTATAATACGCCGTTCGCGGCCGCTTCGCTGATCGCCTTGGTAATATGGGGGTGAGCATGTCCGGTAATAATAGGGCCGTAGGCCGCCAAATAATCGATATACCGATTATCATCCTCGTCCCAGAAATGAGCACCTTTAGCGCGTTTCATGAATACTGGAGCACCGCCGCCCACAGCTTTAAAGGAACGTGAAGGGCTGTTAACGCCCCCGACAATATGCTCCAGGGCTTCTTTATATAGTGCTTCGGAGTTTTCCCGTTTCATCATCAAAAACTTCCTTTCCGTTCATTAAAATAGGGTATACACACGCCAAAGGGCAGCGTTCACGGCTGCCCCTGCATACATCATTATAGCTCTTTTTGACCTGTCTTTGTTGTTGATTGTTTGGAAGCATTCTCATCACTGGCTTTACTGCCCCCTGTAAAAGAAGCTTTATCCGTCTTGGTAGACGATGCACTGTCTGGCTGTTTTGTTTCGGTCTGATCCTTATTTTGTTCCTGTGTTTGTGTGGGTGGATTATTAAAAATATCCTGCACATACGTTTTCAGTTCTTCCGGATCGCGGACAGTAAGAACTGCCGCGCCGCCCACATTCTCTTCTCCGAGCATCTTCATCGGTGGAACCTGTTCACTGCCTGCAAAGTTGCTTTGGTACCCCACATTCGCCAGCTTCCACATATCGTTAACACTGAGATTTGTGTCGATGTACGGGTTAACCTGCTCTAAAATGTTCGGCAGGTTGGCGATGGAAGTCGTGGTCTGCATTTTCTGGGCTACGGCCTCCAAAAATGCGCGTTGCCGTCCTGATCGGGAGAAGTCGGACATCGCATCGTGGCGGAACCGCACATATTGAAGCGCCGTGTTGCCATCCAGATGCTGCATACCCTTTTTCAAATCAATGTCGTACTGATGTTTATCTGCATTACTTGTATAATGCATATCCTTTTCCACTTCAAAATCAATCCCGCCTACGGCATCCACCAGTTTGATAAAACCCTGGAAATCCGTGTACACATAATATTGCACCGGAATGCCTAACAGATCGCCAGCCGTCTTCATGGCTGTGTTGGGTCCGTGAGTAATGGCGGTATTAATTCGATTTTTTCCGTAACCGGGAATATCCACGTACGTATCACGCAAAATAGAGAACAGGTGGATTTTTTTCTTGACGGGGTCCAGTGACACGACCATCATGCTGTCTGATCGGGGGACTTCCCCTTTCTGGATACCGCGCCCATCGACACCCATTAGCAAAATATTGACCATATCGGTACCTTCCCACTTGGGCGGTTCTGGCGTACGAACCTGATCGACCTGCTTTACATTTTTGAAGGGGGAGTTAGCACCCTCTTTATGCAGATTATCCAGCTGATTATAAATAGATGTAAAATAGTACACGGCAAAGCCGATAATCGCGACGATAACCAGGGCTAGAACCGACCATATCGTCCTTTTGGTTCTGCTTGTCATGGATGCTCTCCCTTTCGCTTTTCAGTTCATTACATTATAATTTCTTTTTGGAGCACAATCAATTTAACTATGGATTTTACAAATCCTGATTGAGAGGTATAACATGCTGGCAATTGATGTGCAGGATCTGCGCAAAACATTTAAGGTTCAAAAAAATCGCGAGGGCCTAAAAGGCGCCTTCCTTGATTTATTCGCCCGCGAATACAACGAGGTGGCCGCGGTCAAAGATATCTCCTTCCGTATTCCACAAGGGGAAATATGCGGTTATATCGGTGAGAACGGCGCTGGAAAATCCACCACGATTAAGATGCTGACAGGTATTCTCGTGCCGACATCGGGACATCTCAAGGTGGGCGGTTATGTCCCCTATGAGGAGCGCGAGAAATTTGTAGGCAACATTGGTGTTGTTTTCGGTCAACGCAGCCAGCTTTGGTGGGACATCGGTGTGATCGAGTCTTTTCAGCTACTGCGGAAAGTATATCAGGTTCCGGCTACTGACTTCAAACGCAGGCTGGATGAGCTGGTGGAGAGGCTGCAATTGCAGGATCTGCTAAGCCGCCCGGTACGCAAGCTTAGTCTCGGGCAACGGATGCGCTGTGAGTTGGTAGCAGCTTTGCTGCACAATCCGTCTATTGTTTTTCTGGACGAGCCGACCATTGGGCTCGATATTATGGTAAAGTCCGAAATCCGCGAGTTTCTAAAGGACATGAACCGGGATTACGGTACGACTATTTTGCTGACAACCCATGATTTGCAGGATATTGAAGCGCTGTGCTCGCGCGTCATTATGCTGGATGATGGGAATATCATCTATGATGGTGGTCTTGAGGATCTGAAGGCGCGTTGGGGTACAGGTCGAGAAGTACGGTTCCAGTTCGGCACATCGACCCAATTGGAGCAATTACAGGCATGGACTGCTGATATGCCATTGGCTTGGACGGTGGATAATGATTTGGCTGCCAAGGTATGGATTCCTCTTCATATTAATGTATCGGATGTGCTCGCTTGCGTAGTCGGTCGCACGGACATTACGGATATCAAAATCATTGAAACCAACACGGATGATATCGTCCGCAGTATCTATCAGTCTGGCTCGGCTGAACGCCAGGGCAATCCGGTAGTGGAGGCCAAAGTTCATGCTTAGCGTATACACCGATTTTATTCGTATCCGATTTCTCACGATGCTGGCTTATCGTGTGAACTATTATTCAGGAATCCTTATTTATTGCATGAATATTGGCGTGTATTATTTCACATACAAAGCGATATATGGCGATGCGGGTAGCATTGGAGGCTTTACCGCTGCTCAGATGACGACGTATGTAGCCGTATCGTGGATGGCGAGAGCCTTTTATTTTAACAATCTGGATCGCGAGATATCGACGGATATTCGTGATGGAAGCATTGCAATTCAGATGATCCGACCTTATAACTATGTACTTGTTAAATTTATGCAAGGACTCGGCGAGGGAATGTTTCGTTTTCTGTTGTTTATGATTCCAGGTATGGCGATTGCGTTGCTGCTATTTCCGGTGAAACTTCCCACGGATCCGGTAGCCTGGGTTGGTTTTCTGGTCATGCTTTTTTTTAGCTTTATGATCAACACTCAGATTAATATTATTACGGGATTAACGGCCTTTTTTATCGAAAATAATGAGGGCATGATGCGTATGAAGCGCGTAGTTGTAGATCTGTTTTCCGGGTTGATTTTGCCAATCAGTTTGTTCCCAGGCTGGCTGGCGACAATCGCCCAATGGATGCCGTTTCAGGCGATTACCTATTTGCCGGGCTCTGTATTTACGGGACGTGTAAAAGGCGTTGGCATTTGGAATGTACTGGGTATCCAAATCATTTGGCTGGTCGTTCTGCTCGTGCCGATGATCATCATTTGGCGACTGGCGCGCAGACGTCTGTTCGTGCAGGGAGGGTAAGCCGATGATGTACTATTTGGGTCTCATTAGCGAATATTTAAAAAATTACATGAAGTCACGGCTCACCTATCGGGCCGACTTTTGGGTAGAAGTGATTTCAGATCTGCTGTTTCAGGCCACGAATCTTATTTTTATCCTGGTTATTTTTATGCACACAGACAGTTTGGGTGGCTGGAGTGAAAATGAAGTCGTGTTCGTTTATGGATTTTTCATGGTTCCTTACGGACTATTCAGCTGTTTCGTCAACCTTTGGAACTTTAGCGAGCGTTATATTGTAAAAGGTGAACTCGACCGGGTAATGACCCGTCCTGCGTATAATCTGTTCCAGATTTTCCTTGAAAATGTGGACCCGCCCGCACTGGTCGGCTCAGTGATCGGTCTGATTATTATGGGGATCAGCGGGGCACAGATGGACTTGGCTATGGAGTGGTGGTTCATACCGGCGCTGATCATTTTGAGCCTAAGTGCCGTGGCGATCTATACGGGGATATACACCATATTGACTTCCCTTTCGTTTTTTTCGGATGCGCCGACAGGAATTATTCCGCTCATGTACAATATTCAGGGCTACGGACGTTATCCAGTAACGATCTATAACCGAGCCATTCAGGTTGTGCTGACTTGGATACTACCGTTTGCTTTTGTTGGCGTATATCCAGCCTCCCTGTTCCTTCACCGAGAGGACATGCGCCATATGGCGCTCTTAACTCCTGTGATGGGAATTGTCTTTCTGACCTTGGGCTTACTGGCATGGAACTGGGGAATTCGCCGCTACAGAGGGGCAGGCTCATAGGTCAGGTTATATAAGAACCCCCACAAGATAGGAGATGATGAGATGTCCGCGGCATTTACCGTTATTGGACAAGCGGCACCGGATTTTGAATTGCCTGGGAGTGAAGGAAAGAGTGTCAAGCTGTCTGATTATCGAGGCAATAGGGTGTTGCTGTATTTCTATCCCAAGGATTTGACCTCTAGCTGCTCGACCCAGGCTTGTGATTTTCGGGATAAACATACGGAGTTTGAAGGCTTGAACACGGTGATTTTGGGGATAAGCCCAGATCCACTCAAGCAGCATGACAAGTTTATTGCAAAGTATGGACTCCCTTTTCAGTTGTTATCTGATGAAGAGCATCAGGTCGCTGAGACGTATGGTGTATGGCAGCAAAAACAGATGTACGGCAAACAGTACATGGGTATTGTTCGGTCTACGTTCCTTATTGATGAAAATGGAATTTTAGTTCATGAATGGCGTGGTTTAAGGGTGAAAGGGCATATTGATGCTGCGCTGGCATACATTCAGGATATGGCCTAAGTGAAGAACAAAAAACCTTTTGGAATCGGATTATGCTTCTTTAAGCATCGGTTTCAAAAGGTTTTTGTTAATTTTTGGATATGTTCTGTCGATGCTTCCACCTTTGCTTGCAGAGATAAACACCCCATAAAACAAGCGGAATGATCAAGCCGTTTGTATAATGCCAGGTAGACATGGGATAAACAAGAGTTCTTACATAATAAAACACATTTGGGGTTATCAAAATGGTCATGCCAAACACAAGCGCTCCTACGGGGATGACAAAGGGGCGGATATTAGAAACTCGGAATAGCTGGGTTGTTCCGAAAGTAAACGCGTAAAAGAAAAGAACACCTTTGAAATAGGCAGCAAGTGCCCAGGTTAAAGCAACAAGCGATTCAACGCGTGTAATATAATTCAATTCATTAATTTTTGTCGTGAGTACAGAAGAAATGTATGGACTGTAATTGGTCACAAAGGGCCCAATCACAAGAAGGGAGAGCAGCAGAAACAGGCTAATCACGATTCCGCCTATAAGGGAAGCAAGCAACATGTCCTTTTTAAAATGGGCTTTTTTGTTTACATAAGGAAAAACCATGAGCATAATAGACATTTCGGCAAAAGGCATAGCCGTGCCTGGAACCATTCCTTTAGCAACAGGAGCTAACCCGTTTTCCAAAACAGGCCGTACATTAGAAAGCTGGATTTGTGGCAGGAGTCCAAGGATCAGACCAGAGAAGATTAATATATATGCTGGTAATAGCATCTCGCTAACACGACCGAAAGCTTCAATTCCCATTAGCGCAGTAAGCACCATTAGGGATATTCCCATAGCGAGCAGGACACGCAGAGGGGTTTGTACAAATAACTGATTATTCAGGAAATCGCCTACCTCTCTAGCAATAAGAGCGGTGTTCATTAAAAAATAAAACAAATACCAGCAGGAGACAATGGTTCCGAATACGGGCCCGAAAATTTTACGGATCGCTTCAATAAGTGTAAGGCCCGGGTAGAGTTCATGAACACGAAGGAGCACGTAAATAATAATTAAACCTAACGGTATGGACAGTATAGAGCTGATCCAGGCATCCTGATGAGCAATATGTGTAATCATAGTCGGATAAATTAAGAGCATATCCCCGATTAAACACATAAACATAAGGACAGTCACTTGCCGAACACTGATACGTTCTTTTTTTGACATTTGTGGCTGCCTCCCTTCTAAAAGCCAAATACATGTGACACAAAAGCGTTAACAGGGTTATAGATGATTTCAATCAGAACCAGCGGGCTTGGCGTAACCTCTGATTTGGCCGCAAGGACACTAAGCCATGTGCCTAATCCGAGCATAATGATGTACACGAACATATCCTTAAAGCGATGCTTTCGGTACAAGCCTGGCAAATCTTTGGCAGCAATGGCTAGAGCGATACAGATAATAATAGTGGTAATCAGCATGTCGATGCTCCTTCCTTTGAGGGTGAGGCTCAACTAGATCCCAGGCTATGATTGCCTTTCGATCTCAACTTGTATACGACAAACAGCAGTAAAGGCAGGATAACGGAATCCGTCAAATCCCAATAAATCCAAGCGTGGACGATCGTATCCAGATAATAAGTAATGTTGGGTGCCGAGACGATAATCAGACCAAATAGGATCATAAAGCTGGGGCCCAGAAAGGTCCGTACATTGTCTAATCGCAGTAGCTGAGTCATTCCTAAGGTAAAGGCATAGAAGTGTAAAATGGTTTTAACAAAGGTAGTGATAATCCAGGCTATGCTCATCATGGATTCAACTCTCTGTAAGAAATTTCCTATATTGATTTTTTTAGATAGTGTATAAGAGGTATACACACTATGTTCGGTTACAAAAGGGCCCAGAACCATGAGAGAAACCAAGAGTAGTACGCTTAACAGAACGCTAGCAGTAAGTCCGGCTAGCAAAACTGATTTTTTTAGACCCGGTTTTTTGCTCACATAGGGAAAAATCATGAGTAAAAAAGCTAATTCTCCGAATGGATAGGACAGTGCAAATAGGCTGCCTTCCATAATCTTGGGAATACCTTGCTCCAGCATAGGCTTAAGCTGCTGACTTTCACATTGGGGAAGCAAGCACAGGATTAAAAACAAAGTGAAAGCCAAGCATAATGGTAATAAGATTTGAGCCGTACGCGCAATAGGCTCCAATCCCATATACATCCCCCACATAAGCGCAAGAATTAAGAGTAAATTGATAACAGGCAGAGGCGTCATAACATAAGTCTGGCTGTTCATAAAATCCCCGACCTCTCTTAAATAAATCGCGGAATTCATCAATAAGTGGAACAAATACCATATCGAGATGAGGGCGCCTAGCCACGGACCCAGAATTCGCTGGCAGAGTTGAATAAAGGTGAGATCAGGATACAGCTGATGTACCCGCAGGAGTAGCAGTAATACAGCCAATCCTGCTGGGATACTTAGGAATGAGCTGATCCAGGCATCCTGCTTGGATATGCTTGTAATGAGGGAGGGATACACCAATACGCAGTCTCCGATAATACTCAAAAATACGAGTACGGCTATATTTCTGATGCTGATACGCCCTTTCTCCTCCACCCAGCTCACTCCTTCATTTGTTTTTGGAATGATTCAAACAAGGAACCAATTTTTTTAATCTTTGTCTGTGCCTTATATTCAATCTGTAAGTCCATAAATGGATTTTCTTTTTCTTCTTTTAGTCTTTTCCAAAGCTCGGGTTTGGACTGGTGAATCAGCTGACCAAAGCCGAAAATGTCTGACTTAAATTCATGTCGAACGGTCTCTACGGAATGTTTCATAATTTCAACAATTTTTTCATTGCTTGCGGCTTCAATTTCTTTAATATCGTCCATACTGTCTAGCTTCATATGCTGGCAGTTGACTTCTCGTACTGTGCTGTTGTTGGTAACGGATATGGAGATAACAGGTTCTCCATCACGAATGATTACTTTTTTTTGAGTGTCGCTACTCAAGGTTAATAGGGCAATGTTACCCCCACCCTGACAATCGGTGTGCCCCGTTGTAGACTCCACTTTATCACTGATGTAACTGAGCCCTTTACTGTCAAGGTCATTGATCCATCCCAGCAATCGGTCTTTTTTGAATACACCATTACCCGAAAACCGCAATATGGTTCCAGGCGATATGCTTTTGGTGGCATCCATACCTTTTTCATTGGACGACTCTATATCTCCCACAGCTTCCAATGCGGGCAGAGTGGACTGGATGTCGGGATTAACCAGATTGCTAAGAAGTTGATCCATGGTTACTTTGGTGGCAGGAGCCCAGGTTTTGGTTAAGGTATCTAACGAAGCAAATAATTTATTTGCCGGCAACTTTTCCAATGGGGTTGGGATCTTTAACATCGTAGAAGCCTTGTTATTCTTGGCTATCGCAATATAAAAGTCACTTCTTGTAAAAGGCTCTCGCATCATGGCTTCAATCGCATCAGCAATCCCTTTTCTCGCATACTCCTCACCTAAAATCAGCATACGAATATGAGATAAATAAATGGAGCGCGGACTTGTATTCGTCATTTTTTCAATGGCCTCTTGAATCGTGGGTGCAGTGGCCTGATAAGTAACGACTGGAGAGCCTGCACTTGGTGAAGATTTGGAAGCTACAGCAGAAGGAATGACCACCTGAGCGGTTACCTGATACTGGTCTCCTTCCATATCCACCCCGATCCCAATAGCGATGCCTAGCTCATTTAATTCCGTGCGATCCCAGCAACCACCTAACAGTAATGCAATCAGTCCCCAGACGAAGAACAAATGTATGGTCTGCTTCATCGTTGATCCCTTCTGGTTTTAGATTTATTGCCGATCCGTCTTTTTTTCGTTTTTTGGCGGATCGTATTTTGGGTAGAGATGGATTGAGGACGCTTCGTCATATGAGGCCAGGGTAAGCGAAACAGCGTATCTTTCATATCGCTTTCCACATAGGGACCGAACGGACTCATGTAAGATACTCCAAAGGATCTCAGACTGGTCAAGTGTAGCAAAAGTACGATTAACCCCATCAATATTCCAAGAAGCCCAAAGGCTGCGGCTAGCATCATTAAGGCGAAGCGTATAATACGAACCGCTATCGACAGGCCGTTTTCTGGAATAACATAGCTGGAGATCGCTGTGATTGAGACAATAATGACCATAGCCGCCGAGACCACTCCTGCTTCTACAGCCGCTTGTCCAATGACCAGCGTGCCTACAATGGAGACAGCTTGTCCGACAGTCTTGGGAATACGCACCCCGGCTTCACGCAAAATTTCATAGGTGATTTCCATAAGCATCGCCTCGACAAAAGCCGGAAACGGTACGCCTTCCCTTTGTGCAGCGAGACTGACCAATAAGTTTGTAGGAATCATCTCTTGATGAAAGGTAGTTACCGCAATATAAACTGCCGGCGCAAGCAAAGCGATAAAAAAGGCAAAGAAACGCAGCAAACGCAGCAAAGTGCTGATGTCAGCACGCTGGTAATAATCCTCTGCCGACTGGAAAAATTGAACGAACAATGCGGGTATCAACAGTACAAAGGGGGTCCCGTCCACCAAGATAGCGATTCGGCCCTCCAACAGGCTGGCAGCGACCGAATCCGGGCGCTCGCTGCTATAAATGGTGGGAAATGGGGTGAAGGATTCATCCTGAATTTCCTCTTCGATGTAACCCCCTTCCAAAATTCCGTCAATATCAATTCGGTCCAAACGTTCTCTCAGTTCCTGAATAACCCCTTCGTCAGCAATTCCTTTGATATACATCACGGACACATTGGTATGAGTGACTTGACCGATCTGTCTTGTTTCCATCCACAGGCGCGGATCGCGGATTCGCCTACGAATTAGAGCGGTATTGGTACGTAAATTTTCGGTAAAAGCCTCCATTGGACCCCGTACGACACTTTGGGATTGGGGTTCGCTAACACTGCGATCCTCCCAACCGACCGCATCAATCCATATGCCCTTTGCGTATCCGTCCAGCAAAATGATAATACCGCCAGATAGCATCTGGTTGAATAAGGCATCCATTTCGTCCACACTACCTGAGTTACCTGCAATCAAAACTTGATTCTTCAAATAGTCGAATGGTTCTGCGCCCTCCGGTACATGATGTTCATTTACTCGCATCAATGAACGGAGAACGGAATCATGGAGCAATTGAGTGTTGATCAGACCATCAATATAAAATAGAGCTGCTGGCCATTTTTGCATCCATAATAGCTCTTTAATGATTACATCTCCGCTGTTTCCAAAGGAGCTTTCGATATGATTCACATTATCCTTCAAGTTAGAGGACACATGAGTAAGTGGACAACTTTTATTCTGATTTGGCATACGTAAAATCCTCCGATATTGGAGTTTGTTGGCTTAGTATGCTCTTAATATATGAATTTATGCCTTGCGATTATAGAGCGATTTTTATAAATTAGATATGTAACTAATTAGATTGATATATAATAAATGAATCCTAAGTATCGGAGTTGATTAAAATGGTAGATAGGCAATACAGGAAGTTATTTGCCGCAGGTATCATTAACGGAATAGGAGACCGATTCTGTCAGATCGCTTTGTTGGCTTTAATTTATCGGCTTACCGGTTCGGGATTCAGTGTGGGTATCATGCTGGGATTGCGGATGATTCCTTTTTTAGTCCTGTCACCTGCGGCGGGCGTGCTTATTACCCGTATATCCCGGCAAGTGCTTATGATGACTACGGATCTCTTCAGAGGCTTGGCAGCCCTTGTCTTTTTAAGTATTCATAGTCCTGAGGACATATGGATCATTTATGGAGTCAGTACCCTGCTAGCCTGCGGAGAAGCTTTGTATGCTCCTGCTCGTAAATCGTCCATTCCGCTGCTTGTTCATCCCTCCGAATTATTGAAGGTGAACAGTCTTGAGCAGGTGATGAGCGGGCTGGTGCTGGTTGTTGGTGCTGCTGCCGGAGGCATCATATCTGCTCTCTTTGGACCACAAGCTGCATTTATATTGAACGCAGCAAGTTTTTTTGCCGCAGCTATGATCGTTCGCAATATTGCATTTCCACCTGTCATGAAGGAGAAAATAAGCAGGGAGGATTCCTATGTTAAAACACATCAAACTCCTTCGCTGTTAGATTCAAACCGGAGCAGATCACGAATGTTGGACTGTATCCTTTCATCTGTTCCTCTCCAGGTTGTTATTGCATTTGAGTTGCTGGTTCCTATGCTCAATGGCATTGATAATGTTCTGATTAGTGTATATGCAGTGCAGGAATTCAGGCTGGGCGATGCCGGGATCGGATTGTTTTACGCCGCTTTGGGCGCGGGTCTGGTTGCCAGCTATGCAATAGGACATTTATTCAGTGGTTCTTTGTTGAAGGGAGGACTGGTATGCCTTTTGTTGGAGGGAATTTTACTTATGGGATTAAGCGGTATTTATCACGCATGGGCGGCGGTTGCTATTTACTTCTTAATTTCGTTGGCTGGCGGGGTAGGGGCCATTTGTCTGGATACATTATTAATGCGGGAGACCCCATTGTATTTACAGGGTCCATTGTTGGGCATGCTGACGGCGTGGAGCCAAGGTATCATCGGACTGTCTATGTTTGGAGCAGGGGTGGCGATTGAAATGATGGAGCCGCGTATGCTGGGTTTGGCTGGAGGTGCGGGGTTTATTGTGATATCTATCGTGATTTTGATGTATTATGCAAGGACTCGTAGCCGCAAGGCAGCATGAGTGTGATTACTTCGTGTCATCCTTGTTGCTGGTTTTCACCGATTTTTCGGATTTGCGTAGCGAGCTAAATAGGAAGCTTCTCCACCGGTAAATAATATACAGCAGGATTATGAACCCAACGACTCCCGCAATTCGCAGTGCATACAGCTCTACCAAATGGAAAATGGCATCCCATTGGGGACCAAACAGCTTGCCGATGCTTAGAAAGAGGATGACCCAGAATAAAGCGCCGCTGTAAGCATATAAGACAAATTTACGGAAAGAAAGAGCAATAATTCCGGCAAAATAACCGGTAAAATGCCTGACACCGGGGATGAAATATCCAAGGAAAATAAGCCAGTATCCATATCGTTGAAACCATTTTTGTGTTTTCTGAAGCTTGTCCGGCGATAACAAAACCCATTTACCATATTTCTGAATAAAGGGGAGTCCAGCCCACTTTCCGATAAAGTAGGTAATAGTCATACCGATGGTTGTGCCCAAAAAAGCTAGCAGCATCAGTTTACCGAAGTCAAGGGTACCGGCATAGGAGAGATATCCCGCATAAGCCATGGTGGTTTCCCCGGGAAATGGTAAAGCAATAAACTCAAGCAGCAAGCCGAAAAAAAGGACGCCGTAGCCGTATTCTTCGAACAATTGCGCGATCCACTTCAGCACATCCATCGTTTACACTCCTACGAACAGATTGAGTATTTTAGAATCAATTCATTTTAACAATCTTTTCATGCCCGCTCAACTCCGGTTGAATTCTTGACGTCTTGTTTTATCGTTGCGTATAATGAAACGAACAATTGAGGGAGGCACGGTAATGAATAAGCCTAATGAAATCGTTGTAGTTCTCGACTTTGGAGGACAATACAACCAGTTAATCGCAAGAAGAATTCGGGATCTCGGTGTATATAGCGAGCTCCTTCCATACAATACTCCTGCGGAGAAGCTGAGAGAGCTGGCGCCAAAAGGGATTGTTTTCTCAGGCGGACCTTCCAGCGTATATACAGACAATGCTCCTCAGGTGGATCGGGCAATTTATGACCTGGGCATTCCTATCTTTGGTATTTGTTATGGCATGCAGCTGATGGCTCACCAACTGGATGGTAAGGTAGAACGTGCGGGCAAGCGTGAGTATGGTAAAGCAGACGTGCAATTCAATCAGGATGCCCGCTTGGCTAAAGGACTGGATTCTCGTCAAACCGTATGGATGAGCCATGGGGATCACGTTACGGATCTGCCAACCGGCTTTACACTGGATGCAGGAACAGAGAGTGCGCCGATTGCCGCGATGAGTAACCTGGAGCGGAATCTGTATGCTGTGCAATTCCATCCAGAGGTACGTCATTCCGTTCAAGGTAACGAGATGATCAGCAACTTCCTTTATGAAGTGTGCGGTTGTGAAGGCAACTGGACTATGGAATCGTTCATTGAAGATCAGATTCGTGAGATTCGTCAACAGGTTGGCGACAAGAAAGTATTGTGTGCCTTAAGCGGTGGCGTGGATTCTTCCGTTGTAGCGATGCTTATTCATAAAGCGATCGGTGACCAACTGACGTGTATGTTCATTGACCATGGATTGCTGCGCAAAGGTGAAGCCGAAAGTGTAATGGAGACGTTCGTTGGTAAATTTGATATGAAAGTTGTCAAAATTGACGCACGTGAGCGCTTCTTGTCCAAGCTGGCAGGAGTCGATGATCCGGAACAAAAACGTAAAATCATCGGTAACGAGTTTATCTATGTGTTCGAGGAAGAATCTTCTCAATTCGACGATTTTACTTTCCTGGCACAAGGTACGCTGTATACGGATATTGTAGAGAGCGGAACTGCAACGGCACAGACCATTAAATCCCATCATAATGTGGGTGGTTTGCCGGAGAACATGAAGTTCAAGCTAATCGAGCCGTTGAATGCCCTGTTCAAGGACGAAGTGCGTAAAGTCGGCGAAGAATGCGGACTGCCAGCTGAGATTGTATGGCGTCAACCATTCCCAGGTCCGGGTCTTGCCATTCGTGTGCTGGGTGAAGTGACAGAGGACAAGCTAACCATTGTTCGTGAATCGGATTACATTTTGCGCGAGGAGATTGCTAAAGCCGGTCTGGACCGGGAAATCTGGCAATACTTCACCGCTTTGCCGAATATGAAGAGTGTTGGCGTTATGGGCGATGCTCGTACGTATTCTTACACTGTAGGTATTCGTGCAGTAACCTCCATCGACGGTATGACTGCTGACTGGGCACGTATTCCTTGGGATGTGCTGGAGAAAATCTCCGTTCGTATCGTAAACGAAGTGGATAACGTGAATCGTATCGTGTACGATATTACTTCCAAACCACCAGCAACGATTGAGTGGGAATAAACGCGGGAACTCCCGCCCTGTAACCACGAACCTTTAAGATTTACCAATACAACATCAAGACTCCTCCGTATCGGCGAAGTATCGCTATGCGGTTGGAGTCTTTTTTACGGGGGCAAGCAAGGACGGGATATGAAGTCATTTGTTGTTGCAAAACGGAATATGAAGTTGAAAAAAGGAGATATTATTCAATGGTAATGTATCTCCTTTTTTATATGGTTTTATTAGATTCAAGCTATAAATAGCTTAAATCAAGTATGAAATTAAACGTTCACCTCTTTTTCATGTCATGCTCTAATGGTGTCATGTTTTGATACTAATATATTTTATAATGTACCTAGATTAAAGTGTTACATATCTCGTTTCATTAAACGTTGTTCTAAGGAGAATAAAGAGATGAAAAAATTATTTCTATCGTCCTCATTTAAGGATGTTGCACCATGCTTAGTCCATTTCGCTGGTGAAAACTTAGAAGGAAAAAAAGTCACCTTCATCCCAACCGCGAGTATTCCAGAGAAAGTTAAGTTTTATGTGAATTCAGGGAAAAAAGCATTAGAGAATTTAGGATTAGTCGTGGATGAAATCGAAATCAGCACAGCACCATTGAATGAAATAGAGAGTAAAATTAGAGGAAATGACTATATTTATATTACCGGAGGCAACACATTTTATTTACTTCAAGAGTTAAAAAGAACCGGGGCTGACAAAATCATTGCTGATGAAGTTAATGCAGGGAAGTTATACATAGGTGAATCGGCAGGTTCGATGATTTTATCACCGAATATCGAATATGCCCGACTTATGGACAATGTGCAGGAAGCGCCTGTTTTGGATTCCTTTGTTGCGCTCGGGATCATTGAATTCTACCCAGTCCCCCACCATACGAACATCCCGTTTAAAAAAGCGGTGGAGAGCATCATTGAGGAATATGGCAGCCAATTAAATTTATATCCAATCAGCAACGCGGAAGTTATTTTGGTTGAAGGTGACAGGATAAAAGTTGAGAACACATGACTTCATTAAAAAAAGGCAATTTTTCTGGAGGGAAGTCCACTGCATTACCACCATCGAGTGGGGTAGGATTTTAAACTGATTACAATATAAAGAACATTCAATTCCACATGTATCGTGGTGCTGAATGTTCTTTTTTTATAATTCTACCTTACCATACAATCTTTTTCCCGGTTGCAGCCGATTCCTCGATGCGATCCAGTAGCTGATGCAGCTTTAAGGCGTGGTTGAAATCAGGAGCGAGACGGGTGCCCGTCAAAATATCCTCGGCAAATACATGATGAGCCTTGGCTACATTCAGGGTTACCCCTTGTTTTGGAAAATCCAGTCCGCCATCAGGCTCAGCAGTTACACTTATTTGTTCAAACGCCCCATTAGGACCATGACTCTGCGTACTGCTTGGATCGTACGCAAGTTTTTCGAGCGTCAGATTCCCAAATTGAACATGCCCAAGCGAAGGATTCTGTGTCAATCGCAAAATACCCCTTTTCCCCTGAATCTCTATCTCAAACTTAGAATTCACTCCGCCCTGAATGTGAACGGATATCGGCGCCCCCTTTTCCAATAGTCCGTGAATCAGAATCTGATCGGCTGTATCCTTGGAAATGACTTCACCCGTTTCCTGAATAGTGGCTTCATTATAGCGAGATGATGTGATGGCCGATAGCTCGCGGAATTCGCCAACGATGTATTGCAGCGCATCCAGAGAATGCCCGCCGTTAATCGTCAGCAGATTAGCGCCATTGGCTCTGTTCAGCAAATAAGCAGTGTCCTGATTTACTTGTCCACCTTTGCCGGAAGTAGCTACTTGCATATGACAGGATAGAATTTCACCAATCTCTCCGCTCTCCACCAATTTTTTCATCGTTTGCACTTCAAGATCCTGCCGTGCCTGCAAGCCGACGGTATGATGAATGCCTGCCAGTGCCGCCGCCTCGACCATTTCAGCAGCTTCCGCAGTGTTTGCCCCCAAGGGCCATTCACAAAAAATATGCTTTCTCTCTTGAATTGCCGCCATCACCGCCTCATAATGATGGGGAACTTTTACGCTCACCACGACCATGTCCACATCCTCGGAAGCTGCGAGCTTTTTGGCATCATCAAAAGCCAGTGCCGCACCTACTTCTTCTGCACTTTGTCGTGCACTCTCCATACGGGAGGTGCCGACGGCAGTGATATCCAGGTTTGAGTGCTTGAGCAACGCCGGAATATGCGTTTGACTAGCCCATTTATTATTCATCGAACCTCCTACGATACCTGCACGAATCTTCTTTATTACCATGTTGCCATACCTCCTAATTTTTAAATGAGGGCGGAAAGTAGCGTCCAAGGTCAATATAATACACTTAACTCATAAATAATAATGCTTGTTTATGATATAGGTATCATTTTATTTGATGGGAGGTGAAGGGATGGATATTGAAAATATGCAGGCATTTGTTTCGGTGGCAGAGCTGAGAAGCCTGACAGAAGCTGCCCAAAAGCTGAATCATCTGCAATCGAATATGACGGCTAAAATAAAGAAGCTGGAGGCCCATTACGGCACAGCGTTATTTTACCGAAAGCCCCGGGGTATGGAGCTGACACCTGCAGGAGAAATCTTATATGCTCAGTTCAAGCAAATGTTGTTGCTGTGGCAAGACACGGAGATGAAAATGAGACCGCAGGAGGAAAAGCTGCGCATCGGTACCATGCAGTCCATCGTGGCGGGCGAAACAACGAGGGCGCTCACGAAGGTATATGAGCTGTATCCGCAGGCTTCGGTTACATTAAAAACCGGAACCACCACGGAAATGGAGCGATTGATCCTTGACGGCGAACTCGATATTGCTTTTGTTACAGGGTATCCCGCTAACCCGTATATTCATTATCAAAAATTATGCCGTGAAGAACTGGTACTGGTGGGGAAAGGCATACATGAAGGCTCGGATCTTAAACAGGTACTCCAAGGAGCGTCTATTATCATATTGTCGGATGGCTGCCTGTACCTCACGTATTTAGAGAAGATGTATCAGGACATGCAATTGACCCATGGCGAGGTTGTGGAGGTCGGTGTGTTTGATACGATGGTGGAATTTTCCTTGATGGGAATGGGAATCACCCTTATGTCCAAAAGGCTGGCGCGGCAATTCAAAGTAACATCCTATTTGCCCGCTTCCCCAACCTTTGGCTACATGGATACATATTTAATAACCCGGCCAAATCACGAAATGACAGCGATTGAACATAAATTTATCGAAATCAATAATACGATCTAATACAATTCAAGAATGCTCAGGCTATTTGTTTAGCTTGAGTATTCTTGAATTGTAGGATTTGTCTATATAGACTTGTCTCAGGACTTGTTTATTTTTAGTGAGGGTGTATAATACTTGATATATCAATTGATAGGTCAAGTATTAGGAGGATGGTTTGTCATCGAACATTGCTCTGAAAAAAGTCAGTTGTTTTATCGCATGCATCTTTTGTGTAAAGAAATGAATAACGCTTTTGAAGCACAGTTAAAAACCAGTTTTACCAAGGTTGAAATTTTGTATCATATTGACCATCGTCAGGAACTAAGCCAGCTAGAGCTCCAACATCTGCTCGTTCTGGATGGTGCAGCAGTGACTCGACATCTACGAAGGCTGGAAGAGGAAGGTCTGATTTTACGTAGTAAAAAAGAGCAGGATAAGCGTGTGACCTATATACGTTTGACCGAATTAGGGGTTCAAGAGCTGCAAGTTTTGTCAGAGCAAAGACAAGCCTTCCAGGAAAAGCTGCTATGTAAGTTTACAGATGAGGAAATTGTGGCTTTGACAGATGTACTACAGCGTATGTCTAACAATGTGAAGAATATATAAATGTGAGGAGGAAATGAATATGAAAGCCATCGTTATAGATCAGTATGGAAGCAAGGATGAATTGAAAGAAAGAGAAGTGCCTACTCCTACACCACTGGCTCATCAGGTTGTAGTCAAAGTGGCGGCTACCTCCATCAACCCAATTGACTGGAAGTTGCGTGAAGGTTACTTAAAACAAATGATGGATTGGGAGTTCCCGATTATTTTAGGCTGGGATGTAGCCGGCACTATTTCGGAAGTAGGCAGCGAGGTCACCGATTGGAAAGTGGGAGATGAAGTGTTTGCACGCCCGGACACCACACGGTTCGGTACTTATGCCGAGTATACCTTGGTGGATGATCACCTGTTGGCGCGTAAACCTGCCTCAATTTCTTGGGAGGAAGCCGCTTCTGTACCTTTGGCGGGGTTGACTGCTTGGCAGGCGCTTTTTACACATGGTCAACTGACCAAAGGGGAAAAAGTATTAATCCACGCAGGTGCAGGTGGCGTAGGCATGTTTGCTATCCAGTTTGCCAAACAAGCCGGAGCCTATGTCATTACTACAGCCAGTGAGCGTAATCATGAATTGCTTGCTTCATTGGGAGCCGACCAAATCATTGACTATCACACAACTCGTTTTGAGGAAGTTTTATCTGATGTGGACGTGGTGTTCGATACGATGGGCGGGGATGTTCAGAAGAATAGCTTTAAGGTAATGAAAAGGGGCACTGGACGGATCATATCCATTGTGAGCAATTTTGACGAAGAGCTGGTAAAGGAGTACAACGTAACGGCCAAAAATATATGGCTGGAGCCCAACGGACAGCAACTGCAGGAAATTGCCGACCTGTTGGAGCAAAAGAAAGTAAGATCGGTAGTGGGAGCGACGTTTCCTTTTTCGCAAAAAGGCTTATATGATGCACACGCTTTAAGCGAAACCCACCATGCTGTTGGAAAAATTGCAATAACCTTCTCATAAGGATGAATACACATATACAGCACGAATGGAATTGCGCACGATGAAGATTTTAGAAGATTATTTTCACTACTATGATTTAGCAAAAGATGACGAGAAGAGTAGAGAGCGATTAATTAGCCTTTTTTCTGAGAAGATTGAGTTTGTATTGAATGGTGATCGAAAACAAGGTATGAACAGTTGGAAAAGCTTCTTGAATATGTTCTTTGAGGGATCGCTCGAAATCAAGCATATGTATGAAGGTTGGAAACCTGTACCCAGAGAACCTGATACCTATCAAACCAAATGGGCAGTGTGTGGTAAAAAAGCAACAGGCGAAGTTTATACACTTACTGGAGTGGACAAGGCCCGGCTGGATGCGGAAGGTAAGATCGTTTATCTGGAGAATATCCCAGACACAGCGAATGCATTTGATAAGTACAAAAACATCTGATTCCCTTAAATGATAACCCGTTAGCTGCATAATAGCTTGCGGGTTTTCTGTTTTCCGAACAATACATATATGTTTAATTTGTAACATTCGCTTTTTCTGTTGACAAGCAGTAGGTGAGAGCCTAAAATAACGAATGTAATAATATAGCGCATTGAATGCGAATATTACTTCAAACGAACGACAACAATACGAGTATGCTTTGCGTAGGAGGAATTACGACTCATGGAGCGTTTCTTTAAATTAAAGGAACATGGCACGAACGTCCGCACAGAAATTATAGCGGGGATTACTACTTTTATGACCATGGCTTATATTTTGGTGGTCAACAATACCTTTTTAGGTCCGACTGGAGCAGGTATGCCCAGTGAAGCTGTCTTTTTTGCGACGGCCGTAGGTGCAGGTTTGGTTACCATCCTGATGGGGTTATTCGTTAATGTGCCGATCGGCATGGCCCCGGGTATGGGCTTGAATGCTTATTTTATGACTGTAGTCCTGAGTTCTAATGGCATGATTACTTGGCAAGCGGCACTTGGCGCTGTATTTATATCCGGTATCGTCTTTCTGATTTTAACCGTGACACGAGTAAGACAGATGCTGCTTGTTGCGGTTCCGGAAAATTTAAAGACAGCTATTACAGTGGGTATCGGCTTGTTTATTACGATTGTCGGCTTCAAGCTTTGTAATCTGGTTATGGTGAGTATCGTTCCAGGGACAGATGTTGGTCAACCGGTTCCGGGTCATGCTTTTAATTTGATTTTGGGAAGTCTGGTACATCAAAAGGATGCACTGCTGGCCCTAATCGGATTGCTTATTATCGCAGCACTGATGGTCGTTCGGGTTAAAGGTGCATTGCTGATTGGGATCGTAGCTACTACATTAATCGGTATTCCGATGGGAGTAACGAATCTGAGTAGCTTGACAACAGGCAACTGGATTCCTGATTTCAGTAATTTGGCTGTAGGCCAGTTAGACTTGAAAGCAGCTTTGCATATTGGTCTGTTTGATATCATTTTCATTTTCACATTTGTAGAGTTGTTTGATACGTTCGGTACCTTGGTAGGTACGGCTACTCGCGCGGGTATAATGAAAGATAAGAAAAAAGGCGAGAAAATTATCGGTAAAGCGATGCTGGTGGATGCTGTTGGCGTAAGTACCGGTGCTGTATTGGGTACAAGTACGATTACAGCATTCGTAGAAAGCTCCGCAGGGGTAGAAGAAGGCGGACGTACCGGACTGACTGCTGTAACGACAGGTGTTCTGTTCTTGTTGGCCCTGTTTATTGCACCGTTGGCTCTGGTCGTGCCTTCTGCCGCTACTGCTCCAGCTCTGATTATTGTTGGGGTCCTAATGATGAGTCAGGTTCGCAACATCGACTGGGATAACTTTCTGTTGGCGTTTCCTGCATTTTTGACTATCGTGCTGATGCCTTTCACAGGTGGAATCGCGAATGGTATTTCTGCTGGTATCCTGTCTTACGTTGTACTGGCTGTATTCAGTAATCTATTTACCAGCAATAAAGTTAAAATTCACTGGCTCATGTGGGTGCTTGCTATTATTGTAGTAATCCGCTTTGCCTTTATGGGCTCAGAATAATCAGTAGATATAGAACAAAGAACCTCTTCCTGTTGCTTAAGGGAAGAGGTTCTTTGTTTGTAGTTAGACGCAGATAGATACAACGGAGCTATTATATAGAAGGAAAATGAATAATATATAAAGTATTATGAATTTCACATAATAAATGCTTGCAAACGGGATGTGTATATGGTATATTCTAATTCCGGCCAAGAAATACAATATTGCGAGCGAGTGTTACAAAAAACGTTTTAAAAAAATGCTTGCTAAGTTGGTTCGGACATGATATGATATAAGAGTTGATGAAGCGACGTGCTGAATTAACAAAATGAATGTTTGATCTTTGAAAACTGAACAACGAGTGAGTAAAACGATTTTGTTCGCAAAATCAAACAAGAGATATTTTTTATCTCGTCAGTTTCAAAATGAGCTTATCGCTCTTTCTATAAACCAGCTTCGGTTGGTCTTTAATGGAGAGTTTGATCCTGGCTCAGGACGAACGCTGGCGGCGTGCCTAATACATGCAAGTCGAGCGGGGTTATGTAGAAGCTTGCTTCTACATAACCTAGCGGCGGACGGGTGAGTAACACGTAGGCAACCTGCCCACAAGACAGGGATAACTACCGGAAACGGTAGCTAATACCCGATATATCCTTTTCCTGCATGGGAGTGGGAGGAAAGACGGAGCAATCTGTCACTTGTGGATGGGCCTGCGGCGCATTAGCTAGTTGGTGGGGTAAAGGCCTACCAAGGCGACGATGCGTAGCCGACCTGAGAGGGTGATCGGCCACACTGGGACTGAGACACGGCCCAGACTCCTACGGGAGGCAGCAGTAGGGAATCTTCCGCAATGGGCGAAAGCCTGACGGAGCAACGCCGCGTGAGTGATGAAGGTTTTCGGATCGTAAAGCTCTGTTGCCAGGGAAGAACGTCTTGTAGAGTAACTGCTACAAGAGTGACGGTACCTGAGAAGAAAGCCCCGGCTAACTACGTGCCAGCAGCCGCGGTAATACGTAGGGGGCAAGCGTTGTCCGGAATTATTGGGCGTAAAGCGCGCGCAGGCGGCTCTTTAAGTCTGGTGTTTAATCCCGAGGCTCAACTTCGGGTCGCACTGGAAACTGGGGAGCTTGAGTGCAGAAGAGGAGAGTGGAATTCCACGTGTAGCGGTGAAATGCGTAGAGATGTGGAGGAACACCAGTGGCGAAGGCGACTCTCTGGGCTGTAACTGACGCTGAGGCGCGAAAGCGTGGGGAGCAAACAGGATTAGATACCCTGGTAGTCCACGCCGTAAACGATGAATGCTAGGTGTTAGGGGTTTCGATACCCTTGGTGCCGAAGTTAACACATTAAGCATTCCGCCTGGGGAGTACGGTCGCAAGACTGAAACTCAAAGGAATTGACGGGGACCCGCACAAGCAGTGGAGTATGTGGTTTAATTCGAAGCAACGCGAAGAACCTTACCAGGTCTTGACATCCCTCTGACCGCTGTAGAGATATGGCTTTCCTTCGGGACAGAGGAGACAGGTGGTGCATGGTTGTCGTCAGCTCGTGTCGTGAGATGTTGGGTTAAGTCCCGCAACGAGCGCAACCCTTATGCTTAGTTGCCAGCAGGTCAAGCTGGGCACTCTAAGCAGACTGCCGGTGACAAACCGGAGGAAGGTGGGGATGACGTCAAATCATCATGCCCCTTATGACCTGGGCTACACACGTACTACAATGGCCGGTACAACGGGAAGCGAAGCCGCGAGGTGGAGCCAATCCTAGAAAAGCCGGTCTCAGTTCGGATTGTAGGCTGCAACTCGCCTACATGAAGTCGGAATTGCTAGTAATCGCGGATCAGCATGCCGCGGTGAATACGTTCCCGGGTCTTGTACACACCGCCCGTCACACCACGAGAGTTTACAACACCCGAAGTCGGTGGGGTAACCCGCAAGGGAGCCAGCCGCCGAAGGTGGGGTAGATGATTGGGGTGAAGTCGTAACAAGGTAGCCGTATCGGAAGGTGCGGCTGGATCACCTCCTTTCTATGGAGAATCGTTTCCTGCGATGGAAACATTCAAATTAGCAGGTATAACGTACCTGCGACCGGATATTCAATTCGGTTCATCACATTCGTGTGAATAAAATGAATATCCTGAACTTACTCACTCGTTGCTCAGTTTTGAGAGCTCAAACTCTCAAGCTTCGACGAATACTTCATTCACACGTTCGTGTGGAACCGAAATATTCATCGGGTTTCGCTTCGATGAAGCGAATTGTACCTTGAAAACTGGATACCGAAACGAAATTGCGTTTTAGAATATTCCTTTAAGCTGATCTTGTGTAAACAAGTGAAATAAAGGTAGCTGCCTTGAATTTCATTCACACGTAAGTGTTGAACCGAAATTCAAAGCAAATCGTATTTACGATGTAAATACTAGGTTAAGCTACAAAGAGCACACGGAGGATGCCTAGGCGCCAGGAGCCGACGAAGGACGTGGCGAACAACGATAAAGCCTCGGGGAGCTGTAAGCAAGCTTTGATCCGGGGATGTCCGAATGGGGAAACCCGGCTGTCTTCATCGACAGTCACTTTCTGCTGAATACATAGGCAGAATAGAGGCAGACCAGGGGAACTGAAACATCTAAGTACCCTGAGGAAGAGAAAACAATAGTGATTCCGTCAGTAGCGGCGAGCGAACGCGGATTAGCCCAAACCAAGGAGCTTGCTCCTTGGGGTTGTGGGACGTCTCACATGGAGTTACAAAGGAACCGGTTAGATGAAGAGGTCTGGAAAGGCCCGCCAGAGAAGGTAAAAGCCCTGTAGTTCAAAACTTGTTCCCTCCGAGACGGATCCCGAGTAGTGCGGGGCACGTGAAACCCCGTATGAATCCGGCAGGACCATCTGCCAAGGCTAAATACTCCCTGGCGACCGATAGTGAAGCAGTACCGTGAGGGAAAGGTGAAAAGCACCCCGGAAGGGGAGTGAAATAGATCCTGAAACCGTGTGCTTACAAGAAGTCAGAGCCCGATCTAGGGGTGATGGCGTGCCTTTTGTAGAATGAACCGGCGAGTTACGTTCCCGTGCAAGGTTAAGGTGAAGAGCTGAAGCCGCAGCGAAAGCGAGTCTGAATAGGGCGATTTGAGTACGTGGACGTAGACCCGAAACCGGGTGATCTACCCCTGTCCAGGGTGAAGGTGCGGTAACACGCACTGGAGGCCCGAACCCACGCATGTTGAAAAATGCGGGGATGAGGTGGGGGTAGCGGAGAAATTCCAATCGAACCCGGAGATAGCTGGTTCTCCCCGAAATAGCTTTAGGGCTAGCCTCGGAAAATAGAATCGTGGAGGTAGAGCACTGATTGGGTGCGGGGCCCGCAAGGGTTACCAAGCTCAGTCAAACTCCGAATGCCATAGATTTAGTTCCGGGAGTCAGACAGTGAGTGCTAAGATCCATTGTCGAAAGGGAAACAGCCCAGACCATCAGCTAAGGTCCCCAAGTGTGTGTTAAGTGGGAAAGGATGTGGAGTTGCACAGACAACCAGGATGTTGGCTTAGAAGCAGCCACCATTGAAAGAGTGCGTAATAGCTCACTGGTCGAGTGACTCTGCGCCGAAAATGTAACGGGGCTAAACACACCACCGAAGCTATGGCTTGATGCTTGCATCAGGGGTAGGGGAGCGTTGAATGCGGGTTGAAGGTGTACCGTAAGGAGCGCTGGACTGCATTCAAGTGAGAATGCCGGTATGAGTAACGAAAAGATCTGTGAGAATCAGATCCGCCGAAAGCCTAAGGGTTCCTGAGGAAGGTTCGTCCGCTCAGGGTAAGTCGGGACCTAAGGCGAGGCCGATAGGCGTAGTCGAAGGACAACAGGTCGAAATTCCTGTACCACCGTAATCCGTTATGAGCGATGGGGTGACGCAGTAGGGTAGTGACGCGGACGGATGGATGTCCGTCTAAGCAGTGAGGCTGATGTGTAGGCAAATCCGCACATCGTTAAGGCTGGGCTGTGATGGGGAGCGAAAATTGTAGTAGCGAAGGTCATGATCTCAGACTGCCAAGAAAAGCCTCTAGCCAGGAGAAGGTGCCCGTACCGCAAACCGACACAGGTAGGCGAGAAGAGAATTCTAAGGCGCGCGGAAGAACTCTCGTTAAGGAACTCGGCAAAATGACCCCGTAACTTCGGGAGAAGGGGTGCCTCGGTAGGGTGAATAGCCCGAGGGGGCCGCAGTGAAAAGGCCCAAGCGACTGTTTAGCAAAAACACAGGTCTGTGCGAAGCCGCAAGGCGAAGTATACGGGCTGACGCCTGCCCGGTGCTGGAAGGTTAAGGGGAGTGGTAAGCCTTCGGGCGAAGCTATGAACCGAAGCCCCAGTAAACGGCGGCCGTAACTATAACGGTCCTAAGGTAGCGAAATTCCTTGTCAGGTAAATTCTGACCCGCACGAATGGCGTAACGACTTGGGCGCTGTCTCAACGAGAGATCCGGTGAAATTTTAATACCTGTGAAGATGCAGGTTACCCGCGACAAGACGGAAAGACCCCATGGAGCTTTACTGCAGCTTGATATTGAATTTGGGTACGATCTGTACAGGATAGGTGGGAGCCGTCGAACTTTGAGCGCCAGCTTGAAGGGAGGCATCCTTGGGATACCACCCTGATCGTATCTAGGTTCTAACTTGGTACCGTAAACCGGTGCGAGGACAGTGTCAGGTGGGCAGTTTGACTGGGGCGGTCGCCTCCTAAAGAGTAACGGAGGCGCCCCAAGGTTCCCTCAGAATGGTTGGAAATCATTCGAAGAGTGCAAAGGCAGAAGGGAGCTTGACTGCGAGACCTACAAGTCGAGCAGGGACGAAAGTCGGGCTTAGTGATCCGGTGGTACCGCATGGAAGGGCCATCGCTCAACGGATAAAAGCTACCCTGGGGATAACAGGCTTATCTCCCCCAAGAGTCCACATCGACGGGGAGGTTTGGCACCTCGATGTCGGCTCATCGCATCCTGGGGCTGAAGTAGGTCCCAAGGGTTGGGCTGTTCGCCCATTAAAGCGGTACGCGAGCTGGGTTCAGAACGTCGTGAGACAGTTCGGTCCCTATCTGTCGTGGGCGTAGGAAATTTGAGAGGAGCTGTCCTTAGTACGAGAGGACCGGGATGGACGTACCGCTGGTGTACCAGTTGTTCCGCCAGGAGCACCGCTGGGTAGCTATGTACGGAAGGGATAAGCGCTGAAAGCATCTAAGCGTGAAGCCCCCCTCAAGATGAGATTTCCCAATTAGTAAGACCCCTTGAAGACGACGAGGTAGATAGGTTGGGGGTGGAAGTGCAGTAATGCATGGAGCTGACCAATACTAATCGGTCGAGGGCTTATCCTAAGATAAAACGCAAAAGAGTTTCGGATCCAGTTTTCAGGGTGTAACCTTGAAGGTATGTAGAAATACATACGAAATACGCATTGAAATTCATTCACACAGCTGTGATGAACCGAGTTTCAATACGGAAGAATTTGCGTAGCAAATTCATGTTTGGTGGCGATAGCGGAGGGGTTCCACACGTACCCATCCCGAACACGACCGTTAAGCCCTCCAGCGCCGATGGTACTTGGACCGCAGGGTCCTGGGAGAGTAGGACGTCGCCAAGCAACAAGCAAAAGAGACTATGATCTTCATAAGATCATGGTCTTTTTTTGCGTTAAAAGGCAGTGGGATTTTATTTAAATTGAGCTTGTTATAAGTTTAACTGGATAAGTGGATATTAACTAGTAATAAGAAGACGGTTTTAAAATAATTTAGTACCAGGTATTAGTATCTGGTGTTATAATGTGAATAAGGATTACAAAGGAGAGTGATCAGATTGTTGAATTCAAAAGCTAAGCTTACGGCCTTTGGCACTTATGTACCTGAACGGATTTTGACGAACGCTGACTTGGAGAAGCTTGTGGATACTAGTGACGAGTGGATTGTACAAAGAACGGGCATGCGTGAAAGACGCATTGCGGCTGAAGATCAATATGTATCTGATTTATGCATACAAGCTATTACACGTATGATTAACCTGTATGACGTAAATATAAACGATGTTGAGATGATCATTGTAGCGACTAGTACACCTGATTACTACTTTCCGAGCACGGCTTCACGTATTCAGGCTCATTTTGATATTCCGAATACAGGGTCAATGGATATTAGTGCAGCATGTGCAGGTTTTTCCTATGGACTTCATTTGGCAAATGGCCTTATTACGGGTGGTCTGCATCGTAAGGTGCTGGTAGTGGGAGCCGAAACGTTGTCCAAAATTACAGATTATACGGATCGGACGACGTGTATACTTTTTGGAGATGGTGCAGGGGTTGCGCTTGTTGAATATGACGAGGATGAAGGATCATTTTTAACTTCAGATATAGGTACTTATGGGCATGGGGGAGCACATCTTTACCGAGTGGGATTATCTGATCATTTGGATGGAGAGAAGCTGCAAGACCATGGATTTATTGCTCAAAATGGACGTGAGGTTTATAAATGGGCTGTTCGCTCTGTTCCAACGGGAATCGAACGATTATTGGATAAGGCAAATATGCAGAAAGAGGATCTTGACTGGTTTGTACCTCATAGTGCTAATTTGAGAATGATCGAGTCCATATGTGAAAGAAGTACAGTACCTTTGGAAAAAACGCTGACAAGCGTAGAATTGTATGGCAATACATCGGCGGCATCCATCCCGTTGGCTTTGCAGTGTGGTTTGGATGATGGACGTTTACGGTATGGACAACATGTGTTGTTATATGGATTTGGCGGAGGCCTCACCTATGCGGGTCTGCTATTAAAATGGAGTGTGCCTGATTTGTAAGTTATCTTAACCCATGTAGAAGTAATAGCAATAGTATGTACGATCATGTTAATAAGAGCCGTTGGTATTAGAATTTATCGTAAGATGGCAGGATGGTATAATTAACACTATGAGAGAAAGGAGCGTAACATGAAGGTATTGGTATTGGCAGAAAAACCGTCCGTGGCCAGAGAGATTGCACGTGTGATGGGTAGCCGCGAGAAGCATAAAAGTTATATAGAAGGACCCCAGTACGTGGTGACGTGGGCACTGGGACATTTGGTCGGCTTAGCAGAGCCGGAGGATTACGATTCTAAGTATGCGACCTGGAATTTGGAGGACCTGCCTATTCTTCCGAAGAGTTCAAAGTTAAAGGTGCTGCGCGAAAGTAATCATCAGTTCAAAGCTGTGCAGCAACTCATGAAGCGGCAGGACATTGGAGAGCTTATCGTGGCAACAGATGCTGCTCGCGAAGGAGAATTGTTGGCACGCTGGATCATCCAAATGGCAAACTGGAAAAAGCCTTTCCGGCGCTTATGGATCTCTTCGCAGACGGACAAGGCGATTAAAGCAGGTTTCGCAAAGCTATTGCCTGGTCAGCAGTTTGATCGTTTATATGAATCGGCTCGCTGTAGAGCTGAAGCAGACTGGATGATTGGTCTCAATGTAACTCGCGCGTTGACTTGTCGTTATAACGCCCAACTTTCGGCGGGAAGAGTCCAAACACCAACGCTGGGGATGATTATGGAGCGTGAGAAAGAAATTACCGAATTCCGTTCTCAGGAATATGATACTTTGACGGCGGACTTCGGCGATTTTCAGGCAACTTGGCGGGCAGAAAGCGGGGATTCACGCATGTTTGACCGCACTCAAGCAGAGGCTTTGCGCCGTAGACTTGAGGGGGCCAAAGGCACAGTTGCCAGTGTTAAAAAGAGCGAAAAGAACGAGCCTCACCCGCTAGCGTATGATTTAACGGAGCTGCAAAGAGATGCTAACCAACGTTACGGCTTTTCGGCCAAACAGACGTCCAATCTGCTTCAGCGTCTGTATGAGCAGCATAAGCTGGTGACCTATCCACGTACGGACAGCCGTTATCTGACATCCGATATGGTGGATACCCTTAAGGAAAGGCTCAGTAGTGTAGCAGTAGGTCCGTATGCTTCCTTGGCACGCCCGCTATTGCGTAACAACCTGCCGATCACAAAGCGAATTGTGGATGACAGTAAAGTCACGGATCATCATGCGATTATTCCTACTGAGCAGACATTATTGCTTAATCAGTTGAGCCCAGAGGAACGTAAGCTGTATGATCTGATTGCACGACGGTTTATCAGTCTATTCTATCCACCTGCACGTTATGATGCTGTAGCCGTATCAGTTACGGTGGAGCAGGAGACGTTTCAGGTAAAAGGCACAACGGTAAAAGATAGCGGATGGCGTGCTGTATATGACGCGAACCATTATGATATGGATGATGAAGAAGCAGAGGATGGGGAAAACAATGGACGGGGCGTTATTTTACCTGAGCTGCAAAAAGGAGATTCCGTCCGGTTACAGCGTTGTCTTGTACGAGCTGGGCGAACGATGCCGCCGAAGCGGTATACGGAAGCAGCCCTGCTCGCTCAGATGGAAAAGCATGGACTGGGTACTCCTGCTACTCGTGCCGATCTGATTGAAAAGCTTGTCAGCTCGGATACGATTGAGCGTCAGGGGAACGTAATGCATCCAACCGGGAAAGGTAAGCAACTGATTGAACTGGCAGCTCCACAGCTTCGAACGCCTGAGCTGACGGCACGTTGGGAAGCGGAGCTGGAACGGATTGCTCGTGGTCAAGGACAACCGGAACCGTTTTTGAATTCTATTCGTGCTATGGCGAAAGAGCTGGTTTCCACTGTGAAAAATAGCAGTGCGGAGTACAAGCCTCATAATGTGACGAATAGTCATTGTCCAGATTGTGGTACAAAGCTATTGGAGAAGAAGGGCAAGAAAGGTAAGTTCCTTGTATGTCCAAGTGCGGATTGCGGTTACCGTCGTTCAGGGGAAAAACGTTTGTCCAATCGACGTTGCCCGCAGTGTCATAAGAAAATGGAAATGAAAGAGGGCAAAGCAGGATTGTATGTAAGATGCCTGCCCTGCGGAATTACCGAGACGTTGGATAAGGACAAGCAACGGGTAAACAAACGGGAACAGCAAAAGCTAGTAAGACAATTTGAAAAGCAGGAATCTTTTGGCTCCAGTTTGGGTGATTTGCTAAAAGCAGCGATGGAACAAAAGCAGGGCAAATAACGGATGACCAAAAGTGCTGCAGTCAACATAATCAGTAGGTGCATGTCGGTATAAAAACGATCACTCCTTGGCATGGTAATCCGAGGAGGTGAGTATTTATGCCCAAACATAAACCGCTTAAAATCAATAATCAGCAAAATAAATCAAGCATACTGGAGGAGGAAATTGCTGCTCATCCAGAGAAGCAAGCGAAATATCCTCCAAGCTTGAATGGGATTCCCAAACAGCAGTCTTGATGCTGCGTGGGAGGGACGATGGATTACTGTATAGAACCAAGACGATTGGATATTAGATGAAGTAGTTATTAATGCTAGACTTGTCTTGCAAAAAAAGCAGCAGTTACGGTGATCAACCGTAATCGCTGCTTCTTTTTCATAATAAGGATGTTGTATTTATTTGATTTGGGATAAATGTTCTTAGTATTCATTAAAGAAGGATTGAATTTGGTTAACATCGTGTGTTTGGGTCAAAGCAAGCATGAGCAAAATCCGTGCTTTTTGCGGATTGAGTGAATCGGTCGATACAAAGTTCGATGCCGCGTCTTTTGTTGACGGTGATACCACTCCACTTCCCACGCGGCTGGAGCGGGCAATGATTATTCCTTTTTTACCTGCGGCCTCTGCGCCTTCTGAGGAGGTCTTGGACAAGGAACCATTACCGGAACCAGCTACGACAATACCCTTGGCACCAGCTGCTACGGCTGCATCATACAGATAGCGACCATTGTTTTGATATTCGTATAAAATATCTACTTGTGGCAGTTGAGTCAGGTTAGAGATGTCGAATACAGAAGAAGTCGTATGCTTGTGTGTGGATTTGTTGTAGTAGTACACTTGATCGCCCACAACAGCTCCAAGGTATCCCTGCTCCACAGATTTGAACGTATCGACTGCTGTTGTGTTCGTTTTGGTGATGTATCTTGCTGCACCGATACGGTCGTTCAGCAGGACGAGTACGCCCTGACCTTTAGAGGCCGAAGCCCCGGCGACTTTCACTGCATTATAGAGGTTGAAGGGACCATCGGCACTGATGGCAGTAGCTGGACGCATGGAGCCAACGACAACTACTGGCTTATCGCTTTTGATAACAAGATTGAGGAAATAAGCTGTTTCTTCTAATGTATCTGTACCATGTGTAATGACAATGCCATCTACATCGTCTTTGGCAAGCAGTTCATTGGTGCGCTTGGCAAGTTTTAAGAGGATCTCATTATTAACATCGGGGCTACCTACATTAACAACTTGCTCACCACTGACATTTGCAATACTTTTCATCTCAGGAACGGCATTGATTAGAGTTTCCACTCCCAACGCGCCTGCTTTGTAGCCGGTTGTATCCGTGTTGACGGCAGATGATCCTGCAATGGTCCCTCCCGTGGCAAGTATTTTAATATTGGGTAAATGATTGGTTTGTGGTTTTTCGGATTTGTCCGAAGTTATAGTGGTAGAAGTAGGTGCAGTTGTGCTGGTTGTAGCTGCTGCCGCAGCGTTGGCGGTAAATCCACCACTCCATAAGGTACCTCCGAGAATAAAGCTGGCCAACAGGGGAATCATCGTCATTTTTTTCATGTTAGTCATATAAAGCTCCTCTCCAATCTTAAACCTCAAATATGATGATAGATTAACTGACAAATATTTTGTCGGATTAAGTTAATATCACGAATTATAGAGTGTAAAAATGTTTTTAGTCAATATCTATGTTAGAAAATATAACTTTAAAACCAATCCATTATCAATGTAACCGCCTTATTATTGTATGGTGGGTGTATGTAGTAAGATGAACAGTCGGTTGTTTAAGGTAAAGACCACGGCTGAATAAAAAATGTTTGCAAAAACAAAACAACAAGCAGAAATCTCATAAGGAGTCTGCTTGTTGTTTTTGTTGAAAGGTGAACAACTGAGTTTACCTTTAACTTCATTCAATGAGAACGACAAGGTAAAGTTGATATTTTACGTTAATAACATGGTTCTACAGCTGAATACAGATCCCATGATCAGGGGTTTTTGCTATGCTGTTTTGTCGGCAGGCTGGCGCTGGGAGTTCCTTTTCCTTGTTTACGGTTGCGTTCTGCCTTTTTAGCATTTTCTCGCAGCTTTTCAACGTATTCATGGGTGCTTTCCATTGCAGTTCCTCCTTTAAGACGAAATAGATGCACTCGGGGATCGCCCTTATGCCACCTTACTATTTCCGCAAAAACGCTATCCAAGTCAAGGGAGGCGTTGTTTCTGTAAAAGGGGTGGGGTTATAATGAGGGGAGAACGATATATAAGGCCTAATACCTGAACTTGGTACGGTGTGCAAAAGGGGGAGAGACATTGCAGACAGGCTTGTTGGTATGGCTGCTGTTTATCAATGCAGTAGGCTATCTGGTAATGTCGGAAGATAAAAAGAGAGCACGTAAACATCGTGATCGTGTACCTGAACGGACGTTGTTTTTCCTGGCCCTGATCGGGGGAGCCTTAGGCGTGCTAATAGCCATGTACCGTAAACGCCATAAAACACGGCATATGAGTTTCAGATTAGGTATTCCGGCGTTGCTATTCATGAACGCATTGTTGTATGGTTATTTTTTAAGGTAAGGCGAGGAGTTTAGCTTCTCATAGGGAAGTTTAATGATGAGTGAGAAGACTATTCCAGCCATCCAGTGATGTCATGGAATGAACAACAACAGGAGTACATATTTCAGGCTTTGAATCAACAAACCGAATGAGGAAGAGGTGCGTATTATGCTATTTTCAAAAGTATTGCTTGCTTATGACGGTTCGGATGCATCCAACAAGGCTTTGCTGAAGGCAGCCGAATTAGTCAAGACATCATCGTCCTCGCAGCTTGAGGTGGTAACCGCATTTGATTTTCCACGGATTTTTATGGGCGAAGGTTTGGCGCCAATTCCGGCTTCGATAAATAAAGAATATTACGATTTGGCCGAACAAACTACCGAAGAAGTTAAAAAGCGGCTTGCTGAGCAAGGTGTAGATGCCAAGGTGGAGCTCATTCAAGGTTCACCAGCCGAAGTCATTTTGGATTATGCCAATGAGAATGGCTTCGATGTGATTGTGATCGGTAGCCGCGGTTTAGGTGGTATCCGTGAATTTGTATTGGGTAGCGTAAGCCACAATGTGGTGCAGCATGCGCGTATTCCTGTGCTGGTCGTAAAATAACTGAATAAGAAAGTAAAAGTCGGTTTACTGCCTGTATAGGGAGTGCCGACTTTTATTTTTGTCAGTGGAATGCGGTACGCTCGCTGTTATCAGGATAGGTAATAGATAGCTAAACGTAATACAATAGTCCTGACCTGTGGGTATATAAGGGTGTTGATTTTGTTAAACACGAACATTCTATTGCATGATTATTGTAATGTTCGTTTTCAAGTTGACATAAGGTGTAGGGAATTGTTAAACTAGGAAGTGTATTGTCGATAAAAAATGAACTTTAGGTACAATTTAATAAGGTACACATGTTTGAGCCGAAACAGACCGCGATCATACTTGTAAAGAATATCGTCGGGTATGGAATAGGCACAATGCTAACTCGTATAATGCCGGGGATATGGCCCGGAAGTTTCTACCTGGAAACCTTAAATTTCCGGACTACGGGAGACATACGGCTGAAGCCGCATTGGATGCGGTGGAAGAGGCTTGCTTTTGGCTTGCCTTTAAGAGGCTCTGTCGTTTGTTTTTTCGTAGTCCGGTGTCTTGAAAATAACGTTATTTTCGAGTGCCGGATTTTTGGCGCTTATTGATAAACAGGGAGTGAAGGACATGTCAGTGCAGGTCGCTGTCATTATGGGCAGCACATCAGACTGGGACACCATGCAGCATGCATGTGCTGTGCTGGACGAGCTTGAAATCGGATATGAGAAAAAGGTAGTTTCAGCCCATCGTACACCGGATTTAATGTTTCGTTTTGCAGAAGAGGCCGCCGGGCGTGGATTAAAGGTCATTATTGCTGGAGCGGGTGGGGCAGCGCATTTGCCAGGGATGGTGGCTGCGAAGACATCCTTGCCAGTCATTGGTGTGCCTGTCCAGTCGAAGGCTCTGAATGGTCTAGACTCCTTGCTCTCCATTGTGCAGATGCCGGGTGGTATTCCGGTTGCCACTGTGGCAATCGGTAAGGCAGGCGCTACGAATGCAGGGCTGCTGGCCGCACAAATATTAGGCGCTTTTGACGAAAAGATAAGTCAGCGGGTTGTGGCAAGACGCGACCGTATCCGTGATGAGGTGCTGGAAGGCAGTGACTCACTATGAATGAGGCATGTGAATCTGCAGGTCGCATCCGTCCTCCAGGTACAACGATTGGACTTCTAGGAGGCGGACAGCTGGGCAGAATGCTTGTGCTAGCAGGGACAAACCTAGGATATCGTTTTGTGACGCTGGACCCTGCACCTGATAGCCCGTGTGGACAGGTGTCAGAACAAATCCGTGCTGCCTATGATGATGAGCTTGCGGCCAGAGAGTTGGCTGGTCGGTGCGATGTGATCACGTATGAGTTTGAAAATGTGGACGCAGATGTGGCTGCACTTTTGGAACAGGAATCCAGCGTGCCGCAAGGCAGCAGTCTTTTGTACACAACACAGCATCGTCTTCGTGAAAAGCGTTCTATTGAAGCTGCTGGTGTCCCTGTCGCTCCGTATCGTGAAATTAGTAGTCCTGCGGATATGGCCCAAGCGGTAGCTGAACTGGGTGTACCGTGTGTGCTCAAGACAGCAGTCGGTGGTTATGATGGCAAGGGACAAGTGGTCATTCGCCAACCGGAGGAAGCCTTAGCTGCCTACGAACAATTGGCAGGAGACGGTGCGGAACTGGTATTGGAACAGTTCATTCGTTTTCGCTGCGAAATCTCGGTGATTGTAGCTCGCAGCACGAACGGTGAAGCTAAAGCCTTTCCACCTGCGGAAAACATTCACGTGAACAACATTTTGCACACGTCGATTGTACCTGCGCGCGTGCCAGAACCTGTTCAGGAGGAAGCGGGAAAGTTAGCGCTAGCTGTGGCAGAGTCGCTGGGTGCGGTGGGACTGCTCGCTGTGGAGATGTTTGTCACCGAAGACGGACAATTGTACGTTAATGAGTTGGCACCACGACCGCATAACTCCGGTCATTACACGATGGAGGCATGCGCCACGTCGCAATTCGAGCAGCACATACGTGCGATTTGCGGTTTACCCTTGGGCAGCACGAAGCTGCTGACTTCCGTCGTGATGGTCAATGTGCTAGGTGAGCATTTGGAGGATGTGGTTCGGCGGTTTGTGCAATCGGATGTTGAAGCTGAAAGGTTGGATGTTGTACCCAAGCTGCATTTGTATGGAAAAAGTGAAGCCAAGCCAGGCCGAAAGATGGGACATATTAATCTACTGTGCCAGGATGCGGAACAAGCGCTGGAATGGATTGAACAAACCAATATTTGGGGGGATAAATAGTCATGATCGAACGCTATAGCAGACCGGAAATGAGAGCGATTTGGACGGAAGAAAATAAATTTAAAGCGTGGCTGGAAGTAGAGCTGTGTGCCTGTGAAGCTTGGGCGGAATTAGGGGTTATTCCAAAAGAGGATACTGTGGCTCTACGTAAGAATGCAAGTTTTGATATTGAACGGATATATGAAATTGAGCAGGAGACAAGACATGATGTTATTGCTTTTACTCGCACGGTGTCTGAAAGTCTTGGAGATGAGCGCAAATGGGTACATTACGGTCTAACCTCTACAGACGTAGTTGATACGGCACTGGGCTACCTGTTAAAGCAGGCGAATGAAATCCTGGAACGCGATATCTTGAATTTTATTGAAATTTTGAAGGAAAAGGCATTGGCTTACAAGCATACACCAATGATGGGACGTACACATGGAGTGCATGCCGAGCCGACCACATTCGGACTGAAGATGGGATTGTGGTACGAGGAAATGAAGCGCAATCTGGAACGCTTTCGTTTTGCCGCTGACCAAGTACAATACGGTAAAATGTCCGGTGCAGTTGGGACATACGCCAACATTGACCCGTCTGTAGAAGAATTTGTATGCCGCAAGCTGGGTACCAAGCCTGCACCGATTTCTACACAGACGCTACAGCGCGACCGTCATGCCGAATACATGGCAACGTTAGCGTTGATCGCCACATCGTTGGACAAATTTGCTACAGAAGTCCGTGCTCTGCAAAAGAGTGAATTCCGTGAGGTGGAGGAAGCCTTTGCCAAGGGTCAAAAAGGATCTTCCGCGATGCCGCATAAACGCAATCCGATCGGAAGTGAAAACATCTCCGGTCTGGCACGTGTGATTCGCGGGCATATGGTATCGGCGTATGAGAACGTAACCCTATGGCATGAACGCGACATTTCGCATTCTTCCGTAGAACGCATTATTCTGCCGGATGCCACGATGCTGTTGAACTACATGCTGAACCGCTTTGGCAATATCGTGAAAAATCTGACGGTCTTCCCTGAAAATATGAAGCGCAATATGGCGCGTACGTACGGCGTACCGTTCTCCGGTCGTATTATGACGAAGCTGATCGATAAAGGTTTTAGTCGTGAAAAAGCCTACGATACCGTGCAGCCGCGTGCTATGCAGGCGTGGGAAGAGCAACGCCAGTTCCGCGATATCGTCGAGGCCACCCCGGAAATTACTGCCGTGCTCAGCGCAGACGAAATCGAGGATGCTTTTAACCCAGCCTGGCATCTGAAGAACGTGGATACGATCTTCAAAAAGCTGGGATTAGGGGAGTAGGAGGGAAGGTTGCTGCGTGGTGAGGCCGCTCTGCGAACGGATCATTCTTCCGATTGCTGTTGCCCCTGGATTCCTGAATTGGAAAACCTGCAAAGGTTGGAATCCAGAGGCAAAGGCAAGCGCTAACGCTTCTCCAGAACGATTCCGTCCGCTCCGCTGCTTCCAGCACCAACCTTCGTGTGGGAGCAGAACTTGGGAAGGTGCGGCACATAAGATGCCGCACCACCCCAAGAGCGATGGAAAAGCGTGTTCCACTGCTTTTGCTATCGCTGAGCAACGTTCTCGGGAGGGCTGCCGAATTTGCGCAGCAAACAGCCCGCTGCCCTCCCGAGAACGCGCAGGCTCAAGAAGTGAAGCCTTGAGCCACCGTATCCGTGCGCAGCGTAACACATGCGCACAACAGGCGAAGCCAGAATGCTCGCTGCACGGCATGCCGTGCTACGGCCACGGGCCGAATGGTATTGCGGCGGCATACGCGTAAAAACGCTATTTTGTACCGACGTAAAAGCGTTGCTGGATGAAAGCTTGTGCCAACAAGCCTTCATCCGGCGAAACGCGCTCATACCACTCGAGTCACATAATAAACGCCCTCACCCGGCTCACCAGCCAACCTTGCGGGAGTCCCGAGGGCAGCAGCCCTGGGAGTTCTCCCTGAGGGGAGGATTTAGGAGGGGCAACTTCTATGAAAGAGGTGTAATGAAATGTCATTGTCTACTGCCGAAGGTCTGATCCATGCGCCGCTCTTGTACAAAGGCAAGGTGCGTGAACTGTATGATCTCGGAGAGCATTTTCTGATTGTCGTGACGGACCGAATTTCGGCTTTTGATTATGTGTTAGAGCCACCCGTGCCCGAAAAGGGAAATGTGCTGAATAAGCTCAGCGCTTTCTGGTTTGAGCAGACGAAAGACTTGTTGGAAAACCATGTCGTGCACACTGATGTGAACAAGCTCGGGCATGTGATCGACGAACAGAATAAAGAGTTGCTGAAGGACCGGATCATGGTCACGCTGAAGGCTGAACGCATCGACATTGAGTGTGTGGTGCGCGGATATATTACCGGAGGCGGCTGGCGTCAGTATGAGCAGAACGGTGAGGTGAACGGCATTCCATTGCCAGAGGGGCTACGTAAAAATGAGCGCTTTCCCAAGCCTTTATTTACACCAGCTGCAAAAAATGATGTTGGACACGACGAGGACATTTCACTTCATCAAATGAAAGAACTGGTCGGGGTGGAACTAACAGGTGAGCTTGAGGAAAAGAGCTTGGCGTTGTACGAATTTGCACGTGCTTTCTGCGAGAAGCGGGGGATTATTTTAGCCGATTGCAAGTTTGAGTTTGGTCTTGTTAACGGTAAGGTGATTCTGATTGACGAGATTTTCACGCCAGATTCATCCCGTTTTTGGGCCCAGGAAAAGTATGAGCTGGATGTTGAGATTGACAGCATGGACAAGGAGCCGGTACGAAGCTATTTGGCATCATCTGGTTGGGACAAGAATAGCGAGCCCGATCCATTGCCTGCTGAGGTCGTAGAAGAAACAACTGCAAGATATACGGATATTTGGCGGCGTCTGACGGCACAGTAAATAGTAATCATAATTCAACCAATAGGATTCACTCATTCGGAGGAGGAACTGAAGGAACATGATGAAAGCAACAGTCTATGTCACGATTAAGCAAAGCGTTTTGGACCCGCAGGGGGTTGCGGTGCAAGGCGCACTGCATTCTATGGGTTTCGGAGAAGTGGACAGCGTCAGAATTGGTAAGTATATGGAATTGAATCTGGATACAACAGACCGCGAGAGTGCTGAAAAGCGCATCATTGAGATGTGCGAAAAGCTGTTGGCCAACACGGTCATTGAAGACTACCGCTACGAACTGGAGGGCTGATTCCATGAAATTTGCAGTTCTGGTTTTTCCGGGCTCCAACTGTGATATTGACTGCTATAAGGCGGTAGAGGACACGGTCGGTGAACCTGTCGATTATGTTTGGCATACTGCGACGGATCTGTCGCCTTATGATTGTATTCTTGTTCCAGGAGGCTTCTCCTACGGGGATTACCTGCGTTGCGGCGCGATTTCCCGGTTTGCTCCGGTGATGAAGGAAGTTGCGAAAGCGGCTGCCGAGGGCAAATATATTTTGGGTATTTGCAACGGTTTTCAAATTCTGACCGAAGCCGGTCTGTTGCCAGGGGCTTTACGCCGTAATCTGTCGATGAAATTCCTATGCCGGGATACGGTGTTGCAGGTTGCGAATAACCAAACACCTTTTACTAAAGATTACGCTGCTGGTGAAAAGATCGTCATTCCGATCGCACACGGCGAAGGCAACTATTACTGTGATGATGAGACGCTGGCTCGCTTGCAGGCGAATAACCAGATCGTATTTACGTATAAAGATAATCCAAACGGTTCCATGACGGATATCGCAGGGATTTGTAATGAACAAGGAAACGTGCTGGGCATGATGCCTCACCCTGAACGCGCGGTGGACGCATTGCTCGGAACGGATGACGGCAAACGTATGTTTACATCTATTTTGAACGCATGGAGGGATCGACATGGCGCAGCAAGTGTCCGCTAAGGAACCAACGGCAGAGCAGGTTGCCGAGCATAAACTGTACCAGCAGATGGGTGTGTCGGATAGCGAATATGCGTTGATCTGTGAATTCATGGGACGTCAGCCGAATTATACGGAGATTGGTGTATTCAGTGTCATGTGGTCAGAGCATTGTGCTTACAAAAACTCCAAGCCGTTATTGCGTCGTTTTCCAACGAGCGGTCCACGAGTGCTGATGGGACCCGGTGAGGGCGCAGGCATTGTAGATATCGGTGATAACCAAGCGGTTGTATTTAAAATCGAAAGCCATAACCACCCGTCGGCTGTGGAGCCTTTTCAAGGGGCAGCGACTGGGGTAGGCGGTATCATCCGTGATATTTTCTCCATGGGTGCAAGACCCGTTGCGGTGTTGAACTCTCTGCGTTTTGGCAAGCTGGAGAGCGACCGTGTGAAATATTTGTTCGAGCATGTGGTATCTGGTATTGCGGGCTACGGGAACTGTATCGGTATTCCGACTGTAGGTGGCGAGGTTGTATTTGATGAAAGCTACGAAGGCAACCCGCTTGTTAATGCAATGTGTGTCGGACTGATTGACCATGATAAAATCCAGCGTGGTGTTGCTAAAGGGGTCGGTAACCCGGTGTTCTATGTGGGCCCACCGACAGGTCGTGATGGGATTCACGGAGCGACATTCGCATCGGTTGAGCTGACAGAAGAATCTGAAGCGAACCGGACTGCGGTTCAAGTAGGCGATCCTTTTATGGAGAAGCTGGTTATGGAATCATGTCTGGAACTGATCGATAGTGGTATTGTGCTGGGTATTCAGGATATGGGTGCCGCAGGACTCACCTGCTCCAGCGCGGAGATGGCGAGTAAGGCTGGCAACGGCCTGGAGCTGTATCTGGATCAGGTACCGCAGCGTGAAGAGGGTATGACACCTTATGAAATGATGCTGTCCGAATCACAAGAACGGATGCTGTTCGTAGTAGAGCCTAAGGATGAAGCACAGGCACTGGAAATTTTCGAGCGCTGGGGCGTTATTTGTGCCAAGGTCGGTAAAGTGACGGATGACGGTCGTTTGCGTTTGTTCCATCACAATGAAGTGGTCGGAGATATGCCAGTGACGGCACTGGTTGATGAATGCCCGATTTATGACAAGCCTTCCGAAATCCCCGCTTATTATGAGCAAAATGCTGCTATTGACACACTTCGTTATGCAGAAGTGACAGATTTGAACGGTGCGCTGAAAAAGGTGCTGTCTTCACCAAGTGTAGCTAGTAAGAAATGGGTATACGAGCAGTATGACTACATGGTTCGCACGAGTACAGCCGTTCGTCCGGGATCGGATGCAGCTGTAGTAACCGTGCGTGGAACTCGTAAGGGTCTCGCCATGACGACAGATTGTAACGGACGTTATGTATACCTGGATCCAGAGGTAGGCGGACGGATTGCAGTTAGCGAAGCAGCACGTAACATTGTATGTTCTGGCGGCGAGCCTTTGGCGATTACAGATAACCTGAACTTCGGTAACCCTGAAAAGCCGGATATTTTCTGGCAAATGGAAAAAGCCGTAGATGGTATGGCTGAAGCTTGCCGTGTACTGGATACACCTGTTATCGGGGGTAATGTCAGCTTGTACAACGAAAATACCAAAGGCTCCATCTATCCGACGCCTGTTGTTGGTATGGTAGGTCTGGTACATGATACAGATCATATTACGACACAAGGCTTCAAAGCCGAGGGTGATGTGATTTTCTTGGTGGGGGAAACGAAGGCCGAGCTGGGAGGTAGCGAGTTCCAAGCTGTCGTACACGGTGTATCCGAGGGACGCCCTCCTGAGCTGGATTTGAACGTAGAGAAAAAGCTGCTGACTGCGGTACTGGGAGCGATTCAGGGCGGATTGGTACAATCTGCGCATGATTTGGCAGAGGGCGGATTGGCTGTAGCGCTTGCGGAATCCGGGATTAGCGGCGGATTGGGAGCACAGGTCAACGTAGAAACGACTTTGCGTCCTGACCATGCCTTGTTTAGCGAAAGCCAGTCCCGTATTTTGTTATCTGCATCGCCGGATAAAGCGTCTGCGCTGGAAGCACATCTACGTGGTTTGGAAGTGCCAGTTACCGTATTAGGAAAAGTTGAAGGATCACAATTGACAGTTGAGGTGAACGGACAACCCGCTTTGAACGAGGCAGTCGCCAGTTTGAAGCAAATCTGGGAGGATGTCATTCCATGTCTGATGAAATAACAGCACGGACGTTGTGGACTGGAGATTATTATAATGAAGGCTCTGGTAAAGAGGGGCTGTTTGATAAATTAAAAGAGGAATGCGGCGTATTCGGTGTGTATAGACACTCCGATGCCGCTTCCCTAGCATATTACGGGTTGCATGCGCTCCAGCATCGTGGGGAGGAAAGTGCAGGCATCTGTGTGAGCAGTGGTGACGAGTTCCATTATCATCGTGGTATGGGTCTTGTAAAAGAAGTATTCAATAAAGATTTGATGGCTTCGCTGACAGGCGATATTGCCATAGGACATGTGCGCTACTCGACAAGTGGAGACAGTAAGCTGACGAATGCACAGCCTTTGGTGTTCAAGTATCGTGATGGCGATTTGGCAGTAGCCACCAACGGGAATATCGTGAATGCTTTGCAAATCCGGCATGAGCTGGAGCAGGGCGGGTCTATTTTTCAAACGACCAGCGATACAGAAGTAGTAGCACATTTGATCGCACGATCGTCCAAGGATTTGGTGGAGGCCGCTAAGGATGCATTGAAGCGTATTGTCGGCGGGTTTGCTTTCCTTATTATGACCAACGACAAGCTGCTCGTGGCTTCCGACCCCAATGGTCTGCGTCCAATCACGATGGGCAGACTGGGAGATGCTTATCTGTTCGCATCCGAGTCTTGTGCCCTGGAAACGATTGGGGCAGAGTTGCTGCGCGATATCGAACCGGGTGAGCTGTTGGTGTTGGACAAAAATGGACTGCATGAAGATCGTTACACGGAAGAAAAGCACCGTAAAGCGCTATGTGCGATGGAATATATTTATTTTGCCCGGCCTGACAGTGACTTGAATGGTTCTAATCTTCATGCTGCACGCAAAAGAATGGGCAGCCAGATGGCGCTGGAAGCTTTTGTTGATGCAGATTTGGTTACCGGTGTACCGGACTCCAGTATTTCGGCTGCGATTGGTTATGCAGAGCAGACAGGTATTCCTTATGAGCTGGGCATGATTAAAAATAAATACACTGGACGTACCTTCATTCAGCCGAGTCAGGAGCTGCGCGAGCAGGGTGTGAAAATGAAGCTGAGCGCTGTACGCCGCGTTGTTGAAGGTAAACGAGTCATTATGATCGACGATTCTATCGTCCGGGGCACTACATCCCGTCGAATCGTGAATATGCTGCGTGATGCGGGAGCGTTGGAGGTACATGTACGTATTACCTCGCCGCCTTTCAAAAACCCGTGCTTCTACGGTATTGACACGCCGGATCGCCGGGAACTGATTGCTTCATCTAAAACCGTCGAGGAAATTCGTGAGGAAATTAACGCCGATTCGCTTTACTTTATGAGCGCCGAGGGTTTGATTGCCGCTGTAGGTGGATATAACGAACAGGATTACAAAGGCGGCTTGTGCCTAGCTTGTTTCGATAATGATTACCCGACTCAGGTAGATTTCAAAGGCGAAGAGAAGTTCGGATGTAGTTGTTAGTATAGGGAACAAAAGAGGTGCTAGCGCCATATAATGCGGTTCTGAGGGGGCTACTCCGCGTGTGGAAGGTTCTTACGATCGCTGTTGCCGCTGGATTCCTGGATTGAAATAATCCCTTACAGGGTTGGAATCCAGCTGCAAAGGCGAACGCTTTCGCTTCTCCAGAATCCTTCCACCCGCTGCGTTTCTCAGGTATGCAGCATTATTGCAGCAGTGCCTGTACCTCTTTGGTTCCCACCAAGAAGAGGATAGGTAAGGCAGTTAAAAACTCATGGCATAACTATTTCATGCCATGAGTTTTTAGCGGAGCGGTGACTCGTAAAAAGTCACCCTGCTCTTGTAAGGTTGAGCCGCGAAGCGAAGCTCAATAGCAGGCAAGGCAAAGCTGCCTGCCTCAAAGGGCAAAGAAGTAAGCCGCCCGTTGGCGCTGCTCACTTCTTTGCCCGGCACGTCCCCGCCTTTGCGAAGCAAACAGCCCGGGACGTGCCCCCGCCGCCGTGAAGGCGGCCACGCACCAAAGCGTGTCCTTGTGAATTGCGGGAATGCCCCGCAATTCACAAAGGAAAGCACGCGACTCACAGCACGAACCATACACCAAGCAGCACCCAACCCTACGCATCTGACCGACTCTTGAGAGGTCCAGGGGGAGCAGCCCCATGGAATCCTCTCTGTTAGGGAGGACTTAGGAGGGTCAATCATTTGAAGGAGTGTTCATGAATGTCCGAAGCATACAAAAATGCAGGGGTAGATATCGCTGCCGGTAATGAAGCAGTAGAACGGATGAAAAAGCACGTTAAACGTACCTTCCGTCCCGAAGTGCTGACGGACTTGGGCGGATTCGGTGCGTTGTTCGGCCTGAATAAGGATAAGTACGAGGAGCCTGTACTCGTTTCCGGTACCGATGGTGTCGGCACGAAGCTGAAGCTTGCTTTCGCAATGGATCGTCATGACACCATTGGTATCGACGCGGTTGCGATGTGTGTAAACGACATTGTCGTCGGGGGCGCGGAGCCACTCTTTTTTCTGGATTACCTCGCTTGTGACAAGGTTGTGCCCGAGAAAATTGAAGCTATAGTCGCTGGAATCGCAGAGGGATGCCATCAATCGGGCTGTGCGCTGGTCGGCGGTGAAACCGCAGAAATGCCAGGGATGTATAGCGAGGGTGAATATGATATTGCCGGATTCACGGTAGGGATTGTAGATAAAAGTAAAATCATCAACGGCAGCTCTATTGCCCCTGGAGATACCGTTATTGGGCTGGCCTCCAGTGGAGTTCACAGTAATGGCTTCTCACTGGTTCGCAAGCTGTTATTGGAACAGCAGGGCTATGATTTGCATGATGAAATCGAAGGCTTAAACGGCAAACTGGGCGATGTACTGCTGGAGCCGACGAAAATTTACGTGAAATCCGTTTTGGCATTGCTGGACAAGGTAAAAGTAAAAGGTATGGCGCATATCACAGGTGGTGGTTTTATTGAAAATATCCCAAGAGTGTTACCGGATCACGTCAATGTGGATATTGAATACGGCACTTGGCCGATTTTGCCAATCTTCCAGCTCATGCAGGAAAAAGGTGCAATCTCCAACAGAGACATGTTCACAACCTTTAATATGGGGATTGGCATGGTAATCGTTGTAGGCGAAGAGCATGCACAGACTGCACTGGAAGTTCTGAAGGAACAGGGCGAAGCTGCCTATGTGATTGGAAAAGTAACGGAAGGCAGTTCTATCGTGACCTTTACGGGAGCCGAGGTGTAATGAACGAGTACCGGATTGCTGTTTTTGCATCAGGCGAAGGGACGAATTTTCAGTCATTGGTGGATGCCGCTGCGCGAGGAGAACTGGGCGGCGCCTCGGTAGAATTGCTCATCTGTGACAAGCCTGCGGCTCCTGCCGTAGCTAGAGCACAGAAAGCTGGAATTGCGTGCCATACCTTTCGACCCAAGGAATATCCTTCTCGAGAAGACTATGAGCGTGAACTGGTGGCTTTACTGGAGCAGAAATCAATTGATCTCATCGTGTTAGCTGGCTACATGCGTTTGCTATCCAGCGTCATGGTCGATGCCTACGCAGGAAAAATCATTAATATTCATCCGTCACTACTTCCGGCATTTCCAGGGAAAGATGCTGTTGGACAGGCATTGACCTATGGTGTCAAGGTAAGTGGCGTCACCGTTCATTTTGTGGACGGGGGCATGGATACGGGAGCTATTATTGCCCAGCGTGTCGTGGAGGTTAGCGACCATGATACTGCGGAATCCTTATCCGCAGCCATTCAATCCGTAGAACGTCAGCTATATCCAGAAGTAGTTGGCAAATTAGCCCAAGGCAAAATCCAATTAAATGGTCGCAAAGTGATTTCACTTCTCTAAGAATGATTGTAATTTGTCATATCATTGTTATATCAAGGATGCTGTACAGCATTTTCCGATATTTCTCGGGAAATAAAATGATAAAAGAGAATTTTGCAAAATTCTGAAAGAGCTAAAGGAGGAGACAGGGTGAGTATTAAAAGAGCGCTCGTCAGCGTATCGGATAAGCGAGGGATCGTGGAATTTTGCCGCGAGTTGTCCAAATTGGGTGTGGAGATCGTTTCGACAGGGGGAACGAGCAGCTTGTTGTCGAAGGAGGGCATTCCTGTCATCGGCATTTCCGAGGTAACGGGTTTTCCTGAAATTATGGATGGACGTGTTAAAACACTCCACCCTGCGGTACACAGCGGCTTGCTGGCTGTTCGGGATAATGAAGAGCATCAGCGTCAGATGAAAGAGCTTGGATTGGGTTATATTGATCTGGTCGTTGTGAATCTGTATCCTTTTGCGGAAACGATCGCCAAACCCGGTGTAACCTATGAGGACGCGATTGAAAATATCGACATCGGCGGGCCAACGATGCTTCGTTCTGCGGCAAAAAATCATGCTTTTGTCAGTGTGGTGGTTGATGCTGATGACTATAGCACAGTGTTGGAGGAAGTTCGTAAGGATGGCGATACGGAGCTGAATACCCGTAAGCGTTTGGCTGCAAAAGTGTTCCGCCATACGGCGTCATACGACGCTTTGATATCCGATTATTTGTCGAATGTGACAGGTGAGCCGTTGCCTGAACGTTACACTGTAACCTATGAAAAAATTCAGGATTTGCGTTATGGCGAAAATCCGCATCAGCAGGCGGCATTTTACCGTGAGCCATTGGCGGCAAAGGGTACACTGACAACAGCGAAACAACTTCACGGCAAAGAGCTGTCTTACAATAACATCAATGATGCTAATGCCGCTTTGCAAATTGTCAAAGAATTCAGCGAACCTACAGTAGTAGCAGTTAAGCATATGAATCCTTGCGGTGTGGGAATTGGCGGCAGTATTTATGAAGCGTACAGCAAGGCGTATGCAGCTGATCCAACCTCGATTTTTGGCGGCATCGTAGCGGCTAACCGGATTATTGATGGTGATACAGCAAATAAGCTCAGTGAAATCTTTTTGGAAATTGTACTGGCACCGGGCTTTACGAAAGAAGCTTTGGAGATTTTAACGAAAAAGAAAAATATTCGTTTGCTTGATCTGGGTGAGCTTTCCCGGTCTGAACAGGTGGAGAGCCGCTTCGTCGTGACTTCCATTGAAGGTGGCATGGTCGTTCAGCAAAATGACATTCACGCTGTAGACTCGGATGCACTTACAGTTGTAACGGAGCGGGCACCATCCGAGGAAGAACTGAAACAGCTTTTGTTTAGCTGGAAAGTGGTTAAGCATGTAAAATCCAACGCCATCGTACTGGCGGCAGATAATATGACCATTGGCGTAGGCGCTGGACAAATGAACCGTGTCGGTGCGGCCAAGATTGCTATCGAGCAGGCCGGTGACAAAGCAAAAGGTGCCGTACTGGCATCCGATGCATTTTTCCCGATGGGCGATACGTTGGAGTTGGCGGCTAAAGCAGGCATCACGGCAGTTATTCAGCCCGGCGGCTCCATCAAAGACGAAGAGTCCATCAAGGTTGCTAACGAATACGGCATTGCCATGGTCTTTACAGGCGTACGTCATTTCAAGCACTAACTTGTATGAGCTGAGGATGCAGCAGCATTTTCACCTGAACAATCTTAATGGGAGCGGGAGGAAACACCTGAATGGATATTTTGGTTATCGGAGGGGGCGGCCGCGAGCATGCAATTGTGTGGGCGCTGAAGAAAAGCCCCAAGGCCGGGCAAATCTATTGCGCACCAGGCAATGCTGGTATCGGACAGTTAGCGGAGTGTGTGCCGATTCCGGTGAGTGACTTTGACGCGCTGACAGAACTGGCGGAATCCAAAAAGGTCGGACTTGTCGTGGTTGGCCCCGATGATCCGCTGGCAGATGGCATTGTGGATGCTTTTGAAGCGAAAGGCATTCCCGTATTCGGACCGCGTAAAAATGCAGCGGAAATTGAAGGTAGCAAAATCTTCATGAAGGATTTGCTCCATAAATATCATATTCCAACAGCCACCTATCGCAAGTTTTATACTTACGAGGAAGCACATGCATACTTGAAGGAGCAACCGATCCCGGTCGTCATTAAGGCAGACGGACTGGCGGCAGGCAAAGGGGTAACGGTCGCTTACTCGATGGAGGAAGCGGAAAAGGCTCTCTCTGACATTATGGTGACCAAGGTGTTTGGCGAAGCCGGGGCACAAGTCGTGATTGAGGAGTTTCTGGCTGGTCAGGAAATGTCGATTCTCTCCTTTGTCGATGGTGAAACGGTTCGTCCGATGGCCGCGGCGCAAGACCACAAGCCTATTTTTGATGGTGACAAAGGGCCAAATACAGGCGGCATGGGTACGTATTCTCCATTGCCTCACATAGCCAATTCCATTATTGAGGAAGCTATTGAGACGATTATTAAGCCGACGGCCAAGGCCATGGTTGCTGAAGGGCGTCCATTCCGAGGTGTATTATTTGCCGGATTGATGATTTCGCCGGACGGCAAGCCGAAGACCATTGAGTTTAATGCACGTTTCGGTGATCCGGAAACTCAAGTGGTTCTGCCTCGTTTGAAATCCGATCTGCTCGATATTTTTCTCGCTGCTGTAAATGGCACGCTGGATCAGGTGGAGATTGAGTGGAAGGATGAAGCGGCGGTGTGCGTGGTGCTGGCATCCGGAGGTTATCCTGCAGCTTACGCCAAAGGCGTACCTATCCACGGATTGGAACAGGTAGACGAAGCTATTGTATTCCATGCTGGAACGGGCATCAACGAACAGGGTGAGTGGGTAACGAACGGAGGACGCGTACTAGGCGTGGTTGGCTTGGGGCGTGACATTGCCGAGGCACGTGACAAAGCTTACGAACAGGCGGATCGTATTACCTTTGAAGGTAAACAAAACCGTACGGATATTGCGGCAAAAGCATTGCTGTAGCAGCAACATATAGGATAAAGAGAACCTCTGTGGAGGTTCTCTTTTTGTTTAAAGAAAATAAAGTTGTAGACTGAGCAAATAAAGCGTTTTCTTAGTGCTTGGATTAATATAAGGCTCCTTTAGAAGCACTACATGCTACCCGCGTATGTTCTTTAAATAATATTTGGCGCTGGAGCTTCCTTTTTTATTGAACTCCCATGAAAGTTAAAGCAGCTAAAAACCCGAAAAAGACAATAACAAAATAGACCTAGCCAAATGATTTTTTTAAAAAAAGGCACTGCCTGAGAAGAGTTATGAAATTAAAGTATCAAAGATTTTTCAAGGCTGAACGTAAAAATGAGGCTGGTGTAAAGGTTGTTTTAGTTCATTTAAATGCTTAAACTAACGGTTAATAGTAGGTTCAAGTAATCGATGAGACGAAGAGGGGGAAACCGAAATGAAGACGATCAAGTGCATGATGGACCACCTGTACTGGGCGGACGGACGCATCCTGGACGCGCTCGAGAAGAGTGAGACGAAGAACAAGGACCTTCTGAAGCTGGTTCGGCACGTCGCGGTCGCGGAACGAGTCTGGCTGTCCCGATTGCCGGGCAAGGGCAGCGCCCAATATTCGTTGTGGGAGGAAGCAGAAGACCTGACGGCGATCCGGACGATGTTCGAAGAAAACGCCGAGCAATATCGCGTCTATATCGAAGGACTTGAGGAATCCGAGTTGGACGAGATGATCGACTATGTGAATCAGAGCGGGGTTCCGTTCCAAACGTCCGTCCGGGACATCCTGTCACAGGTCCTCTTACATGGGCAATATCACCGGGGACAGATCAACCGGGCGCTTCGGATCGAATCAGTAGAGCCTGTCCAAGTCGATTACATCACGTTCGCGAGGCTCTAACAGGGCCTAATAATCACCATTATTCGGAATGGGATTGGCATTGAACGAGGGGTACGATAGCTCAACAAATTGCTTTTACCATATAAGAGCAACATGCTAATGTATATTAGCAGACGATGATGTTTTATAAGTGATAAGAACCTACACTGCCTTATTTAGGATCAAAGAGAGCCCATACCCTTATAAATTGGAAAATTCATTTGCTTCCAAATACGGTTATGGGCTTATTTACTTTTCATAAGCACTACACCACATTAGACTGCCGGTACTTGTTTAAGCTAACGGGCAGGATAGTTCAAATACGTGGTATCATGTGGTGAGTAATTAATGGAGCCCTCTTTTACAATGTTGAGAATGAGGGAAATCGTGGTCGGCTTGGAATGGGAAGGTTTGTATAGAGAATTGTTGGGAGATGGAAACCAATTGCTTATGGAAGGCGCAATGGATGTCTGTCATCGCTTATCAAAGACCCATCGAATGTTCGTAATCACGTATGGTATCACTCACACGCAAATCAAACGCTTGAAGCAGTCTGGGCTATATAAGTTTTTCGAGGATATCTTTGATTCGCAAAGCATTGGTTATCAAAAACCGAAGGGAGAATTTTTCAATTACGTCATAAGTCATATTTCAGATGGTGGTCTTCAGTCGGGCATTGACACCTGTTGGGTCAACAGAACCGGACAAAGAAGTCCGGCAGAAATTAAAAGCACATATACAATCTCAAACTTAATGGAGCTCACTTCCATCTGTTAGGCTGTAAAAACAAACGCTTGTGCCGCCTCAATTATCACTTTTTGGTGACTATATCACTAAAAAGTGGGTACTGTTTTTCTTGTAACTTTTCCCCCATACTATCGTTCATAGGAGGTTCATGAAGCAGACAGAGCATCCTATACCATATAAATCATTATAAAAGGAGTGTAATAGAATGGGGAAATTTGACGGGAAGGTAGCAGTTGTAACCGGAGGTACAAGCGGCATCGGTCTCGCGTCGGCACAACAGTTCGTAAAAGAAGGGGCTTACGTTTTTATCACGGGACGCAGACAACGTGAACTGGATGAAGCAGTAAAGCAGATCGGAAAGAATGTTACAGGTGTCCGAGGTGACATATCTAAATCGGAAGATCTAGATATATTATTTGAAACAGTTAAGCGAGAAAAGGGACACTTGGACATTCTCTTTGCAAATGCCGGACTAGGGTCATTGCTTCCATTAGGAGAAATTACAGAAGCACAATACTACAAGACTTTCGATGTCAACGTGAAAGGAACCATCTTTACAGTACAAAAGGCATTAGCTTTGTTTCCAAATAAAAGAGGTTCGATTATTCTAACGGGATCCACTGCTGGCTCGACGGGGATGCCAGCGTTTAGTATCTATGGTGCATCCAAGGCAGCGATCAGACAGCTCGTCCGCAGCTGGATTCTTGATATGAGAGGGACCGAAATTCGTATAAACATCCTTAGTCCGGGAACAATCGTAACGCCGGCGTACGATGAGTTATTTGGCTCTGAACTAGATCATTTACTGGAACAGGCAAAAAATGATATTCCGCTCGGCAGAGTGGGGCAGGTTGAAGAGATCTCCAATGCTGTCATGTTCCTAGCCTCTAATGAAAGCAGCTATATGAACGGCGTTGAATTATTCGTAGATGGCGGAGTAGCTCAAGTTTAACCAGGACATAGTAATTTTCAAACGACAAAGATTTTTAAATCAACTTAAAGGCGATTGTATTATCCCCTCCATGTAACGTTCAATTTTTCCTTCAGTGATCCTTGAAGGATCAAGCGATACATGAAGGGGATATTCTTAGATCGGGAGATGGTGTATTGATATGAAAACATTTTTCTGTGAACTGGAAGTTACACTAGAGGTTATCGGAGGAAAGTGGAAGGGGCTTGTTCTGTACTATTTAATAAAAGGACCTAAACGGACGGGAGAGCTTAAGCGACTCGTTCATAATATATCGCAAAAGATGCTGATTCAAACTCTTCGGGAACTGGAAACAGACGGATTAATTCGCAGAAAGATGTACAATCAGGTACCGCCTAAGGTGGAATATTCAACGACGGAACTGGGTCAATCACTTGAACCCATTTTGAGATCGCTTTGTGATTGGGGGGGGAATTACGCAGAGCAATCCTTCGCTCCGGGCGAGATTGAGATTTTGTATCTGGATTAACTGTCGGGGGACAAGAGCATAGTCCCATTTGAAGTCGCTATTTTAGCGGCTTTTTTGTTTTATCGTTTTACGTTGATGTTTTCGAGTGATGAGCAATATTCTAGTACAGGTTACTTCGTAATTAACAAGGTGCACTACAAAACTAAGGACACAAAACTTGTCTCAGAGATTAATAAGTACGTCTTGGATTATGGCAAAAGCATCATGCCCCAGCTGTTGCCAGGAGTCTGAGCAAACAAGTAAGCGGTTGAGGCTAATGACAATGAACCCATTACGCTAACGAGAAACGTTAGTTTAATAAAACAGCGGTAGTCTGAGACTGCCGCTGTCTTTTTTGTTGGCGCCAGTCTAATACTTATTTTATGGGATCTGTCGGTTTTTAAAATTTAAAAGCCGCTTGGAGCAGCAAAACTTTATTTTCTTCTGACACTTTTTTCTTTGACAAAAGTATACTTATCCTATAGGATTAAAAATACAAAACTGACTGACTGATCAATCGGGAGGAGGAAATCCATGCAGCCACGGAAGGCGAAGCAGTCCGAGATTGACTCAAATGACCAACCTGCTGAGCATGCGGGAGAAGAAACAGACCGCAGAACACAGCTTCTTCACATTGCATTAAAGCGGTTCGCCGAGCAGGGTTACCACCAAACGAAGATTTCAGATATCGTGGTAGAGGCGGGAGTAGCCCAAGGCACGTTTTATTGGCATTTTAAAAGCAAAGAGGCACTGGCGCTGGAGATTATCGCCACCGGTCGTGAACAACTACTGTCAGCGATTGGACAGGGATATCGCCGTGATGCGGGAACGCTGGCTGATATGGTTAAGGCTTCGGAAGCGCTGTTTGTTCGATTATTTGATTTTGCATTGGAGAACCGCTATCTGATGGGGTTGCTGCTGATCGGCAGCGGTGTCGATGAACCGGTGCGCCAGAGTATCCGAGAGACAAGGGCTGCGATGGAGCTGGCATTCCGGCGCAATATGGAAAGAGCGATCGAGCTGAACATGTTGCCTGCTGAATTGGATGTCGAATTAAGGGCGGCACTACTCATGAGCATGATCGAAGGTGTCATTACACGCTGGCTATTCGGTTCAGAGGGAACACATGACCACATCACGCAGATAACTGCTAAAAGATTGGCAGAAGAAGCGGCTAATTTTGAATTTTACGGATTATTAGGTCAAAGCTAGAGGGTCAACATCGCATGAATGGGTAGTTGGCAACAAATAATATAGCCAAATCACATATATGAACTCAATCATTTACATCCAGACAGGAGAGAAGGATACATGAAAACACGTAAAAAAGGGTTCTTGGTAACTATACTTATGGCTCTGGCATTGTTCAGCCTTGTGCTGAGCGCTTGCGGTACTAAGCCAGAAGCTTCTAATACTAGCAATGGAGCGGGTAGCAGTAATGTGGCAGCGAGTAACCAGCTCGAAGCAATCAAAAAGGCTGGTGTAATGAAGGTAGGCATGATGGGTACCTATCCGCCGTACAATTTCTTGAACGATAACAAGGAATTGGACGGATTTGATGTGGATATCGCCAAAGAATTGGCGAAGCGGATTGGAGTGAAACCGGAGTTCACGGCACAAGAATTTTCGGGACTGGTTCCAAGTTTGCAAAAGAAAAAATTCGATGCAGTGATTAGTCAGGTGACGATTACAGAGGATCGTAAGAAGGCCATTGACTTCACAGAGCCTTATATCACAAACAATGTAAACATTATCGTAAACAGCAAAACAAATGATATTACCAAGCTGGAGGACTTTAAAGGCAAAACCATTGGTGTCGGCTTGGGAACGAATGATGAATCTTATCTGCGGAATGAAGTACTGCCGAAGGTAGGCGATTTTGAGATTAAAACATATGATGATGTCATTACTTCCTTAAAGGATCTAAACTCTGGACGTATTGACGCAACAATCAACAATCTGTATGCTCTCAAGCCCATTATCGATAAAAACGGGTTCCGAATTAAAGCCGTAGGCGAGCCGATTAAATCGGATCAAGCGGGTGTAGCCATTAACCAGAAAACTCCTGAGCTCAAAGAAGCCTTGAACAAGGCTTTGAAGGAAATGAAGGAAGACGGCACTTACAAAACAATTTTCAAAAAATGGTTTGGCGAGGAGCCAAAAGAATAACGTAAGCCTGTTAGAGGCGTCTGGCTCCAGTCTTGGCTTTTATGCTGACATGGGGCCACTCGTCTGAAAGAAGGGGATATAACCAATGCTTGAATTAATGTGGGAGAACGTCCCTTTTTTATTAAAGGGTGCTTATTATACGCTATATATTACGATTGTCTCTATGTTTTTTGGTCTAATCATTGGTTTGGTTGTAGCGGTGGCCCGGTTGAAGGGGAATCGACCCGTTCGATGGCTGGCGCGCATGTATGTATCGATCATTCGGGGGACGCCGGTTTTGGTGCAGATTGCAGTCATTTATTATGGACTGGATGATTATGGAATATCATTCGGATCGCTGACGGCTGCTTGTCTGGCACTCAGTATTAATACAGGTGCGTACTTGTCGGAGACGTTCCGTGGAGCTATTTTGGCCGTACCCCAGGGTCAGACCGAGGCAGCTTATGCGACGGGAATGTCGCCCGGTCAAACGATGTGGCGTATTATTCTTCCTCAGGCGGTACGCATTGCAATTGCACCGATGGGGAATACATTTGTGGGTATGCTTAAAGAAACGTCGCTGGTGTCGGTGATCGGGGTTAGTGAATTGATGCGACAGGCACAGCTTTTACAGGCGCAATATTTGCTCTATATGCCGTTTCTGCTCGAAATTGGCCTGATGTACTGGATTATGAGCATTGGATTCTCCGCTATACTGGAGCGGGTGGAAAAGCGACTGGCTCGAGCTTATTAAGGTGGAGATGATAGATGATGATAACAACAAACGGATTAGGTAAACGATTCGGACAGGTAGAGGTCCTAAAAAGCATTGATTTTCGGGTTGCCGCTCGTGAAATCGTCGTATTACTCGGCCCGAGCGGTTCAGGTAAAAGTACCTTGCTGCGCTGCCTGAACGGTCTGGAAGAGCTGTCTTCCGGCAAGTTTGAGGTGAATGGGATTGAGGTCGATGCTGCGGCTCCCGTTCGTGTCCGCCAAGCAGCCATTCGTGATATTCGCAAACAGACGGGGATGGTGTTCCAGCAATTCAATCTGTATCCGCACAAAACCGCAATCGGCAATGTCATTGAAGGACTGCTGACCGTAAAAAAAATGCCGCGCGACAAGGCTATGTCCATCGGACAAGGGTTGTTGGAGCGGGTGGGGTTATCGGACAAGCAGGATGTACATCCTTCACGTCTGTCCGGTGGACAGCAGCAACGGGTAGCCATTGCGCGTGCGCTGGCGATGGACCCGGCGATTATGCTGTTCGACGAGCCGACATCGGCGCTTGATCCCGAGTTGGTAGGGGAAGTACTGGGTGTTATGAGAGAGTTGGCTCAAGACGGAATGACGATGGTCGTCGTTACTCATGAGATGAAATTTGCTCGCGAGGTGGCGGACAAGGTCGTATTTATGGCAGATGGTATCATTTTGGAGGAGGCAGCGCCACAGGCGTTTTTTGACACTCCCCAGCATGAGAGGACACAAAAATTTTTACGCCAAATCAGTGAATTTTAAAGTAAGATCGAGGATGAATCATAGATTATTAAGATGGAAAGAAGGCCTTTGAACATGAAAGTATCTACAACTTGGCACGGCAAACGCGCGTTTACTTCGGAGGGTCCATCCGGTTATTCCGTTGGGATGGATGCTACGGCGGCTTATGGCGGTGATGGTAAAGGGATGACACCCATGGAACTGCTGTTGGCGGGTCTGGCGGGATGTATGGGCATTGATATTACGATGATTTTGGATCGTTTCTTGTCGGACATTACTCGCATTGATATTGACGCAGAAGGTACGCGCAAGGAAGAAATGCCGACAGGCTTTACAGCGATTGATCTGACATTCTACGTAGATGGCGATATTCCGGATTACCGCGTATGGAAAGCGATTCAGATGGGTAAGGAAAAATATTGTGCGGTATCCGACTCCTTAAAAGCGGAAATTCGGATGCACCTCATATTGAATGGAACCGAAGTACCCTATCCAGCATAAAGGTCGAAGGGTAGTGAAAGAGAGTCAGCCTGTGTTATATACAGGAGGCTCTCTTTTTTATGTTATTTGAAAATATGACACGTAATGAAACTTTTTGTACTGTGTTTTCGTTTAAAATAGAAATTGAAATATAAAAATGGGAAAATAAACCTGTGTGTGAAGTGCATACGGGGGGAGGTAATAGTGAAACGAAAGCGCCTTATTGTGGTAGCAACTAGTTTGGCTACAGTACTCATCGTTATGGGTGTAGCGGCAGGCTTACTATCTTTCATGCAGAATCAAGTGGCTAATCCCCCGAATACCGTCCGGCCCACAACTGCGATTGCAGCTGACGTTAAGGAAGAAACGAAGGAACAGGATGCTACCACGCGTTTACTTCATTTTGTGGAGGCGAATGCAGAAAAAGTTTCGATTACGATTCTGAGAGATGGAAAAAAGCTGGCAGGTCAAGAGGAAAACCGGATGATGCCTTTGGCGAGCACCGTCAAAACAATCATTGCGATCGAATATGCCAAGCAAGCGGTGGTGGGTAAGATTAACCCGGACGGGAGAGTGAAGCTGATTTCACTGGAAAGGTTTTATTTGCCGGATTTGGATGGTGGTGCTCATACGGCGTGGCTACAGAATATGGAGGCGAAAGGGCGGATACGGAATGAAACTGTATCTGTACGAGACGTCGCCAAGGGGATGATTCAATTCAGTTCCAACGCCAATGCGGAGTATTTAATGGACAAACTGGGGGTGGATGCGATCAATCGGACGAGAGCCAAAATGGGGCTGCAAAATCATGATCCCATTTATCCGTTTGTATCCTCCATTTTGATTCCCTACGAATGGATGAAGGAGAGACAAAGTGAGAATTGGAATAATACAAAGAATAATATTTCTGCCAAAGAAGCCATCCAGGTGATGTCTGATACGGAATTTCGCCGATATGCCCGCGTGATTCATAACAAGCTGCGCCGTGATGTGAGTGGTTCTTACAAGAGAAACGCAGATATTAAGACTTGGTATGATCAGGATTATGATCGTATCAATACGGATCGCTTTATAGCTTCAACGACAGCCGATTATGCCTCTTTAATGAGTAAGCTGAATCGTCGTCAAGGGTTCACAAAAGCTGAGCAAAAGTTATTGTCCGAGGTCTTGGAGGAACCATTTATGGTTCTTCCTGAAGACCAGCAATCCATGAAACATATGGGGCAAAAAGGTGGCTCCACGGCTTATGTTTTGACACTGGCCATGTATGCGACAGATAAGGAAGGGCATACGACAGAACTAGCTGTCTTTTTTAACGATTTGGACCCAAGCACAATTGCCAGCTTTCCCGAAATGATAAATGATTTTAAAAAGAGGCTACTGCATGATGAATCGTTTAGAAAAGAAGTTAATCGTCGTATCGGTGTACAGGTGGAGAGGTAGAGCAGCTAAACGCTAGGGTATAGTGCAGCGCTTAGCTGCTCTGCGCAACTCCTTATCTTAATCCTATCCGCTGCCTTTTTGTTTGCGTTCCCGCAGCAATAGATACAAAAAATATGGCGCGCCAATGACGGCTGTCACGATACCAGCGGGAATTTCGAGCGGCGGCTTCAGACCTCGTCCCAGCGCGTCAGCAAGGACGAGAATCAGGGCGCCGATCATCGCCGAACCGGGCAATAGATAGCGGTGGCGATTGCCAAATAACCGCCGTGCCAGATGCGGTGCCAGCAGTCCGATAAAGCCGATGGAGCCGATGGCAGCGACACAGGAGGCAGCCAAGGCGACTGACACAGCGAGCAGTCCTGTACGCACACGCTTCACGCTAAGACCCAGCCCAGTAGAGCTTTCCTCATCTAGGCTCATAATATCCAGCTTGCGCTGTAGTGCATAGGCGAGAGGCAGCAACACGATTAACCACGGCAGTAGCCCATACACTTCGTCCCAGCCTTTGCCCCACAGACTTCCAGCTAGCCAAGTGAGCGTGTCGCTGGCTTCGAGTGGATACTTGACGAGTATATAATCGGTCGCAGCCTGAAAAATAGCGCCCACCGCCAGGCCGGTCAAGGCTAGCATATTGGGACGCATGCCTCCCTTCATCGAAAGCTGCACGAGCAACAGAGCAGCTAATCCGGCACCGACAAAGGCGGCTACAGGCAATAGCGCCACTGGGGATGAGGGCAGCAGTACGATGACAAGAACCGCCGCAAAGCCGGCCCCTTTGGATACACCTACCACATCTGGCGAGGCTAGCGGGTTGCGGATCATGCCTTGCAGCAGAACCCCGGCAACTGCCAGCCCAGCTCCGGCCATGATGGCCAGCAGGCCGCGTGGCAGCCGATAATGGTGAACGATGAACCAGGAAGAGGCATTCCGATCCGTCAGTGCTGTGATCAGCTCAGAGGGCGTAATGTAGGTGCTGCCCACGCCTATAGCTATAAAAGCAACACCCAGCATTAGTGCGAGTAAAATCCACAGTTTTTTCATCGTGAAGCCCTCCCGTTCTTATGCGCCAGATATAAAAAGAAGGGCGCACCCACCAGCGCGGTTACAATGCCAACGGGCGATTCATAGGGAAATGCAATGAATCGCCCAAGCACGTCTGCATATGTCAGCAGCAGAGCTCCGCAAATTGCAGACAGGGGAATGACCCGTTTGTAATTGTCACCTGTAAACATCTTGATGATATTCGGTACCATTAGGCCCACAAAGCCGATGGACCCGGCTACCGCTATGGCAGAGCCTGCCAGCATAATCACTGAGGCCGAGGCGAGTAGACGAACAAGACGTACGTTTTGTCCCAATCCCTGTGCGACCTCCGTCCCGAGGCTCAGTACAGATAGCGAGGGGGCCAACGCCAGCGCAAGGATCATACCCACGGCGAACCATGGCAGCACCAGACGCGTGTCGGCCCAAGTCGACCCGTCGATGGCTCCGGCGAGCCAATACAGCACATCAGATATTTGCTCGTTGAACACGAGCAGTCCTTGGGTGACGGAGGCCAGCAACAGATGCACGGCCATCCCGGCAAGGGCCAGCTTGACCGGCGTCATGCCCGCCGTTCCGGCCAGCGCGTATACGAAGGAGCCGCCTGCGATGGCCCCGGCAAAAGCAAAATAAATGCTGCCGGACGATCCGATATTCGGCAGCAGCACGACGGACAGCACGACAGCCAGCGAAGCGCCTGAGCTGACCCCGAATACCTGCGGCGAAGCCAGCGGGTTGCGCGTGATGGCCTGCATCAGGGCTCCAGCCACGGCAAGCCCGGCCCCGACGATTAGGCCAATAACGGCACGCGGTAGGCGTACCGTCAAGACAATGAGCTGATCCTTAGACGGATGCTCGGTGAACAGCGCAGTCAGCATGGTGGGGATGTCCATCCTGACTGGGCCAATTGCCACGCTGAGCAGAAATCCAGCCAGCAACGCAGCGATAAGTGCAAAGAAGACCGGCTTATTCAGCCGGTCGCGTGAGGCTTGTCCGATCAACGGGAGCCGTCTCCTTTACTTTGCGCGGGATACAGAAGCGAAATGGCTTGCTCCAGTATTTTTTCGGCTGAGCCGAGTCCACGGTACCGGGTCCACAGTGCCCGGTTTACTTCGTAAACTTCCCCTTTTTTGACGGCCGTAATGTTTTGCCAAAGCGGGTTTTGCTTCCATTCCGCAATCAGCTTCTCATCGGCCTCCACCAAAAAGATCACATCAGGATCCGCTTGTGAAATCTGTTCCAGTGTCAGCTTGACGGTAGGCTCGCTTGTATTTTGAAGGGCATTGTGGATACCCGCTTGCTCCAGTAGTTGTCCATCAAAGGATGAAGCGCCGTGAGCCGATAGTGAATCAGAACGGAATACCCCTAGCAATACGCTACGTGGCTCACCAGTTTTGATGCCTTCCTTCAACTTTTCCATTGTAGCTTTATGCGTAGCGAGAATTTGCTCGCCTTTTTCCTTCTCACCTAACGCATCGGCGATGACACCGAAGGATGCCAAGTTTTGTTCATAGGAGGAATTGCGGCTCTTTAGAACAATGGTCGGAGCAATCTCGCTTAGTTCTTTGTATATGCTTTTATGACGATTCAGATCGGCAATAATCAAATCCGGCTTCAGGGAGCTGATCGTTTCCAGGTTTGGCTGTTTGCGTGTGCCTACTGGTGTGAAGTTGATTTTCTTGCCCAGCAGCCCATCAATATCATCGTCATTTTCCTGAGCTATACCGACAGGAGTTACGCCCAGCTGGGTTGTGGCATCGACAAAAGAGAATTCCAGGGTTACGATTCTTTTGGGTTTACCCGTAACTTTGGTTTCTCCCATCTCATGTTTAATCATTCGAGTGTCGCCTGTTGCTTGAGGTGCTGCTGCGCTGTTATTTTGTGACTGGCTTCCACATCCCGCCATAATGACCGTCAGTAGTGCCAGGGTCATTGCAAGCAGCATGCCTGTGCGCAGTGGTTGTTTCGGTGTTGCCATATGTTATCCCCCGTTCCAGTATGATTATCAGAGAAACTGATAATCATTATCAATCAACTAACTGTTGATCATTCTAGCAATCGGGAAGGAGGACGTAAATAATGTGGTCATTTAAACCGTTTTGATCGATTAAGTGAATTAAATTCAATAAAATTATGAATAGGAGGAGGGGAAAGTACCAGGACATCAGAGTTGGGTGGGTTATACATCCCTCCGCTGTCGGCGATAGATACGCTCCGGTCTGCCGACGGTTCCGTACACCTGATCGTGGTGCGCGTCGCCACTTTCCACTAAATACTCCAGATACCTTCTGGCTGTAGAACGGCTCATACCCAACTCAATTCCCACTGTACCTGTAGTCACCTCACCCCGTCGATTCAGGAGATCTAGCACTTTGTCGCAAGTTACTTTATCGATGCCTTTGGCCCATAGTTCTCCGACTCCGTTCCCCGCCATCCGACCGGTGCCCGCGCTTTGAAGCAAACTGTCAATTTCAGATTGCTCGACTGTGGATTGTTCCTCTTGCCATGTTGTGATTTGTCGCCGAAACCGGGCATATTCCTCCAAGGTCGCACGCAATCTCTCGAATATAAGCGGCTTTACGATAAAATCAAACACGCCTGCTCGAACGGCTTGTACCACTGTTTCAGCTTCTTTGGCGGCGGTCAGCATAATAACATCTGTACCTGGATAGTGTTGCTTGATGAACGATAGCAGGGTTAGACCATCCGTATCAGGAAAATAAACATCCAGCACGACTAGAGGAGGACGGAGCACGTCCAATTGAAGTTTTGCCTCAAATTCGTTCGTCGCGATTGCACATACGGTGAACCCGTCTACCTTTTCAATAAATCGGCGGTTAATCTCCGCAATTCGCGAATCGTCTTCAATAATAAGAACCTCAATGTCCGATAAAACCCGCTCATTCATGCGTGTAATCTCCTTTTGCATCATTACTCGTATCTGTTCTATGTAAAGGAATGTATACCTCAAAAATACTTCCTCCACCAGGCCGTTCGTGCACTTCTATAGAGCCGCCCATTCGTTCAGTGTACTCCAGCACGAGAGCAAGGCCATATCCATGTCCTGCTTCTGCTTTCGTCGAAGCTCCTATGACAAACAGCTTTTCTTGGATATCGTCCGAAATTCCCGATCCGTTATCTGCAACTTCGACGATGATGGCTTCAGTCGTTTCTTCAAGCCGGAACCAGACCTGTCCGTCAGAGATGGAGGACATCGCAACAGCTTCCATGGCATTGTCCAGCAGGTTTCCGGCTATGGAAGCGAGAAAGGACCACTCCAACGTAGGAGACTGGGTTGAGAATGCTCCTTTAATATCAGAATGGAGTAAAATCCCTTTTTCCAGCGCCTGTTTCTTCTTACCGATCAGTAGGCTGGCGATGATTGAATCAGGCAGGAGAGCTGTGGCAATCGGCCTGTGTACACGATATTCCTCTGACTCCTGTGTGATAAAGTCCACTGCTTCGTCATAACACTCCAACTGAATCAGGCCGGATATGAGATACAGCCGATTGGCGTATTCGTGTGTTTGTGATCGCAGTACTTCCGCGTAATCTTTGACCTCTGTCAACTGTTGTGTCATGTGGAGCAGTTCGGTCTTGTCACGCAGACTGGCAACCGTGCCCATGATGCGGCCGGAACGATCCTGGATCGGCACACGGCTGACGACTACAATTCGCTGCTGGACCTCAATTTCCTCATTCCATATGTACTGTCCCTGATCTGGCCCCGTCGTTGAATGCTCTACTGTGTAATCGGCAACAAGCATATCAACCAGTACATCCGGAACACCCGTCAAATGTCGAAGGTCGCATCCGTAGATAGAGGTTTCCGACGGGAGTCCGATCAAGCGAGCTGCCTGTGGATTGGCAAGTGTGATTTGTCCATGGCTATTCACCGCAATAATTCCTTCGCCGATGGACTCAATAATGGCTTGCTTTTCCTGGTACAGCCGTCCGATCTCCACTGGCTCCAGTCCATGCAGTGCGCGTCGTACCCTTTGCGCTATAACCAGGCTTCCCAATATGCCGATCATCAGCGCGCCCACCATTAACCAGAGCCATGCATATGTGTATGTACGAATATTTTGCTGCACATCTGTCATTAAAAAACCTACAGAGACGAGCCCGATGGCCTTACCTTGCTGATCATAAACGGCAGTTTTGGCGCGCAGTGACGGTCCAAGAGAGCCCGTCGATTCCGTGATAAAGGACTGCCCTTGCAGTACCTTATCATTCATGGGGTCTATCATAGGCGTGCCGATGCGCTCCGGGTTTACATGCCACTGCCGGATGAGATGACGATCAGCAATAGTAATAAAATCAGCGCCGCTACTGGCCTGGACGGGCTTTATGACCTCGTTGATACGTGAACGCAATTGCGTCGTCTCGGTCTGCTCCAGAGCGTCTATGACCTGCGCATCTACGGCGAGGGTATTGGCGACGGTGAGCGCCCTTTCTCCGATTTCATCATATAGAGCGGAGGTGATCATATATCGAAGGGATAATCCCAACAGCCCGGTAACTACCAGTACTAAAAGGGATATAAATACCATTAGTTTTGTCTGAAAACGCACATGCCTCACCGCCGTTAAACAAAATATAGGAGGGACGGATCAGCTGATCTTCTCCCCCATATGATCTATTTTACTGTATTACAGAAACGCCCGCACTTTTATTCTGTCGAAAGAATGGTCTATAATAGAAATAGTTACATAATACGAGGAGGAACATAATATGATTATTATTCATGCCGATATGAAAGTTTTACCTGAAAAAAGAGAGACTTTTCTGCAACAAACCCAAGGGCTGATCAGCGCATCCCAAGCTGAAGAAGGCAATGTACGTTACACGTTAATGCAGGATCTGAATGATCCCAATGCATTTACGATGGTTGAAGAGTGGAAAGATGCTGCTGCTGTAGATTTCCATAATAATTCTGCCCATTTTCAGGCATTTGTTGCCGCGGCTAAAGAATTGTTGGCTGCTCCACTTCAAGTGAATGCTTTTCAGGATGCAACTAAACTGTAATCATCCCGTTGGATAATTCATAATCAGGAACAGGAGGAATAGACATGGGGAACATTGCGGATACAACTGTACTGAATAACGGAGTTCAGATGCCTTGGCTTGGTTTTGGTACTTACAAGGCGGAAGGCAATGAGGTCTACGAAGCGGTCAAAACAGCTATTGAGGTCGGTTACCGTCACATTGATACAGCGGCGATCTACGGCAACGAGGAGCTGGTTGGACAAGCCATTCGTGATAGTGGGACGCCTAGAGAAAATCTGTTTGTAACCACCAAGCTATGGAATCAGGATCAGGGCTACGATTCAACCCTGCGTGCCTTTGAGGAAAGCCGTAAGCGGCTGGGTCTGGATATCATTGATCTGTATCTCATTCATTGGCCTGGCAAGGATAAGTACAAGGAAACCTGGAAGGCATTCGAACGACTGTATGAAGAAGGAAGCGTACGCGCTATCGGAGTTAGTAACTTCCAAGTTCACCATCTCGAAGACCTCCTCAAAGACAGCAACATGGTTCCTGTCATCAATCAAGTGGAGCTTCACCCACGTCTGACGCAGCAAGAGCTGCATCAATACTGCCGGGAGCACCAGATTCAGCTTGAATCGTGGAGTCCGCTGATGAAGGGGAAATTAACCGAGCAAGCGGACATCGTTGAGATTGCTGCCAAATACGGTAAAACCTCTTCGCAGGTTATTTTACGTTGGCATCTGGATCGGGGGATTGTGACGATTCCCAAATCTGTAACCGCGCATCGTATTCACGAGAATGCTGATTTATTCGATTTTGAATTGACGACTGAGGATATTGACCGAATCAATGGTCTTCATCTGGATGAGCGTGTAGGCACCCATCCCGATAAACTGTTGTTTTAAATAAATATTCACTTGTAAAAAAGAACCTCCCATTCTGCGTTTATCGCGGTTTGGGAGGTTCCTTTTTTAGGTTCAGGTGTGGCTTTGTCTATTTACTTGCTTAGCTTACGATACAACAAGTAAGAATAGAGTACAGGAGAGATAACGGATATGATCAGTACGGTTAGGAAAATGACTACTCCCGCCATTCCACCGATCCATGCCGCCACCAACGCTGAAGCACCGCCAAGCATCATCATAGGCCCCCCGAAACGGTGCGTTTTACGCCATACCTCGGGGTTAGACAGAGTCCACGGCGTGCGGATACCGAACGTATAGTTCGGCTGTACCTGAGTCATATAATTCCCCATCACCATCAGCATCAGGCCTATTAACCCTAAAATTATAGCATTCATTTGCAGTCGTATATTCAGGTTATACAGCAGCATTCCCCATCCAGCTACAGCGAGAACTACAGAAACACCTGCACGCGTAACTTCATAGGCTTTTGAAAATTTCTCATAATTAGCTCTGTTGGGGTCCATGTGGCGTGCCAATCGAATGACCATCGGGACTAGGCCCAACAACACGAGCATGATAATAGAACCACTTTTGCTCGTATACCCGTCTGCTGTATTGTTAAAGTTAATATGCGAGGCTAGAACATTGGGAAGCCGGTCGTACAGCAGTATAGCGCCTATGGCGGGTGATAAGGCAATCAAAGTTGTCAAAACATCCGTCAAGCTCCAAGGTGTTCGAAATTTCATTCAGATTCCTCCCCATCCTTAATATGATTCACATTTTTCCTGGCAGGGGTATCGGAGTGGGCTATACTGAACATCCAACCGATGACATCCGCCACAACCGTTGTATGCAGGGTGTATATAATGTTTTGCCCCTGTCGTTCATCCAGCACCAGCCCAGCCTGCTTTAGGATATTGAGATGGTGGGAGATGCTGGGTTTGCTAATTTGAAAATGTTCAGCTACTTCGCCTGCGCTCATGCTTTTTTCCTTTAAAAGCTGCAAGATTGTACGCCGGGTCGGATCAGCCAAAGCTTTGAAGGCATCGTTCAAAATACATTTCCTCCTTTAGATATTTAGATAATATTCTAAATATCTAACACCATAGTAAAATACAGCTATACTACATGTCAATGGAACAAGACATCATTTTAGAAAAAATTAACGAGGTCAATTATGTTTGTATAAAGTAGTGAAATGGGCTATAATCAATTTATACAAAAATAAGATTCTTAATTTAAAGTTAATTAGAGGAGGGAATAGATATGAAACACGTCTTTCGTAAAGGAAATGATCCGCAAGCCCCGGTTATTTTGCTGTTGCATGGTACAGGCGGGAATGAACAAGACTTAATACCTTTGGCTGAGATGGTAGCACCGGGAGCTTCTGTGTTAGGCGTAAGAGGAAATGTGCTGGAAAATGGGATGCCGCGTTTCTTTCGCCGTTTGGCAGAAGGAGTGTTCGACATTGAGGATCTCGTATTTCGTACCAAAGAACTGAGCGAATTTGTGGACACAGCTGCAGAGCAATACGATTTTGACCGTAATAACGTGGTGGCTCTGGGCTATTCCAATGGTGCAAACATAGCCGCCAGCATGCTCTTTCACGATGCAAAAGCGTTACGCGGAGCTATTTTGCACCATGCAATGGTGCCGTTGCGTGGGCTGGACTTGCCTGAATTGAACGGTGTCCCTGTATTTCTGTCTTCCGGTGAAAATGACCCGATTGTTCCGACTTCGGAATCCCGGGAGCTGCAAGCATTATTGGAGGGAGCCGGAGCGCAGGTGGAAGCATATTGGGAACGCAATGGTCATCAATTGACCCGTACAGAAGCTGCCGCCGCAGGCCAATGGTTTGGAGAGCATTTTAATCTGAGTGGAGAGCAGATTTAAATACCGGATAAGTTAAAATGTTGAGGATAGGGCGAGTAACCTGGTTAAAATCATTGCCCAAAAGAGTCGACTGCTTGTAGGCTGTCGGCTCTTATCCTAGCAGCATTCCTCCAGTTGCCCCCACAAGAACTACCACCCAGGGCGGCAGCTTCCAAAAAACCAGCATCACAAACAAAATGACCGCCAGAGCAAAGTCTATTGGCTTCAGGATGGCGGTAGTCCAAAGCGGATCATACAGCGCAGCCAGCAAAATACCAACCACAGCTGCATTCACTCCTACCAAAGCCCTTTGGATTTTCGGACTGTTTCTTAATTTATTCCAGAACGGAAGTACGCCGACAACAAGAAGAAATGCTGGCAAAAAAATGGCGAGAGTAGCAATCATCGCTCCTGGTAACCCCCAGGCCATAGCTCCAAGGTAACCTGCAAAGGTGAATAACGGCCCTGGAACGGCTTGCGTAGCTCCGTAACCTGCCAAGAAATTCTCTCGGCTAACCCATCCAGTTGGAACAACTTCCCTCTCCAAAAGCGGCAATACCACGTGTCCCCCACCAAATACCAAAGAGCCTGAACGAAAAAAGCTATCGAACAGCGTTAACCATCCCACTTCCTCTGAGGATCTAAGAAGCGGAAGTGCCACAAGCATTGCAACAAATACAATCAAGGAGCAGACCGCAAAAGTTCGGCTAATCGCAATTTGAAGATTGGACGTAATCTCCGCCTCTTGCTTTCGAAAAAGCCATAACCCGATAACACCAGCAGTAACAATGATTAGAATTTGACTGTAAGCTGTATGCCAGGACAACGTAATCACGGCGGAAATCACGGCAATTGTCGCCCTATCCCGATCAGGCGTCAGCTTCTGTCCCATACCTAGAATAGCATGGGCCACAATCGCAACAGCTACGATCTTTAATCCGTGAATCCACCCCGCACTCGCTATATCGTATCCTTGAAGCAAGAAAGCAAACGCAACTAACACAAGAAACGACGGCAGTGTGAAACCAATCCAGGCAGCAAGTCCTCCAAGTAATCCTGCTCTTACAACCCCAATTCCAATGCCAACCTGACTACTGGAAGGACCAGGGAGAAACTGGCAGAGGGCTACAAGATCGGCGTAACTTGCTTCATCCATCCACTTTCGGCGACGTATGTATTCATCATGGAAGTATCCTATATGTGCAATCGGTCCTCCAAAGGAAGTGAGTCCTAATTTTGCGGACACCATCAGCACTTGAAGAAGAGTGGCTAATTGTCCCCTTAGCGGCTCTTGCTTATTCGTTTCCATAAACGGGGCTCCTTTTCTCATATCTTCTAACTTTAATATAACTGAATAATGTAATCTAAATTACTCCATTTTATTAATTTGGCTCAGGCATGCATAAAATGATCCGATAGCGATCAAGCTACGGATTAGCGCTCTACTGAGCGACCCCATGATTAGGAGGCGACAAAGGAATGGCAAAACCAGATAATCGAGCCGATAATGTTGAACATTTGCAACAAAGTATTCAGAACACACAGCAGAACCTGCATGAAGCTGAAGGATATCTGAACGAATTTTCCTCTGAAATCAGCAACGAGGAACGTAAGCAGATCGAAGAAAAAAATAATCGTCGTAAAGAAAGTATTAGATCATTTCGGGAAGAAGTTAAGGACGAAGCAGCTCATTCCCAAGAATAGTTAAAAGAACGAGGCCCAACTTCGAGTTTCAATTCGAGTGGGGCCTCTTTTTATGCAAAAATCATCATAACCGCATTCAATTCATTTGCCCCCTATAATGCAATGGAGACGCTAATCGGCGTTGAAAAAAATATTTTATAAATAATGTTGTTGTAAACTAATTTGTATTGATGTTAAATAATAAAAGAAAGCGCAATCATTTATGAATTAGGATTTCATCATGCGAAGGGGGAAGGATATGCTGCTGCGAAGAAAAAGCATGGCTTTGATGCTTATGGCGGTGGTTTTGATGGCTGGACTGCTGCAAGGCTGTTCTTTCAAGACCGATGAAAAGGAAGGGCCGGGAACAGAACTTGTATTATGGACGTTCAATGAACTGCATGAGAAGTTTTTTCTGCAAATGGCTGACCAATGGAACCAACAGCACCCTGATGAATTGATTAATTTGAAAGCGAATACATTTCCTTATGACAACCATCACAGCAAGCTGTCGATTGCACTGCAATCGGGGGTGGGAGCGCCGGATATCGCGGATATCGAGGTGAACAAGATCGGTAATTTCCTCAAAGGGATACCGCAACTGGTCCCGCTCAATCCGGTGATTGACCCCGAGATCAATAACATTGTACCTTCCAGAGTACAGATTTACGGCAAAGACGGTAAATATTACGGCATTGACTTCCACGTTGGGGCCGAAGTGATGTATTACAATAAAGAGATTATGGATCAGGCGGGGGTAAACCCGGATTCCATCGTCACCTGGGCAGACTATGCTGCTGCAGGCAAGCAAGTACTTGCGAAAACAGGCAAGCCAATGGCGACCTTAGAAACGAATGACCTGTGGAGCTATTGGCCGATGATCTCCCAGCAAAATTCGGATTTTCTGGATGATAAGGGCGAGTTGACGCTGGATAACGCAACCAATATTAAAACACTTGAGTTTCTTCAACAGATGGTAAAAGACAAAGTCGCTATTCCCTCACCGGGCGGCGGGCATCATATGGAGGAATACTACGGGTTTATGAACAAAGGCGGGGCTGCTTCGGTATGGATGCCGATGTGGTACATGGGGCGTTTTACGGATTACATGCCTGACCTGAAAGGTAAAATTATCATCAGACCCATGCCGGCGTGGGAAAAAGGCGGCTATCGCTCAGCGGGTATGGGCGGAACCGGAACGGTAGTCACGAACCAATCAGAGCACCAGGATCTGGCGATGCGTTTTCTAGCCTTTGCCAAGCTGTCCAAGCAAGGGAATGTGGAGATTTGGAAGCAGCTAGGGTTTGATCCCATCCGCAGTGAAGTGTGGACAATGCCGGAAGCCAAAGCCAAAAACAAATTTACGGAGTATTTCGGAACAAATATTTTTGACACGCTGATCGAAGTCAAAGATGAGATCAATGCGGTGCATATTGGACCGAAAACGCCTGACATCGCCAGTGCTGTACGCAATAAAATACTTTATCGGACACTACAGAGTGGCGAAGATCCAGCCACGGTGCTGCATGAGCTAGCAGATGAACTGAGATAGACCCCAACAGGAAAGGGAGTGAGATTCATGGCAACGCCCGTTCATACGAACGCTAATGTACCGACAGGTCAGCCGCCAAAAACTCAGCGTCCGGCCAGAAGCCAATGGAGCCGATTTATTCATTCCAGTCGTACGGCACCGTATGTGTTTGTCCTTCCATTTTTACTGTCCTTTGCGTTATTTTTTGCCTATCCGGTCATCTCGACGGTCATTATGAGCTTCCAGGAAGTCCTGCCAGGGATAACAACTTATGTTGGACTGGAAAATTATAAGGACTTAATCAATCCTACGTTTGGAAAGGCGATATTGAATAGCGTCCTGTACACGCTGCTTACACTGGTCGTGCTGATTCCTCTGCCGCTGGTATTGGCAGTATTGCTGAATTCGCCTAAAATGCCGGGCAGAGGGTTGTTTCGCTCCGTGATGTTTATACCTGCACTAACCTCGGTGGTGGTAGCAGGAACGATCTTCCGCCTCATGTTCGGGGAATTGGATGGTTCGCTGATGAACTCCCTGTTGGGGGTCTTCGGTCTGGAGCCGTATAAATGGCTAATGAACGCCAACACCGGCTTTTTAGCGTTGATCGTGCTGGCCTTGTGGAGATGGTTGGGCGTAAATATGCTGTACTACATGTCGGGACTCCAGAACATTCCCCCCGAGTTGTATGAAGCTGCGCAGATTGATGGAGCCAGTCGATTCGATTCATTTTGGCGGATTACGATTCCTATGCTGAAACCAGTGACGATCTACGTATTTACGATTAGCATTTATGCGGGGTTGTCCATGTTCACGGAAAGCTACATGTTGTGGAACGGAAATAACTCCCCGAACGATATTGGTTTAACGATTGTTGGCTATCTCTATCGCCAAGGTCTGGAGCAGAACAGTATGGGCTTCGGAGCTGCGGTGGGCATTGTATTGCTCGTATTTACACTCGTGCTGAACCTGATCCAGCTCAAATTTTTCGGCATGTTCCGGAAGGAGGATTAAGCGATGGCTCAGAAACAAAAAGGCTCATTATCCGCATTGCTCGTTGTCCTGTTCATTCTGTTTGCCGGGTTTGCCCTGTTTCCGCTATTTGCCGTGACGCTTGCCTCGTTCAAGCCATCTACGGAGCTGTTGCGCTACGGCTTGAATCTTAAGCTGGAGTGGGACATCATGTCCTTGAAAAACTATGCGTTCATCTTTCAGGGGACGACGGATTATTTTCAATGGTACTGGAACAGTATTGTTATTACCGTCTTGTTTACGGTGTTATGTCTGATATTGTCCGCGATGGTGGGCTATGGTCTGGAGATGTACCGTTTTAGATTGAAAAATGTGATTTTCACACTGGTGCTGGTTGTAATGATGATTCCGGTAGAAATTATCATGCTGCCGCTCTACAAGCTAATGATCGGCATGAAGCTGATTAATACAGTATGGGGTGTAATTCTACCCTTCGTCGTCGCGCCGATCCCAATCTTTTTCTTCCGTCAATATTTGAGTGGAGTACCCAAGGATTTTATGGATGCTGCGCGGGTTGACGGCTGTTCAGAATATGGCATTTTCGTACGCATTATGATGCCTCTAATGGCGCCTGCATTTGCGGCAATGGCTATTTTGCAGGCGATGAACAGTTGGAATAACTTCCTGTGGCCGATGATTGTATTGCGGACCAACGACATGCTGACACTGCCCATTGGACTGTCCAGTCTGCTGACGCCATATGGCAACAATTATGATGTGCTGATCGCGGGCTCCGTTTTGGCTATTTTACCGATTCTGGTCGTGTTTCTATTCTTCCAGCGTTACTTTATTGAAGGAATGACGGCAGGTGGAGTAAAAGGGTAATCGGAAAAGGTATTCAATGGAGCGATTGAATACAAGAAATGTGCAACCTCAGAAAGGGCTGATCGGGCATTGATCCCGGTCTGCCTTTTTTTTAGATTCGATTGATTTTCATTCTCATTTTCATGCTATCATCTGCACAAGCTATGAGTAAACGTGGTATGATATTTGAAAGATTTCAAATACAGAAATATTCAGGCGGAGCGTGGAGAACCTATGGAACCAACAGAAACCCAGAAAACCGACCCGGCCATGGCGTCAACCGTTGGCATGGAGGATATTGTACGAGCGCATCATATGCTGCGTGAGGTGATTGTACGTACACCTTTACAGAGGGATGCCGTCCTATCGGCCAAATATAACTGTAATGTGTATCTGAAAAGAGAGGATCTCCAAGTCGTGCGGTCCTTTAAAATCCGTGGTGCTTACAACATGATTCGTAGCTTGACTCCCGGACAAATGGAAAAAGGCATCGTGTGTGCGAGTGCAGGGAATCATGCGCAAGGTGTGGCTTTTTCATGTAATGCACTTGGTATCCACGGTAAAATATTTATGCCGAGTACAACGCCCAATCAGAAGGTGAAGCAGGTTCGTCGCTTTGGGGGAAACAGTGTAGAGGTCATTTTGACCGGAGATACGTTTGACGATGCTTATGATGAGGCCATGAAGGTGTGTAGCGAGCAGGCAATGACCTTCATCCATCCGTTTGATCAGCCGAAAATTATTGCGGGCAATGGTACGATTGCGATGGAAGTGATGGAGAGTCTAGATACACCTATGGATTATGTGTTCGTAACGATTGGCGGCGGCGGTTTGGCGGCAGGCGTAGGTACGTATGTTAAAACCGTGAGTCCATCCACCAAGGTAATTGGTGTGGAACCCCTTGGCGCGGCGTCGATGACGGAAGCGATGCGTTTACACAAGGTGGTTACACTGGATCAAATAGATAAGTTTGTTGACGGAGCTGCGGTGAAGCGTGTGGGTCAGCTGACATACGATATTTGTAAACATACCTTGGACGATATTGTGAAGGTACCGGAAGGTAAAGCATGTACCGCGATTCTGGAGCTGTATAATGAAAATGCGATTGTTGTGGAGCCTGCGGGTTCACTGCCTGTTGCAGCACTTGATCTGTACCGCGAGCAGATTCAAGGCAAAACGGTTGTCTGTATCGTCAGCGGTGGTAACAACGATATAGATCGAATGCAGGAGATTAAGGAACGGTCCCTAATTTACGAAGGACTGAAGCATTATTTTATGGTGAATTTCCCGCAAAGAGCTGGGGCACTGCGTGAGTTTCTACAGGATGTGCTTGGACCGGACGACGATATTACTAGGTTTGAATATACGAAAAAGAATGATAAGGAAAATGGACCAGCTCTGGTCGGCATTGAGCTGTTCCACAAGGAAGACTATTTTCCTTTAATTGAACGAATGAACCGCAAGGGGCTTAAATATACGGAACTGAATAAAAACGAAAATCTATTTAATATGCTAATTTGAAAAGGAGCCTGCGGGCTCCCTTTTTTGTATCAGGATTTTGCAAAATCCTCGTATGTAAAGCGTTATGCGTAGTTTATAAATTTCTTTTTATTTGAAATAAAGCGTTTACAAAATAGAATGTGATAGGTTAATATATGGGTAACTTCATAAGTATAAACACTAATGTAATAGGTGTGTCACCTGAATTTCATTATAAGATACTCATTCGGAGGTGCGAAAGAAATGTTGAAAGCATGGAAAAAATCAGTACGGAGTAAATTGACCCGAACGGCGTTTGCTGCTGTAACCTCGGCTGCTTTGTTACTTTCAGTGATGCCATCTGCATCCGCAGAGCACTGGGCGTTAACTGGTGATGTGGCAGTACATGATCCGTCCATTACGAAAGAAGGCAACGCTTGGTATATTTTCTCCACAGGGCAGGGGATACAGGTTCAAAGATCGGACGACGGACGCAATTTTTACAGATTGCCGCAAATATTCCTGTCGCCGCCATCATGGTGGAAATCGTATGTACCTAAGCAAAAGCCTAACGATGTGTGGGCACCGGACGCTCAGAAGTACAATGGACGTGTCTGGGTTTACTATTCCATTTCTACTTTTGGGTCACGCACTTCGGCCATTGGATTGACTTCAGCAACAAGCATTGGCGCGGGGAGCTGGAGAGATGATGGACTCGTGCTGCGTACGACGGATGCCAACGATTATAATGCGATTGACCCGAATCTCGTCATTGACGCTTCCGGTAACCCGTGGCTTTCCTTTGGTTCATGGAATTCAGGCTTGAAAGTGACTCGATTGGACAAGAATACGATGAAGCCTACGGGGCAGATCTATTCTATCGCCAAGCGTACGGCGGGTGGTTTGGAAGCGCCCCATGTTACATACCGCGATGGGTATTATTATCTGTTTGCTTCCATTGATAACTGCTGCAAAGGCGTAGATAGTAATTATAAGATTATTTACGGTCGCTCTACTAGTATTACTGGACCGTATGTGGACAAGAGCGGCAAAAGCCTGATGGACGGTGGCGGAACGATACTGGATGCGGGGAATGACCGTTGGAAGGGACCGGGCGGCCAATCCGTCTATAACAACAGTGTGATTGCGCGTCATGCCTATGATGCCACTGATAAAGGAAATCCAAAACTTCTGATTAGTGATTTAAAATGGGATTCGGCAGGCTGGCCTACGTACTAAAGAGAGGACCGTTTGGAGTCACCTATGTAGTAAAATCATATAGATATATTCAAAAACTGTTCCTCTTATGGGGAACAGTTTTTGGCTTGCAATGTCATAGAAACATGCTATTATGTATCAAGTTGATAACAATTATCATTATCGTTATTGTTTTGGAAAACATAATGATTTTTTCAGGTACGGAGGGAGTGACCTCACCAAATGCAGTCTAAAGACAGCATGGACAAACATACAGCTCGGACAGAGAGGGCAGTTCCTGAAGTAGTCATAACAGCACGTCCAGTACTTCGAGCGGGTAGGATTCGGCAGGCGTTGTTGTTCACAGCTTCGGCTGTATTGTTGGGTTTGGCCATATTCGCCGCCATTTCTCTCGGAGCCAAGGACTTGACCGTAAGCACCGTGTGGTCGGCAGTATTTCACTATGATCGTTCGCTGATGACACATCAGATCATTCATGAGTTGAGATTGCCGCGTGTACTCGGTGCAGCTGTTATTGGAGCTGCGCTTGCGGTTGCAGGTTCTCTGATTCAGGGCATTACGCGCAACCCGCTGGGAGATACAGGTGTGCTGGGCATTAACGCAGGAGCGATGTTTGTAGTTGCAGTGAGTTTTGCCTTTTTTCCCGATCTTCCTTATGGGACGTTAATAGTATTGTCGTTCCTGGGGGCGCTGATGAGTACCTTACTGGTATTTGGTCTGGGAGCATCTGCACCGGGAGGATTGACACCTATGAGATTGACGGTGTCTGGAGCTGTGACGGCTGCCTTGTTAGGTTCCATGACTTCGGGGATTGCGATTTATTTTGATCTAAGTCAGGATTTAGCCTTCTGGTATGCGGGTGGTGTAGCCGGGATTAAATGGTCGCAGCTTGAGATCCTTGCACCGATTTTACTTATTGTGATCGCCTGGTCTATGGGGCTGGCACGTTCCATTTCGCTGATTTCGATGGGCGATGAGGTGGCATTAAACCTTGGGTTGAATCTCAGGCGTATCCGGCTTTTGGGTCTGCTGACTGTAGTGGTACTGGCCGGACTCTCTGTATCGGCTGCCGGAGCCATCAGCTTTGTAGGTTTGGTTATCCCACATATCGCTCGCAAGCTAATCGGTGTGGATTATCGCCAGATCGTGCCGCTGTCTGCGTTATTGGGAGCCGTGTTACTGGTGCTGGCAGATTTGGGAGCGAGAATGGCAAATCCGCCAGAGGAGCTAGCTATTGGAATTATGGTGTCTTTTATCGGAGTACCCTTTTTCCTCTTTCTCGCCCGTAAGGAAAGGAGGGATTTATAGTGAGTCGCTCTTTAGGGATTGGGGACACAAGAACGAAAAAGGCTTGGTTCGTTTGTTTGGTATTGGCGGGAATCAGCTTTGCCGTCCTTGTTTTGGGTTTGAATACCGGAACGATTCGTATTCCACCGCTACGCGTGCTGGATACGTTGTTTAGCGGTGGCAGCGGACGTGATCATATCGTTCTGTTCGAGTATCGTCTGCCTCGTATTGCTGTAACGGTGCTGGCTGGAGCGGGACTAGGCGCAGCCGGGGCGGTCATGCAAGGCTTGTCACGGAACGCACTTGCTGATCCGGGAGTGCTCGGTCTTCATGCAGGGGCTGCGTTGGGACTGGTGATGTTCGTTAGCTTTTTTCGCGACTTGGACGGTTCGGCCGCCGTCCTGATTCCCTTGTTTACCTTTGCAGGAGGTGTCATTGCGGCGGTGCTGATTGTTTTGTTGTCCTATAGCCGTAACAGAGGAATCGTGCCAGTGCGTCTGATTTTGTCCGGTATCGGTGTAGCCTCGGGCCTTAGCGCTATAACGCTGTATTGGTCGTTGCGGCTGGATGAGGATACATACGCATTTACCGCACGTTGGTTGGCTGGCAGCGTTTGGGGCCGGGACTGGATACATGCAGCAGCTTTGCTGCCTTGGTTAGTCATTGTATTACCCTACGTTCTGTCGCAGACGCGCAGTCTGAATAACCTGTCGTTGGGCGACGAGACCGCAGCTGGAATCGGTACAAGTGTGAAGCGCCAGCGCCTATTACTGCTGGGCGCAGCCGTGGCTCTATCCAGTGCCAGCGTATCCATGGCCGGAGGCATTGGCTTTATCGGGCTCATTGCGCCTCATCTGGCTCGCCGCCTGGTTGGGCCGATGTACCAGCATTTGCTGCCAGTAGCCTGTTTGGTCGGGGTCGTCATTCTGGTCACCGCCGACACGATTGGGCGTTCGGTGTTTCAGCCAAATGCGATTCCCGCAGGTGTGGTGGTTGCTGTGGTAGGAGCTCCGTATTTTTTATTCCTGTTGTCCCGAACAAAATGACAGAAGAGCCTTCTATAATGATCATTATAATGTAGAGTTCTATAGCATAGGAGAGAATAAACATGAGAAAACACAGATTTGAGGGTTCAGGTTTTAAACGTTCATGGGTAGTCACAACTCTTGTTGTATGCATGATCATGCTATCTGCTTGCGGACAAGCAGCCGACAAACAGACTGCCGATACGAAAGCGGCGGACAGTGCGCAGACAACTATTAGTGCGGATTCGCGTATTGCTTCGATGTCTATTCATTTGACGAACAACCTGCTGGCATTGGGCATTACTCCGGCTGGTTCGGTCATTGGCGGAGATGTGAAGGATTTTCTGCCCCATGTAAAAGATCGTCTTCAAAGTACCCGTAAGCTAGGTGTTGTCACTGACCCGGATATGGAAGCGGTACTGGAGCTTCAACCTGATCATATTTTCTTGGACAAAAAATATTCGGGAACCGATGTGGCCAAGTTTGAAAAAATTGCGTCGACCGACGTTTTTGATCTGGATGAAGGCACATGGAAGGATCAATTGAAAAAAATAGCCGTTATGGTCAAACATGAAGCACAGGCAGACGCATTTCTAAAAGACTATGATACACAGAGGGAACGAGTCAAAAAGCTGATTCATTCAAAAATTGGGGACGGAACGGTTATGGCTGTACGTGTGACGGCGAAAGAGGTTCGTGTTATGGGGATGAAGCGTCCGGTAGGACCGCTGTTATATCAGGATTTGGGCTTGAAGCCAGCCAAAGGTGTAGAAAAGATCAACAAGGCTTATCAGGTGGTTTCCCAAGAGGTTTTACCGGATTATGATGCCGATGCGATTCTTGTTATCATCAGTAAAGGCGCGGATGCCCAAAAGGTATACAAGCAGCTGGAAGGAAACACAGTATGGCAAGGTCTCAAAGCGGTGAAGCAAGGGCATGTCTACATGTTGGACGGACAGCCTTGGCTGGACTATTCCGCAATGGGACACAAAATGGCTCTGGATAATGCAGAACAACTATTTTCCAAATAAGTTCTAAAGTATATCAGCCGTATTCCTCCATGCAGCTTCTTGCAGACCAGGAATACGGCTTTTTGGCGCACACCCAAGCTATAAGTCGGTTGCCTGATCGAAATGAAAAGGAGCTGCTATGATCCAAAATGAGGCAGCTCCATATAATGAAAATTGCGGGCTATGAACGTTTTTTACGCAGAAAAATCGGTTTGAGTCCAATAAAGCCGATGGCGGCGAGAATTAAATTTACCCAAGGTGAGATCCTGAATACTGGCAGTACACTGCGCAGCGCTAGTCCGGCGACAAGAATCACGACAACTAACACAACATACATCAAGATGGATTTAAGATTCATCTGGGGCTTTACAGGGGCGTGGTCTGGATGTTGTGTCTCCTCGCCTTCTTCGGGACGATCCATAAAATTCATCAGGGCTTCAACGAGTAGAATGGCTCCTGCGGCAATGATGATAAGAGTGGATAGGCTGATTTCTTCAAAGGGTTTGAGATTTCCACCAGTAAAGGTGACAAACCATCCGATAATTGCTTGTGTCAAAAAAAACATAGACAAGGCAATCCATGCAATAAGCGCATAATTTTTTGCTTTATTCATTTCTTCCTCCTGCTTTATGAGCGTATCCCGGGCTGATGGAACCGCCATTTCGTAACAAAGACAGTATACGTGAGGAAGCGTCGGATGGCAAAAGACTTTATCAATAGCATGTATATTACCGCTGCATTCTCCTCAAACTGGATAAAGGGTGAGCACATGGAGCAACCTGAATATAAACGTTGAGAGGATGTGGCATCATGAAACTGGAGAACCAGGCAGATTATTTAGTCCAAAAACGACTGGGAAACGCTTCGAATGGGAATAGCAGGGCGGCCTCATCTACAAATGTGAGTCACCGGAGCGTTCAAGGAACATCTCCAACGTACCGTATACTGGATGATATTGAAGTGGCTGAGGATACAGAATTTGCAGGTGAGCTAGGTGCACAGAACTACCGCAGCCTGTGGCATGAGGATGAACATAACGGCGAATCTTGTAAACTGCAGTGGGAAGGACGAACGGAGACCCACCAAATGTTCAGGAACAGCTACGAATAACGAATGTCACTTTAAATGTAGTGGATTCACTCACATAAGTGTAGTATAGCGTTCTCCGGAATCGCATCGGGGAGCGCTATTTGTTTACTTTTTTAACGATGTGAACTGACAGGTTGACAAGGAAGCAGGGCGATGATAGACTGACTTTACTATAAAACTTATTAAACTTATCGGAATTAAAGTGAATAAATATCCTGGATGGATATTCCACGTTACTATATGAGTTCGAATTCATAAATGTGTAGTGAAGCTTGAAACAGGGGGAATCAGGATGGAACGGCAAATTGGAATTCGTTTTGAACATGAAGAGCTGGCCGCAACAATTCATTATCCAAATCGTACAAATGAGGGAGAGCGTCAGAGACGAGTTCCCCTCGTTGTTATATGTCACGGTTTTGTAGGCAATCGTATCGGCGTAGATCGATTATTCGTCAAGACTGCGCGTGAACTGGCCGAAGGGGGATATTTTGTCCTGCGCTTTGATTTTGCCGGTTGTGGGGAAAGCACAGGTGAATACGGCAAGCAGGGGCTCGAGTCCATGATTAATCAGACACGTACCGTATTGGATTACGCCGTCAATTGTGCGGACATTGACCCTACCAAGGTGACGCTGATCGGTCACAGTCTGGGGGGCGCGGTTGCCCTTCTCACAGCCGTACGGGACAAGAGAGTACAAAATCTGGTCCTTTGGTCAGCAGTGGGCTATCCGTTCAATGACATCGTCAAAATTACGGAGCGAAGCGTGTACGATGAGTCTGTTAAAACCGGTCATGCCGACTATTTGGGCTATAAGTTTACGCCTGCTTATTTTGAGTCGTTAGCTCAATTTCAGCCGTTCCAGGAGGCCGTTAAATTTAACGGGGATGTGCTCGTCATTCATGGAACCTCGGATGATATTATTCCTGTCGATTATGCATTTCTGTTTCAAAAGATATTCTGGATGCGTCCAGAGGGACGCTGTGATAAAGAGATTATTTTCCAGGGAGATCACACTTTCTCGTCAGGTAAAGAGCGGCAACGGCTCATTGATCGGACGCTTGAATGGCTGGATGAACAGGAAAATATTCAACGTGATTGGCAGCACTGGATGATCTGATTTCAGTGTGTAACGGATTGTATTGGAAATTGCGCCTCCGCCGGAGTAAAATGGAAGAGTAACACTATACTGGCGTGTGGAGGTTGGCAGCGATGACATTACCCTCAATTTTTGTTGCGCATGGTTCACCGACACTGGCTGTAGAAAATAACGCATATACCAGCTTTCTTGCAAAGCTGGGCGCGAGCCTGCCCCGACCCAAAGGAATTGTCATTTTTTCCGCGCATTGGGATAGCCCCGATCAATGTATTGGCGCGGATGATCAGCATGCAGCGTTGCACGATTTCTATGGCTTTCCTGAAGAAATGTACTCAATCGATTACCCTGCACCAGGCGATCCAAAGCTGTATGAGGAGATAGAGCATCTGTTCAGTCAGCATAACTTGTTCCACCAGCCGGTACGGAACCGGGGACTGGATCATGGAGCATGGGTGGTTTTGCGGCATATATATCCTGATGCGGACATACCGGTCGTACCGTTATCTATTGATTCTCGGCGCGCTCCTCAAGAGCAATACGAGATTGGACGGATGCTGGCGCCGTTGCGAGAACAAGGGATTTTGATTATCGGTAGCGGCGGATTGGTCCACAACTTGCGGACACTCAAGCAGACGAGTGAGCCAGCCGATTGGGCCGTTCAATATGATGACTGGATTGCACAGCAGCTTCAAGACTGGAATTTACGTCACTTATTCCAATATGACAAGAAGGCTCCATACGCCAAACAGGCGGTACCTTCTTATGGAATAGAGCATTTTTCACCTTTGTTTTATGCGATGGGGGCTGCGGATCAGGAGCGCTCCGCACATAAGCTTTTTCAGTCGTATGTCCTTGGCTCGCTGAGTCTCAATTGTTGGGCTTTTGGTCAAGAAAGTGATACGTAAATGTAAAAAAGAACTTCCGAATCCACATGCTGTGTGGGAATGGAAGTTCTTTTGTGTATTTTGCGTCTTCGATTAATTAGAAGGCACGTTCTTTTTTAGCCAAGTGGATACCTGCGTAGTACGTTGATCTCCATTTTGATCCAACAGTGTCATAAATGCTTTCAGCTTTTGAATGTAGGTACTCTTCGAATCCATATTACGTTGAACGACCCATTGATACCCTTTTTTAGCATTCGGATGAATCTTCCCGGTGTCATAATCGAATAATGGCGTATTGTTCGTGCCATAGAAAGTATAGAAGAAGTACAGATCGTGCAATTTTCTTATAGCTTGTGTACGATTGGAATGTGGATATTGGTGTAAAAACAATTCCTGTGCCAGCACTCGTCCGGCTAACTGTTGATAGCCGATACGGAGCGCGGCATCTTTGGTAGCAGCCTGTCCGGATTCCATCGACATGATGTCAATATAGCTGCGGATATCTGCCGTGGTGTGCTTCCCGAATACTTTATATTTTTCATAGTTGATGATTGGGTAATACATGCCTTCTGCGGTTTCAAGTTTGTAGCCGGCATCTCTTGTTTGAGTTAGCAACTTTTTCAGGTTCGCATCGCTTGTACGGCTGATTACATTTGTGAACGAATCACCGGGTTTATAGATTTGATTTATTTTGGTTTGAACAGAGGTCGGGTATAGGGTCTGTGCATAGGAATCCAATTGCTGGTTCTGTGCATTTTCCAGATGAAGCACCATGAGGGTAGCTTGAGAAGCTGGAATGGATTGAATATGCTTTTGCAAATAAGTGAATGCCTGAGATAGCTTGCCGGGTTGGCCTAGTAGCTGCTCGAAGGTCTTGGAGATATGTTGTACACTTTCTGCCTGAGATGTCGTAGTAGACGTCGCCGCTTGGGCTGATGCCGTATATCCCGATCCCATAGTCTGCACTGTGAAAGTTACTGCTGCGAGCATGAGATAGGCTTTGGTGATTTTTTTCATGATATAACCCTCCATTACGTTCTTTGATGTAACTGTAGTGTATAGGGTAAATGTATCGTGAGCATTCCATGTTGTATCCAACTTGTAAACGTTTGGGGAGGATAATGAATCCGATAAAAGAGTCCGAGTTAGGAGGAGCTAAAATCCTCCTTGTGAGCATAACAGCGCAAAAAAATAACCATTATCCCGGAGGATAACGGTTATTTGGGGGATGTTTAAGCGATTTTTCGACTAGGGTCCGCTGGAAAGGTATCTTTATTTTTACCAAACAGTCCACGCAGGAAGGGCAGTACCCAACGGTCAAAGCCAATTCTTCCGGCATTTGCGCCAGCAACTACGAGGAAGATTTCAAACAGCAGGTAGATTGCATTGGTGCTTACTGTACCCGAGAACAGGAACGAGAAGTTCATAACCATGGCCATCAAAGCAGCCAGTGTAGTCAATGTACCGAGAAGCAGGCCAACCCCGACCAAGAACTCACCCAACGGGATCAGGACGTTGAACAAACCTACATTCGGCAGGGCAAAGGCTTCGAGGAACGATCCCCACCAGCCTTGTACAGCGGGATGGTCTCCACCTGTTTTAGCAATGGCCCCCGAGATAAATCCGCCTGCATCGAATCCACCTGTCAGCTTTTCAAGTCCGTGAGTCATCCATTCATAACCTAGATAAACCCGTACGACAGTCAGCAACCACATTGCGACTTTGTTCTCACGTAACCAGCTATTAAACATTCAAACCACTCCTCTTTCTTAATCTATAATGTTGGTTGTATTTCATTTTGTTGGGATGATCATCTTTGCTACACCTTTATTGTAGTAGGTTCAGTTACAGTTATTTGTGATAAAAATCACAAAGTCTGAATATTTTTAAAATTTTAATGTCTTCAGATAAGTATTCTATAGAGAGGTCATGCTTCAATCAAGACAAAAACAGGAAATAAAGCTTATAATGAGAAAAATAACGAAGTGGAGGGATGAACTTGTCCGGGCCCATTTCCCAACGAAATCATTGGTTGCGTGTAATGGCCTCAGCTCTGTTATGCATGACGCTGATGTCTTGTTCTGCTATGTCCAATACGGGAGATACTGAACCCGTTCCTCAACCGACCAAGCATAAAACAGAGAAGGAGGCGCTTGAACCGCCGAAGGAGCAGTCTACTCCGGCATTTACAGCTCCGCTTACCGGTCTTCCGGTGGAGCAGCCAGTTTTGGAGCGACCGCTCGCTGTCATGATTAACAATGCTCCAGCAGCACGTCCGCAGGCAGGACTTAGTCAGGCAGATATGGTATATGAAGTTCTTGCAGAAGGCGGAATTACCCGTCTGGTCGCTTTTTTCCAAAGTCATGGCGGAGATGTAAAGGTTGGTCCGGTCCGTAGCATTCGTCCGTATTTGATTGAGCTGGGCGAAACTTATGGTGCGTTGCCGATACACGCAGGGGGAAGCACAGATGCCTATGCGATTTTACAGCAGCAGCGGAAGGAACATTTAGATGAGATTTCAAATGGAGGGGCATACTTCTGGCGAAGCAAAGATCGTCGTCCTCCGCATAATCTATACACGGACGTGAATAGACTGCGCAAAGGAAGCGATAGTAAAGGGTATGCTACGCATACGGACGTTCCAGTATATACTTACCTTAAATCCGGCGAAACCCCAGTTATGGTGGACGAGACTGCAACATCTTTACAAATCCGGTTTTTGCTTAAAAGCTACCGGGTATCTTATACCTATGATCCAGCGGATCAACAATATAAGCGTTTTGTGAACGAAAAGTCACATGTGGATCAAAATAATAACCAACAGCTCTCAGCAGCCAATGTCATTGTGATGAGCACCAGGCATCGAACGTTGGATGATGTAGGCAGATTAAGTGTTGAACTGGACGGCAGCGGAGAGGCCATGGTGTTTCAACAAGGACAGTTAATACAGGCTGAGTGGCAACATACGCCAGGTGATGCGATTCGTTTTATGAAGAATGGGGTTGAAATTCCGTTAACGCCAGGTACATCCTATATACATGTGGTGCCTGCAGATACACCACTAAAGGAACATGTAACCATAGAAGTGAATTAGAAAACGAATTACACCTTTTTAGGAAAAAATTGTCGGATAATGAGCTTATATGTCGGGCACTGTATACGTATATCATGAAATTTGCTTTTACAAACATTACAAAAACATTGATGAGTGTGATAAGATAGCAAAGGTTGTCTATTGCAGTCGAAACAGGTTGCGGATATTTTCGTAAAGGGGTAATCGTTATGAGATTGAAGAAAAAGGATATATTCTTCGAGACGTTGGAAAATATGGCAGATACGATCGTGCAAGCAGCCGATTATTTTGCCCAACATACTTCAAATCTTCAAGATGTGACTTTGTTTACAAATGAAATGAAGAAGTATGAAAATAAGTGTGATGATTACACACACACGATTATTACTGAACTGAACAAGACCTTCATTACGCCGTTGGAACGCGACGACATCATGGAACTGACAACAACCATGGATGATGTGTTGGACGGTCTTGAAGCGACGGCTTCCCGTTTTTATATGTACAACATTACGGAGCCGGACGAGTATATTGTGCAGTTCGCTGATATTCTGCGTCAATCAGCTTACGAAATTCAGAAAGCTGTACATCTGCTTTCACAGAAAAAATTGCTGGCCATTCGTGAATACACTATTCGTCTGAATGATTTGGAAAATCAGGGGGATGAATTGTTGCGTATTTGCATCAAAAACCTGTTTGCAACTGTAACTGACCCTATTGAACTGATTAAACGCAAAGAATTGTACGAACGCCTTGAAACGACAACGGATTCATGCGAGGATGTTGCAAATATGCTGGAATCCATCATTATGCGTAACTCGTAAGGAGTCCTTTTACATGGATACAAGTTTACTGGTATTGGGTATTGTTATTTTTCTTGCTCTGGCATTTGATTTTATTAATGGGTTTCATGATACGGCGAACGCGATTGCAACTTCGGTATCGACCCGTGCATTGACCCCGCGACGTGCGATTATTATGGCTGCGGTCATGAACTTTCTCGGGGCAATATTGTTTACAGGGGTTGCGAAGACGATTGGTGGAAGTGTGGCTGATCCAACCAAGCTTACGAATGGAATTGATATCGTCATTGCGACGCTGATCGCTGCGATTATCTGGAACCTCTTAACCTGGTGGTTCGGTATTCCTTCATCCTCTTCTCATGCATTGATTGGTGCATTGGCTGGAGCGGTGTATGTAGGTGCAGGATCGGAAAAATTAAACTGGAGCGGCTTCATCGGGATTGTCGAAGGACTTATTTTCTCCCCGTTGATTGCTTTTGTTGTCGGTTACATCGTGATGATGATTTTAAAATACATCTTCGCTCATCGTAGTCCGCATACGGTGAACAAAGGGTTCCGTACAATGCAGGTCATTACAGCAGCGCTTCAGTCGTTCACGCATGGTACGAATGATGCTCAAAAGGCGATGGGGATTATTACATTCGCACTCGTTTCGTCGGGGTATCAGGACCATTTGGAAGTACCCATGTGGGTAAAAATTTCAGCCGCAACAGCCATGGCGCTAGGTACATCTATCGGGGGCTGGAAAATCATCAAGACGATGGGAACCAAGATTTTTAAAATCGAGCCAATTAACGGATTTGCAGCCGACATTTCGGGAGCCTCTGTTATTTTCACAGCTACATTGCTTCATTTGCCCGTAAGTACCACTCATGCCATTACTTCGGCTATTTTGGGTGTGGGTTCTGCGAAGCGTTTTTCCGCTGTGCGTTGGTCGCTGGCCGGTCGAATTATTATTACTTGGGTGATAACGATACCGATTGCTGCGCTGTTATCTGGATTGATTTTCAAAATTCTTTTCTAGTTCGTTATTATTTCTTGAAAAATAGGTACACACTATAGAACACACAATAAGCTTCCGTCCGCTTTTTGCGGCAGGGGCTTATTGGCATTCTGGGGCAAAACGGCTTCTTCAAAGTTTACACCTCCAGATAGTTCCATGAAACGTTTTTCAAAAATACCTGACATCAAAGTAGTCAATTTTTAATAACTCCTGTAAAATAAACAGAAAACTTTGAACCGTTCAACTGACTGGAGGAAATTATGCAAAAATCTAGAAAACTAATAGCACTTATCATTTGTTTGTTTTTTGTGGTTGCCCTGGCCGGTAATTTCGGTGTAGTGGCACATGCAGAAAATAAAACAAAGTATGATATCGGCACGGATACAACGTTCGCGCCTTTTGAGTTTGAAGATGTAGATGGTAAATTCGTCGGAATTGATATGGATTTGCTGGCAGCTATTGCCAAGGATCAGAATTTTGAATATACCATTAAGCCTCTTGGCTTTAACGCGGCAGTGCAGGCCCTTGAAACGAATCAAGTGGATGGTGTCATTGCCGGGATGAGTATTACCGATGAACGCAAGCGGAAATTTGATTTTTCTGAGCCTTATTTTGATTCAGGCGTCGTCATGGCGGTCCGTAAGGATAATGATACGGTTAAACGCTATGAGGACTTGAAAGGGCAGCGTGTCGCTGTCAAAACAGGAACGGAAGGTTATACATTCGCAGAGTCCATTAAGGCCAAATACGGCTTTACTACAGTACCGTTCGACGATTCTTCTCAAATGTATGATGAAGTTAAAACAGGTAATTCGGTTGCCTGCTTTGATGACTATCCGGTACTGGCATACGGTGTAAACCAGAATAACGGCCTTAAGCTGGTAACAGATAAGGAAAAAGGTGCTTCTTACGGGTTTGCTGTTAACCAAGGCAAAAACAAGGAGTTGCTGGAGAAATTTAATGCAGGGCTTGTTAATCTGCGTAATAGCGGGGAATACGATAAGATTTTGGCTAAATACCTTGGCGAATCGGGCAAAGGTGTGGCGCCTGTAGAGACCAGCCGCTGGGGGCTGATTTCCGCTTCGCTGCCTTCGCTGATTAAAGGCATGGGAAATACGTTGTTGTACACACTTGTATCTTTACTCGTAGCCTTTATCCTAGGTTTGGTGTTTGGCTTTATGAAAGTAAGCCATAACAAGGTGTTCCGTGGTATTGCAACTGTTTTCGTCGATATATTCCGCGGTATTCCGCTGATCGTGCTTGCTTTCTTTATTTACTTTGGTATTCCACAGGCACTGGACTTCAAAATGCCACTTTTTGTTGCGGCTGTATTGACGCTATCCCTGAATGCGGGTGCGTATGTAACTGAGATTATCCGTGGTGGTATTCAGTCCATTGATCCGGGACAAATGGAAGCAGCCCGTTCGCTTGGTCTACCCTATCGGACGGCTATGCTTAAAATCATTTTGCCACAAGCTGTGAAAATCATGATCCCGTCGTTTATCAATCAGTTGGTTATTACGTTGAAGGATACGTCCATTTTGTCTGTTATCGGTCTGGTCGAATTGACCCAATCGGGTAAGATCATTATTGCGCGGACATTCCAATCCTTTGATATTTGGCTGGTAGTAGCGGTGATGTATCTTATCGTCATTACAGTCCTGACCAAAATTTCCAACCGTCTTGAAGGGAGAGTTCGCCGTGGGTAAAATTATCGTTAAAAACCTGAAAAAAAGCTATGGTAGTAATCAAGTGCTAAAAGGCATCGACATGCAAGTACGTGAAGGCGAAGTTGTGTGTGTCATTGGCCCGTCTGGTTCGGGGAAAAGTACGTTTTTGCGTTGTATGAACATGCTTGAAGAAATTACCGCAGGTGAGGTCATTGTCGATGACTACAACTTGAGTGACAAAAACGTGGACATTAACAAAGTCCGTGAAAATATAGGTATGGTATTTCAACATTTTAATCTGTTTCCGCATATGACCGTACTTAAGAACATTATGTTCGCGCCGACTGAACTGGGGAAACAGTCCAAGGCAGAGGCCCGGGAAACGGCCATGAAGCTGCTGGATCGTGTGGGGTTGGCCGATAAGGCAGATGCACTGCCAGGGCAGCTTTCCGGCGGTCAGAAGCAGCGTGTGGCGATTGCACGTGCGCTGGCCATGAACCCGGACATTATGCTGTTCGACGAACCGACCTCGGCGCTCGATCCTGAAATGGTGGGCGAAGTGCTTGGCGTAATGAATGATCTGGCGCGTGAAGGCATGACGATGATGATCGTAACGCATGAGATGGGTTTTGCACGCGAAGTAAGCGACCGTGTTGTGTTTATGGACGGTGGTTACATCGTAGAAGAAGGAACGCCACAAGAGGTATTTGGTAATCCGAAAAACGAGCGGACCATTAGTTTCTTAGAAAAAGTATTGTAAGAGGATTAAAAGTGAGGCAGGGTTTGTGGATGTAGGCGGGGATCTCGTTGTAAGACGCTCCGCGTTCCATTTGATCTTTCGATCGCTGTTGCCCCTGAATTTTTTTGGATTGTATAACACATGAAAAGGTTAAAATACAGGGGCAAAGGCGAACGCTCCGCTTCTCCAGATTCAAATGGACCGCTACGCTACGGCTCGCTGATTGCCCTTTTCGTGCCATGAGCCTGCCTCACTTTTGAATGAGTGGGTGCAGGGGAAGAGGGCGCGACGCAGCTCGGTGCTTGCTGCGCCGAGGGGGATATAGCGAGGTAAGCATCCGACCGCTTTGTGGCTTATGATGTTTATTTTCATAAGTGAGAATTTTGCAAAATTCTGAAGTGGAAGGCTTGCTTTGAAGATAAGAACTGCTCTGCACGAGGATAAAGGATATCTTGGGATGGCTTGTTGACCCGGAGATATCCTTTTCTTATTTAGTGTATGGAAATGTAGGGCGTGAGATTTGTATAATGCTGATTGGCTTATATAAAATATAAATAACATATCAGACGGAAGTGTAAGCGAGGGGGACGTACGGTGATACGTACATTGGCTATAGGCCATGATCATCAGGTAACAGTGGGAAAACCATTGGATCAGATCGTCATGGAGGATTACATATGGATGTGGGTAGATTTTAGCGAGCCTACAGATCGCGAGACGGAGCTGCTGACAAGTTATTTTCATTTTCACCCATTGGCTGTGGAGGATTGTATGCATGTTCTGCAACGTCCCAAATTGGATTATTACGAGGATGTGCAGTTTCTGGTCGTGCATGCGCTCGATGTAGATACGTTAGCTGCGGAAGAAGTGGATATGTTTATCAGCGCTCGTTTTTTGGTAACATATCACCATCATGAGTTAGAGGAGCTGGATCAAGCCTGGGAGCGGATTGTCCAGCATGCGAATGAACGCAAAATATGGTCGCGAGGACCGCTGGCTGCAGCCTACACGGTGATGGACAAACTGGTAGATAACTATTTTCCGAGCCTTTTTATGATTGAGGATGAATTGGCTGAGCTGGAGGGCTTGGGCGGTCGCGAATCCGTAGAGGAATTAATGAAGCAGGTGTTTGACCTGCGTGGCAGGCTGCTCAAGCTGCGCCGTACCATCGTACCTATGCGTGATCTGATGTACCGAGTTTTGAATTCGCAGCATGTGCAGGGCCAAGGAGATCATATGGCTTATTTTACCGATATATATGATCATTTATTGAAGCTGACAGACATGCTGGAGGCCGACCGCGAGATGACAGCCGACCTGAGAGACAGTTATATATCGCTCAATTCCAATCGCATGAATTCAATTATGAAGACGCTAACCGTAATTACGACCGTTTTTATGCCCTTGACGCTGATTGCAGGAATCTATGGTATGAATTTTTCGAATATGCCCGAGTTGGGCTGGAAATATGGATATTTTGGCGTACTGTTTTTCATGTTTTTGTTGAGTGTTGCCATGGTAGTCTGGTTTATGCGCCGAGGCTGGTTCAAATAGTATAGTCTACTTTCTTGTGCGTTTGCGCGGACGTCTGCGCGGGGTAGTGGTACTTTTGCGCTGTGTCTTTTTCCGGCGTCGGCGTGGTGGTGTATATTCATCCAGTTCCTCAGTAATTTGTGTTGTAGATTTTTTGCTTGCGTTTTTGTTGAATGCTGGGAGCGAGCCCATAATCAGTTTTGCCATCGGAGCAAATTGCTGCACGCTAGACATGATCTTTTGTACCTTGCCGACCGTAGCAACAATCCCGTCAATACCACCCATACGGTCAATAATACCTTTAATATCGTTGAGATTACCAAGATTGCCAAGGCCGCCAAGCAGTCCTCCTTTGGCAGGGGCGGGGTCTGGTGTAACCACGGCAGAGTCTGTTATACTCGCTGGCGCCTCGTAAGGAACCAGTGCGGAGGAATCGACTTGCGGAACCTCGCTGTATGGATCGAGTCCAGGATAAGGAGTTGAACTATACGGATCGGAAATGGCACGCGTTTGCGCCCTCCGATGATAGTAATGTCCAGGCATGAGATCACATTCCTTTGCAGGTTGATACTCTACTGTATGTTACAAACGCACAGTGGGTTTAGGCGCGTGTCCCGAAATCAGGTATAAAAGCGGATTTGGGCATTCGTACGGTACGTTTCTATGATCATAATGTTGTTCTGTAATGCGTGAAACCGTTAATGCTTGAAAAACTGACTATTCCTCAGGTACAATGAGGAGAGATCGTAACCTTGGGAGATGATAATCCATGCAGCTTAAAAAGCTTAATGATAAAAGTATTGATCAATTGTTCGAAGCTATTTTAACTCTTAAAAATTTGGAAGAATGCTATGTGTTTTTTGATGATCTGTGCACGATTAACGAAATTCAATCCCTCTCCCAACGTCTGGAGGTTGCCCGTATGCTAGGCAAAGGCAGCACATATAATCAGATTGAAGCAGAGACAGGGGCCAGTACAGCTACCATTTCACGTGTTAAACGTTGTCTGAACTATGGTAATGACGGGTATAAAATGACTCTGGAACGTCTGGGACGCTAATGCGGAGTCCTGGGATACTGGTCATCAGCCATGGCTCTAGGGAGCCATATTGGGTGGAACAGGTGGATCAGGCAGTTGCAAGGCTTCAATTGCCGGAAGAAATACCGGTAGAGGTTTCATTTTTGGAAACGGTTAAAGAAAGATTGATTCAAGATGGTATTGACCGTTTGGAAGCCTTGGGTGTAACAGATATATTGGTTATTCCTTTGTTTGTGTCATCAGGCAGTACGCATGTAGATGAGATTAGCTATGCGCTGGGTGTCAAAGATGCGCCGGACAAAGAAACAGATTTGATGCCGTTTCGAATGAAGGCGCGAGTGCACTTTGGCAGCCCGCTGGATGACGGAGAAGATGTTGCCCGCATGGTGTGGGACAAGGTTCGCCCGCTATCAGCCGACCCTGCGAGAGAGGTTATTTTACTCGTAGGTCACGGCAGTGTGCACAACGGCTTTTTTCAGCGCTGGGAGCAGGGGATTTCTTCGTTGGCCCGTACGGTGCAAAGCGTGAGCGGTATTATCACGGACCACGCTTTGCTAAATCCCGAGAGTGTGTACGACAAGGCAGCGTATTGGAATCAGGAGCGGGGTCATGATGTTATTGTGGCACCGCTATTTTTAAGTTCGGGATATTTTACAAGTCATGTGATTCCTAAACGCTTGCAGGGGCTCGAATACCGTTATTCAGGAGATCCTTTATTGCCGCATCCTTTGCTCACAAGCTGGATGGACAGGCAAATTCATGAATTATTGCAAAGCATGCAGAAGCAAGCGAGGTCAAGTCATAGATAGTCTGGTTCGGCTATAGCGTCATTTTAGCCTTAAATTTCCTTATTTGGGCAAAGTCTGGCTTCTTTTATTGTAAAAGAGGTCTTTTTCCAGTATGATGATATTTTGTACAGACTGAATATGATGAACTGCGATGTGAATATAAATATCATTAAATATACGGGTGGCGTAACGGAATGAAAAGAGCTAGATTAATCTATAATCCGACCTCTGGGCGTGAGGAAATGAAGCGTCGTCTTGCGGATGTTTTGCAGCGCCTGGATGAAGGTGGTATTGAAGCCTCTTGCCATGCAACTACGGGTGAAGGGGACGCAACACGTGCCGCAATAGAGGCCATTGAGCGCGGGTATGATATGATTATCGCCGCTGGTGGCGACGGTACATTGTATGAGGTCATTAACGGGATGGCTGAAAGAGAAAACCGCCCGCCCCTAGGTGTGTTTCCTCTGGGGACGACGAATGATTTCGCCAGAGCACTGGGCATCCCCAAGCACTGGGAGGATTATTGCGACCTCGTTATTCGTCAAAATCCGAAGCCACTGGATATCGGAAAAGCGAACGACCGCTACTTTATCAACATTGCAGGCGGGGGAACTTTAACCGAGCTTACGTATGAAGTTCCAAGCAAGCTAAAGACGATGATTGGCCAGTTGGCGTACTATTTTAAAGGTATGGAGAAAATGGTCAGCCTTGCTCCACAGGAGCTGATCATCAAGGCATCGGGTCAGGAAGTGATCCACGACGAATTTATGCTTTTCCTGATTGCGAATACGAATTCGGTGGGCGGGTTTGAAAAGCTTGCTCCTGGGGCGACAATAGATGATGGACTGCTTGACGTCATCGCTGTGCGGAAATGCAATCTGGCGGAAATGATCCGATTGGTAACACTCGCGCTGCGTGGTGAGCATTTGCAGGACAAGAAGATTGTTTATTTCAAAACAGATTACATGGAAGTGACTTCACCTGGCTACGTCCAGCTTAATTTGGATGGCGAACTGGGAGGCACCTTGCCAGCGACATTCCGGAATTTACCTCATCATTTGAATGTTTTCCGGTGAGGAATGATGAGGAAATATTTCTGCTTCCGGACGGCAACGCAATATAGTATATGGAATGCAGAGTAGGTAGTTGTTTTTTTGTGTGAGCATATTGGTTCTTGCCGTTCTCCGTGGGGAGTAACGGCATTTTCGAGTTGATGTTTGTATGTTTAGATGACCATTCAAATTAGACGTACGAAAGAAAATACCGCATAAAAAGAAGATCAGAAAGAAGTGACATTCATGACGAATAACCGTAGCGGACGTGGAAAAAGCCGCCGGAATGCAGCAACAGCAACTCCTGTTCAAGGAAAGCAGTACAAAAAGACTATGAAGGCGACAAGAGAGAGCGAACCGGAACAGTCTCAAGTCAGAGCTGAAAATGGGCTACTTCAAGCCGAAATCAAACATAAAAATGGAAATGTGAATGAAAATATGAATGATTCGGATCGGAAGAAGAGAAAGAACGGACGAGATACTCGTCGTTCTTCCAACGGTGGACGAAGTCAGGAAGCTTCCAATCGTAACCGGTCTAGTGTAGAGCGTAGCGATCTGCCTGTACAAAAGAACGATGAGGCCGTGATAGACATCATCGGCATGAACCACGATGGCGAGGGTGTAGGACGTGTCGAGGGTTTTACGCTGTTCGTTCCAGGTGCGTTACCGGGTGAAAAGGTGCGAGTAAAGGTGCTGAAAACGAAAAAGCAGTATGGCTATGCCAAGCTGTTGGATATCACGCAGGCTAGCCCTGACCGGATTGCAGCTCCGTGCGCTATCTACGATCAATGCGGTGGCTGTCAGATCCAGCACATGAGCTACGCAGCGCAGCTCAGCTGGAAACGCCAGCATGTCGTGGATGTGCTGGAGCGTATCGGGAAGCTGAGCGTGGCTACAGAGCCCAGTGAGCATACTGCACAGGTTTTGGCTACTTCTGCAGATACAGATGGTGAGGCCGATACAGTCACGACTTCTGATTCGGCCATGAATGCGGATGGAAATGCCGACAGCATATCGCGTGTACATGGCGTAGTCGTGCATCCTACACTCGGTATGAGTGAGCCTTGGCGATATCGCAACAAAGCCCAGGTGCCGATTGGTGTCACAGAGGGCGGGCTTGTCGGTGGCTTCTACGCACGTGGCAGCCATCGGATTGTGGATATGAACACCTGTCTCATTCAGGACGAGCGTAATGACGAAGTTGTCGCACGTGTGAAAGAGATTGGCCGAATGCTGGGCATCAGTGCATATAATGAAGAAACCGGACGTGGGCTACTGCGCCATGTCGTTGTAAAGACCGCTTTTCGCACGGGTGAAATGATGCTGGTGCTCGTCACGAATGGACGAGATATTCCGCATGCAGATGCGTGGATCGGCAGTATCCGTGAGCATATTCCACACGTGGCAAGCATATGCCAGAACGTGAATACAAAGCGAACGAACGTTATTTTTGGCGACGAGACTCGTGTACTGTGGGGTCGTGACGTGATCTACGACTACATTGGAAACGTACAGTTTGCGATTTCCCCAAGATCCTTTTATCAGGTGAATCCCGTACAAACGGAAGTGCTGTATGGCAAAACCGTCGAATATGCCGGGCTCACAGGCAAAGAAACGGTGATTGATGCGTATTGCGGCATCGGTACGATTTCTCTGTTCCTCGCTCAGCATGCGGACCAGGTGTATGGGGTGGAGATCGTCAAAGAAGCCATCGACGATGCACGAAGTAATGCGCTGTTGAACGAAATGCGTAATGTGAAATTTGAGGTAGGCGCGTCCGAGGACGTCATTCCTGCGTGGAAAGAGCAAGGCATCACCGCCGACGTTATCGTCGTCGATCCGCCCCGTAAGGGCTGTGATCCACGCCTGCTCGACACCATTCTGGAGATGAAGCCAGAACGTGTGGTGTATGTATCCTGTAACCCAAGCACACTGGCACGGGATTTAAGGATACTGGAGGATGGTGGGTACAGTACAGTGGAAGTGCAGCCTGTGGATATGTTCCCGCATACGGTTCATGTGGAGAGTGTTGCGCTGTTGGTCAGAAAAGGCTAATAGTTGAGGTGTATTGGCGTTTGAAAAAGGTGAAAATCAAAACAAACTTACTGATAAAAACATCAATAAGATTATCGAAACGTACCTAAATCGTGTAGATGTTGATAAATATGCTCGTGTGGCATCAGCTGAAAATGTTGGGTATTCATGTGTAGAAATTGACGAAGTGGGCCAAGGATATTATTCCTCGGCTCTTTTTTTAAGCTATTCGCATGGGAACGACGTAGGCTGGGGGAAGTTATGCCGTGCAGTATTTCTATGAACTGCGGTGCAGTACGTTATAGAAGATGGCAAGGAGGGGCTGCGCTCTTCCTTTTTTTTGCGAGTCTTTTGGGGAGTATGCTCCTCTATTGAGTATGATATACTCATTTAGATGTCTATGCTTAACATATACTGCCGTTTGAACTACGTTGCTTAAACATGTTATATGTGAAGAAGAAGCAAGGACATGAACAGGTTAGCTTTACCATTTTGGGACCAAAGATTTGTCCTGGTATTTATAGAGGAGTTTTTGATATGACGAATAATTTTTGGCGTGATTTGCCACGACCTTTTTTTATACTGGCACCGATGGAAGATGTGACGGATGTTGTGTTTCGCCATGTCGTAAGTGAAGCAGCCAGACCGGATGTGTTTTTTACGGAGTTTGCGAATACAGAGAGTTATTGTCACCCGGAGGGGAACAAAAGTGTACGCGGGCGTTTGACTTTTACAGAGGATGAACAGCCCATGGTGGCCCATATCTGGGGAGATAAGCCGGAATATTTTCGTGAAATGAGCATCGGTATGGCGAAAGAAGGCTTCAAAGGCATCGATATTAATATGGGTTGTCCTGTAGCGAATGTAGCCGAGAATGGGAAGGGAAGCGGCCTGATCTGCCGTCCCGAAATCGCAGCGGATATCATTCAGGCCGCCAAAGCCGGGGGACTGCCCGTCAGTGTAAAAACAAGGCTCGGTTTCACTACCGTAGACGAATGGCGCGACTGGTTGACCCATATTTTGAAACAAGACATTGTGAATTTGTCCATTCATCTGCGGACAAGAGAGGAAATGAGTAAAGTAGACGCTCACTGGGAACTAATTCCGGAGATTAAGAAACTTCGTGATGAGGTGGCACCAGATACACTGCTGACCATTAACGGAGATATTCCGGACCGTCAGACCGGCTTGAAGCTCGCTGAGCAATATGGTGTGGATGGCATTATGATTGGGCGTGGTATTTTCCAGAATCCATTTGCGTTTGAGAAGGAGCCGAAGGAACACAGCAGTGAGGAATTGCTTGAACTGCTACGGCTTCATCTAGATCTCCATGATCATTATTCAGCGCAGGAGCCACGTTCGTTCAGCCCTCTCGCCCGCTTCTTCAAAATATATGTCCGTGGATTCCGAGGGGCAAGTGAACTCAGAAACAGCTTAATGAACGCCAAATCAACAAGTGAAGTGCGTACATTGCTTGATGAGTTTGGAAGCAAGGATCATGATGAGGTAGAGGAACGTGGAAATTAAATTGCCAAGTTGGGAGACGGGCTGTTAGTAGGCATTGAAAACATAGGAGGATATATGTCCTGGAGTAAATTGAAGCAACAACTGGAGAGCTTCCGCTGTCCTGCGTTAGACGGAAGAGTCGAATACCGAGCGACCAGTTACCGTTATTTGCCTGATAAGTCTGGAATCTGTTATATAACTGTAGATAAGAAGAACATACTCAATATGAATGATATCACTAGTTCGATCAAATGGTATCAGACGGAGTTGGAAATCAAGAATGATCCAGATATCCAAGTTCCTATCAGCAATGAAGACATTGAAACGGTCAGAAAAGATACTAATGGTAACGTTCCCGAGGAGCGTCTACAAGTAATTGCAAGAGGTAGAAAAATATCAGAACATGCAAAGGAGCTTTTCTCAGCACAGGCCTCATTAAGCAAGTCTAATTTTAATGTTGTAGCTAATAAATTTTTAACTACTTCTATAGAGGAAAGCTTAGAGAGTAATGATATCTTATTGAATATTTTAGCTTTAGTGGACAGACGAGTTGGAAAAAAACGAATATTAAACATGACCGAGAAGATGAAGTTAAAGCATCCCATTGTGCAGTATTTTTATGAACTACGGCGTAGTACGTTATGAAAATAAATAACTTTCATTGATGGGGGCACGTCGTGTCAGGATTAAGTGCTGTTCATTGTTGCTGCATTGCACAATGGCAAATAATTTGGATGTCTGGGAAAACAGCAAAGAGGGGCGGTGTGCCCCTCTTATTTTCGTAATGCTGAGCATTTTCATTTATTTACAGAAAGTGTAGCACTTCATTTTCATAATTTATCATCATAAAAAAACTTTTCTCTCATTCAATGATCTTGCTATATTCGATAAAAGCTGAATTGTATTCCTTATCTCATCTTCCGTAGTGTCTGGGTGAATTGCACAGATTCGGAGAACCGTTTTTCCATTAAGTTGTGTTGTAAGCACAGAGGCGTATCCGTTTGTCGTCATTTCTTGGGAGATCCTTCTATTCAGTGAATCTAATTCTTGCTCAGATAATCCAGTTGGCGCATATCGAAAGTTAACAATCGCTAACTTAGCGGGGGATACAATTTCCCAATGATTATGTTTTTTGATTTCATCTTCAGCCCATTCTGCGAGTTGAACTCCATGCTCTATGGCTTCACCGACAGCATTAGTTCCTAAAGCTTGTAGTGTCACCCATAGTTTCAAACTTCGAGCAGGCCGCGTTAATTCAGGACCCAGATCCCAATAATTAATATGTTCTTCATTAGTCTCGGCATCTTTCAAATATTCTGGATGTGTGCTGAAGCAGTTTCTGAGCTGTTGATTTTCTTTGGCTAAAACTACGCTACAGGAATAGGTCTGCATTAACCATTTATGTGCATCCCAGGTAATGCTATCTGAACGCGATATTCCGCTCAAAAGGGGCTTATATTTCGAAGAGGCCAAAATCGATGCACCGTAAGCTCCATCCACGTGTAACCAAATGTTATGTTTTTCACATAGGTCAGCAATATCGTTTAGCGGGTCAATGCTTCCTGTATTGGTTGTGCCTGCCGTGGCAATGATCGCAAAAGGTTTCATGCCAGTCGCCTGATCATCCATTATTTTTTTCTCTAAGGCTGAAACATCCATACGAAAATTTTTATCACTTGGAACCTTTCTGATTTGATCACTACGGAATCCGAGGATGCGTAGCCCTTTGGCGACCGATGAATGAGTTTGATCTGAAACATAAGCAGTTCCAATGGCATATTCCTGCTCGGATAACCTTGCATTGCGTGCAGCCGCTAAAGCGGTCAAATTCGACAGCGATCCGCCCGACAGAAATAAGCCTCCAGCAGTATTGGGATATCCTGCTTGGTCACACATCCACCGTATCACTTCCCCCTCTAAAAGGCTTGCGCTCGAACTCAGCATCCAGCTTCCGGCATGGGTATTATAGGCGCTAGTCATGATATCTCCTAACCACGAGTAAAGAGACATTGGACCAGGAACCAATGCGAAAAAGCGAGGGTGTTGCATGAAGGTTTGGTGAGGATAGACGTTTTTCCTCATTTCATCGACGACCTCTTGTATCGGTCTTCCTTTTTTCGGAAAACCAATTCCCCTTAAATGAGCTATTGTATCCCCATCTGCAGTGTTGATTACTTTTTGAGATCGAATGTTATTGTTTTCTGCTATAAATGAATGTATGAACTGCTCAATAATCTCACCTAATTGTTGATTTAGTTCTTGATTCATCATAAGCATCTCCTTTGTTTAACTTCAACCAAAGTATAATATAACATCTGTTGTCATATTGTGAGATTCACCGATTTCATCATTACGTTTATTTTTAGGCTCCACATGCAGACTATATTTATATGGCTCAGGTTTAATCCATATTCATGATGTTGAGTTCGTTTTATCAAGTTTATTTCTGCTGTTATGCTAAACCCATCCCGTAAACTCCAGTATAGACGCTTTCGCAGATTGCGCTTCAGATTGTGCCCCTTTACGCCATTCTTTTGGCGGCTTTCCCATAAGCCTGGAGAAGCAACGGTTGAAGCTGGAAATGGAGTGAAAACCGACTTGTTCGGAGATCGAAAGAATAGAATCCTCCGTGCTTTTTAACTGCTTGCAGGCCTCTTCGATCCGGGTGCTGTTTAGGAAATCGAGAGGCGACGTCCCCATAATTTCATGGAATTTTCTTCGGAAATGAGTTGTACTTAAATGGCACAGGTCGGCCAAAAAATCCATCGTAATGGGGTTCATATAGTTTTTCGTAATGTACTCCAGCACCGGAGAAATGACAAAATCGTTTTTCAGGCTATGCTCTGTTTCTTGATCTGCCAACAGTTCATTCCTGGAATGAATTCTAAGGAGTTCTATGTATAGGGATAGCAATAAGCCGTAGGCACTTTCCTGATAGTAAGGATTCTGCTGTTTTAATTCCTCTACGATCGAAGTCGCAAGTGTATAAACCTTGGGATACTGCTCCTTATTCAATATACAGTTTTTTCCCTTCACCACCCACAAATTTGGCTCGAAGTTGCTGTAAGCACTTTTAAATGAATGTTGAAAGAGGTCCTCTGGCGAAAAAAAGATATAAGACCAAAGACTGGCTGTATTTGGCGAACTGTACGTGGTATGAGGAAGATACCTGGGGATAAAGGTCACATCGCCGGCTTTGAAGGAGACAGATTCTCCTTTGATCTCCATGATGCCGCTATCCGAATAGCATATACCAATCTCCACATGGTTATGGAAATGGAGATGTTCACTTTTAATATCTGAAATCTTCCAACGCTCACCGCTTAATAGCAAGACAGGGAAATTTATGGGCAAGCTGTAGTGTCGATATTCTATAATGGGCTTCTTTTTTCTAGGCATATTCAATACCCCCACAACTTGGATTTGAGTTGATTGTAGGTCAACGTTACGTCAAGTTTAGCCAGCAGAAATACATCAGGATTTTTCAAAATTCGATTCCAATCGCTCCAAGGTGCAATATATAGACGAACTAGACCATTTCGACCTATATATTGTTTATTGGAAGTCGCTTATTGAATTTTTGCAAAATTCTCACATAAATGATTGGAATTGCGCAGTTTTGTTGCGAATATGCTTAGATGGAGACTATTTTACTGCGTACAATGGAATAAGTAAAGCGTTTCCAAAACAGTGACGAACAGCTCTCAAGCGCCTTTGGGGGCGTGTGCAAAAGAGAGGAGAACATAGATGCTTCAATTAACTTATGACAAGGAAGAGATATTAAAAGTCATCGATAAAGTTGTCAGAAAAACAATGGCGATGGATTTAACGTGGGATTGGCCCTGCGGTGTGGCTTATTATGGTGTATCCAGAGCCTATACCCAAACAGGGAATAAAGAGTATTTGAATATGCTTGTCCAGTGGGCAGATGAATACATTGAGCTGGGTCTGCCGCACTGGACGGTTAACACATGTGCCATGGGTCATATGCTGATCACATTGTATGAAGAAACAGGGGACCCAAAATATTGGGATATTGTGATGAGCAAGGTGGATTACATCCAAAACAATGCCCTCAGGTTTGGAGACCATGTTCTGCAGCATACGGTATCCGTTGCTAATGATTTTCCAGAACAGGCATGGGCAGATACGTTGTTTATGGCGGCATTTTTTCTGCTTCGTGTAGGAACCAAATTAAAGGATGAGGAAATGATCCAAGATGCCTTAAATCAATATTACTGGCATATCAAATACCTACAAGACCCTAGTAGCGGTCTCTGGTACCATGGCTACAACAATGTCAAACAGGATCACATGTCCGGATTTTTCTGGGGGAGAGCGAATGCTTGGGGAGCATATACCATGTCACAAGTCAAAATTCATTTGAAAGACTGGTATTTGTATCCACAGTGCATGGACGTGGAGTGTTCGCTTCGGGATCAACTGGCGGCACTGAAGGGTGTTCAAACGGAGAACGGCCTGTGGCGGACGGTACTGGATGACGAGGAGTCCTACGAAGAAGTGTCTGCATCTTGCGGTATCGCGGCGGCCATGATCAATAACGGCAATCCGCTGCATACCAAATACGTGCAAAAGGCATTGGAGGGCATCTTGAACCATATTAGCGAGGACGGACGGGTACTAGGTGTATCGGGCGGCACAGCGGTCATGAAAGATCGGGATGGGTATCGGAATATTCCAAAAGACTGGATTCAGGGCTGGGGTCAAGGCCTGGCTTTGGCTTTTCTGTCTGATATGTTGAATTAGGAGGGAACCAAGTTGTCCAAACAAACTACGGGGGCCTTTACGCTACCGGGAGAATCTGGTTATGAGGCATTGACCCTGAAATTAGCTGAACGGTGGGGTGCCGATGTCATCCGTGATAGTGACGGCACGCAATTGTCCGATGAGATTATAAACGCTGGATACGGCATTTATTCTACAATCTGTATCATCAGAGATCATAACGAGTGGGCGACCCACAATTTAGATAAGCTGCAGCAGTGTTTTTTAATTACAAATCCGAAGGTAGCCGTACAGGATTATGTATCCATCTATCTGATGGAGGATTTTTTTGCTGAACAATTCAAAGTGAATGACTCCAAAGAAGCGTTTAACTATTGGCAGGTTTTTGACAGAACGACCGGAGAGGAAGTTCCAAGAGAACAGTGGAATTATGAAAGGGAATCCGGAAATGTGGTCATTACCGGAATTGTTCCTTGGCATAAATACACGGTAAGCTTCATGGCTTACCGGATCTGGGAAGAGATTTCCATGTACAATCATACAACGAATCATTGGGACAAAGAGCATTTGATGCAGATTGATCCTATCTATGCAGAAACGCAACAATATCTGCTGGATTGGATGGAAGATTGGTGTCTTCATCATAAGGAAACCACGGTTGTTCGGTTCACCTCCTTATTTTATAATTTCGTCTGGATCTGGGGCAGTAATGAGCGCAATCGCCATCTGTTCTCTGACTGGGGTTCATACGATTTTACGGTAAGCTCAAGGGCGCTTGATCTGTTTGCCAAGAAATACGGGTATTCGATGACTGCCGAGGATTTTGTGAATGGCGGGAAATATCGCGTCAGTCATATCCCGGCTGAGCAGCGCAAGCTGGATTGGATGGCATTTATCAATGATTTTGTAATCGAATTTGGCAAGAAATTAATTGACATTGTGCATAGGCACGACAAGCTGGCCTATGTTTTCTATGATGACAGTTGGGTTGGCATGGAGCCTTACAATGACCGTTTTCAAGAGTTTGGATTTGACGGGTTGATTAAATGTGTGTTCTCAGGTTACGAGGCGAGGCTTTGTTCAGGTGTAAAAGTGAATACGCATGAGATTCGGCTGCATCCATACTTATTTCCGGTTGGTTTAGGCGGGCTTCCTACCTTTATGGAAGGGGGAAACCCCACGCTGGATGCCAAAAAGTATTGGATTAATATCCGGCGCGCCTTGCTGCGGGAGCCTATTGACCGGATTGGACTGGGCGGATATTTGCACCTTGTAGAGCCTTACCCGGATTTTTGTGATTACATCGAAAAGATTGCCAATGAATTTAGAGAAATTAAAGAACTGCACCACGAAGGCAAACCCTATCACATGAAGACGAAGGTAGCTATTCTGCATAGCTGGGGAAAATTGAGATCGTGGACCTTGTCCGGACATTTCCATGAAACGTATATGCATGATTTGATTCATGTCAATGAGGCTTTATCCGGATTGCCGATTGAAGTGCAATTCATTGATTTTGAAGATATCCGTCAGGGAATTCTACAGGATTGTGATGTAGTGATCAATGCCGGCTCTGCTGGTTCAGCATGGAGTGGTGGGGAGTACTGGAATGACAACAAGTGTGTGGACTTACTGACCCAATGGGTTTATGAGGGTGGTACCTTTATTGGCATCAACCAGCCTTCTGCGGTCGAAGGCCACGACAGCTTTTTCAGAATGGCACATGTTCTTGGACTAGATGAGGATACAGGCTCCAGGGTAGGTCATGGAAAATGGACTTATGAGGTTAGGGATGAGTATGGTTTGGTGCCTGAAGGAGCCAATATAACGCCAAAGAATAGCATTTATCTTACGGATGGGTCAGCTGCGGTAGTGGAGGAAACGAGTGGTATGATAGCATTGTCTACTCATGCCTTCGGTAAAGGAAAAGGGATCTACCTTCCTTCTTTCGAATTCAGCTGGGAAAACACAAGGTTGCTGCTGAATATAATTCGGTTTGCAGGCAATGAGTTACATGAAACGAAGTACATTACAGATAACCTATATACAGAGTGTGCTTATTATCCAGAAAGTAAAATGTTGGTTGTTATTAACAATAGCGATGAAGTTCAAAGAACGACGATTGATACGGAATATGGAAAACAAACCATGGAATTAGATCCGTATGATACCATGATCACCCATATCGGCTTAACAAAATCGGTATAGGAACGGAAAATAATGAGAAGTAGCGGTATCAAGCCCTCCTTTATTTTAAGGAAGGGCTTTTTGTTTCAGCACCTCCAGAAAATCAAGCCAATTTACCGGGGATTTTGTCCATTCAAAAGTATCTACTCCATCATTAACTATAAGTAAAATGATTAAGGAGATGATTTCTTTGAGAAAGGCAACCTTAATGAAAATTAAAAATGCGGAAGCAAAGTTGGGAAGAAAGCTAAAAAAAAGAAGTCACGTGATTATGAATCTTAAAAAAGCCATTCGTGTAACTCAACTTGGAGATGGATTTGCACGTTTCACCTTCTCTCCGGTCACTATTCCGCCAAATAGCTTTAGAAGCACTACGATTAACGGTAACGACTACAATCTGATTAGCGGTTCATGGATTTTCTCTGGAAATCAGCAAGGGTATCTTCTCGATAACTATTCTGCGGCGGAAGACAGATGGTTCTTTACTGCATGGAATCCAACTGGATTCACAAGAACGGTATCCTATGCTGTTATCGCCAAACGGAAGCCATAATTCAAATGTCATAGTTAGCAAGGAAAAGGAGCTTGATCCTTCTTTTCCTTGCTAAAAGGTAGAGGAAATGTTGAACAAACCTTCGATGATCTTATAATTTTTGATAGTGGTTCAAGAGATGCTCAACTTTTTCTTTAATAATCTGTTTTAAAGATTCAGGCTTCACAGATCGTACATAATGACCATATCTCATAAAATAATGAGCGATAAACTCTTCTTCTCCAGGATTATAGAATCCCTTAATGACTGTCTTATCACCATTTTCTATTTTCATAGAGGGATAATGTTCTTTATAGAAAATGTCCTTCGCTTGTTCTACAATCTCTACTTCAAAGTCAATGCTCTTCTCGGATTGATACATTTCTAATGAACGACTAAAGAGTTCATCTATAGAAAAGCCAGAATTGATGTCCTCTTCTTCTACAAAGGTGATTCGATCACATCTGAAAACTCTATATTTATTCGTATTTAACTCTATGCCAGTAGCATACCACTGACCAAACTTAGCGGAAATTTTGAAAAATTGAACATAGTAACTTTTATTCTGATTATTTTTTACATATTTAACTTTACAGGTGCTCTCATTAAGAATGCTTGTTAGAATTTTATCTAAATAACGACTAACATGAGTATGCTGATATATTTCAAATTGTAGAACCTTTTTCATTTTATGAATCTGGTTTATTTGTATTTTAGAAAGACAGTGTTCAAACTTTTCGTTTAGTTTATTAACACTTAAGTGAAAGGGGGTGGATTGATAAGCTTCTAACGTCAACATTGCAAAGTACAGTGCATATACTTCATCCATCGTAAAAATAATGGGGGATAACAATCTATTTTTTAAGATACCATATCGTCCATGTCTGCCATGTTCCGAAAAAATAGGCATACCTAATTGTTCTAATGAATGAATATCACGTAGAGCTGTACTTTTTGAAATATGGTATTTATCCATCAGGTCATTTAAATTAAAGAACTCTCGACTGTTTAAGTATCTGATCATATCATTTAATCTTTCTGATTTCTTCATCTAAACCTCCTTATAAAGGTGTCATGTTTTGATACCTTTTTATATGATAATAAGCTTAAGGGAATATATCAAATTCATAAGATATCTACCTGAGGATTTTACAAAATCCTGACTAAGATTATATATAAAGGAGATTGATACCATGAGTACAACACTGGAAGTAGCTATTTTCTTATCCATGAACGGAAAGGCAAAGGAAGCTATACATTTTTACAAAAAACACTTCAACGCAGAGGAATTGTTTCTGGTTACCTATCAAGACATGGCCCAACGTGACAGTTCCATACAGATTACGGATGAAAATGAAAATTATATTTCTCATTCTGTCTTATCCATCGGAAAAACAAAAGTAATGATAGCAGAAGATACAATGAATCCCAGTGAAAAATATACAGTTGGTAATAACACTTCATTATGTATTCAAAGTGCTGACTTAGAAGAAATTAAACATTTTTATCATAGCTTAATTACAGATAATCGTGTGAAAATTATCGTGCCTTTATCTAATAATATGTTTAGCCAAGCCTACGGTATTATTGAAGACCCGTTCGGTATTCAAATACAATTAATGTTTGATAATCGATTACAATAAAAAGGTTGTTAAAAGCTAAAAAGCACAATAGCATGGTGAAAAGTGGATAATAAATGGACAGAGGTAAAAACTAAAAGGGGAAAATCCAAGATACCACAGCAGAAAAGGAGACACTATGACGGAGAGAAAAGAAATAGCAGATAAAATAGGGTGGAACTTCGACAACAGTTACTCTCGTCTGCCGGAATCCATGCTTACAAAGCTCAACCTAACTCCTGTCCGCTCACCAAAGCTGATTATACTTAATCATCCGTTGGCAGCATCACTGGGGTTGAACGGCACGGCGCTGCAAAGGAATGATGGCGTAGCGGAGCTGGCCGGCAACCAAATTCCTGAAGGGGCTACGCCTCTTGCTCAAGCTTACGCAGGACATCAATTCGGGCATTTTAACATGTTAGGAGACGGTCGTGCTCTGCTGCTTGGCGAACAGATCAATCCCTTGGGTGAACGGGTTGATATTCAGCTCAAGGGCTCTGGCAGAACGCCATACTCCCGTGGTGGTGACGGGCGTGCGGCACTTGGTCCGATGCTTCGTGAATACATCATTAGTGAGGCGATGCATGCGCTAGGTATTGCTACCACCCGCAGCTTGGCGGTGGTATCCACAGGTGAGACGATCATCCGGGAAACCGAGCAGCCCGGTGCCATTCTGACCCGTGTGGCTGCCAGTCATCTTCGCGTCGGAACTTTTCAATACGTCTCAGCATGGGGCACGTCCGAAGATCTCCGTGCTCTGGCTGATTATACATTGGAAAGACACTACCCGGAAGTTGCCAATGACGAAAACCGTTACCTTTCACTGCTTCAGGAAGTGATTAAGCGTCAGGCCGAGCTGATTGCCAAATGGCAGCTGGTTGGTTTTATTCACGGGGTGATGAACACCGACAATATGACCCTTAGCGGAGAAACCATTGATTATGGTCCTTGCGCCTTCATGGATACCTATGATCCTGAGACGGTATTCAGTTCCATCGACAGGCAGGGACGCTATGCTTATGCCAATCAGCCGCATATTGCTGCGTGGAATCTCGCGAGATTTGCTGAGACGCTCTTGCCACTGCTGCATGACAACAGGGAGCAGGCTGTCACACTGGCTGAGGATGCAATTTCAGATTTTGTAAAAATGTTTCACAGTCACTGGCTTGCAGGAATGCGAGCGAAGCTAGGGATCTTTAACGAAGAGCAGGAGGATGAATCTCTTATTGAGGATCTTCTGAATATCATGCAGAAGCATCGTGCTGACTACACCAATACCTTCCGTGCCCTAACTTTGGACAAGCTGGAGGATACGGTTCTGTTCAGCACTGAGGAATTCACCCAGTGGCACGAGCAGTGGCAGGCGAGACTGGGCAGACAGCAGGAATCCCAAGATTCATCGCATCAGCTGATGCGCAGCAGCAATCCTGCAATCATCCCGCGCAACCACCGAGTAGAAGAAGCATTGGAAGCTGCGGTGGAACGAGAAGACTACCATGTGATGGAGCAACTCCTTGAAGTTCTTTCGAACCCTTATGCTTATTCTGACGAACAGGCTATTTACTCTACATTGCCTGAGAAATCCAACTGCTCATACCGAACCTTTTGCGGTACCTAATGTAATGTAATCATGTTGAACAACTCGATGATAACCTATTTCATGCGTTGGTGGAGAAGATAGCCATTCTCTCATCAGCGCATTTTGTTTTTATTTTGGTAGGCTGCAACTGATTAATCCAGCTCCTGACCGTCATTTTCGATCTGTATGTGTCCGCAATAAAGACATTGATGCGTACAGTTCTGCGTAAGAGCGGGCTGGCCCTCGATGCGCATGTCACTTTTCCCGTTCAGCCAAGGCATCGTAAGGACAGGAATACACGGAGCCTTTTTCACCCCATAAATATCGACCATCTCACTGGCTTGCACAGCCGGATTCAGCGGACTGGAGCAATTTCCAAAAGATTTTATGTTCACTCCAGGCACATAATCTCCAATATTCATCTGGGCTTTATTTTTGACATACACCCCGTGGCTAAAAGGGCGCTTCAAACGCGTAGGCTGTGTACCATAACTACAGCTTAAAATCGCACCTGCTACGACATAGCTTTTTTTCGCACCTGATCCAGGCTGCACACTTGCTTCTTCCATACGGATTATTCCTCCTTTGTGGACATCTCCACTTTTTGCACACGAACACCTGTAAATGGACGACGCAGCAGACTTTCCGCTACCGCGAGATTGATATAGATATGAGCTTCCAACAAGCCGGCGATCCGAAATATAGACGATTGGATTTTTCCGTGTTTAAGTACCAACTGCTTCAAGGTATGGTCAGGATACCACTCGGTTTGTGAGGAAAGACAATCCACCACAGGTGGACGCAATATCCAGTACACATCCTGCCTGGCCTTCTGAAAATCGGTAAGTATAGCGACCTTCCATTCCAGCTCCGGCATATATTTTTCCAACAGGACTTTCATGGAGTCTGAAACCAGTGGCAAAGGGAACTCCAGAAAATCCGGATATACGGTTCGTGGATCTGTATGTACTGCTAAAAACAGGGGAGTGTCCTCCGCCTGAATGGTATGACCCGAAAGGAGTTCTTCCACCTGCAAGGGAGACAGGGGCGCAGTCTCTACCCGATGCTTTACGCGCTCGTCCACCATGAGTCGAAAATATCTCATGACATCCACTCCCCTTTACTCACTGTATCTGTTACCTGTGTAACCAGGGGTGCTTCTACAGCAGCAAGACCAATGGCTTCGCTTAGTTGGATATCTGTAAAGATTGCCCGGTGTAGCTTTGCCCCTGTAAAATTAGCTTTTACTAAACATGCACCTATAAACGAAGCGTCAGTGACATCAGCTCCTACAAAGCAGGCACCTGTTAGATCCGCGCCGTTAAATAAAGCTCTTTGCAGCGCGGCATCTTGGAAAGTAGCTCCTTGAAGCTGTGCATGTTGAAAACGAGCTCCCTGTAAATTAGCTCTTGTAAAATCCACTCCATCCAATCCTAACGGTTCCCAATCCAGCCAAGCATCCGATCCATATTCGCTATTGCTTAAAACTTCGTCCAGTACAGCCTCTTGCAGGGAACAGCCACGGAAATCGGCTCCGTGAAGCAGGCTGTGCGAAAAGTCGGTTCCATCTAGCTGAGCTTCTTGCCATACCGTGCCTACGAGGATACAGTGATGCAATCGGCTTTGTTGCATCCCGATCTGGCGAAAGACTGTATAACGAAAATCCAAGGAACTGTAATCTCCATCCGACAGTTGCACTTGAGACAGTGCTTGGTAGCTGTAGGCCGATTCTTCTTTTTCCTCCAGCCAAGACTTTATGATGTTAGCATCCACGGGTCTTCGATCTTCCCGGTACACGGAGACACTATGATCCATATACTCTCCGACGCGAATCTCAAAAGCTTCTTCACGATCCAACGCCTCAAACTCTGGTAGGTGGACTGCTTGCTTCATAGCCTGACGAATCAGACTAACGATCATCGTATGAAGATATCCCGCTGCTTCCAGCATGATCTGCTCTAATTCAAGTTCGGAAAGGGAGACTTGCTGGTTCAAGGTTTCAGCCCCAAGTTGTTCATGTAATTGAGTCCAATAGAGAAAAATCCAACTTGCATCGTATTCCAACTGAACGGGTTCAGCATCAAGCATCCATAAGGCATCCGTAGCTTCAACAAGATAAACGGGCTTCTGTTCAAGCCATGTGGTGCGCAGCATGGAGTAGGTGATGTAACCGATATGACCTTTACGACCTGTGAGTTGCTTTTGCCGAACGAGCTCACAAAAGGCCCGAAAATGTTCTACTATATGCTGTAATCGTTGTGTTTGTTTTGATTTACATTTCAACGCCCATTCTTTGCGAATGAGAGACCAAGCCTGTTGAAGAGCTGCTTGTTGCTGATCTAACACATCTGTTTGCTTTTCCATTGCTAATCATCCTTAATTTGACTTCACTTCGCTGCCTTTCATATCCGCTGACCCGCTTAATTCAATATGACTGCCGTTACAATCCATACGGAGCTGACTACCTGCGGACAGACTCATCGTCTTTCCCGCAGACAGGCTGAGATTGCCTCCTGCCGAAATATTCACTTGCTTGCTGCTGGTGATATGAATGCCTTCTTTATCATCCAGTTTGATGTAAATAGCGCCGTCCTTGCCTGTAACGACCAGTTCATCCGGTCCCAGCCGAATTTCCTTACCATGCGGGGTACGCCATATTTTCATTTGTGGATTGGAAAAATGGTTATGCGTACTCTTGCGATCTGCCCGTCTCACCGCACTACCTGCCACGCCGTCTTCTTCCCGACTACCGGGGAAATAGAGAGAAACGGAATCGCCTTTTTCTGGCATGACGTACCAGCCAGTATGGCCACCGCCACTGTAAACAGTAGAATAGTTGAACCAGTGTGCTTTGCTTGCGTCTTGTTGTTCATCACAATCCAGATGAATGCGTACCTGATCCTGACGTACGTCCAGTACAACACCGCTTAATGAGGCTCCTGCCAGCTTATCCTGGTAGTAGCTTTTTTGCCGAAATCCCTGGTAAGAACCCAACACATACTGATGCCGCAGCAGTCCTTGACTCATGGCGGTGTAGGCTTCCATGACATACAGGTTATGCCCCTGAAAATTCAACTGAGCGCCCAAGTCGAGTACCTCATCCGTTTCTACCTCATAAAAAATAAAATCGTGTTCACTCAGTTTGGTCTGTTCATTTTCCTGAAAATAACGAAAAGGAAGCAATTGCTTACGTACGGTATAACGGGTATGATCCAGTATCGCCTGTGCAGGGCTGTCCTCAATACCAAAATAAAATTTGGGACTGTCAAAACGGGCTACAGGCATCAGACTCGTATGATAACGGGAGGCTATGCGTCTTAAAAAAGCCCAGTCTGTCTCCTGATACTGAATGGCAAGCCGCCCGATGGCTTCTCCCCCAGTAGCTCCGTCGATCACATCCAGTCCTTCATAGTCCTTACCTATGTGCTCCAGCATTTGAGGAATCGTCATTTTCGTATACTGAAAAGAACGAGTACGCTGCTTCATGTCCATCCGGTACGTATGGGAAATAGCTTCCACCTCCAGATAGTACACACCTCGCACGACTTTTACCTCGACCGAGAGGGCAATCCCACTAAATAGCGGTTTGCTTGCGCCAGACTCATCTTGTTGACTGACTTCAATGATGGTATTTTTTTCTGTCGTTTCCACGTAACTGTCTTGCAAGTCTTCGGGGATAACACCTGTAAAATAAAGCCGAGTATGCTCGTTAACTTTTTTCGTTAAGGTGAGCTCTTCTAAGTCCATTTGTTCATAAGGGTGAATGTGAATTTGATCGTATCCCAGACTCATGGTGTAGTCATTCCTTTCTCATTTGTAGAATAGGTGGAGGGTGGAAGGACAGAAAGGGATTGAACCCAGTATTCTGCTACAGGTAACCAGATTTCGAGATCTACCTCCAGACAGCTAAAGGAACCTATGACAACTCGTCCATTGTGGATGAAGAATAGCATTTCGTTGTATAGATTACCGTCGATCCCCGCCGCCACAAAACGAATCTGCCCAACTGAAAGTCCGGAACCGTTGATAACCATTTCGGTACCTAACCAGTTGCGAATCGGTTGTACAGACCGTAAAATATCCGCCATTTGCTCTACAAAATCGGGCAGCTCTTCCGCTTCCAGAGCAGTATCTGTAGGATTAAAAGTGATATTGATAGTCTCCTCAGATGAGGTATAAATGACCTTTGGTCGATGCTCTGAAGGATATTTGATTATAGCTTGCTCCATTGGCATAGGAGTAAAGGACTTGGGAATGTAGAAACCAATTTCTCCGTGTAGTATTGTAATGGGCTCCAATGCGAGATAATCGTTTTCAATATGAAGTAGCTTTGTTTCTTCAAACATGGAACCGTACTGTTCCGATTTCTGAGTTTGAGCTGGAATGGATTTCACATTATCGTTATTAGCTGTCTTCCGATCCACCATTTTAGCTTTGAGGCTAAGTATATGCTCGTCTAGATAGTTCATAGGAAGCCCCCTTTTAGGAAAAATACACGTTTGTACTTGAATATGTAAAGATGGAAGGAGATATTTAAGTACAGAACCAGCATATGTATTTATCGGTTAAAAGAGAGATTTAGTTTACAAAATGAACCATTCGTTGGGGGGCATTATTTGATAATAGCTCCTATTTCATGCCATAACCCCTTTTTGCCGTAACAATTCGGTAGTAGTACTCCAAAGTAGGCGTTGCATCTTGCTATCCCCACCAGGATATGTCGGCACAATCGGCTTACCAGTGCCAACATTAAAATATCCACCTGTCACTTCTCGATATTGAGATTCTGTTGCTAAACGAATAATAATCTCTGCTCCTTTCCGTGGGTCTCCGATGTGCAAAGCGTTCAATATTTTTGCAAGTACTGAAGAAAATCCCAACTCACGGCCAAGGCCAGTAACGTTAAATCCTGTATTAAGTGCGTTAACTACGATTCCGGTTCCATCCAACTGGCGTCCAAGTTCTTCTGTAAACATGATATTAAGAAGTTTAGTCTTTCCGTATATCTTAGATGAACCTCTTGCGGTAAATGCAGATATATCTGTTAAATCCTCCGGTAATTTTAATTCGCCATGGTTGCGTGACGCTTCAGAAGCCACATTGACGATCCTAGCATTTGTGGATTCCATTAGTGAATTGAGTAGGGTATGCGTTAACAGCCACGGGGCAAGATAGTTTACGGCTATCATTTCTGCCAAACCCTCTGAGGTTATTCGCTGTTCAAATCCATGTAATCCAGCATTGTTCACTAATACATCAATCTTTGGATAATTAGCTTTAATTTCATCACCAATACGCCTGACATCCTTCATAAGAGACAAGTCCCCGAAAAAAAAGTCTACCTTTGTACTTGGCGCCAGATCTTTTAGAATATTTTTAGTCGTTTCAGCACGCTTTTCATTTCTGGCTGTTAAGACTAGATGCGCTCCGCGTTGGGCTAATTCAATTGCTACTAATTGTCCAAGACCGTTAGTAGCACCAGTGATTACAATAGTCGGGTATGTCGACATATACATCATCCTCCTAATTCTCGATCCAATTACATTCTTATTCATGCTTACGCTTTACGGTTGTAGATGCTTTATACTGTAGATCTTCTGCTTGACACTTACCAAAGCCGAAAATATGATTGATATATATCAAGTATATGTATTTTAATTGATATATGTCAAATATATTCGAACTCATTCAAATAAGGTGGAGACATATGGATCATAAAACTCAACATTCAAATTCTACAAGAGAGCAATTAGAACTGAATCTTGGTGAACAACTTAATGCACTTATAAGCGCGTCACATGCACTCAATGTAAGAACAGCGGCACTTTTCGATCCATCATTACAACCTGCGGCTTTTCTGATCGTACGCTGCCTTCTTTCGTACGGTCCGGCAAGCGCTACATTTTTGGCGGAATCCACCGCTATGGATCGAAGCTCTGTCAGCCGACTTGTTACTCAGCTTAAACACTTGAATTATGTAAAAAGTGAAACTCACCCTGAGGATCGTCGGGGAGTGTTAATATCCCTGACAGCTAATGGTCGTGAAAAAGCCCTAGAAGCTTTAAAAGAAAAAGAAAATGAGTTTTATCAACGTATTTCAACATGGGAGAATTCCAAACTTGAAGCGTTTATTGGTATGCTGAATTGTTTTAACGGTCAAGATTGCGAGGAGTAATGATTCGACATAAAGCATCGGATGATGAAAATAGGGGGCTTTCAAAAAGTGAAAGAAAAAAATGTTAGGGAAATTAGGGCAACTGATTATCATGATATTTATTTGTTAAACCAAGACTTTAATCCCAATCTATATCTATTTCCTGAAGTAAAAGTAAAAGAGAAGATTGAAATGATTATAAAGGAATCAAAAGATGTAATCTTTGTTTATGAAGAAAACAACGAGGTATTAGGATATATTCATGGAAGCCCACATGAATTACTTTTTTCTGAATCTTTGGTGAATATACTAGGATTTGTTGTTAAAGAAAAGTATAGAAATCAAGGTGTAGGTAGCATGTTGATTGAGCGTCTTGAACAGTGGGGAAAGTCCCATGGATTTTCCGGGATCAAACTGTTATCTCACCCAAGTCGGATACAGGCTCACAGGGTCTATGAACGACGTGGCTATATGTTTACCAAGGATCAGAAAAATTTTATAAAAAGTCTCAAATAAATACATAGGCTTAATATCGTGATATTTATCATTGAAAAACTAGTTATGTTTAGCACTCTAATGCATCGCATTAAATTGACCATTGTTCAGAAAACATGAATCACCTTCCTTTCCATTTCATGCCTAAATATGTATGCGAATTAGCAGTTGTATTTAGGCGTTTTTTGTCATACAATGCATCTAATGCTACGGATTCGGTCTTAGAAACAGTAAGGTTTGGACGGTAAATAGGACGTGGTTTCCTTGTATATTTAAGAATCGTGGAACTACTTTGTAGTCGTTCACTCACGACCACGTCAGTCTGAAAAATTAATAATGTTTGGGGGCAGTTTTCCGGATCATTAGCGTTTGATGATGAACATATACGAAGGGGAGCGTTCTTTTGGAATCGAAACAATTAACGAGAGGGCTAAAGCCACGGCACGTTGAGTTGATTGCGCTTGGAGGCACGATTGGCGTCGGTTTGTTTATGGGGTCGGCAAGTACGATAAAATGGGCAGGTCCCTCAGTACTGTTGGCTTATCTCTTAGCTGGGATTATTATGTTTTTTGTCATGCGGATCATGGGGGAAATGCTGATTCTTGAACCGGTGACAGGCTCATTCGCTACATTTGCTCATAAATATATCAGCCCTTTAGCCGGTTTCTTGACCGCCTGGAGCTATTGGTTTTTATGGGTTACCGTAGGGATGGCAGAAGTCACTGCGATTGGGGTATATGTGGGCTACTGGTTCCCGGATATCCCGCAATGGTTGCCGGCTTTGGCAGGTGTAATTATTATTGCATTGGCCAATTTGGCGGCTGTGAAATTTTATGGGGAATTTGAGTTTTGGTTTGCGATGATTAAAATTGTCGCCATTATCTTCATGCTAGTAGTGGGTACGGGGATGATCTTCTTTGGCCTCGGTAACGGTGGACAACCGATAGGTCTATCCAATCTGTACAGCCAGGGCGGCTTCTTTGCAGGTGGTTTGAAAGGGTTTCTATTTGCACTCTGCATTGTAACAGCGGCTTACCAAGGGATAGAGATGGTGGGTATTACGGCAGGTGAAGCAGAAAATCCGAAAATGACACTGCGAAAAGCCATTAAAAACATCATCTGGCGTATTCTGATTTTCTACGTGGGTGCAATCTTTGTCATTGTTACGATTTATCCTTGGAACCAAATAGGCGAGATCGGTAGTCCATTTGTTCTGACTTTTGCCAAGGTAGGAATTGTGGCTGCTGCGGGTATCATTAACTTTGTTGTACTTACAGCTGCGATGTCTGGTTGTAACAGTGGTATTTACAGTGCGGGCAGAATGTTATATACATTGGCTAAGAACGGACAAGCTCCTAAGTTCTTTGGGAAAGTTTCTCCAAGCGGCGTCCCTAGAAATAGTATAATAACGACCATTTCCTTGCTACTGGTAGGGGTGTTATTTAACTATTTAATGCCTGATTCCAAACTGTTTCTGTATATTTACAGCGCCAGTGTTCTTCCAGGCATGGTACCGTGGTTTGCATTAGCCATCAGTCAATTTAAATTCAGGAAAAAGTGGAAGGATGAAATGAAGGATCACACCTTTAAATCTCGTTTTTTTCCAATCAGTAATTACATCACCATTGTCTTTTTGTTGCTTGTGATCGTTGGAATGTGGTTTAATCCAGACACACGCTTGTCGTTGATTGTCGGGGCAACATTCATGGCGATCGTCATTGTTGGATATTTTGTCTTTGGCATAGGAAAGCGGCAGAGAATTGAAGAATTAGAGGAAAACTAAAAGAAGATTGCTAAATACGTAACATTTGCCGAGCGCAATTCAGATGATTCTGAGTTCGCTCGGCTTTTCTTTTACATGACGAGAGAGAGGGCTATGGAAGGTTATTACTGAGGTATAAAACCGTGTGGTTAGCCTGTTCGCACTACAAGTGTAAATATAGATACAAAAAAGGTGAGAACGAAAATGGAGAAGTTGATTATTGCTATACTCTTACGATTGGCCTTAAACTCTGTAATTCCCGAAAATAAAAATATAAACCCTAGAAAAAATTGCGTGATTTTGTATGAGTCCCTATAGGTGTCCGGGTATGCGAGTGATAAAGAGGAAGAGATCATAACAACTAATGCAAATATTAAAGTGAGGATTTTGTAAATATCCATTTTCTTAAACATAGATAAGTTCCACCTTCCTATTTATTCCTAATGTATTATATTCTAAGGGTGGAATCTTTGGATTACAAATAAATGCAAAAAGAGGAAATGGACAATAGGATGGTACACAGAATAAAGTGAAGGTGTCCCAAGTAATACTTTGGGGACACCTTCACAATTAAAATCACTTGTATAACTTATGATTTACATAGCTTACATTGTGCTAATGTCAATCACGAATCTATACTTCACATCAGAAGCTAACACTCGTTTGTAGGCTTCGTCAATCTGGTCGGCCGATATCACTTCAATTTTAGGAACAATATTGTGTTTTGCACAAAAATCCAACATTTCCTGTGTCTCACGGATGCCTCCTATCATTGAACCAGCAAATGAACGGCGATGTCCGATTAGGGACATCACATTTAGTGACAACGGCTCCCCAGGGGCACCGACATTCACCAAAGTTCCATCTAGATTGAGTAGTGCAAAATAAGCATCCATATCGATGGCAGCACTTACCGTGTTAATAATCAAATCAAAGTGCCCAGCAAGTTTTTCAAATGTTTCTGGTTCGCTTGTAGCATAATAGTGATCCGCACCAAATTGCAAGCCATCATCTTTTTTCTTTAATGTTTGGGATAGAACGGTTACCTCAGCACCCATAGCATGTGCGATCTTGATAGCCATATGGCCAAGGCCTCCCATTCCCACAACGGCCACTTTCTTATCTGGACCAGCACCCCAGCGGTTCAACGGTGAATAAGTCGTAATACCTGCACAAAGTAATGGAGCAGCCACGTCAAGCTCAATGTTATCTGGAATTTTTACTACAAAATCCTCAGTTACGACAATGTGGGTAGAATATCCGCCTTGTGTAGGCTCGCCGTATTTGTCAACACCAGCATAGGTAGGGACATTTCCTTTAAGGCAGTATTGTTCCTCTCCTTTACGACAGTTCTCACATTCGCCACAGGAATCAACCATACAGCCAACCCCTACCCGGTCACCAACGCTGTACTTTGTAACCTCAGATCCTACCTCCGTGACAATCCCTGCAATTTCATGTCCAGGTACGAGAGGGTAGTTCACTGGGCCCCATTCGCCGTGAGCAGTGTGGATGTCAGAATGGCATATGCCGGCATATTTAATTTCAATCAGAACATCGTGTGAATCAAGATCCCGTCGTTTAATTTCAGCCGATCGAAACGGTTTGTCTGGGCCATCGACAGCTCGTGCTTTAGCAGTTATCATAAATAGCCTCCAATTATTTTTATTTTTCAAGAGAATGCAGTTATATCGGTATAAATTGAAAACTAGCTGAAGTCGGTTGAAGTTCCCCTTCATTCATTTCCATTTATACTTTTTCTCTTGCAAATCAATGTTAATCCTTATAGTTAACTCTAAGTCAAGCGCAGGTTTATAAGCGTCTATTCAGTAATGTTGTTTTCTTGCTAATTATATTTCGTTAGATAGCATCTGATTCTACTTTTCCTATAAGGGGACTTTGACATTCTACAAATACCTTGATAGAATCCCCCTTATATCATAGAGTTAACTCGAAGTCTATGTCATTAAGAATAGGAGATACATGATGAAGACGTATTCTATCAGCGAAGTTGCAAAAGAATTGAATCTTACAGCATACGCTTTGCGTTACTACGACAAAGAGGGACTTATGCCTTTTGTAGAACGGACATCTAGCGGAACAAGATTATTTAAAGAATCCGATATCGACGCTTTAAAAATAATTGAATGTCTAAAATCCACCGGGATGCCGATCAAAGAAATTAAAAATTTCATTGATTGGTGTTCTGGTGGGGATTCCACACTACAACAAAGATATGACATGTTTATGGAACGAAAAGCAACTGTAGAAGCACAAATGGAAGAACTTAAAAAAACAATGGAAGTTATTGAACATAAATGCTCATATTACAAAACTGCATTGGATGCCGGAACGGAAAATATTCATAAAAACAATAAAATAGGGAGTCTCATTACTAACTAATAGATAAGCATCTGTAATTCATCCATTTCTATATGAATTACAGGTGCTTTCGTTTGTAATATTCGATTTACTACAACCTACTGATTTAAAACAGCACGATCGGTTTTAGAAAACTAGGAACCAAATATGATGTAACTTGAACAGGCAGGAGTAGTACCGAGGATCAAGTATTCCGAAAGTCAACGGGCAATTTGCCCATTATGTAGGTTGAGAGCCACGACTTTAGTTCAGAAAACAACGAATTACTATAGAATCATCGAAGATAATCAGGAGTATGGTCCAGTATTCTCTCATTTTTATTTTTGATAAGATTAATTCCATATTATTGAAGTCTACTATCAAACCACGAAAGAATGATACATAAGGAAATGAGGAAGATACTGATGAAGGCAAAAGCGTATATTATTTTGTTGACTGCTGTAATAAGTTTAACTGCTATGCTGACCGCATGCGGTGACTCCAAGAAGCAAATTGAAGGTGAATCTACGACTGGAGCAGCAACGGCAACCACTACGACTACCCAGAATGCCAAGGCGGACAATGCGGAACAGGCTGGTGTGGATGGTGTTGTGAGCAATACTACAGACCAAGCTACAAAAAGTAATGGAAAGACGTATTCCGACGTGGCTAAAGAAGCAACGAAACCCGATCAGCCAGCAGGACAAATAGGGTTAAATACGACGCAGGAGCAGCTTCTTACCTTTGCCGATCGTTATGGACTGGTACGAGTGCAGGATCATCCGATTCGGCGGGTTTCCGATCCAACTGGGAAACATGTAAACATTGCAAATTACAGTGATTCTGTCGTGAATTTATATACAGAAGAACCCATCCACCTGAATACAGATGAATTTATTCATGAAGCTTATAATTTTTTTACAGAGGGAGTTGCTCCAGGTGAGTCCTACAAGAAGTGGGAGGAAACCTCTAATACTGAAAGAGGACTCGTCAAAATGCTCTATTTGTCACGAGAGGGACTTCATATTTTAGAAGAAGCGATGAAGACGCATGATTATTCTAGTCCATCGGTCCAAAATACGCTGGGATTTTTTAAGGTTGCCTCGAAATTTGAGTCTATGATGCCTGTTGCCCAGACACCTACAGACATCAGCTTGTACGATATGTACGATCAACGCGTTAAGCCCGAGTGGAAGAAACTAAGTGACATTAAAAACCCTGCCGCGAATGAAAAAGCCTTCGCTGCGGCCTATCAAAAAGCAAGAGATGAGACCAATAATCTTATGGGGCTATTAAACATTATGGTGTCTACAGAAATGGAAAAACGTCTCAAAGCTGCAACCGATCAGTAAAACACAGGCAAATAGTAAATTATCAAGGACATAATTTATCCACACTTTCTTCTAATATTTAACTGTCGATAGATTTATTGAAAAGCTATAATGCTAATGATGATTTGAGTGTACTTGGAGAAAAGAGGTTGAGGGTATGAAGTTGAAAAAATGGCCGTTAGTATTCATGATAGGTATTCTCATGCTGTTATCCGTAGGCTGGAACAGTGGAGTATCTTATGCGAAATATTATTACGAATACACTTGGGATCAGTACAAGGGGACTGAAATCAAGACGTACAGGCTGACACCAGTAGCTGGAAGAGCCGGATTCATGGATCAGGAAAAGGCCTTAGCTGCTATTGGCAAAACCCCGAATGTGTATGGAAAGTTCAGTGGCTATAGAACAGAGAAAACAACTGAAATTGCAACCAAGAGTGTAACAGATGAGGTTTATAAATATGCAGTTGTTGATTTTATTAGCGACAAGGAGCCAGAAACTGTAGAATACGTTAATCCAAAAGGCGGAATTCCTCATACATGGAACGGAACCGATGAGATTCGAATTTTTATGAGAGGGTCTGAGGCAGCTTCTTTGGCAGAGCTGTTTTATGAGGGAACTCCAAGTGAAGGACGCTATCATTTTAATGCTGACGATGTCTACTTAGTTACATTCTGGTCCAACACAGTAAAATCAATCACTGGAATGTCTGCTGAAGCGCTAGTTGAGGAAGGCCCCCCTGCGTTTATAAATCGAGAGTTGGTTGGTCAAATAAAAGGCAAAGATCCTGCTGCCTATCCACAAAATGGGGCTTTAAACGGCTACTTTTATGTTTATAAGGGTTCTGAGTTTAAAGAGAATTAAAACAGCAGACAGGATTTTATAAGTATATATGTACACGAGAACGAGATAACATTTTGTATTCTTCAAGCGAATGCGGATACAGATGTTATCTCTTTTTTTATTTGTATACGGGATCAACATAGTAACACAAAAAGATGATAAATATTTAATTACCAATGAAAACCATTGTTTAGTGATAGGGAATTACGGCTTAAAAAAAGATGGTGAATAAACAGGATAGTAGATTGCCAAAACTACTTTTTTTACTGGCTTTATTCAATCCTAGGGAGATTATTCCGATAATTCAAGTATATACAGTTTGGTGTTAACAGTAATGAAAAACCGATTGAAAACAAGAGAGACTAATTTTCAAAGTTGATATGAAAGTACAGGCGAAAGTGGCTCAGTGCTATCTAGTAAAGGAGGTGTAATGATTCCGAATAATGAATTATGAAAAAAAGTTAAAACAAATTAGGCATTACATGGCTGGTTTACTGGCTGTCTGGTTGTTCTGTATACATAGTGCGCCTGTTTTTGCGGACAGAGCCTTTAACGATATCGAACATTCCTATGCAGCTGATGCGATTGAGGCCATGGCTGCTCAAGGTTATGTTACGGGTTATCAGGATGGGAGCTTTCGACCTTTACATTTTATCTCGCGACAGGAATGGGCAAGCATTTTCGCTAAAACCTTAAAGCGAACATCGAATAACAGAGGCGTAACTTCTTTTCGTGATGTGTCACCATGGGCTCTACCTTATGTACAGGCCTTACAGGAAGAGAGCATTACGAAAGGAATTAGTGATCAATTATTCGGTGCCAAGCACAATATGACTCGTCAGGATATGGCCGTTTGGTATGCCCGCTATTTTGGTGTTACTGAAGATACCCGATCGGCTGGTATATCCAGTTTTGTGGATCAATCTGATATATCAGATTATGCACAAACGAGCGTATGGCTGATGGAACGGCTGGAACTGATCGAGGGAGATACGAATCACTATTTCCATCCTAAAGAGTCTGTGAGACGGCAGGACGCCACGCTGGTTGCTTATCGAATATGGTTAGGCGGTGACGGTCTGAGAGAACGTGCCAAGCGTTTGCTAGGGTCATTAGGAGATGGAACTGCAACGATGCCTCAGACGAACAGCCAACAAGAATCGAAGAAGATCGAGGTCGATGTGACGCCGGAAATTAGTCAACAACCCGTGAATTCGGAAGTCGAGGAGCCTAAAAGGCATCGCCCAAGCCCTGATTCACCAGCATCTCCGGTGACACCACCAGAACCGAAGCCGGAACCGTCGGTGACACCGCCGGGACCTAAACCCAAACCACCAGTAATTCCGGTAGATCCACCGGATCATTCTTCGGATTTTCTGGTAGATGAGGTCGTGATCAAGGCGCAGGAGCTGGTAAATCAACCGGAGACATACCCTTCGTATCAGCTATCTTTTCAGCTCTACAATAAAGGGCGACCCGTAAGCATTCCTGCTGCCAGCGTCACAAGTGTTACGTACACATTTAGTGATGGGTTAGGTATTTTTGATGAACAAGGGAAAATTGCACATCCCGAAAATATTCCGGTTGCGGACAGCTTCATTCCTGTAGAAATGAAGGTCACCGTTGCCAAACCTTATCAGGTCCTTACAGCTCAGGCCAAGCTGATCGTGAAAGGGAAGACTCCGCCGGCAGAGCCACCGAACGTAATCAGGTCCGTATACTTGGCTACGTATACCATTTCAGAGGCTGCTACTTTAGATCCTGCTGCTTGGAATATGTCCTACGTATTTCATAATGCTAATGGAGAGGTTATAGCTCCTGGATGGCTGCCCTCAGACTTGATACTTCGGGTAGAGGATTCCAGAGGGATATTTGATGAGGATGGAAAAATTGCTAACCTGCATTTGATTCCGGTAGTAAATTCGGTCATTCCATTAAAAATCACGGTTGAGTCGCCATCTCAAGGGGTTCTCTTCACATCCGATGCGGAATTAACAGTAGTACCGGGAGAACGCAAAAAGCAATACTTTGCTGTCTCCATCATGCTGCAGGGAAGCGCGACTACGGTAGATCAAATCAAGCAAGCGCGTCAATTGCTGATGGACCACTTTGGTCCCAATATCAAAGTGACGTGGGCCATGCAAAACGGTTTTGTTTTTTTAGAAACGAATCGACCGCAGCTTAAACAGGTTCTGGAATTCGTCGATCAGTATGGAGATGAAGTCGGAATTCTGGCGGGGTACCCGAACCAGACCGAGCCCGGGCTTCCTGTTTGGGAAGTAAAGATGGATGAGTGGCTATACATGTATCGTTACAATGCATTCAATGAGCTGCACCAATCCGGTACAATGGGATCACCATCGGTGTTTGAAAGCATGGATACAGACCAATATCGGAAGTATCTTCCGAAATCATTGACCAGCTTTACGGTAAATCCCGAACAGACTCAATGGCTTAAAGATCACTATCGGATTACTTCCGCGATGGGATGGTCGGCTACACAATATAATGTGAACGGTATGTATGGTGAGGGCTCTCCATTGATGCCTTACTGGTCCCATAAGGACAATCCAATTGTTCCCGCACAGGGACTAGCAGATAATAGCGGTACCGTATTCATGAACTCGGTTACGATTGATCCGATTGGATCGCGCTATACGAAAGATTCCTCACGCTGGACTCTTCATCCGCTTGACCCATATGTGACTGAGACGGATGCAGCACCACAACTGTATATAGTACAGCAATATTTGGATAACCCTTATCAACGTATAAATACGGTAAACTACTTGTCCATTATTTTGGACATCAACGCACTTGCCAACACCCATAACATGGCTCCAATATGGGAGAATTTTGTGAACCACTTCCCTGTTGATCGCAAGGTTGAGATTGTAGGCGTGGACGGGCTGAAACAGATTTATGAATCGGTAGCAGGATCCAATAATGATCATACGGAGTTTACGCTCATGTTTAGAGGCTCAGGTATTAAGACGGCTATGGATTCCAATAATTCACCAGCAAATCTGCGCTATTTGTGGACCGAAAATGCCTCACAGCGGATTATTTTATCCAAAGAGGATGGAGATGCGACATGGTCCATTATTGACTTTACCGATTATACCCGAAAACCGGTTCCGAAGATGGACTACAACTTGGATGGTCACACGGACGTAAGCTATGTCACCGGAAGGAACTTCAAGCTATGTCCAACGGCTCCTTTAACAGCGGATGAAATTCAACGCGTAAAGGATCGTTTGAAGGATATTTACTTTGCAGAAGAAGTAAATTATCAGTAAGTAATTGGAAAGAGTTAAGAGCTGAGGTTTTATGAAAAGGGGGTATCCCCACAGCCATCGAAATGGCTGTGGGGACACCCCCTTGTTTTAGAGAAAAGGTTTTACACCCACTCAATAACCTGATCTACAGATCGCCGAGTTTTGCCACGCGGCTCGTTGAGACGGTAGCCAAATGCCACCATACAAGAAATACCGAAATGCTTGGCATCCATAATGCCTTCTTCAGAGAGGATGCGTTCGATTTCCTGTTTATTAAAACCTTCGATAGGGCAGGAATCAATGCCGATTTGAGCTGCGGCAGTCATCATGTTGCCCAGTGCGATGTAGGTTTGTCGGCAGCCCCACTCGAACAAGGCTCTTTTGTTTTCCTCCAGCGCAAAATCTGATTTTAGGAAGGCGTCATATACTTTCTCTTTGCCTTGCATCACTTCAGCTGGTAATTGCTGCACGTTCTCCATCATACTCTTGATATAATCGGAGGAGGCTATCATATCTTCAGGAAGTCTAGAGAGGATGAGTACAAAATGGCTGGCTGTTGGCAGTTGTTTTTGGGCCCCCCAAGAGTAAGGCAGTAGCTTCTCACGCATAGCTTTACTCTGAACGACAACAAATTTCCAAGGTTCAAAGCCAAACGAGCTTGGAGATAAACGACCGGTTTCAAGAATAAAGTCGAAGTCAGAATCGCTAATTTTCTTATGACTATCGAATTCCTTCGTTGCATGTCTGAACTCGTATGCAGATAAGATTTGATCTTTAGTAGTAGCTAAGGTTTCCATCGTTATTCCACTCCTTATGGATGTGATTAAAATTGACGCTTACCAAGTGACATGCTTAATATTAGAATATACATGATCGTTTTTGAAGTACGCACATTAATGTGCTGTAGTATATAAAATGATACTAAGGAGGAGAAAAGCCTATGCGCAATCGGAAAGGCGGCTTTGGGGAATGTACCGCTGGAAATGATCAGGCGTGTCCAGTTGAGTTCACGCTGGACGTGATTGGGGGCAAATGGAAAGGGATTATTTTGTATCATCTCATGTATGGGACTAAGCGATTTAGTGATTTTCGGCGGATATGTCCGGGGATCACCCAGCGTATGCTGACACTCCAATTGCGCGAGCTGGAAGAGGATGGTGTCGTTCACCGTGAAGTATACCAGCAGGTTCCGCCTAAGGTTGAATACTCTCTCACCGAATTCGGGAAAACGCTCATACCGATTATTAACTTGATGAAAGATTGGGGAGAAGAATATAAAACAAAACAGCGATCACCAGAAAGCAGTCTTCAGCAACCTAGCCCCAATGTGTAGGTTTTTGAAGACGGCTCCACGAAAAAGACCTGGCCATCATTTTGGCAGGTCTTTTGGTTTATTAAAAAGGAATGTGCAAAGTTCGTTTTTCAGTTGACAGCAAGGACGACGCTTGATATATTTCTTACGATATTGATAATCATTATCATATGTATCGGGAGATCATCTGCACAATATATAGGGGGCTAATCAGTTGAAAAGGAAATCGTATTTTATGATGACAGCTATGTTACTTGTATTGTCTGTATTCATCAGCGCTTGCAGCGGAAATAATAATGGGAGTAATCCGGCTTCATCTTCAGGAGATAAGCAAGAGTCAGCTACTACTGGAGAGACTAGAAGCTTTAATACGGTTAAAGGGGATATTCAAATTCCTGCTAAGCCACAGCGTATTGTAACGGATTTTTACGGCGGAGAACTGCTGTCCGTGGGTGCTAACGTGGTGGGTGTGGAGCCGACTGCGTTTCAAAATCCTTTTCTGACCGATTTGCTGAAGGAAAAAGGAACCAAAGAGGTGGGTGATCCGACCAATTTGGAAAAGACGCTGGAACTCAAACCCGATCTGATCGTGGTTATGAAGGATACGAATTATGAGGCTTTGTCTAAAATTGCACCTACCCTGTACATTCCGTACGGCACGACGACTAATATTTATGATACGGTCAAGCTGTTCGGCGATATCACCGGGGAAAAGGAGAAGGCTGAGCAATTTATTGCTGCATTTGATAAAAAGGCCGCTGAAGGTCGCGCACGTCTTAAAGGTGTGATTGACGAAAAGGCAACTTTCGGTCTGTATGAGCTGACGGACAAGCATGCACTTTGGATCTTTGGCGACAATGCGGGTCGCGGTGGACAAGCCGTGTACAATGCGCTCAAACTGAACTTGCCAAAGAAAACAATGAACTCCAAGGAACAAACGGTACAGCTTTCGATGGAGGTATTGCCGCAGTATGACGCAGATTATATGTTCCTGACTACGTATGATCCCGAGAAAAAGGGTGACGCGCTCAAGCAACTGAAGTCGTCCGCTGTATGGGGGAATCTTCCTGCGGTGAAGAACAATAGAGTGTTCTTTAACGATTTTGATACGTATTATCGCTATGATCCAATCGCTATTACAGGACAGATTGATATGATCGTAGATATGCTGGTCGAAAGAGAAAAAGAGAATAAAGCTAAACAATAAGCAGATTCTGCGCTATAACAAATTGTTGAAATAGATAAGAGATCGCATATTATACACAGTATATAGCATTAAAAACCAGTCCAACATGAATCATGTTTGGACTGGTTTTTGATTTACTATTTTGTCGTAATTTCAATAGTATCTTCTTTTTGTATCCAATCTACCTTGGCCCCCAGCGTTTCGCTGATCAGCCTTAATGGAAGATAACCAATACCATTCACCATGAAGGGCGGATTGGTAAGCTTTACAGCCTTACCGTTCACTTTTGCTTGGCTGGTTTTGAAATTTATTTCTAGAAAGACAGGGTGATCTTCTGCCTTGGACTGATCTATTTTTGCTATTTTGCTGTTGAAGTCATAAGCGATCTCGGCCCCCAGTTTATCAAAAACAGAACGAAGGGGAATAAACGCTTGCCCGTTGCGGGTAATGACACCATTACTCAGAGAGACAGGCGAACCATTGAGACGGACAAGAATCGGTTTTTGTACAGGAACTGGTGAACTATACAGAAACTCATAGTCTCCTATACCTAGCTGCGCGTGTTTGTTGACACCCCAGCCCCATAAGGCCCCATCTGCTTTTTGCATGATTACGTGCCGTGGACCTGCTTTGATACTTTGAATATTTTTAGCAAGCAATGTAAAGGGGGCGTTGGATGGTAACTTTTCACCATCTAGAGACGCAACATATACATTCCCAGCTGTGGTGAGGGCGAGTATGGAGCGTTCGGCGAAAAAGGCGTCTTTAACATCTTTTACTCCTGATAATAGCACAGGGGTATTTTCATTGTGATAGGTTGTATTATCTGAGTAACCTGTGACCGTTTCACCCCAGAACCATAACCGTCCTTGTCGATCAATCGCGAGATTGGAACTTCCATTGGTCTTAATTATTTTGATGTCCGATAAGGCTTGAATCTGCGATACGGATAAAGTTTCGGACGGAGTTACATTTTTATCAAATTCTTTGGGCCATGTCCATACAGTACCGTCTTTCTTTAAGGCTATGTTTTTGGAGATAGCAGTAATATCCTTTAATGACGGAACAAGCTCGAAGCCCTGCAAGGACCTTGTATTTTTCCATACACTTCCGTCCTTCTTCAAGAAGATCCAGCGTTCCTCATATTGCGGTCTTTTTTCATAGTAACTATCCAATTCTGTAACATTTTCGATGCCGGATAGGGTTTGAAAAGGAGCAAAGTTGCCACCATTTTCGATTCGATCAGCGGATAATACGGTTCCTTCGGCGTTTAGGGCGAGCACATGATCATTCATAATACGCACGTTTATGATGTTTGGTAGTCCTTCCAGAGAAATGAATTTCACGGATTCAGAAATGTTGTTTCTTGGCACATACCAGGCGGAATGATCTTGTAAGGTAAATATCAGATCGCCTTCCTGGATTATATTCGAAAATGTTCTTACAACGTTTGGCTTATCCTCTACACGAGTCGGTACGGATTGATTATAGCCCCATAACCACAAGCTTCCATCGGATTGAATCAGACTCCCGGAATCATAGGAGCGAATACGGGACGCCGATTCATCACCGGCCGCCCATGCACTGGAGCTGAACAATAACAGCGCGATCATACTGATTAACAGAGTACGTCTTTTCATGCGTTTTTCCTCATTTCTTCATCAATGTATATAAGGTTAAATAACGCCTTGGGGGATATCTCCTTATCAATAGACGAAGAATATATAGAAAAGTTTTCCACAAATCGTTGGATTCCAATAAAATAGCCTCCAAACCCACGAGCAGAGGCGGGTTTGAGAGGCTATTTTTGAGCATGGAAGCAGAATATGACTTGGGACGGGTTCTTCCAATGGTCAGCCCGTTATTCGGCTGCGCACCATCAATAAGGTTTGTTCTTTGATTTGTCCGATTTCACGGAGGAGTGCGGCTGTTTTAGCTTCGTAGGATTGTTTGACATCCAAATCTTTCAGCGAAGCAAGGTTAATGTCGACGGTAAGCAGGGCAGATTGAGCGGCGGCTTCGAACAGGATCGCGCCGATGCCAAGATCCGAAATCACATTTTTATTGGACACTTCCACAATGTTATAGGCTTGCGACAATCCGTCTCGGCATACTTCCAGCAGGCGCATGGGTACCTCAATGGCAGCGATCACCGCTGTCTGTAGGGAATGGGTACGATAGCGCTTTTCTTCGTCTGTTTCCTTGGGCAAACGCAGGGCAGTCATATACTGTTCAAAGGATTGGATGTCTGCGACCATTAATTCCTCACAATGTGTAGACAATCTTTCCATGCTGCTAATGACGTCCGTGATTTGTTCATGGATGTGCGCGTATTTTTCTCCTTGTGAAAGGTTGGCGGTCATGGAGGTCATAGCCGCGCCTAGTGCCGCAGCCAGTGCGGATACACTTCCTCCGCCAGGGGTAGGAGCTGCACTTGCAGCCTCTTTCAGAAAATGTCCGATGGAATGATTCCACGACAGTTCACTCATGAGTAAACCACCTCTCTGGAGTAGTGTTGCAGATGTATTGCTTTGAGCAGATTTTTGTACAAAATCGCAGTCGTTAAGGTGCCAACACCGCCGGGAACCGGAGAAATAGCATGTACTTTTTCCCCCACGTCTAAAGCGGCATCTCCCACTATTTTTCCCTCTAGCGTCTCATTAATTCCCGCATCTACCAAAATCAAACCGGGATGAACCATATCTTGCGTAATCACATCAGGGCATCCGACTGCCACGAAGGCAATGTCTGCATGGCTCAGATGCTCTGCAATATCACGCGTACCTGCATGACAGGCGGTAACGGTGGCGTTTTCTCTTTGCAACATGTGGAAAAGGGGAAGTCCCACTGTCTGTCCGATGCCCACGAGCGTGACATTTTTGCCTGCCAATGTGTGACCGTAATGCTTGAGCAGCTCGATACAGGCTTGAGGTGTTGCGGGATATAGTCCGGCGTCACCTGTTACAGTAGCCAGCTTGTTATCGGGTGTAATCCCATCAATATCCTTGTAGGGGGCAATGGATTGTTTAATAACGGAGGCGGAAAGATGTTGGGGAAGCGGCAGTTCCAGCATAATGCCATGTACATGGGATGCATCGTTCAGACTGCCGATCAGGTGCAGTAGCTCGGTTTCGCTAACATGACGATCAAACGTATGGAGATGAAATGAGATGCCCAGCTTCTCCGCTATTTTTTGCTTGGTCCGTGCATAGTATGCAGATGCCGGATCACCTTCTACCAATAGGGTTGCCAGATGGGGACGGTGTCCTTGCTGCTTCATTTCTTCTACCTGTGAACGGATCGTTGCATATACTTGCTCAGCTGCTTCTTTGGATTTCATGATAATAGCCATAGTCCGAGCCTCCTCTGAATTTATTGCATAATGGAATCAACAGGGTGTCATGGTCTTGTAAAACGAAAAAAAGTATTTGCACAAGGTCGTCAAGACAGACGAATCCTCTGCAAATACTTCTCCCAGGCGAACGGTACGCTTTTTTTGTATGCTCCCTCGTGGTTCATTCCACTGACTTCGCCAGTCACATACAGCGTTATTATACCTTATATTTTAACAAACAATCATCAGAAAAGAAACCCGCGAACATTTGGAAAACGGGTTATGTTACTTGTCTATATGACAAATGTCATATACACGAACTGACGTTTATGACTACAGCGCCTAGAGCGTTCTCCTTATACTGAGATTAGATCAACATGTACGCCTAACAGGATCAAGGTATAGGCGTCATCTTTAAGGAGGATCATAATGAGTATGACACAACTCCCATTAGCCCAATTGAAAAAAAATATGGCTCCCTACGAGAAAATAAACACGAAATCCAGCGTTCTGCAACTTATCAATACTTTGGGTCCACTGATCCTATTGTGGTATGCTGCTTATCTTAGCCTGTCGGTTTCGTACTGGCTGACGCTTCCCATTGCCATTGTTGCATCGGGGTTTGTGGTACGGACGTTTATTATTTTTCATGATTGTGGTCATCAATCCTTCTTCAAAAGCCGCAAGCTGAACGACATTGTGGGAACGATTACAGGTATTATTACGCTCTGCCCTTATCACCAATGGAAAAATAGTCACGCGATCCACCATGCAACCAGCAGTAATCTGGATAAAAGAGGCACAGGTGACATGTGGGTGCTTACGGTAGAAGAGTACACAGAGGCTTCCACATGGACACGGTTGGCCTATCGTATATACCGAAATCCTTGGGTTATGTTCGGACTAGGTCCGATCTATACTTTTTTGATTTCCTATCGCTTTAATATCAAGACAGCCAAACGCAAGGAAAAAATGAACACTCATGTGACGAATATATCCATCGTTGCATTGTATGCACTGTTGTGCTGGGCTATTGGATGGCAGGCCTTCCTTCTCGTACAGGCACCTATCTTTTTTGTATCCGGTATGTTGGGAATCTGGCTATTCTATGTACAACACCAATTTGAGGATTCTTATTTCGAGCACGATGAAGAGTGGAGTTATATTAATGCAGCCGTAGAAGGCAGTTCTTACTACAAGCTTCCTAAAGTATTGCAATGGATTACGGGCAATATCGGATTTCATCACGTTCATCACCTGAGTCCCAAAGTTCCAAATTATAATTTGGAAAAAGCACATGAAGCGACACCGTTACTTCAAAAGGCGACCACGATCACAGTGAGTAGCAGTCTGCAATCGTTGAAGTTCCGACTTTGGGATGAAAATACGAAAACCTTTTTGACCTTTAAACAAGTGAAGCCGCTCCTCAGCAAACGTGTTGCAGTTACGAAACCCATGCCTACACCTGTTGTAGGCACAGAAAGAAAATAACGTTGAACAAAACCTGGTATGATAAGATAAGGAATATAAGTCATGTGAAGTAGAAGAGGGTGGGCAGGATGCAAAAATGGTATCAGATCTTCCAAAGAAATACAGGGCTTAGCCCTTATGTTTGGGTCGTCTTTTATATCCTGCCCTTTTACTACTTTAGCTCTTCATCTACAGGTCATATTATTTTGGGTACTGCTATTATTTTGGTATTCTTTGCATGTTATGTACTGGCTTTTGTCTCAAAAGGCTGGCTCATATACTTTTGGACCAGTGTACAGATTGCCATATCGATTACCATGACACTGCTGTTCAGCTATATGTACTTTTCCATATTTATCGCCTATTTGATCGGTAATATTAAAAGTAAGGCTGCATTTACGACGCTGTATATTATTTTAATGGTTATTACGATTGGATTGATCAATTATGGTTTTGTTTCTCAGAATCCCGTTTTTATTAAACAGATTCCTTTTATCCTGCTCAATCTGATCGGTGTGATTCTCCTTCCGATTACGAATTTTAATCGCAACAAAAGCGATCGGCTCCAAGTTCAATTGGAGGATGCCAATAAGAAAATATCGGAATTGATTAAGCTGGAGGAACGGCAAAGAATTGCGCGTGACCTGCACGATACCTTAGGTCAGAAGTTGTCACTCATTGGGCTGAAGAGCGATTTGGCGGGCAAACTGATGGATCAGTACCCGGAGCGGGCGCATGTCGAAATTAACGATGTTCGTCTCACGGCAAGAAGCGCGTTAAAAGAGGTACGGGAAATGGTTACTCAAATGCGCGGTATGCGACTAGAGGATGAGCTGCTACGTATTCGGCAGATTTTAAAGGCTGCTCACATTGAATTAACTCTAGAGGGAGACCCGAAGCTGGAGCATACATCATTAATGAATGAAAATGTTCTTAGCATGTGTATGAAAGAAGCCGTAACCAATGTAGTGAAACACAGTGGAGCTACCGCTTGCTCCATCACGATTGAGCCGTCTCGTAAGGAATTAACTCTTCGGATTCAGGATAATGGAGTCGGTATTACGAGAGAAAATGGAACCCTTCGTGGAAACGGCCTGCAAGGTATGAAGGAAAGGCTCGAATTCGTGAACGGATGTATGGAGCTGCGTTCAGATCAGGGAACGACCTTGGTCATTAAAGTGCCCAATATCCCTGAAAAGCCGAACGAGGAGGTGGGGCCATGATTCGAATTGTCATTGCAGAAGACCAACGTATGCTGCTGGGTGCTCTAGCTTCTCTGCTAGACTTGGAAGAGGACATGAAAGTAGTCGGAAAAGCAAGCAACGGGGAAGAAGCTATAGAACTGGTGAAGCTGCATCAACCGGATATATGCATTATGGACATCGAAATGCCGATAAAGAGCGGATTGGATGCGGCTGAAGAACTCAAAGGCTTGAACTGCAAGATGCTGATTTTAACTACGTTTGCCCGCCCTGGGTATTTTGAACGAGCGATCAAGGCGGGGACACACGGTTATCTACTCAAGGACAGTCCCAGTGAAGAGCTGGCTTCCTCCATTCGCAGTATTATGGCAGGTCGGCGTATCTATGCTCCGGAACTGGTCGATGATGCTTATGCCGAAGTCAACCCGCTAACAGAGCGTGAAAAGACCGTCTTGGCGCTCATCGCTGACGGAAAGAACACGAAAGAGATTGCTGGTGAACTGTATTTAACGACAGGGACGGTGCGCAATTATATTTCAGTCATTCTCGATAAGTTGGGTGTCAGTAACCGGATCGAAGCGATTACACGTTTTAATGAAAAAGGTTGGTTTAAATGAGAAACAGAGACGCTATGAAGCAAAATATAGCGCTCTGTTTTTTTGTTTTATCCATAGATTTGGTATGCCTTTAGCGTACTACCTTGTGATACAATAGGATAGTTGTCCACAGGATGGACTGGAGTACAAGGAGGAGCAGAACCGCATGAAACAAGCCCCATTTATAGCCGTTGAAGGGCCCATCGGAGCAGGCAAAACGACGTTAGCTTCGATGCTTTCAACCGAGCTACATTGGCCGATAATCAAAGAGATTGTCGAGGAGAACCCATTTCTCGATAAATTTTATCAGAATATAGATGAGTGGAGTTTCCAGTTGGAAATGTTCTTCCTCTGCAATCGGTATAAGCAGTTGGAGGATACTGGTCTGCAATATATCGAGAAAGCTCAGCCTGTTATTTCTGATTATCATATCTACAAGAATTTGATTTTTGCTGAACGTACGCTTAAGGGTGTGAAGCTCGAAAAATATCGTCAAATCTATCATTTGCTCACAGATGATATGCCTAAGCCGGACATTATCATTTATATCAAAGCAGATTTGGATACCTTGCTGGGGAGAATTCGCAAGCGTGCACGCTCTTTTGAACAGGAGATGGACCCTGCCTATCTGGAGCAATTGATCATAGATTATGATAAAGGCATGCAGTTTCTCGCTGAACAGTCCCCTTCCCCTCGTATATTGACCGTGAACGGGAATGAAATTGATTTTGTAGAAAATCAGGCACAATTTAAACAAATTGTTTCCGATGTAAAGGAGCTTATATAGTGAATAATTACAACATTCCTGCAAATGCCTTGATTACGGTAGCGGGCACAGTGGGTGTAGGTAAATCCACGTTGACCGGTGCTTTGGCCGGACGCCTTGGTTTTAAAACCTCTTTGGAGCAGGTCGATCATAATCCCTATCTGGAGAAGTTTTATCACGATTTCGAAAGATGGAGCTTTCATTTGCAAATTTATTTTCTCGCGGAACGCTTCAAGGAACAAAAGAATATTTTCCTGTCTGGTGGAGGCTTTGTGCAGGATCGTTCTATTTATGAGGACACAGGCATTTTTGCGAAAATGCATGCCGATCAGGGAACGATGAATCCTACCGATTATGAAACGTATACTAGCCTGTTTGAGGCGATGGTGATGACACCGTTTTTCCCTCACCCTGATGTGCTGATCTATCTGGAAGGCAGTTTGCCCTCCATTCTGAGTCGGATTGAGGAGCGCGGTCGCGAGATGGAGATCCAGACCGAGCGTTCTTATTGGGAGCAAATGCATCGCAGATATTCCAATTGGATCAACGAATTTGATGCCTGTCCTGTACTGCGTCTGAACATTGATGAGTATGATGTACATGACCCTGCTTCCATGGATGCTATTTTGGAAGAAGTAGGAAAAGTAATATCAAAAAAATAGAGATATAACCCCAAATAACTGACAGGGACTGTGGTACAATCAGTATAAATTAAGCTGATAGACCGCAGTCTTTTTTTGTCGAATAAACATGTTGAAGCACGAGATATGACTAACGGTATAGTGGACAAGTTTAGGCTGGAATGCGAGAATAGGTACATATGAATTGTAATGACTCACGGGAAGGATGGGATACTGTGATGCGTTTTGGTATTGTTGGAACCAACTGGATAACAGAGAGGTTTATTCAAGCTGCGATGGAGACGGACGAATTTTCCCTGACGGCGGTATACTCACGCACAGAGGATAAGGGCAAAGCTTTTGCTGACAAATATAACAGCCAGCCGGAGGTTTTTACAGACCTGGCGCAAATGGCCGCAAGTGACCAGGTCGATGCCGTATATATTGCCAGCCCCAATTCCTTACATGCGGAGCAGGCGATCTTATGTATGAATCACGGAAAGCACGTGTTGTGTGAGAAACCTTTTGCGTCTAATGCAGCAGAGGTGAAGAGTATGATCGAAGCCGCGCGCAACAACGATGTTCTGCTGATGGAGGCCGTTAAATCCACACTTATGCCTAACTTTAAAATAATAAAGGATCATATGTATAAAATAGGCCGGGTTCGGCGTTATTTTGCAAGCTACTGTCAATACTCCTCCCGCTTTGATGCTTTTAAGCAAGGTAAGGTATTGAATGCGTTTAACCCGGCCTTTTCCAATGGTTCCCTGATGGACCTTGGCGTGTATTGTTTGTATCCTATGGTGACTTTGTTCGGCAAACCTGAGGAGGTTCGGGCGGTTGGTGTGCTTTTATCCTCTGGTGTCGATGGCGAGGGCAGTATCGTGATGAAGTATCCTGATATGGATGCTATCGTCATGTATTCCAAAATTACAGATTCCTATCTGCCTGCTGAAATTCAGGGTGAGAATGGAACGATGGTGATCGACAAAATCAGTCAGCCCTATGAGGTGAAAATTCATTATCGGGACGGCACGATTGAGGATCTGACCAAAGCTCAGACGCGTGAGCCCATGTATTATGAAATTCAGGAATTTATAGATCTGATCAAGATTGGTGAACGCAACAGTTCCATTAACTCTTTGGAGTGTTCACTTACAGTCGCTGAAGTGATGGAGGAGGCAAGACAGCAATTCGGCCTTCGTTATGAAGCAGATTTGAAAAATACTTCTGCACATTAGTCAGTGGAATGATCGAAATTGCAATGCACAAAGGGCTGCCGATTTTGCAAACTTTGCAAATACACGGTTAGCCTTATTTGGCTTTGTAGCCCTAAAAGGGTAAAGCAGTTATCCTTCTCCTCAATCGCTAGGTCACTTAACACCTCGTTTTTACAAATTACTATATTTCCTAAAACAACGTATTAACATTTGATTGATATGATCATATTTATAACTTTTACATATTAACTACACAGAGGAGTGTACACATGTTTAAGAAGTTTCAAAAATGGTCAGCAACATCTATGTCTGTTGCTCTTGCACTAGGTTTGATTACGGGCATGTCAGCCTTGCCTGTCCATGCTGAGTCATCAGGGAATACAGATCATGGTATTAGTAAAGTTACAGCTACATTTTATGGAGACACAAAAGGTTCCAAAGGATTTACCTGGTATACTTCAAAACTTTCCACGAAGAGCACTGTTCAAGTAATCAAGAAAACGGCTTCTGAAGCTGATTTTACGAGTGCTCTTACATTTGAAGGGACTTCTTCTCCATCGACCAATTCTCCAGAAGAGCTTGTCCATAAAGCTGTAGCTACAGGTCTTCAAGCGGACACAGCTTATTATTATCGTGTGGGTGATGCAGCGCGCGGGATATGGAGCGAAACAGGTACGTTTCAAACGGCTCCTAAGAGCGGCGAATTTACCTTCATTGATTTAGCTGATACACAAGCGAAAAGCGAAGATGAAGCCATATTGTCTTCACAGACGCTCGAAAAAGCACTTCAAACTGTAGGTAATGCTCAGTTTGTAGTCCACAACGGAGATATCGTAGACACCGGTACCAAAGAAGAGCAGTGGGACTGGTTGTTGGGACATTCACAAAAAAGTCTTTTGAATACAACCATTGTTCCTTCAGCAGGTAATCATGAGGATGAGAACTACGCTTTTTATGATCACTTTAATATTAATCAACCAGCTGGTTCTGCTACTAAAACAGGAGCGTACTACTCCTTTGATTACAGCAATGCTCACTTTATCGTACTGAACTCCAATGAGGACTCAGAGAAATATGCCAATTTTTCTGAAGATCAAGTCGCATGGTTAAAGAAAGATGCTGCGGCAGCCAAAAAGGCAGGTGCAAAGTGGATCATTGTTAACATTCACAAAGGTCCCTACACTACCTCTAATCATGCAACAGATTCTGACATCATGGATAACAATGGAGTTCGTAACCAAATCGCTCCACTCATGGACAAACTTGATATCGACTTTGTCGTGCAGGGGCACGATCATATTTACGCTCGTACGAAGCCAATCAACCAAGAGGGTAAAGCAACAACGCCAACCAAATTAAAAGATACATTAAATGAAAAGACGATTGAATATAGTGTGAATCCGGATGGAAGTATCTATGTCATCCCAGCAACTGCTGGCCCCAAAGTCTACTACAAGAACCCGAGTGAAAAACTTGGAGATAAGTACTATAATCTCTTTGAACTAGCTGAAGAGAATCATGCGGCAGTGTATGGCCCGGATCCGAGTGACAATCGTAGACCCACACGAGGACAGGTACAGAATTTTGTTGGCATCACTGTAGACGAAAATAAACTTACAGCCGTAACGTACGAAATTGATCAAAACAAAAATGATGCCAAACCTTTTATTGTGGATCAATTCGGAATCATCAAAAAATATTAGTATAATTGATTTAATGGTTTCTAAATAATCATAAAAGGATATCCTACAGTCTGGTCGGCTGCATGGATATCCTTTTTCATTTTCTTATAGGGACTTTCTTATAGAGACGTCTGATGTTGTGCTTGTAATACTTACGCCCTGTTCGGAAGCGGGTAAACCGTACATAATGCTATTAAGAGATCCAAAGTTCAAAAGTAGTCAATTTTACATATAGAAATTTTCTTGCAAAATATGGAGGGATAAAGCGATGGCTTATCAAGAAATCAATGGAGTACGCGTATGGGGATCACCTGACCCGGGAGCACTATCTCAAGCCCGCACATGTGCCGAAAATGGTAATGTGATTCAGGCGCTACTGATGGCAGATCATCATAAAGGCTACAGTCAGCCGATTGGCGGTGTGATGGTGTATGACGGACAAATTTCACCTTCAGGTGTAGGGTATGATATCGGCTGCGGGAATAAGGCGGTAAGATCCAAGCTGTTTGCCGCAGATATTATGCAACGTATTTCAGCCGTGATGGATGAGATTGCACGTCATATTTCGTTTGGTGTAGGCCGTGTGAATGCAATTCAGGTAGACCATGAGCTGTTCGATGACCCGGATTGGGCAGTATATGCGGCGATTGGGAAACAAGAACATGACAAACTGAAGTCCTTGGCGAGGGAACAGCTGGGTACAGTAGGGAGTGGTAATCACTTTGTTGATGTATTTGTGGAGGAAGCGACAGGACAGGTCTGGATTGCCAATCATTTCGGCAGCCGAGGCTTTGGGCACAAAACAGCAAGCGGGTTTCTAAATTTGGCTGCAGGACGGGAGTTTCTCGGAAAGGCGCCGGGAGAACATATGGATCAGCCGCCTGTACTGCTGGATATGAACAGTGAGCTGGGAGACATGTACTACCGTGCGATGCGCCTTGCCGGACGCTATGCGTATGCGGGACGTGACTATGTGATAGAACAAGTGCTTGGTATTATGGGGACCGAAGCGGATTTTACGGTGCATAACCACCATAATTACGCGTGGAAGGAACAGCATGATGGACGCGACACCATTGTAGTCCGCAAAGGCGCAACCCCCTCGGCCCCTGGCCAAATGGGCTTTATTGGAGGAAGCATGGGCGATATCTCGGTGATTGTGCGTGGGAAAGATTCGGTAGAAAATCGGGATTCCTACTATAGTACAGTCCATGGCGCAGGTCGTATTATGAGTCGTACCCAGGCAGCCGGTAAAATGAATTGGAAAACCCGCACACGGAATGGTGGACAAATCACGGATGTACAGATGAAGGAGGCTGTTCGGAACTACGGTGTCGAGCTGCGCGGAGCAGGTACAGACGAAAGTCCGTTCGTCTACCGCAAACTGCGCGAGGTACTGGACGCTCATTCCGAGACCGTGGAAGTTATGCATGTGCTGAAGCCAATCGGGGTATGCATGGCTGGGGCCAATGAGTTTGACCCGTATAAGGATTAATGAAAAGAGAAGGAAGAACGGGGCTGTACCCATAAAAAAGACGATGCCCGGCAGAAGTGTTCATTCGCCGAGCATCGTATTTAAAGTACATATATGCGTATATAATAGAAGGAACTCATGGCTTGATGTGCTTGTTGAGCAGCTCTAAATCTTACAGTTGATCAGCAAAAAGCTGTTCTTTAATATAAGCGACTGGCATCTCTTGGCCTGTCCACAGTTCGAAGGCTAATGCGCCCTGCCACAGCATCATGCCCAGACCGTTAATGGCGGTTGCACCTACGGATTCAGCTTGTTCCATCAGCTTGGATTTAGCTGGGCTGTATACTACATCGGTTACAATCAGATCGGAACGAAGCATGGACACATCCTCAATTACACTTTTGCCTTCCAGCGGTTTCATACCCACACCTGTACCATTAGCGAAAATATGACTTGTAAGAATCTCTTCACGCAGCTTCTCCTGATTCTCTAATGCATAGATATTCGCCTTGACTTGGGCATGTTTCATCTCTTCATTAATCATACGGACATTTTCTTCCGCCCGGGCAAAGAACTGGTCATTACGAGCGAAAATTGAAATTTCAGCGAGACCAGCTCGAGCGGCTTCAATAGCAATCGGCGTTGCAGCACCGCCTGAGCCGACGAGTGTCATTTTCTTACCTTTCAGATCAATGCCGTTCTCCTGCAAGTTACGAACATAACCTGATCCATCTGTACTGTAGCCTTTCAGCTTACCATCCGTATTCACGACAGTGTTGACGGCACCTGTAAATTTAGCGCTGTCGTCTAGCTCGTCAAGATACTGGAGTATAGCTGTTTTGTTAGGCATGGACACGTTATAACCGCGTATGTTCAGAGCGCGCATCCCCCGTACGACCTCTTCAAGCTGTTCATTGCCTACTTCAAAGGCCATATACGCGTTATTTAGGCCCAGCTTTTCAAACGCAAGATTATGCATAGCCGGGGACAAAGAGTGTCCGATCGGTGTAGCTAGCAGTCCGATTAATTGTGTTCTTCCGTCAATACGTCCAGCATTTTTCATGATATAAGCCTCCAAGTAACGTGTGTAGTTTAATGAAACACTTTTTTATATCGATAAGCAACAAACACGGCCAGCAAAATACTGACTACAGCAATCGCAATATCCAGAATGAATACGGAGGTAATTCCCAGACTTTTGGACATGCTCCCGGTAGCCAAAGGCATCAGGATGAACGATAGGCTGGCTGCTATGTTTACGAGAGAAGTCGTAGTTCCTTTGTTCTTGCGGAAAAATTCCGTCATTACCGTAAGGGCAATTTGGAATATGCCTGCGGTAGACAAGCCGATTAAGAATGAACTGATCAAGGTAGCGACAGGATTGTGCCATACAATTAAAGCCAGCAAAGAAAGCAGGGCAATAAGCGGATACACAATCATGACGGTAATGGGCTTAATGAATCTACCAAGTACCATAGCCAACAAAATAACGGAAACTAGTGAACCTATACTATAGTAGCTAAGCAGCTTAATGGCGCTGGCTTTGTCCATGCCAAGAGCCTCTTGTCCAAAGGTAGGAAGCCATAGCTGCACGATCATGAACAATACAGTTGAAGTAAAACCGATAATAATCAGAGACAAACCTTCTTGCCAAAACTTAGGCTCGCTGTGGAACGAATCCGTTGATTGACCAGTCTCGGCTGGAGCCTTTTGTTCCTCGGCTTTGTGGTTGGGGAAAGCGGTCATTGACAAGAAAATCCCGTTCAGCAGATAAATTCCTGCTGGAATAAAGAAGGAATATCCATAGAACATATCGTGATTAATAAAAAATGCAATCATGAAAGGAATAACAATGGCACCGATCGAGATGGATGCTTTGACTAGGACGGTTGCAGACCCGGCTTTTTTTCCGAACCCTTCAATGAGTGCGGGATAAGTCCCCGCATCCATCATCGAGTTGCAGAGCCCTGCGATAATGGCAAACACGAATGCCAAGGTGTAGTTAGGTGCAAGCGGAATACCGATTAGGAAGATTAAATAAGCAAATGATGCAATAACAATCAGTGGTTTCCTTCCGTATTTATCTGACATTTTTCCGGCTACTCCGAGAGCGAGCAGTTTACCGATTCCAATCGCTGACACCAGATAGCCGATGGCTGCTTTATCCGTGTTCAATTGCACGGTCAGAAAGCTCATATTCGACGAGAGAATAACATTAATCATACCCAGAAGAAAATAGTTGATATAAAGCCCTGTTGCCATTCTGATATAAGGATTTTTCATAAGTGTAACTCCCAACATAAATTTTAGATCAATGGCCTAGGTAGGCATCGTCCAGGTGTATTAAAGTACGCCCACAAACAAGTGAAAATATTCACATAATGTCTATGTCTTAATTATATAAGGGGTGTTATTATAAATCCAATGCATATTTTTATCGTTTTTCATAGTTTGGTTCTATAATTTAAAATATGAATTAAAGAAGGGAATTACATAATTATGAACCTGAAGCACTTACAATATTTTCGTGTACTTGCGGAGATGGAGCATTTTACTCAGGCAGCTATGCGGCTATGTATCACTCAACCCAGTTTAAGTCATGCGATTTCAGAATTAGAAAAGGATTTGGGCGTTCATCTGTTTGAAAAGCAGGGGAGAAATATTCGGTTAAACAAATACGGACGATTTTTTCTGAAGTATGTGGAGCACGCGATGGATGAATTGGAAAAGGGGGAGCATAACTTACGGGAATTAGTGAGTCCAAGTCATGGGAATATAGATTTGGCGTTCATTTACACACTAGGTTCACACTTCATTCCAGCAATAATCCAAGCCTTTTCAGCTCTGGATGCCCGTAAAGACATTTCCTTTTCGTTTCACCAAGGGAATACGAACGATATTATTCAAGGCCTGAAGCAGGAACACTATGACGTGGCGTTCTGCTCTCACGTGGAAAATGAACCGGATGTGGAGTTTATTCCGTTGGCTCAGCAGGAACTGGTGGTCATTGTTTCGCCTGATCATCCACTGGCGACTTTAAACCAAATTGATCTTAAGGATACAGCTGATTATCCGGTGATTTTCTTCAACAAAAAGAGTGGGGTTCGGCCCATTATTGAGAATTTGTTTGCCAAGGCGGGCGTTACGCCACAGATTATTTGCGAGATTGAAGAAGATACGGCAATGGCAGGACTGGTGTCTATCAATTACGGGATCGGAGTTATGCCCCGCATTTCATCGTTAGATTATTTTAACGTCAAAACATTGCCTATTATTAATCCAGAATACGAGCGTTTTATCTACCTAGCCAGCATTAAAAATAGATATTTATCCCCGGCAGTAGTAGAGTTTCGGAACTTTGCCCTAAGTTATGGCAAGGAGTTTTATCTGAAAACGCATCAGCGTGTCTAAGCCGGAGTCTCGCAATATTTAAACTTGATAAATTTTAAATTGTGTTCTATACTTCATCATCGACACAAGCAATGTGAAATGATTCACGTTTTGATACTACAAGACTTACTTACAAAAGCAGGTGAATTCATGATGAAACGTACTTCTTTTCCAGTGGCGACAGGACTTTATGTAAACTATCTTTTGTTCGGCATGTTTAATATTATGCTGGCATCGCACATGTCCTTTTTAACAGAGCATTTGCATACAGATCAGGCAGGCATCAGTCTCTTGGTTTCTGCGATGGGATTTGGCAGGCTGTTTACCCTGTACATATCCGGGGTGCTCTCCGACCGTTATGGTCGTAAGCCGTTTATTGTGGCAGCAGGGTTACTGATGGCTGTATTCTTGGTCGGTATACCGCTGAGTTCCAGCTTTGAGATGGCGATCGTACTGGCTGTGCTGGCAGGCGTAGCGAATTCTTTTCTTGATTCAGGTACTTATCCAGCGCTGATCGAAGCTTTCCCCCAATCCTCTGGTTCGGCTACAGTATTGGTGAGAGGTTTTATATCCGTTGGGGCGGCATTTTTACCGCTAATGATTATCTTTTTTATGAATCACGATATTTTCTACGGGTTCTCTTTCTTTTTACCTGCCCTCATATTTGCTTTGAATGCAATGTACTTGTTCAAAATGAAGTTCCCAGACATGCGCGTGCAGCCCGCCAAGGGGCAAAGTGGCGGTAATTCTGTATCAAGCCTAGCGGGAAAATTGGAGGCAAATGACCGGAGTAAGCCGCGGTTTTGGCAGGAAGGGCTATGCCTTATCTTGCTCGGATTTACGGGACCTACCTTGCTTTATATTGTGCAGTTATGGTTGCCTACTTTTGGACAACAGTTTATCGGTATGACCGAATCAGAGTCTCTCAGATTATTAGTTTATTACAATATGGGTTCGCTGGTTTCCGTGTTTGTATTGGTCATTGTGTTAAGAAAATGGGTTAAACCAGTTCACATTATTCTTATTTATCCATGTATTTCCCTGTTGGCTTTTGGAGCGCTTCTCCTTTTCAAGTCAGGGGCTGCCTCCATTATTTGTGCGAGTGTTATCGGGTTTTCAATATCAGGTGTACTTCAGTTAACATTAACCGTAATGAGTGAATTTTTTAGTCAACGAAAAGGACAGATTACCGGGTTTGTTTATACAGCAACCTCGCTTTCATACACGATCATTCCTGTGTTTACAGGCTTTCTGTTGAAACATTCTCAGATATCGAGTGTTTTTATGCTAGCTATTATTGTGAATGTGCTAGGGATCGTACTGGCGGTGTTTGTTAATTTTCGGTACAGTTTAGTTTTTCCAGCAAGTCGCAAATTGTCGCCTAAAATTGCACTTGAACCCAAATAACGACGACTGGATCATATCATCTGCATGCTTATTCAGAATGCGTTATACTATGAATTATTGTACATGTTCGACTTGAAACTGTAATTTGGGAGTGAGAAAGAGATGGCTAAAATCGTAAAGGTGAAAGATGTCCTGATTGGTGAAGGAGCGCCAAAAATTTGTGTGCCCATGGTGGGAGAAACGTTGGAGCAGTTGAAGGAAGAAGCTACTTATTTACGTACGCTCGACCTGGATATCGTGGAGTGGAGAGTCGATTTTTTCGAACATGTGGAGGATCTGGAAAAGGTAAAGGCTGCCTTACATGAAATTCGGTCTATTTTAGCCAATATTCCACTCGTATTTACGTTCCGTAGCGCTCGGGAAGGCGGAGAAAAGGAAATCAGTGCGGCGAGTTATGTGGAATTGAATCGTACAATAGCCGCAACGGGGCAAGTCGAACTTATTGATGTAGAGCTTTTTAATGAGGAGGCTGATGTGAAGACGCTGGTAGAAGCAGCACATAAGCATAACGTGTATGTGATTATATCTAATCATGACTTTCATAAGACGCCGTCGAAGGAGGAGATTGTTTCCCGATTATGCAAGGCGCAGGAATTGGGAGGCGATCTGCCTAAGATAGCAGTGATGCCGACCAATACAGCCGATGTGCTCACTTTGCTGGATGCCACGCGTACTATGGCAGAAGAGCATGCAGATCGGCCGATTATTACGATGTCGATGGCGGGGAAAGGTGTCGTGAGCCGCCTGACCGGAGAACTGTTTGGTTCGGCTTTGACCTTTGGTGCCGCTAAGAAAGCTTCCGCACCGGGGCAGATTCCTGTCACTGAACTGAGAGAGATATTGACGGTGCTGCATAGCCATTCTTAAAAGACGGATGGCATGCTCGCCAGTCAGTAATATATCCGCAGTGAACCAAAAAGGAGGGCCCCCATGCGATAAGCATGCTGGAGCCCTCCTTTTTGGTGTAACTCTTAATTCAATCCCCGAGTAGGTTCATATAACTCCCAACCTAGATTCAGCGTTTGAATAATATAGTCTGCGACTTCTTCCGCATCCAACTGATCTGTATCGATCTTGGAGTGATTCACCGCGTAGATGTCCTGTCTGGAACGGAATAAATCCTCAATTTCCCCTAAAGTCTTGTTTTGTAGATTAGGACGGGTGTCAATCAGCATCTTGAGCCGATCTTTCCAGGAATCCCAATTTAAATCCAAGAAGAAAACAATCGATGAAGCCAAACAAGCTTGCTTCACCTCTTCCTGTAAAAATGCACCACCGCCAACGGAAATGATTTTAAGGCGTGTGTTGCTGCACAGCTTCAAAATATGCTCTTTTTCAATCTCACGGAAACGCTTCTCTCCATAAGTCTTGAAAATCTCTGTTGTTGGCATGTTGTACTCTTGTTCAATCTCCTGGTCAATGTCCACGAAATCGCGATACAGCTTGCGCGCTAGATGGGAACCGATCGTTGTTTTACCTACACCCATAAAGCCGATGAGCACAATATTTTGTTCTTTTAATGGAATCTCACTATTGTTTTGCACGATAACCACTCTTTTCTCACCAGTAATGTTGAGATGTAACGCTTCAAAGCACTAAATACATTATACGTTCATCAAACGTGTCATTCAATAGTATAGATCACATCAGCAATGAGGTATACGATAAAAGGGACTCTGAATACCAATTAAGTGATAAACAGCAGGCAAACGAAACAAGGTATTCAAGTATTGTTTAATGTGTAAATTGAAGAAAAACAAACTTGTACAAGTATAAAAGAGGCAATTTTATGTACTAAATTGAAAAAAAGGACATATTTTGGCGGAAAATATATTGAAATTACTGGAAATAGGATTATAATAGAATTATACAAATTGTAAATGTAATCGCTCTATTTACAATTTGTTCTTTATATTTTTTATAAAACGAAATTACTTTGAACCAAAAACCAAGTATACATATGCAAATAGTTGAATGATGCTTTATAGACGTGTATCGGTCATTGGGTTCATTGTGCGAAGGTGGTGATACGGTCTACACGTTCTAGTCAACGAAGAGTTGGAACAATGAAAAATATCTACGAGAGGGATGAATTGACATGAAAACAAACACAGCTAACGTATTGAAAAAGGGAATCAGTATCGCTTTATCAGGAATGTTGGTCGCCTTATTTGTCGGCAATTATTCTGCACATGCAGCTCCAGAAGTCGTTCATAAGACCATACTTGTTAAAGCTGGAGAAGTTTACGATGGTAAAGGCAAGACTGTAGTGGCTGATCCCGATACCTTGGGAGATGGAAGCCAGAAAGAGGCCCAAAAGCCTATTTTCAAGCTTGAAAATAATGCAACACTGAAAAATGTGATCATCGCTGCCCCTGCTGCGGATGGGGTGCATGTATATGGCAACGGCACAATCTCCAACGTAACGTGGGAGGATGTCGGTGAAGATGCCTTGACGCTTAAAGAACCAGGCACGGTAAACATTACGGGTGGTGGAGCGTTCCACGCATATGATAAAGTATTCCAAATTAATGCCGAAGGCACGATTAACATTAAAAACTTTAGAGCCGATGATATCGGTAAGCTGGTTCGCCAACTTGGGGGCTCTACATTCAGAGTGAATATGACTTTGGATAACTCGGATATTTCCAATGTAAAGGACTCGATCCTGAGATCGGACGGTCCTAACAGCAAAGCTAAAATTACGAATACTCGTTATCATAATGTAAAACAATTGTTCAAAGGTTTTAAATCCAGTAATACGAGTGAATCCGGCAATACTCAATATTAATTGGTATAGAATAGAGTAAGGATAGGAGTACGGATGTGATAAGGGGCTGCCCAACAGGTCGTATGATCTGCTTGGGCAAGCCCCTTTTTGGGTGCAGCGAGTTACCCCAAGATGATCTGGGCTTCGTTCGGAACGAGGACTATGATATGATCGTGCTATTACATTTTACACAAAAAAGTTGGGTGGCTATGAATCCTTTTTATCAATATGTGAATGTTGACGGTACCTTAAATGATACGCTGGTGCGGAATCGTGAGGTTTTATATACAGGTACGAATGGTCGACATGTGGAACGTTTTTACGTGTCTTCCTCTGAAAGTTATATATTCAAACCGCTAACCAATGATGATCAGAAGGGGCGGGAGAGATGGGTGTATGAGCATGTGCTTCCTGCGTTATCACCGATCTATCCCCGATTGCTAGCCTGGTCTGATGCAGGTGTGGATGGCGGAGAAGAATGGATGGTTTTTGAGGATCTTGGTCCGTTACATCATCTACACGCAGACGAAACTTTATTGCGAGCTGTTAGACTTGTTGCATGGTGGCATGCTTTGCCGACGGATCGTTTTGCTGGGATACCACTGCGGGGACCAAAGCCACTCATTCAGGAGATGGTTTCCGAGCTATACACGCGCAAGCCGGATGTGTTACAGCTTTGCAGCTCACTAGGATTATCTAAGCAACAGATGCAGCGTATGTATGTACAGCTGGAGCATGTATCTTTTTCACAGCAGCTTGTACTGTCTCATGGTGATCTTCATCCGGGGAACTATGCGCTGAGCGGGGAACGGCTTATGGTGCTGGATTGGGAGCATACTCATCTGAACACACCGCTGTGGGATGTATATCACCTGATCGACATGTCCCATCCGTTGTTTCCCCGACGCATGACGTCCGAATTGCGTATTCGTATACTGGACACCTACGTGGAGCAGCTGGAGCTGTTGGGGATAAGAGTGGATCGAACGGCTTTTATGCTGGAATATGGCATGTTTGCTGTGGTATTTTCGCTCTGGATGCTGTTGTTAATCACAAGTGATTTGCAAAGGATTGGAACGCACCTGCATAGAAACGGCGACAAATGGTCAAAAGAGCAATTAGAGTCCCAGTTGGACGAAACGTTAGCCTGTTTGAACCAGTGTGCTGCGATGATGGATTGGGGACAAGCCCAGCGATGTAGATAGTAGCTTAAGACATAGACTGTATTTAGTTAGCCAAAGAAGGTAGGGAATATATCCATGAAAAAAGTTGGTTTGGTCATGAGAAAAATACAATTTGCTGAAGCACAGGGTCCGCGTATTTTCGCAGAACGTCTGAAGCAAATCGGGTTGGAATTGGGGGTGAACATCGTATTTGTATCACCGGAGCGCCATGTGAGCAGTCATGACTGGCTTCCGGGTTATGAACACGAAAAAGGCGACCTGGTCAATTATGACGTCGTACTGGACCAACTCCATGAGCAGCAGATTGAGCACGTTATTTATACGGTATCTGGCTTTACCTATTTGAACATGTTTTTTAAAAACAGCGTGCTTTTTCCGCATAGTTTTCCTGATCCGGCACTGACAGGCTATGAAATGATGAAGCCTTTTTATCAGATCGTGGACAAGGCTATCGTACAGACTGCCTTTCTCAAGCAGGAGATGGCTTCGAAGTTTGGCGTAACCGATGTGACAGTCATCCCGATCGGATTTAATGAGCGGCTGGTGGAAAAGCATTTTGATCCCTCGCAAGTGGTAGAGAGCCGGGTGATGTGGATTGGTAGAGATGAGGAGAACCGACGTCCGGATTTGGTACTGGAGTATGCGAGGCATAATCCTGACAAGGATGTCTATATGGTATTTGGCGGTGAACGCTACAAGGAAAGTATGAAGAAATATGATATCCCGGACAATGTTAAACTTCAATTTGCGTTGACGCAAGATGAGGTGTTTGCGCTGATGAACACGGCGAAGGTGTACTGGAGCTGCTCCAAATTTGATACGTTCGCCATGCCGCTGACCGAAGCGCTCGCTATGGGTAAAATCGTGGTTAAGCCAGAGCATCCTTGCTATGGACATATCAGCTCTACGCATTCTTTTTCAGGGAATGAGAAAAACTGGTTTGAGCTGGTCAATATGGCTGCCGCCTCACCCCGTCGGGTTTCTACAGAAAATCAGGCATACGCCATGGAACAGTTTTCAAGTCAGGTGATGAAGCGGGGATACCGAGACTTTTTTGATCGTTGGTTAAGCTGAGCAGCGAGGCAAAATACTGTGGTTGTAACACGCGTCTGCGCGTCCATATGAAACAAAAATAACCCGCAGGGGGGTCACTTTTTTCAAAATGTCCACCTTGCGGGTTACAGTTCTTTGACTTATCGTTTGGACTTTACTGGAACCGGGGTTCCTTTTTTAAAGCGAACCGGTCTTCTCGGAATTCTGTGAATGCTGGATTCTGCGGATTTGGAAGGTAATGCTCTATGAGTTTTCTTTGTTGACAGTTGGCTTGTTCTGCCGAACTCGACAGTGTAATTGTCTTCAGATGAGTCAATGGAAAGTCTACGCATCCCCACTCGTCTGGATGATCCGCTGCTATAGTTCCAACACCAATGAAAATCACGGCTAGTATCTCTCGGAAGCCGTGTGCGGTACGTACCACGCCACGAATTAGAGTGATCTTCAGCATAATAGTAGAATGTGGTTCCCCCTACAGAACCGCTCCATACTTCCCTCGTACTACCTGGCTCTATCCGATACCAGCCCATTTTAGAATAATTGGTGGGGTGACAGTCGGAATCAGGATAAGCATAGGCAGCATAGATCGTGTTACTCGTGTTGTTTGTAAAAAAAAGGCTCATCATACACACTTCTTTCCTCATAAATTGGTATTACAATGTTATACTATGAGGAATTTGGAGGAAGAGAGTGGACAATATCTCTCAATCTATGAAAAATGAACCAATCGTTTACGTCCAACTTGCTAAACGATTCTATGATTGTATCTCTGCTATCGCTTCAGTATGAGCTGTCTTGCGATCCACAATGTAGCTAACTACCATGAGTAGCAGACCGCCGACAGTAATTAGCGATGCAACCCATGGAATAGCGGCTAGCCCCATTTGATTAATAACAACTCCCCCGATAAAAGCGCCGCCTGCGTTGCCCAGATTCAATGCGGAATGGCTGGAGGTAGAGGCAAGCAAAGGAGCCTCATAGGCCAGATTCATGATGCGAACCTGAATACCCGGCATGATGCCAAACGCGGCAATACCCCAGATAAAGACGGTAATAACCGCCAATACCTTGTTTTGAAGCGTAAACGTCAGAATGGCCAAAATAATGGCCAGTACAGCATAGTTTGCGATTAGGGATGGGAGAAGTTTCCAATCTGCGAGCTTGCCGCCAACGATGTTGCCGATCGTTACCCCTAGGCCAAACAGGACGAGAATCCAGGTAATGCTATGCTCGGCAAAGCCACTAATATCCGTAAGCAAAGGCGTAATGTACGTAAAGACAGTGAACAGACTGCCACAACCGACTGCACCTGTGAGCAACATCAGCAGCACTTTTGGATTAAACAGGCTTCGGACTTCTTGTTTGAGACTGGAAGGCTTGTCCTGATGAATCACCGGAATATAACGAATGATACCAAACAGAGAAATCAAGCCGATGACCACAATGGCTCCAAAGGAAGCACGCCAGCCGAGTTGTTGTCCGATAAAGGTACCAAAGGGTACGCCTATAATGTTCGCCACGGTCAAACCGGTCAGCACCATGGAAATAGCACCCGCGCGTTTGTCAGGACGAACCAGTCGGGCAGCGATCAGGGAACCGGCTCCCAAAAAGGTTCCGTGCGATAATGCAGTAGCCATACGGGCAGCAATCAGAAGTTCGTAATTGGGAGCAATGACGGAAAAAAGATTACCTAAAATGAATATGGTCATTAGTAGGCATAGCAGCTTTTTCTGCGGAACCTTATGAGTTAATACGGTAAGCACAGGTGCACCAATAGCCACACCAAGTGCGTAACTGGTAATTAACTGCCCGGCTTGCGGAATTGTAACATGAAGATCATGGGCTACGTTGGGCAGTAGTCCCATAATGACGAATTCGGTCATGCCAATGGCGAAGGCACCAAGGGTCAACCATAGCAAGGAGGGAGGGAAGCGGTTTGCTGTCATATTTTCTTGAGTACTCATAAGTGTCTTGTATCCTCCTGAAAAAATAGTAATGCGAGTATATCACTACAGGCGATATCTGGCGACCCATTTTGCAAGAATTTTACATACTAAGTTGATAAGTTTTATGTAATTTACAAAAGCGACAGGTAGGAAGGAGCCAAGTGTGTTATTTTGGTAGTATGATATGAAGATCGTAAATAACGTTGTAAGGAACGATCCAAGGAGGATACAACGATGGCACCTAAAGTGGTATATAGTATTACAGATTTAATAGGAGATACACCTTGTGTAAGGCTCCAACGGCTCACAGGGCCGCAGGATGCGGAAGTGTATGTGAAGCTGGAGTATTTTAATCCAAGCGGCAGTGTTAAAGACCGGGCGGCGGGCAACCTGATTGCCGAAGCGGAAAAGGCAGGACATCTAAAGCCGGGAGGCACCATTATTGAACCGACGAGTGGCAACACGGGAATTGGCCTTGCGATGAATGCGGCAGCCCGAGGTTACCGTGCGATTTTGGTGATGCCCTCGAATATGACGAAGGAACGGGTCAACATTTTAAAAGCCTACGGGGCTGAGGTCGTACTGACACCAGCAGAAGAACGGATGCCAGGAGCAATTCGCAAGGCACTTGAACTGGGGGCTGAAATTGATGGGAGCTTTATCCCGCATCAATTTGAAAATGAGGCAAACCCCGATATTCACCGTACGACCACAGCACTTGAAATTTTGGAACAGACGGAAGGGAAACTGGATGTGTTCGTCGCTTCTTCGGGAACGGGCGGTACCATTACGGGAACGGGTGAAGTGCTGCGTCAGCATTTGCCAGATCTGCGGATTGTTGTAGTTGAGCCGAAGGGCTCGCCAGTACTATCTGGGGGAAAACCCGGTCCACATAAGCTGGTTGGCACCAGTCCAGGCTTTGTTCCCACCGTGCTGAATACGGAAGTGTATGACGAAATCGTGCAGGTTTCGGATGAGGATGCGATTGCTACGACACGGGCGATTGCTGCCCAGGAAGGGATTCTGGTGGGCCCCTCTAGCGGAGCTACGATATGGACGGCGATTCAGGAAGCTCGGCGTTTGGGAGCAGGCAAACGGGTACTTTGCATTGCCCCGGATACCGGAGAGCGATATCTGAGCATGGGGATATTCGGATAAGAAGATGTGGATTGGGACCAAAGTGATTCGACTCATTTATATGTAGTATGATCCAGCCTCATTAAGCGAAGTAACAAAAGTGAATTGGCGATATGGCAATCAAGAATACACAAGTATAACAAGATGACTCCTGGAGCGCCTACTTCTTCACTAGCCTATTATAGCTCGACCTTGAAATATTATCTTTGAAAGAATAAAGGATGATGGGAGCGATATAGTAGATTCTTTTTCAATGGAGGAACATAGACATTGAATACATCCTTTTCATAATTCATAGGTTAATTTCACTCCTGACAATTAATAAGCCACAATCCATAAGGTTGTGGCTTATTAATTGTCGATTATAGCTTATATTCGTGAGAATTTTAAAAGTCTCACGGTTCATGCTCCGTTCTTCGATCTTATTTGTCTCTTCAGGATCCTCTTGAAAAACCCAAATAATCAGAGAAGGAAACACCGAGCCTATTATCCATTTCAGCAAGAGCTGCCTCAAACGGGTCAACTTATTAGTTGACTGCTTAAATGGTTGTGGAAAATAGTATAATGTACGCTGACATTTTTTGGCTTATCTAATATTCGTGCAGCGATTATACCCAATTCAAGCTATTTATCAAAAATATGCAGCGGCTACGCAAGTGGGTTGATCGGTTGTCCACGTATCGATTGTGACCACTCGCACCCCATCAGGCCACAACTCTTCCGAACGCACCTATAGAGGTTAAATGGACTGAACAGCAAACGATCGCTCGCTGCCTCACTTTTCATATTTTTGGCGGCTAGTACGTTTCCACTAAAGACTTCGCGCAAGACGAACAATTTTTCATTGCCTTTTTCCGGCTGGACTCCACCCATAGACAAGAGAACGTCACCGTTTTGTTCCGTCGTTTCGGCCAGTATCGTACGAATATGGTCATCGAGATGCAGCAAAAAGAGCTTGATATCGCTCAACAGATTTTGGGTACTTGTTGGGATGCCTGTAGTGCGTCAGTCAGTTCCTTTACAGTCATGTCCTGTTTGAATCGCAGTTCGTCCACAAGAGCCAGCACATCGTAGCCATAGGACGAGCGCTTCATGCTAAGCATCTCTTCTTCAGCCGATTTATACGAGACACCTGTATAAGAACATATCGGATTCTTGCAAGCATACGCCATGCTCTAAGCGTCAATCGTTTCGCTCTGTGTCGGTATTTTTTTATGCCATGCCGCATGGGCAGCAAAATGACTGCAATTTAGGAGGTTTGGAATACCTTTCAGGAATAAAGTATAAAAAACGGGAGAATTAGATATATTCTTTATTCATCGACAGCAAGATATGACATACGGTCACTCACAATAAACGTGATTTAGGGGTACCACTGAAATCATGTTTATTATAATCTAATTCAGAGAGGAAGAGGAAAATGAAAGTAGATCAAATGTTTGACCTTGATTTAAGAAAGAGCTATGAGGCCAGTGAGCTTAGCCCACAAGCTTCAATCATCAAAACAACCATTAAGGTATCCAAAGCAGTATGTAAAACTCTTACCTGTATCTGTACCGGTTCTTGTTCCAATTGTAAATAATTCATAAGCGATTCGTAAGTCAGGGGTAGTGAAATAGGCTACCCCTACTTACATTATGGAGATTGCATGATAAAACCTAATATATACAATTGGCATGTAGCCCGGCTGACCGATCATTTTAGTTGTGGTGCAACTGTTGGTCAGCCGCTTACTATCCTGTTTATTGATACAGGCGTCGATAAATCCCACTCAGAGATCCAAGGTAATCTAGTTGAGGCAGAATGCAAGTCATTTGTACCTTATGAGCCTTGTCTAAGCGATTACGTCGGGCATGGTACACAAATGGTTAGCTCTGTTACCGGCAAATATATATTGAAGGGGATATGCCCTTTCGCTCGGGTTGTTGTCTACAAAATTACGGACAAAAAAGGAATAAGCAAGCTTGAATGGTTGTATAGAGCGCTGGAAGAGGGTATTGCTAAAGGATATCCAATTATCAACGTCAGCTATCGTACAGAATATGAGGTCGACTTATTCGAGTTCAATAGGTTTCAGGCTTTGGTTGACTGCGCCAATGCGCAAGGCATATGGGTAGTCTGTTCCGCAGGAAACGATGGACGCGATATTACGCAGGAGTACAGAGTACCTGCGAATTTAAAGGGAGTATACCCAATTGGATCAACTAATAAGAACGGGGATATCTCCGGGTTCAGCAATACGCTCAACGATCAATTTTTTGCGCCGAGTGGTGATGAGTATGAAATCAATTACAACAATGATTGGGTAATGGTTGCCAAATCGAGCTTCGACACAGAGGATTACTTATATGAAGTGCTGGGATTTGACAAAGCATACACAGTGGGTATCGGTACGAGTATTGCCAGCGCCTTATTCAGCGGAGTTGTTGCCTCTCTTAGCGGAGAGCTTATCGCGCAGGGGATGAATGCCGGACGCACAGAAATGGAGTGTCTGCTCCGTCAAGGCGCGAGACTGATTGATGTTCAGCGGAATTATTATGAAGTAAGCCTTGCCGGTTCAATTCGTGCTTTAAGACAGATGAGAGGTTGATTGCATGTTGGAGAACTTTGAAATCTCGGAAAATTACATGTACCGGAAAACGTTGCTTGGCATGGAGTATTATACGCAGATATTTGATCATGAACAACTAGATGATGATGAATACCTTGACAGACTTGTACGGTTCGTTCAGCAGCAGGGGTTGATAGATTCCATTTATGTCTCCAGCCCCTCGACCTACGCTGCACTGCAAAGCCTGGAACAAGGCAGAACATTGAAGTCCAAAAAAAAGCGGAATCTTATCCTAAGTCTAAGCAAGTTCATTTCGCGGGCAATTTGTAGACCAACACCGTTTGGACTGTTCGCGGGAGTAGGCATTTCCCGATTTGGAAAAACGGGAGGCGCCGGGGAACATGTCGTCTGGGCAACTCCGGATTATAGCCTAATTTACCGCTTAATAGGGCTTTTCCATGGGGATACGGATGTCCGCAATGAATTGAGACTGAGTGTAAATAACACCTCTTACATTGACCATCACAGGCTCGTCATCTCTTATCAGACTCTGTTTGCAGCAGATCAGGAGGAACGAAGCACTGAAAATATATCTATTCTCAAAACCCCGGTCATAGATTTCATCATGAAGATCCTTGATAAAGAGCAGCAGACTTTTCTGCAGCTTATGCAAGCTATAAAAGACGCCTTCGGCGTGGATGACACGATCAGCACAGATTTTTTGCAGCAATTGATAGAACAAGGCTTTTTGGTAAGTGAGATGATTCCCAATCCTCGGGATAGCGCTCCTCTGGCGCATCTGATACGTACACTAAAGCTGCTTGCTACTCCCAAGGCAGCATATTACTCAGATATTTTGGAGAGAGTTGGACAAGCCATTCAGGACATTACAGTTGCTGCGGTCAAACGCGAAGGCATTGAGGCTGTCCGAAAACTAGTCCAGCTTATCCTTCCCGATTATCAGGGCGACTTGGTCAAAATAGACGTAAGACTGAATCAGGTAAATGAAATTCTATTGTCGGACAGCGATAGGCAATCGTTGGCCCAAATAGCTTCAATATTGAGCATGCTTTCTACGTACAGGAAAGAGGATACACTTTCCGACTATCGTCAGCAATTTACTGAGAAGTACGGAGTATATGAAGAAGTGCCCTTATTGCAGTTGTTCAGTAAAACCTTGGGGCTCGGCAAACCTGAAGAGTACAAGAGCCACTACCAGAACGGAGATAAGTACAGGCACAAGGATGAAGGCAGGTTCCGACAGCTTAAGGCGCTAATTGCGGAGTGGCAGACCGAAGCGCTTGTCAATCATTCGGATATCGTGCTTGACGAGGTCAAAATCCAACAGCTGTCTGAATTGAGTCTGGAGAATGTCCATGTCTCGTTCGATTTGTATTATTCCTGCATGGAGAATGAGCAAGGTGAAGTTACGTTTTATTTAAACAACAGAGCCGGATCATTGGAAGCGTGTCAGAGCTTCGGAAGATTTGCCTACATGTTTGACAAGGATAGCCGTGATGAAATCTTCAATTTTGTCAGGAACCCGAAGGATCAGAAAGCAGGGGAGAGCGCCGCTGAAATCTCATTTTACCCATTCAGTCCCAAAATAACTAATATTATGACGGCAGGCCCGACACCAGACCAATCTATGGATATGGCCACGTTTCCCGAGAATCGGAAATTAGATGTTTCCCAGCTGCTGGTAGGGGTGGAGGATTCGGGATACTTTTATCTGAAGCACAGGGAAACAGGCGAACTGGTATTTCCCAAACTCAGCAGCATGTACAATACAGAGCTGGCGCCTTATCTGATCCGGTTTCTGAATGATATTAATCTGCAGTATCAGACCGGATGGTCCCATCTGGAGGAGTATCTCTATGATTCTTCTTTTACACCGAGAGTAACCTATAAAAATATCATCATCTGCCCCAAAAAATGGACATTATATGCGGATAAACAGCTCCAGAGCGAAGAACAGTTTCTGTCCTTTCTGGAGGATTGGATCATAAAGTATAACATTCCGCGATATGTATATTTGGTGGAGCTGGACAATAAGCTGTTGCTGGATTTGGATCGCCATCATCATCGAAAGCTTTTGCACAAAGAATATACCCGGAATCCGGAAGGCAAGGCGGCCGTTATTATGGAAACGGAGAAAGAATTGTTCGCTTCCGCTAACCGATATATGGAGGAGTGCGTATTTTTTTGCAAAAGCCCGATGTTTCAGTACTTGCCGATAGACAGATTGTCTGCACAGGCTACCGATAAAAGCTTAAATAAAGTGCTGAGTTCTTCGGTGAATGCCGTTTATTATCCAGGTTCGGATTGGATATCCCTGCAGGTATATTACAATCAGGAAATGCTAACCGATTTGCTGGGCAGTGCATTTAAGACATTCATGGACAATAGCGCCGAGTACTTCATTGACCAGGTTTTTTTTGTCCAGTATGCAGATAAGGAGCCGCATATCAGGCTAAGGTGCAAAATGTCGGGAAGCGTAGAGCATCAGCGTTTCACGGCCTTGAACTATGTTTTTGATTTCCTGAATACTGTAACCTCGTCCGGATTGGTTAGTTCCTATTCGGTTGTTCCTTACCGGCCTGAAATTTTGCGGTATGGCGGCGCAGCCTTCATTGAACAAGCGGAGAGGTTATTTGCTATCGATTCTTATCTAGTTTCAGGCTATTATGCAGGCAAGAGGTCAATTAATGCAACCGATCAGATGTTATTTTGCTGTACCGGACTTTTTGAGGTTGTGAACTGCGCGTATCCGCTGGCAGAAGATCAATTGAAGGCTATGGCTGCGATTATTGATCCAAAGAAATTCAGACAGGAGTATCGGGAACACAAAGAAGCGCTATTCCAAAGAATTCAACAGACCCGTTCCATATCCTTGCCAGCAAGCGATACAGGCGACAGGTTGCGGCAATACGCTGCATATTTCACGGCTATCCGGGAAGCTGACGACAGAACCAATTATTACGATGATATTATGTTCAGCATCATGCACATGTTCTGCAACAGAGTGTTCGGCCTGGACCGGGAAAAGGAAGAGCTTGCCCTACACCTGTGCTACTACAGTTTGGAAGATTATTTACAGGTAAGCAAATACCATGTTGCTTATTGAGGAGGAGCTTATGGCGGTCAAACAAGTCCCGGGAAATTTATCTGAAATAGTCAGACAAAGCGCAGAAATTTACAAAGATATAGATACTGTAACCCTGCTAATCAAGAAGCACGCCATGCATGATTACCCTGAAATGGAGCTGATATCATTGGCTTCAGGATATCCCGGGATCAGCCTTCTTCTGGATAAACTAGATGAAGTCTACCCGGGGGAAGGGTGGGATGCGCTTGCTTTCAAGTACAATCAGGAGATTGTGCGCTTAATCGGCAATATACCGTTCCATTCATTGTCACTGTATACCGGATTGGCAGGTGTTATTTATCTGTTCAACGAGTGTTCAAGAGGTTCAACAAGATATACGAATGTGCTCTCACAGACGCTGGATATGTTTCTTAGCAGCTATGGGGAATTCTATGAGGAGACAAGGGGGAAATTGGAAGACTCCTTGATTGAGGATAGCGACTTGGATTTGATTTCAGGATGGACGGGGATTGCAGCTGCATTAATGGAGGTTAAGGAACGCCAAGACAGATACGCTGGGAAGCTGGATGCGGTGCTCCTTAAGATCCTTCAACTGATTACGGATGCTGTAGGCAAGCTGAGACATTTCGGGGAACTTCCCGAACAGACCATTTACTATAATCTTGGCATGGCGCACGGAATTACAGGAGCCATTAATTTGCTGGCTGTTGCACATCTCCGCCGCTACCCGTTAACAGGATTGAGAGAAGTACTGGAAGTTGCCAAGACTTTTCTACTCGGAAATATCAGAGAGTGGAACGGCACCCTTGTCATACCTAATATGTTCACACCGGATGAATCCGCAGAGACTAGTCGGAATCCAGGTTATCACAGAGATGCATGGTGTTACGGCACACCGGGAGCTTCTGTGGCTATGTTCCGGCTGGGATTGGCCCTGGAGGACAAAGCGCTGCAGCAGCAGGCTCTGCAATTGTTCAATACCGTCTACTCCAGACCAGATTCGCTAAGAAAGGTAATTTCACCGACGATCTGTCACGGCTATGCAGGCTTGCTCCTGATTCAGCACCATTTCAGCCGTACGGCAGCCATACCGTTCAAGAATGATTTTTTGCATCGTATGTTATCATACCGGAATACTCAAGAGGCAGTACCCTTTACAGACCTTGAGGGAAGCGTCGATGATCCGTTATCTCTCGATAAAGTAGGGCTGCTCGATGGATGTGCAGGTGTATTGCTGACACTGCTGACCTGTGATAATGAGAACTTGAGTACATGGAAGCAGATGCTGGTATTTAGCTAAAAGGAGGAGACGGTAATGTTCATTTTATTAAAAGAAATTATTACAGTCATGGTGGGACTGATTACCGATTTTCTCTCTTTTCAACTGGATGCATATTTTTATATTTGGTTTCTGGTCCTGTTTATTTCAAGCTTGGCAGCGACCCTGGTTCAACGAAGCGAAGGGACTATTACCTACAGCACAGCCGAATGTGTCGGAATAAATGTGCTAGTTGTCGTATTATACCTAGTAATCGGTACAATTTTGGCCAGATACTTTGCAAGTTTTGAGGATCAGCAGATTGTTGCTGGAGATAAGATTATGCTGTATAAAATTTCTTTTATGCTTACATCCGCTGTAATTATAGTGGATATTATACTAGATAGGTTGAAGAGAGGGCGGAAATTCTCCTACTCTTTGGAGTTTCTTGCCGGAAGCGCCGTGTGCTTCTTACTGTTCCAATTAAGCAACCAAACGGACTGGATAGGAACCAAGCTGTCGCTCTCCTATATTGTCATGGTAGCGATAGCCGCAGGTGTCTATACAATGGCAATGAAGTTTTTGCTAGAATACGAAAATCACAAAGAGAAATAGGTGATTAAGCCATAATGGAATTGAATATGGAGAGCACGGCATATAAAAAGATTGGTGAAGAAAAACAAACGGCCCATTCCTTGCTGGAGTTAATCAAAATTGCGAGATGGCCCAAGCTTGCGCTTGCTTGGAGCATCGTATTTACACTGATTTCCGCCGCTTTTTCATTAGTATTGCCGATCATTACAGGCAAGCTTGTCGATAAGATCTCAGCTATGGAGCTGACGATCCAGACCGCAGCTGTGCTTATTTCGCTGTTTCTGGCCGGAGGGATTTTAAACGCCGTGTCTTCTCTGCTCCTCAGATATGTGGGGAGCAAGTTTTTTCAGGAACTGCGACTGAAAATTTGGGAAAAAATTATCCATTTGCCGGTTAATTATTTTGATAACAACGAGAACGGCAAAATCATCAGCAGAATGACGAACGACCTTGCTATTGTAAGTAATTTTCTGGCTATCACTCTGCCTTCTATTCTGGCTGATGTCCTGATGGTCACTGGTTGCATCATCATGTTATTTGTGTTGGATTGGAGATTAATGAGTGTACTCGTTGCTCTGATTCCTATAACGGCGCTACTAATCTATCCCATTGGAAGAAGGATGAATAGAGTAGCGATTGAGGCACAGGATGCAGCCGCAGATTTTTCCGGTGAGTTATCCAAAATTCTCTATAACATCAGATTCATTAAAGCGACGACGTCGGAAAAGCTTGAAATGAAATATACTCGGGAGATACTTGGACGTATCTTTCGCTTGAACATCAAAGAGGGAATATTGTCAGCTGTCATTGAGCCGATTGTAACAATTATCATCATGCTAGCTTTGGTAGGAATGTTTTGGTATGGAAGCGCCGGCATTGCCGCTGGACATATCACTACAGGTACTTTGGTATCCATGATCTTTTATTTGTTTACAATGGTTTCGCCTCTGACCCAGCTCAGCAGTTTTTTCTCGCAGTATCAGAAGGCCAAGGGAGCAAGCAAGGAAATTTATACCATATATAACCAGCAGGATGAGAAGCAAGAAAAGTTAGGCAGTGTGCCGGACATGAAAAGTCATGATCAGAATTCGGATATCCTGCATTTTGCCAATGTTTCTTTCTCGTACAACCAGGGCCAACCGGTATTATCCAACGTGGAGTTAACCTTCAGAGGCGGTACCACTACAGCGATCGTAGGGCCTTCCGGCTCGGGAAAAACAACAATATTTTCTTTAATAGAGAAATTTTACTCAGAATATAATGGAGAAATCTATTACAATAATGTATATTTGGATAAGATTAGGACGGAAGAATGGCGTCGCAAAATATCCTATGTTATGCAGGATAGTGACTTACTGGTAGGATCAGTGAGAGACAATCTGGTATATGGCCTAAACAGAGACGCGGATGACCATGAGATTTATGCGGCTCTTGATACAGTAGGCTTGAAGGAGGTAATTTATCAATTACCGGATGGTTTGGATACCTTTGTTGGAGAAAGGGGAGTCAAATTATCGGGGGGACAGAAGCAGCGAATCCAGATTGCCAGATGCTTGCTTTCAGACCATGAGATTCTGCTGTTTGATGAAGCTACCGCCAATCTGGATAGCGAGTCAGAGCAGCTTGTACATGATGTAATCAAGCTTCTCTCCAAGAATAAAATGACCATTGTTATCGCTCATCGTTTGTCAACCATCTACAAAGCGGACCAGATAATCTTTTTGGATAAAGGAGAAGTAACGGGGGTAGGCACGCATCACGAATTAATGAGTTGGCATGATAAATATCGTGATTATGTTCAATTCCAGCTTCCCACACAATTAAGTTAGGGAGGGGCGGTGGCGTTGTATCATCAATTGTCAACGTGGATCATTGATAAATACTTTCAAGACGAAGAATTGGAAGCGGAGAAGCGTGCTTATGTGCTTTATTATCTAGAGAACATACTGGCTGGCACAGAAAAAATACTTCTTGTATTGGTCAGTGCCTGTTTGCTCGGTGTATTAGCCGAAACGGCTGCGATGCTGCTTTCCTATACAGTGGTCCGGCGAAAGTCCTTTGGCTGGCATGCTCGCAAGTCGCATCATTGCACCTGGGTCAGTCTACTGACCTTTGTGTTTGTTCCCTGGCTCTTAAAGGAAGTAGAATGGAACCGCTTTTTTTTGGCGACGCTCTGTCTGCTTTCTATCATTCTGATTGCCAGATACGCTCCGGCCGATACGGAGTGCAATCCATTGGTAGATCCGAAGTTAAGAAGAGCATGCAGATTACAAGCTATCTTTTTAAGTATAGTGTTTGTTTTCGTGGCCATCGCACTAGATTTTTATCCTTGGTTAATATTCGGGCTGTTTCTTGAAGCAGTCGTCATCACACCAGTATTCTATTCCATAATGAGAAGGAGTTATGCCAATTATGAACAATATCAAGAATATTAAAGAACACAGAAATAACCATACCCAGAGACTCAAGGCTAAGCTACTGGAGCATATGAGTAAAAGAGGTGAAGGAGGAGGGATTTGTTTCGGGTTGTTCTATGAACCAGTCAACCCAAAAGTTTGGAAATTGAACAAAAAATGATTACATCCGGCATTTATTTTTTGCAATACACCAGCTATCTTGTAATATATCATATGGTCAGCGGCAATGGTCTAAGCGTTTTCCGTATGAATTATAAGCTGCTGCTGTTTTTAGTCATGTATTATTTTATCGGAATAACAGCTCTGAATAACTTCGGACTGATTGTTTACCTATTTCTATTTGTGCTACTGGCATTATACGGGTGGTTGACCGACAAATATGAATCCTTGTGGGTCATAGGCTTCTATGCCATCCTTACCATCTTTATTACGACACTGCTGGGTTATTTCATAACGGTAATCAGCTATGCGGTTCCTTATGAATATAAAAACAAATGGACGGCGCCCTTCCTAACCGCTTGTTCACCTCCGCTGATCTACTTGGCGCTCCGAAAGCTTGTGTCTTATTTGTTTCCTACTCCGGCGGTCAGGCTTTTGAAGCTATATCGGATTAAGCTTATCGTCGGAGCTTCTTTAATCTTAGTCTTGGGGATCATCGGACTCGGACTCATTATCTATTCGGAGTGTGAAAGCAACAATCCGTATCCAAGCAGATTAAAGATTGTGTTGATGCTGATCGGCTTGACCTCCATCTTCCTGATGACGATCAATTGGCTGTATCGCTTCCTGCGTGAACGTGAGCTAGAGAAGAACAAGACGGAACAATACCTGCAGCTGGAGGCTTATATTATGGAGATTGAAAAAATGTACGAAGACATCCGCGGCTTCAGACATGACTATACCAATATCCTGTTAATGCTGGACGAGGGGATCAGAACTGGGGATTTGTCGATGATCAAGCGGATATATGAGAGTTCTATCCAACCTACTGCTTCACAGTTGAACGGATATTCCTATAGTCTGGATAACCTGATTAATCTGGACGTGAGTGAGCTCAAGAGTATTATTACATCCAAGGTGCTGGTGGCAAAGAAGCGTGGAGTTGACGTAAAACTGGAAATTGATAGCGGTATCAGTGAAATGTATATGGATATTATAGACCTTTGCAGAGTAATCTCTTGTTTCCTGGACAATGCAATCGATGCGGCATTAGAGACCTGCAATCCGTCCATAAATATTGTACTGATCCATGAAGACGATATTCAGACGGTGACGATACGAAACTCTTATAATCATTCTGCACTTGACGGGATTAAGGTGAATGATCTCTACAAACGGAACTTTTCAACGAAAGCGGACAATCGGGGTCTTGGCTTGTACAATATAGCAAAGGTGCTGCGCAGCAACAAGTATGTAACTTTGGATACCAAAAAGGAACCGGATTTTTTCACGCAAACATTAATTATAAAGAGAGCGACATCATGAATATTTTTATCCTGGAAGATCAGTTTATCCAGCAGCGCATAATGGAAAAGATGGTCCGTAAAAGCTGCGAGGAACTTGGCATCTGCTGCAGCAATCTCATTGTCACCAGTAAGCCGGATCTCCTGCTTTTTGAATCTAAAGCTTGTGCGAATAACTTGTATTTCCTTGATATTGAAATCTCGGGTTGCCAGATGAAGGGACTGGAAGTTGCCCAAGAAATCAGAAAATATGATATGTATGGGCATATTGTCTTTGTAACTACCCACGGTCATCTGTCTCCGCTTACCTTCCAATACAAGGTAGCAGCTCTTGATTTCATTATCAAGGATGCTACTCAGGATGAAATGGAAAAAAAGGTAAGAGACGTTCTTGCTGTTGCCCATCAAAGAAAGCCTGTGTTGGATGTCGATGATTGGTTTATACTCGACAATAAATTTACGAAATTTCAAATTTCCTTCTCCAGCATTTATTACTTTGAAACAACCGGTGTTCCCCACAAAATCCGTCTGGTTTCCGAAAACAGAACTCTTGAGTTTTACGGCGATCTGAAAGATATTGAGGCTAAGGACCCCAGGTTGTTCCGGTGTCATCGGGCATTTATCGTAAACCTGATGAAGGTGGAATCTATAGATAAGAGCAAGAAGGAGATCATTTTTCAAACCAATCAGAATTCCGGAGAAGCAAGGCGCATTATTCCCGTTTCCCGCCAATTGTTGAAGCACCTCTTAGATAAGATGGGAGACCGGAGCCTCCTGAACAGACCTGTTTACGAATAGAATAGATATGGAGGGCATAGTCCTTCGGGAAGAAAAGGGGAGGAATATGGAACAAAGATTATCCGTTCAAGCAGAGGTGAAGGGCATTGATGCCACCAGTTTAAAATTAATTGCAGTATTAGCAATGCTAATTGATCATATTGGAGGGCTATTTTTTGCCGATTTTTTGGGCTTTCAGGTGGTAGGCAGAATTACATTGCCTATCATGGCTTTTTTTGTAGCCGAAGGATATATCCATACCAGAAGCTTCAAAAAATATACAATACGCCTTGCTCTAACCGGGCTAGCCAGTGTGGTGCCTTACGGATTGGTATTTAAAGATTGGTATACTTCGGGAAACATCATGCTAACGTTGTTGATGGGCCTACTGGCAATATGGTTCTATGACAACACGACCAATTCTGTACTTAAATACTTGGCGATTTCGGCTCTTTGCGTAGTCTCTTTTTTGGGAGACTGGAGTGTAATTGGAGTGTTACTGGTTCTAGCTTTCTATGTCGCTCGCAAACAACAGAAGATTTACAACGGATGGATTATTGCAATAATTGCGCTTATGTTCATTTTCGGAGTCATCATTATATGGGCTGTTCCCGATTCGCTCAGCATCATGGGCATCAACGCCAGCACAATGAACGAATATCTTTATCCGTTTGCGATCGGCGGGGCCTGTATTTTTGCCCTCCCTCTGCTATCCCGATATAACGGAGAGAGGGGAAAAGGCTCACGAACCTTCTTCTATTTGTTTTATCCGCTGCATTTGCTCGCGCTTTATCTGCTGAAGTTGGCTATTGATTATTACATATAAGAAGGGCTGTCTAATAAGTAACTAAAATAAAAAAATTGGACGGGAAACGACATGTTTTCCGTCTATTTTTTTATATAGTGCGATCGGTATGAATGATAACTTGGCGGTGAAAGTCCGCCAATATACGCAAAAATACCTTGCTTGGCCTCGTCCCGGATTTCATAACGATTAAGGTGAATCAGTTCTTTCTTCAGTATGCTGTGGAAGGACTGAACTCAATACAAGCATTGTCGAACACGATCGTAAGTAAGTGGTAAAATAGGTGTGTGATAGCGGTCCCACGGACTCTTCATATGTGGATGAAGCAGGGAATATTTTGAAGATTAAAGGAGGAGAAGCATGAAGATTATGCCTTTACAGAAACGTGGAATCTCCGATAGTCGGCTGGCGCTTGGTTGTATGCCTTTTGGTGGTGAATGGAGCCATGCGCCGTTTACGCAGGAGCATGTCGTTGAAGCAGAAAGAGCTGTAGAAGCTGCACGATCCATCGGGATTACGATGTTCGATCATGCGGATATCTATCGTATGGGGAAAGCGGAAGAGATTTTCGGTCAGATTTTAAAGGGACAGCCGGGCTTGCGTGAGCAAATCGTAATTCAGTCCAAATGTGGTATTTTTCTGCCAGATGGTACGCTCCCGGGCCGTTTTGATTTCTCATATGCTCATATTATGGAGTCCGTGGATGGGATCCTGAAGCGTCTGGGTACGGAATATTTGGACATCTTGCTGCTGCATCGCCCCGATCCGCTGGTAGAGCCGGAAGAAGTAGCGAAAGCGTTCAGTGAGCTCAAGGCATCCGGCAAAGTAAGGCATTTTGGCGTCTCTAATATGAATGTAAGCCAAATTCGTTTTCTGGAGCGGAGCCTAACGGAGCCGTTGATCGCTAATCAGCTGGAAATGAGCCTGGCCCATCTGCATTTTGTAGATCAGACCGTACATGTGAACCAGCAGGCGGGGACGAATGTACATTTTGGCGAAGGTTTGCTGGAATATTGCCAAACCGAGGATATTCAGCTCCAAGCCTGGGGACCGCTGGCGCAGGGACGTTTTAGCGGAGGTTCTTTGGAAGGGGCGCCTGAGCATGTCGTTAAGACGGCAGAGCTGGTGCAGAAGCTGGCTTCTGAAAAGGAAACGACACGTGAAGCGATCGTCCTTGGCTGGCTTATGAAGCATCCAGCACGGATTCAGCCTGTCATTGGCAGCGCCAATCCTGAACGAATCAAAGCATGTCAGGATGCGGAACGCCAGAGCGAGCTGATGACCCGTGAGGAATGGTATGAATTGTACGTCAGTGCGCGCGGACAAGCCTTGCCATAACTCGTTTAAAAGCCCTTTCCCTCGTCTCATTAACAGACGGAGGGAGGGGCTATTTACATGGATGTATCTCATATTTGCCTCAGTAGCTATTCCTCTTCGTAGCGTGCAAGGGCCTTGGCTGTTGTCTCCTTCATTCGTGAGATCAGCCGGGAGCCTTGGACGACCTTGACACGTTTGCCCAGGAAACGGATTTTGGATAACACATATTCACATTCGTCTGCCTGGAAAGTGAGTGTAATACGATAGGTATCTGCTTCCTGAACATATTCGACCTCTTTTTCAAAGCAGGAAAAAGCATATAAAATACGAGACATTTCACCGTTATATACAGGAACAATTTCGATGATGCCCTGTTCCTTGCGCGACTCCAGTATACCGAGTATACGTTGGGTGAATTTATCGGCCTCTTCGGGTAGAAGCTCATCTTCCGTGATGTTCACGATATTAGATAGCTTGGTAGACATGAGCGCGCGGTGTCTGCGATTATACCACAGCAGGCTCCATTCTTTTTTGACCATGGAAAACTCCAGCTTATATGGAAAACCGGACATTCGCTCATGCAAGCGTCCGTTGCGCAGTTTGTAGGTCACACAGATGCCAGAACGGGATCGCAGAATGGAACGCAATTCACGCAAGAGTGGATGGTATACCGAGACAGCAGGGATACCTGCCTTTTCCCGCAAACTTCCATCGGCCTCCAGCGGCTCGTCGTCTGCAAGTAATTGCCGAAGCTTATCAAGTGTAGCCGGGGTAAAACCCTCTGTCGCTGCCGAGTCTGCAAGCATAGATTTGAGCCAAATTCTTTCCTGTGATGTGGTAGCAAAAGCGCCCGATTCATCCAGCCGTGAGACGATCTGGTAGTTAAATATTTTCTCGAACAGGCTCATAATAGGCTTGCAGCTCCTTCCATTCCTGTCTGAATTCCTTCCGTAGCCGCTGAGGCTCCAATACCTCACAGCTTGATCCGAAGCTGCGAATCCACGGTTTAATCTCAGTGATTCCATTCACTGTGATTTCATAGATAAAGGATTCACTTTCCTCCTCCGCGATCGTACCCCATTGTCCCTGTGACAGCACACGTTCCCGAATAAAGTTGCGCTTCGCGCCCTCAGGATTAAAAAAGCGTACCCGTACCTTTACAGGACGGCCCGTATCAACAAGCCAGCTGTACCGCATTTTTTCTTCCAATACGGCTAACAGGTCGGCATGAAGCTGCTCTGGGACAGGCTTGCCCTCCACCAATTGAGTCATGCCCTCCATACGAAACTTCATGATTCCTTTACCGCCTACATGACCCAGAATATACCAACGTCCATATTGATGATCATAGATGACTTGTAGGGGCAGAATGGTGTGTTCACGGCCGTCGGTCTCTTTTTCAAACAGCGGGTTTGTGTTTTGTGACCCGTACATGCTTCGTTTGGACGTCGAAAAATATAAAAAAGTTACACAGCGGCGTTGCCGAATGGCGTGTAGAAGCGGATGAATATGGGCTTCGTCCAGAATGCGTGAATAATAGTGGTATTTATATAAAAAAGGTTCGGCCATCTCCCGATCTCCGAGCTGACGGCGCATGGCTTTTTTAAGATGATCTCGCAGCAGATATCCCTGTACAGAGGGGAGCTGGGTGTTGGCCATAATGTCTACAAAATCATATAAGTCCAGCAGCTCCTCGTCCGTCAGTTCTGTCACCAGATCGTTGCGGACAGCATAGCGGTAAGGTCTGCCGCCGGGTTCCTTGCGAACGACGCCGACTTCAACCAGATATTTCAGATCGGAACGAATCGTTTTCTCATCCGGTAGTGAACTGTCGGAAGGCAGCCCGTTGCAGCAAGCATCCAATAGTTCCATGGTGGTCATAGGCTGTGACTGTAGCGCTGTCAGCAGAAGGGATAAACGGACGCTTTCCGATTCCTTGAGCGATTTGGCCCGAAACAGAAATAACAATAATGGATCAGCCGATTCGTAATAATTAAAGCGCAGCATCTCATTAAAATCATGTCCGTGTTCCGCAGGCAACTGCTGTTGTACCGATTGGACAATTTCCTTGAGACGCCGGATTGTTTTATCAAAGGTATGTACCGAAATGCCCAGTCTATCTGCGAATTGCTGCCGATTATAGGCGCCGCTTGTTAATGTGAGCATACGCAGGAATTGAATTTCTTTATCAAAACTCTCTCTCGCCATGATGCATTCCCCGTTTCTGTTGCCGTTCTCCGAAAGTAAGTATCCCTTTATTCTAACAGGGAAGGGATGTAGGAAAAAGGGAAATTATTCATCCTTGTAATACTTTCACCATGTTCACGACTTCCAAAATAAAGCATCATAGGAGTATAAGATAGCACGATGAAATAAGAAGCAATACATAACAGAAGGGTGATGCAACATGTTTGGACGACGCAAAAATGAAGTGTTATATCCATGGGTAGGTAAGCTTTCGATTTATGAAACGATTAAGCAGGGACTGGACCCTCAGGGCAGGCTTACGGATGATCATTTACCAGATGATGAAGAATATTGGGCAGGTCACACGATGCGTTGGGTGGCAGGAGGATTGGATGGAGCATTTGGGCATCATGGCGCTGTCGGAGATGGAGAGACTGACAAAATTAAGGATCTGGCGCAGTTGTTGTCCAGACAATGCCGCAAGCCAGGGATGAAGACGAGACGTGAGACGTATGTACGCTTGATGGAGGAAAATGCGCTCAGCCTGATTGATCCGCTGCTAGATGCGGTGCGCGAGCATCCAGCAATTCAGCCGGATCGATTGTATGAGGAAGCACGTTGGCTGGCTGAACACGGAGCACATCGCAATGTGGTGAAGGTCGGTATTGCGCTGCTTGGATTACTGGAGACGGATCAGCACCACGAACTTATTTTAACACTAGCCAAGCATGATGAATTCACGCTATATGCAGCTGTAGCTATCCGTAATATTTCGGAGCAGGCCAACGAACAATTGTATAATTTAGCCTCACAGGTACATGGCTGGGGACGTATTCACGTAGTAGAACGGCTGGAGCCTGCGCGGCAGGAAATACGTGACTGGTTATTAAGGGAAGGATTCCGCAACAATGTCATGTATGAGTATCTTGCTTATGAGTGTGCTCATAAAGGCGAACTGCATACAGCCATCGCTGTACCGCACATTGATCAGGAGTTGTTTGACGGGGCGGGTGATATTCTATCGGCTTTGCTGGCAGCAGGCGGACCTGCGGAAAGTATAGACGATTATGAGCATGCCACTATGGTCATAGGCAACTACCTTCGCCATGCTAAGACCATGTGTACGACTGTGAAGCATTTTACGATCATCATGGATATTGCGGATTTTCTCGATGAAGAAGACGATTCATGGGAGGCACGTTATGAGCATGAATGGACGCCGGAATTACGTAAACGTTACGCGTCAATATGCCAGCAGATGATGGACGATCCGCAGTGGGTGAAGCCGGTAGAGCAGGAACTGCAGTATGCAGATTCACCGCATCTCCACTGCGCCATTCGCGTAGCTCGAATGCTAGCACTAGATGTATGGCCCGTGCTATTTGATCAATTAAGTAAATATCCAGTCAAGCCTAATCTATACTTTGAACTCATCAAGACAGAGGATGAACAGCGGGCTCGTAAGCTGGTGGCTTTTGCAGAAAAGCACTTGCCTCTGGAAGAAATTGCTTCTGGTCCTGCTGATGTGCCGGGCTTTGGACCGGAGTATGAAGCGCATCAATGTCTGGGTATTTTGCTTCAGCTATTGTCTTCTTACGAAGGAATGGGACAAGAGCTAGTTGCTGCCGGACTTTGGAGTCCGGTGATCTCCAATCGTCATGCAGCACTTCATGTACTCAAGGAATGGCCTTCTGAGATGTGGGGAGAGGAAACGACAGAGCGTCTTCGCCGCTTATCGATAGATGAAACGGAGGAGTCGATTAGAGAACAGATTCGGGAAATACTTTAATGATAAGGGAGGGAACAACATGACGGATATGAAGCATGGGCAGGGTTTCATTCAACCGGAAATGCGTGAGACGATTTTGCGTGAGCTGCGCGCGTTGGAGCAAGCGGAGCAGGTGCGCATTGTATACGCCTGTGAATCAGGCAGTCGGGCGTGGGGGTTTCCTTCACAGGACAGTGACTATGATGTACGATTTATCTATGTAAGACCCATAGAATGGTATTTATCTATTTTTGATAAGCGGGATGTGATTGAACGGCCAATCAGCGATTTGCTGGATATAAACGGCTGGGATTTAAAAAAGGCGCTCCAATTGTTTCGCAAATCCAATCCGCCTTTGCTGGAATGGCTGCAATCTCCGATTTCCTATCTGGAGCAATATGCAGTGGCTGATCAGATTCGTGCGATCTCGCCGTTAACCTTCTCTCCGAAGTCCTGCATGTACCATTATCTGAATATGGCGCGGGGAAATTATCGGGATTATTTGCAGGGAGAACAGGTGAAGATTAAAAAGTATTTTTACGTGCTGCGCCCGTTGCTGGCCTGTAGCTGGATTGAACGTCACAACAGCATGCCTCCAATGGAATTCGTAGAATTGCTAGAGGAACTCATTCCGGCACATACCGAACTTTATCAGGTGATCGAACATTTGCTTGATCGTAAAAAAGCGGGCGAGGAGCTGGATGTGGAGCCACAGCTTTCGGTGGTGAATGATTTTATCCAGCAGCAAATTGCTTATTTTGAACAAAAGGCGCCCTTGCTTCAGCATATGGAGAGTGGACGTGATCAGCAGTTGGATGATATGTTCCGCGCTGCGGTGAATGAAGTATGGAAAGTATAAGCTGGGAAGGAGAAGTAGAGTATGCACATCACGCTAAAAGCAACCGGAAACAATGCTGGGATGATTTCGCACTTGCTTGCCAAAAATCCCTACAATACGTATGATCGCACGGAAAAGGGTGCGCGTGTACGCATGGTGTACACCGTGTTTACCGAGGAAGAGGCAGAAATCGTCATTCAGGCTTCGCCAGATTCGATAGATTTGGTCAAAAACAGTCCAGATAGCTATGATATTACACAATATATTAATGACCGGGAGTTTGTAACCAGCAGCTTATTTTGCACCTATATTCGTGGCTCGCTTGGTACGGCACTGAACGGCAAACCCAAAGAAGAGTATGCAGAATGGGTGACGCATCCTTTCGCGCTGGAGTTATCGTTTGGGCCTGTTGCTTCGGATTTACCGGATTCTGTGGTGGAGGGACTATTTGCTCCGCTGGGCTATCAAGTGGACATAGAACGAGGGGAAGCAGACTATTCTTTTCAGCTGAAAAATCGAAGCACTGTCAGATATGTCACGTTAAGTGGCCATCAGACGGTGCAGTATGCGCTACGTCAGTTATTGCTGTTGATTCCGGTGTTGGATAACTATAAGCACTACTATATCAGTGAAGAAGAGTTTGACAAGCTGAGACGTTACGGTGAAGGCTGGCTGTCAGCGCATCCGCTACGCGAGCTTATCATTCGACGCACGCTTCGTTTTACCAATCTGATTGAGCAATTTGAGCAATCTGATTGTGATGAAATAGGTATTAAAAAACATATTGAAAAGGATACTGTCCAAGCTCAAAAGGATAAGCACGAACAGATTCAACAGCCAGAACAGCCACATGAGGAAGGGAAGCAACAGCCTACAGTACGGCTAAATGAGCTGCGGTATCAAGCTATTATGGACGTAATTCGCAAGCTGCCTCGCAGACAGAAAATCGTAGATTTGGGTTCAGGGGAAGGGAAGCTATCGGCTCGGATGGCCCGAATGACGGGCGTTGAAGAGATTTGGGCGGTGGAGCCGTCTGCGTATGCACAGTTGAGAGCCGTGGAGCGTTTTAACAAGCTGGAAAGGCATGCCGATGCGATCAGTCCTACACCCATGATGGGCTCTCTCTTTTATTATGATGAACAATTGCGGGGAAAAGATGTGATGATCCTATGTGAGGTCATTGAGCATGTGGATGAGCATCGTCTGAACCGGGTGATGAAGACGATTGTAACGGAGTATCAGCCGGGCGTGCTGATCGTGACGACTCCCAATCGTGAATATAATGAAGTGTATCGTATGAATCAGCAAGAGATGCGGCATGGCGATCACCGTTTTGAATGGAGTAGAAGCGAGTTTCAGGAACGATGTGAGCAGTGGATTGTGGAAGCTCCTTATTCGGTAGCGCTGAAGGGGATCGGAGAAGAGGTCGAAGGCTTTGGACAACCGACCCAAATGGCTATATTTACGCGCAGAAAGGAGCAGAAGGAAGCATGAGCAATTCATCCAAACGTACGATTCATTTACCGCATGCTGGACTGGTTGTGTTGGTGGGGGCCTCCAACAGTGGGAAAACCACATTATTAGACAAGCTGGTGAGCGAAGGGATTCTGCTGGAGACAGAAGTGGTATCCTCGGATCATTTTCGCAAGCTGGTCGGAGATACGGAATTTATAGACTGGAGTGGACTTCCAAGACTGGAATCGGACGTACTGTTCTATGAGTATCAGCAAATGTCAGCCAAGGCGTTTGAGGCGATGGATACGATTCTGGCTATGCGCTGTCGCTTGAATAAGCTGACGGTTGTGGATGCCACCCATTTGTATGCTGAGGACCGTCAAAAATATGTACAGTTGGCAGCCAAGGCGCATGTTCCTGTAATGGCTTTGGTACTGGATGTATCCGAAGCTGTGCTGCTGGAACGTGATTTAGGCAGGGAGCATCCGCGTGGCCGCCAACGGGTCAAGCAGCAGGCACAGCTGTTAAAGCGGAACCTGCGTGGGATCCGTGAGGAAGGCTTTAACGCTTGCTATATCCTTAAGGATATAGAAGAAATGAATTTTGTTCGCCGTGCGCAGCCACTGTTTCATGAGATTGGCTCAGGTATTGACATCATTGGTGATATCCATGGGTGCTACCGTGAGATGCTGGAAGTGATAGAGCGGCTAGGATATACGGAAGATACGGAAGGACTATACCATCATCCAGATGGCAGAAGACTGGTATCTGTCGGGGATGTGATGAGCCGTGGCCCCAAATCGTTACAAGCGGTGCAGTTCTGGAAAAAGCACGTGGATGCTGGACTAGCGTATATGATTGACAGCAATCATGGCTGGAAAATCGGCCGTTACCTTGATGGAAGAAAGGTGACTCTCAGTCATGGGGATGAACGATTTGCAGAGGAACTGGCCCAGTATGAACAAAAAGCGGGCAAGGCAGCGGCGGAACAGCTTAGAAGCGAGTTAAGGGATTTTCTGCTACATGCACCCTCACATCTTATTTTTGGCAGGAATGGATTGCGACACGTGGTCGTGGCTCATGCGGGGATTAAGGATCATTTTATCGGCAAACAGTCGGCACGTATTTCTGATTATTGCCGTTATGGAGATACGGAAGGACAGGATGCAGACGGAAAACCAATCCGCAAAGATTGGTTCGTAGACCATGAATCGGGAGAAATAGTAGTATGGGGACATGATCCTAGACCGCAGCCTACCCTTGTGAATCAGACGGTGAATATTGATCAGGGTGTGGTATTTGGCGGTATGCTGACCGCTTATCGTTTTCCGGAAAAGGAATTTGTCAGCGTTCCGGCACATGAGAATTATGCGAATGATCCCGATAGCCCACTTGTCCGGTGGCAGAGAAAACGGTTTTCCCCGCCGAATTTACGCAAGCTCATCGCTGGTTACAGTGTACTGACGGAATCGTATGGCGAAGTGCGCGTTCAAGGAGAATCGGTCAAAACCGCTATAGATGCCGTGTCACATGTGACAGTACCGATAGAGGAACTGGTGTATATTCCACCGACCATGAGTCCTGCTCCAGCGGTGTCTGCAGAGGAAGGTTATCTGGAGCATCCGCGTGAAGCGCTGGCTTATTATCGCGGGCAAGGGGTACAAACGATGGTGGCTGAGAAAAAACATATGGGTAGCCGGGCTATTTTGCTATTATTCAAAAACGAACAGGCCGCTGTCGAGTATGTAGGCTACCCGACATTGGGCACGATCTACAGTCGGAGCGGGAGAGCTTTCTTTGAACAAAGCCTTGGGAAGCAAGTGCTGGAAAAGCTGAATGTGGATCTACGGACTGCCGGATATTTTGAACGGAACCAGACGGATTTTGTGTTGCTGGATGCGGAAATTGTACCGTGGAATCTCAAGGCTCGGGAATTGATTGCTGCACAGTATGCGCATGTGGGTGAAGCAGCTCTGCTGGATCGCAGTAAGCTGGTAGACAAGCTGAAGCAGGCGAAGGTTGCGGGCCGAGAGGTTGGAGACTGGTTGGAGGAAATGGAACAGAAGTACGCGAATGCCGTGACGTTTCAAGAGGCTTTTCAAAAATATTGCTGGGATGTGGACGGTCTGGATGAGATTCGTATCGCACCGTTTCATACGCTGGCACACAGCGGAAAGACTTTTTTCGACCATTCTCATATTTGGCATATGGAGCAAAACCGGGAGCTGGCTGGGCTGTCTTCCCTGTTTATGGAGACAGAGTATCGCGTGATCACGGACGAAGCAAGCGAGGAAGAGGTCATTCGTTGGTGGAACGAGATGACAGAGGATGGTCATGAGGGGATTGTGATCAAGCCGGAACGCTTTTTGATGAAAAATCGGGACAAGATGATTCAGCCTGCAATCAAGGTGAGAGGCCGGAAGTATTTGCACATCATTTACGGTATGGATTATCTTGCCCCTGAGAATTTAAAGCGTCTGAAGCAGCGTCGAACGAACAAAAAGGAGCGTCATGCCCTGATGGAAGGAGCGCTTGGTATGGAAGGCGTGGAACGTTTTGTCCGCAAGGATACGGTAGATCGTATTCATGAATGCGTCCTTGCCGCACTATCTCTGGAATCAGAGCCGATTGATCCAAGATTGTAGTTTGCGAGGGAGGGATTGAGATGGAAAGGGGTACACCGTTAATTGATATTGGTGTGAACTTGATGCATCGTTCGTTTCATGCAGATCGGGAACAGGTGGTAGAGAGAGCCGCGGCTGTAGGGATTTCACCGCTGATTATTACCGGGACCAGTGTCCGCAGCAGTCGGGAAGCTTCTCAGTATGCAGCGCGTTATCCGGGCAAGCTGTATGCGACAGCTGGCGTGCATCCCCATGATGCCAAAGACTGCAGTGCAGACACGATTCAGCAGCTCCGCCAGTTGGCGGGTCAGCCGCAGGTCGTATCCATAGGGGAATGCGGATTGGACTATAACCGTGATTTTTCGCCACGTGATGTGCAGCGCCGATGGTTTGGCGAGCAAATCCAACTGGCGGGTGAGCTGAAAATGCCGTTATTTCTGCATGAACGAGATGCACATGAGGACTTTGTCGCTATGCTTCGGGAGTATCAAGGGCTTGTCGATAAAGCGGTAGTGCATTGTTTTACCGGCACGGAACAGGAATTGCGTACGTATGTAGAAATGGGACTGTATATCGGAATCACCGGCTGGATTTGCGACGAACGGCGGGGGAAGCATCTGCGTGAACTGGTCAGAGATATTCCCTTGGACCGTCTGATGATTGAAACGGATGCTCCATTTTTGACCCCGCGTAATTTGCCTGTGAAGCCTAAAGAAGGGCGTAATGAGCCCATGTATCTCGCTCACATTGCTGCTACGATAGCCGAATGTACAGGTCGAAGCATGATGGAGATCGAAATCGCGACGACGGAAACGGCTAAACGTTTCTTCGGATTATAGGATTGTCAAAGCCATAGATGTGGTATATATTATAGTGAATTAAAAAGCATTGTCGGGAGCTTGAGAAAGTCAGGCTGAGAGGGTGGCCCTTGCCACTGACCGTGAAATCTGATCTGGGTAATGCCAGCGTAGAGAAACCAAGAACACTATACAGGAATGCCGCTTTTTTTTGCGGTTGTCGATAGATTCAATGTATGTCCTAGCATTTTACCTTGATCCTGACTTGGCTGGGTATCAGTGTAGTAGTTTAGACTACTGGTTATATAAGGCATATCGACGAATGATGTTTTGTATGGTGCTTCACCTTTTACTGCGCATAAAGCTTGCCTGGAGATTCAGCTCCAGACAAGCTTTTTTTCATGGCCAAGAGGCCAACTATAAGGAAAAAGGGGAGCACGCAATAATGAATACTGCTGTAAGAGCGTCCAAAGGGTTGAAACTGACGGATATTTTGGTCACGATTGTGATCGCTGTTGTGTTCGGGTTGATCTACAAAATATGGGGACCTGCCTATGATTTGATGAAACCATTGGGTCTACACGCCGAGCAACTGATGTATGGCATGTGGTTTATGGCAGGTACGTTTGCTTATCTCATCATTCGCAAGCCGGGTGTTGCGATTTTGGCAGAGGTGGCAGCGGCAACGGTCAGTGCTTTTTTGGGAAGCGAATGGGGTATGTCCACCTTGTACTATGGCCTGCTGCAAGGCTTGGGAGCGGAGCTGTTTTTTGCGGCTTTTCTGTATCGGAACGCAAACCTGTGGGTTGCTTCGCTAGCTGCGGCTGGGGCGGCTGTCACTTCTCTGATTTTAGACTTCAGCTACGGGTATATTGATCAGCTATCGACTTGGAACTATGTTTTGTATATTGGATTTCGGATGATTGGCAGTATTGTGATTGCCGGGGTATTCGCGTTCTATCTGGCTAAGGCATTGGAGGTAACCGGAGTCACGCGAAGTTTGAGGCCTGCAACGGAACAAGATTATAAGGGGCTGGATTGATGAGCCGGGCAACCGAAGATGTGGTGGCTTCGATCACCCGGCTACGGTTGAAATTCCCCGGTGAGCAAGAGCTGCTTTTTCACAATATGTCTTTGTCTGTCCGCAAGGGGGAAAAGCTGCTGCTACTGGGACCGAGTGGATGCGGTAAATCAACACTGCTCCAAGTGTTAAGCGGTCTGATTCCACGCACGATAGAAGTGCCTATGAAATGCGATGCTGCTGTAATCCCAAGTGTCTCAGGTATTGTATTTCAAGATCCTGATACGCAGTTCTGTATGTCATATGCAGATGAGGAACTGGCTTTTGTGTTGGAAAATAATCAGGTTCCCCGGGAGCAGATGCGATCCCGTATTCGCGAGCTGCTGATACAGGTGGGTCTATCGACGGATGATATACATATGCCCATTGGCAGCATGTCACAGGGAATGAAGCAGCGGCTGGCGATTGCGTCTGTGCTGGCTATGGAGCCAGAAGTGCTTTTTCTGGATGAGCCCACGGCTTTGTTGGACGAGGAAGGCACTACACAGGTGTGGGATACCATTCGCAACATTTCGGTAGACCAGACACTGGTGATTGTGGAGCATAAAATTAATGAAATTGTCCATGATGTGGATCGGATTGTGGTGCTTTCTGCTCAAGGGGAGATCATTGCAGATGGAAGGGCCCAAGAAGTATTTCATGTGCACCGGCAGGCATTGTCCGAGTACGGCGTGTGGTATCCGGGAGTATGGAATGAAGCGTCTTCGCCACGTTGGAGTGAAGCAGTGACGCAACAGAATGGTGCGGGGACTGATGTGCTGGAGCTGGAACATTTTAGCGGCCTCCGCGGTTTAAGTTCAGTGATTTATGTGGAGCATGCGCAGGTGAAGCCTGGCGACTGGATTGGCGTGGTTGGTGAAAACGGGGCTGGCAAAAGCTCGCTACTGCTCTCCATGATGCGCTTACTTCGCACACAGGGACGTTATAGCGTGCGCGGAATTGAGGCAGGCAGTACAGAACAACTGGCAGAGCGTATCGGGTTCGCGTTTCAAAATCCCGAGCTGCAATTTGTAGCGCATACCGTACGAAAGGAACTAGAGTATTCGTTACCCAAGAGCTTGTATACCGTTGAACAGTGCCGGGAACGGGTCGATCGGATGCTCGTACAGTTCGGACTGGAGCGGCTGGACGAGCGGCATCCGTATCAGCTTTCGTTAGGCCAAAAAAGGCGGTTGAGTATTGCTACGGCTATGATTCGTGAGCCGGAAGTGCTGCTGCTCGATGAACCGACCTTTGGGCAGGATGCGCGTAATACCTTTGTCATGCTGGATATGTTGGAGCAGCTGAGAGCGGCAGGCACGGCCATTGTGATGGTCACCCATGACCCGGAAATTGTCCGTCGATATTGTACCGATACATGGCGGATTCAGAAAGGGGAACTACAGTATGAACCTGTCCTTTCCCCATCATAAAACATGGCTGCATCGCGTGAATCCGGGCCTAAAGCTCGTGATGTTTTCCATCCTGTTTGTGGTCGTTATAGTCATTCATGATCCGAATGTCATGTTTAATGTTGCGTGTGCTATGCTGTTGCTGCTTGTCTGGTCAGGCCATCCATGGAAGAGGCTGCTGCTATACGGGTCTCCCTTTATATTGGTGTTTATTTCAACTTCAACGGGCATGATGATGTTCGGCAAAGGGGTGACGACCTGGTGGACATGGGGCTTGATCCATGTGACGCAGGAAAGCTTTTACCGAGGCATGCATCTGGGCTTTCGTGCGCTGAGTATGGCTGCGGTAGGTTTGTTGTTTGGTTTAACGACTCGTCCAGTGGACCTTTTTTATTCACTGATGCAGCAATGGAAGCTCCCTCCGAAGTATGCATACAGCTTTTTGGCAGCCATGCGGTTGATGCCTATGATGGTGGAGGAATTCCAGGCATTGAGACAAGCCCACCGTATTCGAGGTTTACATCAGCATGTGTCCAAATGGAATATGTATGCCACGCTTCGCAGGTATGCGATTCCGCTACTCGCTCAAAGTATTCGGCGTGCTCAGCGCATTGCTATTGCTATGGAAGCCAAGGGTTTTACCAATGAAACCAAGCGAACGTATTATTATGCGATCGGCTATTCGGCTATAGATATTGTATTCATATTCTATTTTGTCGTCATGCTTACGCTGGCTTGGGGACTTGGGATTTGCTTTCCTTATGTAGGGGTGTGGGATGTACGTTAATTGTTGTCAAAAGGCTTTGCCCGTTTTCTGCTCTGTGGTATATTAATGCAATGGGAATTGACGGCTCGTACAGACCCGCCTGGGCTGGCGGGCTTATTACATTTTCCCTGAGAAATGGATCATCAGGAGGCCAGGTTTCATGATTACGCTGCATCAGGTAAACAAGCATTATACCACCTCAAGCGGCCAATTTCATGCGGTTCAATCCGTGTCCCTTCAAGTGGAGGAGGGGGAAATCCACGGTATTATAGGTGCCAGCGGTGCCGGTAAGTCTACCTTGCTCCGGTTGATGAATGTATTGGAAAGGCCGGATGAGGGAAACGTGGTTGTGAACGGGGAAGATCTGACTCGCATGCCGGAAAAACGTCTCCGTGAAGCGCGGCGATCCATAGGGATGATTTTTCAGCATTATCATCTTGTTCACAATCGGACGGTCAGTGGAAATGTAGCAATGCCGTTGGAGCTGTCAGGTGTCGCGAAAAAAGAGAGAGCAGAACGTGTGCGCGAATGCCTGCAATTCGTCGGTTTAGCTGATAAAGCAGAACAGTATCCGGCACAATTGAGCGGAGGCCAAAAGCAACGTGTAGCGATAGCCAGAGCGCTGGCGAATCGACCTGCGGTGCTGCTGTGTGATGAGCCGACCTCGGCGCTTGATCCGCAGACGACCGCGGATATTCTGGGCGTGTTACGGGAGATCAACCGTGAACTGGGAGTTACCATTGTAATTGTAACGCACGATATGGACGTGGTACGCAACATTTGTACCCATGTATCAGAAATGCGGGATGGACAGCTGCTTTCCACGCAACGTGTAGCTGACGCTGCGGTAGGTTCAACAGCGAAAGCAGGTGAAGCTGATGAATGAAATGCTGAACATCATTGCGCAATATCAGTCTGAGATATGGAAAGCCATCGGAGAGACGTTTATTATGGTGGGGATTTCTATCGCAGCAGCTGTACTGTTAGGGCTTCCGGCAGGAACGATTTTGTATTTGTGCGGCAAAGGGCAAAAATATGAAAATCGACTGCTGTTCACCCTATTGAACAGTGTGGTCAATGTCATTCGCTCGTTCCCGTTTTTGCTGCTCGTCGTGTTTATGATTCCATTTACACGTCTGGTCGTAGGGACGGCGCTGGGTACGATGGCTGCTACGGTTCCCTTGTCAGTGGTGGCCATCGCCTATTATTCGAGGCTGGTGGAGCAATCATTGCTTGAGGTGCCGAAGGGTGTAATTGAAGCCGCTACTTCTATGGGGGCATCCACTCTTCAGCTTATCTTCAAATTTCTGTACGTGGAAGCTCGTTCTGGGCTTGTACTGGGTTTGACCACGTCCACCATTAGCTTCATCTCCTACTCCACGGTGATGGGCATTGTGGGCGGTGGCGGGGTAGGCGATTTTGCCATCCGCTACGGTTACCAGCGTTTTGAAACAGGCTTGATGGCGTTCACCATCGTCGTCATGATTATTTTCGTACAAACGATCCAGTTCACTGGAAGCACCATATCCCGCCGGATCGACAAGCGGTAAATGGTTTATGAATCTCTTCATTAACACTTGCACCGCCCACTATGGGAAATAAAAATGACTTTACAGTGCCTCCAAAGCGGAGCGGGCAGAATTGTTCTGGAGAAGCGTCAGCGATCGGAAGAACAATCTGCACGCGAAGCGGCTATGCTGTAACTCATTTTTATCTTCCCGATCACAACTAATTTTGGAGGTTCCACATCGAATGAGTCGGAAAAACAACATGAAAACGAACTTGAAATTACTTACACTATTTGCTGTCGTTATGCTACTGGTTGCCGGATGCGGTGGTCAAAAGCAGGCTACACAAGAAACACAGTCTAAAGAAGCGACTTCCCAAAAAGAAGTGACCCTGAAAATAGCGACGCTCATCCCACCGATGACAGATGTGCTGGATATCGTGAAGCCGCTGCTTAAACAGGACGGAGTCAATCTGGAAATCGTCGTGCTTTCAGACAATATCCAACCGAACAACGCATTGGCAAGCCATGAAGTGGATGCTAACTTCTTTCAGCATGCTCCTTTTATGCAACAATATAATGAAAGCAACAAGTCTGATTTGGTAGCGATAAAACCAATTTACAACGCCATTTATGGTGCGTACTCCAAAAAATACAAGAACGTTAAAGACCTGCCCGAAGGTGCGACTATTGCCATTGCCAATGACCCGGCCAATACAGGACGTTCTTTGGTAATGATGGAGCAAAACGGTTTGATCAAGCTTAAAGAAGGCGTAGGCTATAATGCTACACAGGCTGATATTATTGAGAATAAGAAAAAGTTTGTGTTTAAAGAAGTGGATTTGTTGATGCTGGCGCGCTCACTGGATGATGTGGACATGGCTGCCATGTATCCCGCATATGCCAAGCCGCTCGGTCTGACACCGAAGAAGGACGCGCTGATTACCGAAAAAGACGATACGCACTTTGCCATTAATCTGGTAGCGCGTAAGGATAATGCAGATTCCGATGCCATTCAAAAGCTGGCAAAGCGAATGACCGGACCGGAAGTGCGTAAATTTTTTGAGGACAATTACAAGGATAGCGTTGTTCCAGCATTTTAATTAAATAAGTATTGAAACATTATTTATGATGATATTTGACCTGTATAATGGAGTGAAGTCTGTGAAGAGCAGATGGTCTCCCTTGTGCAGGTTTTTTTCTTTTTCATCCTTAATATGGATAAATTTCATCGAAATCAGGGTACAAAGTCTTATTTTTTAAGATTTTAGTGTATTACAGCATTATGAATTTTGGTCATAAAGGGTGATGGAGTAATGATAAGGAACCTATTAAAATAAATATACGAACAAACATTCGTTTTCGATTTCGTTAACGGTGTTTTAAATGGGTCAAAAAATTCAGCTGACAACGGGTCAAAAGCGTGAATAAAAAGGAAGGGGAACGACATGAAGCTGCTTGTAACTGTAAAAAGTCTGGGAAAACGCAAGCCCGCACTCGCACGACAGGAAATAGAACTGAGTCCTGCTCCAAAAACATTGCGAGATTTGATTACTGCAACCGTTGCTTTGAATGTTCAAAAGCTGCGGGATAAGCAGGAGAGTGTCGCGCTGATTCCATTCCTCACGGGAGAGGAAGTTGAGGCACAAGGCGAGATAGGCAAAGTAGGATTCGGTTCCGTATATAATGATGGTGTCCCGGATATTAAGGATGCTGTGAACACAGCGATGCAGGCCTTTGAAGATGGTTTATACAGAGTTTTTGTGTGTGACGAGGAAACTATTGAACTGGATGCTCCTTTGGCACTTAAGGATGGGAATGAAATTGTATTTATACGCTTCACAATGCTGGCTGGAGGCCTATGGTAGAGGGGGAAATGAAATATGCATCGAGAGAACAATGAGCAAGAATATTTCACCACACTGAAGGAGCGCGCGGCGCAACTGGAGGGACAACAACAGGAGTTGGCTCAGTATGTTGTGGAACTGAGTAAGCTTCATTACATACAGGAGAACGAGGAGCCATTTAACGAATGTCAGCGAATATTAAAAGAACGGGCGACAGAAAGCGGAGAACCGCTGTTTAAGCCACTAACAGAGGTATTACGTGCTCTAATTGGACAAACAGCGGGCGATGTATTCGCACATCTAACAGAGCATGTGACTGAATATCCATACAGCACCGGGTATGCGCGAAAACCGTTCCGCACTTCAGATATTACGGCCCATACTTCCCGAGTTTATAAAAGAATGGTGCAGTTGATCCGAATGGACTGTATCGGATTCTCTATAATGGATTATTTAACGAAAAAAGATTATGAATCAGGTAGGGATTACCGGATTCAGGAAACGATTGGTGATTGGATTGCTTACGAGCTAGACAACGGCAATTCACAGGTGCTTGAGGCGCTAAAAGCTATTATTTATGGGGATAATCAGGCGGCGTTACTTACACGCAATATGATTAAAGGCATGCTCCTGAGTCATCAGGAGGAGAATTATCGCATGATCGGAGAGCTCCTGGCAGCTGCCAAACTCCAAGAGGGATTGCGCCAAAGTATTGTGGAACAAATGGATGAAGGAACCCCGGAGGCTCTAATATATCTGTTAAAGTTGATCATCGACCAAGGCTTCATTCGTTACAGCTCGGTAGTGCGGGCGCTTGCAGTATGGACGGGAATGGGCTTGGAATCCGCCAATCAACGGGTCGTTCGCCAACTGATCGAGCAGGCATATGAAGCATTGACTCGTAGTGAACTGCGCCAGGAATGGCTGACCAGCTCAAATGCTAATGAAGTGTATATGAGTTTGTGGGCTACCGCAGTACATGAGGAACGTGATCTGTATGGACAGGTTCGGAAACTCATGGAGCAGGGAGCAACTTACCAGAAGATCGTAGCACTGTATGTACTGTCTAACAGTGACAACAAGGATGTGCGCCTCGGAATTGCGAGAGAATATCTGGATGAAACAGATCCGGAGCTTCAATATTGGATTCTGACGAACTATACAAGCAATTATTTTTATGAATGGATAGAAGGCGGGACAGTCGCGGATCGGATCGTTAAAGTGGTGCGCACTCCTTTGCTGGAGAGCAAAGAGGAGCGGCGTAAGGATTTTGAACGACTTCATAACCTGTTTGTACATATAAAAAAGGGTGAGTCCACCGAGCCCTCCAAGGTGCTAGATTTTGTAAATCTATATCACCGCTCAGATGCACCTATTCAAAAAATGCTATATCTCGCTGGCTATGATATGGACGCTTCTTGGATTGGGGAAATCATAGCCTTAAAGGAACAGATTAGCCCTAATCTGCGTGGCGAACTGTTGAACCATTTTGTGCAAAATCCTGAGGATACGGTACAGCGTGATTTTATTTTTTCCAGTTTGTCGGACAAAAGTATGAGTATCCGTGAGTTTGCTGTGGCCAAGGCGCGTAAGCTGACGCTGTCGGAACCAGAAATGCAACAAATGGAAGCCTTACTAAAGCTCAAGACGGGCTCATTGCGACAAAGTGTCATTGGTGTGTTGCTCTCACAATCGGAAGAGCCGCTCGCTGGCTCATTGGAACGCTTGCTGCGTGCTAAGGCGGAGCTGCAACGATTGGGTGGACTGGAGGTATTGACGAAGATATATGCAGACCCGGATCGTGCCGAACAGTATGAAAACCTGCGGGCTTTGGCGGATATCATACAGCAACCTACCGCCAAAGAGGAGCAACTGCTGTCCAAACTGGGACAGGAGGATGCTTATACAGGGGCTAACGGTTTTGGCCTGTACGATCCGAATGTCAAGGAAGCTTGGTTGGAAGAGAAAGTGGATCTGGATGATTTTAGATTGGCCGATGTTTTTGTTAGTCCATTGGAGAAGCTCAAGCAGTTTTTGACTGGACTGGATGAGCTTGTTCATCATCATCGTGATGTGGAATATACAGCGGAATATTATTCAGGCTACAAAGATACATTGCTTATTGGGACGAACCTTCGCCCTCTACGGCTGGTTCAGGTCGATGAAGAAGTAGATTCCAGGCTGTCTTTATATCCTCTTTATGAGGAGTGGGACCGTTATTTGCAGGAAAGCGGCATAGAAGCACATGAACTGCTGGAGCTTGTTTTTTATGACCGATTGGAGCCTATGGACCGAACGCTGGATCGCTACTATCGATACTTTTCTTTTAAAATGGACTATTCAGAGCTAAGCAAGCACATGCTGCTGGAAGGATGGCGTAAAGACTTCGCTGAGCAAATGTATCCTGTGGATCGGATTAACGAGGTTCAAAGATGGATGGCAGAGCTGACCTACTCCGATCAGGTAAGCACATTAGTTAATGCTTATTTTATGGACACATCCGGTGACCAAACATTTGACGTAATTGACCTTGCTTTAAATTCACTAATGCAGTGCGTGCCTAAGGACAGACCAGCAGAGGATTTGGGAATGCTCCATCTATTGTCCGGCCCGTGGGTGGCGCTGGAGAAGGGGCAGGTTCATGATAATGAGTCCTTTAAGCGCTTTTTCCATACTTTTGTGAACTACGCAGAACTGCCAGGAGCGGAAAATCGTTTTTATTCTCCGCTGGATCTGGAGGATTATTTCAAAGCCTATGAAAAAGGGTTGATCGGTGTAGGGGAAGTATATCGGGAACTGCTGGCCGGTAGTGAAAGCAGAAGACATATGAGTACCTTAACCAATGTCCGCAATACATGGATTTCTAGCAACCCAGAATTTTTGGAGATACGCCGTACGGTTATTGATCGACTGTTAGAGGTTGAATTGGTTCGAGGCGATTTGCCTACCGAGGCTACGCCAAAGGTTATGGGCTTGAACCGGATTGAAGGCATGGATTATTTTATCCGTATTCTGGAGGGTCTCGACAAGGAAACATTCGTGCGTGGTTATGTGTACGGTTACGGTGATCGTATTACCAAAAAGGAATCGTTCAGTCACTTGCTCAAGGCATGTTATCCGAATGATGGCGAGGATGCCACGTTGCTCAAGGAAAAGTTAAAGGACACTAAAATTACAGATAAACGTCTGCTGGAGGCGGCAATGTATGCCCCGCAGTGGATTGAGATTGTAGCGGGTTATCTCGGATGGGAAGGACTTCGCAGTGCGGCATGGTATTTCCATGCGCATATCAATGAAGGTTTTTCGGCCGAGAAGGAAACGATTGTAGCTCATTACTCGCCGATTGCTCCGCAAGATTTTAATGATGGTGCCTTCGATATTCACTGGTTTCATGAGGCTTATGAGACGTTGGGCGAGGAACGTTTTGATCTGCTGTACGATTGTGCCAAGTATATTTCGGCTGGAGCCAATCATCGTCGATCCCAGTTGTTTGCGGATGCGACGCTGGGTAAGCTCAAACGGAGTGAAATGGAAAAATCAGTGGAAGACAAGCGAAACAAAGACCATTTGCTGACCTACAGTTTGATTCCACTTGCTCAGCCACCTGAACCAGATGTACGCGAACGTTATGATTTTATCCAAAGGTTTCTGGAACAAAGCAAAAAATTTGGGGCACAGCGTAAGGCCAGTGAGGCACTGGTTTCGCGGATTGCGCTCGGGAATTTGGCGCGTAACGCAGGTTATGATGACGTAACCCGTCTCGTCTGGGACATGGAGGCTCGCAAGCTGGATGATCTCCGGTCTTATTTTGAGCCACATGCTTTGGACGAGGCTACAACGGTGCAGCTCGTCATTGATGATGAAGGAGCGGCAGATATTGAAATTGTAAGCAAAGGCAAGACGCTGAAATCCATTCCGGCTCGTTTCAAGAAGGATGAGTATATCACGGCATTGAAGGAGCTTAAAGGAGATCTGGTGGATCAGTATCGCAGAGCTCGGAAGGAATTGGAGCGCTCTATGGAGTCTGGCACGACCTTTATGGTGAAGGAATTGAGAGGATTGCTGGGTAATCCTGTGCTTGCTCCGTTGGTGCGGACACTGGTTTTCAAGGCTGGCGAGCACCTCGGATATTTTAATGGGGATACGTTGGTGTTGACTGATCCTTCTGCTGAACAGCATTCTATAGGAGAAGAGGATAAGCTGATTATCGCTCACCCCCTTCACTTGTTCGAAAGTGGTCGTTGGAGCGACTTCCAGAAGGACTTATTCGACCGTCAGATACGCCAGCCATTTAAGCAGGTGTTCCGTGAGCTGTACCTGCTGAATGCTGATGAACGTGCCAACGCGACCGTTTCCCGTCGATATGCGGGACACCAGGTACAGCCGAATAAGACGGTATCCCTATTGAAAGGTCGCCAATGGACGGTCAGCTATGAGGATGGACTCCAGAAGGTGTACTATGCTGAGAATCTGATTGCCAACCTGTATGCCATGGCGGACTGGTTCTCACCAGCAGATACCGAGGCTCCTACGCTGGAGACCGTGCAGTTCTTTGATCGGACAACGTATAAGAGCGTACCGTTGGACGAAGTTCCTCCTGTTCTGTTCTCCGAAGTTATGCGGGACGTGGATCTGGTCGTCAGTGTTGCCCATGTAGGCGGCGTTGATCCAGAGGCCAGTCTGACGACGATTGAAATGCGTAGGGTCATTGTGCAGGAATCACTTCGCCTGCTGAAAATTAGCAATGTACGCGTGGATGGGGATTATGCACGTGTAGATGGGACTCTTGGCGAATATGCTGTGCATTTGGGAAGCGGGGGTGTCTATAAGCAAGCGAAGGGAGCGCTGCATATTATTCCGGTGCATTCGCAGCATCGTGGACGCATCTTCCTGCCGTTTCTGGACGAAGACCCAAGAACAGCCGAGATTTTATCCAAAATAGTGTTGTTGGCCGAGGATCAGAAGATCAAGGACCCGCAAATTCTTACACAGCTTCAAGCGTAGAATAGAATTCTGATGTATATAGATTTATAATGAACTCAACGTTCGCATCTAGACAATGGTTTCAAATCCTCGACTGTGTAGGTGGAAACTTAGTTTAGTTGCGGAGGTTGAGTTATTTAATATTGAGCGTTTATCAAGCACGAATAAGGAGATATGGGTAATATTTTAGGTTCTGTGGTTTGATGGAAATCTAACAGTATAACAATTGACGATCATAGGAGAACATAACGATGTTTAAAAGTATCTTTCTAAAAGAGTACTCAACCGAGTATCAATCACAAGTTGTCGATTTAATTTTACATATTCAAAAAGATGAATATAATATCGCCATAACCAAAGAAGATCAGCCAGATTTGCTTGATATTGAAAACTTTTATCAGCGTGGTAATGGCAACTTCTGGGTGGCTCTTCGTGAAGGAACCGTAGTGGGGACTGTAGCTTTGTTAGATATTGGGGACCGTAAGGCAGCACTCAGAAAGATGTTTGTAAAACAAAATTATAGAGGTAAAACATTCAATATTTCGAATCAATTATTGCATCATGCCATAGGATGGGCTAAGGAAAGGTCTATTAAAGAAATCTATCTTGGAACAACACCACAATTCGTAGCAGCTCATCGATTTTATGAGAAGAATGGATTTGTTAGTGTAGATCCAGGAGAATTGCCGATTGGTTTTCCAGTCATGAAAGTGGATAAAAAGTTTTACAGATACATTATTCAATAAAATGATCCTGAACCAAGACGATGCTGAGGGAAATTCCAGTTCAAAATGTGTGACTTAGTGGCCGCCGTGTCGTCTTGCTGCCAAGCCGCAATATAAACTATCGCTGAGCAGGAATTTCTTTTGTTTAGGACAGGCGTTTGCTAGAATAAAAGGGTATGTTGTAAGTCAACGTTAACCAAATTGCTGGGAGGGACACAAGTATGAGCAAAAAGATTAAATGGGGAATTGTCGGCACAGGCTGGATCTCAGATCAATTTGTGGCGGATTTGGCGCATGTTACGAATGGAGAAGGGTATGCTGTTGGATCACGCACTATTGAAAGCGCTACCGAATTTGCAGCTAAACATCAAATTTCACAGGCTTACGGAAGCTATGAGGAATTAGCACAAGATCCCGAGGTAGATGCTATTTACGTAGGGACTCCTCATCCTTTTCATAAAGAAAATGTTCTGACAGCTCTTCGGGCGGGCAAAGCAGTCTTGTGTGAGAAACCCTTCACCGTTAATAGCAAAGAATTGGAGGAACTGATCGGCTTTGCACGTGAGCGTAAGTTATTCCTGATGGAAGCAATGTGGACACGTTTTTTGCCTCCGATTCGCCAAGTGCAGGAGTGGATACATGCGGGACACATTGGCGAGGTAAAGCTGGTTAAGGCAGAATTTGGTTTTCGGGTAGATTGGAACCCGGAGGGCCGGCTTTTGAACCTTGAGCTGGGCGGAGGTGCTCTGTTAGATGCAGGAATTTATCCGGTTTCTTTTGCTTCAATGGTCTTCGGTCCTGAACCTGAGCATGTATGGAGCACTGCTCATATCGGGGAGACAGGCGTTGACGAGACATTTTCGATCTTGCTGGATTATGGACAAGGACGCACGGCTATGCTTAACGGGGCAGTCCGTCTCGGATTGACGAATGAGGCATACATCCATGGAACCAAGGGCTATATTCACATTCCGTCATTCCTAAACAGCACATCGGCTACTTTAGTTGTGGACGGTGAAGAGGCACAACACTTTCAGGATGACCGATCCTCTACAGGCTATGCCTTTGAAGCAGAAGAAGTCGGGCGTTGCTTGAACGAAGGTTTGCTCGAAAGTTCTACTATTTCTTTAGATGAATCATTAGGAATTATGAAACTGATGGATCAGATTCGTTCACAGTGGGGACTTCGGTATCCGTTTGAATAATCATATTCATTCCAGGGACCTTTCAGGTTCTCTGGAATTTTTTTGTTTGTGAGCGTTATTTTTGTATACATAAGTCTTTCCAATTCCCAAATAGCGACTTTGGTCGCACGCTAGGTAACGCCATATGAGTAAATCTAGAGTGGGACATATGAATCATTTTTTGTGATTTAAATTAGTTAAAAAACCGTCATTAAAAAGTTACAAAAGTGTAATTTATTCATCGGTTAACTGAATTGTGAACGCTCTCTTTTTATGAAAAAGAATGAAGGTCCTAGTATTTAATTTCCAAAAACTTTCAATGAAATTTCCGAAAATGTGCGGTAGGGTGGTTAACGTGTCACTTGAGCCAATGCGGCTTTTGCTGACTTGCTTGCTTATCCCGTGGCTCTGGATTCTTGTCGGAGCTCGCAGGATCGAGAGCCTTTGCAAGCCTATGAGCGTTGAATAGGCAGTCACCTCATGACCTAACATCAAGGAGGAATTACAAACGTGAAAGTGAAATCAACATGGTTGTTCCGTATGGTGATGATGACAGTGATCGCGGCTGTCGTGATCGGACCTATGAATATTGCAGGAGCGGCAGGAAGCCGGACAGATCGGCCTTGGATGAACACGAGCCTGTCGGCTGAGAAACGGACAGCGCTGCTGCTACAGGAAATGACACTGGAAGAAAAAATTGATTTGGTAACTGGCAAGGTCAACAATTACTATGGATTCTATAATAATTCGATGGAGCGGTTGGGCATTCCGGCGCTGACGATGGCAGATGGACCTGCAGGTGTACGTATCGCTAATCCGGATGTGCAGGACAAGCAATCGACTGCGTTGCCTGCTCCAATTGCGCTGGCTGCAACGTGGGATACCCAAGCTGCCAAACAGTATGGGGATTTGCTCGGAGACGAGGCTTTTAATACAACTCATAATGTGGTGCTTGGACCCGGGATGGATATTGCCCGTATTCCATGGGGATCGCGAAACTTTGAATCTATGGGCGAGGACCCGCTACTGCAATCTCAAATGGCGACCGCTTATGTCAAAGGTATACAAAGTCATCCTGTTCTGGCGACTGCCAAACATTACCTTATGAATAATCAGGAGACAGAGCGTTTCACAACAAATGTCAAAGTCAGTGACCGTGCGCTGCATGAAATTTACATACGTCCGTTTCAGGAGGCTATTGCCAAGGCAGACTTGGGCGGAGCTATGTGCTCCTTTAACAAGGTCAATGGCGAATCGGCATGTGAGAACAAGACCATCATGACAGATCTCTTGAAAAAGGAAATGCAATTCAAGGGCTTCGTGATGAGTGATTACGGCGCGAACCTGAGTACAGTCGAATCGGCAAATAGTGGCTTGGACCTGGAAACACCGGGGACTCCTTATGGAAAATGGGGAGATCAGCTGCTGGCTGCTGTCAAGAATGGTAAGGTAAGTGAAAAAACGATTGATGATAAGGCTGGGCGCATTCTGGTGCAAATGTTCAGCAAAGGTTTATTTGATCACCCGGCTCAAAATAACCAAATTGATGCCCATGACCATGGCAAGACAGCCCGTCAATTGGCTGAGGAAAGTATGGTACTGCTTCAAAATAAAAACAATGCATTGCCATTGTCTAAAGATAAACTCAAGTCTATTGCTGTGATTGGCCCCGATGCAGATAACGGCACTGTGGCAGGCGGAGGCAGTTCGCTGGTGAATCCGACGTATACCGTGAGTCCGTTAGAGGGCATCCGCAATCGTGTCGGCAAAGGAGTTACCGTCCAATATGCACCGGGCACAGACCCGATCTCTGCAGGAGACATTATGCCAGGGCCATCTGCTGTTCCGTCTTCACTGTTGACTACATCTGATGAGAAAGAGGATATCAGTGTTGGATATGCGACTTATGGAGATGGCGAACAGGGACTTCGAGGCGAATACTGGAAGAATAACAAGATGGAAGGCAATCCGATTCTTGTACGCAATGATGACCAAGTCAATATGAACCTTGGATTTTATAATTATCAGGGCTTCAATGCGAAGTCCCCTAAAGTTCCAAATACACCAACGACACTGAACGGCTTGATATCTGCACGCTGGACAGGGGCAATTGCAGCTCCCAAGGATGGTGACTATGCATTGTCATTAACCAGTTTGGGATCAAGCAAGCTGTATCTCGACGATAAGCTTTTCGTGGACAATCAAGGTGAAAAGCTGGGCACTACGAAGAAAAACATCTCCCTTAAAGCGGGTGAAAAGCACAAGATACGTATTGAATACCGCGCTGATTATCCGACCAATGGTCGTGATTCCGGTGGTATGGTTCGTCTGGGCTGGGAACCTCCGGCAGATACGTCAGATAAGCTGATTGACAACGCTGTGAAATTGGCGAAAAAATCGGATGTTGCGATTGTTGTTACGCGCACGTATGAGAGTGAGGGATATGTTGAGCGTTCCGATATGGAGCTCCCGAATAATCAGGATCGGCTGATCCGTGCGGTTGCGGCTGTAAATCCGAAAACCATTGTCGTACAAATGAGCGGCAGAGCAGTGCAAATGGATACATGGCAGGACAAAGTCCCTTCCATCGTACAAGCATGGTTTGCTGGACAAGAGCAAGGGAATGCTATAGCGCGCGTCTTATTTGGAGATGTAAATCCTTCGGGTAAGTTGCCGGTAACCTTCCCAGTTAACGAGCAGTCTACACCTGTATCCTCACCTGAGAAGTTTCCGGGTGTGAACGGTATAGGTGACTATTCAGATGGTATTTTTGTAGGCTATCGTGGGTATGAGAAATCGGGTATTCAACCGGCGTTCTCCTTTGGACACGGTTTATCCTATACGACATTCGGATATAGCGATCTGAAAACCAAACAGCATGCGAGTGGAAAAAAATCCGATCGTATGAGTTCCGTCGAAGTTTCGCTCAAATTGAAGAACACCGGCAAAACAGCCGGAGCTGAGGTTGTACAAGTGTACAGCGGTAAGCTTCCGACAAACGTAGAGACTCCATCCCGTCAACTGGCAGGCTGGTCCAAGGTAGAATTAAAGCCGGGTCAAGAGAAGAAGGTTCGCATTGAGCTCGACCCGAAAGCTTTCTCTTATTGGGATGAAAAGTCCAAAGCATGGGTTATGCCGGCGGGGGAAGTGCCCATTTATGTGGGTAGCTCCTCACAGGATTTACGACTGACAGGAAGTGTTACGATTCCGGCTACCTCTACAGCAAAGGCAAAAAAGTAAATCCCGTTACATTTGTTTTAAAATGGTTATATTCAAGAGAGCACGGGCACAAGCACCGGCTCTCTTTTTGCTATCGGTATGTAAACGTCTAACAGGTATGCAAAGGGAAACCCAAGTGAAAGCTGAAATAGTAGAGAGAGTGGGGACAGGCTAGTGATGGGGAGAGGAGGATATTAGATGAAGAAACTCCAAAAGCAACGACGTACTGACATCTGGCTGCTTATAGCTGTAGTAGCCATTTTGATCTGTGCGGTCCTGGCCAGTATGGCTATACGGAATGTTTCGGGGCCGAAAGCAGAAAATAATGTCAACATGTGGCTAACAACACCCGATCCGGCGAATCGTCTAACCCAACAAGCCCCGATCCGTTGGGATAAGAATGATAAGGATAGCAGTAAAGAAAAGGCTGCGAATGCGGATACACTGACGATTGAGATTAAGCCAGATATTCGTTACCAGACGATGGAAGGGTTTGGCGCAGCGGTGTCCGGTTCGTCCGCTTACCTGATGAATCATGGCATGTCTGCCAATCAGCGCGATCAGCTGCTAAATGATTTGTTTACAGCCGGTGGCATTCAACTGAGTTATATTCGCCATACCATTGGAGCCTCAGATTATTCCGTAGATGAACAGGGACAGCCTGGCAGCTATACCTATGACGATGTGGAAACAGGCAAGGACTATGAGCTGAATCATTTCTCCATCGCTAAGGATCGGGATGTAATCGACGTGCTGAAGCAAATCTTGAGAAGAAACCAGGATTTAAAGATTATGGGGACCCCGTGGACAGCTCCACCCTGGATGAAATATGGGGAGCAGATTTATAACGGCTGGTATTTGGACTATACCGATCCGCGCGTCTACCAGGCTTATGCTGACTATTTTGTTCGTTACCTACAGGCTTATGCGAACGAAGGGATTCCGATTCAGGCGATTTCCATTCAAAATGAGCCAGAATTCACGACGTCCAAGTATCCCAGCATGAGTATGGGGGCAGCAGAACAGGCGAATTTTATTAAACAATATCTGGGCCCAACCCTAAATCGAAACCATTTATCTACTCAGATTATTGCCTTTGACCATAACTGGGATACAGGGAGTGAATATGCCAAGACCGTGTTAGGAGATGAACAAGCTCGAAACTATACGCATGGAACAGCCTTTCATTGCTACAAAGGAGAACCTACGGCGATGAAAGATGTGCATCATGCTTTTCCAGATAAGCCTGTATATATGACAGAATGTAGTGGGGGAGCGTGGAGTCCGGGCTTTGGAGATGATTTGAGCTGGGATATGTCCAAGCTGATCATTGGTGCACCCCGAAACTGGTCGCAAAATGTCCTCTTTTGGAATATCGCACTTGACCCGTCCGGGGGGCCGACCAATGGGGGGTGCACCAACTGTAGAGGTGTAGTGACCATCGACCCGTTAAGCGGTGCAGTTACGAAAAATGTGGAGTACTATGCGATTGGGCACGCCAGCAAATTTGTCCGTCCAGGTGCGGTACGTATTGATTCTACACATTATAGTGGAAGTATCGAAACGGTCGCCTACTGCAATCCGGACGGTACGCTTGTCCTGATTGCCGCCAATACAGGAGAGAACACAAAGACATTTAAGGTTCGGCAGGGAAATAAGGTTTTCAAATCTACCCTTCCATCCAAGTCCGCGGCTACCTTTCAATGGAATCCTACGGCTTTCTGACACGGTCTGTACATCAACGTTTTATAGAAGTTTTAGAGCGCTTAGCCCATCTGGCTGAGCGCTCTTTTTTCATTTGCTACAAAATCCAGACTGCGAAAAAAATAAAATTTTAATATTGTTCAGAATTGGTTCAGAGGCGGATGATAAGATCTTTTCACTAATAACAAGAATGAACCGTTTACGGGGGAGAGTCTGATGAATCAAGAAACAAATAAAGAATGGCAAAAAGTGCTGATGGTGACGTTGCTGGCAGGTATGGCATGGGGGCCCCAGCTTGTTCATGCGGAAACGAAAGGGGAGACGTCTGCGATTGTGACTAAAACCAGTACAGTCTCTTTTACAGATCAATCCACTATGTCATCCCAGGCATTACAGGCGGTGCAGGAGGCTGTGAAGCAAGGACTAATCACGGGTTATCCAGATGGTTCCTTCCGCCCAGATCAACCGTTAACGCGCAAGGAAATGGCAGCTTTGCTGGCTAATGCACTTAAGCTTGACGCTACGGAGCAAGCAGTAACTTTTAAGGATACGCAGGGGAGTTGGGCCGCTTCTTATATAGAAGCTGTGCGTGCGGCAGGTCTAATGACCGGAGATGAATCAGGTGCTTTCCGCCCGAATGCTGCGGTGAGCCGTGAGGAATTGGCAGCAATTCTGGTGAGAGCGATTGGAGGAACCCATGTTCAAGGCGGAGATGTTCAAGACATTTCTGATGGGGATCAGGTGAGTTCATGGGCCAAAAACAACGTAGAAGCAGCTCTCAAACTGGGGTTAATGGATACGCCGGATAATCGGTTTGACTCTAAAGTACAGGTAAAACGTCAAGATATCGCAGCCTTTCTGGTGAATGTGTTCCAATCGGGTGAACGGACGGGAATCCTTTCTCGTATCGACGGGGATATCGCTTATATGGATGGAAAGCCCTATTTGATCGGCCAGCAATTGAAGCAACTGTTCGGAGCGGACAATGTGCCGGCGCTTCAAGGGGCTACCCTGACCTATCAGGCATCGAACCGAAACGTAGCTGATCTGTCGGCGCTTCAAATTGTGCAAAGTGGTACGGCCCAACATCCGGTGACTTTATATAGCAAAGGGTCAGAATTTAAAGGCAAGTTAGCTATTGCAGCGGATTTTGTGCGAATTCAAGGAGCTACGTTACCTCAGGTAACCTTGATGCAGGGCGCCAAAAATGTAGAGATTCATGCAGACGTAAACGAAATGATCGTAGATACGCATGAGCCTATTCAGATCCAGGGAAGTGGTGTATGGCAGCAGCTTAAACTGAATTTTGCCGATACACAGGTACGTCTCGCCAATGGGATACAGACTGTACAGACCCGTCTTGCGGAGCGGGGAACAGAGACTCAAATTATACGTGATACCACGTTGGATGCATCTTCGGATACATCCTCAACAAGCACTAAAAAAAGTTCATCCGGTGGTGGCGGTGGCAGTTCTACAACGAATCCAACGCCAACACCAATACCAACACCTAATCATGTACCTGTCTCAGCTATAGTTCCTTCCGATCAATATGCCATTATGGGTTCTGGAGATACGCTGGTGGATTTGAAAAATGTGTTTTACGATGCCGATCAGGATGAGTTGTCGTATCATGCGGTCACTTCGGATGTATATGTAGCAGAAGCAGAAGTGGCAAATAAACAGCTTACTTTAAAACCTAAATCAGTAGGAAGCACACAGGTATTTGTTACGGCAGAGGATGGAAAAGGCGGCAAAGCGAGCGTGTTTTTCAACTATACAGTGACCAGCTCTACTTATGAGGAGGATATTAATCATAGTCCTGTCGCGAGCAACAGCCTAAATGACATTCCTTTGCTCTTAAATGAAGGTGGCAAGCAGATTAGTCTGTCTGACTTGTTTAATGACGAGGATGGCGATGCACTGACCTACACGGTGGAATCGGCTTCGCCAGAAGTGGCCACAGGAGAAGTTACAGGCGATCAGCTTATACTTACGCCGCTTCAAGCCGGCACTAGTCTAATGACGATAACAGCCCATGACGGCAAGGGAGGCACAGCCTCGCTTCAGTTTGCTGCTATGGTGAATGCGCCTTTGCCTGATCCGCAGCCTGAGAATCACATACCTGTGGCTTTGCCTCATTTACCTATCGTAGTTACTAATGTGTTACAGGACAAGCTGATGCTGTATCCAGGTTCGTTATTTATGGACCAGGATGGCGACACCTTGACGTATACCCTCACTTCCTCCAATCCCCAAGTAGGCAGTGTGGTGGAGAATGGAGAAGATTCATTTGTAGCACTGCATAACGCTGGTATTACGATGATTGAGATTTCGGCGAATGATGGCCGTGGGGGCGTTTCTTTCACTTCATTTATGCTCCAAGTTGAAGCTCCTCAACCCGTAAATCATCGTCCGGTAGTGACCCGTGTGCCTGAACCTCAATATTTGGACCCGGGAGATGGTCAGCAAATATTGCAGCTGAATGATATGTTCTCTGATGAGGATGGCGACACGTTGACCTATACTGTGGTGTCTTCTGATCCATTGGTGGCAGGGGGGCAGGTAGAAGGGAATACACTTTTCATACAACCGTTGCGTAATGGTGTGACGTTCCTTACGATGACAGCAAATGATAATCGTGGTGAAACGACATCTTTTACGATTCCAGTGATTGTTGAGAAAAGAGATTTGTTCATTTCCGAAGTCGTGTGGCAAGGCGAACCGGATTATCTGGACCAGGCGATTGAATTGTACAATCCGACCAACAGACCGTTGGAGAAAAATAAAATCTGGATTGAGCGATCCGACCAACCAGACCCGATTATCATAAATGCCAATGACGGAGATGTCATTATGCCTGGGCAAACCTTTGTAATTGCGAATGATTTGAGTTCGTTCGGATCGGAAGATTGGTATTATACCTTCCTGCAGTTACAACATAACAATTCGGAACCCGTTACGCTTAAGCTGTACTACAACAACGTGCTCATTGATATGGCAGTTATTGGTCAAGGGCAGGCCTTGGGACGGAACAGTGGTACGGTCATTGGTAATACAGATCCATATCAAGCTGGCGAATGGAATGTTGAGGGGACGAACTCCCCTGTTAATTTAGGTGACTTTATCGGTAGGGAGAGAATGACACCATGAAAAATAAGAAGTTAACCGCTCAGCTGGCAGCTGCATTGCTGCTGCTGAGCCCCTCGCTTCCTGCCGGAGCAGAGCAAGCTACCGTGATAGATGCGGCTTCCGTAGCCAATGGGCCGACAGGGAACAATACTGCCACCTGGACGGACGTACAGCAGCTTACAACACAGCAATTGGAACAACTGCAAAAAGCCCGTGAACTCGGGATTATCCAAGGCGACCCCGCCGGAACGCTCCGACCTGGGCAGAAGCTCACACGTCAGGAGCTAGCCGCACTGCTGGTCAAAGCATTGCAGCTTCCGACGGGCAACCTGGACGGCGCTGCCTCCTTCACGGACGTGCCCGCCGATAGTTGGGGGCGCCCGGCTATAGAGGCAGCCCGTAAGGCCGGGCTGATGCAGGGCGACGCCAACGGACGCTTCCGTCCGAATGACCTGATCAGCGCCCAGGAACTGGTCGCGCTGTTGGTCAGGTCCGCTGGGACGGGGACGTCTGCGGGCACGCCCGCTAGCACAACCGACTCGCCGTCGGCACAGACGCTGCCGACGGCGTGGAAGGACGCCAGCCCGTGGGCGGCCCCGATGATTCGGGCGGCGCTGAATAACGGGCTGATGAGTGAATTTGGCGGAAATCTACACGCCAAAGACTCGGTAAGCCGCGTAGATGCGGCCAGCCTACTCGTATCTGCTTTGTTTCCACAGGAGCGTGCTTCGCAGCTCGAGGAAATGGACGGCAAGCAGATACGGATCAATGGCATCGCGTATGACGTGGCAGAGCCGCTGCGCGGCATTTTTCACGCGGATAATCAGACCGCGCTGCGCAACGCGGGCATTCGTTTCCATGCCACAGGCCGGACGGTGGACAAGGTGACTTGGTTGGAGCTTCGCAGCAGCGGGACTTCGGCTCGTGACGGCGAAGCGGAGTTCAGTGGCAACATTGTGCTGAACGGACACGGCTCCACGCTAAACGGAGATTTGGTGATCGCTGGTGATTTTACATCCGTACTGCACTTGAATGTGGAACAGCAGTTAACGGTGGATGCCCGGGTACAGCAGGATTTTTATGCACAGGATGTACAGGTGCAGGGACAGACCCATATTAATGGCGGAGATAACAATACAGTTGTATTTGATAGCTCAACGTTGACGCAAATGGATGTCACAAAGCCAGAAGTTCACGTTGTACTTAGTGGTACCGCAAGCGCGACGATCATGAACGTCCAATCCAGCGCAAGCATTGAGGTTAGCGCGAATGCTTCCTTGCCGCAGCTGAATGTTAATGAAGGGGCGAACAAAGTCAATCTTCAGGGAACGGTTCAGACCGTTCAGGTAAATGGCAGCCAGTCCGTCGAGATGACAGGTAATAGTACAATCCAACAGCTGACCGTCACAGGGACGGGGGCTTTGGAATTGAAAACGACAGGCAGTATTGAAAATATTCAAGTCAGCAACCCGGCAGCTAAGGTAAATGTGAGTGGAAATGTACAGGTTTCTGCGGTCACACTGGGTACCGGAGTAGCTTCCAACGCTGTTACGGGTCTAGCTGCGGCAAGTGTAACAGGTACGTCCTCATCTTCTGGAAGCTCATCTGGTTCATCCAGCAGCGCTAACCGTTCACCGGAAGTCGTAAATGCTTCAGTAGAGCGTGTAATCACAGAAGGCGCTGGTGAACAGTTGTACGATTTACGCCAATTCTTTACCGATCCTGATGGGGATACCTTGACCTTTTCGGCAGCTTCTCTTCAATCCGGCATCGTACGGGCGTCCGTATCGGGCAATATATTAAAGCTTACGCCAGTCAGTGTCGGAAAAGCATCCATCAGTGTATCGGCTAATGATGGACGGGGAAAAAGGGTGTCGTCTACCTTCAAAATCACCGTGAATGGCCAGCCAGTATCTGCAGGTATACCAGATCAGGCCCTTACTGTGGGACAATCGGACTCGGTACTGCATTTGAATGATTATGTTCAGGACCCGGAAAATGCAAGCTTAACGTATCAGGTTACGGTTGATGATCCTGCTGTAGCGTCGGTGGTGCTTGCGGAGGATGAATTGCGTCTGAGTCCGCTTCGAGCGGGCAGTACGAGCGTTCATGTCACTGCCAATGACGGACAGCAAGGAGAGGATGGCAGCACAGGCCAAAAGCAGATTGATTTCAAGCTAACGGTTCAGGGCGCTCCTAACCATGCTCCGTATGGACAAGCCCCTCAGCCGTTAACCGTCACATTTGGCCAGCCGGATATGACACTGGATCTTTCAACAATATTTACGGATGCAGATGGCGACCCACTGGTGTTCACAGCGATCAGTTCGGATGCTTCCATCGTGCAGACTACCATAATGAGAGCTCAGCTTTCTTTGCAGTCGCTGCAAGCGGGGAGTGTAAGTATTACCTTGACGGCAGACGACAGCAAGGGTGGAACAGATACAGTTACCTTGATTGTAACGGTTTTGCCCATACCTAACAGTAGCCCGGTAGTAACCCGTGCACCAGACGCTGTACATCTGATTTTAGGCAAGGCTGACGGAACTGTGGATCTGTCCACCATCTTTGCTGACCCGGACCATGACCCGATTCGTTATGAAATCAGTTCGTCTGATCCAGCCGTGGCAGATGCTACAGTTCAAAATGATCAGCTTGTTATTCATGGGTTGACTAGCGGCAATACCGTGATTACCATCACGGCTAAAGACGATAGAGGCGGAGAGATTAGCGCAGACCTACAGGTTCATCTATTGGAAAATGCGGTTATTACAGCGATCCCTGAGCAGTTGCTTCAATTGGGAGATGCTGCATCAGAACTGGATCTCTCACCGTTCCTATTGAACTGGGATCTAGCATCCCTGTCAGTGACAGCAGACACGTATGATCCAGGAATTGCTACGGCCCATATGAATGGTCAGAAACTACAGTTAAACCCAGTAAGTGTAGGGACCACGAGTGTAACACTCAGTGTGTATGATCAGTACGGACGTACAGAGGGAGCGACGTTCCCGGTTACCGTCAGCATGCCTCAGCTAAATCAAGCTCCTCAAGTCGTAGCGGCTATAAACGAGCAGGTATTGACTCCCGGAGTTACACAGCAAAGAGATTATGATTTGCAGCAGCTGTTCAGCGATGAGGATGGAGATGTGCTTCAGTTTACGGTCAGCTCCAGTGATCCGACGTTGGTGAGTGCATCAATTAATGGCAGTATCTTAACGGTGGCTTCTGGAACAGGTAGCGGTCTTGCTGCTATTACCATTACAGCCACGGATGGTCGGGGAGGTTCTGTACAATACACGTTGAATACACGCAATGCCGAACTGGTTTCCGGGGGGATCACTCCGATAGGGGTTAAATACGGCTTGCCGCATAGAACCGTGGATCTGTCCAGTTATTTCCCAGGACAATCTAAATTCCTGGTATATAGAGGAACGCCATCATCGACATTCATCGGTCCTGTAGAACTCATAGGCACCTCCATTCCCCTTTCCCCCGAACCTTTACTGGTATGGGTGGTAGGAGCGGATGGAAGAGCTGTCGTATTTCAGGTCCAACAGGAACCACAGCAAGCGCCTGCTGTATATTTCTCGCAATATGTGGATGGCGGGGATGGAAGAATTGTTTTGCAATTGTATTATAACGGGAATGGAGATCCTTCCCATCGGGCAGACGGTTACTCACTGGAGTTTCATCAATGGATGAAGAAAACAAACCAAATGAAAGTTACCACTCTACCGATTAATCCGGTTTATCCTGCCATGCCCTATATAATCATCGACACTATTTTCTATGATTTCATGGATATTACGAATGCTTGGTATTTCAATGATGAGGGCGATTTCTACAACCCGAACGAATTTAACACTGTTGCATACGTTTTAAAATACCAAGGACAAGTGGTGGATGTATTAGGAAATCCAAATTCACATGAACAGTTTACTCCACAAGGAGGAACGTTCGTCCGCAAGTCAGGAATATCCTATGGATCGTCTGCCTATAATCAGCCAGATGAGTGGAATGCGTTCCCGAAAGGGACCTTTCAATTTGTCGGCATTCATACACCATAAAAGGTATGTTTGTCTGCGATCGCCTGTTTTTTGAAGACAGGTCATGAATTCTTAAAAAGGTGTAACCCATCAACTATGGAGGGTTACACCTTTTTATGTACAAAGAGGTAATGATAAAAGAGATCATTTATAGCAGTGAGTGCAGTCACATAGACATATACAAAAACATGACTATAATGTACATATAGTTTAAATTTAGTCTTTTTGGGGCTGACGGTTCCACACACTTTACTCACAAAGGAGAGGATTCATCTCATGAGCATACATTTGGAATTGGATTCCTTATCCGTTGAAAGGCTAGAAATGGCCCTTTCAGGACGACCGGGAATGTTCAAGCTGTTTTATGACACCGAGGATTGTGGGTGCAATGGCGTACTCGTCATTTTGGTTGTCACCGCGCCCAATGCAACTGATAAAGCAGTACAGTCTGAGCCTTATTCTTTTTGGGTAGATCAGCAGCAGGAGCAGCAGTTCGATAGCAGAATGCGGCTTGAGGCAGACCCTAGTTACCCGTCGTTCAAGCTAAGTAGTGATGCCGGTATATTTAGTAGCAATGTTAGAATTCAAGATCGGCGCGTGAACTCGTCCGAGGAGTGATACGCGGAGGTAATAGGAATTCATTAAGCACCAAAAAAGCAATTCTGATTTACACCAAGTTTCCAAAAGACGAACCTTGTTTAGCCTATATGGCAGAGGTTCGTTTTTTTTGTGTTATATTCCAATCGTTCCACCAAAAAATGAAGTGTTTAGTGGCCTGCTCTGAAGTGGTACAATAACCTTTATGATAATCGGAGAAGGACGTTGAGAAGATGAAAAACTTGCTCGTTTCGGGCTATCGTGCCCATGAGCTGAATATTTTCAGTCAGAAGCACGAAGGCATTCCATATATTAAAAAGGCGATTGCAGGCAGGCTTATTCCCCTGATTGAAGAAGGGCTGGAATGGGTGATTACCCCAGGCCAATATGGGGTGGACTTGTGGGCCTGTGAGGTCGTTACTGCACTAAAACAGCAATATCCCCACCTCAAATGCTCTATTATGATGGCTTATCAAAATATGGACGAAAAATGGAAGGAGGACAAAAAGGAATATTTTCAGCAGATTTGTGCCGAAGTTGACTATGTAGGAGTAGTCAGCCGCCAGCCTTATCAGGGGATATGGCAACTTAGGGCACGGGATGAACTTCTTTTCCGCAAAACAGACGGTTTATTGCTTGTTTACGATGAGGATGCCGGAGAGGGCAGCCCACGTTTTATGAAGGAACTTGCATTGAAAAAACAACAGGCAGAGGGCTATCAGTATATTAGCATCAGCTCGGAGGATATCCAGAGCATTGCGGATGAAGAACGATTATTCATGGACCTCTGATTTTTAAAGCATTAGCCCGGATTTTTGAACAAAAAGGACGTATTCGTCCCTTTACATTGACGTAAGCGCTGTCATAGAATTTAAACAACAATAACTTATCAGTCACATAAAATAAATTTATTGAAAATACAAACTATGAAAGGAGCTAATGATTCAGATGAACAAAAGGTTTCGGTATACTGCGTTGCTCTGTCTCGGTGTCATGTTGTGTGGAGTGGTTACCCCGATGGATAGCCAGGTCTCTGCTGCCTCTACGAGACAAATGGAAAAGCTGAACCGGGGAGCCGTCGCTGTTAAGGTGCCTGAGGGTGTACTGGTGAGCTGGCGCTTGCTGGGCACGGAAGCGGATTCGGTCGGCTTTAATTTGTACAGAGGGACAAGCAAGGTGAATGATGCGCCGATACCATCGAGAACCAACTTTTTGGACAAGGCAGGTTCGACCTCATCTTCGTATACTGTTCGTGCCGTGGTCAATGGAGCAGAGCAGGCCGCTTCTCCTGCGGTGAAGGTATGGAACAACAACTATCTGGATGTTCCGATCCAGCAGCCCGCAGGAGGCACAACTCCAGATAATGTGAACTACACGTACCATGCCAATGATGCCAGCGTAGGGGATCTCGATGGGGATGGCGAGTATGAGATTGTGTTAAAATGGGACCCTTCCAATGCCAAGGATAATTCGCAATCCGGTTATACGGGAAATGTATTTTTGGATGGCTACGAACTGGATGGAACGCGCAAATGGCGGATCGACCTGGGACGGAACATACGGGCTGGAGCCCACTACACGCAATTTCTCGTCTATGATTTTGATGGAGACGGCAAAGCAGAGATCGTATGTAAAACAGCAGACGGCACGGTAGATGGTACAGGTGTAAAGATTGGGGACGCTTCGGCTGATCATCGAAACACGAGTGGATATATTTTGAACGGACCCGAGTTTCTGACCGTGTTCTCAGGAAATACAGGCAAGGCTCTTAGTACCATTGACTATGTGCCACCACGCGGAACGGTATCGAGCTGGGGGGATAATTATGGTAACCGTGTAGATCGTTTTCTCGCCGGGGTTGCTTATCTGGATGGCGTGAGACCCAGCATAGTGATGGCACGTGGGTATTACACTCGCACCGTTCTGGTCGCATATGATTGGCGGAATGGTAACCTGAGCCGACGCTGGACCTTTGACAGCAACAGCTCCACCAATGCCGGAACGGCTGGACAGGGGAACCACAGCTTGAGTGTAGCGGATGTGGATGGAGATGATAAGGATGAGATTGTGTATGGCTCGCTGGTTGTAGACGATAACGGAGCGAAGCTGGTTAACACCGGGATGGGACATGGTGATGCACTTCATGTTGGCGATCTAGACCCCGACCGTTCGGGCTATGAAGTGTTCAAGGTGAACGAGGACAAAAATGCCACCTACGGAGCTGCCATGTACGATCCGCGTAATGGAAATATTTTATGGGGCGTAAATACAGGCAAGGATACCGGAAGAGGCATGTCAGCAGACATTGACCCGCGGACCAAAGGGAACGAGCAGTGGGCACCGGGTATTGGGTTGCGTTCAGCCAAGGGACAGCTCATCACCAACACGCTACCGTCTTCCATTAATTTTGGCATCTGGTGGGATGGGGATCTCCTCCGTGAACTGCTGGATCATACCTCATCAAGCGCTGGAAAGATAGACAAGTGGAACTACACGAACTCGACTACTTCCAACTTGCTTACGGCAACAGGAACGAGTTCCAATAACGGAACCAAAGGAACGCCGTCCTTGCAGGCCGATCTGTTCGGTGACTGGCGTGAGGAAGTCATTTGGCGTAAAAGTGATAATTCAGCGCTGCGTATCTACACAACACCATACGAGTCAGAACATCGATTTTACACGCTTATGCATGATCCAGTGTATCGCTTGAGTGTTGCCTGGCAAAACGTAGCTTATAATCAGCCGCCGCACACCGGGTTTTATCTGGGAGAAGGGATGTCCAAGCCCCAGCAGCCGAATATATATACTCCTTGATATGTCGTTAGACAGTGGTTTGAAAACAAATAGAATGAACAAAAACAGAGAGGGCTCCAAGCGAATTGGAGCTCTTTTTGTTATGATAGCCCGCAAGATAACGTATGATTTTCATAAAAATGGGAACATTAGTTCTTATCAATGGAATATATGTATGAAAAAGGAGGCGGAATCTGTGAGTTCTTTAACGACTGAAGGCATGATTGAGCTCGTAACTAATGTCGGATTCCCTGCTGCATTAAGTCTGATTCTGTTAAAATACATCCTCGTCACTTTGAGTCGCAGATTAGAGGAGCTGGACCGATCTGTTAAGCAACTATCGCTATCTTTGGAAGAGATGGAGGCAAAGCAAGTGAAACAGTCAGAACAACCGTCCCCGGCAAATACGGACAAACTTCGTGCAGAATGAACAAAAAAAGGCAAATAGAAACAATTTAGCAACCCAATCGAGAAGCGAAATTCTTATAATAGAAATGTCTGCAGTTTATGCAGACATATGATTATGGAGGTGTATATAAGTATGAAATTAAATACGAAGCTATCCGCACTATGCATTGCGGCCACACTTATGAGCGTGGCACAGGCCGCCGCTGCCGCGCCCGCTGTGACCGCTCCAGCGGAAGCGACGCAACCGAGCGTTGCCAGTCCGGCCGCATCCGCCCCGGATCAGGTGCCAGCACCAGCAGCGTCTGCACCGGCTACGACTCCAGCCCCGGCGCAAGCGCCGTCGGCTCCAGCAAGCTCGCCCCCGGCTGCAGCCGCAGGTTCTGCCAAAGCCGCTACACCAGTAGCTCCGTCTGCACCAGCACAGCGTCCATCTACATCGGTAGCACCCGCGGCTGCTCCGATCGTACCTTCGACTGTGAAGCCGTCTAAGCCGCAACAGCCGTCCACTTCAGCGCCAGCAGCAGCGGCTACCAACGTGAAACCGACGCAACTGGACAAGCTGAACCACGAGAGTGCGGTTCCGCTTGTGTTGGAGGCGCAGTCTCGTTATCAATATGCAATCAGTGGTGGCAGCCCGGTGGGTAAGTCGTTCCAGTTGAACGGTAAAAGCTACCGCTATCTGTCCGAGGACATCGGTACAAAGACCAAATTGATCAGCTATCTGACGCAGGCCTACACAAAGCAGGCGAGTGAGCAATTTGTCGGTAAATTTTTCGTCGAAGTTAATGGCAGATTAGCTCAGTTGAACGCAGATGGTGGCAATTTGTTAGAGTTCAACCGGGCTACGGCGAAAATGGTAACCATGACTCCGGTGAAGCGCAGCTACCTGCTGACCGTGCCTTATCCGGCAGAAACCAAGCAGGCGAATGAGAAAATCACCGTGAATTTTGAAAAGGTCGGCAGCTACTGGAAAATCAGCTCTGCGCCGCATGTCATTTTCTAAATTAAGATTTTGCAACAGGCTTCATATGGGGTAAAGTGATGTTAAGGCTTGTTTCGTAAGCCTCAATTCAATGCAGGGGAGTGCTGTGCAATGATGACACCCATCAAGGTAAAAGACGTTAAGGATATTGAAAAAATCAATCAAATCGTATCCAATTATACGTATGACATCTGGATTCATGGCAAAAGCGGCATGGCAGATGCCAAATCCATTTTAGGCATGTACGTGCTGAAGCTGGATGAGCCGCTAACTCTGGTTGTACCTGACAATGTTAATCCCAAGAAGCTGTTCAAGGAGTTGGAGGAGTTTATCCATTTTCCTGCTCAAGAAGGATAAAAGGCAAGAAACTTGTAAACACTGGATGATCTATTACTAAAATAACGCAAAGAAGCCGTGGAACCTAAGTCCCACGGCTTCTTTTTTTAGTGTTCTTTCTCGTCCAAAAACGGGAGATTCACCGAATAGTACATAACCCCCATAAGCAGCACGCCGCCAACCAGATTTCCGAGCGTAACCGGAACGAGATTATGGATCACGCCAGCGACAGAAACTGTACCCGGATGGTCCAGCACGAGCGCAATGGCGAAAGTACACATATTAGCCACACTATGCTCATATCCCGAAATGAAAAAGCAGAACACAAACAGCATCATGGCAAACATCTTTGCACCATTTTCCTTCATAAACATGGGAACAAAAAAGGCAAGACAGACCAGCCAATTACACAAAATAGCTCGGAAGAATAGCTGCATTGCAGGCGCTTCCATTTTATGCTCAACCACGCTCAGTAGAAAGCTGTTCACGCTGGAGGAGTCAAACAGACCGGTCAAGTAAATAAGGAGTGCAAATACCCCCGCACCCAGCAAATTACCGCCATAGCTGGCAGCCCATAATCGAAGCACCTGTCCCCAGCGTAGCTTTTTACGGAGCGCAGCATAAGTGTAATAGAAGGTGTTACCTGTAAACAAATCCCCGCCGCCGTAAGCGATCAGAATGATAGCCGCTCCGAATGTGAGCGCCGCCATGGGATAAGTGAATGGAGAATGCTCCATGTAAAAAAAGTTGCCCGTCTTGAAGGCTACAATAACGCCGAACCCGATGAACATACTCGCCAGCATGGAACGTGCCAAATACCGGAGTAGGCTCTGCTTGTAAATTTTGTACTTCTTCATGGCTAGCTGTTCGACATTGCGTAAGCCTTCCGTCTCCATATTTAAGGACAACCTCCTATTTTCTCATATGTAAGTCTTTAAACAGACTTTATTTTTCCCGAAACATGTCCAGTCTATCAGCAATTCTGTTAGCTTAACAAACCAAGCTTTTGCAGTCCGTACAAAATACCGTCTTCATCTGCGCGTTTTGTGACCATTTTAGCTGCGGCTTTGGCTTCATCACAGCCGTTGCCCATCGCGACGCTGTTATGTATAGCTGTCAGCATCTCCACATCATTTAAGCCATCGCCAAAGGCGTATTGATTTTCAGCGGCAATGCCCAGTCTGGACGTAATTTCGCGAATACCCTTCGCTTTGGAGCCAGCATGAGGAACAACGTCCACAGAACTCGGATGCCAGCGCACAAAGTCAAACGCCTTGAATACCGTTTCATAGAAAGGCTCTTCTTCTGCTGTACACATCAACAGCGTCTGATAAATATCTCTTCCTTGGAAATAGAGCGGATCGTATCCAACTGAAATCTTGGCCTTAAGCGTTTGGACCGATTTCTCTACAAGCTCATCGTTAGGAATATTGGCCTTCATGTCCATATGATCCATATATACAAGGGCATGATTATGTGTGAGGGCCAGATCGGTCATCGTTTGCAAGGCTTCTCTGTTCAACGGATTGGTAGCGACCACTTCCCCGCGGAGCACGACATATTGCCCATTAAAGCTGACGTAGGAGTCAATTTCCAACTGCTCGCGGATATCTTTGAACATAAAAGGTGCACGGCCTGTTGCAATGGCCACCTCATGTCCCAGCTCTTTCAAAGCAAAGACGGCCTTTTCTGCCGTTAACGGCATTTTCTTGTCATCGTCCAGCAATGTACCGTCGATATCGAAAAAGATAATTTTTTTGTCTGACATGTCCTTACACCTGACTTTCAATAATGTATTTGTCGAAATGAACTCATATGGATTCATTATATCAAAGGAACTGCTTCTGAATACACAAATACGTATAAATCCTCATGAATGTCCGACCTCTATAGCTTACAATATGAAATAAGGCTTACTGTAAAATATAATTTCTATCTCCTATTTTCATAGATGGGATGTGATCACCATGACAAAAATCCAAGTCACACCGGAGCAGCTGGACAGCGTGGCCTCCCAATTTGCCAATGCCCACGGCACACTGTATAACCAGTTAAATGGCCTGGATAGCACAATGAACCACCTTCACAGCCAGTGGGATGGTATGGAGAGGAATCGTTTTTATAATGACTATCGAACGGCTAAATATACACTATCTTCTATATTAAATAAGGTTCAATCCATTGAAATTGAGCTGAAAAGCATCGCTTCGAAATTTAGAAATGCGGATGGTGAAAGCACACGTGGCTTCTGGACAGCCCTAGCTGCGGCAATGAGCGCTAGCGCAGCGCTGGCAGGCAGTGGAGAGGCTGGAGATCATGGTGGTGAAATTGCCAAGCAGCCCAAAAACATAGACGAATGGGAGCAGGCAGACGCGGTTAAATATCATCAATATGAGGAACTACTGAAAAACGCCGAGGCCATCGGCGACAAGCAGGTTATGCAGAAAATTCACGACCAGATGAATGTCCTGCAGCTGCAATATGAGGACTCCGTTACCCGTACAGATTACAATACAGGAGAGACCTCCAAGATCACATCCGATTCCCTTGTCGCCGTCACTGAACTGACAGGTAAAGACGGAAGCAAAACGGATATATCTATAGATAAAAAAGGGAATGTTGTGAGTTATGAGCAAAATACGGATAAATACGATTACTGGGTCCAAAAGCATACCCAATCAGCCGGAGAGCATGCTCTAGGTAAAACGGCCCAGACCGTCACCGGATATGGAATAGGTCTTATTTTGTCGCGCGGGGCTGGTGTTAGTGGGGGAAGTTCGGGCATCGGTACTGGCGCAGCCTCCGGCTGGGGGGAACACGTCGTCGGCATTGGTGGCGGCATGCTCAGTGACAAAGTACTTTTCTCTGTACCCGATGAGGGCGAAACCCGTACCATGATCTACCGAACGAATAAAGAAACTGGACATATTGAGAACATGATCATCGTCACCAAAGGTGAGAATGAAATGGAGTATCGCTATTGGGAAGATTATAACTGAAGAAGTGTGTAATCCAAAGTTTGGAATTTATAGTTTGGGGTTTACGGATGCACCGTTCATTTCGTATTATGCGATTTGAACGGTGCTTTTTATGTTGGAAGGATAAGCGAACCCTTTAAATTAGGGTTTAATGAATTCGAGTTTAGTTGATAGAACATCATCTAGCTTTGGTGCTATGTGATACAATGGTTGAAAAATGTAGCCATGAACGGGAGATTAAAGTGAACGAATCGAAGATACAGCATTTGGAAGTGTTGTCATTCATAGAAGGGAACTATGTTAAAAAAGGAGAAGAACTGCAAAATAATCTTTTTACAGGTAACTCTTTTGATATAGAAATTATGAAATATTCCACCAGGATTTATAAAAAAATAGGTAATATAAGAGGCTCTTGTCCACGAGAGAATTTGATCCTAACGGGTGAAGATTCTCGTATGTTGCTAACGATTTTTCACAGTACTCTTGTGAAGAAGACGGAAAAGCAGCTTTATAGCCTTGAGATGGACATAACCCAGGAGCGACTTAGCGATTGGGTTGAAAAAGGACTGATTTATCGGAAGACTGAATATTTAAAAGATGGCAAGACAATGAAGAGAATTTTTTATGTGATGGGATATTTACTTTACAGTATGCAGAGGAAAAATTATAGAGCGGAACAGGAGGAAATGCTTAAGCGATTGACAGGCTGGATTAGCCAGACGGAAACACTGCTAAACCAGTTACCAGATGTTCGAAGTATGGACAAATATCAGGATGTAGCGTTGAACAAGCTATATGCATATATAGAAAAATTACGCGCTGCCCTTATGGACAGCTATAGAGAACAAGCATTCCAGCCAGTTAGCGCTGCATTAGAAGTGCAATGGAGAGAAAGCCGCCTTAGCAAGTATGTTCATTTTGTGCTGGCTGTTGCTACTGTGCGAATGGAGCATGAGCAATTTGACTGGAAGCAGATTGGAGCTGCTTATTATGGTCAAATCGGGGGCTCTAAAGCTTTTGATATGGACAAAAAAGACTTCCTGGGCAAGTTGGAGGAAGACTTGGGCATGCCTTTGCACTTTATTGGCTTAGTTAGTCTGGGAGCAGTTACGCCAATCCTGTTTGCTGGTGAACTGGCTGGAAGTTCAGGACTTTACTACCCGACAGGTTTTATGCACGCCACCACAGATCTGACGGTGTTTGAAATGGAGTTTAGCACTCCATGCCGGGTCATCTGGCTTGTTGAAAACAGAGCGTTGCTCACTCGGCTGTGTGCAGATTCTCTTTTTCTTCGCTCCAGTGGAAGCCTCGTTATTGGATTGGATGGTCAGATCAGAAGTGGTCATCGCAAGTTGATTCAGGACGTTATGGGCAATTCACCGACCGTTACCCAGGTACTTGTCTGGTGTGATACAGATCAGTCTGGTGGAGTGATAGCTGCTCATGTAAGGGAGCTGTTACAGCCTTTTCAGCGACTGCAAGTAAAATGGCTACTTTCTGAGCCAATGAACAGGCAAGTGGGCGCTTATAGCACGTGGGAGCAATATCAACAGGCTATACAACAGGTTCTGCTTGAGGGCAGGCTCATGGAACAGGAGGAATTCCTTGGAGGAGTAGAACTATGGAAAACATGGATCAACGGTTAGTTTCAATATTTGATGAGAATGCTGATACACCTCTTGTCAGGGAATCACTCCGGGATGTGATTAAGCTGTCAGGTGTGTTGAATGAGCTGCGGGAATATTTTGAGGAACCGCTAAAAGTGCTACATATGCTCCAACTGCTTAATCTGATTCACGAGGAGGCCTTGGGCCTGGAACAACCGCTTGAAAATGCCAGTGCTCTTTATTATCGTTATCGCAATCGTTATGGAACAGAACCGCCTGTATCTGTAGACAGGTTGTTGAATGTACTGGAAAAATATAATTGGATTATGCGGGGAAAACGTCGAATTTTAATGATGGATGTTGGTAAGCGATTGATGGATGTGCTTATCCGACTTGCGAACGATTCCCTTGCTTTTTACATGAGAGATGAGATTGCCAGATCGTTATTTCAGGCTGCGCGTGATGCGGATCTGAGCGAAGCTTATGACGATAAGGGGATATCAGGCGGAAATCGATTAGCCAGTATGGTTCGGAATGTGGAAGAAGCCGTTGACAAGCTTCAGGAGCGTCAGCTTGAATTTTTGTCAGACAGACATGCTCTCCCGCAGGTGCAAATTATTGTGGAATTAATGGGACAATTGGACAAGCGACTTAATGAACGAATGGATAAAATGAAGACATTTGAAGAGGGACTTAAATGGGATCGTTTATTCAAAAAAGGAACATTCGTTATGCTGCAAGGTACGCAAATTAGCTTGTCTACACTGCAAAAAATATTAAAATTTGCCCATATTCGAGAAACAGAAATTGGTATACAAATTGATTCGATGGCTTTTAAGCAGTATGTGATAGACTCCTTTCATAAAAAACCGGATTCTACACAACCGAACGGTACGGAAATATTGAGCTTTATGGAACAGGATCGGGATGAGGGGGAACGTCTGGACGGATTATGGATTCCTGTGAAGTTTGCTTCCCCTATACCGGAACGGCAGATCACATCTGCAATTGAATATTTGGAAAATTATAAGCCTTCTATAGACCCGATAGAGTCGGATATCATAGAGGAGTTTACGGATGCAAAAGAATGGACAGAGCATGAACTGAATGATCATATGGAGAATGCGGCTTGGCAGTTGACCAAGACAATGATCCGCACAGAGGATGTGGAGCGCGTTCTCTCTTTGCACAAGCAAATGGGGATTGAGCCCCTCATATTAGAGGCTGGATCAGAACAGTGGACAGATGCAATCAATGCACTGTTGGCGATATCGGCTGTCGTGTCCAATCGGCAAGCTGAAATATTTAGAGAATCTTCTGAGGCAGCAGAGTTGGATTCGGAAGAGTCGGTTAGAGAAAAGGAGTGGGAATGGATTGATGAATCAGACCGACGATATGTTGTTCGAACAACCCGAAACGAATGATGATAACTATGTTGATAATTATCAATCTTTATCCGCAATGGCGTCCTTGACGGCTGTGCTAAAACCGGAAGAAGAACACGCATTTATGCAAATTATGTTTTCCTCTTCGGCTACGGTACGCAAAGACAATTTTGGTCTTTCTAGACGGGAAGTTATGCGTTTGCTTAAGCTTAAGCCAGAAGAATTAGAGGCTTTTCAACAATTTATCGTGCGTGTTAACCAATCGGTTGCCCGATATTTTCAACTTGTGTACGATGAGCGGAAGGATCAGACCATTGTGCTCATGCGCGTTCCTGCACAGCAAGCAAAGGAAATGTTATCTGCTGAAAGCCTGTCACTACTCATGTTTATTTTTTATCATCAGGATGTTCTGCAAAATGAATTTACCTTATTCAAACAATTGGTCGAAACGTTCGGTCATGAGACATTAGATATTCGTAGAAAAATGAAATCCAATCTTGAACCATTACTCAAAATTGGAGCTATTACACTTTTTAACAGTGATACAGATGAGGAAGCCTATGAGCTTACAGCCATCGGCAGCCGAATGTTTGGCAATGCTTACTTAAAGCGCTTTACAGAGTTTAGTCAATCTCAACAGTTGCATATGGATGAAGTGCTAAAATTTTTTAAAAGATATAATTTTGGGGGCGGAGAAGCACGATGATTCCTTGGGAAATAAGTATTTCCGGCATACGCGATTACCCGCCAACACGTTTGGATCTGAGCGGGGACATGGAGCATATTCTTATCACAGGACCCAATGGGTCAGGTAAGTCGACGTTGACATTTTGTATGGGTGCCGTACTTAACTCCGTTAAAGTAGAGTTGGAGGGTCTTCGTTCCAAAAATATTGAGCAGCATCAGGTTTGGAACGCTCAAATTCAGCTTGTGTTCGCTAATATAAGTCCAAATCCGATTGATGCAGCTCCATATATCCAGTTCACATTACAAGTGGAACAAAAGCCTTTCGAGCCGCTTAAACGACAATATTGGATTCGTGAAGGTGAACAAAATGGAGTATGGGACAAGGAGACTCGTTTTACCTCCGGAGACAGTGTGAACAATTTTAAAGAGTATCGTTTTCAATTGCAGCATAAATATGTAGTTGATCCCGATGCATTTTATCTGATCTGGTATCAACAGGACGTGAATCAATTTGCAACGATGAGACCAGAGGAACGGTTTCGCATCTTTGGTGAAATGACGCAAATTGACAAGATGCAGCGTACCTGGGAAGGAGCCAAGGAACAGCTACTGGATGGAATGAAAACCCGTGAGGAAGCGGAACGTAATCAGATTCAACATAATTTTGAGTTGGAAAGATGGCAAAAAGAGCGGGATAAATTGTTGAACCGCAACCGGAGCAGGCTCGATAACTTGCAAATTTTTGTGCGAACATCTGCGAAGCTCCAGGACATGTATCAACGTGAGCAGAAGTTACTAGAGGGCCAAATTGAGCAGTTGGAGTTTGATGAGGCAGAACATCTGGAGAAAAAGGTGACGTTACTTGCGGATATAGAACGGCTGCAGGAAACACAGACAGATCGTCAATCGCAAAAACAGGATCTTGAATTAAGGTTGCAAACTGTAGAGTTACAGCTCATAAAAGTAGAGACAGACATAAAAGAGCGAGATCAAGAACATAAAAATCTTACCAATCTTTTGAAAGGCCTGGCCGAAGAGATGAGGGGGATTAAGTATTCAGCTGAAGAAGTAAATATACTGTTAGCTGATGCTCAAAAGAGAATGAAAGAAACGGAAGAAAAGCGAGGCGTAGCAAATATTGAGGACCTTGAGCTACAGGCGAGAATAGACAAGTTGTTAAGGGAGATAGGAAAATTATCGGCTCTGACCGAGCAGGATCGGGAGGAAGAAGAACGATCACGTGAAATACTTCAGAAATTTGGTGAAAGCTCTCATGTGCAAAGGCAAATTGAAGAGTTGGACGCAAGGCATTTGGTATTACAAGATGAGTCCAGGCAACTATCGCGAAAGCTGGAGAATCTGAAGCAGGAGGAATCTTCTTTAAACACAAATAAATTCATGTCTAAACGACAAGAAGAATCCGTTCGCATGTTCAGACAGCTTGGTATCCAAGTGTACACAATGCAGCAATTACTAGAAATGAATGAGCAGGCACCGTTGGAACAGGAATTTCAATTGGAAGCGGTGAAGTACAGTATTTTTGTAGACAGTAAATCCTTTACCCCACCTAATGATCTGATCCATGTTGAGCTACCTTTGGTTGTTCCTGAACGTTCCCTAAAGCGTCTGGAGAAGTTGCATATTCAGGTTAAGGAAGGTCTGAATGATGAGATGTATGCAGCTGCACAACGAGCGATGTGGTGGTTGTATGAGCTGGAGCAAGGAGTACACTGGACCCGAATAGAGAATGGAATATTGCGTGAGCCATATGTACGGAGAGGTCCGCAGGAAGAAAAGCAGTCGCTGCTTCATACGAAAGGCGTTCTCATTCGCAAACGTAAGGTTCAAGAAGAAATCAGAGCAGCACAGCAGAATTATGACAGCTGTATTGCCGCTTGGGATAAGGTTCAGGAACGGTTAGGGGTGTTTCGTTCTGTCCAACTGCAAGTACAGCAGGCTGAAACCTTTTTAGCTGACAGTGCCGACCGGGAGCTGCGAATAAAGCAGTTGGAACAATCCAACGAGGAGAGCGGAGTGGCGAAAGAGCGACGGACTGTAGTGGAAGCGGAGATCAAGAGTCTGAATGAAACTTTTGCCAAGCTGTATCAGGATTGTGATCGACTTCAAGAATATGCAGACGTGTATGAACGATATGAGCATGAACGGGAACAGATTGAGCGTCTCCAACAGTTAGATAAAGAATTAGAAGAATTACGGGGGCAGAAAGAAGAGTTTATATCAACACTTAAGGATTTGAACAAACGTCTGCAAGATCTTGATACCCAGATTGAGAGCACTAAACGCAGATTACGGGATAAGAAGAGTCAAATGCTAGATACAGAAGGAAGCATTGAACAGATGAATCGGCAAAAGGAAAAAAACATTGAAAAACGTGATGTTTTCCAGAGACAGCAGGCTGAAATCAATCTGGATGTAGAAAAGTGGCATGAAAAGCTGGATTTTTTATGGCATGAAATAGAGCAAGAAAAAATAGAAACGGAAGATATGATATTGAGAACAGAGCCCGCATTGCAAGCCGAGCTTGAGCAAGCTCGTACTCGACTCCAGCTTGCTTGTGATGAGAGGGTTAATGAATTTTCCATTGAAAATTATGAAAGTACCCGAGAAGCATTTGAAAGAGGCACTCAGGATGTACAAAATGCAAGGTTGCTTATGGAACAACTGGAGGAGCAGCTTAAGGAGTTGGAGGATAAGCTATTTAATACTGTTAAAAACGAGGTACATCGCGTCAATCAGAAATTCATTAATTATATGGATTTATTCGGTTTTGATGGAGAAGTTACATGGCACCATCAAGAGGGCAAACATGGGGAGCTTAAGTATTTCTTAAACGTAAGAGCTAGGAAGCAGGGACATCGAGGTCCTTTGGAGGAGGTTAGCCTCAAGGGACGAGGAAATAAAGTAGGTAAAGGTGTGTCTGGCGGAGAAGAATCACTTAGTTCACTGTTGTTTGCTCTGGCTTTGTTAAAAACCATAGAAACCAATCCAGGTTATATTGTTTTGGATGAATTTGACAGCGCTCTGGATGAGAGCCGCAAGGCAAGGGTGTTTGAATTGTATGAGCAGGAACTGACACGCAAAATGATTATCCTTTCGCCAAAATCGCAAAATGCTGATTACTTGCAGCATTTTGATAAGTCATTCGTTGTATACCATGACTCCTCCGTTCCCAAGAGCGAGGTAATTCGTATTAAGAAAAGTATGTGATTGGTGACCGTGTCTCTTATAAATAACAAATATGGCGGTTGCGGATTATGGTAAAAGGCGCAAGGATTCCGTTGAATTGGAAGGCTGTGCCTATTCGTTTTTGAATTAAATTTACTATTTTGTATTATTACCGGAAAAATACTCGTAATTTGATAGAATAATATCTTTTTCCTCTCATACTGTCAATCCATCTAGAAGAATAGGGTTGTATTAAGCTACAGACTTGCAAATGGGGTACCAAATGATGGATGATAGAAGAGGGCCTTTTATGTAGAAAATAGGGCTAAAGATAGAGAGGATACTAATAATAAATAGATCGGATTTACCGTATTTTTGTATATTATTGTAGAAAAAGATCGTAATTCAGGTTATAGTAAAGGAAGAAATTAACTAGGATGCCTTTACCCAAATACGTAATTGTGGAGGGAAACATGAGTACATTTAAAAATTGGTTGAATACAACTAAAAAAGGACTTGGAGACCAAGTTAAGAAGTTTAAGAATAAAGATTTTATGGAAGCTGTTGTTGCAGGCTGTGCATTAGTAGCATTTGCTGACGGTACGATTAGTCCGGAAGAGAAAACAAAAATGGCCGGATACATAAATATCAGTGAAGAATTGAAAGTGTTTGATATGGGTGAGGTCATCAACCGTTTCAATCACTATGTAGCGAACTTTGAGTTTTCACCTGAAATCGGTAAACAGGAAGCACTGAAGGCGATTGGTAAATTGAAAGGTAAGCCAGAAGTAGGCCGACTTGTCGTTGGCGTATGTAGCGCTATTGGCGCAGCTGATGGTGACTTTGATGCCAATGAGCAGCGAATTGTGGCTGAGATTTGCGGCGCGCTTGGTTTGAATCCGTCTGAATTTAGTCTGTAAATTTTACGGAAGGGAGGTGTGTTAATCAGTGGCTATAATTAATCTGGTCAAGGGCCAGAAAATTGATTTGACCAAGGGAAACACAGGACTGACCAAGGTTATAGCAGGATTGGGATGGGACCCTGTACAGTCCAAAGGATTTTTTGGCTTCAAGAAGCAACCGAATATTGATTGTGATGCTTCTGCCATTTTGCTGGACGCAAACGGGAAACTGACTCAGTCGGACAATGTAGTGTGTTTCCACAATAAAAAAAGTCCATGCGGCTCTGTCGTGCATTCCGGTGATAATCTGACCGGACAAGGCGACGGTGATGATGAACAAATTGCGATTGACCTGGCACGAATTCCTGCCAATGTCGACAAAGTGCTTGTTGTTGTGAATATATATGATTGCGTTAACCGGAAACAGGACTTCGGCATGATCGAGAAAGCGTATATCCGCATTCTGAACGGTGCTAATTCCAAGGAACTGGTGACGTTTAATTTATCTGATAATTATGAAGGGCTGACCGCACTGGTCTGTGGAGAACTCTATCGTCATAACAACGAATGGAAGTTTGCTGCAATCGGTGAAGGAACCCATGCCGTACATATTGATGTGCTGGCTCAGCGTTATATGTAATTTTAGTTACTCATACAAAACTTAATGTGAAAAGGGGTTCTTACTCATGGCAATTAACTTATCCAAAGGTCAAAAAATCGATTTGACGAAAACAAATCCAGGTTTGTCCAAAATCACAGTGGGTCTCGGTTGGGACACAAACAAATATGATGGCGGTAAAGACTTTGACCTGGACGTATCCGTATTTTTGGCTAATGCGGAAGGTAAAGTAGAATCCGATAAGAACTTTGTCTTTTTTAATAACCCACAAAATGAGAACGGCTCTGTCGTTCATACAGGGGATAACCGCACAGGTGATGGCGACGGAGATGACGAGCAAATTAAAATTGATCTGGGTAGCGTGCCAGCTAACGTTGAAAAGATCGCTTTTACGATTACAATCTATGAAGCACAAGAACGCAGCCAAAACTTTGGACAAGTGTCCCGTGCTTACGCTCGTATCGTAAACGAAGCAAACAATGAAGAATTGGTCCGCTTTGATCTGGGAGAAGATTTCTCAATCGAAACAGGCGTTGTTGTAGGCGAACTGTATCGTCATAGCGGTGAATGGAAGTTCAATGCCATTGGTAGCGGCTACCAAGATGGTCTTGCAGGATTGACGCGCGATTACGGTTTGGCATAAAAAATCTATACAAAGAAAGCAGGTATGCGGAATGACCATTAGCCTTTCCAAAGGACAACGTATTGATCTGACCAAAACGAATCCTGGCTTGACTCGTGTCGTTGTAGGTCTTGGATGGGATACGAATAAATACAGTGGTGGCGCGGACTTTGACCTGGATGCTTCAGCTTTCCTACTTTATGAAGACGGCAAAGCCAAAGCTGCGGATGATTTTGTATTTTACAACAACCCGACAGGTGGAGCAGGATCGGTTACCCATACAGGCGATAACCGCACAGGTGAGGGCGATGGGGATGACGAGCAAATCATCGTTGATTTCTCGAAGATTCCTGCGAACATCCACCGTATCGGGATCACGGTTACCATTTATGATTACGAGGCACGCGCGCAAAACTTTGGTCAAGTATCCAATGCTTTTGTGCGTGTGGTAGATGCAGCAACGGATCGTGAAGTGCTGCGCTACGATTTGGGAGAAGATTTTTCCACCGAAACGGCCGTCGTATTCTGTGAATTTTACCGTCAGAATGCAGACTGGAAATTCCAGGCTATCGGTAGTGGCTTTGCTGGTGGATTGGGTGCGCTTGCTAAAAACTATGGCTTGGACGCTCAATAATATCCACTTGGGGTGGTGTCCATAGGGCGCTACCCTTTCTTTTTAAGCTATTACATTAGCGTACGCTGACACATGACAAACCGACAGAAAGGTGACACAATCATGGCTGTTATCGTAGTAAAGGGACAGAAGGCGGATTTGACGAAAACAAATCCGGGCCTGACCCATGTCAACGTAGGGATTGGCTGGGAGTCCCCAGCGTCTCTGGAGCTGGATACTTCGGCATTTTTGCTAGGTCCTGGAGGAAAAGTATCGGGCGATGAGGATTTAATTTTTTATAACAATCCGACCACGCCCTTTATCACCTATTCAGACGGACAACAGTCCGGTGACAAAAAGCAATTTGCCCTTGATCTGACGCGAATTCCTGCAAACATCGAGAAGATTGCGTTTACGCTGACGATTTATGATGCGGATCAGAAACGGCAAAATTTTGGACAGGTTCAAGGTGGGTTCATTCGTTTTGCTCATCCGGTTAGCGGAGAGGTTTTGCGGTTTAATTTGGACAGTGGATTTACAGTGGAAACGGCGATTGTCATTGGTGAACTGTATCGTCATAACGGGGAATGGAAATTCAACGCGATTGGCGCAGGTTTTTCCGGTGGATTGGATGCGTTGTGCGTTAATTTTGGGATTGAAGTGGAAAATAATCCGGCTCCTCCCACGCCAGTGCCTACACCTCCGTCTCCAGCGCCTCGACCAGCACCAACGCCGCCACCAGTACCACCTGCTCCGAAGCCAGAGCCATCTGCAACACCGGTGAATCTGAATCTGCGGAAAATTGAGCTGAAGAAGAAGGGCGACACCATTAATCTGAAAAAGGGCTCAGGCGGATTGGGTGAAATCCTGATCAATCTGAACTGGAATCAGGTGCAGCAAAGCAAGGGATTTTTTAATCGCGGCTCCAAGGGTGTCGATCTGGATCTGGGCTGCTTATATGAGATGAAGAATGGAGATAAAGGCGTTGTACAGGCGCTCGGGGAAGTTTTCGGTTCTCTAAATCGCTTTCCGTACATTGCTCTGGATGGCGACGACCGAACAGGCTCTGTGAAAACAGGGGAAAATCTTCGCATCAACGGTGCTAAAATTTCTGAAATTAAGCGAATTTTGGTGTTTACCTTCATCTATGAAGGAGTCACGAACTGGTCACAAGCGGACGGGGTAGTCACGCTGTACCAGAAGGATGGGCCGGACATTATCGTTCACATGAATGAACATGACAATCGCAAAGGGATGTGTGCAATTGCCATGATCCAAAATGTAAACGATGAAACGTTTAGCATTGAAAGACTCGTGCAGTTCTATGGCGGTCATCGTGAGTTGGATCGGGCCTATAACTGGGGCATGCGCTGGTCGCAGGGTAGCAAATAAATTGAATTATCGGAGGCACTCTTTTCATGTTGAATGATTTGTTTAAAAATATCAGCGAAAACTACGGCCATTTCTTTTCATGGAGTGATGTTGTAGGTACGCTTACTGATCCAGTGAGTTGGGGGATTATAGGAACTCTCATTTTGCTGGAAGGACTTTTATCGGCGGATAACGCCTTGGTTCTCGCAGTTATGGTTAAACACTTACCTAAGGAACAACAGAAGAGAGCCTTATTTTACGGGATTTTGGGTGCGTATATATTCAGGTTCCTGGCTATCGGCTTGGGTACATTCCTGATTAAGTTCACCCTGATTAAGGTACTGGGTGCAGCTTATCTGCTCTATATCGCTTATAAGGGCTTATTCAAGTCCGAAGGTGATGGAGAAGTGAAAAACAAACCTACTTCTTTTTGGAAAACGGTATTAATGGTCGAACTGATGGATATTGCCTTCAGTATTGACAGCGTCATTGCAGCTTTCGGTGTGAGCGAGAAAGTATGGGTTCTGTTCCTGGGTGGTATTCTCGGCGTTCTGATGATGCGTGGCGTTGCTCAAGTGTTCCTCAAGCTCATTGATAAATTTCCGGAACTGGAACAGACAGCCTTTATTATGATCGCCATTATCGGGGGTAAAATGCTGGCTGCTGCTTTTGGCTTTCATATGTCGCAGATTTTATTCTTCGGCATTTTGATTGCTGTCTTTGTAGGCACAATGGTTATCAGCTCGGCGAAAAGAAAGAAAAAGGCCGACAAAGAGGCTTAATGTACAAAGTATAGCGAAATCCCTCCTGAAACTAAGGGGGGATTTCTTTTATACCCGGAGCACAGGGCTTCAGTCAGGCAAGAAAGAGCAAGAGGAGGGGAAGAGCCCTGAAATATTTTAATGATTTAACCTCTGAGGAAGTAGAAGCGATCTTTTATACTCCACCGTTGGAGTTTCATAACCGTTCTCCCAAAAGTATATTGGCTTATGCGATAGGAGCGGCTTTGTACATGCCAGCGACCCGCTCGGAAGTAGCGGAAGAGATCAAAAATGGAAAACATGAAGGGTTAACAACGGTCATTTTGGATTTGGAGGATGCGATAGGGGATCAGCAGGTCGGGCAGGCGGAACAATCGCTGGCGCAGCAGCTGTTTCAACTATTGTCTTATGTACGGACGGGGATGATGAGTGAACAGCAATTACCTTTGTTATTTGTGCGTGTGCGCTCTGTGGAGCAGTTGGAACGACTACTGAACGGTTTGGGTGAATCTTTGTCGCTGCTCACGGGCTTTGTCTTACCCAAGTTCTCTTCTGATAATGGACGAGCGTATTTTGCACTCATTGCAGAATATAACCGGAGTATGCATACAGGGGCAGGAAACGAAAACAACATGCCTGTGCTGTACGGGCTACCGATTCTTGAAAGCTCCAAAATCATTTATCGGGAATCCCGCTGGAAAGAGCTGTTGTCGATTAAAGAAATCTTAGACGAGTACCAGGAATATGTGTTGAATGTACGCATTGGAGCAACCGATTTTTCCAGTCTATATGGCTTGAGACGCAGCCCGGATATTACGATTTATGAAATTGCCGTCATTCGGGATTGCATCGCAGATATTATTAACTTGTTTGGACGCGTGGGCTCAAATTACGTCATTTCCGGTCCTGTATGGGAATATTTCTCTCACCGAGAACGTGTCTTTAAACCTCAATTAAGAGTATCTCCTTTCGAAGATGCACTTGGGAAGCCGGGCCGACACTTGCGGATGGACTTCATATCAGATGCCGTAGACGGACTGATCCGAGAAGTCATGATGGACAAAGAGAATGGGATTATCGGCAAAACGATTATTCATCCCTCCCATATTAAGCCGGTACAGGCCATGTATGCGGTGACACATGAAGAGTATATGGATGCACTTGAAATTGTTGAGCGTAACGATGGTAGTCTGGGGGTATTCAAAAGTACCTATGCCAACAAAATGAATGAAATTAAGCCGCATTTGAATTGGGCTCATCGAATTATCAATAGATCAAAAGTATACGGGGTGTTACATGAACAACAACATTTTGTCAGTCTCTTACCCAACCACGAAAACACATCTGCTGCCAATCCTGGAGCAGTTCAGCGTTAAAATTACGGAGACTCATAATCCATTCCGTCTTCCTGTGGACAAGCTGTTTGCGATGGCGGCACGGGTCAATAAAAAGCGTTCATTTTTATTTGTCAGCAAGGTGCTGGGCAAGCATATTCCGGTAAACCCATACACCTCTCTGCTCAGTGGTGCGGCGCTGGCGATCCTGCTATATAAGGAGCTTGTCCCACAAGCGGGACAACAGATGGATGAACTGATTGGAGAGGCCGTGAGAGGACTACTTAACCCAGACTATGCGAAAGAGGCCTATCGAAAGCTGATGGATGAGCGTTTAGCTTTTGCTTTTACGGAGCCGATCAAGTTTGTTGGTTTTGCCGAGACGGCTACAGCACTGGGACACAGTATGTATCGGTTGTTTGACGACGGTACCTCGTATATTCATACGACACGCGAGGATATCCCGGGCCTTCGGCCTATTATTCGGTTTGAAGAAGAGCATTCGCACGCTGTTGATCATCGTTGCTATGCACTGGATGAAGGTGCTTTTGCGGGTGATGGCCCGATTGTGCTGGTAGATGATGAAATTACGACGGGGAAAACAACGCTTAATATCATACGGGATATTCAGGAGCATTTTCCGCGTAAACAGTATGTGATTGCTTCGTTATTGGATTGGCGGACAGACAGCGACGAGCAGGCTTTCGCTGATCTGGAGGTAGAGCTAGGCATTACGATTACGCCTTTAAGCTTGCTCAAAGGAAAGATTGAGGTACAGGGAGTACCAATACTGGATCACGCAGAATATGCTGGACAGGCTGGGAACCCAGAACATGCAGCCACTAGCATGGCAGAGGTTAATAAAGATGCTTCTGGAATAATTGACCACCGTTTTGAACAGGAGGCTTCCGGTTTTGAGCGGGTAGTACACAGCTCCATGTCAACGGACGGGTACACCAATACAGCTCCTTATCTAAAATATACAGGCCGTTTTGGTCTACAATCCATTGACAATTCAGCGTTGGATGCAGAAATCACGCGTACAGCCGAACGACTGAAGCAACTTCGTTCTGGGCAACGCACGCTGGTTATGGGCACGGGAGAATTCATGTACATTCCAATGCGGATTGCAGCAGAGTTAGGCCCGGATGTGTATTTTCAATCGACGACACGCAGCCCGGTATATCCCCACCGAGAAGAAGGGTATGGAGTCGCTTGTGGTGTGACATATCCATCGCCTGAGGACAGTACGATACGCAATTTTATTTATAATGTAGACCCTGGTCAGTATGACGAAATATTCGTTTTGATGGAAAGGGAGTCGGACCTAGAGCGGATGAACCCCATGCTGGAGGCTTTGAACCGTCTGGGCTGCGATAAAGTGCATGTCGTTTATTTTAACGGTTTAACTAGACAGGAGAGTAAAGGAGCGCGGATATGAAGCAAGCACTCATGGAGCAAATACAACAGAAGAACATTCATCCGCCCAAACCTCTAGGCAGTTATCCTGCCTCGGATGTCACATTTTTATTGAAGGATTTGAGTAGGGTTACGTTGGAAAAAGGGACGGAGGATCGTGAAGAGGCGATTCAGTCGGGCGTCCATTATTCAGAAATGCTGCCAGTGGAATACGAGCCCACCGCAGAGTATATTGCATTGTTTCACGAAACGCTTGCCCAATCTGCCCAAAAGGTTGCATTAGCGGCAGCTTCTGTGGCTGAGATGATTGTGAGAAAAAGAGGCTTAAATACGGCGATTGTTTCTCTGGCTAGAGCAGGGACGCCCATTGGTATCCTGATCAAGCGTTATATTGACTGGAAGTATAGCGTATCCTTGCCGCATTACAGCATTTCTATTATTCGTGGCAAAGGCATTGACCGGAATGCGATATTATACATTTTACAGCAGCATGGGCTGGGGATTGAACTTCAGTTTGTCGATGGCTGGACGGGGAAAGGGGCAATTCGCCAGGTATTGATTGAGGCCTGCCGTGAGATGAATGCGGATTACGGGTTGCGCCTAAATGATGATCTGGCGGTGCTGGCCGATCCGGGCAGATGTTCAGAAACCTTTGGTACACGAGAAGATTATTTGATTCCAAGTGCTTGTCTGAATTCGACTGTATCAGGTTTAATGAGTCGGACGGTATTACGCGACGATCTCATAGGCCCTGACGATTTCCATGGGGCCAAATTTTATGAATCCTGGCGGTCAGTGGATCAGTCCAATACGTTTGTGGATACGGTATCCGGGTATTTTCAAGACGTGGCTGAAGCGGCCGTTGCATATGCTGAACTAATGACATTGAATCCGCCTGCGGTGACATGGCAGGGCTTACGGGATATTGAGGCGATTCAGCAGGCATTTGGCATTCGGGATATCAATCTGGTCAAGCCCGGAGTGGGGGAGACGACTCGTGTACTGCTGCGCAGAGTGCCGTGGAAAATTCTGATTGATCGCGAAGATAATCCGAATCTCCAGCATATTATGCTGCTGGCAAAGGATCGTGGAGTGCCCGTAGAGGTATTTGAAGGATTGACTTATTCCTGCTGCGGAATTATCAAGCCGCTCAAGGGGGGACAAGAATGATCTACGCAAGTGATCTGGATCAGACACTGATTTACTCCAAACGTTCGCTTGGCGTACCGCTGGAGTCCCCTGGTCTGTTGCCTGCGGAACAGATAAACGGGGCGACATCGGCTTTTATTTCTGAACAAGCCCTGCAATGGCTAAAGACACTGCCTGAAGATGTGATGTTTATGCCCGTGACGACTCGGACGATGGAACAGTATCGACGAATCACCGTGTTTCAGACGGAGTTGGTTCCCGCATATGCCGTGACGAGTAATGGCGGAAACATCATCGTTGGAGGCGAGGTGGATCGAGAGTGGAATCGACGTATTCATGAACAAGTGCGCCGTGATGGTGCTCACGCGGAAGAAGCACGTCAGGTGTTCGGGCAGGTGCTGCATGAAGATTGGGTGGTAAACGAACGCTTTTGCGACGAGTTATTCTATGCTTTCATGATTGAACGGGATCGTATGCCGCTGGAACAGGTGCTGGAGAAGGCGCGAATCATGCGTGAAATGGGCTGGGAGGTATCCATTCAAGGTCGTAAGGTGTATTTGGTACCTGCAGCCGTGAATAAACAGGCAGCCGTGGAGCATATCCGTAACCTCACGAATGGAGGGACCGTGGTTGCGTCCGGTGACTCTTTGCTAGACCGTTGTCTGCTGGACTATGCCGATTATGCGATTGCTCCGCGTCATGGTGAATTGTATCGGGAACAACTGCGGGATAAGCTGGAGGTCAATTATCGTTTTACAGAAGTGTCGGGGGTTTATGCAGCGAACGAAATCATGGCGTATGTTCATGAAATACACCGGAGTGTGTTCGCAGCTCAAACTTCATTTTCAGAATAGATAGGGGACGTGGCTCTGTGAAGAAGGTTAAAGTGTATTTTAACCGCTGGTTTTCAGTGGCGTATCATTATATGAATGCTATTCGTAACAATGAGGACGGTATTCCGTTCGAGATCTATGCGACGCACTCTGATCCGCAGCATATGGCGTTACAGGCCAGTGATGTAGCTGAAGTAGAGCCTCGCACCAGTGGTGTGGAGTACGCACGGTTTTGCGCTGATTTTTGCAGGCGGCACGGAATTGATGTCTTTATCCCACGGTGGAATATGCTCGATATTAGCAAGCATCTTTATTTGTTCGATGATATTGGGACAAAAGTGATGGTATGCCAAGATACCGAACTGCTGGAGCAACTGATGGAAAAGGATCTGTTTTATGAATCCATCCGTCAAAAGGACATTGTCACGATTCCCGATTATGCCATTGCCAGCAATGCTGAGCAGTTTAAACAGGCTTATGAGTCGTTAATAGCACTTGGGCATAAGGTATGCTTCAAGCCATGTAATGCGGAAGGCGGAATGGGCTTTCGTATCATCGACAATGAACGTAATCCGCTGGAGGAACTGTTCGGCCATGCGCTGAATCATATTTCATTCGAGGAAGCACACCGCGTATTGTCATCCACAGAATCATTTCCCAATCTGATGGTGATGGAGTTGCTGGAGGGATACGAATACAGTATTGACTGCCTGGCTGACCGGAACGGAAAGCTGCTAGCAGCAGTTCCGCGTAGGAAGGCAGGAGGACGATTACGGCTGCTGGAGCAGCATCCCGAGCTGTTGGAGGTGGCACAGAAGGTCGCTGAGGCGTATCATATTCCGTACAATTATAACATTCAGGTAAAATATAACGGCGAGCATGCCAAGCTGCTAGAGATCAATCCGCGGATGTCCGGAGGACTTCATGTATCATGTTTGTCAGGTATCAACTTTCCTTATCTAGCGGTGAAATCGGCTTTGGGTCATGAGATCGGTTCACTTCATCCGCAATACGATATTTTAGCCAGTCATATCGAGCAGCCAATCACCATACGTAAATCCGTACATTGACACACACAAATATTGTTTTCTACAATATGGTAAGGGTTTACGTCAGGAGGTTCAAGCTATGACGTCAAAAATGTGGGGTGCCACGATTGCTGTGGTTAGCTACCTGATTGCGCTTTTACTAAGTTTTTGGTTGCCACTGTTTGTGTGTTTGGCGATTCCGATCCTTGGTTTGGGAGGATACAGCGCCATCATGGCTGTTCGCCATCCTCGCCCCAATCTGACCGGTTCCGTGATTCCGGTGGTGCAGGAGCAGGTCGGTGAGACACAGCAGCATGAAAAGGAAGCTGCCGTTCGACCGCAGTCTATGACAGGACAAGTACGTCAACCAGATCAGGTGAGCAGTGAATTTGCTCAGGTGATGGAGTATTTGGAGGTACTGGAGGATATGGTGATCTCCGAGGGACAGAAGGATGCGCTTGATAACGAGATTGTCGAGAAGGCGCTGGCTCTATTTGCACGTTTGCAGCGGGTCATTCCGCTTTTGCATGAACTGAACAACAGCGAAGTGAATCATACGGTTCGGAGATTGATTTTGAAGGATTTGAATGGGCTAATTAATCCGTTTCTTCGGCTCAGCGGCGATGCGAAGCGTACCAACCGGAGGACGTTGTTAAACGGATTACGGGATGTGGATAGTAAAATATCAGTAATTGTATCCACGGTGGAGCATAAGGATCTGATGGAATTACAGAGCAAAGCGGAGCTTATTCACCAGCGTTATAGCAGTTCCGAATTGTAGGCGATTTGTAAGAAAATAAAAAAGTAGCAAATTAGCTGCTCTGAAAAACAACGATTATACTTGGGAACAGTTGTTTTTTAGAATAGGAGGTAGCGTATGGCGACCCCATGGGCTGAGTTGAAAAAAGAAGATGAACAGAAGGTGACTGAGGAGGCTTCACAGCTGATTCAGAAGGTATCACAAAGCGATGTCATGAGCTTGGATACCTTAATGGATGATATCGGTAAGTTGGGGGTTAAAACGCAGGAACGTGCGGGGCAGACCCTTAAAATGCTGGATCGTCCGGTAAACGACCTCATGTCCGGTGATCGGGCTGAGGTATCCAATATGATCTTAAAGCTGCGTGATGAATGTGAAACGCTCCAGCAGAGCAAAAATGTGAGTTTTTTTGGCAAGCTTCTGCGTAAAAGCCCGTTAAAAAACTACATTTACAAGTATCAGTCGGTGAAGACGAACATCGAGAAAATCATTACTGCCTTGAGAGATGGTAAGGATAATCTGGAAGAAAACATCGTCAGCATGAGACAGTTGAAGAAAGCCTCCATTGAAGAAATCTACAATTTACAGACGAAGATCGCCTTTGGTAATCGCCTGAAAGAACTGTTTGAGACCGAGATTGCCAAGCCGGAAAATGAAAACCGCAAGCCTCATCTGGAGCGGGGATTGCGCAAGGTGGTTACTCGTACGCAGTCTATGACCGAAATGATTTTGTTATACAATCAGGCGATTGCGGCAACGGATATTATTAATGATAACAATGATAAACTGATTGATTCTGTAAATAATGCGATTGATAAAACATCGAATCTGATCACTGTATCGGCTATGATCGCGATGGCGCTGGCGGATCAGGACAAAATCATTTCAGCCGTCGATGCGACCAACCGTACCATTGAAGATCAATTCAAGGAAAATGCGAAGCTTCTCAAAACGACGACCGAGAGAACGACAGATCTGCTTAGCAAGCCTTCTATGTCACTGGAGGCTGTGAATCAGGCGATTGGTGATTTGGTATCTGCTTTGGATCTGTCTGAAAAATCAAACCGTCGGATTATTGAAAGCTGCCATGATTATACAAGTAAAATGACAGCAATCAATGCCAACCTTAGCCAACGTTTGGGGATCGAAGGGAAAGAACCTTCCAAACCGCTGAAGGATAGTAATTCTTCTGAGGGTCTTAGCTCGTTTTTGAACTGATGACAATGTAGAATAATAGACCAATCTATGAAAAAGACGCCGGGATGACTCCGAAGGGCGTCTTTTTTTGGTTTGCCAGCAGCTAATAAAGGACATGATGAACATACATAGCATTCTCGTGCATAAACTCTTAAAAAGCGAATGACAAAAGGAGAGAGCGAGCGTATGATGTCTTTTATTTTGGGCTGTGTCATTGTCTATTTACTTGTGGCTGCCAGTAGCGAAAAAGCAGATTCAATTGTGGAGTTAAATGATTCTGTGAAATAAAATTTTTTATTGAAAATCATGCATTTTCTGATAGGATAGAGTTAAATATTGGAATCCAAAAGGAGAATGCATGCTGGAATTTTCATTTGAAATCATAGACGAATCGAAAATTAACATTGTATATCAGTATGGAAGCAGCAGCTTCAATTTTAATTTATTTTTTAACTACGGTGTGTGGACGCTGCATCCTTTTGACGGGATTCTACTGCAGAACAAGGAAATGTGCCGTCTGATCGTTACGGATCTGTTTAAGAACAAAGATTTTCATGTCATGCTGGCACGCGAAAATATTTTATTATCAACCCTGCGTACCTCTATTGATCTCAATCCCGAAACTCGGGGAGATCGATATCAGGAACAGGAATTTGATGAACTGTCTGATTTTGCCGAGACACACAGCTTTGAAGAGGTACTGCAAATCGAGCAGGATTCCGTCCGCGAACGTATGGACTTTTTCCAAAACATCATTCAAAAGATGTATATGGAAGGATTCGGCCCCGAAGACAATGATTTTAACAAGGTACAAGCTATTCTTCGAATCTATAAGGCTGCACATGACCAACTCGGAGAATTAAGCGACTTTCCCCTGAGAGGCGACGAACGACGCAGATGGTAGAGTAGACGTACTAGACGTACAAACGCAAACATCATAGAGGAGCGTGGGGAACATGAGCAGTATTTCTTTACTTAAAAAGAATGCGCAACTGGTACTGACTAAAAAGAATCTAACGAATGTGACTGCGAGAGTTGGATTGGTGCTCGATATTTCAGGATCTATGAGAAGTTTGTACAAAAATGGTACCGTTCAAAAGGTGTTGGAACGAATTGTTGCAGTAGCGAGTGCTTTGGATGATGATGGTGTACTGGACGTATGGGTGTATGATCACCGTTTTTCACGGTTGCCTTCCGTTACCGAAAATGATGTTGACAACTATGTTGAAAGACATATTCTGTCCAATGATTATTTGCCCAAGTTCGGTCGTAATGATGAGCCGCCTGTGATGCGCGATGTCATCGCCAAATACACCAAGGAAGAACCCTCTTCTGATCCGGCCTTTGTTATTTTTATTAATGATGGCGGTGTGAAGCGTGGAAAAGGAGACAACATCGACAACGCGGTCATTGATTCGTCAGGAGAGCCGATTTTCTGGCAATTTATAGGTGTGGGTGAGTCCGATTTTGGTGTATTAAAGAAGCTCGACAACATACAAGGCCGTGTGGTAGATAACGCTAATTTTTTTCAAATACAAGATATCGAATCTATGGAAGATAATGAATTGTACGAACTATTGCTTAACGAGTTCCCGTCATGGCTGCAAGAAGCGAAGGAAAAGCATATTTATTAAGGATACTAAGTGTTGTACTAGTACTATGAGCCCTTTTCAAAGCTTAATATATAAAAAAAATGCAAAAAGAGAGAGTTCCGCTAGCAAACGCTTTGCGAAACTCTCTTTTTCTTTACACACCTCTAAAACGTATAGAATCTCCACGGAGGTTGCCAGCGGAGCGGGCAGAATTGTTCTGAAGAAGCGAAGCGTTCGCCTTTATCCCCGGATTTTACCCTTACAGGTTCTATTCAATAGAAATCCGGGGATAACAGCGATCGGAAGAACAATCTGCACGCGCAACGCCCACCAACCGACCAAAGGCTTCTAATCGTTTTAACCTAACTCATCCCCATTAATATCATCGAGCAAAGGATAAGCCCTGCTCCGCACCCCGAAGTATATACCTTGAGGTGGCGGAACATGGATGTTTTCCAGGCTGACAAAGATTCATCGGAACGCAAACGCTCATTTTCCTCTCGTAATGTCTTGGATTGACGAATGAATAACTGTCCGATGTCGGCAAATCCCCGCAGGAAGAGGGTTAGAAAACCGCTTTGCAGAACGTGGAAGATTGCACCGATCACCAAGCCCAGCAACCCCAACAGGAATAACAGATTTGCAGTAGCCATGTGTTCACGACCATTCAAGAGATGGGGGGTGGCGTACAGAAACCCTAAGGTACTGACAATCAGGGCGATGATCCCAAAACGTAAAATCATTATTTTTCGACCCGTTTCGCAAAGCGCAGGTCTGGGTTCGAACGAGCATCAAATACGATACCTTGAATCTTAGGGCTGATTAATGCAGTGTCCGCAGAGAACTGGATCGGAATAATCGGCAGATCTTCCATCAATACGTCTTCTGCCTGATGGAGCTGTTCAAAGCGTTTTGCCGGATCAAGCTCAAAGGTTGAGGATTCAATCAGTTTGTCATACTCCGGGTTGCTCCAGTTGGTAAAGTTGTTCGAGTTTTTGGAAGTATAATGCCCCAATACGCCGAGCGGATCCAGGAAGTTTCCTTCCCAGCCCATACGGGCGATCTGGAAGTTCTTCTGTTTAAAGGTATCAATGTACGTTTTCCATTCCTGATTCTCCAGCGTCACTTCAACACCCAGGTTTGTTTTCAGCATTTCCTGAATCGCTTCAGCTACTTTTTTATGCTTGTCCGAAGTGTTGTATTTGAAGGTGACTGGTGGCAGCTTGGTCAAACCTTCTTCTTTCAGACCTTCGGCCAGCAATTGTTTCGCTTTTGCAGCGTCAAACTCATAGTATTTTTTCGGTGCTTCATCACGGAAGTCCTTGCCGGATGGTGTTGTTGTTCCGTATGGAACATAACCGTAAGCCGGAGTTTCGCCACCTTTGGTTACGCTGGTAGCCAGTGCTTCGCGGTCAATAGCATAGGCAATGGCTTGTCTGATTTTTTTATTTTCAAACGGCTTTTGTTTTACGTTAAAAGAATAGGTGTACACACTAAAAGACGGATGCGACAGGAATTCCTTGTTGCTCTTTTCCTGATCCAATGTATCTACGGGAAGGCTCAAAATCAGGTCCAGATCGCCCGTTTTGTACATTTGATAATACGTTGTGGAGTCTTGCACCATTTTAAAATTAATCGTTGCCATCGTAATGGCATCTTTGTTCCAGAATTGATCGTTTTTCGTCAGCGTAATTTGTTCGTTATGTTTCCATTCCTTGGCTACATACGCACCGTTGCCGACAATTGTGCCCGCTTCTGCTGCCCATTTGTCATTTTTCTCAACAACTGATTGGTTTACTGGCAGATAAGCATGACCCACGGCGATCGTGGGGAAGAAGCTCAGCGGTGATTTCAGCTCAACTACAAGAGTTTTATCATCTTTGGCAGTAACACCCACGTCTTCAATTTTACCTTTGCCTGTGTTGTACGCTTCGGCACCTTTGATGTAGTAGAGGGCAGAAGGATCGTAGGCAGCTGTTTTTGGATTTAGTACCCGTTTCCAGGAGTACTCAAAATCCTTAGCTGTCAGTGGGTCACCATTCGACCATTTTGCACCGTCACGAATAGTAAAAGTGTAGGTTTTGCCGTCAGGAGATACGTCTACTTTGCTGGCAGCACCTTCTACGATTTTACCAGCCTTATCGTATGTATACAGCCCTTCATACAAGTTATCAATCACAAAGTAGGACGTTGTATCTGATGCGAAAGCAGGGTCTAGCGTATAAGGCTCTCCACCTGCCAGATTGGCAGTAATTTCTTGCGGGACATCTGCTTGAGGAGCAGCGGACGGGTCGTTGCTTGCTGTTTTGTCCGTATTACCAGAGCATCCTGCCAAAGCCGTTACGGCCAAAAGTAAGATGATCGTCATCCAATGCATTTTTTTCATCGTGGTTTTCCTCCATTATTGTGGTTAGTTATGCAAAAAAGTAAAGTACACCGTACCGAGGTTGATTCATCCTCCTTTCCCGCAGGTATGCCGCGTGTGCGCACTTCGATAAAGGAACTGCCGTTCTTCCTGCGGTTAGGCGAGAAGCTGCGGATCATGGTGACACCCCTCCTTGTCCAATTGGGATCTCTCTGTTGTTAATGTTGTGAACGCGGGTCAAGTGCATCCTGAAGCCCATCTCCAAGCGTATTGAACGCTAGCATGGTGAGCGATATCATCAGCCCGGGGAAAAATAGGCGCCACCATTGACCGCTTAAAATAACGCCAAGTGAATCGTTAGCCATCGTCCCCCAGCTGGCCGAAGGAGACTGAATCCCCAAACCGAGAAAGCTCAGGAACGATTCGGCAAAAATAGCCGACGGAATAGTGAACGTTAAATTCACGATAATGATTGCCGCTGCGTTTGGTAGCAAATGTCTGAAGATAATACGCGAATGAGATGTCCCCAAGCTACGGGCTGCCAACACATATTCCTGCTGCTTCAGCTGTAAGATTTGCCCACGTACTACACGTGCCATACCGACCCAGCCAGTAATAGATAATGCAATAATCATCGTGAGCAGACCGGGCTTCATAATGACGAGCAGCAGAATGATGACTAGCAGATAAGGAATACTATACAAAATTTCAATAATACGCATGAGAATGCTGTCGATCCGGTCGCCCGTTTTACCCTGCCCAGCACAATAGCCAGCAACACAGCCGACGAGAATGCCAAGCACCAAATCAATGGCGGCAGCGGCAAAGCCGATCATGAGTGAAATTCTAGCCCCGGCCCATGTCCGTGCCCATACGTCCCTCCCCAGATCATCCGTGCCAAACCAATGCTCTTTGGAAGGTGAGAGATTCGTCTTCAAAAGAGATTGATCACTAGGTGCATAAGAAACCATGGAAGGTCCAACAATCGCCAGCACAATAATCATGATTAGTAGGGAAAGCCCCAAAAGAGCAAGCTTGTTGTTGAAAAGTCTGCGTAGCCGATCCCGCCAGAGTGATTCTTTGGGTCTGGTCAACGTGGCGGTGGGGATCTGGCTGCGGTCTACAAGACTGAACAGACTGTCCTTTTCGACAGTAGGTGCTGCTTTCATGTTAATCTCCTTTACTGACTAATTTGATTCGTGGATCGACAAGGCGATAGGAAATATCAATTAAAAATAAAGTAACGACTAGAATGGAACTGTAGAAAATGGTCGTCCCCATAATCACTGGATAATCCCGGTTAAAGATACTATCTACGAAGTATTTACCGATGCCGGGAATGGCGAATATTTTTTCAACGACAAAGGTACCTGTAATGACGGAAGCGAATAGCGGTCCGATAAAAGAAAGCACCGGAACCAACGCGTTGCGTAATCCGTGACGCAGAACTACTGCCCAAGAAGACAACCCTTTCGCTTTGGCAGTGCGTATGTACTCCTCATGCATGACTTCCAGCATACTCGTCCGCATAAAGCGGGCGATAACGGCAAGAGGTGAAACAGCGAGAGCCAGCGATGGGAGCACCGTATGCTGCCAGGTTCCCCATGAGGCGACCGGAAGAAGGTGCCATTGAACGGCAACATACTTGATTAGCAACGGTGCCAATATGAAGCTGGGTACGGAAATACCAACAATGGCGATAAACATCGAGATATAATCCAGTGGTCGATTATGGTGTAGAGCAGCCAGTGTTCCAAGCGAAATTCCGGCAATAATCGCGACCACGATGGATTGAATACCGAGCAATGCAGAAGGTGGAAAACCTCGGGCGATGAGCATATTGACGTCCGTCGTTTTCGATTGAATAGACGGGCCCATATCCAGCACTAGCAGATTTTTGAGATACAGCACATACTGCACAGCGAGCGGCTTGTCCAGATTGTACCTGGCACGCATGTTTTGCAATACCGCTTCCGGAATGGTTTTGGAATCGTTCGAGAATGGGTCACCCGGAATGATGTGCATGATGATAAACGTTAAAGTGACGATAATCCACAGTGTAATGAACATCGTAAAAAGACGCTTTAAAATGTACATGGGGCTTAATTTCTCCTGTCTATCAAGCTGATTTACATACTATTGCTGCTAAAAATTTAATATAAGTAAAAGTATATAAGAATACTAGGAAATAATAAGACGGTTTAGGTGACATGTCAAGGTAAGGTTTTACATTATAGAACACAGGTCAAATTTTCGTCACAGGTTTTCCATTTATATAAGGCTAAGATTCCGCTCATTCCTCTCGACGAGTATCCTGCGGTGTGTTATGATGATACTCTGATAACGTGTTAACGAACTAAAGCGTTTGCCACCTGTTCTTGGATACGGGGGTCACCATTGTTGGAGGGGAATAAGATGAGAAAAGCAGCCATGTTTACGATGTTAATTGGATTGATGATGATCGTGTTGGCCGGATGTTCCGGCGGTAAGGACGACAGTAAATTGATTATTGGCATTGATGATAAATTCGCCCCGATGGGCTTTAGAGATGAAAATAATGAGCTGACCGGCTTTGATATTGATTATGCGAAAGCGGCCGGGGAACAAATGGGTAAACAGGTGAAATTTCAGCCGATTGACTGGTCTGCCAAAGAATCCGAGCTGAACAGCGGACGTATTGATCTCATTTGGAATGGATACACCATTACGGATGAACGTAAGGAAAAAGTGCTGTTCACGAAGCCATATCTGAAAAACAGTCAGGTCATTGTCATACCAGCTACTTCCAGTCTTTCCAAGCTGGCTGATCTGGCGGGCAAAACGGTGGGACTCCAGACGCTGTCTTCAGCAGCCGATGCATTGGATGCGAATCCGATCAAAAGTAAATTGAAGTCAGTGTCTGAGTACCCGGATAACGTTCTTGCTTTGACAGATCTGAAAACCGGTCGCCTGGATGCGGTTGTCATTGATGAAGTCGTTGCCAAGTATTATATGTCGAAGGAACAAGGGACGTATAAGCTGCTTGATGAATCATTGGCCCCTGAGGAATACGGCATCGGTGTGAAAAAAGGGAATGAAGAGCTGTTGACGCAGCTGCAATCCGCTTTGGATGAGCTGCACAAGAACGGAAAAGCTGCTGAAATTTCGAAAAAGTGGTTTGGTGAAGATAAAGTATTAAATTAATACGTAGTGTATTGAACTAAGGTTTAGGAGTCGAAGGTCATGAGTATGGAATATATTTTACGAATTATGAAGCCTATGCTTGAAGGGGCACAGATGACGGTTATTTTATTTTTCATCACGCTCATCTTGTCTATTCCATTGGGTTTTGTCGTTACGTTGCTGGCCAAAAGCCGGATTAAGCCAATCGCTTGGCTGATGCACACGTACATTTATGTTATACGCGGCACGCCGCTTTTGCTGCAATTATTGTTCTTTTGTTTTGGTCTGCCGATGTTGCCTGTCATTGGGGAGTATCTGGTAATGGATCGAACAACGGCTGCCGTGCTGGCATTTGTATTGAATTATGCGGCTTATTTTGCAGAAATTTTTAGAGGCGGAATGTTGTCGATTGATAAAGGGCAATACGAGGCTTCGCAAGTGCTGGGCTTGAGCAAGTCGCAGACGCTGATAAGAGTCATTGTGCCGCAAATGGTACGGATCGCTTTGCCTGCGGTAACCAATGAGGCGACAACATTAGTAAAAGATACGGCACTACTGTATGCAGTAGCGGTACCGGAACTGCTGCATTTTGCCAATACGGCTGTAAACCGCGATTTTTCGATTGTACCTTATGTTGTAGCAGCGGTTATTTATTTGTTGTTAGCTTTGGTGCTGACGCTATTCTTCAGGGCGCTGGAAAAACGTTTTAAATTCGAGTAAAAGGAATGTCGGGATATGAATACTAATGCAATAGAAGTTATCGATTTGAAAAAATCGTTCGGCAAGCTCGACGTTCTGAAAAGAGTGAGCTTTAACGTTAAAGCGGGCGAGGTTGTAGCTGTCATCGGTCCTTCAGGTTCAGGGAAAAGTACCATGCTCCGTAGTTTGGTACACCTGGAAGATGTGACAGGCGGGACGATCCGCATTCATGATAAAGCACTGGTGGAAAATGGTCAGTACGCTCCGGCAGGTGACATTAAGGGCATTACTACCGGTATGGGCATGGTCTTTCAGCATTTTAATCTGTTCCCTCACTTGACGGTGCAGGATAATCTGGAGCTGGCTCCGAAGCTGGTGAAAAAGGTGAGTAAGGCTGAACTGCGCCGCCAAAGCGCCGAACTGCTGGCCAAAGTCGGCTTGGCGGATAAAGCTGACGCGTATCCGTCCCGATTGTCGGGTGGACAGAAGCAGCGCGTGGCGATTGCCCGGGCAATGATGATGAATCCAGATATTTTGCTGTTCGACGAGCCGACCTCGGCCCTTGATCCCGAGCTGACAGGCGAGGTGCTGCGGGTCATCAAAAAGCTGGCTGAGGAGAATATGACGATGGTCATCGTGACCCACGAGATGAATTTTGCGCGAGATGTGGCGGATCGCGTCATTTTTATGGATAATGGCGAAATTGCAGAATCCGGTACACCGGAGCAGATTTTTGGCAATCCGCAGTTGGAGCGGACGAAGGTGTTTTTGAATCGGGTGGAAGCTTAGCCCAAGATGCATATCATCTTTGCATACTTGTGTATATGTGTTTTATATCTCCCAAAAGCGACTTTAAAGAAGTATTCTGATGTAAGCTGAAGCAGGCTATTTGAGCTCTGTTAAGCGAACGAAGAATGCTTTTTTTTTTGAAATGGTTCTTATTCCAGTAAATGTGATCTATTTCATATGATTGTGTAAGAAATGGGGTTTAACATGTAAAACATGCTACCACGATTTAAACAAATTCTGTTACTAGCTCCACAATTTAAAAGTGGAAGGTTGGGATTTGAATGATTGATCGTTTTCACATTTATTGTCACATTCCGTTTTGCAAGAAGCGCTGTCCATACTGCTACTTTACAGCCAAATTTTCGGAAGAGGAGATGATTAACCTCGATGTAATGGATGAGTATGTTAAAGCCTTGAAAGTGGACATTGAATGCACTGAATTTCCAAAATCAGCAATCACCTCGATAGTTTTTGGTGGAGGAACCCCATCCCTCCTAAATGAAAGTCAGCTAGACACTATTATAAATTCCATTCGAAATAGGATTACCCCAGAACAATTTACCCACATGAAATTTATGGCGTACGAAGTTTCCCCAGATACCGCATCCAAAGAAACCTTGTCTATTTTCAGGAGAAAAGGATTTAATCGTGTAAGTATCGGTGCCCAGTCTTTTAATAATGAAGAGCTCAAATTGCTGGGACGGCCCTATTCACGAGAAAAAATTATAAAGGCTGCAAGCCTGATCCGAGAAATTGATTACGACATGTTAAATATTGATCTGCTAATCGGAATCCCGGGGCAGACGCAGAGCACGGTCATGGAAAGCATAAGGGATACAGTGAATATACGACCGGAACATATTTCGGTTAGTCTTTTCTACTCCTCTTATCCAGGGGGAAAGGAATTTGTCGAGCGATGCGAGAAAAGAGGAAAACATATTTTAGCATTGTCCGATAAAATCTCAGTTTATGAAGAAGTGTGCGGACTTTTACAACAAAACGGATATATAAGAGTAGATAATACTGTTTTTTCTTTACCAGATTATATATTTCCTTATGAAAAAGATGCTATAAGTGAAACTGAGCCGGTGTTGGCTTTTGGACCCGGATCTGCAGGATATTGGGATAATAATCGTGTACGCTTCACACCTCCTTATATTAAAAATTATATAGAACTTCCACATTCAGTCGAAGAAGAAATTACAGTCGATAATTATGCGTTTACGATTGTATGGGGGCATTTGAATGCCTATGGAAAAATCGAGGAACGAACGTTAGAGCAGTATCTAGGAGTTAATTTTGAAAAAGTAATGGAAATGGAGAAAGATGTTAATATTCTTTTGTCCGTTTTAATTCAAGAAAATCTGGTGGAACAACAAGACTCGGCTTACATATTAAAACCAGAAAGTCTAAATCGCGCGATTGTACTAATGCATTATATAAGGGATGGCTGGGGATACAAGCTCATGACTGCCCCGGATGAAATTAAAAACTAAGAGTAAAGTGAAGGTGAATACAATGAATCAAGAAGAATATTCAAAATGGATTAAAAACGTTTCTATTGCCTATCTGGCAACGTATGATTCATTCAATAATCAACCTCATGTAAGACCTGTAGATGCGGGGACTGTTCACAACGGATATATATATTTCTCTACCTTCAGCAATACAGATAAGGTTGAACAAATCCGGACGTGTGAGAATGTGGAGCTTACTTATTTTGGAGACGGGGCTCAGCTCAGAATGGCAGGTAAGGCCAAACGGGTGAGTGAAAAGAAGGAAGAAGATCTATTTTTGGAAAACAACCCTATGATAAAAGAAACCTTTAGCAATGAGAAAAGAAATCAGTTTGTATTGTTTCAAGTCACACCCCATGCAGTAAGATTTATGGGCGAGGAAGATCATCAATACTCTCCTGTAGATTGGAAGCAGACGGACCGGATAGGCATGTGACTCATGGAGACAGACGAACTGATTTTTGATTTTCTAGGTCCGGATACGATTGAAATGCAAAAGTTTATTGGTGATGTCTGGCCTGAGAAGATACATGCAAGGGTTTTGGACCTGGCTTCAGGGAGTGGTGAACACTTATTTGGTTTTATAAACAAGTCTATTGAATCTGTAACTGTAGTTGATCGTTCGCCGGAATCGTTGCAATTGTTGCTCAACAAGCATAACGATCATGGAAATATGATTAATACGGTATGCTCTGACTTAAATGATTGGTCTTGCCCTCAAAAATTTGACATCGTACACATTGGGGATAATTCTATCCAAATGTTCCCTGCGTATAAAAACCAATTTGATATTTTTAGAGTAATTGCTTCAAGTTTATCAGCCGAAGGGGTTGGAATGGTTAATGTTACGCCAGTGACGGAACATCAAATCATGGAATATGGCGGGGCACCTAAAGTGATTAAATCACTGACTATCGACGGGGAAGCATTTGAAGTATATGGAGAAGTCAAAATCGATGTTTTTAATCAGATCTTAATGATGTATTTCACAGTTTATAAAAATGAAAATGAAACCAGCCGTTGTACCTGTCGATGTCGGATGTTATTGAAACATGAAATAGAGGAGATGGCAAAGGCTGCTGGACTAAAAATAGTGCAAGTTAAACAACAGAAACTTAAACGGGGAAACGATTCTTACTATTACCTATTGCAACTCAATCAATAGAGCAAATGGGAGAATAAGGGTATGTCCAAAACCGTTTCATTGAATCCAACGGCGTTAATGAACAGGGCTTTTTTACGACAACTTAGACAGCTTGAAAAAAATATTTTGGTTACTAAAAATAATTTATCCGGAATTATGGGTTTTGAAACCGAATACCTTCTTTTTGATTTTGAGTTTAATTTGGTAGATGAAAAGGTCCGGAATCGTGTAATTGAAAATGCAACATTTATAAAACGGGAAATAGGTGCCAGCCAAATTGAATTGGTATCCCGTCCTTTCACACTTGCAGAGGGACTTGAAAATCTTATAAATGAAATGCAGGAAATGGAGCAAGAGGCGGCAGCCATAGCACATGCCCAAAATAATAGACTGGCGCGTCTTGGTACCTATCCTGGTTCATTTACTGACTTGGAAATTACAGATGACCGGGAAAATTATCAAATGATACTCGACCAGTTTAAAAGTTCAAGAAAACATCACCTTGAGCTTCATTTGGGAGAAGTTGATCTATCAAGTCGTGTTCATGAGCTAATTAGCGGGTGTCAGTCGACACAAATGAATGTACAGGTTAACTATAATCAGGCTGCTATTGATCTTTTGAACAAGACGATTGAGATCTCACCTCTCTTTATTGCCATTGGGGCCAATTCTCCGATTTTGGACAGGCGATTAACCGGATTGCTCGAAACTCGTAACCTGATTTGGGAGATTGGTTATGATTTGCGGACCTATTCTGAATTTTTGGCAGCTCTGTCTACTCGCGTTTCATTTCCTCATCAATATTATGCAAATTTCCATAATTATTGGGCAACTTTGTATCAACAAAAACATATGAAATCCGATCCACGGTATGCATTTAGCCTCAATCAAAAAATGAATTGGAAAATTGCGAGATTAAAACTGGTAGGTGGCAGCGGTAAGCCCACAGCATGCTTGCTTGAAACGCGATTTATACCGATCCAGCCAACACTTCGGGAAGATATTGCGTTGCATCTCGGAGTCTATGCGCTTTTGGATTTAAGCCTAAGCAAAGGCGGAGAAAGACTTCTTCCCGTTACTTTTGTGAAGGAAAACTTCAGGAGGGCTTCATGCTACGGAATTGACTGTGAGCTTTACTATTTTACATCCGACGGTAAAAGAATCACTGAGTATGCAGCCACGGAATTAATAAATAGAGCTGGCGAGCGTATTTGTGATTATTGGAAAAGAAAATCTTCTTCAACTGCAACACTTGTGGAGGAGGTACTAAGCAAGCGACTTAGAGTAGGCCCTCCAGCCTTATCACTAATAAACAATATCAGGGGGAACTCGAAAAATACACTTCTTGGAACGCAAGAAATAAAGCGAATAGTGTCGCAAAATTGTATTCCTGTCAATGAGGGATCGTAAGGAGGACTTTGGTATGTCTGCTAATAGTTCAAGGGCTATATTTTTACTGGAGCCTTGTTTTTTTGGAGAAAAATATATTGAATTTGCCGCTGAACTTGAGTTGATTGTAATTGTCATTCGAAGAGAAGGCGGCCCCAAGGTGGAGAAGGCGCATCTGGTACATTTTGAAATCATCAGTGACATTACAGATGCCGAGTCTACTTACTTGAAAATGGAGTATTTTTTCAGTCAGCATCCGGATATATCCCGCAACTCGGGTATTGTACCTGGTCACGACTATGCAGTACCGGTCGCCGCGATTATCTCCCAAAAGTTTGGCTGGAATTCCATTCGCCCAGATGTAGCCCATAATGCCCGCAGCAAAGAGTGTATGAGAAACGGGCTAAAAGGTTCTCAGTATGTATCCAATCCAGATTACCATTTGTATCACAGCGTATCCGAACTAAAGGAGCAGTTGGACCAGATCCAATTCCCCGCTATTGTTAAACCCGTTGATATGACAAGTAGTATGTTAGTCAAATGTGTGCAAACATCTGAACAATTAATTAGGCAGGCCGAAAAGATTATTCAGAATGAGGATAACTTCGGTTATCCATCGAATCTTTCATTTCTAGTAGAAGAATATATCAGAGGCCAGGAATATAGCTTCGAGGCTTTTATGTTTAAAGGTGCTTGTAAATTTGCCCATATTACTGAAAAAATGAAAACTCCCCTTCCTTATTTTGTTGAGCTACAGCATACCCTTCCAGCATCTATGGAATCTTCAAAATACACTCAATTATTAAACAGCTTCATAAATCTTATGGCTGAGCTTGGAATTACAGAAGGACCCTGTCATTTGGAATTTGTGCTGTCCAGGGGACATATTTATATTATCGAATATTCTACTCGTCTTGCAGGGGACCGTATAACTGATTTGTATAGCTTGAGTTACGGAGTAAATCTGCATAAGGCTTCGATTTTGTGCGCTTTGGGAGAAAGACCGGATGAGTACCTGCATGAAACCCGAAACGATATTTCAAGAATCCGTTATTTCCATCAAAAGAGTGGAAAAATCAAACAAATATCAGGGGTGGAAGAAGCCAGACGTTTGCCGGGTGTCATAGAGATTGTTATAGAAAAGAAGGAGGGAGATACAGTACCGGATGAGATGACTAGCAGTATGGACAGATATGGTTTTTTTGTTCTTAAAGCTGATACTTATGATGAATTAGAGAAAGTGAGCCACCAAGTTGAAGATACGATCCAATTTGTGATGGAAAGAGAGACTACTTATGAAAAGCAAAAAGGATGAAAATCAATTCGAAATTTTGCTGATTAATCCACCCTTATGGTACTACCAGTCTGTGCCACCCGATATTACGGCTGCGGCTGCTTTATTACATCACCAAGGAGTGGGTACCAAAATCCGTGATTTAAATTTGGAATCATTTCATTACTTTTTTCGGGGACGTTCGGACATCATCACTCATCTTACGGACACTGAACTGTTTTATAATTTTGAACATTTAGAAGAAACCTGCCAAAAAATCGCTGAGATTTATGATCGTATTAGTGAACAGATTTCACCCGCGGTGCTGCGATGGAATTTATATGATCCGGGAGTGGATCTACGTAATATTGATGAGGTACTAAGGATTGCCGAACAGAAGGAACACAATCCATATTTTGATTTTTTCAAAGAAATTTTACCGGATCTTGTCCCTGAAGGCGTCAAGGTGGTTGCTATTTCAATTTTTCATCCAGATCAGGTTATTCCCTTATTTTCGTTGACTTCATTGTTAAAAGAATATAACTCTAATCTACACATTCATCTGTTCGGCAATCTGGAGGATCAGATTAATACAAAAATATTAGTGCGAAATCTTCCAGATAAGGAGTATCATTTGTTGTTTTCTCATGTGGATTCGTTTGGCTTGGGAAATGAGCATTATCGATTGAGCGAACTGGTTAGAGCTGTTGAGGATTCATCTAAGTTGGAAGAACTATCTTGGTTACTTACTCAAAAAGAACTTCAACCTTATATTGAAGAAACTAATAAACACTATTACACCAATAAAATAACATTACCCGTTTTATCTTCTCTTCCTGCAAGTGCTCTAATGCCGGAAGAGGTTTTAAATGTAGCTGCGTCTGTAAGTTGTTACTGGAAGGGATGTACTTATTGTTCTATTAAAGAGCATGGTACTTATCAGAAAGAGAGTATTGAGAGTATCCTGCAATTAATGGAGAATTTTTCAAAACAACAGACATTTTCGGTATTACGATTCAGAGACTGCTGTATTTCACCCACAGATTTAGAGAAAATAGCAACTCAAATTGTAGAAAGGAAGCTTATATTATCCTGGGCCTGTCGTGCCAGACTGGAAAAGGGTTTTAATTCCCGATTGTTTGAACTGTTAAACCGTGCAGGATGCATCATGATCTCTTTTGGAGTAGAGACCTTTGAAACAAGGGTATCCAGACTGATGAACAAAGGAATAGATCTTGAATATGCGCCTGTGCTGATTAAGAGTTGCTATGAGGCTGGGATTGCGGTGAAATTAACAGCGATGATCGGGTTTCCAGGTGAAACCAGTGAAGAAGCTCTTGCTAATCAAGCACGGCTACGGGAACTGTTTCCCTATTGTATAGATATCCGATATAACCGTTTTATTCTATTTGAAAATTCTCCTATTGCTGCCGATCCTGCTATGTATTCCATTCAAAAAATACCTTTTAACAATCGCCAGCATTTACGATTTTATAGTGAGTTTAGCAGGGAAAGTGGGATGACACAGGTGCAAGCAGATATACAGGCTGCTGAGTTTGAACAGGAAATTAAACAAACTTATGCTTTTTTTCTGTCAGAAGAACATTTGCTTTTATATTTGAAAAAATGGGGACTTTCTTTTTGTATGAATCTTGTAAATGCCAGGTCTCTCTATCAATAAAACGAAAGGATTAGGGATGGATAAACATTATGTAATTTTCGCGAAATTCGAAAACTTTTCTCGTATTGTGAATGAAGGCTTGAGCTCTTTAAGGTATGAAAAAACGTTGATTACTAATAATCAACGTTTGATTGAGCGTTGTAGTGATCATTATCACCATTTCTTGTGTGTCGAAGATTTAACATCACCTCAAGTTGTTGAGTTTATACTAACACTGCATGATGAAAAGCCCGTGAACGGTATTTTTTCCGAGAGTGAGGATTTGGTGCAGTTTACCGCTTTGCTTAGAGAGCGATTGGGTCTTACGTGTGGAGTCATCGGGAGAGATGGTGATTTTTTTAGAGATAAGGTAAAAATGAAAAATCATCTTGCTCAAGAGAAAGTTATTCTTATTCCTGAATATCGAACCGTTCACCACTTTGCTGATGCAATCGACTTTTTATCTAAACATGCTCCCGAGGCCATTATTAAACCAATTGACGGAGCGGGGTCCCTTCATACGTTTCGGGTTCATTTGGATAACATCCACGAATATGAACAATTGCTTAACGACCATGCCGGAAAATTTGAGATTGAACAATATATTGATGGAAAAATGTTCCATATGGATAGCGTTGTATATAATAACCAAGTTGCATTCACTTCAGTTGCCTGCTATACGCATAGCACTTTGGAATGCAGGGAGGGGAAGCCACTGTGCGGGTATTTTTACCCTGACCATGAGATGCCCTTGGTCCAACAGCTTATCGCGGCAAATAACAAAGTATTGAGTGCAATGCCGATCACAAGTGGAGTAGCTCATACTGAACTATTAGTCACTAAGCAGCAGGAGATCTTATTTTGCGAAACAGCGGCACGAATTGCAGGCGGAGGAATTATTTTTGGTATAGAGGATACATGTGGAGTAAACCCGCTACTGGAGGGGGCTCGCGCTTTTGTCGGCGAACAGCCGCTTTTCAATCAATATTATCCACAGACGAATGGCGGGTATCTGCTGCTCTATAAGAAGAAAGGAAGGGTTAAACACGTCACCCCAAGCTCTGACTTTCTTCAGATACAAGGTGTGAAGCGGGCTGATATTTTACCACAAGTGGGTGACTGCTTGTCTTTTAGCGGCAGTTCCGGTGATGTGGCTGGAGTTGTGACTTGGTCAGTTGATTCTTTTGAGGAAAATGAGCGTATTCGTAATGAGATTGAGCATTTATGGGAACTTGAAATGGAAGTAAGCCTGTTTGATGAGGAAGGGGAAGCGTAGGTGGTTAAAAAGTTTGAAAGTCAGGTCAGATTATTTGGTTTATTGAGGTTTCTGAACACATTCTATGTATATAATTCCATTTTGGTTTTCTATTTTAGTAATATGATTAAGCTTAACTATACCCAAATTGGGATTGTAATGGCCAGTTACTATACGGCATCCATACTATTTGACATACCCACGGGAATGATCGGAGACCTGATTGGGAAGAAAAAGGCTATCCTTATCGGAGCGATTTTTCAATGTATTGGTATCTTTCTTATGGGATCATTACAAACTTATATGCTACTTATTATAGCTCATATCATTTTTGCATTGGGCTCATCCTTCATATCAGGTTCGGAACAAGGCTTGATTTATAAGCTTCATGAAAAGCATGACAAGCTTGATGTCTTGAACCGTAGCTACGGAAAAATTTTTTCAGCAAGTATTTTGTCTACGATTGCTGCTGCTCTTCTAAGCTCAGTAGTTATTCAATATAGCTATTCGGTTACTTTTTACATTTCGGCATTCTCTAATTTTTTAGCGGTGTTTTTTGTGTGTCTGGTTCATGAGGAGAGAGTTTATGAAGACAAAACAGGTAAAAAAGCGTTTCAACGAGTTCGCCCTCTACAAATAATGAAGGAATCCTTTCAGGAAATCAGAGTCAACAGGCAACTACTATTATTTTCTATTTACTATATATTCACAGCTATCATTCTAACCTCAGTATTCTTTCAATATCAACCCTATCTACAGCATTTAAAAATTTCACCGACTTTTTTTGGAGTTATTTATGCTCTTTTCGGCATTATTCCACTCATCTCTGCTCAGTTATCACATTTAATCAAAGGGAAGTATATATATATACTTAATCCTTTGATCCTTGCTGTTGTTTTTTTAGGGATGGCGTTAACCAAGTCCATTTGGCTTGGGATCGTATTGATTTGTTTGTTTCGGTTTAACTGGGGGATCATTATTCCAAAAATACAAAGTCACATTGATACCAGCATCACGAGCGAAACTAGCAGGGCGACAACCGTATCTACTGTGTACAGTGTACATAATCTTCTCCTATCTATGATGCTTATCATCAGTGGGCATCTTATTGAAAGCTACAGTATTGCTGTACTCCTGATTATCTATTCCTTGTTTAGCCTTTTATTTTGCTTGTATGTCTTCATTTTCCGTAGAAGCTACAACAACACAGAGGTACCCTCCAAAAGCACTTTAATGATGGATTCGAAGGAGTTGTAGTGGATGAATACCGAGGTCATCTTAATTCGCGTTTCCCCAAAAGCTGTTTTTAGCTATGATATCGAAAATGGTCATTTTCATAGGGAGAACCCCTACTCAGAAGTCACGGATTACAGTTATAGCTCGGAATTTAAACATCATAAAAGAGCAAATGACCTTTCTAATTTTGTGAAAATAGAGCGTGTTTATCAACTGGAAAACACGGACAAGGCTCAGGCCGAAATTGCCCAGCTTGCGCGCAGGTTACATCTGACTGATTTCAGTGTAATTGAAGGACCGCTGGAACGTCCTGAATTCGTTGCAGACTACAGACCTAGTAGCCCAACAGCTTACCTGGATTTTTTTCTACAAAAATGGCACAGGGGCTGTAGTCCCTTGTATTCGGAGGAGGAATTGCAAGAGGGAGAAAACCACATTAAAAACTTGCGTCATACCCATCCTTCTTATGGTGAATTAAATGAGTATGAGTATATTGCAAAAATGCTGAGTATGTTGGACTCGAATCAAACCCAATTGTTTCCCTGCGAAGCTGGGGTACATTCTTTTCAAGTAAATGGTGATGGAGCGCTTTTTCGCTGCAATAGATATGCTAAGGCGGGCTTGGAGAAATCAAGCGACGAGATAGGATGTATCGATTCTGTGGACGATTTGGCACCTTGTAAAAGTTGTTTTTCAAGATATATGTGCGGAGGACGTTGCAATTTATTGATTAATCAGCTTCAGAGCAATGCATGTGTCCTGTTTCGGGAGTTTACAATTGTTTTGTTGAAAGCGATCATTAGTCATCATCTGGCTGAAAAATCGGCTGGAATTCTGGTAAAGGAGTAGACATATGCGAATTTGTACAGGATTAGTGACCATTGATGATTTAGTGCCTTTTATTCAGGCCGGAGCCGAAGAATTTTATTGTGGCGTCATTGATGAACAATGGTTGGATCGGTATAACTATATCGTTGCCTTGAATCGCAGACCTTGGCCTGATGCGAACTTTTCCAGTTTTGCTGAACTTGCGGAGGTCGTGAATATAGCGCATGCTCATGGGTGCCAGGTATTTTTTACGATGAACGAACACTGCTATAACAACCAGCAGCTTGGTATCCTGGATTACTATTTGGAGCAAGCTGTTCGTTGTGAAGTGGATGCTATTATTTTTGCTGATTTGGGCTTGGCCGGTTATTTTGCGGATAAGAAAACGAATGTGGATGTGCATATCAGTACAGGCGGCACGATTTTTAACTGTTACACAGCAGAAATGTACACCAAAGAATTTCATGCGGATCGGCTTATTTTGCCCCGTTCCTTGTCCATGGCAGAAATGAAAATCATAATTGAAAGCTCACCAAATACAGAGTTTGAGGTTTTTATCAAAAATGAAGGCTGTACTTATATAGATGGCTTTTGTAATTTTGTGCATGGGACTCGATTTATGAATAACAATGATGGGGTCATTTTTAATCCTCCATGTGTTTTGAGATATCAGGTTATTGAGAGTATTACGCCCATACCGTATGATGTACCACTGCTGGAGAAAAAGCTAAACTGGATTTTAGACAATAAGGGTGACTGTGGTGTGTGCAGCTTATATTATCTGAACCAATTATCGGTTGATAGCTTGAAATTGGTCGGGAGAGCTTCAGACAGAAGTCAGGTTTTAAGTGATATCAGGATGATAAAATCAGCGATAGATTTATGCGGCGAGGTGGCAAACTTCGAAGAGTACCATCACATGATTTCTTCGCAAATATGTCAGAATAGCTGGAAAAACGATCAATTGATTACACATTGCTACTACCCGGAAATTCTGGACCATGTAAATGGCATTCATAATGTTCAGGGGAGTGTATAATATGGAAAAAGCGATGATGGTTGACGACCTGCGTAAATTAACGAATGTGGAGAACCAGTATCAGCGTCTGTATTATGGACAGGAGTTTTGCCCGCGTACTTTCTTAACAGTAAGGGAGCTAAAATCAGTTATCAGCTTTTGTGAGCAGCACGACATGAAGCTAACCTTGATTACTCCTTATATGACGGATGAAAGTATGAACACGATTGTGAACATCTTAAAGGAAGTAAGTGAAGCATCTATTTTTGATGAGTTGGTGGTTAATGATTTCGGAATGTTGTATTTTATTGAAAATCATTATCCCGGCCGCTTTAAACTTATTTTAGGTAGACTACTGAATAAAGCTAAAAAAAGTCCTTCTATTGCAAACTATTTTCCCAAGCTTGATGATGATTCGAAAATTGCCTTACAGAATACTGCGGGAGGGTTTGTCCCCAATATTAGGTTCATGCGTAAATATAAAATTTCTGCTATTCAATATGATAATAGAATACAAGGTAATAAGCTGGATATCAAAGACAATCATGATCTGGTAAATAATAATGATATTGATGATGCTGATACTGATGTGCTCCCTTTTAGCAGGGAATTAGTATACCCTTACGTACACATTACAACTGCCCGAAGATGTTTTTCCAGCATCCTGTATAGCAAGTCATCTATGTCTGAGTGGAAAACGTCATCATTATGCAATAAGAGCTGCAAGACTTGTCAAACAGTCCTCTATAATGATGTGATGAAAAAAGATATTATATTAAAAGGAAACTCTCTTTATTACGAAAACGCCAAGCTTCCCGTCAATTTAGCGGAGTATTCACGAATTATAACTCAGGTACTATAAATACTAGATCGGAGTGGTTTGCCCGCTTTTATTTTGAAAGAGCAGGTGGTCTAACCTCGCTGCTCTTTTCTGAACTCATTCGTTAAATCTTCCTATCCATTACTGGTTCCTTCACACTCGTTTTGGTATAAACTCGTGTTCCCGCTAAACACTTCAATCATCGTTAATGCCCCGTTCGATAGCCGTGGATGAACGCTGCTGCCGAGTGTAGGGAAGTTGATTCGCTTAGTAAATCAAGCATGACTTCAATTTGTTCAAAATCGACTGCTGGTAGTTTATTTTTTTAGCATCTCCATAAGATCACTAATTTTTTAATTCACTTTTTGAGACTCAGGGTCGGTTGACTTTATTCGTTCACTGGGACGCCATTTCCTCTCTATAAATTCTGTTTTGCTAAGTCTTTATCCTCACGTAAATCCATCACCCAAGCCAAAGTTCACTACATGTGGAAGCTACATATAAGGTGAGCATTGAATTTATTCTTGGTCAGACAGGTAATCCTAAACGTTAAAGGTAAAATGAATAATTCCAGAAATAAAGCTCCCGCGGTGATGGGACTGACCCGATTTTGAACCAATGGAAAATCCTCAACAACAAAAGACTACAAAGGTGTCGGAGTAAAAGACTTGATTCCATTGCCGAAAGGGACAAGAACTTGGTATCGTTGCTGATTAGGTGAATAGCTAAAAAGGAAAACATAAAAAATGGATTCGCATATTGCTCGAATTAATTAAAAGCAGCCAAGCCCTTCTTTCAACGTTACGGGACTCGGTATCTATTGTTACCCTCGACGGGTTCTAAAATTTCAAAGAAAGCTAAACATAATAGAGTTAAAGCTTTAATTTGCTAGGTTTATATGCAAACGCTATTATTCTATAATTTCACTCAGAAAGGAGGTTAAAGTAAAAAAATACGGAATATGGCACGGATAGGTGATATACTGCAAAGAGAATCAACCAACAAGCAAGTGTATGGGACAAATACAAAATTTTAGGAGGTAGAGTATGTTTAAGTTTAGTAAGAAAATGATGACGGTAGTTCTTGCAGCTTCCATGAGTTTTGGGTTGTTTGCAACAACCTCAAGTGCAGCGACAGACTATTGGCAAAATTGGACCGATGGCGGCGGGACGGTCAATGCTGTAAATGGATCAGGCGGTAATTACAGCGTAACATGGAAGGATACCGGGAATTTTGTTGTCGGCAAAGGCTGGACTACTGGATCGCCAAACAGAACGATTAACTACAATGCCGGTGTCTGGGCGCCGTCCGGTAATGGATATTTGGCTCTCTACGGGTGGACGAGAAACTCACTCATTGAATATTACGTCGTTGATAGCTGGGGGACTTATCGACCTACCGGAACGTATAAAGGTACGGTGACCAGTGATGGGGGCACATATGACATCTACACAACAATGCGATACGACGCACCTTCCATTGAAGGCCAAAAAACGACGTTTATTCAGTACTGGAGTGTTCGACAGTCGAAGAGACCGACCGGGGGCAACTCCACGATCACTTTCAGCAACCACGTGAAAGCGTGGGCGAGCAAAGGAATGAATCTGGGAAGTAACTGGTCTTACCAGGTGTTGGCGACAGAGGGGTATCAGAGTAGCGGGAGTTCTAACGTAACGGTGTGGTAACCACTTAACTGCAAGCTGTTCAACGAACAGGCGCGGTTGGGGCTGTCTCACGGGATAAACGGGTTCCGAAAGCTGTCTGATAGGATTTACACGAATTGGTCCATGGAGGAAACACTGATCTCTAAGCATTGTAGACAGGCCGATGGCCGTTCTCCTCCAGTCTATCCGTCAGTGCGGATGCGTTGCAGGCCGTTATCTGCTAGACGAACGGCCTTCGACGCTGCTGGAGGCGAATTGCGGGCCGTCATGGCCTATCATTTTCCCTATCAGCTTAAAGGGGATATATCAATGAGAAAGCTATTAATTTTCCTTTTAATAGCACCAATGGTTGTGATCAGCGCTTGTTCGCAAGATAAGCCTGAGAAAAGGGATAACCTTGTATTCGTGGAAGGTGGGACTTTTCAGAACAACAAGTACAACAACTCTGGAAAAAGCGTGGCCCTATCGAACTTTTATATCAACAAATATGAAGTAGTTCAAAAAGAGTGGGTTGAAGTCATGGGAAGTAATCCCTTGGTATTCATTGGCGACAGTTTGCCAGTAGAAATGGTGAGTTGGTATGACGTTGTGGAGTACTGTAATCAAAGAGGTATACGAGAGGGCTTAAAACCGTATTACAACATAGACAAGGATAATAAAAGACCCGACTAAATAAGAATGATAACGATAATATAAAATGGACAGTAACGATTAATGAGGGAGCTAACGGTTGCCGATTGCCTACAGAATTGGAGTGGGAATATGCTGCAGACGGAGGTCAGGCGAGCAAGGGCTACACATACAGCGGAAGCAATAATGCTGACGAGGTCGAATGGTATTGGAAAAACGCCGGAGACAAATACTTATCTGGAGACTGGAACTGGCTTATTATAGAGAGCAACAATAATAAAACAAAATCAATCGATACCCGGAAACCCAACGACGAGTTAGGAATTTACTACGATATGTCTGGCAACGTAAGAGAATGGTGTTGGGACTGGTATGGAGACTTGGATAGCGAAAGCGGTTTCTACCGGGTTGTGAAGGGTGGTGGACAGCGACCGTCTAGGACTTTATTTTTTGTCCTCGGCTGTCGCTGTTCAATTTATAGAGCCAGTCTAATACTTTATTTTCTGCTGACAAAGAGAGGGATTTAGAGGCTTAAAAAATATTTTGGGCATGTTGAGTAGAAGATGGTCCAGGATATGTCTCCGCCATGTTTGTTCATCACTTTTCGCATAATCCCAGCAGCTCTCGTCCTCTATACACAAGATGACGAGGCATTAATTAAGCGACGGGCAGTTATTCAAAGTGACTTCATAGTGGATATCTTTTTAATATAGACTGTATGTTCAGCCATGGCTAAAATGGTAATCAGGAAAATATTACCACATTGGGGAGAGGGACAAGGTGGAACTTTTTTACGAAATCGAGGGGAATGGAGTCCCTATAGTCATGATTCACTCGGGAGGTGTCGACTCAAGGGTATGGAGATATATGGTGCCTGGACTGGCAAAATCATTCAAGATCATTACCTTCGATGGTCGAGGAACCGGCCGCTCACCTGCTATGCAAGAGCCGACTTCACTTGTGGAGGATTTGCGCAAACTTCTTGAACATCTCGGACTGGATCTTGTCACACTTGTTGGCCATTCCATCGGTGGGCAAGTCGCGACTGATTTTACGTTATCATATCCTTCTATGGTTGAGCGGCTAGTGGTAATTGCCCCTTCATTAACGGGATTTGCATATTCGCAAGAATTTACCAATTATATGACATCGGTGAATGCGGTCGCTCCCGATATTACAAGACTTGTAGAGTTGTCCTTAGCCGCACCGATCTATCGGGCTACGATGGCTAGCCACCATCGAAGTTTTTTGACTGAAATGCATAATCACTACATGACAAGGGTATTCACCGAGTGGAGAAGCTTTGAGGTCCTTTGGCCAGAGGCGCCTTCGATTGAACGTTTAGAAAAGGTTGCAGCGAGTACGTTATTTATACAAGGAACCATAGAATGGCCGGATATGTACAATATCGCCGAGCACTTCAAGCGTGTACCTGCAATTAGGTTTGCCGAAATCAAAGGAGCCGATCATATGCTTGTCCTTACTCATGCGGAGAAACTAGCTAATAGCATCCGACAGTTTTGTCACAGGTGAGGACCATACGTGAATAGATTGGGCATCTCTTGAATCAAAGTATTATAATGGATGATAAGAAGTTTTGAAACTTAAAGGGCAACCCGGAAGAAACATCTTGGTGCTTGGAAGCGGCGGATGAGTGGAAAGCGGATGTTTACAGATAACATCAACACGATGTCTCTCAAGCATGTCTATACCAAGACCTTACATTAGGGAGCAGTTGAATTGACGTACCGACCATCAAAAGAAGATTAACGCTTTCCACCAAAAATCAGAAAGTGTTTAATTGAACTAACGGGTACATTAAGTTAAGTTGAAACAAAAAGGTTGCCGTGGCAGCCTTTTTTATTTTATGTTAGGCCTAGTAGGACCAACATACCAGTTGAGGCCGATTGGATCAATAAATCTGCCTTAAATGATGTGGGTTAGTATCCAATTATTAAAGGAGGATTAACGAAATTCAATATAAGGCTCCTTAACGTTGTAAATCCGCGTTTGCAGGCGATACCTCAATAATGTAAAAAATTACAATTCATTCTCGTTCCTAAAAGCATGCTTATAGGAACGAGAATGAATTACTCTATTTCACGTCCCCCAAATGTGTATAAATAATTATTGGAACGTTTCGTATTAATGGTCCCTTTTTTGGAACTGAAAGGGGGATGCATCATATAGTAGATATGGCTTATGTTTGTGTGTCGGTCGGCCAAATACCAAGCTACTTTCGACGCTACTGTTGATCAAGAGCATGGTGCCCAAAAAGTCGTCACAAGATATCTAAATGCTATTCATGAAAAGCATTTATCGGATGCAGTAGATATGGTCAAAGATTCACGGTACCTTTTAATGGAGAAAAACAAATTCGAAAGTATAAGCAGTACAGTAATAGAACTGATTTTGATAACTCGGTTGTTAATTGGTATAATTTACATGTAGTAATCAGCAAACTTAAATGATATATTATGTATCTGGCCGTAAGATAGGCTGTGATGTAATAGTTAGATGGACTTCAAAAATTCAAAGGATTACCTACGAGGTATTATTTACCAGTAGCATGAATCGTCGAAGTATGATATATTATTTATCCGGGTGTTGATATGTCCGGAAGTGATTGATCTTTGAAAACTGAACAACGAGTGAGTAAAACGATTTTGTTCGCAAAATCAAACAAGAGATATTTTTTATCTCGTCAGTTTCAAAATGAGCTTATCGCTCTTTCTATAAACCAGCTTCGGTTGGTCTTTAATGGAGAGTTTGATCCTGGCTCAGGACGAACGCTGGCGGCGTGCCTAATACATGCAAGTCGAGCGGGGTTATGTAGAAGCTTGCTTCTACATAACCTAGCGGCGGACGGGTGAGTAACACGTAGGCAACCTGCCCACAAGACAGGGATAACTACCGGAAACGGTAGCTAATACCCGATACATCCTTTTCCTGCATGGGCGAAGGAGGAAAGACGGAGCAATCTGTCACTTGTGGATGGGCCTGCGGCGCATTAGCTAGTTGGTGGGGTAAAGGCCTACCAAGGCGACGATGCGTAGCCGACCTGAGAGGGTGATCGGCCACACTGGGACTGAGACACGGCCCAGACTCCTACGGGAGGCAGCAGTAGGGAATCTTCCGCAATGGGCGAAAGCCTGACGGAGCAACGCCGCGTGAGTGATGAAGGTTTTCGGATCGTAAAGCTCTGTTGCCAGGGAAGAACGTCTTGTAGAGTAACTGCTACAAGAGTGACGGTACCTGAGAAGAAAGCCCCGGCTAACTACGTGCCAGCAGCCGCGGTAATACGTAGGGGGCAAGCGTTGTCCGGAATTATTGGGCGTAAAGCGCGCGCAGGCGGCTCTTTAAGTCTGGTGTTTAATCCCGAGGCTCAACTTCGGGTCGCACTGGAAACTGGGGAGCTTGAGTGCAGAAGAGGAGAGTGGAATTCCACGTGTAGCGGTGAAATGCGTAGAGATGTGGAGGAACACCAGTGGCGAAGGCGACTCTCTGGGCTGTAACTGACGCTGAGGCGCGAAAGCGTGGGGAGCAAACAGGATTAGATACCCTGGTAGTCCACGCCGTAAACGATGAATGCTAGGTGTTAGGGGTTTCGATACCCTTGGTGCCGAAGTTAACACATTAAGCATTCCGCCTGGGGAGTACGGTCGCAAGACTGAAACTCAAAGGAATTGACGGGGACCCGCACAAGCAGTGGAGTATGTGGTTTAATTCGAAGCAACGCGAAGAACCTTACCAGGTCTTGACATCCCTCTGACCGCTGTAGAGATATGGCTTTCCTTCGGGACAGAGGAGACAGGTGGTGCATGGTTGTCGTCAGCTCGTGTCGTGAGATGTTGGGTTAAGTCCCGCAACGAGCGCAACCCTTATGCTTAGTTGCCAGCAGGTCAAGCTGGGCACTCTAAGCAGACTGCCGGTGACAAACCGGAGGAAGGTGGGGATGACGTCAAATCATCATGCCCCTTATGACCTGGGCTACACACGTACTACAATGGCCGGTACAACGGGAAGCGAAATCGCGAGGTGGAGCCAATCCTAGAAAAGCCGGTCTCAGTTCGGATTGTAGGCTGCAACTCGCCTACATGAAGTCGGAATTGCTAGTAATCGCGGATCAGCATGCCGCGGTGAATACGTTCCCGGGTCTTGTACACACCGCCCGTCACACCACGAGAGTTTACAACACCCGAAGTCGGTGGGGTAACCCGCAAGGGAGCCAGCCGCCGAAGGTGGGGTAGATGATTGGGGTGAAGTCGTAACAAGGTAGCCGTATCGGAAGGTGCGGCTGGATCACCTCCTTTCTATGGAGAATCGTTTCCTGCAACGGAAACATTCAATTTTGAAGCATTAGCTTCAAAACTCAGGTTTAGGCCTGTTACTCACTCGTTGCTCAGTTTTGAGAGCTCAAACTCTCAAGCTTCGACGAATACTTCATTCACACATTCGTGTGGAACCGAAATATTCATCGGGTTTCGCTTCGATGAAGCGAATTGCACCTTGAAAACTGGATACCGAAACGAAATTGCGTTTTAGAATATTCCTTTAAGCTGATCTTGTGTAAACAAGTGAAATAAAGGTAGCTGCCTTGAATTTCATTCACACGTAAGTGTTGAACCGAAATTCAAAGCAAATCGTATTTACGATGTAAATACTAGGTTAAGCTACAAAGAGCACACGGAGGATGCCTAGGCGCCAGGAGCCGACGAAGGACGTGGCGAACAACGATAAGGCCTCGGGGAGCTGTAAGCAAGCTTTGATCCGGGGATGTCCGAATGGGGAAACCCGGCTGTCTTCATCGACAGTCACTTTCTGCTGAATACATAGGCAGAATAGAGGCAGACCAGGGGAACTGAAACATCTAAGTACCCTGAGGAAGAGAAAACAATAGTGATTCCGTCAGTAGCGGCGAGCGAACGCGGATTAGCCCAAACCAAGGAGCTTGCTCCTTGGGGTTGTGGGACGTCTCATATGGAGTTACAAAGGAACCGGTTAGATGAAGAGGTCTGGAAAGGCCCGCCAGAGAAGGTAAAAGCCCTGTAGTTCAAAACTTGTTCCCTCCGAGACGGATCCCGAGTAGTGCGGGGCACGTGAAACCCCGTATGAATCCGGCAGGACCATCTGCCAAGGCTAAATACTCCCTGGCGACCGATAGTGAAGCAGTACCGTGAGGGAAAGGTGAAAAGCACCCCGGAAGGGGAGTGAAATAGATCCTGAAACCGTGTGCTTACAAGAAGTCAGAGCCCGATCTAGGGGTGATGGCGTGCCTTTTGTAGAATGAACCGGCGAGTTACGTTCCCGTGCAAGGTTAAGGTGAAGAGCTGAAGCCGCAGCGAAAGCGAGTCTGAATAGGGCGAATGAGTACGTGGACGTAGACCCGAAACCGGGTGATCTACCCCTGTCCAGGGTGAAGGTGCGGTAACACGCACTGGAGGCCCGAACCCACGCATGTTGAAAAATGCGGGGATGAGGTGGGGGTAGCGGAGAAATTCCAATCGAACCCGGAGATAGCTGGTTCTCCCCGAAATAGCTTTAGGGCTAGCCTCGGAAAGAAGAATCGTGGAGGTAGAGCACTGATTGGGTGCGGGGCCCGCAAGGGTTACCAAGCTCAGTCAAACTCCGAATGCCATAGATTTAGTTCCGGGAGTCAGACAGTGAGTGCTAAGATCCATTGTCGAAAGGGAAACAGCCCAGACCATCAGCTAAGGTCCCCAAGTGTGTGTTAAGTGGGAAAGGATGTGGAGTTGCACAGACAACCAGGATGTTGGCTTAGAAGCAGCCACCATTGAAAGAGTGCGTAATAGCTCACTGGTCGAGTGACTCTGCGCCGAAAATGTAACGGGGCTAAACACACCACCGAAGCTATGGCTTGATGCTTGCATCAGGGGTAGGGGAGCGTTGAATGCGGGTTGAAGGTGTACCGTAAGGAGCGCTGGACTGCATTCAAGTGAGAATGCCGGTATGAGTAACGAAAAGATCTGTGAGAATCAGATCCGCCGAAAGCCTAAGGGTTCCTGAGGAAGGTTCGTCCGCTCAGGGTAAGTCGGGACCTAAGGCGAGGCCGATAGGCGTAGTCGAAGGACAACAGGTCGAAATTCCTGTACCACCGTAATCCGTTATGAGCGATGGGGTGACGCAGTAGGGTAGTGACGCGGACGGATGGATGTCCGTCTAAGCAGTGAGGCTGATGTGTAGGCAAATCCGCACATCGTAAGGCTGGGCTGTGATGGGGAGCGAAAATTGTAGTAGCGAAGGTCATGATCTCAGACTGCCAAGAAAAGCCTCTAGCCAGGAGAAGGTGCCCGTACCGCAAACCGACACAGGTAGGCGAGAAGAGAATTCTAAGGCGCGCGGAAGAACTCTCGTTAAGGAACTCGGCAAAATGACCCCGTAACTTCGGGAGAAGGGGTGCCTCGGTAGGGTGAATAGCCCGAGGGGGCCGCAGTGAAAAGGCCCAAGCGACTGTTTAGCAAAAACACAGGTCTGTGCGAAGCCGCAAGGCGAAGTATACGGGCTGACGCCTGCCCGGTGCTGGAAGGTTAAGGGGAGTGGTAAGCCTTCGGGCGAAGCTATGAACCGAAGCCCCAGTAAACGGCGGCCGTAACTATAACGGTCCTAAGGTAGCGAAATTCCTTGTCAGGTAAATTCTGACCCGCACGAATGGCGTAACGACTTGGGCGCTGTCTCAACGAGAGATCCGGTGAAATTTTAATACCTGTGAAGATGCAGGTTACCCGCGACAAGACGGAAAGACCCCATGGAGCTTTACTGCAGCTTGATATTGAATTTGGGTACGATCTGTACAGGATAGGTGGGAGCCGTAGAACTTTGAGCGCCAGCTTGAAGGGAGGCATCCTTGGGATACCACCCTGATCGTATCTAGGTTCTAACTTGGTACCGTGAACCGGTGCGAGGACAGTGTCAGGTGGGCAGTTTGACTGGGGCGGTCGCCTCCTAAAGAGTAACGGAGGCGCCCCAAGGTTCCCTCAGAATGGTTGGAAATCATTCGAAGAGTGCAAAGGCAGAAGGGAGCTTGACTGCGAGACCTACAAGTCGAGCAGGGACGAAAGTCGGGCTTAGTGATCCGGTGGTACCGCATGGAAGGGCCATCGCTCAACGGATAAAAGCTACCCTGGGGATAACAGGCTTATCTCCCCCAAGAGTCCACATCGACGGGGAGGTTTGGCACCTCGATGTCGGCTCATCGCATCCTGGGGCTGAAGTAGGTCCCAAGGGTTGGGCTGTTCGCCCATTAAAGCGGTACGCGAGCTGGGTTCAGAACGTCGTGAGACAGTTCGGTCCCTATCTGTCGTGGGCGTAGGAAATTTGAGAGGAGCTGTCCTTAGTACGAGAGGACCGGGATGGACGTACCGCTGGTGTACCAGTTGTTCCGCCAGGAGCACCGCTGGGTAGCTATGTACGGAAGGGATAAGCGCTGAAAGCATCTAAGCGTGAAGCCCCCCTCAAGATGAGATTTCCCAGTATGTAAGACCCCTTGAAGACGACGAGGTAGATAGGTTGGGGGTGGAAGTGCAGTAATGCATGGAGCTGACCAATACTAATCGGTCGAGGGCTTATCCTAAGATAAAACGCAAATGAGTTTCGGATCCAGTTTTCAGGGTGTAACCTTGAACGTATGTACAAGTGACATACAACAAATGCATGGCTATTCGTTCACACGATATATCGTGAAGCGAATAACCGTACGATAGAATTTGCATAGCAAATTCATGTTTGGTGGCGATAGCGGAGGGGTTCCACACGTACCCATCCCGAACACGACCGTTAAGCCCTCCAGCGCCGATGGTACTTGGACCGCAGGGTCCTGGGAGAGTAGGACGTCGCCAAGCAACCCCATAATGGGGATTTTTTTTCGCCTATCAGGCTATTGATTATACATACAAAAATGATTTTTTAGATGGGGCTATAGCTCAGCTGGGAGAGCGCCTGCCTTGCACGCAGGAGGTCAGGGGTTCGATCCCCCTTGGCTCCACCAATATTCCCTGATAGCTCAGTTGGTAGAGCACTCGACTGTTAATCGAGTTGTCACAGGTTCGAGTCCTGTTCGGGGAGCCATGTGGAGAGGTGTCCGAGTTGGCCGAAGGAGCACGATTGGAAATCGTGTAGGCGCCAAAAGCGTCTCGAGGGTTCGAATCCCTCTCTCTCCGCCAGCTCTTAATAATAGATATATGGCCCGTTGGTCAAGGGGTTAAGACACCTCCCTTTCACGGAGGTAACAGGGGTTCGAATCCCCTACGGGTCATAAGCAGTATGGAGGCTTAGCTCAGCTGGGAGAGCATCTGCCTTACAAGCAGAGGGTCGGGGGTTCGAGCCCCTCAGCCTCCACCATTTGAAAAATAAATATTTATTACTGTCGCGGGGTGGAGCAGTTCGGTAGCTCGTCGGGCTCATAACCCGAAGGTCGCAGGTTCAAATCCTGCCCCCGCAATTACTTCAACTAAGGAAGTTTCCTCTGGAACCGTGGTGTAGAGGCCTAACATGCCTGCCTGTCACGCAGGAGATCGCGTGTTCGAATCCCGTCGGTTCCGCCATTTAACTTAATACGCCGGTGTAGCTCAACTGGTAGAGCAACTGACTTGTAATCAGTAGGTTGGGGGTTCAAGTCCTCTCGCCGGCACCATATTGGAGGATTAGCGAAGTGGCCAAACGCATCAGACTGTAAATCTGCTCCCTTACGGGTTCGGTGGTTCGAATCCATCATCCTCCACCAGTTTTACGAGCCATTAGCTCAGTTGGTAGAGCACCTGACTTTTAATCAGGGTGTCGAAGGTTCGAGTCCTTCATGGCTCACCATTATCATTGTATGCGCGTGTGGCGGAATTGGCAGACGCACTAGACTTAGGATCTAGCGTCTTTGACGTGGGGGTTCAAGTCCCTCCACGCGCATCTTGTTTTTGCGGACGTGGCTCAGCGGTAGAGCATCGCCTTGCCAAGGCGAGGGTCGCGGGTTCGATTCCCGTCGTCCGCTCCATTTATTAGTCCCCTTAGCTCAGCTGGATAGAGCGTTTGACTACGAATCAAAAGGTCGGGAGTTCGAATCTCTCAGGGGACGCCATTAACTTCATAAGCCGGTGTGGCGGAATTGGCAGACGCGCGCGACTCAAAATCGTGAGGGAAACCGTGGAGGTTCGAGTCCTCTCACCGGCATCTATTTCGGGATGTAGCTCAATGGTAAAACTCAGCCTTCCAAGCTGGTAGCGTGGGTCCGATTCCCATTACCCGCTTTATATAGATGAAAAAGGAGAGATGGCTTATTTTTATGCCATCTCTCCTTTTTTACTTTTAAACTATTTCTATCGACATTACAAGCAGTAGAAACCCCAAGGCAATCTCCTCCGTTCTTTTGCGTTATTAAGATAGGGCGTACAACTAACGAGGAACGATAGTTAAATAACACACAATGTTGAGCAGGCGCTTCAAGTCTGCTCTTTTTATTAAACTAACGGACAAGTTAGTTTTAAGTTTACTTCACCAACTCAACACAGAAAGCACAAAAGTCTGTTGGGAAACTCGACAGACTTTTGCGCTTTAGAAGATGAACTTACCAAGGTTGACTTGTTGGTCCAATTGTAAACTCATTAACGTTCGTATCTTCTGGCTGATCAATCGCGAACGCAACAACATTGGCAACTCGATCAGGTGAAATACCATGTTGTTCATACAATGCAGTTGCACCTTTTAAAGTATTCTTATCTGTGATGGTAGTCAACAATTCTGTATTTATTGCTGCTGGATAGATAGTTGCTGTACGGGTGTTCGTACCTTCAATGAAGATCCCCGATAAACACCTTTGTATTCAGGGGATATCTGATCCAATGCGGTTTGGAACTGCAGCTTAATTTGGATATATAGACCGGTAAACGTGTTATGCTGTCGTGTTAAGTTTCAAAGATTCAAGCAACTAAACGCCCCTTGTTTTATAATGCTCAAAGTCTTCTTTGTAGAACTAGGATCATCCTCGGTTGATTACTCCTAGGGTAAAAGTTATGAACGGTTGACCTTGGCTTCAAAACGCTTTTCCAACTCGTCCCAGTTGGGGGGGGAGGGACCCGTGTCTGTTCCTTCCAAAGGTGAAACACACGGCTCAAAGCTACGATTTCCCCTACGGATCCGTCAACCAGTCGGCTGATCGGCATCCTATGATAAATTTTCGTAAAAAGGCGCATCAACGCCGATCGTTTGCGGATTAGTGATGCTTGCGCGGCCGGCGTTAGCGGATACCGTAAGGCCTCTAACATGCGAAAGCCTTCGTCCATAGCCGCGATCATCTGCCGCAACAACTTGTCGTCCCCGGCGATTTTTTTCATTTGGCGCTCGTGTATAACCGTTACAAAGTTTAGCGCAATTACAGGCACGATATGATTCTTCAGCCATGCATCTATATATTCATGATAGATAGGTATCGTACTCATTTGGTTTATGTATGCGGGTACGCCCCCTTCCGTGCAGAGGGTCTTTCCCAAACAAACATGGACTAACGGCCACCATCATGAATGAAAATATCTTTGGCTTGTGAATCTGAACCTCCTTAATGGAAGTACAGGACACAGGCCGAGAGTTTTTTGGTAGGACATACTCTGAGTCCTTAATTTCCCGACCTCGAGGAACTATAGGCAGTATCGTATTATCTCGCTGGTCGAATATTTAAAGCGGTGTTTGTGAATACCAGTCTATGTGAACACTATTTAACAAACTAACAAATTCGCCATTCAAAATCTTCTCTTGAATCAATTTTGGTATACTATGTGGTAGATAAGAGAATTAATTTGAAGTCTGGCTATAAGGATGTTTCTACAACAACTTGAGAAATGAATTTGATTTTGGTGAAATGCGGAAGCTGTTAGGGCGTAAAGAGAGAATAGGAGGAATGGAAATGTCGTATCTCGTTGATTTTAAAGATGTATCTACGGTTGGTTTAGAGTCTTCACCTGTAGCAGAAGCGCTTGCTGGTTTACGTGCTAATGAAGCCCGTTATTTTATGAACAAGTACAAGTATGAATTTACGGTTGTACCAGCTAGCGAAAGCCAGGAGAGCCTTGATTATGTGAACCGAATTTTGAGAGAAGAACGTGATATTGCGTTTGCGGCTAAACCTTTAGAAACGTCGCGTTTTCAAGTGGAAAATATCCGATTTACCTACGTTTTTTATGAGGATGGTCTTGCAATCAATGTCATGTGTACGGTGGATGACCCTAAAAAGCGGGCTGTTGGTTTTAAGCTTTCTGAGGGGATGGAGGTACCAAAGGAGCTAGAAGGGAAGTTTAAGTTTGCTAGGCAGAAGTCTAAACTAGCTGGAACAATTCGGGGTTCGTTTTTTGTAATTAAAGGACAATATTAAAGTAAGCAAAAGCGCAAATGGAGGAATCCAGCACCTTATTCTCTTTGCAAAAAAGTGAAATTAAAGAAAGGGCTATCCCGCAAAAGGATTGCCTTTTTTGAAAGAATGATGAAAAGCTACCGCTTATCGTATGATTATCAAACAGGAAGATCGCGGGTAGTCTCTGATAAGGAGACTATTTTTTTTGAGAACTTGCCCTTTCAGCCAACGCGGTGAACCATACCATAAGTGAAGATGAAAAATTTCCTTGTGCGAAGTGACCTAACAATACGATTAGCCAGAATAGTTTGCTGCGAATGAAGGTAACAACACTTAGTGTGGTATGCACTCGTGTTGATTTTGTTTTAATATCCAAACTTCTATTTCATACATGTTGTTGTTAGTCCATGTCTAGCTTCGCTTTTCTCAAGTGCTTTATTAAGCGGCCCATGATCGATTCTCGGTCTCGTCTCCAATCAGTTGTTGAAGTAGTGAGACTGTTCGAGGTCGTGGATCAGTGCAGGTTGCACAGGCCGCCATCCCAGAAGAATCTACAAGGTGGATCAATCACAGAAATGATTCAACTAACGGGAAACGATATTTGAATTTAGAACAGGGAGCACACTGCCGTGGCAAATGCTCCCTCTTTCATGGAAGTAACGGGCAGTACAGGTTAATACAGTAGCGTTGAAAAATGAAATATAAGGGATTAGGAGGCACGGATTTGCTCGTCTCGAAGTTTGCGCTGGGAACGATGATCTTCAGAGGTAAGAACTTTCCGATGAGTGTGGCGATGGGGGCGCTGAATAAGCAAGATCGTGTAGGTAGGGGGCATTTTCCTTTTTAAAATGACAATTGCCCTATTCCCCGTCCATATACCTAAAAAAGGCAGGGTCGGGGAGTGTCCTATCCTGCCTTCTTGGGTGTTATATGTTTTCTACTGTACTAACTTATCCAATTCTGGCTGCAATTTGGTCCGCAAAACATACAACATGATGGCACCAACAAGGAATGCGACCGCATCCGCAATGACAAGCGACCAGACCACCCCGTGGAAGCCGTTCATTTGATTGGCGATAAACAACACAGGAATCAGAGTAATTCCTTGAATAATTGACATAATAAACGCGGCAGTTCCTTGCGCTGATGCTTGGAAGATCCCGGTAAACAATGTGGTCATTCCTGTAATGAACAAGGATAGGAACGTCACATGTAGAATGTAGCTGCCCATTCCAATTAATTGCGAGTCATTTGTAAATAAACCAATTAAGTGGTCGGAAATCAAATAGACGATGATGCCAAATACGACTGCTAACGCCACAATCACTTTGATCGTAAATCCAATGGTATTCTTCATGCGTAATTTATTCGCTGTGAAAGAGAAGGCAATCAACGGCACGACTCCCTCGCATAAGCCCATCAGAATAAACTCAGGAAATTGCAATAAACGTGATGAAATTCCGTAAGCCGCTACGGCCCGATCCCCGTATTCGACAAGAAAATGGTTAAAGATGAGCGACATTGCACCCAAAAAGATACTCATAATAAAGACGGGAACTCCGATTTTGAATACATTGCTCAGAATGTCCTTGGTAGCCTTGAACCATTTTACGGAGACGGTTAAGAATTGGCTCTTATATCCCATATGGAAGGCGTAGAATGCACTCGCAACCAAGTTAGAAATGACCGTAGCAGACGCAACGCCGATCACATCCCAATGGAGCACGAAGATGACTAACGCGTCGAGAATAATATTTATAACAACACTGAGAATCATACCGATCATCGACGTGATTGCTGCGCCCTCCGAACGCACGATATTCTCCAGTGTGAAGAATAATACGACGAATGGTGAGCCAATAAGCATAATCGTGACATAGTCCTTCGTGAATCCGAAGGAGTCAGACGTTGCTCCCAGGCCATGAACGATTGGATTGATCAACGGGAGACCCACGGCCATCACGATAAGACCGAGAACTAAACTGCTGTAAAAGGCAAATGAAGACACATGCTTTACCTCATCATATTTTTTCTCTCCTAGCAAACGGGAGATGAATGTACCGCTACCCATGCCAATCAAATTGCCTAGCGCCATAATGATTGCGAATAACGGCAGGGTCAGTGCGAGTGCGGTTAACATGGCAGTATTGTGAAGTGTACCAAGGAAATAGGCATTCAAGATGGAATAAATGACACTCATTGACGTGCCTAGCATCATGGGTATAGCGAAGTGAGCTACGGCTTTTGCGACCGGTGCTTTTTCAAAGTAATGGAGGTTTTCTGCATCCATGCGGATCACTACTTTCTCTATTTATTTTGCCTTTCAGTCTAACACTGTTAGGTTGTGCCTTACAGTGTTAGATGGTATCATGAACCAATGAACCTGTAAAGCATAAACTTACACTGTTAGATAAAAGGGCGGATGACATGAAAAAGCAGCAACCTCAGATTTCGGAGGATAAGATTTTGGAAACCTCGTGGGAGCTTCTTGGAGAGGAGGGCATCGAGAAATTAAGCATGAGACGATTGGCCGACAGGTTAGGGATTCAGGCTCCCTCTCTGTACTGGTACTTCAAGAGCAAACAGCATCTCTACCAGCGTCTGGCCAACCAGGTATCGAAAATGATTCTGGAAGAGTTCCACTCCGAGGGGGAATGGAAGGAGCAGCTGACGGGGCTTGCGGTAACGGTACGGAACGTGCTCAGCCGATATCCCTGCTCCACGCAGCTCATGATGATGACGCTGCCCCACGAACCGGATATCATCCGGTTCACCAACCGTATGCTGCTCTGTGTGGAATCGACGCCGCTTGAGCAAGAGCAGAAAATGCAAGTGGTTACTACGCTTGTGAACTATGTCTTCTATTTCGTTCTAGACGATTATCAGCATGAGCGCAATGTCTCCGCTATCTTTAAGGACCAGAAAACGCATCCGGGTGAGGAGATGGTTCGCCTTCTGGACTCCATGAGCGAGACGGATGTGGGACTGTTTCGGAGGATGTTCACGAACGGGCTGTTCAATCTGATGGGAACTGACGGGGCGTTTGAGTTCGGCTTGAAGCTGATTCTGTTGGGGATTGAGCAGGTGATAAAGGAGCAGGAGAAGTAGTATGTAAAAACCACCCATCCGGTTATTGGATGGGCGGTTTCAATTAGGTTTACGTTTACCCTAAATTGTTGGTTCTTTTGGCGTAATCAAAACCTACGGGTGATCTTTTGAAAGAGGGTTAGATATCGAGTTTACGGGTACCGATCCATTTCACCATGTCAGGATCGCGATGTGAAAAGAACAGGCTCTGTTTCGTATCTAACGTAGTAATCGACTCCATATCCTCTTGGCTTAACTCAAAGTCAAAGATATCGAAGTTTTCGATAATTCTCTCTTTACGAACAGACTTTGGAATCACAACAACTTCTCTTTGTGCCAACCAGCGTAAAACCACCTGAGCAACGGATTTATTATACTTTTCAGCTATGGATACCAATATTTCATGCTGGAACAAGTTGTTTTTCCCTTCAGCAAAAGGCGCCCAGGATTCGATCTGAACATTATTCTCTTTCGTAAATTTTGCATGTTCAATTTGCCGGTTGAATGGGTGCATTTTCCAGTGATTTTTCAAATGCCTTTTTTGTACGCTCATAACCAGTATCCTGAACCCAAAGTTTCGTAGTGATAAATAACTCCTCTCTTGCCACGCCACTACGTTTGATCGCTCTGCCAACTGCTTCTTCATTTAGATAAGAGGCAGCGGTATCAATCAGCCGATAGCCTGCCATAATAGCGTCATAAACACTTTGTTCACATTCATTTGCATCTTGGATCTGATAAACACCAAAACCGAGTATAGGCATCTCAGTCCCATTGTTCAAAGTTACTTTTTGCATATAAAATCCTTAGTATTAGGGAAATACTTTTACGGAATGTAAGCAAAACTTAATTTAATTCGGGGTTCAACTATACCAGCTAATAGCTTGTCAACATTTCCAGCAAAATAATTAGAAACCTTATGGTATAGTGAAAAATAAGCATGCCAAACAACCTTCCAATTCGAGTTGTGTTGGAAGGTTATACCATTAACTTTTTGTTATGTCAGACGGAATGATTTCTTACTTTTTAAAATGGCATACAGCCAATGAACCAGCTTATTTGCACATGCCACTAGAGCAACTTTGTGAGGCTTTCCTTCGGCTCTTTTGCGGTCGTAAAAATCTTTAATCCGAGTGTTACGAGAACGGATCAACCCACACTGCACGGCCATAACTAGGGCATATCGAAGCTGCCGGGAACCGCGTTTGGTGATCCGATTTCGAGTTGCTGTGAACTTACCTGAAGCAAAAACACTGGGGTCAATGCCAGCAAACGCGACCAGTTTCTTTGGATGATCAAATCGGTCGACTTCTCCAATTTCCGATAAAATTGTTGCAGCAATTTTATGGCCAATACCAGGAATCGACTGAATCAAATCATACTCTTTCATCTCTTTTGCCAGGGCATCTATATTCTGTTCCAAATCAGCTAGATGCTCCTGGTATTGAAGAATAAGGGTGATCAGAATCTTTAAATTAATTAAATGGCTAGAGTACATCGTTTGTTGAAAGGGATTTTGTTTTGCTGCATTCATCAGCCTTTGAACTCGTTCATTAATCCAAGCTTCTGAACGACCTCGTTTTGAAGAAAGCAGAGCTCTGATTGAGATTTTAAGGGTTTCCTCATCCGCTTGCAGAACGGAAGATGATGTTGAGAACTCACTTAAGAAACGAAGAGAAACGTTCGAATACATAGCTCCGAAAACACCCTTGTATGCAGGGAAAACCTGATCCAGAACCGCCTGGAATTGCAGCTTTGTTTGCACGCACATCTTTGATAACGTCTCATATTGCCGCGTCAGATAACGCAGATTAAGCAGTTGCACGCCCCTTTTCTTAAAAGGCTCAAACTCTTCCCTGTAGTAAAGATCGCCCAAAAGATAAGCATCCGCAGCATCCGTTTTTACTTTGCGAAGATGGGACTTTCTAAGGCGATTTGAAATGAGCGGATTAATAACAATGTATAAATAGTGGTGTTCCTCTAGGAATTGAACGACAGGGCTTTGGTAGTGCCCAGTTGCCTCGAGAATCAGTGTAGGACGAAGTCCAACCGCATGCTCGACATCACGAATAGTTTGAAGGAGTTTCTCGAGTCCTTCTCGCGTATGCTCGAAATAAAACGTTCCTTTGTATGGTTTTCCACGATCTAAAAAAGCCTGTCCGTGGCTTTCTCCTTTAGAAATATCTAACCCGATAACAGGATTCATCTGACCTCTCCTTAATGTAAATTTGCCGGCAGCCTCTATAAATCTTCTTGTCGCTCCATAGCATCGCATGTGATACGGGATCTTTGTCCCAACCAGCCTCAATCATGGTCATGACAAGTAGAGGTGAACATTATAGCTCTCGGAATCTAGTCCCACGGGCAGGTGCGTTCGACCCGGCTACCTTAATCCTCAAAGCAAAGGCAAAAAGGATCAACCAGAAAGAACTGGTTGATCCCATAATACGAACGGGCAGGTTAGTTCAAATATGCGTTAATATTGATTATTTATGTAAGACCAATAAATTAATACGGGCTAACCCAGGTGATTTGTATAAGTTTAACCCACGAATTTTTCCTTCTAAGCAACCATTTTGATTTGAATTACTGATATGAGATTATAAGGGTGTAAAAAACGCCGGTCACCTTAAGCAGGTGACCGGCGTTTTCATATTAGCGTTTCGGCATTTTGCTCTCATCCATGTACAGCAGGTTCCAGCGGTGACCATCCAGGTCGGCAAATCCTGCGCCGTACATCCAGCCGTCAATTTCACTCGGCTTGCCAAAGATGTTTCCTCCGGCAAACTCTACTTTTTGAATAAAGGCATCTACTTCTTCTCTGCTTTCAGCGCCAATGGAAAATATTACTTCTGCGGTATTGGAAGTATCTGCGGTTTTTGAACCTGTGAATTGCTCAAACGCCGCATCCGGGAACAGCAGAATCGTTGTTTGGCCTATGGCAAGCTTGGATCTCTCGTTACCAACGCTCACCGCATGGAATCCAATCTCATTGAAAAAGGCAGTTGACCTCTCAACATCTTTGACCGGCAGGTTAATCCAGATATCCTGTGACATGGCTGTAGCCTCCTGGAATATTTTTTCAACTACTCCTACTATACTCTACTTCTGGCAGCAGAAGCGAATCTTATAAAAGAAACTGCAAGGTATGACATTCCTGTCATGCATTCTGCGGTTTCCTTAGTAAACTTATTTACTTCTCTGCTCCAGCATCGTCTCCGTCAAGGTATCGATCTAGCCAAGAAATGGATTTCGCATCAAAGTAGAAGTGCGTTTTGTAATCCAGTCTATAGAGAAGCACCCTCAGCGCGAAACATATAATTACTGAAATTAAATTTTTGGGACTAAAGTAGAATTAAAACATTGAACTAACGAGAAACGATAGTTCAATGTTAAAGTGGTGGTCTCGAAAGGTTGAAATCCTATATAAATCGGTTGAAAATGTTGATTTTACCAATGGACAAGGATTTGTACAATAGAGTTGTATCGCTTACATTTCCAAGGAGGTTGCGGCGAAATGAAGAGACTTCAGGTGATTGGCAAGCAAATAAGGACCCCGAAATCCAAAAGGAGGCCGTGTTGATGAAATTTAAGGGAATATTGGCGGCGTTTTTATTTTTAACCACAGCGTCTGTGTTGTTTGGAGTGCATACGGCAGAGGCCCATGAACTAACCAATGACAAGCTAACGATTCAGACAGGCGAGCATGGAGAAATCTCATCCATACGTATCAAAGGAGATGCTTTCCCGACTGAATATGTGATGAATGCAACGGTTACACCTGAGCAGAACACCGCAGATCATCAGTGGCTAGGGGAGCTGATGTTCACGTATCGATTGGATGGAGGTAGCTGGACGAAAGCATGGACGAACAAGTCGGCAGACGCACGCAAGATCACAATCAGTGGTAACCGTGTCACTGTCACGTACGAGAACTCTACTAATGCAGAAGGCATACGCAATTTTAAAGTCATCGAAACGTATTCGGCAGAGTCGAATGGTTCGGTGTTGTGGAATATACAGGTACAGAATACAAGTGGGAAAAAATTGGAGATTGGCGATTTCGGTTTGCCTCTGCCTTTTAATGAGCAATGGACTAATGGTGATGCGATCTACGAAACTAGAGTGGTGACGCATTCCTTTGTCGGCAATAACAGCTCCTATATTACAGCTGGGCGTCCCAGCGGCATTGGCTCTTCCCTTTTGCTGATTCCTGATTCGACAACAGGTGCGGGTTTTGAATATCAGGATCACTGGCGGGATGAGGAGCATCCGGGCAGCAAATGGGCCTGGAATCCGGCCAATGAAGGTAAATGGCTGGAAGGGCTGAATGTATTTTATATTCATTCCAATGTCATCAAGTCCACCAACCGGGGCTATTTGCCCAATACAAGCCTGATCCTGAATCCCGGTCAAAGCAAAAACTATGGCTTCAAGTTTCTGGCTGTGAAGGACGAGCATGATGTAAAAGATACGTTGTACCAAGAAAACTTGGTGGATACAACAGTCGTACCCGGCATGATCGTGCCTACGAATCAAAAGGCGAAGGTGGACCTGCGCTCCAAGCAGGCGATCAGCAAAGTAACCTATCCCGACGGAACCGTTATTCCAGAGACGGATAGCAAGGCTGGAGGACACCACATTTATGAATTGAAATTTACTAAATTGGGTCCGAATTTCATAACGGTAGAATACGGCAATGGCAGCAAAACGGTTCTACAATTTTATGCCATCGAGCCGATTGATCAAGCGCTGCAACGGCACGCTACATTTATGGTCGACAAAACCCAATGGAATGTACCGGGTGATCTGCGCGACAAGGTATTTGACGATTGGATGATGCATACCAAATCCAAACGGAACATTTTCAACGGCTACTGGGGCTGGGGAGACGATTGGGGTCTGACGCACGGACAGTTCCTGGCTGAGAAAAACACACTGTCTCCGGTCGTTAAAGAGGTGCGGGCCGTAGACGATTATTTGGAAACGGCGATCTGGACGAATCTGATGAACGGACATCATGAGGATTATTTAATTCATGATTTCTTGATGCCAGAGCCTAACGATACACCGACCTATCGAGGGTATGCTTATCCGCATGTATACAACACGTATTTCAGCATGTACAAGATTGCCAAGGAATACCCGGATCTTGTTACTTACAAGCATCCAAAGGAAACGTATTTGCTGCGGGCGTATAACATTTTCAAAGCATTGTATGAAGGGCCAGTCGCGTACAACTGGGAAACAGGTTTGATGGGCGAACTGACCACACCGGATATTATTCAGGCACTTCATGATGAAGGCTATGATGATGAAGCGAATGATCTTAAGGAAAAAATGGATCGTAAATATAACAATTTTAAAAATACAAAGTATCCTTATGGTTCTGAATATAGCTATGACAATACAGGGGAAGAAGCTGTATATACGTTAGCCAAGCAGAATATAGATACAGAGGGCGAGCAAAGTAAAGCCCTGGAAATGATGGGTAAAATCAATGCCAAAACCCGTGCGGCACGCGGTCACATGCCCGTATGGTACTACTACACCGATCCGGTGACGATTACCGGGGAGAACTGGTTTAACTTCCAGTACACGACTTCGCTCGCTGGATATGCGATGGATGACTGGATTCGCCATCATGAGGACAATCACCGTGAGGAACAACAACGGTTGTCCTATGCAGCTAAAATTGCCAATGTCGGAGCGATTAACTCCGGACAAATCAGCTCGGACCCTGAGAACATCGGGGCGGTCGCATGGACGTATCAAGCGGAAAAAGGTAATAACGGCACGAACGGCACTGGCGGCGGTAAAAATGTTCCGCTTTTTAACGGCTGGCGCGGCATGAGCGGTGAGGCTGATCTCGGATTGTTCGGTGCACTCAAAACATTAAGTGCTGATATCGCGATTGATCCTATTTTCGGATTGACGGGCTACGGTGCAGAGGTGAGCAAAAGCGGCAACGTGTATACGATCAAGCCGCTGGATGGCCTGTTTAAGCGAATCAATCTGATCACGGAAAAGATGTATATCGAGCTGGAAAAGGACCAATATACTGAAGCCAAGCTGGCAACTTCCAAGGATTATGTGTGGCTTCAGTTGAAAAATCAAACGCCAGGCCAAGCTCATTCCACGTACATTACATTTGACGGTTTGAAGAAAGGAACGTATTTGGTTAAAGTAGGCGGTCAATCACAAGGGAAGTTTAATGCATATGCGCCTTCCAACAAGCTTAAATTGGAGATGGGTACAGCATCCTCCTACACGGTAGAGCTGACACCGACCACACCTGATCCAAACAAAGCACCTGCCGTGGATGCTGGCAAAGATTCGAAGGTGAAGCTGCCAGATCAGATCATTCTGAAAGGCACAGCTACGGATGATGGACTTCCACAAGGCAAGGTGACGAGCGAATGGAGTCTGGTTGAAGGACCGCAGGACGCGAAGGTCACATTCAGCAGCAAAACATCGCTTCGCACGAAGGTGGACGTTTCCGAGCCGGGAACGTATGTGTTCAAGCTGACAGCCAGCGATTCTCAGTTGTCAGCGGAGGCTAAAGTAACGGTGGTAGCTGAACCGGCGGATCCGTTACTTGAACAGATTGCAGTTTACAAGTTTGATGAAACCAGCGGTTCTGTAGTTGCGGATTCATCGGACAGTGGCAATGATGCTGCCGTGAAGGGAACGGCTGCATGGGCTGCGGGTAAAACAGGTAATGCTGTTAGCCTGAACGGCAAGGATAGCTATGTGCAACTTCCGGCGGGTATTGTCAGTCGGGCACAGCAATTGACCGTTTCCGGCTGGGTCAAAGCGAACAGCCTGAGCGATTATGTACGGATTTTTGACTTCGGCTCCGGGACGAATGAATATATGTTCCTGACGCCTAAAGCAGGAAATACCATGCTGTTTGCCATTACCAACCAAGGCAACGGGCAGGGACAGGAGCAGACGATTGAAGGCCCAGTACTGCCGACAGGCGTATGGAAGCATGTTGCGGTCACGCTCTCGGGTTCCACAGGTATTTTGTACGTGGATGGAAAAGAAGTGGGACGCAATACCAACCTGACTCTGAACCCTACCAGTCTGGGACAGACCAAAAATAATTTTATCGGCAAATCTCAGTACCCTGATCCTTATTTCAATGGTCTGGTGGATGAATTCCGGATCTACAGCCGTGCTTTGAATGCTTCTGAGGTAGCAGGTTTGGTCTCCGGTACAGCACAAAGCCTAACGGGAGTCGAGAAAATTACGGCTTTAAAAGAAGTAAACGTGACGACTCGTACGGGTGAAAAACCCGAACTGCCAAGCGTAGTGGAAGCTACGTATGGCGAAGGCTCCACTAAATGGGTGGCTGTGGAATGGGAGGGTATAGACCCTGCACAATATGCTGCTCCAGGTTCGTTTGAGTTGAAGGGCAAAGTAGAAGGAACAGAGTTAAAGGCAATGGCGAAGGTAACCGTGATTGAGGCAGGGGCTGCGGTTCCATCGGTAACACCGGTTGGCCCGGAGAATTCAGTAACCCCGCCAACTACGACATCCCCGGTAACATCTGCCTTACCGCCTCGACCTGTCAGCTCCGCTAAATCAGCGGGGGTATTCTGAATGGGCGGCAACAACGCATAGTCATGACTAATTTTTCCCATCGTCACTTTCCTCCTATAAAGGGGAGAGTGGCGGTGGGTATCCTTGCATTTGGAGTGCAAAGCTGCGAACAAAATGTGAATGGGGGAAAAGTATGAGCAAGATTACATTTCTGGGTGCAGGCAGTACGGTATTTGCTAAAAATGTGCTTGGCGATTGTATGTTGACGCCTGCTTTGCAGGGCTTTGAACTAGCGTTGTTCGATATTGACCCCGTAAGGCTGAAAGATTCAGAAAATATTTTATCCAATTTGAAAAAAACAACAGGGAGCACCTGTGTGATCCGCTCCTACACTGACCGCAAGGAAGCACTGCGTGGAGCAACTTATGTGGTAAATGCCATCCAGGTGGGTGGCTATGATCCGTGTACAATTACGGATTTTGAAATTCCCGAAAAATACGGTCTGCGCCAAACGATTGCCGATACGGTCGGCATTGGTGGCATTTTCCGCAATTTACGCACGATTCCGGTAATGCTCGATTTTGCGGCAGACGTGCGTGAGGTGTGCCCGGATGCTTGGTTTCTCAACTACACCAATCCGATGGCAGTGCTGACGAATGTAATGAACGTTTATGGCGGTGTCCGTACGGTAGGGCTGTGTCATAGCGTGCAGGCGTGTATACCGGAGCTGTTCAAAAGCCTTGGGCTGGAGCAGGAAGGTGTAAAGGCAAAAATCGCAGGCATCAATCATATGGCGTGGCTGCTCGAAGTGAGCAAGGATGGTGTAGATTTATATCCTGAGATTAAAAAACGAGCCGCCGCTAAACAGCAGGAAAAGCATCATGATATGGTACGCTTTGAAATGATGCTAAAATTCGGCTATTACATTACAGAATCGTCCGAGCATAATGCGGAATATCATCCGTATTTTATCAAACGGGCATACCCTGAGCTGATCGAGCGCTTCAATATTCCTTTGGATGAATACCCGCGCCGCTGTGTGAACCAGATTGCACGATGGGAAACGATGCGTGAGGAGCTTTTGGGCGATCAGGATTTGCGTCATGAACGGTCAAACGAGTATGCCTCTTATATATTTGAGGCGATCGAAACGAATCAGCCTTTTGCCATTGGTGGCAATGTGATGAACACAGGCTTAATTACCAATCTGCCGAAGGAAGCCTGTGTAGAGGTACCTTGTCTGGTGAATCGTAACGGGGTTACGCCAACCTTTGTCGGGGATTTGCCACCCCAATGTGCTGCACTGAACCGGACGAATATTAATACCCAGCTGTTAACGATTGAAGCTGCAATCACCGGGAAAAAGGAGCACATTTATCATGCTGCTATGTTGGACCCGCACACGTCCGCAGAGCTGTCCATAGATGATATCGTTTCTCTGTGTGATGACCTGATCGCAGCGCACGGGGAATGGCTCCCACCCTATGTGTAAGGGAGACAGATGAATGGGAGGCCGGGGTCGTCAAAAGTTCGCCGGGATTCCTACAATCCGTGGGAAATTTATTGTACTGACGCTGGTACTCACCGTCATTCCGATGGTGGTATTGACCTTTACCTTTTACCGGATCGCGGCCCATTCCATCGGTGAGAAATCAGAAGCATTAGCTATGCAGTCTCGGCAAATGAGTGAAAATTACGTCAATGCGACGCTTTCCGATTTGAATGACCTGACCAATGCCATTCTCAGCAATCCTGATGTGCAGTCCATGCTGGAGACCAAGCCGGAAGATGATTATGAATATTTACGGAACGATGAAACACTCAGTATGGTTGTCCGTACGCAAACCCAGACCAAGCCGTATATCACGTCCTCTCTCATATATGCCGCCAATGGCGGGCTCAAGCATTCTCTCTATCAGGGGAATGTTTCGGTCCGTTTTGGCGGCCTTCCTACATTAGAGGAAGCACGTGTGTACTATCGCCGCCTGCTCGCCGAGCGGCCCATGATGTGGATGGCTCATTCGCCGTTTGAATCAGGACGCGGGATGGCGAGGGATCGCATCTATGTGGGGAAGCTACTTCGAAAAACGACTGGAGATTACGCACCCCTCGGATTTTTGCTGCTGGAAATCGACAAGGCTAGTCTGTTTCGGGGGCTTGCTTTTCATGAGACAGACGGCAATACCCAGATGTGGGTGCTGGATCAGGAGGGCGAGCCTGTATACCGATTGCCGGAGCAAAGCGTTGCGGATCAAGCGCTATTGCGGCAGATTGCTAAATCGGCTGTGGATAGGCCAGTGCTTACGAAGGACTGGAGAACATGGAACGGTCGCCAAACGATGATCTCTTACGGCCCGTTAAATGAAGGACAATGGACGCTGCTGCAAAAAGTCGATCAGTCTGTGCTGTTCGAGGATGCGCGGAAAATTGGTGCCTGGACCATCTGGACTTTTCTGGTTGCACTGATGCTGGGCTGGATGCTGTCTTATCGGCTGAGTGACACGATTCGTCGCCCCCTGCTTCAATTGAGCCGATTAATGGCGGTCGATGGGAGTGTGAATGCTACAGGCTCAGCCCAAGCTTTCGAAGCTCCTACTTCCGTTGTTTTTAATCCTAAGGATGAGGTAGGGCAGATCGGGGAGCGTTTTCTTCATATGATGCAAAAAAATCATGAACTGTACGATCAGGTCTACGAAGCGTTGCTGTCGCGTAAGCAGGCTGAGTTCCGCGCGCTTCAGGCGCAGATTAATCCGCATTTTTTGTACAACACGCTGGAGTCACTGAAGGGAATGGCATTGGCGAATGGGCAACGGGATATGGCAGAGGTAATCGGTGCCTTCGGTAAATGTTTTCGCATTTCACTAAGTTATGGCCGAGAGCAAATCAGTTTGGGACAGGAAGTTGAGCATGTAAGCGCCTATGTGAAGGTGCAGCAGTTCAGGTTTAGGAATTCGTTCGAGTGGATTTGCGAGGTAGAGGAGGATATTTGCGGATTTTATGTACCCAAACTAATCCTCCAGCCGCTCGTCGAAAATGCTATTTACCACGGTTTAAAAGGGCGCACCGACCATGGCTATATCATGTTATCCGGCACAAGGGAAGGGGATATGTTGCGTTTGACGGTCAGTGATGATGGGGGCGGTATTGGAGCCGAGCGTCTGGACGATATTCGGAAGTCGCTAGATGCCGAGCGGGGAAGTGCTATTGGCTTTGGACTGCGCAACGTACATGAACGTCTTGGGCATTATGGTCCGCAATATGGACTGTCCGTGACAAGCGAGCCGGGTCAGTACACTTCGGTTACCTTGCTGGCACCCATTCGAACTGAATAAGAAAGGGGAGGATGGCATGTACCGGCTGCTGATTGTGGACGACGAATATCATATTCGGGAAGGACTGAAGCTGATGGTGGCGGAAAGTGGCCTGTCAGTGGAAGTCAGTGATGTGGCGGGAGACGGCGCAACGGCATTACGTTTGTATACGGAGCAGCGACCGGACATGGTTTTACTGGATATTAATTTACCGGATATGAGTGGACTGGACGTAGCAAAAACCATTCGGGAAAAGGATCAGCAGACCCCGTTATTATTCCTGACAGGGTACGAATCTATGACGTATATTCGTCAGGCAGTCTCGCTTCAAGCGGTCGATTATTTGCTCAAGCCGGTGACCAGCGAGGATTTCGAAGCGGCATTGGGCCGGGCTGAGGATCGTATTGCGCAATGGCGAAGAAGCGAGGAGGAAGCGATTCACCGCCATCGTTCATTGGAGCCATTGTACAGGGAGCATCTGCTGCTGGATTTGCTCCAGCAGCGGCGTCCTGCAGCCGAGGTCATTCGGGAGATGGACGGGCTGAGATTTTTCAGTGAGACGAGTGGGCCGCCTTATACTGTGCTGTGTTGCGAGCTGGAGGAGGCGGCGCAGCAGGAAGCAACCGCAACTAGCAAGCTACACGGTTCCATGCATAAAAACAGCCATGTATTCGCTGGACTGGCTGGGGAGGCTGCGGCAGCAGCCGGGGCGAAGGCGCACAGTGCAGCGGTTTCCCGCGATCGGCGTGTTGTGCTGCTGGCGATGGCATCTTGCAGGGCGGCGGAGCGGACGGCACAGCAGATTCGGCAGACCGTGCAGGAACAATTGAGCCAGGGCGTGTCCATCGGGATTAGCCGTCCCGTACAACGGATGGAGCAACTTCCCGAAGCGTATGAGGAAGCTGTGCAAGCGGCGGAGCATCGGGGTTGGGTGGGCTATAGCCAGATCATCCCCTATGAGAGCATTCAGGCGGCCGAGCTGAACAGCAGTCAATTACTGGAGAAGGAACTGCTGATGATTACGGAAATTCGAGCCGGTAATGATGCTGCCGTACATGCAATTTTACAGGAATGGTCAGGACAGTTGGCAGGGTTGCCATTCAAGCAGGTGAAAATGATTGTCACTCAGCTCGTGTTGTTCGTCATGCGGATCGTTCAGAGTGATGAATCTGTAGGACAAACGTCCATGCAGGAGCAGGACCCGTTGTTGGAGCTGTCCCGATTACGACATGGGACCGAGATGGTTGATTATGTATCGCGCTATTTTGTCCGGGTGGGTCGACATGTCCGAGAATCACGCGAGAAGGGCATTCCACGCAAATTTCAACGAGCCAAGGAATGGATTCGGGAGCACCTTCAGGAGGATGGTGGGCTGAACCGTCTGGCAGAGTACATGAATATGAGCCCCAAATATTTGAGTACCCGTTTCAAACAGGTTACAGGTGAAAGCTTCGCCGACTACCAGACGCGTGTTCGCTTTGAGCGAGCCCGAGAACTGCTGCTGGACCCGAATCGCAAGGTGGCGGAGGTAGCGGAGCTTGTGGGATTCACAGATACGAACTATTTTAGCATTGCCTTTAAAAAGCACACCGGACTGACCCCGACGGAGTTTCGTAAAACATTTTTGTAAACGCGCTGTTAAAAAAATCATACCAAAACAAAGAGAGTCTGGAGTCGTTGGGTGGTCGGCTCTGGGCTCTCGGCGCATAATAAGCTTGTAAGGAGAAACCAGTTCAGGAAGGGGCCGGTTGATTTGCTGAAACGAAGGTTACGGACATGGATGGCTCTCGTGATGACGGCGGTGTTGACAGGGCTAACGGCTTGCAGTGGTAACGCTGGCGAACCGGCTAATCCCAATGCGGTCGAACTCAAGTTTATGTACTGGGGAAGCAATGACGAGAAGCAGGCGATGGAAAAAATGATTCAAAGCTTTAATGCATCCCACCCGAACATCCGGGTGAAGGGCGAGCATGTCCCTGGTGACTACACGACGAAAATTAATACGTTAATGGCTGCCAATCAGCTTCCTGATATCGCCTACCTGGGCGATTCCCTCACGATGAAATGGGCAAGTGAAGGCAGACTCCTGGATTTATCCTCTTATTATGGCGAATATCCCGAATTAAAAAACAAGCTCAAATCCTCCTATCTCTACAGTGAATCCGGCAAGTCGATCGGCAATTACACCGCATTGGAAGTGATGCAGTTATTTTACAACAAGGAGTTGTTTACAGAAGCAGGGGTACCCGTCCCTCCGGCTGATCCTCAAAAAGCATGGACATGGGAAGAATTTCTGGAAATTGCCAAAAAGCTAACCAAGGATCAGAACGGCAAGCATCCGGGAGACAGCGGATTTGATCCGAAAAATATTGTGCAATACGGCTTTGCCTTCGGCAATGATCGTAGCTCCTGGGGGCCGCTCTTAGCGAGCAACGGCGGAGGTTTGACCGACAAAACGGGCAAAAAGTATACCCTGAACAGTCCTGAATCGGTAGAGGTATTTCAGAAGCTGCAGGATCTGGTTTTTAAGGAGCATGTTTCTCCTGATTTGATCCAGCAGCAGGACATGCCGTCCAATACAATTCGTCTCCAGACGAGGAAGGTCGCGATGGTGGTAGACGGAACATGGTCTCTGCTCGATTTTTCGAACAACAAGCAGCTGCAATGGAGTATCGGCGTTCTGCCGAAGCTAAAAGAGCCCAAAACAATGATTGTTGCGGGAGCCACGGTCATTTTCCAGAGCACCAAGCACCCAAAAGAAGCGCTCGAATTTTATTTATACCATAACAATCCCGAAAAGGTGGATCTGTTCAAGTCCGGTCTTTGGATGCCTATCGAGGAAAAATACTATACCGATGAGCAGGCTATCCAGTCATGGACGAACAATGCCGCACATCCACCGGAATTTCAAAAGGCTGGCATTGAGTATGCCAGAGATTATGCGATCAAGCCGTCAACTTCGACCCTTCGCAACTGGCCTGATATCGGTTCCAAGCTGACCCCGGGGCTGGATCTGATCTGGACGAACAAGAAGACGCCGCAGCAGGCGCTGGATGAACTGGAACCTATCATTCAGCCATTGCTTCAAGGCGTATACCCGGATGAATAATGCGGCGGGACAGCTGCGAAAGGAGAACAGCCCATGAAGCGACCAAAATCAGGAATGATGCGCATGGAGCGAAACTGGGGTCTGCTATTCGCGCTTCCTGCCATCCTCGGATTAATGATTTTTACAATTGGACCGATCGCGGCCTCGTTCGTATTCAGCTTAACCGATTGGACGATTGGCGGACAGATGACCTTTATTGGATTGGATAATTACCGAACCATTTTGACTGAAGATAATACCTTTTCCCAATCCATGTTCGTGACCACATATTATGCACTGGGCAGCGTACCTCTAGGCTTGGCGGCGGCTTTTATCATTGCGCTGTTATTAAATCAAAAGGTGAAGGGTTTGTCGGTGTTCCGCACGATTTATTATTTACCTACCATTGTACCGAGTATTGCCAACACGATGCTGTGGCTGTGGATGTTCAACCCGGATTTTGGACTGTTAAATTCGCTGCTGGAGGGCGTTGGACTGCCGGGGAGCAAATGGATTTATGATGAGAGCACTGCAATACCCTCGCTGATCATGATGAGCACCTGGGGGATCGGGAACACGGTCATTATCTTTTTGGCGGGACTTCAGTCGGTTCCCACTCATCTGTATGAAGCAGCTGAGGTAGACGGCGGCAATAGGTGGCATAAATTTTTTCACATTACCATTCCTTCGATGACACCAACCATTTTCTTCAATCTGGTCATGTCTTTAATCAGCACCTTTCAGGCCTTCAATCAGGCATATGTTATGACCAACGGGGGGCCGAATAATTCAACGCTGTTCTATGTGTTCTACTTGTGGCGTACGGCCTTTACGGAGACTAAAATCGGCTACGCCTCAGCGCTGGCCTGGATCTTATTTTTCGTCATCATGGTGCTAACGGTTCTGATTTTCTCCACATCCAAAAAGTGGGTCCACTATGAAGGAGGGGAACGTTCATGAATCAGGTCACTTCTTCTGTCAATTCTTCAGAAACACCACAACATCCGCTTCCACAGCCTGAACGTTCCCGAAGTCCTGCGACCGCCACCCATTCCAAACCCTTCCCACTCAGCCGTGTTGTACTGTATATCGTTTTAATTATAGGTAGTGTTTTAATGCTGTTGCCATTTGCATGGCTTATTCGCAGCTCTCTGATGGGGACATCGCAAATTTTCGTGTTCCCGCCGGAGTGGATACCCTCTCCTTTTCAATGGAGCAATTACCCGGAGGCGCTGACTTCAGTACCGTTCGGCAGGTATTTTATGAATACGTTCATGATTGAGGTGTGTGTGCTGGCAGGAGTGATGTTGACCTCAATTGTGTCGGCGTTTACCTTTGCCCGCCTGCGCTGGCCTGGACGTAATCTGATTTTTTCCCTGCTGATCGGGTCGATGATGTTGCCTTACGCGGTGACGCTCATTCCCACTTTCGTGATGTGGCGTGAGCTGGGCGGGCTGAATACATTTTTGCCACTGATTGTTCCTGCATGGTTTGGTGGAGGGGCGTTTAACATCTTCTTGATGCGACAATTCATGCTGACGATCCCGCGCGATCTAGACGAAGCGGCTTATATGGACGGAGGTACGCCTCTGACTGTACTCTGGCGTGTCATTATTCCTTTATCTTCGCCTGCATTGATCGTGATCGGAATATTTACATTTATTGATGTGTGGAACGATTTTTTGGGCCCGATTATTTACTTAAGTGACGAAAAGCATTTTACGCTAGCGCTGGGGCTAGCGACTTTCCGGGGATTAAACAATACCAACTGGCCTTACCTGATGGCGGCTTCCAGCACGATTTTGGCTCCGATCGTCCTGATATTTTTTATCGGACAACGCTATTTTATCGAAGGCATCACATTGACAGGGATTAAAGGCTAAAGGAAGTTAGGACGCGCTGGTGTGTTCTAAGGCATATGCCTTGAAAAGAGATGTGGAATAAGGAGGCGTACGAGTGAAAGAGGAAGACGGTCAAAAGACAAAACCGTTACAGGGTGTTCCTGGCAGACTGGCCCGGTTACGCTCGAAATTCACGGCTCTAGGGATAGATTCACTGCTTATTACACATGGGCCCAATCTAAGATATATGACCGGATTTACAGGCTCTGCTGGAATTGCGCTTGTTACGCAGGAAGAGGCCTTTTTAGTGACGGATTTCCGCTATATGATGCAGGCAACAGATCAGGCAACGGAATATTCAGTGATTCGGCATGAGGCGCAAATCTTCCAGACCATCGCTGATCTCACAAGTAAGTTGGGGGTTCGTAGACTGGGTTTGGAGAGCAGGCATGTCTCACTTCAACAGTCGGGACAGCTTCAAGCCGCGCTGGGCTCGTTGGAGTACGTGCAAACGGAGGATGTAATTGAACGGCTGCGCGATGTGAAAGACGAAGAAGAGATTCGGACCATAAGTGAGGCAACGCGTATTACCGATGCTGCCTTTACGGAGGTGCTGAATTATATTCAGCCTGGGGTCACAGAGCGGCGGATTGCGGCGGAACTGGAATATCAGCTTCGGCTCGCAGGCGCGGAATCAGGCGGTTTTGCGTTCATTGTCGCTTCAGGTGAGCGTTCGGCGCTGCCGCACGGACTGGCCAGTGACAAAGAAATTGGACAGAACGAGTTTGTCACGATGGATTTTGGCGCAAATGTGCGTGGTTACCTATCCGATATCACGCGTACCGTATTCGTAGGCCAGCCCTCAGAACGACATGAGAAATTGTATGCCATTGTGCTGGAAGCAAATATGAAGACGATTGCAGGACTTCGTCCCGGCTTAAGCGGTCGGGAGGGAGACAGTCTGGGGCGGGATGTGATTGCCTCTTACGGCTATGGGGAGCAGTTTGGTCACGGGCTGGGCCACGGTTTTGGTCTCGAGATTCATGAGCAGGTACGGCTGTCCCGCGAAAGTAAGTCGGTGCTCGTACCGGGTCATGTCATTACCGTGGAACCAGGCATTTATATTCCAGGCTTCGGTGGGGTTCGGATTGAGGACGATGTGCTGATCACAGATGACGGTGTCAAGGTACTGACCTCTTCGCCTAAGGAGCTGCTTTTATTATAAAACGCAGTCGCGCTATAGGTAACTATCATCGTTTGCAAGTCATTCAAAAATGAGATGGAGGGAATCAAATGAACACGCATAAAAGACACACCAAAATATGGCTGACTGCGCTAGCGGCTTCTCTCATTGTGGCTTTGGCACCAGTTATTCCGGGTCAACAGGCTTATGCGGAGGCGGAGTCGGATGTAAAAGTCATCGACATCTTTAGTCGGACGGTAAACGATTATGGTATAGATCTGGTTGATTGGCAAGGATATCTGGCCAACCCGTATGTGAAGCTAAAAGTAAAACCGCCAGCGGATGCTGCTTTTCCGTTAACGGTTACGTTAAATGCGCAGGGCACGTCCCGGCTGATGATGGATTTGCCAAGTACGCTGTCGGCGCAAGGTGCAAGCAAAACGCTGACTTTTGCCAATGCCCAGGAGGAAAAAGATTTTCGGCTAGCCATCCATCCTGACCGGATTGGAGGAAACGGTGAAATAGAGAACTATACGCTGTCTATGTCCGTTGCCAGAAATGATGGTCACACGACTACTCAGTCCATTCCGATTCGCGTGTTGGATCAGGACGATAATAAAGAGCCCACAGTTCCTCTCCATTTTGACTACAGATTCGATACGATCAAGCCTTATTTCAATGATGCAGCTACCAAAAAAGCCGCAGAGCTGGCGGTAAAGGACTGGTTCTATTTCTTTGATCTGGCTCCTTTCGATGAGGTTCCTGCCAAAGCGGAGGTAAACCATCTGCCAGGAGACGACTGGCAAAATGAAATACAGGTGACAAATGATAAGCCCTACAAAGGCATGTGGGTGTTTATGAGAGGGCTGAACGGGCCGTATTCTACGGGCTTTCCAGCCACGAACGGCAATTATCATACACGTAACGGTGTGACCGTCCCGGGGAACCTGAACCGTTCCTATAGTTTGATACTGGATTTCTATGATGATGCGATTCCATTCACATCCGTAGACGATGAAGAATGGTATCAATCCGATCTGTCCATGGTGACGGATGTGCATGGGCTGATCATGCATGAATTTGGTCATGCGATTGTGTTCAGCGACACATTCCCGGGTGTCAAAGCATTGAAGGAAGCGGCGGGCAATGATCCGGATATTCTGGCTTATCAGCACAGACCAGCTGCATTGGATGACAGCTATCATCTCTCCGGAGAGCTTGCAGAAGTCGACAGATTGAGCGGACAAAATGGAGGCTGGCGCCATCTGTTCCCGACCCGGCGCTGGATGAACACGAAGCTTTCGCTACTGGTAGCAGAAAAAGCTGGCTGGCCGCTGCGTAAGGACCTGACTCCTTTCCTCGCGCCAGAAATCATAACGAAGCAATTGCCAGCACCCGTCAAAGGCAAAGCGTACACGGCCAAGCTGGAGGCCAAAGGAGGCGTTCCGTTTTACGATTGGACGGTGACAGGCGGTCAACTGCCCGCAGGGCTCACACTGGATCGCTTTACAGGAACGATTAGCGGAACAGCGGACAGCGGAGCAGGCAACAAGACGTATACGTTCACTGTACAGCTGCGGGATTATGATGAGCTGAGCAAGCCTGTGACGCAAACCTTTACGCTCAAGCTGTAAATAATACCTCATAAGCAGATTAAAACGGCCGAAGGGAGGGAAGCGAATGAAACATGATGCCGCGGATCTGGTCATTGTAGGCGGCGGAATCATCGGTACAGCCATCGCTTATTATGCAGCTAAGTCCGGTATGAAGGTCGTGCTGGCTGAGCGAGGGGAGATTGCTGGAGGCACTTCGTCCCGTTGTGATGGAAATATATTGGCAATCGATAAAGAGCCCGGGTTTGACAGTCGAATGTCGTTGGTATCGCAGGAACTGGTGGCAGAGCTGGCTAGGGAATTGGAGGATGAGTTTGAGTATCGTGCGCCTGGAAGTATTCTGGTCTGTGAAAACGATCAGGAGATGCAAGCGGCTGAGCAGTGGGTAACCCGTCAGCAGCAGGAAGGACTTCCGTTTCGCATGCTGGATCATCAGGATTTGCGAGAGGAATGGCCACATTTGGCCAAAGATTTACCGGGTGGGCTGGAGTGTGCGACAGATTCCACTGTGAATCCGGTGTTGATGACGTATGCACTGGCCGAGGCCGCGCGTCGGATGGGGGCCAAGTTATTACCGCGCATGCCGATACAGTCCATCCTTCAGGACGAAAGGGGGAACGTCCGCGGGGTCGAGACGCCTAATGGCGTTATCCATGCAGGTGCAGTGGTATTGGCGGCAGGTGTATGGACACGCAGCATGGGTCATTCACTCGGTATGGACCTTCCGATTATACCGCGCAAAGGACATATACTGGTGTCTGCTCGAATGCCTTCCATTGGCAACCGCAAGGTAATGGAGTTCGGCTATCTGATGAGCAAGTTTGGCGGTCAGCGGTGTGTGGATGAGCTTTATGAAAAATACGGTGTAGCGCTGGTATTCGAGCCAACCGCATCTCAAAACATTCTGATCGGCAGCAGCCGTCAGTTTGTCGGTATGGACACACGTGTCGATCAACAGGTGATTCGCTTAATCGCTCGCAGAGCCATTCGCTTTTTTCCTGCCTTGGCCAATGTACCGCTGATGAGGGCGTATACCGGTTTGCGTCCATGGACCCCTGATCATTTGCCCATCGTATCCGCAGTGGATGAAGTGCCGGGGCTATTCATCGCTTCAGGCCATGAAGGAGATGGTATTAGTCTTGCGGCGGTTACAGGTAAGCTGGTGACCGAGATGGTACGCGGCGAATCCACTTGTATTCCGGTAGAGCCGCTACGTTATGACCGATTTGGAGAGGTTTTTACCAGCCACGAGGTTCATGGGGAGGTAACAGGATGATCGTAGCAGGCAGAATTACTACCATTGATACCCATACGGGGGGCAATCCGACGCGAACGGTCATTCACGGCGCGCCTAAGCTGGTAGGTCGTACGATGCTGGAAAAAATGACTTATATGGCAGCACATCATGATGATTTTCGCCGTTTGCTGATGTTCGAGCCGCGTGGTCATGAGGTGATGTCAGGCTGCATTTTAACAGAACCTTGTCATCCTGATGCAGATATTGGTGTGGTCTTTATAGAGACCGGTGGCTATTTACCGATGTGCGGTCACGATACGATTGGAGTATGTACGGCGCTGATGGAGGGCGGACTGATTGCTGCGGATAAAAAAGCAATATTGCTGGACACTCCGGCAGGCCCGGTTCAAGTGCAACTGGAGGTGGATGCGGGCAAGGTGCGACAAGTAGCGTTCACAAACATCCCTTCTTTTGTGTACCGCCGTGAAGTGGAGATTCAGGTAGAGGGCATCGGGCAAGTCACGCTGGATATTGCGTATGGAGGCAACTTTTACGGCATTGTAGAGGCGGCTTCCATCGGTCTTGCACTGGAGCAGAGCCATGGGGCAAAAATTGTACGAACAGCGGTGCAGATTCGGGAGGCGGTGAATGCGGTTGTTGAGGTCGTACATCCTGAAAATCCGGTTATTCAAGGATTGACACATATTGAATTTTACGGGGAGCCTGTAGCTCCACAGGCCGATTGCCGCAATGTCGTTGTCATCCCACCGGGAGGTATCGATCGTTCTCCTTGTGGCACAGGAACCTCAGCCAAGGTTGCGGTGTTGCACGCCAAAGGAAAACTGGACTTCAATGAGCCGTTTGTACATGAAAGCATCACAGGTTCCATGTTTCGGGCTGAAATCGTGGGCGAGACGCAGATAGGTCCTTATCCGGCAGTCATTCCACAAATTACAGGATCGGCTTGGGTGACGGGACATCATCAATTTGTGTTGGACCCCGAGGACCCGCTTAAAGAAGGTTTTTTGCTGATGTGAGCATTTTACATCCGTCCCGAATGCTGAATATGAAAATAAAGATGGGAAAGGGTTGGTAAGCATATGGCACGTTTTGAAGGTGTGTATGTGGCCTTGGTTACACCGTTCACGGCAGAGCTGGAGGTAGACCATAAGCGTCTGACCGAGCTGTGCGAGCATCTGATTGCAAGTGGCATTAGCGGACTGGTTCCTACAGGATCGCTGGGAGAATATGCGGCTTTGTCCCCGGAGGAACGGTCGCAGGTTGTGCATACCGTAATTGACGCTGCGGCAGGGCGTGTCCCGGTTGTTGTCGGCTCGGCGGCTCCGTCCACCAAACAGGCGGTGCATTGGATTCAGCATGCGAAGGATGCTGGGGCTGCGGGTGTCATGGCACTGCCACCCATTAATTACAATCCACTGCCTCATGAGGTAACGGCCCATTATGAAGCATTGTCAAAGGTGGGCTTGCCGATCATTGCGTATAACAACCCCCATGATTACAAGGTTGACTTGACTCCAGATATTCTTGCGGACTTGTCGCGAATTGAAAATATCGTAGCAGTCAAGGAATTTTCCGGTGATGTACGGCGTATTCACGCTATTTTGGATCAGACAGAGCTGGAGGTCATGGTTGGAGTAGATAATCTAGCGATGGAGGGGGCATTGTTCGGCGCGACAGGCTGGATTTCGGGGGTGCCTAATGCGTTGCCCAAGGAAGGGGTAGAGCTGTTCCGACTTGCACAGGCGGGAAATATGGCAGAAGCGTCCGCGTTGTATCGCAGGCTGCTGCCGCTGTTCCACTATGATGCCAGCCCGCAATTGGTACAGTCCATCAAATATATGATGGAGCTGGCTGGATTTCCGGTCGGTCCGACACGTCCGCCCAGACTTGCGCTGCCGCAGGCGGATTATGACCGCATTCGCGAAGCATTTGAGGTGGCGGTTCGTCCGAGCGGGGTTTCATCCTGAATGGAGGTGAAGATGATGGAGAGCCGAAATTGGATCGGTGGTGAGTGGCTGAGCCCTTCCGGCGAGGAATTGGTGGTTCACAATCCTTCGGACTTGAAGGAGGAGGTGGGAGTCGTCCATTTTTCAGAAACGGGCGATATTACACAGGCCGGGGATGCGGCACGGCTGGCTCAGGCGGGCTGGGCTGCTTTAAGTCCCGCAGCGCGGGGAGTTTATCTGTTCAAAGCAGCCGGGTTACTAGAAGCAGCATTACCTGAATTAGCTGAACTGGCCAGCCGTGAGATGGGCAAGCCGATTACCGAGATGCGCGGAGAGGTCATGCGAGGTGTCCATCTGCTCCGCTACTATGCGGCAGAAGGCGTACGTTCCATCGGTACAGTCATTCCTTCGAATGAGCCGGGAGTGCTCCAATACACAAAGCGCATTGCGCTGGGGGTAACGGCTGTTATTACGCCGTGGAATTTTCCGGTAGCTATTCCGCTATGGAAAATCGCCCCTGCACTTTTGTGCGGAAACACGGTCATCTGGAAGCCTGCCGAACATGCTTCATTAACTGCAGTACGGGTCGCCAAGCTATTCGAGGCGGTGCAGCTTCCACCCGGTGTACTGAACTTAGTCATTGGGCAGGGGAACCGTATTGGCGATGCCTTATTGGAGCTTCCGGTACTAGATGCGGTCAGCTTCACGGGTTCCACCGCTACAGGTTTGGGCATTGCCGAGCGATGCGCGCGCCGTAACATGAAATACCAGACCGAGATGGGAGGTAAAAATGCCGCCATTGTGCTGAAAGACGCGGATGTAGCACAGGCGGTGGCGATGATTATCAGCGGAGCTTTACGTTCAGCCGGGCAGAAATGCACGGCCACCAGCCGGGTGATCGTGGAACAGTCTGTCTATGAGACGTTCACGGAAGCCTTACGCCAAGCGGTGGAAAAAATACAGATCGCTCCGGCGCTTGACCCCGGTGCGTATCTTGGACCTGTGGCATCCGCAGGTCAATACGAGAAGGTCATGTCCTATGTATCACTCGCACGTCGGGAAGCTCACATTTTGGCCGAAGGTGGAGCCGCCGCCGGGACAGAGAACGGATATTATGTGCGTCCACTGGTGGCGACTGGACTCAATTCATCCCATCCGTTGATTCAGGAGGAGATTTTTGGACCTGTGTTGGGGGTCGTGCAAGCGGACGACTTCGAGGATGCAATTCGACTGTGCAATGATTCTATTTATGGATTAAGCGCCTCTCTATTCACCCGCGATTTGCGGTTGGCTCATCGGTTTCTGGATGAGGCGAACGCCGGTATGGTTCGGGTTAATCAGGAGACGGCTGGTGTGGAATACCAGGCTCCGTTTGGCGGTCTGAAGCAATCCAGTTCACATACCCGGGAACAGGGCCAGGCGGCGCTGGATTTTTATTCAGCGATTAAAACCTGTGCGATCAGCTATGAGTAAGCGGGTGACGGGACGAAGTGAGACGGTGGGGAGCGCATCAGGTCATTTGCTCATATGTCGCTGTGAAGAAGTGAGTATCGCACAGATGGAGCAGGCTTGCCGCATGGGTATGGACACCGTGCGCCAGCTTAAAATGGCTACGCGGGTGACGATGGGGGCATGTCAGGGTAGGGTATGCCGACAATTGGTGGAGTCATGGTTTTACAATCAGGTTCCTGCTGCCCGCCGGGAGGCGGAGCTGTTATCGCAAAGGCCACCAGTGCGTCCCGTAACGTTCGGGCAGCTGGCAGAGGGAGGTTCTTTATGAGCCGCACGCGTATTGTAAATCATCCTATTTTGGGACCAAAGCCGGAGCGGCGGCAGGTATCTTTCTTTTTTGACGGTCGTCCCATGCAGGGATTGGCTGGAGAACCATTGGCAGCAGCGCTGCTGGCCAGCGGTGTCCGTTTGCTGAGAAGGCATGAGGAATCCGGTACGGCCAGAGGCGTATACTGCGCCATTGGGCATTGTAACGAATGCCGCCTGACGGTTCATCCGTTCGGTACCGTCCGTTCCTGCCTGACCAAGCTGGAAGAAGGTATGGTGGTGGAAACCGGGCGGCAGCTATCGAATGAAATCACAGGGAGAATTGTGACATGAATGAAATGGCGCATCTTATCGTCATTGGGGCGGGTCCCGCCGGATTGTCCGCAGCGGTATCGGCTGCTGAGCAAGGATTGCCAGTCACGGTACTGGATGAGTTTACAGAGCCGGGTGGACGTATGCCCGGGCAATATCATGAGGAAGGCAGTCAAGGCTGGTGGGTTGGAAAACACGTTTCGGATGAGCTGATTACCCGTTGCGGGGAGCTTGGGGTGGACATTCGCTGCGGCGTTTCCGTGCATGGTATGGAATATACAACAACGTGGGAAATTTCCACTTCCTGTGGATTGTTCACTGCGGATTACGTATTGCTAGCGACTGGAGCTGCCGAAATTCCCGTTCCGCTGGATGGCTGGACGTTACCGGGCGTCATGTCTATCGGGGCCGCACAAGTAATGACTAATGTTCATTACGTTAAGCCGGGGGAACGCGGCATCATCGTAGGCATGAACGTATTGTCGATGGCGATTGCCCGCGAGCTGTCTGTCGCCGGGGTGAAGGTGGCGGCAATTACACTGCCGTGCGCTAATCCGCTGGCTGGTGCGGCGGCAGATCCGACAGCCTCCGCGAAGCTGCTGCTTCAGCTGTCGGGGCTAGCTCCTGCCGCCTGGATGCGTGCAGGCGGCAGGCTGGCAGCGGCGATGCGGATGGAGAAACTTATCGCGTGCTGCTATCCCCACAGAGGCTTCCGTCTGTGGGATATCCCGATCCGGTTGCGGACGGCGGTGCTGTCCGTCAACGGGCAGGACCGGGTCGAATCCGTGACCCTGGTCCACGTCAAACCGGACGGCTCGCCTATCCCTGGCAGCGAGCGCGTCGAACCCGCCGACTTCGTGGCGCTCAGCGGCGGCTTGTACCCGCTCGCTGAGCTGGCGGCGGTAGCTGGGTGCAAATTCGTGTACAGCCCTGAGCTAGGCGGGCATGTTCCACTGCACGGTGAGCGAATGGAAACCTCGCTCAAAGGGCTGTACGTTGCCGGCAATATTACCGGCATCGAAAGCGGGCTGGTCGCGATGGCTCAAGGTCGATTAGCCGCCGCTTCCATGCTGCATGCCGCTGGACTCGGTGGAGCAGGCGGGGAACAGCGGGTGCAGGAGGCGATCCGTGAGGTCCATTTTGCACGTAATCATGCGCTGATTCAGTTTCATCCCGGCATTACAGAGGCGAGAACGCAGCTGTACCAGCAGTGGGGGCAAACCTTTGGCAGCGGCGCGTAACGGCTCGTTGTGTTTGATATGCGTTTTTTTGTCCCAAATTCGTCTTAAAGGAGGAACGGAAAGTGACTCTTAAAGCAAAAGCCCATATGAAAGCAAGACCGTTCGCACTGAACGAGGTGGTATTGGCTGAAGGTCCCTTCAAACAGGCGATGGAGCTGAACCGATCTTATCTGTTGGAGCTTCAACCAGACCGTCTGCTGGCGCGTTTTCGGGAATATGCCGGACTTACGCCCAAAGCGCCTCAATATGAGGGCTGGGAAGCGATGACTATTTCCGGTCATACACTGGGACATTATTTGTCCGCTTGCTCCATGATGTATGCTTCAACGGGCGATGAGCGTTTTAAAGAAATTGCACATTACATTACGGATGAACTAGCCGTTTGTCAGGCAGCGCACGGTGACGGATATGTATCCGGTATTCCTGGGGGAAAGGAACTTTTTGAAGAGGTGTCTGCTGGAAATATTCGCTCGAAGGGGTTTGACCTAAACGGTGCCTGGGCCCCCTTGTATACACTACACAAGTTGTTTGCTGGCCTGCGTGATGCGTACCATTTGACAGGCTGTGACAAGGCATTGACGGTGGAGCGCAAGCTGGCGGACTGGCTCGAAGGAATGATGAAGCCGATGAGCGATGAGCAGATGCAGCAGATGATGTTTTGCGAATATGGAGGCATGAATGAGGTATTGGCCGATTTGTATGCGGATACTGGGGAAGAGCGCTACTTGCGGCTGGCTGAGTGCTTCTGGCACAAGCTGGTGCTGGACCCGCTTAGCTCGCAGGAAGACTGTTTACAGGGCATTCACGCCAACACACAGATTCCGAAGCTGATCGGGCTTGCCAAGGAATATGAGCTGACTAATGATACGAAGCGCCGGGAGACGGTGGAGTTTTTTTGGGAGCGGGTGGTGGATCATCATTCGTATGTCATTGGCGGGAATAGCTTTGGAGAATATTTTGGAGCGCCGGATGGCTTGAATGATCGCATCGGGCCTCATACGACGGAGACGTGCAACACCTATAACATGCTCAAGCTGACAAATCATCTGTTTCAATGGAATGTTTCCGCCAAGGAAGCCGACTTTTATGAGCGAGGTCTATTCAATCATATTTTGGCCTCGCAGGACCCGGTTCACGGGGGCGTAACGTATTTTCTGTCGCTGGCGATGGGCGGGCACAAGCATTTTGAAAGCAAATTTGACGATTTCACATGCTGTGTTGGTACAGGGATGGAAAACCATGCGAGCTACGGCAGCGGTATTTATTTTCACGATCACGATAAGCTGTATGTCAATCAGTTCATTGCTTCCACGCTGGAATGGAAGGACAGAGGCGTTACGCTAAAACAAAACACTTCCTATCCAGATACAGATCATACGACGCTGGAGATTCAATGCGATCAACCTGCCTCATTTACGCTACTCATCCGCTATCCATATTGGGCTGAAAAAGGAATTACCATTCGTGTAAATGGCAAAGAACAGTCGGTTGTATCGGAACCGGGCAGCTTCATCTCTATCGCCAGAACGTGGATTGACGGGGATGTTGTAGAGGTGACGATTCCGATGTCGCTGAGGCTGGAGCAGATGCCGGATAATCCGGATCGGGCGGCTGTTATGTATGGACCGTTGGTGCTGGCAGGCGACCTTGGACCCTTAGAAGATCCTAAAGCCAAGGATTTCCTCTATACACCGGTATTTATCCCTCAAACGGAAAAGCTGGATGCCTGGATACAGTCTGTAGAGGATAAGACGAATACGTTCCGTACCTTGAATGCAGGGCATCCTCGGGATGTGGAATTGTCTCCTCTGTATAAAATGCATGATCGTACGTATTCCGTATATTGGGATATTTTTACGAAGGAAGCGTGGCAGGAGGCGGAACAGGAATACACAGCGGCACGCGAAAAGCTGGCGATTCTGGAGCAGTGTACGATTGATTTTGCCCAACCCGGAGAAATGCAGCCGGAGCGGGATCATAACTTCCAGGGAGATGCTTCGACTCGCACTGGATATGTGAATAACCGACCTTATCGGAATGCGGGAATTGACGGCTGGTTTTCTTTTGATTTGAATACAGATCCATCTGCTCCGATGCTGTTGGTTATTACCTACACGGCTACGCTGGAAATGCCAAACTGTGGTTTTGATATTTTGGTTAACGGTCATCCGCTTGAGCATTTTAGTGAAGGTTTTGATGAAGCCGATAAATTTTACAACGTGAATGCCGCTATTCCGGCTGCATATCTGGAGGGTAAGGATCAGGCGACAGTGACCTTCAAAGCCAAGCCGGGACAGCGTATCCGCAGATTGTTTGGGCTGAGGATGGTCAACAAGGACGTATATGAGCAACTCTATCAAGCTGGAAATTCAGGTATACATGAATGATCTTTGAAATGTTTCGTGAGAAAAAGTAACGTTTGATTTTTCGTCCGGTATGATTTATGATGTAAGAAATATTGGATGATGCTGGAATAATCCATATGGTGGTATAAGCTGATATATTCATAGTTTTGTTGCGCGTGAAGCACACGGGCTGTTTCTTCCTTCATAGGGGAGAGGCAGCCCTTTTTTGTTGATATTTTGCGGAAATATAAAACTTTTTAATGAGTCAGTTCTATGATTGAGGGGGAGGGATTGCTTTATAGAGTCTATTTGTTTGGAATACTTTGTATTAGAAGTTTTTCTTGTAGATTTTGTAAGAGGGAAACCCTATAATATATAAGTTGTATCCAGTATTTTCCGAAAGTGGGGATGCGATAAGTTTATGAAATTAGAGATGATATACATAGTTTAAAGTTTAAGCCGACAAAGGGGATAGAGAGATGAGTATGAAAAAATGGATGTTGAGTTTGACCGCAGTCACGTTGCTATGGGGCGCGACAATTACGATTCCAACGACGGAGGCGGCAAGCAGCACCAAGCCCATTGAAGTCTTGTTAAACGCGAAAAAAATACAGTTTCCAGATGCTAAACCTTTTCAGGATAGTAACGATTATGTGATGGTTCCGATTCGTTTTGTATCCGAAGCGCTAGGGGCTAAGGTAGGCTGGGAGAAAACAGGCGGTCAATTGGCTGTGTCGATTAAAAATGATGCCCATGCTGTTAACATGACAGTGGGTCAAAACACCGCTACCGTGGATGGGCAGACCAAAACGTATGAGACGAAGATTATTTTGAAGCAAAACCGTACTTTTGTGCCGCTGCGGTTGGTAAGTGAGGGTCTGGGGCAAACGGTGGAGTGGGATAAGGTCAGTCGCTGGGTCTGGATTGGAAAGAAGGAAATTGCTGCGCTGGAGGATACGGGGCATCAGGCGGTGAGTATCGAGCCGTATAAAAAACTTTTTGCGTCAGACCCTAGCTTGTTGAAGGGGGCAAGAGGTAACACTTTCGAGAAAGTGATGATTTTCAAGAATTCTGATCTTCCTGTAAAGCTTCTACGTGATATATATTCTGTTGATCGGTACACAGCTTCTGATGGAACGCCATATATACAAATGAGAGTTAAAACTAACTCTAAAGCAGGAGCAATCTTTTATGTTACCAAAAATAATGAAACTCGTTTTAGATATGCTTTAGAGGAATTGACAAAAGACAATGGCGATGGCACAAAAATGATGTACTATAAAATCTTTTCATCTGCGGATGAAGTCTATTATGGTATTAAAAATTATCGTTCTTTCAAACTATCTGAAGTTGAGTATATTGGTTTTGATTTGGCATCGAAAGATTACATTTTGTTGATGGTTAATCCGTGGAAGGGTAATTAAACACTTGAAAAAGACACACCGAATTCTTGCCGTATTGCTGGTGGGGGTACTGCTATTGTTGCAGCTTCCACCTTTTTATTCCCCAACCAACAAAGCTTCAGCCGACGCCGAAGTAACACCATTGTCCTACCATGCAGATAAGAATAACCGTTATTTTGTTGGGATGATGTACTTCGATATGTGGAAAAATAGCTCTGGTCAGTGGGTTACAGAGGGTGGGAAACAGCCTAATAAACACATGCAAGGGGAAGCTACATTCACATACAAATTTCAGTTTCCAGGGAGAAAAATCAAAAACGTAGAAGCTCGTCTGTACACTTCGTCCGACCCAGATGAATATTTTAGTAATTCCAGACAAGATATTTACGAAGATTATTTACGTTCTATAAGTAAAGGAACTGAAAATAAAGATATTCGCCCTTTTGATGAGAGAGGAATCGGAACCGATACTACGGTAATCCCAATTACGGTGAATATAAGATTGGACGCAGATAAACCGCAGGATATTAGAAAAACAAGTTCTAATCCTCTCGATCCCAATGTAGAAGCCTGGCGCATCTACCAACCCATCCTGTTCAAGATCGAACTGGAGAGCAACCTAATCGTCAAGCATTTTACCACTGACGGGAAATCACTTAACAACGTATTTACACCAATAGAGGATGAACTGAAAGCTGATCAACCGTATGATTTTCCCCCGCCAACCAACCCGAAATATGAGTATGTGGGTTATAAGAAAAGCACGACAGGTAAACCGCCAAGCGGAGATATTTTGCCGGGAATTGTACCCGGGTTTACCTATGACGGTTCTTTTGAACAGTTTACCGCTTACTTGTATTACAAAGAAGCTCAGGGCTGTCCTAAGCCTGGAGAAAGCCAAGAGGGAGCACCCTCGGATTGCCAAGATCATGAACAGCCAACGAAAGGTGTTGTCTGCTCCCGCCCCGTTCCAGGTCTGCGCTTGGAAACTGCCGAATTGGACCCGACAGTATCTGCCGTTATTAAAGCCGATCAGCGAGGCGCGTCACGTTTTGATGTAGCCAAGGGTATTCCAACTTCTGAAAGCCTGTACGGAAACGTGCTGGCCCGGAATTACCTGTTTCAAAACACCTACCAACAGCTCAAAGGCGAGTGCACCTACAACGTCAAGCTGAAGCGCACGTATGATCTGGAATGGGAAGATATCAACGATACCCGGCACATGAAGGTCGCGGAGTATTACAAATACGAAATTGTGAAACCGTACTCCTACTGGGTGATCGACAACCTTGAGGTGTACGGTATCAAGAACGCGCAGCTACGCAACTATGCACTGCCGGGAGGTAGTATTACGATTCCACCAAGGAATTACACGCCGCCGTCTGTAGAATCAGCGACCAACGGAAAATACTATCCGGCTCCTTCTCCGGGCATCGTCGATGGGGGTTCACTTTATATTTATGGCGGCAAGAGTATGCCGAAGGTGCCCAATGAACAAAGATCACTGGAGCCTGTGGCCCAGAAGGCTACACCAGACGTGGAAGTTGAAAACGATACTGTGAAATTCAACGGTCAAACGATCATGGACCACCAGCGTGTCAAGGAAAAGGGACCGACTCCTGGCAAAATCCCTGAACCCGTAAAAATCGGGTCGGATATCCTGTACAGCCCGGGCCATATGATTGAAAAGCATAAGATCAATAAACCCAATACGCCCAGCAGCGGTGACATCACTTACACTATTCTTAAGGGAAATATCAATGGAGGTGCGGATAAAACGTTCCCGATACAGGGAATTAATACGGTGACTGTCCACACTCCCGTAGTGAATCTGTCTAAAGTGTCGGACGATGCTGTTCATAATCAGAAAACCCAACCGACGAAAGGTCGATCCGCACTTATTTTAGAGCGACCTTTCCGGGTGACGATTTCAACAGCAGGTCCACATTTGAATATTCCTGGCTATGGTGATCGGGAGTATGCCAAATATGTACGAACCAAGCAGGTTCGCTTTCCGTTCGATGTGTACGACAAAGGAAAGACGCATTTTTATCCGCGGGGTACCTGGATCGACATTCCAGTGCTGCAGCTCAACACAGACTTTTATCTTCCCGTGTGGGTAGATGAAGGCAACTACACAGTTGAGTTCCGTACCATTGCTGAAAATGCACCGGACGGGTTCACTGAACAGCGCCATGCCAACACGGATATCGCCCATCATGTCGCCAATGATGTGGTAAATATAGAGGTCATCGGACGGATGTATGATTTTCATATCACGGATATTGCCGATTACCATTGGGAGCGGGTGTTTCGGCAACGAAAAGGGAGCCCGACGCATAGCGGCCTGTCCTATTGGACGGGGCTTGGCAATATTGACGGGTTACCGAGAGGGAACCAGGAGCCATTCACCTTGCCCATTCGTCCCGGCAGTCACCCACATGAAGGTTATGCAAATGTGTCGGTCAAGACAGGCTATCATTTCAAGTTTGATCTCAAAACCAAAGGCAATATGTTTAGCGCCAAGGACGGTATTCGCATCACGCCATCGTTCTATTGGGTGAGCAAAGATGGGCGACAGCGGGGAGAGGTGGATCTGTATACACACTCCGGCAACCGGAAATTTATCCGTTTGGGATCGGCGGAGGACCGGGAGAAGCGATATGTTATTTTGAATGAACGGCTGCGCAATGTGCCGATGGAGGAAATGCAGGACACGGCAGCCTACCAATACAAGCATGAGCTGAGTGAAGCACAGCAAAGCCAGTCGACGCTGGAACGCTATGTTTCTCTGTATGCCCACCGTATTGCACGCAGCAAGACCTGGATTGGACGTTACGACTGGCTGGTGCTGCCTGCGGCTGTGCGTACCTTGATGGGTCCGAAGACAGACCTGCCGGATGGGGTCAATGTGGATCGCGCTAATGCGTCGATTCAGCGCTGGTATGGTGAATATAGCCTGCCTGCTGATGTGTACGCAGTCACCAAAGGCACAGATTTGCGCGAGGTCAGTCGCCGTCAGGAGCTTAACGAGCATACGGATATATTTAAGAAAACAGGCTTTATCGTCGTTCGCTTTAATTTGGAGTCACTGCGTCAGGGTGACACCGAGCATCCGCATTTACAGTATATAAATGGCCCGCTATTGAACCAGTGGCAACTGGAGGGTTACCACCGAGAGATAAAGGACCCGTACGGGCATACCTTTCATTTACAGGACGGGGATGTAGTATTTTATCATGCGGATCAGTCGAGCAGGGACGATTTCAGTTCATTTGTCCCTCACTAGGTTGCAGTAATCAAGACGAATCCTAATCCGTAACTAGCGCGAAAAATACGAAAACGGACAATGGGAACAATCCACTGTCCGTTTTTTATTTCCTTTTGCATTTATGCGAATATTTAGACCTATCTTCAGCCCTCGACATGCCGTTTTCATACAGCCTTGGTGGGGGCTGTTTTATTTGGAATGAGTAAACAACACGGATTTGTGTAGGGAAATCCTCGGATATTTAAACGCGTTTGAGGGAACGGCAAAACTATAATAATAGGGAATTTAATTTATGTAAGCGCAATCATTTTGGCGTACTTGCTTGTCATCACAATACTATTGAGGAGGACGACCCGAATGGCTCAAAGTAAAGGCGCATGGCGAAAGGGAAGCTTGACCGCTGCGTTGGCAGCGATGCTGGCGATGACGGGCACGACTGGAGGAGTGGCTGCGGAAGATTTGTCCGAACCGACACTACAGGCGGAATCAGCCATTGCAGTTGAACAGAACCGTAGCGGCAGCATTCAGCTGGAAAAGCTGGATCGCGGACTGGTAGCTGCGGTGACGCAGGAGGGGGTATTTTTAAGCTGGCGGTTATTGGCTCAAGAAGTGAACGGTTACGGTTCAACGGGGCTGACAGGAGCGGACTTCAACGTATACCGTGACGGTAAGAAGATTGCGACAGTGACCGACAGTACCAACTATGTGGATAAGGAAGGGAATGGTAAATCAGTATACAGAGTAGCTTCAGTCGTTAATGGGCGGGAAAAGGATCGTAGCGCTAAAGTGAAGCCATGGCAGCGGGGTTACTATGAGCTTCCTCTTCAAAAGCCTGCCGATGGTGTAACACCAGCGGGTGAATCCTATACTTATTCGGCCAACGATATGAGTGTGGGGGATGTGGATGGAGACGGGCAATATGAATTTTTTGTAAAATGGGACCCGTCGAACTCCAAAGATGTATCTCAGAAGGGGTACACCGGAAATACGTATGTCGATGCGTACACGGCCGAAGGCAAGCTGTTGTATCGGATCGATTTGGGCGTGAATATTCGATCAGGTGCGCATTATACACAGATGATGGTGTACGATTTTGACGGCGATGGTAAAGCCGAGCTGATGTTCAAGACGGCTCCAGGGACCAAAACGATTTCTTTTGATAAGAAGGGCAAGCCGAAAAAAGAAAAGTATATTACTCTGCCACGTGAGGATCGCAAAGCAGGGATTACACATGAGGACGATTACCGTTTGAGTCGTTCGGATTATTATGAGCATGTGGTGAACATGTTCATGAACTGGACGAAGCATGAAGAAGTGGTCAAGGGACAATGGCCTGCTACGCTGGAGGAATGCTTTGGCATCGCTCCGAAGTACAGTTATCCGTTATCCCGAAAGGATGCGGAAAGCCTGACAGACTACTTTATGGATGTATATGCCCCATCACGGAGCGACAAAAACAAGCTGAGAGAGTTCGAGGGCTTTATTGTCGATGGACCGGAGTATTTGACGATTTTCAAGGGGAAAACGGGTGCTGAGCTGGATACCATCCGCTATGAGCCGGAGCGTCATGACGATGGCCTCATGTGGGGCGACTACGCTATGGCCCGAATTGAACCCGCCAACCGTGTAGACCGCTTCCTGGCAGGTGTGGCTTACCTGGACGGACGCAAGCCGTACGCCGTATTTGCACGCGGCTATTATACGCGTTCCACCTTGGCCACCTACACATGGGATGGCCGCCATCTCCAAAAACATTGGATGGTGGACAGTGGCTGGACACCAATGACCAATCCATTTAACGATAGTCCGCACGGGCGTGATGGAACGGACCCGAAATTTGGCACCTTGACCACACAGGGAGCGCATTCTTTGAGCGTGGTGGATGTGGACGGTGACGGCAAGGACGAAATCGTATACGGTTCCGCCACGATTGACCATGATGGCAGCCTGTTGTACAGCTCATTTGATGTCATGCCTCCTGAAAGCGCAACTCCGGGTCAAACCGCCAGATTGGGACATGGTGATGCGCTGCATGTAACCGATATTGACCCGGATCGTCCCGGCAAAGAAATCTTTATGGTACATGAAGGTGGCACCTACGCTCCATATGGCTATTCTTTGCGGGATGCCAAAACGGGTGAAATCATTTACGGCGCATATTCCGGCAAGGATACAGGTCGGGGAATGGTCGGTGACATAGACCCGGATCAGCGAGGTCTGGAGACCTGGGCCATAGGCCTGTGGACCGCAGCGGGCAAACAACTGGATACGAAGATGCCGGGTACCAATATGAGTATCAAATGGGCAGCTGATATGACCACACAAATCGTAAACGGCGCAATTGATGTAACCCCAACCATTGAGGATTGGAAACGAGGTACATTGCTGACCGCTACTGGAACCAAAACGAATAACTATACGAAAGGAACTCCATCGCTGGTAGCCGACATTTTCGGAGATTGGCGGGAGGAAATGCTCGTCCGTACAGCGGATAGCTCAGCCATCCGTATCTATCTGAGCACAGAACCTACGACGCATAAATTGTACACGTTGATGCATGATCCGCAGTATCGCACGGATGTGGCGCGTCAAAATACCGGGTATAACCAGCCGTCCTACACGAGCTTTTATTTTGCATCCGATATGGATTGGGCGAATGTGCCGATTCCCAAGCTCTACACGCCAAAAGCCTTAATAGAGGAAGAGAGCAGTGACGAAGCGGATGAAGTAGAGGCAGCAGAGGTAGATGAAAAAGAAGTCGATGGAACGATAGTCGATGGGACGAAAATAGATGTGAAGGAATGATAAGCGGAGACTATTTCCCAAAATATATAATAAAAAATTAAAGTTTCTTATCTCAAAAGGAGAGCCGTATTTACGGACTCTCTTTTTTTACGTCTTGATGTTATTGAGAATATGAAATGTAACCGCGCACATGTAAAGTGTACGATATATTACTTGACGTAAAATTTGACACATATGTGAATTGAGGATAAATGTCAGGGATTTCATGGAGAAGTGAATTGACTGTATTTGTCCCTGTCTCTAAGATGTAATTATATTCCAGACAAAAACAGAGATTTATGTAAGGTAATATAACGTGGAGAGGAGGGAATGAATGGACTCTTTAGTTGATCTCTCGGAAACCCCCTTAGCAATGGATACCCTCAGACGACATCCTTGTTATAACGAAGAGGCACATCGCTATTTTGCGCGCATTCATCTTCCAGTAGCCCCGGCATGCAATATTCAGTGCCATTATTGCAACCGCAAATTCGATTGCGTCAATGAAAGCCGTCCCGGCGTTGTTAGTGAACTGCTTACGCCGGAGCAGGCGGCGAGCAAGACCTATGGCGTAGCGGCACAGCTGATGCAGCTGTCCGTTGTCGGCATTGCGGGACCTGGAGATCCGCTGGCCAATGCGGAGGCAACCTTCGATACCTTCCGCCGGGTCCGTGAGACAGTTAAGGACGTCATATTCTGTCTCAGCACGAATGGCCTTACTTTGATCAGGCATGTCGACAGGATTGTAGATCTGGGCATTTCGCATGTCACGATCACGATCAATGCTGTAGATCCAGTGGTGGGGAGCCGTATTTATGGATGGGTCTACGATGAAGGAAAACGCTATGCAGGAGAGGAGGCCGCACGGCTGTTGATTGACCGCCAGCTGGCAGGCTTGAAGATGCTGGCTTCGAGAGGCGTATTGTGCAAGGTGAACTCGGTGCTGATTCCCGAAGTCAATGATGCCCATCTGCCGGAGGTAGCCAGGGTGGTCAAGGAGCACGGCGCAGTGCTGCACAACATTATGCCGCTCATCATCGCACCTGGTAGCCGATATGAGCAGGAAGGGATGCGGGCCCCCCGTCCCCGCCTGGTCCGGCAGCTGCAGGAGAAATGTGCTGAAGCGGGAGCTGTCATTATGCGCCATTGCCGTCAGTGCAGGGCGGATGCGATTGGACTGCTGGGCGAGGATCGCAATCAGGATTTTACATGGGAGAACATTGCGGCTGCTCCTCCCATGGATGAAGAGGCAAGGGCACAATTTCAGAAAGAACTGGATGAGAAGGTGAGAGTGAGAATGGAACGCAAGGAGGGACAATCGCACCCCAAACAACCGTCAACCGGGGCTGGATGTAGCTGCCCGTTATCTGGGGATAAGCCTGAAGTGAGCTTTACCTCAAAGCCAGTCCTAATCGCTGTGGCCAGTCGTGGCGGAGGGAAGGTGAATCAGCATTTCGGCCGTGCCAAGGAATTTATGATCTATGAAAGCGACGGGATTATCGTAAATTTCATAGGCATTCGTAAGGTGCAATCCTACTGCCACGGGAAAGCCGATTGCAATGGAGACAAGGCCGAGACGATGAAGGAGATCCTTTCCATGGTGCATGACTGTGCATTGCTGCTGTCGGCCGGCATAGGCGAGGCCCCCAAAGAGGCATTGCAGGAAGCTGGCGTGCTGCCTATTGTATGCGGCGGGGATATTGAGGAATCCGTTCTGGAATATGTAAAATTTCTACGTTATATGTATCCTGTGCAGAGCAATAAGGGAAGTCAGCGTAATAAGGGAGTTAAGGGCAGTCATTCGGATTTACCCATTGAACATTTTGGAGGCTGAGAAAATATGAGACAAATTGCGTTTTACGGTAAAGGCGGTATCGGCAAATCGACAACCTCGCAGAATACACTGGCTCAACTCGCGACCAAATTCAAACAAAAAATTATGATCGTAGGCTGTGATCCCAAGGCAGACTCCACCCGTCTTATTTTGAATACGAAGGCCCAACAGACTGTGCTGCATCTGGCGGCTGAAAGGGGTACGGTGGAGGACCTGGAATTGGAGGACGTTGTCCAGAAGGGCTTCGGTGACATTCTGAACGTGGAATGCGGTGGGCCGGAGCCTGGTGTCGGCTGTGCAGGGCGCGGCATTATCACGGCCATTAATTTTCTGGAGGAAGAGGGGGCCTACGAAGGGCTGGATTTCGTATCCTACGATGTACTGGGGGACGTCGTGTGCGGGGGCTTCGCCATGCCGATCCGGGAGAAGAAGGCGCAGGAAATCTACATCGTATGCTCAGGCGAGATGATGGCTATGTACGCTGCCAACAATATTGCACGCGGGATCTTGAAGTATGCCAACAGCGGTGGGGTGCGTTTGGGCGGCTTAATCTGCAACAGCCGGAATACGGACCTGGAAGCGGAATTGATTACAGAGCTTGCAAGAAGACTGAACACGCAGATGATCCACTTTTTGCCGCGTGATAATGTTGTCCAGCACGCTGAGCTGCGCCGTATGACTGTAACTCAATACAACCCGGACCATAAGCAGGCTGCGGAGTATGAAGAGCTGGCAGGTAAAATTTTGAATAATGACATGCTAACGGTTCCCACCCCTATTTCCATGGAAGAACTGGAGGATCTATTGATGGAATTCGGCATTATTGAGGATGAAGAAACCGCAATTAACAAAGCTGAGGCGTCCGGGCAGTAGGCTGTAGCCAGAAGGCTTAATGACGGAATCATCGTGTGATGATGGGAGGAGCTGAACGCGCAGCTCGCAGGAGGGAGGAATAGGTCAAATGAGCAGTATTGTGGATAAGGGTAAGCAGATCGTAGAGGAGATACTGGAGGTATATCCCAAGAAGGCCAAGAAGGACCGGACCAAGCATTTTGAGATCGCGGATGAGGAGCTTGTGAACTGCGGGACCTGTTCTATCAAGTCCAACATGAAATCACGACCCGGCGTCATGACAGCAAGGGGCTGTGCTTATGCAGGGTCAAAGGGTGTGGTATGGGGCCCGATTAAAGACATGGTGCACATTAGCCATGGTCCCATCGGCTGCGGGCAATACAGTTGGGGTACCCGACGCAATTATGCGAATGGGATATTGGGAATCGATAATTTTACCGCCATGCAGATTACAAGCAATTTTCAGGAAAAGGATATCGTGTTCGGCGGAGATAAGAAGCTAGAGGTGATCTGCAGGGAAATTAAGGAGATGTTCCCGTTGGCCAAAGGCATCTCGGTACAATCTGAATGTCCGGTCGGACTGATTGGTGATGATATCGGCGCCGTGGCCAAGAAGATGACAGAGGAGCTGGGCATTCCGGTCATTCCTGTACGCTGTGAGGGTTTTCGCGGAGTGAGCCAGTCTCTGGGGCATCACATTGCCAATGATGCTATCCGCGATTTTCTAATGGGGCGCCGAAAACTGAAGGAGTGCGGGCCTTATGATGTCTCCATTATCGGAGACTACAATATCGGTGGTGATGCCTGGGCTTCGCGTATTTTGCTGGAGGAAATGGGACTGCGGGTCATAGCGCAGTGGTCGGGGGACGGTACGATCAATGAGCTGGGGATTGCGCACAAATCCAAGCTCAATCTGATCCATTGTCATCGTTCCATGAATTATATGTGCACAACGATGGAGCAGGAATACGGAATTCCTTGGATGGAATATAACTTCTTTGGCCCGACCAAGACAGTGGAGAGCTTAAGGGCGATTGCAGCTCGTTTTGACGAAACGATTCAGGAAAAATGTGAGCAGGTCATCGCCCAATATATGCCGCAGATGGAGGCAGTCATCCGTAAATACCGCCCACGTCTGGAAGGTAAAAAGGTGATGCTTCTGATTGGCGGGTTGCGGGCAAGGCATACCATCGGTGCCTATGAGGATCTGGGGATGGAAATTGTGGCTACAGGCTACGAATTTGCCCATAAGGATGATTACGAAAAGACGTTTCCCGATGTAAAGGAAGGCACTATTCTGTACGATGATCCAGCGGCTTATGAGCTGGAGGAACTGGCCCAGCGGCTGAATATTGACTTAATGGGCGCCGGAGTCAAGGAGAAATACGTGTATCACAAAATGGGCATTCCCTTCCGTCAAATGCACTCATGGGATTACAGCGGGCCTTATCATGGTTTTGACGGCTTCCAGATTTTTGCACGTGATATGGATATGACCATAAACAGTCCAGTTTGGAGCCTGCTGCCGTCCCGGCAGACTGCGGAGGTGTCGGTATGAGCGAGCGTCTGAATATTGTCGATCACAATCAGCTGTTTCGGCAGGATAAATATGTGCGCCAGCGTGAGGAGAAACGAGCCTTCGAGGCCCCTTGTTCGCCAGAGGAGGTTACCGACACCCTGGAGTACACCAAGACCAAGGAATACAAGGACAAGAATTTTGCCCGCACAGCCGTAGTCGTGAACCCGGCCAAGGCTTGTCAGCCGCTGGGAGCGGTTATGGCTGCACTGGGCTTTGAAAAAACGCTCCCGTTCATTCATGGCTCACAGGGCTGTACGGCTTATTTCCGCAGCCATCTTGCCCGCCACTTCAAGGAGCCTGTTCCTGCCGTCTCCACCTCGATGACCGAGGATGCCGCCGTATTCGGCGGCATGCGCAACCTCATTGACGGTATAGAGAACTGTATTGCCTTGTATCAGCCGGAGATGATTGCGGTATGCACGACCTGTATGGCAGAGGTGATCGGAGATGACCTGTCTGCCTTCCTGGCTAATGCCCGTCAGGAGGGAGCCCTTCCCGAGGATATGCCAGTTCCTTTTGCCAATACCCCCAGCTTCTCCGGTTCACATATTACAGGCTATGATGCCATGCTGCGCTCTGTGCTGGAGACGCTGTATAACAAGTCAGGCCGGACGCCGCAGCCTGGTCATGAATTGAAGCTGAATGTACTGCTCGGGTTTGACGGGTATACGGGAAATTTTGCGGAAATGCGGCGCATACTGGGGATGTTCGGCGCTACGTATACCATTTTGGGTGACCACAGCAGTAATTTTGATTCAGGAGCTACTGGGGAGTACAGCTACTATTACGGGGGAACGCCGCTTGAGGATGTGCCCAAGGCCGCAGATGCTGCCGGCACGTTGGCGATCCAGCAGTACTCTCTTCGTAAAACATTAGGTTATATGAAGCAAACCTGGGGGCAGCAGATGTTCTCCATCTCCACACCGCTGGGTATCCGGGCTACAGATCGCTTGCTTGAGGAGATTAGCCGCCTGTCCGGAAGAGAAATACCCGAGGCATTGAAGCAGGAGCGTGCTCGAGTTGTGGATGCCATGATGGATTCGCATGCTTATCTGCACGGCAAACGAGTGGCTATGGCAGGAGACCCGGACATGCTCATCGGCTTGATTGGCTTTTGTCTAGAGCTGGGCATGGAGCCGGTGCATATTGTTTGCTCCAATGGAGACCGGAAATTTGAGAAGGAAGCAGAGCTTCTGCTGAAGTCCAGCCCTTACGGTGCAGAAGCCACGGTTCATTCTGGTCAGGATTTGTGGCATATGCGTTCGCTGCTGTTCCAGGACCAGGTGGACCTGGCTATTGGCAGTTCCCATCTGAAGTTTGCGGCGAAAGAGGCGAAAATTCCTTTGCTCCGTGTGGGCTTTCCGATCTTCGACAGGCATCATCTACATCGTTATCCGATTATCGGCTACCAGGGTACGCTGAATCTGCTTACCCAATTCGTGAATACCGTACTGGATGTCATGGAAGAGCAGGCTCCGGATCATAGCTTTGATTTGGTGCGCTAATTGCTGTATCGCGTAGATGGAAGTTGGCAGCTTGGCTTGTGATTTCAATGGATTCTATCTGAAATAAGGGGGTGTGCGGATGGAGCCGGCTGTGTCTAACGGAAGGCTGGAGATATCCTGCGGCAACAAAATTCCCAAAAGCACGCCCTGTCCCCGGCCTGTGCCGGGGGAGGCTTCGGGTGGCTGCTCCTTTGACGGGGCCCAGATTACACTGATCCCCATTGCAGATGCGGCTCATCTGGTGCACGGGCCGATTGCGTGTCTCGGCAATAGCTGGGAGAGCAGAGGCAGCCTGTCCAGCGGCCCGGGGCTGTCGGCGTATGGCTTCACTACTGATCTTGGAGAACAGGATATCATTTTTGGTAGTGAACAGAAGCTGCATGAATCGATCCGCTACATTGTCAGCCGTTTTGCTCCTCCCGCTGTATTCGTCTATACCACATGCGTCACAGCCCTCACCGGTGAAGATATCGAGGGGGTCTGCAAGGCTGAATCGGAGCGGCTGGGGACGCCGATCATTCCGGTGAACAGTCCGGGATTTGTGGGCAGTAAGAATCTCGGGACTCGGCTGGCCGGAGATGTATTGTTCCAGCATATTATCGGCAGTACCGAGCCGGAACAGACAACCTCCCATGATATCAATCTCATCGGGGAATACAATATTGCGGGCGAGATGTGGCATATCGAGCGGCTGATGCAGCAGACGGGAATGACTATCCTGTCCCGAATTACCGGGGACGGTCGGTTCCGTGAGGTGGGATGGGCGCATCGTGCCAAGGCCAACATGGTCGTATGCAGCCGAGCTTTGCTGGGCCTAGCAGTCCAAATGGAGCGTAAATACGGCATTCCTTATTTTGAAGGTTCATTTTATGGAGCAAAGGAGACGAGTTATTCCTTGCGGCAGATGGCTTATCTGACCGGAGATCGTGATGTAGAGCGACGGGTGGATAAGCTGGCCGCACGGGAGGAAATGAGGCTATCGCTGGAGCTGGAGCCCTATCGCAAGCAGTTGAAAGGAAAGCGGGCAGTGCTCTATACCGGGGGTGTAAAGAGCTGGTCTGTCATTACGGCTTTGCAGGAGCTGGGCATAAAGGTGGTAGGTGTAGGCACGAACAAGAGCACTGCCGAGGATGTATCCCGGATTGCTGACCGTATCGGGGATGATGCGGAATACATCCCGGAAGGCGGTGCCCGGCAGATTCTCAAAACCGTACGGAGCCGCAAGGCAGACATGGTCATTGCCGGGGGCCGGAATATGTATATGGCGCTTAAGGAACAGATTCCTTTTGTGGACATCAATCAGGAGCGGCACAAAGCCTATGCGGGCTATGACGGGCTGTTGTCTCTGGCGAAACAGCTTGTGCATACGCTGCAGCATCCGGTGTGGGAGCTGACCGCCAAACCAGCTCCATGGGAGGAGGAGACGGAATTTGCCGATTAAATCCGCCACGAAGCCTGTCAGTATCAACCCGCTCAAGGTAGGACAGCCTTTGGGGGGCGTGCTGGCTCTGCAGGGGATGTATCGCTCAATGCCTCTGCTGCACGGCGCTCAGGGCTGCTCGGCCTTCTCCAAGGCGCTGCTGACTCGCCATTTTCGAGAGCCGATAGCCGTTCAGACCTCTGCACTGCAAGAGATGGACGTTATATTTGATGCAGACCGGAATCTGGAGGAGGCATTGGATCATATCTGGTCCAAACACCATCCAGATGTCATCGGCGTCATCAGCACAGCCCTCACCGAGGTGGCAGGCGTTGATTTTCAGTCCAGGGTAAAGGCGTTCAAGCGAGAACGGGCCTTGAAAGACAGTCTGCTGTTTTCTGTATCGCTGCCTGATTTTCACGGCTCTCTGGAGACGGGCTACAGTAGTACAGTAGAGTCCCTAATGGATGCTGTACTCGGATTGGCCGGAGGCAAGTCCCCCAGAAAACAGCGCCGGATGCAGGTCAATCTGCTGCCGGCTTCTCATCTGACTGCCGGAGATGTCATGGAAATCAAGGATATTATCGCTTCCTTCGGCCTGGAGGTTATTACGCTCCCCGATATCTCTACTTCCTTGTCCGGTCACCTGCTGACAGGCTTCTCCCCTTTGACAAGAGGGGGGACTCCGCTAGATTCAGCCTGCCAGATGCTGGAGTCTTCCTGTACCATTGCCATTGGCGCGAGCATGGAGCGGCCGGCGCGCAGGCTGACTCATGCCGCAGGCATTCCCTACCACTTGTTCGCTGGTCTGTTTGGCTTGGCCGCGAGCGATGCGTTCATACATTTTCTGCAGAAGATCAGCCGCGAGCCAGCCCCCATTCGCTTTCGCTGGCAGCGTGAAAATCTGTTGGACAGCATGCTGGATGCCCATTTCTATTATTCCGGCGCTTCGGCTGTAGTGGCGCTAGAACCGGATCATATGCTGTCGACCGCAGCCTGGCTGGAGGAGATGGGAGTGGAACTGAAGCGGCTAATTACACCCTGCAGCACGCCCGCACTGCAAAAGACAGAACGGGAAGTCTGGATCGGTGACCTGGATGATGCAGAGGAGAGCGCGCAGGGTGTTGATTTGTGGATCAGCAATTCACATGGAAGAAAGGGAGCGGCACGGGCTGGGGCCTCATTCGTACCGGCAGGCTTGCCGGTGTATGACGAGCTAGGCGCCCACACATCCGTAAGCGTCGGATACCGTGGAACCATGGAGTGGGTGAATAAGGTGGGCAATGTATTGCTTGCCGAGAGGGGGAGGGGAGGATGAAGGTTGCATTTGCGACGGAAGACGGCGTGCTAGTGAATGCTCATTTTGGGCAGAGTCCTATGTTCACTGTATTTGAAATCCGGCACTCAGGCGTCCAGTTCCTGGAGCATCGGCGGATAGCCCTGGGGAGCGATGAGAACGAGGCGGGCAAGATTGCCAGCCGAATTGGCTTGATCGAGGATTGTACCTTGATCTTCCTGGTACAGATTGGCGCTTCGGCCGCCGCACAGGTTACCAAACGGACCATTATGCCTGTGAAGGTGGCCTTCGGTAGCACCATTGAGGAGCAGGTCCAGCGTCTCCAGAATATGCTGGCTCGCAATCCGCCCATGTGGCTTGCCAAAATCCTGCATGCTGAGGAGGGCAGCGGCAAAGCCGAATCATGAGCTCTCCTGTAAGGAAGAGCAACCCTATAAGTTATCAAGATCCTGCGGACCGAATATCTTAAAGGCGGGAGCCGCACATGGAGGGGGTGGACGAATGGTACAGCTGCTGGAAGACAGTAGATACGGACGCCAGTTGAAGCTGTTGGGAGTAGAAGGTCAGAACAGGCTAAAGCAGGCTACTGTTATGGTTGCAGGCATCGGAGGATTGGGAGGGACAGCGGCCATGTACCTGGCCGCTGCCGGAGTAGGAAAGCTGATATTGGCCCATGAGGGCATAATCCATCTGCCCGATATGAACCGGCAGGTGCTGATGGACAGCGGACGAATCGGGGAGGAACGGATGGAGACGGCATTACAGCATTTGCATCGTATCAATCCGGAGACGGAGCTTGAGGGCCACGCCCACAGAATCACGGAAGAATCCTCTGGATCATGGGTAGAAGCGGCCGATATTGTGATTGATGCACGTTATGACTTTCCGGAAAGATATGCGCTGAACAGACTATGTGTTCGACATGGCAGACCGATGATAGAAGCGGCCATGTACGCCTATGAAGTATCATTGATGACCATTGAGCCCGGTAAGACGGCATGCCTGGAATGTCTTTACCCGGAAGGCGGACAGCCTTGGGAACCTCTGGGATTCCCGGTCCTGGGAGCGACCTCCGGCTTGATTGGCTGCATGGCTGCACTGGAAGCGGTCAAATGGATTACAGATGCGGGTAATCTGTTCACTGACCGCATGTACCGTATGAATGTGCTGGATATGAGCAGCTGTACCATAGCGGTCAAGCGCAACCCACGCTGTCTGTGTTGCGGAACGGGAGGGGATACAGATGAGTCAGTTGCATATTTGTGATACGACACTGCGTGACGGAGAACAGGCTCCGGGCGTTGCCTTTTCGGCCGAGGAGAAGACTGAAATTGCCATCATGCTGGACTCGGCGGGGGTGGAGCAGGCTGAGATCGGAATTCCGGCAATGGGAAAGGCGGAGTGCAGGTCTATTGCCAGAATTGCTGCTCTTGGACTTCAGATGAAGCTAATGACCTGGAATCGCGCGGTGTTCTCAGATATTGATGCAGCTGAATCGACAGGTGTCGGCTGGGCCCATATTTCGGTTCCCGTGTCGATGGTGCAGATGAAGGCCAAGCTGGGTATGAATCCTGAGCAGGTGACGGAACTGATCCGCAAGTCTGTCGATTACGGTCAGTGTAAAGGAATGACTATTTCCGTAGGCTTTGAGGATGCTTCGAGGGCAGATGACCTGTTCCTTGAGCAGTTGGCGAATCAGCTCTACAGGGATGGTATCCGGCGCTTCAGATATGCCGACACGCTGTCCGTTCATCATCCTGCTGCCATAGCTGCCCGTATAGACAGGTTTGTATCGCGCGTGCCGCAGGATGTGGAGCTTGAGATTCACTGTCATAATGATTATGGCCTCGCGCTTGCCAATACGTTGGCAGCTTTGCAGGCGGGAGCTGTCTGGGCCAGTACCACGGTGTCGGGACTTGGAGAAAGGGCAGGTAATACGGCGCTGGAAGAGGTGGTGATGTCGTGGAGGGACCTATATCAAGGAACCTGCAGCGTCCGTCCCGAACTGCTGAACCCGCTGGCTGCACTGGTGTCCCAAGCCTCCAACCGAATCATTCCCGAAGGCAAGCCAATTGTGGGAGACATGGTATTCGCCCATGAATCCGGCATACATATCAACGGTCTGCTAAAGGAGCGCTCTGCCTATCAGGCCCTTGATCCGACTGAGCTGGGAACGGACCATTCGTTCGTACTCGGCAAGCATTCGGGCAGAAGTGCAGTTCAATATATGCTGGAGCAGGAAGGAATCGCGGCAGGCTCCGGTGAAGTCAACTTCCTGCTGGAAAGGCTTCGCCTCGTCGGTGAAGATCCCAAGCGTGTCATCCATAGCGCAGATTTAAGGCGCTGGCTGCAGTATTATCCGGCAGAGCTGCCGAAATAACCGAAAAGGCGTTCCCGTCCGGTAAGTGTGACCGTGACTGGAACGCTTTCTTGTATATCTTTTAATTTCACAACCGGAGTCTCCAATTTGCCGGTTAAACGAAGCCGTTCAGAAGGGTATAATAAAATATAGTGCTGTATAAAGTGCGTATATATGGTTTTTTCAGCAGGCAGGTTCGAATCTTATAACCATTACACGCTGATCTGGAAGGACGGCTATGGGCAATTGGAGGAATGCTTGTGGGGATGATGTTCTCTTTTCTAAAAAAATATCGGGTTCCAGCCATCGCGGCACTCGTGATGATGTTGCTGGAATTGACGGTAGAGTTATCGCAGCCGTATTTGATCTCCAAAATCATAGATGAGGGCATTCGGCAACAGAATTTGTCCGTCGTCTGGTTATGGGGCAGTGTACTGGTGGGCAGTGCCGTTATCGCTTTTATGGCGGGGATATCCAGCTCTTTTTTTGCTTCACATGCAAGTCAGGGCTTCGGCTATGATTTGCGGGAAAAGCTGTACCGTAAAGTGCAATCCTTTTCGTATCCTGTGTTTAAACGTTTTGCCACTTCGTCGCTGATTACGCGCCTGACCGGGGATGTCACGCAAGTACAGGATACGGTGTTTATGAGCCTGCGGTTTATGACACGGGTTCCGCTTGTAGTCATCGGCAGTATTGTGATGGCACTGGTTGTACATTTCAGGCTTGGGCTGCTATTGGCGGTTATGGCCCCGGTGCTGTTCGTGTTTGTGCTGGTGATGATGCGGCGAACGGTCACTTTGTTTAAGGGTGTCCAGCGTCGCCTGGATGACGTTAACGGAGTGATTCAGGAGAACCTGACAGGAATCCGGCTCATCCGGGTTTTTGTACGGATGCGGCATGAAATCGAACGTTTCGCCCATTACGGAGGCGAATTGATGAAAGGGACGGTGTCCGCTCTACGCTGGACGGAAACGACGATGCCGTTCATTTTGTTTACGATGAATGCAGGGATTATTGCAGTACTTTGGTTCGGACGCGGCCAAATTTACACTGGGGATGCCAGTGTAGGACAGGTGGTCGCAGTCGTCAATTATTCACTGCGGACGATTGGAGCCTTGTCTGCCTTATCAGGTATCGTTGTTGTGTTTTCCCGGGCAACTGCATCTACGGGGCGGATCCGAGAGATATTGGAAACTTCTAATGAAGATAGGCATGGGCTGGAGCCTGTTTCAACACATCATACACGGATTAAGGGACAGGTGGAAATGGACCGGGTGAGCTTTCATTATCCGGGCAGTGATCTGGCTGTCCTAAAGGAAATATCTTTTAAAGCGCAATCGGGCGAGCGGATAGCTATTATGGGGGCCACTGGCTCGGGAAAATCCTCACTTGTGCAGTTGATTACGCGTCTCTATGAAGAGGATGAAGGTCATGTGCGCTTTGACGGAAAGGACGCTCGTGAACTGGATGCGTCCATATTGCGAGAGGCCATTGGCTATGTCCCTCAGGAGGTACTGCTATTCACCGGCTCGATTCGGGATAATATTGCTTGGGGGCTGGAGAATGCCAGCCTGGAGGAAATTAAGGAAGCCGCACGCATGGCGCAAATCCATAGTATGATTGAACGCTTGCCGCAAGGCTATGATACGATGCTCGGGCAGCGTGGCGTCAATCTGTCTGGCGGACAGAAACAGCGACTTTCGATTGCCCGCGCGCTGGTACGCCAGCCGGCAGTGCTGATTTTGGACGACAGCACAAGTGCGCTGGATGTAGGGACGGAGGCAGCACTACTGAATGCACTCGATGGCCTGTCCTGTACGACATTTCTCATTACGCAGAAAATCAGCTCGACCGCATCGGCAGATCAGATTTTACTGCTGGATGAGGGTCGTCTGATGGCAAGCGGAAGTCATAAGCATCTCATGGATAGCTCGGATCTGTATCGACGTATCTATGGATCACAATATGGAAAGGAGGAGTCGCATGTTCAAGGAACTCATTGAACCGTTCTGTCAGCCTACACCGCCGTCCGGTGTGCTGCGAAATCCGGCGGGAGCTGAAGGACGCCGCAAGGCCAAAGCGAAAAACTGGTCTGGCACCTTAGGACGGATATGGGCTTATCTGGCTCGTCGTAAGGCCAAACTGATGCTGGTACTGTTCATGGTGCTGCTCAGCTCCGGGCTGGCTCTGCTGGGTCCATATCTGGTTGGTGTAGCGGTGGATGATTTTCTCGAAGGTCCGGGTGGACGCACGTGGATTTATTTTCTCATCGGATTAGGGGCTGTATATCTACTGAACTCGCTGACCTCCTGGCTGCAAAATATCTGGATGATTGAGATTGCCCAAGAGACGGTGTACCGTATGCGTTTCGATCTGTTTTCACATTTGCATCGACTACCGATTCCTTTCTATGGCAAACGTCAGCAGGGAGAGATCATGAGCCGTCTGACCAATGATATCGAAAATGTCAGTTCTACGCTCAACAGCTCCGCCATTCAGATTTTTTCGAGCATATTGACGCTAATCGGTACACTCACGGTGATGCTGTGGTTAAGCCCACTGATGACCCTGCTGACCTTTATCGTAGTGCCACTGATGGCTGCCGGGATGCGCTGGATTACACGTCGCACCGGGCCCTTATATAAGGAACGCCAGAAGAATGTGGGCGAACTGAACGGATACATCGAAGAAACGCTGTCCGGGCAGCAGATTATTAAAGCATTTTCGCAGGAAAAGAGAGTCATCCATGGTTTTGGCGAGCGCAATGACCGTATTCGGCTGTCGGGCTTCTGGGCACAAACGATTTCAGGCTTTATACCGAAGCTGATGAATGGACTGAATAATCTCAGCTTTGCTATTGTAGCGGGGATCGGTGGGATTTTGGCCATTCGCGGCTCCATTACTATAGGTACAATTATTGTATTCGTAGAATATGCCCGCCAGTTCACCAGACCGCTGAACGATTTGGCTAACCAGTGGAACACCCTGCTGTCTGCTATTGCCGGAGCTGAGCGTGTATTTGAAATATTGGATGAAGATGAAGAGTCCAAGGATGAACGCGGCGCAGTGGAGGTAGCGCATGTGGAGGGGGCGGTGCGGTTTACGGATGTTTCCTTCGGTTATGATGAGGGAAGTGCTACACTGGAAGGTATCTCTTTTGAAGCCAAACCCGGTGAAATGATCGCGCTGGTCGGTCCGACCGGGGCAGGAAAAACGACACTGATCCAGCTCCTTTCTAGATTCTATAGCCCCGACAAGGGCACGATTACGCTGGACGGACGCGATATTACCACCATACAGCGTGAAAGCTTGCGCTCCCGCATGGCATTTGTGCTACAGGACTCCTTCCTGTTTCAGGGGACGATTCGTGAAAATATCCGTTTCGGCAGACTGGACGCCACCGATGAGGAGGTTGAACAAGCATCGAAACTGGCCAACGCCCATTCCTTTATCATGCGGATGAAGGACGGATACGACAAGGTGCTGGAAGCGAACGGCAGCGGCATCAGTCAAGGGCAAAAACAACTGCTGGCTATTGCCCGTGCTATTTTGGCCAACCCTTCCATTCTTGTACTCGACGAGGCAACCAGCAGCATCGACACCATTACTGAGATGAAGATACAAGAAGGACTGGAGCGGCTTATGCAGGGTCGAACAAGTTTCGTCATCGCACATCGGCTGAATACCATTCGTCTGGCTGACCGGATTCTGGTCTTGAAGGATGGCCGTCTGGAGGAGCAGGGTTCTCATGATGAGCTGCTGGCTCACAAAGGCTTTTACAGTGATTTATATTATGGTCAATTGAGTAAGCAAAGCTCTTAAGCCGGCTCTCGATTCACAGATTTGTAGGCAAGATGTAGAAGCTTTATGATGCTAAAAAGGACTACCCTGGGGGTAGCCCTTTTTAAGTATGCCTTTTGGTGACAAGAGATGTTTGAAATTAACATACCCCCTTGAGGGCAGAGGCTTTTACGCTGGTAAGCGTATTATTACTTCAAAAGGTCACTGTTCTGGTTGTGGGCAATATCGTCTATGAAGAAAGCCGAGCAGTGTTTTCACAAAATTAAATATACCCATACCCCGTATATGTATGTTAGTATGGGTGTGCAAGAATAAAATCCCACTTCAAAGGAGAGTCATCATGAAAATCGCAATCATGCTTTTCGATGGAATCACAGCATTAGATGCCATAGGTCCATATGATGTATTTGCTGCTACACTGAAATGTGAAGTGAAGTTTGTCGCTAAGAAAAAAGGGTTAGTCAAACTGGACTCAAATATGGGTTATTTGCATGCCGATTACAGTTTTTCTGAAGTACCTTCAGCTGATATTCTTGTTGTTCCAGGCTGCAGTCCGCCAAATTATAAAACTCCAATGAATGACGAAGAAACGTTAAACTGGATTCGCCAAATACATGAAACTACGAAATGGACCACGTCGGTTTGTAATGGCTCTCTGATTTTGAGCGCCGCAGGCTTGTTAAATGGAACCGTAGCCACCAGTCATTGGGGCTCCTTAGACCTGCTTCAATCTCTTGGAGCCATTCCAACAGATGAGAGAGTGGTTCGTCAGGGCAAAATCATTACAGCAGCCGGTGTCTCCTCTGGTATTGATATGGCACTCCAGCTAATAGCATGGGAATTGGGAGAAGACATGAGTAAAGGAGTCCAGCTGATTTTGGAATACGATCCTCAGCCTCCGTTTGACACGGGTTCACCCAAGAAAGCACCTGCTATATTGGTAGAACAAATAAGAGGTATGTTACAAGAGTTTGCAAAAAGGGAGCCTCATGTGTAAATCAAGAATAACAAGATCTCTTTTCGGTATTAGCTAGGCTCAATAGGTTTGTATTTTTATTTACAATGCCCCCTATTTCAACTAATATAGTTTACACATAGTAAAGGGTTACATAGTGTAAAGGGTTGGAGGGGGTTACAAACATGAGCAGCTTACCTAAGTCTGCTACATTTCCGCTTTTCATTCTGATGCTGAATTTGTTTATTGCTTTATTGGGTCAAGGCATGGTGATTCCCATTCTGCCTGAATATCTGAAACAATTTAATGCGGCAGGAGCTGCTGCGGGGTATCTTATTGCCGCATTTGGAGCAGCACAGTTTATTTTTTCGCCCCTAGGTGGGCAGCTTTCGGATAGATGGGGTCGAAAATCCATGATCATCACCGGTCTGTTTTTAACGGTCATTTCGGATCTCATGTTTGCTGTATCTACGACATTGCCCCTTTTATATATTGCCCGATTTATTGGGGGGATGGGTATTGGATTAATGGTTCCTTCCAATATGGCCTACGTTGCTGATATTACCACTCCTGAAACTCGCGCTAAAGGAATGGGGTACTTGGGTGCTTCCATGAATTTGGGGATGGTGCTTGGTCCGGGGTTAGGCGGTATGATCGCTGAGTTTGGCATAAGGGTGCCCTATTTTTTTGCTGGTGGACTTGGACTTGTTGCTACGCTGCTTAGCTTGTATATGCCAGAGACATTACCCAAGGAAAAACGAAAACCCGCTAGCCATTGGGTCCGCCGGGAACCCATTCGCAACCAAATCCTAAATTCATTTCGGACATCCTATTTTCGTTATCTTCTCCTCATTCTGATCATGACATTAGGTTTGATGAATTACGAAACAGTGTATGCTCTTTTTGTGGAACGAAAATATGGTTTTGATGCCACTAAAATCTCAATGATCATTACGGTTGGTGCAATTATAGGCATCGTTGTGCAGATATGGCTACTTGATTATCTCATCAAGAGACTTGGTGAGATGAAGCTTATACGTCTTTCTTTGATCATGACAGCCATCGCTTTACTGTTAATGATCATTAAGATTAATCTAGGTTATTTGCTGGCGGTATCTGCTCTATTTTTTGCTTTTAATGCCTTCCTAAGACCAACGGTAAGTACAATGATCGCGAACTCAGCTGGTGATCGCCAAGGATATGCCGCTGGATTGAATACGACGTATACCAGCCTAGGCAATATATTGGGACCCATTTTAGCGGGCTTGTTGTTTGACAAACACATTCATATTCCTTATATTTTTGGTGCACTTATCCTTGCATCTGCCCTTTTCTTAACCTTACAAAAATCGAAAAATAAGAAACGGATGGTTGTGAATGACTGAGAACTGGCACCAGAATTTAAAAAACAAAAATCGGGAAGAACTCATTGCGGCTGCGAAGGAACTTTTTATGAAGCAAAGCTTTCTCAAAGTTAATATTAAGGATGTATGCAACGTGGCTGGTGTAAGTCGGGTCACATTCTATAAGCACTTTCAGTCCATGAACGAACTGATCTTTGAGGTCCAGATGGAAATCCTTGAGAGCATGACCGAATTTGTTAGAAGGGCACCTTCAGCTGAAATGAGCGGGAAGAAGATGCTTACTTCGATGCTTGATGCATGGATTAATTACGCTTGGCAACATCCGGAATACATCAAGTTTATTCTTTTATTCGATCTGCATTACGAAGCTTATGATTCAAATCAAGAACTCAAAGAACAGTACAACAATTTTGTTAGCCGGGAAAAGGAACGACATTTCCTGATGGATGCTCTGGAAGCTGGATTCCAAGATGGATCATTAAAGTCCGACACGGAGCCCTTGAAGACCGCTCATTTTATCTTCACGTCTATGATGGGTATACTCCAGAAAATGAGTCTGACGTCCAAGGACGAACGGAATAACGAACTTGAGGATATAGAAATTGCTAACCGATTTGTGGGGATGTTGATTCAGTATTTAAGTCCAGAAAGTGATGAATCCCCTACCTTTTAGGTAGAAGTCGCCTGCTACATTCCAAAGGATTATAGATCGTCCAATGGTGTGAAATAGAAGTACACGGCTCAGTCTGCTAAACTGTGAAAATAGAGCGATTACATATACTTGCCATATTAGCCTTATCTATTTCACGGAGGTGCGGGGATGAACGGAAGTCTGTTTGAGCCACGGCTGCGTGACGGGGATTATATTCCCCGCTTTTTTGCTTACTATTACAAGCAATGGCATGACTATACGATGTCTTACCACGATCATCATTCCACTGAAATTATGTACATGATTTCCGGCTTTTGCAGGGTAGATGTACAAACGGGAGAGAACACGGAAGAAAGCATCACGCTGCGTAAAGGCGAGTTTATTATGCTGGACGCAGGTGTACCGCATCGACTGGTGGTGGAAGGAGAACAACCGTGCCGGATGCTAAATGTAGAGTTTGGTTTTACGGAAGGGGTGAGGGTAGGGCCGTCTATCCGACAAATCGCAACGGAGGAGCAGGAGGTCACGACTCTCATGTCACGTCCGTTCCCGTATCTGGTACTATCGGACCCGGAAGAGGTATATTATGCGCTGAAAAGTCTCGTGCTGGAGCTGGACCAACGAAAAGAACAGCCGGGTGCAATGGCAGAGATGCTTTTTATGCAATTGCTAGTACGAATTGCACGTCTACGGGAAGAGGCAGAGCGTAGCAACACGCAGCAAACGGATATGTACATCAAACGATGCATTGAATTTCTCCATCTGAACTATGATCGAGAGATTGTGGTCAAGGACATGGCGGCGGCCGTGAATCTGCACCCAGGTTATTTGCACCGTATTTTCAAAAAACATACGGGGCTAACACTCACCGCGTATTTAACAATGCTGCGAATGGACAAGGCCCGTATGCTTCTTCAGCAAACGGACATTCCCATTCAAGAAATTGCCGATTATGTAGGCGTAGCCAGCAGGCAGTATTTTCATATGCTGTTCAAAAAGCACACAGGCCAAACCCCTGTAGAATACCGCTCAGCTGTGGAGCGCAATGTGAGGAACTATGCCGAGGAGGAAGGGAGCTGATAATAAGAAGCCTCTGAACCATTGCCGATTTAGGTCGGTATGACTCAGAGGGCGTGTATTTTAAAGCATTATAACATGTGTCGGGGCTTCTTGAGAGCTAAAGTTGGGTCATTTCCCAAGCCACATATTTTCCATCTGTTCAAGTGATCTCCCCTTGGTTTCGGGAACCTTGCGCCATATAAAGACTACGACGAATAACGAGATGGCTCCGAATAACCAGAAGGTATTGGACGGACCGGCTGAACTCAGCAGAGGAGGGAATGCCTGCGATACCAGATAATCACCGGCCCATAGTGCCATCGAAGCGATGGCTACAGCTTTGCCGCGAATGCGGTTCGGAAAGATCTCAGAGATCATGACCCATACGATTGGCCCAAGCGATATAGCGTAGGAGGCCACGTAGATCAATATCATGATGAGTACGAGCGGTCCGGTGGTCAAACCCATTTTGAATGCGGCTCCAATAATGACCAAACAGCAGGTCATTAACGAGGTGCCGATTATCAGCAGGATTTTTCGTCCTGCTTTGTCGATCAGCCATACAGATACGATGGTAAACAACACATTGATCAACCCGATCCAGATGGTCTGGGTCAAAGAAGCGTCCGTACCGAGTCCCATTCCTTTAAAGATAACCGGCGCGTAGTACAAAATGGCATTGATGCCGGTAATATGCTGCATAATGGCGAGCATGACACCGATAAAGAGAGCGACCCGAATACCGGGAGCGAACAATTGTTTCAATGAGTTGTTCTCATTTTTGAATGATTCCTTGATATCAAGCACTTCCTGCTTAGCGGCTTCTTCACCGTGAATTTTCAGCAATATCGGCAACGCTTCATAAGGCCGATTCTGTTTAATAAGCCATCTCGGGCTTTCGGGTATGAAGAGCATCAAGAGCATAAAGATCAGTCCTGGAACGGCTCCCACTCCGAACATCCAGCGCCAGGCTGTTGAGACACCCCAGGCTTCATCCCCCATGCTGACGATCCACGAATTCTGAAAATAAACCAGGAAAATGCCCGTTACGATCGCCAGCTGATTTAAAGCAACCAAACGGCCGCGGTATTTGGCAGGAGCGATCTCCGCATTGTACACCGGACAAACGGTGGAAGTGATGCCTATGCCAATGCCGCCGATCATGCGAAAGATAACATACCCGGTGAACGAGTCTTGAAGCGCAGAGCAGATCGAGCCGACGACGAATAAAAATCCGGCGGCCAGTAATACCTTTTTTCTACCGATCCTTTCACTCATGTAGCCGGAGAGAGCCGCTCCCGTGATACTCCCTACAATCAGACTCGACACCGCCCAACCAACCTGAAATTCGCTCAGCGAAAAACGCTGCTGTAGGAATTCAACTGCTCCCGAAACGACCGCGATATCAAAACCGAACAATATCCCTCCAAGCGCAGCTACGATGGATACCAGCGTCACGAAAAGCATATTGGGTTTTTCTGATTGAAGCGCTTTCTGTTGAGCGCTTTCATTATGAATGATTACTCCCATATAATCATCTCCCCTCCAGATTCCTAGAACCTCATTCCGTTCTTCGAGGAGAAGTATAACATGCGCTTATAAAAGAAAGGCCGGTTATCGTCTTCAATAAACGGACCTTTTCACGCACGATTTTGGCTTCGGTTCTCGAATTGGAGACGGAGGAGCCAAATCTAGCATTACCTTGTCATTCGAGCTTAAAAAAATCCATGCCGATGGTCGGCATGGATGAATTTCTACTATTTTTGGCTTTTGAACTCAGTGGGAGGAACCCCCGTTATCTTCTTAAAGACACGGCTAAAATAGTTTGGGTCCTTATAACCCACTTCAAAGCTGATTTCTTTCAGAGCAAGGTTACCCTCCTTGATCAGAGAAATAGCTTTATCAATCCGTAGCCGGGTTACGAAGTCGATGAACGTCTCTCCGTATTCCTGTTTGAAAATTTTACTGAAGTAGTGGGGATTCAAATGGACAAAATCAGCCACTTCTTCCAGCGAAAGCTCATCGTTGAATCGTTCCTCGATATACATTTTCGCTCTGCCCAGCATAGTCAGTGTTTGAACCTCCCGCTGTTCGCGTATCCGTTGCAGTGCTGACATGACGTACGTCTGCTGAAGCATTCCATTCTCCGCTTTGACGGCAAGCACAGAAGCGTTTCCAGCCTCTGACGACTTCAGTTCGTCAAAGTGGCAGTAACCTCCATCCCGCTTGCGTAGGGTGGAGGCAAAAACGGCTTCGAAATAGGACTTGCGAAGTCCTTCCTCGCCGCTATGCAGCGATCCGATTCCAATGGCCGTCTTAATGCCAAGTTGCTGGTGGGCAAGCTCGGAGAGCTGCTGAACGAGGTGTTTAACCAACTGGCGCCAGTCGTTTTCGCTGGTGGCAGGCGGCTTGCATAAAAAAGTGGCTACATGATGGTCGATCAGGGAGCTTACAATGGCATTCGGGCCATGTGTTTTTACATAGCTTCGGAAATGCTCGTAAATTTTCTTTTTATCCTGCTCGTCCGTATATCCGTCAAAGGCGGCAATGATGGCGCTTCCCTGATCAAGAGGAAAGTCCAGCCATTCTGCTAGCTGGGAAGCGCTCGAATCCACTGTCTGGTCGACCATAAGCATTAAAGCCAGCTCATTTTCTGCGAGCGGCATCAGCTGTGAGATTTTGTGCCTAAGCTCCAATTCTTCCGTACGTGCTCGCTTCTCGCACTCAATTTCTTCAATCAGTCGTTTCAGTGTGCCGATGATCAGTTCTCGCTTCGCCGGCTTCAGAATATATTCTTTTACGCCCAAAGAGAGCGCCTTCTGGGCATAGGCAAAATAATCGTAGGCAGTGACGAGCACGAATCGGGTATCGGGAAGCCGCTCCTTTAATTCACGAAGCGCTGCAAGCCCGTCGATTCCGGGCATATTGATATCCAGAATCGCAATATGGGGGCGGTGCTCTTCCGCACATTCAATCGCCATGCGACCGTTGCCGGCATGAATAAACCGGAATATCCCCGACATCGCCCGTTCCACTGTCAATTCCAGTCCTTCTCTCTCTAAAGCCTCGTCATCCGCGATTAACAACCGATACATCAGTCTACTCACTCTCCTTCTTGACTGGAATTCGTATGGTTATGGTAGTACCTCGTCCGGTACTGCTACTGATTTCAACCATTCCTTCTTTTCCGTAGAACAACTGCAGCCGCCTAAACACATTTTGCATTCCAAGTCCTGTTGAACTGTCACTTTCGACTTTGCCTTCAAGACGGAGCACGGACAGTCGGGTTTCCTCCGTCATACCCTTTCCGTTGTCTGAGATTTCAATTTGTACATCCTCGTTCGCTCGCGACAACGTCAACGTGATAATGGCTCCGTCCTCCATATCTGCCACACCATGAAGAAAAGCGTTTTCAATAAATGGCTGGATCGTCAAGGCCGGAATTTGCTGCTGAAGAACGGAAGCGTCAAAGTGCAGATTAAAGAGAATTCTGTCCCGGAAGCGCGCCTGCTGAATGGTCACGTATTCGCGAATATGATCCAGTTCCTCCTGAAGAGTTACGGGTTTGTCCAGCTTCTGCAGACTGTACCGTAGTAGATTGGACAGCGAAACGATCAGGTCGCTGGTTTTCTCCGCCCCTTCCAGGATCGCCAGCTTGGAGAGCACATTTAAGGTATTGAATAAAAAGTGCGGATTAATTTGATTTTGCAGAGCCAGAAGCTCCAGTTCCTTCACAAGCCGCCGCATTTCCAGACTCTGTTTATCCTTCTCAATGAGGATGCTCAAATCGGCGGACATTTGCGAAATGGCGTCCGACAGTACGCCTAGCTCGTCATCCCGTCGCGGTGGGGGCTTGATATTCAGATCACCTGTAGCGATTCGCTTTGCCAGTCCAACAAGTCTGCCGACAGGGCCAGTAATGCTGCGCGAGATCCAGATTGCAAGCAAAACCCCCATCAGCGCGTTCATGCCGAACAATGCCACTCCTAAAACGTTCATTCGCTCATTTTTGTTCCGAATGTTCTCGATGATCGGCCGGTAATAGGCCAGTTCAGCATCGATCAGTCGCTGTCCCTCCTCATGAATATAGCTGACGGTTTTCTCCGCTTCAATATAATGTTCAAAAGCCGATTGAGGATCTTGTGTATTTGCATCCAGAACTGCGGCTTGTTTCTGTTCAAGAAATGTGGTCAACAAATTCACGTAGTCCTCCTCGGCGAAGGAAGGGTCGGTCGAGTCGGAGACTTCTTGGATTTTGCCTTTCAACTGCATTAATTGGTATTCTGTCGGACCCTGCATAGCCTTATCGTCCCTTGGATTAAGCAGATAGGCATATAGGAGCTTTAAGTTGCTCTCCGCCGATTCGGAGGTTTGCTCGATGAGGAGAATGCGGCCAAGCATTTCATCGTAGCTCTGTTGTACGACCTTTCCGCTTTGGAATACAAAATAAGCGATGATATTGGCGAACACAACTAGAAGAGGGATGAACAGAAGCAGCTTCGTTCTGATCGTCATCGTCTGTCATCTCCGGACATGTTGTCGGGAGTGTCCGCATGCACTTCATATACCCTGGTGTATGTTAATTGCTGGGGATCATTCCCCTTTAGATAATCATTCAGCAATTTTATGGCCTTAGCCCCCATTTCTTCTGGCTGTTGAACAAGGGTCAGTTCGATTTTGCGATCTTTGATCGCTTCCAACGTCTCAGCCATATCGTCAAAAGCGAAAATCTGCAAGTTCTGCGCTCCGCGCCGTTCCGAGGCTTCCAGAATGCCAAGGCCGTCCAGCGCACTGAATCCGACCATGTAGCGGATCTGCGGATATCGGGCGAGCATGTTTTGAGCTTGCTGGGCTGCCTGAAGCCGTGAAATATTTGAGGAGCGAATCTCCACAATGTGGAGATTGGGATAGCGGCTGATCACGGAGCGAAATCCGGCAAGCCTGAGTCGCTGATTCTCGACGTGCTCGCTACTGATCATAACTCCAATGTCGCCACGCTCTCCAGAGGCTTTCGCTAATAGCGCGCCCATCTGTTTTCCTGCTCCTTCGTTATCCGTTCCGACGTAAGCCAGCCTTCGGGAGTCCGGTTCGTCCGTATCGATCGCGATGACAGGTATGCCAAGTCCGGCTGCTTTGTCGATTAATCGTCGATACTCCGGATCATTTATCCCTTGAACCAGAATTGCATCCGCCTTGGCAGCGATCGCTTTATCCAGCAGTTTGATCTGCTCGGACGGATTAATGCGGTCTGGACCGATATAATCGAGCCGCATACCGTACTGTTCCGCTTCTTTTCGGGCTCCTTGTTCAATGGACCGCCAGTAATAATTGTCTAGCTCTTGCGATATCAATACCACTTTTGTATCGGAACCCCCGTCGTTTGGTGAAACCGTCTTCAATTGTTCTGCAAATTGGTGGATTTGAAAGGAAGACAGAGTGAACTGAAAGAGCAGCCAGGCAAATAGCAGGAAGACCGGGATAAGGATAAATGTCCATTTACGGTTTGACATGTCTTGCTCCTTTGTAAATATTTAGAGACTTAACTCATTATACAGTAGCCAAAGAAGCGTAGGCAGCTATCGCCAGCATAAGCGCGATTATTGAGGAGATGGAAGTCGAGCAGACACTAAATGAATTCCGTGGAAAGATAGCATTGGAGATAGGCCCCTACCAGTAGGATTAGGACATTTTTAAGTCCAGAAACTGCTGCAGGGGCTTAAGTATATAAAAATAACCTCACTAAATCAGACCATGCTTTTTAAAGCTGTGAAACAGTCCATCTTCATCCACAGCATCCGTAATGTCATCTGCAATGGCTTTGAGGCCCGGTTTGGCATTTCCCATGGCAATTCCTAGGGCACAATATTCAATCATTTCAGCATCGTTCATCCCGTCTCCGATAGCAATGGTGTCTTCTTGGGATCTTCCCAAATGCTCAATAAGCTTTTCAATAGCTACGGCTTTGTGAATACCGGGAACCATTAGCTCACCACTGTCTTGCCCGAAAGCAGATACAGTACATTGAATAACCTCAAATTTCCCTGCGAATTCCTTTTTGATTTGTTCAAAAGGAACATTTTTATTTTCCAAAAAACATGCTTTGTTCACGTCACTACGGTACAGGTTGTCCTCTCCTATAGTTAGGCCGGTGATAAAAGGATGCGGGCGTTGTTCTTTTTTTTCTCTGGCCACGGGATCATTGTCTACATCTCCGTAGATAAGCCGTTCCACATGGGGCAAAAAGTTTTTACTCGCAAACAGTCCCCCGTTCGATTCCAAATAAAAGTCCAAATCATGTTCATCAAAGTAATCGACCATATGTCTAACATCTTCATCCGATACTTTGTGGTGATATAACATCTCACCTTCGATTTCTACAAAGCCCCCGCCAGCTCCGATGATCCCGTCAAAACCGACCTCCATGATAAAATCATAAATCTCCGCTTTGGATCGGCCAGTGCATAAATAAATCAGATGTCCGTTCTTTCTCGCTTCGATACATGCTGTTTTTGCAGATTCGGGAATCATACCATCATCATTCACTAGCGTTCCATCTATATCTAAAAAGATAATCTTTTTGTTCATCTTAGGCTGCTCCTTGCTCTCCAATGTTTTCTTTTATGTTACTACATTTACCGCACTTAAAGTACATATTGAACTGAAAAAACACTAGATAGAAAGAGAGAAACGGGATGGATCAAAATGGAAATGGGAAACCCTCTGATCACGCGAAAGTTAGGATTTTTGACACCTAAATACGAAACTGGTCATGATTTTGATAACGCTTTCCACAGGCCTATTGCTACAATGACGGTATATACCCATTCTAATTACCGGAGGTTGAATGCCGTGTCATTTAAAGTAGCTTTTATTGGAGCAGGAAGCATCGGTTTTACCCGTGGAATTTTGCGAGATCTGTTATCGGTGCCGGAATTTAATGATATTGAAGTGGCTTTTACGGATATCAGTCAGCACAATCTGGATATGGTTACTGAGCTGTGCCAGCGGGATATTCGCGAGAATGGTTTGTCCATACAAATACAGTCCTCTACGGACCGTAAGATAGCTTTAAAGGATGCCAAATACGTCATTTGTACGATCCGGGTTGGCGGGCTGGAGGGCTTTGCAACCGATGTGGATATTCCACTGAAATATGGCGTGGATCAATGCGTGGGCGATACACTGTGTGCAGGAGGGATTATGTACGGTCAGCGTGGTATTGCTGAAATGCTGGCCATCTGCAAGGATATCCGCGAGCTAAGTGCACCGGATGTATTGCTGCTGAACTACTCGAACCCCATGGCAATGATGACGTGGGCCTGTAATAAATACAGCGGTGTGCGTACAATCGGTCTATGTCACGGCGTACAGCATGGGCATCACCAAATTGCCGAGGTGTATGGTCTGGAGAAGCAGGATGTGGACATTGTGTGCGCCGGAATCAATCACCAGACGTGGTACATTCAGGCGTCACATGAAGGCAAGGATCTGACAGCCGGGCTGCTGGAGGCTTTTGAAAAACATCCCGAATATAGCCGTACCGAAAAGGTGCGCATCGACATGCTTCGCCGTTTTGGCTATTACAGCACAGAGTCGAATGGTCATCTAAGTGAATATGTACCTTGGTACCGGAAGCGTCCGAATGAGATTATGGACTGGATTGATCTAGGCAGCTGGATCAACGGAGAAACAGGCGGCTATCTGCGTGTATGTACAGAAGGACGTAATTGGTTTGAAACAGATTTCCCCAACTGGATGAAAGAAGACCCATTGGAGTACAAGGCGGAAAATCGTGGTGAAGAGCATGGTTCATACATTATCGAAGGTCTGGAAACCGGACGTGTATACCGGGGGCATTTTAATGTCGTTAATAACGGTGTGATTTCCAATTTGCCGGACGATGCGATTATTGAAGCGCCTGGATATGTGGATCGGAATGGTATCTCCATGCCACATGTAGGAGACCTTCCGCTCGGTCCTGCTGCCGTCTGCAATGTAAGTATTTCCGTCCAGCGTTTGGCTGTCGAAGCAGCTGTACATGGTGACGACATGCTACTTCGGCAAGCGTTTATGATGGACCCGTTAGTGGGCGCGGTGTGTAATCCCAAAGAAATTTGGCAGATGGTCGATGAGATGCTAGTGGCACAGGAAGCATGGCTGCCGCAATACGGAGCAGCGATTGCCGAGGCGCGCCAACGTTTGGCTGCAGGCGATCTGATTCCAACCCGGCCTTATGAGGGAGCAGCACGACTTAAGGCGAAGACGGTTGAAGAAATGCAACTGGATCGGGATGCCGCCAATAAAAATGCAGGACAATCCGACAAGGGCAAGGATCGCGAAAAAGTGTAGAACAACAAGGGCAGAGATTGACTTCACAACAATAAAAGGGTGTTTTCACGGTCATGAGGGCCTGAAAACACCCTTTTGCTGTCGATAGATATAACGATTTGGCATAGTTGGCGTGCTGGAGTTTATCATTGTCGATTTAGGCTGACGGAAATTAAAGAATACGGTCTTGCTTTTTATGAATTTGCTCTTTTGCCGTCGATCCTAAATCTCCCGAAAGCTTGTTATAGCAGGGATGTTCAACAAATGAAGAAACCGACTTCAGAAAAAGAGGGGCCGTGATGAACCACTAGGGTGGCAATTCATATGCCTAATTAATAATGTAGTCCTTAATTTATTCAATTTACAGCAGATTTCCAGCTCACTATAATCTAACATAGGAGGTGACAAAAAGGGGAAAATGTGAGCGCATGCACAAATAGAAAGCGCTTACCTTTCGCAACTATGAACGCCACTTTTTTTGGAGAGAGTAGAGTAGGCGTAACTCACAATTAATCATGTAACAATCAGGTGCCGACATAGGAAGATTCAACAAAATCCACGGAAAGATAGGTGAAGCAATTGAAAACAAAGCAAGTGCTTCGTAAAGGAATGAAGTATGCTTTTGCGCTATCACTCGTCGCAAGCAGCTTTCTACCAGGTGCAGGATTTACGGATAAAATACATGCAGAATCACATGTCGATAATCCTTACCAAGGAGCGACAAAATATGTTAACCCTGATTATGCGGCTAGTGTCGACACATCGATTGCCAAAATTACGGATGCCAATCTGAAAGCAAAAATGCAAACGGTCAAAACGTTCCCGACAGCCGTATGGCTTGATCGTATTGCTGCTATTAACGGTGGTGGGGGCAAGCTTGGCTTGGAAGCGCATTTGGACCAAGTATTGGCGCAAAAGAAAGGCAACATGCCGATTACGGCGGAATTCATTGTGTATGATCTGCCCGGACGAGATTGTCATGCCTTGGCTTCCAATGGTGAATTGCCGTTGACTCAGGCAGGTCTGGAAACGTACAAAAAGGATTATATTGACAAAATCGCTTCTATTTTTGCGAATCCCAAATATAAGGATATTCGCATCGTAGCGATCATTGAACCGGACAGTTTGCCAAATCTGGTAACCAATCTGGATACTCCCCAATGTGGACAAGCCAAATCTACAGGAATTTATGAGGCTGGCGTTAAATACACAATGAATAAGCTGAACGAGATTCCGAATGTGTACAAATACGTGGATATCGGTCACTCTGGTTGGTTAGGTTGGGATAACAACCGTACAGCAACGGTATCTCTGTTTACAACTATCTTCAAAGATACTAGCAAAGGTTTGTCCAGTGTGGATGGCTTTATCACGAATACAGCCAATACTTCACCGTTGACAGAACCGAATCTGCCTGATCCCAACCTGAATATTGGCGGGCAGCCGATCAAATCATCCAAATTCTACGAATGGAATCCTAATTTCGATGAATCGGATTTCGCTGAGTCCTTGCATAGAGATTTTGTCAATGCAGGCTGGCCAAGCTCGCTCGGCATGTTAATTGATACCGGCCGTAATGGATGGGGAGGACCTAACCGTCCGACTTCCGCAGTCGGCAATGATATTAACTCCTATGTAAACTCAGGTCGTGTGGACAAACGTTCGCACCGTGGTAACTGGTGTAATAGCAGCGGAGCAGGTATGGGAACACCGCCACAAACGGCTCCAGCTGGCCATATCGATGCCTATGTCTGGGCGAAACCTCCGGGTGATTCCGATGGTTCCAGCTCACTCATTCCGAACGATGAGGGTAAAGGCTTTGACCGTATGTGTGATCCTACCTATACAACCAAGGATGGCACATTAACAGATGCTTTGCCGAATGCACCTATTTCAGGAGCTTGGTTCCATGATCAGTTTGTGATGCTGGTACAAAATGCGTACCCTGCAATCGTGCCTTCCACTGGTGGTGTGGACCCAGCGCCTACAGCTCCAGCTGTACCGTCTGGCTTAAAGGCCGTAGCTGGTAATGCTCAAGTGACGCTGACTTGGAGTGCGTCTACTGGTGCCGATAGCTACACGGTAAAACGTGCCACTAGCGAAGCAGGTCCTTTTACAGCCGTTGCCCCTCTTGTAACAGAAAGAGAGTACACAGATAAGGGACTGACGAACGGAACAACTTACTTCTATGTTGTAAGTGCTACGAATGCGAAAGGAACAAGTAAGGATTCTGCAACGGTAAGTGCTGAACCTAAAGGTACACCGACTGATCCAACAGAACCAGCGGGTGATCTGGTTGTAATGTACCGGGCCGGGGACACCGACCCAGCGAATAACGCAGTTAAGCCTTTCCTTAACCTGAAAAATAAAGGCACAACACCCGTGAAGCTGAGTGAGCTGAAAATCCGTTACTATTTTACGAAGGATGGCAGCCAAGAGCTGCAATCCACAGTAGACTATGCGCAAGTAGGCAATGATAACGTGCTGCGCACCATTACAGACAACTATATTGAAATTGGTTTCAGTGCTGCTGCCGGCACGCTCGCTGCTGGAGCGCAAACAGGTGATATTCAGATCCGCATGAACAATAGCGACTGGTCTAACCTGAACGAATCCAATGATTATTCCTTTGATCCAACTAAAACCTCTTATGCAGAATGGAACAAAGTAACGTTGTTCCACAATGATAAGCTGGTGTGGGGAATCGAGCCTTAGGATTCGGCTAGAACATGTGCCCCTTGAGTGATTGAAAAGTAGTAAAAGAAGGCTACGGCATAACTGTCGTAGCCTTCTTTTACGTCTTCGAATAAAGAATTTGATGACCAAGGGAATAAGCATTGAAATTGTGTATAATGAAAAAAAGAATGCTGTTTCTACTGTGGAGGGTCATCATGAGCAAAAAGTTAATCTTAGATGTAGATACGGGCATTGACGACGCGCTTGCTATTGCGTACGCGGTCCATTCGCCGGAATTGGAGCTACTCGGTATTACAACCACCTTTGGCAATATCTCGGTGGAGGAGGCAACACGTAACTCACTGATTCTGCTGGAAAAACTAGGGGTAGAGGCTCCGGTCGTGTCTGGGGCTCACAAGCCGTATGCTCGGGAGCTGTTCAAACCTTATTCTCGGCATATTCACGGTGAAGACGGTATTGGCAATCAGTTGAAAGGAGCGCCCTCCCGTCAGGCTGCGTCTGGGGATGCCGCTGATTTTATAATCGGACAGGCTCGTCGCTATGAGGGCAAACTTACCCTGGTAGCTGTGGGACCGCTGACCAATCTTGCGATTGCATTGGATCGCTGTCCCGAATTGCCCCAATTGCTTGAGCGCCTGATCATCATGGGCGGCGCGGTCACAGTGAAAGGGAATGTAACTCCAACGGCTGAAGCGAATATTTACGCCGATCCAGAAGCCGCAGCCTATGTGCTGGGAGCGGGCTTTTCGCTTACGCTCGTCGGGCTGGACGTCACGATGCAGACACTGCTTCCCCAGCAGGATGTGGACAAATGGCGTGAGCAAGGGACCGAGCTGGGCGCGTTTATGGCAGATATGACAGACTTTTATATGGAAGCCTATCGCAATTTCAGACCTGGCATTGCAGGCTGTGCTTTGCATGACCCTTTAGCCGTAGGGTTGGCTATTGACTCCAGTTTTGTGGAGACGCGTCCAATGCACATTGCCGTCGAGGTGGGCGATTCCACCGAGGTTGGTCGCACCCGTGAGATGCAAAATGAGAACGAAGCTCAAGCACTGACTACGGTTGATGTGGCACTTGAAGTCGATGCGGAGCGATTTTTGCGTCATTTTCTTAGCCGGGTGGTATAAATTAGCCGGGTGGTATAAAAAAATAATTCAAAGATTGCCGATGAATCTGCATCGGCAATCTTTTGTGCATACATGTTTAAGGGCTTTCATCTAGAGGTGGACTCACCGCTATAAAAATCCCACGTCATGGTATAATATGTGCAATTGGATAAAACTGCCAGACTACAAAGGAGGAGATTGATTGTGTTTTCTGCTGCTCGACGACTACCTTTGCTGGAACATATGTATAATCATGCCCCGACAGGAATCGTGATTTTGTCGAGGGAAGGGAAGTGCCTGTACGTCAATCCCGCCTTTTGCAAAATGGTCGGATATGAGCAGGAGGAATTACTGGATATCCGATATTACCATCTCTTGTATAAAGAGGCTCAGGATCAGCGAGGGTTGAGGGAGGCTTACGCAGGTTGGCTACAGGCTACGGATCAAGTCTATAAGACAGAGCTACGTTTGAAACATAAACGGGGAACATCCGTCTGGCTATCGCTGGAATTAACCATATTTGATGATGAGGCTACCGAGCAGTCATATTTGATTGCGTATGCAATGGATATCACGGAGAAAAAGGACATGGAGCAGGTGCTCTCGGATAATGAGGATTTGTATATGCTGATTACGGAAAATACGCCGGATGTTATCTCATATAGCACGGCGGACGGCATACTCCAATATATCTCTCCTTCGGTGGAAAAACTCCTAGGCTATACGAAACAGGAGATGCTTGGGAAAAAACGATTGCAATTTTACCATGTCGAAGATGCCGATTACATGCGTGTACATGGAATGTTCAAGGAAACAGGCATCATGAAGCGGCGTGTTCGTCATAAGGACGGGCACTATTTGTGGCTAGAAGTATCGTACCGCATTATTCGGGATGAACGGGGCAGAATCAAGCGAGTTCTATCCATCGGACGAAATATCACAGAGCGCCAGAAGAGCGAGGAGAACCTGGCAAAAGCTCAACAGTTGGCGATGTTCGGCTCATGGGACTGGGATCTGGTCAACAATGTTATGCATTTTTCCAAGGAATTTCGCAGCATATTTGGCTATTGTGTCAAGCCGGTTGAAACAAGTATTGACGCGTTCATGGCGGCTGTTCATCCAGAAGATACAGAGCGCATGAAACAGATTATCACCAACGTTATATTGAAGGGAATACACGAAGAGACCTTTTACCGAATTGTATTGCCGAATGGGGAACAAAAGGTACTGCGTTCAATCTGGGAAGCTGAAATGGACGAGCATGCAGGCAAGCCCGTTCAAGTGGTGGGTATGATCCAGGATGTTACAGAGCACCGGGAAATGGAGCAGCGCCTGCGTGAAAGTGAAAACCGCTATAAGTCACTATTTCAGCATAATCCACTCGGGATATGCGCCGTGAATATGGAAGGTCATATCTTAAGTGTGAATCCGAGCTTGGAGGAGCTTACGGGTTATACGAAGGATGAGTTGCTTGGGGCTGACATACTTATCATGGCTTCCTCTGAGGAACAGGATAAAATCAAGCGTCACATGGAGCTGGCCAAGCAGGGTGAGACGCAAACCTATGAATCGGAATTTATACATAAGGAGGGGGAGCGTCTATTTATCAAGATGACGAATATCCCGATTTTCGTGCAAGAGGAAATTGTAGGCTGCTACGGGATTATAGAAAATGTTACCCCTCTCAAAAGCTACATTGCTCAAATTGAGAAGCTCAGTAATGAGCATTCGCTTATTTTGAATGCTGTATCCGAAGGAATTGTGGGTTTAAGTAACGAAGGACATGTCCGCTTTATGAACCCGGCAGCTGTCGAGATGTTCGGCGTAGGATCGGCCAAACCGCTGAATGGCGCATGCATAGACATGATCCGCCATGCTGACGAAATTGGCAGTCATTTTCCGGACGAACAGTCCTCTATTCTTCAAGCGATTCGAAGTGGAGCCTCTTATCAGGCAGAGGAAGCAGTATTTTGGAAAAAAGGCGGGTCCAGCTTTCTGGCCTCCTATCGAATCAGCCCTTTGATGGATAATGGCGAGCGAAAAGGGGCTGTGATGGTTTTTGTAGACAGGACGAATGAAAAGGAGATCATTCGGGCCAAGGAGTCTGCTGAACGCGCCGATCGGGCCAAGTCAGAGTTTCTCTCTGTGATGAGTCATGAGCTCCGTACACCGATGAACGGCATTATAGGTATGGCAGGGTTACTCGCAGATACTGAATTGGATGAGGAGCAGCGTAGCTATATAGACATTATTACCAGTAGCAGTGGTGCTTTAATGCAGATATTGAACGAGATACTGGATTTGAGCAAAATCGAAGCTGGTAAAATGTCTTTGCTGCACGAATCCTTTGTGCTAGATGACGTGGTCGGCAGTGTGGCTGACCTATTCATGACGCAGGCTATGGAAAAAGGCATTGAGCTGGAATGGCATGTGGATCAGGAGATGCCGGGGATGCTGGTCGGTGATCATGTGCGTATTCGACAGGTACTAGTGAATTTGGTGAGCAATGCGATCAAATTTACGGAGCGAGGGCGTGTAAATATCTTTGTGGAGAGAAAGGCTTACAGCCGTCGTAAAAATAGATGCCTGATTGAGTTCAGTGTTACTGATACTGGAATCGGTATTCCAGCAGACCGCCAACATCTATTGTTTCAGCCTTTTTCCCAGCTTCATCCGGCACTGAACCGAAAATATGGAGGGACAGGCCTAGGCTTGTCCATCTGCAAAAACCTGGTCAAGCTAATGGGAGGTTCCATTGGTGTGGATAGCGACGAGGCCAAAGGAGCAACATTCCGGTTCCAGCTGGATCTTAAACTGCCGGAAGGGCAAACGCTTGCCAATATATGCCGTGATCAGCCTTATGATTCAAAGGAAGGCTAAAAAGACATAGCCGTGATGCAGGATGCATCACGGCTATTTTTGTAAGAAATGTTCAAAGAAAAGATTGACAAACTGTTCTAACTGTACTATTAATAATAGTACAGTTAGAACAGTTGAACATGTATAAATGAATTTGAGCCAGTGTTGAAAGGAGGAAGTCCATGTGTTCGAGCTGGATATCCGCAGCCGTAAGCCGATCTACGAACAGCTTATGGAGAAGGTCAAGGAAATGATCATGTACGGATCGCTTCAGCCGGATGAGCAATTGCCTTCTGTACGGGCATTGTCCGCTCAACTTACGGTGAATCCGAATACGATTCAGAAGGCGTATCGCGAGCTGGAACGCGAAGGATATATCTATTCCGTTCAGGGCAAAGGCAGCTTTGTCACGCCTACCCAGCAGCAGCCGCAACAAATGAAGCGGGATGAGATTCGGGTGGCATTGTTAAAACAGATGATCGAAGCTGTCCATTTCGGTTTTACACAGCAGGAAGTGGACGACATATACGTGGAAGCTATGCAAACAAAGGAAAGGGGGATGTCCCTTGATTGAATTAAGGGAAGTCACAAAGACATTTACAGAAGAAAAGGCTGTCGATCAGCTTGCCCTTACGGTAAAGAAGGGCTCCATTTTTGGACTGCTGGGCTCGAACGGGGCAGGGAAAACGACCTTGCTCAAAATCATTGCCGGAATTTACCGACCGGATACTGGCAAGGTGCTAATCGGTGGTCAGCCAGTGTATGAGCAGCCTGAAGTCAAGCAGCACATTCTGTTTTTACCGGATACCCCTTATTTTTTCCCGCAAGCGACAATTCGTCAGATGGCCCGGTTTTACCGCTCCATTTATCCAAGTTGGAGTGAGGAACGCTACACACAGCTTACGGATATTTTCAAGCTGGACCCGAAGCGCAAACTTCACCGTTTTTCCAAAGGGATGAAGCGCCAAGCCGCTTTTTTGCTTGCCTTGAGCTGCATGCCTGAGCTGCTGGTTTTGGATGAACCCATTGATGGTCTGGACCCAGTGATGCGTAGAATGATCAAAAATCTCTTGTTCCAAGAAACCGCTGCACGTGAGATGACCGTCGTGATCTCATCTCATAATTTGCGTGAGATTGAAGACATGTGTGATCATGTCGGCATTATGCACCAAGGTCGGATGCTATTGGAAAAAGAGGTCGATGACCTCAAATCCGATACGCATAAGGTGCAGGTTGCTTTTCGGGACAGCATGCATGAGGAAGCTGTCTGTAGCCAACTTTCGGTCGTACATAAGGAACGAAGGGGCAGTGTTCTGCTGCTTATTATCCGGGGTGAGCGAGAGCGGATTGCGGAGACGATTGAAGCATACGAGCCACATGTGTTCGATTTGCTGCCGTTGACGCTTGAAGAAATTTTCATTTATGAAATGGAGGACGCAGGTTATGACATCCAACCGATTCTTCTGTAGCGGCGGCGTAATTCGCCAATGCCTGAGACAGCATGGCTGGATCGGTCTATTGTACTTGGCGGGGTTATTGTTTACGGTGCCACTGCCACTATTTATGAGTACTGGAAACGAGCGAGTGCCCACGGTTTTGAGAAGCTTGTTCGATAGTACAATCCCAGGAAATGAATTGCAAAATATTATTTTCTTGACTGTGCCTGTGCTGGCGGGCGTGATGTTGCTTCGTTTTATTCAGCGGAAGGGTTCATCAGATTTATACCATAGTCTTCCTTTACGCAGAGAGCATCTGTTATCGGCACATTTAATTAGCGGCCTTATCCTTTTACTCGTACCTATTTGGCTGACCGCGGGAGTAACTGCCCTGCTAAATACGTCGGTTGAACTATCTTATATTTTTTATATCAATGATATTGGATCGTGGGCTTTGGTCGTATCCGTCCTTACGATTTTCCTGTTTACCTTTACCGTGTTTGTAGGTATCTGTGTAGGACAATCGCTGTTGCAAGCTGTTGTAGTGTATGTTTTGCTGTTGTTGCCCTTTTTCTTGTACTCCATGATAAGTCGTTTTCTGGGGCACAATCTATATGGTTACTCTCAGATTTTGGGAACCATTGTTCAGAACGGTAATGGCGTGGGGTTGCGTAGCAGCAATAATATTTGGTATAGTTTATCGCCGTTCGTCCGCATTATGGATTTGTCGAGTAGCGTATTTTCATATGTGGAGCTGCTTATTTATATGGGTGTTTCCTTGCTGTTTGTGATTTTAGGCTATGTGTTATATCGCAAGCGGCTGGTAGAAAAGGCAACACAGGCTATGGCCTTTACTTTCTTTCAGCCCTTTTTTAAGGCAGGGGTCATGTTATGTGCCATGTTGCTGATAGGAGAATATTTTTATAGCACAGGAGGCCAGGGGAGAGATTGGTCAATTTTCGGGTATGTGCTTGGAGCTATTTTAGGTTATATTGCTGTGGAGATGGTCATCCGCAAGACATGGCAAATTGTACGTATTCGCGCTTTGCTGGAGCTGGTTGCATATGGGGCAGTTTTGGGTCTGGCAATGTACATCCCCACGTCTAGTTGGATAGGCTACGAGGAACGGATTCCAACCGCTCATTCAGTCGAGCAAGTCTATGCTGGGCAAAATTTGTATCTGGACGGGGGAGCGACACAGAAAAATCTCTATTTTTCGCAAGATAAAGTTTTTATTGCTGCTGTGCTGAATTTACAGCGTGAGCTTGTAAGTGCACACTCAGTTGGAGAGTCGGCTGGGTCCAATAAAGAACCGCAACAAATGATATCCATTGCCTATCGTTTGGACGATGGTACCATTATGACTCGTAGCTATACATTTCCAGAGCAGCCTTTCCGGGCAGCGCTGGCGAATGTGATGCTGTCTGAGCCTTACAAAACAGTAAGCTACTCACTTGATAAGCTGTATGGTAAAGCGGAGACGATCAGCATTCAATCGGCAGATGATAATGAACGGCGAGTTGTTCTGACTGATCCGGAAGATATTCGTGAATTTGAAGCTGTATTGAAAGAAGAAGTTTTGGGCATGAGCTATAGTGAAATGCAGGCAGGTTCTTACGCGTTGGGGAATATTAATATTGTGAACAAACCTTCATCTATTTTGTCAGAAGAACCAGAGTGGACTCGCACTGTCTCCTTTAATTGGCGTATATCCTTCCACAAGCTGAATGCTTGGCTGGAACGCAAAGGATACGCCGACAAGGTGATTGTCACGTCGAAAGACATTATATCGATTCGAGCTATTCCAATGGTTTCTCAAGAGAAGAAGTCGTATCAGCCCGGTAAGTATATTGAACCAGCGAATTTGTTCAGAATATTGCAGCAGAAGTATAAAGTCACCACAATTGAAGATCCAAAACTTTGGAATACTGTGCTGGATAACCGAAATGACTACAGCTATGATCCACAAGTAGAGAAAGGCACTTATCTGTTCCAAGTTAAAATCAAGTCCATCAGCGGTTCCGGCTTTCATACGATTTATTACTTATTAACCTCAAAAGACATCACACCGGAGCTTGCGAAGGCATTACCGACAGTTCCTTAAGTGGGACAGCATCTGGTTTGGATGGCATATGGACGGAGGTAGATAAACATGGGATGGTTCCGACACGACATATAACAACCTCACCGACGGGCAAGAGCTCCTCCACATTAGAGCTGACATAAAATAGATGTACAGAGAGATACAACGTAGAACATACAGAGAGAAGAGTTCAATAACGTACAGCTCAATGGTGGAGGAGCAAAAATAATATGAAATATACAGAATATCGTGAATTTCTACAGTTCTTGGAGAATTATAAGCAGTCATTTTCCGGATGGGATTTTTCATTCATCTCGGATACGGGACGTGTGGCGAGCGAGCCCTTGGAATGGTCTTATGTCAGCAAGGCTATGAAGTTTATTCATTCATCCAAGGCGATGCTGGATATGGGAACAGGCGGGGGAGAGCTATTATCTCGGCTACGCCCTTTTCCAGAGATCGTATGTGCGACAGAAGCGTATGCACCGAATGTTCCTATCGCCAAGGAAAGATTGGAGCCGCTGGGTGTGCGCGTTATGGCTATACAGGATGACGATTCCCTTCCGTTTGGCGATGCCGGGTTCGACCTCGTGCTGAATAAGCATGAGTCATTTTCGCCAACGGAGGTACGGCGTATTTTGCGACCAGGTGGGACGTTTTTGACTCAACAGGTAGGGGGCCTAGATTGTGCGGGCATCAACGACCGTTTGGGAGCACCTGATTACGAGTATGCGGACTGGACCCTTTCTCAAGCACTTGCAGGTTTGAAAAGCAATGGCTTCGAAATTTTAGAGCAGCAGGAACAGTTTCCGATACAGCGCTTTTACGATATTGGAGCGATTGTCTATTACTTAAAAGCAATCGAATGGCAGATTACAGACTTTCAGCCGGAGAAATATATAGAACAGCTATATGGTCTGTATTTAGATATTAAACGTGATGGCTATTGGGACGTGAAGCAGCACCGTTTTTTGATCCATGCCAGAGCAATATAAAGAAGATTCGATGACAAAAAGGCCTTTCCCGTGGGGGAGGCCTTTTTTGCCATACGCAGCTTGAGTAATTCATCGCTGGGAAGATCGGATAAGGCTTTTTTTTCCTCCTCTCGTATACTAATCTTTACCATAATTGTACAATGAAGAAGCAATGGCTTACAGTCTCATTTCATTCATTAGTTATAGGGGGATGTACATGTCTGATCCAAAGGAAGTTATAACCAAGCCGGAAAAGGACGAGTCTGTGCGGATAGCATGGTTTTGGCCATGGTTGGGCGGTACGTTTATGTTTGGATTGTTTTCAGTCATGTTTAATGTAGTTTGGAGTATGGTTGTGGCACCCCAAGTGCAGCTTCTGCTGAGGCATGAAGGTGTAACGGATACAACTGTGATTGTAATACTGCTTCTATATGCATGGATTATCGGTCTCATCTTTGCAGCTTATGGTGCCTTGAGTGCGCGTATGTCCAGCATGGGCAAGCTTTCGCTGATGCTGACCGGGCTATTATCATTATTATGTGGGCTGTGGTTGTGGATTGTAGGAATACAAGGGTCTGGTGGTCAACCTGCTGAAGTGTCGGGAGGGGCGTGGGGGCTCTTTTCACTCTATCATGCTTGGGCGGAGCCTGTGTTAGAGGTATTGGGTCCATATACACAGCATGGTGAAATCTGGTTTCTACTGGCTGCACTGCTGCCGATAGTTGGCATGGTAGTAGGAGTTGGGGTAAATCGTTATCCAGCGCTAACCGACAAGAATGGTAAGGTGGATCATAGATGGCAATGGATTGTTGCCGCGATATCTGCTGCGCTCGTCATTGTGCTGACGATTACACTGATGCTTCCTCAACGCCCATACATTGCAGAGAGAGATTTTCCGGTAGTTGACGGGGCTACAGCGGCCATTCCGTTTGCGCAGGATATGCTGCATGAACTGACCGGAATGAGCAAGGCGCGAGCAGCGCACGAACTGAGATTCAACACGACCCATCAGGCATATGTCAATTTGATCGAAAAGAAGGCGGATCTGATTCTGGTGGCTGGTCCTTCCGATGAGGAACTGCGGCTGGCGAAAAGTCGGGGAATACAAATGAAGCTCACACCCATTGGGTGGGATGCGTTTATTTTCCTCGTACATCAAGACAATCCGGTTAGAGGACTTTCTTCGGAGCAGGTTCGCCGTATATATGAAGGGGCTATCCGTAATTGGAATGAAGTAGGGGGCAAGGATCAGCCGATCATTGCTTATCAGCGAGAAGAAAATTCAGGCAGTCAGACATATATGCAAAAGAAAGTGATGGCAGGCCATGAAATGGCTGACCCGCCACGTGAACTACAAATTGGCATTATGGGTGGTATGATTAATGCAGTCGCAGATTTTAACAAGGATCACAACGCGCTCGGTTATTCATTTTATTATTTTGCAAATGTGATGCATAATCGTCAAGAGGTCAAATTTTTGTCTATTGATGGAGTGGAGCCGAACAAAGAGCACATCCGCTCGAAGCAATATCCATTCACAGCTCAACTGTTTGTAGTCACACGGGAAGGCGAGGAACCAAGCCCTTCGATGCAACGATTACTCGAATGGCTGCAAAGTGAAGAAGGAACTCGGGCCATCGAAAAAGGCGGCTTTGTTCCTGTAAACTCGTAATCCTGTAACGCTGGTTTGCATTCAGTCCATTCCGTATATTCACCTTAAGAGTGAAACGAAGACAGCAGGGTAATACATAGAATATACATGGCTGTGAATACAATACCCGCACAGCCATGTATATCACCAACATAAGGGGATGAACGAAAATGAAGAAAAAAACATCGGTCTGGGTGCTTTTACTCGCCGTAGCCATAGTGACAGCGGGGTGTGAAACAGGCTCACAAACAAGTTCGCAAACAGGACAAACGGCTCAAAATGAGCAAAAGGGTGCCGTCTCGGCACAAGCGAATGGTTCGGGAGCGACTGTAGATACACCGAAAACAGGAGGACAAGCAACCACAGACACTACTATAGCGAAAGTCCGCATGGACAATATTACCGCGTTGCGTTTGATCGACGGCCAATCCGGCTGGATCGGCGGAAATGGCTGGATTGCCCGAACGGACGCGTCTGCATCCGGTTCAGTCGGATCGACGTGGAATGTGCAATATCAGGGTCAAGGTACGGTTCAGCAGATTTTTGCCTTGAACGGGCAGCAAGGCTGGGCTGTTATGGCAGACAGCGGATCGCTGCTGGCCACTCGCGATGGCGGCAAACGCTGGGAGGTTGTTGGGACTGTACCTGAGCAAGGGCAAACGGGCTTTTTACACTTTGTATCATCCAAGGAAGGGTTCAGTGGCAACCAATATACGAAGGATGGCGGGCAAAGCTGGTCTTCGCTCCCCGTGCCTGGCCACATGGTAGGACAGCCATATTACCATGATCGGCAAAACGGCTGGGCGGTTACGCAGGACACAGACCGTTCATTCCAGATTTTACATACCGTTAACGGGGGCCAAAAGTGGACTACTGTCATGTCACGGACAACGGAGGCGCCTCTAAATGGAGCCATTATTCGTTCGGTAGAACGTGGCAACGCATGGATCGAGCTGGTTGGAGATACGGGGATGAATCAGACGTCGTATTCGCTTTGGCATACTGCCGATAGTGGACAAAGCTGGCGTCCTGTACTGGCGAATGCCACCGCTGGCGGTGGCCCGGCACCAGGTATTAGCCAGCAAGACAATCAGGTTCCTAAAAATGAAGGGGCGGCACCAGGTATGCTCTATGCGGTTAATAGCAGTACCGCATGGATGGGCGGTTATTGCGCACCGTGCGACAAGCCCAATACGATTGGCTGGACGACTGACGGCGGCAAGACGTGGAACAATGGAAAGCAAGGCTTTGACGGTTATGGCGGTCAGCAAATCGGGATGGCAAATGCCAAAGAAGGCTGGGCTATTTTTTCGGACTCAGAGCAGGCCCCAGTTATGTACACTACCTCGGATGGTGGACAGCATTGGACGCAGAGCCATGTATTTGATAAGCCTGTGACACCAGGCTCCTAAGGAGGGAATGCATATGAGCCAACATAAGAAAAGTGTGATCACATGGACGGACGGTCGTGAAGTACCGCTCATCGGGCAGGGCACGTGGAATATGGGCGAAAAAGCCTCACTTCGGCAGGAGGAGATGCGTGCGCTTCAACTTGGCTTCGAGCTGGGCATGTTGCTGGTGGACACGGCTGAAATGTATGCGGAGGGCGGCGCAGAAGAGATCGTCGGAGAGGCCATTCAGGGGCGCCGGGACGATGTCTATCTTGTCAGCAAGGCTTACCCTCATCATGCGGACCGCCAAGGACTGGCTCAAGCGTGCGAAGCGAGCTTAACCCGCATGGGAACGGATTACATGGATATGTATTTGTTGCATTGGCGAGGGAATATTCCACTGGAAGAGACAATAGAAGGTATGGAAAAACTGCGTGAGCAGGGCAAAATCCGCAGCTGGGGAGTGTCCAATCTGGACAAGTCCGACATGGAGGAGCTATGGAGCCTGAGTGGAGGCGAAGCCTGCGCTGTCAATCAAGTGCTGTATCACGCGGCTTCGCGGGGCATCGAATATGATCTGCTACCATGGAGCCGTGCGAATGGAGTGCCTGTGATGGCCTATTGCCCGATTGCCCAAGGTGGTCGCCTGCGACGGGGCCTGCTGGAGCATCCTGTTATGGTAGACATTGCTGCCAGCCACGGGGTAACTCCATCGCAAATTGCGCTTGCGTGGGTCATACGAGACGGTGATGTCTGGGCCATTCCGAAGGCGGTACAGGAATCGCATGTACGAGAAAATGCAGCGGCAGCAAGTATTCGGCTCACCCCTGAACAACTTCAACAAATAGACGAAGCTTTTCCTCCGCCGATGCGGAAGCAGCCGCTGGATATGGTTTGAGGAAGGAGGAGCCCATGACAGAGCGAGAGACAGAACTGCATGAGGTAGATGATCATCTGGATTATGGATTATCCGTTGTATTCATCGGCTTTAATCCCAGCCTGAAATCAGGCGAGGTAGGACATCATTATGCGAATCCGCGCAACCGCTTTTGGCGCATACTTGAGGGAGCAGGCTTGACACCTCGCTTGTACAATCCATCGGAAGATCGGGAGCTGCTGAAGCTGGGCTTCGGTTTTACGAACATTGTTTCCCGTCCCACGAGGGGAATGGAGGACATTGCACGCGAGGAATACGCCGAAGGACGTCTGAAGCTATACGAGAAGCTAAAGGAATACCGCCCGAAGGTTGCTTGCTTTGTCGGCAAAGGCGTGTACACCGAATACAGTAAAAGATCCAAAGTAGATTGGGGATTTCAGCCTGAACCGCTAATTCCTGAGATGCATGAATTTGTGGCACCTTCGTCTAGCGGACTGGTGCGCATGTCGCTGGAAGAAATCACAGATATTTATCGCCGTCTTCAAACGTTCCTTTCGTCAGAAATATCTGAAATGCAGTAAGTACGGTGAATATAGCTAGTACAAAAAGAACCACACGCTTCGGTTCCTGCTGGGAAGAGCGTGTGGTTCTTTGAGCTGTTTCTATTGTAAGGCTTTCGCCTGCCATGCCTGTTCCACGGGAACATAAGGATATCCCAGATCACGTGCGACCGCTTCGTAGGTAATATGTCCATTTAGGACATTGGTGCCACTAAGCAGTGGTTTGCTTCTGCGAAGCGCCTCCTGCACACCCAAATCTGCGAGCTGGAGAGCAAAAGGGAGCGTCGCGTTCGTCAGGGCCAGCGTCGAGGTTTGCGGTACCGCGCCCGGCATGTTTGCTACCGCATAGTGAATGACGCCATGCTTCACATAGGTAGGCTGATCGTGTGTGGTGATATGGTCAATCGTCTCGACAATGCCGCCTTGGTCGATGGCGACATCCACAATCACAGAACCGGGCTGCATCGTCTGTACCATGGCTTCCGTTACGAGCCGCGGAGCTTTGGCACCAGTGATTAGGACAGCGCCGATCAGCAAATCACTTTGCGCCACGGCTTCAGCAATGTTGGACGGGGTGGACACTAGCGTATGGAGCTGATTGCCAAAAATATCATCCAGTTGGCGCAGTCTTGGCAGGCTTAGGTCGATTAGTGTCACATCTGCCCCGAGACCGATGGCGACCTTGGCAGCATTAGTACCGACCACCCCTCCGCCAATAATGGTCACTTTACCGCGTTTGACCCCCGGCACACCTGCCAGCAGGATACCTTTGCCACCCTTTGGTTTTTCCAGCAGCTGTGCTCCAATTTGTACAGCCATTCGACCGGCAACCTCACTCATCGGAGTAAGCAGCGGGAGGCTGCCCTCAACATCTAGTGTCTCATAGGAAATAGCGGCTACACCGTTGTCTGTTAAAGCGCGGGCCAGTGCTGGCTCGGCGGCCAAATGCAGATAGGTGAATAAAATCAATCCTGGTCGGAAATATCCGTATTCAGAGGGGAGCGGCTCTTTTACCTTGATGATCAGATCCGCCTGGGACCACACGTCCGCAGCTTGCTGCACAAGAGTCGCACCCGCAGTGGCATAATCTCCATCCGTAAAGCCGCTTTCAACACCTGCGTGGCTTTCCACAAACACATGATGTCCGTGTTGGATCATTTGAGCTGCACCTGCGGGCGTTAGAGCGACACGATTCTCATTGTTTTTAATCTCTTTCGGAACCCCAATTTTCATTTCATTCACCTCTCCTAAAAATAATGGTTAAGAAAATTTCACTATCATTTTTATGCAGCCTGCTGATTAGTTACATGGACTCAAGCCGATAAATGCAATTCATGTTAGATTAGGTACAGTTTACAAGGGGTGAAGCTCCTTGACATCATACATTTTGTCGGATTATCTGACTTAAAGGCTCGACTTTTTGATGAATATATGTCATGTAAAATGACATAAAGACATATACATAAGGAGAATGCCGATGAACGGTAAAAAAACATTTACCATTGCGGATGTGCTGGAACGTCCCGTTTTCCGGCGGGCGAAGCTGGCGGCGGGGGAACAGGGCGTACATCGCCGTGTGGGTTGGGTCCATGTGCTAGAAATCACAAATGTCTCTCCGTTTGTGAGCCGGCATGACTTGATTTTGACGACCGGCCTGTGGCTCACCCGGAAGGGGGAAGAGCGCGCCGAGTATATGGAGCAACTGATCCGCTCGGAAGCCGCGGGATTGTGTGTGGAGCTGGGCACGAGCATTCATGAAATCCCTTCTGAAATCCTGGAGTTGGCGGAACGACATCACTTCCCGGTCATCGTATTTGAGCAGCCAGTGCGTTTTGTTGAAATTACACAAGATATTCATTCCCTACTTATTAACCGACATCATGAACTCCTAAAAGATCTGGAACGATTTTCACGTCAACTTCAGCAGGAAACCCTGCGCAGTACTGATATGAGCGCCCTCTTGCGTGTGCTCCATGACTATGCAGCCCGGCAGGTCATCTACATGTCTTCCATTGATACCAATCGATTCGTACCTTCCGTCCAGCCGGATCTAGCGGACCGTATTGCAGATTTTTATGCCCATGAAGTGGAATCTAGTATGACCGCCGATCGGGAGGGGCATCTGCTATTTCACCTGAATGAATCCACTGCCGTGTTGTTTCAGCCCGTTGTATGCTTCGGTCAGGTGTTTTCCGCAGTAGGTTTGGTGCTGCATGGTGAAATGCCGACAGAAGAAATGTCGCTGCTGCTCGATTACACGGCCAAGGCGGCCGCTACATTGGTGCTGAGAACACAGTTTCTTGAAGACCGATTGCTGCGTAATCAAAATGAATTGATTCAGGATGTGCTGAGCGGGCAGCTTCCCAGTGAAGAGCAGGCCCAGACCCGAATGGGCCTGCGATTGTTATCGAAGGGACAGTATTTATTTTGGGCAGGGGTCATTGAGGTGGAACATCAGGACAAAGATGCCAGTCAGGTGCGCAAGGAGTCCATCAATCAGGATGTGCTAGTGCTACTTCGTTCATTGTTGAAAAAAGAAACGTTGCACAATCTGTTGATGATGAAGGGGAGTCAGTGTTACATCCTTTGTGCCAAGGAGGAATTAACACTGCGTTCCGCAGCGCAAATGAAAAAAGTGCTTGCCCATACAGTTCAATATATTCAGAACTATGCCGCAGGACAGCTTGATAAGGTGCGCATTCATGCAGGCTTTGGTAAGGTAAGGCATCGCATGACGGGGACGGATCGCAGTTTTGAAGAGGCATATGAGGTCATTGAAGTGGCACGAAGCGTCCCAGTCATGAAGGATCGGTTATTTTACGACAGCATCGGAATCTATCAGTTGTTGAAGGCGGTGCCCCGCATTCCTTTTCTACAAGAGTTCGTAGAGGACCATTTGGGTGGGCTGATTGCGCATGATCGTGAGCACCATATGCAGCTTCTGGATACACTGGATGCCTATTTTCAATCCCATGGTTCCAAGCGTGATACCGCCGGAATTTTGTACATTCACAGACAGACCCTTTATAATCGGCTGGATAAAATTAATGAAATCATAGAGGGAAATCTGGCAGACCCTGACAAACGTCGTTGCCTGGAAATGGCACTACTGGCTTACCGGATGCTGCAGGCTGAAAATTGATCCTAAATAACTAGTTCTATTTTCCATTCTACTCATTTACAATGCGTGTTAACACTGAGATAATAGAAGAGATTACGGAAATATCTTGAAAGGGGATTAATATGAATATAAAAAAATGGATTGCCGTCCCTCTTATTCTGTTAATGGTAGCTTTGACAGGTTGCCAGGCAGTAGGCGGATTTGATGTAAGTAAAAATTTATTGGGAACACTTGATGTGAAATCCCAGCAGACAACGGAGAAAATCTCTCTTAAGTTGACTCCCAAAGAAGGAATCACGCAAGGAGATAAAGAAATCGTAGATTTGATTAATTCGATTTCCGTCACTGTGGATGAAGCCAAAGTACAATCGGAGGAACTTGCTTCTGCCAAAGGTACATTGCACATCGATAAGTATAATTTGCCGTTTGAACTTGCTTTAGACCGCCAAGGTTTGGCTATTCAACTGGAAGGTGCCAAAAAACCTTATTACATATCTCTGAACTCGCAAGAGAGTTTGAGCGGTCTGCCTGCTGGATTTGATCCATATGTATATTCCAAAGACGTGAGAGAACTGACGAAAACAGCCGCTGCACTTATGCTCAAGCATGCGCCTAACCCTTCGACCATTTCTGCAACGTCTGTAACCGAGGAAGTATACGGTGAGAAAGACAAAGTGAAACTGACCCATCTGCATGCTGAACTTCGTGGTGATGAGCTGGTAACATTGGTAAAACCGTTCCTGGCGAATCTGGCCAAGGACGAAGCAGGCTTGAAAGAGCTGATCGGGCAAGCCATTGATATGACGAAGACGATTGCTTCCGGCATGAATATTGAAGATAGTGATAAAGTAACAGCGGAACTGAGTGCTAACAAAGAAAAAATGGTCAATGAGGCTTATACCGAAGTTAAAAAATATTTGGATCTAGCTGTTGATCAATATGATGTAGGCGTTAGCACCATGTATGCACAGTCCCCTGAAATCAAAACGGTCCTGAGTGCTAACACGGTTCTGAAAAGCGACATGTATTTTGATGAAAAAGGAAATGTTCGCAAAGCGGCAACAGACCTGACGGTTGCTTTGCCAGATGTGGATGGTCTTCCGGTGAAGTCCTTCACAATTCTGACCGAAACTCAATCTTGGAACGTCAATGGTAGTGTGACGGCTGATAAAGTGGATATTTCTAACGGTGTTATTGACTTGAATAAACAAGCTGAATTAACTCCGGGAGCGACGCTGCGCAATTTTGAAGCGAATTCTCCGATCTACAACATTTTAAAAAATGATTTGGAAATTACAAAAGTAGAAACAACTTTCGATCCTAAAGACGATTACTACGTCTTGGAGAATCGTGGTGGTACTGCCTTTATTCCATTGCGTGAACTGACGAGCGAACTGAACTCCGAGTTAAAATGGGATGCAGCTGCCAAACAGACTACTGTAATTGATGATATTACAGGTAAGACGATTAAGCTGAAAAGTGGCTCTAAACAAGCTGTATTGGAAGGAAGCACATTGACGTTGCCACAAGCTCCATATACGGATGAATATGGCACATTGTATGTTCCTTTCAAATCAGTTGCCGAGGCGCTTGGCGCCACAGTAACTCGTAACAGTGATGGAGAATATGTACTGAAACGCGACTAAAAAGAAATTCAAGGAACCGGCCCAATTAGGGGCTGGTTCTTTTTTAGTTATATTGATAAAATGCTCAGTAAAGCGATTAAAATAAGCGCTTACAAATTTTAAAAGTGCCATACTTTCATACAGGGAAAATTGAGATAATGATAGTATCATTCCAGCATAGGAAAACACATACAATTAGGGGGATATACGATGAAAGATATGGAACTATTGAATTCCAGAGAGGGACAAATAGTGCTTGCCCGAATGTACGGTCAACAGCAAATCTCTGAGCAAACGACTCGATATGAATCACTTATACAGGCGTATCGGGAGCATTTTGGTGTAGGGGATATTGAACTGTTTAGTGCTCCGGGGCGCTGCGAAATTGGTGGAAATCATACAGACCACAATCACGGGAAGGTGCTGGCAGGCAGTATTACACTTGATACCATCGCTGTAGCTTCTAAAGTGGAGGAATCTGTAATTACATTCTTTTCTGAAGGCTACAAGACGAAGTACGTCATCGATTTAACTGACTTGTCGCCAAAACCGGAGGATGACAGTACGATGCTGCTGGTCCGTGGTATTGCCGCTGGTCTACTTGAATTCGGATACCGTATTGGGGGATTCCAAGCTTATATATCAAGTAATGTATTCTCTGCTTCAGGTTTAAGCTCTTCCGCTTCTTTTGAAATGTTGATATGTACGATATTAAATCATTTTTATAACGAGGGAGCGTTAGATGCTGTTGCTAAATCCAAAATTGGTCAGTATGCAGAAAATGGCTATTGGAACAAGCCGTCGGGGCTGCTCGATCAGATGGCTTGTGCGTATGGCGGCTTGATTTCCATTGACTTTGAAAATCCCAAGGAACCGATCATAAATCCTGTTCATTGGAATTTTGAACAAAACGGATATTCCCTTGTTATTGTAAATACAGGTGGAAATCATGCTGATTTAACGGACGATTACGCGGCAGTGCCCAACGAAATGCGTGCAGTGGCACAATCTTTAGGCGCAACGGTTTGCCGTGACTTATTGCCGGAGGATCTATATGCCAACCTCAAGATGGTCAGGGAAAAAGCAGGAGACCGTGCAGTGCTGCGGGCATTGCATTTTTTTGAAGAAAATAGACGTGTGGATGAACAGGTGAAATCACTGGAGGAAGGGCGCTTTACTGATTTCCTGAGGCTCGTTACCGAATCTGGTAATTCCTCATGGAAATGGCTCCAAAACGTATATAGAAGTGGGATTGCGCGGGAACAAGACGTATCGGTTGCACTGGCTTTAACCGAAATGTATTTAAAGTCAATAGATAACAGCGCATGTAGGGTACATGGTGGTGGCTTTGCTGGTGTCATCTTGACGATTCTTCCGAATAATCATGTGGATAATTATAAGGAGTGGATCAGCGGCATGCTGGGAACTCCGGTACTTGTTGTCAACGTCCGTGAGGACGGTGCTGTTAATGTTAGTGATTTGATCAATGTTGAACGGACTCATTGCGAGTCTACAAACTAGTCAGTCAGTAGAAGACTTTAACCCATGGGTTAAGGTCTTCGTCCTTTTTATCGCCGATACAGCTTGGGTTTGCGTTATAATAAAGAGATGATAGTTTTAATGAAGGAGGGCCTGTCATGGCTATATACCCGTCCTGGTCCTATTCGCAATCGAGGGCTCAAACGTTCGATGAATGCTTACGCAAATACTATTATCATTATTACGGCTCGCATAATGGCTGGAATTCGGCACAGGGCACTGAAGAGCAAGTTACATTGTATCGGCTCAAGCAACTGAGCAACTTATATATTTTATTCGGGAATATTACGCATCAAATGTGTGAATCCGTCATACGTGGATGGATGGAAAAAGGGGCTATCCCGCGCACAGCATACCTTGAGACAGCTATGAAGAACATGTTGAATAACAGCTACAAGGAATCGCTACACCGTGAGCTATGGCTACAAGATCCGAAAAATCGCGTCATGCTGGCGGAGGTTTATTACGACGACGAGGTGCTTCCAGAACGGATCGCCCTTATTAAGGAGCGGCAGCACGCGGTGATACACAATTTGTACCGTACTGCGGTTTGGCGTGAACTGCAACAGGGAAAGGCCCGAATTGTAGAAGTGGAGAAGTGGGATACGATGCTCCTTCATGAGACGAAGGTGTATGTCAAAATGGATTTGCTCTACCGTAGAGACAATGGAGACATGGTCATCGTGGATTGGAAAACAGGCAAGGAAGGCGATTTTTCCGACCAGCTTTTTTTGTATGCTTCCTATGTGCAGGAGCACTATCAGCTTCCTTTGGAGAAGATTGAGGTACGTGTGGAGTATTTGATGACAGGAGAGCATGAGGTATATCGTCCCGCGCAAGAAGATATCGACAAAGTGGTTGGTAATGTAGGACGATACATCGATGAAATGAAGTCCTGTCTCAATGACGATTACTATAACCGCCCCAAGTCCGAGTCTTTCTTCACTCCGATGCCTTCACGCAGAGCGTGCGGAGGCTGTAATTTTCGTGAGGTGTGTAAGTACCGAGCGGTGTGAAATGACTTGATCGCCTTTGCCACCGGATTCCTACCCTAATTAAAGCTAGTGAATCCGGCCATATGGCAAATCTATAATTCTTCTATATTTTGAAACCGCTTTATAATTTAGATGACGCGAGGTATGATAAGGGTATTATTGGAAAATGTGAAGGAGGAAGTTAGGAAGATGACGAGTACAGAACACGCACGTATTCTATTTCAGGGAGATTCTATAACAGACGGAGGAAGGGGACGAAATGAGGATGCGAACCATTGGCTGGGTCAGAGTTATGTGTATCTGATCGCAGGTGCATTGGGGAGCCGTTTGACGACCACACAGCCAGAATTTGTGAACCGGGGAATCTCGGGGGATCGAGTTTCGGATTTGTATGCACGCTGGAATGAGGACATGTTTAGCCTGAAGCCAGACCTGCTCAGCATTCTAATCGGAGTGAACGACGCCTGGCGGATCGTCGAGCAGGAGCCGTCCGGGGTGACGGACCGATTTGAACGAGCCTATCGCCACCTTCTGGAAGAAACGCGTGAAGTGATGCCTGATCTGGGACTCGTGCTGTGCGAGCCGTTTATTTTGAAAACAGGAGCTACCGAAGCGCGATGGAACATTTGGCAAGAAAAAATAACGGGGTATCAGCGTATTGTACGTCAGCTAGCGGACGAATTTGGTGCTGTATTTGTGCCGCTCCAGAGCATGTTGAACGAAGCCGCTACCCAGGCGGACGCCTCCTATTGGCTGCATGACGGGGTTCATCCGACAGCGGTTGGGCATCAGTTGATAGCTAATCAATGGATAGATATCGTGCAAAAGAGTCCGCTGGCGATTCGCTAACAGGGTCATACATAGTCTACTCCTTGTCATTTTTGGGTAATACACGATTATGGACATCATTACTTATGTTATGGTTCCATCCAAAAATGAATGTCAAAGGGGGTGCTTCTTGCTTCGTCATAAGCGGAGCAAGAGAGGGCTATGGAAACGATAAATATCATTTTGGTTATAATACTTATCGCATTAACTGCCTTTTTTGTGGCCTCGGAGTATTCCATTATTCGTGTGCGGGTATCTCGCATCAATCAATTGGCCTCAGAAGGTAACAAAAATGCGAAAGCTGTTAAAAACATTCTTTCTCGGCTGGACGAGTATTTATCTGCTTGTCAGCTCGGAACGACATTAACCTCAATGGCGCTAGGCTGGCTAGGGGAATCTACTGTTGAACATCTGCTACACCCCCTGTTTGTGCTGGCTCATATTCCGCCAGGCCTGACGGGAGTGCTCTCCTTTTTGCTGGCTTTTCTGATCTTGACCTATTTTGAGGTGGTCATTGGGGAGCTGGTACCGAAAACATTCGCCATACAGATTGCGGAACCGATGGCATTGTTTTTTGCCCGTCCGATCACGATATTTTATAAAATGACCTATCCTCTGAATTGGGTTCTTAGTCGTTCATCGCGTGTCATTACAGGTCTCTTTGGGCTCAAAAAAGTATCTGAAGAAGATGCAGCACTTAGTGAAGCTGAGCTTCGTTTGGCATTATCTGAAGGTTTTCGTAGTGGTGAAATTACACCGACAGAATATCGATATCTGAACAATGTATTTGATTTTGACGACCGTGCAGCGCAGGAAATTATGGTACCGCGCATCCACATCCGCTCCATCTCCCACCAGGCAACAGTGGCCGAGTTTATGGAGCTGATCGAGGACAAAGTTTATAATTTTCTACCTGTAGCTGAACATGGCGACCGGGATCGTATTATCGGGATGATTCGCGTTAAGGAAGCCCTGCATGATTTGGCACGTGGGCACAGCACAGGGAATACGACGATGGCTTCTTATATTCATCCGGTGCTTCAGGTTATCGAGACGGTTCAGGCTCGGGATCTGCTGATTCAGATGCAAAAACGGCGCATTCCAGTAGCGGTGCTGGTGGACGAATATGGTGGAACATCTGGACTTGTCACACTGGAGGATATTATGGAGGAGATTGTTGGAGACATTCCTTCCTATACCGACACCGAAACCCCCGCAGCGTTAACTCCACTCATTACAAAAACAGATGATCATCGTTACATACTCAAATCACAGGCGCTCATTCATGAGGTCAATCGGCGCTTGGAGACGGATATTGAGGCCGGGGACGTATATACGATTGGTGGATGGATGCTTTCAGAGCGTTTTGATATCCAGCAAGGAGACAAGCTGACCATCGGTTTATGGAAGTTTACTGTACTGGAAAAAAACGGTCACCAAATAGACACAATTGAAGCAATGAAGAAAGCAGTCGTTGAACAGAAAAATGACAATGATTTTTAATAATGGAAAATGGCTTTGTCGAGTAACAGCTTGCTTAAGATGTGACGAATAGCCTGTAAAGCTTGTGGCAACGCGATTTGTCCATCTTAAGATGCAAGCTGCTACCTGGTAACATATTGTTTTTTGTAATTAGGATAGGGGGCTTAAGACTCTGTATCTTTATGCTCATAAATATATCTGTCTGTGAAAAATTCTACTAGAAATGTAGCAATTTTATGGTGAAATGGAATCAAATTTGAGTTTTTTGGGGTGGGCTACAGTACATGAAGATGTCACTAGGTACGAAAATGGTTACTGCATTTGTCTCAATTTCTGCAATAACCTATGGAACAAGCGCTTTTTTTATTTTTGTACTCAAGGACTGGCTTGCTCAAGGTACACAAGAATGGGTGTACACTTCGATCATTCTGTTATTGGGTGTCCTGTGGAGTGGCATTTTGGGCTGGTTGATCTCAAAATTACTCACGCGGCCCATTGTTAGGTTGGCGAAGGCGGCAGAGGAAGCTTCGGCGGGGAACCTGTCTGTTGTGATTCCTGAACGTCGCTCGGAGGATGAAATCAAAGTTCTGTATGATGCATTTCGGCACATGATGCTGAACATTAAAGATATGTTCAATGAGATCTCGTACAGCACCAGAACCACTTCGCAAAGTGCGGAAAATCTGAGCTTGGCTATTGTACAGGCTACCACACAAATTGAGTCCATGTCTTCGGTGGTAGAAGATATTTTGAATGGCGTGGAGCAGCAAAAGCAAGCATCTGCCCAATCGATTAAAACAGCAGACCGAATGCTGGGCGATTTTAAAATGATGCGTAGCAAATCGGGACATATGCTGGAACTGTCAGGCCATATGGAGCATTCAGTAGATTCGACGCAGACCGTATTTTCATCCCTGATGGATGGAATGGGAGAGCTGACAGCATCACATGGTCGTTCGCAGCAGGTAATTGCACGACTGGAAAAAGAAGCTTCCCAAATTGAAGCGATTACAAGCACCGTGAAGGATATTGCTGAACAAACCCATTTGCTGGCGTTGAATGCTTCTATAGAAGCGGCGCGTGCGGGAGAAGAAGGGAACGGGTTTGCGGTAGTGGCTCACCAAATTCGCGCACTTGCCGCCCAAAGTACGGAGTCTGTGCAGCAAATAAATGCCATCGTTAGCCGTGTGCAGTCACAAATCGTAGAGACAGTGCAGTTGATGCATCAGCAAACGTCATTGGTCAGTGCCGAGGCGGAACGGACAAGCTCTGTGGATCAGACGCTGAACCATTTGAACGCTATTGTACGTGAATTTGTCGAGAGCATCCGTTTAATGGAAGAGGCCGTGACGGAGCAGACGAATCGGGTAGATCAAACCTTTGAGCAGATCCATCGTATTCAGCAAATGTCTGGGGCCTTCTCTGAAGGGGCTCACAAAATTTATACAGCTGCTCATGAGGAGACAGCAATTATGCAGGAAATTTCGTCTTCTTCCGAGGATTTGAAAGTGCTTACGAATAAACTCATGATGAAAACACGTGGAATGCAACTATAATCAGAAATCGTCATGTGAGGCATGATATATACGAACAAAATGTAGCCGCTATACACCGGAAAACGCAGCAAAATGGTTTCCCGGTGTGTAGCGGCTATTTTTTAATTTCAAAAAACTCACATTGTTTTCTAGGGTGGTAAGCCAGATCACTGACGCTGGATTGCACGACGATGGTTTGATCGTCGAAACGGATTATGATTCCGCCAGAGCCAATCAATTGGTCATCCTGAAATACTCGGACACGAAGATGACGTTCCAGTGCCTCATTGAAATCCTGATCTGTAATTAATCGGCGATTAATGGCCATGAGGGTTCTCCTTTGAATATAATATCTTTTATCATAAAGGTAAGGTATTGAACAAGCAAGAAACGCGGCTAGAACATAATTGGCTATTGGTTATAAAATAGAATGCAATGAAGCGAGAAAGAGATCGAGAAAGAGATCGAGAAAGAGATCAAAGGGGGCTAGCTATGGATAGGTCGTGGTCAGGGCCTTGGTTTGATGCCAACGCGCCAGAAGGGTTCGAGGCTTTTTCTCCGTCACATGGGTTGGCTGTATTGGGACTCATTGTTTGCGCTTTGCTGCTGTGGCTGACTAGGGGATGGATTCGGTCGAACAAGCCTGTAAGTGAGGGAATTCGCTGGTTGTTAATTACAGTCCTCATTCTGTCAGAGGTGACTCTGAATGTTTGGTATGTGATGCAGCATATTTGGGATGTCCAGACTTCATTGCCATTAGAACTGTGTAGTGTGACACTGCTGTTGTCTATCCTGATGCTCATTTTTCGAAGCCGCTGGTTATATCCGATCATCCTTTTTGCCGGAATTGGAGGGGCGCTCCAAGCAGTACTCACGCCTAATTTGGCATATGCCTTTCCGCATTATCGTTTTATCCATTTTTTCGTAGCTCATAGTGCTATTATTTTGGCAGCCTTGTATATGACCTGGATAGAAGGACTCAAACCGACATGGAAGAGTGTGGGGGGAGCTATGCTTTTTCTGAATGGCTTGGCGCTGATAGTGTGGATCGTAGACGATGCTCTCGGTGCTAACTACATGTTTCTAGCCGGAAAGCCGTCGACACCGTCGATATTGGATGTTTTGGGGCCATATCCTCTGTACATTCTGGCAGAAGAAGCCATTGCACTGCTGTTCTTTTCGCTTCTGATGCTGTTGTTCGAGGTGCTCCCGGGAGGCAGGCTGTATGTCCGCTTTCGCAAAGGAGCTGTGCATGGTGCTGATAGGTCGACATCAAAGCCGTTGTAAAGCCATATGAAAGCAGCCTTCTCCACAAGTATCTGACCAAGGATAAGGCTGCTAAGAATGCTAAGAATGCCTAAACAATAGTACGCCTGGGGATAACGTTCTCCATTCTAATACTTAACGCAGTAGTGATTCTGCTCCGTCTACATAAATTTCCGTACCCGATACATGAGATGACTCGTCTGAGGCGAGAAACAGGACCAGATTGGCAACCTGCTCTGGTTCACCAGGGGCATCCTCTAGCGGATGCTCTCCGCCCTTCGGAAATTCGACTGGAATTTGTACCTTCTTCAAGTCTTCCGAAGGGTATGTGTTATTGTCAATTTGCGTGTCGATGGCTCCCGGGCATATCGCGTTGACCCGAATTTTGTAACGTGCCAGCTCCAGCGCTGCCATTTTCATAAACGCAACCTGAGCTGCCTTGGTGGAGGCGTAGGCTGAGAATCCAATACCCGAAAAGGTTCGATTACCGTTGATGGAGCTGGTAATGATAATGCTGCCGCCGCGTTCTTTCAGGTAAGGAACGGCATATTTAACAGTAGCAAAGGTGCCGCGAAGATTAATGTTCATCGTGCGGTCCCATTCCTCTAGCTCCAGTGTCTCGATAGGGGCCATGGTGCCGTTAATGCCTGCGTTGGCGAACACGATATCCAACTTTCCGTACGTTTCCACGACTTTAGCGAACCCCTGCTGAATCATATCTGGCTTGGAAATATCACATTCCAGCACAAGTGCTTCACCGCCAGCCTGCTCAATAATTGCTTGGGTCTCCTCTGCATGCTTGGGTGTCCGATCCAGCATGACCACCTTGGCGCCTTGTTCTGCAAAACGGATCGCGGTCGCCTTGCCGATTCCTGAACCTCCACCACTGACCACTGCTATCTTTCCTTGCAATCTCTGCTCTGCCATTGACTATTCCTCCCATTCCGTTCATAAACTAAACCTGACTCGTTATTCCATACCTCTGTACGTTGATGGTGAAACAGTCACCGCTGGATTTCACCCCATTTGCGAAATATGGTAACATAGGGAACCAGCAGGAACTTATAGCAGGAACACGTATCGGGGAAGACCGGGTGACGGAGGTGGATCGAATTGAGCTATAACGCAAATGACCAACCCGAATCGACAGACGCTATAGCACTGACCGGAAAAGTGAAACCGTGGGCACTGAGCGGCCCCAGTATTCAAATCGATCCGTTGTTTCCCTATTACGCGAACCGTTCGCGGGACAGTATAGCAGATGAGATCGCCCTTGCGGGCTACCAGACCGTTCATTATTTTGTCGTGCGTGAAAATGAAGTGGATGGAGCGCTTGTTGCTGCTTTTCAACGCAGAGGCATAGCGGTGTGGGCGATGGTGCTAGGCAACGGTTCTTTTGGCGTGTCCCAGCTGCCGCCGGAGTGGAAAGGATGGCGCATGGAGCTGCTGCGCGAACCGAACGACGGGTTTCAGCGGCTTTCGCATTTTGCCCAGGAGTATGTGGAATGGAAAAAGAAAGCCGCTGCCCGGCTCGTCACCGACATTCCGTTCGACGGGTTCGAGGTGGCGGAGCCTTATTTCCCCGAATGGAACGGGCTGCGCAGTGGAGTGTACGGGGATATTGGGCCACATGCACAGCGCGCCTTTCGCGAGCGTAGCGGTGAGGACATTCCGGATTTTCGCGACAAGCATGCGCGGAATTATTACCGGAAGGTTCCGAAGCTGTACGCGCAGTGGGTCGACCTGCGCGTGGACGCCGTGAATGGCCTGATCAGCGAGCTGGTAAACGGTGCGGGTGGTGTGCGTGATGTCCGGCCGGACATCTGCGTGGCGACATGGTCGCTTGCTGTGAGCGGGCGCGGCGATGTCCCCGGCCAGCTACGGGAATGGCAGGGTCTTGACGCGGTAGCCATGATCGGGTGCGTAGCCCCGGATATGCACGTGCTCCAGACCCATTGGCCGGACTGGATGCGGCGCCGTCTGCCGCCGCAGTATACTCGCGGCTACGCCCGCATCGCGCAGTCGATACGAGCCGCTTATCCGGGCCTGCCCCTCGGGGTGCAGGCGGATATCGGTTCTCTCGCGCGTATGGTTCGGGACCGTGAGTGGACGCGGCGGTTTGGCGCTGCCGCCTTGGAGGGCGGGTACGACGCCTGGACCGCCTATGAATACCATTTGGGTGGTTACATGTACGATGAGCCGCCCAAACCGCTTAAGGCGGAACGATCAGCTGAAGATGAGGTGGTTATTTCTTTCAGCAAGCGGATTGCTACACCGTCTGTAGATGAGCTGCGTATATGGAGCCGGGAGGACAGAGCAGGTACAACACGTGACCTGAGCCGCCACCTAAGGAAGGATTCACTAACGTTGTTGGAGCTTGTGGATGCCGTAGCAGACGGAAACCGTCTATTGCTGCGTATACGCAATTTACCAGCGGGGGCGTTCAGCTTGCGCCTTGATGGTGTACAGGATACACCGGAGTTGTGGCTGCTTAAGGGGAGAAAGGTACATCGCAATCTGCCAGAGCATGAAGTGAAGATACCTTAAAATTTGGGTAATAACAAAATAACAGCTGTATAAACGGCTCATTTGCCGTAGCATTATTGAGTTGTATATATTAAGGCAACATCTTTTCAAAACATAAATAAATAGTGGAGTGAAAAAAGTATGTGGGATTGGGATTATCTGATTCGGGTCATGTTCGCTGGCTTGTGCGGTGCGTTAATCGGCTATGAACGGAAGAGTCGGATGAAGGAGGCAGGCATTCGCACGCATTTCATTGTCGGTATTGGCGCAGCGCTCATGATGGTGGTATCCAAATATGGGTTTCAGGATCAAGCCGTCTGGTCTAACCTGTCGCTGGACCCTTCCAGAATAGCAGCGCAGGTTATAAGTGGAGTCGGCTTTATCGGCGCAGGGATGATTTTCACACAAAAAAATAGAATCAAAGGATTGACCACTGCCGCAGGCATCTGGACTACCGCCGGAATCGGTATAGCCGTAGGTGCAGGGATGTATGGGCTTGGTGCAGGTGTGACGCTGTTTATTTTAGCGGCTCAGTCCTTGCTCCATAGTCGGTTTTATCAGATGGCTACCCCGTCTACGCGACAAGTGGTTGTTCAGGTCGACAATGAACCGGGCGTACTGAATCGGATCAAAGAACTGTTGGAGCACAAGAAGCTGAGCATTCACAGTTTTCACGCCGAGCGCATCAATAACGGTGAACAGTTGGTTATTCATATGCTTCTAAAGCTGTCCCGGTCAGAGGGAGTGGAGGAATTGCTGTCACTGCTGCAAGAGATGGAAGGTATTCGTTCAGTCGAGACCAAGTCCAATTAGACGAATTTACTGCTCATACAGTAGTTTTTTTGTCGAACGCTGGCGGCTCTTATAACGGAAAAAAACTTTAAAAATAATGATTGAAAACGCTTCCTTTTGTGTATATACTCTTACTACATCATAGAGGTAGCAGCTTAGAGAGCATCAAGGGATAAGCAAAAACGACCTCATGCGTATGCACAAGGTCGTTGCTGTTATCCCGTTTTGAAAGAGTGATTTGAATGTCTTACTTTACTTTGACTGGAGCTGGATATTTTTTACCCAGCGTATCCACAGTTACTTTTTTCATCGTAGCCGGTTGGATCGGTTTGTCATTGCTATCCCGTTTGGAATTGACGATAGCATCGACCACGTCCAGCCCGGACGTTACTTTACCGAAAGCGGCATATTGACCGTCGAGGTAGTCCGCATCGGCAACCATGATGAAAAATTGCGATCCGGCCGAATCCAGATCCGCTGAGCGGGCCATGGATAATACGCCACGTGTATGTTTGAGTGTATTGTTAACACCATTGCTCTTGAATTCGCCTTTGATACTGTAGCCGGGGCCACCTGTACCGTTACCTTGCGGATCACCACCCTGAATCATAAAGCCTGGGATCACACGGTGGAAAATGGTGCCGTTATAGGCTCCCTTTTGTACCAAAGAAATGAAATTGTTAACCGTGTTCGGTGCTACTTCCGGATACAGCTCAAGCTTAATTTTCTTGCCATCATTCATGACAATCGTGACAATCGGATGGGAAACAGCCTTGTTCTTGTCTTTAGTCGCAGCAGGAGTTGAAGTGCTTGTCCGGCTGGCAGCTTCCACATCGGCCGCTTTTGTACCGCATCCAGCAACCAGCACGAGCATGATGGCCAGTAGGCACAGCGTGTACCATGGGCGTATCGTTTTTCGGTTCATTGATATTCCTCCTGAAAGGTTGGATGGTGTAACATCCTAATTTAAAGTTTGGGGGCAGCGCAGAACACTTTTCCATTTTCTATCATACCTTTTTTGCTGGGGATAAGGAAATACGGGTTTGAAAGCCGTATTCTTGACCCATACTGCTGCTATTCCCAAGGAAAGGGGCAGGATCATGATGGAGGTAGACAAAAAGCTGGCAAAAGGTCTCATATGGGGTATGGCGTTCAGTCTGCCGGTTTGGGTAGGGGTGCTGTACTCAGTACAACATATTCGTGACTGGCTATAACATAAAGCGTAAAGATAGGCCAAAACCGTTATGGTTTTGGCTTATTTGTATTTGTGCCAGTCCAAATTGCTGTTATTCAGCAGATGCTCAAAGTTGTTATCTAGCTTCTTCTGTTCAGCTTTTTTTGCTTCGACGGCACGCTGCCGTTCGTCTTCTTTACGCTTGTCCTGTTCTGCTTGGGCTTCATTGGCTTGAGCCTTAAGCTTATTCAGCACATCCTGACTCAACAGATCCTTTAACGTAGCAGGTTTGTCCTGAGGCGCAGGAGCAGGGGAAGACGAATTTCTTTTCTTAGCCATGTCATCATCTCCATTCCATTCGATTATATCAGCTTCTTCACGGTTGTTCCACGATGGAAGGATGAGGGGGGCGGTAGACTTTTCTAATTGAGGGGGTAATAATGGAATGAGCAGAAGGGACGTGTGGCATCATGCATCTATATTGGAAGCGAAACCTGGTCATTTTGTGGATTGGCGTGTTGTTTTGCAGCATGGCCTATTCCGTGTCTATTCCGTTTTTACCTATTTTTCTGAATACGGAAATGGGCGTAAATGATCATTTGGAACTGTGGTCGGGGACTGCCTTTGGAGTCACTTTTTTAGCCAGTGCGCTGATTGCCCCATTTTGGGGTTCGCTTGCAGATAAATATGGACGTAAGCCGATGCTGATTCGTTCAGGCTTTAGCCTGGCGGTGTTGTACCTGATATGTGCCTTTGTGACAGATCCATATGTGTTCGTAGGAGTACGACTGTTTCAAGGTCTTCTATCCGGGTTTATTCCTGCTGCGATTGCGCTGGTCGGAACGGGTTCGCCAGAAGAGAAAACGGGCTATGCGCTCGGTATAATGGCGACCGCTGGGGCGACAGGCAGCATTATAGGCCCGTTGATCGGTGGTGTAGTGAGCCATTATTATGGCAATCGGAATGCCTTTTTTTTCTCTGCAGCTCTTGTACTGGTATCTGCATTAATTGCGACCTTTGGCGCTAGAGAGGACAGCTTCAAGGGAACCCGTACCCGCTCGCATGTTCGTGATGATATCAAGGAGGCTATTGCTAACCGGCCATTGTATTTTTTGCTTATTTTGGCGGGATTAAGCACCTTTTCTGTTATGATACTGGAACCATTAATTACGGTATATGTGCTTGAGATGGGAGTTGACCGCAGCCAAGCGTCTCTAAGTTCCGGAATTGTATTCTCAGCCGTAGGTATTGCGGCCGTGCTGATGGCCCCCCGGTGGGGACGGATTGGAGGACGGACCGGATTTGCACACGTGCTGCTGATTGGGCTGATCGGTTCGGGAATCGGGAATATTCTACAATTTTATGTATCCAACTTCGTTGGTTTTGGTGCGCTTCGGTTTGGATATGGATTGTTTTATGCGTCCGTCATGCCTGCTATCAACGCAATGACTGTGGAGGTCACCAAGCCGGAGTTTCGCGGACGAGCCTTTAGCTTGAATCAATCAGCCACCCAACTCGCGACCATGGCGGGGCCGTTGATTGGCGGCATGCTTGGCAGCTGGATGCCAATCCGCTGGATCTTTGTGTTAAACGGTGGCATATTGCTGCTTGCAGCGTTGTTGCTATGGGCCAAGGGAAAAAACGTTTTTCCGGTTTCAGCCAAGAAGAACGTCACGGATCAGGATATTCATTCTGCCGGATAGGAGAATGACAGCAGATTGTCTAATGGCATAAGCTTAAGGTTCCTAGAGCAGGTCTTTTTTTGCGCGATTAGATAATTATCCCAAACCTTTACTTTTAGTATACTTATTCATAACCCTCTACACTGATAATATGACAAGGAGGGATATATTATGATAAGAGACGACATTTTGCGTCAACAGCTTGAGAATGCTCGTCAAAAGCTGTATATTTTGCAAGCAAAACATGGTTTTAATCATGCCAGTGTGCTCAGACAGTCTGTAATTATGGATAACCTCATCAATCAATATAACCACCTTTTTTATATAAAAGAAAAAAAACCGACGGCATAAATGTAACCGATGGGCGAGAAACTTTTGGTGAGGTCACTCGCCCTTGTATTGTAGCGCTAATAATTATAACAACGATGCTTGTCTTAACTTTTCTAACTAGTGTGCAATCTATCATTTTAGGTACGGTTTGTTTGATGGGCACTTAGTAAAACACCGATAATAACGACCAAACCGCCGATGATTTGGCGCCATGTAATCGTTTCTTGCAAAAGCAACACAGAAAATAAGACTCCAAATATCGGAACCAAATTCATCAGAGAAACGGAACTGCTCGGTGACAGCTTGATTAATCCGTAATTATAAAGCAAAAACGCGATAACGGAGCAGAATACACCCAGATATACTAACAACATAAACGATCCTGTTGTTGGAACCTGCCAACGATCCTTTTCTAATAGAGCCAACGGTATAAAAAAGATACTCCCTGCAACGGTTTGATAAAAAGATAACGTCACGGGTGGATATTTGTCCACAACCTTACGCGTCATGAAAGTGTAAAACGCCCACGCAAAACCCGTTCCAATCAATATTAAATTTCCGATGAGTTGATTCTTACTATCCGAACTTTCGCCAACTGAAGTCAAGAAATATACCCCGATCATGGCCAGTGCTATGCCGCAGAATTTATATTTGGATAATTTCACTTTATACAAAATAAGTTCAAGCAGCGATGTAATTGCGGGATATGATGCAACAATTAATGCTGCGTTGGAAGCGGTAGTCAGGCTAACCCCTATATTCTCCATTGAAAAATAGAGAGTGATTCCCAAAACACCACTAAACGAAATCGTAGCCAAATCTTTTGGCTTTACTTTGACATGTTCTTTTTTAATCAGCAAAACGATACCTAGCACAACGGAAGCTATCATAAATCTGGATAGACCCAAGGTAAGAGGGGGGAACGTCGTGTAGGCTGCTTTGGTGGCAATAAACGATGTACTCCAGATCAATAGGGCCAGGATCGTAGAACCGTAGTAAATCCTGTTGCTTTCGCTGTGATGAGTTATGACTTTGTTCAAGTTAAATCCTCCCTGAGGTAATCCCCTGTGAAATACAATAGTTGCTACTATGGTGACTACTATAAAAACGTTACTAAAAAGATAATGTGTATATCAGTTTTTGTCAAGGGGAAGTGATATAGTAAGGATGAACACGAATTGAGGAGAAGACGTCATGAAACCAAAACCAAATATATTAGAAATTCTACGGGATTTGAATTTTAGTGAATATGAAGCCAAGGCTTATGTGACCTTATTGGAAAGCTCTCCGCTTTCGGGATACGCCGTTTCATTGAATTCCGGGGTTCCGAGATCCAAAATTTACGAGGTTTTGTCTGGAATGGTCAACCGTGGGGACATCATGGTCAGTCAAGAAAATACGCCTCTGTATGTGCCGCTTCCGCCACATGAATTGATTGCCCAGAGAAAACGCAAAGCAGAGCAGATTTTCAATGTGGCGCAAGAGAGTTTGGAGCAGTACACGGCATCATTTCAAAACAGAGAGAATATTTGGAATATTTCGGGGTATGAAGCCATTATCAATCGCATAAATGAAGGGGTAAAAGGAGCAAAACACCGAATTTTATTGGAAATTTGGAAAGAGGATGCCGAGGTGTTCCGAGATGCCTTAGAGCAAGTAGCCCAACAAGGAATTGAAGTAATCATTGTAGCGTATGGGGAGCTTAACTTTGATTTCGCTACTGTTTACCGCCATGATATGAGTGAAGAGATTACGTCCGAAATTGGGGGTCGGTGGATTGTACTTAGCATAGACGACCGGGAGGTCGTAGCTGGCATACTTTCACTTGGTGATGACAGCCGCGCTGCATGGACGTTACACCCGGGTCTGGTGATGCCGATTACGGAAGTGATTATTCATGATATTTATATCATGGAAATCCTATATGAGTTCCGTGAACAATTAGAAGAGAAATTCGGCCCTAATCTAATCCATCTCCGCAATAAATTTGCTATGGGTCCGAATGGCAAAGGATATTATATTCCTTTGACTGAAAAAAGCATGAAACGTGTATAGAGATTGTCTGAGGTCCGATGTGCAAAAATAAACAGGCCCATGGAGTGTTCCATGAGCCTAATTTTATTGGATGTTGTGTTCTATTATTTTACGGTTACAATCACACGTTGATAATGCTTTAAAGGATGTTTTACATTGTCCTGTACTTCTGCAATGATATGAAGCGTATTCCCTGACTTAGCATCTGCGGGAACTGTGAAACTAACTGCATTCGTATCACTACCTTGCAAGTCAATCGTGTTTACTTTCTCTCATTTTTGTTCCCCACTCTGAACGCTCCTATGATGTTTTTTAGGATTATGACCATGTAAGTATTCTTTTTATTCAAGATTTAGGCATAAAAAAAACCTAAACATATATATGTCTCAACAATAGTTGAGCATATATACATTTAGGTTTTGCCTGCATGATCAGTCACAATCCTGATCCGATTTTACATCAATGTCCGAGAAAATGAAAGCGGTTTACAAGTCCCAGCATAAAATTAGTTTTACGCTTTGAATAAACCGGATTCTTTGACTTCAGATAGGAAGTTGTGGAACTCAGGAATGTTCAGCTGTTGCTGAGCATCGGACAAAGCGACTGCCGGGTTCGGATGGACCTCCACCATGATACCGTCGGCTCCAGCAGCCAGGGCAGCTTTGGCGCAAGGGGCCAGGATGTCCTTACGGCCTGTCGAGTGAGTCACGTCCACCAATACAGGCAGATGACTTTCCTTTTTCAAAATCGGAACAGCGGAAATATCCAGCGTGTTACGCGTCCATTTTTCGTACGTACGGATACCGCGTTCAATCAGCATGACTTGCGTGTTACCACGGGAAACGATGTATTCAGCAGCATGAAGGAACTCTTCCATTGTTGCAGCCAGTCCGCGTTTGAGCAGAACCGGAGTTCTTGTTTCACCCGCAGCTTTGAGCAATTCAAAGTTGTGCATGTTACGTGCACCAATTTGAATAATGTCGATGTATTGGATCGCTTCCTCCAAATGTCTTGGATCGACGATTTCACTAATTGTAGCCAGTCCGAACTCATCACCTACACGTTTGAGAATTTGCAGTCCTTCCACGCCCAGTCCTTGGAAATCGTACGGAGACGTACGTGGTTTAAACGCGCCACCACGAAGAATCGGCACACCGGCTTCCTTGAGAGCCGCACCTACTTCACGAGTTTGCTGGTAGCTTTCCACCGAGCATGGACCTGCGACCATGATGGAGGCTTTGCCGCCTACCAGCGTATCTTTAACCTTAATAATTGTGCTATCTGGTTGATTTTTGCGGCTGACGATCAGATGTTTTTTGTGTTCTTCTTTTTGATAGTTCAAAGAAGCCTTGAAAATATTTTTGAACAGTTGGCGAATCGTAGCATCGTCAAAAGGCCCACGGTTAGCCGCGATCAGCTTGTCCAGCATTTGTTGCTCACGTACCGGATCAAAGTCAGGTACCCCTTGAGCTTCCTTCAATTTTCCAAGTTGTCCGGCCAGTTCAGCGCGTTGGGACAGCAGCTCCAGCAATTGCAAATTTGTAGCATCGAGTTGTTCACGCAGCAGCTCCAAAGAATTTTCATTTGTAGACATACAGTACTACACCCTTCCCGAATTTAATTTGTTTTTTCTGTCAGTCCATGGACTTTTTTGCAGAAAATAACACAAAAAGGCACTCGCCGCAAGGGACGAATGCCGTGGTACCACCCTAATTACAGAAGTATACATACGAATCGTCAACGTCGTTCAGTCGACAGCAGTAACTTCTGAGCTTGATGCCCGTAACGGGGGCTTCCGGAAACCTCTACTCGGACAAAGGAATGAATCCTTCTGTCGGTTCAAGGCTCGACTCGGGAGTGAATTTCAACGCGGGATTGCGGTACGCTCTCAGCAATTCGTACCTTTCTGTGGGAATCCATTAGACGTTTACTTGTCTCCGTCGATGTCTTTGTTCATGGTATTCAAAAGATTTGACCTTATTTTAAACAAAGTAGGTGCAGAAGGCAAGCCCTGATTATCAGGTTCAAGTTTTTGCCCTTGAATTGCTGCCCTTTTATTTTCCTTGATCCCTGGGTTCGGGATTCGCAGATGCGACTCCTCGTGGGTTATCTTCGGTCGAGGTATCGTCCGTATTCGTCTTGTCCGCAGTCCTACGGTCGTCTGCTTCCACAGGATTCAAGGCTTTATACCGTTTGTATTCCATATCGGCCTGAGACATCGGATCTTTATACATAGGAGATCAGTCAACTCCTTTCTGTTATACACTACATTACCCGCATAGCAGAATGGGTAACCGTTTTCTTTCACTCGATAAAATGAAGTGGTTAATCCAGCATATCGTCGCTTTCCAGTTGATCTTCTTCATCCCCATCGGTACCATTCAGCAAATCGGTACCATGCAGGAATTCGGCAGGAGCAGAAGGATCAACGGGACTGTTCGGTGTCAGTTCATCGGCATCTGGTACGTCCTCCAGAGGAGTATCCGGCCCTTCGGTCAGATTCTCCCAGTTGGTTTCTGCATTTTGCAGAGAAGGCTCAAAATCATTGTCATGTAGCTCAGTAGTTCGATCGTCACGATTTGCCATGTTGCTCAGCTCCTTTACTTTTTGTTGCTTATTCCGACCTTACCCAAACAGCGGAACGGCTAAACCTTCAGTTAGTGTGTCTGTAGGAAGTTAAAATCATGCGAATAGGGAGATGCCCATTCTCAATTAGCGTTTTTTTGGTAACTGCTGTGATATGATAAAGAAGATAGGGAGGGATATGAATTGGAATGGTACATGTTTGGTCCGATGATTAGTCGTATCCGCGTAGGACAAAAGGCATCTACCCCGGGATTTTCCCGCACCCTCATTCGACGCCCGGAAGGCTTATACTGGACAGATGGCGGACAGGCCGGAAAAATAGTAGAAATACGCGATTATTTATTTTCCGATATTTGGACGATCTATGAAGATGAAGATTGTGAACCATGGTTGGGGATTAGAGAGCAGAAAGAGCGGCGCGAACAGGAAATGATCATTAATCAATATGAAGATTTTACAAAAAATGAGTAAAAAGAACATGATATCCTTCTTGTGAAGAAGGTATGCACATCATCGTATAGAATAATATAATTTCAGGACGTAAAAAATGTTAAAACGTATACAAACTTGTAAATCCTACTATGTAACTTTGAGGTGCTTAATATGAGGCATGTGCCCAAAGCTGTCGCCGCCCTGCTAGCGGTCATTGTGATGCTGTTGTCGCTGGGTCACTCCGCCTATGCGGCCAAAATAACCCCGGAAGGGGATTATAAAATACCCTCCTGGGATATGAGATGGGGAGAGGTAGACGAGGATGGCTCTTTAGATGAGGTAAAGGATCCCAGCAAGATCTGGATGCATATTGAAAATGATACACAACTGCTTAGGCAGCCTGGCAATATAGGCTCCGCCTGGATTCGTATTAAGTTACCTTCGCTAAATGATGAAACGCCAGCGATCCTTTTTGAAAATATTTATGGTAGGCATATTACGCTGTATAAGGATGGAACCAATTTTTACGAATCCTACCGTGGGTACAATTATGAGAATAATCGTATTCTGATTCCGCTGAAGCCGGAAGACAGCGGTAAAACATTATACATATGGACGGAAAGCAGTAAGAAAAGACTGGGCATCATCGGTAATGTGATGACCGGTGATTATCGTGATTTGTTGGGGACCTTGGTCAGAATGGATGTTTTAGATATTGTACTGGGCAGTACGTTTATCTTTATCGCCCTGGTGCTGCTGATCTGCTCGTTTTTTCTGTTCCGTCCGAGTATGGCCATGTGGCTGTCTCTAAGTGCGATTGTATTGTCTATTGGTCTGATGATCGTAACGTATTCACCATTCTTGTATACATTCTATCGCGGCTATGGCAAGCTGTACTTACAACTTTTTGATGTGGCACTATTTATTCTGCTGCCCTCATTAGCCTTCTTTTTTGAGCAAAACATCAATTCGATTATACTGATTCGCAAATTCAGAAAGTTGTTAACCGCCTACTCTTTGTTCTGCTTTACCATGATGATTGTGAATTTAGGAGCACAGGAGCGGTTGAACAACATATATTATTTTTTTAGTGTAGTCATTCTGGGTATATTACTCGTCGCCTTAATGATACTGCTGGTATTTGCTTCGGTTCGCATGGCACTTAAGGGTGATCACGAAGCGATCATCTTATCGACAGGCTTTGCATTTTTTGCAGTCATCTCTATCGGGGAACTGAGCTGGTTTTTCATTCTGGACGGACACTACAATATGTTTTTGTGGAAATGGGGCGTGTTCGGTTTTGTACTGGCGTTGATCGCGATTTTGGGCAGAAGACTGGCAGAAAAGCACAAGCAGGTGGTTCGGTATTCCAGAGAACTGGAAATGTTCAATAATGAGCTTCAACGTTCGGAGAAAATGGAGATTATTAGCGATCTGGCTGCATCTGTAGCTCATGAGGTACGTAATCCCCTTCAAGTTACACGTGGATTTCTTCAGTTGATGAGCAAGCAGGAGGATGGTAAGAACAAAGACTATCTACATATCGCTCTGGAGGAGCTGGATCGAGCTTCCGCGATTATTACTGATTTTCTGACCTTTGCCAAGCCAGAATTTGACCAAACCAAAACGTTGACCATATTGGACGAATTCAAGCATATTGAAGGAATCATCAGTCCAATGGCTAATTTGCAAGGTGGAAAAATTTCGCTGGATATTCCCCAGGAAATCAAAGTACGCGGGAATTCCTCCAAGTTCAAGCAGGCGTTCATCAATATCATCAAAAACAGTATTGAAGCGCTGCGAGACCAGGGGCTTATTCATATATGGGCTTATGTGGATAACGGAGAAGCTGTCATTCATATTCGGGATAATGGTGAAGGGATGGATGCTCAGACTTTATCCAGACTAGGTGAGCCTTATTTTTCGAATAAGACAAAAGGCACAGGTTTAGGAATGATGGTGACTTTTCGGATTATTGAAACGATGAATGGAAAAATAACTTTTACAAGTGCAAAAGGGGTGGGAACAGAAGCGACCATCCGCTTCCCCGTAGCCGGATAATATCCGGCTTTTTTGCGTTCGGAGAAAACGGAGGGAAGCTTGCTGAGCCCACCCCTATGAGGTTAAGGAATCTAGATTAAATAAGCATTAACAACCATTCTACCACATTGAGCGAGGTTTCTGGGATGCAGCGAGCACGCCGGAGGGGTCTGGAGGGATTACCAGAAAAAACTGATCAGGCGTTTCTTCTAATGTTTTGATTTGGATATGATCGGGGATCACGACTCCTAACACATCACGAATTGCAGATTTGGGATCAGTCATCAGTTTCTCTCTGAAACTGGCATCCTCCCAAGCTTTTTGAATGACTTGTGTTTGAAGAACTTCAGTAGCCATCAAAAATCACCCTCTCATTCAATTGGATATATTTACCTAGTCAGTATACCACGAAGGACTCAGAAAAATCTAGCATTATTTCATATTTTTGGAGAGCCAGTAGTCAAGTCCGCCTCTTCTCAAATGCGAGCGTCCGCCTTCAATTTCTGCCGCCACTTCGCCCAGCTCAGCTGCGATAGAATGTGCAAAGCTATGTAGGCCGTGGATAGAAGGCTCCAGGGTCTCTAACTGTTGGACTGCTTGATCGGCAATGTTCACATAGCTGGCAAGCGCACCGCGTACATAAATCGCTTCCTGAATCTGTTTGGGTCCCAATCCTTCACAGTAAGCCGTCTTTTGCTCGGCACTGATATGGGACAAAAGACAGTTATAGCTATGTTCGACCAAATCTTCTGACCAATCCGCCCAATCATCCGACATTTGAAGCACGAGTAGCGCCAAGTCCGTCATATTTGTAATGTTTTGAATCAGATCAGCACGGCCTGCGAGCAGCAAAGCACCCGTTCCGGCCATTTTTAATGGACTTGCTTTCAGCGCGACCTTATTTTTTTCTCCTTGAAAATAGTCCTCTGTTCCTTCGGATATCACACTAACGGCCCATTCATCAACATACGTTCGGGCATATGACCAAAAAGGAGAGGTTGCCGGAAAAAGGTCCCGATATACGCTTAGACACTCGGTATAGAATAGTTGACTTAAAGCGAGTTGCGTTTTACGGTTGTCTGCTGCTGTGTCCATCACATCGTCTTGAATTAAATAGTGAGCCATGACGAACACGTTGCCAAGTGACAGCCTGCGGCATGTTTCGGGGGGCAGTCCTGTGAGTTCTTGCAGCCAAAATGGAAGCAAATAGCATATGTAATTACGCGTGCTGTCTTCCCGCAACGGATTAAAACGCGCCAGATAGTCCAAACCCTCTTGCTGAAAGGGAGCTGGAAACGTGGACGTCCGTTCCTCCGCTTGACGAAATACTTTTTCCAATTCGTCTTTGTATGCAAAATACCATTCCATCGCCATCACCTGCATCTCTTATGAATATTTTTATAGCGACTTCTAGTTGTTACCCGCCATTATACAACAGATTGCAATTTTCAAGATTTTGTTATTTTTACATTGAGAATGTTGTAAAAAGGATATCGACAAAAATCCCGGTTGGGAAGATCCCGCCGGGATTTTGTTTTTTTTAAATTAGATGATCTCTAAATAGTCAATATAAGCATCCCATGTCCCATTATCGGCTGTTACAACAAGCTCAATCTCTTGATTTCCGGTTCCATGGCTGACATTGTTTAAAGTATAGACCGCAGGACTGCTCCCGCCGTAGTAGAAGGTACCCTTCGTTTGTCCACCAATTTTCAAATCAACTTTGGCCATGTTGGAATTATTTGAAGCACCACGGAGTGAAAAACTATGGGTGCCGCTGGTAAAATTCTGTGTGAATTTCACTGAATCATTGTTGGAGTATAAAGCCACTCCGTTGAACGGCGAGCTGATATTTGAAGTATACTGACCGCCTTTGGTCATATTCTCTGCTTCCACTTTTGTACCTTTGTTTGGCGGCGTTTCGCCGTTTCCGCCATCAGGCGCTACCGCCCGGCCATTGCTTGGTGAGATCATACCAGAGCAAAGGTTACGATTTTTGAGGTTCTGTGCAATTTGTGGAATAGCTTGGAGTGTAGTCTGGTACTGATCATGCATCAGGATCACATCGCCGTTTTTAAGTTTGCCCGCAGCAGCTACGATCTGTGCGGTGGAGGCGCCGTTCCAGTCTTGGGAGTCAACGTTCCACAATACTTCGGTAAGACCGTTTTGGGTCTCAATGGATTTGAGGGTTGCGTTGGTCTCGCCATACGGAGGACGGAACAACTTTGGTGCCGTGCCAGTAATGGACTGTATCGTTTGCTGCGTGCGTGTAATTTCCGATGACATCTGCGATGTGCTCAGTTGTGTCATATGCGGATGTGACCATGAATGATTACCGATCCACATGCCTGCTGCTTGCTGGTCACGTACAAGCGAAGGATTATTCTGCGCGTTTTGTCCAAGATTAAAGAGCGTCGCGCGTAAACCGTTTTGCTTCAGAGCACTAAGAAGCGCTTTGGTGTTAGAGGGATTGGGACCATCGTCGAAGGTTAACGCTACATAACCGCTCGAGCAATCAGCCGCAAGCGCCTGGTTGCTCGAGATCACCAGCGAGCCTGTGAATAAAGACAAGGTGATTGACATAATCGCCGTCCATTTTCCTGCTTTAGCTATAAACATGGGTCTACCTCCTAGCTATTTTAATATAGTATGGATGTTCCGATACTCCGAACCGATTCAACTCTTTACTAGATTTGAAATTTTAGTCGATCTCCAAATAGTTAATATAAGCATCCCATGTCCCGTCATCGGCTATTACAACGAGCTCGATCTCTTGGTTTCTGGTGCCATTATTGCCGCCAATCGTAATTGTATTACTAGTTACATTGGCACTCCGACTGATTTGGTATCCCTATACAATAAGTGAATCTTCATACATCTTGTCCATATATTCCCGCTTTTTGAAGTGCTCGCTGACCGATATGGTTTTGCTCGTGCGTTTGGATGTCCATAAAAATAACCTTATTTTTTTGTTTCATTGGACTTTCCTCCTGTAGCCTCACTATGATGCAGTGCATTCTGTAGTAGCTTAATGCAACATGTCTTTCCAAAAATAAAAATGTAAACGTTTACAATTTTATTTTATCATATTTTCCTTAATATATAACTTGGAAAATTTCAAGTTATATTGTAGAAAGTATAGTTATTCATTCTTGCTCACTCTACAGGATAGGGTTCCCAAGGAGCGCGTGTAGATCGAAGGTTGGGTGTAATTGTGATAGCAATGTTCATAATTTCTTTTTTCCCGTCTTATGGTTACTTAACAGGCGAAAATATGAATAAAAATAGCGGGAAAAGAAAATATTATTTTAAAAAGGATGAAAGAAGGGTCTGCAACATGAAAAAACAATGGAAACTGACCGCTGCTATCCTGTATGGAGGAGTGATGATGTATGGCACTGCGGGTGCAGCTGGAGCTTCCGGGACGGAACCGGGTAATTCGTTGCAAGCAATCACCTCCAACGCCTCTATCCAAGGGGCAGCCCGCCAATGGAATGCTGAACCACAGGACGAACACGGGCATGTTCACAGACATAGGCACGGCAAAAGGCCTGGGGGTTTGAATCACCATCTCAACGAGAAAGTAGCCAAGCTGCTGGGCATCACTCCTGTCCAGTTAGAGAAAGAGCTGGGACAAGGGAAGTCGTTGGCCGAGGTTGCTAAAAGCAAAGGCATCCAAGAAGATCAGCTTATTGATAAGTTGAAGAATGAAATGACCGTGGACTTGAAACGGCTTGTGAACCGTAAAGGCCCGATTACATTCGATCGTAAGTCCGGCGCTTCGAATGAAGCTCAATTGAAGCGTTAGCCGGGGATACCGTGGTATATCTGCTCTTGAATAAGTCGAGGAGTAGATCGTTTGACAATAAAAAAAGGATGGGGGAAACCCATCCTTAAATTTCCACTTCCTTATCTTGTGCTATGTCATATTTAGTTACTTTACTGGTGTATTTATCTACATAATAGAATCCATAAGTTGCAATGTGATCAGGGAAATCTTCGTAAACTCTTATACAATATTTAGTTCCTTCCAAACCTTCAACCATTAAGTTTAAATTATATTTAACAGCATCCTTTTTTATTTTATCAGAAAGAATATGGAGTGCTTGATTTTCTGTAATCATCTTTTGCTGTTTACCTAAATACAGTTTATTATCAATGAGGCTGATTTGTCTGCTTTCTGCAATCCCAATATCTTTAACAGAGATATACGTGTTTCCGTTGTAAATCAAGCCATCGGCAGTGTTCTTTTTTGTCCCCTCTAAAAATACATCAAACTTTTTCACAACAGCATTTACGCTTGTTCCAGATGCAGCCATTGCGGTTGCACCAGTAATCATCATACCAATGGTTAAGCCCACTAATAGCCCCTTTAATTTGTCATTCATTTTGATTACCCCTCTTATGTATGCTAATTCCCTCACTATAGTATCCTAAATATCACCATACATAAAGTGATTGTTGTGGGAGAGCAGAAGAGTCAATTATCTTTAAAGAGCTTAAAAAAATCAATGGTTTCTTTTAAATCTTCATCATCAGTATAAATGTTCATCACCTTGCCTATTTCAATTGCAAAGTCCACATACTGATTTGGTTTAGCCGTAATGATATTCTTGTGTATCTCCAGACCCGTTGGATGATTCACAGGATTTTTATAGGAGACACCTGCTATCTCCAGTAGTTCAGTGGCAGAACAAATGGTCGCTATCACTTTATGATCATTATTTAGTGTACTGATTAGAGCTAGAAGTTGCTTGTTCGTCTTTAATAGAGTGTTATCTCCACCAGGTATAATTAGGAGTTGAATATCCTCAGCAGACACTTCATCAAGGGCTACCGAAGGCGTAACTTTAAAATCCTCATAGGAAATTACAGGGTCTTTGGTTACTCCAATCGTAACAATGTCCCCTTTGGTTTTCATAAAATAGGTTGCTAGCATAATCTCAAAACTCACATAACCATCATAAATTAAAACGTGTGATTTCATTTATACACCTACTTCAACATTAGTTTTTAGCTTTGAGTCAATATACCACTTTGATAGGTTTAATTCCATAATTTACAGCAAATATAGGCTTAGAAGTTGAAATAACCAGTCGCACGAAATCAACCAGCGACTGGTTATTTAGCTTTGCTAGAATATGAGTTGAGCGATACCTATAATAGCTTTTTAAGCTGGGAAATACGGCCTTGGGATACGCCGAGCCGTTCAGCATATTCGCCTTGCTTGGCGTTTGGATGCTCGCGCATGAGTTTTCTTAGCTTCTCAACCAAATATTGTGAAGACAACCGATGTACACTTTTTTCTTTGCACGCAGGTTCCTTAATAACAGGAACAGGCATTTGACTCACACCTATGTTTCCCTTCAGATCGTTTATGCATTTTTTACATAAAAATGAACCCCTGAAATAGCTTAAATCCTGAACCGAATAGCATAAATGACAGCAGACTCCTATATACTTTCGCATGCTCAATAATCCTGTTTCAACATCCAAATAAAATTCTAAAGATTCACCAGCTTGAATCCCCATAGAGGTTCGCATCTCCTTAGGAATAACAATCCGGCCTAACGTATCCAAGGGACGTGTCATACCTGTATTTTTCAAGTGATCTTCTCCTTCCATTGTCCAACATCCAATGATCTCCTAAAAAAAATATAAAAATCAATAAAGTAAAAGCATTTATGTTTGTTCCAAAAGATGGTATTATCGTGAAAGAAAATCAATAATTATACCATTAGTTTCCAAACTACATTGTTTATTGAAATTGAAATTCTATGAAAATGCTGAAAGGGTGGTTTGTCCATGGAAATCACACCTACGATACAGGCAGAAATTCAAACTTATCTGAAACGAAAAGGCTTAACGATGACCAAGTTTGGTCATACGATTGATTTGAATGTAGGTACAGTTAGTAGCATTGTGACTGGTAACCGATCTATTTCTGTTCATCAACTGGATAGTATTACTGCGGGAATGAATTTACCACCGGATTATTTTTACGAACGTTATATTGAAGAATGCATTGAAGAATCTCCGCTAAACTGGAAAAAAATAAGCCCTTTTCTGTACCGATGCATTGAACTAGGACGACTCGACTGCTTGCAGCGAGTTGTAATTATGTTATTGGATAATCCTAATTATCCGCCATCGCTCTTTGAAGTTGCCGAAAATGTATACAAAGACGGTTACAACGAAGCAGCGGCATACCTTTACAAAAAGGTGGCTGAAAGTGAGAAGCAGCAGCATTCAGAGCGATTGGCGGTCTGCCAGTATCGTTTGTTCCAAATCAATATTGGACAAGATAGAGCTGTAAATCTTCAAGCTGCCATTGAATTTGCTCCTTTTGTGGATCGTTTAGACGAGATAGAGCAATTAGATGCATTAAAAGATTTGGCGAACGTGTACAGATCATTAAGTATGTGGGACAAGGTGTATGAATTTGCCCATCAGATGGGTCAATTAGGACAGATCCAATATAATTTGGTTCATAACTCCAAGCGTAAAGGAACAGAGCCGCGAAAAAGGCTAAGCAGGCCGCTGTTTGTATACATAGTTTACTCCGAGTTGCTGTGTGCTAATGCTTGTGATGCAAAAGGCGATCATGAACAGGCATTAGAACATATTCGAGGTTATGCCGATCTAAGTTGGGTGAAGGAACAAGATTCCGAGTCTCTCTATTGGAAGAAGCAGTATCTGCAATGGGCGAAAATTAATACGTACGTCAATAGACTTATGTCCGGGGACATCAGTGTTCTGCCGGATTACGTAGAACATATGGCTGCCGAAAAAGAGATTTTTTCCGAATTAATAAACGTCATTGAAGTGGCTAATCGGTACAATGTAGATGTAGACCATATCCTTAAGCGTTTTGAATCCCAAATTGCAGCGTATCAGGAGCCGTTATCTTCTGACATGTATACACAACAAGTTTTACCTGAAGAATACGTGCGATTTTGGTACAAGATGGCTAAGTACAGCCTAAATAAAGGCAGATATCCATATGGTTTCAATTGTTTAATAAACGCTTTTGAAAAAGCTGTTACAATTAACCACGTACTACTTATTGCCAATTGTTTTGGACTATTTTCTCATTTCAAAACACATGCGGCTCCTGAAACACATGCTCAGTTCCAATCTATTTATGAGGAGGTGTGGGAGAGAAATGATCAAAAGGATGGCTTTCTGCTTGACGGTAACTAGCTTTTTACTGGTATTCACAGTACCAGCCCAGGCTGGAAATCTAAGCCATGACACAATCCAAACACAAGGACACGTTGGTGGATCTTGACCAAGCACTAATTTATTACCCTGGACCAGCTTATTGCTGGTCTTTTTTTGTATTATTTTGTAATTTTTTGATTCAAAAAAGGTTCTTAAGTAGTTGGGCATCCCTCCTTAAAATAAGATTCAATAGGAGGTATGCAGGATGAACAGGGATAAAACGGAAACGTTAATTCAACAAATGGAACACGCCAGACAACACTTGCATGATCTTTACGCAGAGTATGGCTTCGGACATGCTTGTGTACTTGAACAGTCTATGCTTTTGGATGAACTGATTAATCAGTACAACCGTATGTATCAGACCAGAAAGCAGCCTCACCATGTTTTGGATCAGATCATTAACAACGACGATGTTATGTTCAGTCCATCCTCCCCTTTCTCTTTATGCAAAACTGTGACTTCTCCCACGTAATGTTTATTATTATTCTATATAATGACTTATTTTAAAATAAAATACATATTCATGTCATAAAATGTTAATCACTTTTTTGGGGGCAGCATACTAAGGCAACAAAAAAGCAGAGCTCCATAAGAGAGCCCTGCCAAAGTCCATTGGATTTATAACCCCATGCTGAAACACAGACGCACAAGTTTAGCCAAGCTCCTGCGTGCTTTTGGAAGCGCGCTTAGAGGAAAGGAACTGGAAACGAAACGAATGCCAGTTCAACCGCTGTCTGCCTTTGGAGCCAACAATCCAGTTGCCGCCGGGCAGATGGGCAAAGAGCCAGCTGATGCCCAGAGAAACACTTGCCACGACGACAAACGTAATGAGCGTAGCTGTAAAATGATGATCACCCAGTGCAAGCGGGCGGGTGTAGTAGGATATGAAGGACAGCACGAGCGCATGGGCCAGATATCCTCCGAAGGAATAGCGTCCGATCCAGTTCAGCATACGGCGAAACGGCTCGGATCGCGTATCTTTTTGCAAATGAAGCAGCAGTCCATACAACAAAAGCAACTGCGAGACAATCAGCACGAAGGTGCTTGGTTTCAAATAAGTAGAAATATTGAGATTGATCGTATCACCCGACTGGATCAGCATTGTGTGACCCATAAGCATGAATAGACCAATAAAGACAAATACATTCCACGGTAACGTCTGTTGGGCCAATCCCCGCCAGGTGTCCGTCATATAGGCGCACACTGCGCCCAGCATAAAATAGAAAAAATACATAACAAAGTTATAAGTGCGGTAATCTAACAGAGTCTGCCAAAAGGACGGCAACCCAGTGCTCCATGCAGACATGTCATAGTAGGACCATTGTAACAACAAAGCGTAAGCCACAGCGGCAATCAGCATAACAGCCAAAACAAGCTGTTTGCGTCTTTTCGTGCTGTAACGGCGTAGAAACACTTGAACCTGCCCGGCTGCTTTTGAAAATAAAGGAAACAAAATATAAAACTGAAAGATCATCACTACAAACCATAGATGATATCCGCTGACGGGGATGATCATTTCCTCGAACATACCTTTGTAAAAATAAATATTTCCCCACTGCGCCGTTGACCAGTTTTGAGTACATACCCAATAAATAACCGTCCAGCAGAGGAAAGGAACATAAATATCTCGAAACCGCCTGCCAATATAGCGAGGGTAGCCAATCGGTTTGTTACCATTATAAAAAAGCAGCGCCGCAGACAGGAAAACGAACGTCGGTGTGCCAAAACGTGTCAAATGATACAGCATCGCGAGCATAACGGAATCTGGCTGTTGGATGTCGCTGCGATAAATATATTCGCCAATGCAATGCTGAAGCACGACAGCGAGGTAGGCGAGGCCCCGTAGTTCTGTCCACTCCGCGATACGCGGCTTGCTCATCCATATCACTCCTTTTCCTCAAGATACGCATATGTTTTTCCTAGCACAATTGTAGGTATTGTAACGTAGAAACATTAGTGCAGGATTAACGCCACCTGAAAGTAAGAAGAGTGAAGTAGTTCCAATTTAATATGATTGCGTTTACAATCTAAGTGAAACCAGAATAAATTAAAGTGAATTTATAACTTAAGGATACACACAGGAAAAGGAGAGGAAGGATGAAAAAAACGCTGCTGGTATATATGCTGTTGATTGCGGCCTTTGCTCTCTATGTGTTCAGGTATGAACAAACTGGCCCGTTGAATGGTACTTGGGAAGATAAGGGGCTACGAGGCAGCATCGGAGAAACCTATATGATGATTACCTTCCAGTCTGGCTTGGAGTATTGGAAAAGCGGGCTCAAGGGTTTCGAGGATGCAGGAGATGCTTTGGGAGTGACTGTGGAGTATCGGGGAGCTACCCGTTATGATGCGCAGGAGCAGACGACCGTTATTGAGCAGGCGATTGCTCGTAAGCCCGCAGGGATTGCCATATCAGCGATTGATCCTCACTCTCTGATTCCGGTAATTAATAAGGCGCTGGATGCGGGCATTCCTGTGGTACTATTTGATGCCGAAGCGCCGGGGAGTCGGGCGTATTCTTTTTTGGGCACGGATAATTATAAGGCGGGCGTGACCGCTGCGGATAAAATGGCAGAGCTGTTGGGACGAGAAGGTCAAGTCGCTGTTTTGACGCTACCCGGTCAGCAAAATCATGAGGAACGCTTGCGTGGCTTTCGCGATACCATACAGCGGCAGTATCCTGCCATGAAGGTGGTGGAAGTAGCGGATGGCCGCGCAGACGCGATGGTCTCCCGGGATGAGTCGCAAAGGCTGATGAAAGCTTATCCGAAACTGGCGGGCATTTTTGTGACCGAAGCAACGGGAGGAACAGGTGTAGGTGAAGCGGTACTGAGTCAAAAAAACAGCCACCCGCTGAAAATCATTTCTTTTGATACGAATAAAGCGACATTGGATATGATTCGTGGTGGCACAATCTCGGCAACAATTGCCCAGGGAACATGGAATATGGGCTATTGGTCGCTTCAATATCTGTTTCATCTGCATCATCATTTGACGACTCCTGCGCCTTCTTCCACTGGAGACAACACTCCGCTGCCCGTGCGGGTAGACACTGGAATCTCTGTTGTCACCCAGGCGAATGTAGATGATTATTATGCGAAATAAATTTTGGAAGCGTATCCAGCTAGGAGTGCACTACATGATGCCGCGGTTACGCTTGCGCAATATGCCCTTACGCTATCAACTCATGCTGTTGTTCCTGTTGTTTGGCATTGTACCTTCGCTGGGATTAGGTCTGCTGGTCAATTGGACGGTGGAACGGATTATTGAGCGGCAGGTGGAAGACCATACGATGCAGTTGATTGGCAAGGTAAATGAAGCACTGGACACCAAAATGGAAAATTTGCAGAACATGACGTATCTGATTGCTTTTAACCCCGATATCGGGGAGTTCTGGAAAGGGGAGACGCTGGCTGACGGCCACGCGGGTCATGCGAGTGTAATAACACCGGAAAACCAGGGGGAGCAGACTCAGAACTCGGCGCAAAATCAGGCTCTCAGCTCCAAGCAGGCATTAAGTTCTGTACAGGAGCAGGATACGCTGTATAAAATGAAGCAATTTTTGCAGGGCTATACTACGTTATATCCTGAAATTGCAGGGATTCTGATCGTGAACGAAAAAGGCGACTATATCAGCAACGAAATGTATGCTCGAAGCACGCGTAGCCTGACGGAAGAAGATTGGTACCAACAGGCGGCGCAGCATGCAGGCATATTCACTGTGCTAGGACAGCCGAGCCACCGTAATGTGACCACTCATGTCCGGTACAAGGACAGTGAAATTGTCTCCGTCGTTCGTTCGGTTACGGATTCGGAAACCGGACGCGTGCTAGGCGCGATAATGATTGACCTCAAGCTACGGGCTGTGTCGCAGGCCGCCAGAGATGTAACCTTGGGCAAAAGTGGCTATTTAATGGTGACAGATGCTGAGGGACGCAGCGTGTACAGGCCGGATATGCCTTTGATTGAGCGCATTCCACCGCAATGGTTCGGGGCAGGTGACAGCGGGATGTTTACCCGTGAAGCTGGGGGCAGGGAATTGTTGTTCATGTTCAGGGCTTCCGAATTTACGGGCTGGAGAACAGTGGGGGTATTCCCAGCACGCGAATCTACACTGGAAGTGCGGCAAATTCAGTTCTATGTCGTCTGTTTTGTTTTCATTGTATGTCTATTTGGCTTAACGGCATCCTTGCGATTGTCGAGTTCCATTGCGCAGCCAATTTTCCGGCTGATGTCCTATATGCGGACGGCAGAGACAGGGGATCTTACAGTTCGCCAATGGAGTGACCGTGGGGATGAAGTCGGAATGCTGGGGCGGAGCTTTAACCGGATGCTGGAGCAAATTCGCCGTCTCATGTCACTTAGCGAACTGAGAGAACGGCAAAAACGGGATGCCGAGCTGCGCAGCCTTCAGGAGCATATTAAGCCCCATTTTCTATACAATACGCTAGATACGATTCATTGGATGGCCCGAAGAAATGGAGCGGACGACGTGTCCGACATGGTGGGGGCGCTATCGAGATTGTTCCGTCTCGGGCTGAGCAAGGGAGATGACTTTATTCCGCTGCGCTCTGAGATTGAACATATATCGAGCTATATGCAAATCCAGCAAACCCGCTATCGTGACCGACTTCGCTGGGAGTTGAATGTACCCGACGAGCTAAAGGATCTGTTCGTGTTGAAGTTGATGCTTCAGCCTGTAGTGGAAAATGCGATTTATCACGGCATCAAGGCCAGACGTGGCCCAGGCACGATTTGGATAGAAGCTAAAGCTGAAGGCGACAAGCTGCTGCTGACGGTGCGTGATGATGGCGCAGGGATGGCGGCAGAAAGGCTGCGTGAGCTGCGTGAATTGCTGGAAATACCGCTGGAGGCGATGGAAGGACAGCAGAAGCAAAGTGGGGCTAGTACAAATGGTAGAAGCTACGGCATGCTGAATGTACAAGCGCGTATCCGGCTATCTTTTGGTGAGGAATATGGAATTGTACTGGATAGTAAAGAAGGAGCAGGCACCTGCGTGACGATCATTCATCCGCTGCTGCTGGATATGGCGCAACTGAAGAAGCCGCATGAAAAAGGAGAGGGTCAGGATGACGAAATCAAAGGGCAGAGACAACTCAACGACGGTGAGTCTGATTGACCAGGCCATAACGGAAGTGATAACAGGGACAGCACAGCGTTACCAAGTATTGATCGCAGATGATGAGCCGATCATCCGAGAGGGGATACGGGATTGCATAGACTGGGCGGCACTCGGCATGGAGGTTGCAGCTGAGGCGGAGGATGGTGAAGAAGCGCTGGAGCTGGTGGGTCAGCTTCGCATAGATATCATGCTGGTCGATATGAATATGCCGTTCATGGACGGGATTGAACTGATTCGTCGGCTGCGGGAAGTACGTCCGGAGTGCCGCTGTCTAATCATTTCCGGGCATGATGAATTTGCTTATGCGCAGGAGGCAGTCCGACTTGGCGTAGAGGATTATATCTTGAAGCCGGTAGATGCTGAGCAGCTTCATGCTGCGCTGTCACGGCTCGGTCAGCGGCTCGAGGAAGAGCGTAAGCGTGCCGCCTATGTAGAACAAGCTGCCGGGCAGATTGAGCGGAATATTCCGTTGTTGCGCCAGCGGTTTTGCCTGGAATGGCTGGAAGGGCAACATACGGGCATAGATGTCATGGAGCAGTTGGCGTTTTTACGGCTTCCATCGCGGCCGCCTGCTCAGATCGGTGTCGTACGGTGGCCAGCGGCAGAGGCCCGGCAGACGATTATGCGCGAGAATGACCGACAGTTGTTTCTTTTTGCCGCTGAAAATATTATTGGCGAACTGCTGGAGGACCTGCCACATGTGTTGTTCCGCGATGCGAACGGGCTGATCGGCATATGCCTGTGGCAGGAGGCACCCGAGACGATTGGCGCTTCCATAGAGCAGGCGATTGGACGCTACCTGAATATAGCGGTTCATACGCATGTGGAATCCAACGCGGGTGGGCTGGAAGGCGCAATGGATGCGTACCGGATGTGTCGGGATCGGGTGTATGGCGAATCGCAGCTGTCTCCCATCGTACGCCGTGCTCGGCAGCTTATTCAGGAAGGCTACGCCGATCGGGAGTTGACGCTGGAAGCCCTTGCCTCGCGGCTACAGGTATCCGCCGTATATCTCAGCCGTGTGCTCAAAAAGGAGCTCAACGACAGTTTCGTGACCCTCGTCACGCGTGCCCGTATCCGTAAAGCAGTGCAGCTACTGGATTCCACGACGTTGTCTATCTATGATATAGCAGAACGTACGGGTTACGACAGTCAGCACTATTTTAGCACCGCTTTTAAAAAGACCATGGGTGTGTCCCCTGTGCAGTACCGTAAAGGCGGGGGAATTCAGGAAAATTCGCTGGAGTAGGAATGATTGGCATGTGGAATTGTCCTACACTGTTCTATGATGATAAATGCTAAAAAAATGTGTGTGTAATCACACCTACGCATTCAGGGGTTTGTTACGCTGGGGATAACGAACAAATATCTATAAATATTTGGAGGAAAACGATATGTTTTGTTATCAGTGTGAACAGACGCCGAGTGGCGGGTGTAAAGTAGTTGGGGTGTGCGGGAAAGATGAGACGATAGCGAGCTTGCAGGATACGATGATTTTTGCATTAAAAGGGATTGCTGCCTATGCGACACATGCTCGCCAGTTGGGCTATACCGATCCTGAGGTAGATCGCATCACGCATGAAGCGTTATATATGACCTTAACCAATTCTAACTTTAATGTACAAGAGCATTTGGAAATGGCGATGAAGGTCGGAAATGCGGCTGTACGGATCATGGATGTGCTGGATCGTGCGCATACGGATCGTTTTGGCATTCCGCAGCCGATTACGGTCAGCCAAAATAAAATCGAAGGCCAATGCATCGTCGTGACCGGACATAATCTGTATGCGCTGGAGGAATTGCTGCGGCAGACAGAGGGCAAGGGCATTAATATCTATACTCACTCGGAAATGCTGCCTGCTCACGGTTATCCGGCATTGAAGAAATATGCACATCTCAAAGGGAATATCGGTAAAGCCTGGTACGATCAGCGTAGACTGTTCGAAGAGTTCCCGGGCGCAATTCTGGCTACGACGAACTGTGTTATGCCGATTAAAGGCACGTATGCAGACCGCTTCTTCTCTTATGAAGTAGCCGGGCTGGAGGGAGTAGCCAAGATCATGGACGACGACTTTTCACCATTGATCGAGCGCGCGTTGGCTCTGCCAGCCGCAGATGTAGATTCAGAGCAGGTGCTTACAACGGGATATCATCATGAGACAGTTATCGGGCTGGCTCCTGAGATTATTCAGGCCGTTAAAGACGGACATATCCGCCGTTTCTTCGTCATCGCAGGCTGCGACGCACCAGGCAAAGGCGGCAACTATTACCGCGAGCTGGCTACATCCTTGCCGAACGATACGGTCATTTTGACCACGTCCTGCGGTAAATTCCGCTTCAATGACGTGGATTATGGAACCGTTGGAGATACAGGAATTCCGCGTTATATTGATTTGGGGCAATGCAACAATTCGGGTTCTACTGTGAAAATCGCTCTGGCATTAGCGGATGCATTCGGTTGTACGGTGAACGAGCTGCCTGTCAGCATTGTGTTGTCCTGGTTTGAGCAAAAAGCCGTTGCCATCCTGCTGGGCTTGTTCAGTCTTGGCATCCAGGATATTCGCATTGGGCCGAAGCCGCCTGAGTTTATTTCTTCTGGCGTGCTGGATGTACTAGTGGAGATGTTTGGCTTGAAGCTAATTACGACCGCAGAGGAAGATATGAAAGCGATGTTGGCGTTGTCGTAAGAGGTTGATGAGGGAACTGCAAAGCGCAGTTCCTTTTTTTGTTTCATCGTTCATCGATTCTTATAAAGATGTCCGTAAGAATCTTTAATGCCAGTTCAGTATCTTTGGATTCACGAGTTCTTAGGAGAGTTAAAATGGTTTTTATACTTGAATGTTCTTCGGTAAGCTCATCATTGTCCTTCACATATGTAAGCAACTGATAGACGCCCACGTTCAATGCCTTCGCTATTTTCTCCAGATTTTTCAAAGATATATTTCTCTCCGCTCGCTCAATAAATCCAATATAACTCGAATTGAATCCTGCTTTTTCGGCTAAAGCTTCTTGGGAAAGCCCTTTAGACTTTCGAATATCTCGAATACGTGTACCGACTAATTCCAAAAGTTCTGACATGAATACACCTCTCTATAGTAAGGGTTCTACAAAATCGATTTCAATCGCTCCAAAGTGCAATATATAGACGAACTAGATCATCACGACCTATATATTATTACTGGAAGTCGCTTGTTGGATTTTGCAAAATCCTCTAGTTAGAAGTGTAGAGAAAGAGTTACATCTAATTAATAAGTGTTAGTAAGTAAATTGAATTAAAAACTACTATATAGTAATATTTATTAGGAAGCTTGTCCGGTAGCTAGAAAATTATACATCTTGATGGTTACATATTTGTGCTACGTTGCTCACATTTGTTTCAGGATTTTGCAAAACCCTTATTTATGAAATTTTAATTCAGGAGTTGATTCCCCATGAAACATTACTCCTTAAGTCCCCAACTACATAGTGATTCTGATTTCAAATTGCCCAAGTACAGCGATACCTACATATTCAATTGCATGATGGATTTTCAAAAGCTTGCCGAATACCAGATCAAGCTTGCACAGATGATGCGCGACCATCATCAGTTTCAAAACTGCCTCATTCTTTGTGATCGAGCGATGTTTTCTATGGCTAAGGCCATGTATGTTCATCGAAACCAAATCATTCCATCGTACATTCGATCCATGACTGACCTATTCCCTTTAATTCACACAGATGCTGAGCCCAATTTAGATATGGTGCTGTTTATCGGTACGGTACATTATCTGGTTTCGGGAGAGGATGAAGCATCCGAGGAGACGATGAGACAGGAGGAAGTAGACAAGTTGCTTTATAAAACGGACTCTATTCTAGAGTCTCTGTCACAGCGGATCGTAGCTGATCCGTCTAAGCGGTATCCGTCTATTTATAAAGAAAATTCGTTCAATGAATCGGTAGATCTTTTATCAATAATACCCGGTTCTTTCTGAGCTAATGGCATGTCGCTAACGTACAAAAAGGTGGATGGCTACGCGCCGTTCCTTGCTTACCTCGGTCAGGAAGGGGACGGTGTGAATGTCAATCTGTGCGAAGCCAGCACTCATGTTCAAAAGGAAGCGGCTGCGTTTCTAATCTCGCAGTCTGGACTATGCCCGTAGAATCACCGATTCGCCACTGCTTGTGCGCATGGATGCTGGTAATGATGATGCCGAGAATTTGAACGTATATCTGACCCCAAACGTCGATTTCATCGTCAAGCGCAACCTGCGCCGGGAGTCCCCGGAAGAATGGCTGATGATCGCCAGGCAGGACGGTCTATGCTGTGAAGAACGGGAAGGTAAACGTATGTATCTCGGTGCTGTGCCATGCACGGACAAGAAACTGGAATGTCCGATTCGGGCATTGTATAACGTGATTGAGCGAACCATAGAAGCCAGCGGGAAGCTCCTACTGGTTCCGTAAGTCGAAGTGCAGGTGTTTTTTACCACCCTGACTTGTTCGCCATGGCAAGTGGTTAGACTCTACCGGGATCATGCGACGAACGAACAGTTTCACAGCGAACTCAAGACGGACCTGAATCAGGAACGCTTGCCCTCCGGCAAATTTGCCACGAACCCTATGGTCCTGTGTGCAGGGTTGGTCGCGTATAATTTACTACGAGCCATGGGGAAAATTTCTCTGCAAGAGCCAGATGCTCCGGTACGCACGAAGGTGCATCGCAGACGGGTGAAAACATTCATTGAGAACTTGATTTGGGTGGCCTCGCGTTTGGTGGGGCATGCAAGGCAGACCAAACTCCCCTTTGGGCGGCACAGTCTCCCTGGTTCCCAACGTTTCGCCATTTTTACATGACGCTGTCGAGATAAGAGGTAACGAATATATATTAGGAACGAGCTTACTTCAGAGCAAGCTCTGTTTCCTTATGACTAACATTCCCTCTTTCACTGTTATGGTAGTCAGATTGTGGTGGCTGCAAGTACGAAACAGGGCCTACTTTGGTATCTTAAGTTATTTCACGGATTCTGGTGTTTGTTATAGATGTATTTTTAAGAAAATATTTAAAGTAAATAGCTTGTAACAGTATTGGAGACTCTGAATCTACTTCAGAGTCTGTTAAGACATCAAATAAATTGTCCAATATTGTAAAATTATGCAGGGGTTTTGCTAGGTCTGTAGAATTACTAATATAGTAGGTCTTAAGTGGTAACTAAGTTCTTCGTTATGAATTGGAATTAAAAAACTAAATATATTAAGAGGGTGTTAAAAATGATAGATTTATCGAATTCCGAAATAAAAAGTATGGTTATTCACATAATAGGTAATAAAATGCGCCAAGAGGGATTGAGATTATCGAAAAAACTAACTTCAATTGAGGATGATGGTTTTAAAGAACTCATGTTCAGGCATTTTTTAAAACCCTTTATAAAAATGGACTCTTTATATTCCTTTACTCACAATTCAAATTTATCTTTTAATGAAGTTTTTATGTATTCAAAAGATATATTTGCGAATTTAAACTTATTCTATGAACTCTCTTCTAACATAGCACGCCATCTCTACGAAAGTTCAACGCATCCGCGCATTAAAAATGGTGAATTTTTCATGCTATACATATCTAACTGTCGTATTGAAGGAAATACCACAGATGCTATTGGCCTATTTAAAGCTGAAACTAAGGAGACTTTTCTGAAAGTAACAGAGAATGGTGAAGCATTTAATATTAGAGCTGAAGAAGGTATTAGTATTAATCGTCTTGACAAAGGGTGCTTGATTTTTAATATTGCCGATGAAGATGGATATCGTGTGGCTGTTATAGACAATCAAAATAAGACCAGTGAAGAAGCTAAGTATTGGAAGGATCAATTCCTAAGTGTATCTTCCGTTCAGAACAGCGATACGGTAACAGAAATTTATATGGAATTGTGTACTAAAGCTATTGAAAATACATACCCTTCTGAAAATGCGGGAGAAAAACTGGATAGAAAATCTAGAGCTCTTAAATATTTTAGTTCAAATGAGGTTTTTAATCTTGATCATTTTGCAGAAGAAGTACTGGATAAAAATGAATCTGTTTTGAATGGCTTTTCAAAGTTAAAAACAGAAACTGAAGTAAAAGATGAAATTAATCTTCCGGAGACCTTTGACATTTCTCAAAGAGCTGTAAACAAGTCAAATAATCGCACAAAGAATATTATTCGTTTGGATAAAACCTTTGATATTTATATTAAAGGACAGCCATCAAGTGCTCTTCGTAACCTAGAACGGAGTTATGATCCGGAACGTAATATGAACGTTTATAAACTTTATTTTCACGAAGAAAAATAACTTGCTTTGAGGGAGGATAAAGATGGGTGAATTATCGAAGTTAACAGGAGAATTTGGTGAAAATATTGTTCAGGGCTTTTTGAACCTTATAGGCTGGAAGAGACCAATTACCAATATAGATATCAATTGTGCGTACCCCGAAAAACATCGTTCAGATAGTGCGTCTCGCAATAGGTCCACGCATGGGATTGATTTTGTAGTAAACCAAATTGATAGTTTATTGGAGCCTGATACTCAAGACACAATAGTTATTTCGGCTAAGTATCGGCAGTATGGAAGAGATAATCAAGCTGAAACTCGTAAATATGTGGAGGAACTATTACAAGGAATAGAATGCATTACTGAAGATGAGAATATTGGAAACCAGCGCATAAATCAATCCATAAGAAAAGTGGAATATGCTGGTGTTCTATTTTACTTGTCTCCAACTGAAGAAATAGATCGAGATATAATTACTGAATTGAAAGAATTCAGAGCTATTGAAGTTCCGAATTATCCGGTTTACATTGTCGATAATAACCGTATTAGTTTTATTATTCGAGTTCTTGATTTTTCACATAGGAAATTTGGGAAAGAAAAGGTACAGTTTTTTTATATCAATACAGGATTTAACTATGTAGATTATGAAAATAGTGGTTACTCAATGCCCTTACAATATATAAATTCAAGTGTGCTACCATTAAAAGTTATCAATGGTAGCGAAGAAATCTTAATACTTGCTATGATAGAAAAATTTGATGAGTCAACATTAAGAGGAGATGTTGGTAGAGCACAAACTCTTACTCATGGATGGGGAAATAAGATTATTATTGCATATCCTGACTATCAAGCTCGAAAACATCAGGCAATAGTTCAGAGTGTGTTGCAAAACTTTAAGGATGAGAATTTTGCGGAAAAAGTCTCAGTAAGTTCTTTTGACTGGAATTTTCGTTCAATGGAGGTGGAGGATTAATGGATCAAAAACAAGGAATGTTTAATTTAAATGATTACTTACCTCATGGGACAATGTTAAGGGATTTACTTCGAGATTCTCAGGTCACAGAAGGTGATGTAAAAGAAATACTTCGTAATAGAGGGATTTATATTCAAGGGTCTGATAAATCCTTAACGATACCAATATTAATGACTTGTTTGTTGAATTCGTCCGAATTTAATTTATTGAGAAATAAGCATATATAAAGAGAAGACTTTCTGAAACACCGCACCATTGTGTTGGAACTTGACTCAGATAAACATACTTTGCAATCACTGATTGGTAAGCCTGATGCGATACAACTTCAGAATGTCCATTATAAATTACTAAACGACCCGAAATTTCAAATTAGAGAAGCTGGAAAAGCAATAGTATTTGATTACAAAATAGAAAAGGCCAATCGATCAAGAGACTGGTCTAATCATAATACGGTCCATAACGGAGCAATCCTGATACGCCAAAAAGGAGCTAAAATTCATATTACTTCTCAGTTTACTACTAAAGAAGTTAAAGAATACAATGATAGACTAGTTAAAGAAATAGAGAAAAAGTTTAAAGCATCTCAACATTTGCGCAAAGACAATCCAATTTTGCGTATCACATCAGGCGATTTTTCGAATCTTGAGAGGATTAAATTTTTGATTTCTTTTACAGACGGTTCTTCTGATGGATTACTAAAATTTGAAAAAATTCCATATGTAAGTTTTGGTCCAGATCGAAGTAAACAATTACCAGAAGAAATGAAATGGATGCAGGATAGAGTACATGCATTAATGATTAGAGGAGAAAAGAAGACTAGTTTACATGATCTTGAGTTCATCAGTAAGATCGAATATCAAAATTTTGTGATTTTAGAATCTGTAGACGCAAATTTTGTTATGGAGCATAAGGGAAGAAAACTCTACTGTTCACTTGATTTTGGCTTTCATAAATATCTAAAAAGCCTGGACGCTTCTACAGAGTTTGAAGTTCATATAACTAATTTATCAGTCTATGATCATGGTGGAAAGAAAGTATCATTAAGCAATAAAGAGCAACGAGAAATGGAATTTTTAATTTTAGATAAATTTGATAACATTAAACTGGAAAATTATGAAAGAATTATCAGTGAAAAGCAAGCTGGAGAGAACAGCATAGTAGTTTAAATAGTTAAATCTAAGCACTCAAAACATGTTACCTTCTGAGTACTATTTATTTGAAAATTTAGTAGAGGTGGATAAAAGTTTAATTTTTAAAAAAAGGTTTAGATGTTAAATGTATCAGGGATCTTTATTAGGGAACCTCTGTAATATGATAAAATTAAAATGTTTATAATACCGACTGAATAGGTGGGAGATTAAGAATGAATATAGGTGAAGAGGGGATTCCTAAATGACCGTATTAGTGATTGATCATAAATTTCTATCCGGGGTATGTTATGGATAATAATTATACTCTATATTACCCAACTATTGAGTTCCGCGATCCTAGATGGTTATGGTCAGCGTGTTTAATGTGGGATAGGATATATAGAATTGTTCCGAAGGAATATCGTCCTCAAGATTCCAGAAACATACAGGAGATAATTTATAATAGCGACATCATTTGTGATATTGACCCTTTGAGTTATTCTTTGGAAGCGAGTGCGAAATTTATTGAAAACTTAAAGCTTAATGGAAACTGGTGGGCTGCGGCTTTAGATGAGTCTAATTATATGAAGAAGGATTACGTGGAATTGCATAAAGATAAGGCGGATGTAAAATTACGTCAGTTAATAATCGCAGACAATGCAGATTTCAATAGTAAAAAATGGCTAGATGTTCCTCACGATATTGCTTCTATTTACATGCTTTATTTAGCGGATCATATTGCTAAAAAAAACAATTTATCATTATCAACAGATTATGCAGAAGCCTGGTGTGGGTCAAATTTTTTTCAATATGATGGGAATTTAAATGATTTTGAGTCTGAAGAAATGTTGACTTCTCTTGTAGCAGTAACGGTGTCTGGATTTACTGGTGGGAATATTATGAATCTTACACCAGTTGAGTTGATAAAATTTAGAGAAAACTCCTCTCAAGAAAGAAAACGTTTTTTTCAAAGTATAAGAGAAGTCAGCACGAGTATCTCTGCTTGTAATGATCCCAAAGTTATTTCTGATATTCTTAACGATCATTTAAAAGAACTTAGAGAATCTAAAAAAGAATATATTAAAAGCATGCGTGATATTAAAATCAGTGCAGTGCTAGGATTAAAAACAGTTATGGTACCCGCGTTAGTAACAATTATTTCTGCTTTTAGTCAATTGCCCAAATCATTATTAAGTGAATTGCAGGCATTGGGAGTAGGTGTTGGAGTAATAGGAGGGTTTTGGGAAGCGCAAAAAAACATTTCGAAAGAACGTAAAAACTTTGAATGCAATTATCTTATGCAATTAGATAAGCGAACCTCGCTCTCCTGGCATCCTTACGATATGAATAATATTCATGAAGGGTATCAACAATATCTTAATGATAATTTAAATCATTTTCTTAGAGATTAATAATGTATTCTAAGAGGTAAACTAACATTAAACATATTATTACCTAAATCCCACCCGAAAAGAGGTGATGCCCCATAACAACTCAAAAAGCACCCAATAGATTAGCTAAGGGAAAACCGCCATATCTACTGCAACATGCTCATAATCCGGTGAACTTGGTTTCCTTGGTCCGAAGAAGTTTTTGAGATCGCCAAGCGCGAGAATAAACCCTATCTTCCTTTCTATTCGGCATATCTACTTAATTACCAACATGTACTTGTCATTAGTGAATTGTCAATAAAGTGTGAACTATTTAGATATCCGATATAATGATTCAACAAATTGAGACTTTGCCAATCGTAAAAAGGCTAAAGTCTTTTTGCGTTTTCAAGGTATATGAGCGATCTTCGACGATCTTTATTCCAACTCCAATTACTTCCCCCCACACAAAGGTTAAAATTTTATAAAAAAAGTTCAAAACCAGCAAAGACCTTTCCCGGCCTGGAATGATACCATGTGTTTGCACATAAAAAAAGGAGAGGCGCTCATTGCCTCACTTATGTAAGCGCTATCTAATTCAACTCTAATCAGCACTTACCTTCAAATTGACCCGCATCACATGAGGAAAGGGGAACTTCATATGAAAAAAGGAGCTGTTGTCGTATGGCTTCTGGTTTTGGCCCTGATGCTTTCGGCCTGTAATTTGGCGGAGAGTGGAACGGGCAGCAAGGAAAAAGGCTATGTGGGCATTTCCATGCCGACCAAATCGTCCGAGCGTTGGGTAGGGGACGGAGAAAATATGGTTCGGTTGTTTCAGGAGCAAGGCTATAAAACGGATTTACAGTACGCCGAGGACGTAGTGGAAAATCAAATCTCCCAAATCGAAAATATGATCACCAAGGGCGTCAATGTTATGGTGATCGCTTCGGTCGACGGAAACACGCTGACGGATGTGATTCAGAAGGCACACGACCGAGGCATTCAGGTCATTTCTTATGACCGTCTGATTCGCAACACACCGTATCTGACGTATTATGCGACCTTCGATAACTTCAAGGTGGGCGTGCTACAGGCGGCGTATATTGAGAAAAAGCTGGGACTCAAGGAAGGCAAAGGCCCTTTCAATATCGAGCTGTTTGGTGGTTCACCGGATGATAATAACGCCTATTTCTTCTTTAATGGTGCGATGTCCGTACTGAAACCTTATATTGATTCCGGCAAATTGGTCGTGCGTAGTAAGCAGATGACGATGGCGCAGATCGCTACGCTGCGATGGGATGGAGCTTTAGCACAGTCGCGGATGGATAATCTGCTGAGTGCCTACTATTCGGGGGCTAATCTGGACGCGGTACTATCCCCTTATGATGGCATTAGCATCGGTATCATTTCATCCCTGAAAGGGGTCGGATATGGATCAGCGAACAAGCCGCTGCCGATCATTACAGGGCAGGATGCGGAGCTGGCTTCCATCAAGTCCATTGTGGCTGGGGAGCAGACGCAAACTGTATTTAAGGATACTCGCAAGCTGGCTGAGCAAACGGTCGTAATGGCCAACAGCATTTTACAGGGCAAACAAGCGGAAGTGAATGACACCGAATCCTATAACAACGGTAAAAAGATCATTCCTGCCTACTTGCTTGATCCAATCTCGGTAGATCGGACGAATGTGGAGAAGGATATTGTCGGCAGTCACTATTACACCAAAGAGCAAATCGGACTGAAATAAGTGTAAGAATCCAACCGAAAGGAGCGTATCCCATGACTGGAATCATTTTGGAAATGAAGGGAATTACCAAAACCTTTCCCGGCGTGAAGGCATTGGAAAATGTAAATCTCAAGGTCAAGGAAGGCGAAATCCATTCCTTGTGCGGTGAGAATGGTGCGGGCAAGTCGACGCTGATGAAGGTACTAAGCGGTGTATATCCGCATGGAACCTATGAAGGGGATATTGTTTTCCAGGGCAAAACGTGTGAGTTCAAGGATATCAAGCAGAGCGAGGAACTGGGCATTGTCATTATCCATCAGGAGTTGGCACTGATCCCGTATCTCTCAATTGCGGAAAATATTTATCTGGGCAACGAACGCGCCAACGGCGGTGTGATTGATTGGAAAGAGACTTTTGTGGGTACACGCGATCTGCTGTCCAAGGTCGGTTTGAGTGAGAATCCCAATACATTAGTTACGAACATCGGGGTCGGGAAGCAACAACTGGTCGAAATTGCGAAAGCGCTATCTAAAAAGGTAAAGCTGCTTATTCTCGATGAACCGACAGCGGCGTTGAATGAGGATGATAGTGAAAATCTGCTTAATTTGATGCTGGAATTTAAAAGGCAGGGTATTTCCTGCATTCTCATCTCCCATAAGCTGAATGAGGTCGCGAAGGTGTCAGATTCGATCACGATTTTGCGTGACGGGAAGACGATTGAGACACTGGATATGAAAAAGGATGAGGTTACGGAGGATCGGATCATTAGCGGGATGGTTGGACGTGATCTGACCAGCCGTTATCCAGAGCGTCATGCCAAGATTGGCAAAGTCGTTCTGGAAGTGAAGGATTGGACGGTGTATCACGAGCATCATGCAGACCGTAAGGTGCTGGATCAGGTGAATTTGAACATCCGTCGCGGTGAAATTGTCGGGATTGCCGGACTGATGGGAGCGGGACGGACCGAGCTGGCGATGAGCATTTTTGGCAAGTCGTATGGACGTAACATCTCTGGTCAGCTGATTAAAGACGGCAAGCCGATCCAGAACAACACGGTTACGGACGCGATCAACAACGGCTTTGCCTATGTGACAGAGGATCGCAAGGAGTATGGCCTCATTCTGATGGATGATATCAAGCGTAATATTTCGCTGACTGGCCTGAACAAGCTGACGAAGGGCGCTGTCGTCAATGAGCAGGAGGAAGTCGTCATTGCAGAGGAAATGAAAAAGAGCATGAACATCAAAGCGCCGAGCATTTTACAGAAAACGGGTAACCTGAGTGGTGGCAATCAGCAGAAGGTGGTGCTGAGCAAATGGATTTTCGCCGGGCCGGATATTCTGATTCTGGATGAGCCGACACGCGGCATTGATGTGGGTGCCAAATATGAAATTTATACCATTATTCATCGACTTGCCGCTGAAGGCAAGGGAGTGCTGGTCATTTCGTCCGAGCTGCCAGAGGTACTAGGTTTGTGTGACCGGATTTATGTCATGAATGCTGGGCGGATCACTGGAGAGGTTAGCCGTGAGGACGCGTCGCAGGAAACGTTGATGAGATATATGACCAAGTCAGGAGGCGTGAAGCATGGAAACCATAACTAAACTATTTAAAAATAACATCCGCCAATATGGCATGATGATTGCGCTGGTCGTCATTATGATTTTGTTCGAGGTGCTGACGGGCGGCCTGCTGTTGAAGCCGATTAATATTACCAATCTGATTCTGCAAAACAGCTATATTCTCGTGCTGGCGATCGGGATGGTGCTGGTCATCATCACTGGACATATTGATTTGTCCGTCGGCTCCATAGCCGCTTTTGTCGGTGCGGTTGCCGCCATAATGATGGTCGATTGGCAGCTTCCAGCATGGATCGCTGTGATTGCATCTTTGCTGGTCGGAGCGTTAATCGGCGCATGGCAAGGGTTCTGGGTCGCTTATGTACGGATTCCGGCATTTATCGTTACATTGGCGGGAATGCTGCTCTTCCGTGGATTGACCATGATTGTGCTGGAAGGTCAATCGATCTCTCCATTTCCGGGGGGCTTCCAGAAAATCAGTTCAGGCTTCCTGCCGGATTTTTCATCTACCGGTTATAACCTGGTATCCATCATTGTCGGCATTGCACTCACGGTATGGTTTATCGTGAACGAACTTCGCGAACGTCGTTCTCAGCTTAAATATGGATTCGAGGTTCCGTCACAAGCTTTATTTGTACTCAAGTTGATTGTGGTAGCTGCGGTCATCAATCTGTTCACCTTCATGCTCGCGAGCTACGCGGGGATACCTAACATTCTCGTGCTGCTGTTCATACTGATCGTTGTGTACTCCTTCGTCATGAACCGCACGATTATGGGACGTCATGTGTATGCGTTGGGTGGAAATGAAAAGGCAGCGGGTCTGTCCGGTGTCAAAACGAAAAAAGTAACGTTCTGGGTATTCGTCAACATGGGGGTGCTGGCCGCCATTTCCGGTCTGATCTTTGCTGCACGTCTGAACGCGGCTACGCCGAGAGCGGGTACGAACTTCGAGCTAGATGCCATCGCAGCCTGCTTTATCGGTGGAGCTTCCGCATCCGGCGGGATCGGAACCGTTTTTGGAGCCATTATCGGTGGTTTGGTCATGGGCGTACTGAATAACGGTATGTCTCTGATCGGTCTGGGTATTGACTGGCAGCAAGGAATCAAGGGCTTGGTGCTGCTGCTGGCGGTTGCCTTCGATATTTACAACAAAAACAAAAGATCTGCTTAAGCTCAGATTCGGTATCGTAAAACAAGAAAACCTCCAGTTCCACTAGAAATGTGGATGCTGGAGGTTTTCTTGCTTGTTGGGTCTTGTGGCTATCAGCCAACGAAACTAAGTGGTGACCATTTGGCCGCCGTTTATATGCAGCGTTTGGCCTGTAATGTAGGAACCGTCATCCGAAGCCAGCAGCACATAGGCAGGAGCCAATTCATAAGGCTGCCCGGCACGCTTCATTGGTGTATTGCTGCCGAAGGTGCGAATGACTTCAGGCGACTGTGTGGCCGGATTCAGCGGAGTCCAGATCGGACCGGGCGCAATGGCATTCACGCGAATACCCTGATCGACCAGATTATTAGCCAAAGCGCGGGTGAAGCTGACGATAGCTCCTTTGGTAGCTGAATAGTCGATCATATTCTTTTGACCCACATAGGCTGTCACCGATGCCGTATTGACGATGCTAGCCCCAGCCCGCATATACGGCAATGCTTCTGTAGTCATATGGAAGAAGGAAATAATATTCGTATCAAACGTATCACGAAGCTGCTGCTCACTGATATCCAGATACGATTCGCGCACAAACTGAATACCTAGGTTGTTAATCAGGATGTCAATACGACCAAAGGTTTCCATCGTTTGTTGAACAACCAGACAGCAGTTGCTTTTTAGCCTTAGATCCCCCGGAATTAACAAACAACGTCGGCCAAGCCTGTGAATGACATCACGGGTTTCCATGGCATCTCGATGCTCATCGAGATAGGCAATGACCACATCGGCCCCTTCCTTGGCAAATGCCACTGCAACCGCGCGACCAATACCACTGTCCCCACCGCTAATAATAGCCACCCGATCCTGAAGCTTTCCAGTGCCGATATACTTTGGATTATCATAAATAGGGCGTGGAACCATTAGGTATTCCAACCCCGGCTGTCTATATTGATGCTGGGGAGGAAAAGTAATCGGAACTTCTTTACATTGGGTTTCTGTACCGTAATTAGGATATTGCCAATTCATCGATAATCCCTTCTTTATACGTTTTGAAATCCAATATATTCAAAATAGGCGCAAACGGTGACTCAGGACGATTGCCTTACTCCGAAACCGTCGCTCCATCTGCCGGAATATGGACGCGCCCCTTTAAACCTTCACGGTTGATATGTTCCGTAAGCTCTGAGCGAGTTAGTAGACAATGATTGATTGCTTCCATGTGGACAGCCACGATTTGTGTATAAGGGGCATGTTGTGCTACCGCCGTTACATCTTGGGCAGTCATAATAATGGGATCACCTACCGTAAACCGTGCTCCTCCAGCGTTCACAATTGTCCAGTCAGGACGGTATTTATCCAGTGTTTCCGCGACTTCACTGCACCAGATCGTATCCCCGGCCAAATAGACGACAGGTTCACCTGGTGCCTGAAAAACAAAGCCGGATACGGGTCCCATCTGCTCCCCGATTTCTCCGGTGCCGTGATGCCCGGTTGTACGGATAATCTCAATTTCTCCCACAGAACCAGCCAACGGAATCGGGGTAACCTGTGTAAAACCATCAGCAGTGATTTGTTCTTCATTTCCGGGCTGGCAGAAGACAGGAATTTGTTTGTCCAACCAGCGTACTGCTGCCGGGTCCCAATGATCGGGATGTAAATGTGTGACGATGACAACGTCAGGCTGTCCGAGTGCCTGCCATTGTGGCGGCAAGGGAACCAGCGGATTACGGCGGGCATTTTCCGTATTGGGGACCGGCGGATTTGCGCCAGCATCGCTCAACATCGGATCGATCAGAAATTTTATTCCAGCGTATTCCAGCCATAAGGTTGCGTTACGGATTAGTGTGATTTTCATATATGAAAGCTCCTTTGTGATGAATGTTATTTTTGACCAAGTGTATTTTCGGTAGTTCATTGTTTCTGTTACAATCATATCTGACGCAAGGAGCTACAGGCTACGGTTTGCTGAAAGGAAAATCAGCATTATCGTTTCATCATGAAAGGAAAAATAACTATGGAACTATTCGCACCTGATGACACCGATCTGCGCATTCTTCATCATTTAATTGAAGACAGCTCTTTATCGCACAAGGAGATCGGCCAGCTTGTTCATTTGACAGGCCAAGCCGTAGGGGCGCGTGTTCGAAGAATGCAGGATGCGGGCATTATCGAAGGCTATACGCTGCGCTGGAACCCTGAAAAAATTGGACAGACGATTCATGCCTTTATTACGGTTTTTTTGAATTCAGGAACGACTCACAGTGCTTTCCAGGCTTTTGCACGGGAGCATCCCTATATTGTTGAAATCCACCGGGTGAGTGGGGAGGGCTGTTATTGGATGCGGGTGCGCATGTCCTCACAGACAGAGTTAAATACCATGCTGGATGAGCTTACGAAGTTTGGTAATTACAAATTGAGTTTTTCAATTGGTGAGATTTAACGATAAAAGCTTTCGGCGTTGGTGCCGAAAGCTTTTCTATTTGGGCGAGGGCTATCGAGGTCAACTTATAGTGTGTGTTCAAAAAAACGGCTTTTCAGGACCGAGAAGGTTGGATGAAGCTAGGGACAGAGTAGCGGAGCGTAGACAGATCTACGTGAGCAACGGAAGGCCCGGCTGAATTCAAGATTCGACGTCGAATCCGCTTCTTGAATAGCTTCGTTATGGAAAGACGACTTTTTGAACAACCTCTTATAGGCTCATTTTAAAAATATGCTGCAAGCCGTGTTGACCCATTTTAGTGTCACCTTCATCTATAAAGCCGCATTTGCGATACAGACTTTGGGCAGACAGATTACGGGCATTGACGCCCAGTACAATCTCGCGAATATGTGGGAAGTGTCTGGCGATGAACTGTGGTAGTAGAAGCAGCCCTTTTTTGGCGAATCCTTGTCCCTGATCTGCGTAATGAATAGAGAACGCGCGTAGCAGCAGTGCCTCAGAAGTATTCGTATAGTCCGCTAATTCATCCCCATTGTATAAAATGAAAAATCCAACGGGTCTTCTAGTAGCCGTAATCACGACAGGATGGCGGTGCGGATCTTCCTTGGCCAGTATGAGCATTTCATCCGGCATTCCAGTAAACTGCTTCTGCTCCTCAGGTAAGTAGAAGGTATGTAAAATGGCATCATGCCCACAATGGTAAGGGACAAGCTCTACATTATTCATCATTACACTCCGATCTGTATGGATTTTTAACTTTCTTTATCATCTAGTTTGCTAAAAAAAGAAACCTGAACTCGCCTTGCTTACGTATTACCCATACATAAACTAGCATAGTCAAAAGGAGACGTCTACGCTTATGAAGCAGCTTACAGAATATCGGGAAAGCCAGGACGTATTGCGTCATGAGTTGAAGAATATTGAAAAATGGGAGAAGGAACAGAAGGACATTTTTTTCTGGGAAAAAATCGGCAGATGGCCTTTTATGTTGCTGGATCGGCTGACGCCCAAAATCATTAAAGACAAGCTGGAGCAACTCCTTAACGAGTTGGGTAGCTTCATTCAGAACGGCGGCAAATATTTGGTGAAGGAAGAAACGGTTCTGAACAGGCTGAAAAAGACGGCCCATGAACATGTCATTCAGCAAAATGGTGCAGATTCCGCTTCGGATACGCAGGACCTGCCTCGTGCCGGGGAAAACGTTGATTCAGAACATAGTGTCGAACCTATGTGGGAGTTGAAGCAGGCGGCTGAGCTCCCGCTAACCATCATGGATCGGACTGCCGACGATATGACATCGGCTCGCATTACCTTTGCCACCGCTCAGGGAGCAACAACGGGGATTGGTGGTGTGTTTACGATTGCGGCGGATATTCCTCTTTTGCTCGGCTTGTCGCTCAAAGTGCTTCAGGAAATAGCCTTGTGCTATGGCTTTAATCCCCATGATAAGCAGGAACGCATTTTTATTATTAAATGTATGCAATTTGCTTCATCCGATATTGTGGGGAAGAAGGCCGTATTAGAGGAGCTGGCTTTGTTCGATGATCCTTCACGTCAGGCACAGGTTTTTTCCCAGATGCAGGGATGGAGAGAGGTCATTAACACCTATCGTGATCAGTTTGGATGGAAAAAGCTGCTTCAAATGGTCCCGATTGCGGGCATTTTGTTCGGGTCTATCGCGAATCGAAGTGCTATTAGTGATGTAGCTGAAGCAGGGAAAATGCTGTATCGGAAGCGTCGGATTTTGATGCGTTTGGCAGAAGTAGAGAACTGATTGCAACTTAGGTATAAACGGGGGAATTTTTTTCGTGAGGAAACACGTGAGTTGGCTATAAAGGTGTGCAGCGGCCAGGATGGCCGCCACACGTTAGCCTGTTACACTTCGGCTCCATTTTCTTCCGCCCAGCGGTTCAGGGTTTTATCTGTAGGAAGCAGGAAGGTTAAGATGCCGAGCAGTGGCAAAAAGCCGCATAGGAACATGATGTGGGTGATGCCTACTTTGTCGATCCAGTTGCCGAGTACGAGTGCGCCCACACCACCAAGGCCAAAAGCCAGGCCCGTAATGAGACCAGACACGGTCCCGATTTTACCAGGCACAAGCATTTGTGCATATACGACTGTGACCGAAAAGCTAGACAGCATAATAAATCCGATAATTGCCAGCAGGATCGCCGTCCAGAATTGGTTAGCATAAGGTAGTGCCAGCGCGAGTGGTGCAGCTAATACCATGGACAGAAATATCATATTGCGTTTACCAAAACGGTCCGCCAGCGGACCGCCAAAGAAGGTGCCCAGCGCTCCAGCTCCGAGGAACAGGAAAATGTAAAGCTGTGCATCAGCCAATGGCATTTTAAATACTTCCATCAGGTAAAACGAATAGTAGCTTCCGACCGAGGTCGAGTACCACGAACGGACGAATACCAGTAGAATGAGGACAATCATGGCAAACATAACGCGGTTACGCACTTCGGGCTTCATGCGGCGTGCCACCGCTTTTTTGCGTGCAATGCCTTCTGTACGTAGGACGTTACCGTACCAGCGTGCGATGAACGATTGCACCACAATTCCCGCTGCCGCAATACCTGTGAACCAGATCGCACCAAATTGTCCCAACGGGATAAAAATCCAGCTCGTGAGCATCGGCGCCAGCGATTGGCCCGCATTACCGCCAACTTGAAAAATGGATTGTGCCAATCCCCGACGCGGCCCGGCCGCCATATGGGATACGCGCGAGCCTTCAGGGTGAAAGGCAGCCGAGCCCAGACCCACGAAGATGACTGCGATCAGCACCGCTTTATAATCGGCAGCATAGGCGAGCAACAGCATGCCAGTCAGCGTAAAGCCCATGCCGATGGGAAGGATAGCGGGCGTAGGCCGTTTGTCCGAAAACAAGCCAATCACAGGCTGCATGATTGAAGCTGTAAAATTGATCGCGAATGAAATCCAGCCGATCTGCGTGTAGTTCAGGCTCATAGATTCCTTTAAGATCGGAAAGATCGCTGGAATGACCGATTGAATCGAGTCATTGAACAGATGGACGAAACTGATCGCAATCAGAATCGCAAAAACGGTGCCTTTCACTTGCGGCCCTGGGAGGGGGAGCGATTGACCCGTTTCATTTTTTGTAGCAGATTTACTAGTCATGGCAACCTCCGAATATGTATGTATATTTTAAGATATAGGAAGCGATCCGTTTGCAGCAAATGGCTGAAAGTGGGATAAAGTCCCACTTTACTCATTACTGCTTGCCCATTCTGCTGGATACTCTTTATTGCACGATCCTTTAATTCACGATAGATTATCTTGCTCTGGGTGCATTGTATTTGTTTTAAGGTATCCTTTACTTGTCATTTTACTCGCTAATATGCATGAATGAGTTCAACTCATCTTCAGGAATTATTAGATTTCCACAGTAGACCATGTTGGAATGAAATTCCCACGATCCATATGCCACCAAATGGTTATAATCCTTAACTCTTTTAATTAATGCCCAAATACCAAGATTACTTTGTGCGTTTGCATCCAAGAAAATCCAATCCTTGTATTGAAATAGTTGAGGCTCTCCAAACATATGAAATGAATCCAAATAGCCTGCTCCATCACGCGCTGGGATTTTATTACATACATCTTTTAATAACAGAACTTCCTCCACTCTGACATTGATCCAAGCTTTTTTTTCATTTTTGGATATGATGTCTTCAAATCTACATTTAATAAACGCAGAGAAGTTGATCTCCTCAGGATGCTCATCCCAACCATTAAAATGTGAATAAGCAGGTCTGAATAGAGTCCAAAAAGTTTCTCCAACAGACATATGAAAAGGAAAATATACTTGTACTTTTTTTAAGTCACCTTTTGCCGGGGGTTTCAATGCTCTTTCCCATATTTCAGTATTTAGATCTGGAGTATCATGCTTGAAATCTGCCCAGTCCATAGCATCTTCGATGGCCACAATCTCAACATTTTTGTCTTTTAATAGGGGTTTATCTGGTACCTGTTTACACGATCCACACTTGAAAGCAATAGTTTCCTCGCTCATAAGACGACCTACCTTAATTAAATTTTATGGTCCACTACTCCAACTATATTGATCATAAGCACATATCAACATGGCGAAAGTATTACAAACACACTAAAACTATTTCTATATTAAGTGTTGTTGATATTCTTTTACATATAAATAAGCAAGAATTATTTAACAAAACCAAGCTCTTGATTTAACAAACGTAAGATATGATTCTTTATGTCATACATCTTGTTATATAGATAATAGCTCCGTAGAGAAAGTATGAAGAGCACAAGAGAAGAGAGGATCTGATTTGAGAATGAAATCGCTAAGGAAACCATTATCAGTTGCATTACTATCTTTACCCTTACTTCTAGGTTCCCTGGGTGGAAGTTATGCGAGTGCAGCAACCCTACCAACAGCGGTAACTCCAACAGAACCGTCGTGGGGATATTTCGTAGATCATTATAAAAATAATAGTTCTGCAAATAAGACGGAAAGCTCTAATCCGACCCTCGGGTTGCTCTCCGAATTTAATAAGCTTTGGACTCCCGGCGCTACCTGGGATACAGGTACCAAGCTAAACAGCAGCGTGCTGAACGCCAATATTCAAAAAGTGATTGATATCGCTGCCCGTCGCACTTCCAGTGAGGCCAATGCGGCTTATTTGGATGATCGCAGAAACCAGAGCTACAGTGTGATCGACGGGCTGGGTTCGCTCACTGATGTATATCGTAAGAATGCAGGTGCCACGACAACAATCAACGACATTCCGGCAGATGCCCTGACTAAGAAATACGAAGATGAGGGAACGAATGCTGGGAGTACAAGCTCCAATCTCGGCAACATCGTAAATCTGGTAAATACCTTGCGCGGGGAATACTCTACGACGAACCCGGCTAAGTCTTATTTTAGCTATCCTCGCCCGTTTCGCTGGAGCGATAACTCAGTAGTTGTTCCGAGCCTTATTCCCGCTCTCAAAGCTGATGCTACTAGCGATGGCGGCTTTCCTAGCGGTCATACCAATGCTGCGTATCTCAGTTCTATTGCTATGGCCTATGCCGTGCCGGAGCGTTATCAAGAACTGCTGACGCGAGCTTCAGAGCTGGGCAATAACCGTGTTGTTGCCGGTATGCATTCCCCGCTTGATGTTATGGGAGGGCGTGTCATGGCAACGGCGATGGCTGCTGCTATCCTGTCTGATCCGGCCAATAGCAGCTTGAAGAAAGCGGCTTATCAGGATGCTCGTAAACAACTGCTGTCTCAAAAAGGTACAGCTCCAGATCGGTTCAGCAATTATGCCACAAACAAAAAAAATTATAATCAACGATTAACATACGGATTCAGTCAGGTTAATCCAACCGCGACGCCTATGATAGTGCCTAAGGGAGCTGAGGTACTATTGGAGACACGCTTGCCTTACCTGGATAGCACACAACGTCGTTGGGTTTTGGCTACCACGGGGATTCCTTCCGGCTATCCTGTACTTGATGATGCTGAGGGATGGGGACGATTGAACTTGTTTTCCGCTGCGGATGGCTACGGTGCTTTCGCCAATAATGTGACGGTAAATATGGACGCTTCCAAAGGTGGTTTCAATGCATTGGATCGCTGGCGCAACAATATTTCTGGCGTTGGAAAGCTGACTAAAAAGGGAACAGGTACGTTGAAGCTAATGGGCAACAATACGTATTCCGGTGGTACACAGATCGACCAAGGTACTTTGGAGGGAACTTCGGACACGGCTTTCGGAAGTGGCGGAATTACGAATTACGGGGGAACTCTTCTTAAAAATGCTTCTGGGAAGCTGATTATTGGCGGAAATTACAGACAATCTGCCAAGGGAACACTTGAGCTTAACCTACGCACTAAAAATGATGTGCTCAAAATAAAGGGAACAGCCATACTCAACGGAAAATTACGCCTGAATTTCTCTAACAAATATGTGCCGGCTAATGGTGCTACGATCTTAACTTATGGTAAACGGAATGGAGCATTTTCTTCGATTGAAACGGTAGGTTTACCAAGCAATTATAAAGTGAAGGTTATCTATACAGCTCACAGTGCTCAGTTGAAAGTCACTAAGTAAAACGTAAGTCACTCTCTATACAACAATTGAAGTGCACCTTTAAAATACACGGGGATAAACCAGAAGGTTATTCCAGTATGTATTCTAGGGTGCACTTTATTGTTTCATCAGGCACCAGTTGCTAGTATGCATTTATAATTAAGGATATAAAAAGGTCAAAATTTGACCTTAATGTAGTAAAATAATCCCGCTGTTTGAAAGCGCAGTCATGATATTCTTAAGAAGCATATTTGATCAAAAGTTTTAAATGATTCAGACTAACTAAGAGGAACAGAGGAAAGGAAGAGACTGATGAGTCTTGAAAAAGAATACGTTAAAATAGCCCAAGATGTCATTAAAGGGCTTGGCGGAGAAGACAATATTATTTCCATGGCACATTGTGCCACACGGCTGAGGCTGATTGTAAAAGATAGAGAAATTATTGATGATGAATTTATTGAAAATATTGATAAGGCCAAGGGCGTTTTCTTTACCTCTGGGCAATATCAAATTATTTTTGGAACCGGTACTGTAAATAAAGTATACGATGCCATGGTTGGCCAAAGCATATCTGCTACATCAAAGGCTGATTTGAAAGAGATGGCCTCCACTCAAGGTGATAATCGGTTCAAAAGAATGATCCGTGTTTTCGGGGATGTATTTGTTCCGATTATGCCTGCATTGGTAGCTACAGGATTATTTATGGGAGTTAGAGGCTTAGTAACTCAGCCTGCACTGCTCCAGTTATTTGGACTTACACCTGATCATATTTCTGCGAATTTCATATTGTTTACGCAAATATTGACCGATACGGCTTTTGCATTTTTACCCGTGTTGGTATGTTGGTCGGCCTTCCGGGTGTTTGGTGGATCACCACTATTGGGGATATTGATTGGATTAATGTTAGTAAGTCCTTCGTTGCCTACATCTTGGGATGTCGCTCAAAAAGTTCAGGAACCACTAGTATTTTTCGGATTCATTAAAATTGCAGGCTATCAGGGCTCGGTTTTGCCTGCTTTCATAATAGGTGTCGTGGGGGCGATGCTGGAGAAGAAAATCAGAAAATCAGTCCCGGATGCATTGGACTTAATTCTGACACCGTTTCTGACATTATTAATAACACTGGTATTAGGATTGTTCGTGATTGGTCCCATTTTTCACGAGGTGGAAACTTTAATATTAATGGGTGTTACCGCCATTTTAAAATTACCATACGGCATCGGCGGATTTATTTACGGTGGCATCAATCAGATTATTGTAGTTACCGGACTGCACCATGCCTTAAACCTGATTGAAATACAGATGTTAGTAGGCAATGGTTGGAATATGGTGAACCCGATCAGTTCAGCGTCGATTTGCGCACAAGCGGGTGCTGCATTGGCTGTTGGTCTAAAATCTAAAAATGTAAAAACCAAATCCATTGCGTATCCTTCTACCTTGTCTGCGTTATTGGGTATTACAGAACCCGCTATCTTTGGGGTGAACATTCGATATGGCAAACCGTTCTTGATGGGCTTGATTGGCGGAGCGGTTGGCGGTTTCTTCGCACGTATATTTAATGTTCAAGCAACGGGCATGTCAATCACAGCCCTACCGGGAATGTTATTGTACCTGAACAATCAGATATTCATATATATCTTAGTTTGTGTAATCGGCTTTGCTGTGGCATTTGCACTAACGTGGATCTTTGGGTTTAAAGAAAAAACAGATCACAAATAAAATGATGTGGGGAGAATCATGGACAACAACACACTGCTTAAGAAATTGGACAGCCTTTCAATAGAAGAGAAAATAGGCCAGCTCATCCAACTGACCGGTGATTTTTTTGAAGGGGATATAGACACTGTTGTGACGGGTCCTTTAAAAAAATTAGGGTTAAACGCCGGCTACAATATATATAACACAGGCTCCATATTGAACATCACTAATCCAGAAAAAATTATCCAACTGCAAACGGATTATTTGGAAAAATCGATTCATAAAATTCCGCTGCTGTTCATGGCAGATATTATCTATGGGTATCGAACCATCTTCCCGATTCCGATTGCACAAGCATGTAGTTGGAATTATGAGGGTATAGAACATGCAGGTTCGATTGCTGCCCAGGAATGTTATGACGAAGGTGTGCACGTGACCTTTTCCCCCATGGTAGATATCGTTAGAGATCCCCGTTGGGGGCGGGTGATGGAATCGCCTGGAGAGGACACTTTGCTGGCGAAGAAATATGCCGAAAGCATGGTTCAGGGGATCCAGGGGAGAAACTCGGAGGATATCATACCAGCCAATAAAATTGCCGCTTGCGTCAAACATTTTGCCGCTTATGGGGCACCTGTCGCTGGACGTGAGTATAACGCCGTGGATATGTCGGAGCACACGCTGCGAGAATATTATTTGCCAGGGTATCAAGCTGCAATCGAGGCGGGGGCAAAGCTTGTTATGACGGCCTTTAATACCTTGAATGGCGTTCCTGCAACAGGAAACGAGTGGCTTAACCGCGACGTGCTAAGACGAGAGATGAATTTTAATGGTGTGTTGATCTCGGATTACGCCGCTATAGAAGAACTGATCATGCACGGTTATGCCGAAGATGAGGCTTCCGCTGCAAGGCTGGCATTGTTGGCTAGTGTTGATGTGGATATGAAGACAGCAGTATACGCCAATCAATTGGAGAAAGTAGTATCTGATAACGAGCATATGTTGGAGCTTTTGAATGAAGCGGTATACCGTATTTTAAAGCTGAAAAATGATTTGGGGCTGTTTGAGGACCCGTTCCGCGGATTACAGGAAACCGTTCAGCGGTCGAGAAACAGCATTCTGTCAGATGAACATAAAAAAGCCGCGCTGTCCTTGGCTGAAGAATCCGTAGTCTTGCTGAAAAATGAAAATCAACTGCTGCCATTGTCTAAACATACCAAAGTAGCTTTAATCGGTCCTTACGCAGATGAAAACTCCACCCTGGGCATGTGGGCCATTAAGGGGGATGAGGCGGATACCGTCAATTTGAAAATGGGATTATTAAAGCATGTTGATCCCGACAATCTCTCGGTTTGCAAAGGGGCGCACATGCTTCCTGCTAATGCAAGAGAAGCCCTTGGCAAATATGCGGACAAGCTGGCTGCTGAAACAGTCGATGAGGAGGCCCTGCTGCGCGAAGCAATCCGAAATGCTAACGAAGCGGATGTCATTGTCCTCGCCTTGGGAGAAAGTATTTATCAGAGCGGAGAAGGGGGATCGCGAACGAACCCGACGCTTCCTAAGCCGCAAATGAAACTACTCCATGAATTAAGTTTACTGGGCAAAAAGACGGTTCTGATCGTTTATAGTGGAAGACCTTTGATTCTTACCGAAGTAGCCGGAAAAGTGGACGCTATTGTTCAAGCCTGGTATCCAGGAACGATGGGCGGAGAAGCACTGGCCAATATACTGTATGGGGAAGTCAATCCATCGGGGAAATTAGCCATGACCTTTCCACGGAGCGTGGGACAAATTCCGATGTCCTACAATGAGTTGAATACAGGCAGACCGAATTTAAAGGAAAATGGCTCTTATCGGTTTGCATCCCGATATATAGATGAAGTGAATGAACCCTTGTATCCATTTGGCTATGGCAAATCCTATACCTCATTTGAATACAGCCTATTAACAATTAGCCAAAAAGAAATGAAGAAAAATGAGTCAGTTGATATCCGTATTTCTGTTACCAACACTGGAATTTATGATGGAAAGGAAACGATCCAATTATACATTCGCGATAAATTTGCAAGTATTGCAAGGCCAGTGAAAGAATTAAAAGACTTTAAAAAAATGTTTTTGCAAAGTGGCGAGACCCAAAATGTTGAATTTTCAATTCATGAAGAGATGCTTAAATTTTATGATCGTGAAATGCAATACAAAAGTGAACCCGGTGAATTTGATGTTTATATCGGGTCAAGCTCGCAGGAAATTTTGCTGAGTTTTAGTTTTGTTTTTTTACCGGAGGATGAGCATGAATAAAAGCGACGCGTATAACCTGAAATATCATATTACCCCTCCTTACGGTTTGCTCAATGATCCTAATGGACTTGCTTATTTCAATCATCAATATCATGTGTTTTATCAGTGGAATCCAAAAGGAACTGAGCATAAAAATAAATGCTGGGGCCATGTTGTTTCCAGCGATCTGGTGCACTGGCAAAGGAAAAGTGTCGCGCTGGAGCCTTCGGAATGGTATGACAAGGATGGCATTTATTCGGGCGGGGGCATTGTTCATAATGAAAAGCTGTATCTGTTTTACACAGGAAATGTAATCCGAGATGATGGAGTAAAAGAAAGCTATCAATGCGCCGCGATTTCGGAGGATGGAGAGTATTTTCAAAAAATCGGCCCTTTGTTTGAGCATCCCCAAGGTTACACTAGGCATGTTCGAGATCCGAAAGTATGGAGAGACCAACACGGGAACTGGTGGTTGATTATTGGCGCCCAAAGAGAAGATTTGACTGGAGATACACTTATCTACAAATCTAAAAATTTGTCCGATTGGGAATGCCAAGGATCATTTGTTGATCATGACCACCAATTTGGATATATGTGGGAATGTCCGGACGTACTTCATTTTGCCGAAAATGATGTTTTTGTTTTCTCTCCTCAGGGTTTACCGGAGAGAGGCGAATATTATAAAAATCCTAATCAATCGGGATATATGGTTGGCAAATTATCGAATACAGGCAAATTCAACGGGGACCTTTCCGATTTTAAAGAGCTTGATCGAGGATTTGATTTTTACGCTCCACAATCATTCAAAGTTAATGACAGAACCATTATGTTCGGATGGATGAGCGCCATGAATGAGGAAGCGGAGAGGGCTGTCCCGACCATTCAGGAGGGCTGGATTCATGCATTAACACTTCCTAGAGAAGTTGTGCTGATGAACGGTGTGTTGTACCAGAAACCATTGCCGGAATTACAATTGTTAAGACTGGATGGCACGCATTACAAAGGGGAAATTCAAAGTAGTAGTGAGTGGGTGCTGCCTTCTACACAAGCGGAGCTAATTGTTGATTTTTCCTTACTGACAGAAAATTTTAAAATGATCATAAGGGATGCTGTGCAAATTGACTATGATCAGGAACAAAACAGTCTGACCGTTTGGAGAACAAACTGGTTGACTGGCGAGAGAGAGTACAGAAGAGCAACATTAAATAATAAGCTTGCAGAAATGCAAATATTCATTGAAAGCTCAAGCCTGGAGATCTTTGTGAATGAGGGTGAAGAAGTGTTTTCCCTGCGTTATTTCATAGAAGATGCAGACCAAAGCAATGTATTACTTGAGGCAGGAGACAATGTAGGAGAAGTTAGAATGTATCAGTTGCAGGAATGTGTAGGGTAACATTTTTTTGCTTGCCGGGTTGCAAGCAGGTTAAGGAAGGCTGTTCATTATCCCGTTTGCGGGAAGAACTGCCTTCTTTTTTATTTTTGGTCCGTTGAATAGATTCTGCTTGTCCGGGCATTTTACTATCGGTATAGTATGAGTATTAGTATAAGAGTTTATGCCTTAATATAGAATACAGATGAATTACTCATGGCTGGCTGATGAGGTGTGGTGATGAAAAAAATATATGAACATATCGAAATAGACAGAAAAAAAATGATTAACCTTTTTATGTTCCAATCCAGAGATACAGAAAGAGTCATTCCTATGCATTTTCACAGCAATATGGAGTTGATCTACTGTACAAGTGGAAGTCTAAAGGTGTGGCATGAAGGAAAAATAACTATTTTGATGGAAAAGGATGCGCTATTCATTAACAGCAATGTTCCGCATTCCACGCAGAGCATTACGGAGAACCAGGTCATAGTGCTGCAATTTCCAGACACTTTCTTTGCCAATGAACAAGTAATCATCCATTTAAACACGCAAGAGAAACAAGTTGAAGAACCTATAATCTCTAAATTAAGAGGATTGTTTATGGATATATATGATCTACATATTTCCAAAAGCAAATACGACTACATTTTAGAGCAAAGCCGAATTATTGAACTGAAATATTTGCTTGTCAATCATTTTAGTCAGACGACAGACATTCCACCGGAAGTATTCAGTGAAAAGCAACAAAAGATAAAGACAATCATGGACTTTATTAAAGAGCATTATACTGAAAATATTAGCTTGGCTAAAACGGCCCGTATCTGCGGTTATTCGGAGGCTTATTTGTCGCGAATGTTTCATAAATATACAGGCCAGACGTTTACCGAATACAAGCAAATTCTTTGTTTGGAGAAGGCGATCGATTTACTGGATTCAACTAATAAGTCACTTACAGAAATTTCTTACGAGGTCGGGTTTCCAAACGAGAAATCTTTCAGAAAAGCTTTTAGAGAAGTTATGGGTAAAACACCGTATGAATATAAAAAATCAAGATTTGATCTGGATGTGTAATGCCACAAGCGTGCACAGTCTCCTTTCAGTAAAACGAAGGGGTTGTCCCTGAGTCATTTGATGACTTTAGGACAACCCCTTGATATTTACGCTATGTCAGAAGAGTTATTAGCTTAACGGTTATCAACCTTTTCTGGGTACATATCATGATTCATCATGCGGTGCTCCGCTATCTGTTCATACTTTGTTCCTGGCTTGCCGTAGTTGGTGTACGGGTCGATAGAGATACCGCCGCGTGGCGTGAATTTGCCCCATACTTCAATGTATCGAGGGTCCATCAGCTTAATTAAGTCATTCATGATGATGTTGACGCAGTCTTCATGGAAATCGCCGTGGTTACGGAAGCTGAACAGGTACAGCTTAAGGGATTTGCTTTCTACCATTTTAATATCGGGAATGTAGCTGATGTAGATGGTTGCAAAATCAGGTTGTCCTGTAATCGGACACAGGCTGGTGAACTCCGGGCAATTGAACTTTACAAAATAATCCCGATAGGGATGTTTATTATCAAAGCTTTCGAGAATGGCGGGATCATAGGCAAAAGTGTATTGTGTGCCTTGATTGCCAAGCAGGGTAACATCGGTCATTTCTTCGGGTGTTCTTCCGGTCATATGGATAAGGCTCCTTAAAGTAAGTTGGTTTGGTAAAAGAGAGAGGGAGTTATGGTGGTGGGAGGTCGCTCCGCGAATGATTTGAGTCTCCGCTTCGCTGCCGACCGCCGTCATCACCATAAAGTCCTACTCGTTTACGTGTAGGTTGGGGTAGAAGTGAGTAATGCTCTCCTTTGTGTATCACATACAGCGCATACGGAATATATTACATATAAGTGTTATACGCCGCGTTTGTTGCCCCATACGAGGGTGTGGAGCTGCGGGAGTACTCTTACATCGTTTAGTAGGGAATCGTCCATGACACGGTCGATAAGCCATTCATAACGATGGAGTAGAGACTCCGCTATCTGTCCGGTATTCTCCGTGTTTACATCTGGATTACCCGTCTGAAGGAACAGCGGTACGTGTGGATAGCGCTCGTGAACAGTGCGGGCATAGGCAAGATCGGTGTCATCGAAGATGACGACCTTCAAGCTGCAAGCTCCGGTATAGAGCCGCGCAGATTCATTAGCGGGTTCCTTCAAGTCTGTTGCGATTGCGACGTGGGACGTCGCTCGGGACTCATAAGCCATTTTCCGGTTCGACAGACGGGCGATAATATCATCCAGCACGTCCCAGTTGGTCGTCATACCAGAGCTGGGCGGTTTCGGGGATAGGGTTACCTCATCGATATCGTACAGCCATTCCTGCCAACGGGAGCCTTGTGTTTCGACAGCGGTGGCAATGCCTTGACTGCGCAGCAGGGTGATTAGCTCCCCAAGCTGCGGTAGCAGGGCAGGATTGCCTCCAGAAAGGGTCACATGCGAAAAGCGTTCGCCGCCGATGGCCTTCAGCTCCTGCCAAATGTCCGTGGCACTCAGACGACGGATCTGATCCTTGGCGCTGCCGTCCCAGGTAAAGGCGGAGTCGCACCACGAGCAATGGTAATCGCAGCCTGCGGTACGAACAAACATCGTTTTACGACCAATGACCATACCTTCGCCCTGAACAGTGGGACCAAACACCTCCAGTACGGGAATAGGGGCTATTTGGGTGCCGTGGGAGGCTGTCATGGGTTGGTGAGTAGTCACGGTATTACTCATCGAGCATCCACTCCCGTCGGAACTCGGCGTAGCTGGTAGGTGTCTCGAACAACCGTACAAACTCGGTACGTCCACCTTCGACACGGTTGCAGTATGCCTCCGAGGTCAAGGCTGACTCCATTTGTTCAAAGATCCAGACGACCATATTTTCCGCCGTTGTATTCATTGGAGGAAGCGTCTCATTCAAGTAACGGTGGTCCAGAAAAGGCTCAATCCGCTCTTTCCAGATCGTTTTGATGTCACCAAAATCTAGCGTTAGACCCGTTTCGCCCGGTATGCCGCTTATGCCAAATACGACGATATAGGTATGTCCGTGCAGATTTTTGCATTTGCCTTCGTAGCAGTGCAAATGATGTGCTGCATCGAATGTAAATTGTTTGCTGACGAGTACACGTTTGCGGTGATAACGCAGCTGAGAGCGCTCAATGTCTGTCCCGAACTCTTGGAGCTTATCGACAATGCGAAAGGTACCTGGCTCACGCATGACCTTCAACTCCTTGGGATGAAGCTCCGCGCACCGCGAGATATTGCTCCAGTCCAGCACGGCGAAGTTTGCAAGCAGGGCATTCGCCACAGCCATCGCCAATGACGCCGTTATAGCACGTTAGTGTACGTGTTCTTACAAATTCAAAAGCTTTCAGCTCATCGGCCATGTGCCAAGTTTCGGCCTTGTTCAACCACATAAGCGGGGTATGAATCACAAAGGGATAGTCCATCGAAAGATTCAGTGTGACGTTCAGCGATTTGATAAAGGAATCCCGGCAATCAGGATAGCCGCTGAAATCCGTCTCACATACGCCTGTAATGATGTGGCGCGCTCCTTTTTGCTTGGCGAGAACTCCCGCGAAGCTCAGAAACAGTAGGTTGCGACCGTCTACAAAGGTGCTAGGCAGTTCGCCTTCCTGTTGAGTAATGTCAATGTCTGTGCGTGTGAGGGCATTAGGGGCTAGTTGATTAAGCAGGCTCATATCCAGTACCGTTTGCGGAACACCCAGTTCGCGGGCGATTCCAGCGGCTACTTCGATTTCCTGCTTGTGGCGTTGACCGTAATCAAACGTCACAGTTTCTACTTCAGCAAAATGTTTTTTTGCCCAAAATAAACAGGTTGTGCTGTCTTGGCCGCCGCTGAATACGACGACTGCTTTTTCGTTTGCAAACATAAAAAAACCTCTCGATCTTCTTGGAATGGTGCAAGACACAAGTCTTGTCACTTGGAAGAAGGAGAGTTCTTGAACCGACTTCAACAAAAAACAGGCCTTGCCCCGAGAAATCATTTTTCTTGCGGAGGACAAAGCATCGTTAGTTTTTTATAGAGGGAGTTCGCGAACCTCTCCCATGCATGACGCATGGATTTTCTTCATTAGTATCTGCCACGAGGACAGACGGCTTTAGCATTGTCATTATAGCATGGCAGGGCTATTTGATAAACACTCCACCAAATGGAATGACTTCCCTTAAAAATCGCTTGATCACGCCATCGTCGTTCATATCCTGTTGGAGCCGCCGATGATGCTCCCCGGCATGGAATAGTACGGTACCCTGTCCGGTCATTTTAAAATGATAGTTCATATGCTGGCTGGCCAGATGGTTGCCGTACACGGTCAACTCCAGATGGGCGTTTTCGGGGTAGGCAATGACGCTGCTCGCATCCACATATATCGGTTCTGTCGGATGAAGCTGTTCCTGACACACCAATCCCTGCGTCAAAAGACCGATTTGACCCACACCATCAAATTTCATTTTTATAACATCACGGCTAAACAACATGTTTTTCATGCTTAGCAGCTTAGTACGCATTTGGATACCGGAGCTGTACCAGAACAGGTTGCGAAAATCGTATAACAGATCATCGCTTCCTTCAAGCTTAATCATTTTTAGACTAAAGCCAGGTGGAAGTGCAGCAATTAGGCGACAAGCTCCTGTGAAATCGGCCTGAATCAGTTTGTGTTTGCGATACATGCCCTTAATATTCATCAGTTTATCACTGCGGCCTGAGCTGGGTCCGCGGTATGCGATGATTTGCTGCGGATGCAGAACGTGCAGCTTTTCTCCTTCCGCCAGATCGAGCGTTACGACCGAACCGACGCTTTCATCATGGTGTTGTCCTGCTTGTATGTCCATTCAGACCTTTCATCCTTTCAGACAGTTAGTATCTTCCCGAACGTCGACGCATCCCGTAACGCAACAGTCGGATACCCATAAAATAACCGGCCAGCAGAATTATAGCTGTGATAATGAGCAATTTATTTCGATGTGAAGCCTGATCGCGCTGGGTTTGAAGATTTTTTAATTCTGTGACTGTGTCAGTCAGCTTGCGGTTTTGCTCCAGCAATTGGGCGTTTTGCTCTTGATAGGCTTCTAAGCTGTTACGGGCCTTTTCCAGATCCTCCTGGGTTTGTCGATAGCTTTCCTTGAGCTGATATACATCACCAGGTAACCGCGAAAATTGCTCGAAGCCCTGATATACATCATCCCAATAAGCAGCATGTACTTCGGGTACACGAGTTATCCCAAAAATAAACAAAAGTGCTATAGCAGCGCAGACAATGCGGCGATACAAAGCAAAGCGACAAGTTGGTCGTGCCAAGAGATGTTCCCCCTTTTGATAAACCAAGATGTTAGATGATATAGATCATTACCCATATGACATGGTTACGTATAATATAACGATACGGATGCAGATTTTTGAAGAAACGGACGATAAATACGGAGAAAATGATCTCAAAAAAAGTCGATATATGAGTTTAAGTGTACCAAAAAACGGGTATATCAAGGAAGCGGCAACATTCCGGCATTTTTTCTAGCATACGAGTAAAGAACGATCCGCACCTGATCAGGTCTTAAATATGAATATATAAACTGAAATATATTAAAAATTAATATAGAAGGAGATTTTGCAAGATGAATGAGAAAGAACAAAACTATAAAACTTTAAAAATCACTGTAAATGGAAAGCCGTTATCAAAGGATCTCGTCGTAGATAGTACTACTTTTGCCCCTATATCTGATATTTGCACAAAAACGAATGTTTCTTTAACAGAAACTACAATCTCATAAGTTTAAGTATAGAAGTAGACTATAAAATAGCCCGGCATACGCCGGGCTATTTTTGCGCGTTCATGTAATTCAAATGGTTTAAAATGTTATTTACCAAACTAGGTCCCCCTTCATAAAGATTCCCATGTATAATTTTCACAATCAAACATACGTTCCCTGACAATATAGTGTCAGATAACACTGTTAATTTAGAGTTACATGTTCTTTTAGGGGGAATTTACCAGTGGTGAAGTCAATGCTCAATGTAACGTACACATGGGACAAAGAGTCTATATCTGCGAATGGGTCCAAACAAGTAAATCTACTGATAGAATGGGGCTATGGAGCTAAACGTAAAAGAAAAGGAAATCTAATACCGAAAGCAGCGGGATGTGACCTTCAACTCCAGTTCATTCCAGAAAACGGGGTAAGTCTATTAAAAGCTGAAGGGGTAAGGCTCGGTTTTAAACGCTCGGAAAACGGAGATAGCATGTTTGTTCACTGTGGTGATGTACGGCGGGGAAAATATAGACAGGCTATTTTGACGTTTTCTATACCGGCTCACTCGTCCGGAAGACATACGATTGGAATGATGGAGTGGAGCTGGCGCAAGCCATCGCAGGAAAAGCGAACGATGATCCGGACAGACCAGCTCTACATCCATTTTACGCATCATCTTGGTCTGCTGAGCATTCCATCCAACCCGAAGGTGGAAAAATACATAAAGCTGAATGAGACGTCCCCTATTGTAAAAAAGGCATTGCGTATGTACGAGAAAGGGGAATATGAGCAAGGGGCGTTCATCCTTACCAGACAAGCAGATGAATTACTTATACGTGCAGCAAGAAGCGATGATATGGACTACCTGCAGGAAGCCGAGTTGCTTCTGGCTATACGTAATAAATGGAGTGGTACTTTTGTATCATTTACAGCGTATAGTTCTAAAGTCTTTTTCAATAAGGCAATATCGCTAGAAGATGTTCATTTTACTGAAAATGATACTTTGAGATAGGCAATTATGCTAGTTTATTTGTGTAATATAGTGAGTCTAATTTACTATCTTTTTGTAAAGGAGAGACTTCCTTGACTGATCGGTTGATACGTTTAATGCGGATTATTACTATTGTTCAGGCAAATCCAGGGATATTGGCAAGAGAGCTTGCCGAACGTTGTGAAACATCAGAACGTACCATATACCGAGATATGGAGGCGCTAAGCGCTATGCATATACCGATTGCGAATATGGGGCATGGCAAGGGGTACATTTTTATTAGCAATTTCGCTTTGTATCCTCTGAATTGGACGGAAGAAGAGGCAGAGGCTTTTACTAAGCTGGGAGAGATTATGGAAACGGTAAAGCCTCTTTTACCGCCAGCTTTTGAAAGTGCTTATGAGAAAGTGATGGCCTCTAGTCAGAAAAAAAAGATGGAACAGACGAGCTTCGCGCAGGAAATGAAAAATATTGTCCGGCTCGGCTCGACACTTGATCGGGAAAACCAGCCCTATCTGCTCAGGCTGATTGTTTTAGCGAGTCTTACGCAGCAGACCATTGAAGCGGAATACAGTTCGCCTCAAAATGAAGATGTTTCACTCGTTCAGGTGGATCCTTATTGTTTGGTTCCGCAGGATCGGCGATTCTATATGCTTGGTTTTTGTCACAAGCAATCCGCGATGAGAACCTTTCGGATCAGCCGATTTCGGAACATGAGAATTTTGCCGTATACGTTTCAAAAAAATACAACTGAAATGGAAATGTTTTTTAAAGGGACCTGGTCGGTGACCAAAGGAAATCAGAATATCCGGTTTGTGGTACGTTTTTCTGCCGAGTCTGTATATCGGGTCAAAGAAGAGGAACTGTTCATCAAGCCTTTTCTTAAGGATTTGCCGGATGGAAGTTTGTTGTTTGAGGTGACGGTCAATCATGACCGTGAATTTTTGGATTGGCTCACTTCCTATGGAGCTGAGGCCGAGATCCTGGAGCCTTTACGGTACCGCAAACGAATGCAAGAAATGCTGCGGACCTGGGGGGCATTCTATTTCGATAAAAAGGCAGGAAATTAAGAATAACAGGGGGAGATCCCCCGGAACGGGCCGGGGAGCTATCCGCTTAACGGTCCTTAAACAGGTTGGCGAGATTGCCAAAAGGACTGTACTGTTCCTGCTCTTCTTCAGGTGAGGAGTAGACGAGCTTCGATCCACGGCTTTCCTCATCGTCAGCAGCATTATGAACTAATGTAATACGATCAAAATGGTACATGAAAACCTGAGCGGTGTTCACGGCATCATCCAGTGCCCGGTGTTGTTGACCGTCAAAGTCAATGTTGCACAATTCCAGCGCCTGAGACAGGCTCAACTGACGGTACTTTCCATTGGAACCAAGCAGACGGGAAATCTGCTTCTGTATATCATTTGTATTATGAATCCATCCGAGATCTACATGATGGGTACGACAATGGGATACCAGCTTCTGACGGTCATCCGGGCCCCATGCGCATAAATAATAAGGGGAATCCGTACCGAGCCAGGCTATGAACTCCTTCACAGCTTCAGGAAATAGTGGAGCGGCATCAATGTCTCGTTGAGTAATACCCGTGAACTGAACGGTATCAGTAGAGAGTACAGGTCGATTCGAGGGTCTTACAAAACTGTGAAACGTATCCGCAACGTATAGGCCATCGTCTCCCTGAACAACTTTGACGGCACCGATATCAATGATTTCGGAGGAATATCTGGCGTTACGACTAACGGTAAATTCAAGATCGTAAATAATGTATTGCATTTCTGGACTCCTTCCACACATATAACTGATCCCGATGGGGATCGGGACGAATGTTCTTGCCCGAGTGACTCTTCTCCATCATACCTCTCGGTTCACAACTTGTCAGCGGTTAAAAGGTTTGCTTTTTAAAAAAATATGCGATGTCCAAATGAGCTTGGACTATCGCATATCTATAAACGCCTGACCTACGGCAGCATCCGGAACCACTAGGATGCTGCCTTTGCTAGCTATCGAATTAGGCCGGGAAATCTAACTTTTGTCCGGGATAAATACGGTGAGGATTCTTCAACTTATTCAACTGTTGAAGCTGTTGCCAGGTGGTACCATGTTTGCGGGAAATGTCATACAGCGTATCCCCGGATTTCACAACATATACATGGCTATTTGTAACTTGTGCAGAATCGGATGTCTGCTGTGGCTTGGCTGTTTGAGACTTTGCCGGTGCAGGTTTTGCGGGCGCTGGTTTCGCAGCCGGTGTAGAGACGGATTGCGGCTTTTCCTGCACAGGTGCGGGTGTTGCGGTTGAAGCAGATGGCGCAGCTTGTGTGGCAGGGACAGACATTTTACCGTCAGCCTTGGCTTCTTGAATGCGACCGTCTGCTTGTACTTGCAGGCTAGCGGAGCCCACCTTTTGCATGTAGCGGATTAACGCCTCATCAAGCGAGCCGAACATACCTGCCTGTGGATATTTAGCGAACATCGTATATTGGTCACCACCTACGGCAGTAAAATCATTGGTGGCCAGTGTATATGTTGCCTCAGGATCAAGTGTCTTTCCGCCGATCAGAATGGAATGAACACGGCTGCCTTTGGCTGCTGATGTGTCTATTTTGAACGAGATACCTGATACCTGCGGGAAACCTCCGCTTGGCTCTGGATAGGAGGCTGTACCATTTTCCAGTGCGGCCTGAATGTCAGAGCCTTTCACCTTCAAGGTAACGATCTGGTTGCCGAAAGGTAGCACAGTGATGACGTCTCCCTTGGTTACTGTCCCTGTCTTGATGGAAGCCCGGATGCCGCCACCGTTCGTTAAAGCCACATCTGCTCCCGAAACGTCACGCATAGCATCGGTGAGTAGGTCACCGAGATTGGTTTCACTTGCACGTACCTTTTCGCGTGCTCCTTCCAGATCCACACTTGTTTGCGTTACAACCTCTTTTAGAATAGGTTCCTGGTCCTTTTGAATGGAGGCGATCAATGCAGCAATTTCAGCGTTGGGCTGAACGTCCACTGCTTGAGTCGAATCAATCAGCTTGGCTTGCTTTTGCGTAACCTTACCGCCGTCGACCCATAAGTCCACAACACCCAGATACTTGGTGTATTCACCTGCGCTAGCGATCAATGTACCATTGTCACTAACCAAGCCTTTTTCCAGTACAGTATGGCTGTGTCCATCGATGAAAATATCAATGCCAGGCACTTCCTTAACAACTTTGAGGCTGGTGTCCTTACTAGACACATCCTGCCCCAGGTGACCAAGAACAACAACGACATCTACTTTGCTGCGGATTTCATCAACAGCCGCTTTGGCCTCAGCCGCAGGATCGGTGAATTGAATACCCTCAACATTTTTAGGATTCGTCTTATATGCTGTTTCTGGCGTAGTCAGACCGATAATACCGATTTTAACGCCGTCCACTTCTTTAATAACATAGGGTTTGAACAAACGTGTTCCGTCTGTTTGTTTAATATTGGCGCTGAGCACAGGGAACTGAATTTCCTTACTTAGCTCGACAAGATGCTTCCAACCATAATTAAACTCGTGGTTACCCGGAACCATAGCATCATAGCGCAGCTTGTTAATCACTTTCACAATGCTCTCACCTTTAACCAAAGTAGCGAAGGTCGTTCCATGAACGGTATCCCCGTCATCTAGCAGCAGTGTATTGGGATTAGAAGCCCGGTACTGATCAATGATACCCGCCAGCTTGGCGAATCCCATTTCCTTGTCATTCGCGACCACGTGGGCATGGGTATCGTTCGTATGTAGGATGGTGATGTGTTTACCGCTGACTGGAGTCGTTGCCGTTCCCGCTGTTCCCACATGGGTTGCTGGGTCTGCTGCTGCTGTACCGAGACACCCAAGTAAAAGCGCGGCAGTCGTCAGGATCGACGAGAGTTTTTTCCATGAGTTCATGTTGTTCCTTCAACCTCCCATAAAATGAATGAATTAGAGAAACCGCTTACGACCACATTTTATCAGATGATTGTAAAAATAACTTCTATTTTATATCAAAGCACTAAAATTTTTTGATATATCGGTTGTTAAACCCATCGTCTAGTTACCTATATTATAGAGGAAGTAATAAACAGTAACCTACGGGTGGGGAACTAGCGTTCTGTTTTGTGATCAAAAAAAAGGGCAGTCTCTTTGGGCAGCCCGATCCGGGGTAAATAGTGATCCAACGTTTCGTCAGCTAGTGGCGGTTTTCCTTCACTCAACAAAAGCACGGCAAACCGATTGGCCTGCTGTTCAAATTTTCCTGGGGAAAAGTAGGAGTGCTCCTCCATAAAAAAGCGGCTAATGCCTTTATGCAGTCGGTCATGTCCCAATTCATGCGCACAGACGAACCGTTCCCATTCGGGTGTGAGGCCATTGTGGATAACGATAAATCTTCTACGCAACTTGTGGTAATACAGCCCTTTGGTTGTGGGGCCTAGATCGCAGTATCGGATATGGATACCCAGAGCTTTCGCAATATCAAAGGGACAGTTGGTACGGTATTTTCGGACAAGTTTGTGAATAAGCTCGTTCATACGATCACCTGCTATCCCTGATCTTTGCCCGTTCGGGGCTCTTTGGGCTTTTTATGTTTGTTCATCTGCTTGGCTTCCCAGAACAGACCTGTCAGCACGTCCTTGATCCGTTGACGATCTTTTTCATCCAGCGGAATACCATCGAACATTAATTCGTCGTCTTCCTCCAGCATTTTTTTAAAATCCCGGCGGTCTTTGGAGGTTGCCCATTCTGGCACAGTAGAACGATAAAGTTCATGTTGATTTTGCTCCATTGAATCATCGTCTCCCCAATATCCGGCGGCCTTCATCATTTCGGTATAGGATACGCTAAGCGCATCCGCTATTTTGCGGAGAGTGGAAGGTTTGGGGATTCCGCGCAGTCCATTTTCAATGCGGGAAATTTGTGAATTGCTAATACCTGCGGCGTCTGCCAATTGGTTGATGCTCAAGTGTTTGTGCTCGCGCTGCTGTTTTAAGTAAGTTCCGAATGCTGGCTGTTCCACAATGGGGGCTCCTTTCTGCAAGAGAATCATAGATATTGCTTTTATTATACCATTAGGTAAATAGTAAAAGCACGTAATATGCCAAAAGGCATAGGAAAATAAAGCGAATATCCTGTTTTTGGAGCTATACTGCTTTTTTTGAGGATGGATACCTATCCTAAATAATGTTATGTTATACTCAAGATACGAACAAAAGGGGAACAAAATGTAAACATGAACGTTTTCTATTTGAGGATTTTGCAAAATCTTCATTTAAAAATACATCATTGTCAAAAGGCATAAGATAAGGAGTGTTGCTTTACATGAGAAATAACTTACCCGAATTGGACCGTCGCAAAACGCAGAATGCATTGGAGGGTGTGTTTGAGAAATACCGGATTTATAAAACGATTACTTTTATGGATCGGGAGAGCTTTATTACTGCTGGCTATACGGATCGACCGAACGGCCCAACAAATGTGACAAGCGATCCAACGGCCCGGACAGCCGTATATAATGTAGATGCTCCTGCCGCCCGCTTGGCCTACTGCGAAATGGTGGATGCCGTAGTGAGTCGCTTGAATGAACGCGAACAGCTGCTCATCCGTGAACGTTATTTAAAGGATGACGATGTGTTTGATTACAAGGTTTACAATTACGTGTTAGACCCGCCAGTCAGCAAGGATACGTATACGAAGCTTCGCACACGTGCTTTTTACAAAATGGCGCTTGCGCTGGCGGACCAAGGCGTTTTAAATTTGGCAGGCTTGCAGAAGGGCGCGGATCGAAAATCGGGGTGATGTAATAATTATCCATTTGTTCTCGTTTATAATTTAATATCATTTCCTAAAGGCTTTGATTTCCTGTAATAACAGGGATCAAGGCCTTTTTTATAATAGGAACACACGTTCTCTAAAAACCTCCCGACATCATCCCTAGTCTCTGCTTTTATCGTCCATTTCCCCGGCAACGCATTCGTTATTAGGGTGTAAGATTATATCATCGGGAATCAAGACAAGAGGACATACCGAAGACACACACAGTCAAACGTTAGCCGGCCATTAGGGCCGGTTTTTTCATGCGGTGATCGTCTCTGTCGGTTCCCGGGAATTCGTTGAATAGAAAGGAGGAGTCGTGTTGCCTAAGCAAGGGATGCTGCAATGCATGAGTACGAGGCTACGCCGGATGAGAACACGGAAGTGGAAAAAAGCTTGGCTGAATAGCCACAACATGCGCACGCAGGGTACGCAAAGGTGGCATGCCGCAGAATGAGACAAGCCTTTAAGCAAAAGCTTATTGAAATTATTCCAGCGCTGCAAGGGCGTGTATACGATGTTCAGCCACCGTCGCAGACGGCAGAGGAGCCGTATGCTGTTATGGCGCTGGGTGAGGAAATCTGGAAGTCTTCCTGGGCTGGCTATCGGCAGGTTGTTCGCATCAAGCTGTACGCAGGACAAGCCGGGCTGGCGCAGGCTGATGTATGGGCGAATGCCCTGATTGCTGGGCTGCACCGGGAACCAGTGACAGGTGCAGGTGAGGACACATCGGCTTTTACCGCGCACTATTTGGGCGTGCGGGATGCAGAAAAGCTGGACACTGTTACGGGCAAGGCCTATAGAACGCTGCGTTTTGGCGTGTATGTGCCTGAGTCGGAAGGTGGTTCACCCGCTCCAGCAAACGGTGCTACACAGCCGGAAGAGTGGCTGGCCGCGCTGGTCCGCTGGACGCAGAAGCAACTGGGTGAAACGTGGTCGGTATACGCCGACGCATGGCCCGCACAGCCGGGGCGGCAAGCGGTACTGTGGCGGATGAGCGGCTGCGAAACTAGGATGGCGGGAGCCTCCATGTATGAGCTGCGCAAACGGTTCATCGGGCATATTACCGCCCCGGACACCACTGAAGAAAACCGCGCAGCTTCCGCACTGATCGAGGGCTTTGCCGCTCAAATCCAGCTTCCTCTGGATCAGGACAAAGGCCGTTATATGTCTACAGCTGAAGCTTCAGCCGATTTGCAGGCGGATGCCATTTTAGATGGTCAGCTTCGGCTGATGCTAGTACAGCGGCGTATGCGCCCAGTTGAGGAAGCGGCGTTGATTCGCAGAGTGGAAATTCATCCTATTTTGAAATGAGGTGGTCCGAGTGACCTTGGAAGACCATGAGAAGGCCCCGGTATATGCCGGGCAGGAAGCAAGTGGCCCTCGCTATACGCTGGAGGAGCTAAAGGAGCACGCAGAACAATTGTTTTCCGTGAAAGAAGAAGTGCTGGCAGGCGCCTTTTTTGGCACACAGGACAAGCTGTTTACGGTAGCAGAAGCACACACTAAAATCGAACAATTTATGAAAGCGAAGGTGGACTAATTATGGCAGGCGGAACATGGGAAAACACGAATAAACCGGTATTGCCGGGTTTGTATATGAATTTTCAGGCAGCAGCAGCTTCAGCAATTCAAGGTGGGTCGCGTGGTACGGTCGTTGTGCCCGTTAAGGCGAATTGGGGCCCTGTACGTGAGTTTGTAGAGATCGGCAGTGAAACGGCAATCAGTCAAATCTTTTCGGGTGACAGTCTGGACGGTGCGACCGCGTATTCGACGCTGTATCTGGCTTTGCTGGGCGGTCCGAAAAAGCTGTTAGCCTACCGTTTGGCAGATGATACAGCTGCTGAAGCATCTGTGACGCTGAAAAGCGGCGGTGCGACCCCGGCGGATGTGCTGCGCCTCAAGGCTTTGTACACAGGTAGCCGTGGTAATGGTTTTGCTGTAACTGTACAGCCAACTTTGGGTGATGAGCAAGCTCGTGAAGTACGCCTCTATGAAGGAACCAAGCTGCTCGGCACGTACAAAGGCAGTGACGGTACGGCTGCTTCCATTGCCAAGGCCATGAACGAGAACAGCGAAAACGTATGGGTGAAGGCTGAGGTTGTCGGCGACGGCGGCATTCCGGTGGATGTCAGCGGCGTACACCTCACTGGCGGCAACAGCGGCAATAGCAAGCTGGTTAATGCCGATTACATCGCGATGCAAGAAGCACTTGAAGGACAAGAGTTTAATGTCCTGGCTCTGGATTATGCAGCTGATCTGGCATTGCTGCAAAGCTTCGCTGCCTGGATCAAGCGTGTCCGTGGCGAAGGTAAAGGCGTAATCGCTGTATTCGGCGGTTCTGCGGCAGATGATGTGTCCAAAACAGCCGTCAGCTTGGCCTCTGCACGTTCCCTGGCCCTAAACCATGAAGGCATCGTGAACGTTGGTACAGGCGTACGTCTGGCAGGTTCGGATTACAGTTCCGCCCAAACGGCTGCTTATGTAGCTGGCCTGATTGCAGGTCAACGTCTGAATCAATCGGCAACATATGCGGTTACGCCTTTTGAGGATGTAACCCGCCGCTGGACACGTTCCGAGCAGGAGCAGGCTGTCCGTAACGGTGTCTTCCTGCTGTTCTTCGACGGTCGTCAGGTCAAAGCGCTGCGCGGGATCAACAGCTTGGTGAATCCATCTGCCGGGCAAAACAACGCATGGAAGAAAATTCGTTCCATCCGTGTCATGGACGCTATTAACGCTGACTTGCAGCGTGCAGCTGAAGAGACTTACATTGGCAAAATCAACAATACGGTGGAAGGCCGTCTGGCACTTATCGGTGCAATCAAAGAATACCTGGCACAGCTGTCGCTGAGCAATGTCATCGAAGCAGATGGCTACGATGTCATTCTCGACCCGGCTTACTACGGCGATGCGCCAGTCATCAAACCGGAGCCGGATCAAGTGTTCCTGCAATGGAACGTGAAGCTCACCGACGTGATGGAGCAGTTGTTCGGCACATTTTACGTGCAATAAATAAGCATTTTACGTGTATAAGCATTTCGCAGGCAATCGGCAGAAATGAAGTAGCTTGTTAACAACGAGGATTTTATGAAATCCCGAACTATATTATGGATTATTTTGAGGAGGAAAAAGAAATGTTGGATGCTTCAAGAGTCATTTTAGGTACGTATGGTCAGGCGCATGTGGACGGGGTGTGGCAGACGAATATCAATAAGCTGGAAGCTAGCGTAGAAATGGAAAAACGCGAGCTGAATCTCGTGGGCAACGAGTGGAAGGTGCACAAGCGCGGTATCAAAAAAGGGACGGGAACAATGAGTGGCTACAAGGTCACATCCGATATGATTCGTCGCGGTTTTAACCGTTTTGAGATTATTACTAAATTGGATGATCCAGAAGCCTTCGGACATGAAAGTATTCGTCTTATTCGTTGCACTCCTGACAAAATCCAACTGGCCAACTGGACAGCGGGTGAAGAAGTACAGGAAGAAACGACCTTCACCTTTGAAGGCTATGAGCTTCTTGATCCGATTGTAGCAAACTAAATTGAAAAACGGGGGATGGGATGCTGTCAGGCGTTCCGTTCCCCAAATACAAATGAACAATAAGGGAGAATGACTTATGAGCTTGAATGAGAATATGACAGAAGAACAAATTTTGGACAGCCTGTTTGAAGCTGCTGAAAAACTACCAGAGGAAACGGTACGTATCAAGCGCCTCGATATGAAAATTGTTCTGCACGGTTTGACCTCCAGCAAAGTGGACAGCATTCGTGAACGCTGCACGATTCGACGGACTGTGAAAGGTGCAGTGGATGAGAAGGTAGATACTGAAACGTTCAACGCCTTGTTGATTTCGGAAGCTACCGGCAAGCTGGAAGTGAAAGGCTTGTCCCTTAATGGTTGGGGCGATCCCCGGATTACAAGCCGTTTGAAGCTGTCCGGTGGCGAACAGTCTGTCCGCCGTATGCTGCTGGCGGGTGAACTGGATGCAGTAGGGGATAAGGTGCTGGAACTGTCCGGTTTTGGCGTTGAGATTGCCGACCTAAAAAACTAATCGGCTCCGGGGGAATGACGACGATGCTGTACCACTTGTGGGTCCGGCACCACCTCCGCCCCGGAGACTTTTGGCGGCTTCCCCGCGGCGAGCGTATGCTGCTGCTGGCGTTTGCCGAACAGGAAATGGATAGCATAGCAGCTTCAAAGGCATAAACAAGGAGGTGAATATGATAGATGGCAGAAGCATTAAATTACCGCATGAACCTTGTGATTGATCCTAAAAACGTCATTAAGGCGAACAGAGAATTGCGTGCAATGGAACGCTATTTTGAGCGGATTCAAGGCCGTGTGTTGAAAATTGGCCGCACTCGCATGGCCCCGGAAATTGTGCTGAACGATATGGCTTCCAAAGGATTGGATAATCTGTTGAACAAGATTAACCGGGTTAAATCCCAGATTATTAACGCCTCGGGAAGTGTGAATGTGAAGGTAAACTCTCAATCTGGCTCAGGCTCCCCAAAGGCTGATAACAATCCAAGTATCGTTTTGCTAAGCACTGCAGTGCAATTGAATACTATAGCTGTAAACACTAATACAGCAGCTATTATTGATTTAGGTACTAAGTTGGGATCTGTGACACCAGCTGCAGAGAAAAAAGAAGAGCCTAAGGATGCATTAACTCAGGTAAAGGATTTTCTTGGTAATGTAAAAAAAGTTGGTGAAGGAGTAAAGAGCATATCTGAAGCTCCTGAAGCATTTAAAAAATTTAAAACTGATTTTGGTATTTTAAAGGGACCACTCCAGGGAGCTAACCGAAGAGAGAAGTTTAAAGATTTTGCTAGTAAAGCAATTAATGTAGGGAAATCTGGGGGTGAGTTTTTAGAAAAATTTGGGGGGGCTTCAGATTTAATTGAAGGTGGACAGGGATTGTTTGATCAGGCTAAAAGCTTGGGGATGATAAATCCGAGTGAAGCCGCTGGTGTGGTGCCTAGCGCTGCAAGTTCGAGTGCTGCGGCAGATGCAGCTTCAAGTATTATCAGACCAAGTAGTGTTGCAGGTGCAGCTGAGGAAGCCGGATCAGGCTTATTCAAAAACCTTCTAAAAGGTGGAGCGAAAAAACTGTTGGGACCTTTAAGCTATGGAATGGATATTGTGAACATCGCGAAGGCTACCTCTGGTAAAGAACGTGCAGAAGCTATTGGTTCAACTGTAGGCGGAACTGCTGGTTCTGCGATAGGTGGAGCTATAGGTTCATTTTTGCTTCCGGGTATTGGTACTGTGGTTGGTTCTACACTTGGGGGTATGGCGGGAGACTTTGTTGGTGGAAAAATTGGTGGATTAGTCTCAGATTATGGTCCAGCCATGATGGACAAAGCGAAGTCCGCTGGTAAATTTCTTGGAGAAAAAGCTTCCCAGGTAACAGGTTGGCTTTCGGATAAGGCTGGAGATTTCGGTAAAGGCTTTTCTGATTTCTTCTCTTTTGGTAAAAAAGATGAACCTAAGAAAGCCCCAGCTAAGCCGCCTGAAGTACCTAAACCTGCTATACCACCTCAACCTGCTGTAGCTGTGGCTACCAAACCGTTAACACCTATGCCACCATTTCCGGGGTTACCCCCCGGCTCTCAAGTGATGCATGGACCTCAGCAACCAGGTGCAAAAGGTGTCCCTAATCCTTATGGACCGATGGCTATAGCTAACCAGGGAGTCAATCCCAACCCACTACTGAATACTGCTGCTCATGCGAACAATGGAGCCAAAGCTAAAGGCAAGGCCAATGGCAATCCAACTCCTCAAGTAGTTCAGATCAGTCCTGAACAAATGGGAACACTGTCTGGCTTTTTGAAGGATTTTAAAACCGAAACTACCAACCAATTCAATCTTCCTGCGGGGGCTGTACAGGTCACTGTGCATGAGAACAAGCTGGATGTGGATGGGCTTATTATGCAAATTGGCTACCGTCTCAAAGCTGAAATTCTGCGTGCAACGCAGAACACCAAGCCTGTAGGCGCTGTAGCTAAGTAATACAGTAGATGGGAGTAATGGGGAGGGAGGAAAGAGATGGAATTTAGTTTGACGGATGGTAAAGGGAAAAAATTTCAGTTTCCAGTAAATCCTGAGGAAGTGACGATCTCACGGCAAAAGGGATTTGATACAACGACGATTTTATCCTATGGGGAGTTTGACTTCCCGCAAGGGGAGAAGGTGAAGGAAATCTCCTTCTCTTCTTTTTTTCCGAAAGAGTACAATCCAGCGTATTGCACATATGAAGATATCCCTGATCCGCAGGAGGCCATGAACACGTTAAATGGCTTTTTGTTATCCAAGAACCCGCTACGTTTTATTATTACGGAGACAGCCGTGAATGTACCTGTAATTGTAGCTTCTCATAATTCCACCTTTCGCGGCGGCGAGTATGGGGATGTGAATTTTGATCTGTCACTGCGGACCTGGAGTGATATGAAAGTTGCCAAAAAAGCTGGTGGCACAGGAAGTAAGGCGGCTGCGGTCAACAAAAAGCCCCGCACAGATATGAAAGAAAAGAAAAAAACATATACGGTTAAGTCCGGGGATTCCTTGTCCAAAATTGCCAAGCTGGAGTTGGGGGACAGTTCGCAATGGAGTCGTATTTATCAGCTTAATAAAAAGGTTATTGGACAAAATCCGAATGCAATTAAACCGGGGCAAAAGCTGGTGTTGTCATGAGCTATAAAGTCATTTTACAGGATAAATATGATTTGTCGCCGCTTGTGGAAAACATTAATTTGAGGGATTCGCTGGAGCAAATCGCCTATCAGGGCACGGTCAATCTTGTCGTTACTCCGGATATGCCCGCTATTTTCCCTGGGATGTCCATTCGGGTTAGCGGGATTCCTTATGGTAAAAAAGATTATGTTCCCTTATTGTCCCCTGCCGTGATTTGGGAAGTAGAAACATCTAACAACGGGCTTAAACGCATGACGCTGACGTTGTATGACCGTACAGTGTATTTGGACAAGTCAGAGGATGAATATTTACTCCCTGCCAAGCAGACGGCTACTCAGCGTTTTCAGAAGTATGCTAGGGACTGGAAGTTGAAAATCGCTTCATTGCCAGATACGAAAAAAACGCTGGGACGCGCCGTATACCGCACACAGTCCATCTATTCTATGATGCTGGGAGATCTGCGCGAAACGGCAAAGGCGGGGGGAAAGCTGTATCATCCGCGGATGATTTCTTCCGGGTTGGAGCTGTACGAGCTAGGAACGAACAAAGACGTGTATGTTTTGGAGAGAGTGACTGATACGACACAGTCCCGCACGCTGGAAGGTGCAGCTACGAGGGTGAAAGTGCTGGCTACGGCGGCTAGTGAAACAGGTAATGAGGTTCCTTCCAAGGTGATGGCGCTTGAGGAAAAGGACATTGCCAAATATGGGACACTTCAGGTGATCGTGCAGGATGACGAGGTCAAGTCCGGTGCAGCAGCCCGTGAGCTGGCTAAAAGTAAGCTGAGAGGCATACAGCAAACGATATCGGTAAATGCACCGGATATGAACACGATCCGAGCAGGAGACGCGGTAATGTTAGGTTCCATAAAGCTGTTGGTCATTTCAGTGAGCAGGGAATTGGGCAACCCCGGCAGTATGTCGCTGGAGCTCGGAACGTATGACGATGTAAAAAGGAGGTTTTACCTTGAATAAGGACCCCTACGGGCATTTAGCTACTGCGCTGCAATCTTCATTTCATAAGCATACCAAGCAAGCGCTGAGTGGAGTAGGCGCGGTACTAGGCACGATCACCTCCACGGGACTCAAGCTGGACGATTTTAAACATGAGCTTCAGGATTATCTGGTCGCGGAGCTGCCGGGACTGCTATCTGTACCACGCCATATGTACAAAGGTACCTCAACCGCAGTGGAATCAGAAAATTGGGAAGGCAAAGAGCTGAAAACTTCCTTTTATATCGGGGAAGACGAGCTGGAGGATGTGAATCTCAGTTTGAACGAAGGACTCAAGCCTGGAGATCGTGTACTTGCGGTTCGGGTGAATAGCGGCAATGATGTGGTGGTCGTGTGCAAGGTGGTGAGTGGACGTGGCTAATTTATTTCCCGAAACAGATGATATGATCTGGACAGACAAGGATATGACCGACCCGGATATACTGGAGGATAACCGTGCAGTATTTGGGCGAAGCTGGAGGTTTGATTTTGAAGCCGGCGAGTTTGTTATGAGCCCTAGCCGTAAAATCGTGACTACAGGCGAGAAAGAAGCCTGGGTACAGTGGTGTGAAAAAGCGATTCGCACTCCTCGCTACCGGCATGTGATCTATTCACCTGACTATGGCAGTGAACTGGAGGAGCTCATTGGCAGCAGCTATGGGCACGGTGTGCAGGAAAGTGAAATTAAACGCATGGTCACAGAGGCGCTACTAGCAGATGCACGTACGGCTAGTGTGGATCAGTTCACGTTTCGCTGGGAAGGCGAGGCATGCCATTTTAGCTGCCAGATTACGAACGTGCGGGATGAAACGGAAATTGTGGAAAGTGTGGTGATCTAATGGCAGACTTGCCGGAATATTTGGTAGACCAGACGGAAGAGGAAATTTTAAATCGAATGCTGGAAAAAGTGCCTTCGGATATTGATAAGTCCGAGGGCTCTTTTATTTGGGATGCGCAGGCGCCGGTGGCATTCATGCTCTCGGAAGCGGCGATCTGGGCGCAGGAGCTGCTGCGTCGGGGCTTTGCCAGCACAGCAGCCAGCGACAACCCGGATTTTCGTTCGCCGGAGCTGGATTTGCGGACAGCAGAGCATGGGGTGACACGGCGAGAAGCGGTTGCGGCCTCAGGTATGGTTACGTTCACGGGCACAGCGGGAACGACTGTCCCGGCGGGAACCTTGGTGGCGACCCCGGCAGATGATGTATCCGGGGAAGCTTCTATTGAGTATGCGACCACGGCTTCGGTCACGCTGGATGAACAAGGTGCCGGGGAAGCGGCTATTCGGGCGGTCAACCCCGGGCGCAGCGGTAATGTACCTGCGGGCGTCATCCAGGTGATGGCCACTCCGATTAGCGGGGTTGCCTCTGTGATCAATACGGAGGAAACCAAAAGCGGCACAGACGTTGAGAGCGACCAGCTGTTGCTGGAGCGTTTTTATGCCAAGGTGCGGAACCAGGGCACCAGTGGCAACAAGGCGCAGTATACCCAGTGGGCGAATGAGATTGCTGGAGTGGGTGGCGTGGAAGTAGTTCCGCTCTGGAAGGGGCCGGGAACAGTGGGGTTATATGTGCTGGATACGGACAAACGAGCAGCCAGCCCAGATATCGTGGCTGCGGTGCAGAAGTATATTGATCCGACGCAGGATGGGCAAGGGGAAGGGCTGGCACCAGCGGGCCCCGTGGTGACGGTCATGCCAGCGGCTGAAGTAGTAATAAACGTTTCGGTTAAGGTACAGCGGACCAAAGAGAAGCCATCCACTCTGGATGAAATCAAAAAGCTGATTGAAAACGGTGTGCGGACGTATTTGAAGCAGCTTGCTTTTTACAAGGCAGATCCGTTGGTACGGTACACCCGGATTTCCGCTGTGCTGCTGGACATTCCAATTATTATTGATTTCTCTGAACTGAAAATCAATGGACTGAGCAATCAGAATATTGAGATTGGATCAGGTCAGGTGGCCGTGCTGGGGACGGTGAGCGTCAGTGAGTAACAGCGGAATGAACAGTTTTGAAGAGCTTTTGAATAACTCAGACGAGGGAAAACGTGCAAACCGTAGTGACACTTTTGTTAATCGAGTAACTCTAGCGGAAGATGCAATGGGTCAAATGAGCAGCGAACGGGGACGCGAGCTGCTTTCCTATTTGCCTGCCTATTATGAAACCTCACGCGTGATGCGTTCCGATATGGATGCTAAAGGAAGCGAATTGGACGCCTTGTATCTTGCAATGGATGCAACAGTGGGACAGTTTTTCGTGCGTACCGCCACATGGGGGTTGGAACGCTGGGAAATGGAGCTGGGGATTGAAACCGATCTGGCGAAGCCATTGGACCAACGGCGTGCGGTGGTGGAATCGAAGCTACGAGGGGCAGGAACTTTTTCCGGTCGGCTTGTCAAAAATGTAGCAGAGGCGTATGACGGAGGTACGGTAGATGTTATTTTTCACCCTGCCGAATGGGGATTTACGGTCAAATTTATCGATACCATCGGGATTCCGCCTAACGTGGAGGATCTTAAAGCAGCCATTGAGGAGATCAAGCCCGCTCACATGGCGGTGGAGTACAAATTACGTTACCTGACCATTGCCGAGGTCGAGTCTATGACCCTCTATGAAAATGAACATACAACACAGGATAGATATTTAGGAGGTGGCGCATAACATGGCAAGTGAAAAAACACCAAATCTTGGCTTGAATCAAATTGACCGCACATCGCCCAAAACAACGTATTTTGATCTGGAGAAGTATTTGGATGAAAACTGGCGCTCTGTAGATGAATTTGTGGGTGACGTGAATGACGGTGTAAATGAGATCAAGAAGCGTTTGGATACGACAGAGCGTAAGGCAGTAACTCTCGAACCCGGAGTACAGATTGTTCATACGGAAAAGGCTGCGCCATTTTCGCTGACGGGACTAAGTGGACGTACGTTGGTGAATATGTTGGGGCGGATAGGCTCTTGTGACCGAATTGACAGCCTTTTAGGTTGGGAAGCTGATCTTGCACTGGATACATCTAATAAGGCGCAGGGTACGGGATCTATCAAGGTGACTGCAAAGAATGCCTCCGGTGTGTATAACGTGTATAGTACCGGATTAAAGCTTACTGGTGGAAGATACTATGTCGCCCTGGCTGATGTTAAAAACATCAATGCCTCAAGTAATATCTATGTAAACTTTTCTACAGGTGGTAATAAGGCGCTCAAACAGTCCAAAGATCAGAGTCGATTTGTAACGATCTATACAAAATGTGCACCGACAAACGATACTGAGATGAACTTAGAAGTTGCATCAATTTCAACAGCAACTGGCCAAGCTTTTTATGCAGACGCTATTCGTCTTTATGAGATCAGCGCTTCAGATTATGCTGCCTTAGACAGCATGACCGCTGAACAGATAGTTACCAAATATCCATATGTGGAAAGCGTAATGCCTGTACGTAATCCGTATGCGATTCGGTATGGGGAGAATATGTTGCCTTCTTTCTTTGAGTGGTCAGCCAAACAGGGGACACCTACCATAGTGGACGAAAAGAGCATTACTGTCACGTTGGATAACAAAATAGTACACACTGTATCGCCGCTAATGCCCGGACAAAAGTACACTGTATCAGTTCAATCGGGTGGGGCGACTGGTAGGGTTACGGTTACGGACGATCCTGAGTCCGCTATTATAGTTGAGGCAGTGGGTTCGGGGTTGTTAAGCGCCACATTCACAGCAACGAGTCGAGCTGCTAATATCCGATTGCTAGGGACATCATCAACAGCCGTTACCATGACAAAGCCAATGCTCAACATCGGCAGCACAGCTAAAGCATTCAAGCCGCGCGAGGATTCCATGTTGGCATTGCAAACAGACCTGTACGCCGATCCAGTTACAGGGGCTAATGCTGATACAGTGTTTGAACGTGATGGTCAATATTTCAAAGTGAAACGGTTTGAAAGCGTCCTGTTAGAAGGCGGCAAGATTACAGCAGTGAATGGTATAGCAAATAAGACAGGATTTAAAACTATATACCCTGTAATTCCAGGTGCTAACTATAACTATGGTAGTCCTGGTGCAGCCGCAGCAAAATACAACGGTAAAATATTGTTTTGGGGTGACCATGAGTCTAATGCGGATAGATGGTCGATAGACCCGATAGCTTTAAATTTTGCTATATCTGTCCCCGTTACAGACAGCGGATGGGCAGACAGCTACACACCGACATTAGACGATATCAAAGCCTACTTTTACGGATATAAGGCGTACGATGCTAACACCATCACTCCTGCTGATGCTCAAACCATGACCACAGCAACCTGGAGCGGTACAGGTACTAAGTATTGGGTTCAACGCGTGGGAACTCCTACTTTCACACAATCCGCACCGCAACAGTCATATGCAGGGTATACACCGTACCAGCTCGTATATCAACTCGCAACTCCTACTGTGGAACCTATCGTTTCAGAGGGGCAATTATCCTTTGTTGAGGGTGACAATCAAGTTGAAGTAGGTACGGGCATTGTGCTGAGAGAATCAGTAAAACCACAGTATGAATCTGTAGGACTGAACTATCAGATAAACAGTGAAGGGTTACCAAAATCGCTGTTAAAGAGTAAAGCCAAGAAAATACTACATGTGTTCAGAACGTCGAAACAGGATGATACATTCAGGGTGATTTCCACAAGTCAAGCACCTGGCGAGCTTGCGTATACGCCAGAACGCGATTACATTGCGTCCGAAGCATACACCGTTACGTATCTTATGCTTGATCGTTCGCCAATCGTACCGTTCACAGGTTCTTACGCAGCCAACGAAAAGACGCTGCTCGCGGACTTGACGGATAGCGTACAGCAGAACACGGCGCGGGTGTCTGTGCTGGAGAATAAGAAGGCTGACAAAGATAATCCTGATGTGTTGAATCCGACATTGCTAAACGGGGTCACTGTTGAGGCTGCATTTTCTCCGGTAGAGTACGTTAAATCCTCGGACGGTCTTGTGACGTTTCAAGGGTCTGTTAAGCCACCCGCAGCAGGTACGTTCGTAATGTTCCGCTTGCCTGTAGGATATAGACCTAAACAACTCGTTGCCTTAATGTGTGCGGGCAACACGGGCTCTGCGGATGTTGCTATAAAAGTACTTGTGAGTGAAAATGGCAATGTGCAAATGGAGTCTACTGTATCCTTGGCTTGGATGAGGTTAGATGGTATTAAGTTCTTAGCGAATAGATAAAGGAGGGTTGGCACATGAAAGCAGTACCTAAAGTAAATACAGATGGCCTCTATCTGGAGGACGAACTGGTGGACGATACCTTTTCAGGTGTCGTTCCTTTTTATACTCCATCTTCACTCACGCTATCTGGTACAAACCAGCAACTAGACACCCATCAGCATACTGACAGTAGCTCTAGTACCATAGATGGAACAAGTTCAAAAAGCATCCCTGCTGGTTATACAGTAGGGATTCCAGTACCACCAGGTCTATACCATCCTCGTTTTGACATCCAAGGTTGGCTGGCCTACGAAGCGAAATATGATCAAAAGCTGATAGAAGCGCAAAAAGCCTATGAGGAGTTGAACAACGAATCCCAAGCTTTATTTCAGAAGCAGCATGATGAATGGCAAAACAAACCTGAAAACGAACGTGGAGACGAACCTATATATTCTGCTCAGACATTCATGGCCCCAGAACGAAGAGACCCAACGACGTTCTGGAGTGAAGGATTGAGTGAGGAAGCAATTAAGGAACTGACACAAAAAGCAGAACAACAGCCAAGCGAGACAGATCAACTGAAGCAGCGGATTGCAGATCTCGAAGTGACGTTGACCCAGCTTATGCTTGGTAACACAGGAAAATAACGTGTACTGAGGATTATATGTAACAGCATCTTTATATAAAAGAGGTGAAACTATAAACATGGCCGCTTTAACAGAGGCACAAATGCGTATTTGTGCTCATGCTTGCATCACCCGCTATGAGCGAGGAGAGGGCGATATAGCAACGATCATTGGAAGCTACGCTTTAGATGAAAAGCAACGTGAACAAGTAATGAAGATTATTTTATCCAAGCGTTCTGATCTAGCAGCGGGCAACGTAGATAATTCATCATCAACTGATGCTCTGAATGAACGGGAAGAAACGGTTAAATGGTATAACTCTATTTTCCGTAAGAAAACAGTATAAGAGAACAAAACAAAAATAATTGTTTATATGCCCTTGGATTAGTCCAAGGGCATTCACTTTACACCTAGGTTCAAAAGGGGGAACAAATATGCATGAAAAGATCGATCAGATTTGGCTGGGGTTTTCCACGGGGACCTTGATCGGTTATTTTTTCGGGGGGTGGACCACAATGTTGACGTTGCTGTGGTGGATGGTCGTGATCGACTTTTTCACCGGATGGGCAGCGGCCTGGATTAATGGGGAGCTAAAAAGCCGCCAGGGGTATTACGGTATTTTTCGCAAGGTTACCGTGTTTTTGCTCATTACGGTAGCTCATCTAATCGACGGTATTCTCGGGGATGCACATTACTTCCGGGATGCCGTCGTTTTCTTTTATTTAGCGAACGAGCTGTTGTCCATTATTGAAAATGTGGGCAGAATGGGAGTGCCGATGCCGGATATTTTACGGAATGCGGTAGCTATTTTTGAGTCCAAGTCAAGTGGAGAAAAAATAAAGTCAACCGACCCTTCCGACAAAGAGAATAAAGTTTCATAAAGTGCCACCAGTGACCACCACCCAAATAGGCTGACTACCTTTATGCCCTTTTTTCGGTATAAAAGTGGAAAAGCCCAGACCGTATGGATGGTCCAAGCATATATAACAGAGACAGAGTGCTACAACATTATAATGACAGGGAGGGAGCGCCTTATGCAAAGTCGTAGCCCTAATGCTACCGAAGGCATTGACGTGTCCCGATATCAGGGAACGATTGATTGGAAGCGTGTACGAGCCGATGGTAAATCGTTTGCCTTTATTAAAGCGAGTCAAGGACAGCGTTACGTCGATCCGACATTTATCACGAATGCAAAAGGGATCAAGGCAGCCGGGCTCTTACTGGGAGCGTACCATTTTGTAGATGCGACCAATGTAAATGCAGCAAAAACAGAAGCCAGGCATTTCGCCGAGGTGTTGGAGCAGGTGGGTGGGGCGAAAGCGCTGGACTTGCCAGCGGTGATGGATTACGAAAATAATCCGGGAGGGCTTAGCTCGGCCACGATTCATGAGGTTGCGTTGGCATTTGTAACGGAATTTGAACGGGTAAGCGGCTGTAAGCCGATGGTATACACAGGGAATGCTTTTGCTGCCCATTTCAAAGCGCCATTGGGCAGTTATAAGCTGTGGATTGCACGTTATAGTACACGGGTGCCCGGCGACACCACAGCATGGAAGAACTGGGACTTTTGGCAATACAGCGATAGTGGACGGGTTGATGGAATTCAAGGGCCGGTTGACCTGAATGTATACGCCGGAACAGAGGCCGAGCTACGCCAAGCATTTGCAGGAGAAGAGGGGGATGAGTCAATGACAGCAGAGGAAAAAGCGGCATTTAAGGCCCTGCAGCAGCAGGTCGCTGCTCTTGAAAACAGCAAAGATGTGCTCAAGCAGACGTTGAATGAACAAAGTGCTTATATTAAAAAAGTGGATCAGCGGGTAGCTGAGCTGGAGGCGCGTCAGGCTATGCCTGTACCGGCCTGGGCGAAGGAAGCAATGGCTGCCGCTGTTGCATTTCATCCAGCAAGCCCGATTGTGGATGCGAAACTGCCAAGCAGTTACGATTTTTATCGCTTACTGGTCGTACTGAACCGTCTGGGTGTGTTTAAAACGACCAAATGATCTTTTATGAATTTTATGCGAAAAAGGGATTATTTTCATGCGAACTAAGCCATACGCCTGAAACGTAAATAGACAGGCGGTTCAAAGGCAACCGCCTGCACTTATTGTAAAGTGATGTTCTTCATGATTTCTACATAAGCTGAACTAGAACGTTTTAAAAGTGTGAATCATTGGGTGAAAATGCAGCATGTCTACCAGCCAGATCAAGCGGTAAAAGCTCTTGTATGTTTGTTTATTTCAGAACATACCTGGGAATAGGATATACAGGATGGAGGTCCGGTGCTGAATACATTTTTGAGGTAAGATTATACTCCTGCTTGGAGGTTAAAGACCCCCAGCAGGAGCATATATTTGGTATGATCGTGTAAGTTGGTTTGTAATATTAATTGACATGATGTATAAAAACATATCGTAATGTATGAAAAACCCCCTTGTCGGCTTCCAGATTTTATAGTAAAGTATCCAATAATCAACTTTGTTTGAGCATAATATTCACTGTTTGTGAGTATATGTCACACTTTCACCACGACCTTACATACTCCTCTTTCTCTTTATCACATCACATTTATTCATTACCCTACAGCATCTCTTACACCACTAGATTATGAACACTTCTGTCCTACTACACCTATTTGATGAACTCGGAACCTGGGATTACAGCTTGAGGACAAGCTTGTCATGTCAATTCAAGAATTGGCATTCATCCGGTATCAACGAATTAACAATATATAAGGTGTGAAAGGGGTTTGCTGCATGAGCAAAAAGTATGCAAAACACAAAATCTGGACCGTTCTGCTGGTGCTTGCGCTAGGAGCTGTTTTGGCGCTTTCCGGTTGTGGGGGATCAGGTGAAGGAGCAAAGCCAGAGGCAGGGAAAACACCAAGCGGAGCAGGAGAGGGCGTGCAGGACACGCTTATTTATGGACGCGGAGGAGATTCCGTGGCGCTAGATCCTGCCATTGTGACTGAAAGCGAGTCGCTAAAAATTGGAATGCAAGTGTTCGACACACTGCTGGAATATAAGGAAAACACAACGGAGATCCAACCGGGGCTTGCAGAGAGCTGGGAAGTATCACCGGATGGGCTGGTCTATACGTTCAAGCTGCGTCAGGGTGTAAAATTCCATGATGGAAGTGACTTTAACGCTGAAGCGGTTGTGTTTAACTTTGACCGCTGGGCTGATCCAAAAAGTCCATACAAATTTGAAGGTGACTCGTTTGACTATTATGATTCTATGTTCGGTCCTGAAGGAAGTAGGGTGATTAAGGAGGTTAAAGCGGTAGATGCGAACAGTGTCCAGTTTACACTGAACAAGCCGCAGGCGCCGTTTTTACAAAATATCGCTATGCCATCCTTTAGTATTGCAAGTCCCAAGGCAATTCAGGAGAAAAAGGCTGATTTCAAGAGTAATCCGATCGGCACGGGGCCTTTTGTATTTAAGGAATGGAAACGGAACGATACCATCACGCTGGAGAAGAATCCAAACTATTGGAAAGAGGGCCAGCCGAAGTTGGCAAAGATCATTGTTCGTTCCATACCCGACAATACCGCGCGATTTAATGCTCTGCAAAATGGAGAAATTGACCTAATGGAGGATTTGAATCCGGATGATGCAAAGCAGCTAGACGGTAATAGCGAATTGGTGAAAATTGAACGTCCCTCCTTTAATGTGGCGTACATTGGATTTAATTTAAAGAAAAAAACATTCAATAATCCCAAGGTGCGCCAGGCGCTGAATCACGCAGTGAACAAGCAGGCCATTATTGATGCATTGTTTGCAGGGCAGGCTAAGCCTGCGGTCAATCCGATGCCACCTACGTTATGGGGGTACAACGATAGTATTCAGGACTACGCCTATGATCTGGATAAGGCTAAATCTTTACTGGCGGAAGCGGGTTTTCCTAACGGGCTTCCCGAGCCGTTAACCTTCTATGCAATGCCCGTATCTCGTCCTTACATGCCTGACGGCAAAAAGGTGGCAGAGGCCATTCAAGCCGATTTTGAAAAAATAGGCGTCAAAGTCAACATCCAATCTCCAGAATGGGCTACGTATCTGGATGATCTTAAAGCAGGAGAGAAGGATGATCTGTACATGTTGGGATGGAACGGGGACAATGGTGACCCGGATAATTTCCTTTATACATTGCTGGACAAGGATACGATTCCAGGCAATAACCGTAGTTTTTATGTGAATGAGGAACTCCACAAAGTATTGGTGAAGGCGCAGGTTGAGGTCGATCAGGACAAGCGTGGGGAACTGTATAAACAAGCACAAGTGATTATTAAACAGGATGCACCGTGGATTCCCTTGGTTCACAGCACACCGTTGATGGCAGGTAAAGCGAACCTCAAGGGTTTTGTACCTTCTCCGGCAGGTATGGAAGCGTACGGAAATATTTATTTTGAATAGCCCAAACGCAAGCAGGCGGTGAATAGGATATGAACTCATATATTGTAAAAAGACTGGCCATATTGATTCCTGTATTACTGGGCATGACGCTTATCGTATTTTCGATTATTCATGCTATTCCGGGTGATCCGGCGGAAACCATACTAGGAGATAAAGCTACGGAACAGTCCAAACAGGCGCTACGTGAGCAATTGGGACTGGATAAGCCGTGGTTTCAGCAATATGGAACCTATTTGAGTGAACTGGCACATGGAGACTTGGGTGATTCCATTCGCACCAGACAGCCGATTGCCCGGGAAATGCTTCCTTATCTGGCGGCTACGCTGGAGTTGACAGTAGCGAGCATGTTTTTTGCCATAGTAGTTGGAATGAACGCTGGCATCGTGAGTGCCTGGAAGCGAAATTCCTGGTTTGACTATGTCAGCATGGTCATTGCACTGGTCGGAGTATCGATGCCGATTTTTTGGCTGGGCTTGATGGAGCAATGGATTTTTGCAAATAAGCTGCATTGGCTTCCTTCCATCGGACGCATGAATTCCCGTGATCCGGTGGAAGCTGTGACACATTTAGCCGTGATTGATGCGTTCATAGGTGGGCGTATGGATCAGGTGTGGACCGTCATCAAGCATTTGATCCTGCCCAGTATCGCACTTGGAACGATTCCAATGGCGGTCATTGCGCGCATTACCCGTTCCAGCATGCTGGAGGTTATGGATGCGGACTATATCCGTACGGCTCGGGCGAAGGGGCTGGCATCTTTTCAAGTCGTGTACAAACATGCGCTTAAAAATGCTGCGATCCCCGTACTTACTGTCATCGGTCTTCAGACGGGATCACTACTGGGAGGCGCGGTACTGACAGAAACCATTTTTGCCTGGCCCGGCATCGGACGGTACATTTTTGAAGCGATCAGCTCGCGTGACTATCCGGTTATTCAAAGCGGAATTCTGATCATAGCGTTCCTGTTCGTCATCATTAATCTGATTGTCGATTTGTTGTACGCGGTTCTCGACCGGCGTATCCGTTATCAGTAATCAAGTCGTCAATTGTTCAAGGGGGAGCTTGTCCGATGTCACAATTTTCAATGGAACCCAACAACATACCGACGACACGCAGTACATTGGCGCATTTGCCTGTTGTGACTGGCCCTTGGAGGGACGCGTGGAGGGCATTCCGTCACAATAAAATGGCGTTCGTCGGCCTGAGCATTATTATCTTCTTTGTCATCATTGCTTTGATCGCGCCGTGGATTGCTCCTTTTGACTATAAAGAGCAAAATTTGGTGAGCCGTTTGCAGCCTCCTTCTGCGGAGCATTGGTTCGGTACGGATGATCTCGGTCGAGATTTACTGACTCGCACGCTGTATGGAGCCAGAATCTCGTTGTGGGTCGGTTTCTTGTCTGTTATTGGTTCAATGATTGTAGGAACCGCCTTAGGTTTAATCGCAGGATTTTACGGAAAATGGGCAGATATGGCCATCTCGCGGCTATTCGACATTTTACTGGCATTTCCGGGGATTTTGCTGGCCATTGCTATTGTGGCCATTCTAGGGCCTTCATTGGAAAATGCGTTGTACGCCATTGCCATTGTCAATGTCCCAACGTATGGACGGTTAGTTCGCTCTAAGGTGCTGAGTGTCAAAACAGAGGAGTATATCACTTCTGCCAGAGCACTTGGAGCCAATAATACACGAATCATCCTCCGTTATATTTTGCCTAACAGCCTGACACCGATCATCGTACAGGGAACGTTGGGGATCGGAACGGCCATCATTGAAGCAGCAGCGCTTGGATTTCTGGGCTTGGGTGCACAACCCCCTGAGCCAGAGTGGGGTAAAATGTTGTCCGATTCGCGGCAATATATCCAGAACGCGCCGTGGACAGTTATTTTTCCGGGGATATCTATCATGCTGACCGTATTAGGCTTTAATCTGATGGGTGATGGGCTGCGGGATGTATTGGACCCGAGGGCAAAGCGTTAGAGCAAAAGTGGTGAGGGATATAAAGTTGAGTAAAAGGTGTTCTCTGGCCTGTAGCAAATGGCTGGGGGACACCTTTTTACATGAGCATTTTGCATAATTTCGTTTTTGAAAATTAGGCATCAGTATCTTAAGCCTGAGCGAACAGCATGGGAAAACCGTTCAGTCTACGCTATTGCCACGGGCAAGGACTTACCTAAAAGCCCACCATCGCTTACTCAATCCGCCTGCAGAATCGCTGGTAGAGGAGAGCCGTACCCGACTGGAGACGCTACTAACCTTCTCCCCGCTGCTTCGCAGCGTATGGGAATGGAAGGAAGCAATGACTGCTCGCCTAACTTTAGTGCTGCCAAACTGGGATTGAGCGTTGGTGTGAGCAAGGCGAAAAGATGGACCACCCTGCTGTTGGTAGCACCTTAAAAACGATGCGCAATTGGAACATAGAAATCGTAAACTACCATCAATGTCGGTGGACAAACGCAACGGTAGAAGGTCGTCACAATCGCATTAAGGCCTTTCAGCGTCGCCATGTTGTCATTTAGAGGCTGATTGAATATGTAAAATTGTTAATATTTAGGAAGTGAAATTTTGTTCTGTCCCACTTCCATTTCATTAGTTATTTTAATGTCTTTACTTTCAAAGAGAACACGAAAGTAACTTACTAGAAACCTTTTTGCATCCTATAGTCTAATCTTCAGTCAAACGACCATTATGCCAAAGTTGTTGATAATACGGATGTGTTTTTTGTAATGCTTCATGTGTGCCTTGACCTGACAGGCGTCCTTCTTCAAAGACAAGGATTTGGTCTGCACTTGTAATCGTGGATAATCGATGGGCGATGATGATCGTCATCCGGTTTTTCGTTAACGCTTGAAGGGCAAGCTGCACTTCACGCTCTGATTCGTTATCTAAGTTCGATGTCGCCTCATCAAGTAATAAGATTCTCGGACTTCGTAAAATCGCACGAGCAATCGCAATACGCTGTTTTTGACCACCTGAAAGCTTAATACCTCCTTCACCAACCTCTGTATCGAGGCGTTTGTCCAGCTGCATGACAAAATCATAGGCATAGGCTGCTTTTAATGCGGCAAGTACCTCTTGTTCGCTTGCTCCATTCGTCCCGTACATGACGTTGTCACGAATCGTTCCATTTAATAACGGTGCATTTTGACTTACATAGCCAAACAGCCCACGCCACTCTGTTAAGTTAAATTGCTCAATGTTTTCGTTACCATACAGTATCGCACCTGATGTCACGTCATAAAATCGTTCAATAAGGGAGAACATCGTCGTTTTCCCACCACCACTTCGGCTGACAAAGGCGGTCGTTTCATTCGGTTCTAACGTAAATGTCATGTCATTTAATACATACTTTTCATTATATTTAAACGATACGTTTTGGAAGTGGATAGGTAGTGGTGTAGCAGATACTGGTTTCCCGTCTTGTACTTCACGCTTCACATTGAGTGCTTCAACAATACGCTCTGTCGCACCAAGTGTTTTTTGTAAATTGGTAAAGAACGTCGCCATTTGTGTAAATGGCATAATAATTTGCACTAAATAAATCATAATGGCAACAAGCTCGCCTGAAGTGATTGCTCCTGTTGCTACCTGTGAGCCGCCATAGCCGAAAATCGCAATCAATACGACCATCATGAGTAGCGTCATCAGTGGTGAAAGAATCGCAACAATCTTCGCTTCCTTTAAACCGTACTTGTACAGCTGCTGAATTTGCTTTTTACCGCCTGCTAGCTCCTGCTGCTCCGTTTGCGACGCTTTCACAAGACGAATATTCGATAAAATACGTCCTAATCGTCCGCCAAAGCCTGCTAGCTCATCCTGATTTTCTACTGAGATGGCATACATTTTTTCGCCTAATGGATACGTCACAAAAATTGTCAGTGGCACAGCAATCAGGAGTAGCAATGTCATTTTCCAGTCAATCCATAGTAAAACAACAACGGCACCGAGGATCGCAAATAGTCCTGACACAAAGGACACGAGCTGCTCGGTCACAAACTCCTTCACGACATTTGTATCCTGCGTAATGCGGCTCATCGTTTCGCCTGATTCATGCGCATCATAATACGATAAACGTAAATGTAGCATATGTTCCCATACTTCTGTCCTTAAATTCGCGACAACCTTTTCACCTAAACGGCGCATCAGATAAAAAGCAATGGCACTTAACATCGCTTGCACAATTAAAATCGCAATGACTGGCAAGAGTGATGTTACGGCAAAACCCGCATCTGAAATTTGATTAATGAGCTTCATCGTTAACAGGGGGACAGCAAGCCCAGCTGCAACCTCCACTAAACTAATGAAAAATAAAAAGACTAATTGCCCCTTCGCCATTTGACTGCGATTCATCAATGCCCAAAGCTGTGAGACCTTTCCTTGCATTACGCTTCACTGCTTTCTTTTGTCATGACCTTTTCAAAACGGAAAAACTCATAATCTGCATCAGATTCAGGCTCTTCTCCTTCAATACTCGGTCCTGGATTGCCTCGGTGATAAAACTCCACAATTTTAAAGCCACATTTATTCACATAAAAATGGATGTTCCGCTTTTCAAAATACGGTGTATGTAGCTCCCAAACCTTCGTCTTTGGGAAAGCTGCTTCTATCGCTTCCCATGCCTTTGTACCAAGACCTTTGCCGTGTGCATTAGCCTTTGTATACAAGAAGTCCACTTCGTTTCGCTGTGTGTCGGGATTAATTTTTAATACGATGCCACCGATTCTTTCGCCATTTAGTACAATTTGACGCACAACCGAATCTTTTGCAGTAAGTGAATGCTCGAAATCCTCATCGGATGGGATTGGTCCCATTTCTGTTGGATCCTCTGCTTCTTGAAAACTATCTTGTAACCCTTTCATAAATGCCTCTTGTAATTCTTCCTTAAATATTGCTAGCTCTTCCTGCGGTACAGGGGCTATCGTAATTTGTTCATTTTGTTTTGTCATCTCTAAAACACCTTTCTCTTAAACTGAGTAAAATATTCGTCCGATTGTTAAAAATAGTAGACTCCAAAGTAAAGCACTCACCCCAGCATATAGCATGTACGATTTTAGAGGCATATGCGAAATGCCACAAAAGTACCCCGTAACATGGCGCATGCCAGGAACAAAATAGCTGACGATAATGGCCGGGGATCCGTATTTTTGAATCCAGCGTTCTGCCTTATTACGCCATTTCAGTGAGAAACCAAACCATTTACCAGGCCAAATTAGTAGTGGACTACCGATTCTTTTGCCTATTTCATAACTAACAAGCATGCCTATCAATGACCCACTAAAAACAGCTAAGAAAGAAAAACTCTAATGTAACAGCCCGATTTTCGTGAAATAGCCAACAAATAATAGTACCATCACTTCATCGGGAATCGGAAGGCTAAATAACTCGAGGGCAAGCACAATAAAAACCGCTGCGTACCCGTAGTTTTCAATTAATTGATCAATATACCCCATGGCACTCTTCCTCATCAACCTAAGTGCGTTCAACACCTTAGTAATTGCTTGTCTCATTTATGTTTTCGTGTTATGTTCGCAAGGAATAGTGTAAGGTATGGAGTAACTCCAGAGTAAAGAAAGAAGTGAAAAGAGATGAAAAATACATTCGAAAAAACATATTTGACAGGCGAATTTGCCAAGTTACTTGAAATCAATAAAGATACATTGCTTTATTACGATAAAATCGATTTATTTAAGCCTGCAGGCACCTTTGATAATGGCTATCGCTACTACACATTTGAGCAGTTCGATCAATTTGTAGCGATTCAATCGCTTCGTGCAGTTGAGGTACCGATTAAAGAACTCAAAACGTATTTTGACGCGCCTAACGTACAAGCGTTACAACAATTAGCAATGGAACAGCAAGAAAAAGCGGCAATGGAAATTCAAAAGTTACAAGATATTCAGTTTTTCCTAGAACGAACGGTTGCCCTGACAAAAGAGATGGAAGAAGTATCATTTGGAGAAGTATTGATGAAGCAATTACCAGCCGAACCTGTTGTGTATAGCGACGAGAAAATAGATTGGTCGTCGTTATCAATGGGGGAACTTTACGAGCAAACTACGCCATTTTTAAAAAAGCTTGGGATTAAAAGTACAGCCGCATACGGTACTGTGTATACAAAAGAAGATTTTTTAAATAAGAAGTTTGAAGGCGTAAGCTACCTATTTTGTCGCCTAGATGACCCGTCAGCAAGAATGAAACCAGCTGGACACTACGCGGTCATTTATCATCAAGGACCTTATGATGAAATCTCACAGACTGAGACTTATAATACGCTACTCGCTTATTTAGAACAGGAGAAGTTAGCGTTAGATGGTGATATTTATGAGGAATATTTACTGCACTCGATTGCAGCAAAAGAGGAAAAAGATTATATTACAAAAATTAGTGTGAAAGTAAAAACGCGTGAGGTGAGTTATCAACCTCTTTAAAGCTTGTTATACTTTACGTCTATCTTGCTAGATAGGCGTTTTTAATTTTTCAAAATCTCTCTCAACAACAAGCCTGATAATTAGGTACAATTAAAATGATAGCATTAGGGGGCAATTCAACAGGTCTTAGTTAATAAATAATCTTCAACAATCGAGCGCGTTTATGAAGTAACGCTGTAGAAAATAATCAAACTCAAAACCATTAAATATAAAGTCTAGTTTTATTTTATTATACTATTTACCCTATATTAAGTTTTTTTGGACTTGTTTTTTTTATTACTCATCGTCTGACCACTGGCTTGGCTTGATAGGCGATAATGCGCTAGGTGGGATAGTTTGATGCTTACATATACAACTGAAAGTCATGTGAGCTTTCATGAAGCGCGAAAAAAATGTATAATCACTCCAATTGAGTACGTAGGGAGTGGGATTTATGACATGGCAGGACAAGAGAGAGCATCGGCAATTTGCGGAACAGACACGAAGCGACGCTTCACGGGCCGCATATGAACGGGATTACTCCCGTTTGATTCATTCACCGACTTTCCGTCGGTTGCAGGGTAAATCACAGGTATTTGGTGCAGGCACGGGCGATTATTATCGCACACGACTGACGCATTCCTTGGAGGTAGCGCAAATTGCGCGTGAAGCATCCCGAAGCTTGCTGCGCCGCTATCCTGAAGTAGAGCTGGAACAGGCAGGTAACGCAGGACTGATCATTGACCCTGAAGTGGTAGAATGTGCTTCCATCGCACATGACTTTGGGCATCCCCCGTTCGGACACAAGGGAGAAGAAGTACTGGACGGGATTTTGGATCAACTGATTGAAACAAAGGTAGAAAAGATATCCTCTGCCGGAGGCTTCACACCGGAGTCCAAGCGTGGACAGGAGGCCTATGCGCGTGAGCGACGAATTTATGAGCATTTTGAAGGGAACGCGCACAATTTCCGGCTGATTATGTTTTTGGAGAAGCGTGAGAACGTGGATGGTTTGAATTTGTCGGACGCTGTGTTACTGGGGATCAACAAATACCCGTACCCAGGGATTCTGAACAAAAAAGGGTTGTATCTGCATGAGTGGGAATATATACGTTCCATCCGCGAGGATTGGGGTATCCCTGATGGTAAAAAAACGCTGGAAGCCCAGCTTATGGACCTGTGCGACGATATCGCTTATTCTGCGCATGATTTGGAGGATGGGATTAAGGCTGGAAAAATCGAGGTACACGAGCACTTCTTGTATGATCCGTATTTAATTCGTCTGATTACGGAGAAAATCACCACGTTGGAGGATAGCTTCTGGCAAGGCTGGCAACTGGCTCAGATTGAGCAGAAGGTAGCGGCTGTACTGAGTGAATTTTTGAAGGTGTGGAATGGCAAGATGCCGATGTGTGAACACGATTATTCCCGGACCCGCCGTGAAGTGAAGGCATACTGGGTCAGTCTGTTTGTCAGCAGCTTGGGTGTCATTGATGATGGAAATTGGAAAAAGGTGACCTTTGTACGGGATGGAAACGAAGATTTGGATATGCTGCGTACTGTGAGTGTATTGAAAAGCTTTGCTTGGGTTACGATGATCCGCGATCTGCGCGTACAGCGACTGCAAAAACGGAGTGAGTGGATGCTCAAACGACTTTGGTTGGCTTTTCTGGACCCGGAAACATCCAAATCTATTATTCCAAGCGACTGGCTCCAGCGCTATGAGCGCGACCAAGCCAAGACGAAGCCGATCTGGACATGGGAGCATATGGTCATAGACTATATTGCAGGCATGACCGATGCTTTTGCTGAAAAAATCTATAATGAGTTATACGGCCTGAAGGTGGGTTCCATTTATGATCTGGATTAACCTTTAAATTCCCCCTATATAGTAGAAGAAACTGGTTTATAGCTGATAGTAGGAGGGAGGATTGTGTCTATGCCATCTCGGTCTTTATCTATAAAAAGGTTGAATCTCGGTGTGCTCGATATGGTGCCGTTGCTGCCCGGTAACCGTCCGGAGCAGGCGGTTCAACGAGCTGGCGAACTAGCGAGACAGGCAGAAGCGTGGGGATATACACGTTACTGGACCTCGGAGCACCATGATATGGAGGGGCTGGCTTCCTCCAGCCCGGAAGTGCTGCTGTCTCATATCGGGGCAGTGACGAAGACAATCAAACTGGGTGCGGGTGCTATCTTGCTTCCGCATTATAGTCCAGTCAAGGTCGCGGAATGGTTTCATCTGCTGGCCGCTCTATATCCTGGCAGAGTCGAATTGGGTCTGGGGAGAGCACCTGGTGGGGGACCTCATGCTTCGATGGCACTGAGCGGCAATTTTCTTCAACATGTGACGGAGCTGCCACAGACGATGGAAGCTCTATTGGCTTTGCTGGAAGGTACTTACGAATATGAACAGGTGCCTGTGTTTGCCCGGCCAATGCCTGAACAGCCGCCAGCAGTGTGGATGCTGGGCACAAACCGAAAAAGTGCCGAATATGCCGCCCAGTATTCAACAGGCTATGTATTCGGTCAGTTTATGAGTGAACATCAAACAGAAGAGATGCTCAGCATTTACCGCTCCAGCTTTCAGCCATCCAATCGGATAGACAAGCCACGTACCATGGTTGCTGTAGGCGCAGTATGTGCCTTGACGGATGAGCTGGCGCAGCAATGGGCTGCTCAGATTACATTGGGCGACCCGGCAATTCGGGCCAGCTGGCTGGTGGGAACGCCGTCGGTTATTGCCGAACGGTTACGTGGCTTGCAGATTAAATATGATAACGATGAGTTTCTGTTGGTCACACCGATTCCCGATTATGAGCAGCGGCTTCACTCCTACCGTCTAATAGCGGAGGCCGTAAATTCTAGCCTTGATTCCTAATGAAAAGATGAAAAGAGATCTGACATGAATAAACAGAAAACGAATATCGATGAAATGAAACCAAGCTACGTGTATACCTATGCGTGTCATGAAACAGAGCGTGAGTTATGTCTTTTGGAATTAAAATGTTTGTTCGGTCAGCCGCCCGTGCAGGATTCCATCCTGTTGTCCCATCGACGGCTGGAACCGGGGACCAGCCCGTTTATTCATCTTCGGCTGGATGTAGTGACAGATGCGGGAACACTGGAAGAGCTATGCGAAGCAGCCTCTATGTTACAGCTTGAGGAAGGAAAGACTTTCAAGGTGTTGTGCCTTAAAGAAGGTGACCATGAGGCCGGCTATGACGAGCGGCGCGGGATCGAACGCCGGATTGGCGCGCGTATTCATGGGCAGGCGCAAATGAAGACACCGGATATCACCCTTGGTGTTATTCGGATAGGACAACGGTGGCTACTGGGCAGGTGTCAGTATAGCGACAGATCGTGGCAGGAGCGTCGTCAGAAGCCGCAAAATTATTCTACTGGACTACCCGTTCTGGTAGCTAGGGCACTTGTGAATTTGGCAGCAACTGATCTAATAGCAACAAAGGGAGAACCAGGCTCATTGAAACTGCTAGACCCGTGTTGTGGTATGGGCAATGTAATGATTGAGGCATTGAGTATGGGAAAGGATATTCGCGGTTGTGATATCAATCCGTTGGCGGTGCGTGGGGCACGAGTGAATTTGCGTCATTTTGGATATGAAGAAGATCTAGTGAAACTCGGGGATATGAATAAGCTCGAAGGCACATACGATGCGGCCATATTGGATATGCCCTATAACCTGTGCTCCGTGCTCCCGGCTGATGAACAAAAGAAGATGCTGCGCAGTCTGAGACGCTTGGCCGCGCGGGCGGTGGTCGTGAGCACGGAGCCGATGGAAACATTGTTATCCGAGTCAGGTTGGACCCTTACGGAGCAATGTCGCATACATAAGACAGGTATGAGTCGGGAAATCTGGATCTGTAAGTAGTGTGTTAATACTGAGTTTTATAGTTAACCAAATTCAACGGCAGTTCCTGATCAGCGGCATAGGCATTCAAATTAGTAAGAAAAATATCTACCGCTCGTTCGGCGTATCGGTCCGTATCGCCTGCAATATGCGGTGTGATCAAAACATGGTCCAGACTCCATAGTGGATGTGACGCAGGTAGTGGTTCTTCCTCGAATACATCCAGTCCGGCAAAGGCAATATGCTTTTGCTCCAAAGAGCGTACAAGCGCATCCGTATGAACGGTTCCACCGCGACCTACATTAATGAAGAAGGCTCCCTTACGCATAGCTGCAAATGCTTTTTCGTCAAAGAAGTGATGAGTCTCCTCGGTGAATGGCAATATATTTACCACGATATCCGCTGCTCCCAATGCATCGTGTAGTTGTTCGTTAGTATACATATGCTCTACATGCGGAGCTTCCTTGCCAGAACGGCGGACTCCGATTACCCGCATGCCAAAGGATTCTGCAATCCGCGCTGTTTCACGGCCAATTTCGCCAACGCCTGTAATCAACAGCGTTTTGCCACGTAATTCCGTCAGTTGGCCTTTCGGTGGTTGCCATGTTTTCTGACGCTGCAAGAGAGCTGCTTGCTGTAAATAACGTGTATGCGATAGCAGCATTCCAAAGATCTGCTCTGTAATTGGAATGGCATGAACACCACTCGTATTCGTGAGTAAAATGTTACGCTTCTCCAATTCGGTAAGCGGTAGCTTATCAATCCCAGCCGACCAGGTTTGTATCCACTTCAGCTTGCTGTCTGGATGTAATGCATCTTCGGCAATATGCTTGGACCAGCCCAGAATAATCTCGGCCTCCCGGATTTGCTTAGATTCTAATTCCTGAGCTTTGCCAATAATCAACTCGTAGCCCGAAGCCGCTGCACGAACTTGTTTTTTTTGCTCTTCCGTCAGTTGATGTAAGCTTAAAATGTTTCCCATAGTTCACAGCCTCCTCGATTTTTGATTCCTTGGAGTTTCCAATATATTCTGGCGAACCATCTTTTCAAGAATAACAGATTGCTGAAAAAATTGCATAAGAAGGATAAAAACGAGCTCGCGGTGTCACTATATATAACAACAAATGGCTTTACCCTGATTAGGGACAATCCAAACAGCTTCTTTTGAGATATCCACAAATATCTATAGCAAAGGAGGTAAAGGTTGATGAAAGATGAATCGCAAAGACTTTTTACAGCTATTGCTCTCCCAAATGAGCACAAGAAGAACTTACATCATTGGGTGGAGCAGGATTTGAGTGATCTTTCTTTTCGCAAATGGATTGATTTCAGAGATTACCACGTGACACTTCAGTTTTTGGGTGATGTGGAGACCTCAGTTATCCCGAAACTTGAGCAGGTTTTAGTTCAAGCGGCAGCTGAGCATCACCCGTTCACACTTGGTATTGGAGAAGCAGGTTTTTTTGGCCGTGAAGAATTTCCACGTGTACTTTGGAAAGGAGTGACTGAACAGCGAGAGTCGCTAGAGCAGCTATATCAGTCTATACTTCGTGCTACCAAACCGCTTGGTTTTAAACCTGAGGACAGACCCTATCGACCTCATATCACCGTAGCACGTTCGTACACAGGGGGACAGCCCATTCCAGCTTCTGTGTGGCAGCCCAATGACCGAAGCGGTGGGCCTTGGGAAGTGGGAGAATTTGTTTTATATGCAACACGATTGGGTCAAAAACCAATGTACCAAATAATTCAAACATTCCCATTAATGAGGCGAAACCCTTGATCTATCAGCGAATTTAGTGATATAGTGTTTCAGCGTTATTCAAAAAGCGCATTTTGGGTTACATATCTGAGGAATGTGCTTAAGTTAACGGGAGGAACATTATGGAAATTATTAAAGAACATCGTTGGTTTGCACCTCTTTTGAGTGTGCTGCTTGTTTGTATATTGGGGATAGGCCTCTACGCTGAGGTTCAGCAAACACAGAATAATCATAAAAATGCATCCATGCATTCTCTGAGCTGGTCAGGGAACTCTGCAGCTCCTACATATGGCGACAGGATGGGGACCCATAAAGGGTCTAACAGGACAAGCCCCATCTTTGTTGCTGCTCATGGGCAGCCAAGCTGGAAAGAAATCATGCCGACTCCGTTACCCGCTTCCCAGATGAAGCAGGCGGAACAAGCTCGGAATAACGTTGCTACAGGCAAGAAAAAGCCTGAGGTCCAGCATAGCAAGTCCGCAATCCTAACCCCTCCTACAACCATCTACTTTACGAAGACAAAAATGCTCACGCAGGATGACAAGGCGTTGTCTACCTGGAGCTATACTGTCTCCGCTAAAGAACTGCTCCTGCTGCAAAAAATAGTGATGGCAGAAGCAGAAGGCGAACCGTACGAAGGCAAAGTGGCAGTTGCCAACGTTGTCTTAAACCGGCTGCGGTCAGCCCCATTTCCCGATACGATTCAGGCAGTGATTTATCAAAAAGCGCAATTTAGTCCGGTCGCGAACGGGCGTCTTCGTCGTGTTCAGCCCAACCAGGACAGCATTCGTGCGGTTACTGCTGCTTTGAACGGCCATAAAGCCGTGCCTGATAACACCTGTTTTTTCCTGTCGCTTACGTTGGCCCAGGACCTTACGGTTCATCATTCCCGTACCAAGGTGAAAACGATCGGTCATCATACCTTTTATAAATAAAGGCACCCTTCTACAAATAACAGCCCTTTCTAAACAATAGGGTTCAGCTTTGTGAACGGATTTTGTGGTACAGGTGAAGCCAGTATGCAAAAGAGGTATAATAGGTAAAGGAAAGTAACCCAAATAATGAAAGTGACAAAGGAGGCGTAGATGATATGAAAATCACATATTATGGACATTCAGTTGTACTGGTAGAGGCAGAGGGGAAACGGATTATTATTGATCCTTTTTTGACGGGAAATCCTAAAGCAACCGTACAGGCCGAGGATATTCAGGTGGATGCCGTGTTGTTGACACACGGTCATGCCGATCATTTTGGAGATGCTGTTGAAATTGCCAAGCGCAATGATTGTCCAGTAATCGCGGTCGCGGAACTGGCCGAATATTGTTCATCCTTGGGGGCCAAAGCTCACGGTATGAATCTGGGTGGGGGGCACCACTTTGACGGTTTCCATGTGAAATTCACACTTGCGTTTCACAGCTCATCTTTGACGGTGGACGGAAAACCCATTTACATGGGAGAGCCGGCGGGGATTTTATTGACCATGGGAGGCCAAACCTTTTTCCATGCAGGGGATACTGGTCTGTTTGGCGACATGCGTCTCATTGGGGAGACTAACTCCATCGATGCTGCGGTATTGCCGATCGGAGATGGTTATACGATGGGACCGGAGGATGCACTGCTGGCAGCAAAATGGCTGCGTGCAAGTCGCGTAATACCAGTGCATTACAATACGTTCCCGGGTATTGAGCAGGACGGAGATGGCTTCTGTGATCGTTTGCACAAAGAAGGCATTGAAGGGAAAGCGTTGAAGCCCGGCGAAAGTCTCGAATTTTAATACGGATATCTGATTTGCGTGAATACACTAGATGGTCTATTAACTTATCGTATCTCCTTTGTCAGCCTTTTCTGTTCCTTAGAGGAATAGGAAAGGTTGTTTTTTAAAAGTGAATATTTATACATAAAAATGAGATAAATTTGCATTGATACGTTGAAGCTGTAATGTAAAAGATTTATTATCACAATCATAAAAACTTTGAATTGCTAACATGATAGGTCAATGATAAAATGATAGAACTAATTAGATTCATCAGTGGAATCGACGTATTTTTCAAGTCAAGCCATTGCATAATTATTGAAAAACATACGCATTCGGTGGACCGTACCGCCTTGAATACGTCACATGTTTTGTCCCCCATTCCTCGTAGTTGTTCTTTGAGTTACCTCTTGTTGCCACTGTCTTCTATTCGGCCGCCTGTATTTCAGGCCAGCATGACTTTATAACAGAAAGGTTGCGTTCCATGAGACAGACAGGTTTACCACCCAAACAGGGACTATATGATCCCCAATTCGAAAAAGACGCCTGCGGCATGGGCTTTGTTGCCCACATCAAGGGAAAACCATCGCACGATATTGTAAGTCAGGCTTTGACCATGCTCGTGAATATGGAGCATCGGGGCGGTCAGGGAAGTGAACCTAACTCCGGTGACGGAGCAGGGATTATGATTCAGGTCCCTCATCTGTTTTTTCAAGAGGAAGCGGAGCGATTGGGCTTCAAATTGCCAAAGGCCGGACATTATGGCGTGGGTATGCTTTTTGTATCCAATGATCCAAAAGTTCGTGAGGTGCATGAGCAGAAGCTAAGAGATATCATCGTGGACGAAGGTCAAAATTGTTTGGGTTTTCGCGATGTTCCAACTTATGACGAAATGCTGGGTAAATCGGCAAAAGCAGCTAAACCGGGTGTGCGTCAGGTATTCATCGGTCGCAGTAGCGATTTGAAGGAAGAGTTGGACTTCGAACGGAAACTGTATGTCATTCGCAAACGTGCAGAGCTTGCTATTCGCTATAACCAAGAGGATGAGAACGGTGAGTCGTTCTATATTCCAAGTTTGTCCTGTCGCAAGGTTGTATACAAAGGAATGCTGACAACCGAGCAGGTAGGTAAATTTTATCTGGATTTGCAGGATGAGCGGGTGACATCAGCGATCGCGCTGGTCCATTCCCGTTTTAGTACGAATACGTTCCCGAGCTGGGATCGTGCGCATCCTTATCGTTTTATGATTCACAACGGTGAAATTAATACGATGCGCGGCAACGTGAACTGGATGCATGCGCGCCAGGCGCAGTTTGAAAGCGAAGCATTTGGCGGAGACATTAAGAAGGTAAAACCCGTCATTAACCCAGATGGCTCGGATACAGCCATGTTTGATAATACGCTGGAGTTTCTGTATCTGAGCGGACGATCCCTTCCTCATGTAGCCATGATGATGGTGCCGGAGCCTTGGAACAAGCATGAAACCATGGACCCGAAGAAGCGGGCATTTTATGAATATCACAGCACTATGATGGAGCCGTGGGACGGACCTGCTGCAATGGCGTTTACAGACGGTATCCAAATCGGGGCGATTCTCGACCGCAACGGTCTGCGTCCTGCACGTTACTATGTGACCAAGGACGATCTGATCGCACTGTCTTCAGAGGCGGGTGTATTGGATATTGATCCTGAAAATGTGCTCTATAAGGATCGTCTCCGTCCGGGTCGTATGCTGTTGGTTGATACCCAAGAAGGCCGTATCGTTTCTGACGAAGAGTTAAAGGAACGTATTGCTTCCGAGGAACCTTATCAGCAATGGCTGGATGAGCACTTGGTTGATTTGGATGAGCTGCCGGAAGCACTAGAACAGCCGGAGCCTAAACATGAAAATGTAAATCAGCTTCAGCTCGCTTTTGGATATACGTTTGAAGAACTGCGCAAAATTCTGGAGCCGATGGCACTTACAGGTGCAGAACCGATTGGCTCAATGGGATACGACGCACCATTGGCGGTGCTGTCTGATCGTCCGCAACGTTTGTACAATTACTTTAAACAAATGTTCGCCCAAGTCACAAACCCGCCGATTGACGCCATTCGTGAAGAGATTGTAACGTCAACCGCAACTACGATTGGACCAGAGCGCAATTTACTGCATCCAGAACCGGAAAGCTGTCGCCAGATTCGTTTGGATTCGCCGGTGCTATCGAATGAGGAGTTTGCCAAAATTCGCCACGTGCACCGTCCAGGCTTCAAATCGATGACGATCCCGATCTTCTTTGAAGCGAAGGAAGGTGCTGAGGGCTTACGCAAGGCGCTGGAAGGATTGTTTGAGGCGGCTGACCGTGTCATTGACAAAGGTCATAACATCCTGATTTTGTCCGACCGTGGAGTGGATGCGGAGAATGCAGCCATTCCGGCGTTGCTAGCTGTTTCCAGCCTGCATCACCATTTGATTAAACAGGGTACCCGCACACGTGTAAGTATTTTGCTGGAGTCCGGCGAGCCAAGGGATGTTCACCATTATGCGGTGCTGCTTGGCTACGGTGTGAGTGCGGTTAATCCGTATCTGGCTTTTGAAACGCTGGATGTCATGATTCAGCAGGGTTTGCTGCGCGGCATCTCGCACGAAAAGGCAGTTAAAAATTATATTAAAGCGGCAACGAAGGGTGTCGTTAAAATATTGTCCAAAATGGGTATTTCCACGATTCAGTCGTACCGTGGGGCGCAAATTTTTGAGGCCGTAGGTTTAAAACAGGATTTTGTTGACCGTTATTTCACCTGGACACCTTCCCGCATTGGCGGTATTGGTCTGGAGGAAGTGACTATAGAAGCGCTGGTTCATCATAATCGTGCTTTCACCGACAAGGACGGCAACGACAAAGTGCTGGATTCGGGCGGCGAATATCAATGGCGTAACGATGGGGAAGAGCATTTGTTTAACCCGCAAACGGTGCATTTGCTCCAGCAGTCGGTTCGCTCGGGAGACTACAAGCTTTACAAGAAATACGCCAAGCTGGTACAGGGTGAATCTGAACAGTATTTGACGATTCGCTCCATGCTTCAATTGAAGCATGCTGGTGAGCCTGTGCCACTGGATGAAGTGGAATCCGCTGCATCCATTATGCGTCGCTTCAAGACAGGAGCCATGTCCTTTGGCTCGATCAGTCAGGAAGCGCATGAAGATATGGCGATTGCGATGAATCGGATCGGTGGCAAGAGCAATACGGGTGAAGGTGGGGAGAACCCTGCACGTTTCATACCGGATGCCAATGGTGATTCTCGTCGCAGTTCGATTAAGCAGGTAGCATCGGGCCGATTCGGTGTAACATCGAATTACTTGGTGAATGCCGACGAAATTCAGATCAAAATGGCGCAAGGCGCGAAGCCGGGCGAAGGTGGACAACTGCCAGGACGTAAGGTGTACCCTTGGGTCGCTGAGGTCCGTGGCTCTACGCCAGGAGTAGGTTTGATTTCACCACCGCCGCATCACGATATTTATTCTATCGAGGATTTGGCAGAGCTCATCTATGATCTCAAAAACGCCAATCCGCGTGCTGACATTAACGTGAAACTGGTGTCAGAGGTAGGAGTAGGTACGATTGCTACAGGGGTAGCTAAAGGCCGTGCTGACATTATTCTAGTCAGCGGTTACGACGGTGGTACAGGCGCTTCTCCGCAAGGCTCCATTCGTCATGCGGGTATGCCTTGGGAGCTGGGTCTGGCGGAGACGCATCAGACGCTGATGCTAAACAACCTGCGCGACCGCGTAGTATTGGAGACAGACGGCAAGATGCTGTCTGGCCGCGATTTGGTAGTAGCTGCCCTGTTGGGCGCGGAAGAATACGGCTTCTCTACAGCGCCGCTCGTGGCGTTGGGCTGTATTATGATGCGGGTATGCCAAATGGATACATGTCCGGTTGGTGTGGCTACGCAGAATCCGGAGCTGCGCAAAAATTATATGGGCGATCCTGCCCATGTGGTGAATTTTATGCGTTTTATTGCAGAAGATGTCCGTGAAATTATGGCGGAATTGGGCTTCCGTACGATTCAGGAAATGATTGGACGTACGGATTGCCTGGATACCGTGAACGCCGATTCGCACTGGAAGAAGAAGGGCGTAGACCTGAGCTTGCTGTTGCATGTTCCTGAGTTGGAAGAAGGTAGTGTACGTTACCGTGTACAACGCCAAAACCACGGTCTGGAAGAAACACTCGACATGCAGCAGCTCGTACCGATGGCTGCGAAAGCGTTGGAGAACGGAACGCCTGTTGAGGGTACCTTACCTATTACAAACGTGAATCGGGCGGTAGGGACGATTCTGGGCAGCGAGGTCACCCGTAAGTATGGAGCGGCGGGTCTGCCTGAGGATACGATTCGCTTTAACTTTATTGGATCGGCAGGTCAGAGCTTCGGAGCATTTATTCCGAAAGGCATCACGTTGAGTGTGGAAGGCGATAGCAATGACTATGTCGGTAAAGGGCTATCTGGCGGTAAGGTTATTGTGAAAAAGTCTCACAAAGCGACCTTTAAGGCAGAAGAGAACATTATTATCGGAAATACAGCCTTGTATGGAGCGACCAGCGGTGAAGCTTACATTAGCGGAATCGCAGGCGAGCGCTTTGCCGTTCGGAACTCCGGCGCACGTATTGTTGTTGAGGGCGTTGGAGATCATGGTTGCGAATATATGACAGGCGGACGTGTAGCTGTATTGGGTGGAACCGGACGGAATTTTGGAGCTGGAATGTCCGGAGGTATTGCATATGTCTATGACCCTGAGGGGACGTTCCTGAGCCGTTGTAATCTGGAAATGGTGTTGCTGGAAGGTGTGGAAGAACCTACAGAAGCAGCGGAGTTGCGCGGCTTGATTCAACGCCATGTCACTTACACGGGTAGTGAAGCGGGACAACGTATTTTGGATGATTGGCAGACTGCGATTCAGCAGTTTGTACGAGTGATTCCAAAGGATTACAAGCGTATGGTTGAACAGATCCAAAAAGAAGAGGCAACTGGTTTGAGCGGAGATGAAGCTCTATTGGCAGCATTTGAAGCCAATATGCGTGAATTAGCACGTGCCGGGGGCTAAAATGTAGACTACCAGGTTCACTAAAAAAGGACTCGCTGAATACCGCTGTTGTAATCACAGTGGTACCAGCAAGTCTTTTTTAGGTCGCAAAAATGTGATTTATTTCCTTGACAAACGTCATAAATTCTGACATTACCCCCAAAATGTTTTCCTGAAACGGTAAATATGTTATAAAAAGTACCAAATTTTTTGGAATGTAACCGTTTACGTAAGAGTTTATGTCTTGTTATTTATTTTTGGATTGGTTATGATTTTTTAGAGTACACAAACCTAATATGCCCATCGTCCCTTCAAAACACAGAATAGGGTGACAGGATGAAGTTGAGGAAGTCAGCAGAAGACAAAATGATTTTTCTATACCGTTATGTATCACTATCTTTAACGTCACTTGTTTTTCTGTTCGAATCATCTAGATTAATCGTGTGGCAGAAGCTGTTACTGATTGGGTTTCTATTTTTATCCGTTACAGCATTTACTTGGATTTACCGTAAATACAGACTTCATGATATGGTATTGAAATGTAGCATTGCACTAGAAACAGCAGGGATCATTTTGTTGTTATTCCCGACCGGAGGGATAAATAGCCCGTTCAAATGGTATGTGATTACTCCCATGCTGGTAGCTTGTGCTCATCTATCTATGAGGTACAGCTGGACGCTCCTACTTTCTTATATCGGTTTGGTGCTTACATTTTGTTATATCTTTTTTACACCAGGTCAATATTTTTTGTGGGATCTTATATTGCAGAACATTAATTTGTTTCTGGTATTGATCGTAACCACGATGGCAATGCAGGTTATCGGCGTCATGAAGGACGAACTGAAGGTGGCTAAAGAACAAGCCAATGAGACGATGGATCATATCAAGTCAATTTACCACATCATGGAGACGACCAGCCATAATGAGGCATTAAATCTGGGTCAGGTCATCTCGGATTACACTGTCAAGCTTACCAAGCAGAGCCGTGCATTTTTCTGGCTGGATAGTCAGGAGGAGGATGCACCGGCAAGCAGCCAGACAGGCTGGACGGTGGAGGAGGAGGAGCAGCTATTCGAGGAACTGGAGAATTACCGGGAGGAGTTCAGGGAAGAACGCGAACCATTTTTCAGACATCTGCCAGAATGGGGCGACTTTCTCATGATCACCGTACCGATGACGACCCGCTTTGTAGCGACGATTGGCCTCAAGCTGGGACCGGATCAAAGTCTGACAGGAAGACGCTGGCTCGTGCAACAACTGATATTCTTGGCTGAGCTGAGTGCTGTGTTTTTGGAGCGCTATGAGCTGGAGCGTATTGAGAATCAATTGATTGTGACGAATGAGCAGAACCGGATTGCAAATGAAATGCATGACAATGTTTCTCAGAGCCTTTTTGGTATTGTGTACGCAACGCATTCTCTCCGGCAAACCTGGTGTCATCAGCCAAAGGAGCAGGTGGAGGAGCAAATTGATCTAATTCAGCAATCTGCCAACCAAGCGGTTAGAGAGCTGAAAGGGGCGATTCATAGTCTAAGCTCGAAAAAAAGTGGAGGCTCAACTTGGTTAGGGACGGTGAAAAGTCATCTGCATACACTATCCAAGCTGAATCATGTACAAATTGATTTTGACATTCATGGTGATCATTATTCACTTCCGTATTTGTACCAAAAGGCTTTGTTCCGCATCATTTCCGAAGCGGCGGGGAACGCAATCCGTCATGGATTGGCCAAGCGAATTGATGTGAAGTTAAAATTGACGCCCCAAGTGATTAGACTGTCTATTCATGACGACGGAGTAGGGTTTGAGACGGCGAGAATGGTAGCAGGAGGTGAGGCGGTCAGTGCAGGCGGGGGCCTGGGCATGATGAATATGGAATATTTAGCTCAATCGATGGGAGGCGAATTTGATATTTCAAGTCGAATCGGAGAAGGAACACAGATCCGATTGTCCATTCCGGTAAATGCTTATGAATGAGGATTTTGCAAAATTCTCGAATAAAATGTGTGAACATTCTGCAATACAAAATCTGCGGTAACAATCGGATACATAGGGATTATGCAAATCCTGAACTGTAGACAGGAGGCCGAATCATGAAAATTGTCATTGTCGATGATCATCCTTTAGTACGGAAAGGACTCGCTGCGGTTATATCCATGCAGCCCAATGTTCAGTTTGCGGGAGAGGCCCAGAATCAACAGGAAGCACTTGTGGTGATTGAGGAAACGGATCCGGATCTGGTGCTGCTGGATTTGAAACTAGCTGATGAATCAGGGCTGGATATTATCAAGATAGCGCGCGGACGTGGTTTCAGAAGTAAATTTATTTTGCTGACCTCTTCCGCAACACGTGAAGATTTTCTGAAAGCAGAGGAAGCTTCCGTGGACGGTTATGTGCTTAAGGAAGCGTTGCCTGAGGAACTAATTTACGCGATTCATCTTGTCAACAAAGGACGCAAATATTATGATCCGGCTATTCTCGAAAACAAGCTGCGTGAAGATGCGGGCAATCTGACGGACGACCTGACGCCAAAGGAAAAGGAAGTGCTGGTCGAGTTGGGACAAGGAGCTTGCAATCGTGAAATTGCATCCCGATTATTTATCAGTGAGTTTACAGTCAAAAAGCATGTCAGTCAGATCCTGGCCAAGCTGCGGCTGGCGGATCGCACGCAGGCAGCGTTGTATGCCAATGCCATTGGTCTGGCGAAGTACGAGCCAACAAACATGGTATGATGCGCTGACTCTATAAGTTGCATTGCACTTTCATATGCGAGTGGAATGAAAAGCCTCAAAATCACCAATTTTTGTGATTTTGAGGCTTTTTTCGATTTCTTTTTCCATAATCAACAATGTATGGTACAAAAGTATACCATGCTGTATCCGAAAGTATACATTTCCCTCCCCCTGTAGTGAGGGAGAAAGTGCCATTCGGTTCCATGTCGTTCACAGAGCCAATTGTTACAATAAAGTCATACTTAAATATGAAGAGAAATTGTATAGGAGGGAGGATTTTTGTGGAGAAAACCATTTTGGATTATCTAGTCCTGATTAAAAGAAGATTGTGGCTGATTGCGATTTTTGTCATTCTCTCATGTGTAACAACATACTTTGTGAGCGACAATGTCGTGAAGCCAGTCTACTCCGCTTCAAGCCAACTGCTGGTTAATCATATTTCCGCCAAGCAGGGGAGCAACAATCTGAACGACGTCAACACAAGTCTTAATTTGGTGGAAAGCTACAAGCAAATTCTCACTTCACCTAAAATTATGGACGCTGTTGTAGCGACTCATCCCGAATTCGGTTTGACACAGCAGAAGTTGGCAGAAAAGCTGCAGATTAAATCCTCGGATAAAAGTCAGGTTATCGGTTTGACGTTTGAGGCAGGGAGCTATCCACAGGCCGCAGCGGTTGTAAACGCGGTTACCCAGAAATTCGTACAGACGGTTCCGGGATTGATGGAATTGAATAATGTGAAAATTTTAAATGAAGCGGATCCTCAGGCCAATCCTGACCCGATTAATGGGAACCCGCTCATGAATATTGCGATTAGTTTTCTCGTATCGCTGATGATTGCATTGGGCACGATTGTGTTCCTGGAAAGCATTAACGGCACGCTGCGCTCGGAAAAAGAGGCAGACGCAGACATCGGTATTCCGGTAATTGCATCGATTCCAGTCATTCGCAAGAAGGACATCGATGGAGCAGCTGGAAATTCCAAAGAACGGGTAGGGGAGCGTAAATATGCTGCGATTGAATGACATGTTGATTACAGAAAGTAATCCATCATCGTATATCTCGGAATCATTTCGATCCCTCCGTACATACATTCGGCAGCAGGTGATTGGACAAAAGGACCGTGGGACGGTTCTATTGTTGACCTCGCCGGAAAGCGGAGCGGGTAAAACAACACTGCTCGCCAACATCGGAGTTTCTTTTGCACAAGAAGGCAAGAAGGTGGCTCTGGTGGATTGCAATCTGCATAAGCCAGCGCTGCACGAGATATTCGGAATGGAGAATACCGGAGGTCTATCGGCTTATTTGCGCGGTGGGGCTTCTTCCAAGTCTATCGTTAGGCATGGTGGCCTGGAGCTATCGGTTGTTCCCGGTGGAGACACCCTGTACAACGCAGCGGATCTGCTCGGTAGCGAACGTATGGCTGAGCTGCTGGAAGAGCTCAAACGTGAATATGACATCATCTTACTCGATTCAGCTCCGGCGCTGAATTATACGGATGCCCGCCTGATTGCAGGCTTGACAGATGGTGTGATTCTCGTTGCTAAACATGGTCGTACCAAACGGGAAGATCTGCGCAAAACAAAGCAACTCATGGAGCAGGCCAGTGCGACGCTGGTTGGAATTGTGATGAATCAGGTGAAGTAAGCAACACCAAAATTCGATGAAGCAAGGAGAATGAGTGCGATGACGAAAAGAGTGAAAAAGGCCATTATTCCAGCAGCAGGGTTAGGTACGCGCTTCCTCCCTGCCACCAAAGCGATGCCTAAGGAAATGCTTCCAATTATCAACAAGCCTACGATTCAATATATCGTGGAAGAAGCGATTGCTTCTGGTATTGAGGACATTATTATCGTTACGGGTAAAGGCAAACGTGCCATTGAGGACCACTTTGACAACGCATTTGAGCTGGAATCCAAACTGCTCGAGGACGGTAAGCTGAAGCTTCTGGAGGAAGTACAGCGTTCTTCGGGAGTGGAAATTCACTACATTCGCCAAAAAGAACCCAAAGGTCTTGGACATGCGGTATGGTGCGCAAGACGCTTTATCGGGGACGAGCCGTTTGGTGTGCTGCTGGGTGATGATATCGTAACAGGTCAGAAGCCTTGCCTGCGCCAGCTGATGGATCAGTATGAGGAAACTCAAAATTCGGTTATCGGTGTGCAGCGGGTACCGCAGGAATTTACGAACCGGTATGGCATCATTGAACCGGATCAGCAGGACGGACGCTTGTACCGAGTGAATAATTTTATAGAAAAACCGGCTCCAGGCACAGCGCCATCCGATTTGGCTATTATGGGTCGCTACGTGTTCTCACCGAAAATTTTCAAATATCTTGATCTTCAGGAAAAAGGAGCTGGCGGCGAAATTCAGTTGACGGATGCGATCCAAAAGCTGAATCAGAGTGAGCGTGTGTACGCCTATGATTTTGAAGGCACACGTTATGACGTAGGTGAGCGTCTTGGATATATTTTAACCACACTTGAATTTGCACTTGCCAGCGATGATTTGAAGTATCCGGTTATGGAGGCCATGAATGAATGGTTGAAAAAGACCGAGAAAGCAACCACGGCAGGTTGAGAGGGGGTACGTCAGCATGAGCATGGAAAATTTACCGGAGGACGGCGAGGCTGTCATGTCAGGTAAAGCGTTTTACATGCCATACGGAAATACACAAGTTCAGGATAAAACGTCCTACCTGGTCACAAAACGCCTCCTTGATATGCTGCTGTCGTTCGTGGGCTTGATCGTCTTGCTTCCGCTTTTTGTAGTGGTAGGCGTATTGATTAAGCTCGAAGACCCAAAGGGAAGCGTGTTTTTCAAGCAAACTCGGGTGGGCAAGAATGAGAAGTTATTCGATATGTATAAATTCCGTTCAATGGTGTCCAATGCTGAGGAATTGAAAAAGGACTTGATGGAGCTGAATGAAGTGAGCGGCGCCATGTTCAAAATTAAAAACGATCCTCGGATCACGAAAATTGGCAGTTTTCTGCGCAAGACGAGTATTGATGAGATTCCGCAGCTGTGGAACGTGTTGGTCGGCGACATGACTTTAGTCGGTCCGCGTCCGCCGTTGCCCAGCGAGGTCGAGCAATATTCCGATTATGATAAGCAACGCCTGATTGTAACACCGGGATGTACGGGTTACTGGCAGGTGAGCGCACGTAACAGTGTAGGCTTCGAAGAAATGGTGCAAATGGATTTGAAGTATATTCATGTTCGCAATACGTGGCTCGATTTGAAAATCATCATGAAAACAGGCGTTAAAATGCTGTTCTCCAAGGATGCTTATTGATGGATGCATTCAAGCGATGTCCCGCAGTATCCGTCGTTATTTGCACCTATAACCGGGCGGATCTGCTGGAAAAAACGTTAATGTCCCTGCTGGAGCTGGAAGACCTTGCACTGGCTGAGATCATTGTGGTCGATAATCGGTCCACCGATCATACAGCGGCGACGATCAAAAGGTTCACTGTCGCACATGGTCAGAATATCCATCTCCGATATCATTATGAGCGAGAGCAAGGACTGTCTGCAGCTCGTAATGCAGGTATTACGTTATCAAGAGCGGAAGTCATTGCTTTTCTCGATGATGATGCAATTCCGTGTGTTACATGGTTGCAAACGATTATGTCGGCATTCGGGAACAATCCTGAGCTGACGGCTATGGGTGGGAAAATTGACCCTATGTTTGAGACGGAACGACCGGGTTGGCTGACAGGCCCGCTTGAACTGCCTTACACGATTATTGATTTGGGCAAAGCCGTTCGTGAGTACCCGTCGGGACTGAATCCATTCGGAGCGAATATGGCGATGCGCAAAACGGCTTTTGCCGCCGTTATGTTCCCGCTTCATCTAGGCAGAAAGGGAGATATCCTTCTATCTGGTGAAGAATCGTGGGTATTCGAGCAAATCCGTAAAAATGGTGGAACGATTATGTATCATCCACACATGTCTGTGGAACATTTTGTGCCGGCTTCACGGTTAACGAAAGAATGGATCATGAACCGCTACTATTGTCAGGGCATGTCTAACGCTGCTCAGGCCGTAGGTCTGCGCGGCAACGCGATGCTGATGGCGAAGACGGCAGCCAAAGTGTTATACATCACGGCGGATTCCCTGCTGGCACGTAGTGAGGGCAGGAAGCTGTTGAACCGGTGCAGGCTTGAAAGTATCCGTGGGACGCTGGATACACTGCGCAACCGGAAAAGCGAGTCAGCTGCGGGGTGAAAGATGGAACATGAGTAACTATCCTTGGACTACTAGAATAAACACCATACAGCATGTTTTTATTTTTCTACTGGGCGCTCTTGCTGTAGGAATTGCGGCTACCTATCAGCCGGTGGTCAGTATTGCGGCGGTATGTTTACTGCTCTTGCTGGCTGTTTCTATCCATCATCCGGAGCGCATCAGCTATGCTGTTTTGCTAAGTACAGCAGTCTCAGTCGATTCTCTGTATCAGGGCGGCGTGTTCGGTATTGAGATTTTGTCATTGTACAAATTGGGCATTTTGGCTCTGCTGGTGCCGTGCATGCTCGTGTATGGCATACGTCTCAAGTTCAGCTATCCGGTCTGGGCATTGGTGATCATGCTGGGGATCACATTTGGATTTTCAGCATGGATGCCTTTGTTAACGACCTCGATTGCCGTCAAGGCGTTCGTCGGTTTATCACTCCCTTTCTTTTTTTTACTGATCCAGTGGAAAAAGGATGTGGCAGAAAAGCATATCCGACTGATCAGTCTGTTGCCAATTATTAGTGTGGTCATTGGGCTGGGTTTGCAGGTTCTAGGGCTGCATTCGTTTACGGATGTGGAATTTACGGGCGCAGTCAGAGTACAAGGAGCGAATATACCGCCGCATCTGGCAATGCTCTCCTTTCTCGGAATTGCCGTCTCTCTAATTGAGGTCAAGCGCAAACCCAAGCAAGCCGCTTTTTATTACACAGTGTTGGCACTGAACTTTTTGATTCTGATCGCCACCGGTACACGTGGACCGATTCTGGCATTGTTATTACTGTTTGCTGTGTATCTGTTTGATATTGCCCGTCAGTACCTCAAGGGGAAAGTCAATTATTTGCTACCGCTGGCCGGATCGTTTTTGGTTGCTCTGGGGGCGGTGGCCCTGCAATGGAACAATTTAAAAAAACGCTCCTTCGAACGGGAGACCGATACAGGCATTGACCTATCGGGACGCTCGGAGGCATGGGAATATTTTTTGAACAGAGTACATGATTACCCTTGGTCAGGTAGAGGTCTTGGCGCGGTAACGGTTGCGAACGACGGGACGTTATTCAATGGTTTCGTTGTACCGCATAATGAGTATATTCGCTTTTATTTTGACACGGGATATATCGGTTGCGGGCTATTAATGCTTTCATTGCTGATCGTGTTCGCTCTCATTTACCGGTCGCTTGCCAAGTCTATCAAACCTTATTTTGCAAGCTTAATTGCAGGCTTTCTGATCTACTCGTTTTCAGATAATACGTTGTCGACGGTTCAGATGATTATTCCATTTTGCTGGTATTTAAACGCGTTATACCAGACATCTACTCAAACCGATTTTCGCAAAGAGAAGTGATACGATGAGCAGAGTGAACATGTTCGATGTCAACTTTGATAATTACGATTTTAATGATCTACTCGAATTTATAGATACTTCTATTGAACATCAGCGTCATTCCTACATTTTGACCTGTAATGTCGATCATGTGATCAAGCTTCGCAAGGATGATGAATTCCGCAAGGTGTATTCAGATGCCGGAGCTGTAGTGGCCGATGGGATGCCTATCATATGGGCGTCCAAGTTACTGAAAAAGCCCCTCAAACAAAAAGTGTCCGGGTCAGATTTGTTCACTCGGTTGGGGGAGGCTTTTGAGGATCGAGGCTATCGTTTATTTTTTCTGGGTGCAGCTGACGGTATTCCTGAGAAGGCTATGCTCAATCTCCAGGAATCTTATCCGAACATGAACGTGGTGGGCTGTTACTCTCCTTCTTATGGATTTGAGAAAAACGAAGAGGAGAACAGACACATTGTCCAATTGCTGCAAGAGGCTCGCCCGGACATCGTTTTTGTTGGTGTAGGCGCACCTAAACAGGAAAAATGGATTTACAGATATTATGAGACTTACCGCGCTCCGATTTCGATTGGGGTGGGAGCGACCTTTGATTTCCTGTCGGGAAATGTGAAGAGAGCACCGGAGCTGATGCAGAAGACGGGATTTGAATGGTTCTGGAGGTTGTCTCAGGAGCCTAAACGATTGTGGAAAAGATATTTGATTGAGGATTCCCAATTTCTCGTTCTGCTGTTTAAGGAGATGTTCAAGCGGAAGCGGATGAAGGGAGGTCAGGGGTGAGAAACATGAGTCGGTTGGCAGATCAGCAGATTTCCGTTTGGCTAGGAAATCGGCGTGGAATCGGCATGATCGGCATGGGGTTGCTGGCTTGTATGCTGCCACTCGCCATCGGATTTGCCAGCGCCAAGATGAATCCCACCATGAGCCAGCAGGGAGCCATATTGCTGGCGCTCGTTTTTCCGGCCTTCCTGCTGGCGATCTTGCAATCCCGGCTACTGATTCCTTACACGCTGGTAGTGTGGGCAGTAGGCCCGGAAATCCGCCGTATTGCGGATTGGATGGAAGGAACGTATCACTCGGTTTCCTTGTTGAGCGTGGCACCGCTGCTGGTAAGCAGTATGTTGATTATTCCTGTGTTGCGAGGCATTCATCAGGCGGAAAAACCATTGACCCGAATTGCTGTATTTTTCGGTATAGAATTGGCCTACGGAAGTGTAGTCGGGTTATTCAAAAATGGTATTGTTTTTGCTTATGATTTAGCCAATTATTTGGTTCCTTTGATCCTGTTGCCTTATCTTGCGATTAAGCCCATGAAGGCGAAGGAGCTGGACCGACTGCTGTATTCATATGCCAACATTGCTGTTCTTGTGGCAATTTACGGCATTATCCAGTACTTGACGGTGCCTCCGTGGGATGCATTTTGGATGAATCATGTAGAAATGAATTCCATTGGTGTTCCAGAACCACTTCAAATCAGAGTATTTTCTTCCATGAACTCGCCCGGTCCCTGCGCTATTTTCCTGGCAATGGCACTTGTACCCATGCTAATGGAAAAACGGTGGCGAGGTACGTTGGGATGGATCGGAATTTTGCTGACGGTCGTTTGTCTATTGATCACGCTGGTACGTTCAGCCTGGCTGATTGCATTCGTTATGTTGCTGGCTTACATTCTCAGTTCATCTTCCAAGGGAAAGTGGAAGACCTTGTTTCAACTAGCTGTCGTCGGTCTTCTTCTCTACATTATTGTTCCAAAACTTCCAGGAGCAGAGGGTTTGGTGGCTCGCATGCAGACGCTGACGGATATTCAACAGGATCATTCGTACAACGAACGTTTGGATTTACTGCATACGATGCTTCCGGCGATTACTAGCAATCCGGTCGGGCAGGGGATCGGGAGTGTAGGAATTGGAACCAAGCTTGATAACGGCGGCGATCTCGGCGAACTTGGGATTATGGATAATGGATATATTGCCATTTTCCTCACCTTCGGTATTTTCGGAGCATTCTTTTTCTTCGGCGGTCTGTTCGTTATCATCAAGCGCCTTCTTGTCCGTATTGCCGAACGAGATTCCAGTCAGCCTTATATTAGACTGGCGTTGGCTACGTGGGCCGGAGCTGTAGCCAGTCTCATATCGGATAATGGTTTCCCGGGTATGCGCGGCTATCTGATCTGGATGATGATCGGAATAGGACTATGGGCAAAAGATGTCATCGCGGAAAGAAGGTAAAGGCTGTGCAAAACTTACAAGCATTATCCGCACCTGTCCGGACACTATGGTCCACGGTGATTCGGTTTGCCAAAAGCAAGGATAACAGCTCTGCAGCGGTAAAAACGATGATATTCAGTATGCTGATTCTCGTCGTGAATATGTTGACTGGTGTGCTAACAGCACGGTTCCTGGGTCCTACTGGACGCGGGGAACAGACCGCGATGGTGAACTGGTCCCAATTTCTCGCCTTCTGCATGAGCTTCGGTGTCCCGTCTGCATTGATTTACAATGCCAAAAGGAAACCAGAGGAAACGGGCAAGCTGTATGGTTTGGCCTTGTTGCTGGCTACCATGTTCGGGGGCTTGGCGACACTCGTCGGAGTATTTCTAATTCCTTATTGGCTGCGCTCTTTTTCTTCATCGGTCATCCTTTTCGCGCAGTGTTCCATGATGATGTGTCCGCTCATAGCGATTTCACAGATCAATAATGCATTGCTTCAAGTTCGCTCGGAATATAAGCAGTACAATTTATTCCGGTATCTGGTACCGCTAAGTACGTTGCTGGGTCTGGCGATTCTGATCCTAACCGGAAATATGAATCCGTACACCTCGGCATTGGCTTATTTACTACCAGGCTTGCCGATTTATATCGGTGTCACGATACGAATGATTCGGCTGTACAAACCCAAGGTAAAGAACAGCTGGACGCAATTTAAAAATCTCTTTACCTACGGTATGGGTTCATACGGAAATGATCTCATGGGGCAGGTTTCCACTTATATTGATCAGATTTTGATTGCGGGTCTGCTCAGACCCGCTGATCTCGGTTTATATGCAGTAGCGGTCAGCTTGGCCAGGATGGTGAATGTATTTTCTACCTCGATCATTGTCGTGCTGTTTCCCAAAGCCTCTGGTCTGAATAAGGAAGAGGCGGTGGACATAACATTTCGGGCATTTCGAGTGACATCAACAGCAACCTTTCTGGCTGCGATGATGCTGATGCTGATTGCTCCGTTCGTATTTACATTGTTATATGGTCAAGAGTTTAAACAAGCGCTTACGGTATTCCGGTTCCTTGTGCTTGAGGTTGCTATCAGTGGAGGGACCATGGTGCTGGCACAACAATTTATGGCGTTGGGTAAGCCCAAACTGGTTACCATTCTACAGGGTGTCGGATTGGCGCTCGTCATTCCATTGCTGTCCATACTCGTGCCGAGATATGGATTGACGGGTGCAGGGATAGCAATGCTGTCTTCGGGGATTCTACGGTTCATTTTCATTTTATGTAATGTTAAATTCGTTCTAAAAATGAAGATTCCAAGACTGCTTATTTCCAAACAAGATTTTCAATGGCTCCGATCAACGATGTCACACTACATCCGGAAAAAGCCAGTTAACGGTTAGATAAAGAAGGAGGCACCCGCTAATGAACCACATGTCTAGCGTTCCCGCGGACAACCGGATATCCGTAGTTATTATCGCTCAGGATGATGGCACTCGAATCACAGCCGCCATTAAATCCTGCAAGCCCTTTGCGGACGATATCGTCGTCATTGACGGAGGGAGCAAGGACAATACGATTCAGGTAGCTGAATCCTTGGGCTGTCGGGTGTTTTCTAACCCGTGGCCCGGTTATGCCAAGCAGCGCATGTTTGGTGTTGAAAAAGCGGAATTTGATTGGATATTCCTGATTGATACGGACGAAGTAGTGGATGCAGAGTTGCTTGGAGATTTGTTGAAAGTAAAAGAAACGCTCCACGATCCGGCCAAAGCATATTCCGTATTTCGGATTGGTGATTTTCTCGGCAAATGGATGAATAAAGGCGAATATCTGGTTCGTTTGTACAATCGTCGTATTTATGGCATTACGAATAGTCTTGTTCATGAAATGCCGGATGTAGCCTCTTCCCAGATTGTCAATCTGGAGGGTGTGTTATGGCACTACGGCTTCCGCAGCATCAGTGATCATATGACCCGTTTTAATAAATATACAGATCTGGAAGCAGAGACGGCGTTTAACAAAGGAAGATCCTTTCGGATGACCAGACTGTTGTGGCGGCCTCCTGCCCGCTTTGTGCAGAAGTATTTTGTCCAAGGCTTATACCGCAAGGGATTGGCGGGTTTTGCCGTAGCCGTTTTCTGGGTGATGTATGAGTTTCTCGTCTGCTTCAAGCATTATGAGCTAACCAAGCGGCGAAAAAAGATAGAAATCGTGGATGACGGACATACCGAGCAGAAAGGAGAAACCAGCTATGTCGTACAATAACGGATTTCGTATTGCGGCAACGGGGTTGAGCTGGCCGTCTTTGCAGCCAGGAGGCCTCAACACATATTTCCAATCGATCTGTGAGCAGCTTACGTTAGAGCGCAATACGTTGGATGCTCTAATCTGTAGTGACGAGCAGCCGCAAGCACCCGACCGTATTCGGATTCATACGATTGGCAGCAAGCAGCAATCCATCTGGAAGCGCCGGGAGCTAATGCAAAAATATGCAGCAGAGTTGTTCGACAAGCAACCGATGGATATATTGTATTCCCATTTTGCTCCCTATAGTGTCGGGCCAGCGCTGGAGGCGAAAAAAAGAGGAATCCCGGTAGTTACCACCTTTCACGGACCGTGGACGGAGGAAATGAAGATTGAAGGACAGGGTATCAAGCATTTTCTAAAAACGACGTTGGCTAAATCCATTGAAATGAAGGCCTACGGTCTGTCGGATAAATTTATAGTGCTAAGCGAGACTTTTCGGGATATTTTGCATGAGCACTATAAGGTTCCACTCAGCAAAATTCACATTATTCCCGGAGCGGCGAATGTAGAAAGGTTCCACCCAGCAGAGGATCGGGGAGCAGTACGAGAGCATCTGAATTTGCCGCAAAACGCGACGATTGTGCTAACCGTTCGTCGTCTTGTTAATCGAATGGGACTGCTACAGCTACTCGAAGCATGGCGACGAGTAACCGAGCGTCATCCTGATCATCTGCTGCTGATTGGAGGGAAGGGCCCCTTGATGGAGGAATTGGCTTCCAAGGTAGCGGAATACAATCTTCATAACCATGTAAGGTTGCTCGGTTATGTGTCGGATGAGGAGCTTCCACTGTACCATCAAGCATCGAATTTGTTCGTCGTACCTACACAGGCGCTGGAAGGTTTCGGTCTGATCACGGTGGAGGCAATGGCTTCGGGACTGCCAGTGCTGGCCACTCCTGTGGGCGGTAGCAAGGAAATTTTAAGAGGATTCCGTCCCGAGCTATTGTTCCAGGGAACGGACAGTGAAGCCATTGCTGAAGGATTGCTGCGTGTGCTGGATCATCGTGAACTTCTACCGAATGCAAGGGAATGCCGGGACCATGTCCTGAGCAGATATACATGGGGACATGTAGCGGAGCAGGTGGAAGAGGTGTTCCGACAGGTCCTTGACAGAAAGGCGGCGGCGAAATGATGAGAGTAGCTTATATTGACCATACGGCAAGATGGAGCGGCGGCGAAGTCGCTTTGTATAACATACTGACGAATATCGGGGAACATATCGACCCGCTCGTTATTTTGGCAGAGGATGGTGATTTGGCAGATCGGCTTCGGCAGCGTGATATTGATGTGCGCATCGTTCCATTGGACGATTCGATTCGCAATCGGGGACGGAACGCCGTGAATCTAGGTGCGCCTGCGGCAGCTTTTCGTTTGCTGGCATACGGTAGAAAACTTGCGCCCTTGCTGCGTGAGGAAAAGGTCGTGTGCGTTCACACGAACTCGCTCAAGTCTGCACTGTATGGTACAGTAGCTGCCAAATCGGCGAAGCTGCCCTTGATCTGGCATATCCGTGACCACATCGGTCCGCCGTATCTGAAGCCGATTGTAGCCAAAGGGATTCGGCTGATGTCCCGCTTTTTGCCCAACGGAGTGATTGCCAATTCCAAGTCCACGCTGAGTGCATTGGAGTTACCCCCGGACAAAAAAACGCTCGTCGTTTATTCCGCTTTTGCCAAAGCAATTACAGCACGTGACACGGCTGCGCATTCACGTGGTGATGACTCGTTTAACGTCGTATTGGTCGGCAGATTGGCGGAATGGAAGGGACAGCATATTTTACTGGAGGCGGCACGTTCCTTTTTACCAGATCAGCGCGTGAAATTCTGGCTGGCTGGAGATGCATTGTTCGGAGAAGAGGAATACAAGCAACGATTAGAGTCTACGATGCGCGAATACGGGTTGGCTAATGTCAATCTGCTGGGGCACGTCGATGACATTCAAGGCCTGATGCAGCGTTGTGATTTGCTGATTCATACCTCTATCACACCAGAACCATTCGGCCAGGTCATTATTGAAGGCATGGCTGCTGGTCTCCCAGTGATTGCTTCCAATGAGGGTGGACCCAAGGAAACGGTGGTACCCCATGAAACCGGGCTACTTATTGAACCGGGTGACCCGGCTAAGCTGGAAGAAGCCATCCGCTGGATGTTGGAGCATCCACAGGAACGTCAGCAGATGGGTGAGAGAGGGATGGAACGGGTCAAGAAGCATTTTGTCATCGAGAACACAGTTAAGGATATAGTTCATTACTATAAGGGTTTGTTGGCAGGAGTCTGACCGACATTCGCGTTAAAGGATGATTTAGATGAAAATAGCGATAGCACACGATTACTTAATCCAAATGGGCGGAGCGGAAAGGGTAGTAGAGGTATTCCACGATATGTATCCGGAGGCTCCTATCTTCACAACGGTGTTCAGCGACGACCGCCTGTCGCGTAACTTGAAAGATGCGGATATTAGAGCCACTTGGCTACAAAAAGTCCCAGGAGTGAAGGCCAACTTCAAAGGAGTGCTGCCGCTATATCCCATCGCTATCCGTGATTTTGATTTTAGGGATTTCGATATTGTTTTAAGCTCCAGCAGTGCATTTATGAAAAGCATCCAGGTACCCAAACATACGTTTCACATTTGTTATTGTCACACACCGATGCGGTTTGCCTGGGATTACGATACATATATGGCCCGGCAGTCCAAATCCAACCTGCTCAAAAACATGCTAAAGCTGTACATGAACCGGTTGAAAACATGGGATGCCAAAACTTCGCGCAACGTAGACCAGTTTGTCGCCAACTCTTCGGTTGTTAAAAGAAGAATTTTGCACTATTACCAAAGGGATTCGGATGTCATTTTCCCACCTATTAATACATCCCGTTTTAAACGCGCTACAAACATCGGTGACTATTACCTGATCGTATCCCGATTGGTGTCCTACAAGCGCATCGATCTCGCGATCGAAGCATTCAAACGTAACGGTCTCAAGCTGCGCATTGTGGGTGAAGGACCAGATCGTAAACGACTCGAAGGTATGGCTGCCCCGAACATTGAGTTCCTCGGTAGGCTTGAGGACGAAGAGGTTAACAAGCTGATGGCAGAATGCCGAGCGCTCGTTTTTCCGGGCGAAGAGGACTTCGGTATTACGCCTTTGGAGGCGAATGCGGCCGGACGGCCTGTTATCGCTTTTCAGGGTGGGGGAGCGCTGGATACGATTGTTCCTCATGTGAACGGCGTATTTTTCCGCAAGCATCAAGTAGAGGATGTGCTAGAGGCCGTCGCAAAGGTCGAGCAGCATGCATGGAATGTGGACGATATCATTACCCATGCCCGCAAATTTGATGAAGATAACTTCAAGGATCAACTAAAAAAGTATGTAGAACAAGCCTATGTGAACTTTCTAAAAGGAGGATGAACGGAATGAAGCTGGCTGTAATTGGTACTGGATACGTTGGGCTCGTCTCGGGTGTATGTTTTGCGCAAAAAGGTAATGAGGTGATTTGTGTCGATCTGGAGCAGTACAAAATCGACATGTTGAACCGGGCAGAATCTCCGATTTATGAACCGGGTATTGAGGAATTGATTGCGCTGAATCTGGAAGCAGGTCGATTGGAGTTTACTTCGGATTTGGCTGATGCGGTACGCCGGTCGGATATCGTCATTTTGGCGGTAGGTACGCCTTCTCTGGCTAACGGCGAGGCGAACTTGTCCTACATTGAACAGGCGGCTGCTGATGTTGGGAAAGCCATGAACGGGTATAAGATTATTATGACCAAGAGTACTGTACCTGTCGGAACGAACGAAAAGATTAAGGACGTATTGGCTCGTCACACGAGTTTGTCTTTCGATATCGTATCTGCGCCGGAGTTTCTGAGAGAAGGCTCAGCTATCAATGATACGCTTCATCCGGATCGCATCATTATTGGTTTGGACAATACTGGATTGCGTGAAACAATGGTCACTCTGCATCAGGTGTTCACGGATAAAATCTATGTGACGGATATCCGTAGTGCTGAAATGATCAAATACGCGTCCAATGCGTTCCTGGCAACTAAAATTTCGTTCATTAACGAAATCGCTAATATTTGCGAAAAGGTTGGCGCCGATGTAACCTGTGTGGCTGATGGTATGGGTATGGACAAACGGATCGGCTCCTCTTTCCTACAAGCAGGGATCGGGTATGGTGGCTCTTGCTTTCCAAAAGACACAAATGCGCTTATCCAAATTGCGGGTAATGTAGACTATGAATTTAAGTTGTTGAAATCGGTGGTCGAGGTGAATACCGACCAGCGATTTATGATCGTATCCAAGCTGCGTGAATCGCTGGGTCAACTGAACGGTGTGTCGATTGGCATTTGGGGCCTCGCCTTCAAGCCAAATACAGATGACATCCGCGAAGCTCCAGCACTGGAAATCGTAGAAACGCTCATTCAGGCAGGCGCAATTGTCAAGCTGTATGATCCCATTGCGATGGATAAATTCAAGGAGCACGTGGATCACCCGAATATTGTGTGGTGCTCATCCCCACAGCAAGCCGCCGAAGGTAGCGACGCTGTGTGCCTGTTGACCGATTGGGAAGAGTTCAAAAAGGTCGATCTCGTACAACTGGCCTCCCTTCTGCGCAAACCGGTTCTAATTGACGGTCGTAACGTATTCGCTGAGGAACAGATTCAAGGCTCCGGGCTGGAATACTATTCCGTGGGTCGTCCGCGGATGAGTGGGTGGAACAGAGATAAAGTGGAAGCTTAAAAGTGACTGTGGTGGTGGGGGAGGCGCTGCGCGTGCAGATTGTTCTTCCGATTGCTGTTACCTCCGGATTTTCTTGATTGTGTAAAACATTCAAAGGTTAAAATCCGGGGGTAAAGGCAAACGCTGACGCTTCTTCAGAACAATTCTGCCCGCTCCGTTGCTTTCCGCCGTGGAGTCACAGTTTTAAACTCCCACCTTATGGGATGGGAGTAGGAAGGGCGTATCGGAAGGAGCGGCGCGGTTGATGCCGCTCCTTCCGATCAAAGCGCCTCGCGGCTGGGCCGAGCGCGTGAGCGCTAACAGGCTGACCGGACTTAATAATGTCCGGTCGCGCCTTTTGCAATAAACGGTATGATCGGCATGATGCATTTTTGAGTAGCGCAGGGGTGGATTTGAATCTGGAGAAGCGATAGCGTTCGCCTTTGGACCGGGATTCAAACCTATATACGATTTTATATAATCGAATGAATCCCGGTCCAACAGCGATCGTAAGATCAAATCCAGCCCGTAGCGGACTACTCAACCCTGCCCCATCCGATCACCCATACATTATAGAGAGGAAGTGGAGAGTTATGAAGCTCGTACTTTTGTCTGGTGGTTCCGGTAAAAGATTATGGCCTTTGTCCAACGATTCCCGTTCCAAACAATTTTTGAAGGTACTGGAGAGCCCGGAGGGGACTTCGGAATCCATGGTACAGCGGGTATGGAGACAATTGGGAGACAACGGATTATCAGAATCCTCGTTTATTGCGACAGGGAGAGCACAGGTCGAAATGATCCAGAGTCAGGTTGGGCCGAATACGCGTATCATTGTTGAGCCAGAACGCAGAGACACCTTTCCTGCGATTGCGCTGACAGCGACTTATTTATATTCCATTGCAGGTGTTTCACCTGATGAAATTGTAGCTATATTGCCTGTAGATCCTTATGTTGAGGATGCTTTCTTCGCCTCCGTAGCCCAACTGGAACATACGCTTCAGGAGAGTGAAGGCAAGCTTGCATTAATCGGGGTTGTCCCTTCCTATCCTTCAGAGAAATATGGTTACATTATTCCGAAAAACGATGCCACCCAAGGTAGCACTGGCTACCGCGAAGTGAGCCATTTTCAAGAGAAACCCGACCGGGAGCAGGCGGAGCGTCTGATTGAACGCAATGCTCTATGGAACTGCGGGGTTTTTGCGTTCAAATTAAGTTATTTGCTGGATATCTTGGCATCCAAGGGATTGCCGCTGAATTATGAAGAAATGCAAAAGCAATACGCATCTCTGGAAAAAATCAGTTTTGACTATGAAGTAGTCGAGAAGGAAAAGGACATTGTAGTTCTTCCGTATGATGGTTTTTGGAAGGATTTAGGTACTTGGAATACGCTCACAGAAGAAATGTCTAATCAACAAGTGGGCAGAGGTGTAGTAACGGAGGATTGCGTCAATACGAGTCTTATTAACGAGTTAGACATTCCTGTGGCGATCATTGGAACGAATGATCTGATTGTAGCGGCTAGCCCGGATGGCATTCTTGTGACCAATAAGGCAGAAAGTCCTCGTATTAAAGAAGTGCTCAAGGCTCATGATCAGCGTCCAATGTATGAAGAACGTCGTTGGGGGCAGTATCGGGTTGTGGATTATGTCAAATATGACGAGGGTAACGAGGTATTGACCAAACGAATCCGCGTACGAAAAGGCAAAAATATCAGCTACCAGCTTCATTTCAAACGGAGTGAAATCTGGACCATTATTAGCGGTGAAGCGGAAATTATTTTGAATGAGAAGCTACACAAAGTAAAGGCTGGTGATGTAGTCCGCATTCCTGAAGGGACGAAGCATAGCATTTTGGCTGTGACAGATGTGGATTTTATTGAGGTGCAGACTGGCTCTGAATTGGTTGAAGAGGATATTGTCCGCTTTTGTATGGATTGGAATGAAATTTCCCGTCACCAATTTATCTCATAATTATTTTCGTAAAAACGAAAAAAAGACAAATTCATGAAAATTCATGGCTCAAACTGTCGAATTTGGGCGAAAACCTGTAAATTCATGAACATGACCTATTAAATTTTGGTAAAATAAAGTCGATACTTAGGGTAAGAAGGAATCCAAACTCCTTCCAACGATAAACGCAGCCCTGTCGAAAGGCAGGTACGCAAAGCTAAAGGGCCTTCCACAAGGATGGCAGCCTGGCTACCGAAAGGAAGAGCGAAAGTGAGATTCAATTTTATTCCTCTGTATCGACTGATACGTCATGTACTCCCCGTTGTTATGCTTTTTTCATTGTTGCCCGTCGGTTTTGGTGATTCTCTGTCTGTGGCGAATGCCGCTTCATTACAACCTGTTAATTCGGACGCTTCTACTCAGGCCCGTGAACTATACAATTATTTACTCAACATCTCAGGGAAAAAAATAGTCACCGGTCAGCATGATTATTTGGAAAGTCCGGATGAATTAAGTAACAAGGTCCAAAAAATCAGTCAGGCATATGTAGGTGTACACGGCTATGAGATGGGAGCTATCTCTGGTCAATCTGACGCTACAGAAGCAGCGCAACGTAAAAATGTCGTCGATAGTGCTATCCGTTGGGACAGATCCGGTGGTATTGTGACGATGACTTTTCATGAAGCGCTACCAGGTAGGCCACTGACTTGGGCCAATGTACAGGCGAAAGTAAGTCAGACAGAGTTCAACAAATACGTGACCCCAGGTACTACGCAGTATAACCTCCTCATTGCCGATCTGGATAAGGCCGCTGTATCGTTAAAGCAGCTTCGTGATGCAGGGGTTCCGGTTTTGTGGAGACCTTACCACGAGATGAATGGCGACTGGTTCTGGTGGGGAAACAAAAATAATTTCAATCAGCTATGGAATATCATGTACGACCGTTTTACCAACACACATCAATTGAACAATCTGCTGTGGGTATGGAGTCCGAATGCGCCCAATTCGTATACTGTCCCGTACACCCCGAAATACCCGGGGGATGACAGAGTGGACATCTTGGCAGTAGATATTTACAACAATGATTTTAAGCAAAGTCATTACGAAGGTCTGCTTGGGCTGGCACGGAATAAGCCGATTGCCATTGGGGAGCACGGTGAGATGCCTAGTTCTGAGGTGTTGCAGGCTCAACCTAAATGGGTATATTCCATGACTTGGGGCAAGATGCTGACTGAGAATAACACAACAAATCAAATTCAGGATTATATGAATGATTCGAGGAGTTTGACGCGGGATGATGTGAAGAATGGATTGGAAACGATTCAACCACCTGGGACAGATATACCGACCTTACCGGACGAGGGACAAAGTGAGCCTATCCCGGCTCCGCCAGTAGTGATCGTTCCCCCAGCTCCGACTCCTCCTTCTGTTCCTGATGTGGTATATGTGAACGGGTTGCGTGGCGAATATTTTAACAATATGAATTTGAATGGAAGTCCTGTTTTGATCCGTACAGATAGCAAGCTGGACTACAACTGGCGTGCCAATGCCGCTGACCCTAAGGTGAATGCCGATCAGTTCTCGGTTCGCTGGACGGGTAAAATCAAACCGCAATATAGCGAGACCTATACGTTCACCACGATATCCGATGATGGTATCCGTGTATGGGTAGACGGCAAGTTGGTGATTGACAGCTGGTTCAAACAAAGCTGGACAGAGCGTAAAGGCAGTATGACTTTGGAAGCAGGCAAAATGGTAGATTTAAAAGTAGAATACTATGATGAAAAAGGCGACGCGATGGCACGTCTAATGTGGGAAAGTCAGCATGAAGCGAAAGCGGTGATTCCCGGAAACGCTTTGTTTCTTCCTTGATTAATACTCTTTCCCGGTCCAAAAATTTGAGGAGAGAGGGTCGATCATATGATAAAAAAATGGTTATCCCATAGGTATACAGTAGTTTTATCTGGACTACTAGCGATCGTAGCTATAGCGATGATCGCTTGGTTTATATACACGCCTTCAAGAAGCGCAGAATTGCAGACGGATAAAGTAGCAGCTGCCAGTCCAGTATGGAAGCTGGGGCAGAGGGATGACTCTTCAGCGGAATTCAAAGGTGTGGTCGGCAGGGATAATATCGACATTTCTACAGCAGCTGCCTCTACCGAATCATCTGCTAAAGGAGCAATGTCAGCGTTGTCGGTAGCAGAAGAGAGTACAACAGTTCCGGTATTGCTCAGCAGTGGAGATATTCCTCCCGGTTTGAATGCGTCCACGAACCCTGAACTGACACTCCAGTATAAGCTGAATCAGATTCCTCCCAATGGTATGATATTCCGTGTTCGGATTTTAGATGCGGGCAAAGCAGTCCCACAAATGGCTGTATTTTCAAATCAACAGCTGTCCGGTATTATTCAGATTGCCGGAGTATCCGGTACTGGGAGTGCTTATAATTTCAAAAACAACTACGAGCTGTATATACCCAAAGAGCAATTGCAAAGCGGTGTTAACGTACTCAAGCTAAAGACAGCGCGCTGCCTATACTGCTCCTCTGCAGAAGATAAAAATGTGTGGTGGACTTGGGATGACTTGAGCTTGGAGACGTTAGCTTCACCTGCGACCGAACCGGTACACGGTAAATATATACTGACCGGAACAAATGTGAACAATAAAGAATTTTATTATGATCAGGGTGCAGTTAAGCATTTACCATACGTTCTCAAATGGCTGGGAATTGCTTATAGTGGCAATGTCATGAGGGTCACCTGTGCCAGCAATGTGGGCAAGGCATGTACAGACGTGGATGATTACTATCAAACGTTAAAGCAGTATAATATGCAATCGTCTGCTTTGTATTTATATACAGGTGATATCAAGCTGCAAAAAGATGGTTCTCTGCCAGAAACGGCCAAGCAAAAGTTGCGCGATTATGTAAAAAAATACGGTTCTTATCTTCAATATTATGAAGTAGATAACGAACCTGGATTATTTAATCGCTCCAAGGCGGTAAATCTGGCTGTAGCTAAGTGGTTGAATACGGAAGGGAAGCAATTGGCACCGCATCTCAAAACGGTAGCGCCGGGTTGGGCCTACTGGCCGACGTACTCTACCAAGGCGTGCAAAAATCAAACCGGAGGTACGAAAAAATGCGGTGATCCGGATGGATGGGAGCGAGACCCGGCGCAGCGTAAACAGCTGGAGGAAGTCACTGACCTGACCAACGGACACGCCTACGGTGAATCGTATAATGAAGAGGGCGGGGGCAGCTTCATTCAAAATTTGAAAACCTTCGGCGGTTCGAGCGACGGACTGGCGAAGAAGATGCTGAACACGGAGTTCGGTACCAATGATACGCATCGAGATAATCCAGATTATGGGGCTAGTCAGCCACAAGCAGCCGCATTCGACCGGATTATGCGTTCACAAATTGGGTTTGCCGATATGTTTATCCAGCACGCTGCTTTTTATAAAGATTATACGCTGTTTAAAACAGGCTTCGATCTGCAAAGTCATAACCCGGCCAACACAGAAATTTATCCGTTCGGGCAGGGACAGGACACTCGTGTTAAGATCATGAGACGCTTGAGTCTAGCCTATGCCACCCATGGAAAACCTCTGACTTATACAGTGCTGAATCCAGAGGATACCAAGGATAAAATGGTGTATGTGCGTGCGGTGGATACGTCCAAGCTTAAACCGCTGGCAGGTAGCGGCGCTACTTCAAACAAATTGCTGGTGAATCTAGTGAATTTCGAATCCACCACGCAGACCGTTCGTGTACGGGTGACAATGCCGAATGCCGGTTTGTACACGGGTGAACGTTTTGGAGCGGGTTCCACTTACAGTCAGGCACAGCGTTCCATATCAGGGCTCAAGGCTTCTCCTGCCCTTGATTTTGAAGAAAAGCTGGGTCCTGGCGAAGCGGTACAATATATTTTGGAATTAAAAAGTACAGATCAGACCGCAGCTTCAGCTCCAACAGGGGTGAAGGCTGCCTCTGTTCAGGATGGGGCGGTAGAGATTAATTGGCTTCAGGCAGAAGGCGTATCTTCCTATGATGTGCTGCGTGCTGACGGAACCGACGGGGCCTATCAGGTGATTGCCTCGCAAGTAGCGGGAAGCACGTATACAGACCGCACGGTAAAAGCCGGAGGCCACTATGTCTACAAAGTCCGAGCGACCGGAGGTACTCAGGTTTCCCAGGCAGCCGAGGCCGCTTAATCAGATCGGAATGCATATAGGACCTTAGAGTTCGAATACCTAACATCATTTCGAAATAAAACAAAAAAGAACCTATCAGGAGAAAATAGGACCTGACAGGTTCTTTTTTGTTGGAAAATCGTTCTGATTTGCCAATACTTTACGTATAATGAAGAAAAAAATAAGAAAATCCTTTTTTATTCTCGTCATAAGACGACAACATTGCAGGTGTGTATTCATATATAATAGTTTTGTTCGTGACTATACATACAAGGTTTGTGGGAAATTTCTTTCCGGTGACCAAGAATAATAAAGTGAGGTTAGTGCTGAATGAACAAGGAGACAGAATTAGGGGGGAACAACCCTCTTTTTCAAAACAACGTACAGAAAGCAGACAAAGCTGCCATCCACTTGGACATCCGGGACATTTTGCTCCAATGTGGGTTCACGATGCCAGAATGGCTAGAAAGCGACGCGGATGGAACCACATACCGGAAGGACAAGCGCGTGTAAATTCCAACGGCTGGTCTTACTTGAGCGAGACGTGAAGCAGTCGGCCGCTTTCTTTATTCCATCATTCGTTCCATTCGGACAAATGCAATAAAACGTTTGGCTTCTTCCTCAGACAAGGTGCGTCCATCAATGGTCAGGTTGAAACGTTGCAGAATATCCTCATCGGACAGTTCAAGCTGGTCCACAAATTCCCTCACATCTGAATCCAATATTGCCGCCGGATGGCTCGTACGTCCCACCAAGTAGTCAATCGTTACCCCGAAAATATCAGCGAGCTTGGTCAGGATCTCGAAATCTGGCTTGCGCCTATTTTTTTCATAGTGAGAAAGAGCTGCCCGCGTAATTCCGAGGGATTGTGCTAGTTCCTCTTGTTTTAATCCCTTATGTTCTCGTAATTCAGCGATGCGGGTGCCATAATTCATCCGTTTTTCCTCCTGAAGGCAAGGTTAAGAAAGGTAAAAAAGCAAGTTTACGCTTGACAAGATACGTTTTGTATCATAAATTAGTTATGTAAGTTACATAACGTATCTTTATTTAATAGTTTTCACTGATGTCTTCGTTTATATACCCTAAGAGGCCACCGATGATGAGCATTTTGTGCTTATTCGCTGGCTAGACCTTCTATGCGCTATTATACAACATTTTACTATAGATTAGAGGGTCATGCACCGTTCTTTTCCCCGTTATGCAGAGGATCAGTACAAGCGTTATTGCATCGAAAACAAGTCAATCAGGGAGGACTGGTCTTGTGCAGTTGAAAGAGTACATCCGTTTGATCCGTAAAAGAATGTGGTTGATTGGTAGCATCGTACTGCTAGTATGTACTGTAGTGGGCATAAAAAATATGTATTTTACCCCGCAGATTTATGAAGCTACCGCAAAGCTCATTATCAACCAGACGCCACGACCGGATCGTGCAGGTGTCGTCGATTACAGTGTAGTTCAAACGAATATAGCCTTAACGAACTCCTATAAGCAAATTATGATCTCCTCGGCGATTATGGATCAGGTGGTCGCCAGCTTCCCCGATCTTAAGGTCACTCCGTCAGCATTGGCGCAAAAATTAAGAGTGAACACCGCAGGTGATTCACAGGTTATGGATGTAACAATCCGCGATTTATCGTATACGAAGGCTGTGAAAACCGTCAATGCGGTAGCCAAAGTATTCAAACGGCAAATCCCCTCTATCATGAAAATGGACAATGTCACCATCCTAAGCGAAGCCAGTCAGAATGATCCAGCAGTTCCCGTGAACAGTAATGCCACTATACAGATATTTATTGCTTTTGCCACCTCTTTATTGTTGGGAATAGGCTTGGCGTTTCTGCTGGAGGTACTGGATGATACATTTAAGAATGAAGAGGATATTGAAATAGAACTCGGTCTGCCTACCCTAGCCCTGATTACGAAAATGAAAAAAGAAGATAAACGCTCTGACAGCTCCACTACAACTCCTAAACAGGTAGGTGAAGGGCAATATGCCGCGATTAATCAATAATCAGCTCGTTACATCCCTACATGCTCAGTCTTCCGTTTCGGAGGAGTACCGCATGCTTCGCACTAACATCCAGTTTTCTTCTATAGACGAGCCGATTGAGGTTATGATGGTGGCGTCCGCTCAGGCGGGTGAAGGCAGAACGGTCACAATTAGCAATTTGGCTGTAACCTATGCGCAAGAGGGGAAAAAGGTGCTGATTATGGATATGGATCTGCGCCGTTCCTCCTTGCACCATATGTTTGGTTTGCGTAATCATACAGGGCTGACACGGGTGCTTGCCAATCAACAGGCATGGCAGGATGTGGTTCAAGAAACCGGGATTGACCATCTGCATGCAATTACAGCCGGACCGAACCCGCCCAATCCGTCCGAGATGCTCAGTTCTCGCAGAATGAATGCTCTGCTAGTTGAGCTGAAAGAACATTATGACGTGATCCTAATGGATACACCGCCGTTGCTGTCCTTTCCGGATGGCTTCATTATAAGCGCCATGTGTGACGGAGTCATTCTGGTGGTGCAGGCAGGGAAGGTCAAAAAGGATGTCGTCAAGAAAGCAAAAGCGAATTTGGAAAGAGTAAAGGCACGCATTCTGGGCGTAGTACTTAATAATGTGAAGCGTTCGAATACCCGTGCCGAGCGGGGGATGGAGGAACGCAATCTGACATGAATAAAAAGGAGGAAAATGAGAGTATATAAAATTCTTTTAACAATGTATAAATAATACTTATTAATAAGGAGCGAGGTGATGAGACGTGTCTTCTTCCCGCTCGAATGAGGTCGAAGTGCGGGGTGCGTCAGTGGATGTTTATTCGGTCGCTCATGGGCTTGAACGGCGGCAAGGATGGAACGTATACCCGTTTGTGAAGCGAAGCATGGACATTATATTGTCTTTCATTGGAATCATCGTGCTATGCCCGGTATTTCTGCTTGTCATTTTGCTGATTAAGCTGGAGGACCCCAAAGGAAGTGCAATATTTTATCAAGTACGTATTGGAAAAAATGAGCGGCCGTTTCGCATGATCAAATTTCGTTCCATGGTGTCTGATGCCGAAGCCAGATTATCTGCACTGCTGGTGGAAAATGAAATTGAGGGTGCGATGTTCAAAATGCGGGACGATCCCCGAATTACCCGTGTGGGTCGCTTTCTTCGCAGAACGAGCATCGACGAGTTGCCACAACTGTTCAATGTACTGCGTGGGCAGATGAGTCTGGTAGGACCCAGACCCCCATTGCCAAGAGAGGTCCATGATTACACAGTGAGGGATAAGCTGCGTCTGACGGTTACACCGGGCTGCACTGGTTTATGGCAGATCAGCGGCCGTAATCATCTAAGCTTTAACCAGATGGTAGAACTGGATTTGGAGTACATATCCAGACGCAGTTTCCGCACAGATATGATTATTATGCTGAAAACATTTCGTGTGCTGCTAGGCTCCAAGGATGCGTATTAAAGTCTTTCATTTTCACGAAGAAGGTAGGGGATAAGTATGGATCTTCATTCCAACATATATGTAGCAGGGCATCACGGACTGGTGGGTTCCGCTATTGTCCGAGCGCTTCAGGAAGCGGGTTACCGTCATATTATTACTCGCACAAGCCGTGAGCTGGATCTACGTAATAAAGAGGCAGTAGATCATTTTTTTGAAACAGAGCCTGTGGATTATGTATTTTTGGCAGCGGCCAAGGTTGGTGGGATTTTGGCGAATAACGAATATCCGGCTGATTTTATCCGTGACAATCTGCTTATACAAACAAATGTGATTGATGCGGCATACCGGGCAAATGTAAGTAAGCTATTATTCCTAGGTTCTACCTGTATCTATCCTAAATTTGCTCCGCAGCCGTTACGGGAAGAATATCTGCTCACGGGTGAACTGGAGCCTACTAATGAGGCCTATGCGATTGCTAAAATTGCCGGGATTAAAATGTGTCAGTCTTACAACCGTCAGTATGGAACCCGGTTTATTTCTGTGATGCCGACGAATTTATACGGTCCGGGCGACAATTTTGATCTCCAGACTTCTCATGTGTTGCCTGCGCTCATCCGCAAGTTTCATGAAGCCAAGCTGAATCAATCTCCGACTGTAGAAGTATGGGGTTCTGGTACGCCGCGGCGAGAATTTCTTCATTCTGATGATTTGGCTGAGGCCTGTCTATTCCTAATGAACAATTATGAGGGAAATGAAATTGTAAATATCGGCGTAGGTGAGGATATCTCCATTCGTGAGCTGGCTGAGCGAGTGAAGAATGTAGTCGGCTATGAGGGAGAAATTACCTTTAACACCTCCGCTCCTGATGGAACGCCGCGTAAGTTGGTAGATGTATCCCGAATTTCCGGGCTGGGCTGGTCGGCGCGTATTTCACTAGAAGAGGGATTAAAGTCTGTGTATCAGGCATTTCAAGGTCTGGATCTGGTTGAACAATAAAAAAACGGTGGGGGAATTGGAATGAAAAAAGCGCTGATCACAGGAATTACCGGGCAAGACGGGTCCTATCTGGCTGAATTGCTGCTATCCAAAGATTATGAGGTGTACGGGATGCGCAGACGAACCAGCACACCGAACTTTGAAAATGTAGCGCATATCCAGAATGACATCCACTGGCTTTCCGGTGATATGACCGATCTGGCTTCATTGATTGAAGCCGTCCGGCAGTCCGACCCGGATGAGGTCTACAACTTGGCTGCTCAATCCTTCGTAGCGGCCTCATGGCCGCAGCCGTTGGCTACAGGGCAGATTACAGCATTATCTGTCACCAATATGCTGGAGGCGGTTCGAATTGCCAAACCGGAAGCGCGCTTTTACCAGGCGTCAAGCAGCGAGATGTTTGGTAAGGTGCTGGAGACACCGCAGACAGAAACGACCCCGTTCTACCCACGTAGTCCCTACGGTGTTGCCAAAGTGTACGGCCATTGGATTACAGTGAACTATCGTGAAAGCTTTGATATGTTTGCTTGCTCTGGCATTCTGTTCAATCACGAATCCCCACGTCGAGGATTGGAATTTGTAACGCGTAAAGTGTCGGATGCGGTAGCTCGTATCAAGCTGGGGTTGCAGCAAGAGCTGCGCATGGGAAATTTGGATTCACTGCGAGACTGGGGTTTTGCAGGGGATTATGTAAAGGCGATGTGGCTGATGCTTCAGCAGGATCAACCGGATGATTACGTCATTTCCACGGGAGAAATGCATTCTGTGCGTGAACTGCTGCAAATTGCCTTTTCCCATGTAGGTTTAAATTATGAGGATTACGTCGTGATCGATCCTCAATTTGTCCGTCCGGCAGAGGTAGATCTATTACTCGGCGATTGTGCCAAGGCGAAAGAAAAGCTGGGCTGGCGATTGGAAGTAGGCTTCGAGCAGCTCATTCGTATGATGGTGGATACAGACTTGGAGCGGGTAAAAAGGCAGGCTGCAGTTGAAGCTTCTGTCGTCGTGTAAGAGATGGAGAGGCCATCCGCCTGGGCGGGGGGTCTCTTCGCTGTACGCAAGGTCATTTTTTCAAGATGGAGTAAAACCTATGACATTAGTCGAAAAACGCGCCAAACCGCGCAGAAGTTTGCTGGTGAATACATCCTGGCTGTTCGGTGACAAAATGATTCGCATGGTGTTCGGCCTGGCAGTCAGCATCATCATGGCGAGAGTGTTGGGACCAGAGGAACTGGGAAAGTGGAATTATGCGGAATCCTTTTTCGGGATGTTTCTGATTTTTACGACCCTTGGCTTTGATTCTATATTAGTACGCGATCTTGTCAAAGACCCCAAGGATGAGCATGAGCTATTGGGTACGGCGGTTCTGTTGAAATTGTTAGGTACTCTAATAGCCATTGTACTGTCCTATTCCTTCATTTCACTACTCAGACCGGAAGACAGTTCGGTACGGTTGATCAATCTGATCTTGGCTACGGCCTCGGTATTTCAATTGTTTGATATCATCGACTACTGGTTTCGTGCGCAGATGCTGTCCAAATACACGGTTGTTGCCAAGAATACCGCTTTTGTTCTCGGCTCCACTGTCAAAATCATTTTGTTGTTATCGGGTGTTCCGATATGGATGGTGGCGTTGTGTGCTCATGGAGAGTTTTTGTTGGGAAGCCTGCTGCTGCTGTATTTCTTCCATAAGGAAGGACGACGTGTGAACCGATGGACGTTCCGTTTAGCCACAGCTCGGCGAATCATGAATCACAGCTGGCCGCTTATACTGTCATCCTCCGCTGTATATGTACAGGCACGGATCGACCAAGTCATTATCGGTGAACTGCTGGGAAACGCTGCGGTTGGGCAATACTCCGTTGCACTCCGACTCATCGAAGTGTTGGGCTTCATTCCGGTCGTTCTGACAACGGCTTATGCTCCGGTGGTGACACGTTCCAAGCAGAAAGGAAGCGACGAATACAGACAGACATTGTCCAAGGTGTATCGGCTGATGTTTATATGCTTTCTTGTGACCTCGGTACCTTTATTTTTTCTATCCCAATGGGTAGTGGTTGTGCTGTATGGGAGAGAATTTACCGAAGCAGGTTCGCTGTTGTCTCTATTCGCGATTCGTCTGTTTTTCACCAACTTCAGTGTTGCTAAAAGCTTGTTTATTACCAATGAAAATTTGTTCAGATACACGCTGCTGACCTCGGTGGTGGGGGCGGTCACGAATATCGCTTTCAATTACGCGCTAATCCCGTTGCTTGGTGTCCGAGGGTCGTTAGTGGCGACGATTTTGTCCTTTACGATATCTGTATTTCTATTAGATTTGTTGTTTAAGGAAGTTAAATCTAATTTGGGTTGGATGATGAAGTCCATCCTGACCTTCTGGCGTGTTCATATTACAGTACCGAAAGTTGGAGAGAACAATCATGATACCCATTAAACCGTTTGTTCGGCATGAGGAACAGTGCCCGCATTGTGGAGGTAAGGTACGTGGTGGAGAGGTGCTGTGGCAGGGAATCCATGTATGTGTCAGCACTATGTGTGAGGGGTGCGGACGCGAATATCTTGAGGACATGAGGGTCGGCCATGCTACGTATTCACCTTATCGTGTAGAAATGCCTGACTATATTCTGACCGGTGATGCGAAGTCGAGAAAATGGCTCGGAGAACCTTTGCGACAATCGTTGATGAATCCTTCCTATGACTTAGCAGTCGGCATGACCGTGCATAAAATGAAAGCTTCTACACGTGTAATCATCGTCAACACAATGGATTATTTGTATGGTCATGCTTTGCTCAAGCTGCTCAATGTGCAACGCGAATACGAGCAATCGCCGGACCTGGGCATCATCGTCATTGTGCAAAAGTCGCTGGAGTGGATGGTGCCAGCATATGTGTCTGAAATTTGGACGGTTGATGTGCCGTTCAGCAGGGCACGAAACTTTTATCCTGTACTACATCATCGGATGATTGAGGAACTGATGCGTTTTGATGAGGTGTATGTCAGCCCGGCGTATTCACATCCCAATCAGTTTGATATTGAGCAGTTTACAGGTGTCTCCCGTTATAACGAGGATCGTGAGCCGGAGCCGCGCATTACCTTCGTATGGAGGGAAGACCGCTTGTGGAGCGGCAGCCATCATATCGCAAGAGCGGTACAGAAATTTCCGCAGCTCAAACGTGGGCTAAAACCGCTAATTTATCATCAGCGCAGTAAAATCATACGGCTGTTCCGCAGGCTGAGAGAAAGCTTCCCGGATCATCGCTTTACAGTCGCTGGACTTGGGCGTACCGGGAGTTTCCCGGCATGGATTTCTGATGAGCGTGTCACACGCTTCGACCGGGAAAGTGAGCTGCGGGTCTGCAAGGTATATGCAGCCAGCCGATTAGTGATCGGCATCCACGGCTCTAATATGCTGCTGCCCTCTGCGCATGCCGGTATGACCATTGATTTGATGCCCAAGGACCGATGGGGGAATTACGCTCAGGATATTTTATTTCACGAAACCGATCATCGGCTTACAGCTTACAAATACCGCTTTGTGCCGATGGAATCGAGTGTAACTCTAGTGGCAGATATGGCAGCTGCCCAGCTCAAAGGGGCAGATCATTTTAATATGCAGATGACGGAGGAGAGGCAACGGGAACATTCAAGTTGGAGGGGGGAGGCCGCTGCGGGACGGATTTGATCCTGGAGCGACTTTTGTGGATGGAAGTCCGCTGCGGGACGGATTTGATCTTCCGATCGCTGTTGACGAGGGATTCCCTAGATTGAATAGGCCCTGTAAAAGGGCGGAATCCCTCGTCAAAGGCGAACGCTGCCGCTTCTCCAGATTCAAATCCTTACCCTCCGCTACCCACCGCCGCCAAAAAGAATTTCCCCCAGCCTATTGGGTGGGGAAGGTAAAAGCCGCCTGGTGATAGCTTCGCCCTATCGCCTAGAACTTCTATGCCGGGCATGCATCCCGGCGTAATTAATGCTCTGTACAGTTCTCTGTCAGGGTGACAGGGTCCGGTGGATAACAATCTGGACAGGCGACAGTCTAGCCATAGTTAAGGCATCTTGGTCAGCTAGCGGTAGTAGTTCCATGTTGTTTTGTGAGCTTGCCATAACCGTACCAAGCTCACAAGCTGTTCGACGAGGTCAGCGCCCTGCATGCATTTGCTCGCGTATCCACGCAGCGAGGGCACTTCATACCCAGCATTCCCTTTTTTTAAATGGGGTGACTTTATGGACACGGTGGTCAGCAGCGGAGCGGTCCATTTGAATCTGAAGAAGCGCTAGCGTTCGCCTTTGCAGTGGGATTCCTACCTCGGAATGTTTTATATATCCAGGAATCCCACTGCAACAGCGATCGGAAGATCAAATGGAACGCGCAGCGTTCTCTGAACCCTCCGTGCTCCATAACTCACTCAATATGAAATGGCAGGAGCCCTGATGATGATTCGAAAAATATTGTATCTCCGCAATTTTGCCAGCAAGGTGAACGGGGACTCATACAATTTACAGGAAGTCGGTTTGGGCAAAGCACTCGTTCGAAAAGGCTATGATTGCGACATTGTTTACTACAACGATCGTAAGGAAACCCATCTGGAACAAGTCTACCGTCACGAAGGATGCACCTTGCGTATTATCTGGCTCCACGGGTTTAAGTTCTTAAGCAACAGCATCTACAGAGATGTTCTCAAAGATTCTTTTCTGGATGCTTATGGTCTGGTCATTACTACAGAATACAACCAGATCATGACCTATCTGCTTTCCCGTAAATGTCCCGATAAGCTGTCGTTGTATCACGGCCCATACCGGGATAACACGCACGCGCTGATCCGCAAACTGTACGATATTATGCTGCTGCCGAAGGTAACAAAATCTCTACGCCGTACCTATGTCAAATCCGATCTCGCCAAGCGCTATCTGGAGAATAAAGGTTTTGACAACGTGGTTACGATTGGAGTCGGACTAGATCGCAGTAAAGTAGAGAGAGCATTCAACAGTGACATCAGCAACAACAGTGAAGACATAAGCGGAGAACGTGAGGAAAACCGTGAGGTCGCGAATGAGCTGCGTCGAATCGGTGATCGTCCGGTACTACTGTATGTTGGTGTACTGGAGGAACGGAGAAATATACGTTTTATGCTGAGTACGTTCAAAAGGGTGCTCCAAAAGCATCCTAGCTGCCTTTTGTTAATGGTCGGGAATGGACGGAAGACGGACACAGACCGCTACTGGACATATGCTCATGAATTGGGAATAACGGACAGTATTATACATTTTACAAGAGTGGAGCAACGTCATCTGTGGCAGGTTTACGGAGCGGCGGATGTGATGCTGTTTCCGACCCAATACGATATTTTTGGTATGGTACTGCTGGAAAGTATGCTGTTTCGCGTCCCGATTATCTCTTCGGTAAACGGGGGCTCGGTTACCTTGATTGAGGACGGAGTGAGCGGGGTGATGCTGAGAAGCTTTTCAGAAGAGGAATGGTCTGGTCGAATAGGCGCTTTGCTGGATAATGCTGAGCTGAGACGAAGTATGGCGGAGGAGGCTTTTCTTACGGTCGAGCGTATGTCGTGGGATCACATCGCAGATGAAATCGTAAGCCATCAAGGGGTCAAGCCCAAGAATTCTAACCACGCTATGCAATCAACGCAGGAAAGAGGGGCAGCCACGTGAGCCAACAGGTCAGCAGACAGATGAACCCTCCTGTAAGCAAGGTGCTGATCATCCATAACTTTTATCAGCAAAGCGGGGGAGAAGACAAGGTTGTCGAGCAAGAATCGGCTATGCTGCGTTCCAGAGGAATAGAGACAGAGCATTACTATGTGCACAACGACAGCATTCAAAGCAGAGGGCTAGCGAACATGGCAAAGCTGGCGGTAGAGGCGGCATGGTCTCTGCCGGAATTCAAAAGAATCAAGAAGCTGCTTTTACAGATGAAGCCAGATGTGGTACATGTGCATAATTTTTTTCCGGTTATATCCCCTTCGGTCTATCATGCTTGTGAACGGCTGGGGATTCCGGTTGTCCAGACACTGCATAATTACAGGCTGATTTGTCCGGCGGCAACCTTTATGCGAGGGAATAAGGTTTGTGAAAAATGTCTGCACGGCACGCTGCTGCATTCCATCCGTCATGGATGCTATCGAGGTTCACAGCTTCAGACGATTCCGGTAGCGGCGATGATTAAGTTCAACGATCTGATCGGCACATGGCAGCACAAGGTAAGTCGCTATATCGCGCTGACAGAGTTTGCACGGGACAAATTTGCCGAAAGCGGTATTCCACTGGATCGTATCGCGGTAAAGCCAAATTTTGTCCATCATAAAACAGTGAAAACCCAATATGACCCGAATGATCGTTATTTATTGTTCGTGGGACGGATTTCAGCTGAAAAAGGGGTTCGCAATCTGCTGCAAGCTTGGTCACAGTTGGAAGATCGGGGGGGATTGAGACTGGTCATCATTGGAGATGGTCCGGAAAAGGCTGAATTGACCGCTGCTTATCCACAGGAAGATGTTCGGTTTCTCGGTAAGCAGGATGGAGACACGGTACTGGATTGCATGAGCCGGGCCATGTATGTCATGGTGCCTTCCATTTGGTATGAAGGATTTCCCATGACCATTGTAGAGTCTTTTTCTGTTGGAACTCCGGTATTATGCAGCCGGCTCGGTGCACTGGAGGAAGTCGTAGAGGACAGGGTGACGGGTTTCCATTTTCAACATGATGATTTGGAGAATATAAAGACCGTGATTCGCTGTGCAGTAGCCTATGAAAACTATGCAGTTATGAGACAGAAGGTGTCGGAAAACTACGCTGCACGCTATACGGAAGAAGTGAATGTGAAGCAGCTGATGGCGATATATAGCGAGGCGATGGAGGAGCATGATTATGAAGCAGCTGCCCCAATATAGAGTCGGAAGGATTGCGGATGCAGATATTGCAGCACTTACGTTTCAGGAGACGGTACACATGCTGGAACAATGGGCAGTCGAACGAAAGGACGGCTATGTTTGTATTTGCAACACGCATTCCATTGTCACAGCCGGGAATCATTCCGAGTTCTACGAAGCGCTCACTCAAGCAGATCTGTGTACTCCGGACGGTATGCCGTTGGTATGGGCGCTCAAGCTGTACGGATTTGAGCATCAGGATCGGGTAGATGGTCCCAGTCTGATGCTCAAGTTGTGCGAACGTGCGCCACAGACGAAGGTGAGTATATATTTTTACGGCAGTACGCCGGATACGCTGGATAGCTTAAAAGAAAGAGTAGAACAGGATTACCCCGGGATCCGCATCGCGGGCAGCTTTTCACCGCCATTTCGTGAGCTTCACCCAGATGAGGAGGAGCGGATCATTGATGAAATCAATGCGTCTGGCGCGCATATCATATTCGTCAGCTTAGGCTGCCCGAAGCAGGAAATATGGATGCATCGAAACAAAGACCGCATTCATGGCGTGATGATTGGAGTAGGGGCGGCCTTTGACTATATCACTGGAAAGGTTCGTAGACCGCCGCTAGCGGTACAAAAGCTGGGGCTGGAGTGGCTGTATCGTCTGATCTGCGAACCGAGACGTTTATGGAAGAGGTATGCCTATAACAATCCGATGTATGTATACCGTTTTCTAAAATCTTATCGGCAAAACAAACGACTTACGCTTTATCATAATCGGCTTCCAGGAAGAGATATAGAGAATTGAAGTCGGTAATAGCAGGATGCAATGAGACAGCATGTAAAAGGGGGAGTTGCTTTGAAGCTATGTGTAATAGGTGCAGGGTATGTGGGGCTGGTGTCGGGGGTCTGTTTTGCCGCACTCGGAAATACCGTCGTCTGTGTAGATCAGAATGAGGACAAAATTCTTCAGTTGCGTGCAGGTGGGGTGCCGATTTATGAACCGGGATTAAAGGCTCTAATTAAAGATAATGTAGAACAAGGCCGACTAAGCTTTACAACAGATACGGCAGCTTCGGTAGAGGCGGCTGAAATTGTTATTTTGGCGGTCGGCACGCCTTCACTGCCGGGCGGGGAAGCGAACCTGTCCTATATTGAAGAAGCAGCCTGCGAGGTGGCAGACGCCATGAATGGCTACAAAGTCATTGTCACCAAAAGCACGGTGCCTGTCGGAACGAACGAACGTATTCAAAATTGGATTGCGAGCCGCACAAACTATTCTTTTGGTGTGGCTTCGGTTCCTGAATTTTTACGCGAAGGCTCAGCAGTCATAGACACCCTACAGCCAGATCGAATCATCATCGGAGCTTCCGATCCGCATGTGTCCGCTGTGCTGACTACACTGCACGAGCCGTTGACGACAAATATCGTAACCACAGATATCCGTTCGGCGGAGATGATCAAGTATGCGTCGAATGCTTTTTTGGCGACCAAAATTTCGTTTATTAATGAGATTGCAAATATTTGCGAAAAGGTGGGCGCAGACGTTACACGTGTGGCACACGGTATGGGGCTGGATCAGCGGATCGGCTCCTCCTTTTTGTCTGCAGGTATCGGCTATGGGGGTTCCTGTTTCCCAAAGGATACACAAGCTCTAATCCAAATTGCAGGCAACGTGGACTATGAATTCAAGCTGCTGAAATCTGTGGTGGAAGTGAATCAGGGTCAACGCTTTAACGTGATTCGTAAGCTGAAAGAGGCGCTGGGTGATCTGGAAGGAGCAACGATTGGTATATGGGGACTGGCCTTTAAACCGAATACAGATGACGTAAGAGATGCCCCGGCGCTGGATATTATGCAGTCGCTGCTGGAGGCAGGGGCGCAAATCCGTGCATATGACCCGATCGCTACCGCTAACTTCCGCAGACTGCTGGACAGCTCGGAAGTAACGTGGGCAGATAGCGCACGGGAAGCAGCAGAGGGATGCGACGCACTGTGTCTATTGACGGAATGGGAGGAGTTTGGTGAAATCGGGCTGGGTGAGCTGAATGAGCTTATGAAGTATCCTATTATGATCGATGGACGCAATGTGTATAGCGAGGAGCAAATCAGACAATCCGTCTTTGCATACTATTCTGTCGGTAGGCCACAGATGAACAATCTGGATGTAGATCGTCATCAGTCTGTAGTAAATCCGTAAAGGGGAGGCTGCATATGAAACGGTGGCTGAAGATAACATTGGGGGCTGCGGCGTTATTGGTCATAGGGGCTACTGCCTACACCGCTTATGTGTATCATTCTTTTAAAACAGCGGCGAATGCGATGTATCATCCGCGCAGCATCGTGCAGCCTGGGGCGGTTTCTACCCTTGCAACGGGCGGAGCAGGGCGATCCGTAGATACAGACTCTGGATCAATTACACCCAATCCGGCAGCCATCTCCCAGTTCAAGCCGTTCACCGTGCTGGTGCTGGGCGTAGATCGGCGGTCTCACGATCCAGGACGATCGGATACGATGATCGTCTTGTCTGTTAACCCTGCCGAAGGCTCTATGTTGATGTTCAACATTCCGCGCGATACGCGAACAGAGTTGATCGGTAGGGGGCGTGAGGACAAAATCAATCACGCTTTTGCTTTTGGGGGCGTGGATATGTCGATCCGTACGGTAGAACATTTTTTGAACTATCCGATAGATTACTATGTACAGATGAACATGGAAGGGTTTGCGAAAATGGTGGACCTTGTGGGGGGAGTCGAGGTTCATAATCCACTTGATTTTCAATATGAGGGTCATCATTTTGCACAGGGTAATTTGAACTTGAGCGGGGCTGAGGCGTTGGCCTACGCCCGTATGCGTTTCGATGATCCACGTGGGGATCTCGGAAGAAATGCTCGCCAGCGGGAGCTACTCAAGCAAATTCTTGCCCAGTCCATCAGCAAGGAAGGGCTGTTGAGGGTAAAACCGATACTGGAGGCAGCGGGGGAGCAGATTCGCACAGACATTACCTTTGACGATATGACCACCTTCCTGACCCGGATCGGTCCGTCCCTCAAGCAGACGGATACCGTTGAACTGAAGGGACATGGGCGTAAAATCAACGGGGTGTATTATTACATGGTGGATGAACAGGAACGCCAGCGTATCCATGGAGTGCTGGAGAAGCATATGCTTACCACTACCATATCGCCTTAGGTAAGCCTTATGTAGGCGGGTGCCCTGTTGGGAGGTCACCCGTTATTTTCTTCTAAAGTCTTCTAAAAAAGGCTTGTCCCACATACATCTGTAGAGAATTCGGTATAGTCCAACAGAGGGAGGGGCAGTGTGTGCTGTTTAGAAGAAGAGCGGCTTCGGCGTTCGTTCGTAAGCTATTATATTTTGCCATCATATGTGGATTGTTATGGCTGCTGTGGCTGGGTCTGCGTGGGGTGATGTCTACAGGCGAGGGCGATCAAGCGGTAGAAGCACTGAACGAGTTCTACACGATGGAGCAATCGGGAAATTTCGGAGGTTCATGGGAGCTTTTTCATTCGCAAATAAAAAAGAAATTCGAGAAATCTACGTATGTACAGCAGCGTGCGCACGTTTTTATGCAGGATATGGGGACGGATACGTTCACGTTTGAACTGGGGGAGCCGCAGACTGAATATGACATTCGTACGGATCAGAATGGAGAAGAGTTAGGGAAAGTTTACCGTATTACGGTCACTCAGCATTACAAGACCCGATTCGGTAATTTTGATATCGTACAGCCTTGTTATGTGACGCAGGAAGATGAGAAATGGCGGGTGCTTTGGATATACAAGGACAAGGAATAGAGGTTGCGAGGTGTTTCTAAAAGGTTAAATATGGTACAATACTTCCAAAACCGGAAATGTACAGTAAATGGATAACAGCTTCACTCCGGATGGAAGGAGTTTCATAGCATGCAGCAAGCGACAGGACAGGTTCCCGTCATACGTATGGAGGGTGTGAGTAAAATCATTTCCTCCAAAGCGATCGTGGATGATCTGACGCTGGATGTTCCGGCGGGGCAGGTATTTGGTTTCCTTGGACCCAATGGTGCGGGAAAAACGACAACCATCCGTATGATGGTTGGCCTGATTTCGATCAGCAAGGGCGATATTCATATTTGTGGAGACAGCATTAATACTGATTTTGAAAAGGCCGTTTCCCATGTCGGAGCGATTGTTGAGAACCCGGAGATGTACAAGTTTTTGACAGGCTATCAAAATTTGCAGCATTTTGCGCGAATGTCTCCTGGGGTGACCCAAGAACGCGTGGATGAAGCGATTCGTTTGGTGGGACTCGGAAACCGGATTCACGATAAAGTAAAAACCTATTCGCTCGGGATGCGACAGCGACTTGGAGTAGCTCAGGCGATTTTGCATCGACCGAAGCTGCTTGTGCTGGACGAGCCGACCAATGGTTTGGACCCGCAGGGTATTCGTGAACTGCGGGATTATTTGCGTCAATTGACCCGTACGGAGGGAATTACCGTATTCGTATCAAGTCATTTGTTGTCCGAGATGGAGCTGATGTGCGACCGTGTAGCCATTATTCAGAGCGGACGGCTGGTTGATATCAAGCAACTGAAGAACACAGGGGAGGAAGTGCAGACGGCGGAAATTGCTTTTGAGGTAAATGATGCCGAACAAGCCTATGCGCTTGCTGGAGCAGGACGCGTTGAAGGTAATCAACTGCTGCTTCACCTGGAGCGGGAACAGATCGCAGAGATGAACAGCCTGCTGGCTGCAAACGGAATTAAAGTATATGCGATTCGCCCGGTTGCCCGTACGCTGGAAGATCAATTTTTGGAAGTGACGGGAGGCGGGTTTATTGGGTGATTTCTTCAAACTGGTACATAACGAAAATCTGAAAATTTACCTGCGTGTGCGCACATGGATTATGCTGGGATTGCTGGCGGTCATCACTGCTGCGATTCCGATGCTGATCTCCCTGGTTTCCGATCAGGTCAGTGTGTGGGATGGGATTGCGTTGACGACGTTGTTTACGTTTTTCCTCAATACGACGTTTACGGTCATTGTAGCTGCTGATTCGGTGGCTGGTGAATTTACTTGGGGAACGATTAAGCTGCTGCTCATCCGACCTTGGACTCGCAGCAAAATATTGTTGTCCAAGTATATATCCGTGATTTTGTTCAGTTTGCTCGGAACGATCATTTTGATCTTGATGGTTACGCTGTCCTCATGGCTGATGTTATCCAAGGATGCACCAGCGGGTTCTGTTCCGCTGTTCAGTGATCCGATATCTTACGTAACGTTGAACTTCTTGTATAGCTATATTGCCTTGTTCGTGACGATGGCCTTTGCTTTTATGCTGTCCGCTGTTTTCCGTTCCAGTGCCTTGGCGATTGGGCTGTCGCTGTTCATGATGTTCACCAAAACAATCTATAACTCTATTGGCTTGTTCAGCACAGATCGTTTTGAATGGACCAAATACGTACTATTTACGCATATGGATCTGAAAAAATATCTAGATATGCCGCCGGGTACGGTAAGTTCCAGTCTAACCTTTTCGCTCACCGTGCTGGCCGCTTATTATGTAATTTTTATCGCCATTGCCTGGGTGGTTTTCGTAAAACGGGATGTTTCAACCTAAATCGCAGTGTCTTAGAGTTACACAAAGGACGTTCAAATGCTCAGCATTTGGACGTCCTTTTGTTATTTCAGGATTTTGCAAAATCCTCATTTAACACTGTTTTATCCAGTATCTATGTCATTTTTGTTACATATTCTGCGTGCAGGGGTATATTGTAATCTATTTTCAGCAAGAATCAATCAATAGGGTCATTTTGCGTTTAAAGAGGTAGAGAGAAATAGAACAGAGGGGGCCGCATGGTATGCTGCAAAATAATCGTTTTTTTCGTGTAACTACAGGTATCGTCATGCTATTACTCATCATTTACTTGGGCACCAAAGTAAGTTTTATATTTAGTCCTCTCGTATCTTTGGTCAGCTTGCTGGTGGTACCGTTAATGCTATCTTTTTTCCTCTATTATTTATTAAGGCCGATTGTGGATGTAATGGAACGGAGAAAAATCAAACGATCGATCTCCATCTTGCTGATTTATTTGGTCATTGGAGTGTTATTGTTTGTTTTCTCATGGGGTGTGTGGCCTACGCTGCGTGATCAAGTAACCAATTTATTTGAAAATGCGCCGAAGCTCATTAAAAGTCTGGTTGATCAATTGAGCCAATGGCGGCATAATCAATCCTTGAGACAAGTGCTGCCTCCGGGTGAAGACCCGCTGTCACAACTGTCAGATACGTTGAACGAAGCCTTTTCGACGCTATCTGATTATTCGGTAAAGCTGGTATCGTTCGTGTCCTACTTTTTTATCGTATTGGCTACCTTTCCCATATTGCTCTATTACATGCTGAAGGAAGGGAGCAAGTTTGGCCCTAAAATGCTAAACTTCTTTCCTAAAAAATATCACAAGGACGCATTGGAGGTTATGGAAGATATCGATAGTGCACTCAGCAGCTTTATCGTCAGTCGGGTGCTGATCAATGTCGCGTTGGGTGTGATGATGTTCCTTGGATTTTTAATTATTGGTTTGCCTTATGCCTTGCTGCTCGCCGTTATTTCGATTTTCCTTAATTTTATTCCCTATGTGGGGGCAGTGGCTGCTTCTATACCCGTGGTTATTATTGGATTTCTCGAATCACCTTCGATGGCGCTCTGGTCGCTGGTCGTGGTGATTGCTGCACAGCAAATTCAGGATAATTGGCTGTCACCTATAGTTTTTGGTAAACAGCTGGATATTCATCCGTTGACTGTCGTTATTTTACTGTTAGTTGGTGGCGACCTGCTCGGGATTCTGGGTATCATTTTGGTGATTCCATTGTATATGTGCGGAAAAATCGTCATACGCAAGGTATACCAATTATTTTTGGAACGCAGAGTGGAGGATATTATGGAATGAATGGAGAATGCACTGGATTTAAAGGAGTATATCCTGATTTTACCCTGCTTCGGATTGCAGAGCGGCTTGGCTGTCCTCCCTGTCTTTGCTGAAACTAGATTGGGTTTCGTCGTTTGGCTCATTCGTAGAAGTTGACAACTCTACATCCTTTGTTCGGTTCATTTGACTTGTGCCGTCCAGTACACCGCCTTCAGAAATGACCAATGCAGCGGTCGCGGTATTACCGTATAGTTCACCTGTCGGCGTAATGGTCAGTCGTCCTTCTGTAGTAATGCTGCCGAACACCTTACCGGCAAGAATGACGTCTTGTGCGAAGATGTCCGAACGTACAACAGCAGATTCTCCAATGACGACAGTACGAGTGCTACGGATATCGCCCTGAAAATGACCGTCAATCCGAATATTGGCCTCTGCTTCAACTGTACCTTCAAAGCTGGTGCCATTAGCGAGCAGTGTATCCATAGCTGGGGTGGAGAGCTTTTTTTTGGATTCCTTAAACATGATGGTTTTCCCCCAATCTTTTATTGTGAAAATTTTGCAAAATCCTCATTGTACATACAGTAATGGATCGACAGGTTGGTTATGCTTGACGATCTGAAAATGAAGATGAGGTCCTGTGCTTCTCCCGGTACTTCCCAGCAGACCGATGGTCTGTCCTTTGTGGACACGATCTCCTGGAGCCACCTGCATGCCGCTCAGGTGCATATACCAGCTCTGGAGTCCGTCAGGATGCTGGATGATGATGCACTTGCCGCGGGCTCCACTAGAAGCAGCCTCCAAGACGGTGCCTGCTCCTGCTGCATAGACAGGATCACCGGTTTGTCCGGCAATGTCCACGCCTGAATGAAAGGCAGATCTACCCGTAAAAGGGTCGCTGCGATAGCCGAAGCTGGAGGTCATTCGCCGTGAACCTACAGGCCAAACGGAGGGTTTCCCTTGCACGGCAAGAGCCAGCCTACGAGTCTGGAGTAACTGTGCGGCTTGTTTGCGCTCCAGATTTTGCTGGACGGCATTTGCTTGCTGAATAGAGCGAGGAACCGTACGTTCCACCGTGTCCAACAGAGATTCGATCTCCTGAAAATCATCCATTGCCTGGCGAGTTAGGAAGGCAGTATTTTCATGTACTGCGATCAGCTCACCCCCAATATGGCCGGAAGCATCCCAGGAGAGCGGAGTCATGGTCTTTTTATGGTTACTTGTGGCAGATGAGTTTCCGTGTTTACGAATGAATTGTTGCATTTGCTGTTCCAGCTCTGTTACGCGCTGAAGGCGTTCACGAATATGGGTGGCTTGATTTGTCAGCTCCATGACTTCCTGCCGTAGTCGCCCAATGGCTGCATCCTTGTCCGCTACCGTGACCTCCATCTGCAAACTCTGGACAGCAAGATTCGTTTCCATTTGGGAAATAATATGGGAAGAACGGATTTGCAGCCCGATCACGAGCGTAGAGATAGACGCGATCACAAGAGTCGGGACGAGAATGACAGCGGCTGTAGAGCATTGTAGCTGCTTGGGCGGTTGCTGTGCATCCCGAATAACAAGCAGGGTCATCCGGCGATTTAGGCTTCCTTTTTTCATAATCGCTCCTTTCCGGACATCGCTCCTATAGTGCTTGGTTACTATCTATTCAGCTTAAGAGGCAAACATGTCAAAAAAATTGGAGCTTAGTATAAAACGTAGATGAGGATTTTGCAAAATCCTGAGATATATAAGGAGGCTTAGACATGCTGTGGTTGCTGTTGGTTTTAATTGTTTTTATTTTTCAGACCGGGACGATCCTGCTCTTTGAATTTCGCAAGCCGTCCAAAGCGGTAGCCTGGCTTTTTATTTTGTTTTGCTTCCCGCTCATTGGCTTTGTCGTGTACTACTTTGTTGCACAGGATTATCAGAAGCGTAAAGTGGTTCGAAAAGGGGGATCGCAGCTGTTTCGTGAATTCCGCGAGCGTCTATGGGCGCAATCCAAGGTCATTGAACATGTGGAGCAAATGCATAATCCTCATTTCAAACATCAGGAGCGCCTGTTTAACCAGTTAATTCGTATGTCGGAAAACCCGTTGACTGGATGTAACCGCACACGTGTGCTGACGAACGGTGAAGAAGCCTTCGAGGCCATGCTGGCAGCGATGGAACATGCGCAACATCATATCCATGTGGAGTTTTACATATTTCGGGCCGACGAAATCGGAAGAAAGTTTCAAGAGGTCATGATCCGCAAGGCACGTGAGGGAGTAAAAGTACGATTCGTTGTAGACGGTGTGGGGAGCTACAATTTACCCTATTCCTTTATTCGCACCTGTAGTGAGGCGGGAGTGGAATTTCATTATTTTCTACCTCCGTTTTTCGCCACACTGGACCGCCGGATTAACTATCGCAATCACAGGAAAATCGTGGTGGTAGATGGCATGGTTGGATTTGTAGGAGGGATTAATGTAGGCGACGATTATCTCGGAAAATACCCCAAAGTAGGATTTTGGAGGGATACGCATTTGCAGATTGAAGGAGATAGCGTCTATTTTCTACAAAATGCGTTTCTTAGTGACTGGAAGCTGGCCTCAGGGGAGAGACTGATGGATGTGAATTTATTTCCTCCACATACCTGTACCGGGGATGAGGAAGTACAGATTTTGAGCAGCGGTCCCGATCAGGTATGGGATACGATTCAGGAAATGTGCTTTGGGGCGCTCACAGTTGCCAAAAAGCGGATTTGGATTACGACGCCGTATTTTATTCCCGATCCGGGCATTTATGAGGCGCTCAAGCTGGCGGCAGTCAGTGGCGTAGATGTGAAAATTATTATTCCCTATCAGTCCGATTCGAAGTTAGTTCATTTGGCGTCTCTGTCCTATGTACAAGAACTGCTGGAGGCAGGGGTGGAGTTCTACCAATATCGAAAAGGATTTATTCATGCCAAAGTGGTGATTGTCGATGATTTACTCGGCTCGGTCGGGACCGCCAATATGGACATGCGCAGCTTTTTCTATAATTTTGAGTTGACCGCTGTAGTTTTTGCTAATTCAGCGCTGGAACGGCTTTCGGCAGATTTTGTAGAGGACATTTCCAACTCCTCACGCATAGATTTAAACGTGTTCCGCAGACGGCCTAGATCTCAGAAAATAGCTGAAATTCTAACTCGCATGCTCTCTCCACTCCTTTAAAGGCGATTTTCGTCGTTTTTATCGCTATAATCCCGCTTTATTGTGATTTATGTGCTCTTTGCTAACTTTTTTGCGCGAAATCACAGTTTTGTGATATACTATTTATATAAATAGCGCGGTAAAGAATAGGGGACTGCGGATAGCAGCCCCTTTTTTGTCCAATATATCATACTGTAACGGGGGGATTTATATATGAGTGTAGTGAGCAAGGAAGTCCAAAGTTTATCTGAGATTACAGATGTGACCGGAGAGTTGACCAAGATCAGCAAAATTCCAGCTAATCCGAAGAACAAAGTAAAACGCCTGTTTCAGCGTGCAGCCATGATTGTAGTTGGTGCAGCTCTGATGGCAGTGGGATTGGAAATATTTCTGGTTCCTAACGGCGTTATTGACGGAGGCGTTACAGGTATTTCCATTATGGCCTCCAAGATTACTGGCTATCCGCTCGGTATTTTCCTGACCCTGTTGAACCTTCCATTTTTACTTATCGGCTACAAACAAATTGGTAAAACCTTCGCTTTATCCACATTATTCGGTATCGTCGTTATGTCCATTGGAACCGCGTTACTTCACAATGTAAGTGCGTTGACTCCTGGTGAACCGCTGCTCGGCGCTATTTTTGGGGGCGTCATTCTCGGTGTTGGGGTGGGTCTTGTGATTCGGTCCGGCGGTTCGCTGGATGGAACAGAGATCGTAGCTATTCTCGTCAGTGAAAAGACTCCTTTTTCGGTCGGTGAGATCGTACTGTTCGTTAACATATTCATTCTGGGAAGTGCAGGTTTTGTGTTCGGTTGGCCAAATGCCCTGTATTCCATGATTGCTTATTATATCGCCATGAAAATGATTGATATTACGATTGAAGGTCTGGATCAGTCCAAATCGGTCTGGATTATTAGTGACAAATACCGTGATATCGGGGATGCCCTGACGGATCGTCTTGGACGGGGCGTAACTTATCTGGAAGGTGAAGGTGGCTTTACAGGCGAAAGCAAGAAAGTGATTTTCGTCGTCATCACCCGACTGGAGGAAGCGAAGCTGAAGAGCATCGTTGAAGATTGGGACCCGCACGCTTTCGTTGCGATCGGTAACATTCACGATGTGAAGGGCGGACGCTTTAAGAAAAAAGGAATACACTAGCGCAAGGGGACAATTCCTCAGCCTAATGGCTGCGGGGTTCGTCCCCTTTTTTGTTCTTCCAAGCATGGATCAGGTTCGGTGTGCCTTGGTGCGCATATGCTTGAGGACATCTTCTACAGGTTGGGGAGGAACCTTGTCGATCAAGTCGCCTACCTGATTTAGTCGTTCCTCAATATTCAGCAAATGGTAGTCAAGTGGTGATACATCTTGCCGTACCTCTTCCCATGTTAGCGGGGTGGAGACCGTAGCGCCGGGGCGTGCCCGCGGGGTATAAGGAGCGGCCAGAGTTTTCCCCTGATAATGCTGCAAATAATCAAAATAGATGGCTGTTCCACGATCCTTCTTTAACCTTTCGAGTGTGAACAGATGCGGGTGCTTTTCTGTCACAAACTGTCCGACTAATAGCCCGATGCTGCGAAGTTCGTCGAAGGTTATGCCTGTACGGATCGGAACGATAATTTGTACACCTGTGGCCCCGGATGTTTTGGGGACGGAGTCCAAACCAAGCGAAGCCAGTACTTCACCGACAATAGAGGCTGCCTCCATAATACGTGGCTCCACCTCTCTGGATGGATCAAGGTCAATCATCCATTCACAGGGCAGCTTGTTTCCCGCTTCGTGCAGAGAGGGGTGGAATTCCAACGCAGCTTGATTACCAAGCCAGAGGAGTTGTGGCAATTTGCCGAGCACGATATATTCAATGCCATCATGCAGGGCGGTTTCAATATAGTCCGGCCGAGGACGTGGGGCATTTTTCTGATAAAAAAAATCACCGTGAATCCCATGTGGCCAGCGGATGACGGTCAGCAGACGATGATGACAATATTTGAGCAGGAAGGGAGCCAGTACCGCGAGCTTGCGAAGATACAGCGCCTTAGTCACGCCTGCTTCAGGCCACAGCGGTTTATCCGGGTTGGTGATAGGAATTTCCTGACCTTCAATGGTAATAGTACCTTTAACAGCTTGTCCCATTGTGCTATCCTCCTTTGGCTAATATGCAGCAAAATCTTTATTTACAGGCTGATTGTTAAGCTTTTAGATCTACATAGGGTTTAACATGAACGTGAAGTGCTGAATTTATCCATCAAAAGGATTGACAAGATACATTATGTATCATAAATTTATAATAAAAATACGGTATGTATCTATTAAAGTGTCTTGAGCAGAGGTAGAGGAGGAGTTTGCTTGATTGAAAAGCAAGGCGGAGGGCTGGTATTCCTGTTAAGTGTCCCTCGGAGTGGAAGCTCGTTGCTTACCGCCATTTTGCAAAACCATTCCCGCCTGTTTGCCACGCAGGAAATGTGGTTTCTGCTCAGTTTATATGATCTTCCGCAGTCACATGCACGTCCATATGGAGGAACAGGGATACTCCGGCAATTTTTTAAAGGTATGGTCCCCTCCGACGTATTGGAGCAGGCCTCCCGTTCGTATGCACTTGAAATATATAATGGTTTGCTTCAAGGTACAACAGCAGATATGCTTATCGACAAATCCCCGCGTTACTATACGGTGCTGGAATTTATAGACCGTTTATTCCCTGCTGCCCGCAGGTTGTGGCTTATCCGAAACCCTTTGGCCATTGTGGCCTCATTCAAAAAGGTCAATCAGCTACGGAACGGACGTTTTCAACTACTGGAGGAACTGGGGAGTCCGCATTTTAATATGAAAATGACGGATATTACGGTTGGTTTGTTCCGTTATACTCATTATTTTGCTACACCTCATCCACTTGCATACCCGCTTAGGTATGAACAACTCGTATCCAATCCAACGATGGAGATCGAGAAACTGTGCAGTTTTTTGGGAATCCATTATGAAGCGGGGATGGAAAAGTACGGAGATTTCGCGGATACGCCCAAATCCAGTCTTTTTTATAGTATGGGAGCGGGCGATCCATTCGTAGGAGAGCATGAACAGGCGCATCAGGATTCGGTACATAGCTGGCAACATGTGTTGAGTAAAAGGGAAATTGAGCTGTATTGCAGAAGCATTGGGTCCCGCATGTTTAAGCAACTTGGTTACGCGGAAGCGCTGGAGCAGGCTGAACAGATGACTGGAGTTCGCTTTGAAGATGAGCCAGATATGGAGCTGCTGAGTCGACGTACACAACAATTCCTCCAGCAAAGCGGCTTTGAATGGAAGGCAGCTTATCGGATGCTGGAAGAACAGGATACAGATAACAGAGAACTCATGACAAATGCAATCCATCATACTCCACCCCAAGATCCGACATGGATGCATGTGGACCAGAGCGTGAACGATCGACGGATCCAATCACTGGAAAACAGGTTGGCACATAGCTATGAGGAGCGGAACCGTCTTATCGCTCAGCTTCAAAGCTATCAACGCCCACATCAAGGTCTCCGATCTCGCAGCCTCTTGGCCCGTAAACTCAGGTACTTGGCGTCTGTAGCATTATCAAGTATAGGAAAAGAAAAAGGGGGAAGAACGTGAGTGCGATTGCCGGAATCTATAGCTTTGGGCATGAGTCTGTATGCACCGAAGAAGGCGGGAAAATGATGCAGGCCCTGCGGAAATATCCCGCTGACCGCGTATGCGCTTGGTGTGAAGGCTCTATTTTTTTGGGTTGTCATGCCCAGTATGTGACCCCGGAATCTGTTCATGAGCGTCTTCCCTTTTATGATGAGCTAAGAGATTTGGCAATCACGGCGGATGCGATTATTGACAATCGTTCCGAGCTGTTTGAACGGCTGGGAGTTGAGCAGGAACGGCGGCAAGATATCACGGACAGCGAGCTGATTTTGCTGGCATATGACAAATGGGGAGTGGAGGCAGCCAGTTATCTGATAGGTGATTTTGCCTTTGTCATTTGGGATGCCAAGGAATATCGATTATATGGTGCTCGAGATATGACAGGCCATCGTACGCTGTACATCTACCAACATGACCGAGGATTCGCGTTTAGCACGGTAGTCGCTCCGCTTTTGGCCCTGTCCTCTCTGCGAAAAGAACTGCATGAACCGTGGCTGGCCGAATTTTTGTCCATCCGCACCATGCAGGAATCCGTCGATATCGGGACGACCGCCTACAAGCATATCAACCAGCTTCCTCCTGCACATTGGTTCACTATGGAGGAGGGGAAGCGAACCCTTCATAAATATGCATGCCTGGATGAGGTAGAGCCACTGCGGCTCAAAACAGGAGGTGAGTACATAGAAGCTTTCCACGAGGTGTTCACACAGGCGGTCACTGCCCGATTACGGACGCATCGCGCTGTAGGGGCTGCCTTGAGCGGAGGGCTGGATTCCGGAGCGGTTGCCAGCTTTGCCGCGCCAGCGCTGCACTTGCAACAAAAGCCGCTACATGCCTACAGCTATGTGCCTGTTCAAGATTTTACAGACTGGACACCGCCTACATTGCTGGCGAACGAACGAAGCTACATTCATTCTACGGCTCGCTATGTGGGCAACATTCACGAGAACTATATGGATTTTGAGGGAAAAAGTCCGTTTTCAGAAATTGATATTTGGCTGGATTTGATGGAGGCTCCCTACAAATATTTTGAAAACTCCTTCTGGATCAGAGGTTTTTATGAAAAAGCGCAGGAACACAATGTCGGTGTACTGTTGACCGGAGCACGAGGCAATTTTTCCGTATCGTGGGGCCCTGCACTGGACTATTATGCCCGTCAGTTTCGTCATTTGCACTGGTTGCAATCCTTTCAGGGATTGAGGCGGTACAGCAAGCTTACGGGCAGGCGTATGTCTCATCTACTCCCCGTGATGTTGAAGAAAGCGACTTCACTTGAACCTCGTTTATGGCTGCGGCGTGGCCATAGCAGTCCCGTTCCTTCACTGATTCACCCAGAGTTTGCCCAACGGATGAATGTAGAAGATATTCCTGTATTGAGCGGAACAGGTTGGATGAAAAATGCCGATCAGACGAGAAAAGAGAAGTTCTCAAATTTGGCGATTGCCAACAAAAATGGTGTGGTCGCGACCAAACTTTCACTACGTTACGGCCTATGGGAACGTGATCCGACCGGGGACAGCCGGGTAATTCGCTTTTGCTTATCGGTGCCTTTTGAGCAGTATGTACAAAACGGTCGGGACCGTGCCCTCATTCGTACGGCCATGCGTGATCATCTACCTGATGATGTTCGGTTGAACCAGCGGGTACGCGGCGTGCAGCCTGCAGATTGGCTACATCGTATGCTTCCTTGTTGGGATACGTTTATGGGGGAGCTTCAACTGATGTGTCATGATTTACGAGCCGCCGAATATCTCAATATTGAGTTTATTAAGACGGCTATGGCAAAACTTCACCACCCCGGCCCTGAGCAGGCGTCTGATCCGAATATAAGACTACTCATGCATAGCCTGATTGTGTACCGTTTTCTCTGTAGATTCAACTGATCGAATCTGTTCGGTCAGACAGTTCGCCATTCGTTGGAGGGGAGGTGATGAAATGAGTAAAAAAGAATGGCAGGAACCGACGATAGAGGTGCTGGATATTAGCCAGACTATGGCGGGTAAAGGCTGGAGACAGATTGATTGGGTGTCCGACCACGATGCCGATATCTATAATCCAAGCTAATAGATGGTTATACATGTTATACATGCAGCCAATGTTGGACTGGAAGCCAGACAACTGGGCCGATAACGATTGAATGAACGAAAATAGCATGATCCATTGGACTCGTATTCAATATACAGCCGTCTTTATTTCTTTCGGGTTAGAGGTGTTGCCCAAGAAATAAAGACGGGATTTTTAAAGACAGAGGAGTGAGTCCTACGTGCATGACAGGAGTGCAAATGTCAGTTGGACGAAATATACGGCCTTTGGACTCAGGATTGCGAGTGAGCTGAATCTGCCTGAGCTGATGCTGGCAGCACCAGGAGTGGTAGAGGATGTAGTCATTCGACAGGCTGATTTGACTGCATGGAGTGGTCAGCTGGAGCAGGCCAATTTTGTGATGCTGGATGAGCGATTTATGTTCCGAATACCGGGCACGGCCATTTATGCCGTCAGGGAAGGCAAGGAGATCGAGGTAAGTATATTCTCTGGGGCTGATCCTGACACCGTGCGGCTGTTTGTGCTGGGTACATGCATGGGTGTTCTGCTGATGCAAAGACGAATATTACCTATTCACGGAAGTGCGGTCGTCATCGGGGGGAGGGCCTACGCATTTGTGGGTGAATCGGGTACGGGGAAATCGACATTGGCTGCTGTTTTTAGGCAGGCAGGTTATCAGATGGTTAGTGATGACGTGATTGCTGTAAAAGCTACGGGTTCCTCTGCCATTGTGTATCCAGCTTATCCGCAGCAAAAGCTGGGGCTTGAAAGCTTGCTCCAACTGGAGGCTTTACGGGAGAACAAGCATGTACGCAAAAGAAAGCACATACAGTCCCTAACTGACGACAATTCTGTAATGCCACAATACACAGATCTGCGTACGCTTGCAGGTGAGCTGAATAAATATGCCGTACCCGCTGTAGATGATTTTTATAACGATCCGCTGCCCTTAGGGGGCGTATTCGAGCTGGTGGCAGATTCTCCAACCCGTGCGTTGATGCGCGAAGGGGAGCTAGTGTCGGTTACGGAACAGCCCTTGAACGTTCTGGAGTGCTTGCATACATTACTACAACATACATATCGCAGGGTGATTATTCCGCGAATGGGTTTGAGTGAATGGTCGTTTGATACAGCGGCTAGGATGGCTCGGAAAGTGGAGGGCTGGCGCTTGCTGAGGGATAGTTCCGTCTTTACTGCGTCCGAGGTTGTACAACGGGTACTTGAACTCATTCGTAAGGAGGAAAAGAGTTATGGCAGCCACTAATCCAGCTAAGGATCATTATCGCGTCATTTACAATGAAGAGGTCTACGTCAGTGATGTGGACGGAGAAAAAGTGATGATGAGCATTAACACTGGTAAATATTACAATTTAGGCTACACAGGAGGACGAATCTGGGAACTGGCAGAATCCGGTCCTTCACTTGGCGATATCGTAACTGTCCTGACGAACGAATATGAGGTGGACGAGGAACAGTGCAGACAGCAGGTACATACCTTTGTGGCTGAGTTGGAGCGGGAAGGACTGTTAAAGCTTCTACGGGAGCCGGTATAACATGCGGATACAACGGCTTCTTCTCCTGTCTCCAGAAGTCAGAAGATTGTTGCCGGAAGCCTGGCTGGAGCTGGGATGGGCGAGGCTGCGCCAGCGTCGTTCTTTTTGGGATTACTCAAGGGCTTGGGGCATACGTATGGAAGAAACCCCATGGCAGTGTGACGTTGGGCAAGAGAAGTCCATTCAGCAGATTTCACACGCTGTAGAGCTGGCAAGCAGTTATACTCCTTGGCGTAGTAGTTGTCTTGTACAAGCCGCTGCGGCGATGACGTTGCTGGGGCGCAGGAAACTGGACTGCACGCTGTATCTGGGTACAGCCAAAAATGCCGCTGGACGCTTGGCTGCACATGCATGGGTACGTAGCGGACCGATTTATGTTACGGGGAAACGGGAGATGGAAGCATTTACGGTGGTGGGGATATTCGGAAGACGTGCTGTGATGGATACAAATAAGAATATGGAAGATAAAAGTAGTTCTTTACTTTAATGCGATGAGACACGAAGGAGAAGAATGCATGCCCACCAAGTCTGTTTTGGAACTTGCGAATTGGAATGAGGATCAAGAATTAACGTTGTTACTCTCTCTATTGGGGAAGGACGTTATTCATTGGCAGGATACGACTGCTGCTACCCAGCTGCGTGAGATGGATTGGGTCCGCTTTTTACGTCTGACCGAGCACCATCGAGTGGTACCTACGGTGTATCTCCAGCTAAAAACATTGAATCATCCATTCATTCCCGCAGAATTGTTGCGAAACCTTCAGGCGCAATATCATCGAAACACGCTTCGCATGCTCCATCTTCAAGCAGAAGCCGAGCGTCTGACCAGGCTGCTCATAGCTCATGGAATTCGTGTGCTTATGTTGAAGGGGCCTGCTCTGGCGCAGCAATTATACGGGGATGTTTCTCTGCGTACTTCCAAGGACATAGACTTACTCATTGCCCCTGACGATATGGATGAGGCTGAGCATTGGATGCAGGAAGCTGGATATTCGTCCAAGAGCGGAGAAGTGCGTGTCCTTGGCAGTTGGAAATGGAAGGACCATCATGCATCCTATTTACATCCGCAAAAACGGGTAGAGATAGAGTTGCATTGGCGGCTTCACCCGGATGGGGGTGGGGAACCCTCTTTTAACGAGCTGTGGAACTGCCGGAAAAAGGGCAAAGCTGCAGGAGCCATTCGGCAGGTACCGTTGGGATCTGCCGACAACAGGACTGTGATGACGTCCTGTATGTATACGCTTGGCAGCGAGCATCAATTTCTGTACTTGAGTGCGCATGGTGCGCGTCACGGTTGGTTCAGGCTGCGCTGGCTGGTTGACATCGACAGGCTTGCGATATGTGCTGTCGATTGGGAGGCGCTACTGCCGATGATGCGCCGCTACGGGGGCCTGCCTGCTGGCGGGCAGGCTTGGGCACTCGCCGCTGCGCTGTTGGGTACGCCGATACCGGAGCCGATGCGTCCGGTATCGGCTACCCGGCAGGCGCATAGGCTCGCGCTGAGCGCGCTGGCCTTCATGCAGGCCAGCGTACCCGCACTGTACCCGATCACCCACGGGTCGGGTACAGGTAGGCTTGCTCCATCAGAGCTGCTGCACAGCAGAGCCTTGGCGGAGCAAGCGGAGGCCGCCCCTCCAGGTGGCGGTCCTTCAGTATGCAGTACCTCTGGCGAAGCAGCCATGCTTGCCACCCGTGGCGTTACTAGCATCACGGAAGATGCCAGTAACGACGATCATAGCCCGATGAGCACCGCTACCAGTTGTGCCCCGATGACTCCAGCTGCTGCCTCCAGCCAAGTCATGACCAAAAACAGGGCTGTCTATCAGCCGGTCAGCCGCACTTACTTGCTTTCCTTAAAAGAGCCAAGACACAGACTATGGTATCTCATCAGCCGTTTGTTTCCTTCTACGGGCGATTCGAGCGTTTTTCCATTGCCTCGTCAGCTGCATTTTTTGTATATCCCTTTACGTCCATTTCTCTGGCTGAAGCGGCGATTTTCAAAGCACTGACTCGATAGAGGATTTTGTGAAAATCCAATAAGCGGCTTTTAATGAACAATATATAGATCGAAATGGTCTAGTTCGTCTATATATTGCACTTTGGAGCGATTGGGATCGAATTTTGCAAAGTCCTGAATAAGGAGTGTGCATTATGGTTCACCTGCGATTATATATGACAAAGCTGTATAGCGTGAACGGCGGTGCGTTATTTCTCAATATTGGGTGTATGATCATTGTCAGTCTACTGGAGGGTTTTGGCATTTATATGCTTGTTCCTATGCTGGCGGCCATCGGCGTATTTGTCGGTCATTCAGGGATGCCATTTCTGTCTGATGGATTGGATCATTTTTTGCCGTTCGTTCCTAAAAGCTGGCTATTGCCGGGGATGTTGATGGTTTTTGTAGCGCTGCTTACAGGGCAGGCTTTGCTTCAGCGTTACCAATCCATCCTGAATTCGCGGATTCAGCAGCGTTTTATGCGTTCTCTTCGAATAGACGTGTACACTTCCTTTATGAAGGCGCAGTGGGCCTTTTATTTGCGTCAGCGTAAATCTGATTTTAGCCATGTGATGACGACCGAGCTGGCGCGTGTCAGTCAGGGAACAAATTTGCTTCTTCAACTGACTACAGCCGTCATGTTTACGCTGATCCAGATTGCGCTGGCTTTTTGGTTATCCCCCTCTTTAACCGGACTGGTATTTCTGAGTGGATTGGGGCTGTTTGTTGTGTTTCGCCGCTCCATTCGAAATGCCAAACAATTAGGTGATCGTACGACTGAACTGTCACAGGTTTATTTTGCTGGAATTACGGATCACATGAACGGTATGAAAGATATAAAAAGCAATCTGTTGGAAGCGGCGAATATCCATTGGTTTCGCTCCCTGACGCAACGCATGGAGGATAATACGACTCAATTTGTCCGGCAAAATGCGACCACACAGTTTTTTCATCGTGCAATGGCAGCTGTTTTTGTCGCTTGTGTCATATTTATATCGCTGCAGTGGCTGCATGTTACACCTGAAAAACTGATTGTGCTGATTCTTATATTTTCCCGCTTATGGCCTCGATTTGCTCTTATTCAAGCGAGTCTGGAATACATCATGTCTATGATCTCCGCTTTTGAAAGTGTCACCAAGGTGCAACAAGAGTGCGAAGCTTTCACAGATCCGTCATTGATTGCACTTGCATCCTCTGAGACTCGCGTTCCATCCGCGGTGGTCAATCTATCATCTGCATCTGAACGGCAACCCCTGTCCCTTCGTCATGGGATTGAATGCAGCCATCTGGATTATCGCTACGAGGGTGCAGCAGAGCCTGCACTGCGTCATATTAATTTGTTCATACCCGCCCGGGAAATGACAGCCATTGTAGGGAAATCAGGAGCGGGTAAAAGTACAATGGTCGATGTCCTGATGGGTTTTTTACGTCCAACTGGGGGGCAGATTACAATAGACGGGCTTGTTCTGGGCGACGAATTATTGCCCCAGTGGCGGCAGTCGTTTGGCTACGTGTCACAAGATCCATTTTTATTTCATGCGACTGTCCGCGAAAATTTGATGCTAGCGGATAAGGATGCTAGTGAGCAGCAGCTATGGGAGGCGTTACATTTTGCAGCAGCAGACAACTTTGTATCCAGACTGCCCGAAGGGCTGAACACGATCATTGGGGATCGCGGGATTCGTCTGTCTGGAGGAGAACGTCAACGGCTAGTATTAGCACGGGCTATCTTGCATCATCCTCCGGTACTTATACTAGATGAAGCGACAAGTGCGCTGGATGGTGAACATGAAGCCGCAATTCAGGCAGCACTGGAACGGATGAAAGGTCAAATGACGTTGATCGTCATTGCTCACCGCCTGTCGACCATCAGACATGCGGATCAAATTGTCGTACTGGATCAAGGCGAGGTCATACAGCAGGGGAACTACCGCCAACTGGAACAAGAGGAGCGGGGGGCGTTCAGTCAGCTACTATCGTATCAAAGCAGTGTCACCGCCACCCCTTAACCAGACTTTTTTGTAACTCAGCTTAAGTTTCTTTACGTTTGGCAGTGCTTCTTTTCTTTTTGACTGGAGTCGGAGAGAGGTTGTCGCCTGCCACCGCCTGCTGTGCTGTTGGGGCTGCTGGTTTACGCGCAGGGCGTTTTTTCGCAGAAGGGCCGGGATCGGTAACGACAGGTTGCACTGCCTCGATGCTGGCCTGAAGGGCGGCCATTAAATCTACTACATTGGTCTGAGGCTGTGTTGGGGCGATTCGCACCTCTTCACCAGCAACTTTATGCTGAATGAGATCCAGCAGACGCTCGCGGTACTGATCCGTATACTTGGCTGCATCAAAAGGTGTAGATAGCTGCTCAATCAGCATTTTGGCCATGGTCAGCTCCTTCTCTTTAACCTCTTCCTGCCCCGGTAAGTTAGGAACTTGAGCAATGGGACGAATTTCATCGGGGTAAAACATCGTCTCCACCGCCAAACATTCATCCAACACCCGAATCGCCGCCAAGCTGCTTTTAGAGCGGATGGAGATTTGGGCAATCCCGATTTTCCCGGTATCCTTCATTGCATTCATGAGCAGCTTATACGCATTGGAGCCGGCCTGATCCGGGGACAAATAATACGTTTTCTGAAAGTAAATCGGATCAATTTCCTGCAAATCAACAAAATCCAAAATCACGATATTTTTATCCGCTTGTCCGCTAACTTGCTCCAGTTCCTCCTTGTCGAACATGACAAATTTTCCTTTTTCATACTCGTAACCTTTTCCAATTTCCTCCCACTCAACCTCCTTGTCACAAACGGGACACTTTCGTACATAGCTAAGTGGGCTTCCACACTCCTTGTGAATGTAACGCATGGAAATGTCCTTATCCTCCGTAGCTGAAAACATTTTAACGGGCACATGAACCAGCCCGAAGCTGATCGCGCCTTTCCAGACCGTATGCATACCGCCAGTCCTCCTTTTCTTTAATCCGCATTTTGCATCCTTCGATTCCGGGCACCCCGGGATATGAGCATATGATTTTCACTTAGTATGCTTCGTATAAGTGATTGTATGAGGTGTAGATGAAGACTGCAAATTGCTGCCGATTGCGCATGGTTACAGCAATTTTGGTACATAGTAAGGCATATCCGATTCAAAGGGGGTACACAATTTATGTCCGGAAAATCCTATCCTCGGCAGATCAGTCATCGTGTGGGTCAAAGCCATATCGCCTTTCGGGGTCCCGCCGCAGGCGAACAAGATGCATTGCCGCCCGAGTTTGCCCTTTCACATGGAACTCAGCCGCCTTTTCCCGTTGCTGTGGCTCATGTGGATTTGGAGGCTGTAGTTTCAACCTCGCCTTCCCATAGCTTTCCTTCATTGGATGTTGAACGACTTATAGATGAAGACTAGGTGACCTACATTTCTAAATTAATGCACCAACAATCAGCAGGAGGAGAACAGCATGAACGTGGAACGAGCAAAAGCCATTTATGATTCATCTGAAAATATTGCCGTACAATTGGATGGCAAACCGATTTGGATTGAGCATGTGGATGAAGCAAACGGTATGGCTACCGTACAGGTGGGCAGCAACCCCGGCAATACTCAAACCGTCCGTGTGGATCGTCTGGAAGAGCGGTAGGAGATGGGAACCAAACATCTGGTCATTATCCATGGCCGTGACAAAAAGCCCAGATGCGACGAAATGCTTCGTCTTATTAAAAAAGCACTGATCGCAGGATTGCGTCGAGTGAACGAGGAAGCGGCACAAAAACTGGAGCAAGAGCAGATTTTACTGACATTTAGTTATTATGGTGACATCAACAATCGACTTTTATTAAAGAGTCAGCCTCGGTACAGATAACTTTTTGAAGAAGACGATGGAGATTTCTACGTTCCAGACCATTATTACGACGAAAGTATGGAACAATTAATTAATCGACCAACGGATCATATGACCCCGGAGGAATACGAGCGTCTGATAGCCAATGAACCCACTATACACTTCTATGATGATGCTGCAAAAATACTCAGCCCTTACCTCTCTTTGTTTGGTATGAGTACCCGTGCGATCAAAAGGATTCTCCCTGATCTGGGAGCCTATTTAACCAGTCGTGTAATAGGCTCCCAAATTCGCGAAAGGCTACAGTGTCCTCTAGCCCAGGCTTTAAGTAGTGGAGGGGATGTCATGCTGCTTTCCCATAGTATGGGATGCATGGTGGCTTACGATGTTTTATGGAAATTTTCACGTATGAGCGAATACAAACATCTATGGGAACACAAACTTAACGAATGGCTAACATTGGGTAATCCGCTAGGCGAGCCAGCCGTAAAGCGCAGCTTGTATGATTCCAATGAGCCTGAGGACGGTATGTATCCCGCAAATATCAGACATTGGACCAATATTAACGCCGAGGATGACTACATTGCGCATGATGCAAGGGTTGAAGATGATTTCCATCTGATGCTGAATCGAAATTTAATAGAAAGTATTGATGATCAGCCGCTTATTCAGACATTCTGGAAAGATAGTCACACTGGGCGTGCCAATCCCCACAACTTCTTTGCTTATCTTAACCATACGAAGGTGGCTGAGCATGTAGCGGATTGGATTTTACGCTCATAAAAGGCGCATTTTATTTGCACAGCTGTAGGCTTTCATCGCAGATGCTGCTTGAAAGGTCCCGCTCCACCAAAAAAAGGCTCGCAATTGCTCAATGAGCAATTAGCGAACCTTTTTTTGTAATAACAAGTGCAGTCGTAGGGACGAGTTAAATGCCAGACAAGTTAATTTGAAGATGCAGTTGGTTCCTTTCTATGACCTTCACACTGCAATGGCCCTCAAATGTGGTGAAACTATCAGTTTAGCCTCTGTTGCTAATTGAACGTCTTCCACCGTCAAACCCGGAGCAATTTCTTTTAGCATCAGCCCTTTACCCGGAATAACATCAATGACAGCCTTTTCGGTTACTATGGTCTTTACAACATTTACAGCAGTCAAGGGCAGCTTGCATTGTTCCAGTATTTTCGGCGCGCCATTTTTGTTCACATGCTCCATGGCTACAATCACTCTCTTGGCTCCAACTACCAAATCCATGGCTCCCCCCATACCCGGCACCTTTTTCCCAGGGATCATCCAGCTTGCAAGGTTGCCTTTCTCGTCGACCTCCAGGGCGCCCAGCACGGTGATATCCACATGCCCTCCGCGGATGATGGAAAATGAAAGTGCACTGTCAAAAAAGCATGCTCCTTCCATGGTTGTAACGTAGTTTCCGCCTGAATCGATACAATCGAGCCTTTCTTTTCCCTGAGCCGCTTTGGGGCCTACACCGAGGATTCCGTTCTCAGCCTGCAGCATAATATGAATGTCCTCGGGGATATAGTCCACTACCATTGTAGGCAATCCGACACCAAGGTTGACAACTTCACCACTTTTGAATTCCTGGGCTATTCTTCGAGCAATGAATTCTCTGTTATTCATGCGTTTTCACCCACCTTTACAATTGCGTCGACAAATATTCCGGGAACGTTGACATGATTGGGATCAATTTCACCCGTCTTTACGTATTCGTCTACCTGAGCAACTACATACTCTGCCGCTGTAGCCATAACCATATTGAAGTTACGTGAAGAGCCGTTGATGACAAGATTCCCCGCTTCATCAGCCTTATGGGCTCTGATTAACGCCACATCCGCTTTGAGCGGGAGTTCGAGCAAATATTCCCTTTCATCAATTTTGATTTTCTTTTTTCCTTCCTCTACAACGGTGCCTACACCTACAGGTGTTAAAACCCCGCCCAAACCGGCTCCTCCTGCGCGTATTTTTTCAGCGAGCGTGCCTTGCGGGAAGAGTTGGACCTCAGCTTCTTTCGTCATCAGGAGCCTTCCCGTTTCCGGATTGGAGCCGATATAGGATGCAAAAATTCGCTTTACTCTGCCGCTTTTTACAAGCTTATAGATAGATAATTCTGGTGTGCCTGTGTCGTTGGAAACAATCGCAAGATTGCTGGCGGGATTGGTGTCGACAAGCGCACGAACCAGCTCCTCCGGAAAGCCTCCTGCCAGAAAACCTCCGACCATCACCGTGTCTCCGTCTTTGACCTTCTTAACTGCTTCTTCAGCGGAGATTACTTTGTTATTCATGGTTCCTTCTCCTTATATATATATATTTTTAGGAAAGCAAACTTTATTGAAGATAATCGTAGAGGACTCTTCCATATGGAAGCGTTAAATCAGCAATAAAATGTTTCCCGCCAATATAAGATTTAACCGGCAAATCTGCCACAGGAGCGTTAACATGGGGGATCAGGCTTAATCTGGCAGGCCCTGACCAGGCTCCTTTTACAGTAATGTTCTCAAGATTATACGCTACTAACTGAGCGATTTTGGGGGTACCGTCAACATCAGGAATTAACTTTAAATTAACTTGTGTTTTTGCGATGGCTTTTGCCGTTTCCTTTTCATCAAGAATGTTATATTTGAAAGGCATAGTTCCCGTGGCCACCAGGACGTTGTTATAATGCAATGTACCCGTCAGCGTCTCCGTCTCCTCAACGATCAAGCGAGGCTTTGCCCATTTTTTCGGAAAACCCCAGACTTCGCGTCCCCCCAGAATAGCAGGCGCGTTATCCAAATACATTTGGGCGACAAAATTACAGGGTTCTCCTTGAAAAGTACACGGAATGACAATACCGCTTTCCTCATAACTTCCTAACCCGGATGAATCGGGCATCTTGATCCATTCATAGGAAACCGTATTGCTTCCATCCGGCTGAAGAGGTTCCGGGACCGCCTGTCTAATCGCAGCGGGATCGGTCTCATAGGTAATGATAAAAAATTCCCGGTTGATGAAGCGGTATGGCGGGCGCCCGTAGCTGCCGCTAGCCGCAGGCATGGATTGGAGTGAAAGTACATCTTTTTGATTCATAACGGTCTCCCTTCCCTTTAACAGATATTCTAAAATTCATCTTGAATACGCACTTTAAATGAGCGCATTTTCAACCAGCATCGCTATGCCCATTCCTGTTCCGATGCATAACGAGGCGATGCCGTAACGTGAAGATCTTCGCACCATTTCATGAACCAACGTAGCCAATATTCTAGCACCACTGGCCCCGACAGGATGCCCGATCGCGATCGCGCCCCCATTGACATTCACTTTGTCCAGACTGACCCCTAGCTCCTTCACTACCGCTAATGCTTGTGAGGCAAACGCTTCATTAATTTCAAAAAGATCAATGGCATCGATGGATATACCTTGCTGCTTCAGAAGTGTCGAAATGGCTTTCACTGGCCCCATTCCCATATATGCAGGGTCAACGCCAACAAGGGAATAACCCTTGATATATGCCAATGGCTTTAATGCATGTTCTTTGCATTTGTCTTCCGATACCACAAGTACGGCCGCCGCGCCATCATTGATTCCCGAAGCATTCCCGGCGGTAACCGTTCCGTTCTCCTTAAACGCAGGTTTTAATTGAGAAAGTTTTTCTTTCGTTGTATTTCCTCTTATGTGTTCATCCTCTGTGAAAGAAATAGTTTCTTTTTTGTTTTTGATCATGACTGGAACAATCTGCTCTTCAAAAAGCTTCTTGTTTTTTGCTTCTACGGCCTTTATCTGGCTTTGATAGGCAAATTCGTCCTGCTCCATTCTTGAAATTCCATATTTATCGGCAACATTTTCTGCGGTAATTCCCATATGGTAATGGTTGATCGGGCATGTAAGGCCGTCGGCCACCAGGGAGTCTACCAACTCACCGTTACCAAGTTTGTAGCCGTTTCTTGCATTTCTTAGCAGGTAAGGGGCATTCGACATGCTCTCCATGCCTCCGGCCAAGACGATGTTGCCTTGTTCAGCCAATATTGAATTGTAAGCTAAAGCAACGGCATGAAGTCCTGAACCGCAAACCGTGTTTATCGTTGTTTCGGGTACATCAATAGGGATACCGGCTTTTAATGCCGCCTGTCTGGCAGGATTTTGTCCATTGCCCGCCTGAAGAACATTTCCCAAATAAATCTGATCAATCAAAGAAGGCTCTAATTTACTTTGCTGAAGGCATGCTGTCATCACGGTTGCTCCCAGTTCGGAAGCGCTTAGAGGCGCAAGGGTTTTGTTAAAAGAGCCGACCGCTGTTCTCAACGGGCTTACTAAAGCTACTTTTTTCATTAAAAACTCACATTCCTTTCGCTGTGTTCAAAACACAATACATCCATGATTGCACTTCAATTCGTAATTTCCGCTCTTAACCTAAGAGACGTAGCGACTGCAAGATATATTTGCATGCGGGCATATTCATGGTGTCTAAGACAGTGAATGTGACGGTTCGATCGCCTTCTCTCGTTGGAAATTAAAACCAGTTTTATCATAGTTCTAATGCATTTTTTGCTCAATGTTCAAATATTTACATATATCTATGTACAGATGTTTATAGGGTCATATAGGCCACAATAATTAGGCCATTCTAACGTTTTCTGTTATTTTCTTGTTTTTTCTGAAAACCATGATCATAAATTGAATTTTATGTTAAAAATGAAAGTTACAATCCATACGTAAAAAAATTTTCCTCACAAATATCGCCTAACTCAGCTGGAAAATAAAAAAGGCCTCCAGAATTTTCTGAAGGCGGCTTTGTTTCTGACCAATCTGGTCTTGAAAAAGCTAGGCAGGTTGCCAATCCAATTGAATACATTTGGAATTCCAATAAAAATGATGACGTCTTTGCGAGATAGTGAAAACTTGTGAATTGGATCAATAACTCACGAAAAATGTACATCTGCTGTCGTGAGTAAACGCACAAAACGATTGCCAAGCATCTCATTATGATGAGCTACAATTTGTTCACTGCTCAGCACCTTGCTATCAAATGTACTATGCGCATCCAATACGAGCACGTTGTTCTGGTATCCCAGACTATAGGCGCTTCGGCAAGTCGTGTCGAGGCAAAACTCGGTCTGCATCCCCGCGATTACGAGCTGATCGGCCCCCAGTTCCTTCAGCACATGGCCCAATTCGGTTTGGTAGAAGCTGTCCCAGGATGATTTACGGACAATTCGTTCATGAGGAAGAGGGCGCACCACATCGGCGATGGCCCAGCCTACACTGTTTTCCCGGAAATCCTCATCCGCTTCATCGGTATGCTGTACAAAAACCACGGGTGTACCTGTAGCTCTGGCTTTGTCCAAAAGCTGCTGTAAATGCGATACAACTTCCTGCTCGCGATACAGCTTCTCATCATACATGAACATCGCCTGCTGAACATCAATCAAGAGTAAAACGGTTTGTCCCATCGTTTCGATCCCTCCCTGTGTGTATCATCTAACTTACAATAGCATGTCTTCATGCCTTGCGGCGACATAAGGTGAACTATATAATAAAGAACAAGTTGGAAGGGTCCGATTCGGACGAAAGGTGATTAAAATATATGACAATTTCGCAGGAACAGTTTACGTTCCGTTCTGTCTCAGAGGCACAGACCGGGGCATTGGCATGTTTTTTGGCAGCCAAAGCGGTTCCCGGAACAGTGATTGTGCTGGATGGAGATCTGGGGGCGGGCAAAACTGCTTTTTCCAAGGCTTTTGCCAGCCATTTAGGTGTGCCGGGTATCGTAAATAGTCCAACCTTTACCCTCATTAAGGAGTACGAGGGCCGATTGCCTTTGTATCATATGGATGTGTACCGGATTTCCCAGGATGAGGCGGAGGATCTCGGGCTGGACGAATATTTTTACGGGACAGGAGTATGTCTGGTGGAATGGGGTAGTATTATACCGGATATATTGCCGGAGCAGCGGCTTCACATGTATATAGAAACAACGGATGTGGGGGAGCGCTTGATTCACCTGACCGGGTACGGCGAGCCTTATGAACAATGGTGCCGCAGTTTGCGGGAGAATGGAGTTTGAACCATGCAAAGAGAGCATACAGATGTGAATGTAAAGCCGCGTGAGCGGTTTTTGACGTTAGATACAGCGACGACCGTGATGGCGGCCGCTCTGATGAACGGAAGAGAATTGCTGGGAGAAAGCAACGTCTATGGCGAACGTAATCACTCCGTGCATGTGATTACCGAGCTGGAACGACTGCTGACTGAAGAAGAGCTGACACGAGATGATGTAGATGGTATTGCAGTTGGTGTTGGACCGGGGTCTTATACCGGTATCCGGATTGCGGTGACTGCAGCCAAAACACTCGCTTGGGCCTGGGGTATCCCGGTGACGTCCATATCGACTTTGCACGCTTTGGCGTGGGGTGGTTGGAATCGCGGCATCGAGATGAAGGGACAAGAAGATAAAAATGAGTCTGTGAATAACGGTTCGTCCGGAGCGCAGGCAGCAGACTGGATTGTGCCTGTGCTGGATGCGCGCCGTGGTCAGGTTTACACGGGGCTGTTCGCCGTGAATACAGTTGACGACGTCGAGAGTCCGCAACGGCTGGAGCCAGATGCAATTCGCTTAATGACTGCTTGGACCGATGACCTGCTGCAACGGCTGGAGGCTTTGCCCTCTGAAGAGCGTCCTCCAGTCATTTGGCTAGTCGGTGAAACGACGGTTCACGCCGAAACAGCTGAGCGTCTGCGTGCTTGGAGCGAGCTTCGTATTGTACCTTATGAGCTGGAAGGAAGATGGGTTGGCCGCCTTGGGGCGGATAAGCTGCTTCGTCAGGAACATGACGAGCTACATACGCTGGTTCCTAATTATACCCAGCTGGCGGAGGCGGAAGCCAATCTGCTTCGTCAGCGCTGAAGAGAGCGGTGAACAACATGGCAAAGAACATACAGAGGGAAGAGAAACTTGAGTTTCGCTTGATGCAACTGGATGATATTCCCGATGTGCTGGAGATTGAGCATGAAGCGTTCACGCTACCGTGGACGGAGGAAGCATTCCGCAATGAGCTGACGATGAATCATTTCGCTAAATATATGATTATGGAACTAGACGGACAAGCCATTGGTTACGCAGGCATGTGGACGATTATGGATGAGGCCCATATTACGAATATTGCGATTCGTGAGGCTTATCGCGGACGCAAGCTTGGAGACAAGCTGTTGAATGAGCTGATGCAGACCGCCTCTTATTTAGGGATGGAACGTATGACGCTAGAGGTGCGGGTAACGAACCGGATCGCTCAGGGCTTGTATGAGAAAAAAGGCTTTAAGCCCGCGGGTGTGCGCAAAGGCTATTATTCGGATAATAACGAGGATGCCGTGATCATGTGGGCGGATCTTCCCGCGCATGGGGCATCCGGTGAACAGGAAGGAAGCGTGCAGAAGCAATGACGCAAGAGGAAAAAGCAGGTACAGGCTCCGCCTCCAGCGAGCCTTGCTATATACTGGCAGTGGAAACGAGCTGTGATGAAACGGCTGTTTCTGTCGTGAAAAATGGCACAGAGGTGCTCTCGAATCTGATTTCCAGTCAGATTGAAACACACAAAGCCTTTGGTGGTGTTGTACCAGAGGTGGCTTCACGCAAACATGTAGAGAGCATCACCTATATGCTGGACGAGGCCATGCAAACATCGGGAATTACCCCTCGTGAGATTTCGGCGGTTGCCGTGACACAAGGACCAGGACTGGTTGGCGCATTGCTGGTTGGTATTGTCGCCGCTAAGAGTGCTGCTTTGGCATTCGGCAAGCCGTTAATCGGGACGCATCATATCGCGGGACATATTTATGCCAATCAGTTGGAGCATGATATCGTATATCCGTGCATTGCTCTCGTTGTGTCAGGAGGACATACAGAGCTAGTGCTGATGGAGTCCGAAGGTCATTTTCAACTCATTGGTCGTACAAGGGATGATGCGGTTGGGGAAGCCTACGACAAAGTAGCGAGAGCCATTGGATTTCCGTATCCCGGCGGTCCGCATGTGGATCGTGTGGCTCATGAATCGGAGGAAGTGGTTACTTTGCCGCGTGCATGGCTGGAGCCAGATTCTTATGACTTTAGCTTTAGTGGTTTGAAATCGGCGGTGCTGAATGTAATTAACCAGACGAAAATGCGCGGAGAAACCGTTCATGTCGGAGCGATCGCAAGAGGTTTTCAAGAGTCGGTCGTCGAGGTGCTGGTGGAAAAGGCGATTCGTGCCATGCGTGAATACGGTGCGAAGCAGCTCCTGCTTTGTGGCGGTGTGGCTGCTAATCGCGGACTGCGTACAGCATTGCGGGAGCGCTGTGAGCGCGAAGGAATCGAGCTGCTTGTACCATCAATGAAATATTGCACAGATAATGCAGCGATGATCGGCGCTGCGGCCTACGCCAAATGGAAGCGCGGGGAATTTACCTCATTGGATATGAAGGCTGATCCAGGGCTGTCTCTGGAAGAATGGTCTGTCCAAACTTAATTGAAGAAGAATGAGCAAGACATGGCACAGTTGAGCCGTGTCTTTTTTGTTCCGCACCATAACGATCATAAAAATATAAATTCAAGAGGATAAAATACAGGAGTTTGAGCAAAAGAATGGCAGCATCTCATTCCCTCACATGATTCGTCACAATGGTTCACGATTTTTCATAATCCATCAAAAAAATCTGGAATTTTGATATTGCCCGAATAATGATGTGATTTGTCAAGTTGTGAACAAAGTTATCCACATATACCGTTTCAAATGTGGATAACCCAGCCCGAAGCAAGCAGGCTAAGACTTTTTGGAGATAGCAAGTTGGGGGATATGTAACACCTTTAGTTCTTGTGAAATCTGTGGATAATGTGGATAAAAGGGTGGATAAATTTGGTTTTCATTTGAAAGTGGCTTTTTATCAATAAAAAAATGGCCCAAAAGGCCATTTTTCAATCTCACTCATACACATAAGTTGTGGATAATCTTGTGTACAAAAAAATAGAAGAGGAAAATGTGAAATTTTTAAGGCTAATATTTTATGCAGTAGTGTCTATTCTTCTAACAGCTCTTCCCAAGAGGCATAGGTTTCAGTCAATTCCTGTTTATGGGTGTCGAGCTGTGCCTGAATATTCTGAAGCGCTGTGTAATCCTGATAAATCTCAGGTAGGGTCATTTGTTCCTCCAGCCCTAAAATTTGTTCTTCCAGCGTTTTGATCTGGTTTTCCAATGCCTCCAGCTTGCGTTGACGGCTACGTTCCTCGCTTTTGGCTTGTTTGTCTGCAGCATAGGTGGCGGCGCGTGATTTGGATGTGGTCTCGTCTGTCACGGATGCAGAGGTAGCCGATGTTTTGCCGCGTGCGGCCTGATTTGCCTCCAAAGCTTCCTGTGCAATTTCCTCCAATTCCTGCTTTTTGGCTACATAGTCATCATAATTCCCCAGGAAATGTTCTATCCCTCCAGGATGAAGCTCGATGACACGTTCCGCCATTTTGTTCAGGAAATAACGGTCATGGGAAATGAACAACAGTGTACCGTCATAGTCCATCAAAGCCGCTTCCAGCACTTCCTTGCTAAACAGATCCAGATGGTTGGTAGGCTCATCGAGAATTAATACGTTGGCTTCGCGCAGCATGAGCTTGGCCAGAGATACGCGGGCTTTTTCCCCTCCGCTTAATGAAGCTACCTTCTTCAGTACATCGTCACCGCTAAACAGGAAATTACCCAGCACTGTACGAATACGTGCTTCTTCCATATGAGGATACTCGCTCCACAACTCCTCCAGTACGGTATTGGCAGGGTTCAGGTTCGTCTGCTCCTGGTCATACAGACCGATTTTGATTTTCGTGCCCCAGTGGATGGAGCCCGCAGCAGGTTTAAGTGATCCGGTCAGACATTTGAGCAACGTCGATTTTCCGATCCCGTTCGGACCAATCAGTGCCACGGTATCTCCACGTTTTAAGTCGAACGATGCGTGCTGGAATAAAGGCTTTTTCCCTTCATATCCCACAGAGAGGTCACGGACCTCCAGTACTTCCTTACCTGACATATGGGCTGTTTCAAAGGAAAAATGAGCCTTTTTCAAGTCTCCCATGGGTCGATCCATACGCTCCATTTTATCTAACTGCTTGCGCCGACTTTGAGCGCGTTTGGTCGTGGAAGCCCGCACAATATTACGTTGTACGAATGCTTCTAAACGGGCAATTTCTCCTTGCTGCTTTTCGTAATGCTTAAGATTCGTTTCGTACTCGGCAGCCTTCAGCTCCATGTAGCGGCTGTAGTTGCCTGTATATCGGGTAGAACGATGGCGTTCGATTTCAATAATCGTCGTTACCAGTCGGTCCAGGAAATAACGGTCATGTGATACGACCAGCAGAGAACCGGAGTAGCCGCGCAAATAGTCCTCTAACCAGGTCAGTGTTTGAATATCCAGATAGTTGGTAGGCTCATCGAGCATAAGGACATCTGGTGCGAGCAGTAGGATGCGCGCTAGCGCAAGCCGAGTTTTCTGTCCTCCGCTCAGAGTAGCTACAGGCGTCTCAGGTGCAAATGAGCCAAAGCCCATACCGTGCAGCACGCTGCGAATACGGGTCTCCATTTCATAACCACCGTGATCCTTGAACCAGTCTGAACGACGTGCATAGCGTTCCAGCAGATCTGCGTAGCGTTTTTCGTTTTGAGCATTGGCCAGGTCAGCGATGTCCTGTTCCATTTGCCGCAGTTCCCGTTCCGCTTCAATCAGCGGAGTGAACACCAGCATCATTTCCCCCCAGATAGAACGATCAGAATTCAAGCCGCTGTTTTGCGCCAGATAACCGATGCTGGTCTCCTTCGCCTTGAAAATTTGTCCACTGTCATAGGATATTTCACCAGCAATGATTTTGAGCAGGGTCGATTTGCCTGCCCCGTTTACACCTACGAGTCCAATACGTTCACGTTCTAATATTTGAAGGTTAATCCCGTTCAGAACGGGCTCAATTCCATAAGATTTAGTAATTCCGGTTACTTGCAATAGCATAGCGTATCGTTCCTCCATTACATTTTGCACAGTTCTACCTGCTTTTTTCGCAGGTACCTTCCTTCCAGTTTACATGAAATTACCCACTATTGCACTGCTTTCACCCTGTAAACCCTTGAGCCGCGTGTAGTCAATTTGTATAAACAATGATAAACTTAAGCGAGAAGTGAAAAAGAATGAAAAAAACTTGCAACGTACAGCACTTACTGACAAATGGGACAATAGCAACGTTTTAAAGATTATCGACGATTGTCCGGGAGGGCGGATGTGATGGATGTCTGTAATGTGAAGAACGCGCTGCGTTTACAGCAACGGGAGGCGCGTGACTCCATGGACCCGCTGACAAGGCAGAAGGCATCGGCTGTGGCCTGTCGGCATGCAATCGAGGCATGGGAGCAGCTTAGAATAGACAGAAACGGAGATAAGCTAACCTTATTTAGTTATCTCTCTTTTGGCAGCGAGATTTCGACGACTCCCCTCATTGAGCATTGCTGGTCACAGGGAGATCGTGTCCTGGCTCCAAGAGTGGATTCGGTAACTCGGACGATGGAGCTGAGGGAGATGGATCAGAACGGAGATATTGTACCCGGCATCTGGAACATCCCTGAGCCTGCTTTGACATGCAAGGAATGGTCGCCTGAAATGTGGACGGGAATTGACTGGGTTGTTGTGCCTGGCCTGGCCTTTGATCGTCGTGGGGGCAGGATTGGCTACGGCGGAGGCTATTATGACCGCTTTACCGTACAGGTAGAGGCAGAGAAGCGTAACAACAGCCACGTAGGTCCGCTGTATGTCTCGCTGCTACTGCCGGGACAATTGCTGACACAGGTGCCCATGGAGCCAAGGGATTTGCGAGTGGACGTGCTGTTTACTCTGGATGGACGCTTAGATTGTGATTATGCAAAATTGACAAATGATGAATGAAGTAAAGTTGGGTATGTGAAAGGAGCTGTGAGGGAGTCGTGGATTCCTTTACTCATTTTAACGAACAGGGACGTGCTCGTATGGTAGATATTTCGGGTAAAACGTCTACGGTTCGTACAGCAGTTGCCGTGACTCAGATTACGATGAATCCGGCTACATTGACGGCTGTAAAAGAAGGAAGAATCGGCAAGGGTGATGTTCTTGCTGTGGCCCAGGTCGCAGGGATTCAAGGCGCGAAAAAAACGTCAGACTGGATACCGATGTGTCATCCACTGGCTCTGACAGGCGTGAACATTACTTTTTCCGATAATGGACATGATGTGCTTCATATTGAAGTTGAAGTGAAGACCGAAGGTAAGACAGGTGTAGAAATGGAAGCTTTGACAGCGGCTTCAGCCGCAGCGTTAACCGTGTATGATATGTGCAAGGCGCTGCAAAAAGATATGATCATCGGCCCTACCATGCTGCAATCCAAAACAGGTGGCAAGCATGGGGATTTTCAACGGGAGGACCACCGGGAACCTTGACATAGATAAACATTGTCGCCGAGAGGGTACTGTGATGTGATGCAGGATGCAGCGTGGCTGTTTCTGATTTTCAGAAGAGAAAGTATTCTTTCATGATAGGAGAAGGGTGATCTTATGGTGTGGAAAACGGCGATCCTAACAGCCAGTGATAAAGGGGCAAGGGGAGAGCGTGAGGATACAAGCGCACAGGTCATCCGGGAACTCATCGAAGAAGAACTGGGCGGAGAGATTGTGGAATACCGGATCGTTCCCGATGAACCGGATGAAATTATTGCAGCTTTAATCGAAATGACCGATTATTTTCATGCAGACCTGGTACTAACTACGGGCGGGACTGAGCTGGCCATTCGTGATGTGACACCCGAGGCGACTCGGCGGGTCGTGGAACGGGAAGTGCCGGGTATGGCAGAGGCCATGAGAATGATCGTGATGCAGAAAAATCCAGCGGCTATGCTATTCCGTGGAATCGTGGGAATACGCGGACGTACACTGATCGTCAATTTGCCAGGAACGCCCAAAGGCGTGCATGAAAATTTGGCGGCGATAATGGACCAGCTTCCAGAAGCGTTGCTTATGGTGACAGGTCAGTTCCGGTAGAAGGCAGCACATCGTGTGTGGTATGATACCTATAAGAATTTATAAGGCCGTAAAACGGACAAAGATTCTTATTTTGTTCGTCAACATAAGGAGGATTACTACACATGCCCAATATTGGAGCACCGGGTTATATTTTGTTAATTATTCTGGCGCTGCTGCTATTTGGTCCGAACAAGCTGCCTGAGCTGGGTCGAGCTGTAGGGCGTACATTCCGTGAGTTTAAAAACGGGGCACGCGATATTTTATCAGAAGATGAACGGACTGAGCGTAAAGACAGCAAAGATAGTGTGGTCAAAGCATCACAAACGACGTCTTCAGAAGTTCAACCTCAGCCTCAGTCTGAGGATAAACGCTTGTCATAGATTTAGTGATCGATTCTTGATCTTGTACTAAACAAAAGCCTCTTCTTCAGTGAAGGGCTTTATTTTTTAGGAGGCGCTGCTGCGTTCCGTTCAGAAAGGAGGAGTGGATTTGACCCCATCAGAGCATGAAATGCCGTTAATGGAACATCTGGGTGAGCTTCGCCGCAGAATAATTTATGTGCTAATTGTATTTGTATTGGCACTGGCTGGTGGTCTGTTCGCGGCGGGTTCTGTCTATGACTGGCTTATTCGCTCCGGTTCGGCGCAAGCTTTTCAGTTAAACGCGTTTTCCTTTTGGGACGGGATTGGTATCTACATGAAGATTGCCATGATCATCGGGATTGCGGTGGCGCTACCGTTTGCATGCTACCAACTGTGGAAATTTGTCAGCCCGGGATTAAGGCCGCAAGAACGAAGTGCGACTTTGCGGTATGTGCCTTATGTGCTGCTTTTATTCATCATTGGGACAGCTTTTGCTTATTTCATTATTTTCCCGATGGCGATTCAGTTTACATCGTCTGTCACCAAAAGTATGGGATTACAGGAAACGTACGGGATCGCACAATATTTCACCTTTATGTTTAATATTGTACTGCCTGTAGCGCTACTGTTTGAGCTCCCCCTGCTTATCATGTTTCTGACGGGGATTCATGTTTTAACACCAATGCGGCTTCGCAAATGGCGGAAGATTTCTTATTTTCTGCTGGTGTTTGTCGCGGTTGTCATTACCCCGCCGGATTTTATTTCCGATTTTTTGGTGGCGATTCCGTTGCTGGTGTTATATGAAGTGAGCGTGTACTTGTCTTCGGTCGTGTACCGCAAGCAACTGCGTGCACAGGAGGAACGTGAGGCTCAATTGCGTGTAGCTTCAGAATAATAAGGCAGGACTTGAATGGCTCAGTAAATAATTTATTCGGGTCGCGCTTCATGGCAACTTGCAGATGATGAATAGCATTTGTATATCATGACTATGTACAGAGCATGAACAGTAGCGGCTTAGTCCCCTGAAAAATAACCATTAGCCTTGAGTTAACGGTTATTTTTCAGATAGATGGATATAATCGGGAAGGGCTGTCCATAAAAATTCCCATAAAAAATACATTAGGGACTTGAAATTCAATCCCAAGTTGAGTATCATAAAGTTGGTTGTTAGCACTGACGACTGTCGAGTGCTAATACATACAACATAACAACCAAATTACAGGATAAAACACTTAATAAGGAGGCTATTTTTTCATGATCAAACCTTTGGGTGAACGCGTATTGGTGGAAGCAATTGAGCAAGAGACAACGACTTCCTTCGGGATCGTACTTCCTGACTCTGCCAAGGAAAAGCCGCAAGAAGGCAAAATTATCGCGGTTGGCGCAGGCGCATTGAAAGACGGTGCCCGTATTCCTCTGGAAGTAAAAGAAGGCGACCGTGTCATTTTCTCTAAATACGCTGGAACGGAAATCAAATATGAAGGTAAAGAATATTTGATTATGAAAGAAAGCGATATCCACGCGATCATCGGTTAACCGGAACCCGGACAAGACCTGAATATAGGAATTGAAACAAATCATTCATAATCCATAGGGAGGTTTATCACAAATGGCTAAAGATATTAAATTCAGTGAAGACGCTCGTCGCTCTATGCTGCGCGGGGTTGACGCATTGGCTAACGCTGTTAAAGTAACACTCGGACCGAAAGGCCGTAACGTTGTACTGGAGAAAAAATTCGGTAGCCCGCTCATCACTAATGACGGTGTAACGATTGCAAAAGAAATCGAGCTGGAAGACGCGTTCGAAAACATGGGCGCTCAACTGGTTAAAGAAGTAGCGACCAAAACGAACGATGTAGCTGGTGATGGTACGACTACTGCTACTGTTTTGGCTCAAGCCCTCATCACAGAAGGCCTGAAAAACGTAACTGCTGGCGCTAGCCCAATCGGTATCCGTAAAGGGATCGACAAAGCGGTTAAAGCGGCTGTTGCTGAACTGCAAGCCATCTCCAAACCAATCGAAAGCAAACAATCCATTGCTCAAGTAGCTGGTATTTCCGCTGCTGATGACGAAGTAGGCGAACTGATCGCTGAAGCTATGGAAAAAGTGGGCAAAGACGGTGTAATCACGGTTGAAGAATCCCGCGGGTTTGCAACAGAGCTGGAAGTGGTTGAAGGTATGCAATTTGACCGTGGCTACATTTCCCCGTACATGATTACAGATACGGACAAAATGGAAGCTGTACTGGACAATCCGTATATCCTGATCACAGACAAAAAAATCACAAACACACAAGAAATCCTGCCATTGCTTGAAAAAATTGTACAACAAGGCAAGCCACTCGTTCTGATCGCTGAAGACATCGAAGGCGAAGCGCTGGCTATGCTGGTTGTTAACAAACTGCGTGGTACATTCAACGCTGTAGCTGTTAAAGCTCCAGGCTTTGGTGACCGTCGTAAAGCAATGTTGCAAGATATCGCTGCCCTGACAGGCGGTCAAGTGATCACGGAAGAACTGGGTCTGGACCTGAAAACAGCTTCCGTAGACCAACTGGGTACAGCACGTCAAGTGCGTATCACAAAAGAAAATACGATTGTGGTTGACGGTGCTGGAAACAAAGCCGACATCGACGCTCGTGTTAGCCAAATCCGTACGCAACTGGAAGAAACCACTTCCGAGTTCGACAAAGAGAAACTGCAAGAGCGTCTGGCTAAATTGTCCGGCGGCGTAGCAGTCATCAAAGTCGGTGCGGCTACTGAAACAGAATTGAAAGAACGCAAACTGCGCATCGAAGATGCTCTGAACGCAACCCGTGCTGCGGTTGAAGAAGGTATCGTATCCGGTGGTGGTGTAGCGCTCCTGAACGTATACAAAGCAGTTGCAGCTGTTGAACTGCAAGGCGACGAGCAAACAGGCGTGAACATCGTGTTGCGCGCTCTGGAAGCTCCAATCCGCACCATTGCTGCTAACGCAGGTGAAGAAGGCTCTGTAATCGTTGAGCGTCTGAAACGCGAAGAAGTTGGCGTAGGCTTTAACGCAGCTACTGGCGACTGGGTAAACATGATCGACGCTGGTATCGTTGACCCTGCGAAAGTAACTCGTTATGCATTGCAAAACGCTGCTTCCGTAGCGGCAATGTTCCTGACTACTGAAGCGGTTATCGCTGACAAGCCAGAACCAGAAAAGGCTGCAATGCCTGACATGGGCGGCATGGGTGGAATGGGCGGCATGATGTAATTAGGGCCTCAAAACCCTGTAATACCGCTATTTAAAGGGCTCCCGAGAGGGAGCCTTTTTCTATAAAATCACATAAAAATCACATTCTCTGCAACGAGTCAGATTTGAAGGATGTCTGAGAAGTGATTTTTAATCTTCGCATTGGCATTTTTCTTCATTTTCTCCGTAACGTGTGTATAGACTTTCAATGTCGTTTTTGCGTCATCATGACCAACTCGCTTCATGATTGTTTTGATATCAACTTCAGCTTCAGTCAGCATCGATATGTGAGTGTGCCGAAAAATGTGAGGAGTAGCTTTCTTTTTAATTGAGGTTTTCTTGAGAATACGTTCCATACGGATTAATATATTTTTTTGAATGAGTGGGTAGCCGTTCTTGTGGGCAAAAACAAAGTTGTTTTCATGATAATCATCAAATAATTTCTTGCATTCAAGTCTGAAAGCTTGTTGTTTAACAATGTGTCTTTGGAGCAAATTCATAACGTTATCAATTATATTAAATTTACGAATAGATCCTGTAGATTTGGGTGGAGTTAGAATGTATTTACGCATATTATTATCAGGATTGTAAAGTGTCTTGGTTATTCGTAACTCATTTAATTCAAAGTTAAAGTCCGTATCTTTTAAAGCACAGAGTTCCCCAGATCGTATCCCTGAAAAGGCAAGCAAGTGAAAGATTTCAATGTCATCAGCTTGTTCAAGATGAAGGATGCTATATTCAACGAATATTTCTAAATACTTATTAACTGTAAATTGACGTTTTGCTTCGCTAATAATGCATTGCTATTAATTTGATACGATATGCTGATCATTTTCATGAGCGGGGCAATCACACCATTGCCCCCTCTTTTACATAATGCAATACCAGTTGACAGACAAGGAAAGGATCACTGCAAATCCAGTATTTTTTGAATCGTGAGAAGAACACCATTTTCTTCGTTTGACTTAGTAATGAAGTTTGCTGCCTTTTTAGTATTTTCACAAGCATTACTCACTGCAAAACTGTATTTCGCAATTGCCATGAGTTCCACATCATTCTCGCCGTCACCAAATGACATTGTTTCCTCGTATGTGACGCCCAACATTTCTTGCAGTTTCTTTACTGTCTCACCTTTATGCGTATGCAATGCCGTGATATCCAGCCATCTAGCTTCTGAATCAACAATATAAATTTTCCCACCCAACGTATTCTCAACATGCGCTCTTAATGCTGTACTTCGTCCCTCCGTGTCGAAGACCGTAATTTTGATAAAACAGCTATCTATGTTTGCAAAGGAGTCTGTTTTTAATACACGTTCATAGGAGCCTTTAACAACGTTATACATGTCTTCTGAAATGGAAGAATGAACGTACGCAGCATCACTAGCACATACAATAAGTGTCATATTGTTGTCGAAGTCTTGAATTTGATCAATTGCCTGTAGAGCTAGATCTCGATCAATACTAAACTCTTTAACCACTTGGCCATCTTTTTTAATTCGAGCAGCACTGTCACCCAATATCCAAACTCCCTTGCCATGTTCGTCAAACAATTTTTCAACACGTTCACATTGTTTACCTGTACATGCGACAAATGTGACTTCTTTTTGCTGCATCTCTGCATAAACTTTTTTGAAAAGTTCGACATCGTACAAACTTTTATTGTTCAGAAATGTTCCGTCTAGATCAGTGACTACAAGTTTAATCATACTTATTACCCTCCTGTTTTTTGTTTGTCTTGTTTATCCTTCTGATTGCAATGATCGACGTATTTCACTTGCATGTTTTCCACCAGAATTTGAACTTTTGCGAATATACAATTGCGCTAATGATAAAATACGAACCCATCAAAACGCACGTGGTCAATATATCCACCTAATATTCCCATCAAATTCGCCTCCTGTGAAATTCATAAAACTCTTTTTTTAAATACTTTATAATGGACATTTAAAATGTCCTTAAAAAAATTCAAAACGAGTTGGTCACATGCTTATCTATGATCTCTCGCTACAAAACAAGATTAAAATATGTAACTGGTTTCATGTCAATAAATTAATTTCAGTACATTTTTCCAAGTTACCAAGCCACAATTATGATATGTGATCGTTAAAATGCCAGCTGTTTAGGAAGAGGTATTTTAGAGAATATTAAATTTCAGAAATATCATTGCTACTTCCTATGCCTCAATATACAATAGAAGGAAATTGTTGATGAGGCCGATATGTGATGAATATTTCGTTATTTGAATCACAAAAAATCACATAAAAAATCACAATCTCGGGAATATGAATGAATATAGGCAAATGAAATTTTCTGAACAGGGAACAAACCATGTTATAAAATAAGAGTTAAGTTCAAAAACGTTTATAGGCGAAAATTAATCCAGTTTTTTCACTTCATTACGCTCTAAAATGAAAGCGTTGACATGTATTTCAACCCACTATATACTTAGCTTAATTAAATGAATAGCACTAGGATTGTTACTGTTACGCAGGCAAAACCTAAGGAACAAAATGTTAAGATCCAAGGATCTTATGTATTTTGTTATACTTAGGTTTTTTTGTTTATAGAGAGAGGGAGGTTAAATACAAGTGGTTTCGGCACTCTGCTGAAGCCATTTTCTTCTATTTATGAGGTCACATCTGAGAGGAGCGATAAACTTGGAATACAAATATGAGCTGGTCCAGGCAGATAATCATTTTCCGTTAAAAATTATAGTTCATTCCTCCAATGAACCAGCATACATACCTGGGCATTGGCACGATAGCATCGAAATATCCTATGTACTTTCAGGAAGAATTGACCATATCTATATTGATGGTGCGAGCTATAGCTCCAAAGAAGGAGATATTGTGCTCATTAATTCGAATGCTATTCATTCCTTTTCTGTGGCTAAGGGAAAAGGAAGAGAGGCCATAACCGTTCTGATTCCTTCTGAATTTATTAGAGCAAATGTCAACGGCAGTAACCCCATTTCATTTGACTGTATATCCATTTTCGAAACTAACGAGCAGAGATTACAGCATTTTGCGGAGCTGCGTGATTTGCTAAACACCTTATTTGTGGCTTATCTCAATCAGCATAATGATTCTTTAGCACATATCCATTTAACATCGCTATCTTATAAACTGGTGTATCTGTTATTAATGCATTTTAAAATGGACAATGAATCTATCCCCGGCTTTAACTCTGATAAATATTTGGAGCGGCTGACGCTGATAACCAATTATATCAAAGAGAATTACGATCAAAGCTTATCCCTGGATTCCATAGCCCAGGTTTTTGGACTATCTCCCGAATATTTGTCCCGTTTTTTTGTGAAGCATGTAGGGATGACTCTATTTCAATATATCAATGCCATCCGTCTGGAGAGATCTTATCGTGTTCTTATGAATACGGATCATTCCATCATACAAATTGCGTTGGAGCACGGTTTTCCGAACGAGAAGTCTTTTGCCAGGGTATTTAAGAAGGTTTTCCAGGCAACACCGCATCAATATCGAAAAGAGAACAAGAGGTATTCTGGAGCAAGGAGTCAGTAATTGACCTGAATTAGGCTAATAAAAGACAGGATGCAAATTAAAAAGATTATTAAAATAAACAATGTAAGCGTTCTATTAATGGATCTGGGAGGTAAGACATCATGTTTAAACGGTTTCAAAAGGCTGCTAAGACAACTATGTTACTCACTTTAGCTATCGGTACGACTCTTGTTTTCAGCTCCGGTGCATGGGCCAAGGATGTAAAGATACAGCCCACCTCATACCGGACGGTTGCGGAAGTTAAGGATTGGGGAGCAGCCATTACGAAGATCATTGTTAACCTGGGTAAGCCAGTCCCTAAAGATGCGATAACTAAGGATACATTTAAGGTGCATGTGGGAAGAAGCGACAATCGGTTGGTAAATCCCTTTATTGAAAATGGCAACCGGAAAGTCACCAAGGCCTATGTATCGGACAAAAGTGGAAATCCTGTAAATAAAACCGGAAGCTATGTTGTATTGGAAATGGAAATCGGTCCGACATTAACACTAAGCTCCGCTATTCATTATGATGCGGCAGGCTCCGGGTTTAATGCATGGAATGATAACAAATACACGATCACGCAGCAAAAAGCTATTAAAATCAAATCCGGAACGATTTCCGATTTGAAGATTGATACTTCCGCAGGACAGATACGGAAGTTGGTTGATCAATTTGCGACCGGTAAATCTACTTTTGATGGAGTTACTTTAACCTACGCAGACTATGCACCGGCAAAAGACAAAGTGAAAAACCCTTTGGTGATCTGGCTGCATGGTATGGGTGAGGGAGGTACCGATCCAACGATTCCGATTGCCGGAAATAAAGCAGCAAATTTTGCCTCTAAGGATATCCAATCCTATTTTGGCGGGGCTTATGTGTTGGCACCTCAGACCCCAACCTACTGGATGGATGGCTTTACAAGCTTTGGGGACGGAACCTCCAAGTATGAGCAAGCATTGATGTCCTTAATTAAGGATTACGTGGCCCAAAACAAAGACATTGATACAGATCGAATCTACATTGGTGGAGACTCCAACGGTGGTTACATGACTATGCTGATGATCCGTGACTATAAAGATTATTTTGCAGCAGCTGTGGTTGCATGTGAAGCCTTGAAGGATAGTCTTATAACCGATGAACAGATTAACGAAATGAAGGACCTGCCGATCTGGTTTGTGGCTGCCAAAACCGACACCGTGGTTCCGCCCAACGATTATACGGTTCCGACTTACAACCGTTTAGTGAATGCTGGAGCAAAGGATGTTCATATGTCGTTATTTGATAACGTAGTGGATACCTCTGGTTTGTACAAGAAGAGCGACCAAACACCGTATGAATACAACGGCCATTGGTCTTGGATTTACGTATATAACAACGAAGTATCGAAGGTGATTAACGGAAAGAAAACAACGATGATGCAATGGCTTGCCTCCAAAACATTGGACTGAAGTATAGCAATGATCTTTTAATTGCCGCGTAAATCGCGGCTTTTTATATTTTGGGGGATGAGATCCTTTTCAAAACCAAATGCCAAGAGTCTCATACTGCAACGCTATATAAAACTCCGTCAACAAATAATTGACGGAGTTTAATTCTTCCTTTCACTTATTCACTTCAATCAGCCCATCCGGTTTTTCCCGATTAGAGAGTAATTCAGATACCGTAACGAAGGTATAACCTCTCTTCTTGAGCTCAGGTAGAATAATTTTCAAGGCTTCAACGGTTTGCGTACTTTGATGTACATAATCGTGCATGAGGACAATGTCGCCGTTACGGACGTTGCGAAGGACCTTATTAGCGATACGATGTACACCGGGTTTTCGCCAATCTAAGGTGTCCTGATGCCAGGACCATAAAATAATTTTCAGCCCTTTCTCCTTGGAGAGCTTGACCAGCGAATCGGTATAGGAGCCGCCGGGCGGCCTAAAAAGATGGGTCCCCGCACCAGTTGCCTGTATGATGCTCGCCTGAGCTTGATCCAATTCGGACAGAGCTTTGTTGCGAGAAATATACTGAAAGGATGAGTGAAGGAAGGTATGGTTGCCAACTTCATGCCCTTCTTCTCGTTCCCGCTTGACAAGTTGAGGCAGCTTTTCTACACGACTGCCGACGACAAAAAAGGTCGCTTTAGCATCGTATTCTTTAAGCAAATCCAAAATGGCAGGCGTATTGCGTCCATCCGGTCCGTCGTCGAATGTGAGGGCAATCAACTTGCGATGGGTAGGAACTTCCCATACAATGTCGCCGCGTTCTTCATAATAGGCTCTTCCCTTTGTAGGAGTAGGGGAGGTGTAAGATGCGGCTTGTGCAGTATTTGTATAGGTTGTGGGGCACAAGCTGGCACAAAACAAGGAAACAGCGATACTTGCAGATAGTAATCGGTTATATTTCATCAGGCTTCTTCTCCGTTCTTACGTATTCTCACATTAGCCTGCCAAGAAAGAGCGCATACCATTCCCCGTTTCTAAGATTCATCATTTCAAATCACTCAAGATTAGATCTATTTGTCGGATTCTAGAGGGAACATCACGCTGATTAATCAGGGTGTGAACGAGGTGTTCACCCACCTGCCGAGTGGAGATTGTATAGAGATAACTAAAACCTCCAACTTCGTAATGGGCCAATGGCAGGCTCCTTACGGAATTGGAGGTTTTTTTGTCTTTTTAACTAGACAGATTGTATTTGGATCGAACGCTAGCTCAACAGGGTTATAACCGTCCTTGTGCTCATACCTATAGAGAGTTGCTTTTACAATAAGAAAAAACATTAACATTTTACTCCAGCCCACTTGACGTTCCCTTTACATCGAAACGATACACTTACTGAGGTTGGTTTGAAAAGAAAGGGGCGCTCCGTTTTGGGTGAGCTTAACAAATCTATGGGACTGGGGACGAGGAGTCAGCAACAGACTTCGTCTAAAGCCCGCATACGCACGGGTTCGCTAAAAATTCAAAGACTGCGCGAAAACGCGCTGGCGTATACCTTTTTGGCTCCATCGCTTATTTTGTTTGCTGTATTTATGTTTTATCCGATGATCAAGTCCGTTTATCTCAGCTTGCATTCTACAGATCCCGCAGGAAACGTTGCAGCATATGTAGGATTAGATAATTTCACTACACTTTTCAGCTCGGGACTGTTTCTGCAAGGGATTAAGGTGACACTCCTGTTTGCACTGTTAACCGTACCAGTAGGTATTTTATTGGCGCTGGTACTGGCTGCACTTACACACAGTAAATTGCGGGGAATGCGTATCTTCCAGTTTGCCTTTTCGCTGCCGATGGTGTTGTCGGTCGGTTCATCTGCGGTCATTTGGAAATTTCTTTTTCATCCAACACTGGGGATGTTCAACTATGTGCTTTCCCTGCTACATATCCATCCGGTTCCGTGGCTGACCAGCCCCGATTGGGCGCTGTTTTCAGTAGCCATAATGACCATCTGGATGAATCTAGGCTTCAATTACATTATCTTATCGAGCGGACTTCAAGGGATTCCAGATGATATGTATGAAAGTGCCAAAATGGACGGAGCTGGCCCGCTCGTCACGTTCTGGCGTATCTCCATGCCACTGTTATCACCGACGATCTTTTTTGTAACCGTAGTTTCTATCATTGGAGCCTTCCAGTCTTTTGCTCAAATTAACATTTTGACCAAAGGCGGTCCGGTGAACAGTACGAATGTATTTGTGTATTCCATCTATCAGGAAGCTTTCGTTAATTTCCGGTTCGGAACGGGGAGCGCGCAGGCCATTGTCTTGTTTGCTGTCATTCTGCTGCTCACGATGATTCAGTTCAAATGGGTGGAAAGAAAGGTGCATTACCAATGAAACGACACCTGAATTCTACATTGCTGTATGTGCTGCTTACGATTGCAGCTGCTCTCATTTTGTATCCGGTTATATATACGTTTTTTATGGCAGTCATGTCTCCCGAGGAAGCGAGCGCTTACCCACCAAGCTTTTTCCCGCATTCTTTTCATATGGCCAATTTTACTGAAGTGTTTGAAATCGTTCCGATTGCAGCCTTTATTGGAAATACATTTCTCATTTCGGGTCTTACAATGATTGGGCAACTGATTACAGCGAGCTTGGCGGCCTATGCCTTTGCCAAAATGGAATTCAAGGGAAAAAACTTCATTTTCAGCATGTTTGTTGCGACAATGATGATCCCTTGGGAAGTGACCATTATTCCAAACTACCTGACGGTACGGAGCTGGAATTGGCTTGATACATATCAAGGGTTGACGGTTCCTTTTCTGGCGACGGCATTCGGGACATTCCTGTTAAGGCAATTTTTTCTCCAGCTTCCCAAGGAACTGTTCGAGGCGGCTCGTATGGATGGGTGCGGACATATCCGTTACTTTCTGTTCCATGTGCTTCCGTTATCGCGCCCTGCGCTCGGAACACTGGCTGTGTATTCGTTCCTGAATATGTACAATTCGTACCTCTGGCCTTTACTGATCACCAATAGCGAGAATATGCGCACGGTACAGATCGGCATATCCATGCTCGAATTTCAGGAATCGACTTCATGGAATCTGGTATTTGCGGGTACGGCTCTTGTCATTTTACCGTCTCTGCTCCTGCTGATCTTTGGACTAAAACAGTTGGTTCGTGGAATGGCGGCGGGTGCACTTAAAGGCTGACCACATATTTAAAATGATAAGCAACACCTGCGCAAGCAGCCCATATACAGAGCATCAACACACAAGAATATCGCAAGAGAATGCCAATTCAAGAATCATTTAATCAAAGGGAGAGAAGAGAGATTATGAGATTTTTTCGTCTGAAAAGTGCATTGACCCTGCTTATTCTGACTGCCATGGTGGTTGCAGCAGGTTGTAGCAATAATACTGCTGCAGAGAAGCCGAGTAATGGTAGTGATGGAGCAGCAGCGGCTTCCCCAGTGAAGCTGACTTGGTGGCATTCGATGTCCGGTAACGGTGAAAAAGCAATCAAGCAGATCGCTGCTGATTTTAACGCCAGTCATAAGGACATTCAGGTAGAGCCAGTATATCAAGGCAAATATGATGATAGCTTGAACAAGCTGAAAGCGTCGCTTGGTTCCGACAGCGGACCGGACATCATTCAGGTATATGAAATCGGTAGTAAATTCATGATCGACTCCAAAATGATCACACCCGTACAACAATTTATTGATGCAGACAAGTTCGATCTGTCACAGCTAGAGCCGAATATTACACGATACTATACGATTGATGGTAAACTGAACGCCATGCCGTTCAATACGTCAAACCCGATTTTATATTACAACAAGGATGCATTCAAAGCCGCAGGACTTGAGCCAGCTAATCCTCCGAAAACGTATGATGAGTTCGAAAAGGCTGCTAAAGCCTTGAGCAAGGATGGTAAATCCGGTGCTTCCATTGCCATCTACGGCTGGTTTATGGAACAACTGTTTGCCAATCAGAACGCAGATTATGTGAATAATGGCAATGGTCGTGATCAAGCGGCAACGGAATCCATGCTGAATTCGGATGCAGGTGTAAAAACCCTAACGTGGTGGAAGAAAATGATCGATGAAAAGGTTGTATCCAATCTGGGACGTAACTCGGACGATACGGCAAAGGCTTTTTCCGCAGGGCAAATTGCAATGACGCTGGATTCCACCGCTTCGCTGCGTAATATTGTGGAGCAGGTTGGCGATAAATTTGAAGTAGGCACAGGATTCCTGCCAAGAGCCAATGAAGCTAAAGAAGGCGGCGTGGTTGTAGGCGGCGCAAGCTTGTACATCATGAACAACAAGCCCGAAGCCCAGCAGAAGGCAGCATGGGAGTTCATTAAATTCGTCGCTTCCCCAGCTGTACAGGCACAATGGAGTGTGAATACCGGGTACTTCCCGATCACGAAAGCGGCCTATGACGAAAAGGTACTTAAAGACAATATGGTAAAATATCCGCAATTCCAGACGGCGGTTGACCAATTGCATGCATCGGCACAATCCACCGCTACACAGGGCGCAGTGATGGGCGTATTCCCAGAAGCGCGTCAAATCGTCGAAGGTGCAATCGAGGCTGTGCTGAGTGGCCAGCAACAACCAAAACAGGCATTGGATCAAGCTACACAAGAAATTACAGGCAAAATTGCGCAATATAATCAAACCGTGAAAAAATAGTCGGCCTTCCCTTAAAATCGGTTGATAATCCGTAGAATGGCCCCCTTATCATCCGATTTTATGACATAGCGGATCGAATGAGTGACCCCCTCACTTATTCGATCCGTTTTTGCATTTTCACTTTTAGAATAAGCGTTTAGACGAATTGTCTAAAATGAAATATTTTTATTTTTCCTATTGCTGGATAACTAAAAATGGGCTTATAATAAATACATAATTTTTGTACTGGACGGTCAGTTCAAAAAAGGAGGAAGCATGAAACAGCAGACAAAGGAAATTATTTTTAACGGCGCACTCAAAGCTTTTTCTGAACGAGGATTTAATGAAACAAATATGGAGGAAATTGCCAAAGTTTGTGGCATAGCCAAAGGAACCCTGTATTACAATTTTAAAAACAAGCAAGAATTGTACATTTACATTTTGAAGATGGGGATGGAGCGTTTTGTCCGGGATATCCATGAAGCAATGGCTCATACTCCTAAAGATCAGGTGGAGCTTAGGATTCGCAAGCTAATCCAAGTACATATTGAGTTTATTGTGAGAGAACCGGACTTTTGCCGTCTATTGGTCAGTAAGGGCTGGGTTTCGCAAGAGCAGCATTTTAATATTAGGCAGGTGCTGGCTGACTATTTTGATTTTATGGAGGCAGAGATCGATTCCGGCAAGTTTCATGGGAAAATTTCAAGTAAGCTGGATGCCAAAACAACAGCCAATTGCTTATTTGGGATTTACATTTTTGCACCGATGAGGTCAATGGTTTGGGGCGAAACGATGAATCTGCAAGAGGTTCGTGAAAGTATTGAAGTTTTTGTGTGTAATGCATTGGGCATGCAACATTAATATACAGATGGAGTGATGAAAACATGAAAGCTAAAAAATATACGATTTATGTCGTACTTATTATTTTAATCGCGGTTGGGATATATGCCTTAACTGCTCTTCCACGGGGTGGAAGCAGCTTGTCTGCGGATCAGTCTTCTTCCATTCCTACGGCTTATGTGGAGTCGGATACCCTCAATGCCAGCTTTAAAATGGCAGGACGGATTGACCAGATGCTCGTCAAAGAAGGCGATCAGGTGAAAAAAGGGCAGGTGTTAGCCCATCTGGAAAGTCGCGAGTTGGAAGATAAGGTGAAGCAGGCACAGGCGGCATTGCTGGCAGCCAAGAGTAATGTATCCAAAGCAAAAGCTGGAGTGTTGCAGGCTCAAGCAGGCGTAGGCCAGGCACAGGCTACTGTGAGTGCTGCTCAGGCCAAGAAAAGCCAAGGCACGACATCGGTCAGTGTGACCGCAGAGGCTTCCTCCAGCCAGATTGAACAGGCCAAAGCGGCTGCGAACGCTGCCAAGGCAAAACTGGATGCCCTCAAGAGCGGGGCAAGACCACAGGAGCTTGAGCAATTGCAAGTATCTGTGAAGGTAGCCAAGGAAACGCTGGACCTGACCGTTAAAAATCTGGAGCGTGCCAAAAAGCTTCAAGAAGCCGGTGCAGCAACCCAGGCATCTTTGGATCAAGCGACATTGGAACATCAACAGGCAGTGGCCAAGTATAATGCAGAGTCGCAAAAATTGGATATGGCACGGGAGGGAAGCCGCAAGGAGGAAATTACGGCGGCTGAAGCTCAATACCGCCAAGCCTTGGCTGCGGTGAAGGAAGCACAGGCAGGAGCGGGCAAAGTTGCTCTGCAACAGGAAGATGTCAAAGCCGCTCAGGCTTCGGTAGAACAAGCGCAATCTGCGGTGAAGGCGGCGCAATCCACAGTTGAGCAGGCTCAATCTGCGGTTGCAGGTGCCAATGCACAGGTAGCCCAAGCGGAAGCCGCGCTTCAGGAGGCTCAGACCTATTTGAGCTACACTACGCTGCGTGCGTCTGAGGATGGAATCGTAAAATCCAAGTCGCTTAGCTTAGGTGAAATGGCTAGTGCAGGGTTCCCGGTTTATACCATTGAAACTTCGACACAACGTTGGGCTAAATTCTATGTACCTGAAACGTCTCTGAACGGTCTTCAAGCAGGGGATACAGTCCAAATTAAATTGCTGTCTGGCGGTAAGGAGCTGAAGGGTAAAGTCATTCTGTTAGAATCGGCTGCTGACTTTGCCATTCAAAAACCGAGCCAAAGCTCCGGTGACAAGGATGTCCGTTCCTTCGGTGTTAAAGTAGCATTGCCAGACCTTGCTGCATCGGTTCCAACAGGCTCCACGGTTCTGTTTACAGGCAAAGGGGCGCAGTAATATGCAGGATTCACAGGAAAGACTTCGTATCCGCGATGTGTTTCGCGAGGAATGGCTGAGCATCTTCCGGGACCGCCGCTTTATGGCTATTCTGCTGATTACGCCGATTGTGTATACGATACTATTCGGCTTCCTATATTCACATCAGCGGATTACCGAGATGCCTGTCACCGTGTACGACGGAGATAATTCGCAACTCAGTCGCCAGATCATTCAGGCGTTTGATTCGACCGATTCATTTGCCGTTACACGGCAAGCAAACAATCAGGATGATGTAGTCCGTCAAGTAGAGACTGGAGAAGCTAAGGTCGGAATCGTCATTCCCGACAACTTTACTACTCGGCTTAAGCATGGGGAGAATCCACCCGTGCTCACGCTGATTGACGGCAGTAATATGATGTATTCCAATAGTGCCAGTCGGATTGCGAATCAGGTTATTAGTAGCGTGAGTGCCGGAGTATCAGTCAATTCCATGAAACAAAAGGGAATGAACGCCGATCAGGCCGCATCGACGCTGACTACCATCCCGTTCCGATCCAGAGTGCTATTTAACCCGGTATATGATTATAAGCTTTTCATGCCCCTAGGGGTTATCTCTGCGGCTCTCCAGCAGTGTTTGCTGCTTGGTATCGCGTTGTCCTGCACGCGTGATAAGGAAGCAGGGACTTGGGGGAGATTTGGCGCATGGAGAAATACCCCTTGGCGTTTGGCTATTGCCAAACTGGCACCGTATTATGCAGCGGGAGCTTTCAATGTGCTGACTGTATTCAGTATCAGCGCTTTATGCTTCGATATTCCGTTTAGGGGACAGGTATTGCCGTTGATTTTAGTGTCGCTGGTTTTTAACTTTGCCTTGTGCGGATTAGGCTTCCTGTTCAGTCTCTTTTCCAAAACCAGAGTAGATGCGACCCAAACTCTGATGCTGATTGCTGTTCCTTCCTTTATGCTGTCAGGCTATACGTGGCCATTAGAGGCAATGCCCGGCTTCTTGCGGGGGCTTGCTGAGATATTGCCACTGACGTATTACCTGGATGCTGTACGGAACATCACGCTCAAAGGACTGGATATCACATACATCTTCAAAGATATGATTGCTCTAGGCGTCATTGGTTGTGTAAGTCTGCTGGTGTCTTTCGCGATCTATCCGTTATTCTTTAGACAGCACCAGACGACAGAGCAGCATGCCGATGTGTCCGCTCAAGAAGGATTCACGCTAAAAGGCTGAGAGCAACTCTAAATATTGGATATCACAAAAAGGCAGATCAGGAGTAAACCCTGATCTGCCTTTTGCTTGTTCGTATGGTTTAAAAGCAGAAAAAATATTATTGCGGCGGCTGAAGATCCTCGATAGAATCAATCGGCACATAGGATGGAACGACAAGTCCGGACATAACGCCAGTCATGCTGGTTCCGATGTCATCCACCTTATCCTTGTATTGAGCCCAATAATCAGCATGCGTCAATGGAAGCCAAGCGGCTGCGGTAGCATCTACACTTCCGCTGGCCACGCCAGTCCACATCGGGCCGATTTCCACTTGCAGAGCTGTTACTTTATAGCCCAATTTTTGTTCCAATACATATTTCAATACGTTCGTACTGGCAATTTCAGAATCCCAAGCAGCGTAGCTTAGCTTCAAAGGATCGCCGTTGACGGGCTGCAGACCCTTGATCCATTCCTGAACCTTGTCAGGATGTTTATCAGCCCAATTCTTGGCAGCCTGCTGTGGGGCAGTACCGTCCTGAATCGCGATCATCACTTCACCCATATCTTCAGCAGTCCACTTAAATCGGCTTAGAAATTCATAAGCCACAGGAGCATCCTGCTTCAAGCCTTTGCGGGCGATTGTATGAATTTCTTCCTTATCACCGTACGCCTTTTTAGGATCTTTCAAGTATTTCAAATCATATTTATTAAACATCCAGTGAGGAGTCCAACCTGTTACGACGATAGGCTGCTTGGCTTTGATAGCTTTATCCAGTGTAGCAGTCATAGCAGCTCCAGAGCTTTCAAGCAGCTTCCAGTCGGATAAGCCATAGTCATTCATAGCTTTAGCGGTCAGCTTCATTAGTCCGGCGCCAGGGTCGGTACCGACAATGCGGTAGCCGACCTCTTTGCCAAAGTCCCCAGTTGTGGCGGAAGCCGGAGCCGCTTCGGCTCCGTTATCCTGCAAATCAGTAATCGATTTAACATCCATGTAAGCTGGAACGACCAATCCGGTTTTAACACCGCTCATATTAGCCCCAAGATCGTCGAGCTTATCCTTGTATTTAGCCCAGTAATCCGCATGTGTTAACGGCAGCCATGCAGCCGGTGAAGCATCTACATCACCACTAGCGACACCCGTCCACATAGGACCTGCTTCAACTTGAAGTGCGGTTACTTTGTAACCCAGTTTGTTCTCCAAAATATAACTTAGCAAATTGGTGCTGGCAATTTCAGAATCCCAAGCCACATAACTTAGCTTGAAGGTGTCACCATTGACAGGTTGCAGTCCTTGAGTCCATTCCTGAACCTTGTCGGCATGTTTCTCCGCCCAATCCTTGGCAGCTTGCTCAGGACTGGTTCCGGCTTGAATGGCGACCATCATTTCACCCATATCTTCTGGTGTCCATTTGAAACGTTTTAGAAACTCATAAGCGATAGGAGCATCCTGCTGCAAGCCTTTACGGGCAATCGTATGAATCCCCTCGGCTTCACCATAAGACTTCTTAGGGTCTTCCAAATATTTGAGATCATACTTGTTGAACATCCAGTGTGGAGTCCAACCTGTAATAATGATCGGTTTTTTCGCTTTAATGGCTTTGTCCAGTGTGGCCGTCATAGCTGCACCGGAACCTTCAACCAGCTTCCAATCAGACAAATTGTAGTCTTGAATTGCTTTGGCAGTCGATTTCATAATGCCTGCCCCGGCATCAATACCGATAATTTTGTAACCGACTTCTTCGCCAACCGGGTTGGCAGCAGCGTTACCTTTGCCAGATGCGGAATGATCTGTACCCACAAAATATTGGGATGCACCAGCGATCAAAATGACAGCTGTAACTGCAGAAGTAATCCATACTTTTTGCTTGCTGGATACGCGGCTTTTGCCTTTTTGCGTAGGTTTAAACAGGTTTTGCGTAAAACGGTCAAGCACAATAGCCAGAACGACAACAGCTAAGCCGGCTTCAAAACCTTTACCGATTTGCAGCTGTGTCACAGCACGGTACACAACAGCACCGATGCCTTCCGCACCGATCATGGAAGCAATGACAACCATAGACAGTGACAGCATAATCGTCTGGTTAATACCAGCCATTAAGGTAGGCAATGCAAGTGGAAGCTGAACTTTGAACAGCTTTTGCGCAGATGTTGAACCAAAAGCGTCTGATGCTTCGATCAGCTCACCCGATACTTGCATAATCCCCAAGTTGGTCATGCGAATGGTTGGGGGGATAGCAAAGATAACAGATGCGATAACACCCGGCACAACACCCAGGCTGAAAAAGGTAACCGCTGGGAGCAAGTACACGAACGCAGGCATCGTCTGCATAAAATCAAGTAAAGGCGTGATAATGCGTGATGCCGATTTACTGTATGCACACCAGATCCCGATGGGAATCCCGATAACAATGGATACGAGCGCAGACGTGATGACCAGTCCGAGCGTATTCATTGTTTCACTCCAATAACCAAGATTATCAATCAGCAGGAAGCCGATGACAGTAAATAGCGTAAGCTGAACCCGCCCGATCATAAAGGCGATAATCCCGATGATTACGATGAACACCAGAGGGTGCGGAAGCATGAACAGGCCTGAGAAAAAGCCAACTACAGCTTCTATAATGGAAGAAATAACATTAAACAATCCAGCCAGATGAATACCCATCCAGTCTACAATGGATTGAATCCACTCAGCGATTGGCAGTTTCGGTATCATGGGCATTCACCTCCTTCGTAGTGGTAACATCTCCACCAAGTGCGCCGAGCAATGCTCCACGGACGATAACGCCCAGCAGCTTTTGCTTGTCATCGACCACAGCCAGCGGCACCTTGGACGAGCTTGTAATTTCAAATAAATCATTAATGACTGTCTCGGCAGCAACCTGCGGTCCGTCCGTGATCAAAATATCTTCAATTTTCAAATTATTGCGCAGTGCATGAACAGCATCCTCGGCGTTAATAACACCCAGTAGCTTTTTGGTGCGGTCAATGACGAACAAATTGGAAATCCCACGCTCCCGCATCAATTCCAGAGCCACACGCGGACCACGATCCATGGTGATGGTTTCTGGACGAAGCATGACATGAGCAGCCGTCAATACCTTGGACAGATCCACATCCTCGACGAAGCGGGCTACATAAGAGTTAGCCGGTTGGATCATAATTTCTTCCGGTGTACCGATTTGTACGACCGCACCGTCTCGCATCAATGCAATCCGGTCACCAATCCGCAGCGCTTCATCCAGATCATGGGTGATAAACACAATGGTTTTCTTCATTTTATCTTGAAGCTCCAACAGCTCATCCTGCATGTCACGGCGAATGAGAGGGTCCAATGCACTGAATGCTTCATCCATCAGGAGCACTTCAGGGTCATTAGCCAGCGCCCGTGCCAGACCGACACGCTGTTGCATACCGCCACTTAATTCATCGGGCATTTTATCGCCCCAGTTTTTAAGACCAACCAGTTCCAGCGCTTGTTGCGCCTTTTCCTGACGCTGTGCTTTTTCTACCTTTTGAATTTCAAGACCATATTCTACATTTTCTAGTACAGTCCGATGTGGGAACAGGGCGAATTTTTGAAAAACCATGCTGATGGTTTTACGACGAACTTCGCGAAGTTGTTCTTTGTTCATCTTACGGAGATCTTTGCCGTGGACCAGAATTTCACCAGAGGTAGGCTCAATCAAGCGATTTAGCATTCGCACTAAAGTAGACTTGCCACTGCCCGATAGCCCCATAATTACGAAAATTTCACCTTGCTTAATTTCCATGTTGGCCTTATTGACACCAACAGTAATCTGTTTTTCTTTGGCCAACTTTTCCTTGCCCCAGCCTTGCTCCAGGAGCGGAACACCTTGCTCTGCGTGAGGACCAAAGAGTTTGCTGACATTTTTGACTTCCAAAATCGTCATACATACACCTCTTCTTTCTATACTTTGCTTGGTATTAACCCCATGTTGCATTAAGGATTGAGTATAAAAATCATAATTCTGAACATCCTGAACGGTTAATGACAAAATTAATTGTAACAGAAGCATTGCTTACATTTCAAACAAAAAAACTGTTCATAAAGTACGTACAGAAAAAACTGTACAAAGTTTCCTTCGATATGCTCCTTCGTTCTATAGAATGCTCAAACATTCGGAACTTTACAACCGATAGTGCTTTTTTTAAAATAGACAATGAAATATAACCATAAGAAAAAGATTTATGTATATCCATAATTTAAAAAGTTTACTATCATTAGCAATTTTGCGAATTATGATTTTGAACGACCCATGCTGTTGTAATATAGACAGAAGCTTTGCTTTTGAAACATTTCATTTATTGTTGAAAGATTTCATATATTGCGTCAAAGCTAATCTTTTACGGGTAAATCGTTCATACTAGGTTGTGCAAAATGCTCTAAAATTAGGAGGTTGCAAGCATGAGCTTGTACCAGTTAGGTGATGAGCAGCAGGCTTCGCTGCAAAAAATTCGCAAACGTGTCATAGAAGCTATAGGTAAAAACATGGACCTGTATGGGATTACTTTGTCTGCGGGGCATTTATACGGTTTGCTTTTTTTTGCGGATAAACCAATGACGCTGGACGAGATGGGCCGTGAAATGGAAATGAGCAAAACGAGCATGAGTACAGGAGTTCGCACATTATTGGATCTGAAAATGGTAAATAAGGTATGGAGCAAAGGCTCACGCAAGGATTTGTATGAAGTTGAATATGACTGGCATCAAACATTTACTGACTTCTTCGCTATTAAATGGAGAAAAGCGGTAGAAACAAATTTACTGGTACTGCGCAAAGCCATTGATGAGCTGGACAGATTGATGAATCAGGGTGAAGAGTACGAGGAATTTAAGGCGATTCTTCAGCAAGATCGTATGAAAATGAAGCAGGCCGTCGCTTATTACAAGTGGCTAGATCGACTAATTGACTCTATGGAAAGCGAAGAAATTTACAAGCTGATTCCAAAAGAAGAAGTTCGGGATTAATCGCTATTTCCCTATCTTGTTTATAAAAATGCCGGAGCGCAAAAGTGCTTCCGGTATTTTTTGGTTTGGCCGTGTGCAAAGGGTATAATAGAGATATGTAAAGATTGATATTATACCGTTGTGTTGAACATACGAAATAAAGGGGGCTTCATAATGGAAAGTATTACGGTACATACTCGTTTAGGTCAATTACGTGGGGAAACGGGAAATGGATATCATGTGTGGAAAGGTATCCCATATGCACAGCCTCCTGTTGGAAAACTACGTTTTCACGCGCCCCAGCCTTTGGATTCTTGGGAGGGTGTGCGGGCTGCGACGAGTTTTGGGCCAATCTGTCCGCAACCTATGCCATCCGCTGAAAGTATGACTGGAAATCTGGTGGAGCCGCCTGAGCAGTCAGAGGATTGCTTATACCTGAACGTTTGGACACCTGCTTCGAAGACTCCTGAGAAGGGACGTCCAGTGATGGTGTGGATTCATGGCGGTGCCTTTGTCACGGGGTCCGGGATTATACCTTTATATGACGGGGAACGCATGGCGAAGAATGGCGATGTTGTGGTTGTTACGATCAATTATCGATTGGGGCCGTTAGGATTTTTGCATCTGACTCCAAAGGGAGATGGCCTGACCTCTAATGCGGGACTACTGGATCAGATCGCTGCGCTGGAATGGGTTAGGGATCACATCTCTGCCTTTGGCGGCAATCCGGACGAAGTGACGGTGTTCGGTGAATCAGCAGGCGCGATGAGTATTGCCGCTTTATTGGCGATGCCAGCAGCTAAAGGACTGTTCCAGCGTGCAATTTTGCAGAGCGGTGCGTCGCAGGTATTGCCAACTTCACAGGCCGAGCAAGTGACGGCTGTGTATCTACAGCAGCTGGGTGTGGACACTCAGCATCCAGAGAGGTTGTTTAGCCTGCCGACAGATGCGCTGATGCTAGCGATGGCGAAGACGCATGAAGTCATCGGACCAGGGATGGCGATGATCTATCAACCCGTTGTGGACGGTGTGACCTTGCCAGATGTACCCCTGTCTGCAATCGCGCAAGGTTCAGCAAAGCAGGTTTCCGTTTTGATTGGAACGAACTTGCATGAGGGGGGCTATTTCATCCGAAAAGAATCCCATCTAATGAACAAGTCGACAGCGAGACAGGCATTGGAAATGATGACGGGCATGTCAGACATCGGCGACCTGATAGAACCTTTTCCGGTTACGATTGAGGGACAGGCGCAAATGTTGACCGATCTATTTTTTTGGCGTCCTGCGTTGGCTCTTGCTGTTGCACAGTCGGCGCATGCGCCTGTATGGATGTATCGTTTTGATTGGACATTGCCGGGGCATCCTACCTTTGGACAAGCGGTTCACGGTGCAGAGATTGCGTTTGTTTTCGATAATCTGGAGCTGCTAGATAAGCTTGGATTAGAGATTCAACCTTCGATGCAGAAGCTGGCTCAAGATATGCAGCAGGCATGGGTTGCTTTTGCACGTGATGGGAAGCCAGTGCTGTCCGAGGGGGCTTGGCCGATGTACGACAGAGAAGAGCGGACTACAGCTATTTTCCATCAGAATATTAAGGTGGAGCACGACCCTGAAGGAGATAGACGCCGTCATTTAACCGGTCAGATGACCCTATAAGTAACAAGAGAGAGCATATCAAGAACTCAAATGTAAAAAGCCTTCGCCCGTAATTTGTATACGGACGAAGGCTTTTGTTAGTAGTAAGTTAAATCTTAAATCGCTTAACCAGCTGTTGCAAATCCTGCGCCATGTTGGACAACTCCTGTGACGAAGAGGCAATTTCCTCCATAGCTGCCATTTGTTCCTGAGCAGCAGCAGATGTTGTCTGCGAGCTGTCCGCCGAATTGCGAGACAGGCTTGCCAAATGGGTAACAGTGGCGGAGACTTCCTCTGTACTGGCTGAGATTTGTTCAGCAGCAGCGGACACACTTTGAATTTGTTCCACGATATGAGAAGTAGAGCGCTCAATATTCGTAAATGCACCTTCTGCATCTTGGCTAATACGCATACCTTCACCTACCTGGTTACGAACATTACCGTTCATGGTAGCGGTAGAGCGTTGAATCAAATCGAGCATCTGAGTAATAATCTGACTGATGGAATCCGCGCTTTCCTTGGATTGCTCAGACAGCTTGCGTACCTCTATAGCGACTACGGCAAATCCACGCCCGGCTTCGCCAGCTCTGGAAGCTTCAATAGACGCGTTCAGAGACAACAAATTGGTTTGCTTGGCAATGGCGGCAATAGCCGTATTCATCTGCTTCGCATCGTCCGAGAGCTGGGATAGCTCATCCATTAAGCTAGCCGTTTGGCTGACAGCCTCCAGAATACGGTCCATTTGGGTCCGTACACTACTGATCATTTGGCTGCCTTGAGCCACATCATGCTCGGTTTGTCCTGCTGAATCCACGATGGAGCTTGCCGATTCGGCAATGGTGCTGACACCCTTCGCCATTTCTTCAACGGCATTAGCGGTCTGCTCGGATGCCTCGGCGCTGGTGGCTGCATTTTCCGCGGATTCCATAACCGTTTCCGCTACATGTTGTACGGACTCCGTCGTTTGCTCTGTGCTTTCCTTGATTATCAGGGAAGAGGAAGCAAGTCGGGAGGAGGTTTGGTTGACCTCTGAGACCATCGTATGCAAGGAATGCGTCATCTGGTCAAAATTCTGTGCCAGTTCGCCGAACTCATCCTTGCTGGATAGATTAACACGTTCGGTCAGATTTCCGTCACGGACGATGCGTGTTCCTGCTTGCAGCTTGCGCAGCGGAATTAAGAATGAGCGGACCATAAGCACAATGATGATCGCCGCGGCAAGTATGGAAATAACAATCACAATCAGGCTTTGTTTCAGAATTGGTTGGGCTGCATCACTATAATCCTCCAGATCCGACAGTGCGACAATGCTCCAACCGGTGAGAGGGTCCTTAAGTGTAAAGGCCAGCATATCTCGATTCATAAATTGAATTTGCGACATGGAAGGAGTATCATTTTCGACGGTTGTCGCCACTTCGGGAAGTCCTTCTATGGCGTCAGCCGCTTTTTTGCCTGTCTTGTTGAAAGCTGTTCCAGTCCCAGATACAACTTTATGTTCAGAATCAACAATAATGAGTCCTCCGCGCTCACCAATCTTAACAGACTGCAGACTTTCACTCATTTTGTCCAGGTTCAAAGCCAGGGCAACAGCTCCTTCACCGTCCTCCAGCGTTCCCGATATATTAACGACTAAATTCCCTGTCGTGACGCTGGCAACTGGAACACCGACGAATACTTTACCCTTTTCCAGCATCGCGTTTTTGTACCATTTTCTCTCCCTGGGATCATAATCGGACTCCTGTTTTTTCGGCGAACGTATGTATTGCCCCTTCTCATTGCCGAGAAGCGCTGCATCTAGCTCGGGGTGAGCCTTGACGATAACATCTAACTTTTTCTGAAGGGTCTCTTGGTTGGTACCAATGGAATCAGAATTGATTTCAGTGGTAAGCACGTCCAGGTCTTTCATAATAGGCGCTACATACTGATTGACATTGCTCCGGATCAGATACAGATTCGTGTATACGGAACCGCCCATTTGCTGACTGAGTTGTGTCGTAGCCCCCTGATAAGAAAAGTACCCGATAAGTACGCTCGGAATCAATAACACAGCTAAAAAAGATATTATTAATCTTGTCCTCATTAAATAAAACTGCTTGAGAAACCTGTTCCACCACGGAACTGTTTGTTTTGTTTTAGTCATAGTTCTTGCTCCTCTGTGTCTGATGATCACTACATTGTTTTATTCGACATAAACCGACGAATTTTATAGATGTAATCATTGGGAAACGAGAAATAGTAGCATATTTTAGACACTTTTTTTGAAAAACAGGTCTAAAGAACTATGATTAATATTAATGCGAACACATAAAAAGCCAAATCGGAGATGCAAAAGCATCTTCAAAATTTGGCTTGGGTGAGTCATGAAGGGGACATTGAACTGTTAATTTTTTTGCTGACGTGAAATCATAAAGAGCGTAATCCAGATGAGCATAAAACCAGTCAATTGCGCTACAGTAACGATTTGCTGAAATGCGATCCAATTAATCACGACCCCCACCATGGGAAAGCTCAATTCTGCCATCGTAGCATAAGACGCTTTGGTCGTACTTAAGCCTTTGTAATACAGCAATAAGCTAAGAAGACCCGGAAGCAATGCCTGCAATAGCAAGTTGATAATCACAGCTGCGCCTGCCCATGTACCGGCAGGCATATTCCATGGCGCATGCTCTACAGAGGTGAGGACAATCAGCAGAGGGAGCGCCACCATGAAGCGGAGGGAGGTTACCGTTTCATATTTCATTGAACGAAGCAAGTAGCTTCCCATGACTGTCGAACCGCCCCACAGAACCGCTGCACCCAGTGCAAGTAGACTACCGACCTGGGCAAAATCACGAACATGCCCGAAGGGGAGCGACCAACCGAAGGTCAGAAGATACGTCCCGAACAGAGCGACGACAATTAATAATCCAAAATGACGCGGCAGCATTTCCTTCAATATAACGCGGGCCAGAATAATAGCGACCAATGGTTGAAGCTTCTGGAGTAAGAGTACAGCATTCAGATCACCGTTGCTGAGCGCCATGGTAAAAATCACGCTGGCCAGAGCCGAGCCGCCCCACGAGACGAACAAAATAGCGAAAACTTGACGAAGCCGTACCGCTTTGAGTTCCTCACGATGTTTCCACAGCATCGGTGTCAGAGCAAGGAAAAGCAGCATATGCTCCATTAGTACAATTTGTGTTGAAGTAAATGATTTTAGCAAAATAATACGAAACAGCGGATCAGCGCCCCACAAGGCTGCTCCTATTGCGACCAGCCAAAAACCGCTTTTCATGTGGGAGCTATGATCAAAACCTTTGGATGTTAGTACAGTAGAAGATTGACTCATACTCAATTAGCTCCTTGCGAATACAGGACCGGTGGCACAAAAACCCCCGTCTATGGCGAAAGGCCATGCAAGACGGGGGTTGATCAAATAAACTTGCCGCTTTATGCAAGTTAAATGAAGTTACTGCTACTGCAAAACCCATAACGCAGCATTCATCCACTTCGCGGCATGTTGATATTTCGATCTTCTTCCATCCGGACTTTACCGTCGGCTTTGGCATCTCACCAAATCAGTCCGTATCCTGTTGCCAGATACAGAGTCGCGGGCTTAGCTCCATGAGCCATACCGCCGGTTGGGAATCTCACCCTACCCCGAAGATCCTTATTCCGTTTTTTAATTTCTCCTATAGGATATACCTGTTTTAGAATGAAGTCCAGTGAAAAATGTGTGTATATCTAACAATGATTTTCATCTATTTTTCGAAAGCGTTTTACTAAGTTACATACTATGAAGTAATATCCTTATACTCAATGCGTCGAATCGCTGCATAAGCCACCAGCATTCCCAGTATAGAGAAGCCTATTTGCACGGGGGCTATGGAGCTAAGTGTAGCGCCGTTATTATTGGAGAAAAGCAATGCTACAATCAGGATTGAGGTCACAATGGTGGTGGGTACAGAGTATCTTCGCATCCCCATATACAGCGGAACCAGTCCCATAAAGCTGGCAGCAACGGCATTGATCAGCGTCCGTGCTGATTGTTGACCCAGTATCGAAAGAGTAAGGTTATCGGGTACAATCAAGACAAGCTGGTTGAGCAGATGAATAGCAGCCGTAATGATTATTTCCGAAATAATAATAGATAAGAAGGTAAACAGCAGCACAACCAAGAGCTTGGCGATCATCAGCTTCTGACGGTGAATCGGATACATGAACAGGATCGTAATCGATTTGGACTTAAATTCCCCTACGATAAAGCGGCACAGAAGAACAGAGGCAAACACAATAAATGTGGCTCTGACCAGCATGTCCATGAGATCGAGAAGCTGAGTGTACTGTGTAAATTCGGGTATTCCTGTACTTTGGCTGTCCAGCGCGATGATACAGAGCAACCCAAGAATGCATGCATTGGCGATCAGTGCTGAACGGATATAACCCGCCAGATGAAATTTTTTCAGCTCCAATTGCATCAATTTAAGCATGGAGATCACCTCCGTTTAACAGCCGCAAAAAGTAGTCTTCTAGCGTACTGCTTTTCTGATGAATGGAATCCACTTCTATATCATTTAAAATGAGCGTCTTCGTAATTTGTTTCTGCGGTACATTTGAGTCGTAAATACGTATATTCTGTTCATTGAGCACCCTTATATTATTCAGATTCAGATGATGGGAGAGGACGTAGGCCGCCTTTTTACAATCGTTGGTCGTAAATTCGATGTATTCCGTATTGGTTTCTCGCACCTGTTCCATCGACACTTCCTCAATCAGCCTTCCGTGATTAATCACGCCTACCGTATCCGCAATCTGCTCTATTTCCGCTAAAATATGACTGGACACGAGCAGAGTCATCCCATATTCCTTGCATAGCATGTGGAATAGTTGGCGGATTTCCTTGATTCCCACGGGGTCCAAACCATTAATCGGTTCATCCAAAATGAGTAGCTCTGGCTTAGTCGCAATAGCGCGGGCAATCCCGAGACGCTGTTTCATTCCCAGTGAAAAGTCTTTTACCGACTTGTCACCCGCATTCTGCAAGTTTACTAATTCCAGGGCATCTCGGACAGCCTGCTTATTATAGTAGCCCATGTATTCACAATGAAGTTCCAGATTTTGCTGCGCCGTCAGCCTGTCATAAAAAATCGGGTATTCAATAATCGAACCCATCCGTCCGAGCAGATGATACGATTTTGGCGTTAGTTTTTCACCGAATAATTCAATTTCACCCGATGTCGGCTTGAGTAAATTCGTAATCATTTTCATTATCGTTGTCTTGCCTGCCCCGTTGGGGCCGAGAAAGCCATAGGTTTCTCCCTTGCGCACATTCATGCTGACTCCTGCTACAATTTCGTTGCCCTTCAGGGCTTTGGTCAACTGATGTGTACGTATTACGTAAGTCATGGGTGTTCTCCCTTCGTATACTGCTGATAATTCAAGGATAAAGGGCGAAATGTTCATTTTTCTTTCGTGATTCTTACAAATTTATTAAGTTGAGTATGTTGAGTTCGATTAATAGTTGATTTTCTTCAATGTAAAAGAGAAGACTGTCCGCTCATAAGGTCTACTGGTCAATTGAATTTCTCCGTTCATCGTTTCAACCAGACGTTTGGCAATCGTAAGGCCCAGTCCGCTGCCTTGTACCGCCTTATTGCGGGAGTCCTCCAGTGTGTACATACGTTCAAAAACTTTATCTTGCTCAGATTCCTGTATGCCTTTGCCACGATCCCATACCTCTATACGCACTGTATCCTGCTGTTCTGACAGCGTCAGGCCTAGCGTCCGTCCATCTGCCCCGTAGCGAATGGCGTTCGAGATCAGATTATTCAGCACCCGCCCAATCGCTCCTTCGTTCCCCAAGGCATGAATGGGGTACTCCGGGATCTCAATATGCACAGTAAACCCCTGTGCAGTCAGCAGGTCATAAAACTCTAAAATGCTGCGTCTGCACAGTTCTCCCACTTCCAGTCGTGTCAACGGAATATCCGTATCATTAGCTTCCAGTTTCGCCAAATTAAAAAAGCTTCCGATCAACTCAATCGCTTCGCTTGTCTTTTGGTGAATTTTGGATAGCAGCTTTATACGTTCTTCCGGCAAAATAGTCGGATCGCCATCCAGCATCTCGGCATATCCAAGCACAACCGTAAGCGGGGTCTTGAGATCGTGTGAAATGTTCGAAATCATTTTGCGCATAGCAATTTGGCTACGGTTGTAATCTGCAGACACTCTGAGATTCAAGTCCAGCAGTCGATTAATTTCCGTCATGAGTCGTTGCAGTTCAACGTCACCTGTGACATATAGCAGCTTTTCCGCATGATTCACCGTCACTATTCGCTCTAGTAGGGCTCGGATATCCCTTATTTTGCGCTTATTGGCCATACGCTCCCGCCAAAGCCATACTATAACGACTGACATGATGAGACCGACAATCCATTCAGAAATGTTTTCGATGTTCATATCAGCCATTCTCCCATTTGTAGCCAATGCCCCATAGCGTTTTAATGTGGACAGGATGAGAGGGATCTTCTTCAATTTTCTCACGCAGGCGGCGAATATGGACGTTAATCACGTTCTCGTCGCCCATATAATCGTCCTTCCAAATAAATCCGTATAATTGTGCTTTTGTAAATACCCGGTTTGGATTGGCTACAAACAGCTTCAAAATATCGGATTCTTTGGCTGTTAGCTGAATTTCGTTTTCATTGCGTATGACTGTAAAATGATCAAAATCAATGCACAGACTGCCGTAGGTCAAAACTTGTGCTTGCGGCTGTTCCTCCTGCTGTTGCTGACGGGCATATGTAGTAGATCTTCGGATCGCGGACTGAATACGAGCGGTCATTTCCAGCATTGAAAAAGGTTTGGCAATATAATCGTCTGCCCCAAAGCCCAGTCCAAGCGCTTTATCCACGTCGCTGTCCTTGGCTGACATAATCAGAATCGGGACGGCGCTATGGGTACGAATTCGTCGAATCACCTCCATACCGTCCACCTTCGGCATCATCAAATCCACCAGTACCAGATCATAGGTATGACGTTCAAAGGCAAGAAGCCCCTCTTCCCCGTCATAGGCAGTGGTTAGGCTGTATCCTTCCTTAGTGAGTGCTTTAAGTAGCATTTCGGCAATGGATAGATCGTCTTCAATAAGTAAAATATGCTGTGGCATAGGTGTGGAACACCCCTAATTTTTAGATTAAGCTCGTGTGACGAACTGTACCTGAATTATATAGAGCAGTGGAGGGGATTTCCATAAAAAATATCCAAAGAAAAAATGGAAACTCCCTGGATCGTCCCAGGGAGTTACGTAATCAGCTGTGTCTGGCAATATATCTTTCCTCTATTATACTGAAAGAGTTTATAATCCGGTGTTTGGAATACGATGTTATGATATACGTGACATGCTTTATACAAGAAATCAGGTATGTCGAATCACGCTGCGGTACAGGAGCGTCAATAAAGGAGAGCAACGATGTTTGTCATACGAGGAACACAAAAACTGCTGAAGGAATGGGAGACTGAACCACTTCAAGTTGATATTTATCCGCCTTTAAATAGTTGGCATGCCAGCTTATTTTTACTGAATCGAAGAAAAAATATAGTGTTTATGCATGATATATCCCGCTTAAGCATCACGCTGTTTGGGATTAAAAAATCGCAGTACAAAAACTTGCCGACTCTTTTTATACAAGCCTTGAAGGAATTAATGATCAGCGAAGGGTTTGATGAGCAGATCGTGAAGGCATACACACAGGAAGGCGAGCAGATGCTGGCAACTACGACGAATAGACATAGTGTGTTGGTAACCTTAGATGAGATTATATTTATTATGAAGGAACTGGATATGGAGCATGGGTGCGAACTGGAAAAAAACCAGTGGAATAACCGGATTGTTTTCAAAACTGTTGAATACAAGTACCCTGTTGATGTTTTTAAAGAAGTGCTGGAAAAGCATTATAAACTAGAGCGTATTTGAGAAATTTATGATTTTACGAAATGAGTTCCATTTATTCCCTCTGTCCTATATAATCTAATATAGTTCTAAAAGACTATATAAAGAGAGGTAAGGGGTAAATGAAGATTAAATTAAGAAATAAAACTGGAATGATCAAGGAACGCAAAGTAGGTTTTTCATGGACTACGCTCTTTTTCGGTTTTTTCCCTGCGTTGTTTAGAGGGGATTGGAAGTGGGCTGTTATTATTTTTCTGGTATCGATCCTTACGAGTGGGGCGTCCAACTTTGTATTTTGCTTCATTTATAATCGCTTACATATTAATGATCTGCTGTCCCAAGGCTATGGCCCTGCTACTAAGAAATCCCAATCTATCCTGATTTCTAAGGGATTTATTGCTGAAAATTACGCTGCTAACTTTGCAGGTTAATTTGAGAGCTGTTTGTTAAACGAGACGTATCAAAAGGGCATCCACCAAAGTCCATACGGGCGGGGGAGGCTCTTTTTTAATAACTCACATGATAGCAACGCTTGCGATGAAATGAATCATAGCGCAATAAGCGGCACACTTTGGTAAAATAAAACGATACAGGGTTTGACACCATCGGTCAGACTTATAAAACGGGGGGTACATAACGAAAGATGAAGAGGATTATTGATATAGCCAAAGAAGCAGGAATTGAAGAAGAACATCTAGAGACGTATGGAAAATATAAAGCAAAGCTGAACCCGTCCCTGTGGGAGCAGTTAAAGGATCGTCCGAATGGAAAGCTGGTGCTGGTTACGGCGATGAACCCCACGCCAGCGGGAGAAGGCAAAACGCTGACCACCATTGGACTGTCGCAGGCGCTGAATGCGCTGGGGCATAAAACCGTTGCTGCGTTACGTGAGCCGTCCCTTGGCCCTTGCTTCGGCATGAAAGGAGGAGCAACTGGGGGAGGACAAGCCCAGATTGTTCCAGCAGAAGACATCAACCTCCATTTTACAGGTGATATTCACGCGATTTCGGCAGCGCATAATTTGCTGGCAGCGATGATCGATAACCATTTATTTCATGGAAATGCTTTGCGGTTGAAACCCGAGCGGATTGTGTGGAAACGCGCTGTAGATATGAACGACCGGAGTTTACGAAACATTGTAACCGGATTGGGGTCAGGTAATGGAGCAGTGAGAGAAAGTGGTTTTCTGATTACCTCGGCTTCAGAAGTGATGGCCGTATTATGTTTAAGTGAAGATATGGACGATCTTAAAGTGCGATTGGGTCGGATGGTGATTGGTTATAACGAAGATGGCGAAACGGTAACAGCTGAGGAACTACATGCGGTGGAAGGTATGGCTGTGCTGCTTCGGGAAGCATTGAAACCCAATCTGGTGCAGACGTTGGAGGGAACTCCAGTTATTGTGCACGGCGGACCTTTTGCGAATATTGCGCATGGATGCAGTAGTTTGATCGGTACGAAGCTAGCCCTGAAGCTGGGAGAGGTGGTTGTCACGGAGGCTGGGTTCGGGGCTGAGCTGGGGGCAGAAAAGTTTTTTGACATCAAGTGCCGTCAATCCGGTTTGCAGCCAGATGCGGCTCTGTTGGTCGTAACCGCCAAAGCGCTGAAATATAACGGCGGTGTAGCTAAAAATGAGCTGGACGCAGAAAATCTGGAGCAATTGCAACTTGGATTAGCCAACATGAATCGGCATGTACGGAATTTGCAAAAGTTTGGCGTGCCAGTACTGGTAGCGGTCAACCATTTTGTAACAGATAGCGAAGCCGAGCTGGAACTGATTTTCTCGGAATGCCTCAAGCTGGGAGTACCCGTAGAGTTGTCACAGGTGTGGGCACAGGGAAGCCAAGGGGGAGAAAAGCTGGCCCAAAGCCTGCTCAACCTGCTCCAGGAGGACAAAGCCCATTTTGCACCATTGTATGAGCATACCCTTGATTTGCAAGCGAAAATTAGTGTTATTGCGAAGGAGATTTACGGTGCGGCAGAGGTAGCTTACACTCCTGCGGCCAAACGGGCGTTGGCCGGTATGGAGCAGCTTGGTTTTGGACAACTGCCTGTATGCATGGCCAAAACGCCGTATTCTTTCTCAGATCAACCTTCTCTGCTAGGTGCACCGGAAGGCTTTACCATTCACGTGTCCAGCGTTGCTTTGTCTGCAGGGGCAGGCTTTGTGGTCGTGGAAACAGGCAATACTATGACGATGCCAGGATTACCAAAATCCCCAGCAGCTGAGCATATGTCTCTGGAGGCAGATGGAAGCATTCAAGGTCTAATGTAGTATCTTTAGAAAATGACAGCTTCTCAGGATGAAGTGCCAAGCAGTTTGGGCAGTGCAGTAAGCAGTTTTTGCCGGGTTATGGCATCGCTCCAGTTCCAGCGTTCAGCTTCTACGAAATATACCCGACCTTGACGTACAGCAGGGAGGCTGCGCCAGAGAGGGCTGCTGATCATGCGTTCCAGCGTACGTTTGGATTCTGGGGCTGTCGGGACAAGCATAAAAATGCGGTCCCCGGCGTAATCAGGCAATTCGCTTGGATCTATTTCCGCGAAGCCGTGTCCCTCGTCGAGCACCCTTTGGATCGGTTCAACGGGCTGAAAGCCCTGGGGGTGGTAGAGGGCCGACGAGAATCCGGACATACCCATGACAAAGAGCCGATCACCATGATCGAAGATGAAGACGGAGGCCGTTTCTCCGGCTGTGATTTGCGTACCGAGCTGCTGCCACATTGCCAGATTACGGGCTGTGAAGGTAGACAACCAGCGTTCGGCCTCTCGCTCCTTACCGAGCCAGGCGCCAAGTGTACGCATCCGTTCCTCCAGCGTGGCGAAGGAGTTGAAGGTGACGGTGGGGGCGATGCTGGCAATGCGCTTATATTCCTGTTCGTCCGAATTGGCGATGATAATTAGATCAGGATCAAGAGCACTGGTCAAGCGGGCATCCAGTGGAAGGCCTACATCGGCAACATTCACAAGACGATGTTTATAGACACTGTATTCACTGAGTTGCAGACTTCCGCCGATGGCTTTGGCCCCTAATGCCAATAGATCGCCCATCGTTTCTCCATGATAGATGATGCGGCTTGCTCGACGCGGAATATGAATATGGTGGCCCGTCCAATCCTTGACGCGCACAGAACCGGAGACAGAAAGTGCGTACTTGCCAGGGGGAATCCCGGTCATTTGCCTAAACCGTCGATTAAAATAATATTCGTCAGAGAAACCAACCTGACGGGCTATTTCACGTAAAGGCCGTTTGCAATCCAGCAGCAGCCGCTTGGCATGATTCAAGCGCAGCTCAGTGAGGTAATGCAGCGGCTTTTTGCCTGTGATTTTACGAAACATTTGTGAGTATTGCCATATGGAAACGTTCGCCTGCTCGGCAAGCTGCTTGACGGTAATGGGCTTTTCATAGTTGTTTTCCATATATGAGAGAGTGCCTTCTACCGATGCTGGCAATGCCGGATTAGAGGTATTGTTTTGATCAATATCGGTGTGATCTTCCTGCCACAGCAAGAGCAACTCTTGAAACATGATTTGCTGCCGTAATACGGATGTTTGGTTATGCGGCTGTACCGTTTGTTGGGTACTATAAAATAACTCTTCAATCAACTGAATAAGTTTGGAGGAAGAAGAGGAGACGATGTATTCGCGCGGTTCCGGCAGGACAGCTCCATGATATATGGACGGCATGCGCCCTGCGTGTTCAGCCAAGGCCATGTCCGCTTGTGGTTCCGACGTCAAAGCGATGACCTCAAACGTGATTTTGTAGTATTCAGGTACAGTTCCATTCAGGGGAGCGATTTGATAGGATTCACCTGGAGCTAGCCAATACCCATGACCTGTATGGAATAGATACTGCTCTGGGCCAATGTCCACCATCCCTGTCCCACTGATGAACATAAGAAGACAGTGATATGAACTGGGACGTGATAATAATTCATCGGTAGGCTCACCAATCAACGCAATTTCTTTAAAATGAAAAAGCAGTGAGCTGAACGGAGGAGGATATACGGACGACGAAGACTGGTTCACAGTATTGCTCCTTTTATTGAGAATGGTTATCATGTATATATGAGTATACCTCCTTTAGGTTCAACAAAAAAGAAGCCTATCAACAAGTGTCGATAAGCTTCTCCAATTTTATCTGATGAGCTTGGGCAATTCCTTCAGCAGCCATTCTCGAGTGGAAGCATCACTTTCAGTTTTGCCAATATCCTGAGTGTACACACGACCCTGTTTGACAGCAGGGAGCTGGAGCCACAGCTTGCTTTTCATTAACTGTTCGGTGGATTGTTCGGCTTCTGAACTTGGTGTTCTTAGTATGAAAATCCGATCTCCAGCGTATTGTCCGATCACTTCCTGAGATATTTGTACAAATCCTTTGTCTTCATCCAGTGCTTTCTGGATAGGAGGGGTAGGTTTGAAACCATTCTTTTCATACAGTAATTGTGACAGTCCTGTCCGTCCCATTGCGAATAAACGGTCACCTGGATAGTAGGTAAAGACTGAAGCAGTTTCCCCCGCCTTAACACCTTCTGCGTGAAGTTTGGTCCACATCTCCGCTTCCTTTATTTTATATTGGGCAAGCCAATCTTCAGCGTCCTTTTTCTTGTTCACAATGTCTCCGAGATGCAGCAAACGTTCGTTTAACGGAGCAAAGGTATCGAACATAATTGTAGGTGCAATTTTTGTTAACGCTGCGTATTGCTTTTCATCTGTATCGGCGGTAATGATCAGGTCAGGCTGTAGTTCCAAGGCTTTTTCCAAATTAATCGGGAACCCCAGATCAGCCACGTTCTGAACCTGCTTTTCGTAAACCTTGCCTTCAATCATAGAAGTTGATGTACCTACAGCTTGTACGCCTAAAACCAATAAATCCCCATAGTTTTCTCCAAAGTAAGCAATGCGCCGAGGAGTCGTGGGAATATTCACTGTATGTCCCTTATAGTCTGTGTATTCACGAGTTGTGGCAGCTTCCGATGTTTTTGTAGATGCTGTCGTGTTGCTGCTTGCACTCTGATTGTCAGATGCGCCGCATCCCAGCAGCAATGCCCCCATAAGAAAGAATAGGCAGATGAGAGCAGTGTATGGTCGAGTAGATTTTTTGTTGATTGTCGAGCTCTTGTTGGTCATAGCAACCTCCGTATAATAGAATGATTCAGAATTTTGCAAATGAGAATTATTATCACAAAAGCTATGATAAGCGCTGGACCCTCAATACTCAATGGACAAACTTGGTCAATGAATCCGATTTTGTACAAAATAAGTCCCATGTGTTCTTAGCTCATCTCATTCTTCAAAATTTATTGATTTGTCATTTTTTATGGTATAGAATAGCATTTTTATACATTTGAAAGGGGTTTTGAAATGGCATTGTTTATTACATATGTTTTACTAGGTTTCTCTATATCACTACCTGTAGGTACAATTACGGTTGAAATGACGAAGCAAGGGCTAAAGAATGGATTCATGCATGGTTGGATTGTGGGCCTTGGGGGATGACCATCGATTTGTTATTAATTACTGGCTTGTATTTTGGTCTGGCCTCAGTCTTGTCATTACCTGTGGTACAAGTGATTATGTGGTTCGTTGGAGCCCTTTTTTTGTGCTACGTGGGGTACGACAGCATTAAAAATGCAGATCATGATATTGCGCTAGAAGGAGAGAAAAAGACGAAATCATTATTTTCTTCCTATAAAAATGGGCTGCTTGTAGCTGTTTCACCAGGAAATTTAGTGTTCTGGGTGAGTGTTTTTGGAACTGTGCTGGCAAGCTCATTTGATCGGTCAAATACAAGTCAATTCTTGATTGTTGGCTTAGGTATTTTGTTTGGTATTCTTATCCATGATTTAGGCTTGATGACCCTCGTAGCCACAACACGGAAAGCCATGAATCGAACCGCTATCAAGTGGGTTACGATCGGTGCAGGCGTGGTTTTGATCGGTTTTTCGATTTATTTTCTGTATGAATTTATGATCACTCTCCAAAAGATTTTATAGCATTACGCAAGGATACGTTCAAGCTTGTCATGCCAGTCTGCATAAATCGAACAAGTCCTTCATAGACATGTACTAATTCATTTAAAACATGTGCTGAAGGGGTTGATGACATGCGCCGGATTTCATGGATGCTCGCCATGGTCATGTGTGTAACGCTGCTGCTGGCCGGGTGCGGCAAGAAGAGCGCGGACGATGTGGTTAAAGATTTGAGTGACGTGGTGAGCGACCTGAACAGCTACCACGGTACAGCTTTGATGACGCTGCATACCGGCGACACGCCGCAGGAATACAAGGTGGATATTTCCTACCGCAAGCCGTCCTATTACCGAATTGCCATGACGAACGAGAAAAAGGATGTTACGCAAATTGTGCTTCGTAATGATGAGGGTGTATTTGTGCTAACACCCAGCCTGAACAAAAGCTTCCGTTTCAAAAGCGACTGGCCAAACAATCAGGGTCAAGTATATTTATATGAAACGTTGGTTCGCAGCATTATCGGCGATGCCTCCCGTCAGTTGGCTACCGACGATAAATCCTATGTGTTTGATGTGGCAGCGAATTACAACAGCCATGCGCTGGTGAGACAAAAGATATGGCTGTCCAAAAATGACTATGCACCCACTCAGGTACAGGTGTCTGATGCGAATGCCAAGGTAGTTGTTGATCTGAAATTCGATCAATTTGCTTTTGATACGAAGTTTGACAAGGACTCTTTTGATATGGAGCGGAATATGGCTTCAGGTAAGACGAGTACAGGTAGCGCAGGGGCGCCATCTTCCGGAGCAGTAGATCCCAGCAGTCAGCTTGATCCTTCCGGTGCGATGGATGGGACGACTGGCGTGACGACTGGCGAACCCGGACAAGAGCAGGGGACCGCAGGGGATGCAGTCCAGCAACCGTCAGGGCAAGCCAAGGTGGACGGTACTGCCACAAACGATACGTCCAAACCGGACAAAGCAGCCAACGCAGAGGCGCAGCAACAAACCCCGGGCACATCGGATGCCGCAAACGGAACGTCAGCGGGAACAGATGCGGCAGAAGCTGTGATGGGTGAGTTCGGCTTGATCGAACCGTCTTACACGCCAGCCGGAGTACAGATCAAGGATACGCCGGAGCTGGAGGATAATGGTACACATGCCGTGATGCTGCGGTATAGTGGAACGTATAATTATACCATTGTGGAGGCACGTCCAAAAGATCGGGCGGTCGCACTGGCCGCAGGCGAACTGGTTGATATTGGAGGAAGCTTCGCCGTGCTGACCGGAAGCGAACAGCAGACGATGACCTGGATGAATGACGGAATCGAGTTCAGAATCACCAGTGCTGACCTGCCTGTGAGCGAAATGATACAAATTGCCGCTTCTATACAGGATCAATCGGGTAAATAAAATTTTATAGACGGATGCAGACGGTCTAGAGTGTAAAAATGCTCTGCTGCCGCCCGTATCCGTCTTTTGTTCATTCGCAGTCTAAGATGTGCATCGCTTGTATATCCTGTTCTATTGTAGAGATGGTAGAGGAGGCTGGTAAAGCCCCCCTGCCATTGACAGCCACGTTTTTGAACATTACCATTAACCTTTGGAAGCAAGCACTTTTGCCACACTCCGAATGGTAAAAGGTTATGTTACAGGCTAACAATTGAAGAAGGTGACTGGATTTGCAAGCACAATACAGATCGACCCGGGCCGAAATCAACCTGGATCACCTTGGCGCCAACTATGAAGCTTTTCGCAAGGCATTGCCAGCGGATAAGCTGATACTGGTCTGTGTCAAGGCGAATGCCTACGGACACGGTGCCGTGGAAATTTCAAAGGAATTGGAACGCCTTGGTGCGGATTATTTGAGCGTCGCTTTTCTGGATGAAGCGTTGGAGCTTCGTCATGCGGGGGTTCAGCTACCGATTCTTGTACTCGGCTATACCCCACCGGAAGCTGTACAAACGGCTTGGGAGCATGATATCTCATTGACTGTGTTCAGTGAAGAAGTGCTGGAGGGTATCCGCAGACTGGACTGCCAAGGAAATGAACGCAAGCTGAAGGTGCACATCAAAATAGACAGCGGCATGGGAAGACTGGGTTTGCTGCCTGGAGAAGAGGCTATGGCTTTTGTCCGGCAGGCTCACGAATTAGAGCAGGTGCTGCTGGAAGGCATGTACACCCATTTTGCCCGCGCGGATGAAGAAGACAAAAGCTATACACTGCTACAATATGATCGGTTTCGGGGCGTGGCGGAAGCGCTAAGGGAACAAGGTATCACCATTCCCATTATACATACGGGCAACAGCGCCGCTACCATTGATACCCCTTCTCTTTCCCCCAATATGGTGCGGATTGGTATCAGTATATACGGTCTGTATCCGTCTGATGAGGTTAACCGGCGAGCGATTGAACTGCTGCCTGTATTGTCATTGAAGACGGCGGTAGTTTATACCAAGACGCTTCCTCCTGGCTGGGGAGTTAGCTATGGCACCCGGTATGTGACTACCAGTGAAGAACGGATCGGTACACTGCCAATCGGCTATGCGGATGGATACTCCCGCATGCTGAGTGGGAAGATCGAAGTATTGATACGCGGTCGCCGCGTCCCGGTACTCGGCACGATTTGCATGGACCAGTGTATGGTATCCTTACAATCTTTCGCAGAAGATGCGGAAGAAATCCAAACCGGCGAAGAGGTTGTTCTCATCGGTCAGCAGTCCGGCGAAACTATCGCGGCGGATGAGCTGGCATCCAAGCTTGGTACGATCCACTATGAGGTGATCTGCATGATCGCAGACAGGGTACCGCGTGTATACACACGAGGCCATGTTCCTGTTATTCGAGTGAACTCGCTTCTTCCAACCCACTGGAATTAATTTCATAACGCAAATTACCGAATAAAAGCAGGAGTTTTCGCAGAACGTCCCGAAATATGTATAAAGGAAAGAAAAGAGCGCTATAACTGTCAAAAGACGCATCAGGCTCCGCTGACACTTGTATTTCGGGGATCAAACGCCTGTACGAAAACGAACTGCGTAGTTTATAATGGAATGCAGCATAGATGATATACGAATATCATATACATTCTTGTATTCCGTTTGAATAAATTACCGGGAATAACGTTATAATGGTACAATGGCGACAAGGTTTTGGGGGTGGAAGAGAAGTTGGCCAATTTGCAGAACACCAAAAGAATAATGATCAGTTTGCCAGATCATCTCTTACAGGAAGTGGACGGGATCGTAGCTATGGAAAATTCCAACCGCAGTGAATTTATCAGGCAGGCCATGAAGCTGTATGTAGGCGAACGTAAAAAACGTTACATTCGTGAAGCTATGCAGCGTGGATACATGGAAATGGCTAAAATTAACTTGACCATGGCATCCGAAGCCTTTCACGCGGAGGAAGATGCAAACAGCACCTTGGGCCGTACAGTTAGCGGGGTGTAATCCATATTGATCGTAAAGCGCGGCGACGTTTTTTTTGCAGACCTTTCACCCGTAGTCGGTTCCGAGCAAGGTGGCGTCAGACCTGTGCTGATCATTCAAAATGATATCGGCAATCGGTTTAGTCCTACCGTGATCGTGGCAGCTATCACCGCTCAGATTCAGAAGGCAAAGCTGCCTACACACGTGGAAATCGACGCGGCGACGCATGGCTTTGATCGTGATTCTGTTGTTCTTCTGGAGCAAATTCGGACGATCGACAAGCAAAGGCTTACCGACAAAATCACCCACTTAGATGAAGAAACTATGCGCAAAGTGAGCGATTCGCTACAAATCAGTCTCGGTTTGATTGATTTTTAGCGTGATGGAACGACGAGTGAAACGGGAAAAGGGCAGCGCTTGGGCGCTGTCCTTTTGCGTGTCTGATGAAAAATGCAGGTAGGGCTTGCTCTAACGGCACCTGCTGGCGCTTTGAATCATTTTTTGTGATAATGAAAGACATGCTGTATGACAAGAGTTGTGAGGAAGAAGGGATAGGTTTGTCTAACGAGGAAACGAAGACGGAAATCCGGCAGGAGCCGAACGAAGCAGAACGCCAAGAGCGGATTGTCAAACAAGTGGCGAGAGAGCTGTCGCTGGCACTCAAGCAAATCCGGACAACGATCAGTTTGTTGGATGAAGGGAATACAATTCCTTTTATCGCGCGTTATCGTAAGGAAATGACAGGAGAGCTGGATGAAAATCAGCTACGTGAAATTGAAGATCGTGTAGTGTATTTGCGTAATCTGGAGGATCGTAAGGTAGAGGTCATCCGCATTATTGATGAGCAGGGCAAGCTGACGGAAGACCTGCAGGCGGCTATCACCTCTGCGGTTAAACTTCAGGAAGTGGAGGATCTGTACCGTCCGTATCGGCAAAAGCGCAAAACCCGCGCCAGTGTAGCAAAGGAACGGGGACTGGAGCCGCTGTCCATCTGGATCTGGAGCCAGCCGAAGCAGGGCGATGCTCTGAAAGAAGCTGAGTCTTATGTAAATGCGGAACTGGGAGTGGACAGCGCTGAGGCGGCCATCCAAGGAGCCTTGGACATTTTAGCTGAAAATATAGCGGATGATGCGGCTATTCGCCAATGGGTACGCCGATATACACTGGACCATGGTATGCTGACCTCCGAAGCGAAGGACGCAGAGCAAGAATCCGTGTATGAGAACTACTACAGCTATCGTGAACTCGCTAAGAAAATGCCACCTCACCGTATTCTGGCGATTAATCGCGGGGAGCGGGAAGGCATTCTTAAGGTTGGTCTGGAGGTAGTGCCAGATTCTATTTACAATTACGTGGCAGGCCAAGTGATTAAAGGATCGTCTGTCGTGCAAGATCTGCTGCGCAGTGTCATTGAGGATGCGTATAAAAGACTTATCGCGCCGTCTATCGAGCGTGAAGTGCGCGCTGAAATGACGGAGAAGGGCGAGCAGCAGGCGATCTCCATTTTTGCAGGCAACTTGCGCAGCCTGTTGCTACAGGCTCCGATCAAGGGCCGACGTGTGCTCGGTGTCGATCCGGCCTATCGGACAGGCTGCAAGCTGGCGGTTGTCGATGACACCGGCAAGCTGCTCGAAGTGGCTGTGACGTATCCGACACCACCGAACAACAAGAAGCGCGAGGCTGCTGAAAAGTTCAAGCAGCTGATTGCCCAATACGGGATCGAATTGATTGTCATTGGTAACGGAACCGCTTCGCGCGAGACAGAGCAATTCGTAGCGGAAGTCATCGCGGACATTGGTGACAGCAGTCTAGCGTATCTGATCGTCAATGAGGCGGGCGCAAGCGTATACTCTGCCTCCAAGCTGGCACAGGAGGAATTTCCCGATTTAGACGTGGCCGAGCGCAGTGCGGCTTCCATCGCACGTCGTGTGCAGGACCCGCTGGCTGAGCTGGTCAAGATTGAGCCGAAGGCTATTGGTGTAGGCCAATACCAGCATGATGTGTCGCAGAAACATCTGGATGAAAGCTTAAAGGACGTTGTCGAATCAGCCGTTAACCATGTCGGTGTAGATGTGAACACGGCTTCTTCTGCGCTGTTATCCTATGTAGCAGGGATCAATGCGACGATTGCCAAAAACATCGTTAAGTACCGTGAGGAAAACGGTAAATTCAGCAACCGTCGTCAGTTGCAGAAGGTGCCGCGTCTTGGTGCAAAAACCTACGAGCAATCTGTTGGCTTTATCCGTATACCGGGTGGAGAAAATCCGCTGGATCGCACACCGATTCACCCTGAATCCTATGCTGTCGTAGACCGCCTGTTGGCGGAACTGGCCATCAATGCCCACGATCTGGGCACCAAGGCTGCAACGGAAGCACTGAACGTGTCCAACATTGACGAACTAGCTGCGAAGCTGGAAGTCGGCGTGCCGACACTGAAGGATATTCTGGACAGTCTCCAGCGTCCGGGCCGTGACCCGCGTGACGAGCTGCCGTTACCTGTATTCCGCAAGGATGTGCTGAAGATCGAGGATCTGGCACCGGGTATGGAGCTTCAGGGAACCGTCCGCAATGTCATTGATTTTGGCGCGTTTGTCGATATCGGTATTAAAAGTGACGGGTTGGTTCATATTTCACAGCTGCGCAGTGGCTTCGTAAAGCATCCGATGGATGTCGTATCTGTCGGTGATAACGTAACGGTGTGGGTGTTAAATGTTGATTTGAAAAAAGGCAGGGTTGGTCTGACGATGAAACCTCCTGCAGAGGCGCAATCGCAGGCATAATACTTTAAATAAAACTGTGCAACCTTCTTGTGAAGGGTTAACAAAAGCCGGAATCTCCGAACTGCATCGGAGATTCCGGCTTTCATTTTGGATGCCTTTAGCTTTTACCCGTTGTTGGCATCGAACTCCACGCCAGGTGCTTTATGATAAAAAAACCAACAATCGTTCAACAGTTTAATTTGGCGCCGGTCCTTTTTGTAAAAGGCCCGCATGAGCTGGTTGCTGAGCCATTGAGGCAAGCCGATCTCCTCCTCTGCGTTACATCTGTATGTTTAGCATATGGGGTGGGTACCTAAAGTGTGCTTATGAATTGGGGGTTAGACTTCGGTCGTTATTTTATAATATGCTTGTCAGTAAGGAGCGAAGGAGGAGAGACCGTAAGGATGGAGTCCAAGTCCCTGAACAATTCAATGAACCATTCAATGAGCCATTCTATGAGTAATGAAGAGCTTCAAGAATGGGTAGAGCGCATTTCGCTGGAGAGCTTCGGTGTGCCGTTTCGACATCAAGCCACCTTTAATGCACGTCTGTCTTCCACAGGCGGTAGGTATTTTATGAAAAGTCATCATATTGAAATTAATCCACATCAACTCGCAGCTTACGGACGTTCTGAGGTGGAGAAAATTATTAAGCATGAGCTGTGCCATTATCATTTACATTTGCACGGGATGGGCTATCAGCATCGAGATGCTGACTTCAAAGCATGGTTGGCCCGTGTAGGAGGAAGCAGGCATTGTCAGACTCTGCCGGGAAGAACGGAACGTAAGCCTCAGCCTTATCGTTACAAGCTAGTATGCGTTTCCTGTAAACAGGAGTATATGCGCAAGCGTAAGATGAATCCTCAGCGATATCGCTGTGGGAAATGTGGAGGTAAGCTTCGCCTGTTGGCACTTGACGGCACCCCCTGAATCATGGTAAATTAACCATACTGTAAGATAATTTACAGTAATGTTCCCTGATAGCTCAGTTGGTAGAGCACTCGACTGTTAATCGAGTTGTCACAGGTTCGAGTCCTGTTCGGGGAGCCATGGAGAGGTACCCAAGTGGCTATAAGGGGACCCTCTGCTAAGGGGTTAGGCTGCGAAAGCGGTGCGAGGGTTCGAATCCCTCTCTCTCCGTTGGTATTTTAAGTAGAAAAAGGACGCTCGTATGCATTGTAATGATGCTTGCGAGCGTCCTTTTTGTCTAGATCTGCTTTGAAAATAACGGTGGACTGAAATTCGTTTAAGTGGAGAGACGAACGTGCTGCGTACGCCATGAAGCGACGTCAACCTGTCTTGTAAGCAGCCAATGACTTCTATTTCACAGTGTCAGCCTCAACTGTCTTAAGTATGTTCAACAGAGCATGAGCAACGCCATCTTCCGTATTAGTCAGAGTCACTTCGGAGCAGACGGCCTTAATGTCGTCTTTTGCATTGCCCATGGCAATGCCTCTTCCTGCCATTGTCAGCATGGAGATATCGTTGTAACTGTCCCCAATCGCTACAGCTTCCTGCATGGGAATGCTCAGATGATTCGCCAGATAACGCAATGCATTACCTTTAGACGCGTCCTTATGCTCGACTTCAAAGTTACGGTCTGAAGAGATGACCATGTTCAGGCCCTGAAAACTTTGGTAACGCTCACGGCCCCGATCCAATTTGGCTTGATCAAAGGAGAAACAGAGCACGTTATAAATCTCTACATCCAGTGGAATGTCCTCATATGAAGCGATGCGGGTATGTCCGGTCTGTTCATATTGTTTTTCGGCTGCGTGTAATAATGTATCCAGCGAAATATCCGGGTTGGCGCTCAGCAATCGATCCATTTCAACAGCAAGTAGCTGATGTCCGTTTTGTGGAGAATAAATAGCGCGGTCTGTCATGACCTCATAGTAAAAGTCGTTGTCGTGCAGCCAGTTCAGCACTTCAAACGTTTCACTGCGGCCTATAGGAGTAGAGGTTAACTGACGACGATGCACATCGTGTACGGTTGCTCCGTTTGCTCCAATGACGGGAGTTATAAGTTCTGCTTCCTCTAGCTTTGTCCAGGCGTCATAAGCGGCTCTACCAGTGGCAATTGTCACCTGAACGCCTTGCTTTTGTGCTTGGCGTATAGCCTCCGCGTTCACTTTGCTTATTTTTCCTTCCTCGTTCAGCAGTGTTCCATCCATATCAATCGCAAACAGTTTCATTTCTCTCCAACTCCTGTCTTTCGATATCTCTGTGATAAATCTTGAGTTCTAGCTAAGCAGTTTCATATTTTATGAGGGGACAACAACTTCAATATCATGATGTTGCAAAATTTCCAGCATTGCTGGTTCTGGCAAGCGATCGGTGATCACGATATTAACTTCAGATAAATCAGCAAAACGATACGGGAAATTAATTCCGAATTTCGAATGGTCCGCAAGGATGATCACCTGATCCGCCTGTTTCATCATCTGATGCTTCAGCATACCGTCTTCTTCATGAATCAGGCTTAGTCCGTGAGATGATATGCCTCCAATCCCGATAAAAGCTTTGTCTACAAAATAGTGAGACAAAGTGGCGATTACGGACGAGCCATATACATATCGGTGTTCTTTTTGCAGGCGGCCTCCCAACAGATGAATGGAGACACCGTCTTTTCCAGATAGTACGTCAGCCTGATTAATTGAATTGGTGATAACCGAACATTCCTGCACATTCAGTCTTTCTGCACACGCCTGTACGGTGGTAGAGGAATCCAATATAATACGATCCCTATCTCGTACCATGTTGGCAGCCAATTGTCCGATCACTTGTTTCTCCTCAGATACAGTAAGCAGTCTTTCGTTATAATTTCCAATTGGATCGTGATGCAGTTTAGGGAGAAGGGCGCCGCCGCGGGTGCGAATAATTTTTTGATGCTCCTCAAGTTTTACCAGGTCTCGACGGGCCGTATCCCGTGAAACATTAAAAATTTCACAAATATCATCCACCGAAATACGCTTGTGAAGCTGTAAGTAATCAACGATTTTTAACATTCGTTCTTCCTGATACATAGAAAGCTCCTCTGATATATAATGATTTCGGTATCTCGTAAGTGATTATAAGTAAATATAAGTGATATTGCAATCATTTATCATAATTTTTCAGGGATTAGATGATTATAGATAAGTTAATGTAAGTGAACATGCATTTTATAATGATAAAAACTGCTTTTTTTAAAATTTCAAAAATAAGTATTGCCATTTGTTATTCTATTTGATATACTCTTTCTTGTCGCCAAGTTGGCGCATAATAATAAGGCCCGTTGGTCAAGGGGTTAAGACACCTCCCTTTCACGGAGGTAACAGGGGTTCGAATCCCCTACGGGTCATTGTTGTCTTTATAGACTACATGTTGCATGCTTAAGGGAAATTCCTGAGGTCTGGTCTAATGGCGGACAGCTTGGATGAACAGCATGAGCCATTAGCTCAGTTGGTAGAGCACCTGACTTTTAATCAGGGTGTCGAAGGTTCGAGTCCTTCATGGCTCACCATTTATATTTTGTTATGCGGTCGTGGTGGAATGGCAGACACGCTATCTTGAGGGGGTAGTGAGCGTACGCTCGTGGAGGTTCGAGTCCTCTCGACCGCATCAATGGAATGAACGGAAAAGTCTCTCGCGGTAGAGGCTTTTTTTATTTGTGTAATGATGTAATAAAGTAATGATTATGATGAAATAATGATTCCATAGTATAATATAACGCCATAATGTTATAGAATGATAAGTATAAACTTATGAAGTGACGGTGAAAAATATGGACACTCAACTGTTAGGAAATATATCAGAAAATATTTTGGGCTTGTTTCCGATTGTGAAGAAGAAATTTTTCACCTACGGTCCGCTCGATTTCCCATTACACTTGTCGCCTAATAACTTTCAGGTGCTAATGCTCCTGCGTGAAGTACGTTCGTCTACGGTATCTGATTTATCCAAACAGCTTAATGTCTCACGTCCGAACATGACTCCTCTTCTGGACAAACTGGTGGAGCATGGGTTGGCTGACCGCCAGTCGTGTGATTCGGATCGCAGAGTCGTGAATGTGGCGATTACACAGGAAGGCGATGCTTTTTGTGAACAGGTATTTCATACCTTCTCCAATAAAATTCAAGAAAGACTGGTGTATCTGCCAGAAGAAGATTTATTGCATCTGAGTGAAACTTTGAATGAATTGAAGCATATTTTACTTAAAATCGACAACTCTGCTACGTGATTGGCGTAAGTGGACTGGCTTAAAGACCGCCCTTTCTTCGGAAAACAGGCGGTTTTTGTTGCGTGTTGTGGTATAATGGGAACCAACATACATAATTCGGTAATTTTAGCATACGTGATCTTTGAAATGGGAACAGAGAACATGATATCGTTATTTGAGAGCCTGCTAGGGAGGAAGGAACTTCTATGCAATCTATTTACCATCGCATCGAGGAACTCATCAAGGAACGGGGAATGACGAAAAAGGCGTTCTGCCAGCAGTTAGGCATTAGTACAGGGAACTTCGGGGATTGGAAAAGAGGAAAAACGACGCCAGGCACGAATAAACTCATTGAAATCGCTTCTTTTTTTGATGCGAGTCTGGACTGGATTATGCTGGGTCGAGATATACAGGGTGAGGTGCTAAAGGAGTCGCAAGACCCTTATTTTTTTGACGCTTCAGGGCAACTGAATTGCCAGGAGGAACCGCTTAGTGAGGCGGAAAGAAATTTTATACTTGAGTATATTGAATTTACCCGCTTTCGTAAAGAGAAAAACCAGCGCAATTCTACTATGGGGTAATGGTTGCTTAGGATTTAATGGGGATTACTAATGAGTAAGGCTGAAAAATGAAAATTATTTCAGAAAAAGTTACTGTTTCGGAGGGGAAACATTTTGGGAGATCAAACTATTTATCAACGGATTGAAGCTTTGATTAAAGATCGGGGAATGACCAAGAAGGCATTTTGTGAAAAGCTTAAAATCAGTTCAGGGAATCTCGGTGATTGGAGAAGGGGGAAAACAACGCCGGGTACCACTCATTTAATTCAGATTTCGGACTTTTTTAATGTATCGCTCGATTGGTTAATGAAAGGGATTAAGCCGGGAGAAGGCGTACTTCAGGAGCAGAAGGCTGCTTATTTTTTTGGAGTGATGGGGCCACTGAATTGCCAGGCAGAAGATCTTGAGACGGAAGAACAGAATTTTATTTTAGAATATGTTGAATTTGCGAAATATCGTAAGCAAAAAAGTGAGAAGGATAAAACAAAGCCGGAATGATTTTTTTGGCTAAAGATTGTCTGGGTTGAAAACCCGTAAACGAACTGGAGGGGTTCGCTTTACGGGTTTATTTGGTTTCTTGGTGATATGGAATGACCTGTATGTAACTGGAATGCTTGTTGGATTTAGAGTGGCGATGCCTCCTTATAATCTTTATCGTCGATGTTCAGAATTGCAGCAACTTGTTTTCTGTACCTTTGTGCTTTGCGGGTGCCGTGAATCAGATTGGACAAGCGTGAAGGCGGAATATTGTGTGTCTCACAAAATGTTTTCTGATCCAGTCGAAGTTCGACAAGCCGTTGTTTGATGGCCCACCCGAAGGAGGTGACAGGCATTTTGTTGTTCAAAAGAAATCGCCCCTTACGGATTCTTACGGAATAATTGGTGTGTTATAATAATCATCAGTAAACATGTTAGAATTAACCATCTGAAACTATGATACACTTTTATACGTGTTTTTACAATCGTAAATACGTTATTTTGTCAAATTAATTACTTAGTTAAGTGCCAAGTGGTTCTGATAATCCGTAAGGGGGCAACATTAATGCATAGTTCAGCAAGCGGTTATCTTTATACAGGACGGTATTATTATCGCTCATATATGTAAGTTAAAATAATTATAATATTTTTGTTTACAAATAGTTGATGAGAGAGTATAATAAATCTGTTGCCTCAATACATTATGATTTGCGGTCGTGGTGGAATGGCAGACACGCTATCTTGAGGGGGTAGTGGGCGTACGCCCGTGGAGGTTCGAGTCCTCTCGACCGCATTATATGCAAGACCTAGTTAAAAAAGCATCCTGACACGGTTTACGTGAAAGGGTGCTTTTTTTGTTAAGTATTTTTCGTTATATTCTTTAGTCACGGAAGCCACGGTTGCAACAGGTCGTTTATTAACTGTGATAATGAAGAATGTCAGTTTTGCTGCAAAAGCTTCTCTATATCTCCCGCCAGCTTATCTGGCGTGGTTTGCGGTGCATAGCGCTTAAATACGTTACCTTCTCTTGTAATTAAGAATTTAGTGAAATTCCATTTGATCGCTTTGGACCCTAATACCCCCGGAGCTGTTTGGGTCAGGTAGCGAAATAAGGGGTGTGCTTGATCGCCATTGACATCTGTCTTGGCGAACATCGGAAAGGTGACACCATAATTGATCTGGCAAAACTCGGAGATCTCCTCATTGGAACCTGGCTCTTGTTTGGCAAACTGGTTGCTGGGAAATCCCAAAATTTCGAGCCCCTGTTCATGATACTGGTCATATAGCTCTTGTAGCGCTTTGTATTGGGGGGTTAACCCACATTTGCTGGCAGTGTTCACGATAAGCAGAACGTTCCCTTCAAATGTGGATAACGGAATTTGTTTCCCTTGCAGGGTTTGCGCATCATATTCATAAACGGTCATAGCATCTCTCCTCATTCAATATTCAGCAATTAAATTTTAGACAATTTAAAGAAGGGTTGCAAGGCTGGAAAAGCTGTATAAAGCCTTCAGGCGCTGTAAAATCGTATTTTGCTCAAAACAGTAAATCGCACCGCAAATGGAGCGAATAAAGGTGTTTCTTCTTATAAAAGCGGGTTCAATCGGTGTTTAGCTGGTACATATAGCGTATTTTCTTCTCTTTTTACAAAAAAAGGCCAATAACGCTTTACCCTACGCCAATATTGACATGCTTGTCATTTTCAAAAAGGGATGAAAAACAGAGATTAAAGGAGATGTGAGAAGCATAGTTGCATTGTAAGCGTTATTATTAATCTTCTATGCTCTAAAGCCCGATTTATAACCCTGCAGTTGAGCTTTACAGTCTTCCATGCGCGGGTGTATGATTCAAGACGTAATTTCAAATTAACTTGAATGAAGCAACAACGAAATGTCTATAGCGCTGAATTTTGCAGTTGCAAAAGCGGGGGAACCAATCGAGACTGTACGGCTTCGGAAGCCGTGTGTCTCATGGGGTGAATTTTCCGGTCAAGTGCCAGAAATAGGGCGACTCTCACGTCCGAATCCGACAGCTAACCTCGTAAGCGTACAGGGAGAGGCAACAAACCGCCGTGTGCAGCCATGGTTTATTTTATCATGGATATGTCAGAAGCCGGAGGAAAGCCTTTTTCCTTCGGCTTCTTTTTGTTGTCTTTTTATACCGGGAGAGGAGCTACTGATGGAAGGTCGGTTAATTATTGTCACTGCACCGAATGAAGCGGGCAGAAGTTTTGTGAAATTGCTTATGTTCAAAAAATTGGCGTTTGCAGTTCTCACGAATAGCGCCCAGGAGGAACGACAGCTCAAAAAAATGGGTGTGGAGCACATTGTCCGCATCAATACCATGCAAGCGGGAAAATGGAAATTTCCAAAAAAAGAAATTGGTAGTGTGTATTTGTTCGAGAACAGCTTGAATCTGACTTGCCGTTTCCTGCAAATATGTCGGCCACTAACATCGGAATCGATCTATGTTATTACGCACGGCTGTAATCCACAAGGAATTTATCGGGGATTGGGAGCGGACCATGTGATCTACACATTGAACGGAGAGGTGGGTTTTCTGCTGAACGGATAAGCACTTATAACATAGTTGTTTTATGATTTTATGATGAAATAAGAATGGCGATCTGAGGACCGATACGGAGGTTATGAACATGATGGATATATACATGCTGCTCGTCATGGCTGTGAGTTATGGAGTGATATTGCTGTTTGTACGCTGGTGTGATGCGCAGACCTCTAAAGGAGGACGAAGAGGATGATTGTTATACTTGGGCTTACGGCTATTGTGTTTATGTATTTAATCTACGCACTCCTGAACCCTGAAAAGTTCTAGTCAGCTATAGGGGTAGAGCGGGCGGGAACAACAGATCTGAATATTAAGCATCATAGGTAGCAGGTTTTCGCAAACGTGTGCACTCCATAGATGGTCTGAACCGGGTCTGTTGTTCCAAACGCAGGAGCATTTTGAAGGAGGAATAGAGGATGGAGTTGCTTCAAATTGGAATTGTGATCCTTATATTGCTGCTCTTGGTAAAGCCAATGGGTACATATATGTATCATGTATTCTCGAATGAACCGAATCGGACGGATCGGATTTTTGGCAGAACAGAAAAGCTGATTTATAAGGTAGTAGGTTTGAAGAAAGTGGAGAGCATGCGATGGACCACGTATGTTATGAGTTTCATTGCTACGAACGTCGTGCTTGTGGCGATCAGCTACTTGCTGTTGCGTTTACAGGGAATGCTTCCCGGTAATCCGGCGGGAAACAGTAATATGGAAGCATCACTAGCTTTTAATACGGTAATCAGCTTTATGACGAATACAAATCTCCAACATTATAGCGGAGAAAGCGGGCTTACGTATCTGACACAGATGGCGTTCGTCACGATGATGATGTTCACTTCGGCTGCTTCCGGTTTTGCGGTTGCTGCGGCTTTTATGAGGGGATTGACGCGGCGCGGTGAAGGGATGGGCAATTTTTTTCAAGATTTTATTAAAGCCATTATAAGGATTTTCCTGCCGCTGGCCTTTGTGCTAACGCTGGTGCTGGTTGGATTGAAGGTACCGCAGACGCTACAGCCTACGGCGGATCTTACGACGCTGAGCGGAACACAGCAGCAGATTTCTATGGGACCTATTGCTTCTCTGGAGTCCATCAAGCATTTGGGGACGAACGGGGGCGGTTATGCGGGAGCTAACTCTGCGCATCCTTTTGAAAATCCAAGTCCTTGGACGAACGTGCTGGAAATTTTGGCAATGTGGGTAATGCCGGCTTCGTTGCCGTATACCTTTGGATTGTTTGCCCGTAATCGTAAGCAGGGCTGGATTATTTTTAGCTCCATGATGGTATTGTTTCTTATTTTTCTATCCATTACGTACGTGTCTGAAAAGACAGGTAATCCGTTAATCCAGACACTGGGTGTGGATGCTTCTCAGGGAAGCATGGAAGGGAAAGAGGTTCGTTTCGGCATTGGACAATCGGCTTTATTCACTGCGGTCACGACAGCGGCAACGACAGGTTCGGTCAATAATATGCATGATACACTAACCCCACTGGGTGGTATGGCTGCTTTGGGAGAAATGATGCTAAACGTCATTTTTGGCGGCAAGGGTGTCGGGCTGATGAATATGCTGATGTATGCGATTCTGGGTGTGTTTATATGCGGACTGATGGTCGGGAGAACTCCAGAATTTATGGGAAGGAAAATTGAAGGCAAGGAAATGAAGCTGATCGCGATTGCCATTTTGGTACATCCGTTTCTCATTCTCGCCCCAACTGCACTTGCATTTATGAGTCATTGGGGATACGATGCGGTCACTAACCCTGGCTATCACGGGTTGACTCAGGTGCTCTATGAATATGCGTCATCTGCCGCAAATAATGGTTCGGGGTTTGAAGGTCTTTCGGATAACAACGTATTCTGGAACATGACAACGGGGATGGTTATGTTCTTCGGACGATATGTATCTATGATTGCATTGTTGGCTGTGGCGGCTTCGTTGAATGCCAAAGCACCGACTCCGGTGACGACGGGGACACTGCGCACGGACAACAAGTTATTTGGAGCCATTCTGATCGGGGTCGTGCTGCTGATTGGTGCGTTGACCTTTTTACCCGTCATCGTATTGGGACCTGTTGCTGAATTTTTGACCATGTGAAGAAGAAAATGAGAATGGATGAACGGGGTGTTTGATCATGAAGGAACAACGCAAACACATGCTGGACAGAAGCATCTTGAAGCATGCGATCAAGGATAGCTTTATAAAATTAAATCCGATGATCATGATGAAAAATCCTGTCATGTTCGTCGTGGAGATCGGTACATTGGTCGTGCTGCTAATGCTACTGTTTCCCGGTTATTTTGGAACTGGAAAGGAAATGGGCTTTAACCTGGCCGTGTTTGTTATTCTGTTGTTTACGTTGCTTTTTGCCAACTTTGCCGAAGCGCTCGCGGAGGGGCGGGGTAAGGCACAAGCTGCCTCTTTAAAAAAATCCAAGCAGGATACACAAGCTAACAAGCTCATCGGAAATGACATTCAGGTGGTTAGCTCAACCGAATTGCGTAAGGGGGACGTGGTTATTGTCTCCCAGGGCGAAATGATTCCAAGCGATGGTGAGGTCATTGAAGGTCTGGCTTCGGTGGATGAATCTGCAATTACGGGAGAATCGGCTCCGGTCATCAAGGAATCGGGTGGTGATTTTTGCTCGGTAACCGGCGGGACGCGAGTAGTCAGTGACCGGATTAAGGTGCGAATTACGACAGAGCCGGGCGAGACATTTATTGATAAAATGATTTCGCTCGTGGAAGGCGCACAGCGGCAAAAAACGCCGAATGAGATTGCACTGAACACTTTGCTGATTAGCTTGACGATTATTTTTCTAATTGTGGTGGTTACGCTAGCGCCGATTGCCCGTCATTTTAACATTGATTTGCCTGTTCCTGTGCTGATCTCGTTGCTAGTCTGTCTGATTCCGACCACGATTGGAGGACTGTTGTCAGCTATCGGGATTGCCGGTATGGACCGAGTCACCCAGTTTAACGTACTGGCCATGTCAGGCAAGGCGGTAGAAGCTTCTGGGGATATCAACACGATGATTCTGGATAAAACAGGTACAATCACCTTCGGGAACCGAATGGCGAGTGAATTCGTGCCTGTAGAGGGCGTGGAGAAGGCAGAGTTAGTGAAGTGGGCCGCGATTAGCTCAATGAAGGATGAGACGCCAGAGGGTCGCTCGGTTCTCGAATTGATGCGCAAACAGGAGCATACGTTGGATGCATCCTTGGCAGCAGGTGGAACCTTTATCGAATTCAAGGCGGAGACCCGGATGAGTGGTCTGGATCTGGCCGATGGACGAAAGGTACGCAAGGGTGCGGTGGATTCTGTTCGGCAATGGATCGTATCGCAAAACGGCAGTGTTCCAGCCGATCTGGAGGAAAAAGCGAATCAGGTAGCCTCTGAAGGAGGTACACCGCTGGCAGTCGCGCTGGATGATCAGATATACGGCATTATTTATTTGAAAGATACAGTGAAGCCAGGCATGAAGGAACGGTTTGATCAGCTCCGGGAAATGGGTATCCGTACGATCATGTGTACCGGAGATAATCCGCTGACAGCAGCTACAATTGCACGAGAAGCGGGAGTGGACGACTTTGTAGCTGAGAGCAAGCCGGAGGACAAAATCGCGGTTATCCGACGCGAGCAGGAACAGGGAAAGCTGGTTGCCATGACCGGAGACGGCACGAATGATGCACCTGCGCTGGCGCAAGCGGATGTCGGCCTTGCCATGAATAGCGGCACAGTCGCAGCCAAAGAAGCGGCTAATATGGTGGACCTGGATTCCGATCCGTCTAAAATTATTGAGGTGGTCGCGATCGGCAAGCAGCTGCTTATGACGCGCGGAGCATTGACAACGTTCAGCATTGCGAACGATGTTGCCAAATATTTTGCCATCATCCCGGCGATGTTCATGCTGGCCATTCCCCAAATGGGCGCTTTGAACGTCATGGGGCTTGGCTCCCCGCTGTCCGCTATTTTGTCGGCGCTGATCTTTAACGCGGTTATTATTCCGCTTCTGATTCCGCTGGCCATGAAGGGCGTGAAGTATAAACCGATGAGCTCGGATCGCCTACTGGGACGGAATTTGCTGATTTACGGTCTGGGCGGTATGGTCGTACCGTTTATCGGCATTAAGGCCATTGATTTGCTGGTGCATTTGTGGATTTAGCGCAGAAAGGGTGAATGACATGAGTGGTTTTTATCGGATAATGTCTGGACGCAGATTTGCTGCGCACGAAAAAGCCGAATCTGGCGGGCAAGGTCATAACAAACGTACAGGGACCGGGACAGTGGCGGAAGGACAACCGGAGAGACAAGAGATGCGAGGAAGTACAGTTATTGGAGTGGCTTTGCGAACTTCGGTGCTGATGATTCTCTTGTGCGGTTTGGCATATCCGCTAGCCAGTACAGGAATAGCGCAGGTTCTGTTTCCGCAGCAAGCAAACGGCAGTATGCTTCGTGACGCGGAGGGGCGGGTGGTCGGCTCCGAACTGATTGGGCAGTCTTTCACTGATTCGGCGTTTTTTCAAGGTCGGGTATCGAGCGTTGATTATAATGGGGTTGGTTCAGGCTCTAGTAACTACGCACCGTCGAATCCGGCCTTGATACAGCGAGTCAAGGACTCTATTGCGGATTGGCAGAAGCATAACCCGGATGTGCCTGTTAGTCAGGTTCCGGTGGACCTGATTACGAACTCCGGCTCCGGTCTGGACCCACACATCTCGCCACAGGCGGCATGGATGCAAATTCCGCGCATTAGCGGCTTGACGGGTATCCCGCAGGATCAACTGAGAGCACTGGTGCAGGAGCAGACAGAAGGCCGCAGCGCCGGCGTGTTCGGCGAGCCGCGTGTCAACGTGCTCAAGCTGAATCTCGCGCTTGAGGCGCAAATGAAAGTAGAGCATGTCAAGCTATAGATGGATCAAAAAAAGGTATTCCTGAGCGATAAGCTTGAGGGATACCTTTTTTTCAGGGACTGGAATGCTCTGTGGTGTAAAAATATGTAATAAAATGTTTTATTTCTTATGGGGATATGAATTTTTGGCTTTCCTTAAGGTTGAAGCGAGTACGAACATGTATATAAATACAATAATGCCTATGATTAAATAAGAGAACTTAATATTCATTAGATCCGTGAGAGTACTGCTCAAAATAGGGCCGATCATTAGGCCAATCGAGTATGCCGTGTTATAGAGTGCAAAAGTAATTCCATAAGAATGAATTCCACTTCGTTGAGAGATATCAGCAAGTTGAGGTAAGCAGGGAGCAAGGACCATACCCATGCTAACCCCTAAAATAGCTAAAATAACAGCTTGAAGCGATAATATTGCTGGAAGTGCAGTTAGAGGAAGTGCGATGGATACCATAAGTAGACCGAGGAGAATTCCGTTTTTATAGCCGATTTTACTAGAAAACTGTCCTATAAAAGGTGTTGCCAGGCCATAAGCAAGTGTGGGAATAGCAAATAATAATCCAATAAGTCCTGGGTTAGCGCTAAAATTGTGCTGTAGGTGTAACGGTAATGTTGGCTCAAGTACGCTTGGGATGGATGCGCCGATAATCACCACTCCAATAACCAAAAGCAAATCTTTATTTTTCATGAACGAGAAAGGGGAAATATACTTTTCATTTTTCGCTTCCGGAATATCATGTAGGAGAATTAGTCGAAGTATAGCATCGATGACGGCCAAGGAGATGGCAAAGTAAAAAGGAAGCTGGTAACTTCCCCATTGATACAACCAACCGCCAATTGTTGGTCCGAGAAGGGTTCCGGCGGCTTGACCGGATAATGCCAAGCCCATGGCTTTACCACGTTCTTCAGAAGGGTATAGATCAGCCAAGAGAGCGAGTCCTGCTGTCCAGGTCATTGCGGCTGCTATTCCCTGAAGAGCGCGTGCCACTACAAGTAGCCAGAAAGTGTGGGCTATGGTAAACATTAAAGTGGAGGCTATGAGTCCAATTAACCCCCATAATAGAGGTGTCTTTCTCCCAATCCGATCCGTTAATAGGCCAAAAACAGGTGTAGCTATAAATAATGCGATTGCATAACTGCTGAATAAAAATCCGATTTCAGTTTGAGTTGCGCCCAAAGAATCTGCATACCTTGGCAAAATGGGAACGACTAATCCATAGATTAACATATCAATGAATACAGCTAATCCGACAACCATTAGTGCAGCTTTTTGCTTATTTTGTGCTCCTTTACTCAGTTTCATTATTACATCCTCCTCATAAATTTCTTCTGATTTCCTCTTTAATTTGTTTGACAAATTTTAATTGAAGCTCACATTGATCATAAATATTTCTGAAAATTAACATAACGTTTACAGGGATATCCATAAGTTCAGCTTTTTGTTCTTGCCCTAATTTCATTTCTCTATAGATTTTTTCGACGGCTTGCTGCTGAAAACTTAAAGCTTCTTCAATTTCATGGAGCCCAGCCTCATCCATAAAGGTTAAAGCTGTGTACAGTGCTGTTGGAAATACAACAGAAGATTCTTTAAATGATTCGATTAAAAGCCGACTAAACTCACTCTTTCCTGCCTCCGTGATAGCATATATAGCTTTGGACCGGTTCCCTGTCTGTTCTAACGTTTCTAACTGTACAATTCCTTCTGAATCCATTTTTTTTAAGGCATGATATATGGAAGCTGGTTGCACATAAGCCCATTTATCCGTTTGTGCAGATTGCATTTTCTGTTGTATTTCGTATCCTGACATTGCCCCATATTGCAGCAAGAGCCCAAGAACCATCACACGTGTTGTACTCAAGATAATATCTCCTCCATATAGTTTAATAATAAACTTTTAATACTAAACATTTAGTATTGTGATTTTACTGTAGCATTACAAACTAAGGAAGTAAAGAATTTTACTTAAATGAATAGACATACAATTGAAAATTGGTAATATGACTTTTGAAGTTAAAAAGAGCTTTTGAAAAGCAATACGAACAGGTTCGTAAGTAAGGGGAGCGCTCTACAACTCGGGAATATTCGATCCGTGTCGGGTAAGGAGATCATGAGAGCATGCTTGATGTTAGATTTGTGGAAAAGAATGCGGAGCTAAGCATAAAGAAAAGAGATATCACTACGCCTTTTATGGCGTTTTGGATATCTCCTGTTTTGGGTGTAGCTAGGCGTCTGTAAGCATTATTGTTCAACCTGAAATCGTTTGGATGATGAGTACTACATTCAAGATGATAATGACTGCGGTCACGAGCCAGGTTAGTACTTTTTGCCACATTTTATTTGCGAATTCGCCCATAATCTTTTTGTCGCTGGTAAAGAGCAGTAATGGAATGATGGCAAAGGGAAGCTGGATGGACAGGATGACCTGGCTCAGCACAAGCAGTTCCTCCGCACCTTTTTCACCTGCGATGGCAGTGACGATGACCGCTGGAATGATCGCGATGAGGCGGGTCACCAGACGACGCAACCAAGGTGAAAGACGAAGATTCAAAAAGCCCTCCATCACGATTTGCCCGGCTAAAGTGCCTGTTACGGTTGAATTTTGCCCTGAGGCGAGTAACGCTACCCCAAATAGTATGCTCGCCAGTGTGGTTCCCAGTAGGGGCGAAAGCAGATAGTAGGCATCGCTAATTTCGGCTACATCTGTTCTTCCTGCCGTATGGAATACAGCAGCTGCCACGATCAAGATGGCGGCATTAATAAATAATGCGAACATCAGCGCTATACTGGAATCCCAAGTTGCAAATGTAATAGCTTCCCGTTTACCTGCTGAAGTCTGCTCAAATTTGCGAGTTTGTACAATAGAAGAATGCAGATACAGGTTATGCGGCATTACGGTAGCACCCATAATACCGATAGCAATATACAGCATGCTTGGATTCGTCAAAATTTGCGAGTCTGGTACAAAGCCACCCAATACGCCGCCCCATTCCGGTTGTGCCAAAATGAGATTAATGCCAAAACAGCCGGCAATCGTCGCCATCAGTACAATGACGAGGGTTTCCAATGCCCGAAAGCCTTTGTTTTGCAGCAGTAAAATGAGCATAACATCAAATGCGGTAATGATAACTCCGTATAGTAACGGTAGACCAAACAGCAACTTCAGCGCAATGGCTGAACCGATGACCTCGGCTAAATCCATGGCTGCTATGGCAATTTCGCACAAGAGCCATAAGCCGATCGCGACAGGACGACTGTAGGCATCACGGCACATTTGAGCCAAATCTTTACCTGTGGCAATGCCAAGCTTGCCAGATAAGGCTTGCAGCAGGATGGCCATTAGGTTGGAGATTAGAATGACACTAAGCAGCGTGTAGCCGAATTTTGATCCGCCGGCGATGTCTGTAGCCCAGTTGCCGGGGTCCATATAGCCGACTGCGACCATATAGCCGGGTCCAGCAAAGGCAAGAAACTTCCGAAACCAGGTCCCGTCTTTTGGGACGCTCAAGGAACGATTCACTTCCGACAGTGAAGCGATTTCCGCGAAGTTACCCTTTGTATTTTTCATACGCTTCACCTTCTTTATGGATGTTGAAATATATTATTAGTGACATAACGATTGTGTTATCCCTATTGTACACTCCCAATAGTTTTTGTCTAGTACAACTTTTGTGTGGTCAAGCAAGTTAATCGTATTTTTGAAGCAATATGGCCATCGTATAAGCTGAACCATAGAAAAACCAAGCTATATCGCTCTGAGGGGAGCGGCTTGGTCGTTTTGGATTTTTTAAATTGTTGTCCATCTACCGGGTGAAGGCCCGTTCCATATTTTGTGAATTTCCTTCTCACGTGCGACAGAGTTATCCCATCGAATGGGTAGGACCATAAAATGGTCTTACCTTATTCCGTCCCCGAAAATTAAACGACTGGTGGAGATGGTTGTTCAATGTAGACGGCCCAAGTAGGGACCTATAACATATAGTGTAAACATGGTGGGGTGGAACTAAACGGTAAATGTACTAGTTTACATCCATATTTCAAATGATTCATTTTATGTAGTTCGTTTAAAGTACATACGAGAAGGAAATCATGTATTAACATGACGATAGGTTCCTGCGGAATGCAAAAAATATAGTGAAGGAGAGATGAAATCATGGAAGCATTATACACAGCATCAGCAACGGTACATGGTGGAAGAGACGGTTCAGTCGCTTCATCCGATGGAGTTTTGAAGCATAAGCTCAGCACGCCGAAGGAACTGGGTGGCGCAGGTGGAGAAGCTACGAATCCAGAGCAATTGTTTGCGGCAGGCTATGGTGCCTGCTATGAGAGCGCATTGGCTAATGTGGCCCGGAAGGCTAAGGTGAAGGTGGACAATGTTGAGGTCACTAGCCACGTATCTATCGGCAAGGATCCAAGCGATGGCGGCTTCCAGCTGGCGGTACGTCTGGATGTGAAAATACCCGGTATTGAACGCGCCCTGGCCGAAGATTTGGCACGCCAAGCGCATGATTTTTGTCCGTACTCCAAAGCAACACGCGGTAACATTGATGTCGAGCTTAATGTCATTTGACTGCATTTCTATAACTTCTACACTCTGGCCGCCGATTTATCGGGGGCTTTTGCACATAGATCTTGATTCGCTGAGATTCACGACCATTTGACATCATCGCCAAAATTCATTAAGATGGCTTAGGTGATTCTGGTCATCAGGTACGAAACAAATTTGAAAAATACGGGTGATATGATGTCTTACAGACCGAATATTGTTAATTTCACGCTGGCTGGCAGCAACGAAAAAGAAGGGCTTTATGAGTTTAAAATGAGTTTGGCCGATGGAACGGAGTGCCGCGTTTTTTCTCAACGTCATCCGGAGTGGACCTTGACGAATATTAGTCGACTGCTAACGACGCCTTGCCCGGTATGCCATAAGGATTTTATCTGCAAGTGTATGGATAAGTTCCATGAGGAGTTTTTAGAGCAAATTAATACGAAACAGCTGTTTGAGAAAGCATTGAGCTAGTTTTTCGAACAGGTAAAGACTATACATTTCTAAACAAGCGTCGGATACTTTCGGCGTTTTTTTGTTTATATTCATATGGTTGCGTTGATTGTATTCATGCCGTTGATTTCCTGGAGGTGAAATGCTATATGAACCAGTCTGATCATGCTCATTCAGATTACTCCATTGTGTTGGTGGATGGGGTATGCCACTTTTGTCAGGGAGCAGTCCGCTTTATTATCAAGCGTGACCCTAAGGGAACATTTCATTTTGGTTCCCTGCAATCCGAGGCAGGACAAGAACTATTACGTGCAGGAGGACTATCTGCGGATCAGCTGGATACGTTCGTGCTGATTGAAGACGGTACGTATTATACAAGGTCCACCGCGGCTTTGCGAATTGCCAAACGTCTTCGTTTTCCATACCCGCTGGCCTATGGTTTCATCCTGGTACCCCGCTTTGTGCGCAACGCAGTCTATAACTGGGTGGCGCGTAACCGATATCGTTGGTTTGGCAAGGATGAAGAGGATCAATGTCTGATCCCCCCACCAGAAATTAGACAACGATTTTTTTAGTTTCTTTTTTAAGTTTCTTTTTTGGAGCGATGTCTACGAATTAGTAAGATCACAGCGATCACGATCAATATCAGGCTCGTAACAGCTACATACATGATATGTCGTACATTGGGCACGTTAACAGACAATTTTAGCTCGTTAGATTCCAATGGAGCAATGTTCCAGTACAGTGTTTTTCCGTCTTCCGACACACGGTCCGCATTATGGGTAGCAGGTTGGATGGGTAAGGATAGGCTGAAGTTAAGATCCAGCTGCCGCTCCAGTAATTTGCGCGCAAACACATTCATTTGCTTAAATTTGTCACTCAGTCCTTGAGCTTCTTCAGGAAGCATCCGTGGTAGATCGAGCTTCATGGTAAGATCAATATTCGTTGTGAAAAAATGTTGGCTCACAGCGCGCTTTATTTCTAATCCCTCAGGTAGATGTAATCCCTGACTGGGATTTTTTTTGTTTGTGCTCCAATCTCCTTGATAATGCCCCTTGATTTGATATCCCTTTCTTCCCTGTTCAGCTAGCGGCTGTACATCTACATTGTTGCTTTGAATACGCTTGACTAATTGATCTAGCACCCCGGGATTGTCCAACATCATCAGTGTCTGGTTGTTTACGCTGAACGTCGCATCCATATCTACACTTTGATCGAGATGAACATCTACATGGATGTCACCTCGAGCACAGGAAGTTAGGGCAAGCAGACAGCATACCAGCATAAAAATGAGCAGTATTTTTCGTATCCGAACTTGCCGACGTTTGTTCCGATATGGGCTGTACCCTATTGGCTTCATGACCTACACCTCTTTATATGTATTCTTTGGTTTAACGATTGGATATCTTCTATATATTACACATTGGGAGAACGAAAATCGAACGGTATAACGAAATACATAAGAAGAATTATATTTCACAAAATGTTTCCCTAGGTAAAAACTTTAGTGTATACTCTAAAATATAGTATTGATAAAAAATAATTGAATCAAGGAAATAGTTTGTCCCAAAACGAAATTCAAAGGAGGATTTTAAAACATGAACAAGCAGTTTAAGAAGGCTTTGCCGCGCTGGGTAACGACAGTTGGAGTATTGTCTCTAGCTCTGGTTCTAGCGACTGCATGTACCGATGCTAAGAAGAAAGAGCAGGGAAGTGCGAGAGAGACGGGACAAAAAGTAAAGGCTACGGCTACCATCGGTATGATCTCTGACATTGTCGGCAAGGTCGGCGGTAATCATGTGGAGGTCACGGGAATTATGAAGTCAGGCGTTGACCCGCATTTGTACAAGGCTTCACAGGGAGATATGCGCAAGCTGGATCAGGCCGATGTTATTTTTTATAACGGGTTGCATCTGGAAGGTAAAATGCAGGACATTCTGGAGAAAATCAGCAAGCAAAAACCCGTCATACCCGTGTCCAAAAACATCACACAGGATCAGTTGCGTGCAGGTAGCCCGGAAATGGGATCTGAGCATGATCCACATATCTGGTTTAACGTACAGAATTGGATGTCTGCGGTAGAAACCGTCAGAGATGAATTGTCGACGCTAGACGCTGTTCATGCGGAGGAATATAAGGCCAACGCAGAAGCCTATCTTACTGAGCTGCGAAAGCTGGATGATTACACGAGAGAGCAGATTGCCAGTATACCGGAAGCCCAGCGCGTGCTTGTCACGGCACATGATGCTTTCGGCTATTTCGGAGATGCCTACCACATTCAAGTGAGAGGACTTCAAGGTATGAGCACAGAATCAGAAGCGGGTTCTCAAGATGTGACCAAGCTGCGAGATTATTTGGTGGAGCATAAAGTCAAGGCCATATTCGTAGAATCTAGTGTTCCGAGAAAGGCCATAGATGCGGTTATTCAGGGGGCCGCTCAGCAAGGTCATACAATTGAGGTTGGTGGCGAGCTGTATTCGGATGCCATGGGTGAAGAGGGCACAGAAAATGGAACATATATCGGAATGGTCAAGCATAACGTCAATACGATTGTTAAAGCTCTTAAATAAGGAGGCAGAGATACATGGGGCATTCACCACTTGTCGTTCGTGATTTATCGGTAGCTTATCAAAAAAAGCCCGTTTTGTTCGATGTTTCCTTTGAGGTGCCGGAAGGCAAGCTGATTGGTATTATCGGCCCGAACGGGGCTGGGAAATCTACACTGATCAAGGCAACGCTTGGATTGATTCCAAAGCTTAGGGGCGAGGTGCTAGTTTACGGCAAGCCCTATAAGCAACAGCTGCTTAAGGTTGGCTATGTACCACAGCGGGAGTCGGTGGATTGGGATTTTCCGACGAACGCATTGGATGTGGTTTTGATGGGACGGTATGGCAGATTGGGCTGGTTTAAGCGTCCGGGAGCAGCAGATCGTCAGGCTGCAATGGAGAGTTTGGACAAAGTTGGAATGAGCCAATATGCAGACAGACAGATTAGTCAATTGTCTGGCGGCCAGCAACAACGTGTTTTTTTAGCCAGAGCACTCGCGCAGGACGCTCAGCTTTATTTTATGGATGAACCGTTCGTCGGTGTGGACGCTGCAACGGAAAAAGCCATTATTTCATTGCTCAACGATCTGAAACAGCAGGGTAAAACCGTGCTTGTCGTTCATCATGATTTATCTACAGTCACGGATTATTTTGATCAGGTTATGCTGTTGAACGGGCATCTTATGGCGTTTGGAGAGACGACAGATATTTTTACCGAGGAAAATCTGCAGCGTACGTATGGCGGGCGTCTGAGTATACTCAAAACAGGCCCGGATTCCGGCACGATACTTGGAGTGAGGTGAGCAGTATGACAAGCTTGGCAACGCTTTTGACCGATCCAAACATGCAGTGGATTTTGCTGGGCTGCATTTTGCTCGGTTTAAGCAGCGGGGTGATTGGCAGTTTTATGTATTTGCGCAAGCAGTCGCTCATGGGAGATGCTTTGGCACATGCGGCTTTGCCGGGGGTATGTGTGGCATTTATGATCACAGGTACAAAATCTGTGTTTGGATTTATGATTGGGGCCGCCATTGCAGGGATTGTTGCGACCTTTGCTATCAGTGCGTTAACCCGGTATTCGCGAATTAAAAGCGATTCGGCGATTGCAGCGGTGCTGTCGGTATTTTTTGGCTTTGGCATTATGTTGTTGACCGAAATTCAGCATAGTGGCGCAGGAAACCAAAGCGGATTGGACAAATTTCTATTTGGTCAAGCTGCGGCAATGGTATTGTCTGATGTCTATACGATGGCGGTAATTTCAGTGGTACTCATCGGAATATGTATATTATTTTTCAAGGAATTTAAGTTGCTCAGCTTTGATCCTGGCTTTGCGCGCGGACTTGGTTTTCCGGCAGGTTGGCTGGATAAGTTGTTGATGCTATTGATTGTCATTGCGGTGGTTGCTGGCATTCAGGCCGTGGGAGTCATAATGATGGCTGCCTTGCTGATTACCCCGGCAGTGTCGGCAAGATACTGGACAGAGAAGCTGGGTGTCATGGTGTGTCTATCAGGCTTGTTTGGTGCTATAGCGGGGCTTGGTGGGACGCTCATTAGCTCTCTGGGGCAAAATCTGCCTACAGGACCGTTATGTGTGTTGTGTGCGACTGTGGTGTTTGGAATGAGCTTGATTTTTGCGCCGCAGCGCGGGATGATCTCCAAGGCTATCGTTCGGTTGAACGCCAGGAAAAATCTGGAGCTGACAGTCGGAACACAGCCAAGGGAGGAGCGTGCCCTATGAGTTCATTTTATGTAATTTTGACGGGAATGTTAGTGGCAGGGGGATGTAGTATCGTTGGGTGCTTTCTTGTGCTCCGAAAAATGGCTATGATCGGTGATGCAATCAGTCATGCGGTACTGCCGGGGATTGTCATTGCCTTTCTCATCAGCGGATCGAGAGATTCGGTGTGGATGATGTTTGGTGCGGCAGTGCTGGGTCTTCTAACGGTGTATTTGATTCAGCTGTTCCAACAAAGCGGTCTGCAAAGTGATGCTGCTATTGGCGTGGTGTTTACGACATTGTTTGCTATCGGTGTTTTGCTGATCAGCGTGTTTGCTTCCAATGCCCATCTGGATATGGATCACGTTTTATATGGGGAAATTGCTTATGTGCCGTGGAATACGTTAGAGATAGCTGGCTTTGATGTCGGTCCGAGGGCTGTGTGGATTACGGGTGCGATGTTTTTGATCAATTTGCTCGTGATAGGGGGCTTTTTCAAGCAATTTAAAATTACTTCCTTCGATCCCGCTTTGGCAGCTTCATTAGGCATTCCAGTTGTTTTTTTTCATTATCTGCTGATGAGTCTCGTCTCATTAACGACGGTGGCGTCATTTGAGAGCGTGGGCGCAATTCTGGTGGTTGGCATGCTCGTTGTACCGCCTCTTACCGCTTATTTGCTGACGGAGAAGTTGTCCCGTATGATTGTATACAGTGTCGGACTTGGGGCCATCAGCTCGGTCGCAGGCTTTTACACAGCAAGTGTATTGGATGCTTCTATTGCGGCATGTATGCTGTGTGTATCGGGTGTGTTGCTGCTTTTGGCTTTTCTCTTTTCCCCGTCTCATGGTGTGGTATGGCAAAAGTTAATTCAACAACGGGGGATCGTTGGCGAAGATAGCAAGTGATTGTAGGAAGTGATCCCATATGAGTTACCCAAAATAGCGTGCATTCAGGCATAGGAGACCTGAATGCACGTTTTTTTGCGCTTATGCTACCCTGTGCGGCTTTTTTTGGGGCAAGCTTGATTGATCATCTTGAATTGATTGGGACACGGGAGTACATTCATTACAACCATATAAGATGGACGGAACGAGCGGCTACGCTGTGGGGAGGAACGAAAGTGGAGAGCTTCAAACGTAAATCACCAGAGGAAATACTGGATTCGATTAACAAATTGCATCGAGGCAGACTCAAAATATACATGGGTGCGGTCAGTGGCTCGGGTAAAACGTATCACATGCTGCATGAGGGACGGTCGCTGCAGCATGAAGGTATCGATGTTGTGATTTGTGCGGTATCGACCATGCAGCGGCCTGAGACCGTGGAACAGGTCGGCACGTTGGAGCGAGTGCCTAGTATTCATTGGATAAAAGATGGTGAGGAGCAAAAGGATCTGGATGTGGAAGCTTTGGTGGCACGAAATCCTGAGGTGGTACTGGTGGATCATTTGGCACATCATAACCGGAAAGACGCCCCATTTCCAACACGGCTGGAGGATATTCGGTATTTGCTGGAGCAGGGGATTAGCGTCATTACGACGGTCAATGTTTATGAACTCGAAGGAATTACGGAGTGGGTATATCAGTTGACAGGCTTTGAAGCGGAATATACGGTTCCGGTTGATACACTGGAGCTGGCGGATGAAATTCGTCTGATTGATGCCACCCCGGAGATGATTTTGGAACGGCTGGCGAAAGGCTACATGCATACGCCCAATCCTGAGATGTTTCACCGGGGAAATCTGGGTAAATTGCGTGAGCTTGCCTTGCGATTGGTAGCAGAGGATGTGAATGATTCGCTGGAACGGCACCGGGAGGAGTTGGGCTTGCACGGGGCGTCAGGAGCCGCAGAGCGTATTTTAGTACCTGTCCAATATCATTGGAATGGGTCCATTTATGTACGCAGGGGGGAACAGGTCGCCAAGCGGTTGGGTGGAGATATGCTAGTAGTCTCCTTTGTCAGCTCGAAGCGCAAGCTGTCCAAGGAATCAGCAGCCTTTAAGCGCTCAATTGAGCAATTGGCCGACAAGATAGGATCAACATTTGAAGAAATCCCGCTTTTTTCCCGCAGAAGGTTGCCTCGCCAACTGATTCATTATGCGGTGACGCACAATGTTACCCGTATTGTTATGGGACATTCTCGGCAGACTCCGTGGCAGGAGCTGATGAAAGGATCGCTGGTGAACGGGATTTTAAAACGAATGAAAAATATGGATCTACTGCTGATTGCGGACCGAGCCGAGCAGGAGGGTGAGCGAATTTTACCAACGATGAGACAGGAGGTAGAAGAGAATGACCCGTATCATCGTTTGAGCGTTGAGGAAGCACAGGCTGAGGCAGCCAAAATCCTGCGAGGCAAGCTCAAGGTATACATTGGCGCTGCTCCGGGGGTCGGCAAAACATACACGATGCTGAGAGAGGGAAACGATCTGCTGGAGAGCGGGATTGATGTGGTTATCGGATTGCTGGAAACGCACGGAAGAGCAGAAACATTGGCCCAGGTAGGCTCTCTGGAGATGATCCCTCGTCAGTCCATTGAGCGTCATGGCGCACACTTGGAAGAAATGGACACCGAAGCTATTCTCAGGCGCAATCCCGAGGTGGTGCTAATTGATGAGCTGGCTCATACCAACGTCCCAGGAAGTCTGAGATCCAAGCGCTATGAGGATGTGCTCGCCATTTTGGAACAAGGGATTTCTGTGATATCTACAATGAATGTACAGCATCTGGAGAGCTTAAATGATGCGGTAGAACAGATTACTGGCATACGAGTGAGAGAGACTGTTCCCGACCATATGATGCGTCTGGCCGATGAAGTACAGCTTGTTGATGTGGCTCCCAAATCGTTGCAGCAGCGTATGCGTGAGGGCAAAATATACGATCCTGCGAAGGTGGAACAGGCACTTAGCCACTTTTTTAAACTGGGCAATCTGATTGCGTTGCGTGAACTTGCTTTGCGGGAATTGGCAGATGACGTAGATGAGCGGTTAGAATCCTGGGATCGACACGAATCACTTCGGGGACCGTGGCGCAGGGAGGAAGTGATCTTCGTAGGCGTGACGCTAAGCGAAAATGCTGAAAGGTTGATCCGCCGTGGTTTTCGTATCGCCTTTCGGCTAAAGGCTGTGTGGATTGTGACGTATGCTCATGTCGGTGAGTGTATACCCGAGAGACTGAACCCTCGTCTGGAACAACTAAAGTTGCTGACCCACCGACTGGGGGGAACCTTTGAGATGCGGCTTGTTTCCAGCCGACGCGAGATTGCCGACATTTTGATTGCTCCGGTGGAAGGATATTCAGGAACGCAGCTTATCGTGGGGCAGTCTTCCCGAAGTAGCTGTTGGGGGAAGTCTGCGGTTGTGCCGAGGATTCTCCGTCAAGCACGTCATATGGATGTTCTAATTGTGGCGGATTATGACCCGGATATTAAGCTGGAGGTAGATCATTAATTAGCCCAGCAAATTCATAAATAGTCATATGCTGGTTACCGATGGTTCGCTGCTTCCATAGTATATTCTATCTCAAAGAAATGGAGGCGAATTTAAATGTTTAAACATCGTAAGCATCATTGTCATTTTCCAAAGCCAAAAAAACGTGTCTTTAAGAAGATCATTAAGGTGACTGTCATTAAGTTTAAACCTAAATTTGAACGTGATCATCGGAAACATGAAGATTTTGATAAGAAATGTCATTGCCGGAAACGTCATCATCGCCATCATCGCCATCATGACTGTCATCGTCGTCACCACAAATTCTACTAAGATGAAGATGGTAGGAGGCGGGGCTAGACTGCCCGCCTTCTCTTAGTACGAGGATTTTGGAAGATACTTGCACAAAAAATACTTGCTCTAATATAAGCGCTATGCTATTCTACCAGTAAATAGATTGCACGTGACGGAAGCACCGTTCACCAACCGTATGTACTTACGGATGGATGAACGGTGCTTTTTTGCGTTGTTGTGTTAGGGAAGGGATGAGCATTATGATTCCAGTGAAAGTGGTATTAGCCGTAGAAGGTCGGGATTATATTGAGCCGCTGCTGAATTATGTTCACGGAAGCGAGTACGCTAGAAGGCTGAGAATAACGGCTTTTTCGCAACCGGAGGCATTTCATCAATACATGATGGAAACTAGCGGAATGAAAAGACCGGATGTGGTGGTTGGTGAAACTCCCTTTTTGAATCTATGGACAGACAGGGAAGCTGCTGATATTCCTTGTTTGGTATTGCATGAGGGAGAACAAGTGAGCGAATATGGACAGCCTTTATTAAAATATCAGCCTTTATCTGAACTGGTCGGTTTTATTTTGGAAACGGCGAGACAGAAGTCAAATGGTCGGAAAAGTGTAAACAGCCGGGAAGGTGGGATGATTATCGGCATGGTAGCAGCTTCCGGAGGACTGGGCAAGACAACGGCCGCACTCAATATGTCCAAACAGCTGGGGAATGAGGGATATTCGGTATTCTATCTGAATCTGGAGACGGTGGATTCAAGCTCATTATTCACTGGTTCAGGCAGTGCTAGCGGAGCAGAAGGAGAAGGGCTGTCCAGGCTGCTCTATGATCTCAAGGCAGAAGGGAGTGAGGAGACTCCGTTATCCATGGCTTCCTATTGTGTTCGTCGCCCTGAAATTCAGGCGGATACTTTTCAGCCTGTCTATAATCGCAAGGAGCTGACGGATATGACTTGTGATGAAGCGAAAGAGCTGATTCGAACAGTTGCCGAAAGTGGACAGTATGATGTAGTGATCGTAGATGGCGATTCTGAAAAAGGTGATCGGGCTCAAGCCGTGCTTGAAGCTAGTCATAAGCTGATTTGGCTGCTGGCAGACGATTTAATGAGCATGCACAAGTGCGGATTATGGCTGGATGTTTTAGAAACCACGCTGCCTGAAGGGCTTGAAGACATGATATGCAAAACCAGCTTTGTGGTGAACCGCTATATGGGAACTATGATCAACTCGTTACCTCGTGACTTCATGGAGCTAAACGGAGCGTTACCCTATATACCTTCATGGAAACAGATGCAGCACCGTGAGCTGTTGCTAAGTTCACCGATTTATCAGCGGGAAATTCGTCATCTATGCCGGGAGCTGCTGAATGTGGACGGTGTAACACATCCGGCCACCGTTTGGTCTTAAAAGGGGCTGATGAACATGAATGAGGGACGATTTAAGGCATTGCGAGCAGATATCCGAAACGGGCTGGACGTAACGTCTTCGGTAAAGGATGCAGATCTGGTACGGCATATTGAAAATCGAATTTTACACGATGTAGAGCTAGTAGGCTTAACTTCCCGTGAGAAGCACGCGCTTGTCCGCAAGATTTTTAACTCTTTCCGTGGGATGGACGTACTCCAGCCATTGATTGACGACCCGACCGTTACGGAAATTATGATCAACAGTCACCGGGAAATCTTTGTGGAGCGGGCTGGTGAGGTGATGCAGATACCCGATCAATTTGAGTCCCGCGAGCGACTGGAGGATTTAATCCAGACGATTGTAGCCGGAGTGAATCGAATTGTGAATGAGGCTTCCCCCATTGTGGATGCCCGATTAAAGGATGGGTCACGCGTAAATATTGTGCTGCCTCCAGTTGCTCTCAAGGGTCCGACGATGACCATACGGAAGTTTCCCGAGCGTCCTATGACGATGGATGACTTGATACGAATGGGTGCGCTGGATGCAGAAGCCGCTGCTATGCTCAAGGACTTGGTACGTAGCAAGTACAACATTTTTATAAGCGGAGGAACGGGTTCTGGTAAAACAACTTTTCTGAATGCATTATCCCAGTTTATCCCGTCGTCTGAACGGATTATTACTATTGAAGACTCAGCAGAGCTGCAAATTGTGACGGTCCCTAATCTGGTTTCCATGGAAACACGGAATGCGAACACCGAGGGGAAGGGAGAAATCACAATTCGTGATCTGATTCGTTCCTCCCTGCGTATGCGGCCCAACCGCATTGTGGTGGGTGAGGTCCGGGGGAGTGAGGCATTGGATATGCTGCAAGCGATGAACACAGGACACGATGGATCGCTGTCAACTGGCCACGCAAATAATATCCGCGATATGGTCAGCCGGCTGGAAACGATGGTGCTGGGAGGGGCAGAGCTTCCGCTTGGAGTAGTACGACAGCAGATCAGCTCGGCCATTGATATATTTGTTCATCTGTCACGGATGCGCGACAAATCCAGACGAGTGCTGGAAATTAGCGAAGTGATTGGTTTTGAAAAGGGTGAGGTGACGCTTAACCCCCTTTATCGGTTTCAGGAGCGAGGAGAAAGCAAGGGGCGAATCGTAGGAGGTCTGGAACGTTGTGGCGAGGGTCTGCAACATACGTTGAAGCTGCAAATGGCCGGGATCAATCCGGAAAACTGGCACAGGGGAGGCGTATCAGCGTGAAGTCAGGAAAAACGGCGGCCAAGCAAGTATCACGTGAGGCCCCTTCTCTGCCAGATTATACGGTGTATACATTATCGACAGTACAAAAAAGTCTGTGCATATTCTTTAGTGGCGTGTTGTTCGCGATGATCGGTTATTTATTTTATCACCAATGGATATTATCGTTGCTGTGCGCTGCCGGGGCTGGGGTGATGCCTCGTTATTTTAGGCAATTTTTGCTGCAAAGACGCAGGTCTGCCCTAAGCATCCAATTCAAACAGGCTTTATATTCGCTCTCGTCTTCTCTTTCAGCGGGAAGGTCGGTGGAGAATGCTTTTCGTGAGGCAGTAGAGGATTTGAGATTGCTTAGTCCAGATGGAGATCACGACCTGATTTTTGAATTTAACATTATTACCGCCTGTCTCGAAATCGGACAGCCTGTAGAAACCGCTTTGCAGGATTTGGCCCGTCGGGCGCAGATGGAAGATATTACGAATTTTGCGGACGTATTTGCGGCTTGCAAACGAACCGGAGGTGATCTGGTGGAAGTCGTAAGACGAGCTTCAAGTGTCATTGGTGAGAAGCTGGAAATTCAGCAGGAGATCGGTGTAATGATTGCGCAGAAACGTTTTGAATCGAGGGTTATGTTTGCGGCGCCTTTTTTGTTTGTATTGTTTATGACCATGACAGCGGGTGATTACATGATGCCCTTATACAGCGGTACAGGTATGATTTTATCAACCTTTTGTTTATTGGTGCTTGGTGGGTGTCTCGTGTGGATCAACCACATTATGAAGATTGAAGTGTAAGGAGAGATGGGTGTGGTGATGTTGATTTGTCTGGTCATGCTGGTTCTGCAAGTGGGAGGTTGGGTGGTGCTGAACCAGATGCACGGTGCTAAGTATGCGCATTTTCGCCATATGAAGTTGGAGGGACTGCGGCTGCAAAGACTTTCAGTCCCATTTGTACACATGATTCATGCTTCACGTGCTACTCATAGGCTGCCTTTGCTAATGTTCAAGCTCCAGCGTTCGGTGCAAAAGCTGTATGGTATGCGCAACAGCGGAGAAAAAACGATGCTTTTTCTGGCAGAAATGTTGGGTTACGGATATATGATGGCTGCTGGTGGAGCTATAGTATCGCTTTTGCTGGGTGGGGATGCGACCGGGCTGGTGCTCGGATTGGGACTTGGTCTTCTGGTACCCATCGCGCTGATCAAGGATTTGCACGGGAAAGTACAGAAGCGGGATCAGCAAATTTTAATGGAACTGCCTGAACTGTTGAGTAAAATGATGCTTTTAGTAGGTGCAGGTGAGACGGTACAACGGGCATTGCTACATTGCGTGGAACGTAAAGGGGCGGATACGGAACATCCGTTGTATCGAGAACTGAGGCAGACGGTGGCAGAATGGGAAAGCGGCTTTTCCTTTCAACAGGCATTTGAGCACCTGAGCAAACGTTGTGGTATTCAGGAAATGACAGTATTTACGACGACAGTTTTGTTGAATATGAGGCGCGGCGGGAGCGATTTCGTGATGGCTTTACGTGAGTTGTCCCAGACGTTATGGGGCAAGCGGACTTCAATTAGCCGCACAAGAGGGGAGCAGGCTTCATCTAAGCTGGTATTCCCGATGGCGCTGATTTTGCTAACGGTAATTGTGCTGGTGGGCGCTCCGGCTTTAATGATGATGAATATGTAGGAGGAATACAACGATGATGACATTAGTAACAGGCAGTATTCGTAAATTGTACAAGGATGAGGATGGTCTGGGTACGTTAGAAATGATCCTGATCATTGCCATTCTGATTGCGGTGGCAATTATTTTTAAGGATCAGATCAAGAAAATTGTAGAAGGGCTTTTGAAAAAGGCGGATAAAAAAAGTAACGATTTTATGGATTCATAATGCTGCGCAAATTGGCACAAAAAGAGGACGGGAGCTTCTCCTTGGAAGCTTCCCTCGTCTTTCCCATTCTACTGCTGGTCATTTTTGTGATGTTATTTTTTTGCCTGTACATATATCAAAAGTCTATATTGGTGCAGGTCGCTGCTACTGCTTCAGAAAGGGCCGCTTACAGTTGGGATAACAGCTTCAAGGACCCACGTACAGGAGCATTTACACAGGGGCAACGAGATTCTCTCTATTGGCGCTTGAAGGATGATGTTATGCTCGGAGCCCTGTTTGGCTGGACCGGAGCCAACAATCAGGAAAGTGTACAGGTTCCAGGCGGCAATGGGGGAGGCTCGTTACCTGCTCAAAAGCTGTCCAATGCAGAAAATAATATGCCTGCGGGCATGCAGGGGCAGATGACATATGAGAACAGTATGATTCACCGTAAGGTGACCACAAAGTTAAATAAAATCGTGAAGGTACCTTTGCTGAATCAGTTTTTAGATCAGACAGATTTTCAAGGGAAAATGAGCTCTGGCGTGGTCGAACCTGTGGAATGGATTCGTACGGTGGAGTTGGTCCGTTATTATGGTGCGAAGTTTATGGGCAGAGGATCAGGTGAAAAGGTAGATTCGGCAGTTGTAGGCAAAGTATTGATGCAATATGGTCAAAATGGTCAGTGAGAAGTAAGGAATAGGAATGTAACTGGGAAGGAGGAAGCGGGTGTTTGGTAAGGGTCACAATACAAAGGACGGGGAATCAGGTGCTGTCACGGTCTTTTTAATTCTGATTTTGGCGGTCATGTTCGGTTTTATTGCTGTATTTATTGATTACGCGAGAATTGCTGCACTGCATGTGCAGACCGAACGGCTGACCCATGCGGCGGTTCGTTCAGTGATGTCTGCTTATGATCCGACATTACAACAGGAGTACGGTTTGTTTGCTTATGGCGAAGGCGGCGGAGAACAAATTATGGTCAAAGTGCTGAATGATAGCGCGCGGCGTACGGCACGCGCAGAAACGCTACCGCTTATGAATATGAAGCTGGATTCTAGTTCCCTGCAAATGGAAAGGGAGCTTGGTAAATATGCCATATTTAACGAGCAGATCCGTGAAGAGATGAAGTATAAAGCACCTGTCGATTTTACGTTTGAAGTGCTCGAAAAGCTGAAGCCGCTCTCTCAAAATATGAAAGAGGCTTCTCATACGGTAGATTTGCTGAAACGGCTGCAAAAGCTATACGACAGACGAGAGGCCAAACTGGATGACATGCTGGAGAAGCAGCGTAAAGCAGGAGCTTATATGGAAGAGGTTCGCAAGCGGATTATTAAACAGAGGGGCACCTATATGCCCAATCAGTATATATGGGACCCGCTTGAGGTTGTAGCCGATATTGCCGCTCAATATAAGCATTACGTACATGTATATGAAGACAATAAGAAGAGTGTGGACGACGTTAAAATCATGCAGATGGAAAAGTATGCACGTAGAGCGAGGGCAGCGCTTGATCGCCTGCGTCAGATCATGGTTCAGGCTGGGGAAGAACATGATAAGTTGCTTCTGGAAGCCAAGGAACCGTTAAATGAGGCCCAACAGATTAATGAAGAGATGCGCAAAGTCATTGCCCAATATAAGCAGAGGGCGGCCAATGCAGGCTACGATGAGGTTTCAGCAGCCCCTACTCCAAGCGGGACAGGCTCCAACGCAGATCCTTCGGTAGGAAGCGCACGGCAAAAAGCAGAGGATTTGTTGATTCCAGACAAGGAATTTGAGCAATGGGAAGCAGAAATTGAAAAGCAACGGACTTCTATAAATACTGCTAACAATAGAATAACGAGTATGATGCGTACGTTATCCTTTTATACAGATCCATTTTTGAATGCAGACATGCTCAAGCAAGAAGTCGCTTCTACGCTTAAGGAGATAGATAAATACTTAAATGCGTATGCTTGGGCGGGACCCGCCAATGTGCTCGACGGTGAAGCCAGGACGATGGATACGCGACGCGGCCCGGACAAAGAACGCAAGAAAATGGAAAAAGAGGCGAAAAACAAACTCAAACAAGCCTATCGGATTATTGAGGTTCTATCCAAGGGTAAACAAAGTGCAGAACAATTCCAAAATCTGGAGCAGTATTACAATGAAAGTATTTCGTTTAACCAGTCTACATCCAGTCCATCTGTATCCGCTGATTTGTCCTATGACACCTATGATGCAGCAGGATCTTCCATGGATAGTATGGATGGTCTATACGGTGCGGCATCCAATTTACTGACTCAACTGGGAGACGAGTTTTACCAGAATGAATACGCGCTTTCTTACTTCCATCATGTGGATTTTAGTCGTTTTGGCAGTTTGGCCGGATCGGGTGGAAATGTGGGAAATGCTGCACAGATTTTGGGAGATCAGCTAGAGGTGAATAATCAGGAAGTTGAGTACATCTTGTATGGGTTCCATAATCCGACGGGTAATCTGGCATCCGCCTATGGAGAAATTTTTGCTATGAGACTTGCCATTCGAACAATGGAGGGATTGGTTAAGAACAGCTCAAAAGGTAATCCGCTGGTCGTTTTGGCGGCAGCTTTGTTATATGGAGTAGAAAAAGCGATAGAAGACATGATTATGCTGGCACAAAAGGGGGACGTGCCATTGTCTGATTTTCTGAAATTTCGAATGACATACAAGGATCATTTGCGATTGTTCCTGATGCTCCATAGCAATAATGAACGAAAAATGTCCCGTATGCTGGCTCTGATCCGTCTGAATACAGATGTCAATCCTGCTGAGCGGCAAACGTATGCAACGGGTGAGGTCAAGAATGGGATGAGGCTGTGGTTTCTACCTGGGGTAATGAAGATGCTCGGGACCGCCTCAAAAGAAGGCGAGAGTATTAAGGGAAGTGTGTACTATGTCACGAAAACAGCGCATTTTTCCTATTAATCGGTGTTTACGGAAAGTTTGTGGGCAAAAGCAATGTGAACAAGGAAGTATTGTTTTAGAAGCGTCATTGGTGTTGCCAATGTTTCTGTTTTTTATTATTTTTCTCATTTATATGGTTCAGATGACACTGGTATCTACAGCGTTGCAGACCACCGCTTCAGAAGCGGTTAAACAGGTTTCGGCTAAAATCTACCCAGTTTCTCTAGCCGTGGAGGCGGCGTCCGCAAAAATAGATGCAGTGCGTGAACCGCTGGATGAACTGCCCAAGTTATCTGTGAGTGAATATGCAAGCCAATTCGCTGCCCAGTTGCCACCTCCAATTGGTGATTGGGTAGAAAGCGCTGTTCAGGGCGGTCAAAAGCCGATGGAGGAACTGCGGGGGCGATTTACGGAAGCTGCACTCGATCCTGTTTTGAAGCCGATGCTAAAGCCTTTTATGGAGGAAAGCATTCTGGAATATGACCGTATTCATATAACGAGCGTACATGTACCTGCTCTTACAGGAACTAAGGACCCATATTTTAGAGTAGAACTGTCGTATGAACTGCCGATGAAGGTTCCTTTTCTGTATCGCAGCATTGTGCTTCAGGCGGCAGCTGAGGAACGTCTTTGGATTGGCGACACAGGGGAAGGAGCAGGTACAGGAAATGCGACGGGAGACAAGGATGCGGAGCATTCCATACAGTTGCTTGTTAAGCCTGAACCTGCTGTGAAGGGTGTGTACAATTTAATCAAGGCCAAGGTTGAGCCTGGGACGACTGCTAACCTTTCTGTGCTTTATAAGTCGGGTGAAAGCACAGCTCAGCACTTGGGCTGGACCTCTGCCAACGCGGACGGGATTATAGAATGGAACTGGTTTGTGGGAACGAACACAACACCTGGTCAATGGAGCTTTGTAATTGAAACAGAGGATGGTCAACGTATAGAAGTTCCGTTTACCGTGGAAAAGCCAGCTGATGGATAGGATGGATATAGACTTGTAGGGATAGCTACGATGGAAAATGATTTGGCAGTCTGCTAGTTCTATTTTTATAAAGGGGGAAGATCGCATTGACGTGGATGTATATTGTATGCGGAGTTCTGCTCGCGATTGCGTTAGTTACGGATTTACGTAGCATGAAAATCCCTAATAAGCTTACATTGCCCGGCATAGTGGTAGGCTTGGTATTCAATACTCTATTTGGGGGATGGCACGGTTTTTTATTTGCTGTTGCTGGACTGGGTACCGGATTTGGGTTCATGCTGATTTTGTACTGGATGGGAGCTGTTGGTGCAGGAGATGTGAAGCTGTTCGGCTTGATTGGAGCATGGACAGGTGCCGCTTTTGCATGGCAGTCAGCTTTATATTCGATTTTTTTTGCAGGTATTATTGGCATAGGGATTTTGCTATGGAAGAGGGAAACCATCATGAGACTGCGGCGCGTAGCTTTTAATTTAGGAGGATTTTTTCTATTTCGCAGTGGAAAAGCACTGACCAGTGGAAATGAAGCACACCTCAGGTTTCCTTTTATGACGGCAGTCATTCCGGGGGCGATCAGTGCTTATCTTTACTTCTTGCCATGACATGTCCGCTGGGGGAGATCATGCTACCTCACGGAGATAGGAAATTGTTAAGGAGGTCATGAATTGTTTGGTTTAAGCAGGGATTTTGCCCGGAACGGCGGGACATTTATGATTCTAAACAAGGAAGACGGGCTCAAAACCGATGATTTAAATTCCGTGCAAACTGGAATGATGACTGGTAATCGGATTCCCGGTCTACTGGAACTTAGAATAAAGGAAGTCGATTTTCAGATTGAGTTACATTACGACATTTCGGGGCAACGCATGCTTTCCCAGTTATGGAAAGGTGGGGGCGTGTCGACTTCTGATTTCTACCGGATTCTTTTTGAAGTGGCAGATGCCCTCCATCGCAGCCCGCAATATATGTTAGATATTCGCCAGTTTATTTTGCACGAGGATTATATTTTTCTAAGTGGTTCAGGTACAAGGGAAACCGCCAGTTTAACCTATGTTCCTTTACGCAGTGTACAGTATGCAGGGCAAACAGGCAGTCAATTTAAGCAGATGGTTATTCGTTTAATGACTCGTGTGGCCCACTTTCAGGGAGAAAATATACAACGCATACTCGATCTGTGTGATAGAAATGAATTTGAATTGGGTTTGCTAAAGGAACTGCTGTTGCAAGGAATGAAGGCTGGTACAGAGAGTGCTAGCGTGCAGGCAGAAAGTATGGAAGAGCGAGCCTTTTCATCAGCCGATCCTATCCTATCTGCCCATACCTCACAGGGGAACTATACGGATCGTGGCGGAACATACGCGCGAGAGCATCGGGAAACTCTACAGGAGATTCAGGAGCTTAAACGGATCAATCGGCTCAAACCGTCCGTGAAACCAGAGGAGAATTCCGAGCATGTAACAGAAAACGAAGTAGAAGATGTGGAGCCTGGATTGCAAAAATATAAAACCTACATTGCTCTCGGATGTCTGCTCGCTTCGGCCATCGTGTGGCGTTATATTTATCTGGACCATCCAGAGACGGTACCGTTGATTATTTCCATGGTGCTGACCTTGGTACTTGCCGCTGTTGCTTATATAAGCTGGACGGGGAAATGGGAGCGCAATCGAACTTCATCTCATATGTACAGCGATTCAGTACCTGTATTGGATTCGGAATGGTTAGGAACTACTTCTTCCCCAGCACAGCGCAAAAATGATCGTTATCAGGTAGATAAGCTGACCGGATTTGTAGCGGGACGTCATCATCAAGACAAGCAATCTTCCGATTCGAGTGATCAAGGGCCGGAGGACTGGAGATGGACTTTTCCAAACTCAGAATCTAAGAGCGTGGGAAATCGAGTTGCGGAAAATAGTAAGAAAACTTCAGCAAATTGTGACTTACACGAGCCATCGTGGAAAGGTGCGGAACGGGGAAATGAATTGGAAGCCAGTGATACCAGCGAGGCTTATTATAAGTCTCTCTCCGGGGTAACGGAGCTTCTAAATGCTGCATCTAAGCAGGAAACGATGCTGCTTCGTGCAGATCAAGAGATGCAGATTTCACCAGTGCAGCAATCACCGATGGCTTGCCTGGATCGCAAGCCACCAGGTAGTGGAGGGACAGAGCGCATCCGGTTGCAGCCAGACCAATTCGTTGCAGGCAGTTTTATCATCGGGAGAGATCCGCAACTGGTTCAGTTTGTAGAGCATACGGATGGAGCTTCCCGTTCTCATATTGAGCTTTGCATAGTTACAGGAGAACATAGCCACATTGTTAAGGATTTATCCTCGACGAATGGAACTGTTCTGAATGGAGAGCCTATGGTGCCTTATAAGGAGTACACAATGAAGGATGGAGATACTTTTAAAATCGCTGGAGTTTCTTATACTTACCGGTTGGACTCTTTTAAATCCTCCAATGCATCATAAATGAAGGTTATATGGATATATGTCAAGAAGAGGCCTGTTATATTCAGAGCTTCTTTCTTTATGAATAGTGGACTATTCATGGGAATAAAATGGGGCATCTTAATAACTTGTAGTCTGCTTGAGAGATTGTATCTGACTAAAAAGAGGAACCCTAAGCTGGTAGTGACACTACCTACCAGCCAAGAGTTCCTCTTTTTCAATTCAATGCTGTTTTTGGGAAGAATGGAGTTCTTTAAGAGCGTCCTTAAGTGAAGGATAGTGAAACTTAAATCCGTGCTCCAGCGCTTTGCGCGGTATTACCTTCTGACCATCCAATACTAGCGTGCTCATCTCACCAACTAGCTTTGAAACGAGAATGCTGGGGACGGGAAACCAGTACGGACGGTGATATACCGTAGCTACTGTCCTCCCAAACTGGTCGTTCGTCAAGGGTTGTGGTGATGAAGCATTCACTGCCCCGACAATTTCCGTCGTATGGATGCAGTACGTGATCAGACGAACGATATCTTCAATATGAATCCAGCTCATCCATTGATGGCCGCTACCTATTTTGCCGCCGAATCCGAAGCTATAAGGCATCTTCATGAGTGGGAATGCCCCTTTTTTTCTGTCCAGCACAAGGCTAATGCGTAACTTAATTAAACGGGCTTCAGAAGGGTAGGCATTGGCTGCTTCTTCCCATTGCTCAACCACCTGAGACAGAAAATCTCCCGAACAGCGCGGGCTCGTTTCATCGAATGTTTCGGTCAGGGATGTACCATAGGCGGCAACAGCAGAAGCCTGAATGATTACTTTCGGTTTTTTTTGTAGAGCATTCAATGCTTGAGCCAACCGGGCAACAGATAGCAGTCGAGATTGAAGAATTCTTTGTTTGGACTTATCCGTCCAGCGCTGATTCAGCGTTTCGCCTGCTAAATTAACGACCGCATCTGTGCCTTCCAGTACTTCAGGCTTTTGTTTTAATTCGTTCCAGCTCATATATTGCAAGCGGGGGCTCGCTTCGTGTCCTACCAGTGGCTTGCGGGTAACGACTTTCACGGTGTATCCGTCGTCTAGCAGGCTTTTGACCAGTGCACTCCCCACCAATCCAGTTCCTCCACATACGATGATGTTCATGGAGCCAGCTCTCCTTCCAATTCACAAAAATACATCCGTTATAGAATATAACCCTTTTCGAGAGAAAAAAACTTCATATGAATGTCCTTTATACGGTTAAGTGTCAATCCATGATTTTATTTACCCCTGTTTGACTAACATATATTCTGATGTGTACTTTATCTACGTATTCCCTTAATAGAGTTATTTGAGGATTTTGCAAAAGCCCAATAAGCGACTTTCAATGAAGAATATATTGATCGAAATGGTCTGGTTCGTCTGTATATTGCACTTTGGAGCGACTGGAATCGAATTTTGCAAAATCCTGATTTAAGAAAGTTGCCATAAAAGCTATGTTGTTTGATTTCAATAATCACGTTAAAATGATTAAATTAAAATAAGACAAGCATAACAGGATAAGGGGATGAATCAGGGTCATGCTGAAAATTGGTTCTCATGTGTCCTTCTCGGACAAGGGTCTGCTCAGCGCTACAAAAGAAGCGTCTACTTACGGGTCCAGCTCCTTTATGATATACACGGGAGCACCGCAAAACACGCGTCGTAAGCCGATGGAGTCCATGTATTTGGAGGAAGGCAAGCAGTTAATGGCTGAGAAGGGAATGGAAGATATCGTGGTGCATGCCCCGTATATCATCAACCTTGGCTCTTACAAAGAAAATACCTATGAGCTTGCGGTCAGCTTTCTTCAGGAGGAAATTCGGCGCACACACGCGATAGGTGTGAAAAATATTGTGCTGCATCCGGGCGCTTTTACCGATAAGGATGCGGAATATGGAATCGGGCGTATTGCCGATGGTTTGAACGAGGTACTGAACGGCGTGAAGGAGACAGATGTTAACATCGCGCTTGAAACGATGGCAGGCAAAGGAACGGAAATGGGGCGTAGCTTTGAGGAGATTGCCTCCATTATAGATAAAGTAGAGCGTAACGAGCGTCTTACGGTTTGTATGGACACCTGTCACATTCACGATGCGGGTTATGATATCGTAAATGATCTGGACGGTGTATTGGAGCAGTTCGACCGTATTGTCGGCTTGAATCGCATTGCAGTTGTTCACATTAATGACAGTAAAAATCCAGTTGGCGCTCATAAAGACCGCCATACTCCGATCGGATCAGGCTGGATTGGCTATCAGACTATTCATAATGTGGTGCATCATGAAGCACTTCAAGGACGTCCGTTTATTTTGGAGACGCCATGGATTGGGAAGGAAGCCAAAACTCAGCGTCCGATGTATGAGGTTGAAATTGCCCTGCTTCGCGGAAATGTAAAGGAGCGCTTTGGGGATGAGTTTTTGGGTCAGGTAGAGCAATTGCATTCGTTTTTCAAAAAACAGGATGTGGATGTCCGTAAATTTGTTCTGGACACCTGGGCTCTGCTGAAAAATGATGCCAAAGCAAGAAAAGCCGATCCACGTGAGCCGTTGGAGCGTCTGTATGACATGATAACGGAAGCAGCACTATTTCCAGATTTGAGCGAAGAACACATTAATCAACGGTTGATTGCCTGGTTTGCCGGCAGTCATTTGCCAGTGACGGTATAAGCTAAGGGGGATTAATAGCCACATGGAAATTCACGTAAAACATCAGCCAAATAGCACTCTATCTGCCCATGAAAACCGCGCGCGTATGCTTGTATCTTGTCCAGATGGACCAGGTATTGTAGCGGCCGTGTCCCGTTTTTTGTACGAGCATGGGGCCAATATCGTTCAATCTGACCAATATACAATGGACCCGTCGGGCGGTATGTTTTTTATGCGGATTGAATTTGATCTGCCGAATTTGAGTGCAACCCAGCCACAGTTGGAGCAGGATTTTGCCGCTGTTGCTGAGCAATTCCGTATGGAGTGGACGATTTCTGCGGTTAGCCGCAAGAAAAAACTGGCTATTTTCGTTTCCAAAGAAGATCACTGTTTGGTAGAACTGCTGTGGCAATGGCAGGCAGGAGATCTGGACGCGGATATTTCATTGGTGGTTAGTAATCATCCGGATATGAAGGAGTATGTGGAATCGTTTGGTATCCCATATCACCATATTCCGGTAACCGCCGATACCAAGCCGGAGGCGGAGCGTCGCCAACTAGAGGTTATTGGCGAAGACATTGACGTTATCATTTTGGCCCGTTACATGCAGATTATATCTCCCAAGTTTATTGAGCATTATCGCAACCGAATTATCAATATCCATCATTCCTTTCTGCCTGCATTCGTGGGTGGGAAGCCATATGCCCAAGCCTATAATCGCGGTGTGAAAATTATTGGTGCTACTGCGCATTATGTAACTGAAGAATTGGACGGCGGCCCGATCATTGAGCAGGACGTGCAGCGTGTAAGCCACGGAGATGATGTAAATGAGCTAAAACGGATCGGTCGCACCATAGAGCGGGTCGTTTTGGCAAGAGCCGTGAAGTGGCATGCAGAGGATCGTATTCTGGTTCATGAGAACAAAACAGTCGTTTTTAACTAATCTTAAAATTTTAGAAAAAATTTGTGAATCTATATTTTTTGTTAAACAAAGCCCATCGCATAACGGGCTTTGTTTTTTTATATAAGGATTTTGCAAAATCCTCATGTGAATTATTAGCCTTATAGCCGGTCAGTACATAATATTTTTGTGATTTTATATTTTTTTAAATGAGGTTAATACATTACGGGTATATTTATATGAGGACACGGTACTACATTTCCCACAATCATCTTTATAAACGATCTGGCAAACTTTCACGGCAAATGGTACAATACTTAAGAATGTATAAGTCATATTGAAACATTCAAGCAGATTCACTCACTTCAACAGATATCGTTTTTGTATCAGGCGGTGATGTTGGGGAGTATGACCGAATGCAATTGACATACTTTTTACAATATGAGGAGGCTAACCATGACTGACCAGAACCAAGCGATTCAAAAGGATGAAAACTCCACGATCGACAATTTGTCCATCACAACTATTCGTACGTTGGCAATTGACGCCATCGAGAAAGCAAACTCGGGACATCCTGGTATGCCGATGGGCTCCGCGCCAATGGGATACCAACTTTTTGCTAAAACGATGAATCATAATCCCGATCAACCTACATGGGTTAACCGTGACCGTTTTGTATTGTCTGCAGGACACGGTTCCATGTTGCTATACAGCCTTCTGCACCTGAGCGGCTATGATCTTCCTATGGAAGAACTGAAACAATTCCGTCAATGGGGTAGCCTTACACCGGGCCACCCTGAGTTTGGCCACACTGCTGGTGTAGATGCTACAACCGGTCCTCTGGGACAAGGTCTCGCAATGTCCGTAGGTATGGCAATGGCTGAAGCTCAACTGGGCGCAACATATAATAAGGACGAATTTAAAGTTGTAGATCACTTCACGTATGCAATCTGCGGCGATGGCGATCTGATGGAGGGTATTTCCCACGAGGCTGCCTCGCTGGCTGGTCGCTTACAACTGGGCAAGCTGATTGTATTGTTTGATTCCAATGATATTACACTGGACGGCAAGCTTAATCTGTCCTCTTCCGAGAGTGTTGCCAAACGCTTTGAAGCTTACAACTGGCAAGTACTGCGCGTAGAAGATGGTAACGACCTTCCAGCCATCCAAAAAGCCATTGAAGAAGCGCAAGGCGACTCGACACGTCCTACGCTGATTGAAGTGAAAACTGTCATCGGCTACGGAAGCCCGAACAAACAAGGTAAAGGCGGACACGGCGGTACTCATGGTTCCCCGCTGGGATCAGAAGAAGCCAAGCTGACTAAAGAATTCTACAAATGGGTATACGAAGAGGACTTCCACGTACCACAAGAGGTTCGCGAGCATTTTGCTAAAGTAAAAGAGCGCGGTATCGCAGCGAACAAAGCATGGGATGAACAGTTCGCCAAATACAAAGCAGCTCACCCTGATTTGGCAGCTCAGTTCGAAACAGCTGTAAACGGCGATCTCCCAGAAGGATGGGATCGTGACCTTCCGAAGTACACGACTGAAGACAAAGCCGTTTCGACTCGTGTAGCTTCTGGTAATGCTCTGAATGGATTAGCTCCAAACGTACCTTTCCTAACAGGCGGATCTGCCGATCTGGAGAGCTCCACGATGACACATTTGAACAACCTGACGAACTTTACGCCAGAAGACTACGCCGGTCGTAACATCTATTTCGGTATCCGCGAATTTGGTATGGCTGCTGCGATGAACGGTATGGCGTTGCACCAAGGTGTAAAAGTATTCGGCGGTACATTCTTCGTATTTACAGACTATCTGCGTCCAGCTGTTCGTCTGGCAGCTCTGATGGGATTGCCTGTAACCTACGTTCTGACTCACGACAGTATTGCTGTAGGTGAAGATGGTCCGACTCATGAGCCGATCGAGCAATTGGCTTCCCTGCGTATTATCCCGAACTTGACAGTAATTCGTCCAGCGGACGGTAATGAAACTTCTGCTGCTTGGGCTTACACGCTGGAAAACAAGAAAAACCCGGTTGCTCTGGTATTAACTCGTCAAAACCTGCCAATCCTGGCTGCTAGTGCTGAGCATGCACGCGAAGGTATCAAACGCGGTGCTTATGTGGTTGCAGATGCAACAGATGGCAAACCAGTTGCTCAAATTCTAGCTACAGGCTCCGAAGTGCAATTGGCTGTTAAAGCTCAGGAAGCACTGGCAGAACAAGGTATTCAAGTACGTGTTATCAGCTTCCCAAGCTGGGATCTGTTCGAAAAACAAGACAAAGCATACAAAGATTCCGTTCTGCTGCCAGAAGTGAAAGCTCGTTTGGCTGTAGAAATGGCATATCCACTGGGCTGGGAAAAATATGTTGGCGACCAAGGCGACATTCTCGGTATCAGTACATTCGGCGCATCCGCACCTGGCGATCGCGTGATTAAGGAATACGGCTTTACAGTAGAGAATGTTGTTAGCCGTGTGAAAGCTTTGTTGAAATAAAACATTGGAGCATCTAAAACAGACAGTCGTAACCTGAGTAAGGCTTACGGCTGTTTGTTTCATACAGTTGATGTTTTGCGAAAAGATCACTTTGGAATTCCAGTGTATTGTATACGTGATACAGTGTGTATTTTCATACTGAAGCTGGAATCAAATCTATGTTATGATGCACCAATATTCATTCAACCATTGAGAGCAGATGAGGGGATAACGAATGACACAGTTTGATGGAGTAAGCGTAGTTAAAAAAGCAAACGTTTATTACGATGGTCAGGTTACAAGCCGTACAGTCATCCTGGGTGACGGTAGTAAGGTTACACTGGGGATTATGCTGCCAGGAACGTACGAGTTCGGCACGGATTCCCGTGAGATTATGGAGATTTTGGCAGGGGATCTGAGAGTGTTACTTCCAGGTACTGAGGAATGGCTGGAAATACAAGGGACAGCAACCTTTCACGTACCTGCAAAGTCTTCCTTCAAGCTGGAAGTACGAAGTGTAACTGATTATTGCTGTTCTTATCCCGAATAGTAAGCTAAAACGGGTAAGCACACTCAGCCTTCAAGCTAAGTGTGCTTACCCTAAAGCTATGCCATATGTACACAAGCACAGCAGTATAGTTACACAGAAAGGTACAGCTTATTCGAGAGGTTGACCACCAATGGTGCGGCCAATCCATGCTTCGTATGTCTTCACGACAGCGGATAGGTCCTCGTCGCCGTAGCCTTGCGTTTGCCCGGCTTGAAATAGGCTTTTGGCAATGGATAACATAGGTGCGGGGATGGACAGGCTGTCTGTTAGTGAGGAAGCAAGCTTCAAGTCCTTAAGCATCAAGGCAAGTGAGAACTGGTTGCTAAAATCATGCTCAATGATTTTGCGCCCTTTCAGGTCAGCGGCCTTGCTGCCTGCCGATCCGAGTTGTACCAATTCAAGGAAGCTGTCTGCCGGGATGCTGGATTTAGCCGCGATAGCAAAGCCTTCAGCCAGAGCGAGGTTATGAATACCGACCATCGTATTATGAGCGAGCTTGGCTACGGCCCCGCTTCCATTAGGTCCCATATGAAGTACCTTTTTGCCCAGGGTATCAAAAACATCTGATTGTGCCGCAATGGCTTCTGCATTACCACCAACCATGAACACGAGTGTGCCGTCTACAGCGGCAGGCTTACTGCCTGTTACGGGAGCATCAATGAAGGAACAGCCCAGCTTGTCCGCTTCGGCGGCTAGTTGTTTGACCAGCTCAGGTGAAATCGTGCTGTTGTCCATCACGGTCATGCCAGCCGTAAGGCCGGCAAACACACCGTCTTCGCCGTAATAGATGTCACGAATGGAATGATCATCACTGACCATGGTAATGACCAAGTGCTGACCTTCAGCTGCTTCACGAGGGGTTGAAGCTGTACGTGCGCCTTGCTCTTCCAGTGGCTCGCAGCGCGAAGCGGTGCGATTATAAACTGTGACTCCGAATCCCTGCTTTAGCAGATTGGATGCCATCGGGGCGCCCATGGTGCCCAGTCCGATAAATCCGATGTTTTTCATTGCTAATCACCTTTCTTGTTGGAAGTTGCCGTCCGATGCAGATGCGAGTCGGCCCTGAATTGAATATTGAAACAGGTTGATCTCAGTTAATTGTAGCATGGGCATGCTACCCTATCTACAGGAGGGGCTGTCAAGCACAGGATACATAGGTAACGCAAGCTTGTCAGGCCCAGCAAATTAAAGTATCCTATTCCTAAGTCCTTATGTTCGTATTCATGGTCTTAGTAATACCAAACAGGAGGTTCCAAACATGTCTAAAAAAGTTATTTTTGATTACACTAAAGCTCTCTCCTTTGTAGGTCAGCACGAAATTGATTATTTTGCAGAGCCTATCAAGCTGGCTCATGAGCAACTGCACAACCAAACCGGTGTAGGTTCCGATTTCTTAGGTTGGATCGACCTGCCTACCAATTATGATAAAGAAGAGTTTGCGCGCATCCAAAAGGCTGCTGCTAAAATTCAAAGCGATTCCGAAGTACTGATCGTAATCGGTATCGGCGGTTCTTACCTTGGAGCACGTGCTGCGATCGAAATGCTGTCGCATTCTTTCTACAATGCACTGCCTAAAGATCAACGCAAGGGCCCAGCTATCTATTTTGCAGGCAACAACATCAGCTCTACATATGTGAATCATCTGTTGGAACTGATTGAAGGTAAAGACTTCTCTGTGAACGTCATTTCCAAATCAGGTACGACAACAGAGCCAGCTATCGCATTCCGCGTATTCCGTGCAGCTCTGGAGAAAAAATACGGTAAAGAAGAAGCGCGCAAACGTATTTATGCAACGACCGATAAAGAACGTGGCGCTTTGAAAAAACTGGCTAACGAAGAAGGCTACGAATCTTTCATTATTCCTGATGATGTGGGTGGTCGTTACTCTGTGCTGACAGCAGTAGGCTTGTTGCCGATTGCTACTGCAGGCATTAACATCGAAGAAATGATGCAGGGGGCGGCAGACGCTTCCAAAGAATACAGCAACCCGAATGTAGCTGAGAACGAGGCTTATCAATATGCAGCCGTTCGTAACGCTTTGTACCGCAAAGGTAAAGCAATTGAAATTCTCGTAAACTATGAGCCGTCTCTTCATTTTGTATCCGAGTGGTGGAAACAGTTGTACGGAGAAAGCGAAGGCAAGGATTACAAAGGCATTTATCCTGCTTCTGTTGATTTCTCGACAGACCTGCACTCCATGGGACAATTCATTCAGGAAGGCAGCCGCAATATTTTCGAAACGGTAATCCAAGTAGAAAATGTACCTAGTCACATCACCATCGAAGCAGATGAGGATGATCTGGACGGACTGAATTTCCTGGCAGGCAAAACTGTGGATTTTGTAAACAAAAAAGCATTCCAAGGTACATTGCTGGCTCACACAGACGGACAAGTACCGAACTTGATTGTAAATATTCCTGACTTGAGCCCTTACTCTTTCGGCTATCTTGCTTATTTCTTCGAAAAAGCTTGCGGCATCAGCGGCTACCTGTTGGGCGTAAATCCGTTCGATCAACCGGGCGTAGAAGCTTACAAGAAGAACATGTTTGCGCTGCTCGGCAAACCAGGCTTCGAAAAAGAAAAAGCTGAGCTTGAAGCGAGATTGTCTGAATAAGAGTGCTGTAATCTCTGATGCGAAACAGGATTTCGGTCAGAAGTGTTATAGTGTATAGCAGCAATTAAAGTACAGGAAAGCAGTTCACCAGCTGCCAGAAGCGGGGGACTGCTTTCTTGTAAAATGAAGTAAGGAAGGTTATACGTGTATGTTGGAACAATACCGAACCGTACGCGGTGCCGGCAACAAGGAAATTGTGATTCGAAAATCCCGTTTTATCGGCCACATTCAGCCTGTTCAAACTGAGGAAGAAGCAACTGCTTTCATAGAGCGCATCAAAAAAGAGCATTGGAACGCTACCCATAATTGTTCTGCTTACATGATTGGGGAAAGAGACGAAATCCAAAAGCAATCGGATGACGGAGAACCGAGCGGTACGGCTGGAAAGCCTATTTTGGAGGTAATCCGCAACCAGAAGCTGAAAAATGTCGCTATTGTTGTTACCCGTTACTTTGGTGGGATTTTGCTGGGAGCAGGCGGTCTGATTCGCGCGTATTCAGATGGTGCTGTTGCAGCAATCGAGGCAGGGGATGCAATTACGCGTGTGCTGCATCGTGAAGTTTTTGTAGAATTGGATTATACCTGGTTGGGCAAAGTGGAAAATGAATTACGCAATCGCAGCATCCGCACTGGAGAAACAATGTTTACGGATAAAGTTACCTTAACCTGTCTGCCGCTGGCTGGTGATGCGGAATCCTTTAGCAACTGGATAACAGACTTGACGCAGGGGCAATCGCTTGTGTCGGAGGGAGAGCAGCTTTACTTTATTGAAGGGGAATAAATAATATGGCTAGAAGAGCAGTAGAACAGGAGTTGTCAAGAGGGCGGATTCTGGAAGCGGCCAGGCACTTGTTTATTACCAAGGGCTACCGTGCGATTTCAATGCGCAGCATTGGCCAGCATCTGGGTTACAGTCATGGTTCGTTATACTATCATTTTAAAGAGAAGGCTGAACTGTTCTATGCCATTGTGATTGAAGATTTTAATACATTGCGTGGGATTCTACTGCAAGCAGCAACAGGCACACCTGATGATGGCTTGAGCAGACTAGAGTACTTGATGCTGGAATTTATCCGTTTTGGTTTGGAAAATCCATATCAATACGAAATTATGTTCATGATGCACGATGAAGAACTATTTGCATACTGTCGCACAGAGCAAAACCGTTGTGTCGAACTATTTGCATCCATGATCCGTCAAGAATTGAGTGGTCAGGGGCATTCGGAGGAAGATTGCTCAAGGGTACCGAAAAGTCTGTTTTTATCCATGCATGGCTTTGTATCCTTTTATATTCAGGACGGTTTAACATTTGAAGAAATTAGGCCCGCTGCTTTAGCACATGTAAAGCTGCTGTGCAGACACCTATGAGCGTACCTGCATTCACACGCTTCACCCATGAACATGTAGGGCGCTTTTCTAGGTGTATGCACTTCATGACGGTGACTTATCATTACGGTACTTTGCGAAAGCGACTAAGAATTTAACAGACGATGATGCATCCAGTAGGAAAACATCATGGTCTGTTTTTTTACCTGGTCCGTCAGCACTCCATGATTTTTACATGGTATTGGCGTCTGCGTGGTCCGTCGAATTCACAAAAATAAAGTCCCTGCCATCGTCCGAGCAACAGCTTTCCGTCATGGATGATGATCGTTTGTGAGGGGCCTGTCGTAATGGATTTTAGGTGGGACGCTGTATTTCCCTCCATATGGCGATATTGGGGATGCTTCCACGGATAGACTTCATCTAGTCTTAACATCACATCATGTTTGACATCTGGGTCTGCATTTTCATTAATGGCGATGCCGGCTGTCGTGTGTGGACAATAAACAAGTGCGGTTCCTTGTTGCACCCCGCTTTTTTCGATCAATGAAGCAACCTCTCGTGTAATATCGCGTATTTCATCTCGCTGTGTAGTAGATATTTCTAAAGTATGCAACAATAACTCCATCTCCTTTCTTCTTAATACTTTACCCTTTTAATTCCTAAGATAATATATAGAGTTGACGAAAATTACTTTCCTTTGATAAAGTATCACATAAGAAAAAACATAGTATATGCATTGGAATAATTAAATGATTTTAAATGAGGTACGTGCTTTGCGGTAAGCAAGGCTGCTGCTGTTCCTGAACAGGTCCAGAAGCGGAAAGGAAGTGTACGGATATGCATGTGGAAGTAAGAGGATTAAACAAGCATTTCGGTAATTTTCATGCAGTAAAGGACGTATCTTTTGATATTCAGGCGGGCCATCTTATTGGCTTACTCGGTCCAAGTGGTGGGGGGAAAACCTCCATTCTTCGCATTTTGGCGGGTCTGGAGCAACCGGATGCGGGAGAAATTCATTTTCATGGAAAAAGGGTAAACGAGCTGTCCCCGCAGGAACGTGGAATCGGATTTGTATTTCAAAACTATGCTTTGTTCAAGCACATGAGCGTCTACGACAATATTGCCTTTGGTCTGAAAGTGAAAAAAAGCTCCAAAACCCGTATCAAGGAACGGGTCACGGAGTTGGTCGAACTAACGGGGCTCAAAGGATTTGAGCATCGTTATCCGCATCAGTTGTCAGGTGGACAGCGACAGCGAGTTGCTTTTGCGCGTGCTTTGGCACCAGAGCCTCAATTGCTGCTGTTGGATGAGCCTTTTGCAGCTATTGATGCCAAGATTCGTCAGGAGCTGCGCACCTGGCTGCGAGAGTTGATTGAGCGGGTGGGTATTACTTCAATTTTTGTCACCCATGATCAGGATGAGGCGATTGAAGTAGCGGATGAAATTATGGTGATTAATCAGGGACGACTGGAGCAGAAGGGAACGCCTTGGGATATTTATAAAAAACCGGGTACCCCGTTCGTGGCTTCCTTCATTGGGGAATCTACGGTGATTGAACAGGCAGGCAGTCTCAAAGGCTTCGAAGAAGCTGCTGGAGTGGGAACACGTGCCTTGATCCGTCCGGAGTATATTGATGTCGGGCCAAGCGAGGAATTTACGCTTCTGTCGGCGACCGAGGAAGGCGTAGTGAAGCATTTGCATTTTCGTGGAAGTGAGTGGATGGTTGAAGTACAAGTTGGGGACCATCGTCTCATGACGTACCGTTCGCTGGAGAAGTCTACGCTGGAACCTGGTCAGCAGGTGCGAGTGTTGGTGCATCGAGCCTATCTATATAATGACCAGTCCAGCTGGATGGTGGAAAACCGCCTGAAGGAAGATCCCATGCCTATCATCATTTAAAAATCAGGCTTTTGCAAAATTCTCAAATATATATGATCACGCTTGGGGGGATGTCTAGCCTGATTTCACGGCTTTGGGCATGCTCCTTTTGGCGTTGGACGCTGGAAGGATTTACGCAGATGATTTACGTAGAATCGGTCTGTTCGTTATAATAGTAGTAAAAAGACCCAAATAGATAGGAGTTAAACCATGAATCGGCTTATTTTTCTTGGCACGGGGGATGCAATGGGGGTTCCGCGTGTATATTGTGATTGTCTCGTATGCACAGAAGCTCGCACGACAGGGGCGAACATAAGATTGAGATCGTCTGTGCTGATCGAAAGCGAGACGGAGGACTTTATGATTGATTGTGGCCCGGACTGGCGCAGACAGCTAGAATTACGCGATCTGCGTTTTATCCCTACGATCCTTGTGACACATGCACATTTTGACCATATTGGAGGATTACCAGAATGGGCAGATGCCTGTCGCTGGACTGGGAACAGAGGTCGCTTGTACGCGCCACAGGAAGTGATCGACACGATCTTGCGGCAATTTTCCTGGCTCTCTGGAAATTTGGATCTTATTCCAGTAGATCAGGGAGCCCAACTTGGCGGGTGGAATATCCGGGGATGGCGTGTGAATCACGGGAAGAACGGATATGCCTACGCTTATCGCCTGGAAAAGGACGGCTTCTCGTGGGCCTACTGTTCGGATTCGATTGGATTAAATGAGGCGGAAATTCTCCCCTTGCACAATCTGAATCTGCTCGTCCTGGGAACGAGTTTTTATCATGAGGAGGCCGAGTATGCCACCCGTTCCGTATACGACATGCTGGAGGCTCAGGAGCTTATAGGAAGGCTTAAACCCCAAAGCACAGTATTTACACATATGTCCCATGATGTGGATGTCACACGCAACTATGGGCTTCTGGAAGGGATTGGTTTGGCACACACCGGCATGAGTTTGCCGTTAGAATAAAGGTGCATTTTACCTTTACATCGTTCGACTGATACGTAGAAGGGTGGAGATTCCTTCTTTGATTTGTAGCTCGTTGGCGTATGAATAGGACAGTCGTACATGCGTTTTACCCTCTGCGCCGATGGGATCAAATACATTGCCGGGGACAAAGGATACAGATTCTTGTACACTTTTGGCAAGTAATTCATTAGGTTTCAACGTAGAAGGCAGCTGGAGCCACAGGTTGAGTCCTCCCGCTGGGCTGGTCCATGTCCAACCGGAATCGCGGAGACTGTCTTCCATCGTTTCCTTACGAATCTGGAGCGCGATACATAGTTTTTTAATATGCTGCTGCATACGTGGAGATTGAAAGTATTCTAAAAATAGCTTTTGATTCAGCAGTGGCGATCCATTGTCCACTAACGCTTTGACGTTCAGCAGGCTGTTCATAAGCTGTGGTCGGCAGGTCACGGCTGCGATTCGTAGACCGGGTGCGACATATTTACTGTAACTTCGAATGTAGACGACGCTTCCCGAAACATCATAGGCGAAAATCGGAGAAGGAGGCTTTTGCCCAAAGCTGATGTCATAGGTGCTGTCATCCTCAACAATGAGGCAGCCGTAGCGCTCGGCTAGTTCAGGCAGTCGTTTGCGTTGCTCATCGGGGACCGTAAAGCCCGTCGGGTTGTGGAATGTCGGATTCATATAAAAGAGACGTGGTTTTTCCGTTTTCATGCACCACTCAATCTGGTCCATATCATATCCTTCTGGTCGAATATCGGTCATGGTCAGACGTGCGCCTTGTCTGCGGAATATTTCCATGGCAGGACCATAAGCAGGGCGTTCGATCAATACACGGTCTCCTGTATGGAGCAGAGATCGGGCAATTAAATCAATGGCTTGCTGTGCTCCCGAGGTAATCATCACTTCATCCGGTGATAAAGCAAAATGCTTATCCACGCTAAAATGCTGCGCCATGGCCTCCCGAAGCTCGGTATCACCCTGTACAGCGGAATAGGTGGCTGCTACTTTCGGATGCTTTTCAAAAACCTGCATCATCAGCTCTCCCCAAAATCGGTTGGGCAGGAGAGAGGGGTCAATCAGCGCTTTGGAAAACTGGAAATTCGCATTCACTGATTGAACGCGGGTAAGTCCATCCATTCCTCTCCAGGCTGAAACTGACGGATCATCTGCCGCATGGGCAGATTTGGAGTGAATCGTGAGGTCTATGGACGTATGTCTCGAGTAGCCAGCATATTTTGCATGTCCAGTCGCTTGGGAAGCATGAACGTAATATCCTGATTTGTCCCTTACATAGACCAGTCCTCGTTGCTTCAACTCCTGATATGCCCGGAAAACAGTTAGCCGATGTACACCCAGCTCCTGAGCCAAGCTTCGTACGGACGGCAGCTTCATGTCTGTTTGCCAATCCCCGCGATCGATCCGCACAGTTACATAATGGATAACCTGCTCATACAGCTTTAAGGCATGATCGGCTGGAAAAAGTAGTTCGCTGTTGTTCTTACCCATGCTATCCACGCTCCTTTGTGTGTATTGTACTATATAGCACTTCAAAAACGTATACAACTGTTCTGTAGTTATACAACTGTTCTGTTCGTCTCCCTGTATGCTTAAAAGCAACTGAAGGGAGAGGGACGTATCATGATTGGGATCGCGTTTACAGTAATGTGTCTTATTTTTGGCACAACGTTTTTGGCCATAAAAGTGGGAGTGGAAGCCGGGCTTCCGCCGTTTTTATCGGCAGGGGTACGTTTTTTCGCCGCAGGTGCGATATTATTTATTGCTATGAAGCTGACCGGAAAGGTGAAATGGTCGTTATTATGGCGTAAGGAAATGTTGCTGATTGGAGCAGGAACGACCTTCGGTACCTTTTCGGCCTTGTATTGGGCAGAGCAATATGTCAGCTCCGGGATCGGAGCTATTCTGTCAGCTACCGGGCCGATGATGATCGTCATTTTGCAATCTGTACTGCTACGGCAAAAAACGTCACGGATTACGGTCGTTGGCTGCATGATCAGCTTTCTTGGTGTGGTGCTGGTTGTGCTGCCCGGATTGGCGGTTCAGATCAGTGGTCTGTGGCTGGCGGGATGCCTTGTTATTTTGCTGGGGGAGCTGTGTTATTCAGGGGGAGCTCTTTATTCCAAGCGAGTGATGGATGTATTTCGTGAAACGAACCCGATTGCCCTGAATGCGGCGCAAATGATCCATGGGGGATGGATGCTGCTGTTACTGTCTGCGATCACGGAACCGTGGAGTTCTGAGGGGTGGCAGTACCTTCCTGCCATGGGGTCTTTACTCTATCTGATCCTGTTTGGTTCGATGATTGCACATACACTGTTCTACTGGCTCATGGAGCGTACAAATCCCCTGTTTCCGACGACGTGGCTGTATATATCACCGCCGATTGCGGTGGGCTTGGGAGCGTTGTTGTATGGAGAGCATGTAAGCTGGTGGATGCTGGTTGGGGTGCTGCTCATTGTGACCGGACTAATCCTTATGAACAATGGAATTATCCGTTTGGTGAACAGGCGTAAGTTACGTTCTGCTGCCTGATATTTTATAGCGGTCAGGTTATTATATGATCTGACAGAAAAGGCCTCCAAACTGTCGTATGTTACTGATCATGCGACAGTTTGGAGGCTTTGTTGTTGTATTACTTTATTTAAGAATTATGGGAGCAGGCACTTTTTGCTTATTCAACATTGAGTACGAATTTGTCGATGGCGTGCTTAACACCATCTTCGTTATTGCTGCGAGTGATGTAATCAGCCAGCTTCTTCAAATCAGGAATGGCATTCTCCATCGCTATGCCGAGACCAGCGCATTCAAGCATTTCATGGTCGTTCCAAGAGTCGCCGATGGCAATCGTTTCCGACAGTTCACAGCCAAAATGGTTTGCAAGGAAGGTAAGCGCGTGACCCTTGGTGCCTTCATGGTGCATAATTTCCAGAAAGTGAGGCTTGGATTTTGTAATGTGAACTTCATTGCCAAGCAGTACGCGAAGTTCAGGAATTAATTCATCCAACACTTCCGGCTCGTCGATAATCAGCAATTTAGGAGCCGGCTGCTCTATAACTTTACTGAATACAGGCTCTACAAAATATTCCGTGTTGTTCAGCTCCGTGTAATCTTTGATTTTCTGATTATCTTCACGTGTGTACAATTTGTCATCAATATACGTTTGTAGATGCAGATTGCGTTCCACGCAGAATTCATACAGACGACGTGCAGCCACGAGTGGAACATAACGCTCATACAGCACGTTTTCGTCCAGCAGGTTTTTAACCAAAGCTCCTTGATACGTAATGATCGGCACGTTCAAACCAGTCTGGCGAGCAATTTTGTGTGCAGAGGCATAAGCTCGTCCAGTAGCGAGGGTAACCACCACACCTTTCGCTACAGCAGCTTCTAATGCCTGTTGTGTCGCTGGTGTAACTTCTTTTTGGTCGTTAATGAGTGTATCATCAATATCAATGGCAATTAATTTATACATATCGGTATTCTCTCCTTTATCTCTATCATGGGGCAATGCTAAAATTGTATCTTATAATATTCAAAATGACAATATCGCAAGGAAAAGGGGACGGCTCCTATAAGAGCCTGTCCCCTTATAACCACTGAAGTATTGGTTTGAAACGATGGGAAAAAGTAACGGTTAGTCTTCCAAAAATACAAGTCCAACAAAATCGTCCAACTCAATATTACCAAAATAGTGCTTCAAATCGAGAGAGGATAAGGCTTGACGTACCTCACCTTCATCATAACGCTTGCCGCGCAGGATATTTTCAATATCAGCAACGTCACCCACACCGAAGAAATCCCCATAGATTTTAATATCACGAATGTAGCCTTCCTTAAGATCCATGCGGATATCAATAATACCGACTGGAAATTTACGTGTGTGCTTTATATTGCTCTCGGGGGATAGACCGTAGTTCCAATCCCACGATTGGTAACGTTCTTTGGATATTTCATGGATTTTGGCCCAATCGGTATCGGTGAGCTTATATTGAGGTACTTGATCCAATTCTGATCCGAATATGAAACGCAACAGTTCCTCGCGAAATTGCTCTATGGTCATCTCACGGTCCATCAGTTCGCTGATGTTAGCTACGCGACTGCGGACAGATTTAGTGCTTTTGGATTTGAATTTTTCGGGATTGGCATGCAGTGATGCAGCCACATTGTCCAGATTCAGGTTAAACATCAATGTACCGTGGCTGAACATACGTCCGCGTGTGGCAAATTGGGCGTTTCCTGAAATTTTACGTTCTCCGACCTGCAGATCGTTGCGGCCTGTCATTTCAGCTTCTACTCCCATTTGGCGCAGAGCATCAATCACAGGTTGCGTAAATTTGAGGAAATTATGAAAGGACTCCCCGTTATCCTTGGTAATAAAACTGAAATTTAAATTACCGAGGTCATGATATACAGCACCGCCGCCGGACAGGCGACGAACGACTTGAATATTGTTATCTCTGACAAACTCGGCGTTGATTTCTTCAATGGTATTTTGATGCTTGCCTATAATAATAGAAGGCTGATTAATGTAAAACAGCAAATAGCTGTCGTCCAGCGGTAGATGCTTGAGCGCGTATTCCTCAATAGCAAGATTAATGGCTGGATCGTGTATCCCTTGGTTGTCGATGAACAGCATGTCCATTCCTCCGTATATAAACTGTGTAATTTTATGTGTGCCTCCTTCTATTGTAACCCAAGTGAGCCATGTACAAAAGCTCATTTGCATTGACGGGACGCAAAAAGCAGCCTCATAATGGAGCTAAATGATTGGAAACGGGCGGAAAGGATGAGAGGCAATGATAGAGGTTTACGGTCATGGCGGGGACAGGGAAACAGCTGCGGCGACATTTGGCGGGACTGCTGCTGATTTTGTAGATTTTAGTGCAAATATTAATCCGCTTGGTCCACCGCCTGAGGTGCTTGAGGCGCTGCAACACTCATTTGACACTGTGATTCGCTATCCAGACCCTGGGCATCGGAATTTTAAAAATATGCTCGCACGGCGACTGCATGTTCCACCGGAGTCGTTAAGTATCGGAAACGGAGCGGCTGAGAGCATGGCGCTCTTGTTATTGGGACTAGCTCCTAAGCGTGTGGGTACAGTGGAGCCGTGTTTTTCGGAATATGCCGAGCTGGCTGGCAAATTCGGAGCCGAGGTCAACCGGGTGTATGGGAAGGCCTCGCTTCAATGGAAGGCGGACGTGGAGGACATCCTTCAGCTCATGGAGCAGGTAGATGTTTTGTTCCTCGGGCAGCCGAATAATCCAAATGGCGTCCAATATAGTGAGCAGGAGCTGTGCGAGCTGGCAGAGGCGGCTGGCACAACGGGTACTGTGCTGGTGGTGGATGAAGCATTCATTGATTTTATTCCGCTGGAACGGCGAATCTCACTGCTGCCTGTGCTGGATCGCTATCCTCATGTGATTTTGATCCGGTCAATGACCAAATTTTATGCCATTCCTGGCCTACGATTGGGTTATGCGATTGCTCATCCGGACTATATCCGGCGAATGACGGCCAAACAGGTGACCTGGAGTGTGAATGGGTTAGCGTTGCTGGCTGGGGAGGCATGTCTGAAAAGTGGGCAAGCATATGAGCGCCGAACACAGGAGCTGATTGCTGCGGAGCGCAACCGTCTGTTGACCGGCTTGGCGGAATGGGGCTGCGGTGTCGTTCCCGGCGAAGCCAATTACGTGCTGGCAAGGGCGCCGGGTACGTGGAGCGCATCAGCTATTCAGCAGGCGCTTGGACAACGCGGAATCCTTATACGTAGCTGTGCTATGTATCCGGGACTGACGACGAGCCATTTTCGGATTGCAGTCAAGGATGCAGAAGCCAATAACAGGCTGCTATCTGTATTGGGTGAAGTGCTGGAGGAGGAGGAGCGGCGTGACAGTTAGCTTGATTATCCTGGCAGCCTATCTATTGGACAGGCTGATCGGTGACCCGAGGTGGTTGCCGCATCCAGTCATCGGTATGGGACATGCCATTTCAGCATTGGAAAAAGTGATTCGCTGCCAGGTCCGAAGTGACCGAGGGCTGAAACGTGCAGGTATACTGCTTCCACTCATTGTGGCGGGAGGCTCCTTTGCGCTCGCCTGGGCGCTGTTGCAATTGCTTGCCTGGATTCATCCGTGGTTATCTGTCGGCGCAGAAATAGTGCTGATTGCGACCACGATTGCTTCCAAAGGACTAAAGGATGCAGGAATGGCAGTCTACCGAGCGTTGCAGGCGGATGACCTGGCTGCGGCACGGCGGGAGCTGGGCATGATAGTCGGGCGGGATACGCAGCAACTTGATGAGCCTGAGATTGTACGCGGTACGGTTGAAACGGTCGCTGAAAATATCGTGGACGCGATTATTTCCCCGCTTTTTTATGCCTTGATCGGGGGAGCACCCTTGGCGCTGGCTTATCGTGCTGTGAATACGCTCGATTCCATGGTTGGCTACAAAAATGAAAAGTATCTGCATTTAGGCTGGGCTTCAGCACGTCTAGATGATGTGGCTAACTACATTCCAGCACGCCTGACAGCGGCAATGCTTGTGATAGCGGCGTGGATGTACAAACGAGATGCTGCAAGAAGCTGGCGCACAGTCAAGCGAGACGCTCGTCTGCACCCAAGTCCGAACAGTGGCTTCCCGGAATCGGCTGTTGCTGGTGCATTGGGGATTCGTCTTGGAGGATATAATGTGTATCATGGCGTGCGCTCCTTTCGTGCATACATGGGGGATTGGATACGACCGCTAGAGTCGAAAGATATACGGCATACGATCCAGCTGATGTTCGCCGTGTCCAGTATGTTTGTAGGATTGTGTTTGTTAGGAGCCGCAGGTTGTTTTGCCTTGGGATGGGTGCGGTGAGGGTGAGGAGTGACACACTGAATAATGATCGAGCAGGAAGTGACATTTCTTGAAACAAGATATAGCAGCAAAAAGGACAGTAGAATACGCACAAAGACCGAACTCACAGGAGGATAAGGTGCCGTATGATGCTAAAGAAGATCTGCATTGGGATATGGAGCTCGTGTTAGTTCGTCACGGCACAACCTTATGGAACAAGGAACGTCGATATCTGGGACACTCCGACTTAGGTTTGCTACCGGGGGCAGAGCAGGAATTAAAGCCTTTGCAGGAAAAATTGCAAGGTCAGTCCTTTGCTCGAATCTATTGCAGCGACTTAATGCGATGTCGCCAGACCTTGCAGATCATTGTGCCGGAATCAGAATTGGCGTCTGGAATTTCCCTATCTACTATGTCTCCTATGATGGAACCATGTCTGCGAGAGCTTCATTTTGGCGAGTGGGATGGAAAAACGTATGACATGCTCAAGGATGTGTCGTTGTATCGGGCTTGGATTGATGAGCCGCAACGGATCACCCCACCTGGAGGAGAATCTTGGACAGATTTTGTAAATCGTCTGCGGAAATTTCTTGACTCTCTGTATGAATGGCGTGTTGCTATGGAAGTTCAACCCATGGATTTGACTGCTGCGCCGCCCTCTGTTTTGGTCGTTACGCATGGTGGCGTAATTCGTCAGCTTGCTTGCATGCTGATACCGGGCCATGATTTTTGGAGTCTGAATCCGAGGCCGGGAGAAGCATTTAGGATTCGATTGAGGCTGGCAGGACCGCACAATTACATAGCGGAAATGCTTCCTCATTAGGTTAGACACCAGCGGATAAAGAGGCTGTTTGGGTTGTAAGCCGCCTCATTTTAACCTATAATCATCAAGTAAAAGAACGGCTTGACTACCACTACATCAAATATCCAGCAGACGAGGTCGGCGCAGCGTGATGAAACTATGGTTTCCCTCCCTGCGCTGTTAAAAGGGAAGTCGGTGTGAATCCGGCGCGGTCCCGCCACTGTAAATGGAAACATGCCCGTTAGTCCTCTTTATATGTTACTAAGCATATGAAAGAATTTCAGGACATGTATTTTACCATAAGTCAGGATACCTGCCCGTCCGCCTGTCACCATAATCCTTCGAGGAAAGGATGACGTGTTCGCAGTGACTGTCCATGCGGAAAGAAGCTGCCGCCTGCGCACGATCTGCGCTAACGTGACCCCTGTGTCCTGATATGAGGATGCGGGGGTTTTTGATAGGAAAAGAAGGCTAGATTTAGAAGATATCTGATGATGTTCAAGTAACGCTCTTAACGATTTATTTATGAAGGGGTGCAAATCATGGCAGGAAAAAAAATAAAGGTGTGGACAACAGGTCTATTGGCTCTGATTTTGGCAGTTGTGCTGAGTGCATGTGGCGCTAATGGAAAAAATGCAGAAAATAAAGAGGGTCAGGCTTCTTCACAGCAGCCGGGACAGGCAGTAAACGCACAAGAGCCTCCGGGCAAAACGGTTTACCCGCTCACAGTTAAAGATGCAACAGGACAGGAATTTACATTCAAAAAAGCGCCGGATAAAATCGTTTCCGTCTCCCCGGCAGAAACCGAGGCGTTGTTCGCCATTGGGCTGGATAAGGAAATTGTCGGCGTCTCCGACTACTCTGATTACCCGGAAGCAGCTACGAAAAAGCCTAAAGTGGGCGGTATTATGAAACCGAACGAAGAGGCGATCATTGCTGCGAACCCGGAAGTCGTTTTTGCAGGGATATCACTTAGTGAACAGGCTACGACCAAGCTGCGCGACATGGGAATTATGATTTTTAAAACGGAACCGAAGACAGTGGAAGATGTCATGGCTAACATCGAATTGTATGGGAAAATCACCGATCATCAGAGAGAAGCAAGAGCGGTGACTGACAAGATGAGAGCAGATGTAGCAGAAGTAAAAGAAGGAATTAAAAATATCGGTAAAGGGCAGAAGCTGCGGGTATACGTCGAGTTTTCACCAGGCTGGACAGTGGGTAAAGGCGAGTTTATGGACGAGCTGATTACGTTGGCGGGCGGCGAAAATGTAGGTGCCACGCAGAAGGGGTGGTACCAAATCAGTGAGGAAAATATTATTGCTGCGAACCCTGACGTGATTTTGTACAGCAAAAGTGTCAAGGACGACAAAACGGGCCAGACGCTCGGTGATATCATTAAAGCTCGCAGTGGATGGGATCAAATATCGGCTGTTCGCCACAACCGGGTATTTGCCGTGGATGATAATTTGATCAGTCGTCCGGGTCCACGCGTAACGGAAGGTCTCAAGGAAGTGGCCAAGGGCGTGTATCCTGAAATTTTCAAATGAACCGTAAACTGATCGGCTTTGGAGGGACAGGTCTTGTCCTGCTGTTGCTGACGCTGCTGCTCTGTCTTGGCATCGGCTCGGCCAAGCTTCCGGTCAGCCAAATCACGGGCATTCTGGTTAACCACCTACCGTGGTTAGGCGATACGTTTACACCGGATTGGAATACATCCTCAGAGCAGATTATTTTGAAGGTCAGATTGCCACGAGTGTTACTGGGAATGTTGGTAGGAGCAGCGCTGGCGCTGGCGGGAGCCGGATTTCAGGGTGTGCTGCGTAATCCTTTGGCTGATCCGTATACACTGGGGGTATCCTCGGGGGCTTCGGTAGGAGCGGCAGTACTGATTTATTGGGGCCTTCAATTTTCATTTGTTGGCATATGGACGCTGCCGCTAGTGGCATTTACGACCGGAATGCTTACGCTGTGGATGGTGCTGACGTTGGCACGGGAAGGTGGGAAAATTCCGACACAAAGTCTCATTTTGTCGGGTGTGGTGATGCAATCCTTTCTGGGAGCGGTTGTTTCCTTTCTGACAGCCATGTCGAAGGAGACGGTCAATGAAATATTGTACTGGACGATGGGAAGTCTTAGTCTGCGCGGTTGGTCATATACAGGAATCCTTTTACCTTATGTGGTCATAGGGCTGGTATTTCTATGGAACCGGGCACGTGTGCTGAATATTTTGGCTTTGGGTGAACGTCAGGCGGCGCACATGGGAGTTCATGTAGATGCGACGAAGCTATCTGTTCTGATTATTTCCACGCTGCTGACAGCAGCCGCTGTCTCGGTATGTGGTGTGATTGGCTTTGTGGGACTCGTTGTACCGCATATCATTCGTCTGGTGACAGGTCCTGATTACCGGATGATTGTTCCATTATCTGCGCTCGGTGGAGCTATTTTTATGGCTTGGGCAGATACGGCGGCTCGCACGTTGTTAGCCCCCACAGAAATTCCTCTGGGCGTAATGACGGCCTTTGTTGGGGCACCGTTCTTCGCATATCTCCTGTACCGGAACAAGAAGCTGCGCAGGGGGGAACTACTGTGACAGAACAAAGTGAATCACAGAAGGTGCGTAATCGGGCATTAGAGGTAGTGGGTCTGACACGTGCCTATGGAAAGTTCCATGCGTTAAAGAATATAAGCTGGAGCGTCGCCGAAGGAACTTGGTGGGGGATCATTGGTCCAAACGGCAGTGGAAAATCAACCTTGCTGCATTTGCTTTCCGGTGTAGATCAGCCAACTTCAGGCAACGTTCATATTTATGGCAAAAAGGTCGGTAGCTACAGCAGAAAAGAGCTTTCCCGACTCATAGCCGTACTCCAACAGGAAGGGCTTCCTCCAGTGGGATACACCGTTAGGGAAGTCGTAGAAATGGGACGTTTTCCCCATCAGGACTGGCTAGGCAGGGAAAAGGGTGTTGATGTGGAGGCGATCACGGATCGCGTGCTGGAGCGATTGGGACTTACCACGCTGGCGGACAGAGCATTGGACCGTTTGAGTGGGGGACAGCGACAGCGTGTAGCCTTGGCAAAGGTGATGGTGCAAGAGCCACGAATATTGCTGCTGGACGAGCCTACGACCTACCTAGACTTGCGCTATCAGCTTGAATTTATGGAACTGCTGGCAGATTGGCGCCAAGAAACGGGTGTGACGATCATTGCGGTCTTGCATGATCTTAACTTGACAGCCCAATTTTGCGAAGATTTGCTTGTACTCAAGGATGGAATGGTTGAAGGATTGGGAGCTTCATCGAAGTTATTAACCGAGGATCGGATTCGACGAGTATACGGTGTTGAGCCTGTGATGCTTCCGCATCCTGATAGCGGTGTGCCGCAGCTCTTGCTGCGCAGGAGCGCTTCGGATACAGCAGATTAAATAAACGATGAAACACACTTAAAAAGAGCAGGGAGTGGAAGGTATGAACGACAAGCTGCGTCAGCTGATCGATAGCATTGCCCAGCCGGATGGGGTGGCGGCCTCGGCAGCTTCAGCCCATTTGGACCAATTAACAAAGCCACCGGGAAGTCTTGGAAAGTTGGAAAGTGTGGTCATTCAGCTAGCAGGAATTACAGGAGTGGATAAGCCTGAATTCGATCGTAAAACGGTTATGGTCATGGCTGCGGATCACGGGGTGTGTGAAGAGGGAGTCAGTGCCTTTCCGGCTGAGGTTACACAGCAAATGCTGTATAACATGCTGTCAGGTGGCGCAGCAATTAATGTGCTGGCACGCCATGCGGGCGCAGATGTCAAGGTGGTAGATGTTGGCGTGAATGCGGATGTCGCTCACGCGAATCTGGTGGACCGAAAGGTACGCATGGGTACTTCGAATATAGCTAAAGGGCCAGCGATGCTGCGTACTGAAGCGGAACAGGCGATTTTGACCGGAGCTGAAGCTGTAGCAGAAGCGGTCAAAGGTGGCACACGGCTATTCGTTACTGGAGAGCTGGGCATCGGGAATACCACAGCCAGCGCTGCGGTCGTATGTGCTCTCACCGGGCTGGAGCCGGAAGTTATCGTAGGCCGGGGGACGGGTGTAGATATGGCTGGGCTTACCCGTAAAATAGCGGTTGTCTGCCGCGCATTGGACGTGAACCAGCCAGATGCAAATGATGCGCTCGACGTGCTCACTAAGGTCGGCGGTCTGGAGATTGCCGCCTTGGCAGGAGTTATCCTCGGCGCAGCCGCACATCGCTGTCCAGTCGTGTTGGACGGCTTTATTTCCGGCGCAGCTGCCCTCGCAGCGCGTGCACTTGCGCCTGCAAGCGCTGCGTACATGCTCGCTTCGCACGCCTCGGACGAGCGCGGGCACGCGGCGGTGCTCCGCGAGCTCAAGCTGGAGCCCATGCTTCATTTGGACATGCGGCTCGGGGAGGGCACAGGTGGTGCGCTTAGCTTGCACCTGATTGATGCGGCGTGCCGCATTATGCGCGAAATGGCGACCTTTGCCGATGCAGGCGTATCGGACGGTCAGGGAGCCGCGCAGCGATGAAAGCGCTCGTGACCGGCGGGGCACGCAGCGGGAAAAGCGGCTTTGCCGAGCGATTATGCATGTCGCGCGCGCCTGGCGCATGCTACATTGCAACGGCGCAGGCCTACGACATGGAGATGAAGGAGCGCATCGCCCTTCATCGGGTCCAGCGCGAGTCTGCCGGGTACGACTGGCAGACGCTGGAGGAAGCGCAGGCGCTGCCGGAGCTGCTGCGACGGCTTGGCGGCGATCAAGCGTCGCAGCCATCACCCGCGCCTATGGTGTTAGTCGACTGCCTGACCCTGTGGCTGTCGAACGTGCTGCTGGCCGCAGGCGAGGACGGCGAAGCTGCGTCCAAAGTTGCCATTAATGAACTGACGGCAGCTGTGGAGCAGTATCCGGGGCAGCTTGTCATCGTGACCAACGAGGTTGGTGACGGTATTGTGCCCGAATATCCGCTTGGTCGGCTGTATCGGGATTTGAGTGGGGTTATGAATCAGCGGATTGCCCGTCTTTGTGATGAAGTATTTTTGGTGACGGCGGGTATTCCCGTAGAACTCAAACGGCTGGAATATAAGCTATGAGCCGCGAACGTCAGGCTGTTGCTGCTGCTTTTCAATTTTTAACGCGTCTTCCGGTGAAGGCGGAATTGGATTTTTCCCCGGATTTGCTTAAACGCAGTGCAAGTTATTATCCGCTGGTGGGAGTGGTCATTGGCATCATCGTCTGGGGCTTTGCGGCGCTCGCTTCTATGGTGCTGCCGCCGTTGCCGTGTGCGATTCTTACTCTTGTTGTCTGGGTTTGGTTGACGGGTGGATTGCATTTGGACGGGTGGATGGATGCAGCTGATGCCTTGTTCAGCTACCGATCCCGTGAACGGATGCTGGAGATTATGAAGGATAGCCGTGTAGGGGCAATGGGCGTTATTGCTTGCGTGTTGCTGCTCATGCTCAAGGCTTCTTTGCTATATACGGTGCTGGTTGAACGGAATGTGTCTGGCTTGCTGCTGCTTCCGATGGTTTGGAGCCGCTGGTTTATGGTACATGCGATGAAGCGCTGGCCTAAAGCCCGTAATGATGATGGACTGGCTGCGCGTTTTGCTGATATGAGTGGTGGCCGCGTAGGGTTGGCCGTATTCTGGGCTGTATTAGTGACCCTGAGTGCTGCCGTAGGACAATATCTTCTGGCAGGTTTGGCTACAGCAACAAGGGATACTGGGAATCTGTCGTTGGCAGGATCATGCTTACAAACCTTGCCTTCATATTCTGAAAGCCTTCCAATCTCGATAGGTTTTGTGTTGATTCCGCTCTTGGCTTACGGTGTTGGAACCTTCACGGCAAACCGTATTAACCGCCGCTTGGGTGGACTTACGGGAGATATATACGGAACTTTAAACGAATTGCTGGAGACTGTTTTATTGTTGTTTATTGTCATTTTGTACGGGTTGTGACCAGATTTGAAATGAATTCGTTAAAGGGGAAGAGGCAATTGTCAACTTTCGAACCGTCCTGCACGAGCCCGGCAGCCGTATTGATGCTTCAAGGAACAGCGTCGGATGTGGGCAAAAGCGTGGTGACGACTGCGCTTTGCCGTATTTTTACGCAGGACGGATATCGTCCAGCACCGTTTAAGTCGCAAAATATGGCGTTAAACTCTTATGTTACCGAAGACGGCAAGGAAATTGGACGCGCTCAGGGGGTGCAGGCTGAGGCCTGCGGTATTGAGGCCACGACCGACATGAATCCGATTCTGATTAAGCCGGTCAAAGATATGCACTCACAAATTGTTGTACACGGTGTACCTTATGCCTATATGAGCGCCTCCGATTACCGGAGGGATTTTTTGCCAAAAGCCAAGCAGACCGTTATGGATGCTCTGAATCGGTTGCGCGATACCTATGATATTGTCCTTATGGAAGGGGCAGGCAGCCCGGCAGAGATTAATTTGAAGGACCGCGATATCGTAAATATGAATCTGGCAGGTTGGGCGGATGCTCCAGTGTTGCTTATTTCAGATATCGACCGGGGCGGTGTTTTTGCCTCTCTCGTAGGAACCATCGAGTTGCTGGAACCCCATGAAGTACAGCGTATCCGCGGATTTATCATTAACAAATTCAGAGGCGATCTGTCTCTGCTGCAGCCGGGATTAGACTGGCTGGAGGAACGGACAGGCATTCCTGTACTCGGTGTATTGCCCTATCTACCAGACATTCGCATTGAAGCAGAGGATTCGGTAGTACTGGATAAGAAGCCCAAGCTATCTGCAAAGGATAAAGAACTGGATATTGCAGTGATACGATATCCGCGGATTTCCAATTTTACGGACACGGATGCTCTGGCCGCAGAGCCGGATGTGAGTGTTCGTTATGTCACAGAAGCCGGACAGTTGGGCGTACCGGACGCCATTATCTTACCGGGGACCAAAGACACCATTGGAGACCTGTTGGAATTGCGTGAGAGAGGTCTGGAGAAAGACATTCGGCAGGCTATGAATACCGGCTGCACACAGCTAGTTGGCATTTGTGGAGGTTATCAGATGCTGGGTACCGCACTTTTTGATCCCGAAGCCGTCGAATCTGGGTTGCCGCAGCAGGCAGAGGGGTTAGGTTGGCTGGCTCTGTCCACGACCTTTTTGAAGGAAAAGCAAACCGTACGCGTACAAGGAACCCTGTCTAATCATTGTCCGCTTTTGCTTAGCGCTACGCCTGATTCGGGTTATGCCTCTAAGCCAAGCATTGAAGGTTATGAAATACATATGGGCGTTACGGAGTATGTTACGGAACCATACGCACCTACAGATGGAACTTTAAAACTAAGCGAAATGAAAAGGTTATTCCATATCCGGCGTGGCGAAGGAACAGTTTTTGAGGAAGGCTGGGGTACGACAGACGGTAAAATATGGGGAACCTATTTGCACGGTGTGTTTGATAATGACCGTTTTCGCCGATGCTGGCTGGATGGATTGCGACAAGCCAAGGGCTTGGCACCTTTAGAAAGCACTTTTACTGTACGTGAAGCCAAGGAACGAGAGTTTGACCGTGTCGCAGAGGTGGTTCGGGCTCATTTAGATATGGAGCAAATTTATCGTATGATGGGAATGAATTCATAAACTTCATAAAATGATTATTTAAATCGCTCTTAAAAATAAAGAGGTATCTCTACAGCCATTTTCATGACTGAGAGATACCTCTCTTTATTCAGGATTTTGCAAAATCCTCTATGGTATCGGCTTACGTAATTTTAAATTTTTGGACAGCCTTTTGCAGCTCGGTTGCTTGTTTGCTTAATTGGCGAACAACCTCGCTGTGGCTTTCCATTTCATTCAGTTGCTCATCGGCATTTAATCCGATTTCCTGAATCATATGCTGTGCATTGGCAGCGATGAGAGCTGTCTCTTCCACGGAAGCAGATACTTCTTCCGAGCTGGCGGATACTTGTTCCGTTGCTGCAGATACCGTTTGAATCGTAGCATTGATCTTTTGCATAAGCTCACTTAGCTGGTTAAAGGCTGAGCTCGCTTGTTGAACCATTTCCGTTCCCGAATGAATTTCACGGCTCACCTGGGTCACAGAGTCCACAGATTGTTGCGATACTTCTTGAATGGTAACCAAATAGTCGGAAATTTCTTGTGTGGCTTCTTTAGATTGCTCCGCAAGCTTGCGCACTTCTCCGGCTACTACGGCGAAGCCCCGTCCATGTTCGCCCGCACGGGCAGCTTCAATGGAGGCATTCAGGGACAACATTTGAATTTGCTTCGTGATATCGAAAATAGCCGAAACGATACTGCCAATGGCTTCTGAGCGCTCATTCATACTATGGATGTATCGAAGCGATTCATCGGCAGCATGTCCTACCTGTGACATTTGAGCTACAGCTTTTTGAGCGAGCGTAGTACCGTTAACCGTTTCTTTTGTCGCTTCACTGATTTGATCGGATACATCATTGGCAGAGGAGGCGATGTGCTGAACACCTTGAGCGATTTCCTCCATAGCCTGCGCATTTTCAGCAGCAGCTGTAGCTATGCTGGTACTGCCCTTTGCTATTTCCTCTGCGGCAACTGTAGAATCCTGGACTTTTACACTCATAGCCTCAGTCCGACGAAGCAGCTCGTCCGATCCTCCAACAACCGCACCGGATGTAGAAAGCACATGGCCGATCATTTCTTTTAAGTTATGAGACATCGATTGGAAGCTGCGGGCAAGTTGCGCAATTTCATTGACGCCATGAACCTTCGCTTCTTGTGAAAGATCACCTTGAGCAATTTTTTCGCTATGACGAACCAATTCAGCAATGGGTTTTACAACTTTACGTATCACGAGGGTAGAAATAATTCCGCCCAGCAGGAGTGTTGCCACTGTAATACCTATGCAAATCCATAGAATTTGTTGGGATTTTTCTTGTACGAATCCAACATCTTCGTTCACGCCCAGAACTAAATTACTACCCGATATAGCAAAGAAGGCGGTTTTGTGTACTCCGTACGAATCGCTATAAATTTCACTGATATTCATCTCGCCTTGTTTTGCCTTTTTTACATCCTCTACAGGAATGAGTGCATCCTTGACCTTGTATACTGATTTTACATTCCGTGCGACGACTTCGGCTTTACCATCCTTCACTACCGCGATATATGCTGATTCTAATTTGAGGGTATCGACTTTGTCCTGCAGATAGGATTCCATCTGTATAGCGGAGCCGGAATCAGAACCGCTTCCTTGCCCGGCCTGAACAGCTAAGGAAATATTGAGATCCTGATATACATTTTTAGCTCCAATTTCTAGTAATTGGTCTACCTGAGGCATGACACTGTTATTAATGATACTCATGGATATTGCATAGAAACTGATGCTGAACAAAAGGGATGCAAAGAGCTGAATCAGCAAAAACATAATTCGTAATTTCGCGCCAATGGAACGATTAAAACTCTTCATGAAAATTCTCCTCTCACATGATGGTAATAAAGTCAGACGAATTCCCCTGCTTGATGTAGGCCGCTTGTCCAATAAGATGCTAGACACGCCATGATCTACTTGTTTTCCTCTCCTTGCTTGAAGAAAAGACTGAAAATGTTCGGATTCTATGTATATTTCAGCTGTATTCAAGGAACAAGAATGTGAAAGGGAAGTAATCCATGATTTACTAAAAAGTAGGTTAGACCTATTTTACATAATTAACAGGCGGTTGAATAGTCATATTTGCCCAAAAACAAACAAAAAAATATATAACTATGGTCTTAGGTGTTTAGATGTAAGTTTGATGTAAATTATCAGGTGCATAAAAACGAATAGATTACTCCTTCTATAAAACTATTGTAAAAAAGAAGTAATATAAGTAGCATAAGGAATACCGCTTTTACGACAATATTCTTCTAAGCTTGGTTTGGTAAGTTCGAAAGTGGTCTTCAATATACATATAAAAGGGGAAAAGGTAGTTATGAATGGGGATTTACTTTCCAAAGAAATGATTTCGCAGGTCAGAGGCGAAGATGAACTAGAGCCAACTTCCGGCAGTAACAGAACTGCTACAGGGGGAAATCCGATAAGTCGTCTATTAGATTATGTATCAGGCGTATTCACTCCGATCTTGCCGGCAATGATTGGGGCAGGAATGATCAAGGTAATTATATTAGTTTTAATGTCCTTCGGTTTATTGTTGTCTGATCCGCAGGTATATACTATTTTAATGGCTATCAGCGATGGGGTGTATTACTTTCTACCTATTTTTGTTGCGGCAAGTGCGGCAAGAAGGCTGCGCAGCAATGTATTTGTTGCGGCAGCCATCGCAGTATCCGTATTCCATCCCCAACTAACAAGTTTATTCCAGTCAAGTGAGGAGGTACGTTTTGCCGGTCTGTCAGTTATAGACCCACAAGCTGCTTCATCTATAGTACTCATACTTGTTGTCGTTTGGATAGCATCGTGTGTCGAAAGATGGTTAGACAGGTATACCCCTTATTCACTTAAATTATTGGTTGTCCCGACTTTGACACTGATAATCACTATACCTTTGATGGTGTTCGCTTTCGGGCCACTGTGGAGTTATCTCGGCCAACATGTATCGGATGGACTAGGCTGGTTGTTTGACAATGCAGAAGTGTTTACAGGGTTGTTGCTCGGAGGCGCGATGTCTTGGCTTATTATTGCAGGCATGCAATATATAATGCTACCGATTATGATCAGCTCGCTTACAACATTGGGTTACGACCATATTTTTCCCGTGGTCATTGCAGCGGCTTTCGCTCAGGCTGGCGCAACATTTGGCGTATGTGTTAAATCCAAAAATCCCAAAGTCAAAACGCTGGCTGCGTCCACAGGTTTGTTAGCCATGCTGGGAATCATTGAACCGGCCATGTATGGTGTCAATATCCGTTTCAAAAAACCGTTAATAGCAGTTATGATTGGTGGAGCCGTTGGTGGGGCTTGTATGTGTTTGTTTGAAACAGAGCTTACTGCTATTGGTACCTCTGCTGGGCTGCTCAGCTTACCTTTATTTTCTGAACCCACGCTTGTGTACGGTATTGTGGGTATACTGATTTCGTTTGTTACGGCTGGCGTAATTACGTATTTTATGGGCTTTGTGGATGAAAAAGATGAGCATTCGCAAGTAGTATCTACATCTGGCATGAATGCTTCTCCGAACTCGGTTGTGGAAAAGAGCCCCGGCAGCTAAATCGAATACGTGTCGTTGTGTCAGGATAACAAACAGCAAGCCTTCATCTTACGAAGGCTTGCTGTTTGTCATTTTGATAAATCTAAGGCTGGAGCAGATTTATTATTTTTATTTCAATAAAACCTACAAAAATAGTTGGCTTTGTGATATAGTAATCTTCGGATTGAAGGGTCACTTTAGAAAACATCTTACGTTTAAGTTTGGAGGAAATGATATATGGATACCTTCTTTATTATTTTGAATGTCATCGTGCTGCTTGCACTGCTCGGCGTGTTGGTCTGGATGCAGAAAAAGCACATCTCCTTTACAAAAAGGGTATTTGCCGCACTTGGCTTCGGACTGATCTACGGGGCTATTCTACAATATGCCTATGGGGCAGGCTCAGAGGTCATTACAAAATCAGTTGATTGGTTCAACCTCGCAGGTAATGGTTATGTCCGTTTGCTGCAAATGGTCGTTATTCCGCTTATCATGGTGTCGATTATTTCGGCTATTATGAATTTGAAAGGAAGACAGAACCTTGGCAAAATCAGCGTGTCCATTATTGCAGTACTACTGATTACAACGGCAATTGCTGCTTCAGTGAGTATTGTAACCAGTCTGTCATTTGATTTAAAGGCCATTGAGATTCAAGGTGGAGAAAAGGAACAAGCACAGGGCTTGAAGATGGAAGAGCGCCTTGGAACAGTTCAGGACATGACCATTCCACAGCAGGTGCTGGAATTTATTCCTTCAAATCCTTTTGAGGATATGACGGGAGCACGTCGTACGTCGACGCTGGCGGTGGTTATTTTCTCGGCCTTTATCGGGGTGGCTGTGCTCGGATTGGATCGTAAAAAACCGGAACAGGCGCAAACCTTCCGTAAAGTGATCGATGCAGTGTACGCTGTAGTGATGCGGATTGTAACGTTGGTGCTGAGATTGACACCTTACGGTATTTTAGCACTGATCACTAAAGTAGTAGCTACGACCAATCCAGATGAAATTTTGAAGCTAATCAAGTTTGTGCTCGCTTCTTATGTGGCTTTGTTGGTCATGTTTATCATTCATCTTATTTTGCTGGCCTTGTTCGGCTATAATCCGGTGACGTATGTGAAAAAGGTATTGCCTACACTGGTTTTTGCTTTTACTTCTCGTTCCAGTGCGGCGACCATTCCGTTAAATGTTGAAACGCAAACGAAAAAACTTGGTGTGTCCGATGGCATCGCGAATCTGTCTGCGACCTTGGGAGCGACTATTGGACAAAACGGCTGTGCTGGTATTTATCCGGCGATGCTGGCGGTTATGATTGCTCCAACCGTGGGTATTGATCCAACGAGCTGGGATTTTATCCTCACGCTTATTTTAGTCGTTACGGTCAGCTCGTTCGGCGTGGCGGGTGTAGGCGGTGGTGCCACTTTCGCTTCCCTGATCGTGCTTTCCACCATGAATCTTCCAGTGGCATTGGCAGGATTGCTCATCTCAGTCGAACCGTTGATTGATATGGGTCGCACAGCGTTAAATGTCAATGATTCTATTACCGCAGGTCTCATTTCAGGCAAGGTGCTCAAAGAGAACGATCAAGACGTGTTCAACAATCAAGGTATGGATTTGGATGCAACGGCGCACTCTTAAGTAAAAGATAGACAAGATGGTGTAAACTACAGTCTCATATCGCATCTATCGCATATGTAACACGTGCACTGTGCACCTCAATACTCAGAGTCGACCTTAAGGTCGGCTCTTTATATTAGGCTTAGGACAGTGTAAATTATAGCTGTTCACGAATCCTAATCTATGATACATTAAAATAATGTTTTTCCGGCTTGCTTCGGATGAACCGCGGTTCGCAACCATCCCGCGCTATCAAAACTAGGAGGATTTTATGTTTAATCTTTTATGGGGGGCAGCTTTTGTCCTCGTCAATTTTATGTTCTTTTTGTTATGTTTTCGGTTGTTCGGTAAAAAAGGGCTGTACGCCTGGATTGGTGTTGCTACTGTACTAGCTAACATTCAGGTAACCAAAACGATTGATCTGGTCGGCATTACCACGACATTGGGAAATACGATGTATGTTTCTATGTATATGGCCAGCGACTTGCTGAATGAAAAATATGGGCCTAAAGAGGCGCGTAAAGCTGTGTGGTTCGGCTTTTTCACTCTGATTATGACGACGGTCACGATGCAAATGGTGCTGCAATTCGAGCCAACTGCAACGGATTTTGCCCAGACCCCGATGCAACAGCTGTTTGGATTGTTGCCAAGGCTTGCGCTTGCCAGCTTGACAGCCTATGCAGTCAGTCAATTGCTGGACGTGCGTCTGTACGCCTGGATTCGCAAGTTTTTCCCGGAACGTCATCAGCTCTGGATTCGCGGCAATGGCAGCACGATGATCAGCTCGTTTATAGATACGCTCATTTTCTGTACTATTGCCTTTTACGGTTATGCGTGGGGGATATGGATCGAGATATTATTCACCACCTACATCTTAAAATTTGTATTGACTGCGGCGGGTACACCCATTTTGTACATTGCACGCAATTTCAGCTTTATAGAAGAGGAGGGGCAAACCCTAAAGCCATGATGGCTTGGGGTTACCCCTCCTTTTTTCATACTTTTTATATAATGAATAGCAAATGGATTTATCCGAGCACTGTCAGTTCTTTTGGAAAAGATGTAAGCACTTCAACACCATCAGAGGTGACCAGAACGTCATCTTCAATCCGCACACCGCCGAGGCCTGGCACATAGATGCCGGGTTCGATTGTGAACACGAAGCCTTCATGAAGCAGATCGCTATTGCCTCCGTGTACAGATGGATATTCGTGAACACTCATGCCAAGGCCGTGTCCAACTCGATGGTTAAAGGCAGGGCCATATCCAGCGGATTCAACAACAGCCCGTGCTGCCTGATCTACGGATGCGCAGGAAACTCCCGGGCGAATGGCGGCAATTCCTGCTTCGTTCGAGCGAAGAACCGTATTATAAATTGTTTCGAGCTCAGTCGATAGCTTTCCAAAAGCAAAAGTACGTGTAATATCCGAAGCATAACCATCGGAATATACGCCCATATCAAACATGAGCAGATCGCCGTGTTGCAGCTTGCGGGTACCCGGAACACCATGAGGCAAGGCTGTTTTGGGTCCAGACAGCACTGTTGTGTCAAAAGACGGGCCATCTGCACCGATTTTTTTCATCTGGTATTCGATTTCGGCCACCAGCTCGACTTCCGTCACCCCTTCACGCACATGGGTGAGACCGTGACGAAGGGCATCTTCCACCAAACGAGCTGCATGTTTCAGACGTTGTACTTCCTCAGGAGTTTTTCTCACACGCATTTCTTGAAGCACTGGACCCAGGTCCACATATTGAGCCGCGCCAATGGCAGTATGTAGCTGTTCGTAACGGAGGACGGAGACGTGCTCCTTTTCCAGTGCGAATGCTTTCACACCGGTGCCTGTGCGTTGACGAAGCAGATCATATGGATTGTCCGTATCGGTGTGGGTGGATATACGAGTCACAGAAGAAGCAGCTTGGGCGGCTTCTGCATCCAGGGCGGGTACGATCAGTTCTGGTTCTTGGTCCCGAAGCAACACCAGACCAAGAAAACGCTCATGCGGATCACTGGCAAAGCCCGTCAGGTAGTAAATATGTTTAGGATCGGTCACAAGCAGGCCGTCCCAAGACTGTGACTTCAGTTCATCATACAGTCGGGTTATTTTCTCATTCATAAAGTCTCATTCCTTTCTGCCTATTTATTCATTATAGCTCTTCATACATCATTATTTATAGCATGGAATGACTTATTCTCTTTCCTGACTTAATGTTTGCAGACGTGCCTGTACATTCTGATCATAGTAACCACCATGGTAGCAGAGTACCTTATCAACATCCAATACAGTCAGTTTATCGAGGCTCTTTAGGGCCAGTGGCATATCCGGCGTAGCCGACTCAGCGGGACCGACCAGTTCACCTTCGACTACAAGCAACTCATCTGCTGCCAAGAGCAGCTTTTGTGCGGGCACATACAAGCTGATATGCCCGGGCGTGTGGCCGGGTGTATGTATAATCTGTATTCCTCCACCATAGGGTAGATGCTCACCATCCTCAAGAATATGAGCAAAGCGCAAATCTGGCAGGCGGCGAATCAGATCCTCTGCTTGTTGCTTGAGCGTAGTATCCAACTGATTAATCCGTTCCGGCGTTAGCTTCACAAATGGTCGCTCTCCTGTCATATAAGGGACGTCATCCTTATGGGCTAACAGGGCAGTATTCGGCAGCAAGTCCAGCAGTGCATGAACATTTCCGATATGGTCAATATCTTGATGTGTTAAAATAATTCTTTTCAGGCGGCTGATATCCTCACCCACATCTGAAATAGCCTTGCGTAATGGCTCCAATTGGCCGAGCATTCCCGTGTCAATCAGTGTAAGTCCATCCTCGTCCTTGAGCAGTACAGGATAAATGGTTGTTTTTCCAAAAAAAGATTCCATAGGTATTTCCAAAATCAAGAGTTGAGTTCCAATATTCATATTAAGCTGCTTCAGAATCCTTGACTCCGAAACATACCTCCCGTCTCGTCATGTTAAATCGCTTACTCCGTTTTTGTTTTTCTTCAAGCTCTATTATAAAACCCTTTGGGACTAATCCGCAAAACAACTCGATATGGCTGATCGGGCGCTTGTCTTGTACAATAAATAAATCACACAATAGGAGGCGGATACGAATAATGAATAACGACCAATCTTTTTCCATTGAATTTGCATGCAAAGAGGATCTTCCCGATATTGTGGACATTTATAATTCTACGATCGCAGGACGAATGGTCACGGCAGATCTGGAACCGGTGACAGTGGAAAGTCGAATTCCATGGTTTGAGGCTCATCAGGAAAACCACCGGCCTTTGTGGGTTTTAAAACAAAAGGGTACAATTGCCGGATGGGCCAGTCTTCAGTCCTTTTATGGGCGTCCAGCTTATAACGGTACAGCAGAAATTAGCATATACGTCCATGAGGATTCTCGTGGAACCGGAACAGGAAGTCGACTGGTGCAGCACTTGCTAAATGAATGTCCGAGACTGGGGATTACCACGTTGTTGGGATTTGTTTTTGGTCATAATGAGCCAAGTATTGGGCTGCTACGGAAGTTTGGTTTTGAGCAATGGGGGTACTATCCGCGTGTAGCTGTGCTGGACAGCATAGAGCGAGATTTAGCGATATTGGGTAAGCGAGTGGATGAATAAGCTTATGACATATAAATATTCTTTGTAACGTGTACAGAAAAAGGCTGTTTCCAAAATCGTCTCATACACTGCAGATGATTTTGGGAGCAGCCTCTTTTGCTTTTCTATTTTCATCGCTTTTAGCGCTGTGGTTTAAAACGTATACTGTGAAAAATCTGATTAAGCACTTCAGACAGCACCAAACCGACAGCAATCGCTCCTGCGATCATCAGCGTGCTCATCGCCAGCTCCAGTGCCTGCGGATAATGTTGTTGTACGAACTGGCGCATGGCATTATAGGCCATTCCCCCTGGAACGAGCGGAATCATGCCTGCGACACTGAAAATAATCACAGGCATTTTGTACAGCCGCGCAAAGCCTTGACTGACGATGCCGATGAGGATCGTTGCCAAAAGGCTGGCGCTCACAGGTCCCATGCTGTCCGTAGTTGAATAATAGACCAGCCAGCCTAGCATACCGACGAAACCGCATTGCAGTAGCGAGCGCCGAGGGGCATGGAAAAGTATGCCGAATGCAGCGGTGGCAATAAAGCTTGTGAATAATTGTGCAAGCATAGACTTGAATCTCCTCCGAATCACATATAAGAAATGATCACCGCAACGCCAGCTCCAATGCCGAAAGACGTCAGGCAAGCATCGGCTCCCTTGGAAAGACCCGAAACAAGGTGCCCGGACATTAAATCACGGATGGCATTTGTAATTAACAAGCCTGGAACCAGTGGCATGACAGAGCCAATAATAATTTTATCCATCATCTGTCCCCAGCCTACTATCGTTAATAGAGCCGCCAGCAAACCGATTAGAAAAGATGCAGAAAACTCTGAGAAAAACTTAACCTTAACGAGCCTGTGAAAATACTGTACGGCTGCAAATCCGATACCTCCGCATAACACAGCTGCGGGGAAATCTCGCCAAACTCCACCAAACATGATCATAAAGCAACCGCTGGCCAACGCAGCAGCCATCAGCTGTATACGGTTAGAATAACGGAGGGGACCACATTCAATCTCCGAAAGCTCCTTGACGGCAGCGCGGGGAGACAAATCACCTGTGCTGATTTTACGTGAAATGGAATTGACCTCTGTCACCTTGTGCAAATCGGTGGTCCGCTCTACGATGCGAATGAGCGTGGCAGGCTCCGAGTCATTAATGGCAAAAAAAATCCCAGTTGGTGTGACATAGCTATGGGACTGGGATATGCCATAGGCCGAAGCAATGCGGGACATCGTGTCTTCAACACGATAGGTTTCGGCTCCATTTTGCATCATCAGTTTGCCCGCCAACAGACAAACCTCAATGATTTCAGGAGTAGGATAGGAATGATTATTCATGCTCGCTCTCTTTCATTCGTACCGGGCCGTTCGACCCTATTATTTTCATTTATTGTAGCACAAAAAGCCGCCTTTTCGGAGGCGGTTAGGTTAGGGAAATCCAAGGAATTCGTCATGATTCTATCATATCAGGAATAACGGTATAGTAGGACTCTTCCAGATATGTTGCGGCCTCAGATAGGCCCATCAACTTAAGCTGTCCAGCTACAAAAGCACGAAGGGCAGAATGGGTGAACAGATGCCGTGTCTGGGCATCTCGAATAAAGGCCAGTCTGGCTTCACGCGAACCGTTGTGGAATAACTCACGCACAGCTTCGCCTTGTTGTTCCCAAAGGAAAGGCTCCGTTACGGTCAAGAGGGCACTCTCCTTAGAAGAGCTATGCTTCGCAGAAGAAGATACCTGAATGCCCAAGCCGTTCAGCGTAGGAGCTGCTTCATTGTGCTTCCGTTCTGTACGCAAACTATCGATATAGGCAGCCATATCCTGAATCGGTTCGATACCAAAGCGTTCCCGGAAGCATTCGCGTACAAACGCGGTACGTTCATCTACAATCTGAGGCAGTCGCTGACCTGCATGTCCAGAATAGTCATCTCCACTGGCGTAGTATCGTTGTAATGAACTGTTCTCTGTATAAACAACACTTAAAAAATCCTGCAAATGACGGGCAACCACCCATACACCCGTCCAATCGACGGGAGATACGCATACGATAGGGGCCTGTGAAAGGTCCTTTTCAAGACCAAAATCCGTTAAAAAGCCATAATGTATTCCGTCCACCCCTGCATGGGCAAAAGGAATAACATCTGGTGGTGTAGCCATATATCGTGGCGCGCGGCCCTGCTCCATAATCAATCCCAAATCAAAACTCAAAGAATGCCGGTTCGCTTCGAGCTCCTTTTCAAATTCTATAAGTGCCTCAATCAAAGGTGTAGCTGATCCATAGGCTAGGTTAGAACCGGAATCCATCGTGTCTGCCTCCCTTATCCAATACATCCATAAAGCGTCCATCCCTAAAAGGTACGTGATTTTACACGAAATGTAAACCTGTATGACGAATCTTTTCAAAAATGTGACCTTTTACCCGTGTGTTGTCAAATAAAACGCTTTCGGGCAAAGCAGGACAAGATACCTATATTAGCTCGGTAGAGAAGTAAAGTGAGTTTGCGAAAATGCGGTCTTTTTCAGTGTATGTTAGCAACCGTGAAGTGTGAATGCAGGAGCGCAGTGTGAAGGACAGGGTGCAACGCAACAGGCCAACGGGTATAATATCAGGACAAGGTGAAAAGGAGCGACATCCGAAGATTTAACAGAAAGAAGTGGGCATATGAACTTGCAAAAGAAGGCTGTTTTTTTTGATGTAGATGATACGATGTACGATCATTTGCACCCTACACGCGATGCATTGCGAGCAGTATTAGGATTGAGTGAGCGTTTTCCTTTTGAGAAAGCCTACCATCGTATTCGCTATTACAGCGATGTACTATCGGCTAAAGGAGGACTACTGGAGGGGAAGGCAGGGACGCATGAACTGGATGAGATGAGAGAAAGCCGTTTCATTCTGGCTTTACAAGAATTCGGGATAGAAATTACCCGTGAGCAGGCAGTACATGTTCAACAAGAATATTTGGATCGTCAGTACCGAATTGAGCCTTTTGAGGGGGCTACCTCGTTAATAAATGATTTGAGCTCGGCTGGCTTTTTAGTTGGATTAATTACAAACGGTCTTGAAGAACACCAGATGAGCAAGATCAAGGCTATGGCGTTGGAAAATCATGTTGCAGCAGAGCATATCTTTGTATCTGGAACCGTTGGCTATGCCAAGCCTGATCCGCGCATTTTTGAAGTAGTGAACGAACGGACAGGAACGTTAGCAGAGCACTGCTGTTACATTGGGGATTCCTGGCGCAATGACGTGGCGGGAGCTATAGCTGCGAATTGGCAGGTGATCTGGTTCAATCACAGGAACGCTCCCCCGGAAACTGACGTGCTAGGAATCTATAAAACAGCGGCAAGCTATGCAGAGTTAAGAAGGTTGCTTTTGCCGGACGCTCGTTAGACACGGCACATACCGTTTTTTCTAAAAGAATCAACCTATTTTGAAGCCATTCCCAAAGCTAACCCGTAATACTATTTATCTGTTATAGATCTAATTTCATTGGTAATGGTTTAGAACAGAAAAGGAGGGGATCGCGCATGGTAGAACAATGGAGGCAGGCAGAAGACATCATAAGTCAAGTGACCGTATACAGTACAGAGGATAATGATCCGGTTACCATTAAAACAGCCACTCAAGACGTCCGCTGTATTGGCATCGGGACAGATGCGGCCGTATTTACGCTGGATACGTTGCCAGGCTACGCATTCAAGGTGTACTCAGACATGGCGATCGACAAGAAAGATGCGGAGGCCGACGTATATGAGCGTTTGCGAGGGTCTGACTTTTTTCCTCATTATTACGGAAAAGGCGACAAGTATATTGTCATAAGTTATGAATCCGGTATTACGCTGCTGGATTGTTTGCTGCAAGGAATTCCTGTGCCAGAGCAGGTCATTCTGGATGTGGAAAAGGCGAGAGAATTTGTCCGATCCAAGGGGCTGAACCCCCGTGACATCCACCTCAAGAATGTACTCATGCAAGACGGGCGTGCCAAGGTATTGGACGTATCTGAATACGTGAAGGAAGGCGATGACAAGCGCTGGGAGCATTTGGTGTGGGCGTATCATACGTTTTATTCCGGTATCTCGGAGGTTAAAGTTCCCTCATGGATTTTGGATACGATTAAAAAATGGTACTACAAGCTGGACAACTCCAACTTTAATCTGGAGGAATTTGCCCAGCGTGCCAGTCAATTGTTCTCTAAATGGAGGTCATAACCGCTGTGAAGATAACGGATATGCAGCCTCATCTTTCCATAGCAAAAAGGATTGCACCCGCATTTAGGGGAGCAATCCTTTTCTTTTATCTGAAATCCCGAGGCACTCTTCTCGCTGTACCACTCGCAATTGCGGCTTGAATTACCTTTTCACGCACCCGTTGAACCGCACTCTCGTTAAATACACCAGGGATTATATACAGCTTGTTTAGTTCTTCAGGACGGATCGTGCCTGCGATGGCCTCGGCGGCCGCCAGCTTCATCTCTTCGTTGATTTCACGGGCACGGCAGTCGAGCGCTGCTCGAAAGATGCCTGGGAAACAAAGCACATTGTTAATTTGGTTAGGATAGTCCGAACGTCCGGTGGCGATGACACCCGCAATGTCCTCGACGTCCTCTGGCGCAATTTCGGGAACCGGGTTAGCCATAGTGAACAGTACCGGGGCTTCTTTCATACGTTTCACGTCTTCTCGTTGCAGTAGTCCGCCTGCCGAGAGTCCGATAAACACGTCAGCGTCCTTCAGAACCTCGGACAGCGTGCCAGACAGCCGTTCGGGGTTGGTATGCTGCGCATACCAATTCCACATTTGATGCTCGTATGTTTCATCCGCTGTAAGCGCTCCGTGACGATCTACGCCAATGATATTGACTGCTCCTGCAGATAGCAAAATTTTCGTACAGGCCACACCCGCAGCCCCGATACCACAGACGACAATTTTGACGTCAGACAGGGCCTTGCCGACAACCTTGAGCGCATTGATCAGCCCTGCGTACAAAACGACAGCTGTACCGTGCTGATCGTCATGAAAAACAGGTATGTCCAGCTCGTTACGTAACCGCTGCTCAATCTCAAAGCATCGTGGCGATGAAATATCCTCCAGATTAATACCGCCAAAGGCTGGGGCCAATTGCTTAATGGCCTTAATGATTTCTTCGGTGTCCTGCGTATCCAGACAGATGGGAAAGGCATCGACGGACCCGAGCTGCTTGAACAGCATAGCTTTGCCTTCCATAACTGGCATGGCTGCATAGGGACCGATGTTGCCTAGCCCGAGGACAGCGCTTCCGTCAGAGACGACGGCGACCGTGTTGCGCTTGATCGTCAAACGGAAAGCTTTGTCCGGTTCCTCGTGAATCGCCATACATACGCGTGCCACATCGGGGGTATATACCCGGGATAAGTCATCGCGGTTTTGAATGGGGACCTTGGGCTGCATTTCAATTTTGCCCCCGAGGTGTAATAGGAAGGTACGATCAGAGATGGATAATACCTTAACACCTTGTGCTTTTTTAATCCGGGCAATCATTTGATCGATTTCTGCTGGATCAGCAATGGTGACTGTAATATCTCTCACAGTGACCTTCTCAGAGGTGCGGATGACGTCAATGGCAATTACATCCCCGCCATGTTCGTTTACCAACGTAATCAATTGACCAAATTGGATGTGCTCTGTGGAAATTTCCAGTCGTAAAATGATATTTTTACCGCCAATACCGCCTTGCATGCAAATTCCTCCTTTGTCTTCCATGACAAAATCATACGTAGGATCGATTGATTGCGCTTACAATATGAAGCGGATGTAAAATCTATGCTGATATTTTAAATTAGTGGTTTCTTCCCCTATCATAGTGAACAATCACTCGCTTGTACAGATCAAGTTGAGTAATATCTTTTATTTTGTATCAAAAAAAGGACGAAAGCCTGGCTGTATTTCAGTCCAAGCGATCATCCTTTTTTTCAATGAAATGATTCACTTTATTTTCACGCATTCGATCTGTTACGTCATATTTTTACCGTAGTAAATTTCGTCCATTTCAATTTTGAGACGTGTTGATATATTTTGTTGCTCTTTTTCAGTCAGACTTTCCTTGGTGTAGCCGAACAGATAATTGTCTAAATCGAATTGTTTTAGCTTACATTTGGTATGGAAAATATTTTCCTGATACACATTCACGTCGATCATGTCATACTGACTGCGCACTTCGTCTGGAATATAGTTTTGAATGGAGCCGATATCATGGTCGATGAAAAGCTTATGTCCATTCATATCACGTGTGAAGCCGCGTACCCGGTAATCAATTGTCATAATGTCGGTGTCGAAAGAATGAGTCAAATAGTGGAGTGCCTTGAGCGGGGAGATTTCCCCACAGGTAGAGACATCAATATCTGCTCGAAACGTACTGATCCCCTCGTCTGGATGATATTCCGGGTAGGTGTGAACCGTAATGTGGCTTTTATCCAGCTGTATCACGACAGATTCAGGTAGGGGGCCTGGTGACTCGGCATAAGATTCAGTCGGAACCTCCACAATGGGTCCCTCTGATATAAGTACTGTCACGCTGGCTCCTTGAGGAACATAATCCTGCTGGGCTACGTTGAGCACATGGGCGCCGATAATGTCAGATACATTCTTTAAAATAGCTGTCAGCCGATCTGAGTTGTATTGTTCATCAATATATTCAATATACGCCTCGCGTTCTTCTTTGGTTTTGGTGTAACAAATATCGTACATATTGAAGCTCAATGATTTGGTCAGGTTGTTAAATCCGTGCAGGGTAATCCGCTGTTCCGGTGTTATGGTCATAGGCTATTTCCCCTTATAGTCGCAGTATTCATACATAATATTCCCAACACGCCTTTTCATATACCGATTCATAAAATCAGTTCTGTAGCTGTTAGATTAAAGGCTTGAACAAGTATGTCTTACCCGTTTGGCATAATTAAAAACAGGCAGGGGAGTGGCTTTGTTTTTACATGTATGGAAATTTTAATGTATATATACTTTATTTCTTACTCAGCAATTTTTAAGTAACAGGACTTATAATATGAACTATGTATACGAAGAAGGAACTGAACTGACAGAGAACTCGTAGTAGAACTTAAGAACCAGGTTAGTAATTCAGTAATTTAATGTGTATCACCTTCACAATGCCGAAAGCTTAACCGAATATGATTATAGACCCGGAAAAATAGTGATTTTGTATATTGCATAAATCGAGAAAGCAACTTCAGCTAATAATATGCGTATAATAAAATAAACGTAAGAAGCTGAGAATTATGAAGTTAAAATGAATTTGTTAGCGAGTTTAATTTACAAACCGATCCCATGTTACTGTCAGGATTTTGCACAATTCGATTCCAGTCGCTCCGAAGTGCAAGATATAGACGAACTAAACTACTTCGTTCTATACCTTTGTTCATTGGAAGTCGCTTATTGGATTTTTGCAAAATCCTTTACTGTAAGAAAAACGGTGGAAGGAGTATCAAGATGCTGGCTTTGTCCGATCCGGCCTGGACTCTGCTCCAAGGCCCTTATGGTTCTTCTCAATACGTCCCGGAAATGTTGAAGCAGCTCCAAGCCGGATATGATGGCGAAATGGCTGACACCTTGTATTGGGAGGAGCTGTATCACCAAAATACGTTGTATACTTGTACATTTGCGGCTGTACCTTACCTTGTAGACATTGCGTTAAAAAGTTCTGATATAGGGATTCGTGCAGATATATATAACATTTGCGGAATATTCGAAGCGAAGAATAACAATCCCTTACATACCAAAGTTCCTTTGGAATTTACAAGGGATCAGGTGAAAGTGGATTCTAGTCTGGCTGAATATATTTACGCGCAATATCGGTGTGCCATTGTCCGACTTGCAGAATTGACTGAAGAAATGGTGCTGTATGCGAAAGAACACGAAGGAGATGTCGGTAAACGCTATGTTCTGGCTGCGGGTGCCGCTTTTCAGGGTTATCGCTGCGTAGCTTATATGCTACAAAGCTTCGATACTGGTGACGAATATACGCTGGATTGTCCGCATTGCGGTACCCCGCTCTATATTTGGCCTGATGAACAGAATGACACCTTGGTTGTCTATGATAAGGATCCTGTAAATTCAGATAATCTGGTTCCCCAACCGATTCGCCCCCGTTCATTGGACCATAGAGGTGCTAATATGCAGTGGTTACACGAATATGCCCAAAAAATTGAAGAGAACAAGCTGATTGCCCAATTACCCTATTTAAATGGTTGGGTAGATTGTCCAGTGTGTAATACGCCCATATATATATGGGATGAGTTGATGAAAATGGCTGATGGTGTTCGGAGGTATACCGCTTAATCAATCAAAAAAGGGTGCTGTCCTTCTACAGCCCCCTCATTTCCTCTTCTATTTTTCTATCTAATCTCCGTATGCTTTGCTCAATTCTACTCCCGGAACGGATTCAAAAAGGTTTTAGGGATGTCGGATTCAAAACGCAGCAATACCCCGGTGACGGGATGAATAAAAGACAATACCCTCGCATGTAGGCCAAGGCGCCCAATCGACTTGGATTTGGAACCGTATTTTTTATCTCCAACAATGGGATGACCGATATCCTCCATATGTACGCGGATTTGGTTTTTGCGTCCGGTCTCCAAACGTACTTCCAGCAAAGAAAAATGCCGATTGGCTTGAAGTAGCTTGTAATGAGTGACTGCGTGTTGTCCGTCATTCGGATAAGGACTGGAATACATTTTTAGCGTCTTGCTTTCTTTCAGCCATGAGGTGATTGTACCCTCAGCTTTTTTAACCTGTCCTTCTACAAGAGCAATGTATGTTCGTTCATACACAACTTCCTTCCACGCTTTTTGCATTTCCTGCTGTATGGCTTCGCTTTTCGCAAACATCATCACTCCTGATGTATCACGATCCAAACGATGCAGTACAAAAATACGATTGTACGGATGTTCGCGTCTCACATGGGCCGTAAGCTGGCGATAGGCTGTTACTTCCTGCTCCTGCGCTGAAGCCACGGACAGCAACCCGGCATCCTTATGGATAACGATAATGGCTTCATCCTCATGCAAAATACGTAGCCCAGTCAGTGGTACGACGGGAATTACCTTTTCCTTGGAAAGAGCGACAGTCTGACCTTGCTCCAGTGGAAAATTATGCACGGTACGCGGAATGCCGTTGACGGACACCTGCCCACGAGCCAGTGCTGATTTAATGGAGTTGCGACCCATGCCAGTCACATGCTCTACTAAAAAGCTTAACAGCTCGGCAGGCTCCTGGACGATGTATGTTTTGGCAGGGGCTTTATCAAAAGCATTCGTTCTCCGTGGAGCTTCCGGTCTATGGGAGCCAGATCTTCCGGCAGGTTTATGACTGTGTTTGGAATGGCTTGCGTTTGACGTAGATTTTGTATGATTTTTCCGTTGGGGTTTCCGATTGTTCATGGGTTCTTTCTCCTTCTTGGAACCGTGTCTCTTCATAATTATGGACAAATTTTCGGCACCGTGTTCACTATATCATGAGAAAACAGCGAACGCCATAAGGGACTAAACCAGATTGGTAGTCTTCTAGCGGTTGAACATTACCCTGAACCCCGGTAAACTAAAGGTAACGAAAGAAAAGCCGATATGCGTCAAGGACGCTAGAAATATGAGGAGTTTTGAAACTATGAGTGTACAAGCACCAACCTTGGAACGGGCGCAGGACTTGCTGCAAAAATTTTATGGCTATCCCGATTTCCGGGAGGGACAAAAGAAAATTGTGGCCAGTATGCTGGAGGGCAACGATACGTTGGGCATCATGCCGACAGGGGGCGGAAAATCGATATGCTACCAGATCCCCGCGTTGTTGCATGAGGGGCTGACCATTGTCGTGTCACCGCTCATTTCGCTGATGAAGGACCAGGTGGATGCGCTGACCACGATGGGGATTGCTGCTGCCTACATCAATAGTACGTTGAGTGGTCGAGAAGTGAATGATCGCATACGAGCCGCACGGAATGGTGACTTGAAGTTACTGTATGTCGCACCGGAACGACTGGAACTGGACTGGTTTCGCGATGAAATGGCTCAGTTGCCGATTTCCTGCGTTGCGGTAGATGAGGCGCACTGCGTATCGCAGTGGGGCCATGATTTCCGTACCAGCTATCTGGCTGTGGCTCCATTCGTGGACGGGCTGTATGAACGCCCAATCGTGGCTGCGTTTACGGCAACGGCGACACCGCAGGTCATGGATGACATCGTGCGCTTGCTTCGTCTGCGCTCACCCGAGACGTTCGTTACAGGCCTTGGACGGCCCAATTTGGCGTTCAGTGTGCTGCGTGGGGAAGACAAACGCAGCTTTTTACTGAATTACGCCCGTGAGCATGAGGGTGAATCGGGCATTATTTATGCGGCGACACGTAAGGACGTGGACGATTTGTACCAACGGCTGCGTGATGCAGGCATGGCGGCTGGACGCTATCATGCCGGGATGACAGATCAGGAGCGTGCAGATAGCCAGGAAGGGTTTCTGTACGACGATATCCGTGTCATTGTAGCAACCAATGCCTTCGGCATGGGGATAGATAAATCGAACGTACGCTATGTCATTCACTACAACATGCCTAAAAATATGGAGGCTTACGTGCAAGAGGCGGGACGCGCAGGACGTGATGGCGACCCGAGTCAATGTATTTTGCTGTTCGGACCGCAAGATATTGTGACGCAGAAGTTCCTAATTGAGCAAAATCCACAGGATGAAGACCGCAAGCGCAACGACTACCGCAAGCTCCAGCAGATGGTTGATTATTGCTACACGACTCGTTGCCTACGTACGGCACAGCTTGAGTATTTCGGAGAAGCGGAGGAGCATGAAGCTTGCGGCATATGCAGTTCATGTACAGATGAACGGGAACTGGTTGATATGACCATAGATGCGCAAAAGATTTTTTCGTGCATTCATCGCATGCGGGAACGTTATGGGGTCTCGATGGTCGCCTCGGTATTGAAAGGCTCGCGTAACAAAAAAGTGCTGCAGTATGGTTTTGACAGCCTACCAACCTATGGCGTGATGGGCAACCGGACGGAAAAAGAGATCGCCGAAATCATCAATGTTCTTGTTTCGGAAGGCTATCTGATGTTGTCCGAGGGACAATATCCAGTCGTACGCTTGCAGCAGCTTGCCGCTGAAGTGCTGAAGGGCCAGCGAGAAGTCATGCAGCGTGTTGTGCGACATGCCACGGCTTTTGCAGGTGGAGCAGGTTCACGCGGACGACAGGGACGCGATGCATACCCGGCTGCAGTCAACGAAACCGTGTTCGAGCAATTGCGCCTGATCCGCCGCGATCTGGCCGCTCAGGAGCATGTACCGTCTTATATCATTTTCAATGATGCGACGCTGCGTGAGATGAGCGTAGCGAGCCCGCAATCCGAGGCAGACATGTTGCGGATCAAGGGTGTCGGAGAAGTGAAGTTCCGCAAGTACGGCAAGCCGTTTCTTGATTTTTTTCAAAATCAAGGGAATATCGGAGGAACGATAAGCGAGGACGAGATTTATACAGACGATGTGTACGAGGATTTTGAATAGCCATACTAAGATAAGGATATAAAAGTTCATGCAAACTATAGAAGGTTGTGACCTATGAAAGTCATTTTATCAACGTTAAATGCAAAATATATTCATACCTCGCTGGCAATTCGATGCCTCAAAGCCTACAGTGAAAAGGACTTTGATATCGAGCTGGCGGAGTACACGATTAAGGACCCGGTGATGAACATCGTATCCGATTTGTTTCAACGGGGGGCAGATGTCATCGGCTTTTCCTGTTATATTTGGAACATTGAAGAGACGATTAAAGTCATTGATGTGTTGAAAAAGATTATGCCCGAAGTCAAAATTGTTCTGGGTGGTCCAGAGGTATCCTACGATACGGATCACTGGATGAAGCGTTTGGCGAATGTGGACTTTATCGTGGTTGGTGAAGGAGAGGAAACCTTCCATCAACTGCTGCAGGAGCTGGAAGGGGATCGCAAGTTCCATTTTGTGTATGGACTGGCTTACCGTAAGGGAGAAGAGGTCATTCAGATGCCCGGTCGCCCGAAAGCGGACTTGAACGAGCTGCCGTCGCCCTATCGTTTTGCAGAAGATATACCGGAACTCGGGAAACGGGTTGTTTATTTCGAAACGAGCCGGGGCTGTCCGTTCAGCTGCCAGTTTTGTCTGTCTAGCATTGAGGTTGGGGTGCGTTATTACGATATTGAGCGCACAAAGTCAGATATTTTATATCTGATCGACAATGGAGCCAACCTAATCAAGTTCGTGGATCGGACGTTTAATATTAAACGCGATTATGCACTGGAAATGTTCAAATTTTTGATTGAAAATCACCGTGGATGTGTCTTCCAGTTTGAGATTACGGCAGATATTATGCGTCCCGAGGTATTGGATTATTTGGCGGAAAACGCGCCGCCGGGCGTATTTCGTTTTGAAATCGGCGTCCAATCAACGAATGATCCTACCAATGAGCTGGTTAAGCGTCGCCAGAACTTTACCAAACTTTCTCGTACTGTTACAAAGGTCAAACAAAGCGGTAAAATCGACCAGCATTTGGATTTGATCGCCGGATTGCCCTTGGAGGACTACAACACATTCCGTAAAACGTTTAATGACGTTTTTGCGCTCGGCCCGGAAGAGCTTCAACTTGGCTTCCTCAAAATGCTGCGTGGCACCGGACTGCGTATCGACGCAGACAAGTATAACTATACGTATATGGATGTTGCGCCGTATGAAATGCTGAGCAATGACGTCCTTTCCTTTGCCGATATCGTCCGACTCAAGCGCTTGGAAGATGTATTGGAAAAATACTGGAACTCTCATCGTATGGATCATACAGTCAACTATCTGATTGAGCGTGAATTCTCGTCCGCCTTTGATTTCTTTCAGGAATTCGGAGACTACTGGGAAGGACAGGGCTGGCAAAAAATCGGACATCAGCTCGAAGACTTGTTCACACGTCTCCAGTCCTTTCTGGAATCGCGTGGAACAAAGCGAATGGATATGGTGCTTGGACTGATGAAGCTTGATTATTTCCTTAACCATAAATATAAGCCGCGTAAAATTTGGTGGGAGCATAGCTTGGAGAAGAATGATTGGTCCAGCTATATGAAAATGGTTCTCCAGCACCCGGATGCGCTGTTGTCACCTGTGGTTGCAGATTTTGTGGCAGATGCGAGCAAGGAGAGTACAGGCGGAACGGATGTAGGCAGTCAACAGCCGCAGCCATACCGCGAGATTATCCCAGCCTTTGCTTCCTTGAAGCTGAGTGAAAAAGAACTGCAAAAGCACGCTGTGCTGGATGTACTGCCGTTCAGTCTGGATCATATCCTGAGTGGGGGTAGCCCATTGACTGCCGAAGGCCGCACGCTTCTGCTTGTAGTCTATCAGCAAAATGGACAGCAAAAGCCGCTCTACTACACCATGCCGATCGGCAAAAATATCGCTGCGATTTAATATAAGAGGCAACGACTTTGATATACCAAGAGTCGGTGCCTTCTTTTGTCTTATAAAAAACAGGTGAGCACTCCAAATTTTACATTCGTGTAATCTATTGCTTTACGATGCTTTACAAAGCAGATATATGATTACTTTATCATATATGAATATTAAATTTATTGGAGTGTGACCTTGTGAAAAAGCGTTCGATGAAAAAGAGTATCCTTGCTTTAGGTGCCATTACCGTTTTGAGTGCGCCATTGTTATCTGCTAATATCCCTAACGCTTTTGCAGCCTCATCTAATACCAAGTCTACTACGACACAGGTATCCAAAGGACAGAAAACCTCGTCAGCGAAAGTCGATGCCCCTAAGAATGTCATTCTCTTTATCGGCGATGGTATGGGAGAAGCAAGTCGCAACGCGATTCGCTTGGCGACGGTAGGGAAATCGGGATTACTTGAAATGGACAACATGCCTGTAACCGGCCTGGTTAGCACAAGTTCAGGGGATAACCTGGTTACGGATTCTGCCGCCGCTGCGACTGCTATTGCAACAGGTGTGAAAACGTATAACGGCGCGATTGGAATGGATTTGAATAAAAAACCAGTGACAACGATTATGGAGCTGGCTAAAAAAGCAGGCATGTCTACAGGTGTCGTGACGACAAGCCAAGTGACAGACGCAACGGGGGCTGCCTTTGGTGCGCATGTCGAAAAACGCTCCGCTCAAAGCGAGATTGCCAAACAGTATTTGGAGAAAAGCAAGCTGGATGTTATTCTGGGCGGTGGTGAGGATTTCTGGTACCCTGCCGGAACAGTAGGCAAACATCCAGATGCTCCGGCAGAAGATCCTGAGGAAGCGAGTAAGGGAACTCAAGGGAATTTGGTAGAACAAGCGAAGAAGCTGGGTTATAGCTATGTGACGGATCAGACAGGAATGAAAGCAGCCAAAGGTTCTAAGTTGCTGGGGCTGTTCGCCAATGAAGAGATGTTCCAAGCTCACAACAAGCAGGGTAACTCTTACAATCCAACGGTTTCTTTACCGGATATGACGACCAAAGCGATTGATGTTCTTTCCAAAAACCAAAAAGGTTTTTTCCTGATGGTAGAAGAAGAAGGAACGGATGAGATGGCGCATGACAATGAAGGTGAGCTAACGATTAAGGCTGGGCAACAGCTCGATAAGGCCGTTAAAGTAGCTAAAGATTATGCCAAAGCACATCCAGATACATTAGTGTTGGTGACGGCAGATCATGAAACGGGCGGTTTGGCGATTGAAGGCGAAGATGCGGAGGATGAATCCGGTGAAGGTGTTTCCAAAGAGGACGGCCCTTTTACTGTAAAAGGCTCTAATGAAAAGTTTTATATTGACTGGACCACGGGAGGACATACATCTGTTGATGTGGCGTTAACCGCGATGGGCCCAGGCTCTTCTCAGTTTAGCGGGAATTACCCGAATACTGCCATTCATGATAAGCTGGTTAAGTTGCTTCAATTAAAGAAATAGCTCGGGTGTAAGCCGCCACTTTAAAGGCTTTCCATATTGGCAATATGGTTTTTCCTGTGATAAACTAAAGCTAATAAGTATATACTGAAAAATAGCAAAGATGCAGCCAACATCCTCACTCTTTTACAACAGCCGCTTATAAGGGCGGTAGTTGTAGGGTTGAATTAGTAAAATAGACCGCATTCCTTTTCCAGAGGGCGGTCTATTTCTTTTTGTTGAAGGAAAGAATCAAGATCACCAATGTCGCAAATTGAATCATCAACATCAATGTATCTTTAACCTCCACAGGCATCGCCTCCTTTGCAGGAGACTAGCCGACCGTGTTCTACCTTTACTCCTCCGTTGTTTTCTTTCCCCATACTAATTTCATTATAAAAAATATAATGGTCAGCATGATGACAAGCAATGCCATCTGCAAGCCATAACGATGAATCAGTTCTCCTACTGCCTGTACATGATCGCCAAAGATACGCCCGAGTAGAAAGAAGATCAGCGTCCAGATCAAACCCGTTGAATAAGAGAAGAGGGCATAGCGCTTGAAGCTCATTTTATTGATTCCGACAATATAAGGAATAATGTGACGGACGATCGGCAGCAAATAACTGATGCAAATAGTGAAGTTCCCATACTTATGTATCAATTTTTCCGAAAACGTAATGTACTTGTCCATTTTTTTCTTCCGGCGTAAACGTTCTAGAATCGGTGTGCCCACGGTTCTCCCCAATACATAACCTAAGGACAAGCCTGATATAACCCCAAGATATACAATTAAAAAAGCGGGTAACGGATGAAGTATGCCCATGCCTGTTACAGCCCCGCCAGTCATCACAATGACTTCATCCGGGATGGGTAGACCCACAATCCCAAGCCATAGAGAAAAGAATAATGCCGCATAGCCGTATTGTTCGATGATGGAAATTAAATATTCCACGTCCATACCCGTCCTCCTTTCTTAAGCTTTCTTTCGGCATACATACACGAATGCGGGTGGAACATTCATGGGCACAAACTTGATTTCTTCAATATCAAACCATTCACCTAACTGCTGCTTCATCTGTTTAGAGTATTGAAAGGCCACAAACATTCCTCCATCCCTGAGCGATAGATGAATTTGTTCTACAATTTGATTCCGCATCGCTTGTGGAAAATTGAAAAAAGGCAGCCCGCTGATTATGCAATCAAGCTGTTCTATTTGGGCATTTTTCATAGCAAGCTGAAGCTCACGCGAGTCGGAATAGCATAGATAATTCGGGAATCTTCTTTTTAAACTCTGCTGCATGGTTTGGTCTTTCTCAAAGAGTAAAACCTTAGGTTGAAATTCAGCAGCAGACGGGATGTATTGGGTAATTGCCCCTGTTCCAGCACCAAGCTCGGCAACAGCATGAACTTCACTCCATGGAATGGATTCTATCATATTTTTAGCTAAAAATCTGGAACTTGGTGTTACACTACCCACGTATGCAGGCGAGTACAAAAATTTGACTAGGAACATAAGTCTCTCGTGAACCAAATGGCTAATACGGATCATACATCATTTCCCTACTTTCAATTTTTAAAATACGTTCATTTATTCTTTGCTAAGAGTAACAAATTATCCCTTTACTTACTCCTGTCTCAAGTAGGGTTGATCCCCCCGTCTTGCGGAGGGGATTTTCCTTGACTATGGTCTAGGAAATAATAAAAGGGTTACGGTATTAATGAGTCTGTATTGATTCAGTTATCATTCAGCATACCCTCAGGTTGCATTCAGATTTGCTACCGATGAAAGGTAGGTGGGCAGCCAAAAACATTATGTACACTGAGAGGGGATCTATTTTGTCACTATCCATTAACAGACATCTTATCACGACTTCCTATGATCATTCGAATACGGTGAAGTCACATGAGAATGGACTAAATACCGCGGGTCATACCACACACAAGAAATCTAACGATTCACTCGAATTGAGTAAGGAATTCATGGAATACACGGGAGGAATGCAGGCTCCGCTTCCTACGAATGCCACAGATGAAGAAATATCGGCTTTATTCGATAAAATCGCTAAGACTTTTGAATAATCTGTATCATCGTAGTCATAGTCATTAGAGTGCAACACCATAGCTTAGAACCGGTTAGCCCACACGTGTAAACTCATACTTTTATAAAGGGGAAATCTCGTATGAACATTTCATCCACATCCAGCAGTTCTATATCTATTTCAAGCACTTCATCTTCATCCAGTACCAACGATACAGCTAGTCTGGAAAAGCAAAAAGCTCAACTTGAAGCGGAGTACAACAAGGTACAGCAAAGTAAGGATAATAAAGATACAAAAGAAACAAAAATGAAGCAGCTTCAGCAACAAATTAAACAGATTGAAGCTCAAATTGCACAGCAAAGTTCGCAATCCAGCAGTACGTCAACTCCAAAAATGGAAAAGCCCGCTCCAAGTAACACAGAAACAACTCGTATCAACAGCGCTAACAGCAGCGATATTACGGGAGTTGGGAAATCACTGGATATTTCAATTTAATCATCCCCTCTCTTCTCCTGTATGGCAGACGATGGATATAAAGGATAGCAGGTTCTCCGTTTCAGAGGGGCCTGCTTTTTTCGTTACTAAATATTTTGCATGAATCCAGGGAACGACTTTAATCAGCGATATTTAGATTAGAATAATTCTGTCCATCTAAATTGAATCATGTGACTAAACATAGAAAAGTATATACAATATATAACAGTAGGAAGATGAAAGTATTTTAACCCTATTATTTTCTATATTTAAATCAGTAAGTGCTAGTAATCATTTCAAATTGGAGGATTTATGCCATGACGCTGGAACCTCAGATGAATCGAAGTAGTAGAGATGAAGCGCGTTTAGTCAGAAACAAGTTGATTGAGTTTAATGCGAAACACGTTCCAGCAGATATTCGAACCCAATACGAAGAGATTAATCTTACGCTTAAAAATGAAGACGGTCAGGTGATAGGCGGTCTCCTAAGTGTACTATGTTGGAACTGGGTGGAGGTTGATATTTTGTGGGTAGATCAGAGCTACAGAGGAAAGGGCTACGGTTCACAACTACTTGGTGAAATTGAACAAATTGCTAAAGAAAAAGGGTGCGATTTTATACAACTTAATACCTTTACTTTCCAAGCGCCCGAATTCTATGAAAAGCAGGGGTATGAAGTCGTTGGTGTCATTGACGATGCTCCGAGAGGCTTTAAACACTATTATTATAAGAAAAATATCTACTGAGGATTCTATAGATGCGCGTACAGATCAAGGAAATAAATAAAGATCAGCATATCACCATTCGTAATATTGGCAAGGAAAAAGTATACGGCTACTGGACATATTTTTGGCATGAACTGACCTCCGGATATGCGTATGTTGTCCCCTATGAACAAAGCTTGAATAAGATGATTCCCGGTTGTGTAATTTCGGTCGAGACTTCTCAGTCCAGTATAGAGGGGTTCAGAAGGCTGAAGTCTACTGAAGAGACAGGGATTTTTCGACCTCAACCAAAGCTAGGCGACTATTGGATTCAAGGAACGATACATCAAGTGATGCAAGGCGAAGCAGACGAGATAGAATGTGTGGAGATTGTAGTAGGAGACACTACGTTTATTTTGGATTCTGAAGAAATGAATGGTGATGTCAACGTTAAAGCGGGCGACGGTGTCGCCTTTGAAATCATAGGCCTACAGTTGTTTGACGAGGGACTGTGAGCGTTCTATAGCGATTGATTCGAAAAGAGGTAACACATGTCTAATGATAATAGTAAATCGAAAACGTTGGGAGCTTTTCTGAAATCACGTAGAAATCGACTTCAACCAGAGCAGGCAGGTCTTAGGCTTTCACAGGGCCCGCGAAGAAGAACACCGGGGCTTCGCCGAGAAGAAGTTGCTATGCTGGCAGGTGTCAGTGCGACGTATTACACATGGCTGGAACAAGGTAGAGAAGTAACAGCATCTAAGGAGATTATCAAAAGTATAGGTGAAGCTCTACAATTAACTCATGATGAGAGAGCGCATCTAATTCAATTGTGGAATCCCAATGAGACGGTTGCGATTTCGCCCATCCAGACAATGCTGAATCCACAGTGGCAACGTATTATCGATCAGTTGTCCTATCCTTCCTTTATCAGCAATGAAAAAGCGGAAGTGCTTGCTTGGAATAGCGCGGCGAATGAGGTGATTACCGATTTTTCTTCCCTGTCCGTTTCTGAACGTGTCATGATTCGTTTGTTGTTCGTGGATTCCGAATTACGTCGTCGAATGGTTAACTGGGAAGAATTCGCGTCCTATTCGGTAGCTGTTTTTAGAACCTATTATGACAAGTATTTAGGAGATCCTTGGTTTGAGGAGACGGTAGAACGGCTGCGTGTGGAAAGTATGGAGTTTGACACCATGTGGAAGCAGCATCATATCCAGCTCAAAAAGGTGAATCGGGTTTCCCTTCAAATCCCTGGCGCTGTGGAAGCAGTTTCCTATGATATTAATTCTTTAGCAAGTATTACGGACCAACCGGGTCTGCACTTTTGTATCTACACGCCAGTAAGCCAATCCTCTGCCTGGTAATCTTGTTACTAGTATAAACGTACTGTGGTTGCCTCCATAAGGGTCTATTAGAATGAGTACATGTTCATTCCATCCATTTACCCAAAGAAAAGAGGGAACCATGATATGCTGAAAAGGAAATTGGGATGTGAAGGGCTGGAGGTATCAGCTCTGGGCCTTGGCACGATGATGATGCCGAACAACGAGGAGTCGGTGCGCACACTTCAGGGAGCGCTGGACCTTGGTGTAACGTTGTTTGATACAGCAGATCTTTATGGTGAGGAATACGCACAGCAGAAGTTCGGCGGCAATGAGAAGCTAGTTGGACGTGCGCTCAAGGGTCGTCGGGAGGAGGTAGTGATTGCCACTAAATTCGGGATCACACACACTCAGGGACCCAAGGGAGATCCGGCATATATTAAAAAATCCGTAGACGCCAGTCTGTTTCATCTGGGGACTGATTATATCGACCTGTATTATCAGCATCGAGTCGATCCCAATACTCCGATTGAAGAGACCGTCGGAACGATGGCCGATTTGGTTAAGGAAGGGAAAATCCGTTATATCGGCTTGTCGGAAGCGTCGGCTGAACAGATCCGCCGCGCGCATGCGGTGCATCCAATTACCGCAGTAGAAACCGAATATTCCTTGTGGAGCAGAGAAGTGGAAGACGATGTCCTTCCGCTACTAAACGAACTGGGAATCGGCTTCGTCCCCTACAGTCCACTGGGTCGAGGTTTCCTCACGGGACAGATCAAAAAATTTGACGATCTGCCAGTGGATGATTACCGCCGTCATTTCCCTCGCTTCCAAGGCGAGAATTTCACCAAAAATCTAGAGGTTGTCCTCCTGATCGAAAAGCTGGCTGCCCAAAAAGGTTGTACTTCTGCTCAGTTGGGGCTGGCATGGCTGCTTGCGCAAGGCGACCATATCGTCCCGATTCCAGGAACGAAGAGATTGGAAAGAGTGCGTGAAAATCTTGGTGCCCTACAGGTCTCTTTGTCGGAAGCAGAGCTTCAAGAGATCGAGCGTATTTCGCCTAAAGGTTTCGCAGCAGGTTCTCGTTATCCGGAGCGTGCCTAGAAAACGGAGTATTGGCATGATGATTAAGTTTAGGATAAGACCGTTCCTTTCTGGAGCCGCTTGGTAGTACCAGCGGCTCTGTAGAAAGGCGGTCTTTTTTTTACTAATTTTGACCGACTTAGGCATGAGTTCTCAAGTCTAGTCTATGGTTAGAGTTATTGCGCTCTACAAAATAACGAGTTAAAGTATGGGAAATGCCATATTTAACCACAGTTTGTCGGTGTGAAAGTAAAACTAGATTTTAGTGAATCGTGAATAAAGAAAGGTATGATCGGATTGACAACAGAAGTGACACACAAAATATATACCATGTGTATGATTCAGGACGGAAGTAAGGTATTGCTTATGAATAGACCCAATCGAAAGGGGTTTCCGGGTTATATTGCTCCAGGAGGAAAAGTAGAGTTTCCAGAAAGCATTGTGAATGGGGCCATTCGTGAAGTAAGGGAAGAAACAGGCTTAACCGTTACGAAAATCGTATTTAAAGGAATCGACGAATATTGTGACCCAAGCCAAGGGCTGAGATATATGGTCTTTAACTATTTGGCTACAGCCACTGAAGGTGAACTATTAAAAAATCCCCCCGAGGGAGAACTGCTGTGGGTGGATATGAAAGAAGCGCTAAATCTGCCGATGCAGGATTGGTTTAAGCGGAGATTTCCATTGTTTTTTGAGCCAGGAACGTTTGAAGTTAGTTCCGTGTGGCTGGCGGATACAGATGAAACTCTGGAAGCAACGATTAAGAGCTATGGTGTATAGAGATGACGACGACCATATATTTCTCATCTAATCGGCTGGGCGAGGTAACAATTGATCAAGTGCAAAGGATGCTGAATCGTTTTGATTTGGGACGTTTGCTGTCTTATGAAAAAACGGCAGAAGGTGTCCTAGGGCAAACTCTCTATGTTTCCTCAACGGCTGGGCAGTTTGTGCTGAAGGGGAACCCGCTTTTTCCAGGGCAATGGGTAGAAGAAAAGTTTATGGTGGAGCAAATACAAGCGCGGACTCCAATTCCCGTGCCAACACCGTATCTTGTGGATCATACAGAGGACATTTTTGGCTGGAACTATGCAGTTATGCCCCGTCTATACGGTCAGCATATACATACACCTGAGTTGCAAGCAAAGCTGACCTCGCTGGATAAACAGCAAATGGTTGAAATGCTTGCTACTGTTTTGTTAGAGCTTCATAGATGGAAGGTTAAGAACAGTGGAGAGCTGGATACAACAACTCTAGGCATTCGTCCTTTTGAAGTCTCTTATCGAGTATGGTTGTATGGACGAATTCGCTATTGGCTAGAGGATGCCAAAAAATACTCGAACATTTCTGTACAGGATATGGAATGGGTAGAGGAAATATTGGAAGGCTCCCGTCAAGCATTCGATCAGCTGGAAGCTGCCACTTTCGTGATGGGGGATTTTAAACCGCAAAATTTCCTTGTGCAGAATGGGAATAAGGGCTGGGGAGTCAGTGGTCTTTTTGATTTTACGACAGCCTATTTTGGGGATGGGGTTGCAGATCTTCCGAAAATAACCACCATGTATCTGGAGAACGGCGAAGAAGAATTGGCAAAAGGTTTTCTTACTGCTTACGCACAAGGGATGGAAGCTAAAGAAGGATTTACTGAGCGTTTCCGGGTGCATATGCTGCATCAGCAGGTTCTAAACTGGGGATGTGCCAAAGCGATGAAGCAAATCACTTGGGATGATAAGCTCTCTTTTGCAGATTGGGCGCAAAAATTCATGGATATTGAGGTATAAAGCAATAGCAGACAAATTGAGTGTTTAAAGAGGAGGTAGTGAGTGGGATGCAGACCGTCAGATTGGTAAAGCCGGATCAGGACTGGAAGGAAGCTTATCTTTCATTTTATGAGGAATGGAAACAGAGTCAGGAGCATATGGTACCTTGGGTGATCTCTGTAGAGCCGTACGATTTTGAAGGTATGCTGACGTTTTTAAGTAATCAGGAAAATGGAATGAACCTGTCTGAAGGCTGGGTCAAAAGCTCCACATACTGGCTTGTGAATGCGAATGAACAGGTTGTGGGAGCGGTGAATATCAGGCATGTCCTTAACGAACACCTAATGAATGCCGGAGGTCATATCGGTTACGGTATCCGTCCTTCTGCACGAGAGAACAGGTACGCTGTTACAATGCTGGCCTTGGCGCTGGAAAAAGCAAAAGAGCTGGGGATTTCCCGAGTCCTGGTCGTATGCGACTCCGATAATATTTCCTCCAAAAAAACAATCATACAAAACGGCGGAATGCCGGACAAGGATTACATAGAGGAAGACGGAAACCGTGTAAACCGGTTTTGGATCGAATTGTGAGTGAGAAAGAGAGGAACGCGAGAAGCTCATGAAATTATGGCCTGAATATGCGCAAAACATCATTGTTGGTGTTATTTTTGAAGGAAACTGGAATTGGTATGTGACGGAAAGAGAATATTGGTTTTTGAATACCGAGATGGAGGAACGGTTTGGTATCCCTATTTTGGATGAAACCACAGCAGGAGCATTTTTAGATCACATCTGTGAATATAAGGTGGCTACAGGGGAACTAACTTCAATGCTCCAGTTGCTGGATGATGCTATTCAGCATCAGGATGAAGTGTTGGAGTTCTATCCTGCTCTGTATGTTAACTTTGATGAGAAAGTTCTCTATTCGCTATTTCCTGAGCCAGCTTCGTTTGAACACTATGTCCCAGTGGGGTGGAAAGGGGAATATCAAAACTTTTTGAACGAGGTACCTTCACCTGAACAGTATTGGATGATCGATGGAAGTAACTTTTTTGAAACATTCACTTGATAGAATGAAAGAGGAAATGAATATATGGATGCTTCCATGCATGAGTAGCTATATTAACCCATAAAATGCAGTTCTAAGGTCACGAAAACCTCTCTAAGGGTCATGTTTTTATTTCCTAATTGATATTGATAATTATTATCACTTATAATAAGAGCAGACATATTACGCTATGATAGGGAGAGTTGCAGAGTGACAGTGTCCTTGGAATTATATGATGTAACGATCATCGGCGGTGGTCCTGCCGGTATGTATACCGCATTTTACAGTGGAATGAGAGATATGAAGACCAAGCTGATCGAAGCTAAGCATGAGTTGGGCGGACGGATGCGCATATACCCAGAGAAGATGATATGGGATGTCGGAGGGATTACCCCGGTTTTATGTGAAAAGCTGATTGATCAGCTGGAGCAGCAAGCGCGGACGTTCGAGCCTACCATTGTGCTGGGGCAGCAGATCACTGGTTTGGATCGGCAAGAGGATGGCACGTTCCTGCTAACTTCTGCCACAGGGGAACAGCATTGGACACGCACGATCGTTCTGGCAGTAGGCTATGGTATTCTCAAAATGGCTAAGCTGGAGATTGAGGGGGCGGACCGCTATGAGGTTACGAACCTGCATTATACTGTACAAGAGCTGGAGCCGTTCCGGGACAAGCACGTTCTGATTTCCGGTGGAGGCGACTCGGCAGTGGATTGGGCGAATGAGTTGGAGTCTATTGCGGCGAGTGTGACCGTCGTGCATCGTCGGGATCACTTTGGCGGACATGAGAAAAATGTAGCTCGTATGAAGTCATCTTCGGTCCGTGTTCTCACACCATACGCGGTAAGTCAGCTACATAGTAACAATGGAGAGACGATTGAACAGGTGACGATCAGTCATATAGATACGGACGAAATACAGGTGTTGAATGTCGATGCAGTCATTGTAAATCATGGACTAAAATCCGATTTCGGCCCGCTTCGGGATTGGGGACTGGATATGGGGGAGTGGCATGCCCGAGTGAGCGAAAAGCTGGAAACGAATCTGCCGGGGATTTTCGCGGCAGGCGATTTTGTCGAGTACGGAAGCAAGCTGTATCTAATTGCCGGTACGTTCACAGATGCGGCCCTTGCATTGAACAGCGCCAAGCTGTACATTGATCCAGCAGCTGACAAAGCGGCATATGTATCTTCTCATAACAGCCGCTTTAAGGAGAAGAACCGCGAGCTTGGTGTCGTGGAGTAGAGTAAGATACGGAATTAAGTTATATAGGATTAGAGATAGGGTAGGGAAAATGTAAAAGAACTTCCGCGACTACGATTGATGTGGTTTGCATTAAAAAATCAAACGAACCTACCATAGAAAGTATGGACTGGATTGAAAGGTGACATATGAAGAGACGAACGGAGCAACAGGAAGCGATTTGTGCAGATATTATTCAAAAGGCAGAGCCCTTTGTACAGCAACAGTTGGAGCATGATCATAGTGGTCACGATTGGTGGCATATAGACCGGGTGAGAAAGCTGTCTCTTAAAATTGCTGCCAAAGAGGGCGCAGATTCGTTTATTTGTGAACTGGCAGCACTGCTGCATGATGTAGCGGATGAAAAATTAAATGATTCCAAACAAGCCGGGCTGGATAAAGTAGAGCAGTGGCTGCTTCTGCATGTAAGTGATCTGGATATAATCGCGCACGTGATGACTATTATTGCTACGATGTCCTACAATGGTGGACAAAACCCGCCCATGGAGACGCTGGAGGGTCAAGTTGTGCAGGATGCGGATCGGTTAGATGCTCTTGGAGCAATTGGGATTGCAAGAACCTTTATGTATGCAGGCTCAAAAGGCAGTATGATGCATCACCCGGATAAAGATTTTTCACAGCATGAGTATCGTGCCGCAGGTAAAAGTGCCATATTCCATTTTTACGAAAAGCTGCTAAAACTCAAAGGTCTTATGAATACCGCTTATGCCCGAGAGCTGGCGGAGGTCCGTCATCAATGGATGGAGATGTATTTGGAGCAATTTTATAGAGAATGGAATGTGGATGATAAATAAAGTGATTTAATAAGGCTGTTTCCTCTAACCGAGCGTATCGGAGGGGAAACGGCCTTTGTTTTTTATAAATGTCATATTGATATTATCGGGAACATGTGTTATTTTATTGTTAATAACAAAATGATAATAACAAAATAATATAAATTGTAAAGAAAGCGGGGAAGCAGCTATGTTTGGATTTAATTTTGTTAAATTTCAGCCCAGTGAATATGTGATGAAGGTGAAAAACGGGAAGGTGGTTCGGGAGGGTGTTGGATTATCCTTTTATTACTACGCCCCGACCACCTCGGTTGTTGTCGTGCCCGTCTCTTCTATTGATGCGCCGTTCATGTTTGAGGACATGACAAATGATTTTCAGGCGGTGACGGTACAGGGGCAACTGACTTATCGAATTGTGGATTATCGGAGAACGACGCAGATTTTAAACTATACGTATGACTTGAAGGAACGACGTTACATTTCGGATGATCCAAGCAAGCTGGCCCAACGGGTGATTAACATTGCCAAGGTGCTTACCAAAAAGTATTTGGAGCGTGTCCCGCTCAAAGAAGCTGTTCAGTCCAGTGAACGTCTGGCCCAAAACATGACAAAGGATATTGCTCAGCATACGGAAATGGAAAAGCTCGGCATTGAGGTTATGGGGCTGTCGATTTTGGCGATTCTACCTAATAAGGAGACGATGAGAGCGCTGGAGGCTCAAGCGAGGGAAGAGATTCTTCGCAACGCGGATCATGCTTTGTATGAGCGTCGTAATGCATCTATTGAGCAAGAGCGGCGTGTGAAGGAAAACGAGCTGAACACTGAGATTGCAGTGGAGACGAAAAAGAAACAAATCCGCGAAACTCAACTCGATGCCGAGCGTTCTGTGAAGCAAAAGCAAAGCGAGATGAAAGAGGAGCAGCTACGATTTGACACGGCCTTGGAGGAGAAAAAACGCGAGCTGATTGAGCTGACCGTCACGAATAAAAAGGCAGAAGCCGATGCCAAGGCCTATGAGCTGACAGCCGTCATGAAATCGTTGCAGGATGTTGAACCGAACGTACTTCAAGCTATGGCTAACATGGATATGAGCCCGGATAAACTAATTGCGATTGCATTCCAGGAGCTTGCAGAAAATGCAGGAAAAATCGGTCAGCTAAATATTACGCCGGATCTGCTGCAAGGTCTCATGTCAGATACGGGAGCAAGCGGATCAGCAGGATCGAGAGGGTCTGGAGGAAGAACACGATGAGCGGCCGAATGACAGAGCAGAAGATCATTTTGGTGAAGCGTAAAACGCGACTGGAGGAACTGATTGTCCGATACAATACGGTGCAGCAGGCTCGCTTCTTTATGGAACGGCTGGGTGCGGATTTCAGTGATTATGTGCTGGAGGACGAAAATTACCGCAGGGCGGTGGCAACGGCAACGTCGGAGTTAACGGCCTTGGGTCGTGTTCAGATTGTGGAGCGGGAGCATGTGCCGAACTTTATTTTTGGTGAGCAGGATACAGTGGTGGTGCTGGGTCAGGATGGGCTGGTAGCCAACACCTTAAAATATTTGACCGAGCAGCCGCTTATCGGTGTGAATCCAGATCCATTGCGCTGGGACGGGGTATTGCTGCCGTTTACCGTATCCGACCTGCGCTGGGTAGTGCCGGATGTATTCGTGCACAGACGGCCAATTAAGGAAGTTACGCTGGCTAAGGCCCAATTAAATGATGGCCAATCCTTGTATGCTGTAAATGATTTGTTCATTGGACGCAAAACTCATGTTTCCGCGAGATATGAGCTAAGGCTGGAGGATCAAGTAGAGCAGCAATCCTCCAGCGGCATTATCGTTTCAACCGGATTGGGAGCGACAGGCTGGCTGACCAGCGTACTGGCTGGAGCGGCCGGAATTGTCGGCAGTGCTACACGGCATCCAATCTCGCTGACTCCAAGCCAGCTGATGCCAGGTACAGCCTTCAGTCAGGAAGGGACAGCAGACGGAATGAGTCATGATCATCGTGCAACCTGGAGTTCGCCATCGCTTTATTTTACGGTGAGAGAACCATTCCCCAGCCGAACGACTGCTGCGGATCTCGTGTTTGGTCAGGTAGCAGCCGAAAAACCGTTACGGATTGCATCGCAGATGCCGGAAAACGGAGTTATTTTCAGTGATGGAGTAGAAAGTGACTTTCTGGAGTTTAATGCTGGCATTGAGGCGATCATTGAACCCGCGGAGAAAAAAGGGCATCTGGTCGTGTAGAGGTTTGTACAGGACGGCAATGGGTAATTATGAGTAAGGTACAACCATCAGATGAAATTAAAAAAGGAGGAATCAACATGAGCGACCACACTCAAGACGAAGCGAAAATCCGCAACAAGAAGGACGAGGACGGAGATTCCTTGATGGAGAAAACGAAGCTGGAAAATGGCGTGGATATCGAGCCTGAGGCTGATGAATGGATTGCGAAGCCCTCACCAGTGTCATACGATGATACGAACTCCTCTTCGAAGAAATAAGGCTCTGGCATTCCAATAGAGCAGTGATGCAAAGACAGATGATCCCTAATCGGGGCATCTGTCTTTTTTACATAGGTTAATTGAATCTGGAATATACCTTCCATACTAGCTCACGACGGCTGCTTACATCTGTTTTCAAGAAAATCGCTTTCAGGTGATCCTGCACCGTGTAGGCAGTAATATGAAGTGCGCTGGCCAGCTCCTTGGTCGAAAAGCCCTGAACAATGAGTTGGACAATTTGTCTCTCTCGTTCGGACCATGAGTACACCTCAGCCATAAGCGGTAGCATGTCAGTTGCTTTAGCAGCCTCAAACCATACGGCTAGCTGCTTCTGTCCCGTATGCTTCTGTCCGCCTTGCAGAAGGGTGGCTCTGATGGTTACCCATGGGGCTCCTGCGTCTGTGGAAGGGATACATAGTCGTGCTGGTGCAGTGGCAGTGGATAGCGCTCGCAAGCATACCACCCGGACGGGAGCCGGAAGACCGTCTTCATGGATTCCCTCCTGCTGCCGAAGCAACTGTAGCCACTGCTCTGCTACTAAATTGGACGAAATCGGTTTTAGCTTATCGGAAAGCATGAGAACTCCTGGCTCAAGTCCATTTTCCGTGATCATGGCAGGGGATGGAGATAAACCGACACTGGCCTGACGCAGATGATAGGCTATGGACGGCGCTAACGCTTCAAGCAGTTGTTGCTCTTCCTCGCTGAATACAGGTTTTCCATGATGACGGAACAACGTAAGAAATCCCCAACAGCTCCCTTTGTACATAAACGGAACACGTAGCTCATCTCCGAATCCGGCGGGTTGCAAAACATCTCTATATCGTGTGCTCCGATCCGGTTGGCCATGTGTAAACCCATGTAGCGTCGCTACAGACTGTCCTTCTCGCACCAACTGATCATATTTCATCATATCGTCGTGCAGGTATTCGTATTCTAGCAGTTTGTTATGAATGTCCTCCACACCCGACTCTGTAAATGCCCCTGTGGAAAGCAGCGTACGCGGATCTACCGAGGTACAGCACGCCGCATCGAAAGTAACCTGAGTACGCAAGCGGTCGATTAGGGTGTGCTTGTAGTGTGCGTTCATCATTTGCTCCTATCGAGAAAGCTGGAGATTCTCAAGCGCGATTATTAAATCCCACATTTATGGGATGGTGGATATTCGTATTGTCTTTATAATTGAGAATGATTCTTAATTAAATCTACAATAAATGAATGGTCTGAGAAGATCAAGGCTAAATGTTTGGAGGAAAGCACATATGAGACATACCCCTATTGGAAATACGGACTCAAATCAACCTATGAGCTGGAATCATCCGAATGTGCATAAGTACGCGGATACGATTGCTTTAAAAATACCTGGATATGCTCATTTGTACGAGATGACAGACGGTTTGATAGCCGCACAGCTTGAAGCACAAACTCATATTCGAAATATAGATCCAAATGTGCTAATTGTCGGAGCTGGAGGCGGTCAGGAATTGATTACGCTCGGAGGGCGCCATGATGCATGGTCCTTTACGGCAGTTGATCCCTCTGAGCACATGCTGGATTTGGCACGTAAGCGTGTAACACATGCGGGCATCAGTTCAAAAATATCGTTTGTTGCAGGTACGTTGGAAGAGTTGTCTGGAGAACAGCCTGAAGAACAGCGCGAAAAGCACAGCGAAGAATCATGCAGAGAACCGGTCTATGACGCTGCAACCTGCCTGCTGGTGCTTCATTTTCTTCAAAGCTTGGAAAGTAAACAGGCGTTGCTACGCCAGATATCTACTCGACTCAAGCCGGGTGCGCCTTTTTGTTTAGCTTCTATTAATGGGAATTCACAGGAGCCTTCTTTTTCCATCCAAATGCAGGCGTGGAAAGGTCATATGCTGAGCCAGGGCATTTCACTGGAGGATTGGGAACGATTCGCTGCTTCCATCGGTCGTGAGTCAAACCCAGTGTCCAATGCGGCAATACAGGAACTGTTGATAGATGCAGGCTTTACCCACATCACCCGGTATTATGGCGCTTTTTTAGTAAACGCATGGTTTGCGGTTAAAGAGGGAGAAACGGCTTATGACAAAGGATAACATCATCATCATTGGCGGGTATGGCCATGTTGGAAAAATGGTATGCACGGAGTTAAGTGAAATGTTTCCCGGCAAGGTATTTGCCGCAGGTCGTAGTCTGGAACGGGCCACTGAATTTAGCCAACAATCGAATGGTAAGATACGGCCCTTGCAGCTTAATATTCATGAGCCGATGGACCCGTCGATATTAGAGCAAGCCAAATTGGTAATCATGTGTTTGGATCAGGACAATACGGCCTTGGTACGTGCCTGCCTTCGACATGGGGTGCATTACATGGATATTACCGCGAATGCGGACTTTTTGAGTCAGGTGGAGCAGTGTCATCAGGAGGCCCGAGCTCATCAGGCCACAGCCCTGTTAAGTGTAGGATTAGCTCCGGGACTGACCAATCTGTTGGCACTGCAAGCGACACAGCTCATGGATCAGACGGATGAGTTGAATATATCTTTGATGCTGGGTTTGGGAGATCGACACGGTCAGGCTGCTATTGAGTGGACAGTAGATCAGATTCATGCCGATTTGGAGGTTATAGAACAGGGACGTTTTGTGACTCGAAAAAGCTTTACTGGCGGAATAGTGGCAGATTTTGGTGCAGGAGTGGGTCGTCATCGGGCGTATCGATTTCCTTTTTCAGATCAGCAGACACTTCCTCGTACGCTCAAAGTTCCTACGGTTAGCACACGCCTTTGCTTCGATTCGCGCTTGACCACTCGGCTTCTAGCAGGGCTTCGGACGATAGGAGTTTCAGGTCTACTCCGACAGCAAACCGTGCGTGATGCAGTGGTTCGCAGCTTTAGCAAGGTACATATAGGTGGGAATGCTGTAGCGGTCAAGGTAGATGCTCGAGGAACTCTCAATGGCAAGGAGACGAAGGTCGAATGTCGGCTAAGGGGTCACCATCAGTCTGATTTAACCGCTAAGGCAGCCGTCTTTGCAGCGCTCGCCCTGTACCGTTCAGAACTTCCATTCGGTGTATTTCATACGGAGCAGGTTTTTTCATGGAATCGCATGCGGGCTTGGTTAGGGCAGCAAGTAGCCGCAGATATTCAGGTGAACGGACAGCAAGCATAGAAGTCATACATTCTAATAAATGAATCTCATATAATCCAAGCTTATTCAGCAACGCATTGCGGATAGGTCTTGGATTTCTTTTCCTGTTAGATTACACTAGAATGAAGTACATATTTTTGGAAAAGACCTAAGGGGATGATATGAAATGTGGAACCCCTATGAAAATAGCAGACAGCATCCGCACGATTTTATAATAAAATATCGATTTTACACACCGGAAGAAGGAGGCAGGAAACAGCTGCCTATTCAGGGTTATCGCTGTGATTTTGCCTATGAGGGTGACGACATCGGGAATACGGGAATTTATGCCATACATCCTGAGTTTGAAGATGGAGATGGTCAACTGATTATGGATGTTGGTCGTCCTGTTCAGCGGGAAGGGCAAGCGAGAATGTGGATTTTGTTTGGAGAAATGAGGAAAAAGGTACACCGACATCGGATACAGGTAGGAACAAGGGGATATTTCATGGAAGGTCCGCGCCGTGTTGGTGAAGTTGAAGTTACAAGCCTGGTAGGCCTCTTGACCAATCCGGTCAACTAGGTAGTTGCTGAGGAGTCGATAAGAGATGGATATCGCTTATATCATAGATTTATTACGTAAACACGATGTGACCCTAGCTCCAGGCTTATCCATGCAGGAGATTACCGACGTCGAAAGCAGGTATGATATTCACTTCCCGCCCGATTTGCGGGAGCTTCTGATGAGTGTTCTTCCCATCGGTAAAAGCTTTATCCCTTGGAGAGATACGTCACCACAGCGGATGGGTGTAATTCGGCAAAGGTTGAATTGGCCGTTAGAAGGTATGATTTTTGATGTAGAGCAGCATGTATTCTGGCCTCCCGAATGGGGCGAAAAACCGACAGATTCGGCGGAAGCTGTTGATATATGTAAACGTGAGTTTTTACGTGTGCCCAAGCTAATCCCAATCAACGGACATCGATATATCCCAGAGCAGCCATCTGAAGAAGGAAATCCGGTATTTTCCGTATATCAAACGGATATTATCGTGTATGGGGAATGTTTGCAGGAGTATTTCAAGCTGGAATTTGGGGAGAAGCCTTATGAACAAATTGATTTTAATGCCGTAAAAAAAGTGCGTTTTTGGAGCAACTTGTGTGAGTGAGTGTCAGGAAGATGAATAAGTCGAAACGAAGGAAGGGGAGCATGATGTGAAGGTGGAGCAGGATTTGGAAGAAATCAAAGAAAGGTTGACCCAGATCGAGACCAAACTAGAACAAAAGTCGACCTCCAAGAGAATCTTGAAGTACATGATCATTATTTTCTTGTCTATTTTTTTTCTTTTATTTCTAATAGGAATTATTCAGTTTGTTTCAGCCTAATCGATACAAGAGGATGAAGGAAGGGAGCTATTTATGTCCATAGAAGCAATCATTTTTGATCTGGATAATACTCTTATTCATCGTAAACAGGCGTTTGCGGCATATACAGAGCGCTTTATAGAACGATTTATAGTGGCAGAAGAACCGGCGATCCGCGCGGCTGTCGTTGAACAGATACGATTGGCGGATCGGGACGGATACCGGGATAAGAAGGAACTGTATACCGAGCTGCATACAGACTTGGAACTGAAAAATCCCGATACGTCAGTACAAGAGATGCTGGGCTTTTGGTATAGTGAATTTCATAAGTTTACGGTGTTGATGGACGGGGCCAAGGAAGTATTGTCCGAACTGCGGTCGCGTGGCTTGAAGCTCGGTATTATTACCAACGGCTCACTCCGCACGCAGCAAGCGAAAATCGACCGAGTTATGCTGAGGGATTATGTGGATTCTATTATCGTGTCGGGTGGCGTCAACATCCAGAAGCCTCATCCTCGAATTTTCGAGTTGGCTCTGAATGAGCTGGACATTGTCGATCCCGACCATGCCTGTTATGTAGGCGATCACCCGACAAATGATATTCGTGGTGCACAAAGTGCAGGATTGCATACCATCTGGCTGGAAGGCTTTATGACGTGGCAGGAAACGGGCATTGTACCGGACTATCAGATTGGGAGTTTGCGTGAAATCACAGGTTGGCTGGATCGTCGCAGTTATTCAACGAATAAGGAGGAGGGTGCATCATGAGTATGGAGCAGCAACCGAATCCGATTCTCTTATCGTTCCCGGACCAATTCCAGACGGAGAGATTGACCATACGCGCTCCGCAGTGGGGGGATGGAGCGGCAGTCAATGAGGCGATGCGAGAAAGTGCGAATGAACTGCGGCCTTGGCTTCCGTTTGCAAGAAATCTTCCGACGGTAGAGGAATCTGAAATCCGTTCGCGTCAAGCCAGACTTAAATTTCTGGATCGCTCTGATATGATGTTGTATATATTTGATACGGCTTCGGGAGAATTTGTAGCCAGCAGCGGTCTGCATCGGATTGATTGGGATACACGAAGATTTGAAATTGGGTATTGGCTCAGAACATCCTGGACTGGAAAAGGCATCATAACAGAGGCCGTGCACGGTATTACGGATTTTGCCATACAGCATTTGCATGCCAATCGGGTGGAGATTCGTTGTGATTCCAGAAACACGCGCAGCGCCAAGGTAGCGGAACGTGCAGGTTTTACACTGGAGGGGATTTTAAGAAACGTCGAGTATGATGAAAAGGGGAGCATGGCACACGAAATGGTTTTTGCCAAGGTGCGTGGTATTGAATTTTAGTATCCTCACATGAATAGTTTGGAAGTTGCTGATATGTTTGTACGATATTACGGAGGCTCATTATGATTAATTATATTATGAAAAATACAGACAAGTTGGTGTGCATACAATATGACATCAGCAAAAGGTTCTGCAATCTTGCAAACGCTATCCAAGAGAGGGTGCTTAAAAATTTCCCGCAGCTTGGCGAAGATGTCCCAGCATTAGGACAGGTGATTTAGCATGAGGAGCGTTCGTAAGAGCGTCAGCAGGAAGGCCATTCGGGAAATAAAGGCGAAATTCCGCTGGAAGGCCCGTGCTGCGTACCTTGTTGCTGTGCTGGTCACGATCTTGTTGGGTTTGGGAAGCCGAGTTTTCTCCTCCCAGTTGCCTGAATTCGTTGCTAATCACTTTGGGGATGCCTTGTGGGCGTGCATGATTTATTTTGGGCTGAGAATGTTGGGGGTGAATCGTCAATTGTCCGTAGCCCTGTGGGGCAGCTTGCTGTTTTGCTTCGCCATTGAGTTCAGCCAGATGTACCAGGCTCCCTGGATTAACCACATTCGGGCAACGACACTGGGCGGCTTGGTGCTTGGGAAAGGGTTCCTGACCGCGGATCTGATCAGGTACACGGTTGGCATTGTGGTATCCTGGGCGCTGGACCAAGGCTGTCAAAAGCTAGCGGGGATCAATACACGTATAGACGATGACAAACCACTCAAATAATCTGAAAAGCGAGGGTTGCGCTTGAAACAAAAGGGAAAGCGTCACAGGTTGTTCGGTAAGATGATTGGATTATGCGCAGGGTTCAGCTTGTTGTTTGCAACCATACTTATCCCAGGGCAGGCATTAGCCGAAAAACAGCTTGTGGCACCTCTTCGTTTTGATTTTGGCCCCGGCAAGGTAGCTGACGGCTACACCCAAGTCACTGCCAATGATGTTTACACGCCTGAGCGAGGCTATGGATTTACCGATCTTTCCAAAGTGAATGAAGAAGATCGTGGTGGAAGTGATGCTATACGCTCAGATTTTGTTCGTGTTCAAGGATCATCCTTTGTTGTCAATTTACCACCGACGGATTACACGCTTTCCCTGATTGCCGGAGATACTGCCGGAAACACAGACATTACGGTTAAAGCCGAGTCCATCGTCAAGGTAGAACCTACTGCTAAAACAGCAGGACAATTTGTCGAGGCTGGATTTGAACTTGCACTCATCGACGGTCAGCTCGAATTGTATTTCTCAGGTAATGAAGCGAAGATTAACGCTTTGGTTATTACCCCAAAGGATGCTCGAACGGCTGGAGAACATCCTTCGGTATACCTTGCGGGAGATTCTACGGTTCAAACCTATAAATCCGCGATGAAGCCTCAGGCGGGCTGGGGGCAAATGATTGCTCCGTTCTTCACAGATGAGCCTATTTTTGTGAACCGTTCTATTGGTGGACGAAGCACGAAAACCTTTCTGGTACAAGGGCGGTTAGATGATATTTTACGCAATATCCGTCCAGGAGATTATCTGCTCATTCAGTTTGGGCATAATGATGCCGCGATCAACAACCAAGAGCGTTATGTTTCACCCGCGGATTACAAAGTTTACTTAAAAACCTACATTCAAGGAGCCATCCAACGCGGTGCAACACCTGTGCTAATTACTCCTGTTGGCCGCCGGGATTATGATGCGGCAAGTGCCTCGTTTCGGATTAGTTTCCCGGAATATGTGCAGGCCATGAAGGAAACAGCATCGGAGACAAATGTTGCACTGGTCGATCTTAGCCGCTTGAGCGTAGCGTACTATGATACACTTGGACTGGAAGGAACACTCCCGTTATTTTTGCATGTGGAGCCAGGGGTGTATCCTGCATTTCCTGATGGAGTGAAGGATGATACTCATTTTCAGGAATATGGTGCGGAGCAAATAGCTCGGCTGGTAGCTCAGGGAATACGTGAGCTGAATATTCCTTTATCCTCTTATGTACAGGTGGAAGATTCGCAATAAAACATTATTTCCATAGCCATGGTATACTTAGAAAATAAGCTGGCCCTACCCAAAGATAACATTGTTTAGGCTTGGGTAGGGCTTTAATGTTCTGGATCTTAAGGAGGAAGCGAGAATGACAGTCGCTCAACTTCATAAACTTATTAACGGTCAACTCCTGTACAATCAGCATCGGAGTTTATTTTATATGCGTGAGGGTTCTGTTCTGTTAGGACCTTCAACGGAAATGACGTACTGGCTGACGCAGAGAAGCTCAGAACTGATCCTCATGCTTCAAGGCTTGAAGCGCCAGCATATGTATAACGCTTTTGTGACGGATGTAGCGGCTAAAATACTGTCCCAGTTTGTAAATACCAATCAATATCTACATTTTCACACAGCTCATGTGAGGGAGCTTACGGAGCTGTATGATCGACTTTTCACCCGGATTGAGAACCTGTTCCAGAAGAAATTTATAGATAGAGCAACCTTGGACTTACTGCTTCAGCAGCATTACGGGCATTTGAGAGATTTTTTAACTCGTACCAACGGACGTGAAATGTTTGCTAAGTATGCAGAGTGTGAGTATACCTTTTGGATACCTTGTGAGGAATATACGCCGGAGTTGCAAGCCAATCTGCTAGGATTGGACATTGCTCGTTTGCAAGAGCCTGTTCTAGATGTTGGTTGCGGATCTGAGGCACGGTTGGTTACTTATTTACGTGCCTGTGGAATTGAGGCTTACGGAACAGATCGGTTGGCTGAAACAGAAGGTTGGGTCACTCAAGGAGATTGGTTAGAGACCACCTTTGGGGAACGCACATGGGGAACGATCGTTTCACATATGGCATTCTCCAATCATTTTATACATCATCATCTGAAGGCAGATGGTAATATTCATAAGTACGCTCGCAAATATATGGAATTGCTTAGAGCCATTCGGCCCGGAGGGAGTTTTATTTACAGTCCGTGCCTTCCATTTATGGAAGGGCTTTTGGATGCCCGAATGGGTTATGAGGTAGAGTATATCCAGTCATCTGAAGGTTACAGGGCCACGAAAATAACGCGTATACATTCATAAGCGCTAGTAGTAGTCCATTCATTTGTCAGATTCCTTCTTGGAATGGTATTATAAGGATAGATATTACTCTATTTGGGATTCAGTTGATGATAGAAATTCTCATGACGCTAATTTGACACCATAGAGGATGATCATTAGCAGCATGGCTGCACTGAATAATAATGATTAGCCTACGGATAACTGAATTTTAGGGAAGATTAAACCATATTTTCCTAAAAGCCGATATATGGGAATGAGGCGAGAACATACTGTTATTAAACCCGCCCGAAAATGGATGTATATAATTGGGTTAGGAGAGTAGAAGAAGTGTCAGATCTGTATACGAAAAAAGAAGTAGAAGATTATGTAACCAACGTGGTTTTCGAACGACCTTTAGGTGTAAGCATTTCAGCCATTTTATTGATCTTTAATGGAGCACTTCTGTTGGTGACCCAGCTATTGACGCTTAATGCATTAAATGAGGCTGCTACGTTAGTAGGCATTTGTAGGGGCATGTTTCAAGGATTTATCGCGTTGCTCGGTTTGGCAGGGACGACTGCCGGTATCGGCATGTTATTTGGTAAGAAGTGGGCTTGGTGGCTGGCAGTATTTTATTTTACATATGAGACCATGCGTTATACGTGTGCAATTCTGTTTATTCCAGATGTCCCTCCAACGTTGGGCGGTGTACAGTTAAACCCTGCTTTATACTACGTAAAATATGGTATGCGTATTATTTGGAATTTGTTGTTTACGTTGTTCATGTGTCGTAGTAAAGTGACAGGTTTTTTTCAAACAAGTGGAATCAGCAAGTGGAGAGCATGTATTGCATTATTCTTCATCAATGGAGTGATAGTTGGGATTGGCTGGTGGCTGATAAGATAAGGTTCTTCGATGTGAAGGAGGAGATAGATCATGGCAATGGAAACGTTTCCGATTTTAGAAACTGATCGGCTTCGTTTAAGACAGCTTACAGTAGGGGATGCGGAGGATGTATTCGGTTATTTCTCCAAGGATGAGGTCACACAATATTATGACTTGGAAAGCTTTACAGAGGTAGAGCAAGCCGAAAAATTTATTCGTTCGATGCTAACCAGATATGAGAAGCAAGAGGGCTTTCGTTGGGGGATTACATTAAAAAAAGCTCCTGAGCGGATCGTGGGTACAATTGGATTTCATAACTGGCAGAAGGAGCACTCCCGTATTGAAATCGGCTATGAGCTGGCACCGGAATATTGGCGGCAGGGTTTGATGACAGAGGCGATGACGGTGGTAGTGGATTATGGCTTTCATTTGCCGCAGGTTCACCGTATAGAAGCCTTCATTGATCCAGATAACGAAGGCTCCAAACGGCTGCTACTCAAAAGTGGCTTTACTAAAGAGGGTCACCTGAGAGACTATTTTTATGAAAAAGGTCAATTTGTCGACGCTATTATTTTTGGATACCTTCGGGAAGAGCATCCCGTGGATTGGTAATTTACAAATACCCTTTGTCCCCGTAAGGCTGGAGTCGATCAAGCCAGGTCTGCTCCAGCTTTGCTAGTGCATCCTTGACATCAAAGAACGCGGATTCCTTTTTCTTCAAAACGTCCAGCACTTCAAATTCAAACGAATCTTCGCCATACTCATTCCATTCCTGTTGCAGTTGTTTATTCTTAAATCCACCCATATTTAGCTCAAAACGCCGTCCATTCAGCGACTTTAAATTCGGCGTGGAAGAGACGAAAATTTTCCCATTACGTGTATTGCGAATGCAATAGATTCCTGCCTCTGTCTTCATCTCCATGTATTGCTGCACCAGTTCTTTTCTTCGATTCATTGTCGAATCCTCCTATTTGAGCATTTTGCATAAATCCCAAGAGCCTTTTCAAATCAGCAATGTATAGATCGAAACGCTTTAGTTCGTCTATATATTGTACCTACGAGCGTTGGGAATCGAATTATGCAAAATGCTGATTTCATAAGCGCCTAGCTTCAAGATTCCTTCAACCAATATTCACTGCCATCCGGTTTGCGATCCAACAGACTGTATTCAATCATATATCTTCGCACCGTGACATAATCGTCATACACTTCCTGTAAAATCGCATTGATATCCTTCTCATGATATATTTGTCCCTTCACAAAACGGCTCGCAATTTCACGCAGCACAATCAGCTTGTGCTTTTCTTGCATTTTAAAGGTCTTAAGGCGTCCGTCTGTACCATTCGGAAAATACTTCGTGAGTACCTTTTGTCTTTCGTCTTCCGTAATGTTATAGCGTTCGTCCACCATCCGTGCTCCTATGGGTACTTCTACAATGGCGGGAGCGTGACGATCTTTCTCCTTTAGTAGCTCCATTAATGTGAGAAATACTTTGGCCTGTCGTTCTTTTTCTTTGAGACCAAAGCGATGATTGCGTATGGTGGATGCGCTACCGATTCCGGTTTCCTTTTGAATGTCCGCATCGCCCATGCCTTGATAAAATAACTGAAGCAACCGATTCTGATGATCCGTCAGTCCAGTCAGCTTTTTGTCCAGACCGATCAAATAGTCAAAGACCGAACCGTACGTCCGCTCAATATGAAGTCGCATGTACCTCTCCGCGTCATAAAATACCCCTTGATCCTGATATATGATGCCTTGCTCAAATCGCTGTCCGTCCAGCAAGCAAATGACCTGCTCTCCTTGGCGAATATATCCACGCTTCAGTTCTTCGATACCAGCATTCCAGAATAGTTCGGAATGATCCATTTTAGCAAACACCTCGATTAAATGATGATTATTTTATAGACAATATAACATTTTGTTTATTTTAGATCAATGAGTGGGATGATTATTAAAGTATATTGGATATTCAAATTCATATAATGTTTAAAAAAGGATGTTATTATTTTAAACATAATTTATGGCAATTTAAAAATATTTATATATTTTTCTTTATTTCGACAATCTTCGCTATATACAAATTTAATACGACATTGTTATCATATGTAAATCAAAATACATTTTTCTGAAAGAGGGCGAAATATGATTGAATTATAAATTATTTTTAATTTTAGTATTCTTCTAACTAGGCATTACCACTATATTCAGGGGGATGATTTTGAAAATGAAATTTTTTTTAAACGAAGTGAGGCAGCGAGGAAAAGGAAAGAATGCTAAGACATTCGTTTTAACAATGCTGGGCCTATTTGTTTTTTTATCTCCGTGGAGCATAGTTGTGCTTCCTCAAGCAGAAGTGTCAGCAGCTTTTACGGGTGGAATACCAGATCTGTACCCACCACCAGACAGAGGAGGATCAATTGGACCTCCTGAAGAAAAGCCAACGCCTTCAGAACCGTCATCTACACATGAAGCAGTAACCTTGTCAGATGGTTCGATAGTTCATGTGCAAGCGAGTTCTCCCTACGTCACTTTCACTCGCAATAATGTAGTTGTTTATTCCAAAGATCTTGGATTTGCATTATCAGTTAAATTTTACTATGTATCTGTATCTTCTAATGCTATAACGGTTGGTTACTTTTATAAAGATGAGAGGGATGGAGCTAAACGTTCGGGGACTTTTACATACTCAGGGATTGTCTTAACCACTCCAGCCAGTCCACACATAAGTTCCAATATGACAGGGATGACGAATCAAAATGTCCTTATCCAATTGGACGGAGTACCTGGTAATTATCAACGAGAATATAAAATCGGTGCGAACGGTACGTGGACCACATATAATAGCCCATTTCAAGTATCCGACAACACGACCATTTTTGCTCGTTGTACAGATAATTACGGGAATATAAGCGCTGAAAACTCATTGGTGATCAACAACATTGATAAAACACCTCCTGCCCCACCGTCATTCAATAATAGCCCTGTGAATGAAGTAGCAAATAATATCAGAGTGACAATCAACTATCCTTCTGATGCATCGACAAGGGAATACCGTGTCAATCAAAGCGAATGGAAAGTGTACAACTCTCCCATTGATGTCAATGAGTATGGGACGCGTATACAGGCACGGGCAACAGATAGTGCCGGAAATGTGTCGCAAGTTACGGAATCGGTAATAAATTTGATTAATAGAACGCCAGTAACGATTAAGGGCATTCCAGCTACCATGATTGAAATGGATGAGGGAGCCTCAAATAAAGATTTATCCGAATATTTTACAGACCCAGACCAGCAGCAACTTCAATATTCGGGTACAAATTCCAACTCAGCTGTAGTTACCCATCAATTGGTCAAGGATTCAAAGGGAAATAACTCAATACTGAATTTGCAACCCCAAAGCTCGGGGGAATCCACGATAACGATTACAGCTACAGACCCGTTAGGTAAGTCTGTATCGCAGAATTTTGTTGTAAAAGTTTTGGATACCAAATATATAGAACAATTAGCCAAAGCTACAGCAGCGGTAGCACAAGCCGAGACAACCCAATTACAAAATGATGTAAATACAGCTGTAGAGCTAATAAATAAGCTACGTGAGCCAGATAAGGGCAGGCTTGTTGAAAGGGTAGTAGCAATACAGAAAAGCATTGAAACGAAAGCTGCCTATACTGAACAATTAAAGACAGCTACGCAGGCAGTTGAAAAAGCAGAATCTTCAAAATTACAAACGGAGATTAATATGGCCCGAGCTCTAGTAATGAATCTAAATGATTCAGACAAAGTACATCTTAACGGCCGTTTGGATCGCATACCAGCTATTGATGATTTGCCCAAGGATATAACAAGCCCTTCCAAACCTAAGAAATTAGCAGGCTCCAGACCTACGCCAGGCAGCATTGTTTTAACATGGGAAGCATCTACCGATGATGTTGGAGTCGTTAGCTATGATGTGTATCGTGATGGTCAACTGATAGGCAATACCAAGGAATTGACCTTTCAAGCGGACCAATTAGAACCTCAGAAAATATATATGTTTGCAGTTAAAGCTAAGGATGCGGCTGGTAACTATTCGGAGTTTAGCAATAATGTTAAAAGTGGCTTATCCAGAAAGTATAAATATGTTTATGACGCTAATGGAAGGCTTGAGCATATTGAACAAGATGGTCGGGTTGTTTTCCAATATCAATATGACCCTAACGGTAACTTGATACAGATGATAAAAATAGGCAGTTCTCAATAAATGATATGTAACTCAATTTTAAGTCGGAAATGGAGAGAAGAACTTGCGATTTAGAACAATAAGACGTCATATAGCAATGATCATGATTATCACATTTATTTTCAGTACAATTAGCGGCATTGTTCCTCCAAATGTGTTCGGTGCAGGAAATGACAGTTCGCAATATTCGGCGGATCAAATGGCTGCCCGATTTGGAGTCACATCATCTTTTCTTTCGGAACAATTAAGAAAAGGTTATTCATTAAATCAAATTTATACAGCGTTATATATGGCTGAACAGGATCATATAAGCTACGAGCAGGCAGTAGCTTCGTTATTTCCTTCAGAGGAAAACCAGTCACAGACTGTAACAAGTGACGTATATAATAAGCTATCGGATGCTCCACTAGATAACCTGATTTCTCATAGTGTTACAGATGATGTTTATCCAACTGATGATCCTGTTCCTACGAACAAAGTCACTGAAGATGTATATAAGACGGATTTCCTGAAACTAAATCTCATGGCGAATGTGCCACAGCTTCCACCTATTAGAGAGGAAGCGCCCGTTTACAATAAATCTTCTTTTAATGAAGCACCTTATTCTGTTGGCGATGATAAAGAATCGATATCCACTTTATCAGGTAGCTTATCGCTGCAAAACACAGATTTAACTCTGCCTGGACGAAACGGACTGAGCTTTTCATTGACGCGTCAATATGATACAAATCGTGCTCAATTTTTTGACAAAGGCGCTGAAATTGTCGACAACAGTGCTGCTGTGCAAAACTATTATGTCTACTTTAAGGCGATGATGAAACCTATTACTAAGTCGTACAAGGTAGCTTATCAGCAAAAAAGATGGGTACAAGAGGACACAGACGGTGATGGGAATGTTGATGTGAATACCTATAATCTTCAGCCGGAAACCAAAGTTATAGGCACATACACAACCTATGAAGCTGCTAGTCAAGCAGCGGGGCAAAAAATAACCTATACTACAGCTCCGGAGTCCAGAGTAGAAAAGGACTCTCAAACGGGAAAATGGGAGAAGGCTTTTCCCGATTCAATAAAGTACAGCAAAGATGGATTTACGGGAACCTTAAACAAAGATGGACAAGCCAGAGTCATCAAGGGATCTTATACAGGTCCTAGTTCTAAAAATATATTCTGGGAACAATGCAGCGTTATGAATACGTTCTACTATGATAGTGCGGGTAACGCTTCGCGATACTTTCCAGGTAGCCCGGCATGTGGAGACTCTAAAATGCATTATGACAGGGATTCATATGTAGGGGATTTAAGTTTATCATCTATGCTGGTTTATCCAAGGTGCCCCAGTTACGCTCCTGGTAGAGTAATGTGTACCGAATCAGGAACGGCGTATTATTCAGGAACAGTTTTCAATCAGGGAACTGCTGATACCCGAGAATGGAGGCAAGATTATAGCGGAACTGTTACCAAGCCCGGTTATACTAGCGATATTGGTTATAGCGAGTGGACAAGTAATGGAAAAGGTGGAAGGACAAGAACAGCCTTTACCATGGAAGGATCGCCGCAAATTGAAACGATTGTCTCAGAGGGTCTCGAAACGGCTGTTCGCCGACAGACAGCACTATTTACAACTATTGCTGAGGCTGAACATTACAGGGATTTAATTAACAGTAATCCTCAGACTGAAATTCCGAGTGACGATGGGAATAAATATTATATTGCAGCAGATGCGGACGCTACCGTTTTTGCTGAGATCGTAGCCTATCAACCTTCATTTATTTTTCAAAACCGTACCTATCCTGCCATGGAAGATCAATTGAGCCCTCTTGGCAAGGGGTGGTCCTGGAATTTGCCTTATGTAGAAACCAAGGAGGGCAAGCAGTACGTGCACTTGGGGGATGGTGGAAGCTATGAAATTGAGGGTGACCAGCTTAAAGGTTACGACTGGAAAGGACTGACCTTCACTCTTGACACTTCAGTAATAGTTAATGGAGAAAATTCAGCCTATGTATTAACTTCTGTGGATGGAATGAAAAAACAATATTTCTCCAAAGACGGTCAGTTGCTGCAAATTGAAGATGGATATCGTAACACGATAAAGTTCAATTATGAACTCAATGCTACTTATAAACGTAAATTGCTTAGTAAGGTAGAAGATGCGATCGGTAACTCGATTGATATTCAATATACGGCTACAGACGTTACTTTGTCTAAAGGAAACCGCACAGTTGTCTATCATAAACATACAGAACAAGGTGTTGAATTACTGGATTCAGTTACAGATGCCGAAGGCAGAAAAACGACATATTCCTATACATTGGCACCTGCCAAGTTTAATTTGAGTGCGTCACATCCAGAAAGACAAATCTCTAATCCGTACGCTTTGTTAACCAAAGTATTTCATCCTACTGGAGCCTCTACTTTGTATACTTACGAAGACCAGCCAGTAAAACGCTATATTGGCTCCAATTCGGTAAACGAGGCATATCGAGCGGTCTCACGTGTAGATCAAATCACATATCAAAATAATCAAACGGAAAACTATAATCAGGAAACGATTCATTATAATTCTGATATGGGTGAGAGCTATGTGAAAGATACTTCGTTCTCTACTGTAACAGACAATGGATTAGTTCGTTCGACCTTCAATTATACTAAAAAATTTATTAGTGCAGACACGCCACCACAGTATTACCTGGATCAATCTGTGTTTAAAGCAGGAGATTCTGAAAAGAGTACAGCTTATCAATACGGTAAGCAGGTGACAGGCAAAGCCTATACCGTACCTGTTCCGACCCGTACCTCGTCCAGCAATAATCAAAATGGAGACGTTTTGACAACTGCTGCTGAATATGATGATTACGGTAATATGACAAGCTCAGTGGATGAAAAAGGTTCACAAACTGCGTATACGTATGACGACAAGCATAGGATTAAAACCATTACGGAACCGATTGATTCTAACAGCACTGGAGTTACAGAGTACACTCGAAACCCGCAGGGGAAAGTAACACAGGCCATCGTCTCCAAGGATCATTCTGGGGGAGAACTACTACAAAAAGTAAATTATTCAGGTATTGATGCTTACGGAAATACAACGGTTCAGACGATTACGAACGGTAACAAGTCCGTGACTACAACCACGGAATACAGCAGTGGCTACGACCATGCTTTTCCTACGAAACAAAGTGTAGAGGTTACAAATATTGATGGAGAAAAATCTACGGTAACCATTCAGTCAGAGTATGATAAGCCAACTGGTTTAATCACTTCCTCGCTGGATGGGAAAGGTCAGAAAACTGAGTATCAATATGATGCTCTGGATCGCGTAAAGGCTGTAACCTATCCGGACGGTAAAAGTATCCATGTAGCCTACGATGATCTTGAGAACACTGTAACGGTTACGAATGAGCTCGGGATACGAACAAAAACACGTTACAATGCTTTGGGCTGGAATATCGAGTCAGGGCTGTATGAAGGTAACGATTATGTGATCAAATCCAAATCAGCTTATGACGTTAACGGCAGATTAGTATCCAGTGAAGATGCACTTGGGCACCTGACACGTTATGGCTATGACGCTTGGAGCCGTACAACGTCAACAGCCTACGCGGACGGATCACAAGCAGTAGTCGAGTATAATGATGCTCTTCGTCAAGTAACTCAACGAGATGGTGAGCTTAATGAACAAATTCAAATCTACGATAAATGGAATCGTCTGGTGCAAAACAAAGAGAAATCAGCAATGGACGGTATTGAGAAAATAACTTCCAAAGTAGAGTATGATGCTGTAAACGACCTGATTTTAAAACAAACCGATGCGAATGGTAATGAGACTCAATTTTCATATAATGCTTTGGGTGACCAAACATCTGTGACGGAGCCAAACGGCGAAACAACGAAGTACACTTACGATATGCTGGGCAATCTCACTCAGATCACATATCCGGATGGTCATGCCAAGGTGAAGGCGTATGATGAATTGGGTAGAGTGATTCAAACCAAGGATGAGAAAAACCAGGATGAGAAGCGTTATTTTGATACCAACGGGAACTTATCCAAGAAAACAGATCGCAACGGGAACGTCACTTCATTTGAATACGATAGCCGTAATCGGTTGAAGTCGCGTGTAGGAAAAGATGAGACGGTCAGCTACGTATATGACGCTGCGGGCAAACGCCTAAGCATGACGGATCAAACGGGTACAACATCCTATGCGTATGATCCGTATACGGAGCAATTAGATACCCTGTCTTACCCGGATGGTCTAAAGCTCTCCAATCAGTATGATGCTAATGGAAATCGAACTGAAATGACAGGGCCGTTTGGCGAGCAAGTAGACTATACGTATGATCAATTGAACAGATTGAAGACCGTAGGAAACACAAAAGATAAGCCTATTTCGGAATATTCCTATACCAAAAATGGATTGCTGGATTCAACAGTATCTGCAAATGATTATCGCCAGCAAAACAAATATAACGGGATTGAGTTAGTTGAATTAAAGTACACACGATCTGATGCGGAAACGAACAGCTTTCAATATAGCTATGATCCTGGTAAAAATATCACGAAGCGTATTCAAAATGGTGTAGAGGATTCATTTACGTATGACAAGCTGAATCGGATTGCTACCTCCACCGATAATCAGGATGCTTATTCGTATGATGCCAGAGGGAATCGTCTTACGATGGAAACGGAGAGAGCTCCTCATACGAAGCCGAGGGAGAATCGATTCGACGAGCAGAACCGATTGACTCAAGTCAAGATTAACGGAAAGCTCGTAGAGTACCGATACAACGGGGATGGATTACTGACAGAACGTATACAGGATGGCGTTCATACTCGATACTACTACGATGGGAACAGTGCCCAAATCATAGCAGAGGCTACGATTGAAAATGGAAAACCTGTTTTAAAAGCTAACTATATTCGAGGTCTCAAATTAGAGGCTATAGCCTATGCGGATCAAACAGAAGCCTATCCCGTCTATAATGGTCACGGAGATATTATTGAAATCAGGGATTCCTCCGGAGCGTTGTTGAATCAATATCAATATGATATTTGGGGCAATGAAGAAGTGAAGGAAGAAAAAGTCCACAACCCATTTCGGTATTCAGGCGAATTATGGGATGATACAACGGAATTACAATACCTTCGCGCCAGATGGTATGATCCTGATAGTGGAAGGTTTATTAATGAGGATGCGTATCAAGGAGAGCAGAATAATCCGTCAAGTTTAAATTTGTATACGTATGTCCAAAACAATCCATTGATTTATATTGATCCTAGCGGGCATTATATTTCAACTGGACCATTGGAACAGTTTAAATATGAATTAGAACTAGCTATGAAGGACGTACATTCTAAAAAGCAGGCCGATTATTGGCTGTGGAGAGAAGAAATAGGTAGTATTTTTGCTCCTGTGTATAATGACAATAACAATGAATTTAAATTTTTATTTGGGTTAGCGACCCAAACAAGCCCTTATGGAAATAGTAAAAAGAAGGCGGATTGGGCTAAGAGTTACCTACTAGAGGCTTATAGTGCTTATATCACAGGATATGTTTATGAATCTTCGGGTCTTGTTGGTACTGTGGGTTCCATGTTTGGACCTAGTAATGGTAGGAACACTGGACAAGCTAAAGCCAAAATTTTCAGTGCAGATGGAAATGCTGAGTTAAGGGCGACCAGACGGCCTGTATTTGATAAGTGGATGGAGAATGGTGTCGAAGTTGGTGGTCAAGGATTCAAAATGAATCAACATGCTTACAATAGGCTATTTAAGTCAGGTCGCAAAGATATTATGCCAGATGATATCACAACAGCACTTAGTAAAAAGCCAACTCCGGGTGAGCCAGGAAGCGTGATATATACTAATCCATCAACTGGAACTAAGGTCTATGTCAATCCAACAAGTAAAGAAATTGTTGGAGTTCAACCTGGCAGTTTCAAATAAAGAGCGAAAGGAGAACTTTAGTAGTGCTATTAAAAGAGATTGATGCAAACCACAGTATCTCTAGGGTGTCATGCACATACACTCCGTCTATTGAAACCTACAATATTGTCACAGATAATATGACGGATGATTGTAAACCTACTCAGCTTGGCAATGGATGTTGCATTTGGCTAAATGAGAAAGGGCAACTCGGAGAGATTGAATGTATTTGTCCAAAGAAATTCAAAGATGGAATTTCAACATATTTTCATCTTGACGAATGGATTGATGGGACACCTTCTTTCGAGATATCATCAATTGATGGTGATGTAGCCATTGAACACCTTGAGGATGGATACATTATTTGGCTATCGAGAAAAAGTAACGTAGAACTAGAAGTATCGCAAAGTGGAATAAGCTACTTGTTATCAGGAAATAAACTATCAGGTATAGTAGCTAAAAAAAGTGAAATAATTGAATAAACCATAATGGATTGTCATGCCTAGTAGGAATGAAGTGTTGCCTAAATCCATATAAGGAAATGGTAAGAGATTTGAAAGGGATTAAAGAAAGATAATAATAATTATGGTTTTTTATATTAACCACATGTAAAACTCTTGCATGTGGTTGCTTTTCATCTCAAGAATGAAAAGCACGACCCGAATCAGGATGATTATTCGTATGTGCCAGAGGGAACCGCCTTACGAGGGAAACGGAGAGATCTCCTCATACAAAGCCGCGTGAAAACAGTTTTGACGATCAGAACCGATTGACTCAAGTCAAAGTCGACGGAAAACTCGTAGAGTACCGATACAACGGGGGATGGATTGCTGACAGTCCGCATACAGGATGGCGTTCATACCTGATACTACTACGATGGAAACAGTGCCCTAAACCAAAGTCTTATACTAGCGTAAATCGTCCTGTTATCACTGGTTTGAGTATGGATGTGATGATGATCGTAACGAATAAAATGTACGCAATTTTTAAAGGGACAACATAACCCTGATACATTATTTGATAAATATACATGGGGAGAATTTATTTAAAATCGCCTGACAGGAAGGGAGTTTGATCATCGAATCTAATTTGAGTGGGAGATCGGTAAACAAGTATTTGGAGTATTATATAAAGAACAGAGAGCCGTAAGCATATTAACGGCTCTCTTCGTCGTCTTCTGGCAAGTATTTGATCAGCTCACCAAGGAGTACGCAAGGGGTCTACAAAGTGTATTTAGGGTTGGATAGGCAATTCGGGCGTTTGCATTGAAGGGCAGCTTTTAGAAAACCTAATTGAAACAGTTTCCCATAACAAGAGAAGTCCATTTTACTAATTTGTATCATCCTCTACATACTCGATAACATCTTGAACATGGCAGTCTAGAGCTTTACAAATTTTATCTAGCGTATCAAATTTCACACCGTCTGTTTCTTCGTTGTAAAGTTTGGTGATTCCGTTTCTATGTAATCCAGTCATGCGAGAAAGCTCGGCAATATTTATTCGTTTTTCGCCCATAATACGGGAAAGATGAATCTTTATCATATTTTCCTCCAGATAAATGCACTCTATAGTGTTAAAAAGAACCATCAAAGTATTGACAATAAACACTATTCAATGTATTCTAGAAACAGCAAAAATAACACTGGAATGTGCATTTTATTTATTGAGATGTTGTTTGTGAACGTCGTAGTAATATGCTTATCGTACCAAAACGTTTTACAATTAGCAATTAATTATCGTTCAACCACCTAGTTTGAAAAACTACCTGTAGAAGAAAGTATATTGGCAAATAAGAAACTTTGAACAAAGGAATGGAGCGAGGATGTATGACAGAATGGGTAATGGGATTGGAACGGGTATCCATGGCTCAGGGGCCATATGATTCACCTCATATGTATGAGATATGCGAAGGGGTTCTTTATGACCAACAATATTTCTTTTACCTCGAAAATGGCATACTGTGTTTGCGCCATGTGAAGAAGGTGGAGCAATCATATCATATGCATCTTTACTTGGATGGAGAAAGCGGAGGTTTGCAACTGGCAGAAGGTGTGCAAGGGGAAGTTATGCAAGTTGTCACGGAGATCATCGAACGCTTACGCGGCAAGGATGGACTGACATTTTTATTCGATGAACTGCTGTGGCTACATGGTAGGGGACCTATTGAATTAAACCTTTTCAATAAGAAGGATGAAGTGACCTTAGGTGGCAGACAATTTGCTACGAAATAAATGATTCTTATGCTTTATATCATGGAACTTGTCGAAATAAAGCTTATGATTTCACCGAATATATCAGTTGTTGACTGATGAAAATGAGCGGATTCCGAATCCATATGGTCAATTCCAGCATCACAGCATCGGCAGAAGGACTAAAGCCCCAATCACCTCCGAATAAAATGTTTTGCTGCTGCTCTAATATAGGTGACTGAGGTTCTTCCAAGCCATACTGTTCTTTGAATCTCTCTTTCGTTTCATGATCTATGACAAGGTTATCCTGTGCAAAGGTATAGCAGATAGGAACGCTTAACTGTATTAAAAGAAGTAATGCAATGGGGATAAGTAATTTTTTGCTTTGCATGGTTAGCTCCTATGATCTCTGTTTTTGACCTCTTAACGTGAAAATAATCCCTTTACAGGATTTTATGACCAGAATATAATAGTAAATAACAGCATCGATCTACATACACTGGGTTATCGGGGTATAGCGCAGCTAGGTAGCGCGCACCCTTGGGGTGGGTGAGGTCGTGGGTTCGAATCCCGCTACTCCGATTTCAATCAAAATGTCCTGCTGATGCAGCTAATGCGTCTGCCGGGCGTTTTTTTTTGAATATTACATACCCTATTAGTCTTTGTCTCTACTGGGTTTTGACGAGCTAGTCGTATGCAACGAATGTATGAAGCCACCTCTGAACTGGATTCGGAGGCAGAAGTGGCAACTCAACAATCGCAATCGCTGGCGGAATGGTCTGCTGTATGACTTTTTTAATTTGCCTATAAAGATTCCTGAAGGGTCTTGGAAGAAGTACTGTAATCAGCATAACGGGGAAGCACAATAGTGTAGTATATTCCTACAATAACGGTACAGATCCCAACTAATAAAAACAAGACTTCAATTGAAATAAATGAAGGAAAGCTTATAGCAATGAAACCTAATGTAAGAGACTGGGACAGCATCATTAACGGATTAATCAAACCTTGCACACGTCCCATCATTTGAGGATCTACAATACGAGGAAGCCATCCTCCTATACCAATGTTAATGAACGGAAGTATCAGTGCGATGACAAAGTTGATAATCAGGAAAGCATAGATGTGGTTAACAAATCCAAGTGTGCACATACCCATTCCGGCTACCAGAACTCCCGCTGCAATCATTTGGTGTAGTTTTAGCTTGGCAGAGATGAGAGAAGCGATTAGGGTACCAAGCAACACACCAGCCCCAAAAATAATACCCGTCCATACCATATACTGCTCGTAATTGCCTGGAGCTAGCTTGTATTTAAGAATAAACATCGGTAAAACGCTAAAACCACCATTTAAAATACCGAACATAAAAAAGCCTGAAACCAACCAAAGCAATAGTCTGTTGCGTAATATGTAAAGAAACCCTTGTTTAAAATCGATCATGACAAGTTTGAATTTTAATTGTTTGAATTGATGTGCCCCGTTCGGAAGGCGTACTTCCTTTGGAATTTTGCAGGAACGAATAAGCAGTGCAGACACAATAAAAGAAACAGCATCAATTAGGATGGCTCCAGTAATTCCAAAGTGCCAGTAAACGACAGCCCCGAGAGTTCCTCCGAATAGCATGAAAAGACTCCCCATCATTTGATTGAGGCCTGCGGCAATGGTGTAATCATCTTCGCTTAATATCCCCTGTATAATGGCACTTTCGGCCGGGAAGAAAAATTTGGAGGCAGCACTACGGATGAACAGGAGGGCAAATATCAAAGGAATCGAATCGACCCAAATAAAAATAAGCAAACATAAGGATAAAAAAGCGCTGATCCAGTCACAATTAACAGCAATTTTTTGTCTGTCCATCCGATCTGCCAGCACTCCAACTACGAGAAATACTACCAGCATAGGAAGCGAATACATTAACTCGGCAAGCGTTGCATAATAAGGCTGATTTGTAAACCGTTTCAACAAATAAAACATGAATGCAGTAACCCCGATAATTCCTCCCATTTGTGAGGCGAAGGTTGCCAGAAAAAACCTGACATAATTCTTGTTTCTGAGTACTTGTTTTAATCCAGTCACAGTTCCATCCCTTTCGCTTTCAAAGCGGTTTTTAGATGCCTAATTAAAATAATAGTGAAAAGTAGGAATATTGTACAGAAAAGTGACTTTAATGTCACTTTACGTTTGAATTTGCATCGTATCGGACCTTGTGCCTTTTAAATTCTGCTGTTGACGGTAATCATAGTGGGGTGGACTCGGAAGTTGCATTCAAACTCGTTTGGCGTTATGAGGTGCAACATAGACTAAATAACCAGCTGTTAGTTGATATTCGACGGCTGGTTATTTAAGTTGCCAGGTGTTTGATTACAGATTAGCCCGATTCATCTCATTTACGCATGGATATGTTGAGAAAAAGGAAATGCTCATAGCTAGAAAACTTTATACAATGGAAGAGGAATAAGAATTGTGAAATTCGACTTTTGATGAAGAATTTCATATAATGTGAGCATATTGTGAACAACTTAAATTGAAGATTAATAAAAAAAATGAAAATGATTTCCGTCCAGCTATGAATTTCAAAATTTGACGGAGGGAACGAGATGACAATGGAAGAGAGCAGCAGACAGGTACCTTGGCAGGCGTATTACGGACCTAATCTAGGTTATGTGCAGGACCAGTATGAAAAGTATGTAGCGGACCCCGGAACGGTTGACCCGGCTTACCGCGAGCTATTTGATCAATGGGGTGAGCCGCCACAATCCGAATACTCGGCTGCTTCCATGATAGACAACAAATTGCAAGGCCCCCCCACAAGCGCTTTGGGGCATCTTGATTCGAATACATTACAGAAAGCGGTTACAGCGGGTAAAATGGTATGGAATATTCGTGAATACGGACATTTAGCCGCCCAAATCGATCCGTTGGAACTGGATGCAGAGCAGGATACACGCTTGCTTAATCCAGCATCTTACGGTTTAACTGAACAAGACTTGAAGGCTTTTCCAGCTTCTTTAATATGGGATAACGCTCCTGCGGGAACACTTAACGGATGGGAAGCCATTCAACGGTTACGTGTAGCATACACAGGTCCGATTGCCTATGAATTTAGTCATATTCATAACGAGGAGGAACGCCGCTGGCTGAACAGCTATGCAGAATCCGGCTGGTCCTCCAAGCCCCTCACCACACAGGAACGCAAGTCGTTGCTGAGCAGATTGGTAGAAGTAGAACAGTTCGAAGAGTTTTTGCATAAAACATTTGTCGGACAGAAACGTTTTTCCATCGAGGGTAATGATGTGCTTGTCCCTGTTCTCGACGAGATTATTCGTCTAACCACAAATGCAGGAGCAAGTCATGTCCTGATGGGCATGGCGCATCGCGGCCGTTTAAATGTACTAGCTCATGTGCTGGGCAAGCCTTACAGTAAAATTTTCTCTGAATTTCATCATTCGCCGAATAAGGATTTGATTCCGTCGGAAGGTTCCACAGGAATTAACTACGGCTGGACTGGCGATGTGAAATATCATCTGGGTGCTGATCGTTTTGTAAAAGATGGGGGAGCGGTGCAGGCCCGTCTGACATTGGCGAATAACCCAAGTCACCTGGAATATGTGAATCCGGTGGTACAAGGATTTTCACGAGCTGCACAGGAAGACCGCAGTGAGGCTGGTTATCCGAAGCTGGATGTGAGCAAGGCAGCTACCATTATTATGCACGGTGATGCTGCTTTCCCAGGTGAAGGTATCGTGGCAGAATCACTTAATTTCACGAATTTGCGCGGCTTCCGCAATGGCGGTTCAGTTCATATTATTGTGAATAATCGTCTGGGCTTTACGACAGAGAGTGTTGATTCCCGTTCGACCCGTTATGCCAGTGATCTCGCTAAAGGCTATGAAATTCCAATTGTGCATGTGAACGCGGATAATCCCGAAGCTTGTATTGCAGCTGCTCGTATGGCTGGCGAATATCGCAATCGTTTCAAGAAGGATTTTCTGATTGATCTGATTGGTTACCGTCGTTATGGTCACAATGAATCCGATGACCCGGAAACAACACAACCGCTGGTATATCGTAAGGTGAAGAATCATCCGACGGTGAGCAAATTGTATACTCAAAAGCTGGTGAAGCAGGGGATTGTGGACGAAGCGTTTAATGCCGGCCTCATTGAAAAGGTGCAAAACAGACTGAAGGAAGCGCATGAGCAGGTGAAGAATCAACCGGAACAAGAGCCGGAGATTACTCCTGTGAAGGCGAAAAAGAATCAGAGTTCTGTGGTACGTACTGCAGTGGAATTGAAAAAACTGCGCCAAATCAATGAAAACCTACTCAAATGGCCACAGTCTTTTCACGTATATCCGAAGCTGGATCGAATTTTACAGCGTAGAAAAACCGCTCTGAACGAGGGTGAAAAGGTAGATTGGAGTTTGGCGGAGACGCTGGCTTTGGCTACCATTCTCGCAGACGGCAAGCCTATTCGTATGACAGGCCAAGATGCGGAGCGAGCTACATTTGCTCACCGTAACCTTGTGCTGCATGAGCCTGAAACAGGCCGTACACATTGCCCGTTGCATACATTGCCGGAAGCACGTGCTTCGTTCAGTATTCATAACAGTCCATTGTCTGAGGCATCTGTCCTTGGCTTTGAATATGGCTATAACGTGTATTCTCCTGAAACGTTAGTGATTTGGGAAGCACAATTCGGCGATTTTGCCAACTGTGCACAGGTTATTTTTGACCAATTTATTTCCGCAGGCCGTGCCAAATGGAGACAGAAATCGAGTCTGGTGATGCTGCTACCGCATGGTAGCGAAGGACAAGGACCAGAGCATACGAGCGCACGTCTGGAGCGTTTTCTCCAGTTGTCCGCACAAAATAACTGGACTGTCGCTAATTTGAGCAGTGCCTCCCAATATTTCCATCTGCTGCGCCGTCAGGCTGCATTAAGCGAAAGTGAGGAAGCCCGCCCGCTGGTGATGATGTCGCCGAAGAGCCTGATTCGTAATAATCGTGTCGCTTCGCCTGCTTCTGAATTCAGCGAAGGAGCATTCCGTCCTGTGTTGGAACAGCCTGGTCTGGGTGCACGTCCGGATCGTGTAGAACGCATTGTACTGTGCAGTGGCAAGATTGCCATTGATCTCGAAGAAGCATTGGAAAAGGATAAGAATGAGGCAGAAGAGCGTCTGCATATTATTCGTGTGGAGCAGTTATACCCTTTCCCGGAAGAGGAAATTCGGAATATTTTCGGACGCTTCCCGCATGTTAAGGAGTTCGTATGGGCTCAGGAAGAACCTAAAAATATGGGGGCTTGGAGTTACATTGAACCTCGCCTGCGGAATGTTGTGCCACAGGGAGCGGAAATTCGTTACGCAGGCAGACCAGATCGTTCAAGCCCGGCCAGCGGTTATCAGCAAGTACACAGCCTAGAACAACAGCGAATTATTCAATCGGCGTTGAAGCAGGATTCCAAAAACAATATTACACTGGGGAGGTAGCGGCTGTGAGCGATATTATAGTGCCGGCAATGGGAGAATCCATCACGGAGGGAACAATCTCCAAATGGCTTGTGAAGGAAGGGGATTCCGTAGGACAGGGAGATGTTCTGCTGGAGTTGGAAACCGATAAGGTCAATCTGGAAATTAGTGCGGAAGAAGCAGGTGTGGTGCAGAAAATCCTTCGTCAGGAGGGAGATACTGTGGTCATTGGTGAAGCTGTTGGTCTGATCGGAAGCGGCAGTGGTAGTGCGGATTCAACCGGTGCTGGAGAAGTTGCAGCGACTCAAGCGCCTGAAGCACCGTCCGTAGCGACTTCACCGTCTTCCGTAGGAGGCGGCGTTAAAGTAGAAGAAAAGTCTGCACCGCCTATTTCATCGAATAGCGACGGAAATGGCCAGACGGCATCACCATCTGCACGGAAGTTAGCGCGTGAGCGCGGGATTGATCTTGAGCAGGTACAGGGAAAGGACCCGCTCGGACGTGTATTCCAGGAGGACGTAAAAACGCATAACAGCGCTGAAGTATCACGTGCAGCATCTATACCTGCGTCTGCCGCTACTAGCAAGCCTGCGCCTCCGTCTCCAGCGCAAACGGAGTACAGCAAGCCTGTGGAACGCCAGCGCATGTCTCGTCGCAGAGCGACGATCGCTAAGCGTCTTGTTGAAGCACAGCAGACAGCTGCCATGCTGACCACTTTTAATGAAGTGGATATGACCGCCATTCTCGATGTGCGTAAACGCCGTAAAGATAAGTTTAAGGAAAAACATGATGTAGGCTTGGGTTTTATGTCCTTCTTTACAAAGGCAGTGGTTGGTGCTCTCAAGCGCTTCCCTACCGTGAATGCTGAAATTAATGGCGATGATATCGTACTGAAAAAATACTATGATATTGGGATTGCTGTATCTGCCAAGGAAGGTTTGGTTGTGCCAGTTGTGCGGGATGCCGATCGTCTTGGCTTTGCTGAGATTGAGAAGAGCATTGCAGATTTGGCTGGCAAAGCACGCTCCAATTCGCTTTCTCTGGCCGACTTGCAAGGAGGAACTTTTACCATAACCAATGGAGGTATTTTCGGTTCCCTGCTGTCTACGCCAATTCTCAATACGCCGCAAGTGGGGATTTTGGGAATGCATAAAATCCAACTTCGCCCGATTGCCATCGACGAGGAACGAATGGAAAATCGTCCGATGATGTATATCGCGTTGTCCTACGATCACCGGATTATTGATGGTAGTGAGGCAGTTCGTTTCCTGGTAACGGTCAAAGAATTGCTGGAAGATCCGGAATCATTGTTACTGGAAGGATAAAATAAATGAGGTAAGTGTATCTCCTCTTTACGTGTATGACAAAAGCAGACTCTTGCGAGTCTGCTTTTTTTCCTGCATAGTTATCACATAAGGCTACAGACATTACTGTCAGTAGATGTAGAGAAGGGCGGGAACTGTTTTGGACAAAGACTTGCGCTATCCGATAGGATCATTCGTTGTTCCAGACACCATTACAGAAGAACAGCTTATCGCATGGATTCACGACATTGCTGAATTGCCTGCACAGCTGCGTCTGGCGGTCGAAGGACTGAATGAGCAGCAGCTAAATACGCCTTATCGTGAAGGGGGCTGGACGATAAGGCAGGTAGTTCATCATGTGGCAGACAGCCATATGAACAGCTATATCCGTTTTAAGCTGGCGCTGACGGAGGATACACCGACGATCAAGCCATATGATGAGGGACGTTGGGCCGAAATACCAGACGCCAGGGAACTTCCACTGGAGCCCTCGTTGCAATTGCTAGAAGGACTGCATGAACGGTGGGTGACCGTGTTGCGATCGTTGGGAGAGGATCAGCTACACCGATCGTTTATTCATCCTGAATCGGGCCAGACGATCCGCCTGGAACGAAACATCGGTATCTATGCCTGGCATGGTAAACATCACACAGCTCATATTACTTCCCTGAGAGAACGAAATGCATGGTGATTTTTAAAACTAACCCAAATGGAAAATAAAAAGGAATAAGAAAAGAAACCTTCAATCCCACTTTAATCGTGGTTTTAAAGGTTTCTTTTCTTATTTCCTCACAAGGCTGATGACTTGGACGAGGTTGATTGTTCAGGTTCATCGGAGGCTCCAGACAATGTGGAAACAGAGGTCACCTCTGTATTAACATGACGGTCGAGCCAGTCTACGATGTCACTCATCACCTCGTCGCGGTTTGTTTCATGAAGCATCTCATGGCGACCATCAGGATAGAGGCGATACTCTATGTCCTGAAGCTCTAGGCTTCGATACATTTCCACTAGTGACAACACGCCTTTACCGAACAAACCCACTGGATCACGATCCCCGGCAAAAATATAAACTGGCAGTTTGGGATTGATATGTTTCAGCGAGGAAGGCCAATGGATTTCTTGCAATAGCCTGAAAAAATCCAGAAAAAAGCCTGTCGTGCAAATAGCTCCACATAATGGGTCGTGCACGAACTGATCTACTTCCTCAGGATCACGGGACAGCCAGTCGAACGCTGTGCGCACCGGACGAAAGGCACGATTAAAGCCTCCAAAGACCATAGCGTTGAGCAACATACTGCGATGATCCATTCCTTGCAGTTTGGCTTGCAGTAGAGCAACTTGCTCTCCGAGTTTTAGAAGACCACGTCTTCCGTTGGTTCCCGATAAAATAAACCCATGATACGTCTGCCGATCGTCATACATAATTTTCTGGGTTAAAAAGGACCCCATGCTGTGACCCAGCAAAAAACGAGACTGTTCAGGGAATTCCTTAGCCACAATTTCGCCTAGCTCCAGCATGCCATTTGCCATTCGATTAAACGCATCAGCTCCTGGCATACCCAGCTTATCAGGATCACCAGCCGTGCGCCCGTGACCGATATGATCGTTGGCATACACACCGTAACCGCAAGCAGTAAGCTTTTCGGCCAGTCGGATGTACCGATAGGACGTCTCGCACATACCATGCGAAATTTGAACAATCCCCTTAATGGGCAAATTCTGATCGGGCAGCCAGCGGTAGGCAAAAAGCTCTGTTCCATCATTTTCAGCGATGGTGAAGGTGTATTCCCGCATAATTAGACATCACATCCTTTAAGCCTTAAGGAAGATAAGATCTAAGTACGGTCATTCCGTCATTCAGCGTGTAACCGTTCAGGTTAGCGGGCAACAGGAAGCAATCTCCAGCTTTACAGGAAAGAGACTCGGTATTATTGTTCCATGTTATGGTCCCACTGCCTTCACAAATCACGAGAATGGTGAAGCTGTCTTCCGTTGTAGAAAGTGCCCAACTTCCATCTACGATACCCTTTTCCACAACAAAATACTCACAGGCTGCCAGCTGGAGCCATTTTCCAGGCTGTAAGCCGTCCGTTTTCATCGTTGTTGCGCCTGCGCCTGCGTAGGAGGTTACATTGAGGGAATCCTCGATATGCAACTCACGAGGCTTGCCATCCAGTCCGGGGCGATTATAGTCATATAAGCGATAGGTAGTATCCGAATTTTGCTGGATTTCAGCAACGACAACGCCTGCACACAGTGCATGTACGGTTCCAGCGGGGATGAAGAATGTATCGCCTGCTTCGACTGGAACCTGTCGCAAACTGCCGAGGATGTCCCCACTTTCAAGAGCTGTACGCAGACTCTCGCGGGTTACACCTTCGGTCAGACCATAAATAATCTTGGCATCCGGCTTGGCATCAAGCACGTACCACATTTCAGTTTTTCCTAATTCTCCGGCTGGAAGTCCTTTGTAATCATCTGTCGGATGCACCTGAACGGATAAGTCATCATTACAATCCAGTAGTTTGATCAAAAGTGGGAATCGTCCGCCTTTTTCCGATACACCCTTGGCCCCGAGCCAATCTTGCCCGTAGGTCTCGCGAATTTCATCCAGTCCTTTGCCTGCCAGCTCACCATTGATGACCGTTGTTGTTCCGTTTGGATGATCGGCAATCATCCATCCTTCCCCGATATGTCCTTCTGGTGGGGTTAGACCAAATTGCTCTAAGGCCCGTCCTCCCCAAACTCTCTCTTTGAACTCAGGTTGAAATTGCAGCGGGTATGGCTTTAGCATAATTTCTCTCCTCCATAATGAGTAAATGAGTGTGATCTAACAGAATAGGGAAATCAATAACGTGCTGATGGGCAATAAACTGGGATGAATAGCGCCCAAACGAGCTAAAAAAATGATATATGTAAGGCGGCTAAAAAAGCCGCTCATAACCTGAGTTTAAAATCCGACATTATTTCTTCTCAACTGCCACTACGTAAGGTGAAGCGGCTCGTTGTAATTGACGATAAATAATGCTTTGACCGCTGGAGACCGGGAGAGCAGAAGCCCATTGAAGAACGGCATCTGCTTCTTCACTTCCTCCAGCATGCCCTGGATAGAGTACGGCAGTCAGAATGCCGCGTGGTCGCAGCAATTGTAAGGCAGCATCCAGTGCGACGAGCGTACTATGCGTATGCGTGATGACCGTAGGATCGGCGCCTTCGGATGGCAAGTAGCCGAGGTTAAACATGACCGCAGCGACTTTGCCATGCAGCATGTCCGGAACGGCCTCCCGCATTTGCTCATGACCTTGTAGTAGTAGCGATACTTCTGCTAATGAAGGTGAAGCGTTTTCTTCCAGTCGACGACGGGCGCAATGCAGTGCTTCTTGCTGGATGTCAAAGCCATAGACACGGCCCCGTTTGCCAGCAGCTTTTGCCAGAAATAACGTATCTGCTCCTGTACCGACGGTAGCGTCTATAGCAGTATCGCCTGGCTGCACCCGCGTAGCCACCAATTGATGAGCGTAGCTCAGGACGGATAGGAATCCCATTTAAGGTTGCCTCCAGTATTTTCCCTGCCACGTTTCGCGTGACTTCAGTTCATGATCAATGGCATTGAGCACTTCCCATTTTTTGAGCGACCACATGGGTCCCACTAGCAAATCGCGTGGGGCATCTCCGGTTAACCGATGAACAATCATTTCGGGAGGTAAAAACTCCAGCGTATCAACAATCAGCTTCACGTATTCGTCCTTTTCCAGAAAGCGTAGCAATCCCGCTTCATACTGCTTGACCATAGGCGTTTTGCGCATGAGATGCAGCAGGTGGATTTTGATGCCCTGCACATCCATAGCCGCTACTGCACGTCCCGTATCAAGCATCATTTCATGCGTCTCTTGGGGCAGACCATAAATAATGTGGGCGCACACGCGGATATTCCGCTTGCGCAACTTTTCCACCGCCTCCAGATAGCATTGAGTATCATGAGCGCGGTTAATCAGCTCTGAGGTCGATTCATGGACGGTTTGCAGACCCATTTCGACCCACAGGTACGTGCGTTCGTTTAGCTCGGCAAGGTAATCCACTACATCGTCAGGCAGGCAATCAGGACGTGTAGCGATGGACAGACCGACAACGCCGGGCTGCTCCAGAATTACCTCAAAGTATTCTCGCAGTTCCTCAACCGGGGCATACGTATTCGTGTAGGCTTGGAAATAGCCAATATATTTGGCGTTTGGCCATTTTAGATGCTGTCGATCCCGAATCGTATTAAACTGGGTGACCAGATCATCACGACGACGCCCGGCAAAATCACCCGATCCGCGTGCGCTACAAAAGGTGCAGCCCCCTTTAGCGATGGAGCCATCGCGATTCGGACAGGTAAAACCCGCATCTAGCATGACTTTGAACACTTTATTTTGAAATTGCTCACGCATTTCGTAATTCCAAGTGTGGAACCGTTTATCTCCCCACAGGAGAGGAGCAGGCAATAAATCTGTTTTCATGGGTGTACTCCTTTTTTTACGATCACCCTATTGTAACAAAAATTAGTCTTCATTGGGAATCATTTGACCGAACAAGTCAATAAAATGTGCGGATTTCACGGCGTTGCGGATTGAAAAAGGTTACACAATATGTTATATTGTAAGCGGTACCAGACATACAATAAAAGGACTGTTTTCGATCCTGAAGATAAAAGTTATCCCGTTGCTAATGATTATTCTTCAGGGAGGCAGCTATGCTGTTTCTAACGCCTGTTTTAGGGTAAGTGCACGTCGGTTCCATCACAAATAACCCGTGAGGTGATCTTTTATGAATGCGCAGGATAAGACGCGTATGGATAAAGTTACTGTTGAGTTAACCTTTGATGAGGCGTTGGCATTGACTGGTGTCCGTTTTGGGCAGGATCGTCAGATTGGAACGACCGCACGTCAAAAAATCAGAGCGGCTTGCCAAAAGACAATTGATTTTTCACCTGCTGATGGGGTAGACTATGAACAATTAAATTAGTTGGACCCCAATCCAAATATATTGAAAAAGGAATTTCATTTCCGTATCTTCAAGCGGGGGTGAAATTCCTTTTTCCTTGATAACAGAGTATATGGAGGAGTAACATGCGTTTACGCGGAAGAAAAGGAATACGGGAAAGTCTGGAAGAACAGCAGGATCTAGTCATCTTGGAGCCGGCACAGTATAAGGGGAAATGGCAACAGCTTTTTGGTAATGATCGTCCCATTCATGTAGAGTTCGGTATGGGTAAAGGGCAATTTATAAGCCAAATGAGCTTCCGGAATCCAGAGGTTAACTATATTGGCTTTGATATGTATGATGAGCTGGTTCGCCGTGCAACAGAAAAGTCCCGTCTGGCCTGGAGTAATTCAGAGGTTGATACGCCGCCTAATATTAAATTGGCACTGGCAAACATTGAACAGATCGAGAATGTTTTTGAACCAGGAGAAATTGAACGCATTTATCTAAATTTTAGTGATCCTTGGCCTAAAGCCAAGCATGCACGTCGTCGTTTGACGCATCCGCGTTTTTTGGACAAGTACCGTCAGCTTTTGAACAGAAAAGGACAAATTCATTTTAAGACTGATTCGGAGACACTATTTGAGTTTTCTTTGAATTCGTTTGCCGATAGCGGTTTACAAATGACGAATATTTCGTTAAACCTTCATCGTGAGGGGATCAACGAGGAGCATGTCATGACGGAATATGAACAAAAGTTCATGGGCAAGGGTATGAATATTCATCGAGTCGAAGTGCTGATCGGCCAAGATGCTTTGGAAGAGTACGGAAAAACACGCCTTGAAAAGTACGGGAAATAAAAAAAAGATCAAATGGATAAAATAAGACAGGGTGCTTCCTTTTAGGAAAGCACCCTGTTCGGTTCCAGTATATCCAAAATACTCTGTGCGCTCTGAAGAGGATAATATCGCGCTACATTGTGGACGTGCTCCTGTCGTTTGCGGACGATTTCTGGAAAATCGTGTAGCAGTCGGTTCATCCATTTCACGACAACATCCAGCGAAGTAATCGGTTCTCCGTAGCCTTGAGCCGTAAAGTATTGACAATTTTCCTCCTCCTGTCCAGGGAGAGGTTTGTGAAACAGCATCGGAATCCCTTTAGCCAATCCCTCGGTGCATGTCATTCCGCCGGGTTTGGTGATGAGCAGATTCGATACCTCCATTAATTTGTCGATTTCCCGTGTAAATCCGAAGATATGAATATTTGGATGATTAAACCTGGGATCTAATTGCATTTTACGACGAATTTTATCATTATGCCCCAAACAAAAAATAAATTGAATGTTCTCTCTCCACTGAGTAAGCGAACGATGTATAACTTCGTCATTCATAAGGCCCCAGCCGCCACCCATAACGAGTACGGTCGGGATGGGTTTAAGTCCAAATTGTTCTCTAATTTCATCGTGCCCAGGATGTTCCCAAAAATTTGGATGAACGGGAATACCGGTCACCTGGATTTTCGAGACGGGTACTCCGCGTGCTCGCAGCTTACGCATGACTTCAGGCGTAGATACAAAGTACCGGTCAACCTCGGGACTAATCCATGTTCCATGTGCATCGTAGTCTGTAATAACAGTACAAAGCGGAACATGTAAACCTAAGCGCTTCAAACGTGAAATTACCGCGCTTGGGATGGGATGAGTACATACCACCAAATCGGGACGAAGCTGCCGGAGAATGTTTCGGGTCTGCGTGTAGAACAGACGGTGCAAAGCGAGCGTTGTAAGACGGTTTAATGATTTTTTGTACTGATGACGGTAAACCAATCCGACTAGGCGAGGCTGCGATACGACAGTCTTCTTGTATGCTGTAATAATAAGGGGGGCCATTCTTGGATTCAAAAAACTCCCCAGCTCCAGCACTCTTGTCTGCACATTCGGAGAAAGCTTCCGCAAACTGCTTGAGAGCGCGTAGGCAGCTTGAGTATGTCCGGCACCGAAACCTTCCGATAATAATAACACTCGTTTTTTAGCCACTCTCATTTCACCTGTTCCTGCTGGGATGTTCTCAATCATACCATATCGGCTTTAAGGCCAGAATGCAACCGTTCCTATTGCTGCAGACGTTCCGATCACCGCTCCTGCAAGTACATCCGTTGGGTAGTGGAGACCTAGATAAATCCGAGAAAAACCTACAATTGTCGCTACAGGCAACAGCAGCAGTGTTAGCATCGGTGACTGTAGCATAAAAGGCACGGTAGCTGAAAAAATAGCGGTCGTGTGCCCTGAGGGAAAAGAATGGTCCGACAAGGGGTTGCGGAATGTATTTGTACCTGGTAGCGCTAAATACGGGCGAATCCGCGGGTACAGCTTTTTAACGATAGCTACGGGGATGTGACTGACCCCAAGAGCGATGGCTCCCTTCATACCGGAATCTTTCCACGGGTTCGGAGCGAGCCACCAAATAAGGAGTGTGGAGGCTATAGTAAAGGTAGCCCCGCCTAAATGTGTGAGATAATAAAGCCAGAAGTTCAAAAAACGGTTGTGTAAGCGTCCGTTGATCCATTTGAACAACTGCTGCTCCAGACTTACAAGTTTTACGACTAGACGTTGCATTTGGTTTCCTCCGGTTGCCGGTTCAGGTCAGTCGGCAAATATTTTGAGTCATTTTGACATAATCAGACCATAAGTAATTATTCTCTTGCTCTCATCATATTTTTAAACGCTGTTCATTTCAAGAATCACTAAATATTCATAACTTACTTGGTTCAATTCTACACAAAAATGTTAATGGAATATAAGCTGTATTGTATAACTTTCTTTGCGTTCATCCGTCTAATAAGATAGAGTGTTTAGAAGTGGTTGCTAATTGGCCCACAAAAAGGAGGGACCAAAGAAATAAAAAGTTAGCAAATGGATGAAAATAAGACCTAAACGTCATGAATGAGAAGTCCAGCGCTGCATTCCCGGTTTAAACGGGAGTTTGTTGTGTTTTTTTGCTGCTGAGACCGGTTTAAGGGCTTTGACAAAAGATTGAAAACCAACGAAAATCGTAATGGCGTTCCTGTGTCAGCCAAAAGGAGGCTGCGCACAGCCAATGAAGAAAGCAAGGGTCGGGTCAAAAACTACAGAAAAGGCGCGAAAAGCGCCGCAACTTGCGCTACACAGATAGAAAACAAACAAACGCAAGATTTTAAGGGGTATAAAAAGGGGGTAACAAGAGATCATGTTAGACGCTATTTTTGTGACGCTCCAGGTCATACTGGCGGTGATCGCAGTCTATCAGTTTGCATTCTCCTTGTTCGGATTGGTTCGGAAGAAAAGGAAAGAGCACGCGGCTCCAGAAAAATCATTTGCCATTTTAGTCGCTGCCCACAATGAAGAACAGGTTGTCGGAGCATTGATGGAAAATTTGAAGCAACTTGATTATCCGAAGGAACTTTACGATGTGTTCGTAATCTGTGATAACTGCACAGATAAGACTGCGGACATCGTTCGCGCTCACGGCATGAATGCTTGTGAACGTACGAATCCGAATCTGCGTGGTAAAGGCTACGCTATTGAGTGGATGCTCAAGGAATTATGGGCTATGCCACGCCAATATGATGCCATCGTCATGTTTGATGCTGACAATTTGGCGCATACCAATTTCTTGAGTGAAATGAACAATGATCTGTGTACAGGTGCCCGTGTTATCCAGGGGTACATTGATACTAAGAATCCTGAGGATTCTTGGATTACAGCGGCATACGGGGTATCTTATTGGTACATCAACCGTTTGTGGCAGCTGTCACGTCACAATCTGAACATGGCTAATTTCCTCGGTGGTACAGGCATGTGCTTTGAAACAAATCTGCTTAAGGAAATGGGCTGGGGTGCGACAAGTCTCGTAGAGGATTTGGAATTCACCATGCGCTGCACGCAGTGCAACGTATATCCAAGATTTAATTACGATGCCAAGGTATATGATGAAAAGCCGTTGACGTTCAAAGCCTCCTCCAGACAGCGTCTGCGCTGGATGCAAGGTCATTTCACGGTTGCTCGTCGTTATTTCTTCCCGTTGCTGTGGCAAAGTATCAAGCATAGAAGCCTGATTAAATTCGATATGGCTCTTTATGGTCTGAACGTGTATATCGTACTGCTCACCTTCTTGATGACAGTAGCTATGTGGATAGATATCGCCTTCTTTGGTGGACCTAATATCGAGAACATCTATGTACAGTTGCCAGCTTGGACCGGTGTTATAGCTATTGGTTTGAATGTTGCTACTTTTGTGCTCGCAATGATTTTGGAAAAGGTCACATTCAAAAAAGTATATCTGTACTTATTGCTGTTCCCGGTCTATGCGATATCGTGGTATCCGATTACGGTCTATGCGTTCTTCACGCAGAACAACAAGCAATGGAGCCATACCCAGCATACGCGTGTCGTTCGCCTAGAAGAGGTGCAGAGCAAGCAAGGGTAATTAGACGGTAGAGTAGAACTAGAGATCGGTGTCATCAATTTTTATTAAAGTGTTGACACCTCGATTGCACCGTGATAAGATATTTGAGTATGTTAATTGAAAAGTATGGATTAACAAGTAGAAGGTCCGACTTCTCACCTGTCCGGTATTGCCGGCTGGTCATGATCCAATGATTTGTGAATTGAACTTTCATGATGAATTGAGTATCAGACAGGGATGTCGGCTGTGTAGTCGTCATCCCTTTTTTGTGCTTAAACACAATACAACAATAACAGGTTCTGGAGGTGGAGGGTTATTAGTAAGGAACATATGATCAATGATGAGATTCGAGTGAGAGAAGTACGTCTAGTTGGTGCGAACGGTGAACAAATCGGGATTAAACCGACGCGTGAAGCTTTGCAAATGGCGATTGACGCAAACTTGGATCTCGTGAACGTGGCGCCTCAAGCGAAGCCGCCCGTGTGTCGGATTATGGATTACGGAAAATTCCGCTATGAGCAACAGAAGAAAGAAAAGGAAGCCCGTAAAAACCAGAAGATCGTTGACATCAAAGAGGTATGGTTCCGTTCCAACATCGAGGAACATGACTACCAAACCAAGTTTCGCAATGTGGTGAAGTTCCTGAATGAAGGGGACAAGGTGAAATGCTCCGTTCGTTTCCGCGGTCGTGAAATTACTCATGCTAACGTGGGTCAAAAAATTCTTGAACGTGTGAAATTGGAAGTTGCTGATCTTTGTACCGTGGAGCGCCAACCCAAGCTCGAAGGACGCAGCATGATTATGATATTGGCTCCAAAGAGTCAATGACAAATTAAGGAGGAAGTTCAATGCCTAAAATGAAAACACATAGCAGCCTTAAAGGCCGCTTCAAAATTACCGGTACTGGTAAAGTAATGCGTTACAAAGCTTACAAAAACCACTTGCTTTCCCACAAATCCAAACGTGCAAAACGCGTTCTGGGTACTAACCCTGAGATGGCACCTGGGGACGTTAAGCGTCTGAAACAAGGTCTTGCTAACCTGAAATAGCACAGCACGGCAATGAAGAAAGTATAAACATTATTTGGGAGGTCATTTGATATGGCAAGAGTAAAGGGCGGATTCGTCGTTCGTCGTCGTCATAAAAAAGTATTGAAGCTTGCTAAAGGTTATTTTGGTTCCAAACACCGCATTTTTAAAACAGCTAACGAGCAGGTAATGAAATCGCTTGTTTACGCATACCGTGACCGTCGTCAGACGAAACGTAACTTCCGCAGACTGTGGATCGTGCGTATCAACGCAGCAGCTCGTTTGAACGGTTTGTCTTACAGCAAATTGATGCACGGCCTGAAATTGGCTGGTGTGGACATTAACCGCAAAATCTTGGCTGATCTTGCAGTCAATGATATTAATGCATTCAACTCTTTGGCAACTGTTGCTAAAGGCAAAATCAACGCTTAATTATTCATAATGAAGGCGTGGAAACCACGAAAGTGGTAAAGAGGTATCCCAAGCAGTACGCTGTGTAGGGATGCCTTTTTTTGTACATACTCAATGGTACGGAAAAGACTTTGTTTTCTCCAAAATACGAATAAATATGACGTAGGATGGAAGAATGTATGTTTTTTTTAAGATTGTAGCGCTTACATTGTTGAGGTTTTAAAAAAAATTGACCCAAGGTTATTAATTGTCTAGATTTTAGCCGATCATAATTGTATAATCTCTAAAGTAAGTCTTCTGTACGATCTGTCTCGTCAGTAAATGACATGCATGAGCATGTACATGTTCAAAGAAAAGAGACAGTCCAGGGATCTAACACTAAGGGGGAACAGTATCAGCATGAAGAAAATGTTCAGTATGTCTTTGGTTATGCTGCTGGCGATCTCGGTCATTCTCGCAGGCTGCGGTAACAAAAATCAAGGTGCGTCCAACGCAAATGGTGGAGACACAGGTGGTTCTGCCAAAACATCGAATGTCCAAATCGGCATGGTTACAGATGTGGGTGGAGTAAACGACAAATCGTTTAACCAATCTGCTTGGGAGGCACTACAAGCCACTGAGAAAGAATCAGGCGTTAAAGTTAAATACCTGCAAAGTAAATCCGATCAAGATTATATTCCTAACCTGAACCAATTTGTTAAGGGTGATTTTAACCTGACTTGGGGAATCGGTTTTAATCTGGCGAATGCGATTGGACAAGTAGCGAAAGACAACCCGAGCAAGAATTTGGCGATCATTGACAGTGTCGTGGATGCGCCTAACGTAAAATCGGTTGTTTTTGCTGAAAATGAAGGTTCCTTCTTGGTGGGGGTTGTAGCTGGTAAGCTTACTAAAACAAACAAAATTGGTTTTGTGGGTGGACAAGATAGCCCGTTGATCAAACGTTTTGAAAAAGGATTCGAAGCAGGAATTAAAGCTGTAAATCCAAATGCAAAATTGGAAGTTAACTACACAGGTGCATTTGATAAGCCGGATCTGGGTAAAGCAGCGGCTGCGACGATCTATAACAGCGGTGCAGATATTATTTTCCATGCAGCTGGCGGATCTGGTACAGGTGTATTTAACGAAGCACTCGCACGTAAGCAACAAGGTCAGCAAGTATGGGTTATTGGTGTGGATAAAGACCAATCGCTTGAATTTGGTGACGACGTAACATTGACTTCGATGGTAAAACGTGTAGATGAAGCTGTAAAACGCGTATCTAAAGAAGTAATTGACGGTAAATTTAAGGGCGGTGTCGAAACACTGGCTCTGAAGGATAATGGCATTGGTTTGGCAGACACTTCAACGAAAAACGTACCTAAAGACGTGCTTGATATTGTAGAACAATACAAGCAAAAAATTATTAAGGGCGAAATTACAGTTCCTTCGAAATAAGTTTTGGATTGAAGAATATAGAGGTGGCGACAAGGCTGGTTCATAAGACTAGCCTTGTTCTTACGTCTGGAGTTATATGGATTATAACGGGCAAAATCAGCTCATTGGAGCACATACTATAAAGTGTATAAGGGTGATCTCATGGATGCAGCGACCCCCGTCGTTGAGTTAAAGCAAATTACAAAACGATTCCCCGGCATCGTTGCCAACGACTCCATCAGCATCAAGCTGCATAAGGGAGAAATTCATGCCCTTTTGGGTGAGAATGGCGCGGGTAAATCTACGCTTATGAATATTCTTTTCGGACTGTATCAGCCGGATGAAGGGACCATTGAAATCGGAGGTAAACCTGTACAGATTGATAGTCCAAATAAGGCGATTGATCTGGGGATTGGCATGGTGCATCAGCATTTTAAACTCGTACAGCCGTTTACCGTTACCGAAAATATTGTCCTGGGCTCGGAGCCACGTAAGGGTCTGAAAATCAATTATAAAAAGGCTGCCGCAGAAGTACAGCGGTTGTCTGAGCAGTACGGCCTTCAGGTGAATCCGAATGCCAAAATTGAGGATATATCTGTGGGTATGCAGCAACGTGTAGAAATTATTAAAACGCTTTATCGCGGTGCAGATATTCTGATTTTCGATGAGCCTACAGCTGTACTGACACCACAGGAGATCACTGAGTTGCTGGACATTATGAAACGTTTGGTGGCTGAAGGCAAATCAATTATTCTTATTACTCATAAACTTAAAGAAATCATGCAAATTGCAGATACCGTTACGATCATTCGCCGAGGTCAGGTTATTGATACGGTCAAGACGTCTGAAACAACACCAAATGAGCTGGCTGAGAAAATGGTGGGCCGTCGTGTGTCCTTTAAAGTGGACAAGCAGCTTGCGCAACCAGGACAAACGGTATTGGAAATGAACAATGTAATTTCTAAAAACAAGGATGGTATTCATGTTCTAAATGAGTTGAACCTGCAGGTCAAGGCGGGCGAGATTTTGGGGATTGCCGGAGTAGATGGTAATGGACAGAGTGAGCTGATCGAAGCTTTGACAGGCTTACGCAAGGTGGATGGCGGGAGCATTCGTTTGCTCGGACAAGAGGTGGCCAATCAGTCACCACGCAAAATTTCAGAGGCAGGCGTTTCACATATACCAGAGGACCGTCATAAGCATGGGTTGGTGCTGGATTTTTCTATGAGTGAAAATATGGTGCTGGAGACGTATTACCAGGCGCCTTACAGTAAAAATGGCTTCTTGAACAAAGATGCTATAGAGAAACAGGCTAAAAGTCTCATCGAAAAGTTTGATGTTAGAACACCGGATATTCACACGAAGGCAAGAGCATTATCTGGTGGGAACCAGCAGAAGGCTATCATTGCACGTGAAATTGATAAAAATCCGGACCTTCTCATTGCAGCACAGCCTACACGCGGTCTGGATGTTGGAGCTATTGAATTTGTCCAGAAACAACTGATTGCGCAGAGGGACCAAGGTAAAGCTGTGTTGCTCATATCTTTTGAACTGGACGAGATTATGAATGTATCCGACCGAATTGCTGTCATATATGAGGGCAAGATTGTCGGGGAAGTGCTGCCAGAAGAAACGAATGACCAGGAACTGGGGCTGATGATGGCAGGAAGTGCAGTGAAGAAAGGAGTAGAGAATGGCTAATCTATTGAAAATATTCACAAAAGACTCCTTTGTACTGGCGCTGGTCTCTATTATTTTGGGTCTCCTTCTGGGTGCTATCGTGATGCTGATTGGCGGGTATGACCCTATTGTGGCCTATTCTGCTTTGTTTAGCCGTGTATACGGAGATTCTTATAACTTTGGAGAGGCTATCCGCGAGATGACTCCGCTGATTTTGACGGGGTTGGCATTTGCTTTTGCGGCCCGCGCCGGATTGTTTAATATTGGTGGCGAAGGTCAGTTTCTGGTAGGTATGACAGCTGCTTCGATTGTGGGCATTAAACTCCATGGGTTGCCAGCTATCATTCATGCACCTTTGGCTGTGATTGCAGGCGCAGTTTTCGGAGGCCTGTGGGCTGCGATTGCTGGCTATTTGAAGGCCAAACGAGGCGTGAATGAAGTTATTACATGTATTATGATGAACTGGATCGGCCTGTATTTGGCTAATTTGGTGATCAATCAGTTCGCACTTATGGAAGGTGAGAATCGTTCTGTGGATATTCAGCCTTCTGCTTCAATTTCCATCGAATGGCTGTCCCAGATGATGGGGAATGCTCGGGTACATTGGGGTACGGTTATTGCTGTGCTGGCAGCAGTCTTTTTCTACATTTTTATGTGGAAAACAAAGCAGGGCTATGAGCTGCGGGCTGTCGGATTTAATCAGGATGCATCCCGTTATGCAGGTATGAATGTAAATCGTAATATTATAAAAGCGATGTTCATTAGTGGAGTTTTTGCCGGATTAGCAGGGGCCTTTGAAGTGCTGGGAGTATTCCATTACCAATCTGTCATGGCAGGATCACCGGGAACCGGTTTTGACGGTATCGCCGTAGCTCTGATTGGGATGAATAACCCATTTGGTGTGCTGCTCGGTTCTGTTTTGTTCGGAACGCTTACGTATGGTTCTGCGGGGATGAGCTTTAGCGCAGATGTACCGCCCGAAATTATCCGGGTTGTCATTGGCTCGATTATTTTCTTCATTGCGGCCCAAGGTATTGTACGTTGGGTTGTGAAGCCGCTCTACTCCAAGCGGAAGAAAGAGAAGGTGTTGTAAAATGAGTTGGTTAACACTTGGTGAATTAATCCATACAACGCTCGTTTTTGCGACGGCGATTATTTTTGCGTCTCTCGGCGGGGTTTTTTCAGAAAAATCCGGTGTGACGAACCTCGGATTGGAAGGACTTATGGTATTTGGAGCGTTTGCAGCGGGTGTTGGCGGATTTTATGCCGAGCAAGCTGGACTAGGAGGCACCTCTGCGGCTTGGGTAGGTGTGCTGTCAGCTGCGGTGTTCGGTATTCTGGTTTCGCTAATTCATGCTGTAGCCTCTATTACCTTTAAAGCTGATCAGGTAATAAGTGGTATAGTTATTAATTTTCTGGCAGCAGGTAGTACACTGTATATGGTCAAGCTTTTATTTGAGGGTGATGGTGACACCGGTCGGATTCAGGGTTTCAACGAAATATCCATCCCTTACCTTGTGGATATCCCGATTGCAGGAAAAGCCTTTTTCCAAGCTTACCCAACGACATATCTAGCTATTCTATTGGTTGTTATTGGATATTTCACCTTGTATAAAACACCGTTTGGCTTGCGTTTGCGTTCCGTTGGGGAGCATCCAGGAGCGGCCGATACCGTGGGAATTAAAGTAAATCGTCTTCGTTATATTGGTGTGATGATTAGTGGGGCGTTGGCTGGGATTGGTGGAGCTACAATCACTCTGACTACAACCAACATGTTCTCACACAATACAGTTTCGGGGCAGGGATATATTGCTATTGCCGCTATGATTTTCGGTAAATGGAATCCGCTCGGTGCTTTTGGCGCAGCAGTGTTTTTTGGTTTTTCACAAGCCATTCGCAACTATGTGCAGCTGTTCGCATGGTCACAAAGTATTCCCCAGGAAATTATTTTTATGTTGCCGTATCTCCTGACGATTATTGTACTGGTAGCGGCTGTCGGACGTTCACGCGCTCCGGCCGCTTTGGGTCAACTTTATGATCCAAGCAAGCGTTAAACTTATAAACAACTGATGCTGTATGTTTTGCAAAATGTACATGGGTGTATAAAAAATCTGGTATCTGCATATGCAGGTATCAGATTTTTTTATATTGTGCAGGCATTTAAACATACGCTACTGGCATGAATGGAATAGACTGTGCTATGCAGATTGGACGGGACGCTCGGCCCCTGTCAGCTCCGGTCTATTTTGTGGTGGTGATGAGCTATCAAGGAGCCGTTCAATCTGTCCATCCGTTGAGAAGAAGGAGGAAATACGATGAAACAGGCAGTAACCAGAAAGCAGGTGGAGAAGCTTGTCGGCAAAGTCATCTTTGCTACTCGCAAGGATGGTTCCCAGGTCAGCGGCAAGCTGATTCGCATTTCGGGTAACCGACTGGTTCTTCAACCAAACCGCAAGAAAAAAGTGAACACGAAGGCAATTATTCCTCTGGTGCTGTTTGACTTGCTTGCCATCGGCACAGCTCCATACATTGGTGCCTATGGTGGGGGATATGGTGGCTACGGTCCGGGCTATGGAGGACCAGGATATGGTCCGCAACCAGGCCCGTATACAGACGGGGGATACCCCGGGGTAGGATATCCGTATTACCCTAATTTATTTTAGTCATACAAAATCCTGAGCCCGAAAAAGATACTTTTTACAGTAACTTTTCGAGTTCGTGGCATCGGCTCAAAGCTACGTATCGCAGCATTTGATATTGATGACGCAGATAAAAGTGGATCCCCCTGATATTGTCTTCATCCACCATCACTTTAGCCCGCTTGCAGCGACGCAGTCGTCCGTAGTGTTCGGCATGCTCAAGCAGTTTTTTTCCGTATCGCATACCTTGATGAGCCGAAGAGATTGCGATCAAATCAATGTATAATAGTTCGCCATGCAGCATAACATGAATGAAGCCAACAACCTGTGCATTATCCGGTCTGCAAGCTACAAAAGTGATGCCCCGGTTTAAGCGCCGGGGTAATTCTTTGCGTATTTGTTCCATTTCCTGGGCACTTAAATGTGATAGGGGGACAAGCTCTTGCTCGATTAGACGAAAGATGATGTTGTCATCTTGAGAGCTGCGTTTTCGAATCATAAACGGGCCTCCTTTTCTACCCTTTTAACAAGATAAGACGTGGCTTTGGAGGAGTGTACTGTCTCACCGTGTGGTCTTTTTTATAATATGCGGGTACCTCTTACAAGCGTGCGACTCGGAGGTGCTTCAGAAAAGAAACATAAATTTTTATGAAATATGGGTATTGACTATCCCAGATGGGAGACATATAATGTGTCTAAACATTTGAAAGAATGACATGAACTCAACGGCAATGAAGAGGACGAAGTGATTAGGGCTCTTTTGTTCAGAGAGTGAGGCATTAGCTGCAAGCTTCACCAAAATCCCTTTTTAACGAGCTCACCTTGGAGCTGTTTTCCTGAAAAGTATTTGGGCCCGATGGTATTAACGGCGTACTAAATCACCTATTAGGGAAAATCGTACGGTCTACGTTACAGACGCCAGATATGGAGATCCTTTGTGATTTCTGTACCTGCCAAGGTTCGATATTGCGAAATATCGGGCAAACACGGGTGGTACCACGGAAGCTACAGCCTTTCGTCCCTCAGTAACAGCAAGTCTGTTCTAGGGATGAAAGGTTTTTTTGTTTTTACAAATGTCAGATGTATGTAAATTTTGTAAAGGAGGATGACCAATGAGTGCACAAATTCCTGAAGTTAGGTCAACCAATGAATTACGTGAAAAGTGGATGAAGCCTGAAGTGATTACAGGTTCGGAAATTTTACTCCGTAGCCTGTTGCTGGAGGGAGTAGATTGTGTCTTCGGATATCCTGGTGGTGCAGTGTTATATATCTATGATGCCATGTATGGCTTTAAGGATTTCAAGCATGTCCTCACTCGTCACGAACAAGGAGCTATTCATGCGGCAGATGGTTATGCACGGGCGAGCGGTAAAGTGGGCGTCTGTATTGCGACTTCCGGACCTGGAGCGACAAACCTGGTAACTGGTATTGCGACGGCTTTTATGGATTCGGTGCCGTTGGTGGTCATCACGGGTAACGTTGTATCTTCCCTGATCGGTACGGATGCTTTCCAGGAAGCCGATATTACGGGGATTACAATGCCGATTACGAAACATAGCTATCTGGTAAGAGATGTAGAGGATCTACCGCGAATCATCCATGAGGCATTTCATATTGCCAACACAGGGCGCAAGGGACCGGTACTGATTGATATTCCGAAGGATATTTCTGCAGCCCAGACGTTGTTTGTCCCACAAACGGAACCTGTGACCATGCGGGGTTATAACCCGAAAGTGTTGCCCAACAAAATTCAACTAGACAAGCTAACTCAAGCTATTTCCGAAGCAGAACGTCCATTCATTCTGGCAGGTGGAGGAGTTGTATACTCCGGTGGACATGAAGCACTTTACGAGTTTGTTCGTAAAACGGAAATTCCTATCACGACAACATTGCTCGGATTGGGTGGTTTCCCAAGTGGACATGAACTGTGGACGGGGATGCCGGGGATGCATGGAACATACACCTCCAATCAGGCGATTCAACAGTCAGATCTGTTGATCTGTATCGGAGCCCGCTTCGATGATCGGGTAACAGGCAAGTTGGATGGGTTTGCTCCTCAAGCTAAAATCGTCCACATTGATATCGATCCTGCTGAAATTGGAAAAAATGTTGCAGCGGATATTCCTATCGTGGGTGACGTGAAGGCAGTGCTGGAATTGCTGAATCAGGATGTGAAACGTGCGGACCTGGCAGATGCATGGAGAGCGCAAATTCAGCATTGGAAGAATGAGAAACCTTATTCTTATAAGGATTCTGAAACGGTGCTTAAACCACAATGGGTTGTTGAGTTGTTGGATGAAACGACCAAGGGTGGTGCAATCGTAACGACAGACGTGGGACAGCATCAAATGTGGGCAGCGCAGTATTACAAATTCAATCAGCCACGCTCATGGGTCACCTCTGGTGGACTCGGTACGATGGGATTTGGTTTCCCTTCTGCAATCGGTGCTCAAATGGCCAATCCCGACAGATTGGTAATATCGATTAACGGGGACGGCGGTATGCAGATGTGTTCGCAGGAATTAGCCATCTGTGCAATCAATAACATTCCGGTTAAAATCGTAATTATCAACAACCAGGTGCTTGGAATGGTTCGCCAATGGCAGGAATTGATCTATAACAATCGGTATAGTCACATTGACCTGGCGGGAAGTCCGGATTTTGTGAAACTTGCCGAAGCATACGGTGTCAAAGGGCTGCGTGCTACGAATAAGGAAGAGGCACGTCGGGCTTGGCAGGAGGCGCTTGATACACCCGGACCGGTCGTTGTCGAGTTTGTAGTCAGCAAGGAAGAGAACGTATATCCAATGGTGACGCAAGGTTCGACAATTGATCAAATGCTGATGGGGGACGAGTAAAATGACAACAAAAAATACCATTGCTGTACTGGTAAATGATCAACCCGGCGTTTTGCAACGTGTGTCCGGCCTGTTCGGTCGCCGCGGCTTTAACATTGAGAGCATAACTGTGGGACAATCGGAAGAAGTTGGATTATCCCGTATGGTCATTGTGACTGTAGGGGATGAGAACAACCTAGAGCAGATTGAAAAGCAGCTTTACAAGCTGGTTGATGTGATCAAGGTCATCGATCTCAGTTCCAAACCAATGGTAGCCCGGGAATTGGCGATGATAAAGGTAAAGGCAGAACCGCCTCAACGGCCAGAGATTATGGGCGTGGTAGAAACATTCAGAGCAGCTGTAATTGATGTTGGAACGACGAGTTTGATTGTACAGGTCATTGGCGATACAGAAAAAATTGATGCCATGATCGAGTTGTTGAAGCCTTACGGTATTCGGGAGTTGACTCGAACCGGGGTTACAGCTATGATACGTGGCAATGCTTAATATGGAGCTTTAACGAATTACCGCTTATAGCGCATTACATCAATAAAGAACCGCCCGCATAAGAGCGGGGACTCGAAGAGATTTTTAGATGCTAATCACGAGGGAAAGTCTCTTGGAGTACCCGCTCATTATGAAGGGTCCAATTAAAAGGAGGAAATTAACCATGGCAGTTACAACGTACTACGAAAAAGATGCAGAACTCAGCGTATTGAAAGGAAAGACAGTGGCCGTTATTGGTTACGGTAGCCAAGGGCATGCTCAAGCACAAAACTTGCGTGACAGTGGTGTGAATGTTGTTATTGGTTTGCGTGAAGGCAAATCGGCTGATGTCGCAAGAAACGACGGTTTTGAAGTTCTGAACGTAGCTGATGCAACAAGCCGTGCAGATGTGGTTCAAATTTTGTTACCTGATGAAACTCAAGCTTCTGTGTACAAAAATGAAATTGAACCTAACCTGAAAAAAGGCGCAGCTCTTTTGTTCTCCCATGGTTTTAACGTTCATTTTGGACAAATCGTAGCTCCTAAAGATAGCGATGTATTGCTGGTTGCTCCAAAATCCCCAGGACATATGGTACGTCGTACTTATGTAGAAGGGTTTGGAGTACCGGGGCTGATCGCAATTGAGCAGGACGCAACGGGTCAGGCCAAAGAAATCGGACTTGCTTACGCAAAAGGCATTGGCTGTACACGTGCGGGCGTAATTGAAACCTCCTTCCGTGAAGAAACGGAGACGGATCTGTTCGGTGAGCAGGCGGTATTGTGTGGCGGCGTGAGCGCACTTGTAAAAGCGGGCTTTGAAACATTGACTGAAGCAGGTTATGCTCCTGAGATGGCATACTTTGAATGTTTGCATGAGCTTAAGCTGATCGTTGACTTGATGTATGAAGGTGGATTGGCAACGATGCGTGATTCCATCAGTAATACAGCGGAATATGGCGATTATGTAACTGGACCACGTGTGGTAACGGAAGATACGAAGAAAGCCATGAAGGATGTGTTGACTGACATTCAACAAGGTAAATTTGCTCGTGACTTCATCCTTGAAAATCAATCTGGACGTGCATTCCTGACGGCTACTCGTCGTAATGAAGCTAACCATCCGATTGAAGTGGTGGGCGGACAATTGCGTGAAATGATGCATTGGATCAAAAAGTAATAATCTTTTGTACTATGAATTCGACTACATGCATTATTTATAAATATTAATTACAATGCGGCCCTGCTTATTGCGTGAGCCGCATTGTAATTTAAGGGTCCTAATCCTGAGGAGGTGCGTTAGGTTGCGCAAAATATATATATTTGACACAACGTTGAGAGACGGAGAACAGTCACCTGGCGTGAACTTGAATACTCGTGAAAAAGTGGAGATCGCTCATCAGTTGGAGAAGCTGGGAATTGATCGTATGGAGGCTGGGTTCCCGGCTGCTTCTCCGGGTGATCTGGCAGCTGTTAATGCAGTAGCAAAAGCTGTAAAAAATTCGACGGTGATTGGTCTTTCGCGTGCAAGGGAACAGGATATTGATGCAGTTCGCGAGGCACTCAAGGGAGCTCAGGACCCGTGTATCCATATTTTTTTGGCAACCTCTCCTATTCATCGTCAACATAAGCTGCGGATGGAGAAGGCACAGGTTTTGGAAACTGCTCGTGCTGCCATACGCTATGGGTTGAAATATTTGCCTAAAGTGGAGTTTTCCTTGGAAGATGCAGGCCGTACAGAGCTTGATTTTGTGGTTGAAATGGTCACCATGGCTGTACAAGAAGGAGCTTCTGTCGTCAATATTCCAGATACGGTAGGTTACTTGACACCCTATGAGTATGGAAATATATTCAAACATATTAAGGAAAATGTAATCGATGTGGAGAAGATTCAATTGAGTGCACATTGCCACAATGACCTGGGAATGGCTACTGCTAATACACTTGCTGCCATCCTGAATGGCGCGGATCAGATCGAGGGAACCATTAACGGTATCGGTGAACGTGCTGGAAACACGGCCATTGAGGAAATCGCCATGGCACTGGAGACGAGACAGGAATTTTTCCAGGCCAAAACGTCTCTTCAATTGTCTGAAATTGCGCGCACGAGCCGTTTGGTTAGCCGTTTGACGGGGATGGTAGTGCCGGGCAACAAGGCAATTGTTGGAGCCAACGCTTTTGCGCACGAATCAGGTATTCATCAAGACGGCATGCTGAAAGAGAAAACGACTTATGAAATCATGACACCAGAAAGTATCGGTCTAAAAGAAAGCAAGCTGGTACTTGGTAAGCACTCAGGTCGTCATGCTTTCCGTGAGCGTTTGATCGAGTTGGGCTACGAATTGAACGAAGAAGATCTGAATCGCGCTTTTGGGCAGTTCAAGGATTTGGCTGATAAGAAAAAGGAAGTTTCGGACGATGATATTTTGGCATTGCTGGAAGAAAAATTGGCTGATGCACCTGAAGTCTTCAAGCTGGAAACGATTTTTGTTACCTACGGGAATAAGGCTACGCCTTCCGCACAAGTGCGTCTGGTTAACGATGAAGATCAGGTTATTGAGACAGAAGCTGAAGGAAATGGTTCAGTCGATGCGATCTATAATGCGATTGATCAAGCCAGCGGTGAGAGCGTTGTACTTTCAGATTACTCCATCAAGTCTGTTACCCATGGTAAGGACGCTCTGGGTGAAGTCCATGTAGTGCTGACGCAAAACGAACTGTCTGTACAGGGACGCGGGGTAAGCACCGATATTCTGGAAGCAAGTGCTCGGGCTTACGTGGATGCGCTGAATGGTTTAATCGACAAGCGTAAAAACTACAGTAATCGCGTAGATTATAAATCTTAGTTTTTATGCAGACTTAAGAGTTGGGTTTACAGGGTCGGGTTTTTCCGGTCCTGTTTTCTTTTTTTCTGATGAAAAAACCAGCTTATAGGCTGTGCCTATTGAATTGATAGATTCTATATCTTGGTCAAAGCCCTGCCATATATGTTACAAAGAAGGTATGAAAAATACGGTTGTATGGCTGTATAACAAGAGGAGTGTACGTGATGGCAGACGTTAAAAAGATTGCGGTAATAGCGGGAGATGGAATTGGACCTGAAGTGGTCGCAGAGGCAGAGAAAATTTTGAAACGTACGGAAGAAGTATTCGGCTTTTCATTTGAAACGGAGCATGCGCTGTTCGGCGGGATTGCCATTGATAAGAAGGGCACACCATTACCGGAAGAAACACTGGCAGTATGTCAGTCTGCAGATGCTGTTCTGCTGGGTGCGGTAGGAGGGCCACAATGGGATAACAATCCAAAGGAACTTCGTCCTGAAACCGGGCTGCTGGGCATTCGCAAAGAGCTCGGTCTGTTTTCGAATCTTCGTCCTGCTGTCGTCTTTGACTGTCTCAAGGACGCGTCTACATTGAAACCGGAAGTGTTGGAAGGAACGGACCTGATCGTGGTGCGCGAACTGACGGGCGGCATTTATTTCGGCGAGAAGTTCAGACGAGAAAGTCCTCAGGGTGAGGAAGCAGTTGATACTTGCGCATATAATGTAACAGAAGTAGAGCGTATCGTGCGCCAATCTTTCGAAATTGCACAAAAACGTCGCAAAAAACTTGCATCGGTGGATAAGGCTAATGTACTGGAAACTTCCCGTTTATGGCGTGAAGTAGTGAACCGGGTTGCTGTAGACTACCCGGATGTCGAGCTGGAGCATGTATTGGTTGATAACTGCGCCATGCAATTGCTGCGTCGTCCATCTAGCTTCGACGTCATCGTGACGGAAAATATGTTTGGTGACATTCTCAGTGACGAAGCGGCTATGCTGACTGGATCCATCGGCATGCTCTCCTCCGCATCACTGGGAGAAGGCAGCTTCGGCCTATACGAGCCGGTACATGGCTCGGCGCCTGACATTGCAGGTCAAGGCCTGGCGAATCCCATTGCAACGATTTTGTCCGTTGCTTTGATGTTCCGTCTTACCTTCGGGTACGAGAAAGCAGCAGATGCCATTGAGAAAGCCGTAGCTGAGGTACTGGATGCAGGGCACCGTACGGCGGATATTGCGGTGGATAAATCTCAAGCAATCTCGACAACTCAAATGGGTGATCTGATCGCTGCAGCTATTCGCTAAAAGCTCCGTAAATGCACCCGTTCTGAAAAAAAGCTTCCTATTATATAGTAAGGTTATACAGTCTAGCTTTTTGGCAAATGTTTAGCACAGTAGCTCCTGAGCAATCAGGAGCTATTTGTATATTCAAAGGTTCAAAATGTGAATAAAATGTGAATTTTTAAGCTAGTTTAAAATAATTATAAAAAAGTAATGGTTACAATATTGACTTTGATTTCAGCGAATGATAACATTTATCAAGTAAGTTGTTGTTTATTACAATACAGATGATTGAGGAAAGCACATGTGGTGTTTTTCTTACATATTTTAAAGGAGGATTTCATATTATGGCAGAAAGATTGGTAGGAAGACCCGCCCCTGATTTTGCATTGGAAACAGTGACTGGAGACGGTCAAGAATTTGGTTCGGTGAAGCTTTCCGATTACCGTGGCAAGTGGCTCGTATTTTTCTTCTATCCACTGGATTTCACTTTTGTGTGCCCTACGGAAATTACAGCATTGAGCGATGCTGCTGACCAATTCAAAGAGCTGGATACTGAAATTCTGGGTATCAGTGTAGACTCCGTGCACAGTCACAAAGCATGGATCAACACAGCTAAAGAAAACAACGGTCTAGGCAAACTGAACTTCCCATTGGCTTCTGACATCACGAAAAAAACAGCAAGCGATTATGGCGTTCTGATCGAAGAAGAAGGCGTTGCATTGCGCGGCTTGTTCATCATTGATCCAGAAGGCGAATTGAAATATCAAGTGGTTAACCACAACGATGTAGGTCGCAGTGTAGAAGAAACATTGCGTGTACTGCAAGCTTTGCAATCCGGTGGCTTGTGCCCAATGAACTGGAAACCAGGCGATCAAAATCTGTAATATAAGCTTCACAAGTTGAAATTAATTAAACAAACAAGCCCCCAACTAGCGGTTACTCTACCGTTATTGGGGGCTTGCTTGCCTGCTCTGTGCAGCGGAAAATGTGAGGACAGCCTGTTTAATGAGGCAACGCAGAGTGAGGTAACAAATAATTATGGAAATGTTGTTGTGTTCTGGAGGAATTTTGCCTGACGAAAGCGAATAAGGTATTGTAGAAGATAAGCAAGGCAGAACAGGTTTTGTTCAGAGGAGGCTGAGCCCGGATGAGTTATTGCTGTGGAGCAAGCATGGTAGGAACCAAGGGAACGCTGAAGCATTACCGCACCCAAGTTCATAATGTTCCTTTGCTGTTTTGCCCGGTATGTCGTCGCATTGAAGTTCATTATAAAGTCGAAAATGAGTATGAAATCTTGGCTGAATATGCACATGGAGATGGGGCAAGCGAGATTGATTTTCAGGATTATGTCATGGAAGACGATGATACGATATTTGAAAATTGTGTGAATCGTGAAAGTGAAGATGCGTTTGAAATTGTGAAGCGTCAAATTGACATATCCCTGGATTTATTGATGGTAGCCAAACAGATGAATGATGAAAAATGGCAGGGAGAGCTTAAGAGAAGACTGGCCGTTATGAGCCAAAGACGATCCCGGCTTCAACATAATAAGAGCGGCAGTTGACATCCTACACACCAAAGAAGCTCTCAATTCTGGAGAGCTTCTTTGGTGTGTAGGGCGCTTGTTCCTAACTTCATTTTTCATTTTGGTAATGTTGCGCAGATATTATGACGAAAGAAAACAGGATAAAAATTTGGATTCGACACTTTTTCCGATTGACTGCGATCCTTAATCTTGTCTATCATAAAATAAGACTGGAATTGGAAAGAGATGGTCGGATTTCTGTGTAACTGTTTTCTACACCATTGAAGGGTAGTCGATAGATGCCTTTCTTTTCTTCAAGATTATTACGCGTCCGATACGGCCAGTTTGTCATTCCGAAACAAGGGGGAAGCCTGGCATGATCAGTGAATTCCAAGAAGCCTTGCTTGATACCGTGGGAGCTTGTCCTTCCACACAGATCGCCAATAACAAGTATGAAAATGTGCTGGAGAACCTGGATAGTGGTATCATGCTGTTTGACAGTGACGGGGTACTGACCTTTATTAACGTGCAAATGGCGAAATTGCTGGAGCTACCACGGAGTTCGCTAGCAGGTCGCAATTTGATGCAAATTTTGCATCATCCTGAGTTAAGCCGGTTTAAGAAGAAGAAAATCATGCGGATTTATAAAGAAACTATCTTTCATAGAAAGCGCTATCATGAGTTAATTGATGAGTATGGTCGGCATTGGTTGATAACAGTAACCTATGGTGATCAGATGGATGGCGATTTTTTGTTTAGCGTCAAGGATGTGTCGGATTATAAGCAGATTGAGCAGACAGCATATCAAAACGATAAGCTGGCGATGCTGGGACGCATCTCGGCCTCTATTGCTCATGAAATTCGTAACCCGCTTACCGCAATCCGGGGCTTTATTCAATTGCTTCGACCGCATTTGGTGGAGTTGGGCAGGGATGAGTATGCCCGCATTATATTAACAGAAATTGATCGTGCGAACGACATTATTTATGAGTTCTTAAATTCGTCCAAGCCTTCGGCTCCGCAAAAAACGGCTGTATCTGTGATGGGGCTGCTGAAAGAAGTAGTGATGCTGACAGAAAGCGAAGCATTGATGAAGGGTTGCCAGATTGCATTGGACGAAAATGATGAGCTCATGAAGGTTTCCATTGATGTGAAGCAGATTAAGCAGGTTATTCTCAATATGATTAAAAATGCAATGGATGCCATTGAAAGCATGGGTGGGGAACGAGAGGGCTGCATCGATATTCATACAGTGCTTGAGGGCAATTATGTCCACATTTGTATTGAAGATAACGGATTAGGTATGGATCACAATACATTGACGCGTTTATTTGATCCTTTTTTTACAACAAAAGAAAGTGGAACCGGGTTGGGATTGGCTGTGAGCTATCGAATTATCAAAAATCACGGAGGTTTCATACATGTAGACAGTAAACATGGAAGTGGCACACAATTCAAAATCACGCTTCCTGTAGTTTAATATGGGGAGGTTTTCGCAGAGGGGTCCTGTACATACTATTTCTTTTATGTTGTGCAGCGTTGGGGTATAGGTATCACCTTTTTGGAAAAGGTTATCTGAAGCGCATAATCTGACAAGATGATGCGCTTTTTTGGTGCTGTAAGCTCGGTTATTTGCGTAAATGCGAAAATGAATTCATGAATTTAAGACAAAAAAATGATTCACCTTTCACAGATTAAATGCTATTATATACCAGAATACAACATTATTTTTGATACTATAGACTTAAACAACGGCTTCCAAAGCTGTCAAACGTCTTAGATGATCGGAATCTCCGATATGCAGGGGGCTGAAGAGGCTGAATGAGTATACGGCTGGAAGTAAAAAAAACGATAGGTATCGGCATTGCTGCGATAGTTTTGTTTGTCTTGGTTCAGTTATTTCACGTAACTTTGAATAAGATATACTCCCATAATGTTTTTTTCTTGTTATATCCGATCATAGGGTTTGCCTGTGCTGCGATTTGTTTTTCTATTTTTTATCAATCCTGGTCCGTTTTACTGGAACAGTTATCCTTGCAGAGACTTCTTATTGCCCCGACGTTTTTAGTGGCTGGTCTGCTTTACCTTGTTCATATTGTTTCGTTTAGTTTCGTAAGCCTGACGGACTTTGCTTTGTCTCCGGGCATTTCGTTATGGCTGCTATTTGTAAATCGTGCCTTTACTTCTGTCTTGCTCTTATGTGTTTGTTTCCTCCCGTTTAGCAAGACGAAGTCTGAATACAAGACAGTGGCTTTGTGGGCAGGGATAGGCTGCACTTTGCTGATTCTAGGAGTTATTAAGAAATTTGGTGCAGGCTTACCGGATCTACGTATACGATACGAAATAGGCAACCTGGGCTGGACGTTAAATCTGGCTGTCATGTTACTGCTTGTGCTCACTTTTATTTTCGGGGTGCGAAAATATCGGAAAGTCCGCCCGGCGGAGTTAGGCATGTTGCTTATGGTTCGTGGAATTGGACTGTGTGTTGTGAGTCAGTTGTTCTATTTATTTTCTGAGCAAATGAGCGATATTAATCACCTATTGGGACTTTTGACCAACGCGATAGCATTCTATAACATGTTGAGCGGGCTGGTCCGGTTGATGGTTCTGGTTCCTTATCGTGAAAAACAGGCAGCCGAATCTGAGTTTAATCACATTGCTTATAATGATGATATAACAGGACTCCCCAATCGTCGCCGCCTTTCCCAACGTTTAGATAAAATATTGCGCAAATCATTGAAATCGGATGAGACAGTAGCGCTTTTAGTTCTAAATATTGATCGTTTCAAGGCGATTAATGATTCGCTTGGACATATGGCAGGAAATTATTTGCTGTATGCAGTAGGCGAACGCTTGGGGCATTTTAGCCATGAAGGGGAAGCTGTCTTTAGCATGGGCGGAGATGAATTTGCCTTTCTTCTAACGGGATACGAAGATACAGATGCTATGAGAAGTCGTATTGATGATATGGTGAAGCTGTTCGATCTGCCTTTCGATATTGATGGTGAGTCTTATCATGTGACGGTGAGCGTTGGTATAGCTTTGTACCCGTTGGATGCGAATCAGAGTGAACAGCTTATTCAGCAGGCGGATACGGCTGTACATAGTGCTAAAGAGCAGGGAGTGAATTTTCAGCGGTATGCTAGTTCGATGCAGATGCGAGCGCATGAAAGACTCCAGCTGGAAAATGATCTGCGGCGAGCGCTTGAAAATGAGGAATTTTCATTGGTGTATCAACCTCGTGTCCACCTGCAAAGTGGCGAGCTAACGAGTTTGGAGGCGCTGGTGCGTTGGAATCATCCTCATCGTGGGATGGTGATGCCAGGCGATTTTATTCCGGTGGCTGAAGAAAGTGGTTTAATTGTGCCCTTGGGGGAATGGGTGTTACGGGAGGCCTGTCTGCAAAATAAGCATTGGCAGGAGCTTGGGTACCCACCAATCCCGATTTCGGTCAATTTATCCATGCGCCAATTTCAGCAAAAAAAGCTGGTGGATGTAATTCGGGGCATTTTGACCTATACGGAACTTGAAGCACGCTATCTAGAGCTGGAGATTACCGAGAGTATGACCTTTGATAAGGATCGAGCCTTTGAACAGTTAAAAAAAATAAAGGCTATTGGTGTCGCAATCAGTATTGATGATTTTGGAACTGGCTATAGCTCATTGCATTATTTGAAGAATCTCCCGATTGATCGTCTAAAAATTGATCGTTCCTTTGTAAATGAGGTACTGGTCGACAGCAAAAATGCAGCAATTGTATCTACTATTGCCTCCATGGCTCACCATTTGAAGCTGAAGGTTACGGCTGAAGGGGTAGAGAATGAGGAGCAGCTTCATTTTTTGCAGGCACAAGATTGTCATGAGGGTCAGGGGTATTACTTTAGTCGCCCCATTCCGGCAGAAATCTTTGAAAAATTGTTTTTACGTGAACCTATGAATTGGCTGGCTCAGGATAGTATGTAGTATGCTTGCATTTTGCTGAAAGATAAGTTATACTAAATAACATCCTGATTCAGCTGGTTGACGATAGGTTAAGCGTGCCATACATAAGAATCGAGATATTATAAAATGCGGGTGTAGTTCAATGGTAGAACTTCAGCCTTCCAAGCTGATAGCGTGGGTTCGATTCCCATCACCCGCTTACTATTTTAAGAAGTTCGAAACCCTTGTGACGCAAGGGTTTTTGTTTTGTTTGGAGTTTTGTTTGGAGTAGATAAATACATTATAGCCGGGGTGCCAATGGGGTATCACGGCTTTTTGCGTTCTTACGAACTATTTTTACATTGCCACACAAAATAAAATATAAAATATTTAGCTTATATGCTATATAAACAGATAAAAAGAACTATTTACCATTTACTAAAAAATAAGTATAGTCGCATTGTTGGGATTTAACTTAAAAAAGGATGGTGTAGTTGCAATGAGGAAAATTTCTTTTCTGTTTTTAGCATTAACTTTGGTGCTGCTTACTTTCCCTGCAAGTTCTACGTTCGCCGCTGCTGATTTTCCGAATACGTCGACGAATGGAATGACTGGTTTTGCCGGACAGGCTAAAAGTGAAAATGGAGCTACTAAGCCTGCCACAACAGGGGGAAAAGGCGGTCAGATTATCTATATCAATAATCTAAACGATTTGAAAAACCAGTTAGGGGATTCAACTCCTAAAATTCTGGTCATCGAAAAAAATATCTCTGCCTCCTCTAAAACCGTGGTCAACATTGGTACTAACAAATCGCTCATTGGTTCTTATGCGCAAAACAAACTGGTTAACATTCATTTGAAAACAACAAATAATTCGGGAAATGTGATCTTTCAAAATTTAACTTTTGAGCACAGTGCCAACATTAACGGTAACGATGACATCCAACTTTATCTTACTGCGGGCACAAATTATTGGATTGATCATGTTACGTTTGCAGGTCACAGTTATAATGCAAATGGCTCGGATCTGGACAAACTTTTGTACATAGGCCAATCGGCTGATTATGTAACCATTAGTAACTCCAAATTTGCTAATCATAAATATGGTCTCATTTTGGGATATCCTGATGATGGCAATAAAAATTATGATGGCATGCCCCATATCACGATCGCTAATAATTATTTTGAAAACTTACTTGTACGTGGTCCAGGACTCATGAGATATGGATATTTCCATGTTAAAAATAATTATATTAATAATTTTCAGCTTGCTTATACCATTGCTACGAATGCAAGAATCTATTCTGAGTACAACTACTTTGGAAAAGGTAGTGAAAAGGGCGGTATTCTTGATGATAAAGGCAATGGCGAGTTTAAAGATGTAGGGAGTTTTCCCACCATCAACAACCAAAAATCGCGTGTAACCAACTGGAATCCAAGCAAGAACTATAGCTATCAAGTTCAGACTCCTGAATATACTAAAGAGTTTGTAACGAAATATGCAGGCTCGTCGAATACAACTTTGGTATTTGGAAAATAACGAGGGTTATTTGCAAATGTGTTGTGATCTGCTATACTAACCGCAAGTAATTATCCCATAAAAAGGAAGGTAACCATACGTCCGATGAAGTAAGCACACTGATTTTCCCACTTAACTGCACAGTTACTGGCAGGCGGCTGTAAGCTGCAACGGGAGAAGTGTGTCTGAAAATGAATGTAGGGACGTATGCGTTTATTCCGGAACGGGATTTGGCTTATTCGTTTACGGTGTTATTTTTCATAAGCGTATGTTCTGAAACGATTCATAACAGTCATTCTATATTCCTTGTATGCAAGCCGCAGCCTTCTGCGGCTTTTTTTATTGCTTCCGGGGTCAAAAAACCGGGCTGGGAAAGGATGATCGGTATGAGAACGATTTTGCGTATTCGCAATGTAGTAAAGGATTGGAACGGGACATCTTTATTTGAGAATGTGTCGTTGGATGTGATGGAAGGAGAACGGCTCGCACTGTTTGGAAGAAATGGAGCAGGTAAAACGACGCTATTACGAATATTGCTGGGAGATGAAGCGCCAACCTCTGGTCAAGTAGAGCATGATTTGCCACTGGAAGAGCGGGGCTGGCTGAAGCAGCAGGATACGGTGGATGGGTCTCGAACCGCACTGGAGGCCGCACAGCAGGCCAGCCCTCGGCATTGGCTCCTCAAGCAAGCGTTGGGACAGCTGGAAGCTGACCTAGCCGATGCTGGGAAGGATATGGAGCATCATTTGGAGCGTTACGGCGAGCTGATGGATGAATACGAACGCCTGCAAGGCTTTGCCTGGGAGTCTGAGGTGGAAAAGGCGCTCACTCGAATGGGAATGCCTGCCCAGACGTGGTCCATTGCTTATGGTGACCTGAGTGGCGGACAGAAGACGAGAGTGCGGTTAGCCGGACTGATGGTCAGGCAGCCGAAGCTGCTGGTGCTGGATGAGCCGACCAACCATTTGGATGCCGAAAGCTTGCTTTGGCTGGAGCAGTGGCTGTCCACGTATCCGGGAACGCTGCTGTTTGTATCGCATGACAGAGCCTTTTTGGATCGAGTGGCTACGAGTATAGTTGAGCTTGCATCGACAGGTATTGGACGCTATAAAGGCGGCTATAAGGAATATAAAGCGCAAAAGGAGCGGGAACTGCGAGAGCAGGAAGCCAGCTATCGAAAGCAGGAGCTGGCGAAACAGGCACTGGAGGAAACGATTCGAAATTACAGGGAATGGTTTCACCAGGCACATCGTAGCGCATCCAAAGTCGAAGTGGCTATTACACAGAGCTTCTATAAGGCCAAGGCTAAAAAAAATATCTCCCGTTATCATGCGAAAGAAAAAGAACTGGAGCGACTGGAGGCTAACAGGGTAGAACAACCACGTGAAGCTCCGTCTTTGCACATGAAATTAAGTGACAGCGGGTTTCAGGCAAAATATTTGCTGCGTGCTGAGCAGGTTGACTTTAGCTACGACGACCGTATCATTGTGAAAAATCTAAATCTGATCGTTGCACGTGGAGACCGTCTGGCTGTTCGGGGGCCCAATGGAATTGGTAAAACCACACTGCTTCGGTTATTAACAGGTCAACTGGAGCCGCAGACAGGAAAAATCACAGCCAACCCACAGTTGAACATCGGATATTTTTCACAGGAGCTGGAGCAGCTCCCAGAGGATCAAACGTTGCTGGACAGTCTGCTTGCGCTTCCGACGATGACGCAAACAGAAGCGAGAACAGTGTTGGGCTGCTTTCTTTTTGCGAAAGAGGACGTGTTTAAAAGGATCGGGACACTTAGTATGGGAGAAAAATGCAGGGTAGCTTTTCTGCGTCTGTACTTTAGTGGAGCCAATCTGCTGGTGCTGGATGAACCGACGAATTATTTTGACATTGAAACCCGTGAAATTGTAGAGGATTCTTTGCGTAACTATGATGGAGCACTGGTGCTCGTCTCACATGATCGGGAGCTGGTGAGGAGCACGGCAACTCGGTTACTCGATATGAAGCCGGGGGGCAGATATGAAATCTATGAGGGGACAGCCGACGAAAAGCAAGAAGATGAACGGAGCCGTCAACGGGAGCCAGAAGACCAGGAGCGGCGTGAGGAACGTCTTCGATTACAATTGCGTCTTACAGAGTTGATGGGAATGACGGGCACGAATGACGAAAATGAAAAGTTGTTGAGCGAAATCAGGCGCATTCGTGCAAATCTGGAGCGGTTGGATGATCTCGATATCTAAAGGGTTGAAACGTATGCCCTGCTTGCCAAAGCGCGGTAGTTTGCATATAATAATGAACAATAGTTCGAATTTTTGAAAATGTCTTGATGGAGAAGAGTAGACAGTGTCCGATTGAACAGGGAGGAAGCGCCGTAGGATTGAGAGCGTTTCTGCAAATACTGGGCTGTTGAAGTTCGCTCCGGAGCAGTTCCTTGAACCTCAGGCGCCATGTGAATGGCGAATGTGCAAGTAGGGGATACCGGTTCACGACCGTTATAACGTGCAGAGCGAGACGATGATGCATAGCATGAACAATCACCTGTAACTATGTTGCCGTAAGGCAAAACGCCGGGTGAGCTAAGCTTATTGTCTAACGAGGGTGGTACCACGGTCTTTTCGTCCCTTACCGGGAGGAAAGACCTTTTTTTGTTGTCTGAAAAGCTGGATATGAAGAAAGGGGACTGAACAGGCGATGAGCGAAACCATCCAAATGAAGGAACATTTGCTGGCCTTGAAGGAAGAAGCACTGGAAGTATTGGAGAAGGTGGCAACACCTAAGGAGCTGGCTGATCTACGGGTCAAATACTCGGGAAAAAAGGGCGCATTGACTGAAATTTTGCGCGGTATGGGCAAGCTGAGCGCGGAAGAGCGTCCGGTTGTTGGACAGGTAGCCAATGAGGTGCGGGAGGCGATTGAAGAAGTCGTTAACCGTAAGCAAGACGAGTTCACGAAAGCGGAAACGAATGAGCGTCTGCAAGCGGAAAAGATCGATGTTACGCTACCTGGACGCACACTGCCGCAAGGCGGACTGCACCCACTCAACAAAGTGATTGAGCAAATCGAGGATATTTTTACAGGCATGGGATATCGAGTGGCTGAGGGTCCACAGGCTGAGACGGATTATTATAACTTCGAAGCATTGAACCTGCCTAAAAATCACCCCGCACGCGATATGCAGGATTCATTTTACCTGACTGAGGATCTGTTGATGCGTACCCATACGTCACCAGTTCAGATTCGCGCGATGGAAGCGATGAAGGGCGAAACACCTATTAAGGTTATCTGTCCGGGTACGGTTTTCCGACGTGATGATGACGATGCAACACATTCTTTTCAATTCCACCAAATTGAAGGGCTTGTCATTGGAAAAGACATTCGCATGAGTGATTTGAAAGGAACCTTACTTCAATTTGCACGCGAAATGTTCGGAGAATCGACCGAAATCCGTTTGCGCCCAAGCTTCTTTCCGTTCACAGAGCCGAGTGCTGAAGTAGACGTAACTTTTGTGAAGAAAAATGGCGAACGCGTGTGGATTGAAATTTTGGGCTGTGGCATGGTCCATCCGAAAGTGCTAGAGATGGGCGGTTTTGATCCCGAGGTGTACAGCGGCTTTGCATTCGGTATGGGTGTAGAGCGGATTGCTATATTGAAATACGGTATCGATGATATTCGTCATTTTTATAACAGTGACCTGTCGTTCCTGAAACAGTTTGCGCGTCAATAAACAACTATATCAAGGGAAGTGAACCCATATGAAAGTATCATTCGAGTGGCTGTCCGAGTATGTATCGCTGGATCAGGTAAGCGCGGAGGATCTGGCAGAGAAAATCACCCGTTCGGGCATAGAAATTGATGAGGTCGAGCAGCGCAATCAAGGGATTACTGGCGTCGTTGTCGGCTATGTTAAAAGCAAGGAAAAGCATCCTGATGCTGATAAGCTGAATGTATGTATTGTCGATGCAGGTCAGGAGGAAGATCTGCAAATCGTGTGTGGTGCCAAAAACGTGGATGCAGGTCAAAAGGTTCCTGTTGCAGTTGTAGGTGCAAAGTTGCCGGGAGATTTCCACATTAAAAAGGCCAAGCTGCGTGGTGTAGTATCCATGGGTATGATCTGCTCGGCCAAAGAACTGGGCATGAATGACAAGCTGCTTCCAAAGGAATTGCAAGAAGGTATTTTGGTGCTGCCTGAGGATGCTGAAATTGGTATGCCAATTACGAAGCTGCTGGCGCTGGATGATCAGGTGCTGGATTTTGATCTGACACCCAATCGTTCGGATTGCCTGAGCATGCACGGAGCAGCATATGAAGTGAGTGCGATTCTGGGACGTGATATTTCTCTGGCTGATCCGGCTAAGGATCTGGTGGAAATTAGCGATGCAGCGGCAGATCATCTGTCTGTGAAGGTAGATACTCCTGAACTGTGTACGCACTATGCGGCCCGTTATATTACAGGTGTAAAAGTGGGGGCTTCCCCATTATGGATTCAAAACCGTCTGATGGCGGCAGGTGTTCGTCCCATCAACAACATCGTAGATATTACGAACTACGTCATGCTGGAATACGGTCAGCCGTTGCATGCTTTTGATGCGGATAAGCTGGAAAATGGAAATATTGAAGTTCGACTCGCTCGTGCAGGCGAAACATTGATTACACTTGATGATCAGGAGCGTAAGCTGGAGCCGCATATGCTGCTGATTACAGACGGTGTGAAACCAATAGCATTGGCAGGCGTGATGGGTGGAGCCAACTCCGAGGTTACGGATGCGACGGTCAGCATTGCGCTGGAATCTGCGAAGTTTGACGGCGGTACAGTTCGCAAAACGTCTCGTCAACTTGGACTGCGTTCAGAAGCAAGTCTGCGTTTTGAAAAAGAGGTTGATCCAGGCGCTGTTGTGCCTGCTGTGAATCGTGCAGCTGCGCTGATTCAGCGTTATGCAGGAGGCACTGTACACCAGGGCATCGTAGAATCTGCGTCTGCAAAAGCTGAAAACCGCGTTATCAAGCTGTCGCTAGATAAAATAAACCGATATTTGGGAACCGAACTGTCGCTGCTTGAGGTGAAAACGATTTTCGGTAGACTTCATTTCGGATGTGGCGACGCAGAGCAAGGGGTACTGGAAGTTCAAGTTCCTACACGCCGTGGAGATATCACCATTGACGTGGACTTAATCGAAGAGGTTGCTCGTCTGTATGGTTACGACAATATCCCGACCACGCCGATTGAAGGTCCTACAACTCCGGGAGCTTTGACAGCATCACAATCATTGCGCCGCTCCCTGCGCAGATTGCTGGCTCATGGTGGCTGGCAGGAGACGATCAGCTACTCTTTTGTACATCCGCAAAGTACGGGGTTATTTAATGCCCTGACAGAAGGCAGCCATCCGGTACGTTTGGCTATGCCTATGAGCGAAGACCGTAGTGTTTTGCGTACGAGTATCATTCCGCAGATGCTGGATACAGCGGTGTATAACATGAACCGGAAGCAAGACAATCTGGCGATTTTCGAGATGGGAACAGTATTTTATACAGAGGAACAAACATTAACCCGCCAGCCGCAGGAAATTCAAGTGCTGAGTCTGTTGTTGACTGGGGTACGCCGTGAAAAACAATGGAATATTGGTGCTGAAAAGGTTGATTTCTTTGATATTAAAGGCGCGCTTGAAACGGTGTTTGACTATTTCGGATTGAGTGCCAGCATTCGTTATGTCGCTGACCAACCGCAAAGCTACCACCCGGGCCGTTCCGCTTCGGTATGGCTGGATGTGAATGGAAGCTCTCAACGGATCGGTACCCTTGGGCAGATTCATCCGGAGCTCCAACAATCTTATGGGCTGAACGATACGTATGTTGCAGAAATTGCGTTGCAACAGGTCATTGAACACGCAAACTCTCATATTCAGTTCAGAGAGCTGGCTCGCTTCCCATCCGTGGAACGTGACATTGCCCTCGTGGTCAATAAAGACGTTGAGGCAGGCGAACTGCTTCGTGTTATTCACGCTGCAGGCGGAGAGCTGTTGCAGGATGCACGAGTGTTTGATGTATTTACAGGCAGTAAGCTTGGTGAAGATAAGAAGAGCGTAGCTATCTCTCTGACCTATCGTCACTGGGAACATACGTTGACGGATGAAGAGATCAATGCGGCGCATACTCCTGTCGTTACGTCTCTGGAACAAACTTTTGGAGCGGAATTGAGAAAGTAGCAGGAAATGCGGGAAGCCGTATCGAATCTTAGTGACAGAGGTTCGATACGGCTTTTTGGCCTATCATCATAGAAGCTCTCTTACTCTGATAATTACCCGCTGCGGGGAAGCCGGACTAATAAGGTTGAACGCTTCACGGAAGGCGGGTTACCATAGTACCGGACACACCTTAGAATCAACATACAGTAGTATTGAAGGAGGGCATAATTGTGACTACACCAGATCGTACTCGCGTCACTGTAGAGATCTACGGTACTTCTTATAAACTCGTCGGCAGCAATACCGATTATATGAAGCAGGTTGCCAATTACGTGGATGAGCGTATGCACAGCATTTCTCAAGCTCATTCGCGTCTGGATATGCCCCGAATTGCCGTGCTGGCTGCGGTTCATATGGCAGAAGAAGCTGTACAAATCCAGGAAATTCAGAGTCATATGAACCGCTTAGCAGCGGAACGAGCAGAGCTCCGGGGAGATCTGGCGCAACTCCAGACAGCTCTAGGGGAACAACAGCAGAAAAATACAGATATGCATCAATCTCTTATTCAACTGAAGGAAGAAAAGGAAGCAACGCAGAAGAAGCTGATGGAAACCGAATCTGTATCAGCCAAGGAGATTGCCCAATTGAGGGCAAAGCTGGAACAGCAGGAGAAAAAGGCGGCTGAACTTGAAAATGGACAAAAACAAGCTAAACGTGAACTGGAGGAGTCCCGTCAAGAAGCTTCTCGCAAGCTGAAAGAGCAGCAGGAGGCGGCCAATGCGCGTATCCGGCAGATAGAAGAGCAGATGAAGAAAGAAGTATCTGAAGCGGCTAAACAGGCAGAAGCCAAGCTGTCAGCTGCAGAGAAGACTCATCAGGAGCAAAAGCGCACAGAACTGGACAAGCTGCGATCTGCTTTGCAGCAAGAGCATAGCAAGAAGGTAAGCGAATGGCAAACCAAGTGTTCCGGACTGAATGAGCAGCTGGAGCAGGAACGTAAACAGGCTGAATTGGCGTTGAATGAGGAAAAGCTCCAGCATCAGGAAGCGCAGAAACGAGCTGATGAAGCCGCACTGGAGCAGGAGATTCGGGTCGAGGAGCTTCAGGAACAATTAGAACAAGTACAGGCAGGCAGTACAGAGCTTTCTTCTCGTCTGGGAGAGGCTCAAGAGCAAGCAAGAGTACTGAAGGAACAACAGTCCGAGCTGGAGTCTGTGCTGGAAACACAGCGACAGGCTGCGATAGAGCGAGAGCAGGTAGATACGCTTGCACGTGAAGAATTGCAAAGTCGATATGATCAATTAGAAGCTGAAGCCAAGGCTAAGCAGCAGCAGACGTCTAAGCTGGAGGAAGAACAGCGGCGGATGCAGAAGCTGTTGGAGCAAGCTCACGTATCTTCTCGCAAGTTGCAAAGTGAGCTGGCTACGCTAGCTGAAAGCGAGAAGTCATGGAAGAAGCTTGCAGAAGAACGCCAGGTGGCAGTTGATGAACTGGAGCTCTCCCTGCTGGAAGCACGTGAGCAGAAGGAAGAAATACAAGTGCAATTACAGCACGCAGCGGCTGAGCTCGAAGCTATTAATGATAAATTTGCTTCACAACAGCAACGGCTAGTTCAACTCGAAGCGAGAATCAAGGAGCTTTCACCTGAGCTGATTCGCGTGCAGGATGAGCTTGAGAAAGCCAAAGTCCGAGAGCAAGAGGGAACTAAGGCGTATCAATCGCTTCAGGAGCAATATGGAAGCATGAAGAGCCGAGCTGGACAGCTGGAGCAAAATATCAAGCAGCTCCAGAAGGAAAATCGAGAACGGCGGAGTGAACTGGAACGTGCTGAGGAAGAATCCCTGGAATGGCAGCTTAAATACGATCAGTTGAAGGCTGAAGCGGAACGTTTGGAAGCTGAAGATGCTGCCCGTAAGGAAGAATTTGCTTCTTGGGAGCGGGAAATAGCGGTAACGGTTCAACAAAAGGAACAGCTTCAGGAGGAGATTCGTTTGGCTGTTGAAACTGCCAAAACGGCGAAGGCTGAACAGCAGTCCATAGAGCAGGAACGAATGGCCTTGCAGTCTGAATTGGACGAAGTGGGTCAAAAATATGAAATGGCGGCGCATCAGCTTCGTCTGTTGCAAGTACAACAGAACGTAGATCGGGAAAATACGGAGAAGATTTCTACGGAATTACGTCAATTACAGGAAGAATACACCAAGCTTCAAACTGAGTATAATGAATGGATTGAACTTATCGAACAGGATCAGTAGATACGGATTATACATGTAAGGCAATCCCCGGCTGCTCATCGCCGGGGATTGTTTGTTTATTGTATCCACTCAGAGGTGTAAATGACAAAAAGCTGTCCTTTGGCAGATGAATTCTGCTTCGGGACAGCTTTGCCAGAAGCGATTACTGAAATTAATTCCCGTTTTTGCGACCGGCTTCAAACGGTGTCGATACCGGAATGAACAGGTCGATAATCCCGATAACCAATGCAGCGAGCAATGCGCCCAGAACGGAAACACTGACATGAGCGACGACATATTGAGCGACCCAGATCACCAGAGCGCTCACAAGAAAACCTACGATACCGCGTCCAAATGGGGAGACGCGTCGACCAAACACCGCCTCGACGATATAGCCAATCAAGGCAATGACAATGGCTAGGATCAGCGCGCTCCAAAAGCCGCCTACACTAAATCCGGGAACGATCCAGCTTACGACCATCAGCACCAGAGCGGCAACGATGAAACGTACAATGTGCCCGAGAATGCTCACGGAATAACCTCCTTTGTTTTTTGAATCAGGGTTAGACAAAGGTTAGTGTGTGGCATGAAGAGCTTTCTTATGTGTAAAACAGAGTTGGCAAATAGCGTAAGTTTGCTGCTTTCGGTATAATATAGATATAAGTGAAAGGAGTAGTGAAGTTGGACTCTAAAATTTTCAAAACCCTTGAATATCAAAAAATTCTAAATAAACTAAGTCACTATGCCCAAACGGCAACGGGACAACAGACAGCCCTTCAGCTACAGCCCAGCGATGATTTGGAGCATATCAAGAAAATGCTGAAAGGTACGGATGAGGCCTATGCTGCTGATCGCCTCAAAGGAGTGCCTTCATTTAACGGAGTAGTGGATATCACTCCGGCGGTGAAGCGTGCCCGTATTGGTGGAACATTAAGCCCGCATGAGTTGCTTGGCATTCGGACAACGGTTCAGGCCGCACGCCGTATACAAGTATACGTGACAAGTTTGCATGAAGAAAATCCTGTCGAAACATTGCTGTATTGGAGTGAGCAGCTTTCGGAGCAGAGAGGTTTAGAAAACTCCATCAAAGGCTGTATTGACGAAAATGCAGAAGTGTTGGATTCTGCCAGCACAGAGCTTTCACAAATCCGTCGGGAGCTACGCTCGGGAGAAGTGCGTATTCGTGAGAAGCTGGATTCCATGATTCGTTCCTCAACTGTATCCAAAATGCTTCAAGATCAGTTGATTACGATTCGTGGAGATCGGTTTGTGATCCCGGTTAAGGCCGAATACCGTTCTTATTTTGGCGGAATTGTTCATGATCAATCCGGGTCAGGTGCAACATTGTTTATCGAGCCTGAATCTATCGTAGCCATGAACAATAAGCTGAGGGAAACAAGGCTGAGAGAAGAGCGTGAAATTGAAGTCATTTTACAAAAGCTGACCGCACTTGTCGCAGAACAAGCGGATATGTTGCTGTATGATGTGGACATTTTGGGCAATCTTGATTTTATTTTTGCAAAAGCGCGTCTCGCCCGTGAAATGAAGGCAACCTTGCCTTTAATGAATGACCGAGGGTACTTGAAGCTGAAAAAAGGCAGACATCCTCTAATTCCGTTGGAGCAGGTCGTTCCCATAGATGTGGAGCTGGGCAATTCATACACCTCCATTATCGTTACCGGACCGAACACAGGGGGGAAAACCGTTACCCTGAAAACCATTGGCCTGCTTAGTTTGATGGCGATGTCTGGACTGTTTGTACCTGTTGAGGATGAAAGCCAGCTGTGTGTATTTGATGCAATCTATGCTGATATTGGTGACGAGCAGAGCATTGAGCAAAACTTAAGTACATTTTCCAGTCACATGACCAATATCATTAGCATCCTGAAAAATATGACGCCCAAAAGTCTTGTATTGCTTGACGAAGTGGGGGCAGGAACGGACCCCGCGGAAGGTTCGGCTTTGGCTGTGTCCATTTTGGAGCATATACATGCCATGGGTTGCCGTATGGTTGCGACGACTCACTATAGTGAATTGAAGGCGTATGCCTATGAGCGTAAAGGAATTATTAATGCAAGCATGGAGTTTGATGTCGCTACCTTAAGCCCGACTTACCGCCTTCTGGTCGGTGTCCCCGGACGAAGTAACGCATTTGCCATTGCCGAGCGATTGGGATTGCCAGGGCGCATTTTAGACTATGCCCGTGGTGAGGTAACAGAAGAAGACCAGCGCGTTGAGCACATGATTGCGTCACTGGAGCAGAACCGTTTGACAGCTGAGCAAGAACGGGAAAAAGCGGAGCAGTTGCGTAAAGAAATGGAAGCATTGCGTAGCCGTCATCAGATGGAGCTGGATAAGCTGGAGTCCCAACGGGACCGTATGCTGGAAAAAGCTGAGGATGAAGCAAGAGTTCTCGTGGATAAGGCTCGTAGCGAAGCTGAGAAAATCATTACTGATTTGCGTAAATTGGCTCAGGAAGAAGGGGCTTCGGTTAAGGAGCACAAGCTGATTGCAGCTCGCAGAGAACTGGATGAGGCTGAACCGAAGCAACGCAAGAAAAGTACTGTCAAACGCCCGGCCGCTACGCGTACTCGTTCTATCATGGCTGGCGATGAAGTATCCGTTCACAGTCTGAATAAAAAAGGCCACGTGGTTGAACTGTCCGGTACCAAGGAAGCTGTGGTTCAATTGGGGATCATGAAGATGAAGGTCAGTCTGGATGATCTGGAACTACTGCAACCTGCCCAAACAACGACTCCAAGAGTTCAAAAACCAGTCACTGGCGTTAAACGGACACGGGATGATAACGTACGAAGTGAACTTGATCTTCGGGGGGCGAACGTGGAGGAAGCCTTGATGGAAGTGGACCGCTTCATGGATGAAGCGTTTCTGGCCAATCTGGGTCAGGTACACATTATTCATGGCAAAGGTACGGGTATTCTGAGAACCGGTATTCAGGAGTACCTCCGCAAGCATAAACATGTGAAAAGCTACCGTATCGGTAATTACAATGAAGGCGGCACAGGCGTAACCGTTGCTGAATTGGAATAGCTATGGGTTGCCGGCTTTGCTCGGGAACGCTTGGTAGAACGGGAGGGACGAAGTGAAGATGGCGATTGATGAATTGCTGTCACATCCGTTGGGGATGATGCTGGGTTATTTCTCGGTGGCGGTGCTGGAGCTAATTGTATTTTTGTCGTGTTTTGAGCTGGTAACCCGCTATAAATGCTGGGAAGAGATCAAGCACGGCAATGTTTCAGTAGCCATGGCTACGGGAGGGAAAATGTTCGGTATTTGCAACGTGCTCCGCTTTGCAATGGAAGCCAAATCCAGCGTGTACGATACGATGATTTGGTCGTTCGTTGGCTTTTTACTGCTACTTGCGGCGTACTTTCTTTTTGAGTTTCTGACACCGGTATTTTCTATCGATCAACAGATTAAAGAGGATAACCGTGCTGTCGGCTTGTTCTCCATGATTATTTCAATATCGTTATCTTATGTGATCGGTGCCAGTGTAACTTGACACATCCTGTATACTAGAGCTTGGTATACGCTTGGAACGGAAGGATGATAAAGCTTGGAAATGACTATTTGTCCATGGTGTAACATGGAAATTATTTGGGATGAAGAATTGGGCCCTGAGGAAGAGTGTCCCTATTGCCATAATGATCTGAAAGGGTACTCTGACATCACTGATGATGATGAAGATGAGTCTGTTTCTCCACCTGTTCATAGACATGCCGGTGAGCATGGACATGAAGAGACGAAACATGATCATGTGACTTCTGTAACCCCGGCGCCTCACGCTCATGGAAAAGAAGACCTGAAGGGTTATCGTACATTGAGTATTCAGCTCGGTGATGATGAAGAGCAGGATATTTTATATGAGGCAGAGGATGAAATCGTAGTTGAAAAACCGGTTGATGCACCGTTGTTGCAGGATAATGAGCTGCATAAGCTACCTGTTCTGCATACTTTGCAAAAATTTGAAGAAAGCGGTGCGGATCTGATGGCTTATGAACAAGGCGCTGAACAAATACTCGACAGACAAGATGAGGTTCTTGAATGTTCCCAATGTGGAGAGTACATGCTGCATGCGGGTTCGCAAACCGTAACCAGAGAAGGTTTTGAACCGTCGATGTCGCCAGCACTTGGCAAACCTGTTCTGGACTTGCCATTCGTCTTGAATGTTTATGTTTGTCCTAGCTGTTTTCATGTCCAGCACACATTGTCAGAGAATGACCGACTGCGGATGCTGGAGAAGCTCAGCGGTATTTCCAACAATTAAATAGCAATCCCCCGGATAGGCCCAAGCTTAATACGGGCATCTTAATCGAAGAAATCTTTGAACAACTGGCTTGAAATAAGCTGATTGGTGATTTTTCGGTTAGGGGGAACTGCATTGAAATCAAACCTGAACGGACAATCCATTCTGCTATTAAGCTTGAATGGATTGTTTGTGTTTGCAGCAGCATTGTCAGGCACATTTCTCAACGTATATTTATGGAAGAGCAGGCAGGATTACGCGATGATTGGCTGGTTTAATGTCAGCCAACAAATTGCGCTGGGAATTATGGTCTGGGTGGCTGGGAAATGGGTCAAGGAACATAACAAAATGAATGCCCTGCGCGTGGGGACAGCACTGTCCGGTCTGTTTTATTTAATCGTGTTATATACGGGACCGCAGGCTGTAAACTACATATGGCCGCTCGGAATGTTATTGGGTGCAGCATTAGGTTTATTCTGGCTGGCGTTTAATGTCATTTTTTTCGAAGTCACAGATCAGGCAAGTCGCGATCATTTTAACGGATGGGTCGGTCTGCTGGGTTCGTTTTCCGGTATCGTGGGTCCTTGGCTGTCTGGTTGGATTATTGCTCGTATGGAGGATGATGCGGGTTATCGAGTAATATTCAGTATTTCCTTAGCTTTTTATGTCGTAGGAGTGGTACTTAGTTTCTTTCTTCGCAAGCGTAAGCCGACAGGAAACTACAATTGGAAGGAGCCTAAGCAACGATTGTCACAAAAAGGGAGCATGTGGCGTCCCTTGTCGTTATCACTTGTTACCCAGGGCATTCGTGAAGGGGTTTTTGCCTTCCTGATTACGCTGCTCGTGTATGTAGCTACTCAACAGGAATGGAAGCTGGCACAGTTTTCACTTATCACCTCGGCGGTTTCATTTTTCAGCTTTTGGGCTGTCGGAAAATGGCTCAAGCCACACTATCGCTCGGCTGGTATGCTGTTGGGTGCTGTATTGTTGGTGATTGCGCTGTTACCATTATTGTGGCGTATGGAGTATATCACGCTACTGATTATGGGGATCGGCACCGCTATATTCCTGCCCTTGTATTTAATTCCTATGATCTCAGCGAGTTTTGATTTAATGGGTACGAGTGAAGGAGATGCGAATCAGAGAGTGGAACTGGTTGTACTGCGTGAACTGTGCTTAATGGTAGGCCGGTTGACCGGGACACTCATTTTCTTGGGCGTCCTAAGTATCAGCAAGGCTCCTACAGCGATGATTTGGTTGTTGATTGGACTTGCATTAATGCCAGTGATCGGCTGGTTTTTTATGCGAAATGTGCTGAAGATGGAACAGAAGATAAAGCGAAGCAATTCTCATTCCCATGCACAACGCTGGCGCAAGCAAACGGAATAACAGGAAAATTCGATACAAAAAGAACCTCAGAATTCACTTATATAGGCGAAAGGAGGTTCTTTTTGTATTCATATGTTAAACCATTGGTTTTGTTGCTTCTGGCGAGGGTTTGGTCGTACGGGTCAGAGAATACAGCTCCATTTCAGGTCGGTGTGTGCCCGTCAGTTCATCAGCCAATAGCTGTGCGGCCATCATATTCGTAACCGTCCCATTTCCCCCGTAACCCTCCAAGAAATAGCAGTTTGGAAAACGCGGATGTGGACCAATATACGGCAAGCCGTCGTGAGAGGAGCCGAATACAGCCGCCCAAGCGTAGTCGATCTGAAATGGCACACTGGGAAAATGCTCCTGTAGTGCTTGCAGCAGCTTTTGTTGTTGGTGTAGTAGCCTGATTTCACGTTGGTTGGCGTCCAATACAGGTTCATCCAAACCACCAATAATGATACGTCCTTCCGGTGTGGAGCGCATATATAGATAAGGACGGGCCGTTTCCCAGATCAGACACTGCTCATGCCACAAGGGAGCATCTCCGATTGGATTGGTGGCGATAGCATAAGAGCTTTGCAGAACGGCTCCCTGATCGGTTTTAATCTCTTGTGTTTCATAACCTGTTGCAAAAACAACCTTTTTTGCTCGGATCATTCCACCGTTAGTATGACAAACGACCTCATTATCATGGAATTCAAAATGCTTGGCTTCCGTATGCTCATATAAGCGAACACCGAGACGGTTGGCAGATTGCAGCAGGCCCTGGGCAAACAAAAATGGATTAACCTCAGCATCTTCGTGTGTGTACAAGGCTGCCGGTTTTCGAAAAGGAAATCGGGCAGCAACCTGTTGCTCATCCCAGTACTCCACTGGAAATCCAAACCGGGTTAGCTGTTTGTACTCTTCCTGAAGCACCTGTACATCTTCTAGTGTACTTGCATAGTACAGGCTGCTTCGCCGAATAAAGGAAGGGTCTGTATCCAGTGTGGCAGCCAGCTTATCTAACTGATCTAGTGCATCCTTGCACATGCGGTAAAACAGTACACCGTTCGTTTCACCAAACGTATTGATGAAAGAGGTTAAGGTCTTGTCATTGCTGTATTGCAGCAGGCCAGTATTGGCCGAAGAGCTTCCAGTTACCAGTTTGCGTTTGTCAATAACCACGGTGTCTACCTGTCGTTCTCCCAATAACCGGGAGCAGATGGCCCCCCCCATCCCTCCCCCGATGATCAATACATCACAATTTAAATCCTCTGCCAAAGGCGGAAAATCCAGCGCCTGCTCCAATGTATTCGGCCAATATGTATTCCCGCTTATCAACTCCATATAAAATAGCACTCCTCATAGGCAATATGTAGTATTTCTTATGTGTACATAGTATTTCGCCAAACGGACAAGATAACCAGCGTGCAACAAAACTTTTAAGGAGGCACAGAGATTATGCAATCTACGAACATGCAACCCCTGTCAGGCAAAGAGCTGGAGTACATCGTGGACTCCATCTCCAATGAAGAACTACTACTCAAACAATGTGCGGCCACAGCGGCGTCTATTCAGCACCCAGCCATCCAACAAGCCTGTTTACAACTGGCAAGAACTCATGAGCACCACTTGAATCTGCTTTCTAATGCTCTTCAACAGCATCAGCAGCTTGCTCCAATGCAACCACAGCAGTAATTTGGATTTACCAATAAAGGAGGTTTGACAGAATGTATTCACAAAACAATATGTCATTTATGCCCGAAGAAGATTTGCTCTATACCATTCTTGCTGATATGAAACGTACAGTGCGCGAATACACAACGGCGACGACAGAATCCAATTGTCCGTCTGTGCGTCAGATGTTCACCGACCTTACGAATGATACATTGCGTCTGCAAGGTGATTTGTATCATCTGATGAGCCAAAATAATATGTACGCCACTCCAACTAAAGCACTGCGCATCGATTTGGACAAACAGATTCAAGAAGCTCGCAAGACCCAACAAGAATGCCAACAGTTCATTCAGCAAAAGTCGACATCCGCGGGAGTATATGGTCAATCTATGCACCAGCAAGGCCAGTCTACACATCAAAACAACCCTTATTATATGTAAACGGGATTTTCTGTTTTTGAAGCAGATTCCCATAACAGCCGTCCACCTGCCGGGTTTACCGGAGTGGACGGTTTTTCTTTGCAGGTTTAAAGTGCGTATTGTATGATGTATAGTAATCTCTTTCGATGGAGGCCTTATGTAGAATGACAGAGCTGAATGAATTGAAATTAAAAGTGCTGGAATTGTTAAAAGAAGATGCAAGAAGAACACCGACTCTAATGGCTACTATGCTGGGGGTTGACGAGCAGGATGTACGCATCTCAATGAAAGAGCTCGAAGACCAACACGTGATTGTCAAATATGCCGCTGTAGTTAATTGGGACAAAGTCGACGACGAAAAGGTTACCGCTTTGATCGAAGTGCAAATTACACCCGAGCGTGGAAGAGGCTTTGAAGGGATTGCAGAACGGATTTATTTGTATCCGCAAGTTAAATCGGTCTATCTCATGTCCGGAGCATACGATTTGCTGGTAGAGGTTGAAGGCCGCAATCTTCGTGAGGTCGCTAACTTTGTGTCGGAGAAACTGTCGCCTATTGATTCGGTCTTGTCTACCAAGACTAATTTTACGCTTAAAAAATACAAGCAGGACGGAATTATCTTTGAGGACCATCAGGAAGATAATCGTCTGATGATTTCGCCGTAAAGGAAGATCATGATGAATCTCAAAACAGAAGCATTTACCGACAGTAACAAAGCTATGAGTTCCTATTTGTCCCCGTTGGTGCGCGAGATCCCATCTTCGGGTATTCGTAAGTTTTTTGACTTGGTGGGTGGCAACAAGGATATTATTACCCTTGGTGTAGGCGAACCGGATTTTACAACCCCTTGGCATATGCGGGAAGCCTGTGTCTATTCATTAGAGCGAGGTTTTACCAGCTATACGTCTAATGCGGGAACGCCAGAACTGCGTGAAGCGATCAGTGATTATCTGAATGAGCAATTTGAAGTCCGTTATGATCCTAAAAATGAGATTATCGTGACCGTTGGGGGAAGCGAGGCGATTGATCTTGCTTTGCGTGCGTTAATTGTACCTGGCGACGAAATTCTCGTGCCCGAACCGTGCTACATTTCATATTCTCCAATCACTGCAATTGGAGGCGGGATTCCGGTAGGTATTGAAACCTTTGCTAAGGATGAATTCAAGCTGACGGCTGAGGCGCTGGAGGCAAAAATTACACCTAAATCCAAGGTGCTGATTTTATGCTATCCGAGCAATCCAACTGGGGCTACGATGACTTATGAAGATTGGCTTCCGATTGCCGAAGTCGTGGAAAAGCATGATTTGATCGTCATTTCTGATGAAATTTATGCTGAATTGAATTATGGAGAGAAGCACGTCAGTTTTGCGGCTATGCCTGGTATGATGGATCGTACAATTCTCGTCAGTGGTTTTTCCAAAGCCTTCGCCATGACAGGTTGGCGTATTGGATATACATGCGGACATCCCGATCTGATTGCCGCTATGCTCAAAATCCATCAGTACACCGTAATGTGTGCGCCTTCTATGGGGCAAGTTGCGGCACTGGAAGGGTTGCGGAATGGTTTGGGTGAGAAAGATCGTATGGTAGAAGCCTATAATCAGCGTCGCCGTCTGATGGTTGAAGGGTTTCGGGAAATCGGCCTGGAGTGCCATGAGCCAAGAGGGGCTTTTTACGTTTTCCCTAGTATTCAAAGCACGGGACTCAGCTCAGATGAATTTGCACAGCGTCTTTTGGCAGAGGCTAAAGTTGCGGCTGTACCAGGTAATGTGTTCGGTTTGGGAGGCGAAGGCTATCTTCGTTGCTCATACGCGACTTCTGTTGCTCAGCTGACGGAGGCACTGGATCGGATTGGTCATTTTGTAGAAAAAGTAAGAAAAGAAGGTTAAAATTATTTTTTTATGGGTAATTCATAAAAAATAGTCTTTTATTTCTAATTTCTATGCTATAATTTGAAATCGATAGCAGGAAGTTCAATTTTTCAATTGTAGGAGGAATGCTCATGTCATATGTTGGATTTAATTCGTCTAGTTCAATAGGATACGACATTTCTCTGGAAGATGAAATTTTGTTCCTGCGCAATGAGATGATGCGGACGTTTCAGAAAGAGCAGTCCTTCACCTCTGATCTTGTCATCGAGATCAGTTGCAAGCTCGATTTGAAAATCAATGAATATATGAAGCTGTATGGTACGGAATGCAAGGTTTAACTGTGTGAAGTCAGCCAAATGTAAGAAGAAGGCCGTCGAGCCTTCTTTTTTTGCGTTCACAACTTATGATATATTAATGGCATGGAAGAGGGGGCGTACATATGAGAGCGGGGCTAAAAAGGCTATCGCCGTGGATCATCGGAATGCTGACACTTGTATTATTGGCTGGATGTGGGGGACGGGACAAGGACAGCTTCTCCATTTTTATTATGGATAAAGGGGATGCTTCAGTCATCCGTGAGGAGCTGGCACAAAAGCTTAAGGATAAGCTGGGCGAACAGGCTCCGACTATTGAGATTTCAGTCAGTCCGCTGTATAACCAGCAGAAGCTGGTTGTAGAATATGCGGCCGGGGAACATGATCTGTTTCTTTTGCCGGAAGAGGACATGAAGCTGTATGGACAGAATGGTTCGAATCTGCCGTTAGATGATGCTTTTGACAAGAAGACGTATGCCCGGGGCGTGTTCGAGGGCGGCGTATTTAAGAAGAAGGGGCAGGAGGAAGAAGGAACAGATGTGAGCAAGGAAACTCATTTGTTCGGAATTCCGGTGGAGCAGATGAAGATGTTTAAGGAGCTAAAATATAACTCCAAAACATTATTTGCTACCGTTCCGCCTCGTACAAGCAATAAGGAAGAAGCCATCAAGGTGCTGAAAGCACTTACGGAATGATAAAGGGGATGAAATGGAATGGGAATCTATACTAGAACAGGTGATGAAGGACAAACTTCTGTGATCGGCGGTCGAGTGTCCAAAGATGATGATCGTGTGGAAGCGTACGGAACAATTGACGAGCTGAACAGCTTTGTAGGACAAGCCATCAGCTTTGCCGAAGGGGAAGAGTTTGCGGATATTCGGACTCAATTGGAAGAAATACAGCAGGAGCTGTTTGATTGTGGTTCGGATTTGGCATTTGTTAAAATCAGTGAAAGCAAATATAAGGTGAAGGACGAGCTGGCAGAGCGTCTGGAAGGTTGGATTGATGCATGTCAGGAGGAAAATCCGAAGGTGGAGCGTTTTATTATACCAGGTGGTAGCACATTATCCTCAACGCTTCATGTATGCCGTACGGTTTGCCGACGCGCAGAACGCCGTGCGGTTACACTAGGTAAACATACGGACATCAATCCGGCGGTACGTCGGTATTTAAACCGCCTTTCCGATTATTTCTTTGCCGTCGCTCGCACAGCGAATGTCCGTCAGGGCGTACCCGATGTCGAATATGTGCGCAGCAAAAAAGTGTTCCGCAAATAAGGAGGCAACCGGGAATTTGTGATGAGCTTGTACTATGAACCTATCGTATATACGATCCCTCCGGAGGAGGAGGGCATGCTGTTGAAGACTATTTTACAAAAACGTATGAACATTTCTCGAAAGTTAATATCCAAACTCAAGCTGACCGAGCAAGGTATTATGCTGAACGGGACGCGTGTGTACATCAGCGTAAAGGTGAAATCCGGGGATCGAGTAGAAATTCGCATGGAGCGCGAGCGTTCTGATGATATTTTACCTGAACCCATTCCTTTTGAGATATTGTTTGAGGATGAACATCTGTTAGTGGTGAATAAGGCGGCGGGCATGATTGTCCATCCGACTCATGGTCATTACACAGGAACACTGGCTAACGGGGTTGTGCATTATTGGCAGACCAAGGGGGAGCTGTTCCGGTTTCGTCCTGTTCATCGTCTTGATCAGGAGACGACGGGGGTGCTGGTCGTAGCCAAAAATCCATATGTACACCAGCATATTTCTGAACAGATGATTGCGGGAACGGTGGATAAGCGCTATACGGCTCTGGTGCATGGGCGCCCTGAGCTGCAGGAAGGTAAGGTAGACGGACCGATTGACCGCAACCCGGATGATCCGCATTTGCGTATGGTGACTCCGGATGGTTATCCTGCCCTTACGCTGTATAAGCTGGAGGAAGTGTGGAACGGGGGAAGCCGTATCGGACTAAAGTTGGAATCCGGGCGTACGCACCAAATTCGAGTGCATATGACTTATATCGGCTGCCCGTTGATCGGAGATAAAATGTACCGGATTACACCTGATGATGCTGCGCAACGTGAGCGATATGATCAGCTTGATGTCAAGATGCCTCGACAAGCCTTACATGCTTCAGAGCTGTCCTTGGAGCATCCTGTAACCGGGGAGCGGCTGACGTTCTATGCTCCTCTACCTGACGATATGGCTGAAATGCAGGAGCTTTTAAGAGAAAACCAAATGGAGGTTAAACTAGCGATGAGCCAACTGAAAGTATATCAGTATTCTAAATGCAGTACCTGCCGTAATGCAGTGAAATGGCTGCAAAACAAGGGGCATGAGACGGAACTTATTCCTATTTTTGAACAGCCGCCCGGCCCGGAGGAATTGGAAGAATTGATTCGCAAAAGCGGGCTGGAGCTGAAAAAGTTTTTCAATACTAGCGGTGAGGTGTACAAAGAGTTAAAGCTGAAAGATAAGCTGGGAGACATGAGCCGTGAAGAGCAAATTTCGCTTTTATCCTCAAATGGAAGATTAATCAAACGCCCGATTGTAACCGACGGTAACAAAGTAACGGTAGGGTTCAAAGAGGAAACATTTGAGGGCACATGGGGAGCTCAATAACGCCCAATTTACCCCCACGATATGTTATACTGTGGGGGTTAAATATTATGATGAATGGGAGCAATACAATCTGTGACACAACGCAATGAACAATCCGTAATGCTGGTTGACGGCATGGCCCTGCTATTTCGCGCTTATTATGCAACCGCCGCAAACGGTTATATCCGTCGTACAAAAGCTGGGGTGCCAACGAACGCCATATATGGTTTTATTCGATATTTTTGGGATGCAGTCCAAACGTTTAATCCTACACATGTTATTTGTTGCTGGGATATGGGCGGAACGACATTCCGTGGGGAACATTTTGCTGCGTATAAAGGAAACCGAGCCGACGCACCCGATGATTTGATTCCCCAATTTACATTGATTCGTGAAGTGACGGACAGCCTCGGCATTCCCAACATTGGAGCGGAAGGCTTTGAAGCCGATGATTGTATCGGTACGCTTGCACGCCATTATTCGCAAAATGAGGACATGGATGTAATGATTCTCTCGGGAGATCATGATTTACTTCAATTAGTGGATGATCGGACACGGGTCATTATTATGAAAAAAGGCCACGGCAATTATATGGTATACACCCCGGAGACCCTGCTGACTGAAAAAGGACTTAAGCCACGCCAAGTGGTGGACCTTAAAGGCCTGATGGGGGATGCAAGCGATAATTATCCAGGAGTACGAGGTATTGGTGAGAAAACGGCACTCAAGCTGGTGCAGGAATACGACTCTATTGAGGGCATTCTGGAGAATCTGGATCAATTAACACCATCGGTCCGCAAAAAAATTGAGAGTGATTTGGATATGCTGCATCTTTCACGCAAACTCGCTGAAATTCACTGTGGTGTACCTGTAGCATGTGCTTTGGATAGTTGTCTGCTGACGTTGGATCACGTGCAAATTGTAGACAAGTTTGAGCAGCTTGAAATGAAAAGCTTGTGTACATTGATGGGTGTCGCAACCGGATCATAATGAAGCTATTAGGCTTGGTACGACAATTTAAGTAAAGTAAGTTATATAGGGATGCTGAGGCTGGATGCGTCAGTGTCCTTATTTGTATACCGTTATGTTAACGGAGTTATATCGTCTTGTGAAGGATTATATACAATTGCGATTAGGGGATTGACCTCAGGTACATTTCAGGTGAATATAGTGGAGAGAGAACCGGATTATCGAAAGGGGACAACAGCAACTATGACAGTATTGGGAGCAATTGAGGCAGGCGGTACCAAATTTGTATGTGGAATTGGCAACGAACGTGGAGAGGTACTGGAACGAGCGAGCTTTCCAACAACCACACCAGCAGAAACAATGGAGAATGTCATCGCATTTTTTGAAGGCAAGGGCATTGAAGCATTGGGCGTAGGATCGTTCGGGCCGATTGATCCTATCGAAGGTAGTGATACATATGGTTATATTACAACAACGCCAAAGCCACATTGGGGAAATTACAATCTGATTGGTAAACTGAAAGAGCATTTTGATGTGCCTATGGGGTTTGATACGGATGTGAATGGAGCAGCACTTGGTGAGTCTATTTGGGGTGCCGCCAAAGGATTGGACAACTGTCTGTATATCACGATAGGCACAGGCATCGGGGCAGGTGCTTTGGTTGGTGGAAAGCTGATACATGGATTATCTCACCCGGAAATGGGGCATATTCTGGTACGTCGTCACCCAGAAGATACTTACGAGGGGACATGTCCTTATCACGGAGATTGTTTGGAGGGTCTGGCAGCAGGTCCTGCGCTCGAAAAAAGATGGAAGGTTAAAGGACATGAGCTTTCTGTCGATCACCCGGCCTGGGAAATGGAAGCGTACTATCTGGCACAGGCTTTAATGAGCTATGTATTAATCCTGTCCCCGCAAAAAATTATTATGGGCGGGGGAGTAATGAAGCAAGACCAATTGTTCCCGCTCATTCGTACCAAACTACAAAAACTTTTGAACGGATACGTGCAGCATTCGAGTCTGACAACAGGTATTGAGCAATATATCGTATCTCCAGGATTGGGTGATAATGCTGGATTGTGCGGTGCTCTGGCATTGGCAAAGGAAAAACTGAATCATTAGAATTTAGGGTTGACGGCACTCCAAGGTACGGTTATTATATAGGCAACAGTATAGTACGGCTCAAAAAGGGAAGCACCTTTCTTGCGAATACGCAGGATAGGTGCTTTTTTTTGCGTTTTTGTGTTGTGCGGGACTGTCTTTCAACGATATGAGGGAGGAAGAAATCATGGAGATAGTATTTTTAAATCGCTTGTCCAAACGGAATGAACAGGGCTATGAGGACTTTGCTCAGGTATGGATTGGGCAGCATGAAGGGGAATGGAGTGCAGGCTGGAGCACACACCATGTCCCGGATGAAAGTATAGACGACCTTTGGTATGAGGGCAGCTTGTGGCAGGAATTACTACATGTATACCGTCATGAGCTGGCGCTCAAAATGGCTGAGGGCTACAGGCCCCTAATCCATGGTGTATTTCATGAGCAAGAAGGATCATCAGGACGAGGACAAACGCTGCAAAAGCTGTATTGCTACAGTGATTTGTTTCCACGTGATGAAGTGTATGAGCAATTGACGATGTGGAGACGGCAAAAAGCAGCAACGGAACGAAAAGCACCTTATTTTATCGCTACGAATCGATTGCTTCGACTCATTAGCGTTTATCTTCCCCATACCGAAGAAGAACTGTTGGAGCTGCCTGGTATGGGTCAGGGTAAGGTGTCGCAATATGGGACGGAGCTATTGGCTATTACGACACAAAATGACCGGACCACGCCATTTCCGTTGAACTGGGTAACAGAGACGCTGGAAGAAGAAGTTTTTTTGTCATGGTTATACAAGCAAAAAGAGAACCAGTACAGGCAGGAGCTGAACAAATTCAGCTTAACTAGAACGATTATTGAAGGCATTTCGGACGGTCTTTCACTGGAGCATATCGGAATGAAGACAGGTTTGCATCGTAGAGAGATGATTGAAGCTGTGGAGCATTTGGATAGAGACGGTATTGATATGGACAAGCTGATCCACAAGGAATTGGTGAATGTATCTGAGGCGGAGCAGGCAGCTATCTGGTCTGCTTATGAAGAGTTGGGGGATACGTTGCTCAAGCCCGTCATGCTGAAAGTGTATGGGGAAGAAAAGGCAACCGAAACAGGACTGGATCAGATTTATGAGCGTCTGCGTCTGATCCGTATACGGTTTCGTCATCAGCAGGTACCCGGCCGACATGTTGGATAATATAGAACTAGTTGGATAAAGATGGGTATTAAAGTATATTCAGGGTCCAACATACTAAAAAGCAGCAGCCAGTTCCTCACAGGACACGGCTGCTGCTTTTTATGACCAAGCTTGAAAATAGAAAAAAGTATCCAATTCGATACTTTTTCCCCTTTTATTTTTAAACCCAGTCTTTCTTACGGAAAATACAGAACATACTGACGCCTAATGCCACCATAATACCAATGACGACAAAATAGCCATAACGTGTATGAAGCTCAGGCATATTATCGAAGTTCATCCCATATATTCCGGTAATGACCGTCAATGGCATAAATACGGTCGTAATTGCTGTAAACACACGCATAATTTCATTGGCACGGTTGGCGATACTGGATTGATAAGCTTCTCGAAGGTTACCCATCAAGTCGCGGTAAGTTTCGAAAGTCTCCGAAATTTTCACAGCATTTTCATAAATGTCGCTAAAATATTTTTGCAATTGATCGTCGATGAGCCGCAAATCCCGCTTGTTCAGGGTATTGATGACTTCTTTTTGCGGGCCCAACACTTTTTTCAGCCACAGAATCTCACTGCGTAAGCCGATGATTTCGTTCAAATGCGACTTTTTCGTATGCATTAGAATATCTTCTTCCAGCTTTTCAATGCGGACCTCAATCCGGTCACCAACCAGAAAATAGTTGTCAACAATTAAGTCGACCAACAGATACATAAAACGGTCAGGCTGGCTGACTTCTTGCTCCCACAGCATAGGCTTGAGGGTACGAAGCTCATTGATTTTCTGCTTGGTCACCGTAATGATAAAATGGCGGCCGAGAAAAATGTTCAAAGCTCGCAAAAATATTTCTTCATCATCAAAACGAATGCTATTTACAACGATAAAATAATGGCTTTCATAAATTTCAATCTTCGGACGCTGTTCTTCTTCACTCAAACAGTCTTCTACTGCAAGATCATGCATGGAAAATAAAGGCTGGAGCACTGCCAAATCATCGACATCGGCATCAATCCAATAAAAACCTTCTGCCGGTGCAGTAAGCGCCATTTCAATTTCTTCGACAGGGGTAAAAACCCCGTTGTTGACCAAACGGATTTTCATATACGTCACTCCTTATGCTCCGCCGTAACGGAAATACGTTTACCTTAAGCATAAGGAATGGACTCAGTTAGCCAGTTAGCCGGTGCGGGTAAGCGTGCACTCTCATCAAAAGCCGGAGGCTTTTGGAGCATGCAGAGCCTGGCGTCCCGTCTTTCGGCAAGCTGAAGTCATTCCTATGCTGTTGTTCAGGGATCGCCGCCTATTCGGACTCGGGTCGCCTTCCATTCCGGATTCACCTCTCAAATGTTCTTTTTTTAGATTGCCACAGTATCGCAGGAAACACTCAAGTCTGCACTACTGCTCCATATTTTTGCCTAATAGCACTTGTATAGTATAACGCTCGGCCTACGGCCTTTCAAGCGCAAAATCATGGGCAAAATCAACAGTAGTGGCAAGAGCTTCAGCGATAGGAGGGATATGATTTAACCTATGGAAAAGGTAGACAAAATGTGAATGCAGGTTACAAATTTGCAAGTCCCATCTTGACGAAGCCCAGCCGATGCATTAAAGTGAACAACAAGAACTTTGTGAACCCAAAATGAATATAGCGAAATCTTATCAAGAGCAGGTGGAGGGACTAGCCCGATGATACCCGGCAACCGGCGATTTTAATCGCACGGTGCTAATTCTTGCAGGACGCGCGCTTTGTACAAAGCGCGTTGCCCTGACAGATGAGAGAGGCGCATATGGATACAAATATGACCTTTCTCTAACCAGAGAAAGGTCTTTTTATTATATGCCCGGCATCTCAACAAGACGATTTTCGCAAAACTTACCGAACAAGGAGTGAGTTTACATGCCGATTAAAATCCCAGACACATTACCTGCTAAGGAAGTGCTGGAGGGCGAAAATATTTTCGTAATGGATGAAAGCTTGGCTTATCATCAGGATATTCGTCCGTTGCGTATCGCCATTTTGAATTTAATGCCTACAAAGGAAACGACGGAAACCCAACTGTTGCGCCTGGTCGGCAATACGCCGTTGCAAGTGGATGTCACGCTGGTGCACATGAAGTCTCATGTATCCAAAAATACATCGCAAGAATATTTGAACATGTTCTATAAAACGTTCGACGAGATCAAGAACAGTCGTTTTGACGGCATGGTCATTACAGGAGCCCCGGTTGAACAGCTTGAGTTTGAGGATGTGAACTACTGGGAGGAAATCCGGCAAATCTTTGAATGGACGAAAACGAATGTAACTTCGACCATGCATATCTGTTGGGCCTCACAGGCAGGCTTATACCATCATTTCGATGTCCCTAAATATGGGCTCGACTACAAATGCTTCGGTGTATTTCCACACACCGTGATTAAACCTAAAGTAAAATTGTTACGCGGCTTTGATGAACTGTTTTATGCTCCTCATTCCAGGCATACGGAGGTTCGTCGGGAAGATATTGATCATATCGCCGAATTAGAAGTTTTATCCGAATCCGAAGAAGCTGGAGTGTACCTCGTAGCCACGCTTGACGGTAAACAAATTTTTGTAACTGGGCATTCTGAATATGACCCGCTTTCACTGAAATGGGAATACGACCGCGATGTAGCCAAAGGAATGGATATTGAAGTCCCCAAAAATTATTTTCCTAATGATGATCCTGAGCGCACCCCCCCCTCAATTTGGCGGGCGCACGCCAATTTATTATTCTCGAATTGGCTGAACTATTATGTATACCAAGAAACACCTTATGATATCGGGCCCCAGATTTAAAAAAGGAGCATGTAGTTTACCTTTGTAGAGTATCACCTTGCAGTAGCGCAGCAGTATAGTCTTTGACATCCATTTTTGCAGGATTGGTTATAGCACCCACTATGGAAGTTAACAGGAGGATTCATATGAGTGAGAAACAGTGGAAAATCGAAAGTAGATTGGCACAAATCGGTTCAGTAGAAGAGCCAGTAACCGGGGCTGTTAATTACCCGATTTACCAATCTACGGCGTTCCGCCATCCCCGTCTGGGTCAAAGCACAGGATTTGATTACATTCGGACGATCAATCCCACGCGAAAGGTACTGGAAGAGGCTTCTGCTGCACTTGAATCGGGTGATGCAGGCTTTGCATGCAGCTCAGGTATGGCGGCGCTGCAAACGGTATTTGCATTGTTTGGACAGGGAGATCATCTCATAGTATCGCTGGATCTGTATGGCGGGACGTATCGTTTGCTGGAGCGTATTTTGTCTAAATTTGGTGTGACAGCCAGTTATGTGGATACGAACGATCTTGAAGCGCTCGAACAGTCATGTCGACCGAATACCAAAGCTGTATTCATAGAAACGCCTACAAATCCGTTAATGATGATTACTGATATTCGAGCGGTGGCTAAATGGGCATCACAACATCAGTTGCTTACCATTGTAGATAATACGCTGCTAACGCCATATTTCCAGCGGCCATTGGAACTGGGCGCGGATATTGTGGTACATAGCGCAACCAAATATTTGGGCGGACACAACGATGTGCTGGCAGGGTTGATCGTAACCAAAGGCAAAGAGCTATCAGCTGAAATTGCATTCCTGCACAATTCCATAGGGGCAGTGCTTTCCCCAAGCGATTGCTACCAGTTAATGAAGGGCATGAAGACGTTAGCGCTGCGTATGGACCGGCACGAGCATAATGCAACAGTGCTGTCTAACTATTTACTGACGCATCCGGCTGTGGCGGAAGTATTTTATCCAGCTCTAGAAGGCCATCCAGGTCGTGAGATTCAAAATAAACAATCCAGCGGAAATACGGGTATCTTTTCCTTTAAAGTAAAGGATGCTCGTTATGTGGAACCTTTGCTTCGTCACATTAAGCTCATTGCGTTTGCGGAAAGTCTCGGCGGTGTGGAATCGTTAATGACCTATCCCGCTGTGCAGACACATGCGGACATACCAGCAGAAATTCGGGATGCAGTCGGGGTAGATGACAGGCTGTTGCGTTTCTCCGTAGGCATTGAGCATACAGACGACCTAATTGAAGATTTACGTTCGGCGTTGGAAGCGGCACGTCAAGAAGTAGAAGGAGGAGAGCTGCAATGATAGAGGATGCGAGGAGGATCGGGCAGGATCTGAACAAAGAGCGGAAGTTCGCTACCAAGCTGCTGCATTTTGGCTCTGAAATTGACAGCGTTACGGGGGCATCGAGCGTCCCGATCTATCAAGCTTCTACCTTCCACCATCACGATATTTTTAATCCTCCACAGCATGACTATAGCCGTTCAGGTAATCCGACACGACAAGCTTTGGAGGATTATATCGCTTTATTAGAAGGCGGGGCGTGCGGTTTTGCCTTTGCATCAGGTATGGCGGCCATCTCTACTACATTTATGCTCTTGTCTGCTGGAGATCATGTCATTGTTTCCGAGGACGTATATGGAGGAACATATCGACTGCTGACCTCCATTTTGAAACGGATGAATATCGAAACGACCTTCGTCGACATGACGGACCTCAACCTTGTGAAAGAGGCGTTGCAGGAGAATACAAGGGCTGTATATATGGAAACTCCGTCCAATCCGACACTCAAAATTACCAATGTGGCAGGAATAACTTCTTGGGCACAGGACAACGGGCTTTTAACGTTATTGGATAATACTTTTATGACACCTTATTATCAACGTCCGATTGAGCAGGGAGTTGATATTGTATTGCACAGTGCGACCAAGTTTCTGGGCGGACACAGCGATGTGCTGGCAGGACTTGCGGTAGCACGTACCGAATCGTTGGGAAGACAAATCAAGCAGCTCCAAAATGGACTGGGTACCGTGTTGGCTCCGCAGGAGTCATGGTTGCTCATGCGCGGTATGAAGACACTGGAGGCTCGTATGGCTCACAGCGAAAAGAGCGCAGCGAAGCTCGCTAACTGGCTGAACGAGCGCAACGACATTGAGGCGGTATACTACCCGGGTCTGGAGAATCATCCAGGGCGTGAAGTTCATGAGCGCCAATCCAGCGGTTATGGTGCAGTGATATCTTTTGATGTGGGTTCTGGTGAGCGTGCAAAAGAAGTCCTCAGTCGCGTACGTATTCCAATTGTAGCGGTGAGTCTGGGAGCTGTGGAAAGCATCTTGTCGTATCCGGCGATGATGTCACATGCGGCTATGCCCCATAGTGTACGATTGGAGCGCGGGATTACGAACGGACTACTCCGTTTCTCCGTAGGTTTGGAGGATATTGACGACCTGATCAGTGATCTGGATGAGGCGCTGCGCTAGAGCGTTAGCACATCCGCAGCATCTTTGTCGTTTTCACGCTGAGAGCAAATATGTACAGTACTAAACAGCAAGTTTCCAGTATTTCAGGAGGCTTGCTGTTTTCTATAAAATAACATGAACGACAGTGTGAAAAAAGACACTTTTCAGTTCTGTTTTCTTATTTTTTGGCTATATGCAACGTTGAGATAAGCTTGGCAGTTGCCTGTTTTCCTAGGTGAAAAGCAGAAAGAAGCGGGAATAAGTATGGTTCCTTACCTAAAGATATGTTAGTATTATCATTAGGTTTTACTATGCTAAATAGCACAGACAACATACAAGGCTAGTCATGAACATACATTACGGCAGGGTTCGAACGCAGGTTTGTGAAAGCATTCTCGTTCATAAGTCCTGTCGTTCATTTCGTCGCCCTGTGACAGCGAAGGAGGATACACCATGAGTGTAATCGACCATATTTTAGATAAAGCCCTACGCGGCGAACGCCTGAATTTAGAGGATACCGTTGCTTTGTTCGAATCAGACGAGGTAGAAAAAATCGGTCATGCGGCGAATAAAGTCATGAATCGCATGCATCCCGATCCCGTTAAAACCTTCGTTATCGGACGAAATATTAACTATACAAACGTGTGTGACGTATACTGTCGCTTCTGCGCTTTTTATCGTAGACCAGGTTCTGATGAAGGTTATGTTTTGCCGGATGAGGTGATCTTTCAGAAGATCAAGGAAACGCAGGAAGTAGGTGGCACCGAAATTCTAATGCAAGGCGGTGTGAACCCGAATCTGCCGTTCAGTTATTATACCGATTTGCTGAAAGGTATCAAGGAGCGTTTTCCCGATATTACGATGCACTCCTTCTCGCCAGCTGAAATTCACAAAATGAAGGAGAAATCTGGTCTTTCTATGGAAGAAACAATCCGCGCCATTCATGAAGCTGGATTGGATTCGCTTCCGGGCGGAGGTGGAGAAATTTTGGATGACCGCACACGCCGCAAAATTAGCCGTCTCAAAGGCTCTTGGCGTGATTGGATGGATGTCATGCAAACGGCTCATAAGGTTGGGATGAACACGACTGCTACGATGGTTATTGGCTTTGGCGAGTTGATGGAGGAGCGTGCGCTGCATTTGTTGCGTGTTCGTGATGCTCAGGACGAATGCATTGAAAACAAATATAATTCTGAAGGATTTTTGGCCTTTATTCCTTGGACCTTCCAGCCAGACAATACCAACCTGAAGAAGGAACGTCAGACGCCGGAGGAATATCTGAAGACCGTTGCGATCAGTCGTCTTGTATTGGATAACATCAAGCATATTCAATCCTCATGGGTAACTATGGGACCTGAAATCGGTAAAAAATCGTTGTACTACGGTTGCGATGATTTTGGTAGCACCATGATTGAGGAAAACGTAGTTTCCGCTGCAGGCGCAACGTATAAGGTTAACATTGAATCCATTTTACAGTTGATCTGCGAGACGGGTCACATTCCGGCACAGCGTAATACCCGTTATGATATTATTCGTACTTTTGACAGTGCCAGCAGTATTGAACATGATTTTATCATGCAGAATTAATATCCGTTAATATAGTGTTCATTACAAAACGCCTATCTGTACTAATCGTTATACATAGATTAGTGCAGATAAGCGTTTTTTTGATGTGTTACTTTGCTATGCTTTCCATCGTTTCATATACATGATCTCAGCTTGCGGGTCTGCCATTTGGATGACTGCCTTAAAGCGCTGCAAATCCAACAGATGAACGCTGTAAACGATGACCATTTGTTCTTTTTTATCCTCAGATTCGCTTTTGATCTTGCCCTCTATCTGGGCAGAGCCTTCAACAGGCGTGCTGTGTATACGCAACCTGCGATATATAGCATCCTCGACGGTTGGCTGCTTCTTGCTGACAACACAAACCATACGCGTCAGACCGGTAAACATCAGCCGGGTCGTTTCGTAGGCGGCGAGGCAGGATAAGGCTGAATATAGAGCTGACTCCCAGCCTAGCACAAAGCCAGCTGTAATGAGCAGCAGACCGTTACATAGCATAACAATCTGTATTAACGGAATCTTGCGGTGTGTTAGCAACAATGTGGATGGACGGCCATCGCCTGGTTCGTTAAGTCCTAGTGAATCAAGCAGACCACCGTGACGAGCTGCCAGTCCTGCGCCAAGACCGATACAGATTCCGCCGCCCAAAGCACATACGACCGGATGGCCGCTCACTGCCGGAAAAGGCGAAAGAATGATGGCTGAGCCTGAAAAGGCGAACAAGCCGGGTAGTGCACGGAGCAGCATGGGTTTGTGAGTGGATAAAGAATACAGCAGCATGAGTGGCAAGTTCAAAACGAATAGCAATAACCCAAAATGCTCTTGTGTATAAAGCGACATGAGTCTGGAGATCCCCGTGACGCCTCCAGCGATCATATCATGCGGATGCAAAAACAATTCCAGACCGACGGATGCCGTAATTCCGCCAATCACCGTATAAAAGACAGGGAACCTGCTCGCATCTTCTGAAGCGGGCTTCACAAGCCGCCTCATAGAGTTTCGGCATGTTTAATAGCGTGCGGCATAGCCTTCCCTCCTATGGATTGTCGTATCCAGCTTTACAGTTACGCCGAGTTACTTTCTTCTTTTCGTAGGCGGGGGTCCTTGAACTTGAATATTTTGTTTAACATATTAAAAATAGGTTTTGACTGCTTTGTGAGAAGTGGTCCAAGAATGGCCAGTATGAGTACATAGATGGCTGCAAAAGGTTGAACAATATCAAGTAAACCACCTTCTTTACCCAAGTTGGCCATGATAATCGAAAATTCACCCCGTGCCACAATGGTCAGGCCGATATTTGCTGACGCTTTGGGAGATAAGGAGGCCGTACGCCCAGCCAACATTCCTGCCCAAATGTTCCCAAATAACGTGAGAACGACTGCTGCCAGCGCAAGCCATATCGCGTTTCCTCCTAGGGACAGTGGATCAATGGATAGCCCAAAGCTGAAAAAGAACAGAGCGCCAAAGAAATCGCGGAAAGGAACAATTAAATGCTCGATCCGTTTGGCATGTTCCGTTTCGGCCAGTACGAGACCGACTAACAGGGCGCCGATAGCTTCCGCCACATGAATCGTTTCCGAAAAACCAGCCACCAGAAACAGGGAGCCGAAAACAACAAGTCCGAATACCTCATTGGAGCGAATACGGAGAATCCGATTTAACAGAGGGACGGCCTTACGACCGATAATAATGACTGCAAGCATAAAGCCAAGCGCGATTAGAGCTGATAGCAGTACACCCCCGAGCGAGGATGAATCGCTAAGAACCAATCCGGAGAGGATGGAGATGTATACGGCGAGGAAAACATCCTCGAACATAATAATGCCCAAAATCATTTCAGTTTCAGCATTGGCAGTCCGCTTGAGATCTACCAGCACCTTCGCAGCAATAGCACTGGATGATATGGTTGTAATTCCGGCGATAACCAGTGTTTCTGCTACAGGAAAGCCGCTCAGGAAGCCAAGAGCCAGCCCCAGTGTGAAATTGATGCCAATATAAATGGTGCCACCCACGGCAATGGAGCGGCCTGATTTAATTAACCGACCTACTGAAAACTCCAGACCCAAGTAGAAGAGAAGAAACAGCACTCCGATTCTTCCCATAAAATCAATAAAAGGGGCGCTTTCGATAAAGCGAAAATCAAAATGCCATAGCTCCATCGCATGCGGTCCAACTGCCATTCCGATCAGGATATAAAAAGGGATGACCGAGAAGCGCAGTTTGGAGGAAATAAGTCCGGCTGCAGCGATGAGAGCAATAGCCAATCCAACCTCAAATACCAGATGATCCATCCAATCACCCGCTTCCGTTCATAAGGATTTGTTTAAAGCGTTTTTGCTGATCGCGTTCCCCAACAACAACTACAATGGCATCATCGTTAATAATCACTTCAGGACCAGGATTTACATATTTCATTCCCTTTTTCTCCACAATGGCAATAACAGTGGCTCCCGAATTTTGTCTAATATCCAGCTCACCGATGGATTTGCCAACACTTGCATAGTGAGATTCCACTCTATACCATTCGATAATAAAATCGTCAAACGTCATTTCTACACTTTCAAGCTGTTTCGGCTTATATGTCATACCCCCGATGATGGAGGCTACCAATCGTGCTTCCTGATCATTCAGGGTTGTCATAGAAATACTTTGTTCCAAATCCTCGTAATCAAAGTGATACAACTCACGCCTGCCATCATCATGAATAATAATGACAATTCGGTCGCCACTCTCTGCATCTATTCGATACTTAATCCCGATTCCTGGCAAAATAGACTCTCGAATATCCATTTGTAAAGCCTCCTGTACGATACGTTATTTAAATGAATGGTATGGGAAATAAATCACATGCTTTGGGAGTGACATGAAAACTTTCTTTTTGTATTAAATTTTATAAATTAACATAGAAAACCTGATAAATATACTTAACGTATTACACTTATTGGGAACGGTTAACAAATAGACATGCAAATGTAGTGATGTGCATGCTTAAGGGAGGTTAAGCCACATAACTAGAGGTAAATTTGATGGGGAACAAGTACAATTGCTTCTTTAGTTTGCAAATGACAGGAATAAAAGGCAGACGTAGTTTAGGGATGCTCAATAGCAGCACAAACGCCATCAAAATGACAAAGGGAAGTGATTTGGCCGCAGCGATCACCAGATGAAGTAAAGGGGAGGATTTGCGTATAGCTGGTTTGGGATGGTGCTCCAGACCGTGAGAATCGGTTTCTAACGAGGAAACATCAGCATGAGACAGGAGAGAAGATCCCGCAGTAAACTGAAGGGATTGAGTAGTGTCTTCCGCATGAAACGTCACAGGAAGGGACAAAATCTGAACGAGGCTCAATATGACGATCATGAATGTACGCAGCATGTTCAGCATCGTTGACATCTTATCTCCTCCCTCTTGTGAAAAATTCATATTAATTTAACCTTAACATACCCCACCCTAAATATTCAAACGTCTTTCGTTTTTTTCCTATACCACAGTAATTGTTTATAACACGCCAACCGGCTTTTTGAAACCTGATCATCCTCTTTTGACTATGTCTTTCTGTTTCCAGTCGTTCACTTCGTATAACCCTTCAGAGGCCGCCATATACTGAAAGCAGTGATCGAAAGGAGTGAGCCAATGGAACTGTTTACAGTGTGGACCAATACAGACGGAGATCAGGAACCCGACCGGTTTTACGAAGTGGTCAAAAGTAGAACAAAGGGACTACATATGTCACGGCGCGGATTTCGATTCACTTTCAGACAGCTGGACAACAAAGTGGCATGGACCTGCAAGGGCACAGAAAGCAATTCGGCGTTTGAAAGCTTTCTCCCCTGTGTATACAGCATCATGTCTTCGGCAATAGCGGATTATATTATCGAGGTCAAGGAGTGGGGGCTGCTTAATCTCATTCTCACCAAAGCCTGTTCGCTGCTGGAGAAAGAGGATACAGAGCAAATTCGCAGTATGATTCGTTCACTGTTAAACGATGATGGCCCGAGAGGTCGTTTGAAGCGTCATGGTAAGCTGACCACTCTCCTGGAGAAGGATTTTAAGGAGCTTCGTGTGATCAATTTGGAAGGACTGATTCAATTTAGGCTCCATGCGTATAAAAAAGAGCTTGAAGAAATCGTCGACTATGCCATGGAAGAATTCTGGGCAGATCGGCAATACGAAGAATTTATGGGGTTGCTTAAATATTTTGTTTTTTTTCAGGAAAGCAAAGTTCCGCTCGTACACGTACTTCACCAAGGCGGACATAATTTTACGATTCTGGATAGTGCCATGGTGCCGATACCGACTCCCGATGCAGATGACATCATTGTCGAGATGCCAGGCATTGAACTGGAAATGGAGGTCGAGGATCGAATCGTGAGCACCCTTATTTCGATTTCTCCTGCTTCCATTATATTGCATACAGACGATGAGCACACCCCCATAGTGCGGACACTCCTGCATATTTTTGAAGATAAAGTGAAGCTGAGCAGATTTTATCCAGGTCAGGATGTTCAAAAATAATAATCTGTTCGTATAAACCAATGGATTTCTGGAAAGCCTTTGCCTCAAGGGGAGGTTTTTTATGAGATCCATGTTGGTATGGAAACGGATTTTGGGAACCGTGCTAATCGCAACCTGTCTGGTATTGCCCGGTAATGAAGTTTACGGTCACAAAGAACCGGTCCAGCATAAGAAATGGCAGTCCACACCTGTTTTAGCTCCACGTGAAGAGCAGGTTATTACGACCATGACGGTCACAGCAACAGGATATACAGCAGGCTATGAATCGACTGGCAAACGGCCAAGTCATCCCGGTTACGGTATTACGTATTCCGGTGTAAAAGTGCGTCGTGACAAGAACACGCTGTCTACGATTGCGGCTGATCCCAAAACGTTTCCTTTGGGAAGCATATTGTACATTCCTGGTTATGGATACGGGATTGTAGCAGATACAGGTTCTGCGATTAAGGGCAATAAAATTGATTTGTATTTTAAAACAACCCGGCAGGTGTATTCTGAATGGGGCAAGAAAGATGTGGATGTTCAAATTATAAAAAAAGGTAACGGAAAATGTACGGAAAAGATGGTGAAATCGCTCCAAAAGGCGATAGAAACGCATAAAACCATTCCGACCGCGACACTGGATGCTTCCATATAATCCTTGAATATTGTTTTTTCCAACATCACATACTATGTTGCGGGATGAGTTTATCCCACAAAACATACTGGGAGGTTGAGAATTATGCCAAATCAAGGCGGAAGTTCTTTCACGAACAAAGGCTTCAATGCAAGCACAGGAAATCAGTTCAAAGCGGAATTTGCACAAGACAATACGGTAGGTGTTGTTTCACAAAAGGTAAAGCAGTCTGAACAAAATAAAATTCAAGACAACTTCCAGACACCAAATGAGAAGTATGATGAAGAATTTGCAACAGATCAAGGCGGTACAGGTGCAGTAGCACAAAAAGTTCAAAACTCTAGTCGCAACAAAATTCAAAACAATGCTCAAACACCGAATGAAAAGTTCGACGAAAACTTTAACACGAAATAAAAAAGCATATACAATCGATAATGCTCCGGATTATATCCGGGGCATTTCGTTTTGAGTAAAAGTGGTTAGGTACAAATAGGTCTAAGGTTTTATCTCCTTTTTAATTGTTTTTAAGGTGGAATTAAGGTTTAAAGTGCAAAATAAAGTCAGTTAAACAACACCACCTTGAAGCATAGGGTTTGGGAGGAGATATACAATGGACGAATTTAAAAATAATAACTCCGGACGCCGGAACGACAACGATCAGGTTGATACCGATAACGTAACTCGGCAAAACGATTCGAACGGTTCCTCATATTATTATTCTTACGGCCCTTTTTCTTCAGTTCAATCGGACGGACAACGTAAGGAAGGGCAGTCGGTGGAAAAAGATGTTGAGATCACGCCACCGCAGGCAGTAAGACCCCTTCCTCCCTCATACCATCGTGCTATGCCTGAGCAACAGGATGGTTCGGGTCGAAATGGCGGCAACTGGCAATTCAAACCGAATAAGCCCAAGTCGCAGGTGAAAACAATTTTCTTATCTTTTTTGGCCGGGATGCTGGTCATTACAGTATTGATGTATACAGCTGACCGAACAAATATGTTCACACCCGAGACGGCGTTGACTTCGGCGGCAGCTGAAAGCGGAGAAACGACTAATTCAGGAACAACCAGCTCGACTCCAAGCGCAGTTCCGGCTGTGATGCCTTCAGGTACCGCTGATGTTCAATCTGTTGTGGCTAAGGCTGGACCGGCAGTCGTCAAAATCGAAACGCTTGCCAAACAAACCAGTGGCAGCAGCGGCAGACAAAGTAGCCCTTATTACAATGACCCGCTGTATCAATACTTTTTCGGTAATCAGTATGGTGACAGTGGCAGCAGCGGTAACAGTAATGAAAATGAAGGTAGCAACAGCGGACAGCTGACTCCGCTTGGTATTGGTTCCGGTTTTATTTTTGATAAATCGGGTTACGTCCTAACCAATAACCATGTTGTTGAAGGCGCGAGTGTGGTTCAGGTTACAGTAGAGGGAACTAATAAGCCTTACGAAGCCAAAGTCTTGGGCAAAAATGCTGATCTTGATTTGGCGGTACTTAAAATTGAAGGCAAAAATAACTTTCCGACAGTAACTTTGGGTGACTCGGATAACGCTAAAGTCGGCGAGTGGATGGTCGCAATTGGCAACCCTGAAGGCTTTGAGCATTCGGTAACAGCCGGGGTGCTAAGTGCGAAAGAACGTACGATCACCATTAATAGTGAATCAACTGGAAAACCGACGCAATACAAGCATCTCATTCAGACGGATGCGTCCATTAACCCTGGTAACTCTGGTGGACCGCTGTTAAATCTGCAAGGGCAAGTTATCGGTATGAACGTAGCTGTTAGTGCAGACGCACAGGGAATCGGGTTTGCGATCCCGTCCAATACGATTTTGGAAGTCGTCGATAAGCTGAAAAATAACCAGCCTATCCCTAAAGAACCTGTACCTTTCATTGGTGCAAGTCTGTTAAATTTGAGTCCTGAAGTAGCCAAAGAACTGGGAACAACCCTGACCGAAGGCTCGGTTGTACGAGATATTATATACAAATCACCAGCTTATCAGGCTGATCTGCGTCCTTACGATGTGATTATCGGAGCCAATGGCACGCCTTATAGCACGTCACAAGAGCTGATCCAGTTCATTCAAAAACAAAAAGTGGGTACAGCACTGACGCTTAACATCGAACGAGCTGGGCAGAAAAAAGATGTTCAACTGAAAATAGGCAATAAAAATGACTTTAGCTCGACGCTCCAGCAATAAGATGATAACTTTACAAAAATGAACATGTGCACGCAAGAAACGGAAGGAAGATCCCTTCCGTTTCTTGCTGTATGAAGTAGCAAGATGCTACGCGCGTGTACTCCTGCTACAATAGAGGGAAAAGAAGAGATAAAGGAGTTCGATCGTGTATGCGTTCTACTATTTTGATCATTGATGACGATGAAAAAATTGTTTCCATGCTGCGCAGAGGACTGGCATTTGAAGGCTATGAAGTGCTGACAGCCGCCAATGGAGCAGAGGGATTAAATAAAATGCTGACAGCTGAGCCTGATGTAGTCGTGCTGGATGTAATGATGCCGCAAGTCGATGGTTTTGAGGTATGCCGTCGCATGCGGGAAGGGGGGAGCACGGTACCTGTCCTAATGCTTACAGCCAAGGATGAGGTTGAGAATCGGGTTAAAGGCTTGGATCTAGGGGCCGATGATTATCTCGTCAAGCCGTTTGCTCTGGAGGAGTTGCTGGCACGAGTGCGAGCGCTTTTGCGGCGTAAAACCGAACAACAGGGCAATAACGGAAATAGACTTACCTTCGAGGATTTACAACTGGATAACGAATCCCGTGAAGTGGTTCGTGGCGGCAAACGCTTGGAACTGACGGCCAAAGAATTTGAACTGCTCCATTTGTTCATGCAAAACCCGAAGCGTGTTCTGTCGCGTGATCTGATTATGGACAAAATTTGGGGCTATGACTATAGCGGAGAATCGAATGTGCTCGAAGTATATATTGCCATGCTACGACAAAAAACGGAGCAGGATGGCGGTAAACGTCTCATTCGTACAATTCGGGGAGCTGGCTACATTTTAAGAGGTGATGTGTAATATGTCTATTCGGTGGCGGCTGACAGCTTGGTATTCGAGCATCTTGGCTATAGTGCTTGTCATTTTTGGTCTGGCTATTTACGGACTGGTTTATTATTACACATACAATGAAGTAAAAAGTCAGCTTACGACTCAGGCGCCACGGATTAACAAGCAGCTACTGCTTACAATTAAAGGGGGATTATTTGAAGTCCCCAATCTGGATTTGGGTTTAGTGCAAGAACGTGGAATTGATGATTCACAGCTATATGTACAAATTTACAATTATACATCAGGTGTTACCAAAACCACCCAAAACATGAAAGACCTCAATATCACCTTCCCTGTTCCATCTACAGCGACAGGAGCAGTTCAAAATGAGGGAATCCGGCGTGTGAACGTAAATGGGGATACCTTTATGATTTACCAACAGCCCATTAAGTCCGAGGAGTTGGGCTTGGTAGTCGGGTTGCTACAGGTAGGACAATTCACGGGCTCTCAGGATCGACTCATGAACAGGTTGCAAAATGTGCTTGTATATGGTTCGTTGTTTGCATTACTTGCTGCTGCGACTTCAGGTCTCTTTCTGGCTCGCAAGTCTATGAAGCCGCTGGTCAAGGTAATTGAGGGGGCAAATCAGATTCAATCCAGTAATGATTTGAGTGTTCGGATTGAATATGACGGACCACCAGATGAAATTGGACAATTAATCGGGACAGTTAACAACATGCTGGGGCGTACAGAGGTGTTTTACAAGGAGTTGGAAGATGCGTACGGTGCACAGCGCCGTTTTGTGGCTGATGCTTCCCATGAGCTTCGTACGCCGCTAACGACGATCCGTGGCAACGTTGATTTTTTGCTCAAAATGTGGACTACCGAACCAGGAGAGCGACCGAATATGGATGAAGAGATGATTCGTGAGCTTTCTATGGAGGCATTAAATGACATGGCAGATGAAGGCAAACGGATGAGTCGTTTGGTGAGTGATATGTTGTCACTTGCGAGAGCAGACACAGGGAAAACGTTCGATAAGACTCCCGTTGCGCTGGAACCCCTTGTAAGTGAGGTTGCCCGTCGTGCTCAGTTTTTAGAGCGAACGGCCGAATGGAATGTGGGAGATTTTTCGTTGCTGAATGGTATTTATATGGATGGGAGCAAGGATTATTTACAGCAAATGCTATTCATTTTCATTGATAATGCATTCAAATACACACCTGAAGGTACAGTCCGATTTGATGCCATTGTTTATCAAGGACAGGTAGGGCTACGGATCAGTGATACGGGCATTGGAATGGACAAGAGTGAGGTTCCCTTTATTTTTGACCGCTTTTACCGGGCAGATGAGTCGCGCGGGGTGACAGAGGGAATTGGGTTGGGGCTGTCTATTGCCAAGTGGATTATTGATGAACATCACGGGTCTGTGGAAGTGGTTACGCGTCAAGGAGAAGGAACGACATTTGTCATCTGGCTTCCGGTCAGCTTTTCCGCGCCTTTGGAATAGGCTATAATAGGAAGGCAACTACATCATAGAATTGGCCGGTAAAGGCTTGGATGCCCACAGCTACCGAGTTATCGGAGCTGTATACTGTGTCGAAGAAAGCGGGGGCTCATTTTGGAAGTACTCAGAATTTCGCCCCGGGGTTACTGCTACGGCGTAGTCGATGCCATGGTATTGGCTCGTCAGGCAGCCAGAAATCTGGACTTACCCCGGCCTATTTATATATTGGGCATGATCGTGCATAACAGTCATGTCACGAATTCCTTTGAAGACGAAGGGATTATTACACTGGACGGCCCGAACCGTATGGAGATTTTAAGCCAGGTAGAGAGCGGCACTGTTATCTTTACTGCTCATGGCGTATCACCAGAGGTACGCAAGTTGGCACGAGACAAGGGGCTGACTACGGTAGACGCGACTTGCCCTGACGTCACAAAAACGCATGATCTGATTCGGGAGAAGTCTGCCGAAGGCTACCAGATTGTTTATATTGGCAAAAAGAATCATCCAGAGCCGGAGGGAGCTATCGGTATTGCTCCTAACCATGTTCATCTGATTGAAAAGGAAGAAGAGATCGACAGTCTTACGTTGCCAGCTGGCAAAATCCTTATCACGAATCAGACGACCATGAGCCAATGGGACATCAAGCACATTATGAAGAAGCTGCTGGAGAAGTTCCCGGGTGCTGAGATACACAATGAAATCTGTTTGGCGACGCAGGTACGTCAGGAAGCGGTAGCTGAGCAAGCTGGACAGGCGGATCTGGTGATCGTTGTCGGTGATCCGCGCAGTAACAATTCAAACCGATTAGCTCAGGTTTCGGAGGAAATTGCTGGTACAACAGCTTATCGTATTTCTGATGTAACCGAGCTGAAGAGGGAGTGGCTTGAAGGCGTAGCCAAAGTAGCTGTGACTTCTGGGGCTTCAACGCCGACACTGATTACCAAAGAGGTTATTACGTATTTGGAGCAGTATGATGCGGCTAACCCGGATACGTGGGAGATTCAGCGAACCATAGATATGAAAAAACTGCTGCCTCCTGTACGAGAGAAGTCAAAAACAACGAAATAGTATGTGATTGATTACAGCCGTTATTCGGATACAACCATCCGGATAGCGGCTTTTCAATCGTTTAAATTTATAGATATTATCCGGTAGCTTCACTAGGTTTGAATATTGAATAATTCGGGATAATTAAACCTTGACGAGTATAGCTAAAACAGGTATAGTTGCTTTAACGAATAAAAGCTTAAAAGCGAACAAGCGTCTAAGTGTCATAATATCAATCTATTACTGGTTAATAAAATATGTTTCATAGAGAGGAAGAAAAAAATGATCGTTATCGCTGGTGTTCAAACACCTGAAGAGCATATTCAAGCTATTGTTGAAGTTATTGAGAAAGAAGGATTGCAGGCTCATGTATCAAGGGGATCGGATCGCACGATCATCGGATTGATCGGTAGCGTAGAGCCCAAGCTGGCTGAACATCTGCGTCAAATGAAAGGCGTAGAAAATGTGGTTAAAATATCGAAGTCCTACAAATTGGCCAGCCGTGATTTTCATCCGGAAAATACGGTTATCTCCATTAAAGGTGTAAATATCGGTGGGGGCGAACTTGTCATTATGGGTGGACCATGTGCCGTTGAGTCTGCTGCACAGATAGATGAAATTGCCGGATTGGTCAAAGCAGCAGGTGCGCAAGTTCTCCGTGGAGGTGCCTTTAAGCCGCGTACAGGGCCTTACAGCTTCCAGGGAACTGGTGTAGAAGGACTGATCATGATGGCTGAAGCCGGCCAAAAGCACGACCTCTTGACCATCACAGAGGTCATGACACCTGAATACGTAGACATTTGTGCGGAATATGCCGATATCCTGCAAGTAGGTACACGTAATATGCAAAACTTTGATCTGCTGCGCAAGTTGGGAACTTGCGGCAAGCCAGTGTTGCTCAAACGCGGTTTTAGCTCGACTTATGACGAGTTTTTGAATGCTGCCGAGTACATCCTGGCAGGTGGCAATCCGAATGTTATGCTGTGTGAGCGCGGTATCCGCACATTTGAAACCTACACCAGAAATACACTCGATTTGTCCGCGATCCCTGTGCTGCAACAATTGAGCCATTTGCCAGTTATTTCTGATCCTAGCCATGGCACGGGTAGACGTGAATTGGTTGTTCCTATGACGAAGGCTTCGGTTGCTGCCGGAGCGGATGGTTTAATTATTGAGATGCATACAGACCCTGACAACTCGATGACGGGTGACGGCGTACAATCCCTGTTCCCAGATCAATTTTCAGATTTGCTAAAAGATTTGGAAATATTGGCTCCTGCTGTGGGGAAAACATTTCACACGCCTACTACCATTGCTTAAAACCAATGTTTAACATTAATGCATAAAAGTTTTGCTGCAACGCAGTAATGAGATTTAAATTGCCTAAAAGCCCGATGTTTCGGGCTTTTTGTGCTATCCAAATGTTATCAAGGGCGTAAGCATATCTAACATTAGTTTAAAAAATACCTTACATAGCTATTGACCCGTGTCATGTTTGAGATTTATAATGACGACAGAAAAAAACATTCGATCATGAACATTTCAGGGTTGTATAAGACTTAATGTTCGGAAAAATTGGGAGGAAGAAGACATGTCCGTTGAAAACGTATTGAAAACAATTCAGGAAAATAATATTGAGTGGGTAGATTTTCGTTTTGTAGATTTGTCTGGTCGTGCTCACCATATTTCATTGCCAGCTTCCGAAGTAGATGCAGAAACATTTGTTAACGGTGTTGCTTTCGACGGTTCTTCCATTCCCGGCTATCGTGGCATCGAGGAATCCGACATGGTTATGCTGCCCGATGCAGAAGCGGTTTTTATTGACCCTTTCACTCAGCATCCTACACTGAATATTCTGTGTGACATTGCTACGCCAGATGGCGAAAAATACGACCGCGATCCTCGCGGCATTGCAAAAAAAGCTGAGGAATTTCTGCAATCCGCAGGAGTCGGCACAGCAGCATTTTTTGCACCTGAGTCCGAGTTTTTCATCTTTGATGATGTACGCTACGAAAGCGGCATGAATAGCTCCTCCTTCTTCGTAGATTCCGAGGAAGCAGCTTGGAACACGAATCGTAAGGAAGAAGGCGGCAACCTGGGCTTTAAAGTGGGAGTGAAGGGCGGATATGTACCTGTAGCGCCAGTAGACACCCAACAAGATATCCGTAGCGAAATGTGCCGTTTGCTTGAAGAAGCAGGTCTGAGAATTGAGCGCCATCACCATGAGGTAGCTACGGCAGGCCAAGCGGAAATCAACTTCCGTTTTGATACACTCAAGAAAACAGCAGATAACCTGCTCGTTTATAAATACATTGTACACAACACAGCTCGTCAATATGGTAAAGTGGCAACATTCATGCCGAAACCGATTTTTGGGGATAACGGAAGCGGTATGCACGTTCACCAATCTATTTTCGATGGGGACACTCCTTTGTTCTACGAAAAAGGTGGTTATGCTAATCTGAGCGAAATGGCTCTTCATTACATTGGCGGTATTCTGTACCACGCACCTGCGTTGATCGCTTTGACCAACCCAAGCACCAACTCGTTCAAACGTCTCGTTCCTGGCTACGAAGCACCAGTTAACCTGGTATTCTCCAAAGGTAACCGTTCTGCGGCTGTACGTATTCCAGTAGCAGCTGTTACTCCTAAAGGCTGTCGGATCGAGTTCCGTACACCGGACTCCACGGCTAACCCTTACCTTGCCTTCTCAGCAATGCTGATGGCGGGTCTGGATGGCATCAAGCGCAAACTGAACCCAATCGAATTGGGATATGGTCCACTTGACAGCAACATCTACGAGCTGTCTGATGCTGAAAAAGGTAAAATCCGTAGCGTACCTGGTTCATTGGATGAGGCTCTGGACGCTCTGGAAGCTGACTACGAATTCTTGACTGAAGGCGGCGTATTTACGAAGGACTTTATTGATAACTATGTAGAGCTCAAACGTTCTGAAGCTAAATCGGTGAACATCCGTGTTCATCCACACGAATACAGCCTGTATTTTGACTGCTAATAAGTCGATAGCATAGCTGCTTTGAATAAAAAACATTAGCTTACGGGTAACACTTGTTATTCAAAATAGGTCTCCGGTCTTATGCCGGGGACCTTTTAATATTAAAGTGAAAATCACAGAATAAAGATGTTAAATATGTTAACATTCACAACTCTGTCACATCATAAATGAAATTGAAAACATTTTTATACAAGTCTTGAACGCATTTATGAATACTGCTATCATAGCGATAATATCCACACCAGAGTAGAGAAGGGATGGGAATTTGTTGAGTAAGAGAGCCTACAATTTTAATGCAGGACCAGCGGCATTGCCGCTCAAAGTACTGGAACGTGTACAAGCTGAATTCGTAGATTTCCAGGGAACAGGGATGTCGATCATGGAAATGTCACACCGTGGAGCTGTGTATGAATCTGTTCATAATGAGGCGCAGGAACGTCTGTTATCTCTGCTGGGCAATCCACAGGGCTACAAGGTGTTATTCCTACAAGGGGGCGCAAGTACGCAGTTTGCAATGCTACCTTTAAATTTCTTGCGCGAAGGACAGACTGGGAGCTATGTAATGACAGGTAGCTGGTCGGACAAGGCATATAAAGAAGCCAAGCTACTGGGCAAGGCTCATATTGCTGCATCCTCCGCTGATGAGAAGTACATGCGTCTTCCGAATGTGGATTCCTTGGACTTGCCTGAGAATACTGCTTATGTGCATATGACGTCCAACGAAACGATTGAAGGTACACAATTTAAGCAATTTCCGGATACGGGTTCCGTACCATTGATTGTGGACATGTCCAGTGATATTTTTTGCAAGCCTTTTGATGTTACTCAATTTGGATTGATTTATGCTGGCGCACAAAAAAATCTGGGACCTTCTGGTGTGACGGTCGTGATTGCCCGTGAAGAGTTGCTGACTTCCTCACCGGACAATATTCCTACCATGTTGCGTTATAGCACATATGAAAAAAATAACTCTCTCTACAATACCCCCCCATCTTTTGCCATATACATGGTGAATGAAGTGCTGAAATGGATTCAGGAAGAAGGCGGTTTGGAAGGTATTGAGCGTGTGAACCAGCAGAAGGCTGCTTTGCTATACGACCGTATTGACAGTAGCGAAGGCTTCTATCGTGGTTGTGTGGACAGCGCTGATCGCTCTATTATGAATGTAACCTTCCGCCTCGCGAATGAGGAGCTGGAAAAACAATTTATTAAGGAATCCGAACAGGCCGGGTTCATCGGACTGAAGGGACATCGCAGCGTAGGAGGGCTTCGCGCCTCAATCTACAATGCTGTTCCATTGGAGAACTGTCAAGCATTAGCCGAGTTTATGGACGGATTCAAGCAACGTAACAGTTGATTACGTCGACATATATTTCGATACACGATATTTGAAATCGAAAAAGTAAATGTAGAGCCTTCCCTGAATGTGTATAGGGGAAGGCTTTTAGTGGTGTGGGTTGAAATTTTTGTCGTTTGATGTTCATATCTGTCTGATTTTGTTAAAATAGAAGAATGTGTATGTTTTCAATGTATACACTTTGGTTAAACTGTAGGTTATTTGTCTGATGAATTTAATGATGAAGGGAACGAAACGAGATGCCATTACATATTGTGCTTGTCGAGCCGGAAATTCCGGCCAACACAGGGAATATTGCCAGAACGTGTGCTGCAACCGGAACTCATCTGCATTTGGTGAAGCCACTCGGCTTCCGTACCGACGATGCCACGTTAAAACGCGCCGGACTTGATTATTGGTACGCTGTCCACATTGAATATCACGAGTCTTTTGCTGAAGTGCAGGAGAAATATCAGGAAGGTCGCTTTTTTTATGCGACGACCAAAGCAAATCAGCGGTATAGTGATATTGCATTTCAGGATGGAGATTTTTTGGTATTTGGTAAGGAAACGAAAGGCTTGCCTCCTGAATTGTTAGCTGCTAATCCAGATACATGTATCAAGATGCCTATGTCTGATAAAGTAAGATCTCTAAACTTGTCGAATTCCGCTGCAATTATCGTATATGAAGCGCTGAGACAAATGGATTTTCCGGATTTATCATAAAGAGCATCAGGTGAACAAGTATAAATGCGAATAAAGAACCAGGACCTTAGTTGCTAATAAAAGTTTCACTTTTATTGCTCAAAAGTACATGACAGTAGAGCTTAAATCAAGCTTGTATGGTTAAAAACTTGCGAAATTTCTCAACTAGGGCTAATGATAATTGGCTTTCCGGTCGATAAAAATATTATAGACATTCTGTACCATACTTTGATATGGTTCATGATTTTATGAAAAAATGTAATAAAATTTCCTGTGATCAGCAGGATTCGACAAAAAGACAGCGAATACTACATAAAGAATAGTGTCTTTGTACCTAGTTTTTCGCATGGTAAGAAATTGTAAGTTATTACTCAATAGGAGAGGTGTACGATCACGATGAAACCTGCCGGTGTGGTACGTAAAGTTGATCAGCTGGGGAGAATAGTTTTGCCTAAGTCACTGCGTAAAAGATATCAAATGAATGAGGGAGATCCTGTCGAAATTTTGGTTCAGGGTGACCACATTATTTTGGAGCGTTACCGTCCAAAATGTGTATTCTGCGGGTCAGTAGAACAAGTGAACGATTTCAAAGACCGTTATATTTGTGCTCAATGCCTGACAGAAATGACACAGTATTCCTCCTAAATGAGGCAAAAGCATCACGACATTCGTTCGTGATGCTTTTTTTCGGATAGAGACGTACGTCGGCAAGCATATTTAATTTGGTAGCAGACTACACATGACTATTTATAGAACAAAAAATGAGTAGGGACTGGACGCAAATTACCATCTGACGGTTTGTTTACGACTCGACCGTTAAGTATAAGCGACGAGGAACCGCCTCCGTCCAAATTATAGGCATCTTGAACACCTAGATTGTACATTTTTCCTTGCAGTTCTTCGAGCGTCGCGCCCGAACCCCCGCTTTCATTGTAGCCGTCTACGACAATAATGAGCAACTGATCATCTTTATAGTTGCCAATGACCGTACGTGGGGCCCGCTTGGGGGAGACTTTCCATTTGTCAGGAATAGGCATTTTTTGTCCCCTTTGCAGCAGGACGGGAACGAAGGTAGCCCCAAAGGTAGGCTTTAAGCTGTCAAGTGCACCTTGACTGTAAAATTTGCCACCGATAAGCTTGCCATCGTTACTCAATCCGACGAAGGATAAATCCCTAAAACTGGACTGAAAGCCAGTAAGGTAGTGGCCATTCAAGACAGTAGTGCTTAATGGATAGCGTTTGCCGTCTCCATCCGCAAAGCCGCCTGCATTGATGCCTGCAATAGCTCCGTGTCTCAAGACTGCACGCATGGTGGTTTCGGAGCCACCCAATTTGTCACTTCCCAAAGACATTTTCATAGCAGTAGGATCTTTAAGTTTGACCTTCATAGCGTAGCCATGATAAATTCCCGGGTTTACCTTAAACAATTCAATGGTAATCCGGTTGCTATCTACCCGCTCATAGGGAACTCCCAGTTTGGCGGTGATGCGTCGATCATAGATGACCGCGGGCCGCTTGGACTGCGTAGAGGCAGTCACGACAAGCTGATTCATCGTTTGGGTCGTTTGCTTGTAGAGCTCAGAAGTCCGGCGAATTGTAGATAAGGTGTACGTTGCCGTTTGCTTGGCTTCATCAAGCTGCTTGCCTACTGATTGCGTTTGTAGAGTGACTTCAGCTTTTTGCAGACTTGAAGAAGTAGACCCAGGAAAGCTCAATGAGGGATGCACTAACAAAATACACCCCAACAAACCGATAAAAGGAGCAAGGGCCAACATAAAGAACCGGTTCACTTGTTTTGCGTCTACATTCATTTTAGCAAGTCCATTTTTTTCTGAAGTGTATTAAGTTGCTGCTTAACTTCGTTTAATTGGGTATACAATTTATTGCTGTTATCGGTCTTATTGTTTGCATTATCCTTCGTAAAGGTCAGTAGTTCATTGAAGGACTGGACTTTGCCTTGCAATCCGCTAACTTCCTTGGAAAGAGCAGTCAGTTGCTTTTCATAGTCAGAATTGAGTGCTTGAATCTGTTGGTCTGTATGGGTTTGCATCTCGTTTAGCATTTGCTGCTTCAAGTGATTGCTATACAGATAGGTTGCTAGAGCACCTAGTATAATAAGAATGAACCAAAATAGCAGAAAAGCCTTTATGGGTAACCCCTTTCTTGAATTGCTCCGCCGAGCTTCGGCAGAAGGACGTTCAGGTGAAGCTTGCATACGATTTTCAACTCCCGTGTAAAGTCAAATTTCCAGTCTTTATTTGCAGTTCCAATTCTATCATGGGCCTATTTATTTCGCAAAAGCGAAATAGTCGTATAAAAATATTGGAAAAAGAGATTGCATCGGAAGGAAGTCCTAGGATACAATTTCCTTAAACGTTTTTCGCTTCCTATACGTTCACATTCGCGCAATTTCTACATATGCAATCACCAATTTTAGGATTATTCTCGCTATTAACTATGTATTTTTTTGTAAAATCAGGAGGTTTAGATATGAGAAAAGTATGGCAGGTGGTCATCATAGATATCCATCCTACAAGTATGCTGGGAACAAAGCTTATTTTGGAAGACCAGCAGGATTTGCTTGTCAGAGGGATGTCTTCCTCCGGAACGGAAGGCTTGGAGCTAGCTTGCTCCATTCGACCAGAAATCGTTTTAATGGACTACAGGTTGCCTGAGGGAACGGCGGAACCATTTTTGACACAAATGCGGGCCTTGTCTCCGGACAGCCATATTGTTATTATGACGGATGAGGATAATATTACTTTGTTTCAGCAGCTAATTTCGCTCGGAGCAAATGGAATGTTATCCAAACAGGCATCACCGAGCCAGTTAATCCATCTGATCAACGGTTTACGCGAAGGATTTGCTTCCTTGCCGATGGATTGGATTCGGTATGGTAACTGGCCCTTTATGCCATTAATGGCATCCGAGCCTTTTGACGAATTGACACAAACCGAAGTGTTTATTATGGAACGGATTGTACAAGGAATTACATATGACAAAATTGCTATCGAGATCGAAGTTAGCCGGCGTTCCATTGATAATTATCTACGTAAAATTTATGCAAAATTAGGCGTGTCCAGCCGGGCGCAGGCGATTGAACGTTATGCCTTATATGCGCGTCAGAGGAAGCAGCTATATGCCTGATGCGTCAGCCCGGAGATCATGACCTATTTTTCAGGAGAAGGAGGATGTTCATGCAATATTCCTTTGCTTCACGAACGGCTGCGATGTTGGCTTCTCCAGTGCGTCATATCCGGGAAAATGCGAGAAGACACTCCTTTATATCTCTGGCTGAAGAATTGCCTGCACAAGAGCTGTTTCCGGTGAAGTTGCTGGAAGAAGCGGCCCATGATGTGTTTGGCTCCGGCCCTGATGCCCTCCAGTATGGTGAACCGGAGGGCTATTTCCCTTTGCGAGCATGGCTTGCGGGTGAGTGGGAACAGCGTAAAGGAGTAAGAGTACCACCAGGTCAAATCCTTCTCACGACAGGCAGTCAGCAGGCCATTGACCTGATCATAAGGCTGATGGTGGATGAGCGTGATCCGGTATTGGTCGAAAATCCTACATCTCCTGGATGTTTACAAGTACTATCTATGCAGGGTGCACAGATCGTTCCTGTAGAATCAGATGGGGAAGGTGTCATTCCTGATAAGCTTGAAGCTTTAATGATCCGTTATCGACCCAAGCTTTTTTTTGCCACGCCAACGTTTACGAACCCCACGGGCTCCTTGTGGAGCGCGGCAAGGCGGCAGGAAATTTTGGACCTGTGTAGGCATCATGAGGTACTGGTAGTTGAGGACGATTCTTATGGTGAATTGCATTTGAAGCAAAAAAATGAGTCCCATGACAAGAGTCCGCATGGTCAGAGTCGAAAATTCGCAGAGACTTACCCCTCACTATTTGCGCTGGATCATGCGGGTCAGGGCGGTCAAGTGCTCTATATCGGTTCGTTCAATAAAACCGTTGCTCCTGCGCTGAGAACGGGTTGGGCTGCTGGTCCTGCGCCGCTGATTGAAGGAATGTACGCCTTGAAGCAGTTGGCTGATATGCAATCCAGTACGATGAACCAACGGCTGCTGTTCCAATTGCTGACCAGCTCGCGTTTTCAATGGCACGAGCACTTAGCGATGCTGAACAAGGAATATTCGACTCGACTTCAATTAATCTTGGAGTTGCTCAAGCGTCCGTTTTGGAAAGACGTGACGTATCATATTCCGTCCGGTGGCATGTATGTATGGGTGCAGCTGCCCGAGGGGCTGGACAGCGCATTGCTGCTAAAGGCGGCGTTACCCAAAGGCGTAGCCTTTATGCCAGGTGCGCTATGTGCGGTTGGTAGTGAAGGCGCGTCCCATATTCGCCTCAATTTCAGCCATCCGGGCCGTGAGCAATTGCTTATGGGCATGAATCTGATCGGTGAGACGATTAGTGAATTTACTGCGCGGAGCTAGCAAAAACCATCGCCCCATGTCAGTCATCCACCGTTTCCGCAGCAACGGTGGAGTAAGTGATTGGCGCTTCCGCAATCTGGCGCTGTCCACTGTCCTCGTCAAGCTCTGCGTCCATTCCAGCGGCTGTTTTAATGCCATGTTCTTGCAGTACTGCCGCATACTCGTCCAAGGCAGCTTCGCCAAACGGAGTCAGTCGATAGCGGCCGCGGGATACGCGCTCAAACCAGCCGTAGTAGTTATGCTGAAGCACGGCAGCAGCTGTGCTGACGGCTGCTATGCGAGCGAGCTGCGCCGGAGCGGCTTCCCCCAAGCTCTGCAAGGCTGCCGCTACGCGCAGCGCTTTTTCCCGATAGGCAGTGACCAGCTTGCGTCGGGTGCTGCCGCCAGTATTGTGGTCACCGCTGCGTGCGTGAAATTCCCTCAGTAACTTTTCCTTGCGCGAGCCCGGGCGTACCGCTGCTGCATTGCGGGCATTGTCGCTAGGTACCGCAGGCTTACACAGTACTTCAACGAGCGGCGGCTTCGTTTTGAAATGGGTGACGGTAAGCAAGCCAAGTCCTAACTGGCGGCACAGTCCGACCAGCTCGTTCCAGCGCTGATTCACGGCCCCTTTTTTGGCACGATTCCGTTCTACAGCCACATATACATTGCTGCTTAGTTTCAAACGCTGCATGCCTTGCAGCACAAGCGCCAGGTTAAACGTCTTTTTGATCTCCACAATCAGTGGTGTCTGTTGCCCTGGCTTGATACCCACCAAATCGCAGTTGCGCACCTCTCCTCTGACTTCATATCCCAAGTTCTCAAAAAAGGCTTTCACCGGAGCGTATAGCTCCGTCTCATGCCGAACCGCCATGACTTCTTCCGCTCCTTTATCCCATTATTCCGAGCTTATATTGTACCATAATGCGTCAGGTCCGCGTCGTTGTTGTATATTTTAGCACAGTGTATCCCTTGGTTTTTTCGATAAAGCAGAGAGACCTGTCACAAAAAATAGGTCAATTCTGAAATCAATCTGCATAGGTATGTATTACACTTTTTTTAAGGGGATTGCATCATATCCTGAAAGGCGTGACGAGTGTAGCCATAATCATCCGGAGTGGAGGATAGTCATTACGCAGTCATGGGAGGAACCGAGCATGAATATTTTTGAACGCGTTGCGGAGTACCGGGCGGAAAACAACCGTCTGGCCTGGAGCGGCACTTTTAGAGAGTATATTGAGATACTCAAGAAAGACCCGACGCCGGCGATGACAGCTCATGCACGGGTTTACAAGATGATTGAATCTTTTGGTGTAGAAGAGGTTGGGGGACATAAGCGATATAAATTTTTTGAGCAGGAGATCTTTGGACTGGATCGAGCGCTGGAAAAGTTGGTGGAAGAATATTTCCATTCCTCAGCCAGGCGACTCGATGTGCGCAAGCGTATCCTTCTTTTGATGGGACCCGTCAGTGGGGGGAAATCGACACTGGTCACGTTGCTAAAGCGTGGCCTGGAGAAATTTTCGAGAACGGATCAGGGAGCCGTATACGCGGTTGAAGGCTGCCCGATGCATGAGGACCCGCTTCATCTGATTCCCCATGAGCTGCGTCCCGATTTTGAAAAGGAGCTGGGTGTACGGATTGAAGGTAATCTCTGCCCATCCTGCCAGATGAGATTGCGCACAGAATTTGATGGCGATATTGAAAAGGTCCGCGTGGAGCGGGTGTTTATATCGGAAGAAAACCGGATTGGTATTGGTACGTTCAGCCCTTCTGATCCGAAGTCACAGGATATTGCTGATTTGACGGGGAGCATCGACTTTTCCACGATTACGGAGTATGGTTCGGAATCCGACCCGCGTGCGTATCGGTTTGACGGAGAATTGAACAAAGCAAATCGTGGACTGATGGAGTTTCAGGAAATGCTGAAATGCGATGAGAAGTTTTTGTGGAATTTGCTTTCTCTGACCCAAGAGGGGAATTTCAAGGCCGGGCGGTTTGCGCTCATCAGTGCAGATGAGATGATCGTGGCTCACACCAATGAATCCGAGTATAAAAGTTTCATTGCAAACAAAAAGAACGAGGCATTGCAATCAAGGATGATTGTAATGCCGATTCCTTATAACCTGAAGGTGTCTGAAGAAGAAAAGATTTACGCCAAGCTCATTAAACAAAGTGATATGAGACATATCCACATTGCGCCTCATGCGCTGCGTACGGCTGCCATTTTCTCCGTACTTACCCGCTTGAAGGAGACGAAGAAACAGGGGATGGATCTGGTCAAAAAGATGCGCATGTATGACGGTGAAGAGGTCGAAGGATACAAGGAAGCCGATCTGAAAGAAATGCAAAGTGAGTTTCTGGAGGAAGGTATGTCCGGGGTAGACCCGCGGTACGTCATTAATCGCATTTCTAGTGCATTGATTAAGCAAAATGTGGAATCCATCAATGCCCTGGACATTTTACGAGCAATCAAGGATGGTCTGGATCAACATGCCTCCATCACAAAGGAAGAACGGGAGCGCTATCTGAATTTCATTTCCGTGGCTCGTAAGGAGTATGACGAATTGGCGAAAAAAGAAGTGCAGAAGGCCTTTGTGTACTCTTTCGAGGAATCAGCCAAGACGCTGTTCGACAACTATTTGGATAACATCGAAGCTTTTTGCAATTGGGCGAAAATTCGCGATCCGCTTACAGATGAGGAACTCGACCCGGATGAGCGGCTCATGCGCTCTATTGAGGAGCAAATCGGGGTATCGGAAAATGCGAAAAAGGCATTCCGTGAAGAAATATTAATCCGTATTTCTGCGTATTCTCGCAAGGGACGGAAGTTTGAGTATCATCATCATGATCGGCTGCGAGAAGCCATTGAGAAGAAGCTGTTCGCCGATTTGAAGGATATTGTGAAGATTACGACTTCAACCAAAACGCCTGACGCTAATCAGCTCAAACGGATGAATGAGGTGATTAAACGACTGATTGAGGAGCATGGCTACACAGGAGCCAGCGCTAACGATCTGTTAAGGTATGTAGGTAGCCTCCTGAATCGGTAAGACGAAATAATAAATAAGTACAGCATGGTGAAACTATGGATTGATCTGGATGGTGTCATACGGTTGTGAGGTATCCGATGAACGTGTTTCCTAGCGGGAATTCGGCAAGCACAGGGGATTTCAGGTGCTGCCGAATTCTTTTTTTGTATCATTAAGCAGTTGAGTTTATATATTTTTTTCTGAAATTGCTATGAAAAAAATCATAATTAATCTTCTGCTTTTTTAACATTTTCTAAAAAGTTGCCGATAAATATGGTAATGTAAAATCTATGTAAACTATTATTTGGAGGAACTTATGATTCATGTCGCGGAGAGTAGATTAAAACAGATACAATATATTGGTATTACTGATGATGATTTGGCTTTATTGCATCATTATCAGGGACTATTCCAATCTATTGTGAATAAGGTGGTAGATCGGTTTTATGAGCATGTAGAAAAGGTTCCGCATCTCATGTCGATTATTTCCAAATGGTCGAATATTGAACGACTAAAACAAACACAACGTGAATACTGGCTTTCTCTCGCAGATGGAAAAATAGATGATCAGTTTATCGAACACCGTCTTTTTGTGGGGCAGGTACATTCCCGAATCGGATTGTCTTCCGATTATTATTTGGGCACGTACATTGCTTATCTTGATATTGCAGTCGACATTTTAAAGCGTTCGGGGATAGAGGACTGGTTTTCTATTGTGCATGCTCTTTCCAAAATGTTCAACCTGGATTCCCAGCTTGTACTGGAAGCTTATCAGGAAAAGGAAAAGGAACAAATTAACGAGCTGGCCGACGAACAAACGCAGGTGCTGACCGTTGTGTCCCGAATTGCGCAAAATTTGACCGGAATGATTGCTGAGCTTAGGGAAAATACGGATAATATCGCGGAGAGTGCCTGCAACACTGCTTCTTCGCAGGAACATACAGAGAAATTGGTACAGCATTTGAGTGACGAGATTAAGCATATTGAGCAGATGAGCGGTACGATCCGGGAACTGTCCGATCAGACTCATCTGCTGGGACTGAATGCGGCGATTGAGGCTGCCCATGCGCAGGAAGCAGGGCGCGGGTTTCAAATTGTGGCACAGGAGGTGCGAAAGCTTGCATCTAATTCGAAGCAAGCACAGGAGCAAATTCAGCGCAAGGTGCTGGATATTGCCCGTATGCTTGACAGTGTGCAATCCGAAACCGCTGCAACAACAGCCAGTGCCCGGCAACAGGCCTCCAGCTCAGAGGAATTGGCTTCGTTCACAAAGCTGATCGAAAACATGGTGAAGGAATTGGAAATGCTGCAACATTCCTCGGAAATGCTAAAGGTGTAAGATGTGGCTTGAAGGCTATCCTTACGTTGGAGGCTTCACTGCTATAACGATTCAGTCATAGACTTTTTCCATTCCATATGAGCCGCAAGTACTCTTTTCCATAACTCGTCCCGTTCCTGGTGACTGTAGTTAACGAGCGGCTCGCCAAATACATCTGCCAACACTTCCAGCCACTGCGATTTCTGATCCAGCTCTATTTTTTCCAAACCGTTTAGCCCGCGTTTTTTCCAAATACATCCTCTGAGTTCATTCGCCTCTAATGCTTGCCTTTGCCGAATCAGAAATAGGTCAAACCATGGAGATTCCGCTGAGCGGCTATAGAAATGATGTTTCGGCATGAATTCTTCCAAATCCTGAACAACCGCAGGAGCAAAATCAACGCCAACAAATGAAGCAAGCGAGTCATGCTCTAACCGCCAACCTTTTGTAACAACCCCGGATTCCATGACTTTATAATGAAGAGGAGCCTGTTCATAAGTTCCCATACGGAGTGGAAGAGGCTCATATGGCATATCGCCCAGCCCGACATCAACAATCCATACTTCATCTTCATGATGCTCATTTAGCAAGTTCACTGTTAGTCCAAGATGAAATGAATTAATGCGTGGTTCAGCTCCCAGAGGTTGTACTCCGGCACGATGCAGAGAAACTTTGTACCCTAGTGAATATAGTAGTGCACTAAAGGCACCATTCAGATGAAAACAATAACCACTTCTCCCATGTAGAATGAGTTGAATGGATTCTTGAAAACCAATGGCTGCCGGCTTCCTTGCAAAAATGTCCAATGTTTGCCATGAAAGATGTTTTACATGAGCCTTATGCAGCTCAACTAAATAGGGAAGGGTAGGAGGCTGAATTTCGAGAATTCCGATTCTGTTTAAATAAGCTTTTATTTCTTCTTTTGTCATGGTGTACATGTACAATCACCTCTATTGTTAGTTTCCCAAATTCTCTTCTCGAAACCATTGAGCATTGAGTCTTAGCATCATTGTAAAAGGGAGAAGTGCTGTTTACAATGCTATAAATTTTTGATTGTACCGGTACAGTTAGCAAGTCGATTGGCTTTAGCGGCATGCGCTTTTCCTGTAGTTGTTGTCAGAACACAAAAAAACAGACCGTTTCATCGGGTCTGTTTTTTTGTTTAGTTCCAAGCTGACCGATTATAATAGTGATCTGAGTTCACGTCGGTATTTGTTCAAATGAACGAACGAGGGAATGACTCGTTTGGCAGAACGGAAGCCGCCTATTCTGATATTGCGGACCACATGATAGGGAGAGATCAATAGTGCGTGAAGCAGATGCAAATCATGGGTGCTCAATGGACGATATCGTTGATAGTAATCTATCGCGCGCAGCATCTTTGTCCCATTCCAAAGACAATTCCGATGAAGAAGATGGGAGAGATCTTTCATCCTTACATGTAGGGAGCAATTTTCAAAGTCGATCAAATGGATTTTGAGCTGTTTGTCTTTAATCAGATTGGGATAATTATAGTCGCCGTGTATAAATGCGGCGGCTTTTTGCTCCCGAGCAATGGCTTCTCTAACTTTGGGCTGCTGTAGACGATGGGACACTTCTTCACAAAGAGCTACGAGATGTGCTGTGCCTCTGTATGGGATGAGGCGTTTTTTGTATCCAGCTATTTCATCGCTCAAGCTTTCATAACGGATTCTGGATGGCGGAGCTTCAGTGACAGGAAAGCCCATGGCACTGGAATGGAATTTGGCTAAAGTAGCAATTCCCTTTTTGAAGTCTATTCTTTTTGTGAATTCTGGTCTGAGTCCATGAACCCAATTGGTTAATGTATACGAAACACCTTCATAGGTCATGTAAGCCGTTTGTTGTACTGTTGGATAGACCTTTTGGCTGCGTGTAAACCCGCGCTCATCCAGGTAGGACAAGACACGTGTAATAAAACGGATCTCTTCTTCCGGGAATTTGTAGGGTTTTAAGCAATAAGTCGTATTAGCGGTCTCAATCTTGTGAATGTCCTTCATTTGACGGGTACGCTGAATTTTGATTCCATACATCTGCTCAACGTTCGATAAAATCGACATTTTGCTCCTCACTTTCTTTTATACATGAGCCCACTCCTGCAAAATATGGATGATTTGTAATCGAAGAGGCCACGACTGATCCCAATGGTCCAGGATTTCACGATCTCTTGAACGGTGCGGGTGTCGGGAAGCGTGCCAGGCTTCTCGTGGTAGTTTATATAAAGCCGTAACAATCTTCCGTTCAGTTCGGCTTAGTGGCTTGCGTTTTTGGTATCCCTTCAGCAAGGACTGCACAAATTCAGGATTGAATTGAGTCGTATTCATAAGGGCCTTTGCCAAATCAGCATAGACTGAGCCGATCTTAACCCGATCCCAATCAATGATTTTGAGATGACCGTCATCCGAAATAATGACATTTGGGGTAGTGATATCACTGTGTATCAAGGAGGGGTGCCGATGTTCCATCCGAAGCAGCCTTATGATGGATGCATCCTGCAAATCCTTCCATGCTCGCCTGGATAAACGTTTGCAGTTTTCGCCGTGAGCATTGTACCAGTTACGGTACGTTTTATCATGGCGACTGTTTTTTATCATTTTTCTTTGAAAAAGACGATCCTGGTTTTTCCATATCCGCAATTGTTGAATGGTCGGAGGGGATTTTCCTTTATCCATCCGATGCAAGCCGGTGGAGGTGGCGTGAAGTGTGGCAAGTGCCCGCCCCAGTTTTTCGAAATCTTCAGCGGTCTCCAGTCCCCGTCCTTTGACCCACTGGCTTACATAAAATGGCGTTCCTTGATATAGAGTCCATAACTTGCCGGAATGAATGGGGAGCCATGCGGGCATATAGGTATACTTTCTCTTTTTCAAAAGCCTTATATGGCTCGCAGCTCGTTCCATCTGTTGAATCGTATTTGAACGGACCATCTTTGTACGACTAAAGGGTTTTAATGCATAAGTTCCTTTTTTCGTTTTCACCTGGATCACTGCATTTTTTCGGTATAATGATGAGACTAAGCTTGATTTTAATGGAATCAGGCCGAAACGACGGGTGATTTTGCGAATCTGTGCTTTAGTATAGGATTTCGCCATAAGAACCTCACTTGACTTTGAATTGAAGAACAAGGTAATCCTCTGTTAGTTATCAGTCTATTCATGAAGAAATAATAGGTGCAGTTTTATGGAGCCATCTTCGTTCTTTTCCTGTGTCACATGGGTCAAAAAAACGGAGCAGCGAAAGTTCGCTGCTCCGTTTTAATTAACTCTGTATTTAGTTACCCTGATTATGACCTGGGTGATTAATATTCGTTGTCATCATCATCTTCGTCTGTATCCACGATTGCGCCAGATGATGCATGGATTTCAAGCTCAACGGTTCCTTCGTTGGTGAGTACCTTTACCTCGTAGATGAACTGTCCATCTTCCTTATCCAATTTAGAAGACAAAAGGGTACTCCCGGGCACGTGTTTAAGCGCAATTTGCCCAGCCTGCTTTTCAGTCAGGGTGATGTGATTTGGCTTGTTAAGGATGGACTCGTCATTCGAGTCATGATCAAGCTCAGAATGGGAACGGATGGTTTCCCCAGTATAAGCATCAACATCTATATCCCAATCTCTATCTCCTTGTTGGAGATCCACCTCATAGTAGACCTTTCCGTTTTTGCGCTCCAGTTCGACATCTTCAACTTGTGCATTATTCCCCACAGCTTTCTTGGCAATGTTGGCAGCGGCGGTCGCTCCAATAAGACCCGTAGGTTTAGCGGCCCATACGGCACTCGCTGAGACACCCGTAACCGTAACTCCAAGCAGAACCGTGGCTGCCATAATTCCTAATGTATAATTTTTTTTCATTACATCATTCCTCCTTGTGCTATAAGCATGAATACAGCTTATCTCTTGAACATGAGAGGAACATAATAGAATCATGAGAAAACCATGAGAAACATGAGCTAAGATGATCGTCAAATCGTCATGATTCGTCGTGCGCCTGTTTTTCTTTTTCCCAAGTTATAGAGTCAATAGAGCCCGATACTGCATTGACCTGTACTACTGCTTCACGCCCATCTTTTACCTCAACCTCAACCAGATAGTAGAGGCCTTTGTCGTTGCGATGAAGCTCAATATCATCGGATGTTCCGTTAACTGCTTGGGCAGCAAGCTTGGCTGCTTCTTTCTCCGTAATGACGAGAGAGGCTGGGTCAGGTTTATTAGTTGGATTCGATGTGTCTCTGGTTGGTGAGGTACCGGGCTTGTGGTCCTGGGGCTCCTGCTTCGCATCTGTATAAGCCTGTGTCCGCTTAATAGAGTCGATGACACCGTCATAGGCATTGGCTCTTATATCGTATTTCCCTTTGGCGCGTTCCAGCCTGATCAGATAAAAATCACCCAAGCGTTGCGTTTCAAGCACCTCACCGGGATACTGATGCAAAACGGATTGGATGACGGCCTTTTCTTCCAATGGAGAAGCTGCTAACGACCGTGCCCAAGGCCACTGTAAAAGGCAAATTGTAATCAACACAGCCGCCAGCGTACCTCCAATCATCCACACATAGATAGCTTTCATCGGTATTCCCACCTTTGACTTATTATTTTGGAACGGTAGGGAGGATGATCGTTGCAGTTGTTCCGCTTCCCTCTACACTTTCTAGCCCAATTTGAGCATGTATAGCTTGTGCAATTCCTGTAGCCAATGATAAGCCTAGCCCAGCCCCACCTTCCTCGCGGCTTCTGGCTTCATCCACACGATAGAAACGGTCGAATACTTTAGATAACTTTTCTTCCGGGATTCCAATTCCTTGATCTGTGATTTTTATGCAGGGTTGAGTTGTGCCGTCCACGGTATCAATCATCAGGTGTATCGGCTCGTCACTGTATTTGCGTGCATTATCCAAAAAGATAAATAGGAGCTGCTTCAGCTTATTTTCATCGGTATAGCCAATGCATTCTGTCTGAACATCCAGTTGAATTTGTCGGGCGAACGCATTTTCAAATGTAGTCTTTAATTCTGTCGCTATTCTGGTCAGGCGTACAGGCTCCAGCACGACATTCCACTGTTCTTCGTTTCTGGCCAACAAAAGAAGCTGCTCTGCCATGTCCTTCATTCGGATCGCCTCGGAATGGATCGCTTCAACGGATTCGGCAAAAATCTTGGGATGCTGCAACCCCCGCCGTTTGAGCAGGCTGGCATAACTTTCAATAATGGTGAGCGGCGTCTTCAATTCATGGGACGCATTAGATACGAATTGTTCTTGCCTGACGAAATTTCGCTCCAGCAGTTCAATCATGTCATTAAATGTTTCACCCATTTCGACCAGTTCGTCGCGTGATGATGAATGGAGCGGAAGACGTTTAAATTTCCCGCTGCGCTGAATTTCTTTCATCGTGCTAATCATAGATGTAATGGGACGTGTAATCAGTCTGCCGAGCAGTCTTCCCGATACCACGACAGGAATGAGCGCAATGCCAGTGACAGCAACAAGTACGATTCTGAGTACCTGTAGCGTCTGCATCGTCGGTTGCAGACTTTCGGTCACCTGGAGATTGACAACCTCGCCATTGGTCCAAATCATGGGGAGCGATACAAGAATGTAACGGTTGCTTTCATAGGTAATGATGCGAACCTGCCGTGTTTCATCAAAAACGCCCTTCATCAAGCTAAGAGATTGCTCGGAAGAAGAGGTGATAGGGGGAAGAAAGTCGCCTTCTGGTTTCATTAGCCGAAGCATGCCATCCAGCGGTACATAGGCTCGGAGAAGATCCTCAGCGGCTACGGATACCGGAGCACGTTGAATCCCACGAATCATGTTCTCTGCTGCGGCCTCTACCTGGTCTTTTCGACTGTCTATCGAAAGTTGGCTGAATAGGAAATAGACTGAGAAATGAATGGCCACAAGTAAAATCCCGAATAATAACGAGGTATACGTATGGATTTTGTTTTGTAGCTTCATAAGGATTCCTTCAGAACATAACCAATTCCGCGTACAGTATGGATCAGCTCAGGGAGCTGGCGCGTAGGGTCGATTTTATTGCGCACGTAGCGAATATACACATCGACCACATTGGTATCGCCCATATAATCTATGCCCCATACATTCTCCAGTAATTGTTCACGGCTAAGTACCTGCCGCTGATGTCTGAGTAAATGAACGAGCAAGTCAAACTCTCGCGGTGTAAGCTCAATGTTGTGCTCTCCTCGAAGAACTTCACGAGTACCTTCATGGAGACGTAAATCCCCGGCACTAAGCCATTGATCTACCACTTGTGGAGCCATGTCTTTCGTTGCACCCACTCTGAGTGCGGCCCGTACACGTGCAAGCAGCTCTTCGATTACAAACGGTTTGGTAACATAATCATTGGCTCCCAAATCGAGTCCCTCGACCTTATCTGCAATGGAACTTTTAGCCGTCAGCAAAATGACAGGAACGTTCGCATCATGCTTACGAATCCTCCGAAGTAGCTCGATGCCATTGAGACCGGGAATCATAATATCCAGCAATACTAGATCCCAATTGCCTTTGCAATACGTCTCCAACCCATCAATTCCGTTTTTTTCTTTACATACTTGATAGCCTTCAAATTGAAGCTCGATCTCTAGAAGCCGGGCAATCTTCTCTTCGTCTTCTACGATCAAAATAGAATGTTTCATGATCATGCCCTCCTGTAGGCGAATAGCCGATACGGAAGTATTTTAGCATATACGGACAGGTAAGACACTTCAAAGCGCAAGGCAGTGAGGGAAGAGACGTTTATACTGCGTCATATTTCCTTGACATTAAAAAGGGACAAAGTGTAACGATAGCGCTATGGAAAGTTGCAGTAACATAAGTTCAGGCCGCGGGCTTGCCCTTTGTCGCCAGGAGCGTAAAATAAAATGAAGCGAGAGCAGGGAGGGCAGGACATGGATAAAAAAATACTGATAGCGGACGATGAGGCGAGCATTCGAAATGCGCTGGCTTATGCGTTAAAGCGAGAGGGTTTTTTGGTGGAAACCGCCGTTGATGGGGAGGACGCCTTGGAAAAAGTACGTTTGTTCCATCCGGATGTGCTCATACTGGATGTGATGATGCCCAAACTGGGTGGATATGAGGTGTGCCGCCGTTTGGAAAGTCGGAAGGGCATCGGTATTTTACTGCTGACGGCCAAAAACGATATCGTTGATAAGGTGCTCGGACTGGAGCTGGGTGCGGACGATTTTATGAGCAAACCGTTTGATCTGAGGGAACTGCTCGCTCGTATTAAAGCATTGGTACGGAGACTGGAGCGAGAAGGAGCACCTGCCCCTGAAGGAACAGAAATGGTACTCGGCCCATTACGGGTACGTCCGTCCAGCCGAACAGCTGAACTTGGATCCATAGCGCTGGATCTGACCCCCAAGGAGTTTGATGTGCTGGCGCTGTTGGTATCTCATGCCGGAAGGGTGTATACACGGGACGAGCTGCTGGAGCAGGTATGGAGCTTCGATTATGTGGGCGGAACGCGGACGGTGGATATTCATATCCAGCGTTTGCGCAAGAAGCTTGAGCCGCATCAGGCGATATTGCAGACCGTGTATGGTATCGGCTATAAGGCAGAGAAAATGACGTGAACGAACATCATTCACTCCATCAGCAAGGAAACTTGCGGTCCACCGACCAGCAGAAGCGCAAATGCAAACCTACAGGCTTGAGCCTGCGTTGGAAATTTCCGCTGGTACTTGCGGCTTTGCTGCTGTTTACTGTCGGTGTGCTGAGCTGGCTCGTGCTTACTGGTATTCGCGCTAACCAGACAGATCAAATGGAACGCAGCTTAAAGCGTCAGGCCGAAATTGTAGAAATGCGTGTAAAACAGTCTTACCTGTTGGGAGTGCGCCAATCACCGGAAGACTTTATGAAGAAGCAGGGACCTCAACTCGCAGTGGAACTGGGCGTATCCAGTAATATGCGCGTTATTTTATATGATGGTCAAGGGCATGAGGTTGGCAATTCTCTACCGCTGGCTTTTAGAACAGATGTCAGCCAGGCGCTCTCCTATGCGATCCAAGGCAAAATTGCATACATTACGGAAGGAAGCGCAATCACTTATTTGGCTCCGCTTCAAGGTCCGGACGGCTTACTGGGAGTGGTACAGCTTCACAGCTCAACAGAAGCGCAGCAGCAGTTCTACCGGGCCATTGCCCACTTGTTTCTATGGACGGGGGGTGCGGTGCTGGTATTGAGCTTTATCTTGGGTTTAGGCTATGTCAGCCGCCAGACGAGGGACATCGGAAGACTGACTCGTGCTTCTGAACAGATATCGGCAGGGCATTATCCGGAAGCCAGACTGCTGCGGCGGCAGGATGAGCTGGGAAGACTGGATGAAGGAATGCTCCAGATGAGCCATGTGATCCGGGAGAGCATTACCGCGCTGGAAAACGAAAAGCTTCGGCTGGAAGAAGCGGTTCAGCGTTTGAGAGAGCTAGAGCAGCAGCAAAAATCTTTTATTGGAAATATCAGTCATGAACTAAAGACTCCGTTAACCTCTATTCAAGCTTATGCTGATTTACTGGATATGTATGGGGATGATCCTGAACTGGTGCGTGAAGCGAGAGAAAGCATCAGTAAGGAAACAAAACGGTTGTACGAGCTTGTCGAGGACTCGCTGCGGCTATCTGTGCTGGATAAATATGATTTTGAATTGCATACGGAGGCTGTGGAATTGCATTCGTTACTGGAAGATGCAGGGAGCCGTATTCGAGGAAAAGCAGCAGCGCGTAGACTGAATTTTTCGATAGATACCGTTCCTGCCCAGGTGTGGGGAGACCCTAAGCATCTGATGCATATTGTACTAAATTTGCTGGATAATGCAGTAAAGTATAATCAAGACGGTGGATGGATTACGTTATCGAATCGGGTAGAACAGGACACTGTGATTGTGTATGTACGCAATTCCGGTCCGTGGATTCCTAGGGAGCAATGGGACATGATTTTTGAGCCGTTTGCTACTTTAAGTCGTGATCGATCTCGTCAGGACAGCGGTACGGGACTCGGTCTTCCTCTGGCGCGCAGACTGGCGGAGCGCATGGGGGGAGAGTTGCAGCTTACAGCTTCAGACCATAGTGGGTTGGAAAATGGAAACGGCCATACGAATGTAAGTGGTAATGAATTTTCGCTTAGACTTCCCCTCTTGGTTCACGATAGCTCCCTGTAAACGGCCGATTGTTAGCACAGGGCTAGAATGGTGTCTTGTTTACAACTTGGAAACAATTCGATGTATTCATGAGATGTTCGGGCATTAAACTGGGGGTATCGTTAACAAGGAGGCCGTTGTACATGATAAAGAAAAACATAGACAGCTATGGGCAAAAGAACGGTTCCTCTCATCGCGAAGATTCCCGTACAAGAATTTTCAGACAGAAAGCCACGGGGCTGCTTATGATCGGCTTAATCGCCGTGGGATTGCTCAGCGGTTGCGGCATGAAGAGCGCAGGAGAGACAAATCCAGCATTCGGTATGAAACCGGGCCAACAGCTTACTGTGATTGACACGGATGCGGCTCAGAAGCAAGTAACGGATGAGCTGGTAGTATCGTCTATCGACAGGCTGGGGGATGTCTACGCGAGGTCTTGGCTGAGCGACGAAGAGCTGATTGTGGAGCGTAAAACCCAGCTGTGGATTCATAATGTAGAGACAGACAAGGAGCGGATTTTAACACCAGGTCGTAAAGCTCCACAGTTACTTGCTGTGGTATCACCGGATCAGCGCCATGTCTTCTTTACTGAAGGTAGCCCCAACAGCAAATATGATATTCAGGGCTACATTTTGGAACTAAGCAGTGGTAAGGTTACATCGATTGGCAAGCTGGATATGACTAATGAAGTGAGTTGGAGCGATGAGAATCATCTCATTACAGGCACACCGGATGGTAAAATCCAGCTGATTGGTCTCGACGGCAAAGCTGAAGAATTGAGTTTTCAAGATCCGAATCGCTCTGAGTTGATTTCTCATGTCGAAAAAGTGGGTAACGTCATATTTTATACAGGCAGTGATAAACAAGGGTATCCGGTGCTGAATCGGTTCACCCTCAATCATCCTCAGGCTGTGACCATTGCAGAGGGTGTCATGTCCTTTGCCGTGTCGCCTGATGGTAAATCTTTTGCCATTGAAAAACGGAAATGGAATACATCCGAACCAGCCCGTATGATCATTTTGGATGAACAGGGCAAAGAGAAAGGAATCGTCGGTCAAGGCACTTTAATGAGTCGTGGAAGCTGGTCCAGCGACGGGTCCAAGCTTGCTTATTCCATTTATGATGAGGATCAGCAAGGCATGAGAGGGCTGTATGTGTTTGACCAGTCCACGGGTAAAACCACTCCGGTTACGACCGATATCCAATCCTATGACAGCCCAACGGTATGGAGCCCATCCGCCCGGTTTTTATCCATGTACCAGAACATCTCGGAAGGTGGAAAACAGCTCAATCAAAGCTACATCGTCGAATTTAAGAGGAAGTAGTTTCTGGACCCAGTCGTACACGAGGCTCATCGTTGACAAGGAAATCATACCAGCGGTTGCGAAACCGAACCTGAGGTCCATCAGCGGGGACGTGTGCCTCCATTCGCAGCGCTTCTGGGATTGGACGCGGATGCTGGCTTTCCACCACGGCCCGATCCTCTTCCAGCACCTTGCCACTGTATCTGGAAAAAATGTGGCTCATGCCCGGTACAAATCTGGCAAAATTACGTCCAGCCAGTCCGTAGATGGCAGTTAACTCTTGCTCAATCGGAGTGAAGGTGACGAAATTAATAAACTTGCTGCGTCCTTCTTTTACGGGAGTCAAAATCCATTGCTGTGGAAAGGTATATTGTAATAAACCTTTCCCGTTTTTCACTCGAATATGATTGTCATCTGCTTCAAACTCGATATGAATGTCGGTGGAGGATTTTTTACCGATCGTTTTGTTATGGACAATTGGCAAATGAGCGACATCCAGCACGCTCTCCACAACTCTCGTCAGATGTGCCTTCCACACGGAATCGTAGGGAGACAAAATGAGAGAGGGGTCCTCCAGCTCGGGAAAAATCTCCAGAGGAGGGGGGGATGTGGATGTTCCCAACCCTGAGTTTATCTCAGACTTTGAGCCAACGGCCTGAGGATATACCCACAGCAGACCGGCTTTTTCAATCACGGGATAGGCATAGGTATGAGCAAATTCAGGAATAGCCCGTCCCGGATGTGCCGGAATATCCACACACTGCCCACTCTCATCGAAAGACCATGCATGATATGGACATGTGATGTGCCCGTTTTGACAATAGCCGAGCGACAAATCAGCTCCTCGGTGCGGGCAATAAGCATGGATGGCATGTACCTGACGATGATCATCACGGTACAGGACAATATCTTTGCCAAGCAGTCGCTTTTTAAGCGGTTTATTCTTTAGTTCCTTGGACCAGCCAACGGCATACCAGGCGATCGGGAATACCTGCTGATCACTTTCACGAACTTCACGAAAGCTGGGATGGGTGTTCATCTATATCAGCGCTCCTCGTTCTGCTTCTCAATTATGACCCGTGGGTCATTTATTATATTAGTATAATACACCCCTGATCCAAAACGAAACAGGTGTCCTGAAATTGGCAAGAAACGAAGGTCGCTTAAGGTTGTATGAAATAGTAAAAAAAGGTGCATATCCTTTTAGGAATGCCCCTTTTTTAAATTAGGCTGGCTATTTGATTTTGCATGACTATACAAACTTACGATGATGCTTCTTACCGTCATATGAGAATAAGGCGAGCTTACCCTCAATCATCGTTTCCAAATGAACGGTGCGCCCCCACAGCTGATATACATACGGAAGCGTGCGCTCCATATATTTTAAATCTAGCTCAATGCCTTCGTACTGGTGCTTGAGCTTCAACTCGCCCGTATGCAGGTAATCTCCATCCTCGACGACGATATAAGGGGAGCCTCCATTCACACGTGAAAACACGAGCTGATCCCGTATGTTTTCCCAGGATTTATCGGTAATTTTCCAATCAGGTCCTCGTTTCTCAAACACGTACAGATCCAAATCCTCTGTCAGCTTCTTGGTCATGTAATTGCGTATAAAAGAGGTGTCTGAGTCAAACTCTCGCACCTCGAACATTTTAGCTCGACCCTCGCCCGGTTTGCGCCCTTGTCGCTCTTGCTCCTCACGGGTTGGGTTATCCCAACGTTTTTCAATATCCTCAAATATTTTCAGTCCCAAATAGTACGGGTTCAGGCTTTGCTTGGAAGGCTGTACGACGGAAGCATTCAGCATCGCAAATTCAACGGTTTCCTCCCCGGTCAAATCCAGTTCCCTTACAATCCGCTGATGCCAATAGGAGGCCCAGCCTTCATTCATGATTTTGGTTTCCATTTGGGGCCAGAAATATAGCATTTCGTCCCGCAGCATCGTCATAATATCTCGCTGCCAGTCCTCCAGTACCTCGGAGAATTCCTGAATAAACCAGACGATATCTTTTTCAGGTTCCGGTGGGAACTGGCGTACCTTAATACCCTCGGTCTCGGCCGAATCATGCTGCTTTACTGTGTCCAGTGACCACAGATCATCGTAAGGTCCGATGGGACGCTGGTGTTTTTTGGGTTCTTTTTGCTCCTTGATTTTGAGTTCCATATAGCGCTGTTTATCCAGATGCCTTGGTTTGATAAGCTGTGGGTCTACATGCTCCTGTATCGCCAGTACAGAGTCAATGAAGGATTCAACAGTCTTTGAACCATATTCCATTTCATAGCTGTTGATTCGATCTGCTGTGGCCGACATACTCTCCACCATATTGCGATTAGAAGCTGAAAAGCGGGCGTTGTGTTTGAAAAAATCACAGTGTGCCAGTACATGAGCGACAATTAGTTTATTTTGCACCAAAGAATTTCCTTCCAGCAGGAAGGCATAGCAGGGATTGGAGTTAATGACCAGCTCATAAATTTTGCTCAATCCAAAATCGTACTGCATTTTCATCTTGTGAAACGTTTTTCCAAAACTCCAGTGGCTGAAGCGCGTGGGCATACCATAGGCTCCGAACGTATAAACAATATCCGCCGGACAAATCTCATATCGCATCGGGTAGTAGTCGAGCCCGAATCCATCGGCAATCTCCATAATTTCTGATATCGCATATTCTAGCTCCTTCTGGTCGGTGCTCATCCCACCGTTCCCCCTTCCCGTTTGCGAAAAAAGGTGCGTAAGGCTTGGTATACCTCACCTTTTTCCTTGATGACATAGTACATAAACTGATCCTTTTTAATATTCTTGTAGGCTGACATCAGCGTGCTGCTGCGATTATACTGATTCACTTCGCCATAGCCGAACATATTGCTCCGCTTTATAAGTTCCTCGATTAGCTTCACGCACCGCTCATTGTCCGAGGTCAGGTTATCGCCATCCGAGAAATGGAAGGGATAAATATTGTAGCTGGAAGGAGGATATCGTTTGTCGATAATCTCTAGTGCTTTCAAATAAGCGGAAGAGCAGATCGTGCCGCCACTTTCTCCGCGGGTAAAAAATTCTTCTTCCGTAACCTCTTTAGCCTCGGTATGATGCGCGAGAAAGACAATTTCCACCTTTTCATACTGACGGCGCAAAAAGCGGGTCATCCAGAAAAAGAAGCTGCGAGCACAATATTTTTCAAAAGCGCCCATTGAGCCTGAGGTGTCCATCATGGCTATAATGACCGCGTTGGATTGGGGAATAGTCTTCTCTTCCCATGTCTTGTAACGAAGATCGTCCGGACTAATATGATGAATGCCCGGTTTCCCTTCACGGGCGTTGCGGCGTAGATTTTCGAGAATGGTTCGTTTCTTGTCAATGTTCGCTTGCATGCCTTTTTTACGTATATCATTGAACACGATAGATTCAACCTCAATTTGATCCTTGTCTTTTTGCTGTAAATTCGGCAATTCCATTTCCTCGAACAGCATATCTTCCAGTTCTTCTATGCTGACTTCCGTCTCCATAATATCGTGTCCCGGCTGGTCGCCGGCTTTCTCACCTTTACCAGGCTTCTGGGAGGCAGAATCACGCCCGATGACATCTCCCACCTGACTATCTCCATCCCCTTGGCCTACATGCTTTTGCTTTTGATAGTTATAAATGAAGCGATATTCATCAAGACTGCGAATTGGCACTTTAATAATCTGTTGACCGTCCGACATAATAATATTTTCTTCCGTTATCAGATCGGGTAGATTTTGCTTAATGACATCTTTGACCTTCTGCTGATGACGTTGCTGGTCCTGGTACCCTTTGCGATGCAGCGACCAATCTTCGCGGGATACGACGAATGAATATGGCTGGCGTGGTTCCGGCATTATTAGGCACCCCCCAAGTGGATACACGGCACAGTTTGGCCTTGTTGGTTATTAAGTATATTCACGGGGATGAACGATATGTGATGGAACTCGATTTAAATTCTGCCCGTTTGCTTTTATAATGAAAGTAAAAAATGTAAAAAAAGAATGGAGAACCTTGGGTTATGGAAGAAATTGCAGTACTTATAGTAGACGATGAGCAGGGATTGCGGGATATGCTAACAACGGTGTTGAAAAAAGAAGGGTTCCTTCAAGTTAAGCACGCTGCAACAGGTCGGGAAGCGCTGCAAGTCGTGATGGAATCGCATGTGGATGTGATTGTACTTGATGTCATGCTGCCTGATAGTGATGGGTTTGAGATATGTCGTCAAATGCGACTATATACCGATGCCCCTATTCTTTTTTTGACGGCAAGAGATACAGACCTAGACAAATTAATGGGGTTCGGTATCGGAGGAGATGACTATATTACCAAACCGTTTAACCCGCTGGAAGTCGTTGCCCGTATGAAGGCTCGAATGAAATATCGGAAAGTTTCGACAGTGGTCATGAAACCGACCTTACGCAGTTTAGATTTTGGATATTTTCGATTGGAACTGGAATCCGGTGTGTTGTATGTGGAGGACAAGCAGGTCGAGTGTCCGGCACGTGAATGGCTGCTGCTGGTATTTTTGTGCAAGCACCCTAACCGTATTTTCAGTGTACGGCAGCTTTACGAGGCGATATGGAGCGAGGCCTTCTTGGGTGATGAGAAGACTGTAGTGATTCATATTTCCCGTTTGCGGAAAAAAATAGAACCTGATCCCAAGCACCCGCAATTTTTAATCAATGTAAGAGGGCTTGGTTATAAAATGATGTCAGTCAAGATGGAGGAGCAAGGATGAACTCTCTGGTTAAGATGTCCTTTCGTTTTATGAAAGTAACGTTGTGCTTTGTACTGGCCTATGTCCTATGTTTTGTTATTTGCACGATCTTATATATTTTTATAAAAAGTATATTTGGAGCATCTCAAAATATAAATATTGATCTCTTCTGGGCAGGACTTGGTATCGTGCAGAGTGTTGTGTTCATAGTTGCTTACGGATGGTATATAGGCAAACCTTTGGTGTATGTAATCAAATGGATTGGAAATATTGCGACAGGGGAATTCCAAGCGCCGCTAAGTGAACTGGAACTGCCGGAGGGCAAAAAAAATCAGAAAAATAGTTATAAACCTCCGTATCAATTGTATAAAGAAGTTTTTGAACAAATGAACATCTTATCGGCTCAATTGCGCAGCAATGAGGAAGAGAGAGTGGAATTAGAGAAACGAAAACAGCAGTGGGTAGCAGGTGTAAGCCATGATCTCAAAACACCATTATCTTATATTGAAGGATATGCGGCTATGCTAACTGCTCAAGAGTATGACTGGTCTGATGAAGAAAGAAGAAGCTTTAGTATGGGTATCAGTGAGAAAGTGACGGAAATGAAGCAGTTGATTCAGGATTTGAATGCTTCTATGCAGCTTAAGGAAGGTCCATTGCCAATCCAATTGGAGAAGGAGGACATTGTGGAGTTTCTCCGTAGTACAGTCATAGATATCGCTAACCATCCTTCAGCCGAGCAATACGAATTTTCTTTTACGTCAATGGACGCGGCATGTATTATGCCCTTCGATAGTAAATTATTAGGCAGAGCGCTGCAGAATTTTTTGATTAATGCTATCATTCATAATCCTCCAGGTACACACGTTTCCATGGAAGTAAGCAAAGCGAACGATAAGCTTCATATTTCTATCGAAGACGACGGAATAGGAATGAATTCCAATGAGTACATGCAGGTATCTCATTCCCAAGGGCATGGAATACCTATTGCCAAAAGCTTTATTGAGGCGCATAACGGAACGCTTCGTATCCTACCAGGCAGTAAAGCGGGTACAAGGATGGAGATTTCACTGCCGCTAAATATCTAATTTTTTAACATCTAATCTCACATTTTGCAGTTTGCTCGGTTTTTTTGCCTGTTGTTTAGGGACTGTTTACCTGATGTTTACTTTACTTCAGTAAACTGTATGTAACTTAAGCTTCAGCATTAGAAGTCGAGAGGAGATCAGGAAATGTCTGAATATGTAATACATACACAGCAGCTAACTAGGCGTTTTGGAAAACGGGAATTTGTAAAACGAATAAATCTCCAGGTACCCGGACAGCAGATTTATGGATTTTTAGGACCTAATGGAGCGGGTAAAACAACCACGATTCGTATGCTACTTGGGCTGATTAAATCCACATCCGGGGAAATTGAGATTTTTGGGAAAAAGCTGAAGGATCAGCGTATGGAAATATTGAAGGATATTGGTTCCTTGGTTGAATCACCTGCCTATTATGCCCATTTATCCGCATATCGAAATTTAGAAATCGTTACAACCATGCGTGGACTGCCGACCCGAAGAATTCATGAAGTGCTGGATTTAGTGAGATTAACCAAGGATGCGTATCGTCCGGTAAAGGGATATTCCTTGGGGATGCGACAAAGACTGGGGATTGCTATGGCGCTTATTGCCAACCCCAAATTGTTAATACTTGATGAACCGACGAATGGTTTGGACCCGTCTGGTATTCAGGAAATTCGGGAGTTAATTATGAGCCTCCCTGGCGCCTACGGAATGACGGTACTGGTTTCGAGCCATTTATTAAGCGAAATTGAGCAGATTGCAACCTATGTAGGAATTATTAATCAGGGTGAAATGATCTTCCAGGGAACGATGAAGGAACTCACCGCCAAAAGCAAGCCTCAATTATTCATTGAAACCCCAGATCCTGTTCTGGCTGCCGGTGCACTGATTCAGCATGGGTGGACGGCCGGGGCTGAATCGATTGAACAAAATGAGGTCGTGACTCCTATTGTAGATCGGCAACAATCTTCGGAGATGATCAAGGTGCTTGTGGAGCACAATCATCCCATTTATCGGGTCACAGAGAAGAAAAAAACATTGGAGGAGATATTCCTGGAACTGACAGGTAAGGAGCGAAGCTTATGATACTCCGGGTTATAAAGGCAGAGGGGCTTAAGCTGAAGAAAATATGCTGGTGGATTCCTCTTATACAGGGGTGTGTACTTACAGGCATGACTGCTGTGGAATGGTATCTTTACTTTCGGCAAGGACCGGGAGGTGTCTACGCTGGTTTTGCCGTTATGTTTATGTTCCTTTCGTTTGTGATGCTGCTTGGCGGTACACTTTTGGCGAGCATTATGGCCGGTACAGAGCATGATACTCAAACATGGAAGCAGCTTATGGCCATGCCTGTTCCCAGAAGTTATATCTATTTATCCAAAATCGTATGGATTGTGATTCTGCAGTTGGGTACCGCCTTGATCACTGTAGCAGGTATGAGCCTCATCTGGGTGTTATATACAAACGAACCCATTCCTTGGCGGATCATGTTGTTACAGCCGATTAATGCAAGCTTGGCTACCCTACCAGTACTTGCAATTCAACTTTGGCTGTCTACGCTTTTCACTAATCAGGCATTCCCATTAGCGTTTGGTATATTCGGTTCAATTGCAAGCTTGTTTTTGGCACGCACAAGTATTCTGTGGATTAAAATATTGCCTTGGTCGTACCCTGCATTATCAAGTCCTCTGATGAAGGAACACATGATTTGGGTGATCGTTGCTTTAAGTGCAGGAGTCATCTTTACGGGACTTGGTACACTACAGTTTACCAAGCATGAATTCAAATAGAGAGGAAAAGATACATGGGCTCTATTTTACGCGTGGAGACAATAAAGCTTCAATGGATCATGGTTTGGATTCTCATTATATTGGATGCGGTCATAAATTCTTTAATGGGAGTCCTGGAACTGAATGATTTGAAGCAGTTTTTTTCGCCCAGTTGGTTAACTTTATATACGTATTCAGCGCAATTTCACTCTATGTTTTTTTATCCGCTCTATTGTGGAATTATCGCTTCTCTTTTGTGTGCGTATGAGCATCGGGATGGGGGATGGAAGATTTTATTAAGCAGCCCGTATCCTCGTCAACAAATTTATTATGCAAAATATATATTGCTCATTCTCATACTGGGTCTGGATCAGCTTATATTTATAGTAGGCTATTTTGTAAGTGGAAATATAGTAGGTGCTCCAGGAGAAATCCCTTGGTCTGTCGTTCTTTCTACCGGTTTGGGAGGGTGGCTTGGGATTTTTCCCCTGGCAGCACTACAGCTTATGCTCTCGATAAAAATTCGGAATTTTGGAGCTTCTCTGGGAATGTCCATTTGTTGTGTGGTTCCTAATATTGTCATAACAGGCTTTCACTCTTCCATAGGTGCGTGGTTTCCTTTTACGATTCCTTATTATATTATGATGCCGCAAACAGCGACTTATGCACCCAGAGTTGAGCCTTATAGTCTCGGACTGATTGTCATTTTTACGTTTTTAGCCTATCTGTATGGTGGAAGAAAGATGTTTGTGAATAGGGACTGGTTGTAGTTAGGATAGCATGAGGATGTAATCCCAACCGATCTCTTTGTTCTCAGAAACACTTAATAAAGCAGCTGCAATCCCAGCAACGCCTTCAAGCATGCCCGCTTTTGTCAGCCAAGTTAAAGAGCCATCTGACCTTGGCTCGGGGTCCAGATATCCAAGTGGGCTATCCATTTGAAAGCGATCAAGCAGACAATTCGTTAACTGTTGAATAAGCGGGAGAAACGCAGGCTCTTTACTATGACACCACATTCGCCAAGAGATGGTAAGTAATCCGGCAAGACCGTGACAGAGTGCAGAAGAGTCCATTTCCCGCTTAGCTATCTCATAGGAGATTGCACCGACACAAGCTTTCACAGCCAATTTTTGCAGATTATCGTTATGGAGAGCCTTTCCGGCAAGAAATAGGGAACAGGCGATGCCGGGTGTACCGTAGCACCATGCTTCTCTTGCTCGTTCCAAATCAAACTGCAAAGAGCCTGTTTCAGCTTCAAATGGAACGACATGAGGCCAGTAGTAGCCGTAGGTATCTTCATATTTATACTTAAGCAACCATTCCGTAATGGTTTCGATCGCTTGATATTGGCCTTTTACTTCAATTCCAGCACTGTAAGCTACAGATAATAAAGCCAACGGTCCAGGAATCCCGTGTGCCATTCCACAATTAAAATTGCCCAGAGGATAGTTACGTTTATCCCGGTCTAAAAATTGAAACTTTTGCGGGGAGTACCACCCTGGGACATAACGATTGTGAATATGTATGGGATGTGTAAGATCGGTAAGAAATTGAAGAATTGGCTCAACAAGAGGAGTACAGATAGGATCGGTTGAGTTCATCAAAATATATCTTCCAATCCCTGAAGCTCCCGAAATGGTGTCAAAGGCTTGCATGGGCATACCTTCGTGAAGGCTTAATTGTTCTGTGTTCGACTGAAGCCATTGCTCTGTAAGAGGCATCATCCATTGATGTATTTGCTGTAAGAAATTACTGTAGTATTTTCCATGATTAGAAGCCTCTCTTACGGACGAAGCGATGCCTGCCCAGCCACTGTAAAGAGAGAGATCGTGAAGACCATTTTTAGCAAGTGAGGATTGGATCTGAGCCATGTTTGAATGTATGGCTCTATTCCAATCATACGAAGGGTCTGAGGCACGCCATTGCGATAGTAAATGAATGTTACCAGGGTAACCATGCGAAAGTGAAGTTTCTCCCCATGGGTGGTACTTTGTTTCTGGCGAAACATTGTGTTCCGCATGGACTGCTGCATAGACGGATTCGGGCTCGCATAGACGTAAAGCAATTTTTTTACTAATATCTCTTGCACGAACTTGGTCGGATTGTTGTATAACAAAACTATCCATTTTCATATGAAAGCCTCCATTATTTTTTTCTTCATTATATTGTCACTAAAATCTAGTGTGTTGTCCTTAAAAATACTAAAAAATAATGAAGGTTTATCTTAAATGTACTCGTTGAAATTAAGACAAATGTAAGAATTATATAAAGTCTAGTTAAGATTATATAACTTATAATAAAATTGTAAAAAATAAAAGGAGGTAACAAGATGAAAAATCAATTTGATCTGGACTTGCAAGTAGCTAAAAATGAGGTTGCTCCAAAAGGAGTTCAACCAGCCAGTGGTATTATCTGTACTCCTTCATGTGCAACAGGTACTTTGAATTGTCAAGTTAGTCTTACCTTCTGCAAAACGTGTTAATAACGAAAATACATGGAAAAAAGGCACGGTTTCTATAACCGTGTCTTTTCCAGTTACGAAAATGAGGGAAGGATTTATGGTTGAAGATTTGAAGGGGAGATCAGTTGAAATCAGTAAGTATATAGCACAAAAGCTAATAGACCTATCATATACAGAAAAGATAGTTAATCATACAAACAACCTTTCACCTTCACGTGGAAATCCCCCTTGGAATCCTGGCTCGCTTGCCGATGGAATTCCGGGTGTGTTTGCGCTGTTGTCCGAATGGGGTTACCTGGAGCCAGATCAAAATTGGGCAGAGCATGTGCATAGTCAGTTACGGTACTTAGATACTAACTCTCTATTATTATTGCCTCGTATTTCTCTTTATTATGGAACAACAGGAGTAGCTTATGGCATATTATTAGCTTCCAATAACAGAGCTAATTATAACAAACTAATCTCTCAGCTTAATAAGTATATTGAAGTAAAGTGGGGGGATTTACCTGTAATTGACACAATTACAGAGTTCAGTAGGCAAATGGATATCATCAATGGGCTGCTCGGAGTGGGCAGATACACTCTGGAGGTTGCTGAAGACAAGACGATGTGTGATCTGTCTCGTCAATTATTAGACACCATTACGCACTTTATACCTGAATATATACATTTGTCGTCAAGGGAAGATTCGGCTTCAATCCATCTAGGTTTGGCGCATGGTATCACCGGAATACTTGCACTGCTTGTCACTGCCCTACAAAAAAAGATCAAAGTTGAAGGACTACATGAGGCTATAAAACATATAGCTGATTTTTTGCTTATTCAAATTCAGGAGGATCAATATGGCTGGTATTGGCCTGTAAACTCTCAAGCGTCTTCAATGAACAAGAGAGAGAAAAAAGTAGGGATGAGAGAAATTGAAGGCTGGTGTCATGGAACCTTTGGAATAGCTTGGACATTATTCAGAGCAGGAATTGAGTGTAGTAATGAAGAATGGAAAAAGATAGCGGAAAAAGCTATGGAATCCATATTTTGCTTAGATGATGAGCTACTAAACGCGCTATCCCCTACTTTCTGTCACGGGTTGGCCGGTTTGCTTCATATGGCTCATAGATTCTATAGCTTAACCGGTAATATAGCAGCCTTACACTTTGCCGATCAGATAGCTTTAAAGTTAGTAAATTTATACGACGAAGAGCTCCCATTTGGATACCGGGATTTGGAGGGGACAACTCATGTTCATAATGTAGGAATACTGCAAGGAGCAACAGGGATTGGGTTAAGTTTGCTGGACTATGGAATTGGGAAAGAACATCCTAAATATTCAGGGAGATGGAGTGAATTGTTTCTAATTTCTTAAGGGCGCTCTACCTTATTGCTTATCTGAAGCATTGGTTTTGGGGGGATTAGATGAAACAAAAATTTATGGTTATATCATCTTTTAGGAAGATTAAGCATTTTTTTGAGACTTTAAGCACTCCAGAAAACATTCGAATCATGTTTTATGATTCGCTTTACCAGGCTCTACCGGAGATTGATGAGCAGTGTATCGGTGTAGCTTTGAATCAGGATCATATAACGCTAGAGGACTTGTCTTACTGGCACACCATTAAAGAAAAATTCACGGTTCCATTTATCTTTCTTTCCTATCATAGTGATGACCAACGGCAATTGGATCTCCTCAAACAACTGTTTTCAATGGCTTCATCTGCATATGGAGTGGAAAGAGAACAGCAGGCTATTAGTTTATCACCCAATGTCATTTTTGATCCTGCTGGAAAGGTTATTTGGAAGCAAGGGCATGAGCATATGCTGACTATGATGGAATTCCGATTATTAATGTATCTTCTAACTGCAAAAGAGTGTGCTTCTACGATTGATCACATTATAGACAGAGTCTGGGGAGTGGATGCTTTTACTACGTCTAATACGGTGTATGTGCACATCCGAAAATTGAGAGAGAAAATAGAAGATGATCCAAGTCATCCAAAAATTCTGGTAACATGTCATGGAATCGGTTACAAGTTGAATATATTTCCTAAAAACTTGGAGGTGGTCAGTTGTGAAGAGACAACTGCATTACACTGATGCGCATAAACTACATAATGAAGTGAGAGATCGGGATGAAAGATGGTTTAGTGCATGTGATTTTTTTCTAATCAGAGCTCCATTACTATCGCTAGACCGATATTTTCAGGTGTTTTCGGATCAAGATGTGGACAGCCAGCTTACTTTGGAGGAAATAACTCGTCGATTAAAGTTGATATCCCAAGAAGCTGTTGTTCAAGAAGCCATATCATTAGCCTCTCCGTCCCTAATGCAGTTTTTACATTACTTGAATGATGGTCATGCTTTGGATGATAAAGGAGAGCTACAAAAGTATGAGAAGACGCTGAATAGCTTTTATCGTTATTTTATTCGGATGACTACCCGAACGACTCCATTTGGGTTATTTTCAGGAGTGGGGCAGGGGATTTGCGGGAAGACTACCGATCTGGATATTGGTAGCTATCCTAAGCATCTGAAGAGAGCTAGACCCGACATGGAATGGATATATAAACTGATTCAAAAAATAGAAGCTGATCCGGCCATATTTAATCAACTAAAGGTTTTCCTAAACAAAACGGTTATGATCAAAGGAAATCGAGCCAAATTACCATTCCGACCTAAGCATGGAGCAGCAGAAGCTGATGATTCGGCAGAAATTTTTAATTCCATTCGGCTTACTGACGTTGTTCGAATGACGTTTGAAGCTGCAGAACATCCAATTCGGGTGATGGAACTGAAAGAAATACTATTAAAGGCATTCCCTGACGCTACTTTGGAAATCATAGCTGATTATTTGCAGCAACTAGTAGAGCAAGAGTTTATTTTGAGCGAGCTTAGACCTCCGTTAATGGATCATTCACCCTTTCATTACATATTCGAAAAAATTAAAAATCTGGACATTTCCGATCCTTGGATTCACATTTTACACGAAATTGATGCTTTGTTACTTCAATATAATCAATGCACGATTGGAGAAGGAGAGAAGGTCTACCGGAAATTATGTGACAAAATGCTGGATATCATTTCTGTAAAAACACCTGTACAAGTTGATGTTAAATTGGATAAAGAAGTAACGCTGCCGAAACATGTGCTTGATGAGGTTTCATTAGGGGCTGAAGTCATGTGCAAATTGTATGCATCCCCCAAAACGGACGAATTGGCTGAATATTTGAATCGTTTCTTGGAAAAGTACGGTGTGTATCAGGAGGTTCCTATTCATGAACTGTTTGATGAGGATTGGGGTCTGGGTATACCGGAAATGTATCGTTCAAATGAAAAAAAATCAATGGGCATGGAGGCATTTAAACGCAACGCAGTTCTCTTTCAATGGGTTTCGGATGCCATTTCTAAACATGAAATAGAACTCGCCCTTACAGATGAACAATTAGAGCAACTGATGATTTCCGATAACTACGACACTTCCCCAGAATCAATGGAGATCTATTACAGTATATTTGCTGATTCTCCTGAAAAAGTTGATGCTGGAGACTATTCGCTTTTACTTGGAGCCAGTGCTGGCTCGAATAGAGCGGGTAAAACCTTTGGACGTTTTCTGGATATGTTGAGTGAGGAGTTTGTACAAAAATTCTCTGAAATATATGATCATCACCGATGCTTTCATCCCGATGCGTTATTGTCAGAGATGGTTTTTATGCCGGAACAGGGGAAAATATCAAATATCTCATTAAGCAAAAATTTAATGGCATATGAGATTGTGTCGGGAACCACCTCTTCTAAAGATGAGGACCATACACTCTGTATTGATGATTTAGTGGTGGGTGCTACTCATGATCGTTTTTATGTCAAGTCCAGACGTTTGGGTAAGGAAATAATCCCCTTGCAAACACATATGCTGAATTACAAGCTTTCACCACATATTTTCAGATTTCTAACGGATATTACCAATAAAGAGATTGGTACATGGTCTTATTTTGACTGGGGGCCATTAGAGCAGTCCCCTTTTTTGCCAAGACTAGTTTATAAAAAGATCATTATTAGTGCTGCGCAGTGGAAACTGAGCAAAGCTTCATTGAATATTTCAGAATCATGCGAGTCCAAAGAAGGAGAAGAACTTTTCCATGTGTGGAGACAACAATGGAATGTACCGCGTTATGTTTACCTAACGATGGGGGATAATCGCCTTTTATTAGACCTATGCAACCTCTTCCATATCAAAGAATTGCTACATGAGGTGAGCAAGACACGTGAAGGACAGGAACTTCTTCTTACCGAGTGTTTGGGTAATCCCTTCCATACCCCAGTACAGGGGACGGCAGGAAGATATATGGGAGAATTTGTGTTTCCACTAAAGAAGAAAAAAATAAAGGTGAAACCGAGTATCCCTAGTTCACAAAGCCATATGGATTCTCAAAACTTCATTGCTCATCCTCCTTCCAGCATTCATAGAGGCATATTTCCAGGAGGGGAGTGGCTATACCTTAAATTGTACGGAGTCAAGGAAAGAGAGACTGACCTGGTAGGCTTAAGCCTAGGGCATCTCTTAAAACAGCCGGGGTTTAAGGATTGGAGTCGAAAATTTTACTTTTTGCGATACGTTGATCCTGAACATCATATCCGTTTACGTTTTCAGGGAGAGCCCGATAAGCTATGGGCAGCTGGTTTGGCGCAATTAAATCAGTGGGCAGCCGAGTTACGTGAAGAGGGGCTAATAACGAATATGGTCATAGATACATACCATCCTGAATTGGAGAGGTATGGAGGACAGACACTTATGGAGCTGGCAGAACAGGTTTTTGACGTGGATAGTCAATGGGTCATCGCCTATATGAAGGGAATTCGCTCTAATGCTTTCAATCTGGACATAGAGATTGCGGCTGTGATTAACATTATTCATTATCTGAGTGGTTTTGGTTTAACGATTCAGGAGCAAGTGAAATGGCTAGAAGAGAGAATTGATTGCAAGCCTCATATGAAGGCGTTCAGGGATGTCAAAAAAACATTGATTACCGCTGTAGAATCGAATTATGAATGGATTGGACAAGCAGATACGAACACACAGGTTGCTTTCTTAGCGCTTGTAGAAAAAAGACAGACTATGATTCAGCAGTATGCTCAAGCGATAATCCTGGCTAAAAATAATCACGAACTTACCAATCCTCCTGATGATATTTTAGGCAGTATCATTCATATGCATTTGAATCGTCTGCTTGGTGTAAATAGGGAGCGAGAAATAAAATGTATGGCTTTAGCTAAGCATACAGTAGCTAACCTGTTGCATAGGAAAGGGGTAAGCTATGTCACAGTCTAATGGACAAACCAATGACCTGATCTCTTTGTCCTATAAAAATATATTTCGTACCTTTTTATTTTGGCCTCGTATATTCAGGCTGCTTTGGGACACACATCCTTCCTTTTTGATTGCTATACTCATTACGAATTTATTGAAGGGTGCAATTCCTGCTGTGATCCTTTTAACCACGAGAGAATTAATCAACAGTGTCGTGGCCGGAGCGTCAGGGGGCAGCTTTCAACCTGTTTTTATAGCTTTTGGCGTCTTGATCGGTGTCAATTTGCTGTACGATCTGATCAATATTGGCGAAAGCTTTTTTCGTAAAATGTTTCAAAGCCGGCTATCGAACCAGGTAAATATCAGAATTATTGAAAAAGCACAAAAGATGTCTTTGCAGTCGTTTGAGGATGCAGATGTGCAAAATATGCTCCAACGTGCTCAGGGAGAGGCAGATTTTAGGCCGTTTGAAATATTTACTCAAATTCTTGCCATTATTAGCAGTGTTGTAACCTTATTCTCGACGGGTGCTATTCTCATCGCATGGAGATGGTGGGCGTTCTTATTCATTTTTCTCATTCCATGCTTATCATTCTATTCTTTTTTACGTATCGGGCAAAGAGAATTTAATGTTCACTTTCAAAGAGCAGGAAGACAACGTGAATCCTGGTATTTGTCGTTTTTAGTGACAAGAGATAATAGTTTTAAAGAAGTGAAAATATTTCAATTGGGAGACTATCTGCGAAAAAGATACAAAACGATACTCGAAGGGTTTTATCGCGAGGATAAAGTGCTAGCGGTTCGTAGATCCTATACTTCTCTTGTATTTCAGATTGTAAATCAGGGTGCGTGTGCATTTATTATTTTCATGGCCATACAAGCCACTTATGTTGGTCAAATTTTAGTGGGGAACTTGGTGAGCTTAATTCAGGGTATCACGTTAACCCAGTCAACATCGCAGAGCATTGTACAAGGGATTTTAAGCTTGTGTCAAAATAATTTATATATCAAGCAGCTATTTGACTTTTTGGATATGCCAGAAGAGGCAAAAATACAAAAATCAGTTCAGCAATTGCCTTTGTCCGCTATTCACAGTATTGAATTTCGGAATGTATCGTTTAGATATCCGAACACGGAGGAGAATGCCATTTCTAATGTTAGCTTCAAGCTTCATCAAGGAGAGAAGCTGGCCATTGTAGGGAGAAATGGATCGGGTAAATCAACGATTGTGAAGTTACTAACTCATCTGTATTCCGATTTTGAAGGAGAAATCTTAATTAATGGACACTCTATACATGAATTGGATAAAGACAGTTTTAGAGAAAAAATAGGCGTTGTTTTTCAGGATTTTGTACATTATGAGATGGCTGTTAGAGATAATATAGGCTTTGGGAATGTGGTTTCCAGAGAAAATGATGAGGCTATTTGGACAGCTATAGATAAGGCGGGAATTACAGATTTGATAGTCGGCATGCCTGATAAAATGAATACCTTGCTTGGAAAATGGTTTGAAGATGGACAGCAGCTATCTGGAGGACAGTGGCAACGTATTGCAATAGCCAGGGCTTTTATGAGAAATGCCGATATATATGTCTTGGACGAACCGAGCTCTTTTTTGGATCCACACGCGGAAAAAGAGGTTTTTCAAAAGTTTGATCAGCTTATTCATGAGAAAATAGGAGTGTTTATTTCACACAGATTGTCTTCCGCACGTATGGCGGATACCATTATTTTAATGGAGGAGGGCAGAATTGTAGAAGCAGGTAGTCATGAACACTTAATGGATATAGACGGAGTGTATGCAGAAATGTTCAGGCTGCAAGCCTCCTCGTATCTTTCACAACGAGCGCATGGTTTTGAGGAAGGAGATTTGTCGCCCTCGTTAGTAAGGACGACAGGTGGAACCTAAGAAAGGACAGACGCCCTCCTATTGTAGGAGGGTAACTTTTATTTTCACCACAACAGTCGAATTACAGCCATACTCACAATACCGACAACGACGGTAGCCAGCAGGTTTTTGCTCCACAAGGCGGTCACTAGCGTTGGAAAGACAGCCATAAGCACTTGCCCATTAAAAGTGACGGAGGTCTCGGTTCGGACGAGTAGATTTTCCATCACGAGTGCAGTGAAAATACAAATAGGAATATAGGAAAGCCATTGTAGCACTGGCTTGGGTAGCGCCAGCCTTTGCAGCACGACAAAGGGAATGATCCTTGGGATCGCCGTGACAATCATGGCACCGATAATGATATACAGGACATGGGGATTAATGTTCATTTGTCGGTTAACACTCCAATCGTTGCGGTGATCATGGTCGCTACAATGACAGCAATATGTGACGGCACCCACCAGGACAAAAGGTACATCAGAACAGCCATACATAGCACAAGCAGCAGACGATGCTTGAGTTTGGAGGTATGGACACTTTGGAGCTGGGAAATGAGTAGGGCAAGAAACATCGCAGGCAAGGCAAAATCCAGACCAAAAACCTCCGGTCGGGAAATCCAGTTTCCGAGAATCCCTCCTGCCACACAGGATGCAATCCAGGCGAGATAAGCTGTAATATTAAGCCCGTTCATCCAGCGGTCATTGACCTGCCCGCCTTTAGCCAATTTATCCGACGCTACCCCAAAGGATTCGTCCGTCAAAAGAACGCCGATACCTATATTTTTCCATAGTGAATATTTAGAAAAGTAAGGAGCCAACGATGCACTTAGCAGCAGATGGCGGGCATTCACAATGAATGTCGTTAAAATAATGACAGATGGAGGACTGGCTATAGCCAGCATGGAGCACATAATAAACTGGGAGGCTCCTGCGTATACAAGCGCCGACATCAGGGCAATTTCCATGGTGCTAACCCCTGACGAAGCACCCACAATCCCTGCCGCGAACCCAATACATACATAACCAAGCAATGTAGGAATGCAATCTTTAACCCCTTGTAAAAAGCTGAGTGAATCATGCTTCGTTCCGCTCAACTCCGAAGCTATGGACATTTTAATCTTACCCCCAGTGTATAAATTTTTTAATAGTATATAACGGAAGTCGTAATGTATCAATATATTACACAATTGTATGTTATATTGAATAGTACCTATAGCGAACACGTAGTCTTATTATCCGTTCTCGGCTACACTCTTCTAATCAGAAGAATTACAGTCTAATAAAGTAGACTACAGGAGAATTGCCCTTAAAAAGCTGTTTGATTTACTATTGATGACCCAAGGAAGGCTATGTATTTACCAAAAAGCTTCGCTCGTGTTCCGGTTGCAGACGATTTGGCAGCAGCCAGCATCCAAAAGCGGTGTTCAAATCGGATGTGTTCATACAAGGACTGTTTTGACTGAATGGGGAGTTCGTAAAAAAAGGGCGTCCCAGTCAGTTCATGACTTATGGGACAACCCTAAGATGGTGACTTATATAAGCTCCTGCCGTTTTTTCAGATATCTGTAGAGAATAATTCCCGAGACCGCGCAGATGGCTGCGCATAGACCGATAACTCCATATCCCGCCTGAAGCCCGCGCAACATGCCAAGCTCAGTAGTTGCGCCGTAGACTATCTTGACCCCTTCGATTACCCAGCCGATCACATAGTTGCCAATGACACTACCTATACCCATCAGCGTGACGACGAATGTAATAGCTGTATCACTATCCTTCGGATATCTCCGTGCTATGAACGCCATCACGGTCGGATAGATCATTGCAATGCCTGCACCCGATACGGCAAAGAGAAACGCCAGTCTCTCCCCACCCGCGATTGCTGCGAACGTACATATCGCTGAGAAGGCGGAGAATAGAATCGTCGAAAGCACAAACCCCATCCGGTCAGTGAGCGGACCAAGCAACAGGCGCCCCAACGAGAAGGTAAGAAAGAACGCTGAGAGCATGCTGGACGCCTTCACCGTACTCCATGAATACGCTTTCTCTAAGAAGTTAACTAGCCAGCCCCCAACTGCGAGCTCAGAGACTACCCCAAACGACAGGATCATTACCATCATCCAGAGTGCCGGATCGCGGGTTAGGGTCTTGAGTGAGGTCCGTTCCTCATGCTGCAGATCGTCTCCCGGGAAGGTGCTGAGCAGCGCGGCCACAATCGGCAGCAGGCAGAGAGACAACATAGCCAGATACATCCCCCGCCAGTCCAGCGTATGTCCAAATATCGTCAGTGACATGACGCCCGTCGCCAGCAAAGGGGCGACTGTTGAACTGAGCCCATAGAAAAAGTGGGACAAATTCATCATCGTGCCGGTATTTTTCACAAAAATCCTCGCCCCCAAAATGGCGAGCGCAATCTCCAGCATGCCGTTCCCAATATACATCAAGAAGTAGGACGAGGCGAAGAAAGGATACGTGTGCGACAGATAGATGAACACTCCCGAGATGATCATGGAAGCAAAGGAAATGATGCTGACCGCCTTGATTCCCCACTTACGGACAAGAACGGCGGTGAACGAGCAGGCAATCAAATAACCAAGTGCGTTTAGAGACAACAATGTTCCGAGCTGCTGTTCATCCAGATTGAAGTCGAATTGAATGCGTGGAATAGCAGGGCCTTTAATATTTTCCGAGATGCCAAATACAATAAAGCCAATAAAAATTGTCGCCAGCTGCATCGTGTACATGTAACGGGACTTGCGGGTTTGCGAATTCAATTTAGTCCCTCCTAGATAGTCAACGTTGGTTTTCTCACCTGTTGGGTGTTCAGGGACGGAAAAGTCATAGGATAGCAGCCCTCCTTCAGGATATTACAATAGTTTTGAAAAACGTTTTAATAAGTGAAGTTTAAGGACATTTATATTCAATGTCAAATGTTTTTATTGGCATGTTGAAGTTAACGAGGAACCTGACCATATTACAGTAAATTATAGCATGCCTACTTCCCGTTTAAGCCTTGTATATACCTTGATCGGCTTCTATATATAGCGAACACACAGTCTTTTGTGTATTCTTCATATATAGACTTTTGGATACAAGGAGGCATCGTCCGTGGATTCAATGCAGTATATTATTGGCTCTAATTTGGCTCAAATCAGGAAGACTAGAGGATTAAGTTTGGATAAGGTGGCTGAACTGACAGGGGTCAGCAAAGGAATGCTGGCTCAGATTGAGAAGGGGAAATCCAATCCTACGGTAACAACCCTTTGGAAAATTGCGAACGGTTTGCACGTATCCTTCTCCACCTTTCTTAAAGAAGACCCGCCGCAAATCACGAAGATTCGAAGGGAAGACCTGCATCCGGTTATTGATGAAGACGGTAACTATTTTGTTTACCCTGTATTCCCGTATCACGCTGAAAAGAAGTTTGAGGTGTTCACGGTAAGTCTGAAGCCAGGCTTTACACACCAGGCAGAGAAGCATTTGGGAGAGGAAACGATTCTCATGATCCGTGGGGAAATGTACTTTGAGATGCAGGGGCAACAGCTCAAGCTGAGTGCAGGGGATGCCGTGCAATTTCAAGTATCTGACATACATACCTACCGCAATGATTCGGATGAGGATGCCGATTTTTATGTATTGATTTATTATGCGGATTAGTGGGATGATTAGCATAGTCTAAAACAGGCTTCCACATCAGGATTTTGCAAAATCCTGAGATATAAAAGAGAGCAACGAGGAAAAGAGAGGAAAGAACCCATGGAAAGCAAGTACATCCGAGAAACCTACTGCTTTAAGACATCCCGAGTATTTCCCAACGATATCAACAATCATAACACGCTCTTCGGCGGCCGATTGATGTCGTATATCGACGATATCGCATCTATTGCAGCTGCTAAGCTGTGTCGTACGAACACAGTTACAGCCTCTACGGATTCGGTGGATTTTTTGCTACCTATCCATCCGAGTGATTCTGTCACGCTAGAAGCGTTCGTAACCTGGACAGGCCGTAGCTCGATGGAGGTGTTCGTAAAGGTAATTCGTGAAGGACTAATGACTGGCGACCGAAAAATCGCAGCCACCGCCTTCCTGACCTTTGTGGCATTGGACGAGAACAACCGTAAAGTGACCGTGCCGCAGGTGATTCCAGAAACAGAAGAGCAGTTACAATTGCACCAGACGGCTCCATCACGCGCAGCCATACGGCGTCAGCGGAGGGAAGAAAGCAAGCAGCTGGCTAGTTTTCTGACAACAGATTATCCGTGGGAACTATAACGTACTAAAGATTATCAATTTCATCGTTTTACGTAAAAAGGAGCCGTTATTTCCGTTAGCAGTCACCATGATCTGCTCGGAATACGGCTCCTTTTGAAAATAACTTGGGCTATTCTACTTTAACTACACGGAAATGCTGATTTGTCCCACCATTATCGCCCCATTGAATGGCTTTGGCTCCATCGGCGGTGGCGCCTTCAGAAATATCGATCAGCTTGCCAGTTGCCCGATTTTTCAGCTTGTAATAACCACCGGTTACGGATACTAATTGCCAGTGCTGACTGGACCAGCCTCCGTCGCTCCACTGCTCAATAACTGTACCATCCGTTGTAGTACCGCTTTCAACACCAATTAGCTTTCCGCTGTTGCGGTTCACAATTTTATAATATCCGCTGCCTGCATCTTTGAGCTGCCATTGCTGGTTTGCTGCACCAGAATCTGCACGCTGCTCCAGGTCTGCGCCGTCCGTCGTTGCATTGCCAATAATGCTTAGTGGCTTATTACTCTTGCGATTCACTAGCTGATAATAGGCATCCGGATCAATGGCAATGGGGGGCGTTGTTATCCCCTCGACCACACCACTGGCGGTGTCAATATTAATGCTGTCGAACCAATCCATAGCTAATGAAGTCGCTGTTGGAAAACGTAGTGGCAACCATACATATTGAGAATCCTGCACAGGACCGCTCCACGCACCCGCCCATCGGTCGCCCAAATACAGGTATGAAGTTGTCTGGGCCCCTTCAACAGGAATCACGTAAGCCGACTGAGAACCATAAGTCGTACCGTCCCCGAAGTTTATCGTATTACTCCAGGTTCCTTCAATGCTGGATGCGGTAGCATACTTGGCCTGATTGGGATTCCAGCCGGTCGCCCCAGATGTAATCAGGAAGTAGACGTCTCCTTTTTTGAACATCGCTGGAGCTTCACGGTATTGTCCAGGCCAAAGTGTAGTCACTAGCGACTCAACTTGCAGAAAATCCGGTGTCAGACGATAAATGTTCAGATCCGCGTTTACCCGGGTAGCCGAAATAAGGTAAGCTGTACCGTTATCGTTGTATACGGTCATATCGCGCGAATCGTAATCCAGAGGACGGAAGCTACCCTGATATGTGTAATCGCCGTCCACCGTATCGGAGGAGGCGACAGCCACTCGGGCCTCGTTGTAATTAACCCCATTCTCCTTGTGCATCCATAATACGTATTTGCGTGTTTTTTCATTATAAATCACTTTCGGACGTTCAATATTCGAAACATTCAGCTCTACGGCGGAGCTGCTGGTCAGTACGTTTTTACGAAACTCCCAGTTTTTTAAATCAGAGGAACGGTAGGCGGATACCGCCTTGAACGTGCCGTTAGGATTACGATTTTCACCAAACCAATAATAGTAACCGTCTACTTTAATCATACCACCCCCATGGGCATGGACCACGTTTCCATCTGTATCTTTAAACTGAATGCCATTCACGACATTCGCTGAAGCGGCTGAAGCGATCTTAGGTGAAAACATCTGAAAAATGCTCAACGTCAGCAAAATAGAGAGCATAATACACAGCAAGCGGGCAAAATCATATTTCATTGTTTCGTCCTCCTCTGTATGTGCTGTTTTAAAGCGCTTTCATTGATGGTCTCTATAAAGTAGTTTTAATAGAGCTACTTATCCCAATTGTATCCATATTGAATTGAAAGTGCTAGAGTAGTATATTGACCATGTACACGGCACACGCCATCCATATCTAACAGACTTCCATCGAACGGTGAGTGTTACAAACTGGCTGATATTCATTAGGTATATAGGAGGCGACCATGAAAATATACGCGATTGATACGAGCAAGCCGGAAGCTGAGGAGCATTATGAATTACTGGTACATCGGGTTTCACTAGAAAAGCAGCACAAGTTAGATCGTTTTTTACATCGGGAAGATGCTTTGAGGGGCTTATATGCCGATGTGTTGCTAAGATGGTTGGCCTGCCGGCAATTGAAGGTATCGAATGCCAGTCTTCAATTTACATACAATGCATTCGGTAAGCCTTCCTTAATAAATGCACCTGCATTCCATTTTAATGTTTCTCACTCGGGAAAATGGGTGGTATGCGCTATTGATGATCACCCGCTTGGAATCGACATTGAGCAGCTTCGTCCTATTGATTTTGAGGTAGGTAGGGTGTGCTTTTCGGACACAGAGTATAATGCGTTAATGCGTCAGGATGCAGACAGCCGCTTATCCTATTTTTACGATCTATGGACGCTTAAGGAAAGCTTTGTCAAGGCCGTAGGGCAGGGACTAACCCTACCCTTGAAGTCTTTTTCATTTGAGCTAAAGGCACAACCATTCATAGGCTTCACGACAGAGGGCTTTACCACCGAGTATTGTCATTTTAATCAGTATGAGCTGGATCAGGATTATAAAATGGCTGTCTGTGCAGCTCATGACCAATTTGCCGAGCAGGTGCAGCAGATAGATATAAATACACTACGCTTGGAAGTGGCAACACAGGCTTAATATGTAGTGGATATGCGTATAGTTGAAAAAAGGAGATGAGTGGCGTTGACATTCGTTTTGTTCAAGCACGGCCGGTTGTATGGGGAGTGGGCTTCCAAAGGAGACTCCATCGTTGTACAGCAGGGTCGGATACAGGCCGTCGGATATGCTCGGGAGCTTGAATTGCAGTTGTCCGGTAAGGAATATGAAACCGTGGATTGGGAAGATGCCTATGTACTGCCAGGCTTAACCGATTCACATATGCATTTGTCTATGCATGGTATGAAGTTATCTATGCTCGATTTAACATCAGCTACCTCCAAGGGCGAGATGCTGGCTATGCTACGCAAACGGGTCGCTGTAACACCGCCGGGAGAGTGGATTTTAGGACTTAACTGGAACGAAAATGCTTTTATTCCTGTTGAAATTCCGGATATATCCGAGCTGGATGCCATTACAGATCAGCATCCGGTATATCTCACTCGTACGTGCTTTCATACGTTTTTGGCCAATTCAGAGGCATTTCGACGTGCGGGTATTAACGAGGACACCCCTGACCCGGCTTCGGGGGCCTATGGACGAGACGCAGATGGACGGTTGAACGGATTGGTTTATGAGGAAGCCTCCTTTGCCTTTACTAGCGTGCAGCCAGAACCGGATTATTCGGTTAAGAAGGATACGATTCGGCGGGCTTCTATGGATGCGTTAAGGCTTGGTTTGACTGCTGCGCACACAGAGGATTTACGTTTTTTGGGCAGCGTGGAGACGATGCAGCGAATTTACAGGGAGCTGAGAGAAGAAGGCCTTCCTTTTCGCACACACCAGCTCATCTATCATCCATTTTTGGAAGAAGCGAAAATGCAAGGGCTGCGTGCAGGTACTGGAAATGAGTGGATTAAAATTGGTGCGATAAAAATGTTTGCCGATGGGGCTATTGGCGGAAGAACGGCATTATTGTCTGAACCCTATAGTGATGCTCCACGTACCTGCGGAATGGCGATTCAACCGCAGCCAGAGCTGAATCAGATGGTGGCAGCTGCCAGGGCCGCAGGCTTTCCAGTGGCTGTACATGCAATAGGGGATGGGGCAGCGCACATGATTTTGACAGCGATGGAGGCCCATGCGCTCACGGAGGAAAGCGGTTTGCCAGATCGCCTGATCCATGGACAGGTGCTTAGGGGGGATTTGGTCAAGAGAATGGCGAAGCTGCCGCTGATTGCGGACATCCAGCCCCGTTTTGTCGCAAGTGACTTCCCTTGGGTACTGGATCGGGTGGGGAAAGAGCGGACGGAATATTTATACGCCTGGAAAAAGCTGCTGGAAGCAGGTATTCCATGTGCTGGAGGTAGTGACGCGCCGATTGAGCCGTTAAACCCTTTTCTTGGTATTCACGCGGCAGTGACTCGTGCCAAACCGGAAGAAATGCATGAGGGCTATCTTCCCGCTGAAAAGCTGGATGTACATGAAGCCATTCGTTTGTTTACCACGGGAAGCGCAGTAGCAGCTGGTGAGGCTGATGAAAGAGGGACGATAGCTGAAGGGAAAGCCGCTGACTTTACAGTCATTGACCGTGATGTATCGGAAAGCCCGCAAGCTTTACTTGATGTTAAGGTACGGATGACCGTTGTAAACGGGAAAGTTGCATATCGGTCATAGGCCGATGCTAAGTATGTATGCCAAAAGCCTTCAACTTCACTTTTCATGTGAGGTTGAAGGCTTTGTATTTTATAAACCACGCTCTATAAATCGGTCAGCGTTTTTTACACTGGACCACAGATCAGAGCTGGCTCCGCCCGCATACCAGTAGGCGAAGCCAGCAAACCCAGCATCCTGTCCCAAGCGATACTTACGAGTGAAGGATCGTCCTTCCTCGAGCCACAACTTATGAAGCTGTGTGTCTTTGTAAGACACGGTATACTGCTGAATATCCTCATTCCAGATTGGTTGGGAGACGGAACGGGATATGAGCTGGTTTTGCTGATCTAGTGAAATATCAGAGGAAGCGATTGATTGCCCGCTAGCGTTAAGCGTCCAGTTCCGTGTAAATAATGGCAACGCCAAGATCGCTTTCTCCGGATAGGTGGTTTGTACAAAACGCCGCACGCTTTCACGAAGCCATGGCAGTGAGGACACAGAGCCGGGGATCGAGCTACCTCCCCAATGCTCGTCATATCCCATCAGGATCAGATAGTCTGCCGCAGCGCCAAGCTGTTTATAATCAAAGGCGGCAGTCCAGTCCGTTCCGTAATCAGGAGATACACAAATCGCCAGTACCGTATTCTGACTCTTCAACTTAGCTTTTAATTGTTGGACGAACAATGTTAAATTGGCACGATCCTGACCATCTACATTTTCAAAATCAATGACAAGTCCGTTCAAACCGTATACAGATACAGCATTAGCAAGCTGACTTATGGTTGTATTTCGTAGAACCTCACTGGACAAAATTTGGTGCGTCAGTGCCAGGTTGGAACGGTTGCCTACCATCGCCCAGATATTTTTATGATGCTGTTTGGCCCAGGTGAGCAGCGATGAATTGGTATAATCGCTGATAATACCTGTTTCATTCAGAAAAAACCAACGTGGTGACAGGGTGTTGATGTTGGATTGGAGCACCGTATTTTCAAACTGCTGAATGGTTTGATCATATTGCCAGCCAATTCGGATGGAAGAAGCAGTGGAAGCAGTTTGGTTAGCATGTTTTGTTGAATACGTTAGCAGTCGCTCCAGTAAGACCGCTGTTTCTTCACGAGTCAGAGAGGATGCAGGACGAAAATAGTTACTTTCACCTTTCATAAAGCCGTAACGATTTACGGTGATTACCGCATCAAGAGCCCAATCTGCAATTTCGCCAGTATCTGTAAAGGAGGAAGTAGCATCTCCTGATCCGCCCGAAGAGCGGATGAGACGTGCGATCATCAAAGCCGCTTCTTGACGGGTTATAGGACTATTAGGTTGGAATGTGGCAGACGTTCCCCCCTGAACGATATTGAGCTGCGAAGCCGCTTCAATCCATCCATAGTACCACGTCTTTTTGGCAACATCTCGGTAGGAGGGAACGGGTGCTTGTACAGGCTCCAGACCGAGTGTACGGTCCAGTGCGGTAACCCATTCGGCTCTGGTAACAGCCTTTTTAGGAGAGAAGTAACCAGGTCGTGTACCGTTCAAAATTCCTTTAGCGTGCAGGGAAATAATAGACTGATAGGCATAGCTGTGTGCAGTATCTTGGAACGTAGCGCCGGATGCTGCTGCTGGAGCAGCTAAGTATGAAGAGAATGTTGTGAATATTGTGATGGCTGCCGTTGCTGATAGGGTAAGCTTGGCTAACCAACGTGATCGTTTGGAACTCATACCAAATAACCTTCTTTTTTATGATAGATTGTAGATTCATAGTTCGTTACTCGACGAATAATACTATCAAAAAGAGGAAAGTTATTCATTGCTAAATTGCTGGAAAAATACCAAAAAACCCGCTACCTATGCGGCAACGGGTCTGATATTGGATAAACTATGCCTTTTTGGCATACATAATACCGATAGTCTGTGGACCACAATGACTGGAAATAACACAGCCTGCTGTAGTTAGCAGTACCTCATGTGCGTTCGTTTCTTCTTTCAAGCGAGCTTGCAGCATCAGCGCATCTTCCTCGGCCAAAGCGTGCACGACAATAATGATATCGTTATCCATCTGATCTCGTTGATTCAGAGCGTTTTGCAGCATCTGATCCAGTGCTTTTTCACGTTTGCCGCGGACTTTGTAGGCTGGCGTCATTTTTCCGTCAATTACTTTGATCACCGGACGAATTTTGAGAAGACTGCCGATCAGATTTTGCATGCCTGAGCATCTTCCGCCTTTATACAGGTATTCAAGTGTATCAATGACAAATTCCGTATCTATTAGCGGCCTGGTTTTCGTCAACATGTCTACAATCTGCTCTATCGTATTGCCGTTGGTTGCCGCACGAGCAGCTTTCATCACAAGCAGGCCAAAGCCGCACGACAAATTCAAGGAATCAAAAACCGTAATGCGGCCTTCCGGAAATTCGGAGGCAGCGAGTAGCGCATTCTGGTACGTTGATGATAGCTCGGAAGACAGACTGATATATAAAATGTCGTCCCCTTGTTCTATGTAGGGCGTAAAGGCTTGAATAAAATCCGACGGAGAAGGTGCGGCGGTACGTGGTAAATGTCCCTCGCGGCTTACACGTTGAAATAATTGTTCCGGCTGAATGTTCACCCCATCTTGCAATGCTTCATCACCAAATACCGTATACAAAGGTACAATGCTAATCTCGTACTGTTGCCGCCAGTGAGTAGGAATATCACTGGTACTGTCGGCAAAAATTTTAATTTTGTTCATACATTGAATCCTCTCTGTGTGATGCAGAAAAATTATAAAGATTGCACGGAGGAAGGATAGATATCCGCTGTGCTATTCGGAACGGAAAGACCGATGGCAAGAAGTGCAATAAAGCCTACAATAATAAGTGCATTAATGATTAAGCCTGTAATAGCAAAGGTTTTCTTACGATTTTTTAACGCAATTCCAATGATACCAACGACAAGTCCGCTACAATTCAGCAACAGGCTGCCTAAAAAAATAAAAGGAAGCAATACCGTTCCGGTTTGCTGCAGAGCGATTTCCGGGTTCATCGTCTGGTATTGGCCGAAATGAGCCAGTAGATTAATAACCATAATAGCCAGAATAATATATCCGATCAGACTGACAAGCGACATAATAAAAGAAGCAATTCCGGGACCGGAATGTTTGAGCTTGACCGGAGGCTGGAACACAGGAGATTCTGAAAAAACAGGGTGCTCCTCAGACGCAGCAGGCTTTTGCAAATTAGGATCTTGGTTACTCATTTTTTCCACTCCTTGAACATAGTCCGAACAGGTACTAATTTTCCACAAAATAAACAAAAAAGCAAGCCACCCTACACATTACCCTTCAAAAGACAGGGTCTAATCATCCAATTCTGTATGCGGTCTGTTCACACACGCTGGCTGGTAAACTTCATACGGTTTCGATAAAATAAGAAGAACATTCGGCTAAAAGGATGAGATGAAAAGGAGTACACAAACATGCAACGGAAATGGATATTTACGGGATCTATAATGATGATGTTGGCGGTAGCCATTGGAGCGTTCGGGGCACATATTGTGAAAGCCCGGATCGACGCGGATGCTTTGGCCGTATATGAAACAGGTGTGAAATATCATATGATTCACGCTGTCGGTTTGCTGATCATTGCGTTGGCTGCTGGACAGTGGGGGCCTTCCAACCGTCTAAGATGGGCAGCTCGTCTGTTATTGACGGGTATCATTTTGTTTTCTGGTAGCTTGTATGTGCTAAGTCTGACCGGAATCCGTGTGCTGGGAGCTATCACCCCTCTAGGAGGCGTGTGTTTTATAGCAGGATGGATATTGCTGGCATGGGCTGCCATGGGTCTGAAGAAAGAGGATTAAAGTTCTTTTCGGATAATACAAAAAAAGAGAGTGGACAAGAAAGACATCATGTTTTTCCTGACCGTTCTCTTTTTTCATGCTTCGTTTTTTGGTGAAGTATTTACATTTACGATGTGATTTCATCGATCTCATTCATTTTAAAGGAGTACACTTGCTTCTCATCTACATGATACACACTCAGCAGGCTATTATCATGGTCCAGATTGAGGATGCGGCAAGGAATGCTGCGTTGTCCACCATAGCGGTTTACGATTAACCGTACAAGCGTATTATCATGTATATAGCGTTTGATCCATTCATACGTACTAAGGTCTTGTTGTGTTGCAGGCTTTGGCTGTACGTGGGATTGTTTGATCTCTTGAACGACTGGCGGCTTGTTCGTAATTGCGGCTGATTTCTTTTTAGAAAATTTTTCCGCGAGCGTAGCGGCTGCATCAGATGGGCTATTCACGGCTGACTGTTTTTTTAGGTACAGTGCAGCTTCAATTAAATTGCCAAGTTCGATACCGGATTGAATCCGGCTATCCGCAATGTGTTCGTTTTGGCTCAAGAGATTAAGCAGGAACTGAAGGGCCTCTACATTCGAACGGCCTTTAACTAATACATCTACATTAAATAAATAACTGGTTTCGTCTTGATTTGATTCCTTTTTCATACATCCTCCAGCCCAAGCCATGGGTAATTAGTCTTTTATGGTACCTATCAATATATCATTAAAATGTAATCTATCATAGTGCCTAAGGCCCTGTTGTTGGATATTAACAAAAATAAAATCTATATAAAGCTTTATGTGTAAAATTTTAATGGAGTACACTGGAATTGTACATTTTTTGCATGTGTATACGAATGAGGAAAGTATGTGAGCATCGGATATAGATAAGCAAAGACAGAGTTACATATACAGAGAATAAAGGAGGTAGTGGGTGAAATCAAGTAGTTTAAATTTTAAATATATTACAGTGGAAAAACATAACGGAGAAGTACTATTCATCCAGAAGAAAAGTAAAATTCCCCCTTAACGAAAGGGGGACTCGGCATATAAAAAACATGATATATTAACATGGTATATTATAGTAAGTGAAATTAAAGCGAATTTTATTTTTGATCAAAAGGGGATCCGTTGTGATCGAATAAGGTAGTCATGTTCGACTGCCCAATTCACAAGACCACTCCAGAAATCTTCACAGGCTGAAATGATCTTCGCTGGTTCAGCTAAATCTCCGGACATAACCAACTTAACTACATGATCGAATCCTTCTGGACGACTCGGCAGTTCCAGGGCCTCCGGTAGAACCATTGAACCCGTTGAGAAAAGCTTCTGATTATGCAACCCAACTAACATAGCCCCATATTGAGCAAACTGCATTACCAAGTACGGCAAGTAGGTAAGAGGACCATGTACACGGATATTTCTAAGCTTTCCTATAAACTCGTACATTTCACCTACAAGCACTTCGTTGATGGCATGCCTGAAATCTTCCTTTGTGGGGGATTCGGCAGCTTCCTTTAATATAGAAAAAAAGTCTTCAGGATCATACAGACGAAGTGGGGAAAAGAAGGGGCCATGTGTCAACGGCCATTCGCCCTCAACAGTAGAGGCAATTTTAAGAAGAACGTCTGAACTACAGACGTTCACCTCCGCTTTCCAGGGTCCCGCTGACCATTCATGGCTAAATTCTACGGGGCCGTTTGATTCACTTAGTACACAAAACATTTCAATGTCCGAGAAAGGGCCGTCAGTACCTTTGGCAACAGATCCATAGACCCCTATAGCCAGAATTTTGTCTCTATATACTTCATGTAACCTCGCAGCTATATCGTGGCAAGTCTGAAGTCTCTCACTTCGAGAAATGTTGACAGGTCCATTCATGTTCATTAGTATCCTCCTCTGTTTTATTAGGGTGAGTTGAAACTAAAACATGGATGGAGGAGCTCGGGCTTAACGGGGGACATTTTTTCGATTCATTCGAATTCCTCCCAAGCGATTTTGTTATGGGGATTGTACCCAAACGGGTTTATTTTAGCAAGCATGTTGCCTTTTCTATCTTGCTTACGGCTATGATAGGGGGTTATAGGGTGAATCCATAGCTGAAAATTGTTGCTGGAGAGCTGTGGAAAATAGCGGCAAGTTTAATGCATATATTTTATGAGTAAAGCGATGATCTGAAGAAGTTATTTTTTAAGGGAACTAGAAAAATTATGGTCAATAATTTTCTTTTCTCGAATCAATCTTCGTAAACCCAATACTTGTGCCCTACGATATAGCACTTGGATGGGACTAGCCCAGAAAGAAACAGATGAAAACGGGACAGGCTGATCTTCTCATAGCTGAACTAGGCATAGAGGAATGAGTCATATGTTCAGACCTCGAGGGCAACAAAAACTCAAGGTCTTTTTTATATGGATCGAGTGAGAGAAAAAATGCAGATTAGGAGTCTTAGAAGCAAGACAAACAAAAGCCAGACCTAAAAGGAGGGGAACGCGTGGAGCTGACAGACGATCATTCAATTATTGAAGCTGTACTAAAAGGCAATAAACAAGCGTACGCGGGCATTGTCCGGCGCTATCAGAATAAGCTTTACGGATTGTTCCGCAAGATGGGGTCTTCCGAAGCGGATGCTCAGGATCTGACTCAGGAGACACTACTTAAAGCCTATCGTAAACTGGGAGCGCATAACCCGACGCAGAGTTTTGCCGGTTGGATGTATACAATTGCTGTCAATTTGCAGAAGGACCGTGGACGCCGAAAAGATCCAAAGTCTCTGACACAGGAAGATACATATGAACGTGAAACACCTGAATCGAAGTTGCTGCAAAAGGAACTGCGTTTCGAATTGGATTGCTTGTTAGAGACGCTGCCCGAGCATTATCGACTTGTGTTGATTCTGCGCTACACCAACCAACTGAGTCACAAGGAGATCGCTGGTATTACTGGCATGTCGGTTCGGCAGGTTAACAACGCCGTCCACCGTGCTAAAATCAGTCTGCGCAAAACCGTAGAAGCCAAGGAGGGGCAACGTTATGAGAGTCTGGGATCGTACAACAACGAAAAAAGCCAATCTTGAAACAGAGGACGGCAAATCGACGATAGAAGACAGAAACTGGGAAATTTTGTTGTTTCACGAAAGGCTATCTAATGAGTTTACCGACCAGGTGATGCTGGCGCTGGAAGGAATCGAGATCGAACCAGCTGACAGAGCCGACGCGAGCGATCATGATGTATCCAGATACTCTCCGAGCGAGCAACCAGCGGAAACGGAGGCACAGATCTTGACGGGACCGACTGAATACAGGAATCGGCAACAGAACGCAGCCGCGTACGATGACACGTCCATCGTCGCCCAGGTGAAACATTACCGCGCTGCCAGACGCACTTCACAGTTTAAAGTATGGAGTTTGGTGGTCGCCGTCGTTGTATTTGTGGTTAGCACACTGCTGTATACGCAGCCGACTCTTGCAGATATGGTGAGGTCGCTGTTTGCGAAAGACAGCTATGTGGATAATGGCATGAAGAAGGTCCGTGAAGCAGGACTGGTACAGATTTCGGGTGCCAGTGCTAAAGATCAGGGTTACACTCTGAAAGTCAACGAACTTATCGCCGATTCGACTAGAATGATTATCGGAATCGAAGTTTTCGATGTTGAAGGAAATGCTGTAACCGGGGATTTTAGTATTCAAGATGTCGATTTCAGCCTCTTTGATAACCAGAGAGGTGATGTTGGCGCTGTTCCTTTTGAAGTAAGCACAGGGGGCAACGAGAATATTAGTAGGATTGAGTTCGACTTTATGCGGCCGGTACTGACCGACAAGCTGCAGCTTAGTGCACATATCCGTGAATTGAGGCTGTATGCGGACAAACTTAATGTGGAAGCTCCTATTAAAACGGTAAAAGGAGATTGGAGACTGGATGTGGAGGCAGATCTAACCAAAGCCAAAGCGCAAACGTTGCTGACTCCGATTGATAAAACGTATGAGACGCCAAGCGGCTTACGTATTCACATGCAGGGAGCTACCCGGACGCCGAGCGGCGGATCATTGGAATATACTACAGAGTTGACCCCAGAAGCCGCAGACCGAGCGCTGAACGGACAAAGCGGGTTCCACGAGCTTAAGTATCATCTGGAAGATGCACACGGGAAATGGCTTGGGGATAACAGAGACCCTGAATTCGGACGTCGATCTGGATTGGACCGTTGGAGTGGCAAGACGCACTGGTTCTACCAGTTTAATGATTTTGCCTATGATAAGCAGCAAATTCGATTCGTATTGGACGGCTATATAATTCGAGAGAGAAGCGAGGCGTCGGTCGTGCTCGACCCGGCTCAAACTTCAGCTGTGCATCCCGTTAAATTCGAAGACTCGGGTGATGCTTATCTGTTCAAGGGGCTCAAACTTCGTTCCAACAGTTCTAATTCGGGCAAAATGTATGCGACCATTCCGATAGGCGGTATCTTCAGTAGTCCTAACTTCACGCAAGACATTTGGGTTGCCGTTGACGAAAATAATAAGGAGTATTCGATGTTTTTTGGCGGAGGCTACACAACAGATCGTTCAGGTGTAATCGAGCTGCAGGAGGATGCCGGATATTTCGTTGATGGGCTAAATCAAATGCCGAAACAGCTCACGCTAAAACGAAAGGTCGTCAACCATTTGTACAAGGATGCCGATTGGTCGTTTGTCATACCGCAAACGGGAACGAACGGCGTCATCCTAAAATAAGCAAGCGGGTATGTATCGAGGTTGATGGATGAGAAGCGTTTTTGGTATGCTCCCTTGGTGCAAAGTAGCTATGACAAGAAAGAGCCTGAATCATACCCTGTAACCAAGGAATTTATAACAGAGGGCCGAATGGGCCCTCTGTTTCCTACGGTCTAAGTGACTGGTCCAATTTACTGATTCGCCATTCAGCGAGGGTTTAATTTCACTTGTGAGCCCTTGCCGCCCGTCTGGATTCCAGTATCCTTCACTCCGGCTTCCTTCAAATCCACTAGTAGCCGCTCTAGTACCGCTTTGGCGACAGGCGCTTCTTTTGCACCAGACGCTTTAACGACCAGCTGCACCGGTTTGCCGGAACGCAGATGTTTGTCTGCCTGACGCAGCTTCGTGTCGTAATCATGTTCCTCAATATGAGCAGTGAAGCGAAGCTCCTTGATCTTTTCTTTGCCGCTGTTTTTTGCGGCTCGGCCGACATTTTTGCTTGCTGCGGCTTCTTTTTGCGCCAGCGCTTTTCCGTTACCCTTCGCGACCAAGCTACAGGGCGGTGGACAGCTCATCAGTGAGGTGCAGACCAGGTCCACCCCTTTGGATCGGGCCATAGCCAAGGCTTCTGACTTGGATACAACGCCGAGCTTCTCCCCTGCGAGTCCAGTGAGTACCACTTCGTCAGCTTTAATTTGCTCGTTGATTAATACCGCCACGTAAATGAAGCCTCCCTTAAATAATGATAAAGCTATCATATACGGAACCTGTTTGCGATTCAATTTTAGATTTATCTGTATTGACAAAAGTCACTAAGCCCTATAATCTTTTACTGATAATGATTATCATTTTCCAATGCAATATACATACAGGGGTGATTGAGAGAAATGAAAAAGATGTTGAATAGCCTATTATTTTTTGTAGTTTTTACTATTGTATTGGCGGGCTGCGGTGCGGCTGGGGATAGCTCGAAGACGGAAGGTACTGCAGGGTCTGAGCAGACATCCACAACGGCTGGTCCGGTTACGGTTAAGGATGACCATGGGGAAGTCAAGCTGGACAAGCCAGCGGAACGTGTGGTTGTACTCGAATGGACGTTTACCGAGGACCTCATTGCACTTGGCGTACAGCCTGTCGGCAATGCGGACAATGAAAACTACAAGCTGTGGGTAACACCGGAGGCGAAGCTGGCTGATACCGTAACTGATATCGGTACACGGGGCGAACCGAATCTAGAAGCGATTGCGGCGCTCAAGCCGGATCTTATTATCTCTAACGCCGATAACAATGCAGCGATCTATGCACAGCTAAAGGGGATTGCACCAACGATAGAATTCGATCCTTACAAGGGGAACGGCTATGATTACGACCGTATGGTCGAGATTTTCAAGCAAGTCGCTGTGGCTACTGGAAAAACGGAACAGGCTGATAAGGTCCTAAGCGAACTTGACCAGCACTACGTAGAGGCAAAGGCTACATTAGAGAAAGCGGGCAAAGCAGACTTTCACTATGCGCTGACACAGGCCTTCACAGCTCAAAATGCTGCTAGTCTGCGAATGTTCAAGGAAAATTCGGTTGTAGTGGGAACGCTCGCGAAAATTGGCATGGTGAACGACTGGAAGTCGGACAAGACCGAGAAGTATGGGTTTAGCACCGTTGGCATTGAAGCTCTTCCAGCTGTGCAGGACAGCAATTTTATCTATATTACGCAAAAGACGGACGATGTATTTGGAGCCGCGATGAAGAACAACTCGGTATGGAACGGACTAAACTTTGTCAAAGAAAAACGGACCTACCCACTGGACGGCACAACATGGACGTTCGGCGGCCCAATCTCATCCAAAGTACTGGTTGATCAGGTAGTCGGAGCCCTGACGAAATGACCCGAACAGACACAACGGGTTTATCGAAGACTTGGCGTGTAGGAAGCATCTTTGGGGGCGGATTGATCGTCCTCATCGTGCTTTTTTTTGTAAGCTTGTGTTATGGAGAGGCTTCGATCCCGCTTCACACGGTAATTGAGGCGTTGACCCAGCGTCAGGATACGCTTGAACATAACATGGTGTGGGATCTCCGGATGCCACGTACGGTCATCGGAATCCTGGCTGGTGGTGCGCTTGCCATCGCTGGTGCTTTGCTTCAGGCCATCACCAAAAATCCGCTGGCGGCTTCTGATACACTAGGAATTAACGCTGGTGCCTACTTTGTGGTTGTCCTTGGCGCGGTGATGTTTCCCGGACTGCTGCATCAGGCGCCGTTTCTATTTGCCGCTGTCGGCGGCCTGCTGGCAGCGGTACTCGCTTACTTCATGGGCGGGGGACGAGCGGGAAGTCCGATTCGGTTGGCGCTTGCCGGCTTGATTGTATCCATGGTTCTCGGTTCGTTTACCGGAGCTTTGCATATCTTTTATTCATTTGAAACGCAGGGACTGTTTCTCTGGGGTTCTGGCTCGCTTGTGCAAAACGACTGGAGCGGGACGACTTACGCCTGGCCCTGGGTCGTAGGACTCTCGGTCATTGCCTTTCTGCTGTCAAGACAATTTGATGTCCTGGATCTGGATGAGTCCACATCCACGTCACTTGGACAAAAGGTTAGTTTGACCCGGGCGGTGGGTATTGTATTAGCTGTCCTGCTGTCGACCATTACAGTTAGCGTCATTGGACCTATTGGTTTTGTGGGTTTGGTAGCTCCACATTTGGTGCGCTTAAGCGGCCTAAAAATGCATCGCTGGGTGCTGCCTGGTTCCTTTCTGTGGGGAGCATTACTGTTGACAGGCGCTGACGTGCTGGCGAAGATGGTCCACCAATCAAGCATGGATCTGCCGACCGGAGCAATGATGGCCTTGATTGGGGCTCCTTGGTTAATTTGGTTGATTCTGTGGAAGATGAAGCTGCCTTCTGGGATTAATGGACAATCTTCAATGAACATAGGTGTGCGCTCTCGGAAATTACCCTATGGCAGGCTGGTCACATTGCTTGGGTGCGGTGCCGTGCTGTTGACCGTATTCAGCCTGATGTTTGGAGGGATGCGAATTCCGGTTGGCGATTTGCTATCTGGCCTATTTGGCGGTGAAAACGCAAATTCGGCCCTGCTGCAGTTTAGAATTCCGCGCACGCTGGTGGCAGCCGGGGCTGGTATCGCGCTTGCGGTCAGCGGTGTCTTGATCCAATTAGCCGTTCGTAATCCCTTAGCGGATGCCTCGATCATTGGTGTTTCTTCAGGGGCTGGCTTTGGCGCGCTTGCAGTGATTATCGTTTGGCCTGGGCTGCCTGTTTATATGCTGCCTATCGCGGCGATTGCCGGAGCGACGGTGTCGGCGGCGGTGATCTTCTTTTTATCATGGAACAAGCACCTAAACCCGTCTGTGGTCATCCTACTTGGGATTGCTGTATCAGCGATCGGAGCAGCTGGCATTCAGATACTGATTATCCAAGGTTCGCTTTGGGGCAGCACAGGCTATATTTGGCTGACGGGTAGTACCTACGCTCGAAACTGGGGGCAGGTGGCGACGATTTTGGCTTTTCTGCTCGTGTTGTTGCCAATAGCCTGGTGGCTAGCTCGCCGCTTCGATCTTTTGGTGTTTGACGACAGCAGCGCTATGGGACTGGGACTTCCGGTGCGCCGCACCCGGTTGCTGGCGATGGCAGTGGGGGTGCTGCTGGCGGGCGGAGCGGTAGCCTGTGTAGGTACAGTTGGCTTCATCGGGCTGATTGCTCCGCATATCGTGCGTACGTTGATTGGGCACCATGTACGTCGCTCTATCGTTCTGTCTAGCATCTTGGGAGCGGTAATGCTGGTGCTGGCTGATACGATTGGACGGACAGTGCTTGCGCCGACTGAAATTCCTTCCGGATTACTGATCGCACTGATCGGTGCACCGTATTTCCTGTACTTGATGTATCGCTCCAATAAGAGTAAGTCAGTGTAGTTGAATATGTACTTGAACAGGCTGTTTCCCAACGGATTTCCCGTGGGAAAGCAGCCTTTATTATTTATTTTTCTACGTAATCATTGGACTTTATATTTACAAATCTAATAAAATAGATATAATGTTTTATATGGAACCGTCATTGATTTATAAAGCATTGTCAAACGAAACTCGCCGTCTAATTATGCTGTGGTTAAAAAAACCAGAAGAGTTTTTTGATGAACAGGCTTATCTGAAGCAAGGGCTTAATTTTCAAATTGGTGTATGTGTGGGAGATATTCAGGCTAAAGCGGGACTTGCGCAGTCTGTGATTTCAAGTTATTTATTAACGATGCAAAAATCCGGTTTGTTAGAGTCTGAGCGTATTGGGAAGTGGACGTACTATCGTCGGAATGAAAAAACAATCCGGGAATTTGCCGAGTATGTTCAAAAGGAATTATAAATAGAAAGGAGGTTTTTTTTCACAATACATATCTACAAATCTATATATATAATTAAATTGGAGGCTTATACTTAAAATGAAAAAGGTTAACCCGTTACTTATTATCATTCTGGCTTTAGGCGTATTCGGTATTATTACAACGGAAATGGGAATTATAGGCGTTCTTCCTCAAGTAACTCAAAAATTCAATGTATCAGCTGCCCAGGCGGGTTGGCTCGTTAGTATATTTTCTTTCGTTGTTGCCCTTTCAGGTCCGTTTTTGACCTTACTCGTTTCCAGCATGAATCGTAAAGTCATTCTATTAACCGCTGTATTCAGTTTTGTCATCTCCAATATAGTCTACGCCTATACCACTCATTTTGAGGTCATGCTCATTTTTCGTGTTCTTCCCGCTATTTTTCATCCTGTCTTTTTTTCGGTCGCCCTCGTGACTGCAGCTCATCTGGTCCCCCCTGAAAAGAGTAGTAAAGCCGTCACCAAGGTTTTCGCTGGAATTACGGTAGGATTTGCGTTTGGCGTGCCTTTGACTTCCTATCTTGCTGAAAAGATATCGTTAGAAGCTGCCTTCTTATTTGGAGCTGTCGTAAGCATGATTGCATTTGTGGGAATACTCGTATGGCTTCCTTCCCTGCCAGTTCAGGAAAAGATGTCTTATGGCAAACAGCTTGGTATATTACGTAAACCTCAATTGTGGTTCAACATTGTGACTGTTATTTTTATCTTTGCAGCTATGTTTTCGGTGTATAGCTATTTTGCCGAATATCTTGGAGAAGTAACTCTGATGAACGGGTCATGGATCAGTATGATGTTGATGGTCTTTGGAATCGTCATGATTTTTGGAAATTTTTTATTCGGGGGATTATTACATAAAAATCTGACCAAGACCGTAATTATGTTCCCATTGCTATATATGGTCATTTACGTATTCACCTATGCTCTGGGTGCTTCTTTCCTACCGATGATTGTGGTTGTGCTCATTTGGGGGGCCGTGCATTCTGGGGGGCTTATTATTAGTCAAACATGGTTAACCACGGAAGCGAAAGAAGCTCCAGAGTTTGGTAACAGCCTGTTTGTCTCATTTTCTAATCTAGGTATTACGATAGGGGCTGCTACGGGCGGGTGGTTTATCTCTCACTTGGGAATACACCAGCTCATCTGGAGCGGGCTGATGTTTGCATTACTAGCTTTTTTATCCATTATCATAAAAATAAAAATATTCAATTCGAATGCAGCGGAAGCCAACGTGCGTTAAAATATGGAGAGACATTAGAAGAGTACTCTACAAGATGACCATAAAATGATGCATGGGGTGATGTTGATTGCATATCGTATGGACTTCGATCTTAATGACATTCGTAATCGTTAGCGGGATCTTGGCGTTGCTCATCTGGGGAGTGATATCCTTAATCAAGCGCTTTCGCTAAACGCAATGAGGAGTAGACATCTCTATGTGTTGAACTTATATTATCCAATTGGGAGGAATAGATGAATATTCGAATGTACCACGATCTGGAGGCTCAATTGGAAGAAGAGATTTGGGAGCTTGGAGAGGATGCAGCTCATACACTCCCATTAGATAGCAACTTGGCTGTGGAAAAAGCACAGAAGGCTTGGGATCTAATACCCGAGCCTAAGCATAAATGGGGCATCACAGGTGTAACCTTGCATCAATACGTTCAAATTCTCAATTATAACGGGCATACTCAGCGATCAGTAGAGCTTTTAAATGAGGAGATTTTAGATTTGGAAGGTACAGGGTACCGCATTATACATGCTGAACCTTATATTCAGATGGCGGAAACACTTCTTCATCAGAGCAAGCCTGTATTAGCTCATGAATATCTCCAGAAGGCATACTCGATTGGGAGGGCAAGAGCGTTTCGGGACCAGCCCGAGCTTTATCTCGAAATAGCAAAAAGTAAAGCTCTAGATGAACAGGATATACTACTTCAATTTGCGGCGTTAGATGTGAACGCCAAATTTTTAAGCGACTTAAAGGATAATAAACAAACATTGTAATGACCTCATATAGTCTGAGATAAAATGCTGATATGGATTAGACGGACAATGGGTTCCAAAATTATTTGTGGGGAGGACCAATGCATTGAAATTAAAAGAAGTGCTCTTAGCCACCCATAGTTTCGAAGCGATAAAAGCTTTTTACGGCTCTCTCTTGGATTTGCAGGTTGTGGAGAAAAGCTCTTCGCGGCTGTCGTTTCAAGTAGGGGAATCGGTTCTTGCTTTTCAGGAATCCTCCCATATGGAAAATGAGTTTTATCATATTGCGGTTACGATCCCAACGAATAAATTCATAGAAGCAAAACAGTGGGTAATCGACCGTGGAATTTCATTGATTTCAAGACCCCAAGAAGATGAGTTTTTTTTCGAAAACTGGAATGCAACAGCGCTTTACTTCTATGATCCGGATCATAACCTTGTCGAGTTCATCGCTCACCATACACTCGACAATGCAGTCACTGAAGCTTTCGGGCCCAACTCTCTACTTCATATAAGCGAGATCGGTCTTCCTGTCGATGATGTCCCTGAAGTATCTAGGATAATCACCGAAACGTTCCAACTTGATCCATGGGGAGGGGCTGGACAAAAGTTCGCGCCGCTAGGGAATGTAGAAGGATCATTTATAGTCATAGACAAGCAACGGCCTTGGTTTCCTGATGATAGGCTTCCGGCCGTATTTAATACCAGTGTCTTGTTTGAAGGTCCATACTCTGCCCGTCTTTCACTGCATAATGGTTTGTATGAATTGAGGTCAACCTGAGTTAAGGCTTCATCTCATCGCCATCACCCCCGGATTTCTGGAATAAAGCTTACGATAAGGGGGGAAATCCGGGGGCCATAATACATTCAGGAGAGAATATATGAATATTAGACTACTTAATTCAAATGAAAAATATCCAATAGAGCTTTTGTTACTAGCTGATCCTTCGCACCAACTTGTTGAGGAATACTTAAAAAGAGGGCAGTGTTTTGTAGCAGAGATTGACAATCATATTGTTGGAGTCTATGTTCTTTTACCTACAAGACCTGAAACAGTTGAGTTAGTGAATATAGCAGTATCAGAAGATATGCATGGTAAAGGAATAGGCAGACTATTAGTGACACATGCCATTGAAACAGCTAGGGCACAAGGTTATAAAACGATGGAAATGGGCACAGGAAACTCTAGCATTGGGCAGTTAGCCCTCTACCAAAAATGCGGGTTTAGAATTGTTGGTGTAGATCTAGATTTCTTTATCAGACATAACTATGTAGAAAAAATTTATGAGAATGGCATACAGTGTAGAGATATGATTCGTATGTCTCAGGATTTATAAAGCTTAATTTTCTTTACAAACCCTTCAAAGGTATCTTAAGTAAGGTTCTGAAAGGTATATGATATTGTACCAAAAGATGGTACAATGAATTGCGGAAAGGCTATACAATCATTGGATTGCAATAGTCCTTTTTTAATGAGTTGATATCCTACTAAGTTCCTGACAAGGGGTGGTTACTTTGTACAACACAACAACCACGATACTCACAGAGATAACAAAACATATGAAAGATCATGATTTAATCCTAAGTGATTTAGCTAGAGAAGCAGAAATGAATCCGGGCACCATGAGCAGTATTATTAATGGGAACCGCACACTTTCAGTCGATCAGTTAGATCGAATTACAAAAGCAATGGGGCTTCCCGTTGGCTATTACTACGAACGGTATGTGTCTGAGTATTTAACAGAGGCTAATCCGAATTGGCGTCGAATGAGTCCTTTTATACATAATTGTGCGAAATTAAATAAATTGGACTGTATACAAGAAGTTGTTAATTTATTGATGGATAAGTTAGGCTATTCAGAATCTTTATTTGAGCTTGCCGAAGAACTTTTTAGAGAAGGGCTTTACGAAGCGGCAACTATTCTATATGAGAATGTGGCTCTAAGTGAGAAAAAGCAATATTCAGAACGTCTGGCTATGTGTCAGTACCGTTTGTTCCATACAAGGCAAGGAGATAATCAAGAGAAAAACTATGAAGCAGCCGTTCAATTTGAAATATACGTTGATCGACTAGATGAGATAGAACAGTTAGATGCATTAAAAGATCTGGCGAATACATACCGTTCGTTACGAAAATGGGACAAAGTAGAATTATTCGCTAAAGCTTTGGGAGACAAGGCCAAAATTCAATATAACATGGAGCAACAACGGCATCCTTCCAAAAGAGAAAATGCAAAGAAACCAAGCTTTCCTCTGTTTGCTTATTGGGCTTTTTCTCATTTACTTCGTGCAGAAGTTTGTGAGGCCCATAAAGATTATGAGAAGGCACTTCAGCATACGTACACATATGGTGACTTAAGTTGGGTGAAAGAAACTGATGAAACTACTTTGAAGTGGAAAATGAGATATAAAGAATGGTCTAAAGCTAATACTTATGTAAATAAACTTCATGCTGGTGAAATTGCTGTTTTGGCTGATTATGTAACATTTTTTTCTTCAAGGAAAGAAGAGTTGCTTTCCGGATTAGATAACATACTTGAAGCTGCTAATCGATATCATCTAAATGTTGATCATATTCTAAATCAATTTCAAACGGAGATTTTAGCTTTGCTGGATAAACCTGAGTGTGTAGGTACGTACAATCAACAATTAGTTATAGAACGTTATGTTCATTTTGCAAATGAATTAGCGGTTTACTACTTTAACAAAAATAATTTTGCAGATGGATTTACTTTTTTGTTAAATTGTTTGGAAAAATCTACATTAATCAAAAATAAGTCGTATATAATTAAGTGTGTAAAGATGTATGAGTCCTATCAGGAGTGTGCAGCATCTGAGACGAAGATAGCATACAGAAATTTAATTAATGAGGTGGATAATAATGAAACGTGAAGTAATTCTATCTTTTTTAGTTACTAGTTTTATACTAGTAGTAGTAGTTCTCCCTCTTCAGTATCAAGACAAGGGGTCTATTTATGAGCCCACTGGACAACACGGAGGATTGTGAGAATAAAAAGGTCTCCAGTATAGGACACAGTATAACCTAAAAATATACTATTATTAAGTGGTTAGATGGAATGATCCGTCTAGCCTTTTTATTGCGTGTTTTGCTGTATATAAGCAAAATGAGGAAATCCTCTTTTGAGGAATATATGTAAAAAGTGCAAAAATGTAATGTGTGCTGCTGTAAACAACGAAGGGTATATGACTTTGTTCCAAAAGACAATGATGGGATAAAGTAATTTTTACTAACTGTTTCTCATTACATGGTTTAATTATGTATTATATGTCGAGTTTATGTTGAAAGGGTGGTTTATCTATGGAGATCACACCTACGATTAGAGCAGAAGTTCAAACCTATCTGATACGGAAAAGCTTAACCATGACCGAGTTTGGTCACATGATTGATTTGAATGTAGGGACAGTTAGTGGCATTGTGACGGGCAACCGATCAATTTCAGTTCACCAGCTAGATCGCATCACTATGGGAATGAATTTACCACCAGATTATTTTTATGAACGTTATATTGAAGAATGTATTGAGGAAGAACCGCTCAACTGGCGAAGAATCAGCCCTTTTTTGTACCGCTGCGTGGAGTTAGGGCGACTTGATTGCTTGCGAAGAGTTGTAGGTATGTTGCTAGATAATCCTGTTTATCTTCCTTCACTTTTTGAAGTAGCCGAGGATTCTTTTAAAAAAGGTTATACTGAAGCAGCGGCGTTCCTTTATGTAAATGTAGCAGAAGGGGAGAGATATCAGTATTCAGAACGATTAGCGGTTTGCCAGTATCGATTGTTTACGATTCGTATTGGAGACGATCAAGAGAAAGACTATGATGCAGCCATTCAATTTGAGCCTTACGTTGATCGGTTAGATGAGATAGATCAGTTAGAGGCATTAAAAGACTTGGCGAATACATATCGTTCGTTACGAAAATGGGATAAAGTAGAACTATTCGCTAAAGCTATGGGAGACAAGGCAAAAATTCAATACAAACTTGAACAACAGCGGCATCATGTAGATAGAGACAATTCGAAGAAACCCAATTTTCCTTTGTTTGCGTATTGGGCGTTCTCGCATTTACTTCGGGCAGAAGCATGTGAAGGAAGGAAAGACTATGAACAAGCGCTTCAGCACACTTATGCTTATTCCGATTTAAGTTGGGTTAATGCTACAGATGAAACTACTTTGAAATGGAAAAAAAAGTACGAAGACTGGGCAGTAGTAAATACGTACTTAAATAAGCTTCTTTCTGGCGATAAGAGCGTTCTTTCTGATTATGTAGCTTATATTTCTTCAAGAAAAGATGAGATTCTTCCCGCACTTGATATTATGATTGAGGCAGCTAACCGATACCATTTTGATGTAGATAATATATTAAAGCAATTCGAAGAAGAAATCATCTCCTTTCTGGAGCAGAAAAAAGTTGAAGGATTGTATACTCAACGATTCACAACGGAGCGATACACTCATTTCGCAAGGGAATTGGCGATCTATCTTTTGCGCAAGGGGAGGTTTTCAGAAGGCTTCGCATTTTTGTTTAGCTGTTTGGAAAAGTCTGCTGAATCTAATAATAGAATACAAGCAATCAGATGTATGAGGTTGTTTACACATTTTAAAGAACATGCATCTGCTCACACGAAGGAAGTCTATGGAAATCTGATTAAAGCGGTTAACGAAGATGAAGAGTAAGCTGATCCCACCATTCCAGTTTTATGTTAGTAGCCAGTGAAGGCACCTCCTATTGAGCATTGAGAGAATGGCTCGAATTACGGACCAACGGGTCACCACGTGGCAGTCTGAGAATAAAATGCTCTCAAGTTCAAAATCACAGCCATTAGAAGGAGTAAGAGGATGAAGATAGATAAAATAAATGATACCTACTATGCTGGATTTGAAGGAGAACCAGAAATAAGATTGATTTATACAAATTCAGATAAATGCTATGTATTGAAGATATGGAATGGATACTTTGATACATTAATGGATTGTTTGGTTCAACTAGAATCTGCACAAAGTAATATACTAAGTGATCACGAAGGCTGGTATGAGGAAAGTCCATGGGAAGTGGAAAATATTAGAGAGACCCTACAATTGTTTGATTCATTTGATATTAAATATTTGACCGAGGAAGAAGCGAAAAGTTTGACTAATATATTACCTGTACTTCCTGATCTTAAGAACGATATAATTATATTGTTACAAAAGGCCGTCAATGGAAACGGCAATGTGTTCATTGAGTATGATTAATATTTTATAAGCTTGCTCCTTAACATTAAAATGGGAGCAGGCTTTTTTGCATAGTTAGTCAATTAAATAAAGGGTCGATAAAGAAAAGGAGCTATTGCGATGGGTTGGCTCCTTTTGTTTTGGGATTATTCTGGGAAATCTACTTATTTCCTTTTATACATAAAAAAACGATTGTATACACCACTCCAGCAATGAGGCTTAATATAAACGAGATTGATAAAGTTCTGAAAATAAAAGTAGAAGTGGGTACTGTATAAAATTCAAACATACCGTTGATTGAAGAACTCATTGTTGTTGGCCCTTTAATAAAGGAATAATAAATTCCTACACAAAAACCGTAAGACAAATACTTAATTAGATTTTTTTCAAATTTACTCATTTACTAGCCTCCAATAATGTTTATGAAAAAGGAGAATTTTGTACTATGAAGCCATTCAAATTTATATAGGAAAGGCCTTTAAATATAGCGTCCTAGAATTATATAGTAAGGATGTTTATTGATATTATGTCAATTATATTGTTATAAATCAAGAAAAAGTAATAATGATATAATCAACATTAATCAATACTTGATCACTAGCCTATGGATAGAACAGCTAAAACTAACTTAGGCATCATCTAACAGTGATATACAATACTTTAGTCGTGATAATCTCTGTTTTACTTCAGTTCAAATGTCACATGATTTAAAAAGGAAATAACAGGATAGTAGATGGATTTCCCTAAATCGTCCCTTCTGATAATATTATTTCCATCAAAATTAAAGTGGGCGTGGTAGAATGGGGAGAATATTAGTTCCACCTGACAAACTGATGGAAGTGGCTGATCAGTTCTTACAAGGAAAGCATGAAATGGAACGTATGCTGAATTTTTTGAGTGGACGGATTGATTTTGTCCAACAAGGCTGGTCTGGAGCCACCCAAGAGAGATTTTTTCAGGAATTTCAGGTTTCTCGACAATCCATGAGTGTGACGCTTGAGCGATTATCTATGGTTGCACAAGAACTCATCTTTATTTCAAAAAGTTTTACACAGGTGGACGGGGAAAAAGTTGTACTGGATGTGCCGTGGCTTGACACCCCTGTTAAAACGGCATCCACAGGTGAAGGTTGGTTACATAAAATCTTTGAACAGATTGGACAAGCTGAGATCACCAAGTCTGAAGCTCAATTGGAAGCCAGCAAACTTCAAGGAGAAATCCTTTGGGATACTGCACAGGGAGCAAAAGGAGCTATTCAGGAGAATTTGACAGTGGGGATATGGCCTGATAAAGAACGGAATTATGATCATCCCATGGCAGCTAAAGTAGGAGAAATTCTCGGAAATGTAGCTACAACATTGCAAGGGGCAGGTGAGGTAGTAGCTGGAATAGGTGGAGAAGGATTATCAGTTGCTATTTCATCTACAGGTGTAGGGAGTATCATTGGGGTACCCGGATTAATTGGATCGGCAGCTTTGGCGGCGCATGGAGCTACAACTGCGATTAAAAGTGCAAAAGGAGCAGGGGAAAGCTCAGCAGAATTGTGGCAGATGGCGAAAGGAGAAGGTGGAGGCTCATCAAAATCCACTCCTTCTTCGGGAGCTAAGGCAGAAAAGGCACCGCATGTCGTCGAGGGAACCCACAATTACAATAGGGGTAGCATAATTAAGGAAGGAAATAAGACGAAATATACAAACCCTGCTGGCAATGAACTGACATGGGTTGATCAACATCCCAAAAATATTAACCGTGATATTGAAAACTTTATGAATAGCTCAGATGTAGGAAAGGCAACTGAAGCAAAAGTAGCTGGCTTTTTAAAAGAAGAACGTGAAGTCACTGGTTTTGGGCAAAAAATATTAAAGAAAGATGGTCAATTTGCAGGTGATTTAGATGTGGTTACAAAAAATGAATTAATTGAGGTAAAGGCTTCGATCAAAGCAGTTAAAGAAGGACAACTTGAGAAAATGACAATTACTACTGATAAGCTTTATTTTAATCCAGAACAGAAGAAAGTTATACTTTATATTGATAAGCCTTTGGGCAATCTATCTCAAAGTAATATAGAAAAATTAGATAATATCAAGAAGCTAGGAGTAACTGTTGTAAATTCCTTGGAGGAATTAAGAAAGGTGGTTAAGTGATGGGGAGTTCGGCTTTTATTTTAATAGAACGAGAAAAATATACACCTGAGAAATTACTAGGAGATGCAATCGTAGCTGCCTTTCATGCAGATGCTGGATTATATTTTGACAATGATAAAAAATATAAGAACGAACAGTTTTTTTCAACAACTCTAAATATATCTTATAACCCACTAGGTGCTGAAAATAACCAGCAGTTTATATTCTATATTGATGGAATTTATAATTACGAAATTAATTATGAGCATGATGAGGATATTAGTGGATTAGATTCAAGCTTGTCCTTGTATCAAGTAGGATGTATTGAAGATGTTTATGGTGTTGAAGAGCTGATTTTTCGATTTATATATGAATATCTCAAGCTAAATCCTACTGACTATTTTTGGATTCCTGATTACGATTGGGTCTACAGTTGGGAAGATATGCAGAAGTTCAGATCTCTGCCCTATGATCCAAACTGGTGCTATAAAAATCCTAAATCAATATAATTCACAACGATTAATGAATATCTATAAGCTTGCTCCTTTAACAATAAAATGGGAGCAAGCTTTTTTCATAGTAATTTATCTGATAAAGAAGATAATTTGCATGCACCTAAGAATTAAGAGGCGGGTTTAAACAGGAGAGTCTCCAATCAGGCTACTAACTTAGCGATATGGGTAAAGTATACGGAAGGTGCGTGAATGTTATGAAGTATGATACATTCTTAAAATTATGGGAAGAACAAAATAGTCTAATGAGACTATTGTTCTGTGAAAATAAAGTGTTAGACTGAAAAACAAAGCATTAGACCGTGAAAAATAAAGTTGTAGACTGGCAGCCGGCATTAGCCAACGGGCAGGATAACGCAACCATCAGATGGACTTATGGTTCTCATTTGATACAATTTATCCCAGAAGTATCTTCGAGGGTTAATGAAAAGCAGCGGTGATGAACTAATAGGAGACCAACACAAAAAAGTGGTAGTTTATGGATATGCAATAGTCTACTATAGGATCTTATTCTCGGTTCGTCTGAACCGATTGTAACGGAGATTCATGAAGTGCCTGGAGAGATGGAAATAAAAGTGTTGTCTGACAATGGACAGAGCGGGATTGGAAGAGCGGAAGTGAAGTGGCAAAGCCCGTAAGCGTAGGTCACAGCTCATAATACGAACGGAGAACTATAGCTTAACCAAGAAATTACTGGAAAATGCGGAGGGTAATTTGGATCGTAATTCGCTGGAATCGAGCGGAGATTCACTTCGCAGACAACTGGTGGCACTACGCGCCGAATGGAACTTGGTACTAAAAGGAGGGGCAGGACACATGCAAGAAGAACAGGAAATATTCGCGGGCGACGGATATAACAGGTCGTACGCAATGGCTACGGGTATGCCGATTTTGAATCTTAGGGGTAGCATACCGCGTGAAAGTAACGGCCAACTACCGTTTCCGTGGGTGACAACGGGCATCAGGATTGATAAAGAACAGATGTTGGAAACCGTTATGAAGCAAAAGACACTCGAGTATTTGTTTAATATGCAATTCAGTAAGGAGGAAATGACCGACCGCAATTTGGTTGTAGGCTGTTATGAATACAGGAATCCGAATGACAAGGAACAAATAATGCTATATGCGCTGGTTTCGTTGAAGGAATTTCTCGCGAGATACGGCGATGAACGGGCATTGGAGATTCTGATGCGAGTTGGCTGCACATACGAGAAGATTATGGAGGAATGTGATGAAGCCATTAAAGAACACTTTGCAGTGTTGCGCCGGTCACTTCATTTAAAGAATTTGAGGGACAAATATGATGTCGTTTACGAGTGGAGTGAAGAGGAAGGGGTAAAGACGTACATAATCAGATACACCAAATCGAGTTATACGAAGATTAAAGCTAAATCATTCGAAGAGTTGACCAAACTCTATGATGAGCAACGGAAGAAGGATGCAAAGAAGACGTTCGCGACTCTGGAGCCGTTAGAAGCATTCATGCAAGCATAAGAAAACCGCCCCTTTACGGGGTGGTTATTCAACATTTCATTGAACAAAGATTCGAGGAATATCCAGCGATAGAGAGGATTCTCGACAGTCGCATCGGAAAGTGCTGACCCGTACGCCAGATATGGTCGAATGGGGACTGATGGAAGACGTTGATCCAGCCGATTATTTCGGCAAAACCAATAGAGGTAGAACGATTTAAGGCGATTGGAAGCCTAACGATTCAGGGAGAATTTATCGCCTCGGTGTTTCTTACTGACGACAAGCCGATCGGCAGCACCGAAACGGTTGTAGATATATCGCATGAAATAATTTAGCACCACTTGTACAGTTGGTATGGAAGGCTTGGAAAACTCAGGGGATTGATGTTGACTATATAACGGCTGATCCTATTGTTACCCCAATGGAAATAGCTAAATCCGGTAATACTTCAATATAACTATAGCAACTAATAAACCTAATCACTCACAGGATATATATTTTTTCCTGTGGGTGATTTCACTAGGGGGGGCAATATGCTCTTTAAAAAAAGAAAAAGAATTATCTTTGCAACTTTATTTTTACTTGGATTAGTAGTTTCAACGTTTTGGTTTACTGCAACAAATCATTCATTGAAAAATATAACAAAATCCGAGACATTTACTGTTGTTTATTCAAATGCAATGGATGACGGTGCAGAAATTGTGAAATACAGTAATAAAGGCGAGATTTTAGACAAAAAAAACTTAGTTAATGCCCAGTCACTTTATTATTTTGCCAAAGTAAAGAATGACTATTATTTAATGTCTGAACGAAAAAATAGACATTACATACTTAATCAAAATGGAATTCTTCAACCATTTTTTGGACCTAATAAGTATGGAAAAGATAGGAATATCGGAACTTCATTTTTAAAAGAAAGCGACAATCATCTATTTTTCTCCATGAACGTGGGTATTAATCCGAGTTATTCTCCCACACAGTACACCAATGAATTGGTTTATTTCGATAAAAAAAATTTGAAATATAGAAATATTCTTTTGAATGGATATTTATTATCAACCGTTGAATACAATAATATGGCATACACTTTATATGTGAACAATAATGATAATTCTGTAGGTATTTATGTCATTGATTTAAAAACATCAAAGAAGATCAAACAATTCACTATAGAAAATCGTTTACATGGTTTAAAAGAATACTTTCCGGTAGGCCAAAATGGAGCATCACTACAAATATTTAAAGGCAAGCTTATTGTATTTCTTGATGGCAATACATCTGATACACAATTTCATCCTATAATGCAGATAATTGACCCTAAAAATGGTAAGTTGGAAAATGAAACATCTTTGTCAGATACTTCATTTTTGTTTTATGACAGCCAAATTTACAACGATAAATTATATATTCTCTCTGAAGACTTAAATTATACTATTTTCAATGACCTCAACAAAAAGCCTAAAAAGTTGAGATTAAAACAAAGCAATTCCGTCTCCGAAAAAATACAAAATGAGAAAGGAGTAATATCTGGAGTACAGTATTTTGCAGGATCTGTTTTTGTCCTATATGATTATGTCAAAAATTCTCCTGTTGATAGAATAAGGGAAATAAGAGAATATGACTTATTGACAGGCAAAGAATTACATGTCATTCCTCTAGCATTTAAATCAAACAAGGAAATGATTCGTTTTTTTCTGACTAATTAACTTTAAGGAGTGATTATTATGATTTACTGGTTATTTCCAAAACTTAATCCCCTCTTCCCTACTTTTATATTTTGCCCCATTCTGGCAATCTTGATCGGAGTATGTTTCGCCTATTTCAAAGGAAACATCTACTTAGGATTAATACTAGCCTTGCTACTGCCTCTTATATTTATTGCCACCAATTTAGAAACCATTGCAGTTAATATAGATGCTTGGCTTCTATATGGTTTTATCTACGCAATTATTACGTTTGTGGCTTATAAGATGGCGTTTTCACAGTTAGGAAAATCGAGTTGATTTTTTTACACTATTATCAATAGTCACCACGATCAAATTTTCGCACACTAACTTAGGTATAACAGGCGACGATGCATCTTTTGAGTTCAATCCAGTTTATTTGCTAATTGGAAATCATTCCGGAAATGATGGGTCTGGTTACCCGATTAAAATTTCTGGGAATGGATATGCAAATTAATTAATGAAGGGTTAGGGAAGAAGTGAAGGCTAAATTGAAATTTTTGGGGTTGGCTGCCCTTACTGTTACGTTTGCTGTAGTTATTGGTAATAATGTTTTTGCTAGTGACGATACTTCTGAAGAAATGAAGGGCGTTACAAAAGCAATAGTCCCTGACAGTGTATTAGAAGAACTTAATCATCCTGATAAAATTTATACTAAAGATGGGTTATTTATAAAAAAACCGCAATCTCTCCATGATGAAGATAAGTTCAGTCAAGATGAAGTAGTCTACGACGTTTCAAAGACTACTGATGAAACTAAAGCAATCATTCAATATGACGCTATTTACATCAAGGAAGAAGACAGTAAATAGATTTGTGTACTAAAGTATTTGAAAAGTTAAGTTGTATAATGGAATATCTAGGGCGACTTCGGTTGCCCTTTTTATTATGCTCAATTTAGCCAAGTCTTTTTCCAACACTTTGTCATATAGTATACATTTTGACATACTTTGCTAAATACAATTAATGACATAGTAGAGGATGATCCATATGAGTGAGATTAGACGCTATGGTTACATAAGAGTATCGAGTAAAGATCAGAATGAAGCTAGACAATTAGAATCGATGAAGGACTTAGGTATTATGGAACGTGATTACTTCATTGATAAGCAAAGTGGCAAGAATTTTGACAGACCACAATATCAAACATTAAAGAGCGTACTTAGACACGGAGACATTCTGTTCATTAAGGAACTTGACAGACTTGGACGGAATGCTAAAGAAATCAAACGTGAATGGCAAGATATAACGTATGAGATAGGTGCACACATTGTTATCCTTGTATGCCTATCCTTGACACTAGACAATATCAAAATGGTTTGGAAAAGGTTATATCTAGTATCGTGCTTGAATTACTCAGCTACATGGCAGAACGTGAACGTGAGAAGATAAACGGTAGACAATCTGAAGATATAGCAGCAGCCAAAAATAATGGTGTGGTATTTGGTCGGCCTAAAAAGGCAATAAGTGATGAGTTTATTACAGCATATGAGGAATGGAAGCAAGGTGGAATAACAGCAGTCGAAGCAATGAAGCGCGTAGAAATGAAGCCTAACACGTTCTATCGCAGGGTAAAGGAATATGAGCAACAGAAACAAGTAGGATAAATTGTTCATGTGTATGGAGCCTAGATGATTATGTCTAGGTTTCTTTGTTATGTCTGCTGATCAAATACTAGCAGGTACAATAAAAAGGACGGGGGGTATTTTACATCATAAACGTCTATTTAATTTCCAAAATTGCCCCTAACACATTCACTTTCACACTCAAGTTATTTTTTGACTCGATACCGTCCCTAATATCATTAAGGTTGCTTGTATGCCATACATCCAATCAAGGCTCAATTCATAGATTAAAACACAAGGGAATGCGAACCTGACTATTAATCTGGTACTTTGTATTGGATGAGTTGTGTTCTAATTTTTTAAATAAACTATACATCAACATAAAGACGATATCCTTAATCATGAAATCATACGTAACTATCCCAAAAGGTATCTTGAGTACTATATGAAAGGTATATGATTTTATACCAAAAGATGGTACAATCAAGATCGTTAGAGCATTTTACTACTTGTTTCACAACTACATAATAATTTTTACTATGCATCGTATTGTGAGTCTACATTGAAAGGGTGGTTTATCGATGAAAATTACACCCACGATTAGAGCAGAATTGGAACAATATCTTAAACAAGAAGGCTTAAACCTATCGGAATTTGGACAAATTACAGGGATGAATAGGGGAATAATAAGTAGCATTGTAACAGGTAATAAATCTATGTCTATTAACCAGCTCGATCGTATTACTGAAGCTATGGGCTTACCAGAGGGTCACTTTTATGAATTGTTTATAGAAAATTACATCATTGATCATCCTCCAAATATGAGGCGAATCGAGCCGTTTTTGTATCGCTGTGCGGAGTTGGACAAGTTGGATGCGATCCGTCGAGTAGTGGGAGCCATCATGGACAATCTACTCTATTCACCCAAGCTATTTGAAATAGCGGAAGAATTGTTGTCGCAGGGACGACTAGAAGCGGCATTGATACTTTATGAGGGGGTAGCTGAAGCGGAGAGATATCAACATTCTGAACGCCTGGCAATCTGCCAATATCGTATTTTTAAAATTCAGATTAATGACGATCAAAATCAAAATGTTGGGGCGGCAGCCGTATTTGAAGCTTTTGTCGAAAGACTAGATGAAATAGACCAGCTTGACGCATTGAAGGATTTGGCTAACGTGTACAGATCATTGCGTAAATGGGATAAGGTTGATGAGATGGCGAGGAAAATGAGAGCTAAAGCCGAAATACAATGTACACTGAACCATCAACAGAACAGCCGAGAACAGATCGAATCTAGCGACAAGCTAAGTCGTCCCTTGTTTGTGTACATTGCTTATGCAGACTTGCTCTGTGCTAATGCATGTGAAGAGCAGGGTAATTATGAGCAGGCATTACACTATACATATGCCTACTCCAATTTAGATTGGGTTAGAGAGACCGATGAGGATACCCAGCACTGGATTGGCTTGTTTAAACATTGGTCACAAGCTAACATACTTGCATATAGGCTTTTATCTGGTGATGTGAGTGTGCTTCATGAATATCTAAACTTTATTGATGACTCATCAGATACGATTCAAGAAGATAGGGTAACTCAACTACTTAACATAATGACGGCGGCTAACCGTTATGAGCTTGATTTAAACGATATACTTAAACGATTTGAAACAGAGATTGCGTCTTTATCTCAGCGACCATCATCAGATGATATGTATACCCAGCAAGTAATACCGGAATACTCTGCACTTTGTGGATATGAATTGGCTTATTATTATTTAGATCATGGGATGCACAATGATGGCTTTAATCATTTGTTTTGTGCAATGGTAAAAGCGCATATACTAAATAATGAGACATATTTTATAAATTGTATGGGGTTGTTTGTGCGTTTCAAAGCCCATGCGGTATCTGAAACCAAAACAGAGTTTTACAATCTCATTGAAAAGGTGTGGTTAAACAATGTTGAAAAAAGTGGTAATGTTGATCGTTGTTAGTAGCTTTTTGTTCACCTTAGCTGTACCTATTTATCTGGATAGTCATGATGGAGGATTTCAAGTCTTTGCAACACATGGAGGAGCTTAAATACGAATTGATTTGAAAATTCGTTAAAACTGCACCCCTGAAATAGGTTTAATTACGGAACCCAATAGGCCAACGCAGGGGAACCTCAAAAATTCTATTATTAAATAATGTTCTATTCCAAGACCTACAACTAAAGTAGGTCTTCTTTATGATTTGTTAAAACTTTTTTTGTGAACTAATCCATTATTAACCAAGACGAGGGTTTGAAGAAGGAGGTGCATTATGAAAAGGGACGACGGTTTACGTCAAAGGATGGGATACCTTCAACGTTGTGCGTAATTAAGGAAGTAGCAGGATACTGTTTTATTAAAATTGTTGATATTTTAACACTTACAGGAAAATGATTAATATAGTGCCGACTTACTATTTTTGCAATAATGTTGAATGAAATGTTATATTATTGTATTTTCTGTATTATTATTATATTGTATTCCAAATAAGAAAAAAGAAAGTTTCATTACATGAAAAAAATAAAAATGACAGAATTTGTGCTTATGGGGGTATTAGCACTTAGTGCTATCGCTCCATTAACATCAGCCCAAGAGATCAATTCAGACAAAATCACACCTAGTTACATAGATTACAAATCTCTTCCTGTGCCTTCGCATAAACAAGAGAAATCTAATTGGTGCTGGGCTGCTACTTCACAGATGGCTATAGAACATTTAGGTGGAAATAAAACTCAATCTCAAATCGTAAAATATATTAAAGGTAGCCTCGTAAATAAGGGAGGCACGGATAAGGAAGTAAAAAGCGCGTTAGCATATGGGGGGTTGAACTCTACAATTGATAAAGAGCCGATACCCTTTGGAACTATTATCTCTCAAATAAAAAGAAATCAACCGCAATTAGCACATATCGTGTGGAAGGACGACTCTGATCTTGGACATATGTATCTAATAAATGGATATTCCGATAATACAAATTTAGGATTTCAAAAAGTATATTACAAAGACCCTGCCGTTGGTGAGAAGATGGATAAAATAGATTACTATGATGGATTTGTTAATAATAGAGATTTTAGTTGGTACAGCACTATAAACGAAATTTATGTTAATTAAAACGAGACTAAGGAGGACTGATAAAATGTATAAAAAAATAATTGGTATTGCGTTTTCTTGTATCTTATTGTTACCTATAACCGTCTTAGCGGCAAATGAGGTTCCGAAAGAAGTTGAGCAATCTATTGAAAAGGATTTGGGGAATTTCAAAGATGATATTAGAAAGAATACAGGATTTAAAATAACAACTACTAAAGAAGCGGAAAATTTAACTCTTGATGAAGGTTTTAAGGTTTACACTGTTAATTCTAAAGCTGTTAGATCAGGGAATACAGATAGAGCTAATGACATTTTAAAATCTAAAGGGTACTTATTTTCCATAAAAAGTGGACAACAAAATAATGGTATTGTTTTTTCAGAAGATGGGAAAAGAATACGATCAGCTTATAGTGATCTTGAGTTTCCGAGTCAATTCGAAGAAGCAAAGAAATTGATTGGCTACGATGAAAGCAGCAAACTGATATATGATGATCGACTGGCTACGGTTGCTCTAATTTCTGATATAGATGGGAAGGAAGTTGTGGTTCCTCTTAGAGAGAGCGTATACATGGAATTTAAGCCATTGAAAGTATACAATTTACAGGAGTTTGTAGAGTTTCTATCTGCCAATGAGAAGGCTCGGCAAGAAGCTTCTGAAAAAAATGATTCAGATGAACTGATCTCTGGGGGGAGTCCATCTAATCTAAACTCGACTACTTCGCAGCTCATTACAAGCAAAATCAGCACAGAAAAAGTGTCACTATTTTCTATTGCAGGGTTAGCAATTATTGGTGGCATTTTTTTCGTAATTAAAAGAAGAAAAAAGTTATAGATTAATCTTGTATACAATAAACTGTGTAATAGTTTTGATATAATTAGACGGCTTGGCGGGCTGGAATTATCTATTTAAATTCAACTCAGATAATGAAGTGTTGTAGGTGGCTAGATGGATATTCCGTCTAGCCTTTTTGATTTGTGTTGAGTTGGAAAGAATCTGGAGTGAGGGATGGGAGCGCCAATCTAGAAGGGAATAATCAGCATACATATGAAAGTGCTGAGCAAAATAATTTTGGTCAGCAAAAAACACAGGCTGATATTGCACATGAGTTAAATATAACAACTCAGCAACTAAGAAACTACAAAAAACTCCTTACGCTTATCCCTGGGTTGCAAGATATGGTTGAAGATCATGGCACGTTTTAAGTCTTTAGACGTAGGTAGAAAGGTTAATCCTTCATATAACAATTAGGAATTAAGTTCATTTTCCATAAATCGGAATAGTGTTACTATGTCATAACGAATTCATGACTAGAGGTAACTAACCTATGACAACTATTAAAGTGACGCCTGAGCAACTTATGACCATCTCCAAGCAGTTTGAGTTAGCACAGCAAACGGCAACTCAAGTGAATAGCAATTTAGTAAAACAAATTTCATCTATGGGACAATTGTGGGAAGGACTGACTAAAGAGCACTTTTACTATTCCTTCCAGACCTCTCAGAAGAATATGAATGACTTTGTTACCCTGATGGATTCTATTGCTAGGGAGTTACGTCACCATGCAGATAAATTCAGATTAGCAGATCTGATGGAAACAGGTAACATTGATGCAAGTTGTTTACCACCTCCACCGAATTCATGTGCTGTTCCTGCTCCAGATACACGAAATGCATTCCAGAAATCGGTAGATAGCTTAACTGAACTAGGTCAGGATTTTGTAGATGCTAATTCAGTACGTTATGAGAAAAAGTTTGATTCGGTTTGGAGCTTCTTAGATTATATGTCGTATGGTATTCCAAAAGGAATGTATCAAGGGTACATGGAACGAGCAGCTAAACAAAACGATTCGTGGAATGACATGCTCAATTTCAGTACATTTGGAATAACGGGTATGATTCAGGGCGCATTTAATCCTACCAATGCGTGGTCAAAGGAACATTGGGCTAATATGATTGGTACAGCAGGATTGTTTGGAGGAGTCAGCTCAGTTATTAAGCCTAAAATTGGTTTGAAACCATCTATTCAGTATGAGATTCCGAAGAATAATACGAGTTCCAGCTTACGGAATTCAATAGAATCTGAATCTAAAACAGAAGTACAAACAGGTGGGAGAAACGATCTTTCAATTGATGAATATTTTCGTAGAGAAGCTGAAGCAGATGAGATGTATGATCAAATCAGAGCTTCAGATAGTGATGTAAGAGCAATAGCTGAGAATTCTGGAATGAAGGAAAGTAGGATTCAAAGAATCAAAGAACACGTTTTCATAAAAGAACACATAAAATCAAGTGGTTATGGCAGATTTCATTCTGATTACGAAATAGCTCAAGCATGGGATAGATTACAAAAAGGGATACAAACAGAAAAAGATATGGATTTGCTTAACCATGAATTGTTTGAATCTAGATTTGAGGGTATATTTAAAACAGACTATGAGACTGCTCATAACGCTGCGGTAAGGTCGGGTCGTCCATGGGAAATAGAATAGAGGAGATTTTATAATGGGAGCATTTGTTTTACTTTTTAAAGAACATGAAGATGATACAGTAGTTATTTATAAATATGGTCCAAACGAACACACTATGGGGAAAATTCAATTAAACAAGGATACTAAGCTGTTCTCTGAAATTGAACCTTTACCAGATTCGAATCATTCAAACAAATTTTATTTTGATAGGGCTGCACAGCGGATGGCACGTTGCTTCGTTAAAGAAGGTGGTATATTTCCTGACAAGATGACATTTGAATCATAAAGTAGCTTCAGGAATACGAACCGAGCTTGCTCCATTGATAATAAAATGAGAGTAAGCTTTTTTCATTGCAATCTATCTGATTAAAGAGGAAAATTTTTATCCACCCTAGAATTAAGAGACGATTTTAGAAGGAGCATATCATGTTAACGCCAAAACAAGAAGAGAGCCTTAGTAAATTTATGAGTAAGATTCTTAGGCATACACCAGAACAGTTTGGTCTTGAGCTAGACCATGAGGGTTATTGTGACATTCAAGACCTGATTCAAGGAATAAGATCAGAGAATAGATGGTCTGACGTAAGCGAGTCGGATATCAAGCAAGTAGTAAGCCATTGTCCAAAACAAAGATATGAGATTGTTAATGGGTACATAAGAGCTAATTATGGGCACAGTGCAGGCAGATTGGATTATAAGGAGGCCACTCCACCAACCATTCTCTATCACGGTACAAACACAAAGGTAATCCATAACATTTTTACTGAAGGAATTAAGCCAATGGGCAGAAAGTATGTACATCTGTCTGAAGCCCTTGAGTTTGCAATTCTGGCAGGTAAAAGACGTGGGGAACTGGTGATCCTTGAAGTAGATACAGAAAAGGCATTGGCTAATCAAGTGAAGTTTTATAAAGCCAACCACGGTGTTTGGCTTGCCGACCTTGTGCCGCCACAGTACTTAAAAAAGTTTGAATAAAGCGTAACCCAGACCGTTAACGATGATCACCGAGACTAGATGAGAAAAAATTCGTCTGGTCTTTTTGATATCGTCTATTTTGCTGTACATACATTCCCCTCCTAATATTTTGAATGTATCCACGGGCGTCCACACTCACCCGCAAATGCCGCATAAAATATCCCGGATGAACAAAGAGGAGGTGCATGTAATAACCATGATACACATGGAACCCATTCAAGTGGGTGAGCATACATTTATCGGAGTCGAGGTCAAACTGCCTAAAACAACGCTGTTGACGATCTCTAACTCCCGTGGTTACATCATGTGTGGTGCGCTGGATGTTGGATTGCTCAATGAACGGCTGGCGGATCGGAAAATCCTGGCCGCACGAGCTGTGGGGGTAAAAACACTAAAGGAACTGTTGGAAGCGCCGATGGAGTCAGTGACGGCAGAAGCCGAGCAACTGGGGATTAAACCAGGGATGCCAGGCTATGAAGCACTATTGAAACTGGTGTAGTGAAGCCTATGTGCAATGTTGCATAAAAGTAGAGGAACAAGAACCGAAAAAAACCGGACTTTTTGGCTCCGGTTTTTTTCTATGAAAAGTTACACTCTATCGAGCAGATTATTCGGCTTTATACGAACGGTATGATCTGCAAGAACGATTAATCGGCAAACAAAGCGGGGAGGTTGTCGCTAAAGGGTGCTTGGACAATCCCTTTTTCGGTAATGATGGCGGTAATGTACTCATGAGGTGTAACATCGAAAGCTGGATTGTAGACTTTGATGCCCTGCGGGGCGGTCCGTTTACCAAAGCTTTCGGTAACTTCCTCCGCAGAACGCTCCTCAATCGGAATATCTGCGCCTGTTGCGGTCTGCAAATCAATGGTAGATAGTGGCGAAGCGACATAAAAAGGAATGTCATGCGCCTTCGCTAGCACAGCTAGGCTATAGGTACCGATTTTGTTGGCGACATCGCCATTAGCAGCGACTCTATCTGTGCCGACAATAACGGCCTGTACCCATCCTTTGGACATCACCATGCCCGCCATATTGTCACAGAGCAGGGTGACATCAATGCCTGCCTGCTGAAGCTCGAAAGCAGTCAGGCGCGCACCTTGCAGCACGGGGCGGGTTTCGTCGGCAAATACTTTGAGGTGGATGCCGTTCTCCTGCGCAAGGTACATCGGAGCGAGCGCTGTCCCGTATTTGGCTGTCGCCAATCCGCCTGCATTGCAGTGAGTGAGTACGCCCATCCCGTCCTCGAACAGAGGTAAAGCATGGATGCCGATCTGGCGGCATACTTCTTCGTCCTCTGCCTGAATGGCTATGGCTTCACGCTCCAGCCCGGCATTCCAGTCTTCGATCCGTCCTCCGCTAGCTTCAACGATGAGTTCCCCAGCCCGCTTCTTCATGCGATCCAGGGCCCAGAACAGGTTCACTGCCGTCGGCCGTGAAGTAGCCAAATGTCCGCACACGGCGTGTACATGCTCCAGCCACCCATCAGCGTCGATGCCGCTGTAGGCGGAAGCCCCCAGCACAACGCCGTAGGCCGCAGCCATCCCGATGGCGGGCGCACCGCGTACCTTCATGGCATGTATGCCATCCCAAACTTCATCAGCCGTGAATAAATCCAGCATGACAATCGTTTCGGGTAGCAGACGCTGATCCAGCATGGACAAGTGGTTGCCTTTCCACACCAGCGAAGATAGAGCCTGACTGGACACTGCAGCTTTCCCAGAGGTCACGGGCGCCGATTCTTTCTTTTCACTCATATTCATTAAGCTCCTTTAGTTTGGGCAGCTGTTGCTGTCCGAACAATGTCTCCCAGTTCCCGAATCGAATGAAGCCCGCGATTGCGAAGAACCAAGGATTTACCGATAGATAACGCCAGACGTTCCGCAGCTTCCTTGAGGTCAGGATCGGCTATTGTCTCGATATCTGCCACATGCGACAGGCTGATGATACGGCGGATCACTTTGCACCCTGCAAAACCAATCGTATCTTGCAGTACTTTCTGGAGATACAAGTCCTGATATCCCGCTGTACGTGCCATATGATCGGTGACATGCTCGTCCCACAGTTTGCGGAACCTACGCTCAAACTGCTCCCATACCTGAATGGCAGTCTCCAGAACCCAGTCGCGCCTTTCTTTTAGAGCCGTCTCACCAGAGGTCCATCCGGGCTGTGCAGCGTAGTTCAACAGCAGATTGGCGATCACCGCTCCGATATCAAAGCCCATGGGTCCGTAGTAGGCAAATTCAGGATCAATGACTTTAGTCGATTCGGTCGTTACAAAAATGCTACCAGTATGAAGGTCACCGTGCAGAAGCGCTTCGGTTCGTGTCAAAAACTTTTCTCGCAGCAAAGCCACTTCCAGATGAAGCGCTTGATCTGTACGGAGTGCCTCTGCTTCGTCTTCGATGTACGCACCATAGTTGTTATTATCTGAGAACCGATACGGTTCATCCAGAATCAGATCCTCAGTTATTTTGCAGAGATCCGGGTTGATAAAACGTTTGACTAGGTCTTTTTTATCCTGCTGATTCATGCCCAAATCTGAGGTGAAGAAGAGCGTGCGTGCCAGAAACTCCCCAATATGATTAGCGAAATATGGATATGTGTTTCCTTCTATTAGTCCCTTGCGCATGATGGTGTGGGAGCTAAGATCCTCCATCACGGTCAATGCAAGCTCATCGTCATACGCCAGTATCGCAGGAACCAATTCGGGGCAAATGTGGTGCTCCTGCTGAAGTGCCTCGCGTTCAATACGGGCACGATCCAGTGAGAGCGGCCAGGATTCACCCACAATTTTTACATAGGGAAGTGCCTGCTTGGCAATGATACTCTTGTTAGATTCAGAATCCGTAATATGAAAAACCAGATTTAGGTTACCATCACCGATTTCCCGGCATTCCAGACGAGCTTCCTGACTAAAAAATCCGGGGATGTTCTTCACGAATTCGATTGCTTCTTCAGTCGTTAAAGGATGATATTGGGACAACGAAGTCACCTCCATAAATTGTGCACATGTAAATAGTCTGGGAATATCACAATATTAAACCAAGTATTTTGATAGGATAGAGAAAGTATAACGAAAATCATTGAAGTTTTGTACATTTTTTTTATGGAGGATCGAAAGAGGGAGAAAGGAGAACTCTTCTTTTTGTTTCGTTTCCGTATAGAGAGGGTAAGTATGAAACAGACGTCCGGCAGGTGATTAGGATGCCCGCTGGCGTCTTACCGTCAGCAATGACGGTGATGGATACGTAAACGTTCCTGAAAATCAATTTGATGAAAAAGGAAGGGATTTATGATGGCTAAAACAACAAGTAACTCGAAAAATACGCAAACCAAATCGGTGGAGGAACTTTTAAACCGTCAAGTCGCTAACCTCAATGTGTTATATGTAAAAATTCATAACTATCACTGGTATGTGAAAGGCTCCAGTTTCTACACACTCCATGTTAAATTTGAAGAGTTATACAATGAAGTGACATTGAAAATGGATGAGATCGCCGAGCGTTTGCTCGCGTTGAAAGGTTCACCTTCCGCAACATTGAAGGAGTACCTGGAGCTGTCGTCGATTCAGGAAGCAACCGGCAACGAAGATGCTCCCAAGATGGTACAAACCTTGATCGAGGATTTTGCAACGGTATGCGAGGAGTTTCAGGAAGGTATTGAACTGGCGGAAAGCAATTCCGACCAACCAACTGCAGATTTGCTGATCGGCTATAAAGCGGATCTGGAGAAACATATGTGGATGCTTCGCTCTTATTTGGGCTAATTGTAGTGATGGGATTACGCTTTGAAATAAACTTTTTACATGTAAAACGCTACTGACGTCATGCTGTCAGTAGCGTTTTTATGGCTGAAAAGAGATCATGCACCTCGTGTTTTTTGTACAAATTTATAATTATATAAACATTCGCAGGATGTATTTTGCCATTTGTGTGCTTGGTAGGGTGAACATTTTATGAAGAAAGTTGGATAACGTGTGTCTGTTGGTTGCACCCTTCAAGATATTTATTATAAAATAACTTGAGAATCATTGAGAATCAGTTTAGAATGATTATAAATAAATTTTTAAATATTACTTGAAATCAGGGGGCTCCCCTGTTTAAATATACTTTCTGATTTCGACACCACACTACATTTTTTGGAGGGTATTGCGAATATGGCTACAAACTTTAAGATTGAAGGTCTCAAAGCGACCATTGAAGGCAAGGAAATTTTGAAAGGTATTAACCTCGAAATGAAGGGCGGAGAAATCCATGCCATCATGGGTCCTAACGGTACGGGTAAAAGTACACTTGCGTCTGCTTTGATGGGTCATCCAAAATATGAAGTTACAGATGGTAAAGTAACTTTGGATGGAGAAGACGTGCTGGATATGGAAGTGGATGAGCGTGCACGTGCAGGATTGTTCTTGGCGATGCAGTACCCGAGTGAAATTGCAGGGGTAACGAACTCCGACTTTTTGCGTAGTGCGATCAACGCGCGCCGTGAAGAAGGACAAGAAATCTCCTTGATTAAGTTTATCCGTCAAATGGAAAGCAAAATGAAAGAGCTTGAAATGAACCCTGAGTTTGCTCACCGGTACCTGAACGAAGGCTTCTCTGGTGGTGAGAAAAAACGGAATGAAATTTTGCAAATGATGATGATTGATCCGAAAATTGTCATTCTTGATGAAATCGACTCCGGTCTGGATATCGATGCTTTGAGAATCGTGGCTAACGGTGTGAACGCTATGCGTTCCGAAGATCGTGGTTTCCTCGTGATTACTCACTACCAACGTCTGTTAAACTACGTTAAACCAGATTATGTACATGTAATGATGCAAGGACGTATCGTTAAATCCGGGGGTCCTGAGCTTGCTGAGCGTCTGGAAGCGGACGGTTACGACTGGATCAAGGAAGAGCTGGGTATCGTTGATGAAACTGTAGGACAAGAGGCGTAAGCCGGAAGCGAGGAGGAAAACTAATGACAACACAAACAATCCTTCCGGTAGATTCCGAGCAACTGCGTGTTCTGTCCGAACGTAACGGCGAACCATCTTGGCTGGCTGAAGACAGACAAAAAGCACTTGAGCTTGCAGGCAAACTGGAGCTTCCGGTATTTGAAAAAACAAAAATCGAACGTTGGAAATTAAACGATTACGGTCAACATAAACAGAGCGAGGTCATTGCATCGGTAGGGCAGGTTCCTGCAGCCATTGCTGATCTTGTCAAAGAGCAACAGGAGGGCGGTCTGATTATTCAGCGCAACTCCGGTGCGGTATATGTGAAGCTGAGTGAGGAATTGGCGGCGCAAGGCGTCATTTTCACGGATTTACAAACAGCGGTTAAAGAGCATGCTGATTTGGTTAAAGCTCATCTGAACACAGTGATTAAGGCAGAAGAGAATTCATTATCTGCATTGCACGCAGCACTCTGGAACGGTGGAGTATTTGCTTATGTGCCTAAAAATGTAGAACTGAACGTTCCGCTTCAAGCTGTATTCCTGACAGACGATGCGACTGCAACGTTTGCGCCGCATGTGCTGCTTATTGTCGAAAGTCATAGTTCCGTGACGTACGTAGACAACTATGTATCTGCGGATTTGGCGGCACCTGTTCTTCATAACGGTGCGGTAGAAGTTGTTGCAAATGCTGGGGCTAAAGTTCGCTATGCGACAGTCCATCAGTTTGGAGAGCAAGTAACGGATATTTCAATTCGTCGTGCCACGTTGGGAAATGACGCAGCTATCGAATGGATTGTGGGCGAAATGAACAACGGCAATACAGCAAGCAATACCATGTCCGTGCTCAAAGGCAATGGCTCCAATTCGGATGCCAAGATCATTGCTGTAGGTTCCGGCTCACAAAAGCTGAACTATACGACACAAGCACAGCATTTCGGCAAAAATTCCGCTAGTCAGATGATAACGCGCGCAGTGATGCGTGAAGAAGCGTCTTCCATCATTAACGGAATTACAAAAATTGAAAAAGGTGCTACCAAAGCAGATGGTCAGCAAACAGAACGTGTTCTGATGCTCAGCCCGAAAGCGCGTGGTGACGCTAACCCAATCCTGCTGATTGATGAGGATGATGTAACAGCAGGTCACGCAGCATCGGTTGGTCAGGTTAACCGTGAACAAGTGTATTACTTGATGTCCCGCGGAATTAGCCGGGCAGAAGCTGAGCGTCTGATTATTTATGGCTTCTTGGCACCTGTCGTATCTGAGATTCCGCTCGAAGGACTTCAACATCAGCTGCAAAGCCTTGTTGAAAGGAAGTTAGGCCAATGAATACTGCATTGATCCGTGAACAATTCCCGATTTTACATCAGGAGATTAACGGTCATCCGCTGGTTTATTTGGATAATGCGGCTACTTCGCAAAAACCGCTGGCGGTCATCGAGGCGATCAAGCACTACTACGAATATGATAACTCAAATGTTCACCGTGGTGTGCATACCTTGGGTAGCCGGGCGACGGATGCTTATGAAGGTGCGAGGGAGAAGGTAGCTCGCTTTCTGAATGCCAAGCGCAGTCAGGAAATTATTTTTACACGCGGAACAACAACGGCGCTGAATCTGGTGGCTTCTTCTTATGGTAGAGCTAACTGTAAGGAGGGTGATGAAATTGTCATCACACAAATGGAGCATCACAGTAATCTGATCCCGTGGCAACAGGTAGCCAAAGCCACAGGCGCAACTTTAAAATATATTCCACTTCAAGAGGATGGTAGCGTTGATCTTGCTGATGTGGAGAATACTATTACAGAAAACACCAAAATTGTAGCGATTGCGCATGTCTCCAATGTGCTTGGTGTTGTGAACCCTGTCAAAGAGATTGCAGCTATTGCGCATCGCACAGGCGCAGTTATCGTTATAGACGGTGCACAAAGCACACCACATATGAAAGTAGACGTGCAAGACATCGATGCTGACTTTTATGCCTTTTCGGGTCACAAAATGTGTGCGCCTACTGGGATCGGGGCACTGTACGGCAAGAAGGCGCTGCTGGAAAATATGGAGCCCATTGAGTTCGGCGGGGAAATGATCGACGATGTGGGATTGTATGAATCCACATGGAAGGAGCTGCCTTGGAAATTCGAAGGTGGAACTCCGATTATCGCTGGAGCTGTTGGTTTGGGAGCTGCTATTGATTTTCTGGAAAGCATCGGAATGGACGCCATTGCACAGCATGAGAGCCGTTTGTCCAACTATGCCCTCAAACGTCTCCGTGAAGTGGAGGGGTTGACGATATACGGACCGGCAGAACGTCATGTTGGGCTCGTAACATTCAACCTGGATGATGTGCATCCGCATGATGTAGCTACTGTACTGGATAGCAAAGGGGTGGCTGTACGTGCGGGACATCATTGCTGCCAGCCATTGATGCGCTGGCTGAAAGCCAGTGCAACTGCACGTGCCAGCTTTTATCTCTATAACACGGAAGAAGAAGTCGACGCTCTGGTCAGCGCCTTAATCCAAACAAAGGAGTATTTTGGCGATGCAACTTGATGACTTGTACCGACGCGTGATTATGGATCATTATAAAAATCCGCGCAATCGCGGACGTTTTGAGGATGATGCCGTTACGGTGGATTTGAATAATCCTACGTGTGGTGACCGGATTTCCCTTCAACTCAAAACGAAAGACGGCGTGGTCGAAGATGCCCGTTTTACTGGTGAAGGCTGCTCGATTAGTATGTCCTCAGCTTCGATGATGACAGAAGCAGTCAAAGGAAAAACGATTGATCAGGCATTGGATATGGCAAGCCGCTTCTCTTCTTTAATGAAGGGGGAAGCCGTCGAATTTGATGATTATGAAGAATTGGAAGCTTTGTCAGGCGTAAATAAGTTCCCGGCCCGCATCAAATGTGCGACACTGGCTTGGAACGCGCTGCGCAAAGGGATTGATGAAGATAAATAATTTAAATAGAACAGAGGAGGTTTGAGAAACATGGCCAAGAAAGCACCGGAAATGGAAGAGTATAAATACGGCTTTCGTGACGAGCACAAGTCCATTTTCCAAACAGGTAAGGGTCTCACTCCGGAAATCGTAAAGGAAATCTCCAAAATTAAGGATGAGCCAGAATGGATGCTGGAGTTCCGTCTGAAGGCACTGAAGCAGTTTGAAAAAATGCCAATGCCAAACTGGGGCGGAGATATGGATGAACTGGATTTCAACGATATCCAGTACTATGTAAGACCTTCCGAGAAACAAGGGAAGACGTGGGAAGAGGTTCCTACGGAAATTAAAGAAACCTTTGATAAACTGGGTATTCCCGAGGCGGAGCAAAAGTTTTTGGCTGGTGTATCCGCACAGTATGAATCCGAGGTTGTCTACCACAGTATGCAAAAGGAACTGGAAGATCAGGGCGTTATTTTCATGGATACCGATACGGCGTTGCGTGAGCATCCTGAGATTCTGAAAGAGTATTTTGCAACAGTTGTACCTCCTGCGGACAATAAGTTTGCAGCACTGAACAGTGCGGTATGGTCAGGCGGGAGCTTCATCTATGTACCAAAAGGTGTGAAATGTGAAGTTCCATTGCAGGCTTACTTCCGTATCAACTCGGAAAACATGGGTCAATTTGAGCGTACGCTCATAATTGCTGACGAAGACAGCTTTGTGCACTATGTAGAAGGCTGTACGGCTCCGATTTACAGCACGAACTCGCTGCATAGTGCCGTAGTCGAAATTATTTGTAAGAAGAACGCACGCGTTCGTTATACAACGATCCAGAACTGGGCACCAAACATCTATAACCTGGTAACCAAACGTGCGGTTGCAGAAGAAAATGCAACGATGGAATGGGTCGATGGTAACATCGGTTCCAAGTTGACGATGAAGTATCCAGCCGTTGTATTGAAGGGCCGTGGAGCGAAAGGGATGGTCTTGTCCATCGCTGTTGCAGGCAAAGGCCAGCATCAGGATGCAGGTGCGAAAATGATCCACTTAGCACCAGACACCACGTCCACCATTGTATCCAAGTCGATCAGTAAGCACGGCGGTAAAGTAACGTATCGCGGATTAGCTTCATTCGGTCGTCAGGCTCAAGGTGCAAAATCCAATATCAAGTGTGATACGTTGATTTTGGATAATCAATCAACCTCAGATACTATTCCTTATAATGAAATCATGAATGATGACATCACGCTTGAGCACGAAGCAACGGTTTCCAAGGTATCGGAAGATCAGCTGTTCTATCTGATGAGCCGTGGTTTGACTGAAGCAGAGGCAACGCAAATGATCGTTATGGGCTTTATTGAGCCATTCACAAAAGAACTGCCGATGGAATATGCGGTAGAGATGAATCGTTTGATCAAGTTCGAGATGGAAGGTAGTATCGGTTAAAACGCAGTAACCCTTGGTATGTCAAGGCTCTTGAGGTATTCTAAAGCTTGTTAAATCCGAGTCGTGCCGATTTTATGCCGATTCGGATTTCCTGCTAGTATAGGAGACGAACTTTTTAAGTTCGTCTTCTTTTGTTTTTTACTATGATACCTAAGTCCATAAGCCTTCTTCTACTACAAAAAAAATTATGCTTAGGACTGCAGATAGTTGCCTAGCACTTATGTATGTTTGCTTAATAGGATGTTGTGAGTGACATAAACATAAGGAGGCATGCCAACAGATGCAGAAGAATAAAGCTGGAGTGAAGAAGAAAACCCTCTCTTCTAAGCAGACACAGAGACATGTACATGAATTTGAAGGTAGCACCAAACTGGCCGAAGAAGGTGCAGACCGACATAACCACCGCTTTGCAGGTGTTACTGGGCAAGCGATTCGAGTTGGAAGAAGTCATGTCCATGAAATTGATCTTACCAAAACTGATTTCGTGAACCATTTTCATAATCTGAGAAGGATTAGAACAGGGCCCGCTATTCCAGTCGGAAATGGTAAGCATGTACATTTTGTTACGGGCCAAACTACATTAAATGATGGTCATGTACACCAGTTTAATTTTGCAACATTGATTCAGGCACCTCTTATTTAATGAACGGTGGTTTGACCGAAGCTGAGGTAACACAAATGATTGTTATAGACATCTGCTCATACAGAATGAGAGCATCGACTTCGATTTTTCAGTGATGTGTAAATTACTCGAAATAAATCAAAAAGCTCTGCTAACCATAATTGGTCGGCAGGGCTTTTAGTCTTACATTAATTCTGTACTTCATGATTTATGACCGGCTATGATTTTATGCCTTATGATAAGCCGCCTTATTCGAATTTTAAGTATATATTTTTTGTTTTATTTTTATGGTCAGTGTCACCAATAAGCAATCTTTAATGTTGGGACAGCTCGTCTGCCACTTGTTTATTTATCTGAAGTTTTATGGTCTAAGTCATGATGTAACTCGGTTGCTGGTATTTTGGCATTATAGATTTGTCCTTTGGCAACAGGTTTTGAGATGTATACATAGCTCCCGGTTCCATCCGGCGCACTTCCTGTTGCCCACAAACCTTCACTAGATTCTTCGCCCTCAGACAAATTCCAAAACTCATAAGCTTCAGGCTGAGACTCTTGCTCTGCCTCAGGAGGAAAAGAAGCCGGGACCACAACACCGTTTTTCTCTTCTAATTCTTGGATTGCCGCCATCCACTGATACTGGTGATAGCGGTCACGCGCTAGCATTTTCCGTAGTGTAGCTCTGACGCTTTCATCTTGTGTCATATGATATAGCCTTGCTACCTGCAATCGACCCTGACTCTCTGCGTGCAAATTGGATCGCATATCCGCCAAAAGGTTGCCACTTGCGACGATATAAGAACCGTTCCATGGAACTCCATTTGAATTAGTAGGCAATCCGCCTAGACCGCTGACCAGCAAGTGCTGTGGGTTAATTCCCCCCATTATGGCAGCTGTAACAGGGTCTTTTGCAGCTTGTTCTTGATCTTCTGGTTTAGCTCCATCAAGTAGTTGACTAATTAAAGCACACAGCATCTCCACATGCCCTACTTCTTCAGTTCCAATATCCATCAGCATATCTTTATATTTTTCATCACCGCGACAGTTAAACCCTTGAAATAAATATTGCATCATCACGGTCATTTCTCCAAATTGCCCTCCCAAAACTTCTTGTACCTGCCGGGCAAAAAGAGGATCAGGACGCTCTACTTTCACTTCAAACTGCAACTCTTTTTGATGTCTAAACATATATACTCCTCCTATAGCTAAAGCAACTTAGTGAATTCTAACTGTATTTAACCTTTTCAAGATGTAATAAAACGAGGAGCAGCATCACAAAAATCGATACGGGTCTTTATATTTAACTTTCTGTTTGTTTGGTTTGTATATAAATTATTAAAGAGGGAAGCCTATGTTTCACTTTAAAATGAAGAGTCTAAGGAGGGGATTTGAATTGTATTTTTATAAAGAAGATTTAATTAACTTAATAGTACCCGATAAGCCCGATCCTGCTGCTGCTAAAGTGATTCAAGAAGTGTTAGGTGGTCGATTCGGAGAAATGCGTACTATGATGCAGTTTTTCTTTCAAAGTAATAATTTTCGTGGTAATGCTGTGCAGTACAGGGATTTGATACGAGGAGTTTTTCTAGAGGAGCTTAGTCATGTTGAACTGGTCCAACATACTATAAATCAACTTCTGACTGGCTCAGGCGCAGACCAAGCCGGCGATGCGGGAATGGATCATGCTCCTTTAGATGAGGCGATAAAACACGCAAATCCTCATCATTTTATTATGGGAGCCCAAAGTTCCTTACCTGTTGATGCAAGTGGGAATCCTTGGCTAGGTAGTTATGTTTATTCCCACGGGAATCTGGTTAGTGATTTGCTTGATAATCTCGTACTCGAATCTACAGGGGTCCTGCAAAAATCCCGAATTTACGAAATGAGCTCGAACAAAACATTCCGGGAAACGTTGGCTTTTTTGATTGTGAGGGATAATGCTCATCAAAACGCGTTTGCCAAAGCATTAGAGACACTTGGAGTTGATTGGGGAAAATTGTTCCCGGTTCCAAATTACGATATTAACAAGTATCCAGAATGCCGGAAGTATGTTGAGATGGGCTTTCACAATGCGCAGTTTAATTTTCGATTGGATTCTACCCGTATTGGGGAAATATTCAATGGGCAAACTCCAAGCAGAAACGGTGGGGATTTGAGTGTAATAGATCCTCCTGAGGGTTTTCCTCTTCCGTATATGCCCGAATTGCCTAATGAACATAGTCCAGGGCTACACGATCTTACCACTTAGGATTAAACCATAAATAAAGATAGTAACAAGGTTAATATCCGTAACTTAAAAAGAGGCTGTCCTTCGTAGAAGAACCTACGAATCAAGGACAGTCTCTTTTTATTCGCGTAGTCTGTGCTTCGGCAAAACATTTCGTGCCACCGAAGTAACGCCGGGAGGCAGTAGCGGATCAGGATTCCAAATAAATTTCATCAATGGATACATGGCGTTCCCTAGACAAATCTACATATTCATCATCGTTAATTCTTACTAAGGGTCTGAAGTAATCAGCAGGATTGTTCAGAATGATCGTTCCTGTCTGACCTGTAGTCAACAGAACCTGCTTATTAATGAAATTAGGAAGCATGTGTCTGATGAACACTTGGGTAGCTTCTGGGTTTAGATGTCCAAAACTCATGCTGTGCAGCTCGCGTAATACGGTGAGTAGCTCCTGCTTCGTCTGATACACACGATTGGAAATCATCGCGCTATACACGTCGGCAATAGCTGTTATGCTGGCAAAAGGATGAATTTCTTCCTTGAACAGACCATGGGGATATCCACTTCCATCTTCACGCTCATGATGCTGTAAGGCGACAATTGCAGAAATCTCATCGCTGGTTGAATTGCGAATAATATCATAGCCATATAGCGAATGTTTCTTCATTTCATGAAATTCTTCAGGTGTCAGTTTATCCGGTTTGTTCAAAATTTCATCGGGTATCATGGACTTGCCTATATCATGTAAATATCCAGCTTTACCGGCGGCATATGCTTCTTCTTCCGTATACCCAAGCCATGTGGCAATGTAATATGACAGTACGCCTACTTGGAGAGAATGATTATAGGTATAGTGATCTCCCCGTTCCATAATTAACAGCAGAGATACGACATCTTTTTGACGAGCTAGCTCTGAAACGAGAGGGCCGAACAGCTCATCAACTCGATATTCATCAAATTTGCCAGTTGAGGAAGCTTCGAGAAACATACTTTCAAAGCCACTGATCGTCTGCTCCATGAGAGGAACGGCACGTTTGAGGGACTCGGGGGAAGCTGGAACATCGGGGGCAAAGTCAACCGGAATGCTCGCAGAACCGGCATCAATGTCGATATAATCGACACCGTGCATAATGAGCTTGGAAATATCGTCATGCTGTAGCTCGGTGCCCTGAACCATGACAGGCACACCGTGCCCATTGTATGTATCGGATTTGAGGCGATCTCCTGGCTTGGCATCGGTAACGTGTACTCTCATGCGCTAACCTCCTTATTGTCGTAAATTTGTCGAAAATACGAAACAAACTTAATATATCAAGAATTATATGGGATGACAACGACTAATTTACTATTATTCCAAGCTGTAAAATAGGTCCCAGGAACCCAATTCCTATCAGATACCTACAATAGATAACGTCAATACTTTTCACTATGTTTGTAATATGAGATTGCCCAGAGACTACAGCGAAGCTTAAGGACTATGTCCACCCATATGTACCATATTGCTAAATAACATGATATGCTTAAACATTAGAAGCTCCAAAGTCGATATATAAAATATAGAGGAGGGCGGTTATGGAGATGACGACTCGGCAAACGTTGACCATTTTGCATACCAATGATATCCATAGTCATTTTGGCAGTATGCCTTCGATAGCCGCGATGATTAATGAACGAAGAGCTGCATTAGGGGATGCGCTACTTGTGCTTGACATAGGAGACCACATGGACCGGATGGCCCCCGAAACGGAAGGAACGCTAGGTGGGGCAAATGTGGATGTGATGAATCTAACAGGATATGATGCCATTACGATCGGTAATAATGAGGGACTGACTTTTACCCCGGATATGATTGAACAGGCATATGCGGGCATTCATTGTCCGGTCATATGTGGCAATATGACTGAGTGTGCCACAGGGATGAGTCCTGCGTGGATGAAGGAATCCCTTATTGTAGACAAAGCAGGAATCAAGGTCGGTTTACTTGGTGTGACGGCTCCTTTTGTAGAGTATTATCAATTGCTGGGCTGGGATGTGCTCAATCCGTTTGATGTGCTGGGGAAGCAGATCGCGGCACTGAGAAAGCAGGTTGATGTTTTGGTCGTGATGTCGCACCTGGGCCTACCTTCCGATAAAAAGTTAGCGTCGCAATTTCCTGAGATTGACGTTATCCTTGGAGGTCACACCCATCATGTGCTGGAGGAACCGCTTTGGATCGGGAAAACAGCTTTATGTGGGGCGGGTAAGTTCGGAACGCTGCTGGGTGAAGTGACGCTAAGTCGTAACAATAGCCTCGAACCGTTTCGAGTCACGTCAGGCGGTGTAGTTCCTGTGGATCTGACAATACTGGACGAAAAAGTGGCATCGGCCATTGTGGTGCATCGCAGACAAGCAGAGCGCGCCATGGAGAGCACGGTTGCTGTGACGGATCGGAAACTGGAGATCGCATATGATCAGGAATCCCCTTTCGGGAATATGCTGGCACAATCAGTGTCCCATTTTACAGGAACAGAAATTGCCCTCGTCAATGCGGGACAACTGCTCGGCCCATTACCTCAAGGGGATATCAGTAAAGGAATCCTGCATTCCTTATGCCCTTCACCGATTAATGCCTGTGTTATGAAGTTGCGGGGGAGCGATATTCGGTTGGCGCTGGAGCAGTCCTTGCTGCCTGAATTTGCGGACAAGCCTATGACGGGCTTTGGCTTCAGAGGCAAAGTGCTTGGTACGATGTGTGTGGAAGGCTTGGCTATTCAGTATGACCCTGGCCGTGCTCCTTATGAAAAAGTAACGGACATTCGTGTAGCAGGTCAACCTTTGGAAGAGCATGAGGAATACACAGTGGGCACGTTGGATATGTTCACTTTCAAAGCAGGTTATGAGGTGCTTGCGAACGGAACAGATCTCCGATTTATGCTTCCAGAATTTTTACGGGATTTGATTGAAATGGAGTTGAAGCGTCCGGGCGCGATGGAAGAATGTTTTGCAGCTAGGTGGCTTCAGGTATCAAAACAATCGGGAGAGGATTAAGCTGCGACTGGTACCTGTTACATTATTGAGAGCCGGCATGAAGCTGGGCAAAAAAATATACAATGAAAATGGAATGGTGCTGCTCTCGGAAGGTGTTGAGCTTACTTCGCGATTGATTGAACGTCTAGGCCAAGTCGGTATTGGATATGTATACATTGAGGATGCTGTGACAGAAGATATCGTCATTCCTGAGATGATCCATGAACAGACAAGGGCGGCGGCGCTACAGGAAATCAAAAAGCAATTTCAAGGGTTGTCATCCTACTCCGTAGATCATAAGCACAAATATTTTGGCAAGTCATTTTATAAGGTGATGGAATCTATTCTGGACGATATTGGAGGCCGGCAGGACGCCGTCATTATGTTGATGGATATTGGGGCCGCAGATCAGGATTTGTATCATCATTCTTTGAACGTATGTCTATATTCACTTGTACTGGGAATTTCCAACGGCTACGATAACAATCAGCTGATGGAGTTGGGAATAGGTTCACTACTGCACGATATCGGTAAAATGAAAATTTCACCTCAAGTACTCTATAAGCCGGGCAAATTGACCGACGAGGAATATGAGCATATGAAAACACACACGGTGATCGGCTACAAGCTGCTTAAAGACGAACCTGGAATTCCCTTGTTGTCGGCTCATTGTGCATTACAGCATCATGAGCGTATTGACGGCAGCGGATACCCACACGGTTGGAAAAAGGACCAGATCCACGAATATGCGAAATGGATCGGCCTGGCAGACTCGTACGACGCAATGACAGCAAGTCGGATATATAAGCAGGCTTTGTTGCCTTATGAGGCGATGGAAGTGCTGTACGCCGGGGCAGGAACGTTATATGAGCAGCGAATGCTAGAAGCCTTTCGTGACTGTGTGGCTATTTACCCCTTGGGACTCTCTGTGGTGCTCAACACGGGGGAAGAGGGGGTCGTGGTGCGTATACATTCCAAAATCCCGCAAAGACCCGTCATTCGCATTGTAAGGGACCGGGATGGGCAGGAAGTGAAAGCACCTTATGATGTGGATTTGTCCATATCCCTCTCGGTTATGATTACAAATACATTGGGTGCTACTGTGGCCCCTTTCGGAGGAGTACACGTAGATTAGCAGATGATGTGGAAGAAAGCATGCAGACACTTTACACATCATGATATGATAATTATACGTCTTTTGAGGTTAATAACAGAAATAAGGTGAAAACATAATGACAGTTCTACAAAATAACACGCTACCCCAAATATCGCCAACCTATGATCCGTGGGACCCGATTGTCTCATTGCGTACACATGGTCGTCATTTGCTTACGAGTGTGGAAATGACCGTAACGCATCTGTGTAATATGCGCTGTGAGCATTGCGCTGTTGGCGACATGCTGGTTATGAAGGAGGCCCCTTTCCTTCCGTTAGACCTAATGCTGAAGCGTCTGGATGAAGTCGAGCATCTGGAGACCATCAGTATTACAGGCGGGGAACCTGCTTTGCTCGATAAAACAGTGGATGAAGTGATCGTTCCACTGTTGAAATACGCCAAAGAGCGCGGTATTCGCTCGCAAATCAACTCCAATCTGACGTTAGATATTCGCAGATATGAGAAGATGCTTCCTTATCTAGATGTGATGCATATTTCGTTTAACTATTTGAATGCGGACGATTTTTATGAAGTGGGTTTTGCAAATACAGGCCGGCCGACCCCACGTGCGGGTGCTGTTCGCCTGTATGAAAAAATGATCGAGAATGCCTGCAGATTAAGTGAAATGGGAATGTTCATTTCAGCTGAATCCATGATTAATTATCGGACACACACGAAGCTGGAGGGCATTCATCAGTTGATCAACGAAATGGGATGCCGACGGCATGAGGTTCATCCAATGTATGCGTCAAATTTTGCCTCTGCTTTGCCTGTGCTTTCACTCGACGACATGCGGAACTCTATCCATAAGCTGCTGGATGTACGTAATCAGGACATGTGGATGTTGTTTGGCACATTACCGTTCTTTGCTTGTTCGGACCGGGAAGAAGACCGCAAACTGCTTCGCCGCTTGCGTCAGGAACCGAATATTACGGTGCGTAATGATCCAGACGGAAGAAACCGTGTGAATGTGAATATGTTCACGGGTAGCGTGTATGTGACGGATTTTGCAGACATTCCGGCTTTCGGCAACATTCAGGAAGACAGTCTGGACGATATTTTTGGTGAATGGCTGAATGAGCATCCGTTGAATCAGACTGTGAACTGTCATTGTGATGCCGCTGCCTGTTGTGGACCGAACCTGCTCGTAGCGGATATGTACTACAAAGGAATAGACTTTAAATCAAGAAAAGCATTACAACTATAGAAATGGGGAGTTCGTATTGGATGGTCATACCGAGTTTCATTGGGGATTGCTAGCTGTGAATCTCCTCTTGGTACTGCTGCTTGTCTTTCTAAATGGTGTATTTGTGGCCGCAGAATTTTCGTTGGTCAAAATGCGCCAATCCCGATTGACGCAGCTCCAAAGCGAGGGTCATCGCCTGGCAGGCTATGCGCTGAAGGTGAACCAAAGGTTGGATGCTTATCTGTCCGCCACCCAATTGGGCATTACGCTGGCTTCATTGGGTTTGGGTTGGATTGGAGAGCCAGCAATATCCGGCTACCTGATAGAGCCACTCATGCACAAACTCGGTGTAACTGACGGCACCCTGATTACAACGATATCCGTTGTCGTCGGATTTTGCGTAATTACCTTTTTGCATATTGTATTGGGGGAATTGGCTCCCAAGTCTTTAGCGATTCAGAAGACTGAAGGTGTGGCGTTGTTTTTATCGGCGCCTTTGCTGCTTTTTTATAAGGTCTTTCTACCTGTGATCTGGGTATTGAATGCTGCGGCAAACTTGCTGTTGCGTGCATTCGGGATTCAGCCGGCGAGTGAAGCCGAAGCGGCTCATTCGGAGGAAGAGATTCGTATATTGATGAATCAGAGCGCCAAAAGCGGTGTGATTGATAAGGACGAAATTAAGCTGATGGATAATATTTTTGATTTTTCCGACTTGCTTGCACGTGAAATCATGCTGCCGCGTACAGATATGGATTGTTTGTATACGAATTTGTCGTTTAAGGAAAATCTCAAGATTATCAGCGAGACCAAGCATTCCCGCTACCCGGTAGCGGTTGAGGATAAAGACCAGATTATCGGTTTTGTCCATATCACGGATCTTCTGCTAGCTGAGCAGGGGGAACAACTGGATCTGGCTTCGGTGGTACGTCCTATTTTGAATGTGCCGGAGTCTATGGAAGTGAGTCACGTGCTACGCCTTATGCAGAAAAAACATTCCCAAATGACTCTCGTGGTAGATGAATACGGCGGAACGGCCGGGTTGCTGACAGCGGAGGAAATTTTGGAGGAAATCGTCGGGGATCTCTATGATGAGTTTGAGGATGAACGCCCAAGCGTGGAAATCAAGGAGAACTTCATCTCTGTGGACGGTCGTATGCTCATTGAGGATGTCAATGATTTGACTGGAGTAAACATTGAAGACGACGAGGTGGATTCCATCGGAGGATGGCTGTTCAAGGAATTGGAAGGCATTCCGGTGAAAGGGAAGAAAATTGAGTTTTATAACCTTACCTTCGAGGTGGAGGAAGCAACAAGGCTTCGCATAATGAGAGTGAAGATTCACCGCAAGCCTGAGCCTGTGATTGAAGATGAGCTTTCTACCGATTGAGTCCTGATCCACAGAGATAGGTAAGATCAGTTCAGGTATGTAAGTTATTATAGTGTGCTGAAGCAAGAACCTTTAGATCCACGTTACCGTGGTTTTAAAGGTTCTTTTTGATTAGAAACAGTTTTATAGTTATTTTTTTTGAACAATTATTTTTATCTGTGATTTTTTGTTCGAGACTTGGGCGATGCGGCATATGTTGAATAGTAAAGCAGATGGATCAACCAAAGGAGGTCCCGGCCCGTGAAATTTCCACAGCAAGGTGAGTATGCCCCGTTTGTCGGCCCGTTCGATCCGTGTCCGCCCGTTCTGTGCAAGACTTATGTGCTTCCGCCAAACTTGTTTGTGCAATTTCAGCCCCCTGGTCTACCGCAATTCAGTCCAGATGAGGCGCTGACGAAGGGAACGCTATGGCCTTTGCTTTACAGCCCTTATGAGCCTAGAAGAAAGCAGGGGGGAGGCGAATAGAATGGAGAATCCAAATCAGGGTCAGTCCCCATTCCAATTCCAGCAGCAAAATCAGCATGAGAGTGGACAGCAACAGCCGAATCCATATCAAAGCCCTTATTCAAATCCGTATCCATACCAGAACCAGTATCAGAACCAAACTCAGGGCTATAGTCAAGCCGGAAACCCGACCCAAGGCTGCACGTCCCAAACCAAGCCGGGGGATGCCCAGTTTTATGCGTTGCTGGAGAAGCTCCAAGCGGTGGATTTTGTGTTGGTGGAGCTGAATTTGTATCTGAATACGCACCCAGATGATTTACAGGCCATCGAGCAGTTCAATAAGCTGACGCAGGAAAGAACGGCGATTGCTAACGAGTATCAGATGCTATATGGGCCTTTACAAAATTTTGGTCGTGCCTATTCCAAGTATCCTTGGGAGTGGAGTCAATCCCCTTGGCCGTGGCAGGTCTAGGCAGGTACAACCTTTTAACAACCTTTTATAAAGGAGGGGACATGAATGTGGGTATATGAGAAGAAACTGCAATATCCCGTACGTGTCAGCAAATGTGATCCTCATATGGCCAAACTGCTTATGGAGCAGTATGGTGGAGCGGATGGCGAGCTGGCAGCGGCATTGCGCTATCTGAATCAGCGATATACGATTCCCGATAAGGTGATTGGTGTACTGAACGACATAGGCACGGAGGAATTTGCGCATCTCGAGATGATTGCGACTATGATTTATAAGCTGACCAAGGATGCGAGCGTAGAGCAAATGAAGGCTGCCGGTCTGGGTGAATATTATGCGGCACACGACCATGCGCTATATTATCAAAACGCTGCCGGAGTTCCTTTTACAGCGGCTTATATTCAAGCCAAAGGCGATCCTATTGCCGATCTATATGAGGACATAGCGGCAGAGGAAAAGGCACGAGCTACATATCAGTGGCTGATTGATCTGACAGACGATGTGGATTTGCAAGATAGTCTGAAGTTTCTACGTGAACGTGAAATAATCCATTCGCTCCGTTTCCGTGAGTCAGTGGAAATTTTGAAGGGGGAAAGAGACCGGAAGAAAGTGTTCTGATAAAATGATATACGAGGCCTCTTGGTGAGCTTAAGCTTGCAGGAGACTTTTTTTCTTTTGAGGTAATCTAAGCTAATGAAATGGTCCTTCCCGAGGAGCAGCAATGGGCATTTATATATAAGAGGGGGTAAAAATAAAAGCCCCGAAAAATTGCAGGCTGTCCGCCGGGTATCGTGCCGAGCACATATCGGCATGATGACTAAGGTCGGCTACATTGAACGACCTTTCCCCGGCGCGTCTTTCTCATCCCTATTGCTTCAGTTGTGCGAAATACTTCTCGTTATATAAAACACTTGGATGAGTAGGGTGGTGCAACTGAGCTATGCGATGATGCGATTTTGCCTTTTCGATGTCACCGATTCGGTCGTAACACAGGCATAATTGCAAGTGTGGAAACCAGGTATAGTACGACGAATTGGTTAGGGCCATCACATCTTGTGGAGGCTCTATCAACGTTGCCTGGTGAAACCAGTAAATGGCTTGAGTATACTGTTCGTCTTCAATCAACAAATTGCCAAAGACACAGCAGAACTGGGCGCGTGGTACATCAAGGTTAAGTGTGCGAAGCAGAGCCATACGCTGCTCCTGTTTTTGACCTTGGTGGGCGTAGCAATCCGCTAGCTTAAAGCAAGCAGCAATCCGATCCTCAATCCATCCTTGATCGAGTCCCAGATAGTGCTCGTACTGCTGGATGGCTTCTAGTATGCGTCCGTTATCATATAGTTCATTCGCGAAGTAGTAGTGATCTCGCTCAGAAAATGCAGTGCCTTGCTCCCGATGCTTGAGATATATATGCAAATTACGATCAGTGTAGGCACGTGTCTTTTTATGAGTCACCGCTATATTACTGTGAAAGGTGCTGCCAGTCACATGCAGGAATTCGTGCACAAAGCCGATCCATCTGAATCTTCGATCACGCCGCACAATTCGGTTTCTTTTGAGCTTATACAACGGCTGTCCTTGTTCATCTACAGACAGCACATAATCCATCGTAATGCTGTCATAGGAGAGGGTGGCTTGTTTCTTCCAGTTGAGAAATGATATTCGGTCTTTTTCTTCCAGTATGTCATCAGCGTCCAGCCAAAATTGATATTCTTGCGTTGCCTGATTAAACGCATAATTGCGGGCTGCAGAGAAATCATCGCACCATTCAAAATGGTATACCCGAGCATTGAACGATGCAGCGACCTCTTGGGTACTGTCAGTGGAACCAGTATCTACGATAATGATTTCATCTACCAGGTCATGGACTGATTTCAGACAGGTATGAAGGGCTTCTTCTTCATTTTTGACAATCATACATAAGCTGACAGTTACCATGCTCTTTGTCCCTCCCAAAAAACTTGGTATAATCTCCATTTTATTAGGATAGCTTGCTCATTATGTAGTAATTCCTATGGATCGTTTAGAGGATGTGCGATGATCATAAATTCAATCTTGCTCTAATAAATTAGAAAATCAAAGTCTGATATGAGGGGGAGGAGATTGTGCGAAATTCGATATTATCAAGCGACCGGGAAATAAATTTGATGGCTAAATGTAGTTAGAAAACGGGTAGAAAACTGAAAAAGAGTAGTTGTTTGGATGGTAAGATTGTATTTTTGTATGGATGTCGTTTTCATTGATATTTCCAGGTGCAAGTCCATTCATACTACGCTCACTCCCATATCGCTCGGTTGCAATTATGGTATGCCTTAGGATATGGAGGGGGGAACGGTTATGAGGCTTCTGCCTGATGGAGGCGTTGAATCATGCGTATACTAATCGGTAGCCCGGTGCACCAGAAACCGGAAATATTGTCTTTATTTCTTCAAGCTTTAGAGCGACTGGAGGCACCTGATGTGCTGCCCGATTATTTATTTGTCGATGATAATGACAATCCGACTTCAAGCCAATGGCTTGCCGATTTTTCCAATCGGCTGCCGGGCAGGGTTTTGCCCTTGTTAACAGGTCCACAGCAAGTGGAGAACCGAAGTGATGAGCACACTCATTATTGGCCGCCAGCCCTCGTCTGGAAAGTGGCCGACTTCAAAAATCGTCTTATCGATTATGCACTTCAGCATAATTATGACGCGCTGTTTTTAGTCGACTCAGACCTGATTCTCCATTCCCGTACCTTATGTAAGCTGGTGGAGGCGGAGAAGGATATTGTATCTGAGATTTTCTGGACACGCTGGCAGCCGGAGGGGCCTCTATTGCCTCAGGTGTGGGTTAGTGATGAATATAATTTGTTCCATCGTGAAGAAGGCGAAGTGTTGTCGGCAGAGGAGCGAGCGCAACGCGAGTTGCATTTCATACACCAAATGCATGTTCCTGGTTTGTACGAAGTGGGGGGTCTAGGTGCTTGCACCCTAATCCGCAGACGTGCACTGGAAGCAGGGATTCACTTTGGTAAAATCAAAAACGTTTCCTATTGGGGAGAAGATCGACATTTCTGTATTCGGGCAGCTGCATTTGGATTTCCACTTTTTGTGGATACACACTATCCGGCGATGCATCTGTACCGGGAAGCGGACAGAATGAAGGCAGAGCAGCTACTATTCACCCTAAATTATTTTACAACGAGCGCTGTTCATACGGACCAATCAGAACATTTAGCATATCTAAATCACTCCGATACTTCTACTAACTCTCCTGCCTTCAATCCTTCTGCATCATCAAGTCCATCTAAGTTCCCTGAACCTCCTGTTATACCGTATGACCTCCGTGAGTCAGCTGTCTTTGCCAAGTACACGGCAGATTCTTTTGTTATACCACAAACGTTCCCTGGTCCACGACAAAGTGAACTTCATACGCCGCCTGTCTCCAAACCCAAATTGACGCTGACCATGACGGTATACAATGAGGCAGATCGCAAGCTCATTGACGTGCTGCGGAGTCATCGAGAATATATTGATGAAGCGGTCATTATTGATGATGGCAGTCAGGATGATAGCGGAGAGTTGTGCCGTGAGATCCTAAAGGGAATCCCATTACGTTTAATACGCAATGAAACAGCTTCTTTTACCAATGAATTGGAACTACGTAAGCAACAGTGGAGAGAGACGTTGGCTTCTTTTCCGGAATGGATATTAAATATGGATGCTGACGAAATGTTCGAATCCCGTTTTGCTCAAGGGGTACATTCTTTGTTAGCGGGAACGAAAGCGGATACGATTTGTTTCAGGTTGTTTGATATGTGGAATTCCACGCATTACCGCGATGATGATTATTGGCAGGCTCATCAATATTACCGTCCTTTTTTAATTCGATATAAGGAAGGGTTCTCTTATAAATGGAAGGAGCAGTCCTTGCACTGTGGGAGATTTCCAGAAAATGTGCTTGACCTTCCCAGTGAAATCAGCAACTACCGCATCCAGCATTGGGGATGGTGTACACCTGCTATTCGCATGGCCAAATTTCAGCGATATCAGTTGCTTGATCCAAGTGTTCGTTATGGCTGGAAAGAGCAATATGAATCTATTTTGGACCCGAACCCCCGACTCACGCTTTGGGTAGATCAGGACAACATAAATGGAGAAAAAGAAACTACACCAGAGTATGAAGCTACCCATGATGTGAACGCCATGGATGTTGCCGAGATTTCAAGTGTCCAGGTTATGAATAATTCCGGTCTACAAATTAAAAGTGAAACAAAGAACGTATTTTATAGTAAATGCAAACTGTGTGGTTCGTCTGACACGGGAGTATTTCATAACTATGAACGCTTTACCTTGATGGGGTGCGGCTCCTGTGGCTTGGTTTTTCGTAATGATGTGGATCATATACAGCCGGAGGATATGATTGCAGAGATTTATAATGCCGATTGGGTTGCTATGCGGGATAGTGCAGCAGCGTCAACTTATGGGGATCATGCCCTTTTTGGACTCATGCTACTGGATATGTTCAGCTCCGGTAAAGGAAAATTGCTTGAGATTGGATCAGGTACCGGAGAATTTATCCATGCTGCCCTTCAAGCCGGCTGGGATGCAGTGGGTATTGAACCTTCCATAGACTCGCGTGCTTACGCCAAACACAAATATGACGTGGATTTATTGCCGGGTTACTGGAACGGTGAAACCGAAGAAGATACTCAAACCGATGAAGCATGTGATATGCAGGAATTGAATGAAGCACAAGAAATACAAGAAGTAGAAGAAGATACTGAATTACCACTGGATCACAAATACGAGGCCGTAGCATGCTGGCATGTGCTGGAGCATATTGCGGACCCTGTTGCATTTTTGACAGATTTACGCGAACAGCTTCAACCTGACGGGACGTTATATATTACAGTGCCCAACAAAAACTCGTTCACCAATGAGGCTTATGGTGTTTATTCACCTTTATTTACCGAGGAAGATCATTTATATCATTATTCTGAGCATACGCTGGCGCTCTTACTGGAAAAGTCTGGATTGCGCTCGGTGGCTATGTTTACCCGCCAGCTTCCCTCTGGTTTGGATGCCTTGCTGCAAGCCCATCCTTTGTACGGTGATCTTGCCTTTACGGAGCAAATGGGATTGTTGGCCAAACTTCAAGGCGAGAAACGGGGTCATGAACTGTGCTGTGTTGCAAGAGTAATTTAAATCTCTCCAAAAGGAGGCAGCATCCATGAACATGTCTGACCCGTATCTGTCTCGCTTTTTTGTATATTCTGACCCCAACTCCTCCAGCATGATTTACAGACTCCCCCAAAGCTGGTGGAGTCGCCCCTATGAGTATGAGTGGTGTCTTCAATTTATGTCCGGTCAAGATTCGGTGCTGGATGCAGCGTGTGGAATTCCACATCCATTCAAATTTGAGTTGGCCCGCCGTTGCGCTCAGGTCTATGCTTGCGATCTGGATATACGGATCGTTTCCGTGGATGCCATTTTGGCCGAGGTGCGGCGGGATATCGGAGAGGAGGCTGCCGAGCGCATTCAGGAGATTTTACCGGTTCGGCTCCACTCCGCACATGCCAATCTGACAGCTCTGCCTTATGAGGATGCCAGTTTTGACAAAATTGTATGTATTTCAGTGCTGGAACATTTAACACCTGAGGAGTCTTTGGCAGCCTTACATGAATTTCACCGGACCATACGCGATGACGGAATGCTTCTGCTGACGTTTGATTACCCTACAGTGGATCTATCAGCGATGGAGCAATGGATAGAGCAGGCGGGATTTTCGTATTGGAATGGTGTGGATCTCAACCTTCCAAGGGGTGCCTTACACACGGATATGTGGGGTGGTTTGCATTGTTTCAGGACTGTTTTAAAAAAATATAAGAGTTAGCGGTATGCGCAATGAGGTTTACACGGACCTCTCTTATTGCTTATCATGAGAGGGGTTAGAGTTGTAAACCTACATAGGAAAGGAATGACTGATAACTACATGAACAATGCACCTGTGTTGAAGAAACCTGAGGCTATGGTATTTGATATGGACGGTACACTTTTTCAGACGGAGACGCTATTGCTTCCTGCGTACCACAAGCTGTTTGATACGCTGCGCGCCGAAGGGCTTTATGAAGGAGAGACTCCTCCCGAGGAGCTTATTTTGAATAGTTTGGGCATGCTGCTGGATGAAATCTGGAGAAGAGTGATGCCGGAAGCCAGCGAAGCGGCCCATAGAAGAGCGGACGAGCTGCTGCTTCAGCTGGAACTGGAGGGATTGAAGAGCGGAAGTCATGCCCTGTATCCACATGTAAAAGAAACACTCCAGGCCCTTCATGAGCAAGGTGTCCGATTGTTCGTAGCTAGTAACGGTCTGGAGGACTATGTAAAGGGGATCGCTGCTGCGTATGAAATGGTTCCCATTTTTGAAGGACTGTACAGCGCTGGGGAGTACAGCACGCTTTCCAAAGTGAATTTGCTGGAAATTCTATTGAGCAAGCACGATATTTCGAACGTATGGATGGTAGGAGATCGTTCCTCAGATGTGGAAGCAGGCAAAAAGAACGGACAGACGGTGATCGGTTGCGCTTATGCGGGATTTGGTGTGGACGATGAGTTGAAGGGGTCCGATGCGATTATTACAGACTTTACGCAACTGCTTACACTTTATAAAAACGCTGAGTAACTGTGAAACACAGGTTATTGGTTATAAATAGGCTCGACGCACCATATAATTAAACATGCTGGTACTGTCGGGCAGATGAAAAAAAGAAAGGAAGGCAGCCACTTTACGCGGAGCCTTCCTTTGTCTTATTCTCTGTCTTATTTTCTGTCTTATTTTCTGCTTTATCTTCTGTTTTATCTTCTGCTTTGTGGTCAGCCTGAGGCTTTGGATTAATTTGTGTGTGGTAGACCCACAAGGCATATTCCATGGGCTTGGCGATGGAGCGACGATAGGTTTCTTTTTCACCAATACGCGAAAAGACCTCACGGGCTGGCTTCGGGTTGACTTCCAGCACAAATATATGACCGTGCTTATTAATTGCCAAATCGAGTGCAAGCTCACACAATGCCCCGTAGCTTTCTTCCAGATACGCAGCGATGTCCAGTCCGAGTTTTTCCCCTTGCTTGATGATTTTCTCTCTATGGCTTTCATCACGAATCCATTGCGTTAGCAATTGGCTCATCGGTACTGCCTTGCCTCCACCATGCAGGTTGGAAGTGACACTCCGATGCGCCCCGATGCGCCCCGCGCATCCGGTTAGCTCCCATACTCCTTGGCCATTTTTCTGTACCAGCATACGGTAATCATGGACTCTGCCATTCGGCAACTGCACAGGAATGCCTTCCTGAACAATGTAGTTATCCATGTTCCAGCTGCTCAGACGCGGCTCCAGACGGTCTAGACGTACCCGCTGCTGGGGAATGATATGGCGTTTGCGATTGCGGCCCTCAATCAGATACAGGCCTCCTTGCTTGTTAACAGGTTCAATACGTAAAATACCTCGGCCTCCCGTACCGTTAATCGGTTTGAGGTACACTAGTGAATTCTGTTTGAGCATCCGTTTGACACTATGAAATCCACTGAACAGCTCTGTTGCAGGCAAATGGGGGCGAAAGGCAGACCTTCTCGCAAGCTGCTGATGAATGACCCATTTGTTACTCAGCGGTCGGTTTAAATATACAAGGTCTGTGTATTGCAATCGGAACTGCTTCAACTGACGATATCGCTCACTGCGCTGTACCCGGCAACGGTCGAAAATCATGTCTGGGAACTCTCGCCACTTTCGGCTCCATTTTCCGCTGTGTGGATCATAGATTTGGGCAAGGAGCAGCCTGCGATCCTTATGGACATCCGCAGGAGTGAATACATACATATCCAGTCCCAGCCGTTTCCCTTCTGCAATCATGCGCTCATATATGTCGCGTTCCTCTAATTGCTTCTTGTTGTTCAAATACAAAGTCATGATGCCTAGGACAGGTTTTGGCACAGCATTCCACCTTCCTCTGCCGTCTGCTTATCTTGGGATAACTCTCCGTGAAATATCAGCGTGGGTTTCCCGGTTGGTCCAGTCGTCATTTCATGCGCAACAAGCCCAGCGCGGAAACAGGTTTTGAGACTGGACATATTGTCGGCGGCTACGCTGCACGTTAGACGGCGCAGCTGTTGGAGCTGGGCGGACAGCAGTCTAGCGCCCAGTCTGCGGCCCCGGTAAAGCGGACGAACAATTACGATGCAAGCATCCTCCCCGTAATTCAGAGCGAGGGAAAATCCGGCAATCCGCAGCCCCTTCTCCGTGCGCACAAATGCACACAGGAGGGAGGAGCCAGGGGTGTTCAATTGCTCGGGCGTTAAAACGGCCAACTGCCGCAGAGCATTACGAGTAATGCGCATGCCCCCTGAGCTGCGGGCCAAAAACAGCAACTGTCGTCGTCTCAGCAGCCAGCTCCGGGCAGGCAAATGTTGAACATCGCTAATTTGCGGCATGATTCCACTTCCTTGATCATGATTTCATTCGTCCGGCCAAAAAGGAGCTGTACTGGAATATGCGTCTAAGCGACTTTTGGCGGATTTCCGGCTCGTCAAATTTCATTGGTTTGGCATTGGCCTCAAAAAACCAGAGGGTTCCGAGCGTATCCACGCCCAGATCCATGGACATTTCGCCATGAGAAAGACCGGATGCGCGTTCAATTTGACGTGCAATCTGTATGGCCGTACTTTTAACTTTGTTCAGTAGATCCGTGCTGTCCTCAGGCCCAAACAGTGAGGACAGTAGCTTGAAAGGGTCCTCTACACTCCCGCCACGCGGGACATGTGTGGTAATGCTCCCCTTACCGGCCAGTCTGGCACCGACTCCGGTGATACTCCAGGAGCCACGGATATTTTTTTGTACCAGGATACGCAGGTCGAAGGGTTTTTTCTGATGGGTTGCCAGATCGATACCCTGTTGAATGATATAAGGTGAGTTGCCTGCTTCCCGTCGGATACGTCCCCACAGCCGGGATAGCGATACAGATCTGTAGGTTACACTTTTTTTGTCATGCTGAATGGTCAGTCTGTAAGCCATTAGATGGTCTGGGAGGAATTTAAGAATCATAATTCCCTTTCCGGCCTTACCGTTTTCCGGCTTGAGATACAGGTATGGATACGTAGACAGCATTTTTCCTAAGGAAGACAGGTTGCTTAACCGTTTGGTTGCCGGAACAAGCTGACGAGTCGTTTCTGAGGTGCGCAACCACTTGAACAGTTCCCATTTGTTAAAAAAGCCTGGATTGTACAGCTCAATGCCTGAGGCATGTGAAATTTCATCCAACTTTGTGCGCACAGAGGTTTTAAGTTCATAATTACGGTTGGGGATGCGATTATAAATGACCTGTGGAGGTGGAAAATTCTGTTCCTCCCACGTCTGTAAGCTCTTGTTGAAGACATAGCCCTTAATCGTCTCATCTGCCAGTTTCAGGTCCCTGACGGTAACAATGTACACCTGATATCCCATCCGTGTTCCCGTTTCAAGAATATCCCTGAAATTGCGCTGATTTCCCTTGAAAAATTGCCCTTCGTCGTGCACTGTCAATACAGCAACGACTGGCTTATGCTCCGCCCGGGTATTCATAGTTCCTCTTTTCTGCGGAATTTACTGAGGTAAAGACAGTGGTCCAAAATATGCTCCACGGATGCTTTACCCTCCGCACGCAACGATGGATGCTGAAAAATGGATCGGCCTGGCTTGGAGTTGGCTTCAAACATCCATACCTTTTCATCCTGATCAATGCCCAGATCAAAGCCGATTTCACCCAATAGATGCTGGTGATGGTGTTCAATGGCTTCAGCGAGCGTAACTGCTACGTTCTTGGCACGTTGAAGCACTTCGCCCGCCCGGTCTCCGAATACCCGGTTCAACGCCTGTTCAGGTGTCATAAGGGAGCCGCCATTTTTGATATGGGTTGTGACACTGCCACGTCCGGCTTTTTTGGCTCCAATGCCGACGACGACCCACTGATTATTTCCATTTTTATGCATGTGAAACCGGAAATCAATCGGGCAATTGTCAATCTCGATCAGCTGGATACCCTGTTGAATGACATAACCCTTTAACATCTGTCCCTGATTGGAGTGAAGCATCCTGAGCATGGAATTAAAAGAGGCGAATTTTAGCAATACATTGCTACTTTTCTTACGGTACCTCACATAATATCCTTGCTTGGGAACATGGGACAGACGATAGATTCCTTTACCGAGACTGCCTCCACTTGGCTTGTAATAAGCAAATTGATGTCGCTCCAGCATACCTCGGATACGTTCAGAGCTGGGATTCATATATGATTCAGGGACATAGCGGTTAACATCTGGGTTATTCTCCAGCAGATTATAGATATCGGACTTATTGAAAAAGCTCCAGTTAAAAAAGGGAATTCGTTTGCGGGAAAAGCGTTCGCGTAGTTGATTGATCGCCGGGGAAAAATCAGAGCGACGGCTCGGCAAACGGTTATAGATCACGTCCGGCAAAGGTACAAGTTTACGTGTGAATTCCCCGCTGGATGACAGAAAATAGCCGTTAATCGTATCATTTTGCCAGTTGATATCCCGAGGGGTGAAGGCAAAAATATAAGATTTTTTGCTGCCTTCCCTCAGCAGTTGCTTAATAAAGCCTGTGCGCGATCCGAAAGGGCGAGTGGTGGAGGTGGTACCGTCAGACAGCACGCCAATCAACGGCCCTAGCTGTATATCACCATCCAGATTCCGCAAATAGATGGCCCCGCTTTTGGGAACACGGATTGCATTACGTAAGCCGGAGGTCAAGTATAGATGGCGTCCCGCCTTCTGAATTGGTTTTACTGTAGCGGGAATCTGATCCTTACCGAGCCGCAGACGAACGGACTTGGCTCCGGATAATTTAAGGCTTTTCAACAAGGCAGTGGATATATACGCCACCTTGTCGGGCTGCTGTGAGAAATGCACATTGCAATGCGTTAAACTCATCTGTTTATCCTCCTATACCGTATGTTCAAGGGAGGCGCCCGCGCCCTTTGGCCCTGTCGCTTTGGAATGGGTCATTAAATATCGAGCATATTCGAGCGGGCGGTTGACCGACTGGAAAGCGCACTCCGGCTGACGGGTCTGAAAAAAGGCGGCCCGACCAGGTCGGGAATTAACCTCCAATAGCCAGATGTTCCCGCTCTGGTCAATACCGTAATCAATTCCCAACTCGCCAAGGCGGCCATAACGTTCCTCAAGCGCCCTGGTAATGGTCGAGGACAGCGCCCTCATCTGCCCGATGATGAGACGCGTGGTGTCCGCGCCAAATTGTTCACGAAGGTATGGCTCAGCCGGATGGGCTTCGCCCCCACCGTGCAGATTAGAAGTCAGAGTTCCTTTTCTGCCTTCTCTTACAGCAAAGCCCGTCAGGCGCCAATGGCCGTTACCATCCTTTTGCATGAGTGCGCGAACATCAAAGGGATGATTGCTTTGGCTTGTTAATTTCAAATAAGGCTGCACGATATAAGCGCGTTTGTGTGCAATTCCGTGGATCCATGACAATCCTGCATCCAATTCGGGAAACAAACGCCGGAACGGACGGTTACGGGAGTCTCTACCCTGTACAAGTAGTCCCTGGCCTCCTTCTGCCAGCCGGAGATACAGTGTGCTCTTGCCATGTGTTCCGGTCTGTGGCTTCATAAACAGCTCCGAATGGCGTCCTAGCCATTCCACAAGCTGGGCCGTGTCCCGGTAAGGCGCCGTAGGCGGCACAAAAGGACGTACTTTATCTACCGCATGTAAAGCGCGATACACCTGCCATTTGCCAGGTAAGTTACGCGACCAGTAGATGAGCTTGCGCGAATTTTGCTCCGCCATGTCTTCCAGTGTGCGCCTGACATTCTGGCTCTCGTGGACATGGAGACAGCGGTTATACACAATATCCGGCAACGGAAAGCGGCCGGATGTCCATACTCCGTTACGATAAACATAACCTCGTATGGAGTGATCTTCAGGTGAAACTCCTTCGACGGTAAACGCCATTACGCTAAGATCAGAGCGCCTGCCCAACAGACTTAGCCTGCGGCAAAAATCGGCTTCGGTAATAGGGGGAGTGGCGGCCTGATTCCGGCTAACAAGCACGCCCAGCGTGCCTGGCACAACAAGAGACACCGACAACAGCTCCTTTGGCAGCCAGACTCTGGAAGAGATGAATTCATTTGAAGCCGGCTGAATAACAGCAGTATTCAATCATTTTTTTAACGGACGGGCGAGTTTTCTGATCATTTAACGGCGTGTTGTCATTCTTCGATGGCTTCGAATTGACCTCCAGCAACCAGATGCGCCCCGTGCTGTCTATTGCCAGATCAATACCAAATTCCGCGAAATGGGCGGGAATTGCTTTTTCTACTCCGCTTGCGATATCCAGTGCTGCTGTTTTGAGAGAGGTATGCCCATTCGATTTAACGGTTGCGGGCAGCGTGGTCTTGGCAAGTGCTTCCTTGACAGTACTCAGCGTGCCGCCTCTTGCCAGATTGGACACAAAGTGGCTTCCTCCGGCGATCCGAGCGACAATGGATGTTACGGTCCAGGTTCCGGACGAATTTTTCTGTACAAGCGCACGAAAGTCGACCGGACGCTTACCGTGATCAATCAAGGTAAGTCCCTGTTGGAGTTGAAAGCGTGTTGTTTTCATTTTTCCCGCCAAGCTTTTGTACAGCTTATCGACGTTGGCATATGTTTGCTTGCGGGGTGTGCCCGCTGTTGTGGATAGCACCGAAAAGGTGCCATCGGTTTGCTTGTTAATGCGCATTATGCCTTTACCCAGGCTTCCGCGCACTGGCTTGAGAAAAACAGCGGGATACTGGTTGCACATTTTTTTGAAAACAACAAAAGTTTGCAGCAAGTGGGACTCGGGTAAATACTTGCGCAGTGAAGAATTTGATTTAAGCGCATCAAATACTTCATTCTTATCCAAAAACTTTTCGTTAAAAATGGTCGTGCCGTACTGCGATTTTACTTCTTTCATGAAATGCTGTACGCTAGTTCTGTTCTCGAGTTTACGGGAGGTAAGACGATTATTGACGACATCGCCGGCGGGCATGACCGTCTTTTTCCAGCCTCCGTCATACACCCATCCCTGAACTCGCCCGGGCTGACTTCCGATATGCTCCGGGGTGAAGAAATACACATATGCTCCTTGTCTGCGGCATTCCCCGACTAGTTCACGGCAGAACAGGGTGATCGACCCGAAAGGCTTGTCGGGCTGTTCGGGATAGTCCCGACTGACCAGCACGCTAATAAGTGGGCCCACTCGAAGTGTCCGGCGACCTCGGCTGTAGGTTACTCGCAGATCACAATTGGCATGAAGCCCCATTTTTCGGGCTAGCACGCTTCCCACACGTAGGCCGCTATAGCGGGGCACCGATATGACGGTAACCTCTTGGCGGAACGAACCGAAGGCGAGCTGAACGGGGTGGCCAGCGGATATTTTCCATTTGCGAAGCAAGGACTCGCCGACCATGAGTACGTCATCCTGCAAGATGCCCGATCCGATGATTTGAATCGTTGTTTTTTTGATGGACATCGTGGATCTCCTTCCGGGCAGCAACTTGATGTCTTGAAAGTAACGGGAAACGTGAATGGGCTGTAATAGCACTGATTCATCATATGAGGACATATATCCCTTGGTGATTGACGGACAATGTGAAATGTTGACACTAAACTTGTATTGGAGGAATAAACAATCATGAACATCTATGACAAAGCCCATGATTTAGCAAAAGCATTGAAGGAAAGCAAAGAGGTAGAGGAAATTACGTCAGCGATGAAGCTGATCGAAACAGATCCAGAAGCCAAGAAAATGCTCGACGATTTCCGTGAACGCCAAATGGAAGTACAACAACGCATGATGAGCGGTGATATGCCAGCACAGGAAGAGATGGAAAAGATGGAGAAGCTGTTCGAGGTACTTAGCTTGAACCTCAACATCCGTCGCCTGTTCGACGCTGAACGTCGCCTGAGCGTGATTATTGAGGACGTTAACAAAATTATTGCAGACAGCCTTCAAGATTTGTACGGTTCATCTCTGTAAGTTTGTCTCATATTCCTTTCTGTCCTCTCATAGACTAGATACATAGAGTCACAGGGAGAGGAAGGGATACGATTGGGTTCTTTTAAAAAATGGAAACATGGTTTGTATACACTGATTGCGCTGGCTATGGTCTTGGTCGCGTTACCACGCATCTCGCTTGCAGGCGGTTTGAACTGGGTCAACGGCTTTGGGATAGTATGGGTACTTTTTGCGCTGCTAGTCATCGGAGCGAACATGCATTTTTTGCTGGGTGTGGATGAGGAAAAGCGCAAAACGCTGGAGCGTGTGCGGCGGGCCAAAATGCAGCAGTGGCAGATGAAATGGGATAAAAAAGCTGACAAAGGCAGCATGCAGTGAGTTTTTTTAGCTTGTCTTGGGCTTGTCTCTCAGATTACAAATCAATCATAGTAAGAAGCGGTCCTTGTAAAAGAGGGGATCGCTTTTTTTGCTATTTCCAAAGCAGAGAACTCAAAATGAACAAAGGTCTTAAATAAAGGGATTTTGTGCTATAATAGATACAGAATGATACAGATTGGACGTTGGGGGTGTAACAGAGTTGGACGGGCTAGATGAAACAGTTACGAAGCACGAGCAGCTATTGCGACATATCGAGCAGTTGAAAATAGGCTCCAAAATTTCTGTGCGCAGGTTGGCTAAAGAAATGAGCGTCAGCGAAGGAACGGCCTATCGGGCCGTGAAGGAAGCTGAAAACCTGGGAATTGTCATTACCAAGGAACGGATTGGAACAGTACGAGTGGAGAAGCGCCCGCGCGGCTTGTCCGAACAGCTGACCTTTGCAGATGTCGTGAATATTGTAGAAGGACATGTGCTGGGCGGAAGTGAGGGACTGGAGAAGCCTTTGCACAAGTATGTGATCGGAGCGATGCGCGAGGAAGCCATGGCCCGTTATATTGATGCAGGCAGTCTGCTGATCGTAGGTAACCGTGAGGATGCGCATTCACTTGCATTGGAGCAGGGGGCAGGTGTGCTGATCACAGGGGGCTTCGGTACGAGCCGAGAGGTTAAGCAGCTCGCAGACAAGATCAGTCTGCCGATTATTTCCTCACGCCATGATACTTTTACAGTGGCATCTATGATTAATAGAGCCATATTTGACCGCTTGATCAAAAAGAAAATTATGCTGATTGAAGATATTGCGGCAGGCAAACCGAAAACGTTGACCTTGAAAATCAACAGCACGCTTACCGAGTTTGAAGAACTTTCGGTGACGACCGGACATCATCATTTTGCAATCGTGGATGAATGGAATCGTTTAATTGGTATCGTCAGCCGCAAAGATGTGGAGGGGCTTCAACCTGAGCATACGATGGATAAATGTCTGATCCGCAATCCGATAACGGTCACCTACCAGACCTCGCTGGCTTCAGCCGCGCAAATGATGGCGTGGGAAGGTGTGGATTATTTGCCGGTCGTGGACCGCAACCGCAAGCTGCTCGGGTCCGTTACACGGCGTGAGGTGCTGGAGGCGCTGCGTAACGCCCAAAAGCAGCCGCAACTTGGCGAGACGTTCGACCAGCTGATCTGGAACGGGTTTGCTGAGGAGCGTAATGAGGACGGATCGTTATTTTTTCGCGGGTTTATCATTCCGCAAATGGCGACCAATTTAGGTACGATCTCGGAAGGCGTACTGGTCAACGTGATGACACAAGCGGGCTACCGGGCAGCTAGAGACATGAGCGGCAAGGATTATGTGCTGGACAATTTGACGACATATTTTATTAGACCCGTACAGATAGAAGATGCTGTCGTTCTTCGTCCGATGCTGCTCGAGATGAGTCGCCGCACCTGCAAGCTAGAAATTGCAATTTCACGGGAAAATCATTTGGTATGCAAAGCAGTGATGACGCTTCATTCCATTGAACATGGTTAGTCTACAATGGATCGGAGTAAGGTGTGAAGTCGAATAGATCGACTAGTGGCTTTCAGGCAATCTTTCTTTTGCTTCCAGCCAAATTTGCAGCACGCCTTCCATTACAAGCATCGTTTTGACCTGGATCGTATACTCCTTGTCACGAACGGTGTATTTTTTTTGGTGCAGCAACATACGTACCAGCTTGCTGTCAGAGTCAATCTCGAACATATCTCTGCCACGCAGCACCTCCAGATCACGACTGACACGGCGAAGAAGTTCCTTCAGGTTGATAGAATCAATTTTTTCGGCCGAAGCTTCCTCCGCGATCAGCTTGATTTCTTTGACAACGGTTTGGCGCTTGCTGTATTTGCGCAATGTTTTGTTGTCCTCCTCGGCTTGCTGGAGCTGGAATTGGAGATCCTGGTTGTTCGTCCATAGCTGATTGAAGCTGGCATGCCAGATGACGTTGTAGATCATGCCTCCCGTAATCATACCGAGTACAAAGACGGAGGACAATTGCATAAAAGGACGCAGGCGCTCAAAAGGGGGAACTCTCATAGTCGTTTCACCTCACGGTCGTCCGTTGCCGCATACCCACTTGACCAGCTCTGCACCCATATGAGCGCCTAAAAAGGCGAAAATCAAATACAATATCTGCTTAATGGCAGGTGACAAATTACCATCCAACATATTGCTTTCAATGACCCGGATCGGGTCCATCGTTCCCCCCACAGCGGCAGCAAGCGCCCATATTTTAATTCTTCCGGCAACCTCTAGCATCGTCTGGGTGGGCGGCTGAAGCGATACCACAGCTCCCATTCCGCCGAGCATGGCTCCACCGAGCACGATGCCGAAAGCAATGAAGAAGTCGAGAATCGCTTTGGATATAAAAGTGCTCATGCTCTTTTCCTCCTTAGGTATACGAATCAAGACCGCGCTTGTCCGCCGAGGTCTGTACTTTTATTCTATGGGCGCTACTAACGCGGATATGATAAAATAGTTTGAAGAAAATCAAGCGGTGAAAGGAAGAGAAGCGCATGAGTTCATTTGTGCATTTGCATGTTCATAGCGAGTACAGCCTGCTGGACGGCGCGGCTCGTACCGCGGAGTTGGTCAAACAGGCATCAGCTTACGGAATGAAGGCGCTGGCCCTTACAGATCACGGAGTCATGTACGGTGCCATTCCTTTTTATAGAGCGTGTGTAGAGAACGGCATTAAGCCGATTATTGGGTGTGAGGCCTATATGACGGCAGGATCGCGCAAGGAGCGTGGCAGCCGCAAGGATCAGCCCATATATCATTTGATTTTGCTCGCCAAAAATAAAACAGGCTATCAAAATCTGATGAAGCTGTGCTCCATCGGCCATTTGGAGGGCTTTCACTATAAGCCGCGCATCGACATGGAGGCTTTGGCTGCTCATCACGAAGGCATCATATGCCTGAGCGCTTGTTTGGGCGGTGAAGTGCCGCAGCATTTACTGCATGGTCGGGAAGCCGAGGCACGACGAGCAGCGGAACGATATCGTAACATTTTTGGCGATGATTTTTATCTGGAACTCCAGGATCATGGTCTTTCGGAGCAAAAACGTGTAAATCCTCTCTTGATCGCACTGGCGAAGGAACTGGATATTCCACTGGTCGCGACGAATGACGTGCATTACTTGACTGAGCCAGATGCGGACGTGCAGGATGTTCTGATCTGTATCGGGACAGGAAAGACAGTTGACGATGAGGAGCGTTTGCGTATACCAACACGTCAGTTGTATCTGAAAAGTCAGGAGGATATGGCTCGTTTATTCCCGCATGTGGCAGAAGCCATCGCCAACACGGTGCGTATTTCTGAAAAATGCGAACTGGAGCTGGAATTCGGTCAATCCATTTTACCTGAATATCGCCCGCTGCCGGAAGGAATGACCTCTTCGTCCTATTTACGCAATCTGTGCGTGCAAGGGCTGGAGCGTCGCTATGGAAGCGATTCCGGATGGAAGCAGCCGGAGGAACGGGAAAGGCTGAACCAACGGCTAAACTATGAGTTGAATACCATTGACAGTATGGGTTTCAGCGATTATTTCCTGATTGTATGGGATTTTATTGCCTTTGCACATAAGCATAAGATTGCAACGGGACCGGGGCGTGGTTCCTCAGCAGGCAGTTTGGTTGCCTATGTGCTTAACATCACGAATGTCGATCCGATGAAATACAACCTTCTCTTTGAACGGTTTCTGAATCCCGAACGAATTAGTATGCCGGATATAGATATCGATTTTAGTGATGAGCGGCGTGACGAGGTTATTGACTATGTAGTACAGAAGTATGGAAATGAGCATGTAGCGCAAATTATTACCTTTGGAACGCTGGCGGCAAGAGCCGCTGTCCGTGACGTCGGCCGTGTATTGAACGTGCCGTATGGCGAGGTGGACAAGGCAGCCAAGCTGATTCCGGCGCAGCTAGGTATTAATATCCGTCATGCGCTAGAAATTACCCCGGAGCTGAAAACGCTATATGAAACGAAGCACAAGACACGTGAACTGTTGGATATGGCGATCAAGGTTGAAGGAATGCCTCGTCATGCTTCGACACATGCAGCGGGTGTTGTCATTTCGCGGACTCCATTGACCGATGCGGTTCCGCTGCAAGAGGGGAGCGAAGGAGTACCTTTGACGCAGTACTCGATGGAAAATCTAGAGCGCATTGGTTTGCTTAAAATGGATTTCCTTGGGCTGCGTACGCTCTCCATTATTGAACGGTGCATACACTGGATTGCGGAAGAGCATGGAGACACGCCTGATTTTAGCCGTATTCCCGATAACGATCCCCATACCTATGACTTGCTGGGCAAAGGAGATACAGGAGGTGTATTCCAGCTGGAGTCGGCCGGTGTACGCCGGGTACTCAAGGATTTGAAGCCGAGTGTATTTGAGGATATCATTTCTGTCCTGGCTTTGTATCGTCCGGGTCCAATGGGTTTTATTCCTAACTTTATACAGGCCAAGCATGGTCAGATCGAGATTTCTTATCCGCATCCTGACTTGGAACCGATCTTAAAGGATACGTACGGTATTATTGTGTATCAGGAGCAAATCATGCAGATTGCTTCGCGCATGGCGGGCTTTTCCCTGGGAGAAGCCGATCTGTTGCGCCGGGCTGTGTCCAAGAAAAAGCGCGAAGTGCTGGATCTGGAGCGCGGACATTTTGTTGAAGGCAGTATCAAGCAGGGATACACGGAGGAGGAGGCCGGCAGGGTTTACGATATGATTGTTCGTTTTGCTGACTACGGCTTCCCGCGTGCTCATGCAGCTGCTTATGGTGTGCTAGCATTTCAGACGGCTTATCTAAAGGCACATTATCCAGTACAATTCATGGCTTCAATGCTGACGGCGGTGATGGGAAGTCATCGGAAAGTGGCTGAATATGTCGTCGAATGCCGTCGTATGGATATCGCAGTGTTGCCGCCTGATGTAAATGAAAGCAGGGTGCTGTTTACTCCATTACAGCAAGGAAGCATCCGTTTCGGCCTGGCTGCAATTAAAAATGTTGGCACACAGGCGATGGAGAGCATTCTCGCTGTTCGCAAGGAACGGCCTTTCGACAGCCTGCTCGATTTTTGTCGACGTGTCGATTTGCGAGTATGTAATAAGAGAGTAATTGAATCGCTTATTCAGGCAGGGGCCTTTGACTCATTGACGGGTCATCGGGCACAGTTGCTTGCCATGCTGGATGAAACGGTGGATGCAGCCGTCAAGTGGCGCAAGGAACGGGATGACTTGCAAATTGATATGTTTGGTTTTGTGGAAATGCCCAATTGGGATATCGAATACCCCAATGTACCCAAATTCAGTGCCAGCCAGCAGTTAGAGCTGGAACGTGAACTGCTGGGACTGTATTTATCCGGGCATCCGTTGGATGATTTTGAGTCGCTTTTGGAAAACAGCGAGGCGGATCGTCTGATGGAGCTGGGCGATGTGCCAGATGAAACGGTTGTTGTGACCGCAGGCATGGTAGTGTCACTCAAAACGATTACGACCAAGCAGGGTAAGGCTATGGCCTTCATTGAGCTGGAGGATCAGATTGAGCGCTGTGAGGTTGTGTTGTTTCCTGAGGTGTGGAAGCGGAGCCAGCAGTGGATTGAAAAGGGGGCTTTGCTTACGCTTCGAGCCAAGATGCAGCAGCAGGACGAGCACTTCAAGCTCCTTGCGGATGAGACCGCCCCGCTGGCGGAAGACTCGCTGGCACGGCTCCTCCAGCGCCGACGTGCCAGTACGCGCTCGTCCGCCGCAGCTGGAGCATCCTTACCAGCTGCTGGTTCTGCCGCTGGCGGCCCAGGCGGGAGCGCGTCGCGTGTGTCGTCCCCGCCTTCGGCAGCCACTGCATCTGCTTCGCCTCAATCGAAGGCGGATCGCCCCGTGGCGGCGGCTTCACCGCGCGGAGTCGAAGCGGCTCGCGGTGAGCAGGTGCCGGTCCCGCGCAGCGCGGAGCCGACCACTCGTCAGCGGGTGTTTGTCAAGATCACCCGCCAGGCTGAGGAGGACGCCAGCTTGTTGGTCAGTCTCAAGGCGCTGCTACAGGAGCATCCCGGTGCTATGCCTACCGTACTTTTTTATGAGAGCAACCAGCGTCTGCTGGCGTTGAGCGATGCTTACAGTATTAAGCCCTCTCCTCAGCTTTTTGATCAAATGGAGTCGATGTTGGGTGAAGGCACGGTGAAAGTCAAATAATAGGTACACAGTAACCCGCCCTTATTGTAACGGTTTAATGAACATTTTCCTTCCCTCCCGCATACACTTGGAAAACTGGCGGAACAGGGGTTCAACACGCACCCTGCACCATAAGGTCCCGCACGGTGAAAGAATAGAACTGCACGGTGAAAGCGGGAGGGAAATTATGTCCTATGAATATGCAGAAACTTTGCTAAATCGCAGAGGCATTCGTATCGAGTCCATTGCGGACATTGTTTTTCAGCTTCAGCTAAAATATTATCCTCATTTGACGATGGAAGAATGTATAGACAGTGTCAAAGCGGTTTTGCAAAAGCGCGAGGTTCAATATACGTTGCTCACAGGCATTGCGCTCGATGAATTGGCTGAAAAAAAACTTCTCCCTCAGCCGCTGCAAGCCATTATGGAGGCAGACGAACCGCTGTACGGAGTGGACGAGACACTAGCTCTTGGAATTACGAGTGTGTACGGCATGATTGGCTTAACCAGTTTTGGTTATCTGGATAAGGAAAAGACGGGGATTATCGAACAGCTGAACCAAAAAGGCAGTGGCATTCATGTGTTTTTAGACGATCTTGTCGCCGGACTGGCTGCCGCTGCTTCTTCGCGAATTGCACATCGGAGTCTCCATGCCAAGCATTATCCTGCATCATTGGACGCTTAGTTGACCTGTGTAAACAGAGTTGATGATTTTCTAGGCCCTCCGACGGAACTTAAATGATCAGGAGGGCTTTTGTTGCGGGAAAAAAGTAAGGTATGTTATCATGAGTCTATTATATGGGCTCAAAACTTGAGGCTTAGGGGGTAGAAACAAGGCATGTGGACGGTGATTTATATTGCACCGACGGCCAGACTGGCTGACATGATTAAGCTCAAACTGTCTGAAGAAGGTTTTATGGTGCAGGCCCGGGCCATCAGCGCATCCAAGCAACAGTTTGAGATACTTGTGCCTTCGGGTGAAGTCGAAGAAATTCAGGAAGTGCTTAATTCGATTTTGCGCCCTTGAGTCCGGAACGGCGGAAGTGATACAGCAGCATGAGTGGAACAAAGGATGCACGATCGGCGGTAATGTTTTAGGAACAGGCGTTGACGTGTGTATGAACATAATGCTTAGAGGTGCCGCATAGACGGTAGAGGACCTTGTATCGGTTACGGCTGACAAATAAACGGCTGGAGAGGTGTAGTTGTGTTTAAAGATTTATTCCAAAAGAAGCGTAAATACGCGACCATCCCTTCGGAACGGGCGCTGAGCGGCGATCAAGCGGACATGCCGGATCGTCCCAAACGGGAAATTCCCGAAGGTCTTATGACCAAATGTGGCAAGTGCGGAAGTATTCAATACAGCAAAGAACTAGAGAAAAATTTGAAAGTGTGTCCGGTGTGCGGATACCATATGCGTTTGAATGCAATGGATCGTATTCGCATGGTGCTCGACGAAGACACGTTTACGGAATATGATGCCGATATGATTTCGGTTGACCCGCTGGACTTTCCGGGATATGCGAGCAAGCTGGAGCAACAGACCCTGAAATCTGGCTTGCGAGAGGCTGTCGTTACGGGCGACGGCCTTATTTATGGACACCCTGTTGTCGTTGCTGTGATGAGCTTTGACTTTTTTACTGGTAGTATGGGTTCAGTCGTAGGAGAGAAAATTACGCGCGCCATTGAGCAAGCAATAGACAAGCGTCTGCCGCTAATAATTTTCTCGACTTCCGGCGGGGCACGTATGCAGGAAAGTATTTTAAGCTTGATGCAGATGGCAAAAACAAGTGCTGCTCTTGCTCGTCTGGATGAGCAGGGATTGCTGTATATTTCTGTTATCACCGACCCGACTACAGGTGGAGTATCCGCTAGCTTTGCTACGCTTGGAGATATTAATATCGCAGAGCCAGGAGCTGTATTCGGTTTTGCAGGGCGTATTGTAATTGAACAGACAATCAGACAGAAGCTGCCGGATGATTTTCAAACTTCCGAATTTAATTTGCAGCACGGACAATTGGATATGGTTGTACATCGCAAGGAACTGCGCGATACCCTTGGGCAACTGCTTGATCTACACAGTGTGAAAGGGGAGGAATAGATGGCTGGCGAATTGCCTTATGAAAAGCCCCTGGTCGAGATGCGACAGAAGATCGAAGAACTCAAGCAATTCGGACAGGATAAGCAAATTGATTTTACAGATGAAATCAACCGTCTCGAGGAACGTTATCTCGAGATGGAAGAAGAAATATATTCGAACATTACAGCACCACAAAAAATGCATTTGGCTCGTCATCATCAAAGACCAACATCTCTTGATCTGATAGAGCAGGTGTTTACGGATTTTATTGAATTACACGGCGACCGCTTGTTTGGAGATGATTTGGCGGTTGTAGGCGGGATTGCCAAGCTGAATGGTATTCCGGTGACCGTCATTGGCCAGCAGCGTGGTAAGGATACGAAAGATAACATTGCACGTTTTTTTGGTAGTGCCCATCCGGAAGGATTCCGTAAAGGCTTGCGTCTGATGCAGCAGGCTGAGAAATTTAAACGCCCTATTATTACATTCATTGATACGAAGGGCGCTTATCCGGGTAATACAGCAGAGGAGAGAGGTCAATCGGAAGCGATTGCCCGCAACTTGCGGGAGATGGCAAAGCTTTCGGTGCCTGTTATTTGTGTGGTCATCGGCGAGGGTGGAAGCGGCGGTGCGCTTGCGTTTGCAGTCGGTAACCGTGTGCTGATGCTGGAACATGCCATTTATTCGGCCATTTCTCCAAACGGTGCAGCCTCGATTCTATGGAAAGATGCTTCCAAGGCCGATCAGGCAGCTGAAGCCATGAAGATTACGGCTAATGACCTCCTTCGCATGGAAATTATCGAGGATATTGTGCCGGAGCCGAAAGGGGGCGCGCATCGTAACTATGAAGTGACCGCTGCCGCAATCAAGGAGCTATTGGAACGTCATTTGGCGGAACTTACCAATATGAGCTGCGATGAATTGAGGGAAGATCGGTATCAAAAATTCCGAAAAATAGGTCAATACACCTTCTTGAAGTCTTCGGAAACTGAACCTATGTTGTAATACGCTGTAAACGGGTAACAATAAATATGACGAACTTCCTATACAAATAGGAAAAAGTGTAGTAGATTTAATTGTTGGAAAAAGATATAAAGAGTAGCACCTTTGAAAACGGAGGAAAAACCCAAATGCGCAAAACTAAGATTGTATGTACCATCGGTCCTTCCAGTGAGTCATTGGAAAATGTGAAGAAACTGATTTTGGCTGGTATGAACGTAGCCCGCCTGAATTTCTCTCACGGTGATTTCGAGGAGCATGGCAACCGGATTAAAAACATCCGTCAAGCTTGTAAGGAGCTTAACAAAAATGTTGCTATTTTGCTCGATACGAAGGGGCCGGAAATCCGGACAGGAAAGCTCGAAGTTGAACCTATTGAGCTTGTTCAGGACGAGTTCATTACGCTGACAACGGAAGAAATTCTCGGTACGCAAGATCGTATTTCTATTACGTACAAAGATCTTCCCTCGGACGTGGAGCCCGGCTCCACCATTCTGATCGACGATGGTCTGATCGGACTCACCGTTATTGAAGTATCAGGCACTGAAATCAAATGCCGCATTGTCAATGGCGGAACGATCAAAAGCAAGAAGGGCGTTAACGTTCCAGGCGTTGCAATTTCTTTGCCTGGTATTACGGAGAAAGATGCTAATGATATCATTTTCGGCATTGAGCAGGACATTGATTTCATCGCGGCTTCTTTTGTTCGTAAAGCAAGTGATGTACTGGAAATTCGTGAATTGCTGGCGAAACACAACGCAAGTCATATTCAAATCATTTCCAAAATCGAAAATCAGCAAGGTGTGGACAACCTGGACGAAATTTTGGAAGCTTCGGATGGCCTGATGGTTGCCCGTGGTGACCTTGGTGTGGAAATTCCTGCTGAAGAAGTACCTCTGGCGCAAAAATTGATGATTAACAAATGTAATGTAGCTGGCAAGCCTGTTATTACGGCAACACAAATGCTGGATTCCATGCAACGTAACCCGCGTCCGACTCGTGCGGAAGCAAGTGACGTGGCGAATGCTATTTTTGACGGAACAGATGCAATTATGCTGTCCGGCGAAACAGCTGCGGGTAAATATCCAGTAGAATCCGTATTGACAATGTCACGTATTGCAGAAAAAGCTGAGTCCTCTCTGAACTACCGTGATTTGTTCAAAAAACAAAGAACGGCTCAAGAGATTAGTATCACAGAAGCAATCAGCCAATCTGTTTCTATTTCTGCACTTGACTTGCATGCTAAAGCGATTCTGACGTCCACACAAAGCGGAACAACGGCGCGTATGATTTCTAAATACCGTCCAGAAGCTCCGATTATTGCTGTGACAACACAGGAAAGAACAGTTCGCCGTTTGGCTCTGATCTGGGGCGTACATGCAGTACAAGGCAGACCAATCGTTGACACAACAGACAGTCTGTTTGACAACGCGCTGGAAGGTGGTCGCAAATCTGGCCTCGTTAAAGAGGGCGATTTGGTTGTGATTACTGCGGGCGTACCTCTTGGTGATTCCGGTTCTACGAACCTGATCAAAATTAGCTGCGTTCCAGCACAAGCGTAATTAAAGCCTCCGTGAAATAATACCGAGGCTGTATGTATCGTTACAACAAGCAAAAGAGCATTCAAGTCAATAAGACTTGGATGCTCTTTTTTATGTTCTCTAGCTTTTTATTTCTAGTCCTTCTCGTCGTATGAAATCAAGGAATGCCTGTTGCATTAAGTTCATGTGTGTATCTTGTTGATACGCGATGTTTATTTGATAATCAGCCTCGGGATAAGGAAGCCACTCCACCGAGGAAGCAGCATTTTCATGATTATCGACTCCGCTTGCAGGAAAGAAGGCAAGCGCCTCTCCGCCGCTTACGACTTGCTTTACCGCTTCCCAAGAGTTGATTTCCAGATGGGGCTTAACTAGCGAGGAGTACAGATCTACAACGGATGAACCGCTATATTTTACCCATGTGTGCTTGTCCAGCATATCGGTTCCATCGAACTCCTCTAATTTGACTTCAGGTGCACGTACAGAACGGATAACTCCTACTTGATCAGAAGCCACTGGCTCTGCCACCGTATACTCTGGAAGAAAATCTCTATCGTCGAGAAAAGCAAAATCAATTTCCCCCTGTTTCAGTAGCTGCTTAATTGCATCCGGGGATTGAATCTCCAACTGAATACGACAATCTGGATACCGCTCAGCAAACTTAGCCATCAAAGTGGGGAGGAGATACGTACCTGATATCGACTCTGCACTCAGATGTAATTGACCCTGTGACTCTTCTGTCAGTTCATCTACAGCTTGTCTAGCTTCTTGCTCCAGAGAGATGATCTGCTTTGCGTAAGGTAATAATTTTTTTCCAGCTTCTGTTAGCATAATCCTGCCTTGTTGAAGAGAGAATAGGGAAGTACCCATTTCCTTTTCCAAGCTTTTCATATGAAAGCTGACGGTAGGTTGTTTGACTTGCAAAGCTTCGGCCACATCCGTCGCCTTATGGAATTTGTCGATCAGCATCAAGATACGCAATTTTAGAATATTCATGGAATCCAACAGCTCTCCTTATATGTCATTCATATATGAATTTCAAACTATAGATTAATTATATACCGTAAAATAATTTATCTATCAATATTTTATATTTGTTTTACAAAACCACGTCGTTCGTCTAACATTCCAGGCCTACAATGTAAAAGTGTTGATGGTCATAAATAAAAAACCGTCACTTAACTAAGGGGAGGACAATAAAAAATGTTGAAAAAATGGCCGTTCATTCTGATGACTCTCACCATGGTATTTGCACTTGCAGCTTGTGGATCAGGTAACAATGCTGCACCACAAGGAGAAGCTGCTACAGGAACAGACAATAAAGCAGCTGCTGAACTGACAGGAAACATTCTGGCTGTGGGCTCCACTGCACTTCAACCATTGGTAGAGCAAGCGGGACAAAAATTTATGGCTGTCGATAAATATAAAGGCATTGCAGTTCAAGTACAGGGCGGCGGTAGCGGTACTGGCTTGACTCAGGTTTCCGGCGGACAAGCGGACATCGGTAACTCCGACGTGTTTGCAAAAGAAAAACTGGAGAGCGGTGCAGATGAGCTGGTCGATCACCAAGTAGCTGTTGTAGCCATGTCAGCGGTAGCGAATCCTAAAGTAGGCGTTACAGACCTGAAAAAAGATCAATTGGTACAAATCTTCACAGGTAAAATCACAAACTGGAAAGAAGTTGGCGGTGCGGATCAAAAAATCGTTATTGTAAACCGTCCAAGCAGCTCCGGTACTCGTGCAACATTTGAAAAATACGCATTGGGACAAAAAACAGAAGATCTGCCGGGCTCCATTCAAGAAGATTCCTCCGGTACTGTGAAAAAGCTGATTGCTGAAACACCGGGTGCGATTGGTTATCTGGCTCTGTCCTACATCGACAACACAGTAACTGCTTTGAAATACGATGGCGTTGAAGCTAACGTTGAAAATGTAGAACAAGGTAAATATCCAGTATGGGCTTACGAGCATATGTACACTAAAGGTGAGCCAAAAGAGCATGTGAAAGCATTCCTGGACTACATTCTGTCAGATGAAATCCAAAAAACGGATGTCGTAGACTTGGGATACATTCCAGTATCAGGTATGCAAGTGAAACGTGATGCTGACGGTAATATCACGAAATAAGGAGAGTCACACCTCCTGTTCGATGAACGCAGCTAACGCGAGTATATTCACGAAGAAGAGGCGGACTAGCGTCCGGCCTCTATTCTTCGGTTAAAGGAGTTACAGTATGGGACCAATTGAAGGGAAGGCATACATGGAACAGAATAAACGATCCCGAGTTATGAAAGAAAGACATTACTGGGAAGAATGGACCGGCCGCATATATACGTCGGTTTGTGTCGTTTTTTTAGTTGCGGTTATTGTCTCCATCGTATATTTTGTTGCCTCCAAAGGTGTAGCTACATTTGCGGTGAATGGAGTCAGTCTGCGAGAGTTTTTCTTTGGAACCAAATGGAGTCCGGATGGCGAGCCTAAGTCCTTCGGCGCACTTCCGTTTATTACGGGTTCTTTTGCAGTAACCATACTGGCGGCTTTAATTGCCAGTCCGCTCAGCTTATGTGCGGCTTTATTTATGACGGAAATTGTACCGAAATCGGGTAAACGTATCCTTCAACCCGCGATTGAATTATTATCCGGTATTCCGTCTGTTGTATATGGCTTTGTCGGCTTGACCGTAATCGTCCCGCTGCTACGGAACGTGTTTGGAGGACAAGGCATCGGCATTCTGGCAGGCTGCCTAGTGTTGTCAGTCATGATTTTGCCGACGATTACGAGTATTATGGCGGATGCGTTGTCTTCCTTGCCGGGGGGGCTACGTGAATCCTCTTATGCTTTGGGTGCTACCCGCTGGCAGACAATTGCCCGTGTTATTATTCCGACGTTGTTGCCTGCTCTTTTAACAGGAATTATTCTCGGTATGGCTCGTGCCTTCGGAGAAGCGTTGGCTGTACAGATGGTAATCGGGAATGCTCCGCACATACCGCATTCCTTGCTGGAATCCGCTTCGACCTTGACCAGCGTCATTACACTTAGCATGGGGAATACAGCGATGGGCTCCGTTCATAACAATGCTCTCTGGAGCATGGCGCTTGTTCTTCTGCTCATGACATTCATTTTCGTGCTGCTGGTAAGGCTGCTTGAAAGGAGAAACCGGGTTTGATGAAAGCTAAAACGACCGACAAGATCGCTACATTTGTAATCTGTTTCTTCGCTTTGTTCATTGTTGCACTTTTGGTGGGATTACTGGGCTTCATTTTGGCCCGCGGAGTCAGTCATATTTCTTTTGACTTTTTAACCAGTGCTCCCCAAACATTACGTGCAGGCGGTGGTATTGGCCCACAACTATTTAATTCCGTATTTTTGTTAATCTTAACTTTGATTATCACCATTCCGATTGGCTGGGGCGCAGGTATTTACATGGCGCAATATGCAAAGCCGGGGAAAATTACGGACTTTATACGACTTGTCGTCGAAGTATTGTCCTCCTTCCCATCGATCGTCATCGGATTGTTTGGACTACTACTTATCGTAAATACGTTTGATTTTGGCTTTTCCCTCTTATCAGGAGCCTTAGCTTTGGCCGTATTTAACCTGCCGCTGATGGTTCGCACAACTGAGCAGGCTTTCAGAGCTGTGCCGAAGGAGCAAAAAGAAGCTGGACTTGCGCTTGGATTGTCCAAGTGGAAAATCATTACCTCCATTTTGTTGCCAGCTGCGCTGCCAAGCTTGATTACGGGTACCATTTTGGCCGCAGGCCGTATTTTCGGGGAAGCCGCCGCATTGCTGTTTACAGCAGGGATGAGTACACCGCCGCTTGATTTTACTGATTGGAATCCATTGCATGCTAGATCGCCTATTAACCCGATGCGACCTGCTGAGACATTGGCTGTTCATATTTGGAAGGTCAATAGTGAGGGGATTGCTCCTGACTCCAAAGATATTGCTGCAGGCGCTTCTGCCGTACTGGTGCTGCTTGTGCTTGCATTCAACTTGAGTGCAAGATGGTTCGGAAGAGTTGTATACCGCCGTCTGACAGCTGCCAAACGAATGGATTAGAAAGGGGATGGAGAACAATGGAACATGTGATTACGCGAACGGCAAAAACCGCCGCACCAGCAACATCCGTTCAGTCTACGCGTTCGGAACAGCTTGTGGGGCAACCGCCGCATCCGTTCAGTACTGAGGATTTGAGTATTTATTATGGCAGCTTTGAGGCTGTGAAAAAAGTGAATCTAGCCTTTCCCGAGCAGACAGTGACTGCCCTGATCGGGCCTTCCGGCTGCGGTAAATCGACCTTTTTGCGCTCCCTTAATCGGATGAATGATGAGATTGCATCTTCCTCTACAACGGGGCACATCTGGATGGATGGACAGGATTTGACGGCACCGGAAACGGACGTGATCAAGCTGCGTCAGCAAATTGGCATGGTGTGGCAGCGTCCCAACCCTTTTTACAAATCCATTTACAATAATATCGCCTTCGGTCCCAAATACCGTGGGGTGCGCAAGAAGAAACAGCTTGATGAAATCGTCGAAAGCAGCCTGCGTAAAGCAGCATTATGGGATGAGGTCAAGGATCGCCTTCACGACTCCGCTCTAGCGCTGTCTGGCGGGCAACAGCAGCGGCTTTGCATTGCACGTGCACTATCCGTTCAACCGAAAATTCTGTTACTTGACGAGCCAGCCTCAGCGCTGGATCCTGTGTCTACAGGCAAGGTAGAAGAGCTTATTACCGAATTGAAAAAAGAATTGCGCATCGTTATTGTGACGCACAATATGCAGCAGGCTGCACGAATTTCCGATTATACTGCTTATTTTTATATCGGAAGTCTGGTTGAACATGGGAAAACGAACGATATTTTCACGAATCCTGAAAATGAGCTGACTCAGGAGTACATCATGGGTCGATTTGGTTAAGCGATGTTGCTCATCGACCTACTTTATATTAGCTTTATGTAAAATCCTCTTACTAATCCGGCATTAGTAAGAGGATTTTTATTGTTTTCAAAGTTTTTTAACTTTTTTAATCTATTAGTAAATTAAAATATATTGATCGTTTGGATATATTTTCATATAATACAACTAACTATTTATCATGCATAAATAGTGGTTCAGTTCCTCTCACTATCCAAAAGAATCCTCAGCAAGAATGTATAGGTTAAACTGAACGCAATGACCCAACTTAAAATAAGGGAGAGGTTCAAATGAAGAAGAAGATGTGTCCAATTGTAAAGATGATAGCGCTTTCAAGTTTGGCGATTGCAGTAACGTCAGGGCTCCTAAGTCCCTCATGGGCTGCGGCACAGGAGATTGTGCCGGCTACATATGATTCAGTACGTGAATCGGCTACTGCTTCTTATGAGCTTACCACAGATTCAGCTGTGGGACGGGACGTTTATGGTGACGATGTAAATTCAGGTGTGTTGGATCGTGAGCAATTATTTGGGCTGTCGGCTGTGGCGAAGCCAACCGCTGTTGTCAATACAGACAGCATCCTAAACAAGATGCGCGATTTCAGTAAGTTTTCTACGGGGAATACATCCAAGGATACTACACTTGCCTTAAATATTGTATCCTGGCAATTGCCACATGGTGGATTCTTCAAAGCTATGGAAAAGAATTATAAATCTAAATGGGATGGCAAAGCTGCACGCTCCACATGGAAGAGCAAGGATGGTGTTGAACTCGGAACGTTCGATAACGAGGCGACGACAACCGAGATTCGCTTTTTGGCGGATGTATACAAAAAAACCAAAAATAAAGATATTAAGAACAGTGTACAAAAAGCAATTGACTTCGTACTAACCTCTCAATATTCCTCCGGTGGCTGGCCTCAGGTATACCCTAAACGTGGTAATTATTCCGATGCTGTAACTTATAATGATGATGCGATGGTTAGAGTTATGGTTTTGGCTGACGATATTGTGAACAAGAAGCAGCCGTTTGATAGCGATATTCTGGATAACGCTTATCGCTCCAGACTTCAGCAAGCGCTAAACAAAGGTATCCAGTACACAATTAAATCTCAAATTGTAAATAATGGTACACCAACAATCTGGGGTGCACAGCACGATCCGGCTACTTATGCATCTGTTGAAGCCCGGGCATTTGAGTTACCTTCCAAAACAACTACGGAATCAGTAGGCATTACTGCTTTTCTCATGTCCCAGCCGCAAACCGCTGAAGTGAAAAAAGCGGCTCAAAGTGCTTTGAAATGGTTTGACGCGAACCGAATCGACGGTATGAAATACAATCGTCAAGGTCCGGAGTTTTTCCAAAAGGACGCATCGAGTGTAATGTGGTATCGGTTCTATAATGTGGAAGACAATAAATACTTCTTTTCAGACCGGGATGGCAAAAAGTATACCGACATCATGAAAATTAGTGAGGAAAGACGACTCGGTTACGCCTGGGCGGGAAGCCAAGCTAAGAGCTTGCTTAAGCTGGCTTCGGATAGCGGATATTATAAACTGTCCAAGCCGTTGCCACAATAATAAAGGCATTATTATATAGGATTGGCGAGGGAGGACCGGTCGGTCTGCCCTCTTTTTGTTCCCGGGCTGTAAATATGGTTTAATGGAGAGAGGGCAAAATAGAGATAAAGATGCACAAAGATAGGAGAGCTTGTATGACTCAAGAGGAGAAACAAACGGAATTACGCTGGTATGGCGCACCGCTACGTGTCCGTTATCAGGAAAGCGACCAGATGGGGGTCGTATATCATGCCAATTATTTGAACTGGTTTGAGATCGGGCGCACCGAAATGATCCGACAGGCGGGTTTTAACTATCGGATCATGGAGGAACGTGGAGTTTTGCTGCCAGTTATTGAAATCAATGCGAAATATGCGAGTCCTGCTCGATATGATGATTTAATTACCGTTTATACCGCAATTACCGACTTCTCCAGACTGCGTCTAAACTATATCTATGAGGTTCGGCGGGTAACGGATGATGAGCATCAAAGGTATCTGGGAAAGGTATGGACCCAGGCAGACACGCTGCCGGGAGAGCTGCTCGTTACAGGGATGACACGTCACGTATGGGTGAACACCGAATGGAAGCCCGTTCGACTGGACCAGGCGCTACCTGAGCTGTACACTGCATTAAGGTTTGCTTTTACAGGCGGGGAGGGACAGAAGTCATGATGATGCGTAAACGTCTGTGGCTGTTGCTGCTGCTCATTCCTTTGGCGGAGCTGTACGGGTTTATATGGGTAAGTCACTGGATTGGAGCAGGCAAAACGATTTTACTCATTATTCTGACGACGCTAATCGGGGCTGCCATGATGCAATTTGAAGGTCGTAAGGTGATTGCCGATGCGAAAAATGAAATGAATCGGGGACAAATGCCCGGCCGTAAAATGCTGGATGGATTATGTGTCTTTTTTGGTGGGAGTTTGCTGCTTATCCCCGGATTTTTAACAGATATTATTGGTTTTACGTTGGTGTTCCCTTTAACACGAGCGTTGTACCGACGTTTTTTATTAAAGTGGCTGGAGAAAAAAATGAAAAACGGCAGTATTACGTTTCGGCGGTTTTGACGTGAGCTGCCGTTTTTCCTATCCATGATCTAGCGGACTCTTCCTGCGAGAATATAATTGCGCAAGTCCTGAATGACATTCGCACGATTCAGTGCATCAACGACAATGAGTGATACAGGTCCGATAATGAGTCCTAAAACGCCAAATAGCTTGAGCCCGATGAACATACCGATAAGGGTGGGAAGCGGGTTTAAGCCCACGCTGCTGGCCAGCACCTTAGGCTCCACGATCTGTCGTCCAATCAACAGGATGATATAAAGGATCGACAATCCTACCCCTAGCGCCAAATTACCAGACATATACTCATACAGTATCCACGGAATCATCACAATGCCAACCCCCAAATAAGGTAGCAAGTCCACCAGCCCGATCATTAAACCGATGGTAAAGGCGGATTCCACACGCAATATGAACAGCCCAACAATGACCGTTAATGCCGTAATGGAGATGATAATAAACTGTGCACGCAAATAGCCGTACAGTGCTTTACGTAGATCGTGCCATATATCCGACAATGGCTTGCGAATCGTATCAGGAACCGTGTTTGCGAGCATCCGACTATGTCGGTCCCAATCCTTACTAATAAAAAAAGCTGCTAATACAATAACCATTAGAACTGCTCCCATATTAGGCAGAGAGGTCAGCAAGTTCAAAACCCCATTAAAAAATTGAGCGACTAGCGTAGTGACAGCCGAACTGACGGTTTGAGTTGTTTTATCAATATTACTGTTAATGGTATGTTGGTAATCCGGATTATCCCGGATAAAATGGTTAATTTCAATAATTACATTTTGAATCAAATCGCTTTGTGTCCAATCGATAAACAGGCTTTTAAAACGCTCAATATGCCCGTCAAAAGTCATGGCCAACTTTATAACTTCTCGGACTATGCGGGTGATTGCTGCAGACAGGATAATTGCAATTCCACCTAAATATACAAATAATGAGACCGTGACAGCCGTCCAACGTGGCATACGGGCTTTGTTACGCAGAAAACCAACCAATGGATTCATGGCATAAGCCACAAGCCAGGCGAATAGGAAAGGATAGACGAGAGGGAAAAGCACATATATGCCCAATAACAGAGCTACAATCACGATTGCCACCCATAGAGCACGAAATATGCGATTCAGGATTAACCGGCTCAAGCTCTCACGACTCCTTTCTTTTACGATAGTATTTCATAAAATAAATGCTCTACTATACATATGCGGGAAAGGGGGGAGACAAGACCTGTGTAAAAAAGTGCAAATGAATCAATATTTTTTGTAAGGGGTTTCAAAAATTTATTTATGGAAGCGATAAAACATTTGAATGTGTTGGAATAGCCCTCAATGTTCACATAAACGACAAAATCCAGTATAGTGAAAGAAGGTTTAAATATTGACATATGGCGTTAACATTACTCGGCTATTTAAAAGGCATATCTTACTTTTGAAAATGTTTACATTGCAAGTCCGTTCACAATGTTTTTACAAAGGAGAGATGTAACGATGACAGCGACTAAAGGTCTGGAAGGGATCGTAGCGACCACTTCCTCCATAAGCTCTATCGTAGATGGCGTTCTCACGTACCGGGGTTATAACATTGATGATTTGGCTGTTAACGCCGATTTTGAAGAGGTAGCTTATTTGTTGTGGTTTGGGAAATTACCTGATAAAGAGCAATTGCAGGAGCTTCGCAACCAGTTAAGCGAATACGCTGCTATTCCGGATGAAATTGTTACTCAATTAAAGTTATATCCGAAAGATTTGAGCACGATGGCTGCCTTGAGATCAGCCGTATCGTCTCTCGCTTTGTATGACCCAGAGGCGGATGATATGTCGAGAGAGTCTAATGTGACCAAAACCGTCAAGCTTCAGGCGCAATTGCCTACCATTGTGGCAGCTATAGCACGTATACGCGAGGGCTTGGAGCCGATTGCGCCTAAAAAAGGTGTTTCTATCGCTGAAAACTTTTTGTATCAGCTGACTGGCAAGGATCCAGAGGAGACGGCTATTAAAGCGTTCAATCAGGCTCTCGTGCTGCACGCCGATCATGAATTAAATGCCTCTACCTTTGCTGCGCGTGTAACGGTAGCCACATTGTCGGATATTTATTCCGGAATCACGTCTGCTATTGGAGCTTTAAAAGGACCACTGCATGGCGGGGCCAATGAGGCTGTGGCCAAAACGCTGGAGGAGATTGGTGGTTTGGATCAGTTGGACTCCTATATCCAGGCGAAACTGGATAATCGCGAAAAAATTATGGGCTTTGGACACCGAGTCTATAAAAACGGTGATCCGCGTGCCAAGCACTTGCACAAAATGTCCCGCGAGCTGGGGGAAATGAACGGCGACACAACGTTGTTTGATATGTCAGTTCGAATTGAGGAAATTGTAACAGGACAAAAAGGCTTGAAGCCCAATGTGGATTTTTATTCTGCCTCTGTTTATACCCAACTGGGTATCAAGAGAGACCTGTTTACACCTATTTTTGCTATGAGTCGTGTATCCGGTTGGACAGCGCACATTTTAGAGCAGTATGAAAATAATCGCCTGATTCGTCCTCGCGCCGAATATACAGGTCCAATGGATCAAAAATACGTATCACCAGAGTTGCGCTAACCCCTTGTCGAAGGAAGATTGAGGTTGTATACCCTGAATTTAAAAAATAAGGTACAATAGAGGGGACGACGAGAGATGTACGTTTTTGTCTGTGATAAAGATCATGTCTTTCGTCCTGTACCCATTCATATCTGAGGAGGAAAAGGAACTTATGGCGAAATTTGAAAAGTTTGAGCTCCCAACTGAAGGCGAAAAAATTACGATTGATAACGGTCAACTACAGGTTCCGAACCATCCGGTAATTCCGTTTATCGAAGGTGACGGCACGGGTCGCGATATCTGGAAAGCCTCCAAGCGCGTACTGGACGCAGCTGTAGAAAAAGCATATAACGGCAGCAAAAAGATTGCCTGGTATGAAGTATTCGCTGGTGAGAAAGCTTTCAATACATACGGCGAATGGCTCCCTAACGATACTTTGGAAGCCATCCGTGAGTATATTGTAGCCATTAAAGGTCCGCTTACGACACCTATTGGCGGTGGTATCCGTTCGTTGAATGTGGCATTGCGTCAGGAACTGGATTTATACGTATGTCTGCGTCCTGTTCGTTATTTTAACGGTGTTCCTTCTCCAGTGAAACGTCCTGAATTGGTAGATATGGTTATTTTCCGTGAGAACACAGAAGATATTTACGCGGGGATCGAGTATGCTGAAGGGTCCGAAGACGTGAAAAAGGTTATTCAGTTCCTCCAGCAAGAGCTGGGTGTGAACAAAATCCGTTTCCCTGAAACCTCTGGTATTGGCATTAAGCCAGTTTCTTCCGAGGGTTCAAAGCGTCTGGTACGGGCAGCCATTCAGTATGCAGTTGACCACGGACGCAAGAGTGTAACGCTTGTACACAAAGGTAACATTATGAAATTTACCGAGGGTGCCTTCAAAAACTGGGGTTATGAAGTGGCTGAGGAAGAATTTGCAGATAAAGTATTTACTTGGGCCCAATATGACGTAATCAAGGAAAAAGACGGTGAGGATGCGGCTAATGCAGCTCAAAAAGCAGCTGAAGATGCAGGCAAAATCATTATCAAGGATGCGATTGCTGATATCGCACTTCAGCAAGTACTGACTCGTCCTTCTGAATTTGATGTGATTGCTACGCTCAACCTGAACGGGGACTATCTGTCCGATGCTCTTGCTGCCCAAGTTGGTGGAATTGGTATTGCGCCAGGTGCGAACATTAACTATGTAACAGGGCATGCTATCTTTGAAGCTACACATGGTACAGCACCAAAATACGCCGACAAAGATGTAGTGAACCCTGGTTCCGTCATTCTGTCGGGCGTAATGTTGCTTGAACACTTGGGTTGGAAAGAAGCGGCTGACCTGATTTACAAAGGGCTGGAGACGTCCATTAATAAGAAGATTGTAACTTATGACTTTGCTCGTCTGATGGATGGCGCTACACAAGTGAAATGCTCCGAGTTCGCAGATACCATTATTAGTAACCTGTAAGGAAGGGGAATACCACTTGTCCATTCAACGTAAAAAAATATCCATTGTTGGCGCCGGTTTTACCGGTGCCACTACCGCATTGCTGCTGGCTCAAAAGGAGCTAGGTGATATCGTACTGATCGATATTCCGCAACTAGAGAATCCGACCAAAGGCAAGGCGCTTGATATTTTGGAGGCCGGTCCGGTACAGGGATTTGACAGTCAGATCACGGGCACTTCCAATTACGAGGATGCAGCTAACTCAGATATCGTCATTATTACAGCTGGGATTGCACGCAAGCCGGGTATGAGCCGTGATGATTTGGTAAATACGAACGCAGGAATTGTAAAATCCGTTTGTGAGAACGTGAAGAAGTATGCGCCAGATTCTATTGTTATTATTCTGAGCAATCCGGTAGATGCTATGACCTATACTGCCTACCAAACGCTGGGTTTCCCGAAAAATCGGGTTATTGGCCAATCCGGTGTGCTTGATACAGCGCGATATTGTACCTTTATTGCACAAGAGCTTAACGTTTCCGTCGAAGACGTGCGCGGCTTCGTTATGGGGGGCCACGGTGATGATATGGTGCCTCTGGTACGCTATTCCAGTGTTGGAGGTATACCTATCGAAACTCTGATTTCGCAGGAACGTATCGAAGCGATCTTACAACGTACACGCGGCGGTGGCGGAGAGATCGTCAACCTGTTGGGTAATGGTAGCGCATATTATGCTCCGGCAGCTTCGCTTGCACAGATGACGGAAGCGATTGTAAAAGACAAAAAACGGATTATCCCAGTCATCGCCTATCTGGAGGGAGAGTACGGCTATCAGGATTTATTCCTTGGCGTACCGACACTTCTTGGTGGCAATGGCATCGAAAAAGTGTTCGAGTTGGAATTGACAGCCGAAGAAAAAGCAGCGCTCGATCAATCCGCGGAGTCGGTCCGCAGTGTGATTAAAATAGTTACCGTTTAGATTCAATTTTCTACTAAAACGGTGACTATTACCTGAAGAGGTGTCCCTAAGCCATAGTCATGGCCGCGGGACACCTCTTTTATTCATAAACAGAATATAGAAATCTATTGGTTTTCTTCCTTTTCCCCGCCATATTCCTTTGCTTTGACTCACTTCCCCGGTATAATAGAGTTCATATGCATTGATAGTTACATGAGGACTTTGCAAAATCCTGACATAGAAAAGCATGTCCCAAAACACTGAAAAGATGGTAGTCATTCGTTGGAATATGATCGTTCTATGGAAAAAAAGTTTGTAAGAAAACAAAGAAGTGGAGGTTGTAAAATGTTTTTTATTCACATTATTGGATCACTGGCGATGGGTTTTTATTTATTGCTCCCCTTCGTGGTGGGCAAAATCGACAAATTGGCTCCTAGCGTGCAGGAAGGAACGATATCGGCTGTTCAGCTATTGAACCGTTTGGCTCAATTTGCGCTGATCTTAGTGCTTGTTAGCGGTATCTATATGATTTTTGCCTGGAATTCTTATTCGGTAGCATGGATTGTTGTCGTTTTGCTGTTGTTTCTCGCTATTTCTGGTATTGCGGGAGCCATGGGTAAGCCGTTACGGCTGTCGCTGGAAGCGATTCGTAGCCAACAGCCTATTACGCAATATGCTGGCAAAATGCGAATGTTCAGTACGCTGCTTGCCGTCTTCCTGATTTTAATTACGTTTTTAATGGTATACAGCCATATTATTTAATTATGCATTTAGTGAGAGTCTATAATCGAATGATGACAAATGCTAAATTGAAAAACGGTCTGTGCTGAATAAGCATAGGCCGTTTTTTTTGCGCTCAAATCACTACATTGTTCTTTTTTCGTTTAACGAATAACTTTGTGTGGTAATTCAGGAGTAGAGTGGATGCAAATGTTGCATCCTAAAAAATATCTGATTTTGAAGGGAGAATGTACAATGTCTAAAAGTAATCAACCTCAGCAAACTTTGCCCCCACAGCATCAGGACCAGCAACCGGGGATTGAGTCCAAAATGTCGCCTGCACCCCAATTTGAAAAACCAACTTACAAAGCCGCTGGCAAGCTAACAGGTAAAGTTGCACTTATTACTGGTGGGGACAGTGGAATTGGTCGGGCTGTAGCTGTCACGTATGCCAAAGAAGGCGCGGACGTAGCCATCATCTACTTGAATGAGCATAAGGATGCGGAAGAAACAAAACGTCAGGTGGAACAGGAGGGACGCAAATGCGTGTTGATTCCTGGCGATATCGGAGATGATCAATTTGCCAAAAAAGCGGTTCAACAGACAGTTAACGAACTGGGCAAGCTCGACATCGTTGTGAACAATGCAGCGGAGCAGCATCCACAGCAAAAGCTGGAGGATATCACCAAAGAACAGTTAGAGCGCACGTTCCGAACGAATATTTTCGGTATGTTCTTCTTGACGCAAGCAGCATTGCCGCATTTGAAGAAAGGGAGCACGATCGTCAACACCACATCGATTACCGCGTATGCTGGGAACAAGACACTCATTGATTATTCATCGACCAAAGGGGCAATCACATCCTTTACACGTTCCCTTTCACTCAATTTGGCGGATCAAGGCATTCGGGTGAACGCTGTAGCACCAGGGCCGATCTGGACACCGTTAATCCCGTCTACATTTGATGCCAAGACGGTCAGCGAGTTTGGAGGAGCGCAGCCAATGAAGCGTCCGGGTCAGCCGGAAGAATTGGCGCCAGCCTATGTGTACCTTGCTTCAGATGATTCTTCTTATGTAAGCGGACAGGTTATTCATATCAATGGCGGTGAAGTTATAAACGGATAAAAGGACAAGGAAAAGGTTAGGGCTGTGTTATGCCCTAGCCTTTTTTCTTTTCACAGTGGAACATAATGAAGGTAGCCTGTAGAATGAGACTTAACTTACATAAAGGATGGGCATATTTTATGAAATCGTTTCGTTTCAGGCTTACCCTGATCATGCTGATTTTGATTGGCGTATCTGTCCTTGCTGCTGGAATCACGATGGGACAAATTTTTAAAAATTCGAATATGAAGGTGCTAGAGGAGAACATGGGACGGGAGATCGACCTGCTTCGAGCTACATTCCCTTTTGTTAATGCAGATGCCCTGTCCAGCACGGATTATGTCTCTTATTATTCTCAAAAGGCGAAAGAAATTGCTCGTCTGACGGAATCGCGGGTGACCTTCATTCGCAAGGACGGGACGGTGGTTGGAGATTCGTTAAGCGATCCGCGTAAGATGGAAAATCACGCATCTCGTGAAGAAATTCAGCAAGCTTCAACAGAGAAGATTGGACGCACGATTCGTTACAGCGAAACCTTGCAGCGGAACATGCTATACGTTGCAGAGCCTGTTGTATCGGATAAGGGTTTTGACGGATATATCCGTTTGTCCATGAGTCTGAAAGCGGTGGAGGAGGGAGTGCAGCGCGGCTGGACGGCCATCGGGATTGGTCTAGTGTTGCTGTTTATTGCTGCTGGACTGGTGAGCTATCGTATTGCTCGCAGTCTCACCTCGCCCATTGAACATATTACTGGGGTAGCCAACCGTATATCAGGACTGGATTATGACGCAAGGGTTGGTGTGCAGCGCCGGGACGAGGTAGGGCAACTGGGTGAAGCCATTAATCGTATGGCTGATAGTCTCCAAAACCAAATGAAAACGATACGTGACAATGAGGATCTGCTCCAGAGTGTCATGAGTAATATGACAGGCGGAATTCTAATGATTGATGCAAATGAGTGTATTGCGCTTGTAAACCGTGAGTCTGAGCGAATGCTCGGTGTCGTGGGTAAACGGGTGACAGACAAGCCGTATCATGAGCTGAAGAAGCATTATGAGCTCACAAAGCTAATTGAGGGCAGTATACAAAGCCGAGAAAGGCTGCATGGTGAGGTTCATTTGTACAATCCCGAGGAGAGACTCGTGTTGCTGGACGGTGTTCCGATGTATGAGGATGAGGGCGGATACCGGGGGATGCTGTTCCTTTTACAGGATATTACGGCTATTCGACGGTTGGAAAATATGCGGAGCGAATTTGTGGCTAACGTTTCTCATGAGCTAAAAACGCCGATTGCCGCAGTCAAGGGTTTTGCCGAGACCTTGCTCGGTGGCGGGGTTAAAGATGAGGAGACGGCCCGTTCATTTTTGCAAATTATATATGATGAAAGCGAACGATTGAATCGGTTGATCGGTGATATTCTGGAGCTGTCCAAAATCGAGTCCAAGCGTTCCCCTCTGGAATGCTCGCCGGTGCACGTTTCGTCGTTCATAGAATCATTGCTGGAAAAACTGAACAATGTAGCTGCCAAAAAAAGAATTTCACTACACATGGATATCCCGGATGAGCTGTTTATGGAGGCAGATGAAGATAAGCTTCAGCAGATTTTCCTGAACCTTTTGTCTAATGGCATCAACTATACACTTGATGGTGGCAAGGTAAAGATTAAGGTTCTAACGATACAGCGGGAGAATGACACCGAAAAGGTCGTATTTACAGTCAGTGATACAGGTATTGGAATTCCGAAGAAGGACCTGCCACGTATCTTTGAGCGCTTTTACCGGGTGGACAAAGGTCGCTCGCGTAACTCTGGCGGAACGGGGCTGGGATTGTCGATCGTCAAACACTTGGTCGATTTGCATCATGGCACCCTTTCGGTGGAAAGTGAGCTTGGATTGGGTACCACATTTACAGTTGAATTACCGCTATTGCAACAGGAAGAATGAACTAGACCATTTTTTACATTCTGTTAACAATGCCGTGATAAAATAAACGGGTGTCGCATGAGTATGGAAAAAGTTTCAGGATTTTGACCAATGCGCCTTTAACAGGTAAACAGGAGATGAAGTTATTTATGGGACAACGCTTACTGGTTATTGAGGATGAACCAACGCTTGCCAGATTGCTATCCTACAATTTGATACAAGAAGGCTTCGAAGTGGATACGGAGGATCATGGCAGTGCCGGGTTTGAGAAAGCCTCCAGAGAGTCCTACGATTTGATCCTGCTGGATTTGATGCTGCCGGGAATGAACGGACTGGACATTCTGAGCAGACTTCGCCATCAGGGGCTGACGACGCCTATTATTATCTTAACGGCCAAAAACGGTGAAGCCGAGGTTGTCCAAGGGCTGAAGTCGGGTGCGGATGATTACATCACGAAGCCTTTTGGCGTTTCTGAGCTGTTGGCCCGCGTGACGGCTGTGCTGCGAAGAACTTCCGGTGGGGATGAAGGAGTGTTGTCTGATCAGAAAGATAGCTCCAAAATTCAATTGGGCGAGCTGGAGATTTACCCTGAAAAATATGAAGTCATTCTTGGAGGTCAGTCCATCAGCCTCAGACCCAAGGAATTTGAGGTGCTTCTTTATTTGTCCCGCAAGCCGGGTGTGGTCCTGACCCGGGATGATCTGATGAATGCTGTTTGGGGTTTTGACTATATTGGCGGGCAACGGACCGTGGATGTGCACGTCAGCTCCTTACGTAAAAAGCTGGAGCTTGATCCCGACTCGGTTCATATCGATTCGATCCGTGGAGTGGGGTACAAGCTGGTTGTAAATAAAAAAAGAAGCGCTTCTCATTTATTATAAATGAGGAGCGTTTTTCTTTATTCAGCGCAGTGTCCGGGGACCTTTGTGTCCATTTTGTGATTTTACATTTCATTAACAAAACTAGACGCTAGAATCAACAAATGACCGATATGATGTTCCCGTCACTCCAAGTAGTTAAAAAAAGGGGACTTCAGAACGATGATAACGGAACCAAAGACCCAGCCGAGCTCCACTGCCGTGATTGAACGTGAAGCATACAAGTCGATTACTACCTATGTGCCATGCCGGGAGGTTCCGATCATTGGTACGGATATGTCTTGTAAAGAACTGTTAGCCCTTATGAAAACACAGGAAGATATTCCTTGTGTCATTGTTGTGGATAAAAATGATCTTCCATTGGGCATTATTATGAGAGATGCGTACAATCGCCATTTTACGGGCAGATTTGCTGCGGCGTTGTTCTATGACAAGCCTGCGGCCCTATTTGCCGACCCCGATACATTAATTGTGGATCTGAAAAGCCAGGCATCGGACATTGTGGAACTGGCGATGCTGCGCGAAGATCAGCGTTTTTACGACTGTGTGTTGATTAAGGAAGGAACACGGTTACTCGGTGTACTCACGATTCGTGATATCCTGTCCGTCGTGCAGCGAATGCAAAGAGAAGCGGACGAAGAGCGGGGAGATGTGATTCGGCATAGCTATGACGGAGTCCAGCGTATTCAGCTGACTGTGCTGGATGCAGCTAAAGAGGCCGATGACAGTGTGCGGCTAACCCGCTCAATGAGTGAATTATCCCGTCGTGGCAAAGTAGAACTGGAGGATGTTTTGCTCTCCTATCGTGCGGTTACGGAGCAAATGAAACGCCAGCATGAGCAAATGACGGCGTTGACGCAATCGCTGAATGACATTGCGGGCATGGCTTCATCCATTCGTGCACTGGCAGATCACAGTGGATTGCTGGCGATCAACGCGTCCATTGAAGCGGCACATGCTGGCGAACATGGACGAGGCTTCCAGATTGTGTCTCAGGAGGTGCGGAATATGTCACTCCAGACGAAAGCTTTTTCCACACAGATTACAGGCTTACTCACCCATATCGAGCAAATGCTGCGTGACACCGCTGAACTGACGGATACGAGTATGCAGCAGATTCATACAGGCTCTCAATATATATCTGCCGGAACACAAACTTTTGCCAAACTACTGCAGGCTGTCGATGAAATTGAAGCTAAAAACAGTGAAATGTCCCGTTCCGCAGAGGAAGCAGCTTTGAATGCAGCCGAAATTGCGCAGGAGCTTGAGCTCATGCTAAGTTCTTGATCATTTTACATAACGTTAACAAATCCACCACACTAAATTTACACACAGCTTATATAATCTTCATATTGTGCAAATCAGGTGCAATGCTTGAGGATCATAACTGCAACACGAAGGAGATCATAAATCCATGAATGATTCCGTAATCCGGATTGATAAGCTGAATTTATATTATGAGAAATTTCACGCGCTGAAACATATAAACCTCGATATTCCTGAAAAAACGGTAACTGCCTTTATCGGCCCGTCCGGCTGCGGCAAATCGACCCTGCTGCGTACGCTAAACCGGATGAATGACATGATACCGGGAACACGTATTGAAGGCACCGTGAGTATCGCAGGTCAGGATATATACGGCGATACTATGGAAGTAGAAACTCTGCGGAAGCAGGTGGGAATGGTTTTTCAACAGCCTAACCCGTTTCCCAAATCGATTTATGATAACGTGGCTTACGGCCCGCGTCTGCATGGAGTTCGGCAAAAGGACAAGTTGGACGAATTGGTCGAGCAAAGCCTGCGGCAGGCGGCACTCTGGGAAGAGGTCAAGGACTTTTTGAAGCGTTCAGCTCTGAGCTTGTCCGGTGGACAACAGCAGCGGTTGTGCATTGCCCGGGCGCTTGCTGTACAACCAGATATTTTGCTTATGGACGAGGCGACATCTGCGCTGGATCCGATCTCCACGATGAAAATTGAAGAACTGGTTCAGGAATTGCGAGACACGTATACCATTGTCATGGTGACGCATAACATGCATCAGGCAGCGCGTGTGTCTGGTAGAACTGCGTTCTTTTTGAATGGTGTTGTGGTGGAAGCGGCGGACACACAGACGATGTTTTCCACGCCGCAAGATTCACGTACGGAAGATTATATTTCAGGGCGATTTGGCTAAAGCCTACCAGATGAATATGCCAGAAGGGGTGACTTCGAAATGATACGTAGAAAAGGTTTTGATGAAGGGTTAGACGAACTGAGAGCCGTACTGCGCGAAATGGGTGCACACGTTTCGAAGGCGCTCGATCAGGCCATTGAATGTTTGCAGACCAAAAATACAGAATTGGCTCAGCAGGTGGTCAAAAATGATGCATCCCTCAATACGCTGGAAGAGAATATTCTCGATATGGGTTCCAAGCTCATTATTACCCAGCAGCCGGTAGCGAAGGATTTGCGCCGAATCATTGTTGCATTTAAAATTTCCAGTGATCTGGAACGAATGGGCGATTTGGCACTTGATATTGCCAAGGTGACCCTTCGTCTGGAAGGGCAGCAGATCATTAAGCCGCTGGTGGATATTCCGCACATGGCTTCCATTGTTAAAGAAATGATAGATGATGCGATCAAATCCTATTTGGATGAAAACACAGATCTGGCCTACAAAATGGCCAAAGAGGATGATCGTGTGGATTCCATGTATAGCCACATGATCAGCGATCTGTACGCCTTTATGGTAGAAAAGCCGGCAGAGGCTTCACAAGCTATGCTGCAGTTGCTTGTAGGACGATACATTGAACGAATTGGTGACCATGCTACGAATATCGGTGAAAGCACTGTATATCTCGTGACAGGGGAGAGACCAGATTTGAACCAGTAGAGCTTTCAGGTATATAGCGGTTGTTTCTGACCCAGACTTGTCTTTGAGCAAAAGGCAAATTTGGTTAGGAAGCAGCCGTTTTTTTCTGAAAAAGGAGTCTTGTATGTTAAGATAGGAAGAGGAATGCGTAAAACGTAAGAACGTTACGAATGCATTGATGAACTTGCGAGGTGCTAAATGGATAAACTCATGCTTATAGATGGTAACAGTATCATTTACCGGGCGTTTTTTGCTATGCCACCGTTAACGAATTCGAGCGGACAGCAGACGAACGCGGTGTACGGATTTACGACGATGTTATTGCGGCTCTTGGAGGAGCACAAACCAACACATATGCTGGTTGCCTTCGATGCCGGTAAAATAACGTTTCGCCATAAGGGATACGAGGATTACAAAGGTGGACGGGAGAAAACCCCGCCAGAGCTGTCCCAGCAATTTCCGTTGCTGAAAGAGCTATTGACCGCTTTCGGCATTGCCCAGTTTGAATTGGATGGCTATGAGGCGGACGATATTATAGGGACCCTGTCCAAGACAGCGGACGAAGCCGGCTTCAATGTGCTGGTCGTGACCGGGGACAAGGATATGCTTCAATTGGCTTCAGACCATGTCACAGTCGGCTTGACTCGCAAAGGGGTTACTGAGGTGGAGACGTATGGACCTGAGCAAATTCAGGAACGATATGGGCTGAAGCCGCTGCAAATTATTGACCTTAAGGGCCTGATGGGCGATACGTCGGATAATATTCCTGGTATTCCCGGCGTAGGTGAAAAAACAGCGCTCAAGCTGCTGCATCAATACGGTTCAGTCGAAGAAGTGCTGGCGCACACGAATGAGCTGAAGGGCAAAATGAAAGAACGCGTTGAGACACATGCTGACGATGCGCGAATGAGCAAAGATTTGGCGACCATTTATCGGGATGTAACGTTGGACAAGCAGCTGGAAGATGTGGCCTTCGGCGGGCTGCAAGCAGAAACAGCCGGGCCAGCTCTGGCGAAGCTGGAGTTCAAGTCCTTGCTGGAACGTTTATCTTTTTCAGGTGAGGTTGGCAGTACTGGGGTAGACGTAGAGGAAGCCGCGGCTGACGTAACAGTGCTGGATGAGCAGCGGATTAGCGAATTGGTAGAAGTGTTGGATCATGTGGATGTGCTGCATGTTGAGACGCATGGCGATAATCCGCATCATGCTGACATCGTAGGTCTGATATTTGCCGCAACGGGACAGCAGTTTTTTATGACACTGGATGTACTGCAAAGCGATACAGCTACACCTATTCGCGAATGGCTTGCTGACCCTGAACGCAAAAAACGCGGTCATGATCTGCATCGTACGGATTTGGCTTTACACTGGCATGGAATTGAGTTTGCAGGTGCCGAGTTTGATGTGCAATTGGCAGGGTACTTGCTGGACCCAACTGATGCAAACCAGACATTGAGCGGATTGGCAGCCAAATATGGCTTGTCTTCGATCCGTCCTGACGAAGAAGTGTTCGGCAAAGGAGCTAAATATAAAGTTCCTGACGTGGACGTGCTGTCTGATCATGTGGCGCGTAAGGCAGCGGTGATTGAAGCTTTGGTGCCTGTGCAGCAGGCTGAGCTGGAGAAAACGGAAATGCACAGGCTGTTTCATGAGCTGGAGATGCCGTTGTCCCGCATTTTAGCGGATATGGAGAAGCAGGGCATTTTGGTGAACGTAGAAGAACTGCGTGCTTTGGGTAAAGAATTTGAAGCCCAGATCGCAACGTTGGTGAACGAGATCTACAGCATTGCCGGAGTAGAGTTCAATCTGAATTCGCCTAAGCAGTTGGGTGAGATTTTGTTTGATAAACTGGGTTTACCTGTCATTAAAAAGACGAAAACGGGGTACTCGACCGATGCGGAGGTACTGGAAAAGCTGGCCCCCTATCATGATATTGTACAAAACATTTTGCAGTACCGTACCATTGCCAAACTCCAATCGACGTATGTTGAAGGATTGCTTAAAGAAATTTCGGAGAAAACGGGTAAAGTGCATACGTATTTCCGGCAGACAGTTGCAGCAACTGGACGCTTGAGCAGTCAATTTCCGAATTTGCAAAACATTCCGATTCGTCTTGAAGAAGGTCGCAAAATCCGCAAAGTATTTGTTCCGTCCGAACCGGGCTGGTCTATTTTGGCGGCAGACTACTCACAGATTGAGCTGCGGGTGCTGGCTGATATTTCGGATGATGAACGTTTGAAGGAAGCCTTTGTCCACGATATGGACATTCACACCAAGACCGCATCCGATGTGTTCGGTGTAGCAGCGGAAGATGTGGACTCCAATATGCGGCGTTCTGCGAAGGCAGTCAACTTTGGGATTGTCTACGGGATCAGTGATTATGGTCTGTCACAAAATTTGAATATTACGCGGAAGGAAGCGGCTCGCTTTATCGACCAGTATTTTGATGTGTTCCAAGGCGTTCGCCGTTACATGGATGATATTGTAAAGGATGCGAAGCGGGACGGCTACGTAAAAACGCTGTTGGAACGCAGACGCTATTTGCCGGAGATTAACGCCAGCAATTTCAACCTGCGTTCATTCGCCGAGCGTACAGCGATGAATACGCCGATTCAAGGCACCGCAGCCGATATTATCAAGTTGGCGATGGTACAGATGGATAAAGCGCTACGTGAACGTAATCTTCGTAGCAGAATGCTGCTCCAAGTACATGATGAGCTTGTATTCGAGGTTCCGCCTGAGGAAATGGAAACGATGAAAGAGCTTGTCCCTGCTACCATGGAAGCTGCATTAAAGCTGGCTGTGCCGCTCAAAGCCGAAGTAAGCTATGGCAGCAATTGGTATGAGGCCAAATAAGATATTTCAATGAGTAGATAGTCCCAATTTGACGCTGCTTCCGTTATAATATAGGGTGAGGTGAAGACATCATGCCGGAATTACCGGAAGTAGAAACCATTAAACGAACGCTAAACGAGCTTATCGTTGATAAACATATAGATCATGTCACTGTGAATCTGCCGCGGATCATTCAACGGCCCGATGATATCCACGCTTTTGCGATGGAATTGGCCGATCACCGGATTACAGGGGTGGAGAGACGCGGAAAGTTTCTGCGGATTTTGCTGGACGGGCTGGTGCTGGTCTCCCATCTTCGAATGGAAGGACGATATGGATTATATTCACAACATGATCCTGTGGAAAAGCATACCCATGTCATCTTTCATTTTAAAGATGGTACGGAGTTGCGTTATCAGGATGTGCGCCAGTTTGGCACGATGCACTTATTTCCAGCAGGACAGGATTTGCTGGAAAAGCCGCTGAACAAACTTGGTCTGGAACCGATGGACGAGGCCTTTACACCAGAAATGCTGCGTGCCGCTGTTGGAACTCGTTCGACTTCGATCAAGGCAGCGCTGTTAAACCAGTCATATGTGGTGGGCATCGGGAATATCTATGTAGATGAATCGTTGTTTAAGGCGGGGATTCATCCAGCACAGCCAGCCAAAAGCCTAACGGATAGCCAATTTCATGTCTTGCATGAAGCTATTGTCTCCACGCTAGGTGCGTCCATTCAGGTTGGAGGCTCGTCCATTAAATCATTCGTGAATGGACAGGGCGAAGCGGGCGACTTCCAGCATCAATTGCAAATCTATGGACGTAACGCGAAGCCTTGCATCAACTGTGGTACATTGATCGAAAAATCTGTCGTAGCCGGACGGGGCACACATCATTGTCCGGTCTGCCAGCCTCTGCGCTAAACAAGCACAGTCACCCCAAGCCCATCCCTCTCATATATTGTTCCAAGTACCAATACTGCGGAGGGTTTCGGTTGTTATAAGGCCCTGCCTTCGCAATGGGAGGGAATTGGAGTGGCTAATCATTGGGGAGCCCTGCTGTTACTGGCATTTGCGCTAAGTTTGGACAGTTTCGGAGTCGGTGTTACATATGGTCTGCGCAAAATGAAAATTCCACTGTTGTCGATTGCTATCATCTCCGTATGTTCAGGTTTGGTGATCGGCATATCCATGCAATTGGGCGCATTACTATCTCGTGCCCTGTCTCCTGTATATACTACCGTTTTCGGTGCTGTCATCCTGATCTGTATCGGCTGTTACTCTTTGATTCAAGCTCTGCACCGCAAAGAGGATTTGCCAGAGGATTCAGTGGAGCCCTCTCGGGGTTTGCTTCTTACAAAACAGACTGATCCAGCGAGCAGATCTGTTCTTGGGGAGAAGAAGGGTGTAGAGAATGCTGATACCGAGTCTTTCCCTAGCTCAAGAAAAGATCTGTCGGCAGAAGCTTCTGTGGAGCAGCAGGAACGAACAGTATTTTCTCTGGAGCTTCGCAAATGGGGGCTTGTTATTCGGATTCTTCGAAGCCCGTCTGCTGCGGATATGGACCGTTCCGGCAGTATATCTGCTACCGAAGCGGTTTGGCTGGGTATTGCATTATCGGTCGATGCGTTCGGAGCGGGACTCGGGGCAGCTATGCTTGGTTTTCAGCCACTGTCTACTGCGCTGGCTATTACGTTATTCAGTGGAACATTTTTGATTGCAGGGATGAAGGCAGGCTTTTTTCTATCAGCATTTCGATTTATGAAGGCGCTGGGTGTATTGCCGGCATTATTACTGATTATGATGGGCATATTGAAGCTGTTATGAGGTGAAAGAGCATGAATATCGGATTAACCGGAGGTATTGCTACCGGAAAAAGCACCGTGTCGGCTCTTTTGGTCGCCAAAGGTGCGCTGCTGATCGACGCAGATGCCATTGCCCGGGAAGTGATGCTTCCGGGGCATCCGGTGTTGGCGGCGGTCATTCAGCATTTTGGACAAGCTATAGTGAACAGTGACGGAACTCTGCTTCGCAAAAAACTGGGGGAGATTGTATTCGGAGACCCTGCCCAGCGGCAGGCACTTAACGATATTACACATCCTGCTATTCGTGAGGAAATGCGTATGCGCATGGAAGCATTTGAACGGGAACAGCCGGACAAGCTTGTTTTGGCAGATATTCCGTTACTGTACGAGTCGGGGCTTGAGAGCTTGTACGAGGAAATTATGGTTGTGTACGTACCACGTGATATTCAGCTCCAGCGTCTGGTGCTCAGAGACGGTCTGACGGAGGAGCAAGCTGGACTTCGGCTGTCCGCACAAATGGATATTGAGCAAAAGAAAAGCTTGGCCGATATCGTTATTGATAATAGTGGAACACAGACTGAGACGAAGCGACAAATTGATCAATTTTGGCAGCGGAAGGGACTTGCATGAATATTTTGCGAAAGAAAAGAGTCCTGCTCATTTTGTTTGTCGGGTTTGTCCTGATTCTATTCCTTAATTCAAATTGGATGTCCTGGTTCTATCCAATTCAATATAAGGATGAGATTCGGCAGTATTCACAGACGTATGAAGTAGACCCATTTTTGGTGGCGTCTATTATCCGTGTAGAAACCAATTTTAAAACCAGTAAGCAGTCACATAAGGGGGCGCTAGGGCTGATGCAGATTATGCCGAATACGGCAAATTGGATTATGGACAGCGCCCAGATTCAAAAGGTTCCGCTGGACAGTGTCAAGCACGAGCCTGGCACCAATATTGAGCTGGGAACCTGGTATTTGCATAACCTATCCATAAAGTTTCAGGATAATCCTGTAGCAATCGTAGCTGCTTACAATGCAGGGCCGGGTAAAGTTCAAGAGTGGCTGGATAAGGGAGTGTGGGATGGAAAAGAAGAGTCCATCAAGCAAATCCCTTTTGGTGAAACACGACATTATGTACAGCGGGTCATTTATTACTACAGGCAATACACGAAAATTTATAATGATTTTTAAATCCAAGTTAATGACATGATGAGCTTTTCGCTTTAAAATGAAAAAAGCGTTGGACAGGCTGTTTTTACCAGCCCATCCAGACACTTTTTCTTGTTATTTTTGCATTATTACCGCGATTATTGGTATTGACCTGCCAATTGTTGTTCGGCGATCGTTACGAGGCGTTTTGTGATGTAGCCCCCGATCGAACCGTTCTCATAGGAAGTCATATTACCTTGGTATCCATCTTGAGGAATGCTGATACCCAACTCTTGAGCGATTTCAAATTTCATTTGCTCCAGAGCGCCGGAGGATCTGCTGACTACCAGATTGTTGGAGTTGCCATTGTTTCCTTGTGCCATTGTTGTTCACCTCCTCGCGATATGGTAAACATATTATGATCTGTTTTGACAAAATTATTACTAAAAGTCTTCGGGAATTTATTGGAAAAAGAAAGTGGTGAGATTATGAAATGTCCGTATTGTGCCTACAATGGCACGAAAGTGCTGGATTCGCGACCTGCGAATGATAACAAGTCCATCCGTCGCCGCCGTGAATGTGAGCAGTGTGCCAGGCGTTTTACCACCTTTGAAATGGTGGAGGAAACCCCTCTCATGGTCATCAAAAAAGACGGCAGCCGTGAAGAGTTTAGTCGTGATAAAATGCTGCGCGGTCTCATTCGAGCCTGCGAGAAGCGTCCAGTATCCGTCGAGCAACTGGATATGATCGTATCCCAGGTGGAGAACGCTATCCGCAACACAGCAGCCACAGAAGTGGATAGCCAGCAGATTGGTGAGCTGGTCATGGAACAGCTTTACCCAGTGGATGAAGTCGCCTACGTACGTTTTGCGTCCGTCTATCGTCAGTTTAAAGACATCAATATGTTTATGAAGGAACTGAAAACACTGTTATCTAAAGATACAGCCAGCGACTGATCGCTGACTGTATCTTTTCTGGGCCATGAAGGGAGAAAATTATATTTTTTTATAAAAGTATTGACACAGGGTTAAATATTTTATATGATATAGAAGTCGCTTGAAACGTTGATAAAACTTGCTTATGATGGGGCCTTAGCTCAGCTGGGAGAGCGCATCGCTGGCAGCGATGAGGTCAGGGGTTCGATCCCCCTAGGCTCCACCAAAATTTTATTATGGACTCTTAGCTCAGTTGGTAGAGCAGTTGACTCTTAATCAATTGGTCCAGGGTTCGAGTCCCTGAGAGTCCATCCTTTTAGAAAAACGGCAGAGATGCCGTTTTTTTGTTGTTTATAGATCTATTCCCAGTCTAACCGAGAACAGTTATGAGTTGAATGAGCGCGTAACTGAATGCACAGAAAACAGATCCTATAGGAAATAGACGTCTTTTTTGAATTGCAACCCATTATTCACGAGTGCAAGGACTAGTTATTTGCAGACATGGGCTGCCCATTGACGAACTCTCAGAACAATGCGGACTGTCTGTAGACCGCATTAAGAAAATCGTATACTCAAAAAAAATGTACCCTTTTATCTTTCGATGGATTTTTTATCAGCATATTCAAAAGAAGTGTGGAAAAAACATCATTGTTTAACGCTCACTGACATAATTGGCAAGGATTTCGAGATACTCGTCATTCACCAATTTTCTTGGGGCGAATACGGCTGTTAAAAAAGTTAGATATTTTGAACGCGCGATTTTTTCATCCATCATGGAGTGGTCGGCTTCAGGTAAATGAATCACGGACAGCAGTTCTGGAGGTATTTTCTGGCGATAGACTCGCTCGGTATCCTTTGCATCGACATTAATATCTTTTCCAGCCAGAACCAAGAGTACAGGAGTATGGAAGTGACTTAATTCTTCGGTGGAATCAGACAGAAAATTTTTGCGTATAAAGCTCCATCTTTCTTTGGAAATCATATCGTCAGGATCGGCTATGCTTAGATATTCTTCATAAGAAGCCTGTCTTTTCAGTAACTGTAGAATCTCTTGATCGTAGTTCAATGTCTTTTGAATTTCTTGCGGAGTAACTCCTTCTCGCTCCAGTTCTTTTCTGGTATTAAATTGTCCTTGGGAAATCCAGTTCACGGCAGGCGATACAAGGATGCTGAATGCAATATCATGCTCCTCTTTAACGATCTTCGGAATGACCCATCCTGCTTGACTGGCTCCCCATAGGCCGATTTTTTGCTTATCAATCATAGGTAAGCTTCTTGCCCAGTCTATTGCATATCGGATCTCCTGTGCGCGGTCCTCCATGCTTTGGGCGAGCCAGTTACCAGGAGCGCTGTTAATACCGGGCTTATTCAGTGACAAGGAGGCATAACCCTTGGAAGCGAACTTTTCCCACAGTGGTTTGTATCCATCATCATAGGTGTCATTAATAGGACCATCCCCATGGACAAAAACAACCAATCCAACCTTTCCCGAGTAGTTCTTAGGCAAAGTTAATGTACCTGTTAACAGCCCTTTAGGTGTCGTGATTTGTATTTTTTCTTCTGTCATCTTGTAGGAATTTTGATATAGAATAATGAGTACCAAGGCAACAGCCAGAGCTGCCGCAATACCAAAAGTAAGCTTGAGTGTTTTTTTCAATGATGCTCTCTCCTCGAATGCAGGTTCTCTTGCCAACTCATCAGATGCCATACAGGCTCCTTGAACCAAAAATGCCGTAACCCATTATATTTGGATTGTTTTACTTCAAACGCCAGTTGGTGATACAAACGGATAGCCCCTTGGTTCTTATGCGCTACGTGAAGCGTCAATGCATGAAAACCAGATTCAACCGAAAATTGCTGTGCGAAAGCTACAAGATGGCGTCCTATTCCCTGATTACGATGACTTGAACGAATCGCCAAATGATCAATGTAACACTCATTTGCAGCAGGGGTATACTCTAGCGCATGCATACCTGCCAAAAATTTAAATACATTGAATCAACCAAACTGTTTTAGGAGCGGAGTCAAAGAAATGGGGTTTGTTTCAGGAAGTGAAGAGTAGGAGGGTTTCCATTTAAGGGAAAGAACACCGATAACTTCTTCGTTTTCTTTGGCTACAAATTGTTTCATAGATGTAGAATAAGGATTTTGAACCCAAACCTGCATTAACAACTGCTGTATAGCTTGATCCTCTAGTGTAACAAGAGATTGGAATTTTGCTTTAAACGATTCGACTAAAAGACTGCAAACAGCTTCATGGTCTTGTTTTTGGTATGCAACAATGTCAAAAGATTTTGCACTCATGTAACACCCTCCAAGATTTATTCTACTTTGACTTGAATTTCATATTGTAGCTTGTTATTGTCGAACATCGAAAGATAAGATTTTTCTACTAGAATGGTCTTGCTTTGGCAGTTATATTGGTGATGAGCTACATATCGTTCCATTTGTTTGATTTCATAATCAATCTCAGGTTCTTCAATGACGGAAAGATGCTTATAAAGATAGTTGCCTTCTTCCAGAATATAGTCAACCACATCCGCCGTTTCATAACACAGCTTCAACTGTCCAGCATCAGACAAGTAATGCAGGTCATTTTCAAATAATCGAGGTGGGGCAGGGCGGTGTTCAAATAGATTTCCGGCAGTGAACTCTTGACCATTCTCCAATGCAAACCATAGCTTTAAATGACGGGGACCTAATCGTTTGACTTGATACTCATCGCCCTGCTGGGTCCGATTATTATATTCTTCTAACACTTTGTGAATAAACTGTTCATGCATCTTTAAGTTAGCTATTTCAGCTTGTACTTTTTGCAACGAATGCTCTAAAAGCTGGTTATAATCATTGGCAGCATAGGAAGTCATACATTCTTGAATCTGACCGACAGGGACATTTAATTTACGTAGTAATAAAATATGCGATAGCTGATAAATCTCATGAAGCCCGTACATCCGATATTGATTTTCTTCAGTATGTGATGGATAGAGGATTCCCTTTTCTTCAAAATATCGCAGTTGATGTACAGATACATTCATAAGCTGAGCAAGCTGGCTGATCGTAATGTGTTCTTTCAATGAGAGGACTCCTTACTGATATTTGAATAACTCCACTATAAACCTTAGGTCAGACCTAGGGTCAATAGAAAATATCAAACAAATCTTGGATAGGCGTAGGTGTCGAGCATTTGATGCCCACACAAAGGGAGAGACTGGAGAGTTTACCTGTCGGTGATAACCCGTTATAATCATAAGATTAGTGAGCATAAACAAGATGCTCAGGATGAAGGTTAGAATGGGGAAATCATGTTGAAAACTTTTAAAAAGGTATACATTGAGATAACGAGCATTTGCAATCTCGCATGCAGCTTTTGTCCTCAAACACAGCGTGTCAAAAAATTTATTGATCCGGAAGTCTTTCGAAATGTGCTTGATCAGGTCAAACCACATACAGATTATATCTATTTGCATGTAAAAGGAGAGCCGTTGCTCCATCCGAAAATTGATCTTTTACTGGAAAGTGCTCATGAGAAAGGCTTAAAGGTCAATATTACCACTAATGGTACCTTGCTGCCGAAGACCGAACATAAGCTGCTTGGGCAACCAGCGCTGCGTCAGATGAACTTCTCTCTCCATAGTTTTGACGGACATGAAGGCTCCGTGGATCGAGAAGGATATTTGGGTAATATCTTCACGTTTGTAAGAGAAGCGGTGAAACACAATGTCATTATTTCGTTCCGTCTCTGGAACTTGACTGAAGATAATTTGACTAATATGCAGCGTCAGCGCAACCGGGAAACACTTGAACGACTGGAGCAAGAGTTTGGACTGGACTATCGGATTGAGGAAAAGGTGATACCGGGTAGTGGGGTCAAAATTGCACCAAACGTTTATTTGAATCAAGACCACGAATTTGAATGGCCGAGCCTCAGTGCCCCGGAAGATGACGGAAAAGGCTTTTGCCATGCACTCCGTAGCCAAGCAGCGATATTGGTGGATGGAACGGTGGTCCCTTGCTGTCTGGATGGAGAAGGTGTCATTAATTTAGGTAACGTGCATGAGCAATCTTTTTCCGACATTGTGGAAGGGGAGCGTGCAAATCGTCTGTACTTCGGGTTCTCCAAAAGAGAAGCGGTAGAAGAGTTATGCCGAAAATGCGGGTACCGCAAACGATTTGGAACATAGTCATACAGGTAGAGCTTTAATCGACAGTAGAATGAATCGCAAGAAAGATAGCCCTTTTGCAGGGCTTTTTTACTTATATTTTGATATATACATAATTAATGGTTTTAAACTGTTCAGAGGAAGTTGGATATATTCGATTGCTTGTGAGAATGATTATCAATTATAATAAATTTAATTCTGATAGGACGGAATAAGAATTGAAGGAACGGTTTGGATGGGGGCTGAGCGGTAGTAATGAAGTTGAACGATCACATTTTGCTGTGGAATCATGTTTTTATACAGGTGATGGATGTTCGTCATAGGAAGATCGAAAAAGGAGAGGAGCTTCGAGCCTATCGACTTCCTGCCAGTGCGTTCTTATATGCCGTGCGTGGAAGCGCACGGGTACGGTTGGATACAGTATTCACAGGATAGAGCGTTTCCATGTACTGCATGGCGGAAAAGGAATGTGCCTGAGTATCCTAGCGGAGGATGTGCTTGAATATTACATCATTTTGTACAGGGCGACGTTGGCCCTGCCTGATCGCAAAGAGATAGCACAATTGCTGGAAAAGGGAAATCCCTTTCAGAATCAGTATGCTTTCGCACCACATTACCCGCTGTCCCTGTACGAGAAAGTGAAGCTGTTGGAGCAAGAATGGCGTGGAGCTTCTGGACTTGGCAAACTGCATGTTAAAGCCTTGTTTCATCAATTTGTATACGAGTTGTTGCAGCAGTTGTATTGGCAGGGCATCGAACCTCTTAAGCCCGACCTTGTATCGCAGGCTCATGCACGGAAGAGTTAAAATAACGGCCATGATGATTATGCTGTGTTTATCATTGATGCTGGGAGCTTGCTCGGCTCCGACGAATACAAATGGAAGTTCGCAAACGAAGGCTAATCATACAGCGACAACATCCAACAGCGATGGACAAGCGGCAGTGCAAGCACTGGATAAATTCCGTAGAATCAGTGAAATCTTTGGCAAGCAGAAAGAAGCCGAGCAGTGGATTACTGAATACGAGAAGAAAGCTGCAGAGGCCAGAATGAAAATTCAAGGTATCGTTAAGGACGGAGAGACGGTTTCAATTGTACAAGTCGCCAATAAATCGATATATGTTTTGGCAGCGAAAGGCGGCAATTACGGAAGTCCGACCATTTATCAGATGCTAAAGCTGCCACCTACCAAGAAGGCATTGAATATGAAAGAAGGATTTGAAAATATTTCACTTGAGGTTTTACCCGAGTATATGGGAGATCACATCTTTGTATACGGTTCAGAAGATGAAGGGGCTAATCAGATTCTGCATAGTGAGCTATGGAAAGGCCTTCCGGCTGTAAAAAAAGAACAGGTTTATATGTACGGTTCATTTAGCGATAAAGGGGATGAGTTTGTGATGGAAGACCCTTATTCATTGGAGCTCCAGCTGGATACCATAGTTAATCTCTTATTAGCCCACAAAAAATAAAAGGATGTACAAGTAACATCTCCTATCTAAACAAGGGGAAGCTTTTAGAATTTCAAGCTGTGATAGTCATATAGACAAAATCCGCTTAACACAAAGATTCCTAAGTGTTTGGCGGATTTTATCATGTCTATATTTCTTCTTCTCTGTATGTTTTGGTGTATCTTTGAAATTCAGATTTTTGATTATCGTAATAATCAGCTCTCGTCCAAAAAATAATTTGAGAGAATGAGTCGGAATGTTCCAAATAAGTGATTAGATATACAATTTTTACTTTATCACTCTCTACCCATACTTCGTATTGCAAGCCTTGATTCCCGTTTATATTGACCTTTACTGGTCCCGTCGAAATAATCCCTTTTCCAGACCTTTTGAGTACTAATTGAGCTGAAAACTCAGCGTAATCTTTTAATGTGATCATTGAGGATTTCTCATACGGCAGTTCGGATTTCCAATCCTTGATGATCGTCATGTATGCATCGTTTTTTTCATACCAAGCTTGAATTAGCGCATCTGGATTAAGAATTAAACCAGTCTTCCATATATAAGGGAGACGAATTTGTTGCGTGGCATCTTCACTTTTAAATGTTTTCAAAATAGTTGTTGAGCGAAGGTCTGGCTTAACTTGTGAGTCGCTTAAGACTTTCAAGGAGCTGGCTATAGTTGCAAATTCGTGATGTTGTTCTACTGCAGAGCCTCCCCTTGAATAGATTAATACTTGAAGATAGTGCTGCTTACTCTCTAACATGGCACTGAAGTAATAGACCTGTTGGCCATTGTATTTCCCGCTATAATCGGCTGTTCTGGCGGTTGTGGAATCAATCTGGATTGGGGTAGTATCCACAGCCTTAAAGTTTTCTAGGCCCAATGCGGAGATTTCTTCACGTTGCTGTACGAATTCGTCGAGCGTCATATTATTTGCAAAAGCTGACTTGGGGACACGGAAAACCAGACCTACATTCTTTTTTTCTTTGTCACAAACACTAAGCACCGAATCCAGTTGTCCCTGTTTAAATTTACGCCAGCCAGCGGGAATGGTAAGAGCCACAAGATCCTTATCCGAGGTAACGGTATGAGGCAGCGACTCTGTGACGGGTAGAACAGGCTGACTTTCTTTGTCTACAACTGTTGTACTATGAGTCGCATTGTCTACATCAGAATTTGTTTGGACTGCAGTTGCAGCATTTTTTGAGGTGCAGCTGGTAAGCATGAGCACTGCGATCAGTGCAATAACATAAAATCGGAAATGCGCAAAATTGAATTTCATGGAAATAACTCCCTCTGTTTCATATTTACAAAGGAAATTTTACCCTTTTATAAAATTATAAAAAAGAGGCGTTTGTCCTGTTTTACGTAGCTCAGTCGCTTATGGTAGTCGTTACTGAACATTGTTGACAGAGGTTGAGGAGGCACTAGAGTTGAAATTAATAACTTCAACGACTACTGTCGCGCCAACAATCAGGCCTGTATTTATAATTAGGTTTGTAGCAGAAAGCGTTGTTAAGCCGCCTCGCTGCAACGTCCCATTTACAAATACATTGTAGTATCCGCTACTGGTCGGAACAACAAGACTGTTTGTCGCGACTGAAGTACCACTATCATTTGTAAAACTTTGTGCTGGGATGGTGAGTCACTCCACCTAATATATTACCAAGCACGACAATAGCTGTGTAACGATTAACCACTGGAGTGACATTGATACTTGTTGTGATAGCAATGTTTCCAGATACGATACTGTCTGCTTCCAGATAGATTCGAATAATAGACATAGGAATTCCTCATTCCTAATACTCCAGATAAATATCATAGTTTATGTGAATATTCTAGATATGGATTGGATGGGGAGGAGTCTTCTAATTATTTCTCTTTGTTCAAGCTTCTTTGGGCCCGGGTTACTATTCGCTTCGTTTCTTTAGTATCCGAAGCCATCAGCCATGCATTACAAACTTGAAGAACCCATTCCGGGTTGGTTTTGCTGGCATCATTCAACCAATTGCCAACGGAGTCCTGGACATATTTGACCGGATCGGACTGAACAGCCTTCAAGAGAGGAAGAGCCAACTCGGGATGTTCTTTTAGTTCAGGGATGTGCTTGGCCCAAACGCCTTGTGGTCGGGTTAATTCAATGGCAAAACGACGTATGTTAGCATCCTCATCTCGCACCCAACTGTCTAACAGGGCAAGCCCTTCAAGCAGTTGCAAGGATATGGATTCTCTCACGGCCATCCAGGCTATTTCACGTACTCCGAAATGGGAATCCGCTGCAAAGGGGCGAATGCCAGCCAATTTTTCCTCTACACTTAAACAGGGATCAACCCCGATGATGTAGGCAGCCCAGCAGCGAATGCTGTCTGAAAGATGCGAGGCCATCGCATCAAAGATGCGAATACGTTCTTCTATCGCTTGTTGCTCAAACACATGAAGCCACGCTCGCGCGATTGCGGGTATCATTTTCATGATCTTCTTTTCCTTCAGCTCATTCAATTCGGTCAGGAAGACATCGGATGATTGCTGCAAGCCAAATTCATCAAGAGTATTTTGTAATAGTACAACATGATCGACAGCCAGCCATTCGGTGAGATTCACCGTCTGAAGCCGCCCTTGCTGTAGCAGCTGAAGCACATCACTAGGAATATCTGACCCTTTGCGAGCACCTTTTCGTTGTAACATTTCATCCACTCCATATCGTAAATTGTCTGATAGGTATACGATACTTTTTTGGGTTGGAGTATAGATGTAATGTAGTTTACAACTTCACTAACTTTTCGCGATGGATGTAAATCGTCTTAAAGCCGGTTTTAATGACCTTTTCTTTGACAAGCTCCTGAAGAGCAGCTGTTACAGCCTCACGGGTGGCCCCGACCAGATTCGCAATTTCTTGATGAGAGAGAGGGAAATTGATTTTGCAATACTCATCACGGCTTTGGAGGGCGAACTGATCGGACAATTTCAGAAGAATATACAAAATTTTATCCTGTAAATTTCCCAAAGCTAAATGCTGGGCCAGACTGCTCATTCCTGAAATTCGGTCACTTAACACCTTGATCATGTTCATCATGAACCTGGGATGTTCTATTAAAAAATGCTCGAATCGGTCTTTGTCCATACGGCAGATATCGCATTCTTCTATCGTTTCTATATACATCTCCCTTGTTCCTAGTGAAATCATATCCATTTCACCAAATACATTTCCCTCGCGGAGGATATCCAAAGTAAATTGCTTCCCGTCAGCATTTAGCTTATATAGACGTACTTTGCCCTTTTTCACAAAATAAAGTCCCTCGGAAAAGGTCTCTGGAGTTTGTATAAAGTTTTTTTTCGGTATAGTCGTAATGGAGGTCATTTGATCCATTTCAATTAAATCTTCTAATGAGAGACTATGAAGCAAATTAAATTGGGACAAATATTGAATGCTATTCATATGTTCTCCTTTTCGGTTGCACAGGGTATACAGAATCATAATACAATTATAGCTTCTATAAGGTATTTTGACCTCTATTACTCACTTGTTTGCGCTAGAGTGAATAATGAATTTTGGGGAATCTGTTGGATTTATATAAAAGAGAGGTTGGTATAAAATAGATATACATGATTAATAGTAGATACATAAAGAGTGAGGTAGTAACCATGATTAAATTAAAAGATGTAGGCAATTTCAAGGTTCTTCCTGAGATAGCGATGCATATCGTTCAAGGCAATATATCCGCTTTACGCCAGGCGCTGACCGAAGGTTGGGATATAGAACAAGGGATCGTACTCAGCAAATATACGACATTAAGTCCACTGGATATTACACTCATCACTGGGCAAATGGAAGTCTTGAAGCTACTGGTCGATGAGGGGGTTCAACTTAATGTAAAGGATAATCCCGCATTCCTGACGGCTGTTCGCTATGGTACCGAAGAGGTTGTCCGTTATGTGGTCGCCCATGGCGCCAAGCAGGACGGTAAAAATCATGTCAAATCTGGTGCTTATGAGCAAGCCTACTACGGTAACAAAAGTAATATGCTGCTTATCCATGAGCTGGGCCTCGATATGAAGCAGCATGCTGGAGCAACACTCCGCAACGCAGTTAGTGAGCATGACTTGAAAACAGTAGCTTTACTATTGGAACATGGCGTAGATATTAATTTCAATGCCCCTAATATGGTATATCCATATAAAGCCACGCCTTTGACAGTGGCGGCGCGCAACAACGATTTTTCGATGGTGAAGTATTTGGTTCAGCTAGGCGCTGATGTGACGCTGGCAGAAAAAGATGGAGAACGGGCATATACAATTGCACTAAGTAATAAAAACGTAGAAATGGCTGAGTATTTAAAGTCTGTAGAGCCTCCGGCATTTCATAATCTGGAAAATAAACGACATGCTTTGAAAAGCTACAAGCTTCCGAAGGATTTAATAGCCTTTCTGACAGGGAATCAACTCCGTGTGAACCTGCCAGAAAATGATCTTGATATTCAATTTGTTGAGTTCTTTTCAATTATCGATACGGTTGAGATGAAGGTAGGTCGGCAAAAGCTGTTGCGTCTGTCTCTAAACGTAGATAATTACTCGGATATTATATTGGTGTGGAATCCAAAGCAGAAGTGCCTGGGTTATTATGACGAGGAGCATCAGGAATATGCGGATGTGTGCAGCTTTGCTGAGTTTCTTGCACAGCCGGAAGATTATCTGGAGAAGATTATTGAGGGTGAATATGTATCATAACAAGGTGAGCCATGAATGCGGTATGCACGCAGTCATGGCTCTTGTTATTTTAAAATACAGCGCTAGTGTACACAGGTGCCTAATGCTCATCAGGAATGGTTACGTATGAGCTGAATGAGGTTTCAGGGAAATTGGGACGAATTGTGCGCATAATGGTAAAATAGTACTGATGGAAGCTTTAGAACGTTTTTGAACGTTTACTGCTGAATTCCTATGTAAGAAGAATGAATTTACATAAAAGTAGATGAATTTTCTTTAAAATGTAAACGCAATCATGTTGATTAGAGCAGGAATTCACCATTTTGTAAAAAAATGAAGTTGGAATGAATTTTTTTGAATCTTTTTGGAGAAAAATGATTGTTTTTTATCATGTTTGTGGTACGATATAAACAGTTGGGGGAATGAAGATGCTGACGGAAGAAAGATACAAGTTAATAATACAGCGCTTACAAGAACGTGGTGTTGTAAAGTTGCAGGAATTGGCTGATCTGTTGGGAGCTTCTGAATCAACAATTCGGCGCGATTTGATAGATCTTGAGGGCCGTCAGTTGCTAAAACGGATTCATGGTGGGGCAACCTTACTGAATCAGAAAAGTCAGGAACCTGGCATGGAAGAAAAAACATTCAAAAACGTTCAACAAAAAAACACAGTCGCCCGCATGGCAGCCAAAGAAATTTTGGATGGCGAATGTATTTATCTGGATGCGGGAACAACAACGATGGCGATGATTCCTTACATTGAAGCTAAAGACGTGACGGTCGTGACGAATGGTCTATCCCACGTAGAAGCACTGGTAAGTAAAAGAATCAGAAGCTATCTACTGGGAGGGATGATGAAAATTCATACCAAAGCCGTAATTGGCAGTATTGCCCTACAAAATTTGGACAATTTTCGATTCGACAAGTGCTTTCTAGGAACGAACGGGGTGGATATGGAAATGGGGTATACGACTCCTGATCCTGAAGAGGCGCTAATCAAGCGGCGAGCCCATCAGTTGTCAGGCAAAACGTATGTGTTGGCCGATTCCAGCAAAATTGGAGAAGTAACCTTCGCCAAACTGTTCGAGCTCAAGGAAGCTATACTTATTACCGAATCGATGCCAGAACGCTCACGCCGATCCATCGCTCAGAAAACTAAGATAATCGAGGGATAACAATGATATATACAGTAACGCTGAACCCTTCCATTGATTATATCGTGGAAGTTGACGATTTGAAGCTTGGTGATTTGAACCGGATGAAACGTGATTTAAAATTGCCAGGTGGTAAAGGAATTAATGTATCACGTGTACTAAACCAGCTGGGAGCAGATAGTACGGCGATCGGCTTTCTAGGAGGATTCACAGGCAGGTTTATCGACGATACATTGCGGGAAGAATCCATTAAAACTGATTTTGTAATGATCGAAGATGACACACGGATTAACATTAAACTCAAGCATGGCGATGAAACGGAAATTAACGGTTTGGGACCTGTGATTCGTGAGCAAGAGGCCGATGCGTTGGTGCAAAAGCTGGCCGCACTCCAGAAAAATGACATTGTCGTCTTGTCGGGAAGTATCCCGCCGTCACTTGGAGGAGACTTCTATGATCGGCTGATTAGCGTATGCCAGCAAACTGGGGCTGAATTCGTCATCGACACCACAGGTGAGGCGCTGATGAAGGCACTGGTTCATAAACCGCTGCTCATCAAGCCAAATCACCACGAGTTGGCTGAGTTGTTTGGCGTAACTATTCATTCAAAGGAGGAGATCGTCACTTACGGTCGTAAGCTGCTGGAAGCAGGAGCAAAAAATGTACTGATTTCCATGGCAGGAGAAGGGGCTTTGTTCATTACGGCAGATGAAGTGTATCACGCAAATGTACCAGCAGGAACGGTTAAAAATTCTGTAGGCGCAGGTGATTCAATGATTGCTGGATTCGTGGGTACGCTGGCTCTTCATGGCGATCCGATCGAAGCATTCCGTGCAGGAGTGGCATCCGGAAGCGCAACTGCGTTTTCCGATGATCTGGCTACTAGAGAGAAAATTGAACAATTACGGCCGCAAGTCACGATTTCAAAACGGTAATCCGGCTGCATCATGAGCTTATTATGCGTGTATCGACACGCTGACCGAACTTAGGAGAGTGTGAAAAATGAGAATAACAGACCTGATGATTAAAGAAACGATGATCATGGACCTGCAGGCGACGACAAAGGACGAGGCGATTGAGGAGCTCATTGCTAGCCTTGAAGCAAGTGGACGTATTAATGACCGTGCCTTGTTTAAAGAAATGATTTACAAACGTGAAGCAGAGTCCAGCACTGGAATCGGCGGCGGCATTGCGATGCCGCATGCCAAGACCAAAGCTGTGAATGAAGCGACTGTCGTTTTCGCCAAAAGCAGTAAAGGCGTAGAATTCGAATCGTTGGACGGTGAGCCGGCAAAAGTGTTCTTTATGATTGCGGCTCCAGAGGGAGCAGCAAATACGCATCTTCGCACACTGGCAGCCCTTTCCCGGCTCTTAATTGATACCGATTTTATCGGGAACCTTATGAAAACGCAAACACCGGATGAAGTATCTGTGTTGTTTGATACCAAGCAGGCGGAAGAAGAAGCTGCCAAAAAAGCAAAAGAGGCTAAGAAAGAGGCAGCCAAAGCGCAGCAAACGCCAGACGTTATCGTTGGCAATCCGAATTCTGACGAGTTTGTGGTTGCAGTGACCGCTTGTCCTACAGGCATTGCACACACGTTTATGGCTGAAGATGCTCTTATTAAGAAAGCGAAAGAAATGGGTGTAAATATCCGTGTAGAGACGAATGGCTCGGAAGGCGCACAAAACGTACTGACAGCGGATGAAATTCGTCGTGCCAAAGGAGTAATCGTCGCAGCTGACAAGAAGGTTGAAATGGCCAGATTTGACGGTAAACCTGTATTACAAAGACCGGTAAGTGACGGTATTCGTAAATCTGAGGAACTGATCCGCAAAGCGCTGAACGGCGATGCGCCAATTTATCGTAGTGAAGGTAAAGGCAGCGCTGAAGAGTCGAAAGCGGAGAAGAGCAGCGTAGGCAGCAAAATCTACAAGGATTTAATGAACGGTATTTCTCATATGCTACCATTCGTTGTAGGCGGGGGGATCTTGCTAGCCATTTCCTTCTTGATTGAACAGGTAGCGGGAGAAGATAATGTATTCTTCCAACTGTTACAAACGATTGGCGGCGGAACAGGTGCGTTCCACTTCCTGATTCCGATACTGGCCGGATTTATCGCGATGAGTATTGGAGACCGCCCGGCACTGATGCCAGGTATGGTTGGGGGTCTGATGGCTGTAAACTCCAATGCAGGTTTCCTTGGCGGTCTGGCAGCAGGTTTTCTGGCTGGTTATGTGGTGATCTTCCTGCGTAAAGCTTTTGCAGGTCTACCAAAAACGCTGGATGGTTTAAAACCAATCTTGTTATACCCGGTATTCGGACTCCTAATTACAGGCGCGATTATGTTCTACCTGTTTGATCCAATTTTCGGTGGTATTAATACGTGGCTTGTCAACGTTCTGAACAATTTAGGAACAGGTAATGCAGTTATTTTGGGTCTGATCCTGGGCGGAATGATGTCGATTGACATGGGTGGACCTTTCAACAAGGCAGCTTACGCATTTTCGATCGGTGTCTTTACTTCCAGTGGTAACACGAACGGAGCTATGATGGCGGCTGTTATGGCGGGCGGCATGGTACCTCCGCTGGCAATCGCATTAGCTTCGACGTTCTTCAAAAATAAGTTTACTGAGCAAGAGCGCAAGTCTGGCTTGACGAACTATGTACTTGGATTGTCCTTCATTACGGAAGGAGCCATTCCATTCGCAGCTGCTGATCCTCTGCGTGTCTTAACCTCTTGTATTGTAGGTTCAGCGATTGCTGGTGGTCTGACGCAGTTCTGGCAAATCAATCTTCCAGCTCCACATGGCGGAATTTTTGTAGCAGCTCTTGCCAATCATGCTTTGCTGTTCTTGCTTGCAGTGGTGATTGGTTCCGTAATTTCCGCGCTCATTCTGGGACTGTGGAAAAAACCGCTTGAAGCGAAATAACAGGTATGACAACAAGAGTATAAAAATAAAGAGAGGGCCACATTTTCTTAGGCCTTCAAAATAGTAAAGCCGCTAAACACCAGGTTTCTGAGTGTTTAGCGGCTTTTTCTTTATGCAAAGATGATATAACTTATTAGTAGTCTTGCATAGATGCTATAGCCTGCAAAGCTCCTTAACCAGCTGTATAAATAGCTTTCGGGCCGAAGACATATACTGCTGGTGATGGTTGTTTTGTAATAGTCCAATGGCAATATTAGGGTCTGTTAACTGGAGGGGGACGGTGACCAGTTCCTCCGGCAAAGGCATTGACGATAGAACCACTCCAACTGAAGGAATCGTTTTTACGAACGTGGGGATCGACGAGATTTGACTGACAGTATAAAAAAACGGCATCGACGGGAAGTGTGAAAGCTCTTTCTCCAGTCGTATATGGTACAAGCAGTTCTTACCTCCGACGATAAGCGGATACGCGTACAGATCTTCGAGCTGAAGCTCACTTTTTGCCGCGAAGGGATGATTACGAGACACAATAAAGGCGATGTGTTCGTGATATATGGATTCAAAGTGTAAAGAAGGAATGGAGTAAGGTTCCCCAGAGATAGCAAAATCCAGCTTACCATCCACCAAAGCACGTGCGAGTGCATCCGTGTTTCCAACTGTAAAATGACACGTAATATTCGGTTTATGCTCTCGAAACTGCTGCAGAGCCAAGGGTAGTAAGGTAGCCGCTACTGTTTCAAGCACACCGATATGGAGCGTGCCGATCTCCTCCTTTTTCAGCGACTTCGCCTGGTCCATTACAAAATTCCAATGCCGAATAAGCCCGTCTACCTCCTCGGCATATAGTTTACCTGGGGACGTTAGCTCCGCATCCCATCCCCTTTTAAAAAGCTGAAATCCCAGCTCTTTCTCTAGCCTCTGGATTTGGCTCGTGACTGTAGACTGAGCGTAGTTTAATTTGACAGCAGCTTTTGAAAACGTCCCTTCTTCGATTATAGTACGAAATGTAGTTAATTCTTTCAGATCCACGCTTGTTCATCTCCATCGGTAAAATTGAATATATTTATGATTATTTTCAATTATACAGATGAAAGTAAGGGGAGTACAATCATCTTATCCCAACGGATAGGAGAGATGAACATGCCATTTGTACGAGTTGGCTACATGGAGCAACAATACACAGAGCAAGAGCTGCCTTGGATTAGTCGCTGTATCATGAACGCTTTGATCGAACATTTTGAGGTCCCGCCCAAGGATTACTTTCAGGTTTTTCATGCCCATAGGCCAAGCGAGTTTTATTATAGTCCCGATTATTTGAATGTACCCAGAACTGACAAGTTGCTGTACATCCAAATTACGATGGGATCGGGTAGAACTACGGAACAAAAAAAGGATTTTTACCAAAGATTAGCCGAACTCATCTCTATTGAATGTAAAGTCCGACCGGAGGATGTTTTTGTGACACTGGTAGAGACTGAATTAGAGGATTGGTCCTTTGGCAATGGACTTGCCCAGATGATTGTATGAAGCATAAATTAATCAAATCGAGTGTTCGGGAAACGATAGGTGATTTTGCACCCGCTTTTGTAACCTATACGGAGGATGTCCTTTTTGGAGATGTATGGAGAAGAAGTGAGTTGTCTCTTAGGGAACGGAGTTTTATTACAGTTGCCGCTCTGATGGCGGGTGAGCATGTGAATCAACTTCCTTATCATCTGAACCTGGCCAAGGAAAACGGGATTTCGGAGGAAGAACTGGTTGAGATCATTACACAGCTTGCCTTTTATGTAGGATGGCCCCGGGCAGCCTCAGCCATTCAGGTTGCCAAAGAGGTGTTTTGCAAAGAGAAAGAAAGTTAAGCATGAACCTAAAAAACTGCTAAGCACAAAGGATTGAGAGTGTTTGGCGGTTTTTTGGCATGATTGTATTGTTATTCCGCTGTGAAAGCGGTATAGTAATAGTAATTGAATGAGGGGTGAAGTGCCCTTCGGGATTGTTACTGGTAAGCAGGCGATACCCAAATAATGACTAATTGATTTAGTCGTTATTTGGTTTTTTTTGTTATTACAAACTTTGTCATTACATCAATGAGGTGAGCAGATAAATGATCATCCGGCAAATTTTTAACAACAATGTCATACGAGTCGAAAATCAGGTGGGTCATGAATTTGTTGTCATAGGGAATGGTCTAGGCTTTAAAAAGAAAAATGGCCAGAGGGTCGATGAGGACAAAATAGAAAAAACCTTTGTATTAAAGTCCGATAAAATTCCACAAAAATTAATAGATCTTATTGGGGAAACATCTGTAGAGTATTTAAAGGTGGCGGATGAAATTGTAGGCAGCGCAAAAAAGGAAATGGGAGATATTTTTAGTGACAATATCTATATTTCTCTGATCGACCATATTCAATTTGCCATCTCTCGATACAGAAAATCCGTAGGACTTAAAAATTCACTGTTATGGCAAATTAAAAAATTTTACAAAAAAGAATTTATGATCGGAATGAATGCATTGGACATCATCCATGCTCAATTTGGCATCCAAATGGATGAGCATGAAGCAAGCTTTATTGCTATGCACTTTGTAAATGCAAGACAAGACGGTCAGGGAATGAAACAAACGGTTGAGATTACCGAGATTATTGATGACATATTCAACATTGTAACCGATTACTACGAGATTACACTGGATGAAACTTCGTTCAATTATTCCCGGTTTATTACTCATTTGCAGTACTTTGCCCAACGATTGCTGAGCAATGAACAAGAACAACTAGCTTCAGGGGATAATTTCTTGTATGACCAAGTCAAAGATAAATACGAGAGGGCTTTTCAATGCACCCAATTAATCAATCAATATTTGGAGTTAAAGCATGAAAGTGCTATGTCGATTGACGAAAAAGTGTATTTGACGATTCATATACAGCGTGTAACCTCCAGAAATGATATAGCTAGTTCTTAGAAAAAAAGCTTGCAAACGATTTCTAAGTGATTTATAGTAGGCTCACAACTTAAATATAAGGATTGTTACTGGTTAAGCAGGCGATACCTAAATGAATGGCAGTGATCATTTTCTTTGATCATACAGGCCTTTCGTTTAGGTATTTTTTTGTTTTCAGGCAATCTGCCCAAGAGGAGAATGAACATGGACCATAAGAAAATGGGCGAAGACATCGTACGTCTCGTTGGAGGAGAAGAAAATATCAATGGGCTTGTCCATTGTGCTACACGACTCCGATTTGACCTGAAGGATTCACGAAAAGCCGAAAGAGAAGCGCTTGAGAAGCACGAGGGAATCATTACAGTTGTTGAAAGCGGAGGACAATTCCAAGTTGTTATTGGCAGCCATGTTGCCTATGTATATGCAGAAATCATGAAAAACAGGGATTTTGGATCGAATTCCCCTGCAGCCAGTGAATCCAGTGGGAAAAAAACATCGGTCATATCCACAATCTTTGAAGTCATTTCCGGTAGTTTCTCCCCATTGATTCCAGCGATGGCGGGCTCGGGAATGATAAAAGCACTCCTGACGGTTTTGACCTTGCTAGGATGGATGTCTGCAACAAGTGATACTTATATGATCCTGTCTGCTGCAGGGAATGCTGTGTTTTACTTCTTGCCGATTTTACTAGGGATTACGCTTGGTATAAAGCTGAAGGCGAATCCTTATGTAGCTGGTGTGATCGGTGCGGCTCTCATGGAACCCAACTTTACGGGGCTGATGGACAAAGGCTCTGATGTATCGTTTTTAGGAATACCGGTGGTCATGATGAACTACTCCGCCAGTGTTTTCCCGATTTTTATTTCCATTAGCATCTATGCGTTGGTGGACAAGTTTTTGAAGAAGATCATTCTTAAGGATTTACAATTGTTTTTAGTTCCGATGTTGGCTTTAATGATTATGGTTCCGCTATCTGCGATGGCTTTCGGACCTTTCGGTACAGGGGTAGGAGATTGGATTTCTTCAGGTGTGACATGGTTAATCGGTGTAAGTGGCATTTTGTCAGGGATTGTTCTTGGCGGTTTTATGACCTTTATGGTCGTCTTCGGACTTCACTGGGGTTTTACCCCGATCACGATTCAAAATATCGGTGTTGGCGGGGATCCGATTGAGGCGATGGCTGCAGCAGCTGTATTTGCTCAAATTGGGGTCGCATTTGGTATCTTCCTGAAGGCGAGAAAAGATAAAACACTTAGAACTCTTGCCGGTTCCACGAGTATTACAGGATTGCTGGCTGGTGTGACAGAGCCGATTGTGTATGGTCTGGTGCTTCGCTATAAACGTGTCATTCCGATTGTCATTATCGCAGGTGCTCTAGGCGGTGCCATCAATGGACATTTTGGAGTGAAAATGACGGCTTATGTGTTTCACAACATTTTTGCGATTCCAGTGTATACGCCAACCTTGCTATACGTGATTGCCATTGCCTGCTCATTCGCGGCAGCAACCGCACTAACCCTTATTTTTGGGTATGAAAGCAAGGTGAAGGAGGAGACCCCAGAAACAGTTGAATCCGTGAAAACAGCAGAACCAGAACCTGTTGTTACAGCAACGAAGGCTGTTGACATCAAGAAAGAAACGATCTACAGCCCGATCACAGGCAAGGCTATACCATTGAGCCAAGTGAATGATTCGGCATTTTCTACAGGGGCGATGGGAAAAGGCTTAGCCATTGAGCCGTCTGTCGGTGAGGTCGTAGCGCCTATAGATGGAGTTGTAACCTCGCTGTTTCCCACAGGACACGCCATCGGCTTGACTTCAAAGGCGGGTACGGAGATATTAATTCATATTGGAATTAATACCGTTGCGCTGAAAGGGAAGCATTTTAATCCAGTCGTTCAAGAAGGAGATATCGTAAAACAAGGGGACTTGTTAATCCAATTTGATAGGGAGCAGATTATAGAAGCAGGATACGAAATCGTGACCCCTGTCATCGTCACGCTTACAAAAAATAAAGTGGATGTGTTTGAGACAAATCAGGAGCAAATTCAAAAAAATGAAGTATTGCTAACGTTGGTTGTGTGATACTGGCAAGCATCATTACCACATACATGAATGGCGAACATCAGAAGGATATAACGATAACTGGAGGGACTATATCATGAAACATAATCAATTGAAGGCATTTCCTGAAAACTTTTTCTGGGGAGGTTCCACTTCCGCTTATCAAGTAGAGGGTGCATGGGACGAAGATGGAAAAGGACCTTCTGTCATTGACATGGCTAATCACGTCGAAGGGGTCACTGATTTTAAGATAACCAGTGATCATTACCATATGTTCAAAGAAGACGTAGCCCTGATGGCTGAAATGGGCTTTAAAGCATATCGTTTCTCGATTGCATGGACACGTATTTATCCCCTGGGTGCAGGTGAAGTGAATCAGAAGGGAATCGCGTTTTACAGCTCATTAATTGACGAACTAATTAAATACGGGATTGAACCGATTGTTACTATGTATCATTTTGATCTGCCTTATGCTCTCGAACAACAAGGCGGATGGTCCAAGAGAGAGACGATTGATGCCTTCGAACAGTATGCCAAAACATTGTTTGAGAACTTTGGAGACAGGGTGAAATATTGGTTAACCATTAATGAGCAGAACATGCTGATTCTCCATCCCGGTTCTATTGGCACATTAGATGCAAGTCTGGAAAATCCGCAAAAGGTACTGTACCAACAAAATCATCATATGTTAGTAGCCCAGGCGAAAGCCATGGTATTGTGCCACGAGATGCTGCCTGATGCGAAAATTGGACCAGCACCGAATATTGGGGTCATTTATCCAGCCAGTTCCAAGCCTGAAGATACGCTGGCGGCGGACAACTATGCAGCCATTCGCAACTGGCTCTATCTGGATATGGCTGTGTTTGGCCGATACAACCATATTGCCTGGAGCTATTTGGTCGAGAAAGGCTATGAGCCTGTCATTGAAGAAGGGGATATGGATATATTAGCGAAGGGGAACCCGGACTTTATCGCATTTAATTATTATACCTCTCAAACCGTAGGAGAAAGTTTAGATGACGGGAATGATTTTTCACATACAGGAGATCAGCATGAAATTGTGGGTGAACCCGGAGCATATCGAGGTTCCGTTAACCCCAATCTGCAAACGACGGAGTTTGGTTGGGAGATTGATCCGGTCGGTTTTAGATCCACGTTACGCCAAATTTATTCTCGCTACCACTTGCCTTTGATCGTGACAGAGAACGGCTTGGGCGCTTTTGACAAGCTTGAAGAAGGGGATCTAGTGAATGATCCTTACCGCATTGACTTTTTCAACAAACATATCGAGCAGATTCAACTGGCTATTACAGATGGTGTAGAAGTGTTCGGCTTCTGTCCGTGGTCTGCAATTGATCTGGTGAGTACCCATCAAGGCTCCAGCAAGCGTTACGGGTTTATCTATGTGGATCGTGAGGAGTTTGATCTCAAGGATCTGCGTCGTATTCGTAAACAAAGCTTTTATTGGTATCAAAAGCTAATCTCCACGAATGGTGAAATTCGTTAATTAAAGCATCGTAACTAGAGCACCTCCCTGGAAGGAAGATTTCCATTTAGGGAGGTGTTTATATTTTTAAACCTTAGGGAGAGAGGCTGTTCTCATTTAAGTAACGACTATACCTTTTCTTAGAAGTGTGATTATGTATTATATAATAGAAGAAACACAAACGGAAAGGACATCATGCATTGACCTTACAACAATTAAAATATGTCATTGAGGTTGCCAATCGCGGTTCCATGAATGAGGCGGCAAAGCGGTTGTTCATTTCCCAGCCCAGTCTGTCGAACGCGATTCGTGATCTGGAGGAAGAAATTCATATCACCATTTTTGAGCGTACCAATAAGGGGATTTCTTTGTCCAAGGAAGGCGTGGAATTCCTCGGTTATGCACGTCAGGTCGTTGAGCAGGCGGAGCTGCTGGAAAGTCGCTATCTGGATGCCAAGCCTACACCACAGCATTTTGCTGTGTCCACGCAGCATTACGCTTTTGCCGTAAATGCATTTGTGAATCTGGTGAATCAATATGGTCAAGAAGAGTATGAATTGGCTTTGCGAGAGACCAAAACCCATGAAATCATACAGGATGTCAAAAGCCTGCGCAGTGAGATCGGAATCCTGTATCTGAACGAATTTAACGCCAAGGTCATTAACAAGCTGCTAAAAGATGCGAATCTACAATTCAACAGCCTGTTTACGGCCAAGCCACATATTTTTATCAGTGCCAATAATCCGCTATCCCAACAGTCCATCGTGACCATTGACCAGCTTTATCCGTATCCGTATTTGTCCTTTGAGCAAGGGGAGTACAATTCCTTTCACTTTTCCGAGGAGATTCTCAGTACGTTATCGCATCCCAAAAGCATTCGCGTCCATGACCGGGCGACCCTTTTTAATCTGCTCATTGGGTTGAACGGCTATACCATTTCTACCGGAGTGATCAGTGCCGATCTGAACGGTAACGACATTATTTCCGTCCCTCTGGAATGTGATGAGTCTATTAATGTGGGATGGATTTGCCATAAAAACGCTGCGCTCTCCAAGCTGGCCACTGTCTATGTAGAAGCACTGCATGAGGCGATAGGGGAATAAAAGATTGGGTATAGCCTTAGGCTATAACTAGCTATAGTTTATTAGAGTTACCTTATAACTGAAAATGTATGTTATCTTTCTTACAAGAACTTCACTATAGAAGCGAAAAAGGAGATAACCCTAATGAGCAGCATCCTTGATAATGCATCCCAACGTAAAGTGACCCCTTTTAGACATGATATGGTCGGCAGCTTTTTGCGCCCGCAAGCGATTAAAGACGCCAGAATTCAATTTCAAAATAATGAAATCTCTGCGGACGAGCTGAGACAAATTGAAGATAACGAAATTATCAAGCTAGTGGAAAAGCAAAAATCCGTAGGACTTCAAGCCGTGACGGACGGTGAATTCAGACGCTCTTGGTGGCATCTTGATTTTATGTGGGGTCTGGACGGTGTGGAAAAGGTACAGCTTTCGAACGGCTACCAATTCCAAGGTGTGGAAACAAGAGCGGAAACCGCACGCTTGTCCGGTAAAATCGGACATTCCCGTCATCCTTTCATCGAAGATTTCAAATTCCTGAAGCAAGTAGCAGGAGAGGATGCGATCGCGCGCCAAACGATCCCAGCACCTGCGCAATTCCTAGCCGAGCTGTTGCGTGGAGAAAATAAAGAAACAACCGATACGTATTACAGCAATTTGGATGAACTGGTAACGGATATCGCCAAAGCCTACAAATCCGTGATCCAAGCGCTGTATAATGAAGGCTGCCGCAGCTTGCAACTGGATGATTGCACATGGGGCATGCTCTGTGATAAAAACTATTGGGAAGCTAGACAGCATGCGGGTGAGAATGTGGAAGATACCAAAAAGCTGTTCGCCCGTGTGAATCAGGAAACGGTGAAGGATCTTCCAGCCGATTTGGTCGTTACGACCCATGTATGCCGTGGTAACTACCATTCCACCTGGGCATCTTCTGGCGGCTATGAGCCTGTAGCCGAAACCCTGTTCGGCATCGACAACATCGACGGCTACTATCTCGAATTCGATACCGACCGTGCAGGCGATTTCACACCGCTTAAGCATCTGAAAGATCAAAAGCAGGTCGTATTGGGCCTCGTTTCCTCCAAAACAGGTGAACTGGAAGACAAGCAGACGGTTATTAATCGGATTAAGGAAGCGACTCAATTCGTCGACATCAACCACATCTGCCTCAGCCCACAATGCGGCTTTGCTTCGACAGAAGAGGGCAATATTCTGACAGAAGAGCAGCAGTGGAAAAAGCTTGCTTTCATTAAAGAGATTGCGGACGAGATTTGGAAGTAAGGTTTGGTTTAGGATATTTAAAAGGTTCTATTAGTTAAAGATATTTTATTGAAAAACACGTCATATATGGACGTGTTTTTTGATCTTTACAAGATTAGGTGGGGGTTTTCTTTTGATTGAATTCTATAACATTAACAACATGGTCATATGGTTTCGCCAAACTGATGACGGGAAACTCTAAAAAAGCATAATCTCTGAGTATCCTAAAAAAGGCTAAGACTCTTTTATGTTTGTCCACTTCCTATTTACAACTCTTGCATACAATGGATTGTAGAATGGTATTAAGAGGGAGTGACAAAAAAATGAGTCTTTATTTTCGAAACAGCACCAATTCTACCGTACAGGTAGCCATTTTCTATCACGCGAGTAGGTGTGGGTTTGTCTTTGTGGGACAAACTGGTATATTGTCTACCTGGTACCGTTTGGCGCCTGGTCAAACGAGGGAAGTTGTTACTGGCAACGTAGGGGATAGAACAATATATTATTACGCTGAGAGCGTATCAAGAAATCTTGTGTGGTCAGGTAGTTTCCCCATACATGTTCCTAATTATAACTTCAGTGGATGTTGGATCTGGAATATTAATGGTAATCTATGCAATAATTGCAGAAGAGTTGGTTTTAAAACACTTAACATCCAACGCGGTTTCGTGAACTTTACAGTCAACCTTATTACAAATAGTGCTCAAAGAAAAACGAAGCTAAAAAATGTTCGTATGGTATTGCCCACAAAAAGGGTAAAAAGAAAATTTAAATTGAATGACCGCAAGAAACTACCTAGAAGCCAATAATTTCATAATGGCGGGAAATCCTTTGCAATTTCGTATTCGATTCGGTTCGCGCTTTTATATAAGAAACTTGAAATTAAGATAATACTGGATATATATATGTTATTTTAATGTTCGATAGGGTATTGAACTTACGTAAAACAATAGTGCAATAGGAACTGCCTTGTTAACTAAAGGTGGCTCCTTTATTTTTGCTAAAAAATCCTTTTATTTTGTAATCTCCCGTATCACATTCCTCGCCAAGCGTACTTTCTCTGGACTCGATTTTTGGAGTATTTTTACGATTTCTTGTATATCAGTTTCATGTTTTGTAACCTTAATATCCTCATTTACATAAGCAAAAAGCTGAATCAAATTAACATCCAGTGCATTAGCAATTTTAGCTATATTTATTAAAGATACGTTTTTTTCTCCACGCTCAATCTGCCCTATGTATGAAAAATGGAATCCACCTTTTTCCCCAAGCGACTCCTGAGACAATCCTTTTTCTTTTCGCAAAGCACGTATTCTGGCACCCACTAATTTAAGAACTTCTTTATCTTCCATCGTCTACACCTCACTATTCTAAAAGTGTAGACAAGATATCCAAACGAAAACATTGAATAATGAATATAATAAATAATAATAATATCTATAAGTATTATTTTGGAGTATAATAAGACTAATATTGAAATTCTCTGGAGGAATAGATATGAAAGAAGCCCTTCTACCTTTATTCCAAGTCCCCCTCAACCGTCCAGACCCTCACAACACCTACATAATTCAATAACCGATTTCCACACTCTATCTCAATACCACATGAAACTAGCCCAAATCCTGTACAAGCACAATCAAGTCCAATGCTGCATTATCCTATGTGACTGGGCGTTAACTTCCATGTTAAAAGCTCTATATATGAAAGAAAACAACAGCCTTTTTCCTCCCGGATTCCTGTCTATGACTGACCTGCTGCACTTATTACATACCGAAACCACCCTGGATTAGATGTTGTCGTATTTATAGGTACCACTCAATTTCTTTCATCCCAGTTAGAAACCCCGCTCCTTCAAATGATGAGGCACAAGGATGTGAGCAGGCTGTTGCGCAGAACTAACGATATTCTCTGCCAGTTGTCATCCAGAGTCATTAGCGATCTATCTCAAACGTATCAGTCCATTTTTTGAGTAGCCCTTCTATGGCAATAAACTTGCCGATTCGCCCTGTCGTTATCCACTTTTCTACATACGATAAGAGTAAGCTTTAATGCAAGGAGGGATTCAGACATGGGTGAAGTAGGTTACGGTGGAGCATGGACATCCACAGGAGCGATTTTGGTATTGTTCATTTTGTTGGTAATTATTACTAAGTCTTTTCTGATCTAACAGCAGGTTAGCATCGCTTAAATCACAAATCGGCCTTCTTTCACGACATCGTGAGGGAGGGCTTTTTATGCAGAATGGGTGTTAGTCCAACATGTTGTCTGGCCCTGCAAGCATTGTTATACTTTACATACAGGGATAATTTCCCTCAAATCTATAGCAATACGGATAGCGGAAGACGTGGGAAAACGGAAATTCGCTGACTATTATCAGGAGGATTGTATGATGAACATGGCAATCAGTCCATTTCAATTTACGACAGACACGGCGACTCTTTGCCTATTTGATACGCAAGCTCTGAAGCATCGCTTGAACGATGAGCCGGATTGGTGGTCCATTGAAGAGGACGAGCTGGGCGAGTTGAACAAAGGAAATGTAGCTTTTTTGAATCTGGGAGCGGACGGAACGTATGAGGTTGTGATGACAGATCATATCGACAAGCCTGCTGTGCGGCTGTTTTTGAAGGTTCCCTCAGGCAACCTATTTATTGGAGCAGGGGAGGAAGCCACAAGTGGTGGGCTGGAGCCTGAGTGTGTATGGGGAGGGATGTTCCTTTCTTTGCAACCGGGACTTTATGAATGCATGGCAAGCAGAGAAGACAACCGTATTTACCTTTCTATAAAAAAAGGAAGCGAAGGCAGCAATAGCTTTACAGGTCTGATTCGATTGTAGATTGCAGGATCAATACGTGACGGTCATACATGCCGCTTGAACAGGTGGAAGCAGGAACAACCGAAGCTAGAGGAAATGGAAAAAGGCTATCCCCACGGCTTACAGATCCGTGAAGACAGCCCTTTATCCGTCTATTGATACTTTACAATAATGGCATTGCTGATTTGGCGGCCGGGTGTGGTGAGATAGGAGCCGTTGTAATACAGCCCGCTTGAAGCACCGCCGTCCAGATTCATGGCCTGATAAGCGCCGGCCTGCTTCATCATTTGGGCGAGCTGCGGAATGGTCGCTCCGCTTGTGGTCAGGAGGATCAGCTTATGATCCCGACTCATTCCGAGTGCGCTGCGGGCGCCGCCGCCTGTTAATATTTTAGGGTCCTTGAAGCCTTCGGCTTTGACATTTAGGGAAACCTGACCGTTCGTAACCAGACGAGGCCCGGCTTGAAGGGCACCTTTAACACTGCCTTGGCTTAACCGTTGTTCGAAGGCGGAACCCGACATTAGCTCGGATAAATGGTTAGCATCGTAGGTGAAGACCGTTCGTTGGTCGCCAGAGCTTTTTTTCAACATCTTTCCGTGACTGACCAGATAGCCGTAAGGCGTCTTGTAGGAGCTTTTGGTATAGGCGTCAAAGAATGTGCCATTAATGGCTACAACCGCTTGATTGCGTTTGGCGAGACTGCTTAAGTCTTCCACTTTACCAATGGTATCGCCTGCTAGAGCCACCTCTAGGCTTACCTTGGGATGGAGCATAGAGACGGTGACCACCTTAGCGGAAAAGGTACGAGACCCGACCTTGAAGCTTTTATGAGCCGTTGTAATGGGGGGAGTATTTCCGGGTAGCTTACCAGTAAGTACCGGAAGCGTGACGGACGTTGTACCCTGCTTAATGCTTACAGCTGAGGTTTCCTTTTGCCATGAGACTTGCAGGTTTAGATATTGGCTGATGAACTGCAAGGGTACATAGGTCGAACCATTATCGGTAAAAGGAGCATTTTGCAAACGGACCGTCTGATCATTCACTTTGGCGGTAGATTGTCCGGTGAATAATGTGATCCGGGTATTGCCTTGCGCGATTTCTATTTTTTTGTCCGCGGCAGTCATGTTGAGTGTGATCCCTTCATAGCTGTTCAGGAGACGGAGCGGGATGAAGGAGTGGTTACTTTGATCCACATAGACCAGCATAGGTGCTGGGGCAGTAGCGTAGATCGGGGTTACAAGTAATAGTAAGGACAGGATAACAAGTGCGGTGATTCTTTTCATGAATAGATCAATCTCCTTATGTAGTCTTGACACTTTACGAGGTGCTTGTAGTTATATCGGATTTTGTGAGTTGTAAATGTATGTTATACGAATGTTGAGTGTTTAACTGATATAGGAAGCGGGGTGGCTGGGGATGAGCAGGTATGAGACGAGACTTGAGGATTACCGTCGCAGAGAGCGCCCGTCTTATCGTGTGTTTGAAGGATTGCAGGAATTGGTGCATAGCGTGGGGCAACTGCATAATAACTGGTTATATGTGAATGTAGATCAATGGGATCAGGACCCTGTTCACACACCGATTTATTATTGGGATGAGCATTGGCTAGAGGAATGTGCAGAGGAGGGTACAGCCGTAACCAACGAACATGACGAGTCTATTCCCAAGTGGGTGCCAGATCGTCAGGTTCAAACCTGGTTTGAGTTGGCGACCTTCGAAAGTATTGTGGAAGTCCTTAAGGCTGCTGGACAGCCAGTGACGCTTCAGATGGTGATTATAGCGGTAAATTACTATGACAAGCACGATGCCTATCTGGACTATGAAGAGGTGAAGGCAGTGACAGACCTGTGGTCTGTGCTGACAAAGGTGAGAAACCACCTAGCAGAATGAACAAGCCTGTAGATCAAACGGGGCATACATACACTGGATGGGGGAAGCGAATGAGTTGGTTGGATCATGAAATGGCAGCAAAGTGGCGACAGGAAGGAAAAAGGTATGCTGCAGATGTGAATGAATTTGTCAGAATCGGTATGGAAAGCCAGTGGCAGCAGGAGCAGCCAGAGCCAAAGCAAGACGAACGCTCCAAACTGGCTGAAGATATTTTTCGTATGATTCAGGACGCAAATCAGGCAGAGGAAACAGAGCAGTTACGTCGGGAAATTCCGGCTGCATCCTGGCCGCTTACAGCAGCGTTTGAGGAGGCTTTGCAAGCCGTTAGGCCGATAGCTTTTATGAATGGAGGCAATGAAGTCATTCTACATGCGGGCAATCCTCGGGAATGTGGAATGATCTATGTGGCGGGAAAAGATAGAATCTTGCAAATCCCCGGACTGCATCGAGTAGGCTGTTCGCCAGACGGGACTTATTTTGCGTTGGTGGATGGACAGGGGATTCGTATTGTTCGTCAACCGGACTTAAATCTGCAAGGAGAAGAGACAGCACATTTTCAGTGGAAGGATATACAAGGACGCTTAAAAGCATCCATTCCTGATTTGGAGTGCTTGGGAGATGAAGAGCATCCAGAGGATATATTAGATGAAGTGATTCCGTTTGGCGATGGACAGCGAGTTCTGCTGGTATGCGGTTACGGCGTTTATTTGTTGGCTGGTGATCAGGTGGATTTGATCCATCCCAAGACGTCTGAACGAAGAGAACTAGAGCTGGAAGACACGATTGTGGATATGGCCCATGGAGCTGTGTCAAGGGATGGACGCTGGATCGCTTACGGTAGCCAGATGAGTGAGCATATGCTTATGGATCTGTCCGATAAGACGGTGCATACATTGGAGCCAAATTCTAGTTATCCGCATTATGCTGTATTTTCCAAAGATGATTTGAATGTCTGGTACAATGCCTGTCATTTCTACAACGGCGCCACCATTCAAGTGTCGATTGCTGAGGTGGATCAGGGTCTTGCTCAGAATAAGGAAGAGTGGCCGATGATAAATGAAGAAATGCGAGTATACGCTGCAACAGCACTGACGCAAGGATCTATTTTGGGTGATGCCTACGGTTATCTCCGTCTGATTGACAGGGAGGGGCGTGAACTTTGGCGCTATTTTGTCGGCAGTACGATATCCGGGCTGGCAGTTACACCCGATGAAGGCATGTTGGCGGTTGGAACGTATGGTGGTATGCTTCATTTGATTGATTTGCAGAGCAGCACGAAGGACGAATATAGCATTGGCACCGCTCTAATTCACGAGACAGAACGTTGGATGATCTGGCGTAACTATGAGCCGTTGCGCTGGTAATACTAATATTCCGCAAATGGTGATAAAAGCAAGTTCTGATAAGCTGAACTTAAAAGTGCAGTAACACATGAATACAATGCTATTTTCATATAGAGAGCATTTGGCATAAACCCATGATGCAAAATGCGAATAGAGAGGAAAGAGGTGTGAGGACATGGACAAGAAAGCGGATATTCGTACATCTATGAAGGAACTATTTGCACAGATGGATGAAGCCTTTTTTATGGATGTGGAAGAAAATGTACCGATTGAAATGCGTGATGGGAATGTCGACGAGGAGGGATGGATCAAATGGAAGCCTCTCCCTTCACAGATTACTGAACAGGAAATTCGGGAGATGGAGGAAAAATACCATTTTGAGCTGCCGCCCCTGCTAAGGAGTTTTATCATGTCCTACCATTATGTATCTTTACAATTCGATAATGAGTCCATTCCGGGAGTGTACTGGAGCGATTGTACGTTTGTTGAGTTTCCACGTCTGCCTGTAGGTCAAGGCTTAAAGGCATTTTATGATTTGCTCGATCAATGGTCACCTCTGCTGTCAGCAGGCTACATTCCTTTTGCAATAGCAGAGGACGACCAAGGTCCCGTTTGTTTAAATGTAGGCAGCAGACATAAGGACGGCGATTATCCTATTGTTTGGTTCTTTCATGAGGACCTACAGCATTTGGATGAGGATGAGCTGCGGATCAGGAGTAATCTGCTTCCCCATGTACAAGGGCTGTTTCCCTCCTCTGTCGAAATGTTTAACGTGATGTTTAAACACATTAGACACTAGCGATTTCCTAAAATGTAATTTTACTGCTCAGCCAACCGAGATATTGACATAAAAAATGAGGAATGTTATAAAAAAGGTAGGCTAGCACTCGAAAGATGGGAGTGCTAACAAAGTAGAATCGTTTGCATAGCTCATATCTGCTGGCCTTACATAGGTTTACATCTGAAAGGAGATATCCGAATGGAGAAAAAACAGTTTCAGGCTGAGTCCAAGCGTCTGCTCGAAATGATGATTAACTCGATTTACACGCAAAAGGAAATTTTTCTAAGAGAGCTGATCTCCAATGCAAGTGATGCGATTGACAAAATTTATTATAAAGCATTGACGGATGATCAACTGGTCTTTGACAAAGAAAATTATTATATCAAAGTAACTGCCAATAAGGATAATAGAACGCTAACCCTGCGTGATACCGGGATTGGTATGACTAAGGAAGAACTAGAAAATAACCTGGGTGTTATTGCTAAAAGCGGCTCACTGGCATTCAAAAATGAAAATGAATCCAAGGATGGTCATGACATCATCGGTCAATTCGGCGTCGGCTTCTATTCAGCTTTCATGGTAGCAGATGTGGTTACAGTGACTACCAAGGCTTTGGGAAGCGATACTGCATATAAATGGGAATCCACAGGTGCGGACGGGTATACCATTGAGGCAGCTGAGAAGGACGAGGTCGGAACCGAGATTGTTCTGAAAATCAAAGCAAACACCGAAGATGAGTCCTACGACGAATATTTGGACGAGTATCGTTTAAAAGCACTGATTAAAAAATACTCCGACTTTATCCGCTATCCGATTAAAATGGATATTACAGGCAAGCGGTTGAAAGAGGGAAGCGACAACGAGTTTGAGGATTACGAGGAAGAACAGCGTATCAACAGCATGGTTCCGATCTGGAGAAAAAACAAAAGCGAGCTGACCGACGAGGATTATCAAAATTTCTATGCGGAAAAACGCTATGGCTACGACAAGCCGCTCCAGCATATCCATGTCAGCGCGGACGGCGCGGTAGTGTACCAAGCTATTCTGTTTATTCCTGAGAATATCCCGTTTGATTTCTACTCCAAGGAATATGAAAAAGGGCTGGAGTTGTATGCCAACGGTGTGCTGATTATGGAAAAATCCCCTGATCTGCTGCCGGATTATTTTAGCTTTGTCAAAGGTATGGTTGACTCCGAAAGCCTGTCACTCAACATTTCCAGAGAAATGCTGCAGCATGACCGTCAGCTGAAGCTGATTGCCAAAAATATCGAAAGCAAAATCAAAGGCCAATTGCTGACCTTGCTCAAAAATGACCGGGAGAAATATGATCAATTCTACAAATCATTTGGCAGACAATTGAAATTTGGTGTCTACAACGATTACGGCAGACATAAAGAAACTCTGCAGGATCTGCTCATGTTCTACTCTTCTACAGAGAAAAAGCAGGTTACTTTGGACGAATACGTATCACGTATGCCAGAAGATCAAAAGTATATCTATTATGCTTCCGGCGAGTCCAACGAGCGTATTGAAAAACTGCCGCAAACCGAAATGGTGGCCGACAAAGGCTACGAAATTCTGTACTTCACTGATGATATTGATGAGTTCGCTATTAAAATGCTCTTAAGCTACAAAGAGAAAGAATTCAAATCTGTATCAAGCGGTGATCTGGGCATTGAGCCTGACGAAACCGAGAAAGAAACAGAAGCAGAACAAAACGACAACAAAGAGCTGTTCGAGTACATGAAGGGCTTGCTGGAAGGCAAGGTATCCAGTGTTAAAGCCTCTAAGCGCTTGAAGACACATCCGGTATGTCTATCCGCAGACGGCGAAGTGACGATTGAGATGGAAAAAATCTTGAACGCCATGCCTAATAACGCTGATGTCAAAGCGAATAAAGTGCTGGAAATTAACGTAAACCATGCGGTGTTCAACTCTTTGAAAGAAGCTTTTGCCGAGGATAAGGAGAAAGTAAACCTCTATACGGCATTACTGTATAATCAGGCTTTGCTGATCGAAGGCTTGCCGCTGCAAGATCCGGTTGAATTCACGAACGATATTTGCAAAATCATGGTTTAACAAGCTTTATTACTATATAGAGCCGTTCCCGTACTGGGAGCGGCTTTATTTATCATAAACGTTTCCTAAAGCTTCATGATAGACCATATAGCGCTTACAGAAGAAGGGATGGGCCCACACATTGCCGATCATACTCAATACAAAGGAGGGCAATTATATGAGTCTGGATCAAGCCAACCAGGAACTCCAAAATTTAGACCGTTTAGAACGAAGTGAGCTTATACAGTTAGTAGAAAAAATCATCAGAGATGAGGGAACAGAAGAGGAAATCGACAGTATGCTGACCATAGTGATGCAAAATACGCCTCATCCGGGGATCAGTGATTTGATCTACTGGGATGACCGTGACTTGAGTGCGGCAGAGATCGTAGATGAGGCATTACGCTATCAGCCCATTATTTTACCACCCCATGAATCATCTTCATAGGATGCGGAGGGGTGGTCTTTTGTTTAGAAATAAGATAATATTAATTCTTTAGGGCTATGCGCATTATATTTAAAAAAACTTCCGTTAAACGTGTGCTGACTTCCCTGGGGTGTATGGGGTAATAGTTGTTTTCTGCTTACTTTACGGATTTTTATGCCTAATTTTGGGTTTTGTAAAGTTTTTGTGACATGTTCCTGTGAATTTTGACACAGCAAATTGTCGTTTTTCTTGATTATTTGGTGGGATGTCTTTATAATCATTTTGTTTGCAAGAATGATTAGCGATTAGCGTATGGAATAAGGAGGTTATTTATTTTGGGAAAAGCATTGATTATTGGCGCCGGTGGCGTGGCCAGCGTTGTGGTGCATAAATGTTGCCAAAACCCAGATGTATTTGAAGAAATTTGTATCGCAAGCAGAACTGTTGAGAAATGCGATGCGCTTAAAGAGAAGCTGGGTGGAGGTCGTACGAAGATACAAACGGCTCAGCTTGATGCTGACAACACCGACATGGTCATTGACTTGATTCGAAGCTTTCAACCGGATGTAGTTATCAATGTGGCTCTCCCTTATCAGGATTTGACGATAATGGATGCTTGCCTTGAGACAGGTGTTCATTACGTTGATACGGCGAACTATGAACCGCCGGATACGCCGAAGTTTGAATACAGCTGGCAATGGGCCTACAAAGAAAGATTCGAAAAAGCAGGAATTACAGCTCTGCTGGGCAGCGGTTTTGATCCAGGCGTGACTGGAGTATTTACAGCTTATGCTCAAAAGCACTACTTTGATGAAATTCATACGATTGATATTGTGGATGCGAATGCAGGGGACCACGGATATCCTTTTGCAACTAATTTTAATCCGGAAATCAATATTCGTGAAATTACGGCGAAGGGCCGTTACTTTGAAAACGGAGAATGGATTGAAACTGAGCCACTTTCTGAGAAAAAGGTATACGACCTTCCTGAAATTGGACCGAAAAATATATATCTTTTGTACCATGAAGAACTGGAATCTCTTGCAGTGAATATTAAAGGCGTGAAAAAAATCCGCTTCTGGATGACGTTCTCGGACAATTATCTGAATCATTTGAATGTACTTCAAAACGTAGGCATGACTTCGATCGAGCCTATTGATTACGAAGGACAAGAAATCATTCCATTGCAATTCCTGAAGGCTATTTTGCCAGATCCGGCTTCTCTGGGTCCAAGAACAAAAGGCAAAACGAACATTGGTTGCATCATCCAAGGCGTGAAAGATGGAAAGCCGAAAACCTATTATGTTTACAATGTTTGTGATCATGAGGAATGTTATGCAGAGGTTGGCTCCCAAGCCATTTCTTACACAACTGGTGTTCCTGCCATGATCGGCGCAATGCTTATTATCAAAGGTATCTGGAAAAAACCAGGCGTTTACAACGTTGAGGAATTTGATCCAGATCCATTTATGGAAGCCCTAAATAAACACGGATTGCCATGGCAAGAGAACTTTACGCCAACGTTGCTTGATTGAGGTCTGCGATGAATATTGATATTACAGGACTTCCATCACCTTGTTATCTTGTTGACGAAAGACTTCTTGTCAAAAACCTTGAGGTTTTAAATTCCGTTCAAGAACGGACAGGCTGCAGTATTTTGCTCGCTCTTAAGGGATTTTCGATGTTTTCGACCTTTCCTCTGGTTGGCAAATACTTAAAAGGGGTAACCTCCAGTTCGTTGTTTGAGGCTAGACTTGGTCGCGAAAAAATGGACAAGGAAGTTCACGTATACGCACCTGCTTATGTTGACAGTGAATTTGATGAGCTATTGGAGTATGTTGACCATATTGTTTTCAACTCCTTTGATCAACTGAAACGCTACAAAAGCAGAGTGCAAGGCGTAACTTCCAAAAAAATCGACATCGGCATTCGGGTGAATCCGGAATATTCGGAAATCGAAACGCCGTTGTATGATCCTTGCTACAACAACTCCAGAATGGGTGTGACTCTGGCTAACTTTAGACCTGAGGATCTGGATGGCGTGGACGGTATTCATTTTCATACGATGTGTGAACAGAATTCAGATACGCTAGAGCGCACCATTAAAGTCGTGGATGAGAAATTCGGGCCATACATTAAGAACATGAAATGGCTCAATTTCGGCGGCGGTCACCATATTACTAGAGAAGACTATGATCTGGACACGCTGGTACGCTGTATTCAATATTTTCAGGATAAATATGGTGTGCAGGTTTATCTGGAGCCGGGCGAAGCTATTGCTTTGAATACTGGATATCTGGTGGCTACTGTATTGGATACGATGAAGAACGGAATGGATATTGCCATTCTGGATACTTCGGCTGAATGTCATATGCCTGACGTGCTGGCTATGCCATATCGCCCTAATATCATCGATGCAGGCAAGCCTGGTGAGTATGCACATACTTACAGACTTGGTGGACTTACGTGCTTGGCTGGAGATGTGATTGGAGACTATTCCTTTAAAGAGCCATTGAAGCCGGGAGACAAGCTTGTATTCTGCGACATGGCCCATTACACGATGGTCAAAAACCACATGTTCAACGGAGTCAACCTGCCAGCCATCGCCAGCTACAACGACGAAGAAGGCATTAAGGTAATCCGTCAGTTCTCCTACGAGGACTTTAGCTCTCGTTTGTCGTAAGAAATAGATGTGATTAAATGACTGTACCGAAGAATGAATGAACTACAAAAGCCTCGCCCCTTGAGATAGGGGCGAGGCTTTTTGGTGTAGTTAGGATTTTTTAGTTTTTATATGTGCCTGTTGCATGTATCCAATACGACAACGGGCATTAAATAATGATTCAATACTTGAAAAGTTACATAAATTTATTTAGTCTACCTTACAGCTTCAGAAGAGAGTTTATAGTCAAACATTTTTCCTCCGAATTGAAGCCCGAGCGCATTGACGGCTAGGTAGTAATCTTTACCTTGCTCAAGAGTTGCATTTAAAAAATATTGACCATTTTTTGAACTTTTAATGCTTTGACCATTACTATCGAAAAGGGTTAGTTCCAACCAAGAGTCGGGATATTTGTGTCCCTGAATTGTAAAGTGAACTTCGCTTGATTTATTTTCTGCCATTATTTTATATACATCGTAGTTTTCCCACATCCCATGTTTCTCTTCACCGAGGGTTCCAATTACCGCATCACCTATAAAATAATAGTTAGCTTGTTCAAAAGTATCATTTGGCTCTTGTTCATTATATTCAAGTAAAGGGGCAAAAGTTGATTCCTTGGCGGCTGGTACGGAATTTGCTTCTTCGGCTAAAGCAACACTGGCAGAAGTACTTAGCAGAAGTGTAAGGCCTAATGAAGCTAACAACGTTTTTTTCATGAATAAACTACCTCTCTTATTTGGTTCATTTACGTGATTATATTAGTTATTTATTTCAAAATTATCTTTATGTGTAATTAAATAGATGTTTGCTATTAAAAAAGGAACAGTTATATTGAATGAATATAATAAAATTGTTACAAGGTGTTGATTTTCCATGATGCAGAAGTAGAAACAAGTTACAACCACGAAGAAGGTATTAACGTAATCCGTCAGTTCTCTTACGAGAATATAGCTGCATTTGTCATAAGACAATAGGTGTTCAAAAATGTAAAAAGGTGGTCCAAGAAGAAGGATCACGTTTTTTGTTATGCTCAAATTTAGCTTTTAAGCTATTTAATCGTAGAAGTAATTTTATAGTCAAACAATTGTCCTAATTCAGCGTTGGGTGTTTCTACTACCAAGTAGTACCATTTACCAGCTTCAAGATTTTTGCCTAAAGAGTATTCACGATCATTTGCGTATCTAATGAAATGTCCGTTACTGTCAGCCAAACCAAGTCTCAGCCATGTGTTGGGATATATGTCTCCTTGAATGTTAAATTGATACCATCCAGACTGAAAAGCCTTAAATTTATAATAATCGGTAGTGTCATAATAACCTGCATAGCCTCCATCAAAGTGTCTTCCTATTTCCCCATAGATATCAACTCCTGCCAGTATTTCACTGGCTTGATCAAACCAGTCATTAGGCTCTCTGTCGGTCCCATTCCCAGAAAGCTGGATAGGTTCCTTTTGTAATGCGGGTGCTGCTTCTTGAGCTTCTTGAGCAGATGCAACAGCGGTGGATGTGCTTAATAGAAGTGCAAGACCTAGTGTAGAAAAAACTGCCTTTTTCATTTAATCATCTCTTCCCTTCTTTTATTTTGGGATTTATACAATGAAATTTGCTAATCCCATCCAGTATTATATAGTGTATTCCAATGAATTGGAATAAAAATGTAACAATAAACAAAAATATATATATTTTTGTCACAATTATGCGTTTTTACAAATTTATCAACTAAACATCAATTAGAGTTAGCCAACTTACTGTATACTATAAAATCCCGTCTTAATATGCTTTTGTGAAAAGAGGCATCCTATTTTAGGAGTAACACAAGCTATGTTATACTCAACAACTGGGGGTGAGAAAAATGTTCGACCCGACCGTTTTTGATAATTTAAAAGTGGCTATAGAAAATGCGGTTTACGATCTGGATAATTTGGATTCACGTATTGACATTACTCAGCGGATCGATAGATTGGAAATGTCCGTGATGTCACGTGAATTTGCTGTCCAATTCAGACTGAGAGAACACCCGAGTGTGACAGCAGAGGTTCAACTAAAGGCGGATTTAAACAACTTGGCTGCGGAAATTTTGGAAATCAAAGATCAAATTCCGGGATGTGTCTTGTTGCTGAGTTTTTACATCGAAATTTGTGATATTGAGTCACAATGCGGCCGGATTGAAAATATACTGACCGAAATTTGGAAGCCCGATCTTCGACCGGTACAAACGCTTAGTCAGATTTACGGAGAGAGGACATCTACATACCAAAACAGGATTGAACTCCGATTTTCCAGACAAATTAACGAAGATCAGATGGAAGACATTCCAGAGCTGTTGGAACACATATTGCTGACGCTTATGGAATTAAACAAGGTCTAAAGGGTTAGGACCGTAATGTAAATAACATTAGTAGACCAACAAGTTAACATTAGAGGAGTTGAAAGTATAAATGAATGAACTTGAATTCTCTCAAGTATATGCGATTATGGAGGCTTCTTTTCCTGAAACGGAATGCAGGACATTCGAGTCACAGAGGGCTCTTCTTCATCATCCGTGTTATCGTTTACTTACCAAAAAAGACGAACAAGGGCAAACAATAGCTTTTTTGGCGGGCTGGGAGTTTACAGATTTTCGGTTTGTAGAGCATATTGCCGTAGATTCGGCTATACGAGGTGGCGGGTTAGGTAAAGAGCTTATGAGCAAGTTTATTTTACAGTCCGGTAAACCGGTAGTGCTGGAGGTTGAGCCACCAGTGGATGAATGGACTCGGAGAAGAATTGGTTTTTATGAACGTTTGGGGTTTCATCTGAACCATTTTGACTATGTACAGCCCCCTTTAAGAGAAGGACAGGCTGATCTGCGGCTTCAAATTATGAGCTATCCAGGTGCGTTGGCTGAACAGGATTTTGCTCCGTGTAAAGAGATTTTATATACCGAGGTCTATGGGTTAAATAAGAAGACTATATAGCTAAAGGTACTTCATTATCGTTCATGTTTTGTCCATACCATTACAAATTCTTTCTCGTCAGTTTCGGCATCCACAGATTCTGCTTGAACGGTAAATCCATTTTTAGTATAAAAGTTAAATGCTTTCGTGTTTGACTGATACACCTTTAATTGAATTTCGTCATGCTGCTTCTTCACCCAATCTAATAGCAGCTTGCCATAGCCTTTCCTTTGAGAATCAACACGTATAAACAGAGCCGCCAAGTATCCATCCAACATGGAAACGAAGCCGCCAATGCTATGATCATCTTGTATGATAACGTAGTTTTGAGCGAGAGGAAGGTACCTGTTTTCCATCTCGGTAACTTGAGATGTCCAATATTGCGGAGCAATAAAATGATGGGCTTCTATGGAAGCATCTAGCCAGATGGCTGCCAACTCGTTGAGCTCTTCCACATTTGCGGGTCTAATCGACATCGTGTCACCTCTTCACAGTACAGTATGTAATCTTATAGATGATGTTGAAATAAAAAAGACCGTCCGAGGACGGTCTTTTTACCCGTGGCGCTTAATTAAAGCTTTGATCCGTATCCCGCGCCTCCGTTAACTCTGTAAATTAGAGAATAACGGACCGGGTAAGGGATACGTTCAACATGTGATTATTGATGTTGACGCACCTCCTTTCCTGATGAACCCATTTTACCATATCTGGTTTGTGATATCCAGTGATTTTCTTATATTTACGGGAATGATTCATAGAAAATATAAGATAAAAATAGCTTGATTTTATGTTCTATGGAAGATATAATCTAAATTACCGTGATTGAAAAACATCGGTGTGAATACATAATATGCGGTCGTGGCGGAATTGGCAGACGCGCACGGTTCAGGTCCGTGTGGGCTAACCCCCCGTGGAGGTTCGAGTCCTCTCGACCGCATCATGCCTAACATTTACAGGTTCTTGGATTGGCTGGATGCCACCAAGAGCCTGTTTTTATATGGGTAAGATGCGTGTACTATTATAACTATTTTATTTATACTGAAATATATATTTGATATAATCCTTTGCACTCTGATTAATGTCTTCGTCACTTGCTTGAAACGAGGCTCCAAAGACAGCGAAATAGGGTATTGTTATGGCGCCAACATGTACTGCGCTTGCTTTAAAAGGTGCTATAACTTCATCAACAGTGAAAGAAACGGAACCAGTAGGTAAGTAATTTTCTTTTTTATCGCCAATGGACATGGCTATCCCTAGCTTCTTTCGTTTTAACTTATCACCTTGTGAACCATAAGCCCATCCGTGAGTAAAAACATCATCAAACCACTTTTTTAATAAAGGTGGGTAACTATACCAATATAAAGGGAATTGAAATATGATATTACTATGTGTTTCAAGTAACTTTTGCTCTCTCAAAACATCAATGCTCCAGTTTGGATACTCTTTATAAATCTCATGAATTGTAATTTCATTGGTATACTGAAGTAATTCTTGTTTCCATCTTTGATTTACTCTGGAATCTTCAATATTCGGATGTGCTAAAATCACGAGAGTCTTCATCATAAATCACCTTTCTTACGTAACATATTTGCCTTAGTAGATGCTCTATTATTATTCTGTATGCTTTAAAAAAAGTAAATACACACAATAAAGTAAGATAGTTACTTGAAAGTGTGCATTGGACTTAGAGTGATGATATGCAATTATAGATTAGATAAACTTTGTTATTTTTAGCGTTGAAAAGGTGGTACTATGAAACAATATAATTTAGGCATAGAAGCAACACTTGAGATCATCGGAGGTAAGTGGAAATCCTTAATCATATGCTTACTAATGTCTGGTAGAAAGAGGACAAGTGAATTACAGCGCAGTATTCCAGGCGTTTCTCAAAAGGTTCTTATACAGCAGCTCCGTGAACTTGAGAAGGATGGCATCATTGGCAGACATGTGTATAATCAGATGCCTCCAAAAGTGGAGTATTATATAACGGAATATGGTATAACAGCAAATGAAATAATTGATTTAATGTGTACCTGGGGAAGAGCGAATATCAAAAAAAGACAACAGCAAGGAGAAGATGTAATGTTGCTAGAAAGTGAGCCAAAATGAATAGTGGAGTGAAAGAGCGCTGTAGACTATGATGTTTACGGCGATTTTCTTTTTTTTTCATAGAGTCGGTAGTTCGGGGATGTCTGTTGTCGTAGTATATGAACGGTTACCTTCAAGACTATGTTATATGTTGAGCCACAAGCTGATTTGCTATATAGTAATGACTGGACAACCATTCCATCCATATTAAATGAATGCCAAAGTAGGGGGACCATTTACAATGATTATTAAACCGAAAATTCGTGGTTTCATATGTACGACTGCACATCCTGCAGGATGTGCGGCTCATGTTAATCGTCAGATCAACTACATCAAAGACAGTACATCAATACAAGGAGCTAAAAAGGTACTTGTGATCGGAGCATCTACTGGATATGGGCTGGCTTCTCGTATTGCTGCGAGCTTTGGGCTGGGAGCGGATACCGTAGGGGTATCCTATGAACGTCCCGCATCAGAGGGGCGCACGGCTTCAGCAGGCTGGTATAATACAGTAGCCTTTGAAAGAGCGGCCAGAGCAGCTGGCTACATAGCAGAAAGCATTAATGGAGATGCTTTTTCTCATGAAATTAAGCAGGAGACATTGAAGCTGGTAAAGGAAAAGCTGGGCAAGGTAGACCTGATTGTGTATAGTGTCGCTTCACCGCGACGGACACATCCCGATACGGGTGAAACTTTTAATTCCGTTCTCAAGCCTATCGGACAGTCTTTTTCTAATAAAACAGTGAATACGAATACAGGTGTCGTATCAGAAATTACGCTGGAACCGGCTACGCAGGAGGAAATTGAGAACACCATTACGGTAATGGGTGGCGAAGATTGGTCCTTGTGGCTAAAAGCGTTGGAAGAAGCTGATCTGCTGGCTGAAGGAGTAACCACACTGGCTTACTCGTATATTGGTCCCGAGATTACGGAGGCTATTTATCGTAAAGGAACCATTGGCCAAGCTAAAAATGATTTGGAAGCTACAGCACATACTCTAACAAAGCAACTGGAACGTTATCATGGAAAAGCCTACGTTTCTGTGAATAAAGCTTTGGTTACACAATCCAGTTCGGCTATTCCAGTCGTACCATTGTATATTTCTTTGCTGTTTAAGGTCATGAAGGAAAAGGGACTGCACGAGGGATGTATTGAGCAGGCACAACGTCTGTTCGAGACGCTATACAGTGGGTCCACGGTGGAAACGGATGAAGAAGGACGCATCCGTCTGGATAACTGGGAAATGAGAGACGATGTGCAGCAGGCTGTCAAAGCAGCTTGGTCTGAAATCACTACAGAAAATGTATCTGAATTGGGCGATCTCGAACAATACCGTCTGGATTTCCTCCAATTATTTGGATTCGGGTTTGATGAAATTGATTATGAATTAGATGTTAACCCAGAGGTAGACACGACTTCATAAGTGAATATGTGTAAAATAAAAACGGGTACTCTCAAGCGATGCAATTGGCTTAAGAGGCCCGTTTTTTTATATTCTAGCAAAATACAAGTTGCACTCGTTTCACTAACAGCATTTATCGAGAATTAGACGTGGAAAGCGACTTACGGTGCAGCAAGCGAAAAACGGCAATGGTAATGATAATCCCCGCAATGCCAAAGATTGCAACAGAAGTCAGGGCCCGGTAAGCTTGCCAGCCGAACAAAAATGCAATACCACTGCCAAACGTTGTACCTGCCAGTAACCCAAGTGCGCAGGCAATATCCGTTCCAAATTTCATAAACATGTTCCTTTCGAATGTATAAATTAAAAAGTAACTTGTACTTTTTCTCTGGACTTAGACACACACTTGTGCGTACAATTAAATAGTAATCGTTTTCAAACGGAATCTATTAATCATTATGTATCATTCTTGTGCAAATTATTCCTTTTTCAGGAGGCTGATGAAATGAATATGAATGAACAGATCAAGCTGTGGAACGAAGAGGCGCAGGCTAGTAACGCTGATCATCCTCACCGAAAGGTTGAATTGTTTATTGAGGTACGAGATGGAGCATTGGAGGCTGTTGTTCCTTATTTGAACCAACAGGATTATCGTCATGTAACTCTGGTAGAAGATGAGCATACTTCGGTTGCGGCTGGAAAAAAAGTAGCTGAGCTGATCCGGGAGGCAGGTTTGACAGTTGATGTAGTCCGTTTACCTCCGAATGCTGTAGGGGATGTCATTGCTGATGAAACCTACATTATGAAGGTGCTGCTGGGTGTGGCGGATAAGAGTCAGGCTGTACTTGCTGTAGGTTCTGGCACGATTCATGATCTGGTTCGCTTCGTATGTTATAAAATGAATCGTCCCTTCTTGTCAGTACCGACGGCTGCTTCGGTGGATGGTTTTACCTCCGCAGGCGCACCACTGATTGTGGACGGCAGCAAGCAGACATTCCAAGCAGTTCCGCCAGAGGCGATCTTTGCTGATTTGTCCGTGCTGGCAAATGCGCCACAGACGATGACTGCTGCAGGTTTTGGCGATATGCTTGGTAAGTTCACCTCACTAGCGGACTGGCATGTTTCCAGAGATTTGGGAAACGAGCCGTATTCGCCTGTGGCTAATCGCATTACCGAGGAGGCTTTGCGTGCCTGTGTAGAGCATGTCGATGAGATTTCGGCAGGCAGCAAGGCTGGTGTCGAGGTATTGATGAATGCGCTGATTGCATCCGGTATTTCGATGCTGATGATAGATCATTCCCGTCCAGCGTCAGGGGGAGAGCATCATATTTCCCACCGAATTGAAATGGATTTTATTGCAGAGGGACGCAAGCAAGTTTTGCATGGTGCCAAAGTAGGCGTAGCATCCGCATTGCTGTCTGACCTGTACAGGGATTTAGCATCCAGTCAAGATGTAGAGGCTTTTAAGGTGTATCAGGCTTTGCCTACGTCGGAGCAGATGCGTGCATGGCTGGCTCAGGTCGGAGGCCCATCTACCATTGCCGAGCTAGGAGTTACGGAGGAACAGCTCGCTCGTGCATTGCGCACGGCTCATACCTTGCGTGATCGCTATACTGGGCTCAAGTATATGAACGAACATCAATTGCTTCGTTCGTAATGTGCAACATCTACGTAAATTGTCCTTAGATATTCAGCCAATCTTGTGTGGCAAGGAAGGGATAAGCGAATGGGTTTACACCTCCGGCAGCAATACGAGGATATCCTGCTCCTGTGACATTTGTATGTACAAATGAACGGTATGCTATAATCGTGGAATATAAACAGGTACACGATATTGCGAGTACGGAGGAAATTATGGCGCCAAAATATATACAAGTTAAACAGGAAATTTTGTCCTGGATTCATTCATCCAGACTTGAGCCGCAAAGTCAGCTTCCATCTGAGCATGAAATGTCTGAACGTTTTGCCGTTAGTCGGCAAACGGTGCGTCAGGCGCTGGGTGAGCTGGTGCAGGAAGGCTGGCTGTTTCGGATGCAGGGCAAGGGAACCTTTGTTGCGACACGTGACAGTAAACAGCCCGAAGATCCAAAGATTATTGGAGTCATTACAACCTATATTTCGGATTATATTTTCCCATCCATTGTACAGGGAATTGAATCCAAATTGAGTCGCCAGGGCTACAAGATGCTGCTGTCAAGTACAGGTAATGACCCTGAGCAAGAAAGTCAATGCCTGGAAATGCTGTTAAGTCAACCGCTAAGCGGAATTATTATTGAACCGACCAAAAGTGGAGAGCGTAACCCCAATCTGAACTATTATTTAACCGTGGAAAATCGCCAAATCCCTTATTTGATGATCAATGCGCGTTATGAAGAAATGGATGCGCCATGTCTGCGAGTAGATGATGAAAAGGGTGGTTTTTTGGCGGCCGAGCATCTGATTAAGCTGGGACATCGACGCTTGGCTGGATTTTTCAAAACCGATGATATGCAGGGGATTCTTCGTATGAAGGGATTTGTGGCCGCTCACCGCAAATACGGAGTGACATTACACCCGAACGCAGTAACGACTTACCGGACAGAAGAAAAAAATGAGATTCCGCTACAACGTGCGTCGAGGCTGCTGGCGATGGAGGCGGGGGAGCGTCCTACTGGATGGATGACCTATAATGATGAGTTGGCTGTTCGACTCCTGGATATTGTACGTTCGGCGGGTCTGAATATACCCAATGATCTATCGCTGGTTGGGTTTGATGATTCGTTTTTGGCGACAGCAACAGAAATCAAGCTAACGACAATTCGGCATCCAAAGGAAGAATTGGGGTTACGTGCTGCCGATACCATGCTGTCGATGATTGAAGAGAAGGGGTACCATGAAGAAGATCGTCAGTTAATTCTACCGCCTGAGCTCATCGTTCGTGAATCTACAGGGCCTGTCCAGGTCATGCCTGGAGAACAGTAGGCTGGGAGATCAGTCACTTTTATTACTTAACATGTAAGGACAGGTTAGTAAGTATACAGCTGTAACGCTTCATATTTGATGGGCATGGTTCTCGCCATACCGAACAGTCTGTTTTCTGGATTGCAGAAATAGACTGTTATTGTTATATCTTTTCTGAAAATAAGTACATAAATCTATCGAAAAAACATAAAAAGGTTAGCTAAGTTGTACGTACAAGTATATAATGAAAGCAGAACCAAGAATAAAGGGTCAATGCAATCGGTCTGTAACCGTTCTCTGTTGGTCGACACTAACCTGACAGGGCTTATTGTCGGGTATACGTTGCTGACGAAGCCAGAGGAAGTGTATCGTACGTTGCTGGAAGCAACTGCGTTCGGAACACATAAAATTGTCGATGCATTCCATCATAACGGCATGCCAGTAGACGTATTGTAAGCATGCGTTGAATTGCCGCAGAAAAATCATCTGCTGATGCAAATTTATACTGACGTAATCGGACAGGAATTTAAGGTTGCAGCTTCCACCCAAACTCCTGCGCTGGTGCGGCCATGTTCGCAGCAGTGGCTGCGAGAGCTTAAACTGGAGGGTACAATGATATCGTCGAAGCAGCGCGTCATATGGCCGTGTACGGGACGAGAACTTCAAACCGATCCCTGAGAACGCGGCCGTGTATGATAAGCTGTACGAGGAATACTGCCGTCTTCACGACTACTTTGGACGTGGAGGCAACCCGGTGATGAAAAAGCTAAAGTCCATTAAGGAAGAAGCCGGACGTTCAACTGAAGCGGTAAGCATTCATTCTTAAGATACTGATAAAATATAAGCAAGAAATATTTAAATGCTCTGTTATCTAAAAAGCACAGTACACCGAGGAATCGGTAGACTGTGCTTTTTGCATTTTATATTCTGTGAAATTACATGATGTGAAAGTCTCAGCGAATGAAAGATGGTAATGCGTTCCTTTCAAAGACTTTCATGAAAATTACAATCATTTCTCTTTTACGGACATTTTTACTTTTTCAGCATGGCATCAGCAAACAAAATGGATTTTGGAATACGGAAAAACTGTTCCGCCTGATCCTGGAAAGTTTGCGAAGGAACGGTACCCTGATGCAACCATTTCCGAAATGTACCGGGGTGAACTCCAATCCAATGACTCACATCGGTCACCGAAATATCATGTACCATGCATAGACCCGCCAAAATCCGATTTTTAACCGGAGAACGAGTCACAGTCCGTTTCATAAAACGGGACGGCGCTGGTTGACAGATGAGTGGTGAACGCCGGACAACCTCTTCATTAAATAGGATATGGTGCGGATAACCAAGTGTATTACACGTCTTTTCCAGATTAGTGTTGCCGGGAATGCGACCTTCATATACCCACGCACTGACACTACGCGAGGAAATGGAAAGCTTCTCGGCAAGTTGGGACAGTTTAATGTCATTAGCCATCAAAACGGCAAGCAAAACGCGATTGCGCACCTGACAGCGTGTTGGTTTACGAAAACGTTTGACACGCACGCCTTTTCCCAAATATTTGCGATTGATCAGAGACCACGCCTGAATGGAATGTTTATCTTGTTGTTTAGGCATATACCCTCCGATTTTTTTAAACACATACTACTATACCCGAAGGGGGGTTTGCAAGTGGCTCCTCTCCTGATTTTCTTTTAATCCCATGGGCTTAACCGGTTTATGGAAAATAAGGTCCATTTGGCCTATAAAAATGGAAGTTTAAGGTGCCGACATATTAAAATGTGACATTTTTAATGGAAATGGAGGTAACATGTTCTTCTCTTACAATTGTAAGGATGTACAGAGATAAAAGTGGGTCCTTGCAGCCCGACATGGATTTTTTTGACGAGAAAAAAGGAGGTTATACAGCTAGATGATTTGTAAAAAGGTAATGGTATGGTTTCTGACGGCACTTTTAGCAACAAACACTTTGCTGTGCTTGCCTAGTGTGGCAGGAGCGGAAAAACAAGATTTAAGGGACGGAGTACAACTGGATCAGGCAGGTTTGGTACAGGAGGAGCAGGAGCTTTCTGATGAAACAGTTTCTTTCAATCCGCCTACCTCTGCAACAAACAGCGTTTATAACGCACTCATGATGAGTTTGGCAGCGGTGGAGTATACGTCAATTGTTATCGAACCTGGGGAAACCTATGAATTCGAGAATACAGATACGATCAGTAAGTCCATATATAGCAACGCTTCTCAATCAAAAGGCATTTTGTACGATAGTGTAAGTTACAAAGAGGACGGAGACATCAGCACTGTCCATATGGACTATGGCATAAGCCCCATTGGTGTTCCTGGGGGAGGCACAGCGTTTATTACGAATACAGGAACAGCAGCATTAACCGTAAAAGTAACGGACGTCTTCACCTACAGTACATCGGAGGACCCGGCACTAGAGCGAGTTACGGTCTCTAAAAATGAAAGCTATCGGATTGTGAATGAAGGATGGACTGCCCGTTCGATTCAGCATGATGGGTCAAATGCAGACAATCGCCGTTTTGATTACGCAAAATACAAGGCAGACGGAACTTTATCCGCATCTGATCTTAATAGCATTGCTCATCCCTCTTTGGGTGATGGAGAGGAACTGATTATTACAGGTTCCACTGCCAATGCGGTGACCTTCGGATTTCCATACGGTAAATACAGTATAGAAAGCACCGGCGAGCCGGCTTATGCCCGGGTTACCCTAAATCAGGGAGAAAGCTACCAATTTATCAATGTGGGAACCCGATTGGATACGGTGGAAAGTGACGGTACATCTAAAGATAAACTTGACTATGTTGTTTATCTGGCAAACGGAACAGAGGCTTCACGCGGCAGTGGCACTACGGCGAAGCCGCAGATTGCTGTGGACAGATACGCGGTAATTACCCAGGTCACTGCAAACCCGGTGACATATGGGGCTCCATATCGCAATTTTATTGCCCGTCCAGTGGGTGGAGATGCAATCAGCCGTGTGGAGCTTGAGGTAGGCAAGAGCTACGTTTTCCACAACAATGGTACGCTGATGAATCCGATCTACAATAACTCCAAAAAGGTAGGAAGCTTGTTCGACTATGCTATTTACAAGCCGGATGGAACGGTAAATTCCTCTGGTTTTAACAGCCAGTCTGGTCCCATGATCCCGCCTTCGGGATATGCCATTGTGACTGTGATCGGTCCGAATCCTATTATCTTTGATTATACAGATGATTTTTCCTGGGAAACGAGTAGCCATCCTGCTTTCTTGCGGGTAACACTTTCGAAAGGTGAAAGTTATGCTTTTACCAATATTAGTGATCATTTGAGGAATCTGCACAGCACAGCCAAAACTGTTAAAGGAAAATTTGATGTGGTCCTGTATAAAGCAGATGATACAGAGCAATCCAGGCGCAATACCGGGAACTCAACCTTTTTGGTTGGTGCAGGTAAAAAGGCTAGTGTGACGGTAACCAGTGACACGCCAATCACGTTTGGGGGTATCTATCGGAGCTTTAAGGCCAGCGAAGATGATAATGGTATCGGGCAAACGACGCTGGAGCCGGGAGATTCGTATGAGTTTCGTAATCATGATAGTCAATCGAATTCATTGCGGCATGACAAAAGCAGTGGCAATGCACACTTTGATGCTGCAAGTTATAAAGTGCTTCGATTACTGACATCAGATCATTTCAACAATACAGTGGACCCAGAGATTGTCGCTGGCGGTAAAGCCATTGTCACCAATGTATCCGATCGGCCAATTACCTTTACCTATAGCAATAAGGTGGAGGCTTTGCTTAGCGGGCAGGCTGCCTTCCATCGAATTACACTAAAACGCGGTGAAAGCCGGAAATTTATAAATGTAAGCACTTTGGACAAGGCCCTAGACGTCATTTCAGTCAGCGGTATGAAGTGGAATTACATGAATTACAAGGCAGACGGGACGGTATACAGTCAGGCCAGTGATACGACTCAATTGCCGTTGGTACAGGCTGGAGGTTATGCCATTGTAACGACGGTCTCGGATGTACCCGTGACTTATGGAGCTGTGTTAGGAATATTCGACGTTGAGGATGCTCAGGTGCCGACAGGCAATCAGGTTACCATCAAGCAGGGAGAAAGCTATGTATTCCATAATGTTGGCTCACAGGCTTCCTCATTAACCACAGATGCTTCAAACGAAAGCCGTCTCTATGACTATGCCATGTATGGAGAAGGTAGCGGTGTGAATTCCAAGGTGGATAGGGCAGGTATGGATGCTTCTCTACCTGAAATCTCACTTGGAGCAGGAGGTACGCTTGTTGTAACCGTCACTTCGCCGCAAGCTGTAACCATTCATTTCAACAATGACATTAAAGCAGATCCAAGCACAGAACCAGCATTATTAAAAACGTCTTTGTCTGGCGGCAAGCAGGAAGTATGGATCAATCGCGGGAGCCAGGAAGCACCTGTTTTGACGAATGCGAAAGCAACGGGTGGAACATATCAGTTCACTGTTGCAGATCGTGCTGGAAAAGTGATTAGAGAACATAAAGAGGCGACAGATACTCAACAGCAAGTGCCAGCTAACGCAAATATTCATCTTTCCGTAGCTGCAACTACTCCTGCTGTTAACTTTGGAGCGCCTTATCGTGTGTTTGCTGTAAAAAATAACGATGACAGCAAGCTGGACGAGCTAATTGAGCTTATAGATAAGGAAGCTGACTTTACGGTAGGCCAACAAGGGAAATATCGGTTTACACCCAAAGAAGACGGGATTTACCGTTTTGCGGTGAAGGAGAAATCCAACTTTGCTGCGCAGCAGCCAATTCTAGCCTTGTTTACGGACCCTGATTTTAGTAGTCAGCTTGTCTCCTCAACTGAGCAAGCACAAATATATGGTTGGGATTACACGGTCTTAGAGTATGAGATGAAGGCAGGTCAAACGGTTTATGTGAAGCTGTCAGAAATTAATAGCGGTGCATTACAAACTGTAATTAAGGCAGCCCATATGGCGCTTGGCAAAGATACTTCATACGAATACGGCAAAGGAAACCGACTGAATAAAGTTATTTTATTCACCGGTGATCAAATTCAATTGGATTATGATTTAAACGGAAACGTCATTAAACGGACAAAAAAGGTATTTCCTTTTACAGATTAAAAGGATGTCTTGGCTTCGAAAAAATATAACAGATCATTAGATGTATAGGCATTATTAATAGGGGTGAGCGAGTGTTTAAACGTTATATTTGTAGTCTACTATGTGTGCTGATGTTGCTGGGTCCATGGAGCACATGGGCATATGGAGAAGAAGGACACGGAGAGGCAGCAGCTTCTCAATCTTCTTCGTCTTCTACTCCGCAGATTATTACCAGAGCATGGCTTGCACAGCAAACAGGTAAGGATCAGGCTTGGGTCAATGCACAGTTATCCAAAGGCTATACCTTATATGATATTTATAAAGCATGGCAAAAAGATGGTGGAGAAAATTCATTACCAGAACAAAGTCCAAGCTTGTGGGTACAGCAGAATGAACTGACATTGGGCATAAATGCAAAGGTGGAGCCTTCCGATGAGTCGGCTGCGCTGAAGGAGGGTGAAAAGCCCGCTCAGGCTACCCAGGATGAAAAGGCAACTCAACATCCACTAGATAAGGAAGAGGGTAAAGAGCCGGCTCCAAACACGACTGAGATGGATATCCCATCTATACCCCGAGTAAATGATTCCGTATATGCTCCGACTCTAGGAGAAAATGGACTGATCGGGCAGGATTTACTTAAACAAAGTTTATTGCAGGTATCTGCTACAACAGATGTCTATGCTCCTTTTGATCAGGTGGCGATTGCACAAAGCAGGTTGAGTGATGATACGTCGCGTTATGGAATGGATTATGGTGACAACAGTGTGTCCACCGCTTCAGGACAGCTCGTTGTTCAAAATACGGATTTGGTACTGCCGGGGTCATTGCCCTTTGCACTGACTCGTGTGTATAACAGTTCATTGGCAAGTAACCAGCTTGGTGTGCAGCAAAATGAAGGGTTGTATACAAACACAAGTGCGATCCGCGAGGAAGAAGCAGCTTCTGGTCTGGGGAGAGGCTGGAAATGGGATCTTCCTCATATGCAGAAACAGGATGGTAAACGGTATTTGTATATTCCGGGAACAGGCTCCTATGAACTGAGAGATGATTTGCAGCTAGAAGGATATGCATACAAAGATCTGAAGATCAGTACAGATCAAAGCGCAAGTGTGCAGGGAGTAAGCAGTGCATACAAAATAGCAGTGTTGAATGGAAATGACTATTATATCGATCAGGACGGTTATTTGATTTTAATCCAGGATGCGTATAAGAATCGGGTGGAGTTTGATTATACAAGTTCTGGTGGAGTAAAGCTTATTCGATCGATTCGAAACAGTGATGGCAAAGAGCTTGACTTCACTTACAATGCCGGGCAAATTGTTGTTAAAGAGCAGGGCACGGACCATCAGTACACCTATCGCCAAAGTGGCGAGGGAAGCAGCAAGGTGCTGTCAGAAGTGTTGGATTCTCTTTCCAGAAGCACAAGCTATGCGTATACATTCATGGACGCTCCTTTTAATGTGGTCGTAGATGGTGAAGGAAAGACTGGAGCCCTACAGCAAAATGCATCGGCGTTGCTTACACGAATTGTACGACCTACTTCATCGATCACAGACATTCGTTATGAAGCATTTAACAAGCAGATAGGTGTATACGGTACACAAGGCGTGTTCAAGGTGGTTTCACGCGCTGATATGTACAGTACAACCGCAGGCAATCGTTTTTTAAATAAAATTGATTTCACCTATTCCGGAGAAGATCTAGCCAACTATGGGAAAAACGCTGAATGGACGGTAGTTGCCAAAGGGACACGTACAGCGGAAACCTTCCATTTCGGTAAAGTCTTTAGAGGAGATAACGCACCGGACAAGCTTGTTCTAAACAGCTATGATCAAGAGGGAGATTCTACCGGCTATCATATAGATTACACGTATAATGATGCCATGGACTGGAATTTGCCTGTGCAAATGCGAGAGTCGTATACGGAGGGAGGTTCTTCGTCAGAACCTGTAACCACCTCCTATGACTACAATGAATATGGTCTTCCACTAAAAGTATCCCAAAGTACTGGATTGGAGACTGTTCATACGTATAAAACCTCTAGTGAGCCTTTTTTCTGGATTCAACCTACCCAGACGGTTACTAAAATAAGTGAAGGAAAAACTGGAACGACAGTTCGAACTTATAAAGCAGAGGGTACATTGTATGAACTGAAAAACTATGAAGGTACAGAGCAAGGGAAGCTTTTATCAGATACCTATACTTTTTACAATGCAAAAGGGAATGTAAGTGGTCAGAAAGTTCTTATTGATGACAGAAACTATACGGATGTTTCGATTGATTATAAATCTCCCTATGGTTCTCAGCTCCCAACAAGACAGCTTTTGCCTAAAGGTGTTGAGTATACGTATGATTATTATCCGACTGGGGAAATCAAGTCCCAAACAGATGCCAAGCGCAAAACAGAGTCCTACGTATATGACGCTTTGGGACGTGTAACGAAGGTTACTTATCCGGATGGAACTCAGACGGTTGTGGTGTATAAGGATGATACGAACGATGTCACCGTCACCGGACCAGATGGAGTAAGTGCTGAAAGAATGTATAATCCATTCGGACAGATGCTCCAGCAGCAGGTGGGTGATGCGATTTACGGATATGGTTATGATGATCATGGAGATATGGTAGAAAGCATGGATGCTGAACAAGCAACCACTCGCTATGCCTATGATGCCTGTGGACGACCTGTGAAGACGACCTATGCGGATGGAACCACAGATACCGTGACTTATAACGCAGTGGATCGTACTGTTACTCAGACGGATGCGTCCGGTTATCGTGTGCGTGAAGTATCAGATGCTTTAGGTCGTGTGACTTCCACACAAGAAGCTAAAAATGGATCATTTCAGCCGCTGGAATCGTTAGCTTATAATTATGCGGGTATGGTCACTAGCCGTACAGACGGTAATGGTCAACGCACGCTCTATGATTACGATGCTTTGGGACAAATGACCTCGGTCACTGATCCATCCGGACAGCAGGTCAGCTATGTGTATGATCTAGCCGGAAATTTGAAGACCGTTCAGTTTCCTGATGGGCAAAAGAATGTGTATTCATACGATGAGCTGGGCAGACGTACGTTACTTGAGAAATCAAGCGGAGGAACTACGTTAAATATTTACGATACAGATGGAAACATCACCCGTATGTTGACAGGAAAATCGGAGGCCATTACCTTTCAATATAACGCTGACGGATTAGTTACCGAAGCGGCGGGTCCCGATTTTAAAACCAATTACACCTATGACAGCGCAGGACGAAGAAAAAGCATGACTGATGGTCAGGGAACGACCTCCTATGCCTATGATCCATCAGATGGAGCCTTGACTGGGCTGAAGTACCCTGATGGTACGCACATCAGCTATGAATACAACAAGCAGTCTCGTACAGGCTATGTGCTAACAGATGCTGCTGGCACGTCTATGCACGTTCAATCCAAGCTGGACAGTGTGGGCCGAGTTACCCAAATGGACATTAGCGCTGGGGCCGGTGCGGCAAATGTACAGAGTTTGGGAGAAGCGAGTGCTGCTGCGGGCGGATCATTGGATCGAATGACGTTCGATTATGCTCCTAATGGTTTGCTGAAAAGCCAGTCTTCGAGCAGAGGGCTGAGTACGCGATTCAGCTACAACGGACTGGATTTATCCGGGGTTACGGTGGAGCACGGTGGTACGTCGCTACATCAATTTGGGTATGAACGGGATGGGAATAAAAACATCATCGGACGTACACAAAACGGAACAACAGACCAGTTTGGATATGACCCGTCAAACCGTATTGCCAGCGAAGCCGCTGGTGAAAAGAATAAGACCTATGTCTACGATCCGAATGGAAACCGAAGTGCTGAAGGCAGTGGCAAAGTGTTCGGCATGAAAAACGCTGAATATACGTATGATTCTGCCAGCCGTCTGACAAAGGTGACCGGTGAAGGCAAAGAGGTAGGGTACAGCTATAACGGAGACGGTCTACTGTACGAGCGTACAGAGGGCGGCAAAACGACTCGGTATTACTATGACGAAGAAGCGAAGCTGATTGCAGAAGCCGAGGTCCAAGGTGAAACAGCCAAGATCACTTACGCTTACGTGTATGACTTGTCCGGTCAACTGTGGGCCAGACAGGACAAGGCAAGCGGGCAGTTGCAATATTATCAGCTCAACGGTCACGGTGATGTGGTAGGTCTAAGTGATAGTTCGGGCAAGGAACTGAATAGCTACAGCTACGATATTTGGGGTGGACCGGAGAAGGTCAAAGAGACCGTTCCGAACGTGTTGCGTTATGCTGGTGAGTATTGGGACGATACGACCGGGCTACAGTACCTGCGGGCTCGCTGGTACGATCCAGGCACAGCCCGTTTTATGGGCGAGGATACGTACCAGGGCGAGATCAGCGATCCGCAAAGCTTGAACTGGTATACGTATGCAAATAATAATCCGTTAAAGTATATTGATCCAAGTGGGCATAAAGTTTGGCTAGTTCACGGTACTTTTGTTGATCCAAGTACATGGGATAATAGTAAAACGTATATTAAAAATGAGCTTTTTAATGAACCGACTGATACTCCGCGATGGAGCGGTAAGAATAATGATGGAGCCCGAGTTGAAGGTGCAGAAATTGTAGCGAATCAAATTTATAATTATCACAAAGCTCATCCAACAGAACCGATACGAATCATGGGGCATAGTCACGGAGGTAATGTTTCCATCATGGCAACTAATATGTTGGCTAAACGTGGGGTACATGTAGATACTCTTATCACTATTGCAACACCAGTAAGGGAATATAGACTGAAAACGAAGGTCGGTCAACATATCAATGTATACAACCATAATGATATTATTCAAGTTAACGGAGGGTTTTGGGGTTTAGGAGAAGCAAAACGCAAATACCCTGGTGCTGAGAATGTTGAAGTTAAATTATCCCCTTATTATTTTAAACATCCAATTGAAGCTCATTCTGTAATGCACAATAATCCCAATATTTTGGATAAATACGTAAAACCACGAGTGCTGTGGCACAACTTTTCTAAAGCCAGATATGAAAGTTATAAAAAGAATCAGAGTAGGTACTAATCACTAGAAATAATTGGTTTATTATGTATTTTAGGATAAAGTTAGTATTCGAAATAGTGAAGTATCAGTTTTTGAAATGTGAGTAAACATTTCAGTGAGACTGGAGGGAAGGAAATGAAAATGCCCATTTGGTTTAAAATCATATGGATGATTCCTATTGTTATTAATATAGCGGCGTTCATATGGTTTATTTTAGGCTCAACAGGGGGCTTTCAACGTGGACATGATATCTTGGCAACTGCTACATTAGTCATATTTGGAGTCCCGTCTATTATTATTGTATTAATATCATTAACATATATATGGCAAGGATGGCCACCATTTAATGGTGTGAAATATTTAGTATCAGCAATATTGATGGGATCTTTATTATTTTGTTCTTATTATTTGGTTGACGGGACTCCTACACGTGGATGGTTGTATGATAACGTTGATAGTGATCCTGTACGGTTAACTTCAGATCAAAAATATGAATACCGTATAGATTTAATTAATCCTTTCCAGAGGAATAGTAGAGAACAATTGCACTTGAAAAATATTTCAACAGGAGAAGAAAAGAATATCCCTATTTCAATTAGAAAGGAAAATAGTGGCTACTCAGGTGGTGATGGAGATAATTGGGCTTGGGGTATTTTAAAACCAACAAAAGTACCAAATCAATACGAGTTGTCTACATTGGATGAGTATAACAACGGTATGTATGGCATGGATCCGAGAGTTTTTTTAATTGATGTAAAAGCTGGAACTGCACAAGTATTGAAGTAGAATTTGAATTATTTAACCACAATACGAGATAGTTTCGTATTGTGGTCTTTATTTATTATTAGTTCTGAACTAATAATAAATAGCTAAATATTCTCGATACTGTGCTACACGGGCTGGTTACTGAATCTGCAGGTACAAAGGATAAGACTTACAACTACGTTTCAAAAGGAAACCGAAGCTTCGAAGGTAGGGCAGTGAAGATTACATACGCTTACGTGTTGTATGACTTGTCCGGTCAACTGTGGGCCAGACAAGACAAGGCAAGCGGACAGCTACAATATTATCAGCTCAACGGTCACGGTGATGTGGTGGTCCTAAGTGATAGTTCGGGCAAGGAACTGAATAGCTATAGTTACGATATCTGGGGCGGCCCGGAGACGGTCAAAGAGACCGTTCCGAACGTGCTGCGTTATGCTGGCGAGTATTGGGATGATACGACGGGGCTCCAGTACCTGCGGGCTCGCTGGTACGATCCAGGCACAGCCCGTTTTATGGGCGAGGATACGTATCAGGGCGAGATTAGTGATCCGCAGAGTTTGAACTGGTATGCGTATGTGGCCAATAATCCACTCGGATATGTAGACCCTAGCGGGCATGAACTTATGCCTACGACTAAAGGCGGAATATTTTATACTAACCAGAAGACGATTATTCATTATCAAAGAGTAGGCATGGGGACATGCTGGAATGAGTTTAAAGCAGGAACTATTCAGGCATCCACGGCTGTAGCCAATTTCTTGATTGTAGATGATATAAACACGATACTTGATCCCAAATCGTCCGCATATGACAAAACACTTGCTCTAGCAGGATTTATACCTGTTGGTAAGTTTGTTAAAGGTGGAAAATTGATCATACAGCTGACGAGTAAGGAGGGAAGATATGTTGAACGTTCTGTTGAATTGACAGAAAAAAATCTAAAATCAGCCAAGGCACTCCCTTGTAATTGCTTTACGGCGGGGACTAAGGTTCAAACAGACGAAGGGGAGAAACCTATCGAGGAAGTCGAGGTAGGTGACAAGGTTCTAGCCAAAGACGATGAGACAGGTGAGATGGCTTATAAGGAAGTCGAATGGCTCTACCAACGTGATGTGGAAGAAACGTATAATATTACTGTTGGTGGAGAAGTCATAACGACAACTGATGAGCATCCGTTTTGGATTGTCGGCAAAGGTTGGGTCAAGTCTAAAGACCTCGAGGTGGGAGATGTTCTGACAACTTCGGATGGTAAGGAATTAGCCATTGAGAAGATTGAAGTTAAAAAGGGACATGACACTGTATACAATTTTAAGGTCAAAGATTTTCATACTTATTTTGTATCAAATTTGGGTGTGTGGACTCATAACGCTTGCGATATCCCGAATAAAACAACAAAATGGGATATAAAAATGAATGCAAAAGGAAAAGTCACTTACAAATTCCACGGAGATACAATTACAGCTTACCAAGATAACACAAAGAAAGGTTATTGGTGGGCGAAAGACACAACTGGACACGGCGGTTCAGCGTATAAGGTATTTGAAAAGAAAGGAAATTCACTTCATTGGATTACTGATGCAGATGAATATGGAAATTTCATAACAGGGAAACACAAGAGTACAACAGGTACAGTCATAAAGCTAAAATAAATATAGTTAAAAAAACGCCGTAAAGGGAACATAGATTTCCCTTTACGGCTACATGATGGGGATGATTGAATGGAACATAATCAAAATTTAAATGATTTTTTGTTGCGATACTTTGAAGGAATTTATTTAAAGAAACCTTTGTTTTATAATGCTTCAATTGCTATTAGGTTTGAAATGGGGGGAGGGACAGATACGCCTGGAAAAAGAGTAGAGCAGGTGAAACAGAGAGCGGTTGCTTTATTTGACGCATTAAATAGTTATGATGACGATGTTTACTTTGTACTATTCGTAGATAAATGGAGTAATGAGTCAATTAATGCCATTGAGAATGATGTCTTTAAAGAATTCAATAATTATATTAGTAAGATAGATTTTGGACATGTATTTAAACAAGAACAGGAGTACCGATATAAAGATTCCGACGAAACTGATGATATAGTAACTATTAGATATTGTATAAATGTGAAATCCCAAGATTTGAAGATTGATAGTCTGATAGAGGCGATTGCCAATCGAACACTTGGTTTAGAACCTAGTGTAGATGGTGACATATATTTAATAAATGACACGAACAAAACAATTTTTCATCTTTATGACGATAGAGGCTTGGATATTGTAGCGGAAAACAAGGAGACTCTAAGGATTGTTTATGAGCAGTATAATCATTGGATATTGGATTATGACCGAAATAAAATCGATGAAATATTTTCTTGAATGATCTTGAGGGCTGCAATCCCAAGGTCTTTCTTTATATTAATACCTAGTACCAAGTAAATGGTTGAATGACAATCCCATAGTCAATTAGAAACCCAAAATCTTCAGATACCACTGTATCTTGCTCAAAAGTACCTCATCTTCATTTTCTTCCGGTAGGTTCTAGTTCCGCCAAAAGAATCTACTACCCGCTTGTACCCTTCTTAACTCCTACTAATTTATTCACAACTTTGTAACTTTCTCTGGCAGGGGGGTTGCGAGATTGTTTTCAAATTGTTTTACTATATTTACCTACTATAGTCTGGTAATCTATTAATATATATAGGGGGAACGAAAAGACGTCCGGTTCAGTCGGTTGAGATGCGTTTATGTTCTATATGTTGAGTGAATGTCTATATTGCCATGTCTGTATCGTCATGTCTGTATAACTTCATAGACAAGCTAGAGATAGCTCCCGCACATTATAAAATACAGCACAGGATGGTGTAATGAATGAAGCTTTTAAATGCAAAATGGATGGCTGTATGCTTGATGGCAATCTGTTGTTTGGGTTTGCTAGGTATACATACGAATACGGCGAGTGCACAAGCGAAGGCTCCTTTGCTGGGGGTCAATGATGTGTTACTAGATTCGAATACGATTAAACCTGTAATGGAAAATGATAAGTTGTATGTTCCTATCGTTACGTTAGGGCAAAAGATGGGGATTTCTACTTCGGCCAACGGAAATACATTGGTACTGACTGGACATAATCGCAGCTTTACGCTGGATTTAAACAAGGGGGATGTGTTCGAGCATGAAGGACGTACAATGGTGCCAATTCGCACTTTGACAGATGCGTTCGGCTTCACTATTACACTTCCAACAAGTAATCTGTATCGAATTCAGAACGCAAATGCTAGTTTGTCTGATGCTCAGTTCTTGAATACATTCGAGGCAAAAATTAAACAGTACGCGGCTGTTAAGCTAGGCAAAGCTAGCAATACAGGCAACAAGGGAACTGCCTCATCATCCAGCCGTACGATTTATTTGAGCTTCGATGATGGTCCTACAGCGCATACGTCGCAGCTGCTGGATATTTTGGACAAATATAATGCCAAGGCTACGTTCTTCATGCTGGGACCTGAAATTCGCCAACATAGCACAGTGATGAAGAGAATGGTAGACGCAGGGCATGGTTTGGGCTTGCATGGGATGACGCATCAGGTGAAGAAAATCTATGCATCTCCGGCAGCAGCATTGGCAGAGATGAATCAGGATAATGACATTTTATTTAAGGCCACAGGGAAACGCACTTCTTTGATTCGTACACCTTATGGCAGCAAACCGTATTTGAAGAAAGCATACCGCGATCAACTGACGGGTGCAGGCTATCATATTTGGGACTGGAACATCGATTCCAATGATTGGCGTTATACTAAAAATCCACAGCATTTTGTACAGACTGTCCTAAGTGATATAAAGAGATTGAAAAAGCAAGGCAGAACACCAGTCGTTCTTATGCATGATAAACCATCTACGATCAAGGTGCTTCCACAAATCATGGCTGCTTTGCAGAAAGAAGGCTATTCGTTCGAGCCGTTGAATGATAACATGACTCCGCTTAATTTTTGGAATGATCATCGTTAATTGAATAGCATGAAAGAAAAAAGACACCTTTTCAACCATTTATATAGTGGTTTGGAAGGTGTCTTTTTGTTGTATTTGCTCAAAAATGTGAAGTTTGCAGCATGGTTTATATGAATCTATGAATTCATGTCTATGCACAGGTCATACGACTTTACGGGTTACCACGTCGCTGCATATATTACAGTAACCGCCTCGAGAGGAGGAGCAGGTATGAATATTAATCCGAGTATGTTTAGTATGATTTGCGCTACCGCAGGAGCCTTTATTACGTTTGCATTTGGCGGCTGGAATCAGCTAATGGTGCTATTCACGGTTGCAATGGCTGTCGATTATGTGACTGGAGTCGCCGCAGCAATTAAGACTGGGCAAGGTTTAAGCAGTAAAGCCGGCTTTTGGGGGTTGGCGAGAAAGGCTTTAATGCTAATGGTAATTTCTTTGGCGCATCATGTGGACCTCCTGATGGGTACCGAAATCATGAAAGGGGCGGCAACGTATTTTTATTTATCCAATGAATTGATCTCTATTACGGAAAACTGTTCACGAATGGGTCTACCGCTCCCACCGAAGCTCAAGAATTTTTTTGCCCTATTAAAGGACAAGGAGTCTGATGGTAAAAATGGTGGAAAAGATCGCTAGAATTACAAAGTTTCTTTCCGTATGTGGGGCGTTATGATAAAATTTTCAAGAGAACATTTTAAGATAAGGAGCCTATACGCATGATTAAACATATTGTTTTGTTCAAATTGAAAGACCGCTCCCCCGAAAGCATTGAGCACACAGCATCCATTTTGCGCAGCATGAACGGCAAAATCAAAGAGCTGCTGTCACTCGAAGTAGGTACGGATGTGATTCGTTCGGAACGTTCTTATGATATTTCCCTTACCGCTGTTGTCGAAACACTGGAGGATTTGCAAACGTATCAGGTACACCCTGTGCACCAGGAAATTATTGTACACATGAATGAAGTGAAGGATGTATCTATCGCAGTTGATTATGAAATCTAAAGCGGTACTGGAGGTGCAGGACCTTGTATTATGTCAACCGGGAACAAATTGAGCTTCGACTAGGGGCTGTTCCCGACATTGTCGCCGGACTTCGCCAGACTTCTGCTTCCTGGAACGGCGATCTGTTGCAGGGGCTAGTGCAGGAGCGCTGTCTTCATCTGGCCATTGAGACGGTAACGGACGTAGGAAGCTATATCATCGACGGATTTATTATGCGTGACGCCAGTAGCTATGAGGATATTATCGGTATCATTCATGAGGAAGGTGTACTGGATGATACCGTATTTCATTCGCTAGTAGAGCTGGTAGGCTTACGTAAACCCTTAGTGCAGGAGTATTTCCATTGGGACCGGACAAGCCTTCACCCGCTTACAACAAAGCTGCCTGGGTTGCTGGAGCTTTTTGCATCTAACGTGCATGATTATTTAAATAAGGAATTGGGTCCCCAGCCCGAGGGAGTGTAAAGGCAAAAGTGACGGATAAGTATATCGTACCCGAAATGCCCACTAGGCGCATGATCATGACACTATTGAAAACCCAGGGACCTGTGGGCGTCGGAAGCTTGGCAGCTCAATTAGGCATTACCGAAATGGGAGTGCGTAGGCATCTCAAATTGATGGAGCAGGATGGCCTGATCGTGGCTACAATCGTGAGACAGGCTATGGGACGCCCGACGTTTTTGTACAGCCTGAGCGAGCAGGGAAGCGAGCAGTTTCCACGTAATTATGATCATTTGTTACTGGAACTGTTAGAGGAACTCGATGAAGAACAGGGAATGGAAGCTGTTTACTCGCTGTTTGATGGTAGAAAACGTAAAATGATGAAGCGATACGCCCCTCATATAGAGGGGGAGACTACACTGGCTTCACGTGTGGAAAAGCTTTCGGGCATCCAGAATGCTTCCGGATATATGGCAGAGTGGCGCGAGGAAGAGGATGGTAGCTACTCTATTGTGGAATACAATTGTCCTATCTCTCAAATTGCAGGCCGTTACCGCAAGGCTTGTGAATGCGAGCAGCAAATGTTTGAGGAGCTACTTGATGCCGAGGTTGTTCGTGAGGATTGTTTGGCAGATGGGGGCCGTTGTTGCCTGTATCGTATCCGCTCTAAAAAAAAGTGAAACTTTTCAGGCTTGTTTTCTGTGTCATGACAAGCTCCCCATGCTTATAATGCACTAACAGATGGGCATTCGCCCGGGCACAAGGGAGAGATGATGATGAAGGAGAACTGCAAAAGTTTTATCCGAGGCGCGTTGGCAGGCAGCATTGTTGGTTCGGTTGCTGCTTTATTATTTGCCCCTAAGTCAGGTCGTGAGCTGCGTCAGAATATTACAGATCAGGCGCGCAACGTAAGTGATAAGGGACAGGAGCTAGCGGGGAAAATTTCAGACACTTCAATTGAGTATACTGACAAAATTAAGGAGACAGCCTCAGCCGTCATTCATGAAATTGGGCAATGGCGTAAAAAGAGTGAAATGATTCCTGAGGTTAGTATTTCATCAGCGACTGCTCAAGAAGATACGGAAAAAGATGCGCTGTAACGGTCTGTAAAAAATAGGTGAAACACTGAATACAGTTTGAATTCGTGGCTTCTCCCGTTGGGATGGAGCCTTTTTATTGATCACTTCCTCGTTTTAGGGTAATCTTTTGGGGTACCTTTTACACTGATACGACATAAGGTATGTAGCAACGGATAGCTTTCCGAGATGAAATAACTCATATTTGAACAAAAAAGGAAGCGGTGTGTACGTGCAGCAAGCGATTGCAATATTGGATTCCGGTGTAGGAGGTTTGACGGTTGTTAAAGAAGTCATGCGTCAGCTTCCACGGGAAAAAATCATTTATTTTGGAGACACTGCGCGCACTCCGTATGGCCCCCGACCATCGGAAGAGGTTAAAAAATTTACAGAGCAAATGGTTGACTTTCTGATTCAATTTGATCCGAAAGTCATTATTATTGCTTGTAACACGGCTACTGCCGCGGCATTGGACTATATAAGCCAAAAGGTATCCATTCCGGTGATCGGAGTTATTCACCCCGGGGCTCGTGCTGCGATTAGCGCGACTGCTACCGGGCATGTCGGGGTGATTGGGACTGTCGGTACGATTCGAAGCGGAGCGTATACAGCTGCGCTCAAGCAATTGTCTCCTTACGTAGACGTGGTGAGCCATGCGTGTCCTGCGCTTGTTCCATTGGTGGAGCAAGGGTTATTTCGCTCTAAGACGACATCGCAGGTTGTGGAGGAGACATTGAGACCTATTCAAACGTATCCGATTGATTGTCTGATTCTTGGTTGTACGCATTATCCTTTTTTGAAGGAAACGATTCAAGAAGTCATGGGGCCTGCAGTAAAGCTCATTAGCTCGGCAGATGAAACGGCGCGTGAGACGAGTACCATTTTGTATAACAAAGACAAGTTGGAAGCTGGGGACGAAACGCCGGTACATCAGCTTTTTTGTTCCGGTGATCCTGAATTGTTCCAGCGCATTGCCGCACAGTGGCTCGGGGAGCAAATTCGCCAAACGCCTGTCGTCTGGCAAGTCACCAATTTGGATTAACGAGACAGCCGACTTTTTGTCATTGGACAAAAGAAGTCGGCTGTTTTGCTTTTCGCTACATCAAGACACGCCGCGTTTGCATAACATGCAGTAAGGCAGATGGAAGGGGCGTAGAAGATGAGGGAATATATCGTTCGAAAAGGAGATACATTACACCGGGTCGCCTCGGCTTTTAAACTATCGGCGGATACTTTAATCGTAGATAATCCGTGGGCCGCCACGCAACCCTATCTGATTAGTGGTCAAGTGTTATATATTCGTCCGTCTACGGATCGTAAATACGTTATTCAGCCTGGTGAGTATGCAAGACAGATTGCCAAGCAGTTTGGTGTGGAGCTTAATGAGTTACGGCTAGCCAACCCCGGACTTGCGGAGCATGATTTTATGGAAGGAAAAACTATTGTTATTCCTGAAGACCATCAGGATCAGATTGTACGATTACGTGGAGAGTATGGATATGAAGATTTAAAGGAAGACCTAGCGGCCTTAGCCCGCAGATATCCGTTTATTGAAGTTGGCAGCATTGGAACCAGTGTCATGGGGAAGGATATTCCTTATGTACGTATTGGGCAGGGAACGCGTAAAATTCACGCCAATGCTTCAGTTCATGCTAATGAATGGCTGACGACGCCTTGTTTGCTGCGTTTTATAGAGCAATATGCACAAGGGATCGGTGGGACTGAAGAACATGTAGTGGCCACTCAATGGGTGTATGGAGGTTCTCCGCGGGATTTGCTGGAGCATACATCCTTATGGGTGGTTCCGATGGTCAACCCGGATGGGGTAGAGCTGGTGCAACAAGGTATACTCCCAACTCATCCGTTGTATCATGACCTCAAAAAGTGGAATGAAGGACGTGCTGATTATCGCGGTTGGAAGGCCAATATTCGTGGTGTCGACCTCAACGATCAATTTCCGGCATATTGGGAAGAAGAGGTGCGCAGACGCGGTAAAACAGGTCCGTCTCGACGAGACTATGCAGGGCCTGCACCTTTGTCTGAACCAGAGTCTAAGGCGCTTGCCGATCTAACGGAGCGCGAACAGTTCGACATGGTGTTATCCATACACAGTCAGGGACAGGAGATCTATTGGAATTATCGGGATCTAGAGCCTAAGGAGAGCCGAGATTGGGCCTTACGGCTAGCTGCCGCAACAGGTTACCGGGCGGTAAAGCTGGGTGGGAGCGATGCAGGGTACAAGGATTGGTTTATACAGCGATTTGGTAAACCGGGGTTTACCGTTGAAGTCGGTCTAGGCGTAAATCCGCTGCCCATGCGTGATTACGATGATATTGCAGCAGAAGTGGGCATGTTAATGGCAACAGTGCTGTCATGGTAAAAAATTCGGCCTACTGAAACGTATCGAATCATTTGCACGTATTAGGAGGAACACGTTTTTTATAAGTGTTCCTCTTTACATGTCCCTTCAATGGGGTATATATACTTAGGAGCATTGGAAATGGAGTGAACAACCTATGAAGTGGAAAAGATTACTATCTCTCCGTCAATGGTCACATGTATTTCGTCGTATGCCCCGATTGATTACTTCATCAAGGATTCCGCTGGGAGAAAAATTACTCTTTGCGGTGCCTGTGTTGCTCTATTGGGTATTACCTGATGTCATGCCATTTATGCCCATCGACGATATTGGTGTTACGCTATTGCTTATGAATTGGTTTGTCACCCGTGCCGAACGAAAATATCCAGATGTGCTTGAAAAGCAACATGTACGTGTTCGGTAGATAAGCTTATGAATTTCGTGATTGCGATTTTTCGCGATTTTCTTTACAATAGGAATATTGCCTTTTGCTATGCTAAACATAATTGTGATTTATCCAATAAACCACATTTCATTTAATGAATATGAAGGAGATGAAGTTTGATGAACTGCAAAATTACTCGTAACGCAGCTAAAGTATTGAAACTTGAACTGGATAAGGAAGAGAACCAAGGGAAGAGCCTGCGCGTTGTTATTACTCATGCTCATGGAGATCATGCTCATTACGGGCTGGATTTGGACACGCCTAAAGAAACAGATACTGTCGTATCTACAGATAAAGGCATTGACGTAATTTTGGAAAGCGGCCAGCCGCTGCTGGATGGTGTGAAAATTGATTACTTGTACTTCCCCGAAGAAGGATTTGTCATTACTAACCCTTCCCAAGGTAATCACGGCGACCACTAAGCCGGAGCTCGGAGGGATGACAGATGGCCAACGATATTCGCGTATGTGATGAATGCAATCATATTCGCTTGAAAACAATCTTGCCCAAGTTGCAAAAGATGGCACCAGATGCCGAGATCAAAATCGGCTGCAAATCGTATTGCGGTCCTTGTGGGAAACGGGCGTTTGTGTATGTGAACGGACGTTATGTGAGTGCGGCCACGGAGGATGAAGTATTGGAGAAGGCTGCGCGCTTTATCAAATAGTTCCAGTACGCAGCATTCGCAATTTTTGAATAGTTCCCCTTCTTCTGATCCATGCTAATGGATGTAGACCACTGCCCAGAAGGAGGAGTGACTCATGGCCCAATATGATTCCAATCTCGACAATCACAGTGTTGAGGCTCAAACACAAAACTCGGTGGACAGGCTCCACAATGCCGTCTCTCAGGCATTGTCACATCCAGCTGAGCAACTGATTGAACAGGCGGAGCAGTCTCGCACTCATGCTGAACATGCCATACAGCAGGCGAAGGATAGCCTTGGTGACGACTCAGTAGAAGTTGCGGAGGATATGCTTGGTGAAGAGGTACAACGGCTTGAACAGGCCAAAAAAACGTTGCGTTCCTAAGCATTTGTGACTGGTAACAACGAGCGCAGTCGAGTGACAATCCATAAAAAAGCACGATCCACAGCACTTACAAGCCGATGGATCGTGCTTTTTTGTTATATACAGAGTAGTTATGCGGCGACATCGTTAAAGGGGTTTGGGAAGATGCTGTATCAGCAACCTCCCACATAAAGTCTATTAGATACAGATACAGAAGGAGTTACTTCTTTGTTTGTGGTTCCCATTCGCGAATAAGATCGTATGTGATAACCTGATCGGATATGTTCAACCGATTGAGAGCTTCGGTATATCCCGGTCCGCAGGCGTTTACGTCTGTAGGCTGGCCTGTACTCAGGTTGTAACAGGTCCCTTTGGAGAATGTACCGTCCTCAGATGGAATGTAGTACACTCGTCCATCCGTGAAAGCACCAGTACGTAGCACAACCATACGAGGCTTCCCGCTAAACAGATCGTTTCCCATAAAATGATATGGTTTTGTAGAAATCCCAAGCAGGTGCATTACGGAAGGAGTCAGATCCAACTGACCTGCCGGTTCTGTATACGTGCCCGCCTGACTTCCGTCAGGAAGATGCACAAGCAATGGCACCTGATTCATGATTTTCTGCATGTCCAGATCCGTAAGTGGCTTGCCTAAAAATTTCTCATACAGTGCTTTGTCTTTAATAGAATTATCATGATCCCCATAAAACATCAGGATCGTATCATCCCACAGTCCGTCTTTCTTCATCTGATCTACCAATTCGCCTAGTGCTTCATCTACATAATGGACAGATTTTAGATAGTCTCCGAACATGGTACCTTCAAACTCGCCAACGTCTAAATCTACCGCGTCAGGTGACAGGTTGTACGGATGATGGCTCGAGATACCGACCATATAGGCGTAGAACGGCTGCTTAACTTCGGTAGTGAGATCATTGAGCGTTTGACGGAAAAAGGATTTGTCTCCCAGGGACCAGCCCAATGGCTCATCAATTTTAAAATCTTTTTTACTGTAGAACTTGTCATAGTTCATTGCCTTATACATAGTGTAGCGGTTCCAGAAGCTGCTGTCATACACGTGAAACGCATTGGGACTATATCCAGTATCCTTCAAAATGGAAGGGAGCGTATCGAATTTATGGTCCGCATAACGGATAAATACGGAGCCTGTAGGGAGCGGATGCAGCGAAGCATGTGTAGAGAAGTCCGCGTCCGAAGTACGGCCTTGCGCAGTCTGGTGAAAATAATTGTTGAAATACATGCTTTCCTTCGTCAGTTTGTCAAAGTTAGGCGTAATCGCTTGACCGTTGATCTTTTTGCCGATAAAAAAGTTCATGAACGCTTCAGCTTGAATGACCATCACGTTTTTGCCCTTATACTTGCCAGATAGATCATTTTTTACCTGAAGCAACTTTTGGTGCTGATTAAACCATTCCTTATCCTTATCGGATTCCGCTTGAGCCAATGTAGGCTGAGGACCAAGGTGATCCTGACCATAGCGGTAGATGTCATATCCATGAAATCCGATCAACCCTGTTACATTGTACAAGGCCATCGACCACCAGTTGCCGACAAATATGCCAGTTGCCCACGTGGAGGTATAATATTTGATCGGCCCAAATGTTAATACATAGCCAATCAGGAAGGCCAATGCTCCTTTAGAGAAGCGAAGCAGGAACCTCTTTGTGTAGGAGCTTCGGGATGCTTTTAAATAAGTATCATTCGTGGTAAATCGACGTCGTAAGGAAGCCACAAATATGACATACGGAATGAATAGAATCCAGTCTGCAAAAAAGAGAATGTCCCCCCAGTACATAAGGGATGCGATACTTCCGCCTAGAGAATCAACTTGTCCAGCTTGAAGTAAGACGGGAATCGTAATGAAATCCTGGAAATACCGATAATAAACCATGTCGGAATAAATGAGCGCGGTGAGCAACATATCGAGCACCACAAGAGCAATCAAACGTCCGCGACGTGGCAGCCATAAGGTCCAGAAGCTCACAAGTAAAAGCGAACCAATAGCGATGACATAATCCAGCGGATTCATGTCAATATTTTGGGCATGCAAGTTATAGTGAATCAGTACGAGCTTGCCGATCATAAGCACAAAAAACAGACCTAGTCCAAAATATCGAGACAGCAGCATTCTGCTGAACGTGTTACCAGTGCGACTTGCACTGGACGTGCGAATAACCAACACTTTACCCCCTCTGGCAGAAATGTTCGGCTAGTATAAATTACATATTAACGTAATGTTAAAACCGAAATGCCTTTAATTATTATAGCGCTCATCTCGCGCATTTCAATGATTAAGTAAAGAAAATACAGCACAAATCAGGCCAGAACAACGAACGGAGAGTTCGTTTCCTGGCCTAGGCTTCATCTTATTTAAGGCTGCAACGGCGAAGTATCTTTGCGGCGCGGAGGCAGAGGGCCTAGATACTGATAGTATTGGCATTCGATCCGGCCGTTAAACAACTTCCGGCGCTTGTCTGCTTTACGGCCCCAATAATGCTCAAATTGCTTGGTGGAGCTGATGGCAAAGAAGGACCAGGTCTTCATTTCGGCTGCCGTGCGTGCGAGTGAACGGATCAGCTTTTCCACCTCGGATTGTTCGCTCAGTCTCTCGCCATAAGGTGGGTTTGTAATCATCACACCATATTGTCCTTCGAGTCTGACTTTAGTTACAGGCATCACTTTAAGAGGGATGTCTTTAGCAAAGCCTGCTGCTTTTACAGCTGCCTCAGCAACTTGTATGGCATTTGGATCGATATCGCTACCTGCAATTTCAAAAGGAATGTCATCGCGGGTCAAATCCATCGCCTCGTCGCGAGCCTGATCCCATAATTCTCTGCCAATGACAGGCCAGTCTTCCGAGTTAAAGGTACGTCTCAGTCCTGGCGCAATATTCCAGGCTTGCATGGCAGCTTCGACCAATAAAGTACCGGAACCGCAGCATGGGTCATAGAAGGGGCGGTCCGGGCTCCAGCGACTAAGCTGAATAAGAGCAGAAGCCATCGTTTCTTTGAGGGGCGCCTCTGTAACGAGCTTACGGTAGCCGCGTTTGTGCAGTCCTGGACCGGTTGTATCAAGCGTCAGCAACGCACGATCATTCAATAGAATGACCTCAATGACGTAACGAGGGCCATCTTCAGCAAACCAATCTGTGTGGTAGGTTTCCTTGAGCTTCTCTACAATCGCCTTCTTGACGATTCCCTGACTGGCTGGTACGCTACTAAGCTGTGATTTGTGCGAACGTCCCTCTACGGGGAATTCACCATCTACAGGAATCCAATCCTGCCAGGGTAATGCTTTGGTACCCTCGAACAGCTCATCGAAGGTTGTTGCAGCAAATTCACCCATTTTAATAAGTACGCGGTCTGATGTGCGAAGCCACAGGTTACACCGGCATATATCCATATAATCTCCGGTAAAAACGACGCGGCCGTTTTCGACGGTTAGATCTTCGTACCCGAGTTCTCTGAGTTCTCGGGCCACGACGGCCTCAAGTCCCATTGGCGCAGTCGCAATTAGTTGCAGTTGAGTCATTAAACGTATTCACTCCGTCCCCATAATCATGTAAGCTTGGTTCAATCCCTATAGTATAGGTCATTGTACTCGAAGAGACAAATCATTAAGGTAAAAAATTTACGAAGGACACCACGTCCTACCTGCGTTATGATTAAGTAATAAGGAGAGATGAACCGTGGAAATTACACCCAATATGACGCCTGAACAATATGTAGACCAGCTGGTACAAGAGGATGAAGCACTTCGCAGTATTAGGGAGGCTATCGTTAAAGAAGGTATGCCGGAAGTATCCGTTGCCCATCCTTATGGAAAACTGTTGACCTTTCTAATTGAAGTATCTGGCGCACAGCATGTACTGGAAATCGGCGTATTAGGCGGCTACAGTGGATTATGTCTGGCCCGTGGGCTGGGAGAAAAGGGCCGTATTGTGTCACTGGAGCTGAAAGAAGCGTACGCAGCGCTGGCACATCGACATATGGAAAACAATGGATACGGTGACCGTGTCGAATATCGTATTGGACCCGCAGCGGACAGCTTGAAAGAACTTCAGGAAGAGGGAAGAACTTTCGATTTTTTCTTCATTGATGCAGATAAGGAAAATTACCCAGTATATCTGGAATATGCGATTGCTCTGGCGAATCCAGGTGCCATTATTGCGGGAGACAACTGTTTCCTTCGCGGACGGACGCTGAATACGGATAAGAACGGCCCTGCCGTTCAGGCCGTGAGACGTTTTAACGAAACGATAGCAACAGATCCGCGGCTGGTCAGCACGCTTTTGCCAGCTTACGATGGATTGGCGCTAGCTCGAGTTAAATAGCGTTCATTCCCCATGTATAGCTATCTATACAAAAAAGAACCTCCTTGTCCACTATAGCGTGGGGAAGGAGGTTCTTGTCTGTTAAGGTGGGCTTGTCTTACCTGAAGGTTTCTTACCTGAAATCAGGCGTAGCCTTACGATCAAAAAGCTTCATGCGTACCCAGAATATGTTGACGATTAACAGGACACCTGACATGATAAACAGTCCTTCGATGCCGATAAACCCGGATAGCACCCCGCCAATGACAGCACCCAGCATATTCCCAAGCGCGAGCGAGCTGGTATTGAAGCCGAAAGAACGACTTTCCATTCCTTCCGGTGTATACGTGCGAATCAGCGCATTTACGCTTGGTAGCAGACCGCCCATAAATACACCCATGAAAAAACGGATAATGACAAGTTGCCACACTTCATTGACAAAAGCCTGCGGAATGAGCATAACCGCCGTTCCGAGCAGTGCAATGGTCAAGATCTTGTGCGCTCCTATCTTGTCACTCAATCTTCCAAGGAGCGGTGCAGCAATCATATTGGATACGCCTGTTATAGCTGTAACGAACCCGGCAATCAGCGCAATTCCTTCTGCCGACCCATACAGTTTTTGCACATATAACGGCAGCAGAGATACCGTACTGATCATGGCAAATTGGAGCAGAAACGTTACGGTGAACAAAGCCGGAAGCTGGGGCGTATGGCTTAGCTCCTTTAATCCGGCAAGAACCGAAATTTGCGGTGTGCGTGCGGCTTCCGCTTTACTGAAATTTTCTTTAACCAGAAACATTGCAATGAGTGAGGCTATAAAAATCAGAGCGCCTGTAATATAAAAAATCGGTCTGAATCCGACCCAATCAGCCAAAAATCCGCCTAGCAGAGGACCGAGAATCGTGCCGGCCATCTGACCGGATTGCATAATCCCCATAGCGAATCCGGTTCGCTCTTTGGGAGTGGTACCCGATACTAGGGAAATCGATGCCGGATTGAAACCCGAAATCGTACCGTTCAGCAGGCGAAGCGCCAGCAGTTGCCACGGATGGGTGACCAAACCCATACATCCGATGACCAAAGCCATACCAAAGCCTGAGCGAAGCAGCATGACTTTACGTCCATATCGGTCAGCCAGCTTGCCCCACAAAGGCTGGAACATAAATGAGGTCAAAAAGTTAGCGGCAAAAATAACTCCAGCCCATAGACCAATATCGTGCTCTCCCTTCACATGAAGGTCCTGAGCCAGATACAGGGCGAGGAACGGAGTAATCATCGTAATACCCGCATTGACCAGAAACTGACCGAACCAAAGCACAATGAGATTGATTTTCCACGTCTCCCACGTTTTCAATGTGCTTTCACTTCCTTTCTGCCCATTCTCATCCTGTTGTAAATCCTACGTATCAACGCATAACTTCTCCGGAGCTTTAAAAAAAGCCATTTCTCTAGTATAGCACACTTCATTGAAACTTTATCCAAATGTCATGGGTTTGTCATGGTTTGTTCGAGAGCTACGGTTGTTACGACTCTTGAAAAAGGGCATAATTAAAATATAGTATTTATGATTCGAACTGGAGGCTGAAGTCATGACCTACAATGATACTTTTATCCGCGCTTGCCGCAAGCAAGCTGTGGATCATATTCCCGTATGGTACATGCGGCAGGCCGGAAGGTATGACCCTGAGTATCGCAAAATTAAAGAAAAATACACGTTGCTTGAGATATGCCGCCAGCCCGAGTTGGCCGCAGAAGTGACTTTAATGCCCGTGCGCAAGCTCGGGGTGGACGCTGCAATTTTATATTCTGATATTATGAATCCGGTGGCCTCGCTAGGGGTTGATTTTGATATTGTCAAAAATATTGGACCGGTTATTGATAATCCGATCCGGTCAGCTGCAGACGTAGACAAGTTGCGTCCAATTGATGTGGAACGCGATTTGGGTCATATTTTGGAAACGATCCGCATTTTGGACCGTGAACTGAACGTGCCATTGATTACGTTCGCTGGAGCGCCTTTTACCATTGCAAGCTATTTAATAGAAGGAAGACCCTCCAAAGGATATATTCGCACCAAAGCGATGATGTATGGAGAGCCTGAGTTGTGGCATCGCCTGATGGATAAGCTAGGGGACATGGTTATTACATACGTGCGAGCTCATATCGCTAATGGCGGTAAGGCTTTTCAATTGTTTGATAGTTGGGTAGGTGCGCTCTCGCCCTATGATTTTCAAACTTTTGTGCTGCCGACTATCACACGTATTTTTCATGAATTATCTGATCTGGATGTACCTAAAATTTATTTTCCGGGCGTAAGCTCTGGTGAATTGCTCCCACACTTGAATGGGTTAAAAGCCGATGTGATTGGACTGGACTGGCGGGTAAGTATACCTGAAGGACGTCGTCGCTTGGGCAACGGTTTTGGTGTACAGGGAAATCTGGATCCTTATGTGCTTACTGCGCCAATCGATGTTATCAAGCAGTATGCGAAAACCATTGTAGATGAAGGTATCTTGGAGCCGGGTTACATTTTCAATCTCGGTCACGGTTTATTTCCTGAAGCCTCGCTAGATAAGCTAAGAGAGCTTACTGATTATGTACATGAGTATTCCCACTCGATTTTGTCAAAGAATTAAACCATTAGAAATGTTAAGAGGTGATCTGCTAATGAAAACCAAAGTGGGTGTACTGGTTATGTCCTACGGGACGCCAGAAAGTCTGGATCAGGTGGAAGCCTACTATACACATATCCGTCGCGGTAATGCTCCCTCGCCGGAGCAGCTAAAGGAATTAAAGGATCGTTATGAAGCTATTGTGGGCGGTGTGTTTCCGCTGCGTCAGAATACGGATCGGCAGGTTCAAAACCTGCAGGAAACCCTAAATCGGGAAAATCGCAACCCGGACATTGAATTTGCCTGTTATCAGGGACTCAAACATGCGAAACCGTTTATTGAGGACGGTGTGGAAGCCATGGTGCAAGATGGCATTCGTGCTGCGGTGGGTGTCGTGCTGGCTCCGCATTATTCCGTTATGAGTGTAGGCACTTATATTAAGCGCGCACAGGCTAAGGCACAGGAACTGGATCTGGCCATATCATTTGTGGAGAGCTATTATCTTCATCCAAAGTTGATTAAGACGCTAACTGAGCGTGTGAACGCCAAGCTGGCGCTTTTTGAAGAAGCTGGAGCCAAGCGGGATGAGGTTCGTGTTCTATTTAGTGCGCACAGCTTGCCTGAGCGGATTTTGGCTATGGGTGATCCTTATGTAGAGCAATTAATGGCTACTTCGCAGGCTGTTGCGGACAAGGCGGGGATTACCAACTGGCAGTTTACGTGGCAAAGCGCCGGTCGTACAGCAGAACCATGGCTGGGGCCAGACATTTTGGATACCATGCACAGTCTTAAAGAGGAGCAAGTGGAGTATGTGCTGGCTGCACCAGTTGGCTTTGTTTCTGATCACTTAGAGGTGTTATACGATCTGGATATTGAAGCACAGGCTTTGGCGAAGGAATTGGATATGCGTTTTCAGCGTATTGATTCACTCAACAGTGATCCACTGTATATGGAGACGCTTAGTGATGTCATCATAGACCAATGGAAAAAGGGATGAGGACATAATGGAGCAAAGGTTACGTAATATTGTAATTGTAGGCGGAGGCTTGACCGGGCTTAGCACTGCTTTTTATACACGAAAAATGTACAAAGAAGCTGGCTACACACCTCGAATTACGCTGGTGGAGAAAGCATCCGTGCTGGGCGGAAAAATTGAAACACTGCATAAAGATGGTTTTGTGATTGAAAAGGGGCCAGATTCCTTTCTGGCCCGTAAAACGGCCATGATAGACCTGGCAAAAGAGCTGGAGTTGGATCATGAACTGGTGAGCACGAATCCTGAGGCTAAAAAGACATACATTTTGCATGAAGGACAGCTTCATCCGATGCCCCCTGGACTGGTGCTGGGGATTCCAACGGAGCTGAAACCCTTTTTGCGCAGCGGCTTGATCTCTTTAGGCGGGAAAATGCGGGCTATGATGGATTTTGTCATTCCGCCTCGCCGTGTACCGGGAGATGAGGCGTTGGGTGATTTTATTGAACGCCGACTTGGCAAAGCAGTGCTAGAAAATGTAACCGAACCACTACTGGCAGGGATTTATGCTGCCAACATGAAGACACTAAGTTTGCAAGCGACCTTCCCACAATTTGCTGAGGTAGAGAAGCAATACGGAAGTCTCATTCACGGAATGATGACAGGTCGAAAACCAGCTGAAACACATACGGGTACGAAAAAAAGCGCCTTTTTGACCTTCCGTCAAGGCTTGCAAAGTTTGGTGCATGCGTTACTGAATGATTTGTATGACTGTGATTTACGCACCGGTATTGCTGTTACAAAATTCACAAAGACACCGCAAAGTGAAGGCAGCCCATATCGCGTTATGCTGGACAATGGAGAGATGCTGGAGGCGGATGATATTTTTGTAACGACTCCCAACTTTGCTGCTGCGCCGCTATTGCGAGATCATGTCAATGTGGCTGCACTGGAAGCTGTTAATTACGTCTCCGTAGCAAACGTGGTCCTAGCCTTCGATAAAACAGATATTGAGAACGTCTTTGACGGTTCTGGTTTTCTGGTTCCTCGTAAAGAAGGACGCAGCGTGACCGCTTGTACATGGACGTCTGCCAAGTGGCTTCATACCAGCCCAGATGATAAGGTGCTGTTGCGCTGTTATGTAGGGCGAGCAGGAGCTGAAGACACTGTAGAGTTACCGGATGATGAGTTGATTGGACTGGTACGTAAGGATCTGAAAGAGATGATGGGAGTTACAGCGACTCCGTTGTTCACGGAAATTACACGTCTTCGCAATTCCATGCCGCAATATCCGGTAGGGCACCCGCAGGCTATAGCTGATTTGCGTGAAGAGTTACGCACTGAGATGCCGGGAGTGTATGTGTTGGGCGCTGGCTATGATGCAATTGGCTTACCGGATTGCATCCGTCAGGCTAAGGAATGGGCCTCCAATGCCGTCCAAACGACACAACAGGAAGCAGTCAAGGTACAGGTGTAAATGTTCGATAATGAACCCTTCGCGATCCAGGCGAGGGGTTCTATTTATATTGAAATTTGATATATAATGGAGAAGGTGTAAAGTTCGCCAGCTAATAAAGAAGTTATGCAAATGCAATAGCATAGAAGGAGTGAAGAATGTACCCTCCCAGATCACAGCGAAATGAAGGTCGCAAAAAAGCAAGAAAACCAAAAATAGGCAAGGCTTGGATCATTACAAATCTGGTCCTACTGCTTATGATTGTAGGTCTTTTCGGTTATTATTACATATTTGAACACGACAACAGTGGCTCTCTTGCGGAAAATGCCGGGTATTCGCAAACGGAGAAGAAAATCCAAACAGGATCTGCTAGTGCAGATCGGTCTACTTCCTCGGTCAGTGAAAATGTTACAGCCTTGTCAAATAAACAGCTGGATGAAGGCCCCCATGCAGAAAATAAATTTGTCGACGATGAAACAAAGCAATCTGCTGCTTCAGACACAAGCAATCGTCCCGCGACAACGTCTGACACAAATGCTCCCGAAGGCAGTTCCACAGGAGCAAAATTGTCCTCGGGGAAAGACGGGCAAGCACAGAACGATACGTCCAATAAGGATATATACGACGGTAATCCATCCACCGATAAGGGAGGAACGGAGGATATAAAGAAATCCAAAACAGACGGTGCAGACTCTCCGACAGTCACGCTTCACTTTGTAGGGGATGTGCAGTTTTCCGGTAAAGTTGAGCAGCGTTTGGAGCAGAATGGGTTTGATTTTCCGTATCAATATCTCGGAAACTTGTTTCATAAAGACGATTTGACGATTGCCAATCTGGAAACGCCCGTGACAACGAATGGTGTGGGTGCGTTAAATAAAACGTATGTGTATAAATCTTCGCCCAAAGCGTTAACTGCGTTGGCTGCGGCAGGGATAGACGCTGTCAATTTGGCCAACAATCACATTTTGGATCAGGGCACAGGCGGATTACTGGATACACTGAAATACCTGGATGAAAAGGGTATAGCCCATGCTGGAGCCGGACGTAATGCAAAAGAAGCATATGCACCGCATTATTTTGAACGTAAAGGGATCAAAATTGCCTTGTTGGGGACTACACGTGTTATGCCTGAAGCCAACTGGAATGCGGGCGCCAAACAGCCCGGTGTAGCAGGAGCCTATGATTCGACCGCTATCGTAAAGTCTATCCGTGAGGCACGAATGCAGGCCGATCTGGTGATTGTCATTACCCATTGGGGGAAGGAGCGCGCAACTGCACTTGAGCCCCATCAAACCGAGTTATCGCACGCTTTTATTGATGCTGGAGCTGATCTTGTCATTGGCGGTCATCCACATGTGCTTCAAGGGATGGAGCAATATAAAGGTAAATGGATTGCATACAGCACAGGCAATTTTATTTTTTCTAAATCAACGGTGCCAGCCACTTGGGATACAGCGATATTTCAGGCAACCTGTACCCGTAAAGGGGCTTGCGAGATGAAGCTGACTCCTTATCGGGCGGAGCTGGGTCAGCCGATCCCATTGAAGGATACGGAGGCCAGCAAAATTTTGCAGAGAGTGGCGGCACTGTCACCGGGAAATGTCTCGATTGGGACGGATGGTACAGTAAGTGCTCAATAGAATTTCGAAAGAAATTGTTAATATAGGAATTGACGGAATGAGCGTATGAGGGACTCCTTTGTGGATGGAGGTCATAACAAGATGAATAATTTGTGTGTGGCTCACCGCGGTTTTTCGGGGATTGCTCCTGAGAACACGATGGCAGCCTTTCAGCTTGCGTTGGAGCAACCATTTGTACACTGGATTGAGCTGGATGTACAGCTGTCAAAGGACGGTGTTCCGGTGGTAATTCATGATTTTACACTGGAGCGAACGACGAATGGTACAGGGAGAGTAAAGGATTCGGACTGGAAAGCATTGCAACAACTTGATGCTGGTAGCTGGAAAAGTGCAGAATACCGTGGAGAAATAATCCCCTCCCTCGCACAGGTGCTGGATTTATGTCGTGGCCGCGTATCGCTCAATATTGAGCTTAAAACAGCGGGAGATATGTATCCAGGACTGGAGAAAGCCGTACTCCGTGAAATTGCGATGAGAGGGATGGAGGGAGAGGTGGTATTAACCTCTTTTGAGCGTGCTGCATTACGCCGGGCTAAGGAGCTGTGTCCTGAGATCCGTACCGGATTGATTATTGACGCGCGTCCAGATGACTTGGCAAAGCAACTGGAACAGCTACAATGCACTTTTTTATCTATAGGCTATCCGCGTTTGGATCGAAACTTGATGAAAGATCTCACTGGACGCGGTATTACTGTCATGGCGTGGACGGTGGATGACCGCCGTATAATGCGGAAATTGGCCTCATTGCATCCTGAATTGATGATTTGCACCAATTGGCCGGATCGCTGGGAACGGGTTTTTTTGCTTTCCAAGCATCGGATGTGGCACTATATACGTAAACTTATACGTTAATAATTGGACTACATACGCGGGAAGGGTGAAGGGTCGTAATGAACGTGGAAATTCGTAATGTTTACTGTGTTGGGCGCAATTATAAACTGCATGCGGAGGAGCTGGGTAATGAGGTTCCCGCAGAACCAATGATTTTTTTGAAGCCGTCTCATGCGGTTGTGCCGCTGGATGGCGCCACGCTGGAGCTTCCGCAGGGGCAGGGAGATATTCATTTTGAGACTGAGCTGGTTGTAGCTGTAGGACGTAAATACGAACCGGGCATGTCCGCAGATACGTGTCTGAACGCATTTGCATTCGGCATCGATTTTACCCTGCGTGATGTACAAAGTGTTCTCAAGAAAAAAGGCCATCCATGGACCGCCGCCAAAGGCTTCAAATCGTCTGCTCCCGTGACACCATTCCTGCCTTTAGAACAATTGGACATGCTGGAGCTGCAGGATTTTTCCTTGCTCAAAAATGGACAGGAAGTGCAGCGTGGACATGTCAAAAATATGATTTTTTCTATCCAGCACATCGTTGAATATATAGCGACTCATTATGGACTGGGCGAGGGAGATATTATTTTTACAGGTACTCCAGCAGGAGTAGGGCCTACAGCAAGCGGGGATCGCTTTGAGCTTTTCTGGGGGAGTGAGCGTCAGGGAAGCTTCACCATCGCATAAATTTGTGAACGGAATCCACAGAAGAGGATTAAAAAAGGGAATGTTTTGAAGGCCGTGTCCTGTGCCAAAGCATGGGACACGGCTTTTATATAAGCGTGGAGCGTTGTACAATAATATACAGAACGAATAAAGAAAAACGGAGATTCATTTCAAAAGCGGGGGTATATCATGGACTGGATCATCGGATTGCTTTGTGCTGCTGTGGTGGCGGGAGCTGCATTTTATAAAAAATCCTTAACCTTATCTGGCTTTGCTGCGGCTGTACTGATGGGAACCGTATATTATGGGGCGGGTAACCTGTTCTGGTTCGGCACATTGCTCTTGTTCTTTATCACGTCAACCCTCCTGTCGAGGTTCAAAAAGGAGCGCAAGGCTGAGCTGGAAAAATCGTATGCCAAAACCGGCAACCGGGATGCAGGCCAAGTATGGGCTAATGGGGGATTAGGTATGCTGTTATGCCTGGGTTATGCGATATGGCCCCATGTTACGTGGCAGCTGGCTTTTGTCGGTGTCATGGCTACGGTCACTTCCGATACGTGGGCAACGGAATTTGGCAGTCTGAGTCGTAAGCCACCCCGTTCAGTGCTTAACGGGAAGGTGCTGGCACCTGGAACCTCAGGAGGAGTATCTGTATTGGGAACGGCTGCGGCCTTGGCTGGGGGTCTACTGATTGGCATAGGTGCATGGGGCTTTGGACACGCCATAGGAACGCAGAGTTTGCCGTTATGGCTGTGGGCACTGGTTGGAGGTATATCCGGTAGTGCCGGAGCCTTTGCTGATTCCTATCTTGGTGCTACGGTGCAAATGATGCGTTCCTGCACGGTTTGTAGACGGGAAGTAGAAGTAGACTCACATTGTGGACAAACGACGGTCTATGTACGAGGCTGGCGTTGGATGAGTAATGATCGGGTGAATAGCATTAGTTCTATTTTCGGAGGATTGGTCGCTCTTGCAGGTATTTTTCTTATACTCTGAACACGGAGCTGGGGATCGTTACAAGGGAATAATTATTATAAGAATTGACGGTGTTTCGATCCTTGTATAAGGAGGTGCTAAGATGGGCGATATACACGGAGATAAATATGAAGCCATTTTGGACGCCGCTTACACAGTCTTTGGCACCAAAGGCTTTTATGAAAGCAAAATTTCCGAGATTGCAGAACAAGCGGGAGTTGCCAAAGGCACAGTATACTTGTACTTTAAAAGCAAAGAGCAGCTATTTACAGCAGTCACACGTAGAGATTGCGAGCAATACCTAGCCGAAATGCAAGGCGCATTAATCAATCGTACTTTGGGAGAAGGTCTACTGCGGATGGCAAATTTGCATCTGCACTACTATTTCAAGCGCAAGCAGCATACGAAATTATTTTTTATGACCCCCAACAGTGACCCCGATCTAATGGAGTTTATGCGGGGATTTATTCAGGACTATACTGATTTGGTCAAAAATAAACTGGCGTCAGAGGGTGTACAGCAGTCCGAGTTTCATGCGAAGGCATTCATTGGGATGTTGGAGCGCCTAAAAATGGATATTTTATTAAATAAAGATTTCCGAGAATGTGACGTGGATCAGACGGCTGAACTAGCAGCGAACTTATTTATGCATGGCTGTAAAGCCGGAATACAAAAATCCTGACATCTTATTGCTAAGAAACCGTACTGAATTCATTCAGATAACGGTTTTTTTAATCATTGTCTGTGTCTGTGTTAAAATAAACAGGATCATCACAAAATTGGGGAAGAGTAGGGAATCCGTATGAATATTATGACCGTTGAACATATAACGAAAAGCTATGGCGAGAAAATGTTGTTTGAGGATGCTTCCTTTGGTATGGATGAACGTGACAAAATAGGAGTCGTTGGTGTAAATGGCACCGGTAAATCAACATTTTTACGCGTGATTTCCGGCTTAGAGCCGCCGGATGATGGCAATATTGCAGTGAACAACGATGTGCGAATTCAGTATCTAGCACAAAATCCGGAGTTTGATCCTGAAATGAAGGTACTCCAGCATATTTTTCATGGCAATCAGCCTGAGATGAAAGCGGTCCGTGAATACACAGAAACCATGGAGTTGTTGGAATTAAATCCGGGTAGCGAGGAGCTTCAAAACCGTCTATTGCGAGCAAGTCAACAAATGGATACGTTCCAGGCATGGCAGCTGGAGAGTGAGGCCAAAAATATACTTACCCGACTGGGGATCACCCAGTTTGAGTCTCGTATGGGCGTTCTATCCGGTGGGCAGCGTAAGCGGGTGGCTTTGGCGGCGGCTTTGATCCAACCCTGCGAGCTGCTCATTCTGGACGAGCCTACAAACCATATTGATAATGAGTCCGTTGAATGGTTGGAGCAGTATTTGCAAAAAAGACGTGGTGCGTTGTTAATGATCACGCATGATCGCTATTTTCTGGATAGAGTTGCAAATGTCATGCTGGAGCTGGATCATGGTCGCCTTTTCCGTTATGAGGCTAACTATACCCGTTTTCTGGAGCTGAAGGCAGAACGCGAGGAGCGGGAAGCGTCTACGGAACAAAAAAGGAAGAACCTGCTGCGTAATGAGCTGGCTTGGATTCGCCGTGGAGCAAAGGCTCGTTCCACCAAGCAGAAAGCGCGTATTGACCGATATGAGCAGCTTAGGGATCAGCAACCGGAAGCTCGTTCTGGATCTGTAGATATGTCCGTCGCCTCCACACGTCTGGGTAAAAAAATATTGGAGATCGAGCATCTTTCCAAATCGGTAGATTCTCGTAAGCTAATACAGGATTTGAGCTACATTGCGGTTCCTGGTGATCGTGTTGGTATCCTAGGTCCTAACGGTAGTGGGAAATCCACTTTGCTCCAAATGATTGCCCAGCATATAGAACCGGATTCCGGCAACGTTGTGCTGGGACCGACGGTGAAGCTTGGCTATTTTACTCAGGAACATCAGGAAATGAACGAGTCTTTACGTGTTATTGAATATATTAAGGAAGAAGCCGAAGTGATTCGTACAGCAGACGGTTCGACGATTACAGCTGCACAAATGCTGGAGCGTTTCCTGTTCGCACCAAGCGCGCAATGGACGGTTATTTCCAGGCTGTCCGGGGGTGAAAAACGGCGCTTGTATCTGCTTCGTGTTCTGATGTCGGCACCGAATGTGCTATTGCTGGATGAACCAACAAATGATCTGGATATTCAAACCCTTTCCGTTTTGGAAGACTATCTGGATGAATTCCCGGGCGTGGTGTTTATTGTTTCTCATGATCGCTATTTCCTGGATCGAACAGTGGACAAAATACTGGCGTTTGAAGGGGATGGACAGGTACGTGTACATGTAGGCGACTATAGCGAGTATGCAGAATGGATTAGTAAAAATGCTCAATCTTCTGTGAATACGTCTGTCTCGACGAGTACGGATTCCTCGAATCGCTCTTCCACGCCTAAGTCTGCGGGTCCTTCCGAGTCAGTCAAGGAGACAAGTAAAACCAAGCTTAAATTCACCTTTAAGGAACAGCGGGAATATGAGCAAATTGATGAGCTGATTGAACAAGCCGAACAGAAGTTGGCCGACATTCAGCGGCAGATGGAAGAGTCTTTTAGTGATTCAGCACGACTACAGGAGCTCATGGCTGAGCAAGCGAAGGCAGAACAGCATTTGGAGCACCAAATGGAACGCTGGACCTACCTTAATGAGCTGGCCGAGCAGATTGAACAAAGTAAATCTTAAGCAATGATAAAGCCACATTAATAGCATTCTGCCAGAGCTATTTCTTCATGTTGCTCAGACTAAAAAAGCAAGTATCCGAAAAACCGGAAGACTTGCTTTTTTATTTACTGATCTATTCGACGATGTAACAGGCTGATTGTCGTTATTCGAATTAAACTGTCACATAAGCTGCAAGCAGATGGGCAGTGTTCACCACGGCCTGCTTGTGCGTGCGCTCCATAGCATGGGAGGCGTGTACGCCAGGGCCAATCAACGCAGCACGGATGTTATTACCTGCTCGTAGTGCAGCCGAAGCGTCCGAACCGTAGTGTGGATAAATATCTACCGCATGCGGAATATTCAGCTCTTTGGCCAGCTTAATTAGACGGGTTGTCATAGTATAGTCGTAGGGCCCGGAGGAATCTTTGGCACAGATAGAAACATCCGTTTCCTTACAGCTCAGATCTTCACCCATACAGCCCATATCGACAGCTATCATCTCACTGATTCCTTCAGGTATGTAAGCCGCCCCGTGCCCTACTTCCTCGTAGTTAGAAATGAGCAATTTAACGGTATGTCGAGGCTTCCAGTTTCCATGTACAGCAGATTCCAGTAAACCAAACAGCGCAGCTACACTAGCTTTATCATCCAGATGCCGTGACTTGATAAATCCACTTGGTGTTACGACTGGACGCGCATCGAACGAAATAAAATCACCCACCGCAATACCGAGCTGAAGCACGTCTTCTTTTGACTCGACAAGCTCGTCAATCCGTACCTCCATATGGCTCTCCTTGCGCTCAAAGCTCCGTGCATCATCATAGACGTGCACAGATGGATGGCTGGACAGAATAGTGCCCGTATACGTTTGTCCGCTTCTGGTATGAATAAGGCAGTATTCATTCTCAATACTGTTCATCATGAAGCCGCCGACGGATGTCAGACGTAGGGTGCCTTGTGCTGTAATGGAACGCACCATTGCGCCCAATGTATCCACATGTGCGCTCAGCGCCACCGTACGGTCCGTTTCCTGACCTTCCAGAGTCAAGATGGCACCGCCCTTTGCATTCCATTCGATTTGTACCCCGAGGCTTTCCGCTTCTTGACGAATCAGCTCCATCACATGGTGTGTATATCCACTGGGACTGGGTGTGTTCAGTAGCTGATTTAAAAAGTTCATCATATAATTCTCATTTAATTGAATCGTCATTTGTTGCTCCTCCTCATTTGGACAACCGATCAGAGTTAGAGGACGGTTGCTCTATATCTTGGTCGGATGTAGACCCTGTGCTGGAAGAACCAGTCGTGTCATAGGTCACATCCGCGTTTGCTTCTACCGTGGATGTGTGCTCTTCTTGTAGTGTATGAAGCTGAATCGTCAGACGTTTAATCTCCCTCTGAAGCCTATATTGGCGGAAAATACCGAAAGAACCGACAATAAGTCCACCTAGAAGAGTGCAACCGAGAATAAGCAGAATCAAAGGAATGCTGACCATACTGAATAGAAGGTTCACTTGAACCGAATTCACATTAATAACAGCAAATACAGCTGTTAACAAAGCAATAACAAGAGCTGCGATCAAAGACCATTGTGTTTTCAAAATGCCACCTCCTCCCGTTACATTATAAAATCCCTTGCCCGCCATGGACAAGGGATTTATCCGTGCATCATTTCAATGCTGGATTTTAAGTGCGCACGGTTTTACTTTCCTTCAGTTAGCTTTTCCATTTCTGTGATGACTTCTTCGAATACGCTCATCGCTTCGCGAATCGGCTGCGGAGAGGACATGTCAACGCCAGCTTTTTTCAAAATATTGATTGAATAATCACTGCCACCGCTCTTCAAGAAGCCCAAGTAACGGTCAACGGCTGGCTGGCCTTCTTCCAGAATCTGTTTCGAGAAACTGGTTGCTGCCGAGAAGCCAGTAGCATATTTGTAGACATAAAAACTGTTATAAAAATGGGGGATTCGTGCCCATTCCATTTCAATGTCTTTATCTACCTTCATGCCTGGTCCGTGGTATTTCACATTCAGATCATAGTAAATCTCTGATAAAAGCTGCGGTGTGAGGGATTCCCCCTGTTCAGCGCGTTCATGTACAATTTTTTCAAATTCCGCAAACATGGTTTGACGGAATACCGTTGTGCGGAATTGATCTGCATAGTAGGTGAGAAGGTACATTTTCTCTTTTGGATCGGTTGATTTGTTCAGCAGGTAGTCCATTAGCAACGCTTCATTGGTTGTGGATGCCACTTCAGCCAGGAAAATGGTGTACTGTGCATCTCTATACTTCAATGCGTTGTCTGAATAGTACGAATGCAACGCATGCCCCATTTCATGAGCAAGTGTGAACATGCTGTTCAGGTTATTTTTATGATTCAGCAACACATAGGGGTGGGTACCATAAGCTCCCCAACTGTATGCACCCGTACGTTTGTTTTCATTCTCGTATACGTCGATCCAGCGCTCATCATAGCCTTTTTGCAACGAAGCCAGATAGTCCGCGCCCAGTGGCTTAAGGCCTTCCTTTGTTTGCTTTTTGGCGTCTTCATACGTAATGTCCATCTTGTATTCGTCCACAAGTGGAGCGAACAAATCATACATATGGAGCTCATCCACACCTAACAACTTCTTACGCAACTTCATGTAACGATGGAGCAGGGGCAAGCTTTCATGAATGGTGTCAATGAGATTCGTATACACTTCCTTCGGAATATTGTCACCGTATAGTGACATTTCCAGTACAGAAGGGTATTTGCGAACACGAGAATAAAAAATATTTTTGTTCACATTGGCACTTAGTGTAGAAGCAATTGTATTTTTATTTTTGGCATACGTGTCATACACCGCTTTAAAAGCACGTTCGCGTACTTCGCGGTGTGGACTTTCGAGGAATTGAATGTAGCTGCCATGAGTCAGCTCAACCTCTTTGCCGTTCTCATCCTTAATTTTTGGAAACTTCAGATCAGCATTGTTGAGCATGCCGAAAATCGTTTGCGGGGCTTGAGCCAGATTGCCAACCTGAGCGAGCAGCGCTTCTTCTGTCTTGCCCAAAATATGTGCTTTTTCCCGCTTCATTTCTTGAAGGGTGAACCGATAATCTGCAAGCTTCGGATCTTCAATGAAGGCATCGAGCTGATGATCTGGCAGTGCCAAAATTTCAGGTGTCACAAAAGAAAGAGACTCGCTAACCTCAACGCCTAATTTTTTGGCTTTTTGCGAAAGACCCTGGTATGTAGGTTCAGCTGTATCCTCATCATGATGCAGATGTGCGTACACATATACACGCTCGGTTTTGAGCGACAATTCATCTTCCAATTTAAAGCAGTTGCCAATCGATTCTGCTGAATTGAGCTTGCCTTGGAATTGTTCAGCCTTTTTGGCTAGTTGTTTGACTTCTTCGTATTCTTGATCCCATGCTTTGCGGTTGGGAAACAGATCTTCCAATTTCCATGTATTTTCCACTGGCGCATCAGCGCGTTTTACAATTTCACTCATGGAGAGCCTCCTCTGATCGAACGTAATGTGGGGTAGGGCTGCGGCAGTAAGGGACGGATGCCAAAACGAAGAAACCGCCACGCTTACCGTAAGCAGCAGGGCAAGAGGTTTTACAGGATGCATGTAACGGCAGATCCTCCTTATACCATGGCTTGTTATGCCATAGTATGACCTCTTACGCCCGAAAGTATAATTTTCCTTACTGTGGGTTGGAACCTATATTTAATAAGCTGTATACAATGAGATAAAAGGCAAAGCAAACCATGATTACAGCAGTGAGGGCCATCCACTTTTTGAGAGGAGTCGGTATCGTATCACGCTTCATGATCAGCACTCCGCCCAGCGTGAAGGCCAGAATAATGAAGATGAGATAGCTGTTGGACACCATGAATAGGCTAGACCTGTTTGAAAGCGTTCATGATCCGCTGCCATTCTTCCTCATTATCTTGAAAGGACTGCTTGGGAAACCGATTTTGAGCCCAATGCATCAGCGCCGGGCGGCTTAAAAACGTGTGGGCTTCCTCGCCCCAATCATCGGATATTTCCCGTAGAACGATGTAACGGCCCTGCACCTCGACAGTCATCATGTTCCAATTGTCTTTTTTGTATATTTCGTGTTTTTTCATCATATGCATGTCTCCGATTTTATAGATGTTTTGGTTCATGATACCGCAGTTTCCGCCGCAAAAGCAAATCATTCCAGCCCAAAAAACCCGGAAAAACATCAATTGCATTGTGAAAAAGCATGAAGTATAATATGGATATTCGCCATAGATGGCGGTATTTTTAGGAGGTTGTTCACTTGAAAGGTACAGTTAAATGGTTTAACGCAGAAAAAGGTTATGGCTTCATTCAAATGGATGGTGGCGAGGACGTATTCGTACATTTCTCCGCAATCCAAGGCGACGGCTTTAAAACTTTGGAAGAAGGTCAAGCGGTTGAATTCGAAATTACTGAAGGTAACCGTGGACCCCAAGCAGCTAACGTAATCAAACTGTAAGTGTAACTGAATTGTAAGAATGGTTCCGTTTCTACGGATGTCTTATATATTACGGTTAAACTATGAATTGAGAGCGCAGTTCCTTTATTTTAAGGGACTGCGCTTTTTTGCGTAAATACGTTTATGATATGAGAAGATTGAGCAGGAATAGGGTATTATACGTAATAAAACTAGGCAGAAGACATTATAGATTGAAGGAGCTGAGAAAATGAGTGCAGCAGAGGCTAGTCGTAAGCCTTCCCTGATTGAAGGTCCTATTGCCAAAACGCTGTTTATGTTCTCTTTGCCGATGCTGTTCGGCAACATTCTGCAATCCCTGAATGGAACGATTAATTCGATCTGGGTTGGGAAATTTCTGGGAGAGGCCGCCTTGACTGCCGCTTCCAACGGAAATATTATAATGTTTTTTCTTATCAGTTCCATTTTTGGTGTCACTATGGCTGCTACTATTATGATTGGACAAAATATCGGAGCAGGAGACGTAGCTGAAACCAAGCGTGTAGTAGGTACAAGTGCAGTCTTTTTTCTGGTGCTCGCTTTTGCTATAGGTATTATCGGATTTTTGAGTGCGCCTTGGATACTTCATGTACTCAATACCCCTGCTGAATCGGTAGATATGGCTATCACGTATACGCGTATTATTTTCGCAGGCATGCCCTTTTTGTACGGCTATAATTACATCATGACTGTAATGAGAGGGGCTGGAGATTCCAAAACACCATTTTATTTTCTGATTGTTTCCGTCGTACTGGATGTACTACTCAACCCGCTGTTCATATTCGGATGGGGACCGATTCCTGCTATGGGCATTGGAGGTTCCGCTACTGCTACCCTGATTGCTCAAGGGATCAGCTTTGTGTTGATTCTCATTTATCTATATCGTGTAAAATATTTTTTGCGCATTACATCTTCAGAGCTTCACTTACTTAGATTTGATTGGAAGATTATTTGGACCCTAGTCCGTAAGGGAGTGCCGATGGGGTTGCAAATGATTGCTGTCTCTACCAGCGCGATTGCTTTAATGAATCTGATTAACGGCTACGGGACAGTTGCAGCTGCAGCTTATACAGCAGCCAATAATTTGTCCAGCTATGTACAGATGCCGGCAATGGCGTTAGGTGCAGCTGTATCTTCCTTTGCCGCTCAAAATATTGGAGCCGGACGTTGGGATCGAGTGCGCACGACAACCTGGATTGGGATTGTGTATAATTTTGTATTGACTGGTGGAGCTGTGGTATTAATTTACGTGTTTAACCGTCAGGCCTTGCTCATGTTTCTTCCTTCTACGGGGGGTGCATTGGAATTGGGAATGCGGATTAATATGATCACCTTGTGGTCTTTTGTTATATTCGGTGTTACCAATGTCATTACAGGGGTTGTTCGATCAACGGGTTCCGTAATGATACCGCTTTTAATTACCATTATTTCATTATGGGGCATTCGTATACCTTTGGCCTATGCATTTGTTGATGAGTATGGTCTAGATGCTGTATGGTGGAGCTTTCCTGTTGGTTTTGCTATCTCTGCCGTAGCAGTCATTTTCTATTATGCTTTCGGGAAATGGAAGCAGGCAAGTATGGGAGAGGGAATCCAAGGCGTGAAGCCAGCAGAGGACAAGGATAGGTAGGCCCTTTATACTATTTTCGGCTAATAAAACATTACAGGTATAAAGTCTTTTAATGAGAACAGCTCATTTTTCTTGAATTTTAAAGAAAAAAGTGAGGTTGTTCATTTGTGCTAAAAGGACGATCATATTATAATGGATATGGTTTGGATAGGTATAATTACGTAGACAACAATGTGGAGGCACCGTCATTTGAGTTATGTTGAGCAAGGACGTTATCAAGTACCGAGAGGCCCCATAGGTCTAATGAGCCGAATGTACAAGCACATTCTCCCTGAAACGAAACAAGAATTGAGTAACTGGAAGAGCAAGGCCGAACAAATTCCGGACCCTGAACTGCGAAGCCAGGCGCTTGCGAGCATAGCGGATAAGACATTTCACTGCGTGGGTGGAGCGGTTTATGCCGCAGCTAATATGTCTGCCCGGCAGACGTTAATTCCGCTGATCGTAGCGTATCAGACCATTAGTGATTATCTGGACAACCTGTGTGATCGCAGTACGTCCATGGACCCGGATGATTTCAGGCTGTTGCATCAGGCTATGCTGGATGCGATTAATCCGACGGCTAGGCCAGTGAATTATTATGAGTTGCGTCGTGAGCAGGAGGATGGCGGTTATTTGACTGGGCTGGTGACAACCTGTCAGTCTTGTGTAAGCAGGCTTCCGGGCTATGAGGCGGCAATGCCTTACGTTCAGGATTTGGCGCGATTATACACGGATTTGCAAGTATACAAGCATATTAAACCCGAGCTGCGGGAACAAGCGCTTTTGGACTGGTGGTCGCTTCATAAAGACCGTACACCAGAGTTGCGCTGGAATGAGTTTGCTGCGGCTACCGGTTCAACTCTGGGGGTCTTTATGCTGTTTCTTGCTGCCAGCGACCAGCATCTGACAGATGCGGGGGCTGCCTCAATACATGCATCGTATTTTCCACATGTGTGCAGTCTTCATATTTTGCTGGATTATCTAATCGATCAAGACGAAGACCGGAAGGGCGGAGATCTTAACTTTTGCAATTATTATGAAGATACCGACATGATGCTAAACCGGATCGCCTACGTTGTGAATCGGGCGCGGGCTGATATTGCAGATGTCCCTGCCAGCTCCTTTCACCGGATGATTATCGAGGGATTGCTGGCTTTATATTTATCCGACCCTAAAGTTAGCGAGCAGCAAGACGTTCGCGCTGTTTCGAGACGTTTAATGAAAAATAGTCCGCTCATGCGTTTGTTTTTCTTATTAAACAGTCGATGGATAAGAAGGCTTATATGATTATTTTGAGGAGGTCATAAACCATGACAGCAGTTAAGAAAATTGCAGTATTAACAAGTGGTGGAGATTCACAAGGGATGAACGCGGCAGTTCGCGCCGTCGTACGTAGCGGATTGTATTTCGGACTGGAAGTATTCGGGATTCAACGTGGTTATCAAGGCCTTTTGAACGACGATATTTTTCCAATGGATCTGAGAAGCGTCGGAGATATTATCCAACGTGGGGGTACTGTACTTCAATCTGCAAGATGCCTGGAATTTACGACTGAAGAAGGGCAGAAAAAAGGCGCGCAAATTTTGCGTGACCGTGGGATTGACGGCGTAGTCGTGATTGGTGGAGACGGTTCCTACCAAGGAGCTAACAAACTGACCAAGCAAGGCATTAAAACCATGTGTCTTCCGGGTACGATTGACAATGACATTTCCTTCACGGACTACACGATTGGTTTTGATACAGCGGTTAGTATCGTAGTGGACGCAATCAACAAGCTGCGTGATACAATGTCATCTCATGAACGTTCTTCCATTGTTGAAGTTATGGGACGTCATTGTGGTGATATTGCTTTGCATGCGGGTCTGGCTTCTGGCGCAGAAACAATTTTGGTGCCTGAGGTAGAATTTGACCTGAACGAAGTATCTGATCGTATGAAACAAAATTTCAAGCATGGCAAGCGCCACAGTATTATTATCGTTGCGGAAGGCGTAGGCAAAGGTGAAGATGTAGCAAAGGTAATCCAAGAAAACTGTCCGGATTATGAGCCTCGTGTTACAGTGCTTGGACACATCCAACGTGGAGGCACACCAACCGCGTTTGACCGCAACCTGGCGAGCCGTTTGGGTGACTTTGCTGTTCGCCAATTGATCGAGGGCATATCTGATAAGGCTTGCGGAACGATCGACGGTAAGTTGGTAGCTACAGATATTGACAAGGTTGTAAATACTAAAAAAGATTTCAACATGGAGCTTTATGAACTTGCTTTGCGTTTGTCCCAATAATAAGAGCCTTCTACGTACAGTAGATCGGTTCTGATATTGGAAAAGATCAAAATTATGCGGATGACCCGAGTCATCCGCTATTTTTTAGCTTTGAGTCCTATTAGGAGGTAGTCATACATGTACCTATTCAAAATCGAAGTGGATAGTTCGGAAGGAGCGCTGACTGTCATTCTCGCTGCTGAAAATGAAGAACAGGCATTTGAAGAGATTGAACAACATGTGGAGAGACACTTTCTATATCCTCCCAAGCTGAACGAAGTGGCTATTGTGGAGAAAAAACGAATAACTTTAGGCGCAGCATATGTAATCGAGACACGCAAAGGCTAAATAACCTCTGCGTGTTGTTTTTTTTCGGAGAAACGACGTTGTACTTTCACCAGACGCCAGAGAAGTAAAATAGCGCCTACCGCCAACCCTGTAATCAAACCGATCCAGTAGCCGTAGGGCCCCAATGAAGTCCAGCGTGCCAGTATATATCCTACAGGAAGCCCAATGACCCAATAGGAGAGGAATGTGAGCAAAAAGGCTGGATTGACGTCTTTATACCCGCGTAGCGCTCCTTGTGTAGGTGTAGCGACAGCATCAGATATCTGAAAGAAAATCGCATAGATTAGAAAATGCTGTGCCAACTGAATGACCTGCAGATCGGTGGAGTAAAGTCGAGCGACCTGTTCACTCCAGATAAGCAGTACAATAGCTGTAATCAGTGATAGACCTACTGCGCTGCTGATGCCCATTACACTATAAGCTTTGGCATCCCGCGGCCGAGTAGCTCCTGTTTCATAGCCAACCAGAATCGTAAGTGCCATACAAATGCTGAGTGGAATCATATACAACGTAGATGCAAAGTTCATCGCTGCCTGATGTGCGGCTATGGTAGCTGTATTATAGCTACTCATGAAGAGAGTGACGGCTGAAAAGACGGCAGTCTCAAAAAATATTGCAAATCCAATCGGTACTCCAATCTTGATGAGCTCTTTCAAAGCACTAGCAGCAATCCCGTATATTTTGCTGAAGATTCGGTATTTTGCAAATATTTTTCCCCGATGCGCAGTGATACCAGCGACCAGCATAATGATCCAGTAGGTGGTTGCCGTTGCCACCCCGGAGCCTACACCTCCCAGACGCGGAAAACCCCAGTTCCCATAAATAAGTAGATAGTTCAACAAGACATTGATGGGTAACGACATGAGCGTGATTAACATCGTAAAGCGGGTTTGTCCCAATGCATCCATAAAGCTTCGGAGCACCGTGTAGGCAAATAGAGGAACAATACCGAAGGCCATCGCACAAAGATAGTACAGGGCCACATTATGAACTCTCCATTCCAGATTCATACCATTTAGAATAGGCTTGACCAAAATGATGCCAGCAATCAAAACGACCATGGATAGGGCAAGAGAGAGCCAAAGTGCTTGAATGACATAGTAGGAGACTTTATCTTTGCGCTGTGCTCCCACTAATTGAGATACAATAGGTGTGATAGCCATAAGTATTCCGTTAAGGCCTGTTTGTACAGGAATCCACAGACTTACTCCGATGGCTACTCCAGCCAGATCGGCAGGGGAAAAGTGTCCCGACATATTCGTATCGAAAAAAGTCATGGCAGATAGTGCAAGCTGGGTAATCAGGATAGGGAGCAAAATGTATAAAAGCTGCTTCCATTTCTGCCCCGTTGTTGAAGTCAATTGCATTTTTGTTTTCCTCATTTACTAGGGATTGAATATTCGTATGTATCATAACATGTAAGTATTTATTGTAAGGGATACCGCCACATTTGAACAGTAATAAAAAAGACTGCACCCGTTCGCCAAACAACGGGACAGCCTTCGAAAAAATTATATAATTTCTAAATTTCGTATTAGATAACGAGAAGTCCGGAGGGATAAAACTATTTGTAAGTTACTCCGCTTGAATAGCGGTTTGTGGCATTCCAGAGTAAATATTCATCCACTTTCATATCCTTAAGCGCTCGAATTTGGTCCTCTACTTGAGTTTTTCCATACTTAGCATAATGTCCGCTTCCTAACCAACTTGCAGTAAAATCCTGGATCCAAGGACGAATAGTTGGCTTTAGCTTGCCCGTCGGATCTAGCTTTTTGTGTGTATCGGCCATGGAGCCTTTAATCGTCTGGTAGGGATTCTTATCAGGGTCTTTTACACCGAACCAGCCTGTGGTGTAGTGGCTTGGATAAACCATGGGTGAAATGACATCCACATTTTCAGAAATTTTAGTGAAATCCTGTCCGATTCCCTCCGCAGCAGGGACAGATGCAGCATATCCGAAAATATCTACGGATACTCGTACACCTAATGGAGCAAGCTCTCTGCGGGCATATTGTACGAATTCAGCGACTGCATCCGAGCGGGATTGATCTGATTTGGTATATTTCAGCTTGTCTGCTCTTTTCTCAAAGCCTTCGGGGAAACGTACATAGTCAAATTGAATTTCCTTAAAACCAAGTTTGGCTGCTTCCTTAGCGATGGCTATATTATAATCCCATACTTCTTTATTATAGGGATTGACGAACCCGTCTCCCTTACCGTTTTTCCAGACAGAGCCGTCAGGATTACGGAAAGACATCTCGGGATTTTTGTTGGCCAGTACCGTATCTTTAAATACGACAATACGAGCAATCGGGTAAACATTATGCTTTTTCAATCGGTCCATCAAACCGGAAATATCCCGAATGAATTTTTGCGGCTTGCCCAATTTGAGCAGCTCGGGATTGGACGTTGGATAAGTGATATAGCCTGCATCGTCTTTAATATCAATAACCATGGAATTGAGCTCTGTCTTATCAAGCAGTTCAAGCAGCTGGGTCATACGCGAACCGCCTGCGCTATAAGCTGTGACATAGATGCCCTTGATAGCAGGAGTCGTCGGTTGTGGGTCAATTTTAACCGGAGGATTGGAGGCATCCAACTTCATCTTATTGTGCTGAGCCGTAATCATGGCGCTGCTAATTGTTGTTGCCACGGTATCTTTTACATTTGGAGCGATGGCTGACGGGTCCCCGTTTCCGCCTATCCCCATCGCCAATAGCATAATTGCCCAAATCATATTCATTTCCTAACTCTCTCCCTTATGGATGTCGCTTACCTGATTATACGTAAAGTTATGTATCGAAAAACAACACGCTTGTAACCAATACTGGAATCATCAGGCACAGTCTTACATGATTAACCCAACTTATGTTCATTGAATCCATAAAAATGCATAAATAATGCCGCTCTCTTCGCAGTTGTAGATGCAACCGGAAGAAGCGGCACTTGGTAAAGAAATTTATTGAAGATAATTATTGTCTTGATGCTCGCAAATACTGTACTGAATAATTTCTAGCGCATCCGTTGGCTTGAGTATGGACATCCCGTCCCGAAGCACAATCATCGAGTTCAGCTCATCCTTTTTGAGAGAAGGGAGCATTTCCGGATACCATCTTAAGACAATGTCGGACAGTTTTACCGTTTCCATTTCCACAAAAATCACCCTTTCCTGCTCGGAATCATTCCAAAAGAATCATTCAATACGATTCGGAAAAGCAAAGTGCCTGTGAAATAGCAGGTAAAGCTGGTCTTTATATACTATGGGAACAGCGCACATATAGTGTACCACAGAAACTGTATTTTGACACTTGGGTTTGTGCTTATCTTCGGCGAAATGAACCCATCACCCCAACCGTTTCCACAATATTGACAAAAGCAGAAGGGTCCACTTCTTTAATGATCCGTTTTAATTCAACTAGCTCGTAGCGTGTCGTGACAGTCATCAGCATGTCTTTTTCAGTATGTGAAAATGCGCCTTCAATTTTTATTTTGCTAACACCGCGTGGTGTGGTTAACATCCGCTCCAGTAGCTTGTCGGTGTGTTCTGTAATAATGTAGACGGTAATCTTCGTGTGACTGACATAGATTTGATCTAACACTTTGCCAGTCACAAAAATAGATAGCATCGACGCAAGTGCAATATTCCAATCATCGTTCAAATATCCTGCTGCAAGAATGACCAGTCCATTCATGCCAACAAGTACAGTTCCTACGGGGAAGTCACGATAACGAGTGACGATGGAACCGATAATGTCAAAACCGCCCGTAGACCCCCCTACCCGAAAGGAAATTCCTGCTCCAACGCCGATCATCACTCCTCCAAAAACGGAGGCTAGCAGGGGGTCCGACACGACAGATCGCACCGGCACCAAGGCCAAAATCCATGTTGTAACGACAACGGATAAAATGCTCAGGCTAATAAAACGCTTGCCTAAAATAAACCAGCCTGTAATAAGCATCGGGATATTGATAATAAAATACATCGCGCTGATATCAAATTTTGTGAAGTAGCCGATTAACATGGAAAGCCCAGCTACTCCTCCGCTCAGCAAGTGGTGTGGCACGAGAAACAGATTAAAACCGCATGCAATGGCAGCGGCTCCAAGAATGACAGTTAAGCAGTTTAACACCATTTTTAACAACTTATTTTCACCTCATTTAAATTATACGGGAAGCAACTTGCTGGTATTCATGAATTGTTCTGTGCTATAATGCGATGTGGATATTCTTGAGTAGGGACCTATGTCCAGAGAAACACTTAAAATTTAAACTGTTTTAAAAAGGATAAATTCGTTTAAGATGTATCGGATAGGTTCCCCAAATTCATTACAGAAAGTTGCAGTTATAGGTCTAAATAAACTGTCACTGTATTGGGGAAAACTTATACAATAATATCGCTACTTAAGAATACAGACAACATTGTGGATTGTCCACCACATCCACCATTAAGAAGGAGTTTGAATAAATTTGACGACATTTGCAGAATTTGATCTTGAACCGAAAGTAATTCAGGCGATTACAGAACTGGGTTTTGAAGAAGCAACACCAATTCAATCGCAATCCATCCCGATTGCACTACAAGGCAGAGACATGATTGGCCAAGCCCAAACAGGTACTGGTAAAACTGCTGCGTTTGGTATTCCGCTGATCAACAAAATTTCTAGAAGCGACGAAAAAATCAGAGCTCTGATCATGGCACCAACACGTGAGCTTGCTATCCAGGTAGCTGAAGAAATCGAAAAACTCTCCCGTTTCAAAGGTCTTCGTACTTTGCCAATCTATGGTGGACAAGATATCGTACGCCAGATTCGCGCTTTGAAAAAGAAACCTCAAATTATTATTGGTACGCCAGGACGCTTGCTTGACCATATTAATCGTAAAACCATCAAGCTGGAAGATGTAAACACAGTTGTTTTGGATGAAGCAGATGAAATGTTGGATATGGGTTTTATGGAAGATATTCAATCCATTCTGAAGCAAGTTCCAGACGAGCGTCAAACGATGCTTTTCTCGGCTACAATGCCTCCTAATATTAAAAGATTGGCTGAACAATTCCTCAAAAATCCTGAGCATGTTTCAGTTATTCCTAAACAAGTTAGTGCTCCACTGATTGATCAGGCCTATATCGAAGTTCCTGAGCGTCAAAAATTCGAAGCATTGAGCCGTTTGATCGACATGGAATCCCCAGAACTTGCTATCGTATTTGGTCGTACCAAGCGTCGGGTAGACGAGCTGGCTGAAGCTCTGCAAAAACGCGGATATTCTGCAGACGGTTTGCATGGTGACTTGTCTCAAAACCAACGTGATGCTGTAATGCGTAAATTCCGTGACGGAAGCATCGATGTGCTCGTAGCGACTGATGTAGCTGCCCGTGGCTTGGACGTTTCCGGTGTAACTCACGTTGTGAACTTTGACCTTCCGCAAGATCCAGAAAGCTATGTTCACCGTATTGGACGTACTGGACGTGCAGGTAAAGAAGGGGAAGCTTGGTCTTTCGTAACGCCTCGTGAAATTGACCATTTGCACTTTATCGAACGTGTAACTCGTCACCGCATTCCACGCAAGCCGCTTCCAACGTTGGCTGAAGCTCTGGAAGGCAAACAACGTATCATTGCTGAACGTCTCCTAGAGGCTGTAGAAAGCGGCGAGCTGAACGAGTACAAAGGTTTGGCTATTCAAATGCTGGAGCAATATGATTCTGTGCAACTTCTCTCCGCAGCTCTGAAACTAATGACTGGTGAGAAGAGAGAAGCATCGATTGAGCTGACTCCAGAAGATCCGATCCGTGCAAAACGTCGTAAACCAGACGTGCGTTCTGGCGGTCGCAAGCCTTCCAACTACAGCGGTCGCAGCAACGGTGGTTACAATTCCAACCGTTCCGGTGGTAGCGGCGGTAGTGGCAGCAAAGGTGGATATGGCGGTTACAACCGTGGCAAAGAAGGCGGTGGCTACAACCGTGATTCCGGAAGCCGGTACAGTGGAGATCGCAAACCACGCCCGAGCAGCAATGGGGAAACTCGTCGTCCTGCAAGACGTGAAGATTCCTCTTCCGAATAAGAAATGAAATAATGAAAAGTCGAAGCAGATGAAGCTTCGGCTTTTTTGTTATGATTGAATCAGTATGTATGAACCTTTTAGCAATCTGCTTTAATGAGGCACTTATTGATTTCACTGGCGCATTAGGGCTGAAATACGGTATGATATAGCCAAGAGCCGGAATTTATAGGCATAGCAACATGAGTCTTGGAACTGCCAAGGCTTGCGGAGGGAGAGACTGACATTGGAGTTTAAAGGAGCTATGGGTGGTATTTACCGCCTGACCGAGTGGATTACCCGACTGGCGGCTACAAATTTGTTATGGGTGTTATGTTCGTCGCCTTTTGTGTTCTGCCTCATACTGAAACTACTTGTAATGAATCAGAATTTGGCTAATGAATCTTTACAAATGAATTGGGCGATGGCTGTTTTGGCACCGCTTACTTTATTTCCAGCCACATCGGCTATGTTCACAGTGGTTCGCAAATGGGTAATGGGGGATACCGATACAGGCGTGTTTCGTACCTTTTTTAAAGGGTACAAAGAGAACTATAAGCAGAGTCTAATCGGGGGTATCTTTTACACGTTACTGTTTGTCATCATGTATGTGGATTATACCGTATATATGACACAACTCAGCAACTTGCAAATCGTGGGCGTAATTATGCTCATTCTTATCATTATTTTGCTTGTGTCTATGTTTAACTTCTTTTCGATGGTGGCTCATTATCATATGTCTACCGGACAAATTATCAAAAATGCGGTTTTACTGACGCTGATTCGACCATTCCGTGTATTTTCTACCATGCTCGGTAGCGCCGTTGTTATATTTATCGGAGTCAAATATCCTGTGCTTTTCTTATTCTTCATCGGTAGTGTAGTTGCCTGGTTCGCTTTCTTTAATTTTTATGGAACATTCCTTAAAATGCAGGATCAAATGGAAAAGATGAAGCAGAAAGATGAAGATACGGCAAGCATTGAAGACAAGAAAAGTGATAACCTCTAAAAATAAAACATATTTCTCCTAGCATTTACTTTCTGAGTGAGAAGCGCTATAATAAGGTCATATCCTGCGATGCACGTTACGGTCATTTGTTGTTTTGAACCAATGACAATGTCTAGGGAGATCTATACGGATGAATAGCTGAAAAGCCCTGTCAATTCCTGACAAGGGGACTTCAAAAGTTTATTCTGCGGTCACCCACCTGCTAAAGCAGGTTCAGAAGACGCTATGGTCGGACGGCATCGGCGGGTACTCCAAAGATAATGAATACACTCTGTTTATGCTTCTTGCAGAAACAGGGTGTTTTTTGTATGCAACAATGTTAAACTAAGACATGAGGTACTAAGGTCGCATACCACAGGTATGGTCGGTTAACTTTTTGTTGTTTAACGTTTTATAAAGCGCTTGCAGCAAAAAAACCGATGTGCTGCATTATGGCAACGATTATCGTGAAGGAGGAAATGTCTTGTCGTTGAAGAGGACTCTGGTAGGGATTGTGCGCAGCCAAGAAGGTACAAGCGACCGGGTCAAGGACCCCCAAATGAAGACACGCTATTATAACTTATCGAGAGACAAGGCTTGGGAAGAAGTATCATCTATTCTAAAAAAAATTCCTGGCTACAAGGTTCTTCATGAGGTAGCATCCGTAGGTGAAATTACGTTAGAGAAGCGAACGGCGTTCGGTAGAACCGTCGACATTACCGTTTCCATATTGTCTGTCTCACCAGTTCGGAGTGCGGTGGATATTTATTCTGCTTCACGCGGATCGCTAGGGGACTTGGGCGCGAATTACCGCATCATTTTGCAACTGTTCGCTGTGATTGACAAGAAGCTGTCTGCTCATAAGGTTGTGCAGTGATTGTAGATGTGTGAGCAGTGATGTGGCAGACAAACGTCAAAAAAAGCGAGGAAGGCAACCCTTCACTCGCTTTTTTAATATGCAGTCTTGATTTAGACGAGTTTTTTCACTGCTGCAATCGCTTGGTCATAGTCAGGGTGTTCGGACATTTCGCTCAAGTATTCTACGTAAGCAATTTTGTCATTTTGATCAATCACAAAAATAGCTCTATGATCCAAATGGAATTCCTTGATGAACACACCATAAGCTTCGCCAAAGGAATGATCCTTATAGTCGGACAGTGTCAATACGCGGTCAATACCGGCAGCACCGCACCAACGAGCTTGAGCGAAAGGCAGATCGACGCTGACAGTCAGCACCACGACTTGATCCCCAAGGGAATCAGCTTCCTGGTTAAAACGTCGAGTCTGTGCGTCACACACACCTGTATCCAAAGAAGGAACAACACTGATCAGTTTGACTTTGCCTGCAAAGTCTTGGAGCGTAGCTGCTTCTAACAGGTTTTTCTGTAATTTGAAATCAGGTGCCTGATCTCCAACCTTCAGTTCAGGACCTAAGAGTGTCAAAGCATTGCCTTTAAAAGTAGCAGCTCCTGTACGTTCTTGTGCCATATGTAATAGCCTCCTTGGTTTTTAGCATTGGTTATCGTTGCCGAAATCTATTATAATCTTTTATAAAAGACATTGTCCAATTTGAATAAGGTGGAGACACCCATGAAGGAAGGATTGCCTTGATTTTTTTACGTTATGAGAACTGGAAAAGTTATTTGCGGTTTTACCCAGTAACCTGTCTGATTTTGCTCATCAATATTGTGATGTTTGTTGTACTCACCGTACAGGGTGGATCGGAAAATAGTTTGACGCTGATCCGATATGGAGCTTTGATTAATGAGGCGCCATTCACCGATCAACTGTGGCGATATGTATCAGCCATGTTTTTACATGCAGGGTTTGATCATCTTCTGTTCAATTCCTTTGCCATACTCGTCTTCGCTCCTCCGCTGGAGCGTTTGCTGGGGTCCTTCCGCTATGTGCTATTGTATCTGGTCACGGGTATTGTAGGGAACATACTGTCCATTGCCCATTACAACATGGTGGCGGAAACGACAGTCTCTGTAGGAGCCTCAGGAGCGATTTATGGCATCTATGGGGCGTTTCTGTACGTTGCCTTGTTCCAACGTTCCTTGATGGATGATGCTTCGCGCAAAACGCTGTACACGCTGCTTGGGTTTGGTATTCTGTTTTCTTTTGCTGTAGCGAACATTAATTGGACCGCTCACTTTGGGGGATTACTCAGTGGATTTTTCATGTATGGATTATTGATTAGATTGACTGGCCAGCGCAAACGCCACTAAAGACAGTTTTACCGTAAGTTAGCAGGGAAGAAAGAGGATGATGTTCGATTGACGTCTTCTTCCGGATGTTGAAAAACAGATTGGAGCGAATATCGGAGTGGAATTACGACAGTTACAATACTTCATGAAGGTAGCGCAAAAAGAACATGTCACTCAGGCAGCCGAGGAGCTACATGTGGCGCAATCTGCGGTAAGTCGGCAAATTCATCAGCTTGAAGAGGAGCTGGGAGTTAATCTTTTTATGCAAAAGGGTCGCAATTTGCAGCTTACGCCAGTGGGACAGCTATTTTGCAAACGGGTTGAGACGATAATAAAAGATCTAGAGCGAGCTGTTTTGGAGGTTCATGAGTTTTTGGATCCTGAGGGGGGCGAAATCCGCATCGGTTTTCCGCACAGTTTGGGGATTCATCTTATTCCTACGGTAGTGGCTGAATTCCGAAAGCGGTATCCCAATGTTAAATTTAGATTTAAACAGGGGATGTATCCGAGTTTAATTCGTGATGTGTTAGCGGGTGAGGTGGACTTGGCTTTTGTATCTCCTTTTCCCGATCGTCATGATCATGTGGAGGGGGATGTGGTGCTGACCGAGGAGTTGTTTGCTGTTCTCCCGCCCAATCATCCTTTAGCCACGGCCGAACATATCACGCTGAGTCAGCTTAAGGGAGAAAAATTTATTCTGTTCAGAGATGGATATTCGTTACGTCCGATTGTCTGGCAGGCTTGTCTGGAGGCAGGATTTACGCCGGATATCGCTTTTGAAGGTGAAGAGACAGATACGATACGCGGATTAGTTGCGGCTGGCATGGGAGTCAGTCTTTTGCCTGAAATGGCGTTGTTTCAGACCAACCCGCTTCAACCTGCAAGAGTGTCAATTGTTGATCCAGAGGTCACGAGAACTATAGGCTTGATTCATCGTAGAGATGATAAACTGCCATTAGTTGCAAAGTCATTCCGAACTTTTTTGTTGCAATATTTTGGTCTTAAAGGTAGTGCTGCTACTCCGAACGGAAGTGCAAAAGCGGATTTAGGACAGTGAGTATAGCTGATTGGTTTTAGATAAAGAAAAAAGGTTGTTCTCTACCGTTAACTTGGTAGAGGAACAACCTTTTTTGCAACACAAGCAATTAATCCCGGCTGTTGAAGATGCCGATTAAGCGGATTAGTTCCAGCAAGGAAACAAGAGCTGCAGCCACATAAGTTAATGCAGCAGCATTTAATACTTTGGCTATACCCCGTTCTTCATCACTACGGATAAACCCTTCCGAAACCATAATTTCTCGGGCCCGGTTGGAAGCATTAAATTCAACCGGTAATGTAATTAATTGAAAAGCAACAGTAGCCGAGAAAAAGATAATACCCAAGCCAATCAGGTTCGTGTAGCTGAATAAGAAACCGGCAATCAGCAGAAACGGTGCAATCCCAGAAGCGAAGTTTACGATCGGAAAGATCCGGTGACGGAGTGCCAGCATGGGATAATGCTCTTTATGCTGAATGGCATGACCAACCTCGTGACAAGCTACGGCAACTGCGGAAATGGATTTTTCATAATAAACTGGCTCGGACAGCCGTACGACTCTTTGCATTGGATCATAATGGTCAGATAACGCACCAGGTACTGGTTCAATAGGCACATCATGCAAACCATTGCGATCTAGCATATGCCGAGCTGCATCATAACCGGTCAACCCATTTTCATTTGGGACATCAGACCATTTATTAAAAGTGCCTTTTACACGGAATTGCGCCCATAAGGATAATCCGAACGCAAGAATAATCAATATATACATACCCATCATAAAGCAACCCTCCAATATTGTTCATCATACTAGCCCAGGTATCTACATCATAGAACTATGCTCCAGCAGATACTTCAGAGCTTCGATACAAGCGGCGCTTTGTGGTAGTAGACCAGTAAGCAACTTGCGCGCTTGAACGGGCTTGAGCTGCCCCAAGAGAGGTTGTAGTTCATTGACTTCACGCTCTAGACGCTGCATGTGCATCTCCAGACTCGTTAGTTTGTCAGTGACGTGCTCTTCCCCCGCAACCGAGTTCCATTTAATCAGTGTCTGTCTGATTTCCTCTAGGCTATACTTCTCTTGTTTCATTTGGTTAATACGTTCAAGCCTGTTTAAGGTTTCATCATTATAGAGCCGATAATTTTTCAATGATCGTTCTTCAGGTGTGATCAAACCAAGCTTTGTGTAATAATCAATAGTTCGTTCGCTGACACCAGCCGTCTTGGCTAGCTCACCAATTCGATACAGCTTCATATCCCCATCTGTCTTCACCTCGCGCTCTTCGTTCAACCTTCAATATTAGCATTTGCAAACGGAGTGTTTATAAAGAATATTTTACATGATTCCCAACCATACAGTCAAACGTTATGCTTTTTTTTGAACAGAAACAAGCTACTTTTATAGTTAGTAAATATGACATGGAGTGTTTGGAACCATATTTTTTTAACATAATAAAAAAAATCTTGTCAACTTTCATGTATTCTGATTATAATGACAATAAGAATTTCACGAAATGTAAAGAAACTTAACATTCGAGGGAGTGGGCTTCATGAGAAAAAAGTGGTTAGTTGTATTATTGGCCATGCTGACAGTATTAGCTTTTCCGGTAGGTGCGTTTGCTGCTGACGGTCCGACAAATATTCAACTTCAAGCCGGGCTAAACACGGCCTTTACGTTCTTGGCATTTATACTTGTATTTTTTATGCAAGCGGGATTTGCATTGCTGGAGGCAGGCTCGACTCGAATGAAGAATGCGGGTCATGTCGCTGGTAAAACGATTCTCACCACGGGTGTTGCGGCTTTGTCCTTCTGGGCACTTGGATTTGGATTCGGCTTTGGTAATGATGGCGGAAACGGATTTATGGGACTGACGGGTTTCTTCATGAGTGGTACGGATGCGGCTGCATCGTTTGATGCTCTCTCAGGTCTGGATGTTCCGATTACAATTATGTTTTTGTTCCACTTTGCTTTCGCTGCGGTATCACTTTCTATCGCATGTGGGGGGATGGCAGAGCGTGCAAAATTAAGTGTATACATTATTTTCGGTATTTTGTTCTCCATCGTGATTTATCCGGTTGTAGCTCACTGGGTGTGGGGCGGTGGATGGCTTGGTAAGTTGGGGATGCAGGATTATGCCGGTTCGACGGTAGTCCATTTGACAGGCGCTACGGCAGCACTCGTCGCTACCCTGCTGCTCAAACCGCGTCTGGGCAAGTTTAATAAAGATGGCAAGCCGAACATTATCCCTGGTCATAACCAGGTGTACTCTATCTTGGGTGTTATTATTCTCTGGTTTGGTTGGTTTGGGTTTAACCCGGGTAGTGCTGTATCAGCTATGAACGACGGATTCTTTGGATATGTGGCCTTGACTACCAATATTGCTGCTGCGGCAGGTGGGGTTTTCGCTTTGCTCGTATCCTGGATGGTATATGGAAAAGCAGATATTCCTGCTATGCTAAACGGTGTGCTGGCGGCTTTGGTTGCTATTACTGGTTCTTGTGCCTTTGTAGCACCTTGGGCGGCATTGGTCATTGGTGCAGTTGCAGGGATCGTTACTTTCTTCACAGCGCAATGGTTCGAGCGTGCAAGAGTAGACGACCCGGTATATGCTTTCTCCGTGCACGGTGTTGCAGGGATGTGGGGCGCAGTGTCCACAGGGTTCTTCGCTACTCCTGAGCTTGTAAAAATAACTGGTGTAGGTCAAGCGGGTCTGTTCTATGGTGGTGGATTTACCCAATTAGGAGTACAGCTGCTTGGACTGATTGGCACTTTGGCTTTCGTGTTTGTCATTTCCTTCATTATTCTGGGTGCGATGAAAGCGATTATGGGTATTCGCGTTACAGAAGAGGAAGAAACAATGGGATTGGATATCAGTGAACACGGTACGTACGGCTATCCTGAGCAAATGAAGTTGGTTGCTGAGGCTGAAAAGCGTTCTGGAATTGTGAACTAATATGTAAAATATAAAGAACCAGTATGGATGAGCGGAGGAGATGGAAGTATGGAACTGCAAAATATGGCCCCTTGGGTGAGTTCCGCCGAAGCGATTGATCATGCAGATACACCTGAATCGCTAAGGCGGGCCAGGGTCGACTCTCAAAAATGGTTGCTGGCTTCTCAAGCCTCCGCTCCGTTATCAGACTGGTTACAAACGGCGAATGAAATGCATGACCGCATCGCGGCCAGAGCTGTACAAATGTGCGAAAAAGGGATGGTTGAGGATGGCTTCGGCCCTCCTCCCGTCCCTTACGCATTTATAGCCTTCGGAAGCATGGGGCGCTCGGAATCAACGCTGTGGAGTGACCAGGATAACGGTATGATTATCAGTGACACGATATCTGCCGACAAAGAATTATATTTTAGAGAGTTTGGTCGCAAAGTGTCTGCGATGTTAGAGTATTTGGGATATCCCAAATGTGAGGGGAAAGTAATGTGCTCGGAGCCGTTGTGGCGTCAAACATTATCTGAATGGCAAAAACAGCTAACAAAATGGTCGGACGATTTTGCTTGGGAGCCGATCCGTTATCTGATTATCTCGTCTGATATGAGGCATATCGCTGGAGATGAACGACTATCTGCAAACTGGAAACGAAGTTTTTATGAGTTGTTCCGAATACATCCTGATTTACCCTCGGCGGTACTTAGGAACACGGTGAGGCATAAAGCGACACTTAACATTTTAGGTCAGGTTGTTACCGAGCGCTTCGGTGAGCATGCGGGCGATTTTGATGTGAAATACGGGTTGTACATTCCGCTGGTGAACGCAGTCCGTTTTTTGGCGTTGCAACATGGTGTAGAGGAAACCTCCACCTTCAAAAGGCTCAGTCGTCTCGCATCACTGGAAGCGGCACCGTTGCCTTTACTCGATGCTTGCGAGCGTGCCTTTCGGATTGCGCTTCAGCTACGAATGGCTACACCAGTGAAGGAGAATGATGGATTGCTGGTCAGCAATGGCTACCTGGCTGTAAAGCCGCTGAAACAAGGTAAAGGCTGGCATGAGTTGCGCGAGGCGCTTTCGACGGTACGACGGTTGCATCGTGCGTTGCAAAGGCAGTTGCGATTTATGGAAGGGAGAAGGTCATGAAGGAACCAGCGCAGGGAAGTGGCTTCTGGAGCGCTCTCCGCAGAGGAGGAGTGCCGTCTGCGATCGCATCTGTAATGGGGGCTCCTACGGCTCAACAGATGGCGTTTATTCGCTCCTTAACCCGGGAGCAACGGCGCTCTGAAGTATTGCGGACCCCGCTGGATCGTTTGGAGACGGTAGTTTTTGATCTGGAGACAACGGGATTTTCAGCACAGCATGGAGATGAGATTTTATCGTTCGGGGCGATTCGGGTTGTCGGGGACATGATTATGGAAAAAGAGCAGTTTTATACGCTTGTTAATCCACGGACTGTGATTCCTGAGTACATTACCGAACTAACTGGGATTACCCGGGAAATGACGGATGAAGCTCCACCACTTATGAATGGACTGCACGACTTTATGTCCTTTGTAGGTGGGCGAGTACTTGTAGCACATGCTAGCGCTCATGATAAGGCCTTTTTGAATGCTGCGTTATGGAAAACATCTAAAGTTCAATTGACTCATCGTGTTCTGGATACGATGATGCTTGCCAAATGGCTTGAGCCACAGCAACATCAAACCTACAGTTTGGATGAATTGTTGACCTATCAATCCATTCCGATTGAAGGGCGGCACCATGCGTTAGAGGATGCGAAAATGACGGCTAAGCTGTGGGTTGCTTATGTTCAGGAAATGTTGAAGCGTAATGTGACCAATTTGGCAGATGTCTACGCGCATTTAAGTCATGCCTGATTCAGTACAAGGCATAGCATTCATATACACATCAAAACAGCAAGTTCGCGATTTCGTGGGTTTGCTGTTTTTTTGCGTCCTATTCAGATTTAGAAGGTTAGAGGTGGGGACAGTATGGGCATCCTATGGAGAAGGTAAGGGTCATTTAGACGAAAGACAGGTGATAAGACTGTGAAAAAAATTCTTTTCATCAGAGCGATGGTTATACTGGTTGTGGTTGGGGCTTCATGGGGAGTTATTGCAAACACAACTTATGCAGCAACCCTGTCCATGAAAAATGCACCCTTAAAAGAGGGGAATGGTAGAGAAAAACTTGAAGCTAAGAAAGAGGTAGAGGCTGAAACACATGCGGTAGAGGTATTGAAAAAGCTAAAGCCTGGTCAACGGCTTCCTTCTATGATTTTAAAGGGGTTAAACGGCAAGACCTACGATGTAGGGGCCCCGCGCAATAAGGCTTTGGTTATTAGCTTTTGGGCTTCATGGTGCGATCCGTGCCGATTAGAAGCGCCTATGCTGAATGAGTTGTATAGTAAGTACAAAGATGATGTAGATGTGTATGGTATCAATGTAACTCGTTATGATCGACTGGAGGATGTACAGAAGTTTTCCCGCTCTTTGGATCTCCAGTTTCCCATTTTACTTGATGAGCAAGGAGCATTGTTTGAACGAGTTGGAGGGGTGGCTTTTCCAACTCATGTAATGGTTGATCCTCATGGACAGGTCAGCGAAATCATCATCGGCATGCTCAGTGAGCAGGAGTTGGAACGCAAAATAGAAACTCTTCAAAAAAAGAAGGTGTCTTTGGGAGCCGAGTAGACCGCCAAAGGCACCTTATAAGCTCATGCGAGCAACTGATTAATGATTAACTAATCCATGATGAGTAAGCTCTGACTGATCGTTTGTTGGAGTTGGTGCTTCCAACAATGCGTAACGGAAGCTGTCCAAGAGAGCTTCCCAGCTGGCTTCAATTACATTTTCGGATACGCCTACGTTACTCCAGACGTCCTCGTAATTTTTAGACTCAATGAGCACACGTACCTTGGCGGCGGTGGCATCCTTTTCGTCAAGCACACGTACCTTGTAGTCGGCCAAATGCATGTCCCGCAAAGCAGGGAAATATTGAGAAAGAGCCTTGCGGAGTGCGTTATCGAGCGCGTTGACAGGACCGTTGCCTTCAGCTGCAGTATAGACACTCGTCCCTGCGACATTCAGTTTCAAGAATGCCTCGGATACGACCGGGCGGCCGGCTGTTTTCTCTACCAGCACTTTGAAGGATTCAAAAGAGAACATTTCCTTCACTTCACCACCTGCTTCACGAATGAGCAGTTCCAGCGAAGCGTCCGCGCCTTCAAACTGGTATCCCTGATGCTCCAGTTCCTTGATGCGGCTAATTACGCCACGTGCCTCATCACTGGATGGGTCAAGGGTGATGCCCAGCTCTTGCGCTTTGGATACCACGTTGCTTTGCCCGGCCAGTTCGGAGACCAAGACCCGCTGCTTGTTCCCCACAAGTTCAGGAGCGATGTGCTCATAAGTTCGCGAGTCGCGCAGAATGGCTGACACATGAATGCCCCCCTTATGGGCAAAAGCTGCATTGCCAACATAAGGCTGGTTCACAGGCATATTGACGTTGGCGACTTCACTCACAAAGCGGGCTGTATTGTGGAGTTGACTTAACTTCTCGGTATCTAGACAGTCGTAACCCAGCTTGAGCTGCAAATTAGGAATGACGGAGCACAGGTTAGCGTTACCACACCGTTCACCGTACCCGTTAATAGTACCCTGAACCTGCCTTGCGCCTGCTTGTACAGCACTTAGAGAGTTCGCTACTGCCAACTCGCAGTCATTGTGTGTATGAATACCCAACTGTGACCTCGTTATCTGGCTTTGCAGCATAGTGACAATTTCCTGAATCTCATGCGGCAGGGTACCGCCGTTTGTATCGCACATCACGAGCCAATCCGCGCCTGCTTCTTCAGCTTTTTTCATAACGGCCATTGCATACTCGGGATTGTTTTTATATCCGTCAAAAAAATGCTCGGCATCAAAAATAACCTCCATGCCCCCTTGCTTTAAAAAGGCGATGGAGTCGTAAATCATAGACAGATTTTCCTCCAGTGTCGTCTGTAAGGCAGTGTGTACATGAAAATCCCATGATTTACCCACAAGTGTAGCAGCCTGAGCGCCGGATTCCAGAATTCGTTGCAGATTGACATCCTGTGCTGCGATGCTATCTTTGCGGCGCGTGCTGCCGAAGGCGACAATCTTTGCCCGAAGGCCCAGTTCTTGTACCCGTTTGAAAAATTCGATATCCTTGCTGTTGCTTCCGGGAATCCCGCCTTCAATATAATGAACACCGAGATCATCGAGTTTTTTGGCGATTTTCAATTTGTCATCAGCAGACAAGCTAATTCCTTCTCCTTGAGTGCCGTCTCGCAGCGTTGTGTCAAAGATAGAAATAGCGGTGGACATGAGGGACTCCTCCTTTGCGGATTGCTCAGATTGGTGATATTCTGCTTTTTTAAGCACATTAATTTAGTTGTTTAACGCTTAAAAACAGGAAAGCGTTAGTTTGTCGTGTTCGTATGTTAGTCGATTATATCAACTTATGACTTCAATTGTAATATATAATTATCATTTTTAGCCGCAAAACCTCTATTTTTTATGTAAAATAGAAATAGTACTTAAGGGTATCTCAAGTATAAAATCAAAACACATATTCCCGCGATGACGGGTGAATTTACAGATAAAAGAAGGGTTGAGCATGAAAGATGTCAGTGCTTATTATCCGGTTGGCGGGCGAGTTATTCTGCATGTGGATATGAACGCATTTTATTGTTCCGTTCATGCCGCGGAGGAGCCAGAGAAATATAAGGGACTGCCTACCGCGGTGGCAGGCAGTAGTGAGCTGCGCAAAGGTGTAATTGTAACCTGCTCTTATGAAGCCCGACGATTGGGCATTTCAACAGGAATGGTCGTTCAGCAGGCTCGCCGGATCTGTCCACAGCTCATCGTAATACAGCCTGATTTTCACTTGTATCGTCGTTATTCCAAAGCATTTATGAGCATTGCATATTCGTATACGCCTATGCTGGAAGCAACTTCAATTGATGAGTGTTATCTGGATATTTCTGGATCCAAACAGTTTGGAACACCTATGGAAATTGCTGAGGAAATCCAGCGCAGAGTAGAAGACGAACTGGGTCTGCCCTGTTCAATTGGAGTTGCTCCCAACAAGTTGCTGGCCAAAATGGCCTCTGATCTGAAAAAACCACGTGGGATCTCTGTTCTACGTTTGCGTGATGTACCCAACATTTTGTGGAACCTACCTTGTGGTCAATTGTTTGGTGTGGGCCGCAAAACGGCAGATAAGCTTCTACAAATGAACATTCGCACCATTGGGCAACTGGCTAAGGCTGATGAACATATGCTGGTTGGCGTATTTGGTGTGACGGGTTCGTGGTTAAAATTGGCTGCTAACGGGATTAATCATTCTCCAGTCAGCACTGAGCGGGAGCCAAACAAGTCTATCGGTCACACGACCACCCTACCTATGGATGTGGTCAAGCTGGAAGAAGCCCAACGGGTACTTCTTAACATTAGTGATCAGGTAGCCCGGCGGCTTCGACGACACGGTATGCTGGCAGGAGGTATACAATTGACGATTCGGACGCCGGATATGAAGACCTTTACGCGTTCTCAAGTCAGGAGCACTCCTACGGAAAGTGCAGAGGACATATATAAGGAAGCTTGTGCGTTATATCGTCGCCATTGGGGAGAAGATAAGCCTGTGCGCTTGCTGGGGATTACGCTACAGCAGCTTATTCCAAAGGAGGAAGCGGCCGTTCAAATGGATCTATTTGAATACCAGGATCAGCCCAAGAAAGAAAGCTTATTGAAGACGATGGATGCACTTCGCGACAAGTTTGGTGAAAATGCAATTTTGACCGCTGGGATGCTGGGAGATGATCCTTCGGTACTTCTTCGCAACTCCAAGTTGCGCGGAACTTCGCTGCAAAAAGACAATCTACCAACTCCGGAGTGAACTATTGGATAGATTTATGCAAGTCTCACAAGCTTACGTTATAAGCATTTTTTACACGAAGGATAAAGGAAAATAATTTGTAATAATATTGGGTTTGTATTAATATGTGAATAGAATGCAAAAGCTGGTTTGTTTGATTATATAGGAGGAAGAGAAAAGTTATGGCTAAATACACTTGGGTAGAAAAAGATACATGCATTGCTTGCGGAGCCTGTGGCGCTACAGCACCAGACATTTATGATTATGATGATGAAGGTTTGGCTGAAGTGATCTTTGAAGGGGATGCCAACCAAGGCATCAAGGCGATCTCAGAAGACCTGTTTGATGATATGCAGGATGCTTGTGACGGTTGCCCTACGGATTCCATTAAAGTAGCAGACGAGCCGTTCAATAAAGAAGGTTAAGCGTAGGCTTCTTTGATAGGCACAGCACCGACAGTTCCCTTCGCCGTATAACGGTGAAAGTAAGCTGTTGGTGCTGTTTTTTTAGGTTATAGAATGGTTCAGCGGAGGCTGAACCATTCTATAACCGCAAGAAAAACTTCTGCCAAGCGCGGTCTGGCTTCTGTGAAAGTACGTCGATAGACGTTTTTCTTATGTGCTGTCCATCAAGTCTATTTTTACCGATATACATAATAGGAAGTATGCAAGATTACACGATCAGGAGGATCCGATGAACCATTCGCCTCATCTTAAATCGTATGTGAAAAAACACCCTGATAATAAAATGGCCTGGTATTTACTCGGCAAAGAGTATGAGAGCAGCGGTCAGGAGGGCAAAGCAAATTATTGCTTTAATCGCGCAGGAGAAGTGTTCGAAGCCTTCGAGCATAAACAGATTCCGGCAGACGTATGGATGGAATATCAGGATAAACTGGTTCAGATGTCCAAGGAGAAGGAGCGAAGAACGGCTCGAACACGTCACCTGTTAACTGCGTTAATGGTACTACTGCTCATATGGGTTCCTTCAGCTAATTCACCGAGACCTTCAAATGTGAATACATTTGATCCATCCGGAACTGAGCAGGCAGCAATTGATAATATTGAAGTTACGAAAGTGGCCACTGCTGATCCGAAGGAGACGGCCCAGATCGGTGTGGTTGGTGGTGTGTTTACGGCTCAAGATCGAAAAGGGAGTGAAGCTGGAACGGGGCTTACTGATATGTTGGCTAAGACTAGCCGACTGCCATCCAGGACTACGGTGTTGGGCATGGAGCAAGGGGGCTCGTGGCTGCTCTGGAGAGAGGGCATGAAACCATTACTTAGTGTACAGAACAAAGGAAACGGCGGATTAGCTGTTCAGTCTTACGACGCAGCTGCGTGTGCTTGTAAGCCGTCAGACAGTGAAAATCTTCGCAAAGCAGGTCTAAAATGGGCTGCTGGACAGGAGGAATTAGCTGTGCTGAATAGCTCCATGCGTGCTTTTCGCTCACAGCATCAACGTCTTCCCCAGAGTCTTGATGAACTGACTCGAGACTTTCCCGCTAACACGATGTATGGTACGACAGACGGGATGAAGAAGGCTTTTACACCTATGCGTAATTTACTTGCTTCACCAGGAAAGGGAACAGGGAAGGCAGTAGATTTAGACGCTGACTCGTTGGCCGGAAGCAGTCCATTACTGGCATCGTCATTGCACGGAAGGCCTTTTCTGGGGCAACCGCTGCGAATTGTGGTGGACAAATCTAAGCATAGGCTCGCCCTGGTAAGTGGCAATGTACTTATTCGAAATTATCCTATCGGTTTGGGTGGAGAAAGAACACCAGAAGGGAAATTTGTGGTTACCGATAAAGTAGTAAATCCGAACGGAAAATCCAACGGTGAGTTTGGCAGCCGTGGAATGCAACTGTCTGCAACGAATTATGCCATTCATGGCACGAACGAGCCGGACAGCATTGGCAAAAATGAGTCTTTGGGTTGCGTCCGAATGGGTAAAGAGGATGTGGAGGAATTGTTTGCACTCGTACCTTCGGGTACGGAGGTAGTCATTGGTAACGGGGGATTGCCTGATCAAGTGCTTGTGCCTGGTTCTCGATTTACAAGTGAGCCGCAGCATGACCAGACGAATCCCCGCAAAACCTATCACTGGCTAAATTAAAATTTTGATGCTATTGCTACTTGGTGTTTAACGATTTCCTGCTTGTGCTAAAACAATGACCAGAATAATTACAATGATGAGGAGAACAAAGCTGACGGCGGTCCATACAATCGCTTTCTTGTTCACCTCATCCTTTTTCTTTTGCAGACTGGGCGGCTTGCGCTTGGTCTTCATATCAGCAATCCCTCTTTTCTAACGAGCTAAGGTCTTGTCTTACTATGTCCATTGTAAATGGTTTGATTATACATTTTCAATGACATCTCCATGACAACTGAATTGTTCTGATGTTGCACCTCGCAAATTACTTTCTTTTTGGTATGGAAAAAGCTAAACTATTTTGTAGAGATGTTTTTTAGGATTGTGCAAGGGCATAGAACGGAGTGGATGAATCGTGTTGTATCGAAGGATTGCGAAACCTGTTTTTTTTAAAATGAGTCCAGAGACGGCCCATCATGTAGTCATTGACGGTTTAAAACATGCGGGCTCACTTCCTGGTGGAGCAGCGACACTGCGAGGAATGTACGGAGTCAAGGAGACGGAGGATCTTGCCGTTGATCTGTTTGGCATTCATTTTCCCAACCCGATTGGACTGGCTGCAGGACTGGATAAAAATGCAGAAGCGGTTACTGGTTTTTCTTCCATCGGGTTTGGATTTATGGAAGTGGGAACGGTGACACCTGTGGGACAGCCCGGTAACGATCGGCCACGTTTGTTCCGACTGCCTCCCGATGAGGCATTAGTCAATCGGATGGGCTTTAACAATCTGGGTGCTGAGAGCATGGCCAAGCGTCTGGCTGCACTCAAACATCGACCTGTTCCGGTCGCAGTTAATATCGGCAAAAATAAAATCACGCCCAATGAGGATGCTCATAAGGACTATGAAAAGTGTATTTCCGCACTGTATCCGTATGCGGACTTCTTTGTAGTGAATATTAGCTCGCCGAATACGCCGGATTTACGAAAGCTCCAGCATGGTGATGAACTGAAGTCGTTATTGGAAGCGGTTCGGGCAGAGATGGGAGTCCAGGCGAAAAAGTATGGCAATGCCAAGTCTGTACTGGTTAAAATTGCGCCAGATGTATCGGATGAGGAATTGGAATATATGACAGATGCGATTGCTGCCAGTGGAGTAGACGGCATTATTGCGACCAATACAACGATATCCAGAGCTGGTTTAACGCACCGAAATGCGAGTGAAACAGGAGGGCTGAGTGGTAAGCCGCTGCGTGACCGTTCCACAGAGGTCATCGGACGGGTGTATCGCCAGACGGAAGGTAAGCTTCCTATTATCGGATCAGGCGGTATATTCACGAGCCGTGATGCCTATGACAAAATTAAAGCAGGCGCAAGTCTGATTGAAATTTATACAGCATTGATCTACGAAGGGCCGGAAGTAAATAGAGCTATACATGCTGGCCTGCGTGAGCTGCTTCGAAAGGACGGCTTTAGACACATTACCGAGGCTGTTGGTGCAGATCACAGATAAAAAAGTGTTGTCGGAAGAGACAGGAGGTACGGGGATGGACGGAAGAGACTGGGGAACATTTTTACTGCCATACGATCAGGCGGTGGAAGAGCTTAAGGTCAAGTTCAAAACAATGCGTGCGGAGCTGAAAAAGCGCGAGGAATACGCTCCTATCGAATTCGTAACCGGACGGGTTAAAAAAATATCAAGCATCCTCGATAAGGCGAAGAGATTACAGGTTCCTTCTGATCAGCTGGAGACGGGAATCGAGGATATTGCAGGTATTCGCATTATGTGTCAATTTGTAGAGGATATTCGGCGGGTGGCCGAATATATCAGAAGACGTAAGGATTTGACCGTACTGTATGAAAAGGACTATATCACCAATTATAAAGACAGTGGCTATCGCAGCTTTCATATGATTGTGGAGTATCCGGTTCAGACAGCAGTCGGGCTGAAAATCGTGCTGGCAGAAATTCAAATTCGTACTTTGGCTATGAATTTTTGGGCAACCATAGAGCATTCTCTTAGCTATAAGTATCGTGAAAGCTTGCCTGATAATATGCGTACACGGTTGAAAAAGGCAGCTGAGGCAGCCTTTGTATTGGATAATGAGATGTCTTCCATGCGTCTTGAAATATTGGAAGCGCAGAAAAAATTCGAGGATGAAGCCAATATCGTTTCCAAAGTGCTAACAGGCATGCATCGGCTGTATTTCTACCATAAGATCAGTGAAACGATTGATGCGCAGCGCAGATTCAATGAACTGTGGGAACGGCACGACATGGAAGGAATCAAGCTGCTTCACGATGAGGTCAAGGAGATGCTAGAAGCCTCTACCAAGGAAGAAGACAGGGATGAGTATTAAATGGCACACCTTTCCTACGAACCGCTATACGTGACTTATTTGGTATACTTCAATCGTGATCGGGATTACTTTGAATGTCATGAGGTACTGGAAGAGCTGTGGCTTAAGCTGGACCGTGACCCTGTATATAAAGGTTTGCTGCAAGTTGCTGTAGGGCTGTATCATTTTCGGAATGGTAACTATCGTGGTGGACATATGATGCTGGATAGTGCGGTCCACCGGTTGGAGCATGCTCCTTCGCAGGCGCTGGGCATTAATATGGTGAAGCTGGTGGAAGAGGCGCGCATTTGCGCTCGTCAGCTTGCTGAAGCTGTTATGACCGGCACGGAAGAGCTTCAGCAAGAACCGCCGGTTTATCGGGATATGACGATTGAAATCGTCGAGCCCGGGTTGCGCCGGGCCGTGGAGAAGGCATCGTCGTCTATTCCGGTCAACATTCCGCAGCAAAGAGGTCCTCGGCGTGGGGAAAAGCATGAGCAGCGTCAGCAGGCGCTGGAAGCTTCTATTAGGCGAAGACAGGCCGCTGGCGGCTCAGGTTCTGTCTCAGCGGAAACGAAGGATGCACCTTGAGTTTGAAGCGCATGATAAGCAAGCAGCCCGATCCGTTTCATGAGGATCGGGCTGCTTTATCGTTTTCAGGTCTGTGAAGGTTTGCTTAGGAGGTTACGTTCTTTTTATATTTCTCAAAGAAGGCTTTGAAATCGTCGAGTGTGTATCCATTGTCCGAAGGATTTTCCTTCAACCCGCCTACCATACGTTCCTTTTCCACGCCTTTTTCGTAATAAATGAGCGTAGGGGTATACTCAATCTTATACTTGTCCCAGCCATCCTCATACTCACGCAGGTTAAATTCGTGCATCGTGATGTTCTCCTGCTTGCTCAAAGGCAAGAGCTTGGGAGTAGTGGCGCGGCAATGCACACAGTCGGAGGCGAAATGATAGACGAAAAAGTTTTCCTTTTTGTCAATTTTGCTCTGTAAATCTTCCGGCTTAATAATTTGCTGATAGTTCGGGTCATTCAGCAGCTCTTGAGTAGCAGGATTTAACGAGGCTGTGGAAACGCCATACAGCTTGTTTTTAGTGCCTGAATTTAAAGCGAGCAGCACACCAATCAAAATGACCAGCACAACAAAAAAGCCGATGACGGGTATAAGCTTTTTTTTGTTGGAATTTTGTGCGTTCAATGCAATCTCTCCTATCAAAATTCAAAATATGCAGCTATGAATCTTATTATTATACAACATTACATCTTGTAGTGAAAGTTTGTAAATCACACGGATATTGCGGGATAACAGGTTGAATATGGTACAATAAAATTTATTTTAAAAGGACAGGATGATTACGATTATGGGTGTACAGCTCCCCACAGCATTTGTAAAGCGCATGGAGCAATTGCTCGGCGAAGAATTTGAAGCATTTATGACTGCCTATGACCACACGCCCCATGCCGGGATTCGCGTCAATACATTAAAAATTCCGGTAGAGGACTTTAAGAAACGTTCTCCGTTCGAACTGCGGCCGATTCCGTGGTGTGCCACGGGTTTTTATATTCCGCACGGTACAAAGCCGGGATTACACCCTTACTACCATGCGGGGCTGTACTATGTACAGGAACCGAGTGCAATGTCTCCGGTTGAGCTGCTCAATGTAGCTCAGGACGAAGCTGTATTGGACTTATGTGCTGCACCGGGCGGGAAATCAACCCAAATAGCTGCCAAATTACAAGGAAGCGGCGTATTGGTGACAAATGATATTAGCGCGGACCGAACCAAAGCGTTGGCTAAAAATGTGGAATTGTACGGTGTGCGTAATGCCGTGGTACTGAATGAAAGCCCGGATCGAATCGCCGATGCCTTTCCACATTTTTTTGACAAGATACTAATTGATGCACCTTGCTCGGGAGAAGGTATGTTCCGCAAGGATAAGGACATGGCAAAACAATGGGAAACGCATTCGGTAGATAAATGTATAGTCATGCAACGGGACATTTTGCGTGTAGCGGCCTCAATGCTGAGCGCAGGAGGGAGAATTGTCTATTCGACCTGCACCTTTGCGCCAGAAGAAAATGAAGGAATGATCGCAGAATTTCTGGAGGCTCACCCCGATTTTGACGTAGTCCCTGTTTCGTCAGAAGCAGGCTTTGCACCAGGCCACCCGGAATGGATGAGTGAAGAGGTCGCGTCAGCATACCCCGAGCTGCGGGGAACAGCACGCCTTTGGCCGCATCTCGTAGAGGGAGAAGGCCATTATATCGCTGTATTGCAGCATCAGGGGGGGCATGCCGCTGCGATAGAAGATCACACTGAATCGGAGGATTTGACTCCATTTGAGGACAAGGATGATAGGGCATTGAATATAGATGCAGCGTATCCACGGAAGAAGCCGTTTTTATCCGTCAGGGAAGCGCAGACACCAAGCCGTCAAGGAAGACATGGAACTGGTGAGCCTAAACGAAGTGGAAAAGGAATGGACGGGAAGTCCGGTAAAGGAAGGTCCGCGCGCGGCTTGGGTGGCATTAAGTCCCGATCTGGCAAAGAAAATGTAAAATCCGCTGTACGCTCCCCACAGGATGTGCTGGAATCCTATCACCAATTTGTGAAGGAGCAACTGGAAGTGTCTTTTACAGGCTATACGGTGGTTTATGGAGATCGCATTTATCAGTCGCCACTGGCATCACATCGTTTGGACGGCCTTAAGGTGGTGCGACCAGGCTGGTTTATGGGTACTGACAAGAATGGTCGCTTTGTGCCTTCACACCCGCTGGCGGTGGCATTACGCTCTTCAGAGGCGGTTAGAAGCATCAATCTCTCCAGTTCAGATGCTGAGGCCATCCGGTATTTAAAAGGGGAGACCTTGTCCATCCCCGTTGAGAGAATGGCACTGCGGAACGAAGTCCAGCCCAAAGGCCATACTCTCGTGTGCATTGATGGTTATTCGGCTGGGTGGGGCAAATGGCAGGATGGCATGCTCAAAAATGAATACCCTACAGGCTGGAGGTGGACATCGGTATGAGTGGAAAAGGGAGACAAACGCAACGTTTGGATAAAGTTTTAACCCATATGGGATATGGCACCCGTAGTGATATCAAGCGACAGGTGAAGCAAGGGATAATCACGGTAAACGGGAAGACCACCAAGGATAGCGGCTTACAGGTTCATCCATACCAGGATCAGATTGAAGTGAACGGGGAACGTGTTGTTTTTCGGGAGTATATTTATATCATGCTGCACAAGCCACCAGGTGTCATCTCTGCAACTGAAGATACAAGGGAGCGGACGGTACTGGATTTGTTGAGTGCGGAGGAACGACATTTTGAGCCTTTTCCAGTAGGACGTTTAGATAAAGATACAGAAGGATTATTGCTATTGACCAACGACGGTAAACTAGCGCATGAGCTACTTTCTCCACGGCGGCATGTTCCTAAAACGTATGAAGCTACCGTGTCGGGTCATGTCACGGAGGAGGATATTCTTCAATTTACAGCAGGAGTGGAACTGGATGATGGGTATGTTACCCTTCCCGCACAGTTGACTATTCTTCGCCACGAACATCCGTACCAGGCAGATGGAGAAGTCATTTCCTATATTTCGCTTGTCATCCATGAGGGTAAATTTCATCAAGTGAAGCGTATGTTCGAGGCGGTTGGTAAAAAGGTGACCTATTTGAAAAGAACGGCCATGGGACCATTGAAGCTGGATGAACAGCTTCCACTGGGCAGCTATCGAGAGCTGACTAGTGAAGAGCTGACATGGATCGGCCGGGATATAGCATCTGCAACGTCAGAAGTTTGATGAGCAGATTAAATATAAATGACGCACAGGCTCTTATGAGATTCCTGTGCGTCATTTTGTGGTATAGACAACCAGACAGAGAATTATTCAAACTCAACTTTTAACAACGAATCGCAGTTTACAATTTATTGTGCGCGTGCTGCCCGACTTTTTTTCACTTCGGCTGCTTTATAAGCTGTAACCTTGTTTTTACCTGTCGTTTTGGATATGTACATCGCTTGATCGGCCTGTTTGACCAGTTCATCCGGGTTCATTTCCTTCTTCACTGTACTGTGTCCGACACTGATTGTGACAATGCTTTCCTCCGCGACCCGCTCGCGGATACGTTCTGCGACATGTCCAACCTTGGCACGTCGATCCACAACCATTGCGACCAGTTCCTCGCCACCGTATCGTCCGGTCAGTCCGATTTCATCCAGTTCATCCTCCATAATCTGTGCCACCTGTTTGAGTACTTCATCCGCACGAGCATGGCCCTGCGTATCATTCAACTTTTTGAAATTGTCAATATCGCAAAAAATGACCGACACGCGGATTCCTTGATCCATATATCGCCGTAGTCGTCCTGAAAAATATTTACGGTTATATAGCCCGGTCAGACCATCGGTGATGGAAGAACGGTAAATCCTTTGGAGCAGCTCCACAATCCGTTCAAACAGGATGAGGAATAACGTAGTGTAGTACAGCAATGGTAAAAATGACATATATAGGACTGTGTTTGACCTGCCAGCTTCTTCAGGGATGTCATTTCCCAGCCACAAATAGCCGAGCCAGAGCAAATACATGAATAAGCCCGCTACATACTTCTTTGGCTGTCCGATTCGTGGGGTGATAAACACAAGGCTTAGTATAAGTACCAGTACTCGATAAAATAGAGTGAACCCAACCAGTTTCGCTGCGCTGATCCAAGCGGGCAACAAACCTGCTGTCCAGGCAGTAACCGGCAATATCAATAACGCACCCAGCAGTAGCAAGGTCCATGTCTGCACACGTTTTAGCTTCCGGTATAGTTGAAATACGGCGGCATTGATGAGTACGAAGGCAGACGCCTCCAGTACATTTTTCCACACGATTCCTTGGAGTTGCATCTTGCCTCCGCCTGCTGAATAGAGATTCATGGCTTCATATGTCATAATAATAATAGCGGCAACTGAAAAAAGGATATAGGCTTTTTTTCGTTGTCTGCTATATATGATCACGCACATCAGTGCCATCATGAGTATAATATACAAACCGCAGGCTGCACTTACGGCCTCGGCCAGAGATGGGAAACCCAAGGTTCCCGATAAGGACAACAACGTCAACATCACCGACTCCATTTGCAAAAATAGTCAATCTATTGAACGGATGATATCGTTCCGATACAATAGACAGGATTTATCCCATTTAAAATGTTATAATTTTCTTTTGTGACTAACATTTATTCTCAATATATCATCTTTCAGAAAATCCGGAAACCTATACATACATCTGTGATCCGGGCAGTTTAATGCTTGAAAGGGGAAGCACGTCATGAAATTGCTACAGGCTCTCTTTTTCCCACCCGAGCAACCGGGAGGTGTTTCATCCATGATTCCATATCTGCAAGAGCGATTTACATCCCCCCGTTGGGAAATGGAGCTATTTTCAATCCCTAAACGGATTCGTAACAAGGGTAGGGACGAAGTAATTTTTGATACCTTTGACTGGACGAGATATGAACAATATCCAATCGTTCAAAAATATATTCAGACGTACCGTGACTATTTGTGGTGGACCCGGCTTCGTATTCAGAAGCCCTATGACCTCATTCATGCTCATCACCCCATTGCCGGGATTGCTATGAAAACTGTTTTTCCTGACATCCCGCTTGTACAGACGATTCACTCTTCCTATGAGAAGGAGTTAATCCTAAACGGGAAAATAGAGGAGAACGGGCCTGAACACCAATTCTTGGTGTCATTGTATGGGGAAATGGAGCAGAAGGCGGATCGCCTGATAGCGGTATCTCATTCTTTTCAGCATTATTTAACTCCTTACGTTCAGAATCCGCAAGACATTGCAGTCATTCCGAATGGATATGATGAGAAACGCTTCAAGCCCATTCCACACGAAAATGAAGTGACACAGCTCATAACCGTTTGCCGCCTTGTTCCGGCGAAAGGACTGGATATTTTATTGCGGGCCTGTGCTGAACTTAAAAAAAGAAATATGGAATTTGTGCTTCATATTATTGGAGATGGCCCGGTTCGCCCTGAGCTGGAAGAGATGGCGCGAGAGCTCGATATATACCATGAGACGATTTTTTATGGATATACCCTTCATCCAGAAGAGTTTATGCCTTTCTTTGATGTATTTGTTTTGCCTTCTCGAGCGGAGGCCTTTGGTTCGGTATTTGCGGAAGCAGCGTTGAGTTGTCTGGCATTGGTAGGTACAGAAGTGGGAGGAATACCGGAGCAGATTGAGGATGGGGTCAATGGTCTGCTCGTGCCACCCGACCATCCGAAGGCACTAGCAGACGCATTAGAAAAGGTCATCGCTGATCCTGCCTATCGTTATGAGTTGGCTAGATCTGCCTGCGATAAGGCTAAATCAAGCTATTCTTTGAGTCGAGCGGTTAACGAGTTGAAGAAAATGTATTTGAAATTTCCACACTAACCATGACGAGTATCACCTGGTTTGGGATCAGAATGCCGAAGGCTGGAGTGAGGACGTGAGGAACGGAAAGGTCTCCCGCGTCCTGCCATGATCAGTTTACTAACCCACATCAGACTGAGCATCCCGAAAATAGGATAAAGAACAGATAACAGTGAGCTAAAGCCGAACTGACTGATTAAAAAACAGGTGAGCATAATGAATAGTGTGATGAGCTTGGGCGAAATTTGGACATGTTGACGAATTTGCAGACTGACTCCGTAAATGTCGGCCACAAAGGTACTGAAGATTTCCATGAAAATGAGTAGAATGTATATGATTTCGACGAAGGCACCCAGACGATAAGCAATGCTTCCCATAGGGATTTCAAATTGCTGAATACCCGGCATATGTGCTGACATGGCAAAGTGTGCAGCCATCAGCATAAACCCGACACCAACTCCGCCCAAAACTCCGCCCCAGCGGATGGTTCTTCGGGAAAAGGTTTGGCTGCCAAGTGGTACAAGCACGGCTTGGGCCATAGTTAGGTTGAAGGACGTGTACAGCAGTGGAGAGAGCAAGGTTCGAAATGTACTGTGATCTGTCGTATTCGTAATAAAACTCTGAGGATTGGGCATGGAGAGCGTGCTGTGAACGAGCAGAAGAGACATGATGATCATCAGAGGGACAACCACGGTGTTCATGTGTAAGATGGCTTTAATGCCTTTACTTAGCAGCAAATAAGTACCAATCAGTGTAATAAGCAGTCCGGTTTGGTAATGCAGGTGAAGGTGCTCTACAAAAACAGAGCCGGCTCCTGCCAACATGACGCTGTTTACGCCAATCAGCACGATGAGCGTGAACCAGCTAATCCATTTCCCGGCATTGGCGCCAAAAAGATGTTTGTTCAGGTCCTCGTAAGATTTGGCTGAAATATCATGAGCGATGAGCATCATTTTCGTACCCAACCATACAAATATGATTGTGGACAGCATAATAGTGAGAGTAGCCCAACGACCGTACTGCGTAAAAAATTGCAGAATTTCTTGTCCGGTAGCAAATCCGGCACCGACGATTGTGCCGATGTATGTAAAAGCAATCTGAAAAACATGAATATTACGTTTCATCCCCAGTCCCTCCTTGCCTGCTTGAATAACGCTGCAGCGAGCATATAATACAAACTATGTTCAACTGAAATAGGACATGACTGGATGAGACTGAAAATAATTAAAGTGAATTTAATGAATAGCTTGACGGGAGCGTAATTTATGGGTCAAATCCTTGCATGGATACTGGAATACGGATATTTGGCAATGTTCGGCTTACTTGCACTTGGAGTAGCGGGTATGCCGATACCCGACGAAGTGCTAATGATCGCCTTCGGCGGGCTCGTGTCTCAAGGGCACTACAACTTCATTGCTGCACTGGCAGTCACATTTTTCGGTAGTATGACAGGTATGATGCTTAGCTACACACTGGGGCGTCTGCTGGGCAAACCACTATTGCATCGATACGGAAAATGGGTGAGGCTTACGCCTTCCAGGATTGCCTCTTCTGAAAATTGGTTTGGGCGCTATGGTACCTGGGGAATTCTGTTCGGATATTTTGTCCCCGGCTTGAGACATGTATCCTCATATCTGGCAGGCACAACCCGTCTAGGCGTTTTTCGCTATATCTGTTATGCATCAGCAGGAGCTTTGCTGTGGTGCGGTACATTTTTGGGGATTGGACATGCGGTGGGCATGCATTGGGAGCAGGTGGCGAAGCTAATGGAGAAGGTGACGCATCGGGTAGGGCTGGTCGTTATTCTTTTAATCGTTGTGGGAGGAATCACCGTATGGTTCTGGAATAAGCGTAAAAAAAATGTCACATGACCTGAAGGAAAGCAGCTATAGCTTGAAAGCGGCGGGTGAAGTATGGTACTTTTACCCCATAGGAATGCCGTGGGAGGTCATGTAATGGAAGTATTAAAGGAACGAATTATAAATGAAGGCGTGATTGCATCAGATCAGGTACTGAAGCTGGATGGTTTGCTTAATCACCAAGTTGATCCAGAATTGACAATGGCAATGGGACGAGAGTTCGCAGCACGTTTCCGGGAAGAGAAGATTACCAGAGTAGTGACCGTGGAATCCTCAGGTATTGCCATCGGGTTTGCGACAGCTTTGGAATTGGGTGTCCCGTTGGTATTCGCTCGTCGTAAAAAGACCCTACTAGCTGATCCAGACGCGCTGTGTGAACGCGTACCTTCGTTTACTAAAGGTATTGTTACGGATATTATGCTGTCTCGTCAATTTATTCACGAAGATGATCGTGTTCTTTTCATTGATGATATTATCGCTAATGGTGATGCGGCGCGAGGCATGGTTAAAATCATTCAACGCTCCGGAGCTGAGTTGGTTGGATTCGGTGTCGCGGTGGAAAAAAGCTTTCAGGCCGGAGCGAGAACCATCCGTGAGCAGGGTATTCGTGTAGAGTCATTGGTCAAAATTTCGTCGTTAGCGGACGGTAAGATTGAGTTTGCTGAATAGTAACAATTCAAAACTCCTGTTCCTTATTTCTAATAATAACCTTTGCATGAGCTTCAATTTCGCTTATAATATAGTTAAGGTTTTGGAGAGGAGGCAGCAACATGGGGAAAGAACAATTGACCGAACAGTTTTTTCTGGAAAAACTGGCAGCGGCTAAAGTACACTTTGAGCGTGCCTTGGATTGTAAGCATACGGAATTTGACGATTTGTATCCCTATATGATTGAACATCCTCAGTTTTTTTGGTATAAACGCTATGTGGCCTGGTCTGAGTTGTTGACGTTGGTTAACCTATGCGAAGAATTGTCCTTCTCTTGGAAAGAAGAATTTACTGCTCACCAAGTGGAGTATGTAGATCAGCGAGTGTTGTCTGCACAAGTGCTGGACTTCTGGTACGAGAAGAACGATACAAAAGAACATGATCACAGTGTAAATCAGTCGGGATAATTTGTCGCTCTGTTGGCAATCCATATAAGTAGTAAGTGAGAAGAGACCTAAATGATTCATTTAGGTCTCTTTTTAAACTTTTTCATGCATAGAATCATGGTCGCTGTGTTATTAAAAAAAGTGTATAAGGAGGGGACAAGGATGATTATGGACGAAGAATTGGATGCTTATCGACTCTCCGGTGAAAAGGTGCGTGTCGTACGCGATGGATTGGAGACCAACGATGTTGTTGGCATTGTACTGGCATGGGATGATGAACAGGTGCTTATTCGCCGCCAGAATCGACGTGTGGTCAAATTGGATCGCAGCTATACATATCAGCCGTTCAGCGAGCCACGTCACAATCCGATAGATCTGGATTAGGAATGGGTTCCAAATGGGTGTTGGATAAAAATAACTGGGTGATTCATTAGGCATACAGAAACTCTAAATCGGACACAGTAATGAAGGAAAATCCAACAGAGAGGACGTGCTGTGTCAATGACGGTTATGGACGAAAAAGTACATGCATATAAGGATCAAATCAGCCATTTGGAAGATCAGTTGCCCGAGGTAGTTCATGCATATCATCGCTTTACCGGAGAGTGCTTTCAAGCCGGCAGCTTAGATGAGAAAACCAAGCAACTGATTGCACTAGGCATTGGCTTATTTGCCAACAATGAAGTATGCACGTTTTATCACGTAGACGAGGCGCGGTCCAAAGGAGCTAGTGATCAGGAGATTATGGAGACCATTGCTGTAGCCGCAGCGGTAGGTGGAGGACATGCTCTAAGTCAAGGGGTTACGCGTGTACAGAAGGCGTTGCAATAAAGCGAATCATTAATAGATATGCTTATGCTTCATCTTAGCGGTTATAGATCGATTTGGAGATATGATGGATATGGAAAGGAGCTTCCGAGCACAGTTGGTGTCTGCGGAAGCTTTTTTTTTGCGTGTTTATTGTGCGGGGATTATGCTCTTCTGCTTGCGGCAACAGCAGCAGGGCGAGACGTTTTACGCTTATAAGCCAAAGAGGATGTAACCAAACTTCGATCAACGATGCGTAGGGGGTTGGAAGTTGAATTGTTTGGTAATTCGGGGCGATGTTTCTCTAGTAAAGGAAGGGCAGCTGTATGGGGCATAGAGGTTGAGAGCCCCAGATATGCTCGCATCCGCTCATACATTTCTTTGCGGAATGCTGGCATTGCCATACTGAACTGCTCTTTATTGCCTTTACTTATATAGGTGGCGTGAACGCCGGAGTGGTTTTGTTGTATGTCCAGAACATGAATGTGATATTTATTAAATTCATGTTTTACTTCAGACAGTAGGATTCCGGTACGATCTACACCTGCGTTAACCATTTCGACATAAAGATCAGGGGTTTTCAGCATACCGCTTTCTTCAAGAATTAGGCTGTCCCGCTCAAATACTTTTTGAATAAAGGTAAGGAGCAGATAACTTTTCACAAGAGACCATTCATGCTGAGTAGTATCTAAAGAGGTCATTACCATTCACCGCCTTAGGAAAATGTGATGATAATTCATAAACGATTGAAGAAAAGGAACATTCATTCCCGAGAACCTATGTTCTTATTTTAGTTTATTATTCCTTTTTTATCAAGAGGAAATTAACGAACATAAAAGGTTTGACATCTTGATATATGCATGGTATGATCTATCTTGTCGCTAAGAAAGATTGATCTTTCGAGGATAAACGATAATTTATATGCGGTCGTGGCGGAATTGGCAGACGCGCACGGTTCAGGTCCGTGTGGGCTAACCCCCCGTGGAGGTTCGAGTCCTCTCGACCGCATCCATTAGAAAAGGTCTATAGAATTGCTCTCGTAGCAGTTTTAGAGACCTTTTTCTTATATTTCTGGGGATTTGCTCATAGTTTAAGCTGAACACGTTTCTTGTCTTCACGCAAACTATGGATTTCCAGATATGATAGAAAATTTTATGATGAAGTTATTGAAAGGTTGGATGTAAGATGGAGAAAGCAACTTTTGCAGGTGGGTGCTTCTGGTGTATGGTGACTCCGTTTGAAGAGCAGCCGGGCATTCATGGCATTGTGTCAGGATACACTGGAGGAACGATTCCCAATCCCACCTATGAGCAGGTTAAAACAGGAACTACAGGTCACTACGAGGTGGTGCAGATTACGTTTGAGCCTGAGCTGTTTCCTTATGAAAAGCTGCTCGAATTATATTGGCCACAAACAGACCCTACCGACGGGGAAGGTCAATTTCAGGACCGGGGCACACAGTATAAACCCGCAATTTTTTATCATACAGAGCAGCAACGTGAGCTTGCGCAACAGTCCAAGGAGCAGTTGGCACAAAGTGGACGCTTTGATAAGCCAATTGCAACGGAGATCCTTCCGGCTTCGATTTTTTATCCAGCAGAGGATTATCATCAGGATTACCACAAGAAAAACGTGAAGCACTATAAGGAAGATCGGGCTCAATCGGGCCGTGATGAATTTATTGATAAGAACTGGTAAGCGGCTTTAACATACGTTTTTACGCACGATAAGGCAGATTAGGGAGTATTCCATGGTCTGCCTTATACATATTTAGACGAGGTTACTCACACAATGAAGGGACAGAGAAGGAGGCTGACCCGCAATGAGTACACGACGGAAGCTGCACATGAGAAATATAATAAAAAAGGCTTTAAAGGCATCTCGCGGTCGGAAAGAGCCAGCTTATGTACCTGTATTCCATTCAAGCTCCAAAATGCGAAGAACCGTAGTACTCTGTATTTCGGTATGCATGTTATTCATGGTCTGTAGTACTGGTGTTGCAGAAGCAATAGACAAACAGGACGAGTCGCAAAGGATGGTTGCTGTCATTATTGACGATCTGGGAAACAATATGAAAGGGACTGAGCGAATTTTAAATTTACCCGTTAAGATTACCGTTGCTGTGATGCCTTTCCTGCCTACAACCAAACAGGACGCTATGGAAGCGCACAAGCGTGGTCATGACGTCATTGTTCATCTTCCAATGGAGCCAAGACAGGGAAAGCCCGAATGGCTCGGACCCGGAGCAATTAAGGCTAATATGACGGATGATGAAGTACGCGCTAAGGTGACAGCAGCAATTAAGGATGTTCCTTATGCGATAGGGATGAACAACCACATGGGTTCCAAGATTACTTCAGATAAGCGCATTATGTCCATAGTTCTTGATGTTTGTAAGGAGCATGGACTATTTTTTGTCGATAGCCGTACTAATTATTGGTCAGTGGTGCCTGAGCTTGCCGCTAAAAAGGGAATGCCTCCGGTACGCAATAATGTTTTTCTGGATGATGTTCATACCCTCGCCCATGTGAATCGGCAACTTACAAAAGTGGTTGAATGGCTGGATGAGCACAACACCTGCGTAACAATTGGGCATGTCGGCGTGTCGGGCATGTACACGTCCTCCGCTCTTCATTCGTCGGTTCCCAAGCTAAAGGAGCAGGCCAAATTTGTGGGTATTAGCGATTTGGTGCGAGCTGTATGGGGATGGACGGGAGACCCAGCCACCAACACTACCAGGCCGTCAGATGCGCAATAATGCCTTCGGCAATAGCTCCTGCAATGCTTTTTTGACCACGATCCTCGGAAAGCATAGCTCTGTCCTGTTCGTTACTTATAAATCCGGTTTCCACAATGACAGCAGGGTGCTGGATTTTATTCAAAAGATAAAAGGGTTTTCCGTACACTGTTTTTCTATTCATGCAAAATAAGCGGTTTAATGAATGCTGAATCCGTTCAGCTAACAGATAGCTGCTGCCTTCATCCTGATACAGCACAATGGGTCCCCGTTTTTCGGCACGTTTGGTCCAATTGACATGCAGGCTTACAACCAAAGCGGTGGGCAGTTGTTCTGTTAGGCTTTTACGTTGGGCGAGGTCTTTAAGATGCCGGGATTTGGACTGTAGCCAACGGTTGTCGTCACTCAGTGCGTAATCCTTGTCCCGATTCAGAACAGCAGGATATCCCTGGGATCGTAAAATCAAGTACAGCTTTTGAGCAATGGCGAGATTGATGTCTTTTTCCAAAATTCCTTTGTGACTTGTTCCACCATCCACACCACCATGGCCTACATCAATCAGGACAACGGGCTTGGCAAAAGCGTGATAGGACGAATGTACGTTGGGCGGAACATCTGTATACTTGTTCGGTTCGTTACTTTTATCGTCGGGCTGAGCAGCTATATAGGTAAATGGGGCAAATACAGCACTGCAAAGGATGCATAGACTCAATCCCAGCCTTGTCAGCCCTATCTTGTTTAACTTTTTATTCCGCACGTTCTATTCCTCCAGTGGACGAATTAATTATTTACTGATTGAAGATAGTATGTTCCATTTAAGGGAAACCATGCATAGTTATTCCCACAGGGGTTAGACCTTTTGGAAAATGAGCAAGCTAGTTGTATCTGCACCTAACGTGTAAATCCGATATTTCCAAGCAACGTAAATGGAAAGGATGGGCGCAGATTGAAGGAGGTCATGGAGGATGGCGAAGAGTGACGAACTGGTGACGTATATTACGCAGCGGATTGTTCGCTATATGGAAACGCCGCGTGATGTTCGGCGCAGTCAAAAACAAGCCAGAGAGCCGTGGGGGAGCAAATGGTTTGGCATGTTGCCTCTCGCTCTGAAAATGTGGATGAAATCCACACGCAGAGGGCGAAGGGAGCGACATTAAACTCGCCAAAGAGACCACAAGAGGCATAGGGTATGCCATTTTGAGGTCTCTTTTTATGTTGTAGAGATCATTCCGAATCATTATCATGTTTCTTTATAACTAGGAGTCCAAACGATAGAATTCGCCAGCTGATAATAACTTTTTTAATGGTACAAATCGGGAAAGTCCATGATGGTAGGTTAACGCATATAAATTGGATTGGGACGGATGACCTGGGGATATCCAGGACTGATACCCACTAATAGATAAGGGACCCCCAAAGGCAAAATTGATACCTGTGGCAGAAAATATAATACGCGGCGAAATACTCAGTGTATCCATAAATTGGCCTGTGTTACGGACGGAAAGCTTTTGTTTGGGTTGAAGCCACCCCAGGTCGTCATAGGGATCGAAAGGAGCAGACAAGACCGTAACCGCCTGCGCCTGTGTTTTCAAAAAGGGAACAGATGAAGAGAATACGTTGTTCTGAAGCTTATGTTTCCAACTCCCATCTGCCACTTCTACAGGTAACGGATCGCCAGTTACAGCATCAATACATATTTGGCTGCTTGTAGAGGAACGCACCAGCCAGTAGGCTAGTAGCGGTTCCTCATACATAGGTGTGATTTGCAGCTTGTCGATAGATGAAAGATCGGTTTCTGTGAGCGACACCAGAGATTGGCGAAGTACATCCATACTATAAGGTCCACCTGGACCATTCCCATATTCGTTGAGTTGATATGCGCCATTTGAGTCTGATCCGATAATCAGGTAGCCGATGTATTCTCCTGCACGGTTTACTTGAACAAGCCAACTATGGGTTCCAGGTCCGAGCGGATGATAGCTCAGCTCAGCATCTTTCCACAAGGAAAAAGGGGGTTGGGACGATAAGGATTGTACCTTGTTGTCCGCAGCTTGTTTTACGCCCGTAGGTACGCCTTGCTCCTGTGTAGGAAAACTTGCGGAAACGTCATCCTGGGAAGGGGAAGGAGTAGCAGGACTCGCGGATTCCAATGGAGGAACCCGCGAGCTATCGTTGTAAAGAGACTCCGAGTTTAAATTGTTGTCTTGAGCGACTGAGGGAGCCGCATGAATGGAAGTGAACGGACAGACTGCGGACAGGCCGATCAGAACAGCTGCGATCATACCTATGCTATAGTGCCCGGAATGATTCTTCTTCAATGAAATCCACCTTTCTGTCGGCTTGATTGCCCGACGGAGGCATTCTTTTTTATCCAGCATACAGCCTGTCCGATAAAAAGACTGCTGCACCTTGTCGGCGTAAATGTCATATCCAGGTTCGCTTTTTGCTGTCGATACATAGGAGACATGTTTAACCAAACTTGTGGTTACAGCAGCGGAAACTGATGTAGGCTGAAGCAAGATGTTACAAGCTGACGATATCTCTGCAATTCTCCTGCGAAGGAGCGAGAGATATCGGTTACCGCAAATGAAATATCCCGCAGTTAATGGCGGATACGAGTACCTTTGGCTCATATTGCCATACCATTTCTTTACGGCGGGCTTGATGCTGCTCGGATATGGCTTCTTTTTTTTCCTCTTCCTCTTTCTGCTCCTTGATTAGATCTTCGTAGTAGTGGTCAATGACCTCCAATTCCTCGCGCAATCGTTCCTTCGCCTGCTCAGCCCAACCATAATCTTGCTGACGGAGTTGTTCAGTGAGGTAGCTTTCAAGCGAGGTGGAAGCTTCCGGGACAGATAGCTTGGCAGGCTGTACATGCATATTGCCCGCCAGCAGCGGGCTGAGCTGCCGGGTTTCGAGCATGGCGCCAAAATCGGTTACAATGGTGCCGCTTTTGAGCGAAATACCTAGCCAATGAAGTTCCTCACGCTTCAAATCGCAAGCGAATTCAATTTTATAGCAGATGCTGAGCCAAGCTTCATAGACTACGGGAGAGCGGGCAGACAACTGACGGGCATCAGGCTGCTCAAACAAATAAACATATTTTCCTCCATCTCGTGCGGCTTCAAAAATTTGGTGCAGCCGACGACTTCCATATCGAAGCTCCTCCTGCAAAATACGTCCAGGTCCCAATTGTGGTAACGTCGGTACATGACCGAAGTAACGCCCCATGACCTGATCTTGTGCTGCGTTGCCTGATGCTGGAGTTGGGGGTGTATGGTCCGCTAAACGTTCCTGTTCTGTGCGATAGGCTTCCCCATCAAAGATGAAGGTGAAGGACATCGTCTGCGCTGGAACGCCAGTACGCTCCACGTATCCCCAATAGTAGGGCCGGTTTGTTAAGGCTTTATCCGCTTCTGGAGAAAGCTTGACGGTTACATGGTGGGGTGACCTCTCAATGACACTGCATCCGGTAGCTTCCAGATAGGTGTGGACAAAACGCTGGACTTGTTGTGCATCCATGGTCAAACTAGCGACCTCCCTTCACACTGCGTCGAGCTTTACCCGGAGGAACCGTATTGCCTGCTAAGCCTAATAAGTTCTCGGTGTTTGGCTGGTCTGTGCGCAGTTGTTCCATTTCCTGTTTGATGGAATCCAGCGAGTGGCCCAGTTTTTGCATTTTTTTGCGAATTTCATCATCGCTACTGGATTCAAGCATGATTTTATACAAACTTTTTTCAATGGATTCTTTCTTCTCAAACTTCTCCAGAATAACGTCCAATCCGCCAATGACCATCTCAAACATATTTATTTTTTCATGCAGCAGATGTAGGATATGCTCCTCAATCGTTCCGGTTGTGGACAAGTTGAAAATATTAACATCATGCGTCTGTCCAAGTCGATGCACCCGTCCGATCCGCTGCTCCACGCGCATGGGGTTCCACGGTAAATCGAAGTTAATCATATGGTGACAAAATTGCAGGTTAATGCCTTCACCACCCGCTTCGGTGGCAATCATGACCTGAATGCGCCCACGGAACAGATCCATCATCCAATCCTTGCGTCCACGGTTCATACCGCCTCGGTAAGGAACAGCAGATAGGCCACGGTCACGGAAATAGTTCAGCAAATACTCCTGTGTGGCTCTGTATTCTGTAAAAATGATCACCTTTTCGTTCATCTGACGGATAAGCTCGAGCGCCTTTTCTGCTTTGGAATTGGCCTTGATCGCTTTAATGTGTGCAACCAAATCCCAGACACGATCGCGTAGGGGAGAGTCTGGAGCCATTTTTTTAGACAAATTGACCAGCGTCACGAACACAGCGTCCCGGCTGCTGCACACTTCCCGTTGAAGGGTAACGAGAGACAGCATGCTACTTAAATTTCCGCCATTCGCCTGGTATTGCTCTTTGACAAAAGAGGTTACCCCATCGTACAGCGCTTGCTCTTCCGGCGAAAGTTCCAAGTGAATGTTGGAAACATTTCGTTTGGTGAATTGAACTGGGCCTTCTCCGCGACGATTGCGGATCATGACTTTAGACAGCTCATCCTTGAGCTGATCTTCATTTTTGGGCAGACGTTTATCTACAACAAAGTTGGCTGAAAAATCGCCATGTCTTCCCAATTGACCGGGCTTGAGCAGTGTAATCAGGTTAAACAGCTCAGACAGATCGTTTTGTACAGGTGTCGCTGTCAGGAGCAAACAATATTTTTTACGCAGCTTCATAATGAACTGGTAGTTGGATGTCTTTTTATTTTTCAGCTTATGGGCCTCGTCTATAATGAGCAAGTCATAATCGGTATCTAGCAGGATGTTACTATGGGGCTCTCGCTTGGCGGTATCCATAGAGGCCACGACAACCTCGGAAGACCAAGAATACGCTTTTTTCTGGGCGACAGCGGGAATACCGAATTTGCTGTTCAGCTCACGCACCCATTGTAGGACCAGGGATGCGGGTACAAGAATAAGCACTTTGGAAGCCAGCCCGCGAACCAGATATTCCTTTAGGATCATTCCAGCTTCGATCGTTTTGCCCAGGCCGACTTCATCGGCAAGAATGGCACGTCCGGACATTTGAAACAGTACCTTCCGAGCGGTATCCAGCTGATGGGGTAGTGGAGTGAGGTCTTGCAAATGCTGTAGACATTGAAGCTCATCGAAGTTCGGCACCAGTTTGACTTTTTCTGCCTCAATGGCCAGCTGATACAGATTCCAATCTCCCCAAGGGCCGCCTTTGCGTAGGCGTTGATCCAGCTCATCCTGCCAGCTTCGATCAAATTGCACCGGAACAGGCAGTGGCGCTTGATTGTGTATGTGCGGGGAACTTGTCGATTTGGCTTTCATGATGATTCCCTCCCTCCTGGTAGTAGCACAGTTGAAGCTCTTGGTTCGGTCACATACGTGGCATCTATTTTTGCACAGATCGTAGATGTAGTATGGACGGAAAATGATATCTTCATAACAGGAGGGATGAAATCCTTTAGCTGCCTTCCATTAACTTTTGGAGTTTACTTTCCGTTGAGGTTTGCGCATTGGGGGTGTAGATGCTGCAACGGAGATCAACACTGCCTTGTACCTGAAGAGAAGTTAGGTCAAATAGCATTTTGCCAGCCTTCGCATGACGAAATTCAATGAGCACCTCCGGTGCAGAGCTTACTTCACTCTGATTCCAAAGCTCGTTAAACTCCGGGTAGGCCTGGCTCATATTTTGTATAAATTGTGCATACCAGGGATCTGTCACGTATTGCCCGTAATAAGCGCGGAAAATAGCAAGGAACCCCTTTACAAAGTGTTCCCAATTCACAGCTAGACTTTTAAACTCCTTTTTGGTGAATAGCAGTTCAATCATATTGCGTTGCTCATGTGGTAGCTCGGCAAAATCCATAAAAACATGAGCAGCAGCGGCGTTCCAGCCAACAATATGACAGCGCCGATCTGAAATAATAGCAGGGCAGTAGTGCAGCTCTTGTACGATCTTTTGCAGAGAGGGGGAAATGACGGCTTGCTCTGCAGGAGCAGGAAGGCTGTGAGACCCAGCCTCGATCGCCAAATCATACAAATATTTGCGCTCGTCTGTGTTCAACTGCAATGCGGCAGCAATAGCATCCAACACAGAGGCGGACACCTTAATATCTCGTCCTTGCTCCAGCCAGGTATACCAGGTCGTACTGACACCAGCCAGCTGAGCGACTTCTTCTCTGCGCAAGCCTGGTGTTCTCCGACGTGATCCTTGGGGAAGACCGACCATATGTGGGTGTAGGCGGGCTCTTTTTGTTTTTAGAAAAACAGATAGTGCTTCCAGACGTGCTTCCGTTTTCATAGGTATTTTCTCTCCATTCAATGGGTATATCCGAAGTGAGCCAATAAGGCGTGTACTATAGTAGTGTTCATTATACCAGGATAAACAAACACTTGTAATAGGATAAGACGAGGGTAAAATGAGGATTATAAGTAAGTCACCGAGCAGGAGGAATGAATAGCTTATGCAAAGAGTAGTGATAACAGGTATGGGTGTCGTTTCCCCACTGGGTAATGAAGTGGACACGTTGTGGAAGAATTTGCTGGAAGGCAATTCAGGTATACGTAAAATTGATACATTCGATGTATCCGATTTGAAAGCACAAATTGCTGGACTGGTACAGGATTTTGATGCAGAAAAGCAATGGGGACGTAAAGATGCTAGACGAATGGATCGGTTTACTCAGTTTGCATTATATGCGGCAGAGCAAGCGCTCAAGGATTCCGGTCTGGAACTGGATCACACCGATTTGGAGCGTGTCGGTGTTTATGTGGGATCGGGAGTCGGCGGTTTGGATACGTTGGTGGACAATGTAGATGTACTGCTACAGCGTGGACCGGGCAGAGTTAGCCCGACGCTGGTACCCATGATGATCTCAAATATGGCTGCTGCTCAAATTAGTATCGCGTTTGGAGCGATGGGACCTACGCTTTCCCCCGTGACGGCTTGCTCTATTGGGAATACAGCAATTGGAGAGGCGTTTCGGACGATTCGTACAGGAGATGCGGATGTCATTTTTGCCGGTGGAGCTGAAGCAGCGGTGTCCCGATTGGCCTTGGCAAGTTTCGCTAATGCAACAGCCTTGTCCACACGTAACGAGGAGCCTTCGATAGCAAGCCGGCCGTTTGATCAAGATCGTGACGGTTTTGTCATGAGCGAAGGAGCAGGCATCCTAGTACTGGAGTCGCTGGAGCACGCTACCCGGAGGGGAGCGGAAATCTATGGTGAGGTCATCGGTTATGGAGCGAGTTCGGATGCTTATCACATGGTTGCACCGCATCCCGAAGGAACCGGAGCTTACTTGGCGATGAAAGCGGCCCTTCGTTCGGCTCACATCTCCCCGGAAGAAGTGGACGTGATCAGTGCCCACGCAACGAGTACAGCTGTAGGGGATACCGCTGAAACTTTGGCAATCCACAAACTGTTTGGCGACTATGCCTATCAGATTCCGGTTACTGCGAATAAGTCCATGCTGGGTCATATGCTGGGAGCTGCGGGCGGGGTCGAAGCGATTGCGCTTGTGCAAAGCCTACGGGAGGGCATCATTCCACCAACGATGCACCTGGACAATCCGGACCCGGCTTGCGATCTGGATTATGTGCCTCACGAAGCGCGCAAGGCTCTACTAAATATTGGGCTATCTAATTCTTTCGGCTTCGGTGGTCATAATGCGGTCATTGTGCTGAAGCGCTACGAATCATAATTTGTAAGGAGTTATTGAAACCTCAGGCATTCTATTCGGCTGGATAGAGTACCTGAGGTTATTTTAATTGAAGAATAACAGATTCATTTTAGATCCGGATTTTGCAAAATTCGATACTAGTCGCTCCGAAGTGCAAGATTTAGACGAACTAAACCATTTCGATCTATATCTTGTTCATTGATAGTCGCTCATTGGATTTTTGCTAAATCCCAAGATAAGAGATAGAGTAAGATGAAGGAATACGATGAGGAGTTCATTGCTTATTTTTATTAATGGTGAAAGGTTTTGAAAAAATGAAAATTGACCGATTGCTTTCTATCGTCATTTTGCTGCTAAAGAAAAATAGAATACAAGCGAAGGAACTGGCTGATTTATATGAGGTTTCGATCCGGACGATCTATAGAGATATTGAAGCGATTAGTATGGCAGGTATTCCGGTGGTGACTTATCAGGGAGCCAATGGGGGGATCGGCTTGATGGAAGGATACCGCCTGGATCGCAGTATGTTGACGGATCATGATGTCAAGGACATTGTAATGGGGCTGCAGAGTTTGTCCTCGTCGTTGGGCGGCCCGAATGTGTCGCGGTTACTTCATAAATTTGAAAGTATTATACCAGAGTCTGGGAAAGAGCAATTTAGTGTCCATACCACACAGTTTATCGTCGATCATTCGGGATGGGGAAATCGGGCTGCGCAGGAAGGCAAATTGATAAAGGTAAAAGAAGCAATGAGCCAAGCGCGCACTGTCGCCTTTACCTATCGAAATGCGGGGGGAGCCATTACAGAACGGAATGTTGAACCGCATACGCTCGTTCTGAAAGGACAACAATGGTTTGTATATGCATATTGTCCCGATAGGGAGCAGTTTCGTCTATTCAAGCTTTCCCGCATGAGTGACCCTGTGGTTACAGAGACCGTTTTTGCTCGCAGGGATCTTTCTTATGAAGTGTTGCCGTGGAATGAGGGGCGGATGGAGGTATCCAGGGCCGTACAACCATTTACGCTACAATTTAACCGTAACTCAAGGCATCTGGCGGAGGACTGGTTTGGCGTAGAAGCATTGACCGAGCAGGAGGAAGGGATCTATACGGTCTCGGTCCCGTTTCCTGAGGATGCATGGGCGTACGGATTTATTTTAAGCCTGGGACCGGATGTGGTTGTCAAAGAACCAGCCCATTTGCGGGACAAGATTCATAAGATGGCGCTGCGTATTGCGTCTAATTACGAAGAAGTTCGGGAATCATAAAGGAATTATTAGATTAAAGTAAAACAAACCTGACCCATAGTTGTCAGGTTTGTTTCGTTATACTGGTGGCATACCTGATATCAGATAGCGAAAGGGGATTTACGAGGATGGATAAAGCTTGTCAAAGTTGTGGGATGCCGCTGGAGCATGAGGACCAATATGGAACGGATGCACAACATCATAAAACGGATGAGTATTGCAAGTATTGTTACAAGGAAGGCGAATTTGTACAGCCTGAATTGACTATGGAGGGGATGATTCAGCAGTGTGTGCCTATCCTGGTAGAAGAGGGGATGCAGGCAGAAGAAGCGACTTCGATGCTGCGTAATTACCTACCGCATTTGAAAAGGTGGAGGTCTTTAGAGGATACAGAGCTTCAACTTGATGGACCCATTCGGGAGGAATACCGAGGTGAAATCCATTTAATTGGACTAAAAGCACGTACAAATAATCAGAAGGAACAAACATCTCACGGGATCATTCCAAACATGTGGGAACGTTTTTGGAGCGAGGGTGTGCCAGGTCGGATCAGGGGGCATGAAGGATCTGCTTCCGTCTATGGTTGCTATACTGACTATGAAAATGGAGCTTTGGGTGAGTATACATTCTTTATCGGGAAGGAAGCGGCTGTTGATTTCCAAACTCCTGACGATCTTGAAGAACTTGTCATTCCGGCTGCACGCTATGCTATTTTTCAGGCCACTCAGGAACCCTCTTCTGTCTTCCGTGTATGGCAGACGATTTGGGCGTGGGCTGCCGCGGGACAAGGGGAGCGGACATACACAGGTGATTTTGAAGTGTATGGCAGTCCTGATGAACCTGTTTTGATTTATATCGCAATCAAGTGATGATTTTGTCGTGACAGAAGAGAACCACCCGGTCATTGTCGTGGACCCGGCGGTTTTTTCTGATTCAATCCATAGCATTCTCCCCATCAAGTTGAACGTCGGGTCACAGCCCAAAAGATGAGAGCCAGAGCACTGACACCAGCTCCTAATAGACACACCCCGTTCCATCCGGCATAGATGTACATATGAGTGGAAGCAATAGCCCCGATGGCGCTACCGATGGAATAAAATATCATGTAGCCTGCGGTAAGTCGGCTCCGTGCCTCAGGGCGAACATTGAAAATCAAGCTTTGGTTGGTGACATGTACAGCCTGTACGGCCAAATCCAAAAGTATTACGCCAAGAACTAAAGCGAACAAAGAATGCTCGGTGTAGCGGATAGGTAACCAGGACAGCAGCAATACAACGAGTGCGATACCTGTCGTCCGTTGTCCCAAGCCTTGATCAGCAAGACGCCCTGCTCGTGCTGCTGCTAATGCTCCGGCGACTCCAGCCAGGCCAAAGGCTCCGACGGCTGTATGTGAAAGAGATAGAGGCGGGGCACTGAGAGGTAACACAAGCGAAGTCCACAATATGCTGAATGCCATAAAAATGAGCAACGCAAGGACAGCGCGAATGCGTAGAATTCGTTCTTGCACGAACAACAAGATAACCGATCGGAGCAGCTGCGGATAGGAAAGTGTCGCACTCGTGGGTTCGTTCTTTGGCAACACCCGCAACAGAGCTACAGCCATAAACAGCGTAAGTATAGCAGAAACAAGGTAAACTGAACGCCAGCCTGCCAGATCAGTTAATACACCGGCCACGGTTCGTGCAAGCAGAATGCCAATAACGACTCCACTGGTCACCAGACCTACGACCTTACCCCGTTCAGTCGGATTAGCCAAGGTAGAGGCGAAAGCCACGAGTGTTTGAGTAACTACAGCCAGCAGTCCAACCATTGCCATTCCCATAAGCAGTATTGTACGAGTAGGAGCAAAGCTAACCACGCTTAATGCCAGCACGGACAGTAGCATTTGCCCAGCGATCAGCCGCCGTCGATTCAAAAGATCGCCAAGCGGAACGAGCAGCAATAAACCCAATGCATAACAAATTTGCGTGATGGTAATGACCATGCCTACCGATGAGTGCGTAATGCCAAATTCATTTGCCAGCGCATCCAGCAGTGGCTGTGCATAGTAAATGTTAGCGACAACCAGCCCGCAGGCTATGGCAAATAGGAGTGCCACAGATCGGGACAGGGAGGGAATGGGGGCTGTTTCGGTAGCATTTGCTACCGTTTGATGAGGGAAGAGTACCGCTTTTTCTTCTGACGTCTTCATTTTCACATACCACATCGCTTTCTGTAAGTTACATACCGTTAAGTATAATATACCGATTGGTATGTAATTAATTTAGGTCAATATAACTCGTGCATATATGTTATGTCAAGAGTTTATCCTGTACATATTTGACAGTTCCTTTTCGTAATCATACAATCTTAATATACTGAACGATACGAAAAGAAGGAGCTGCTTATGGTTCGACCACGGGAATTTGATGAAGATCAAGCGTTGGATGCAGCGATGCAAATTTTTTGGGAAAAAGGATTCGAGGCTACCTCTTTAAGCGATTTAACCTTCAAAATGGGAATTCAGCGTCCTAGCATTTACGCTGCTTTTGGAGACAAGAAGCAATTATTCGAAGCCGCGCTGCGCAAATATACGCAATCTCATGCAGCTTGTGTAAGGGCTAAGCTGCAAAATAGTTCATCTGTAAAAGAAGCATTTTACAATTTTTTTGGAGGAGTGGTGGCAGAAGAGTACGAGGAGGGACCCAATAAGGGATGCTTTTGCATCAACACGATGGTAGAATTAGCCCCTCATGATGAAAAATTCGAAATTTTAACTAGAGAACATCAAATGTATCTTTCTGCTGTCTTTCAGGAGACCCTCGAACGTGGTGTTCAATCTGGGGAGCTTGAGGCGACTATGGATGCACGGGCTTTGGCGCATATGTTGGTCTCTTTGTTAATCGGGATTACCGTGATGATGAAATCACGCCCAGAGCGTTCTTTTGTGGATCATGCGGTTGCGACCGCACTTATGTTGCTGGATGGTAAATAGAGATGAAGGGAGGGTAGCGTGGATGCCACAGATAAAGGCCGTTCAAACCCCGATTGGAGTATTGTATGGACGAGATGCGATCTATTTGGACCATGTGCATATGAATTATTCGAAGAAGGAGCTGATTTTAAAGGGAGAGATTAATGGGGGGCTGGCAACGGAAGCAGCAGATGATTTTGTGCCTTATGAACTGATATTTACAGAAGTCTACTACTTCAACATGATTGAATTGGACGTCGCTTTGCACATGTCTGAACGGGAATATACGCAGGGCAGCAGCTTTGATGAGCTTATAGATACGCCGTTATTAGCTACAGTAGCAAGCGCACGGGGGAAAAATCTAAAGCACTATATGTTGAAAACCTATGACGATATAGTAGAAATTGCCTGTAGAGACTATAAGATGACTATATAAACGAGTTGATTTTTAGAAGAGGGAGAGGATCAATGGATACCCAAATTGAACTATTAAACGTGACAATACGTGTGATGCAAGGGGATATTACCCGTTGTAAGGCGGATATTATTGTCAATGCAGCCAATACAAGCTTGCTGGGTGGCGGTGGCGTAGACGGCGCGATTCATAGGGCTGGCGGTCCGGCTATCTTAGAAGATTGTGTAAGTATCAGAAACAAGCAGGGTGGATGTCCCGTAGGAGAGGCAGTTTATACCACAGCTGGCAAGCTGGATGCCCAATATGTTATTCATACCGTCGGCCCTGTGTGGAATGGTGGCGACCATCGGGAAGAGGAGCTATTGGCGAAATGCTACCATAATGCACTCCAATTAGCTTTAAAACTGAATGCACGAAGCATTGCCTTTCCGAATATCAGCACAGGCATCTACCGTTTCCCGAAAGAAAAGGCGGCGGATATTGCTATACAGGAAGTGACACGTTTTGTACGTGAACATTCGGCTTTGAATGAGATTATTTTTGTTTGTTTTGATGCGGAAAATGCTCAGTTATACAGCCGTAAGTTACAAGATGGTGTTAAGGATATTCAAAAAGATACAGTTGAAGAGAGAATACATGAATAGAAATTAGGGGGGGATCATGAATGCATGAGGAGCAAAACCAGGAACATTGGCCGGTGTGGGCTACGGAGCCTGTAAAAATAGTGAATCCTGATCCTGCCTGGTCAGAGCAGGGCCTAAAGATCATTCACCAGTTGCGGGAGTTATTACTGCCGTTTAAGGTGACGGAAATCGAACATATAGGAAGCACGGCAATTCCCAATCTTTCCGCTAAGCCCATTATTGACATAATGGCAAAATTAGAATCTTGGGATCAACTGGAACAGATCGTTTCTACTTTACAACCAGCAGGCTGGAACTATGTTCCGCCTGAATTGGACGGTCGGGAATGGAGAAGATTTTTGGTTAAAGTGGAACAGGATCAAAGAAAGGGACATCTGCATCTCATACTGAAATCTGATGAGCATTGGGATCGGCAGCTATTGTTTCGGAACCGACTTCGTGAACAGCCTGAGCTGATTCAGCAATATGATGTATTAAAAAGGCGGCTGGCGATGGAAAATCAGCATGATCGTGAAGCGTACACGGATGCCAAGACTGATTTTGTGCAAAACGTTCTGAATATCGGACATCCTAAAGACTAGGACGACCGGACATTCCGGGTACTTTCCGACCAAGCGCTGAAGTCTCCGACATTTGTTATTGCCGTGTAGGGGAATGGCCGGAAGGCTTGCCAGCACACCAGAAAAAGCTTATTCAGAAGCTGTTACAGTAGGGTTCATCCAGTACTCATGTTCATTTCAAGATAGGAAAAATCGCATTTACAGGCGCTTCAAAAATGCGCTAATGCGCTCCAAAGCCATTTCCAACTGATCTCGCGATGATGCATACGAGCAGCGGATAAAGCCCTCGCCGCCTGGGCCAAATGCGGAACCGGGTACAGTAATGACTCCTTCTTCTTCCAGCAACCGCTTGGCAAACTGCTCTGAGTTTAACCCTGTGTGCATAATGGAGGGAAAAGCATAGAAGGCACCGTTTGGTTCGTGACATGGCAGTCCTGTCTGACATAGGCCTTCAACGAACCATTTTCTACGCAGATTGTAGGATTCCATCATACGATCTTTTTCCTCCAGCCCATTACGCAGGGATTCAATAGCGGCAATTTGCCCGATAATAGGAGCGCACATGGCGGTATATTGATGAATCTTCAGCATAGCCGAAATCAACTCTCTGGGGCCACACACATAGCCGACCCTCCAGCCTGTCATCGCAAATGCTTTGGAAAAGCCGCTGATGAGCAGGGTGCGCTCTTTCATTCCTGGCAGAGCAGCGAAGCTTACATGCTTCTGTCCATAGGTCAGTTCAGCATAAATTTCGTCTGATATGACGACAAGATTATGCTCCTCAACCAGGCGGGCAATCGGTAGCCAATCCTCATAGGTCATCACCCCACCCGTTGGATTATTCGGGTAACAGAGAATAAGCACTTTGGATCGTGGAGTCAGCTTGGCTTGAAGTGCCTCAGCTGTCAGCTTGAACTGCTGATTCGCAGAGGTTTCAACCGTTACGGTATGTCCTCCGTTCAGAAACGTGATGGGCGAATACGAAATATAACATGGAGCCGGAATGAGTATTTCATCGTGTGTTGAGATGAGGGCGCGTAGTGCCAAATCTAGGGCTTCACTGCTGCCAATGGTAACCATGATTTCATCTGTCGGGTTGTAGGATGTGTTGAAGTTGCTCTCCAGATACCCGGCAATCTCCTCACGAAGCTCAGGAAGACCGGCATTTGGTGTGTATGATGTTTTGCCATTTTCCAGTGCTGTGATACAGGCCTTTCTGACATGTTGAGGGGTTACAAAGTCGGGTTCACCGACACCAAGCGATACAATATCTTTTCTGCCTGTACTATATTCGAAAAACTTACGGATGCCTGAAGGCGGCATTTCCCGTACAGCTGGAGTCAAAAAATCGGTTATAGATACTACTGTCGATACATTTGTCATGATGATTTCCTCCTTTTTGAAAAACAAAAAAACCCGCCCCTGTAAAAGGGACGAGTTTATACCCGTGTTACCACCCTAGTTTCATTCCATAGGAAATGACACTCTGTTCACGTATCCATCAATACGTGTTCCGGTTAACGCTGGAAAGGCGGCAGAGCTTACTTCAGGTTCAGCCCGCTTCTCAGAGATGGCGTTCGGCTACCCTCGGAATGTTGGCTTTCACCTGCCCCAACTCTCTGCAAATCCGCTGTATAGCTTACTCGTTCTCGTCATTGAAATTTGTTACTGTATCAAGTTAGGTGTAATTATAAGCACAACATTTCAGGATGGCAAGTCTTTTTTTCATAAACTCTAAAGACATATCATCATTATTGACGACTGGAAAATAACGTATATAGTGGTATCAAGGGGATTGTGCCCCAGATTTCAATGTGTTATATGACTATATTGCCAGAGAGGAATGGTATCCATATGAACGTATTTGAACGCTTTAGCGATGAAGTTTTGCCGGCGGATTGGAGCTGGATCAATGAGCCGACAGAATGGAGATTTGATGATACCAAGTCTTTGCAAATTTTTGCACCTTCACAGGCAGATTTCTTTAGGGATCCGTCCGGCGCAGCGACTAAATCGTCCGCACCCTTTTTGCATACAACGCTTCAAGGTGATTTTACAATATGGACGAGGGTTCGTGTTGATATGAAGCAGCCTTATGATTCAGGATGTTTGATGATAATGGCGGATGATACCCGCTGGGCTAAGCTGTGTTTTGAATATTTCGAAAGCATTCCATCTATTCTTAGTGTGGTCACTCGGGATACATCTGATGATTGTATCTCTGGGGCGATGGACGTGTCCAATCCGTATTTACGAGTGGCACGAGCTGGAAATTGCTTTGCATTTCATTATTCATCAGATGGTCAGCATTGGAAGCTGGCGAGATATTTTGGGATGAATGTTCCTAACCAGCTAAAAGTCGGAGTTGTTGCTCAATCTCCCGTGGGGGAGGGCTGTGCTGTTACCTTTGATGCCTTGACGATAACAAACCATGTATCTGAGGACATACGAAACGTGGAGTAAACAGACAAAGACCCTCTTTCTTAATATGAAAGCGTTATAAAATTAGGATTAGAAAAGACGTATATACGCAACTCAGGCAGGAGGTAGATGGAAACTTGCTGTTAAGAAGGAAGGGTTACAAGCTGCCCAGTTTGTTGGGAGTGCTGCTTGTAGCTACGTTGGGCTGTTTCGGGCTCATTATGTATTTACAGTCCACAAGCGGAACGAGGATGTATCAATTTCTGTACTGGGATATATTCCTGGCCTGGGTTCCGGTCTTTATCACTCTCGGCATGATGGCTTTATCCAGACTGCGAAGTACAAAAGTGAGGAGTATTCTTTTATTTTTCTCTTTAATTGTATGGTTGTTTTTTCTGCCGAATGCTCTCTATTTGGTGACTGAGTTACTTCATGCGTTTCGTTTTTACGATGTGAATCCTGATACACGTTTTTGGTTGAACACCCAATTTTGGTTAATCTTATTTACGTCTTTTTCAGCAGCAGGGCTTGGCCTTTTTCTTACATCCCTTTGTGTGTTGGTGATCCATCATATGCTGAGGAGGATTTGTTCAAAGGGGCTCGCATGGGCTGTAGTTTTGGTGTTGTTGTGGCTGGACAGCATAGGCGTATATATAGGCAGATTTGCTCGCTGGAATAGCTGGGATGTGTTGTTGCAGCCACTGGTGCTCCTTACGGATATTTGGAGATGGGGAGTATATGCTGGACCTAGGCTTCATTTGCTGTCCTTTTGCTGGCTGGTGTTTGGGATAGCAGTCATTTTTTATTTATTGATCTATATCTCTTTAAGTGAGGATCAGGATGTTTAGGCCGAGGACATGTATTCCATGAATACAGGCTTCGGCCTATTTTTACATGTGGCGAGTCAGGAGTTGGCGTTGTCCTCCCCATGCACATCGTAAAGCACGCGCACAAGCAGATCCTGACTGAAATTCCCGAATCTTTTGCCAAAAATAGTGAGTCCTCCTTTGTTTTCTGATTCATCGGTTACAGATAGACGGAGTGTAATGTCGCTTTTATAGTTAAGGTTAATATCATCTATTGTGACCTCGGAAATGCGGCACCCGTCAATGAAGCTGCCTTGTTGATTGATGCGAATTAATTTGAGCATACCATATTGATTCAGATGCGGTGGCCACCAATCTGGATTGAGAACCCCCGGCACTTCTCCAAAATCTCCGGCGCTGGTCCAGTGCCCAATAGGGATACCGTTAATGTGAAAACAAATGTCGGAGGGATATTCCTCACAATAGCAGGGTGCTTCTGAGCCCAGTTCTGCGGAGAATTGAATTTCTTTAAAGGATTGATTCGCTTTCAGATAGTTGGGGATACGGTATTCCAAAAAGCCCTCAGCCATCCAGATCATTTCCGACTCCAGCCGCCCGGGATCTGCAAAATAGCGTGGATCATCAAAATCGCCGATAATGCTGTCTCGGGTCACCAATCCACAAGTGGGGGACGCTTGATAGTTACTATAATGACCTACGCGAATCTCAACCTCATACACATTTTTTTGTTCTCTACTGCGCAAATCTACCATCAGTTTATCCTTGTTCAAATAGCACATTTTTCGGGTGCCGTGCTTGCCGCTCACGGTATTGATCTCCACAAGGCCGCATTCTTCCAATTTTCGAATATGCATTGTAATGGTACCGTTGCTCAAATTAAGTTTGTTAGCAATGTCATTCATACTTTGTCCCTGGTAGGCAAGTAACTCGAGAATTTGAATGCGGATTTCTGAACCCAGTGCTTTAAAAATATCTAATCCTGACATTAAGTCCTTAATATAAATCATAGCTATAGACCATCCTTATCTATAAAAATTGTGATGTAAGCGCTTATATATTTACTTTGATTTATGTTAAAATAAAATCAAAAAGAAGTAAACTGCTTTTTTGTAAATTTTTTTTACTAAATAAAGAGGGGAGCAAATTAAACTCCGAAGTAAGAATTACTTCAAAAATAAATCGTATTTAAGCTTTATCACTGATTATTTCGATAAAAGTTAACTTAAATACGATTTAATTTTGCTTTCCATGTTACTCTAATCTATGTTTTATAATTATTTAAAAAGATTGAAAAATACATTGACGAACCGAGGAAAGGCATGCTATATTTTGTTTGTAAACGAATTCATTATTGATAAAGTAAAATGTTAATTATATGGTACATGAGAGGGATGATAATCACAGCGGCAATCAACAACGGGTTGTGTACCGCACAGTTAAAGATTAGGCCGAGTGGTATAAAGTTATTTTAACACTAAATGTATGCGGTTTCATTTAAATTTAGGAGGGGTCGCGTTGATAAAGAAAAAAGGTTTTGCAATAACAATGGTTGTTCTGTTGTTAATGGTGGCTGCACTGGCTGGTTGTAGTGGGGGAAGTTCCAGTAGTGATGGAAGTAAGGAACTGACATTCATGTTCCGTGGTGGCACAGATGAACAAAAGGCTTATAAGGAAGTAATCAAGAAATTTGAAGAGGAACATCCTGGCGTAAAAGTTAAAATGGTCGTGACGGCAGCGGATCAATATGCTACAAAGCTAAGAGCTGCGATCACAGGAAATAATCTTCCAGATATCTTTTACTTTGCCCCTGGAGATGTGAAAGCTTATGTAAACAGTGGGGTATTGAAGAATCTCACTCCTTACATTGAGAAGAACAAGGATATTAAACTGGATAACATCTGGAAATACGGTATAGATTTGTATCGCTATGACGGTAAAATGGCCGGTCAAGGAGATATTTACGGTATGCCGAAGGACTTAGGTCCATTCGCACTTGGCTACAACAAAACGATGTTCGAAAAAGCGGGCGTTCCATTGCCTGACAAAGACAAACCGTATACATGGGATGAATTTATCAAGGTTAGCCAAGAGTTGACCAAAGATACCAATGGTGACGGCAAGCCAGATCAATACGGTACAGGTTTTAACGTTCAGTGGGCATTGCAAGCCTTTGTATGGAGTAATGGGGCTGATTGGCTGGATGAGAGCAAAACGAAAGTAACGATTGATGATCCGAAATTTGCGGAAGCTCTTCAGTACTTTGCTGACATGCAAAACAAATATAAAATCACACCTGGTATTGAACAATCACAAACATTGGACACATACCAACGTTGGATGAAGGGCGAAATGGCATTCTTCCCGGTTGGTCCTTGGGATATGAGTACATTTGAAAAACTGCCATTCGAATATGATTTACTGCCGTTCCCAGCCGGATCGACTGGCAAATCAGCAACATGGATCGGTTCTCTGGGTATCGGCGTTTCCTCTAAAACAAAATACCCGGATGAAGCTGTTGAACTGGTTAACTATCTGACGACTTCTAAAGAAGGAATGAAGCAGCTCGTAGATGCCAAGGTACAAATTCCGAATCTGCTGGACATGGCTGATGAATGGTCCAAAGATACGAAAACCAAGCCTAACAATAAACAAGAATTTATTGATATCGTAAATGACTATGGACGCTCATTACCAGGCAACTATACGTATAATGCAGAATGGTACGATATTTTCTTCACAGATATTCAACCTGTGCTGGATGGTAAAATTACGGCGGCAGATTATGTGAAACAAGAACAACCGAAGATGCAGAAACTGCTGGATAAAGCGGTGGAGCAAGAGAAAAAATCACAGAAATAATGCGTAAATAGAGGAAAAAAGGATGATGTTAGTGGCTGAATATCATGCTGCTAACATCATCTTCATTCCAAATTAGAAACAGAGGTGAGCCCTGTGATAACCAAATCTAATCTCTACCGCAAAGAGAAGGTATATGGATACTTATTTATTCTTCCACCTATTCTCGGTCTGCTAATCTTTACGTTATTCCCGTTTGTCTATTCATTATACGGCTCTTTTACAGACTGGGACGGATTGGGACAAATGAACTTTATTGGTCTCGACAATTTTAAAGATTTATTTAGCGATGAGCTCTTTTATAAATCGATGTACAATACTCTTTTCTTAATGCTAGGTATTCCAATCGGTCTTGTACTAGCTTTACTGCTGGCACTAGGTTTGAATCGCAAGATTCCAGGTACGACAACATTTCGTGTGATTTACTATATCCCGGTTATTTCTTCGTTGGCTGCCGTTTCTATTATGTGGAACTGGGCATACAACGGGGACTATGGTTTGGTGAACCAATTCCTCGAAATATTCGGTATTAAGGGTCCTAACTGGCTAATGGATAAGGATACGGTCAAACCGGCCTTGATCCTCATGACCGTCTGGAAGGGTCTCGGATATACGATGCTGCTATATTTGGCAGCCCTGCAAAGCGTATCTCGCTCTTATTATGAAGCAGCAGAGCTAGATGGAGCTAGCGGATTCCAAATGTTCCGCAATATTACATGGCCAATGGTGAAACCAGTAACTTTTTTCCTGGTCGTAACTAATATCATTGGTGGTTCGCAAATCTTTACTGAAATGAACATTATGACACCTACAGGGGGTCCGGAATACTCATCCGCCTCAATCGTCTTTTATATTTGGGATAAGGCATTTAAAAACCTGCAAATGGGATATGCCTCCGCGATGGCTATGATTCTCGGCATCTTCATTTTTATCGTAACTTTGATTCAATTCAAAATGAATGAAAAATCGTCCTTTGATGGGGATTGATTTTCGCGGAAAGGAGTGAGTCTGATTATGTCCCATAGTCAAAAAACGAAAGTTACCAATATCATTATCTTTATTGCACTAGCGATTGGAGCGATTGTGATGATCGCGCCGCTGCTTTGGATGCTGTCCACTTCAGTGAAAGAAAAGCAGGATGTCTTTGCTCTTCCACCAGTATGGATACCAGAGGTGTTCCAGTTTGGCAAGTATAAGGAAATTTGGGAAGCAGGGCCTTTGTTAAGCGGAATCAAGAACAGCGTGATTGTAGCTGTAAGTGTTACCGTTGTAGGTACCTTTACATCCAGTGTGGCGGCTTTTGCATTTGCTAAGCTGAGATTTCCCCATAAAAACAAACTGTTTTTGGCACTCATCGCATCTATGATGATTCCATACCCAACGGTTATGATTCCACAGTTTATGATGTTTTCCAAACTTGGCTGGGTTGATACACTTTTGCCTCTGATCGTTCCGGGTTTGTTCGGAAATGTAGTTATGATCTTTTTCCTGCGGCAGTACTTGCTTAGTGTACCGGATGCCATTATCGAAGCTGCGAAAATTGACGGAAGTTCTTATTTCCGACTCTATTCGTCGATTACGTTCCCGCTCATTAAGCCAGCAGTTGCGGCACAGCTTATTTTATGGTTCATGGGGATTTGGAACGATTATTTGGCACCGATTATTTACTTGAACTCACCAGAAACGCAGACATTGCAACTGGTTATCGCGAATTTTAATGCGACTTACGCCATTCAGACGGACTATCCGCTTATAATGGCAGCATCAATAATAGCCTTGTTACCTGTACTGATTATATTCTTGATCTTCCAGAAACAAATTATTGAATCGGTTGCTATTTCGGGTGTCAAAGGTTAATTGACACTTGGAGGGTACGCATGAATGATGTAAGGCAGTTACAATATGTAATGGGTAAAGGAAGGAGGAGAATAACAGTTATGGTTATGCTGCTCATGCTGGGTCTATCTGGCTGTGGGGATAACACTCCGGACCCTGTGTATCCGCAGGCTCCGCCTCCCGATCACTTGTATGATCAAAGTACGATTAACGATGAACAGCGCTGGACCATTAACAATGCACATGACCCGGCGATTATCAAAACAGATCAAGGCTATTATGTCTACTCAACGGATGTAAAGACAGGTGGAGAATTGAGACCCGGTGTCATGGTACGCAAATCGACTGATCTGATTCATTGGAATTGGGTGCAGTATGCACTCCCCGGCATTCCAAAGGAAGCAGAATCGTGGTCATCGGCAACCAATCTGTGGGCACCGGACGTCATCAAGATGGGTGATACCTATCGGATGTATTACTCTGCTTCTACCTTTGGCAGCACACGGTCTGCGATCGGATTGCAGACATCCAGCTCCCCGGAAGGCCCTTGGAAGGATGAGGGGCTGGTCGTTAAAACGAAAGAGCATGACAAGCTGAATGCGATTGATGCCAATCCGGTGCTGGATGCAGAGGGTAATCCATGGATGGTATACGGCTCTTTTTTCGGCGGTATTTATATTACACCGCTTGATCCCCAGACTGGAAAGCTCAAAGAATCTGGCTATGGTAAAAATATCGCTGCCAGAGATCGGGCAACTAAGGACGGTGCTGTAGAAGGACCATACATTGTGTACAATCCAATGTTCCGTAAATACTACTTGTTCGTCTCGTATGATTCTTTGTTTGAGGACTACAATGTTCGCGTTGCCCGTTCAGATTCTATCACAGGCCCTTATGTGGACATGAATGGACATGATATGGCAGATACCAACTATTTGCCTCAATACGAGATTGGAAACAAGGTATTGGGCGGTTATCGGTTCAGCGAAGGAGAAGGCTGGGTTGCGCCAGGTCACAATTCTGTCCTGAAGGACGGTGCGGATTATTATATTGTACATCATGCGCGAGGAGAAACGGACAAGAGCTGGCCGTACCTGCATGTACGCAGAATATTGTGGACGACAGAGGGCTGGCCGGTCGTCTCTCCAGAGCGCTATGCCGGCGAAAAGGAGCAGGATATACCCAAAAGGCTATTATCCGGCAACTGGGAGCGCATCGTGATAAAGCAGGAAGTAGACGGCCAGGTGGAAGCTGAACAGCTCCGTCTAGAAGATGGAGGGCGGGCAACTAGCGGTTCTCTTGAAGGTCACTGGAGCTTTGATGGCAGGCGTACTCTAACAATGGATTGGAGCAATACATCCGAAGGAACTAAGGAAGAATTGTTATTGCTTCCTTCATGGGACTGGGAGCTTGGTCGCCATACTTTAATTTTCACGGGTATGAATGAAAAGGGAATTTCCATTTGGGGAAAGCGTATCAGCGATTAATTGTATGAACTACATACTACACATAGAGGAGAGAATAACCATGAATCAAACTGTACCCTTTAATAATCCGGTCATTGAGCAACGGGCAGACCCTTGGATTTACAAGCATAGTGACGGATACTATTATTTCACCGGATCTGTACCAGAGTATGACCGCATTGAGGTTCGACGAGCAAGTACTATTCAAGGCTTGAGTACAGCAGAGCCTGTCGCAGTGTGGCACAAATATGAAACGGGCCCGTTAAGTGCGAACATTTGGGCACCGGAAATTCACTATATAAACGACAAATGGTACATTTATTTTGCAGCAGCTCGTACAACAGAAACGAAGGAAGGCCTGTTCGACCACCGGATGTTCGTGCTTGAAAATGATTCAGCTAATCCTCTGGAAGGGGAATGGGTGGAAAAAGGACAGATCAAAACCCGTTGGGAGACGTTCGCTCTCGATGCGACAACCTTCCAGCATAATGGAGTTTTGTATTATGTGTGGGCTCAGAAGGACCCTGACATCGTCGGTAATTCCAATCTGTATATTTCCGAAATGAGCAATCCATGGACGTTGCGCGGTGAGCAGGTGATGATCTCCACTCCTGAATATGATTGGGAAATCATCGGTTTTAAGGTGAATGAAGGAGCAGCGGTTCTGAAACGGAACGGGCGGATCTTTATCAGTTATTCAGCTAGCGCCACAGACCACAATTATTGCATGGGTCTGTTGACGGCAGATGAGAATGCGGATTTACTTGATCCGAAATCATGGACGAAATCACCTCAGCCGGTATTCTGCACCCATGAGGAAACAGGACAATTCGGGCCAGGTCATAACAGTTTTACGGTTGCTGCTGATGGTAGCGATGTAATCGTATATCACGCCCGGAATTACAAGGAAATTACAGGCGACCCGCTGTATGATCCGAATCGTCATACACGTGTGCAGCCGTTCTACTGGAAAGAAGATGGAACACCTGATTTTGGTATTCCAGTACCAGATGGCGTTTCTGTTGATAAATAAGCGAAATTTATTATAGATGGTTGACGTGTTGCACAGTGGCACTTTAACTTTCTAGAAATCATAGGGGATTATGATTCGGCTGCGTATAACAAGAGTAATGAGATATCTTCTGAGCCTTCAGGCTGGAGGATATCTTTTTGATTTTGGGACGGCATGAAGGACTCTTTTCAAAAACTTCGATTTCTGCTATATTTAAATCGTAATATTTACGAATTGATCAAGGGGTGGAAATCTCGTGAACGAACGGATTGATCCGTTTACCGTTAAAAAGGTTGAATACCTGCTGAATGGCTATATTGCGCTAAAGGTGCCAGGCTACGTGCGTTCTGACGTGCGGCTCATTTATCAAATAGAGGATAACTGTTTGATCTTGACGGAGGAAAGGCCTTCTAATGAAACTGAGTTGTGGGATCGCACGGACATTGTCCAATTTCGCTGGGAAGAAAATCATTGGCATGTATATGCCCGGCAAGAGGCTGAAAGCTGGCAGCGTGTAAAAGAGATTGCACCTAATCCGTGCTTTGAAGAACAGCTCGAACAGGTAGAAATAGATCATGCAGGTATTTTTTGGACAGGTTAACGAAGTACAGAATGATAAGTTCGGAAGATGGAGGTAGTGGGAGTCGTGTCGTTAAACTGTATATGGAAATAAACAGGCTGACCGTAATTCCTTATATGGAAGTTACGGTCATTTGTTTTGTCTGAAGTGGCACTGTCTAGTGCACTTGAGGGTTATGTGTGCGTTTGGAAAGTATGTCAAGCGGTTGATTGATACAAATGTTTAATATTTTCCACGAGGTGGAAGTTACAAATGTATGGTAAAGTGTAGTATATACAAGGTTTTAATCCAAATGTCTTATTCAAAGTCTCCTGTGCATACCGAATCCGAATCACACGAGGTGAGAAAAATGTTGCAATCGTTAAAAGCCATTGCTAATTACAGGAAAGAAAATGATCTGGCCTGGGATACACCGACTTGGTTAAAGCTGCTTGTTTCGGCTGAGGAGCGTATTGTAAATTTGGAACGCATTCGATCTATAGGTGAGTTAAAGGATGCCAATCCTGTACTGGATTACGTGGAGCGTACGTTGCTTATTTTGGACGGACTTCCATTGTCATTCTGGGTTAAAGAGCTACTGGAGGATGTATTGGTATGGTCTGAGACAGCCAAAGGAGGCACAGTCCGCGAACGGCTACGCTGGCAGCATGAGGGTATTAATTTATTTGTACATAATATCGGATCCTCCCAACTGTATGTCAGACAGGCCCAAGCGGAGTCCCCTGCTTACCCGCGCAATAGCATGACCCGAATTCTGATTGAGACGCATGGATTGATAGGGCAATATATACGGGGGGAAATTCCTTTTGCTGAAAATCGACTGCTGCTTGAAATTACTCGTAAGGGCTGGCTAAGCCCTGAGGAACTGGAGCTTGTTTTACGGGCCCTGAACGAGTGTATTATCGCCGGGGTGGAACCTGCATTATGGGATCAAGTACGCAGTGAAGTGGAGCAGCTGATCGGCTGGATTGCATGGGATAACGCACCTGTAGTCTGGAGTGTAAAGGAGCGACTGGAAAGGTTACGGTCGGTTTCCATTCATGAAGGGGAGCCGTTCGAGCAGGCTTACACAGAACTAGAGCGGGAGTTGAATGTAGAGAAGGCGCTGGCTCCGTTGGAGAATCGGACACTTTGGTATGTAGAATCAGCTTTGCAAGATTTTTCACTTCAAGAACTGGTAAAGGTATTTTTACTCACATTAAGGGATGGCACAGGGCAGGAACAGCCTGCGACCGTTCGCCATATCAGTTTCGAATCGCTCATGAATACGATGTATTATGACTATCGTGGTGTCAAGAAAATTAACGTATATAAAAAACGAATGATAGAAAAATATTTAAGTGCACTGTCTTGGCAGGACATTTCAAAAGGAAAACGGAAGCATAATCCTCATTTGAGTGTGATCGTGGAGCATAAAGAAGAGCTGCCGAGTACTGTATTTTTTAATTTTGTATTTTCATCTGCGGCTGAGAAACTGATTGACTTTTGTATTGAGGCAGAAAAAACGCCTCTGTATGACAAAGCAGTCCTGCTGCTGTTCGATCTGTTCGGATTACGGCGCGATGCGTATGATCGCTTTCACAATGAGGAAACGTACCTTACAGATATGAACCAGACCGTAGATTACAAAAGGGTCATTTTAGATTATGTGACTGGAACCCGCATACTGGATATTGGACCCGGCGGGGGTGTACTGCTGGATCTGATCGAACAGGAAAGACCAGATGCGAAGCCATTAGGTCTTGATATTTCTGTAAATGTCATTGAGGCACTTAAACGTAAAAAGCAATTGGAGCGCCATCGTTGGGATGTCATCAAAGGGGATGCGCTTCAGTTAGAGGAATATGTGGAAACGGAGAGTATGGACACGGTCATCTTCTCTTCAATTCTTCACGAGCTCTATTCCTACATTGAACGAGATGGGATTCGGTTCAATCCACAAACAGTGGAGGCAGCTCTGCAGAGCGCCTATCGTGTGCTTGCACCCGGCGGGCGTATCATCATTCGTGACGGGATTATGACCGAACCAGTAGAGCAGCGCAGACGAATTCGATTCTTGGAGCCGGATGGAATGGAATGGCTGATACGGTATGCGCAAGATTTTGCAGGTCGCCACATTGAAATAGAGCGTGTGGGGGAGCATGAGGCTGTTTTACCAGTGAACGATGCGATGGAATTTCTCTATACCTATACATGGGGAGCGGAAGCCTATGTGCATGAAGTGCAGGAGCAGTTTGGTTATTTTACCCCGTCACAGTATGAAGAGTGTATTCGTAGCACACTTGGATCACAAGCGATTATCCGCGTGAGCCGTCATTATTTACAGGAGGGCTATGCCGAGGCGCTGTCCAGACGTGTTGAGTTCATGGATGAGCAGGGCCAGCAGGTTTCTTTGCCAGACAGCACCTGTCTGATCGTGATTGAGAAGCCGAATAATAGGGTTGGAGTTGCTGAATGATTTTTAAATTGAACAAGAGAATGCCTTCTGATTTGTGCCAAGCACGATTAGAAGGCATTTTTTAGAAAGCTATGCATTCAAATATGACCGTGCAGCGCATACCGAAGCCAAAGGACCATTCATTCGGCAGGTGGTTGAGCGAGCGAAGCTTGAAAGATATAGGTAGGGACAGATGAATTCTTAGTACGCATGAACAAAGTGGGGGAATGATGAAGAATATGATGCTTGATGCACAGCTAACGCCGAATGGTTTAAAAGACAGAATGCTACTACTGTCAGCGCTGGACATTATATTGTCTCCAGAAGATTGGTTACGCACGTATCGTATGCAGTCTGAAAGGTCTGGTGATGTGTGCCTGGGTGAGGTAAACAATGGCGCTGGAGATACGATTCATATGCTATGGACGGGTGAAGGTGTGCTGATGAAGGGGTTTGACCATGAATCCCCTGTAAGTCCTCATGCGAGAGACGAATATGAAGTCTGGCCGGGCATATATGACGGTGTGCCTGATGATATGATGGAGCTTTTGGAAAATGAAGCACTGGAGAAAGAGGACGTTACCTTTTGTATGTGGAGGGAAGCGGGAGATAAGGAGTGGCGTATGGGCAACGCGAACTTTCCTGAGGGATATGACGATGGCTCATCCTTTTTGCTGGGGAAAATTATAGTTACACCGGAGGAATATCAGGATTGGGCTGAGAGTTACTATGAGTTGCCGATTTCTCTAGGGGTGGTAAGCCAGATTTTCAACGGCGTTCCGATCACTGCACAGATGATCTCTGCGCTTCATCCACAGCGTAACGTTACGGAAGCGATAAAGGAGCTAAAGCAGCTTAGCGTTCAAGTGCATGAAAGCTAAGAATACAGATTTGTTTTTCTTGACAAGTTTTGTATATAATACAGGAGAAATGCTGGGTTAACCACCTCGAATTAAAGGAGCTGTGTTGAAGATGTCCAAACGTTTGATTCCTTACATCACGATGGATGGAAATGCAAAAGAAGCAATCGAATTTTATAAAGAGGCATTGGATGCTCAACTGCTTTTTATTCAAACCTTTGGGGAAATGCCGGAAAACCCCGATTTTCCCATTCCCGCAGAGGTCAAGGAACGTGTGGGACATGCTACCCTTAAAGTGGGTGAGACAGAGCTCATGTTTTCTGATACCTTTCCCGGGTCACCGTTTAGCCGCGGGAATCAGGTGAGCATCTGTATTACAACCGATAGTGTGGAGCAAGCTCAAAAAATGTTTAATGCTCTACAGCAGGGAGGACAGGTGGGAATGCCTTTGCAGGAAACCCATTTTAGTCCAGCTTATGGGAATGTAACAGACAAGTTTGGTGTCACTTTTCAAATGTTCACTGAGGCTCGGTCTTAAGAAATGTAAAGCGGCTCGATTCTGCTACTTTAGCGATCTGGCCGTTTTTTTTTTGCGTGTATGCCCTCGTGCTCAATTCCTAAAATAATTATTTTAATATTGTTGAAATAGAAACAAAAGTATACTATATTGTATTGTTAATGCACCACGGGTGGGAGGACAGGCCATGAACAAAGAAGAACAGGTCATAGTGGGTTTCAGGGACTTATTTAACAAGATGGTTTGGCTCAATAAGGATAAGATGGAAGACAGCCTTAAGGGTTATAAGCCTTCTGAAGTACATTGCATCGAATACATTGAAAGAAATGTAGATTCCAACGTGACAAAACTTGCGGAGTCCCTTTATATGACTACCGGTGCCATAAGTAAAATAACTAAGAAGCTTATAAAAAAAGGCATTATCGAAAGCTACCAGAAGCTGGATAACAAGAAAGAAGTCTATTTTAGGCTTACTGAGGAAGGGAAAGTAATCTATAACATCCATGAGGAACTGCACAAAGAGTTTCAAGAGCGGGATAAAGCCGTATTTGAGCAGGTAACCGAAGAACAATTTAACAGTATGATTAGCTTCTTGGAAAAGTATAGTAGGCATTTGGATGCAGAAATAAAAAAACAGGGTATAGATATTAAGACGGAATAAATTTGAATAATGAAAATCAAACCATAGGCAGCCGGGCTCTATTGAGAACGGGCTGCATTTTTTTGTTATTATTTTGTTGCCGAGGAAGCAAAATTGTGATACGATATTTTTGCTTCCGAGGAAGTAAAAATTAACCTTTAAGGGGAGAAATGAAGTGTTCAAATGTAGATCACACAATGAACAGAACACAGAACAAACCGTAGATAAACACGCTTTAATATTCGGCCTTATCTCTGTATTTCTTTGCGGAATAGGCTTCAGTATCATAATACCTGTCGTCCCATTCTTAGTGCAGCCTTATACAAGCAGTCCGGGAGAACAAGCTATAGTTGTTACGCTGCTGACCTCTGTTTATGCATTCTGCGTGTTTTTTGCGGCTCCCGTACTTGGAGCTTTGAGCGACAAATATGGCCGTCGTCCATTGCTCTTAGTATGCCTTTTGGGTTCCGCAATTGGGTACTTGGTTTTTGGCATAGGAGGAGCTCTATGGGTACTATTTGCTGGGCGCATCATAGAAGGGTTAACAGGCGGGAGCATAAGCACGATCTTCGCCTATTTTGCAGACATCATTCCTCCAGAAGAGAGAACCAAATACTTTGGATGGGTGAGTGCGGTTGTAGGTGTAGGCACTGTCATTGGGCCAACTCTAGGCGGATTACTTGCCAAGTTTGGTTATTCTGTACCCATGTATTTTGGAGCAATCATAACTTTATTGAACGTTGTTTATGGATTCTTTTTTATGCCTGAGAGCCTTGACAAGAAACATAGACTGAAAGAGATTACCTTTGTAAGACTGAATCCATTTACACAGCTTGCAAATCTGCTTTCCATGAAAAACTTAAATAGGTTACTTGTCTCTGCGTTCTTACTTTGGATACCCAACGGATCTTTACAGGCCGTTTTTTCACAATTTACAATGGATACTTTCAGTTGGAAGCCTGCACTAATCGGACTTATGTTTTCAATTATGGGTTTCCAAGACATCATTTCACAAGGTTTCATCATGCCCAAGCTTTTGATAAAACTTAATGATAAACAGATAGCCATTCTTGGAATGGTTTCGGAGATTATAGGTTACAGTCTTATTGCGCTATCTACTTTGTTCTCATTCTATCCTCTTTTTATCGCTGGAATGTTTATATTTGGTTTTGGTGATTCGATCTTTGGGCCTTCATTCAACGGGATGCTCTCCAAGTCTGTCGATTCTAGTGAACAAGGAAGGATTCAAGGAGGTAGTCAATCTATTCAGGCTTTAGCAAGAATGATTGGGCCTATTATTGGAGGTCAAATCTATGTATCACTGGGTCATGCCGCACCCGCTTTTATGGGTATGATCCTTATAGCAGCGGCAATACCAGTTTTATATAAGCGAACGCATGTAAATGAGGATTTTGCAAAATCCTGAAATATGTAAACTATCTACTTTATTTAGGCAATAGGGTTTCAGAACTCAGGGACAAGTTCTGAAACCCTATTTGTTTACAGTTTTACGTAATTGTACTTATACGCCAAAATTAAAATCATCATCTGTCAGCGGCTCTACATTCATCGCCCGCACATAGCCGTTTCCTTTTTTAGAAAAGAAATCATGCTGCTTAGTGTGGGTGCTGATGCCGTTGAATACAATGGGATTAACTTCTTCTTCTTCAAACAGTGGATCAAAGCCCAAGTTCATCATGGCCTTATTGGCGTTGTAGCGCAAAAAGACTTTCACATCGTCTACGAGTCCAATAGGGGTGTAAATTTGCTCGGTGTATTGTTCCTCGTTGTTATGCAAGTAGCGCAGCAAGCCTACCAGCGTCTGGTAAAGATCACGTTGTTCTTCCTCGTCCAATTCTGCATAAATCTCCTGTGCCAATACACCTACGTACACACCGTGAATACTTTCGTCCCGTAAGATCAAATCGATAATTTCGCCACTGCATGTCAGCTTGCCCTGGCCCGCCAGATAAAGAGGGTAGAAGAAGCCGCTATAAAATAAATAGCTTTCTAACAGCACCGACGCTGCCATCGCGAGATACAGGTCTTTCGGTGTGTGGATATTCATATAATACTGACGAATGGTTTCTGCCTTGGTTTGGAGATGTGGATTTTCTTCTACCCAGCGGAATACACCGTCAATTTCTTCCGTGGAAGCTAGCGTTGTAAAGATGCTACTATACGACTTGGCATGAATTTGTTCCATCATCGCCATAAAGCTTAGTACGGCTTTGCGTTGTAGTCCGTCCACATGCTCCATAATTTGCGGCATACCCACGCCGCCTTGAATGGTATCCAGTAGCGTTAGTCCGCCTAGCACCTTCATGTAGGCTTCTTTTTCGATATCACTGAGGGTTACCCAGGACATTTTATCGTCAGACAACGGGATTTCGTCATCCGTCCAAAATTGCATAATGTTCTGGTTCCAGAACATCAGTGTGAAATCATCGTCCGAGCGATTCCAGTTTACAGCTTGTATACCTGTCATTGTTAGCATTCTCCCTTCAGCTTGCGAGATTCCCTGGAAACACACATTGAAATAGTGCAGGCGAATCATCGTATGCTTGACATACGGAAGCTGTATCCGCGAGGGTCTTGTCCAGTCCCGTAAAGGTCTAAACCACACGCTGGATACAGCTTCTAATGCAAAGCATCCATATCTATTTAAAATCTAATTTTTATACTACAGCTTGTTACCATTTATGCTTTAGATGGAGCAGGTGAGACACTCTTCCACAGACAGCTTTTTAGTGCGTGTGTAGTATAACGATTTAAGTCCTTTGTGTGCGGCGTACAGATAGCAACGTGCTAACTGACGCGTAGTCACGTCACTGTTCACATGAAGCACGGTCGAAATTCCTTGGTCCACATGCGGCTGGATTTCTGCAATCAGATCCAGCACTTTGAATTGGTCCATTTGATAAGCAGATTTATAGAAGAACACGTTATCCTTTTGCAAATAAGGCATTGGATAGTAGGTCGTCGAATTGGCATAGGTACGGGTTTCAATCTGCTCAACAATCGGCATAACACTGGATGTTGCATTTTGAATGTACGAAATGCTGGCAGTCGGCGCAATTGCCATACGATAGGCGTGGTACAGGCCATTTTTCATCACATCTGCTTTTAATTTGTCCCAGTCCGCTGTAGTCGGAACATAGATGCCCTTGAATAACTCTTGCACACGTGCAGTTGTTGGACGATAATCTGTGTTCAGGTATCGGTCAAAATATACGCCTGTCGCATAATCCGATTCCTCAAATCCATAAAAGCTTTGTCCAGCCGCTTTCGCGATTTCCATACTCTTTTCGATGGAATGATAGTTCATCGTCATGAAGAAGGTACGGACAAAGTCTTTTGCTTCATTGCTTTCATACGCAATTTTGTTCTTGGCAAAGTAGCCGTGCAGATTCATGACACCCAAACCGACGGAATGCATTTCACGGTTCGCTTTCGCGACACCTGGTGCATTAGCTACTTGGGTCATATCGCTGACCGAAGTAAGAGCAATCATACCCTCGTGAACGGATTCGCGGATTTTGCCATGCTCCATCACATTTACAATGTTCAGAGAAGCCAGATTACAGCTCACGTCCCGGCGGATAGTATCCTGTTGTCCGTAATCTGTAATTTCGGAAGTTTCCTGCAACTGGAAGATTTCCGTGCATAAGTTCGACATCTTGACTTGACCCACGTTTTTAAGAGCATGTGCCTGGTTCGCGTTACTTTTGTTCATGATATATGGATAACCAGACTCCAACTGAATCATGGCAATTTTCGTCAGCATGTCACGTGCGCTCATCGCTATTTTTTTCTTCACCCGATCGTCGGCGAGCAGCGTGTCGTACATTTCATCCAAATCCATGTCGTCCAGATGTGTTCCATAGGCTTTGAACACACTGTAAGGAGCAAATACATGCAGCGGTTCGTTATCTTGAGCTAGCTTGTAAAAGCGATTTGGCACCAGTAATCCAATCGAAAGTGTCTTGAGACGTACTCTTTCGTCAGCATTGATTTTTTTGCTATCCAGGAACTCCAGCACGTCCCATCCGAAAATGTTGTAATAGGCTGCCCCAGAGCCTTTGCGTTGCCCCATTTGATCTGCGTAGGAGAAGCCGTCTTCCATCAGCTTCAGCACAGGCATAATGCCTTTTGCTGCGCCTTCTACGCCTTTAATCGCTTCGCCGCGTGCCCGCAGCTTCGACAGGTTAACGGCAACACCGCCCCCGATTTTGGACAACTGCATGCAGGTGTTCAGCACATAGTTGATCGAGTTCAGGGAGTCGTCCATTTCGAGCAGGAAGCAGGATACCAATTCCCCACGGCGGCTTTTGCCTGCATTCAGGAACGTTGGTGTCGCTGGCTGGAGACGTTGCTCCATCATCGAGCGAGACAACAGGCGTGCCGTATCGGCGTTACCGCGTCCTAAATGCAGCGCGACAGCAGCAACCCGGTCAGGGTAATGTTCCAGATAGACTTTACGGTCGTTACTCTTCATTGCATAGTCGGTATAAAACTTGGATGCTGCCATATAGGAAGGAAATTTAAAATTATAGCTATGAGTGATATGGAAAATATCATTAATTTCGTCAGCCGTGTAGCTGTTATAGAAATTTTCGTAATAATCATTCTCAATCATATACAGCACTTGAGCGGCTGTGTCAGCAAACTTCAAACTCCGTTCCTGAACTTCCTTCATAAACTCTGCTACAGCCTCTTGGTCTTTTTCCAATTGGAAAAAGCCGTCTGTATCGCGTTTCATCAACATGTTGTTCAATTCAATATGCCGCAACTCGGCTCACCTCCTGTTTAAAACGCTCTACATCTCCGAACGTTCCAGATAATTCAAATTTACTAATCACGGGGACATTATAATGATCGGCAATCAAATCCGCACTTTTGGCAAATTTCTCACCCCAGTTACGGTTGCCGCTTGCAGCTACACCAACAAGGTTTTGAGCATTCTTTTTCAAAAAGGAAGATACCCTCTCAGGTATCTGCCCAAACCCAGTTGTATATGTAATAAGTACGTAAGGTTCTTCTATAGTCATTTGCTCCTCGATCTGAACCGCTGGAAGCTTGAGCTTGTTTATAAATCTTTTTACATTGCCGGTCTTGGAATCATATGCAATCAGCATGGTATGCAACCTCCTTAAACATTTAACGAAAAAAGAAAACGGCATTGCCTGGGATCTATTATAGATGGAATCCCTTGCTGGCTGCGCCATTTAAGATTTTTGACTCTATATTTACATGTATTTTCATACCTGTATCTTCAAGATATCGGGCATAAATACGTTTTTTACACTATATTTAGAGTACATTCTCTATTTTATATCTATATATAGTTTTGTCAATCGGTCTAGAGGGGATCAGAGGACCCAGATCGGGTAGAAGTCCAAGCGGGGTGCGGAAAAGAGCGAAAGAACTTTTTTTTCGTAAGTATGTTAAAAAAGTATTGGAGTTTTTGAGGGTGAAGATGTACGATTTGTCAATGGGCAATAGAATGGAAAATTTACATTTTACTGTAGAAAGGATGAAGTGAATGGGAAGTGATTCTATGGAAGTTCAATCGTTTAATACGATCTTTTTTATCGTATTTGGACTCATTGCTTTTGTAATGATTATGGGAATTGTCAAAACGATCGGAGCGGGCCTGTCCAATCAAGCAGCCGAACGGGTACAACGTTCATGTAAGGTTGTGGATAAACGGACGAGAGTGCGTGGGGGATCAGGCGATTTTTCAGCTTCGACCTATTATTATATCACCTTTGAGTTTGACGGGGGTGAGCGTAAGGAGCTGGAGGTGAAGGATAGGGACTTTGGTATGATTGTGATCGGGGATCGTGGGGAGCTTCATTATAAAGGTACACGTTTTCTGGAGTTTGTGAGAGTAATGGAAGCATAAAGGTGCTTAAACAAATACATAATCGGAGGGAAGATTACGATGCCGCATATCATTGGAAAACGAGTTGTATTGAGAGAATACCGTCAAGAGGATATACCAGATATCCGAAAATGGGTCAATGACCCGGAAATCACACGTGGTTTAAGCGACGTGTTTATCTATCCGCATTCACAGGTGAATAGTGAATCTTTTGTACAGATGATGATTGACGGCAACCCCGAGATCAAAGGTTTTGTCATTGCGCATAAAGACACCCTGGATTATATCGGACAATTGGACTTATTTAAAATCAACTGGGTGAATCGGCATGCCACCCTTGGAATTGTGATCGGGCGTGACGGTGATCTGGGCAAAGGTTATGGACGGGAAGCGATCCGGCTGTTACAAAAATTTGCATTTCATACGCTGAACCTACATCGACTGGAGCTGGAGGTCTATGCGTTCAATGAACGTGCACACCGTTGCTATTTGGCCAGCGGCTTCAAGGAGGAAGGGCGGCTGCGGGAAAAGCTATTCAGGGAAGGGCGATACTATGACATTATTCAGATGGGGATTTTGCGAAGTGAATATGAGGCTGCACAGCAATCGACGGAATCCTGAGAGTGCAACCTCATAAGCTATATTACTCCGTCAGCTTTCTTCAATTTTTTATGAGTGAAATCACGGGGACTACGCTCATCCTTTTTTTATTAGCTAAAGGACTTTCTTTGCAGAGTGCGAACTTCTTACTGGTTGTATTCTTTATAAGTATTTTTCTGTTTGAGATACCTACTGGGGCTATTGCAGACAAGTATGGAAGAAAAATCTCTGTTATTTTGGGACTTTGTTGTTTTCTAGCCTATAGTGTATTGTTCGTTTCGACAGATCATATCGGGGTGCTTGTGTTTGCACAAGTCTTTGGAGGTCTGGCTATATGTTTACAATCAGGTTCGTTGGAATCATGGGTTGTGGAAAATAGTGATAAGCCCATGGAAGTTCTTTTTACAACCTCTAACAGTATACAGTACATTTCGGGATTTATTTGTGGTCTGTTGGGGGCCTTCCTCGCAACTTTTAACTATTCACTTCCATGGGCGGCTAGTATTTTATCTATTATTGTATGCATTTTTCTATGTTTCTTTTATATGGATGAGGAGAATGTTGCACATCGAAAGACGTCTACTACTCGTATTAAAACGATTATCAGAGAAAGTGTCCGTATCGGTTTTGAAAATAAGTTTATCTGGATTGTGTTTATGATTGGCTTATTTATCAGCTTTTCGAACTCGGCGGGGAATACATTCCAACAGCCACGTCTGGTTGGCCTTTCTGAACAAGGGATTTGGATTATGGGGTTTATCAAGGCAGGGTATTCACTATGTATGACTTTGGGAAGTTACCTGGTTCGAAAGCTAGGCGCACGATTCAGTGATGTACATATACTCATGTATGCCTGCGGCATGATTGGGATATGGCTCATTTTAGCCGGTGCATTCAACACATTTTATCCTGTACTGCTTACCTTTTTGATCTATGAAATTGGGCGCGGCATGTACCCGGTTGCGAAACAAATTTTTCTGAACAAAAGAATCTCTAATGAGTATCGTTCTACACTACTATCTCTGGATTCTGCGATTTCACAATTAGGCATGTGCATAGGTTTAATCGTGACAGGGACCATCAGTCGTAATTTTACGGATTTGTCTTCCGATCAAACACCTATTCAAATATCTTGGGTGATGTGTGGCGGGATTGCGTTGATTCCTATCATTTTATTGTTTTACGTCAATCGTGTATCAGGGAAAAGTAATTCTTGAAAAGAAAAAGAAACCAAACAGAATATGTAACAATAGTTAATGTAGAAGGGCTGAACAGCATGGTCTGTCAGCCCTGTAATATTTCATTAAAAAGGCAAACCCTATTTTTCGCCGTACCACAGTTTCAGCCGATTTTGAATTAGGCCAGTGTAGATTTCTTCAGCCTTTGGCACACCCGCCTGATCCAGCTCTTGGAGCATGCGGTCATACACAGCGTCGAACTGATCTGGCTTGGCGAGTACGGCCTCAGGAATGCGTTTGCGTACAATGTCCTGCGACTTTTGATAAATAACATTGTAATTCGTATTGGTCGGAACAGGCATGTTGTAGGCAGCCCCCCACTCTTTTACCGGAAAATCTTTTTCGTTCGGGAACAGGTCTTTCCACGTATGGGCTTTGTATGCCTGAAGGGACTCTTTTTCGGCTTGACTATAATTTTCGGTAATCATCTCCGGATAATTGGTTGTGTAATAGTTGCCAGAGGGGTCTTTCACGCTATCGCCATAATGTGGCCCCCATATCCAGTACAAACCGATACCTGACTCTCTGCTAAAAGAAGCGTTATCGGTGTTCTTACGTTGTTGCACATCCGCTGGAATGACTCGTTTGCCGTTCTCTTTGTTGTAATGCTGGCCTTCAATTCCCCAATTGCGTAAAATTTGTCCTTCGTCGGAGGCCAGAAAATCCAGAAACTTGATAGCCCGCACCGGATTTTCACATGAGGTTGTAATTCCGATCCCGGATGCGGTATCGAAGCCAATGGGCTGAAGGGAATGATCCTCGTATTTCTCATTTAAAGTGACTGGAAAATGGGCGTAAGTGAATTCATCCTTACCTGCTGCCTTGAGCGCATTTTCGGCATCTTGATAGTTCCATTCCTGATCAATGAGTCCGATGACACGGCCTGCGGCAATTTTGGACTTGTACTGATCACTTTTTTGCACAAAAGTATCCTTATCCAACAGTCCTTCATTGTACATATGGTTCAACCAACGGAAATATTCACGTTCTTCTGGGCGCTTGTAGTGAAGAATGGCTTTGTGTGTTTTAGGATCAATATAATATTCGCCATCGTCGGGTCCACCTGTAGCAGTAACAGCCGGGTTTGTCACTGTAATTTGAATTTTCCAGTCCTCGGCATCGAGTGATAGGGGGATGGTTCGCTGTCCATTGGTGGTTGGATATTTGGCGACATAATCTTTAAGTGCTTTTTCAAAATCTTGAACGGTGCGGATTTTAGGGTATCCGAGCTTCTTAAGTGCCTGGTGCTGGATTTCGAAGCCGGCTTGTGCATCAAACGCAATGTGATCCACACCCAGATTGGTCGGGATCGTGTAGATGGCTGGATCTTCACTACTATATTTAATACGATTAAAATAGTCTCCATACACTTTCTTAATGTTAGGGCCGTATTTGTCAATGAGGTCGGTTAAGTCAATGAGTGCCCCGGCATCGACTAACTTGCCAATGTCTGATTTAGGGTACACGAGATCTGGATACTCTCCGCTCGCTGCCATTAAAGCAAACTTTTCCTCGCCTCGACCATTGACAGCATGTTCGGCATTTAGCGTAACGCCCGTTTTCTTGATAATTTCCTGTCCGACAGCATCCTTCATGTTGTTCCAGTTAGAGCTGGAATCACCGCCAAAGAAAGTAAATGTAATGGGACTGGTGTCATTAGGATCTTCCTTTTCTGCCTTACCGTCTGTTCCATTCGCACAGCCCGTTGTAACGAGCAGCAGCAAAGACAGGAGTAGAATAGAGCTCTGTCGTACCGACCTGTTCATGAACATTTGCAAATCCCCCTTAATAAGTATGATTTACACAATGTAAGTGCTTTCAATAGTAAATTGTAGGAAATAAAGAACCTCACGTCAAGTCATTTATAATTGTTTGTTATGCAGTTTGTTTTTTTATTAAGCAAACATATTTTAATGAAAAGTGTGGATTTGTGTAAATCCATCGTTTGATGATCTAAAACAAAGTATGCTACGATGGTACCAGTTTATAGGCATACCTGTATATTTAGAAGACTAAGGTAGAAAAAGATTTCGAATAGGGTTGGGTGAGGAGATGCGTGGAAAAGTAACATTACAGGAAATTGCGGATGCGGCGGGTGTTTCAAAGTTTGCTGTTTCGCGTGCACTGTCAGGCAAACCCGGTGTAAGTGAAGAGACGAGGGCGCTGCTGGTTAAGCTTGCTGCCCAGATGGGCTATTTTCGCAGTCATCCCAAAATGACTGGGATAGAGCCTCGGGACACAGATGCCAGAGAATGGTCGGGTACGGTGCTGGTGTTATTTCCAAATATTCGGCACCAGAACAGGGAATCCAGGTACTGGGGACCTGTATTTGAAGGGATTTCCGAGCGTCTGAACCGTAAGGGGATGGATATGATCACGTTAACGGAGCCCTCGACTGAGGATATGTTTTCTCTACTGAACCCGGAGGCGATTAAAGGGATTATCACAGTAGGGACAATTTCAACTTCGTTGTTGCTGAACATTTATCGGATGGGTATTCCGGTCGTCATGGTAGATCATTGGGATTCTGCATTTTTAAGTGATACGGTGTTTACAGATAATCGCACATGCATGAGTGAATTAATGAAGGATTTGCTGTGTAGGGGCTATACCCGCTTTCAGTTTGTGGGTCATATTGATGACGCTCACAGTTTCTACGAACGCTGGGAAGCTTGTCGTTCTACACTGGAAATGAGCGGAGTAGAATTGCGACAAAATAAAGCCCTTCTTCACGGAGGAGCGCAGGCGCTTGCTGAGGAAATGGACAAGTTGTCTGAGGACAAACTGCCTGAGGTTTTTGTGTGTGCTAATGATGTGACTGCTGCGCAGGTCGTGGATGTGCTGAAAGAAAAGGGGATTGACGTTCCGAGGCGTTGCGGAGTGACCGGGTTTGACGATACGAATGAACAAATGCCAATTTATGCCACGGTGAGAGTGGATAAGGAATTGCTGGGAATGCGTGCAGTGGACCAATTGTTGTGGCGCATAACGAACCCGAACTCGCCTGTCGAGAAAAAGTTGCTACATGCTGAGCTATTCATACGGGAAGTTCATGCACCCCGGATCAGTCGGGAAAATGATGACCGTGAGCGTCCCATCAGCACAATCACATATAGTTAATGTCCAGATACGTGTGTGACACCATACATCGTGAAGACAAAGGAGGTCGCTTTTAGCCTGTTTGGGGCAGAGGGCGACTTTTATTTTGTATTTTGTCACTTGTTCCAAAAAAACAATTGACTACTTTGTTAGCTTAATGTTATTTTTGTTATGTTACTGACGAATCCAGATGTTCCCAATCATGCTTATAGGGAGGCTTGTGACGATGGTTAATGTGATAGGGTTGGATGGCTGGAGGTTTAGAGAAGCACAAAGTGATGAGTGGCTCAGCGCGAAAGTGCCGGGTTGTGTGCATACCGATCTTTTACGACATGGCAAAATTCCTGATCCGTTTATGGGTATGAACGAGATGGAGGTACAGTGGATTGATAAGCAGGATTGGATATATGAAGCCCATTTTGAGATAAATGCAGATCAGCTTCAATGTCAATGTGTAGAGTTGGTGTTGGAAGGTCTGGACACATACGCAGATGTAAAAGTGAATGATCAATCTGTCTTGTCAGCCAATAATATGTTTCGAGTATGGAGACAGGATGTGAAGGCATTGGTTCAGCAAGGGGAAAATCGGCTAGAAATCAGTTTTCGTTCTCCGATTGCTGAAGATGTACCCAAGCTGGAAAGCTTAGGTTATGGACTCCCTGCACCCAATGATCAGTCCGAAATAGGTGGTTTGTCCGATAAAAAGGTAAGCGTTTTCGCACGTAAAGCTCCTTACCACTATGGTTGGGATTGGGGACCGAGGCTGGTGACGAGCGGTATCTGGAGAGAGGTTCGGATCGAGGCTTGGTCCGGTCTGCTCGTGAAAGACTTGTTTATTCGACAGGACGAAGTGAGTTCGGCAGGGGCTAAACTCATGGCAGTGGTAGAGATCGAAAATGCAGATGAGATTAGAGATGCCGAGTTGCGTATTTCTGCTGACGGCAAAGTGTGGTCCAAGCCAGTTCGGCTGCTGAAGGGGAAGCAGACAGTGGAGCTGGAGCTGGAGATGAAGAAGCCCAAGCTGTGGTGGTGCCGTGGACTGGGGGAGCCGCATCTATATACGTTTGTGGCCGAATTAGTGGAACAAGAACAAGGAGCTGTAATCGCGGAAAAATCAGTAAAAACGGGACTGCGTTCCATCCGTCTTGTACGGGAACGGGATGCAGCAGGAGAGAGCTTTTATTTTGAGCTGAACGGAATTCCGGTGTTTGCAAAAGGGGCTAACCATATTCCGAATGACAGCTTTGTCACTGAAGTTACGATGGAACGATATCGGTATGAAATTGCCAGCGCAGCCGCCTCGAATATGAATATGTTGCGAGTGTGGGGTGGCGGTATATATGAACAAGACGTATTTTATGAGCTTTGTGATGAATACGGTTTGCTCGTGTGGCAAGATTTTATGTTCGCTTGCAGTATGTACCCAGGCGATGAAGATTTCATAGACAATGTGGCACAGGAAGCCGAGGACAATATCAAGCGGCTGCGTAATCATCCCTGTATTTCCTTATGGTGCGGCAACAATGAGATCGATTCTGCGTGGGCGCATTATGAAGAGAATGGAGGCTGGGGCTGGAAAAAGAACTACACACCTGAGCAACGGGAACGCCTGTGGGATGATTATGAAATGCTCTTTCATCGGATTCTACCGGAGGTGGTACGCACCTGGTCAGCGCAGACAGCATATTGGCCCTCCTCCCCGCTAATTGACCTGACGAGGGATCGGAACCAGCATGCCCATCGGTCTTCAACTGCAGGCGATGTTCATTATTGGGGTGTATGGCACGCGTCTGAGCCGTTTGAGAATTATCATGTACATGTGGGCCGTTTTATGAGTGAATATGGTTTTCAGTCTTTTCCTGAATACAAGTCCGTTCGTACTTATGCGGAAGAGAAGGATTTGGAACTGGAATCTGCGGTGATGCTGGCACATCAGAAGAACGGTGCGGGCAATCGTCTGATTAAAGAATATATGGAGCGGTACATGCGAGAACCAAAGGATTTTACGAGTTTTCTTCCCATGAGCCAAATTTTACAGGCAGAAGCAATGAAAGCAGCTATAGAGGCGCATCGTCGTCACAAGCCTTATTGCATGGGAACATTATACTGGCAAATGAATGATTGCTGGCCCGTTGCCTCCTGGTCGAGTATGGACTATTTTGGTCGTTGGAAAGCGCTCCAATATACGGCTAAGCGTAGCTTTGCCGATGTGTTGTTGAGTGCAACAGATACAGAACAGGGGAATAAGGCACTACATCTGGTCAACGATACACTAGAGCCGATATCAGGTACGTTGCGGCTGACGCTTTTGCATATCCGAAGCAGCCAGGCTGTTCGTGAAGAGAATGTTAAGGTAAAGCAACCAGCAGGTGGTGCAGGAATTGTACATATACTGCCTATCGACAAATGGCTGAGTGGCCTGAACCGTGCGGAGCATATGCTGGTCGCGCGTCTGACGCAGAATGGTGAACAGGTGACCTCCAGTGAAATTTATTTTGCAGACACGAAAGAGATGGATTTACCGCAGGCAAAAATTGAAGTGACAGAGATTCAGGGAAGCGATGCTAGCAGATTCATGCTGTGTTCAGATGTACTTGCCAGACACGTGTGGCTATCGGCAGAGCAGGAAGGTATTTTCAGCGACAACCATCTGGATCTAGCTCCCGGTATTCCAAAAACAGTGGAATTTTTGGCTTTGCACAACGGTTCATCGGCATTTGTGGCAGCTGCGCCGGGTACATTGGCAGTACATTCATTAGTCAATTGGATACAAGGTTAGACAACAGTAAAAGCTTATCCGTCTTTAAGTAGATGATGGATAGGCTTTTTTTATAATATAAATTTATTTTTGTGATATGTGGAGCGATTTCATAATGTTCATATACATAACAAAAGAAGGCTTGGGAGCTGAGTGATAACAGATCATTTGTAAGAAATTTATCTATTCAGCATCTAACTGTTGGAATATAAAAAAACATATGGGCGGCCGAGAACTTGTAGAGGAAATCCGTCAGTTGGGCTTTAGCAGGGTGGAGCTGAATTATAACATTACCCGGGAAATGCTAACGACGATTGAGCCTATGATTGAGCGGGGGAAAATCGGCATATCGAGGGTGTACAATACATTTCCTCATACACCAGATCCGAATTAGCACGAATTCCGTTCTGCTCGGGTTTGACGATGAGACCAAGCGACAACGTGCGATAGAACTGCTGGTGCAATCTGTGGAATATGCGCATCGGTACGGAGCAAAAGCGGGAATTGTGCATCCCGGACGACGGATGGCGAATGGACAGAGCGCAGCAACGGAATTTATAATGCCGTTAGCGATATTATGCTAATTCATGCTGCCCGAATATTAAAACTACCGGAGCTACGCCTTTACCTGTGAGTGAAGTCTAAAACACAGTATGCATCTATTTTTCGGGGATGAGGCAATTCCCAAAGAATAGATGTTTTTTTATGTTCATTTATGCAGAGGTGGAGCGCTTCCATTGAGCTTGAAGCCATTGTGGTGTACACTGTCCAGAACAGGTGTAAATTGGAACGTCAGGAAGGCAGGACGGTTACAAGGAGGGAAAGACACGTATGTATGCCCGTTTAAGATCGTTAAATTATCCAGTAAAACTTTATGTTTTTTTAACACTGGCCTTATGCTCCGTAATCAGTACATTGTGGATCATTAACGTGCGACTGCCCTCAGGGGGCCGCCCTTATCTTTTTATTTGGTGGAATATGATGCTGGCCTGGATTCCTATGCTGTTGACGCTGCTGCTTGATGTAATGTATAGCTCGTGGAGGCGAGGAACGAGGACTTTTTTACTCTGGGTCACGGGGGCGGCATGGCTTTTCTTTTATCCCAATACACCCTATTTGATCACAGATTTGCTGCATGTATTCGCCAGATATCCGTTTCTCGGGGAGCAACGTTTCTGGGGAAATCCGTACTTTTGGAATCATGTATTGGGGATGCTGCTGGTAGCCATACTTGGCCTGACAATGGGATTTGTATCACTCGAATCCGTACGACAGTTGGTACAACGTGCACGTGGTGGGCTTGTTAGTTGGCTGTTTATGATGGCGGTACTCTTGTTGAGCAGCCTGGGTATTTATATTGGCCGTTTCTTTCGAGGGAACACATGGGATATTGTTTCTGCGCCTTCTCAACTGTATGCACAGGTATCTTCCATATGGGCAGACTCCTTGCAACGTACTCATTTTGTGGAGTTTAGCGGGATGGTATTCGTTATTTTGCTCGTCAGCTATGTATCCACGATGTGCGTAGTCTGGATGGGGAACAGCCGCCGGGACGAATGGCGTCGTTGGTGATTTTGTTGTAACTGAGTGGCTGAATATCATTATAAATATAAAAACAAAGGAGGAATAGCTACAATGAACGGACAGAATCGATCCGACATCCGCACTGGTCTTCAGGTAGATATTGTACTTAAAAAGGATCAGCCTACCGGTAAGTTGACGCGAGGAACGGTGAAAGATATTTTGACCAATTCCCCACGTCATCCGCATGGAATCAAAGTGCGTTTGGCAGACGGACAGGTTGGGCGTGTCAAACATATCGTAACGAACGAAGGCTAGAGCTTTGGGCTGAGGAGGAATGACGATGAACCAGGCAACGGCATGGTCTAAAAATGATCGCTACCCGCTTGTTTTACTTGTATTGCTGGCGCTTGCCCTCATTTGGTCTTTGATTCGCCCGGCGGATTATTTTACATGGGTACTGGAAGTTCTCCCAGCAGTTTTGGGAGCTGTACTGCTGGCGGCTCTGTACCGAAGATTTCGGTTTACCAATCTGGTATATACCCTAATCTGGCTGCACGCATTGATCCTGATTGTGGGCGGACATTATACCTATGCCGAAATGCCACTGTTCAACTGGATTCGGGACACGTTCGGACTGGAGCGCAATTATTATGATCGACTTGGGCACTTTGTACAAGGTTTTGTACCCGCACTCATTGTCAGGGAAGTGCTGTTGCGTAAAACGGCCTTGGGAAGCGGGAGCTGGCTCACTTTCCTCACGGTTAGTGTGTGTCTTGCGATCAGCGCTGTATACGAGTTGATTGAGTTTGCTGTAGCCAAGGCAACGGGAACAGCAGCAGAAGCTTTTCTGGGCACACAGGGGGATGTATGGGACACCCAATGGGATATGCTTCTTGCGTTCATCGGCGCTTTGACCGCAGTGATTTTGTTGAGTGGGGTACATAACAAGCTGCTGAAACAATTAAGGTATTAGCAAAGGCTTTTCTTCTTTTATCTGCAATTGTAGTTAGACGGGGAAATAGTTAAGCTGATGAAGGGTGGTTACAGAATGCGTGAAGGAGCATTTTCTAACCACCCTTTAGCATCTGTAGCTATGAAGTCCTCAGAGTTACATTCGCCTCATGGGATGGCTGTCAAGATGGAGGGTCGCTGAGTCCATGTAGCTGTCCAGTAGCCGTTCAAAAATACGGTCCCATGTCTGCTCCAGACTGTAGGCTCTACCAGTTCTGGATATAGCATCGCGAAGTGAGGCGTCCTCATACAACAGGTGTACAGCTTTGGCAAAGGCAGAGGCGTCCCCAGCAGGACACAATAGCCCCGTTTTTCCATGGATTAGATTATCTTTTACCCCGCCTTCATTGGCACCGACCACAGGTGTACCGCTCGCCATAGCCTCCAGTACTACGTTGCCGAAGGTTTCCGTGGTGGAAGGGAAGAGAAATACGTCGGCTGCGGCGTAGAGTTCAGCTAATTCCGGCCCTTTCACAAAACCAAGCCAGTGGAGTGCATGCTCCGGCACCCCTATATCCGCTGCAGTTTTGACCTTATATAATGGACCATCTCCTGCAATGACCAGCACAGAGGCTGCGCGGACGTCGTCAGGTAACTGGAGGTAGGAATCCAGTAACGTGTCTATCCCCTTTTCTGGTGCAAGCCTGCCCACATACAAAATAACAAATGCATCTGCATGAACGTCCCATTTCTTCCATACTGCATGACGGTCCACCTTTGGTTGAAATCGGTCGGTATCAATGCCTCTGCTCCAGATTTCGAGCTGCCCCATTCCTTTATTGCGCAACAATTCCATGGTTGATTGAGAGGGGACATATACCCTTTCGCAATGTCTATGAAACCAGAGCATGTATTTCCATAACGCAGGTTCAAGCCAGCGAAGCTTGTAATATTCAAGGTATTTATCAAAGTGGGTGTGATATGAGGCAACGAGTGGAATATGGTGTTTGGCTGCGTAGCTTGTTCCATACAGGCCAAGGTTAAACGGAGTAGCGACATGAATCAAATGCGGGGAAAAGGCTGACAGACGCTCGTTGATCTGTTTGGCGTTGGGGATCGCAAGTCTGCATTCCCGGTACAACAAAAAGGGAATACTTCGAAATCGCTCTACACCCGGCCCAGAGGGCAGATGATGGTCTGCCTCCGGTGCGAAGACGAGCGTAGATACTCCATGTGTCTCCAGATAGCCAATCCATCGTTCCAGGGTCAGAGCAGCGCCATTCACGTCAGGCGTATACGTGTCCGTAAATAATGCAACTCGAAGCATGCCTTCATTCCTCCTCCGCCATTCTCATTTATCCTATGACGTTCCAAGGGAGTCCGCTTGGAGGCTCCGGCTTTTATTGTGTCATGATTTTGTTTACGGGCCTGCCGGGTTTTGTAAAAGCTGGTTCGCGGACGGACGCTTTTCTCGAAACATCCTGTAATAGACGAGGGAGGACAAAATATAGAAAACACCTGTCATGCTAAATGTGATGGCATAGCCCCAGTAGTTGCCATAAGTTGTAACCAGATAGGCTTGTACAGGTCCCATACCTGCGGTGCCTAGCATCCAGGTCGTCTGGAGAATGGAGTTGGCAATGCCACGATTTTTATCTGACACACGTTCGACGAGAATGGCGGTTTGCAGCGGATTAGCTGCATTCATGAGCGCTTGCCTGAATAGAAAGCTGATCGAAGCGATCCATAGCACGTTCGTAAAGCCTGTAATGAGAAGGAACGGTAGCGAAAGCAGTTGGAAGCCAACTACAGCTCTGACCAGACCAATTCGGCTGCCGAGGGTAGGTCCGATCAACATGGAGAGGATGGTCATGAGCTGGCCGAGTGCAATCAGTAAACTCATTGCGCTGAGCGATACGGAGAAGCGGTTCGTAAAATACAAATTAAGATACGGGATGACCAGACCTGAACCCAGTCCAAGAAAAAACTGGGCCAGAACAAATTGTCCGATAACCCGGCGATCAGAAGAAGCAGTAGGTGTCTCCGAGGCAGGGATATCGGATGTACTGTACGGCGTCTGTACTTGTTCTGTTTGAGGTGAAGATTCGGCAGGAACGGGTGCTTCTAAGTTAGCCGTAGTTTTTGTGATGAACAATAGAGGAATAAAAGCAGTCAATGTTGCCATTCCTCCAAGGAACAGAGCAACCCGCAGACTGGATAGCGGTGTGATTCCCCACGTCTGCAGCCCATCTGCGAGTGCGCCACCCCCGAAGCTGCCCAGGACTTGGGCTGCCAGTACAAGAGCTGAGTAATAGCTGAATATTTTTAAACGTTGGGCTTTGCTTATGCTTTCTGCTAAAAAAGGCACGGCCAGCACCTGAATAAAGGCAGCGAATACACCTGAGATTACGGCAAATACCAACATGCTTCCGCTGGTATCTGTAAAGGTACGGGCGAGAAAGGCCAGGCCGCTGAATAATGCACCGATGACCAGCATATTTTTGCGGCTTATCCGATCCCCCAAAAATCCGACCGGAATGAACAGCAACGCCGTCGCCAGCGCCTGCATGCTGACCACTTGGCCGTTCATATCATCGTCAAAGCCAAGCTTTTGGATATACAGATTGTACAGCACAGAAAACATTCCTGTACCCATCTGGTACAGCAGATTGGCCATAAAAAACAATCGGATATTGCGTGGCCACTTTCGGGGCTCTTCTAACATTTTGCTAATCCATGACACGATGAGTTCCTCCTGTGACGTTGTTGCAAATAAGTTAATTCTGTTGATATGTATTCTATCAGGAACTGTACATTTCATAAATATTCCTGATCTTCGCTTGTTTTGGGTAATAATAAAGCATGGACTTTACATTGAATTTTCATTATAGTAATTCGGTATGAATAAATTTGAAAGGTAAGCAGGAGGGATGGCTTTGGCTTTTGGAGCACGGGTGTTGAAAACGGGAATTGCAGTGACGCTCGCCCTTTTTCTGAGCACGCTTTTGAACACCCATTCGCCTGTGGGGGCAGCGATAGCCGCTATTTTTGCCATGCAACCGTCGATATATAGGTCGTGGCGTTATTTCTTGGATCAACTCCAAACAAGCACACTAGGTGCAATCATGGCATTGCTGGGCGGAATGGTATTTTCGAATGAGCCGATTGCAGTCGGACTCGTATGTGTATTGGTACTTATGATATGTCTGAAAATAAATATGGCTGATACGGTTGGATTGACACTCGTGACCGTTGTTTCTGTAATGGAAGCCTCAGGGGACTGGAAATTTGCGGTGACTCGATTTGCGCTCACTTTGATTGGAATTGTGTCTGCTTTTGTCATCAATGTTAGCGTTTTTCCCCCGAAACCGAAAAGGCAGTTTATTAATCAGATTCAAAATGTCTTTAACAGCATGTCCTTGCTGCTGCGTACTGCTATTTCCGATGAGATTAAGGAGTCTGTCTTTAAAGAGGAAAAAGGAAATCTAGAGGGAGCCATTAAATCGCTGTCGGACAAATATCATTTGTTCGAGGAAGAGCAGAAGAAGCTCAAGCGCTCCAAGTTTAGTCAAACGAGACAAATGGTAGTATACAAACAAATGCTCGGAAGTTTACACAAAGGATATGAGGTACTGGATGCGGTGGAAAGGCACTACTTCCAGTCTTTACGGCCAAAGGGAACGGATGCTTTTTTTGACAGTCACCTGGAGTTGCTGATTCGTTTTCACGAGCACGCTCTACTGAAATTCGAAAATAAGCTAAAACCGAATGAGGACGAAAGTGAATTGTTCCAGCAGGCGAACGGCGAATTTATGAAGCATGCGATTACACGTTTTGACCATTGTCAGGAAGGAATGCTGCGGCTTTCTATTGTGGCTGCGGCCATGTACGACTATGGTCATCAGCTGGAGAGGTTGAGCAGATTGGCCGATCATATTCATCCTGTGGAAGAGAGCAGATAGGCGAATTTCCTAAAAGAAAAGCGACCGCATTCATCAATCAGATGAACGGTCGCTTTTTTATGTAATGAATTCAAGTATGTCAGAACAGGTTAATAGAAGGTTGCCAGAACGCACAAAAAAAGCCCGCTGGTTGCGAACAGGGACTGAACTTGCTACAATAGAGAATGCTCTGTTTTATGGTAAAACCATATGCATAAATTGTGAGTTACACTTCTTTTTACATTATAGCATGCTTCAAAGGATTAGTCAATTTTCCCGGAGCAGGGGGATGCCGCGGGTATGTCCGGGTCCATAATAGAGCATAGTTTGTACGCAAAGGAGCCCTGCGTGGAGCAGGAGGAAACGGAACAGGAGCGATGCCAGTGACTACTGAACAGCAATGGAATGAAGAACAACGAAGAGTAGAAGATGTGACCGCAGTAATTAGCGGGCGTATTCGGAAGCTAGAGACAGAGGTTGGTTCTGTGCGCGGAGATGTCGTCGATATGCGTAAAGACTTCTGGGATGAGGTAACGATCAATTTCAGTGAGGCGGATGATGTGGGCGAGACGTCCACCAGTTTGCGTCAGCAGTCTGAGATTTTGTCTGAGCGGGAACGAAGACACAAGCATTCCACTGAGGCGTTAGGTCGTTTGAAAAAGTTGCTTGATTCACCGTATTTTGCACGCATTGATTTTGCTGAGGAAGGGCAGACTGCGGAACGTGTTTATCTGGGGATTGCCTCCCTGCTTGATAATCAAGATGAGGAATTTCTGATCTATGACTGGCGCGCGCCTATTTCCAATCTTTATTACGATAACATGCCGGGTCCCGCTTCTTATAAAACTCCGGCAGGGGAGATGGATGGAGAGCTCACGCTTAAGCGTCAATTCTCGATCCGTGATGGACAAATTCGTTTTATGTTCGATACAGGGGTGACGATTGGAGACGAACTTCTTCAAGCCGTATTGAGCCGCAGCTCGGATGCCCAAATGAAAAGTATTGTCGCTACCATCCAAAGGGAGCAGAATCGCATTATCCGTGATGACCGAAGCCGTATGCTTATTGTTCAGGGAGCGGCAGGAAGTGGCAAAACCTCTGCTGCGCTTCAGAGAGTAGCGTATTTGCTGTATAAGTACCGGGATCGCTTACGAGCGGATCAGGTCGTGTTATTTTCGCCTAATCCGATGTTTAACAGTTATGTATCGACAGTATTGCCTGAATTAGGTGAGGAAAATATGCTTCAGGCCACGTTTCAGGAATATTTGGAGCGGCGTTTGGGCCGGGAGTTTCAGTTAGAAGATCCATTTGAACAGCTGGAATATGTGCTTTCAGCGTCGTTACTGCCTGGGTATGAAGCCAGGATGGAAGGTATCCGTTTTAAATCGTCTAAGACGTTCCTACATGTGATTACAGGCTACAAGGCGTATTTGGAGCAGGAGGGCATGCGTTTTAAACCCATCCGCTTTCAGGGACGTGAGGTGGTTTCAGTAGAGCAGATGGCACGCAAGTTTTATGAATTCGACTCTACGGTGCGACTGGCGAATCGATTGGAACTGCTGCGGGATTGGATGCTTAAAGAGCTGGCCCGCTTTGGTAAGGAGGAATGCTCCGCTCCATGGGTGGATCAACAGATGGATCTGATGGAGCCGGAGGATTATCAGCGTGCCTATAACCGTATGCGCCGTAAATCCAAGAATAAGGGCGATACTTTCGACGATTTTGCACGTGAAAGAGAAATATTGGCGCGTATGGTGGTCAGTGACCGCTTAAAGCCTCTGCGCAAATGGATTAAGGCGCTTCGCTTCGTAGATACGACCCGGCTCTACAGCGAGCTGTTTATGAATGAGGCATTGTTGAGCCAACTGGCGAATCATGCAGAGCTGCCCGTCAGCTGGAGTGAAATTAGTCGGCAAACCCTGCAACGAATTCAGGCTGGGGAGTTAGCGTATGAGGATGTGACGCCCTTTTTATATTTGCGTGAGCTGATGCTGGGCTTTCGTTCCAATAGCAACATTCGTCACGTGTTTATTGATGAGGCACAGGACTATTCCCCATTCCAACTGGCGTTCTTCAAGCGTTTATTTCCACAGGCTAAAATGACGGCACTGGGTGATTTTAATCAGGCCATCTATGCCCATGCCTCGGTGCTTCAGGATGCAGAGCCATTGTATGACTTGTATGGGGCAGATCAGACCGAGATGATTTCCCTGACACGCAGCTATCGCTCGACACAGGAGATTGTGGAATTTACCCGGGGGATGGTCGCTGGGGGAGAGCACATTGTACCGTTTAACCGTAAGGGTGAGAAGCCTCTGGTAACCGAGGTGCGTTCACGTGAAAAGTTGCATCAACGGATAGCTGGGAATGTCACTGAATTGTTGGCAGAAGGCTATGAGTCCATCGCGGTGATTTGTAAAAATGCTGACGAAAGCGCGGCAGCCTACGAAGCGCTGGAAGGACAGCTGTCAGTGAAGCCAAAATTAATTAAGAAAACAACCCCCGCTTTTGAAAAGGGGATTCATATCATTCCAGCCTACCTGGCAAAAGGCGTGGAATTCGATGCGGTCCTGATTTATGACGGATCAGCGAAACAATACCAGCGTGAGAGTGAGCGTAAGTTGTTCTACACCGCCTGTACGCGAGCGATGCATTTGCTGCATATTTATAGCATAGGGGAGATTACACCATTCGTGAGTTTACGGGATTCGGATACGTATACCCGCAATGTGGAAGAAAGTGATCGTGTTCTGTAGAGAGGATATTGGCAATCAGCTGGGGACAAATGCCACAGGAACCTTTGCGATGTTTGAATAGATATAGAGTTGGCTGGCATTATGGAGCGTATTCCAGTAACATAAGCAAATAAGCAAAACAGGTAAGAAGCATAAACGGAGGTTACAAACGTAATGGACATGAAGAGTGTATTTCAACGCCCGCCACTGGCGGAGTGTGTACCCGAGTTAGTAGCTACAGCTAGAGGGGAGCGCAAGGCATCACTGGTGATCCGCGGAGGAACACTGGTCAATGTGGTATCGGGCGAGTTGCTGCCGGGCATGTCTATTGCTGTGCAAGGTTCTCGTATCGCTTACGTCGGTAGGGACGTCAGTCATACGATTGGAGAAGACACCATAATCATTGAAGCGGAAGGCCGCTATATGGCACCGGGGTTACTGGACGGACATTGTCATATCGAAAGCACGCAGCTTACGGTAACTGAGTTTGCTAAGGCTGTACTGCCGCTGGGAGTGACGGGTGGTTTTTTTGACCCGCATGAAATTTCTAATGTACTGGGTCTAAAAGGGCTTCGTCTGATGTTGGACGAAGCCCGCACGACACCGCTGGCAGCTTACATGCAGGTGGCTTCTTGCGTGCCGTCCACAGGTCCGGAGCTGGAAACGACGGGGGCCTCCTTCGGCCCGGCAGAAGTCGCAGAAGCGTTAAGCTGGGGCCCGGATATGATCGGGCTGGGCGAAGTCATGAATTTCCCTGGTGTCGTCTATGGAGACGATGTGATGATCGGGGAAATTCAGGCCACGCTGCGCGCGGGCAAGGTGGCGGATGGCCATTTTACATGGGCCTCCGATGATTGGCGACTGCCGGTCTATGCAGCCGCGGGAATTTCGGGCGACCACGAGTGTGTCACGCCCGAGGATGTAGCCGAGCGTATCCGGCTCGGCATGTATGCCAAGATGCGGCAAGGTTCCGCATGGCATGATGTGGCCGAGACGATCCGCGCCAGCACGGAAATGGGTCTCGACACGCGCCGCATGATGCTGGTAACGGATGACCGCAGCGCAGAATCCTTGCTCCATGAAGGGCAGATGGACTTCGTTGTGCGTCATGCCATTGCACAGGGCGTCAAGCCCGTAACCGCGTTTCAGATGGCTACGCTGAATACGGCAGAGCGCTTCGGCGTGGCACGGGACATCGGCTCGATCATTCCGGGTGCGATTGCCGACATTATTTTGCTTGATGGCCGATTGGCCGAAGTGAATGTGACGGCTACCATCGCAGCGGGCCAGCTGGTGGCCGAGCACGGTCAAATGGTCGCCGATTGGGACGGATTCGTTTATCCTGCGGAAGTAATGGACACGGTCCATCTGGGACGAGAGCTGAGTGCAGCAGATTTCCGCATTGCGGCTCCAGTACAGGAGGGGAACGTACCCGTACGGGTGATTCGTGTTACGGAAAATCATGTGGACACGAAGGAAGTGCGGATGACCGTTCCGGTGCGTGATGGTGAAGTTGCATCAGATCCTGCGCAGGATTTGTGCAAAATCGCCGTTTTCGAGCGCCATCATGCCAGTGGCAGTCACGCGGTCGCACTTGTGACAGGTGTCGGCTTCACCGAGCCGGCTGCGATTGCCATGACCGTCGCGCATGATAGTCACAACCTGCTCGTCATTGGTAATGATGACGAGCTCATGACCCAGGCGGCGAAGCAGGCTGTTGGTCTGCGTGGTGGCGTGGTGGTTGTATCCGCCTCGGGTGAGACACGCTTCCCGCTGCCTATTGCCGGGCTGATGTCCCCAGCTCCGTTTGCAGAGGTGGCAGCGCAGTCCGAAAGTATCAGCCGCGCGCTTCAGCAAGCCGGCTGCATGCTGAACAACGCGCTGATGACACTGTCACTGCTCGCACTGGTCGTTATCCCTGAAATCCGTCTGTCGGATCAGGGGCTTGTCGTCATCGGAGCGGATGGCATCCGCAAGGTATCTCTTTTCGTGGAAGAGGATGCTGCGGAAGTCTGATAGAACACGTCGCTGGGGGTTGTCCTGCAGGTCTGTCCAGACCTAAGGGATAACCCCTGTTTTTCATATACGAAGCCATAAAAGTTATCTTCGATTCCTTTATAAAAGTCAAGAAGAGGTGGGCAGATGCATCCCTATTATCGTTCACTAGAAAAAATGGCTCATCATGCCTCGATTATAGAGCAGGATTGGAACCGGTTTGTAGAGCAAACCCGTGTGAAGCATGTTCAGCAGGGAACGGTTCTCATTGAAACGGGTGAGCTTGTGAAACATGCCTATTTTTGTTCAGAGGGATTATTCCGTTTATTCTATACATTAGCAGATGGCAGAGAATACAATGTTGGTTTTTCGCCAGAAGATGATTTCGTAACCTCTTATGGGGCTATGATCCAAGAAGAAGCCTCCACTTTTTCGATTGAGGCAATGGAAGATTCGGTTGTCATTGAAATTCCATATCACGTATTGAAGGAGCTTATGGATACAAGCCATATGTGGGAAAGATTCGTGCGCAAGAGTGTAGAGAGACTTTACATTCGAAAAGAGGAGCGGGAACGCGAATTATTATACCTCTCCGCTAAGGAACGTTATCACGCTTTTCTCCTCAAATACCCCGGATTGGACAAGCGAGTTGCCCAATATCATATAGCTTCTTACATAGGCGTCTCCCCTGTGTCACTTAGTCGTTTGCTGCGTAGTGATCCGCATTAACCTATGTTAATGCGAATTTGTAGACAAGCAGCGTACAATAACGATACATCATTCAAGCTTCACCAAAAAAAGGAGATAGGCATATGCGTTATATGATGATTGTATTATTGGAATTCTACCCTTCCTGGTTGGCTCTTCCTCGGGAGGAACGTCGAAAACATGCGGGGACCTTGCAGGCTACCATTCAAAAGTATAACGAACAGGTTCAGGTTCGGTTTTTTGATGCAGAAGCATTGCCTGGAAAGGACTACACCGATTTCGTCGTATGCGAAACGGAGGACATGAAGCAATATCACTATATGTGGGAAGAAATTCGCGATTCTGAGCCGTATACCAAAGGATACATGAAGATTAAAGATGTAGTGATGGGTATGGAAAATGCATTTCAGTCCTATGAGTCAGAAATGCTACAGATGGAAAAATAACCGTCATTCCGCTTTCTATGTAAAATGAAGTGTTCATCTTATATACGGTTAATAAAGGCGAATTCCTGTGCTGCTTATGTTCAGCTGGGAATTCGCCTTTTATCTTTTGGAGACGAAAAAGTGTAATAAGAAAAAATCGCATTATACAACTGTATTACTTATAACCTTCAGAAAACCGTTCTTTCCGGCGGTATCCATTAACTGATTTATAGATTTTGTTGCGCTTTCGCTAAACAAATACCACTCATCTTTCGATACGTCATGAATCAAAAACTTGGGATATCCGATTAAAACTTCGGATGGAAAGGACTGGATTAAAGAATACACATCAAAACGAGCTAAGTTTTTCCCCTTTTGGTCTAAAAAATCGTATTGTGCATTTTTATAATAAGACCCGGGTGTGTCAATAGTGAAGCTCCAAGAATAGTTTTCAGGTGCTTCGACCTTTTCACCTTTGTTTTTTGTGAAAATATTATAAATGGTTTTGTTATATGCATTGCCATGAATTTGCTGAACTACGCCGCCCAAAGTCATATGGTATTCCTGTTGAAGCGCCTTTACTTGTACACCGTTGATGAGCAATGGTTTAGTATCCACAGTCACTGTAAAGTTGCTGTAATTGACATTGCAGCCAAACGCCTCTGCTAAAAAACGAAGTGGAACATATATGCGATTATTTTTCGTATATGGTTTTACATCTAGCAGTATCTTTTTACCGTTTTTCTCCGCTGTGCTTTTGTTTATTGCTAACTTTACTTTCACATCACTCTTAGCGAGAATAACCTCGGAATCGGACCATTCGACGTTGGCCCCCAAACTTTCGCTAATAACACGTAGAGGCACCATGGCGCGCTTATTTTTCATTTCGGGCGTCACATCGGATGTAACCGTCACACCGTCAACTTTGATTTGATTTTCTGCTGCATAAGTAGTGGATGATGAAATAAATAAAAAGATTGCAAGAAAAACCCAGCAGAATGCTTTGTTCATAAATGATTACCCCTTTTTTGATTAAATTTGTTGTGAAGTAACTTTTCCCCATATTAAGACGCGATTGGATAAAATTTGTTGTGCTATCTTGTCTGTTAACTTAACGTAACAACCTGTTTGTACTATTATTTAACTTCCGATATTTACCAACGAAAAACTTCTAACCTTCGCGAAGGATTATGTCGATAACATTGAATATTGTTCATAAATTTTATGAAAGCAAATCCTTAGGGGGGGAAGTTAATGAGAAAACAGCTAAAAGTTGCGATTTCTCTAGCATGTTTAATTATGTTTATAGGTTGTTCAGCTTCACCATTATCACAGCAGACGACCAAGATTACACTTTTGAATTCTAAATCTGAAATAAAAACCCAGTTAGAGGAAGTAGCAAAACAATACAATCAAGAGCACCCTGAAGTATCTTTAGAGATTATAACCGCTCCTGAGGGGACGTCTGCATATCAAAAGCTGATGTCGATGTATGGCTCAGGAAGTCCAGCTACCATGTCGATGCTTGATCCAGGCGACACGCAGACATTCTTGGATAAAGCTATTGATTTAAGTAAAGAGAAGTGGGTAGCCGATACGATAGAAAATGGACTTGACACCGTCAAGAAAAATGATGCTGTGCTGGGGTTTCCATTTGCAGTAGAAGGCTACGGATTAATTTACAATAAGAAAGTACTGGACAAAGCAACAGGGGGGGCTTTTGATGTTTCCTCGGTAAAAAGTAGAAGTAGCCTGAATTCATTAATGGCTAAAATTCAGAAGTCGGGAGTAGCACCGGACATGCTTTCACCAATGGACTGGTCTCTCGGCTCTCATCTTTTAGCTCTGTCTTATTCTGTTCAACCTGGGGGCTTTCCGGAGTTTGTTAAAGGTATGCAGAATAACTCCATTGATATGTCCCAGAACAATGTAATGTCTGGATGGGTACAAACTTTAGATCTGCTCAAGGATAACAACATTAATAAGCACTTGCCTTTGGACAGTACGTATGAAGATGGAGCCAAAGCTTTGGGAGAGGGCAAGGTAGGGCTTTGGTTTATGGGCAACTGGGCTTGGAATGGAATAAAGAGCAATGATACGGCAAATGAGGAATACGGTTTCTTGCCTCTTCCGCTAAACGATAATACGGATGATCCTAACAATGCTAAGATCACTGTCGGTGTGACAAAGTATATATTCATCGACTCCACAACTACCACACCTCAGCAGCAAGAGGAAGCAAAGAAGTTTTTGAACTGGCTGGTATATGAAAAATCCGGACAAGAACTTTTGGTTAACAAGGCCAATGTTATACCGGCGTTCAAGAATATTGACATGGTGCCTTCCGATCCTTTGAGTAAATCGATCAAGTCATATATGTCGAGCGGAAAGACGCTGCCGTTCATGGCAACCCTTCCACCTGATCATGGGGGCATCACAGGAGCATCTATCCAAAGCTACATCAGTGGAAAGATAGATAAGGCAGAGCTGTTGCGCCAAATACGTATATATTGGAAAGCTCAGCAGTGATGATACGAGACCAGTCACGGGAGGAAGATAAGGGTGTTTAAATTAACGTTAAAGAAAAAGATAATTAGTGCAGCGCTCATACTGGTGATCGTGCTGTCCCTTTCAAGTGTTATAGGCGTCATTAAGATGTCGGAAATGGGGGAGGCTTCTGATAAGGTAAATAACAGGTCTTTACCTGCAGTCATTCTTCTTCAAGGTATGGATAAGCAGATTACAGAAATCGATAGGCTCACCGTTCGAATGATACTCGAAGAGGATGCAGCCGTCCGCAGCACTTATCAAGAAGAACTAACCAAAGCTACAGCGTCAATGGATAAGAGTGTAAATAAATATCAAAGTTTAGCCTCCACGGCAGAGGAAAAAGAACTATTCACCGACTTTTATGGTCAGTGGGCAATGTATCTCCGCCATCTAAAGGTGGTTTCCGCGGCCATGGAAGAAAACGACAAGGTGATGGCCTACATGATCATCCATGGGAATTCTTCTATTTATAAGGCAGCCTTGGACGATGTGAATAAACTGAAGCTGCTTAATGAGCAGTACGCTACTGATGCCGCTAATCAATCGAGTCAATCTTACCATTCAGGTAGACTTTTGATGATTTCTCTGACTATCATATGTACGATCCTTGGAATTATCGGTTCTTTTTTACTGGCTCAATCGTTCACTAAGCCCATATTAAAGATAGCGGAACAGATAAAGCTGGTAACGAGAGGGGACCTGCAAGTGGAACCCCTTAGTATCCGATCCAAAGATGAGGTCGGGGAGCTGGCATCCGATTTTAATGAAATGTGCGATTCACTTCGCAATCTTTTAAAGGAAGTTGTGGATAATTCCTTACTGGTTGCCTCTACGGCTGAACAGTTAACGGCTAGTGCGGAACAGACAAGCATTGCTACCGAGCAGATAGCTATAAGTGCCACTCAGGTTGCGGAGGGATCTCAGACACAGCTTGTAGACATAGCTGAAACGCTGAATTACACGGTAGACGTTTCTAAAAGTGTAGAGAACATAACCAATCGCTTTGTGAATGTGGCAAATCTCACAACCCAAGCACAAGAAAAAGCAAACAACGGAAAAACCCAAATGTCTTCGACTGTTTCTCAAATAAGAGATGTGCATACCAAGGTAACTCAATCCGCTGAAGTAGTAAATATTCTAGGAGAAAAGTCTGCGGAGATCAGACAGATCACAGCTATGATCCGTGATATAGCAGCTCGAACCAATTTGCTTTCACTAAATGCGAGTATAGAAGCTGCGAGGGCGGGAGAGCAGGGAAAAGGGTTTGCGGTTGTTGCTTTTGAAGTACGCAATCTGTCGGCACAAGCAAGTGAAGCAACAGGCAAGATCTCTTCTCTGGTTAACGAAATTGCCTTAAGAACAGATGAAGTTGTGATTTCAATGAATGAAGGTGTTCAATCTCTGAATGAAGGCATGATGCTTGTCGAAGGCGTAGGTAACGTTTTTTCTGAGATTGTAGGTGCCGTTGAAGAAGTGAGCGGTGAGGTGGACACTGCGGCTGTAGAAGCAAGATCCGTAAATGAAGGGACCGTTTCTATGGTGGAATCGATGAAGAAAATTGCTGAAATCTCCGAACGTGCAGCAGATTCTACTCAAACAGTCGCAAGCGTAGTCGAGGAAACTACTGCATCCATGCAGGAAGTGTCTGCGGGTGCTAACATGCTTGCCAAGAGGGCGGAAGAGATGAATCAGACGGTGTCGGTATTCAAGATTTAAAATAAGCTTCAAATCAACTGGAGTTAAGAGCGGCAGCCTTGGACGAGAAGAAAGTCCTAGACTGCCGCTGTTTTGTTAAGCTTAAACCATTAGATTACGAATGAACTGCTTCAGCTTTTTTGGTTGCTCTTTTCAGATCCTGTTTACGGCGTTCTTCCAGATACCGCTCTCCATTCTTCTTGTCTGCTGTCAGTGTAAAACAGGATAGGATGGTGAATAGACCTGCAATGGAACCCAGAATTACATAAGTAATCGGGAAATTTAATACTTCATACATATGCCCGACAATGGGTGAGAAAATGGAAACCACCAGGGAGCCCATAAACAAATACAGCAGGTACATGGTGGAGGACAAGCGCTGGTCAAAGTTAACGGTAATGTACTTGAAGATGGCTACCAGAATAAGTGGTTTCTCCAGGGAGTGAATCATCTTCATCGCAGCCACCCATATAGAACCGAATGGCAGCGAAGAGCCGATAATACGCAAAGACATAATCGACCCGGCAATAATTAATGCCCATTTGGCGGTCGTTTTGTTCACAAACCAAGGGGTAACGAAAAGGAACACAAATTCCAGAAAAACCTGCACAGCGCTCAAATCGCCAAGGAATTGATTTCCTTCCGCTTTGGAACTGAACTGCGATACGAAGTATGTGGCAAACTGTTGGTCATATACCTCATAAATTTGGGTCACGCCAACCATGAATAGCATAAGAAACCAGAACTTTGTGGTACGTACGAGATGCAGCACATCAATGAGCTTCAACGATTCTGTTTTCTGCTGCTCCTGTCCAGAAATTTCGACTTTGGTCAGGAAGATGCAGATCATGGCAACAACGGCAGATACGGAGGCAATCCAGAAGGTCAGATTTACATTGATATTGATGACCCGTCCCGCAACAAAAGTAGCCGCCGCCCACCCGAGTGAACCCCACATACGAACCCGTCCGTATTCAAAGCCATATTTACGCGAAACTTTGTCCATATACGAATCGACGACACCGTTACCTGCATTAAATACCAGGCCGATAAATAGCGCACCAACAATGGCACCAATGACGAACTGCGTTTGAAGCAATGGACCGTATACATAGATAAAAAAGGGCCCGACGAGCAAAAGGATTGTAAAGAGTATGTACAGCAGGTGTTTTCTCAAGCCCAGCTTGTCAGATAAGTAACCGAACAAAGGCTGCATGATCAAGGCGACGATTGAATTAGCCGCGTATAAAAATCCCGTGTAGGTTTCTGAAATTTCCAGGCTTTGTCCCAGCCAAATGACAAAAAAAGACATGGCGGCAGACCATGTAAATAGATAAGCGAAGTTAAAAATACTCAGAGACCAATAGTTGCGTTTTGCCAAATTCGTCATGTTTAAGCACCCCTTCAATTGTAGCCGCTCAAATTGTATTCAACGTTAATATGCATTGTTGTACTATTAATTGTAAGGATTATTCGCTTGCTTCCATAGGGCATTTTCCCAAGATTTCCTGTGCTTATTACAATCAGTTGATGATTCGATTAAACCGCAGATTATGTAGTAATTTAAAACTTTTACGAGACCTACCGGGTGTGTGTAACTACATCTATGTCTTGTAAGAAATAAGTCCTACGTGTAAAATTCTCTTATAGTTCATTAAGCTCACTAAGTAGGAGGAGAAATATAGGGTAGCCTCATAAGTGCAAAAGCAAGGGGATGAAATGATTCATTTTTGCAAGTACAAAGTTACTTGAAACGATGATCGTATATAGAGTAACATACTCTAGGCAATCAGATGCCGTTCTTTGAATGCGACAATTGGCTACGTTCCTATTAACATACAGTATACAAAATTAAAAGAAAACGAATAAAAACAAAATGTTGTGAGTTCGTGGTTGGAGGATTTATTATGTCTAAAAGTGTTTCTACGTCCTTTATTATCATTATAGGATCAATGCTATTTGCCTTATTTTTTGGTGCAGGGAATCTAATCTTTCCACCTATGCTTGGGCAAATGGCCGGAAAGAATGTATGGATAGCCAATGCGGGTTTCTTGGTTACCGGTGTCGGCTTACCATTACTAGCCGTCACAGCCTTTGTTTTTTCGGGCAAAAGCAATTTGCAAACTTTAGCGAGTCGTGTACATCCTGTATTCGGTCTTGTCTTTACAACAATCCTTTATCTAGCCATCGGGCCTTTGTATGCAATTCCTAGAACCGGTAGTGTGTCATTTGAAATTGGAGTAAAGCCTTTTTTTTCAGACAATGCAGATCATCCTGTCGCACTTTTTGTATTTACTATCCTTTTTTTTGCAGTTGCATGTTTGTTGTCACTTAATCCTACAAAAATTATTGATGTCATCGGAAAGTTCCTAACACCCATTAAATTGACATTCATTGGATTACTTGTGATTGTAGCTATTATTCACCCAATAGGAAAATTCCAAGAACCTGCGGAGGGTTATACATCCAATGTCTTTTTTAAAGGCTTTCAAGAGGGTTATTTAACATTGGACGCTCTTGTAGCCTTTATTTTTGGAATTATCATTGTGAATGCGATTAAGGATAGAGGGGTTAATACAAAAAAAGAGCTGATGATCATTTGTGGCAAAGCGATAGCAATTGCGGTTATACTCTTAGCTTTTATCTATACGTCTCTTTCATACATGGGAGCTTCTAGTGTTGAAAAACTGGGCATTTTAGGAAATGGTGCTGAGGTGTTAGCTAAGGTTTCCTCCTATTATTTTGGATCTTATGGATCTATTCTATTAGGCTTAATGATTACAGTAGCGTGTTTAACGACAAGTGTGGGGCTTATCACTTCCTGCTCTTCCTTTTTTCATGGATTATTTCCAAAAGTCTCTTACAAAAGAGTCGCTCTCATGTTATCTATATTTAGTATCCTTGTAGCCAACATAGGTTTAACACAGCTCATTAAGGTTTCAACGCCAGTATTAATGGCAATATATCCTATTGCTATTTCTCTAATATTTTTAACTTTTTTACATCCCGTATTTAAAGGAAAGTCAGAAGTATATCAAGGCAGTTTGATATTAACCTTTATCATTAGTTTATTTGATGGCTTGAATGCTGCTGGAATAAAAATTAATGTAATTAATGATTTTTTCACCCATTTTCTCCCATTATATAATGTAGGGTTAGGGTGGTTAATTCCCTCTGTTTTAGGAGGTGTAGCTGGCTACATATTTACTAAATTAAGAGGAAGAAAAATAATTTTAGTACTTATGAAGCCCAAAAAAAACAAATAATTTATCCTATGCATATCAGTCTGTTATATAAGGGACAGCAAGCGCCTGATCTGCTTCGTGCTGCTTACGGTACTGCGAAGGGGTCAGGCCTTTCCATTTTTTAAAGGTCGCAATAAAGTAGCTTAGATTGTCAAATCCAACATCCAGCGCAATATCAACCACTTTTCGATCACTTTGCTCCAACAACCTGCAAGCCTTTTGAATCCGATGATAGTTGATATATTCTACCGGGCTTTTCTGAACCATCTGCTTAAAAAAACGGCAGAAATGTCCCTCGCTCATTCCAATCTCATCTGCGATTTCCCGTAAACGTATAGGCTCATGAGCATGACTGTTGATATACGCCAACGCTTTTTTGATCCGTTCAACTTTGTTGCGCTGACCCGCCATAATCACATCCTCTCCGTTAGCGGGAGTCATGTGTGGGTACAGGCAGGCGATCATGCTATAGAGCTGTGCCTTGGTCGCCAGTTCACGGGCAGGCGCATTCTTTTCATGGCTGGTGATAATGTATCGCAATGCAGCCAGCACCTCTTGCTCCCAGAGCTGCACGCCGCGAATGTGGGGGGGAGGGACAAGCTTTTTACTGATAAATGGGTCAATAAACTGCGTCTGCACCGTATCCTGCGTGCGGCTGTGCAGTATGTCGGGGTGAAACACCACCGCAGAAAATACACAGCGAGGACTTTTTTGTAAATAACCGGCGTGAAGCTCGCCACTGTTTACAAAAAGGGCTTCACCTTCGCTAACCTCCGTATAGACCATATCCGTCTGAAATACAGCGGTCCCTTGTTCCACTACGATAAACTCCATTTCCTCATGCCAATGGGACTCCAATATACTATTTCCGTTCAATTGCTCTACGCTCGGATATACGCTGACTGGATACATGGGATTGCCGTGAATGCGGTTTTCTCGTAACATTTCCCTTTGCATTTCAATGATTCCTTTCGGCAAACTGATTTATATAGAAAACATCAAAATATTGATACAATACGTCAAAATAAAAGAAGTAAACCCTTACATAAATCAATATTATTATAGTGAGGATTTCGAAAAAATCCAACAAGCGATTTGGAATCAAGAATATAAAGATTGAGACGGAGGAAGGAACAGATGAAATTTACAGATGGCTATTGGTTGGTTCGCAAGGGCTATGAAATACAAAATCCTGCTGAAATCCGTGATATCGTGACGGACGATGCTTCCATGACGGTATATGCAGCAACCCACCGGATCGAGCATAAAGGAGATACACTGAACGGAGCGTTGCTGAAAGCGACCTACAGCTCGCCTATGCCGAATGTCATTCGGGTACGTCTAAACCACCATAAGGGACGGGTGCATCAGGGACCGGATTTTGAAATTCACACCTTGCCAACAGAGGTAGGCATTACGGTGGATGAGGACGCAGCGGTACTGAAAAGCGGCGATCTGAGTGTGCGAGTCGGTCGTGGAAAGAGCTGGGACGTAGGCTTTTATGTCGAGGATCGCAGAGTCACAGGTAGCGGACATCGGGGACCAGGCTATATTACAGACCCGCAGGATCAGCCTTTTTTTCGGGAACAGCTGGAGCTGGGCATCGGTGAGTACGTATACGGACTCGGAGAGCGTTTCACTCCGTTCGTAAAAAATGGCCAAGTGGTCGATATCTGGAATGAAGATGGCGGGACCAGCAGTGAGCAGGCCTATAAAAACATTCCATTTTATCTATCTAATAAAGGGTATGGTGTGTTCGTCAACCATCCGGAAAAGGTATCCTATGAGATTGCATCGGAAAATGTATCAAAGGTTCAGTTTAGCGTCTCCGGCGAATCGTTAGAGTATTTTATTATTGGAGGAGCTAACCCTAAAGAGGTACTGGACAATTACACCAAGCTGACGGGTAAGCCTGCATTACCACCAGCCTGGACTTTTGGTTTGTGGCTGACCACTTCGTTCACAACAGATTACGATGAAGCCACAGTGAATCATTTTGTGGACGGGATGGCTGAGCGAGATCTGCCACTCTCGGTATTCCATTTTGACTGCTTCTGGATGAAGGAATACCAATGGTGCGATTTCCAGTGGGATCAAGACATGTTCCCAGACCCGGAAGGCATGCTGCAAAGATTGAAGGCAAAGGGTCTCAAAATTTGTGCATGGATCAATCCGTATATTGCTGAGAAATCCATTTTGTTTGATGAAGGCATGGAGAATGGTTATCTGGTCAAAACCGCCGATGGTGGCGTGTGGCAATGGGATATGTGGCAGGCGGGGATGGGGCTGGTTGACTTCACGAATCCGGCTGCAGTCGCCTGGTACCAGGATAAGCTGAAGGTGTTAGTAGATCAGGGGGTAGATTGCTTCAAAACTGATTTTGGCGAGCGCATCCCTACCCATGTGGTATATCATGACGGATCTGATCCGATGAAAATGCATAACTATTATACGCATTTGTACAACAAGGCTGTATTTGATGTGCTGGAGGAAAAGCTGGGTAAAAATGAAGCCGCGTTATTTGCACGTTCCGCTACAGCCGGGGGGCAACAGTTCCCGGTTCACTGGGGAGGAGACTGCTCGTCGACGTATGAGTCGATGGCGGAATCCTTACGAGGCGGTTTGTCGCTTGGTTTGAGCGGCTTCGGCTTCTGGAGCCATGATATTAGCGGCTTTGAGTTAACGGCTGCGCCGGACGTATACAAACGGTGGGTACAATTTGGACTTCTGTCCTCCCATAGCCGTCTGCACGGAAACGAATCCTATCGCGTGCCTTGGCTATTTGACGAAGAATCAGTGGATGTGGTGCGTAGCTTTACAAAACTCAAATGCTCGCTAATGCCATACCTGTATCCTTCTGCTGTGGAATCCTCGGTAAAGGGACTGCCGATGATGCGGGCTATGGTATTGGAATTCCCGCAGGACCCAACCTGTGCAACACTGGATCTGCAATACATGCTGGGGGATTCCATTTTGGTAGCCCCAATCTTTAATAAAGAAGGCAATGTACAGTATTATGTACCAGAAGGTCAGTGGACAAATTTACTTACGAATGAGAGAGTGTCAGGTGGTCGTTGGGTCAACGAGCATCATGATTTTACAACTTTGCCTGTGCTCGTGAAGCCGAACACACTGTTGGCAATCGGTCATGAGGACAGTCGTCCGGATTATGATTATGCTGATCAAGTGGCGCTTCATTTGTTTGAGCTTGGTGAGGGGCAACAGGCTCGAACGGTTATCGTGAATACGTCAGGTGAAGAAGAGTTAACGGTTATTGCCAGCCGCAAGGATTCTGTCATTACAGTGAAGGCAGAAGGTGCTGTTAAACCATGGTCGATCGTCCTGCGCGGTATCCACGAGGTTGTTCAAGTGGAGCGAGGCAGCAGCCAGTCGGGAGAACAGGGTGTAATTATTACACCAGCTTCCAGTGGACAGCAAGAGCTTACGATTCACTTGGGCTAGGTAAGGCGCTAGAAAGTGGATGAAGTATGTCACAATGTAGCGATTATATGTAAAGAAAGGGCTTGCTTGATCCAACAGGCAAGCCCTTTTTGATGCAGATTTTTGATAGAATCAGTTGCAACTTTTAGCATTGGTTATCTACTCCTATCCATTCTGCTGGAGTAGTAGCGGTACAATATACTGCCGGAAAATATCCACAGGAGTCCGTTTCTTTTTGAATTTATCGGCGGTAACGACAACAACCATGTCATACGACGGGACGACAACAATATATTGCCCACCAAAGCCGAGAGCGTAAAAATAGTCCGTTTCACTTCCTGTATTTGTTCCATCTGAAAAGGAAGAAGTCCACCAGTGCCATCCGTAAAATGCTTTTTGTGGTTTGGCAGCAGGGAGAAACGGACGGGTTGAATATCGAACCGTCTCTGCTTGGATGATCTGCCGTCCTTCCCAGCCTCCTTCATTCAGGTAAAGCTGCCCGAATTTGAGCATGTCCATTGGCCTGAGATGCAGTCCGAAGCCTCCCGTATGAGTGCCCTGAGGATCGGTTTCCCAATGGTAGCTTTCGATACCGAGCGGTTGGAATAATTGCTGTTCGGCAAATTCAGCAACTGTTTGTCCAGAAACATGACGTAGTATGGTGGCCAAAAGTTGAGAACAGCCAGAACTGTACTCCATTCGCGTGCCTGGCACATCCGATAATGGCTGTGAAAGTACAAATTGCACCCAGTCTGACGTTTTGCTCATGGTAGGAAAAGAGTTTTGTCCGCCAAACTCCGTCCAGTTAAAGCCTGCGGACATCGTCAGCAGATGTTCAATCGTAATATCATGTTTTCGAGAATCACTATCTGTGGCCAACTGGGGAAAGAATTCGAGGATCGGCGTCTCCGGTTTCGGTCCCTGTTGCTGGTTCATAGCGATACTAACTAATGCAGAAATCACGCTTTTGGTGCAGGAATTTATTTTATAGAGTTCGTTAGCAATTTGAGGTTCACGATAGTAATTCAAGATCATGTTACCCTGCTGCTCAATAAGGCAGCTGCGGGTTTCCAACTCGTTAAGCACGTGAATAAGCGGTTTGAGCTCCAGACTGTTCATGCAGATCCTCCTTGAGGCTTATGCTATACCAATACATAGTATATCATTTAAATAGTCTGAAATTCGAAGAGTACAAACTGAAAACAGTTCATTTACCTAATTTTGAATTTTTTTGTTTTTTGATATTAAAAAAGATATATATGTTCACTGAATAGACATAAATATATTTAAAAATCTATACACTATTTTCTATTTCATTCAAAAAAACAATCGAATAAAACGATATATAGTAAGTTGGACATTTTATTCAGAAATAACTGGGGGACCGATTCATGAATTTAACGATTAAGGCCAAAATGATTCTTAGCGCGATACTGATCCCGAGTGTGATTGCAGCAATGCTGCTGACCAATTACATTTTAAGCGTACATAGTGAGAATGAGTACAAGGATATTATGAATCGTGAAGAGGCTATTGCGTATAACTCGAAGTCTCTTCAATTTTTGTTAAACGGCATATCTAATGATGAGCGGGCATATTTGCTAACTCGTGACGAACAGTATGGGAAAGAGATCGGAAACAAGCAAAGTGAAGTTGCAAAGTTGCTACAGGAGACAGAAGCTCTGCTTAGTACAGGCAATGAGGATTCTAGTAAAAAGATGACTGATCTCAAGACGGGGATTAATACCTATATGAATCAAGTTCATCGTTTACTGACTACAGCGGGGTATCAGAGTACAAGAGATGACGCTTTCCCGCCATTTTCTGATTTGCTCGATGATTTTGAAAACGAACGGGTGTTGCGCAAGCAACTTGATACCAAGGTAGTAGCCTTCGTCAAAGCTCAAGAGGATATGGTGACGGTGAAAGTACAGCAAGCGCACCAAACGATGACGAATACATCCTTGATTACGAGTATTGTAGGGCTTCTGGTTATCATTTACAGTATTTTTCAATCCATCGTTCTGATTCGTTCAATTCGTCCATTACACCATATGAATGAGCAACTGTTGGAAATGTCTGAAGGTGGGGGAGATTTGCGTAGCCGACTGGATATTACGTCCAAAGACGAAATCGGTATGATTGCAAGCTCCTACAACAAGCTTATTGAGGGATTCCGCAGTATTATAGTGGATGCTCAGGATACGGCGCGTACATTAACCGTAACCGCAGAAAGGGTTAGCGTAAGTACAGAGGAAATGAATCAGGCCAATCGTCATACTTCCGGTGTAATGGAAGAATTAGCGGCTGGTATGGAGCATCAGGTCGACGATATTACACAAACTACAGATACTGTGAAAGAGCTTGCCCACGAACTGGAGCATATTGCAGCTACGAGCCAGCAGGTATATGAGTTGTCTGATACAGCCGCTAAAGATGCAGAAGCAGGGGAACAATCTATAGGTCAGGCTATGCGTCAGATGGAGAAGGTAAGCGAAAGTGTAGACAGCTCTGCACGTGCTGTACGTTCACTTAGTGAACAGGCCGAACAGATTGGCATGATTGGAGCTGTTATTACTGGAATTGCTAAACAGACAGGAATGCTGGCGCTCAATGCGTCGATTGAAGCGGCAAGAGCCGGAGAGCAGGGCAAAGGATTTGCAGTTGTAGCCTCTGAGGTAAGAAGATTGGCCGAGCAGGTATCGGTTTCAGCAGCAGAAATCACACAATTTGTGCAAAATATTCAGGAGCATGTTGGAAATGTCGCTTCCAGTATGCAGACAGGGACGGTTGAAGTGCAGTCTGGCGTAAAGGTCATGCAATCCGCAGAAACCGCATTTCGTCAGATTGGAAGTTCCATTCAACAGGTCAGCGAACAGATTCACAATGTAAACCGGTCCGTAGAACAAATGTCCGGCGGATCAGAGCGAATGGTGGAAGCAGTAGAACGTATTCGTGAAGTAGCAGAGCAGTCGGCAGGAGGAACCCAGAGCGTCAGTGCGGCGGCTGAAGAGCAACTGGCTTCCATGGAGGAAATTGCATCATCTATTCATACACTGGCGGATATGTCGCAACTGCTGAATGCAAGGGTCGGTGGATTTAAAGTGTAGCCGTATAAATCCCCACCAATGTAAACACAATAACATCTGTTGAACAAATCTGAACAGCTGTGTTATTACTTTTGCAAAGGTGGTAACGGGATGCAACAAAATAAGGGGAATCTGCTTGCGTTAGGTTCCATCCCGCTGATGATGACGCTGGGTAATTCCATGCTGATTCCTGTGTTACCGGAAATCGGACGTAAGCTACATGTAAGCTCTTTTCGGATTAGCATGTTGATTACAGTATATGCGGTGGTGGCCATTTTACTGATACCGATTGCGGGCTATCTCTCCGACCGATTTGGCCGTAAGGCGGTGATTGTTCCCTGTCTGATTCTGACGGTGATTGGTGGGGGGATTTCTGCAGCGGGAGCATGGCTGCTTCACGATTCGGCAGCATACTGGACCATTATTGCAGGCCGTCTACTTCAGGGTGCGGGAGCGGCAGGGGCTTTTCCTATAGTCATTCCGCTTGTGGGTGATCTGTACGAGAATGAGGATGAGGCCAGTAAGAACCTGGGGGTCGTCGAGACTTACAACACATTTGGCAAAGTGCTAAGTCCGATACTCGGTGCCGCATTGGGAGCTGTTCTATGGTTTTTGCCACTGGCCGTAATTCCAGGCCTCTGTCTGATTTCGCTCATTTTGGTGCTTTGGCTGATCCATGTGCCTAAGCGTAAGAACCAACCGATTATGTTTCGGGAGTTTGTGGGAAATGTGAAGCGGGTGCTTGCCGAAAAAGGACGTTGGCTCTATGCTATTTTCGCTATGGGCGGCATTTGTATGTTTGTCATTTTTGGCGTCTTGTTCTACTTATCCGACATCTTGGAAAGTCGTTACAACCTCCATAGAGTGTGGAAAGGTTTTGTGTTAGCCATTCCGCTGATTTCCCTCTGTCTGTGTTCTTATGTAGGAGGCAAGATCATCGGCAAGCACAAAAAGCGTATGAAGTGGATCGGTTTTAGTGGTTTGGCCATATTGACGATCAGCTTTGCCATTCTCGGATTTATCCAAAATATTTATGCGGTGATCGGACTGTTTACGTTAGGGGGCGGCGGAATTGGGCTTGCGCTGCCTTGTTTGGATTCTCTCATTACAAAGGGAATTGAAAAAGAGGAACGCGGAACCATTACTGCCCTGTATAGCAGCATGCGCTTTGTCGGGGTGTCACTAGGCCCTCCGGTTGTATCCTTGCTGCTGGGCAGCAGTGGACATGGTCTGCTCTTTGGCGTGATGGCCGCAGTGGGAGGCATTGCAGCTCTGCTGATGCTGTTTGCGGTCAGACCCAAGCAGGATGAACCCACAGATGACAAATCCACGGACCGTATGAGTGTAAATGAGGAGCAAACAAGCGTGTCCCGGGAAAAGCCTCGTTCTCCCAAGCTAAGACGCAAAACTCCTGCGAAATAAATGAAAAAGCACCCATTGTCCATGAAACCATGGCAACGGGTGTTTTTGATAACTAAGCAAGTAAGAGCTAATGTTCATTTGTAAAATATAGTCTACCCTTCTAGAGGGAGATGCGTCTTAGGCTTGCGGCTCACAACGATTTGTATGACATAGATTAGTAAGAACAGTACAACAAACAGCGAGGAAAGACGGTACATCCACGCATAATCACTTGCTTTGGCGATAATGCCAAGTATAAGCGCTCCGGCTGCAACCCCGAAATCGAGGGAATTGAGAAACATACCGTTTGCCATGCCCCTCTGTTTAGGAGACACGACCTGAATCATCCAGGTTTGGAGGGTCGGCTGCATGACACCAAACCCGATACCGTAGCAAAGAGCAGACATATACATGAAGACATCACTGTGTGCGTAGGAAAGCAGGATCAGACCGCCAATTAAAAACAGGGAGCCAGGGATGAGCAGTGCTTTTGCCCCTTTTTTGTCATAAATACGGCCCGAGAAGGGACGCACGATCAGCACGGATACCGCATTAAACAGGAAAAAGTAGGCCGGATGTGCCAGATTTGCTTCATCCCCGTAAAGCGCCATAAAGCCGAGTAATCCACCATATGTGATAGACATCAGCATGTTCAACAAGGCGGGAACCCACAATTTACGGTTAAATGCCGGTTTTCGCCCTTCTTCCAAAGGAACCATAGGTGGTTCGATGTGCTCTTTGGGTAGTGTACGAATCAGCCAGTAAGCCAACGGGAATATCACAACAATTACAGCTGCTGTCGTATAGGCAAGCAGGTTGAAACTCCCGTATTGAAGCATCGAAATGCCGATGGTCGGCCCAATCGACATCGCTAGACTAGTGGACAGACTAAAGAAGCCCATTCCTTCACCGAGACGTTTGGGCGGGATGACGTCAGAGGCCATCGTTGGAAAGGCCGTGCTACTCATACCGAAGCCAATCCCAAATAACATCCGCATGAGCAGAAGCACTGTAATCGTTGGCGAAACACTGTACCCCAGCGTTCCTGCCAATGCAAACAGCAGTCCCACGAAGATCAGGGTACTGCGATGTCCCTTTTCCAGCATACGGGCTGAAAAGAGTCGTGCTGCAATCGCACTTAAAGCGAATAAGGTGGTAACGAGACTCACCTGAACGGAACTAGCGTGGAATGTATTTTTCACATAAGAAGGAATGGAAGATAGGATCATCTGTAATTCCAGAAACAAAAATAAATTGGAAACCGTAAGAACGATAAATTCCTTGGTCCAAAGAGGTTGCTTGCCTTGTTGCATATTAATCGTTCTCTCCTTGTTTTTCTGATTCGGTCATGTTGGCGTGAATTTGTAAAAGAGTCCGGCGGAATTGCTTCAGATCGGCCGAGGAAATTCCTTTTACAAAATCGTGATTGGTATCAAGTTCGACAGGAAGAGTCTTCTCCACAAGCTGTCGGCCTGTTTCAGTCAGATGAAGCAAATAGGCCCGACGATCCTGTGGACTATTCACACGCCGTACCCAGCCCTTCTTGTCCAACAAATCAATAATTCGAGTCGTGGTAGGCTGGTCCTTCACGGCCTTAGCTGCAATTTCTTTCTGATTTAAACCCTCAGCCTGATAGATTTGGTACAGAACCGACCATTGCTCTGGGGAAATATCATAAGGTTTGAGACGCTGCAGGAGCTGCTGACTCATTTTGCGGTGAGTAATCCCGAGCAACATCCCAATGGAACAATCGGGAGGCAAGTTATTCATAGGTACTCCTTTCCGTTTCCCGTACATAAATTACTTCGAAATTAATTAGTTGTTATAACAATTATATGAACAACAAGTTATTTTGTCAAAAAAAGTTGTTCAGCGTTTTGGGTTCTGCTATCACTACAGCAAAAAAAACAGCCCGTAAAATACGGGCTGCTTGGGTTGATATAATATCGTTTGCCATGACTGGCGAATTAAGCTTTTGGTACAGTTTCCCAGTCCTTCAGGAAGCGTTCGATACCGCTGTCTGTCAGCGGATGTTTCCACAGAGAAGGGAGCAAGGAACCTGGAATGGTGGCAATATGTGCACCAGACAGAGCAGCATCTTCTACATGCTTAATATTGCGGATGGATGCGGCGATGATTTCAGATTTCAGACCATGAATGTCCAAAATTTGTCTCAGTTCACGAATCAGCTTCATACCGTCAACAGCGATATCATCCAGACGTCCTACGAACGGGCTGATAAAAGTAGCGCCAGCTTTGGCTGCCATCAAACCTTGAGCCGCGGAGAAAATCAGTGTTACATTCGTTTTGATTCCGTTCTTGGTCAGCTCGTTACAAGCATACAAGCCATCTTCAGTCATAGGAAGCTTGATAACCACGTTCGGTGCCCACTTGGCGATATCATAAGCTTCTTTGAGCATATCTTCAGCCTTCAGACCAATAACCTCAGCACTTACGGGACCTTCAACGATACTGCAAATCTCCTGAATGACTTCCTTGAACACTCGACCTTCCTTAGCGATCAGTGAAGGGTTCGTTGTTACACCATCAACCAGACCCAAACGTTCAATACGTTTGATTTCTTCAATGTTACCAGTATCCAAGAAAAATTTCATTTGATTTCCTCCTCAGGTTTATATAATACATAATACATATCACACGCGATGTACAATAGTTCATTATAAATGTAGCATATTGCACACGTTAAACTTATAATTAGTATGTATTACATTCTTAATTGTGACACATTTTAAATTTGAAAACAAGCGGTGTATGATTAAAATTTGATGAATTGTCGGAAGATGCCTGAAATTTACCGATCTATACTCTTTATAATGTATTCTACCCCACTCCATAAGGAGGTAATCATTATTCAACTGTCTGAAAGACAGCGGGAAATTGTTGATATTGTCCAGCGTCTGGCACCTGTTACGGGGGATAAAATTGCTGAAACACTGGGATTGACGCGTCCGACTCTCCGTTCTGACCTTGCTCTGCTCGTTATGCTCGGACTGGTGGATGCCAAGCCGAAGGTAGGCTACCTGCCAGGGCGTCATCCTAAATATGATAGTCATATCGGCAACATGCTCAAAAAGCTGACGGTGGCGGATATACTTAGTGATCCGATTTTGATTTCCGGTGACACGACCGCCTATGATGCGGTGCTGATGCTGTTTCAGCAAAATACAGGCACCCTGATGGTCACAGGAGAGGAGCAGGAGCTCATTGGAATTGTTACCCGCAAGGATTTGCTGAAGGTCATGCTGGGGCATACCGATCTTCACACCGTCCCGGTGACCATGGCAATGACGCGCCGGGCCCAAATGACGACGCTTGCTCCAGAAGACACTTTACTGGAAGCGATATCGAAACTGATTCGGCATCAGGTCAATTGTCTTCCAGTTTTGGACGAGCAATGTAGCTCTTCAACTCCAATTCGGGAGTTGGTAGGGCGGGTTACGAAAACGGACATCATGAACGCCATTCTGAGCTTGACAGAAGATAAAACGTAAAACATAAATAAGGGGGCCTTGTATGTACTGGTTGGCCATGCTGACGATGCTGATTGACCATGTCGGACTTGTGTTTTTTCCGACGGATCCGGCTTGGAGAATTGCCGGCAGGCTTGCTTTTCCAATCTACGCGTACGCGCTGTATGCGGGATATACTCATACCCGAGACATGCAGAGCTATATGCTCCGTCTACTCGGACTGGCTCTGATTTCTCAGGTGCCCTATATGCTGGCGTTTGATGTGCTTAGACCGAACGTAATCTGGACGCTATTGACCTCGTTGCTTGCGTTGGCTGCTGCATCCCGCTTAAAGCATTGGACGGCTGTAACGTGCCTGTACGTCGTCTCAGCTCTGGTTATGGAGCTCAGCCAGATGGATTACGGAGCCTATGGACTGCTGTTGGTTCTGATTTATCGATACACCCGTTCATATATGATGATTGCAGCCCATTTTGTTTTGAACGTAGTGTATGATATGGTGCATCACGCGAATCTTCAGCACTTTAGTCTGCTGTCCAGTATTCTGATCGTATGTTTTGCAACTGGAGAAAGCGGATTTTATAGTCGGGTACCGCGTTGGTTGTGGCGTAGCTTTTACCCGGTACATCTGGCTGTTATCGCGGCAATTCGCATCTGGCCCTAATCTACATCTCATACATTAAAAAAACCTTTAAAACCACGACATAAAATGGTTTTAAAGGTTCTTTTTTATCCTTCAATAAGCTAGCCAACGTTTAGGATACCTTGTTGGGACCTTGAGCAAAAGGAAGTGGGCGAAGGGGAGCACCTTCCTTCATGTATTGCACCAATACTTCGGGAATATTGTGTATTCCACCTGCATTGACGCGATAGCCGTTCGTTTGCCCTGGCGAGTTAATCCCGCGTTTCACCGTAAACGTAACGTCAATACCCAAGGAACGGCAAATTTCCATCGTCTCCTTGGTATACCCACCATAAGGGAAGGCAAGTACATTCTGATCATTGTGTAGATGCTTGAACAGCTTCTTGTCAGCCATGTCCAAATCGGTAGAAACTCGCTGTTTGAACTCATTCTCGGTTTCCATTCGCCCCAGCTTTTTCGAATACACTGGAGCCATCAGAAGCGGCTTTTGTTGGGTGCGCGCTGTGTTGGAGTATCCGTAAGCATGCTGGTCATTGGTATGATTGTAGAAATCAATGCCTTCAGCATGCATCTGATGAATTTGATCCCATGTCAGCTTTGGAATACCAATATGTTTGGGATTGCTGATCGTGGACGTGATGAGAAAATTGGTTGCCGGTACCTGGTACTTTTTCAACACAGGAAAAGTGTCCGTATAAAAGGACTCGTAGCCATCGTCGAATGTCATAAGTACCGCATTATCAGGAACCTTGGCTTTATGTAAAATAAAATCCGTATACTCTTTCATCGTGATCCAGTGGAAGCCGTTAGCTTTCATTTCGTCCAACTGCCTCGTTAAATTACTAAGCTTGAGAGCACCGGGATCAGGTGGAGTCTTGGTCACCTCATGATACATCAGGACAATTACTTTGTTTTGGTAATATACTTTATCTGGTGTAGGCGTCATTGAAAATAAATGGCGTACCAGTCGATCTGCATTAGCTGTGCGTGTACGATGAGCCCCTTTAACTGTAGGTGTGTGGTATATGCTACGTGCTTCATACACCAAAATTCCTAAAATAGCCAACAAACTTATGATCAGCAACGTTCTTTTAAAAAAAGTGTGTTTCATTGAATGACATCCCCCGCATGCAAAAAAATTCTGAAAGTATAGAGGTTTATACTAGATATGAAACTAGCAAAATCTAGTCTATCATACCGAAAACACGCGGGGGAAATATCACAACTTTGTTACCTCTGTGTAGCTTTTACAGATACCGGTGAAGAGGTCGGGAAGTAACCGATCTCGACGGCATGCTGGATCATGTTCCGAATAAAATTCAGGTCGGTTGCCGGGCATTGAACGCCAGCTTGTTCCAGCAGAGCTGTGGTTACAGAGCATCCGTAACGGTAAGCTGAATCCTTGGCTCCGTCACCTTCCAGTTGTCCCATAGCAAGGTGAAGTGCATCCTCCTGAATGCCGGAAGACGGATTTAGCAACCAGGCGCTGTAATCGTCAAAAGGCAGGGTTTCTACTGCGTAACCGAGTTGGTTTACCATAGCGATCAGTTCATCATATGGCAGTGGGTTCGGATTGCAGATATGGAAAATACGGTTTGCGCTTTTTTGATGAACAGACAGCTCTACGATAGCACGGCTGGCGTAATCAATCGGTGTGAAGTCCGTATGCCAATCGGCTTGTGGCGCTTTGCCCAGCAGCAGCATCGCCTTCATCATACGATAATAAGCATTGCTATCAATATTTCGCTGGAAGCGTCCGTTGGCCGAATGGGCTGTCAAATTACCCGCGCGATAGATCGAGACAGGCGTACCCGCTTGAGCTGCTTGGAACAACAGCTTCTCCGCAGCCAGTTTACTATTCGTGTACAGGTTGTCCACATTCAGTTCGTCTGGGAAGGCAGAAAGCTCCAATGCCGACTCCCATTTTCCTTCGTTAGCAAGATCCTCCGGTATTCCCATAGTGGAGACATGATGGAAGGATACTCCTGGCTTGGCTTGAGCGATTTTCAACAGTTCCAGTGTTCCGGTCACATTCGTGCGATCGAAGGCTGCAGAATCACCAAAATGGCGAACGTCAGCGGCGCTGTGAATGATGCCGTCGATTTGGTGCTCCAGCATATGGCGGTCGAGGGAAGAGAGACCCAGATCAGCTTGCTCCAGATCCCCATAGACAGCCTTTACCCGTCCTTCGATCAGGCTGGAGACATCTTGTCCAAAATATCCTGTCAATACGGACTGAATACGCTCAATACCGGATGGACCGTTCTGAGAAGGGCGTACCATCGCGTATACTTTGGCTTCTGTTCGTTGAAGTAGGTCATACAGAATGTGCGAGCCCAGATAGCCTGTAGCACCGGTCAACAAAATCACGCGCAAGTCGCGGACTTCAGCTAAGTCAGAAGCACCAGACAACTCAATAGGATGCTCATTCAAGTCCATTTTTTCTTGAGAAATCGCGAGTGGCTTGCGTTGCGGCATTTGTTCCGTACCTAATTGTTCCACGTATTCAGCAAGCTCACGAACGGTTTTGTAGCGGAAAAAATCTCCGATGCGCAGCGCGCCATAACGCGGCTTCAAAATAGCCAGCACATGGATGACACGAAGCGAATCGCCCCCGATCAGGAAGAAATCATCGGTAGCGCCAATGTTATTTTTACCAAGCACTTGAGTCCATGCTTCGGCAATGAGTGTTTCGGTTCCTTCTCGGAGAGGTTCCCCGCCAAATGAAAGATCAGACGCTTCCGGTAGTGGTCGCAGGGCCAGCTTTTTGCGATCGATCTTGCCAGTTGGTGAAATTGGCATAGCTTCCAAATGAACGACATGACTCGGTACAAAATAAGAAGGCAGCTTGCCCCCAATATAAGACTGAATAACGTCCTGTGGAATAGATTGTCCATCCGAAGTGGTGAAATAGCCAACTAGCATGTTCTGATCTGTGTGATCTTTGACGGCTACCACAGCGACGTCCTGAACACCTGGATGTTTGGAAAAATGGTCTTCAATTTCTCCGATTTCAATCCGATTTCCACGAATTTTGAGCTGCGAATCCTTGCGGCTTACGTATTCAATCGTACCGTCTGGCAGCAGCTTGGCGATATCACCCGAGCGGTACATTTTTTCACCCGGAACAAAAGGATTGTCCACGAACGATTGCGCTGTACGTTCTGGCTGATGGAGATAACCATGGGCCAATGCAGGAGTAGCAATACATACTTCACCCGGAATATTAACTGGGCAGAGTTTGTTATCATCGTTAACGATATACACTTTGTAATTGTAAATCGGCTTGCCGATCGGGATATTGACGACATGCTCAGGCACGGCACCGCGGACCCGATGGGTCGTTGTCGCTACGGTGCATTCGGTCGGTCCGTATACGTTTACGATGTCGGTATCTGTGCCGAATTTGCTTTGGAACGCTCGAACTTGGGAACCGTACAGCGCTTCGCCTGCTACAGTAACAATCCGTACCTTAGCGAGTTTGCGATAGCCTTCGTCTGACAAGTACGTAGATAGCTGATTAAAGAATACGGTCGGCAAAATGGTAATAATCGTCGTGCCTGTACGTGCAATGGCTTCAGCAAATTCTTCAACAGATACACGTTCTTCGGAAGACAGCAAGTACAATTTTGCACCGTAAAACAAGGCTCCAATGGTATCCCAAACGGATGCATCGAAGCTGTAGGTCGCAAATTGGGTCAATACATCCTGAGGTGTAATGTCGCAATCGCGTTGCACGACAGCTCCTAGGTTAACAACACCGCGGTGAGCGATCAGGGCACCTTTCGGTTTGCCTGTAGAGCCGGATGTATAGATGACATAAGCTAGATCATCCGGACTCACACGAACGTTCGGATTGCTTGCAGCATAGCCTGCCAGCGGCCCGTTAATAGCTAAAATTTCTTTTACCGTCTCAATAGAACCGCACAGTTCAGTCGCTTGTTCCATGAGTGCGGAAGTTGTTAAGACAAAAGGAGAACGCGTGTCTTCGACAATGTAGCTACTCCGGTCAGCGGGGTGGGCGGGATCAACAGGCACATATACGCCTCCGGCTTTTAGGATACCAAGCAGTGAAATAACGGTCTCTAAGCTCCGTTCCATGAAGATGGTCACGAATTCACCTTTGGTAAGACCTTTGGATAACAAGACACGTGCGACTTGGTTAGCACGTTCGTTCAACTCACGGTACGTGTACTCCCCAGTGTGTGAAGCAATAGCGGGACGATCAGGGTATTGTGAAGCCGCCTCTTCAAACATTCCATGAATGGTCTGATGCTCAGGATATTTCACGACTGTATTATTTAGATCTTCGTGAGCAGCTCGATCTGCATCCGATAATATATCAATTGAATTCACAAGTGCATGGCTATTGGTTAGCGCGCCACGCAAAAGGGTTTCAAAGTATTCTGCGTATCGGACAACCGTTGTTTCCAGCAATAGTGATTGATCATATCGTATCTGTATTTGATAAGTGCCATTGTGTTCACTGACAGCCCAGTCCATAATACGAGATTCTACACCGCTGTCCGTAGGCAGATTTGCCGAAAATGAAGTATCGGCTTGTGGTTCCGCAAGGTATGCACTTGGCTCACGGAGCATCTCCTGAAATAAGTCTGCTAGTTCATGAAAAGTCGTTTCTTTTTCGACTGTCAGCGAAGCTGTAAGCAGACCAGTTTGTGGCACGAAAGTAGAAAAAGAAACTTCTTCTTCTGCGGAAAGGCGATATACCCATGCAGTATATGCTGATAAGAGCAACGCTTGTTTGTCTCCCGCAGTTTTTTGCTGATTTAATTGTTCCGAGATGGACGCTTCTAACTCTACTTGATAAGTAGAGGATGTATGCTTGCGTTGTATACGTGCATAATCCAAGGGAACTAGGAATGGGGAAGGGGTTGTCTGTGTACTGTTTTGTAGTAATGAAGCCATTACGCTAACCTCCTGAATGTATGATGTCTTAATATAAATGGTAAACTCAGTAAATGCCTCGCTCCCTTCAAATGCATGAACAGGAGGGAGGCATTACCGAATGAATGATTAACTATGAAATTAACTTTAAGTCGATAAATGGCTATTATGATTTGCTACGGTTGGTGTCTGCAATTTTGAAATAAGATGTAATTTCTTGAAGCTCTTCAGACATGGATGTCAATTTATGGGATGAATCAATAATCGAATCCAAAGAAGCTTTTTGTTCCTCCACCGTTTGCACAATGTGAACACTGTTATTGGCTGTTTTGGTTACAGTGGAAGAAAGATCGTCTGCTGTCGCTGTCATTTCCTGTGTACCCGCAGATATTTGCTCAGTAGCGCTGGATACTTCTTGGATTTGCCATGCTACATTTTTAGTTGCTTGAAGAATATCATTGAACAGCACGCCTGCTTGTCCAGCAACGACGATTCCGTTTTGAACTTCAACGTTTCCTTGCTCCATCGATTTCACAGCTTGTCCGATTTCATTTTGAATTTCTTCAATCAGTGATGTAATCTGTTTGGTTGCCTCCGCAGATTGTTCTGCCAGCTTACGTACTTCACTGGCAACGACGGCAAAGCCTTTACCTTCTTCACCAACGCGCGCAGCTTCAATAGAAGCGTTCAGAGCGAGCAGGTTGGTTTGACTGGAGATGCCTGAAATGGTACTGATGATATTGCCAATTTCCTGCGAACGACTGTCCAGCAACTTGATGATACGGGAAGTATTGGTTACTGTATCGGTAATCAAGTGCATTTGGGATGATACCTTACTTACAATCTCGTTGCCTTCGTTAGAGCGTTTCTCTACCGAATTGGCTTCTTCCGCAACATTGGAAGAACTCGTGGCAATATTTTGAATGACCGAAGCCATTTCAGCCATGGCACGTGCACTATCGCCTGTTGCTTTTTCCTGCGAACGGATATTCTCCGTGATTTCACTGATGTTTTGATTGATGATGTTGGAATTGATTCCGTTTTGTTCGCAGATTGCGAGTAATTCTTTGGCGGATTCATTGACTTCATCAGTTGTCTGCTTCACTTTAGTCATAATGCTGTTAATATGACTTACCATATCGTTGAAATTCTGATTTACGAGTCCCAAATCATCATGACCTGCATGAATTTGAACATCCAGATTTCCTCTGCTTACTTCGCTGATACCGTACATCAATTGCTTAATCGGGGACAGCGTACGTTTCACAACCCAATATTGAAGCGCCAGGCAGATCAGTAGGAAAATCACTAAAATGGTAGCGCCGCTAATGAGCAGCTTGGTCAATCCTGCAGGTACGGCACCGGCATCTGCATCGACTGCAAAATATGCAAAGATTTTGCCGCTTGGATCTTTAATCGGAGTCATCAAAGTCGTCCATGTACCAAAAGTATCATCGTAGAAGCTGGTGAATGTTGGTTTGCCACTGTCCAGCATACCGGTTACGCCTACTGCCACGACATTGGGTTGCTCATACATAGAGCCAACGAGCATCTTATCTTTTTCAAATGCTTCTCTGAGATCCGTTGGCATCGCCACAATAGATGTCAGATTGCCATTTTCGAGCTCCGTCCCGAAAATATAGGCATGAGAGATATTTGGATTCGTCGCCATGATGTTATCTAGGTACGCGCGGAGTTTGGTTTGAATGGGTCCATCATAATTTTTCTCTTGAACCGCTTGGGTTACTTCATCGGAATTAATGCCCTGGGCCCACTTCAATGTGATTTTTTCCACTTGCCCATGCAATTGGTCTATCAAAATCGTACGTTGGATCAAATAGCTGGACACAATAAGAACTAGCCCAATCAATACGATGTTGAAGAAGGATAATAATAGGTTTTTGGTGAAGAATGATAAGCTACTCCACTTTTTCAAAATGTTCCACTCCCTGGTTGTATTTTTTGTATATGGTGTTGAACCGCTTATCGAATGAGATAATCAAGTCCCCCTTACAAACAAAATAATCGAGATCATAGACCCTTGAATTTTATGTAATAGGTCTTAAGTCCTTTTACAGACAAGTATGATATCCCTATATATATGTCGTACGAAAAGCCCTTGAAATGAATACCTTACACAATAAAAAATTAATTTTAATAGGTAAACGCTGTCTGTGTTTCAGTATATTCCAATTTATACTTCAACTTGAGATTTGAATTCATTACAGTCCATAAGCAACTATTCAACAGAAACCATCATACTTTATAATAGAGTCAAATGCACTTATCAATTTGGGACATTTTTCATATTTAACGTTGTAAATGCTTGATTTATCGCGGTTTTTGTGAATTGTTTGCAAATGAGTCTTTATATCCATGCAAAGAGAAGAGGGATAAGAAGAATGTCCAAGCTTACGATTTTAAAGGTTGAGAGTAATCACGAGGATCTGCATAAGTTGATTCAAAGGCTGGATGAGGACTTGCTGGAAAGGTATCCTGCCGATGAAATTTACTTGGTTGATTTTTCCAATCCGAAAGTTAAAGAAATGTTTTTCGCTGTTGTGTATGTGGACGAAAAACCGGTGGCTTGTGGAGGGCTTAGGCCTATAGATGCGGAAGAAATGGAACTTAAAAGATTTTATGTCGATTCCTCTTATCGCAGACAAGGGATTGCGGTGAGCCTATTATCTTTTTTGGAAGAGGAAGCCAGCAAACGGGGAGTTGTAAGAATTAAACTGGAGACCGGAGCGGCTCAACCTGAAGCGATTGCTCTCTATACCAAGCGGGGATACGAACCTGTTGAACGATTTGGGGAGTATGAACACGATGAAAACAGCCTTTGTTATGGTAAAAAGCTGTCTCTATTAATATAAAGCGTTCTCTTATAAAATGGATGATGATCAATACTAGCCTATATAGCGGGAGAGATGATAATGAATTTAAAGCAAAAAGCGGCTGAAAAAGCAGTTGAGGCGATTCAGGACGGTATGAAAGTAGGACTTGGTACAGGCTCGACAGCCTTTTGGGCTATTCAAAAAATTGGTGAGCGTGTAGCGCAAGGATTACATATACAGGCTGTAGCTACATCCCAAGCCTCGGAAGATCAGGCCAGGGAGCTGGGAATTCCCATCATTCCGTTTGATCAGATTGGAAGGCTTGATGTTACCATCGACGGTGCAGATGAAGTGAACGAGCAACTGGTACTGGTGAAAGGTGGAGGCGGAGCCCTGCTGAGAGAGAAAATTGTGGAAAGCAATAGCGACCGATTAATTATTATTGTCGATGAGTCCAAGGATGTGAAGGTACTGGGTGCATTTCCTTTACCCGTTGAGGTCGTACCCTTTGCCAGTGAATGGACGTTGGAGGCCTTGCGGCAGACGGGCTGCAAAGCGGAGTGGCGTAAGAAAGACGCCGAGCGCTACCTTACGGATAACGGTAATTATATTGCCGATTGTCGCTATGGTACGATTGAGAATCCGCAGGAGTTGGAAATCCGCTTGAACCAAATTCCGGGAGTAGTCGATAACGGACTGTTCATTAATATGGCGGACCAGGTGATTATCGCACGGGCCAATGGACAGATCGACGTCCGTAACAAGTAATGTCTAGGACCCGTCTGCTTCATCATGTGGCATTGGTGTTATTGATTTTATATACAGGACTTCTATTATATTGGATGTTTCTCGGTTTTGGTCGTACATTACGGCCAGGACCCCCGTATTCGTATAATATTGTGCCGTTTGATACGATCAGGCAATACTGGCGGGCAATGGAGTCGTTTCCTTTTCGGGTATGGGGTGTTAATTTGCTCGGTAATATTGGCGTATTCATTCCCTTCGGTATCCTTGTGCCTATCATTTGGGTGTCCATGCGAAGTATAGGCAGTCTGTTGTTAACGATAGTGATCGCACTGGTCATTCTTGAGGTGTCCCAAATGCTGCTGGGCGCAGGTACAATGGATGTGGATGACATCATACTGAATGTTCTGGGAGTATTATGCGGCCGTATTGCCTACGTATTTTTACGTAAGAAGTTAGGGATTGCAATATAATCGTCCTGCTCTCTGGATCAGTGTGTTAAGACTGGCTGAGAGCGGGCTTTTTTTACATAATGAACTGTAATCTTCACATAATAGACGACAATTCCTCCATTTTTAGGCCGTAGGAGTAGGGGGAGGAACGCTTAAACTTGACAAAAGCGCACAATTAAGATATCTTGGAATAAAGATATGAGTAACGGAGGCTGTTAATATGTCTGTAAAACCAGATGATCAGGACCTAGCACTTAACTTGTTCGTTGTTCTGGCTCGTGCTTATAATTCGGTCACGTCTCGTACGAATCGGGACATTCATAGTCATGGATTAAATACAACAGAATTTGGTGTGCTTGATCTGCTGTATTATCGGGGGCCACAGCCTTTACAGAAAATTGGAGAAAAGGTACTAATCTCTAGTGGGAATATTACGTACGTGGTCGATAAACTTCAGAAGAAAAACTTGCTTACCCGTCGTGCTTCGCAAGATGATCGGCGTGTGATTTATGCAGAATTGACTGATGATGGACGTCATTTCTTTGAGCAAATATTCCCGCAGCATCATCGTGTCATTATGGAGACCGTGGATGGCTTATCTGTGGAAGAGAAGGAGCAGGCTATTCATCTGTTAAAAAAGCTTGGACTAACGGCTGAGGGGCAGAAGAGTAACGGATCATAAACGGTGCATGTACAGGTTAAATCTGCTTTAGATAAAATACCGACTTTTCGGTATTTTATTTTTTTGTCGTATTATGGGGGAGTAGGGTTAATGTAGGGACGCAAATCAGGTATAATTGTCTAATAGTCACGTCCGGAACAAATTCCCAGTACCTGTTTCGAATACAAAACCTTGTCGGGGAAGGAGCTGTACATGAGTATACAGCAATACACCGCAGGTGAATCGCTATTGATGCAAGCAGGAGCTTTGGCTGAATTAGTTACCCATAAGCAATACGAATTACAGCCCGATCTTTTGCAGCGTTTTGGGGATAACGGTAAAATAAAGACAAAACAGGATTCCATATATAGTTTGAACTATTTGGCTGAAAGTGTAATCATGAACAGCCCTATTTTATTTACACAGTATGTTTCTTGGTTAAAAAAGCTTCTGGAGGGTTTCGGGATAACCCAAGAAGATTTGAGCATCAATTTCAGATTAATCCAGGAGACATTGGTAGAGCACTTCGATCATACGAATAAAGTCATGGTGCTGGAGCACCTGGATTTGGGGATACAGCAAATTGGGAAGAAAGAGGAGTATGCCTCTTTTATTACAGGTGATAATCCCTATGCTGCTGACGTGGCTCAATATTTGGAATATTTACTCTCAGGTAATCGCAGACAGGCTTTGGATTGGATCGTTCGCTTGCTGGATGAGGGTATCTCTATTCAACATACGTATAAATATATTTTTCAAATTTCGCAATATGAAATAGGCCGTCTATGGCATGAAGGCAAAATCACCGTCGGTCAAGAGCATTTTTGCACTGCCGTGACTCAATTTATTATTTCAAGCCTGTATCCCAGATGGATGGGGAGTGGAAGTAAGGAACGCTGCCTGGTGGCGGCGTGTGTAGGCAGCGAGCAGCATGAAATTGGAGTGCGTATGCTGGCTGATATATTTGAAATGGATGGTTGGGATACGTATTATTTAGGCGCCAATGTACCTAACCGGAGTTTGCTTCAGGCCATTGTGAGTTACAAGGCGGATGTAGTGGCTATCTCAGCTACCATGGCTTACCATGTCCATCTAGTGAAAGAGTTGATTGCTCTCATTCGGCAAGACCCAACGACTAGCCATGTGAAAATTATGGTCGGAGGCTTGCCTTTTAATCTCGATTCCCTCTTGTGGCAAGAAGTAGGGGCGGACGGATACGCACCAGGTGCGGAAGAAGCGCTGGAGGTTGCGGGTGACTTACTTTCGCTCAGGAAATAAGGTTGGTTTTGTGAACCTGTAAGTCATTTTGTAAAGGGGGCCTTTTAATATGAAGGAACCGACAGCAGAAATGGCTGTTCTGCGGAAAACGGTCGAACAATTAACGGATGAGATAGTGAAAAGCAAGGCTGAGGAAGAAAAGCTGCTGAATGAATTTTCAGCGATGAACAACGAGCTGGTTAATCTGCAGCGTCAGCTTGCCAAAAGCAATGCGGAATTATCACGGACGAAGGAAGAAGCGGTACGGGCTAATGACCTAAAGAGCACTTTTCTGGCTGTGGTTAGTCATGAATTCAGAACGCCAATGAACGGAATACTTGGAATGATCGAAATGTTAGGTTCATCCAAACTTTCCCCGGATCAACGGCAGGCCATCGGTGTGATACGTGAGTCAGCCTCCCTGTTATTGAACATGATTAATAATCTGCTTGATATATCCAAAGTGGAAGCAGGACAGATGGAACTGGAGATCGGAAACGTCAGAGTTCAGGCGATTATGAGCCATGTTGCTCAGTTGTTGGAGCCGCAAATCTATCAGATGGGTAACCGGTTGAGTATAGAGACCGATACCGGTGTGGCAGAGCATCTGGAGGGAGATTCGGCAAGGATCATGCAGATCTTGCTCAATCTGTTGAACAATGCGAATAAATTTACGAGTGAAGGATTGCTCATCATTCGAACAAAATTAGTGGAGGAAACAAAAGACTCCCAACGTGTTCGGTTTGAGGTGCAGGATTCGGGTATTGGGATTTCACCGGAGGATCAGAATAAGCTGTTTCAGCCTTATGTACAAGCCGGTGAAGGCAGCGCCTCCCAATATGGAGGAACGGGTCTAGGGCTATGGATATGCAGTTCATTTGTGGAACTCATGCAGGGAGAAATTGGGGTCGTCAGTACAGAAGGCCAAGGCTCCACGTTCTGGTTTGAAATTCCCCTCATGAAAGGATTGGAGCAGGCAGGCGAAATGGAGAAGCGTGAAAATGGTGATTTAAAGGTATTTAGCGAGTTGCTGCGTGAGCATAGTCATTCTCTAACTATTTTGGTGGCTGAGGATAATCGGGTAAATCGTCAGGTGGTGCAATTACAGCTTAACCATTTGGGATTCCAGCATATTGATTTTGCTGAGGATGGACAAGCTGCTGTAAAAGCGGCCTCCGAACGATCCTACGCTTGTATTCTAATGGATCATTACATGCCTCTGCTAAATGGTCATGATGCGGCAAAAGCGATCCGCCAGCGGGAAGCAGAAAACCAGCAACCACCTGTACCGATCATTTCTTTGACCGGGAATGTGTCTGAGGAGGATCAGGCACGGGGCCGGGAGGTTGGAGTGAACGATTACTTGATAAAGCCAGTAACGATTGAAAAGCTCTCTGAAAAGCTTGTCAAATGGCTTCCAAAGCCGGAAACCGAGCCGATTTTGGATAAGGAAGTTATACGTGAAATTATGCTGCTGGACGAGGATGGCAGCACGGCACTACTGGAGTCATTGGTCGAAATGTATACAAGTGATACACCTGCCAAAATCAATAAGTTAAGAGAACTGGCTGCTGTGGGCGAAGTCACAAAAGTAGTAGAGGCTGCTCATGAGTTGAAATCAGGCAGCGTGAGTCTGGGTGTCGGGCGTTTGTCCTCGTTGCTGTCGGATATTGAACAGCTTGCACGGGAGAACCGACTCGAGAATGCGAAAGCGAAGTTGTCTGCGCTCCAATCTGTCTATCAAGCAACGTGTTTAGAACTGGAACGCTATATTCACCAGTGCTAGACCGTTTTCCCCCCCCTTATTAGACTTGCACGCGGAAGGAGAACGTAAGAGGCATATATGAAAGAACAGTTGCGTTCCATTCACCCGCTGGCCTGGACGATTATTGTCGGTACTATTTTCGGGCGGATGGCGACATCCATGAGTATCCCGTTTTTGTCAATTTACCTTACCACCCGTTTAGGAGTGTCCCCCTTTCATACGGGGGTGATCGTGTCGGTAAGCTCGTTGGTCGGCATTTTTGCCAGCTTTTACGGTGGATATATTTCAGATCGAATCGGACGGCGTAAGGTGATGTTGGTGTCCATTGCGAGCTGGGCGCTTGTATTCGTTGCTTTTGCGTTGGCGGAAGCGGCCTGGGCCTTTTTTGTCATTAATGCTCTAAATGGACTGTGCAGGTCCTTGTTCGAGCCAACCTCGCGGGCGCTGTTATCAGATGTAACCCCCAAGGAGAAAAGACTGCTTATCTATAATATGAGATATGCGGCCATTAATGTTGGGGTAGTGGCAGGGCCGTTGCTTGGTTTGATGTTAGGATCTGCATCCAATGGTACGCCGTTCATGGTAGCTGCTGGTGTGTACGCACTATACGGAGTACTGTTGTTGATCCAATTTGCCCGTTATGCATCGGATCTGCATATAGGTACAACGGCGAGAGAGGCTCCACTGCGAATGGCTGAGGCATTCCGTACAGCCAGCCGTGATCCGGTGTTTATGCCGATTTTGCTGGGAACGGTATTTTGTGTAATGGGCTATGCGCATTCCAATTCCACAATGCCTCAATTCTTGTCCTTATCCTTCGCGGAAGGAACTCGATGGTTTACATATATGCTGACGGTCAACGCGGTTTGTGTATTGGCATTTCAATATCCGCTGGTGCGGCTGGCAAGCCGATTTTCCCCGGTGAATTCTCTGATTGCAGGGAATATATGTATTGCGGTCAGCCTGTTGCTGTGCGGTATGCTAAACTCAGGCTGGATGTTTATACTGGATATGGTGCTGTTTACGGTTGGTGAAGTGTTATTGTTCACGATGCTGGACGTATTGATTGACCAAATTGCAGATGCTCAATATAAAGGGACCTACTTCGGTACAATCGGATTTAATAATTTGGGAAGCGTGCTGGCTCCTTTATTTGGTGGCTGGTTGCTGGATATCTATGGTCAAACGGCGCCGCTTGTTGTTTTTGTTCCGGTTGCCCTGTCGGTTGTGATTGGCATTCCGTTCCTTCTGGTCGCACGCCGCCGCCTGGTGCAGCGTACAGCACGGATCGCGGCTCAAGGAGGAGAATCGGTGCAGCAACTGTCATCATAAAAAGGGAGTTGAGTGCAGGATGAAGTCGGAAGAAGATGTGCTACGAGTCATACAATATATGAATGATCCGCAGGTAATGGAAGACTTGCGCTATGTGCGAGAGCTGAAGTTGCCGCAAGGATGTATTGCCGCAGGCTATGTACGTAACCGCGTTTGGGACAAGCTCCATGGGTATACAACGGCTACACCTTTAAACGATATAGATGTTATCTATTTTGACCCGAAAAACACGCTAGAGGAACGAGATGAGTATCTAGAGTTGTCCTTGAACCGTAAGCAGGCCGGACGTAATTGGTCTGTCAAAAATCAGGCTCAGATGCATTTTCGCAACGGGGAGGCTCCTTATTCCTCGGTAGAGGATGCGATGAGCCGCTGGCCAGAGACGGCAACGGCGGTGGCGGTTAGATTGAATGACAAGGATCAAATAGAGGTTATTTGTCCGCATGGATTGGAAGATCTGCTGGATATGCGGGTACGGCAAAGCCCTTTGTTTCGTCACACAACGGCTTTTCGGCAGCGTGTATTTGAGAAGCAATGGCTTGATAACTGGCCGTTGCTTATTATGGAGAATTAGAGTGAAATCCTAATTTTAGGATATTAAGGAGAGACGACAAACAATGTTTAAAAATATAAAAATAGATTCAGATCGTGAGGAAGTTCTGGAGCTGTTAACCTACGCCGTGCTGGATCATCCTGAACGCGGAGAAACAGCTTTACGTACCTATCAAGGCTCGGATGACTGGAAGCTGTTCGGTGTAGAAGATGAAGGACTTATTGTAGGTATTGTCGGCTTTGAGGACCAGGAGGATGGAACAACTGTAATTCGCCATCTGGCCGTGTTGCCTGAAAACCGTCATAGAGGATATGCCAGAGGTATGCTACTTACGCTCATTCAGGAGCGTAATCCAAAACGGCTTACTGTGGACACGGATGCGGAGGGGGCAGATTTTTTCCGCAAAGTGGGCTTTGCCGTGTATGGATCAGAGGATTTGCCGGATGGTGGGCAATTCCATTGTGTATATGAAATAGACGAAGAATAAGCGAATCTCCGGGTCCCGCGTCCCTCTTTCTACATAAGATATGTTATGCAGAAAGAGGGAGGTGGGTTTCATTGGCGTACCACTACACAGCGATTGGAGATTCTTTAACAACAGGTGCAGGGACGTTGCTGAGCGGCGGATTTGTACCTATCTATCGGCGAATGGCAGAAAGACATCTGCGTACGCCAGTCAGTTACGAGAATCTGGGAATTAACGGGCTGACATCGCAGGAGTTGCTGTCCATGGTCCGCAACAATCCACTTTTTCGGTCGGCGATCAGCCGGGCTGAACTTATAACGGTAACGATCGGCGGGAATGATCTGCGCCCATACATCAGCGCCCTTGCTGGAGGGTCCGGCTTGTCGGGTTCTTCCATTCCACAAGCGTTGAATCACACAAAAGAACATGTACGCCAAATTGTACATGCCCTGTATCAGATAAAGTCCGGTCAGCGTGAGCCATTTATCATTCGAATGGTGGGATTATATAATCCTTTTCCAGAAGTAAGGGAGGCGGGAGTATATGTGCGTCAGTACAACTCGTTTCTCTATACATTAGGCGGACCGAATTACCGGGTGGCGAATATTTATCCCGCATTTGAGGGCTATGAACGGGCACTACTTTCGTTAGACCGGGTGCATCCGAACAGTCGTGGTTATCGCGTGATTGCGGAAGAGTTGAATCGGCTTGGTTATGCGCCATTAAGGCGAGCGTGAGAGGATGCTTTGGATCAGACAAAGTATATTAAAGAAAGAGGTTCATGATGACAGTAGAAACTGACCATTATGAACCTCTTTGTTTGCGTTAGTAGGCGCTGTTTAGCCGATTGATTTACGAAATAAGCTACGCGCAGCCCACTTGCGCTCACTTCGTTTGCGGTATTTGGGTAGAGAGCGATAGACGGCAATGGACTGGTTAAAGGCTATAGTGGCTTCATCCTTGCGTCCCAGCATACGGTACATCAAGCCTGTCAGATAATAACCCTCGCTGGAAGAAGACTGAATCTCCTGAAATTGCTGCAGATAATGAAGCGACTTATTGACGTCACGTTCCTTGAAAGCAGCGGCTAAATGCAAATAAGGCTCACCGTACTGTACCCGCGGGTTAATATCCAGTGCTTTTAGTAAATGTTGTTCTCCATCCTCCAGATGGTTTGTATGTACTTCAGCCGTTCCCCGTGCGTTCCAATAGTCTGCTGAGTCTTCATAACGGGATTGAATTTCCAATAAGAGCTCCAAAGCCTGCGGATATTTCTTGCTTTCGATCCAGATACGAGCCAAATCGAACCTAGCAGCCACATCGTTGGTGTTTAGCGCAATCTGTTGGCGCAATCGAGCGGCATTGCGTCTTCTTTTCCATGGTTTGCTGATGCTGGGCAATACACCGACAAAGCTACGATCCAATATATAGATCACGATTAAGAGTACGAGCAGTGCCAGAAACGGGTTGCCGAGCAAACTCCATAGTAGAGAGAAAATTAAAAATTTCCCAATCATTTTTCTCCAATCCTCCTGTGCATGTAACAATCCATACTTTCCACATTATAGCATAAAGCCGCTTTAAGGGGCATTAGCCTGATGAGATTTCGAAGGATGGTAGAGGGGGTGAGAAGAAAAACACTTATTTGTGATGCTCGGTGTATAGTTTTACGAGAAAAGGAACCTTTTTTTATTCCCGCCAAAAGGTTGAACAGTCTGCCTTATCCAAAATATTAAACTCGATCATTTTCTCAAGTAATGAGAAATCAACTGGACTATCCCACTGGATACGTACCAACTGCTTGGTGTGATCATAGCCAGCCTGCACAATTAACTCAGAAAAATGATTAATCCCTGCCTTTTCAGGGGCAACGGCCAAATGATGTTTGGCTACGCTAAAGCCAATAATAAATGTGCTGTGATCCGTAAACATAGGCTGATTCCACGCAATTTTTGGCATTAAATTTGGAAATTTCTTGGTTACCCAAGCCAATACTTCTTGCGTTCGAGCCCGATGTTGGGGGTTATCAATATGCGCTAAATATTCTGCAAAAGCTTCCATGTTGTTCCCTCCTTAATTAAAAATTGTATCGTTCAGAGAAGTTCCTCGAACCTATTTGTCGTTAAAACTCCTCACAGAATGGCTCAGACACGTTCTTAACAACACCTATTTCCAACGATATATATTTTCAAACTAGATAGTCAAAATGGTTTACTATCAATTTATCGCAGCAACATGCTTCCCAAGATGTAAACAATACCTTTTATGTCCTGTTATATTCCTCAGAAAGAATAGAGTACAAATATGAATCGTGAAATTCGCCTTTGTAGTACCAGTGTTCTCGCATTATACCTTCACGTTGCATTCCGATCTGTTGCATAATCTTCTCAGAAGCCTTATTTTCTGGACGACATGTTGCATAAATACGATGGACATCAAGTGTGCTAAATCCAAAGCCTAGCAGGGCTCGTGCCGCTTCTGTTGCATAACCCTTTCCTTGATAATCTGGGTTTAGAATATAGCCCATTTCTGCATTAGTATCTTTGACATGAATACCAACACCGCCGATCAGGATTCCAGTGTTTTTCAGACATATGGCTAGTTCGTAGTCTTGTCGTGGCTTTTCCTGCTGTGAGGCTAGAACTTGTTCTATATATGCCTTTGTATCTTCTTCTGTATTGGGTCCCCATGCTGTGTGCCTAGTAACTTCAGGCAATGACGTGTAGGTATGTATACTTCCCCAATCGGATGTACAAATATCACGAATGATGAGCCGTTTTGTCTCAAATTGCATAACGATTCCTCCTGTCTATAATTAGCATACATATTCGTGTTTTCTGCACATTCTATTAATCCTATTTAAGCAGATCTGATGGGGAAGATCCAAGATTTTGAGAGAAAGTGCTAGAGAAGAGGATCGAATTACGTGTTGAACAATGGGAACGAATCAATACCTTTTGCCACCTGAACGCAAACCGCAAGGGAGGCGTCCGGCAAAAATGCAAACAGAAAATATTGAATGTGGTACTGGAATAGCCCGCTATTATTAGCCATCCAGTTTGTCTTAAAACAGCCTGCGGGCTGTTACGAAACGATTCTGCCATTTACCATCAAGCGTGTCAAAATGAACGCCACGTTCTTTGGAGAATGTATGCAACAATTTGTTGTTCCCTGCATAGATCGCCACATGGCCGATCTCCAGGTCGCGTGCGCTGAAGAACAGCAGGTCGCCTTTACGTAGCTCGTTTAGCCCGACCTTCTGGCCTTCTTTAGCCTGATCGTAAGAGACACGGGGGAGGTCGATGGAGAGCGTATGTCGGAACACTTCCCCCACAAAAGAAGAACAATCAAAGGTCGATGTCTGGCCGCTTGCTGCGCCGAATTCATAAGGAGTACCAAGGAATTTCTCTCCGTAGGCGATGAGTTCATCTCCCTGCCGTTCCACCAGGGATGAGCTGGTATAATCGCTGTATTTGGGTTTAGCCGATATGTATCCGGTCAGGTTGTCTTTAGTGCGCACTTCCAACCAGAGGGCATTGATCTCACGGATGACATGAACCTTTTCGTTGGCTGGAATAAGCCGCAGGGAAGGGGAAGCTCCCGACGAATCCGGTTTGCTGCGCAGGTTGACTCCCGAAAGAACCGTTGTAAAAAAATCGTTACTGGAGACAATCCGAATCGCTCGGGTCAGGGCATCCCACTTCACTGTGCTCCCAAGTGCCTCGCTCACAAAACGTAGTGGAATCATTGTGTTGCCCTCAACAATTTGTCCAGGAACATTCAGGGACAGCGTTTTGCCGTTTAAGGTGGCAGCAAGTTCCCCCATACGGTAGGTCAGCACCGCTTCATTTTTGGTAGCTGTTACGGTTTTGCTGGATGCGTTCCAGGAAAGCTCGGCTCCTTGTGCCTCAAACAACTGGCGCATCGGGACGAGCGCTGTTCCTTCTAGCAGCAGCGGCTGGGCAGCAAGCTGAAGTGGGCGGTCATCTACATAAACGGTCGTCACCGGAGTCAGCGGTACCGACTTCGCATACGACGGGTTTGCTTGGAGCAGTGATACTGCTAGCAGAGCTAGCAATGCTTTCTTGTTGATTGTCATGCTGTCATCACCTCATTGTGAATATGTTCATCTAAGTTGTACGAGGCTTCCTCCGATTAGTTGTGTACCAAATATTGGATTGATTCGAAAAACGTAAACAAACAAAAATAAAACCAATAAATATCTGTGTTTAATTGTTGACACCAAAATAAAATAAAGATAACATTATATATGTGAAATATTTCACTTTTGAGAAATACCCTTATATTTAGCGAGGCAACAAGAAGTGAATCCTTTAGGAGGCCGATTTTATATGAGCGCACATGTATTTTTTGTACCATCTATCAATCTTATGGGAACAGGCTGTTTGCAAGAAGTTGGGCCGTATATAAAAGAACTGAATTTAAACAAAGCTCTAGTCGTGACGGATAAATTTTTGATGAAGAGTGGTATTGCAGGCAAGGTTACATCTTTGCTGGATGATATTGGATTGAACTATGCGGTATACGATGAAGTAAAACCAAATCCGACCTGTAAAAATGTACATGATGGTGTTCAGTTTCTGCAAGAAAATGAATGTGACTTTTTAATTTCGATTGGCGGAGGATCACCACAGGATACGGCTAAGGGAATCGGCATTATTGCCACCAATAGGGGACATATAACCGAGTATGAGGGCGTTCATAAATCCAAGCATAAATCGCTTCCTATTGTCGCCATTAATACCACAGCAGGAACATCTGCTGAAATCACGATCAATTATGTCATTACGGACGAAGAGCGCAAGGTAAAGATGGTTATGGTTGATAAGAATAGTGTAGCTACGATTTCAGTTAATGATCCTGAACTGATGGTAGACAAACCGGCCGCGTTAACGGCAGCTACAGGACTAGATGCTTTGACCCATGCCATTGAAGCTTTGGTTACGCCAGGTTCCTATCCTGTAACGGATGCGACTGCCTTGGCAGCAGTAGAAATTATTTTTAATCATTTGGCTCGTACAGTGAGAGACGGTCATGATATAGAAGCACGTGAGCAAATGGTATACGCTATTTTCCTGGGAGGACTTGCATTTAATAATGCCGGATTGGGTTACGTTCATGCGATGGCGCATCAGCTTGGCGGCGTTTACGATTTGCCTCATGGTGTTTGTAATGCCATGCTGCTGCCGATTGTGGAGGAGGAGAATGCCAAGCATGTACCGGAGAAGTTTCGTGCCATCGCTAAGGTCATCGGTTTTGAAGATAAGGGGAAAACGGATAAGGAATGCGCAGACTATGTAATCCAAAGAATCAAAGACCTGTCGAAGGAAGTAGGGATTCCTTCCAAACTTTCTGAACTAGGTGTAAATGAAGTGGATTTGGATCTGCTTGCCGAGAACTCAATGAAGGATGCTTGCGCTCCGGGCAATCCGTTTATACCTAGCAAAGAACAAGTTATCGAGATGTTTAAGAAAATTCTTTAAATAAAAGAGGCAATTATTTTACTAAATACTATAAGGGCTGTCCCAGGAACTGATCGAAGTATACTGGGAACGGCCCTTTTTATTCGCATTTTCTACTAAGAGATTTGTGAGACTAGAGATAAGACAACCCCATTGAAGATTAAAGGCACAGCTCTCTCGGCTAAATCTGTAGGAGACTCTTTTTTTCCTTCCACATTCCAGCGAAAGGTTACACCATAAATGGACCAGCTTAAAATGGTCGCGGCAAGTTCTAACGTTCTTTGGTCTGTATTATTGGCTTCTCTTGTTATGAGTTGAAGTATGAATTGCTGTAATTGATTCTTAATATGTTCTTCCAGGATCGGTGCCACTGAATTATATTTATGAACGCATTGGTTACTTGAGTCGTGATAGTCACATAACGAAAGAATAAGTTTCTGAATGATCTCCTCCGACAAACGTGCCTCAGCATCAATCCTCTTGATAACATACTCCAAAAATGCATCTGACAAAAGGGTTTCAAGCAGTGCATATTTATCTTGAAAATGTGCATAGAACGTGGCGCGGTTAATGGTGGCTTTTTGGGTAATGTCATTGATCGTAATCGTGTAGAAGTCTTTCTTATTTAATTGGTCAACGAATGCGTCGAGAATTAATCTACGTGTTCGAATGACGCGAGGATCGTTTGGGTTGGGTGAAGTTACACCAGGCATCCTAAAGACACTCCTTTCAGGTAAATCAAATGATTCCCCCATTATAAACATGTGTTGTTTTGTCAACAAGTGAATTTAGATATACAACAATTTCATAACCCTTTTGGTTAAGCAACAGAATGAACATTTTGTCGGTTGAATGATAAATTAAACATTGCTAACATTTCACTTGCACCCCGTTTGAAGATGCACGAGCCTTATATATAATCCTTTAAAAGAATAAAAGAAAATGAGGAGGGACAATCCTTGAGTAATCAACCGCAAAATGTTCATTCAACAGAAGCTTTATTTCAACCTTATACCATTCATAATCTAACCCTACAGACTCGTATTGTAATGCCGTCAATGGGCCGCGCTTTTTCACCAAATGGTGTGCCAGGACCGGATGTAGCCGCTTATTATCGCCGTCGCGCAGAGAATGATGTAGGTCTTATTATTACTGAAGGCGCAGTGATTGACCATCCGGCTGGAACAAGTGAGCCGAGGATACCTAATTTTTATGGGGAAGCGGCTTTAAACGGTTGGGCTGAAGTGGTCAGACAGGTTCATGAAGCTGGTAGTAAAATTTTCCCACAGCTTTGGCATATGGGGATGGCTCGTCCTTTGGGATCTCAGCCGAATCCCGAAGCGCTATCGATTGGTCCATCGGGGCTGGATCTGGAAGGCAATAAAGTGACCGAGCCGATGACAGAAGAAGAAATTGTCAAGGTCATTCGCGCCTATGTCGATGCAGCTGCGAATGCAAAACGACTGGGTTTTGACGGCGTTGAAATTCACGGAGCACACGGCTATCTGGTTGATCAATTCTTTTGGGAGAGGACGAACCAACGTACGGATCGCTATGGTGGCGATATCATAAAACGTGCTCAATTCGCCATTGAGCTTGTGGAAGCTATTCGTGCTGAGGTTGGCCCTGACTACCCTATTGCCATGCGCCTATCCCAATGGAAAATGAATGATTACAACGCAAAGCCGTTCGATACACCGGATAAACTGGAGCAATTCCTGAATGTATTAGTAGAAGCGGGCGTGGACATCTTCCATTGCTCGACACGTCGCTTTTGGGTACCTGAATTTGAAGGCTCCGATTTGAGCTTTGCCGGATGGGTGAAGAAGCTGACTGGAAAAACTACGATTACGGTTGGCTCTGTAGGTCTGGATGAGGATTTTGTAAGTTATATCGAAGGGAAAGGGGCAGGACACCAAGATATTAATGAACTTCTGGAACGGCTCGACAACAATGAATTTGATCTGGTAGCTGTTGGGCGTGCGCTTCTGGGCGATCCTGCATGGGCTACGAAAATACGTGAAGGCCGAATTCATGATCTTCAAACCTTTACACCTGAGATACTTCAAACGCTCAACTAAAACATATCATACTTTGAACATCTCTTCATTTCATAAATAAATACTGTAAGCCAAAATACTCAAAGTCAGGTAAGGAACTTGGGTATTTTGGCTTTTTTATGCGTCTGCGATAGTAATCCACCATGAACCATTATAGATTAAGTCATATTTGCTTTTAGTTCAGACTGACACCAACACTTGATATATATAGATGTCTATGTAATAATGCTTGTATGTTAAAAAATAATGCAGCTGCACTGATAGGAACCATTAGAGACTCGATCAATAAATTGATTGTGTCTGAGCTCGAATCGAATGGAATTGAAGGGATTGTTCCTACTCATGGCGGAATCCTAATGTTCCTTTATCAAAACGACGGGCTTTCTATTAAGGAATTGACGCAAAAAATTTCTCGTCAGCAACCCACGGTCACTGTTTTGATCGACAAGCTAGTGAAGTTGGGATATGTCGAAAGAAAAAAAGAAAGGGAGGATAGCCGAGTTACCCTGATATTTCTGACCGATAAGGGAAGAGAGATAGAGCCTGTATTTGAGATGATCTCCAATAGATTACAAGAAACCATCTATGGTGGTCTCAAAGATGAAGAAAAAGAACAACTGGAATATTTGCTGGAGCATGTCAAAAACAGATTATAAATTTTTTTAAGTAAATGTATAGATATCTATATTAATATTAATATCAAAATAACAATAAAACATCTGGAGGTTATTAAAATGAAACATCTTATTATCTATGCTCACTCAAACGCAGAAAGCTTCAATCACGCGATACTCGAAACGGTTGTAAATACCTTGAAAGAAAAAGGTGATGAAGTCGTTGTACGCGATCTTTATGCCCTTAATTTTCAACCTGTATTAAAACCTGAGGATACTGCCGCTATGAGAGCAGGGCAAACTCCGGCTGATATTAAATTGGAGCAGGAATACATCTCACAAGCGGATACGATTACTTTTATTTCTCCCATTTGGTGGACAGGTCTTCCGGCTATCCTGAAAGGTTACGTTGATCGTGTATTTGCATACGGCTTTGCATATACGGCTGGTGCGGAAGGGATTAATAAGCTGCTTACAGGTAAAAAAGGTTTTATCGTGAATACACATGGTACTCCCAACGCAATCTACGATGAAATCGGTATGACCGCAGGATTGAAGATCACATCCGATACGGGAATTTTTGATTTCGTTGGAATTGAATCCGTCGGTCACTTGCTGCTTGGAAGTATCGGCTACCTTGATGAAGATGGCTATAAAGGGCTGCTAAAGCAAGTCCAAGATACGGTTAAAACGGTGCTGTAAAGTCAGTTCATTTTCTCTTAGAAACGTAAGACAGTCTTTAAATGATGAGGTCAACCCGTATTTAGTGGTTGGCCTTTTCTTGTAAATGTTAATACTTCTCTAATATAGTCCAAACAACAATCTCATTTGGAGCTGCTCAAATCCCCCTTTTCCTTGAAATTCTATGATATAACACATTTCCAGAACCTCATAAAATAAAACACTCCTTGTTGTCTCCTCTGGGTGTCTCACAGTCCACGGTATAAAACCTCCTGTTACTGGACATTCAAGGGGGGGATAAAGTATAAAAATTCACAAATATTTCATTGTTATTATCGTGGGCAATTCATTATAGTACATAGTATTAATAGTTAACTGTATGTATTACGTGTGTTGCGGAGGTTCACTATGAAAGATTATGAACTAAGGGACGAATTGAGAGAATCCGTTAACCGGATTTATGACATGGAATTATTCAGTAGCCTGACGGAGCTTGTTCAGGGGGAAAACCATGTGCTTCAATATTTAGTTCAGCACCGGGATGATGAAATTAATCCTTCCTTGCTCAGCGATGATCTGCATGTATCCAGATCAAGAATTACGGCAGCGCTTACGGGATTAAGGAAAAAAGGCTATGTGACTATGGAAATGTCTGAGCATGACAGACGACGAATGTGTGTAAGGCTCACAGTAAATGGTGAATCCTTGATCAGACAGAAGCAAGAGAGAATTGAAGGTTATTTTGAAGCGCTTGTAGTAGGTTTGGGTGAGAAGAATGTGAAGGAATTTATACGGTTAATTGAGCTTTCTTTGAGTATTATGAACGCGCGTTCTATTGAAAAATAACATAATGTGAGGGTGTACCGGGTGAGATATAAAATAATAGCAGATAGCTGCTGTGATTTAACGAGAGAGCTTAGAGAAGAGATGCAGATTACTACGATCCCGTTAAATATGACGCTGGGAGATAAATGCTTCGTAGATGATGACACATTGGACTTACCTCAGTTTATGGAAGAAATGAGAGCCTGTACAACCAAAATTGGATCCGCATCACCGTCACCTATGCTATATAAGGAAGCCTTTCAAGGTGCGCATACTTCTTTTGCCATTACATTATCCAGCAACCTGTCCAGTTCGTATTCCAGTGCATTGGTAGGAAAAGATATGGCGGAAGAAGAGGGGGCGGATGTTCATGTATTTGATTCGAAAAGCGCTTCGGCTGGACAGCTCTTGTTAGCTCTAAAACTGCGCAAGTTGATTGACGAGGGATATCATAAAAGCGAAATTATTTCATCCTTGGAGAGCTTTATCAGCAAGATGAAAACCTACTTTGTTTTAGAAAATCTAGATAATTTGGTTAAGAACGGGCGGATGAATAAAATCACTGGAAAGATACTTTCACTCTTGCATATCAGGCCTATTTTAGGCTCGGATGGTGACGGTAATATCGCATTTTTTACTCAAGCACGCGGTCAGAATCAAATTATCGAAAAGCTCGCAGATACTATTGAAAAAAGTGGCCGGGCTACCGAAGGAGAAAGCATTGTCATTACTCACTGCAATAATCCTGGGCTGGCGGAAAAATTAATGAATGCGCTGAGGAAACGCTATCAATTTAAAGATATTCATATTGTGTCCACCAGAGGGATTAGTTCAATGTATGCCAATGACAAAGGGATCATTATGGCCTTTTAAAAATATTCAGGGTTTATCCTCGCTGTATGGATAAACCCTTTTTTAGTACACTGAGGCTTTGCGGGAGTTCAAGCCTATCCCAATTTTCTAATGAGGACAGAAGCGTTTATGCTGGCTTGAGTTCCTCCGGCTTGTGTTTGCAGGGTAACAGCAGTAGTAGAGCTATGGTTTCGCAGAGTAAGGACGTCACCGCATGCCAGAGCAAGGATGGCTTGCCCTGTGTTCTGTTGTGTCCCGGCTCCTGAGCCGTATACAGTTCCCACAGCCAGTGCGCCATTAATAAAGATGGCGAATTGGTTAGGTTCCACACCGGACACCGAAAAGTGAACTTCATATTTTCCAGTATCGGATACAGCAATCTGTGTAGTTCCTGGAACATGAGCAATTCCAGGAGTAAGTATACCGTTCGTATCCCAAATGACATCCCCTTCAATCGGAACAACTTGGGGCTTCACATTGTAAATATAACCAAACTGCGCTAAATCACCTATGGTTCCAGAATCCCCTTCAGGCCCTAAAGCACCATGATTAATATTCACACTTACAAGTTGCTTTTTGACGATAATATCTTTCCCAAACCCTTTCCGTTTTGAGCGGCTCTTTCTCTTTGGGGGCTTCTCCTCAAACTTTTTTTCTAACTTATCAAACCAGGCACGGACAAAAACATTTTTTTTACGGCCTTTTTTTCGTTTTAATTCAGGATGACCCAATACAAACACCTCCATATGGTTTGTTGTATACTACTCCATTCATCTAGAGGAGGCATGGATATCTGTCCTGTGATTCATAGGAAACGATCTATTTTGACTAAAAACAGGCTACTGTACAAGGTACATTCGTCTAGTATGTAAAAAAAGCACCTTTGAATGTGCACTTGGATGACAACCAAGGAACAGACAAAGGCACCAGTAGAGGTGTATATCATGATGAGGCGGTTTGAAGCCGCTTTTTGCGCACATATAGGGCGTACAAGATGCCCCCAAGCAGGCACAGGATACATGTGAAGCCTGCCAGCAACCACGCCGATGAGACTGCTCCACCACGATCCATGCTATTTCCGAGCCATAAAGGCAGCAGAGCTCCCCCAACTCCACCTGCGCCTATAAGCAGGCTGGTGGTAGATTCTTCGGTGCCTGGCATCATTTTGCTGGCAAAAACAAGTGCGATGGAAAAAATGCCCGACATGCCCAGCCCCAGCAGTGTGATAAGGACAAAGGCAACGGTAGTTCCCTTGGTCAGTGGGAACACGCATAGCAGCACGGTCGCCGCCAGCGAGCTTAGGGCTACAAAGACACCATAGCCGTACCGATCAGCAATACTTCCTGCGAACAACCGTCCGGTAGCCATTGCTAGCCAGAAGCAGGTAACACTGAGTGCTGCCTCGGCTTGAGTGAGGCCCAGCCGTTCGATGAACATGGAGGGCAGGAAATTAGCTAGGCTCATCTCTGTTCCTACATAGATAAAGAAAAAGACGATAAATAGTGTAAGTAGCTTCCGATTGCCAATAGGGCTACCCTCAGAAGCCTTCTCCGTGGGTGACTTCAGTGAATTAGTCGAACGCTTAAGGCTGTTATCTCGGTGTTCCTGTGGGTCCAATACAGCGTCCAATACAGCGTCCAGCGGGCCGAAGGACCCGCGCAACCAAGCTATAATGGTCACGGCTGCAAACATGGAAATGATGGGAAAGGCCAATCGCCACCAACCGAGAGTGATAAGTTGGCTGGCGATAGCGGGCATAGCCAAAGCGCCAATCCCAAAAAATACTTCCAGACGGCTCATCGCCGCGCCCGTTCCTTGAGTAATACCGCTGATAATAATCGTGCCAATGAGTGTTTCTACCATGCCGAAGCCAAACCCCGCTGCTGCACCGACGACATATAGCCAATCCCAAGGCGGCAGCAATGAGTATAGCACTTCAGCCGCGCACAGCAAGAGCAGGGCGAATACCAGACTTCGGCGTTTGCCGAAACTTCGGGCAAGCCACGGTGACAGCAGGACTCCAACCAGAAAACCGGAAAATTGAGCGAAGATTAGACTACCGCCATCCGTATAGTTTCTACCGTAATGCTCTAACAACACAGGCAGTAGGGAGCCTACAACCACGTGTGCCAGGCCGATTAAAAAATAAGACAAGCTGCCGATCCATAGCAGTCGTTTCATGATGAACTCCTTTGATACCTAGATTATACTCATGCAGCAAAATGAACTGTATGTGTCAAATCTGAGTGATTATGATAGCTCCAGTACTTGAAAGCCGTAACCTTCAATAGAAATATCTCCTTCCAGGTATTTACCGCTGATTAGCTCATTCCCTTTCTGATCATCCAGATGATATTGCTGCGTCTGGGCGTTATGATTCAGAATGAACAGATATGATTTTCCATCTTTGGTCCGTACAGTGGTTTCTACACCCGCAGGAGCACGCAGCAGGGATGGAATCCCTTTTTGCTCACAAATGTAGCCCAGCAGGCCATCAAGGAAAGTCTCTTCAGGATCTGAAGCAACGTACCATGCCTCGCCTTGACCGAAACGATTGCGTGTCAGCACTGGCATGCCCTGATAGAAATCATCGCCGTATTCCGCCAGCACCTCGGCACCTTCGCTATGCAACAGGTCGCAGAGCAGACCACATTGATATTCACCTTGTAATACGCCCACCTTTTCTTTTAATACAATGCGATTGTATGATTCCGGCAGAAGCGCGTCAATTTCCTCCACCCAGATCCCGAGCAAGTTACGCAGTTTACCAGGATATCCTCCGGTTGTGACCAAATCGTTTTCATTTACAATGCCACTGAAAAAGGTCGTTACGAAGGTGCCTCCATGCTCTGTGAATTGTTCCAGCTTCTCGGCGGTACCTGGCTTGACCATGTAGAGTACAGGCGCGATAATGAGATCATATTTCTGGAAATTTGCATCAACGGAAATCAGGTCTATCTGTACGTTGCGCCGGAAGAGGGTCGCATAATACTTATGCACCTGATCCACATATTTCAAGGCGACAGAAGGACCGCTTGATTTTTCCAATGCCCACCAATTATCCCAATCAAACAAAATGGCTACTTTGGCATTGACGGTCGCGTCAAGTAGCGTGTTGCCTAATGCGCCAAGCTCACTGCCAAGCTGTGCCACCTCGCGAAATACACGTGTGTTCTCATGCCCGGCATGCTCAATAACAGCCCCGTGGAATTTCTCACATGCGCCGATTGAGCGGCGAAGCTGGAAGAACATGACCGTGTCCGCGCCATGCGCGACTGCCTGATAACTCCATAACCGCATAACGCCGGGCCGTTTAAGCGAATTATACGCCTGCCAGTTCTGCTGGCTCGGTGTTTGCTCCATCAGCATAAAGGGTTGCCCATCCTTCAAGCCGCGCATCAGATCGTGTGCCATCGCGGTATAGCTTGGCGGGGTATTAGCCGCAGGATAACTATCCCAAGATACAATATCCATGTGCTTAGCCCATTTAAAATAGTCCAGTTGTTTGAAAAATCCCATCAGATTGGTCGTTATCACGGCATGGGGAATATGTTTTTTAATCGCGTTGTATTCCAGCAGATAGCAATCCAGCATACTGTCTGAATTAAAACGTGCATAATCGAGGGATATGCCCTGAAAGGAGGAGTGATTTTCTCCCCAATGCTCGCTCAAATTATTTGGTGGCACGATTTCATCCCAATCATAGAAGGTATGACCCCAGAAGGAAGTATTCCACACCCGGTTTAGCTCTTCCAGTGATCCGTATTTTTGCTTGAGCCACACCCGGAATGCGGCCGCACAGTTATCACAATAGCAATCCCCACCGTACTCATTGGACACGTGCCACACGAGGATCGCGGGATGGTTTTTGTATCGTTCTGCAAGTTGGCCAGCCATCTGCTCCGCAAATTTTCGATACGTAGGACTGTTCGGACAAGAATTGTGGCGACCACCGAACTTCCGCTTCCGTCCGTCAGCGTCCACCCGGAGAACGTCGGGGTAGCGAGTAGCCATCCAAGCAGGATGCGCTGCCGTGCTAGTAGCTAGACAAACGAAGATATCGCTTTCATAAAGACTGTCAATCAATTGATCCAGCCATTCAAAATGATATGTGATTTCGTCGGATTGAATTTTGGCCCATGAGAATACGTTGACCGTGGCGATATCAATCCCTGCCTGCCTGAACATCCGTAAATCTTCCTGATGCGTGGCCTCATCCCATTGTTCAGGATTATAATCTCCACCGTAAAATACTTTAGGTAGTTTACTGCTTATCATGCCAATCACCTCTGTATATAAGAATAATTCTATCTTATAATACAAATAACTGCTTTTAAATATAATAAAATGAACGTGTATATAACAATATGGATCTACATGAGAAATACATACCCGCATACGCCGGAGGTGCTTTTTATGATTTTAACTCCCCATCATTTGCGATTTTTCCTGACTACGCGTGAGCACTCTTTACCCCTTTTTATTGAAAGTATCGGATTTAACAGCAGGCAGGAAGATGTGTCCCGTCCAGAGGGCTATCCGTGCTTTCACTGGATTCAGACGGTGTCTGGTGAAGGGATGTTTACATTTAAAGGGGGGACCTTTCGTCTGGGGGAGCAGTCTGGAGTTCTGCTGCTACCTGGGGAATCCCATGCATACAGACGGGCGACCAAGGTATGGCGAACGTTATACATTACATTTGACGGCCCCATCGCCGCTGCTGTACTGACTGCACTGGGGTTGAAGCATACGCGTGGGTATCATTGGGACCCGGATAGCGAGCTGCACAGTTTTGGGGAAACGATGCTTCATTCCATGGTTAGTGAACGTGATTTGTCTGGATTAGATGCTTCGGCCAATATGTATCGTTTTCTGACTCTGCTGCGTAAACATGGACAACATAGCTCGATGCCTTCCCTATCCCATAATGTGGAACGATTAACCCCTGTACTGGCCTTTATGGAGCAAAATTATGCCAGTCCAGATGTGGGTCTAGGTGATATGGCAGTTATGATGAATGTCAGCTCCCGTCATTTAAATACATTATTTAAGCAAGCGTTTGGTGTGACTTCGTATGCTTATCTGATTGTGATTCGGCTGCGGAAGGCCAAGGAAATGATGGCGGAATATCCGCAATTAACAGTAAAGGAGATTTCGGAGCGAGTGGGCTTCCGAGATACCAGTCATTTTGTGGCAACTTTTCGCCGAGCTGAAGGAATTACCCCGGAAAGGTTCAAATTACTGTATACATAAAGGTATTTTATCGAAATGCTCTTTCTTACTCGGGAATGCTCTTTTTAGGGAGCATTCCTTATTGTTTTTTTCAGGAAGAGGGAGTATAAAATAATAGTTCATTTGTTTCATCAATCTGATGTGCAGGTGACATAATAAACATAAGATCCATAATTCTTTTGCAAAACCCTCATCCAAAGAAGGAGTCAACGAAATGCTGAGCAAAGTCAAAAGATTATTAATCGGTCGTCCGCGAAAGTCGACGGCCCTTGAAGATGAGAAGCTGAATAAGCTCAAGGCACTGGCCATTCTGTCCTCAGATGCCTTATCCTCTGTAGCTTATGGAACGGAGCAAATTCTGCTGGTTTTAATTACAGCCGGCTTTGCTGCCCTATGGTATTCCATTCCTATATCCATTGCGGTATTGGGTTTGCTGATCATTCTGATCCTGTCTTATAGACAGACCATTTTTTCCTATCCTGGTGGCGGAGGAGCGTACATTGTTGCACAGGACAATTTGGGAAAGAGTCCGAGTCTGATTGCAGGCGGTTCTTTGCTGGTCGATTATATTCTGACGGTAGCAGTTAGCTCATCAGCAGGTACAGATGCCATTACATCGGCGTTCCCATCGTTACATGATCATCGGATCGCCATTGCTCTAATTATGATCATCTTTTTGACGATTATGAACTTGCGCGGAGTAACAGAATCTGCCTCAGTGCTGGCTGTACCGATTTACTTATTTGTTGTTGCCATATTTGTTTTGATTATTAGCGGTATCATTCATTACGTGGCAGGGGGAGCTCATGCTGCAGCACCGCAATTTGGAGCTACGGTATCCAACGTCAGCCTGTTCCTGTTACTGAAGGCGTTCAGCTCGGGTTGCTCGGCGTTAACTGGGGTAGAAGCTGTCTCGAATGCCATTCCGAACTTCCGCAAGCCAGCTGCCAAAAATGCAGCAACTACACTAATGATGATGGGTTTGATTCTCGGGTGTATGTTTATCGGAATCAGTTTGCTGGCTTATTGGTACGGTGTTCGTCCTAATCCGCATGAAACGGTCATTTCGCAAATTGCGAACGCCACTTTCGGGCGCGGTGTGATGTATTACATCATTCAGGGTGTAACGGCGCTCATCTTGTTTTTGGCGGCGAATACAGCCTATTCGGCCTTTCCATTGCTTGCTTTTATGCTCGCGAAGGACAAATACATGCCGCACATGTTCATGGTTCGTGGAGATCGGCTCGGATACTCTAATGGTATTTTGTTTCTGAGTATCTTCTCGGCATTGCTGGTCATCGTATTTGGCGGTAACACAGAAAATCTGATCCCGCTTTATGCAGTAGGGGTATTTATCCCGTTTACCCTTTCACAGCTTGGTATGATGATTCGCTGGATCAAGCTCAAACCGCCAGGCTGGATTGTCAAACTTGCTATTAATACGGTTGGGATGCTGACCACGCTGTCGATTACGCTCATCTTTATCTTCACCAAGTTTAGCCAGGTGTGGGTAGTCTTTATCTTCCTGCCTTTGGTTCTGTATTTCTTTATGAAGATCAACAGGCATTACAAAAATACGGCTGAACAACTGCGCATTGATATTACCAAGGATAAACCTATGGTGAAAGGCAATACGATTATTATTCCGGTGGCAGGCATTACGCGAGTCGTCATGAATACGATCAGCTATGCCAAAACCTTGTCGGACAATGTGGTTGCCGTATATGTGGGTGTGGATGATGATGCAATTCGCAAAATGGAACAGAAATGGGAAGAGTGGGATGTCGGTATACGTTTGGTCGTACTGAAATCCCGTTATCGCAGCATTATTAATCCGCTTCGCAAGTTCATCGATACAGTAGAGTGGAAAAAAGCAGACGAGGACCATATCACTGTTCTCATTCCACAATTCATCACCAAGCACTGGTGGGAAAATATTCTACACAATCAGACCAGCTTACTGATGAGAGCTTATTTAATTAATTATAAAGACGTGATCGTAACGACCGTACCTTTTCATTTAAACAAATGACAAAATGAACATCTTTTGGCGGCATTTCTTTGCGGTCGGAAGGTGTTTTTTTGCATAACGAGGATATTTACTTTAGTGATACATTTTGTGTATTATAGATACAAAATGTATCATTTGAGGCTGTTATGGAGGGATACGATGCCCGAAGCTAAGGGGAAAATGGAAGATGACAAGCTGCAATTTGTAGATACGCTAAGGGCGCTGGCTATTATTGGAGTTTTGCTTGTGCATGTCAGCCAGCATGTGGACGGATTAAACGGATGGTTGCAAAAAGGCTTGAGTATAGGAGCCAAAGGTGTCGCTTTATTTTATATGGCCAGCGCTTTTACGCTATTTTTGTCCTTAAGCAGACGTTCGGGTAACAAGAGTGAAAGAATTTCAGCTTACCTGATGCGTCGTTTTTTTCGGATTGCTCCTTTGTATTACGTGATGTTAGGAATCTATTTAGTTGTGAACGGGACAGGTCCACGATTTTGGCTTGGGGATCAGGAGGGAGTCACTGCCGCCAATATCGCAGCTCATGTCCTGTTTCTGAATGGTCTGAATCCGTACTGGATCAACAGCATTATCGGTGTGGAATGGTCCATTGCGGTGGAATGTATGTTTTATCTGTTTATCCCTCTATTATTTAAGCTGATCCGATCCGTCCGCCATGCGACGTGGTTTGTCGTGATGGCGCTTGTGGTAAGCTTGGGGCTAAATACGGTAAGTGTTCAAAATCCATGGATTAGTGATCACTCTTTATGGGGGCACTATCTGTATTTATGGTTTCCGAATCAATTGCCTGTCTTTGGGCTAGGTATATTGTTGTTTTTCATTTGGAAAGACGAGCGGCATTGGAAAAGTATAGACCGAGTCAGTGGAGGTTTGCTGCTTGTTTCTGTGCTATTTTCATTTTTAGAAGGCATGACCGATGTTCTCATAGGTGTCGGGTTGCTGCTGGGAGCGTATGCTTTGTATCACTGGCAGCCGATATGGCTGCTTAATCGGGTATGGTCATGGATCGGCCGCCTTAGCTACAGCATGTATTTAACGCATATGCTGGCTCTGGGACTAATCGTACAGGTTAAAATACCTTTTGCTCCCCTAGTCAGCCTCACACTTATGTTTATCATGACGTTGCTAGTCACCATCGGACTATCTTGGTTTACCTACTCGTGGATTGAACAGCCCGGTATCCGTTGGGGGAAAAAGCTTATATCACGTATGAAGCCTGTGCGCAAGCAGGGAGATTCGGTCAAAGAAAGTGTTGCCTAAGCTACAACTTGAAGTGGCATCCGATAACATTTGGTTGAAGTGCTTGAATAAATTTATGAAATAATTGAAAAGACCTCTTGAAAAGTAGCTCCCAGCCCTTTATATTCGATGTACATCCAAGTTTTTGAATACACCGATGAGGTTTGTTGGAATTGTAAAGGAGATGCACGCATGCTTTTGAAGCCAATCGGCTTTTTGCTTTTCTCCACACTTGAGGGAGTCGCTGTTTTTGCGCTTATTTTGAGTATTTTTAAAGTTAAAATGACCCCTTATCTATGGCAGGCCATTTTTGTTAACCTGATTATGAATATGCAAAGTTATATGCTTAGAGAAGAGTTTTCCCTTTCGTATTTGGTGCCTGTCGTAAATATGCTGCTTTTTATTTTTTTACTCGCTACGGTCGTGAAGATTCCGATTGTGTGGTCCGGTATTATGACGGTTACAGGTTATTTTGCATATGCCGTTGTTCAGTCGGTACTCTTAAAAGTCATGTTCGGCAATCTTCCGGTTTCTGAGCTGCAGGATGGGTCCTTGAAGGGCTATCTGCTACAAGTGGTAAGCGCAGCAGTAGGACTGCTTATTTCATTGATGTTGTCTCGAAAAGGGATCGGCTTTTCCCCTAATTTCAAGAAGCTTAAGTTCAAAGAGGAATATGGCATTGTCATCACGCTGATTATCCTGTCTCTCATTTCAACTTCTATTGTGCTCTACTATAACGAGGTATGGTTAAGTATGATATTTTTTGCACTGGTTTCGGGATTTTTCATCTATTATGCAATCGGAAAGGAATACCGGGATGATTGAAGCGATGGCTTTCAAACTTGCTAACCAGATCAAACGTACTGTGCCTGATCATCCGGCCTCTGTCGCGGTACTTAAATACGCACTTGCTCTCATTCTGAATGCGTCCCTGATCATTGTGTTGACACTATTCGCCTCATTCTTCACGGGGCGTATGGTAGAGGCTGTTACGATTCTCGTCGCTTTCGCCCTACTGCGCCAAATGTCAGGAGGCATTCATTTGAAAACGGGCATGACATGTGTGTTGGTGACCTCAGCAGCTTTTACTTACATATCCTGCATTGCCTTAAATAGTGGGTGGACAAACCTGTTTACCGGAATAGCTCTCATTTTCGTTTTATGTTTTGCCCCGTCCAGAATTGAAAAGCAGTCGCGCATTCCAGTACGGTTTTATCCCTTCTTGCGGCTGTTATCCTCCTTGCTTGTATGTACTAATTTTGTAATCGGTTCCTCTGTAGTGGCTGTTGCTTTTTTGGTCCAAAGCCTAACATTGATCCGGGGAAGGAGGTGAGTGGAATGATGAGAAAAATGGTATATGGGTTAGCCACATCGTTGTCTATGTTTGCTACATTTGCTGTATCAGTGGCGAGTTACGTGTATGTTTATCAAGGGGATACACCCGAGGAACTACTGAAATAAACAAAATGCCGAGATAGAAAAATGATACATAGAGCTGCTATTAAGCAGCTTCTTTTTATGCAAAAAAAATCAGGCGCTCCATTTAAAGAGCGCCCGAATGGGAGAGGAGAAACCGGACGAAGAGCTTATGGGGAAACGTAAGTCTTCTCCGCGGTTGTCTACGACATTGGTTGAATGCCGATATCCTAAGGATGCCCAGGGAATGGTTTTTTATACCTGCCTCATCCTAAGTTTTTCAAACGGCGGTGCATGTGGTACGATAGCGTCATAATCTATGGTTATGAACACATATAGAAAATAGGTGAGTTTCAGCGTGAGAGTGGTATCAGGTAGTGCCAAAGGAAGGCCGTTAAAGGCAGTTCCCGGCACAGGGACGCGGCCAACCACGGATAAGGTCAAGGAAGCGCTATTTAGCATGATAGGTCCTTATTTTGATGGGGGAGTCGCACTTGATCTGTTTGCTGGCAGTGGCGGCCTAGGTATAGAGGCGCTTAGCCGGGGGATGGACAAGGCTGTTTTTATTGATATGGAATCCAAAAGCATTGATGTCATTAAAGAAAATTTGCGAAAAACTGGATTGGAAGGACAGGCTGAAGTGTTCCGCAATGATGCCGGACGAGCGCTCAAGGCGCTGGCAAAACGTGGAGCTCTTTTTGATGCTGTTTTTCTGGATCCGCCCTATCGTCTCAAACACGGAGATGAATTGATGAGCCGTATGGTTGAATTGAACTTGCTTCGTTCAGATGCAATCATCGTGCTGGAGTATGAATCGGGACATGAATATCCGGAAAGCTTCGGGCCGTTCGAACAGGTTAGAAAAGCAGTCTATGGGGAAACGGCGTTATCCATTTATCATTTTGCAGCCGATGCTTTATCGGATGTCGAAGAACATACAGAAGCCGGAGTGGTCAAGTTCGGCATCATCGAATCAGACGGGGAGGACCATCATGATTGAGCACAAACCACGTATTGCCGTATATCCGGGAACCTTTGATCCTGTGACAATGGGGCACCAGGATATTATTCAAAGAGCAGCCAGACAGTTTGATCTATTGATTGTCGCGGTTCTTAACAATATTAGTAAAAATCCGCTGTTTTCACTTGAGGAACGAATGGAGCTGCTGCGAACGGTAACTCGCAATATCCCGAACGTTGAGGTGGACAGCTTCCGTGATTTGACAGCTAATTATGTACGTCAAAAAGGGGCCCAAGTTATTGTCAGAGGAATCCGGTCGGTGACTGATTTTGAATATGAGCTGCAATTAGCCTCTACAAATCATAAGCTGAACCCGGATGCGGAAACGATCTTTATGATGACCAATCCGGCTTATTCATATCTGAGTTCCAGTATGGTGAAGGAAATTGCGCATTTTGATGGCAAGGTTGTAGATCTGGTGGCACCGGAGGTGGAAGACGCGCTGCGTGCAAAGGTCAACGCAAATCGCGGCGGCTCCACCATGAAGTCATAAAGGAAAAGGCCAGCAGGGTAACTATAATTGTACCCAGCAGCGCAATGGACAGTACGGTTAGTTGCCAGGGGTACATAGATGTTCCTTCTATTTGTGTTAGTAAGCTGCTGGCTTCGGCCATGACAGGATGCGTGCCGGATTCATTTACGCTTTCCGCAAAAGAAGACACAGAACTCCGACTGACGTAAGCGGGAATTGTATTGCTGACGATGCGGTTAAGCGGGACCCATGTCGCCAAGGTAAGTCCAAAAGCAATGATCCCATGGAGCACTCGTGACAAGGTGAAGGTGATACCCTTGTCGGAAGGTCTGGTGACGGCGGTAATTTGAAGCCAGCCGCACAGGCCGCCCCAGCCCAACACAGCACTGATCAGCGCTGCTTGTGTACGGAGATCGTAGGGCAGACGGCTGGTTTCATAGGAACCCAGATGGATTTCCATCCAAGCAGGCCATATGAAAGAAAGCGATCCTTGGCCTGTGTATATGGACAGCAGTCGAATCAGTACGGAAAAGAAAATAATGAATCCACCTGTCACCATCAGCGTCTGTACAGCATGGGATACGGTTTCGCCCAACAGTTTTCCGAAGCTGCGGCCGTCCCGTTCTCTGGCAGAACGGGTAGCTTCCCATGCGGATCGGATCAGGGAGGGAGAAGTACGGGAAACTGAGGTGCGCCGAAGGGCAGCTGGCGTTTCCCGTTTTTGCAATTCTTTGGACGATACAGGTAGTCTGGCGGTGATCCAGCCTGCCAGCAGCCCGGAAATCCAGTGAACGGCAAGTAACATCACGCCTACGGCAGCATTGTGCAGTAGCCCTGTCCCGATGACGAGCAGGATGGTAATCGGATTGCAGAAATGAGCGATGGCGGTTAGACGTCGAAGCTGAAGCGCGGTCATATCTTCCTGTTGTGACCATTGGCGTACTGCTTCCGCAGCAGCCGGGAATCCCGCGGTCAGGCCGAGGGCCAACACCCAGCCACTTCGTCCGGGTAGACGGAACCAGAATCGCATAAACGGCTCCAGCAGGACACCTAGTCCATGTACTAGACCAAAGGCGATGAGCATTTCGGACAGCATCAAAAAAGGTAGCATAGCTGGGAAAATAATACTCCACCATAGCTTAAGGCCTTGAGTAGAGGCTTGAAATACTTTTTCTGGTGAGGCGACAACAGCCAGTACAAGCAAAATGGCTCCGAGGCCAAGCAGTACGGTTGTCCAATAAGGAGCGGAATGGGCTTCCTTTTGCATCAAAAAATTCACCTCTCATAAATATGCTAAGGAGAGTCGGATGCTATCTCCAGCGTTTATTCACGTTCGTTGTCTTGGGATAGGTTGTTCGTATACGTTGTCGTAAACAATGTATGCTTTTTTGAAAGGCTTGAGAACAGGTGCACAGAGGCACTTGGATAAGATGGGAGAAGTTAGGCTGGAAGGGGGGAGAAGCAATGAAACGAATAAACCGGAAAAGAGCTTTTTTTACAACCGGTTATGTCTTAATGCTGGCTGCAATGGTCTATGTGCTGGTCTATATGCCAACCCCTTATCTGATCTACGGACCAGGTGGGGCAAATGAGATCAAACCGATGGTTAGAGTCCGGGAGGGTGACAACATCGAACGGGGGGCCTTTATGATGACGACGGTATCGGCGCGTTATGCCAATGTTATCATGTTGGGTCTGTCCAAGTTGGACCGCAATTCGGAGATTCAGCGCAAAGAGGATCGTCTGCATGGAAAAAGTGAAGACGAGTATGCGGCAGAACAGTTATGGTATATGGGGGATTCCCAATCTTCCGCGATGGAGGCTGCCTACACCCGTGCCCATGTCCCCTATCGCATTGTGCCGGATTACGTGTATGTATTTAAGGTCCCGGGATCGAGCAGCGTGTTTGACCCCGGGGATGAAATATTGGAGCTGAACGGCGTGAGGGTGACCGATAATCGTTCCATTCGGAAGGCTTTGGAGGACGAAAAACCGGGAATAATGGCTAAAGTGAAGCTAAAGCGCGATGGAAAGTTGCTGTCCGTGCAAGCTCCTTTAACGACCATTACGGACAGTGAGACGGGCAAGCAACGTTCCGGATTTGGCGTCAGTATTGCCACGGTACAGAAGGTAGAGCCGAAGGATGGACGTAAAACGATTCATTTTACATCTACGGATGTTGGCGGTCCTTCGGCAGGTTTGATGTTTACCATGGAAATCTATAACCAACTGACACCAGGTGATTTGAGTAAGGGATATCGTGTAGCCGGTACGGGTACCATTGATAAGGACGGTCAGGTTGGAGCGATTGGTGGTGCAAAGTATAAAATAGTTGCTGCTGACCGTCAGGGTGCGGATTTGTTTTTCGTCCCTGCGGATAATTATAAAGAGGCCAAGACCAAAGCTGAGCAAATTGGAACCCGAATGAAGCTTGTTCCGGTTCGCAAACTTGGCGATGCGCTGAATTATATGGAAAAGCTGCCCATCAAACCATAATGGGCGGTCGCAAGTAATCAGCATACATGTCGCGGATGGCGGGGCGTGGCATCCCGGCTGCATGTATGGCGGCTGCGGCTGTATCCCAGTCCAGATGAGGATGTGATCCGGCAGACAGCTTGACCCATACCGGAAGGGTGGCTGTCTGCTTCATACGTGCCAGCAGTTCGCGTCCAGCCCTGTTAAAGCCAAGCACGCGGATATAGCCCGGACCTTTCGCCAGCTCAGCCGGAGTCATATCGGATTTGGCATGATTTAGCAAAATATGTGCACACATCCGCTGGAGCTTCGTACGAGTATAGCGCCTTGTCTTGATCGCGGCGAGCAGGGCCTCCACAGAGGGCTGGGGCAGCGTGTAAAGCGATTGTCGCAGACGATGCTCCAGCCCTTCGGTGACCTCGTGCAGCTCCGCCAGCTGCTGCGAGCTACGTGTGATCAGGGCGTTCAGCAGCGGCTGGCTGAACGCTTCCCAATGCAGCGGAGCGCGTTCGGCTTGCCACTCGCGCCGCAAAATCCCCAGTGTCGCCGCAGGTATGTATGGCGACGCGGCCTCCGGCCCGCCGTCCAGCAGCAGACGGCGAATGGCCGTGGCACTGGCGATGACTCCGTCCGCAGGGGCCACGGCTTCATGGTAGCCCGATCCCGTGCGGGCTACCGTGAAGGGCTTGATTGTGCTGCCCAGCCGTTCCAGCGCAATCAAGTAATGCAGCCCCAACGTATTGTTGGGCTGCTGCATGAGGGCGGCGAGCGCAGCGCCGTCCGCTCCTTCGGCCGCGAGCGCGGCTGCGGCTCCCGCGTAGGCAGCGGGATAGCTCGCGCCGCTACTCAGGCGCTGCGCGATGCCGGCCTTGAGCTCGGCCGGCTCTGCCGCCAGCACGCGGGCCAGCGCGCGCAGCGGGGCAATGTCTCCGCTCTCGCTGCCGAAGCAGAGCGCGTCTACGATGCCCGTCGCATGGAGCAGGGCGACTGCTCCGTGGGCAAACCATTCTGCAGGCTGGACGGCATAGGCCACAGGCAGCTCCAGAACCAGGTCCACACCCATGGCGAGTGCCATTTCGGTGCGGGACCATTTGTCTGTAATCGCGGGTTCACCCCGCTGAAGGAAAGGACCACTCATCACAGCCACTGTGCGCTGTGCACCAGTGATGCGAAGAGATTCCTCCCAGTGATGGACATGTCCGTTATGCAGGGGATTGTACTCTACAATCATACCGAGTGTTTTCAAGACCGTATGTCGGCTCCTTTCTTATGGTAGCTTATTGGATAACTATTTTGACAATAATGGTTAAGTACCCGTGAATGATTGTTTTCAGGGCAGCTATACTGATTTTTCATCATCGGCATGAACAAGACCATTGAGACCTGGACGAAAAAGCTTTATACTCGCATTATTGTACACGAAGAGTGGCGGGGGTACGAATACTCATCGGTACATGTTTAGCACAATGCATTTTTGCTTCTGCATAAAACTTGTCGAACCATTGGAAAACCGGTGGATTTGTGAGTGGTGTAAAGTGAAAGGTGTTGACAAACGACTCGATCAGTCGGTATAATAATTTTTGTTTGTTTGGAGTGATAGTGATGCAACTATTTTTTCGCAAAGTAGCAACAAGTGACGGTCCTTTTCCTATCCGTGAATCTCTTAATGTGAGTGAATTGGTGGATGATCGTGCTGATGTTACGGCCGTTTCCCCGCTGGAGGCCGACTTGGTCGCCGTTAGTCTGGGTCAAGGGTTGATGAGCGTGGAAGGCACGTTGACCGCAGGTCTGGACATGCTCTGCTCACGCTGTTTAAGCCCGATGCACGAGGATTTAAAGATTGAATTCCGTGAACGGTTCAAGCAAACCTCTTCGAGTGTTGAAGAGGAGGATGAAGATGGCGATTTTATCGCAGTGACGGAGGACTCCTTCGACATTGCACCGTATTGTGAAGAACTGTTTGTACTGCATGTGCCGTTTGCGCCTTTGTGCAGTGAGGATTGTCAGGGAATCGCACCAAAGACCGGACAAAACTGGAGTATTGGCTCCGATGACAGTAGCGATGGCGATACGGAAAAGATTGATCCGCGTCTGGCAGGGCTTAAGGATTTTTTTAAATGAGAATTGAGTTCAATTCTGAAAAATCATCATCCGCTTGTGCCGGAAAGTTACAGAACCGATGCGTGGATGTTGCAGGCTTGATTCACCGGCTGTAAGATAATTGCTTCTGGCATTTTCTTCAGTCTTGAATGAGATAAGAAGTCATACCCGTTATGCGGGGTTGATCTGGTTAAGGAGGTGGGAATAATGGCAGTACCTCAACGGAGAACATCCAAAACTCGTCGCGACAAACGTCGTACTCACTTTAAACTGGCAGTACCAGGTATGGTGAAATGCTCCGAATGCGGCGAATTGAAACTTGCTCACCATGTGTGCAAAGTTTGCGGAACGTACAAAGCTAGAGAGATCATCTCTCAATAATGTCCGATAAGCGGATTCTTTGGAATCTTCGCAGAAAAAGTAGCGCTTCACTTCAGTGAGGCGCTACTTTTTTTGTCTGCATGCTTCCTTTTTACGTCAGCATGCTATATACTGTTTTAGTACCAGGTTCTAAGAAAGAAGGGCCGAAGGGGTTCCTTTATACATACAAGAAGACAAATCGGCTTGAAGTTTCGCCGTTAGAAAGTGAAGTAAAGTAACCCGAACTGTCGTCTGAACGATGGTTTATTGTAGGGAAAGGAGGCGTCACTGACATCGAACGTTTGCCGAAGAGACAGAGACAGCAGCGGCTGACTCAATTAATTGATGATAATCCATTCGTAACGGATCAGGAATTGACAAGACAGCTGAAGGTGAGTATTCAGACTATTCGGCTGGACCGGATGGAGCTGGGAATCCCGGAATTGCGGGAACGGCTAAAGCTGATGGCTGAGCGCTCCTACGACCAGGTTCGTTCCTTGCCTTTGCATGAAGTGATCGGGGATATCGTTGATCTGCAGTTGGATCGAAGCGGTATTTCGATTTTTGAGATTAAAGAGGAACATGTTTTTTCGCGTACTGGCATTGCGCGGGGGCATTATGTATTTGCTCAGGCCAATTCATTGGCCGTTGCTGTGATTAATGATGAGATAGCATTGACTGCATCAGCGGATATACGCTTTGTCCGCCCGGTTCATTTAGGTGAAAAGTGCATTGCCAAGGCATATGTACGTTCAAATCCAGAACAAAAAGGGAAGGCTAAAGTGGAAGTTTTCGCCTACGTAGGAGAAGAAATGGTGTTCCAAGGCAACTTTGTCATTTATCGCTCCACGGAGGAAGAGTATAGCGAAGGAGGAAGTCAGCATGCGGATCGCCATTGATGCCATGGGGGGAGATAATGCTCCTGAGGCGACAGTAGAGGGCGCGCTATCTGCGGCGGCGGAATGGAAGGATACGGACATTACGCTGGTTGGTGACCGGGAACGAATTGAATCGGTTCTGAACGGTAGAGCGTTGCCGACGAACCTCAGCATTCGCCATGCATCCGAAACGATAGATGCGCAGGACGAGCCTGTAAAGGCAGTGCGCCGCAAAAAGGATGCTTCAATGGTCGTAGCTGGTCGAATGGTCAGAGAAGGCGAAGCGGATGCCATGATATCTGCAGGTAATACAGGCGCGCTAATGACCACGGGGTTGCTGGTGGTTGGAAGAATGGAGGGCATTGAACGTCCGGCTCTCGCGCCGATGATACCGACGATTGACGATCAGGGTATTCTGGCGCTTGACTTGGGAGCCAATATGGATGCCAAGCCTGAGCATCTTGCCCAGTATGCACTGATGGGGAGCTTGTATCGTCAGAAAGTTCACGGTGTGGCTTCTCCAAGGGTGGGTCTGCTGAATGTGGGGACCGAAGCTGGGAAGGGCAATGAACTGACGAAGTTGGCATTTCCACTTATTGAGCAGTTACCTGTCCATTTTGTGGGTAATGTTGAATCGAGAGATGTGTTAACTGGGAATTGCGACGTACTGGTGTGTGATGGATTTGCTGGAAATATCATGCTAAAATCACTAGAGGGTACAGCGGGGGCCATATTTTCTCTCTTAAAAGAGCAATTCACCAAATCCTTGAAGACCAAGCTTGCGGCAGCCTTGATTATGCCTGAGCTCCGCAGTCTGAAAGGTAAATTGGATTATAAAGAGCATGGTGGGGCTCCTTTGCTGGGTTTGAGTGGACTCGTCCTGAAAAGTCACGGTTCGTCTGACGGCGTTGCCGTCAAAAATGCGGTAAGGCAGGCTCGTACGGCCCTGCAAAACCGGTTGGTGGAAAGTATATCCAAGGAAATCAGCAGGAAGTGAGTGACGATATGAATAAATTACGGCCGGTTGGTGTTATCGGAACAGGGAAATACGTACCTGAGAAAATTCTGACGAATAAAGATTTGGAAGCAATCGTAGAAACAAGTGATGAATGGATTGTCAGCCGTACAGGGATTCAGGAGCGCCATATTGCAGCTCCAGAGCAGGCTACATCTGATTTAGCTTATGAAGCAGCAATTAAGGCGTTGGAGTCCGCGGGTATGACGGCACAGGATCTGGATTTAATTATTGTAGCTACGGTTACACCGGATATGGCGTTTCCGTCAACTGCCTGCATTCTTCAGGACAAACTGGGAGCCAAAGGCGCAGCGGCTTTCGATTTGTCTGCGGCATGCTCGGGTTTTGTATACGGACTGGCTACGGCAACGAGCTTCATTAAGACAGGTATTTATAATAATGCGTTAATCATTGGGGCAGACTGTCTTTCTCGGATTACAGATTATACCGACCGCAATACCTGTGTCCTATTCGGAGATGGTGCAGGAGCTGTAGTGATTGGCGAAGTGCCTGAAGGCAGAGGATTCCAATCCTTTGATCTCGGGGCTGAAGGTGCAGGTGGAACCTTGCTTAAGCTGGAAGCTGGTGGCTCGCGTTTGCCTGCGAGTGCAGACACACTGGAGAATAAACAGCACTATATTTACATGAACGGACGCGAAGTGTTCAAGTTCGCGGTTCGTGTTATGGGAACGGCAACGGTTGATGTGTTGGAAAAAGCAGGGCTGTCCAAAGATGATATTGATCTGTTCGTTCCACATCAAGCCAATGTTCGCATCATCCAATCGGCGATGCAACGTCTGGATTTGCCAGAGGAAAAGGTAGTTGTTAATGTTCATAAATATGCGAATACATCCGCAGCATCAATCCCTCTCGCCCTAGTAGAAGCAGCTGAGGAAGGCCGCATGAAGGAAGGCGACCGTGTATTAATGGTGGGCTTTGGCGGTGGCTTGACCTGGGGAGCGTCGGTTCTTGTCTGGTAATAAGATGGAATTTTTGATATAATATTGAATTTGTGTAGTGTTTTACAGGACAAGCATTGGATATAGAGAGGTGCATACACGATGGGCAAAACGGCATTTATATTCCCCGGTCAGGGTTCACAAGCTGTAGGTATGGCTAAAGATGCTTATGAAGCAGTTCCAGCTGCAACAGAAGTATTTCGCCAAGCGGACGAACGGTTAGGGTTCGCACTAAGCACACTGGTTTTTGAAGGGCCAGACACAGCTTTGAAGCAAACATCCAATACGCAGCCTGCACTGTTAACGGCGAGCATTGCGCTGTATGAAGCGTTCAAGGAAAAAATGGACATTCATCCCGATTATGTAGCTGGACACAGTCTAGGAGAGTACAGCGCGCTAGTTGCTTCAGGTGTCCTTGCATTTGCGGATGCGGTTGAGACTGTTCGTGCACGTGGTCAGTTTATGGAACAGGCTATTCCTGATGGACAAGGCGGTATGGCTGCTGTGTTGGGAGCTGATCGTGAAGCATTGACAGCATTGTGCCGTGATATTACGGAGTCTGGTCAACTGGTCGAACTAGCTAATATCAATTGTCCTGGACAAATTGTTGTATCTGGTACGAAGGAGGGCGTAGCTGCTGTCGCTGAACGTGTGAAGGAAGCAGGCGGCAAGCGTGCTATTACTCTGGAGGTTAGCGGTCCTTTCCACTCGTCATTGATGAAGGAAGCAGCGACCAAGCTCTCAGACAAGTTGGGGACTGTAACTTTCTCTGAAGCTCAGATTCCGGTGGTGGCTAATGTAACAGCTAAACCTGTACGTGAGGGGAGTGAAATCCGCCAACTGTTGGTGGATCAGGTCTATTCTCCGGTACTGTGGGAAGACAGTGTAGCATGGCTACTGGAACAAGGTGTTGACACTTTTGTTGAGTTTGGACCAGGAAGTGTTTTGACTGGACTGGTTAAAAAAATCGACAAAACGGTTAAGCTGTATAATATAAGTAGCCTGGAGTCGATTGCTTCTGTAACGGAAGCCTTGGAGGCCCGTTAAAAGTATAATCATTGCCTTAACGGGTTATATACTTGCAAGGGAGGACTATGATGTCTAAGCCATTAAGTGGAAAAACGGCGCTCGTTACGGGAGCGTCGCGCGGAATTGGCCGTAGTATCGCGCTGGCGCTGGCTGATGCAGGCGCTAATGTGGCGGTAAACTATGCTGGCAGTGAAGCGGCTGCGACTGAGGTAGCTGAGCAGATTCGTGCCAAAGGTGTGGAGGCTATTACAGTTCAGGCTAATGTCGGTCGCGCTGACGAAGCAGATCAGTTGATCAAGGATGTGATTGGCGCTTGGGGCAAGATTGACATCCTGGTGAATAATGCCGGCATAACAAGAGATAATTTAATCATGCGCATGAAGGAAGAGGAATTCGATCAGGTGATCGAAACGAATCTGAAGGGTGTGTTTAATTGTCTTAAGGCGGCAACACGTCCAATGATGAAACAGCGTTCTGGCCGAATTATCAATATCTCCTCCGTGGTTGGTGTCCTTGGCAACGCAGGACAAGCCAACTACGTTGCTGCTAAAGCAGGGGTGATTGGTCTTACCAAATCCTCTGCTCGAGAGCTTGCATCGAGAGGTATTACAGTGAACTGTGTAGCTCCCGGATTCATCGATACTGAGATGACACAGGTACTGGCTGATGATTTGCGTGACAATATGCTTAGCGGTATTCCGCTGGCCCGTCTTGGACGGCCTGAGGAAATTGCTGACGTGGTGCTGTTCTTGGCCTCGGATGCTTCCTCATATATGACGGGCCAGACTTTGCATGTGGATGGCGGCATGTATATGTAGTAGCATGTTGCCAATCTGCATGCCCCGATGAAGAGTTGTCAAAGAAAACTCTCTTCTATGGCATTTTAATTGTAATTTTCGTATAATACCTAAGAGGAGGTGAGCCGGATGTCCGATGTATTGGAGCGCGTAAAACGCATTGTCGTTGACCGTTTGGGAGCCGACGAAGCCGAAGTTACACTTGAAGCATCTTTTAAAGATGATTTAGGCGCTGATTCTCTCGATGTAGTTGAATTGGTAATGGAATTGGAAGATGAGTTTGATATGGAAATCTCTGATGAAGATGCAGAGAAAATTACAACTGTAGGTGAAGTTGTGAAGTACATACAATCTCATACCTAATTCATGTCATCAAAAGTCCCGTTCTGTTACAGGCGGGACTTTCTCCTAATTATACAGATTGAACTAAAGGCGGAATTGCTGCGTGTTTTTGAGTTTGGTTCAGCTTAACTTAGTCAAAGGCTGAGAAGTATGCCGCATTACTAACTTTAGTTGATTCTATATTATTTTTACGCACAAAAGTGTGCGGTCTTAAAATACAATATGCAGTAGACATAGAGGTGATTATCTTTGAAACAACGTGTTGTCATAACAGGAATGGGTGTAATCACTTCGCTGGGACAGGATTTGAACACACTATGGGATAATCTGATGGCCGGAAAATCCGGCGTCAGTGAAATCGAAGCTTTCGATACAAGTGAGTACACTACGAAAATAGCCGCTTCCATTAAAGATTTTAATCCAGAGGATTATATTGAACGTAAGGATGCGCGTAAAATGGACCGCTTTGTGCAGTTTGCGGTTGCTGCTAGTAAATTGGCGCTTGAGGACAGCGGACTTGTAATCGGAGAAAATGCTGAAGCTGAGCGTGTTGGTGTATCTGTCGGTTCCGGTATTGGCGGATTGGGAACTTGGGAAGATCAGCACAACGCACTGATTGAAAAAGGACCTAAACGCGTAAGCCCTTTCTTCATCCCGATGATGATTGCTAATATGGGTTCCGGTCAAGTGTCGATTTCGCTCGGTGCTAAAGGCCCAAATACATCACCAGTTACGGCTTGTGCCACGGGCAGTCATGCTATTGGCGATTCCTTCCGCATGATTCAGCGCGGTGACGCAGACGCCATGATTTGCGGAGGAGCTGAGGCGACTATCCGTCCGATTGGTATGGCTGGATTTTGTTCCATGCGAGCGATGTCCACGCGTAACGACGAGCCTGAAAAGGCAAGCCGCCCTTTTGATACCGAAAGAGACGGGTTTGTTATGGGCGAAGGCTCTGGTGTTCTTATTCTGGAATCGTTGGATCATGCTTTGAAGCGTGGTGCGCGTATTTACGGTGAAGTGATTGGCTACGGTCTTTCTGGCGATGCTCATCATATGACAGAGCCTGATCCAGAGGGAGCAGCACGCTGCATTAGAATGGCGATCCGTGACGCTGGATTGAATCCTGAAGAGATTGATTATATCAATGCACATGGTACGTCTACGCCAGTCGGTGATAAATCCGAAACGGAAGCAGTTAAGAAAACGCTTGGAGATCATGCCTATAAGGTAGCGATCAGCTCAACTAAGTCGATGACAGGGCATTTATTGGGTGCAGCGGGCGGCGTTGAAGCCGTGATCTGTGGTCTCGCCCTTCAGCATCAGACGATTCCGCCAACGATTAATTTGGATAATCAAGACCCGGCATGCGATCTTGATTATGTACCTAATAAGCCGAGAAAAGCGGAACTGAATGTGGTTATGTCCAATTCCTTTGGTTTTGGCGGTCACAATGCTACGGTTATTCTAAAAAAATATGAAGCATAAGGGGTCAGTTCGTTGAGTGGAGACTTGAAGCAATTACAGCAGAAACTTCATATTCAATTCAACAATCGGCAGCTTCTGAAGCAGGCCTTTACGCACGCTTCCTACGTAAACGAACATCGGTTCAGTCAGCATGCAGACAATGAGCGTCTTGAATTTTTAGGTGACGCTGTTCTGGAATTGACGGTGTCCGAGCAATTGTACAATCAGTACCCTAACCGACCCGAAGGCGAACTCACCAAGCTGCGTGCAGCTATTGTCTGTGAGCCTTCTCTGGTGAAGTTTGCTGTCGGGCTTGAGTTCGGGCAATATGTGCTGCTTGGAAAAGGTGAAGAGTTGACAGGTGGACGTACTCGTCCGGCTCTGTTGGCTGATGTATTCGAAGCGTTCGTAGGTGCGCTTTATTTGGATCAGGGTCTGGAGGCCGTCCGTTCGTTTCTGGAACATTATATTTTTCCTCAAATTGTATTAAATGGTAAACTTCAGATGAGTGATTTCAAAACAGAGCTTCAGGAACTGACACAGCATCATAACATGGGGATGCTTGAATACAAGATTGTAGAGGAGCGCGGACCAGCCCATGAGCGCGAGTTTGTAGCCGAGGTATATATGGACAGCGAACGGCTAGGGGCAGGTACGGGGCGCTCCAAAAAAGAAGCAGAGCAGCAAGCGGCGGCAGTAGCTTTAAACCGTTTGAAGCTGGCAGAATCGTAATCGGTACCTGAGCAGCCCGGACGGGTTACGCAAGCAGGGGGCACAAAGTAAGAGCAAAGGGCAGTCCGCGGGGAGTCCCGGCCCGTAATGGCGAATGGACTGCGTTTTGCTCTTTTTTCGTGGCTTTGCTGGTGTAATGTGAGTGTTGGTACTGTGCTTTAAACAAGCTAGTTTATGCTACAATAGGGATAATTCATATCAATCAGGTAAACGGTGTTGTACAAGCATATTTGAAATGTTAGAGGTGAGATTGAGCATGTTTTTAAAGCGCATTGAGCTGGCGGGCTTCAAATCGTTTGCAGATAAAACGGAAATGGAATTTGTCCGCGGCATTACGGCAGTCGTCGGACCTAACGGAAGCGGAAAAAGTAATATTTCCGACGGGATTCGTTGGGTGCTGGGCGAACAGAGTGCCAAATCACTGCGTGGCGGCAAAATGGAGGACATTATTTTTGCAGGTAGTGATGCTCGTAAGGCTGTTAATTACGGTGAAGTATCGCTTACGTTGGATAATGAAGATCAGGCGTTGCCTCTGGATTTTGGTGAAGTCACGGTAACGCGACGTGTACATCGAAGTGGGGATAGTGAATATTTCATTAATCGGCAATCATGCAGACTCCGAGATATTACAGAGCTGTTTATGGATACAGGGATTGGTAAAGAAGCTTATTCCATTATTGGGCAGGGACGCATTGAAGAAATCCTAAGTACTCGATCTGAGGATCGTCGAGGTATTTTTGAGGAAGCCTCGGGTATCGTAAAATATAAATCCCGTAAAAAAGATGCGGTTCGCAAGCTGGATGAGACGGAGCAAAATTTGCTGCGTATTCACGATTTAGTTAGTGAACTGGAAGATCAGATTGGACCGCTTAAGGAGCAGTCTGAAAAGGCGATTCATTTTAAAGAGCTACGCGGTGAATTGAAATCAAAAGAAATCTCTATGTACGTCCATCAAATTGAACAAATTCATACTTCGTGGAGCGATGCGACTTCCAAATTAGCTTTGCTGCAGCAGGAGCAACTTCAGTTGTCTACGGTGGTCTCCCGCCATGATGCGATGCTGGAAAGCGACCGCAACGAATTACGCCAGCTGGAAGAGCAGGTAGAACAGTTGCAAAGGGATCTGCTGCAATACAGTGAAGCGACGGAGAAAAGTGAAGGCTACGGCGAATTGCTCAAAGAGCGCACACGCAATCTGGCGGCTAATCGGGAACAGCTGATCTTATCACTTAGCACAAGCGAATCACGGCATTCCGAGCGCAAGAGTGAACTGGATCAGCTGAACGAAAAGCTGTCTGCACTGAATGTAGAGCTTGACGAGTTGCGTGCACGGCTGTCTGACGAAGAGGCCAAACTGATTGGAGTTACAGGCGGAATCAGCCAGGAGCAGGAAGAAAGCCTAAAGGGTGGTCTGCTGGAGCTGATGAATCAGATGGCGCAGGCGCGTAACGAAATCCGTTATACAGACCAACAGAAGGAAGCATTGGAACGGCGTGTGACTCGTGTAAGTGACGAATCCGGCAAATGGGAAGCCCAGAAAGTACAACTTGAACAGCGCAAAAAGGGATTGGAAGCTGCGGTTCAGAAGCTGGGGCAGGAAATCAGTAGTTTGCGTAGTGGCTATATTCAGGGAAGTGAAAAGTACCAGGCCCTACAAAAACTTTTGGAAGAAAACCAGGGTACAGTTCGTAAATGGGAACAAAAACGTGAGGCTCAAATTTCACGGCGAGATACAATGAAGGAAATGCAGGATGACTTTGACGGCTTCATGCTTGGAGTTAAAGAGGTATTGAAGGCTGCACGAAAAGAAACCTTGCACGGTGTGCATGGAGCGGTAGCAGAGCTGATTCGGGTGCCTGAGCATTTAGAGCAGGCGATGGAAACCGCTTTGGGTGCTTCAGTTCAGCATATTGTGATGGAAAATGAATCCGTATCCAGACAGGCAATTAGTTTTCTAAAGCAACGTCAACTGGGCAGAGCAACATTTTTGCCTATGGATGTTATCCGCCCGCGTCAAATCGGCGCGGGAGAACGCCAAATTGCAGAAGGAGCCGAAGGCTTTGTCGGGATCGGTGCAGATCTTGTTCAGTATGATGATCGATATGCCGGAATTGTAGGCAGTCTTTTGGGGAATGTGGTCATTGCTCGTACGTTGGAAGACGCAAACCGTATTGCGGCTCGTTGCCAATATAGATACCGCGTTGTCACTTTGGAAGGCGATGTTGTCAATGCAGGGGGTTCCATGACTGGGGGAAGCCAGTTCAAGAAAAATGCTAATCTGCTTGGACGCAAACGTCAGTTGGATCAGTTGGATCAAGACATTGTAGATACGGAGCAGCAAATTGCAAGGTTGCGCCAGAGTGCAATAGATACCAAACGCCAGTTGGAAGAGACACAGATCCGTCTGGACGAGCTACGTCAGGGCGGTGATGTGAAGCGTGGTGAAGAGCAGCAGATGGCTATGGAGCTCAAACAACTGGAGCATGAACTTCGTCATGTTCTGGAACAGGTCGCTGCGTCTGGTCAGGAGAAAAAGGGCTTTGATCAGGAAATCAAGGAGCTGGAAACTTCCCGTGAAGAAGCGTTGGTAAAGTTGGCTGCGCTGGAGGAAGAAGAAAAGAAAACGCATCAAGCTATTCACGCTGCCGAATTTGCCCGTAAAGCCAACGAATCTGCCAAAGAGCAGCTGCAGGGGGAACTCACGAATCTCAAGGTAAGAGAAGGAAAGCTGGACCAGGAGCGTTTTTCATTGGAAGAGCAGTTGCGCAGATTGCGTGGGGATTATGATACTCTTGGTAAGGATTCGAGACAAAACAAGACCTTACTTGCTTCCATTGAAGCAGATTTGCTGACCAATGAGCAGGAGACTGTGAAACAGATTGAAAATCTCAATCAATACCGTTTGAAAAAGGAAGAAGCCGCACAGCAACTGGAATTCAAGCGGGCTGCACGCAGCAGCTTGTCCAAAAAGCTTGAAGTGGCTGAAAACGATACAAAAGAACAGCGAATTCAGCTCAAGTCAGTGGAGGAGTTGCTTCGTCAAACGGAAATTGGAGTAAATCGACTTGATGTGGAACTGGAAAACGTTCTGAAAAAATTAAGTGATGATTATGAACTCAGCTATGAGTTAGCCAAGCAGCGTTACCCTATACCGGAAGATATTGAAGGTACGCAGAGCGAGGTGGAAAGGCTCAAACGTGGTATTTCCGCGTTGGGTGAGGTGAACCTGGGCGCCATTGATGAATACCAGCGTGTGCATGAGCGTTATACGTTTCTTGATGAGCAAAAGTCTGATTTGGTGGAGGCCAAGACAACACTTTATCAGGTTATTCGTGAAATGGATGAAGAAATGTCCAAACGCTTTAAGACTACGTTCGATGCTATTCGGCGCGAATTTGGAACGGTATTCTCCAAGCTGTTCGGAGGCGGACGTGCCGATCTCGTGTTACTTGACCCGGAACGCTTATTGGAGACGGGAATTGACATCGTAGCTCAGCCACCGGGCAAAAAACTGCAAAACTTGCAGCTACTGTCGGGCGGTGAGCGTGCGTTAACAGCGATGGCGTTACTATTTGCCATTTTACACGTTAAACCTGTTCCATTCTGTGTACTCGATGAAGTAGAGGCTGCATTGGACGAAGCAAACGTGGTGCGTTTTGCCCAGTATTTACGAGAATTCTCGGAGCAGACACAGTTCATTGTAGTCACACACCGCAAGGGCACAATGGAAGAATCTGATGTGCTGTACGGGGTTACGATGGAGGAAGGCGGGGTTTCCAAACTCGTATCTGTCAAGCTGGACAACGATGAAGCTGAGATTGCCTGACATTAAACAACATACTTTCAGACCAACGGAGGGAATCCATGAGTTTCTTTAGGAAATTGAAGGAAAGCATTGCAAACAAAACTGAATCGGTCACAAAACAGTTCAAAGATGGATTGGAAAAAACACGTAAAGGTTTTGTTGAAAAAGTAACGGACTTGATGATTCGCCGTAAAAAGATTGATGAGGAATTTTATGAGGAACTGGAAGAAATTCTGATCGGAGCGGACGTAGGCGTCAACACGGTTATGAACCTCATTGAAGACCTGCGAGAAGAAGTGAAAAAGCGCAAAATTGAAGATGCATCCGAATTACAGCCTGTATTGTCGGAAAAGCTGTCCGAGTTGCTGCGGGGTAATGACAATAGTCAGCTCAAGATGAGTCCTGACGGGATTACAGTTATTCTATTCGTGGGAGTCAATGGCGTCGGCAAAACGACAACCATTGGCAAGTTAGCTCATCGTTTTAAACAAGAGGGCAAAAAAGTATTGTTGGCTGCCGGAGATACGTTCCGGGCGGGTGCGATCGAACAGTTGGAGGTATGGGGCGAACGGGCAGGTGTAGAGGTTATTAAGCAGCAATCCGGTTCCGATCCGGCTGCGGTTATGTTTGATGCCGTACAGGCTGCCAAGCAGCGTCAAGTGGATGTTTTGTTGTGTGATACCGCAGGACGTCTTCAGAATAAAAGCAATCTAATGGAGGAGCTGAACAAAATTTTCCGTGTGATTCAACGCGAAATTCCAGATGCTCCTCATGAAGTGTTGTTGGTACTTGATGCGACGACTGGACAAAATGCACTTAACCAAGCCAAGCTGTTTGGTGAGAAAAGCGGTGTAACCGGACTGGTACTGACGAAGTTGGATGGTACAGCGAAGGGCGGGATTGTTGTGGCCATCCGTCAGGAGCTGAATTTGCCTGTTAAGCTGGTGGGCTTAGGTGAAAAAGTGAATGATCTTCAACCGTTTGATTCCGAGCAATTCGTTCATGCGTTGTTCGCGGGATTGATTCAGGAAGAGACGGTCGAAGCAACTGCTACAGGCGAGGAAGAACAGAACTGATACGTTTAAAGTGGGCTTTCATGCTACGTTTGGGATAACTAAGTAGCCATCCTGTTGCTGTTCAAGTTTGCCCAGATGTATAATGAAAGCAAGAGGTCTGTCGATGTCGTATATGTAATGTATCTTGTATGTAAAATATAAATCAGGAAGCCGGGTGAAAAACCGATGGCAAACACCTATACCTACTCCCGACGGGAAGAAGTAGCCAACGCCATTACACATGGAATTGGAGCCGTTTTAAGCGTGGCAGCGCTTGTGTTGCTTATTGTTTTTGCTAGCATGAAAGGAACCACTTGGCATGTCGTCAGCTTTACGATTTACGGGATTACGATGCTGCTGTTGTACACCAATTCAACGTTGCTTCATAGCCTGCGTGAAGGAAAAATGAAGGATTTGTTCGAAATATTCGATCATTCTTGCATTTACCTGTTTATTGCAGGTAGCTACACCCCGTTTATGCTCGTTGCACTGCGAGGTACTCTGGGATGGACACTGTTTGGAGTGATTTGGGGGATTGCACTGTTCGGTGTGTTGTTCAAGGCGTTCTTCACCAAGCGCTTCCTGTTTATGTCTACCGTGTTTTACATTGTGATGGGCTGGCTCATCACCATTGCCTGGAATCCTCTGGTTGCGACTGTTCCCGCCGGAGGGATGACGTTATTGTTCGTAGGTGGCCTTATGTATACGTTGGGCACGATTTTCTATGTGTGGCGGGCATTTCCATATCACCATGCGATCTGGCATCTGTTTGTTCTGGCAGGCAGCATACTTCATTTTCTGGCTGTTCTGCTGTATCTTACTCCGGTAAGGGTTTAAGTAACAATGGGTAAAAAGTCGATCCGTACTTCCGTTTAAGGACAGTGGATCGGCTTTTTTTTGTATGACAAGGGATAACGCTTGACATCTTCTTTTCTTTTAGGTATCATAAGGAACGTTGAAAAGAACTGTAAAGTGTTTTTCCTTGACGATGGAGGTATACAAGATGAGTCAGGAGAATCGGCTGGAAAAGACAAACCGGATTAACCGACTGTTTGACTTCTATGAACCTCTGCTTACAGAGAAGCAACAGATGTTTTTAAAATATTACTTCCATGATGATTTTTCTTTAGGGGAAATTGCATCGGAATTTCAAATTAGCCGTCAGGCAGTATATGAACATATTAAACGTGCTGAACAGGTATTGGAAATGTACGAGGAAAAGCTTGGTTTGCTAAGTAAGTATGAGCGCAGAATCCAAGATCTCGATGAATTAAATAAGACGTTGTATGAGGCATTCGGTAAAATCAGTGAGTCCGATGAAGGCACTCTGCAACATGTCCATCAAATTGTAAATCGCCTGCAGGAACTGTAGGACATATAGATTAAGAACAAACAACCCTGGTAGACAAGGAGGTGCGAAAGTATGGCATTTGAAGGATTATCGACTCGCTTGCAAAATGTATTCAGTAAACTGCGCGGTAAAGGAAAAGTGTCTGAGGATGATGTAGCTCAGGCGATGCGCGAAGTACGATTAGCTTTGCTTGAGGCGGACGTTAACTTCAAGGTTGTAAAGGACTTTATTGCCAAGGTAAAGGAGAAATCCGTTGGTAAGGAAGTGATGGACAGCTTTACGCCAGGCATGGTCATCATCGACATCGTGAACAAGGAACTGACCGAGTTGATGGGTGGCAGTCAGGCCAAGCTTGCCAAAGCAAACAAACCGCCTACGGTCATTATGATGGTGGGTCTCCAGGGCGCAGGTAAAACGACGACATCTGGTAAACTGGCGAAATTGCTGCAAAAGCAAAATCATCGCCCATTGCTTGTAGCTGGTGATATTTATAGACCAGCCGCGATCAAGCAGCTTCAGGTTCTTGGGGAGCAGATTAATACTCCTGTATTTACTCTGGGAGATCAGACAAGCCCAGTGGAAATCGCAAAACAGGGTTTGCAGCATGCTAAGGATAATGGAAATGACTACGTTATTATAGATACTGCCGGTCGTCTTCATGTTGATGAAGAGCTCATGGAAGAGTTGCGCCAGATTCATACCAACGTCAACCCGGATGAAGTTTTACTGGTTGTAGATAGCATGACGGGGCAGGACGCGGTTAACGTTGCGGAGCACTTTAATACTAGCCTAGAGTTAACGGGAGTTGTACTGACAAAGCTGGATGGCGACACTCGTGGTGGTGCAGCTTTATCGGTTAAAGCTGTAACGGGATGTCCGATCAAGTTTGCTACATTGGGTGAAAAGCTGGATGCGATGGAGCCGTTTCATCCTGAACGGATGGCTTCACGGATTTTAGGTATGGGTGACATGTTGTCCCTGATTGAAAAAGCGCAGTCCAATATCGACGCCGATAAGGCGAAGGAAATGGAACGGAAAATGCGTAATGCCGAGTTTACTTTCGAAGATTTTCTGGAGCAAATGGATCAAGTTAAGAAGCTTGGCCCAATCGACCAGATTCTTGATATGATTCCCGGTATGGGCAACATGAAGCAAATGAAAGATATCAAAGTGGATGACAAACAGATGGGCCGAATTGAGGCTATCGTTCATTCTATGACCACACAGGAGAAGCAAAACCCAGACATGATTAATCATAGCCGTCGCAAACGTATTTCTGTAGGCAGTGGAACATCACTGGCTGAGGTAAATCGTCTGATAAAGCAATTTGACGAAATGCGTCGCATGATGAAGCAGTTCTCAGATATGATGGGACCTAAGGGTGGCAAAAACAAGGCTATGAAGCAGTTGAAGAGTATGGGTAAAGGTATGAAGTTTCCTTTCCGCTAAGGCCAATAGGCCCTTGGAATTATGGATAACAATATACAGTCTACTTTTTGAAGGAGGTGAATTTTCGTGGCAGTTCGTATTCGTCTGAAACGTATGGGTGCACATAAAGCTCCTTTCTATCGCGTCGTGGTATCTGATTCTCGTTCCCCGCGTGACGGTCGTTTTATCGAAGAAATCGGTTACTACAACCCAATCACAGTACCAGCGGTTGTAAAAATTGATGAAGATAAAGCGCTGAAATGGTTGCAAGATGGTGCACAAGCATCCGACACAGTCCGTAACTTGCTTAGCAAAGCGGGCGTAATGAAAAAGTTTCATGAGTCTAAACTACAGAAATAAGGTGCTGATACGGAGGGTCAACCATGGAAGAATTAGTGATAATCATTGCTAAGGCTTTAGTCGATCATCCGGAAGATGTAACCGTGAAGACCTTGGAGAAGGATCGGCTTGTTGTATATGAGCTTAGTGTACATCCTGAGGATGTAGGCAAGATCATTGGTAAGCAGGGTCGTATCGCCAAGGCGCTTCGCACTGTGGTTGCATCAGCAGCCGTTAAGATGGATAAACGGGTTACCGTAGACATCATATCTTAAAGATATACGAAAGTGGGTTAGGATGTATGTCCTAACCCTTTTTCGTACATGATGAAGATGATATGGAGCGGGACCGATTACAAGCAGGAGGAACACGATGCAACAATTGTTTAATGTCGGAAAAATTGTGAACACCCATGGAATCCGTGGGGAGCTAAAAATATTAACGACGACAGATTTTCCAGAGGATCGCTTTGCAAAAGGCAGTGAGCTTTTGATTGTTCCGGCTGAAGGTAAAGCACCGATCCCCGTAACTGTTGAAACAGCGCGTTTTCAAAAAAATATGGTTGTCGCTAAATTTAAGGAATATCACAATATTAATGAAGTTGAAAAATATAAAGGTACATTGTTGAAGGTATCTGCTGAGCGGTTAGGCGAATTGGAAGAAAATGAATTCTATTTTCATGAAGTAGTCGGCATGGAAGTGGTGACCGAGGACGGAAATGAGCTCGGCGTGGTCAAGGAAATTTTGACTCCGGGAGCCAATGACGTATGGGTAGTCAAAATGCCTAAAGGCAAGGAACTGCTATTGCCGTATATAGAAGATGTTATTTTGGATGTAAACGTGCGTGAAAAACGAGTTACGGTACGGTTAATGGAAGGTCTGCTGTAATGCGGGTGGATGTGCTGACCCTGTTTCCAGAGATGTTTGATGGAGTATTTAATGCAAGCATTCTGGGAAAAGCAAGGGATAAGGGAATTGTATCACTGCAAGCGGTTAATTTTCGTCAGTATGCCGGCAACAAACACGGACAAGTGGATGATACGCCCTATGGCGGTGGGGGCGGCATGGTTTTGAAGCCTGACCCTATTTTTGCTGCTGTGGAAGCGCTGTTGGATAAATCAGAGCAACCAACATTAGAGACTGCCGATGAAGTTAACCAACTTGAAGGGGTAGAACGTAACACAGACATAAAATCTCCGCGTATCATTTTGATGTGTCCACAAGGCGAGACTTTTACGCAAAAGAAAGCGGAAGAGCTGGCTAAAGAGGACCATCTTATTTTTATATGTGGGCATTACGAGGGTTATGATGAGCGTATTCGAGAGCATTTGGTGACGGATGAGCTTTCTATCGGAGATTATGTATTGACTGGTGGTGAGCTTCCAGCCATGACCGTCATTGACAGTGTGACACGGTTGCTTCCAGGAGTTCTGGGGAACGAAACGAGTGCGGTAACGGACTCGTTTAGTACGGGGCTGCTGGAATACCCCCATTATACCCGGCCTGCGGAGTTTCGGGGCTGGAAAGTACCCGATGTACTCCTGTCAGGGCATCACGTCAATATTGATTCTTGGAGACGACAAGAGGCGTTACGTCGCACGATGGAACGCCGACCGGATCTATTGGAACAAGCTGAACTGACAGGCAAGGAGCGTGTGTGGATTGAGGAGCAACGCAAAGCTGAATTTTTGGAAGACAAGCATTAAAACGCTTTAAACATGAGTGGATTTGAAAGCAGGCAGTGACCTGTTCTATAATAAAGTCAATTAAATAATGTTTGGTCAAATCCCTTTTTGTTGTTGCAATGCGGTATCCTCCATGATACAATACATCTGTTGTGTGTAATACGGTGGTCCTCTGTGGATGATGAAGGAAACGGTTGTGTTTCCAGAAGAAGCATGAACACCTGTACGGAAGGAGGGAGTCATAGATGAATATCGTCCAAGCGATCACTGAAGAACAACTGCGTAAAGATTTGCCTAACTTTCGTCCTGGTGACACTTTGAAAGTGCACGTGAAAGTTATTGAGGGAACTCGTGAGCGTATCCAGTTGTTTGAAGGTGTTGTAATTAAACGCCGTGGTGGTGGAATCAGTGAGACTTTTACAGTTCGTAAAATTTCTTACGGTGTAGGTGTGGAAAGAACTTTCCCGCTTCATTCCCCGAAAATCGATAAAATCGACGTGGCTCGCCGTGGTAAAGTGCGTCGTGCGAAGCTTTATTATCTTCGTGAACTGCGCGGTAAAGCAGCGAGAATTAAAGAAATTCGTCGTTAATACAACGAATAACGAAAGGGGCTTGGTTACAAGCTCCTTTCGTTTTTTCTACGTACATAGGGAACTGTGGATTATTGACCGTAAAGAGAGGACAGTGAGCTATGGAGCAAGAAGTAGGACAAGGAGCTGTACAGCAGCCAACTGATCAGGATGGTACGCCCAAGCGTAAACCAAAAAATGAGATTTTTGAGTGGCTCAAGGCCATCATTATTGCGTTAGTGCTTGTCTTTTTAATCCGCTGGCTTCTCTTTAAGCCGTTTATTGTGGATGGCCCGTCGATGCAGCCTAACTTTCATACCGGAGAACGCGTCATTGTGAATGAGATTTTGTATGATTTCCGTGCCCCTAGACCAGGCGAAGTGATCGTGTTTCATGTGCCGGAGGAAGGAAGAGACTTTATCAAACGCGTCATTGCCGTTGAAGGAGATACGGTCAAGGTAGAAGGTGACACAATTACAGTAAATGGCAAGCCGATTCAGGAATCTTACCTGAAAGCTCCTTTGGAAGAAGCGCATCAAAATGGCGAGCTTTACAACAAGTTTACAAATTTTCCAAATGAGAAGTTTAAGGATGGAAAAGTTCCGGCTGGGCATATTTTTGTAATGGGAGATAACCGTTCCAATAGTACAGACAGTCGGATGATCGGATATATTGATTTGAAAGAAGTCGTGGGTCGGGCTGACGTTATTTTCTGGCCGGCGAAAGATATGCAGTGGATTAACCACTAGAATAACTAATAAGCAGCATAGCTGCCGTAATCCTAACTAAGAGCCTAAGAGTAAAAGTTGGAGTTACGCACAATGGGGTGATGACGGTGACGATTCAATGGTTTCCTGGTCACATGACCAGAGCGCGCCGCCAAATTGAAGCAAAATTAAAGCTGATTGATTTGGTTATTGAGCTGATTGATGCTCGATTGCCGCTCTCCAGCCGAAATCCAATGATTGATGATATTTTGCAAGGCAAGCCGCGAATGATTATATTGAATAAAGCAGATTTGGCGGACCCCGTAGTATCACAGCAATGGATTGCCTACTTTAAGGAGCAGGGGCATGTGGCCTTACCAGTAGATGCCACAACTGGAACGGGGCTAAAAGAAATCCCGATTCAGGCTAAGCTGTTGCTTAAGGAAAAGATAGATCGGCAGATTCGGAAGGGAATGAACCCGCGTCCTATGCGTGGGTTGATTGTTGGTATTCCGAATGTCGGTAAATCGACATTGATCAACCGAATGGCGGGACGTAATATTGCAGCTACGGGTGACCGTCCAGGGGTAACGAAGGCACAGCAGTGGATCAAGATCGGTGAAATTGAATTGCTGGATACACCAGGTATTCTATGGCCTAAATTCGAGGATCAGAATGTAGGCTATCGTCTGGCTGTTACAGGTGCGATCAAGGAAGAAATTCTGAATGTCGAGGATATTGCTTTTTTTGCGACTAAATATTTGGTCCAGTACTATTGGGATGTAATGGCAGAGCGCTTTGAGCTCACCAAACGTCCTGAAGATACAGAAAATCCTGATGAAATTGTCAACGTCATGGAAGCGATCGGACGTAAACGCGGCTGTATTGTTAGCGGCGGACGTGTGGATCTTGAAAAGGCGTCAAAAATCATTTTGCGTGAGCTGCGTGCAGGGAAGCTGGGACGGTTCAGTCTGGAAGCTCCTTACTGATTCTACAGGTACACCGATACAGAACACAGCATTTTGTAGCAAGGAAGAACCTTCCCCATCTCTCCGGAGAGGAGGAAGGTTTTTTTTGGTATTTGAAGGCAGTTAGAAAAGGGTTTTGGACGGTGAAGGTCTGTGGTAAGCTGAATTCAATCGCTAGAGCTACGGCATGAATGACGCGTTAAACTATATATAGATGGGAAGGTATTGAATATGGAAGATAAAGAGATTGTAGTGAAGGACATGCTACATTATGAAAAAAAATGCTGGGAGCAGTCTTGTGAGCGGATTGCAGGTATTGATGAAGTAGGTCGTGGATGCCTGTTTGGTGATGTTGTGGCCGCAGCAGTCATTTTACCAGTGGGTGAGTTACTGGAAGGTGTGGATGATTCCAAAAAATTGACGGATAAGAAGAGAGAAGCGTACTACGAGCTGATTATGGAGAAGGCCATTGCTGTAGGAGTTGGCTATGTAGATGCGCAGACGATTGATGATATCAATATTAAGCAAGCAGCTCGTTTGGCTATGAAGCAGGCTATTGAGGCTTTACATGTGTCTCCTGATTATTTACTGGTGGATGCAGAAAAGGTAGATGTGCCTATTCCTCAGCTCGCTATTATTAAAGGAGATGCGAATAGTCAGTCTATTGCGGCGGCCTCTATCATCGCCAAGGTAACCCGTGATCGGCTGTGCAAAGGTGAATGGGATGCGAAGTATCCGGAATATGGGATCGGTATACATAAAGGTTACGCTACCAAGTTGCATAGGGAACAAATTTTGGCGCTAGGACCTACAAAGATGCATAGACGCAGCTTTCTGGGCAATCTGTTGACGGAGCAACCGACGCTGTTTGATCTGTGATTACTTATTATGAATCGGGACAATGCCGATATAAAGGATAACTAATACCATAAGCCCCTTTGAATGGGGGAGAGTGAGAGGAGGGGCGATATGAACATCGGATCTGTATTTCGTGGATTACTTGGAGATGTGAAGGCTGGAGAGGCTAAAAAGCTTGATATGCAGCCAGGTCAGGTCGTACGAGGAGTCGTGCTAAAGGTGTCTGAGGACGGCGGCGAGGCTGTGTTGCAAATACAAGGTTCTCAGGTCAGGGCAAAGCTGGAGACCCCTCTTCAACCTGGGCAGACTACAACGTTTCAGGTTCAACCGGCTTCCCCCAGCGGAATGACGGTGCTTAAACCTTTGAACGATGTGGCCAATACACCACAGCAAACCGTAGCGCTGACAGATGTATTGGAATCGGTGGGACTGCCGGATACAGCTCAGAACAGGGAGCTTATACAGGCAATGCAAAAGAATGGTGTGCCGTTGACATCTGAAAATGCGGCTTCTTTGCGAGAAGCTATGGCGAAGCAAAGTGGCAATGTACAGTTGGGAACGTTTGTGCAGGCGGCGGCAGTTGCTTTTCAGCGGGGACTTCCATTGACGGCAGAAAGCATAAACGGATTGCGTCAAGCGATGTTTGGGCCCCCTTTAAATGATCTGTTGTCTTCGCTGGAGCAAGAACTTGAAGCGGTGTTAAAGCAGCAAGGACAGGGAACGCCTACTGACCGTTCAGTAGGGGAAGCAAGCACAATAAAAAGCACTGACCGAACGTCAGTTAGTCCAACAGGCACTTCTTCTGTGGTGATTGCAGATGGACAGGAAGGCCAAGCTTTAACATTGTCCAAGGATGCTTCTGCCTCTGCTGCTACAAAACAGGCAGAAACAGGACAACAAGCCACAGGTGGCAAGGAATTGTTAAAAGGGACTCAGGCAGCCAATCTCGCTGCTACAGTAAGCGAAGCGAGTGTTTTGGCTACAGATTCGGATACTTCGGCGGGATCTACTGCATTTGCATCCAACGGGACTGCTTCAGAAGAACCGCAAGCAGTTAGCGGGCGAGGAGCGACAGTGGTATTGGATGCTGGTGCCAATGCGGCTGAATCGGGCGCTGCTGATGCATTAAACGGCTCCCGCGTCAAAGCGGAGCAACAACAGCAAGCTACTGCGGCAGGTACGCAGCTTAAGGATGCCGATGGTGCTCCAACTCCGGCCACGGCAGAGCCTACGGGGACGAAGTCTGCCTTAAACGCAGTCATGGCAGACCGTCCTTCCGCACAGCAAGCCGCTGGCTCTACGCTACCATCCGCGGCGAACAACGTTACTGCGCCAGAGGCGCCGCTCCAGCGGCTACGCCTCCTGCTGCAAGAGCTGCGTGCAGCCGTGCCACCCGAACTGAGCACGGCTGCACCAGACCAGTCCACGGGAGAGGTAGCGCAGCCGGCGGCTGGCGCCTCGCGGACTGCGGATGCCGCTGCTTCACAGCCTGCGGCATCCAGCCCGCAGCTCACCCCCACGGAGGATCCGTGGGTGGGCCGCGTACTGAAGCTGCTCGGTGCAGAGCATGAGCAGCAAGTGCACCGCGCGACTACACAGGTCGCGCAAGGGGCGACGGCACGTATGGAGTCGCCAGAGGGAATGCCCCAGACACTGCCGGGATTAGCGGCTACGTCAGGCGACACAGTGTCAGCAGACGCAGCCACCGTAAAAGGTGCGCTGCTCCAGCTGATGAGCAGTAACGACCTGCCCCCCGCTTTGAAAGAGGCGGCTCAGCAGGTTGTACAGCACCTGACAGGTCAGCAGTTGCTGCTCAATACAGACCGAACGGCGCCTTTTGCACAAGTACACATGTTTATACCGTTCGTTGGACCGGACGGTCGTGAAACAGCTACGATCCAGATTCAGTCTCGCCGCGGCAAACGGGGAGAACTGGACGCCTCCAACTGTCGTCTTTGGTTTGATTTGGACATGAAGGGGCTTGGACGGACCCTGGTAGATGTCCAGGTTGTAGATCGGATTGTAAGTGTCAAGCTCCATAATGATCATGAATGGGCGGCATCGTTGTTAACCAGTGGGCGTGAGTCCATTCACACAGCATTGGAGTCACTAGGATACCAACTTCTATCGCTTCGTACCGAGCCCATGCCTATAAGGACTGAACAGAACAGCCTCGTCTCTTCTGAAGTACAAAGCTATGTACCTCAGCCGTATAAAGGAGTCGATCTTAAAATATGAAAGAGCCGTTGGAGCCTCCTTCTCCTTCCATAAAGAAGGCGGTCGCCCTTAAATATACGCCTGGTGAGAGCGAAGCACCGATTGTCGTTGCCAAAGGGAGCGGCCGTATTGCGGATAGCATTTTAGAAAAAGCTAAAGAACATGGTGTTCCGGTACAGGAGGACGCTGCGCTGGTTGAAGTACTATCCAAACTTGATTTGGACGAACAAATCCCTGCTGAGCTCTATCAGTTGGTGGCAGAGGTGCTTACCTATATTTATCAAATGGATCGACTTGCATCAAGGGATGACTGGTGATGAGGAATGAGATGAAGGCTGGAGGCAAGGATCAACGGAAAGCCAAAGGAGCGATGGGCGAAGAGGCAGCGGCTTTGTTTTTAGAAAACTTGAGTTACCGTATCATAGAGCGTAATTGGCGATGCCGCAGTGGTGAAATAGATCTGATTGCCAAGCAGGAGCATACATTCGTGTTTATTGAGGTACGTAGTCGTAGTAGCTCCAAATATGGAACGCCAGCAGAATCAGTTACTACGCGTAAAATAGCCCAAGTTCGCCAAACAGCTGCTGTATATTTGCATATGAATGGGATTGGAGATGCTCCGATCCGCTTTGACATGATTTCTGTACAATTAACTGACGAAAAGGCAGTTGTTACGGACCATTTAATAGGTGCATTTTAAAAGAGTAAGAGCTTTCGCGAAGGTAAGAGTGCGGGACTGAATTCAAATGTGCAGGTTGACATGAAGGAAAGCTACAGGTATATTTTATTGAGAATAGTTATCATTTTCATCTTAAAATGAATATCGAGAAGTTGTACCTGTGAAGGAGGATTTACGTGACAAAGCATACCTTTAGTGAACATGTCATAGATGTAATTCAGGAACGTCGAACGATTAAACGATTTAAATCCGACTCCATTCCGGTAGATACAATTAAAGAACTGTTGGACGTCGCTGTGTGGGCTCCTAATCATAAAATGCGTGAACCGTGGCGTTTTTTGTTGTTTGCTGGCGAAGGACGGAAAAAGCTTGCAAAAGCCATTGCAGCCGATATTGGTAAAGACAACAAGTTTGAGAGTGGAATTCTGCACAACCCGATTCAGCTTTTAGTGGTGATGGAAGAAGATCCGCGTCAAGCGGTTTGGGATGAGGATTTTGCAGCAGTCAGCGCGCTTGTTCAAAACTTTATTCTTGCTGCATGGAGCAAAGAAATTGGAACGTTTTGGGTGACAAAGCCATTTTTGTATTCGCCTAAGTTCCGTGAGCACTTGGGAATTCAACCGGGTGAGAAGGTAATAGGAATGATATATGCAGGCTATCCTGACGTTATCCCAGAATCAAGGCCACGTACTCCGGCAGCCGATAAGCTGACCTTGTTTGACAAATAATCTTTCGTTAGATAAACTTAGTCAAGAATTTTGAAAGCATGTTCAGAGCTAAAATTACGAACATTATATTTGCAATAAATGAAAATTTGGAAGCACCTTTTTTCATATAGGCAATGATTCCCGAGAGGGACATTTCAATATGAGGAGAGGTGCTTTTTTGATATGTATGGAAAATTACATGGAGCTTGTCTATATGGGATAGATGGCGTTCTGATCGAAGTTGAGACTGATTTGTCCAATGGCTTGCCTCAGACCGCAATTATCGGATTGCCGGATTCAGCGATTCGAGAGGCAGTAGAGCGTGTGAGAGCAGCAATCAAAAACTGCGGTTTCAAATATCCGTCCCAGCGTGTCACGATTAACTTAGCTCCTGCAGATTTGCGTAAGGAAGGCTCATCTTTTGATCTTGCTATCGCTTTAGGCTTGCTGACAACCAGCGGACAGGTTGTTTTACCAGTAGGGGAACGAACGCTGTTTATTGGCGAGCTGGCACTGGATGGCAGCATTCGTCCTGTAAATGGGGTGTTGTCTATGGTTGATCTGGCCAAGCGAGAAGGATTCGATTCCGTGCTGCTTCCTCAAGAAAACGCAAGCGAGGCTCGTCTAATTGCGGATATACGTATTTACGCTATACGCCATCTGGTGGATCTTATCCCGGTTAATGAGCATGCACAAGGCACCCCGGACGGCCAAGTGACCAATCAAAATTGTACTGCCAGTAAACAAGTTATAATCCATTCCTATGACCATTTATCCCAAGCAGAGCATATAGCGTTGTGCGAGCAAGAGGAACTAGCCAGTAATATGGAGGATTACAGCGATGTGCTGGGTCAGCTACACGCCAAACGTGCGTTAGTTATTGCTGCAGCAGGAATGCATAATATTTTGCTTATGGGGCCGCCGGGTGCTGGAAAAACGATGCTCATCCGCAGATTGTCCTCTATCCTGCCGCCTTTGACTGAAAAGGAGTCGCTAGAAGTGACCAAGGTATACAGCGCAGCAGGAAAATGGAAGGAGTCATCGCCCCATCTCATGCATGTTCGTCCCTTCCGTTCGCCTCATCATACGATCTCTGCTGCTGGATTGGTAGGCGGAGGAGGCATACCCAAACCAGGAGAAATCAGTCTTGCACACCGAGGGATTTTATTTCTGGATGAACTGCCTGAGTTTAGCCGTCATGTGCTAGAAGTGCTGCGGCAGCCTCTGGAAGACCACCATGTTACAATCAGTCGTTCACGTGCAGTGTTTAAGTATCCGGCGCATTTTTTACTTGCAGCTTCTTTGAATCCGTGTCACTGTGGCTTTTTCGGCAATAACACGGAACATCAACGCTGTACCTGTTCACCTGCAGCAGTCGCTCGATACCGCTCACGTATTTCCGGTCCATTGCTGGATCGAATTGATCTTCAGCTTGAGGTATCACAACCGAAGGATTGGCGGGAGGAAAAAGAATCACTGTCGTCTGCTGATATGAGAAAGCAGGTGTTGGCTGCTCGAGCAATACAAATCCGCAGATACAGCAAGCTTCCTTTTTCATGGAATAGTGAGCTGTCCGGTCAGCTGCTGCGTAAATATGCGGTATTAGAACAAAATGCAGCGGAGTTGCTTGACCAGACGATGGATGCACTTGGTTTAAGCATGCGTGCGTATGATCGAATTCTCAAGCTGTCCCGCACCATTGCAGACTTACATGAGTCAGAGAAAATTACGACTTCACATGTGGCTGAAGCTATTCAATACCGCCAGATGGATAGAGCAAATTCCAATTTTCCCGAAATGTAAAAAGGCGATAAAATTAGCAGATACAGCACGATCATTTTTATGAAAAAGTTTTTCCAAAGGATATGTATACGAGAGAAAACGGAAATAAGGACAAAAAAAAGCTCCAGGCAAAAAGACCTAGAGAAGCAAAAAAGATTATGACAATAGTGATTATACTATGAGTATATCAATTTCGTATATACGATTATGCATCATATCCCATGTTACTTGATGGAAAAACAACAAGCCCCTCGACCAATACGGTTCAGGGGCTTGTTGTGAAATTCATTCTAACTCTATGTTACAAAACGTTCAGCTTCACTTCAATATTACCGCGGGTAGCGCGGGAGTATGGACATTGTTCATGTGCGCCTTCCACCAGTTTTACCGCAGTTTCATGATCAACGCCTTTGACCAGAACGTCGAGGTTTACTCCGATTCCGAAGCCGCCGTCTTCGACTTTGCCAAAATGGACCGTAGCTGTGACTTCGGTACCTTCATGTTTAACACGTTGCATGCGAGCAACCATATTTAAGGCACTGTCAAAGCAAGCGGAATAGCCTGCTGCGAACAATTGTTCTGGGTTCGTACCTGCACCACCTGCACCGCCCATTTCTTTTGGAGTATCAATATCTAAACGAAGTTCGGGGGAAGAAGACTCGATATAACCGTTACGTCCACCAACCGCTTTTACTGTTGTTTCATACATTTTTTGTTGAATGGTCATCATAATCTAATCACGGCCTCTCGCTCAATTTATATTTTACACAATTTAATTTATCAAAATAATTATTGTTTGTAAAGTATTTTGTGCAATTAGCATGTATTTTATTATATAATGTGCTAAAATAATGACGAAAGTAGGTGATCAGACAGCATGGAAAACAATCCTATTGAAGGTACAGCGTTGAAACTTGATAATCAGTTATGCTTTGCCATATATGCATGCTCCAGAGAGATTACGAAGCTATACCAGCCTTATCTGGAAAAGCTCGGTGTGACGTACTCGCAATATTTGGTACTTATCGTGCTCTGGGAGCGTGAAGAGTGTACAGTGAAGGAATTAGGTGAGGCACTATATTTGGACTCCGGCACATTAACTCCGCTATTGAAGAGATTGCAGAACGCCGGGCTTATCGATCGAAAGCGTTCCACTCAGGATGAGCGTAAGGTGCTGATTTCTTTGACGACAGAGGGAAGCGCATTACGGGACAAAGCTCTGTCTGTACCTGGATGCATCCAGGAAAAAACAAGTATGACCCGTGATCAATTTGGGTCGCTTCTGCTCCAGTTCAATGATCTGCTCGATCGTGTTCATCAAGCGAATGTACAAATCGAAAAATCATAAGGTAATTTCAGTTGCTCTTGCGAATCTTACGGCATGAGTTAATCTTCACTGAAAAAAAATACTTAATCATGTTTGAAGAAAAAAGTGCCTCTTAATGCGGATTAGGTAATCCCATGTTGTAGAGGTGCTTTTTTTGTGTGAATTTGTATTATGTATAATATCCAATAATATCCAAACATTCGATTTTGGGAATGATAATGATATCAAAATACTGTAATTCATAAGGTTAAATTATAAGGAAAGCGTTTTAAAAACATGTTACAATGATGTAGGTTTAGTATAGATTTCCTTGTGAACCGCCCTTGTTGCAGTCATGTTGATAGGAGGATTCCAGAATGAATATCCATGAATATCAGGGTAAAGAAGTATTGAAACAGTACGGAGTGGCTGTACCGAACGGTAAGGTTGCCTATACGGTGGAGGAAGCCGTTGCTGCGGCAGAATCGCTTGGGAGCGCTGTTACGGTGGTAAAAGCACAAATTCATGCTGGTGGACGCGGTAAAGCGGGTGGCGTGAAAGTTGCCAAAGGTTTGGATGAGGTGCGGACTTTTGCTGCTGAAATTTTGGGTAAGGTGCTGGTGACGCATCAGACCGGACCTGAAGGTAAAGAGGTCAAACGCCTTTTGGTTGAGGAAGGCTGCGATATTCGTAAAGAATATTACGTCGGTGTTGTCGTAGATCGTGCGACTGGACGTATCGTAATGATGGCCTCAGAAGAAGGCGGTACGGAAATCGAAGAGGTGGCTGCAGCCACTCCGGAGAAGATTTTTAAAGCGGTTGTTGATCCAGCGATTGGGCTTCAGGTGTATCAGGCCCGTAAGTTGGCGTATGACATTAATATTCCTAATGAACTGGTAAACAAAGCAGTCAAGTTTATGCTGGCGCTATACGAAGCTTTTGTGGACAAGGACTGTTCGATTGCAGAAATCAATCCCTTAGTCGTTACGGGTGATGGGAATGTACTGGCGTTGGATGCCAAACTGAATTTTGATTCTAATGCGTTGTTCCGTCACAAGGATATTTTGGAATTGCGTGATTTGGATGAAGAGGATGAGAAGGAAATTGAGGCATCTAAATACGATCTAAGCTATATTGCTCTGGATGGAAATATTGGCTGTATGGTCAATGGTGCGGGTTTGGCGATGGCAACCATGGATATTATCAAATATTACGGTGGCGATCCGGCCAACTTCCTAGACGTGGGGGGCGGTGCGACGACGGAAAAGGTAACCGAAGCGTTCAAAATCATTTTGTCCGATCCGAAGGTAGAAGGTATTTTCGTGAACATTTTCGGCGGAATTATGCAGTGTGACATCATTGCGAACGGCGTCGTGGAGGCTGCCAAACAGTTGGGGCTGACTCGTCCGCTTGTTGTCCGTCTTGAAGGGACGAATGTTGGGCTCGGTAAACAGATTTTAGCGGAATCCGGTTTGAATATCGTGGCAGCCGATTCTATGGCGGATGGCGCCCAAAAAATCGTCGAACTTGTTCAATAGCCTGTTTGCATTCCGATATGCCGAATAAACGATAGGGGATGTGAAGATCGTGAGTATTTTGGTCGATAAGCATACAAAGGTGATTACACAGGGGATTACGGGAAAAACGGCGTTGTTTCATGCCAAGGGTGCACTTGATTACGGTACACAAATGGTAGGTGGCACCTCTCCAGGTAAGGGGGGCACCGAGGTAGAAATTACACTGGAGAACGGACAACAGGTCAAATTGCCAGTGTTTAACACAGTGAGCGAAGCCAAGGAAGCTACTGGCGCAACAGCGAGCGTGATTTACGTGCCACCGGCTTTTGCAGCAGATTCCATTTTGGAGGCTGTAGATGCGGATTTAGATCTCGTGATTTGTATCACGGAGGGCATTCCGGTGCTTGATATGATTAGGGTCAAACGTTTTATGGAAGGTAAAAAGACCGTTCTGATTGGCCCTAACTGTCCAGGTGTTATTACACCAGGAGAATGTAAAATCGGTATTATGCCAGGTTACATTCATCTACCAGGTCATGTAGGCGTTGTGTCACGTAGTGGCACTTTGACCTATGAAGCAGTGCATCAGTTAACGACCCGGGGTATAGGACAATCTTCCGCTGTTGGTATTGGCGGTGACCCCGTTAAAGGTTCGGAATTCATTGATATTTTGCAACGTTTCAATGAGGACCCCAACACTCACGCTGTCATTATGATTGGAGAAATTGGGGGTACAGCCGAGGAAGAGGCTGCTGAGTGGATCAAGGACAATATGACGAAGCCGGTGGTTGGTTTTATCGGCGGTGTGACTGCGCCTCCGGGTAAACGGATGGGGCATGCTGGTGCCATTATTTCTGGCGGAAAAGGAACGGCTAAAGAGAAAATCGCCACGCTTGAAGCCTGCGGGATCCAGGTGGCACCGACTCCTTCCGAAATGGGCTCGACACTGGTAAGTGTGCTGGAAGCACGTGGTATTTTGAATTTGTGCACGACACATTAAATCGTGTTCCTTCATTAATATACAGGCCATAAAACGCATCGAAATTTGCCGCAGGCTAGTGTATAATGAAAGAAAGGTAAGCAACCTTTTTATCTTCTGAAACAGGGGATGAAAAGGTTGCTTTTTTTGCGTTAAGACAGGCTTATCAGGGAAACGCTTGCAAAATGACTCATTGTGCCACAAAATAAGGGAGGGTTCACTCTTCCGTGAATGGGGGAACCATAGTTTGGAAGAAAGATGGCTTTTGTTAGGCTTACATGAGTTAGAGGGAATCGGAAGAAAAACAATCCAGCGTATTTGGTCGAGTGACTATCAATTGCATGAGCTACTGCATTTTAGCGAACAAAAATGGATTGAGATAGGGTTAAGCCCTGCTCAGGCACGCATTGCGGCCCAGTGTTACGATGAAGAATGGGTGCATGAACGATATCAGCGAGTCCAATCCGGTGATATTGGAACGGTAACTTATGTGGACGAGGATTATCCCCTATTAATGAAGGAAACAGTTGATCCACCCTGGGTAATGTATACAATAGGGGATAAATCACTTTTGCATACATGTTCTGTAGCCATGGTAGGAACTCGCGTTCCCACCGCTTATGGACGTAGAGCAGCGGAGATACTAACAGAGGGATTATGTAATGCAGGGATTACAATAGTTAGCGGATTGGCGAGAGGCATTGACAGTATTTGTCACGAAACAGCCCTGCGCCGGGGAGGAAACACGATTGGTGTACTGGGAACAGCGATCGATCAAATTTATCCTCCCCAAAATGCGTCTTTATTTGCAGAGCTGGCTAGCAAAGGCTTGATCGTATCAGAGTATCCTCCAGGCACAAGGTCGCATCCGGGAATGTTTCCACAACGTAATCGGATTATAGCCGGCCTAACGAAGGGAACGCTTGTCGTCGAAGCAGATGCAAGAAGCGGTTCTTTGATTACAGCTGATGCTGCGCTAGAGGCAAATCGAGATGTGTTTGCTGTTCCCGGACCCATTACGTCACCGAAGAGTAGAGGCACGCTGAGCTTGATTAAGCAAGGAGCCAAAACAGTCACTGAAGCTTCGGATATTATTGAGGAGTATGAAGCGGATTTGCGTACAAGGGAGGTTTCTTCATACAATAGAGAGCAGAGTCCTAATCTGAAGGAGGTCTCCAAATTGCCAGAAAGTGAGACTTCTGAGGAAAACCGTGTCATACTGTTGCTCGAACAGGGAACCATGACTCTGGATGAACTGCTCGATGCTACGGCATGGGATTTTGGACTTTTACACGCAGTTCTGTTATCGTTAATCATAAAAAAAAGGATCGCCCAGCTAGCGGGCACAAAATACAAGCTTATTTAGTAGTTGTTTTTGCAAAGTCCTTAGTAAATGCACAAATTTAATTTTAAACATCAGGTGGAGGGCAGTATGGCATTTATCCGCGCCGCGGATTCCTACTCCTTCCCCACTTCCTGAAATGTGTTGAATTTATAGCTCGTACTAGTGAAGCGTTGGATTTGAACTTGGAAAAGCGACAGCGTTCGCCTTTGTAATGGAATTCTAACTTTATCGAAGGTTTATAAAATCTAAGAATTCCGTTACAAACAGCAATTGTAAGATCAATTCCATCGTGTAGCTTCTCTACGAACTATAGCTCACCACATTTCAGGAAGTCTATCATACTCATGTGTGTAATTGAGAGGAGGAAGAGCCTATGGCGGATTCACTCGTCATCGTGGAATCGCCTTCCAAGGCGAAGACGATCGGCAAATACTTAGGCAGCAAATATATCGTCAAGGCTTCCATGGGTCATATCAGGGATTTACCGAAGAGTCAGATCGGCGTAGAGGTCGAAAATGATTTTAATCCCAAATACATTACCATTCGAGGTAAAGGCTCAATTCTAAAAGAATTAAAGGATGCCCGAAAAAAAGTGAAAAAAGTATATCTGGCGGCTGACCCGGATCGCGAAGGTGAGGCTATTGCCTGGCATCTAGCGCATGCGCTGGAACTGGACGATACGGCAGATTGCCGTGTGGTATTTAATGAAATTACAAAGCAGGCTGTCAAAGATGCTTTTAAAACACCCCGTAAAATCAATATGGATTTGGTCAATGCTCAACAGGCACGACGGATACTGGATCGACTTGTAGGCTACAAAATCAGCCCGTTGCTCTGGAAAAAGGTGAAAAAGGGCCTATCCGCTGGGCGTGTGCAGTCGGTTGCGGTGAAAATTATTCTGGACCGGGAAAACGAGATCAGTGAGTTTGTACCAGAAGAATACTGGACGATTACAGCTAAACTAGCTATTAAAGACAGCACCTTTGAAGCGAAATTTCATAAGCTGCGCGGTGAAAAGAAAGAACTCTCCAGCGAAGCGGATGTACAAGAAGTGTTGGAAGCTATCGGAAAATCGTCTTACAAGGTGCGCGATGTGAAAGAGAAAGAGCGTTTACGCAATCCTTCTCCTCCATTCACAACAAGTTCCTTGCAGCAGGAGGCGGCTCGGAAGCTCAACTTCCGTGCTTCTAAAACGATGTCTGTAGCTCAGCAGCTATATGAGGGTGTGGATTTAGGTAAAGAAGGGACCGTGGGTCTAATTACGTATATGCGTACGGATTCCACACGGATCGCCGCTTCAGCTCAAGAGGAAGCGAAAGAATTAATTATTCAAAAATATGGCGAAGCTTTTGTACCTGAAACTCCTCGTCAATATTCAAAAAAAGCGGCCAACGCCCAAGATGCGCATGAAGCGATTCGCCCAACCTCTGCGTTACGCGAACCGGAAACAGTTAAACCGTTTATGAGTCGGGATCAGTTCCGTTTGTACAAATTGGTATGGGAACGTTTCATGGCCAGCCAGATGGCTTCTGCTATTATGGATACTTTGTCCGTAGATATTGAAGCGGGTGAGACGATATTCCGGGCAGCAGGTTCGAAGGTTCGTTTTCCAGGTTTCATGAAAGTGTATGTAGAGGGAAATGACGACGGTAAAACCGAAGAAGATAAACTGCTGCCACCACTTCAACCAGGCGATAAATTAAAAAAAGAAGCAGTTGAGCCGAAGCAGCATTTTACACAACCGCCTCCCCGTTATACGGAAGCGCGACTTGTTAAGACGCTGGAAGAACTGGGTATAGGACGTCCAAGTACGTATGCGCCGACGCTGGAAACCATTCAGAAACGTGGGTACGTTGCTATTGAAGAGAAGAAGTTTTTCCCTACAGAGCTGGGCGAATTGGTCATCGAACAGATGGAGGAGTTCTTTCCAGAGATTTTGAATGTGGAGTTTACAGCTCATATGGAAGGTGATCTTGACCACGTCGAAGAAGGCGAAGGTAATTGGGTCAAAGTGTTGAGTGACTTTTACGAGTCATTCGAGAAGCGACTTGAAGTGGCTGAAGAAGAAATGAAAGAAATTGAAATAAAAGATGAAGTATCCGATGTTATTTGTGATAAGTGTGGCAGCCAAATGGTCTATAAGCTTGGCCGATTTGGTAAATTCCTGGCCTGTTCTGCTTTTCCAGATTGCCGTAACACAAAGCCAATTGTTAAGGATATCGGGATTGATTGTCCTACATGCGGTGAGGGACATGTTGTCGAACGACGAAGTAAAAAGGGACGTATCTTTTACGGATGTGACCGCTACCCGGAATGTGATTTTGTATCCTGGGATAAACCGTCCATTAAGCCTTGCCCAAGTTGCAGTAGCCTAATGGTTGAAAAACGTACGAAACAAGGAACGAAGCTCAACTGTACTGTCTGCGATCACAGCGAAATGCTGGAAGAGAGCGATGAGAGTGTAGAGACTTCTTAAGAACAACATTAGCAGGGGGATTTAAACGTGAGTGAACTACAAAAGGTAACGGTCATCGGAGCAGGCTTGGCGGGCAGCGAAGCTGCCTGGCAAATTGCAAGCCGTGGAGTGCCAGTCAAGTTATATGAAATGAGGCCGGTTGTAAAAACACCAGCACATCATACAGATAAATTTGCCGAACTGGTATGCAGTAATTCCTTGAGGGCAAACGGCCTAACGAATGCAGTAGGCGTACTGAAGGAAGAGATGAGAATACTGAACTCCTTGATTCTGAGCGCAGCAGATCGTCATGCTGTTCCGGCTGGCGGTGCATTGGCAGTAGATCGTGACGGATTTTCCGGTCATATTACTGATACGCTTCATCAACATCCTTTGATCGAGGTTGTTAATGAAGAGCTTCAGGAAATCCCACAGGACGGTATTGTGGTTATTGCGACGGGGCCTTTAACTTCTCCAGCTTTGTCGGAACAGATTAAATCACTGATGGGAGAGGAGTATTTTTATTTTTACGATGCGGCAGCCCCGATTGTAGAAAAGGACTCTATCGACATGAGCAAGGTTTATCTGGCTTCCCGTTATGATAAGGGAGAAGCAGCGTACTTGAATTGTCCGATGAACGAAGCGGAATTTGATGCTTTTTATGAGGCTCTGATTACGGCTGAGGTAGCGCAAGTCAAGGAATTCGAAAAAGAAATTTATTTTGAAGGCTGTATGCCCATCGAAGTGATGATGCAACGTGGGAAACAAACGGCATTGTTCGGACCTATGAAACCTGTGGGTCTCGTAAATCCGCATACAGGTGAACTGCCCCACGCAGTTGTTCAGCTTCGGCAGGACAATGCTGCAGGAACGCTGTATAATCTGGTTGGTTTCCAGACTCACCTCAAATGGGGGGAGCAAAAGCGTGTATTTTCAATGATTCCGGGTCTCGAAGAGGCGGAGTTTGTACGTTATGGTGTGATGCATCGCAATACCTTTATTAATTCTCCGCAGCAACTTCATCCAACCTATCAGTTCAAGGGAAGAAGTAATCTATTCTTCGCCGGACAAATGACCGGTGTAGAGGGATATGTGGAGTCGGCAGCTTCTGGTCTGCTGGCCGGGATGAATGCGGCACGAGCAGCACGTGGACAGGAAATGTTTGTATTTCCTGCAGAAACGACATTAGGCAGCATGGCGCGGTATATTACGACCGCTGATTTTAAACATTTTCAACCGATGAATGCAAACTTTGGTTTGCTTCCAAAGTTGGAAAAACGGATTCGTAACAAAAAGGAAAAGAATGAAGCTCTCGCTAGTCGCGCGTTGGAAAGTTTGCGCGGTTATATCAATGAAACGGGAGTTATATCAGCTGAAGTACAGGCATAGGGATGAAGGAAAAGGAGGAGCGCGTTATGGATATGTCCTTTCATGCTACCACCATCTGCGCTGTACGCCACAATGGCAAAGGAGCTATTGCGGGTGATGGACAGGTAACGTTCGGTAACAGTGTTGTAATGAAGCAGACGGCAAAAAAAGTACGCAGATTGTATCGTGGTCAGGTCGTTGCAGGATTTGCGGGTTCGGTGGCCGATGCTATCACGTTATTTGAAAAGTTTGAAAATAAGCTAGAGGAACACCACGGAAATCTTCAAAGAGCAGCCGTGGAACTGGCCAAGGACTGGCGTCAGGATCGTATCCTGCGTAAACTGGAAGCGCTTATGATTGTGATGGACTCTTCCGGGATGCTGCTCATTTCTGGAGGCGGCGAAATTATCGAGCCGGATGATGATGTGCTTGCCATTGGCTCAGGTGGCAATTTTGCATTGGCTGCTGCCCGTGCTTTCAAACGCCATGGCTCTGGCATGGAAGCAAAGGACATGGCACGGGAAGCGCTAGAGGTTGCTTCGGAAATATGTGTGTATACGAACAATCAGATTATCGTGGAAGAACTGTAAATCGGCTCTGAGTATTCAAGGGTGGAGGAGTGCAAAATGAATAATCAATCGTTGACGCCCAGACAAGTGGTATCCGAGCTGGATAAGTATATTGTCGGACAAAAGGAAGCAAAAAAATCTGTTGCTGTTGCCTTGCGCAACCGCTATCGGCGTAGCAAGCTGCCGGATGACATACGGGATGAAATTGTGCCTAAAAATATTTTGATGATCGGACCGACTGGTGTGGGTAAAACTGAAATTGCACGTAGACTTGCACGGCTCGTGGGGGCTCCTTTTGTCAAGGTAGAGGCGACCAAATTTACAGAAGTAGGTTACGTCGGTCGTGATGTGGAATCCATGGTGCGTGATCTGATGGAAACCTCCATTCGCATCGTCAAGTCGGAACGAACAGAGAATGTGAAGGACAAAGCGGAGGACATGGCAAATGAACGGATTGTCAGCATCCTTGTACCTGCAGAAAAGTCAAACAAATCGCAACGTAATCCCTTTGAAATGCTGTTTGGCAATAACACGGGAACTTCGGTAGAAGAAGAACCACCACAACAGGATGGATCTTTGGCAGAAAAGCGCCGTAAGGTTAAATTCGATCTGTTGTCCGGTAAGCTTGAGGATGATGTCATAGAGATTGATGTGGAGGATACTGCACCCAATATGCTCGATATGTTTGCTGGGCAAGGGAATGAACAAATGGGTATGAATATGCAGGAGATGTTCGGAAGTTTTCTGCCCAAGCGGACGAAGAAGCGCAAGCTGCCAGTCAAGGAAGCTCGCAAGGTGTTGATTCAAGATGAAGCCGCCAAATTGATCGATATGGACGATGTGATTCAGGAGTCTGTGAAGCGTGCTGAGCAATCGGGTATTATTTTTATCGATGAAATAGATAAGATTGCCAGCCAGGGTAAGGGGAGTGGCCCCGATGTGTCGAGAGAAGGCGTCCAGCGCGATATTTTACCTATTGTCGAGGGATCTACCATCATGACCAAATACGGTCCGGTAAGAACAGATTACATTCTGTTTATTGCTGCAGGAGCTTTTCATGTTGCAAAACCATCTGACCTGATCCCTGAGCTTCAGGGCCGTTTTCCAATCCGTGTGGAATTAAGTAGCCTGACTTTGGATGAGTTTGTGTCGATACTGACGGAGCCTAAAAATGCGCTGACCAAGCAATACACTGATCTACTCCGTACCGAGGAGATTGAAGTCGAATTTTCTGCGGAAGCGATTCGTGAGATTGCCAGTATTGCTGAGTCTGTAAATCGCAACACCGAAAATATTGGCGCACGTCGTTTGCATACCATTCTAGAAAAGCTGCTGGAGGATCTGTCGTTTGAAGCACCAGAGCTTACATTGGATCGTATGATCATTACCCCGGAATATGTACGTGAGAAGCTGGGAGATATTGCCCAAAACAGGGACCTTAGTCAGTATATTTTATGAATAGGGTTTTCTAAAAATAGGGTGTGTGGTCCAGAATAACACTATCTTGCACCGTCATTTAGACCTAGATAATGGTCAAGTTGATGATTTTTCTGTCTATTCCAAAAGTAGGACGTATAATCTTTTACAGGTGTAAAGTGCTAAGAAAACATTCATTTTCTTGAAAAAAACCTGAAAAATTTAACAATTTATGCATCTAAAGCCCTCTTTTTTTAAAAAGATAGGGCTTTTTTCTTATTGTAATTAGGTCCCAACTCTACGAAACTTAGAATATATGACAGAAAGTTATTATTTTCTACTTAAGACCTAAAAGAAATGTATAATTATGAAATTTTATTGTCGAAAAAAAGTGAAAAATCTTGTTTTATTGAATCTTACTTTGGAGTAGACGCTGGGAGGGAGGAGCTAAATGAATCTGCTGGGTGATATGAGCTTTCAAAAGCTTCAGGCAGGTGTACAGGCGGCAAATACGAGACAACGTGTGATGGCTGACAATATTTCCAATGCGGATACCCCGTATTTTAAGCGTTCGGAGGTTTCATTTGAAGAACTGCTTCAGCAGCAAATGGACGGGGACGTCACACCACTACGTGGAAAAGTAACCAATTCAAGACATTTTCAAATAGGACCTGTGAACTCCATTCCAGATGCCACGGTCACCAAAGATGGGTACTCAGTCATGAATAACAATATGAACAACGTAGATATCGACAGAGAAATGAGTCTTATGGCTGAAAATCAACTAAGATATAATACCTACATCCAGGAAATTAATGAGCGCATCAAGATGATGAGAACAGCGGTAGAAGGGAGATAGGAATAGGTGAAGATTAACAACGGCTTTGATATTAGTGCGTCTGCTCTTACGGCCCAACGGTTGCGGATGGACGTTATATCTAGCAACATTGCCAACGCAGAGACAACTCGGGCGAAAGTAGAGAATGGACAAGCAGTTCCATATCGGAGAAAAACGGTTGTTTTGGAGCCGAACCAATCTGGCTTTGCCGATGTTTTGAAGGCTCAAATGGAAGGAAGTAGAACTAGCGCTGCTGGCGTTAAGGTTTCGCAAATTCAGGAAGATCAGTCACCTTTGAAGCCTGTGTACAATCCGGGTCACCCGGACGCTGATAAAGATGGCTATGTATATATGCCTAATGTAGACATTATGAAAGAAATGGTCGACATGATTTCCGCAACACGCTCATACGAAGCCAATGTAACAGCTCTGAATGCATCAAAGGCTATGGTTTCCAAAGCGCTTGAAATCGGTCGCTAAGCTCTAGGACTACTAATTACTTAATAGGGAGAGTAAAACATGATTCAGAACGCCATGTTTAATGTACAGACACCGGTAATACAGCAGATTCAATCGCCTAACAATGAGTTGGCGAAAGCGACGCCTTCCGAATCCTTGAAGGACTTTGGTTCCTTCCTAAAGGATGCTCTCAATGAAGTAGGGCAGCAGGAAGCCGCTACGCACCAGATGTCCGACCAATTCATGGCAGGCAAAGTTGATGTAGATCAGGTCATGATCACTTCCCAACAAGCGCTGCTTTCCCTGCAGCTTACTACACAGGTCCGAAACAAAGCGATCGAAGCCTATCAGGAGATCATGCGTACACAGATGTAAAGAGGGTTTAGCAAAGTTTCGGATGGGGTGACGGAGTGAACGAGAGAATCGCCCAATATCGGGATAAGATTTCCGGGTATTGGAATAATTTTAGCAAAAAACAGAAGATATTACTTGTTTCGACATTAGCATTCATCATTATCGCTGTTGTAGTGCTAACGATGCAGTTTACCAAAACCGAGTATGAAGTGGCTTTCCGAGATTTAAATGCTAACGATGCTGCCGGAGTCATTAAATATCTCGATTCTGCGGGTATACCGTATCAACTTAATGCTGGTGGGACACAAATCTCAGTCCCAACCGCTAATGCGGATAAGGCGAAGGTAGATGTTGGGTCTCAAGGCCTGATTCAGAAGGGTTCAATCGGCATGAGCGCTTTTGACCAGTCCTCCTCTGCCATTGGCATGACGGAGAACGAGTTCAATGTGAAGTACAATAATGCATTGAACGGCGAAATACAGCAACTGTTGGAACGGATGGATGGTGTCCAAAGCTCCAAAGCTGTCATTAATATGCCAAAGGAAAACATTTTTGCCGGACTTGAGGAAAAGGACAAAGCCTCCGCTTCGATTCAAATGGAATTCGAGCCTGGCTTTACTCCAAATCAGCAGGCGATCGATGGATACTTTAATCTGGTAAAAACGGCAGTACCGAATCTTCCAGTGGAAAACATTACGATCACTAATAAGGAATATGAGTTGATTCCAACGGCCAAGGGCGGCCAAGGTGGGCTCACTAGTGGTGTTCAAGAAAACATGGCTCTACAGAAGAAGTTTGAGAGCGATGTAAGGAATAATGTTCAACAATTTTTGTCGAAAATTGTTGGAGACGACAAGGTAAATGTACTTGTGATGTCCCAGCTAAATTTCGACAAAGTAACATCAAAGGAACAAATGGTCACACCTGTTGACCAAACGAAAATGAAGGGTATTGAAATTAGCGCCCAACAAATTCAGGAAAGCTATACAGGTAGTAGTGGACAAACCGGAGGAGTTGCAGGAACAGGAACACAGGATGTTCCGGGCTACCCCGGAGGAGCTAATTCCGGCAATACCAGCTCAGATAAGAGCTCAAGTACGATTAACTACGAAGTTAACCGAATTGCAAGGGATATTATCCAAAGTCCGTATACTGTAAAAGATTTAACCATTAATGTAGCAGTTGAACCACCAACAGGTCAGCAAACGTTGGATACTGCAACTCAGACAGCAATTCAAAATATTTTGGTTAATATCGTAAGAGCGTCGTTGGCGAATTCTGGTACTACAATTACAGACGCTGATTTGGCTAAGAAGGTTTCGGTGTTCTCACAAGCAGTTCCGGCGCCTGCGAGCACAAATACATTCTTCTCAGCTTCCAACCCTTGGCTATGGGGCATCGGAGCTGCTGTTCTGGCACTGCTGGCGGGTGTAATCTTCCTCATCGTACGCGGTCGTCGTAAGCAGGAAGAAGAGTTGGATGAAGAATTGCAACTTATGCCAACGCCGACGGAGTTCCCGTCTATTACCATGGAAAGTGTGACAAATGAAAGTCAAGTGCGTAAACAGCTTGAAAGTCTGGCGAAAAAGAAACCCGACGAATTCGTCAATCTGCTTCGTACATGGCTGGCTGACGAATAGAGGTGAGTTCATTGGCAAAGGCAAGCAGTCAAGGTTTAACGGGAAGACAGAAAGCAGCTATACTTCTGATCACAATGGGACCAGAGGTATCTGCTCAAATATTCAAGCATTTGCGTGATGAGGAGATCGAGCAACTTACATTGGAAATTGCCAATGTGCGGAAGGTCGATGCCATTGAGAAGGACTCCATCATGGCCGAGTTTCATCAAATTTGTTTGGCTCAGGAGTACATTTCCCAAGGCGGTATTAATTACGCTAAAGAAATATTGGAAAAAGCACTCGGATCGCAAAAAGCAGTTGAGGTCATTAACCGTCTAACAGCGACGTTACAGGTAAGACCCTTCGATTTTGCCCGCAAAGCTGATCCAAACCAGATATTGAATTTTATACAGAATGAGAATCCGCAAACGATTGCTCTCGTGCTTTCGTACTTGCAATTCGAGCAGGCGGCTGCAATTCTGTCGTCTCTGCCACAGGAAAAGCAGGCAGATGTGGCCCGGCGTGTCGCTGTCATGGACAGTACATCTCCGGAAGTTATTTCCCAGGTGGAACGAGTGTTGGAGCAAAAGCTGTCTGCAACCGCGACGCAGGATTATACGAATGCAGGTGGTATTGAGTCCATTGTTCAGATTTTGAATGGCGTAGACCGCGGAACCGAACGTACGATTCTCGACTCGCTTGAAATTCAAGATCCAGAACTGGCTGAGGAAATTAAGAAAAGAATGTTCGTGTTCGAGGATATCGTCAATGTGGACAACCGTTCCATTCAGCGCATTGTCCGCGATATCGACAATGCAGATTTGCAATTGGCGCTTAAAGTATCCAGTGAAGAAGTACGTGATGTGATTTTCCGAAATATGTCGAAACGTATGGCAGAAACCTTCAAAGAGGAAATGGAGTACATGGGACCGGTGCGGTTGCGTGATGTGGAAGAAGCACAGACACGTATCGTATCGACGATCCGCAGATTGGAAGAGGCCGGTGAGATTATAATCGCACGCGGCGGAGGAGATGACATCATTGTCTAACTTGATCAAATCTTTCCAATATATTCCTGTAGAGGCTTTGAAAACAATTGATGTGGCACATACGTATGCGCCAGAAACGACGGACGAAGAAATCACAACTGAATATACGGAGCCGGAGCCTCAGCGAGATCATGAGGCTGAACGGCTACGGGATGAAATGCTGAAAGATGCTAAGGATTTTGCCGAACGTCAGGTTCGCGAGGCAGCTGAAGAAGCGGAACGGATGCTTCAGGAGGCGCAGCAGCAGATTGAAGCCTGGTGGCAGGAGCGACGCGAGCATGACGATCAGCTGACTCAGTCGTTAAAGGCTGATGGGTTTCAGCAAGGATATGAAGAAGGTCAGAAGCTGGCTGAGGCCGAGCTTCAGACGAAATCAGAGCAGATGATGGAAGAAGCACAGGATATTCTACGTCAGGCCTATGAGATAAAGGAACAACTAATTCAGGAAGCTGAGCCTTTTCTGGTTGAACTGAGTAGTGCTATTGCTGAGAAGGTCATTGAGAAACAGCTTAGCCTTGAGCCGGACTACACAATTGAATTAATTCGTAAAAATTTGGCTCGTAAGCGGGAAAAAGGAACCATTACATTGTGTGTGTCGCCTCAGCATTTCGCATTTGTGCAAGGTGCACGAGAAGAATTGTCATTAACTGTCGATTCGCAGGCAGAACTGCAAATTATTCCTGATGGTACCGTGAAAGATCGCGGTTGTGTTATCCGTTCTTCTTTTGGGAGCGTGGATGCGCGGATTGATACGCAATTAGCTGAGATCAAAAAGGAACTACTGCGTCTGGCACATGAGAATGAGGAGCGAAGACATGAAGGGGCTTAATACGCAGCGCTACATGGATCATTTGCGCCAGCTGGACCCGGTTCGGGTAAATGGCAAGGTTACGCAGGTTATCGGCCTGATGGTTGAATCGGAAGGTCCAGATGCCAGTATCGGGGATGTTTGTTACATTTATCCGGGTAAAACGGCAAAGCCGTTGCAAGCGGAGGTTGTAGGCTTCAGGGACAATAAAGTGCTTCTAATGCCACTTGGAGAACTGCAATCCATTGGTCCCGGTTGTGATGTAGTAGGAACAGGGAAGCCGTTGAATGTGCAGGTCGGGTCGGAACTGTTAGGCAAGGTGCTGGACGGCTTGGGTCAGCCTCTGGATGGCTCATTGATTCCCTCGCGAATGGCGAGATATTCAACCTTCAATATTCCGTCCAATCCGCTGAATCGTCCGCGTGTGCAGGAACCAATCAGTATCGGGGTGCGCGCTATTGACGGGTTGCTTACTATCGGTAAAGGACAACGGGTTGGTATTTTTGCAGGTTCGGGTGTAGGTAAAAGTACCTTGATGGGAATGATTGCCCGTAATACGGAAGCTGATGTGAATGTAATCGCCTTGATCGGGGAACGTGGACGCGAGGTGCTGGACTTTATTGAACGGGATTTAGGTCCGGAGGGACTAGAACGTTCCGTGGTCATTGTGGCAACTTCCGACCAACCTGCGTTAATCCGTATTAAGGGTGCACTTATTGCAACGACGATCGCGGAATATTTTCGGGACCGCGGGTTGAATGTCATGCTGATGATGGATTCAGTTACCCGGTATGCGATGGCCCAACGTGAAGTCGGCCTAGCCGTAGGGGAGCCACCGGCAATGAGAGGGTACACACCTTCCGTGTTTGCTAGTCTACCTAAGCTTCTAGAACGTGCAGGGACAGGCCCTACTGGCTCCATAACCGCTTTCTATACGGTACTGGTCGATGGTGATGATATGAACGAGCCCATCGCGGATGCGGTGCGCGGGATTTTGGATGGACACATTGTCTTGAATCGTGGAATTGCGAACAAAGGACATTTTCCGGCAATCGATGTGTTAGCGAGTATTAGCCGGGTTATGAAGGATATCGCACCACGAGATCAGATAGACGCTGCCGAGAACATTAAGCGCTTGATGGCCATTTACAAAGATTCGGAGGACCTGATTAATATTGGGGCCTATCAGCAGGGTTCAAATGCAGAAATTGACGAATCCATGGAGCGTATACGGGATATATGGGATTTTACAAGACAAAGAACAGATGAAAAGGCTGAGCTGGACGAGGTAAGAGAGCGTTTGATTTCTGAATTTACGAGGAGATGAAGGTTGAACGATGAGATTTCAGTATTCCTTTCAGAAAGTTGTAGACTTGAAAACCAACGAAAAGTCACAGGCCGAATGGTTGCTTTCCAGTGCTGTTGGACAATTGCAGGCTGAGGAGCAGACATTAACACAGCTTGTAGGCGAAAGGAATCGAGTCATATCAGCCATCCAAAAGGCTGCCGAGGATTGCGCACCACTCTCTACCATTCAGGAATTACAGGCTTATGTTAATCATCTGGACCAATGTATTACACGCAAGCATAGGGATGTTCAATATGCGCAGCAAAATGTGCAAAGCAAACAAACCGTTTTGACCGATAAAATGCTGGATGAACAGGTTTGGCTGAAAGCGAGAGAGAAGGCCAACGTGAAATTCCAACAGGAAGTGCTCCTGCGCGAGCAGAACGAGCTGGATGAAATGGCTTCCGTGCGATTTGCCATGAAAGCCCGGTAAGCGGAAAGTCATAGGATACGCATATCAGCTGCCTGAGGAGGAAGACGATGGCACAGAAGTTAGCAGAAAATGAACTGGATATGGATTTAGGAAAAGAATCAGGCGGGGGATTTGAACGGTTTATGTTTTTCCTGATTCCGATTGTGTTCACAATCGTTCTGGTCGGGGTCCTGCTTACATTGTTCAATATGGACTTCAGAAGCGAAATGATTTCATTAGGGAACAAAATACCAGTTGTTAAAAATTGGGTACCTGAACCGAAAGATAAGGCTACACAGACGAAAGAGGCAGATCAAAAGGCTCAGTCCGAAAGTTCTGAAGCAACCATTCAGCAGTTAAAGGCAGATCTAGCCAAGCAGACGGAGGAGCTTAAAAAGGCTACCGCTGCTAAGACGACACAAGATAAAAAGGTTACTGAACTGCAGAATCAGGTCAATACGCTCCAAACGCAACAGGAACAGCAGCCACAGGCCAGTCAGCAGGGACAGGCTGGTACGCAAACTACAGGTGGAACAACAAATGAAGATCCTTATGTAAAACAGGCCAGAGATCTTGCTAGCATGTATGAAGGAATGACAGCTAGTAAAGCGGCACCGATTATGGAGAATCTGACTACGGAAGAGACTGTGCAGCTGTTAAGCTACATGGACCCTGCCAACAGTGCGAAGATTTTGCAAAAGATGGACGCTAAAAAAGCAGCCGATATTACTATGGCTCTGAAAAACGTAACGCCATCTACGGATTTGTCAGTTGCAGCGTTGCAGTCTCGTCTGAAAAAGGATCAAGGTACCACAGCTGGCACGACGAGTAAGAGTTTGCAAAGCACTCAAATCAGTAGCACATTTGCTTCCATGGACAAGAAGAGCGGTGCCGAACTTATTTTGCAAACTTACAAAATCAGTCCAGACAAGGCATTAAACATATTAAATACAGTAGATGATTCGACACGTGGTTCTTTACTACAAAATATGTCTGCCAAGGATGCGGCTCAGACCGCAAAAATTTTAAACAAATTGATGGGCAGTAAGTAATTTAAATGAAGGGAGGTGAAAAATAAATGACCCTTATTTCTCAAAGTGTATCGCTCGGCTCCAGTCAGACAGCTAGCAGTACAACGGCCTCAACAACGACTACAGCCACAGCTGCTGGAGCAACCACGGGTGCTTTTAATCAAACACTTACGCAAATGATGACAGGCGGGCAAACGGGCTCAGCAGGCACAGATGCGAACGGTTCTCCATTAGTTATGGTACTCCCGCTTATTGCGACTGGAGAATCCACGGAAGCTCCAACCGAGTCGCTGGTCGAAACACTGGCTCCTTTGCTGCAGAATCTCGAAAAGTTGGATGATCAAGTAGCTGCCGATCCTGCTCTGCTTGCAACTCTGCAAGCTTGGATTCAGCAAGTACAACAGTTTTTGCAAGGCGACGGAACAAATCAACAGTTAAACGGTGGAGAAACGACAGAGGCGACAGGCTTAACAGCCTTGGCAGCCAACCCGGCTACTCTTCGATTTGCATTGCAGGACGCTTTGTCACAACTTGCCAATGTAGCAGAGCAGGCTTCTGGAGACCAAAAGTCCCAGGTGACACAGTTGCTACAATCGCTCCAAAGCGCAACGGCAGGTACGGGAGCAATTTCCGATGAGCAGTGGAATGGTGTAATGAAAGCTGTGGAACTTGCTGATGGTGGGGATTCACAAGCAGTTCAGCCTTCTGCAAATCGAACAAATGGTACTCAGACCGTAGCTACAGCCACTACAGACAAACAGGTTGTTGCTTCTCAGCAGCAAGCTAGTCAAGGCGAAACTAATCAACAAGGTTCAGAAGGGCAACGTTCATCAACTAATATTCTCGTTCAGTCTGCAGTTAAGACGACTGCAACGGATGAAGCGAGTGCATTCGTAGATGCAACTGAGCAAGCGGATTCGACAGCAACTGACAATCAGACTCCAGTGATCACGACTGCGGGACAGCTTTCGGTACAAACGCAAGGAACAACGCCTTCGGCTCCGGCCCAACCAGTCGTACATGTGCGGCAATTTGCCAAGGAGATGACCGAATTTGTAGTGCAGAAACTTGACATTGTAAAACACACTGGCTTGACGGAAGCGACTATCATGCTTCGTCCAGATCATCTGGGCCAGCTGGAGGTTAAGCTGACAATGCAAAATGGTCATCTGGTTGCCCAGTTCATGACTGAGCATAGCGGAGCGAAGGATTTGCTGGAACAGCAAATGTCGCAGCTGCGTTCGAGTCTCCAGAGCCAAGGTATCCAGGTAGATAAGGTAGAAGTAACGCACAATGAGTCGCTTTCCTCCCATATGTATCAGGATGGACGCGGATCTGGAGCTAATCAGCAGCAGCAATCCAATCAACGTTCCAAAGCTCGAGGTAGAGAAGAGAGCGAGGATGCTTTGAAGGTAGCTGAAATGGCAGAAGAGCTTCGTAACTGGACAGCTGAACAACGCGCAGATGATATGAATCGGACAGGCTCCTTTACAGCACAAGCGTAATGATGGAGGTGAGAACACAATGACGACTACAGACAACAATGTATCCACCAGTAACGTCTGGCCGAATTACAATGTGAATAATGTCAAAACAGCAAGTGCCAAGGATACTAAAACGATGGGTAAAGATCAGTTTTTGAAAATTTTGATCACCCAGCTACAAAATCAGGATCCGATGCAGCCTTTGGAGGATAAAGAATTTATCGCTCAAATGGCCCAGTTTTCCTCGGTGGAACAACTGATGAACATTTCTACGCAGTTGAATGCATTGGGACAGTCTTTAGGTACAGCCTCCGGTTTGATAGGAAAAGAAGTCAGCTGGATTGAGGCAGGTAAAAAAGACTCCATTACAGGTGAAACAGGTGCGGGTACAGTGAAAAGTGGAATCGTGGATTCCATCGTTATTCGTGACGGTGTGCAGTATGCCAAAATGGGAGCGGCTGAGGTGGCATTAAAAGATGTAACATCAGTGAGCCAGGCTAACAAAACGACTCCCGCTACAGATACATCGGATACTTCATCTTCTTCCTCTACTGGAAGCGGTGAGAACTCATGAATGACAGAATAACGGTCGGACGCCTTTTTCCCGCCAATGTGCCCCCAGCAGCAATCTCACAAAACCGAGTAAATTCGGTATCGAAGAGTGCCAGACCGTTCGGTCAGGTGTTGCAGGATCAGGTGCTCAAGCTGAGCAACCATGCAGCCAAGCGTCTGGAGCAGCGGGGAATAGAGTTGAGAAGTGACCAAATGGCGAAAATCAACTCTGCTGTGGATAAAGCAGCTGCCAAAGGCGCCAAAGAATCACTGATCTTAATGCAGGATATGGCTTTGATTGTAAGTGTACCTAATCGAACAGTTGTTACCGCGATGGATAAGAAATCCATGGAGGATAACGTATTTACGCAGATAGATAGTGCTGTAATTATTTCATAAAAATGTATACGAAGTGGCTGGCCCGAATAGGAAAGCCATGAAAAAGCCGCGGATCGACTGATGCGGTCAACTAAGCAACCAATCAGAGGAGGATTTATACTCAATGTTGAGATCAATGTATTCAGGTGTATCGGGCATGAAGGGCTTTCAAACGAAGCTGGACGTTATCGGTAACAACATTGCAAACGTAAATACTACAGGCTTCAAGTCCAGCCGAGTGATGTTCAAGGATATCTTGAGCCAAACGAGTTCAGGTGCAAGTGCGTCTGGAGAAGAAACGGCAGGAAGTAACGCAAAGCAAATTGGATTGGGTTCGACTGTGGCTTCCATTGACACGCTTCATTTACCAGGAAGTGCCATGACGACGAATAATCCAACAGATTTACGCCTTAATGGTGATGGTTTCTTTTTGGTTAAAATGAATGCGGATCAAGAAGCTCCATACTTGACTAGAGCAGGAGATTTTCACATTGACGGAAATAGGCATTTGGTAACTTCGGACGGTTTTTTTGTTGCTGATTCAGGTGGTGGAGTTCCCATTACGTTAGCAGACGATGTTACTGCTTTCTCAATCTCTCAGGATGGAACCATTGTACAAACTTTGGCATCTGGTGGAACAGATAATGCTACCAAAATTGGAGTAACTAAAGTAATCAATCCAGAAGGATTAGAAAAAATCGGGGGTAGTCTGTATCGTGCTACAGTTAACTCTGGAAACGAGGGTGAAATCACTGCTATGGAAGCAAACAGCACTGATGATGGCACCGGTGCTATTATCTCAGGTCAGCTGGAAATGTCTAACGTTGATCTGACAGGCGAATTTACCGAAATGATCGTAGCTCAGCGCGGGTTCCAAGCGAACTCGCGTATCATTACGACCTCGGATGAAGTGCTTCAGGAAGTTGTAAACTTGAAACGATAATCTTATTTAAACGCGGAGGAGTAGAGGCTCCTCCGCACCTATCAGGAGGTTGGTATTACGATGATCCCGTTAACGCGGCTGAACGGCTCGCCTATGTGGCTTAATGCGCTGCTCATTGAGACTGTGGAGGAAACACCGGATACATACGTCACTTTGGTGACGGGGAAACGGTTGATTGTATTGGAAAAAGCGGCAGATGTCGTCTCCTTGATCAAGGGTTACAGCCGTGAAATCGGCATGCATGCCGCCACGATAAAAGTGCAACAAATGGAGGAAGACGAATGAAGAAGATGCTGCCATGGCTCATTACAATTTTACTCGCGATTACTTTGATTGCAGGCGCGGCCTTTGTACTTATACCAGCGCTTAGCGGGAAGAAGTCGGAAGTCATACCGAATGCGCAAGCTGCTCAGGCAGAACAACTCCCAAGATTGTCAGCAGATGAATTGGTGGAAGTGAGTTCTGAAATTACCGGTATCAAAACAAATCTGGCAGACGCAGATTACATTGTTCAGATGAACCTATCTTTTCAATTGAACGATGCCAAAGCAAAAGAATCTTTTGAAAAAATCAAAGACATCAGTATTAAGCCCATCGTTATTCAATTACTTGCAGACACCAAACCTGATGAGCTCAGAACGGCTAAAGGCCGGGACCAGTTCAGTGACAAGCTGACGGATCTCATCAACAAGTCGCTCCCTGAAGGTCACCTGGGGAACGCCAAAATTACAGACTTTTTGCTGGCAGCCATTTGATTCCAGGTGAACTTGTCAGGAACACGTAAGGGGGTGAATAACATTGGTGGATGTACTGTCACAAGGGGAAATTGATGCCCTTTTAGCAGCTCTTTCGTCCGGTGAAATGGATGCGGAAGAACTTAAAAAGGAAGATACCCAAAAGAAAGTTCGCGCTTATGATTTCAAAAGAGCGCTTAGGTTTTCCAAGGATCATATACGGAGTCTGACGCGGATACACGAGAACTTTGCTCGGTATCTGACCACATATTTTTCAGCGCAGCTTCGTACTTTTGTCCAAATTAATGTCGTTCAGGTGGAGCAACTTCCTTATGATGAATTCATTCGCTCCATTCCGAAAATGACCATTCTAAACATTTTTGAAGCTGAACCGCTGGAAGGCCGTATGGTGCTTGAGGTTCACCCGAACGTTGCTTATGCCATGTTGGACAGGCTTCTCGGAGGAACAGGTTCGGCACCGTCAAAGGTTACTGCGTTGACCGAAATCGAGACGACGATTATGGAGCGAATTTTCAGTCGTACCTTTGATAGCCTGCAAGAGGCTTGGAAAACGGTACTGGACATTGAACCGCGTCTAGAGGCGATGGAAACAAATCCGCAGTTCATGCAGATTGTCTCGCCGAATGAAACGATTGCTCTGATTTCGCTTAGTACCAAAATTGGTGATACCACAGGGATGATTAACCTCTGTATCCCGCATGTGGTATTGGAACCCATTATGGCTAGACTGTCCACGCACCAGTGGTTTACATCCGAAAAGAAATCAAGGGCGCCCGAAGAGATTGACGCCTTGAGATTACGGGTCACCAAAGCAGAGCTCCCTATTATTGCGGAGTTGGGTGAATCCCGGATAAATGTAGCCGAGTTTCTGGGTCTTTCGGTCGGGGATGTCATTTCATTGAACAAACCTGTCAAAGAAGGACTATCCATCCGGGTAGGCGAGAAATTGAAGTTTATGGGAAGTCCCGGCATGGTAAGAGATCGTGTTGCCGTACAAATTGATGAAATTGTCAACGAAGGAGTTGAAGAAATTGACGAGTAAAGACTATTTGTCCCAGGAGGAAATCGATGCCTTGCTGAAACAGTCTGAAGCGGGGACGGATTCTACTCCCGCAGGCAAGACCGTTGACGATTTTCTGACTCCTCTGGAGCAGGATGCTCTCGGGGAAATCGGTAATATAACGTTCGGCAGCGCAGCTACGGCTCTTTCCACACTGCTCGGTCAAAAGGTGGATATTACGACACCTAAAGTTTCAATTATTACCCGTTCTGAATTTGAAACTGCATTTCCAAAGCCACACGTAGCTGTACATGTAAATTATGTCGATGGATTCGAGGGTATTAACTCACTCGTAATCAAAAAGCGTGATGCACAAGTGATAGCGGACTTAATGCTTGGTGGTGAAGGAAACCCAGCAGATGAAGAATTGAATGAAATCCACATTAGTGCTGTGCAGGAAGCGATGAACCAGATGATGGGATCGTCGGCGACCTCAATGTCTACTATGTTTAATCGTTTTGTTAATATCTCTCCACCGGGGATTGATATTTTGGATCCTATGCACGGTGATGGAGTATCCAGTCTGCCGGATGAAGAGACGCTCATCACAGTCTCCTTCCGGTTATTGATCGGGGATCTTATTGACTCTACGCTGATGCAACTGTTACCTGTTAATTTCGCCAAAAAAATGGTGAGCATCCTAATGAATGGCGGAGAGGATGAGGAACAACCGCAAGCGTCCGCACAGCAGGTAGCTGCAACAGCTGCTCCCGAAGCGCCGCAACAAGCTAGCGTTCCGCAGCAACCGCCTGCACCAGCCTATCAACAGCCACCTGCAGCCGCGCAGGCGCCGCAAGACGCAGGCTATGGTCAACAACCGCCAATGTATCCTCAAGACCCGGGATATGGGCAGCAGGGCGCTCCAGGCTATGGAACACCGGGTTATGGAATGCCAGCTGGTGTACCGCCGCAAGCTCCTTACGGAACGCCTCATCATTACGGCGCAGTACCGGGACGTAATGTAAATGTACAACCTGTACAATTTTCTAACTTGCAGTCCGGTGCATTTGCGCAAGTGGATGAAAACAATTTAAATTTATTGATGGACATTCCCCTTAGAGTCACCGTAGAATTAGGAAGGACCCAAAAGCAAATTAAAGATATTCTGGAGCTCTCACAAGGTTCAATTATTGAACTAGACAAGCTTGCTGGGGAGCCGGTGGACATTTTGGTTAACAACAAACTGATTGCCAAGGGCGAGGTTGTCGTAATCGACGAGAACTTTGGTGTGCGCGTAACAGATATTGTAAGTCAATGGGACCGTATTCAAAAATTACAATAAAAGCATAATTTAGGGAGGATTTATTTCAGATGGCAAACCGTATTTTGATCGTGGACGATGCTGCATTTATGAGAATGATGATTCGGGACATCCTGTCCAAAAATGGATTTGAGGTAGTAGGAGAGGCCCAAGATGGATCACAGGCCATTGAAAAATTCAAGGAGCTTCGTCCGGACCTGATTACGATGGATATCACGATGCCTGAAATGGACGGCATTGCCGCTCTGAAGGAAATCAAACAAATTGACGCGAATGCAAAGGTTATCATGTGTTCCGCGATGGGTCAGCAAGCAATGGTTATTGATGCCATTCAAGCTGGCGCAAAAGATTTTATCGTTAAGCCTTTCCAATCGGATCGGGTTATCGAAGCCATCAACAAAACACTGGGTGTGTAAGGCGCACCCAGTATGGATACACAACAGGGTGCCTCTGACGCATTGAGTACATCCAGCAATATAGGCAACATTGCCTGGGTCCTTTTCGTGCTAATCTTTATCATCGTACTGATCGTGTACTTGATACGGTTTTTGAGTAAAAGAAATCAGAGCTGGTTCAGCAACCGCTCCGTTCGCATACTGGGAGGCGTGGGACTGGGTCCCAATAAATCCCTTCAGCTTGTTGAAGTAGGTAGCAGTGTGTACCTCATTGGTGTGGGAGAAGATATCCAGCTTGTTGACAAAGTATCCGATCCTGAAGAAGTGGAGCAAATTTTGGCCGCACTGGAGCAGGAAGCTTCTCTGCAGCGCGGCCCGATTGCCCCGCTATTCGCTAAAATTGCGGATAAGCTTCGCCGGAACAACGCGGCACAGCAGCAGCCTGAAGAGGAGACATCTTTTCACGAGATGTTTGAATCCAAGCTTCGGCAAATGCCGAATCGCAAGGATAAACTTGAAAAGCTGCGCAATGAGGAGAATACTACAGATCGGTCGGGAGATTCATGAGAAAAAAGATTATACTTGCATGTTTGCTGCTTGTCTTGTTCAGCTTCATTTCGGTGACGGCGGCCTCTGCGGAACCGATTCCGAACATTGATATTCAAGTCGGCAATTCGGACAAAGGACAGCCCGGTGCCACCTCGCTGTCTATTATTTTACTTATTACTGTCATTAGTGTAGCGCCCGCGTTGCTTGTACTTATGACAAGTTTTACGCGAATTGTGATTGTGCTTGGCTTTGTGCGAACTTCGCTGGGAACCCAGCAGATGCCGCCTAATCAGGTGCTTGTTGGACTGGCTTTGTTTCTCACTTTATTCATTATGGCACCGACGTTCTCAGCTATGAATGAAACTGCGCTTCAGCCGTATCTCAAGGGGGATATAACACAGTCTCAGGCGCTGGACAAGGCATCGGTACCGATCAAGACCTTTATGTTCTCTCATACACGTGAGAAGGATCTACTGCTCTTTATGAAATACACCAAGATGGAAAAACCAAAGAATTATCAGGATATTCCACTAACGGTGATGGTTCCGGCTTATGCAATCAGTGAGTTGAAAACGGCCTTTCAGATGGGCTTTATGATTTTCATACCATTTTTAGTTATAGACATTGTAGTAGCGAGTACACTCATGGCTATGGGGATGATGATGCTACCACCGGTAATGATTTCACTTCCTTTTAAAATACTGCTATTTGTACTTGTAGATGGTTGGTATTTGGTAGTCAAATCATTGCTTCTGAGTTTTAACACATGAATATTTCATGCAGGGACAGCAATCAAGGAGGACGGCAATGACTTCGGAGTTTATTTTTTCCCTAGCTGGGCAAGCGGTGTATATTGTACTCAAGGTGAGCGCTCCGATGCTGATTTTGGGGCTAGTCGTGGGTTTGATTATCAGCATTTTTCAGGCGACAACCCAGATTCAGGAGCAGACACTGGCCTTTGTTCCGAAGATTGTTGCCGTATTGCTGGCATTGCTTTTGTTCGGGCCCTGGATATTGACCACATTAGTGGACTTTACGTATAACATTCTGGACAATTTGTACAAATATATAGGTTAGGCTGAATGTTATGAGCATATTGTTACAGAGTTTTCCTGTTTTTTTGCTGATTTTTTGTCGGATTACCTCATTTTTTGTAGTAGCACCTATTTTTTCAACCCGAGGGGTACCTAATATCTTTAAGGTTGGAATTTCAGGATTTCTAGCTTTGGTCGTGTATCTTACGTATGGTACGCATCAACAGGTACCGACTGATGTAGCGTATGTGCTGTTAGTGGGTCGTGAAGTGCTAATTGGGTTGTTATTGGGGTTTACTGCATATTTGTTCATGACTGCGATCCAAACCGCTGGTTCATTTATTGACCTACAGGTAGGCTTCGGAATGGCCAATGTGCTTGACCCTATGACAGGAGCTTCATCGCCTTTAACAGGAAATTTCAAGTTTGCTTTAGCTGTATTGCTCTTTTTGAGCATAAACGGGCATCACCATCTGCTAAATGCTATCTTATACAGCTATGATTGGGTACCGCTAACAAATGATTTTTTTGTAAAGCTGTATGGTGGCAGTGTAACTGAATTCCTGGTACGTTCTTTTGCGGAATCATTTATGCTGGCCTTTCAAATTGCTGCTCCCATTGTAGTGGCTACCTTTTTAACGGATGTGGGACTCGGATTTCTTGCTAAAACGGCTCCCCAGTTTAATATTTTTGTCATTGGTGTACCGCTCAAAATTTTTGTGGGACTGTTCATGTTACTACTTCTCATGCCAAGTTTTGCTTTTATATTCGAGAAATTGTTTTCTGTGATGTTCGAATCCATGCGCAATTTGTTGGATATTATGGGTAATCGTCCTTAATGTCTGGTCTGGAGGAACGTAGTTTGTCATTTAAATATGCTATGAACCTGCAGTTGTTCTCAGGGGAAAAAACGGAAAAAGCTACACCCAAAAAGAAACAGGATGCAAGACAAAAAGGGCAGGTTGCCAAAAGCATGGAATTGCCCGCCGCTGGTGTCCTGCTGGTTACTTTTTTTTGCCTCATGATTTTCGGCGGGTATTTTAAGGATCATGCGGTCCGCTTGTTTCGGGATATTTTTGTGAATCGGCTTTCTATGGAGGTAACGCCGAACACAACGCTGCTAATGATGGGTGAGTATGGCGTGCAAATCATGATTATGCTGGCACCTATTTTTATTGGGGCCATTGTCATCGGGATAGCAGCGAATTACATGCAGATCGGCTTTTTATTAGTTGGAGAGGGCATTACGCCCAAGTTTAGCAAGCTTGATCCGATTAAAGGATTCAAAAATATTTTTTCCATGAGGTCATTGGTTGAATTCCTGAAATCTGTTTTAAAGATGACCGTAATTGGTTATCTGGTGTACAGCGTACTCTGGAAAACAAAGGCTGACCTACCCAAACTGGCTGAAATGTCCGGCGATCAGATGTTGAGCTTTACAGCTTCATTAACGATGGAACTGGGGCTCAAAATTGGTGTGGTGCTGTTCGTTTTAGCGGTATTGGACTATATGTATCAACGTTATGAGCATGAGAAAAACCTGAAAATGTCCAAACAGGACATCAAGGATGAATACAAGAAAATGGAGGGTGACCCGCTGATCAAAGGGAAAATTCGCGAGCGTCAACGCCGTATGGCTATGCAGCGTATGATGCAGGAGGTTCCTAATGCAGATGTCATCATTACCAACCCTACGCACTTTGCTGTGGCTTTGAAATATGACGGTTCGGAGATGGAAGCGCCGCAGATTATTGCGAAAGGGCAAGATTACGTTGCGCTCCGAATTAAAGAAATTGCCAAGCAAAACGGCGTTATAACGATGGAAAACAAGCCGCTGGCGCGGGCGCTGTTTCAAAGAGCCGAAATCGGGGATGCGATACCAGCTGATCTGTTTCAGGCCGTTGCCGAAGTGCTGGCGTATGTATATAAATTAAAAGGTAAAGTGAAATAAAGGGATCGGAGGGCTAGAGACCCGTGAAAATAAAAGAAATAACTGTCCTTGCAGGCGTCATCGGTATCGTTCTTATGATGATTCTCCCGATCCCATCATGGCTGCTGGATATCCTACTCGTCATTAATATTTCTATTGCTTTAATGATTCTACTCGTTTCTATGAATACGAAGGAAGCTTTACAGTTCTCTATTTTCCCTTCATTGCTGCTCATTACAACGTTATTTCGTTTGGCACTTAATATCTCTACAACCAAACTTATTTTAGGTGAGGGCCATGCAGGGGAAGTAGTTGCTACGTTTGGTAGTTGGATTGCAGGAGGGCAAATTGCCGTCGGTTTTGTTGTCTTTCTCATTCTCGTGGTCGTACAGTTCATTGTTATCACCAAGGGATCTGAGCGGGTTGCTGAGGTAGGCGCACGGTTTACATTGGATGCAATGCCGGGTAAACAAATGAGTATTGATGCGGATCTGAATGCAGGTTTGATCAATGAGCAGCAAGCCCGTGAACGACGCAGTAAAATCGAACGGGAAGCGGATTTTTACGGAGCGATGGATGGTGCGAGTAAATTCGTTAAAGGTGATGCCATTGCTAGTATTATCATTTTGATCATTAACTTGGTCGGTGGCTTTATTATCGGTATGGCCGTTCAGGGAAAAGGATTTCAAGAGGCGCTGTCGACTTATTCTGTCCTGACCATCGGTGACGGACTGGTCAGTCAGATTCCCGCACTGCTCATATCCACGGCGTCAGGCTTGATTGTTACGCGGGCTACGTCAGATGGCAACTTGGCAGAGGATTTAACTGGACAACTCTTTTCTTATCCAAAACTGATCTACATTGTGGCTGCCACAATTGCATTATTAGGGCTTTTCACACCTATTCATATCATTACAACTCTTCCACTGGCGATTCTGCTGTTTTTTGCGGCTCGAAGAATGCAGGGCAATATGGAGCGCAAGCAAATAGCCGATGAACAGCTGGAAGAGGAGCAACAAATTGAAGAAGTCCGTAGTCCGGAAAGTGTCATTAATTTGCTTCAGGTAGATCCAATTGAATTTGAATTTGGATACGGGTTAATTCCGCTGGCGGATACACAGCAGGGCGGGGATTTATTAGATCGGATTATTATGATCCGTCGTCAATGTGCTTTGGAACTGGGTTTGGTTGTACCGGTCATTCGTATTCGAGACAACATTCAGCTCAAACCTAACGAGTATGTAATTAAAATTAAAGGTAATACCGTGGGCGGCGGAGAGCTTCTGTTAAATCATTACCTGGCTATGAGTCCAGGATACGACGATGATTCTATTACAGGAATCGAAACGACGGAACCAGCCTTCGGATTGCCTGCGCTCTGGATTGATGAGAACACCAAGGATGTTGCGGAATTATCTGGTTATACCGTAGTTGATCCACCTTCAGTTGTAGCTACTCATCTTACGGAGACGATCAAGAAACATGCTCATGAGTTGCTTGGTAGACAGGAGACACGTTCGCTGGTCGACAATCTCAAAGAGAATTATCCAGTGCTGGTGGACGACCTTATTCCTTCTGTGCTTGCGATTGGGGATGTACAAAAAGTGTTAGCCAAGCTGTTGAAAGAAAAAATCTCCATTCGCGATATGGTGACTATTTTCGAAACACTAGCTGACTACGGTACTTATACAAAAGATCCCGACGTGCTGACTGAATATGTCCGTCAGGCGTTGTCCCGCCAGATTACGCAGCAATTTGCCCAACAAGGGGAGACGTTACGCGTTATTACAGTGGGACCAGGATTGGAAAAGAAAATTGCTGAAAGCGTGCAACAGTCGGAGCAAGGTAGCTATTTGGCTCTTGACCCGGTGTCTACGCAAACGGTGTATCAAAGGATGATGGAGCAAATCAACCGCCTTATTCAATCTGGACAGCAGCCTATTGTATTAACGTCACCGACAATTCGTATGTATTTGCGGCAAGTGATGGAGCGGACGATGCAGGATGTCCCGGTGCTGTCGTACAGTGAGCTGGAGCCGAACGTTGAAATTCAAAGTGTCGGGGTGGTGAACTTATGAGAGTAAAACGATATGTAGTGGATACCATGCCAGAAGCCATGCTGCAAATCAGGGGTGACTTAGGAACAGACGCCGTCATTTTAAGTACAAAGGAAATGAAGGTCGGCGGTTTCATGGGAATGTTCAGTAAAAAGAAAATCGAAGTGGTTGCAGCGGTAGAGGAGAAGCAACCTCAAAAGCCACGACGGTTTGGACCATCTTCACAAGAGCTTGCCCGGGCGGCTTCACCTCAAATGAACGCTCCTGAACAGCCAGAAAAATCATTTATGCCTGTGGTTCCCAGACAAGCTGCTCCAGAAGCTTACCGGCGGGTAACGCAGATGACGGGTGGTTCCAAAGAAGAACAAGCTGAATTAATGATCGATGCAGAACAAGCAGCTTCAGCAACTGAGCATTTGTCATCTAGGTCTGCTAATAATCTGGAGACTACGTCTCAAGCACTTGATCATGAAGCATTACTTTCGAACATGAAATCATCCAGTGAACTGTTTAAACAGCCCATTGAAGCAAGCGTTTCAGACAAGAGCGGAGCGGAGGAAAATCAGGCTCTGCTTAATGAATTGCGGGAAATGAAAGCTATGATGACTCGGTTTTCCCGAAACTCTTCAATGGAAAGTACTTGGCCGGAGCCGCTGCAAGAGATTTGTGAGCGTGTGCTGGAACAGGAAGTGGAACGTGATTTACTGGAGTATTGGCTCGAACAGGTATATGTGCGTCGGAGCGAGCACCCTTTTGCGCCTGAAACTTTCGATTGGGAACAAGCCTTTCGTGAGGAAGTGGCCAGTTTTATTCAGACAAGACTGGACAAAGGGATCTCCAAAGATACCAAAATTGTGTATGTGGCAGGTCCTACCGGAGTAGGGAAAACAACAACCATTGCCAAGTTAGCAGCAGAACAGTTGTTTAAGCATCATCGCAAAGTTGGATTTATTACTTCTGACACGTACCGGATTTCTGCCGTCGAGCAACTGCGTACATATGCTACGATTTTGAATGTACCGCTTGAAGTTGTGCAATCTCCCGGTGACGTTCACAGAGCCATTCAACGTCTGGAACATTGTGACCTGATCCTCATGGATACGGCAGGACGAAATTATCGAAATGAATTACTTGTTTCGGAACTGCAAAGTCTGCTTTCGCCTATTAATGAAAGTGAGACGTATCTGGTACTCAGCCTAACATCCAAAAGCAAAGATATGCTCAATATAACTGGACATTTCAGCAAGTTTGGTCTCGGTAAGGTTGTGTTTACTAAGATGGACGAGACAGGTAGCTGCGGTGGAATGTTTAATCTTTTGCATCAATTTCCGATGCAGCTGGCCTATATTACCAATGGACAAAATGTTCCTGATGACCTGCTTCATCCCGATACAGAAATGGTGACAAGCATGCTGCTTGGACCCAAAACATCAACAGGAGTTAACGGAGATTCCATATGAGTGACCAAGCCCAATCACTTAGACAAATGGCTTCTTCCTTGGATAAATATCGATTGCCCCCACGTAATCGTCAAGCAAAAATTATAACGATCACCAGTGGTAAAGGCGGGGTGGGCAAATCCAATTTCACGCTGAACTTTGCTCTTGCTCTGCAATCCCTTGGTCGAAGGGTACTTGTGTTTGATGCTGATATAGGTATGGCCAATATTGATGTATTAATGGGAGCCAATTCACAATACAATCTTTTTCACCTGCTAAAACGTGAGAAATCAATTGATGAAATTATTCAAACGGGTGTAGGTGGTTTGCCTTATATTGCTGGAGGATCGGGTTTGAGCGAATTGTTTACGTTATCGGATGACGATCTGAATTATTTTGCCGAAGAAGTAGAGAAAATGGCGGCAGATATGGATTATATTCTATTTGATACAGGTGCAGGTTTATCCAAAGAAAACCTTAAATTCATCACTTCAGCTGACGAATGCCTGGTTGTAACTACACCGGAACCGACGTCCTTAACAGATGCGTATGCGCTAATTAAAGTCGTCAGCGGTTTGCAAAAGGATACGGTATTCAAAATTATAGTCAATCGTGCCGATAACGATAATGAGGCCCGTCAAGTTGCCGATAAGATCGCACTGGTTGCGAAACGCTTTTTGGAGATCGATATCCCGTTGCTTGGACATATCAGTGATGATACTCATGTCATGCAAGCAGTCAAAAGGCAAGTACCATTTATGGTTGCTTTTCCGGGATGTGCGGCTTCAAGAGATGTATTGAATCTGGCACACCGTTTTGCAGCAATGCCACAGATTCCGCAATCAGGTGCATTGAGTGGAATTAAAGGGTTTATGCAAAAATGGTTGCGGCGTTCTGTACATTGATTTTGATGAGAGGAAACAGAGGTGTTTAACATGTGTGCTTACCGGGTGCTGGTTGTAGATGATTCGGCCTTTATGCGCAAAATTATTACAGATTTAATTGTAAGAGATGAGTCGTTCAACATCGTAGGTACAGCCGCCAATGGCAAAGAGGCTGTAGAGAAAGTGAAGGAATTGCAGCCCGATTTGGTCACCATGGATGTCGAGATGCCTGAAATGAATGGTCTTGAAGCATTGCCATTGATTATGGCAGCGCATCCGCTACCTGTAATTATGCTGTCAGGCATTAATGAACAAGGCATGAAGGAGACCATCATGGCTCTGGAGGCAGGAGCTTTCGATTTTATAAGAAAGCCTTCCATCGCTCATGCGCAAGATATTGAGCAAGTGAGCAAGGCGCTGCTGGAACAGATGCACACTGCTATGCAAGCAGTGCGGAGTCGTCTGGAGCGCAAGGAAGCTAATGAGCGCAAAGCTGCATTGGAACAAGCGAAAAAAACGCCACAGCAAAAGCCTCCAGGACAGGCTGTGACTGAGAAGCGATCAGGCAGTCAAGCTTCGACAGACAAGTCTCCTGTTGTTCCGCTTGCTCCTTCACCTGCTGTATCAGCTCAGCCGAAGCGTGATGTTGGCAAGTCCGCCCCGGCAGTAGCCAAGCAGGAAACTAAACGACAACAGTCTGGAACATCTGTTACAGCGGGGCGCATAGAACAGCAGCCAGCTGCTCAGCCAAGCAATAAGTCAGTCCAAGCACCTACTGTTCAGAAGAAGGAAGATTTGTCCAAGGGGGTAGGACGAACACCAGGGCAACTAACCAGTACTACTACGGCCGCTGGCAAATCGCTGCATGGTAAGGATAAAGCAGGGCTGGTAAAACCGGAGCCCCGTAAGACGGTGATTTCATCAGCTACTCCTATTCCTGCGGCTGCTACGCCTCAAGTAACGGCACCTACAGTTCCTGCCGCACCTAAGGGATTGTCACTTAAAAAAGGTGTGCACACGTCCAACTTTCGCAAACTAGTGGCGGTGGGATGTTCTACGGGCGGTCCGCGGGCGCTTAAGACGCTGTTGGAACGCATTCCTGGTGATTTTCCTGCTCCAATCGTTATCGTTCAGCATATGCCGCCAAACTTCACTCGTTCGCTGGCACAACGCTTAAACACGTTAAGTCCACTCCGAGTTGTGGAGGCTGAGCAGGGAATGACGTTGGAGACTGGAACGGCCTACATTGCCCCAGGGGGATATCAACTAAGAATTGTACCAGGAGCTGGTGGTAAATACACTGTGTCACTGAAGACGGAGGAAGCTCGCAATGGTCACCGTCCTTCCGTAGATACGATGTTTGAATCGTTGCTCTCGTTAACCTCGTTGGAGCGGCATCTAGTATTGCTCACTGGAATGGGGAGCGACGGGGCCAAAATGATGAAGAAGCTTTATGATGCTGGGGTACAATCCACATTTGCTGAAAATGAGGAAACTTGTGTAGTGTACGGAATGCCCCGCTCAGCAGTAGAGTTAAAATGTGTGCGTCACCTTCTGCCAATGCAGGAGATCGCCCCCAAGCTTGTACAAGTTGTGAAATAATCGGAGTGTAACTCATGGAGGAGGTGTCTCACAATGGACATGAACCAATATTTAAACATGTTTATTGATGAGTCGAATGATCATCTGCAATCTCTTAACGAAAAAATGCTTCAACTGGAAAGCAATCCAACTGATCTAGGCATCGTTCAGGTGATTTTCCGTTCTGCCCATACCCTCAAGGGAATGGCTGCTACGATGGGGTTTGAAGACCTAGCATCGCTTACTCACCAAATGGAAAACGTTCTTGATCTTGTACGTAACAACAAGCTGGCGATGCATGAATTTATATTCGATACCTTATTTAAGGGATTGGATGCTCTGGAGTCCATGGTGCAGCACATTACAGAGGGAGGCGACGGAAAAGCGGATGTCTCCTCTATTGTATCTTCACTACAATCCATCGTGAGCGGGGATTTCCAAAAGACCGGCGCAAATGCCGCGACTGAGGAGTCTCCATCTAAAAAAGTGGGCAAAAACGATAGTGCTGGGCTTGTTTTGGATCAGTTCCAGTATTCTGTACTGGAGCAATCTATTTCTGAAGGACATCGTGTTCACTATATACAGGTAACAATCAGCTCAGAGAGCCAGTTAAAGGCGGCGCGTGCTTTTATGGTGTTTAATACACTGGAAAACTCTGGTGAAATCGTCAAGGCCTATCCGTCGGTACAGGATATTGAGCAGGAGAAATTCGAGCAAAGCTTCTCGTTATATTACATAACGCAGAAAGAAGTTAGGGAGCTGGAAAAGGAAATCGCGGGCATTTCTGAAATTGACACTGTCTCAGTGGTACAACTAGATCAGGAATCGCTTAAACAAATGAGCGAAGTTACTGCTGGACTGGCTGAGACTGCTGCGGTACAGGAAGCTCCTGTTGCCGTGCAATCACCTGCTCCATCCCAGCCGCAGTCTTCAGCTGCGGCCTCTGTGGCTAAGCCAGCTGCAGGTAAGACGCCAGCAGCTAAGGCAGCTGCCCCTACGCATAACCGTACGATTCGTGTAGATATTGAACGTCTGGATGTACTTATGAACTTATTTAGCGAGTTGCTCATTGACCGCGTGCGGTTAGAGCAGTTGGCAAGTGAAGCTTCCAATCCAGCACTGACAGAAACGGTAGAGCACATGAGTCGTGTGAGCAGCGATTTACAAAACGTCGTTCTTAAATTGCGGATGGTACCAGTAGACACTGTTTTCAATCGTTTTCCGCGTATGGTGCGCGATCTGGCCAAATCGCTGGATAAAAAACTTGATTTGGTTATTACTGGAGCAGAGACTGAAATGGACCGCACTGTTATCGACGAAATTGGCGATCCTCTGGTGCATTTGCTTCGTAACTCCGTGGATCATGGCATTGAGTCGGTAGCCGATCGGATTGCAGCTGGTAAACCTGAGACAGGAACGGTTAACTTGCGTGCTTTTCATAGCGGAAATAACGTATTCATCGAGATTGAAGATGACGGAAATGGTATTAATCGCGATAAGGTACTAAACAGTGCTATTTCTAAAGGGATTTTGACAGCAGAGCAAGCAGCGGTCATGACCGACGAGGAAGCTTATCAGGTATTGTTTGCTCCAGGCTTTAGCACAGCTGCAGTCATTTCAGACGTATCAGGACGCGGTGTCGGTTTGGACGTTGTTAAATCCAAAATCACTGCTTTGGGTGGCAATGTTACGGTTCACTCTACACTGGGCCAAGGCACTAATTTCTCTGTGCAATTGCCGCTCACCCTATCCATTATTGCAGCCATGATGATACAGATCGGTTCTGAAAAATATGCGATCCCATTGTCCTCCATTGTGGAGACTGCGATTGTCAAACGGACACAAATTCGTTCTGTACATGGCAATAAAATGATTGCTTTCCGCGATTCTCATATCCCGCTCATCTCCTTGAGTCAGCTGTTTGAGGTACCGGACTTCAATGAAGATGAAGAAGAAGAGACAGAGGTCGTGGTCATCCGCAAGGGAGACCGTTTGGCAGCTCTTTCTGTACAGGACTTTTTGGGACAAAGTGAAATTGTCCTTAAAAATCTGGGCAAATACCTTCCAAACATCCAAGGAATTTCAGGTGCCACGATTCTGGGTGACGGTCAGGTTGCGTTGATCATTGACCCGAATGTTTTCATTAAATAATGTCTTCATCAGAAATGAAAGAAATGTGAAGTTGCTGACATCAATAAGGAGGGTTTTTAGACATGGGAGAAGAAATTAAAGTTATCGTATTTAAGCTTGGTGAAGAGGAATACGGTGTTGAAGTAGAAAAAGTCCAATCTATTGAACGCATGGTGCCGATTACACGGGTTCCAAGAACTTACGATTTTGTAAAAGGCGTATTCAACATGAGAGGCGTAGTCATTCCGGTTATAGATCTTCGTGGCCGATTTGGATTGCCTGAAGCTGAATATACCGATCAAACCCGCATCATTATCGTGGCAGTGGGCGAAATGCAAGTCGGCTTTATCGTTGATTCAGCGAATGACGTTATTGACCTGAATACTGACAATATCGAGACACCACCGGAAGTGATTGGCGGAGTTAAGGCTAAATATCTTCGCGGAGTTGCTAAAATTGGTGAAGAGCGCTTGTTGATTATGCTGAACTTGTCCGAAGTCCTGAATCGTAGCGAAATGAACCAACTGGAAGGCTTAGAGGATTAATATATGGAGAATCTTGGGAATCTCGAAGACTTCAAGTTGGATGTGTTGAAAGAAGTCGGCAACATTGGCTCGGGGAACGCTGCTACAGCGCTCTCCCGGCTTCTCAATAAACCGGTCGACATGGGTGTGCCCAAAGTACAAATGCTGCCTTTTGAGGAAATTGCCGATAAAGTCGGTGGAAATGAGCAACTTGTTGTTGCAATATTTTTTAGGGTAGAAGGGGAAGCTCCCGGCAATCTATTCTTCATATTGCAGCCTCAGGCGGCAAAAGGCTTACTTTCCCGTTTGGCAAATATTCCTTCAGATGACGAGGACAGTTTTAACGAAATGGAGCACTCAGCCCTGTCGGAGATCGGAAACATTTTAGCGGGCTCTTACCTGTCTTCGCTGGCCGATTTCACACGTTTATCCATGTATCCAACAGTCCCTGCGCTGGCGTTGGACATGGCAGGAGCAATTCTTAGCTACGGACTGCTGCAGTTTGGGCAGATGGGAGATGCTGCATTATTGATTGACACATCGTTTCTGGAAGGGCAGAATCAGATAGAGGGTCAATTTTTCCTGATTCCTGATCCAGAATCGTTCGGGAAAATCTTTAGGTCGTTAGGAGTCCCGATGAACGATGATTGAGGATAAAAGCATCATTAAAGTCGGCATGGCAGATTTAAATGTTACCAGCAATCCGAACTCGATTCGTACGACAGGACTTGGCTCCTGCGTCGGATTGACCCTCTATGATCCTCATTTGAAACTGGCAGGCATGGCACATGTGATGCTACCGTCCTCAGATATTGCGCGTGAAGGGCAGCTGAATATAGCCAAATATGCGGATACGGCGCTGCCCGAGTTATTTGAGAGGATGCTGAAATTGGGTGCAGAACGACGCAGGCTGATTGCCAAAATGGCAGGGGGAGCGCAGATGTTCGCCTTTGCTGGTAGTGGAGACACCATGCGGATTGGTCCACGTAATGTAGAATCATGCAAGGAAATGCTCGTAGATCTCGGCATTCCTTTGATTGCGGAGGACACAGGCGGCAATTATGGACGAACGATTGAGTTGGACTCTGAAACTGGCGTTTTGAATATTCGAAGCGTACAAAAAGGTGTAAAGGAATTATAAACATGTTATTTGGCAGCTTACGCATTAATCTTTGGTCTGGAGTAGTCGGATTTATTCTGACTTTTGTGTTGTCCGTTGGCAGCAATCTGCTGACCACGAGCTTAATTCGTGGCTTGATCGCCTTCGTTTTTTGGTTCCTACTTGCATTTGTGCTGCGCTGGACACTAGGTGTTGTAGCGCGGCCAGATCTGGGGAATGCCCAAAGCCGGGCAAGCTCTCAGGTAGATGGCGTAGGGGGGAATCTGGACCTGACGACACCAGACGAAAATGAAGACCTGAATGAATTGCTGAAACCGAAACCAGAGCAGACGGACGAGGGGGATAATGGTTTTGCACCTTTAAACCCACCTAAGCTGGTTTCCAACAAGGACCCTGAAGAATTGGCCAAGGCCGTTCGTCACCTGACAGACAAATAAGGAGGGTGAAGCCGATGAACGAGCGTAAAGCCGCTCATTTGAACCATTCCGAACTATGGGAACAATGGAAAGAACACGGTGACAAGGAAGCAAAAAAACAGTTAATTGAAAAGTATCTCCATATTGTGGAATATGTGTCAGGCCGTCTTGCAGTAGGCTTGCCTAAAAATGTATCCAAGGATGATCTGGCGAGCAACGGCGTTATGGGTTTGATTGACGCTTTAGAGAAATTTGACTATGAGCGTGGCTTGCAGTTTGAGACCTATGCTTCTTGGCGTGTTCGTGGAGCGATTTTGGATGGTCTTCGTCAAGGGGATTGGGTTCCTCGTTCAGTTAGGGAAAAAGCGAAAAAAATCGAGGATGCCTACCAGCACTTGGAACAAAGATATCTACGCACGGTAAGCGACGAAGAGATGAGTCATTATTTGGACGTTTCTGAGAAAGAGTTTCAAAGCATGATCCAGGAGGTCGCCGTTATGTCGATTGTCTCCCTGGAGGACCCGATCCGCGAAGAGGAATCGGAAACACGGCTTTCCCTTTTGGTGGACGAGAAGGCGAAAAATCCGGATCATAAGGTCAATGAATTTACACTTCGTGATGCCCTTGCACAAGGCATTGATAAATTGACTGAAAAAGAACGTATCGTTGTTTCTTTATTGTATTACGAGGATTTGTCACTCAGCGAAATCGCTGAGGTCATGTCGCTATCTCCATCGCGAATTTCACAGTTGCACTCCAAAGCAATATTACGTCTGAGAGCGACATTGGACAAACAACGGGATTTGCTAATGCGTAAAGATTAACGTACGGGAGGTTACAGTAACAGTTAGACGGAAGGAGCACCCTTGTGGAGAAGCAATATGCTTTGGACCAGTTTTTAAAAGTGGTTGTCTCACCTGACAAACAAACCGCCTACTTGGAGTTTGCCAAACGTGAAGAAGGCTTTGCCTGTTCTGTGGAAGAATTAGAGCGTTTTCTAAGCAACCAAAAAATATCCTACGGTTTAATAACCGATGCAATTCGCGTATTTGCGGCAAGTCCAGAAGATCATTTCTTCGGAAAATTACTGATTGCTCAGGGAAAGCAGCCGATCCATGGCACAGACGGAAAAATCAATCTGGCTGATATTGTGACTGGCGAAGATGCACATAAGCCGCTTGAAACCGTGGATGGACGGGTGGATTATAAAGAACTAACTCGTTTAAGAAATGTAAAACGTGGTCAACTGATTGCCGAACGGGTTGATCCTCTGCCAGGTGTACCGGGGATTGCTGTAACCGGAGAGGAAATTCCTTTTCTTCCAGGTAAAGAGGCGCGTTTTAAAGTTGGAAAAAATGTAGTGATCCATCCAGAAGGTGTTGCGATGTATGCGGCTATTGACGGACTGGTAACTACGACTGAAAAGGGCAAACTTAATGTGTTCCCCGTATATGAAGTTAACGGGGACGTCGATTATAGTGTCGGCAACATTGATTTTGTTGGAACCGTCGTCATTCGTGGGAATGTTTTGACAGGTTTCCGGGTTCGGGCGGCTGGCGACATTCGTGTCATCGGTGGTGTGGAAGGGGCCGAAATTGTGGCGGAAGGTTCAGTGGAAATCACTGGCGGTATTATCGGATACCATAAGGGGTTCGTGAAAGCTGCACAAAATGTGAAATGCTCGTTTATACAAGATGGTAACGTGATTGCGGGAGGCGATGTACTTGTATCCCAGAGTATCATGCATTCCCAGATCAAAGCGAGTAATAATGTAATCTGCGAAGGGACAAAAGGGCTTATCGTAGGTGGCAGTGTACAAGCTGGTAAAAAGGTAGTGGCTCGTACCGTCGGTAATACGATGTCCACAGCTACCAATATCGAAGTGGGTGTACTTCCCGAACTGCGCGATGAACTGACAGAACTCCGCGCACGTTTGAAGCAGCAGACAGACAGCCAGGATAAAACGAATAAGGCTCTTACCATATTGGATCAGCTTGCCGCCGCCGGACAGCTTGCACCTGAAAGAATGGCTATGCGAATCAAGCTGACATCTACTAAAAAATCTAATGAACAGGAGCTTTTGGAAACCAAGTCCAGAATGCTTGAAATTGAACGAACATTAGAGGATACAAGCCGCGCACGGGTAGAAGTGAAAAATGTGATTTATGGTGGCTCTAAAATAGTTATCGGCAGATATACAAAATTTATTAAAGATTCAGTGGAAAGAATGGCGTTTTATTATCATGAGGGAGACATCAGCATGTCCTCCTACGTGTAATTCGGCACACTGATAAACAACATTTAACATTGTATTCCTTGGAAGAAAGATACGGATGCCCAATCGGAAAGGGTGTGGTCCAATGAGCTTGAAGGCTGTTGAATTGCAAATTGCCGTACCTCGCACCAGCGAAGCTGGAAAATACCAAAGTGAGTCCCAGCAGCGGCCGATGAATGATCAAGCATTGCTTGGACAAAAGGCCGCGCTGGAGACGGAGAACTTGCGTCAGCGAAGCAGTGCTGTAGATCAGTCTGCGGAAACATTCGTCGGTGAGCGGCAAACAGGGGGGCAGAGCAGAGATTCTTCCCAGCAGAGCCGCTCCCGGCCAGATGAGGCTGAACTGCCTAAGGAGCATCCGGCAGAGCATCCGTTCAAGGGACACCATATTGATTTTTCGCTCTGATCCGACAGGTGGAGAAGCGTTATTAAAGGAGACGATGGGCAGTGGATCAACCATGGATTTATATTGTTCTGCTGGGCGCCGCAGCTGTTGTCTACGCCTGGCTACAGCCTAAGCGTCAGCCAGGCCGGGGAACAGAAGAGGCCGTCGTCCAAAAGGTCGAGGCCACATTAGAGCAATATATGGCCGATATTGAAAACGATAATGACGAGTTGATTGAACTCGTTTCTGGTATGAAGCAGGAGCATACAGTGAAACAGGCGGCATTACAGGAGCAAGTAGCTGAGCTTCGGAGCCGTATCGTGGAGCTTGAGCGCCAGGCTATGTTTGCAACTGTGTCTATGCAAACCGAGCCTGTACCTAAGGAAATACAACATACAGCTGCTTCTCATCAGGCAGCGGTTGCATACGGTCAATTTCAAAGTCCGCAACCTGAGATGTCTGTGCAGGAAGGCTACTCTGGTTCAGAAGCTCCCCTCATAACTATGGAGGAACAGACGGCATTACAAGATCCTGAAACTGAGCAGGAAGCAGAGTCCATCCGTGATCGTTATCAAGAGTTGTTTGCGCTGCATGAGCAAGGTAAGTCGGTGGACTATATAGCTAAGCAATCAGGCATTCAACGGGGTGAAGTACAGCTTATTTTGCAACTCGCGGAGCGGGAGGATGTAACGTGATCAAAAACCGTTCATTTATGTTAGGCATGGGTACTGGTCTTATAACGGGGGCATTGCTATTGCAACTGGCATTGATCGGTCAGGGGCAATCGCAGCAAACTTCCACAGACCCGAAAAACATGACGCGAGAGCAATTAGAAAAGGCAGCAGCCGGATTAAATCTCCAGGTCAGTGACAGCTCTAACCCGAAAATGACAGAAGAGGAATGGCGTAATAAGGTGATCAAGGAAGGTAATAAAACTCCCGTTGCACCCCAAAAAGCTAAACCAGCTCAAACGCCAGCAACACCAAAGGCACCTGCAAACAGCATATCCTCGGCTGGTTCTAAACCTTCGACCAGCACATCGGTTCCACAAAGTCCGAATAAGCCGCAAACTCAAAGTTCTGGCACTACAGCGACTCCCAATATCCCCAAGCAGCCTGCCACCCCACAAGTGCAGTATAGCATTGCATCCGGAAGCAATTTGAGAAGTGTGGCATCAGGATTGCAACGGGCAGGGGTCGTATCGGATGCTAGTGCATTTGAGGCAGCAGCTAAGGCTAAAAAAATCAATACCAAAATTCGTACCGGTACCTATCAGTTTGCTAAAGGTGAGGATTTCAGTTCTATCATTACTAAAATTACGAAAAAGCCGTCCAACTGACCAGACTGGGAAGTGGACGGCTTTTATTCTTGCTGAAAAGTTCAATGAGAGGCGTAAAACGTCACATCTTGCGTTGTTCTAACTATTGTCGAAAAGTTGGTTGCAACGATGCAAGTGTTATGGTATATTAATTAACGGTGTTAAAAACGCACGTCGGTTAATTTTATAAAGGGTGCTTTCCAATGGAAAGTCTTTATGGAAAATGATGTCGGCGGAGGACACACAAAAAACCAAACTTAGGAGGTGCGTGAAGATGGCAGTAATCTCCATGAAACAGCTTTTGGAAGCTGGGGTTCACTTTGGTCACCAAACACGTCGCTGGAACCCGAAAATGGATCGTTATATCTTCACTGAAAGAAACGGTATTTACATCATTGACTTGCAAAAGACAGTGAAAAAGGTTGAGGAAGCTTACAACTTTGTAAAAAGCATTGCAGCTGAGAATGGTACAATTCTGTTCGTAGGCACGAAGAAACAAGCACAAGATTCCGTTAAAGAAGAAGCAGCACGCGCTGGTCAATTCTACATTAACCAACGTTGGTTGGGTGGTACGCTGACTAACTTCCAAACGATTCAAAAACGTATTGACCGTTTAAAACAACTGGAAGCTTGGGAAGAAGACGGTACATTCGCAGTTCTTCCTAAAAAAGAAGTTATCATTCTTCGCAAAGAAAAAGATCGTCTTGAAAAATTCTTGGGCGGTATCAAAAACATGAAGGGCCTTCCAAGTGCTCTGTTCATCATTGATCCACGCAAAGAACGTATCGCGGTTGCTGAAGCTCGCAAATTGGGTATCCCAATCGTAGGTATCGTTGATACAAACTGCGATCCAGACGAAATCGACTATGTTATCCCAGGTAATGACGACGCAATCCGCGCTGTTAAATTGCTGACAGGTAAAATGGCTGATGCAGTTATGGAAGCAAACCAAGGCGAAGAAACTACAGCATAACATTTCCATTAGGAAATAACTATATGAATTAAATGAAAAGGGTGGTTGGCAGGTGTATAACCTCTCACTACCCTTTTTTTAAGGAATAAGCACGGTATACCACTGAAAATCAAATTTGGAGGGAAATAATATGGCAGTTAATGCTAGCGCAGTAAAAGAGCTTCGTGAAAAAACAGGCGCAGGAATGCTGGATTGTAAAAAAGCGCTTGAAGAAGCAAACGGTGATTTGACAAAAGCGGTTGAAGTTCTGCGCGAAAAAGGACTTGCAGCTGCAGCCAACAAAGCAGGTCGTATTGCTACTGAAGGTGTTGTTGAATCCTACATTCATGCTGGCGGCCGTATCGGCGTACTGGTAGAAGTAAACTGCGAAACAGACTTCGTAGCTAAAACAGACCAGTTCAGAGATTTTGTACGCGACATTGCAATGCATATCGCTGCATCGAACCCTCGTTATGTTCGTCGTGAAGAAGTGCCACAGGAAGAGATCGAAAAAGAAAAAGAAATCCTGAAAGCACAAGCGCTGAACGAAGGTAAACCAGAAAAAATTGTTGAAAAAATGGTTGAAGGCCGTATTGGTAAGTTCTATGAAGAGTTCTGTTTGTTGGAGCAATCTTTCATCAAAGATCCAGACAAAACAATCTCCACGCTTATCAACGAAAAAATCAGTACGATTGGCGAAAACATCTCCCTGCGTCGCTTTGTTCGTTTTGAACTGGGTGAAGGTCTGGAGAAAAAAGAAGACAACTTCTACGAAGAAGTTATGTCTCAAGTGAAACAATAATTACCAACGAACGGTAATCGCATATGGAAAAATGGAAATGGGACACATCAGTGTTCCATTTCTTGCAACAGGACACCTATCCTGTTACATAAAGTATAAATGATATTGGAGGGTGATCATTTGGAAAAACCTGTGTTTAAGCGTGTTGTCCTGAAAGTTAGTGGTGAATCGCTGTCAGGTCCTAACGGTTACGGTATTGACGCGGATACGATTGCATCCATTGCCGAACAAGTCAAAGACGTAGTGGAACTGGGAGTAGAAGTTGCTATCGTGTGTGGTGGCGGTAACATCTGGCGCGGTATTGCTGGAAGTGCCAACGGAATTGACCGGGCCACGGCAGATTACATGGGTATGCTGGCAACGGTGATGAACTCACTGGCCTTACAGGATGCTTTGGAACAGATTGAGGTACCTACCCGTGTACAAACATCCATTGCGATGCAACAGATTGCAGAACCTTACATTCGTCGTAGAGCTATCCGTCATTTAGAAAAGGGTAGGGTTGTTATTTTTGCAGCAGGTACAGGTAATCCGTTCTTCTCGACTGATACTACAGCTGCACTGCGTGCCGCTGAGATCGAAGCGGAAGTGATTCTGATGGCTAAAAATAAAGTGGATGGCGTATATTCTGCTGATCCGTTTAAAGATAGCACAGCTGAGAAATATGAGCAGCTTACGTATTTGGATGTGCTCAACAAAAATCTCGGTGTCATGGATTCTACTGCTTCCTCGTTGTGCATGGATAACAATATTCCGTTGATTGTCTTTGCTATTACAGAGCAAGGTAACATTAAACGTGTCGTGCTGGGTGAGAAAATTGGTACGATCGTCAAAGGGAGTGTAAATTAATGCCACAATCTGTGAAAAAGAGTGCTGAGGAACGCATGCAAAAAGCAATCCAGGCATTGCAACGTGATCTTGCATCTTTGCGTGCAGGACGGGCGACACCAGCTTTACTGGACCGTGTACAGGTAGAGTATTATGGTGCAATGACTCCAGTCAACCAACTGGCGAATATCAATACACCTGACAGCCGGACCTTGATGATTCAGCCTTGGGACAAATCTTCCTTGGCCGATATCGAGCGCGCTATACAAAAATCCGATTTAGGTTTGACACCTTCGAATGACGGTAACACCATTCGTCTTAGCATTCCTGCTTTGACGGAGGAGCGCAGAACTGACTTGGTGAAGTTGACAAAGAAGAACGGTGAAGAAGCGAAGATCGCTATTCGTAACATTCGTCGTGATGCCAATGATGACATCAAAAAATTGGAGAAAAGTGATATTTCCGAGGACGAATCTCGTAAACATCAGGAAGATATCCAGAAAACAACTGATAAGTTTATCGCTGAAGTGGATAAAGTTTTAGCTGCAAAAGAAAAAGAAATTATGGAAGTCTAAAAGATTGGCAGCCCCTCCCTTACGGTGGGGTTTGTCTCTTTTCAAGCCTGAGGCACATTTTCAGAGAATGCTGGAGGAACTGGAATGATCAAACGGGTTCGGTCTTGGTGGAACGGGGAACAAAAACAGCAAATACCGGCCATTTCAAAAGACAATATTCCGCAGCATGTTGCTGTCATCATGGATGGGAACGGCAGATGGGCCAAACGGATTGGAATGCCGCGGATTGTAGGGCACCAAAATGGAATGAAGGCAGTGAAACGCACAGCAATTGCAGCGGATGAACTGGGTATTAAGTATTTGACTTTGTTTGCATTTTCAACTGAAAATTGGACGCGTCCAAAGGACGAAGTTGATTTTCTAATGCGCTTACCGCAGGAATTTCTGGCTATTGAGCTAGATGAGTTGATTGAAAAAAATGTGCAAGTACGTATGATGGGCAATAAAGAACATTTACCTTCCCATACCGTTGAAGCGCTGACTGAAGCGACTCGACGAACTGAAAATAATACCGGACTTGTTCTTAATTTTGCATTAAATTATGGAAGTCGGTTGGAAATCACCGAATGCATGCAAACATTGGGCCGTCAAATTGCGGATGGGAAGCTTAAATCGGAAGATATAACATCTGAGCTGATCGGTAGTACGTTGCTTTCTAGCGGTATGCCAGACCCTGATTTACTGATTCGAACAAGCGGTGAGCTTAGACTTAGTAATTTTATGCTCTGGCAGCTTGCCTACAGTGAGTTGTGGTTTACTGATATTTATTGGCCTGAGTTTAAGAAAGAACACTTATACGAAGCAGTGATCGAATATCAGCAAAGAACACGACGGTATGGCGGACTGAAGTAAATGGAGGATGAAAGCCGTTGAGACAGAGATTAATTACCGGTATTCTGGCAGGCATATTCTTTTTGGCGATGGTCCTGTGGGGCGGCTTGGCCTACCATTTGCTTATATTGGCGATGGCCCTAATCGGATTTTATGAGTTCGCACGAATGACGCAGGTATCTCCTTTTGGAGGTACAGCAATACTTGGATACGTAAGCATATTAGCTTTTGTATTCCCGTATGAACCTTTTGGCTTGCACTCACCCTTACCCTTTGCCAGTATGCTTTGGCTGGTAATGATAGCTTTTATGATCATCACGGTAGGAACAAAAAATAAAATCCCGATTCAAACGGTAGCTATATTATTTCTTGGTACCGTTTATATAGGGTTTGGATTTTCGTATATTGCGGAATCACGTCATATGGAACATGGACTGTTATGGACATTTTTATTATTGGCTTGTATTTGGGCAAGTGATGCAGGGGCATATTTTGTAGGCAAAATGGCAGGAAAGACGAAATTATGGCCTGCGATTAGTCCGAATAAAACGGTCGAAGGATCCATTGGCGGCATCGTTTTAGCGTTGGTTATAGCTCTTGTATTCGCTGGATTATCGGGTGGACTGCTGCCATGGGGCAAAGCCATCGGCATCGGTTTGTCATGTGCAGTTGTGGGACAACTGGGCGATTTGGTACAATCTGCATACAAACGAGTGTACGGCATTAAAGATTCCGGTAATCTGCTGCCAGGGCACGGTGGTATACTAGACCGTTGCGACAGCTGGATTGTCGTTTTTCCATTTGTACATATGCTGATGCTGCTTCCATGAGTCTATTGATTACAGTTTATGCTCAGGCTAATCTCTATGCTGCTCACTCTGCGCTACTAGAAGGTTGGAACCAGTAGCATAGCTGCCTGAATAATAATCAATGAGCTCCTGGATAAAAGTGATTTTCAGGATAGGAAGGTGCATCATGAAAAGAATTACGGTACTTGGTTCAACCGGTTCTATTGGAACTCAAACGCTGGATGTAGTGTCCATGCACCCGGATCAGTTTACTGTTGAGGCTTTAGCAGGTGGTTCTAATATAAAGTTACTTGCTGAGCAGGCGCATCTTTATAAACCCAAAAAAGTGTCTGTGGGTACTCGGCAGTTGGCGGATGAAATTCGTCCTTTACTGCCTTCTGGAATGGAACTGTATTGGGGAAATGAAGGACTCGTTGAGCTTGCTGCGAACACGGAGGCGGATATGGTTGTGACGGCTGTAATGGGCAGTGTCGGATTGCACTCCACGCTGGCCGCGATTGAGGCTGGAAAACAGATCGGTTTGGCCAATAAGGAGACACTGGTTACTGCTGGTCATCTGGTCACAGCGCGGGCTCGGGCGAAAGGAGTGCCGTTGCTGCCGATTGACAGTGAGCATTCAGCTATTTTCCAATGCTTGAATGGTGAGCGTATGAAAGATGTGGCACATATTACCCTCACAGCATCAGGGGGTTCTTTTCGAGATTTGACAAGAGAACAGTTGCGTGAAGTTACAGTGAAAGATGCACTCAAGCATCCCAATTGGTCAATGGGGGCCAAAATTACGATTGATTCAGCAACGATGGTAAACAAGGGGCTGGAAGTCATTGAGGCGCATTGGCTATTCGGACTTGATTATGAGCACATTCATGTGTTGCTTCATCCGGAAAGCATTATTCATTCCTATGTTGAGTTTCAGGATACAAGCATTGTTGCTCAACTTGGGAATCCGGACATGAGAGTACCCATTCAATATGCATTGACTTACCCTGAGCGTATGAAGTCCCCGGCGAAGCCGTTGTCACTAGCTGAAGTGGGTAAACTCCATTTTAAGGAAATGGATTATAATCGTTTTCCTTGTTTAAGGCTTGCCTTCGAATGTGGTAAAATGGGTGGTACAGCACCGACCGCATTTAATGCGGCTAATGAAATTGCAGTTGCCCGTTTCCTGCGTGGAGAAATTTCTTTTCTGCATATTGAAGCTATTATTGAACGTGTGCTGGAGCGGCATGTCAATGTGGCTAATCCTGATCTTTCTGCAATTGAAGCCTGTGACGAAGAGACTCGTAGCATATCTGCGGGGTTGTAGGCTAATGTTGGGTTAGAAACGAAATGTGATTCTCTTGTGCGGGATCGGAGAATAATGATAATCTAGGAAGACAAACTCGATCTCATTGAAAGGGGAACAGAAACGATTGGAAACGATTCAAATAGTGTTGATGACGGTGCTCATGTTTTTCGTCATAGTGACGGTGCATGAATGGGGGCATTATTATTTTGCCAAACGCGCCGGGATTCTGGTACGGGAGTTTGCGATCGGTTTCGGTCCGAAACTGTTTTCTTATAAAAGAAACGAGACGCGATTTACGTTGCGTTTGTTGCCGTTCGGTGGCTTTGCCCGCATGGCGGGAGAGGATCCGGAGGTCAATGAAATTGAGGCCGGACAAACGATTGCTGTACGCGTAACGGATGACGTCGTTAAAACCATCTATCTAGATCAACTGGATAATCGTAAAAATGTGGTGCGCGGCGAAGTGTTGGATATTGATCTGGAACAGTCATTAACTTTAAAATTGGATGTGGATGGCGAAGATCAGCAATACACTGTACATCCGCAAGCGATGATGGTAACCAAAGGTCAATCCATTCAGATTGCACCCAAGGATCGGCAGTACGGGAGTAAAACAGTAGGACAGCGTGCGATGGCTATTTTTGCTGGACCCCTGATGAATTTTATTCTTGCTTTTATTTTGTTTGGTCTGCATATTCAGATGGTCGGCATACAAGTGGACAACCCGACTTATGTCCAAATTAGTGAAATTACAGCAGGTATGCCTGCCGCTGAAGCTGATTTGCATAAGGGAGATATCATCGAATCGGTGAATGGAATAGCCATTGGTGCAAATGTTGAAAACATGATCAAACTGATTGCGGATTCTCAAGACAAGCCGATGAAGTGGACGGTTCGCCGTGATAGTAAGACCTTTGATCTTACGATTACACCTCGTGCTATGGAAGGACAAAAGGGTGGCAAGGTGGGTATTGTACCCGAACTTCCAAAACGCCAAGCAGGTGTGGGAGAAACGTTCAAATTTGCCGGCCAATCTATGGTCAGAACGACCGATATTATTTTCCAAGGATTTAGCCAGCTCATCCAACGTTTTTCTATCAATGACCTGGGAGGCCCGGTACGTACTTTTGAAGTGACAGGGCAAATTGCCAAGCAGGGGATTGAGCAGTTGACGTATTGGACTGCTATAATGAGTCTTTACTTGGGGATATTTAATTTATTGCCTATTCCGGCGCTGGATGGAAGCAGACTTGTTTTCCTTGGTGTGGAGGCGGTAAGAGGACGTCCCGTTGATCCGAGTAGGGAAGGTATGGTCCATTTCGTTGGTTTTGCTATGCTATTCCTGCTTATGATTGCGGTCACGTATAACGATATTTTACGCTTAATTAATGGTTAATTAGAGACGGACTTATATAAAAAACGGTCTGTATGGGAGGACATGCATTTCTATGTCGAACGATAAACAGTTTGTCGAGGAAATTACACCGCAGAGTGAAGATTTTTCCCGATGGTATATTGATGTTATTAAAAAAGCAGAACTGATGGATTATTCCCCTGTTCGCGGATGTATTGTATTCCGCCCCGATGGTTTTGAAATTTGGGAGCATATCAAGGAAGCCATGGATGTGCGCTTCAGAGAAACAGGTCACCGTAATGCCTATTTTCCAATGTTCATTCCAGAAAGCTTTTTTCAAAAGGAAAAAGAGCATGTCGAAGGGTTTAATCCTGAACTGCCTTGGGTAACCGAGGCTGGCGGGGAAAAGCTGGAAGAGCGTCTTGCAATTCGTCCGACTTCGGAAACCATGATTGGTCATATGTACTCCAAATGGATTCAATCCTATCGTGATCTGCCTGTGCTTATTAACCAATGGGCTAATGTAGTGCGTTGGGAAAAACGCACGCTGCCTTTCTTGCGCACAAGTGAATTTTTGTGGCAAGAAGGTCACACGGCCCATGAAACAGAAGAAGAAGCACGTGAAGAAACGATGAAAATGCTGGAAGTATACCGTGAGGTTATTGAGGAAGTTCTGGCTATTCCGGTTATTACTGGACAGAAAACACCTTCTGAAAAGTTTGCAGGTGCGAAGGATACATTTTCACTGGAAGCGATGATGAAGGATGGACGGGCGGTACAAGCTGGTACCTCCCACTATATGGGAACTAATTTTGCGGTTGCATTTGATATCAAATATTTGAGTCGTGAAAACAACCTGGAATTCGCGCATACGACTTCATGGGGAACAAGTACACGTTTGATCGGCGCACTGATTATGGTCCATGGAGATGACCGTGGTCTGGCATTGCCTCCTAAAGTTGCGCCTACGCAGGTTATTATGGTTCCAATTGGGCCACCTAAGAAGCGTGATGCCGTTATCGCTCGTGCAGATGAACTATTCGCTCAGTTGAAACAAGCTGGAGTGCGTGTTAAAATGGACGACCGCAGCGATGTAAGCCCAGGCTGGAAATTTAATGAATATGAAATGCGCGGTGTGCCGGTTCGTCTGGAAATCGGGCCGCGTGATATGGAAAACGGTGTCTGTGTGCTCGTATCCCGTATCAGCGGTGAGAAAAAAATCGTGCAGCAGGATAATCTGGTTGAGGAAGTACACGCGATGCTCGCACAGGTACAGCAGGAGATGTTTGATCGTGCGAAAAATTTCATGGAAGAAAACTTCTATTCCGTTGATACGCTGGATGAAATGAAGACTCTCATGGAAGAAAAACGCGGCTTTACTTTGGCAGGCTGGTGCGGATCTGAAGAATGTGAAGATAAAGTTAAAGAAGTGACAGGTGCTACAAGTCGTAATATACCGTTTAAAACAAACGAGCAAAAGTCCACATGTTTGTGCTGTGGCAAACCTGCCAAGCATACAGTAGTGTTCGCACGGGCGTACTAATATAGAAGTAGGGCAATACCACTATACTCACTTCATTCTCTTCGCTGACATGGTAACTGTTACGGGACAATGTCCCGAAGGATCTATGTGTCGTTGTGAAGAGGATTGAAGAGGGCTACGAAAAGCTTTTGCGGTCGGAGATGTTTTTGACGCAGAAGCTTTTCATGTTTTCAGAATGCTAGATTTGAAATTGGGGGGAGAGCCATGGGCGGAGCTGAAGAAAAGAGAAAGCGGCTGGAACTGCTAATGAAGCAAGTTGGGATGCCGGCGGGAGTGGTTGAACCTTATTTTTTGGACGGTTGGATTGACCAAGTGGAGATTAGCCGAACCAATAAGGATTGGAACATCACCATTGCCAAGGAGACATTGGTCCCCGCTCAGGTGTATCGTACGTTCTGTATTCAAGTACAGGAAAAAATGAGTCACATCGCAAAAATTACGTTCCGTTTTCAGTACAGTGAGCAGATTCAGCCTGGTGATATCATCAGTGAATACTGGAAACTTTTTCTAGAGTGGGTACATCGTGAGATTCCATCGGTTAACGGTTGGATGAATCGGGCTGTGCATGAGTGGGACGACGGTCTATTATTGCTAACGATGAGCGACGGTATGTCGTTGGAACTGGCGCGTAAAAAGCAGATAGATCAAGCTATCATCAAATTTTACGATAAATATTTCGGGCTTTCTATGCGCATTAAAGTCCAGGTGGGTGAAAGTAACCAGGAGGCGTTACAGCAATTCCAAGAGAAAAAAATGCAGGAAGAACGCGAAGTCATTCAGCAGATGATGGAAAGTATGGAATCCGAAATGCCGCCTTTGGATGAAGAAGAAGGAGACGTACGGCTTCAATTCGGTTATGACATCAAAGAACCGGCTGTTCCGATGCAAGATATTCAGGACGAAGAGAAGAAAGTCACTTTACAAGGAACAATCTTCGGTTTGGATAGTAAAGAATTGCGCAATGGCAGCACGTTGTTTACGTATTATTTGACCGACTTTAGTGATTCCCTGCAAATGAAAATGTTTGCTAAAACTAAAGAAGATCTGAAGATCCTCAGCTTGTTGGCTAACGGGAAATGGGTCAAAGTACGGGGTCGAGTTGAATATGATCGTTTTATGCAAATTCCCGAGCTGGTTATGATTCCCTCTGATCTAGTTGAAGTACAGGCTCCACCCACACGTAAGGATAAAGCAGAGGAAAAACGAGTCGAGTTCCATCTCCATACAAAGATGAGCGCAATGGATGCTGTTGCCTCGATTGATCAATACGTTAAAACAGCCGCCAAATGGGGGCACAAGGCGATTGCAGTCACCGACCATGGCGGAGTGCAGTGCTACCCTGATGCTGCTAAGGCTGCAAAGAAAAACGGCATTAAAATGATCTACGGTGTTGAGGCCAATGTGGTTAATGATGCCGTTGAGGTTGTAATGCAGGCACAGCCATTAAATTTGAAAACAGCGACTTATGTCGTTTTTGATATTGAAACCACCGGTTTATCGGTTACACAGAATAAAATCATTGAGATTGCAGCTGTGAAAATGCATGATGGCAAAGAAATTGATCGTTATGCTACCTTTGTCAATCCGCATGAGCGCATTCCATATAATATACAGCAACTGACCAACATTAACGATGAAATGGTCAAGGACGCGCCGGATGTAGAACCTGTTATGAAGGAGTTTGTAGCTTTTGCTGGCGATGCTGTATTGGTTGCCCATAATGCGCGTTTTGATGTCGGTTTTATCCAGGCCACCCTTCGAAATATGGGTTTGCCTGAAATGACCAATCCGGTACTGGATACGCTCGAACTGGCTCGTTTACTGTTTCCAACAATGAAAAACCATCGTCTGAATACGCTGACGACCAAATATAAAGTGGCGCTCGAAAGCCATCACCGAGCCATTGACGATACAGTCGCACTGACTGAAGTGCTGAATGGCTTGCTGAATGATGCGGAACAAATTAAGGGTTTAAAAATGCTCGATCGTCTGAATGATTATGTGGGTAAGGACTTATCGACCGTTCGTCCGTTTCACTGTTGTATTTATGCCCTCAATCCGATTGGTAAAAAAAATCTGTACAAGCTGGTTTCGATGTCTCATACCGAATATTTCAAGCGTGTGCCTTGCATTCCTAAATCAAAATTGTCAGAAATGAGAGACGGACTGCTTATTATTTCTGGCTGCGAAAAAGGAGAGTTCTTCGAGGCTGTGTTGAACAAGTCCGAGGAAGAAGCCGAGGAAATAGCACAGTTTTATGATGTGTTGGAGATTCAACCTTTGACGATGTATATGCATTTAGTAGAAAAACAACTGGTAAGCGGGCCTGATGCTCTGAAAACGGCAATACGCAAAGTATGCGAAATTGGGCGGCGACTTGATAAGCCCGTAATTGCCACAGGCAATGTTCACTATTTGGAAACGCGCGATAAGTTGTACCGTGATATTACGATACATGGCATTACGGGATTTAGTCCGCTAAAAGATATTCGTAAGCCTGATGCGCATTTACGCACCACAGACGAAATGCTGGCAGAATTCGAGTTTTTGGGCGAGGAGAAAGCCTATGAAGTCGTTGTGAAGAATACCAGTGAGTTGGCGGATCGATTTGAGGAGCTGGAGTTGTTCCCTGACAAGCTGTTTACACCTTTGCTGGATGGGGCGGACGAGGAAATCCGTAACACTTGCTATGAGACGGCTAAATCTATCTATGGTGAGGAATTGCCCGAGGTGGTTGTAGCTCGCCTTGAAAAAGAACTGGAGCCGATTATTAAATACGGTTTCTCTGCCAACTATCTTATTTCCGAGCGCTTGGTTAAAAAGTCTAATAAGGATGGATATCTGGTAGGTTCACGGGGGTCTGTTGGATCTTCTGTGGTCGCTACCTTCCTCGGTATTTCCGAGGTTAATCCACTGCCTGCACATTATATTTGCGGTAATCCTGAATGCAGACATAGCGAATGGATTTTGGACGGTAGTGTGCCGAGTGGATTTGATTTGCCGGACAAAAATTGTCCGAATTGCGGCGGCAAACTGAAGGGTGAGGGACAGGATATTCCGTTTGAAACGTTTCTTGGGTTTAAGGGAGATAAAGTTCCCGATATTGACTTGAACTTCTCTGGCGAATATCAGCCTGTCGCACATAACTATACGAAAGTACTGTTTGGTGAGAAAAGTGTATTCCGTGCTGGAACCATCGGTACCGTTGCCGAGAAGACAGCCTTTGGCTTTGCCAAGAAATATGAAGAGGCGCATCATAAAAAATGGCGTGGGGCTGAACTGAATAGGCTGGCTTCGGGCTGTACAGGGGTCAAACGCAGTACCGGGCAACATCCAGGCGGAATTGTCGTTGTTCCCGATTATATTGAGGTCGAGGATATTACGCCGGTACAGTACCCCGCCGATGATACAAGCTCGGAATGGAAAACAACGCATTTTGATTATCACGCTTTTGATGCGAATTTACTCAAACTCGATATTCTGGGTCATGATGATCCGACCATGATGAGGATGCTTCAGGATTTGACTGGTGTCGATCCTACGACCATTCCAATGAATGATCCTAAGGTTATGAGCATGTTCAACTCCACGGAGGCGCTCGGTGTTACACCCCAGCAAATCCGCACGCCTGTAGCAACCTATGGTGTACCAGAGATGGGGACGAAGTTTGTGCGCCAAATGTTAGTAGAGTCGCAGCCAAGTTCTTTTGCCGATTTACTGCAAATATCCGGACTGTCTCACGGCACGGGCGTATGGCTAGGGAACGCACAGGAACTGATTAAGAATAATACTTGTAACATCAAGACTGTAATTGGTTGTCGTGATGACATCATGCTGTTTTTGATTTACAAGGCAGGCATGGACGCAGGTCTGGCCTTTAAAATTACGGAGAGCGTACGTAAAGGTAAGGGGCTTAGTGCTGAATGGATTGAGGAAATGAAAAAATGCAAGGTGCCACAGTGGTACATTGATTCCTGTCTGAAAATCCAGTACATGTTTCCGAAGGCGCATGCTGCAGCGTATGTTATTTCAGCAGTGCGCACAGCGTACTTTAAGCTGTATCATCCGATTGAATATTATGCGACTTACTTTTCAGTACGTGCAGCCGATTTTGATATTGAGCTGTGCTGTCAGGGATATGATGCAATCGCGCGGAAGATTGTCGAAATCGAGCAACTCGGTTTTCAGGCACCTCCCAAAGAAAAAGGGATGCTTCCGATCCTGGAAATGGCTCTGGAAATGACGGCTCGCGGGTTTAGTTTTAAATCCATTGATTTGTACCGTTCCGAAGCTACACGCTTCAAGGTGGATGGAGATTCACTCATTCCGCCATTCGGAGCTCTTCAGGGAATTGGAGACAACGCGGCACGTAACATCGCAGCCTCCCGTGAACATGGTGAATTTTTGTCTGTCGAGGATTTTCAACAAAAATCGAAGGCTAGTAAAACCATTGTCGAAATGCTGTCTCAGATGGGTTGCTTTCGAGGTCTTCCAGAGAGTAATCAGCTGTCTCTGTTTTAATCCAAACCACAGTAGTCAAGCTCTGGCACTTGTCACATAACTACGGTTATGTTATAATTTTTTTGGTAATCATGGAGATAAAACCGTTGCTAAAAGAGTGGGGAAACCCACTCTTTACTGTTTGATATACAGTTACAACGTGAAAAGGTTGTTTTTGGGCACGAAACCGGTACGCCGGTTTATTTGCAGTGAGCCCGAAATGAACATTACATCAAATGAAAATGAAAATGCCGGTGATGGAGAAGCATTGTCCATGCAATAGGGCATCTTTTTTTCAACACAGGAAAGTTCACTTTTGGAGGTTATAATCTTTGAGCACACCAAAGATCAAATCAGTAGTAGAAGAAATGGCCCAACCTTACCTCGAAGAGCATGGTTTTGAACTGGTCGATGTCGAGTATGTCAAAGAGGGCAGTAATTGGTTTCTTCGCGTTTTTGTAGACAAAGACGGAGGAATTGATCTGGACGACTGCAGTATGATCAGTGAATATTTGGGTCAAAAGTTGGATGAAAATGACCCTGTTTCTACAGCATATTTTCTGGAAGTGTCTTCACCAGGCGCCGAAAGACCGCTAAAAAAAGCGGAGGACGTTACTAAAGCGGTAGGCAAAAACGTATTCGTTACTACATACGAGCCGATCAACGGCCTGAAGGAATTTGAAGGTCGTTTGCTTTCTTTTGAAGATGGGGAACTCACCGTTCAAAGCGGACAAAAGAAGCATGCTATACCTTATGACAAGGTAGCTGGTGCAAGGCTCGCGATCATATTTTAATTCAGATTTGACTGTTGCTGTTTGACATGTACTACATGTTTTTTTGCCTCGTGTGCCGACCAGTACGCAGGTGCATCATTTGAAAGGGGGAGCAGTAATCCATGAGTATGGATTTTATTGAAGCAATGAACGAGTTGGAAAGAGAAAAGGGGATCAGCAAGGATGTGCTGTTTGAGGCCATTGAAGCAGCCTTGATTTCTAGTTACAAACGGAATTTCAACACCGCACAAAACGTGCGTGTTGATATGAACCGCAACTCGGGAGTCATTAAGGTATATGCCCGCAAGCTGATCGTTGAGGAGGTATTGGATCCTCGCACCGAGATTTCGTTGCCTGCGGCTCGTGAGATTAACCCGCATTTTCAGTTGGAAGATATCGCTGAAATTGAAGTTACACCACGTGATTTTGGACGGATTGCTGCACAAACTGCGAAGCAGGTCGTGACCCAGCGTATCCGCGAAGCGGAACGGGGACTGATCTACAACAAGTTTGTGGACAAGGAAGAAGATATTGTAACAGGAACTGTACAGCGCCAAGACCCACGTAACATTTATATTGATCTTGGTAAGGTGGAAGCGGTTCTCCCGTTAGGCGAATTGATGCCTAATGAGAAATTTAGCCATCTGGATCGAATTAAGGCTTATATTACCAAAGTAGAAAACACAACCAAAGGACCGCAAATTATGCTGTCCCGATCACATCCGGGTCTGCTTAAGCGTTTGTTCGAACTCGAAGTGCCTGAAATTTTTGATGGTGTTGTAGAGATTCGTTCCGTAGCGCGTGAAGCAGGCTTCCGTTCTAAAATCGCGGTTCATTCCCGTAACGCCGAGGTGGATCCGGTCGGCTCTTGTGTGGGTCCTAGAGGAACACGTGTACAGACTATTGTGAACGAGCTGCGTGGCGAAAAAATCGACATTGTACGTTATTCCGATAATGTTGATGAATACGTGGCTAATGCGCTGAGTCCATCCAAGGTGCTCGAAGTGCAGGTGTTTGAAGAAGAGAAAATGGCGCGTGTTATTGTGCCTGATTATCAGCTTTCTCTTGCTATTGGTATCAAAGGACAAAATGCTCGCCTTGCTGCTAAGCTTACGGGTTGGAAAATTGATATTAAGAGTGAAACACAGGCGGAGGAAGAACTCGGCAGACCGAGAACATCCACCGATGAAATGCATCAGGATTCCGTTTCTGTAGATTAAGCGGAGTGTAGGGGGGTTAATGCATGAAACAGAGAAAGATACCTTTGCGCAAATGTGTGGCCTGTCATGAAATGATGCCAAAGAAGCAGTTGATCCGTGTCGTCAAAACCCCTGAAGACGAAGTGTTGATTGACTTGACTGGCAAAAAGTCGGGACGCGGCGCTTACTTGTGCGGCAAAGCCGCCTGCTTCAAGCTGGCTCAAAAGAGCAAGGCACTGGATCGAGCATTGAAGCACTCGGTTCATCCTGATATTTATGAGCAGCTAAGTCGTGATTTTGCTGCCGTCGAGGAAGAATTCCTGGCGGCACAAGGCAGCGTGCAGGATGAATAAGGCGCTGTCTGGATTGGGTCTTGCCATGAGAGCTGGCAAGCTGCTAACAGGTGATGAGATCGTTTATAAAGCGATCAGGTCTTCAGAAGCCAAGCTGGTCATTCTTGCGAAAGATGCTTCAATGAATACTCAAAAGAAATTCCGCGACAAATGCGGGACGTACAAAATCCCCTTAATGATAGGATTTGACCGGGAAAGCTTGGGAAGCAGTATCGGCAAGCCTGAACGGGTTGTGCTGGCTGTGACGGATCAAGGATTCGCGAAATTGATCAAGAAACATACGGGGATAATGTCGGAGGTGGAGTATATTGAGTAAACAAGAAAACAAAGACAAAGTGCGGGTATACGAATACGCCAAATCGTTGAACATGAGCAGCAAAGAAATTATCACCATTCTTAAACGGCTGGATATTCCCGTGAACAACCATATGAGCGTCATGGAACATGATGCCGTAGGTAAAGTGGAAAGTTTTTTTAAGAATATTAAATCCAATGCTGCGGCCAAGCAAGGCGAAGCAGGTACGGTGCAAGTAAGCTCGAATCAGGCCGGTTCAAGCCAGAATAGTAATCATTCAACTGAGCAAACCAAAAATCAACAGGAAAAGCAGGTAAGTATGAATAGGACAAACAACAACCAAAACAGTAACCGAAGCAGCGCTCCAAAAGCGCAAAGCAGTCAGCAGGGCGGTCAAAACCGCAGTCAACAAAGTACTAGCAGACCCACTGGTCAGCAAAGTACACAAAACCGCAGTAATGGTCAACAACAGGGAGGACAACAGCGTCCCGGCGGTAACACAGGTTCGCGTCCTCAAGGTAGCCAAAGCACTAACTCACGCCCTCAGGGAAGTAGTCAGGGTGGTACGGCTGTAAGAACATCATCCTCCACAGGTAGCAACAATGCGAACCGTAGTGGTGGCAACCGTACAGGCAGTAACTCCAACAACGGTGGTAACCGTTCCGGTCAAGGACGTTTTGATGATAACCGTCAAGGCGGCGGACGCGGTGGTAACGGTGGTCGTGGAGGCAATAATCGCGGTGGTAGCAATCGTGGCGGGAAATTTAACAATCGTGGTAAAGGTCAACAACAGGAACGTCGCGAGAAAATCGACAACACGCCAAAGAAAATTATTGTTCGCGGTGAGATGACCGTAGGCGAAACAGCCAAGCTTCTTCACAAGGATGCGTCAGAAGTCATCAAAAAGCTGATTATGCTCGGAACGATGGCGACCATTAACCAGGAACTGGATATGGATACTATCCTCTTGCTTGCCGGAGACTTTGGTGTCGAGGTAGAAGTGAAAATTCCGGTCGAAGAAGATCGTTTTGAAACGGTGGAAGAAAATGATGATCCTGCGGATCTGAAAACACGTCCACCCGTTGTAACGATTATGGGTCACGTCGATCATGGTAAAACAACTTTGCTGGATGCCATTCGCTCGACTAATGTAACCGGTGGCGAAGCTGGCGGTATTACACAGCATATTGGTGCATACCAAGTTGAAATTAATAGCAAAAAAATCACTTTCCTGGATACACCGGGTCACGAAGCTTTTACCGCTATGCGTGCACGTGGTGCTCAAGTGACAGATATGACGATTATCGTGGTTGCAGCTGACGACGGTGTTATGCCACAGACAGTCGAAGCTATTAACCATGCGAAGGCGGCAGGTCTGCCAATTATCGTAGCTGTGAACAAGATCGACAAACCAGATGCCAACCCGGATAAAGTGAAGCAAGAACTCACTGAATATGAATTGGTACCTGAAGAGTGGGGCGGCGATACGATTTTCGTCAACGTTTCCGCGAAACAAAGAATGGGTCTGGAAGACCTGCTCGAAATGATTCTGCTCGTAGCTGAAGTGAATGAGTACAAAGCGAATCCGAACAAACGGGCACGTGGTACCATCATCGAGGCAGAACTGGATAAAGGCCGCGGTTCTGTGGCTCGTATCCTCGTTCAGAATGGTACACTGAAAGTTGGCGATGCTTTCGTAGCGGGTAACTGCTTCGGACGTGTGCGTGCCATGGTCAACGATAAAGGTCGTCGTCTTAAGGAAGCAGGTCCTTCCACTCCAGTTGAAATTACTGGTTTGACAGAAGTTCCACTTGCTGGCGATCCATTCATGGTGTTTGAGGATGAGCGGAAAGCTCGCGCTATTGCTGACAGACGTGCGATCACACAACGCCAATCTGATCTGGGCAGTAATACACGCGTAACACTGGATGACCTGTTCCAACACATCAAGGATGGCGAAATGAAGGATCTGAACGTCATTATTAAAGGTGACGTGCAAGGTTCTGTCGAAGCGTTGAAAGGTTCCTTGAACAAGATTGAAGTCGAAGGTGTGCGCGTTAAAATTCTTCACAGTGGTGCAGGAGCAATCACCGAATCCGATATTATTTTGGCAGCAGCTTCCAATGCTATTGTCATTGGTTTTAATGTTCGTCCGGATAACCAGGCGAAATCTACAGCGGAAGCTGAAAAAGTGGACATTCGTCTACACCGTGTCATTTACAATGTCATTGAAGAAATAGAGCAAGCCATGAAGGGCATGCTGGATCCTGAATATAAAGAAAATGTGATTGGGCATGCTGAAGTACGTAACGTGTTCAAAGTTACTAAAGTCGGTACGATCGCTGGTTGTATGGTGACATCCGGTAAAATTACCCGTTCAGCAGAAGCACGCCTGATTCGTGATGGCATCGTCATTTTTGAAGGTAAAATCGACTCACTGAAACGCTTTAAGGACGACGCAAAAGAAGTTGCCCAAGGTTACGAATGCGGTATTACCCTTGATGGCTATAATGATGTTAAGGAACTCGACATTATTGAAGCGTTCGTCATGGAAACAGTGGAGCGCTAACGGCAGAGAGGTGAGCATCCATGGCTAAAATACGTACAGGTCGGGTTGGCGAGCAGATCAAGAAGGAGCTAAGCCAACTTATCCAAACTGAATTAAAAGACCCCCGCATCGGTTTTATCACGGTAACGGGTGTCGATCTTACAAATGATTTGTCCCAAGCGAAAATATACTTGAGCGTGCTCGGGGATGAAGAACAAAAAAATTCTTCCCTGAAAGCATTGGACAAAGCGAACGGTTATCTTCGTTCTGAACTCGGCAAACGGATACGGCTGCGCCATATTCCTGAGTTGATTTTCAAAATTGACGAATCTATTGCTTACGGCAGTCGAATTGAAAAACTGCTGAGTGATATCGACAAGGATGAAAAATAAAACTTTTAGTTTGTCTGAAGGAACCATGAACTGAATGTAAAGGAGAAGGCAATGCATACCTATGAACAGGCGCTTCAACAAGCGAAGGAATTTATTCTGGAGCATGATGATTACCTGATCGTATCGCATGTACAGCCGGACGGAGACGCAGTCAGCTCCACCGTAACGGTGGGCTGGCTTCTCTCATGTCTGGGGAAGAAATTTACCATGCTGAATGAGGGACCTATTCCCAAGCGCATGGATTTTTTATGGCATGCCGATGAGATTATGGATATGAGCCAGCAACCGCCAGAACGGAAATACAATCGGATCATTTGTGTAGATTGTGCGGATTACCGTCGTGTTGGTTTGACAGAGCAGTTTTTTACGGAAGATGCCATTATCCTGAATATTGATCATCATCCAACAAATGATGCTTATGGTACAGTTAATGTGATTAAGTCGGATGCTGCGGCAACAGCGGAAATTCTTTTTGATCTACTGGAAGAGTTTGCAGTAACCTGGGACGTCGAAGTAGCAACGGCTTTATATACAGGGTTGCTAACGGATACAGGAGGTTTCCGTTATTCCAACACTTCACCGAAAGTGATGTCTGCTGTGTCACAGTTACTTGCTTACGGTGTAGATGGTCCCTCTTTATCTGAGAAATTGCTCGAGGAAATGACCTTTCCACAAATGAAGGTGCTGACAAAAGCATTGCAAACGCTCACGATGTCCGAGGATGGAAAAGTCGCTTGGGTCGTTGTATCACCTGACGATATGACAGAATGTGGCGCTGTAAATGAGGACTTGGAAGGCATCGTGAATTACCCAAGAAATATTCGTGGTGTTGAGGTAGGCATTTTCTTTAAGGTTATTAATGATCAAGCGGTCAAGGCCAGCTTGAGATCGGCAGGGAATGTAGATGTAGCCGCGCTGGCTCAATCATTTGGAGGCGGTGGACATGTACGTGCGGCTGGCTGTCGGCTAGAGGGTAAACTGGAAGATATCATTAAGACAGTTGTAGGGCGGGTGAAGTCTGAGCTATGAACCCGATAAAGAAGGAACAAGCAGCTTGGGAAGGCGTCCTACCAGTCTATAAACCTGCTGGATTTACCTCTCATGATGTGGTGGCCAAGGCTCGCCGTTTATTAGGTATGAAGCGAATCGGACACACTGGAACGCTTGATCCGCAAGTAACCGGTGTTTTGCCCTTGTGTCTGGGACGTGCCACCCGCGTGGTGGAATACATGCAAGAGCGGCCCAAGGAATATCTGGCTACACTGCGATTAGGCATTGCCACGGATACCGAGGACCTGACTGGGGAAATTACGGAAGAAAGTGAACGTCCAGTAGAGGTGACGGAAGTGGAAGTCAAAGCGGTTCTGAAGCGTTTTGTTGGTACGATCTCCCAAGTGCCTCCAATGTACTCCGCGCTAAAAGTGGACGGCAAGCGTCTATATGAGCTGGCTCGAGAAGGCAAAACTGTTGAGCGCCAAAGCCGTGAAGTAAGCATTTATGAGTTGGAGATGACGGGATTCGCGGAGACGGGGGCGTATGTGGATATTTCTTTTCGTGCCTTATGCTCCAAAGGTACTTATATCCGTACACTGTGTGTTGATATTGGCCGTGAATTAGGATATCCTTCAACGATGGTTAAGCTGGAGCGAACCATGTCTGCGGGAATTCCTGCGGAACGTTGTCTGACTTTCGAAGAGATAGAGCGTTTCGTAGCGGATGGCAGTCTTGGAGAGCGGCTTATTACAACGGATCAGGCGATTGACTATATGCCTGAGCATATAGTGGCTGAAGCCAAGGTAACTGCGGCTCTGCAAGGCCAACGCCTGTCGCTGAATATGATTTCACCACCTGTGACGGACAACCAGCCCTTCCGTTTGTATAAAGAGGATAAAACGTTTTTAGGCATATTTGGTCGGGATGAATCAGACGCGATTGCTCCCATTAAAGTTTTTTTAAGATTATAAAATTTATAGATTTTCAGGGGAGCTGAACAATTCTATAATCGCAAGAAAAACTTCCGCTAGGCGTGGTCTGGCTTCCGTGAATTACGTCGATAGACGTTTTTCTTACCTTGAATTGTGCTATAATTTTGACGAAGTTAGTCAAATGATGTGAAATGCAGGTGAATTAATAATGATTACCGTATCGTTATCTTATCCATTGAGTGATGAGCTTTTGCAGCAATGGGGACGTCCACAGGTCACGGCGATCGGTCAGTTTGATGGTCTTCATCTTGGACACGCAAGCGTGATACGCGAGGCCGTTGCGCTGGCTCGTGAACAGCAAATGCCGATATCTGTCATGACATTTCACCCTCATCCGAAGGAAGTCATGAAAAAAGGCGATTATGAAGGTTATTTAACACCGCTTGCGGACAAGCAGACTATTCTGGCTGATATGGGTGTGGATGTACTTTATATTTTGAGTTTTAACGAAGAATTTTCTAAGGTCAGCCCTGAGGCGTTTATGAGCGACGTGCTGCTTCCATTGCAAATTCAAACAGCGGTAGTAGGCTTTGATTTTCGGTTTGGCCACCGGGGAGCAGGGCATGAGAATACACTTCGGACGCTGGGGGGAAAGCTGATGTCTGTGCACACCGTACCACCGTTCGAACTGGATGGGGACAAGGTGAGCAGCTCTGGAATTCGCCGTGCTTTACAGACTGGGGATCTAGCGCATGCCTCTCGCTGGTTGGGACGTCCTTATCGTATCCAGGGTACTGTAATGGATGGGGAGAAGCGTGGACGTACGATCGGTTTTCCGACCGCTAATCTCAAACTGAATGATACTTACGTGATTCCGATCAAGGGTGTATACGCTGTACGAGCACTAGTAGGTGATCGTTGGATAAACGGTGTAATGAATGTAGGGGTTAAGCCTACTTTCCATGAAGGTGTGCTGAATCCGTCGTTTGAGGTACATCTATTTGATTTTAATCAGCAAATTTATGGAGAGTCTGTACTTGTGGAGCTTCACCACTACATCCGTCCTGAACGCAAATTCTCTTCGGTGGATGAGCTGATCAACCAAATTGGCAATGACGCACAAACGGCTAAAAAGCTGTTAGGCTAATTTATTTACATAAGACAGGCGCTGTGTTATACTGACTTATGTTGTGTAAACAACGATGAACCTTAGCTTGGTTGTCCGCTTTCACCGGCGGCTACGAGGCTAATGGCGATTATAATGAAGGAGGTGAACAGGATGGCATTGACTCAAGAGCGTAAACAGCAATTGATCGAGGAGTACAAAACTCATGAATCCGATACAGGATCACCAGAGGTACAAATCGCTATCCTTACTGAAAACATCGTCAACTTGCAAAGTCACTTTCGTTCGCACAAGAAAGACCATCACTCCCGCCGCGGGTTGTTGAAAATGGTCGGTCAGCGTCGTAAACTTTTGGCTTACCTGAAGAAGACTGATGTTAAACGTTACAGTGCGTTGATCGAGCGTCTCGGACTGCGTCGTTAATTTTCAGACATGTAATGAGAAAAGAAGCCTGGTTGTTCACCGCTTGTCCCTGCTAAGGCGACGGCGGACAGCAGCCGGGTTCTTTTTTGAAATGAGGAATCTTTTTTTGAATTACATATCCTGATTTGCCTGCGAGCTTCTTATGAATAAGACCTGCGCAGGAAATACTGAATATGTATAGAACTTTTACAATGAAATGAAATGGAGGGATACCATGGAGCAACGCGTAGAAATGCAGCTCGGCGGAAGAAAGCTGGTGCTGGAAACAGGACGTCTTGCGAAACAAGCCAATGCGGCAGTTAAAGTGAGTTACGGAGAAACAGTTGTGCTTTGTACCGTGACCGCTTCCCGTGAGCCGAAAGATTTGGATTTTTTTCCACTGACCGTAAACTATGAGGAAAGATTGTATGCTGTGGGGAAAATTCCTGGCGGATTTATTAAACGTGAAGGACGTCCGAGTCAAAAAGCAATTTTGTCCAGCCGTTTGACAGACCGTCCAATTCGCCCATTGTTCCCGGAAGGTTTCCGGAATGATGTACAGGTGTTGAACCTGGTTATGAGTGTCGATCAGGATTGCGAACCTGAAATTGCAGCAATGATCGGAACCTCAGCAGCACTTAGCATTTCGGATGTACCTTTTAATGGGCCAATCGGTGGAGTCGCTGTAGGACGTGTAGACGGACAATTTGTGATTAACCCGGATATTGCACAGCAGAATGCAAGCGACATGTACCTGGTTGTAGCCGGAACGAAAGATGCCATCATGATGGTAGAAGCCGAAGGCAATGAGATTCCAGAGGAAGTTATGCTGGAAGCCATTATGTTCGGTCATGATGAGATTAAGAACATTGTGGCAGTCATTGAACAATTGGTGCAAGTAGCAGGTAAAGAGAAAATGCAGGTTAAACTGCATGCTGTTGATGAAAAAGTGAACAGTGAAGTACGTGCTTATGCAGCTGAACGTTTAATGGAAGCTGTTAAAATTGCAGAAAAACATGCCCGTCAAGAGGCGATTGATGCAGTCAACGAAGAGACAGTTGCCCATTTTGAAACACAATACATAGAGACACCAGAGCTTTTGAGCGACGTGAGCGAAGTTCTCTATGATATCGTCAAGGAAGAAGTACGTCGTCTGATCACGCATGATAAAGTGCGTCCTGATGGTCGTAAGCTTGACGAAATTCGTCCGATTGAAAGCGACACTAGCATCTTGCCGCGTACTCATGGTTCGGGCTTATTTACACGCGGTCAAACGCAAGCACTTAGCATTTGTACACTCGGTGCATTGGGTGATGTGCAAATTTTGGACGGTATTGATCTGGAAGAAACAAAACGCTTTATGCATCATTACAATTTCCCGCCGTTCAGCGTAGGGGAGGCTCGTCCTTTGCGTGCGCCAGGTCGTCGTGAAATCGGACATGGTGCTCTTGGTGAACGTGCGCTTTCCAAAGTAATTCCTTCCGAAACTGAATTTCCATACACCATCCGTCTGGTTTCCGAGGTACTGGAATCGAATGGTTCGACTTCACAAGCTAGTATTTGTGCAAGTACACTGGCTATGATGGATGCAGGTGTACCAATTAAAGCTCCGGTTGCAGGTGTAGCGATGGGATTGATCAAGGATGGAGATCATGTCTCCGTATTGACTGATATCCAAGGTATGGAAGATCACCTGGGCGATATGGACTTTAAAGTTGCTGGTACTGCGGAAGGCGTAACTGCCATTCAAATGGATATTAAAATTAACGGTATTGACCGCCAGATTTTGCAGGATGCACTCAAGCAAGCTAAAGAAGGACGCTTGTTCATTCTTAGCAAAATGATGGAAGCGATCCAGAAGCCACGTGAGCAGTTGTCTCCGTATGCTCCAAAAATTATGACGATGCACATTAACCCGGACAAAATCCGTGACGTTATTGGTGCTGGTGGTAAAATCATCAACAAAATCATCGAAGAAACCGGCGTGAAAATCGATATTGAACAAGATGGTCGTGTGTTCATCGCTTCCACAAATCAAGAGATGAATGAAAAAGCACGTTCCATTATTGAGGGTATCGTAAAGGAAGTCGTGGTCGGTGAGATTTACATCGGTACAGTAAAACGGATTGAGAAATTCGGTGCATTTGTTGAGATTTTACCAGGTAAAGATGGTCTGGTTCATATTTCTCAACTGTCTACTGAGCGTGTAGCCAAAGTTGAAGATGTAATTGCTATTGGGGATACAATTACGGTGAAAGTAACCGAAATTGATCAACAAGGACGTGTCAATCTGTCCCGTAAGGCTGTTCTGACAGCAGAAGCACCTGCAAAATCCTAGGACCTGCATGTTGCAGACTAGAAAGACAGGAGTAGCTTTTCGTATTAACAGTACAAGGGATTTGAATAGCATTGTTTAAGCTTTTGGAAAGAGGCAGAGCTACGTTTCTGGCTCTTTTTTCATACATATGCACAAGCTGCGCCAAAGTGGGCTTCTAGAGGCTACTGCGTCATAGTTCTTTTCCTCTCCGCATACAATGTGGACAAACGGGCGGGAGGCTGAAGGAATCATGAGTAGGACAAAAAGAGCAGTGTGGGTGGTAGCCAGTTTAGCCATCACACTGGTAATCGGACAGTTTAGCGGGGTTCGTGACTTCGCTGATCAATTACGCAATGGAGACGTTACAGGAGTTGGGGAGCCTAAAGTTGAAACAACGATGGCGATGGCGGCTTTACCCGATAATGCGCTTATGCAGCGACTAAGAACAGAAGCAGCCCGTCAGCGGCGGGAGCCAGTTGATGCCAAGATCGACAGGGTATGGAGGGCTATTCCAGGCTATAACGGGCTGGAGGTGGATTTGGATGCTACCTATCGCAAAGCGATTGCATCTCCGGATCGACCCATTCAATATGTATATCGGCAATTGGCACCTAAAATACATTTAAATCAGCTCGGTAATGTTCCAATATACAGGGGAAATCCCGAAAAGCCGATGGTATCCTTCATGATCAATGTAGCATGGGGGAATGAATTTATCCTGCCGATACTGAACACGTTGGATCAGGAAAAGATCAAGGCTACATTTTTTCTTGATGGAAGTTGGTTGAAAAAAAATCCTGATCTCGCCAAGGAAATTCAAAAAAGAGGGCATGAGCTTTCAAATCATGCTTACTCTCATCCGAATATGAGCCGTCTGAGTCGGGCCAGAGCCACACAAGAAATTGAAAAGACTCAAGTACTTCTCCAAGAAACTTTGGGTATCAAAAATTACTGGTTTGCCCCTCCTTCGGGTGATTTTAATCAGCAAACGGTGGATATAGCAGCAGAAAGTGGGCTCAAAACAGTGTTGTGGACATTGGACACAGTAGATTGGAAACATCCGTCACCGGAATCGGTGATTAACAAAATCAGTAGTAAGGTTGAATCAGGCTCCCTGATATTAATGCACCCAACAGATTCCTCAGCGGCTGCTCTCAAAGGCATGATCCATGCCATTCGTAGTAAGGGACTTATGCTCGGAACTGTCAGTCAGACGCTTTCTCCTGATCGGCAGCTACCTGTTCCGGTTGAGTGAACGTCTTTTTTCTGTTAGGATTGAACATTATGGCTAAGTATGCAATTCAGTTTAGGAGGGCCAATCGTGGAAAGAATTCAACTCAAAAACGGCCTAAGAGTGGTCATTGAAAAAATTCCAACCGTGCGTTCAGTTTCTTTCGGCATCTGGGTTAAAACTGGCTCCCGGAATGAAACGCCGGACAATAGCGGTATTTCTCATTTTATCGAACACATGCTTTTCAAAGGAACAGAGCGTTTTAACGCTAAGGAAATCGCTGAGCAATTCGATGCCATCGGAGGAAATGTTAATGCTTTTACTTCGAAGGAATATACATGCTATTATGCCAAAGTGTTGGATGAGCATCTACCGATCGCAGTTGATGTGCTGTCTGATATGTTTTTTAATTCCAAACTAGATCAGGAAGAATTGGCAAAAGAGAAGAATGTGATTTTGGAGGAAATCTCCATGTATGAGGATACACCGGATGATATGGTGCATGATCTTGTATCTCGCGCCGCCTATGGTGAACATCCACTGGCTTATCCGATTCTCGGAACCGAAGATCACCTGCTTGCTATGGATAGCTCACATCTCAGCCATTATATGAGGGAACATTATACAATCGACAATACGGTTATCAGTGTGGCTGGTAATGTTGACGATCGCTTGGTAGAATTGTTGGAGCGACATTTTGGACATTTTGACAATCATGGAACCGTTTCGCCGCTGACAGTACCTGCGTTTAACGGTGAACTGTTGTATCATGAGAAAGCAACGGAGCAAAATCATATTTGTTTATCCCTACCTGGATTTGCGACGGGTGACGACCTCCAGTATGCTATGGTTTTGCTGAATAACGCGATCGGCGGCGGCATGAGTTCACGTTTGTTTCAAGAAATTCGGGAAAAGCGTGGGCTTGCTTATTCGGTCTATTCCTATCATAGCTCCCATGCGGACAGTGGCATGTTCACGATCTATGCAGGTACGGCTCCTAAACAAACAAAGGACGTGCTGGATTTGACTCTGGAGCTTTTACGAGATGTGGCTGTCAACGGTTTAGACGCTAATGAGCTTCGTAAAGGTAAGGAGCAATTAAAAGGAAGTTTGATTTTAAGCCTTGAAAGTACAGGTAGCCGGATGAATCGGCTTGGAAAAAATGAATTAATGCTTGGTCAGCATTATACGCTGGATCAAATGATCGAACATATCGAGCAAGTGACGGCGAATGATGTGAACAAAGTGCTGGATCGGATGTTCTCGGAGCCGTTTGCCCTGTCGATGGTGGGAGCGAGTGATTCAGCGGTAAAGGATATGAGGAGGGACTATTTTGTTAACTTACGTGGAAATTAACAGACTCGCGGGCAATGAAGATATTGAGCTGCCCCGCAAAATGTCAGAGCTTGCATCAGGGTTTGACTTGTATGCAGCAGTACAGGAAAATCTGGTACTGGAACCCGGCAAGCGTTGCCTCGTTCCAACCGGATTTGCAATAGCTATGCCGGCGGGATTGGAGGCACAGATCCGTCCGCGAAGTGGACTGGCTCTTAAGCATGGTATTACTTGTCTCAATACACCGGGAACAATTGATGCGGATTATCGTGGGGAGATTAAGGTACTTCTTATTAATTTGGGCGAGGAATCATTCACGATTACGCGCAATGAGCGAATTGCACAAATGGTATTTCAAGTTGTACCTGAGGTAGAGCTGAAACAAGTAGACCAATTATCTGAAACAGTGCGTGGTGCTGGAGGCTTTGGTCATACAGGACGCTGAGGCGATGGTTGGTTTAAAATGTACGAATATCTATTTTGTAAAAGCTTCGAATTTACTTGCTTAAGAGCATGTATGCATATAAAGGTCGCCTCATAAAGAGGCGGCTTTTTTTTGTGTTTTTTCACCCCTTTCCGGGCACTCGCATAGACTAAAAGCATATCGTGTCTCGGAAAGGAGTGATCCGGATGCTAACAGGAATACGCGTCGTTGTTTTGGGTGGCGATGCGAGGCAGCTTGAGGTAATCCGTAAATGTGTGGACATGGATGCTACCGTCAGTGTGGTCGGTTTTGACAAGCTTGAAGTACCACTCAAAGGAGTGACACTAGAACCACTGTCTGTCAAGCTGCTGGAATCGTCAGATGCATTGATTTTGCCGGTGGTGGGATGCGATGAGGAAGGCAACGTAAATGCACTTTTCGGAGCACAGAAGCTTCAGTTCCTGAATGAGCATGCTGCTGCTCTTCCACCTCATTGTATTGTATATACAGGAATGGCGCGGACGTACTTAAAAGAAATTTGTACCAGACATGAGTTAAAGCTGGTAGAGCTGCTGGAGCGAGATGATGTGGCCATATACAACTCTATACCTACGGCCGAAGGCGCACTGATGATGGCCATTCAGCATACTGATTTTACGATTCACGGTGCAGATTGTATGGTTCTAGGCATGGGACGGACTGGATTTACCATGGCAAGGGCACTACAGGGATTGGGAGCTAGAGTGAAGGTTGGAGTACGGCGGGCAGAGGATGCAGCGAGAGCCGTGGAAATGGGTTGGAAGCCTTTTATGACAAGGGATTTAGCACATGAGACAAAGGGAGTTGACTTGATTTTTAATACGATACCCTCTATGATTATCACAGCGCAAATCCTGTCTAAATTGCCACTGAGCACCGTGATTATAGATCTTGCTTCCGCCCCGGGCGGATGTGATTTCCGTTATGCGGAAAAGCGTGGAATCAAGGCTATGCTTGCCCCTGGTCTTCCCGGTATTGTTGCTCCCAAAACTGCTGGTGCCATTATAGCGAATACGCTGGTGCAGTTGTTAATGGAAGATAATCCTGATCGGGGGGATGCACAATGAGTTGGCAAGGGAAAACAGTAGGTTATGCAATTACAGGCTCACATTGCACATTTGAAGAGGTAATGCCTGTTATACAGCGCTTTGTTGATGAGGGTGCAAAGGTCGTCCCTATTATATCCAATACAGTGCTAACAACGGATACTCGCTTTGGTACTTCGCAAAGTTGGCAAAAACAGTTGAAAGATATAACAGGGAATGATATCATTTCTACAATTGTGGAGGCTGAGCCACTGGGTCCCTCCCAAATACTCGATGTGCTGGTGATTGCACCTTTGACGGGGAATTCGATGAGTAAGTTAGCGAATGCGATGACAGACAGTCCGGTTTTGATGGCTGCCAAGGCGCAATTGCGCAACGGCCGTCCACTTCTTTTAGCCATATCTACTAATGATGGACTGGGCCTAAATGCTGCCAATATCGCCAAATTACTCGTAGCCAAAAATATCTTTTTTGTACCGTTCGGACAGGACAATCCAGTTAAAAAGCCGAACTCGCTTGTAGCTAACATGGAGTTGATTCCGGAGGCTGCTTATGAAGCATTGCAGGGCAAACAGCTTCAGCCGATGATTGTGGAACGCAAGACCCCATGAAGTATTATAGTTAACTGCTGAGCATCCCTCGCCTAGAAGATGATTCGATATTGTATCGGGTCTAATTTCTTGTTGGCGGTGGATGCTTTCAGAATAAAAAATGGTTTTTTAGTCGAGAAGGGGAGATATACCAGATGAGCAATAGAAAGTTTAATGTAGCTGTCGTTGGAGCGACAGGCGCTGTAGGAGAACAGATCGTAAATCTGCTGGAAAAACGGGATTTTCCTGTGGACAAAATCAAATTTCTTTCTTCGCCTCGTTCTGCCGGCACGTTAATTAGCTTTAAAGGTCAGCAAATTCCAGTAGAGATTGCTACCCCCGACAGCTTTGAGGGAATCGACATTGCTTTGTTTAGTGCAGGTGGAGACGTAAGTAAGGAATTGGCGCCGCATGCTGTTCGTCATGGGGCAGTTTGTATTGACAACACCAATGCATTCCGAATGGATCCGACAGCTCCTCTTGTAGTGCCTGAGGTGAACAGCGACAAAATTGCCGAGCATCAAGGCATTATTGCGAACCCGAACTGCTCCACCATTCAGATGGTAGCTGCTTTGAAACCATTATATGATCAGTATGGCATTTCTCGTATCATAGTATCCACATACCAGGCCGTTTCCGGGGCTGGAAGCCGAGCTATTGATGAATTGAATCGTCAAAGCGCAGCGATTCTTAACGGTGATGAAGTTCAGCCTGATCTGTTGCCAGTAGGCTCGTTGCCAGTAAAACATCAGATTGCTTTCAATGCTATTCCGCAAATTGATAAATTCCAGGACAATGGTTATACACTGGAAGAAATGAAAATGGTACGTGAAACGAAAAAAATACTGGGTGACGAATCGGTGGACGTAACAGCAACGTGTGTACGTATTCCTGTTGTATATGGTCACTCGGAATCTGTATATGTAGAACTTAAAAAAGATTATGATTTAGAAGAAATCCGTAATTTGCTGGCTTCAGCACCGGGAGTAACGCTAGTGGACGATCCTGCTGCTCAGCTTTATCCACTGGCATCTGAAGCTGCAGGAAAACCTGACGTATTTGTGGGGCGTGTACGCCGTGATTTGGGCAATAGCCGTGGATTGAATTTGTGGGTCGTATCCGACAATCTGCTCAAAGGAGCGGCATGGAACGCGGTGCAAATCGCGGAAATTATTGCTGCAAACGCGGAGTAACGTTCCAATATGGGGGAAAAATAATGGGTATTTTGGTGCAAAAATTTGGAGGAACCTCGCTTTCCACACCTGAAGCACGTAAACTTGTGTTGGCACATGTGAAGAGGGAGCTGGAACAAAATCTTCAATTGGTTGTTGTTGTGTCGGCCATGGGGAGAAAAGGAGAGCCTTATGCCACCGACACGCTGCTGGATTGGGCGGTGTCTAACGGCGACAGTCTGCCAAAGCGCGAACGGGATTTATTGCTGTGCTGTGGTGAAATTATTTCTGCTGCTACATTATGCAGCCTGATGGAGAAGGAAGGTATTCCTGCTACAGTGCTAACTGGGGCACAGGCGGGCTTTATTACGGATGATCAATACGGCAATGCTCGTATTTTGGATATAAAGCCAGACCGTGTTGTTGAAGAGTTGAACCAAGGCAGAGTTGTCATTGTGACAGGTTTTCAGGGACAAACAGCAGACGGTGATATGACTACCTTGGGTCGGGGAGGCAGCGATACGTCAGCTACTGCTCTAGGTGCTGCTCTACATGCGGATATGGTTGATATTTATACGGATGTGAATGGTATATTGACCGCCGATCCGCGCATTGTGGAAAACGCAAAGCCGCTTACACATGTTAGCTATACGGAGATTTGTAATATGGCTCATCAGGGAGCAAAGGTTATCCATCCTCGTGCTGTTGAAATCGCCATGCAGGCTAATATCCCGGTCCGTGTTCGCTCTACCTTCTCCGAAGGAGAAGGTACGTTAGTTACCCATCCGGAAGGCTTTAAAGACGTGCAGGCAGACATCGTAGACCGTTTCGTGACCGGTATTGCGTATGTTGGCAATGTCACTCAGATTAATGTTGAATTAAAGCCGGGTATGGAGCACTTGCAATTACAAGTGTTCAAATCTATGGCTGAACATGGAATCAGCGTTGATTTTATTAATGTAACGCCATCGGGGGCAGTTTATACTGTGTTCGATTATGATGGAAGCAAAGCGGTTGAAGTATTGAACGGGTTGGGTCTAGAACCTAAGATACTGGCCGGATGTGCTAAAGTTTCTGTCATAGGCGGTGGTATCAACGGGGTACCGGGCATTATGGCGACGATTGTGGAGGCATTGGCAGAATCAGACGTACAGATCCTTCAATCCGCAGATTCCAACACGACGATCTGGGTACTTGTTAAAAAAGAAGATATGGTGCAGGCTGTACGCGCATTGCATAATAAATTTGAACTCCATCAATAGGTGCATGGTCCGTGCTCGGATTTGCAAAAAGGAGGCAGCATGGTGAACTTCGGCAGATTGATTACCGCGATGGTGACACCTTTTGATCAGCAAGGAGAGATTGACTGGACTGCATTGTCCTCGTTGATTGATTATTTAATAGAAGAACAGCATTCAGAGTCACTTGTTGTATCTGGAACAACAGGAGAGTCTCCTACCCTGAGCGATGATGAGAAAATCAAGTTGTTTGCTTTTGTTGTAGAAAAAGCAGCTGGACGATGTAAAATTATTGCCGGGACTGGCAGCAACAATACGCGTCACTCCATTCATCTTACCCGTGCCGCGGAGCAGGCAGGAGCAGATGGTGTTCTACTGGTAGTGCCATATTATAATAAACCGAATCAGGAAGGGATGTATCAGCATTTCGAAAGTATTGCAAACTCCACATCCCTTCCAGCTATACTGTATAATGTTCCAAGCCGTACTGGAGCGAGTCTAACAGCTGAAACAACGCTGCGTCTTGCACAAATTCCAAATATTGTGGGAACCAAAGAATGTGCATCACTTGCGCAGGTTACACAGATTGCAGCGGCAGCGCCAGAGGGTTTTCTGGTTTATTCCGGGGATGATGCTTCTGGGTTGCCTGCTATGGCTGTAGGTGCTTATGGTATTATCAGCGTAGCGAGCCATGTGGTAGGTGCTGAAATGAAGCAGATGATCGATTCACTTGTAGGAGGACACTCTCAGGAGGCAGCAAAGTTGCATCAGCAGTTGTTCCCGATTTTCAAGGGTTTGTTTGGCTGTCCTCATCCTCTGCCTAATCCAGTGGCAGTAAAATATGCATTGGAATTACGGGGGATTAGGGTTGGTTCGGTTCGGTTGCCGCTCATTCCTCCAACTGAGGATGAAGCGGAATTTATTAAGAAATTATTTACCCGCTAAAGACAAATAGGAATGTAGGATATTAATTAATACTAAGGAGTAACCTTGTTAAGGGCAGTCGGTAGGTACAAAACCGATAGAGTTTATTGTCTGACAAGGTCCTCCAGCATGAAGGACGTTCTTATAGGACGTCCTTTTTGCTGTGCTTTTAACCATGCATATAGATAAAATGACAGATACTAATGGTTTGAGACGGCAATGGGAAACCTAGCGTAACGAACAGGATGACTTGTTTTTTCGTATTTTAATCATGTATAATGGGGTCAAGTGACTGGGTGCGGTATTTTTTTGAAAATTAAATAACAAATCAAGGTACGACGTCCAACTACCATAGGAGGTTTAGATTCATTTGTCTAAAAAAACAAACAACGATAAATTGATGATTTTCGCTTTGGGCGGCGTCGGTGAAATCGGGAAAAATATGTATGTCGTTCAATACGGCAATGACATTGTCGTGGTGGATTCCGGTCTGAAATTCCCGGAAGAGGACATGCTGGGCATTGATATCGTTATTCCTGATATTTCCTACCTTACAGAGAACCGCGACAAAGTAAGAGGCATTGTGCTGACTCATGGTCACGAGGACCATATCGGCGGTTTGCCTTACGTGTTGAAACATTTGAATGTACCAGTATATGGTACCAAATTGACGCTGGGATTGGTGGAAAACAAGCTGAAGGAAGCGAATCTGCTTGGTGAAACCAAACGTATTTTGATCAATGCTGATTCCGAAATCAAGCTGGGTTCCACACTAAAAGCAACCTTCTTCAGAACCAACCATAGTATTCCGGATTCTGTAGGTGTATGTATTGATACTCCTGAAGGCGCTGTTGTTCATACAGGTGACTTCAAATTTGACCATACTCCGGTGAACGGACAATATGCAGATTTGCAGCGTATGGCTGAAATTGGCACACGTGGCGTACTGGCTCTTTTGTCAGACAGTACGAATGCCGAGAAACCGGGCTTTACACCTTCGGAAAAGAGCGTTGGTATTGTGCTGGAAGACATTTTCCGCAAGTCGAGACAGCGTGTGGTCGTAGCCACTTTTGCTTCTAACGTACATCGTATTCAGCAGGTAATTAATGCTGCTGAAGCAACGGGACGTAAAGTAACAGTTATTGGTCGAAGCATGGTTAATGTCGTAGGCATTGCTTCGGACTTGGGCTATTTGGAAATTCCGGATGGAATGCTGATTGAGCCTGAAGAAGTTGGCAAAATGTCAGCGGACCGTGTAGTTATTCTCTGCACAGGCAGTCAGGGCGAACCGATGTCCGCTTTGACAAGAATGGCTCGTTCCACACATCGAAAGGTTGACATTCTTCCAGGGGATTCAGTCATCATTGCAGCTACTCCGGTACCGGGTAATGAAAAATACGTTGGACGCACAATTGATGAACTGTTCCGTCTGGGTGCCAATGTATATTACAGCGCAGCTAATCCAGGTATTCACGTTTCTGGACACGGAAGCCAGGAAGAACTTAAGCTGATGCTGAATCTGATGAAACCAAAGTTCTTCTTGCCAATTCATGGTGAGTTCAGAATGCAACGTCGTCACGCCCTTCTTGCTGAAGGCGTAGGTATTGAGCCTGAAAATATTTTCATCACGGATATCGGTGAAGTCATTGAAATTCAGAATGGCGGAGCACGCAGAGCTGGTAAAGTTACAGCAGGTAACGTACTGATCGATGGACTAGGCGTAGGGGATGTAGGAAATATCGTATTGCGCGACCGTAAATTGCTGTCACAGGACGGTATTTTGGTGGTGGTTGTCACGCTGAGCAAGCAAGACGGAACGATTAAATCGGGTCCAGATATCATTTCCCGCGGTTTCGTTTATGTCCGTGAATCGGAAGGTTTGCTTGATGAAGCGAATCGTATTGTCTCAAGTACACTGCATAAGCTCATGAGTGAAAATGTAAATGAATGGGCTTCCCTCAAGACAAATGTCAAGGATGCACTGGGTCGCTTCTTGTATGAGCAAACTCGTCGCAGACCGATGATCCTGCCAATTATAATGGAAGTGTGATTCAATTGAAATTTGTTCAAAAACCTGAATTAAAAACTTAAGTCACAGGCACACAGTCGCCTCTCTTCCCGCAGGAAATATTGGACGGTTTCCGCGGAAGGAGAGGCTTTTTTGATTTTTCGGGGTAAGGAAAAGCATGGGGGTAGGTATAAAATATTCCATTTACATCCCATACTATAGGGTGACTACGGGTCATATAGATGCGTAAAGCGAAAGGAAGATCACCCATATGGAACAATACAGCAATCTATCATCTGGCAACGAGGAAACGGAAACGCCAGATCAACCAGAAATTGGGCAAAGACCCGCGTTACCTGCTATGGAGGCTTTGCAGCAACTGGGTCAAACCTCCATGCCTGGAGGCGAGTCCAATATTTTTTGCATGACGATTATCGGTCAGATTGAAGGGCATCTCATTTTACCGCCTCAAAACAAAACGACAAAATATGAGCACATTATTCCCCAACTGGTAGCGGCAGAACAAAATCCTCGTATCGAAGGATTAATGATTTTGCTGAATACAGTTGGTGGTGATGTAGAGGCAGGACTGGCTATTGCTGAAATGATCGCATCGATGAGTAAACCAACGGTGACCATTGTGATAGGCGGGGGGCATAGCATCGGTGTGCCGATTGCTGTGTCTTCCACTTATTCCTACATTGCGGAGAGTGCGACGATGACCATTCATCCTATTCGTATGAGCGGCCTGGTCATTGGAGTCCCACAGACTTTTGAATATATGGAAAAAATGCAGGAACGTGTCGTACGCTTTGTCGTTTCTCATTCTCGTATTACAGAAGAGCAGTTTAAGGAATTGATGTTTAAAACCGGTGAGTTAAACCGCGATATTGGTACAGCGGTTGGGGGAGCCGATGCAGTGAAGTATGGATTGATGGACGCGGTTGGAGGGATCGGAGAGGCTTTAAAACAGCTGAACACCATTATTGAAACGCGGCGTCAGCAAAACGGGAACGCTGGGATCCAACAGCAGGCTCCGTATGCTCCTTTTATTCCCAGTGCCACAGGAACTCCTACAGAGACACTGTCAGGGGAGCATAGCGGGGAGCTATCTCAATGACATTATATACTGTAATGCCAATGGAAATGGTGTGGCAAGGGATGTGGAAAGAGGCTGAGGAGCTTGCAGAGGTTCGAGTAGACGGTCTACTTATGCAGGTACAGCCGCTTGAAAGTCGTCGGGGGATCATTGTACGGTTGTTGGACTGCCCGCTGGAAGCCTACCTGAATCCGCGTTATGGACCCGGTCAAGTCATCGAATGGTCGTAAAAAGTGTCGAATAGTATAGAAATCGGTCATTTACTGCTGAAAAAGAACATATGTGCGGATACCGGGTGACGTGGTATAATATTCTTCTGGGGGGTGACCTTGTATGTCCAGAAGAAGAAAAAGAAAAAAGAAAGCCGCATTTGGCGGAGTTCTAAAATTTGAAATTTACGGCATTGTGCTGATTACATTAGCGGTCATTGCGTTATCGGGTGAAGCGGCAGTTGGTCGGTCGCTATCCAAGATGTTTGGGCTCGTATTGGGGAAATTCTATTTTGTTATCCCTCTGATTGGCATTTATTATGGTCTGATGGTGATGATTCACCGCAAGTGGCCGAACCAGTGGAACTCGCGTAAAACGGGTTTGCTCCTGTTGGTATTTGCCTTTACACTTATGAGTTCTATTTCATCTATGGAGCAGCGTTTGGGGCCGATCAACGCGCTTCAGCCGGGCGGAGTGATGACCCAGATACATATAGATATGCGCGAGCAGTTGCTGTCGCCTGATCAGCAGGGCCATTCCTCAATGCTGAACAAGGATATCAGCGGGGGTTACGTAGGCGCGTTGCAGCTTACTGTTCTGTTGTGGCTGTTTGGTCTCACGGGAGCTAAACTGATCATGATTGTTATGTTCGTCATTTGTTTCATGCTGATGACTCAACTGTCCTATGTGGATTTGGTGCGGATTGTAAAGACCAAGCTGCTAGCAGCTGGGGGAAGTGTGCGCAAAAAGTGGACTGGTAAAGCTACTCCGCTTTCGGCATCTAGCAAAGGTAATGGAAATAGAAAGATCAAGTCTGAGCCGATTCCTGCCTATGAGGAAGACATGGATGATGACTTTGACGAAATGCAGCCTCCTGCACGCAAACAACCGATTTTCTTTCAGTTGTTTGGTCTTAAGAATTCAGATAAAGCGGACAAGGAAGAGCATTCCGTCGATGAGGATGAGCATGATTTTCCATATGAAGCTGAGGACGCGCAGGCCCAGTGGAGAAATGGCAACCAGAGTGAAGAGCTGTCTGACGTAGTCGAACACGCTGAGCAGGAAGCTGCAATTCCGGTAAAAAGGTCGCCGATTATTAGGGATTTCTTCGAACAAGTAAAGCATGAGGAAAGAAGAACGGAAGCTGAATTTGGAGAGTCCCTGACAGGGGCAGAGCAGACGACTTCCATTATTGACGAACCCCTGGATGATGACTTTGTGGGTGCCAATGCGAATAAGGATATGGATGATTCGACTACGATTCAGGGGACATTAGAAGGTGCTCAGGGACAAGCTCAGACGATTGCAACTGGGGTGGCAGGCGAAGAGGTTGAAGGTACCCATACAGCTATCCCGGCTCCGCCGCCGCCTAAACCGTACAAGCTACCATCGTTTCGTTTGCTTGCTAAACCACAAAATGCAGGCAAAGGTATGGGACAAAAGGATTATATGCAAACGGCACGCAAACTGGAAGCAACGCTGGAAAGCTTCGGTGTGCGGGCGAAGGTGCTGGAGGTTGTCCGTGGCCCTGCCGTAACACGTTATGAAATTCAGCCGGACATTGGAGTGAAGGTCAGCCGTATTGTGAGTCTGACGGATGACATTGCGCTTGCACTTGCTGCCAAAGATATCCGTATGGAGGCTCCGATTCCTGGCAAATCTGCTATCGGAATTGAGGTTCCGAATAATGAAGTTTCCATTGTAACGATGCGTGAGGTAATGGAGACAACCGTTTTCCAGGAGTCAGCTTCCAGCTTGTCTATTGCATTCGGACGTGATATTGCAGGACAGACGATTGTCGGTAATTTGGCCAAGATGCCCCATCTTCTTGTAGCTGGGGCAACAGGTTCGGGTAAATCAGTGTGTATCAATGGGATCATCACGAGTATTTTGTACAAAGCAAAGCCGGATGAGGTCAAATTTTTGATGGTCGATCCTAAAATGGTGGAGTTGAACGTGTACAACGGAATCCCGCATTTGTTGGCTCCGGTCGTGACTGATCCAAAGCGTGCCTCACTTGCATTGAAGAAAATTGTAGTCGAAATGGAAAAAAGGTATGAGTTATTTTCCAAATCAGGAACCCGTAATATTGAGGGATACAATAATTTGATGAAAGATAACCCGGATGCATTTCTGCCTTACATCGTCGTTATTGTGGACGAGTTGGCAGATTTAATGATGGTAGCTGCGGGAGATGTGGAGGATGCGATTGCACGACTTGCCCAAATGGCGCGCGCAGCAGGCATCCACCTTATCATTGCAACGCAAAGACCTTCGGTTGATGTAATTACCGGGGTAATTAAAGCTAATATTCCTTCACGTATTGCCTTCGGCGTTTCCTCGCAGGTAGATTCCCGTACCATATTGGATATGGGTGGAGCCGAGAAGCTGCTCGGACGTGGTGATATGCTTTTCATGCCAATGGGTGCTTCTAAACCAGTCCGCGTTCAGGGAGCGTTCATGAGCGATCAAGAAGTCGAAAATATTGTTAACTACGTACGTGAACAGGGTGAAGCGCAGTATGATGAGACGCTAGTGCCGGAGGTGGAAGAGGTATCGGCTGATGCAGATGAAATGCTGGATGAGCTGTACGATCAGGCTGTCAACATCATTTTAGAGGCTAAACAAGCTTCCGTTTCGCTCCTTCAGCGCCGTATGCGGATCGGTTATACACGTGCTGCTCGACTGATTGACTCCATGGAAGCTCGCGGAGTCATCGGCCCTTACGAGGGCAGCAAGCCCCGTGAGGTTCTTATCTCAATGGAGCAATATCAGCAAAATAAAGTTAGTTCCTAAGCATTATCTCTACCCAGCACTACATTAAAACGCTGTTCGTTCGCAAGGTAGTTGTTCTAAAATGACAACTCCAAGTGTACAAACAGCGTTTTTTTGTGATGTTTTTTTGAGGTGTGGCGACTACCTGCTGAAAGAAGATTAAAAGGGTGAATAGCTTTAAGCGGAGCTTGTCATAATAAACGTAGCCATCCTGTTAATCCCACAAAAGAAAGGTAGAGCGCAGCATATGAAAAAGACAATGGTCTGGATTTGCACGGGTATCCTCGCAGCCTCGGCTATTACGTACACAGGACTTTTTAAAAATGACTCTGCACAGCAGCAAACAGAGTCGCTCAACACACAGCAGAAAGTACAAGCGGCGCAACCATCCGAGCCGACATTCAGCTCGGGAGCGGTTGATTTTGGATCTTACGGTCAGGATGTATATGAGTTGCAATCACGTTTGAAGTTGCTGGGCTTTTTTGGCGGGAAAGTGGACAGCCATTTTGGCAGCAGTACACTAAAAGCTGTTAAAGGTTTTCAAAAGGAATTTGGTATCCGTCCCGATGGAGTGGTCGGAGCAAAGACGAAATTAAAGCTGGTGAATGCTACCCCTAACTGGAAGCCAACGGAAACTCCTATGCATCGTAACAATCAAGGTTCCGCTCAGGGACACACAGCGGACAATAATGATAAAGCGGATCAAAATGATGAAACAATGGGATCGGCCAACACCATGGGACTATCTGCAAACGATCTTAAGATTTTGGCTAATGCGGTCTACGGTGAATCCCGTGGCGAGCCCTTTGAAGGGCAGGTTGCCGTGGCGGCGGTTATTTTGAACAGGGTTAAATCACCTAGTTTTCCAAATACACCATCTGGGGTGGTTTTCCAGCCGGGGGCCTTTACAGCTGTAGCAGACGGACAAATCTGGCTTACGCCGAATGAAACTGCACAGAAGGCAGTACGACAGGCGCTGAACGGCTGGGACCCAAGCGGAGGATGTCTCTATTATTTTAACCCAAAAACAGCCACCTCCAAATGGATTTGGACCCGTCCGCAGGTGAAAACCATCGGGGAACATATTTTTTGCATGTAAAACGCCGAAGCAGCCGGGAGCTTGTCTCCGGTTGCTTCTTGGCTTTTGCATGGTTAGAATAAAGATTGGTACACTTTACCTCTTTACAGGGGGACGATTTACAGCAGCTAATGCTAATCAAAGGCTAGACGCCAATTGACGTCACAAAGGAGTTTTGGACTTGAACAAAACAGGTTTCGAGCGTGGCACACGCAGACAACTGAGGATTCATGTACTGCCAACCAAGCGCTTTAAGACGTTTGCTATATCATTGTATGTAGGCACTCCGCTACGGGAGGAAACCGTAACTCGAGTGGGGCTGGTACCTTTCGTTCTGCGCCGGGGTACAGAATCGTATCCGCAGACTACACAATTCAGAGAACAGTTAGAGCAACTGTATGGCGCAGGTTTCGGATTCGATGTGTATAAACGTGGAGATTATCAGATCGTGCAATTTCGCATGGATACGATTAATGACAGCTTTGTAAACAGTCCGGATAGTTTGCTGGATCGTTCGTTTGCTTTCCTTGGAGAAGTGCTGACGAAGCCTGCATTGGAAAATGATGCATTTCAAACTGGATACGTCCAGCAGGAACGAGAAAATGTGCGCAAGAAGCTGGAATCTATAGTTAACGATAAAATACGTTATGCTGGTGAGCGCTGCATGGAGGAAATGTGCAAAGATGAGCCTTATCGTCTGCACCCTCTTGGTCAACGATCTGATCTGGACAGTATAGATGCACAGAGCTTGTATGAGGCTTATGGAGAATGGCTGAATCATGCCAGCATGGATTTATACGTTGTGGGAGATACGACGCTAGAAGAAGTTGAGAAGTTTGTTGATCGCTATTTTCAATTGAACCGTTCAGCGGAAGCAGGGTATGTTCCGGAACAGCCCAAGTCGGTAGAGCGTGATGTTCAAACTGTTGTAGAGCGTCTTGATGTGAACCAGGGCAAGCTCAACATGGGATTGCGGACCCCTATTACGTATGGTGACGATCGCTATGCATCCGCTCTGATGTACAATGGCATTCTGGGCGGGTATCCGCATTCAAAGCTGTTCGTTAATGTAAGGGAAAAGGAAAGTTTGGCGTATTACGCTTCATCGCGGTATGACGGGCATAAAGGGATTGGTACGATTCAATCTGGTATTGAAATTCCTAATTATGAAAAAGCGGTTACTATTATCCGCAAGCAACTGGAAGATACGCAAAACGGAGCGATTACTGAGCTGGAAATGACCCAAACGCAGGCGATGATTCGCAACTTGCTGAAGGAGATGCAGGATTCCGCTTTTGAGATGATCGCCTATGATTTTAACAGACAGCTTTCCGGTAAAGAGCGGACGGTAGATGAGCTGCTGAGTCAGGTGGAGGCAGTCAAGGTGCAGGATGTTCAGGATGCCGCCCGGACATTCCGACTGGACACTATTTATTTCTTGAGAGACCAGAAGGGGGAATAACGGTGGAGCATATACCTTATGAGCATTTGCAGGAAACGCTGTACTATGAAGTAATGGATAACGGCTTACACGTTTATGTGTTGCCCAAACCGGGTTTTCAGAAGACGTACGCCACATTTGCGACTAAATACGGCTCGGTTGATAATCATTTCGGCGTAGAAGGTCAACAGCCCGTAAAGGTGCCGGATGGCATAGCCCATTTTTTGGAGCATAAAATGTTTGAAGAGCCTGAAGGAGATATTTTTGCTACCTTTTCCTCTAATGGTGCATCGGCGAACGCATTTACGAGCTTTGATCAAACCGTATATCTGTTTTCGGCAACTGAGCGTATTCAAGAAAATTTGACCACGCTGGTCAATTTTGTTCAACATCCTTACTTTACAGATGAAAATGTAGAGAAGGAAAAAGGCATTATTGGCCAGGAAATCAATATGTATGAAGATAACCCCGATTGGCGGAGTTACTTTGGTCTGATCGAGGCGTTGTACAAGGTCCATCCGGTGCATATTGATATCGCAGGTACGATTCAATCCATCAGTACGATTACTAAGGAAACACTGTACAGTTGCTATGAAGCTTTCTACCACCCAAGCAATATGATTCTTTTTGTAGTGGGAGGAGTGGATCCAGCTGAAGTAATAGAGCTGGTACGTAACAATCAGGCCAAAAAGGACTATAAGCCACAGGGAGAGATTGAGCGGATTTTCGACGATGAACCCACTACAGTTGCAGAACCACGTCGTGAGGTGAAGCTGGCCGTTTCTCTGCCAAAGCTACTGTTTGGATTCAAGGAGGCTGAAGTAGGCTTAACGGGTGAAGAATTGCTTCGTCATGATCTGGAAACCAAGCTGATGCTTGATCTCCTATTTGGTTCCAGTACACAACTATATCAAAAGCTCTACGATGAGGATCTGATTTCGGACAGTTTTGGCCATGAGTACAATAGTACGCAGCAATATGCATTTTCCGCAATCGGTGGAGATACCAAAGACCCGGATCGGCTGTTGGCGAGAATACGTGAAGAGGTGGAGTCCATCCAGAAGCAGGGCTTCGCAGCAGAACATTTCGAACGGGCACGCAAAAAGAAAATCGGTGGTTATCTGCGTACACTCAATTCACCAGAAAATATTGCGCATGAATTTACAAGACATCGCTTCCGGGGCAGTGATTTTTTTCAACTGCTTCCGATTTATGAAAGTATTACGCTTGAGGATGTAAATCGCCGTCTGAAAGATCATATCCAGTGGGATCAACTCGCAATATCACTAGTGGTGAGTCCGTAATGTCCAGGGAGAGGGAAACGATGACCACTGGGGGCGGAGAATTAAAAGCGATTGGCGATACAACTGTGCTGATTACAGGAGCGAGTGGCGGAATTGGTGCGGCTATTGCTGAGCGTTTTGCAGCTGTAGGGATGAATGTGGTCATTCACTACATGAAGTCCCATGAAAAAGCAAATGAAGTTGCCCGTCGTTGCATGGTTTATTCAGGCAAGGTAATGACCGTGTCAGCGGATCTGCGGAGCAAGGAGCAGATCGAACGCATGCGGGAAAAGCTGGATAATCACGGGATGAAGCCGGATATTCTTGTGAACAACGCCGGATTATCTCATTATGGGCTGTTGACAGATGTTTCGGAAGAGGAATGGGACGAAGTGATGGCAGTCAATGTTAAGGGAACCTTTCTGTGTACGCAGGTTTTTATGCCACATATGATTTCCCAACGCTATGGCCGCATTGTGAATGTTTCCTCCGTGTGGGGGATATGTGGCGCTTCGTGCGAGGTGTTGTATTCCACCACGAAGGGAGGCATTAACGCTTTCACTAAAGCGCTGGCTCAAGAAGTAGCACCTTCCGGGGTGACAGTGAATGCAGTAGCTCCAGGTGCAGTGAATACGTCGATGCTGGATCATTTAGATGAAGGCGAAATTACCAGTTTGGAAGAAGAAATTCCTGCCGGACGATTGGCTCGACCTGATGAGATATCATCCCTGGTTTATTTTCTTGCGCTTCCTGAGTCAGGTTATATTAATGGCCAGGTCATAAGTCCTAACGGAGGATGGGTGACTTAAGGGAAATAGCGCTTGGAGGAATCCACCAGTATAGTAAGCGTCTGAGAAGAGCATATTACAACTGTTGATTTTAAATCTGAATCATCTAAGGAGGATTTAAGTATGTCAACAGTTGTTCAGAATTTTGATGTTTGGAAAAAGTTCCTCGGTCAGCGTGTAGAGCAAGCGGAGAAGCTGGGAATCAGCCAAGATACCATTTCAGAGCTTGCTTATGAAATCGGTGATTTTCTGGATGAGAAGGTCGATCCAGCCAACCACTCCAACCGCGCATTGAAAGAACTGTGGGGAGTTGCCGATGAGGACGAGCGTCACACCATCGCCCGGCTAATGGTTAAATTGGCCAAGAGCAACGCATAAGTAAGAACCAACATGAAAAGCTCCCTTTTGGGGGCTTTTCTGTAATGGTTACAGAGCTGTTCTTGTAATTCCATTGTAATTTATATATCATAAACGTGATTGAGGCTTACAACACAATGCAGCCTATCAAATTTCAATAATTGGTTTTGTCGAAAGATGTTATTTTATGATACAATAATGCTTTGATTTGGAGTTGTTGACGGTTTGAATGTGAATGAGGTGCTAACGTGACGGAAGAAACGAAACAGTGGTACATGGAGTACAAGATACATAAAAATCGACCCGGACTGCTGGGAGACATTGCTTCCATGCTTGGTATTCTGGGGGTTAATATACTGACGATCAACGGTGTTGAAGGTGAAAGACGGGGAATGTTGCTTGAAACAGACGATGATGAGAAGATACGTATTCTCGGAGACACGTTAAAAAAAGCGAGCAACATTACAGTCACGGCCTTACGTGCTCCGAGACTGGTTGATATATTGGCAGTAAGACATGGCCGTTACATCGATCGGGATTCGGATGATCGTAAAACATTTCGCTTTACACGCGATGAGCTTGGGTTGCTGGTCGATTTTTTGGGTGAAGTATTAAAGAGGGACGGCAATCAGGTAATCGGTCTTCGCGGGATGCCACGTGTGGGCAAAACGGAATCCATTATTGCCAGTAGTGTATGCGCAATGAAGCGTTGGACTTTTGTATCTTCGACGCTACTACGACAGACGGTACGCAGTCAGCTCTCTGAAGAAGAAATGAACCCAAACAATGTGTTTATTATTGATGGTATTGTGAGTACAATTCGGTCAAATGAAAGACATTATCACCTGCTTCAGGAAATTATGAGCATGCCAAGTACTAAAGTGATTGAGCATCCTGATGTATTTGTACGTGAGTCGGGATACAGCTTTGACGATTTCAATATCATTATTGAACTTCGCAATAATCCGGCTGAGGAAATTATTTATGATACCTTTACAGCCAGTTATACAGAAGATCTTTAAATAAGCGTAATTACACAAGGAGATGATGACATGTCAGAACTGGGTCAGCAATTAAAGGAGGCCCGGCTGCAAAAAGGATTGAGCCTTGACGATGTTCAGGAAATGACGAAGATACGCAAACGTTATCTGGAAGCCATTGAGACGGGCGATTACAAAGTGCTGCCGGGAAGCTTTTATGTCAGAGCTTTTATTAAAACATACGCTGAAACGGTCGGGTTGAATCCTGATGAGATTCTGGAAGGGCATCAAAGCAATGTGCCTGAACCTGAACCGGAAGCAGTCATGGAGCCTGTTACACAGAAACGCTCCAGCCGTCCCGCCACGATTGGTAATCTTAAATGGTTGCCTACAGCGTTAATGTGGCTTTTTCTAGTTCTCATTGTTGGGGTTATTTATGCTTATTGGGTGAGCAACAACCATTCAACTCCAAAAACAGCAGAAAACACAACACCGATTACTACACCAAGTACAACACCAAGTACAACACCGAGTACAACACCAAACACGTCTACTCCTGATACCACTACGACACAGCCGAACAATGGTCAAACGACGGCTCCAAATGGTGCTGGTGGGCAGACTCCTGGTGCGGGGCAAACCGGGCAAACTCAGCCAAATGGTACGGGGAATACGGATGCTACTACTCCAAATACTGGACAACAGCCGGATACGACTACTCCACAACAAGGTGTAACTGTGGCACAGGACGGCAAGCAAGGCAAGACGACGATTTTTAAAGTTTCCAGTGCAACGGGAGCCACAGCCAAGGTTGATATTAAAGCTACGGGTGAAAGCTGGCTTGAAGTATACAAGGGAGAAAATTCCCGTGGAGAAAAGCTGAGTTATGGTATGACTAAAAGTGGAGATGCCATGTCTTTCGATATTGGTCCAGAAGGTTTATATATCAAATCAGGGCGGTCTTCTGCCACAGATATTTCCGTAGCAGGTCAACCGATAACAGATAATAAATCGACTACTCGTGTACTGATACAGCAAGGAGAAGCCTCTTCGACCGGAACGAGTGCAGGGGTGACGGGTTTACCTGCAGATTCTACGACAGGTAGCAGTACGGATTCAGCACAAAGTGGTACAGATTCTACAACTACTAATGGTGAATAAACGCCTTGGTGCGAGGAAATACTAATGACTGTAATTCCTGGAAAGGCAGTCATTTCATTTTCCGCAAAGTGAGGTGTATACGTTATGACCGTCAGCTGGATTGTGACTGGGCTCGGTATAATTGTCAGTTTACTGGGCTATTATCTGACACCGAATGCATGGGGCTATGGCATACTGGGCTTTGGTCTTGCTCACATTGTGCTTGGACTTTTGGATATGTTCCGAACTCCAACACGAAGCCATAATTAGATATTTTGACCGTAAATGAAATAAAGGCGTTTTTGTCAGGAAAACTGGCAAGAACGCCTTTTTAGTCAACCGATTATTGGATTTTTGTAAATGACTAGCCTATAATTAGATATTGAACTTTGTTGTGGAAAGGAAAGTGAAACGATGGCTTCAGAAAATTCATTTGATATCGTCTCCAAAATGGATATGCAGGAGTTAACAAATGCGGTTCATCAGACGGAGCGTGAAATTGAAACACGATTTGATTTCAAGGATAGCAAAAGTAGCCTCAAGCTTGAGAAAGAAGCTCTTACGATTGCATCGGAAGACGAATACAAGCTGAATGCGGTGATTGATATTTTGCAGTCTAAAATGGCTAAACGAGGTCTGTCCCTCAAAAATGTGGAGTATGGCAAATTGGAACCCGCTTCTCTAGGTTCAGTGCGTCAGCGTCTTTCGCTGAAGCAGGGAATTGATCAGGATAATGCCAAGAAAATTAACATTCTTATTCGGGACTCCAAGCTAAAAGTTAAAAGTCAGATTCAAGGTGATCAAATCCGGGTGACCGGGAAAAACAGGGATGATTTACAGGCGATCATTCAATTGCTACGTAAAGCTGATTTGCCATTGGAGCTTCAATTTACAAACATGAAATAAAGACGTTTTCCCTCATATATTTTGCAGGAAAAACGTTGCTTGATGTGCGGCAGGTTATTTTGACATGCGTTTTGCGCCATATTATACTTGTAACGAAAATGCAGACAATTCAGGTGTATAGCGCTCGCCGAAAGCGATTTACATAGGGTTGAATTTAATCCGAAAACTGCCATTTGTAATCAAGTACGATAATCAGGGGAGAGTGTGTTGTGAATTTACCCAACAGAATTACAATAACGCGGATTTGCCTTATCCCGGTGATGATGCTGGCTTTGCTGGTGGACTTTGATTTTTATCCGCCACCGATTGAGATCGGAGCTTTCAAGCTGCCGTATAATCAGCTGATTGCGGCTATCATTTTCCTTGTAGCAGCCAGCACGGACGGTCTTGACGGGTATTTGGCACGTAAAAATAATATGGTCACCAATTTGGGCAAGCTGTTGGACCCCCTTGCTGATAAGCTTTTGGTAACCGCCATTTTGGTTTCCTTGGTAGAAATGGGGAAAATTGATTCGTGGATTGTTGTTGTGATTGTTAGCCGTGAGTTTGCGGTTACGGGGCTGCGTCAGATTGCCTTGCTGGATGGGTCTGTGGTTGCTGCAAGCAATTGGGGCAAATTAAAGACGATCATTCAGATTGTTGCTATAGTAGCGCTGCTCATTAATAATTTCCCGTTTGTTTTTCTTGGTATACCGTTTGATTTAATAGCGATATGGGCAGCGGTGTTGATCACCATTTATTCGGGTATTGATTATTTCGTGAAAAATATCCATTTGCTGAGCTCCTCCAAGGTTTAACAGTATAAATTTTATGGAAACAGCAATAGGGACTAAACTTATTGCTGTTTCTTTATATAATTCCCATCATATTCGCAGTACAGGAGGAAGAATTGATGAAAGCTGAAATAATTGCGGTAGGAACAGAGTTATTGCTCGGACAAATAGTGAATACAAATGCTCAATATTTGTCACAAGAGTTGGCTACAATTGGAATCGATGTATATTTTCAGACTGTGGTTGGCGATAACATAGATCGGCTTCAGGAAGCCATAAGAATTGCTCAGAAGCGTGCGGATATTATTTTATTTTCTGGCGGTCTGGGACCGACCCAGGATGATTTGACGAAAGATGCGATAGCGTCTGTATTGGGGCGAAAATTGCACATAGATCGTCTTGCAATGGACAAGCTAGATCAATTTTTTCGTAACCGTGGGGTAGAAATGACCGAAAATAACCGCCGGCAGGCGCTTTCTATTGAAGGTGCTACTCCGCTTGAAAATGAGACAGGGCTAGCTGTGGGCGACGCAATTGCACAGGATGGTAAATTTTATGTAGTTTTGCCTGGACCTCCTAAGGAACTCAAACCGATGTTTGCAAACCAGGCCAAACCTTGGTTGCTTCAGCAGGCATTGAGCGGTGAGGAAATGCCAATTTATTCAAAAATGCTAAAATTTGCAGGGATTGGTGAGTCAGCTCTTGAAACCCGTTTGTTAGATCTGATCCAATCCCAGACAGACCCCACGATTGCTCCTTATGCCAAGGAAGGGGAAGTCACGATCCGTATATCCACCAAGGCGGCCAGCGAAAGTGAAGCATTGATTAAGCTGACGGCTACGGAAGTAGAAATTCAGCAGCGTCTTTCGGAATTTATGTATGCAAGCGAAGATGTTACGCTGGAGAAGGTTATCGTAGATCTAATGGCCAATCGCGGACTCACTGTGAGTGCGGCAGAAAGCTGTACAGGTGGAATGCTGATGGAACACCTCACTTCTATACCTGGCAGTGCTACTATGTTTCAAGGTGGCATCGTGTGCTATTCCAATGAAATGAAGATGAAATTACTCAACGTGCCTTGTGATTATTTGGAAGGGGATCAAGCGCCAGGTGCAGTGAGTAAGGAAGTGGCCTTTGTGCTTGCAGAGCAGGCGAGAATGATCATGGACAGCGATTTTGGACTTTCAGTTACTGGTGTAGCCGGACCTGGGTATTCCGAACGTAAGCCAGTCGGTCTAGTGTATATTGGCATTGCTGAACGCGACAAGGAAACGGAAGTACATGAACTGAGACTGAGTGGTAACCGCGAAACAATCCGACTGCGATCAGTCAAAGCGATTCTGTACAGATTGTGGCGCAGGCTGGTAGAGAACGAGAAACTCTCTTAATCATCTATGTACAGTGTGGGTCGTAGAGTTGTTTTAGATAGATATTCATGATATAATTACCTTATCGGAAGAACCGTTGCAAAGCCTTTTGCCAGCGGTTCTTTTTTTGTTTTAAGAGACAGGTGTAATTACAGAAGAGAGCTGTGTGAATAAAAAAACGAATGTATGTTCGAAAAAATGCTTGGCAAGCGTGTCAAAACAAGGTATTATTAAAGTACAAACAATGAAGGATGTGAGTTTATTGTCAGATCGTCGTGCTGCGCTGGATATGGCGCTCCGTCAAATAGAAAAGCAATTTGGTAAAGGTTCCATTATGAAGTTGGGTGAGTCTACCCACATGCAAGTGGAAACGATCCCCAGTGGTTCGATTGCTTTGGATATTGCGTTAGGAACGGGCGGCTTTCCAAGAGGCCGGGTTATTGAAATATACGGACCGGAATCATCCGGTAAAACGACAGTAGCTCTTCACGCTATCGCAGAGGTGCAAAAAACAGGCGGACAAGCCGCCTTTATCGACGCCGAGCATGCGCTTGATCCGTCGTATGCAAGCAAGCTGGGTGTCAATATTGATGAGTTGTTACTATCGCAACCAGATACAGGAGAGCAGGCGCTTGAGATTGCCGAAGCCCTTGTACGTAGTGGAGCAGTAGACATTGTAGTTGTTGACTCCGTAGCGGCACTTGTGCCGAAGGCAGAGATTGAAGGCGAAATGGGAGATTCCCACGTCGGTCTTCAAGCACGTCTGATGTCGCAGGCATTGCGTAAGCTGTCTGGAGCCATTAACAAATCGAAAACTATTGCTATTTTTATTAACCAGCTACGTGAAAAAGTAGGTGTTATGTTCGGTAACCCTGAAACAACACCAGGTGGACGTGCCTTGAAGTTTTACTCTACGGTACGTTTGGATGTTCGTCGTATTGAAAGTTTGAAAATGGGTAACGACATTGTGGGTAACCGCACACGTATTAAAGTCGTGAAGAATAAAGTTGCCCCTCCATTCCGTCAGGCTGAAGTGGACATTATGTACGGTGAGGGCATTTCCAAAGAAGGTAGCTTGATCGATATCGGTACGGAGCATGACATTGTCGACAAGAGTGGAGCTTGGTATTCCTACGAAGGTGAGCGCCTTGGTCAGGGACGTGAGAATGCGAAGCAATTTTTGAAGGAAAATCCGAACATTGCTAGTACGATCGAGCAAAAAATTCGGGTGGCAAGCAATTTGATTACGACGGTTGCTCCGCCTACAGAAGAAGAGTTGGCACAGCAAGCCAAGGAAGAACAGGAATTGTTGGAGCTTGAATAAAGCTTGGTGAATCCTGATTTGTGAACTGGAGCCAGGGTTATGGCACAATCCGGTTGAATAGCATGATTCTGATGCCCTGCACAGTTGTGCAGGGCATTTTTGCATCAATTAAAGCTGCTTTGTCAGCGGAATCTAACTTTTGCGTAGCAGTTGTCCAAAGACTGCTTTCGTGAATTTCAAAGTGAGGGAAACATATTGCAGTTGGACGATGAAGATGAATATTCTGCGGAAGCAAATAAGCAACAAGAGATTTCTCTTTTTCCGGATCATGAGGAATTGATGATTACTAGGGTAGAGCAGGGACAGGGACGCAAACGTGGACGCTATATCATTCATTTTGGCCCGTATTCATTGTCTGTATTAGAAGATGTAATGATCAAGTACAATATGTTCAAAGGAACGTCATTCGTCAAAAAAGAACTGGAAGATATTGTTCTGGCAGATGAAAAGCAACAGGCCTATGTACTCGCGCTTCGATATTTGGGGCGAAAGCCTCGCACACGTCAGGAAATTGCCCAGCGTTTGGTGCAAAAAGAACTGGATCAGTCTGTTATTGACGAAGTAATGGTCCGACTGGAAAGGGAGCAACTCGTGGATGATGATTTGTACGCCCGCCAATGGGCAAGGCAGCGTATAACTAGCCAACGTAAGGGGAAGATGTGGGTTAGGCAAGAACTCCGTCAGAAAGGCATCTCTAAAGCCTCTATTGGGGAAGCGTTAGGTGAAATCACCGATAATGAGGAGTGGGAGAGTGCTTTGACGATCGGACGTAAGAAATGGAATCAGGTACGTGGTGATATAATGGAGAAAAAAAGGAAAACCTACCCTTTTCTCATGAGACGCGGATATTCGGGGGATATGACACGCCGAGTGGTCAATCACCTCACTGCGGCCGAGCATGACGCTGCTTCAGATGACGAGGAATTGTTGCAGTGGGAGGAATAATTGCCAAACGGCTGCTGAACCTTGGGCTAGTATGAACGGATAGGATGAGCTAGTTATTACATGGAAAGCTGCATGGTACTCTACTAATGTTTGCATTCCCTTGACAATGCCATTTGTCAAATAATAAAATATATATGAAACGATACTTGTGGAACGCCCTTTTTCCTTCCAAAAAAGCGGAATCCACCGGTGAGTTCTCATCGCCAAATAACAAGTGATGCCGCTATGCCAGGCGGAATTGTACATGTGAAAGCATGTGCATATGAAATGAAACGACCTTGTGTCGTTATCTTAGTTTGACGATCAAAGTAAATGTGACAATTGCAAAAAGTCCCAAGGAATGCCTTGGAGGAACCAACGGGGAGGTGAACAGTATGATGACTGCGATCTGGTTCGTTCTCGTTGCTGTAGCCGCGTTATTCTTTGGGTTCGGGATTGGTTATTTTATTCGCAAATCTATTGCAGAAGCTAAGATCTCCAGTGCGGAAGAAGCTGCCGCGCAAATCGTGGAGAACGCGAAAAAAGAGGCAGAAGCGCTGAAGAAGGAAACGGTATTGGAAGCGAAAGATGAAATTCACCGCATCCGTGCCGAAGCTGAAAAAGAAACTCGTGAACGTCGCAATGAAATTCAACGACAGGAACGAAGATTGCTGCAAAAAGAAGAATCGCTGGATAAAAAATTGGAATCGCTGGAACGCAAAGAAGAACAGGTGGCCAACAAAGAGAAACGAATCGATGAAACCCAGCAGCAAATTGATTTGATTTACAAGAGTCAGGTAACTGAGTTGGAGCGTATTTCCAATCTGACGATGGAGGATGCAAGAAGTATTATTCTGACCAACGTAGAGCAGGAAGTTCGTCATGAAACAGCTCAGATGATTAAAGAAATTGAACAGCAGGCCAAAGAAGAAGCGGACAAAAAGTCTCGTGAAATCATCACACTGGCCATCCAACGCTGTGCGGCAGATCATGTAGCAGAAACGACGGTTTCTGTCGTCACATTGCCGAACGAAGAAATGAAAGGCCGGATTATCGGGCGCGAAGGCCGTAATATCCGTGCACTTGAAACCCTTACAGGAATTGACCTCATTATTGATGATACGCCGGAAGCTGTTATTTTGTCCGGATTTGATCCGATTCGTAGAGAGATTGCGCGTACTGCGCTTGAAAAGCTCGTAGCGGACGGACGGATACATCCGGCTCGTATTGAAGAGATGGTGGAAAAATCCCGTAAAGAGGTGGACGAACGAATCCGTGAATATGGTGAGCAGGCCACCTTTGAGGTGGGCGTGCATAGCTTACATCCGGATTTGATCAAGATCTTGGGACGTCTTAAGTTCCGTACGAGTTACGGACAGAACGTATTAAAGCACTCGATGGAAGTTGCATACTTGACAGGTCTAATGGCCGGGGAACTGGGCGAAGACGTTGTACTGGCAAGACGGGCAGGATTGCTGCATGACATCGGGAAGGCGCTGGATCACGAAGTGGAAGGATCGCACGTTGAAATTGGCGTGGAACTGGCGAAGAAGTACAAGGAACACCCGGTCGTCATCAACAGCATTGCTTCACATCACGGCGACTGCGAAGCGACTTCAGTGATCGCCATGCTGGTTGGGGCGGCAGATGCTCTATCAGCAGCAAGACCGGGAGCGCGGCGTGAAACGCTAGAGACGTACATCCGTCGTCTTGAGAAGCTGGAACGCATCTCCGAATCTTTTGAAGGCGTTGAAAAATCATACGCGATTCAAGCCGGACGCGAAGTTCGTGTCATGGTACAGCCAGAGAAAATTGATGATGCGGAAGCATTCCGACTTGCCCGCGATATTACGAAAACGATTGAGAATGAACTGGACTATCCGGGACATATCAAAGTTACTGTTATTCGCGAGACCCGTGCGGTAGAATACGCAAAATAAAAGCATTTCAATGAAAAGTGGCCGCTGTTTGTAGGGCCACTTTTCATTTATGTAAGGCAGACTAGGGAGGGCTTTCTATCAACGTATTATTTATTGGAGACATCGTCGGCAGTGTAGGCAGAAAGGCACTGAGGGAAAACCTTCCTTCGCTCAAATCAAAATACAATCCGCATGTTATTATCGTGAACGGAGAAAATGCAGCTTCGGGAAGAGGCATAACCCCTGCTATCGCCAGAGAGTTTTTTGATTGGGGCGTCCATGGGATTACGATGGGAAATCATACTTGGGACAATAAGGAAATATTTGATTTTATAGATGATGAGCCACGGATCATTCGCCCGGCTAACTTTCCACCAGGAACACCGGGCCGAGGTTATACCGTTGTAAAGGGTGGAGGTAAGGAGCTGGCTATTGTTAATCTGCAAGGTAGAACCTTTTTGCCAGCTATTGACGATCCATTCCGTGCAGCAGATGAAATTGTCGATGAGTTGCGCAAAAAACATAAACATATCCTAGTTGATTTTCACGCCGAAGCAACCTCGGAAAAAATCGCTATGGGTTGGCATTTGGATGGACGTGCTTCAATCGTGGTAGGTACGCACACACATGTACAGAGCAATGACGATACAATTTTGCCACAAGGAACTGCGTATCAGACAGATGCGGGAATGGTAGGTCCTTATGAGGGAGTGCTTGGAATGCAGAAAGAGGCTGTGTTACAGAAATTCCAGACCCAGCTTCCGGTGCGTTTTCAAGTGGACATGGGCAAATGGCATTTCCATGCCATCAGCGTAGAGCTGAATGATAACGATGGAAAAGCCCGCAAAATTCAGAAAATCAGACTCAAAGAAGATGAATGGCGGATGGATTAACTTTTTTGTGAGCTGCTTAAGGAAAGAATAAGGAAAACTGTCACCAAAAAGCAGGAATTTTTTGCTGACCCTCGAATAACATCTAATAGTGGAATCAAACCATCATCATTCCCAGGGGAGGTACTTACTATGGATGTATTAAAAGTATCAGCAAAATCCAATCCTAATTCAGTTGCAGGCGCACTCGCAGGAGTACTGCGTGAACGCGGAAATGCAGAATTACAGGCGATTGGAGCGGGTGCACTAAACCAAGCCATTAAAGCGGTAGCCATTGCCCGGGGATTTGTCGCACCAAGCGGAGTGGATTTGATTTGTATTCCTGCTTTTACAGACATTGTTATTGATGGAGAAGATCGGACCGCGATCAAATTGATTGTAGAGCCAAGATAATAAATGTAAGTTGCCTGAGCCTGTTTACGATTTGTAAACGGGCTTTTTTGCATTTGAGTCTGTCGCTATGATTTTTAAAATAAATTTGTGGTGCTTCAATCTATAAATGGAGGTAAGATGCATGAATGATAAGCTAAAAGTGAATTGGCCAGTTGTTGACTTTCATTGTGATGTGTTATGTAAAATGCAGCTCGATGCGCAGATCGATTTCAGTCATCCATCGCTTGATGTCACAAAAGAACGTTTGCTAGAAGGTAACGTGCAGTTGCAAACGTTTGCTATATATATTTCACAGGTATTAGGCACTCCAAGATTTGAGCATGTGGTTCGTCAAATTGAGCTGTTCAGGCAGCATGTTACCTCTATCTCCGGTGGGTTGAGACCATTGCTGTGGAAGGAAGACTTGGCAATGTGTAAAAATGCGTCCGCAGTGCATCAGGAGGAGCAAGTAAAGCAGGCAGGAGAAGAGAAGCGCACGGAAAAGATAACGTATTTGGATGGTAATGGGACGGATCATACATGGGCACCTTGGGCATTGCTCTCACTGGAGGGGGTAGATGCGCTGGAAGGGAACCCTTTTTATGCAGAATTGTGCTATGCCATGGGAATACGATTGATTGGGCTGACATGGAATTATGCGAACTGGGCAGCTGACGGCATTATGGAACATAGAGGTGGCGGGCTGACTAGCAAGGGGAGCGATTTGGTCAATCGCTGTAATGACCTGGGACTGCTGTTAGATGTGTCACATCTGTCCGTACAGGGCTTCTGGGAGGTGCTGGAGGAGGCTACTCTACCGCCCATCGCCTCGCATTCGAATGTCTTTGCGAGATGTGCTCATCCTCGTAATCTGCGGGATGAACAGATTCGTGCACTGATCGCCCGTAACGGACGGATTGGTTTGACCTTCGTCACCATGTTTCTCAAAGAGCAGGGTACAGTAACTGCTGAGGATATGCTACCGCATATTGAGCATATTTGTTCATTAGGGGGCGAAAGGCATTTGATGTTTGGCTCTGATTTTGACGGTATCGAGCACCATGTGCAAGGCTTGGAACACTCGGGGAAATATCCGGCTTTTGCAGAACTGCTGCTGAAGCATTACCCTGAGGAGCTAGTCAAAGGATGGCTGGGAGCTCATGCCCTGGAATACCTGCAAACGAATCTGCCTTCTAAAATGTCTTCTAAAATGTCTTCTTAAATAGCTATTTAAGGAGATGTTTTGGCTGCGAACACTCTTGACAAAGCGAGAACGATTACGAAATAATGAGAAGTATCTTATATTTTAAGTAATATTTGCAGAAATACGGCAGACAATGGAGCGAGACTGATGGTGCACCATGCTGCACCGCTATACCAGAGGGGGCTCCATTACACAATGTTAATAAAAAAGGTTACCTGGCTTGAGCTCTTTTATGACTTACTATTCGTAGCTGCTGTCTCTAAGGCCACTCATGTTTTACTACATGTTGAGCATGGTAGTATCTCGTGGGGACATATGGAAAAGTTTATTATGATTTTTATCCCGATATGGTGGGCTTGGGTGGGGCAAACTGTCTACAACAACCGTTTTGGTCAAGACAGTATAACGCATCGAATCTTTATGATTCTGCAATTGTTTTTCGTGTTAATCATGACTGCCAGCTTGAATATAGATTTTAATGCGTATTACGTATCTTTTTTTGTTGGCTATATTGGGTTAAGAGGTTTAACTGTCGTTCAATATTTACTTTCGGCACCGAAAGAAACGGCTCATAAACAGGAAACAGCTCGTTTTTTCGGAACCTATTTTTGGGTTGGAATAGTCATCTCTAGTTTCTCCTTATTCTTTGACTCTTGGGTTCGATATTTGATTTTATATACCGGTATAGCTGTTGATATCCTCGTTCCTTTGATTGGCTGTAAAAAGTTGGTGATCACACCAATCCATACGGAGCATCTTTTAGAACGCTTTGCACAGTTCACCTTAATTCTGCTTGGCGAATCTGTGATAAGTATGCTTTCTGTTTTACAATCCGATCATTTTACGGTTTCTTCTGTTGTATTTGCTGCTTTGGCTTTTGTATTAGTCATCGGAATCTGGTGGCAATATTTTGAGAATATGGAGAAATGCGTAGATAAATCAAAACAATCAGCAGGACAGACTATTATTTATGGTCATTTGTTTATTTATCTTTCCCTTAGCATGCTAGCTGCTTCGATTCAGCTCTTGTTTTTGGGACAAGTAGACTATATTTTTGTGCTTTGCTTTACCTTTGCTTCTGTTTTTATTTACTTTTTGTCGGTTTTACTGGTATTCCATCAGTACAGATTAAGTCATCTTAAACCTCGTCTCAGAATCATTTTTTTCTTAACTGGAATACTCTGTGTCCTGTTTATTCTTAATATATTTATTGTCGTCCCCCCTCATCTCATTGTAGCTGAAATCATGCTTTTCTTTCTCCTGTTCGCTAAAACGACGGTTTGATTTATAGGGATGGGATGATATTTAACGCTGATTGGGGCGAAAAAGGGAACTTTATACGCTCTCCTTTTCTTTCTTGGCAAAATAGGAGTATAATAGCATGGATGTGTAAAGTATTGTATAGAGAAAAAGGAGTGACCACACGATGAGTAAAATCGTACCTGTCGGCGTTTCCGCCCGTCATATTCACCTGACTCAAGAGCATATTGAAATTTTGTTCGGAGCAGGCTATCAATTAACCGAATTTAAACCTTTGTCCCAACCAGGACAATTTGCCGCAAATGAAACGGTAGCTGTAATTGGTTCTAAGGGCCAATTTGATAAGGTTCGCATTTTGGGACCTGCTCGTCCCGCTTCCCAGTTGGAAATTTCTCGCACTGATTCCTTTGCTATTGGTGTAAAAGCACCTGTACGCGAATCGGGTAGCATTGATGGTACACCAGGAATCACAGTAAAAGGACCAGCTGGTGAAGTGGAACTGCAAGAAGGCGTGATTGTAGCAGCCCGCCATATTCATTTCCATACATCTGATGCAGCTAAATGGGACATTAAGGACAAGCAGTTGCTGAAAGTACGTGTTGGCGGCGAACGTGGTCTTGTATTTGAAAATGTTCTTGCACGTGTGTCCGATTCTTTTGCTTTGGATATGCACATTGATACAGATGAAGCGAACGGTGCCGGTGTGAAAAACGGTGACAACGCTGAAATCGTAGACTAATATACACGATTTAAATGCCGGAAGGCTTAAAGAGTCCGATTCTTGCAAAAGAATCGGGCTTTTTACATACTATATAATTCACAAATACTTCACTTATGTACAAAAAGAACATGAGTTCACTTTTCAATGGTATCTGCGGTTGATCTATGGCGATGGCCTATAAATCATGCTATAATTTAGTGTAATGCCTTTTTTAAAGGTTTTTTAGAACTTAAAATAAATTTACCCATGCCTAAAGATACAGTAAAATCACAAATTAGCTCGTGAAATAGATGGTGTAAGGAGTGACTAAGGAATGGAAAAGAAAACAAAAGATTACTCCAAATATTTTGATTTCTCGGATGCGAAGATTATTTCTGAAGATGAGCATAGCAAAAAGATCCGTATTCGCGGACGTGAAATCAACATTATGGCGGAGCCGAACCATAGAAAAGAAAAGCAACGCGGTAAAGAGGATGTACAGGTATTATATGATAACGCAGTCCCGGATGAGCTAAAGCATATCGGTGAGGGAAAGCATTATATCGTATACACATTTGGTTGCCAAATGAACGAGCATGATTCCGAAACCATAAAAGGTTTGCTGGAACAAATGGGCTACCAATCAACCGAGGATCGGAAGGAAGCAGACATCATTTTACTAAACACTTGTGCTATCCGTGAAAATGCGGAGGATAAAGTGTTTGGCGAGCTGGGTCACCTCAAGCATCTCAAAACAGAAAAGCCAGGACTGCTGCTCGGCGTGTGTGGCTGCATGTCACAGGAAGAGAACGTCGTTAACCGGATTATGCAAAAACACGGTTTTGTCGATATGATTTTTGGTACCCATAATATTCATCGTCTGCCTCAGCTCGTCAAGGAAGCACTCTTTAGCAAAGAAATGGTGGTCGAAGTGTGGTCTAAGGAAGGCGACATTATCGAAAACTTGCCGAAGAAGCGCGAGGGTATGCGGGCTTGGGTGAACATTATGTACGGCTGTGATAAATTTTGCACCTATTGCATTGTTCCCTTTACACGTGGTAAGGAAAGAAGCCGTCGTCCAGAGGATGTTATCGGTGAAGTACGGGATTTGGCACGTCAAGGTTTTAAAGAAATCACCTTACTGGGGCAGAATGTTAACGCTTATGGTAAGGATTTGAAAGATTTGAATTACAGATTCGGGGATCTGATGGATGATATGCGCAAAATCAATATCCCGCGTGTACGTTTTACAACATCACATCCACGTGATTTTGATGACCATTTGGTAGAAGTGCTCGGTAAGGGTGGCAATTTGGTGGAGCATATCCATCTCCCTGTTCAATCCGGTAATACGGATATATTGAAGAAAATGAACCGAAAATATACCCGTGAGCGTGTTCTGGAACTGGCAGCGAAGATTAAAGCAGCTGTTCCGCATGTTTCTCTGACAACGGATATCATTGTAGGTTTCCCGGGCGAAACAGACGAGCAGTTTGAAGATACTCTATCTTTGGTGCGTGAAGTGGGCTATGACTTTGCCTACACATTCATTTATTCACCACGTGAAGGTACGCCAGCTGCTTCGATGGAAGATAATGTGCCTATGTCGGTCAAAAAAGAGCGTCTCCGGCGTCTGAACATTGCTGTGAACCAAAACAGCCTTCGCTTTAATAGTCGATTGCGTGGCGAAGTGGTTGAAGTGTTGGTGGAAGGCGAGAGCAAAAATGACAGCAAAGTGCTTGCCGGTCGGACCCGTTCCAATAAGCTTGTACATTTTGAGGGTTCTCAGGACCTGATTGGTTCCTTTGTTCAAGTGAAAATTACGGAACCTATGACCTTTTACATCAAAGGTGATCTGGTTGAAACGGCTGTAGCAGTTAACGGATAAAAGAATATTCTAGCGGGTTGCGTGCGGTCTGGTAAAGGGCTGTGTGCTAGGCCGTCTAAGTGAGAAAAGGAGCGATGGACAATGACAGAGGAGCGGTTGCAACAAACAGAACTTCAATCGGCGGCGCGCCAGAATGATCATTTGGTCAATCGCGAAATGATATTGGCAAAAGCCAAAGAATTAGCAGGTATTTTGGGTAGCAGTGAGGAAGTACAGGTATTCCGGAAAGCAGAAGAAAAGATTCAGGATCATGGGCGAATCCAGCAACTGATTGCAACGATGAAAAAGAAGCAAAAGGAAATTGTTGCATTTGAATCCTTAAAAAATCAAAAAATGATTGCCAAAATCGAGGCCGAGCTACAGGAGCTACAGGAAGAACTTGACGGTATTCCAATTGTAACGGAGTTTCAGCAGAGTCAGGTGGAAATTAATGAGCTACTGCAAATGGTGATCATGGCGATCCGTGATACCGTTGCTGAGAAGGTGAACGTTGAAGAGGGAAAAAGTACTTCCTCGTCGAATTGCAGTGATTAGAATGAAATTTATGGTGTGGAGGCGTAGCTTCCACGCCTTTTTTTCGAAAGCAATTTGCCATCGTATATGTTTATAAGACATCAAGAGAAATGGGACAACATAGAAGGGATGGAAGCAAGGGAATGGATAAGTTGGGTAAGATGCTAGAGGGCGAAAATAATACTTTTTGGGAGTATTTAGGGTGTGAGCTGATTGCAGCTGATGCAAACGAGGTACAGATCGCTTTGGAAGCCAAACAAGAGCATACCAATGTGATGGGGATTGTCCATGGGGGTGTGCTTACTTCATTGATGGATCAGGCGATGGGGATGGTCAGTATGGCTTCACGAAATATGGATCCATGTGTAACGACGAACCTAAATGTTCATTTCTTGTCAGCCATGAGGCAAGGCCGACTGGAGGTTAGGGCGCGGATTCTTCATCAGGGAGGTCGGACTATAACCACTGAGGCGGAAGTAAGGGATAGTGAAGGCACACTCGGGTCTACATCTACAGCAACCTTCCGAGTATTACGTACACAAGCAAGTGATTCAGGCAAGGCCTGACGCTTGACAAAAATTTTTATTATGTCATAATGAATTTATCAAAACGATATAATATGGTGATGCCAATGGATAGCAATCGTATAAACGAAGAGGCGCAAAAGGCGTCGTATAACATTAAGAAATACCGCACTCCAGATGGAGCTCCGGCGGATATCGTTATGTTTACCTTAACGAAGCGGGAGCGCAAGACGGTAACAAAGACATTGCCGATTCGGGAGCTGAAAGTGATGCTCATCAAGCGCCGCAGTTGGCCGTTTGCAGGACGGTGGGCGTTGCCTGGAGGGTTTTGTCAGGAAGATGAATCCATGTATGGAGCTGCCAAGCGGGAACTGTTAGAGGAAACGGGTGTGGACGGCGGGCATCTAGAGTATTTGGGTGTATATAGTGGACCGGGACGTGATCCGCGCGGCTGGATCATATCGCATGCATTTTTTGCGCTGGTAGAAGAATGGATGTTGGAACAGCGTCAGGCGGCCGATGATGCTTCCGAGGTCGGGCTATTCACAATCCGCGAAGCGTTGGAGGAATTGGAACTGGCATTCGATCACCGGGATATCATAGTAGATGCTTATCGCAAAATTCAGTTGCAGATGCTTCAGACGACGATCGCCAAACAGTTTTTACCGCTACATTTTACACTGGGTGAATTATATCAGGTGATACAGAGTGTCGTACCGGACTTCGAAGAGCCAAACTTTATTCGCAAAATAACATCGACTCGTAGCAGACAGGGAATTCTGGAAGAGGTGCGTGATGAGAACGGCAAACCGCTCAGTTCCAACCAGTATTCACAAAGACCGGCACAGTTGTACCGTTTTAGTGACAGAGTACCACGTTTATCTATCTACACGTAACGTCTAATGTAATAGGTTACGCATAGAACGTACAATTTCACTTTGAGGATAAGGAGCTGACCGTACGATGCAGGCACTAATTGTGATTGATTACACGAAAGATTTTGTGGACGGTAGTTTGCCTGTAGGACAACCTGCGATTGAGTTGGATGAACGGATCGCAGCAATTACGCAGGCATATGTAGATCAAGGGGACTTTGTCGTCATGGCTGTGGATTTGCATGAGGAGAACGACCTTTATCATCCAGAGAGCAAGCTGTTTCCTCCACATAATATACGTGGAACCAACGGACGACATTTGTATGGCAAGCTTCATAGCCTCTATGAGCAACAAAGTGATCTTATCAACTGGTTGGATAAAACACGGTATAGTGCTTTTGCGGGCACAGATCTGGAACTCAGGCTGCGTGAACGTGGTATTGTGGAAGTTCATCTGATTGGTGTGTGTACGGATATATGTGTACTGCATACGGCTGTAGATGCTTATAACAAAGGTTTTGCTATTACTGTATACAAGGACGCTGTGGCGAGCTTTAATCAAGCTGGACATGATTGGGCTTTGGGTCATTTTGAGGGAAGTCTTGGAGCCGCGGTACGATCGGCTGAGGATACGGTTTTACGCCAGAAGAAGTAAAATAACTTAACGATTGTGTACCAATGTCCGATAACAAAATGGAGCCGGATATTGCTGAATCTGGGCAGATGAGGCGGTAGCGCCACAAACCTGGAGACAGTCAGAGAGGATGATTACAATGCAGTCAACGAGCCTCGCATTACATACAGATAAATATCAGATTAATATGATGTACGCCCACTGGGTGAACGGAAGTCACCAGCGTAAAGCTGTGTTCGAGGCGTATTTTCGTAAACTCCCTTTTGGTAATGGATATGCCGTGTTCGCGGGTCTGGAACGCATTGTGAATTATATTGCAAATTTGCGGTTTACAGAAGAGGACATTCGCTACCTGTCTGAACAGGAGGAGAAGTACGATCCCATGTTCATGGAGGCGCTTCGCCAGTTTAAGTTTGGTGGAACGGTCCATTCGATGAAAGAAGGGGCCCTTGTTTTTCCCAACGAGCCTTTGGTACGTGTTGAAGGAACGATTATGGAAACGCAGCTTGTCGAAACGGCATTGCTGAATTTTATGAACTACCAGACGCTTATTGCGACAAAGGCATCGCGCATCAAGCAGGTGGCAAGTGATGATACACTGCTCGAATTTGGAACACGGCGTGCGCAGGAAGCAGATGCAGCGATTTGGGGAGCACGAGCAGCTTATGTGGCTGGTTTTGACGCGACTTCTAATATGCTGGCAGGCGAACATTTTGGAATCCCGACGAAGGGGACACATGCCCATTCATGGGTGCAGACCTTTATGACGGAGCAGGAGGCGTTTGACGTGTATGCGAAAGTATTGCCAGATCAGGTTACACTGCTGGTAGACACCTTTGACACGCTGGAAAGCGGTGTTCCTCATGCGATTCGGACAGCAAAAATGCTGGAGAGTCAGGGTAAGCGTATGAATGCAATTCGTCTGGATAGCGGTGACTTGGCTTATCTATCCATTCAGGCGCGGGAAATGCTCGATGCTGAAGGTTTGGATTACGTACAAATTGTAGCTTCCAATGATTTGGATGAAAATACGATTTTTAACCTGAAAGCCCAAGGGGCACGTATTGATGTATGGGGTGTAGGAACACAGCTTATTACGGCTTCAGATCAACCATCGCTTGGCGGGGTATACAAGCTAGTTGAACGTGAAGTGGATGGCGAAATGTTGCCGACGATCAAGATCTCGGGGAATCCAGAAAAAGTATCCACACCAGGCAAAAAGGATGTATATCGCATTGTGGATAAGAAGAAAGGGAGAGCTGTAGCCGATTATATTTCTTTTCCGGATGAAGAGCGTCCGCGTAATGGTAAGCGCCTGAAGCTGTTTAACCCTTTGCATCCGTATATGAAGAAGTATGTAGAAAATTACGAAGCCGTGCCGATGCTTGAGCCTATTTTTATAGATGGACAGAAGGTATATGAGCTTCCCGAGCTGGATGAAATTCGAGCCTACCATACTTCACAGTTAAAACTGTTCTGGCCAGAATATTTGCGGAAGCTGAACCCTGAAATTTATCGTGTAAATCTGAGCGAGAAGGTATGGGAGCTAAAGCAAAAGCTGATCGACAGTTATATGCAGCCCGAAGTTGAAGAAAAAGAATAGTTGGAAGAGGCACCTCATGAATGCATGGGGTGCCTCTTTGTGTTGGAGCATGTAGGAAATAGGAGCTTATTTATAAATTTCTCTCATCACATGTCGTAGCTCAGGGACAATAATGCGTTCCATTGCCAAACGAACGGCTCCGCGTGAACCAGGCATAGAAAATACAGCTGTCTGGCCCACAGTGCCAGCTACAGCCCGGCTTAAGATAGCTGCTGAACCAATGTCCTCAGCAAAGCTTAAATAACGGAAGATTTCCCCAAAGCCAGGTAGTTCCTTATCCAGTAGAGAAGAGACAGCTTCATATGTAGTATCACGTGGAGAAATACCGGTACCACCTGTCAAAAGAACAGCCTCGATGTCATCCTGTGCCGCTGCTTCGGATACTAACTGCTGAATACCTTCGTAGTCATCCTTGACGATGACATATCGAACAACTGTATATCCATTGGTTTCTAGTAGATCCATGAGCAGTCGTCCCCCAGTATCTGTTTCCACGGTGCGTGTGTCCGAGACAGTCACGACCATGCAATTCACTTGTTGGGGGGATTCCTGACGGTGTTCCTCTACAGAAGACATATTCATTAAAATGTTCACTCCTTGATCGGCGGTTAGACATACACTTTTTACAATAGAGCAATGACTGAGCGTATGCAAGTCAGAAACAGGGGCTAAAAATCTATGTGATTAATATCCTTGCATTTGCACACTGGAATATAGTACACTTCCTTACATAAGTCGGGATTATATTGTTTTGTTTTATTGAAAGCGCGCACATCAAATGGTTAACCTCAAGGGACAGCGGGTAATAGTACAGCAGGGTCAACAACTGGGAGGTAATGTAATATGAATCATTCATACCAACAATGCGTGGATGCTTGCCTGGAATGTATGAACGCTTGCAATGTATGTTACGTAGCGAGTTTGAAGGAATATGATTTAGCTATGCTGCGTGAATGTATTCGAGTGAGTAGGGAATGTGCAGAAATATGCGGATTTGCTGCCCAAATGCTGCAGCGTGGAACGGATTTTGCCGAGCAAATCTGTGAGCTGTGCGCCAACGCCTGTGAGGTATGTGCTGCTGAATGCAGCAAGCATTCCCATGATCATTGTAAACATTGTGCAGAAGCCTGCCGTCGTTGCGTTCAGGCATGCCGCCAATTGGTGGCAGTGTAATTACATATATGGAACTAGTGCCTGAAGAGGAAATAATAGGTTGCTTTCTACTGAATAGGTTTGTATAATGAATGGAATTAACGTCACGGAACGGGAGAGTAGCAGCTGAGCCGTATCATTACAGCGAGCCGGAAGAGGTGGAAGCCGGTATGAGGTCCGATGTGAAGCGCACCCGGGAGACGGTTGATCCAACGAGCAGAACTTCTAGTAGATCAGCCCGGCAGACACCGTTATTAGTCATTGGAGTGAAATCGCGATTTGTGTAGTTAGCTTTAGCTGCACAACCGATTTACGAAGAGTGGTACCGCGGGATATTGAAGTTCTCGTCTCTTGAATGATTTCAAGAGGCGGGGGCTTTTTTTGTTAGATTCTATAAAAAGAAGGAGAGAGATCATCATGTTAATGAGGATTGCTGCTCAAGCGATATTAGCCCATACGGGCTTGGAGGAGAAAGAAATTTTATCTTTATTTGAGGTGCCTCCGCAGCCTGAATGGGGAGATGTGGCGTTTCCCTGTTTTATGCTGGCTAAAAAGTTTCGAAAGTCTCCGCAGCACATTGCACTGGAATTGGCGGAACTAGTAGGCCATAAAGAAGGTTTAACCGCTTCAGCATCGGGTGCCTATGTAAACATAACCTTGGATCGATCGGTTCATATTCCGCTTATGCTTGCTGAATTGAGCAAGGCTGATTTCCTCAGGCCTAATATCGGGAACGGGCAGCGGGTAGTTATTGATATGTCCTCGCCTAATATTGCCAAACCGTTTGGTATCGGTCATCTTCGCTCTACGGTTATCGGTGCTGCCTTGTATCGCATACTTGATGAAACAGGTTATGTACCTATTAGTGTGAATCATCTTGGGGATTGGGGAACACAGTTTGGTAAGCAAATTGCGGCCTATAAAAGATGGGGAAATGAGGAGCAGTTACAACATGATCCGATTGGTGAATCGCTAAAGCTATATGTGCGTTTTCATCAGGAGGCCGATCATGATCCGACTTTGGAGGATGAAGGGCGCGAGTGGTTCCGACGTTTGGAACATGGGGATGCGGAGGCTCGACAACTATGGGAGTTTTTTGTTGAAATCAGTCTGGGTGAATTTGATCGTATGTACCAGCGTCTAAACATTACATTTGACCATGTGCTGGGAGAAAGTTTTTACAATGATAAGATGCAGGCAGTTATTGATCATTTAAGAGCAAAAGGATTGTTGGAGGAAAGTGATGGGGCGCTCGTAGTTCGCCTGGAAGACGAGGAACTGCCTCCGTGTCTTATTCTGAAAAAGGATGGAACCACCATTTATCCGACACGTGATCTGGCAACAGCGATTTATCGTCATGAAGTGATGAAGGCTGATCGGTTGCTGTACGTCGTTGGTGGAGAACAGAAGTTGCATTTCCAGCAGGTGTTTGCGGTGCTGAAGCATGCAGGGGAGGCATGGGCGGAGCAATGTGAGCATGTGCCGTTTGGATTAATGCGGTTTGCGGGTAAGAAAATGTCCACAAGACGTGGCAAGGTTGTGAAGCTGGAGGAGGTGCTGGATGAAGCTGTAGCGCGTGCTCAAGGCATCATTACTCAGAAGAACCCTGGTTTACAGGAACAACAGGCAATAGCGGAGGACGTTGGCATCGGGGCGATTATTTTTGGTGATTTAAAAAACAACCGACTGAATGAAGTGGACTTTTCGTTGGAGGAGGCGCTGACCTTTGAAGGCGAGACCGGGCCTTATGTGCAGTATACTCATGCGCGCATACGCAGCCTTCTGGAGAAAGCTCACGCTCGCGCCGATGTTGATGTTAATACTAACCCTAGCGACAATGACCTTTTCCAAGATAGCCATTCTCATGATTTGAATGACGTATCGGATGAAATATTGGGTGACGCAGGTTGGGCGCTGCTTAAGCAATTGGGTCGCTATCACGGTCAACTGATACGAGCGGCTCGCCAACTAGAGCCTTCGGTAATTGCGAGATTTGCATTGGATACGGCCCAGGCGTTTAACCGGTTTTACGCCAAGGAAAGGATTGTCGATGGTGGACAATGGCGTATTCAGTTGGCGGAACAAACTGCCGATATTCTGGCATGCGCGCTGCAACTTCTTGGTCTGAAAGCACCGAATCGGATGTAAACAAAGCGAATAAAGGAGAGCGAGAGACAAATGAGTATTCTTGCAACCATGTGTAATGTAAGTAAACGATACAAAAATGTAGCTGCCTTGGATGACGTTACTTTTACTATTGAGCAGGGAAATGTGATTACGATTGTAGGTAAAAACGCTTCCGGCAAAAGCACACTGCTGCTTTTGCTGGCGGGATTGCTGCGGCCCAGCTCTGGCAGTATCGAATGGCGACCAGGATCTTTGATAACCATTGGTTATGCGCCTGATCGGCTGCCGCAGCTGAATTTTACACCACGGCAGTATTTACAGCATATGGGCTTCATGCAGGGGATGCAGCGGGACGAATTGAGGCGAGAAATTGATTTTCGGCTGCAGCAATTTGCATTAATACATGCCGCTGATCGTGACATGCGTGGTTTTTCCAAAGGGATGCTGCAAAAGGTTAACCTGGCACAGGCACTTTTGGGGAGACCGGAGTTACTGTTGCTGGACGAGCCACTTGGTGGCGTGGATGAGGAAACGCAAATTACGTTAATTCAGCTTCTGTGCGATTTAAGGGAACAGGGCATCACAGTATTGGCCTCCACTCATGAGCCACAGCTTGTACAGCAGGCAGCGCAGCAGGTGCTTGTTCTGGAGTATGGGCGTCTTGTGGCACAATACGACCCGCATCATGTACTGCGCACAGTACAACAGATTGTATGCGCAGGTATCTCGGCGTCGGAGGTAGAGAGTTTGCTCTCTAGTGAGCAGACAGAGTGGATGGTCGATAATCATGGTGATCGTATTCGTGTGGCTGTAGAGAAGGAGGCGGGAGATCGGCTGTTGATGAAGTTGATTCAGTCAGGAGCCTCTATTGTTTCCGTACATCAGGACGCGAAGTGGTCCAATGATATTGCTGATGCTTCCCATTCTGTTGTAAGTCGGGGACGCAAGGGGGAGGGAACGACCTTATGATTTTTGCTATCCGTTACGTATTGCAAAGCTATACGCGTTCACGACGTTATGTACCGCCTGCTGTAATCTATTTATTTGCCATGATGCTGATCTATTCTTACAAGCCCAGCCCTATAGCCGACAGCTACAGTGTTACTGCCCTTTTATTATTTTTTGCTTCCGCATGGCTGGGAGTCAGTCTATTGAACCACGAGCATCCGGTACAAAAGCAGCTGTCAGTTCAACATACTCGACGTCACTGGATCTATTTTAGCGCTGAGTTAATAGCCGCGTATATACTGCTTGTTTTTATGACAGGTGTTGCAGTGATTTACCCGGCAGTTTTCAAAATGTTTGAGCATGTACCTTCTACGCTGCAATGGATCGTTGGTGTTATAGGTCATTTATCGCTTGCATTACTAGGATTGTCCTTATCCCTATTTTGCCAGCGAATTTTTATAGCGAAAATGAATCGTAGCCTGTCATTGGTTATCATCGCGCTCACTGCATCGCTTGCCGGACCGCGTCTGACGGAGTTGCTTCCCGTCGGAGTTCAGTGGATGATATGGATTCTTCCCCCTGCTCATCTTATAGTAAATGCAATGATGAACCTGGATCAGATGCATACGGAAGATGTTATTTGGGCGTTGCTGCTTCCCGCGGTGTATGCTTTTGTAATGATAGGTGCATACATAAAGATTGTGAGCAGAAAAGAGTTAGACGGGTTACACTAATCGCAGGTATTCCACTGTTTTGCAACCAATTTGTGCATATTTGAAACATTTGATGCTTTTATTGCGTCGGTAAGTGTAGAAGCAAAGTAAACATGGAGGTGTATCTCATGAAAAAGAACAAAAGCGTGACAGCTGCCCTGCTTGTCATCTGCTCATTGGCAGTAGCAACGTCGGCCTCTGCTTTTCGTGATATAAAGGGAGCTGAACAGGAGAAGATCGTAAACTCACTTCAGGACAAAGGAATTATTCAAGGAATAACCAAGGATAAATTTGCACCGGATCAAACGCTCACGTATGCACAAGGAGTACACTTGGTTGTTCGTGCAATGGATCTTCAGGTAATGCCTGATTTCACAACGGGTTCCTTTGCAAACATTCCGGCTTCCGCATGGTATGCTCAGTCCTATCGGATTGCAGCCCAACACCAAATCCCTTTGTCACCAGATATTGATCCAAGCACTCGTATGACAAGAGAACAATTTGCTAATATTCTGTATAAAGCAGTGAGTGCAACGGGTGAATATCCAACTGTCCGTATGTTAATTAATGTAGCGGATGGCAATAAACTAGACCAGGAATCAAACGCAGCAGTTCAATTCCTGCTACTGACCAAAATTGCAAAATTGGACGAACAGAGCAACTTTAACCCGGATCGTAAAGTAACGCGGATGGAGGCAGCAGAAATGGTCTATAACGCATCCGAATTTGTACAAAGTCATAAAACGGTTGAAGCTACTCCTGAAAATCCGGCTGAGCCTGTAGATCCGGTTCAACAAAACAATATTAGTATGAGTATAGAGAAGGCAAATGACCAGCAGAACAAAGTGACAATCACCCGTCTGCAGGCACCTAATCCAGGTTACGGCATTGAAGTGGATCACATCGACTACGTAGATGATACGAATGCAGTAATTTACTACAAGCTGACTAGTCCAAAGCCAGGGGAAATGAATATTCAGGTCATTACGGATACCCACACAAGTACGTTGGTAGACAGCAAGTATAAGGTTACGCTCAAAGCAGTAGATGGAACAGTGCTTCCACCCACAGGAACAGGCACGTCTGTAGCTAAATAAAATTACAAGCCATATGTCCTATATAAAATAAAACCAGCAAGTCTCCAATGTGTAGGGGAGACTTGCTGGTTTTTTTCATGCCAAATGTTCATCGTTAGCCCTAAAGAATAGGGCTATTCAAGCTTTAAATGCTGACTTTGCCAGTAAGTAAGTCATTTTGCGCAGGAGGTGTAGCAGAGGATGAATCTGATTCTGTTGCAACTGTTCCCGACTGGAGCTGATACATTTGGAAGTAACGACCGCCTTGAGCCATAAGCTCGTCATGGCTACCCCGTTCAACAATTTCACCCCGATGCAGCACCAAAATTTGGTCCGCACTGCGAATGGTGGACAAACGGTGAGCAATGATAAAGGTCGTACGTCCCTTCTTGAGTACCTCAAGAGCGGATTGGATGAGCGCTTCTGTTTCGGTGTCAATATTGGCAGTAGCTTCATCCAGAATTAAAATTGCGGGATCAAAGGCTAGTGCACGAGCGAAGGAAATAAGCTGGCGTTGCCCGGCTGATAAGGTGCTGCCTTTCTCAATAACGGGCTCATCGAATCCTTGCGGCAAATGGGCCAACAGTTTGTCGGCTCCAACATCATGCAGCGCTTTATTCACCTGTTCTCTCGTGATTCGGCTGTCTCCGAGACTGACATTGGAGGCTACCGTACCTGTGAACAAATATGGATCTTGAAGAACAATACCCATATGATGACGAAGCCATTGCTTAGGGATGTCTTTGACAGACGTTCCGTCAATGGTGATCGTTCCTTTTTGCGGATCATAGAACCGGAATAGCAGGTTGATAATCGAACTTTTGCCTGATCCGGTATGTCCGACAAGGGCAACCGTTTGGCCGGGCTGTGCTGTAAAGGAAATATGTTTAAGTACATCATCCTTTTTGTAGGCAAAGGAAACGTCGTTAAACTCTACCTGGCCTTTGTAGCGCGGCATCATGCCGTCGGTCACCGGCTCTCCAGTTTCGTCCATCAACTCAAATACGCGTCCTGAGGATACGATGGAAGTATCCAGTACAGCGAGTTGGTTGACCATACCCGTCATAGGTTGGAACAGTCGACCCAGCACATCGACGAAGGCATACAATACGCCTAGTGAAACAGCACTACCTGTAGTGCCAAGCGCCTCAGATCCGAAATACCACAACACGACGGCAAAGGCGAGATTTCTCAACACGTTGACTAAATTGTGCGAAGTGAAGGCGTTCAAATTCAACATTTTATTCTGATGCTTCATGTAGTCATCATTCAATTCTTCAAACTCTTGCTGCGTTTGTTTCTGGTGCCGGAATACGCGAATAATGGACATCCCTTGAATCGATTCATTGATAATCGCATTAATCTCACTGAGTCTGGACCGAATGATCGTATTATAGCGGGTGGCGACCTTGCGGTACAATACAATCCACAAGATCAGTAACGGTACAATAAACAGTGAGATAAGACCCAGTCTGAAGTCCAGCAGAAAGAGTGCAACATATACCCCTGCCATCGTTACAATCCCTGAAGTGAAATTTGACAGCACAGCCACAAACAAATCTTTGACTGCCTCAGTGTCATTCGTAACACGGGATACGACCTTGCCTGCAGGCAAGTTATCAAAAAAGTAAACTGGCAACCGCTGGATGTGCGCGTAGAGATCAAGCCGAAGCTTTTGAATGACCTTGTTCGCCGAGGATTGCAGCCAGTATGTTTTGCCGAATTCAGCAAAAATGGAAATAACCAGGAAGAAGCAATACCAACCAATCAGTTGAAAGATACCGGGCATTTCCGGTTTGTAAAAGCTATACAGTTCATCAGCTGTCAGAGCCTTGGCTTCATAGCGAAAGGTGTCGGAGCCACGTGTCACAGTCAGCGTTCCGTTCGTAAAGGAGCGATTACCGTCAGCCACTTGAACCGAGCCATCCACAAATACGAAAGATTTTCCAACTTGTAAAATTCTCGCTTCGCGACCTTTAGTCTCCCCGGACTCAAAGCGATCTTCACGCTTAAAGTGGGTTCCCGCATAGCTTACAGTGCCGTCGTCCACACGAGTTGTTTCATAAAATGGTTTTTCAATAGCGAGCATATGGTCGTCGATCATCGTTTTGGCGATGAAGGGACCAGCCAGCTCGGCGGCTACTCCGATAGCCAAAGCGATGAGAGCGGCGATAAAGCCTGCTTTGCTCGTCAGTGCGTACTGGAATAGCCTTTTGCCGATATTGGGTTTCATTAGGATACCTCCCCTGAGGTCAGATCAGATTCCACTTGTTGCCGTTCATACTGTTGTCGGTACCATCCGTCAGTATGAAGCAGCTCGCTGTGGGTTCCTTCCTCAATAATGCGTCCTTGCTCCAACACGACGATCCGGTCTGCATGTTCTACAGCGGAGAGGCGGTGGGTAGAGATCAGAGTCGTTTTACCTGAGCGCTTGCGTCGGATATTGTCAATAATTCTAGCTTCCGTCCGGGCATCTACTGCAGACAGTGCATCGTCGAGCAATAGAATATCCGGGTCACCGATAAAGGCGCGTGCCAGCGAAACGCGCTGCTTCTGGCCGCCAGACAGGGCGATACCTTTTTCTCCGACCAGTGTATCCAGCCCGTCAGACAGGGTACCTAAATCCTGATCGAAGGCAGCAGTACGGATTGCTTCCATAATGTCGTCATCATCTGCATGAGGTTTCCCGAATTGAATGTTCTCGCGCACTGATTTGGAAAACAAAATTTGCTCTTGCGGCACGTAGCCGATCCAGCTGTGTAGTTGTTCTACTGCAATGTCCTCCAAACGTATGTCGGAGATTAAAATATCACCGCTACCTGTTGGATATTCATGCAGTAGCTGTTTGAGTAGAGTGGATTTACCGCTGCCGGTTCTACCGACGACACCTAGCGTTTCTCCGCGTTTGAGCTCCAGACTCACATGTGACAGATTGTCAATAGTAGAGGTTGGGTAACGGAAGGTAACGTCTTTCATCCTGATGGATTCGAGGCGGTCCACTGGAACAGGTTGAGCGGCATCCTGAACGTCTGGCTGGACATCGAGAGTTTCATTGACCCGGTCCAGTGAAGCGCTACCGCGCTGCATAATGTTAATCAGCTCTCCAATGGCAAACATCGGCCAAATCATCATTCCTAGATACATATTAAAGGAGACCAATTCGCCTAGCGTGATATCGTTATGAAATACCAGATAAATACCATACCCGAGTCCAATGACGTAGCTAAGTCCTACACATAAACGGATTGTTGGTTCAAAGAGGGCATCCATCCGGGCGACAGCCAGATTTTTACGAAATACATCGTCAGTAATATCAGCGAAACGCTTTTCGTCCATTCGCTCTTGCACATAGGCGCGAATGACCCGGATACCAGCCACGGATTCCAACACCTGATCGTTCATATCACCAAATGCATCTTGTGCCAGTGTGTAACGCTCATGAACGGCTTTACCGTAAATGCTCATAGCCAGTGCAATAAAAGGTAGGGGCAGGATAGCTGCCAGTGTCAGCTTCCAACTGATTAGGGTGCCCATGGCAACTAATACCACGCTCAGATAGACCGTAGAGTCTGTCAGTGTCAGCATGCCGAAGCCCGCTGTACTTGCTACGGAGCGAAGGTCGTTCGTAGCACGAGCCATCAGATCGCCAGTGCGATTACGTTCAAAAAATGGAGGGGTCATCCGCAGCAGATGATTCATAAAGCGTGTGCGCAGTAAGCGCTCCACCAGATTGGCACCACCAAACAGCTTGTGCATCCATATGTACGTAATGTAGTAAATGACGGCTAGAATGCCTATGATGTACAAAATATAATGCCAAAGTGAGGACCAGGAAATCGAACCGCGCACAATTTCATCAATGGCACTACCTAGCAGCCGAGGTGGAGCAAGCTCCAGTACACCAACAGCTATCAGCAAAAACAGTCCAATGGAGTATCGGCTTCGTTCTCTTTTAAAAAACCAGCTTAAATTTTTAAGTACTGAAAACAAGAGGAATCCCATCCTTTCATGACAAGTTCATTCGAGAGTTGTGTACCATTTTGAAGAAACAACAGGGCTTGCTGCCACAAGTATGATCCGACAACAGGCGCAAAAAAGGCATACCGTCCGCAGACGATATGCCTTAAATCTCAATATCATATGGCGCGCAGGTATTTTCAGCACACTCACCACTGAAAAACTGCTCAAACGCAGGCAGCCACTCGTATTAAACCATACAACATGAATGGCCCAATTCTGAAGGATGCGACAGGGGAGATGCTCCGGTATGAAGTTGTTGTGTTTGTAGATGTGGGTAAAATGCAATAGGAAATTTTAGCACCGGTAACACTCCTTTCTTCCTCAAAATGGGTTCATTCTAACATGAGTAATCGTTCAAATTGGTAATAAATTTCAAAATGGATCTCGTATGGTTGAATCTTAACACCCTTTTTTGCGAATTGTCAAACCTTTTTCAAAAAAATGTATATGGCTTGTCCAAAAAACTGGCTGGGTTAGGACGGTTGGTGGTCATTCTAAAAAATGCTATGATATAGTTAGCAGACGTCATTGTATAAGGAGATGAGAATAGCGCATGAGCATACAGGTAACTGAACCTGCGGCACAGTGGTATATTAAGGAGCTTGGTTTGAAACGTGGAGATTCGATCCGTTTTTTTGTTCGCTATAGCTCTGGCGGTGGGTTGCATCCAGGCTTTTCTCTGGGAATTGCCGTAGAGCCTCCGCAGCACCCCGTATTACAGCATGAAGCGGCTGGCATTACGTTTTATATGGAGGACCAGGATTACTGGTATCTAAAGGGCCATCATCTGGAAGTTAAGTATTTGGAGGAACATGATGACATTATTTATACCTATGTTGAGGATGGACAAGCTTAGTGCTCCACTGTCAATCATAGCGTGCAAATAATTGTTCTTGGACATGAAAAGCGGCGGAGTATCGTGTTACAGGAGATGAACCTGTACATGATGCTCTGCCGCTTTTTTGTGGTTAAGGCAGGTATGTCGTATGTTAAGGGTTGTTAAGCATAGGACCATCGAGTGCAAAATCAAAATCATCAATGTCGTACACATGTACAGGTACGGAAGCTTCGATAATGCGGTGAATCCAGTCCAATTGATCCGTCAGAATGGGTAATGATTCACGCTGAGCTGTCAACACCAGTTCAGTCTCAATTGGATCAAAATATTCTCCGTAATGTGCTGTATCAACAGCATTAATGATAATAAGTGATGTATTGGCATCGAATAGAATAGGCAAGCTCTTGGCCCAAGGCATCTGAAGGGCACGCCGAATTTTTTTCTGATTCAACGGTTCTTCAAAATAACTGATTAACTCGCTTACCTTCCGCTTCACATGTTGATCGTCCATAGGATTATCCATAAGCGGCTCTGTGCTGTCCTGGAATTCGTATAGCTCTAGCAGTGATGTGTAAGGCACTATATATTCCACAGGGGCGGGAGATGTAAGTAGTTGGCCGTATATAGCCACCATTACAGCTTCCGTTACAAATTGTCGAGACATCGGTCAAGCCTCCTGCATTTACCAAATTATGCGATATGAGTATACCACAAAGCGGGACTGAATTCAGCCCGACATGCAGATTGCTATCATGTATTCCTATACTTGTTGTACGAATTTAGCTGCGGCCGATTAACAAGGAAAGCAATCCGGCAGCAATTAGAGGTCCAACAGGAACTCCTTTAAAGAAGGCAACGCCAATGACGGTCCCGATCAGTAGACCTGTCACAATAATGGGCTGTCCAGACATTAAAGTTACTCCGCGGCCGCCAAGATAGGCTACCAGAATTCCGATACCAATCGCGAGCAGAGATTTCCAGTGCAGGAAAGACTCCATCACCTGATTGATACTGATTTTACCGCTGGCTAGCGGGGTCATGACCCCGATCGTCAAAATAATAATTCCGATCGTCAGGCCATACTTTTCAAGCCAGGGGAAAGCAGTGTGAAAGCTGGTTACCCGCAGTAGCAGTAATACAACCATGGCAATAGTCACGGTAGAGTTGCCACTAACAATCCCAAGACCAGCCAATACCAGTAAGATAAGTGAGCTGTAATCCATACAGATGTTCTCCTTCGTTTATTTAGCTTTGGATATGCTCCGCGATTTGACGCCCGTGCCAGCGGCCTGTTTCAATAAACACTTCATTGGCATTGCTGCCTGAAGCGATGACCCCCGCGACATATATACCTGGGATGTTCGTTTCCATCGTGGCAGGATTAAATTCTGGTTTGTCCAGATCTTCAGCCATATGAACGCCGACAGACTCCAGTAGTTTTCGTTCCGGGTGAAATCCAGTCAGTGCCAGTACAAAATCATTTTCGAGTCGGAATGCTTCAGTGTCCAGCGGAGTGACTACGACATGGTCTGGATGAATTTCGGTAATGCGTGCGCCTAAATGCAGCGTGATCTTCCCTTTTTGTACCATACTGTCAAACAGTGGACGAACCCACGGCTTGATGTATTGGGACAACTCGCTTCGACGATATACCATATCAATCGTAGCTCCGACCCGCACCAATTCCATCGCAGCATCTACCGCAGAGTTACTGCCACCGATAACTGCGACCCGGGTTCCTGTATAGGGATGGGCTTCGCTGAAATAGTGAGTGACTTTATCCAATTGTTCCCCGGGAATGCCCAAATAGTTCGGATGATCAAAATATCCTGTAGCCACAACGACATAGCGTGACGAACACGTTTTGGTTATTTCTCCTTTGCTCAGGGTATGTACAGTAAATGTACCGTCATCCTGGCGATGAATAGACTGGGCCTCCTCATAATGCTGAATGTTCAAGTTATAATGTGTAGCTACTTTACGATAGTACGCCAGTGCTTCATGACGAAAAGGTTTGTCATTAGGGGTGCTGAACGGTACATCACCGATTTCCAGTAGTTCGGCGGTGCTAAAAAACTGCATGTTCGTCGGATACAGAAAAATGGAGTGAACGATGTTGCTTTTTTCAATAATGACAGTTTGCAAACCTCTGCGGGTGCATTCGATTGCAGCAGATAGTCCACAGGGTCCGCCACCGATAATGATTACGTCGTGCATTTGGATGAACCTCCAGTTGTATTGGTTTATTACGCCAGTTTTGTAGGGTTAACATTATTTTGACGATTAAAAACGGATCTCAGGATTGAAGCAAATCGCTCAGTATGTGAGAAGTTTTCAAATAATAATCCTACCGCAATGCGAACACAATATCCAGCCGTTTTCAGAAAAGATGACAGACGGTGAAGATTGACAGCCACATTTAGTGAACATATAATTAGATATATATCTAATTATATGTGATTGAATTCGTTTGCATAGCAAGTATGTACTAGTGAAAAGAGGTGCAATAACGATGCAACTGGATAAAATGGTCAATTATCATAAAGCACTTGCTGATCCAATGCGAATGCGGATATTACTTCTTTTGTCCCGTGGGGAGATGCATGGCCAAGCTTTGGCGAAAAAGCTGAATTTGTCCCAACCGACTGTTACGCATCATGCTTCCAAACTTCGTGAGACTGGGTTGATTAAGGAACGACGTGATAAAAACACGGTGTATTTTACACTGAATCCAGAATTGATCCGGCAGCATGCCGAGGCGACGGTGCGATTTATTTTCGAAAAAGGAGAGGGGGAGGAAGAGATGTCAGAGTTGAATGAAACGCTGGAGGCATCGGTCTTACGCAATTTTTTTTCCAAGGACGGCAAGTTGCGCCAAATCCCTGCGCAGTATAAGAAAAAATTGATCGTACTTCAGATGCTGGCAGAAAAGCTGGAGCCAGGCCGCATGTATCCTGAACGTGAATTAAACGAGTGGATCAAGCAATACCATGAGGATTTTGCAACGATTCGGCGTGAGCTGATTATGCATCAGTTTATGTACAGGGAACGGGAAATGTACGAATTGAACCCGCGTGAGATGTGGACGCGCTGGGATCAGGTACGCTAAACGAAACTTGACAAAGATTTCAAAAAAGTTTCGTAGCTGCCTTGACAGACAATTGATGGACTTGTATGATAAAGGAAATTTTAGGAGGAGGCGATGTTATATGCGTACGAACATGAATGGATGGGTTCAGCAGCAGAATGACTTGTCTCCCGCACGGACAATGCACAGTTAAAGACTGTATAGATCTATAGTCTTGGCTTAGCAGTTGGTTGGACAGTAGAACCAACAAAATCCGCAGGGAGTGATTCCCTGCGGATTTTTTATGGTTAGGCGTCTTGTTATCCAGTTGTTGGTTCTGGGGAGTGGTCTGTGAGAGACTGCTTGCTTAAGTGAACGAACGGATCGCATCGACCTGAATCGTATACCCTCCGCAGGGAAACCCCTGCGGATTTTTCGCGTTGTTCGCATGCGGGGAGAAAATGTACACCTATCAAATAACATTACGATCAAAAATGAACAATGAATTCAGGAGGAAAACAATGAGTATACATGAATACGGTTGGTCTGATTACTGGAACGTTTTTTGGGACCAATGGAAGCAAGGCTTTGAGGAACGCACAGGAAATACACAGGTACGTCCTGCTCGCTTGATTGCCGATTACGGACAAAAGGTGAAGCTTATCACAATGGATGGAGAACGCTGGGGAGTGTCTTCAGGTAAGCTACGACATGCTGTTGTCGATCCGGCGGAAATGCCTGCTGTAGGGGACTGGCTAGCAATCACTACGCCAGATGAAGTGTCGGATGCAGTAATTCATGCCGTCTTGCCGCGGAAAAGTCGAATATCTAGACAGGCAGCGGGCTTTGAGACGAGGGAGCAGCTGATCGCTACCAATGTGGATACGCTGTTCCTTGTTAATGCGCTGAATCATGATTTTAATATGCGCAGACTGGAACGGTATTTAATTATGGCTTGGAACAGCGGGGTAAACCCGGTTGTCGTTTTGAGTAAGAGTGACCTTTGTGAAGATGTCGAACAACGGGTTGCTGAAGCGGAGGGAGTTGCCCCTGGTGTACCTGTTATCGTTATTTCTGCTTTGCAGAATGAAGGCAGAGAGCAACTGGAGACGTTTCTTCAGCCTGGCTCTACAGTTGCTTTGACAGGCTCTTCCGGTAGTGGCAAATCCACGATAGTAAACTGGCTCTCCGAGTCTGAGGTTCAACTGACACAGGATGTGAGGGAGGAAGACAGTCGGGGCAGGCACACAACCACTCACCGACAGCTTTTTCCTATCGCAAAGCAAGCCGTTTTGCTGGATACACCTGGTATGCGCGAGCTTAATCTATGGGATGATTCCATGGGTGTCGCTCATACCTTCACGGATATTATGGAAACGGCGCAGCAGTGCCGTTTTGCAGATTGCAAGCATAAGGGCGAAGCTGGATGTGCAGTGGAGGAAGCTATAGAGAGAGGGGAATTGTCGGAATCCAGAGTGAACAATTATCGCAAAATGCAGCGGGAACTGGAATATCAGGCGCGTAAGGAAGCAGACCGGCGCAGGAAAGATAGTCGTTCAAGCACAACCCCGGGGCGTAGGGATCAGCGAAGTGGCTGGCGACGTGATGTGGAGTGGTGAGCCGAACTGCAGTGAAGTATCAAATGTAAAAATATACGAAAATCTATGTTGTAGTCGGCATATGGTATAAAGGGGTGAATATATGCCGAACTACAGCATTGTGGTGGATTTATCGGATCGTCGTTTATATTTGAAGGATGGAGATCAGATTGTTCTTAATTATCCAGTCGGTATTGGCAAGCTGGCTACACAGACACCGCATGGGCAATTTACGATTATTAACAAACAACCTAATCCGGGCGGACCTTTCGGAGCGTTCTGGATGGGGCTGTCCAAGCCGCATTATGGCATTCACGGCACCAATGAGCCATGGTCCATTGGCAAGATGGTGTCACATGGCTGCATTCGAATGCAGAATAAGGATGTGCTTGAGCTTCAGGAGAGGGTAAGTATAGGCACGCCAGTCACGATACAGCCGTAGCGGCTAGACGACATGAGACTCTGTATCTACTCATACGTGGAAACCGCGTCATAGACTGTATCTGTGAAGCGTATTTCATGGCGAACGGCCGTAACTTTAAGTTAGATGCTGCGTTTAGTTACGATTTGGGTTGGATAGGGATACGGGCTTCAATCTGTTTGGAGCCCTCTTTTTCGTCTGCAGATTTGACTAACGGTCCCGAAAGACGTTCTCCTTGTGTACCATACGCCTGTTTGGCGTTGGTCCACATATCTTCGTTTGGTTCGAAACTTATGATTATGATGTAGCGGTTGGCAAGGCTCGGCTTTTTGACCCTCATGCTGAAGGAGCCGTCAGGCATAACTTTGGTTTGATCATCGTAGCCAAACTGCCATCGTCCCGGAAAATCAATCTTGAGTTTGACGTCCGACCCTTCCAGCAAATTGCTGCGCGCATATACATGATAATAGTTACCCTCTTGCTTCACATCAGGCTTAATCCACACTTGAGGGCTGCCGTAGTCCTTAGGTTTGTTCCAGACGGGCTTAACTAAAGGGGTATTGCGTTCTTGTTCAGGATCAAATTCAGCCCCAATCCGAACTTCATGCAGAAGCTGTTTGTTTTCTTCGTATTGATATACATAAGGACCTTCCAATTTGTTGCCACCGCTGCCATACAGATTTCGTATTTCATTGTCTTGGTCATCTGGACGGAACAGAACAGTCAGATCCATACTGCCCTGTATTCCGGGGCGTTGTACCTGGAGTACAAAACTTCCGTCCTTTTGAACGGTTGTCTCATCCGTGTACCCAGTTAACAGGGAGTTTTTGACCGCAAGATTCCCTTTGATCCGTGCTCCGGCCGGGAGGTTGGAATGTCCTGTAACCTTCACGGTATTTTTATCAATGCTGACGCCACCTGATATTTCGACATAGCTGCTGCCTTGCTGATGGACAGGTGTATGATTGGCAGCTCGTTCATCAAGGGATGATGCACCTTGGTTGGGATTACCCGTTACGGTGTAGGCACGTGCTTCAGCTTCATGTTGGGCTATACTCCGGGTTGAAGCTTTTTCCCTGCTGCATGCAGCCAGCATCGTTAGAATTAAGAATGCGAATAAAAGGTTGCAGACTATTTTGGTAATCATGTGTTTACTCATGGTTTTTGTTCGCTCCTTGTCCATAGCTTCCAGGCTTAACGTGATAAAATTATCGAAACTTTATGTATTTACCCTTATTAAAGGGTATGTAATCCCGCCTGCTTTATCCTATAAGGAACGTACCTGTTTAAACAACAGGCAGAATGGTTAAAAATGGATAGCCTGATCATCCCCTTGAAAAGCAGGGGCAGCTTGCTGTAAAGGAGCCTGAGTCATATGTCCATTGACCGTTTTATCTTAAAAAAGCTGGACAACTGCCGGGAAGAGCATACACGCGCTAATTTACTAGAACTGTTTAGAATACGGATTGAGAAGGCGCAGAATAAGGAACGAGGCGGTAAAAAAGGTTATCGCAGAATACTTTAAATAAAGTCTGATCAATCCATAAGCTGCGGTAAGTCACATGTATCATGTTTTAAAGCTGCTGATATGGAGAGGGTGCTGAAATGTCCCTCTCTTTTTTGTGTGTCTAAAGTGGACAAAAAAAGTCCCTCTTAATAGAGGGACAATGCCAATGAATCATTTTCACTAACACTATGCAGGATGGCTTCACAACCGACAATCTCTATACTGATCAAAGAGTTAAGGCATTTTTGAAGGGCACGCTTGCCGCTGGAGATTTTATTCTCCAAAGTGTTACTTAGAAGTTTTAATGTTTTTTGTACTGGTTGCTTATTTTCTTGATTGAAGTATACGGGAATACGTTTGTTTTGAAATGTAATTAATGTTCTCACAAAAATCACCTCGCCTGAGTTATTTCATGGCTTAATTGTAGTGCCCGTTTCTTAAAATTACCTTAAAAACACCTTATAAAAACATAAAGGTCTGAAAAATTTACAAAGTGTTCACAACAATCTAGGTAACAATCGAATTTAGTTCTAACTAATCGACAAAATGACGTATATACCCATATTAGAACCGATCCAATACATATTATTGATACCAATGACTCTACTAATATGAGAAACTATGACCAAAGTCACTATTTTATTTTTGGAGTGGGTATTTTGTAACAAATTGACAGTCTAATAGTCGGATGCTACAGTTACGATAGCCATATTTCCGTGGAAATAGGCTTTTTGCGTGAACTTTGCTATATATTAAGGATCGGGAGGGATGACAGATGATCCTGACCGTGCTTTCAGGACGACAGGAAACAGAGTGGTTTGACATCGAGGTAGCTGATGAATACTCGGTGGAACATTTAAAGCTGATGCTGGGTGTGCGCATTTTCGGCGAGCCTCCGGCGGAAGGCATGCAATATATTATGGAAGCAAAGTTCCCGGAAGGGCTCTGGTTCAGGGTGGGAGATAACCAGCTACTTACAGGATCCGGCTTGCGGGAAGGCTGTACTGTGCGTATTCAGCGCGCTTTTTCGACAACTCAGGACGAAGCGCCTGTGTATGGAAGGCGTTCTCTGTTTCAAAATGAAAAAAATGGGTAAATACACACATGAAATTATATGAAACCTTGGTAAAATGAAATAGTAAGCGAAAAGGGGGACTTTTGTCTTGAATGCATTATACCAGCGATCCCCGAGATTAAGGCCGGCGCTCCGAGAGGAGAAGCTGGAGATTTTACGGCCTCCGGCTGAGCCGAGCAAGCCGTCTTTTTCTATTATATCTATACTTATTCCGTTAATGATGACGTTGGTGACTATAGGCTTTTACGTATATATGAGCAAAACAGGCAAGATGGGCAACAGTAACTATTTGATGTTCCAAATGGTCACTGTGGTCATGATGCTTACATCTTATACGATTCCTTTTTTTGTCTATCTAAATAATAAGAAGGAATACAAGCGCAAGCTAGAGGAACGGGACCGCATGTACCGGGAACAGCTCCAAAAGCATCGTGAAGAACTTGAAATGAAACGCGAGGAGCAAATTCGCACACTATATGAAATTCACGGTGACCCGCAAATATGCACTCAAATTGTCAAAAACCGCAACAGTTCACTTTGGGAACGATCACCGGAGGATGAGGACTTTTTGCAGGTGCGTATTGGAACTGGACAAGTTCCCTTTCATATAAAATTGCAAATTCCACGCCCAGACGGTTATGACCGAGATCCTTTGTTGGGAGCTGCGGATGAACTGGAAGAAGAATTTCGTCTGGTAGACGCTGCTTCCATTGCATTACCGCTGTTTCAATCCAAAGTGGTTGGATTGGTCGGCGATCGGGAACATACCCTTGCTGCGTTAAGAGTCATTTTGGCACAAGTGACGGTTCGTCACTCGCCAGATGAAGTGAAAATTGCTTCCTTCTATGACGAGCGAGAGGAAAGTGAATGGACCTGGATGCGCTGGCTTCCACATGTGTGGGATGATGACCGAATCCAGAGAATGATGTCAGACCGCAGTAGTAGTGCACATCAATTAGCAGATTTTCTGTTTGCCAGACTGAACCGCCGTAAAAATAATCGTAATGATCGTCAAGGCAAAGGGATGGAAGTCCCTTGTTATGTCGTTGTTTTATCTGACACCCAGCTGATTGAGGAAGAACCGTTGCTGCCGTTGTTATTGGAAGACGGCCGGGCCATTGATGCGTGTACGATTGTGCTGGCTTCTCGTAAAGAGGCTTTGCCGATGCAGTGTCAGCTGATTGTGGAGGCTACCAAAGAGCAGGGCGTATATGCCCGTAAATCAGAGTCGGCGGAGGTTGAACAGCAAAGTTTTAAACCGGATCGTTTGTCAAAAGAGGAAGCCGATGCATTAGCGCGGTACATGGCTCCTATTCGCTTGAAGCGTTCCTCAGCTTCTGATATTCCCGCTGTGCTGCCTCTGTTTGATATGATGAGCGTAGCAAGTGTGGAAGAACTGGATGTGACAGATCGGTGGCGTCGTAACCGCCATCCTGATACCTTACCTGTGCCAATGGGCGTGCGAGCAGGCGGCAAGAAGATTATGATTAACCTGCATGATAAGATAGAGCGTCAAGGGCATGGTCCCCATGGCTTGATCGCCGGTACAACGGGTTCAGGAAAGAGTGAGGTTATCCAGTCCATCGTAGCCTCGCTTGCTGCCGAGTTTCATCCGCATGATCTTGCTTTTATGCTGATCGATTACAAGGGTGGAGGCATGTCCAACACGTTCGTTAACTTGCCGCATGTTGTGGGTACGATCACGAACTTGGACAATAATTTGATTGAACGTGCCAAAATATCTCTTAAAGCAGAACTGGTTCGTCGGCAGAAGATATTGAACGATGCAGGCAATTTACAGCATATTGATGAATATTACAGACTACTCCGGCAGCGGCAGGAACAACCGCTGCCTCATCTGGTTATTATTATTGATGAATTTGCACAATTAAAGCGGGATCAGCCAGAGTTTATGGACGAGCTAATCAGTATTGCTGCGATTGGGCGGACACTAGGTGTCCATTTGATTTTGGCGACGCAAAAGCCTGCAGGTGTCGTGGATGACAAGATTTGGAGTAACTCCAGATTCCGCATCTGCTTACGGGTGCAAAGCGAAGGCGATAGCCGTGACATGTTGAAAATACCGAATGCCGCGTGGATTACGAAGCCGGGACGAGGATATTTCCAAGTGGGTAGTGACGAAGTATTTGAAGAGATGCAGTTTGCTTGGAGCGGTGCGCCGTATATAGGCAACAGCGATATTTCTTCTGCACTACCTGTACATGAGGTGAGACTGAACGGAAAACGTGAAGCGCTACTGACGGGCGGCGAACGGGCAAGCTCAGGCTTAAAAGGAGAAGAAGCCCCTAAACAGCTTCAAGTATTTATTGATTATATTGCGAATGAGGCTGCTAAGGCAGGGATCGAACGACTTCAGGGACCGTGGCTTCCGCCGCTGCCTGAATTGCTGGATTTAACAAATTTGCCGGTATGCACCGAAATAGATAGTACATCATCACCTTTGGATCTGAAGGCTCTTATTGGTCTAGTAGATGATTTGCCGAATCAGCGACAGGAGCCAATTTATGCATCGCTAGATCATGGTCATTGGGCTGTGTATGGCATGCCCGGCATGGGGAAAACAACCTTTTTGCATACGTTGCTGATGTCCACGGCTCAGCGTTTTGCTGCGAATCATTGGAATGGTTATATCATTGACATGGGTCGAACGATGCGCGACTTTGGGGAACTTCCCCAAATCGGGGCTGTTATGATGGCTGAGGAGGATGACCGGATCAAGCGATTGTTCCGTTATCTGTTCAAGATGGTGGCCGTACGCAAGGAAATGCTTTCCGAGGCTGGAGTCAAAACAATAAGCTCTTATCGACGTTCTGCTGTCGAGGATATCCCGCAAATTGTCGTAGTTATTGATGGATATCTTAATTTCCGTAATGCTTATCCAGATGAAAATGAACTGTTGGAATCTCTTTTGCGAGAAGGAGGTAGTCTAGGCATCACGTTTATCATTACAGCGAACCGGATTACCGATGTGTTTGAGAAATTCCGCAGTAACATACCGAATGCAGTTTCTTTTGAAATGTCCGACCCGAGTGACTATTACTATGCGGTAGGGCGACCAGCCAAAACGCCAGGACCGTTAATTCCAGGTCGCGCTCTGGTTAAAGGGCATGTTCCTCCGCTGGAGTTCCAGACGGCACTGCCCTCACCAGGAGAAGATGAGGCGGAGCGATCAGCACGGCTACGCCGCAATATTGCTGGCATTGTGCAGGAATGGAAAGGCAAGCACGCACCAGCTATCCTACCATTACCTGAGCGGATTCCACTATCGGAACTGCTTCAGCAGTGGGATCGGACAAGTGGACCATCGGGCGCACTACCTTACGAAGTACCTGTAGGCCTACAGAGTGACGATCTTGAGCCTTTTCTCCTGAATCTGAAAGAAGGGCCCAATTTTATTGTGGGTAGTCCAATGGAGGGTGGAAAAACCTCCTTTCTAATGAGCTGGATTATATCGCTGGCTTATTATACATCACCCGATCAATTGGAAGTCTATACGATCGATACACGCTATGGAGGCGGGGGACTATCTAGATTACGACATCTTCCTCATGTTAAGGCTGCTGCTGAAAGTGAGGAAGAAATGGGACCTCTGGTACAGCAAGTGTATGATATTGTTCAACAACGGAACAAGGAGGGGAATGATCCCGAATTGCTCCTGGTCATTGATGATGCGGATATGTTAAGCAAGCAACTGAATGATTTTATGATAAAGGATCAGCTCTCCGCCATTGTACGGTTGGGACGTGATCGCAATGTGCATGTCGTGCTCTCGGGTGTGCCATCTGATTTTCCTACCTTTGGTGTGGACTGGTTTAATGATGTCAAGGCAAGCCAAAGCGGTATGCTATTTGGAACACTAGATTCGAATGATCTATCGTTCTTTCGTATCCCTTATTCGGAGGCGAACGCCGCTACTGGTGGACTAAAAGTCCTGCCACCTGGGCAGGGGTACTACGTACGGCGCAAATTTACCAGGATAAAAGCGGCAATTCCCTTCTCAGAGCAAGTGAGCTGTGAGGATTGGATAACGAAAATTCGTGACCGATGGCATGTTGTAGTTTGAAGGGAGGTGGCTCATAATGTTAACGTTTCAAGCTTCCAAGCAGAAGTTAATAACCCTCAAGGCGAAGGAACTGTTTTTTCTGGCAGGCGTATTGGGTTCTGACCGACTGCTTGGGGTGGAAGATCCGTTTAAGGGCTATCTAGCAGAGGAGTTGGCGGAAGAGTGGGAGCAAGTAAAAGCTACTCTTTTGGAAAAGGGTTATCTAAAGCGGGTAGATAAGGGCAAAGAGCTAGCAATGCCTCCTACTGTTTTTTCAAGAGTCGCTATCGCGGGATTATCCAACAGGGCTTGCCGTATACGCTATGTGCGGGGAGGTAAGCAATTTGAAGGCTATCTCCATTGCACGAACGAGCGTGTAGTGGAACTCGTGAAATCCGCTGATGAACCCGATGAGTATCGATTGTACGATCTGGGTAATGTGGAAAAGGCTTGCGAGACATTGATTGATAAAATGGGTTGGGTAGATCGACTTGTGCCTGAATCCCCCGCACTAATGTTCTCCAAGCAGGCGTTTAATAAAATTTACGAGCAATCGGCAGGGGAAAGTGTGTCTTTGATCAGCAGTAAACTGACCGAGGCTAGCGGAGATGCAGAGGGGTCTGCAAGACTGGCTCAGTCTTTGAGTTCCCGTGTAGCTGAGGGAGAACTGCAATTGCTGGTTTGGAACGGCAGGGAGTGGGAATCACAACGGGCAGCCTTTGTCCTGTGTCCTGCAATGAACTGGATATTTCGGATGAGCTCTAGTGGTAACGGGGACTGGCTGATTGCAGCTATGGCTTCAAGAGATCAGTTTGTGGATTTATTATTAAATTGGTTGAAACAGTCGGCAGTGAATGAAGAAGTGACAGAAGAAGGGTGATGGATATGCGCATTCGAGTTGAACCGGATGTGCTTCGGGGGCTTAGCGGGCAGCTACAGCATGCGGCGGAGCAAATTCAACAGTTAACAGCAGGTTTGGAGCAGGCGTTACAATCGCTGGATTGGGATGTATCTGCACGCGAGGCGATCTTGAATCATTGGATGCAGGCCAAGCGGATGTCAGAACAGATCCATGCTTACCTCCATACATCAGGTACACAACTGAACCGAAAGGCAGAGCAGTTTCAGTCTGTTGACCACAACTATCAAACGATACTGTCATTTGCCAGCCAACCATTGGGACGACCCGTCACGATGCTCGATTGGTCGAATCAGCAATCACCGTCTATTCTGCCTGGGCAAGCTTCGGAAGGAAGCAGCCTGATTTCTAACCCGCAGTCTGTCGTACATGCCATTTCTGGTGTACAGTCTTCGGATGTAGAAACGTTGCATCAGGATATTCTGATGCAGGCGTCTTCTAGCAGTCCGCAGGATTGGTATTTTACTGATCCGTCTACAGTAAGAGATCAGCCTGTCGCTTAGTTGGGATCGCGTTCCGGGACAATCTGGATCGATTGCAAAATTACTTGAGCTCGTTCCACAATTCCCGGCTTTATGGGACTTATTAGGTGTTTTTTTGTTAATATTATACTGTTAGGTGCTGTTTTATAGTTAAAAAGTGGGATTGTTACAATTAGGTCCTTTGCCTTTTGTAGGGAATTAAATAGCCATAGTACAATTTGAACCAGATAAACAAAAACATTATTTATCATCAAGGAGGACTCAAAAAATGGCAGGACGCATTTTAATTACCCCAGAACAGGTTGATCAGGTGGCTAACCAATTTAAACAAAGTGGTGAGCAAAGCCAGCAGATCGTTTCCAGTTTGACACAGTCCATCTCAGGTATGGAAGGTCAATGGGAAGGTATGACTAAACAACGCTTCTTCCAAGAGTTTCAGGAAGCTAGCAAACAAATGCAAGCTTTCGTAACGACTTTGAACAGCATCAGTCAAGAATTGACAGCTATCGCTAACAAATTCCGCACGGTTGACCAAACGAAATAAGTTGTCTTGCCTGATAGGCATTAACTTATCATATACCACTCTATTAAGAAGCAATATGTGAGCCATTCCTCACGGTTTGGCACAGGATGTTCAGGAAAAACCGGGCGATCTTCGGATACCCGGTTTTCTTGCCATCCATAGATGTATATAATAAGGTGAGGAAAACTAGCATACTGAATGATGTAAGGAGAGGGATGTTTCATGTCTTTTCAACCGAATCCGGGAGACGAATTGATCATAAACGGCACAGCTTATGTGGTTGGACGACATCCCGCTGCACCCGGTTTAGCCTATGCTCAAGCAGGGCGTCAGGGAATTGTATACCAGCTAAATGCCAAAAACGGAGCGCCACATGAGGCAAAAGCCCTTAAGGTGTTTTTTCCGAAGTTCCGCATCCCGGCTATGGTTTATCAATCTGAGCATATGGAAGCATACGGGGATATTCCCGGTTTGCAGGTATGCAAGCGTGATGTGCTCACTCCAGAAAGAAACGGAAGTCTGATTGCCGAGCAGCCTGATTTGCTGTATGCGGTACTGATGCCATGGGTTCACGGTATGACATGGTTCGATTGTCTCACAGATCAGCGTCAGCTTGAGGCTTCCGATAGTCTGGCTTTAGCCAGAGCATTGGCAGGGATCGGTTCAGCTATGGAGCAAAAAGGATTGGCGCACTGTGATTTATCGGCGCCGAATGTGATGCTTCCGTTTTTTTCTGAAGTGGAACTGCCTGAAGGCACGTCAGCTGTGGAATTGGTGGACGTGGAACAAATGTATAGTACTAAAATGGATCGTCCAGACGCTCTATTGGCAGGTTCGCCAGGGTATGCCGCCCATCGTACCGTCCACAGCGGGTTGTGGAGTGCGTATGCAGACCGTTTTGCAGGGGCAATCATTATAGGAGAAATGTTAGGCTGGTCTGACCGTGTAGTAGTCGACAAAGCGTGGGGCGAAAGTTATTTTGATCAGCATGAAATGCAGACGCCTTGCGAACGTTATTTTATTTTACGAAAATCGCTGGAATCTCGTTGGGGCAGCAAGGTGGTAGAATTGTTCAGCCGTGCTTGGGATAGTCAGGATTTAAGCAGTTGCCCTACTTTTGGCGAATGGCTGGTTGTACTTAATGCGGTTACTGAGCAGGAAATTTCAGTTGAGGCTATAGAACCGGAACCTGCTGCGACAGAAACAATAGAATCGGCAGCGGTGGGTGGCCTTTCCAGTGAAGCTGCATCCTCTTTGTCAGCGCCTGCACCGCTCAAGACTGAACAGGCTGCACTGCTAAATCAGGCCGCCCTGGAGCAAGGAGAGCGTGGGGTAACGGACAAGCTGTTCCGACAGGCACGTGATTTGGAGCAGCAAAACAAACCTGCTGCAGCGCTGGAAGTATACCGGTCGTTGTATCATTTTGTAGAAGACGGCAGTCCTTTGCATGTGGAGGTGTCAGCTGCGATCACAGGACTAGAGGAGCAGTTGAATCCCATGACGCCAGAGCAACCTGAAAAAACAAAAGCCTGGTATCGCTCCAAAGCGTTTATCGTGACAACTGCGGCCGCAGTCGTTCTATTGGCAGCTGGAATCCCAGCCGTGAATATTCTTGCAGATCAGTCCAATCAGCGGCAAATCGAGGCAGCCAAGCAGGAAGAGGCAGCGAAGGCTGCAAAGGCTGCAAAGGCGGCCGAGGAAAAGCTGGCAGCCGAGCAGAAAGCGGCTCAAAAATTGCTGACGGAGAAACAACGACAGGAAGCGGAACAGCAGACCAAACAACAGGCACTTGCTGCTCAAAAGCAACAGGAAGAGCAGAAGAAACAGCAAGCCCTTATCGCTCAACAGGTTAAATATGAAGCTTATCTCGCTCAAAAGGAACAAAATAAGCAGGCGGCTGCCAAGTTGGCGAAGCAAAAAGCGTATGATCAACAGGCAAAGTATGAAAAATACTTGGCTTTGAAAAAAGAGCAGGAAGCTCGTGCCGCCCAGGAAGAGGCAGCTCGTAAGGCAGCAGCCGAGGCGGAACAAAAGCAAAAAGAGTCCATGCATGCACGAAACAAGGAGAACGTTCTTCAGCTTATTTCCCTGTACAACAAGGCGTATGCCTCTCAGGAAGGTGGCAGCGCTGCGAAGGCAAAGAGCTTTGCGAAGCGTTTTAGATCACTATATGATAGTAATCCTTCTTATTATCGTTCGGTAGGTGAAGTAGGATATCGGGCCTCCTCTATTTATAATTTTTTAGGAGATACGAATTTTAGACTGCCTAAAATTTAATATTTCATATGTTTATATATAGGCGGAATGATAGATACGAAACAGATGGAGATAGAAGGTAACTGAGGGGAGCATGTACAAACCATGAATTATACAATACAGGCTTCACAACGCACTCCCGCCCTGATCATTTACCTGATTGACATCAGCGCGTCGATGAACATGCTGATGGAGGGGCGGCGGCGTATTGACGTTGTATATGAAGCTATATCGTTGGCGATCCGGCAGATGGTTTTTCGATCAACCAAAGGAAATCGGCTGACAGCGCGCTATCGGATTGCGATTTTGGCTTATAGTGACGACGTGTATGACCTGCTGAATGGTGTCAAGGGAATTGATGAAATCGCGGCCATTGGTTCGTTGCCCGATTTGACGCCCAAACGGTTTTCAGATTCAGCAAAGGCCTTCTTGCAAGCTGAGCGTATTTTGCAAGCGGAATTACCAGGGATGCAGGACTGTCCTGCACCTTTGGTCTGTCATATGACAGATGGAGTTTCCACAGGTGATGATCCCGAACCGATTGCGAAGCGTATTATGAGCATGAGCGTACCGGACGGTAATGTACTGGTGGAAAATATATTTTTATCCGACAGGTTGCTGGAAACGCCTATTCAGGACCCCCGTCGCTGGAAAGGTCTGACACATAATACGCCGTTGCAGGATGAACATGCTGTGAAATTGCGTGATATGTCTTCTGTGCTGCCTGAAAGCTATCGGGAAATGCTATTTGAGGCAGATTATCAGTTAGGTGAAGGAGCCATTATGATGCTGCCCGGAACCTGTGCGGAGCTGGTGTCCATTGGGTTTCAAATGTCGGCCGCAACGCCTGTACGGTAAGGAGGTAAAAGCATGAATCCACCGCTGTCCCTGCTCCCCGCGAGCAAAAAAAAGGGAATGAATGCAAGGCTGACTCAGCAATTTGCTTACATAAGCTCTCAGACAGGCGATCAGCCTTTATCATCTCATCACAGTCGTTTTATGTGTCGTTATGGCTATGGAAGGTCTGCCGAATCTGCCAGTATGGGAGAAAGCGGACAGGATTTCGCCGCAGTACGTATTCATAAATCCGTCTGTTGTTTTGTCTTGTGTGATGGTGTCGGGCTCAGTTACCGAGGAGATTTTGCGGCCCGCTATCTGGGTTCTTCTTTACTGGATTGGATGGAACGGGGACAAGATCTGTCTGCTGATCAATTGAGAGTGTACCTTGAACGTTTGGCAGGTACAGCGGCAGAGGAACTGGATCGGCAGCCTTTGGATCACGAATCAGGCTTAATGCGTTCGGTATTGGAAGATAAACGTCGTCAGGGAAGCCAGTCCATGTATATTTGTGGTAAAATCGAACTGCCGAAGCGTGGTAGCCGTGGTCGTCTCCGACTTGCCTGGCAAGGGGATTCACGTTTGCGACTATGGAACGGTGCCGAGGAAATCAGTGAGCTATTCGATCATACCTTCTCAACAGCGGAGCGCTGGTCTACAAGCCGTGGGCCGATTGGAGGGAAGCCTCATTGGTATGAAAGAAGCATTTCCGCAGATATGCCGATGAGATTACAGGTATATACGGACGGTTTATCCGATTTGGACCCCATTCGCGAGCCTGTCCCTGATGAGCAGATACAGGTATTGCTGGATGCATCCCATACCGGGGGACTTGATGATGATGCTGCATTTATTGAGCTGCAGTGGTAAATAAATAAGCAAAAGGACGTTATACAACCATGGATATGGATATGTATACGTCCTTTTTTTGATTTTTGATGAATGCATGGAACATTCGATTCGTTAAGATATTTATAAAATGTAACGAGAAGGAGAAGGAAAGAAGCGCTAATTCGCGTAATATTCATCTTTTTCTTAAATATCGCAAAAGAATCGCAAAAAAATGCGCAAAAATGGTGATTATAAAGTATATCCTTTTGGGTAATCTTGTGATTATACAGATTACTGAAGGGAGCGATACATATGAGGTACACATATACAGGAGGCGCGCGCTTTGAAGGGAAGACTGCTCTAATCACGGGGGCTGGTTCTGGCATTGGCAAGGCAACAGCCATTCAAATGGCTAGAGAAGGAGCAAATGTCGCTCTTTTTGACGTAAGTAGCGATCGTATTTTGGAGACGGAAAGAGAAATTAATGCTATACGTGAAGGGTCAGCGCGGGCATTTGACGTGGACATTGCCGATCCGGTGCGTGTGGAAAAAGCAGTTCTTGAAGCGGTTGAATTATTTGGCGGGCTGCATATCATTTTTGCCAATGCGGGGATTAACGGGGTCGTCGGACCGATTGAGGATCTGAGCATTGAGGATTGGCGCCAAACGTTGTCTACGAATCTGGACGGCACCTTCCTGACGGTGAAGTATACAATACCACATTTGAAAAAGAACGGTGGCGGCAGCATTATTATTACCAGCTCCATTAATGGAAATCAGCGCTTTACCAGCTTTGGGATGTCAGCCTACAGCACATCGAAGGCGGGTCAAACTGGTTTTGCTAAAATGGCTGCACTGGAGCTGGCTAAGTTTCGTATTCGTGTCAATGTCATCTATCCGGGTGCCATTTCGACGAATATTGATGAAACCACGGAGAAGTCGGAAGGGTTAAAGCAAATTACCATCCCCGTCAAGTTTCCTGAAGGAGGGCAACCGTTGGCAGATGGACCGGGTCAACCCGAGCAGGTAGCTGATTTGGTAACATTTTTGGCCTCAGATCATTCGCGTCACATTACTGGCGCACAAATTGTCATTGACGGGGCAGAGTCGTTATTGTTTTAGAAATAGAGCATTGTCTGGGACAGAGAAATGTTTTGTGGTATCCTGAGTGTATGTCTTGGTTACGGTGCAAATGTGAAGCTCACATAAAAACCCTGGATCTTTCGCACCTCGAAATTTGTCGAAATGGTTTTAAATTAGCTTTCTTCGTTAGAAGTCAATAGTCGATTCAAGCTTTTTTGGCATCGTTTTTTTCGGAAATGCATGGAATTGATATCATTAGGGTATTAATTCCTTCATTTTCGCTGTCGCACTCTATGTGAGTGCGTGGATTGAAATAGATGAAACTTTAATCCAATTAGATCATCTCAGTATGTCGCACTCTATGTGAGTGCGTGGATTGAAATATCCTTGAGGTCAAGGGCATCTTTTTGAGCAATAGTCGCACTCTATGTGAGTGCGTGGATTGAAATAAGCCATTGGCCGAACTCGTTCAAAGTCTCCAGATCGTCGCACTCTATGTGAGTGCGTGGATTGAAATATTTCAGTTGCAATAATGTGAATAGTGCGTGCCGATGTCGCACTCTATGTGAGTGCGTGGATTGAAATCATGTTTTTAATTTTTATTACAATAAGATCATATTAGTCGCACTCTATGTGAGTGCGTGGATTGAAATTATGACGGTTCGCGGTAAAGGCAGCTATAAGGTCGGGGTCGCACTCTATGTGAGTGCGTGGATTGAAATTGACTGGTGTGACTTTAATGATTTATATATTTTGTCGCACTCTATGTGAGTGCGTGGATTGAAATAAGCCACGCCTGCCAGTAATCAGCGGTGATGTGGCCTGAAGTCGCACTCTATGTGAGTGCGTGGATTGAAATCTCTTTCGCCAGAGTGAAAATAAGCTCCAATGATTCGTCGCACTCTATGTGAGTGCGTGGATTGAAATTCTAGTATTAAAATAGGTTGGATGTGAGCTTTCCGTCGCACTCTATGTGAGTGCGTGGATTGAAATAAGCCAAAGTTTGATCTTGCCGCGTGGGAAACGTAGTCGCACTCTATGTGAGTGCGTGGATTGAAATATATTGGGAGTTGCCATTAGTGCCTATGCCACTAGTCGCACTCTATGTGAGTACGTGGATCATGACGGAGCAGTCGCCACTTGGTCGTATAAGTGGAGAGCGCCTCTTTATCCGAAAACATGAAGAGGTCCGTGAAGTAGAGGAACTGTAGATTTTACGTGGCTTGGAAGGGACGGTGGCAGTTCAGTACAATTCCGTTCTCGATGAGCTGATCTTGCAGCATGGACGCCATAAACGCCCTCCGTTAGATAATGTGAGTGCCCTATTATCTTTTGCCTATAGACTGCTGTCCAACGATATGAAATCGGCACTGGAAGCTGTGGGCTTGGATGCTTATGTAGGTTTTCTGCATAGAGATCGTCTAGGACGAGCCTCATTAGCACTGGATGCGATGGAAGAGCTTCGAGGAGTATATGTCGACCGTTTCGTTTTGTCCTTACATTGATTAACAAAAAATTGATTAATGGCAAAGGATTTAAAAAAAGAAAACGGGGCCGTCATGATGGACGATGATACGAGGAAAATCGTATTGAAGGCATGGCAGGAACGGAAACAGGAAAAAATTATTTATTCTTATTTGAATGAGAAAATGTCTTGGGGGCTGGTGTCCTATTCCCAGAAGTATACGATATGGAAAGCCCACTGATTTTGTAAGGTGCGAATGTGAAGCTCACATAAAAAACCAGGGTCCTTCGCACCTCGAAATTTGTCGAAAAGTAATTGAATGAGTTACCTTCAGTAAAAGTCAATGGTTGATACAAGCCTTTTTGGCATCAGTTTTTGCGACAATGCGTGGAATTGATATCATTAGGGTATGAATTACTGCATTTTCGCGGTCGCACTCCATGTGAGTGCGTGGATTGAAATAGCGAAGACCAGGTTAGGGCGCTGCTGCTGTTGGAGGGTCGCACTCCATGTGAGTGCGTGGATTGAAATGTTAACGGGTTCCCATTGCCGCGGACAGAGCGCGGTCGCACTCCATGTGAGTGCGTGGATTGAAATTATATATGCTGATGCAGAAGGGCTCCATGTAGGAAAGTCGCACTCCATGTGAGTGCGTGGATTGAAATATCTAAATTAACTGCCAACCATTCATCGGGTTTAGTCGCACTCCATGTGAGTGCGTGGATTGAAATATATCCTCAAGCTCTCTCCATGTATCGGCGTTAAGTCGCACTCCATGTGAGTGCGTGGATTGAAATCACAAATGTCCAACAGTGCCGCAGGCGGTCATTGGTCGTACTCTATACGAGTATGTGGTTGAAGTATCTATAGTGTTCGTAACCTTGCATAATAACTCCCAGGAGGCTTTACATGTTTGGAGTCAATATATAATTTGTTTTATGAACTTTAAGATTATTAGTTTAGTTCTCTCTAAAATACTATTTCCACATGACTATAAATAATATTTGTTTACATAACGAGAATAGATCTAATATGATTAGTAAGTGGAAGAGAGTCTAGTATTTTTAAGCGAAATACAAGTCTCTTCACAATAAACACCCAAAAGTCATAAAATGAATATTGCGCTATGGGTGTGAAACCGAAATCCTTAAATTAAGTAGATAAGAGAGGAAAGGAAGAGAAATTACAACGCTAGGACAATTATATTATCATTATCTATGGATTCACTTAACAACGGGGAATGTCCAAGTGGGGATTGTAGATGCTATCGATATTGTACCTTATGACACGATTACACATTTTAAGTATTTGCTCAAAGGGGGAAAATAGTTGAATTTATTATCTATTCCTGGTCTATATTTTTATATCTATCTAGGTATAGGCCTTATCGTGGGATATTGGTTTGTATCTAAGGAATTAACTGAACGTGCACAGGAAATGCAGCAAGAGAACCCAGAGGAAAACGATGAGGAACTGTCAACAGCTAGAGAGGGTCTTTATCAATCTCTACATGATCTTTATCATTTAATAGGTCAGAAAGGTGTTATTGCTGCGATCTATATTTTATTTATGCTTTTTTGGCTTCCGATGTGGTTAGTCATTACTTGGAAGAGGTTATTCACGAAGAAAATTAAAGGAGATTAAAAAATGCAATATATCGCCCACATACGGGAAAGCGACCAAGAGATTCAAACGGTTGCCGAACATCTATTGGAAACCCGACAATTAGCAGAAACCTATGGAGACAAAATAGGTATTCGACATATCACCGGACTCGCTGGCATGCTTCATGACTTGGGGAAGTACACGGAAAAGTTTCAAAATTACATACGTTTGGCGGTACAAAATCCTGACAATCCACCGAAGCGAGGAAGTGTAGATCATTCTAGTGCGGGTGGAAAGTTATTATTTAATCTTTTTCACATTCAACCTCAAGGCACATTCGATAAACAGGATTTATTTATCAAATATATATTGACTGAAGTTGTAGCAAACGCTATTATTTCTCACCATTCTTATTTGCAGGATTTTCTAAACCCACAGCTTGAATCAAAACTTTTGTATCGGGTGCGTGACCTAGAGATAGCGGGATTTGAAGATGCAGTAGCGCTTTTCTATAAGCAGGTCATGGAGAAATCTACATTTTTTGATTATGTGAATCAAGCAAAGGCTGAGTTGGATCAATATATGAACCGAGATGATGGGGCAGATTTTGAACTCAAATTGATGTATTTATCCAAGTTTGTGTTTAGCGCTTTGATAGATGCAGATCGAACCAATACTCGCTGCTTTGAAGAAAATAAGAACACAGGCGATAAGATCGCAGTTGAAGCCATGAATCATCAAAAGTTGTTTCATGGGTATTACGAAAAATTAATGATGCACATCAAATCCCTACAAGCAGCCAAGGATGCCAATACACCTATTAATCTACTTCGAAAAGAAATGTCCGAACAATGCGAACAGTTTGCAGAAAGGCCCTCTGGAATACATACGCTCTCGATCCCCACAGGCGGTGGAAAGACGCTCGCCAGCTTTCGTTATGCCTTAAAACATGCTGTAACATATAAGAAGAAACATATTATTTATGTCGTTCCATTTACGACCATTATTGAACAAAATGCCCGAGAGGTTCGCAAAATAATAGTGGACGATGCGAATGTTCTGGAACATCACTCTAATGTAGCCATGGACGATGTAGAAGAGGGAGAGAGTAATGAGCTTGAAGATGTAGTTGTGAGTACGCGTCAAAAATTAAAGCTGGCTAAGGACAATTGGGATTCGCCGATCATTTTCACCACAATGGTGCAATTTTTAAATGTTTTTTATGCTGGTGGCAGTAGAAATATTCGTAGACTTCACAATTTAAGCGAGTCTGTCATTATTTTTGACGAAGTACAAAAAGTCCCTACTCACTGTATTTCATTATTTAATCAAGCAGTAAATTTTTTGAAAACATATGCTCATTCAAGTATTGTTCTCTGCACGGCTACACAACCCGAATTAGATTTTGTACATAACAAGCTAGAAATTGAACCAGATGCAGAAATGGTGCATGACCTGAACCATGTTATAGAAGCGTTTAAGCGGGTTGAAATTGTGGATAAAGCAACGGATATGAAATTTAATACGGAGAAACTTACCGACTTTGTTGAGGAAAGACTTGCTGATGAACAAAGCGTGCTCGTTATTTTAAATACAAAAACGGTGGTGAAAAACCTATATCACAGATTAAAAGAAGGAAGTGGTACAGCCCCGATCTACCATTTAAGTACATCCATGTGTCCAGCTCATCGCAATTCCATATTGGAGGAAGTTAAAAATCACCTGCAACATAAAGAGCCTGTCGTTTGCATCAGTACACAATTAATTGAAGCGGGAGTGGATATCAGTTTTAAGTGTGTCATTCGGTCCTTGGCTGGTTTGGATTCCATTGCTCAGGCGGCGGGCAGATGTAATCGCCACGGAGAAGAAAGAATGAAGCAAGTATATGTCATTGATCATGAAGAAGAAGATCTCAAGCGATTAAAAGAAATCAGAATAGGTAAAGAGATTTCTAGAAAAATGTTTATTGACTTAAAATGTAACAAAACTTGCTTAGGCGGAAACGTATTATCAGCTCAGTCCATGGAAATATATTTTCAAAAATATTATTCCGAGTTAAAGACCGACTTAAATTATTTTATTCCTAAATTGAGAAAAAATATGACTGAGCTATTATATGGCAATCGTATAGAAAATACTTATTTTCAATCTTATTGCAAAGAAAATGAGACGATTCTTCCCTTATTCTTAGCGAATAGCTATAGGACGGCAGCGGACCATTTTCAAGTCATTAAGGATCATACTACCGCGGTAATTGTTCCTTATGGGGATGGAGAAAAAGAAGGAAAGGAGATCATCGCGGACCTAAATGGACAGCAAAGCATAGCAGACCTTACCGATTTGTTACGCAGGGCACAACAATTCACTATTAATATATTTAACTATGAGAAAGACCGATTAGATCAAAATAAGGGGTTAGTTTCTTTTTTGGATGGAAAAATATATGCACTAACCGATGGAGCTTACGATGACTGTTATGGCCTCAATCTTGAAAATGACAGTCTGCTTAGTGGATTTATCCTTTAAAAACTCTTTGATTGGGACTAGGGACTTATATTCTACATTGACTGACCCTGCCAAAAGTAATATTCTGGTACTGTGTTTGGAAAAAATAGTCATAGAAAGGAGGTAAATGCTAGTTGAGAAATGCGATCGAATTTAAAGTTTATGGAGATTATGCACTGTTCACAGATCCACTAACCAAACTTGGTGGTGAGAAATTAACTTATAGTGTTCCAACATATCAGGCGTTAAAAGGTATTGTCGAAAGTATTTATTGGAAGCCTACGATTATGATGGTAGTAGACAAAGTTCGTGTTCTTCATGCTATTCGGATGGAATCCAAAGGCGTTCGCCCCATCGAATATGGCGGTGGTAATACCCTTGCTAATTATACTTACTTGAAAGATCCCTGTTATGAGGTTCAGGCTCATTTTGAATTTAATCCGCATCGCCCCGAGATGGAATATGACCGTAATGAGAATAAGCATCATAACATTCTCAAGCGATCATTACTTGCTGGTGGGCGTAGAGATATTTTCCTAGGTACACGAGAATGCCAAGCTTATGTAGAGCCTTGTGAATTTGGTATAGAAGCAGGTTTTTACGATAACTATGGTGACATTCATTTAGGCAATATGGTACATGGAATTAACTATCCAGATGAGACAGGCAGGGATCAAATGGAAGTCCGTTTGTGGAATCCAGTAATGAAGGACGGAGTCATTGATTTTATTCGACCGGAGGAATGCACACAAGTTCGCACAATAGCGAATATGCAACCTAAACGGTTTGATGAAAATAACGTTCAATCCGCTGATGAGTTGCTTGCGCAATGGGAAGGGTGGGTGAATTAAATGAGCTGGTTGCTAAATTTATATGAAACGTATGAATCTAATCTTGACCGTGTTGGTGTGATTGAGAAGAAACATAATGATCGTGAATATACATTGTTGCCTATTTCCCACACGACCCAAAATGCGCAGATCGAAGTCGAAGTTACAGAACAAGGTGATTTTCATTCAGCCAGGATATTGGATAAAAATGAGTTTAGTACATTGATTCCTTCTTCTGAAAAATCCGCCAGTAGAGCCGGCTCTGTCATATCACCTTATCCGCTGCATGATAAATTAAGCTATGTTGCCGGAGATTTTGTAGCATATGGTGGAAAAATAAAAAAAGAAGAACCATTTTCTGCTTATATTCAGCAGTTAGAAGGCTGGGCTACTTCAGATTATGCCACTTCAAAGGTGAAAAGCATATATGGTTACTTAAGCAAGCGCCGCCTGATTAAAGACTTAGTAGACGAGTCAATTTTATATCTTGATGCGGATCAGAAATTAATAAGTACATGGGACAAGAAGTACGAACCTATACATGGGGAAAAACCACCTATATTTACAGCGGTTCCTGGTGAACAAGAGAGCGTATTCATTCGTTTTAATGTGTACTCTCCAGATAAAGTTTTAACTAAAGTTTGGGAAGATAAAGAAATGTATGATTCATTTGTTGGTTACTATAGCCAGTTGCTGGGAGAAGAAGACATTTGCTATGTTACTGGAAAGCAGCTCCCTAGCACAGACAAGCATGCCAATAAAATCAGAAATTCCGGGGATAAGGCGAAGTTGATTTCCGCCAATGATACGAGTGGATTCACGTTCAGAGGACGATTTGCCCACAGTCATGAAGCTGCAAGTATCAGTTATGAAGTATCTCAAAAGGCTCATAATGCCTTAAAATGGCTCATTAATCGTCAAGGTAAAGTCATGGAGCAACGTGTTTTCCTAGTGTGGGGAAATGATGAACCGAGTATTCTGAATTTTACCGAAAATGATAATATCTTTGCAATGGGCTTGCCATCCAAGGCTAAAGAAATAAAAAGTCATACAAACGAAGAGTTTGCTTTTGAATTAGCCAAAGCGTTAACGGGTTATGCCAATACACTAGCTGTCAAATCTAATTCCAAAGCAAAAGTCAATATTCTTGTACTTGACTCAGCAACAACAGGGCGGATGGCTGTGATCTATTATCGTAATTTGGATAAAAAATTGTATTTTGAAAAGCTTATTCACTGGCATTCCACCTGTGTATGGCTTCATCGCTATCAGAAGGATGAGCAGGGTGAATATTTACAATTTTGGGGTGCTCCAGCAACGAAAGATATTGCTTTTGCAGCATACGGTTCAAAGGCTAATGATAAACTCGTTAAGGGTTTGATGGAACGAATGCTCCCCTGTATAGTAGATGGTCAAAACATTCCTCAGGATATTGTGAGGAGTGCTATTAACCGCGCCTCTAACCCGGTATCCATGGACAAGTGGGAATGGGAGAAAACACTGAGCGTGACATGTGCTTTGGTTAACCAACGGGAGGGATACAATGTGGCATTAGATAAAGAAAATATGGATCGCAGTTATTTATTTGGCAGACTGTTGGCGATAGCAGATGTGATGGAACGAAGCGCATTAGACAAGGATGAGAAACGATCTACAAATGCAATCCGATATATGAATGCATTCTCACAACATCCAGAAAGAACCTGGAGGACCATTCAGAATGCCTTGCAGCCACATCAGGCCAGACTTGGTAAACGCTTAAGCTATTATTCCAATATGATTGATGAAGTGCTTCACAAAATCCCCTTCAACGAATTCAACAATAAACCATTGACCGGGAAATACTTGTTAGGACTCAGTAGCCAACGCTATGAAATCTACCATAATAATCATAAAAAAGATCTTGAGAGCAATAACGACAACAAAGAGAACAACACCTTAGACATGAATGAACAGCAGGAATCCTAAGTAACTTTAAAAATATGTAGGTACATTAAAGGAGAGTAATCATATGTCCGTGTTGGATCACAAAATTGATTTTGCAGTTGTTTTGTCGGTTACTAGAGCAAATCCCAATGGCGATCCCCTGAATGGCAATCGTCCGCGGCAAAATTACGATGGTTATGGTGAGATTTCAGATGTGGCTCTGAAACGGAAATTGAGAAATCGTCTGCAAGATATAGGAGAGTCTATTTTTGTTCAATCGAATGATCGGAAATCGGATGCTTTTAATAGTTTAAGAGAACGTGCAGATGCCAATCCTGAATTGGAAAAATTCTTCAAGGGCAAGGAAGGTTCAAGTGATGAATTTGCTAAAATTGCCTGTCAGGAATGGATAGATGTTCGTAGCTTCGGTCAAGTATTTGCGTTCAAGGCGGCGAGTAAGGGAGCAGGAGTGTCCGTTGGAGTAAGAGGTCCTGTATCTATACATACGGCAACCAGTATAGATCCTATTGATATTACAAGTATGCAAATTACAAAAAGTGTAAACTCCGAACCAGGGAAAGAAAGAGGTTCCGATACGATGGGGATGAAGCATCGGGTGGATTTCGGCGTGTACCTTTTCAAAGGAAGCATCAATACACAACTAGCAGAAAAAACAGGATTTACCAACGAAGATGCTGGAAAGATCAAGGATGCGCTGATTTCGTTGTTTGAAAATGATGTTTCATCCGCCCGTCCTGACGGTAGTATGGAGGTTCATAAAGTCTATTGGTGGGAGCACAAGTCCAAACTTGGAAAATACTCATCTGCTAAAGTACACCGATCTTTGGAAGTGAAACCGAAAGAAAATGTAAGTGCAATCGACAAATCTTTTGATACACATTATGAATGTATATTAACACCGCTCGAAGGCTTAGAGGTCCAAGAGTATGCAGGGCTATAACGAAGAAGATTATTTGCTGCTATCTGGTTTACAGCATTTTAATTTTTGTAGAAGACAGTGGGCGCTTATTCATATTGAGCAGCAATGGGAAGAAAACGTGCGGACGATTGAGGGCAATCATTTGCATAGGAAAGCAGATCAGCCCATGATTCGTGAAAAAAGAGGGGATAAGCTCATCGTACGCGCGTTACCTGTACATTCCAGAGAGCTTGGAATTACAGGAATCTGTGACGTGGTAGAGTTCATATGTGATCCCCTTGGTGTTCCGCTTGCGGGGGAGGAAGGTACCTACCTTCCTTTTCCTGTTGAATACAAGCGTGGCAAACCGAAACGAAATGACTCGGATCATGCACAATTGGTCGCACAAGTGATGTGTCTTGAAGAAATGCTCGTGTGTGAGATTTCAAAAGGCTACTTTTATTACGATGAGATCAAACACCGTGTAGAGGTCATCATCACGGCGGCTGACCGAGAGCGTGTGCGTACAAGCTTGCAGGAAATGCGGCATTATTTTGAGCGAAATCATACACCTAAAGCCAAAGCGGGACCACACTGCCTGAGCTGCTCACTACATAACATATGTGTTCCCGAAATACTGAATAAAAAATCAGTTTCAAGCTTTATTGAAAGCAGGATAGCTGAATGAAAAAATTACTAAACACATTATTTGTGACCATGCCAGATACGTACTTGTCACTAGATGGGGAAAATATCGTGATCAAACAAGAAGAGTCCATTCTTGCACGGTATCCTTTGCACAATTTGGAGGCGGTTTGCACTTTTGGCTATTCAGGGGCCAGTCCAGGCCTCATGGGAGCTTGTGCAACACGCAATATAGACCTAACCTTTATGACACGAAGCGGACGCTTCTTGGCGAGAGTTACCGGGGAAAGCCGGGGAAATGTGGTACTGAGAAAAGAACAGTACCGGATTTCCGATGATGATAGAAGAAGTGCTCTTGTAGCCAGAAATATGATTATAGGCAAAATATATAACCATAAATGGATTTTGGAACGGGCAACGAGGGATTATCCACTTCGTATTGATACGGAACGCATGAAGAAGGTGACCGCTTCTTTGACAAAGATCATGAAGCAAGTCCGAGAAGTGGAGGAACTGGACATATTACGCGGTTTGGAGGGGACGGCGGCAGTTCAGTACAATTCCGTGTGGGATGATCTGATCTTGCAGCAAAAAGATGATTTTTACTTCCATGGGCGCCATAAGCGCCCGCCGCTAGATAATGTGAATGCCCTATTATCTTTTGCCTATACACTGCTGTCCAACGATATGAAATCTGCACTGGAAGCTGTCGGTCTGGATGCTTATGTAGGTTTTCTGCATCGAGATCGTCCAGGGCGAGCCTCCTTGGCACTGGATGTGATGGAAGAGCTTCGAGGAGTATATGCCGACCGTTTTGTCCTTACATTGATTAACAAAAAATTGATTCATGGGAAAGGATTTTACAAAAAAGAAAACGGGGCTGTGATGATGGACGATGATACGAGGAAAATCGTATTGAAGGCATGGCAAGAACGAAAACAGGAAAAAATGATTCATCCTTATTTGAATGAGAAAATGTCTTGGGGACTGGTGCCCTATTCACAGGCTTTGCTCTTGGCTAGATATATTCGGGGAGATTTGGACGAGTACCCTCCATTTTTGTGGAAGTAGGTGTGAACATTTGCTCATTTTGATCACGTATGATGTAAGCACAGTAGACAGAGAAGGTAGAAAAAGACTGGCAAAGGTTGCGAAAAAGTGCGTAGATCACGGACAAAGGGTGCAAAATTCTGTGTTTGAATGTATTTTGGACTCGACCCAGTTCCGCAGCTTAAAGTATGAACTTGAAGAATTAATAGACCCAAAAGAAGACAGCTTGCGCTTCTACAACTTAGGAGATAACTACAAAAAGAAAGTAGAGCATATAGGGGCAAAGGAAGCTTATGATATGGAAAGCCCACTCATTTTGTAAGGTGCGAATGTGAAGCTCACATAAAAATCCCGGGTCCTTCGCACCTCGAATTTGTCGAAAATCAATTGAATCAGTTGCCATCAGTAAAAGTCAATGGTTGATTAAAGCCTTTTTGGCATCAGTTTTTGCGACAATGTGTAGAATTGATATCATTAGGGTATCAATTACTGCATTTTCGCTGTCGCACTCCATGTGAGTGCGTGGATTGAAATCACTTTAAACCAGTGATAAGGACCCGCAGGGTTAGTCGCACTCCATGTGAGTGCGTGGATTGAAATAGCGTGTCTGCGTATGACCTAAACGGGAATGAGTCTAAGTCGCACTCCATGTGAGTGCGTGGATTGAAATCGTCAGAGAGGGGCTTGCTTGCTACTCCTTGCCCGCTGGTCGCACTCCATGTGAGTGCGTGGATTGAAATTTATTTCAAGTTGAAGTGTGATGTAATTAGGAAATTGGTCGCACTCCATGTGAGTGCGTGGATTGAAATATGCCTAACTGGTGGTCTATAAGTATTGTTTCAGTCGCACTCTATGTGAGTGAGTGCGTGGATTGAAATTTCACAAGTACAGCTCCCATCGAAATGAATAGAAGACACGTTGCGGAATTGAACTGCGCAAGGGTTCTGACCAGGCTGTTATTGTTTCCGCTGGTTAACTGGTTCCTTGCCGCCTGAACGTGCCGTAAAGCCCCGGAATAACTCGGGAAGTGACTCTGGATATTGCTGAATTACAGGAGCTCTGCTGCGATCTGTTTGAGCACTGGCGGTGTTGGGATGAGTTGGCCGTCACCTTTGTTGCCCTTGATGTAGGTTTTATCCTCGTAGGCATAATATACATCGCCTTGGCCCTCAACGACCGGGTAGCCGCTCTCATCATCAGTTAAAGATGTTTGCACGTGATTGCCATGTTGTGCGGCATGCTCCTCATTTGATTTTCCGTGATACAAATTTACCACATGAAAAGTCCAGGGACGGGCCACTTAGAGGCCACTTTAAGGACAAATATAGGACACGAAAAAAATTTTCTGTGAAAAGTGTTTTTTCTCCGCAACTTTTTCCATCTATGATCAGTCTATTATCTAAGAAGGCTTTTTTTTCCAAATCTAATTAAGATTGAAAGGAAGTGCAAATTTATTCAAACTCCTGTATGTAGATTAGGGGAAGCCTATCGCTATATCATGAGAGGATGAGGGAAAGATTATGACGAAAAAGTGGGTATCTTTATTTTCTGTTATTTGCACAGTTTTCTTCCTTTTTGGCTCTAGTTCAACTTATGCAGAGAGTTATTACGCTGGAGTCACGAAGCCCGGAAGTCAGTATTTGGGTATGACTGCTACCATTACAACTCCGAGTAAATTGCCTACACTTGGTACTAGCGGTGAGTCAGCTTGGGTAACAAATGTCACTCCAAGTCGAGATTGGATTCAAACAGGTATCCGATTTTATTCAGGATATCCGGGATTTGCAACTTACGTTGAACATACTGTTAATGGAGCTTATGGCATGCAGGAAATAGGGACTCACCTTTTATCTTCATCTGTAAAATATATGGTTCAATATGGTTCTGACAGTAAATGGCATGCATATATTGGAGGTTATGATAAGGGGAGCTGGAGCTTAGGAACAAATAATAATGTACAAGCGAATGCAGAAACCCATTCTACAAATACCCAAATGGGACCATTCCAATTTACAGGTGTGCAATACAAAAATACAAATGGTGTGTGGAAAGCAAATGATACGGCCCCACGTGCCGATAGTCCATATCATGTCAGCAAAACGGATAATTCAAATTACAAAGTCTATTAACCAATAATTTTAAAGGAGGTCGAAAGTAATAATGAAACATAAAAAGTTGCTGATCGTTGGGGCTGCACTGGGCATTTTTAGTGGGGCTTTTTATATAAATTCCATTTCTGCCGAGAGTCCTACTGAGCTTATCCAAACCAAGCTTTCTCAGCAAGGAGTATCCATTTCAAGCATTAGTGCTCAACAGGAGGACTTAAAAGTAGAAACAAAATCAGTTTCTAGTTCTGGGAAAGCTACAATTGATGACATTAAAGCGATTCGCGCGGTTCGAAATGAAGTACGGAGTGGAGTCAACGGAACCAATGAAATCAAAAATATTGATTTAGCTATTAAAGGTGCAAATGGAAAAACGATTTATGATGAAGTTTCTAATGATGTTACTCATATCCCAGACTTTTCGAAAAAAATCCAAGGTTCCCTGGAGTCGACAAAGGTCCTGGAAGCTGTATATGGTGAACTTCAAGGAAACGGTATGGATGTAAAATCGGTAGATATTACAGATAGCGTTATTGGTGGAAAGCTGGCAAAGATTGTGATTAAAGCGGATGTCTCCGAGATCAATAGTCTGGTTCCTAAAATTGAACAGTGGATAATGGCGTTAAATGATGCTAAAGACAGCAATGGTATTTCTCAATACGATCTGACTATCAATGGTAAAGATAATGAAGTATTATTCTATTTGACAGCAGATTTAGTATATCGTGATTTTTATTGGTGGCAATCAGATGCTTTAGGCGGTGAAACTTGGACGAACTCTGGACCTGAAAGTGAGAAGGCTGCTAACAGTAAAGACAAAGTAGAGGCGACACTTGAAAAAGGGATTACTGCTGAACCACCCGGAGTAGACAATAACGGTTTAGAAGAGCCCCAAATTAAAAAATAAAGATTATAAAGTATTTTGAAAAGGTGTTTCTCATTAAAACGGGGAACGCCTTTCTTACTAAAATAATTCACAAAAGAATAAGGTGCTGGATAATTTCCACCCAGTACCTTTAAATAAGTTGGAGGTAATAAACATGGTCTATTTATACATGTTTATCAGTCTCATAGTGTTTTATGTCGTGGTTTTCATTCTCTCTCTGTTTACTATCCATGTGATTAAAGGTGATGAGACTACCTATATTTTACTGGTTCTCATAATCGGAATCCTTCTTCACAATTCTGAAACCAAAAAAAGATAAGTAGTCGTACACCAATAAATTCAGCTATATAACCTCTCTACATACCCCACCTCATATACTTCGACTCTCAAGGCAGCGGCAAGAATATTAAGGGCTTCCGACTTTATACGGCGGAATGTCCTGTCGCCCAAGCCTAAATCTCCACAAACTATGAAATCAAACTCACCTTCATCATCCAAGTAACTCCGCATAATAACCTCACGCTGCACACTAGACAATCTACTCATTGCCGCTCCAGCAGCTTATCCTTCGCCTCCAGTTCTGCCTCCTTGTCCACGTTGTATGTGGCGATTTCCTCCGTCTGCTTGCTGATAGCATTTGTAGATTGATGTTCTCTATATGAATACGCCTAAGTGGTTGCTGCTTCCCGACGAACAGAACCGATCTGACGATACTGCCGAACTGTCTCCAAATATTCCTCCACCGCAAGGCGGGTGGCTTTTTCGTCGACCGGCAGAATATTGAACGTTAATTGTAAGTTGTTTTTTCTTCTTTTCCCCAATGCAATCCCCTCACCGTGTTATAATTTGGTGAAGGTTTGAAACTACTGACCCTCGCGGGCCCGGCCAAGGAATGCAGGGGAATGAGGCAACAATATGAGGGCGTACAGGGGATAAAATGCGGAAGAACCACCGAAGGATGAAAAATCCAGTGCGGTGGTTCTTTTTTTTCACTCGTCTTGTATGTCATCATTATAGGGGGAGGCGATGAAGGATGTTCCAGGATTTCAAGCTCGTCAGTGACCGCCCGGTCTCGATACAAGTAAAAGAATACGTCAATCGTTTAATTATAAAAGGGGCGCTTCAGGCAAATCAGAAGCTGCCTTCCACACGAGAAATGAGCGTTCTGCTTAAGGTGAGCCGCAATACAGTCATTGCAGCATATGAAGGCTTGGAGGATGACGGGTTTACGTATGCGATTCCCGGAAAGGGTAGTTATGTGGCCGCCATGGTGGGCCGGTCGAATGTAGATAACGGAGGGTCTGACAGCTCTGCCACCTGGGAGATCGACTGGAAGGCAAGAATGAACGAGTATGCTGTATCGGCTGTTGATCTGGATATGATGAAGCAGGGCATTCGTGCCCAAAAGGGAACTATCTCGTTCACAAGCATCGCTCCGGATGAGCAGCTGTTTGATCTGGGGGATGTAAGGCGAGCTTTTATGGATCGGATGGCAATCGAAGGACAGGTGCTGCTCAACTACGGCTATGCCAAGGGCTACAAGCCTCTGATTGTTTACCTTATGCATTATATGGAGAACAAGGGCGTCGATATAATTGGAAAGGATATGCTGATTACAGGCGGGTTTACAGAAGGCTTTGACATTGTGCTGTCGGCTTTACGCCCTTCTGCACGCCGCGGAGCAGCAATTTGTGAAAATCCGACCCATCACACAGCGATCAAAAATTTGAAGTTGCAAGGATTTGAGATTACTGGCATTCCGATGGAGCGTGACGGTATTGATGTGGAGCGGCTAGAGGAGGTACTGCAGACCAATAGCTTCGATTTGGCCTATTTGACTCCTTCCTATCATAATCCGACAGGCATCGTCATGTCGCCAGCAAAGCGCAGCGCTGTTATGAAATTAATGATGCGCTATCAGATTCCGGTGATCGAGGATGGATTCAATGAGGAGCTGCGCTACTCGGGAGCGCATGTTGCGCCCTTAATAGCGACAGCAGGGCAAGGGAACGGAGTAATCTATATTGGTAGCTTCTCCAAAGTGCTGTTCCCTGGCTTGCGAGTAGGCTGGGTGCTTGGAGACCGAGCACTGATTGACACTCTGGAAAGCATTAAGCGTGCGCGCACCATTCATACCTCAACAATCGATCAATCGATTTTATACCAATATATGCTTAACGGAAATTTCGATAAACATGTAAAGAAAGCACGGACAGAGTATAAGCGCAAATATGAGCTGACAAAGGCATGCTGTGAAGCACATCTTCCTGAGGCGCAGGTTTCTGGTGACGGGGGCTTGCATTTGTTCCTTACCTTCCCGGCAGGTGTGAATACACGCCAGCTGCTAGAAGCTTGCACAGAACAGGGCGTCATTTTTACACCGGGAGACAGGTTTTTTATTCAAGAAGGCGAAGGGATGAATACATTGCGGCTTGGGTTTTCACGAGTAACGGATGAAAATATCGAACGGGGTATTCAAATAATCGGCAAACAGGCGCGTAACTTTCCTAAGGCATAAGGATTAAGAAAAGAGCTATAGAGATGAAATATTGTTCTGGAGAAGCACCAGCGATCGGAAGAACAATCCGTAGCCACATAATAATTTTGAAGAAAAATGAGGTGTCATGATGAAAATTGGCGTTATTATGGGCGGTATTTCCTCTGAGCGTGAGATTTCTCTGCAGACAGGTCAAGAGATGATCAATCATTTGGATCGCAGCCGTTATGAAGTGGTTCCAATGGTGATCGAGCAGCGAGCGGATTTAATCACGCAGGTTCAGCAGGCCGGCATCGATATCGCGCTGCTGGCACTGCATGGTCAGTATGGCGAGGACGGCACGGTGCAGGGAGCGCTGGAGACGCTGGGCATTCCCTACACAGGCAGTGGTGTCCTGGCAAGCAGCTTATGCATGAATAAGCAGTTGTCCAAGATGCTGTTGAAGGCAGCGGGTGTGCATACGCCTTCAGGCCTTTACTGGCAGGGGATGGACGATTATGATCCGCAGGTAGTGGAGCGTCTGGGCTACCCGGTTATTGTGAAGCCGAATACGGGGGGATCAAGCATCGGCATCCAGCTTGTACAGAATGAGAAGGAGCTGCTACCGGCTGTTCAGGAGGCTTGCAGCTTGGATCAAGCGATTTTGATTGAGCCCTATTATAAAGGGACCGAGATTACCTGCTCGATCGTGGACGGCGAGGTATTGCCGATTATTGGTATTAGCTCCGCTCGTTCGAAGTGGTTCGACTACAAAGCTAAATATGAGGTCGGTGGTGCTAAGGAGGAGGTGATCGAGCTTCCTCCCGTTATTGAGCATCGTGTGCGCGAGGCGGCACTGGCCAGCTACCGACTGCTGCAATGCAAGGTCTATGCAAGGGTCGATATGATTTTGTGTCAGGATAGGCCTTACGTGCTGGAAGTGAACACATTACCGGGAATGACCGCCAATAGCCTGCTTCCGAAAAGTGCGGCAGCTGCGGGTATAACTTTTACACAGCTGCTGGACCATATTATTGCCAGTTCGCTCCATGAGCGGAAACAGGAATGGGGGGTGGCGTAATATGTTTATTGAAAAGGGTGCAGGGCGGTTTCTATCCTCGCGTGTACGGGATATTCGGCCATCGGGAATTCGCGCTTTTTTTGATCTGAATGCAGCAGGAGGAGATACAATCGCCCTTGGGGTCGGAGAGCCTGATTTCGTTACACCGGAAAAGGTGCGTGAAGCTTGCATTCAGGCATTGCGTGAAGGACAGACGAAATATACTTCGAATGCCGGCTTGATGGAGCTGCGGGAGGAGATCTCTGCTTATTTTTCCGGCAGCTTCGCGCTTTCCTATGATCCTGAGCACGAAATGATCGTGACGGTGGGGAGCAGTGAAGCCGTCGACCTGGCGCTACGAGCAGTGATCGATCCGGGTGACGAGGTGCTGATTCCAGCCCCAAGCTATATTGCCTATGAACCCATTACCCATCTGCATGGTGGTAAAATTATAGAGGTAGTGGCTACGGCAGAGGAGCAATTCAAGCTGACCCCGCAAGCGCTGCAAGTGGCAATTACACCTTATTCAAAGGTTTTAATGATCAATTACCCCTGTAATCCGACAGGAACAGTTATGACGGAGCAGGATTGGCTACCGATTACAGAGCTCATTATCAAACATAATCTGGTCGTCGTTTCGGATGAAGTGTATGCCGAACTGACTTACGGGAGAAAGCATGTCAGTATCGCCTCTTTGCCGGGCATGAAGGAGCGTACGATTGTTATCAGCGGTTTTTCCAAAGCATTTGCGATGACAGGCTGGCGGGTAGGCTATGCGTGCGGTCCGCGTGAGCTGATCGCCAGCATGCTGAAAATCCACCAGTACACAGCCATGTGTGCGCCCACCATTGCACAGATAGCCGCGCTGGAATCATTGCGTCATGGCTTGGCTGCCAAGGATGAGATGATGGCGAGCTACAACGAACGTCGCAAGCTGTTTGTGGCCGGCTTGAATGCAATCGGGCTTGCTTGTCATGAGCCTGAAGGGGCTTTCTATGCCTTTCCTTCAATTACTTCTACTGGCATGTCATCTGAGCAGTTTGCACTTCGTATGCTGAAGGAAGCGAAGGTGGCGGTCGTACCGGGACATGTATTCGGATCAGGCGGAGAGGGCTTTATTCGCTGCTCATATGCAGCCTCGCTCGTCGATTTGGAGAAGGCACTGGAACGGATGGGAAGGTTTATGAGGGTAATGCAGCCGGTATGATGAACAGGGTTAATAACTCAACTTTTGCTGAACGTTTTCATAAAATATTTTACAAATACCTTTATGATTTTCGAAAACATAAAGGTATTTTTCTGATCAATGTAGTGGATATTTTCGGATGTATTTACCCAAAGCCCGAACGTTCAGCTTTGGAGTTAACTGGTGGAACCCTGCTTTTAAATGCGCTATCGATGAATTAAATATATTCGAATGTGCGCTTCCTCCTTCACAGGTGGCAGAACTGGCAGAGGTGAAATAAGTCCAGGCAGGTATTTGTTGCTAAGCCAAAAAGCGAGTCTGTTCAGGTGCGAATGTGAAGCTCACATGAATTCTCCGAGAGATTCGCACCTCAGATTTTGTCGAATTATATCGAATGTGAACAAGTTTTAAACGATCGCAAGAGGATGAGGTAATATTAGATGCGTTTTTGCCAAAATAACGCTAGAATGTTATTTAAATAGGGGGCATTTGACCCATTTTCGCTGTCGCACTCTATATGAGTGCGTGGATTGAAATATTTGTCTATCCTCCTTTCTTACTGTAAACAATTGTAGTCGCACTCTATATGAGTGCGTGGATTGAAATCCACACGTAACCAAGCTCAAAGATTTACCAAGAGCGTCGCACTCTATATGAGTGCGTGGATTGAAATACCTACCCAGGCAGCTTCTGGATAATTTGAAGTATCGTCGCACTCTATATGAGTGCGTGGATTGAAATTGCTTCAACACATCCAAGCTAATCCGCAAGATGCCGACAAGTCGCACTCTATATGAGTGCGTGGATAATGACGTAGTAGCCTCGTCACCTGGTCACATAAAGTGGTGACCGGATCATGAAGCAAATCCGAGAAGTGGAGGAACTGGACATATTAGCGGTTTGGAGGGGACGACGGTGGTTCAGTACAATTCCGTGTGGGATGATCTGATCTTGCAGCAAAAAGATGATTTTTACTTCCATGGACGCCATAAACGCCCGCCGTTAGATAACGTGAATACCCTATTATCTTTTGTCTATACACTGCTGTCCAACGATATGAAATCCGCACTGGAAGCTGTCGGTCTCGATGCTTATGTAGGTTTTCTGCTTAGAGATCGTCCAGGGCGAGCCTCCTTGGCATTGGATGTGATGGAATTAGAGTATGAATTACTACATTTTCGCTGTCGCACTCTGTATGGAGTGCGTGGATTGAAATTTTATAGGTAGTAGGGGGTGTATCCCCCTTAAAGCTCGCACTCCATGTGAGTGCGTGGGTGGTATGAAAAAGAAGGCTTGTTTCGTGGCCTACCCAGCAGTGAATAGTTGCAAATCTCTTTTTAACGGATTTCTCATTCGACAAATTTCCTCTTACTTTTATGAAACAATTACTTAACATTTACAATGGTTGAAGTATAAATTAAGGTGGGAGTTGCTTATGAGGGTTTCCATGAGTAAGGTTCTAAAACGTTATGCAACGATTCTATTGAACTACGCAATAGTGATAGGGACATTTTACGCTTTGGGATATCAGATGAGCGCTATGGGAATCTATGCAATTCTGACAGGAATTGTGACTGGAGAAATAATCAACTTAGCATTATCAATGCGAGAGAAATGAACCTATGTATCCCTTGATTACATCAAAATCAGGGGATTTTTCATTTGATTAAGAGGTTCAACAGAGTTATTACCTGGGAACTCTATATCATTTACTAATAGTAAAGAATATGGAGAAATGAAATAGTCATGTCAACTCTGTGAAACCTTTTATTTCGGCAATCCAATTTCACTTTTGCTATTCGTTTTCACAATCTTCCGTGATTTTTAAAATAATGGAATTTTATGTGAAGGGTGGTTAAGACTTGAAACATACACCTACGATTTCAGCGGAGTTTGAGGATTATCTAAAACAAAATGATATGACGTTGAGTCAATTTGCCGAATATTCAGGGTTCATCAAAGAACGCTTAGTCATTGGATTACTCAGCATCGTCCTGTTTCCGTACAGCAGCTGGACCAAATTACTGTGGCTATGGATTTGCCAGAAGGCTATTTTTACGATCTATACATAGAAAATTACATCATTGAACTTTCACCGAATTTTAGGCGAATCGAGCCATTATTGTATCGTTGTGCGGAGCTGGACAAGCTGGATGCAATCCGACGAATGGTTGGAGATATCATGGATAATCCGCTGTATGCGACTAGGCTATTCGATGTTGCAGAAGCATTATTTGAACAGGGACAACATGCTGCTGCGCTTCCTCTCTATGAGAATGTCGCAGAAGTGGAGAAATATCAGCATTCTGAACGCTTGGCCATCTGTCAATATCGTATATTCACGATTCAAGTTGGAGATGATCAGAGCCTTAATCTCAAGGCAGCCACACTGTTTGAACCCTTTGTGGAACGTCTGGATGAAATAGATCAGCTTGATGCCTTAAAGGATTTGGCGAATGTGTATCGTTCTTTGCGCTTATGGGATCGGCTTGATGTGACAGCACGCAAAATGAGAGGTAAAGCGGAAATCCAATATGCGCTAGAGCATCAGCAGAAAAAACGAAAGCCTGCACTTGAAAAGAAGCTAAGTCGTCCTTTGTTTGTGTATATCACCTATGCTGATTTATTGTGTGCAAGCGTCTGTGAAGCCCAAAGTAATTACTAACAAGCTCTACAATATACATACGCCTACGTTAATTTAGAGTGGGTCAAAGAGACGGACGAGGATACTCTGCATTGGATTAAACTATTTCAAAATTGGGCGCTATGTAATACTTACGTTAATAAATTATTATCCGGAGATATAAGTGTGCTTCCGGATTACGTTGAATATATTAGTGTATCATCAAATACCACTAAAGAAATGGTTACTCAATTATTGAATATTATGATGGCGGCTAACCGATTTCAAGTTGATGTGGATGACATACTTCAACAGTTCGAAACGGAGATTGATTCGATCACTCAACAGCAACCATCTGCTGATATGTACACTCATCAAGTGGTTCCAGAACAATCAACACGTTTTAAATATGAACTGGCTAAATACTACTTAGATAAAGGTAATTACTCATATGGATTTAAATACTTACTAGACGCTTTATCTAAATCATTAGTCATTAACAAAGAAGCCTTTTTCATTAGCTGTATAAGATTATTTGAGCAGTTCAAACAGTTTGCAGACTTTAGATTATGTACAAAATATGAAAGTTTAGTTAGAGAAGGGCGAAAAGATAGATTATTTTATTATTAGTAGTAATTAACATTTCTAAGTGTTGATTTCAAGCTGAATAAAATGTATATGGAAAACGAAGAAGGCAGTGTTGCTGTGCAAGTAAAGCGGTCGCTTTTGCAGCGGATTTTAACCCTCATCGGACTTTATTCAGGAAATACAGGGACGGTGGCGTAGGAAGCAAAATTCGACTGCATAGTGAAATAATAATAGTTGGATTTTAAGTTCATCTTGTAGGAGTATGTTGTATTTTAAATAAACATAAAACGCCAAAAAAGTGCCTCTGGAATTCCAGAAGCGCTTTTTTTTGGTAAGCGTATTTTAAAAAAATCCAAAAATTTATGTTTTGCATTAAGATATGACACAGAAGGGGGAATCATGCTGATGAATCCAGGTGTGACTTTACTTCGTGTCGAACGGGCCAGAAAAAAACTGTACCAAGTCCAGAAGAAATACGGATTTTTAACGCATCCCAAAGTGATTGAACAATCCATGAAACTGGATGAACTATTGAATCAATACCAAATATACAAAATGAAATCCTAACAAATGAGTTCATGACATGTTGCTAAAGGAAGAGCGTGAAATCCAATCTCCAATCTCCAAACCCCAATCAAAATTCTAAATCCCAAATCCCAAATCCCAAATCCCAAATCCCAAATCCCAAATCCCAAATCCCAAATCCCAAATCCCAAATCCCAAATCCCAAATCCTATACTATGAAGAGGTGATAACGTTGTTGAACAAAAGAAATCCTGTAACCCCTTTTGGGTGGAAAATCAAAGAAAAGCTAGTCGAGAGGCAAATGGATCAGAGAACATTTTGTGATACCTACCATATTCCTGCTAGCCGCTTGTCTAATCTCATTCATGGAACACGCAAGGCAAAAAAGTATAGAGAACAAGTATGCCAATTGCTTGGGATCGAAGAATGACCAGCTCTCTCCTACAGGAATACAAGACATCCTAATGATATGTAAGCTACAGTGGCAAAGAACTCCGGGTTTATTTAATATAGATTATACATAGGATGCTTAATACAAGGAGTGGATGGAAATGTTCTCCAGAATGGCAGAGCAGAAGATTGCCGAGGCGATGGCCAAAGGTGAGTTTGATCATCTACCGGGAGCGGGCAAGCCACTGGTCATCGAGGATTTGTCACATGTTCCAGAGGAGCTGCGGATGTCGTACAAGCTGTTGAAGAATGCAGGCATTTTACCGGAAGAGCTTCAGCTGCAAAAGGAATGTGTCCAGCTACGTGATTTGCTTCACGCTTGTCATGAGGCGGGAGAGCAAGAGCGGATCAGTCGCAGGCTGACTGAAAAATCACTTCGTCTCCGTATGCTGCTGGAGGAAAGAGGGCTGAATACGTCGTCTGTATTTTATGAATATGAGTCCGCTATGCGTAAGCGACTGGAGGAATAGAAGCGAGAGGAGCGAAGGGCGGAAGGCCCTTGCCCGTACACTTTAATTTCTACGCTTTACCTCATTACTGTTGCAGTGCAGATAATCTCGTGTGGCATTGCTTCGTCAGGATGACGGATTCTTTGGGCAGTTTGTCTAAATGAAAGTCATCGATTAAATCTACTGTCTTCACAGGCTCGGGTGAATCCAGCAGCCCTGAAAAATAGGCGAGCCAGCCAATGACTGCTTCCGGTGAGACCCCTTGTCGACGCATGGCTCGGAGTGCTACGCCACCATGTCGTTTTGCCAGCCTTCGTCCATCAGGGCCTAGGACAAGGGGAACGTGTGCGAAACGTGGCGGCTGCAAGCCCAAAGCTTGGTACAGCAATAGCTGACGGGGCGTTGAATCGAGAAGATCATACCCGCGGAGTACGTCGGTCATATGCATATCCGCATCATCGACAACGACAGCCAGCTGATAGGAAAACATGCCGTCCGCTCGTTTGACGATAAAATCGCCGCCTTCTGCCGCACCGAAGGTCACATGACCTGCTACCTGATCATGAAACGAAATAACGGCATCTGGACTTTGCGGTACTTTAAAGCGAAGTGAAGGGAGTTTATGCTGTGCTTTGGCTACGGCATCTTGAGAGCTAAGGTTACGACATGCCCCTGAATATGCGGGTCCTTCACCAGACAGTCCATGTGGAGCATGAGCGGCAGCCAGAATGTCAGCCCGACTGCAAAAACAAGGATATAGCAAATCATGCCCCTGTAGCTTCTCCAATGCAGATTGGAAGCGATCCAGCCGCTGGCTTTGAGTGTAGGGACCGTAGGAACCGCCTACGTCGGGTCCTTCGTCCCAGTTCAGACCGATCCAGCGCAAATCTTCCATTATTCCTTGCGCTAACTGGCTGCGAGCTCGCGTCATATCAATATCTTCCATGCGCAAAATATAGGTTCCGCCCAGGGAACGAAAGTGCAGCCAGGATAATAAGGCGGTACGAGCATTTCCTAAGTGTATCCATCCCGATGGTGTTGGGGCAAATCGCCCTCTGATGGGTTGGGCCTGTAATTCCATACGAAAGTGACCTCGATTCTATGTTCCGTCCTTCAGCAATCCATATCAACTATATTATAAAATGATCTTGCCGTGAGTGCATCCCGATAGGTATAGAAGCTAAAGACGAAGCATACATAGCCGCGATGGTCAGACGGGAAATTTAAATATCTGTATAATAGATTTAGAAGAATTATGTATGACAGACCGAGGAGAAGTTCCAGAGGGCAGCTTAACCTTTTCTATTCAATAATTACAGGTAATGAAAAATTCACAATAATAAAAGAATTAAAACTTAGATTCTACGCATCAAGCGTATCATTGGAGAGATTTCATTGACAGATAAACAACTGCCTATTATGCAAGTGATCCCCGAGCTTAAACATACACTGCAATCTCATTCGGCGGCGGTACTGATTACACAGCCGGGAGCGGGGAAAACGACGGTAACACCGCTGGAGCTACTGAATGAGCCGTGGCTGGCAGGGCAAAAGTTAATTATGCTGGAGCCGAGGCGTTTGGCAGCACGTGCAGCAGCAGCGCAAATGGCGAAAGCGCTGGGAGAGCCCACCGGAAAGACGGTGGGCTACCGGGTTCGCATGGATACAAAAGTAGGGCCAAATACGCGGATTGAGGTGGTTACGGAAGGCGTACTCACCCGGATGTTGCAACATGATCAGGCGTTGGAGGGAGTCGGGCTGATTATGTTTGATGAGTTTCATGAGCGCAGCCTGCATGCAGACTTGGGATTGGCACTTGCCCTGCAAAGCCAGGCGCTGCTGCGACCGGATTTGAAGATATTGATCATGTCTGCCACCTTGGAGGCAGAGCCTGTATGTAGACTATTAGGGGATGCGCCATTACTGGAATGCCCAGGCACCGTATTTCCGGTAGAAACCTTCCATATGTCCAAGCCTTCGTCAACCTCATTAGAGTCCTTTACGGCTGAGACAGTAGAAAAGGCGCTTCATGCTCATGAAGGCGATCTATTGGTGTTTTTACCAGGGGCCAGAGAAATTCATAGAACGGAACGAGAATTGGCTTCAAAGCATTTACCAGCACACGTCAAGATCATTCCGCTGTACGGCAGCATGAAGCTGGAGCAGCAGGATGAGGCAATACGCCCGTCGGCTTCGGGCAGTCGAAAAGTGGTATTGGCCACCTCGATTGCCGAGTCCAGTTTGACCATCGCCGGGATCACGGTGGTGATCGATAGCGGACTGTCGCGGGAATCGGTGTTTTCCGCGCGAACTGGCATGAGCCGTTTGACCACCGTCAAGGTGTCCAAGGCCTCCGCCGACCAGCGGCGCGGACGGGCGGGGCGCCTCCAGCCGGGCGTATGCTACCGGCTGTGGAGCGCGCAGGAGCATGCCGCGCTCCCCGATGCCAGCCGCCCGGAAATCGCGGCAGCGGATCTGGCCCCGCTCGCGCTGGAGCTGGCGGCCTGGGGCGTGCGCGAGCCCGCAGAGCTGGCCTGGCTGGATGCCCCGCCTGAGGCCGCGTACCGCCAGGCCACAGACCTGCTGCGCCAGCTCGGCTGCCTAGATGAAGCAGCCGATGGCACTACAGGCGGCATCACCGCGCATGGGCGCGAGGTGTCCGCCCTGGGCACGCACCCGCGCCTTGGGCACATGCTGTTGCGTGCTGCGGCACTCGGCCTGGCACCAACCGCCAGCCGTCTGGCTGCGCTGCTGCAAGAGCGGGACCCGTTCCGCGCACATGGCGGAACGGATTTGCGCCCGCGGCTGGATGCCCTGCGCGAGGCGGCCCATGCCCGCAGTACGCACAGCCTGCTGCGGGCAGCAGACGATACGGTGATTCGCCGTATCGTGCAAGAGAGCCGGCAGCTGCTAGCCACGCTGCCGACAGCAGCCGCAGCGCAGGACGAGCCTGACGGCTCCGCGGCTTGCGGGCTGCTGTTGGCCTTTGCGTATCCGGATCGGATCGCGCAGGGCCGGGGGGATGGCCGCTTTTTGCTTAGCGGCGGCCGAGGGACGCGACTCCGACAAGTGGAGTGGATGTCGCGTTCATCCTATCTCGTCGCCGCCGAAGTGGACGACGAGGGAGCAGATGGTGCCATTCAGTTGGCGGCACCGGTTGAACTGCAAGAGCTGACCCAGCATTGCAGCGATTTGTTGCTGGAACAAGCCAGCGTATACTGGGATAACTCCGCCTCAGCAGTGAGAGCCCGCAAGGTACTGCGACTGGGCTCACTCGTCTTAAAGGAAACGTCCTATGAGCGACCTCCGGCAGAGGAAGTTGCTGGCGCCTTGATGCAGGGTGTCCGTGAACGCGGTCTGAAGCTGTTGTCATGGAATCGGCAAACCCTCCAGTTGCAGGCTCGTTTGATTTTTATGCACTTCTCAGCGCCTGAAGACTGGCCGGACTGCACGGAATTGGCATTGCTGGATTCACTGGAATCGTGGCTGTTGCCTTTTGCTCTAGGAGCCAAAAACGTATCCGATCTGCAACGGCTGGACAGTGCTGCATTGCTGCTTGGCAGGCTGGACTGGGAACAGCGGCAGCAGCTTGATCAGGAAGCGCCGACGCATATCCGTGTACCCAGCGGTTCCCGCATTCCTGTCGATTATTCGAATCCTGAGGCACCAGCGCTGGCCGTACGACTACAAGAGCTGTTCGGTATGAGGGATACACCCCGTATTGGACGCGGACGCGTACCCATTGTATTGCATTTACTGTCACCTGCCCAGCGACCTGTCCAAGTGACGTCCGACTTGTCCAGCTTCTGGAGCGAGGCTTACTTTGAAGTCAAAAAGGACCTGAAAGGCAGATATCCCAAGCATTATTGGCCTGAAGATCCACTAGAAGCTGTGGCGACCAACAGAGCAAAGCGCAAGCAATAATATAAAAGCTGTTTTATGCTAATAGACTTTTTAAATTTTTGTAAAATCGTTTAAACGTCATAATAGCGGGGTAATGAAAAACGAACCACTCAACACCAAAATATTGGGAGGTAACTATCATGGCTAATAACTTAAACGATTATAATGAAAAGAAGATTGTTGGTGTTTTTGATACAGAGCAGGAAGCATCTCGTGCGATAGGACAATTGCAGAGCAAAGGAATCCCAAGCAGTGAAATTTCTGTGATCACCCGTGACCGTGACGAGCTGAGGACGATTAGTGAAGAGACAGGCACCAAAGCACCGGAGGGTGTAGCGACCGGTGCGGCTACCGGCGGCGTTGTAGGCGGCGTTGCTGGGTTGCTGGCGGGCATCGGGGCCTTGGCTATTCCAGGTATCGGACCAATCCTCGCTGCTGGACCTATCGCGGCTACCCTTACCGGAGCAGCTGTCGGAGCGGGAGCAGGTGGCTTGGTCGGTGGACTGGTCGGGCTGGGTATTCCGGAAGATGATGCACGTCAATACGAGACTTACGTCGATCAGGGCAAGATTTTAGTGCTGGTGGACTCCGCTGACCATAACAGGGATGTTTATGATATTTTCCGCACCAACCGTTCGCTGAATGCGGATCGTTACAGAACGTATGATGATACGTTGGCAGACACGCCGCGTACAGATGCATACACAGATACGAGAAGGAACCTGTAAAAACCTAACGGCTAGTTGAGAACGTGATTTAACAGGCTTTCCTATCTCCTTTGTATATGAGTTGTTTCTACAGCAGCAGTCTCCCCGAGAGGAAGGACTGCTGTTTTTACATATTTGTGGATCATAGAATAAATCTGAGATAAATGATGCTAAGCTTGCCGTTGGCACGTTTAACCTTCTATATATTTTTACAGAATTGTCGTTATAATAGATTGAGGATTTTGAAAAAATCCTGGATTTATAAATTGCTAGATGTAACAGGAGAGTGGCATGAGTCAAAAAGAGAGAATTTCCGAAGTCGCTTTGCTGAGAGGGCTGGCTTTTGCGGCCGTTGTTCTTCAGCATTCCGTCGCACACTATGCGGTTGCGCAGGGGGCGCGCGTCCAGGACGGGGTATTGATGACACTTTTACTGCTGTGTTCCAAATTTGCAGTTCCTGTGTTTGTATTTATCACTGGAATGGTGCTATTTTACAATTATGATGGAGCCTTAAAGTACGGAACGTTTTTACGTAAAAGATTCCTGGACATCATCGTTCCTTATATCATATGGTCTCTTTTATACGAATTGGGAAATCAGCTTGCTCAAAGTGGAGGATATATTCACCCGCTGGATTTTTTCCAGAAGCTGTTGAACGGGAAAAGTAGCTATCATCTGTGGTACATCGTAATGATTATTCAATGTTATGTGTTATTTCCTGTGTTTCGTTATGCTGTCCGTCGTTTGTCTGCGCTACTGCCATCAACATGGCGACCCGCTGCATTGGCTGTATTCGGCGTGCTATATATTTTGCTCATGTTCGCCGTTGGACCCGTATACCAAGCGATGGATAAGCTCCAGCTTCCGGTCATTACCTCTTGGTTTACCCTGTACGCTGACCGGAATGTGATCTACTTTTTCTTTTATTTTGTGCTGGGAGCGGCAGCCGGGATGAACGTCAAGCGTTGGAATGCATGGGTAACCAAAGCACAAATGATATACTGGCCGTTGTTTATCGTAATTACTGGCTACTTGCTGTATGAGATGATCGGTCAGTTCCAGACACCGCAAGGTACAGTTCTTTCCTTTAACTATTTGTCTCTGCTGCGTCCGGTCATGGCTGTATATTGCGTCGCGTCTATTTTTGTAGCTTATCGGGTAGCGACGTGGATTGCTCATAAGGGGGGACGTGCGGCGAGTATGCTGACGGCCATCGGAACGTTGTCCTATGGAGCGTATCTCATGCATGCCTTTATGCTGCGTGTGACCTATTATTTTGACGAGACGTTGTTTGCAGACTGGAGCCACGTTCTTCGTATGCTGGCTTCATTCGTTCTCTGTATGATCTTTTCCGTTGCCGGAACATGGCTGCTGGCACGTTTGCCTCTGGGCAAATGGATCGTGGGGCTTCGGGTTCGTCCTCGCCCGACTGGGAGTCCGCCAGCCGTACAAAAGCAAGCTTGATTTGATAATCCAATCACATATGTTCACAAGAGTATCCCAAAGCCAAGAAATAAGGCCAAGGGATACTTTTTTGACTGATATTATATTATTTCAAAATATGAAAAATTCATAATAGTAAACCATAAACTCATTTCTCAGCGCTTCGCACACTACTCTATATCGCCTCATTCTATGTCTCTCGCCATCTTAAAACAGGTCACAAGGGATGGAGAGTTCTCATAAGCTCTCATATCATCAAAGGAAATAGTGTATGGACACAGAGTGGTTTATAATGGAAGGTAAGGTGCACGAATAAGGTGTGGAGGAGGCTGTAAAATGGCGTTTATGATATCCCAGCGGGCTTTTATCAAAATTTATCTGATCACAATGGTGGAGAGGCATCGCGGTTATGGATATCAGATGCTCGAATCGATGAAGGATGAGTTTAGTGGCTTTGGATATGTTCCGCCTCAGAGCGAGGTTTATCGGGCGCTGCATGAGCTGGTACAGGAAGGCGTTTTTTACCGTACCAAGCGATTGAAAGGAACAGACCCGCGCGTGGATTTTCAGGAGATTGTACTCTATCACTTTACAGATGATGGGGAGGAGAAAGCCCGACTGTACAAGAAGCAGGTCAAAGCTGATTTGGACCGTTGCTTAGGTATGCTGCATAAAGCGGAACAAGACAACTATTCCTAACCACGAAAGGATGAGAATGATGGGTAGAAAGCTGAAATGGGGAATTTTAGGCACTGCGGAGATCGCCCAAATCGCTGTAATTCCTGCGATTCAGCAATCCGAACGCGGAGAAGTGCTTGGGATTGCTAGCCGTAATGCGGATAAAGCCGCTGAGGCCGCCCGGGAGTTCGATATTCCGAAAAGTTATGGAAGCTATGATGAACTGTTGGCTGATCCCGAAATCGGAGCGGTGTACATTCCGTTGCCAAACCATCTGCATGAAGAGTGGACCATTCGGGCGGCGGAGGCTGGGAAGCACGTTTTGTGTGAAAAACCATCTTCTCTTAGCTCGGCCGGTACAAGCCGCATGATTGAAGCATGTCAACGTGCAGGAGTGATCTTTGCAGAGGCTTTTATGTATCGCTATCATCCCAAACATCGAAGAATTAAGGAAATTATCAATAGTGGGGAAATTGGTGACATTCGCGGCATCCATTGCACGTTTACGTTTAACAATACCGATCAGGCAGATAATGTACGCTTTAATAAAAACATGGGCGGCGGCTCGCTATATGATGTGGGCGTCTATCCAATATCAGCCGCTCGTATGTATTTGGATCGGGAGCCAGAGGCAGTGACGGTACATGCCTTATTTTCCCCGGAGCATGACAACGTCGATATGATGGCTTCCGGCTTGCTGGAGTTTCCAGGTGGAGTTAATCTTACTTTCGATTGTGGCATGTGGGCAGCCAATCGTTCCAACATGGAAATTCTCGGTAGCAAGGGTACGATTGCGATGCCCAAAATGTTCGGCTGGGAAAGAACGTCTGTGGTACCGCAAATTTTCGTCCACGTCGGTTCGGTTACGCGTGAGGAACGTCTGAAAGGTTTTAATTCTTTTGAACTGCAAGCGGATGCTTTTGCTAAAGCAGTGCTTGACGGTGTCCCGTTGCCGTATGAGCCAGAAGATGCGGTGAGCAATATGAAGGTGATCGATGCTTGTATTGAGTCAGCTCGCAGTCGGAAACGGATAGAAATTGGATAAGCGGTGTACCGTATTCCTAGAAGATCTAAAAAGCAGCCTTGTCAAAAGGACAAGCTGCTTTTTTAGATGACAAATACATAGGTATTTTCAATAAGTCTTTGGGCATTCGAGCATCACATATTTTCATCATAATCTGTGACATCACGCTTGGCGGCAGTTGCAGGTGAGTTCGATGTACCGTATTTTTCCACGGCGTCCCATGCGCCCGCATCATCAAATCGTCCTGCATTCCGTTGGCGAACCTCACCTGCACCCTTGGGCGGCGGAGTCATGACCTGTTCCTCTACCGGACGGTCATTCGATAATTCTCGAGTTGGCGTGTGCTCGACGGTATAGGCTGTATATGGAATGGCTTGTAACCGTTCAAAAGGAATTTCTTCCCCGCTCTCCACACAAATTCCGTATGTCCCATCCTTTATCCGCTGAAGGGCTGCATTGACTTGCTCCAGCTCGTCTTGCAGCGAATCATTAATCGCCATATCACGGGACCGTTCAAAGGTTTCTGTCCCTATATCAGCGGGGTGATTGTCATAGGACGAGAGCTCACCTGTGGAATCTGTCAGTGTTTCTCCCAATTGAGCGTTTGCCTGACCGTTTTGTTCAAAATGCTTTTCTAAATCCTTTTTCTGCTCCAACAACATATGTTTCAGCTCTGCAAGCTGCGAATCGTTCAAATGATTCATGATCATCTCTCCCCTTCGTGGTCTGTATAAGTGACACGTATGCTCTTTTATACCCGTTCATAGGGCCGGGCAATCAGCAGAGACTTTTATTCCCAGCCTAGAATGTGATATAAAAAGAATAGTGTGTTAAGGAGGGAATAACCGATGGATGAACATATGAAGCGTCGTCTGGATAAGCAAAAGCAGTTGTTTAAACAACTGGGCATTCAGCTGGACGCGCTCTCCATTCATGAGAAACAGTTTAAGAATAAAATGCGCGGCTATGATCCGGACGAGGTAGATGCCTTTCTGGATGAAGTGATCAAGGATTATGAACGCTTTTATGCGAATATAGCCGACCTGATGGACAAGTGGCAGGAGCAGCAGGCAACCATACGTGATTTGAAAAATGCACCCAAGCCAGCGGCCGACCTTAATGGACTTGACCGTCGTCAACTGGAGGATATCGTAAAACAGTTGGAATATAGTGTGCGCCAATTAAAGGTGCGAGTACGTCCTGAAAATGACTATTTTCCGGAGTAAGGTGCAGTTAGCACTGTGTTGGTGCCTCTATTGTGGTATGATGGAAACAAGTATTTTATCAAACATTTAATGAGGCACACACATAAAGGTGGTTAACATGAGTACCCATTTTTCCGTTAGTATCCATTGTCTGCTTCTTCTGGCTGAAGGGGCACCGGAGCGAATGACATCGTCACTTATAGCTTCCAGCATCAATACAAACCCGGTAGTTGTGAGAAGGATTATGAGCCGCCTCAAGCAAGCGGGTTTGGTTGATTCATCGCCTGGAGCACGCGGCTTTCGTCTAAGCATGTCCAGTTCAAACATCAATCTGAAAATGATCTATGAAGCGACTAAGGATGAAGGTCCGTTGTTCGCCATCCACACCGATAGCAATCTTAATTGTGAGGTAGGCAGGAACATAGACGCATTGTTGGATGGTTTATATACCGTGGCAGAGCAGAAAATACAGACGTTTTTCGAGACCGTTACGCTGCGAGATTTGGAGCAGGCACTTCAGCAGCGCGTGGGGCAACAAAGTTCATCTGTGTAAAGACGCTGGTAAGGAGCAATTAATATGAAAATCATCGTACTTTCAGACACTCATATGCCGCACAGAGGCAAAACACTGCCTAGTCGACTGGTACAGGAGTTAAAAGGCAGTGACCTCATTCTCCATGCCGGAGACTGGACGGATTGGTTCGTATATGAACGTCTAGCTGAATTTGCGCCTGTGCAAGGCATTGCCGGAAACAATGATGGAGTGGACATCGTGGAGCGTCTAGGCTATCAGCGAATCGTTGAAGCCCAAGGCAAGCGGATCGGTATGGTTCACGGTCACGGCTGGCGAGGAACGACAGAAAATATCGCATTGAATACGTTTAAGGGAGAAACGCTGGATTGTCTGATTTATGGACATTCGCATATTCCGGTGGTCAAAACGATTGACGGTCAGCTTGTCCTTAATCCGGGGTCTCCGACGGACAAACGTGGCGAAGACGAATATTCATTTATCGTGCTGACGATTGAAGCTGATCAGATGGAAGCACAGCTTGTTCTTTATCCAGATAAACATTGATTTAAAACCAACAACTGTTGATTAAAGGGGAAGCTATGGCTATTTTTGAATTAGAACCAATGAAGCATCATGTGTTGATCTGCAATGGAGGCACATGTATGCGACATGAGGGTGAAGAAGTTACACAGGCAATTCGGGATGAAATTCGTAAACAAAATGCAGAAGCATATATTCACACGACCAGAACTCGCTGTAATGGGCGTTGTCATGATGCTGCGGTTGTGATCGTATATCCTCAAGGGGACTGGTATGGTCAAATGACCCCCGACTCGGGGACTCAACTGGTGCAGAAGCTCGTAACGGGAGAGAAGCTGGAACCTCATCTTTTTCATGAGTGTACAGGTCAATCCAGTTCGGAATAATTCAATCAACCATCTATAAGTACATGAGTAGAGAAAATCTTTGCAGAGATTTTCTCTTTTTTGCGTTTAATCCCCGATGTGAAAGGTAAAAGTATACTGTGGACACCAATCCGATAGGGAGGGAAGTAAAATGGCCCCATTTGAAGATAACCTGTACGATCAGAATCAGCAGAAAGGACAGACGGGGAAAGGAACAACGGAGTCTAAACATCAGAAACAGTCGATCAATCGAGATCATGCAGAGCAGTATCCGACAGAGCAGGAAAGCTTGTTCGACCGTTTTGAGATCGAGCAGACGGTAGACGCCATTCCTGTAGAGGATTTGAAGATGGAAAGACAGGAGGAGAGAGACAAGGATGCAACCAAGCACACCTCTTCCAGTGAGAAAAAATATAATAGTGGCGTATAATTATCAACTAACTGGTAATATTTAAAAAGAAAACTCTTGACTTTAAGATATATGCAATGTATATTAAGTTACTAAAAGTAATTGATTTTTCTCAGGAGGTAACAAAATGACTAAAGATTTCTTCACAGCTCTGAAAGACAGACGCTCCTATTATGGTATTAGCAAAGAACAGGTCATTTCTGACCAACGAATTCAAGAGATTGTAGAGGAAGCTGTAAAGTACACACCTACCTCGTTCAACTCCCAAACTTCACGCGCCGTAGTGTTGCTTGGAGAACATCATGACAAACTGTGGAATATTACAGAAGATATTTTGCGGGAAGTGGTAGGCAATGAAGAACAATTCAAATCTACTGCTGAGAAAATGAACGGTTTCCGCAGCGGTTACGGAACGGTCTTGTTCTTTGAAGACAATAACGTGATAGCTGGTCTGCAACAACAATTCGAAGCCTATGCGGACAATTTTCCAATCTGGGCTAACCAATCTAATGGTATGTTGCAATTGGTTGTATGGACAGCTCTGGAACAAGAAGGATTGGGCGCATCCCTTCAGCATTACAACCCTTTGATTGATGAAAAAGTGAAAAACGAATGGAACATTCCTGAGCACTGGAAACTGATTGCTGAAATGCCATTTGGTAAACCGACATTCCAACCAGGTGAAAAAGAATTCCAGCCTATTGAAGAACGTGTAAAAACATTTAAATAATTTTCACGATAAAATGACGTTTCAAGTTCAGCCTGATTAGAGCACTGTGGGTATCTACAGTGCTCTTTGCCATTCCATTTTTAAGATATGTAAGCTTTGATATATACAGACACAGCGGTTAATTCATCCGTTAGTGGGTGATATTATGTTTAAAATTGGATGAGAAGTTTACATAGGTGTTATTGCGATTTTATGCAGATGTCTAGGATAACGCGCATTCAAAGGAGGAAAAGTTATGAACTATGATTGCATTATTGTTGGTGGGGGAATTGCCGGATTGCAAGCAGCGATTCAATTGGGGAGATACAGCAGTCATCGAGTTCTAGTGATAGATTCGGGCTATGGTCGATCTACGCTATGCCACCAGTATCATAATATTTTGGGCTTTCCTGACGGAATTTCTGGTGAAGAGCTGCGACGGCTTGGACGTAATGAAGCCACAAAACTAGGTACTGAGTTTATTGTAGGGAAGGCGGTAAAAGCCGCCAAAAGGGATGAGCTTTTTGACATTCAAGTGGAGGAAGGCTCCGTGTATTCGTCAAAGACGCTGCTGTTGGCGACAGGGCTAACGGACCGTTTTCCAAAACTGGATGGGTTACAAGCCTGCTTGGGCAACGGTGTATATGTGTGCCCGGATTGTGACGGTTATGAGGTTCAGGATCGCAGTACGGTCGTCATGGGGGCAGGCAAAGCAGGAGCTTCCATGGCTCTGATTTTATCAGCGCGCACCGATCAACTTGTATATGTCAATCATGAGCGTTCAGAGGTGCCGGACGAGCTGAGCGAAAAGCTGCGGGAAAAAGGGATTGGCTATAAGGAAGCCGCTATTTCTGAGATTATAACCGGAGAACCGGGCTGTTTTGAAGGAGTGCGGCTGGCCGATGGACAAGTAGTTCGAGCAGAGCGGGGCTTTTTAGCTTTTGGCAGCAATCATGTTCATTCAGAGCTGGCAGAGCAACTGGGTGTACATCTGCTGCATAATAAGCACATTGAAACTCATCCTCGCAGCAAAATGACAAATGTGGAAAATGTGTGGGTAGCCGGGGACTTAGGAGTTCATGCCGAGCAAGCGACTGTGGCGATGGGAGAAGGAGCTATGTCAGCGATTTGGATACACAAGGTATTAACGGGTATGAAAACAAAAGTACCGCAGCTCTGAGAGCTGCGGTTTAGAACGATGGGCGTGTACTCGTTGGGAGATGAAGTTCAAAGCGTTTTAATTGATCGCTCATGCCGTACTTACGTAAAATTTCTGTCTGTTTGTTGCCGATAAGATCAAAATGCGGATAGGCCTGACGTTGATGAATATATTGGGGGTCCAATCCGTTATGGTTGCACCATAAGCGCAGCTTGTCCAAATCAGAACATCCCACCTTGGTGACGGTTGTAATGCCTGGAAAGCGATCATCCAGCCAGTAATGTGTCAGAAAAGCAATTTCACCACGACTGACCTCTCTTTTCCAGGCCATAAGCTCCTGCCGGGTAATGCCAAATGCCATCGTTCTCTTCCTTCCTTGGCTCAGACTGAAATCATGAGCTGCTGCGTGGTTGTTCCATTATTTTCGTACTGTAGTCTGTATTATGATCCACATGGGGTAACACAATAACAGGAGACCATGTGTGACGATCTCCTGTTAGAAGTTAAAGCCATCTCTCGGCCCAGCTCTCCACACCATTCAATGCATCACCTAGCTCTTTACCCTTGCGTGTCAGCGAATACTCGGTACGCACAGGCCGCTCTGTGATGACATTGCGAAGGATCAGGCCGGAAAGCTCTAGTTCCTTGATGCGTTCGTTCAGCATGCGTTTGCTAAGATCGGGTATGGAGACGTGAATTTCACTAAATCGTTTGGGATGTTCCATCAAAGTATGAATGATGAGAGCGGTCCATTTTTTGCTGATGATCTGAAAGGACTGTTCCACCTTACCGCACAAAAGCTTAGGCTGCCTGTCGTCGCTCATCTGAATCCCCTCAATTTCATTGTTGTTTTAAACAGTATACTAAAAGTAACTCTGTATACCAATAGTAACTATAACGCTTTGTGTCAACTGTGACATATTTAACATTTTTTTCTCTTTCCTTTCGTCAATCATACCACAGAAAACGTTATCATTACAGGATATATCGAATGTTCACGATTTCGCTAAAATTTGATTGACTTGCCCCTTATTTTGGGTGTATTATGGGTTACGTTAATTCCTCAGGTAACTTTTAATAACCTCATCTTTATAATGGGAAGAAGGAATAATTCATGGATTCAATGACATTTGTCTTATTTGGAGCGACAGGGGATTTGGCTAAACGTAAAATTTACCCTGCCTTGTATAATTTGTTTGTAGAAGGTAAAATTCCGGCTTCCTTTTCTGTAATTGGGATGGGGCGTCGTGAAGTGGCAGACGAGCAATTTCAAAGTAATGTAGAGCAATCCATTAAGGATTTTTCCAGACACGTGAATGAAGACCGTGCACAGATGGATCAGTTCTTAAGTGCTTTCCGTTACAGCGCATTGAACGTCAACCACCCGGAAGATTATAAAAAGCTGCTACAGCTTGCTGAGCAACGTGAAAATGACTTGGGAATTCCGGGGAACCGCATGTTTTACTTATCGGTGGCACCGGAATTTTTTGATGTGATTGCCCTCAATATTCGGGAGAGTGGTTTAGCTGAAACAAAGGGTTGGAAACGGCTCATTATCGAAAAACCATTTGGACACGATCTGGAATCCGCACGTGAGTTGAATGATCGCCTGAGCAGAACCTTTGCTGAGGATGAGATTTATCGTATTGACCATTACTTAGGCAAGCCCATGGTTCAAAACCTTGAAGCCTTAAAATTCGCTAATCCGTTGCTTCAAGGAATATGGAACAATCAGTACATCGCCAATGTGCAAATTACCGCTTCTGAGACTGTAGGAGTAGAGGAGCGAGCAGGATACTATGATCACTCCGGCGCTATTCGTGATATGGTACAAAATCACATGCTGCAGGTATTGATGATGGCGGCTATGAACAAGCCGGGACATGTCACGGCTGACCAGGTGCGTGACGAAAAAAGCAAGGTTATGGACGCGCTTCGTGCACTTGATCCTTCTGATATTGCTTCCAGCGTGGTTAGAGGCCAATATACCAACGGTGAGATCAACGGAAAAGCAGTTCCTTCCTATAAAGAAGAGCCGGATATCGGACCTGATTCGCAAAATGATACTTTCATTTCAGCTCGCCTATGGATTGACAACGAACAATGGTCGGGTGTGCCGTTCTATATTCGTACCGGCAAACGCATGAAAGAAAAATCTACTCGTATCGTCGTGGAATTCAAAAAGGACAGCACAGATCCTTATGCCGCTCAAGGGCAACCGACTGACCCGAACCTGCTGATCATCCATGTTAACCCGGATGAAAAGGTAACGCTGCGTCTGAACAGTAGAGACCCGCTGAACAATGGTCAACTGGAGACGGTTCTGATGAATTATCATTCCGAGGCCAAGGATGTACCAGAAGCCTATGAGCGCCTCATCTTTGATGCGCTACGCGGCGATTCCACCTTTTTTGCTCATTGGAACGAAGTTGAGCTTTCGTGGGTGTGGGTTCAACCTGTACTGGAAGCTTTTGCTCGTGGTGAGGTTCCACTTCACACGTATGCAGCAGGCTCTTACGGTCCAGAAGCTTCAGATCAATTGTTAGAGGAGCAAGGCTTTACATGGTGGTTGGATGAAAAGTCCGAAAGCTCTGAGAAAGCAGTCGTTCGTTCTTAACACTTTAAGAAAGTATATACAAAATATGTTTGCTATGGCAGGAGGCCTTTACTATGCAAGTAGGATTAATTGGTTTGGGAAAAATGGGCTTGAATCTCGGAAAAAATTTGATCGATCATAAGCATGAACTTGTCGCTTACGACGTCAACGCAGCCGCAATCCAAGAAATGAAGGATTATGGAGCTAAAGGTGCTTCTACATTGGAAGAGCTTGTACAGGCAACTCAATCCCCTAGAGTATTATGGATTATGGTTCCTCACCAAATTGTTGATTCTGTGCTGGATCAGCTTCAACCGATGTTGTCCAAAGGGGACATCATTATTGAAGGTGGTAATTCTCATTACAAAGAGTCTATTGCTCGTCATGCCCGCTTAAAAGAACATGGTATCAGCTTCATGGATGCTGGAACTTCAGGCGGGATGGAAGGCGCACGCAATGGCGCTTGTTATATGATCGGTGGCGATCCGGAAGCTTGGGCGGTTGTTGAGCCTGTTTTCCGCGACACAGCAGTGGAAAATGGATATTTGTACGCAGGTAAATCCGGAAGCGGACATTTTCTGAAAATGGTTCATAACGGTGTGGAATACGGCATGATGGCTTCCATCGGTGAAGGATTTGAAGTGCTGGAAAAAAGCAACTTTGACTTTGATTATGAACAAGTAGCGCGTGTGTGGAACAACGGTTCTGTTATCCGCTCTTGGTTGATGGGCTTAACTGAACGTGCATTCTCCAAAGATGCAAACCTGGACGAAATCCGTGGGGTTATGCACTCTTCTGGTGAAGGAAAATGGACGGTTGAAGAAGCGTTGGACATTCAGGCTGCTACACCAGTTATTGCCTTGTCCCTGCTGATGCGCTACCGGTCTCTTGATGCGGACACGTTCAACGGGAAAGTGGTTGCTGCACTGCGCAATGAATTTGGCGGTCACGCGGTAGAAAAGAAGTAATAACAATATAAGCTAGTATCTATCCCCGTAGCTTTACAACTGCGGGGATATTGCTATATGTTTTGGCGTTTATTGGATTTTTGCATAACCTGCATATGCATATTTTTCCTTGTATATCCGCACAATAGGTGAAAAAGGCGGAAGGGTGAATAGCATATGTGCAAAAGGTTTTCGTTATCGGCTGATTTAGATGAGGTGAGGGATCACTTTGGTATACAACGGGTGATGTATTATTACAAAACACGCTATAACATGAGTCCTACTCAGCATGTTCCAATTGTGTTGCATCAGGATGGAGAGCGGGTACTTGATGAATTTCGTTGGGGATTTATTCCCTACTGGGGCAAGGATTGTGTCAATGCAGACTTAAATACGGTTCGGGTAAATCCGAGTTATCGCAAGATGGCGGAAACCCGACGCTGTATCATTCCATGCAATGGATTTTATTATTGGCGAAAAGTAGGCAAACGCATGTGTGCTGTAAGGGTGGTACTGCCGGAACAGAAGATGTTTGCGATCGCGGGGCTATATGAAGTATGGCATGATAGTCGTAAGGAGCCTTTACGCACCTGTACGATGATGACAGTTCATGCTAATACGGATATACGTGAATTCGATACCCGCATGCCAGCTATTTTGGAAGCTGATCATATAGATTCATGGCTGGATCCGTCTGTCCAGAACATAGATGAGCTGCTGCCTCTATTGCGCACGTATGAGCAAGGCGACATGAACATCTATCCAGTGACCCCGCTGGTGGCCAATGATGAACATGATAACCGTGAATGTATTCAGGAAATGGATTTGCAGTGGTCCTGGATTAAACCTTAAACGTATGGAGATTTTCATCCATTATTGATCATAAGCTTTCCGCCACCTGCATAGGTATGTATTGGGGAACAAGCGTCATGATCCGGGGAGAGGGGAAACGGCCGAAGGAGTATCTCATATGGGATGGAGGCGATTGGAATGAGTAACGATACACTCATCCAGCTGCTGGTGCTCATGGTGACGATCATCGGTCTGGTCCAAAACCGGTAAGTGGCAGGTTCCAGAAGGCGGGAGAATTGCCGTAGGCAATCTTCCGTTTTTTTCTGTGTTAAAAAGCTCGCAGATTAAGGAAGCTTACGGTACAATAGATGCTAGGCTACAGGTGACAAGACACCTGAATATACGTCTACATACGATATATTTTTAAGGGAGAGCGAATCATGAGTGACTTAACTTCATTACCACCAGCCAAAAAAAGAAAATTGCTGTTCAGTGCAGGGCTTAGCTGGCTGTTTGATGCTATGGATGTAGGGCTGCTTTCATTTATAGTCGCAGCGTTGGCAAAGGAGTGGCATCTGGGATCTGAGCAAATTGGACTGCTGACTGCAATGAATTCGATAGGAATGGTGTTCGGAGCCGCTTTGGCGGGGATTTTGGCTGATCGTTACGGCAGACGCGCCATATTAGTGTGGACATTGTTGATCTTTTCTATTGCCAGCGGCTTATCAGCTTTGGCGACAGGCCTCGGAATGCTGCTGGTGCTGCGTTTTATTGCTGGTGCAGGCTTGGGCGGGGAATTGCCGGTTGCTTCGACGCTGGTGTCAGAATCAGTGCCTGTGAAAGAACGAGGGAGAGCGGTTGTGCTGCTGGAAAGCTTCTGGGCGGCAGGCTGGATCCTTTCGGCTCTTATTGCTTATTTTGTTATTCCAAAGTATGGTTGGCAAATGGCATTTATTCTCGGCGCAGTACCTGCACTGTACGCTCTTTATCTGCGTAGAGCTATTGATGATTCACCGCGTTACAAGCTGCAAAGCGTTAAACTTCCGCTGCGTGCACGATTGGCTTCGATTTGGTCGGGACCTAATCGCAAGTCTACGCTGATGCTGTGGATTTTATGGTTCACAGTTGTATTTTCATACTACGGCATGTTCCTGTGGCTACCGAGCATTATGTTTATGAAAGGTTTCGAACTGGTTAAAAGCTTTGAGTATGTGCTGATCATGACGCTTGCCCAACTCCCAGGTTACTTTACCGCCGCCTATCTAATTGAAAAGCTGGGCCGCAAATTCGTACTGATCATCTACTTGCTGCTCACAGCCGTGTCTGCCATTTGGTTTGGCACCTCGGAAACGGCGGGAATGCTGCTAGCTGCTGGTATCTGCTTGTCCTTTTTTAATCTCGGTGCATGGGGAGCCATGTACGCCTATACACCAGAATTGTACCCGACATCCGTCCGTTCAACCGGTGTGGGTATGGCGGCTGCGTTTGGTCGTATTGGAGGCGTTATCGGGCCTTTTGCAGTCGGTATACTCGTAGGACAGGGCGTAGCGTTACCATCTATCTTTGTGATTTTCTTCGTAGCTATCTTGATCGGAGCAGCGGCTGTATGGTTGCTGGGTACGGAAACCAAAAATCAGGAGATTGACTAACCTTTACATTCACCTGTGTGAAGATTCATAATATAAGAGAGAGGAGTGACCTGAAATGGAGCATACCTTTCTGCTCAAGGCAGACTGGAACGGGGGGCGCAACAGTGACGGTCGTATTGAGGCTGGACAGTTGCGGACTGCAATTTCGATCCCGGCCGAGATGGGAGGCCCTGGTGTGGGCACCAATCCAGATGAAATGCTGCTCGGTGCCGCCGCTACCTGCTATTTGATTACTTTGGCGGCGATGATGGAACGCGCGAGTCTCCCGGTGGCGTCACTGGCGCTGGAATCCGAAGGGATTGTCGATGTAACGAACAATATTTTTACATATCGCCGAATTGTGCATCGTCCGCAGGTTCAATTGGCCGCCGATGCGACAGAATCGCAGATCGAACAAGCATTGCGACTGGCAGAGCAGGCAGAAACCTCATGCATGATCTCGCGTGCTGTAGCGGGAAATGTGACGTTGTCCACAGAGCCCGTGGTGGAGCGCGCCTCTTAAAGCGATATCTGTAACAGGAGCAATCATTCTAATTGCCCATCATTTTTTTAATCCAAGGAGGACACAACCATGACAGCGCAACAAAAATTGCTCGTATTCGCAGGCTCTTACGCCGAATTGGAAGGTAACGGAGTTTATTCGTATACTTTTAATGAACAGACAGGAGCACTTACACTACAGGATGAGTTCTCCGGCTTGAAAAATCCTACATTCCTGAATGTGGACGTCAAAAATCGGAAGCTGTATTCCATTGGGGAGACGACTTCTGCTGCAGGAGCAAAAGTAGGCGAAGCTTCTGCTTTCGAAATTGATCCAGTTAAAGGAACATTTACATTGCTGAATCGTGCGGAAAACGTGGGTGCAACAACTTGCCACATTCAGCGTGATCCATCTGATCGTTACCTTATTGTAGTCAGCTACCACGGAGGTATGGTGGGACTGGTGTCTCTGACTGAGGACGGACGTATTGGTGAGTTGCTGGATGTTAAACAGCACGAGGGCAAAGGAGCGCACCCTGAACGTCAGGATCGTCCACATCCACATTCCAGTTTCTTTAGTCCAGATGGTCGCTTCCTGTTCGTACAAGATCTCGGTCTGGATCTGATCCGTGTTTATACCATTGATGACAGCAAAGGACAACTGGTGCCTCATGGTGAAACGAAAACCCATGCAGGTGCAGGTCCACGTCATTTGACGTTCCACCCAAATGGTAAATTTGCTTTTGTCATTAACGAAGTGGATTCTTCCATTACTTCTTTTGCATATGATGCAGAGGCTGGTAAGCTCACTGAGCTTGAGAGCGTACCGACATTGCCGTCTGACTTTACAGGTGAAAACACAACTGCTGAAGTTGCAATTTCGGAGGATGGAGCTTATCTGTACGGTTCCAACCGTGGGCATGACAGCATTGTGGTATACGCTGTAGACGGAGCAACTGGCAAGCTGAGCTTGGTGGAGCATGTATCTGCCGAAGGAGAGCATCCACGCCATTTTGCATTGACTCCAAATGGTAACCATATGCTCGTGGCCAACCGCGACACCAATAACATCGTTACGTTCAAAGTGGACAAGGCAAGTGGACGCTTGACCTACACCGGGCAACAAGTAACCGTGTCCAAGCCAGTATGCGTACAGCCTTTTTACTTTTCTGTATAAAAATTAGGAAATGCCCCCAGATTTCTTGTTTGTATGTTCAAGGGTAGAAATCCAGGGGCAAAGGCGAACGCTCCGCTGCTTTAATGCTTTGACAGCCATTGAATATGTATATGTTGATGGTACTAATAGATTAACCAAGCATAGAAAAATTGTTAGTGAAAACGGCTCGTAGGATAACCTACAGCCGTTTTTATTTTAGGGCTTAGTCATTTCTAAAGAAGTCACTAACTACGAAAATAAACTAAAATTTTAAGGTTACAAATAAGATACGAATAATATCGGTAGGAAAAGGGTACATATGTTATAAGCGGGACAAGAAGCCCTCAAGCACTCCGATAATGTAAATCTAGGACAAGCATTGCGAGTTCCATATAAGAGGTAGAGGCTTTAAATAAAAGTATTATATTTGACCTACCATCTGTTCGCGTAGTGGGCCACACAAATCGACAGCGTTGGATTGCATGTATTTCTACAGGAGGAGGAATTCTCATGAAAATTATCATTACACAAAAGGAAGCCGTCGACAAAGGAATATGGACAGAGATCATGGGGATGTTTGCTGTAACCAAAGAGGACGAAGTATGGCAAAATGAGGAGTTTATTCTCACCGAAGAACAGGCACGTCAGGTCGGGTTATTAAGATAGCAAAGATAAATAGGACATGTTATCAAGTTTTAAGACCAAGTCTTAAAAAATCGTAACTTCTTTTTTATGTATCTGATACACTTTTTAACCGTGCAACGTTTATGATAAGTACACAAGGGTAATGAAGCTTACAGACACCGTGTACATACCCAAACGGCAAGGAGAGATCAGACATGATGAAACTAGCTTCGAAATGGACCGTATTGGCTTTAATGATGATGCTGATTACGACGGCAGGAGCAACAGCGCAAGGCTACACGCCTGTCGCAGCTGCTGAAAATCAGGAGACCGTATATATAAACCAAATGGAGATTCGTGACGGACAAATTTATTTGTCGGCAGACCCGATTGAATGGTATGAAGGCGCGGCGGCAGACAAAGCATTTGTGGAGCATGAAGGAAATACAGGATTGGATGGAGCGCCGGATGGCTACTACATCGTAAACAATTCCGTGCAAAATGACGTGTATCAGGTTGCACCAGATGCTTCGGTAGAGGTGCAGATTTATGATCACACGGGTAACATAGAAGATACAGACGTACAATGGAACGAATCGATTCCGCTGACACAGTTTGAGAAGGATTTTGCAAAAAAGGACGTTCTAGACCTCAGTCAATTTCCATACCATGTTACGCTTCGTGACGGTAAAGTTGTAAAAATCGTGCAGCAATTCATTCCTTAAAATAGAAGTAATCGTAATCTCATATCACAAACACGTGCTTCACTTGATTACAGATCAGGGGAGCACGTGTTTTTATATTTTATAACAAAAAAGAGGATATCCAGCCCATATAGGGCGCGGATATCCTCTTCCCTTCATAATATATGATTAGAACGATTTTGCTGTGTCTACTGCACGTTGTACAGCAGAAGCAACGATTTCTTGTGCTTGATCTGGAGCTTGGTTATGTCCTTCCAGTACAACCTTCACGATGTCTTTCACGCCGAAGAAGGTTAAAATGTTACTCATGAAGTTCAAGGACATTTCAGCTGCAGCAGCTGGTCCTTCGGAATAAACGCCGCCTCTTGCATTCAACAGGGCTACTTTAGTTTCAGTTACAAGACCCACAGGACCCTCAGCAGTGTATTTGAATGTTTTACCAGCTTGGTTCAGGTAGTCAATGTACGTATGCATTACAGCTGGAATCGTCATGTTCCAGAGCGGGAAAGCAAATACGACTTTGTCTGCTGCCAGGAATTGATCCAGGTAGCCATTAGCGATGTTTGCCAGGCGAGCTTCTTCTGCGTTCAGCTCCATGCCTCTAGCGGATTTGAACGTGCCGTTGATCATGTTAGCGTTCAAATAAGGAAGCTCGACGGAGAACAGGTCCAGCTCAGTGATTTCATCAGATGGGTGGGAAGATTTGTAGCTTTCCACGAATGCGTTATACAATTTAACTGTTGCAGATTCTTCAGCTGTACGATCATTAGCTTTGACAAATAATACTTTAGACATAATTTATTTCCCCCTAAGTAAGTTGAATAAGTAAGTTAAGTTAGTAAGTTACCATGTAATATTACAATATAAAGATAATATCTGTCAACGCTTTTATATTAAATTTACTTTGAAAAGCTACTTTATTTTTTACACTGTAAAATTCAAGTGTTTCTTTTGCAAAATATCAGTTTTGCGGTAAAATTTAAATGTAAAGTCTAATGAAGAGAATAGTTTATGTAGGCGAAGAAGGAAATGAACATGGTGCCAGCAAGATTTGGCACCATAGTTGAATGAAAAAAGGTGAGTAGCTTGAAGATAGGTTTTTTTGATTCAGGATTGGGTGGAATTACAGTATTGTCCGAGGCACTAAGACGTTTGCCAAACGAAAATTTTGTATACATGGCGGATACCCTTCATGTGCCTTACGGGACGAAAACTCCCCAAGAGGTGCTTGGTTATGTCAAGGCTTCAGTGCAAACGATTCTAAAAGAAGATGTTAAGGCACTGGTGATTGCCTGCAATACGGCTACAAGTATCGCGGTTGCGGAGCTAAGGAAGGAATATCCTATTCCGATTATTGGTATGGAGCCAGCTGTGAAGCCAGCGGTCGAGATGAACCGGGCTAATGGTAAAAGAGTTCTGGTGTTAGCCACACCATTGACGTTGAAACAATCTTGTTATGCAGCACTCGTATCCAGAGTTGACGATCATGGGAGCGTGGACTCACTACCTCTGCCGGAGCTAGTACATTATTGCGAACAGTTGAATTTTGACCGGGCAGAAATGTCCGCATATTTTAACCGTGAGTTGTCTTCGTTCAATCTCGACATATATGGTACGGTGGTATTGGGATGTACTCATTATCCTTTTTATAAGGAAATTCTAAGGGAACTACTGCCTTCTCATATTCAGTTAATTGACGGGAGCCAGGGAACAGTTAGACGGTTGAAACAGGTGTTGTCTGAGCGTAATTTGCTGGAACCTTCGCCAAAATCCAGTCCATCGCAGGCGGGACACATTACATTTCTATGTTCTAGTCAGGATGAGGCCTATGTGCGTAAGATGGAGCGGGCGCTTGAAATCTATACGGAGCATGAAAAGATTTATTTTTAAAAGAAGAGCGGCTGGCGAACGTATGGGATTATCTTAATGAAATTATCCAAAAAATCGCCAGCCGCATTGTGGATCAGACGCACGGAGGGAGGCGTGAAATGGACGTTCAACTAATCCTGAATGAGCTTTATGCAGCAGGCGTGCTTGAAGGCCATATGCAAAATCTCAAACCGCTGACCGGCGGTACTTCGAGCGAAGTGGTTGTTGTCATGGATGGTACCAGGCCTCGATATGTGATTAAGCAAAATGATCATGCGATTGTAAAAGCCGAGGCGGAGTTTTTACATACCTATGTACAGATTGAGAAACTATCGCGTTTGGTTTATGTAGATCCGTTGCACCGTTATTTGGTATACACGTTCAGGTCAGGGCTCACACAGTATCATGGACGAAACAAAAGCAATTTGTTGCTTCATCTGGCGACGGAGGTGATCTCGTACTATAAGCCTTTTGGTGAGGAACGTCATTATGGTTATCCGGACCACCCGTTTGTGGAATGGAAAGATTTTCTGCTGCACAGAACGAAGGAATCTGGAAAGATCATACAAGACATTTTACCCCGTGAGGATCATCGTTTCGTTCATACCCTTGTGGCTGGATCGCCGCAACGGAATATTAAATATTTGCTTCATGGCGACTGTGGAGTACATAATTTTGTGTTTAACGAAAATGGCACATTGACGGGTATTATTGATCCTGATCCCGTGGTGGGAGAACCCCTATATGATCTGATATACGCCTTTTGTTCTTCACCGGATAGGCTGACCATCGATACCATTTTGCCTTCCTTAGAGAAGCTTGAGCCGGAGATGACAGGGGAATACGAGCTAAACAGGGAAGTGTTACTGGGACTATATTTTCGTATAGCCACCTGCATTCGTCATCATCCGGAAGATCTCGATCAATATACAGAAGCGTGGGCCTATTGGCTGAACAGGATTCGCTGTAAGGAAGAGGGATAAAAGCATACAAGGAAGGATCATATTTTCTTTTCGGTACATCAAAAAACTTGATTTTTAACCCAATGCAGATAGATGCAAGCACAGAAATAATACTCCACTCCAGGTAATCAGGTGTGTTCCCATCTGTGATAGAAACCATCCGCCTAAGGTGGTGCCAATCGTGACACCTAAATTTGCAAAGGAGACAAACAAGCTATTAGCAAATTCAGGTGCTTCTGAGGCCTCCGAAGTTAACCAAGTTTGACTTACAATCAGGCCGCCGGTAAAAAAAGCCCCCCATATAATTATTATTATAATCATGGGAATGTAGTAAGCTCTTTTGGGAAAAACTTTGCAAGAGAACGTTTCCATTATTCAGCGTCGGAGCTGACAAAATCCATCCTAGCCGGTGAAGCACTTCCAGCAACCGCGTAGGAACATGCAAAGATTAGGATACCCCATGTTTTACACTGCTGTCCCGAATTTCTAACTGATGCGATATGGACCAGTGGACAGCCGCCAATTCCTCTCCTTTAATAAGCTTAATGAGATTGCGGGCGGCGACCATGCCCAGTTCGGATGCTGAATATCGGACAGTTGACAATTTAGGCCGGATTATTGTAGCCATATCAATGTCGTCAAATCCCAAGAAAGAGACCTGTTCAGGTATTTTCACCCCATTCTCGGTCAGAAAGTTCATAGCGCCTATGGCAATTCGGTCCGTCGCGCAGAACACCGCACTGGGCAATGGGCCTGAATGATAAAGTTTTCTCATAGAGGTTACGCCGTCTTCAACTGAAAAGCCGCTTTCCAACACACGTTCAGGACGTACTGGCAGGTGAGCGGCCTTCAATGCCTGTTCATAGCCCAAAAAACGCTGACTGCCCACTGAAATATCTCCCGCAGCTCCCCGCAGCATCGCGATATCCTGATGTCCCTGCTGAATTAGATAAGTTACCGCTTCAAAAGCAGCCGTTATGTTGTCAACATGTACGGAAGGAATGGATTTGTCTCGAAAATCCCGTCCGACAAGGATGCAGGGAATTCCCGCCGCTTCAATGAGCGCGTATAGCGCATCCCGGATTCCGTCTACCGATATGATAATTCCGCTCGCCTGCATTTCACGGAACATATTGTAATAGTGTATTTCAGAGTCCGCGTCCCCCCCTGACAAGGCGATTATGACATCGAAGCCGTATAGATGCGCTACTTGATTGATGCCTTCAACCATGTTATCAAAGACATTGTTTTTAATCTCGGGCAGAAGTACTCCAATCAGAGATGTATTATTCTTTACCAGTGTCCGCGCTATGGCATTTGGACGGAATTGAGTGGCTTCAAGGACCTCTAGAACTCGTTTGCGTATTTCACTGTTCACCGTCTGGCTGTTATTGATCACTCTGGAAACCGTTGAAATGGAGACGTTGGCCATTCGAGCCACATCTTTTATAGTCATTTTCATTGTACACACCGACTTTCAAGCAAGTATTTATTTAGAAAAAGGTTCTCAAAGTCAATTGAATTTATTATATCAGTTTATTGAGTTTAACAAAGATTCCAGAGCAAAGAAAGCGCTTGACCTTGGTTTATAGGGGGAGTATAATCAACTCCGGAAAACGTTTTCTAGTATTTTCTGGAGATAAATGATTGTTTTTACCAAATAACTAGCTGAATTCAAGGTATTTCGGCTTGTTTTTTTGATTATCAAGAAAACGTTTTCCTTATGGCTTGGAATTGTAGAGAATAACAAGGGAAAAGGAGCATGAGCATGAGAAGTTCGAGCGATATTGTTGTAATGGGAAATGAGGCTTCAAAGCAAACCGGTTCAAATATTTCGCTAAAAGAAAAGATGGGTTATGGATTCGGTGATTTTGCCAGCCAGTTGCTGTTTGCCGCCGCAATGACTTTTCTGTCCTACTTTTACACAGATGTAATCGGGATCAGCGCCGGGGTCATTGGTACTTTAATGCTAGTTGCGCGTGTACTGGATGCGTTTATTGATGTCGCGATTGGGGCTTTGATCGATAAAACGAAGAGCAGACACGGGAAGGCCCGTCCTTGGTTACTGTGGATGTCCGGGCCATTTGCGTTGTCTGGAGTTCTCTTGTTCACGGTTCCAAGTGGAAATATGACGATCACTATTCTATACATTTACGTTACCTATCTGTTGATGAACATTATCTATTCCAGCATTAATGTCCCTTATGGTGTGCTTAATTCCATGATAACGCAGGATTCTTACCAGCGTTCTCTGCTTAATATTTTTCGTATGTCTCTAGCGAATATTGGTGCCTTGCTAATTAATTATTTCACCCTCCCGTTAGTGAAGTCGTTCGGCGGCGGTCAAAAGGGGTGGATTTTCACCTTTATTCTGTTTGGTTTGCTCGGAACCTTCTTATTTCTCGTTACCTTCTTCAGTACCAAGGAAAGGGTTACTCCATCTGTTGTACAGAAGCCAATTCCGTTTGGACGTGCTTTTGGAGCGCTGATGCGTAATAAGTATTGGAAATTGATTCTTGGGTTTGCTGTGGTCTATTTCATAAATAACTCACTGGGCACAGGTATGAATATTTACTACGCACGTTATGTGTTAAAAGACGCCAATCTGATTGGGGTGCTCGGCATATCCTTACTCCTTCCTTCCCTGCTTGGTTATCTGTTATTGCCACCCGTCGTCAAGCGGATCGGGAAACGAAATTCATCCATTATCGGAAGTATCCTCCTGATTGTGGGATCGCTTGTTATTGCCGTCAGTCCCGCAAGTCTTATGGCGGTCTGCCTGGGACTCGTTATTAAAGCGCTTGGACATGCCGCTATTCTCGGAACCTTCTTTGCCATGTTGTCAGATACCATTGAGTATGGCGAATGGAAGACAGGGATGCGCACCGAAGGACTGGTGTACAGTGCGGGTAGTTTCGGCACAAAAGCGGGAGGCGGTTTCGGAGCGGCACTCATCGGTTGGGGACTGGCATTGGGAGGATATGCTGGTGGACAAGCTACAATCAGTGCCACAGCGCTAGCGTCTATTCATTTCATGTTTATCTACGTTCCAATTATCTTGGCTGCCCTGCAAATTGTATTGCTGGCATTTTACAACCTAGATAAATTATTTCCCGGTATTGTCAAAGAGCTTGAATTCTTAAAAAACGCTAAATAAGGAGAGGAAAGCAAATGGAGAAGAAATGGTGGAAAGAAGCCGTATTCAAACCATTATCCACTAAAATTTTTCCTGAATTCTTTGCTTCCTTTTCAGTTTCTATTCTTTAAATCTCATATTTATCAGAACTACAAGGTAGGTCAACTAAGTTTATGAAGCTCATTGTCTGAGAAGCCCATACTTTAGGCTTAGGAAACGTTAGCTGAATTAAAGAGCGGTAGTCTAGAATTTAACTATGAAAACCAAGATGTTTTTTTCTTGACCAGTTTTAAAAAAAGGACTATAACATCAATCTTGATGATGTTATAGTCTTTTTTTGATAAGAAATTATTATTTTAACGAGGTCTACCTGAACGAAAACCACAAGAAGGACGTTCTGCAATGGACAATCGAATCATGTTGAATACCACGCTTATCAAGCTGAGAACTTTTAATGTCATCATTTTGTCCGGACGAGAACGGAATGAACAGGACAAAAGGCCAGTCTATTTTACAGATCCAGACGGACATAAGTATGAAGTCCACACAGGACAATTGCGGGACCGCCTGGAATATTATAAAATGAAAAAGCATATGACTTTTTTTGAATGAGTAATTGTTATCGATATAAATGATATAAGTAATAAGTAAGTAATGATTGGGTTCGCATTTAGGAGGAATACGAAAGGATGTCACTGTCTCAGGAAAACGCTTCCAAGCAAGCGCAAGTCGTTAAAACGATGACGGTTTTTGCAATCACTTGGCCGATCTTTATAGAGATGTTGTTTCACATTTTGATGGGTAGCGTGGATACGTTCATGCTAAGCCATGTTTCTGATGAGGTTGTATCGGCTGTGGGTGTGTCCAGACAGTTGATTGAATTTACGATTATACTTTTCAATCTGCTTGGTCTTGGTGTAGGTGTGATCATTGCTCAGCTATTGGGGGCGCAAAAGCATGTGGATGCAAGCCGTGTTACGGCTTCGGCACTAACCTTTAATCTGGTGTTTGGTCTGGCATTGAGCTTGATGTTTATTGTCAGTCGGGATTTTTTGCTATCCTTTTACCATATTACTCCGACGATTAAGGAAAATGCAGAGATTTATATGATGCTGGCAGGGGGTTCGCTGTTTCTGGAAGCGCTCATGCTAACCGCAGGTCCGGTTATTCGATCGCATGGTTTTACTAAAGATACGATGATCGTGGGCATTGGTATGAATATTTTACATATTGCAGGAAATGCATTGCTCATTTATGGCTGGTTTGGTCTGCCGCAGATGGGAGTGGCGGGAGCAGCGATTTCAACGGTTATTAGCCGTGTTGTAGCATGTGTCTGGATTTTTCTACTGCTGTACAAGCGTGTAAGTGCGCCGATTCGCATCCGGTATTATGTACAGCTACAATGGAGTAAGCTGGTAGCCATTCTGAAGATTGGTATTCCTGCCGGGCTGGAATGGTTGTCTTATCAGCTTAGCCAAATGATGGTGACCCGGTTTGTCAGCTTTATGGGTACAACGGCAATCGCAACCCATTTTTATTCGAATACAATTGTGTACTTTTTTATGGTATTCGGAATGGCTGTAGGGGAGGGGACGGAAATTATTGTTGCCCGCCTGATTGGAGCAGGAGACAAGGAAAAGGCCTATCATCAACTTTTACGGAGCCTGAAATGGTCTTTGATCATTACGATTGCTGTAATCGTGGTAGTATCCTTTTTCCGATATGAAGTGATGGCGATCTTTACAGATGAGCCGGCGATCATTCAATTAGGGGCAGCGATTTTGCTTTTCTGTATATTGCTGGAGCCGGGCCGAGTGTTTAATCATGTTGTCATTAACTCCTTGCGAGCAGCGGGAGATGTTCAGTTCCCGTTAATGATGGCCATAATTTCAATGTGGGGGATTAAAATCCCGTTAGCATATGTGCTGGGCATTCATATGGGATATGGAGTGCTGGGTGTGTGGATTGCACATGCCTGCGATGAGTGGGTACGAGGCATTTTCCACTATTTACGCTGGAAGGGCCGGAAATGGCAGCACAAATCGCTGTTATCCAAGGCTGAACTTCAGGCGGAATCCGTCTAAGGCTGATAGAGAACCTACAACAGACATTCTCCAAGCGAATTGGGGGATGTCTGTTTTTTTACAAAAATAAGCAAAATGGGGATGTTCAAAGTTTTCAAAAATTGCTAGAATATAGTAACCTCGAATGTAGTAGAGGTTTTCAAAGTTTCATAGTTTCAAAGACGGGTGGTTTCCGATTGAATCCATGAAGGAGGGAATAGGATGGAACGTAAAGTGCATATCATTCCTTACCAAGTGATCAAGCAGGAGCAACAAGTGAATGAAATACCGCGAGGTGTAGAGCTGATTCAGGCTCCTGCGGTATGGAACCAGACTCGAGGCCAAGGCGTGAAGGTGGCGGTGCTGGACACGGGCTGTGATTCGGACCATCCTGATTTGAAGGCGCGCATTATTGGCGGACGGAATTTCACGGATGATGATCAAGGTGATCCGGAAATTTTCAAGGATTATAACGGTCATGGCACGCATGTGGCAGGAACCATTGCGGCAGCAGAAAATGCGGATGGTGTCGTGGGTGTTGCTCCAGAGGCAGACCTGCTCATCATCAAAGTGCTAAACAAGCAGGGCTCCGGTCAATATGACTGGATTATTCAAGGCATCTATTATGCGATTGAGCAAAAGGCAGATATCATATCGATGTCACTTGGCGGTCCTGAAGATGTGCCAGAGCTGCATGAAGCAGTAAAAAAGGCTGTAGCTAGCCAAATCTTGGTCATCTGTGCAGCTGGAAATGAGGGAGACGGTGACGACAGAACGGACGAGCTCGGCTACCCCGGCTGCTATAATGAAGTGATTAGCGTAGGCGCTATCAATTTTGACAGGCACGCCTCAGAATTCAGTAATTCTAATAATGAGGTGGATTTGGTTGCACCCGGAGAAGATATTTTGTCCACCGTTCCGGGCGGCAAATATGCGACTTTTAGCGGAACTTCGATGGCTACTCCGCACGTAGCAGGTGCATTGGCGTTGATTAAGCAGCTGGTAAGTGCGAGCTTTGAGCGTGATCTCACCGAACCGGAATTATATGCACAACTCATCAAACGCACGATTCCACTTGGCAATTCTCCTAAGCTGGAAGGCAACGGTCTATTGTACTTGACGGCAGTAGAGGAGCTCTCGCGTATTTTCGACGCACAGCGTGTAGCAGGAATACTAACTGCAGGATCATTGAAGGTTAAATAAACCGTAACTTCGGATATATAGCGGCTCTCCTGTAAGGAGAGTCGTTTTTTTGGATTTTAAATCTTAGGAAAAACTCCATTTACATTGCATTCAAATGTCGGGTAACATATATCTCAAAGATAGGCATGAGTCAGAAGTGGAGGATTAATATGAACGATATCATGGCGCAAGCTGGCGAGCTTAGACGAACAGGGCAAGCAGAGGAAGCACGAAAGCTTCTTTTGAAGGCATTAGAACAGCAGCAAAATGATGCAGAATTGTGGTATCAGACCGCTTGGACACATGATTCATTGGGCTTAGAGAGGGAAGCAGTACCCTATTATGAAAAAAGCCTGGGTATGGCATTATCCGCAGAATCAAGGAAAGGAGCCATCCTGGGATTAAGCAGTACATATCGTGTATTGGGGGATTATGCCAAGGCGAAAGCATGGTTGGACACAGGAATGGACGAATTTCCGGATTACAGACCGTTTCGGGTATTTTACGCGATGGTATTATATAATCTGGGGGAATTCGGGAAAGCCATGCAGGAGCTGCTAATGGAGGTGGCTGAGACGACCTCGGATTTATCTACACAGGAGTACTCACGTGCCATTCAATATTATGCAGATAAACTGGATCAGATCGAGACATAGGTGGACCGGAGTGAGAGCATAAGCAGTAACGTATATATACGCTCGTACATAAAAAGATCACAGTCAGAGAGCAGTAATTCTCTTTCCTGACTGTGATCTTTTGCTGTTTATTGTTTGGCTATAGGGTCTGTAAATTGATGAGTTAAATAGCTGCGATTACTGCGCACCTTCAGTAACGGCGATTTCCTTCTCCAGGTTTTCTCTGGACAGGTTGGCCTTCAAGTAATCCGGGGTATCGGGCAGGACCAGGTGCAGATTGGATTTTTGACAAATGCGGATGGTGCACTTTTCGACGATAAAATCAAAGACATGCCCACCCCCAGTGCGTTCATCGTTAATAAAATGCAGATGAAATCCGGCTACCCCAATACCTTGAGCATAGGCAGGTGTCCAAAAACCTGTAATCACCCCAGAAGCGTCGTTAAAAGAGAACGTAGGCTGAGATTTGGTCGCTTCGATAAAAGGTTTGTAAGGCTTCACCTGGTGAGGGACGGTACGTGTCTTTACTTCACGAAAAGTGCCATCCATACGGAAGGCATAGAACAGATTACGGCTTGGAAACAACTTTAACAGCAGAGCTTCCAGCTCTTCACGATGCATGGGGCGGTCAATAGTATATGTGAAATCTTCATGGAAAAAGGTGACGGTGGAAAAAGGTGTGGTTTCTTCCGGTTTTACGCGATGGGCCGTACCGTCTGGAAGCAAGTGATAGAATTCACCATCGAACGCGATCATCTCGCCATTCAGTTGATCAAAGGTACCAATCCCAAAATCCCCGTGCTTTTGCAACTCCTCAAAGGCAACAACTCCGTCATAAAGACCATCTAATAGAGCGAGCATAGTGGACGTTTGGTAAATATCATGGTCAGTTTCTTGCTTGGTTTCCAGTCCTGCAACGGTCATGGTAATACACTTCCTTTTGTAATTGTATGCATTTATTTTCTTTCTTTTTCAATAATAAACGTAAATTTTCAGTAAATAACGAGAATAACTCAAAAAAATCATAAAAAATAACGTTTTGCTCCATAATTGTCACGAAAACGTCACGAGTAAGTCTTGGTAAAGGTTAGTTTAATTGATTTGGCAGCAGTTTACGTCCCAACTGGATATTATCTTGATAATTAATCGGGATATCAACAACCACAGGACCATCCGTATGAAGTGCCTGCTGCAATACACTTTCCAGTTCTTCAGGAGAGTGCACGCGTAATCCGGTGGCCCCGAAGCTTTCAGCATATTTCACTACATCAACATCTCCAAATTTTACACCGGAAGTTCTGCCATATTTAATCTGTTGTTGAAATGCGACCATGTCATAGGTACCATCTCTCCATACGATATGCACTAGCGGAGAGTTAAGACGTACAGCGGTTTCGAGCTCCATGGATGAAAACAGAAATCCTCCGTCTCCAGAAATAGAAACGACTTTTTGACCGGGGTTGACGAGTGTGGCAGCAATCCCCCAAGGCAGTGCTACGCCCAACGTCTGCATTCCGTTGCTGAATAGAAGGCGCCGCGGTTCATACGAACGGAAATATCGTGCCATCCAAATGTAGTGTGAACCAACATCACAGGTGACAGTGACATTATCGTCGATCAGGCTGCGCAGTGTACGAATAAATTGTAATGGATGAATCAGATAATCGTGACTGTGTACAGGAACAGCTTCTTGCTCGTTTAGATCATGACGAAGACGATTTAATTGGTCGCAGGAGGCTTTAGGTAGCTTTAAGGTAGGCAATTCTTCTGCAAGGCCACTCACAATCAGGGCTATATTCCCGATAAGCTCGTGATCAGGTTGATAATCATGATCAATATCTGCTTGATGATCATCCAGATGAATAAGGGTTCGGTTCGCAGGAATATTCCAGTTTTTTGGATCATATTCAATAGGATCATAGCCAATCGTCAGTACCAGATCTGCCGCTCCAAGAAGCATGTCACCCGGCTGATTATGGAACAGACCGACTCTCCCAAAATAGTGGCTTTCCAGCTCCCGGGAAATGGCTCCAGCGGCCTGAAAGGTTTCAACCACAGGCAAATCCGTGTTTCGAATCAGTGCACGGATGGCTGCTGTAGCTTCGGGTGTGCTGGCTTTCATACCGAGAAGGAGTACGGGCAGCTTGGCTTTTTTGATTTGGCCTGCAACTTGTTTGATGAGCTCGGCGGGTGCGGTTCCAAGCTGGGGAAGGGAAACCTTCTCAATGGCGGTTACTTCGGATGACGAAGTCAACACGTCCTGCGGCAGACTGACAAATGTGGCTCCAGGCTGGGCTGAGGTCGCAATCCGAAATGCATTAGTAATTGCTTCCGGTACACTATCAGGATGTTCTACTTCTACACTGTACTTGGTGATGGGTTCGAAAAGTCCGGCGTTATCCATAGATTGATGCGTGCGTTTCAGGCGTTCTGATCTTGGGACTGCACCAGCAATGGCGACGACAGGATCACTCTCTGCGTTAGCGGTGACAAGTCCTGTCGCCAAGTTAGACGCGCCTGGACCGGAAGTAACAATGCATACGCCCGGTTTACCTGTTAAACGACCGACCGCTGCTGCCATAAAGGCGGCATTTTGTTCATGACGGCATATGATCAATTCTGGACCCCGATCTTGAAGAACATCAAAAACAGAATCGATCTTGGCACCTGGAATGCCAAAAATATGCGTAACCCCTTGCTTGATCAAACAATCGACAACAAGGTCGGCTCCTTTTGTATCGGATTTGGTTTTAGTTTTAGTTTGAACAGCTTGAACTTTAGTACTCAATGCTACCACCTCTTCTTTTCATCTTTGAAATAAACCAATGAAATACTTTCAATGTAAAACAATGGATGTATATTACAATTATAATGCAATAACTGGTATTTTCAAGAAAGAAATTTTCTGAAAAAAAGAGAAAAACACATAAAACGTTTTCAAAGTTTGATTTATCGGGGAAAATTAAAAATTGTAGAATTTTCTTTTGGTATCAGCTATCGGGAAAATATAGAACAGATCTGCTCCAAATGGCAGTAGGCCATTTTTTTTATTCGCTCACATGATAAAAATCACTTTCGTCTACAAAGGATAGCGGTTACAATGTAATTGTTGTTAACGTAAACATTAAATTTAAAGTGAAGTAATCCGGCTTGAAATGATGTGCAGGTATCGTATTACAGCTATATCATCTTGCCTAATCACGAGATCTGCTATGTGGTGGAGAATGCTATTATTGAAAACGAGTACAGTACAAGCATTTTTGTTAACGTTAACAATTTGTTGAGAAACACGATTATAGAAGGGATGAGAAAGTATGACTAAAGCGTTTTTAGACGAAAACTTTTTGTTGAGCAATCCAACGGCTGAAATCTTGTATCATCAGTACGCCAAGGATATGCCGATTATTGACTATCATTGTCATTTAAGTCCACAAGAAATTTATGAAAATAAAGCGTTCAAGAATATTACGGAAGCTTGGTTGTACGGAGACCATTACAAGTGGAGACTTATGCGGGCCAATGGGGTTGAGGAACGCCTGATTACGGGGGATGGCGAAGATTATGACAAGTTTATGGCTTGGGCCAAAACCGTACCTACACTAATCGGCAATCCGCTGTACCATTGGACGCATTTGGAGCTTCAACGCTTTTTTGGTGTCTTTGAGCTGCTGAATGAACAGAACGCACCAGTGATCTGGGAAAAGGTAAACCAAAAGCTGCAGGGAAAAGGCTTTGGCGCACGTGATCTGATTGTGAACTCGAAGGTAACTGTGGTGTGCACCACGGATGATCCGACAGACCATCTCGAATACCACAAACAAATCAGCAAGCTGACCGATTTCCCAGTCGCAGTGTTGCCAAGCTTTCGTCCCGACAAGGCTTTGGAGATAAATCGCGAAACTTTCCGGCCTTGGGTGGCTCGGTTGGGTGAAGTCAGCGGACTGGATGTTTCTGGCCTGGAAGGATTTTTGAATGCGCTGGCGAGCCGGGTGCGCCATTTCCATGCTGCCGGAGGCCGAGTATCTGATCATGCGCTGGATACTGTAGTCTATGAAGAAACGACACGGGAGGAAGCTGCAGCCATATTCAATAAGGCGCTGGAGGAAGGCCATGTGACTCCTTTAGAGGAGGCGAAATATAAATCGTACGTTCTGGTTTTCCTTGGCAAACAGTATGCAGAACATGGCTGGGCTATGCAATACCATATCCACGCACTGCGTAATAACAACACTACTATGTTCCGTCAATTGGGACCGGATACAGGCTACGATGCCGTAAATGATGGCTCTATCGCTCGTCCATTGGCGGCATTGCTGGACGCACAGGAGCTGGGAGGAGGATTACCTAGAACCATTTTGTATTCGCTTAATTCGGTTGATTATCCAGTACTGGCAAGTCTCGCGGGTTGTTTCCAATCCGGTGGAAATGTGGGGAAAATCCAGTTTGGCACGGCATGGTGGTATAACGACCATATCGAAGGTATGCAGGAGCAGATGAAGTTGCTGGCTAACTACGGGGTGCTGTCCCGCTTTATTGGTATGCTGACGGATTCCCGCAGCTTCCTCTCCTACACACGCCATGAATATTTCCGCCGTATACTCTGTGACTTAATTGGAACGTGGGTTCAGGAGGGTAAGGCGCCTGAGGATCTGGAGCTGCTCGGAGCCATGGTACAAAACATTTGCTACAACAACGCCGAGCAATATTTTAATTTCCCAACGGTTGTTCATAGTAAGTGAAACTACGCCCTAAGGCGAGGACTCACTAACTTCATAAGAAAGGGCTCTTACCGGGAGCTTGTTTCAAAACTCCCGGTAAGAGCAATTATAAATAAAATAGTTATCAACTGAGGATTTTGCAAAATCCAGAACTAATTTTGTGAAATTAATTACAAACAAAGAGGAGTGTGTAGGTATGGGAGTGCCTATCGTGCAGGAGAACGTCCAAACTGACAACAAGACAGGCGAGCATATTAGCCTGAAAGAAAAGATTTCGTATGGTATGGGTGACTTTGGAAACGGATTCATGTTTGATTTGGGGCAGTTGTATTTGCTGAAATTTTTTACAGATGTAGCAGGGGTTTCTGCAGGAGCCGCCGCAGGCATTTTCTTGGTCAGCAAGCTATTTGCCGCCGTCTGTGATCCCATTGTCGGGTCCTTTGTTGATTATCGCAAACATATCGGTACACGTGGAAAATTTAGACCTTTTCTTATTGTTGGAAGCGTTATCCTTGCAATTCTTACGGTTCTAACCTTTATATCGCCGAATATTTCACCCACAGGAAAACTCATTTACGCCTATGCGTCCTATATGATCTGGGGGATCGGCTACTCTATTGTAAACATTCCATACGGCTCGCTAGGTGCCGCTATTACACAGGATACTCATCAGCGTGCTTCATTGTCATCTTTCCGTCAGGCGGGATCGCTGGGCGCATTATTCGTCACCAGTGTCGTTGTCATGCCGCTTATTTTACTATTTCCTAACCACCATGTTGGCTATCCGGTTGTGATGGGGATTATGTCACTCATTGGTGTGATCGCTTTCATCATATGTTACCGAGGAACGAAAGAACGTATTATTAGCCAGTCCGGGCCAAAAGAGAAGCTATCTATAGGCGTTATTGTGCATACTTTTACGAATAACAAGCCTTTGCTGGTGCTCGTTTTGATGACGATTTTCACTATATCCGCGTACAATATTAAGTCCGCTCTGCTGATCTATTTTGCCGAATATAACTTGGGGCATGTAGAGTTAATGGCTTATATGAATTTTATTATTATCGGTTCGTCGCTACTGGGTGTATTGTTCCTGCCCAAGCTGGTACGGCGTTTCGGTAAACGAAAAACAGCCATACTGGGGATGCTGGTTAGTGTCATTGCCGACTCCATTAACTTTTTTATGCCTTCAAATGTATACATTTTCACAATCCTGGCCAGTATTTCGTTCATTGGTATTAGTATTCCTAACGGGGTGACCTGGGCATTCGTGTCCGATATTATTGATTATGGCGAATGGTCATCCGGGGAGCGTAAGGAAGGGATTACTTACTCGTTATTTAACTTTTCACGTAAGTTGGCTCAATCCTTGTCTGGCTTTCTATCGGGTATTGGACTAGCGCTCATCGGGTATGTTCCGAATGTGGTTCAGTCCTCTGGAACCCTGCTTGGGATCAAAGCATTACTTTGTCTCTATCCGGCTGTTGCCCTGGCTTTGGCCATGCTGGTCATCGGTAAAATGTACAAGCTGACGGACAGCAGACATGCAGAAATGGTTCAAGAATTACAGCGTCGACATGCGGACAACCGCGTATAATTTGTGAAAGTCTTCTTTTCCGGGCGGCTCCTGTGGTATGGTGGGTATATAATTTTTTTAGAGCCTCACTAAGGAAAGGATACGTATATGGCAGCTACCATTAAAGACATTGCCAAATTGGCTAATGTTTCCCATACAACCGTCTCCCGGGCGCTCAATAACAGCCCGCTGATTAAAGAAGATACGAAACGCAAAATTATGGAGTTGGCAGAGCAACTCAATTACATTCCAAATTTTAATGCCAAAAGCCTAGTTCTCCAGCGCTCGCATACGATTGGCCTGTTTTTCACCAGTATTTCAGAAGGCACCAGCTCCAGTTTTTTTGCCGATACCATCCGCGGTGTTAATCATGTCATTGGGGTAGATTACAATCTGTTTGTGCGAGGAATTGACGATTACGCTGATTTTTCGGCCATACACCGCAAGCGTTTTGATGGTATCATTCTGATGAGCCAGAGCGAGGCGGACAACCCTTTTATTTATCATGTGCTCGGTCAAGGCATTCCGCTTGTTGTTCTGAATCGGCAGGTGTCCGGGGCGGGGATTGTAAACGTGATTTCTAATGATAAAGAAGGGTCCTATGAAGCGGTCTCCTTTCTCGTTGAAAGTGGGCATGAACGCATTGCGATCATCGAAGGGGTAGAAGGCTTCAAGTCTACCCAGCAACGCCGCGAGGGTTTTATGAATGCGTTGATTGATAGTGGTAAGCCCATTCGACATGAATATATCGTGCAAGGTCATTATGATACTGAAAGTGGTAGCCAGGCAATGAAGCAATTGCTTTCCTTGCAGGAGCCGCCGACAGCGGTATTTTGCTCTAACGATGATATGGCTATTGGGGCAATGAATGCGGTATTCGAAAACGGCTTGAAGGTACCAGAGGATATCTCTGTCATTGGTTTTGACGATATCGGGTTCTCAATGTATACGACTCCACCGTTAACAACAGTCAAAAGACCGATTGAACAGATTAGCGAGCGCGGAGCCGCCTGCATTCTGGAACGAATTCAGTCACCGTCCAATGAGGGCGAGCTTATATTTATGGAGACCGCGCTCATGAAGCGGAAATCAACGGCAGGCAGACCACACTAAGTTTCGTTTGATTAACAGGCAGGCCAAAGGGGCAGAAACCATGCGAGACTTATGGTTTCTGCCCCTTTTAGGCTGAAATGCGTTCTGCTTCGTCTATATTTAACGAAAGAGATTGGTTTTAGCCAGTTCTACAATCTCGTCACCACGTCCGTTTAGCATCGCTTTCATCATCCACAGTGTAAATCCTTCTGCTTGTTTAAGATTAATTTTGGGTGGCATGGATAGCTCCTGGCGGTTCACCACCACGTCTACCACAACAGGGCCATCATGAGCCAATGCTTGCTGAATGGCATCTTCCAGCATGGTCGGATCTTCAACCCGGATGCCCTTGAGTCCCATGGCTTGCGCTACAGCACCAAAATCAGGATTCACCAGTTCAGTACCGTTTTCCAGAAATCCGGCCGCTTTCATTTCCAGCTCGACAAAACCGAGAGCGCCATTATTGAAAACAATGACTTTGATAGGCAGATGATGCTGCTTCAGGGTGAGCAGGTCGCCCATCAGCATCGTGAGTCCGCCATCGCCTGAGAGGGCAATCACTTGTCGGTCAGGCTCAGTGGCCTGTGCTCCAATCGCTTGTGGTAACGCATTTGCCATCGTACCATGGTTGAACGATCCGAGAAGCCGGCGCTGACCGTTCATCTGCAAATAACGCGCCGCCCATACAGTGGGAGTACCGACATCACAGGTGAAAATAGCATTTTCCTGCGCGGCGTCACTGATGACCTTGGCGAGATATTGCGGATGGATCGGCGTATGACCTGGTTTACCGACAGCAAGGTCATCCAACTCCTGGCGTACCTTGGTATAGTGGGAGACGGTTTTCTCTAGATGCTTGGAATCATGCTCTGATGTTAAATGCGGTAGCAGCATTTCCAACGTGGCTTTTACATCCCCACATAAACCATACGTTAACGGAGTACGTCTGCCAAGATGGGCTGGCTCTATATCTACCTGTAGGACAATCGCATCTTCAGGGTAAAATTGTCTGTAAGGGAAGTCTGTTCCGAGCATAAGTAGGACGTCACAATCCATCATCGCATGGTACCCGGAAGAATACCCGATCAGTCCCGTTAATCCAGCATAATAAGGATTGTCATACTCCAGATATTCCTTGCCTCGCAGAGCGGATACCATGGGGGATTTTAACTTGTCACATAGCTGCATGAGCAATTCATGAGATTGTGAACAGCCGGCGCCGCATAGTAGCGTAATTCGTTTGCCTTGATTCAAATATTCGGCCAGTCGGGAAATTTCGGAAGCTGACGGATGCACTACAGGTGTAGTGGGATGGTAGACATGTTCAGGGACGGGTACCTTTTCCGCCCCCAATGCTGCTACATCACCGGGAAGAACAATGACGGAGACACCTGAACGTGAAACTGCCTGTTGAATGGCCATGGTCACCGTTCTGGGAATTTGACGCGGTGTCGTAATAACTTCACAGAAGTGACTGCATTCTCCGAAAAGATGTTCAGGATGCGTCGCTTGAAAATATTCACTTCCGATTTCGTCGCTTGGAATGTGAGCGGCAATAGCCAGTACAGGCACACGATTGCGGTGACAATCATATAAACCATTAATCAGATGCAAATTTCCGGGACCACTGCTTCCGGCACATACAGCAATGCTGCCACTAAGGTCAGCATCCGCTCCGGCTGCAAAGGCAGCCACTTCTTCGTGCCTTACATGAATCCATTCGATTTGACCATTGCTGCTAATGGAATCCACCATATTATTTAGAGAATCTCCAACAATGCCATAAATCCGCTTGACCCCTGCATTGACCAAAACTTGTACAATAGTATCTGCAATTGTCTTCATAGATGTTCCTCCTGCCTAGTAAGTAGTGTTATCCTGCCCGTGCTTTCTTGCGTCTATTCTCCTGAAAAGTATATAAGGACAAGGTCTCGGATAGGGTGATAGTTAGCCTTAACCGTCTTGGCTCAGCAGCGAAACAACAGAAAGAGGTCCATATACTTGCTGGTTGTTATGCAAAACTCTTATGTTAACGTGTTCATATTATTGTCATTATTATTTTTATAAAGTAAAAATGTTGAGAAAACTATTTTGTTAACGTGTGCATTATGCTAAAATAACGTTGAAATCATTATGGTAATAGTGGGAGGATACTCCGGATGAAAAAAGTAGATGCATTAGATCAATTAAACAGAAAAAGCTTTATCGTTACAGACCCGCATCCTGTGAGGGTGATGCAATTTGGGGAAGGGAACTTTCTGCGTGCTTTTGTAGACTGGCAATTTGACAAAATGAATAAGCTGGCAGAATGGAATACGGGAGTTGTGATTGTACAACCGCAGCCAGGAGGCCTCGTGGAGAAGCTTAACGAGCAGGATGACCTGTATACGGTTATTCTTGAAGGGATTAAGGATGGGAAGGCCATGAAGGAGCATACCGTTGTGGAGTGCGTCTCTCGTGGGATTAATCCGTACGGCTCGGATTTTTTGGAGTATGAAGCACTATCCCAAAAGCCGGAGCTGCGTTTTGTTGTGTCGAATACGACGGAAGCGGGGATCGCTTATGCCCCAGACGATCAGCTAGAAGATCGTCCGCAAAAGAGCTTCCCGGGCAAACTGGCTGCCTTTCTGTATAAGCGCTTTCAATTTTTTGGGGGCGATCAGAGCAAGGGATTGGTCATCATTCCATGCGAGCTCATCGACCGTAATGGAGACGCTCTCAAGGAAATCGTACTGAAATATGCGGACCAATGGAAGCTTGGAGCTGAGTTTATTGCATGGATAGAGGAAGCAAATACGTTCTGCAACAGTTTGGTGGATCGAATTGTACCTGGTTATCCCAAAGACCGAATTCATGAAATCCAAGCGGAATTGGGTTACAAGGACGATTTGGTTGTTGTGGGCGAACAGTATCATTTATGGGTTATTGAAGGGCCACAGTGGCTTAAAGAGGAATTACCTGCTCATTTGGCCGGATTGAATGTCCTGATTGTCGACGATATGGCGCCATATCGTACACGGAAAGTGCGTATTTTGAATGGAGCACATACGGCGCTTACACCTGTAGCTTATTTATATGGCCTGGACACAGTGGGGCAGGCGGTTGAGCATGATATTATGGGCAGTTTTATCCAGTCGCTGATTCGAGAAGAAATTATTCCGACGCTGGACTCACCAGAAGCGGAATTGAATGTATATGCCGACGATGTTATTGAGCGGTTCCGTAATCCATATGTAAGTCATTATGTTATGAGTATTGCGTTGAATTCGGTGTCAAAGTTCAAGACACGGAACTTGCCATCCTTGCTCCAGTATGTAGAACAACGTAAGGAGCTGCCTGCCAAAATCGTGTTTTCACTGGCGTCCTTACTCGTATTTTACCGGGGTGATAGAAATGGCGAGTCGATTGCGTTGGCAGACGAAGCTGAAGTGTTGAGCACGTTTGGTGAACTGTGGAGTAAATATGACGGTACTCTCGCCGGGGCGAAGCAATTGACTGAGCGGGTACTCGGCAAGCAAACATGGTGGGGTCAAGATTTGAACCAGATCGAAGGGCTGGCTGAACAAACGGCACAGCACGTGTATGAAATTACAAGCAGAGGAATGAAGGAGACGCTCGATTCTCTAACCGGGAACAGCGTGCCCAGAGCATAAGCAAGGAGGAAACCGGAATGCTGGAATTCATTCAAATTCATAATCAAGATAACGTGGCTGTCGCCTTGCGTGATTACAAGCAGGGAGAAACACTGGCATGGGGAGCACAAGAAGAACAACGGGTGGAGCTAGCCGAGGATGTAGCACGTGGGCATAAAATCGCCTTGCAGGATATACCTGTAGGTGGGCATGTTCTGAAATACGGATATCCCATCGGTCATGCCATTCAGCCCATTCAGGCAGGTCAGCATGTGCATACGCATAATACGAAGACGAACCTGACAGGCGTAGAAGAGTACACTTATAAGCCTAAGCCAGCTCCTCATTTATATGAACAGGAGAGTCGTACGTTTCAAGGGTTTCGGCGAAAGGACGGTCGTGTGGGGATTCGCAATGAGTTGTGGATTGTGCCGACGGTCGGCTGTGTGAACGGGATCGCTGAACTTATTTTAAACCGTTTCAAGCAGGAAGTGGGAGATATTTCACCTTTTGAAAATGCACTTGTGCTCAAGCATAACTATGGTTGTTCTCAGTTGGGTGACGATCATGCACATACGCGCACGATTTTGATCGATGCCGTGAAACATGCGAACGCAGGTGGCGTACTTGTACTGGGTTTGGGCTGTGAAAACAATGAAATGAAAGAATTTAAGGAAGCCATCGGGGAATATGATTCGGAGCGGGTAAAGTTTTTGCTTTCCCAAGATGTGTCGGATGAAGTAGAGGAAGGGGTAAGGTTGCTTCATGAAATTTTTGCGGCCGTGCAAGAAGATCGGCGGGAACCTGTACCATTGTCTGAGCTGAACATCGGCTTGAAATGCGGTGGATCTGATGGCTTATCGGGTATTACTGCCAACCCACTACTCGGACGATTGTCGGATTATATGGCAGCGCAAGGTGGAACAACGGTATTGACAGAAGTACCTGAAATGTTCGGCGCGGAAACGATTTTAATGGAGCGCGCTGCCGATGAGCAAGTATTTGGTAAGATCGTACATCTGATTAACGATTTCAAACAATATTTTCTGGATTACAAGCAGCCAGTATACGAAAATCCGTCACCGGGCAATAAAGCAGGGGGCATTACGACGCTGGAGGATAAATCACTGGGCTGTACGCAAAAATCCGGGTCTTCCACGGTCACTGATGTCATTCAGTACGGGGAACGTCTCAAGACCAAGGGACTCAACCTGCTCAGCGCGCCGGGCAACGATCTAGTGGCATCTTCAGCTCTCGCCGCAGCGGGCTGCCAACTCGTCATTTTCACAACTGGACGCGGTACGCCGTTTGGCTCCTTTGTTCCGACGATGAAGGTATCAACCAACTCGCCGTTATATAAGGCTAAACCTCATTGGATCGACTATAACGCCGGTTCATTGGTGGAGGATGTCAGTATGGAAGATGCGCTCCGCAACTTTGTCGATTACATCGTCGATGTAGCCAGCGGAACATGGGTGAACAATGAGAAAAACAATTTCAGGGAGCTCGCTATTTTTAAAAACGGTGTTACGTTGTAAAAGGCTGTAGTCTAAGGGAGGCGGAATTACTCCGCTTCCTTTTTTGTGTTTGTATGCTTCTAAATAGGCATGTTAGACTTACTGCAAAACATGCAATATCGATATTTAAATAAGGGGGAAGTACCGTGCAAAATGAAATTGTTGCTTATCGGGAAGAAAATCATGATCAACTCGTTGATATTTGGCAGCGGGCTGTACGCCGGACGCACACATTTTTGGCGGAAGAGGACATTCAATTTTATCATCATATCGTACGCAATGGTGTTTTAAGAGAACTTGAAGTTTGGATGGAATGGAATACAAGTCAAGAACCAACAGGTTTTATCGGGCTGGACGGATTAAAAATAGAGATGCTGTTTGTGGACCCTGAACACCATGGGCAGGGCATAGGCAGCCGACTCATCCAGCATGCTGAAAAAATAAAAGGGAAACACCTCAAAGTGGACGTGAATGAGCAGAACGAGAAAGCGTATGCTTTCTACAGACATTACGGCTTTGTACAAACGGCGCGTTCTGCACTGGATGGATCAGGTAGGGCATTTCCTTTGCTTCACATGGAATTGAACAAGTGAACGATCTACTTTCGTTGGTATTTTAAAAATGGAATATATTATCATAATGCACTTGTCATATGTTTGAATTCATGTTATAACTTAATTACGTAATAAATACGTAATTAAGTTATTTTTAGTTAAGGTTTAGAGCTTGCTTTTGTTTGGTGAATATAAAAAGTCAGACAAGGAGGCGGGAATAGTGGATGATCTTGTTCACTCCGACATCACAGATCTAGACACACTTGTCAACATGATTAAGCTGTCTTTTTCATTTGCGGACGGTGCCAATATGATTGCTTTATGCGACCGGCTGTATAGCCATGTCAACCAAAAGTATCAGGAATTGCAGCTCTACAAAGCGCGCAAGAAACCTATACAACCCATACATACCAAACGGCCGCTAGTCTACTACTACGGCTACAGTCATCTCATGAAAGGCATGGCTTTCCAAAAACAGGGCAAGTATGAGGCCGCTCGCGATTGCATCGAAAAATATGCAGAATTGGGCTGGTTTAATGGTCTTGATCAATATGGGGAAGCAGAGGTGGAATATTACCGCTATGCTGCCAGAGCTAATTTGTATGCCCTTGATATTTTGTCAGGCCATGCCGAAGTGTTGCAGGAATATATCCAATTTCTTCGTAACAATCCGGAAGAGCTGTTACCGGGGCTTCTTTCCATCGTTGAGGGAGCGTCGAGATACGACTATTCTTTAGAGGCTGTGCTGGAATCATTTGCCGAACAAATTGAAGGTTTTAAATATTTTGAAGAGCCTGTGAATGTATCTTATTATTTTCGCTTCTGCTATCAACTGGCTCTTTACTATATCAAGCAACAACAGTTTACGGTTGCGTTGGGCTATATCCTGCAATCTCTCATGCTGTCCGATACCCTGGGTATGGAACATGAACATGAGTTTAGGAAATGTACCGCTGTATTTGAAATTTTCAGATCCCAAGCTACAGCAACACAGCAAGACCAATATATAACTATTTTAAAAGGAGTGTTAAAGGATGAAAAAATTGATTTCACGCTCTCTGTCGCTCAGTCTGTTTAGTTTGCTAGTGTTTGTTACAAGTCATGATCTCATCACGGTGTTTTATCATGGAGCCAATCATTAAGAAGGCAGAAGTACAGTAGAAAATTAGTTGTTTTAGCAGGTAGGCAGTTGATTGGAAAATATGATGTGGAAGTACACCCAATAGCAAGTAAGCTCATTTAGGTCAGGGCTTACTTGCTATTTGGCGTATGATGAAGACCGATCATACCGTATATATAACGCGGTACATGTCCCAACAATATTTAAGCTGTCGTAGGTTTATGCAGCAAACCCTGTTCTGACGGATGCAATGAAATCCTTGTCTGTTGGTAAACCGGGAATGGTTCTTCCGTACTGTATGATCTGCTTTTTAACGCTGCATCCAGTGCCCGTAGCAAGGAACCTATAAATTGCTCTGGAGAAAAGAAAATGCTTTTTCCGACCATATGAATGTGAAGCTCGTTATGGTCACGGTTGCTTACGGACAGCAATATACCTTGACCTTGAAAACCCGTACCGATGGCGCGTATTTTGTTTATACCCGAGAGTAACATTTCCGTCTTCACCGCACGCCCCTGTTCCTCCACAAATACAGAAATCAGGCGTTTGTCTGTAACGATAACAATTTGGTTACCCCGAAATGTATGACTCAGGTGTAGAAAATCTTTATATACACCAATAGTCTGCTCATGCGGAGAAACAATCCCCATCCGTACAAACTCCTCCAGCTCAGTGACATCGGGTTCCTGATGATTTTTAATTCGTTTTTTGATACTGAACTGAATAGTCAGGATACCCAAGATAGCAATGAGAAAAGCACTAAGTCGGACGTTAAATATAAAGAACATCAGGACAATAAGGCCGCCTACTAACCACTGTCCCCAAGTTAGATAGCGCAGCTTTTGTTGTACCGTACGGCGATAATAACCGTAGCCCTTTCCCGGTTGATACTCTTTAGTAAACTTCGTCATACCACGCATCATGGTTAACCCATAGATTGATAAGACTGTCATCCCGAGTGACAGGAGCGTCATAAGCCATTCCTGAGCTGCAATGCCAACTAAAGTACACAGACCAAACATGATGAGCCCCGCCCAGCAAGCAAACTTTTTAATTCGAACCTGTTTCTGAATCGAACGAACCAATTCTTCCATTCTTAATCCTCCTGATCTAGGTATATAGGTAATGATTGGAATCACATATAGTCTTATCGTACCATCTGATAGTCTTTTTCGTAAATTAATAGATATGAAAATCCAAAGTATGGAAGAAAATTCTCGCCTATAGTCAGATCCCCACCTGAACTTTAGATACCAAAATCAAAAAATCCAGTACTACTCATACGAAGCAGAAGCCTTTAAAATAATAAATGTAAGTGCTTACATTACAAAGAAAGGAGGTCTTCGTATGAGTACAGGAGGGAAAAATCCGCAGCCACAGCCGCCGGTTCGATCGGGAAGAGGAGCATCACTAGCGCGCAAATGGGTTCAACAAAGACATTTGCAGACTATGGCGCTGCTTGGGGTGGTATGGATGATTATTTTCCATTACATTCCGATGTACGGTATTTTAATTGCGTTCAAACATTTTGACATCATTGGAACCATATCAAGCGCACCTTGGGCAGGGTTAGAGCATTTTCGGGCCTTTTTGGAGGATGATAACTTTTGGTACATTGTCAAAAACACACTGGGCATTAGCCTGCTCAAGCTGGCGATCGGGTTTCCGTTACCTATTGTATTTGCTCTGTTTCTGAATGAGATTCGGTCTACACGGTTCAAAAAATCTATTCAGACCATTTCGTACCTTCCGCACTTTTTATCTTGGGTCATTCTTGGCGGGATCTTAACGACGTGGCTGGCAGATACCGGGATGATCAATCAACTGTTGCTAGCCTGGGGGTGGATTGACCAGCCGATCAGTTATTTGGCAGAGCCGAGCTATTTTTGGGCTATCGTCGTTAGCTCGGATATCTGGAAAGAGCTTGGATGGTCAGCTATTATCTATTTGGCAGCCATGGCGGGGGTATCTACGGACATGTACGAAGCGGCCACCATTGACGGGGCCGGACGGTTTCAGAAAATGTGGTACGTCACACTTCCCGCTATCAAGGGGACCATATCCATTTTGTTTATTTTGGCGGTCAGCGGCATATTGAACTCCAACTTCGATCAAATTCTCGTCCTGCGTAACTCGCTGAATGAAAGTGCAAGTAATGTAGTTGATATTTATGTATATCAGGTGGGCATTCAGCAGGGCCGTTTCTCGTATTCTACCGCGGTGGGTTTGCTGAAATCGGTTCTTGCTCTCATTTTGCTGCTAATTGCCAATTCGGTGACCAAACGGGTGAATAATACATCCCTATTTTGAAGGAGGACGGGTGCATGCAGCTATTGCAACGTAGAACAGCAGGCGAAGCGATATTCGATTTCATGAACAACGTCTTCATGCTGATCATTTGTTTTGTGACATTGTATCCCGTGTGGTATGTGCTGGTGAACTCCTTTAACGAAGGAGCAGACGCTATGCGGGGTGGCATTTACTGGTGGCCGAGAGTCTTCAGTCTGGGCAGCTATCAGGCCGTATTTGCTAACAACGGTATTATGACTGCGATGGGAGTGACTATTGCCAAGACGCTTATCGGCACGATTGTTCATGTGTTTTTTACCGCTATGATTGCATATGCATATTCCCGTAAGGAGCTGATCGGGCGCAAGCTGTATATGCTGATTGGTACCATTACCCTGTTTTTCGGTGGGGGATTGATTCCAACGTATTTGCTGATTCGTGATCTCGGACTGCTGGACAGCTTTTGGGTGTACATCATTCCTGCGATGTTCAGCTTTTTTGATCTTATTATTTTTATGGCTTTTTTCCGAGAACTGCCGGATGCACTGGAAGAGGCGGCGAAAATAGACGGTGCGAATGATTTCGGTATCTTCTGCCGAATCGTGCTCCCTGTATCCATGCCGGTAGTAGCGACGATTGCGTTGTTTCATGGGGTATACCAGTGGAACGATTATTTTACTGGAATGATCTATATTAATAATACGGATCTTCAGCCGATTCAGACGTATTTGTACCGGGTTGTTGCCCAATCCAGCTCTAATCAAATGATGGCTGCTGCACCGGGGGGCGTTGCCCAGTCTGTCACTTCGCAATCGATCAAGCTGGCGACGATGGTCGTGACGACATTGCCCATTGTACTGGTATATCCTTTTCTGCAGAAGTATTTCGTCAAGGGTCTGATGATCGGATCGATCAAGGGTTAGCACATCATCCAAGGGGGAGATTTATGATGAATATTCGCAAATGGCAGAAAGGGCTGTTGGCCGTCGTGCTGCTGATAGGACCGCTCGCGGGGTGTACGTCCGGTGGAAGTGGCGCTGTCACGGAATTGAAGGACGAGAAAACTAAGGCTTCGGCAGATACGCCAGGCTGGAAGGCGGATACAGAGCCGATTACGTTTGACTGGTATTTGAATTTTTCCTGGTTCCCGAACAAGTGGGGAACGGATATGACCTCGAAGTATGTGACGCAAAAGACTGGGGTCAGCGTTAATTTTATCGTACCCGCAGGGAATGAAAATGAAAAACTGAATACCATGCTCGCCTCGGGCAAACTGCCTGATTTTGTCACGCTCAGTTGGGGGGAAGATGCGATCAAAAAAATGATCGAGGGCAAGATGGTGCTCCCACTTAACAAGTTGGCCGAGAAATATGATCCATATCTGATTAAAGTGGCAGACCCAGCTAAAATGTCATGGTATCGTCAAACGGACGGGAATGTATATGGGTATCCTAACGCGTCCTCTTCACCACAGGATTACCAAAAATACGGCCAAAATTTTGTCTCCAATCAAACGTTTATGGTTCGGAAGGATATGTACGAGGCGATTGGCAAGCCGGATATGAGAACACCAGAGGGATTTCTGAAAGCGCTTCAAAAAGCAAAGGAGAAATTCCCGGAGATAAACGGTCAACCGCTGATCCCGATAGGGTTCCACGAATTTACGGATAACGGAAATTATTCTTTTGAAGACTATTTACTTAATTTTTTAGCCGTTCCACATGAGAAGGACGGAAAGCTGTACGACCGTCGATCGGACGAAGAGTACATTCGCTGGCTCAAAACATTCCGTCAAGCCAATGAGCAGGGTCTGATCGCCAAGGACGTATTTATCGACAAACGTCCGCAAATGGAGGAGAAGGTGGCACAGGGACGGTATTTTGCCATGCTATATCAGCGCTCTGATTTTGCTACACAACAGGTGACGTTGCATGCGAAAGATCCCAACTCCGTCTACATTGCGGTGGATGGACCTTCCAACAGTAAGCTGGACCCGCCGACGCTGGCCGGGCCGGGCATTTCCGGGTGGACGGTGACGCTTATTTCGAAGGATGTCAAAGACAAGGAGCGGGCTATTGAATTTCTGACTTATCTGATTAGCGAGGAAGGGAATCGTGATCTGTATCTGGGGGAGCAGGGAAAGCTGTGGGACACAGTTAACGGTAAGCCAGCCTTCAAGCCGGAGGTACTGGAGCTGCTGAACAAGGATCGGTCTGCATTTGACAAAAAGTATGGCGCCTCCTTCACTTTCTGGATGCTGATGGATACAAATATGAATTTGCAGTGGGCGCCGCCCAGTGTCGAGCCGTATAAGCAGCCTGAAGATTGGACGAAAGGCAAGACCCACAGCTTCTCTCAATATGAGAATATCAAACCGACCGGAACCTCGGCAGAAGGCATTGCGTCAGGCCAGATAGACAAAATTTGGGGCAAGGCATTACCGAAACTGCTGCTGGCTTCCTCGGATGAGGAGTTCGATCAGCTGTTTGCCCGCTTTTTGGAAGACCGCAGAAAAGCAGGCTATGACAAGGTATTGGCTTATCAGCAAAAAGCCTATGAGGAAAACCTTAAGAAAATTGAACAGTTCACCAAATGATTTAATTCAATAACTTAATCTATTGAACCCCTAAGGATGTGATTACATGCCAGGCCGTGCACGTTCACAGATGAAGAGCCTGCTGCGCCGCACGATATGGCAGTGGATGACGGGAACGACCGATCGGCTTGGCGGTTGTTCCCTTCAAGTTAAGCTCATTGTCGCGTATATCGGCGTCATTTTAATCCCGGTGGTATTGTTCTCGCTATATACCTTTCACCAACTGTACGAGAATACAATGAAAGACATTACCGTACAAAATCAGTATGTGTTGGATACAGAGCTGGCCCATATTCATAGCAATATGGAAATTATGGAGCGAACCGCACAGCTTGCGATCTCAGATCGCAACGTGCTTCATTATCTAACCGAGGAACGTGAAATAAGCAGCGATGAGCTAGTCCAATTCAACTTGAATGTGTTTCCAAATTTACAGCACTTGCTGTACAGTAATCCCAATGTAGAGAACATTCGACTGTATACCAATAATCCCCAGACGCATGAAATATGGCCGATGATTTTCAAAGAATCACGATTGCCTAAGGCTTCCTGGCTGAAAGCGGCTCAACTCCGACAAGGGAAAATATGGTGGGATATGTACAAGGGGCCGAAAAGCTTACTTGGGGGACAATCCCGCCAGGAAAGTGAGACAGTGCAGTATATGGCACTGCTGCGTGAAATTCAGTCTACTGGAGGAAGACACGCGGGGTTGGTAGAAACAAATATGAGGCTGGAGCTATTTTCACCTAGGGTATTTGGAATCCCGCAACGTAATCGCGCATGGCAAATGTTCATTCTGAACGGCGGGGATTCCATCTCAAACGGTGGAAAATTAGTGTCTTCTACCGATATAGCTACAGCTTCCTTTCAACCTGATCCCATTCCGATCCCTCTGTCCCATGTGCACCATCTGTTACAGTCCCGCGTTCAGGGACAGGGTGGTGTTTTTGACTTTACCTATGGGAATAAGCCTTATCTTGGTTTGTATCGTTATATAGAAGGGTTGGACGCCTACCTGCTAAATGTGGTGGCGCTGGACGGTCCGCTGGGTGATCTCCGTCAGAAACGCAATGCCATGCTGCTCATTATTAGTATGCTGATTTTGTTTATGTCCGTCATTTCCTATACCTTGCATGCCTTCATTCTCAAGCAGCTACATACCCTGCGTGAATCCATGAAAAAAGTAGAGCAGGAGGGTGACTTTCAGCTTAAGATTCCAGTATATGGACGGGGAGAAGTGGCTGAGCTGGCTTTATATTTTCGCAGTCTGCTGAGTCGAATTAACGGGCTCATTGCCGAGGCAGTACACAAGCAGGCCACTGCTCAAGAAGCTGAACTGCTAGCGCTCAAGCATCAGATTGATTCCCACTTTCTCTATAATACATTGGAAAATTTAAAAATGATGGCGGAGATAGAACGGCAGTATCCGCTGTCGGATGCCCTTACCTCCCTTGGCTCGATGATGCGTTATAATCTCCAATGGTCCGGGTCGTGTGTTGCGTTGCGGGATGAAATCCGACATATCCAGCATTACGTGGCCATCATGAACATTCGCCACGATAACCAAATTGGATTGGAAATTCATCTATCGTCGGCGTTTATGGAACTGGAGATGCTGAAAATGTCGCTGCAGCCTGTAGTCGAAAATGCTATCAAGCACGGGTGGAGTACATTGCAAAGCCCATTCAGCATCACGATTGAAGCCTGCTCTAAGCAGGATATCATAGAATTGCGTATACAGGATAACGGAGTGGGGATATCTGAAGAAAGAAGAAACGCCATCATGGCTGGTCTAGCGCGAACGAATATGGATTTCCACGAGCCCGGGATGAATGGGGGAATCGGTTTGTATAATGTGCATCGCCGTTTAAGTATGCAGTATGGCGAAGAGTATGGCATAAGACTGGACAGCATCCACGGACAATCGACGACAGTGACCCTGATTTTGCCTAGACGTTACATGATGAGGGGGACGGACCATGACGACCAAGCTGTTGATTGCGGATGACGAGAAAAATATTCGAATGGGACTTCAAGCTATGATCGAACGGGAATTTTCCGGTCTCTATGAATGTGTACTGGTCAAGGACGGAAGGGAAGCCTGGCAGCATGTGAAGCAGTTTTTGCCCGAGTTGGTGATAACGGATATCCGTATGCCTATTATGGATGGCATTATGCTGATGCAGCATATTCGTGAGCTGGAGCCGGAACGCAGGCCTTCGGTGATCATTCTCAGTGGATATGACGAGTTCCAGTATGCGCGCGAAGCGATTCGCTGTGGGGCACGGGAGTATTTACTCAAGCCGATCGTAAGGGAGGAACTGTTCGGTGCACTGGCAGTTTTGAATGAGGAATTGAAGGAGAGGAACCCCCTCACATACGATAGTGTTGTCGGCGTAGAGAAAGATAGACTAGCTGGCGCGAGTGCCAACGTCGATAGAAGTGGTAGTATGACACGTGCTATCCAATATATCCACGCTCATTACAGCGAGGATTTGAATATGGCAGTAGTATCCAACTCAGTATCCTTGAATTATACGTATTTTAGTCAGGCGTTCAAAGCTTATACAGGCCTCAGCTTTGTTCAATATGTAAAAAGGCTGCGCATTACAGAAGCCAAAAAGCTGCTGGAGTGTCAAGGGGGCAGGATCTATGAAATTGCGGCTAACGTGGGCTTTGACAATGCAAAGCACTTTAACAAAGTGTTTCGTGAGCTGGAGGGGATGAGCCCGCAGCAGTTTCGAGTGCAGAATCAAAGGGGTAATTAGATATAAAGAGGGGGAAAACTCCACTGCCTTTTTACCCTTATCCTGATATAATAAACGTATGCATAACCATGACCTTCAATCAGAGAGTTTGTACACAATCACACGAATCGCCGAACGGAAGGGGAGAGCATATGGTTATTTATGAAACGGACCAAGCTTATATCATGACGACGCAGCATGACCATGCCCATATTTCAGGTGAGTTGGCTTTACAATGGGAAGAGAGTGCCTTCAAGAATAGACGTCATAAGCAGGATTTTGTATATGCAGCAAGGGAGCATGATCGGGGTTGGATACAGTTAGACGCTGCTCCTTTCTGGAATGATCATATGTCAGTACCTTATACATTTATTGATTTTCCGCTCAGTCCACGTTTTGTTTTCTATCGTCTTGGGATTGATGAAGTCGAACAAGGAAACACGTATGCTGCGTTGCTGTGTAGCTTGATGTACAAGGAGCTAGTCGGGCGGACCGAGCATCAAAATGCTCAGGACAAGCAGATTACGCATGCTTATCAGGAAGCGGAGGAACAGCGTCGTCTGAGGCTCAAACAGGAGCTGGCATGTGGCGTAACCTTCGACCATCAAGTGCGGACGGATGTACGGAGAATGTTGTTTTGCGACGAATTGAGTCTGTTTTTGTGCAGTCGAGAGCCGGGTACGCCTACAGTAGAATATGAATGGTTTGCTGAAGGTTTGAGCTTCCCGGCTGTTCGTCATGAAAGCGGGCGAGTTTGGGCCGAGTGGCTATCGGATCAGACTGTAGGTCTCTCCTTTTTTCCTTTCAAGGGCAAGGTAGGGATTACTCATACCTTTAAAAAGGTGGACAAGGAGAAAATTCGTACCTTCGGTCTCCTAGAGGCTTACCGTTCTTCCGAATGGACGCATCGAACCTTTACCGTTGAACATATCATGGAAGTAGAAGAACATAAGGAGAATGCCTGACCGTCTACGGATACAGCCTCGAACAATAATTTGTTTGTAGACGCAGAGAAAAGCCTCCCTGAACCATGATTCAGAGAGGCTCGCTTTTTTCTAGCTTTAAGATTTTACGATTTTGCAGAGGTTTTCGCACGATTGACAATAGTCTGTACCTTATTCAATACCTTATCGCGTGCCCCTTTATTTTTCATCAGATACGTCACACCCATTCCCAATGCTGCTACCACCCATTTCTTATTCTTCATAAAGTACGCCTCCTTATGATCATGTTGTCATACCCAAATGCTTAAAAGCATCCAAAATGTGAAAAGATGAACGGGATTTTACGATTTAGTGATTCCTTGCACTCGTTCCGCATAACTATGATTTACCCTTCTCCATCACATCTTACCCGTTCCTTCGCCAATGAAACGATTACGACTGTCTTTTCATGTTTAATGGATATTATCAAATATCCCGCCACAATGGCTTCAGACGCACATGACAGGGAGGTCTTTGTTATGAGAAAGAAGGAAGTGGTTGCCATGCTGCTCGCCGGCGGACAAGGCAAAAGACTCAAAGGACTTACTCGTACACTAGCCAAACCGGCAGTATTTTTTGGAGGAACTTACCGCATTATTGATTTCCCTCTCAGCAATTGCACTCATTCTGGTATAGACACTGTAGGTGTATTGACCCAATACGAGCCGTTGGTGCTCCATTCCTATATCGGCGTAGGCAGCGACTGGGATTTGGATCGTCTGGATGGAGGAGTGTTCGTTTTACCTCCGCACGAGAAAGAAGATGGAAACAACTGGTATAGGGGCACGGCGGATGCAATATATCGAAACCTGCATTTCTTGGACCAGTATGACCCGGAGCATGTACTCATTCTGTCAGGGGATCACATTTATAAAATGGACTACAGTCGAATGCTCCACTATCACAAGGAGAAGGGAGCAGACTGCACCATTTCTGTTATCAATGTCACGATTCAGGAAGCCAAACGATTTGGAATCCTGAACGCCGACGATGATCTGAAGATATATGACTTTGAGGAGAAGCCTGAACAGCCGAAAAGTACATTGGCCTCCATGGGTATTTATTTGTTCAAATGGGAAGTGTTGCGTCGCTATTTACTGGAAAGCGCAAGCGATTCTGAGTCCTCACATGATTTTGGCAAGGATATCATTCCATTGTTGCTTCAGCATGGCCGGTCGCTGTATGCGTACCCGTTTGCTGGGTACTGGAAGGATGTGGGTACCATTCAGAGCTTGTGGGAGTCCAACATGGATCTTCTGGTTCAGGATCCGCCTTTGGATCTGAACGATCCTTTCTGGCGCATCTATACTCGCAGCCCCAATCAACCGGCCCAGTATATAACCCAACGGGCGATCCTCAAAAACAGCATTGTAAATGAAGGTTGCATGGTGGATGGAGAAGTAAGGCATTCTGTACTATTTTATGGGGTCGAAGTAGGTGAAGGGAGTGTCATTACCGATTCTGTCATCATGCCGAACGTAAAAATTGGGCGCAATGTACGTATTCACCGGGCTATCGTGAATGAGAACATCGTTATTGAAGACAACGCGTTTATTGGACCTGAAGATAGTTCTGATGAGATTATTTTGTTCGATCAGGAAAGCCAGCTTCATGCACGAATTTAACCCGGATAAGGACGGTGTCTGCTATGAGTCGACTCATTGGAGTTATCAACCTGGATCACGAACTGGATCAGTTGAAGGAGTTGACCTATTTCCGGTGCGGGGCCGCAGTCCCCTTTGCTAGTCGATATCGGCTCATTGATTTTACCTTATCCAATATGATGCATGCAGGGGTGCATGATATTGCACTGTTTATCCGCCGCAAATACCGTTCGCTGCTGGATCATCTGGGCGAAGGTCGGCCTTGGGATTTAGACCGCAGACGGGGCGGGTTGTTTATTTTGCCACCGGACTGGAATGATCCGACGGATGCATCGCGTGGAGATTTGCAGCATGTGCACAACAATCTGGACTTTTTCCATCGCTCATCGGGGCAAACCATTATTCACGCAGGAACTCAGCATGTCAATAAGGTGGATATCGAGGATGTATACCGTTATCATCAGGAGAAAAATGCAGATGTTACCCTTGTATATAAACCCATAGACCAGCTAGAATCTGAGCATGATCCTTGTGCACGACTGGAGATTGATGAGAACGGACGAGTGACGGGTATTCATCAGGAGCAGGATCATCATAACATTTATCTGGAGATGTTTGTGATGGACAAAGACTTGTATCTGGATCAGGTGAAGCATTGCATTGCCCATCAGGATAATCATTTCTTTCGTGATGCCATCCAGAAAAACCCAAGTGGACTGCGTATTTATGCGTATCGTTATGAAGGTTATCATGCGGTTATTAATTCTATTGAGAGCTACTATAAAAATAGCATGAAGCTGTTGGATCAGCAGCAGTATCAAGCCCTGTTTCAGAATCAGCCGCTGCACACCAAAATCAAGTATGAAGCCCCGACCCGCTATACGCACAGCGCCGAGGTGGATCATTCACTTGTTGCCAATGGCTGCACCATTGGAGGCAAGGTCGAGAATAGTATTCTTTTCCGTGGAGTGCGGGTGGAGGAGGGTGCGCGGGTAAGCAACTCGATTATTATGCAAAAATGTGTCATCCGTAAAGGGGCAGTTGTGGAGAATGTGGTTTTAGATAAAGATGTACAGCTTTCACCAGATCGAACTCTGATTGGAGACATTAGAGTTCCCTATGTCATTGCCAAGAATAGCGTAATTTAAAGGATATACTTAGCCATTAAAACGGAAATAACAGGAGGTACAACTTTGTTCAGCAATAAAGAAGCATTTAAGCAGGCTTTTCGAGAGCAACTGGTCGGAAGGCTGGGCAAACCGCTGCAGGAGGCTCAGTCGGAAGACGTATATAAGGTTTTGGGTGGCATGATTCGTGAACAAGTCGGCAAGAATTGGGCAGAAACGAACCAAGCCTATAAAGAAGGACAAGAGAAGCAGATTTATTATTTTTCCCTGGAATTTTTGATAGGTCGTCTACTGGGCAGTAATCTGCTGAATTTGGGCGTACTGGATATGGTTCGGCAGGCATTGGGTGAACTGGGCTGGGATCTGGAGGAAATTGAAGAACAGGAGGCGGACGCGGGGCTAGGCAATGGGGGTCTCGGCCGTCTGGCGGCTTGCTTCATGGACTCGCTGGCATCCCTTGGCTATGCAGGACATGGCTGCGGCATCCGGTATAAATATGGTCTGTTTGAACAGCGTATTGTGGACGGCAATCAGGTTGAACTGCCGGATTACTGGCTACAGAAAGGGAATGTCTGGGAGGAACGTCGTCCTGATAAAAAGGTCGAGGTTCATTTTTGGGGAAGAGTGGAAACCCACGAACAGGAGGGACGTCTTGTATTCGAGACAAAGGATGCTGAAACGGTTTGGGCTGTCCCTTACGATATTCCGCTGGTAGGCTATGGTCATACACAGGTGAATACGCTGCGGATTTGGAGTGCGGAATCAGCGCTTGATCCCGTTCGAGGACCGATTCGAGGCGAAGGCGGTTATTACCGCTTTCTCGACTACAATCGATCGGTGGAATCTATCTCCGCATTTCTATATCCGGACGACTCCAATTATGAGGGAAAGCTGCTTCGCTTGAAGCAGCAGTATTTCCTGTGCTCGGCCGGATTACAAAGTATTTTGCGTACGTTTGAGAAGCTTCGTTTACCTTATAGCCATTTGCCCGATAAAATAGCACTGCACATTAACGATACACATCCGACCCTAGTTATTCCGGAACTGATGCGTATTCTGATGGACGTGAAGGGCTTGGGCTGGGACGAAGCATGGGATATTACGACGCGAACCGTTTCATATACGAATCATACGATATTAAGTGAGGCGTTGGAACAATGGCCTGTTAATATGGTACGGGAGCTGCTTCCTCGTATTTCTTTAATCATTGAAGAAATTAACAAACGTTATTGCGCTATGCTACTGGAGCGTTACCCAGGCCAGGACATCAAAATTGGTGAAATGGCGATTATTCACGGTGAACAAATCCGTATGGCCCACTTGGCAATCGTCGGTAGCTACAGCGTTAATGGGGTGGCTGCGCTGCATACGCAAATATTAAAGGAACGAGAGATGAAGTCGTTTCACGAGCTGTACCCTGACCGTTTTAACAATAAAACAAACGGGATTGCCCATCGCCGCTGGCTGATGCACGCCAACCCGGAGCTGGCAAGCTTGTACGATGAGACGATCGGCACACGCTGGAGGACCCGTCCAAGGGAGCTCATCGACCTGCTTCGTTACAGTGGGGACGAGACGTTCAAAGAACGGATACATGCGATTAAGCGAAATAATAAAGTCAGGCTTGCTGAGTATGTTTTTGCAAAACAGGGCGTGCGATTGGATACGTCCTCCATTTTTGATGTACAGGTCAAACGGTTGCATGGTTATAAGCGACAGCTGCTCAATATTTTGCATGTGATGCATCTATACAACCAGCTTAAAAGTAATCCGGGCCTGGATGTGACGCCACGCACATTTATTTTTGGAGCCAAAGCCGCACCCGGTTATTTTCTCGCCAAACAGACGATCAAGCTCATTAATAACGTGGCGGACACGATCAATCGAGATGTGGAAGTCAAGGACAAGCTGAAAGTCGTTTTCCTTGAAAATTATTCGGTCTCACTGGCGGAGCTGATTATTCCTGCGGCGGATGTCAGTGAGCAGATTTCCACGGCAGGCAAAGAAGCTTCAGGCACAGGCAATATGAAATTTATGATGAACGGTGCGCTCACAATAGGTACATTGGACGGAGCCAATGTTGAAATGCATGAAATGGTAGGCGATGCCAACATGTTCATTTTTGGATTGAAGGTGGATCAGATCGAGGCATATTACCGGGACGGCCAGTATTCGGCGCGCAAAACAGCCAACAGTGACGAAAGACTGCGTGAAGTGCTGGATCAACTCGTGAACGATGCTCCTTTTACGCGGCATGAACGGGAATTTGAGGCCATTTATCAATCCCTGATTGATCATAATGATGAATACTTTGTGCTCAAGGACTTCGCAGCCTATGTGGATACGCAGGTTCATATTGAACAGGTGTATCGGAATCCCTCGGAGTGGGCTCGGCGTGCTATTGTCAATATGGCACACTCCGGTAAATTTTCTAGTGATTGTACGATTCAGCAATACGCGGCTGAGATTTGGGACATTGTACCTCTCCAGAACGATGTCTACAAGCGAATTCTGTCCTAAAACGGCGAAACAGGCGGAATAGCATTGCTTTTCGAACGCTGAGGGTTATAATGACAGTATAGACATAAGTAAGGATGGGAGCTGTAAATACTCATTCCTGAACTTGAATTGTACTGTTGAAGGAGTCCTCCTATTGATAAAGCTCAATCCGAAAAGGCTCAAACCTCATAAATCGAAGAAGAACTATAATATGTTTCAAAATATAGGGCGTGCGATTCGGCTGAATTTCATCAAGCTGTTGCGCGCCCCTGGAGGAGTTAAAAAGATCTCCTTGGGCTTCGCCATTGGCTTTGCGCTGGAGATGATTGTGATTTCCACGGCTTCTCTGGTATACCTTGTTTTTTATCCGATTGTTCGTCTCTCTGGCGGATCGCTGCCTGCGGCCATTGTGGGTAACGTTGTAGGTAAGCTAACCTTTTTACCAATTGTACTGATGCCATTCGCCAAGCAAGTGGGGGCTTGGATTTATCCATCTCATTATCCGGTACATGTTAGGGGTGGACGACTTCACGAGCATTCTTTTATGGAGCTGTTTCACGGCAACTGGTCTGTATTCAGAGACTTGTTGCACGGAGGCTTGCACATCCTGATCGGCATGTCGATTTTCGGTGTGGTGCTGGGCATTATCTCGTATTTTGTCATTCAGGTTCTGTATAATCGTTCGCTGCACAAACGGTTGGAGAAGCGGAAGTTGCGTCATGGCGCAGCATTTTCGGCGGCCAGACTGCTGAAGAATGGATAACTATGTATAAGAAAGAAGCTCTTCGAGCCTATTTATTAGGTCCGAAGGGCTTCTTTGAGTTGGGGCAAGAAAAAGCCTTTGATCTCTATAAGACCCATACGCTTTTGGCATATATTGTAACAGGGTTGGCTTCATTCGCTCGAATCGTTTACAATACGTGTGCATACAACAATGGACGACAGGTTAATGTACATACAAGGAGTGATGAAGTTGCGGAAGATATGGCAAATCTACTTAACAGACTGGAGAAATGTATTCAAAGTATCGACCGGGACTTTATTAGTTATTGGCATCATTCTTTTGCCTTCCGTCTATGCATGGGTGAATTTGAAAGCGATGTGGGATCCATATGCGAATACATCTGGAATTAAAATTGCAGTAACCAGCCAAGATCAGGGTGCAGAAGTGAATGGTAAGAAGATTAATATCGGCGATGAGGTTTTGCATAACCTTAAAAATAACAAGAAGCTGGGTTGGACTTTTGTCAATGAAGCGGAAGCACGGAAAGGTGTGTTGGATGGTGATTATTATGCCAGCCTGCTGATCCCGAAAGACTTTTCAGAGAAAATTACGAGTGTGCTGACGGAAAATCCGCAAAAGCCGGAAATTGATTACGCCGTAAATGAAAAAATTAATGCAGTAGCTCCGAAAATTACATCTTCGGGGGCAACTTCTCTGACGAACCAGATTAGCCAAAACTTTATTGAAACTGCCAGCCAGGCGGTATTGACGAAGTTGAAGGAAGCTGGAGTAAAGTTGGAGGAGGAACTCCCGACAATTCGTAATATTGAAAACCGGGTGTTGGAGCTAAATAATCGACTACCGGATATCGATAGGTTGGGCAAACAGGCCTTGAAGCTGGAGCAAAATTTGCCGAAAATTAAGGCGCAGGGACAAAAGATTATCGCATTGAAGGAGAAAATTCCTGAAATTAACCGCGCCGGTGACCTGGTGCTCAAAATTGACAAAAACATGCCTGAGCTGGACAAGGTAGCCGCTGTTATTTTAGATATCCAAAAAAGACTACCTGATATTCAAAAGGCTGGTGATCGAATTGTTGAACTGGATCAAAATTTTAGCAAGGTAGAAAGCGCACTGACCACCGCCCTAGAGGACATGCAAACGGCTCTTAAAGTTATTAATGCTGCCCAGAAGGCACTGCCAGAAGTACAGCAGATAGCGGACACAGGCAAGGACTTTACAAACGGTTTACTTGAATTTCTGGACAAAAATGAGGGTGCGCTTGATTCGATAGGTACAGTAGTTAAAGAAGATTTACAACTGGTACAACAAATTGCGAATGAGGTTTCTCAGATTACAGACATCATTCGTGGTGTGGATTTTGATCCTAAAGCAGCACAAGCTGCGGTGAATCGTGTCAGCGGTAGGCTGACAACTGCCGTGGGGGTGCTGGATCATATATCTCAATTGCTGAACCGTGTGAACGGATATTTGCCAAGTCAACCTCTGGATTCACTTATTTCCCGTGTGAGCGGGGTGGAGGATCGTTTCCGCCGTCTGAATAGCACAGTAACTAGTATCGGGAATGCCATCCAGCGCGGTGAAAAGCCTGCGCAAAATCTGCTGGATGACACTGATCGCCTTGCTGGAGAAATCAGTAGCGGAATTGACAGCATTTTGGGCAATTATGATACGGAGTATGCACCCGCCATTCAAAAGGCGCTAGATCAGATCAAATCCGTAGCCCGCAATTCTGCCAATGTGCTGACTACAACTCAAGAGCAGCTACCGAATATTGAAAAGCTATTAAATGACGCACAGGCTGCAGCAGAATTCGGCCAGCAAGAGCTAACACGTCTCCAGCAGGATCTGCCACAATACCGTCAGAAACTGCATGAAGCGGCGACAACGATTCAGGGACGTATGGGCGAGTTTACGAATGCTGTGAACAAAGCAGCAGACTTCGTAAATAACGATTTGCCGACGGTTAAAAGTAAAATTCATCAGGCGGCAGATTTTGTGCGTAATGATTTGCCCAAAGCGGAACAACAGTTTGTCAAAATGGCTGACTTAATTGAAAATAAATTTCCTGAAGCGGAAAAAGCGGTGCACCAAGTAGCCAATTTTGTAAGGAGCGATCTTCCAGCTGCCGAGGATTCCATACGTCAGGCTGCAGATACCATTCGCAAGCTTAAGGGCGAAAATGCACTCGGACGCGCTATTGCATTGCTCAAGGGGGATGTGAAAAAGGAAAGTGAGTTTCTCGGCAGTCCGGTATCGTTGAAGCAGGAACGGATATATCCAATCCCTAACTATGGTTCTGCGATGTCACCTTTTTACACTACATTGTCGATTTGGGTAGGTGCGATGCTACTGGTATCAATGTTCAGGGTAGATGTGGATGACCCGGAAGGACAATTTAAAAGCTACCAAGTGTATTTCGGACGGCTGATGACATTCTCCACAATTGGTATTTTTCAGGCGCTGAGCGTATCTCTCGGTGACTTGTTCCTGCTCGGGGCGTATGTGGATGCCAAAGTAGCCTTTGTACTGTCCTCTATGCTGATCAGTCTGGTGTTTACGGCGATGACCTATACACTAGTTTCTGTGTTCGGCAATATCGGCAAGGGACTGGCGGTCATCCTGCTGGTGCTTCAATTCTCCAGTTCAGGAGGGACGTTTCCGATTGCGACGAGTACACCATTCTTTCAGGCGCTGAATCCATTTGTACCATTTACCTATGCGGTTAGTCTGTTACGAGAGACAGTAGGAGGGATGTTGGCTTCAACGGTGATACGGGATGTGGTGATGCTGTTTGTATTTATCGGTGTTTGCTTCCTGTTTGGATTGGTGTTGAAGAAGCCGCTCAGCAAGCATACGAAAAAAATGGCTGAGCGAGCGAAAGAAACGAAATTAATTCCTTGATTGTTAAAAAAAGAATGAGTTACGGGGGCTGAAGTGAGCCGCTCCGCGAAGGATTTGATCTTACGATCGCTGTTGCCACGGGATTCTTTGGATTAGATAGACATGAAAAGGTAAGAATCCCGTGGCAAAGGCGAACGCTCCGCTTCTCCAGATTCAAATCCTCCGCTCTGCTGGCATCCGCCGTAAAGTCACTTTCTTTAACATTCGGCGGGTAGTACGGGGAGGTGGCCTCCGCATGTTATGCTTCGGCATGGTGCGGAGGCTTTTTTGCATGCGCTATCCAATCTTTAAATTGCATTTGGGGGTGTTTCAATGCGGTTTGTTCTGGTGAATAAACGGAGTATGGTCTTTTTTTGGCATGTAATTTTGCGGAATTTTAAAATCCTTAGGCAAAGGCGGGAGGTAGTATGGAGTATTCATACTTAGGAAAGTCAGGCTTAAAGGTTAGTCGGTTATGTCTGGGGACGATGAATTTCGGACCAGAAACCGAAGAAAAGGATGCGTTTAAAATTATGGATGCCGCGCTGGATGCGGGCATTAACTTTTTTGATACGGCTAATGTATATGGCCATGACCGTAAAGGTTGGACAGAGGAAATTATCGGACGTTGGTTCCAGCAGGGCGGCGGAAGACGCGAGAAGGTCGTGTTGGCAACGAAGGTATACGGAGATATGAAAAATGAACATGACGGACCCAATACAGGATCAGGCTTATCTGCTTACAAAATTCGCCGCCATTTGGATGCGTCTCTGAAACGTCTGCAGACCGACCATGTAGAGCTATACCAAATGCATCACATTGACCGAAACGTGTCATGGGATGAGCTGTGGGGCGTATTTGAGTCCGTGGTGGATCGGGGACAAGTTGGTTATATCGGTTCTAGTAATTTTGCGGGCTGGCATATTGCGGTGGCGCAGGCCGAAGCGAAGGCACGACGTTTTCTGGGGCTTGTATCCGAGCAGCATTTGTACAACTTGAACGAACGTTCCGCCGAGCTTGAAGTATTACCGGCAGCTCAAGAGCTGGGGCTGGGTGTGATTCCATGGAGCCCGCTGGCGGGCGGACTGCTGGGACGGAATGCGTTAGCAGGTACTGGTTCTCGCAGCGCACGCGCCAAGGAAAAGGTGGAGCAGAATCGTGCGAAGCTGGAGCAATTTGCAGCATTGTCCCGCGAGCTGGGTGAAAAGGAAGACGTGATTGCACTGGCTTGGGTACTGTCCCATCCGGCTGTAACGGCTCCAATTATCGGACCACGGACCTTAGAACAGTTAGAGGATGCTCTACGGGTACCTGAGGTCAAATTGAGCGAAGATGTGCTTGCCAAGCTGAATGAGATTTTCCCGGGTCCGGGAAAACCTGCGCCAGAAGCCTACGCTTGGTAATAATACTTTGTACTCGTCATAAAGCATCATTCTTTGTTAGAAATCATCGGCAAAAAGCAGCAGATCGGGAATAGTCTCCTTGATCTGCTGTTTTTATACTAGTGTCCTATCCTAAATCGTGGTTGGCAAAACGGCTATAGTCAAGGGTTCATATTAAAGATAATCGAAAAAGCTAACAACTATTCACCAATCTTTCGTACTATTCGTACATACTCCCGGGGGAGAAAGGGAATGCTTATTAGAACAGGTTCAGCAAAATTGGCTGATCGGAATTTGTAACTTTCATTTGCTGATAACTTTTGGTTGCTCTTAACTGCTTTTTCATGAATATTATATTCAAGTCTCCAGCCCACGACAAGCAACAGGATAAAGAGACTGGTGCAGATCATCACTTTGCGCATCAACATGTGAACCACTCCTTTGTATGAATATTCTCCATTTATACTAGGTGCTATACGCAAAAGGATTTACCTTTACAATCTCCCTGGTAAACTATATAATTAAAGCTAATTGTATATTGGTTTACCCGGAGGAGCCTGCCAACAGCGGGCTCTTTTTGTGTTTTTTTCGTAAATTGGAAACAGGAGGCAGAGAAAATGATGGCGGAGATGAACAATGAGAGCATTATGGTGTGTGTCCATTATGGTCCGCACGGACAGCGGTTAATTCAAAGAGGCAGCGAGTTGTCCCGGTTACTCGGGGCTCCTTTATATGTGCTTACAGTGGATGCAACCACAGATCATGAATACAACCAAAACAAGGAACAATACCTCTCGGGATGGGAAGAGCAGACTAAAGATGCTGGAGGAGCGTTTCTGATTCGTAAATGCAATGGGAAAAAGACAGCTGAGGTGATTGTGGAGACAGCCCAGGAAAAAAAGGTTACTCAAATCATCATCGGCCAGTCCAGTCAAACGCTATGGCAAGAGATTACCCGTGGTAATTTTGTCAACGATTTGATTGAACAACTGGGTCCTATTGATCTTCATATTGTGGCTGTACAGCGTTATCCCGAGCTTTTAGAGCACTCACATGAGAAGGGATTTTCCGCTTATTTGGTGAAGCAGGATGGAAGTTATGTACTGAGTGAAGAGCCTGGTGGAGAAGATACGATCAAAGGGATATTTTTTCGTGAGCTGGATACTGATTTCAACAGCGGTCTATTCAAAATCGTTAGAAATGGCGAAGCCCAGTATTTGAGAATTCTACAAAGTGAATGGGTAAAGCCGCATTCCTAGAAGTTCATATACAAAAAAATAAGTTTATATAGGGGGAGTGCTCGACTGTGTTGCATGCTGCAATTTTGATTCCATTTCTGCTGGCTGTTCTAATCCCGTTGACCAAGGGCATTTCGCGCTTTCATACAGGTTGGACAGTCTTGCCCGTACCCACAGCTCTTTTCCTGTATTTCCTGACAAGGATATCGAATATTCAGGCTGGAAATGATACGATGTCAACTATATCTTGGATGCCTTCGCTTGGGATTGATATTACGTTGCATCTGGATGGACTCAGCCTGCTGTTTGCTCTGTTGATTACGGGGATGGGTGCGCTGGTGATCTTGTATTCCATTTATTATCTTAATAAGCGGACGGAAGCGATTCGCCATTTCTACATCTATTTGCTCATGTTTATGGGAGCAATGCTTGGTGTCGTTTTGTCCGACAATTTGATGGTTCTATATGGATTCTGGGAGTTAACCAGTATTACTTCATTCCTGCTGATCGCCTTTTGGCACCGACGGGAAAGATCCCGTTATGGAGCGCTGAAGTCGATGCTAATCACTGTCTTTGGCGGGCTGGCGATGTTCGCGGGGTTCAATCTGCTCTACGTAATGAGTGGAACGTACAGCATTCGGGAGATTATAGCCCAAGTCGGCTTATTGACCGAGTCCCCGTTGTTTATTCCGGCGATGCTGCTGATTCTACTGGGGGCATTCACTAAGTCCGCACAATTTCCTTTTCACATCTGGCTGCCCGATGCCATGGAGGCACCGACACCTGTCAGTGCTTATCTGCATTCAGCTACAATGGTTAAGGCGGGGTTATACCTTGTGGCGCGTCTTAGCCCCGTATTCGCTGGTCAGTCCGAATGGTTCTGGTTGGTCTCACTTTCCGGTCTGGTCACGCTTTTTTATGGATCGTTTAAAGCGATTAAACAAACAGATCTTAAAGCTCTGCTTGCCTATTCCACCATTAGTCAGCTCGGTCTGATTATGTGTTTGCTCGGGCTGGGATCGGCTTCTGCCTTTTTTTCTGGTACAGAGGAGTCGTTATTCTATACGACGGCTACTGCGGCGGCCATCTTTCATCTGATCAACCATGCCGTCTTTAAAGGCTCTCTATTTATGGTGGTTGGTATTGTCGACCACGAGGTGAACACTCGGGATCTGCGCAAGCTCGGCGGTTTAATGTCCTTAATGCCAGTCACCTTTTCTGTGGCGTTGATGGGGGCTTTCTCCATGGCAGGGTTACCACCATTCAGCGGTTTTCTGAGTAAAGAAATGTTCTTTACCGCTGTGTTGAATATTCGGGAGTTGGATGTTCTGAATACACAGTCGTGGATGATTCTAATTCCGGTGATTGCATGGATTGCCAGTGTATTCACTTTTGTTTACAGTATGATTCTGGTCTTTAAGACTTTTACTGGTAAGCTTCAGCCGGAGAAGCTCGATAAAATACCGCATGAAGCACCGCTGGGTCTGTTGATTTCCCCAGTCCTGCTGGTTTCACTCGCTGTGGTATTCGGCTTATTTCCTGATCTCTTGTCTTATTCTCTGATTGAGCCGGCTATGGGCTCGATCTATAACGAGCTATTGTCGCCAGTGGAAACCTTCGGTGTCTCCATACATTTCTGGCATGGTTGGACACCTGAGATATTCATGACACTGGGTGTTATCGCTGCCGGGACACTTCTCTATAGAAGATACACCCGACTGCGGATTCTGGATCGGGAATGGAACGGTAGCAATTTTCTTAATCTCTTGTATGATGGATCTCTTCAAGTGCTGGAGCGTGGATCGAACCGCTTCACAAATCTCTATATGACGGGATCAAACAGACACTATTTGCTTTATATATTTGGCTTTTTCGTCATTGCCTTGGGAAGTGTGATGCTTGGGACGCAAGGGATATCGCTGGGTATGGGCCACTATGCTCCGTTGGCCTTTTATGAGGCTGTCATTGTTGTTGTAATGCTTCTAGCAGCGTTTGCCGTACCCTTTGCCAAGTCGCGGGTCAACGCGATTTTGTTCACCGGTGCAGTCGGGTACATGGTGACCCTGCTGTTTGTTATCTTCCGCGCACCGGATCTTGCGTTAACACAAATGATCGTGGAGACAGTATCCGTCATTCTGTTCCTTCTGTGCTTTAAGTATCTTCCAAAGTTAAAGAAGGATAAGGAGCGTCTGAGCTTTAGATTGCCGAATTTGATTATCGCTGTAGGTGTAGGAATTACGATGACACTCATTGCGCTGGCAGCCATGGGCAGTAGTCCATTCGCTCCCATTTCGGAGTTTTTCCTTAAAGAAAGCTATTCCTTGGCCGGAGGGAAAAACGTAGTCAATGTCATTCTCGTTGACTTCCGGGGATTCGATACTTTATTCGAAATTATGGTTCTCGCTATTGCATCCCTCGGCATTTATGCCTTGATTAACTTGAAAATGGAGCCTGGTATTTCACCCGCCAACAAAAATAAGAAGGGGGGGGGAATTGCCTTTCCGCTCCGGAGTAATGATGTGATCCTGCGAACCCTGTCCAAGGTTATCATAATCGTGATTCTCACCTTCTCAATGTATTTGTTCTTTGCCGGACACAATAATCCGGGAGGTGGCTTCATCGGAGCGCTGATGACTTCAGCTGCGCTTATTTTGATGGCGATCTCCTTCGGAATGGACACGGTTCGTAAAGTCCTTCCGGTGAATTACCGCATGATCACGGCGGTGGGGCTGCTCATTGCAATTCTGACTGCGGCTGGCTCGTTTGTTTTCGGAGCCCCTTTTCTCAGCCATGCCTTTGGCCATTTCGATCTGCCTATTATGGGTGATACCGAGCTGGCTACAGCAGTCCTCTTTGATCTGGGGGTATACCTGGCTGTAGTAGGTGTGACCATGAGTATTATTTTTACCATAGGGGGGGATGAGTGAAATGGAACTGATTATGGCTGTAGCAGTCGGTATTTTATTTACAATTGGAGTGTACCTGATTCTATCTAAGAGTCTTCTGCGTATTGTTTTGGGTACTTCCTTGCTAACACATGGCGTCCATCTGCTGCTACTGACGATGGCCGGGCTAAAGACGGGAGCTGCTCCAGTATTAGGAGGTAAAGCGGAAACTTATGTGGACCCTTTACCGCAGGCGTTAATTCTGACCTCTATCGTTATCAGTTTTGGAGTCACTGCCTTTTTCTTCGTGCTTGCTTACCGCTCATACCAGACGTTGGGCACCGATGAAATCGACAGTGTTAAGGGGGAAGAACAATGACCAATCTCTTGGCACTACCGATTTTAATTCCCTTGTGTACCGCCGTTATATTGATTTTTCTGAAGGAGAAGATTCTGCTTCAGCGGCTCATTAGTACAGTTAGCGCCATTTTGAATATTATAAGTGCTCTTGTGCTGATTTACCGCATTCATAGCGGGGGGATACAAACTTTGCAAATGGGGGGATGGGTGCCGCCGTATGGCATTGTGTTCGTGGGGGACATGTTTGCGGCTCTGCTTGTGCTGACCGCTTCAGTGGTAAGCTTGGGTATTCTCCTCTACTCCTTCCGCAGTATAGGGGCAGAACGGGAGCGTTTTTATTACTATACCTTTTTTCACTTCCTGCTTGTAGGTGTCTATGGATCATTTCTTACAGGAGATATGTTCAATTTGTTCGTTTTCTTCGAGGTTATGCTGATTTCCTCCTATGCCTTAATTTCACTGGGGGGAACGAAGCTCCAGCTTCGGGAAACATCCAAATATTTGCTTATTAACATTGTGTCTTCCACACTCTTTGTGGCGGCAGTTGCTTATCTATATGCGGCTGTAGGCACCCTGAATATGGCTCATTTGTCTCAGCGGGTTGCTGAAGCGGGGCAGGGCGGCGTACTCAATGTGATCGCTGTTCTGTTCCTGATTGTGTTCGCATTGAAGGCGGGGTTATTCCTCTTTTTCTGGCTGCCGGGTTCTTACAGTTCGCCGCCGTCTGCTATAAGGGCCTTGTTCGGTGCGTTACTGACAAAAGTGGGACTGTATGCAATCATTCGGACCTTTACTCTTATTTTTGTGAATGATCCCGGACTCACGCATACGTGGATCGCCTGGATGGCGGCGGCTACGATGATTCTAGGAGGACTGGGAGCGGTAGCTTATAATGATATTCCCCGTATTTTTAATTACAACGTCATTATCAGTGTAGGTTTTGTGGCCTTCGGTCTGGCTGCAGCGACACCAGATGCATTGAATGGGGCGGTTTTCTATTTGCTGCACGATATGTTGGCGAAAGGATTAATGTTTATTCTTGGGGGCATCATTATCACTGCAGCGGGAACGGACCAATTAAAAGATATGGGGGGCCTCATCAAACGCTATCCCTTAATCGGCTGGATGTTCTTTACACTGGCCCTTGCACTTGTAGGTATTCCACCGCTCAGCGGGTTTGCCGGTAAAGTGTTGATCACTCGGGGCGGACTGGATGCCGGAATGCTGACATTATCCTTGATTGGGCTAGGCTCGAGTTTCCTTGTGCTGTATTCGCTGATCAAAGTATTCAGGCTTGCATTTTGGGGGAATGAACCCGAAGGCGACTTGCCGAGGATAGGGCTAAAAAGTGTGAATGCTGTGGCGGCCGGTTTGCTCGTTCTGGTTATATTGATGGGCATCGGGGCGGATTGGGTCTATACCTATGTTGCACAAGCCGGGGATGTGCTGGCTCATCCCGCGCTATACATCGAAGCTGTAATAAAGGAGTAGATGAAGATGGTCTTTCAAATATTATTAAATCTGATGATTGCGTTGCTCTGGATGCTACTTAACAACGACTGGTCAGGGTCGCGGTTCACCATGGGCATTCTGCTAGGGATAGCCATATTGCTTGTTTTGCGTAAATTCCGTCCAGAACCTTTCTACCTGAAGCGTATATGGGCCATCCTAAAGCTGCTACTTCTGTTTATGCGGGAACTGATCGTTTCCAGCTTTGCGGTTATCCATCATATTCTCCGCCCGAAGCTGACGATCCGCCCAGGCATTTTTGCCTATGAGACCGCCCTAAAGTCAGATTGGGAGATCACTATTTTATCGTGCCTCATTTGTCTGACACCAGGAACGCTCACTCTAGAAGTATCTGGAGAAGGTCAAATGCTGTATATTCATGCCATGGACATACAGGACGCGACACTGCTTTCTGAGCAAATTAGAGGGACATTTGAAAAAGCGATCATGGAGGTGACACAGTGATAGTTTCGGCACTTTTGACTGCATCACTGGCTATTCTCTCCTTAGCCATATTAGGTTGCTTGTACCGTTTGATTAAAGGACCGACACGTCCGGATAGGGTAGCAGCGCTGGACACGATAGGTATAAATCTGCTAGCTATGATTGCTGTGATCTGCATGCAGCTGAGGACACAGGATTTTATTGAGATTGTTCTTGTTATAGGAATACTGACGTTCATAGGAACAACGGCATTGGCGAGATATATAGAAAGAGACGCCGTCATAGATACTGGGGGTGATGAACTTGATCGGTGAGTTGCTTATTGCGATCCTTGTTTTACTCGGTGCTCTGTTCTGTGGATTGAGCGCGTTTGGATTGATGCGGCTGCCAGATGTTTATTTACGTTCTCACGCCGCAACCAAAAGTGCAACGCTTGGCGTGCTTTGCGTATTAACAGGAGCCTTTCTTTATTTTTTGTTTTATGTAGACGTGGTCAGTATCAAATTACTGCTTGCCATTGTATTTGTCTTTATCACTTCTCCCGTAGCCGGACATCTAAATGGAAGAGCTGCCTACCGTTCGGGAGTCCCTCTATGGGAAAACAGTGTTCAGGATGAGTTGGCGCCGGTATTGGAACAAAATACGTCTTCAAAACAACCAAAATGAAAGCAGCCCATAGTGCAGGATTTGCGTCATGTCCGTCTGGATTGATAATAAATGTGGAGGGATCGTGTGCACAATATTGTTTCAGTCCAGCCGTATTACAAAGCGGAAAGGATCGTAACTCCGTTAAAACAGGAAACAGTCATTCATCGTCGAGTTTTACACTTGTATACAACTAAAATTGTATCAGCGTACCGGGAGTTTTCTCTCAATGAGGTATATGATATATCGTTTAAAAGTATCGGGCAGGGCCATGGTGTTCTTTATTTGCATACGAAACAAGGTGTATTCCCTTATACTGTAGAATCAGATCCTAAAGACTTTATGATCGAATTCAAAAAAATTGTAGAAAAGTAAGATTGTTCGATATAAGAAATTTAAAAAGACCGCATCTATTTTGCGGTCTTTTTCTAATGCCTGAAGTTACATAAAGCTTTTAGCATGTGTTACATAACTGCGCAGAATCATGCCGAGGATGACGATGAACATACCCATCCATGATAAAGGAGACGGCATGGGGATATAAAAAAAATAATTCTCCCATTAATGCATAAAGAACTTCCAGAGATTGTGTTGCTTCTACGGTCCCAGCTTTTGCATATTTCCACGAACCTGATCTGTAGCTTTAAAAAATAAAACCGTAGCGATCACCCCTGAAAAACACAGCCACCAAGGCGGACTGTACCGTCTGTTCCTTACTTGGCATTCCCGCGCTGAAAACTCCATACAACGAAAGCAATAACCAGAAGGGTAAGCTAGCCAATGTCATCCCGAGCACACGTTGATAGGCATTCAATCGTCCCGCGCAGACTTCCATCATTTTGCGATTACCTAATGGATAGGCGAATGAGGCGAGTATGACAGGCAGAATTCCGAAAATAAAGGGACAAGCAAAGAACCAGAAATAATAGTAATTTGCCGGGTTCCCGCAATCAACCAACCCGGTGAATAAGCCGATGCGAAGCATAGCGGAGCATAAAATAAGCCAAATCCGATGAAGCTCCACCACAACCACGTTCCTGGTTGTTTGGTCATGACTTTCCAAAGAGGCTAGCTTTTGTTGGGTTATCACAATGACAACTAGAATAGGAACCATAAACAGATATCGCAACGAAGCAACCTTAGATTATTCATTTCAAGAGTTTCTTCACAGTTGACAAGGCAAAAGGGATGCTGTATATTACTGAAAGTTGATATTAATAGTAATTATTACGATTTATAGAAGAGAAAGCTAATATTCAAAGGAGGGTACCAGCGATGAATAAGAAACCAATACCGGTAACAGTGTTGAGCGGATATTTGGGTGCAGGAAAAACAACGATATTGAATCATGTATTAAACAATCGGGACGGAATGAAAGTGGCAGTCATCGTCAATGACATGAGTGAAGTGAATATAGATGCCGAGCTGGTTAAAAAAGAGGGCGGCTTGTCCAGAACAGAAGAAAAACTGGTCCAGTTGTCTAATGGTTGTATTTGCTGTACATTGCGTGAAGATTTATTGGTGGAGGTCAAGAAGCTGACGGAACAAGGCGAGTTTGATTATATTTTAATCGAATCTACAGGCATCAGTGAACCTGTGCCAATCGCTCAAACCTTTACGTACGCCGATGAAGGAACTGGCATTGATTTGGCATCGCTGGCAAAACTGGATTGCATGGTGACCGTAGTCGATGCGAACCGTTTCTGGCATGATTTTGAATCAGGAGAAACGTTACTGGATCGCAGGCAGGCTACTGGTGAAGACGACACGCGTGATATCTCGGACTTGCTCATAGACCAGATTGAAACCTGTGATGTATTGATTCTGAATAAGTGCGATCTGGTTCAGTCTGCTGAGCTGGATAAGCTGGAGGGTGTGCTGCGGAGATTACAGCCTGAAGCCCGAATCATTCGTACTTCCAAGGGAAAGGTCGCTCCTTCGGACATTTTGAATACAGGGCTGTTCAATTTTGACAAGGCTAGTCAATCCGCTGGATGGATTCGGGAGCTGGAGCTTGAAAGCCATACACCGGAAACGGACGAATATGGGATAAATTCCTTTGTATATCGTCGTAGAAGACCATTTCATCCTGCAAGATTGGCTGAATTTATGAACTATTGGCCGGAGGAGATCGTTCGCGCCAAAGGTTTGGCCTGGATTGCAACCCCGCAGGATTGGGCAGCGAGTATTAGTCAGGCAGGACCATCTATTCAATTTGGCCCTGCGGGAAGCTGGCTTGCTGCATTATCCGAAGAAGAACGGCAGGAGATCGTTGCAGCTGACCCTGAGGCTCTGGACCAATGGGATGAACAATGGGGCGATCGCATGAACGAAATCGTCATGATCGGTATCGGAATGAATCGACCGGACTTGGAAGAAGAGCTAGATGAATGTCTGCTGAACGATAATGAAATGGATATGGACTGGTCCAGTTTTGAAAATCCGCTTCCTTGGCCGACATGATGAAGCTAGTTGATCCATTCATTAATAAAGTCCATACATTTTTTAGCTGCTGGAGAAACATTTTTTAAGGAAGCGGTAGCGATACCGATAGTACGGGAATGCCTCTCATCCAATGGACGAATAGAGATGTCGTAAGGAATGTGAGACAGGATCATTTCAGGAAGAATACTCACGCCTAGTCCATTCTGCACCATAGCCATAATCGCATGGTCATCTTCTAATTCATATTTGATTTTAGGTGACATATTATGCTGTGAAAAAATATTCCTTACATCGGTGTCACAGCCTGCAACAGGCATAATAAAAGGCTCATCTCTGAGCTGTTCTACTCGAATGGAGGCTTGCTTTCCCAGAATATGATCGGAAGGAAGTAGACAAAGCATGCTTTCTTCTTTTAAGGGCAACGCCTCTAATGTGTCTAGCGTGGGGAGGTTCACAAAGCCGAAATCAGCCTCCCCACTGATTATCCAGCTCTCAATTTCATGGTAGTTCCCATCGAGCAGTTTTATTTCAATAAGAGGAAACTGCTCATTGAATTTTTTTAGAATACGGGGCAGCCAATGAATAGAGACGCTTGAAAATGTGCCGATCTTTACGGTTCCGATTTCCAATCCTTTAATTAGAGCTACCTCTTGGTAGAGCTTTTCGTCCATTTGTACGATCTCTCTAAATTGCTTCATCAATCTTTCTCCGTTATTGGTCAATCTGATGCCTGAACGACCTCGGATCAGAAGAGTCAACCCTAATTCATGTTCCAATCCAGAGATCGCATGGCTGATTGCCGATTGTGTAAGATTTAAAACTTCCCCGGCCTTTGTGAAACTTCCCATTTCAACTACGCAAAGAAAAATCTTATATTTAAACAAATTCCTGTTCACTCCTATTTTTTTAATGAAATATATTCATGTATCATATCAGATATATTCATTTTTTTTATTTAATATTTATGATTATAATCAAATGAAAGAAAGGTTATATATTTTTGTTTTAGGAGGAACATATGAACTCAATTGCTAAAACTCCTCGGCCACCCTATTATGCGGCTATCTTTACTTCTGAACGTACGGAAGGAGATGGCGGATACGGAGTGATGGGAGACAAAATGGTGGAACTGGCTGCCGAGCAGCCTGGTTTTCTAGGTGTGGAAAGTGTTCGTGATCACAATGGAGTAGGCATCACAGTTTCCTATTGGGAGTCTCTAGACGCTATAAAAAATTGGAAACATAACGAGCTGCACAAGGTAGCGCAGGAAAAAGGGAAATCCGAGTGGTATAAAACATTTGGTTTAAGAGTGAGCAAGGTAGAACGAGATTATTTTTTTACAGTGTAAATAGGTTCAATATCTTTCTATTCATATTCAGTTCATAAACGTGGGTTATCCTCGCTATAGAAACCGTATAGGGAGGATATGAATGTGGATTATACAGACAAAAAAGAGACCTTGGCCATTGAAGCAAGGGGACTCGTTAAAACTTTTGGTGATAAGCATGCGGTTGACGGTGTCGATTTGAATGTCCATGCTGGCACGATCTACGGTGTGCTCGGCCCTAATGGAGCAGGTAAGACGACTACCATCCGAATGCTGTCAACGTTATTGCGACCTGATGGTGGATCAGCGCGTATCTTCGGGCACGATGTAGTAAAGGAGCCGCAGGTTGTGCGTCAATTGATCGGGGTAACAGGCCAATACGCATCGGTCGATGAGTCGCTTAGCGCTACTGAGAACTTGATCATCTTCTCTAGACTGCTTGGACTGGGACGTGCCGAGGCGCGTCATAAGGCAGCGGAGCTGTTGGAGGAATTTGGCTTGGCCGAAGCAGCCAAGCGACCGTTAAAAAATTTTTCGGGAGGCATGCGCCGCCGACTGGACTTGGCCGCCAGTCTCATCGCTAAGCCGCCGCTGATCTTCCTGGATGAGCCGACTACCGGACTAGACCCGCGCACGCGTGTCAAGATGTGGGACACGATCCGGCGTCTGGTCAAGACCGGTTCCACCGTACTGCTCACTACCCAGTACCTCGACGAGGCGGATCAACTTGCTGACCGAATCGCGGTGATCGATCATGGCCGGGTAGTCGCTGAGGGTACGGTGGATGAACTGAAAGCGGCAGTGGGGGCGTCGACTCTGCAACTCAAAGTGCAAAATCAACAGGACATTGAGAGAGCTGTTCAGATCGTTGAACAGGTGCTTTCAGTCAAGTCCAGCGTGTCAGTGGAAGTTGGAAAGATTATTTCTCCGATGGCCAATGCAGATCGGGTAACGGACCTGCTGATTGCCCTCCGTACTGGAGAGATTCGTCTAGCAGAAATGAGTGTGCAAAAGCCGACGCTTGACGAGGTGTTTTTGTCCATCACTGGTCATGGGGCACAAGTAAACGAGCAGCAGACGTCCCAAGGAGCGCATGCTGGGGAGGGGGCGAGAGCATGAAGAGCACTACGGTTATGACAGGTTTTGATCGCACTTTGAAGAAGTCTGTGAGTTTCAGACAGGCGTTCTTCAATTCCATGACGATGGCCTACCGGGGCATTCTGAAGATCCGGCATACTCCCGAGCAATTGTTTGATGTCACGCTCCAGCCGATCATTTTCACACTTATGTTTACCTATATCTTTGGTGGCGCCATCTCAGGAGACGTGCAGCATTATTTGCCGGTTATTATTCCAGGCATCCTCGTGCAGACTGTGATCTCGACCTCCGTCGTTACCGGCGTCCAACTACGTGAGGATATGGACAAAGGAGTGTTCGACAGGTTCAAGTCACTCCCAATCGCACGTATTGCGCCTTTGGCTGGAGCTCTGCTGGCTGACAGTATCCGGTATACTATTGCGACTGTACTTACCTTCGCCATGGGGTATATTTTGGGGTATCGGCCAGAGGGAGGGCTGCTGAGTGTTGCTATCGCCGCGCTTTTGGTCATCGTGTGTTCCTGGGCAGTCAGCTGGATTTTCGCCTTCTTTGGCGTGATTGCCCGCACTGCTTCCAGTGTACAGGGCATCTCCATGATTGTTCTGTTTCCGCTCACTTTTGTTTCCAACGCATTTGTGCCTGTGGACACAATGCCTGGTTGGCTACAGTGGTTTGTGAACGTTAACCCGATTTCACATCTTGTGAACGCAGTCAGGGAGCTTGCGAATACGGGAACGATTGGCGGGGAACTGGCGATCTCCCTGCTTGGCGCTACAGTCATTGTGGCGATCTTCGCGCCGCTTACGGTGCGTGCATATATGCGTAAAGCATAAGATGGCAGTCTTCTTGACGAGGATGAGAGATTTAAGGCAGAACTAGTTAGGGGGGGGATTGAAATGGCGCGTGTATTGGTCGTTGATGATGATCCGCATATTCGCGAAATGGTCGGACACTTTTTGAGGATGGAAGGTCTGGATGTAGTCGAGGCGGTGGATGGATTGGACGCGATGCGCATTTTTGAGCAAATCAAGGTCGATTTACTTGTTCTTGATATCATGATGCCGGGAATGGATGGTTGGGAGTTGTGCCGTAAGCTGAGAGAGCAAATCGACCTGCCGCTGCTTATGCTTACAGCTAAAAGCGAGACGTCACAGATCGTGAAAGGTTTCGCGCTCGGAACGGACGACTATCTTGTCAAGCCATTCGACCCCATGGTGCTTGTTGCACGCGTGAAGGCTTTATTAAAACGCTATCGTATCATGGTTTCCAAATCAGTGACTGTCGGAGATCTTGTCCTGCGGAGTGATACATTTGAATGCCGGGCTGGGCAAGAGGAGTTTACCCTGCCGCGCAAGGAATTTGAGCTGCTCTTCAAGCTGGCCAGCTATCCTGGCAAAACCTTTACCCGCGACCAGTTGATCGAACAGATCTGGGGTTATGATTATGAGGGAGACGAAAGAACGGTTGATGTCCATATCAAACGCCTTCGGGAACGGTTTCCGGAGGCAAGCCACTCCTTCCGGATCAGTACGATCCGAGGATTGGGTTATCGGCTGGAGGTAAGGCAATGAAGCGAGAACCGGGATTCCTCCATATCCTTGCGAGACTCATGCTGGTGTTATTGGTGCTGTATCTCAGCTGGACTGCCGCGTTCTTTATTATGGAGGCGATCTATTCGCACATGTCATGGGCTCCCCATGGTTTGTTCGTCTTTCTTATGAATACGACGCTAGGCTTTTTCTTCTTCGGTATTATCAGTATGACGGTAAGGCGCTTCTTCCAGCCTAGAGAACAGCACGCTTTTACCGAAATGATCGATGCTTTAAAACGTATTTCGCAAGGAGACTTTCACATTAATCTGGATTGGGATCTCGGCGGGAGGAACGGAAAACATCGGAGGCCGCATCCTTATGTACAGTTGGTGGACAGTATCAATGATATGGCTGCAAATCTGAAGGCTATGGAAAAGCTGCGGGAGGAGTTTATTTCAAACGTATCCCATGAAATCGGCTCACCGCTGACCTCGATAATCGGATTCGCCAAGGCGCTCAAGGACGAGAATCTGGATCGTGAACAGCGTGACCGGTATTTGACGATCATCGAGACGGAGTGTATTCGTCTATCCAAGCTAAGCGATAATCTCATGAAGCTGGCGATTCTGGATTCGGAGCGGCATCTGTTTCGTCCGTCCCTTTATCGGCTGGACAAGCAGCTAATTTCGCTTATTCTCGCCTGCGAACCGCAATGGGAGGCTAAAAAAATCGAGATGACTGTTGAGGTGGATATCGTTGAGATCAACGCGGACGAGGATCTGATGGGCCAGGTTTGGGTAAATCTCCTTCACAACGCCATTAAATTTACACCACAGGGTGGAAGCATATCTGTTTCTCTTTCAAGTAACGGTGAACAGGCGGTTATCCGCATTGCGGACACGGGACAGGGCATCAACGAACAGGATCAGCAACGCATTTTTGAACGGTTTTATAAAGCAGACCAGTCACGGGCCCGAACTGCAGGAGGCAGCGGCTTGGGACTGTCCATTGCTTATAAAATAACAGAGATGCATACCGGCTCTATCTCTGTATCCAGCAAGGTGGGAGAAGGAACGGTATTTACGGTTATGCTGCCGCTGCGCCGGCAAGGAATGAAAGGCAGCAACAACTGTGAAATGTACACCGGCACAGTAATATAAAAAGGAGCGTCTTCAAAGCCATAAGCGGCTGAAGGACGCTCCTTTTTAACTCCCATGCTTATACTCTTATGGCATATGCGTATGTGCTCAGGACTTAGATGAATTTACCGGCTGCATTTCCTGGATAGCTTCCTTCAAGTTGTGTGAGCATAGCTCATACAACTGTTTCCTTTGCTGTTCGCTGGAATTCGTAGCCAGTTTTTGCAGCTCGGTTGTACATTGCTGCAGCAGCGTCAGCACAGCTTGATTCGAATCCTGTGCCTTGGACATCTGTACATTATCACTGTATGGGTCAATATATAGCTCCCCTTGCGTGTCCACCTGCGCGAAAAACACATCTTTGACCGTCAGGCTCTTTTCCTTTAGCTTGGCATCCAGCCATTGTTGAGTAATCCCCATATATGCCATTTGTTGCTCCATAAGTTGTCCATCCATAATGACTGCTGTGGGTTCTTTCTCCGGTAGCTGAAACATATTCAAATCTTTAAGCGTCACAGGCTGCTTGTCTTTGGTTAACAGCACATTGACTTCGCCACTGGTTTCCATGAGAGCAAATTCTACATCAGATACTTTGAATACATTCTTGCTTCGTAGCTGCTCCATGAGTTCATCCAGGGTGAGCCGTTCCTTTCTCAGATTATCCTCTAAAATTTTGCCGTCTTTGATCAGGATTGTTGTCCTTCCATCTGTTATATCTCTGATTTTCTTGCTTTTAATTTGCAAATATTCAATGCCAAGTGTTGTCAGTACCCATACTGACAAGGCTATGAGGCCTAGATACCAGGTGGATTCACGCTCCATAGGAATGGTAGCAGCCAGGTTACCTATCGTGATTCCTGTTATATATTCGAACAAGGAAAGCTGGGATACCTGACGTTTTCCAAGAATTTTGGTGATTAAAAATAATATAGCGACAGCCATTAATGTGCGTATAGCAACCTCGGCCCAATCCTGCATTTACTCAACCCCATTTCATTTCACCACAAGGGCGCTACTATTCCAAGGATATCCGCGTCAAGGCACATTTAAACTCCAATTCCCCTAAATTTAAATAACTGAGCTACCAATAAACCGATTAAATACGATATAAGATTAAAATTTTCTATCGTTGAATTAGCAATGTCTATTACACAAGCGATTGACGGAAAAGGGTCGGCAGGATACATTATAAATATAATCCTTATTTAATTCATCGGAATTATAAACATTAAGCTCACGGAGGTATGTATATGTCGTCCAAACCTAAAGTTGTATTGTGGAGCAAAACCGGCTGTCATTTTTGTGGAGAGATCAAATCGTACCTGGAATCCCAAAATCAGCCGTATGAAAATATCCAAGTGGACGGAAATGATGCGCTGCGTGACGTGCTGGAAACCAAATATGGTGTTCGTTATGTTCCTGTCGTCGAAGTAGGCGGGGATAACAAATATGAAGCCCTGCTCAACCCGGATCTGGAAGAGTTGGGTAAAGTGCTGGAAAGTTACAATCAAGTGGTATAACAATCATGTTCAAGAGAGGTGGAAGAGTTATGGCTAAGAATAAACAAATTAAATTTGGTGCGATTATTCACGGCGTTGGGGGAAGCATGACGACTTGGCGTCACCCTGAAGTACCTGCGGACGCGAGTGTTAACTTTGAATTTTATAAAACGCAGGCGCAAAAGGCAGAGGAAGGAAAGTTCGACCTCGTATTTATCGCAGATGGCCTGTTCATTAACGAAAAATCCATTCCTCACTTTCTGAACCGTTTTGAGCCAATTACGATTTTGTCTGCTTTGGCTGGAGTGACGAAGCATATCGGACTGGTTGGCACATTGTCGACTTCCTATAGCGAACCGTTCACGGTAGCACGCCAGTTTTCTTCCATTGATCATATTAGCGGAGGTCGTGCAGGCTGGAATGTGGTGACTTCCCCGCTGGAAGGCTCTGCCCTTAACTTTAGCAAAGGCGAGCACCCGTCGCATCCGCAGCGCTATAAAATTGCAGAGGAATATTTACAGGTTACGAAAGGACTGTGGGACTCGTGGGAAGCGGATGCGTTCGTTCGTGATAAGGAAGCTGGAGTATTTTTTGATCCTGAAAAGCTGCATACATTGAACCATAAAGGTGAGTTTTTCTCTGTGCAGGGTCCGCTGAACATTGGACGATCCAAGCAGGGACAGCCGGTTATTTTCCAGGCAGGTTCCTCGGAGGATGGCAAAAACCTGGCCGCCAAGGAAGCGGATGCTGTATTTACAGGACATGAAACGTTAGAGGAAGCGCAGCAGTTTTATCATGATGTGAAAGAACGTGCGGTACGCTATGGTAGATCCGAAGCGGATATTGTCATTTTGCCAGGCATATCGCCGATTATTGGCAATACAACGGAGGAAGCGGAACGTAAGTATGAAGAGATCACGAATCTGGTGACGATTGAGGCTGCGCTAAAATATTTGGGACGTTTCTTCGATCATCATGATTTCTCACAATATCCGCTGGATGAGCCATTCCCTGAGCTTGATGGTATTGGCAGCAATGCGTTCCGCAGCGGTACAGATAAAATCAAACGAGTAGCCAAGGAACAAAACTTGACCTTACGCGAGGTTGCGTTGCGTTCAGCTACGCCGAAAACCTCTTTTATCGGAACCGCTGAGCAGGTGGCGGATCGAGTGCAGGAGTGGTTTGATAGAAAAGGAGCAGACGGATTCATTATTGGTTCTGATGTACCATCGGGTCTGCATGACTTCGTAAATCTGGTTGTGCCTATTTTGCAGGAACGCGGTGTGTACCGTCAGGATTATGAATTTAGCACACTGCGTGAAAACTTGGGCGTGCCTATACCTGAGAACCGCTACACAGCGGCCAGATCTAAAGTGAAGGTTGACGCATAACAGAAGGAGGAAAAAATATGTCCAAGGTTGTCATCCTATCAGGCAGTCCGTCTACACAATCCCGTTTATACGGCTTGATTCACTATACAACGGAGCAGTTGCAGCAGGCTGGAGCGGAGGTCAAACTGCTGAATGTGGTCGACTTGCCAGCGGAGGATCTAGTCACAGCTAACTTTAACAGCCCTGATATCACAGCATCACTTGCGCTGATTGCAGCAGCGGATGCCGTCATTGTGGCTTCTCCAGTCTATAAGGCGTCCTATTCAGGACTATTGAAAATCTTTCTGGATTTGGTTCCGCAGGAGGGACTAAGAGGGAAACCTGTCTTGCCTTTATTTATCGGAGGCACACTGGCTCACCTGCTGGTCATTGACTATGCATTGAAGCCGGTTATCAATGCACTGGGCGGAAGACATATTCTTGGCGGGGTGTATGCAGTGGATCAGTGGGTCGAACGTCTGCCGGATGGACTATACGGGTTGTCCGAAGAATTGGTTGCACGGTTGGAACGTTCTGTTAAAGAATTAAATGAGCTATTAAAATTATAGATATTTTTTTCAATATGTCCATTGACAGGTCGTTCAGTGAGTTTTATGATACAAAAAAACCGAGTTAATATATTGGATAAGTGTATATAAAACTTACTGGGGGACTTGCGTATGAATATCGAGAATATGGAAGCCTTTGTATACGTGAATCATTATGGGAGCTTTAATAAGGCGGCAGAAGCCTTGTTCTTGTCCCAGCCCTCTGTTACAGCCCGGATTCAGACGCTAGAGCGCGAGCTAGAATGCAAGCTGTTCGACCGTCAAAGCAAGCAAACGGTTCTGACGGAGGATGGACGAAAGTTTCTTCCTTATGCGGAGCAGATGCTTCAGGTGCTGCAAAAAGGGAAGCAAAAGCTCCAACAGCGTAAGAAAGCCCCTCAACAAATTCGAATTGGCTGCACGATATCGGTGTCGAACTACATTATTCCAGAGATATTAAAGCAGCTTGGTGCCCGTTATCCAGAGGTTAACTACAAAATTGTGACGGCAACGACGGATCAACTGCTACATAAACTGTTGAACCGTGAGGTAGACATTAGTTTTGTCCGTAAAGTGATGCATCCGGCTATCCGTACGCTTGCTTTTTATGAAGATCCGATTTCCCTGTATGTATACGACGGCCATCCGTTTATGAAGACAGGAAAGGCCAGCATACAGGATATTCAACGTGAAACACTGGTGTTTTTTGAATGCGGATCACTAGATTGGATGAGAATTCATCACGCTTTTGAATCACTGGAGCAGCCACCAGACATTGCTTTTCAGGTAGACAATGTGGTCACGGCCAAAAAGCTGGTATTGGAAGAAGCGGGTATTGCCTTCTTGCCGGATGTCTGTGTAAACCGTGAAGTGAAAGATCAGAAACTGTTCCGTATCCATGTTCCAGAGGTAGCTGGGGTGTCGATGCAGATTAGCATAATTGCGACCAAAGAAGACTGTGCAGTGACCTCGGATTTTGCAGATGCACTGACAGAGGGCTTCCGGGGTGCTGTTTTGTTATAGAAAAGTTCTATAGCTTGGTGGATTGACATATAGATTTCCAGGTGTTAAATTAATCACATCCTAAAACCAATTAAGTTTATAGGAATTATTGATTATTATATACTGTAGCTACTATGTATGTCGCAAACTGCTGATATACAAAGAGATGAGGGGGATTCATATGAAAAAGTGGTTTGCAATATTGTCTGTTATGGCAATCATCCTGGTGTTGGCAGGCTGCGGTTCCTCAGATAACGCGTCTAGCGCGTCAGGTTCAAGCGGAGACGTGAAGAAAATTATCGTAGGCACAGGTACTCAATTCAAAAATGTATGTTTTATTGACGAAAACGGAAATTTAACAGGTTTTGATGTGGAGCTGATTAAGGAGCTGGACAAGCGCCTGCCTCAATACGAGTTTGAATTCAAAACGATGGACTTTGGAAATTTGCTGCTAAGTCTCGATGCCGGCAAGATTGATCTGGTATCGCATCAAATGGAAAAAAACCCGGAGCGCGAAGCCAAGTATCTGTTCAACAAAAATCCATATAGCATTTTTCTGAACAGAGTCGCTGTAGCGAAGGATAACAATACCATTCATTCCATTGATGATTTGAAAGGGAAAAAGGTACTTACCAGCCCAACCAGTAATGCGGCGTATGTGCTAAAAGAATATAACAAAAACCATGGAGATGCCCTGAATATCGTTTATACGAGTGGTGCGGCCAATGATACGGTGCAACAAATTACGAGTGGCCGTATAGATGCTACCGTTACGACAGACTTTGCGAACCGTTTTAACACCGATGAAAAAGGAGAAGTAGCTCTGAAAACCGTTGGTGATCCTTTGACTCAATCGGATGTACTGTATGTACTGAATAAAAATGAGCAAGGATTGGCGGATGACCTGGACAAAGCCATTCAGGAAGTGAAGGACGACGGTACGCTGTCGAAGCTGAGCATTAAATGGCTTGGAGAGGATTTCACGAAGTCTCTGGAAGATGTGAAAAAGGAAGGTAACAGCAGTAAAAAGTAAGGATAGACTTGGACATTTCAGCGGTCAGGGTACTCTATGTATTCTGACCGCTGATGTATAGAAAGGAGGCAGGCATATGAGCAGAGAGTTCAATATTGACTATGTTTTTAGCTTTATCCCGAAAATGCTGTCTTACTTACACATCACCTTGTTTATTGTAGCAAGCTCGCTTGTATTGGGGCTTATCATTGGTCTGTTGGTTGCGCTGCCTCGCATGTATAACATTCCATTTCTCAAACGTGTTTCTCAGGTGTATGTTTCCTTTTTTCGCGGAACACCTATTCTAATCCAATTGTTTCTGGTGTATTACGGCCTGCCAGAGCTACTAAAGCTGGTAGATATCAATTCCTCCAGATGGGATGTGCTGTGGTTTGCTGTAGTGACCTACGCACTCAATAGTGGAGCCTTTATTTCCGAAATTATCAGGTCAGGAGTAGAGGCAGTAGACCGAGGACAAATCGAGGCTGCACAGTCCGTCGGCATGTCAGGCTATCAGACCTTTACACGTATCATAATGCCGCAAGCGCTGGCTGTGGTGATTCCGGTATTTTCCAATCTGGTGATTGGCAATCTGAAGGATACCTCGCTGGCATTTACGATCGGAGCGATGGACATGACAGGGAAATCACAGACATTAGGGTCGGCTACCCAGCATTTTGTTGAAACCTACATCGCGTTATCTCTTATTTATCTGGTCATCAGTCTGATTTTACAAAAATTGTTCAGGGTGCTGGAAAATACGCTTCTCCGGCATGAGCATCGGGATGAAGTGCAGAAAGAACCCGAAAAACGAAAAAGTTTTGTGGTGCGCTACCTGAGAAGTCCTCGTCTGAGTAAAGGAGGTAAAGGCATATGAGTCTGGATTTTGGATTTATATATACTGCCTTTTTAGGGTTGTTCTCCGCGTTGCCCAACACCTTAATGATTACGGTGGTTTCTGTACTGGCAGGGTTGGTCATCGGTATAATAACGGCGCTGGCGCGAATCTATAAGGTTCCTGTGTTATCCCAGATTTCTCACGGTTACGTTACATTTATCCGTGGCACACCGATGCTGATGCATTTGCTGCTTATTTATTTCAGTTTGCCTTTGTTAATTGATGCGGGAGCGAAGCATTTCGGCTGGCCGCTGCAATCCAAAGATGTTCCTTATATGGTATTTGCACTCATTTCGTTTTCCATTACCAGTGGCGCGTATATGTCTGAGGTCGTCCGTTCTGGAATTCAATCGGTCAACAAGGGGCAGATCGAGGCGGCTTATGCTGTCGGGATGACGACGTGGCAAGTGCTGAGACGGATTGTATTTCCGCAGGCATTCGTGGTGAGTTTGCCAAATCTGACGAATTCCGTTATTGGGATGCTTCATGGCTCTACCTTGGCTTTCACGGTTTCTGTCACAGAAATCCAGGCACAGGCTGAAATTCTGGCATCTACCAACTGGAAATATTTGGAGGTATATATCGCAGCTGCACTGCTATTTTGGGGCTTGACGGTATTGATCGAGCGAATATCTGGGTTGGTGGAGAAAAAAATCAATGTGTTTAATGGAGGTCGAGCATCATGATCCATCTGCAAAATATTACGAAGTCGTTCGGCAAACATGAAGTGCTTAAAGGCATTGATTTGACCGTGAACAAAGGCGAGGTCGTCGTTATTTTAGGCCCGAGCGGTTCAGGAAAAACGACTCTGCTACGCTGCATTAATTATCTGGAAAAGCCGAATGATGGGGAAGTCAGCATTGGAGATTTTACAGTGAACTGCAAGCGACCTGCGAAGAAGGATGTTTTGGCTCTACGCCAAAAGACGGCTATGGTTTTCCAGCAATACAATTTGTTCAAGCATAAAACAGCACTGGAAAATGTCATGGAAGGACTTGTCGTTGTCCGCAAGGTCAAGCAGGAGGAAGCGAAAAAAATTAGCATTGAAGTGCTGGAAAAGGTCGGTCTGGGTGAAAAGCTAAATCATTATCCAAGCCAGCTATCCGGCGGGCAGCAGCAGCGTGTCGGCATAGCGCGTGCTTTGGCGCTGAACCCGGAAGTGATTTTGTTCGATGAGCCGACTTCGGCGCTGGACCCTGAACTGGTGGGTGAGGTGTTGTCGGTGATCCGCAAGATTGCGAAGGAAGGCATTACGATGATTGTCGTTACACATGAAATGGGCTTTGCGCGCGATGTTTCAAATCATGTGGTATTTATGGATGGCGGTCATATTATCGAGGAAGGCACACCGGACGACATTTTTAACCACCCCAAAGAGGAACGTACCCAACAATTCCTGAAACGGATTACACCGGAATATAACTATTCAATTTAGACGGGAGAGGGAGACATGAGTATTAAAATCGGAGTATTGGATCAAAGCCCTATACACGAGGGGGAAACGGCAGCGCAGGCCCTTCGTAATACGATTAAGCTAGCACAGCGTGTAGAGGAATTGGGTTTTACGCGCTTCTGGGTATCAGAGCATCACGATTCCGAGCAGGTTGCGGGCTCTTCGCCAGAGGTACTCATTTCCCACTTGCTGGCACGCACTGAGCGTATTAAAGTCGGTTCTGGTGGAGTGATGCTTCAGCATTACAGCCCTTATAAAGTAGCCGAAAACTTTAATGTGCTGTCCTCTCTTGCACCGGGTCGCGTAGATTTGGGAATCGGACGCGCACCGGGCGGGTTGCCGAAATCCACACAGGCGTTACAACGAAACGTTCATGATGCGCCTTCTCTCGAAGAAAAAATTGATGAAGTAAGTCGCTATATTCATAATATTCCGTCTGAAGAAGGACCGTTAGCCGGGTTACAGGCGAATCCGATTCCAGAAACACCGGCAGATATTTACGTTTTGGGTACAAGTACAGACAGTGCTGGAATTGCTGCGCGTTTGGGGTTGCCCTACGTTTTCTCGCAATTTATCAATAGTAATGAGCAGGTTGCATTGGACTCATTCTGTACGTATCGGGCGTCTTTCGATTATAGTTATGGACGTGAGCCGAAAGCTCTTTTTGCGCTTTCAGTCATCGTAGCGGACACTTCCGAGGAAGCTGCAGAGTTAGCAGGGGAGCACAAGCTGTACAAAATTCATCTGGCCAGTGGCAAGACGGCTACGGTGGGCACGTTGGAAAGTGCAGAAAAGTTTGGCAAGCAATCGGGTGAAGAATATACAATTGAAGCTACACAAGCGCAAATTAACAAAGGGAATAAAGACGAAATTTATGCTGTCCTGACGGAAATTCAAGCGAAGTATCAGGTCGATGAGCTGATCGTTACGACAGGAATAAGAGATATACACAAGCGCGTGCGCTCGTTCGAGTTGTTGCATGAAGCTTTTGCCGGATTGCCTGTGCAGTCCTAGAAATTGTTGGTCTGAGAGAATTGTAACTATTTTGGGTTCACGAAGGAGGAATAGGGATGAGTGGATCAACCGGAACGAAGGAGCAGGTTTTGGAGCAGCAACTGGTGGATATTCGCCGCCATCTGCATCGAAATCCCGAGCTATCTAACGAGGAGTTTGAAACTACCGCCTTTATCCGACGTCTGTTGGAAGAACAGAACATAACGATTCTGGATGTGCCGCTGCGTACCGGATTAGTAGCGGAAATTGGCGGACGGCAGGAGGGACCAACTGTCGCGCTTCGTGCAGACATTGATGCGTTGCCTATTCAGGAGGAGACGGGATTGCCTTATGCTTCGGTGCATCCGGGCAAGATGCATGCTTGTGGGCATGATTTTCATACCGCGTCCTTGTTAGGAGCAGCCATACTCCTGAAGCAGCGGGAGCAGGAGCTGAAAGGCACGGTTCGGCTGGTGTTCCAGCCAGCTGAGGAAAAGGCCAAAGGCGCTGCCCAAGTGCTGGACAGCGGTGCGTTGGCAGGGGTGCAGGCCATATTTGGCCTGCATAACAAGCCAGACCTGCCCGTAGGCACGGTCGGCATCAAAGAAGGTCCTCTAATGGCAGCGGCGGATGGTTTTTACATCGAGGTGGAGGGTCTGAGCACACATGCGGCAGTGCCGCATGCAGGGATTGACCCCATCGTGGTATCGTCACATATCATTACGGCGCTGCAATCCATTGTGAGTCGGAGCGTTAATCCGCTGGATAGCGCGGTCATTAGCGTCACGAAGCTGCACAGTGGCAACGCCTGGAACATCATTCCTGACCGCGCCCATTTGGACGGAACAATCCGCACATTTGACGAGAATGTTCGCGCTCAGGTGACTGAACGCTTCGAGCAGGTCGTAAAAGGTGTTGCCGATGCTTTCAGCACGAAAGCAACCATCCGCTGGATCGAGGGTCCGCCACCTGTTCTGAATGACGGTAAGTTGACCGCTATCGCGGAAGAGGTGGCCGAAGCGGTCGGTCTGGAAGTCGTTCGCCCCGTACCGTCCTCGGCGAGCGAGGATTTTGGGTTTTATCAGAAGAACATCCCAGGTGTATTTGTCTTTGTCGGCACTGCGGGAAGCCAGGAATGGCATCATCCTGCCTTTGATCTGGACGAACGTGCGTTGCCCGGAACAGCGAAGCTACTGGCTTCACTGGCCGAGTCGGCATTGATATCCATAGACTAGGAGCGTGAGCCTAGCGGTGGTTTTCCTGTGCCAACTATTATGTGGGCCGGCAATTCTCCCAAAATAACAGAGTGGGATACCTGGATGTTGCGGTATACCTGGAGCCAAGTCAAGAAGGATACTACTCGTTTTCCTACCCGCTAAAAAATGCTAGAGTAGTGTGAAAAAGCTTATAAATAGAGCCGTTTATTCCAAAATCAAATTCTGCGATGGAATTGATTCAGTGAATAAACGGTTTTTTCATTTTGGCCTGAGACAGGTACACAATGGGTCCAATATGATTTTGATCAAGAATATACGGTATCCCAAACGGATGTCTATTGGTTTAAAGATGGCGGTGGCATTGATGTTCCTAAGTCTTACAAGATTAAGTATTGGAATGGTCGCAGCTGGTCCAATGTCAAGCAGGCTAATGGATTGGGTGCTTCGGCAGACCAGTATAATACAACTACTTTTACGCCTGTAAAAACAACGAAATTAAGAATTGAAATGGTATCCAAAGGTTCAGCATCCACAGGAATTTTAGAGTGGAAAGTAGCAGCTAACAAACTTTAAACATTATACTATTTGACCCAAGGTTGTCTCCTGCGATATTTGTGGGAGACAACCTTTTTGAATTCATAGCTGAACAGTTAAAGTCTGGTGAGATCAGGCTTTTTTTGCGCTTTGATTATAGCGCTTGTTTCCTTCATATTTGTGTCTGTGTTTTGCTAAATTCTCGTACGAATGGCTCACTAAGAATGAATGGGTGTACGATAGTATGTATAATGGACATCAGATATGATAGAAAAGAGGACAGAAAGCGATGAGTCACGACGTGAATGCTCCTTACGATGTACATGTAGCATATGGACCGGTGTTTGAGCTGCTCAGCAGCTTACACACCTTTATTTGCCGCAAGGCTTACAAGAAGACCGACTTATCAGCCGGATGGGCGGAGCAAGTGAGTGGAACGCTGTCTCCAGGTTTGTCCGAATTGCTTGAGTCCATGGAAATCAATGCAGATTGGAAGGTTATTTATGGACTTGTCTATATGCTTTCTGATCAGGGGGGCGTTGAAGAGGTCGTAGACCGTTTGGAAAGCCAGACTTTACAGGAATTAAAACAACAGGCATCAGCCTATGGGATTCCGCTGCCTGACGACATGGAGAAGCTTCGCAAACTTGCTTTGCAACTGCTATCTGGCTGGGACGAAGAGTATTTTCGCCATGTGGATATAAGTATTCTAAGCGGTCTGGAACAGGAAGCTGAACGAAGAAATAAGGAGAAGGGCGTTTATAGCTCTATGGAGTGGGTGGATCGTACCACTAATGGCTTCCGGTTCGAGCCTTCCGAGGGACTGACGCGCGTGTTGCTGGTGCCTCAATACCATTTTCAGCCGATAAATATTATTTATCGATTTGGGTCGCTCCTGTTATGCCATTACTCGGCAGGAATTTATGTTCAGGAGGAAGATTTTTTATCCCCACAGGAATATCGAATGATCCGAAGCTTGGGGGAGAAGAGCAGGCTTAGGATTTTAAAATATTTGTATCAAAGCCAGTCTCCACGAACCTTTATTGAGATTGTCCGTCATCTCAAGCTGTCCAAGGGAATCACGCACGACCATATTTTTAAGCTCCGGGCCTCCGGCTTCATTCATGCACATTTTGATGGAGAAACATTACTCGGATATAGCGCACGGCTTTCGGCTGTGGATGAAATGCATCGGAGCATTTTTGGCTATATGGAGCGAAATTAGGCTGCACGCACCCGTCAGACTTTAACACTTTAAACAAATAGACGTCGATCATTTGGAATCCAGATGAGTTGACGTCTTTTTTTTACATAAAAAATGTAGTTCTCCCTTTACAGAACCCCAATAAATTCCTATAATGAGGTTTATCTTCTTAATCACAACTTGTTCTATCGGAATTTAATAATTTAACTCGGGGGGATTATGTTGAAAAAGAGTATTATTTTACTTAGCAGTCTACTTCTGGCGAGCTCTATTTTGCTGGCGGCTTGCTCTAACGGTGGACCGGACAGCTCCAACAATGCTACTGCCCAAAATAATGGGGACACACAGACAGCTACTACAACGCAGCCATTAACAAGTTTGGTAAAGGCCTCTGATATGTCCAAATTGCCGGAAGTGTCCAAAAAGAGAAGCGACACGATTATTGTGGGTCTGACTGACCCAGCCGGGGTGTTTACTCCGTATTTTAACCAAAGCGGCTATGACGGCAACGTGATTTCGCAATTGTGGACTCCGCTGGTCACAGTAGACGAGAAGGGGCTTCCGCTGCCCAATCTGGCTAAGAGCTGGGATATTTCTAAAGATAATCTAACGTATACATTTCATCTGGTTCCCGGTACTAAATTCAGTGATGGCTCCCCTTTGACAGCAGAAGATGTCGCTTTTACTTGGACGTTGATCTATGACAAAGCCTATCCTGGCGACAGTCAAATCCGAAAGCTGAACATTAAAGGCGGCAACGCCTATACGGAAGGCAAGGCAAAACAAATTGCAGGAATCAAGGTAATTGATGCGCAGACCATTTCTGCGACGTTGGAAAAACCTAACGCGTTGGCTCTGCCGATTCTGGGTGAATATGTACTGTCCAAAGCCTACTACGGCAAGGATTATAAGTTTGGACAGCTGGATTATTTTAAGAATCTACATAGTAGTCCTCTGGGGAATGGGGCTTATAAGCTGGAAAAATTTATTCCGGGGCAAGAAGTTCGTCTGGAGGCGAATGATCACTTTTTCAAAGGCAAGCCGAAAACACAGCATTTCATTTACAAAACAGCAGAAGGCGATGCTTGGCAGTTTATTGAAACGGGCGATACCGACTTTGCATCCTTCACCGCAACTCAGGAAAATATTGACAAACTGAAAGGGCTTGGCTTTTTAAACATTTTGCCGTATACCCCTAGCACTTACGGATATTTGCAAGTAAATCTAGAAAATGAAAAGCTTAAGGATAAAAAGGTTCGTCAAGCATTGACCTATGGACTAGATCGGAAAAGTATTTATGTCGACGCAGCTCAGGGAGCAGGGGCAGTCGCAAACATTCCAGCTTCCCCAATATTCTGGTCTTACACGACCGAAGGAATCAATCCATACAACTACGACCCGGAGCAAGCGAAAAAGTTGCTGGATGAAGCGGGTTGGGTGGAAGGTAGTGACGGTATCCGTGAGAAAAACGGACAGAAGCTGACCATTCACCTGCTGACCTCTAAACGTCCAGAAACAGACACCTTTATTGCGCTTGCGGCTGAAAATTACAAAGCGATTGGTGTTGACCTTCAGCCGGAAATCTTTGCAGACTTTAATGCAATGGTAGCCAAAGTAGAAGGTAAAGATTATGATCTCGCCGCCTTCTCGACAGGCATGCTGACAGATCCATCGGATGGAATCGAGCAATTCGTTAATGGAGAAGTCAAGGGATATAACAATCCAAAGGTAAAAGAGCTATATGAAAAAGGCTTGTCTACGACGAATATGGAAGAACGCAAGAAAATATATAAAGAATTATATGTGCTGCTAAACGATGAACTGCCCGTTATTTTTACCAACTATAAGAAGACGGTGTATGCCTACAATGGTCGGATGGAACATGTAAAGGTCAGTCCGTTCATTGGCTTGTCTGGTAATCTGTTCGAATGGTCCCTTAAATAAGCCACATTTGCGGGCCCCTTGTGAAGAACATCAGGTTCGGATCAAGGGGCCTCCCAAATGGGGGAAACGTAATGAGTAGCCTGACCTTGAATTGAAAGGAGTCTGTCATGAGCTCGTTTTTAACGAAAAGACTGACGTATATGGTTATTATTTTGTTGGCCGCATCGATGATGATTTTTTTCCTGTATGCCATGACACCGGGAGATTTCATTAGCGGCAATCTGAAGCTGTCGCCAGAGAGAAAGGCGGAGCTGAGGGAAATTTACGGCCTAAATAAGCCTATTCTTGAACGCTATGGAAATTGGCTAGGCAATGCGCTGCATGGCAATTTTGGCTATTCGCTTGCCCAGCAGAAGCCGGTGCTGACCTTATTTAATGAATATATCTGGAACTCGTTTTTGCTGGCCGTTATATCGACCTTCCTGACCTGGTTTATCGCGGTCATTATTGGTGTGGTTGCTGCTTATAAGCAGTATTCATGGTTTGATACTTTGGTAATGATAGTGATTTTCGCTGCCATGTCTGTGCCCTCTTTTTTTATCGGGCTGTATCTGATTAAAATCGCAGCGGTTGACCTGAAGTGGTTGCCACCCGGTGGCATGCTCAATACGGGCAGTAACGCTACAGGTATGGAGTATGTGAAGGAGGTTCTCCAGCATATGACCTTGCCAGTGATCGTTATGACGCTGCTGGGACTGGGGTCGTTGACCCGCTACTTCCGTAGCAATATGATCGACGTGATCCAGCAGGATTATATACGCACAGCCCGTGCAAAGGGCTTAAAGGAAAGAAAGGTACTTTTTACGCACGCATTGAGAAATGCATTACTGCCTGCCATTACGCTCGTTGGCTTCGAATTACCTGCGCTGTTTGGCGGGTCCCTGATTATTGAAAAGATTTTTAATTGGCCGGGAATCGGTCAGTTGTACATGCAATCCTTTTCGCTCCGGGATTATCCGCTACTTATGGGCTTTACGATGCTAATTGCCATATTGAGCGTGATCGGGACACTGTTGTCCGATATTTTGTATCGCATCGCGGACCCGCGTGTGAAAGTGTAAGAAGGGGGCTAAGGAATGTCATCCGTGAGCAGTAATTTGAGCAAGAGCAACGGCAGACTGCAAGCAACTGTTAAATCTTCAATGTGGCAGCAAGCGCTCCGGCAGCTGTTCAGAAACAAGCTTGCTATGGCTGGTCTGCTCGTCGTGGTATTTATGTTTTTGCTCTGTTTTATCGGCCCGCTATTTTCTCCTTATTCCGATAATAAAACAAATATATTAATGATGAACAAGGCGCCAAATATCCATCACTGGTTAGGAACAGACAAGCTGGGACGGGATGTGCTGACACGTGTGATGCAGGCAGGTCAAATTTCTCTTACCGTGGGTTTGGCTTCCATGGTATTGTCAGTCTTTTTGGGGGCTACGCTGGGGGTCATATCCGCATATTTTCGCGGGATTGCAGATCAGATTATTATGCGCGTTGCTGATTTGCTGCTGACAATTCCCAGTTTGCCCCTGCTATTTATTATGGGCGCGCTGCTATCTGATTGGAAGGTTCCACCCGATCAACGGATGTATATTGTCATGCTGATGCTTAGTCTGGTCAACTGGCCGGGGATTGCACGGATGGTGAGGGGCCAGATGCTTAGTTTGCGGGAACGTGAATTTATGCAAGCCGCGACGGTACTGGGACTCTCGAATCGTCGAAAGCTGTTCAAGCATCTGCTGCCGAATATTTTACCGTTGTTGATCGTTATCGCTACATTGAATATTGGCGGAGCTATCTTGAGTGAATCTGTACTCAGCTTCTTTGGCCTTGGCGTGCTACCCACGACACCAACTTGGGGCAATATGATTGATGCCGCTAACAATGTGCTGGATTTTCAGCAACGACCGTGGTTGTGGATACCGCCAGGACTGTCTATTTTTGCTACAGTCATCGCTATTAATATTTTTGGTGACGGGCTGCGGGATGTACTTGACCCGAAACATAAGAGGTAGGTGATCATACACCATGGACAATTTACTTTCCATTGAACATTTAAGCACTCATTTTTATACAGAAGAAGGAACGGTTAAAGCGGTGGATGATATCAGCTTCCGTGTGAAGCCGGGGGAAACGGTATGCATTGTCGGTGAATCGGGCTGCGGCAAAAGTATTACCGCGATGTCGATCATGGGTCTCATCCAGAGTCCTGGTGGTAAAGTGGCAGGCGGAAGCATCCGTTTTGAGGAAACCGATCTGCTAGAGCTTAGCAGAAATGAGATGCGCACGATTCGCGGGCATGAAATATCCATGATCTTTCAGGAGCCGATGTCTTCATTGAATCCAGTCATGACCATTGGTGAACAGCTATCCGAACCACTGATTGAGCATTTGAAAATAGGCCGTAAGGAAGCTCGTAAGCGAGCACTGGAGCTGATCGAACAGGTCGGTATATCCCGGCCGGAGCAGATTTTAAAAAGCTATCCGCATGAGCTGAGCGGGGGGATGCTGCAGCGAATTATGATTGCCATTGCTGTTTCTTGCGGTCCCAAGCTGCTTATCGCGGATGAGCCAACCACAGCGCTGGATGTAACGATTCAGGCGCAAATTCTCGATATGCTGCGTGAATTCAAAGCCCAATCCAATATGTCGCTCATGCTAATCACCCATGATCTGGGTGTTGTCGCCGAAATGGCTGATTACGTCATAGTGATGTATGCAGGCAAGATCGTCGAGGAAGGCGAGGTGGTACAGCTGTTCAATCATCCCAAGCATCCTTATACACAGGGGTTACTAAAGTCCAAACCGGTGCTTAATCAGCGCCAAGAGGAACTGTATTCCATCCCTGGGCAGGTACCTAATCCGCTGGAGCTGACGACTTCCTGTTATTTTCACGACCGCTGTGGGTATTGCATGGACATTTGCCGTATAAAAGAGCCTACATTAAAAGAAGTTTCAGCTCAGCAGAAAGCATCCTGCTGGCTATATGAGGAGGCGGTTGTTCATGGCTGAGCCATTGTTGGAAATAGACCGCTTAAAAACATACTTTCCCGTGAAGTCCGGGTTTATGAACCGTACTTCAGGACATGTGCGGGCGGTAGACGATATCAGCTTTACAATCCGTCAGGGTGAAACCTTCGGGTTGGTAGGGGAATCGGGGAGCGGTAAAAGCACGGTGGGCCGCACGATTGTTAGATTGACGGATAAAACGGACGGTACCGTAAAATACAAAGGGGTGGATCTGCACAGCTTGTCTGCCAAAGCGATGCAGGAGCTTCGTCCTAAAATTCAGCTGATCTTTCAAGACCCGTATAGCTCGCTGAATCCCCGTGTACGGATTGGTGATGCCATTGGTGAGGCGCTACTGGATCACGGTATAGCTACCAAAGAGGAGGTCCGGCAGATTGTGCTGGACGTGCTCAAGCTATGTGGATTGTCCGAATATCATATCGACCGTTTCCCCCATGAATTTTCGGGAGGTCAACGTCAACGGATCGGCATTGCCCGAGCGTTGGCGCTTCAGCCGGATCTAATTATCGCTGATGAGCCGGTATCAGCGCTGGATGTGTCCATACAGGCGCAGATTATTAACCTATTCGCCAAATTGCAGGCCGAACGGGGTTTGACATATTTGTTCATCTCGCATGATTTGAGCGTGGTGGAACATTTGTGTTCCCGTATTGGCGTGATGTATCTAGGCTCTATGGTCGAAACGGCTTCGCGTGACGAGTTATTCGGCAATCCGCTGCATCCGTATACGAAGGCGTTGCTGTCGGCTGTGCCTATTCCGGTGCCGAAGTTGAAAAGAGAACGAATTTTGCTCAAGGGGGATATTCCTAGTCCGGTTAATCCGCCTTCGGGCTGCAAATTCCATACTCGCTGCCCCTTTGCCATCGGGCGTTGTTCTAAAGAGATTCCACTCTATCGTGAGGCACGTCCAGATCACTGGGTAGCTTGCCATTTGGCTGAATGAACAGAGCTAGTCAACAAATTTTAAAGCCGTTGAAACGGCAGACCGATCACAAGAGTGAAAGGGGTCTACTGTTTCAACGGCTTTTTAATGTTGTTGTGATTCAAACCGCTTGGGTTGACAACACGCTTGGAGCAGCGTTATATTAAATTGTAATCGTAATTATTACTATTTATGGTGTGAAATCATGTTCATATCCGTGTTCATCAATCTCGTGGTAGTGATGGTGAACCTTCATGATTGGCATATAACACAAGGAGGAGCTTTACATGGCCAAGAAGTCAAAAGTCGTAAAAGAGAAGAAACGCCAGGAAATTGTAGCTAAATATGCGGACCTGAGACGTGAATTGAAAGCAAAAGGGGACTACGAAGCTTTGCAAAAGCTTCCGCGTGACTCATCTCCAACACGCCTGAAAAGCCGTTGTGAGCTGACAGGAAGACCCAGAGGATACTTGCGCAAATTCAAGCTGTCTCGTATAGCGTTCCGCGAGTTGGCACATCAAGGCCAAATTCCAGGCATTACGAAATCAAGCTGGTAAACAGGCACTTATGTTGATCGCCAGCGCATGTAGATTATCTGTGTTGTTAACCTGAGGGTATGTCTGATAGAAGGCTGTAACGGGAATGCTTCATGTCGTAGGGGGACACGGGGCATTCCTTTTCCATGGAAAATATTATCGTTTGTATTGATTCTCCTCAGCTGGTTAGGTAGAATATGGACGGGTTAAAAATAATACATAACAAACGATGATATAACAGATTATGTATACCTCAGGAGGAGCTACAAGATGGAAGTGAAACAGAAAGAGGACTCCTTTTGGAGTATGGTCAAAAAAGGAAACAAATCTTCGGGCTCGGCGGCGTTAGGTAATACCGGTATTGCCTTGATTAAGGGGATTGCTTTTGCCTTGACAGGTAGTGGTTCTATGTTTGCTACGATGATGCATTCCATTGCGGATGCAGTGAATCAAATGTTTGTGTTCGCGGGCAGTGTACTAGCAGAGAAAAAACCGACAAAACGCTTTCCTACCGGCTTTGGACGGGTGATTAACCTGTTCTGTATGGTTGCTGTTATTGTCGTAACGATCATGGCCTATGAAACCGCATTGGAAGGCATTCATTTGCTTCAGCATCCGGCTGAATCTACACATGGATTTTGGATTAATGTAGTAGTGCTGATTTTGTCACTAGTGGTGGACGGATTTGTATGGAGCAAAGCGATGAAAGAAGTGCTGCATGAATCCAGAGTAGAAGCGAAGGGGCTAAGCATTTTCACCACTGCGTTCCGCCACGTGGGGCGTGCTGCACCGCCAACCCGTCTGGTATTTTATGAAGATTTGGTAGCAACAACGGGGGGAGTACTCGCCCTGCTAGCAGTGGTGGTCACATCGCTGACCGATTTTAAACTGTTGGACGGTATTTCAAGTATTCTCATCGGTTGTCTGATGGTCGGTGTTGCTTTCCGGGTCGGTTACGACAACATGGTAGGTTTGATCGGTGTATCTGCTCCTCCTGATATCGAAGAACGTGTGGCTTCCATTATTCTCGCAGATACACATGTTACGGATATTTATCAAATGCGTATTCTACAGGAAGGACGTTACTATCACGTGGAAGGGTTGATTGAGCTTACACCGGGCATGACGCTGGCAGATGCTGACGATATTAAATTTAGAGTCGAGGACGCTTTGCTACGTGATCCTAATATCTCAGATGCAGCACTGGGTATTCTGGAGGATGACGGGATTAGAAAGTGGAAACAAGAGAAACCTACAGTTTAGAAAACATGATCAAAGCTAATCTGGACGTAGATTGGCAATAGCGTAATAAAAGAACTTCCATGACCACGGCAACGGGGCTTGGAGGTTCTTTTATTTTTCTCCATTGTTTTACTACCCCTTTGAATTTAGGATGATTGTTAGATACAATGAAAGCGTTAACAAAAAAAGAGGGTGAAACGAATGCTTCTCATGGGGAGGAAAGGCAAATGAGTCTTCTGAGGGAGGCTTGGCCTGCTTCGCGGCTCGTTAAGGCGCTAGCTGGTAGTATGCAGGATTCAGCAAGGCAACGGTTAAGGAGTAATTGGACAAAAAGGCTGCGGACGACTGTCTCTGAGCCGATATACGCCGAGTTTTGGAAGGATATTGAGCGTGCCTGTAAAGATAATCGGGAAACATCATGGCCTGAACTGCCGTTGTCTCTGTTTCGGGAATTTGCTAATACAGGGGAGCGCAAACCGTATGAGGATGTATACTTTGGACGGCGTGGACGACTGGTTGCTATAGTGCTGGAAGCGGTTGTCAAGCCGGAGCCTCGAAAGATAAAAGCGGTGGAAAGCGGTCTGCTGGACATATGCAGCGAGTACACCTGGGCGCTTCCTGCACATGTCAATGAAGAGGACACAGTAACACCGCCTTGGCAGCAGGTGGATTTATTCGCGTCCGAAACAGCACAAATACTGGTTGAAATTTTATTGCTGCTAGGAGAACAACTGGCTAGCCATGTGGTTGCTCAGGTGCACGAAGAGATCGAACGTCGTGTGCTGGAACCCGTTTTTTGGCAGCCTCGTCATTTTGGATGGGAAACCGCAGATCATAACTGGTCGGCAGTATGTGCTTCGGGTTGTGGAATTGCAGCATTGCTGCTGGTAGAAGATGACTTTTCCAGAGCGGTAGCCATCGAGAGTATGCTGGGCGCACTGGATTGTTTTTTGGCAGGCTACAGTGAGGACGGGGGATGCCCCGAAGGCGTAGGATACTGGGTGTACGGCTTTGGTTATTTCATTTATTTTGCCGATATGCTGCGTGAGTTTACCGAAGGAGCAGTGGATATTCTGAACTCGGAAAAGATTAGGCAAATCGCAGCCTTTGCAGAGCGGGTTCATCTGTCGGATGGCATTTTTGCTAATTATTCGGACAGTAGTGAAACGGAACGTTTGCCTTCCGGACTCATCTCTCATTTGAATTCATTGCAAGAACGACCATCTACACTCCCTTTCCGCGTACCTGGTCTGTTGGAAGACCCCTGTCGCCGCTGGGCTCATGTATTGCGTAATCTGGTCTGGACGAATCCTTTGGCATTTGGGAGCGGTGAGACCGTTGCCAATTATTTGCCGCAACTTGGTTGGCTGATGTGCCGCAGCCGCAGTTCCAGCCATAGTGGACATGGAAGCCAAAAGGGTGAATCAGGTATCATGCTTGCATTTTCAGCGAAGGCTGGGCATAACAATGAACCGCACAATCATAACGATCTTGGACACTTCATCCTTCATGGTGGTGGCGAAAATCTATTGTGTGATCTGGGAGCAGGCTTATACACGAAGGCCTATTTTTCACCGGGAAGAGAGTCGATTATCAATATCTCCTCCGGAGGTCACTCCGTGCCTGTCATCAATGGGACTATGCAGCAATCGGGCGCAAAGGCAAAGGCGGTTGTACTGGATATTGCTTTGGATGAGCAGGAGGAGGTACAGCCAGGCACAAGACTTAAGCTTGATTTGACATCTGCTTATCCCGTAGAAGAATTGGCAGTCTTCACCCGCTCCTTCACATGGACTGTGCTGGAGGGAAGCAAGGGAGCAAGGCTTACCGTCACAGATCATTTTGAGTTTGAAACGTCTGGCGTGAGCATGAAGTCATGGGATGTGGAGGAGCTTTTCATCAGCCGCATCCAGCCTAATCTGGGAGCAAACTTCGTGGAATGGAAGGGAACGAGCGCGGTCGTCAGGCTAGATTATGATGCCAGCGTGCTGCGGGCGGGGGTGGAGGCTGTGAAGCACATAGATCATGACGGAGTTCCCTTTGTGTTTTATAAAACATCGCTGCAGCTGGGCTCCAATCACTGGAACGGTTCTGCAAGCGTAGATTGCAATCTGTTTTTTACCATACATTAATTTTCATTTTGAATGGGAGGCAGACAGGATGAATAAGCTGCAGACAGGCAGCGCGTACCCTTGGCAGACGGAACTGGAGAGATTTATAGAACAGGTGGAAAGCGCACCGAACCAAGTGAATGACGGATGGACTCACCAACATAAGCTGGCCGTGCTGGAAAAGCTGGTTCGCGCATATGCCCTGCATCAGGATGAATCTGGAGCTATCATTGACCTCCATTCTGAAAGTGAACGGTACTACTCCACCCCGTCCTATGCGTTCGCTGCGGCGGTATTGGTCAAAGAAGGCCGGCATGATTTACTGGAATCTGCTGCTGCGGCCTTGACGCATAGCATAGCTTGTGTAGTGGAGGAAAAAGCGCCCGATCACCACCCAGACTTTTTTCCAATTATGATGATGGGAGCGTATCGGCTCCTTAAAAATTTGCTGCCAGAACAAGCCACGGCATGGAAGCAACAACTGAGCAGAATTCAGCCGGAGCAGACCTACATTTTTACGATGAGCAAAATGAAAAACCCGAACCGGATGATCAACTGGAATGCAATTATGATTTCCGGCGAGTTTTTGCGTGCAGCGGAAGGAATTGCAGCCGATTCGGAATGGATGGAGAAGTATATCCGAAGCTACCATTTGCCTCGTTTTACCGGTTTGGGCCTGTATCAGGATGGACCGCTGGATCGGCCCAATAGCCCATTTGCCTACGATATCGTTACACGCTTCCATCTGGGCGTGATGCTGGAGAATGGATATGATGGCAGCTGCGCACTCGAACTGCGTGACCACCTTCGCAGGGGGGCGCTCAGCACATTACTGGCGCTATCCCCGCACGGGGAAATTCCGCCGCGTGGAAGAAGCGCGCAGCATCAGTGGAACGAAGCGGCTGCTGCCTTTGTCTTTACAACACATGCTCAGCAGGCTATTACGGCAGGAGAGCATGGGCTTGCAGGTGCGTTCCGACGGGCAGCAGATCTATGCTGGCAAGCAATTAGCCGTTGGCAGACCGATGACGGCAAGCTGCACATCGTCCGCAACCATTATTCGTCCGAGGCACGGCATGGCTTTGAGGTGTACTCGAATCATACCTGCTACAGTCTGTGGACGGCGGCTGTGCTGGCCCACACCCTTCTATATGGGGAGGAGATGGATCGCATTTCTCCAACCTTCGTCCCGGCGGAAATCGGCAGCCGGGTGTTGGCAACGGATGGCTGGTTCCAGACTGTCATTGCAGCCGTAGAGGGGCAGCAAATGCTTGTGCAAACATCGGTCAACGACCCGTATAATGTTCCGGGCATCGTGCGTATTCAGCAGTCTGCGCTGCCGTCGCTGATCGGTCCGTCCTCAGCAGGTCATGCAGACCGTGGCTTTACAGGCTTCGCGGAGGGAGATATTTTCCCGCTGAGCTATACCCCGGCCTGGCAAACGGAGGACGGAAAGTGGCACAGCTTGTCGGAAGGCATTCCCGGTACGCTGGAGTTCGATCGGGATGGAGGGATTGACCCGCAGGATGGCGGAGGAACCGTGCAGCTGGAACAAAGCTCAGCGTCTGACGGAGCAACGGATTTTACTCTTCTGTGGGAAGGTCCCTTCCCGGGAGTGAGGGAAATCCGAACGCATTATCGTCAGGTACCTGGCAAAATTGAAGTGGCGTATGAGATTCAAGGCAATATTCAGAATGTAGGGGCACTTATTCCCTTAATGGCGTATGACGGTCGGGAACGCAGCGTAATTCATCATGTCATGTCAGCCGGGAAAGAAACGGAAAGCATTCGAGTAGAATACGCAGGCGCAAGCCTCGAAGTTATCCCGACGACGGAAGGAACGAACGTGGTATGGCCGGAAGAATTAGCTTCAGTAGCCTGTCGGAATGGTTTACTTAAGGGAGCGCGTCTGGAATATGAAGGCAACCGCATTTCCTTTATCATTCGGTTACCTGAATAGTTAGAGCTGGAGCCATGAATATGGTTTAACATGCGGAAAAAGGAGAGGGAAAAGAAATGACGAAAGCAGAAGCGTGGCTGGAACAATCGTGGGAGCTGGCTTTGGATAAGACCCTTGCCTTAGCGGCAAGACTGGGGGACGCTTTTCCACATGTTGCTGAGGGTGGACGTTATGATAATCGTGAAGAAGCGTGGTGGACAGCAGGCTTTTATCCGGGGCTACTGTGGCTGACCAATCGGGCGCGTCCTGACAGTGTGGCTGCCGGGATTGCACAGCGGTGCGAGGGTCGTTTGGAAAAAATACTCTATAATAGCGAAGCTGTAGACCATGATCTTGGCTTTATTTGGCTGCTCAGCGGTGTAGCCGCCCATCGGCTGACCGGAGATTTAGAGTCCAGAAGACGCGGGGTGTTGGCTGCCAATCTGCTGGCTGCTCGTTTTAACGTGAATGGCCGTTTTATTCGCGCATGGAACTTCCCCTCGAAGGACATGGATACACGGGGCGTTGCGATTATAGATAGTATGATGAATCTACCCTTGCTTTATTGGGCTTCGGAGGAAAGCGGAGATCCGCGTTTTGCCGCTCTCGCTATGCAGCATGCAGATACCGTAGCACGTGAATTTGTCCGCTCGGACGGTTCTATCGCACATGTGGTCGAATTCGATCCGGAGATTGGAAAAAAGGTCGCCGAGCATGGTGGACAGGGATTTGCTCCCGGTTCTGCCTGGGCACGTGGCACGGCTTGGGCATTGTATGGTTTTACGCTTTCGTATGGGTACACGCGCGATTCGCGTTATTTGAAGGTGGCCGAGAACACGGCTGATTTTTTCCTATCCCAGTTGGGTGATGCTTGCCTGCCTGTGTGGGATTTTAGAGCAGAAGAAGGGCACCGCGAAGCATGGGATTCGTCGGCTGCGGCAATTGCAGCCAGTGGTTTGCTGGAGCTGGCAAAATATTCGACACGTGCGGAGCATTTTACAGAAGCTGCAGAATCTATTCTCAAGGGCTTGCATCATACGTGTACGGCGTGGGGCGAGGAGCATGAGGGATTGCTGATGAATGGGACCGTACATTATCCTGAGCAAAAATACATCAACGTTCCCATTATCTATGGCGATTATTTCTTTGTCGAGGCATTGGCAAAGCTGCGCGGTGAAGAAGGTTTGTTTAGTGTTGAATGCAAAAAAATATAGTGAGTAAGATGGTCGGGAACAAGCTCATTCGAGCTGAGCTGTTGCTTGTCAAATCCACAGAGTAATAGTGAGGCAGCGTGTATGTAATCTCATTTACATATACGCTGTTTTTTTATGCACAAAAAAAGACTTTATTTAATTCGATGCCAAAGTACTACTTATAGAGGGGGAAGAGATTGTAGCTGCGCTTATTTTGTACCCAATCAAAGAAAAATCATTGTATATAAGATCTTAATTCCTAAAAATTTTCATTTTAATGCATGGAAATAGGTCCTTTTACTTGTTTAAGAGTATTTATTCGTAAATTGACAATATAGGTAGGTAACCGTATGATATCATCTTGTGTAAAGGAATAAACTGGATTTTAAATATCGTTTCAAAAGGAGTTATACATATCATGACAGGAACAAGTGATACTGAAAGACGGATGTACGGAGGATTCTGGATAAGAACAGCCGCGTTTTTGATTGATTTGATCATCCTTACTGGCATAGTCCTTTTAGTAGGGGGAGCAATTAACATTATCCCAGATCTTCTGGGTATAAAGGAGACGGGTTTCATACAAGTGCTGCTTATGGTTTGGCCGCTGATCTTATGGCTCGTAGTACCATGGCTTTACTGTGTGTTATGGGAATCATCGAAGGTAAGAGCAACACCGGGTAAGCTTGTGTTCTCTTTAATTGTTGTAGACAAGGAAGGAAAGCGTCTTGGATTCTTGCATGCCTCAGGACGTTATTGGATTAAAGCCGTTTCTTTTGTGATTTTACGTCTTATATATATTGTGGTCGCTTTTACTGCGAAGAAACAGGGAGTCCACGATCTTTGTACCAATACCTTTGTTGTACATAAAAAAGAGTTGCAGCGATACAATCAGCAATCGTCTTTTCTGTAAGTACGGAGGAGATCACCGATTATTAAGGAAAGCTTAGTAGTCTTTGATTTTCAAAATAATGGGGGAACATGAATTCATGCGACAACGAAAATGGATATTTTGTTCAGTTGTAGTCCTGCTGCTGTTCGTAGTGGTTGCGGGTTGTACGAATAAAGGACATTCTGGAGAGATCAGCTCTGAAGATGCTAGAAAAGAGCAGCCTGGAAGCACTTATTTGGAGAACTTGCAGGCAGATCTGCCACAACCCACTGAGGCGCAATTTTCCACGCCCGAATTGGTGGTAGAAGCCTTTTTTGAAGCTGTAAATGATCATAACTTCGACAGTGCGTTAAAATGTTTTCCTATTGTGGAAAAGTATCGTGCGAATACAGTAGATAATCATTTCAATTTGCTCCATACCTATGAGCTTCAAGCAGGTGCTCCCATTCCTTCCTTTGAAAGCCATAACTTTTTAAAAAGCTTTATCGAATATGAACAGTATTGGGAGAAATTTTATATGTTACTGTTCCTAAACTCAAATCCGGATATGGTGGGCAAACGTATCGTTATGGGAGAAGCGAATGCTGCTAGGGACCTAAAGAAAATCAAGGAAATGAAGGTGAGTAGCACGTACTCTAAGCCTCAAATAATATCGAGTCATAGTGAAAAGAACAAAAATGTTATAGAGCAGACTATGAATATACAAGAAATAAGGGTGCTTGAAGTTAAGCTTTATATAGATGGAGAAGAACAAAACCATGTATTAATAAGCGTGGGGAAAATTGGATCTAATTGGCGAATCTTAAACATGAGTTAAGGAGAACGAGCTTCTGCTTAATGCATATTCATCAATCAACAAGAAACCAGCTAATGCTTGTAATACATTAGCTAGTTTCTTTTATTTTGTCATGATAATTTTCTTCATTTACTATTACGGAAAAAACAGACATTTCTCAAAAAATTTCCATCGTAGATGTCTATGTAGCTTTCTTTATGAAATATTAATATAACGTAGCATCTCACTGAGACGAAAGTATGCCCCTTTATTTTAAAGGGAATCTTATACCGACATAAAAAAAATATAAGCTGCTCTTACAGTTTTCATGTTCTTTTTAGCTTGTTTTGCGTTATAATGAAAGGATGCACATTATGAACGAATTGGAGGCACAGCCCGATTGACTACTTACCCTTTTGCCTTTGATCCGTCCAAGCCGTTTATTGAGCAGGCAAGTGACTGGATTGCGGATGTATTTTATGAAGTTTTGCCTGAAGTCGGCTTTGAGGTTCGGGATGAACAAATTTATATGGCATTCCAGCTAGAACGTGCCTATAAGGAAAAAAAGACCATTTTTGCAGAAGCAGGTGTGGGTACTGGTAAAACGCTGGTATACCTGCTGTACGCTATTGCATATGCCCGATACATGAGAAAACCGGCGATTATCGCCTGTGCAGATGAATCGTTAATTGAACAATTGGTAAAGCCGGAAGGGGATATCGCCAAGCTGGCACAGCATTTGAGTCTGACGATTGATGCCAGATTGGGGAAGTCGCCAGATCAGTATATTTGCCTGAATAAGCTGGATGAGGTGCGAAGCGGACTGGATGAGGACGCAGATGTTTTCCGTGATATCTATCAGGATCTACCGGATTTTGTTCATTTTCCAGATACGTTACAGTCCTTCACTCCTTACGGGAACCGAAAGGAATATCCTGAGCTAACAGATGGACAATGGAGCAGACTCGGATGGGATGTATTTCAAGACTGTCTCGTTTGCCATCAGCGGCATCGTTGTGGTCAGACGTTGTCTCGTGATCATTATCGCAAAGCGGCAGATCTGGTCATCTGCTCTCATGATTTTTATATGGAGCATGTATGGACCTACGAAGCGAGAAAGCGCGAGGGTCAGTTGCCGTTGCTGCCGGAGCACAGCTCTGTTGTTTTTGACGAAGGGCATTTACTGGAGACAGCGGCACAAAATGCGCTTACTTACAAGCTTAAGCACGCTCAGTTTGAGTCTATAATTACCCGACTGCTGGAGGGAGAAGTGCGAGAATCTCTGGCAATGACGATTGAAGATGCAATCTCCCAAAGTGAGGCTTTGTTCGCTGCACTAGATAAGAACAGTCAGCCTGTCCAGGGTTCTAATCGCAAGGAGTTCATCCTGAATGAGTCACTGACTCGAGAGGTAAACCGCTTTGGAGAACTGATCGGCATGATCGAGGAAGAGCTTGTATTTGAAAGCGGACTATTCTCTTTGGATGAGTATCAAGTCAAAATTGTGGAAGAACATTTGGAAATGATTCAAACCGCGTTGGCTTTGTTTAAGCGTCCTGAACTTCTCATTTCGTGGGTGATGGAGGATCAGGATGGATTAACGCTTGTGGTTATGCCGAAGATGGTAAAAGAGATTCTCAAAGAGCGAGTATTTGCGCAGCATATACCGATCGTATTCTCTTCAGCTACGCTTTCCGTAGAAAGCTCTTTTGACTATATGGCGCAGAGTCTCGGTATTGAAAATCCGCTAACGTTCTCTGTTGCTTCACCTTATGACTACAGCGATCAGATGCAAGCTGCACTGTACCCGTTGCAAGCGGGGGATGATCCAATCCAGAGAGCGCTGGCACTGCTGGAGAAATCGCAGGGAAGAGCGCTTATCCTGTTTCCTTCACAGGAGGAATTGGCTGCATTCCAGACGGGTCTCGTTGCTTACCCGGAGGCGTCTGCCTATCGTTTTCTGTACGAAGGTTCGGCTGAAATCAGCCATCTGATCTCAGCTTTTCAGAATGATGAGGAAAGTGTGTTGTGCGCTGTCACATTATGGGAAGGATTGGATATTCCTGGACCTTCTCTGTCGCACGTTATTATCTGGTCACTGCCATTTCCTCCGAATGATCCGGTTTTTACGGCTCTGCGCAAGGATGCAGCAGATCCGTTTATTCAGATAGATATGCCTCACATGGCACTTAGACTCAGACAAGGCATAGGGCGTTTAATTCGCTCGCGTAATGATCGGGGCTGGATATCCATCATGGGCCAGGATTTGAGTCGCCAAGAAGTACGTATACAAGTTGAACAACTACTGCCTGCAGGCGTAGAATGCACCGTAATTGAAGGAAACCCGGAGGGAATAAAAACATGTTGAACTTTACAGCGTACACCGTAGATCAGATTAAAGATGCTTTTGGTATTTTGACTGGACAGCGTTATGAATTTATCATTGATGTAGAGGTAGAGGAGGACGACGAGCTATACACTGAAAACGGACTGTATATCCGTTGTCTTTATTTAGTAGACGAAGAAAAGACAGGACTGCTGAAGTATGAATTAATTGAAAAAGTAACGAATCGTTACATTGATCTTGAACTTGAAGAGGATGAGCTGCAAGCTGTTGAGAACTTCTGTAAAGAACATGTACAGGATGAAGCAGTGAAGTAACAGTGAAGTAATAGTGAAGTAACAGTAAGACACTTAGCTAGTACAGCTGGTATATGGCTAACATATGATGAAGATATCAAGGAGTCCTGACATGATCAGGCTCCTTTTTTTATGGTCAAATGAAGAGAACTTATCTGCTCTAGCGCAGTCTGTCCCACACATTCACCATAAACAGCATAATCCCCCCTGCGAGTAACACCCACCCTATGACGATCCAAACTTCAGTCTCTGGAACCTTGTAATTTTGACCTATAAGCGCCAATATCAACACGGGCAGACCGATATTATGCATCCAAAAATGGATATGTGCCAGAATAGTAACTGAAAGTGCGGGAAAGGCCACATAGATCAGACCTATGATTCCAAGCGTTGTCCAACCTAATAAATAGATATTAGACTGAATATTGGACAGACTGTAATCACCCGACACGCCAATAATGGCACTAAGCAGCACACTGAGGGCAAAATATACGGCAGCTATCTTTAGAAATTGCTTTCCCATATATGAACTCCTCCTTATGTTGCACGGGAAATATTTTGTGACATCTTCTCTATCCTATCGAGCAAGCAGGCAGGGGGTGTGGGTATTGTGACTGGTCCATTTGACAAAAGCTTCAAATACACATAAAATCTTATTGCATCAATACTTACCGCATTACTATGTTTTCTTGGAGATGATAGCGAACTTCTCCGACAGTAGGCGTTAATTTTTGACCATTGGTTTATTTTGGATTCGCCATTAAAAGGAGCTTGAAATTATGAATGTATATCAAAATACCCTTGAACTCATCGGACGTACGCCATTAGTGGAGCTGAACAGCTATTCTCTACCGAGAGGAATTCGCCTGTTTGCGAAGCTGGAGTTTATGAATCCCGGCGGCAGCGTAAAGGATCGGGTGGGTAAGGCTCTTATTGAAAAAGCATTAAAAACAGGTCAGCTGAAGCCAGGTGGGACATTAATTGAAGCAACAGCAGGCAACGCAGGTATTGGTCTTGCGATGGCAGCACTTCATTATAATATCTCGGTTATTTTTGCTGTGCCTGAGAAGTTCAGCCAAGAGAAACAGGACCTGATGAAGGCATTGGGAGCACGCATCGTTCATACCCCGACGAGTAAGGGGATGAAAGGAGCTATCGAAAAAACAAAAGAATTGGCTGCTGAAATAAAAGATGCATACTTGCCGCGGCAATTCAGTAATCCGGATAATCCCGAGGCATACTATACGACAATGGGACCTGAAATATGGAACGATCTGGACGGCAAAGTGGACGTATTTGTGGCAGGTGCAGGCTCGGGGGGAACGTTTATGGGAACCTCGCGTTATCTTAAGGAACAAAATGCAGCCCTTAAAACAGTCATCGTGGAGCCGGAAGGATCCATTTTGAATGGCGGCGAGTCAGGTCCACATAAAACGGAAGGAATTGGCATGGAATTAATTCCTGAATTTGTGGATAAAGGATATTTTAATGCCATCCACACCATTAGTGATGTCGATGCTTTTGGCCGTGTCAAGGAACTGGCTGCACGTGAGGGTCTTCTCGTTGGCAGTTCTTCAGGGTCTGCTTTACATGCCGCTTTACTGGAAGCAGAAAATGCACCGGATGGTGCACATATTGTTACCATTTTCCCGGATAGCAGCGAACGTTATCTGAGTAAAAAAATATATGAAGGCGGGATATAAAATGAAACGCAAAACAAAACTGATTCACGGCGGGCTTCCTACCGATCCCCATACAGGCGCGGTTAACGTTCCTATTTATCAGGTAAGCACTTATGAGCAAGAGGAAATTGGCGTCCATAAGGGATACGAGTATTCGCGTACAGGCAATCCGACCCGGTTTGCTTTGGAGGAGCTGATCAAGGATCTGGAGGAAGGAAAGCGTGGTTTTGCTTTCGGTTCGGGTATGGCTGCAATTCATGCGGTATTTTCACTGTTTAATGCAGGGGATCATATTTTGCTGACCGATGATGTATACGGAGGCACCTATCGCATTGTAAGCAAAGTGCTCAGCCGTATCGGAATTGAGTCCACATTTGTGGATACGACTGACCTGGAAGCCATCTCCAAAGCAATTCGTCCGAATACGAAGGCATTGTATGTCGAAACGCCAACGAACCCGCTTTTGAAGGTTACTGATATCCGCGCTGTTTCGGAGCTTGTAAAAAAACATGATCTTTTACTGATCGTCGACAACACATTTGCTACCCCTTATTGGCAGACGCCAATTACACTCGGGGCTGATATTGTCATTCACTCTGCTACCAAATATTTGGGCGGCCACAGCGATGTTGTAGCTGGTCTGGCTGTTGTGAACAGCGACGAGCTGGGAGAACAACTCCATTTTCTGCAAAACGCCATTGGTGCTATTCTCGGCCCGCAGGATTCTTGGTTATTGATCCGCGGTATTAAAACATTGGGTCTGCGTATGGAAGCGATTGAGCAAAATGCGAAGGAAATTGCAGCCTTTTTGGAAAAACATCCGAAGGTTAGCAAAGTGTACTACCCTGGACTGGAAAGCCATGCACAACATGAACTGTCCAAAACCCAGGCTGAAGGATTTGGCGGCATCATTTCCTTTGATGTAGGTAGTGACGCTAACGCGGTTGCACTTCTGAAAAAGGTGAAATATTTTACACTGGCTGAAAGCTTGGGAGCGGTTGAAAGTCTGATTAGCGTTCCGGCACGTATGACGCACGCCTCTATTCCGGTAGAACGTCGTGCAGAGCTAGGCATTACCGAAGGTTTGGTGCGGATTTCGGTTGGGATTGAAGATCTGGAAGATTTGATCGAAGACTTGCAGGCAGCATTGTAAGAAAATAAGTGTAATGATCAAGAGAGGTGGCAGAAGCTGCCTCTTTTTTTGTTGTGAGAATAGCTTCTTTTTTGAAAAGCACAGAGGAGTACGTAGAGGTAATAACGAATAGTTTTATATAGTTCAATTGAATGTTAAACGGAATATAACCGCGACTACGTCTCTGAGGAAACAAAAACCTGGAGGGGGAATGTTATGAGGTTCACACATCTGGAAAAAGCAACTACTGTGCTGTCGGATCATCCGGTACGTCTGGCGTCTGCTTATGCAGTCGGTCCAGTCGAGCTTCCGGAAAATTGCGGTGTGGGGAGGGAATGGTCAAGTTATTTTGCCCATGAGGATTGGAATTTGGAAAAGGCTTGTGGTGAAGAAGGAGTAGAGCTTTCAGCCGGAGGAAAAGCAGCGTGCCGATTATTGACCGAGCTGGACCCTCGGACTGCGGAACTGAATCTAGGTGTTTTTCCGCCTTTGGCCGAACAAGAAAGGCTTTTGCTGGTTTCAAATCTTCGTTGTATGGCTGCACAGGAAGTGATTTTCAGACCCTTTGAAGGAACGGGACAAATATGGATAGATGGCACACTGGTATATGCGGAATCCGGTCCTTTTCGCTTGTATCTGGAGGAAGGCGATCACACGGTAGTTATCATTGCTGCGTTTATTCCCGAGGAGGCCCGCTCTATTCGTATCAGTGGAAATCAGGTATGCGACGAATCAGATGTGACAGAACTGCATCGAGAATTTGTAGAGCGTAATATACGTTTTCATATGGCATGGCTAGAGGTTGAAGAAAGTGCTGGCAGGGAGGGCGAAGACAGCCCGATCTTATTTTATTTACTGCGTAAGGATCGGATAGATCTTCCCTTAGATCAAACGTTATGGGTCGAGGTAACGGATGATGAGGGCATGAAGCTGGATTGCTTTCCAGCACATTGGGAGCAGGAGCAAAGCTATGACTGGGATGAGGAAAAGGCCAGGAATACGGGAATGCTGCACTTCACTGTTACATATCAGGATCATGAGGCTGTGGAGCATCATTTTGTGTATTCGGTACTTGTGCGGCCTTTGTCAGTCGTCGTGGAGGGCTTGCAGAAAGAGTATGACCGATACATTCAAGCCCGCGCTATAGATATTCTTCATTCTGCGCAGAAAATACAAATAGAGGGCCTGCTTGAAGAATTAAAAAGGTTAACGGATTTGCCGGAAGATCCTTTTGAAATCTGGGATTACCGGATTGTGCGTGAATATATCAAGCTATTAAAACAGATCTTCACAAATGGACATACCGAGCAGTCACATTGCCCATCCTTACTTCAAGAAGAACACATCTTTTTGTGTAATGACGGAATTGGGGAAGGATTTTTTGTCTCCCGTTTGGACAATAGTTTGCAACGCTATACCATTCAGCTTCCTAGAAGCTATTCGGCTGACCGACAGTATCCTCTGATCGTTCTGATGCCAGGCAAGCGATATGAGCTGGGTTTGCCGGATTTTCAGAATCGAGGTTTTGGGCGAGGCTGGGAAGAGGAAGCTATATTCGTTACTTTTTCGTGCCGTGGTGTAACGTTGGGCAGTTATATTGGAGAAGCTGCTTTTTTGGAGGGGCTGGATGTCATACTGCAAGCGTATCGAGTGGACGAAGATCGGGTCTATTTGACGGGTTATTCGAACGGAGCATACGCTGCTTGGGCGATGGCACAGGCTTATCCTTCTCGTTTTGCGGCTATTGCGGTTATCTCTGGAGCGCCACATCCTAAGCATCTGATAAATTTGTTGAATATGCCAATATTGAATGTATGCGGAGATCAGGATTACTTATTTGCACAAGCATTTACAGCCCCTGTGACAGCGCTTCCATCTGATCATTTTAAAGGTGTCGTAGAACGTCATTCTAATCACTGGGACACGCATGAGCTGAGACTTCTGGACGGTGTACTGGGCTGGCTTATGCAATGGAAAAGAGATGTCGTACCTCAGCGTATTGCCTACCGGACGGAACGGGGCAGACATAACCGGGCTTACTGGCTGGAACTGACGCGAATGGATGTAAATGAGGAATATGCCGAGTTGTACGGTGAAATGAGTGCCACAGGTGAGGTGGATATCGAGGCAGTTCACGCCGAAGAATTTATCATTCATCTTTCTCAAGAGGTCATGCCCTTGGAGTTGGCTCAAGTTCGTATCGGAGCCCGTATTTTCGTGTTGGATTTGCGGGAATACAGTCGCTTTCGCTTTGTTAAGACACAGTCACATAAACGTCCCTCCCCTGAATACCGTTTGATTGCTGAACGGGAGGAAGAAAGCAGTGGATGCTTTACAAAAGAATCGGATGCCAAAAAGAAAATTGTGGATTCGAAAAGCGTGGGAAGAAACGTTTTGAGCCATGGTATGGGTGTGCTTGACGTTTATATGGATCGTCTTCACATTGTCCTTCCGTCCAGCTACGCTACACCGGAGGAAGAGCAGGCGGTGAGACGGACGGCGAACGCCTTGGCTAGCCCACGAACAGCGACTTGGAATCCGTATATCGGTGTTCATTATCCGGTGGTGTCTTCCACTGATATTACGGAGGAAGCACTGGCTGATAGCAACGTGATTTGTGTCACTTCGGGCTTGTCCAGACATGAGCTGCTTCACAAGCATCAAGCCGATCTGCAAATTACATGTACGGAGGAAGGTTATACATTGGGCGGCGATTTTACGGCAGGCGAGTATTGTCTGTCATATATTCAACCTAGTCCATGGTCTGCAACTCAGCAAATGCTTGTCGTAGCGACCAATTCTCCCCGTATGCTGGGTAAAAACCTATTTATGCGCAGACTGATTATGCCCGGATACTTTAATGGTCTACACCCGTATTTGAATAAAGAGATTATTGTGTATGATAGCCAGGGAGTGCGTGCTTTTAACTTTACTTCCATTAGACATACGCAGCAAAAACTGCAAGGCCAATAGCCAATAAAAAAGTAACAATGTTATAATAATCCATAATTTAAAAAACCGTCTGGAGGCACATTGGCGATCCTGACGGTTTTTTGCTGGTTCATTGCAGTGATTTGTGATCGGGATGACGTCATATAAAGAAGGGCATTATGGCAGCTTAGCTTTTATATTGCTCCATCAGGTACATAATCTTTACTTCATCGGCCAAATCTCCAAAGGGTTCTAACGGATTCTCTTGAATGATATGATATAAACGCTGGACTCGTTCCTTTGGCAGTTTGCGTACATATCTGGAAATGAAAGCAGAATGGGTGACTACGTAGCGCTTTTTACGGACAGCTGCACTGGCTACGCGGACGAGAATATCTTCGCCCCCTGCTAATTCCAGAATACGGCGCTCATAAAAGATTACGTATCGGAATGTCCGGTCCTTGATCAGCTCACGATTGAGTCTGGCAATCTCTCCGATATATCTGACCATAAGCGGCTCAAAGCTCTTGATCAGGAGAGGATCGAGCGTTAATTCCATGTCTTTGCGGAGAACAAAAGATTGCAGCAGAGCGACCTGCTGGAGCCTTATCCGATCATTGTGAAGGAGTACAGCCATCTCACGTAGCATTTCATAGGAGACACGCTCACTAAGCTGCCGCAGGGCAACTGCGTTTTTATGATTAACGTTTAGTCCTTCCTGGATCTGCCCTATACGGCCTCTGAACAGACGTATAAGCTGCCTACGCTGTTCATAAGGATAAATACCCTGCTGTAGAAGCACCAAGGGCAGCAGAAGAAGCGCACCGACGATACCGCACAGAAGCATTTGTTGCGGCGAGTGGCCGAAAAAGACAGTAGCAGCCAGCAATATGACACTAACGGCAAGGTCTTTACGAAAATAACGTTTGGCTCTGAGTCTGGCATATTGCTCTACAGGGACTAGTGTATCCCGACCACATGATGTGCACTCTTCTTCCCAAAGGGCGGTAAATTGTCCACAACGCTTACAGACTCTTAGCTTTTGGAAGGCGTACTCTGTGCGGGTAAATGGGCGAAATTGTACAGCTTGTTTGGAACTATTCATTGTGCTCACTTCTCCGGTTCAGCAGCGCTAGAAGCTCGGTGTCGATTTGTGTAATCGACGGGGCGCGTTTTTTATGTATATAGTAAATTAGTGATTTGATGGCGACAAAAAGAAACATAATCGCCAGACATCCGTATGAGATCATAGTGTATTTCCTCTTTCTACTTGGATTTTTACTTCAATATTTTACATGGGCGGGTTTCGCTATTGTTATTTTTGTCGTATAAAGGAGAAGGCTGGTGCCCGATTGCCCTTGTTGGGGTATAATTATATCATTACTGCAGGATATTGGTAAAATCTCGCGGTATAACAGGCTTTTGGGTTGGATTCAGACCATTCGGGCAGTATTTTCAGCTGGCGCTCATGTAAAACTCATTATAATTTAATAGTAGGGGAGTACAACTGTAATTTAGAATGAGAATTAACCGGCAAAGGGGTACAAGCGATGTTTAGTAGAGACAGAAAATGGTTTTTGGTCATCGGAATCATATGTACAATGATCATGACCTCGATTTTGGCATGGCAGCCACAGATGGCGAATGCCGCTTCACCCTCTGCTTCTAAGGTGGATGCGGTGCTGGTCGTCGATGTAAGTAATTCAATGAACACCAGTGATCCTGGGAAAATTGGCAATGAAGCTATGAAAATGTTCATTGATATGCTGTCGACGCAAAATGACAAGGTCGGGATTGTAGCGTATACGGATGTCGTACAGCGTGAGAAAGCCTTGCTTAATATTACATCCGAAGCGGATAAGCAGGAACTGAAGACGTTTATTGACGGACTGAACCGGGGGGCGTATACTGACACCTCCGTGGGTGTCAAGGAAGCAATCCGCATTTTGCAAGATGGTAAAACAGCTGGACATGCGCCTATGATCGTCATGCTGGCCGACGGTAACAACGATTTTAATAAGACGACAGGTAGAACCGAAAGCCAATCCGATCAGGATATGGCACAGGCTGTAGCCGAGGCTAAAAATAGCGGCGTTCCGATCTACACCATCGGCTTGAATGCAGATGGGAAGCTGAATAAAAACAAGCTCGCCGACATAGCGCAGCAAACGGGCGGCAAGTCCTTTATTACAAGCTCAGCGGATGACCTGCCGAACATTCTGAGTGAAATTTTCGCCAGCAATTTGAAGTTGAAAGTGGTGCCTTTGCAGTCCATTACGGCAAACGGCGACTATCAGGACGTAACGGTAACCGTACCGAACGATAGTGTGCTGGAGGCTAACATTTCGATCATGTCCTCGAAACCGGTGGATGCGAGACTGATAGACCCGTCGGGCAACAGCAAGCCGATTCCTTCGAGCGATGTGCTGCTGTCCAAGTCCAAAAGCTACTCACTGATTAAACTGCTCAAGCCTGCGGCTGGTGACTGGAAGCTCCAAGTCAAGGGAGTCCAGCAGGATCAGATTGATATTAATCTGGTATTTAACTATGATCTGGAGCTGAAAATGGACGCACCGCCCGCCAAATCATACAAAAAAGGCGATGCAGTTCAAATTCGTTCTTACCTGACGAGCAATAGCCAGCATCTTCAGGATCAGGAATTGTATGCGAATATGAATGCTGTTCTGAAGGTCAAGGATCTGGATTCCGGTACAACGAATGAGGTGCCGTTAACCAACGCAGGGGATTCTTTTACCGGTTCCTATACGATTCCAGATGAGCATGACTACGAACTAACCGTTAGAGCAGAGGAGAAGAGCTTCTACCGTGAAACACAGCCTGTAACCATTAGTGCTAAAGCAGGGGCGACGAGCGGTACAAATACGGGCACGACTCAGCCAACAACACCTGCTGAAAAGTCCAAGCTAATGCCACTCATTCTTTTAGGGCTGGGACTGCTCGTTCTGCTGGTTGCCGCATATTTCATCTGGAAGGCTATGAAAAAGGCCAACCGTGGTTTTGTCGGTCAAATCGTACTGGAAATCCGGGATGAGAACACTGGCGAAAAAACGTATCCGCAGTACAAGAAGCTGAACACCTTCCGGGGCAAATTTAATCTGCACCAGTTGCTGCAACTGGCACCGGAATTTGCTGGAACCGACAAGGTTGTGTTCACACCAGCCAATCAGGATCGTATCATTGTGCGCAGTACCTCCGAGATTACGATTGAAAAATCCGGGCGGGCTGTAGACACAGGCAACGGTCTTGAACTCAAAAACGGTGATCGTCTGACCATCCCGTTAGCCAGTGTGGACAAAACCATTTTGCTGGAATTTATTTCAGTAAACAGCTAAACGAACCCTTAGGAGGTCATATCTATGAAACCAGTAGTTAGAGAGCATATCCAACAATTAGACGTATCACTCGGCGGGGGGATCGTAAGCGATAAGATCAGAGTGGATACTATTGATAATCCTATTTTAATTATCGGACTCGGAGGTACGGGAATTGATGCCCTTCTCCGCTTGAAATATCAAATTAACCGCAGATTCAAGCTTCCAGCAGATCCGATCTCCAAGAAAAAGAGCGATAAACCGGACAATGTGGAATTTCTCGCTTTTGAAACGAATGAACAAGACCGCAACAAAAAATACAAGGGGATTGGTTTGGACCCCATCAATGAGTTTGTATTGCTGTCCAATGCGGAAATCGGCGGATTGCTGCAAAACCGTAGCATTCTAGAGCCGTACATTACCGATTGGCTGTCTCCAGAGCTGAGCATTACCGATGGTATGAACGGGGCGGCAGGGGTACGTCAGGCAGGACGATTACTGCTGTTCACCAAAATTAATCAGGTCGTTCAAAGCATTGACAAAAAAATCAAAACCTTGTCTGAGGGCACCAATAAGAAGCTTATGGTGTTCCTGCTGTCTGGTTTGTCCGGCGGTACAGGAAGCGGTACTTTCCTCGATATCTCATATATCGTCCGAGGAATTATTGAGCGCGATTATGGCTCTGCAGGTGTAGACCGTGTAAATACATTAGGGTATCTGTTTACACCGGATATCAATTTGGCGAACAAAAGCCTGAGTGAGCATACACGTGAATATATTAAAAAGAACGGCTATGCTGCACTGAAAGAGCTGGACTACTGGATGAATGTAGACAGCCGTGGTGAACGCTTTAAGCAGCAGTACGGAAATATTTTGACCGTGAACTCGCCGCTTCCGCCGTTTAATCTGTGCCATCTCATTTCGGCCACGAATACGGAAGGCAAGCTGTTGGAAAATGCTTATGATTACTGCATGAATGTCACCGCCGAAAACATCACCAACTTTATGGCGAGTGAGGAAAAACAATCCGGCGAAGAATTTGCCATTCATGACTATATCAGCAATATCCGTACCAACATCGCACAAATGAATAAGGCGTATCCAGCAAACTACGATTACAATATTATCGGGGCTTCCTCGGCGGTGCTGCCAATGGAGGAAATGACGACGTATCTGGCTTATCGAATGTTTGGCAAAATGTCCAAAATGTTCGAGCAATCGCCAAATCAAGAGGATGTAGAGAAGTTTGCCCGCAAGCTGGGCGTGGATCTGGATAGCATGATCAAAAACTTTGAATCCCGTGTACCTGAGCCGCTTCCGGGCTTTGAAAACAGTGAACGGTTAAGTTATAGCAATGTCGTTAAAATGCAAGTTGTCAATATGGACACCGAGCTGGAGCAAACGTTCCTGACGCGTGCTCGCGAAGAGTATATCAAAGCGAAGAAGCAGCTTCCTGGTGAAATTACAGGACAGTTTACGGATCAAATTCGCCGTATGTTTCTGCATCCTGAGCAAGGACCGTTTTATGTATCCCGCATGATTTATACTGAAAAAGGATTTAGCTTGCTGAAAATGCTGCTTTCATATGTGGAGACGTTGCGTGAATCACTGCACCGTATTCCAACGGACATTGAATGGGCGCGTGAGCAGGCGAACGAAAAGTTGGGCGATGCCAAGAGCGCGTTTGTATCCAAGGATAAAAAGAAAAATGCGTACATTGAAGCGAAAATTAATGAATATTGGCTGCGTGCTGATGTGGAACGTACAGAGCAGCTCATTGAATTTTATGAAGACCTGTATGACCTGTTGAATAAGGAAAATAGCCGCATTTATAATGTATTTACTGAAATTTTGAACGCATTGAGCGCAATATTCGAGAAGAATGGTGATCTGCTGATTAACGGCGAGGAACAGTCCGATCACAAAGGTAACAAAACGTACTATTGGAATCTGGTAAGTGTACCGGATATTTCTGAAGTTGTGACCAAGCTGCTGGATAACCGCAACGGTGACGATTTGATTCGTGATTTTGCCCAAGAATTGCTCGAAAATTCAGATCAATGGGTGAAGGATCAGGATATGGACATCATCAGCTCAATCTCCAATTTCTTGACTGATAAGTTCGGTGATCTCATTACCCGTTCCATGGAGGATTTCCTCGTCATGAAATACGGGCAAGATGAAGCCATTGAAAAATTTGTGGAGCGCTACATTGCGAGCAAACTGGATGAGGAAGCTGTACCTGTGTTCCATCTGAGCAATAGCTCTGGCAACTTGTACTTCCCGTCTTGGGGATTCGTTTCGGTACCTGTACAGTCGCCTAATATCCTAAAAGGCGTTCGCAATTATCAAAATAATGCAATTGGAAAATCACACTTTACTATTAAAGAAAGTGAAGTTCGTAACCGGATTTTCTGGCTCAATACGCGTAATGGTGTTCCTCTGTTTGTATATACGCCGCTCAAAGTGTATGAAGAAAGCTATGAAAAAACGATTCTTGACCGCGAAGGTATTGGCCGCCATCTGGTGCAAACAGGCCAGAACAACTGGACTAATCTGCCGTCGCCGATTCCTGAAAAGTCATGGGGCGAAACTTACGTCAATTCGCGTGTGCAAGCATATAATGCACGCATTCGTAATGATTTTGACCGTGCCAAGTCACTTGGTGTGATTCGAGAAAAGGATGTCGATCAGAATACGAGCAGCCGCTTCACTGTAATCCGTTCACATGCGCTAGATCTGAATGCGATGCTGGCAGGCTACGATATGCGCTTGCATGAATCCAAGCCGAATTTGGGTGAGGTGAAAAGAGCATGGTCTGAGTTGAAACGTCTGCTGGCTGAAGGGCTGGAGCAGGCCGGAAGCAAGGACATCTTTGGCAGCATCAATGAAGAGATGGCGAAGGAAAACCTGATCCGTTCACCAGAGTTAACACAGGTGGTTCGTGAAGAACTGGTGAAATATACACAAATTGAAGCGAAAGCCGCTGAACTGGAAGCTTTGCTGGGTAAATATCAGGATGAAGAAAAATGGCTTGATCAGTTCATTCAGGCTCTCTATACGGACACGATTACGAAAAAAGGCGCTTTGTATGTCTATGATCGTGACGAAGAGGAAGAGGCTTGGGAGCCGTTTGCCAACGTCATGAAGAGTCGCAATTATGTGGAGTTTGAAGTGTTTACAAACTTCCGTGGTTTGGAAGAAAAGAAATTTGCAGCTCTAATGCGCAAGGCGGATCGCCGTGATGCTGTATTGACTTCATCTGAGGATATTACACCATTGCTGGCAAAGCTGGATGAACTGGCTGCGACTTATACAGAGGCCCGTAATCAATTGGAATATGAAAAGGTGGAGCTGGCTAACGGAGCGGAACTTTATGCATTCTATGCTCAAATGGCTGGAAAATTAAACGACATCCGCAGAAAGTTGAAGTAAAGTATGAGAGAGCAGCTGTTACGTTATGCGGCTGACTATGCAGCCGCAGAGGACCAATTAATCGGAAGCGGGGATGGACGCAGCAGCATCCATTTCCCGTCCGTGTTTCTTTTTATCGGTGATCGCATGAATCCGGTGATGAACACCATTGCAGATATCAACCGGACCAAGTGGGATAACAGCACGGGAGTAACGTATATTCAGATCCGCTCGCAGGAGGAACATGCGGCTGTAGATCGTTCGGTGGATGCTATTATTCATACGATAGCGGTACCGGAGGAAAGTGGCCACCAAACGATACGCCGTGACTTACACCAAGCTTTTTATACACATGAATCGCAGCTAATTGAGCTTAACACCGCGTTGCGCCGGGCTAGTGGACATCTGGCAGATTACGGTCGGTTGTATTCTTCGTTCGAGCGTGTCCATTTGTCGATTTTGACGACAGCGGATGACCCCATGAACGTATTAATCCCTGAAGTTACATTGTTGGCGGAGTATATTTTTGCACAGTCTTTTAAATCGGTACAAATGGATCTGTATGTGTTGGTGAATGAAAGCGATCAGACTGCCCAATTTGGCTACAGTAGTGCAACGTCCGTTGCTTTCATGAGAGAGCTGGACTATATCCAGAGTCCGGAGTATACGTTTACGGCACCGCTTCATATGACCGAGGACAAATTGAGCATTCCGGTATCCCATGCTCCATCGCCGTTGTTCGATCTCGTCTATGTGCTGTCCGACAAGAACGAACGCGGCGTAACGGTGCCAAATAGTCTGCGAGAAAGCTGTGACATCATTTGCCACATTCAGCTTCTTAAAAACCGTTATCAGGCAGGAGATTCCTATCGGTCACAGGATGGGGGATACAACAATACATCGTTTAAAAACAACATCATGACGGAATCCGGGCGGCAGGGTTATGTGTCGGCTGGATTTTCCCGAGTCAACCGCCCTAACCAGTCAATCGCACTTACGGTGCTGTATCACTTTTATGTGAAGCTGTTAGAGCGTATGAGAACAGAGCAGGAGTGGGACATACGCGATAAGCTGAATTATTTTGGTTTAGATGCTGCTGAGCGCGGTCGCACGCGAAATGATCTAGTTCCTGGTAATGAAGCGATCACGGACATGAGTGCACTGATGACCAGCGGAGCCAGCTACGGCTCGTTGAAGCGAATGACATTACGTGAGGCGGAGGAAGCCTTGTTTGGTCAGGGCTGCGAAGCCTTTTTCCGTGATAATTGTGAACGGATTGTGCACAAACGGTTGGGAGATTTTCAGGCGGAATCAGGTCTGCAGTTGGCTGTGAATGCAGCTGCCAAGGAATATCCTGAAATCGGATTTTTCGAGCTGACAGACTGGACGGATGAAAATAAAACAGGGAATGTGCTTACGGCTGTTCGGGGGCTGATTCGGGATACGTCCAATGACTTGCAGATTAGTGCCGCTGAACTGGATACCCTGTATAACGGGCGGGTGGAGGACCAGCCTTTTCAACGACTACCACTCATGGATAAGCATAATGTGCGCAGCTTGATCCGTTACCTGACCGAGACAGTTTACGGGCACAAGCTGCACATGCTGCGGATTCAAGCGGATTTGGAGTTACTTCGCCGCTATGAACTGGCACTAGAGAAATGGCATGCACAAGCGAAGCATATTACAGTACAGCTTGCCAGCCTGGAGCGTGAACTGCATCAAGCTGCAACGGACAGTATTCGGCAGGCCGACAGTTACACAGGTCAAAACCTGTTCGAGTATTACGAGCGTGTGACAGAGGATGTCATGCGTGAGCTGGAAAGCAAGCGGGGAAAATCTATATTCTTTGATACCCGGCATATGGGGCCTGTATCCGGATTGCTGGACGGGGGTCTGTCCGCATTGGTGGATCGACTTACGCAGACCTGTCGTACCTTGATTCTCAGTTCACAGCCGTTTAATCAGACCTTCGAAGAAGAATTATTGCGGCGTGCGAATGTAGCTGCTGCATATGAAAATCGGCTGGTCGTTCCGAAGGATGAGCTGTTTAGAAAACTGTATCAAACGTTAGAGGAACATGGCGGAATTAACGTACGTTTGCTCGACTATACCCATGAGCATCGGTATGAAGAAAAGTACTTCTTTGGTGACTACGAAGGCGAATTTCTTCCTTATGCGATGGATGTGGACATTACTTCGCGTATTTACAAACTGGGTTTTGTGCATGAGCGTCGCAGTAGCGGGGTGGAAAAACTGCATTTGATGGGCGGCTTCCATCTGGAGGATCTGATGGTTTACCGCAACGGAAAAACGTATTATGAGACATATACTGCGAATGGTTTCGTGTTTCACGGAATCGACGTGGACCGGTTGCCGGAATTGCGGTAGCCACATATTCATCCTACTTTATTGATGGAAGGAAGCAACGATTCTTATGAAGCAGCGTAAATTTAACGTTCTCCTATTACTGTTCGGCTTGCTGGGCGCTGTAGTAGGCTTCATCTTGGGAGAGCTTATTCTTCACAAATTGATAGGGCACTGGCCGCATATCGTCGTGATCGGGCTGTATTTTGGCATCATGGCCCTGTGCATTGGCCTAGGCTGTCTGATTGGCGAACTGATTTCGCCACAGTTAAATGGACATTCATGGCGGCAGCGCTACTCCGGGTTATCCTGGAAGTTACTGGTGCCTGCTACGTTGGTGATGTTGTTCGTGGCAGGTCTGCTATTGGAGTTGGGCTATCAGGTTAACCCTGAAGGGCGCAAGAGCGTACAGGACCTCGTACTTGTGATTGATAATTCCGGAAGTATGCAACAAACAGATCCTGATAATGAACGCCTAACGGCTGCCAAGAGTCTGATTGCCCAAATGGATGGAGACAAGCGGGTAGCCATTGTTTCATTTGAATCTGCTGCGCAGTTGGTTCAGCCATTTACTCCCATTGGCACAGATGCAGAGAAGCAAGCGGTATATTCTAAAATCGATAGTATGCAAACTATAATGTCAGGCGGTACAGAGATCGGGCTTGCTTTGGACGAGACGATCAAGGAGATTGAAACCCAAGGCAATGCGGAAAAAGGTTCTCTCGTTATTATGCTCTCTGATGGCTTTAGCGAGTTGGATACCCAGACAGCATTGGCTCCTTATATCGCGCGCCAGATTCCGGTCAATACAATTGGGCTGAAACTGGCAGAGTCGGATGGTATAGCCTTATTGCAAAATATTGCTAACCTGACAGGTGGAACTTATTCTAATGTAGCCAATGCCCAAGGACTTACTCAGGCGTTCGGTAAAATATATAACAAAATCGGTGATCGCACACTAGTAACGGAGCGGACAGGTGAATATGCCGACAGTCTGTATTTTGCCATTTATCGTGTAACGGCTCTGGTCATTATCGGCGCTCTATTGGGATTAGCTCTTGGGCTGATGTTCGATAACCGTTTTCTTGCACGGAACTTCGCCATTGGTGGAGTCCCGGCAGGCTTGCTCGCTGGCTTTATTTTGGAAAAAGGATTATCTGGATCGCCTATAGGAGACTTGATGATTCGTTTGTTGGCAGCGCTCGTACTGGCAGCCCTTATTGCTATCTTTTCGCTTGTTCTGCCGATTGCGGAAAATACTCGCCGATCTTCCGGTGGAGGAAGTCAGGGTGAGTCGTCAGGACGCCGGAGAGGGGCAGCGGAAGCCCCGACGCTCAATCGACGCAGCAGTGGATTTTAGAACGGGAGGCTGGAACTTATGCAGTATAGGGAAGCACAGCCCGGTGATCCTATTATTTCGGAGCTGAGCCACAAAATTGATGACAACCGGGTTGTGTTACGCTGGCAGTGGCCTGAGGGCGCAGCCGTGGTATATATTGCGAAACAATCAGCCGATGCAGGTGTGAATGGGCAAAATAAAGGTGAAGTTTTACCGCCTTTTTCAAGCCTAAAACTTTTTACACGCGAGGAGTATAAGGCTGCTGGCAGCTATCGTGACCGAATTGAAGGCATTGGACGCGTGCGGTATACCGTGTATCCGGCTGTTCGGGAGGATGGAGACACTTACGTGATCCGTCAGCAAGACGGAGCCAACCAACTGGAGTTGAGCACCGGAAGGGCTAAAATCAGATATGCGGTTCACCATAAAAAAGGCTGGTTTCGCAGCCGCAAAACCGTCCAAATTCAGGTGACAGCCGAAGTTCCTGTCCCGCAGGAGGCGCTTTGCTACGTGAAGAAGCGTGGGGGCTATCCCGCAGATCGGGACGATGGAACCTTGTATCCGTTCACAGCACCTTTTGTTGCGGGACGGAATGTTTTACCCGCTGTTGAAGTGGGGGGAGATGAATATGTGCGGCTGTTTTTTACGGACGGCCAGAAATATGGCACGGTATATGAATTAGTTCCTGAATGAAAGGAGGCCGCAACCGATGAGTTTTCTTAGCAATTTATTCAGAAGAAAGCCACAGGCAGCGCCAAGGCCGTTATTTTATGATATTGTGTGCCCTTATTGCTTTAGTAAATTCTCCCCGGAGGAAGTAGTATTCCGTGCTTCTCATCACCGTGAAGATGACGAGGACTACGCTTTGGGTGAAGATGAGCTGTTGAACAAATATCGGGAGCGTTTTGGCTTGGACAGTGTGCATGATATGGAGGCGATTTTACATCCCCTTGATGTTCCTGAGGAACATCGATTGTATTCTGATCATGTACTGACAGGACTGACCGACCGTTATGGCGAGCTGACGCGTCACCGACTGTGCCCGCACTGCCATAACGAGTTGCCCGTGACTGCGGGTAAGGTGCCTAGCAATATCATTTCGATTATTGGAGCTTCGCAGGCAGGGAAATCTGTTTATATGACCTCCCTGATTCACACGCTGCAACATGTTACGGCCGATCATTTTGACGCGGCTTGCATGCCACTCAATGCAGAGATCAGCCGAAAGTTCCGCACTATGTATGAGGAACCCTTATTTGAAAGAGGCGATCTGCTTACATCGACACAAAAAGAAAAGATGCAGGAGCCTTTTATCTTCCAGTTCGTATTTAAGGATGAGGAAAAGCCGCCACTGACGCTAGTGTTTTTTGATGTCGCCGGTGAGGGAATGGTAGATCAGGACTATCTGGGACTGCATGGACAGCATATTAAGAATTCTGCAGGTATTCTCTTTATGGTCGATCCACTACAAATCCGCTCTATTCGGGAGCGCATTAAGATTAACCTTGGCGATAAGCCGGGTGAGTGGGTCTCACAATATGATGAACCGCGTGACGTTGTACTTACGATGTTCGGTGATTTTATCGCCTATCAGGAAAAAGGGAAAACGGACATTCCGACCGCTGTCGTCCTGACCAAAAGTGATATGCTTACTGCGTTGGCAGATGAAGAAGGCACATACATCAAGACGAACAGCAATATTTTTAATCCGATGGAGCATCGCAAATATATGGATTTGGATGAGTTTGCGAACATTGATGGCGAAGTTCGGCGCTTCATCGAAAAGGTGGATAAACCGTTCAAGGGCACGATGGATGTATATTTTACGGATACGGCCTATTTCGCGGTTTCCGCGCTGGGTAGCAATCCGGTGGAGCAAAAGCTGCAAGGGTTGGTTAGTCCGATCCGTGTGGATGAGCCATTTATTTGGCTGCTTTATAAGTTGAAGTACATTGAGGGGAGAGAATCACAGTGAGTTATGCTACCTCTCATTTGATACAACAGCAGATGTACACACGGGAACGGCGTGGTATTTTCCGTTCTACGGAAGGCTTCGATACAGTGGCTAATTCCAAAGGATTGGATGCTTCTTTTATTAAAAAGGTGCTGCATCCCTTATGTGTATATGATGCGCCTGCTGCTTTGACGGCGCGCGGCGAGAAACAGGAAAGTGTCTATCCGGAAGCCATACATCTGGTACGGACGGAGTCCGGGGATGTAGTACTTGGCCGCAGTATTTATAAGGCTGCGGATTTTACTGGGCTACGAAGCGCCCTTTTCACGCACAACTATGTGATTCCAGCCGGACATGGTGAATCTCCGTCTGATTATAAGCAGTGGCTGAACACCTCCTTTGTTGATACTTATGATATTGAGCAGGGAACGGATTTGCCGGAATTGGAGCGTCTACCAGGTGGAAGTGTATTTCCGGCTGTTGACCCGTCTACAGTGCTGGCTCAATTGCAGCTGAGCGAAGAAGTGTTCAAACAGCTTTTATACGCAGTCATGATGTCCGCAGCGGGTCGCAAAAAGGTATACGTAGCGCTGAATGTTCCTGTAGAAGCGGTCGGATCTTCAGCCAAGCAACTGCTGGGTGTGTTATATGCAGCACTGCCTTATGCATTTCGCAACAGACTCGGATTTCTTACATATGCACAGGAACCAAACAGCAGAAAAGGCATTCACTTGATGTTTGTTGAGCCTTTTAGTTTGCGTCCCGGTGATCGGAATGTAGAAAAGGACTTTGTATTTGACCTGTCTAATCATAGTCGAATACTTAATGTGGATGCAGAGCAGGTGAGACAGCCGTATTTTGACTGGATCGTCCGTACGTTGTTGAATGGTGAGACGCCGGACGATTTCTTCAAATTTGCCGAGCAAATGCTGACAGGTATGGAGGCCGGGCGTGATTTGACGCCATCCAGCTATCATGAGCTAATTACGTTGTACAGAATTGAGCAGGGAGAGCGGGCATTATACAACGAACAACGAATCACTGTGTTACGAAGCCTGACTGATTATTTATCGCCACCCGATGCGCTGCCACGTAAAATGAGGCTGAATGATCTGTTTCTGTCGTTCTTTGATCATGAATTTGATCGGGTGAAGGATGGATATATTCCGGATGTAGGCCTGGTAGATAGTTTCAAGGACTATTATAAAGTTCATGCACGCAGCAGCGAAAATCGGTTGGTGGAATATTTAATCCGTTCGCTAAACAATGCTTATACTGCCAGAAATACGGAAGCAGTCACGTATATTTATCATACAATTGAAGAGAATCCATCATTAGGCAAGGCATATTTTACGAAAGTGTTGGGTAATCCGGCACTGACAAAAATGCTGTTCATTCCCTACATGGACAGTCAGATGAAAAGAACACCGGATGCCAAGGGGCTGCTGGCTGTTGTGCACGAATGGGGCAGTAGGTATATCGAAGTGTCGGCGAATGCCGATTTTCAGCTTTTGGCAGAATCTGCACTGATGGGCCGACTGCGTGCGGAAAGAAAACCAGTAGAGGCTGTGGCTGCCATTCACCAACGCTTGCGTCAATGGGACAGCAACTCTGCCGTAGGCAAACTGTCCCCGCTGGAGCAATCTGGATTGACAGAACGCTTGCAGGAAGCGTCGGATCGGTATTTACTTACCGAAGTAGAGCTAAAGGAAATATCACCCGATCAGGTCGTACAGATTCCTTTTTTCACACGGCCTGATTTGGTGCAGTGGGTTGGAAAGCTGCCTGCTCCTCTTAAGGGACAAGCTGTGCGATTAGTTGCGGCTTATGATTGGTTTAACACGGAGGACCCGGAACCGTCGGTGCTGGACGGTCTGGAGCCCGGCGAAGTAGAAAAGGTACAGGATTGGGCTTACAGCTGGCTGCCCCAGCAGCTTGCGGAAGGCCATTTTGCCCGTCTGTTGCCTGCCTTTTATCGTTCTGACGGGCCGGGAGAGGGAATATTGGATTTCGCTCGCCTGGTCAGTTCGATTCGCAAATGGGCAAAGGATAACGATACGATGTACCGCTTTATCCGATGGTCGGAGGAACACCCTGAGTTTGCTACTCCACGCGGCGGTTTTGAACCATCCTACAGACGTGCGCTACTTCTATTCTTCCAAAAGGAAGGACGAGAGGGACTGCATAAAAAAACGCTGTGGCGTCAATATTTTGAACCTGCGAAGCCTGCCTTTAAAAATTTCTATTTGGCAGCAAAGCGTGAGACGGACACGCCTCTGGTCAAAACGCTTCGTCGTTTCCGTAAAGGTGGGGTGATTTCCGGGATCGTGCTGATTGTCATTGCAGGTACGCTAGGCGGCCTGAAAGCAACCGGGGTGATCGGATCTGCTGACACACCTGCGCCTGTTGCCACTCCGAAGCCTGTACAACAACAGCCTGTAGAGCCTACAGTGCCCGTAAAAAAGGAGCCTACGGCGATAGTGACACATGTGCCTAATACCAAGTCCACTACGAAAATGGTCAAGCTGTTGTTTGCGTTTCAGACATCGACAGAGCAGGCAGAATTTAAGCCGAAGAAGCTCGTCATTGTCGGTGCGGATCAGCAGGAGCACTTATACGAAAATTTTACACTTGCTGAACAGAACGACAAGGAAGCAGCCAGTAAGGCGAACAATGATCCATCCGGTGATGTAAACACTGGGAGCGCCACTACAAAAAGCACGACAGCAGATGGACAATCCACGGACAATGGTTCCACAGCTCGTGGGGGTACATCCAGTGGAAAAAGTGATGATCAATCTGGAGCAGTGACTGGCAACACGGACGGAGGCTTGACTTCGGAGATTACTACTGAGGGTAGTGGCAATGGAGCAAATACAGACACAGACACTGACACACCATCGGAGTATGATCTGAAGAAGTATCCTTATCGTACGCTATTGACCCTTTGGCAGCGGTTGGAACTGAATGATGCTAGCACGGTTACCGTTGATGGAGAAGAATATCCGCTAGTTCAAGTGAAAACTGCGGACTAAGTAACTATAAAACAGAAATGAATGATGAATGAAGTAAAAGACGGGTTTCCTTCAAAGGACTCGTCTTTTATTGTGCCTATATTTCCATAAAGGATGAATTTGTAATTCAAAATTAACCCTATCTAATAAAGCATCATGTTACGAAAGTATTGACACTAAGTAGACAGCTGATTAAAATTAGTTGGAATTCAAACTATTAAAATTAGATAGATATGGAGGTTCGTAGTGAGATGGGAAGCGAGGTGTATCCCGTTTGTCTTCCTTGGGAGGAAGAGAGCACGATGTATTTAATTAAATGGATTTTCACTACCGTCCGGCGCGAAATTGAAATAGCACTGCGCCCTTTGGGGCTCACCTCCCCACAATCGCAGACGCTCTATATACTGGCGATGTCGCCTGGAGTCACCAATACGGATTTGGAAAAGCTATTGCTTATTGATAAATCAAGCGTTACTAGCCTGGTTAACGGGATCGTTAAGAAAAACTGGGCAGTACGCAAAAGTCACCCGGAAGATGCACGCATGAAGCAAATCTATTTAACGGAGGAAGGCTTGAAGATTCACAAGGTAGCTGAACGTACTATTGAGGCAATTAAAAGCTCGGTAGGTCAAACATTATCTGTCGGAGAATCGGAGACGCTGCGCGGCCTGCTTAAAAAAATTCTCCGCGACTACCGCCTTGCGGACGCCCGTGCATGAGCGGATATATAGAGATTTTACCCGGATAGGGGTATTCAAAAGCTGTGAAATACCATCATAGATAAGAGGTTTACAGGAGAGGGAGACAACCAAATGATAAATGAACAAACTTATCCGAATGCGGACAAGCTTATGCGTGTGCTAGCTTTCACACTTGTTTTTTCAGTGATGAACGCTTTTATGTTTAATGTCGTTATGCCTGTGATTCGAGAGGAGTTTCATATTAGTGCTTCCGATGTAAGTTGGTTGCTGACTGGCTATATGATCGTGTATGCGGTTGGCTCGGTGACCTACGGCAAATTGGCAGATAAATATCGTCTTAAGGATTTGCTGACGTTTGGGATTATCTTTTTTGCACTGGGTTCGCTTATTGGACTGTTGGCCAATCAATTTTGGATGCTCATTGTAGCTCGTTTGCTTCAGGCTGCAGGGGCTGCTGTTATTCCGGCCACTGCTATGATCGTCCCAGTCCGTTATTTCTCGGCTGAAAAAAGAGGACGTGCTTTGGGCGTCACAGCAATCGGCTTGGCGTTAGGTACTGCACTGGCTCCGATTATTTCCGGTTTGATCACAGGCTTTGCAAGCTGGCGTTTTTTGTTCGTCATTTCCATGCTGCCACTGATCGCATTGCCGTTCTTTCGTAAATATTTGGACGATCAGCGTGGAGAGGATCAGAAGTTCGATTTTCTTGGTGGATTATTGCTGGGTGGAACAGTAGCCTTCTTATTACTTTCGATTTCGCAAACCAATATGATGTTTTTTCTGGTCGGTATGGTGCTGTTTGCACTGTTTATATGGCGCATTAACACTGCACATGACCCATTCATCCAGCCGAAGCTGTTCCGTAACAAACAATATTCATACGGGCTCCTTATCGCTTTTTTAGGGACGGGGATTAGCTTTGGATTGCCGTACTTGGCACCGCAGTTTCTGAACAGTCTCAATCAGCTTACGCCCGCAATAATTGGACTGGTTATGTTTCCGGCTGCTATTGCTTCGGCTCTATTGGGTAAAAGAGGGGGGCGTTTGGCGGATAGCAAAGGAAATTCGTTTCTCGTCTATACAGCTGTATCGCTTTTGTTTATTTGTTTTATCAGCTTGTCTACGTTTGTGGGTGCGTCTCCGTATCTGATTTTGTTTTTGCTTATTTTCGGAAACGTAGGTCAGACCTTCATGCAAATTGCCATGTCCAACACGATTTCTCGTACCTTGTCGAAAGACCAGATTGGTGTTGGAATGGGGCTGCTATCTCTGCTGAATTTCATTGCCGGAGCGATTACGACAAGTATCTTGGGCAAAACGCTAGATAGTTCGTCGTCCTTTCATCTGAATCCTGTCGTATCTAATGTGCAGGTGTTCAACTTTAGCAATATTTTTACGGTGCTTGCACTGATTGCGCTTGTGACGATGGGACTTTATGCGTTGCAATTCCGAAGGGGTCCACGCGGTAATACGCCTGCTGTTGAACAAGGATAAACATTTGATGTAACCTCATGCCAAAACAAGGGTATAATATAGAAGGAAAAGTTCATCTATGGAAGGACGGAGTGTCCGGCATGACAAGAAACCTTCAATATGTACCCTATGGTTATGAGCCTCCGATCGAGACGCATAAAGGGACCATGGTCTACTATGATACGTTCGAGCAGATTACAGCCAGAGAGCTGGAGCTTTTTGCTGAAACGGGGGCTGCATTATCTTTTACAAAGCTGGTGCTGTATCCGCTGCATGAAGAAACCGTCAGAAGAATGTGGAAGCAGCCGGTACGTTCGTATTACAAGCGGGTGGACGAGCTGGGAGAGTGGCAGCGGGAGCAGGCTTTGAGTGCTGTTGTCATTGAGAGCTGGGAAGGTAAGCGTAAAAAGTATACGCCGATTGAAGCAGCTATTCGTTTTTTGGCGGAAAAGTATACGACCCCACTTTTTTTGTACATGAGTCCTGAAATGGCAAATTTGTGCGCTTCCTATGCATCGTTTGGAGAATGGATTAGAAATGTCAGATTGGTGCTTTCGAGCGAACCACTACAACTTCATCCGAAGCTTGCACAGTACCGTAATCGCTGGAACACGGTAGAAGAAGCGATAAACCGTGACTCTAAGGTTGACAAAGCGGAGCATGAATTATAGAATAAAACTAATCGTAAAAATTACTATTGTAATTGTATACCATGTATTCCAATTAAGGAGGAAGAGAAATGCGCGTAATTGTTACCTTGGCATGCACCGAATCCGGTGACCGCAACTATACAACAACTAAGAACAAAAGAAATCATCCGGACCGTCTTGAAATGAAAAAATACTCTCCGCGTCTTAAAAAGTACACGATCCATCGTGAAACTAGATAATTTGAGGCCTGCTGTATAGCAACCTGAATTATCCTGCTTCCTGAGCGAAGCCTGTTAAGTTTGCAAAAGCCTGCGTTATGGAACCGGCGAAAACTTGAATTAGTCCAGTGGACAGAGCGTCTAAAGTTAAAGCTTGCATCTAAGAGAACGGCTTTTTTTTACGGCTGAATGATAGATGCTGAGCTACATGGCACGCTTTGCCTTTTGAATCGAAAGCACGTGGCTACCGACTTCTCCTGTGCTGGTGTCAGCATTTGGGACGAGCCGGAGGACCATTCACTATATGCTTATATAACGATGAAGGCTGACGAAAGATCCGGAGCGTTCGTGCAATGGGCGATGCGATATATGCGGCATCGTTTGCTTGTCGTTTACGAGCTTGAGCGCAACCGTTATGATCTGTCGTCTTTTTTTCTGGGACATAACCGTTCCTTTTGCCAACTGATGGAGTATTGCGCCAGTACGTTTGAGTTTGAAACTAAAACTACATGAAAGATTAGGTGAAACTAATGAAAAAAGATATTCATCCAACATTGAACAAAGTTATCTTTTTGGACCCTAGCTGTGGATTTACTTTCCTGAGTGCTTCCACTAAATATTCGCAAGAAACGATGGAATGGGAAGATGGTAACACATACCCAGTTATCCGTGTAGATACTAGCTCCGCTTCCCACCCGTTCTTCACTGGTAAACAAAGAAACGTGGATATCGGTGGCCGTGTGGATCGCTTTAACAAAAAATATAACCTTAAGTAAGAACATTCGTGCGTTATGTTCATGGATTATGTCAATAATTCGTGGACATCGCTTTTTAAAAAACCTCCTGCAGATGCAGGAGGTTTTTTTTGCCCTTAATCTAGACCTGTCATTTATAGCGAAATGAAGCACTGTTCCCATTGGTGGGTAATGGATGCTTTGTCGAGTTGCTCCCCAATGAGCGTGACATATCCCTGACTCACGGGAAGTGCAGTCGGCTGCCACTCCAAGTGATTTCCTGCAAATTGCAAAAGCATTGTACCTTCCTGAGGAAGCACGCAATAACCTTTCGCTCGAAGCAGTGACGAACCTAACCCGGTCAGAAAGTTTTCTAATCGTTGTTTTTCGAGTGGCTGAGGAGAATATTGATGCAACGTTAAGCTTTCCAGACGGGAAAACGAGTGGGTCTGGTTGGGATCGTGGCTGTGGCTATGACTTTGTGCAGAAATAACTTTGAACGGCGTACTTCTAGAGGTAATACTGGGTTGTCCAATGATTTTGGTGGGGGGTGCGACGGACAATGCGCCTGCATCAGTGGGCTGGATCTGTGCAGGTGCTGGTTGAGGTGTCTGTACAGGTTTCTCGGCAACGGATGTGGAGGCTAGAACAGGCTCTAGCAGTGGTTCAAGGTCAACCCGGCTATATTCAGTAGTTTGCAGCTTGGCCGTATCGTTGAGCTTGCGGATGCTTTTGACGACCTTCGTCACTTCACGGCTGCTTGCTGCATCCGTCTTGTTCACCACAATGAAGTCTGCGGTGCGCAGTTGTCCGTGCAGGGTGCGAACCAGTTCTTTATCAGCCGTAAAACGACTATTGTATTCATGGAACAGCTCAGCATCCACAACACTGATGCTGTGAACCAGATAAAGCTGATCTGCCAGTAGAGGGGAGCGAAGCTCCTCCAGTACTTGTTCGGGGTTGGCTACCCCGGTGGTCTCCATGAAGATCAGATCTGGCTCCTGGCTGAGCAGGGTATGCAAAGCCCCTGCCAGTTCATTTCTTTTGCTGCAACAAATGCAGCCTTCTAGCAATCCTTCTACTGTTACGTCAGGCATTTCCTCTGAAATTATAGCGCTGTCTACATTATATTCACCCATTTCGTTCATTAAAACAACAGCACGAAGGGGAATTTGGCGGGTATGGGCTAACAGGCGCAAAAGCAGTGTTGTTTTGCCGCTTCCAAGAAAACCACTGATTAAAATAACAGGAACTTTGTTCATCATTTTTCCTCCTTGGCGGGGTTAGTGTGTTGTGTTCAAGCGATCAAAGGTAGCTACCGAGTCTGCTTGGGTATAGACATAAGGGGATTCTGGCTGCTCGACAGCGGTTATTTTTTCGGATCGAATTTCAAGTACGGGAGCGTTTCCCTTTTGTACGGTATGCAGTGTTCCTTCAATGGTCACCCAGGTATCCTTGTCAAAGGACGGGGCTTTCTGGGATTGGACGATGATCCCGAAGGGCATGGCATCGGCAGTACAGCACATGACGAGGAATCTTCCTACTGCAAAAAGCCCTTTACCCGGCAGATTGTCGTCTTTATACACAAAGCCAGTCACCTGTACTTTTTTTCCTTCAAAAGCTTGTTTATATAATTCAATGGCTCCAATAGTTTCGGAAAAAATCTCTGGCTTGATCTGTATGATAGGTTGCTGATACAGGCGTTTCGCCAGTTCGGCGAATTCCACATTGTACTTATCAGGCGGAACGAACAGCTTATCCAGCGTTTCCTGACTCCATTTCCCCTCTGGAGGGGGCGAAGTGGGGACAGAAGATGCAGTTGATAAAAGGGAGGAGGTGGATGCTTTCGTGGTCTGTGTATCTGTTTTCCGTCGGATGTCCGGGTTGGGATACGTGAAGGACATGCCTTTTTTGGCGGCCATATCACTACCAAGTGCCTGATTGGGCAGCAAAGAACCGAATAGGAGCGGAATGAGCAGCATTCCATATACGAGTGTTTTTTTGAACCAGCTTTGCGGCAACGGGTGCTCACAATCACATACATCCTCACCGTCCCGCCCCCCAACGATTCCGTGCCATGCCATCGCCAATGCGATGAACAAGAGGGGTACAGGACAGAGTAGGAGTAGCTTTTGCATATGGGGAGCTAGGTAGTAATGAAGTGCATTCGTGCGGCTTAATGAGATGATGTATACAGCCAATCCGATCATGAGCAAGGAGCGAATGCCATATTGCCAGCGGATGCTAAAGGTTGAATTCACGTTTGTATTCACCTCCCCAATAACCATTCAGCAGCTATAGAACCCACTAGAACAAGTGAAACAATGAGCAAGGCCAGGATGGCGACAAATTTGGTGCGGAAGGTGCTTAGTAGCATGAGCGTGCCTTTGAAATCTAGCATCGGACCAAGTACAAGAAAGGCCGCCAGTGGACCCAGTGTAAAGGTATGTGAAAAAGCAGTGGCTACAAAGGCATCAGAGGTGGAACACAGCGACAGTATGTAGGCAAAACCCATCATAAAGGCGTACGATTCGACCGTTCCTTCACTTAACGAAAGCATCTCATTACGTGGGATGAAGGTTTGGATGCAGGCTGTCAATAATGCGCCGATAATGAGATATTTACTCATGTCCAAAAACTCGTCCCCAGCATGTACAAAAAATCCCCGCCATGTGCGATTATGCCGATGAGTCTGATTGTTCTGCTTTTGCTGGTTAAAAGAGAGTAACGACCGTTTGAGCGGATGTACTCGCACAAAGGCATACACGATCAGTCCGATGATCGCGGAAACGGTAAAAGCCAAACCCGTTCGAACGGCAGTGACCTCGGGATGGGAAGGGAAAGCCATCATCGTCGCAGCCAGTACCACGGGATTGATAATGGGCCCGCTTAAAATAAAAGTGATACCCATATAGGCAGGCATTCCCTTGAGCATTAATTGGCGAACGACAGGGATCATGCCGCATTCACAGATGGGAAACAGTATACCTAGTAAGGAGGCCAGCAGGACACCCGGTACAGGATGTGCAGGCGCTATTTTGCGAATCCATGTCTCCGGTACAAGCCACTGCAAAAGGGATGAGACGAGCACACCGATAAGGAGAAACGGAACAGCTTCCAGAAAAATACCCATAAATACCGTTTTTAATGGCTGCAGCTGCCCCACATCTAACAAACGAAGCCACTGGGGAGATAGCGTGACAAGCACAGGGATGAGAAAGGCAAACGGAATCATAAAAGGCAGCATCTTCAACAGCGTACTGTTTTTCATTCCACGTCTCCTTGGGAATAAGGGTTCTTATCTACAGCCTATGCCTGTAAGGGGACAATCATGCCCGCCGGATTGTGTGTGAATCACCTCCCTATATTGACAAATCTGAGCATGCTCATATATATTTATACTCATTAATAGTAATTATTACGATTAAAATCCGATAAATGATTGCAAGAAGGAAATTTTTAAGGTACGATCCATATTAAATGTTGCAAAGACAAGGAGGGGTTATATGATACCGATTGTTGTTTTATCCGGTTTTTTGGGTAGCGGTAAAACCACTCTTCTTCAGCATGCGCTGGCTTACTACAAGGAAAAGGGTCTCAAGCCAGCCATTTTGATGAATGAGTTGGGTGATGTTAATCTGGACGGTAGTTTGGTGAATGGACAAGCACCCATGAAGGAAATGCTCAGTGGCTGTATATGCTGTACCATTCGCGGGGACTTGGGCGTCGAGCTCATGAATCTTGCTGAGGAATATAAGCCGGACGTGATTATTGTAGAATGTACCGGAGTGGCTAACCCGATGGAGATTGTAGATGCAGTGACAGACGCCTCAATTTATTCTACTATGATATTACAATCCGTTATCACGGTCATAGACGCGCGTCAATTTTTGGATTTTGCCTCGGGGAACGAGAGAAGCAAATCGCTTCGTTTGATGCAGGATCAGCTTCGATGCGCTTCCAAACTGATTATTAACAAGACCGATTTATTGGCTGCGGGCGAGTTACAGAAAGTACAGGCCCTCGTAAAAGAGTTAAATCCATATGTTTTGACTGTGAGCACGCAACGAAGTGACGTGGACGCTGGAATTTTTTTCTCCACTCAAGGAGAGGAGCGTATGGATGTTTCGCGACATAAGGAATCCGCAGTTGATATTGAGAGTGAACATCCTCATTTGGAAAATCATCTGCACACGTATGACCATGATGACCATACAGATCATCAGTCTCATGACCATGACCACGAACACGAACATGGGGAGCATTATCATTCCTACGACCATGTAGTTGTTCACACGCATTTTTTTGGACAACCTGTGCCACGCTACGAGTTTGAACAGTTGTTCCGCAGTTTGCCAGCTGAAATTTATCGGGCCAAAGGAATTGTGCGGTTTCTGGAATCAGAGGGTCAGATGATGTTTCAATTTGCCTATCGGGAGCTGGAAATCATTCCGATCCGCCCGCAAAAGCCAGTGAACGATGTAGCGGTTGTCATGGGTGAGAATTTCTCTGCTTCCGAGATCGAGGAACAATTGAGAAAGCTGGAAGCGGCCGAAAAGCCATTGAGTAATTCATGACTTCGAGAACGAGTCACCTTAATCCATCAAGACCTAATCCATCACAACATCATTCTCGTGCACACCTAGCGGGCAAGCCTACTTGGGGATTTACAACAATTCTGCTGCTGACTGCTGGGCTGTTGCTTTCGGTCACACTCGCGGTCATGCTGGGCCCTGTAGCTGTCGCACCGGGGACGATATGGCGAATTGCACTGTCCCATCTTCCCTGGCTGGACCAGTGGATACCCGTGACATGGACCAAGCCTGAGCAATATATCGTTTGGGAAATCCGCTTTCCACGCGTGTTGTTAGGTGTCATCGTAGGAGCAGGACTAGCTGTTACAGGGGCGACTATACAGGCATTAATTCGTAATTCGTTAGCGGATCCCTATATTTTAGGTGTCTCGTCTGGGGCTTCGGTGACAGCCACATTGGTAATTGTGTTCGGAGCTTTCGGGTTTTTAGGACGACTTGCGCTGCCTTTATCTGCTTTTATAGGATCGTTAGCTGCAATGCTTATGGTGTTCGCGTTAGCCCGTGTAGCTGGGAGCATATCGACGACCCGCTTATTGCTGGCAGGGGTGGCGGTGTCTATGATGCTGTCGGCTGTGACTAGCTTTATCGTGACGACGGCCCCGAATGAAAAAGGCATTCGTGACGCGATGTATTGGATGATGGGAAGTCTGGCAGGTGCTCAATGGGACACGCTTTTCATTCCAAGCCTTATTGTAGTCGTTGGAACGGCTGTGCTTCTGACCCGATACCGGTCGCTGAATGCTTTGCTAACGGGTGAAGAGACCGCAGTAACGCTTGGTGTGAACGTACAGGCGTTCCGCGTATTACTGGTTGTGGTGGCGTCTCTTTTAACCGGGGCAGTCGTATCCGTTAGTGGCTCGATTGGCTTTGTCGGACTAATGATTCCGCACATCGTTAGGCTGGTAGTGGGATCAGATCATCGGCGTGTACTGCCCGTCAGTCTGTTAGCAGGAGCTATTTTTGTCGTGTGGGCTGATGTATGTGCCCGGCTTGTGCTGGCTCCACAGGAGCTGCCGATTGGTATTGTGACGGCTGTGTGCGGAGGACCTTTTTTTGTGTGGCTGCTGCGTCGTAGTTCCTACTCGTTTGGAGGCGAAAAATGAATATAGAAGTCGAATGTGTGACCTTCAGTATTCACGACAAACGGCTGATCGACGACATCTGTCTCCAGGTAAAAGCAGGGGAACTAGTCGGATTGATCGGTCCGAATGGTAGCGGGAAGTCGACGTTGCTCAAAAATATGTATCGTGTGCTAAAGCCTGACAGTGGTGTGGTTACGTTGGATGGCCAGGATATGCTACGGATGAAGTATAAAGAGACAGCCCGACAAATGGCAGTGGTGAGTCAGGATACGCCGCAAACGTTTGATTTTTCAGTACGGGACATCGTCCTGATGGGTCGCCATCCGCATAAGAAACTGTTGGAAGCAGATACTGTCGTCGATCATGAACTGGTCGAGCAGGCGCTGGAGCGGGTAGGCATGAATGCTCAGGCAGATCAGGGCTTTGCCACCTTATCCGGCGGCGAAAAGCAACGGGTATTGATCGCCAGAGCTTTGGCCGGGCAGGCGAAATTTCTTGTTTTGGATGAGCCGACGAATCATCTGGACATCCGGTATCAGCTGCAAATTCTGGATTTGGTCAAAACACTTCGGATAACTACGCTAGCTGCACTGCATGATTTGAATTTAGCGGCATTTTATTGCGATCGAATGTATGTATTAAAAGAAGGCAAAGTGGTAGCCTCCGGCATAACAGAGGATGTGCTTCAGCCAGACCTGCTGTGGAGTGTATTCGGGGTCGAGACAGAAATCTGCATTCATCCAAAAACCGGAAAGCCGAATATTACCTTCTTACCGGATTCTCTCAGGAGAGGAGGCCATCCATGATGTTAACAGAAAAGGCGATACGATGAGGTAAGATTAACTACAAATAAAAGAGGAGACGGTACATATGAAAAGATATAGCAGGCCCGCGTTACCGCTGGTTATGCTCGCTTTGGCAATGATGCTGTTGTTATCAGCCTGTGCAGCAGGAAACACGGCCCAAACAAGCGATCCATCCGCAAACGGGCAGCAACCTGCCGCATCCCAATCAGCAACCAAGGAGACGTCGGTAGAGCTTGAGAACATGGGCGTTAAAATGGCATTTCCCGAGGCGCCTAAACGCGCGGTTACACTGAACCAGCACGCGACTGAGGTTATGCTGGCTCTTGGACTGGAATCCTCTATGGTAGGAACTGCGTATTTGGATGATCAGATTTTGCCAAAATATAAGGCTCAATATGACAAAATCCCGGTACTGGCCGAACAATATCCGTCCAAAGAGGTGTTTATGGCCGCTGCACCGGATTTTGCCTATGCGGGCTGGAAGAGTGCCTTTAATGATAAAAATCTGGGTTCCCGTGAGGAGCTAGCCAAACAAGGGGTGCTGACCTATATACAGGAGTCCTCAAATAAGTCGGGCCCCACATTAGAAGATGTATATCAGGATATACTAAATATTGGGCGTATTTTTAGGGTTGAGGAGCGTGCAGAAAAGCTGGTAAATGAAATGCGTGAACAAGTGCAGTCCATTCAGACTCAAATTGGTGTTGTTGAACAGGCACCCAAGGTGTTTGTTTATGACAGCGGAGAAGACAAGCCCTTTACGGCTGCCAACAATTATCTAACGTCTTTGATTGAAAGTGTGAAGGCGAAAAATATTTTTGATGATATCGACAAAAGTTTTACTGAGGTAAGCTGGGAAGAGGTCGTAAATCGTAATCCTGACGTCATTGTCATTCTCGACTATGGAGATACTTCACTGGCGGATAAAGAGAAACTGCTTCTGAACAAGCCTGCGCTGGCTGGTGTGGAAGCGATCAAAAACAAACGGTTTATAGTCCTGCCATTATCCGCAGCGGCTGAAGGCGTGCGCGCTCCGATCGCGTTGAAAACCTTGGCTGCAGGCTTGTACCCGGACAAAGTGAAGTAAACAAACAAAAGAGTTGCCAAAACATTGACGAACCTTGCCTAAACTGTTAAACTTGCTAATGCGTAAAGGTTACGTTTATCAAACGCCTATTTTTTTATTACCAAATCGTAATAATTACGATAGATGGTTTAATGATCATAAACGACCTGGAGAATCTGCGCAAAGGATGATTGCTCAGATGGCTCCAGGCTTTTTAAAGGAAAAGGAGATTTGCGTCATGTTATTGGCCTCATTGGAACAGGTCACATTTGGCTACGGAGATGTTCCTAACTTGGTGGATGCCAATGTTGAAATTTTTTCGGGAGAATTTGTAGCCATTACCGGACCGAATGGTGCTTCCAAGTCAACCATGCTCAAACTGTTGCTCGGCTTGCTTCAGCCTTGGAAGGGCAAGGTATTCATGTCTAATCGTACAGGTGAAGGCAAAAAGCTCGTTGTTGGATTTGTATCCCAACAAATTGCCGCCTTCAATGGCGGATTTCCAAGTACGATTTTGGAATTTGTCCGTTCAGGAAGATATACTCATGGCTCTTGGTTACGCCGTATGCGGTCTGAGGATCATGATCTGACGGAGCAGGCGCTGCGTCAGGTAGGCATGTGGGATTTGCGTCACCGTAAAATCGGCGAATTGTCCGGTGGACAGAAGCAGCGTATTTGTGTGGCAAGAGCGCTCGCTCAGGAATCGGATTTGCTCATTTTGGATGAGCCTACGACCGGAATGGATCAGGAAAGCCGCTACCACTTCTACGATCTGATGAATCAACAGGTTAAGGAATATGGAAGAACCGTGGTCATGGTGACCCATGGACTATCGGAAGTGCAACATTATCTGGATCGAATTATTGAGCTTGAGAGGAAGGAAGATGGCGGATGGAAATGTTGCACTACGACTTCATGCAGCGGGCATTTTGTGCCGGTGGGGTAATTGCACTGCTGGCCTCGGTGCTTGGAGTATACTTGATGCTACGGCGTCAGGCTCTCATGGCGGACATGCTATCGCATGTATCGCTGGCAGGGGTGGCAGCAGGTGCCTATTTAGGCATTAACCCGACGATAACCGGATTTATTGTTGCCGTAATCGGCGCGATTATCGTTGAGTACGTCCGCAGGTCTTATAAAACATATAGTGAGATATCTGTGGCTATTATTATGGTAGGTGGCCTCTCGACGGCCGTTATTTTAATGAATCTGAATCAGAGCATCAACAAAGGATTTTCCGCTTATTTATTTGGTTCGGTAGTAGCTGTCAATCAGACAGAGCTGATGTTGATGATCTTTGTGGCTGTCATCGGAGGTATTTTCTTTTTCGTGTTTCGGCGCCCTTTGTATCAGATTACTTTTGATGAAGAAACGGCGAAGACCAACGGTCTTCCTGTCAAGTCCATCTCATTTGCATTTAGTATTTTAACAGGGATGATTGTAGCTGCTGCAATGCCGATTGTCGGTGTGCTGCTTGTCTCCTCACTCATCGTGCTCCCTGCAGCGCTGGCGATTCGAATTGCACCGAGCTTCGCGGCAGCCATCTGGATATCTATGGTCACTGCATTGATCGGCGTATTTATGGGTTTAACGGCATCGTATGAACTTAGTACACCCCCAGGGGGGACAATTGCCATGGTGCTGTTATTATTCCTGATTGTAGGAGCTGGTATACAAAAGCTGGTCCGCAAGCTGGGCAAGCAACAGGCTTCGCGACGGCAGAATGCGGCAGGTCAGTGAGTGTAATTACAGTGAGAATAACTAAAAAATCTAATGGATAAAGGAGTAATGAATATGAATACATGGTTCAAAAAATCATTTGTATTGTCTGCGGGACTAGCACTTATTTTGTCTGGCTGCGGAGCCAAATCTGATAATACAGCTACAAACGCTTCCCAAACCGAGCCGAATGCGGCACAAACAGCAGACAAGCTGAATGTGGTCACCACTTTTTATCCAATGTATGAATTTACCAAGCAAGTTGCTGGAGACCATGCTAACGTAACCGCGTTGATTCCAGCTGGTGCCGAGCCGCATGACTGGGAACCGAGCGCCAAAGATATGGCACAGGTAAAGGATGCTGACGTGTTTGTTTATAACGGTATCGTCGAAGGCTGGGCAGAACAGGCTTTGAGTAGCGCGTCCAACGATAAGCGTGTTGTAGTTGAAGCGAGCAAAGGGTTAAACCTGATGGAAGGCACCGCTGAGGAGGAAGAAGGAGAAGAAGCACATGCAGAGGAAGGCCATGATCACGATCATGTGATGGACCCTCATGTATGGCTTAATCCAGTCTTGGCCCAAAAAGAAGTGGAGTCCATTGAAGCAGGGCTTGTAGCAGCCGATCCAGCAAACAAAGCTGATTATGAGAAAAACGCTGATGCTTATATCGCCAAGCTGAAAGAGCTGGATACCGAGTTCAAAACAGGTCTGAAAGATGTAAAACGTAAAGACTTTATTACGCAGCATGCTGCTTTTGGTTATTTAGCTAAGCAATATGGTCTGACCCAAGTACCCATTGCCGGATTATCTCCAGAGCAAGAGCCTACACCGGACAAGCTGGCGGGTATTATCAAATTCGCTAAAGAAAATAATGTTAAAACGATTTTCTTCGAAACTCTTGTTGATCCGAAGGTCGCTGAGACCGTAGCTACTGAAATCGGTTCAAAAACCGATGTACTGAATCCGCTCGAAGGATTGACGGATGAAGACAAACAGAAGAACCTGGATTACCTTGGTGTGATGAAAAACAATCTGGAGGCTTTGAAAAAAGCTCTGAATGAATAAGAAATGCTAAACGAATAAGTTTATAAACTGACGTCGGAATGATACCGACGTCAGTTTTTTTATAACTATCCAAGAAGATTGTGCTTTTATGGCTAGTGCTCAAGATACAGTAGATATATAGTCCTTTGTAATTTGCTTTTCAGAAATGATTTACGTCATTGTGAAACGTTTTTTTGAAAACTAATTCTGTAGTAGCTAGTTTCAAATTTCTTTTATAATTCATTGGTAGCGTTTTTATTTTTACAGATTCTTTCTATTAATTTTACCAGTTTTTTCACCGATATTGAAGTTTGGGCGTGCATATCATTTGACAACGGATTGGAGAGATTAATTTGGCAGCAGTTATAGTAGTGGATGATTCTTTGTTTATGCGTTCTGTACTTAAAGATATTCTTTTGGATTTAGGTCACGCTGTTATTGCGGAAGCAGAAAACGGGTATGATGCTGTTTTGAAATACGCACACTTTCGTCCCGATTTAATCACCATGGATATTAATATGCCTAAGATGGACGGGCTTGAGGCTGTTAAAAAGATCATAGAACTTGATCCCCAAGCCAACATTTTGATGTGTTCTGCTTTGGGGCAGCAGGAAGCGATTATAAAAGCATTTCAGGCAGGTGCAAAAGACTTTATTGTTAAGCCATTTGAGATGGAAAGGGTCGTGAATGCAGTCACAAAATTGCTTGATAGTTAATGAATCAAGATTTTTAATACATAATTATTGAACATGTAGAAGCAGGAATTCCATGCTTATTTTCACGAATATGGAGATGAATAGAATGAGCAATCGAGTGTTGTCTCAAAAAGTATTTATAGACGAACTGATCGCTACGATCAAGAAAGGAGGGCTTGTCCCTGTAAATTATGAACAACTCGTCAGCGAACAAAGAGAAAGAATGGATGCTCTTAACAATGAACTCACCCTTCGAATTGAGGGATTAGAGACAGATTTGATCTCTGCTTCGACATATTCCATTCCTTTTGCCAATGGCGAAATTATGTTTCTTGCTCGCTATATTGTACTCATTGGGGATCATACCGAGGGATACTTTGTGTTCTATCGAGCAGAAGACTGTGAAAGCCCAGAGGAATATCAGTTTTTAACAAGCTCTTATCAACTTCCCCATTTATTACTTGAATTATCTCTTTCTTTAAAAGAACATGGTACTAATGAGCCGCTTGATATTCTCACTTATTGGAATGGCCCTGTCCATCCTCTGAAAGATTTGAATAAAGAAGATATTAAGCTATCCACTTATGAATTTTAATTCCCTTGAGAGAGTCAAATCCCTCAGGGGATTTTTTTACATTGATAATCAAACGCATGTTCGCATATAATACAAACAAACGTTCTGATAAGGAGTGAAGGATCATGTTGGAAAAATACGTGGGGCAGATCGTGGAAATCGTGTATTTGGATCGGAAGGGCAAACTGTCTCATCGGCGTATCGAGGTGCATCGTGTGCAGAATGGCTTGATACGAGCCACCTGTTTACAGACAGGCCAGCCACGTGTTTTTCGATTAGATCATGTATTGGCATGGCATCCGGTAACCAGAACAGCATAGGAGGGGCTTACGATGGGGAAAAAGCTTGAAGGAAATGGCATATGGGAAAGCTCGCGCATGATTTTGCCTGAGCATCGGGAGGCATATTTAAGACTGATGAAGGAGCAAGGAAGGCGCGGCAAACCGACACTGGACGATCAGGAAATGCAGCAGATTGAACAGGCCATCATCGTATCCTATAACGAACGTAAGCCTATTACGCTAAAAGTGTTCAATCCATTTGATGATGAGGAGCTGCGTGGACTGGTCACGGTGATTAATACAAGTCGGCGAGAAGTGAAGCTGTCCCGTGGGGAAGAGGATTTTAGCTGGATTAAGTTGGAGGAAATTATCGAGGCGGATATATAAAAAACAGTCTGACTAAGTCGGAGTGCTTTTTACATTTGTCCCGCCGTTTTTTTAAAAATAAGATTGTAGCTCTATGAATTCATATTTAAAATAAAACTGTAATTGCAAAAAGGAGGAGTTCAATATGAAAATAAGTAAAAATAATGCTGAACATTATATATGGGGAGATCAATGTGATGGTTGGCGCTTAGTGAAAAATAAGGATTTGAGTATTATTCATGAGCGGATGCCCGGAAATACTCATGAGGTCAGACATTATCATCATCATGCACGCCAATTTTTCTTTATTTTATCAGGTACAGCGGTACTTGAAGTGGATGGTGAACAAATCCAATTAGGATCTCAGGAAGGGTGTGAGGTTCCTCCTATGGTACCTCATCAAATGTTTAATGAAACGAATGAGGATGTTGAATTTTTGGTTATCTCTCAGCCTGCGAGCAGAGGTGACCGGGTTCTGACCGAATAACTTAGAGTATAAAAATAAAACCAGCCTAGCACATATAAATTAAGTGCCGACTGGTTTTTTATCAATAAATGTCCTTAGCATCTGCTGGGAGAGCTTTTACGCGATGGAGATAGTTCGTAACACGTTGATCGTCCAGAGTCGGATATTCGTAACCATAATGGTTCGCTACTTCCAAGGCAACTTCTCTAAATAAATTTCCCATGATCAAAAGAGACTGCCACATATGTTCATAATCTGCATCCGCAAACGTTTGGATGTAGAGCGTCCAAAGTTCAGGCTCAAGATGGTTCTCGAAATATTTTCCCTGTTTACCCGGATCTGCAGTGAAGTCTGTTCGTATACCAATATGCCATTCCAGCATCAAGTGAAGCGCATCCCTTACAGGCCGATCTAGCATAAATTTGGCATAGGGCAGCTCCTGTCGCCATAATCCTTTAGCTACATAAGTACTGACCCACCAGAACTCGTTGCAGGAATTCGCATAGACTTGGGCAGTTGGAGGTATCGTCTTATAATCTTGAAGACTTGGCGGTAGGAAAGGCTCCACCAGTCCATCTTTATCCAGCAGCAGTACACTTAAGCTGTCTCGGGTCCAATTGGCGATGTTATTCGCAGGGTAGAGTGTAAGATCTATGCGATTGCCGTCCGTAAATAACATGAGAAAAACAAAGCGATCATGGGGCGTCGAAGTAGGTTCCATATGCTCATCGGGCGTCTGCATAATGATCAATTCACCAAAATGGTTGATCCAGCGACGTTCCTGAATAAAGCTGTCCATGGAAGATACGAGAAAGACGATATCAAAATCCTGAAAAACGTCTCGTGGAGCATGTGGATTAGCGCGTGAACCATTCATAATCACGGCACGCACCCGTTCGTCCTCTTGAGAAAATTGGAGAATGGTATGCAGCATCTCTTGTTCACTTCTCACTATAGTTGTCTCCACAAGCGGTATCGAAAGGAAAAAAACGTAGATAAGACAGCAGTAGAAATAATGGCCACCAGTTCAATGATCATCAAGAAAAACGACCTCCTGTAGTTCAGTTTATCTGGAAAAAGTCTCCTGTACTTACAATAGCCTATACACAGAAGCTACTCAACTGTACTGCCAAGGCCCTGAAGTAACTTTATTTTTCGTTTTGGTTTCATCATATATTTCTATATAGTTTTGGTCATATAGGGGTGATTCCAAATAAGTCCCTTTCATTTTCGCGATCTACGAAAATACTGAGCATGTATACAGAATTAAGACCTTTATCTAATACACTGGATTTTCTTAATTTCATTTCAGCAAGAGCATTGAGGTACTTTGAATTTCATTTTTGTCTTTTACCAATTGGTCTGTATAGTCTGGCGATTTACTAATGAGAATAGTATTAATCTTGGCTGTATCCATGCGATCCAAAACGACTTTTCTAAAAGAGGTATCCAGATTTACGATATAAACCATTCCGATTATAGCTGCGATCAGAATGATTGCAGACTTAACGATGTAACGATTACGTCTTCTCATAGGCTATATCTCTCCATAGTTGTAGAGTTGATGAGCTTCAAGGCTTGATACCGACTGCAAGCATATGCGGGCTCATACCGATCACAGATTCCTGCTCTTCAACCTGCTGTGCTATATCCAGCAAACGGCTACGATGGGAAGGGATCGCCCACTTCTTTTCAAATCCGGGTGCAATCCAGCCGGGTCCTTCCACGCCCAGTACACGAGGCTTCGGCAATCCAGCCGCCTGCCAGTCTGCACGCAAGGCATCCGATGTATGAAAGTAGGACCGTGTGATAAAAGAGGGATAGGCCGCCGGTCGTACATGCTGACCATCTGTCAGCTCCTGTCTAACCATATTCATGAACTCATCTTCCTCCACAATGGTATTGCGCTCGTCGTACACCGATAGTCCCCACAGTAGCGAGCCAAACCTGGAAATAGCTGAAGTAATCAGCGTTCCGCCCTTCTTTAAGACACGCGCCGCTTCTTGTAGTGCTTTTACTCGTTCCTTCTGTTCCGTTAAATGATATAAAGGTCCCATCAATAGCACGATGTCCGCGCTTTCATCTTTACGATGAAGATTTCTGGCATCCGCGGTTTCCAGCTTACTGATGATGGGGTTATTCAGTTGCTGCTGACGAGCGAATTCAATGGCTTGGGAAGATAGATCAAATAGATGAACTTCGTATCCCAGCTCCGCCAGCCACGAAGAATAGACCCCTACACCGCCGCCGATATCGTAAATAACATGAGTAGACTCGCTGAGATAACGTGAAATGATTTCTTTTGATCTTTCCAGTTCTATTTTTCCTATGCCTCGCTCTAACCTGCCTATTTCTGCACCGCCATCATAATAAGCCAGAATTTCATGCGTATCATTTTCAAGCATAGCGCACCTCATCTCAGGTGATTGGAATAATATAACATTATCACTTACATCATGAACAAGTCTACCGTATTTAGGATAAAGAAATCGTCGGAAGCATTGGGAAAGAAAAAGCTGTTCCCCAGTAGCTAGACCTACTTTTTGGGAACAACCCATATTTAAATGATGTTTGTTTCCAGCATCCCTTCGAGATCTTCTTTGGTGAGATGGTAGTGTGCATTACAAAAGTGGCAATGAGCTTCAGCTTGTCCATCGGTATGGATCATATCTTCTATTTCCTTATTCCCTAAGCTGATAATGGCATTGGTAACACGCTCTTCTGAGCAGGGACAATGAAATTGTACAGGCATGGTTTCCAGTATGTTCAGGTTGCTTTCTCCCAAAATCTGACCCAGAATCTGCTCTGGCGTAAGACCTTCCATGACCATTGCGGAGATGCTTGGAATGCTCTCAATGCGTCTCTCGATAAAACTGATAACTTCCTCCTGCGTATCTGGCATCAGCTGAATAATGAAACCTCCAGCCGCCTGAATAGAGTTATCCGGGTTAACAATAACTCCCGCTCCTACAGAAGAGGGGATTTGTTCGGATTGGACGAGATAAGATGTGAAATCCTCGCCCAACTCACCCGATATGAGAGGGATTTGTCCAACAAACGGGTGTTTTAAGCCGATATCTTTGGATACAATGAGCGCTCCATCTGTTCCTACAGCTCTGGCGACATCTAATTTCCCTATCTGATTAAGCTCATAATGGGTTTGTGGATTTTTTACATAACCCCTAACTTCACCTTTGGAGTTGGTATCGACAAGAATAGTGCCGATAGGCCCGCCACCGTTGATTCTGATCGTCAGTTTATCCTCATCTTTAAGCATGGCTCCCAGCATGACGCCGACCGTCATAGAACGTCCCAATGCAGCCGATGCTGTGGGCCAGGTATAATGACGCCGTTGGGCTTCACTTACCGTTTCCGTTGTTCTCACGGCATAAGCCCGTACCTGATTATTGTAGGCAAGAGCTTTTACTAAGTAATCGTTCATGTTCATGTTCCTCTCTGATAATTAGTGTTCTTTACAAGACCATTTTTTCCTGAATCCAGTTCTCCAAAGAAGTAATTTTGGCATCATATCCTTCTTTAAAAAAGTCAGCGGATAGTGACGCGATGGTTTCCCTTTTCAGAACGGCCTTCCAGGAGGCTTCCGCTTCTTCCATCAAATTTGTCAGTAAACAACACTGATCGTCTTTCTTTAATTCAAGCATTTCGTTGTATATACCACTGGAAGAATAAAGGGTTTGTTGTCCCTCAATCGCTAGGTAAATATCAAATACCCGTATATCCTCAGGTTTTTTCTTTAATTTGAACCCGCCCTTGACACCAGGTACAGAAGTAATCAAATCGGAGCTAACCAATTTTCGTAACAGTTTATGAAAATAAGTAGGTGAAGCACCTAACTGCTGGCTAATGGCCTCCCCAGGTAAAACAGCTTTGTCCGGCAGCATCGTGAGTAGAAGAAGAGCGTAGACAGATTGTTCGACACCTGTTTTCATATGCACTAGCAATCACCTCAATATTTATAACCAGGCTAATGTGGATAACCATTATCCACATATTTGCATAATAGATGAGCTTATCATAAAAGTAAACTGATTTTTGATAAAAACTAAAAATTTAAATCATTTGCAATTCATAACGGGACACATTATTATAATTGACGTATCAATTGATAGGTCAAAGAATTAAGGCGTTGAGGGAAATACGTATAATAATATATTGACAGGGGGTTTATATATAATGACTACGCGGAACGTTGCACTATCTATATTAGATCTTGCACCTGTCATTGAAGGCGGCACTCCTGCCGATTCCTTCCGCGACACGGTGGATCTTGCCCAGCATGCAGAACAATGGGGGTACCATCGGTACTGGCTAACGGAGCATCATAACATGCAGGCAGTTGCTAGTGCAGCTACGTCCGTGATCATCGGGCATGTAGCTGCACATACAAACAAGATTCGGGTCGGTTCAGGCGGTATTATGCTGGCGAACCATGCTCCACTCATGATTGCGGAGCAGTTTGGAACATTAGAGTCGCTCTATCCGGGACGAATTGATCTGGGACTTGGCCGTGCTCCAGGCACGGATCAACCCGCGATGAGGGCACTGCGGCGAGGGCTTCATAGTACTGGGGAAGATTTCCCCGAGCAATTGAATGAGCTGCGTTCTTACCTGAATCCAGCGCTAAGCGGAGCAGTTCCGGGAGTAAGAGCGGTTCCTGGAGAAGGGCTGGACATTCCCATCTGGTTACTGGGATCAAGCGGATTCAGCGCACAGCTGGCAGGTCAGCTTGGGTTGCCGTTCGCGTTCGCCAGCCACTTTGCCCCGGCTCATTTGCTACAGGCTTTAGAGTTGTATCATCGCAATTTTCGACCATCTAAAGCACTGGATAAGCCCTATGTGATGGTCGGTGTTAATGTGCTTGTTGCAGATTCTGATGAGGAAGCGAAAAGGCTCTTTACATCACAAGAACAACAGTTTCTAAATGTGCTGCGCGGGCACAGCGGAGGACTGAAGCCACCAGTTGATGACATGGAGAAACTCTGGAGTGAGCAGGAAAAGGAGGCGGTTCGTGGTAATATGCTGGGGTATTCAGCCATTGGCAGTCCTGACACCGTCAAGCAAAAGATAGATTGGATTATAGACCAGACTAGAGCCAATGAGCTGATTACAACCTCTCAGGTATATGACCATCAAGCGCGCCTGCGCTCGTATGAGCTGCTAGCCAAAGTAATGCGAACAGACGATTAGTTGGTCAAACCATAAGGCCGTGCTGAAAAAGGTTCTCATAACCTGATCTGGCATGGCCTTATTATATTTTAAAGCTTATATTTACGAATCAAATAGGTTGGGGTCCAGCTCCACGCGTGACAGTAGCTGTTGATTAGATAGCTGCCGTAGGGTGAAAAGGCTTTGTTATGGGGATCGTACAACTCTCAGAACGTGTCCGCTCCATTCTGATGGGAGGCATACTGCTTTACCTGCAGGGATGTTATAAAGCCACCCTTCAAAAACCAGTGAGAAGACGATTTGGAAAACTGCGGGACTAGGTAAGCTAAAAGACTTAGAAATCCCCACAATTTGTAAGAATTTCTCCATTTGGAGGGTTGCGAAAATGTTGGAAAAGCGAGTCTATTCAGACATGGAATGTTGTTGTAACATAAAGTTACGCACCTTTCTTGTTGGCATGGTTGATTTGACACTTCCATGATACCAAACAAGTAAGGTGTTTTTTGTCAATACGGAAAAATTTATTCGATTTTTCCTTACTCACTCAAGGGGTTAGGCTGATTTTCTAGGTGCGAAAGTTGAGTTAATAATTTGTTAGATATGATTGTTTGTTTACCCACAAAATTTAGACATTTATTCAGTCAATCGGTCCGATCAAACCTCAACCTAATCAGCGGATATGACGGTGCTTGGAATTCGTGTATTCGCTGCCGTTGTTCATCACAAAAAATTATTGTTCAAAAGTTTGGTGGGATGAATTGAGCTAAAGAATTATATGATGAATGGTGAGAGTGGCAGCCGGAAGTCCAAACACTCCCAGCCTGACGAACCCGCCGTTCCTGCCACAGGATCACCTGCTTGCGAACCAGCGGAAGCCTTACAAATTTAAGAAGCTTTTCTAACCGTAGGAATGATTCAGCTATCCTGTACTAGAACATCGGCCATTGTAGCCACATATGTATACGGGAAACGCCTGTGGTGTACAGCTTTAGGGAGCAGCAACTTAAGAAAGGGTGAAAGTATGGAAATATTTAGTCAGCAAATTCAATCGCATACTAACCGACGTCTTGCAGTAATTGATACGAAGTTTCCATGGAAGCTAAGTGGTTTTCGATATTGGGAGAACTTTAATATATTCGAGCAAAGGCCTGATACTTTGTTCTTTGCAACTGAACCTAATGATGATTATTTTCCTTCTAAAGTTTATCCTTTTTCTGATTTTATGAAAGTTGCAGTGTCTGAGGGGGTTACAGATGTATATTGTGTTTTCTTAAATTTAACACTTAGTTTGCTTGGGCATGGCTTTCTTCCGGATGGAAGTTATTTGCCAGGAGCAAATCCTAATCTAAATATTAAGCCATTCTTAGATGACCGAAATATTAATCTTCATGCTACCTTGTACCCTGGTGGCGGACTGGATCCATGGACAAAAAAAGAGTTTCTTTCCATTGCAGGACAGCATTGTTCGACCGTATTTACAAACATCAATGAAGTTATGGAATCGATTGTTGGAAGTATTTATTATCCCGTTGTGATTAATACCGACTTATATACATTCAAACAGAAGAAAGTTGAAGTGCCTATACAGTTAACATTCTGTGCTTTTAATGCCATTAGAAAAGGTTTCCCCATTATGGCAGATGCATTTAATCGACTTACGGATGATTTTCATCTTAATCTAATTGGTGATTGGGAAGATCAATTACTTCTATTGAAAAATAAGAATTATACATTCTATGGCCTACTTTCCCCTGAAGAGTTAAAGTCAGTGTACGAAAGAACTCATATATTTCTAAATTGCAGTGTTCCGGATCGATTTGCTTTAGATGGTTTTCCAACTACGGCTGCCGTTGATGCGATATCGACAGGATGTGTACTTGTTACGACAAACCCCCGAAATGATAGATTTATTCTTGAGGAAGGAAAGGATTATTTTGAAGTTGAACCTAACGGGTACGCAATTTCTGAGAGGTTGTTTTGGATCCAGGATCACTTTGAAGAAGCGTTGATTGTTGGAAAAAATGGTTCCAATAAGATAAAAAGTAAATTTGATGCTAGTCAAATAGTGAAATCAAAGCTTGCTAACATATTTAAGTAATTTATAAATATTTGGGTTTTGACTATATTAACTCACGGTTTTCAGCTTTGAAGCAAGAGCTGCGAGAAGGGGATACCGCAAATCGATGGGGGTTTCATTATTTATGGAATGAGAAACAAAAGCAGGAACAATTTGAGGATTTAAAAAACAAATCTGTAAGAGTGTTGTAGCATGACGCAAGTGGTATTTGTAACAAGGATGAGGGCACCCCTTTCTCTTAGGGTGCTTTTTTTATGGTTTGGAATGATATAGGAAGGGGCAAATCTTTCATTTCCTTTCCTTGAGAGAGAATTAGGAGATTTCCAAAACTTGAGAACAACGAGTAGTTTGAGGCTCGATCGGACCGAATGACAGAATAAATAATATCTTGTTTTTTAATGGGTAAACAAACAATCATATCTAACAAATTATTAATATAATACATGGGAACTCCAGGTTCCTTTTCTATTTTCGTCCTAGTATTTTACTTGATTGCATGGAGTTATTGTTAATAACCAGTAAAGGAGGCGTTAACTTAATGGCAATATTAACAACTGGTCCTATTGAGAACAGTCCTGTTGGTGGGGTCAGGCCGATCCAACAGGTCACTGTTAAAATGGTAAACCGTGACTTAGTCAATTCTTCAACAATATTAATTCAGGGATTCATTTTAAATGGTTTACGAACATTACATGTACTAGAACAAATAGCTTTAGCCCCCAATGCAGTTGTTACGAGAAATTATCTAGCGAACTTCGACGCATATGAATTCGTTTTTACCACAAGCGGTTTGGCAGAAGAAAGTACTGATATTTCTGTTTGGGGAAAAAACGGGAGTGGTACAATCATTGGTGCTCAGCGTATTGTTGCGGATGAGCAGTTAGAGTCTTAAAACTCAACAAATGCACAGAGGTAAAGCCACAATCATATCACATGTTTTAGAAATAAAATAGAGGGAACATGATCTTGAGAAAGACCTCATTGTTTACAAGAAAAGCTTGCTTTTACTAGAAAGGAGGGAATATCTAAATGGCAGTATTATCTACTGGACCCATTGCAAACGATCCTGTTCTAGGAGTCAGACCCACCCAACTGGTCACAGTAAAAATAGATAACCGAGATTCTGTAAATTCTTCTACTGTTTTGATCGAGGGTTTTATTTTAAACGGCAGTAGAACAGTATATGTACAACAACTAGTTGTAGTGGGACCAAATGCGGTTATAACTAGGAATTTCTTTGCAAATTTAGACGCATTTGAATTCGTGTTTACCACAAGCGGACCAGCAGTGAATGAAACTCAAATTTCTGTTTGGGGTAAAGATGCATTGGGGCAATTAGTACCTGCGCATCGGTTAGTATCTGATGAACTTTTAGGAACCGATCAAGGCGTCCAAGGACCTCAGGGTGTTCAAGGCGACCAAGGACCACAGGGAGTTCAAGGAGTCCAAGGCGACCAAGGACCTCAAGGAGTTCAAGGAGCCCAAGGCGATCAAGGACCTCAAGGAGTTCAAGGAGCCCAAGGTGATCAAGGACCTCAAGGCGTCCAAGGCGACCAAGGACCACAGGGTGTTCAAGGCGACCAAGGTGACCAAGGACCACAGGGAGTTCAGGGAGCCCAAGGCGACCAAGGACCTCAGGGAGTTCAAGGCGACCAAGGACCTCAGGGAGTTCAAGGCGTGCAAGGCGACCAAGGACCTCAGGGTGTTCAGGGTGCTCAAGGTGACCAAGGACCTCAAGGAGCCCAAGGAGCCCAAGGTGATCAAGGACCTCAAGGAGTTCAAGGAGCCCAAGGCGATCAAGGACCTCAGGGAGTTCAAGGCGACCAAGGACCTCAGGGTGTTCAAGGCGTGCAAGGCGACCAAGGACCTCAAGGAGTTCAAGGCGTGCAAGGCGACCAAGGACCTCAAGGAGCCCAAGGCGATCAAGGACCTCAAGGAGTTCAAGGCGTGCAAGGCGATCAAGGACCTCAGGGAGTTCAAGGCGTGCAAGGCGACCAAGGACCTCAGGGTGTTCAAGGAGCCCAAGGCGATCAAGGAGCCCAAGGTGACCAAGGACCTCAGGGTGTTCAAGGTGACCAAGGACCTCAGGGAGTTCAAGGTGATCAAGGCCCTCAAGGAGTCCAAGGTGACCAAGGACCTCAGGGCGCTCAAGGCGACCAAGGACCTCAGGGAGTTCAAGGCGACCAAGGACCTCAGGGAGTTCAAGGTGACCAAGGACCTCAGGGAGTTCAAGGAGTCCAAGGCGACCAAGGACCTCAGGGTGTTCAAGGCGTCCAAGGTGACCAAGGACCTCAGGGAGTTCAAGGCGTCCAAGGTGACCAAGGACCTCAAGGAGTTCAAGGCGTCCAAGGACCTCAGGGCGCTCAAGGCGACCAAGGACCTCAGGGTGTTCAAGGCGACCAAGGTGACCAAGGACCACAGGGAGTTCAGGGAGCCCAAGGCGACCAAGGACCACAGGGTGTTCAAGGCGACCAAGGTGACCAAGGACCTCAGGGAGTCCAAGGCGATCAAGGACCTCAGGGCGTTCAAGGCGACCAAGGACCTCAGGGCGTACAAGGAGTCCAAGGCGACCAAGGACCTCAGGGTGTTCAAGGAGTCCAAGGCGACCAAGGACCTCAGGGTGTTCAAGGCGTCCAAGGTGACCAAGGACCTCAGGGTGTTCAAGGAGCCCAAGGCGACCAAGGACCTCAGGGCGTTCAAGGCGACCAAGGACCTCAGGGCGTTCAAGGCGACCAAGGACCTCAGGGTGTTCAGGGCGTTCAAGGTGACCAAGGACCTCAAGGAGTTCAAGGAGCCCAAGGCGATCAAGGACCTCAAGGAGTTCAAGGAGCCCAAGGTGATCAAGGACCTCAAGGAGTCCAAGGCGATCAAGGACCTCAAGGAGTTCAAGGCGTGCAAGGCGACCAAGGACCTCAAGGAGTTCAAGGTGTTCAAGGCGACCAAGGACCACAGGGTGTTCAAGGAGTTCAAGGCGACCAAGGACCTCAGGGCGTACAAGGTGACCAAGGACCTCAGGGAGTTCAAGGAGTCCAAGGCGAACAAGGACCTCAAGGAGTCCAAGGCGATCAAGGACCTCAGGGTGTTCAGGGCGTACAAGGCGACCAAGGACCTCAGGGTGTTCAGGGCGACCAAGGACCTCAGGGAGTTCAAGGTGACCAAGGACCTCAGGGTGTTCAGGGAGCCCAAGGTGACCAAGGACCTCAAGGCGTTCAAGGCGTGCAAGGCGACCAAGGACCTCAAGGTGTTCAAGGCGTCCAAGGTGACCAAGGACCTCAGGGTGTTCAAGGAGCCCAAGGCGACCAAGGACCTCAGGGTGTTCAAGGCGTGCAAGGCGACCAAGGACCTCAAGGAGTTCAAGGACCACAAGGAGACCAAGGACCTCAAGGAGTTCAAGGCGTGCAAGGCGACCAAGGACCTCAGGGTGTTCAGGGCGTTCAAGGTGACCAAGGACCTCAAGGAGTTCAAGGCGTGCAAGGCGACCAAGGACCTCAGGGTGTTCAGGGCGTACAAGGTGACCAAGGACCTCAGGGTGTTCAGGGCGACCAAGGACCTCAGGGCGCTCAAGGCGACCAAGGACCTCAAGGCGTTCAAGGCGTGCAAGGCGACCAAGGACCTCAAGGTGTTCAAGGCGTCCAAGGTGACCAAGGACCTCAGGGTGTTCAAGGCGATCAAGGCCCTCAGGGCGTACAAGGCGACCAAGGACCTCAAGGAGTTCAAGGCGTGCAAGGCGACCAAGGACCTCAAGGAGTTCAAGGCGTGCAAGGTGACCAAGGCCCTCAGGGAGTTCAAGGAGTTCAAGGCGACCAAGGACCTCAGGGCGTACAAGGTGACCAAGGACCTCAGGGAGTTCAAGGAGTCCAAGGCGAACAAGGACCTCAAGGAGTCCAAGGCGATCAAGGACCTCAGGGTGTTCAGGGCGTACAAGGCGACCAAGGACCTCAGGGTGTTCAGGGCGACCAAGGACCTCAGGGAGTTCAAGGTGACCAAGGACCTCAGGGTGTTCAGGGAGCCCAAGGTGACCAAGGACCTCAAGGCGTTCAAGGCGTGCAAGGCGACCAAGGACCTCAAGGTGTTCAAGGCGTCCAAGGTGACCAAGGACCTCAGGGTGTTCAAGGAGCCCAAGGCGACCAAGGACCTCAGGGTGTTCAAGGCGTGCAAGGCGACCAAGGACCTCAAGGAGTTCAAGGACCACAAGGAGACCAAGGACCTCAAGGAGTTCAAGGCGTGCAAGGCGACCAAGGACCTCAGGGTGTTCAGGGCGTTCAAGGTGACCAAGGACCTCAAGGAGTTCAAGGCGTGCAAGGCGACCAAGGACCTCAGGGTGTTCAGGGCGTACAAGGTGACCAAGGACCTCAGGGTGTTCAGGGCGACCAAGGTGACCAAGGACCTCAAGGCGTTCAAGGCGTGCAAGGCGACCAAGGACCTCAAGGTGTTCAAGGCGTCCAAGGTGACCAAGGACCTCAGGGTGTTCAAGGAGCCCAAGGCGACCAAGGACCTCAGGGTGTTCAAGGCGTGCAAGGCGACCAAGGACCTCAAGGACCACAAGGTGACCAAGGACCTCAAGGAGTTCAAGGCGTGCAAGGTGACCAAGGACCTCAAGGTGTTCAAGGCGTCCAAGGTGACCAAGGACCTCAGGGTGTTCAGGGCGTACAAGGAGACCAAGGACCTCAAGGAGTCCAAGGCGATCAGGGACCTCAAGGAGTCCAAGGCGATCAAGGCCCTCAGGGAGTTCAAGGCGTACAAGGAGACCAAGGACCTCAAGGAGTCCAAGGCGATCAAGGCCCTCAGGGTGTTCAAGGCGATCAAGGCCCTCAGGGCGTACAAGGCGACCAAGGACCTCAAGGAGTTCAAGGCGTGCAAGGCGACCAAGGACCTCAAGGAGTTCAAGGCGTGCAAGGTGACCAAGGCCCTCAGGGTGTTCAAGGACCGCAAGGCGACCAAGGCCCTCAGGGAGTTCAAGGCGTCCAAGGCGACCAAGGACCTCAAGGAGTTCAAGGCGTGCAAGGCGACCAAGGCCCTCAGGGTGTTCAAGGACCGCAAGGTGACCAAGGACCAGCTTAAGGTCAAGGTATATTTAGAGGACTCAAAAGTTATTTATAACTTTTGGGTTCTTTTTTTGTCTTAAGTTCATGTTTGCAGTCCTGCTGTAACAAAAAAAACCTTTGTCGAAGTCTCATGGAAATGATTCAGAGAGACTTCGACAAAGGTATTGGAAAATAATTGTTGGCTAATATTCTAATCAGCCTTGTTGTAATTTACGGCAACACAACCACTTTCTCTTTGCAGGACGCAATAAATTTTCCATATTGAATACAAGTTTCTAATGAATCATTTGGCTCCATAGGCCACCATCGTATGGCTCCCCTGGGAGCTTTGGAGGCATAGGTTTCGATTTCTGATGGAATTCGACCTACAACCACAATTTCGATCTTCCTAAAGTTGTTTTCAATGCCCTTTTGGAGCGTTTTAATTAATTGGGTGTGCTCTATTTCAGGACAGGAATGGGGGATAGGGAACAATATCGAGAATTTAGAAGTATCTTCTTGAATAACGTGAGCAGATTTCCGGGCAGGATCATCCGTAGAAGTCTCCCATATACGACGATAAGGCAATTGCTGTGGTAAATCGAGTTCTTTCAGTCTCATTTGTATCCTTTGAAAATAGCATCTATTTAGTTCCCCTACAAGAACCTGAATCTGCTTATTTCTTAGGAATGTAGTGTTATTCCCATGTTCGTTACGATATTGGATATATATCAAATCGGGGATGTTTGCAAATTTAGTGCAAAGAAACGTCCGGACCAGCATATCGTAATCATCTGCAACCAGTAGTTCATTGCGATGTCCCCCGATCAGATGATAACAGTCCCTTGTCCACGCACGGGGATGATTGGGTAAACCGACCAAATGTCGAATGGTTTTGCCATTAATGGTCGTATGTTTTTGTACATTTTGCCATCTGTTCATTTCATGCAGCCAGACTCGATAATGAACACTGTAGCCAAAGCCACAATCCCAGCCATACCAATGTGCATGATTGCTCCCTGCATACACTTCAGCACAATCCCCATAAACAAAGCCACAGTCAGGGTTTTGTTGAAATGCTTTGACGATTTTCTCCAGGCAGTCAGGAGTTAGCTCATCATCATGATCGACTTCTACCAAAATTTCCCCTGTACATAGACCTGCTGCAAACCTTTTGATAGCCCCTATATAACCATTGCGGGAATCCTGGCGATATCTCCGCACACGGTGATCCTCTAAAGGGAGTAAATACTCCTTGTACGTTTCATCTTCATCACCGGAATCATCCACGATTACCCATTCCCAGTTCTTGTAGGTCTGCTTCAATAAAGATTGATAAGGTCGTTGAATTTTTTCCTTTGATCTGTAGCTGGCAGTAAAGACGGATATTAAAGGTGTGTTTGAAGAAAAATGTGTAGGAGGAATCGTTCTATTCTCCGGAAGAGGATCTGTTGCCTTAAGCCAGCAGAAAAATAAATGCATAGGTTGAATTTCGTCAGGTGATTGGAAGTGTAACCAGCGTTTTTTTTCGTGACCAGGCAATGCTTTTAGTGCTGAAAATTCTCCCCACTCTTCTCCGATCGAGACGTAAACCCGAGGTTTTTGGAGGCTATTGTCTATAAGTGGCTGATCAGCCTCATACAAGTTTATTGTAATGTTATTTTCTTCCAATCTATCTATCAATTCTTTTACATGATCCTTTAAAACCTTCTTCGATACAAATAAATGAGTTGTCAGTAGCGGAGTGAAATTCAATGACATGATCATTCCCCTTTACCAGTTTCGAACATCAACGAGAGGGAGGTGCCGTTCAGACGTAAGCTATTGTTTTTATTGAAACAACCATTTTCCTGGCATCATTTTATTTCCCAGTAGTATATATGTATGTGTATGTGTTCGGGGATGTGAGAAAAATACCAGCCCATATGAACATAGCGAATAAACCGTTTGAAACCTCCGTCGTAAACACCGAAGCATTAAAGAAAGGTGGAGTAAGTGTGGAATGCCCATTAGTAAGTGTAGTTATACCTGCATATAACCGGCCGCATACACTAAAAATCGCCATCGACAGTGTATTGGAACAAACTTACCCGAACATCGAAATTATTATCTGTGATGACAGTACAACGAATGAAGTACAAGAAATGATTGATTCTTATTTAGATTCTTTTCCCCAAGTTAAATATTATAAAAATGATAAAAATCTTTTTCTTGGAAATTGGCATAAATGTTTTGATTTGGCATCAGGTGAATATATCAATTACTTGATGGATGACGATATGTTTCATAAAGAAAAAATAGCAAGGATGCTCTATTTTTTTGAAAATTTTGAAAACATCACACTGGTTACCTCGTATCGGCAAACCATGAATGAATTAGGGGCTATTCTCCCACCGCTCTATGCAACGGAAAAGTTATACGAAGAAACAAGGATAATGGACGGAAGAATGTTGGCAAACGTTGCATTAACTCGTTGTTTAAATGTGATTGGTGAACCTACAACAGTGTTTTTCAAAAAAACAGATCTTATCGAACGGTTTGGAGTTTATAAAGGGAAACAGTATTCTCTTCTTAATGATTTAGCTTCCTGGTTGAACTTACTATCCAAAGGAAAAGCAGTTTATATTCCTGAAGCGCTAAGCTATTTTCGAATACATCCCAATCAAAATAATCAAACGCTTGGTCAAAATGCGTTCACGGAATGGTTAGATATTATGATTGCCTCGAGAGATGATGGATTTCTTGATACCAACGATTTGTTTAAAACTGCACTTCATTCTTATCATGAACGTATAAAAGGCCGTCCACAATTTGTTGCAGATATCAAGCGAATTGAAATGATATTAAAAACATTGGAATCCTAACTTGCTCATCCCATGTGCAAAGGAGGCTTGGCTTATGTTTGAAATTCCCTTCTTACGACCTAGTTTAGTAAAAAAGGAACGATTTATTGCTAATTTTGAGAAAATAGAAGAGACGCGAATTTACTCCAATTATGGCCCCTTAAATAACCTGTTTGAAGAGCGGGTCATTGCGCAAGTGTTTAATGGAATCGGTTCGGCTGTGACTGTTAGTAACGCTACCATCGGCTTGATTTTGGCTATCGCTCACAGCAAGCGACCACAGGGCAAATATGCAGTTATGCCAAGTTTTACTTTTGCTGCCACCCCACTTGCTGCTGAGTGGTGCGGGTTAGAACCCTATTTCCTTGACATTGAACCGGAGAATTGGCAAATGAATAGGGAGCAGTTAGAGCAGGCAGTCAAGCTGCTGGGAGATGAGATTGCGGTAATCGTTCCTTATGCCACTTTCGGTACAGCCATTGATTTGTCTGTATACAATAAGCTGCAGGAGCAAGGAATTCCGGTAGTCATTGATGCTGCTGCCAGTTTTGGGACTATATCTCCCGAGGAAGCCACCCATTTTGGTAAAGGCTTTGGAGGGGCCGTAGTATTCAGCTTTCATGCCACCAAATCTTTTGGTATCGGAGAGGGTGGATTGGTATACAGTTTGGACCAGGATCTCATTAAGCGAATTCGTCAGGCGGGGAATTTCGGTTTCTCCAGCAGCAGGGAGTCTGTCACCCAAGGTCTTAACAGTAAGATATCCGAGTATACCGCTGCTATCGCTTTAGCTACTCTCGATCACTTCAAAACTGTACGGGAGAATAGAAGGACGATCTACGAATATTATCTTCAAGAACTGCTCCAAGCAGACTTATTAGAACGAGGATGGTCTGTACAAAAAACACAAGGATCGGTTGTCCATCAATTTATCCCTATTCTTAGTCCGGATTCACACACGAATCAAGAGGTCGTTAAGTTATTAGCCTCTAATTCAATAGAAGCCAGAACCTATTTTTCTCCGGCGTGCCATCAGCAGAAGCAGTTCCAAAGTTATCCCCGGTCTACTCTTCATGTTACCGAGCATATTACCAAACATATTGTCAGCCTGCCCTTGTGGGAGGAACTGGATGAGATTATCGTTCGAAGAATTGTAAATGTTCTAAGAAGCTTGGGAAGAGAGACAGCCAGATGAGGAAACTCGTGATTTGGGGATCGGGCGGACATGCCAGGGAAATTAACTGGTTATGTGAAGAGTTAGGAGTTCGAGTGATAGGATTCTTAGACGAACGGCCTGAGACGAAAGGGCAGATCGTAAATGGGGTTCCTGTACTGGGGACGTTGACCGACATTAAAGCGTTAAAATATGAGGTGGAACTGATATGTGCGGGAGTGGGTGACCCAGCATTAAAGAAACGATTCGCTTATCATACAATTCAATCGGGATTTCGTATCGCAGCCCCGCTAATACATCCGCGTGTTCGTTTGTCTCGAAGAAACACCATTGGAGAGGGAAGTATGATCTTTGAAGGGGCTGTCCTGTCGGACAATATTAAGATCGGACAGCATGTGATTATCAATCGGAGTGTTAACGTGAGTCATGATGCGGTTATTGGCGATTATATAACCATAGCCCCTGGCGTGAATCTGGCAGGTAACGTAACCATAGATGAGGGGGCCTATATCGGCGTCGGTGTCTCGGTACGGGAGAGATGTCACATTGGTTGTTGGTCTATGATAGGTGGAGGTGCCTTTGTTAAAGATGATATACCCAGCTTTACCATGGCTGCAGGGGTACCAGCAGTCGTTAAAAAACGACTTGATATTCCCTGAGTAGTCTTTCTTTGGACGGAGCGTATTCGATTTGTAGTAATATGCTTGAATGAAGTGATTTACCTACCAAAAGGCCGTGCCGGAAAAGGTTCTCATAACCTGATCCCGGCGCGGCTTTTGATTAATGTACACAGATTACAGATGGATGAAAATTAAAATTTATTTTTGATTATTTTTGTATTACTTATTTTCAAATTAAAACAAAGGTGTTATAGTCTCCATAAACAAAGAATAACCACTGTAATAAAGCCTTTCAAAACTAAAACTAAACTTGGAGGTCTTTTTCCTATGGTACAAAGTCTGTGGATTTCTTCACAAGCGTCTGAGCAGAAAAGCATGCTGGAACAGCTCGTATACCGTTCTAACCTGATTGGTACAGAGAGGAGTGTGTGCAATTGGGGAGGCGGTAATACTTCGGCCAAAACGACGATACCAGATTTTCGCGGGCGTGAAGTAGAAGTGATGTACGTCAAGGGCAGCGGTTCCGATCTCGCAACAATAAAAACGCATAACTTCACAGGACTTCGTATGGAGGATATTCGTCCTTTATTTGAAAGAGAAGATATGTCTGACGAGGATATGGTCGCATATTTGGCGAACTGTATGATAGATGCCAAGCATCCACGGGCTTCAATTGAGACGCTATTACATGCTTTTCTGCCTTTTAGACATGTCGATCATACGCACCCGGACGCGATTATTAGCTTGTGCTGTGCGCACAACGGTAAGGAAATCGCTAAGGAAATTTTCGGTGACCGTTTTGTATGGGTGCCTTATATCCGTCCTGGATTTAAGCTGTCGAAAATGATTGCCCAAGGTGTACTCGATCATCCACAAGCTGAATTGGTATTGATGGAAAAGCATGGTCTGGTTACGTGGGGAGACACATCCGAAGCGGCTTATGCCAAAACGATCGAAATCATCCAAGAAGCAGAAAGCTATATTAAAGCCCGTCAAGAGGAAAATCAGGCGTTTGGAGGAACAAAATATAAAGCGCTTACTTTTTGGGAACGCCGAAGCATTGCATCTCAAGTTATGCCGTCGATTCGGGGAGCGGTCAGTGATGAGAAAAAGATGATTTTAACCTTTGATGACGCGGAAGATGTGTTGGAGTTTGTGAACGGCCGGGATTCTGCTGCTTTATCCCAGGTCGGGGCTGCGTGCCCGGATCATCTGGTCCATACCAAGATGAAGCCACTCTATGTAGATTGGACACCGGATGTGGAGGATGTAGAGGGCTTGAAAGTTAAGCTTGCCGAGGGTATAGCAGCTTATAAGGAGCAGTATCAAGCTTATTTCGAGCGCAATCGGCTTGAAGGGGATGTTATGTTTGAGGCTGCGCCACGTGTAATTTTGGTTCCGGGTGTTGGTATGATCAACACAGGTAAAAGCTGGAGCAATGCGCAGGTAAGCGGCGCCTTGTATCATCGGGCTATCGCTGTTATGCGAGGGGCAACGACGTTAGGAGAGTTTGTTTCACTCAGTGAGAACGAGTCATATAACGTGGAATATTGGCCGCTGGAGCTTTATAAGCTGTCACTCGCGCCAGCAGAAGTTGAATTTTCCCGTAAAATTGCGTTCATTACAGGTGGTGCAGGCGGAATTGGCAGTGCAACCGCACGTCGTTTGGTGGATGAAGGCGCACATGTCGTACTGGCAGACCTGAATCTGGAAGGCGCGCAAAAGGTAGCCGCAGAGATCAATAGTAGCTACGGAGAAAACTGTACCATTGCCGTAAAAATGGATGTGACGCAGGAGGAGCAAATTCAGGCTGCCTATGCAGAAACGGCATTGACCTATGGCGGTGTAGATATCATCGTCAACAATGCAGGCCTTGCTACATCCAGTCCGTTCGATGAAACATCGTTAAAGGAATGGAATTTAAATGTGAATGTGCTGGGAACGGGTTATTTTCTGGTTGCACGAGAAGCGTTCAAGCTCATGAAGGAGCAGACACTTGGCGGCAGCATGGTGTTCGTCGGCTCCAAAAACTCGGTCTACGCAGGTAAAAATGTAACGGCCTACAGCTCGGTCAAGGCGCTGGAAGCGCACTTAGCCCGTTGTATTGCCGCAGAAGGTGGTGAATATGGTATCCGTGTGAACACCATTTTGCCGGATGCCATTCTGCAAGGCTCGGCAATCTGGAACTCCAACTGGCGTAATGAACGCGCCACTGCCTACGGCATTGAGCCCGACCAGCTGGAGGAGCATTACCGCAAACGGACGACGCTGCTGGTCAATATTTACCCGCAGGATATCGCTGAGGGCATTGCCTTTTTCGCCTCATCCAAGGCAGAGAAAACGACAGGTTGTATGCTGACCATCGACGGCGGCGTCCCCGCTGCCTTTACACGCTAGCCGAATTAAAATGAACCTGGGTAAGCGATAGACTCATTTCAACGGCTCAACACTAGGATTATAACGAACTAATTTAATGTACTAATCTATTTCACTAATCCAAGCCACATGTTATACACACACTAACACTTTAAAAATAGAAGTGACTTTATGGGTGGTCAGCAGCGGAGCGATCGGAAGAACAATCCGTACGCGAAGCGATCTCCCATAACTCACTTCATTTTTCCAAGGAGGAACCATGATGAGTGACAAAGCGTACGCCTTATTCGAGGAACAACAGCAACAACGAGGCATTGACCTGGAGCGAGTAAAGGCAAAGCTGAAATCGCTTAGCATAGAAACACCATCCTGGGGATATGGCGACTCAGGTACACGATTTAAAGTCTTTCAGAAAACGGGCGTGCCGCGTGATCCGTTCGAAAAGTTAGAGGATGCGGCGCAGGTTCATGCCGTGACAGGCTTATGTCCATCCGTTGCCATTCACATTCCGTGGGATAAAGTAGACAATTACGGCAAGCTTCGCAGTCATGCGGAAAGCCTCGGTCTGCGGATTGGGGCCGTGAATCCTAATCTGTTTCAAGACGAGGACTACATGCTCGGCAGTGTCACCAATGTAGACCCGGCCATCCGCCGCAAGGCCATCAACCATTTGCTAGAATGCGTAGATATTGCGAAGGAAACGGGCTCGAACGACTTTAGCTTATGGTTCGCAGACGGAACGAATTATCCCGGTCAGGGGGACATTCGCAAACGGAAAAATTGGATGCTGGAAGCGCTCAGTGAAATGTATAAGGCGCTCACATCTGACATGCGCATGCTGATTGAATACAAGGCGTTCGAGCCAGCCTTTTATCATACGGATATTGCCGATTGGGGCATGGCGTATAATTACGCAACCAAGCTGGGGCCGCAGGCACAGGTGCTGGTGGATACTGGGCATCATCTGCCGGGAGCCAACGTGGAGCATATTGTGGCGTTTCTAATTGATGAGAAGCGATTAGGTGGTTTTCATTTTAATAGCTACAAATATGCGGATGATGATCTGATCGTGGGCTCCGCGAATCCGTATGAACTGTTCTTGATTTTTTATCAAATTTTAAATGCGGCTCAGGATGTGGATAAAGATATTCGGCATACGGTGGACAAAATTGCTTATTTGATCGATCAGTCGCACAATATTGAGCAAAAAATTCCGGCGATGATTCGTTCGGTGCTGAATGTGCAGACTCAATATGCGAAAGCGCTCCTAATTAATCATGCAGAAGTGGAGGAAGCATCGAGCCGCCAGAATGTGCTGGGTGCGGAGGATGCTGTGCGACAAGCGTTTGAGTTTGATGTGGCACCATTGCTCAGAGCGATCCGTGAAGAGCAAGGCTTACCAGCAGACCCGATGAAAGCTTACTTAGCGTCTGAGTATGGCACGCAGATTTTGCAAAGAGGCAAGGGTGGTGCAAGCTGGTGAGTATCCTCGCTTATGATTTGGGGGCAAGCAGTGGCAGGGTTCTACTCGGAGAATTGACGGATTCACGTATAGTGGTGGAGGAAATCCATCGCTTTTCGAATGATCCGGTCAAGGTTGGGGAACATCTGCACTGGGATCTGTTGCGTCTGTATCACGAGGTTCAGCAAGGATTGATCAAAGCCAAGCATAGGGGAATGAATCCATCCAGCCTGGCGATTGACTCCTGGGCGGTCGATTTTGGACTGATCGGAGAAACCGGAGAACTGCTGGGCAACCCTTATCATTATCGGGATTGGCACACCCATGGGGTAATGGAAGAAGTACAGGAACGGCTGGGAAAAGAGTTTATTTTCCAGCGCACAGGCATTCAGTTTTTGACGTTTAATACCATTTATCAGCTGGCTGCTATGCGAAATGCGAGTTCACCGTTGCTGGAGCAGGCAAAGCATTTCTTGATGACTCCAGATCTGCTACGGTATTTTCTGACAGGTGAAATGTACAATGAGTTTTCCAATGCGACCAGCACGCAATTATATAATCCGATGCAGCAAAAATGGGATGATGAGCTTTTGTCTGGAATCAACATTCCTCATTCCTGGTTTGGTGAGGTGCTGGAGCCAGGAAATGTTGCAGGAACGATCCGCTCGTCGGTTATGAACGATTTGGGCATTGGAGCGATTCCTGTGATTGCAGTAGCAGAGCACGATACGGGATCTGCTGTGGCTGCCGTGCCTGCGCTGGAGCGCTCGTTTGCGTACTTGAGCTGTGGAACATGGTCCCTGATGGGAACGGAAACGGCACAGCCTGTAATCAATGACGATACGCTTCGTTTTAATTTTACGAACGAAGGTGGGGTCAGTCGAACTTACAGGCTGCTTAAAAACATCATGGGCTTATGGATTTTACAGGAGGCGCGTAGGGAGTGGGAACGGCAGGGGTACTCCTATTCCTTCCCTGAACTGGTTCATATGGCAGAACAGGCTCCAGCATTCACTTCTTTGATTGATCCGGACGATGAATTATTTCTGCACGCCGGGGATATGAAAACACGAATTCGCCAATATTGCCGCAATACCCGACAGCCATTGCCCGAGACGCCGGGAGAAATCACGCGTTGTATTTTGGAGAGTCTGGCGTTAAAGTACCGTTACATTTTGGAGCTTACAGAACAGGTGTCAGGACAACGGTTTAATGGTTTACATATGGTCGGAGGAGGGATTCAAAATCGCTTGTTGTGCCAATGGACGGCCAATTCGATTCAAAAACCAGTGTGGGCGGGACCTGCAGAAGCGAGCGCAATCGGCAATCTTGCGGTACAATGGATGACACAGGGAAAGTTCGCCGATATATGGGAAGCCCGCCGGGTCATCGCGAATTCTATTTCCGTGGAGGAATATGAGCCTGCCGAGTCAGAAGCGTGGGAGGATGCCTATGGGCAATTCCGGCGGGTAGCGGGACTTTTTGTACATTAAAGATGTGGAGTGAGATTGCCATGCTGGTCGCAGAAAGATATGAGATGATTGTGCAGCTCGTGAATGAAAAAGGAAGCATACGAGTGTCCGAATTGAGTGAGTTGTGCAAAGTAACGGAGGAAACGATTCGTCGTGATCTGGACCGTCTGGAGCAGGCGGGACGACTGCGCCGTTCGCATGGGGGAGCGGTAAGTGTCAAAAACGAGCAGCCTGAAACGCCCTATGCGGTACGGGAAATTATGAACGCAGAGGAAAAGCGCAGAATTGCCGAAGAAGCGGTTAAGCAGATTCAGCCGAATGATCGTATTTTGCTGGATGCCAGCACAACCGCCTGGTATATGGCCTCAAGTTTACCGGATATTCCTTTGACGATATTAACGAATTCGATTCGGGTAGCTACAGAGCTGGCGGGTAAAGAAAAAATCGAGGTCATTTCGACGGGGGGGCAGTTGCTTCAACGCTCGCTGTCATTTGTAGGCCCGCTCGCAGAGCGCTCCCTGGAAACCTATTATGTGGATAAATTGTTTTTCTCCAGCCAGGGGGTTCATCTGGATCGCGGTATTAGTGAATCGAATGAACTGCAAGCTCGTTTGAAGCAGAAAATGGTCAGCATTGCAGACCGTGTGATTTTACTGGCCGATGCGAGCAAATTTGGGCAACAGGCGTTTACGCATGTCGTGAACCTGTCGCAGGTATCCGAGATTATTACGGATTCGAGGTTGTCGGATCCGATTCGCAGTCAACTTGCGGAGCAGGCTATTCCAGTTACGGTTGTGTGAATTTAAAAATGTCGAGGTGGAGAGTGTCGCTCCGCGTTTCATTTGCTCTTACGCTCGCTGTTGCAGTGGGATTCTTTGATGATGTAAAACACGTTTAGGTGAGAATCCCACTGCAAGCTTATGCTTACGTAGAGAGCTTTCCTTTGGAAAGCTTTTAGGCAAACGCTGACGCTTCTCCAGATTCAAATGAACCGATCCGCTGGTATCCTCTATAAAGTAATAGCTATTCCATAGACGTAAGGGGTGTTCCGTATGAAGGTATCCTTATTTATTACTTGCCTGAGTGATGCGATTTATCCCAAGGTGGGGGAAGCGATGGCACGCTTGCTTTCCAGATATGGTGTTCAGCTGGATTTTCCGAAGGTACAGACATGCTGCGGACAGCCGTCCTATAACAGCGGCTATTGGGATGAAACGAGGGTTGCTGCCAAAACAATTCTGAAAGCGTTTAACGACAGCGATTTTGTCGTATCTCCTTCCGGTTCCTGTACATATATGATTCATCATTACCCGGAGTTGTTTAAGGATGAGCCCGAATGGCTCGATTCAGCACGGAGGCTGGAACAAAAGACGTATGAGTTTACGCAATTTATGGTACAGGTGCTTGGCGTGACCGATGTGGGCGCGTCTTTTCCGCATACAGTAACCTATCATCCGTCTTGCCATGGCACACGTTTGCTCGGCGTGAAGGAGGAACCGATGAAGATGCTTGGCAGTGTAAAGGGACTGCAATTAGTACCACTTCCCTTTGCTGAGGACTGCTGTGGCTTTGGTGGGACTTTCGCGGTGAAAATGCCAGATATTTCGGGAGCGATGGTGACTGAAAAAGTGGACCATATCAGGGAGACCGAAGCCGAGGTACTGGTCGGACTAGATATGGCCTGCTTGATGAACATTGCCGGAAATCTTCGGTATCGGGAGGAGCCAGTTCGGGTCATGCATCTGGCTGAGCTGCTGTACGAAGGGGTGAAGCACGCATGACCGTCGTACACACACATTCCATGAACCAAAAGGTCAAAAAACGTGCAGAGCTGGCCCTAAATGATGATTTTCTGCGGAATGCAGTTCGTTTCACTACAGAGCGTTTGCGTAACGGAAAGCAGGTGGCTTTAGAGCAACACGGAAATTGGGAAGAATGGCGTGAACGGGGCCGTCAAATTCGTCTGCATACCATTGCCCATCTGGACTATTACTTAAATCTATTTGTAGAAAATGCCCGTGCCAACGGGGTGCAAATCCATTTTGCCGATACAGCAGCCGATGCCGTACGTATTACCCTGGATATTGCTGCACATAGCCAAGCCCGTTCCGTCGTCAAATCCAAGTCGATGGTGTCGGAGGAGTTACATTTGAATCAGGCGCTAGAGGGTGCGGATATCGAGACGATTGAAAGTGACCTCGGTGAATATATTATTCAACTGGCAGGAGAGCCCCCGTCTCATATCGTCATTCCGGCGATTCACAAAAACCGCTTTCAGATTGCCGAACTGTTATCCCAAGAAGCAGGTGAGAAACTGTCCGCGGATACGACGATTTTGGCGGGCTTTGTCCGCAAAAAGCTGCGTGAGAAGTTTCTAGAAGCGGATATTGGCATGACGGGCTGTAATTTTGCCATCGCCGAGACAGGCTCCATGGTCCTGTTTGAAAATGAAGGGAACGCACGGATGGTATCCACTCTGCCCAAAACCCAAATTACGCTGATGGGCATGGAGCGGATTATTCCATCCTGGACGGATTTGGAGGTGATGGCTACATTATTGCCACGATCCGCTACGGGGCAGAAGCTGACCATGTATATGTCTGGTATTTCAGGCCCTCGGCGCAGCCAAGATGCCGATGGGCCTGACGAAATGCACATCATCATCGTAGATAACGGACGTTCACTACAGCTGGGCAATCCCGAGTTTCAAGAGTTGCTGAATTGCATTCGCTGTGGTGCTTGCCTGAATGCCTGTCCGGTGTACCGACACATTGGCGGGCACGCGTATGGCGGGACATATAGTGGCCCTATCGGTGCGGTGCTTACGCCTGCCCTTCATAGCAACATTGAAGAGTGGAACGATATTGCGAGTGCGTCCAGTCTGTGTGGTGCGTGCTATGAAGCCTGTCCGGTCAAAATACCGCTGCATGATATGCTGGTATATTTGCGCAGACGCAAGGTTGAGGCGGGACAAGGAGATAAGCTGGAAACGGCAGGGATGAAAGGTTTTGCGACCGTGGTTTCCAACTCGAAGCGATTCGCAGTGGCGATTCGGCTAGGGCAGATCGCCCAGAAAGCGATCGTCCGTAAAGGTGAAATTACCTTGAAACTGGGTCCGTTAAAAGGCTGGAATACGTACCGTGTGGCTCCCTCTCTGGCGAAAAAATCCTTCCGTCAGCAATGGAACACGCTGGAGCATAAGCTGGAGCAGGAACGCAACGTGATGCAGCCGGATGTTCTCAGCCGAATGGAGAAGATTTTGGCAGATAGAAGTAAAGGAGGGACGCAGCATGAGTGAGCATAGTAATCCTTCTGCGCAAGCAAAAGCGGCCCATGAAGCGTGGCTTCATCAAATGGAAGAAGAATCCCGTGCCAAGCAGGTACGCTTTATGGACGGCATCGCGACGCGGCTCAAGCGTCCACGACAGACGGAGCCGCCAGTTCAGCCGTTTCGCGGGGCACCTGCATTTTGGTACGAATTCGAATGGAGTGCGGAGCGGCGCATCGAGGAGTTCACCGCTAACTTTACAAGTGTTGGCGGGCATGTCGTGCGTCTGCCGAATTTGGAGCAGACCGCAGACTGGATCGCGTGCAAAGCGAGAGAGCTGGGAGCGGCCTATATCGTCCGGCAGAATGAGCCGGACCTGGATGCGCTCCAGCTGGAATCGGCACTGCCGCAAGTCCGTTTATCGGTGTGGAACACCGATCCAGTCGAGGATTGGAAGGCCCGCGCCGCTGAGGCGGATATCGGCATCGTCATCGCCGACGAAGCGGCTGCTTACACCGGCTCGGTAGCGGTGCTATCCTCGCCGGAGAAAGGCCGTGCGGTCAGCCTTTTGCCAACCGCACTGATCATTCTTCTGCCAGTAGAGCGCTTGCGAACACGACTGGGCGAGATTCTAAGCCGCTTTGACGAAGTCGGGCGTGAGCAACTGCCTGCAGGCATTCATTTTATTACTGGACCAAGCCGCTCGTCGGATATTGAAAATGATTTGACGATCGGTGTACACGGGCCAGGTATCGTCTATACGTTGTTAGTGGGCTAGCGTGTAGACCGCCTAACGAGCATGATAGAGGGGAAAACGGGTTTCAAAATCTGTTTGTCTGCGATTACTCCTAACCGAAATGCGGCCATTGTGCAGCTCGGTAATACTTTTTGTAATCGCAAGGCCCAGCCCGGTGCCTCCAGTTTCCTTGGAACGTGATTTGTCCACCCGGTAAAACCGTTCAAACAAGTACGGGACATCTTCCGCAGGAATTGGGGTGCCGTAGTTGGTGCAGATTACCACCGCCTCGTCGTCTTCGCGTCCTATGGTGATATCAAGGCGTTTGCCGTCTTTTCCGTATCGAATAGCGTTGGAAAACAAATTTTCATACAGGCGTACCATCTCGTCGGTATCGGCTAGAATCCGAACAGGCTCGACGATTCGGACACGGTAGGACATGTCTGCCTGTTCCAGAGAGGGTACAAATTCCTCAGCAAGCTGAGTGAGCAATTTGCCGAGATCTACAGGCTCCAGCTCCAGTGGCAGGCTGCCACCGCTCACACGCGTGTATTCAAACAGCTCGTCGATCAGCTTCTTAAGCGTCAATGACTTTTCATAAGCAATGTTCACATAATAGCGCAGCTCAATTTCATCCCGATAGCGGTCGGTTTCAATATATTCCAAAAAACCGATCACGGATGTTAGCGGGGTACGAAGATCATGGGATACGCCAGTGATCAGGTCGTTTTTGGCCTTGGCAGAAGCCCGTTCTTCTTCCAGCAAGAGACGGAGCTTGTCCGCCATGGTGTTCATATTTTTCGCCAAGGTACCCAGCTCGTCCGCTGAAGAAACAGGAATCGTATAGGACAGGTCTCCGTCAGCAAACTCTTGCATCCCCGTCGTAATTTCGCGAAGGTAACCAATCGTATTTTTGGTAAAAAGGAAAAAGAAATAAATATATGTAGGTAGCCCGCCTACCAGCATGATCAGTGGGGACCCAATGTGATTTACGGTCCAGCGAACCAGACGGGTGCCAAAAAATGAACGGGAAGGATTCAGCCATAGTAGCAAAGATGCTCCATAATAAGACACCATCAAAATCAGTCCGGTTAGAGCGAAAGCGGCAAGGCTAAGGGCTGCCAGCTTCCATCCCAACGTATCATATCGTTTTGCCTTCAAGACGTGAATCCTCCATTAATCGAATTTTTCCATTTTGTAGCCGATGCCCCACACCGTTTTTAGATATTTGGGTTTTCTCGGATCAGCCTCAATTTTCTCGCGAATTTTACGCACATGAACCATCAGCGTGTTGTTGGATTCCAGATATTGCTCCTTCCACACTTTTTCATAGATCTGCTCCATGCTCAGCACTTGACCACGATTACGGGCCAACAGCTCGACAATGGCAAATTCTCGTGGGGTCAGCTTAATGGATTCTCCGGCGAGAGTGACCTCATGCGTAGCAGAATTAATGGAGAGTTCATCCAGTATCATTTCATGCTCCGATACAGGGGAGGAATGGGTATATTTCCGTACTCTACGCAGCTGGGATTTAATGCGTGCCACCAGTTCCAACGGGCTGAACGGCTTAGTGACGTAATCATCGGCCCCAACGCTGAGTCCTGTGATTTTGTCCATATCTTGTCCCTTCGCAGACAACATAATAATCGGAAAATGCTCGGTTTCCCTGATCTTCATGCAAGCTTCAACCCCGTCCATATTGGGCATCATCACATCAAGCACCATCACATCTATCGATTCCCGACTGATTTGCTCCAGAGCTTCCAGTCCGTCTCGTGCCATAAGCAGTCGATATCCTTCATTTTCCAAATAAATTTGCATCAGCTTAATAATTTCAGGCTCATCGTCTACTAATAAAATGGTTCCGTTATGCATGGCCCGTGCACCCTTTCTGTTCTTTCCAGCAGTATACAATATGGCGTATTATATACTTTTTTAAAGATGGAGGCTATGGACACTCTTCTCAGTTCGCTTGCTTGGGGACGTCAGCCTTTGGATAGTGCTGTTTCAGTTGAAGAAATACGGTTTTCTTGCTTGAATTGTCTTTTTTCTATTCCCGGTAGTTGACCGAACAGGATCCAAGCAAATGGTAGGAAACGGGAGATGGTAGACACGACGAGCCAAGAGCAAAGAAGTGCAAAGAAAAAACCTCCAGCGTACCACACATGAATAAGCTGCGGAGAACCGATATGTGGTGAAAACTGCCGATACAGAAGCAGGAAAAACGGATGAATCAGATACACACCAAAGGACAGTGTGCCCAGACGTTCCAGCTTGCGAGTGACAAAGGAATGTTGTCGTCTATACATTAAAAAGGAAATCTGTAGTATTACCAGCGTGCTGGACAGGCTGTACATATTATACATAAGTTCGAAAACTAGCGAATTATACGAGATTCCGTACATTCTATTTTCGCACCACATATAGACATGCATGGTGGCTGAAATCAGCCATAAAGCCCAAATTGTGATCCATGTCAGCACTCCGGCAACACTTCGTTGCCCCTTACGCATCAGAAACCACGTTTTCAGCTGTGGGTAGTAATAACCTAGAGCAGCACCCAGCATGTAACAGGCTACATAAGACAGTGCCCAACTGCCCTTATTTTGCACCTGAAATAGAAATTTATTGCCAATTACAAATGACCACTGTAGCAACAGCCCAAGGACAATAGACCATTGTGGAAGTTGCCGATATCGCTGGAACAGCCACAGTACGAATGGAAATGCAAGATAGAATTGCATCATGATAAAAATATAATATAAATGGGTATACGCTTTGCCTGTCGCCAGCTTCAGAGCAAAGCTTTTCGCAAGTGTGGCTATATTCCATGGTTCGGAGCTGCTAGCCATAAGAGACAGGAAGAAATAAAATAGGGAGAACATGACGTAAGGTAAGAGAATATACAGCAATCTCTGCTTATAAAAGCGACTTAAGAACTGTCGTCCCATTGGACGATCCTTGTAGTTGTAGAACAGTACCATGCTGCTAAGCGCGATAAATACGGGGGTTCCATACTTCATCAACACATTGAGCGCATTGTATACAACATATAGGCTGGAATTTGTAAGCTGAACCGTTGCATAAGAAGTGGCATGTACCATCAAGACGGCTAAAATCGCCATGGCTCTGACCAACTGCAATTCGGGAATTTTTTCTTTGGTCGTAGGCTTCATAAGCTTCATTTCCTTTCAGGAGTGAACTGTATCTTGTTGAACTCTTTCTATTAAAAGATAAAGTTCTTAACAACCCTAAAGGGAACGGCTTAAGAAACGCTTATGAACTTCTTAACTTTTGTTAAGAATTGAGGATTTTGCAAAAATCCTGAATTAAGAAAAGAACTTCCATAGCCTCAAAATGAGTGGTATGGAAGTTCTTTTTTATACTCATGATTATTCGTTATTTGCAACGTTTGATAGGTGCGCGTCTAATTTGTCCACGAATAGCACCATTCGGATGACGGATCGTGTGGACATTGACGTAGGCATTACCCTCTCTAATTTGGCACACCAAATCATAAATGGTTCTGCCTCTGAGTGGACCGGTAAGATCACATGCACGGAGCACGCCGCTAACGACGCCTCTTCTAACGGTTATTCCAAACTTCGAAGGACCAAACAGTGTAGCAACAACAGGGCCATTTTCACCTCTTCGTCCCAGATGAATATGCGCTTCGGTTACCCGTGAGATATTGCGTACAGTCAGTTCAAAGCTTAATTGTTGGCTCGTTGGACGGTAACGAAATTCGGCTGTTCCTGTCGCATTTGTTCTGACAGGAGGCACTTCATTAGCCCCCCTTAAGGTGGCTCTAAACTTATTAGACATGACATCCCTCCTTTCTCAGTGTTGGTTTAGTGTATTCACAGGGCTAGAGAAGGGGCTGCACATTAGCCTATTCATCAGAAGTTGTGTGTTTTACAAGTTATTCAGTCCAAGCACAAAACAAACTTTTTCATAGTCTATGAGTATCTGAAAGAGAGAGGAGGAGAAACCATGGGAACATTTATTGATGGGAGAACATCCCAGAATGCTTCGACAGCCAACTCTATTGCCATTCCGATCACTCTTATAAATACGCCTCAATTGTTCGGGCAGATCGGGTTAAACACACTGGGAGCTACAGGTACGCCACGGGTTTTGCTTAAAGGAACTATATCGCTTCAACTTCCGCTTGCTTTAGTCGGAATAACGATCACTATTGTAAGAGGTACCCTGGTTACTGACCCTGTTGTTTATTCGGCCACGTCAACTTTTAGTTTGAGTTTGTTGGCTCCACAGGTTATTGCATTCTCAGCCGATGACTTTAACCCGCCGATTACGGAACAATTGGTGTACACTGCTTTTGTTTCAGCTAACCTGCTGGGTACAATACGTGTAGGTCCAGAGAGCTTTGACGGAATTTTGGTTGCGGATTAATGTAGTAATTTTGATATGACGAAATATCGCTTCATGAGGCTTCGCAGATGTAACTGCGAAGCTTTTTTGTGTACAAGACAAGTTTCAAGCTTAACGATTAAACTACTTTTCTTTTGCATAAGAATTACACAGGCATAACCCTGCAACAATGGGTAGAATTTTATGTATGCGCTTACAGTAAATATCCATTGCTTCGTACAATTAAAAATCTGGAGGAGGAATGAAGAATGGTGTGGAAAAAAGGATTGACTCATATGCTTTTAGCAGCTTTTTTATGTGGTGCAACAGGTGTGGGCATAGCTCTCCCGGCCCAGGCATCCGCTGGCGAGTACAAGTTTGATTTTGGCGGAGGTACGGTCGAAACGGGTTATACCGGAGTGAGCGCTTCGCTGTCTTATGACTTAGCACGTGGCTATGGCTTTCGTACCCCTGAGAATATGCGTAATGTCAGTGCTTCGGGGACTGGAGTGGCAAGTGATGCGGTACGTTTCCTGGTTACAGGTACGAAAAGCGAGAATACTTTTGATGTTGATCTTCCTCCTGGTTTGTATGAGGTGTCGGTTACTTTAGGAGATACCTCTCGTTCGAGTATTGCAGCTGAAGGGGTGTATCAGGTCATAAATATGACAGGGAATGGGGCCAAGGATCGCTTTCAAATTCCAGTAACAGACGGACAACTAAATCTGCTGGTTACTGAAGGCAAAGAGGGGGCGGTCTTCACACTCAGTGCAATGGAAATCAGGCAATTATCTAGCAATCCGGTTACGAATCGAACAATTTATATCGGTGGGGATTCTACGGTATGTAACTATTATCCGCTGGATAGCAGCGTGCAGGCGGGATGGGGTCAACTGCTGCCAGAGTTTGTGAACACGAATACTTTTCAAATTCGCAATATGGCGTCAGGAGGCCAAATTGCTAGAGGCTTCCATCAGGACGGTCAGTTGGAGGCCATCGTCCAATATATTAAGCCGGGGGATTATTTTATTCTCCAATTGGGCATTAATGACACCAATCCAAAGCATAACGAAAGCGAAGCAGAGTTTAAGGACTGGATGCGGGATATGATCCGGCAGGCGAAGGCTAAGGGGGCGACGGTAATCCTGTCAACTCCGCAAGGACGAGCCACTGACTTTAATGCTAACAATGTACACAACGCAGAAAATAGATGGTATAGAAGTGCTATTTTGGCGCTGGCTCAAGAGGAACAAACGCCTTTAGTCGACCTGAATGTTCTTAGCTCAGCTTATTTTACTTCTATTGGTAAAGTCGCTACACTGGCTTTGTACATGAACGGTGATACACTCCATCCAAACTATGAAGGTGCAAGGGAACTGGCACGATTGGTAGCACAGGATTTAAAAAGGCAGGGTCTGAGCGGATTCTAAATTTAAACGATGGGTTTTCCCCTGTTTCTTACATTTGTAGGAGCAGGGGTTTTTAGCATCTGTTCAGGGTGCTATAATTATTGAAAAAGCAATAGTAATACGGAGGAATTAGAACATGCAGCCTTTCACTGCCCGTGTGCTTCAAATTATACTGTTGATCCCTGAGGGAAAAGTAATGACTTACGGTCAAATTGCGGCAGAGGCCGGAAGCCCAAGAGGTGCCAGACAGGTGGTGCGGATTTTGCATACATTGAGCCAAAAACACCAGCTTCCTTGGCATAGAGTAGTCAACCGTTTGGGGGAGATTGCTTTGCAGGAGGATGAGTCCGCATCCCTGCAGCGTCTGTATTTGGAGGAGGAAGGCATACGGTTTAATGAAAACGGGCGCATTCCACTGGATCAATATCTCTATGATCCGCAGGCAGAGATGGAAGAATAGGCGCGGAACAAGCTATGCGGTTTTATATTAAATTTGATCATCATAAAGAACCGGGACAAGTCAATTAACGATTTGTCCCGGTCTTTTTCATCTAGCATACGAAGCAGATAACTAGAGGTAATCTGTTATTTATAGCATAAGATTCATTTGTCATTTTATCCGATAAGATGCTGCTGATCCCGTTGGGCAAGGTGAAAAGAAATGCTGTTCATCAGTGGTATATCGTTATTTTTCCGGGCTTCCCGGATGAGTTGTTTCTTTTTTTGTTCTGATTCACGTAAAAAGCGGGTCATCCACAAATCAGACGGTTCGTTAGTGGTTGTCATACGAGATTCTTTTATCATCTATTAACCCTCCCAGTGAGCGGCTGTTATTCTTTCTCTAGTATATGTTCCAAACCTTAATAGATGCTGTTGGTTTCCTTAAAATTAGCTGAAAATTAGGTAAAGTTAAGGTAAAAATAGGTTGAATCCATATCTGATTGGACGAAAAGTAGTATAAAGCGAGTAATCTGGAAGTAAAGGTTACAAAAATGTATTGTTTTGACACCTTGTACCAACACAAACCTGAAAGTACAATTAGAATGCAAAGAGTTTGTGGAAATTTATGTCGAAAAAAACGGAAAAGATTCGAAGAATGCACCGAAAGGGGAGAGATTCATCTATGAAGCAAAAAGCGGCTGCCGTGCTGCTTGTATTGTCATTATCATCAGGCTTGGCCTCCACAGTACAGGCTGAGAGTTTATCAGGAAATGTAGCATCAAGTACGTCAGTTAAACCTTCTGCTGCGGCTCCATCGAAGACATCATCCATAACGGGTCAGGCTTTACCTACATTGACACTCAAGCAGGCCGCGGAATGGGCACAGACGAACAGTTACAATACACGTACCGCCGAACGGGACGTAGAGCGTCGCAGAATGGAACTGAAAAATGCAGAAAAGGACCTGGGCAATTCACCTGTCGATTTTATAGACAATGAGTATGTTGATGATGAAACGTCATGGAGAAATTACAGTTCCTCGACGCTATCTTATTTAGCCAGCAAAAAGCAGGCGCAGTTCGCCAAAGACCAGATTTATTTTAATGTGATGAAAAGCTATCAAAGTGTGTTCGTGGCAGAGAATCAGGTGAAAAATGATCTAGAAGCGCTTGAAATCGCCCAAGCGGAGGAAAAGATTGCACTTGCCAAATTTGCGCGCGGAAAGCTGTCTGAGTATGCGAAAAACGAGAGTACACAGGCCAGAAGCCAAGCTCAGCAAACCGTAGAGCAGGGGAAAATTGCGTTGCAAAAATCCAGGGATGCCCTGAACTTCCTCATGGGACAGCCTAATGGAACAGCTTATGAATTGGTCGATCGACCCGTGTACAAGGAACCGAAGAAGCTGGATATCGAATTACATATACAACAGCTGACAGACATGAATCCAAATTTATGGAAGCTGGAGGATAGCATCAAAACTTCGGAGCTTAATGTGAGATATTTCGATTTTAACAATGGTGCTGGTGCTTATGATCTAGCTAAAATGGATGTCGATACGGCTAAGGAGGAACTCGACAAAGGTCAAAAGGATTTTGCCGAATCTCTCCGTAATTTGTATGCCACAGTTAAGGAAAATCAAAAGAAATACGTACAACTGGAAGAAAGCTTGCGTACAGCAAAAGAGGCCTTGGAATTATCACGCAAAAAGTGGGCCAGAGGTCTAATTATTGAGATGGAATTGAAAAATAATCAGTTGAAAGTGAACCAGATTGAACGGCAAATGGAAGAGCTTGCGATCGAGTTGGATCAAAATGAGTATACGTTGAACAAGCCATGGAGCACATAGGGAGGAAACGGCATTGGCAGAAACGGTTTTAAATGACGCTTTAATCAAGTTACGGAGAAAACGGAGAAAAAAGTGGATCTGGACTGCAATTGTTCTACTGGTTGTCGGTGGAGGCGGAGCAGCAGTATACCTAAATTTGCCCAAAGAACAGGCGGCACCGTTGGTTCAGGATGAGAAGCTTAAAGTAGAACGCGGCGATGTGAGCGAGAAGCTGGATACGTCCGGTACCGTACAGGCTTCCAAGGAAGTGAAGTTGAATTTTACAAGCGCAGGCGAAAATAAGCTGGCAGCGGTGAACGTGAAGGCCGGAGACAAAGTGAAGAAAGGACAAGTCCTGGCTCTTCTGGACAGTTCTGAAATTAAAATGCAAATTCAGAGTGCGTCTGATACTTTGGAAATATCTAAAGCCAAGCTGGCTGAATTGGAGAAAGGTCCGAAGGCTGAGGACATTGAAATTCAGAAAACAAATGTACTTCGGGCCAAAATGGCTATCGATACAGCGCAAGAATCATTTGAGCTGGAAGAAGCCGAAAGTCAGAAGAAAACTTCCCAAAAGCAGTTGGAACAGGCGCGAAAGGCATATGAAGACCAAAAGTTTTTACATGATGCCGGGGCGGTGTCCAACAGTGAATTGGAGCAGGCAGAGCAAGCACTGGATAAAGCACAGACGGACTATGATGGTCTGGATCTGCAGTTCCGCAAAATCATGTCACAAAAACGTCGCACCATTTCAGAGGCTGAAATCGGATATCGTACGGCAATGGCAGAGCTTCGCAAAATTCAGGTTCCGGCTGATGCATCCAATATTCAAGCCTCACGGATAGAGGTTCGAAGACAGGCGACGGAACTGGAGCAGAAGAAAAATGAATTGAACAAGCTTCAGGTTACAGCACCTTGGGACGGGGTAATCTTGAAGGTGAACGGGGATGTAGGGACCAGTCCGACAGCTCCATTCATTGTCATGAATAACTCGGATTCCAACGACCTTAAGGTGGTTGTGAAGGTAAGTCAGACCGACATTGTCAAAGTAAAGAAGGGTCTTTCAGCCGTGTTGACTACCAATGCCTATCCGGGTGAATCATTTCCAGGGAAGGTGCAATTCGTGTCACCGGAAGCCTCTACGGATGAAGGGATGACGACGTATCTGATGGAACTGTCTGTTCATGACCCGAAAGGCAAGCTCAAAACGGGCATGATTATGAATGTGGCCGTTATTTTGGGAGTACACAAAAATGTACTGTTCGTACCTGCGACTGCGCTGAGATCCGAAGGGGGACAGGATGGCGTGTATGTTTCCGCTAATAATGCTGCAAATCCAGGGGCGCGCACTTTCAAGCCCGTAGAACTCGGATTTTATACGCCAGATCGAGTCGAACTCAAGTCAGGTGTAAAGGAGGGTGACACGCTTATTGTGCCTGCTCCTGAACCTCCGCCGGACCCTTCCGCTATGGGCGGCATGCAGGGAGGCTTTTAAACGGGTATGAGATACGTCATTCAGATTGAGGATTTGAAAAAAGTGTACCATGTCGGAGATCAGGAAATTCATGCTCTGCGTGAGGTTCAACTTGATATTGCTGACGGTGATTTTGTTGCGATTATGGGACCGTCTGGATCAGGCAAGTCCACGATGATGAATGTTATCGGCTGTCTGGATTTACCTACGTCAGGACAATTTTATTTGGACGGCTATTCGATCTTAGATGCCCGTGAGGATGAACTGGCTATTATACGTAATCAGAAAATCGGATTTGTATTTCAAAAATTTCATTTGCTCCCGCGATCAACGGCTCTGGAGAATGTGGAACTGCCTATGATTTATGCAGGTATTCCTGTCAAGGAGCGTCGTTTGCGGGCAATGGAAGCCCTCACTAGCGTAGGTCTAGGCGATCGGATGAACAATAGGCCGAACGAATTGTCAGGCGGTCAGCAGCAGCGGGTATCCATTGCCCGCGCACTTGTGAACAATCCGGTCATTCTCTTGGCGGATGAACCTACAGGCGCATTGGACTCCAAAACAAGTGTTGAAATAATGGGGATTTTTCAGCGTCTGAATGATCAGGGGAAAACGGTTGTATTGGTTACTCATGATCAAGAGGTTGCGGAATACGCCAAGCGTCTGATTCATTTTCGAGATGGGCGGATTGAAGAGGATCAGCCTGTTGGGAAACGAAGAATGGCGGCAGAGGAAGTGAAGGCATGAAGTTTAAGGAAATTATCCGTGTATCACTCAACAGTTTGCGAACCAATATGCTGCGATCTTTGCTGACCATGGTGGGCATTATTATCGGAGTGGCCGCTGTGATTATGATTGTAGCCATCGGTAAAGGATCAACGGCTACGATTACATCTCAGATCAACAGTATGGGAAATAATCTGCTGATGATCTATCCTTATGCTCCATATGATGGCTCTAGTTCCATGTCGTTCAATCAGACGAAAGGAATATCTCTAAAAGATATCGATGCGCTAGAGCAGCAAAAAGCAGTAGCAGAGGTAGCACCAAGTGCTATGACCAATGCAGATATTACGTGGAGTCGCAATAAGGTCAGCGGACAAATTGAGGGGACTTCACTGGCATTCGTTCATGTGAGAAAGCTGTCACTAGCTCAAGGCAGGTCGTTTACCCACTATGAAGTGGATAAACAAATGAATGTGGCCGTGCTTGGGAGTGATGCGGCCCGTAATATTTTTGGTCCGGATGCCTCCAGAGCGGTCGGTGAGACGATCATGATCAAACAGCTTCCTTTTAAGGTGGTCGGTGTGCTGGCAAATTCCAATTCCAATATGAGTAACAGCGGTCAGCAGGTATATGTACCGATTACAACGGGGATGGAACGGCTAGGCAATATGAGTATTCAGCAGGTGAACGCCTCTGCAACATCAGAGGAGAAGATTGATCAGGCAAGTGCAGAAATTCGGCAGGTGCTTCGTGTCAGACATGAGCTAAAGCCATCAGAGGGCGATGACTTTCAGATCATGACCCAGACGGAAATCTTAAAAACAGTGTCCGGGGTTGATCGGATTATGAATATGCTGCTGGCCGGTGTAGCTGCAATTGCGCTTGGCGTTGGAGGTGTCGGCATTATGAATATTATGCTGGTGTCCGTCACGGAACGTACGAGGGAGATCGGGATTCGTAAAGCGATTGGTGCGCAACGTAGTGATATTATGCTGCAGTTTGTGGCTGAGGCTGTTTTTCTCAGTCTGATGGGTGGACTAGTTGGCGTAATGGTGGGTCTCGGAGGTGCAAAACTGCTTGAGAAATTCGTCCAAATGCCGATTGTGTATTCGATAGAGCCCGTGCTTTACTCTTTTCTGTGCTGTATGGCAGTCGGAGTGTTGTTCGGAGTATATCCGGCGCGGAAGGCGTCTAAGCTGCGTCCAATTGATGCTTTAAGATACGAATAAGAGAGCGGGTACTTCGCCTTACTCGAAAGAGCAGGGTGTAAAGTGCCCGTTTTTTTGTGTTGAATAAGTGTTTTAAATGATAAAAAGACATGAATAACCACTTTAATTTTATATATGTGATGTTTTATATGCTTTTTAAGGTTGATTTATTGTTATATATGACGTATTATATTCAATATTAGATCGCAAGAAAAAAAGGAGGGACGTTCATCATCGACCTTACGGCAAGACAAGTAGAAATTTTAAACATCGTACAAAAGCATGCCCCAATTACCGGGGATCAGATTGCGGAAATGCTTAATCTCAGTAAGGCGACCATTCGGACCGACCTATCCAAATTGGGTATTCTGAATTACATAGATGCAAAGCCCAAGGTCGGATATTTTGTTGGAAAGCGGGGCACGCCGAACCGGGAGGAAAAATTCCGGCTATTGCAAATGAAGGTGGGCGATCTTCACGGGGTTCCAGTCATCGTACGTGAAACAACAACGATTCAGGAAGCTGTTGTAGCTCTCTTTTTGGAAAATGTGAGCAATTTGATCGTTACCGATGAAGACGGAGATTTGGCAGGGGTAGCTTCCCGCAAGGATTTACTTAAGGTAACGTTAGGGAATCCCAATGCAGCAACCATTCCTGTCAGCCTAGTGATGACCCGACAGGCGAATGTTGTCACCGTTTCCCCAGAGGATACGGTATTAGAGGCAGCGCGCAAAATTATTGCCCGTCAAATCGACAGTCTGCCTGTCGTCGTCCCTTCCGACTCCGACAAGCAAGGAGAGCACTGGAAAGTCGTGGGACGTATTACAAAAACAAATATTATTAAAATGTTGCTCGATATGGTAGCAGAGGATTAATGGGAGGAATCGAATGGTTCAGGCGAGCAGTCATTTTATAGCGATCTGTTCAGACTCGATTGGCGAGACGGCAGAAGCTGTCGTACAGGCGACCATGCGCCAGTTTGAGTTACCGGACACAGAGATCAAAAGATTTATGAACGTGAGGGATGAAGACGAACTGAGCCGGGTGATGGAGGAAGTTGCCGAGCGTAGAGGCTTTGTAGCTTATACGCTGGTACAGCCGGAATTGAGAGAGGCGATGAAAGAAGAGGCTGTCCGGCTGAATGTGCGGGCTGTCGACATTATGGGACCAATGATGCAGGCGTTTGCCGATACGTTCCATAACGATCCCAAAGAGAAGCCTGGTCTGCTGCACCGACTGGACGACAACTATTTTCGGCGTGTAGAGGCCTTGGATTTTGCGGTTCAATACGATGATGGCAAAGATGTGAGCGCCATTCTCAAAGCGGATATTGTATTGCTTGGAGTATCCCGTATTTCCAAAACCCCTTTATCCATGTTTCTCGCGCATAAAGGTTATAAAACGGTCAACATACCGGTTGTACCGGAGCTGACACCGCCTGTTCAGTTAAAGGATGTTCAGCATGGTCGAGTGTTCGGATTAACGATCGAGCCAGAGTTACTGTTGAAAATACGCAGTGAGCGACTAAAGGTTATGGGGCTTCCTAATAATGTGCAGTATGCTACAGCGACGAGAGTGGAAGAGGAAATAGCGTATGCGCAGTCTTTGTTTAAAGAGCTGAATTGTCCGGTTATTGATGTTACAGATAAGGCGATTGAAGAGACGGCAGGTTTAATTATCAGAATGTTATAGAGCCTAGTAGCTGCTCATATAACTAAAAATTAAAAACGTAGGATACAGGAGTTTAATAGATAAATAGAAAGATTGCAGCAAAGCTGCCCTAAATATATTCATTTGCTTAAGGGTAATAATTATTTTAGGAGAGGTGGAGGGATAGGTATGGAGAGTCAAATGGCATTGGAATTCGTTCGGGTAACAGAGGCAGCGGCACTGCAATCAGCACAATGGACAGGGCGTGGAGATAAGAATAGCGCAGACGAGGCGGCTACGGTAGCCATCCGCACTCATTTTAATGCGGTATCCATGGACGGCACGGTCGTCATTGGCGAAGGCGAAATGGATGAGGCTCCCATGCTGTATATCGGGGAAAGAGTAGGCAATCGCAGAGGACCGGCTATGGACATCGCTGTCGATCCACTGGAAGGAACCGAAACGGTGGCAAATGGTTTGAATAACGCTCTGTCGGTCATTGCTGCTGCACCTCGTGGTAGTCTACTCCACGCTCCGGATATGTACATGCAAAAAATGGCCGTTGGCCCGGCGCTGGCTGGAAAGCTGTCACTTGAGGACCCAATCCCGACCACATTGTCAAAAGCTGCACGAGCACTCGGTAAATCCTTGTCTGATCTTACCGTGTCCATTCTGGATCGTACACGGCACGCCGGGATTATCAAGCTTCTGCGGGAAAGCGGAGTTCGTATCAAATTGCTAGGCCATGGGGATGTGATGGGCGCGATTGAAACATGCCTGGATAGCGGTGTAGACTTGCATATCGGTTCTGGTGGCGCTCCTGAGGGTGTATTGGCCGCTGCAGCGCTGAAATGCATGGGCGGAGAAATACAGGGCCGTTTGTTGCCTCATGGTGAAGAAGAGATTGAGCGTTGCAAACGTATGGGCATTACTGATCCTGGCGCGTTGCTATCTATGGATGATATGGTCGGACGGCAAGGCGTGATGTTTGTGGCTACAGGTGTAACACCTGGAGAGTGGTTGCAGGGGGTTCGTTCTCTTCCCGGCCACAGAGCGGAAACTCATTCAGTCGTAATGCACTCGGATACAAAAACGATTCGCTTCGTGCGGAGTATCCATCATACAGCTGATTCTTCCGGTACGCTTGCGGTAGCGGCATCTTCTTGAACATTGAAGTCATGGCTTATAGTTCAATAAAACAGCGGTATCTAGGACTTATCCAAGGATACCGCTGTTTTTCATATTTTAGGGTCAATCTAACTGTCATAGAACAGATGAAGTTATCAACTCCATGGAATAAGAATCGAGTATACCTCACTTTTATTGAGTGACGTAAACATAATTATCTTTGTCATGCATCTCTCTTTAGTCTACTTCGTAATTTCTTAACCCTCTAAATGATCTACTAAATGTATATCCAACAATATACGTCTATCTGATTATTGTTTAAGGTATGAAGTACCTTGGCCCTAAAAGTTTGATAAATTTCTCTGCTAGAATAGATCAGCCTTCGAAATCATCCGAGAACTAATTTGGAAAAGCAAATCCTTATGTAAAATTAGAATAACACATTTAAGTAATACTTCTGTCTATTGGGATTATGAATTACTTTGGTCTAATATCTATAGTTATCTATCAAAAGGAATTAATTGCAAGTAGAATTAATTTGGTATACGTGTTAAATTACTAGTCCAGCCAATAAAACAAGATCAAAGATTTTTAATAAGTTTGAACAAGCTGGGAACTTTTACAGATAGACTTAATTGCTTTAAATTGATATATTGTTAGTCTAGCCCGAAAATGATTATTCAATAATATGGGGTGGATGACTCGCCTGGAATTATTTACAGGTTGATTGAATTAGTTGAAAATGTTATATTATTGTTCTGGCTCAAACGAAGCCGAATGATAATTTGATCTTTGAAAACTGAACAACGAGTGAGTACGGATTTTGTTCACAAAATCCAACGCTGAAATTTTGGTACATGCCTTCCAGGCTGTATAAAATGGAAGCAAACAAGAGATATTTTTTATCTCGTCAGTTTCAAAATGAGCATATCGCTCTTTCTATAACCAACTTCGGTTGGTCTTTAATGGAGAGTTTGATCCTGGCTCAGGACGAACGCTGGCGGCGTGCCTAATACATGCAAGTCGAGCGGGGTTATTTAGAAGCTTGCTTCTACACAACCTAGCGGCGGACGGGTGAGTAACACGTAGGCAACCTGCCCACAAGACAGGGATAACTACCGGAAACGGTAGCTAATACCCGATACATCCTTTTCCTGCATGGGCGAAGGAGGAAAGACGGAGCAATCTGTCACTTGTGGATGGGCCTGCGGCGCATTAGCTAGTTGGTGGGGTAATGGCCTACCAAGGCGACGATGCGTAGCCGACCTGAGAGGGTGATCGGCCACACTGGGACTGAGACACGGCCCAGACTCCTACGGGAGGCAGCAGTAGGGAATCTTCCGCAATGGGCGAAAGCCTGACGGAGCAACGCCGCGTGAGTGATGAAGGTTTTCGGATCGTAAAGCTCTGTTGCCAGGGAAGAACGTCTTGTAGAGTAACTGCTACAAGAGTGACGGTACCTGAGAAGAAAGCCCCGGCTAACTACGTGCCAGCAGCCGCGGTAATACGTAGGGGGCAAGCGTTGTCCGGAATTATTGGGCGTAAAGCGCGCGCAGGCGGCTCTTTAAGTCTGGTGTTTAATCCCGAGGCTCAACTTCGGGTCGCACTGGAAACTGGGGAGCTTGAGTGCAGAAGAGGAGAGTGGAATTCCACGTGTAGCGGTGAAATGCGTAGAGATGTGGAGGAACACCAGTGGCGAAGGCGACTCTCTGGGCTGTAACTGACGCTGAGGCGCGAAAGCGTGGGGAGCAAACAGGATTAGATACCCTGGTAGTCCACGCCGTAAACGATGAATGCTAGGTGTTAGGGGTTTCGATACCCTTGGTGCCGAAGTTAACACATTAAGCATTCCGCCTGGGGAGTACGGTCGCAAGACTGAAACTCAAAGGAATTGACGGGGACCCGCACAAGCAGTGGAGTATGTGGTTTAATTCGAAGCAACGCGAAGAACCTTACCAGGTCTTGACATCCCTCTGACCGCTGTAGAGATATGGCTTTCCTTCGGGACAGAGGAGACAGGTGGTGCATGGTTGTCGTCAGCTCGTGTCGTGAGATGTTGGGTTAAGTCCCGCAACGAGCGCAACCCTTATGCTTAGTTGCCAGCAGGTCAAGCTGGGCACTCTAAGCAGACTGCCGGTGACAAACCGGAGGAAGGTGGGGATGACGTCAAATCATCATGCCCCTTATGACCTGGGCTACACACGTACTACAATGGCCGGTACAACGGGAAGCGAAATCGCGAGGTGGAGCCAATCCTAGAAAAGCCGGTCTCAGTTCGGATTGTAGGCTGCAACTCGCCTACATGAAGTCGGAATTGCTAGTAATCGCGGATCAGCATGCCGCGGTGAATACGTTCCCGGGTCTTGTACACACCGCCCGTCACACCACGAGAGTTTACAACACCCGAAGTCGGTGGGGTAACCCGCAAGGGAGCCAGCCGCCGAAGGTGGGGTAGATGATTGGGGTGAAGTCGTAACAAGGTAGCCGTATCGGAAGGTGCGGCTGGATCACCTCCTTTCTATGGAGAATCGTTTCCTGCGATGGAAACATTCAAATTAGCAGGTATAACGTACCTGCGACCGGATATTCAATTCGGTTCATCACATTCGTGTGAATGAAATGAATATCCTGAACTTACTCACTCGTTGCTCAGTTTTGAGAGTTCAAACTCTCAAGCTTCGACGAATACTTCATTCACACGTTCGTGTGGAACCGAAATATTCATCGGGTTTCGCTTCGATGAAGCGAATTGCACCTTGAAAACTGGATACCGAAACGAAATTGCGTTTTAGAATATTCCTTTAAGCTGATCTTGTGTAAACAAGTGAAATAAAGGTAGCTGCCTTGAATTTCATTCACACGTAAGTGTTGAACCGAAATTCAAAGCAAATCGTATTTACGATGTAAATACTAGGTTAAGCTACAAAGAGCACACGGAGGATGCCTAGGCGCCAGGAGCCGACGAAGGACGTGGCGAACAACGATAAGGCCTCGGGGAGCTGTAAGCAAGCTTTGATCCGGGGATGTCCGAATGGGGAAACCCGGCTGTCTTCATCGACAGTCACTACTCACTGAATTCATAGGTGAGTGAGAGGCAGACCAGGGGAACTGAAACATCTAAGTACCCTGAGGAAGAGAAAACAATAGTGATTCCGTCAGTAGCGGCGAGCGAACGCGGATTAGCCCAAACCAAGGAGCTTGCTCCTTGGGGTTGTGGGACGTCTCACATGGAGTTACAAAGGAACCAGTTAGATGAAGAGGTTTGGAAAGGCCCGCCAGAGAAGGTAAAAGCCCTGTAGTTCAAAACTTGTTCTCTCCGAGACGGATCCCGAGTAGTGCGGGGCACGTGAAACCCCGTATGAATCCGGCAGGACCATCTGCCAAGGCTAAATACTCCCTGGCGACCGATAGTGAAGCAGTACCGTGAGGGAAAGGTGAAAAGCACCCCGGAAGGGGAGTGAAATAGATCCTGAAACCGTGTGCTTACAAGAAGTCAGAGCCCTATTTATGGGTGATGGCGTGCCTTTTGTAGAATGAACCGGCGAGTTACGTTCCCGTGCAAGGTTAAGGTGAAGAGCTGAAGCCGCAGCGAAAGCGAGTCTGAATAGGGCGAATGAGTACGTGGACGTAGACCCGAAACCGGGTGATCTACCCCTGTCCAGGGTGAAGGTGCGGTAACACGCACTGGAGGCCCGAACCCACGCATGTTGAAAAATGCGGGGATGAGGTGGGGGTAGCGGAGAAATTCCAATCGAACCCGGAGATAGCTGGTTCTCCCCGAAATAGCTTTAGGGCTAGCCTCGGAAAATAGAATCGTGGAGGTAGAGCACTGATTGGGTGCGGGGCCCGCAAGGGTTACCAAGCTCAGTCAAACTCCGAATGCCATAGATTTAGTTCCGGGAGTCAGACAGTGAGTGCTAAGATCCATTGTCGAAAGGGAAACAGCCCAGACCATCAGCTAAGGTCCCCAAGTGTGTGTTAAGTGGGAAAGGATGTGGAGTTGCACAGACAACCAGGATGTTGGCTTAGAAGCAGCCACCATTGAAAGAGTGCGTAATAGCTCACTGGTCGAGTGACTCTGCGCCGAAAATGTAACGGGGCTAAACACACCACCGAAGCTATGGCTTGATGCTTGCATCAGGGGTAGGGGAGCGTTGAATGCGGGTTGAAGGTGTACCGTAAGGAGCGCTGGACTGCATTCAAGTGAGAATGCCGGTATGAGTAACGAAAAGATCTGTGAGAATCAGATCCGCCGAAAGCCTAAGGGTTCCTGAGGAAGGTTCGTCCGCTCAGGGTAAGTCGGGACCTAAGGCGAGGCCGATAGGCGTAGTCGAAGGACAACAGGTCGAAATTCCTGTACCACCGTAATCCGTTATGAGCAATGGGGTGACGCAGTAGGGTAGTGACGCGGACGGATGGATGTCCGTCTAAGCAGTGAGGCTGATGTGTAGGCAAATCCGCACATCGTTAAGGCTGGGCTGTGATGGGGAGCGAAAATTGTAGTAGCGAAGGTCATGATCTCAGACTGCCAAGAAAAGCCTCTAGCCAGGAGAAGGTGCCCGTACCGCAAACCGACACAGGTAGGCGAGAAGAGAATTCTAAGGCGCGCGGAAGAACTCTCGTTAAGGAACTCGGCAAAATGACCCCGTAACTTCGGGAGAAGGGGTGCCTCGGTAGGGTGAATAGCCCGAGGGGGCCGCAGTGAAAAGGCCCAAGCGACTGTTTAGCAAAAACACAGGTCTGTGCGAAGCCGCAAGGCGAAGTATACGGGCTGACGCCTGCCCGGTGCTGGAAGGTTAAGGGGAGTGGTAAGCCTTCGGGCGAAGCTATGAACCGAAGCCCCAGTAAACGGCGGCCGTAACTATAACGGTCCTAAGGTAGCGAAATTCCTTGTCAGGTAAATTCTGACCCGCACGAATGGCGTAACGACTTGGGCGCTGTCTCAACGAGAGATCCGGTGAAATTTTAATACCTGTGAAGATGCAGGTTACCCGCGACAAGACGGAAAGACCCCATGGAGCTTTACTGCAGCTTGATATTGAATTTGGGTACGATCTGTACAGGATAGGTGGGAGCCGTAGAACTTTGAGCGCCAGCTTGAAGGGAGGCATCCTTGGGATACCACCCTGATCGTATCTAGGTTCTAACTTGGTACCGTGAACCGGTGCGAGGACAGTGTCAGGTGGGCAGTTTGACTGGGGCGGTCGCCTCCTAAAGAGTAACGGAGGCGCCCCAAGGTTCCCTCAGAATGGTTGGAAATCATTCGAAGAGTGCAAAGGCAGAAGGGAGCTTGACTGCGAGACCTACAAGTCGAGCAGGGACGAAAGTCGGGCTTAGTGATCCGGTGGTACCGCATGGAAGGGCCATCGCTCAACGGATAAAAGCTACCCTGGGGATAACAGGCTTATCTCCCCCAAGAGTCCACATCGACGGGGAGGTTTGGCACCTCGATGTCGGCTCATCGCATCCTGGGGCTGAAGTAGGTCCCAAGGGTTGGGCTGTTCGCCCATTAAAGCGGTACGCGAGCTGGGTTCAGAACGTCGTGAGACAGTTCGGTCCCTATCTGTCGTGGGCGTAGGAAATTTGAGAGGAGCTGTCCTTAGTACGAGAGGACCGGGATGGACGTACCGCTGGTGTACCAGTTGTTCCGCCAGGAGCACCGCTGGGTAGCTATGTACGGAAGGGATAAGCGCTGAAAGCATCTAAGCGTGAAGCCCCCCTCAAGATGAGATTTCCCAGTATGTAAGACCCCTTGAAGACGACGAGGTAGATAGGTTGGGGGTGGAAGTGCAGTAATGCATGGAGCTGACCAATACTAATCGGTCGAGGGCTTATCCTAAAATAAAACGCAAATGAGTTTCGGATCCAGTTTTCAGGGTGTAACCTTGAAGGTATGTAGAAATACATACGAAATACGCATTGAAATTCATTCACACAGCTGTGATGAACCGAGTTTCAATACGGTAGAATTTGCATAGAAAATTCATGTTTGGTGGCGATAGCGGAGGGGTTCCACACGTACCCATCCCGAACACGACCGTTAAGCCCTCCAGCGCCGATGGTACTTGGACCGCAGGGTCCTGGGAGAGTAGGACGTCGCCAAGCACGATAAAAGCAGATTGTCGAGAAACCCCGTCATTTTGAGACGTGGGTTTCTTTTTTACATCATAATGCTCTGGTCTCTGGAGAAGCAGGGGGGTTACCCCTGTTTCTCCAGGCGATCTAGGTGGATCGCCATCTTCTTCATGTTCTGCACGGCTGCCGTCATAAGGGCTTGTTCCCTGACGTTTGGAAGACCGCGCAAACGGCAATAGCGAAACCCATGGAGCTCTTTGGCATCCGCGAAGCTTCGCTCAATCGTCTCTTTTCGTTTGCGGTACAGCTTTTTACCAGATGGGCTCAGCCGGTTGCTCCGTACCCACTCTTTGCTGTCTTCCCAGACATGCCGAGTCACCACTTTGCGGTGGTTTCGAGACTGGGTACACTGACTTAGCAGTGGGCAATGCTGGCACTGAGCTGGGTCAGAGGCATACTGCCGGTATCCCTTACGGTCCGTCGTTCGGTAGGGCAGTTCCTGTTGGGCTGGGCATCTATACGCATTGCGTTTGGCATCGTATTCAAACTTCCATTTCGGAAACAGTCCTTGTCTGGGATGGAATCTTCGGTGAGCAATCACGGCAAAAATCTTTCGGTTCTGCAAACCTCGGCAAATCGGCGTTGTTAAATAACCTGAATCTAGTGCAACAGCTTCTACTTGAAAACCAAAACGTTCTCTTTGGCGATCCAAACGGGACAAATAGGGGACAGAATCATGTACATTCCCTGGTGTCACATGCACGTCCGTAATCAGATTGTACTTCATATCCACCGTGCGGTGGTCCAGATAGAAGAAGCCTTCGGGCTTGCCATCACGGATCATATAGCCGCTGTCCGGGTCTGTTTTGCTCACTTTAATTTCTTTTTCTTCGTTCACTTCCTCTCGGGATTTTAAGGCTTTTTTCCGTGGTTTCTCCGGTCATCCTTCACCGCTTCGTTCAGCTCGTCCATATAGTCTTTAGTATTCTGCAACACTTGTTCTTTGGTGTACTGGTGCCTGTTAGCATTGGCTTTGACGTGTGTGGAATCGGTGACGAGAACACGCCCACCCACCATTCGGTGAGAGATCGCCTGCAGCACAATTTCATCGAAGATATCTTGAAAGATCGTGGTGTCTTTAAAGCGAGTACGACGATTCCAGCTAATCGTCGTATGGTCCGGAACTTTATCCGTTAAGCCCAACCTCAGAAACCAACGATAAGCTAGGTTCGTCTGAATTTCTCGCTCGAGTTGCCGTTCTGAGCGAATGCCATAGAAATAACCGAGAAAGATCATTTTAAACAATACGGTAGGATCAATGGCAGGACGCCCGTTGTCTGCACAATACAGTGGCCGAACTTTATCATCGATAAACGAAAAATCGATATACTTATCTACTCTGCGGAGCAAGTGATCTTGAGGAACCAGATCTTCGATGGAAACAAATTCGTAGGATTGTTGTTTTTCGCGGTTGGAACGTAGCATATCAACACCATCCCTTCTACAATAGTTACCTATATTATACAACATTAACGCGGTGTCGTCTTAAACAAAATTAACATAAAATAGGCTGTCGAGACTTTCTCGACAGCCTGAGAGCACAGCCTTAATGGGCTGTGCTCTTTTTGTATACCATAAGGCTTTCGCATTTTGGAAATTATATATACATGAACCCATACATATACTCCATTCCACTAAATTAATAAGATTGGGGGATAACTACAATAAAGCTTACAACACTCTGCATATCGACCGATAGTGAAGTCAAACATAATGAAATTTATAAAGCAGCAAGTCTCCAACAACGGGGAGCCTTGCTGTTTGCCGTTACTGTTCTTTGAGAGGGTGAAAGATTAAAAGTAAGGCTATAAATTTCTAGAGAATAGGTACTTTTGAAGCGAGATAGAAACGTTTTTATTAGAGTTTGAAAAGAAAATTCATAGATTTAGGAGAGAAAAATTCAATTCGAACTGGATTTTTTAGACGAAGAGTCAGAAAAAAATATGAAAAAAATGGTCCTTTATGACTATGGAATAACAATATTTATTACAAAAATAAAGAGTTATTAATTTTGTCTTATGTGAGCTTGATACAAATCCAATCCAATATTTAGGTGATTGAAGAGAGCTGCGGAAAAAGTCGGAATTTGTCGGATGATATCAGGTTGAATTTGTTACATTTATGTTAATGGCAAGTAAAGATAAAATTGTTGTAGGATAAGGGGTTGGGACCTCAATGTAAATCAAAATGAGTTCAGTTTTACAAAATTCGTGAAAACCTGAAATCTTGTTTTAAACTAAATTAACAGATCATGATTGACAGATAACTCATACAAAAAGTGAAATTGTTGCTTTTGAAGTTTGGAAACAAATAACATAATATGGATTTTATTTTATTTTTATGAGCTCTATCAATTTAGCCCTTTTGTCCCATGCCAAGTGGTTTTAAAGTTTGTATATTTAAAAACAGTTAGAAAGTGTTGGAAGAAAAAAAGAGATATAAGGATTTACTGTAAAATTATGAACTGCATAGAGGATGGAGGAATTCTTATGACAACTCGATCACAATCTTGGTTCGCGAAAACAGAGGTCCAACCGACTACGAAGCTCCAACTATTTTGCTTTCCCTACGCCGGTGGTGGTGCTTATATATTTAACTCTTGGAAGTCCAGGTTTGCGCCTGACATTACCGTGTTGCCTATACAACTTCCAGGACGTGAAAGCCGCTCAACAGAAGCTCCAATGGATACTCTTCAAGACATCGTTCAATCGTTGGTTCCAGCTATGGCTCCATACATACATAAGCCGTTCGCTTTTTTTGGACACAGTATGGGGGCACTGATTGCATTTGAAACAGCACGGCAATTGTACAGCAAAACTGGAAAGCTACCTGAGCATATCATCATATCCGGTAAATCCGCACCACATATTCCATATTCCAAAAAACGACTCCATGATTTAGCAGACGATTCTTTCACCGAAGAGCTTCGTTTGATGCAGGGAACACCTGAAGAGGTGCTGCAAAATGCAGAATTGATGCAAATTATTATGCCTCGTCTGCGTGCAGATTTTAAGGTATGTGAAACTTATGTTTATCAGCCGGGAAATCCATTGATATGTCCGATGACTGTTTTAGGCGGAATGAAGGATTTTGAGGTTAGCACAGATTCACTCCATGCCTGGCAACAGCATACGACATCACCTATGGATGTTCGAATGTTCGAAGGTAATCACTTTTTCATCCATGAACAAGAACAAGAGGTTATGAGCACAGTCGAGAACATTCTTTCTACATCCTCGCCGATGGCCCACGCGGCGGGAGCTCATACAGCTTACAACACAAGCACCCTACAACCACGATTCAGACAGAGTTAAATGTCCCACACATCACGATACACTTCGTTATTACCATCTCAGCAACAATCAGCAACCAACCCACACCAAGATGCAAATTCCAGCATAGTTCAAAATCGCATTTTATTCTGTACGGATACTCATGCATCCAAACCCAGAGTTTATCTCAACGACGTCCACAGCCAATATAAAAAGTTCGCACTGAAAAAGTGTGGGCAGCGAAAAGAGGGATGCCCTTGTTTCGATTAAATTCTGCTTTTCGGAGACTCGCACGTTATGTAAGGCCGTATAATCTATGGGTTTTCATAACGGTGATCACCTCCTTGTGTTTGGCAGCTATTGACATTATTTTGGGTAAGGCCATTGAGCAAATGGCACAGGGGACATTCTCCTCTACCCAGAACATGATCTATCTGGTTGTTGGTATGACGCTAATTGGAATGCCCTGTAAGTTTGTGATGAGGTACGCTTCAGCGCGATTTAGTGTTAGTGCTCTGCGCGACTTGAGAGGCGATCTCGTACATAAGTTTTGCGATTTACCGGTTTCCAGCGTGGAAAGGAAATTTACCGGAGATTTGGTATCCCGTCTAACCAATAATACGGCAGTATTACAGAACTTTTTTATCCAGCAGTTTGCCAATCTGTTCTATTTACCGCTCGTGTTTACGGCATCACTCATATTGCTTTTACTGACAAGCTGGAAACTGATATTGGCAAGTCTTGCGCTCATGCCAATAGGAATGATCATAACATCACTAATGAGCAAGCCAATTGAAAAATACTCCGCGGATCTTCAGGAGAAAATTGCTCATTTGAACGCTGTGGGGCAAGATGCAATCGGAGGAATCCCTATCGTCAAGGCATTCAATATGCAAGCTGTGCTGTTGAAGAAGTATATGGTGATTATGGAGGAGGTCGTCAAGCGCGGCTTACGGCTAGAAAAGCGCTATGCAGCCATTACTCCGGTAGGTGTGATGATGCTAGCAACACCGATTATTTTGGTCATTGTATACGGAGGATACCTGATACAACATGGAGAGTTGAATGCTGGAGGCATTGTACTTTTTTTATACCTGATTTCGTTCATATTGCAGCCGATTGCCATGCTGCCGACGATCATTTCGCAAATGAAGGAAGCGGGTGGAGCCGCAAAGCATTTGTTTGAGGTGCTGGATTGGCAGAATGAACGTCAGGACGGCGAAATGACCTTGGTAGATCAGAAGCGAGAGAATAGGGCGCCTCATTTGAAAGACGATGCAGATGGGGAAGCCAACCGAATGAGTGAAGGCGGAGCAGAAAGTGATGATGACGTTGATAGTGTTGCTGTAGTCAGCTTTGAGCATTTGACCTTTGGCTACGATGAAGGGAACACAGTGCTGAAGGATATCAGCTTCCAGGCAGGGCAAGGGGATATGGTCGCGATTGTCGGTGCCAGCGGTGGGGGTAAAAGCACGATTTTCAAGCTGCTTTGCGGATTTAATGAACCTGGAGAGCATGCTGGAACCATTCAACTATTTGGAAAGAGTTTGACAGATTGGAATTTAACAAGCCTGCGCAGTCATATTTCGATGGTATCTCAGGAGCCGTCGCTTTTTCCGGCCACCATTGCAGAAAATATCGGATATGGACGTTTGGAGGCGACTCGAGAAGAAATTGTCGAGGCGGCGAAAGCGGCACATGCGCATGATTTTATTGTTCAACTTCCCGAGGGCTATGAAACCCTGTTGAGCGAGCGGGGAGGCGGATTGTCTGGCGGTCAAAAACAGCGTATTTCCATAGCAAGAGCATTATTGAAAAATGCTCCGCTACTTCTATTGGACGAGCCGACTTCAGCACTCGATAGTCAGTCGGAGGCTCAGGTGCAGAATGCGATGAATGCGGTAATGCAAAACCGGACGGTACTGGTCATTGCTCATCGACTGTCAACCGTACGTCAGGCGAACCGCATTATTGTACTCGATCAGGGGAGCATTGTGGAATCGGGTTCTCATGAGGAATTACTGGGTCGTGATGGTGTGTACCGAAAGCTGTATTTGAAAAATTTTGAAGAAGAACAGCATACGGCGGAAAACGGTAATTCGTTGCCTGAGGAAAGGGGTGAGCGTCGTGACCTTCAAGCAGGGGTTTTATGAATTTAAGCAGTTGATGTCCCTGATGAAGCCGCACCAAAAATGGTATTTTACCGGGCTGGTTGGCAATAGTCTGACCAATGCCAGCATCACGATTTTACTTTCTTTTGTGGTGCATTATTTGCTGAATTTCGCGGTTAATGGCAATGTACAGGAGCTATACCGAGCGGTCTATTTGGTCAGTGGTACATTTTTGGCATTAAGTCTTATCTCCCCCCTGTGCAGCTATATGTATAAACGGTGTGTAAAGCTGGCGATTGCTGATGTACGAATGAAACTATTTGGCCACATTGTCAAGCTATCGTACGAAAAAGCCGAAAAACACCATTCGGGTGATCTTGTATCCCGTATGACGAACGATGTACAGGCGCTAGAGCAGGCTTACACCGTTCATATTCGCTCGATTATACTGGAAATTTCGCTTTTCTTGGGCTCGTTGGTCATTTTGATGGCTTTGGATTGGCGATTTGGGATTATGGCGGTTGTACTTGGGCTGGCTTCAGCCTGGATAAATGCTCATTTCGCGAAGAAAATGCGAAAGACGAGTGAAGAGTTACAGGGACGGATGAGCAGGTTCACGGAACGATTGAGTGATTTGCTTTCCGGTTTGCAGACGGTGAAGTTGTTTGGGTTGAGGACAAAGGTAGGTGGACTATGTAACGATGCAAGCGAGGACATCAATCGCATCAGCATCCGGCAGGGACGTCATATGGGCTTGCAGGATATGTGCAATTTTGTCATAGAGTTCATTACGCTGGGCGGTGTGCTTGTCGCCGGATTGATTCTGGTATCGCAGAAGCAAATGGAACTGGGAGTATTGGGACAGATTGTACAACTGCAAACCGGTATTTCAACGGTATTTTTGGAGCTAGGGGCGGCTGTAACACTGTTACAAAACTCCTTGGCAGGCTTGGCGCGTATCCGCGAAATTCTGGATGAGTCGAAGGAAGAGGAACAGTTCCCCGCGGCTAAAAAGAAGGGACCGCTGACTAGGCTTAGCGATCCCGAGACGGCAGCTTTATCAGCCCGTGAATCTGGGGAATTCTATGGCGATGTTGAAACCTTAGGTTCAGACCACGCCATTGAACAGACTCCGGCTGCGCTGGAGCTGCACGACATCACCTTTGGCTATCAGCCTGACCATCCAACGCTGCAAAGGTTAAACTTGGTCGTGCCGGAAGGGCAGGTCACTGCACTTGTCGGTCCGAGTGGTGGTGGCAAAAGCACAGTCATGAAGTTGTTGCTGGGATTTTACCCACCGGATGAAGGTGTGCTGCGGGTTCGTGGTCGTTTGGCAGAAGAATTTCCGTTGGATGAGGTCAGGGATTTGATGGCCTATGTACCACAGGAGGCTACGCTGTTCCACGGTACAGTAGCGGATAATATCCGTTTTGGCTCACCGACTGCCACGGATGAGGAAGTGGAGGCTGCAGCCAAAACAGCCTATGCCAGCGGCTTCATAGCCGAGTTGCCAGAGGGGTACGACACGATTGTCGGTGAACGCGGAGCCAATTTGTCCGGCGGTCAAAGACAGCGGATTGCAATTGCCCGTGCTTTGCTCAAAAATGCACCGATTTTGCTATTGGATGAAGCGACCTCGGCTTTGGATGCAGAATCGGAATATGAAGTCCAGCAGGGCTTAAATGAGTTGATGAAGGATCGTACGACATTAGTTATTGCCCATCGATTGTCTACGATTGAACGGGCGGATACGATCTGTGTCCTTGCCGATGGCGAACTGAAAGAGCAAGGTACCCATGATCAGCTCCTTGCCGAGGGCGGCCATTATGCAGAGCTGTATGAGCTTCAATTTCGAAAGCATCCCGAGGAACAAACCGCATGAATATGCGAATTTCCTTTTTACCAAATATCTATTTTGTGAGGAGAGAGACGGATGACACAGCAAGATGTTCAATTGTTTTCCTTAAGCCAGCCACAGCAACGTATTTGGTATACGGAGCTTTTGTATCCTCATCGGAACACTTCAACAATTATTGCTACTGTAAAGATCAGGGGAACTGTTCGCATAGATGCCTTGCAGCAAGCAATGAATCGGGTAATTGCCCAAAATGATTCTTTTCGTATCAAAATTACTGCTCAGGATGGGATTCCATATCAATATGTAGAGCCATTTACGGCAGAAAGTATAGAAACGATCCAAGTTACCCCGGAAGAAGCGAATGTATGGTTAAAGCATCATAATCCACAGCCGTTCTCATTGTTGGATTCGCAGCTGTACCGATTTGTTATCTTGCAGCTCGGAACAGAAGAAACCTGGTTTAATTTTAAAATGCATCATATTATTTCAGACGGCGTGTCCATGAATCAGGCCATTAATGAAATCACAGGACATTATATGGATATTGTGCATGGTACAGGCCAAGATGCGCCGACCAAAGGCAATCCCTATCTGGATTTTATCCAGGTAGAGCAAAGTTATGAGCAATCAGACCGTTATCAAAAGGACAAAACGTACTGGACGGAAAAGTTTGCCGATTTGCCTGAGACTACAGGTTTGAAATCATATAACCCGCTGACACTGAGTACAGCTGCACGCCGGGAGAGCTTTATACTGGAACATGAGTTGTATCGTGGTGTTACGGCTTTTTGCGAAGAGCATAAAATTAGTATTTTCACGTTCTTCCTGGCGGCTCTGTATATTTATTTGCATAAAGTGACGGGGGAGCAGGACTTAACCGTGGGGACACTCTATGCCAACCGTACGTCTAAGAAGGAAAAGGATACCATCGGTATGTTCGTCAGCACCGTGGCTACGCGTCTGTTGGTCGAACCAGAATCCGAACTGCTGACCTTTCTGCAAGGTGTAGGGAAGGAGCAGGCGTCCATTTTGCGGCATCAGCGTTACCCGTACAACAAAATTATTCAGGATTTGCGTGAACAGCAAAGCAGCCTGGACATTCAGCGTCTGTTTGGTGCTTCCATTCAGTACCGCACCTTGAGTTTCTCCCGGTTTGATGAAGCGATTCAGCAGGTGGATAACGATTTCTGCGGAGATACGGTGAACGACTTCGATATTCACATGGTTGAAATGCTGGATGATGATAGACTCGTGCTGTATCTGGATTATCGTACCGAGCTGTTTAGTGAACAGGAAATTGCTCGAATTATTCGGCAATTTTTGAGTGTGGCGGAGCATATGGTGCAGGGCCCACACAAGCGGATACAGGAATTGTCGCTGATCAGTGAGGAAGAACGGGCGCAAATCGTCGACGTATTCAATGCTACAGCGGTGGAATATCCACACGAAGCAGGCATTCATGAGTTGTTTGAGGAACAGGCTGAACATACACCGAATCAGACAGCAGTTGTGTTTGGAAATGCCCGTTTAACTTATGGCGAACTGAATGTAAAAGCAAATCAACTGGCTCACACGTTGCGCGGACACGGTGTTACCGCCGAGCAAACTGTAGGTATCGTTGCTGAGCGTTCCACGGATATGATCGTCGGCATGTTGGCGATTCTCAAAGCGGGCGGTGCATATGTACCCATTGACCCTGATTATCCCGCTGAACGTGTACGTTACCTGTTGGAAGATTCGGGAGCGAAGTTGTTGCTGGTGCAGCGTGCAGAACAGCAACCGGAGGAATACACCGGAATCGTGCTGGATCTAAGCGATGCTAAGGTGTACGCGGCAGAGGATGACCAATGCTTGAATACCGTACATGGGGAGCAAAACGAGGCTTATCATGTGGATTATGCCGATTATACAAATCCGAAAAATGAGATTTTAAAGGAATCGTCCTCGTCTGTCGTAGACAGCACTGCTGGGACACAAGAACGTAAATTTGGAAACCGACTAGCTTATTTGATGTACACTTCGGGCACGACGGGACAGCCCAAAGGAGTTATGGTAGAACATCGCAATGTCGTGCGTTTGGTAAAGCATACAAACTATGCGCAACTGGGTGCTGACACGCGCATTTTGCAAACTGGCGCCGTTGTCTTTGACGCGTCCACCTTCGAAATTTGGGGTGCGCTATTGAATGGTGGACAGCTCGTGCTGGTGAGTCAGGATGTTATTTTGGACGCTCCCAAGCTCAAGGAAGCCGTGCGCAACCATGGTATCACGACAATGTGGCTGACTGCGCCGCTCTTTAACCAGCTATCTCAGCAGGACTTGGAGCTGTTCGAGGGGGTAGAAGAACTGCTGGTCGGTGGTGATGTGCTGTCCGTACCGCATATTAACCGGGTACTGGAGGCTCATCCGTCCCTGCGGATTATTAACGGTTATGGTCCGACGGAAAATACAACTTTTTCTACAACTCATACGATTGCCAGCGTGCAATTGGAATCGGTGCCGATTGGGCGTCCGATCCACAACTCCACAGCGTATGTCGTAGACCGTTCCATGCAGCTTCAGCCTGTTGGAGCATGGGGTGAGCTGATCGTCGGCGGTGATGGGGTGGCACGTGGCTACCGGAACCGTCCTGATTTAACGGCTGAAAAGTTCGTAGATAGTCCGTTCCGTAGCGGAGAGCGCTGCTACCGTACAGGCGATTTGGTTCGCTGGAATGAGGATGGAACGCTGGAATACAAAGGACGGATCGACGCACAGGTGAAAATCCGGGGCTACCGGATTGAGCTGGGCGAGGTGGAAGCGCAGCTCTTGAAGCTAGATGCGGTACAAGAAGCTGTCGTCATTGCACGTGAGGATGAGCAGGGACAGAAACAACTCTGCGCATATGTAGTCACCCTTGTGGATATCGCGGCTAGTGAGTTGCGAAGCACCTTGAGCCAAGAATTGCCGGGTTATATGGTGCCGTCGTATTTTGTGCAGATGGATCAATTGCCGTTAACACCAAATGGCAAAGTGGATCGTCGGGCGTTGCCGCAACCGGAGGGAAGCGTGGATTCCGGCGAGGATTATGTAGCAGCCCGTAATGAGGTAGAGCGGACATTGGTATCGGTATGGCAATCTGTACTGGGAATCGAACAGATTGGTGTTCTGGATAACTTTTTCCATTTGGGCGGCGACTCGATCAAGGCCATCCAAGTGTCTTCAAGACTGCTGCAAAATGGTTACAAGCTGGAAATGAGGGAGTTGTTCCAGTATCCGACGATTGCTGAGCTGAATGGACGGGTGCAGCGGGTGACCCGCGTTTCCGATCAAGGAGAAGTTAGTGGAACCGTGGCATTGACACCGATTCAACACTGGTTCATTGAACAGCAGCCATCCAATCCTGAGCACTATAACCAGGCTCTGATGCTGTATCGTGAGGATCGACTGGACGAAACGGCGCTTCGTCAGGCACTGCAAAGCATTGTCGAGCATCATGACGCTTTGCGCATCGTATTCCGCCAGAATGCAGACGGTGGGTATGAAGCATGGAACCGAGGCGTGCAAGAAGGAGAGCTGTATAGCCTCGAAGTGGTGGATTACACAAGGGAGTCTGACTTTGCTCATTTGCTGGAGAACAACGCCAACGAAATCCAAAGCAGCATCCTTCTAGATGAAGGACCGCTGGTAAAGCTGGGTCTGTTCCGTTGCAACGATGGAGACCATTTGTTGGTAGCAATCCATCATTTGGTGGTTGACGGTGTGTCTTGGCGTATTTTGTTGGAGGATTTGGCAACCGGCTATGAACAGGCTTTACGGGGCGAGTCTGTCCGTTTGCCGAATAAAACGGATTCCTTCCGCCTTTGGGCTAATCAGCTGTCAGCTTATGCGAACAGCACAGCATTGGAGAAGGAGCGTGCGTATTGGGAGCAAATTGAGGAAGCAGGGAAAAGCCAGGCATCCTTGCCTAAGGATTACAATCGTAAATCTCAGGCCAAGCCACAGCTTCGCGATGATCGGACGCTGACCGTAGCGTGGACGGTAGAAGAAACAGAACAATTCTTGAAACAAGCTCATCGGGCCTACAATACGGAAGCAAATGATCTGCTGCTGACAGCTCTGGGCACTGCAATTCAGGAGTGGGCGGGCATCCGTCAGGTGCTTGTAAATCTGGAGGGTCATGGACGGGAAGCCATTTTGCCGGATATGGATATTACGCGCACGGTCGGTTGGTTTACCAGTCAATTCCCGGTTGTACTCAATATGGGCGAGGATCGGAATGTAGGACGGCGTGTCAAGAACGTCAAAGAAGGGCTGCGCCGTTTGCCGCATAAAGGGATTGGATATGGGATTTTGAGATATCTTGCTAGCGGTGAAGGAGAAGCAGCTTTTGTTGCCGAGCCAGAAATCAGCTTTAACTATCTCGGACAATTCGATCAGGATTTAAAGAATAATGCCTTCCGCATGTCTCCTTATTCCATCGGAGCTTCCATGAGTGACACGTTGACCAAGCGGTATGCTCTGGATATCAACGGCATGATCACGGACGGTGCACTGGAACTGACGATCAGCTACAGCAACAAAATGTTTATGAAAAAATCAATCAAAAAGCTGGCTGATCTGTTGCAGGAGGGCTTACGTGAGATATTGGCTCACTGTGTGGGTAAAGAGTTGCCGGAGCTGACACCAAGCGACTTGTCCTTCCAAGGACTGACGGCTGGAGAGCTGGATCATATTGTAGAGCAGACGGCTAATGCGGGAGAACTGGAAAACATTTATTCGCTCACACCCATGCAAAAAGGCATTCTGTTCCACGGCTTAATGGAGCCGCAATCTGGGGCGTACTTTGAGCAGGCGACATTTGATCTGCAAGGCAGCTTTCAAGTGGAGGCTTTTGCCGAAAGCCTAAATCAGCTGGTGGATCGCCATCAAATATTCAGAACGAATTTTTATAGCGGATGGAATGAGCAGCCTTTACAGGTGGTGTACCGTCACAAGCACGCCGGGTTCCGTTTTGAAGATGTACGTTCGATGGAACAAGGTGAGCAGGACGCATATATTGCTGATTTTGCTGAGCGCGACAAAGCCGAAGGCTTTCATTTCAGCTCAGGCGAGCTGATGCGGGTGTCTATTTTACGTACAGGCGAGGAGTCGTATCGTTTTGTGTGGAGCTTCCATCATATTTTGATGGACGGTTGGTGCTTGTTCCTTGTTGTAGGGGAAGCATTTAATACGTACTTTGCCATACTCGAAGACCGCAAGCCGGAGCTCGCCCCGGTAACATCATACAGCGAATACATTGAATGGCTGGATCGGCAGGACAACGTGGAGGCTGAACGGTTCTGGAGTGATTATTTTGCTGGCTTTGAGCAGCAGACCGTATTACCGCAGGTAAAACAGCTGGACAGTCACGCTAAAGAATATGAAGCGGACAAGCTTTCGTTTACACTGGGCCACGAAGTGACGGAACGGATGAACAAGCTGGTTAAGCAGAAGCAAGTAACGGTCAATACCCTTCTGCAAGCAGCGTGGGGCGTTGTGCTGCAACGGTATAACAACAGTCGGGATGTTGTATTTGGCAGTGTCGTATCCGGCAGATCAGCGGATATTCCGGGCATCGATAAAATGATTGGTTTGTTCATTAATACGGTTCCTGTACGAGTTCACAGTGAGAAAGATATGACGTTTGCTGCGTTAATGAAGCAGATACAGGAGCAGGCACTGGCTTCCCGTGCCTATGAAACCTATCCGTTGTATGAAATTCAGGCCCTAACAGAGCAGAAACAGGACCTGGTGAACCATATTATGGTGTTTGAAAACTACCCGGTGGAACAGCGCATGGAGCAAATGGGCAGTCGTGGCACGAATGGCTTTACGATTGCAAATGCTTCCGTGTCGGAGCAAACGAACTATGATTTCAACATTACGGTTGTGCCGGGCGATGAAATTCATGTCCATTTGGAGTACAACGCGCAAGTATTGGAACGCACGGCTGTAGAGCAAATCCGCGAGCATTTGCTGCATATGATTGAAGAAGCGATTAACCGACCAGATGCGCTGGTAGATGAACTTGAGCTGGTGACTGCTGCGGAAAAAGCAAAAATCATCGATGGTTTTGGATCCGTGGGCGTAGCTGCATGGAGTGATGAAAAGCAATCAGAAGGGTTGTTCCACGTCTATGTGGAAGAACAAGCGCAGCTTGTGCCGGATCATGTGGCAGTGGTATACGAGGAGCGGCAGCTTACGTACCGCGAGCTGAACGAGCGTGGGAATCAACTTGCTCGTAGATTGCGGAATGAAGGCATTGGGCGTGAATCCATTGTTGGTATTTTGAGCGAGCGATCGGTGGACATGATGGTCGGCGTACTGGCGGTATGGAAGGCCGGCGGTGCATACGTGCCACTGGATGCAGATTATCCATCCGAACGTATCCGCTTTATGCTCGAGGACAGCGGCGCTACGGTGCTGCTTACGCAAACAGGTTTGCAGGAACGCGCGCAAGCATGGCTGGAGGAGAGCCGACAGGTCTTGGCCGGTGGGCAGTCTGAGGGCGAGTTGGAAATAGCGGCTGGCGCTGAAACGATGGAAAGAGGCAGCCTGAGTGAAGGCGTAAGTTTTAAATTAGATTCGAGTTCTGACAACGAAGAAGCATCCGAACCGGCAACAGGGCTGCGTCTGCGTACTGTATTGGCGCTGGACGATGAGTCGTTGTACACCGGAGATGCCACGGATGTGGAACATATCAACGAGCCGCAGGATCTGGCATATGTGATCTACACGTCCGGTACAACGGGACGTCCGAAGGGTGTCATGATCGAGCATCACAGTTTGGTAAACACAGCTGCGGCATACCGCCGGGATTACCGTCTGAACCAGTTCCCAGTACGCCTGTTACAACTGGCAAGTTTCTCCTTCGACGTGTTCGTCGGCGATATCGCACGGGCGCTCTATAACGGTGGCACGATGGTCATCTGCCCGAAAGACGACCGCATTGATCCAAGCCGTCTGTATGGCTGGATTCACGATTATCAGATTACGGTGTTCGAATCCACACCGGCTTTAATCGTACCGTTTATGCAGCATGTGCATGAACAGGGCCTTGACATGAGCAGTCTGGAACTGCTGATCACCAGCTCGGATAGCTGCAGCGTGACGGATTATCGGGTGCTGCAAGAACGGTTTGGCGCAGATATTCGCATTATGAACAGCTATGGCGTCACGGAAGCGGCGATTGACTCCAGCTTCTACGACGAAGAACTGTCAAAGCTGCCAAGTAGCGGCAGTGTGCCGATTGGTCAGGCATGGCTGAACGCACGCTTCTACATCGTGGACAGCCAGCTGAATCCGGTGCCGATCGGCGTACTGGGCGAGCTGTGCATTGGCGGTGCTGGAGTGGCACGTGGATACCTGAACCGCCCAGACCTGACGGCCGAGAAATTCGTGGCGAATCCGTATGTAGCCGGTGAACGATTGTACCGCACAGGTGACCTGGCGCGGTGGATGCCAGACGGCAATGTGGACTTTATCGGTCGGATGGACTACCAGGTCAAAATCCGGGGCTACCGGATTGAGCTGGGCGAGATTGAAACGGCGATCCAGCGGGTACCGGGTGTGCGTCAAGCCGTAGTCATCGACCGGACGGATGAGCGTGGACACAAGTACTTGTGCGGGTACATCACGGGAGAAGCTGAGCTGCGGATCGAGGAAGTACAAGCAGAACTGGAATCCGGGTTACCAGCGCACATGGTGCCAGCACGGTTGATGCGTCTGGAGACGATCCCACTGACCAGCAACGGCAAAATCGACCGTAAGGCTTTGCCGGAACCGGAAGGCAGCATCCATGCGGGTACAGCCTATGTGGCCCCTCGTACTATCGTAGAACAGGTATTAACTTCGGTATGGGCCGGGGTACTTGGTGTCGAAACGGTAGGCACGCAGGATAACTTCTTTGAACTGGGCGGCGATTCGATCAAAGCGCTGCAAGTATCGTCCCGCTTGCTGCAAGCAGGCTACCGAATGAACATGAAAGACCTGTTCAGCAATCCGACAGTAGCGGCACTCAGTCCTTTGCTTCGTACAGATGGCAAGATGGCCAGTCAGGAAGAGGTCGTAGGCCAGGTGGAACTGACACCCATTCAGCGATGGTTCTTCGAGCAGCAGCCGGCTGACCTGCACCACAGCAATCAGGCGATGATGCTGTACCGAGCTGGGCGCTTTGACGTCGACGCGCTACGCCGTACGATGGACCGTATTGTCCAGCATCATGACGCATTGCGCACGGTATTCCGTGAGACGGAGCAAGGCTATGCCGCTTGGAACCGCAGTGTAGAGGAAGGCGAGCTATACACGCTGGACATTGTAGATTTTAGTGGAGTTGAAGACGAATCCACCGCTGTAGAAGCTAAGGCGAGTGAAATTCAAGCGAGCATTCATTTGAGCGAGGGGCCGCTGGTGAAGCTCGGTCTGTTCCACTGCGCTGAGGGCGACCATTTGCTAATCGTCATTCATCATTTGGTTGTGGACGGTGTATCGTGGCGTATTTTGCTGGAGGATTTGGCATCCGGTTATGAGCAGGCTATTGCAGGCAAAACAGGCACAGCTATCCGACTACCGCATAAAACAGATTCGTTCCAGACTTGGGCCGAGCAGCTGTCGGCCTATGCGAATAGCGCGACGATGGAGCGGGAGCTTGCTTACTGGCAGCATATCGAACAAGCAGAAGCCAGTCTTGCGAAGCCTTTGCCAAAGGATTTTGCGAATGACAATGCACTGCTTGGGGACAGTGAGGTTGTGACGGTCCGCTGGACGAAGCAGGAAACCGAGCAGTTGCTCAAACAAGCTCATCGCGCATACAACACGGAAATGAATGACCTGCTGCTGGCTGCGCTCGGAAAAGCCGTATATGACTGGTCTGGTTCTGAACGGGTGCTGGTCAACCTGGAGGGCCATGGACGGGAAGCTATTGTACCGGATGTGGATATTACGCGGACAGTCGGTTGGTTTACGAGCCAGTTCCCGGTTGTACTGGATGGAAGTCTGGGACAAGGGGGGAATACGGCTCGTCTGATCAAACGGGTCAAGGAAGGGCTGCGTCATATTCCGCAGAAAGGCATCGGCTATGGTATTTTACGATACCTGTCGGATACGAATGTTCTGGAGAAAGCAGGCGTGCAGTTAAAGGCTCAGCCTGAGATCAGTTTTAACTATTTGGGACAATTCGATCAGGATTATAAAGGCAATGATCTGGAGCCTTCCTCCTATTCCATCGGTGTGCCTGTCAGCACGAATGCGGCTATGGATTTTGCACTGGATATCAATGGAGTCATCGAGGATGGAGAACTGATTTTCACGATTCGCTACGGTACAACGCAATTCCGTCATGAGACGATTGCACGACTTGGAGAGCTGCTGGCATCCGGCTTGCGTGAGGTGATTCATCATTGTGTCGCTCAAGAAAGAACGGTGCTGACCCCAAGTGATGTCCTGTTAAACCATGTAACACTGGATGAGCTGGAGCAATTGGTGAAGGATACGCAAGATATGGGTGAGCTGGAAAATGTGTATGCTTTGACGCCGATGCAAAAGGGCATGCTCTTCTTCAGTCTGATGGATGAAAATTCGGCAGCTTATTTTGAACAGGCCACCTTTGAGTTGAACGGTCGTTTTGATGTGGTTGCTTTTGGTAAAAGCTTTGATCTGCTCGTGCAGCGTCATGAGGCATTGCGGACGAACTTTATCAGTTCATGGAAGGATGAGCCTGTACAGGTCGTCTTCCGCAACCGTAGCGGACAAATATATTATGAAGACTTGCGCGGACTAGAAAAAGAGGAACGAGAAGCTCGTGTTGAAGCTTTTGCCATCGAGGACAAAGCGAAAGGATTCAATCTCGCAGAGGATGCACTCATTCGTGTCTCCATTTTGCAAACGGGGGATGAAACGTATCACTTTGTTTGGAGCTTCCATCACATTTTGATGGATGGCTGGTGCTTGTCCTTTATGACACAGGAGGTATTTGGCAGCTATCTGACACTGCGCGCCGGTCATGAGCCAGCGCTGGAGCCTGTCACGCCGTTCAGTCGATTTATCGAATGGCTGGAACGTCAGGACCGTGAGGCAGCTTTGCAATATTGGCGTGGGTATCTGGCGGACTATGAGCAGCAAATTACGCTTCCTCAGCAAAAAACACAGCCTAAATCGATGCAAGCCGGGCTATATGTCGCTGAAGATCTGGAATGTGACTTCCAGCCAGAGCTGGTTGCTCAGATCGAACGGGTAGCGAAGCAAAATCAGGTCACGATCAATACGCTGATTCAGACCGTATGGGGCGTTCTGTTGCAAAAATATAACAACAGTACGGATATCGTGTTTGGCAGCGTTGTGTCCGGTCGTCCAGGGGATATTCCAGGTGTGGAGCACATGATCGGGCTATTTATTAATACAATTCCAGTGCGTGTGCAGTCTGAACCAGGTGAAAGTTTTGTCGAGCTGATGAGACGAACACAGCGGCAGGCGCTGGCTTCCAATGGTTATGATGCGTTCCCGCTGTATGAAATTCAAGCACTGACCGAGCAGAAGCAGGATTTGATCAATCATATTATGATATTTGAAAATTATCCGGTGGAGCAGCAGGTAGAGCAGCTGGGCAGTGAAGGACAGGAACCATTTACAATTTCGAATGTGGTGGCTACAGAGCAAACGAACTACGATCTAAACGTCGTCGTGATGCCAGGAGAAGGTATCAAGATTCGTTTTATGTATAACACGCTCAGCTTTGATCAAGCAGGTATTGAGCGCTTGTATGGACATTTTGCACGTTTGCTGGAGCAAATTTCGCTCAACCCGCATGTTCGGGTGGAAGAGCTGGAACTACTCACAGCAGCAGAAAAACAACAGATTACAGCGGCCTTTAATGACACCGCTTGTGCATTTCCGTCCCATCAGACGATTCATCAGCTGTTCGAGGATCAGGTGGAGTGTACGCCGGATCAGGTAGCATTGGTGTTTGGACATCAGCGTCTGACATATCGGGAGCTGAATGAACGTGCCAATTCATTGGCTCGAATGCTTCAAGCCCAGGGAGTAGGACCTGACAAACTGGTCGGTCTGATGGTGCAGCGTTCCGTGGAAATGATCGTAGGTCTGCTGGCTGTGCTAAAAGCAGGCGGTGCTTATGTGCCGATTGATCCCGAATTTCCATCCTCTCGTATTGCATACATGCTGGAAGACAGCGAGGCCGCAGTGCTTCTGACCCGTCGTGAACTGGCAGAAGAACACCATTGCCATGCCAATACCCTGTTTCTTGAGGATGCCGCATTGTATCAGGGAGAAAGTAGCAACCTGGAGACGATTGCCCGCCCAGAGCATTTGGCTTATGTCATCTATACGTCGGGTTCGACTGGAAATCCGAAAGGAGTTATGCTCCAGCATCGCTCGGTCCTCAACTTTATTACTGGGATGCGCGAAGTCATTGATTTTGAAGCGAGCCAAACCATGTTGTCACTGACGACCATTTCATTCGATATTTTCGTATTGGAAACCATTCTCCCCCTGTTGGGTGGAATGACGGTTGTGCTTGGCGACAGCCAGCATCAGGTGAATCCTCAGGCGCTGGGTGAGTTGATTACTCAACATTCGATTGAGATGTTGCAAATGACCCCATCCCGGTTACAAATGCTGTTGGGTCATGAAGCAGGCTCGCGCGTGCTGCAAAGCGTGAAGGCAATTATGGTTGGGGGCGAAGCTCTTCCGTCCAAGCTGCTCGCAGCACTGCAAGAGATAGACGGTCCCCGTATTTATAACATGTACGGACCTACAGAAACGACGGTGTGGTCGGCCGTGCAGGAACTGACCCATGCTCAGCATATTAATATTGGACGTCCTATTGCGAATACCCAAATCTATATCATGAATGCGAGTGGAGAATTGCAGCCCGTCGGTGTGCCGGGCGAGTTATGTATTGCCGGGGAAGGATTGGCCCGTGGGTATTGGAAACGTGAAGAACTGACGGCCGAGAAATTTGTGATTAATCCGTTTGCTGGGGGTAAGGCAGGCCATGAGCGGATGTACCATACAGGCGATTTGGCGAGATGGACGCCGGACGGCAACATTGAATATTTGGGGCGGATGGACCATCAGGTGAAAATTCGGGGCTACCGAATCGAACTGGGCGAGATCGAATCGCAGCTGTTGCAGGTGGAGTCGGTACAAGAAGCGGTCATCATGGCACGCACGGACGAAACGGGTCAAACACAGCTCGTGGCGTACTATGTGGCGAGTCAAGAACTGGGAGCCGGTGAGCTGAGACAGGAGCTGGGACAAGAACTGCCAAGCTATATGATGCCGTCGTATTTCATCTGGTTGGAGCAGATGCCGCTGACACCGAACGGTAAAATCGACCGCAAGTCCCTGCCAGCACCGGAAGGCAATCTGCACAGCGGTGCGGATTATGTAGCGCCACGCACTGCACCGGAACGAGCGCTTGTAGCGGTCTGGCAGTCCGTCCTGGGTGTGCCAACCGTCGGTATGTTGGACAATTTCTTTGATCTGGGTGGCGATTCGATCAAGGCGATTCAAATCGTATCGCGTGCATTCCAGGCCGGCTACAAGCTGGACATGAAGGATTTGTTCCGCTATCCCATCGTCGCAACCCTGGCATCGCATATGCATGAGGTCAGTCGTATGGCAGATCAGGGAGAAGTAAGCGGAGAAACGGCGTTGCTTCCGATCCAGCACGAGTTCTTTGCGCAGGAGCAAGTGGATGCGTATCATTTTAATCAGGCGGTTATGCTGCACCGGGAGCAGGGGTTTGACGAGTCGGCTCTGCGTCAGGCGCTTGGCAAGCTGACAAAGCATCATGATGCTTTGCGGATGGTGTTCAGCAAGACAGAACAAGGCTATCAAGCATGGAGTCGCGGAATACAGGAAGGTGAGCTGTATCATCTGGATGTGGTGGACTTTACGAACTTGACGGATAAAGCCACGCTCAGCGCAGCCATTGAGGCGAAAGCCAGTGAAATTCAAAGGAGTATCCAACTGCATGAAGGGCCGCTGTTTAAAGCAGGTTTGTTCCACTGTGTAGATGGCGATCATCTCCTGATGGCGATTCACCATTTGGTCGTGGACGGGGTATCCTGGCGTATTTTGTTTGAGGATTTGGCTACTGCCTATGAACAGGCCGTTCATCAGAAAGTGCTTCAGCTGCCGGACAAAACGGATTCATTCCGTTCCTGGTCACAAAAACTTTCCGAGTATGCGAATAGCGCAGCCATGGACAGTGAACACGCCTACTGGGAACAATGGAACGCAGCTGCTTTGGCTGACCAAGTACGTTTGCCTGAGGATCAAGCGCAGGCCGAAACATTTACCTTAGCTGACACGGATACAGTGGCCTTCCAGCTTACGGAAGAAGAGACAGAAAGATTATTGAAGCAAGCACACCGTGCGTATAACACGGAAGTGAACGATCTGTTGCTGACGGCTTTGGGCATGATGCTGTACACATGGACCGGCCATGAACGCAGTCTGATTCATTTAGAGGGACACGGACGTGAGAACATTTTGCCGGATACGGACATTTCTCGTACCATAGGCTGGTTTACGAGTCCATATCCGATATGGCTGGACATCGGTCGTGATCAGGCTTTGTCGGAACGCATCAAACAGGTCAAAGAGAGTCTGCGTGATATTCCGAATCAAGGAATGGGCTACGGAATCTGGAGATATTTGAGTGAATCTGGCCAAGCCATGGGTCAGCAAGCAGATGCACTGCATCTTGGTCAACATCAAGCTTTTGCCGAGCCGCAAGTGAGCTTCAAATACCTCGGACAGCTGGATCAGGACTTGCAAAACAGCGATATTCGTATGTCTCCTTACTCGATGGGATCGGTCGTTAGTGACCGGACGAAGATGAAATTTGCGCTCGATGTGAGCGGAATCGTAACGAACGGCATCCTGGAACTGGACATTCGATATAACGGCAAAGCCTTCCGTAAAGATACGGTCCAAATGTTGGCTAATCTGTTGAAATCCAATCTGCTTGAGATTATCGAGCATTGTGTCACACGAGATCGGATCGAATTAACTCCAAGTGATGTACTGTTCAAAGGTCTGACCCTGGAGCAATTAGATACGATTAAGGAGCAGACCCAGACGGTTGGGGAATTGGAAAATGTGTACCCGCTAACGCCCATGCAAAAGGGCATGCTGTTCCACAGTCTAATGAATGCTGAAACAGGCGTGTATTTTGAACAGGCGACCTTTGATCTGGAGGGCCATTTTGCACCGTCCACATTCGAGGAAAGTCTGAAGCTGCTGGTTAGTCGACATGCGATATTACGGACGAATTTCTACAGCGGCTGGCATGGTCAACCCTTGCAAATCGTCTATCGCCATAAAAGTCCGAGCTTCTTTTATGAGGACGTTAGAGGGCGTGAACAGGCTGTAGCTGAATTTGTGGCCCAGGACAAAGCTCGAGGCTTTGATTTAAGCAAGGATGCGCTTATGCGAGTATCCGTCTTCCGCACGGGTGAAAGCTCATACCGTTTTGTATGGAGCTTCCATCATATTGTGATGGACGGCTGGTGCCTGTCGCTGATGACAGACGAAGTGTTTGGTGCCTATGCTGCCTTGCTGGAGAATAAGCAGCCAGAGCTCGCACCTGTCAAGCCGTATAGTGACTATATCGAATGGTTGCAAGATCAGGATGCACAGGAAGCGACCCGTTATTGGAGTGACTATTTGGCAGGCTTTGAGCAGCAAACCTTGTTGCCTGGTGAGAATGCGCAAGCTTCTGTAGCCGCACGGGATGAAGAACCAGACGGAAGTGGTGGAAGTTCAAATTCTGGCTATGTTTCGGAAAAGCTGCCATTTATGTTGGGTAAAGAACGGAGTGCCGCATTAAACCAAATGGCCAAGCAACAACATGTCACGATTAACACCTTGCTGCAAAGTGTGTGGGGCGTTATTTTACAGCAATACAATAATAATCAGGATGTTGTGTTTGGTGGTGTGGTATCCGGTCGTCCGGCAGACATTCCAGGTGTGGAGAACATGATTGGATTGTTTATCAATACCATACCGGTTCGGATTCAAAGTGAACGGAATGCTACATTTGCTGAAGTATTGCAGCGCACACAGGAACAGGCTTTGGCCTCCAGTGTCTATGATACGTTTCCGCTCTACGATATTCAGGCACGGACTGAACAAAAACAAGACCTGATTCATCACATCATGGTCTTTGAAAACTACCCGATTGGGCAGCAGATGAAGCAGATGGGCGGTTCCGGCGAGACAAAGGCACAAACAGGCTTCTCGATTGCCAATGTGGCACTTGCCGAGCAAACCAACTACGATTTTAACCTGATTGTCGTGCCTGACGAGGATATCTCTATCCTGCTTGAATACAATGCTCTGGTGTATAACCGGTCTGCTATGGAGCGTATCCAGGGCCATATCGACCATGTCATCAGGCAAATTGTGGACAATCCGAATATCCGTGTGAATGAGCTGGAATTGGTAACACCAGAAGAACAGGCACAGATCGTTCAGGTTTGGGGGGATACGGCGGTAGCCTATCCACAGGATCAGACGCTAAGTGCACTGTTCGAGCAGCAGGCCACGAACACGCCGGATCAGGTGGCAGTGTTGTGCGGATCGGAATCGTTGACCTACGCGGAGTTGAATGAGCGAGCGAACCGTTTGGCTCGGACGCTGCGTGCGGAAGGTGTTGAACCGGATCAACCAGTCGGTATTCTGGTCCGCCGTTCGCTGGAGATGATCGTAGGCATCTACGCGATCCTCAAGGCAGGCGGAGCCTATGTGCCAATCGATCCGGAATATCCGGCCGACCGCATCCGCTTTATGCTGGAGGACTCGGGCGCGAAGCTGGTGCTGACGCAAGCGCATCTGGCGGAGCAAGCATCGCTGAGTTTCAACGGCCAGGTGCTGGTGCTGGATCGTCAGGAGCAGGATGGCCAAGACATTTACCACAAAGACGGTTCGAATTTGGAGCCACTGGCCGGTCCGCATCATGTAGCCTATGTCATCTATACCTCCGGCTCCACAGGAAAACCGAAGGGCGTGATGGTGGAGCATCATTCTGTGCTGAACCGGATTTTGTGGATGCATGATCGATACGGCTTGAGTGCGGAAGATACGATCCTACAAAAGACCGCTTTCACCTTCGACGTGTCAGTGTGGGAGCTGTTCTGGTGGTCGATGGTCGGCTCGAAGGTAAGCCTGTTGTCCGTGGGCGGGGAAAAGAACTCGGAAGAGATCGTCGACACGATTGCCCGCGATGGCGTAACCACGATGCACTTTGTACCCGCTATGCTGCATGCGTTTCTGGAGTACGTGGAGCAGCAGCCACGGGAAGTGATGCAAGCGAAACTGGCAACGCTGCGCCATGTCTTTGCCAGTGGTGAAGCATTGCCACCACAGCATGTGGCCCGGTTCCAACAGCTTGTATCGAGCCTTGCGGGAGCGAAGCTGATCAACCTGTACGGCCCAACCGAAGCGACGGTGGACGTATCGTACTTTGATTGCGAGCCGGATGGGGAATATACAGTCATTCCCATCGGGAAACCGATTCAAAACATTCGTCTGTACATCGTGAAGGAAGGCACGGAGCAATTGCAACCGATCGGGGTTGCAGGGGAGCTGTGCATCGGTGGTGTCGGTGTGGCACGAGGTTATCTGAACCGTCCGGAGTTGACGACCGAGAAATTTGTAACTGATCCGTTTTCGGGTGGTGAAGCAGGCTATGAACGGATGTATCGCACCGGCGATTTGGCGAGATGGATGCCGGACGGCAACATTGAATATCTGGGCCGGATCGACCATCAGGTGAAAATCCGGGGCTACCGGATTGAGCTGGGCGAGGTGGAATCGCAGCTGCTCCAAGTGGAATCGGTACGCGAAGCCGTCGTCATGGCTCGTGCGGCTGAAACGGGCCAAAAACAAATGGTGGCGTACTATGTCGCTGGGCAAGAGATCGGTGCCAGCGAGCTGAGAAGTGAGCTAGGCCGGGAGCTGCCAAGCTACATGGTGCCATCGTACTTTGTACAGCTGGAGCAGATGCCGCTGAGTCCAAATGGCAAAATTGACCGCAAGGCCCTGCCAGCACCGGAAGGCAGCCTGCAAACTGGAGCTGATTATGCAGAGCCGCGTACGGCGCAAGAACGCGCACTGGTAGCGGTCTGGCAGTCGGTACTGGGGCTGCAGACAGTCGGTATTTTGGACAATTTCTTTGATCTAGGCGGCGATTCCATCAAGGCCATCCAAATCGCATCGCGTGCGTTCCAGGCCGGCTATAAGCTGGACATGAAGGATTTGTTCCAGTATCCAACGGTTGCAACACTGGCACCGCATATGCATGAGGTCAGCCGTATGGCAGATCAAGGAGAAGTAAGCGGGGAAACCGCGTTGCTTCCGATCCAGCAGTGGTTCTTTGCGCAGGAGCGCGAGCGTCCGCAGCATTTTAATCAAGCGGTCATGCTCTATCGTGCCGAGGGCTTTGATGAGACGGCGATTCGCCAAGTCATGGATCACATCGTGAAGCATCATGATGCGCTGCGTACGGTATTCCGTCAGACTTCATCCGGTTACGAGGCTTGGACACGCGGTGTAGATGAAGGCGCGTTGTATACGCTGGAAACCGCAGACTACCGTGAACAAGTAGTCTATGCGGAAGCGCTGGAAGCGAAGGTAAATGAAATTCAAAGCAGCATTCACCTGTCCGAAGGACCGCTGGTGAAGCTGGGAGTGTTCCGCACAGCCGAAGGCGACCATCTGCTAATCGCCATTCACCACTTGGTGGTGGACGGAGTGTCGTGGCGGATTCTGTTCGAAGATTTCTCGACAGGCTACGAGCAGGCGAGCAAGGGTGAGGCTGTACGATTGCCCTATAAAACGGATTCCTTCCAAGCATGGGCATTGGAGTTGTCGTCTTACGCCAACCGTCCTGAGGCTGCCTCGGATGAAGTTTATTGGAAGCAGCTGGAACAGGCCAAAGCGGAAGCCGCACCGCTGCCTAAGGATTTTACCTACGAGGGCTCCTTAAACGCAGACAGCGAAGTGCTGACGGTAGAGTGGACCGAAGCTGAAACGCAGCAACTGTTAAAGCAGGTCCATCGCGCCTACAACACCGAGGTCAATGATTTGCTGCTGACCGCGCTGGGACTGGCGGTGCACAATTGGACAGGCGCAGGACAGGTACTGGTGAATCTGGAGGGCCATGGCCGGGAAGCGATCCTGCAAGAGGTGGATATTACACGTACCGTAGGTTGGTTTACGAGCTTGTATCCAGTGCTGCTGGAGACCGGCAAGGAAATGACACTGGCTCAGCGGATTAAAGAAACGAAGGAAGGTCTGCGCCGGATTCCACATAAAGGGCTGACCTATGGAACTTGGCGCTACTTGTCTCCTGCGTCTGCATCGGATGAAGCGCATACGATTGCAGCAGAACCGGAAATCAGCTTTAACTATTTGGGTCAGGTCGATCAGGATCTACAAAACAGTGGAATCGCATTGTCACCCTATAGTGCAGGGGAGACAGAGGATGCACATTCACCGCTGCAATATACGCTGGATTTAAACGCGATGATCTCGGAAGGCACGCTGCGCTTGACGATTGCTTACAGCCGTAAGCAGTATCGTAAAGAAACGCTGGAACGTGTGGCAGGACTGCTGCAATCCGCTTTGCAAGAGGTGATTACGCATTGCGTCGCTCAGGAACAGCCGGAACTGACCCCGAGTGATGTATCCTTCAAAGGTCTGACGACTAGAGAACTGGAACAAATTGCGAAACAGGCGGCACATACCGGTGATTTGGAAAATGTATACGCACTGACGCCGATGCAAAAGGGGATGCTCTTTTATAATCTGATGGATTCGCAATCGGGAGCTTATTTTGAACAGGCCTCCTTTGATCTGCGAGGACATTTTAATATCGCTGCATTTGCGGCCAGTTTGGATGTTTTAATGCAGCGGCATACGGTACTGCGCACGAACTTCTACAGCGGCTGGCAGGATGAACCGCTTCAGGTTGTGTACCGCAATAAGCGCAGTGAACTGTATGTGGAAGATTTGCGGGATATGAAGGACGAGCAGCAAAACGAATACATGCTCGAATTTACGCGTAAAGACAAGCAAAGAGGCTTTGACCTAGCACAAGACGCCTTGATGCGTGTCGCTGTGTTGCGCACAGGTGAGGAGACGTACCGTTTTGTATGGAGCTTCCATCATATCGTGATGGATGGCTGGTGCTTGTCGCTGGTGACCAACGAAGTGTTTGCGAGCTATTTTGCGATCCTGGCCCATAAACAACCGGAACTGGCCCCTGTAACGCCGTACAGTCAATATATCGAATGGCTGGAGCAGCAGGATCGTCAGGCCGCATCAAGCTACTGGAGCAAGGTTCTGGAAGGATATGAGGAGCAGTCTCGTTTGCCACAGGCTAAAATTCAGGGCAAAACGGGGTATCAGTCGGAGCGTTTAGATTTTGATTTGGGCGCGGATCTCACAGCTGGTATTCAGCGCATAGCCAAGCGTTATCAGGTGACGATCAATACGTTGATGCAGACCGTTTGGGGCCTTTTGCTGCAAAAATATAATGGCACCGATGATGTCGTGTTTGGCAGCGTGGTATCTGGACGTCCGGCAGACATTCCAAATGTGGAGCACATCATTGGTCTGTTTATCAACACCATTCCGGTGCGTATCCGCAGTCAAGTGGACAGTTTATTCTCCGATGTGATGAAGCAAACCCAGGAGCAATCGATTGCTTCCCATACCTATGATACGTATCCGTTGTATGAAATTCAGGGACTGTCGGAGCTTAAGCAGGATTTGATCAATCATATTCTTATTTTTGAGAACTATCCGGTCGAGGAACAAATCGAGCAATTAGGCAGCGGTGATGAGTCCAGCTTCACGATCACCGGAGCCGAGTCTGTCGAGCAGACCAACTATGACTTTAACCTGGTGGTACTGCCCGGGAACACCATTCACATGAGCTTTGGCTATAATGCCCTGGCCTTTGAACGGGAAAGTGTAGAGCAAGTCCGAGGCCATCTGGTGCAACTGCTGGAGCAGGTGACAGCGAATCCGGACATCCGTGTACATGAGCTGGATATGTTAAGCGAGCAGGAGCGCGAGCAAATTCTCAGCGCATGGGGAGATACGGCGACCGAGTATCCAAGCGAGCAAACGATTCATGGTTTGTTCGAGGTGCAAACCGCGCAGACACCGGAGCAGACAGCCTTGTTCTTTGAAGGAGAAGCGCTGACTTATCGCGAGTTGAATGAACGCGCCAATCGATTAGCTCGTACCTTGCGCAGTCAAGGCGTGACGAAAGATCGTTTGGTGGGTCTGATGACCGAGCGGTCGGTGGATATGATCGTGGGCATCTTCGGGATTTTAAAAGCCGGAGGCGCATATGTCCCCATCGATCCAACCTATCCGGAGGAACGTATCCGCTATATGCTGGACGACTCGGGTGCGAAGCTACTGTTGACACAAAGTCATCTGGTGGACAAAGCAGTTATCGATGGCCAAGTGCTGGTGCTGGATGGAACGCAAACGGTGTATCACGAGGATGGTTCCAACCTGGAGCCGTGGTCCGGTCCAGATGATTTGGCGTATGTGATTTATACATCGGGTACAACAGGGCAGCCGAAGGGCGTTATGCTGGAGCATCACGGGCTGTGCAATCTGAAAACGTATTTTGATCAGACGCTTCGAATCCGCACGTCGGATCATGCGTTGCTGTTCGCTAGCTATTCGTTTGATGCGGCTTGCTGGGAAATCTTCCAAGCGCTGTTCTGCGGAGCCACGTTATATGTGCCAACGACAGAGACGATTTTGAATTACGAGCGGTTTGAGCAATATATGGCGGATCACCACATCACGGTGGCAGCTTTGCCGCCGACCTATGCGGTGTATCTGGAGCCAGAGCGGATGCCACACCTGCGTATTCTGTTCACTGCGGGTTCAGCATCTTCCACCGAACTGGTATACAAGTGGAAGGATCAAGTGGCGTACTACAACGGCTACGGTCCAACTGAAAACTCAGTTGCAACGTCCATCTGGCCGGTGTCCGAGGATGCAAGGGCAGGACAACTCATTTCCATTGGACGTCCTGTGCCGAATCATCGGGTATACATGGTGGATGGGCATGGACATTTGGCTCCGGTCGGCGTAGCGGGTGAGCTGTGCGTGTCCGGTCCGGGTCTGGCCCGCGGTTATCTGGATCGTCCAGAGCTGACGGGGGAGAAATTTGTAGCGAACCCGTTTGCGGCTGGCAAAGCCGGCTATGAACGAATGTACCGTACGGGGGACTTGGCGAGATGGATGACGGACGGCAACATCGAATATTTGGGCCGGATCGACCATCAAGTAAAAATCCGGGGCTACCGGATCGAGCTGGGCGAAGTCGAGGCACAAATCTTGAAAGTGGAAGACGTGCAAGAGGTCATCGTACTGGCCCAGGTGGACGAGCAGGGGCAAAACCAACTGGTGGCGTACTATGTCGCTGAAAGAGACGTAAGCGCGGGTGAACTGCGCAGCTTGCTGGGTGAGGAGCTGCCCAACTATATGGTACCTTCGTATTTCATCCAGCTGGAGCAGATGCCACTGACACCCAACGGCAAAATCGACCGCAAGGCACTGCTGGCATCGGAGGGTAGCCTGCAAAGCGGAGCGGATTATGTAGAGCCGCGCACAGCGCTGGAGCAGACGTTAGTGTCCATTTGGCAGGCTGTATTAGGAACGAAGAGAATCGGCATTTTGGATAATTTCTTTGATCTGGGCGGCGATTCGATCAAGGCAATCCAGGTATCGTCCCGCTTGCTGCAAGCGGGCTACAAGCTGGAGATGAAGGATTTGTTCCAATATCCGTCCATTTCGTTGCTGAGCGGTCATGTACACAAGGTCAGCCGTACAGCCGATCAGCGGGTGGTCTCGGGAGCAGTTAAATTGAGCCCAATACAGCAATGGTTCTTTGGACAATCCTCAGCAGAGCCACATTATTTCAACCAATCGGTGATGCTGTATAGAGCACAAGGATTCGATGAAGCCGCATTGCATCAAACGGTGACCCAAGTGACGGAGCATCATGATGCATTGCGTATGGTCTTCCGTCAGACCGAACAGGGCTATGAAGCGTGGAATCGTGGTTTGAACGAAGGTCAGCTGTACAGTCTGGACGTTGTTGATTTGACGGGTGTCGAAGACGCGGCAGATGTGACGGTGGCGATTGAAATGAAAGCCAATGCCATCCAAAGCTCTATTCGTCTAGATGAAGGACCGCTGGTGAAGCTGGGACTTTTCCGCTGCATGGATGGAGATCATTTACTGATTGCGATCCACCATTTGGTCGTAGACGGGATTTCGTGGCGGATTGTGTTTGAGGATTTTGCCACGGGGTATGAGCAGGCCGTGCGGAGAGAAGCGATTCGCCTGCCATATAAAACGGACTCTTTCTCCGACTGGGCAGAACGTTTGTCTCAATATGCGAATAGCCCGGCGATCGAAAATGAACGCGAATATTGGCAGCATCTCGCTCAAATGGAAATTGCATCGTTGCCTAAGGATCAAGAAAGAGCGGAGGGACAACATTCTCTAATCAGAGACACTGCGACGGTGAGCGTAGCATGGAGCGAACAGGAAACACGGCTGCTGCTGCTGGAATCGCATCGGGCGTATAACACAGAGGTCAATGATCTGCTGTTAACCGCACTCGGCACCGCGTTATATAACTGGAGCGGTCAGGAGCGTGTGCTGGTCAATCTGGAGGGCCATGGCCGGGAAGCCATTGTTCCAGATATCGATATCACCCGTACCGTGGGCTGGTTTACGAGTCAGTATCCAGTACTGCTGGGTGTGGATGGGAAGGCAGAAGTAGGGCAGCGAATCAAGCGGGTGAAGGAAGATCTGCGTCATGTGCCGCATAAGGGTATTGGCTACGGTATTTTGAAGTATATGTCTCAGCATGATGTCCATCCTTCCTTGACCTTGCAGCCTGAAATTAGCTTTAACTATTTGGGACAGTTTGATCAGGACTTAGAAAATGGGGATATCACGCTGTCTTCGCATCCAGGTGGAGAGCCGATGAGTGACCATACTGTACTGGAGCATCCTTTGAATGTGAACGGCATGATTACAGCGGGCGCGCTGACACTGGACATTCGCTATGACAGTAAGGTATATCAACAGCAAAATGTAGAGAACTTTGCGCAGTTGCTGCAGGAAAGCTTGCAGGAAGTGATCGCGCATTGTGCCTCCCAAGAGCGGAGCGAACTAACCCCAAGCGATGTCTTGTTCAAAGGCTTGTCGTTGGAACAACTGGAGCAATTGACGGAGCAAACGGCTTCTGTGGGCGAACTGGAAAATGTGTATGCTCTTTCGCCGATGCAGAAGGGGATGCTGTTCCATAGTCTGATGGAGCCGGACTCAGCTGCATACTTCCAGCAAGCGTCGTTTGATCAAAAAGGCAGCTTTGATGTTGAAATTTTCCGCAAGAGTCTAGATGTACTGACACAGCGTCATGAAGCACTGCGGACGAATTTCCATCGATTTGAAACAGGACATGGTCCGGAGCCATTGCAAATCGTGTTCCGTCACAAAGATAGCGATCTGTCCTTCAAGGATATACGCGAAATGCAGGAAGCGGAGCAACAGGCGTATATCCAGACGTTTAAGCAGGAAGACCAGGCTAGAGGCTTTGATCTCGGTACGGATGCACTTATGCGCGTACAGGTATTGCAAACCGATGAAGAAACGTATCATTTGGTCTGGAGCTTCCATCACATTGTCATGGATGGCTGGTGCTTATCGCTCGTTACAGGCGAAGTGTTTGGTACGTACTTTGCGCTGCTGGAGCAGAAGCAGCCGGAGCTTGCTCATATCACACCGTACGGCCAATATATCGAATGGCTAGAGCGTCAGGATGAACGTGCGGCAAAAGAGTATTGGAGCAGCTATTTGGCAGGCTTTGAACAGCAAACCTTGTTACCTGGATTGGATACTTCATCGAAAGACCACGTGGCGGACAGCAGGGATCATACGGTGTCCAATACAGCAAGCGAAACCAGCGAATATGTTTCTGAAAAAATAACGGTAGATCTGGATCCAACGTGGAGCGAAGCCATGTACCGGATTGCAAAGCAGCAGCAGGTCACGATTAATACGCTGATGCAGAGCGTGTGGGGCCTTATTTTGCAGCAATATAACAACAATGAGGATGTTGTATTCGGCAGTGTGGTATCTGGACGTCCGACGGATATTGCGGGTGTAGAGCATATGATCGGTCTGTTCATTAATACGATCCCAGTGCGGATTCAAAGTGAACAGAATGCCACGTTTGTGGACATCATGCGGAAAACGCAGGAGCAGGCACTGGCCTCAGGAGCCTATGACAGCTTCCCGCTGTATGAAATTCAGGCATTGACCGAGCAGAAGCAGCATCTGATTAACCACATTATGGTATTTGAGAATTATCCGGTAGAGGAGCAAGTCGAGCAGCTTGGGGAAGTTCGTCCATCCGCTTTTGAAATTACGAATGTAGAGGTTGTCGAGCAAACAAACTATGATCTGGACTTGATTGTGATGCCCGATGAAACCTTCCGCATTATGTTCAGATATAACGCCAATGTATACGATCGGTCTACGATCGAGCGGATGCAGGGACATGTACTGCATGTCATCGAGCAAATCGTGAATAATCCGCATATCCGTGTGAATGAGCTGGAATTGGTGACACCGGAAGAGCAGGCGCAGATCGTTCAGGTCTGGGGGGATACGGCGGCAGCTTATCCGCAGGATCAAACGCTAAGCGCACTGTTCGAGCAGCAGGCAGCGAATACACCGGATCAGGCAGCAGTGTTGTGCGGATCGGAATCGTTGACCTACGCGGAGTTGAATGAGCGCGCGAACCGACTCGCACGCACTTTGCGTGCGGAAGGCGTCGAGCCGGATCAGCCTGTAGGCATACTGGCTCACCGTTCTCTGGACATGATCGTAGGTATTTATGCGATCCTCAAAGCAGGCGGAGCCTACGTGCCAATTGATCCAGAATATCCGGCCGACCGCATCCGCTTCATGCTGGAGGATTCGGGAGCGAAGCTGGTGCTGACGCAATCGCATCTGGCGGAGCAAGCATCGCTGAGTTTCGACGGCCAGGTGCTGGTGCTGGATCGTCAGGAGCAGACTGGCCAAGACATTTACCACGAAGACGGCTCGAATCTGGAGCCACTGGCCGGACCGCACCATGTCGCCTATGTCATTTATACCTCTGGCTCCACGGGAAAACCGAAGGGCGTGATGGTGGAGCACCATTCTGTGCTGAATCGGATTTTGTGGATGCATGATCGGTACGGCTTGAGTGCGGAAGATACGATCCTGCAAAAGACCGCCTTCACGTTCGACGTGTCGGTGTGGGAGCTGTTCTGGTGGTCGCTGGTCGGCTCGAAGGTGAGCTTGCTGTCGGTAGGCGGGGAAAAGAACCCGGAAGACATCGTGGACACGATTGCCCGCGATGGAGTGAGCACGATGCACTTTGTACCTGCCATGCTGCATGCGTTCCTGGAGTATGTGGAGCAGCAGCCACGGGAAGTGATGCAAGCGAAACTGGCAACGCTGCGCCATGTCTTTGCCAGTGGTGAAGCCTTGCCGCCACAGCATGTGGCTCGCTTCCAACGGCTCGTGTCGAGCCTGACCGGAGCGAAGCTGATCAACCTGTACGGTCCAACCGAAGCGACGGTGGACGTATCGTACTTTGATTGCGAGCCGACGGAAGAATATGCAGTCATTCCGATCGGAAAACCGATTCAAAACATTCGCCTGTACATCGTGAAGGAAGGCACGGAGCAATTGCAGCCGATTGGGGTTGCAGGGGAGTTGTGCATCGGTGGTGTCGGTGTGGCACGTGGGTATCTGAACCGTCCGGAGCTGACGGCCGAGAAATTTGTGAAAGATCCGTTTGCCGGCGGGGAAGCCGGGTATGAGCGGATGTACCGCACCGGCGATTTGGCGAGATGGATGCCGGACGGCAACATTGAATATTTGGGCCGGATCGACCATCAGGTGAAGATCCGCGGTTACCGGATTGAGCTGGGCGAGGTCGAAACGCAGCTGCTCCAAGTAGCGTCCGTGCGAGAAGCGGTTGTCATGGCTCGTGCAGACGAAACGGGACAAAAACAAATGGTGGCCTACTATGTTGCTGGACAAGAGATCGGTGCCAGCGAGCTGAGAAGTGAGCTGGGCCGGGAACTGCCAAGCTACATGGTGCCGTCCTACTTTGTACAACTGGAACAAATGCCGCTGAGTCCAAATGGAAAAATTGACCGCAAGGCCCTACCAGCACCGGAAGGCAGCCTGCAAAGCGGAGCCGATTATGTCGCACCGCGGACGTGGGTGGAAGTGAAGCTGGCGCAAATTTGGCAGGATGTGCTGGGCCTGGCGCAGGTCGGCGTGAAGGAAAATTTCTTTGAGATTGGTGGACACTCGCTGCGGGCGACGACACTGGCCTCGAAGATTCACAAGGAGTTGAACAAGCCGCTTCCCCTGCGCAGTATTTTTGAAGCACCCACGATTGAACAACTGGCAGCCGTTCTGGAAGGTCTGGATCAAGTGGTGTACGCGTCCATTCCGGTAACAGAAGAACGCAGCTTCTACCCGTTATCTTCAGCACAAAAACGACTGTATGTACTGCATCAGTTTGATCCAAGTGATGTGAACTACAACATGCCGTCAGTGCTGCAAGTGAGCGGTCCGCTGGATGTGAAACGAGTAGAAGACGTGTTCCGTCAACTAATCGATCGTCATGCAACCTTGCGTACCCGCTTTGAGCTGGTAGACAATGAGCCGATGCAATGGATTGAGGATACCGTGCCATTCGAGGTGGAATATACGAAGGTACAGGTAGAGAGTGTGATTACGGATACGGATCAGGACACAGCTACAGGAATGGATACAACTACAGCTACGTACACGAGGATTAGCCAGGAAGCACAAGAACGGGTACGGCAGTTTATCCGTCCGTTTGATCTAAAAGCTGCACCGCTGCTGCGGGTAGGCTTGGTGGATCTGGGTGTCCAAGGAGTAGAGCAAGAATCCCAGCATTTACTCATGCTCGACATGCACCATATCGTTTCGGATGGCGTGTCGATGGAGGTACTGACCGATGAGTTTGTCCGCTTGTATGGCGGTGAAGAACTGTCGCCATTGCGGATTCAGTACAAGGATTATGCCGTATGGCAGCAAAGCGAAACCCATCAGGAGTGGATGCAGCGTCAGGAAGCGTACTGGCTGGGCACCTTCCGGGGCGGAGTGCCTGTACTGGATCTGTCAACCGACTTTGCCCGTCCGGCGGTGCAGAGTACGGCAGGGGATACGATCGAGTTTGCACTGGGGCGTGAGGTTAGTGAACGCCTGAAAGAACTGGCTTCGCAAACAGGCGCTACCCTGTATATGGTGCTGCTGGCGGCGTACACTACGCTCTTGCACAAATATACAGGCCAAGAGGACATTGTTGTCGGCACGCCGATTGCAGGACGACCGCATGCGGAGCTCAGTAATCTGGTGGGTATCTTCATTAACACGCTGGCGATTCGCAATTATCCGTCCAGCGACAAAACGTTCCTGGATTATCTGCAAGAGGTGAAGGAGCATGCGCTCAGTGCTTATGAGCATCAGGACTATCCTTTTGAAGAACTGGTTGAACAGCTGAATTTGACAAGAGATACGAGCCGAAATGCGCTGTTTGACACGATGTTTGAGTTGAAAACCTTGGAGCAACAGGAGTTACTGCTGGAAGGTTTGACCTTGAGCTCCTATCCACTGGAAAATCATACGGCCAAGTTTGATCTGACTTTAGATGCAGTGGAGCAGCCAGAAGGCATTCTGTGCAGTCTAGAATATAGCACGGCGTTGTACAAGCCTGAGACCATGACGCGATTGGCACAGCATTTTGCGGAAATCGTTCGAGCTATTGCATACCATCCACAACAGCCCCTGGCAACTTTGAATATGGTAACCGTTGAGGAAAAGGAGCAACTCATCTACGGTTTTGGAGAAGTGGGAGTAACGGGCGGTGCCGCAGTTGAAGCAGGAGCCCTGTTCCATACCTATGTGGAAGAACAGGCACAGCTTGTACCAGATCATGTGGCGGTGGTGTACGAGGAGGAGCAGCTCACTTACCGGAAACTGAACGAGCGCGCGAACCAATTGGCGCGGAGATTGCGGAATGAAGGCGTTGGACGCGAGTCGATTGTCGGCATTTTGAGTGAACGCTCGGTAGACATGCTGGTCGGCGTACTGGCGGTGTGGAAAGCGGGAGGCGCCTATGTGCCGCTGGATGCAGACTATCCGTCTGAACGGATTCGTTTCATGCTGGAGGACAGTGGTGCGACGGTATTGTTGACCCAAATCGGCTTACAGGAGCAAGCACAGATATGGCTTGGGGAAAGCCGACAGGCCTTGGCCGGAGGGCAGACTGAGGGTGAGTTGGAAACAGCGGCTGGTGCTGAAACGATGGAAAGAGACAGCCTAAATGAAAACTTAGGCTCAAAATCAGATTCGAAGTCTGACAGCGAAGCAGCATCCGAACCGGCAACAGGGCTGCGTCTGCATACCGTATTGGCATTGGACGATGAGTCACTGTACACCGGAGATACGACAGACGTCGATCACATCAACGAACCGCACGATTTGGCGTATGTGATCTATACATCCGGGACAACCGGACGGCCGAAGGGCGTCATGATCGAGCATCACAGCTTGGTGAATACGGCTGCGGCGTATCGCAGGGATTATCGCCTGAACCAATTCCCAGTCCGACTGCTGCAACTGGCGAGCTTCTCTTTCGACGTATTCGTCGGGGATATCGCGCGGACGCTCTATAACGGCGGCACGATGGTCATTTGTCCGAAAGACGACCGGATTGATTTTAGCCGTCTGCACGGATGGATTCGCGATGTCCAGATTACCGTGTTCGAATCGACTCCGGCCCTGATCGTACCGTTTATGCAGCATGTGCATGAACAGGGGCTGGACATGAGCAGTCTGGAGCTGCTGATCACGAGCTCGGATAGTTGCAGCGTGACGGACTACCGAGTGCTGCAAGAGCGGTTTGGTGCGGATATCCGCATTATGAACAGCTACGGCGTCACCGAAGCGGCGATTGACTCCAGCTTCTACGACGAAGAGCTGTCGAAGCTGCCAAGCAGCGGCCATGTGCCGATTGGTCAGGCGTGGCTGAACGCACGCTTCTACATTGTGGACAGCCAGCTGAATCCGGTGCCGATCGGCGTACTGGGTGAGCTGTGCATTGGCGGAGCCGGGGTGGCACGAGGCTACCTGAATCGTGCAGACCTGACAGCCGAGAAATTCGTAGCGAATCCGTATGTACCAGGTGAACGGTTGTACCGTACAGGCGATTTGGCGCGATGGATGCCGGACGGCAATGTAGACTTTATCGGCCGGATGGATGATCAAGTCAAAATCCGGGGCTTCCGGATTGAACTGGGCGAGGTGGAAGCGCAGCTGCTGACCGTGGACGGCATTCAGAAAGCCATCGTCACCGCCTGGGAAAACGAAGACGGAGACAAGGATCTGTGTGCGTATGTCGTAGCCTCGGAGGCGCTGAATTTGCCGGATCTGCGCAGCACACTCCAGCCCAAACTGCCGGGCTATATGATCCCGACCTATGTCGTACAACTGGATCGTTTCCCGCTGACACCGAACGGAAAAATTGACCGCAAAGCGTTGCCTGCGCCAGAAGCGCGCCTCGAAGGAGGCACGGCGTACGTGGCACCGCGCACACCGCTGGAAGAGCAGTTGGTACGTATTTGGCAAAGCGTTCTGAATCATCATCAAATAGGCATCCAGGATAACTTCTTTGAAGTGGGAGGACATTCTCTGCGCGCTACCACCCTGATGGCGAAAATCCATCAGGAGCTGAATCACAAGCTGGCGTTGCGAGATATTTTCCAATATCCGACGATTGAGCAACTGGTGCAGTTGATGGGTGAAGATCAGACCCAGCAAACGTATGTATCTATTCCTGTGGTGGAGGAGCGTGAATATTATCCTGTTTCCTCGGCGCAAAAACGGATGTACGTGCTGAGTCACCTGGAAGGTGGAGAGGTTAGCTACAACATGCCAGGAGCGTTGATTATCGAAGGTTCCTTGGATAAAATGCGACTGGAACAAGCCTTCCGCCAGCTGATTGCCCGTCATGAAGCCCTGCGAACCCGATTCGAGATGGTGGATGGTGAGGTGATTCAACGGATTGAATCGGGCGTCGCATTCAGCGTGGAGCATGTGCAGGCAAGCGAAGAAGAGACCCAGCAGTATGCCCAAGACTTTGTACGCGCATTTGATCTCGCACAAGCACCATTGCTGCGGGTTCAGCTGGTGGAAACCGGACCGGAGCGTCACGTCATGCTCTATGACATGCACCATATTATTTCGGATGGCGTCACGGAAGGAATTATCGTGCAGGAGTTCTCTCAATTGTATGAAGGCAAGGAACTGCCGCCACTCCGTATTCAGTACAAGGACTATGCGGTTTGGCAGCATGCAGATATGCAAAGTGAGCGGCTTCGTGAGCAGGAAAGCTATTGGCTAAACACGATGGCTGGTGACATTCCAGCGCTGGATATGCCAACGGATTTTGCAAGACCAGTCGTACAGCGTCTGGAAGGAGCGCGATTGGAATTTGCGATCAGCCTGGAGGACAGCGAACAGTTGAAACAGCTGTCCGCGCAAACCGGCTCCACCTTGTACATGGTATTGCTGGCCGCGTATAGCACGCTTTTGCATAAATATTCGGGACAGGAAGACATTATCGTCGGCACGCCGATTGCCGGAAGACCGCATGCGGAGCTGGAGGGCTTGGTAGGCGTATTCCTCAACACGCTGGCGATCCGCAATTATCCGGCTGGTGACAAAACGTTCCTAGATTACTTGCAAGAGGTCAAAGAGCATGCGCTCAGTGCTTACGAACATCAGGAATATCCTTTTGAAGAGCTGGTTGAAAAGCTGAATTTAACGCGGGATACGAGCCGGAATGCGCTGTTTGACACGATGTTTGAGTTGAAAACATTTGAGCAGCAGGAGTTCGAGCTGGAAGGTCTGACCTTTAAAACGTATCCGACAGACAATCATACGGCCAAATTTGATCTGACCTTGGATGCCGTGGAGCAGCCGGAAGGCATTCTGTGCAGTCTGGAATACAGCACGGCGCTGTACAAGCCTGAGACCATCGCGCGATTGGCACAGCATTTTACCGAACTTGTACGTGCGATTACTCTTCATCCGCAGCAGCCACTGGCAGCTTTGGATATGGTAACTGTCGAGGAGAAGGCACAAATCATCTACGGCTTTGGAGATGTGGGAGTATCGGATGTTACTGCTGAAGCAGGAGGCTTATTCCATACTTATGTAGAAGAACAGACCCAGCTTATACCAGATCATGTGGCGGTGGTGTACGAGGAACAACAACTGACGTACCGCACACTGAACGAGCGTGCGAACCAATTAGCCCGTAGACTGCGAAATGAAGGCATTGGACGCGAGTCGATTGTTGGCATTTTGAGTGAACGTTCGGTCGACATGCTGGTTGGCGTACTGGCGGTGTGGAAGGCAGGAGGCGCCTATGTGCCGCTGGATGCAGATTATCCGTCCGAACGTATTCGTTTCATGCTGGAGGACAGTGGTGCGACGGTACTGTTGACCCAAATCGGCTTGCAGGAGCGTGCACAGGCATGGCTCGAGGAAAGCCAACCTACATCCGAACCCGCAACAGGGCTGCGTCTGCACACCGTACTGGCACTGGACGATGAGTCGCTGTACACCGGAGATACCTCAGACGTCAATCACATCAACGAACCGCAGGATCTGGCGTATGTGATCTACACGTCGGGGACAACAGGACGTCCGAAGGGCGTCATGATCGAGCATCGCAGCTTGGTGAATACCGCCGCGGCGTATCGTCGGGATTATCGCCTGAACCAGTTCCCGGTACGTTTGCTGCAGCTGGCAAGCTTCTCCTTCGACGTGTTCGTCGGCGATATTGCCCGGACGCTCTATAACGGCGGAACGATGGTCATCTGTCCGAAAGACGACCGGATTGACCCAAGCCGTCTGTATGGCTGGATTCACGACTATCAGATTACGGTGTTCGAATCGACACCGGCCTTGATCGTACCGTTTATGCAGCATGTATATGAGCAGGGACTGGACATGAGCAGTCTGGAACTGCTGATTACCAGCTCGGATAGCTGCAGCGTGACGGATTATCGGGTGCTGCAAGAACGATTTGGTGCGGATATCCGCATTATGAACAGCTACGGCGTCACGGAAGCGGCGATCGACTCCAGCTTCTACGACGAAGAACTGTTGAAGCTGCCGGACAGTGGCAGTGTACCGATTGGACAGGCATGGCTGAACGCACGCTTCTACATCGTGGACAGCCAGCTGAATCCGGTGCCGATCGGCGTACTGGGCGAGTTGTGCATCGGTGGAATTGGGGTAGCACGGGGATACCTGAACCGTGCGGACCTGACGGCCGAGAAATTCGTAGCCAATCCGTTCGTGCCAGGTGAACGATTATACCGCACAGGTGACTTGGCGCGATGGATGCCGGACGGCAATGTGGACTTTATCGGCCGGATGGACTATCAAGTGAAAATCCGGGGCTATCGGATCGAGCTGGGCGAGATCGAAACGGCGATCCAGCGGGTGCCGGGTGTACGTCAAGCGGTAGTCATCGACCGGACGGATGAGCGTGGACACAAGTACTTGTGCGGATACATCACAGGAGAAGCTGAGCTGCGGATCGAGGAGGTACAGGCCGAACTGGAAGCCGGACTGCCAGCGCACATGGTGCCTGCACGTTTGATGCGACTGGAGACGATCCCGCTGACCAGCAACGGTAAAATCGACCGTAAGGCCTTGCCGGAACCGGAAGGAAGCATCCATACGGGTGCAGCCTATGTGGCACCGCGTACCACGGTGGAGCAAGTACTGGCTGCGGTATGGGCCGGGGTGCTCGGCGTGGAAGCGGTAGGTGCGCAGGATAACTTCTTTGAGCTGGGTGGCGATTCGATTAAGGCCTTGCAAGTATCCTCCCGATTGCTGCAAGCAGGTTATCGACTGGAGATGAAAGACCTGTTCAGTCATCCAACCGTGTCTGCATTGGCACTGAAAGTTCAATCGGTGACCCGATTGGCGGATCAAAGCGAAGTGGTGGGCGCTGTGAAGCTGACACCTGTTCAACACTGGTTCTTTGAGCAAAACCTGACGGATGCTCATCATCATAACCAGTCCATCATGCTGCATAGCAAGGATGGTTTTGATGAACCGGCCCTGCGCACGGCGATGGATCAAATCGTTAGCCATCACGACGCACTGCGGATCGTTTTCCGTCCTACGGAGCACGGATATGAAGCCTGGAATCGCGCAATTGGGGAGGGCGAGCTGTATACGCTGGAACGTATAGACCTCAGCCATGAGACTGAGGTGTCAGCGGCGATCGAGGCTAAAGTGAATGAAATTCAGGCGGGTATTCAGTTAAGCGAAGGACCGCTGGTGAAACTGGGGCTGTTCCATTGCCCAGATGGTGATCATTTGCTGATGGCGATTCATCACTTGGTGGTGGATACCGTATCTTGGCGCATTTTGTTCGAGGATATTACAACCGCCTACGAGCAGGCATTGAACGGACAAACGGCTCGCCTTCCGCACAAAACGGATTCGTTCCGCACCTGGGCGGATGGGCAGTCTCGATATGCGAATAGTCCGGCTATGGCAGCAGAACTTGAATTCTGGAAGGAAATGGAACATGGCGTATATCAGCCGCTTCCAAAAGACGAGTCCCCTTCTCATTCCTTGAATAGGGACAGCGAGAACATGACAGTTACGTGGACAGCTCAGGAAACGGAGCAGTTGTTAAAACAGGCGCATCGTGCCTACAACACGGAGATGAATGATTTACTGCTTACCGCCTTAGGACTGACGATTCATCGCTGGGCGGGCCTGGAACGAGTACTCGTGAGCCTGGAAGGCCATGGACGGGAATCCATTTTGCCAGAACTGGATATTACGCGCACCGTGGGCTGGTTTACGACCCAATTCCCGGTGGTGCTGGATATGAGCGTGGGGCAAGACCTTTCACAGCGCATCAAACAGGTGAAAGAAGGACTCCGCCGCATTCCGCAAAAGGGCATTGGCTACGGGATGTTGAGATACCTGTCCGCAGCACGTGAGCCAGAGCGTTTTGTGACCGAACCTGAAATCAGTTTTAACTATTTGGGACAATTTGATCAAGATATGCAAAGCCAGTCCATGGATGTATCTCCTTACTCTTCTTACTCTAGCGGTGTAGAGCTTAGCGCCCATGCAGCCAGATCGCACACGCTGGATATGAACGGACTGATTTCGGAAGGCAAGCTGCAATTGACAATCAGCTACAGCAAGCAGGAATATCGCCATGAAACGATGGAGCAGTTAGCTGAACAGTTCAGAACCAGCTTGCAGGAAATCATTACGCATTGCGTAGGCCGCAAACAGCAAGAACTGACGCCAAGCGATGTCATGCTTAAACATGTAACGATGGCCGAGCTGGATCAATTGGTAGAACGGACTCGTGACATCGGGGAACTGGAAAATGTCTATGCGTTGACGCCGATGCAAAAAGGCATGTTGTTCCATAGTCTGATGGATGCAGAATCCGGGGCTTATTTTGAACAAACGACCTTTGATTTGCACGGACGCTTCCAAGCGGATATTTTCCAAGATAGCTTGAATCATTTGGCGCAGCGGCATGAGATCTTTAGAGCTAATTTCATCAGCGGTTGGCAGGATGAGCCTGTGCAGGTGATTTTCCGCCGCAAGGAGGTTGGTTTCAGATATGAAGATTTGCGTCATTTGGATGAGCAGGAACGTGACGCGTATGTGAAGGAATTTATTCGCAAGGACAAGGCAGCCGGATTTGATTTGTCCCGGGATGCGTTGATGCGCGTGGCGATTTTACGAACAGGTGATGAGGATTATTATTTTGTGTGGAGCTCTCATCACATCTTGATGGATGGCTGGTGTGTGGCTTTAGTCACGGATGAGGTGTTTGAGGCTTATTTTGCAGCCGTGGAGCATAGACAGCCGAAGCTTGCCCCCGTGACTCCATACAGTCAGTATATTGAGTGGCTTGAAGCACAGGATGAAGAAGCAGCAGCTTCCTACTGGAAGGATTATTTGCTCGGCTATGAGCAGCAAACTTCGATTCCGACCGGAAAAGTCGGCGTGAAAGCGGACGGTGCACAATTTGAGCATGTGCTGTGCGATCTGGGCAAAGACTTGACCGGGCGTATGGAGATGGTGGCCAAGCAGCATCACGTGACCCCGAATACATTGCTGCAAACAGCTTGGGGATTGCTGCTCCAAAAGTACAACGGTAGTGACGACGCTGTTTTTGGCGGTGTAGTGTCGGGTCGTCCAGCGGAGATTTCGGGGATCGAAAACATGGTGGGCTTGTTCATTAACACCATTCCAATACGTATCCGCAGTGGGGCTGACGATACCTTTGCCGACCTGATCAGAACGAATCAGAAACAGGCGCTGACTTCTCAAGATTATGAAACGTATCCGCTGTATGAAATTCAAGCCTTGACCGAGCAAAAGCAAGACCTGATCAACCACATTATCGTGTTTGAAAACTATCCGGTGGAGGAGCAGGTCGAGCAACTTGGGGAAGGTGCAGCGTCGGATTTTGAAATTCGCAATGCCGGCATGATTGAACAAACCAACTATGATTTCAATCTGGTTGTCATGCCGCAGGAAGCGATGAAAATCCGATTTGAATACAATGCGAAGTTATATGATCGTGAAGCCGTGAAGCGGACTCAGGGCCATCTGATACAGCTATTGGAGCAGGTGGTAGCGAAGCCGGACATTCGGGTGCAGGAGCTGGATATGGTAAGTGAGCAGGAGCGTGAGCAAATTCTCACCGTATGGGGCAATACAGCTGCTGAGTATCCAAGCGAGCAAACGATTCATGGCTTGTTCGAGACACAAACGGCGCAGACACCGGAACAGCCAGCGTTGTTCTTTGAAGGAGAGCAGCTGACCTATCGCGAGCTGAATGAACGTGCGAATCGTCTGGCGCGCACCTTGCGTAGTCAAGGCGTGACGAAGGATCGTTTGGTGGGTCTGATGACCGAGCGGTCGGTGGATATGATCGTGGGCATCTTCGGGATTTTAAAAGCCGGGGGCGCATATGTGCCCATCGATCCGACCTATCCAGAGGAGCGTATCCGCTACATGCTGGACGACTCGGGTGCGAAGCTGTTGTTAACGCAAAACCATCTGGTTGATAAAGTGGCTTTCGACGGTAGCGTGCTGGTGCTGAATGGGGCACAGGGTGTGTATCACGAGGATGGTTCCAATCTGGAGCCGTTGTCTGGTCCGAACGATCTGGCCTATGTCATTTATACGTCAGGTACGACGGGGCAGCCGAAGGGTGTTATGTTGGAGCATCGCGGTCTATGCAATCTGAAAACGTATTTTGATCAGACGCTCAAGATCCGCACGTCGGATCATACGTTGCTGTTTGCTAGCTATTCGTTTGATGCGGCTTGCTGGGAAATCTTCCAGGCGCTGTTCTGCGGAGCCACGTTGTATGTACCAACGTCAGAGACGATTTTGGACTATGAGAGATTCGAACATTATATGACAGAACATCAGATTACGGTGGCGACGTTACCACCGACCTATGCGGTGTATCTGGAGCCGGAGCGGATGCCATACCTGCGTGTTCTGTTCACTGCGGGTTCAGCATCCTCAACAGAATTGGTATACAAGTGGAAGGATCAGGTGGCGTACTACAACGGCTACGGTCCAACCGAAAACTCGGTGGCGACGTCCGTCTGGCCGGTATCCGAGGACGAGAGAGCAGGACAACTCATTTCCATCGGACGCCCTATACCGAATCATCGGGTGTACATGGTGGATGTGCATGGACATTTGGCTCCGGTAGGCGTAGCGGGTGAACTGTGCGTGTCCGGTCCGGGTCTGGCCCGTGGTTATCTGGATCGCCCAGAGCTGACGGCTGAGAAATTTATACCAAATCCGTTTGCAGCTGGTGAAGCCGGCTACGAACGAATGTACCGTACGGGTGACTTGGCCAGATGGATGCCAGACGGCAACATTGAATATTTGGGCCGGATCGACCATCAGGTGAAAATCCGGGGTTACCGGATCGAGCTGGGCGAAGTCGAGGCACAAATTTTGAAAGTGGAGGATGTACAAGAGGTCATCGTACTGGCCCAGGCGGACGAACAGGGGCAAAACCAATTGGTGGCGTACTATGTTGCTGAAAGGGAAGTGAGCGCTGGTGAGCTGCGCAGCTTACTGGGCGAGGAGCTTCCAAACTACATGGTGCCTTCGTATTTGGTACAGCTGGAGCAGATGCCGTTGACACCGAACGGTAAAATCGACCGCAAGGCACTGCCAACACCGGAAGGCAACCTGCAAAGCGGAGCTGATTATGTCGCACCGCGGACGTGGGTAGAAGTGAAGCTGGCGCAAATTTGGCAGGATGTGCTGGGTCTGGCGCAGGTCGGTGTGAAGGAAAACTTCTTCGAGATTGGCGGACACTCGCTGCGGGCGACGACGCTGGCCTCGAAAATTCACAAGGAGCTGAACAAGCCGCTTCCACTGCGCAGTATTTTTGAAGCGCCAACGATTGAACAACTGGCAACGGTCATGGAAGGTCTGGATCAAGTGGCGTATGCGTCCATTCCGGTAACGGAAGAACGCAGCTTCTACCCGCTTTCCTCGGCGCAAAAACGATTGTATGTACTGCATCAGTTCGACCCGAATGATGTGAACTACAACATGCCGTCAGTGCTGCAAGTGAGTGGTCCGCTGGACGTGAAGCGAGTGGAGGACGTGTTCCGTCAACTGGTCGCCCGCCATGCGACCTTGCGCACTCGCTTTGAGCTGGTGGACGGTGAGCCGATGCAGTGGATCGAGGATACTGTACCATTTGTGGTGGAATATACGAAGGTACAGGCCGAAGATAGGACTGCGCATACAGACATGGCCGCAGATATGGTAGTCAGCCCAGAAACGCAGGCATTGGTACGCCGCTTTGTCCGTCCGTTCGATCTGCAAGCTGCTCCGCTGCTGCGGGTAGGCTTGGTAGATTTGGGCGTACAAGGAACCGAGCAGGAATCGCAGCATTTACTCATGCTCGATATGCACCACATCGTCTCGGATGGCGTGTCCATGGGAGTACTGACCGATGAATTTGTCCGCTTATACGACGGTGAAGAGCTTTCGCCATTGCGGATACAATACAAGGATTATGCGGTATGGCAGCAAAGCGAAGCCCATCAAGAGTGGATGCAACGTCAGGAAGCGTACTGGCTGGGCACCTTCCGGGGTGAACTGCCTGTATTGGATCTACCGACAGACTTTGCCCGTCCGTCGGTACGAAGTACGGCAGGCGATACGGTGGTGTTCGGGCTGGAGCGCGAAGCTAGCGAACGCCTGAAGGAACTGGCGGCGTACACAGGCTCTACGCTGTATATGGTGCTGCTGGCGGCGTACACCGCGCTCTTACACCAATACAGCGGGCAAGAAGATATTGTAGTCGGCACACCGATTGCCGGACGACCACATGCCGATCTGGAGCCGATGATCGGGATGTTCGTCGGTACGTTGGCATTGCGAAACTATCCGACAGCGGAACATACCTTCCGCAGTTACGTGGAAGAAGTGAAAGTTTGTGCACTGCAAGCCTATGAACATCAGGACTACCCATTTGAGGAGCTGGTGGAAAAGCTGAATGTGAAGCGGGATATGAGCCGCCATCCGCTGTTCGATACGATGTTTACCCTGCAAACCACTGAGGAAGGCGAACTGCAACTGGCAGATCTGAGCTTCCGTCCATACGGCTTGGAACAAACGCCAGCGAAGTTTGATTTGACGCTGGAAGCCAGAGAGGACGAGGCAGGTATCCAGCTCGGATTGCAGTATGCAACTGCGTTGTACGAGCGCGAAACGGTAGAACGGATGACGCGTCACTTTGTTCGCTTGGTCGAAGCCGTGGCGGTGAACCCGGATGCGAAGCTGGGTGAGCTGGAGTTGATTACAACAGAAGAAACCGAGCAGATTCTGAAGGTATTCAATGATCCGAATGCGCATAGCGTGCTTGGAGCATTACAAGGCCGTTCGCTCAGCGAACGCTTTGAAGAGCAAGCTGAGCGCAACCCTGAGCGGATAGCCGTTGTGTCTGGGGCCACCGCGCTGACCTACACTGAGCTGAATGAGCGTGCGAACCAATTGGCTCGTGTGTTACGAGCGGAAGGGGTCGAAGCAGATCAACCGGTTGGCGTATTGCTGGAACGTTCTGCGGATATTCTGGTGAGCATTCTGGGGGTACTGAAGGCCGGAGGCGCGTATGTGCCGATGGATACGATGTATCCACAGGAGCGCATCGACTACATGCTCCAAGACAGTGGGGCCAAGGTCGTGATTACAAGCAGAGTTGCCCATCTGTCACTCAGCTTGCCATCCACAGTTCGAGCTGTAGTCTTGGATGACGAGGACATTCAAGCTCAATTGGGAGCACAGGATGCGAGCAACCTGATCCCTATCGCCGGCCCGCATAACCTGGCCTATATGATTTACACGTCAGGCACCACCGGTCAGCCGAAAGGGGTCATGATCGAGCAGGGCAGTGTTAGCAATCTGGTAGATGCTTTATGGAAACGAGTATACAGCCGTTACGAACAGCCGCTTCATGTCGCATGGCTGTCAGCATTTGTATTTGATGCTTCGGTGAAGCAAATCTTTGCCAGCTTGCTGTTAGGCCACACTCTGCATGTGGTGTCCCGTGACGTCAGCCTGAGCGGAGAGCATTTGATCGCCTACTACCGTATGCACCGGATCGACCTGTCGGACGGCACACCTGCGCATCTGCATATTTTAAACGAAAGCGTCAGCGTGACCGAAGCGCCGGATGTGAAGCATTACCTGATCGGAGGCGAAGCCTTATCCGTGCAGCTGGTACAAGTGTTCCTGCACAAGTGGTCCGGGTATCGTCCGGTGATTACGAACGTGTACGGTCCGACCGAAACGACGGTAGATGCGACCGCTTATACGATTGAAGATGTGGAGTCCCTGAACGCATTGCTGGAAAAAGGGGAGCATACGGTATCCATCGGAACGCCGATCGCGAACCAGTCTGTGTACATCTTGAACAGCCAGCAACAGCTGGTGCCGATCGGTATCGCAGGTGAACTTTATATCGGGGGTGCAGGTGTGGGACGAGGATACCTGAACCTGCCGGAGCTGACGGCAGAGAAGTTCGTCCTGAATCCGTTCGCTGATGCGGCAGCAACCGATCCAGCGGACAGCACTCACGCAAACCGGATGTACCGCACGGGCGACTTGGCACGGTGGATGCCAGACGGCAGTATTGAGTATTTGGGCCGGATCGACCACCAGGTGAAAATCCGGGGTTACCGGATCGAGCTGGGTGAGGTGGAGGCGCAGCTGCTGACCGTGGATGGCATTCAGAAAGCCGTGGTCACAGCATGGGAAAACGAAGACGGACACAAGGACCTGTGTGCCTACATCATAGCTTCAGCGTCCCTGAGTTTGCCGGAGCTACGGAATGCGCTGCAGCCGAAGCTGCCCGATTACATGATCCCGACGTATGTGGTACAACTGGATCGTTTCCCGCTGACACCGAACGGGAAAATCGACCGTAAGGCGCTGCCGGCGCCGGAAGCACGCCTCGAAGGAGGCCTGGAGTACGTTGCACCGCGGACGCCGCTGGAAGCCAAGCTAGCCCAAATCTGGCAGGATGTCTTGAAGCTGTCCAGCGTAGGAGTCACCGACTCATTCTTTGACGTGGGTGGGCACTCCCTGCGGGCAACGACGCTGGTGGCCAAAATCCATCAGGAACTGGACAGCCGGATTACGCTGCGTGAGGTGTTCCAACACTTTACGATTGAGCAGCAAGCCCAGCTCATCGCAACGCACGGCACAGACACCTATACGGTGATTCCTGCGGCGGCGCAACAGGCATACTACCCGGTTTCCTCGGCTCAAAAAAGACTGTACATTTTGAGCCATCTGGAAGGTGGGGATCTCAGCTACAATATGCCGGGTGTATTAACCGTGGAGGGACCGCTTCAGGCCGATCGGCTGGAGGATGCGTTCCGTCAGTTAATAGCTCGCCATGAAACGCTGCGGACTTCCTTTGAAATGCTGGAAGGCGAGGTCGTACAGCGGGTGTACGATCAAGTGGAGTTTGCAGTAGAGCACCTGCAAGCCAGGGAGTCCGAAGCCGATGCCTATATCGAGTCCTTTGTACGCAGCTTTGACCTTCGCCAGGCACCACTGCTGCGTGTCCGTCTTATTCAAACCGGACCAGAGCGCCATCTCCTGATGTACGACATGCACCATATTATTTCAGACGGTGTATCGTCGAACAATATCGTGCAGGAGTTGGTACAACTGTACGAAGGACAGGCATTGGAGCCGCTGCAAATTCAGTACAAAGACTACGCCGTGTGGCAGCAGCAGGAGATGCAGCGTGAATCATACCAACGCCGGGAACACTTCTGGCTGGAGCATTTAGCTGGAGAGTTGCCGGTACTGAATTTGCCAATTGCTTATCCTAGACCTGCTGTTCGCAGCTTCGAAGGTGCGATGTATGAATTTACAGTGGACGCGAATGTATCCGAGCAACTGCACCGAATTGCGACACAAACCGGAAGTACACTGTACATGGTGCTGTTGAGCGCCTACACCGTTCTGCTGTCCAAATACAGCGGTCAGGACGATTTGATCATCGGTACGCCAGTAGCAGGCCGCTTGTTGCCTGAGCTGGAGCCACTGATCGGAATGTTCGTCAATACGCTAGCCATCCGGCATCAGCCGAAGGGCAACCAAACGTTCCACAGCTACTTGCAGGAAGCCAGAGATCGTACGCTGCAAGCCTTTGAGCATCAGGATTATCCACTGGAAGAGTTGGTGGAAAAGCTGGATGTAGCACGGGATGCAAGCCGTAACCCGTTGTTTGACACCATGTTTGTACTGCAAAATACAGAGTCGCAGGAAACGAAGCTAGAAACGCTGTCCTTCAGTCCATATGTTCAGGAGCACAGCATCTCCAAATTCGATTTGACCTTGTCTATGAGTGATGAAGACGGGGAAATCAAGGGTTCGTTTGAATATTGCACGAAGCTGTTTGGAGCCGACGCTATTGAGAGATTAACCAGAGATTTGATAGCGATCCTGTCCCAGATTGGAATCGATCCAGATTTGCTGTTAGGCGATATCCAGGTGAACTCGGACGAGCAGCCGGAAGGCTTCTCACCGGATTCCATCGACTTTGTTTTTTAAATCCGTTTTCTAAAATGCAATGAATTCACTTTGCGTGTGCAGAGGGCGGCGGCTTGTCCGACTGCCCTTGCCTGCAAAGTATTCTTTTTCTGACACAACGCTCATGTACGTAACAAAGCACCATCCAACCGGGGAACAGGCCCCGAGAAGCAGGAGGGATGTCATTGAAAGCCTTATTTGAGAAGGAAAAAAATTACTGGAGTCATAAACTGGAATCTGAGGATCATACCATCTGCCTACCATACACTAACCATGTGTCCAGAAGTACAACTGTAACGAGTTTAAATTCCCATACGTACACGCTCACATTTCCAACTGAAATTTCCCAAAGAATATCATCTATAACAGGTGGCGCTCCATGGGCCGTGTTTATGGTCCTGCTTGCTGGAGTAGAGAGCTTATTGCATAAATACACAGCTGAGGAACGTGTGCTGCTGGGCATTCCGGTAGCCAAGTCTAGCAACGGTGCTACAAAGCCGATCAACCATCTACTTTTATTGAAAAATACGCTGGATTCCAGCACAACCTTCAAAGCCTTGCTGTCTCAAATCAAAGCCTCTGTCGGCGAAGCTATTGAACATCAAAACATTCCTTTTTGGAACTATTCTGAATTACTTGACATTCAACGTAATGAGGATGGAAAGCCTCTTATTCACACCACAGTATCCTTGCGAAATATTCATATTTCTGATTTTTTGGATCACGTACAATCTGAACTAGATTTCCAGTTTCAATGGGAACATGAAGCGGTTTCCCTAAACGTAAAGTATAGTAGCGACCGTTATAGCGAGACGACGATTGAGCACTTTGTTGAGCAGCTTCTGCGGCTGTACACTATTGTTTTGCAGCAGCCAGAGTTGGCGATTTCCACAGCACAAGTGCTGTCAGAGCAAGAAATAGAGCAGCTGCTCCATACCTTCAACGATACAAATGTGGATTATCCACGTCATGCGTCTATTCATGAATTGTTCGAGAAACAGGCGAAGCAGACACCACAGCAGGTGGCGGTAGTGTGTGGGCAAGATAGCCTAACCTATGCAGAATTGAATGAAAAGGCCAACCGACTGGCTCATTCTTTACGTAAGCAGGGAATCCGCACCGAGCAGACGGTCGGCATTGTAGCTGAACGCTCGATTGAGATGATTGTCGGTATGCTCGGAATTCTCAAAGCAGGTGGAGCGTATGTCCCCATTGATTCTGATTACCCGGATGAGCGTGTACGCTATTTGCTGAAGGATTCCGGTGCGGACATACTGCTCGTGCAGCGAATGGAACATCGGCCCACTGATTTTAAGGGAATGGTGCTTGACCTTAGCGATGCCGCAATTTATGGAACGGATGATGCTGATCGTTACGATCCCATTTTGTCGAATGAGCACGGGACGAATACTGATTCGGGATACGTGGACTGCCTAGATCCGTTCTACTCCATTTCCGCCAGTCCCGAACTTGCTTCTACGACAACCATACAACCAGAAATCATGCAACCAAAAGCTACGCAATCAGAACAAGCAGAACCAGAACAAATACAGCAGACTTATGCAGCTAAAGAACAACCACAGGCGAGCGCAGCTGGTCGCTTGGCCTATATTATGTACACCTCAGGGACTACAGGCCAGCCCAAAGGGGTTATGGTGGAGCACCGTAATGTCGTGCGTTTGGTGACAAACACAAACTATGCACGCTTGAATGCCGACACACGCATTTTGCAGACCGGGTCTGTTGTCTTTGACGCGTCCACCTTCGAAGTTTGGGGTGCGCTATTGAACGGTGGACAGCTGGTGCTGGTGAGTCAGGATGTTATTTTGGACGCGCCCAAGCTCAAGGAAGTTGTCCGCAATCACGGCATTACCACGATGTGGCTGACCGCACCACTCTTTAATCAGCTATCCCAGCAGGACTTGGAACTATTTGAGGGGATGCGGGAGCTATTGGTCGGTGGTGATGTGCTGTCCGTACCGCATATTAATCGGGTATTGGAGGCCCATCCGAATCTACATATTATTAACGGCTACGGTCCGACGGAAAATACGACTTTTTCTACCACACAAGCCATTACTGGCGTTCAATCGGGATCTGTGTCCATTGGTAGCCCGATCTATAACTCGACGGCATATGTCGTGGACGGTTCGATGCAGCTCCAGCCTGTTGGAGCGTGGGGGGAACTGATTGTCGGCGGTGACGGGGTGGCTCGTGGATACCGCAACCGCCCAGACCTGACGACCGAAAAGTTCATTGACAGCCCGTTCCGTGGCGGCGAACGCTGCTATCGAACAGGGGACCTGGTGCGTTGGAATGCGGACGGGACGCTGGAATATAAGGGACGGATCGACGCGCAGGTAAAAATCCGGGGCTACCGGATCGAGCTGGGCGAGGTGGAAGCACAGCTGTTGAAGCTGGAGGCAGTCCGAGAAGCTGTTGTAATTGCACATGAAGATGAACAGGGGCAAAAGCTGCTCTGCGCATATGTGGTCACCCATGCGGAAGTAGCGACAAGTGAGCTGCGTAGCGCTTTGAGTCAGGAGCTGCCGGGCTACATGGTACCGTCGTATTTTGTACAGCTAGAGCAATTGCCACTGACGCCCAACGGCAAGGTGGATCGCCGAGCGTTGCCACAGCCAGAGGGAGGTGTAGGCTCAGGCGCAGAATATGTACCTCCTCAAAATCAATTACAAACACAACTGGCTAGCATCTGGAAAGATGTGCTTGAGCTTGAGCGGATTGGCATTAAGGATAACTTTTTTGAGGCAGGAGGACATTCCCTGCGGGCGACACATGTCATATCACTCATCTATAAAGAATTGCATAGAAATGTGCAGCTAAAGGATCTGTTCCAGCATCCGACCATTGAACAGCTGGCGCAAGTTATTGAAGCACTGGAGCAAACCACTTATGAATCCATCCCTGTTACGGAGAATAAGCCATTTTATGCGGTCTCTTCGGCTCAAAAACGGATGTATATCCTCAATCAGCTTGATGGAGCGGGAATTAGCTATAACATACCTGGTGTCCTGACTCTGACCGGTTCACTTAATCACAAGGCACTGGATAGCGCGTTCCGTCAGCTTATTGACCGTCATGAAACATTGCGCACAAGTTTTGAGACCATGAACGGTGAACCTGTCCAGCGAGTACATGACGAGGTTCCTTTTTGCATGGAATTGACTAATGCTCACGGAGCTACCCCAAAGGAAACGGATGAGCTGGTACGTAACTTTGTCCAACCATTCGATTTGGGGCAGGCTCCGTTATTCCGAGTTGGTTTGATTGAAACAGACCCAGAGCATCATATTTTGCTCATGGATATGCATCATATCATTTCGGACGGCACCTCTATAAATGTACTAATTCAGGACTTCATTCATTTATATGCAGGCGACACGCTGCCCTCGTTACGCATTCAGTATAAAGACTACGCCGCTTGGCAACAGAAGCAGCAGCAAAGTGAACGCTACCGGGAACAGGAAAACTACTGGCTCAATACCTTCGCAGGAGAGCTACCAGTGCTTGATCTACCGACTGATTATCCACGCCCAGCGGTGAGAAGCTTTGAAGGAGATGTGCTGGAATTTACGCTTGACCAACGACAAAGCGAAGGCTTAAAAAGCATTGCGGTGCAGACGGAATCGACATTATATATGGTGTTGTTGGCTGCCTATTCGGCTTTGCTTAGCCACTATAGCGGGCAGGAGGATATTATTGTCGGTTCGCCAATTGCAGGGCGGCCCCATGCGGATCTTGGCAGTCTGATCGGGATGTTCGTGAATACACTGGCAATCCGTAATTATCCAGAAGGCGGGAAAACGTTCCGCGATTATGTGTTGGAGGTCAAGGAAAACGCGTTAAAGGCTTTTGAACATCAGGATTATCCGTTTGAAGAGCTGGTGGAGAAGCTGGGCGTGGATCGAGATTTAAGCCGTAATCCGTTATTTGATACCATGTTTGCACTACAAAACATAGAGCAAAAAGAGCAGCAGCTGGCGGGGCTGCAATTGGCATCTTATCCAAGTGAGCAAACGACGGCCAAATTTGATTTGAGTCTGTTCGCAGTGGAGGATGGAGAACAAATTTCCTGTGCTCTTCAATACGGAACTCGGCTGTACAAACGAGAAACCATTGAACGACTGACTGAACATTTGCAGCAGCTTATCAATGCGGTTATTCAACAGCCGGATATCGCTCTTTCGGCTATAGAAATGGTTTCGGTCGAAGAAAAAGAGCTGCTTGTGCAGAGATTCAATGATACGGTAGCAGACTATCCGTATCCACGAGATCAAGCACTGCATGTGCTGTTCGAGGAACAGGTAGCGCAATCACCTGATCGGCTGGCCATCACCTTTGCGGACATGCAGCTTACCTACCGTGAGCTGAATGAACGTGCCGACCGTCTGGCACGCATTCTTGCTTCCCATGGGATACGGCGCGGGTCCGAGCCAGAGACACAGCGAGTAGCAATTATGGCTGAACGCTCCATTGAAATGGTCGTCGGTATGCTGGCGATTTTGAAGGCCGGAGGGGCTTACGTTCCCATTGATCCCGATTATCCTGAGGAGCGTATTCGTTATTTACTGGAGGATTCCGGTGCGGGGCTGTTACTGTTACAACGACGTGAGCAGATGCCTTTTGAACCCGGCATTCCGGTCATCGATTTGAGTGATGAACAACGATGGAGTACCAAATTTGAATTTGACGCTCATACGGATGGAACAATTCCGATTACAACAGGGAGATCTTCCTCGGATCTTGCGTATGTGATCTACACCTCTGGTACGACAGGCAAGCCGAAGGGCGTGATGATTGAGCACCGTAATGTCGTGCGCCTAGTGAAAAACAAAAGCTATGCCACGCTTGATGAAAATACACGTATGCTGCAATTGGGCGCAGTTGTGTTCGATGCCTCCACATTTGAAATCTGGGGAACGCTGCTGAACGGGGGACAACTGTATGTGGTAAGTCATGACACTATTCTGGATGCCTCCAAGCTCAAACAGGCAATTGACAAGTATCGTGTTAACACGATGTTCATGACCACGGCTTTATTCAATCAGTATTCGCAGCAAGAAATCGGAGTGTTTGCGTCCTTGAAGGAGTTGCTCGTGGGTGGTGATGTGTTGTCTGTACCGCACGTCAATCGTGTGTTGAAGGAGTACTCGCAGCTTCGCCTAGCCAATATTTATGGGCCGACTGAGAACACCACCTTTTCCACCATCTATGACATTACAGAACCGCAAACCCAGGCTATTCCCATTGGACGTCCAATTGATCACTCGACCGCTTATGTGGTCAATCGTTCGTTGAAGCTGCAACCTATCGGGGCCTGGGGGGAACTGATCGTCGGTGGTGATGGTGTTGGGCGTGGATATCTGAATCGGCCCGAGCTTACGGCGGAAAAATTTATTGAAAGTCCATTCCGGTCTGGAGAATATTGCTATCGTACAGGGGACTTAGTGCGTTGGCGTACTGATGGTGTACTGGAGTACAAGGGAAGAATGGATGAACAGGTCAAAATTCGCGGCTACCGCATTGAACTGGGTGAAATTGAAACCCGTTTGTCCGCGATTCCAGGTGTGAAGGAATCAGTTGTTACCGTGCGGCAGGACGATCACGGACAAAAACAGCTATGTGCCTATTTTGTAACAGATAGCGAACTGAGCGCCAGCGACTTACGTAACATTTTGTCGCAGGATCTGCCTGGCTATATGGTGCCGTCCTACTTTGTGCAGCTCTCCAGACTGCCTTTGACGCTGAATGGCAAAGTAGACCGCAGGGCACTGCCCGCACCTGAGCACAATCTCGATACAGGTATGGACTATGTGGCACCCGAGACGGATGTCCAACAGGCACTGGCTACGGCTTGGGGAGCCATTCTTGGTATCCCGAAAGTCGGAATACAGGATAACTTTTTCCATTTGGGTGGTGACTCCATCAAGGCCATTCAAGTATCGTCCCGCTTATTTCAGGCTGGATACAAGCTGGAAATGAAGGACTTGTTCAAATACCCGACAATTGCAGGACTAAGCACATATATTCAGCCTGTTAACCGAATAGCCGAGCAGGGCGAGGTTACAGGAAATGTAGTGCTTACACCGATTCAGCGCTGGTTTTTTGAACAGCCAACGGGAGAACCGCACTATTTTAACCAATCTGTCATGCTCTATCGTCAGGAAGGCTATGACGAACAGGCACTACGGCGGGCGCTCCATCAGATTACATCGCACCATGATGCACTGCGTATGGTTTTTAGTTTGTCGGAGAACGGATGTACAGCATGGAACCGCAGTGTAGAGGAAGGCGAACCGTACCATCTAGAGTGCTTTGATTATAATGACAGCGATGTAAACAAGCAAGATTTGGCGAAGATAATTGAAGCGAAGTGCAATGAAATTCAATCTGGTATTTCTCTAAGTGAAGGTCCGCTGATGAGACTGGGGCTGTTCCGTTGCCCGGATGGAGATCATCTGCTGGTCGTGATTCATCATTTGGCGGTGGACGGGGTATCTTGGCGCATTTTATTCGAGGATTTGGCGACTGCCTATGATCAAGCTTCCAAGGGTGAACAGGTGATTCAGCTGCCTCATAAAACAGATTCGTTCCAAACATGGGCCGAGCAGCTGCACGCTTATGCCAACAGCCCAGCTATGGAACGTGAGCAAGCGTATTGGGGGAAACTTGCACAAGCGGAACGGACTCCTTTGCCGCAGGATTACGGGTATAATGAGCACGAAAAGCCATTGATTGGCGATAGTGAATCGGTTACTGCTTTGTGGACACACGCAGAGACAGAGCAGCTGCTCAAACAGGCCAATCGTGCCTACCGTACAGAAATTAATGACCTGTTGCTAACGGCGGTAGGAATGGCATTGCAAGCATGGAGTGGAAATGATCGGTTCCTGATTAATCTGGAGGGACATGGACGTGAAGCCATTTTACCAGAGGTGGACATTACCCGGACGATAGGGTGGTTTACAAGCCAATATCCTGTTTTGCTCGATATGCCTGAAGAACTGGCACTTTCGCAACGGATTAAGCGGGTGAAGGAAGGACTGCGCGGCATCCCGCAAAAAGGGATTGGCTACGGTGTACTGAAATACTTAGCCGATCATCAGACACAGGCACCGGAGGCATCTCCAGCCCTATTTACGACAGACCCCGAAATCAGCTTTAACTATTTGGGACAGTTCGATCAGGATATGAAAGGGAACGACTTGCAATCATCCTCATATGAGGGTGGGATGCCGCTGAGCCCGACCATGGCTCGAACGTATACGCTGGATTTTGGTGGCATCATTTCGGGAGGTCAACTGGGTCTGACGATTAGCTATAGCCGTACCAGCTATAGACCGGAGACGATCGAGCGATTGGCGAAATTACTGGAATCGAGCCTGCGCGAAATTTTGGTGCATTGCATCCATAAAGAACACCCGGAGCTTACCCCAAGTGATATTTCCTATAAAGGAATGAGTGTGGAGGGCTTGGACAGCCTCTTATCTGAAATGGGTGCTGCAGGTGAGATCGACAATGTATATGCACTGACCCCGATGCAGAAAGGGATGCTGTTTCACAGCCAGCTAGATAGTCAAGCAGCCGCGAATGACGCGTATTTTGAGCAGGTTTCTTATGATATGCGAGGTCAGATGGACATTCGGGCTTTTGCAGAAAGCCTGAATATTCTGGTTCGGCGACATGAGGCGCTGCGTACACATTTTTATTTTGGCAGAGATACGGAACCGTTGCAGGTGGTGTATCGAAATCAGGATTGCGGCTTTCAATATGAAGATTTACACCATCTGGAGAAGGATGAAATAGATACCCGGGTGAAAAATTTCAAGCTACAAGATAAAGCACGAGGCTTTGATCTGCGTAGGGATGTTCTGCTGCGTGTAGCGATTTTACGTACCGGAGAAGACAGCTATCATTTTGTATGGAGCTTCCATCATATCGTCATGGACGGCTGGTGTCTGTCCCTTATAAATAAAGAAGTGTTTGAAAGCTATGCAGCACTTCAGGAGGGCAGAGTACCAGAGCTAGCACCCGCAGTGCCGTACAGCCGCTTTATTGAATGGCTCGAAGCACAGGATCGCAAGGCGGCAACCGACTACTGGAGCAGCTATTTATCCGGATATGAGCAGCAAACAGCATTACCAGCTGTAAAATCCGGTCGCAAGAGTGGAGGCAACACGGCTAGTGATTGGGTGACGGTTTTGGAACGTGAGTTGACCCTCCGGGTGGAGGAGACGGCTAAGCGATATCAAGTGACCATGAATACGTTATTACAAACCGTCTGGGGGATTGTGCTGCAAAAATATAACAACCACAGTGACGTCGTATTTGGCAGTGTCGTCTCAGGCCGTCCATCGGATATTATCGGGGTAGAGGATATTATCGGCTTGTTCATTAATACCATTCCTGTTCGCATCCTTAGTGAGGCAGGGGAATCTTTTGCAGAAGTTATGAAGAAAACGCAGGAGCAGGCTCTGGCTTCTCATGCGTATGATACGTATCCACTGTTTGAGATTCAGGCATTGACCGATCAGAAACAGGATTTAATTAACCATATTATGGTATTTGAAAATTATCCGGTAGATGAGCAGGTCGAAGAACTGGGAAGTGACGGGCAGGAACTATTCCCGATCTCCAACGTGGTGGCTGCAGAGCAGACTAACTATGATCTGAGCTTAGTCGTTATGCCAGGAGAATGCATCAAGATTCGTTTTATGTATAATGCGTTAAGTTATGATCAAACAGGCATTAAGCGTCTGCATGGACATTTTGTGAATCTGTTGGAGCAAGTTTTGCTTAACCCGAATGTTTGCATAGAAGAGCTGGAACTGGTTACAGCGGCGGAAAAACAACAAATTACAGGAGAGTTTAATAACACTGCCTCTGCATATCCAAGCAATCACACGATCCAAAAATTGTTTGAGGAGCAGGCAGAGCGTACGCCGGATCATATTGCCGTCGCTTTGGGTCATCAATCATTGACCTACCGGGAGCTCAATGAGACAGCCAACCGATTAGCGCATACGCTGTGTGATGCAGGGGTGAAACCCGATGAACCTGTTGGCATTTTGACGGAGCGCTCGCTGGATATGATTACGGGAACACTCGCTATTTTGAAGGCTGGTGGCGCGTATGTGCCGGTAGATCCACAATATCCGGAGGACCGTATCCGTTATATGCTGGAGGACTCGGGAGCCAAACTGCTGCTGGCTCAACAAGATTTGCTGGATCGTTGCTATTTTGACGGACAGATTGTTAATCTGAATGAGGATACGTCCTACAGTGCAGATGCTTCCAATCTGGGTATAGATGGAGCGGGTAATCATGCTGCTTATGTTATTTATACCTCAGGCTCAACAGGTAAGCCTAAGGGTGTCGTTGTTGAGCATCAAAGTGTCGTGCGCCTTGTCCGCAATACCGATTATGTGCCATTTGATGAATCGACTCGAATGCTGCAGACTTGCGCGTTTGTATTTGATGTATCTACGTTTGAAATTTGGGGCGCGCTGCTGAACGGCGGTCAGCTTGTTCTTGTGCATAAGGATGATCTATTGGACGCGGCCAAGCTTAAAGAGACGATACGGGATCATAGCATCACCATGATGTGGCTGACCACACCGTTATTTAATCAGCTTTCACAGCAGGATAGTAAACTTTTCGGCGATGTGAAGTATTTGCTGGTTGGTGGTGATGTTTTGTCTGCACCCCATATTAACCGGGTTCTGCGTGATAATCCGGACATGAACATCATTAACGGCTATGGACCAACGGAAAATACAACCTTTTCGACGACGTATCACATTACGGAAGAACAGCTGGATTCTGTGCCGATCGGACGTCCCATCTGCAATTCGACGGCGTATGTTGTGGATTCGTCATTTAACCTGCAACCGGTCGGAGCCTGGGGTGAGCTGGTTGTCGGCGGAGACGGAGTTGCACGTGGTTATTTAAATCGTTCTGAGCTGACGGCTGAGAGATTTCTTGCTAACCCGTGGGTGGACGGAGATCGCCTGTACTGTACAGGAGATCTTGTTCGCTGGCGTGAAGACGGCATATTGGAATACGCCGGACGGATTGATCAACAGGTTAAAATTCGCGGTTACCGGATTGAGCTGGGCGAAGTGGAGGCGCGGCTGGCAAGTGTACCGTCCGTGCGGGATAGCGTCGTTATCGCTTTGCGGGATGGAACGGGTCAACAGCAATTATGTGCTTACTTCACTGCCGATGAACAGCTGACCGTCCGTGAGATTCGAGCTGCGATGTCGGCCAGTCTGCCGAGCTATATGATTCCATCCGCATTTGTACAACTGGATCGGCTTCCGCTGACGACAAACGGCAAAATCGATCGCAAAGCTTTACCTGTGCCGGACAAAGGGCTGCACACGGGTATAGAATATGTCGCCCCGCGAACCGATGTGGAGCAGTTGCTGGCATCCATTTGGCAGGAAGTGCTTGAAATTCCACAAGTGGGTATCCATGATGACTTTTTCACGTTGGGTGGACATTCCTTGAAAGTACTGGAGCTTATACGCAAAGTTCACCTTGCCACAGACATTGAGCTCCCCATCCGTAGTGTTATGGACTTCCCGACTATAGAAGAGCAGGCGCTCACATTATTGAAAGCGGATCTGGAATACAAGGCCGATAGTCCAATCATACGGTTGAATGAACACGGTCCGATCTCCATCTTCTGCTTTCCTCCTATGCTTGGATACGGGCTGTCGTTCGCGGAGCTGGCCAAACAACTGGATCAGGACGCAGTCGTGTATGGATTGGAGTTCGTGGATGATGCTGCCGATGAGCAGGCCATGCTGGCACGTTACGTTGATTTGATCGTCAGCACGCAAGCGCAAGGTCCGTATGTACTGCTTGGTTATTCCATAGGTGGTAATCTGGCGCATAAGGTTGCTGACACACTGGAACGTCAAGGTCATACCGTATCCGATATTTTTATGCTCGATTCGGTCAAAAGGGCGGAAGCCCTGCCCTTCACTGCTGAAGAAACAGAGCATGAAATTCATGACATGCTGGAACAGGTTCCCGACTCCTACCGTGAGCTGTTGAATGAAACGTACCAACGTAAAATGATCGCTTACGCGGTGTATGGCAACCAGCTTGTGAATACAGAGAGCGTTCAGGCGAATATTCACGGCTTTGTCGCCGTTGGAACGGAAACGGTGAGGGGTACAGGAGATAATCGACTTTTATGGAAAGACGCTACACAAGGTAGCTATGAAGAGCATAGCTTGATTGGTAATCATTATGAACTACTGGAACCCGGATTTATCGAGAAAAATGTAAAAAGTATCCGTGCCGCAATACAAAAGATAACTCGGAACACGGACAAAGACATGACACAAGATTTAGCACATCATAAATCTTGAAAATCTACGGTTGATGATTTTAAGAACTGAATCACTAATTTTTTAATCTGTAACACATGAATCCTGATCGACAGGTAAGATGCCGTCTGCTTACACGACTCGATCAGGATTCGCTTTATTATGTGCACTCCCGCGATGGGAAGTGCGATGATTCCATAGCGCCATGCTGATGGCTTCCATACGGAGTATAAATATCTGCTCGCTATGCAATCACCGCACGGTTCAAATCATTAAATCAACTTCATACGTAAGGATGGTACTTCAATATGAAGAATAAAGGCATTTGCTACCTATCCGCATTTTTAGCAGCGTTGTTTCTCTGGAACCTGCTCATTGCTCCGGCATGGGCAATAGACAGCATAACACCTAATTCATTGGAAAAAAAAGTGGACGATATCATGGTTACAAAATTGGAAAAATTTCATATTCCGGGGGCTGCGGTCGTCGTGACTCAGGGAACCCAAATTCTTTTTAGTAAAGGCTACGGATATGCAGATCTGGAGCGGAAAATGGCATTCGATCCAGCAAAGACCATTGTTCGTGTCGGCTCTCTAACCAAATCATTTAGTGCAAGCGCCACGATGCAGCTGGTTGAGCAAAACAAGCTTGATTTGAATGAAGACGTGAATAACTATCTCCACAGCTATAAAGCTACGCAATACCAGAATCAGCCTTTCAATTTGCATCAGCTTTTGACACATACCTCAGGATTGGATGAAGCGCTGTACGACATTAACAGCTCGACTCGGGCAGGCGTTTTACCCACAGAACAGTATCTCAGCACGTATTTTCAAAATCAGCCACCTATCCGCAAACCTGGAATTCAGTATGAATACAGTAATGTCGCCTTCGGTCTGATCGGTAATATCGTGGAGCAAGTAAGCGGTCAGGGACTGAATGATTACCTTCGTACACATCTGTTCCAGCCGATGAATATGCCCAGCGCAACACTGGAATTGCCGTTAAATCATCCGGCACAGGCCCAGTCGTATCAGTGGAAGGATGGAGCGTATTTGAAACAGCCTTTGTCGTATATCAATCTGCCCGGAGCAGGAGCGTTGAACGTCACACCCAACGAGTTTTCCCATTACTTGATCACTCATTTAAACCAAGGCAAGTATGAGGGCAAAGTGGTGCTCCAACCACATACGGTAAAAGTGATGCATGCGCAGCAATTTGCAGTCGATGCACGCCTGGATGGCGTGGGCTACGGATTTTTTCGTGGTCATTTGGAGACAGGAGTACCTATGCTGTGGGCTACCGGGGAAATTGATGATTTTATTTCCGAAATGGTACTGATTCCGTCACAAAAGATCGGTATTTTTGTGATCATTAATTCAGCTGACACGGACACTCTGCTTCATGGAAAAGTCATCGATGCGATAGCCCAAATGCTGCCCGCAAATCCGCAGGCCGCTTCTCAGTCACTGGCTCGTTCTACCACGCAAGTGAAGCTTTCGCCAGAGATTGAGGGCGTATATCAGGTGGATTCTAATCCTGTTCATGGGTGGGGAAAATGGATTCGAATACTGGGAAACATTACATACACCGTGCGAATTCAAGATGATCATACGTTAATTGTTAAAGGAAAATACCCAAATGAGAATGAAGCAACAGACAAAGTTTTTCAAGCAGCAGGCGATGGATTGTTTGTGGAAAAGGAGGGCCAGCTTAAAATTTTGCTGTATCAGGAAAACGGTACGTGGATGATGGTTGCCCCGGATAGTAAAACCATGAAGCAAACGACACTTTGGCACCGCACCTGGACTCTGCTTGTCAGCTATGCAGCCGCCTCCTTATTTTTCATCACAACTTTGCTAATTTGGATCGTAAGATATGTGATCAAAGCTATCCGTAAAACGAATAATCACATTTCGTCCAACCTTGCATTCATTGCGTCACTAAACACGATTTTTCTCGGAGTGCAGGTCGTCTATGGTAACAATCAGATCGTGTATGGCTATTCCGCGTGGTATATCTGGGGAATTTGCACACTGCCACTCATTTCAGCACTCATTGCCGTGTGGGTATTGATCGTGAATGGCGCAAAGCTGATTACAGGGGAAAGAAGAACCCGGGCTGCCGGGAAAATCCTATTTGCGGCGCTCACATTGCTGCATACAGTGTATCTCTTTTATTGGAATTTCCTTCCTATCCATTATTCCTAAAGATTTACAAAACAATGCATATTCGAACATAAATGAATGCTAAAATTTGTATCTGATGCCCCCCAGAAGGGCTTTAAACCAACAAACAGGAGGGAAAGAATGGGAATCTTTCGTCGTTTTACATCCCGTAGCTTCAAATATGCAACTGCTATGGTTTTCACTTTATCGTTGTATGCTAGTGTTGCGGGCAGCATGCAACCGGTACGGGCAGAAGGTCCGGCGGACCCAGCCCCCTTCATTGCAGCGAAAGTGGTCAATGAGAACGCTGGTAAAAAAGTGCTGTTTGATAATACTCATGGACAGACAGCTGGCGCAGCAGATTGGGTGATTGATGGTGGATTTTCAGACTTCGGCCAAGCCCTCGCGAGCAATGGCTATGATGTACACGAGCTTCGCCAATCTACGCCCATTACTTACAATGATCTAAAGAATTATGATGTATTTGTTACAGCAGAGCCGAATATTCCTTTTAAACAGAGCGAACAGGCTGCAATGGAGCAGTATGTAAAAGCAGGCAATAGTATTTTTTTCATTGGAGATCATTATAACGCGGACCGCAACAAGAATCGCTGGGACGGATCGGAGAGCATTAATGGCTATCGTCGTGGTGCATGGGAAGACCCTGCGAAGGGAATGAGTGCGGAAGAAAAAAGCTCGGCAGCAATGCAGGGCGTAGTCAGCTCAGATTGGCTGGGCAGCCAGTTTGGTGTGCGCTTTCGCTACAATGCATTAGGCGATATCACGGCCAATCAGATTGTCGAGCCAGCACAGGCGTTCGGCATTACAGCTGGAGTGAGTAATGTGGCAATGCATGCAGGATCAACACTCGCAATTATCGACCCAGCGAAAGCCAAGGGAATCGTATATCTTCCTAAAACCAATCAGGCTTGGGGCAACGCGGTAGATCAGGGCGTGTATAATGGAGGCGGCATTCCGGAAGGACCTTATGCAGCTGTATCGAAAGTAGGACTAGGCAAAGCTGCTTTCATTGGGGACTCGTCTCCTGTCGAAGATGCAACGCCAAAATATTTGCGCGAAGAGACAGGAACCAAGAAGACAACGTATGACGGCTTTAAGGAGCAGGATGACGCCGAGTTACTGGTCAATATCGTAGACTGGTTGTCCAAGAAGGAGGAGTATACCAGCCTGACGGAAGTGAAAAGCTTACAGCTGGACCAGCCGACGGCATTACTGCCTTTTGAAGAGCCACAGGCTTCCACGGAACCACAAGCCGAGCCTTGGTCCGCTCCCGCAGCTGGCTACAAATGGTGGGATCAGCGAACCTTCAAAGCAGGGTCCTATGGCGGACCTACAGCCAGTGCGCAGCCTGTGTACAACATCGTTCGTCAAGAGCAGCTGCCCAATGCACAGCCTTTTCAAATTCGAGTTACTGCCGATCAGCTGGCTCCCAATAGTACGATTAGCGGATTCAGCACAGGTATTTATATAGAGGGCGGCAATCAAGTAGCCCAGATTCAAAATCCGGATGGAAGCTGGCCAACCTCTTACGGCTATAGCGGAACATTTAGTCTGGAGTCCAACGGCAAAGGGCATGCCTATAAGGACTTGACGGTGCGAATCAAGCCGGGAACCAGTGGTTCAGCTAATCTTAGACTGAGGCAAAACGGCAGCAATCTGCTGACTCAATCCGTCGTGTTGGCTGATGTCCCGGCCCAGCCGTTGCCTGAGGAAGGCAATACGGTTCCAGCTCGTATCAGTGTCGCAGAAGCACGGAGTCTCCCGGCTGGTAAAGTCGTGACCTTAGAGGGTGTTGTGACGACAGAACCAGGTGTATTCGGTGGTCAAGCCTTTTACATGCAGGATGAAAGTGGCGGTATTTATGTATATCAGAACCAAAGCGGCTTTCACCAAGGGGATCGAGTAAAGCTTACAGCAAGCTTGGCACTGTTTAATAGTGAGCTAGAGTTAACCGATCCAGTGGCAATTGAAAAAACGGGAGAAGGACAACTTCCAGAAGCTGTACAAGTCACCCAACTCAGTGATGCGAGCCAAGGACAGTTGGTTGAGCTTCCTACGGCAATGATTCGTAATGTGATAGACGCGACTCCCGTAGGTTCGTTTGAATTTGATGCAGTATCAGGTGAAGTAAGTCACCATGTGCGTGTCGATGCACGTACAGGCTTAACACGGACAACTTTTCCATATCAAGAAGGACAGCACGTGAAGCTAAAAGGAATTTCGGCGATTTTCAAAGGGAATTATCAGTTGAAACCGCGTGGACTGGATGATTTTTCAGCTCAGGCAGGTGCAGAGTTGCAAGAAGTAGAGCTTTCACTGGATCAAACGACCCTCAACATTGGGGATACGGCAGTGACACATCTCAAGGGTACGCTGACAGATGGCAGCGAAGCAGATTTAAACCGCGCTTCTGTTCAGTATGTCAGCAGTCATGAATCCGTTTCGCTGGATACGTATGGAGAACTTAAGGCCCTAAAAGAGGGGAGCGCGGAGATTACAGCCAGCGTTACCTTGGATGGTAAAACGGTCGTATCCAATCCTGTAACTGTTAGAGTCGAAAAGACTAGTGTAGGTGAAGTGCCGAGTAAACCTGTGCTGTCGCATGATAACGGGCAGGACACTGGGCTGAAGGATGGCAGTTACAACATCACTATGGATCTGTGGTGGGGTACGAATGGTGATGAACTCAAGTTGTACGAAAATGACAAGCTGATTGGCACTCAATCGTTGCAAGCGGCTTCTCCTGGAGCACAGCATGCAGTCATTCCTGTTACAGGTAAGACCAACGGTACCTACACGTATACTGCAGAACTGATCAACGCTTCTGGTAAAACGACCAGCGACCCGTTAACTGTCGAAGTGACCGATGCTTCTCCTGGCATTCCAGTGCTGTCTCATGACAATTGGGATGGTGATGGTGCCTATACTCTTGCTATGAACATGTGGTGGGGCACAAATGCGACGAAATACAACTTGTATGAAAACGGAAAGCTGATCGACGCGCAGGATCTGCTGAGCCAAAGCCCGCAGGCCCAAAGTGCAGTGACCAGCATCCAAAATCAAAAGCCGGGTACATATGAGTACCGGGCCGAGTTAGTCAATGCTTCAGGAGAAGTTTCTAGTCAAACGATAAGTGTAGAAGTAAAGGGCCATGAAGTAGAAATGATGGGCCGTTAAAAAGTAAGAGCATCTATTGACCTCGTGAGAGTCTATAGATGCTTTTTTATTTTTTACGAAGCGGGAATTATCATTTTAGGATTGGGTTGGCGAAGCGGAAAGTCCCTCTATATCTGAGGAGCCATAGAAGAACATGGCAACTAGAATCACAATAATGACAACCTCTGCAAAATATTCTCCATCAAACTCACTCACCACATAACTCTCCTTTCGCCACTTGTTAATTATTTATTTTCTGTGAAAAGGCTTGTATCACCTGGTCCAGTGTCATATTCCCGTTATCATTTAAAAATTTCACCATATTATCGACATTGGATGGAGTGGATGCTAGTGTTTTGTATTTTCCTGTGAGTCCTAAAAACAATGTTGCTTGTCTGTATAAAGTCACCGAATCGACGTTTAGTTTTCCTGTTAGTAGGAGGGCTGCCACAAGGACCTCCACATTTTTTCCTTGAAGCGCGGAAAAGATAGCCGAATTACTGTTTAATCCATTTTTCTTTTGACCGTTAGGTGGGGATTTGGATTTACGATTCCCGTTTCCATTGCCATTCCCATTGCCGTTCTTTCCTAAGGAAGCCATTGAATCTTCCTCCCGCCATATACTGCTCCTGTCTGGTTTCCTGAAATTTGGGACAAGGGCAGCGGCACTGCATGTGCTCATCAATATACGTTATGATCATACGATATGCGAATAAGAGAGCATTGGTTACTATAAGAATCACGTTGGCTGAGGTTAGTTGGCTACTATTATCCAGTAATTTATTTCGCATGTTGGTCCGATTTAGAGTAAACTACAATAAAGCAAGCCAAATGAGCATTTGCATACATCCCAAGAGCGTTTCCAATCAGCAATGATTAGACCGAAACGGTTTAGTTCGTTTATTGTATTTTTGAGCGTTGAATTGGAATTAAGCAAAATGCTGAAATAGGAGTTGTAGATAAAATATGTCGAATGAAGAAGTATTGTTAACTAAAGAGGGATTGGCCAAGCTGGAGGATGAACTTAAGGAACTGAAGACCGTAAAACGCAAGGAGCTAGCCGAACGCCTTAAGTTGGCTATCAGCTACGGTGATTTGAAAGAAAATAGTGAGTATCACTCAGCCAAGGACGATCAAGCGTTTATGGAAACCCGCATTCTCATATTGGAGAAGATGCTGACCAAAGCCCGGGTCGTGGACGAGAGTAATTTAGACCTTAGAACCGTTAGTATCGGATCGACTGTCATTCTGAATGACATCGAATTTTCGGAGAAGATGGAATACAAAATTGTAAGTCCTGCTGAGGCGGATGTTCTTGATAACAAAATTTCCTATGAGAGTCCTTTAGGCAAGGCACTTTTGGGAAAAGAAGTGGGCAGTATCATTCATGTGGATGCACCCATGGCTGTAATTAAATATGAGCTGCTTGAAATTAAGCTCACATAGTTCATTCCCGATTCCCTTATATGAGGGGGCCGGGATTTTTTTATTTCTCGCTGCTTACATACCGTCCATGTGGAGCACAGTTGCACTCCACATACACTGGACAGGATTTTCTTTACTCCGCTAAGCGCACTAAGTTAGTCCGTCATTAGGAAGCCTGCTTGCTCCAATGCAGCGCAGGCATCATTAATTTTATCTTCATCCGAGGCATTCAAGGTGTGCAGGTGGATGCCTCCCGTCAGCTGGGACAAATAAGTGGCCTGGGTGGAGCTGATTTTACGGATAAAATCGTCCACTTCCTTGCGAGTTCCAACCCGTATCGGAGCAGTCAGATCCCCGTATACCGGATGCTCAACAATAACATCCTGCACACTTACACCGTAGTCCACAATCAGCTTTAGTTCCTCTTCTGTCTGTTCAGGTCGATGTTTACACACAATAATACGTGAGGCTAAGGGAGTTGCCTGACCCGCAGGCTCCATATAAATGTATCCTTGACTCGTTGCAAGGATAGGCTCTTGGCTTGCTTTTAACAGGGAAATATCCTGTACAATTACTTGTCGGGAGACGGAGGATCTGCGCGCCAGTTCGCTCCCGGTCAGTGGTGATTCGCTCTTGAGCCACAATAGTAGCTGTTCGCGGCGATCCGTACCTGACCGTTTTAAAGATTCAGTCAACGGGATAAGCTCCTTTCTTTTCGATGCGTCAGGTCTGTCAAAATATCTACCAATACATTCAATTCCTCGATGGTGGTCGTTCTTCCGAAAGAAACACGGATAAATTGTAACGCTTCACGGCCGGATGCTCCAAGCGCCTGTAAGGCAGGCGAAGGATCGTGGTGTCCGGCAGCACATGCGCTTCCAGTGGATATACAGACACCTCTGCGATTACATTCCAGCATAACATATTGTCCCTCGTAACCGTGAAAAAAACAGCCTACTATATGATGAAGCGCTGCTTTATTCTCGCTTTCCTGTACCACCCAACGTAACGGAATGGATCTTTCCTGAATTTTTGTAATAAAGTGTCTTCTCAGGGTAGCATATCGCTCCTGATGCGACTCCATCTGTTCGGTCATCATTTCTGCCGCCGCGACAAAGGCTGCAATCCCGGGAACATTAACCGTTCCAGGACGAAATCCGTTTTCATGTAGTGTATCAAGGTACACGGGACGCCATGGGGTTCCGGGTTTGAGATATGCAGCACCGACGCCTTTGGGGCCATACACTTTATGGCTCGATACAGAGAGTGCATCTACTCCCATGGCTTCTACATCTACGAGAATATTCCCAAATGTCTGTACCGCATCACTGTGCAGCAAAATACCCCGTTCGCGTAGCAGGGGAGATAAGGCAGCAAGGTCCTGAACTAGTCCCGTTTCCGAATTGGCGTGTTGTACGGAGACAAGTCCGGTGTTTTCTCTCAGGTGAGGTAAAAGAGCTTCGCGAGACATTCGTCCTTCCCGATCCGGTTGCACAATGGTCAGTTCATAGCCCTGACGTTCCAGCAAAGTAGCAAGATTGTACATCGAGTGATGCTCCAAAGCGCTCATGATCCAATGCTTTTTATGCTGCGGCAACCCGTTCAGGATCGATTGCACAATCAACATATTGGATTCTGTTCCCCCTGTTGTAAAATAGATGCCTTCCTTTTGCCCGCCAATCATATTTGCTATTCGTTGCCTGCTGTAATCCAGCGTGTAGGCTGCTTGACCGCCCGCATCATGAAGGCTGCTGGCATTTCCGAACATTTCCTTATTTAATACGTTAAACATATTTAAAGCTTCACCACACATAGGTGTAGAAGCGGCATAGTCGAGATAAATCACACCAAATCCTCCCTGCTTAAAAATAATTCCATTCAAAAACTCTTGAGATTATTGTAGGCATGTGTAAATATAAGTGTCAAGACACTTGTAAATATGAATGTACACAAAGCGGTTATCTGTTCGCTGAGAGCGGAACGATCAGCCGCATCGATATGGAGGGATTCTAATGTCTATGCTTGACGTTTTACAAGGAAATCGAGGGCTTATGCCAGAGCATTATAAGACACTGACGGTTGCTGAAATGGAGCAGCGAGTGGCCGAACTGAAACAAAAATGGGGACCCAAGCTGCTTATACCGGGCCACCACTATCAGAAGGACGAGGTTATTCAGTTTGCTGATATAACAGGAGATTCTCTACAGCTTGCTCAAATGGCTGCACAAAATCAGGAAGCGGAGTTCATTGTATTTTGTGGGGTCCATTTTATGGCGGAGACAGCGGATATGCTAACTACCGATCGACAGACTGTTGTCCTGCCGGATATGCGTGCAGGTTGCTCGATGGCAGATATGGCGAATGTGGAACAGACAGAACGAGCATGGAAGCATTTACAGGAGTTGGTAGGAGATACGATCATTCCGTTAACATATGTAAATTCCACAGCAGAGATCAAAGCCTTTGTAGGACGGCATGGTGGGGCTACCGTGACTTCTTCGAATGCTAAGCAAGTGCTGGAGTGGGCGCTGAAGCAAAAGGAACGTATTTTGTTTTTGCCGGATCAGCACTTAGGTCGCAATACAGCTTACGATCTTGGAATTCCGCTAAATGAAATGGCCGTGTGGAATCCGCTGGCAGATCAGCTTGAGACTGAACAGGACCCAGCAACCGTAAAAATTATTTTATGGAAAGGGCATTGCTCTGTTCATGAAAAGTTTACAGTAGATCATATTCGCAACGTTCGCGAGCGTGATAAGAACGTCCGGGTCATCGTTCACCCCGAATGCTCTTATGAAGTCGTACAGCTCGCAGATTGCGCGGGCTCCACAAAATTCATCATCGATACCATCCGTGCGGCAGAGCCAGGGACCCAATGGGCTGTTGGCACAGAAATGAATCTCGTGCAACGAATCAAGCAGCAGTACCCTGAACAGCAGATTGAATCGCTCAATCCCGATATGTGTCCCTGCCTAACCATGAACCGGATCGATCTTCCCCATTTGCTGTGGGCAATGGAACAGTTTGACCGGGGTGAGCCTGTGGGTGTGATTCGTGTGGATGCTCAGATCAGACAGGATGCTGTACTAGCATTGAATCGTATGCTTGCTATCCGTTAAGTTTTACCGTAATATAGAGCGTCCTTCCACCGGATTTGAGCATTAGACCGAAGGAGCAGAAATAATTATTTCAGTTGCTTGTGATCCAACCCGTATCTCTAATTAAAGATTAGTCGCTTGTCCGGTTTCGTGCTATAATTGTAGCAACAAACCGAAGGAGGTGAATCCCTTGTTTGAGCTTCAAGACCTACTCCCTTATTTATTTACAATCGGCTTGCTGTGCACAGTGACTTATACGTATCTCGCTCATTTGCACGGCAATGTACCCGAATGCTGGGTCGAAGGTGGGCCCGTGAGGTCTCATGCCTCTCCGCAGATGCCGATGTCTGCCCGTGGACAGGACATGCCTGTCCGGCTGGCCCGACATATCCGGCGTAAAGAAGCGCCGGATGAAGATGCATCCGATTGTTCTCCCTCGTTGAACGATGGCACAGCCAATCAACGAGGAGGAACATATGAAACGATTCAAGGGATTCACCTTTTGGGGTAAAAAAGAACGGATATTTGGATTAATGGTAGCGTTGGCGGTGGTCATGCTACTGTCTGGTTGTGGTGCGAATGCTGCGGAGATAAATGCACAGACACCCGGATTTTTTAATCATTACGTGGTGTTCCCGCTTTCTTGGCTTATTCAGCAATTGGCGCAATGGTTTGGTGGAAGCTTTGGGCTGGCGATTATGACATTGACATTCATTGTCCGTCTGGCCTTACTGCCTCTTATGATGCGTCAAACGCGTGCCCAGCAGGGTATGAAGCGCAAGATGAGCGCTATGCAGCCCGACTTGGACCGAATTAAGAAGAAGTATGAAAACAAGAAAGATACCACCAGCCAGCAGAGTATGCAGCAGGAAATGATGTCGCTTTACAAAGAACATCAATTCAATCCGCTTAATATCGGTTGTCTGCCTATTCTCATTCAGCTCCCGATCTTGAGCGGTATGTATACAGCAATCCGCTTAACCCCGGAGCTCGCATCTCACTCTTTCCTATGGTTCCGGCTCGGACAGCCGGACTGGATTTTGTCAATCGTCGTCGCAATTGTATACTTGGCACAGGCCAAGCTTTCTCAGTTTCAGATGACGCCTGACCAGCGCAAGCAATTTGCGATCATGGGCTATCTTTCACCGATTATGATGGCGGTCTTTTCCTTCAATGCCCCTGCTGCCATGCCATTATATTGGACAGTAAGCGGCACCTTCTTGCTGCTTCAGTCGCTGTGGTTCCGCAGACGCTATCCAATAGAGGAAGCAGAGAGTAAGGTTAAACTTGGAGAAGTCACACCAACCTAATTAGTAGATGATGCTTGTTTAACTTGGGAATTACGTTTGTAGTATGCCACGTGTAATCATAGGATGTCATTCGAGCCGTTTATAAGGCTTGAATGGCGTCCTTTTTTGTTGTTGCTTTTTTCGCTACAGTCCGCTTGCGATTTTGTAGTCAATATGAATTTCTTATATTATAAAATGATTCTGAAAGTGATATTTTTTGAAAACGGGTTTCATTATGTGGAGGATGCAACTAATTCTTTTAATGAAATGATAAGGGAAAAGTGGGCAAAGTAAGACCTATATCTAAGCTAATGCTGCACTTTGTTTTATCACGCAATGAATATTATGGAGGAACTACAGAAAATGAAGCAAACATCAACAAAGCTGCCCATTTCCTTGGCTCTGCTCACATGTATAGTATGTGCATTCGGTTTTGGCTTAGTCGCATTATGGGTGAGTGACCATCAAGTTCGGCATTTTGACCAGGAAATTATTTCGGCTATTGGACAACTGGAGTCGCCCGCCATGACCCGTCTAATGAAATTTTTTACCATGATCGGCAGTGGTATTCCAGTTGTGATCATCATTTTAATTGCCATGTTCGTGCTCTATAGAGTATTGGGACACCGCAGAGAACTGCTTTTTTTGGCGGCGGGTGTATTGGGATCGGTAATGCTGAACACGATACTAAAATTGCTTTTTCAGCGTGCGAGACCGGAGATTAACCGTATTATTGAAGAGAATGGATACAGTTTTCCGAGCGGACATTCCATGACAGCTTTCAGCATGTATGCGGCGCTGACATTTTTAGTGTGGAAGCATGTTCCTTCTAGGCTGGGGCGTATCCTTCTTATTGTACTCAGCAGCCTGCTGATTGTAGCAATCGGCACGAGCCGCATTTATTTGGGCGTACATTATCCGAGCGACGTTGTGGGTGGCTATTTTATGAGTGGCTGCTGGATGGCGGCTTGTATTTGGTTTTATCAGCGGTACGAAGAACGACGAATGTTGTCACTTCGCTCTAAATCACAGCATAACGGGTTGCATAAATAATGAAGTTTCTAAATAAAGCAGACGCTTTAGCGTCTGCTTTTCATTTGGACAGAGGAAGTGTGTTCAGTCATCTTGGTTCTGGCCTGTTCACCAGGCTTGAGCCCCAGCTTCTGCTCCCATTTTTCATAAAATATAATAGCCGCCTGCATAAAGATGCCAGGTAGCTTCCGACTTCGAATGAATTGATGAACGCCGATGGCACAACCTGCACCAATAAGCGCACCTGCCAAAATATCCGAGGGATAATGCACTCCGGTCCATACGCGGGATACTGCGATGAGTACAGCTAAAATAACCCAGAGAACACGAAATTTTTGATGATGAAGCCATAAAATGGCAGCCAGAGAAAACGCTCCAAGTGCATGGTTACTCGGGAATGAAGCATTGGGATCATGATGAATAAGCTGAATGACTGAATGTCCGACAAAAGGCCGATCTCTGTAAAACAAATGTCCAAGACCCCAACTAATTACAAAGCCGATACAAACCGTTATAACGGCTTCTAAAACCATCATTCGATGCGGCATTTTAAAGGTGAACCAGTAAATCAGCAAAGCCACTCCGAATAAATACGGTGCATATTGCGCCAAGAAACGCATGGTTCCATTCAAAAAGGCGAGGGAATTAGCGAGTTCATTGATCCAGTGAAATAAAGCATAGTCTACATTAATTAACATGAATAAATTACTCCTTAACATCAAAAAATTGAATAACAAAGTTATATTATAGAGCGACTACACGGATAAAAGCTTAAAATCAAATAAAAAATGAATGTCATTTCCGTTACTCATTTGTTTTTTCTATAGAAATAGGTGGTTTTGCGATGGAAAAGTCGGTGCTGGTCATTGATGATGAAGAGAAGATATCCAGATTGCTTCAGTTAGAGTTATCCCATGAAGGATATGCAGTTGAAATCGCACAAACGGGCAGAGAAGGATTGGAAAAAGCTCTAACTGGTAAATGGGATATCATCATTCTGGATGTCATGCTGCCGGAGATGAACGGGGTCGAGGTGCTGAAGCAGATTCGAAAAGTGGACAATCATACACCAGTAATTATGGTCACTGCACGTAACACGACTCCTGATAAGGTTTCAGGTCTGGATGAAGGTGCCAATGATTACATTACGAAGCCTTTTGAGATCGAGGAGTTATTAGCGCGGATGCGGGCCAGTATGAGGCATCAAATGGGGTCAACAGCTACCGCTTCACAAAAAGAGGACAAGTTGTCGTCCAGGCTCCAAGTGGATAGCTTGGTGTTGGAACGCAAGACTAGGTCAGTGGTGCGGGAAGGAAACCGAATCGAACTGACGCCCAAAGAATATGATCTGCTTCTCTATCTGATGGAGCACAAAAATCAGGTATTGCAGCGGGATGAATTGATTCAGAACGTGTGGGGGTTTGATTTTGTTGGTGATACGAATGTCGTAGATGTGTATATCCGGTATGTTCGCAAAAAAATTGATCATGGATACAAAAAGAAATTAATTAAAACCGTACGTGGTGTGGGGTACTGCATCAGGGAGGAAGAACATTGAAGCTGCGGACCAAAATCACCCTGCTCAGTTCTATTTTAGTGATGATAATACTCCTGTTTGTGGATGTCACGGTTCATTTGTTGTTCGTCAAAATCGCTACGCGAAATGAAAGAGAAGTGCTGCAAAATAAGTGGACTGAAATCATTGCCGAAACCGGACATACCATGATTCTGAAGAATGCATGGAGTCCAAAATTGAAAGATGAGCTTTCCGGAGATACTATTCTGAGGGTGTTTGATCAGCAATCCCGACTTCTGTATGAAGTAAGTCGCCAGTCACGCTTTAAGCTGGGCGATATTCGTTTTAACACTTCTCAAAGCTCTCAATTGACTGATGTACAGGGTCATAAAATTCTGGTAATCCATCTCCCCGTGCTTTCTCCGGAGGGCAATCAGAAGGGAACGCTGGAGATCGTGGAAAAATGGGATGCACTCGAAACCAATCTCGATATTTTAAATACGATTCTCATCACTTCGACTGTAGGAGCAATGATGCTAAGTTTGGTAGGGAGCACGATTTTGGCGAATGCCATATTGCTGCCGATTTCCAGTAGTATTCAAACGATGCAGGAAATTGAGAGAAGCTTAAAATTTAAAAAAATCCCCGCTGGCAGTCATAATCAAGATGAATTGTCCCAAATGACCGCTACTTTTAACCGAATGATGGAGAGATTAGAAGAAAGCTTTCAGAGCCAGCAGCAGTTTGTTTCAGATGCCTCACATGAACTGAATACCACACTTATGATTATTGAGGGCTATGCCAACATGCTGCGGCGGTGGGGCACGCGTGATGAGGACATTCATAAGGAATCCATTGAATCGATCTATGAAGAAACTCAGCGAATGCGTACGATGACACAGCAGTTGCTGACTCTTGCCTCCTCACAGCAGAAAGACCCTGAGCCGCATGAGCGGATAGAAATGATCGGTTGTTGTCAACAGGTAGTAGCGCATCTCAAGCCTGTACATGATCGTCAAATTTCTATTTTAACCGAAGAGAAAGAAATTTGGCTGGATGCCAACCTGACAAAAATGAAGCAATTGCTAGTGATCCTACTGGATAATGCATTAAAATACAGCTCGGATGAGATTGAAATAGGGTTATCTAAAGATAAAAAGGATGTCTATATCCGGGTTAAGGATTATGGGATCGGAATACCTGAGGGCGAGATCAAGCGGGTCTTCGAACGATTTTATCGGGTAGATAGCTCCAGGCATCGTAAAACTGGAGGGACCGGGCTGGGGTTGCCGATTGCCAAGGCAATTACAGATGCTCATCAGGGTACGATACGTATGGAGAGCGTAGAAGGAGAAGGAACGGTAGTCATCGTCACGCTGCCCCAAAGACAAAAGGAAAGGCTGTCCCTCCAGTAGAAATATCTACTCGCGGAACAGCCCTTTTATTGTTATTTGTAAGTTAAGCATTCGGTGGATGGGAATCAACTAAAATTTATCCTAGAGGACACGACGTGCTGTTGTGTAATTGCGGCTCCACCAGCCCGAATTTAGATCTGTAACCGTTACGCCGCCTTTACCATACGTATGCAGAATTTTGCCGTTCCCCATGTAAATGGCTACATGATGAATTGGCGCATAGAAAAAGACCAAATCGCCTTTTTTCAGCTGACTACGCGGTACGAAAGTGCCAACAGTTGATTGCTGTCTGGACGAACGTGGAAGCTTGATGCCATTTTGTGCAAATACATATTGAGTGAACGAAGAGCAGTCAAAAGATCTTGTATTGCCTGCTGGGGCTCCATGCTCATAACGCACACCCATAAACTGGGAACCTTTAGAAATAATCTGATCAGCTTTACTTGCCGAAGCGGCATGAGTGGTGGCTGGCCCAACGACGAAGCTCCCTGCGCTCAATGCCAAAGTCATAGTAAAGCAAATACCCATCCACAATTTTTTAGAAGTACGTTTCATATATAAATTCCTCCGTTATTCGTATTGTGTTGATGTCCTGAAATGACAATAACACAAATAAAATGTCCGGAATTTACCACTCATGGTTACAAACCTGTTACCCCAACGCTTTGTCCTCATTTATTAGAAAACGATGAGAATTTTCTCCTTAATTTTAGCTTGACAAATTGTATAGACTCCCCTTATAGATAGGCTCGTATGGCAAAAAACGACTTGCAGACGATTGGCACAAGCAATCACGCAAAATATACATACCTATATACTACAATTTATAACTTGTACGGGAGTATGCTCTGATTCCCGTTGACATCGTAAGGATCACACCGTATTTCCGGTCAGGAAGGGGAATTCGTATGGCTTCAAGGCAGAATAAAGCACTCAAAAAACGGCGTCTAACCATTGTTCAGGTCATTTCCAACTATCCCGATGCACAGCCGGTACCCTCTAACAAAGGCGGAACGGAAAAGGTCGTGCATGAATTAACTGAGGAATTGGTGAGACGAGGGCATCATGTATCGCTGTTTGCCGCCCGTGGGAGCAGGAGCAGTGCGCGGTTGATTACCTACCCCAAGGGTTTGAAACAAAGTCAGATCCCCCAATATGTACTCCGGCATATGCCTTCCAACACACATATCATTCATGATCATACTTTTCGTTCTTCTGTGGGACGTAGGAAGCTGCCTTGTCCATCAGTATGCACCGTTCATCTTCCAGTGAAGAGACACGGTAAAAACCCGGTATATGTCAGTAAACGAGCGCGTCAGCTGATGGGCAGGGGCAAAGGTTTTTATATCTATAATGGTATCAACACCCATGAATACGAGTTCAGCAGTGAGAAGCGTGGCTACTTGCTGTTTATGGGCAGAATCATACGAGATAAAGGTGTATTGCAGGCCATTCAGGTTGCAGAACGAACAGGAAAAAAACTGCTTATTGCAGGTCCTATCAAAGCTCCAGAATTTTTCCGTAAAGAGATTCAGAAACGAATTCAGCGTAATCCGAATATACGCTATGTAGGTGCAGTTGGAGGTGCTCAGAAACAGAAGCTGCTGAAACATGCAGAGTGTCTGCTGTTTCCGACACTGTGGGAAGAGCCATTTGGACTCGTAATGGTCGAGGCCATGGCTTGTGGAACACCGGTGCTGGCATTAAAAAATGGCTCCGTTCCCGAGGTACTCTTGGGCTTTCCACAGTTGATTTGCAAATCAGTTAGCCAAATGGCAGGAAAGGCACAGCAAAAAAATTATCCGTCACCAGCGCAGCTTCGTTCATATGTCAACCAAAGATTTACCAACAAACAGATGACCAGTAACTACTTAAGACTATACCGTGAAATCATCCGTCGGCGAGAACAGAAGAGAGGACAACGACAGCCTATACGGAGGTGAAGGGGATGCAGGTCAAACGATATATGCTCGGAAATGGCTCTTGGGCAACTCCTTATTATATAGTCACAGGGGGGCAGAAAGGTCCGTGTGTGATGGTGGTCGCGGGGATACATGGTAAGGAAATAGCAAGCATACGAGCTGCTGAGAAATTGGTGAAGCTTTTGAATCAGCAAAAGCTGCGAATTAGCCAGGGTAAGCTTATAATTGTACCGATTGTAAATCAAGAGGCTTACCGCAAACGGATTAGAGGAATACCTGATCTTAATCGAACCTTTCCGCGCAAAAAAAAGCAGCTAGCAACACAACCGCTTTCCGCTGCTCTATTCAAATTAACACAAAAGCATCAACCTGAATGGTACCTCGACTTGCATGAGGCTAACGGATTGTCACAAAAGGATGCCAAGGTGCTTGGTCAAACGCTGATCTCCAACAAGGGTAATCCGGTGGTTCCTACGGTTCGTCGGATTATTAAGCGAATGAATCGCTCCATCCAGGTGAGCGACCGACATTTCAACATTCGGCTGCATGAGCTTCCAGGTTCCTCCCGCACCGCTGTAGCCCGTATTTTAGGTGCACGCGCGGTTACCGTGGAAACGGGTTGGAGCCTGCCCAAGAAAGTACGCATACACTATCAGTTGGAGATCGTTCAGCATTTTTTAAAAGAAGCCGGAATAGTCAAAGGTAACTGCATCACAAAATAAAATCGCTTCTGGAGCAAGGACTTTTTCACCTTGCTCAGGAGCGATTTTTTATGTGCGACCTGCGACCTTCGTTCAGAATCCGTAGCGTGCATTATATCTGAGGATTTTGCAAAAATCCAATAAGCGACTTCCAATGAACAATATATAGATCGAAATGGTCTAGTTCGTCTATATATTGCACTTTGGAGCGACTGGAATCAAATTTTGCAAAATCCTGATCTATGTGTTGTCAGGACTCGGATTTATAGAAGGCGTTCACCAAGCTGTTTCCCAGACGTACCTCAATTAGCTCCAGTGGTGTATCCAGATCGGCACGGATTGTGTGATGCGTATCGACCGGAATGCTAAATACAGAACCGCTTGCCGCAGCAAAACGTTCTCCGTTCAGCATGACCTCTCCCCGGCCGGACACGATCGTCCATACTTTAAGTCCACTGCCGTGAATACGGCCATTCAAACGTTGATCTGGCAGTACCGTCAGCCGTATGGCCAGTATATCGCTCAGACTCCGATGATCAAATTCGTCCAGCACTCGGTAACTGCCCCAAGAGGTTTCACCATGCATGGGGTGAAGTTGAAGTTTACCTAGCTGCTCCTTGATTACGTGGGCATGGCTCTTGGACGCAATGAGAATGCCATCGGGACTCGCGGCAGCAATAATATCTTCCACACCAATGACATGAAGTGGATAGGGCAGCTCATTAACGATATGCGTGCCGTGAGTCTGCCCACTAATCTGTCCACGCCCGATTACTTGACTGTTTAGCTGCTCTGTTAGAGCCTGCCAGTTGCCGATGTCGTGCCATTCGCCATCGTAGGGCAGGACGATGGCATGTTCGGCACGCTCTGCAATCTCTTCGTCGAAACTGCGAACGGGGAGGCTATCATACATCGCGCATAATGCTTTATCGTTCAGCGGCAGATCACTTCGCTCCATACAGGACAACATATACCGTAATGTAAAAGCGTAAACACCACAGTTCCAGAGCGCGCCCTGATGAATAAGCTGTTGTGCTCCGGGGAGATCCGGCTTTTCTGTGAAGCGAGCAACTTGCGCATAGGAAGTTTTCCCTTCCCGTATCATTTGCAGACCCGGAACGACGTAGCCGTATTGGTCGGAGGGATGAGTGGGCCTTGTCCCAAGCATAGCCAGATCGGCTCCGCTCTCAAACAATATGCCGGAGAGCGCTGCTATGCTATGGAAGAAATCCTCTCCTGCAAACATGTCCGCTGGGGCAATGCAGAGAACTTCATCCAGCCCTGTGCCTCTGGTGTGAAAATAAGCAGCTGCCAGTGCAGCAGCGGTGAAGGTTCCACGTTTGGCAGGCTCGCCCAGAACGGGCAGACGACCTTCTGTATGGCGAAAGGCTAGATTTACCTGACTCCGATGAGCCAGAAGCAGGGCAGAGGAATCCAGCCCGGTTAAGGTAAGCTGACGGTACACCCGACCGAGCATAGATTCCTTATGCCCGTCAGGAGCGGACAACAACCGGAGAAACAGCTTCGACCGGATTTCGTTGGATAGTGGCCATAGCCGTTTTCCGGCACCACCGCATAATAATACGATGCGCACGGACGTTTCCTCCTTCAATGCAGATCTATTTTGGACTGCATCATTTTGCAGGATTTTAAAAACTATTTTAGCGATGATTCAATCTTTGTTTTTGGAGTAAGCTGGTACACCTTGCGTTGATGAAAAGATAAGGAGCGATAGCTCTTGGCCAAGACATCCAATTGTTTTTGCGACAGGGAAGAAGCCCGACGATGAAGCGCTTTATTCAATGACTTGCGCAAAATCATCCGAGAGGGCTGATTACTGTATAAATAGTTGGCATACGTTTCATATTCGGAAAACCCAAACTGTTTTGTCCGGTCTATACTGTGGATAATTGCGTTGTACCAAGGTTTTCCATGACGGGCCTCGATAACTTGCTTGAGCTGGGTAAGCCGCGCTTTTTCAAAAAGCATATAATGAGTAACAAAGGACTTTGGTGAGGGAGCTTTAACGCCCATCAGCTTGTGATGGGTGCGAAAATACTCAGGCTGGCTCCAGCTGCGGTAGTAAAAAATCGTTTTTCCGTCTTTACGGAACGTATGTGGACGAATCAAAACCGTGTCCGCGTCAATGACGAGGAAAAAAGAGGCTTTACTGATTTTGTCGCCATTCATTTTGAGCAATTGTTGATACAGCCAGCCTGAACGGTCCCAGCGCGTTGTTCCGTAATGGATATGTTTTTTGGTAATGGGCAGCACCGTTTTTTCGTCTATAAATGTACATTTCTTGTTTACGCACAGACGGCGAATCCCGGTGCTTTGCGGTGAAACGATATAAATATTTCCAATTCGGTGCTGCACGTGACGGCGCAGACTGTCAATTACCAGCGGTAGTGTGGCAATATCTTTATCAATTGCGGGAATCAGAACATCGATCGTAAGGGAACCCTTCCGTGGACCATCCGATTGCGCTGACATGTTATTCACTCCCTATATGTGCAAATATACGCTCCCAGCGTCTCCCAATATCGTATGCTTGGACAGGCGCTTTCGACCGGGCAAGGTCAAACGTCCATTTCTATGCAGGACAGGGCTGATGAAGCTTCGAATGGGGAGTTAGCGCATACGATAGATTGATCTTTTTTAACAGGAGCGTTCTACCTGAGAGTAGAGAGGAGAGGGGCAAGTGAATTCTTCACAAGCGCAGGCGTTGCGCAGCAAATGGCATAAAACCCAATTGTTGCTCCAGCATGGCAGCATCAAACCTTATGTACCTGAAACTCGGAAATATAACAAAGCAAATTTGAAGTCAATGCTGGAGAAGTACGGTATGGTCTATGTAAAACCCGAGCGAGGTACCTTTGGTAAAGGTGTAATGAGAGTAGAGCAGGAGGCTGGCCAGCGTTTCGCCTATCAATTTGAGGAAGCGCGTCAAGAATTTAAACATTTGGATGCACTATATACCAGCCTATCGAAACATACGGGGAAGAAAAGTTATCTTATTCAAAAGGGAATCCATTTACTACGCCATCAAATGCGTTATTTTGATATTCGGGTCATGGTGCAGCGTAATGAAAAAGGGCTATGGGAGTCTACTGGAATTATTGGACGTCTGGGTCATCCCCGTAAAATCGTGACTAACTATCATAGTGGTGGCAAGCCGATGGCCTTGGAGCAGTTACTAAAATCCCATTTATCGCAAAGCAAACAGGCGGAGCTGGTCAAGAAACTAAATGAACTGGGTCTTACCATCGCCAAACAACTGCAAAAAACATATCCAAATTTCCGGCAAATTGGTGTGGATATTGGACTGGATCATCGCTTTACCCCATGGATTATTGAGGTGAATACGAAGCCAGACCCATATATTTTTAACCAATTATCAGATAAGTCCATGTACCGTAAAGTATTAAGCTATTGGCGGCTGGCTAATGAAAAAAGGAAAGTCACCGTCCCAAGCAAAGATAAAAATAAAGATAAAAATAAAGATAAAAATAAAGATAAAGATAAGAAAGTAGTTAAAGATCCTAAAAAAGAAAAAATATCTTGACCAGTAGATTACTACATTGCCAGCCCACTCCTATATGAACAATGGAGTGGGTTATTTAAAATTGAACAACCTGTGACCCTGTGCTATGCTTACATGAAAGAGAAGCTAGACGTACTAATGATGATCTTTACTATGCGTATAAACATCTGATGATACGACGAATAGAAAGGATGTACAGCCATGAATTCTGTCATTGAACTTAACAATGTAAGCTGGAAGAGAGATAACCGCACCATACTAGATCAAATCAATTGGCAGGTAGCTGAGGGAGAGCACTGGGCTGTACTCGGCTTGAATGGGTCAGGTAAAACAACGATGCTCAATATGATTAACGGTTACATATGGCCAACCACAGGTAGTGTTGGTGTATTGGGCCATACCTTTGGGGATGTGGATCTGAGGGAGCTGCGCAAATCTATTGGTTGGGTCAGTTCCTCTTTACAGGAAAGAATTAATGGGAGTCAGCGTACGCAGGATGTTGTTATTAGTGGCAAATTTGCCTCCATTGGACTTTATGATCAGACGACGGATACAGATTATGAACAGGCCGTTCAGCTTATGACGCAACTGGGGTGTGCTCATCTCGTGGATCGGTTGTATCAGGGATGCTCACAGGGAGAAAAGCAGAAAGTGCTTATCGCCCGCGCATTAATGGCCTCGCCCAAGCTACTGATTTTGGACGAGGCGTGTAATGGTTTGGACTTTTTTTCCCGGGAAGCATTGCTGGATAGCATTCGCCAGTTATCGGAGTCGCCGGCTTCGCCGAATTTACTGTATGTTACACATCATATCGAAGAAATTCTACCGATGTACACGCATACGATTTTAATCCGCCGGGGCACGGTATTTGCTAAAGGTAAAACGACTGATATTCTAAGCAGTGAAACGCTTAGTGCTTTTTTTGAAACGCCTGTGCAAGTAGAATGGAGACAGAATCGCGCATGGCTCTCTATGGTGTAGAGAGTCTTTTTTTCTCGCTAACCTGCCACCAACATAATCAGAATAGGCAATATCAGGAATGAGGCAAGCGTGCTCCACAGGATGCAGGTGGAAACCAGTTTTGGCGATGCATTAAATTTTTCTGCTAAAATGACAGCATTTACAGCAACCGGCATTGAGGCCAGAATGAAGAGAACGGAGAACAAAAGACCTGAAATTCCCAGTATCAGCATAGCAAGACAAGCCGCAAGTGGGGAGAGTAGAAGCCGAATTGTTAGTCCGGCGTAGCTGGCTTTTTTAATAGACGACTCCAACTTAAATATTTTTACATAAGCCATCTGGGTACCCAGAATCGCCAGCACGACCGGAGAATAGGCAGCAGCAATCATCGAGACGCCTGATTGAATCCCTGAGGGAAGATGCCAGTCCAGTAGCCGCAGTCCCATGGCGAGTAGAGCTGCATAGATCGCAGGAAGTGAAAACACCGACTTAACAGCACTTTGAACAGAAAATTCAGAGCGGGCTGCAAAATAAACGCCAATGGTATTGACTATAATTATCTGGATGACGACATACACGGAGGCTTTATCCAGACCGAGCTGCCCAAAGGCAAGTAAAATTAGGGGCAGGCCATAATTTGCACTATTGGTGAGTGTGGAGATTAAGGTAAGTCCAGCCGTTTCCGGAGTGCTCAGTCTAAAGATTTTCCCTGCTAATTGTGCAATTCCCCACAACAGCAGCAGGTTTAATATTGAAAAAGCGGCAGTCTGCGCCACATCATGCCAGGTAAGCTGTGCTTTGAGTAGCGTGTCCAGAATCATGGCGGGGCTTAAAAAATATAAATACAAAGTCGAGAGCGGTTTCGTTTCCAGCTTCATGAATTTTCCAAGTAAAAATCCGGCGATCACCGGAATGGACAGCGGAACGATAACCGATAATAGAGTTGAAAGTACGATTTGAATCATGAATTCCACCCATCCTTTCTGTAATGACATTTTCCATTATAAGACGCTACTTTCGAGCCCGTCCAAGATGAAAATACAATCAAGGCCATAGGTATATACTATGAAGCCTACGACACTTATTGTGAAAACAATAAAAGGGATGCCCACAGCCATGATGAACGGCTAATAGGGCATCCCTTTTATTATAATGAACCAATGATACTGCCAATTTATGCAGTAGCTACGGTTTCCGCTTTGGTTCGGCAATCGTCAGAGCAATAGTGCTGATGCTGTTCTTCGCAATCTGGACATGCAATATGCTGGAGATTGCACACTGGGCAGTTGATATAATGATCGCTCGGCGTTTCACAATGGAAGCACTTGCCGACAATGACGTCCTCATCCGTATGATTGATCGGAATCGAGATTCGTTCGTCAAATACGTAGCATTTACCGTCAAACAAACGTCCTTGTACTTCTGGGTCCTTGCTGTAAGTCACAATGCCGCCATCCAACTGGCCTACATCGTTAAATCCTTCTTTGATCAGAAGACCCGATAACTTTTCGCAACGGATACCTCCGGTGCAGTACGTCAGAATTTTCTTGTCTTTGAACTGAGTCATATTGTTGCGAATCCATTGTGGAAATTCACGGAACGATTCGACTTCGGGGCGAATAGCCCCGCGGAAATGACCGATGTCATATTCATAGTCATTACGTCCGTCCAGAACAACTACATCTTCATCTTGAAGCTGTTCATAAAACTCCTTTGGTGACAGACGCTTACCGCTAATTTCATTAGGGTCCAGCTCATCTTCATGACGCAGCGTAACAAGCTCCTGACGATGGCGTACAAATATTTTCTTGAACGCATGACCGTCAGACTCATCTATTTTAATAACGATATCGTGGAATTTCGGATTGGCGCGCAAATCACGCATATATTGCTCCGTTTGCTCTACTGTACCAGACAGTGTTCCGTTGATTCCTTCCGCAGCAATCAAGATTCTTCCCTTGACGCCCAGCTCCTTGCAGTAAGCCAGATGCTCTGCCGTAAAGGTGGCAGGATCTTCAATGTTGACATATTTGTAAAACAACAAAATTCGATAAGTATGTTCACACATGTAAAATCACCCTCTGATTCAAGTCAAAGTTTTTTAAAAGCAATTTTAAATGTACCACATTCTTTTAGTTAGTCAACTTAAATGTATAAAAAGTGGAAATGAAAAAGGAGACGAGCGACAAAAGTAAGGGTTTACATTATAATAGTTACGTACTGATGAGGGGATTTTTGGTAGCAGGATGAGATCTACTGGATGAAAGGATGAATGAAATGAAGCATCATTTGACAGCGCATACACCACCTATGGGGTGGAATAGCTGGGATTGCTACGGTGCAGCAGTACGGGAAGAGGAAGTACGGGGAAATGCTCAATATATGGCGGAGCATCTGAAGGAATATGGTTGGGAATATGTCGTGGTAGATATTCAGTGGTATGAGTCAGGAGCAGTATCTTCACAGTATCGCCCGTTTGTCCCATTGGAAATGGATTCATTTTCACGTCTTATTCCAGCAGTGAATCGGTTTCCTTCGGCAGCAGATGGACGAGGCTTCCAAGCTCTTGCGGAATATGTACACGGTCTGGGATTGAAATTTGGTATACATATTATGAGAGGCATCTCCCGTCAGGCGGTGCATCAGGATACCCCGATTTTGGGAACCACAGCCACGGCGAGACAAATTGCGCATCCCAACTCTATTTGTCCCTGGAACACAGATATGTATGGGGTAGATGCATCCAAGGAAGGCGCACAGGAGTACTATAATTCGTTGTTTGATCTGTATGCGGAATGGGGTGTGGATTTTGTCAAAGTAGATGACATTGCTGCATCACGTCTCTATGGTATTCATTTGGCGGAAATTGAATTGATTAGGCGGGCTATCGCCCAATGCGGACGTCCGATGGTGTTGAGTCTATCGCCTGGTCCTGCACCGCTGGAGCATGCATCTGATTTAATCGCAAACGTGAATATGTGGCGTATGACTGATGACTTCTGGGATGTATGGCCTTTACTGTATGGTATGTTTGAGCGCTGCGAGAAATGGGCGGAACATGTAGGTCCGGGTCACTGGCCGGATTGCGACATGCTACCACTGGGTCATCTGGGTATTCGTTCGGTAGATTCGGTAGATTCCGGCAGCCATGACAGATGGACACGCTTTACTAAGGATGAGCAGCTAACGATGATGACCTTGTGGAGCATTTTCCGGTCTCCCCTGATGTTCGGGGGCGAACTGCGGGATAATGATGCATGGACTCTTTCTTTGCTGACTAATGAAGAAGTGTTAAATGCTCATCGCAACGGTTTGAATGCACGGCAGGTGTATAGAAAGGATGAACATATCGTTTGGACTTCACATAACGGGAAAGGGCATGTATATGCAGCTTTGTTTAATGCTGGGGATGAATCTTCAAAGGTGCGTGTATCCTTAAAAGACCTTGGTATTGAAGGTCAGGCAAATGCCAGAGATTTATGGAACCATGTAGATTTAGGTGTTTTAGCACAAGAGCTGTCCACAGATTTACCTCCTCACGGAGCAGCTCTATTTATTTTGAAATAGAGGATTTTGCAAAAATCCTGAATAACATAATGTAAGGAAGAACTATGCTGTAGTTCCAACCCAATCACCCTATCGTAAAAGTGAAAGATATCTTTACAATAGGGTGTTTTTTTGCATGTGTAACTTTAGGATATTTTAACGAACTCGACATTATTCTTGGGAATATGACATTTGGAACGTGTTAATTTTATATAGTGCCTATTTCTGTACAAATTTAAATCATTTTAACGAATAGACTCGAGAAAGGAGTCAAATGATGAAATTAAAAAAAATCCACCAAAATGAACAGGACGAGCCTTGGCCCTCTAGCAAACCAATACTATGTATCGGGGGGGCCAATTTGGATCGTAAAATCATGATTAAAGGTACATTTCAGCTTCATACCTCCAATCCGAGCAGTACAAGACTGCAATCTTGCGGTGGGGTAGCACGAAATGTAGCCGAAAATTTAGGGAGGTTGAGCCAGCGGGTCAGCTTGCTGACCGCAGTTGGGGACGATGCGGAAGGTGAATTTATTATCGAACAGTCCAGCCGTTACATGCACGTGGTTCCTCTGCAAGTCCAAGGTGAACCGTCAACTGGGGTTTATACTGCCTTGCTGAACGAGCGTGGTGAACTGATTGTAGCGACAGCAGAAATGGAGATTTATGATCAGATTCGTCCTTCAGTAATTTTTGAAAATGCTCCTTTAATTGCCTCATCCCGACTCGTTCTGCTGGACACTAATTTCTCTATGAACGTAATTGCAGCCACCATACATGTCTGTCATGAGCATCGGATTCCGATTGTCGTTTCTTCGGTATCGGCCTCGAAGATGAGAAAGCTTCCCCGAAATTTGCATGGAGTGGAGTGGCTGGTATGTAAACCGGTGGAGGCTGAAGCCTATTTGGAGCTAGAACTTACAGATGATCAGCATATGTTGGATGCCACCCGAATTTTTCACAAACTTGGAGTTCAGAATGTCATTTTTATCTGCGGTGCTGATCGTGTTTTGTACGCCTCTCAGGATGGAACTCATGGCCAAATTCCCATTCATCCCGTTCAAGAGGTCATTGATGTCACAGGCGCAGATGATGCTTTTATTGCCGGGATGATATATGGAATTACCCAAGGTTATCCTATGGAGCAAGTGTGCCAATTTGGAATTAGCTGTGTCGACTTGACCCTGCAAACGGATCGGACGGTCTCAGAGACTCTTTCTATGAATAAACTTCATTCTAGGTTTCAGGAGCTGTATGGCACACATACGCAAAATTTTGTGTTTTTCAAGGGCGTGTATTTTAAAAAGAATGATACATAATTAATCAAGAGAACTCTAACCTACAACAGCGCATATTTGGAGCTTCACGTATGTAATGGCCTCAATTATTGAATTTGTAAAAGGAGCATGTTGTATGATGGACAGACTGATCTATTCTATGCGGCCCTTACAGGCAGAGCAGGGTAACGAGTTTCTTGCTGTGTAGCAGAAGATTATCTCCTTGACTAGAAATTACATTTCGTGTAAAGTGGTGAAAATTGTAATATATAGGAATAGTGTAGACCAAGGATCAAAGGTTCAATACTCGCTGTACAGAGAAGAAACTCATGGGCTGAAAGGTTTCTCGCCGCGAATGAACGTTTCCCTGCCTTGCGAGCTGTAGCGGTTTGTATGATAAACCGTTACCGGCTAGACGCCGTAATCTAATGAAGGACCGTTCCGTGTATGGCTACGGTCAAATGAAGGGTGGTACCACGACACATTCGTCCCTGACGGATGTGTCTTTTTGCGTACATTTTATCGTCCAACAAGGAGGAAGCTACACATGCGCCAAAGCCAATTATTACTGACAACCTTGCGTGAAGCACCCGCAGAAGCTGAAGTGATCAGTCATCAGCTTATGCTGCGGGGAGGATTTATCCGCCAACTGGCGGCTGGAATGTACACCTATATGCCCCTGGGCAGACGGGTGCTCAGAAAAGTAGAGCAAATCGTACGGGATGAAATGGATCGCGTAGGGGCGGGGGAGCTGCTGATGCCTGTATTGCAGCCAACGGAGCTGTGGCAAGAATCAGGAAGATACGATGTTTATGGTCCTGAGTTGATGCGTTTGCAAGATCGGCATGGTCGGGAGTTTGCTTTGGGGCCTACACATGAAGAGGTCATTACGTCTTTAATACGAAATGAAGTGAATTCTTATCGCAAATTGCCTGTAACGTTGTATCAAATTCAAACCAAATTTCGGGATGAACGACGTCCGCGATTTGGCCTGCTTCGCAGTAGAGAATTTTTGATGAAGGATGCCTATTCGTTTGATGCACATTGGGAAGGACTAGATCATACCTATTCGACCATGTTCCAGGCATATCATCGCATTTTCACTCGCTGTGGTCTAAACTTTCGTGCAGTAGAAGCAGATGCGGGTGCCATTGGTGGCGAAGGTGAAACCCATGAATTTATGGCTCTAGCTGATATTGGAGAGGACACCATTGTAGCATGTACCTGCTGTGAATATGCAGCTAATCTTGAAAAATCCGTGGCGCGGTCGACGGGAAAAATAGAAATATCTCCTGTCTCATATAAAAATGAACAAGTCAGCCCTCCTTCTTTTGATACAGCTAAAATGGAAAAATTCCATACTCCAGGCCTGTGTACAATAGATCAACTGGTTGAATCGCTTCACATAGAGCCCAAAGAAATCATCAAAACACTGATTTATATGGCTGACGATCAACCTATTGCTGTAGTTATTAGGGGGGATCATGAGGTTAACGAAGTGAAAATTAAACATATTTTAGGTAGTGAAAAATTCGAAATAGCAAGTACAGACATCGTGTCAAAGGCGACTGGAACCCCCTCGGGGTTCATAGGCCCATACGGATTGACAATCCCTGTGTGGGTGGATTACGCCGTTGTCCAAATGTCCAGCGGTATCGCAGGCGCGAACGAGCTGGATTACCATTATCGACATGTGAACCCAAGGCGCGATATAGATCTTCGGCATGTGGCTGACTTGCGCAATGTCATAGAAGGGGATAGATGTCCTCGATGTGACGAAGGGGAATTGAAACTTCATCGTGGAATTGAGATCGGACACGTATTTAAATTGGGCACCAAATATAGTGAGAAGCTGGGTGCGACCTTTCTGGATGCGTCTGGAGCTGAGCAAGCGATGATTATGGGCTGCTATGGCATTGGCTTATCCCGGATCCTTTCTGCCATTGTAGAGCAAAATCACGATCAGAACGGAATGATATGGCCTTATGCACTAGCCCCGTTTCAAGTTCATATTATTCCGATTTCTGTGAAAGACAGGCTTCAGATGCAAATAGCCGAGAAATTATACAACCAGCTGCAGGATCGCGGTGTGGAGGTGCTGCTGGATGATCGGGAGGAACGGCCTGGGGTTAAATTCAAAGACTCCGATTTAGTAGGTATTCCCGTGCGCATCATCGTAGGTAAAGATGCCGAACACGGGAAAGTAGAGTTAGTGGAACGAAAAAGCTGCAACAAAGAGACGATTCGTATTGAAGATGTAGAGAGACGAATATTGGAACTACACTAAGCATCTATATCCCGTAGAATATGGCCTTCTCCGAGTGTAATCTCATGAAAGTCCGCCATCTGACGTCCCTGAAAGCGGATTGGCTTGTCCCGACCTATCATAATGATATTTTGAACGTCGGCAGCGCCTTCCGAGGGGAGCGAGAAAGTTGAGACATAGGCAAATTCTTCACGCAACGTTGTATGAATGGCATGGATCAAATGGTCGTGTTCACTTTTGCCCATTAAATTCATGATCAGGGAGCCTTCGGAATCCAGCTTTTCTTTGGCCATCTTGAAAAATTCCCAGGATACTAAATGCAAGGGCGTACCCAGCTCCGTGAAGGCGTCCAAAATAACATAGTCATAAGCATCCGGCGCTTCCTTCTCCAGAAGGCGTCGTCCATCGCCAACAGTCACATTATCCTGATCGTATCCAAAGAATGTTCGGCTGAACTCTACAACTTGTGCATCCAGCTCGGCAATCTTAAAACGTTTATCTGTAAAATGACCCGCTATTGTACCTATACCGTGCCCGATAACAAATACATCTTCAAATGATGGATCGTTCAGCTCCATAAGATGGATAATTGCTCTCGGATATTCGAACAAAATGCGTTGTGGATGATTCAAGTCCACCGCGCCTTGGACGGCTGTATTTGAAAACTGCATCACCCGAAATAATCCCTTTTCACCATACAGCTCGGTGGTTTCGTATACTGTGATTTCATGATTATGGCTCAACTTTTTGTACAAGACATCCAAGTGAATGATCTCCTTCAAGTCAGACTTCCTCCTCATCTTAGACATGGATAGGGGAATTGTCCATAGATGAGGAGAAATGAAAGTACACATTTTCAAGCATCCCTAATTAGGTAGAATTGTTTATTTTTCCATAACAGAGTTGTTTAAACTTGTTCGTATGTCCTTTAGGAGATATAATATACAAGGATATAATGAAGTTCGTTGTGTATATTCATATAGGAAGAGAGCGGGATATTATGGGACGTAAGTGGAATAACATTAAAGAAAAGAAGGCATCCAAGGATGCTAATACGAGTCGTATATATGCTAAATTTGGCGTGGAAATTTATGTGGCAGCCAAACAAGGCGAACCTGATCCTGAATCCAATCGGGTACTAAGAGTAGTTCTAGAACGTGCAAAAACGTACAATGTACCCAAAGCAATCATTGACCGTGCTATTGAAAAAGCAAAAGGTGCTGGCGATGAAAACTACGTAGAGCTTCGTTATGAAGGTTTCGGACCGAACGGTTCCATGGTCATTGTAGATGCGCTGACCAATAACGTTAACCGTACAGCATCGGATGTTCGTTCTGCTTTTACTAAAAATGGTGGTAGCCTGGGTGTGAGCGGATCTGTAGCCTACATGTTTGATTCAACAGCAGTTATTGGTCTGGTGGGTAAAACCGCAGATGAAGTGCTGGAGCTACTGATGGAGGCAGATGTAGAGGTACGTGACATCATTGAAGAAGATGAAGCCGTCATCGTATATGCAGAGCCTGATCAATTCCATGCTGTGCAGGAAGCTTTCAAACAAGCAGGAGTAACTGAGTTTACCGTTGCGGAGCTCACCATGCTTGCCCAAAATGATATTTCTCTTCCAGAAGATGCACAGGTTCAATTCGATAAACTGATTGATGCATTAGAAGATTTGGAGGATGTTCAGCAGGTTTACCACAATGTAGACTCTGAGGAATAGTCTTTGTTAATTAGTTTGTAAGAACACCGTATTTAGATACGGTGTTTTTTTGTATAGTAATCATCGGACCTCTTATGGTTATTTCTTTTTAGGGTCATAAGAATAACTGGGATATTTGACAACGGGCCATTTTACCTTTCGTAAATTTGAGATCACATCAGTACCTACATGTAAATTACTCTGAATCAGTTCTGTAGGCGTAAGGGCCATCCATTGATTCAAGGAAACATCTGCAAAACGGTCACTTTTAAACATTTCAAGAAACCAAAGTGTGCTGGAGCCTGTATTTTGAATGTAATGACCGTAAGCAAAAGGCACATATCCAACATCTCCGGCTCTAAAATCAAACGTACGGGCTGCACCATTACCGCCAAAGACAGTCATCCGTCCTTGCCCGGCAAGATAGTATTGCCATTCGTCATTATTAGGATGCCAGTGCATTTCTCGCATGGCGCCGGGCTCAATCTCAACAAGAGCAGCTGCAATGGTTTTGGAAATCGGAAAATTGGAGGAGTCGACGATTCGTACGCTTCCGCCCGGCGTTTTGATTGGGGGCTGGGCTAGTAATTCATGCTTGAAGGACTGAGGTATCGTACCATAGGGAGAGGAAACCGCTTGGCTTTGAAGAGAACCGGGAACGGAATCCTGATAGATATATACTTGGTCTTGAGGAATTGCTGCAAAATCAGCTTCTGGTACACCAAAATTTGCAGAAAGTACGTCTTTGGGAGTATGTGCGAACCAATCGGAGATGGATAGGGTGTTCAGATCGGAGAAACTACCATCATCAAAAACCAGCAAAAATTCGCACCCATCCTCAAGTCCCTGTATAGAGTGCGGAATGCCAGGAGGGAAATACCAGAGATCTCCGGGACCCACATCAGCAATAAAATTACGTCCATTTTGGTCTACTGCCGTAATGCGAGCACTTCCCAACAGCATATATGACCATTCCGCTTGCTGATGCCAGTGAAGCTCACGTACACCACCCGGTGTCAAACTCATATTCACCCCGGCAAGGGTTGTAGCAATAGGTAATTCCCTTACCGTTACTTCTCTTGACCACCCACCGTGATTAAGCTGCATATGGGCATCAGAAAAAGAAAATCTCATATTTGGAATGAGACCATTGTCCGTTACGGGGGGAACCAGCATATCGGGATTCTGTAGATCCCTCATCACATCACGTGGACCCTTGTCGATGCCCCCAGCACCATCACATCTGATGGGTTGGGGGATTCTTGCATTTTTAGGGCAATCATTATGCATCATTAAATCTTCCTCTCCAGGTTGAAGCTTGATGAAGTATGGGATAAGAAAATACGCATAAAGATTTTATGATCATGTAGTGAGTTTTATGCTGTATGCGTTAGATCTGTAAACTGAGCCTGAATGATTTGAGCTAAATCGTGCGGACTTAACTCCAGTTGGGTCCCAATTTTCCCACCGCTTACAACGATGGCTTCCAGTTCCAATGCAGGCTGGTCGATAAAAGTGGGGTAGAGCTTTTTCATTCCAATGGGGGAGCAGCCACCGCGAATATATCCCGTAAACTTTTGCAAATCCTTAACTGGAAGCATTTCAATTTTTTTCTCTCCCGCGGATTTGGCTGCTTTTTTGAGATCAAGCTCTTTATGTACAGGAATTACAAAAACAAACAGATTTTGTTTGCTGTGTGCAACCAAAGTTTTGAAAACTATCTCCGGGGCTCTATCGATTTTCTCAGCCACATTCATACCGTCTATTTTTCCATCTTGATGATCATAACTCAAAATATTGTATTGTATATGTTGCCCGTCCAATATGCGCATGGCGTTTGTTTTGCTGGCACTCATCTTATTTCTTCCTTTCTTTAGAGTTTTTCCAAGTGATCCACATAATCCTTTGCATCCTTAAGGGAAAGATCCTTAGCCGTTCTCAGTTCTTTTATGGCTTGAATCTTTTTTCCTTCCCTAATGAGCAGGAGCAACCTTTCATTGATATCTTCTGAAGCTCCTGCATCTAGAATATGTGGAGGAGAGGCAGGGATGGTGCCTGACAGCGATGTTCCTTGTATTCCTGAACGATTTTCTAGACGCTCCACGTCGGATTTCAAGTCATTAAGCCGAGATTGAAGGCTGTAGACCTTAATTAAAAGTATGACGGAGAGGAGCAATGCGATGATTGCTATATACTCAATAGCTGACAACAGAATTCCCCCCTATTTAAGTGACTTTCAACGCAGAAATGCTGCACTAAAAATTCATTTCTTATTTATAGTATAGCATGATGATAGAGGAGAAGAGGAAAAGGCGTACAAATTGACTTTTTACAGGCAGAGCGTTATATTACAACTTATTATAAACCTTTTAATAAATACTGGAAAAGGAGTGTATTCAAATACAACCAGTCTCCAATAACACCATTCGGGTTAAACAAATTAATGTAGAGTTAGTTAAAAACACACTGAAATCCAAGGAATATGCAACCAAGTCATCGATAGCCAGTATCACAGGTCTTAGTGTGGCAACCTGCGGAAATATTCTGAATGAGCTTCTTCAAACCGGGGAAGTATTAGAGACGGAATTGGAAGAGTCGAACGGCGGACGTCCGGCTAGACGTTACAAATATAACGCTGATTATTCTTATATTATCTGTTTAAATGTGAAAACGGAAGGCGGTATACATTCTCTTACTTATGCTGTTGCTAATTTGCTTGGTGATATCATCATCGAGAATACTTCCATTGTGCCTCATATTGATTATGAGGTCATAGAAACCAAAATTGGAGAGCTGATTAATAACTATGGAAACGTCAAAGCCATTGGAATTGGCATCCCCGGGGTTGTTCATCAAGGAATTATCGATGTTTGTGATCTCGACCTGCTCATAGGAGTCCCTGTAGGTCCACAGCTTCAAGATAAATACGGATTAGAAGTTACCATTGAAAATGATATGCATTTAACAGTCTACGGATTTTATAACATGCAGAATTATGATGAGGATAAAACCTTTGCTATTGTTACGTTTCCAAAAGACAATTTCCCCGGAGCGGGTTTTATTGTCGATGGACATTTGTTAAAAGGAAATACCAAATTTGCGGGGGAAGTTTCCTTCTTACCTTTTGATTTAACAAGAGAGGAACAGCTTAAACAGTTAAATAGCACAGAGGGATTTGTTCCTCTGGCGATCCAAACGATAACTTCCATTATTGCGATTATAGACCCTGTATCTATCGCTTTGACTGGAGAGTTATCCAAGCCGAATCTGTTGGACGATATTTATAACGGCTGTCTAAAAGATGTACCCAAAGAACATATGCCCGAAATTTTTGTGAAAAACGATACTCATGATGAATACATGTTTGGGTTGATTTCAGTGACCCTTGAAAGTCTGACGTACAATTTGCAATTGGTGGAGAAAAGGAAATAGGGCATCGTTCAATAAAGCATGAGAGGATGAGATTAATGAATCAAAAATCGATTGCATGGACTACAGGGACATGGACTAATCATCCTGTATCATCCATAGAAGAAGACCAGTTCCTTAAAGTTGAAACCAGAGAAGGAAGCGACTACTGGGAAAAAACTTTGTATGGGTTTGAACGCAGTAGCGGACATTCCCTGCTTACAGACTGGGAAGAAGGCTCTGCCATCGAAGTCACGTTTCAATTAGGCTCATTTACGGAGCTTTACGATCAGGCCGGTATAATGCTGTATCAAGGACAACAAAAGTGGATTAAAGCCGGAATCGAATTAAATGACGGAATTCCTCAACTGGCAGTCGTAGTCACAGATGGCTATTCCGATTGGTCATTAGCTCCTGTACCCGATTGGGTAGGGAAAAATGTCACGATCCGTGCTTCACAACTACAGGACGCGGTTATCATTAGAGCCCGAACCGAAAATCAAAGCTGGCGCACTGTACGTGTAGCACGTTTTCCTTATGAAACGGGACAACAGGCAGGTCCTTTTGCCTGCGCGCCGACTCGAGCCGGCTTTCAGGTTATCTTTACACGCTGGGTAAGTACTGAACCAGATAGAGATATTCATGTAGATCCGCCATTTGAAGAATAGTCATTTTACTCAATAATAGAAGAGTTATAAATATGGGAGTAATTATTGGAGATAATACTGTGATAAGTTCTGGATGTTTTTAAAATAAAACTTGACATGAAACGCGTTACAAACCTTAAGATTCAATTAGAAGTACTTTATAACACATTTGCATAAGGGTAACGTGTTTCTATCCTAGTTAATAAAAAACATCAGCAAAGGCGGAGAAAATATGAGTACACAGTTTCCAAAAGATTTCCTGTGGGGCGGAGCAGTTGCTGCTAATCAGCTCGAAGGCGCTTATCAAGAAGATGGAAAAGGCTGGTCCATTCAGGATGTAACTCCTCGTGGTGGTTGGGGGCCCGTTACGGATGTACCCACAGAAGATAACATGAAATTGATCGGTATTGATTTTTATCATCACTATAAAGAAGATATCAAACTCTTCGCGGAAATGGGTTTCAAAGTATTCCGTACTTCTATCGCATGGTCACGTATTTTCCCTAAAGGTGACGAACTGGAGCCTAACGAAAAAGGCTTGCAATTTTATGATGATTTGTTTGATGAACTTCACAAATATGGAATTGAGCCACTCGTTACACTATCTCACTATGAAACACCTTTACATTTGTCCAGAGAATACGATGGTTGGGTAAACCGTAAGCTTGTTGATTTTTATGAGCGCTATGCTACAACTGTATTTAATCGCTACAAAGATAAAGTTAAATACTGGTTGACTTTCAATGAAATCAACTCCATTCTTGAAGCACCATTCATGAGTGGAGGAATTAGCACACCAAAAGATCAACTTAGTGAGCAAGATCTTTATCAAGCTATTCACCATGAGCTTGTAGCGAGTGCAAGAGCGGTAAAAATCGGTCATCAGATCAACCCTGATTTCAAAATTGGCTGTATGGTGCTGAGTATGCCTACTTATCCGCTGACACCAAATCCAGACGATGTCATTGCTGCGATGGAATTTGATCACAGAAACATGGCATTTGCCGATATTCACGCAAGAGGTCAATACCCAGGTTACATGAAACGTTTCTTTAAAGAAAACGGAATTACTATTCACTTTGAACCAAGTGATGCCGAAGATTTGAAACATACCGTTGATTTTATCTCGTTCAGCTATTATATGAGTACTTGTGAGACAGCTGACGAAGCTAAAAAAGTCAAAGGTGAAGGTAATATCCTTGGTGGTGTCATCAATCCGCATCTTGAGGCAAGTGAGTGGGGCTGGCAAATTGATCCGCAAGGTTTACGTTATGTCCTGAACACGTTCTATGATCGCTTCCAAAAACCACTATTCATCGTTGAAAATGGTCTGGGCGCCGTTGATGAACTGATTACAAATGAAAAAGGCGAAAAAACGGTTGAAGATGACTACCGGATCAACTACCTGAATGATCATTTGGTTCAAGTTGGAGAAGCTATTGAGGACGGAGTAGAGGTTTTGGGCTATACGTCTTGGGGATGTATTGACCTTGTCAGCGCATCGACCGCTCAGCTTAAGAAACGTTATGGCTACATTTACGTAGATCGTCACGATGATGGCAGCGGTACACTTGAAAGATATCCGAAGAAATCGTTCCATTGGTATAAAGAAGTTATTGCTACGAATGGTGAAAGCTTGAAACGTTAATTTATAAATAATCCAGTGATTAATTATATATAAATGAAGGCTTATAGATAGCGACCGCTTTTTTTCTTTTACGAAGCGGTTGCTAATTTTTTAGGGGTGTTAGAATTGGACAAAAATTAATTACTAATATATATTAAGACTTATTAAAACGATAATAATAACTATACAGAAAATAGAGTCCAGTATAAATTAATGATTTTTAATGATGAGGGCTACAGAAGGAGGAAAATAATGAAGATTGAGCATGTAGCGATCTGGGTGAGAGACTTAGAAAAGATGAAGAGTTTTTACGAGCAATACTTTGATGGGAAATCTAATGATAAATATTATAATGCGACAAAAGGGTTTGAGTCCTATTTTATCACCTTTGAGGATGGAGCAAGGTTAGAAGTTATGCGCAAAACGGGAGTAGATCATTCTCCACAGATCAATATTACGGGCTGGGCTCATGTGGCATTTTCCGTTGGAAGTAAAGCACTGGTGAATGAAAAGACAGAGCAGCTCATGCTTGCAGGATATGAAGTAGTGGGTCAGCCAAGATTGACAGGTGACGGCTATTATGAAAGCGTAATTAAAGATCCAGAAGGTAATTTAGTGGAAATTTCAATGTGAGTAGCTTTTCAGTTCTGAAGAGTGAGCATGTGGAATCCTACAATGAAGCTTTAAAAGAAATCTGACTTCTGTATCTAAATAAGCGAAGCGAGGATGGATCGGTGGTAATGTGCCTTCTGGTGTGATTGCGGTTGAAAACCCTTGCAAGGTCACCCGTAAAATCACCGAAGATGATAAGTACAAATATAAAAGGAATAACAATAAACTACAGCTCACTCGGAGCTGTAGTTTATTGTCTTAAAAAGAGTATGACCAAACGAAAGAACATTTTTGCACAGATTTGTTTAGGGAATAATGCAATAATGTGCTTAAGTGGAATATTTTCAGCCTATTCAGAAAGGAAAGAATAATTATGAAATTGATGTTTATATCAGATATTCACGGCTCACTGCACTGGTTGCAATTGGCACTGGAAAAGTTCAGGGAGGAGAAAGCCGATCGTCTTGTCCTGCTCGGAGATTATATGTACCACGGACCACGTAATCCGTTACCAGAAGGGTATAATCCCGCAGAAGTGGCCGCACTGTTAAATAAGCACAAGTCCCACATTGCCGTTTCTGTGCGTGGGAATTGCGATGCAGAGGTGGATCAGATGCTACTGGAGTTTCCTATGATGGGTGATTATGCTTTGCTATACCATGAAGGACGGAGAATCTATGTCACGCACGGACATGGCTTTAGTATCGGAAATTTACCACCACTAGAAGCGGGAGATGTGTTTATCCAGGGACATACTCATATTCCGGTAGCAGATGTGGAAAATGGGATCTTTATACTGAACCCCGGTTCGATCTCGCTGCCAAAAGAAAACTATCCATCCTCTTACGGTGTGTTGGAGGGTGCACAATTCACTGTGAAGGATTTTGATGGGAATACAGTGAAAGCAATCACATTTTCAAAGTAATTTACTCCAATGTGAATGTAAATTATTGAAAGTTTTCCGCTTCGATTGAGACAAAGATCATATTATTGTATGATAGGAGCGGAGTCTACATTATGAAAAAGAAAGAGAGCTTCAATACATGCAAATTAAGGATTCACATTATAAGATGCCGCCTGAATGGGCGCCACATGAACGCACGTATATTTCTTGGCCTGTAAAATCTTCAATGGTTTACCCGGATATGCATGCTGATGTATGCAAGGGCTATGCCGGAATTGTACGCGCCATGGCGGAATTTGAACCAGTTACTGTGGTCGTAAATCCGGAAGATCTGGAGAGCGTTAAGGTGCTTGAACTTGGGGAACGGGTAGAACTGCTGTCGATTGAGCACAGCGATGCGTGGCTGCGTGATAACGGCCCTACTTTTCTCACAGACGAGCATGGTCAGTTGGCAGGTGTTAACTGGAAGTTTAACGCCTGGGGTGGCAAATACGCCCCATGGGACCTGGATGACCAGGTTGCACCGCAAATTTTGGACAAACTTGGAGTTCCACGGTTTGATGCACCGGTTGTGATGGAAGGCGGCTCACTGCACGTAGATGGCGAAGGCACACTGATTACAACCGAAGAGTGTTTGCTCAATTCCAACCGAAATCCGGAATTAAGCAGAGAAGAAATTGAACGGCATGTATGTGAGTATACAGGTGCCGAGAAGATAATATGGCTAAAACGTGGTCTTAGTGGCGACGAAACAGACGGTCATGTGGACAATATTGCTTGTTTTGCAGCTCCTGGGAAGGTCATTATGCAAGTGTGTGATGATCCTGAGGATGAAAATTACGAAATCACGCAGGAAAACCTGCGTATTCTGGAGCAAGCAACGGATGCCAAAGGCCGTAAGCTGGAAGTGATTCGAATCGGTCAGCCGCCGCGTGTGGATTATGAAGACAGCCGATTGACACTGAGTTATATTAACTTCTATTTTGTGAATGGCGGTATTATTTTGCCAGTGTTTGGCGGCACTGCCGCTGAGAGTGATCTTGCAGCTGAGCAAGTGCTGGCAAATGTATTTCCAGATCGCACCATTCGTACTGTAGACGGTATGGCGGTCATCCGTGAAGGCGGTAACGTGCACTGTACGACCCAGCAGATGCCTGCTGTAAAGCGTTGAACGATACAACATCTAAAAGGAGGACTAAAGTGAGAAAAGTAAAAGTTGCAGCAACTCAAATGAGCTGTTCTACCAATATCGAAGAAAATATTAGTAAAGCAGAAAAGTTAGTACGTGAAGCGGCTGCGCAGGGCGCACAAATTATTTTGCTACAGGAGTTGTTCGAGACTCCATATTTCTGCCAGAAGGAAAAGTCTGATTATTATTCATATGCCACTGAGCTGGAGCACAACAAAGCGGTTAACCATTTTAGGAAAATCGCCAAAGAATTACAGGTTGTGCTGCCAATCAGCTTCTATGAAAAGAAAAACTACGCGCGCTACAACAGTCTTGCCGTCATTGACGCAGACGGTGAAGTGTTAGGTAAATACCGCAAAAGCCACATCCCGGACGGTCCTGGGTATGAGGAAAAATTTTATTTTAATCCGGGCGATACCGGTTTTAAAGTATGGAATACACGTTATGCCAAAATTGGGGTAGGCGTGTGCTGGGACCAATGGTATCCTGAGGCGGCCCGCTGTATGGCGCTCATGGGCGCAGAACTTTTGTTCTATCCGACAGCTATTGGCTCGGAACCGCAGGATTCTGCCATTGATTCCAAGGATCACTGGCAGACTTGCATGCTGGGTCATGCGGCTTCCAACCTGATTCCAGTCATAGCTTCCAATCGGATCGGAACTGAAACGGACGAAGACTCCAGTATTACATTCTACGGTTCATCCTTTATTGCCGGACATCAAGGTAACAAGATCGCAGAAGCGGGTCGTACCGATGAAGAAGTGCTTACTGCTGAATTTGACCTGGATGAGCTGGAAGTAGGACGGATTGAATGGGGCATTTTCCGTGACCGTCGTCCTGAACTGTACAATATGATTGCCACCTATGATGGTGATTTAAAAGTATAATCTTGATACGGATAGACAAGTCTCCCTTGACGTCAAGCCGGGGTGTTTCCTTTCATTGGACTCACCCGGCTTTTCGGGCAGGGGATTTTTGGTTTCTGAATGGAGCACTTCTAGTGATGGATAGGAGGAAAGAAAACAGCAATGAGACATAAGGGGATAGACCAATCACTCGCACAGTTCTCAACTTCGACAGAAGAGGATCAAGAGTGGGAATACTCGAATGAAAGAGATATGGCTATTCTGGGCTTGTGGGACGAATACACACTATCTGCTCAGCGTTTATGTGAACGAATGGCTACCGAAACCCACCAATTCAGACCTTCTGAGTTCGACCCGTTCCCAACTCAGTTTGAATGGCTGGAACAGAAAGAAACAGACTTGATTATTGATGGAATATGGTCAGCTGATTTGCATGGTGATCATTGTCTGTTTATGAATATTGGGGAGCATCACCCAGAACGGCATACATCTATTGAGGCTTATATTTACGATACCCAGGTCATCGACGAAGGATTTTTCCTTAAATATCTGAATACCTCTCCTAAAGCCTCAGCCTACGCACCTTTATTCGAAGTAAATGGATATACCACAATGTGTGGACTGCTGGACAGATACGTTAGGGAAGGGATTTTGGTACGTGTACCCAACGGTTTTAAAAGAACAGCTCGGTAGATGGATACCAGAATATAAGCATGATTTTTCCACACCAAAGGGACATTCCTCACAGGATTGTTCCTTTTTTATTTTATTTATAACTCCAGTTAATCTATAGATTGAAACTATGATTTAGTACATAAAATAGCATTAGAATTTATGGATTAGATGATATAAAATCAAGTCATAAGGAATGATCGTACTCAATAACATCTCGATATTCCCAAAAGTGAAATAAATCACATATGAGAATACTTTAATGGAAGCTTGAACATGAAATTTGTACACTCGCAAGGAGGAAGAACAATGAACCACTATCCTGCTATCTTTGAACCTCTAACCATACGACGCATGACCTTGAAAAATCGGATTGTTATGCCCCCAATGGGAACTAACTTTGCTGCCATGGACGGAAGCTTTGTTCAGGATCATATTGACTATTACGTGCAACGGGCCAAAGGTGGTACCGGCTTGATAACAGTAGAAAATGTTTGTCTGGATTTCCCAATGGGTACGAACGGAACAACCCAGCTGCGTATGGATAACGATCAGTTTATTCCCGGACTGTTTAGATTAACAGAAGCCCTACACTCTTATGGAGCTTGTGTTTCTGTACAAATTAACCATGCGGGTGCTTCAGCTTATGCGGGACGACTGAACGGAATTCAGCCTGTATCTTCTTCCAATATTCCTTCTAAAAAGGGCGGAGCGATTCCAAGACCTTTGCAAAAAGAAGAAATTTACGCCGTTGTGCGCAAATACGGAGAAGCAGCGGGAAGAGCGCAACGAGCAGGATTTGACTGTGTTGAAATTCATGCGGGACACTCCTACTTGCTGAGTCAGTTTCTTTCGCCGATGTATAATAAACGCACGGATGAATTTGGCGGCAGTGCAGAAAACCGTACCCGTTTTGCCAGATTAGTCATTGATGAAATTCGTTCAGTGGTAGGCCCATTCTTCCCTATTTGCTTACGTTTTAGCGCGGAAGAGTTCACAGAAGGTGGGAACACACTGGAAGATACACTCGAGTTATTGGAGTATCTTAATGATGAGGTAGATATTTTGAATGTTTCTGCTGCTCTGAATGATTCCATCCAGTTCCAGATTGACGGGATGAACCTGCCAGATGGTTGGCGCTCATATATGGCCAAAGCGGTAAAAGAAAAATTCGGGAAGGTAACGATGACCTCAGGTAATATTCGGAGCCCACAGGCTGCGCAGGATATTTTGGTGAGAGGTGACGCGGATCTTCTGGCAATGGGTAGAGGCTTGATTGCAGAACCGAACTGGGTGCTTAAAGTGCAAAACGGCTACGAACATTTGCTTAGAAAATGTATCTCTTGCAACATTGGTTGTGCCGATCATCGTATCTCCAAAAGTAAACCGATTTGCTGTACGGTAAATCCGGATCTGTTCAAGGAAGCTGAATACCGGAAACAACGTGTTAAAAACAATGTTCAGGTTGTTGTGATCGGTGGGGGTACCGCTGGGATGGAAGCAGCATGTACGGCAGCCGAAGTAGGCTGCAAAGTAACCCTCTTTGAGGAGAAACCAGAGTTGGGCGGTTTGGCCCGTGATATTGCCCGCTTGCCAGACAAAACACGCATCAATGATTTCCCTGATTATCTGATTCAACGCACCAAACAGTTAACCAATCTGAACATTGTAACAGGGAGCCGAGCCGATTTGGCGATGATTAGTGCCCTGAATCCTGATATTATTGTCAATGCGACGGGGGCCATACCACTTCTTCCGCCTATTGCAGGTTTGCATGAGCAACTGGGCAAACCGGGGACAAAAGTGTTCTCCATCTTTGATCTTTTGCACAACATGGAGAAATTCCAGGAGTTTGAAGGTAAACGCATTGCTGTAGTTGGTGGCGGGGCTGTGGGACTGGATGTCGTCGAATATTACGCAGAGCGTGGAGCACAAGAGGTTTCCATTATTGAGATGATGCCGCTACTCGGTAAAGATCTGGATATGATTACCCGAATCTCCATGATGAAAATGGTAGAGGAGCGGGAAGTGAACGTCCATACGGAAACAGCTTTGACAGAAGTGTGTAGCGACCGTTTCAAAGTAAAGCATGGAGAACAGGAGTTTGAGATTCCTTTTGATCTTGGATTCGTATGCTTGGGTATGCGTTCATACAGTCCGCTGATGGACAGCTTGCTCGAATATGGTAAAAAACATCAAGTAGAAGTTATTAATATTGGGGATAGTAAACAAGCTCGTCGTATTATTGATGGTACACGTGAAGGTCGCAATATTCTCAAAACCATTCAACGGGTAGACGAATTTAAACATGAGTTTTCGTATTCTTACTGATTTTATAATATAAGTGATGGGTGTTCACGATGGCAACTCAGTGAATATTGAGGTTGAAGAGACAGCTTGTCTTTTCAGCCTTTTTTATTTGAGTTTTTTCTGGAAGAAGATTGATTCCTCTGTCATTTCAAAGGTAAACTATGGAAAGCATATAGTAAGTTAGTAAGTAAGGCTATTTTAACGTGGGGGGATGAGCGTGAATCAACTCTTTAGTGAAATACCGGGTGCCAGCAAGTGGAGCAACGTGGAAGAGATTCATAGAGGCTGGTCCAGTGACAAAAAATATTATATTCGAACCACTGATGGTAGAGACTTGCTGCTAAGAATGGCGGATATGGTTCATTATGATAAAAAGAAACGCGAGTTTGAAGCTGTAAAAAAGCTGAATCACGTGGAGAATCTGTTCATGTCCCGGCCGCTTGAATTTGGGTTTTGTAATGAGGGTCAATCTGTATATTCCTTGTTCACCTGGATCGAAGGGAAAGATGCTGAAGAGATGATCCCCACGTTAGCTGCAGCACAACAGTATCAACTTGGAGTTCAAGCGGGAGATGCATTGAAAAAAATGCATGAGATTCATGCAGAGCCAGATCGAGCCCCATGGGCTGAGCATTATAATGGCAAAATCAACAGGTATATTACAAACTATAAGTCATGCGGTATTTTCTTAAAGGGAGCAGATCAAGCCATAAGCTTTATTGAGCAAAACCGTCATCTATTAGAAAATCGTCCTCAAACATTTCAGCATGGGGATTATCATGTGGGCAATATGGTGGTTACCCCATCTGGTGAACTGGGTATCATCGATTTTAATAGAATGGACTATGGTGATCCTTGGGAAGAATTCAATAGAATTACCTGGTGTGCAGCATTAAGTCCTTTATTCGCTTCGGGCCGAATCCACGGTTATTTTAATAACAATGTACCTGATTTATTTTTTAGATTAATGGCTCTGTATATTGCAAGCAATCAGCTTTCATCGATCCACTGGGCCATTCCATTTGGCAAAGAAGAGGTAGACGATATGGTGCAACGAGCTGAAGAGGTATTGGAGGCATATGATGACTTTCAATCCTATATACCGAAATGGTACCTGCCCAGTTACCGCGACTTGTAAATATGAAGACCGCTGCTCCTGGGAGTGACGGTCTATTTTTAGCATTCTATTATCGTCACTCTTAACTTAACGGTAGAACCTTTGGCAGAAACGGAGGAGGCCTTTACGCTGTTACCTTCACTAATGGATTGACCTGCCACCTGGACAGCAATGGCCTAATCGTGCCTACGTGATCGTTGTATACCAAGGTTGCTTGTTGAAACGTAACGATAAACGTTGATGTTGCTGAAGCTGCGAGCGCGTACGTTCCATTGAACATCAGGGATACCACTACCCATAGAATAGCCGATGCTTTCGTCCATATGACTTGAATTTATTTAGTAGAGAGAGGGAAGGGAAAATCTGATGAAAAAAATATATAGCGAACAAGAACTCATAGATATGACGATTAAACTGCTTGAACAAACTTCAATATATGAAGAGCAGTATGAGCAATATGTAAGACGACCTTTCTGTACGGATTTTTATGATGATCTGAGTCCGTATGTGCAAGTGAGCAAGCGGGGTTATACGCTCCAAATGTATGAAAGAGGCATACAGATGCTGAACAAGCTTACGAAAGAGGAAGAGGATGTGATTTATTGGATCATCGAAGATACAATTCACATCATTGCCCATCTGAATCTGCTTCGCAAATATAAAGTGGATAACATAAATACTCATTTAAAATATACAAAGGAGATCATGAAGGAGCTGACAACTTCAATGAACAAAGCATTTTATGAAATTGGAGGAATCTATCAGGAATGGCATGAAGCGAATAGAAGAGCCACACTGGAGAACCCATTAAAGTAAAACAAAACAAGAAACAGTTGACAATCAGTGAGGTAAAATTTACAATTTTATATTAGTGATAATGATTATCAATATCATTATTATTAATTTTAAGTATGCTTTGCACTTACCATATTTCAAAGGAGATTTACAACATGCATCGTATGATGAACAAGAAGTTTCACATGATTTTATGTGCACTATTCGTAGTGATTTTCGTTATTTCAGGTTGTGGGAATGCTGGCAGCTCCTCTGATTCATCTGCTAAATCCGCGTCGTCCACGAAGGAAGAGGTAAGCAGTGATTCTGATACACGTACAGTCTCTACGGTAAAAGGAGATGTGAAGGTGCCCGCTAATCCTCAACGGGTAGTCGTGAACTGGTATGTTGGCGATGTATTTACACTAGGGATTAAGCCGGCCGCAGTCATGGGGTGGAAACAAGAAACGATGCCTTTTTACGATAAGTTTAACGACGTCCCCAATATTGAAAAGTGGGAAACTGAGGAAATTATGAAGTATGATCCTGATCTCATCATTACATATGATACAAAGGATTATGATAAGCTGTCTAAAATTGCGCCTGTTCTTGTGATACCTGAGGATAAAATGACCTCCCTAGAACGTTTGAAATTTCTTGGTCAGGCCACAGGACATGAAGCAGAAGCGGACAAAGTGATTTCACTGTTTGAAAGCAAGCTGAGTCAGGCCAAAGAAAAACTAAATTCCGACATATTCAAGGACAAAACGTTTAGCATTTTCGAGGACTGGGGCAGTGGCTCCTACGGAATTTATTATGAAACAGGCTCACGCGGAGGAACGTTGCTTTACAATTATCTTGGACTTCACAAACCGGAAAAGCTCAACACATTGGTTAAAAACTCCGGAGAGAATCGTGGTTCTTTATCCTACGAGGTAGCTGCTGAATACTTTGGAGATTATGTCCTTTGGTTTAAGCAGGAAGGCAAGGAATCCGAATATGCGAAGACAAAAATCTGGAGCAGCATTCCAGCCGTTAAAAACGGACATATCATCGAAATTCCAGCGAAATATGCAGGACTGTTCTATTATTCGGACGTTGCTAGTATGACGGGACAGCTAGATTATATGATTAGCAAATTGCTGGAACAGACGAAGTAACGATGCATAATTGACCAACTAAGGGTGTAATCGATGTCTACTCACAAAGAACCAAATAAAAAAGGAATATTTCATTTTATAGGCTGCATGATCGTGGGCGTGTTCCTGCTTCTGGTGGTTACCGCAGCATCCATTACCTTTGGTGCTGCGGAAATGAGCTTGAAGCTGGCGTGGGGGGCTATATTTCAGTTTGATCCCAACATTACGGAACATCAGATTATTCACACCTTGCGGTTTCCACGCACCGTGGCAGATATCATTGTAGGGTGTAGCTTGGCTGTGTGTGGGGCGATTATGCAGGGAACCACTCGTAATCCACTAGCGGATTCGGGACTCATTGGCATAAGCTCAGGCTCGACATTTGCTATTGCGTTATGTATGGCCTTTTTGCCTGGTCGCACCTACGGAGAAACCATGCTGTATTCTTGCCTAGGTGCAGCAATCACTACGGGCATTACGTATTACATCGCATCTATAGGCAAGCGAGGCATGACGCCTCAGCGACTGGTACTGGCAGGAATGTCCATCTCCATGCTTTTTGGTGCATTTAGTACGTTTATCGCTATTAAGTATGAGATTGGCCAAGCCCTTGATTACTGGTCTGCTGGTGGTACAGCCAGTGCCAAGTGGGGTGAATTAGCTTTCATTGCGCCACTGTTTGTAGTGGGTTTGGTCTGTGCCATCGCGCTTTCTCCCTCAATTACGATTTTGAGCTTCGGGGAGGATGTAGCATCAGGCTTGGGTATTCGTGCCAATAGGATTAAGTTGTTTTCAACCCTAATTGTATTAATTCTGACGGGGTTATCGGTTATTGTCGTCGGTCCTGTTGGCTTCGTGGGTTTGATCGTGCCACACATTATGCGCCATCTGGTCGGAACGGATTATCGGTATATTATCCCGGCCTCAGCTTTGTATGGAGCAGTCTTTCTGTTGGGGGCGGATTTACTTGGACGACTGATCAATCGCCCTCATGAAACACCCCTTGGCATTATTTTTGCCTTGGTGGGCGTACCCTATTTTCTCTACCTTGTGCGCAAGCAAAGGAGGGAGTTTAGTTGAAGCTGTCCCGCAATAGCAGGGGTATTAGCATTATTTTACTGTTAGTAGTGCTGACGCTGTTAGTGGCTATACTCAGTATGAACGTTGGGAAAATGAACCTTTCTCCACTCGAAGTTTTCAAGATCATCATGGGCGAAGGAACGAGCAAACAGAACCTGATCGTGTTTGACTTTCGACTGCCACGTATTGTGCTTTCTATATTGGTAGGTATTGGCATGGGGATATCAGGCTGTATCATGCAAAGCTTGCTCAAAAACGACATGGCCAGTCCCGGGACACTCGGCATCAGCTCAGGCTCGGGGCTATTTGTACTTATGTATATTACGTTGTTCGCTAGTGAAGGATTGCTATCGCCGATTCTTCTTCCAGGGTTAGCTTTTGCAGGCGGCCTCACGGCAGCTTTCTTGATTTTTATGTTTGCTTTCAGGCGGGGAAGAGACATCTCGCCTACAGGCCTAATTTTAACCGGTGTCGCTATGGGGAGTGGCTACAGCGCATTATCTCTGATGTTGACACTCCGGCTAGACAAGCAACAGTATGACTTTGCTCTGAGATGGCAGGCTGGAGACCTGTGGGGGGACGACTGGAGCTATATTATGGTGCTGCTCCCGTGGGTGTTTATCATCTGTTTTTACGTTTTTTACAGGTCTAACACACTCAATACGTTGAATTTGGGGAATCAGACAGCATCGGGCCTCGGTGTAGCAATTAAAAGGGAGTTTATCGGCTTGACGATTGCTGCCGTTGCGCTCGCTTCTGGTAGCGTGGCACTTGGAGGGAATTTCTTTTTTGTAGGCATGGTCAGTCCCCATCTAGCGCGCAAGCTAGTAGGGCCCAATCATAAGCTATTGCTACCTACGACAGCATTAGTTGGTGCACTCGTCATTTTGATTGCTGACACACTTACTCGGACGATCAGCTTTGGTGCAGATATTCCAACCGGAATTATTATCACCATACTGGTTACCCCTTATTTCCTTTACTTGCTGTCGAAAGCTAGTTAAATGCAGAATAATGAAAAGACGCTAACCCATGTCCATGCAAAATATGGCTGGGTTAACGTCTTTTTTCGCGTTACTACTTAGGTCTCCTTGCGGAAAGATAATTCTTTCTCGCATTCTGTTAGGATTTCCGGCCTTCGTGTCGGAGGGGATTGTAAATAAAGCCTAATCCTTGCCATAATTCAAACCAAAGTGATAAGCTTGGTCCAGCAGCATTACAAAATGACCGGAATTTGAACTCAGGGTCTCATCTAAGAATTCAACCTTGGAATTGGAAACTCCGCAATAATCTGCAATTCCCACATTCAGCAAATGAGTAATCATTTCATCATAGTTACGCTTTTTCAACTGTTCTTTCGAAACGCCGGCCAAGCCAAGCCACAAGATATGCTGATGATGCAGGTGATTCGAACCGTACGCAAACCCATTGTTCCATACACGGTCAATATAACCCTTCAGCATAGCTGGCAAATTCCACCACCAAAGTGGAAAAATAAATGCCAATGCATCATGCTCCTTCATCCGCCTTATTTCCATTTCTACTTCAGGGGAAAAGGACTGTTCCGCAACTGTCAAATCCGGTTCATCTACTCCTTTTAAAATAGGATCAAAACTAATCCCATGCAAATCTAATATCTCATAATCGTGGCCTGCATCGGCAAGACCCTGTACGAAACGATCAGCAACCTTAAAGGTCAAGGAATCTTTTCTCGGGTGTGAAACAACGGTTAATACTTTCATGCTTCTTCACTACCTTTCTCAATAGCTTACTTCTAGGAATGCTCAATGCTTGATGCTATTATATACAGTAGAAAAATAATCTGGAAGTACGCACTTCTAAGTTCTATAGGATGATACAGGTGCCATAGGAACATGGAAGTGCCCTAGGTAGATTCCCTAGAAACTGATCTGAGTAATGAATTGAAGTGATGGGTTGTTCTGAGCAAACGAAGCCTTCTAAAGGAGGATTAAGAAATGACTGAACAGACAAAAAATAGGGTTCAAAAGAAGTATCAAGTTGGAGTGGAAGCCGCTTTAGAGGTGATGGGAGGGAAATGGAAGCCTTTAATTATCTACCATCTGATGACAGGACGGAAACGAACGTCTGAGTTTCGTCGGTTAATACCCGGCATTACACAAAAAATGCTGACCACTCAGCTCAGAGGCCTAGAAAAGGATGAGATCGTTACACGAAAGGTTTATAATGAAATCCCTCCTAAAGTAGAGTATGAGTTAACGGACTACGGCTGGGGATTAAAACCCGCGCTAGACCATTTATGCTACTGGGGAGAGGATCACCTGGATAAGATTCATGGAGACAAATTCAAGGTTTTGGAAGAATTCTAAGGCTGCTGTATAGAGTAACTTTAAGCTGATATTAAGCCCTCACAAAGTATTAGCTTGCGAGGGCTTCACTATCGCAGGGTAATATAACAGACTAACTATCGGTCATTCCGTTGTCATAGCTCAATTGCCACTCAATTCCATACTTATCTTTAAGGCTACCGTAACATTTGCTCCAGAATGTTTCTTGAGGTTCCATGTTTACGGTTCCTCCTTCTTTTAATTTATGAAAGTACGATCGAATTTTCTCTTCGTCCTTATTGACGATGGCGAGGCTGATGTTGTTTCCGGCTACGAATGGCATACCAGGAAAAACGTCTGAAAACATGACATTACTACCATCAATTTGAAGCCGCGTGTGCATGACCAGATTTTTGGCTTCTTCTGGTAGAGGATAATCGGGATTGGGCGGTGCTTCACCGAACGTCATAATTTGTGGTTTCTCAGTCCCAAATGCCTCTGCGTAAAACTCCGCTGCTTTACGACAGTTTCCATTAAAGTTAAGATAAACATCAACAGACATGTGTTTTACTCCTTTAAGGATCATTATTTTTCCATACTATATGGCCTTATTTCATTATTAACCTGCAAACTAACAAAAATACAGTAAGATCCGTTTTGCGAAAGTATTTGCGGCTTAACATGTTCAATTTTTAAAACAAATGGGCATTATATTCAAAGTAATGGTATGATAGCTTAGTTAAATCTGAACGACTAGTAATGGAGTGATCATATGGGTGGAAAAAGCAAGGGCGGCGGGACCGGCAGAGGCACAGGTAGTAAGGGATGGACACGCTGGAACAAAACTGCGAAGCCAGTAAGGACAAAAAGCGCTTCTACAAGCGCACCGGGAAGCAAAGCGGCAGGTGGCACAAAAGGCGGCACTGCCAAACCAACAAGGAATAAAAACGGCGGTAACAGTAGCAAATAAGCCGGGAAAGTATAAGTTGTCGTAAACGGCGAACATCTGATTAAGCAAGAACAATCAGGTGTTTTTTTAATTATTTTATTTAAACTCACATATTATAATCAGAAGCAGGTGAATCGTGAGAATTAACAAGTACATCAGTGAGACAGGATTCTGCTCACGTCGGGAAACCAACAGACTGATTGCAGCAGGACGAATTACGATTAATGGCATTGTCTGTGAAGCGGGCGCGGAAGTAGAGCCACAGGATATCGTGCTGATTGATGGGGAAGTTATTCCGTATAATTCCAGTGAACCTGTATATTTGGCTCTGAATAAGCCTATAGGCATTGTTTGTACCGCAGCAGAACAGGTTGCTGGTAATATTATTAGTTATGTTAACTACCCTTCGCGGATTTTTGCCATTGGCAGGCTGGACAAAGCGTCAGAGGGACTCATTCTATTAACCAACGATGGAAGCATTGTCAATCAAATGATGCGTTCCGAGCATGGTCATGAAAAGGAATATGTAGTAACTGTAGACAAACCTGTTACAAACGAGTTTACGCAGGCTATGTCTTGTGGCGTTGAAATATTGAACGTTATTACCAAACCGTGCAAGGTTGATCGTACAAGCAAATACGAGTTCCGCATTATTTTGACGCAGGGTCTGAACTTGCAAATTCGCAGAATGTGTAAGGCCTTGGGGTACAGGGTGCTCAAGTTGGAACGTGTTCGAATTATGAATATTAGCTTAGATCATCTGGAGCGTGGGCAATGGAGACATCTTGAGAGGGAGGAACTGGAGTTGCTTCTTGCTAAATTGCAATAATGAGTAAGTACAACAAAAGTTTATTTGAAGGACAGTATGTTCATACGGCCAACGCAACTTTAGTGATACTTTTTACGAAATTTTAGCGAGCCGCCTCTTACCCACCAGCCATAGCACAATAGGAAACACGATACCGAAAATCATGGCGTAAAAAGGCCATACTGAAAAAAACTTGATTAAAAATTGCATATTTGGCCAAATAGAGTGAACCATTGCCAATGCGATTAGGATCAGAGGAACTAAGAGAGAGTTAGCGCTTCGAAGACGAAAAGCATCTGCAAGCCCCTGCGCTGAAACATATAAAAGTAGTGTGAGTCGAAAAAATATGGTGACAAACCAGAACACTGCAACAACAATTTCAAACCGTTGAAGAAACTCCCCGTTACTGATTGTTCGGCTAATAAAATAAGTGGGAAATGTCAAATTAGATACAACACCTTCACTCATCACGGCAATTATTTGTAAAACCATGAAAAAATACATGCCGCCGCTAATCAATGCAGAGGTAATCACTGTCTTTCTCCACTTTTTTGGATCGGGGATGTACTGTGCAAAAAAAAGATACAGAATTGCTTCAAGGTAGGGAAAGGCAAACAAATTGAACGAAGCGAGAACGATAGGGTTCAAACCATACTCGAAAATAGGGAGCACATTATCTATGTTGGTATCAGGAAGGAGGGTAATCCTGACCAAAAGATACAGAGCAAGAAGGAAGAAAAACAGGATTTCCGCGCAACGGCCAATTACAGCAGGGCCTGATCGAACGGCGAAATAAATGACTATTAGCATGATGAAATATATCGCTTCGGAGGGAGTTTCCGGCATAATAGCTATCGTGATAAAGTCGCCCAGATTTCGAAGTGTCATAATGAACACAAGAAAGGGAAAGAAAAAAATGAAAACGATGCTGATCGTCCCGCCCAAGGGACCGAAGAGGCAACGGAGATGCTCTACAAAAGATTTCCCCTGTATTTGCCTAGCGATGGAGGCATATAAAGGTATCAATAACAGATGGAAACCTAAGGAGACTGGAATGGAGAGCCAGGCATCTTGTTTAGCGACAGCGGTAATTGCCGCTGGGAGTACCAGATATGCGCTTCCTATTTGATATAATGCAAACCACATAATAGCTTGTCGAACGGTCAGGTTGGAATTCATCCCAATGCCTCCTTAAGATAATATTTCAGTAAGTAACCGGCTTATCGGTTGAAATAGGATTTGGATGCCCGTCAGTGGAGTCGGCAGTTTAATATTGGCGATCCGTAGGATAATCAATATAACGCCTATAATCAACAATATCGAGCTGAATACAATTTCACGCACATATTGTTTCGCCTTAAATTTTTTAAACTCATACAACGATGTTAAAATGGAAGTTACGAGAATCACATAAAGCATATGCATTCACTCCTGATTGTGTATTCCCATATCAATTGGACTGGTAATGTCTCCGAACCGGACTAAACGATAGTTGAGCTGAATATCCACTTTAAGCGTTTGAAATTTTTGTGGCCAATCCTCTTTCCATCTATGCCATTCACGTGGGAACTTGCGGTGAAAAGCTTCTCCAAACCCGAATATATCGGAACCGATTTGTTGTGCGTGCGAAATGCCTTTCTTCAAAGACTGTTGCAGATGCTCTTTAGCTGATTCTTGAAGATCTCTAAATGTCTCTTCATTCTTAGGGTTGGCATTGCACGAGATCGTTCCGATATTGGATTCTGTATCCACAATAAGAGAAATGTGCGGCTCATGGTCTATTATTTCTGGACGCATCTTTACTTTGGAACGGATTACTTCAACAACAAATTTCCCTTTGGAATTCGGACAATCGATGGAAGCTACGGTGCTGGAAACACGGTTGGATATATATGTAAAGGCTTTACTTTGTGAATCATCCATCCAATTGATAAGTCGGTCGCCCTTGAAAACACCAACTCCAGTAAAAAAATATTTAACATGTTGGGGCGACTTTGTCACATTATCAATAGTTAGACCTTTTTCTACGTTTGTCAGTCGAATACCGGTGAGAACCGGTTCAATGCCATCCTCTGTAAATTTCTCTAAAATATCTTTCACATTGACCGCGGAAGTTGGAGCCCATGCTTTTTCAGAAAGCCTTAATGCCTTATACATATCCATTGCAGGCAAGATCTCGGTTGGAGCTACAAAAGTAACGGCCTCCTTTGCCGAGTTTCCTCTGACAACGGCCAAATAGAAATCAGGTCGAACTTCATGATCACGGAACAGAAAGTCCAGCGGCTCCTTGATTCCTTTTTTTGCCGTTTTCTCATCAAAAATGACAAACTTTAAGTGAGACATATACATTTTTCGGGACGATTCCGTTGTTAATTTTCGAATAGCTTCAAATATGGTATCGGCGCGCTTGGAAAAAACGATCGTTGGCGTCCGTTCCATGGGGGAATTCTGCGACATTTTCGATGGGTCAACCACTTGTAAACTGACTTCATATTGGTCATCAACGGCATCAATGCCCAGAGCCATCACGACGGAAATTGCACTCAATTCCTTACTGTTCCAGCAACCCGTAAGAAACACCATTAGCCAGATGCACATAAACAGTAATAAAATGGTGGATCGATACGAGTTCATGATGGTTTACTCCTTTAGTTTTTACGATGTTTTTTAGTTCTATATGGAAAACGCAATATGGCGTCCCTCTGCTCCGACGATTTGTAATTGGCAAAGGGGCTCAAATACGGTACACCGAATGAATGAAGCCCATTCAGATGTACAAAGAGCATGAGAATACCAACAGTCAATCCGTACACACCAAACATAGCGGCTATGCCTATGAAAGCGAAACGTAATATCCGGATTGGAATAGCAAAAGTGTACGAGGGAATGACAAAGCTCGAAATGGCAGTTATTGCAACAACAATGACCATAACAGCCGAAACGATGTTTGCTTCTACAGCTGCTTGGCCGATCACTATTGACCCGACAATAGAAACGGCTTGACCGACCGTCCGTGGCATACGAAGACCTGCCTCCCTCAGAATTTCAAAAACCACTTCCATGATCATCGCCTCAATAAATGCTGGAAACGGTACTCCTTCACGTTGCGCGGATAAGCTTAATAACAAAACGGTTGGAATCATATCCTGATGGAATGTCGTTAATGCGACATAAATGGCCGGAGCCAACATACAGATTGCCAGGCAAATGTACCTTAATATTCGAATGATACTACTGTAAACAAAGGATTGATAATAGTCTTCTGCGGATTGAAGGAAATCTGCAAACACCGCAGGTGCAAGGATGGCGAAGGGAGATCCATCCACAAATATCGCTATTTTCCCCTCCATAATTCCTGCTGCAATAGAGTCTGGGCGATCAGAATTATAAAAGAGCGGAAATATCGTGAATTGTTTATCTTCATGGAGACATTCTTCCAAATATTCGCTTTCAAGCACGCCTTCCACATGCATGTTCTTTAACTTGGATATCATGTCCTGCACCTTTTTTGGGTCAGCGATCCCATGTAAATACATGACCGATATATCGGTCTTAGTTTTTTTGCCAACTTTTAGGGTAGTTAGACGTACTCTTGTATCCTTCACCCTTCGACGAACCATAGTCGTATTCGTACGTAAAGTTTCTGTAAACGCTTCTTGCGGACCTCTGACCACTGGCTGTGTCTTCGAGTCCGAAATGCTGCGTTCTTCCCATCCAGGCAAAGAAATGACCAATCCTTCATCCATATCGTTCAGGAGTAGGAGAAGACCACCGGAGAGGATCTGTTCCAAGGCATCTTCAAAGTTTTGAGTGAAGCTTGCTTCACCAATGTCCAAAATTGCGTTTTTCAATAACGGTAAAGTGATCTCGTCAGAGGAGACACGATCATGCAACGGACGGATCACGTTATCCTGTACCTTTTGCATGTCAGTCATGCCGTCCAAATAAAAAAGAGCAGCGTGTTTATGGCCAGTCGTGATCTCACGAACAACAAAATCCGAACTGTTTCCCATGAAGTCACAAATGAGATCAATATTCTGGCATAATTGTCTTGAAAATTTGGTATGTAACTTCATTTTCACCCTCCTCAGATACGTAGTATTAACAATAATCCAAAATAATACCACAATAATCCATAATTGCGTTGTTGTCGGTAAGGTCAATGACATCTTCAACGGTGGAGGATAAAGGCTATTCTCTTTCTTTGAAGGCTTGGTATGATGAGGAAAAGCAAAAATGATGGGAGAACGTGACTACGAAGGATACAATACCTGCAATAACATACTATATGCTATTTATCTTCAGATGTAATATTTCATGAGAATACGCTAAAAGGAGTTTTCCTTATGAATATTACATCAGTTTTAATTTATTGTTTTATTGCTACCTTCACACCAGGCCCTACCAATATCGTCATATTATCCACAGTGCATCATTTTGGAGCAAAAAAGGCAATGAAATATACGTTTGGAGCATTTGAGTATATGTCACATCTAAAGTGAGGAGGAGGGAGTATGTTTAAATAGGCTACAGATGGCTATCCTTTTTTGGAATAGTTTACTTGTGTAGTATAATATCTTTGAAGGATATTCTTTTCTATCAATTCATTTAAACATCCAAATAGAGAGGTATTTGATCATGCTATTTATTACAAAAAAAACAATCAATAAGCTAGCAGAACCTTATAGAGAATCTGACATGCTTGTCTGCTATTCAACTCCACAGAGCTTTTCGGCTTATACAAGTCGAGCCATATTACTCTTAAATAATGATAGGATTATTATCCTTTTCCTCAATCTATTTTCCACAAAAGTAGTACAAAAAGTTGAATATGAAGTTGCTGATTTACAAGAACAAAAATATCATTCTGGACACCTGTCTTCTGCAATATGGTCATTTAAAATCAAAGGCCAGCATTGTAGGTTTAGGATAATCAAAAAAATTCTTACTCTTGGCTCTATGCAAAGAGATTTTCTGAATTTCTTGCAACAAAATAATTTAAACTAGCGACCGAGTAGATCGGTAATTTCTGTCTGCCTAAGGCGGGGCACCGTAAGTACTTTATGGGGATAAGTGATGAAGGTAATATTCGGTGTTTTTTTGTTATATATCATTGAGGGGAGGAATTCTACATGAACGAACAACTCATAAAAAGCGATGGAATAGAAATCTGTAGTGAGAGTTTCGGCGAGCAAGTTAACCCGGCAATATTACTGATTATGGGGGCTCAATCCTCATTGGTCTGGTGGGAGCAAGAATTTTGTCAGCGTTTAGCTGAGACAGGTCGCTTTGTCATTCGCTATGATAACCGAGATGTTGGACGTTCTACAACCTATGAACCTGGTCAACCGGACTATACCTTCGAAGACATGGCAGATGATGCGATTCGAGTATTAGATGCTTATAAGATTGAGCAAGCGCATATCGTAGGGATGTCTATGGGCGGTATGCTGACTCAGTTGATAGCTCTACGACATCCAGACAGAGTATTAACCGTGACTCTTTTAGCAACGTCAAATTTTGCTTCCGATCTTCCACCGATGGAGAAAAAGGTTATGGACTATTTCTCGAATATGGGAGCAATAGATTGGTCGAACGAACAATCGGTGGTCGATTTTGTGGTGGGTAGATCAAGAATTTTAGTCGGTTCAAAGCATCCTTTCAATGAGAAAAAGGTTTATCAATTAGCAAAAGAAGAATGGAAAAGAAGCAACAATATGGCCAGTATGAATAATCACGCTATGCTGTCAGGCGGGGAATCCTATTTGGCTAGAACAGGGGAAATAAACGTTCCTACACTGGTTATACACGGTACTGAAGATTCGATTATCCCTTATGAACACGGAATAAATCTTGCTAACGCAATTCCGCGTGCGGTTTTACTGACATTGGAAGGTGCCGGGCATGAGCTTCACTATGACGACTGGGATTTAATAATCGATTCTATCTCAAAACACACTTCGATACTCAATTAGGTCAGCTGATGTGTAGGATAGCTGAATAAAGCCGTTTACGAGAGAAGCAATCTTCCTGAATAAAAAGGCAATCTCCTTTTTTAAGGGGATTGCCTTTTGCTATTTGTATGCCCTTATTTTCATGAAGACTGGGCAAGTCTCAGGCACAAGTATCCCAAAGCTCCATCAATTTAGTAATGGCTGCATCAATGTTGTCTAGGGACACACCATCTCTGGCTTCCGTAGATATACCTTCCAGAAAGGTAACGAATAGTGTGGTTAACATGCTAACATTTGTGGATTCTTGAAGTTCTCCATTCTTGGTAGCTCGCTCAATACGAGCATAGAACTTGTTCCTAGTCACTGCTCTTTGCCTGATCAATAGTTCTCGAATATGAGTGTTTTCTGGGGAACATGTATTTGCAGAGAATATGACTAAACAACCCAAGGGATGGGTCTGCTCAGTCTGCATGATTGCTGAACTTCTTAAGGCTAATTCAATAGCTGTGCGCGATGAAAGTGAATAGTTTGTAAGGCTTGTCGATACTTGTCCGTATGTAGCCAAATACCGGTCCAGCGCTTCTTTGAATAATGCGTCTTTTGATTCAAAAGCTGCATAAAAGCTGGCTGAGGAGATGCCGCCCATCGCCTTTTTGAGTTGAGCCAAAGAGGTTGATTCAAATCCATGCTCCCAAAACAACATCATAGCTTGGGAGATCGCTTCGTCGCGACAGAATTTACGTGGTCTTCCGGTTCTAACCATGGAGTCGCCTCCTTATATCTTGTACTTATATACTAATCGATCCAAAAGTAATTGACAAGACAGAGAGGTATCTTTAAAATGTGGATTGATCGATCCATAAGTAAAATAAAAGGAGAGCAAATCATTGGCATATATGCTTGATTTTTCGCTTGAACTTGTTTTGAAATCGATTTTAAGGAGCTGCGCTAATGTCCAGCAATAACTCTTCTACTACTGTAAAGATTGCTTCTTCCGCCTCCTCTGAGCGCTTTCCCTGGCTTGGTCTGCTTGCTTTGGCTATGACAGGATTCATCTGTATTATGACGGAAACGATTCCGGCTGGTTTGCTTCCGCAAATAAGCAAGGGACTTTATATTTCAGAGGCAATGGCGGGTCAACTGGTCACTGTCTATGCCATCGGTTCCCTAGTGGCTGCCATCCCTGTAGCTATAGTTACCCGCCAATGGCGGAGGCGTCCGCTGTTACTTCTGGCTATTTGCGGGTTCCTGGTTTTTAACAGTGTCACCGCGATTTCTTCCAGCTACATACTGACGCTGGCTGCCCGTCTACTGGCAGGAGTTTCGGCTGGAGTTCTATGGGGGATGATCGGCGGTTACGCTCTCCGCATGGTATCTGCTACATTGAAGGGGAGGGGGATGGCCGTTGCCATGGTTGGAACGCCGATCGCCTTGGCTATTGGTGTCCCAGCGGGGACGTTTCTGGGGAACCTTATGGGTTGGCGTTCTGTTTTTGGAATTATGTCACTACTGACAGTTATACTGATTGTGTGGGTGCTTTGGAAGGTGCCGGACTATCCGGGACAGTCCTCCGATAAGCAAACTTCGATCTATGCAGTCTTCCTTACACCGGGGATTCGGCCCATACTATTAGTTGTTCTGACCTGGATGACAGCCCATAATATTCTCTATACTTATATTGCTCCATTCCTTGCCTCCAATGGGATGGGTGAGAGAGTGGGTCTGGCGCTGGCTTTCTTTGGCATTGCTGCTCTCGTAGGTATATGGATAACTGGCGTATTCATCGACCGTTGGCTGCGTAAGCTTGTTTTGATTAGTCTTATTTCCTTCGTCTTAATTTCTATTGCCATGAGCTTTAGCAACTCCAATGTCCTTATGATCTATATCATTGTTACGGTATGGGGTTTAACTTTCGGTGGCGCAGCAACGCTGTTGCAAACGGCGCTTGCTCAGGCTGCAGGGGAGAGCAAAGTGGATATGGTTATGCCGATTAACACGACCGTATGGAATCTGGCTATCGCTGGCGGTGGGATGGCTGGGGGTATTTTACTTGAAACTTTTGGTGCGGGATCATTTTCATGGGCGTTATTCATACTCTTATTCCTTGCGCTTCTCGTGGCTTGGGGTGGCAAAAAGTATTCGTTCCCTCCAAACTAACCTAGTAATTAGTGAAGATTTTTTTTAAAATTTTCTTGTTATGACTTCTAACGTTAATGAGTAGAAGATATGAAGTCCAGCTTATTTTCCAAGAAAGGCTGACTTCGTCCAGCACTTGCCCATAGGTAACCGGATCGAATCTGGCGACCATACAGTGTTATCCACTATGTGTCGTGATTCTTTTTCACCGCGTTCACAATCGCTGTAAATCCTCTGGTCACATTTCAGATACTCGGCATTAGTCCTCAATTACTTTAGTGAAATATTCGCTAAAAATCAGTATTGATTTTTTACTGAGATATTCTTGTTTTTGAGGAACAAAATGCACTCTGTGTTCGAACTCAAAACCCTATCTATATCACGAAGGAGAAGATGAATATGAGTATCTTGGAGGATTTATATTACGGAAAATGGTACCCAAGCGAACGAACCAAACCTAAAAACCCTGAGCTTGAACTAGTCCATCAGAAAATATCCGCTTCTATGAAAGCATTAAAAACAAGATTGTCGGAACAAGATTACGAATTAATTGAAGAACTATCTGATTTAAATGATGTACTGATTTCTATATTATCTTCCTCAGATTATATTTCTGGATACAAAGCAGGAGCTCTGACGATGGTTGAAATATTTGATAGAAAAATCATTTAAATTAAGATAGATACTAGTACTTTAAATTTAAAAAAAGTGTATAGTTAAAAGGCTTTTTATTGTGATTAAGAGGCACCAACGTTTAATAAATATAAGTCATAGGTCATAGGGATTAAGTCTTCTAATTCATATAACAATTAGTAATAAAGATGGTTTTCCATAAATTTGAATAATGTTATTATGTCTTAATGAACTCAACCGAGGTAAATTATGACAACAATTAAAGTGACACCTGAACAACTTATAACTGTCTCTAAGAAATTTGAGCTTGCGCAGCAAACGGCGATGCAAATGAATAGTCAGTTATCGCAGCAAATTTCGTTTATGGAACGATTTTGGGAGGGGATAACAAAGGAGCAATTCTATTATAGTTTCCAAACATCTCAGAAGAATATGGCTGACTTTGTTACACTAACAGATTCGATTGCTAGAGAACTACGGCAGCATGCAAATAAATTTAGATTAGCAGATATGATGGAGGATGGGAATCTAGACCCAGGTTGCTTGCCACCTCCACCGAATACTTGCGCAGTTCCTGTTGCAGATACACGAAATGCGCTCCAGAAATCGGCGGATAGCTTAACGGAGCTTGGTCAGGATTTTGTAGCAGCTAATTCAGAACGATATGAGAAAAAATTTGATTCAGTATGGAGCTTCCTAGATTATATGTCGTACGGCATTCCGAAGGGAATGTATCAAGGGTACATGGAACGGGCAGCTAAACAAAACGATTCATGGAATGATATGCTCAATTTCGGTACATTTGGTGTAACGGGCATGATTCAGGGAGCATTTAATCCCACAAATGCATGGTCAAAAGAACACTGGGCTAATATGATCGGTACAGCAGGATTATTTGGAGGAGTTAGTTCAGTAATCAAACCTAAGATTAGTTTGAAATCATCGGTTAAGTATGAGGGCGCAGTGGACTTACGACAAATTTCTTCGGACGGTTTGCGTAATGAATTGCCATTAACAGATGTCCAGAAAACGGAGATTATTCAGTATACTAAATCGTTGGATTTTCCCGAAGATAATATAATAATGAGTAGACCTGGTTTTTATGATGAGTGGAATACAGGTATGATGTACGATAGATTTATTATAAATACAGATGTATTACCAGCAGAGCATACAGGAGTTGGAACCTTAAGTGCTAACTCACGTGTGTCAGCCAAGGCAACGATTGCACATGAAATTGTGGGACACTATGAGGCATATAAGGCAGGGAGAGCATTTGAATTATATGATGTTGCTCCAGATGCATTTAAAAGAAATTTTGCTCTAGATGAAGCCCAAGCTAGTATAAGAGCTGCAAGGTTCGCTCCCGATTTAACATCAATAGAAAGGATGACGCTACTGAGGGATGCCATAACCCGATTAAAAAGTGCTGATTTGCGTATAGGTGATGTTAAGGGAGAACTTTATATTGAAGAACGATAAAGGGGTAACGTTTAAAATGGAAAAAATAATGGATGTTAGTTTAACTTTTGAGTCAAAAGATGAAGGTACAATTATAGTAGGAACAAACAAAGGATTAGACCATTTAACCTACCCAGAAATAAAAAAAATCATAGGTGATAAAATTCTTATTAAAAATGCAAATCAAATTGAGACGGTATTAAGCGTTAGCTCTGTTCAAATTTCAACTTCAATGGCTGAAAGGAAAAATATTGGAATATGCATTGGCAAGTTAGCATCTCCTGATCTTGTTCAAGTTGGGGCGAGTATTTACAGTTTGGAACATTAATTAATATCAGTTTAAAGGTGGAATAAAATGAATATATTTAAAAAATTGAAGAAGGAAAATGTTCAATAGATGAGTTAGAAAATTTGCTAGAAGAAAAGAACCCCATAGTTTTATATCATGCAATGACACATATCGGAAAAGAAGGTATTCGTACAGAGGAAATATTTAAAAAATTAAATGGATTATCTTTAAAAAGGGAACATCAAGATAAGCTGATAGGTCATTATAAAGTAGGAGACTTAGCAATAGCTACTATGATAAAACTTGGAGAAAAAGAAGATGAGATGACTGGGTTTAAGATATTAGACGAATTTGAAAAAAAGATGGTTTTCCGTTTATGTGAAGAAATCGAATGGTAATGCCTCCTGTTCGTCTGAATGCACTTAATTCAAAACTTATTTCACCTCGAACCATGAGGAGAAATAAGTTTTTTTCATATCTAATGGAGGTGGACCAAATGAATAGAATACTTATTCAAGCTGTAGAGCGTTTGTATTCAATTCATTTTGAAAGTTTAGGTGTGTTGTTGAGGTCCAGAAGGCAAAAAGCAAACATCGTAGGTTTAGACAGGTAAAGACAATCGTTATCGATGCTAGTGCGCTTGGACTCCGTAACAATCCGTTTAATATTAAACCCAATTTCATTGAACACCTAAATATCCTTGATCTAAAAATGTTAGTGAAAACAGTTTGGCTTGGATCGTTGAATATGGTTACTGTTACGCATATCCGCGACTAAAAGAAAAGGATCGGGCATTAATGAGAGGGGATAAATGTTATTTATAGATTGAAGTTTGAATTGTAAGATAACTCATGGTTGATGGCTATTCTGGTTAGAACTAGTCGCATAAAATGGCATGAATATAAGCTTCGCAACAGCCTGGAATTATTAGCATACTCCACAAGTTGCAAAGCTGTCGCCCAATTTGAACGGTCTGTTAAAGGACAGAAGCCGACACTTCTTGTTGTCGATCTTGGCATTTCTCCCCGGCAACGATTAGAATCGCATGCTTTGCTCTCCCCGGAAGGATAAAGCCTTGGCGAACCATGCAGGAATGATGCCCAATAGTATCGATCACTTGTTCCAAAGTGGCGTTTATGGTATTATATTCCTGGGTATCGTTTTCCCGACTGTGTAGCCTAAAATTCGCTTCAACGCTTACTAACGACATAATATTCCTTTGTAATTGTGTAAAAGCTTTCAAGTTCAACTCTAAAGTTAAAGTTTTCAATCGGTACGTGTAATGAAAAAGAAGGGAGGGGAATTTGGGAATACGATCGGTAGTTCGTTAATATACAGGGTTGCCTATGAACCAGACACTATATTTGAGCACCTTGAACTTTGGGGATTGACATTTGTGCACAAACAGCTCGAAGAGCACCATCTTGCATGAAGACGACTGTTATGGCTTGCCATCGGTGAATTAAGGCGCTGATATCCAAAAGAATGCCTGGAACCCGTGCAACGCAGTTTGCTGTATGTATCGTAACCAAGGTAATTATAAAAAGCTATTAACTGAAATTTATTGGGCGAAAATAAAAATGATGAACTGGCTAATTCGGCTTGATTCGAGTCTCCACCGTAAAATGAAAGCGATTACAAATTTAGAGGGGAGGCTATAATATCTGCTGAAAATGTTACAAGTCCAAGTTTCGGAGCACCAACCTTCAAATAGGATACAAAATTACTAATTAAATCTATGTATAGGCAATTTGTAAACTTTTAATAGACATAATATATAAAAATGGAGGAATATGTTTATGATTAAAAAATTTTCGGTGTTTTTATTAGCTTTTACATTATTGCTGAGTTGTTTACCAATGGTACCTGTATATGCTGCTAACAATGCAATTGCAAAGCTTCCAGGGAATTCGAATCCTCTTATGGACCATAAATTGGGCGCTGATCCCTATGCGTTGGTCTATGATGGAAGAGTCTATATCTATATGTCCAGTGATACGTATGTGTATAACAATGACGGCTCGATTAAAGACAATGACTTCAGCGGACTGGATCGCATCCAGGTCATCTCTTCCGCTGACATGGTGAACTGGACGGATCACGGTGCCATTCCGGTTGCCGGTGCGAACAACAAGAACAACGGCAGAGGCATTGCCAAGTGGGCCGGCAACTCCTGGGCTCCGGCCATTGCGCAAAAAAAAATCAATGGCAAAGATAAATTCTTTCTCTATTTTGCCAATGGTGGAGCCGGCATTGGCGTTCTGACCGCAGACACGCCGATCGGCCCTTGGACAGACCCCCTGGGCAGAGCTCTTGTGACACATAATACGCCGGGAATGGCTGGTGCAACCTGGCTTTTTGATCCGGCTGTGCTGGTGGATGATGATGGCACAGGGTACTTGTATAGCGGCGGCGGCATTCCGAACGAATCCGATCCGGCCTCCATTGCGAATCCGAAAACTGCCAGAGTCATCAAATTGGGCGCAGATATGACCAGCGTTATTGGGAGCGCTACCACCATTGATGCCCCGTACCTGTTTGAAGATTCGGGCCTTCATAAGTATAACGGAAAGTACTACTATTCCTACTGTATCAACTTTGCCGGGACACACCCGCCACAGTACCCTGCAGGTGAAATTGGCTACATGGTCAGCGACAGCCCGATGGGTCCCTTTACTTATAAAGGGCATTTCCTGAAAAATCCGTATACGTTCTTCGGTGTGGGCGGCAACAACCATCACGCTGTATTTAACTTTAAGAATGAATGGTATGTGGTGTACCATGCCCAGACGGTCAGCAAGGCTCAAATTGGAGCTGGGAAAGGCTATCGCTCCCCGCATATTAATAAGCTGACGCATAATGGAGATGGAAGTATCGCTGAAGTGCAGGGGAATATGACAGGAATCGCTCAGTTCTCCAATCTGAATCCGTATACCAGAGTGGAAGCAGAGTCCATGGCGTGGCAAGCGGGAGTCACAACCGAGCCTACTCAAGCCAGCGGCGGTCCCATTAGTAATCTGAATGTGACAAACGTACACAATGGAGATTGGATCGCTGTAGGAAATGCCGACTTTGGTAGCGGTGGAGCCAAGACGTTTAAAGCAAACATAGCGTCCAATGCAGGCGGTAAAATAGAAATACGTCTGGACAGTGCAACGGGTCCTCTGGTTGGAACTCTTAATGTCAGTTCTACTGGAGGAACACAGACCTGGAAGGAAGTCGAAACCACTGTAAGCAATGCAACAGGAGTCCACAAGGTTTTCTTAGTGTTTACCGGAACAGGGACTGGTAACTTATTTAATATTGATTACTGGCAGTTTACACCCAATACTACTGGAACAAGGGTTGAAGCTGAGGATATGACTCTCGGTGGTACTTACGCTGGGAAGATCAGTTCTCCTTTCAATGGGGTCGCTTTATACGCCAATGATGATTATAGTGCATACACTCAGTATTTTGCCAACTCTATTCATAGTATTTCAGTCAGGGGTGCTTCGAATAACTCCAGTACCGCCAGAGTAGACTTGCAAATAGGAGGAACCACAGTTGGCTCCTTTTATTTTACGGGAACTACGCCGACGGTCCAAACCTTGTCTAATATCACCCATGTAACCGGAAATCAAGAGGTCAGACTGATCGTAACCACCGATAACGGGACTTGGGATGCCTATGTGGATTATTTACAATTTAATTAACTAAAACTAAAAGCTTTTGAACCTATCAAAGATTAGGGGCGATTCTAATATGTATAGGAGGATAAGTGTGCTTTTATTAGTTTTACCATTATTCATGAGTATGATGTCCAATACTTCTGTATTTGCAGCTACTACTTTTACAAACCCGTTTATACATGCTGATTCTCCAGACAACGATGTTATCAGGGTAGGTAATACTTTTTATATGACTAGCACGACCATGCACATGAATCCTGGAGTTCCGATCATGAAATCTTATGATCTCGTCAATTGGGAAATCGTAAATTATGTTTACGATACGTATGCCAACAATGACGCACAAAATCTTAACAACGGGCAGAACGAATATGGAAAAGGCTCGTGGGCAAGCAGCCTTAGATATTATAACGGCATCTACTATGTGTCCTTTGGCTCCAATTCTACCGGCAAAACATACATCTATCAAACCAGCAATATAGAAACTGGTCCATGGACATCATCAGTGCTTGACAATTATTATCATGACGCATCGCTGCTGTTTGATAATGGACGTGTATTCTTGGTTTATGGCAGTGATAATATCAGCATTATTGAGCTTACTGCAGATGCAAAGGCTATCAAGCCAGGGGGACTTAATCAGGTGATTATTTCCGCTGCCAGTAATATTGCCGGTTCCAGCTTCATAGTCAAGGCTGAAGGCGCGCACATACAAAAGATCAAGGGAATGTACTATATATTTCTTATATGCTGGCCATCGGGAGGCAACCGCACACAATTAACCTATCGTGCAAGTAGCTTGACAGGACCCTATACAGGTCAGGTGTCATTGAATGATTCAGGTATTGCACAGGGGGGAATTGTTGATACTCCTTCTGGCTCCTGGTATGCTATGCTGTTTAAAGACAGCGGAGCAATTGGACGTATGCCGTATCTTGTTCCGGTTACATGGTTAAATAATTGGCCGGTATTCGGTGTTAACGGTAAGGTTCCTCTTACGATGGATGTTCCTGTTGAAGGTTATCCCGAAAAGAAGGTCTATGCGTCTGATGAGTTTTCATCTTCTCAAGCCTCCAGTCAGCTTATTGCAAACGGTGGATTTGAAAATGCCACCATAAGCCCGTGGACGAATAATAACACTGCATTTGTTGCAGCAACCACTACAGACTATTACATCGGCTCAAAAAGCTTGTTTGTCAGCGGTAGACAACAAACAGCTGCTGGTCCAAGACAAGTAATTACCGGAAAAGTAACAGCCGGCGGAATGTATAATTTTTCTGCAAAGGTTAAATACACTGAAGGTCCTGCCACTAAGCAATTTAATTTTGGTATTCAGAATGGTCCAAGTTACACAGGTATATCGATTCTTGGGTCCACCACGCTAACCAAGGGCCAATGGGGCACAATTCAAGGAACATATACACTTCCGGCAGATGCCGACCTCTCACAAACGTTTATTTTCATTGAGACACCCTACAGTTCAACCCCAGACCCAACAAGTGATTTGATGAATTTCTATGTGGACGATGTTTCGTTTACAGGAACCTCGTCTTCTGAAGCGACTCTTAAAAAGGAGTGGCAATGGAACCACAATCCTGACAATACTCATTGGTCCCTTACACAGCGTCCTGGATTTATGAGAATGACTACAGGGAAAGTGAGTAAAAGTATTCTGGATGCCAGAAATACGCTTACCCAAAGGACATTTGGACCGAAAAGTACAGGAATCATTGCAATGGAAACAAGCGGGATGAAGGACGGAGACTATTCCGGTCTTGCAGCTTTTCAGGCTAATTATGGATTTGTAGGCATAAAGATGAACGGGACCTCCAAATCCATTGTTATGGTGAATGCCAGCTCTGGAGCAATGACTGAAGTGGCAAGTGTCCCTTTCACCCAGAACAGAGTATATCTTAAGCTTATATGTGATTTTACAAATCAGATGGATAAAGCATATTTCTACTACAGTCTTAACGGCACAAATTGGACGGCTATAGGCAACACACTTCCGATGTCATATACAATCCCTCACTTTATGGGATACCGTTTTGCTTTGTTCAATTATGCTACTAAATCAACGGGTGGTTTTGTTGATTTTGATTATTTAAACTTGCAGTGACAAACAAGAGGGTTTGAAGCTGTGGACTTAACTCCCTGGATCTATCAGATGTTAAATAATGGAAATTAAGGGCTGATAGACATCTAAGTTCGTTTCTTGCGCTCCTTCAAGGTTCTTCGGTTCGAAAATCTAACCATGCTAGGCCGCATGAATTGAAAAGCTCAGAGGAAATTACGGACTTCTCCATTGAGATAACAGGGGGAAATGAATGGACTAAACCGACTCCATAATTGGAGTCGGTTTTTACTTGCCAATGGGATAACAACGATTGAAGCTATGGAACTACGATTTTTTGATGGGCATGTTGCGTATAAAAAAAATATATATTTACAGTTGTTATAGGAACTTCTTCATTTCATTAAATGCTAACTCCCTGTGACCTGCTTGGCAGTGTTGCTCGCCACCTGTTTCTTTAGTAAATACTTTGGTTGTAATGGACGCAGCATTGATTAATTCTTGTTGGATTTGTGCGAGTCGGCTAATAGGTACGTATTGATCATCTTCTCCAGCTAGTAAAAGAACATCTTGATTAATGAATGCCCCAATGCCGTGCATCGTGTGCTTTTCGAAATTTTTAATGAGATCAAAAGGCGTTGCTTCACCGGTGTTTTCCATCCCTTTGGTAATCTTCCAATGCAAATCAATATTGTGAGTCATCATCTGTTCGAATAATGAATTCACTTGATCTACTTCATTACGTTCGACTAGCTGCACTATGCTTTGGTAAGTTTCTTCTGGCATTCCCATTTTTAAGGCATCTAAACCACAATAGAAAATGTTAAAAGCAACTACTTTATCGATTCTCTTTTCGAAGGCTGTCGCACGCATAGCTAAATATCCTCCCCAAGAAGCACCTACGAGACTTGCACGATCTAGTTTGAAATAATCAATCACCGTTGATATGGGCTTTTCCCAGTTGTGAATGAATTTTAGGCCGTTTTTTAATGCAGTTCCTTGGCCTGGACCATCAAATACAATAATATTGTAATTAATTCCCTTCATGAATTTCATCATTTTAAGCATCTCTTCCATGTAAGAATCATACCCACCAAAGACAAGTAATGTTTTCGTAGCTCCAGGCGTCAACAATTTTACAGCAGGAAGATAGGAATCTTCATATGGAATTTGGTAGGATTCATAATCAAAATCATGAAAGCCTTTATAGAAGGTATCTCTATATTTTCGATACATTTTTTCTTTATTGGGGTCTGTGGTTGCAAGATAAAATTCTGCAGCTTGATAGTAGACTGAGGCTAAGTCATAGTCCTTGCTGTCTTCGCGTTCCCTTGCAAAATTGAGCCAAGCTTCATACCAGCTATGGGTGTCTTTTAATTTCGGAATCATTTTTTCTAAGTCAGCTTGTGCTCGATCATCTTCTTGATAATAATCATTGATAAAACGATTAATTTGAAGATTGAACTGTTCGTTATGGACATAGGATTTAAACATATATTGTCCTCCTTCAATTTGGGTATGTGCTTACTATAGAGTATAGTTACTACATAAAAAATAATTAGTATCGCATAATCTGTAAGATATCTTACACGGTATATATGAAGTGTTCGAAAACTTACACATAAGGAGCAAGTGGTTAAATGAATGAAGATATCAGAATTTATAAAACAAAAATAGCTATTGAGCGAGCTTTCATTGAATTACTCCAACAACATGATTTTAAAGATATTACGATCAAAAAAATTTGTGATCAATCCCTTATCGGACGTTCTACGTTTTATAGTCATTATTTGGATAAGTACGACTTGCTAGAAAAGATAGTTAAACAGTATGCTTCTGATTTTAAAGTTGAAATTGAGCAGCGTTTTGATTCCATGGAAGATGGCAAGGTGGCAAACGCCATAGAACTTGTAACCGATCAAATGATTAAAAATAAGATGGAAATTTCAACATTGTTAACCGTTCATGAAATATCCGCCGATTTACGTAAAGAATTTGAACAAATTTTGTTTCGGACTTGTTTAGATTATTTAAAGCAACAGAATTCTTCAACTTCGATCGCATTGGAGTATTTAGCTGAACTATATGCTGCTAACTCAATGACGTCTATTCAGTGGGTTTTGAAAAATGGCAAAGATACTAACATCATTCTTCTTTTAGATCAAATGCAAGAATACATTTTTAATCAGTTAAAGTCTGATCTATATACAAGTTAGCACGCGTGGAGTGATGTTTTTATGACTGATAAATCATCAATGGGTTGTAGAAATAAACTTTAAAGAAGGGGTTGAAGGGAGGAAACAGTAGGAGAATTGAAGCACTGGTTCAATTCTTCTACGCTAACAACATCGTTTCACGAAAAGGTAGCTTGCTGGAACTTTAACTTTATAATCCTTGGGTAAGTCCTAATATCTGATCATTCACATGTACATTACTTAATCCCCCGTGATAACAAACTACGGATGTAATGTCGAGATCTAAATACTTTTTCAATGAGAGACGAGCTGCACCCACATCCGGTGTGGTCGGGACATGAATCCCCCCCCCCCCAGAATCCCGTTTACACTGTACATCGAATCCCCGGCAATAAGAGTCTTACTTTGCCCTTCGGGGGGATCCCAAGGTGACTATCTTTTAAAAGTGGGATCTCCCCTTGAATATACGGCTTATCCAGTTCGTGTGCATAGACTTTGATATGATTGCCACACTCCTGCAAAATCTCAGGAAGACTTCCTATAAGATCCACATCTTGATGCGTCAAAATCACAGCTTTTAGTTTGTCGAACGACACGTCTTAGCTGAAGCATTTTCTACTTCCTGTGAAATTTCCATAATATCGGACTTCACGAACACGAATTTTTGTCACATTGCCGTGAACTGCATCACGTACATATTCCGTATATTGTGTTTGAGTCGCAGAAATTGGTTTCGAGCCACCAACAAGTAAATGCGACGTTGCATCATGTTGGTACACCCAACACGTCAACAGCGCTTGTGATACTACCATAGTCGTTATGAGTCTGTGATGTATTAACCACATACTTATTGGTATTTCCTGATTCATCCTTGGTTTTACGAGTCTTCCAATACCGCAAGATCGAATTACAAAATTGTTAGGTTGATGTAAGGCAAATCGATAGCTTAGGCCAGCCTGGCAGGATAAGATTAGAACAAACGAAAATAGAAATTTTTTGAAAGGAGAATCGAGATGAGGCTGTTTGAACTGTTGCTTTTATTGTCAAACATCGGCTTATTTGCATTAACCGTACTATTAAAAAAAGGACGGCGTAGAATTCCAGTATTCGTTGCAAGCGGGGTTGCCACACTTTTACTGGTCATTCATTGGACGGTGGAAGGATACAGAGTTCAGCTATTTTTCCCATATTGCATAACGATCATTTTTTTAGCCATTTCAGGTTATAGCTCTTTTAAAAAAACCGGCCCCAAAAAAATTCCACGATTCATGTTGGGTTCAGCTTATACCGCTATAGCAATAATGCTGGTCGCAACAGCGGGCCTCATGTATGCTTTTCCTGTATTTAAACTACCTGAACCGACAGGCGAATTTAAGGTAGGAACACAAACTTTTCATTTCGTGGATACAAATAGGGAAGAGATTTTCGACGAAGCCAGAGAGGGTAAGAGAGAATTGATGGTTCAGGTCTGGTATCCGGCTCAAGCTAGCACCGGCAAGTACGCTCCCTTTATTCCCGATACCCAGATTTTACGTTATATGGCCGCAGACTATGGCCTTCCCGAGTTTACGTTTCAACACCTGAAGTACGTATCCAGTCATGCTTATTCGGGGGCCGAAGTCTCCTCGGTACAGACTTCATACCCGCTGATCCTTGCGAATCCCGGCAACGGCTCTTCTAGGTTCCTCCACACGTCGCAAGCCGAAAATCTCGCGAGTCATGGATATATCGTGGCAGTGATCGACCACACCTACAATACATTTGCAACCGAGTTTCCGGACGGTCGAATCACGACCAGCACAACCAACGACTTATTCTCGCCCGACCATGATTACCAGACGAGTAGAGGAAATCGCGACAAGTTGGGAAAAGTTTTAACCGGCGATGTGGCGTTTGCGTTGGACCAATTCGAGTTCATCCAATCGGGGCAGATTCCAAGCCATCTAAAAGGGAGGATTGATCTCGGTCATGTCGGGGTGTTCGGTCATTCCATCGGCGGAGCGACGGCATATGACGCTTCTTACGATCCGCGAATCGCGGTTGGAATAGACTTAGATGGAGGGCTTTATCGACTGCGTGACAGAGAGGGTCTGCGAAAGCCGTTTTTGTTCATCAACTCGGAAAGCTATTTCGAAAAATTAAAAATGGTGATGGATAACCGGGTCTACACGGATGCAGAGCTTAACCGTATGGGATCAACAAGAGAGTGGGAGGACCAAGTAACGGAAGATAAAAAGTTGGAGCTTAAACGGATGCGCGAAACGGTCGACGAAGGGGGACAGGTCCTCTATATCGAAAATACGGAGCATTTGAATTTTGCCGACGTACAGTTCATTTCTCCGATTTTCAAAATGTTGGGCATTACAGGAAAGATTGCGCCCGAAAGAGCGAACTCCGTTATCAATGCCTATATGCTGGATTTCTTCGATATGTATCTGAAAAATCAAGGCGGAATCTTAATGAAAGGACCGGATAACCGCTTTCCGGAGGTGAAGTTCGTAACCTCGCTATTATAAATTACGGAACAGAGTACCGATTTTGATATGCTCCCCTTCAAGTAGACAGGTTTAATAAATAAACCGCTACTTGAAGGGGAGTTTTCCTTTGTCTAAGAAGAACGAATACAATGCGATTGAGAAACTAGCCATCATACAGGAGTTAAAAGCAGGGCAGAGCAGCCGTGTGGGAGTAGCAAAAAACATAACACAGCGTTACCACCTTAGTGAAGTGGCGACATCGCTATGAGTTGTACGGAATTGAGGGGGAAGGTTTCCTCCGGATAAGAAGATTTGTGGATGCTCGCCGCCACGTGTCTTCTGGTAATCGTAGATGACCGCCAGCGCTACACCGTGTCCGGTGCGATACGTGCTACTACGTTTGTTTTAATGGCTGTTAAATTTCTTATTGATTTATAAAGACCGACTTTATCTAGATGGGGAAGTAATTTTTGTGAAAAAAACTTAAATATAGGTTGAATATGGATTTTGTTTCCATTATACTCCTGCTTGAGCGGTATATTTTTTCAATCGTCTATCTACGATTCTAACTTATGAGCTGTCCAAGAAGAAAAATATAAAGAGAGGTGATCCCCGTTTCAATGGTCAATACCGCTTGAAGGCTTATTTTTCTGAAGTGTCTAAGAACCTGGATTATTATTATTGAGGAGGGAACTAATGCTAAGAAAAGGATTATGTGCGGTTGCGCTGCTCAGTCTCCTAATCGTTCTGCTTCCAGAAATGCATACAAGCGCAGCACCGAACTCGAATCTTGTGTGGAGCGACGAATTTAATGGAACTTCGTTAAACCGGTCCAATTGGACCCCTGAAATCGGTACCGGAAGCGGCGGATGGGGAAACAATGAACTGCAGTACTATACCAACCGTACGCAGAATTTGCAGGTTACCGGAGGCAATCTGGTGATTACGGCACAAAAAGAAGCTTATGGCGGAATGAATTACACCTCTGCCCGGATCAAAACTCAAGACTTGAAAAAATTTACTTATGGGAAAGTAGAAGCGCGCATCAAGTTACCGTCCGGTCAAGGGATATGGCCAGCTTTCTGGATGTTAGGCAGCAACATCAGCTCGGTAGGTTGGCCGAAATGCGGAGAAATCGACATTATGGAACGTGTAAACAACAATCCTTCTGTGAACGGTACTGTGCATTGGGATGCGGGAGGCCACGCTGACTTTGGGCGGGTATCGGGCAATCTGGATTTTTCCCAATACCATGTGTATAGCATCGAGTGGGACTCCAAGTATATCCGCTGGTTTGTCGACGGACAGCAGTTCAATGAATTTTATATAGAGAACGGAACCGGGAACACCGAAGAATTTCAGCAGCCGTTCTTTATTCTCCTGAACCTAGCGGTCGGCGGAAACTGGCCTGGTGCTCCCAATAACTCGACGCAGTTCCCGTCCCAAATGCTAGTCGATTACGTGCGTGTCTATCAATAAAGTGTGGGCATTAGATACAATTCATATGAACATTATAAAAGCAACCCCGGTCATTTACGGGGTTGCTTCAATTCGCTATAAATTAACTCGCCACTAAGTCCTAATATCTGATCATTCACATGTACATTACTTAATCCCCCGTGATAACAAACTACGGATGCAATATCGAGATCTAAATACTTTTTCAATGAAAGACGAGCTGCATCCATATCCGGTGTGGTCGGAACATGAATTCCCCCGAGAACCCCGCTTACACTGTACATCGAATCCCCGGCTATAAGAGTCTTACTTTGCCTTAATGATATGACCAGGTGTATGCCCAGGCGTATGGATGACGTGAATCCTGCCGCAAAACGGCAGTTCCTGACCATCTATTAAGGTATCGTCCACTTTGCCCTTCGGGCGATGCACAAGGTGACTATCTTTTAAAAGTGGGATCTCCCCTTGAATATACGGCTTATCCAGTTCGTGTGCATAGACTTTAATATGATCGCCACACTCCTGCAAAATCTCAGGAAGACAACCTATATGATCGACATCATGATGCATCAAAATCACAGCTTTTAGTTTGTCGAACGACACGTCTTAGCTGAAGCATTTCTACTCCATGTAAAATTTACATAATATAGGGCCTCCGTACAATGTAATTGACACCCATACTAAAATAGGTTCAAGGGGCGAATCCAACTCTATGGCGTTGCCGTTCCTTAATGTCAATGGATACGGTGCGAATAGATGTGATAGGAATAACAAGCGTTTGATATTGCGTAAGATATTTAACGAACTTGTCGTCAATCTGATCCAATATCCCGTCGCATACATTTGCCCCATCTATAAAATGAATAGTTACTTCCTTACCTTGTAAACTTGCTAACATGATATCACCTCATATTTTCTTAAAGTTTCTTGCGGATCATTAGGGTTTGAGCATACTCTATAAAGAAGTGATCACCTGATCAATAACACCATATTCCAGTGCCTCCTGAGCGGACATGTAAAAATCCCGGTCCATATCTTTTTCGACTTTTTCAAAAGATTGTCCGGTCCGTTCAGCTGTGATACGGGTTGCCTTTTCACGAGTCCATAAAATTCGTTTTGCGCTGATCGCAATATCGCTGGCCTGACCTTGTGCGCCGCCGTGCGGCTGATGGATCATGATTTCACTGTTCGGCAACGCCGAACGTTTCCCTTTGGCGCCCGCTAGCAACAGGATCGCGCCAAACGAAGCAGCGAATCCCGTACATATCGTGTGTACATCAGGTTTGATGTACTGCATCGTATCATAAATGGCAAATCCTGCGGAAGTAGAGCCACCCGGGCTGTTGATATACATGTAAATTTCTTTTTCCGGATCTTCTGCCGCCAGGAACAATAATTGAGCAATAATACTGTTAGCCAAATGATCATCGATGGCTGCCCCGACAAACACAATACGATCCTTTAATAGTCTGGAATAGATATCGTACGATCTTTCACCTTGAGCAGTTTGCTCAACAACATATGGAACATAAACACTCATTTGTGATACCCCCATTTTCTTGGTTCAGTTGATTTCTCCTTGTAAACGAACCGAGGCCGTAAAAAGATACGGAGGTTTCAATGGGAAAACGATTTGCGTAAATGGTGTAACTTTTACAACCACTTGTTCGTTTACATTGGAGGTAACAAAGGCTTTGCTCTAGGAAAGGGCAGAATAAGACCGTGGAGGAGAGGACCTATGCGCATAGATGATTCTATACAAATGACAGATAATACAATAAACATCGAGAACTTGGAGGAATTACAGGCAGTCCTGAAGCGTTACTGTCTGTCGCTTACCAAATCAAATTGGGATGCGGAAGAATTGGCTCAGGATACTTGGGTAAAAGCATTAGGAAAGTTAAACAATTTCGAACATACAAACCCCAAAGCGCTTTTGCTGCGGATTGCGAAGAACACCTGGATTGACGAGATACGGAGAAAAGCAGTCTACAGTCGGGTATTGAATAGAGAACAAGCGAAAGTAACTGTGCCGGATCATGGAACTTTTGAAATTGAGATAGCGTTGCAGTCCTTAATGAATCATCTATCACCGCTTCAGAGAACTGTCTTTTTGCTGCGAGATGTGTTCGCATTTTCGATTAGTGAAACATCCGACATGCTCAAAACAACGGAGGGAGCGGTAAAAGTTGCACTCCACCGGGCACGAAAATCGCTTGAAGCAGTCAAGGAGGATCTCCTCAAAGGAGAGTTATCCTTACCGGAAAGTGAAAACTCGAAAACTTTTCTGAGAACGTTGACAGCGGCATATCATAGGGGGGATATTGCAACATTGGTTATGCTCTCCCATCAGGATGTAATGGAGCCGGACGTGGTAATCGGAATCGTTAATCATAAGCTGCACCGGAGTCTCGCTTCAGTAAAACAAACGGATTCCCATACCATGAGTATGATAGCGGCGTAGTTTGCGAAGAGAAATGTGGAACTCATCATAGTGGTTATTTCTGATAAAACATTTTCCCGGTCATTCCAATTTATAGCTCTTAGCTGGGATTAAAATGAAGTATATTAAAGAAGATAGCGGAAGGGGAAGGTTCAAATAGGTGAATTAGAAAATTTGTTAGAAGATAATAACCCCATAGTCTTATATCATGCAATGACACAGATAGGAAAAGAAGGCTTCCGTACAGAGAAAATGATAAAAAAATTAAGTGAATTATCATTAAAAAGGGAACCCCAAGATAAACTATTAGGTTATTATAAGGTGGGAGACCTAGCAATAGCGACTTTGATAAAACTTGGAGAAAAGAAAGAAGAAATATCTGGATTTAGAACTTTAGATGAATTTGAAAAAAAGATGGTTTTCCGATTATTTGAAGAAGTTGAATGGTAAGAATTCCTGTTCATCTGGATGAAAGCTTTAAATAAACTTATTTCAACTCGAACCATGAGGAGAAATAGGTTTATTCGTATCTAATGGGGATAAACCAAATGAAAAGGATACGTAATCAATCGATGCATGGGACAAGCACATTGCGAATTAAAGCAACTACCTGAACGAAATGAGTGTAATATTTCAAACTGTATTTCTATTGATAACGATGCAAGAGGCCATCAACTAGTTTGGCGTTTGTCATCTGAATTACAGACCGATCTTCGAGTTCCTCGGCCATATCATCATCCGTCATGGACACGAAAAAAATAATATCTTCTTTGGCTTGACCAAATTGATTGAAAAGCACGTCGTCTGTTTCCTTAACTACCTTGGTCATAATTTTTATCATTTCATCTTTATAATCAAACACATTTTCGGTTGCATATAGAAATTTGCTCATATGATTCAAGTGTGTTGCATCGCCATATTGATATTCGCAAAATCCCCATCTATAATAATTTTCATCTTCCTTGCTGTCGCACAGGCCTTCGGCTTTCATGTTTGTGATATGTCTAACAAGGGATTCCTCTGTATTAACAGCTAGAAACAAGGTGACAAAATCGCTGTCTGTGCCAAAAGCACAGGCGTAAACCTTCTCATTCTTCACTTCTTCCAGTATGCTTTTAAGATCATCCAAAAATCCTGCCCTAAATCTTTCCTCAAATTCATTCAAAAAATTGTTCATCTGGTTCATATGCTCCTTTATGAGTCTTATGCTTGATTATACATTATCAATATTGGCACGACTCGTGTAGCCTACCATGCTTAGCCAATAGCAAGATTTGCAATGAAAAAAATAAACGCAAGACAGGCTAGCCAAGCAGAAAGTGTAAATCCGTAACATCTAGAAGCCGCTCCTAGGCTAACGAGGACTCCTGTTCAGCTGGATAAATGCACTTAATTTCAAATTTTTATTCGGAAGCTAAGTTAGAAAGTGTGTCTCACACTCTGAAAAAAGTATTGGGGAGTCGGTTATGGATGGTAAAAAATTTGTTTTTATGCTTTTACTTTTTTGCTTGTTGGGCATTGTAGGTCTAGTTGCTTTAATCTACGGATTTATGTGGTTCGTATTCATGGTTAGTATTTAAAATCAGCTATCTAACGGCTCAATTTTTAATCGCTTGCTTTTTGCTGATATCATTTAGCTGGTCCCAGGTGAGCAGAAGTTATGCTATACTTGCGAGGTAAAAGGGGGTGCCTACTGATGGAGAATCTGTTAGGATTGTCTGTGACTTCTTACACTCATGCAAAGCCAATTATTAAGAAAGCGTTACTTTGTATGGGGCGAAACAATTTTTAACGCTGAATAAGCTTTTTAATATTTTTGGCTTTGCACCTTATTTTAAAAAATCAAAATAAGGGGCGAGTAAAATTGAGATATACGAATGCTTCCAAAGTTTTACCTCAAGAATTAATTATAGAAATCCAAAAATATGTTCAAGGAGAGACTCTGTATATTCCTAAGCCAAAAACGGAATATATGGATTGGGGAAGCTTGAGTGGCGGGAGATGGTTGCTAGAACAGCGAAATGCCGCAATCAGAAATGCTTTTCAAAATAGAAGCAGTATCGAGCAATTAGCTAATGAGTTTTTCCTCTCTACCGAAACCATTAAGAAAATTGTTTATTCACATAAAAAGTAGATGGACATAACGTGATAAGCTTAAGACGCGACCGGATAATCGCTATGAACGACCAATCCGGTCGCGTCTTTTTGTTTGGTAAAAGGTTTGATGTGCCTTCGCATTCCCACAGCCAGATTCCGAAATACTTTTTTGGCATTCCATTTTTTTATAATTTTTATGTCAAGAATGATTCTAACTCGTTGTTTTCATTTATAAAGCTGATTTTAAACTTAAAATATAAATATAAACGACAACAACAATTGAAGGGAAATATGTATTGATTCATTGTCTTTAAAACAAGAAAGTGAGGAAAAGATTACTATGAGGGAGCAAAAAAGTAGAAGTAGACATCTGATTGATCCAGAAATTATCAGTGCAGTTGATTTAATACCAACAACCGATCTTACCGAATCTACACTAAGGGAAGCACGTAAAAATCAATCTCAAATGATGCAACAAATAGATGTAACGCAGATGTTCCCTATTACATTAGAAAAAAAGGCTGTGCCAAGTTATTTTAGTGGTCCAGATATTCAAATCGAAATCATTAAGCCCAAACAATCAAAGCATCATAAGATGCCTCTATATTATTCGATACACGGAGGCGGGATGGTATTAGGAAGTCCAGTCGTGGATCGTCCTGCTAATGCATCTCTTGCGGCACAACATGGTTTCTGTTGCGTATCCGTGTACTATCGCCTAGCACCAGAGCATGTACAGCCAAGTCAGTTACAGGATTGTTATTCGGGCCTAAAATGGTGCATTGAACATGCGGAAGAGTTAGGGATAGATACTCAGAAAGTTGCCGTAGGGGGCAGCAGCGCTGGCGGCGGTTTGGCGGCTGGCCTAGCCTTGTACATTCGTGATCAGAAGGAATTCGAAATCCATCATCTAAGATTAATGAGGCCAATGCTAGATGATCGCACAAGTACCGCACCAGAGCACCCATACGCAGGAGAGTTTATTTGGACAAAACAAAGTAATTATTTTGGCTGGAAATCTGTATTGGGGGATGAACCGGGTCAGGAGGAGGTATGTGAGTATTATGTGCCGGCTCGTGCTAAGTCATTGGCCGGATTACCACCGACTTATATAAATATAGGTACCATTGATTTATTCATTGATGAATCCTTGTTTTTTGCAAAACAATTGGCCTTTGATGGAGTCTTAGTCGAATTACATGTCTTTCCCGGGTACCATCATATGTCGCCCGCGTTTCCGGATGCACATTTTTCCAAAGAAGGGGCCAGAACAAGTGAATACGCCTTACTGAAAGCTCTCGAGATCTTTGATATAAATTCTAATGAGTATAATGCTTGAGAGTCATTATCTTTTTTCATCTCTTCCGACTTTTACCACCCATTTAGGGTAAAATAGTACCAAGTATAAAATTCAACTACGGAAGTGGTGATGTCCCATGACAACGAGCAGCAAACCGAATAGACTATCCAAGGAAAAATCACCGTATTTGCTACAGCATGCTCACAATCCGGTAAATTGGTTCCCTTGGTCAGATGAGGCTTTTGAAATGGCTAAACGTGATAACAAGCCTATTTTCCTATCTGTTGGCTATTCCACTTGCCATTGGTGCCATGTAATGGGGAGAGAATCTTTCGAGGATGAAGAAGTGGCTGAGGTATTAAACCGGGATTATGTATCCATTAAGGTGGATCGTGAAGAACGTCCAGATGTGGATCATATCTATATGTCCATCTGCCAGACGATGACGGGGCATGGAGGCTGGCCACTGACGATATTGATGACACCGGATCAGAAACCTTTTTTTGCGGGGACGTATTTGCCCAAGGAGCAGAAGTTTGGCCGTGTCGGACTGTTGGAGCTGCTTGGCAAGGTGGGTACCCGGTGGAAAGAACAGCCGGAAGAGCTGGTGGAGTTGAGTGAGCAGGTACTGATCGAGCATGAGCGGCAGGACTTGCTTGCGGGTTATCGGGGTGAACTGGATGAACAGAGCTTGACTAAAGCTTTCCATGAATACAGCCACACCTTCGATAAGGAATATGGCGGCTTCGGGGAAGCACCCAAGTTTCCTTCTCCGCATAACCTGTCTTTTTTGCTGCGATATGCACAGCATACGGGGAATCAACAGGCACTGGAAATGGCAGAGAAGACGCTGGATGCGATGTCCCGGGGCGGAATCTACGACCATATAGGCATGGGGTTCTCACGATACTCCGTGGATGAGAAGTGGTTGGTGCCGCATTTTGAAAAAATGCTATATGACAATGCTCTGTTGGCCATCGCGTATACAGAGGCTTGGCAGGTGACAGGCAAGGAACTGTACCGACGGATTACAGAACAAATCTTTACATATATCGCAAGGGACATGACGGATGCAGGTGGTGCCTTTTATTCGGCGGAGGATGCGGATTCCGAAGGAGAAGAGGGGAGATTCTATGTCTGGGACGACTCTGAGGTAAAGGCTGTACTAGGCGATAAGGATGCCGCCTTTTTCAACGATTTGTATGGGATTACACCTTACGGCAATTTTGAAGGTCACAACATTCCAAACCTGATTGATATCAATCTGGAAGCCTATAGGATCAAGCATGACTTGACTGAGCAGGAACTGGAGCAGCGGGTTAGTGAGCTACGGGCCAAGCTGTTTGCTGCCAGAGAACAACGGGTTCATCCTCACAAAGATGACAAGATTTTGACCTCGTGGAACGGATTGATGATTGCTGCACTGGCGAAGGCAGGACAAGCTTTTGGAGACACGAGATATACAGAGCAAGCTCAGAAAGCGGAGACGTTTTTGTGGAACCATTTGAGACAGGAGGACGGACGGCTGTTGGCGCGTTATCGGGACGGCGAGGCAGCTTATCCCGGTTATGTGGATGATTATGCTTTTTATGTGTGGGGCTTGATCGAGCTATATCAGGCGACCTTCGATGTACAATATCTGCAACGGGCATTGACGCTCAATCAAAATATGATCGATTTGTTCTGGGATGAGGAACGGGACGGATTATTCTTTTATGGGTCAGATAGTGAGCAGCTCATTGCCAAGCCTAAAGAAATTGATGACGGAGCCATTCCGTCAGGTAACAGCATTGCGGCCTATAATTTTGTGCGGCTTGCGCGGCTAACGGGTGAATCTGGATTGGAGAACTATGCAGCCAAGCAGTTTAAGGCTTTTGGCGGTATGGTTGCTCATTACCCGTCAGGCCACTCCGCGTTGCTCAGCGCGTTGTTGTATGCGACGGGAACGACGAAGGAGATTGTGATTGTGGGTCACAGGGATGATCCGCAGACCGTACAGTTCATTCAGGCGGTTCGAGCTGGGTTCAGGCCGAATACGGTCGTTATTTTGAAGGATGAAGGACAGTCGGAGATTGCAGAGACGGCTCCTTATATCCGTGATTATGATCTTGTGGAAGGCAAATCAGCCGTATATGTGTGTGAGCATTTTACCTGTCAGGCACCTGTTACCAGGCTCGAAGATCTGAAGGTGTTGTTGGATTAGAACTGAATAAAGCGATCGAACCTAATCCCCTTGGGAGTAGAAAATATATGGCGATTTTCAAAAATGACCCTATGTTTGCTACCTTCAGGGGGATTATTTTCATGTTAAGTGGTAGGTATAGTGAGATGAAACTAACACTTTCTTAACATCTATACTGCATTTTTTTTAATATTTTTTAGGTATATTATATCAAAGAACCGGTTCCGACCAGCCTTGCTGTTTTCGAAAATAAGTACATATACCTATTTAACTAGCGTGTTTATATCTTTTATGTCCAAGCGTTTTAGCAGCAGATGTGAAAAATGTGAAAGAGAGTCTGTCGGGTGATTGTCGTCATCGGCAAGACGAAGAGGTTCGCTATAGGTTGGGAAATACAGGTAATGAAATGGAGATGTTTATTAATGAAGAAGTTATCGGGGAAAAAGTGGCTAGTCGCAAGGAAGCTCAGCAAAAATTTTAAAACGAAGCTAATGGTCGCCTTTATTGCATTTTTGATTTTACCGTCCATGATCGTGGGGGCTTTGTCGTTTATAAGCGCGAGTCAGCAGATTCGAAACCAGATTGAAGAAAGTGCCGAGCAGGCTATTGTCCGCACTAATTTTATTATTGATAGTACTATTGAACCCAAGGTACATGACGCAGACTATTTTGCAGAAAGACTAAAAGGCAATCGGGTAGAGACGGAGGAACAAGCGGCGAATTTGGAAGAATTCTTTAAGCAATATATTGTACTCCATCCTGAAACAGAATCCATTTATTATGGTACGAAGGACGGCAAAGTTACAACCTATCCACCAAAGCAATTACCAGATAATTATGATCCACGAGTCAGACCTTGGTACGATAAAGCGATAAAGGAACAAGCGAAGGCAGCAATTAGTTCTCCTTATCTTTCGGCAAGCTCGAAGCAAATGACGGTTACTGTGTCCAAGGCAACGTCAGATGGATCGGGTGTTATTGGCATTGACCTGAAAATGAGTGGTATTAAAGAGACGTTGAACAATATTAAAGTAGGTCATGAGGGTTATGCCATATTGCTGGACAACAACCATACTTACATTGTTCATCCGACGAAGGAACCAGGTACCAAAATTACAGATATTGAATCACGCATGTTTCAGAGTGATACTGGTGAATACGAGTATGAGTATGAGGGCCAGCTCAAATATATGAACTATGCGACTAACAAGCTGACTGGCTGGAAGATAGGCGGAACGCTGTATTTGTCTGAAGTCGATGATGCAGCAGGACCGATTTTGATCAGCACTTTACTAACCATTGTCGGTTGTCTTGTGATTGGTATTATCATTGTTTATTTCCTGATCCGTTCCATCATCAAACCGATTTTAAAGTTAAAAGAACAAGCGGTAAATGTGAGCGCCGGAGATCTCACACAGGACATTCAAGTAAAGAGCGAGGACGAGATCGGAGAATTAGGAGTGGCTTTTCAAAATATGCAGAATAACTTGCGATCTGTCATTCAGAACGTAGGGAACAGTGCAGATCATGTCGCAATTTCTTCCAATGAACTGACAATAAGCGCGGAACAAACCAGTGCTGCAAGTGAGCAGGTGTCTCAGGCTGTACAAGAAATTGCCAGTGGTGCAGAGAAGCAGACTACAGGGCTGGAAAGTAATTCGGTGGCCCTGAATGAAATTGCACAAGGGATCACCCAAATTGCTGAACGATCGATTTCGGTAGCTGATTTGGCCAAACGATCTGCCTTGCAAGCCGAGGAAGGACGAAAGTCTGTTGAGCAGACAGGCGAGCAAATGAACTCCATTCATCAATCAGTAGAGCGTTCCAACCAGATGATTCAAACCTTGCAAGCCCGCTCTCATGAAATCGGTGAAATTACGAAGGTTATCGGCGATATCTCCAATCAGACAAACCTGCTGGCATTGAATGCAGCTATTGAGGCAGCCAGAGCGGGCGATCATGGAAAAGGCTTTGCCGTCGTTGCTGATGAGGTGCGTAAGCTGGCAGAGCAGTCTCAGACATCCGCCACACAGATTGCCACCTTGATTGCCGAAATTCAGCATGAAACCGAAACAACAGTGAAGACGATGGACAGGGTCACGACTGAGGTGCAGGATGGACTACAGATTTCCAAAGCAACCATTGTCAAGCTGGGTTATGCGATGGAAGGCATTCGAGAGACAACACCTCAGGTAGAGGAGGTCGCTGCGATTGCAGAGCAAATATCAGCCAGTGTACAAGAAATCGCAGCGACAGCCAACGAGCTGGCGACGATTGCAACCGGTAATGCCGCCACATCTGAGGAAGTTGCTGCCTCCTCACAAGAGCAACTGGCTTCCATGGAGGAAATATCAGCTTCAGCACAGTTGCTTTCGACGATGGCTGCTGATTTGAAGATGATGATCAGTCGTTTCAAATATTAAAACGAGCTTGAACCTTATGGAATCTATAGTACAATGAATGCTCGGGACAGTTCTTTAAGCCTTATGGCATAAGGAATCTGTCCTGAGTTTTTTTGTATTTTTGATATATTCTAAAAATGGAAGATTATAGGAGTGGTGAACACTTGGTTCGAGATTTAGTGCTATGTGCTATCGTGATTTTATTGTTAGTTTTGGTTTTTCAGCGTCAACTTGTTCGTCAGGCGATCACAGGTGTATTTTATGGAGGAGCGGGAATTTTGTTCTTATGTTTTGGCATAAGCGATAAAACACCGTTGACCTGCGTGCTAGAGTTAGGGATGGGTCTAATGTTCATGACTCTGTTTGTGCACACTTTAACCACCGCTAAGTATACATATGGACAACGTTTGTTAAACAAAGACCGTGATCTGCTGAATTTACTAGGTGTTCAACCTGGCTTTACCTTCAAGCTGGAGAAAAGCGGTAATGAATTTTATTATAGGCTGCTTGAAGGTGAATTGCTGGAGCGCGTGGGTCTGAATATGCAAGTCAACTACAATAAAAGGGAGCATGTGAAGCGTCTTGGGGACATTTTGGAGCTTTCCTCTGAAACGATGGAGCAGCTTTGCCAATACTACAAACAGGCCTGGTTCGGTGATCGGACCGTATTTGAATTGGAGTTTTGGGAATATTCGGCTCTCATTACCTTACATCCGGTTATGGAGGACGGGGTTACTACTAGCTCTGTTATCGGTCACGCATTGGATATTACGGAGTGTAAAGCCTCAGAGCAGAAGAGAAAGGAAGTGGACGAGGCTAACCGTGCGAAAAGCATTTTTTTGGCTCATATGAGTCACGAAATCCGCACCCCGCTGAATGGAATCATCGGTCTGTCAAAGCTGTTAAATAAGACTGAACTGACTGCCGTTCAAAGAGATTACCTCCACAAGCTTCTCGCTTCCTCTCGTACCCTTTCATCCATGCTCAGTAACGTATTGGACTTTTCCAAAATGGAAGCCGGCAGTCTGGAACTGGAAAAGGTAGAATTCGAGCCGGAAAAAATGCTTCAGCATCTCGCAGATACCGTTGGAACTTTGCTAGAAGATAAGGAAATAGAGGTTCTATTTATAATGGACCCGGCGTTACCGAAAAGCTTGAAGGGAGACCCGCTTCGAATCGAGCAGGTGCTTTCAAATCTTCTGACCAACGCCATCAAGTTTACGGATCAGGGACATGTATTGTTACAGGTAAAAATGCTAAGTCAGCAGGAAGGGCGAGTAGGCGTTTCTTTTATGGTAGAAGATACGGGCATAGGAATTTCCGAGACGTGTATGGACAAGCTATTCGTCCCTTTTATCCAGGCGAGTACAGCAACCAGCCGCAGATATGGGGGCTCTGGGCTGGGTTTGGCCATTAGCAAGCATTTGGCTGAAGCTATGGGGGGGAAAGTAGAGGTGAAAAGCCGATTAGGAGAGTACAGTCAATTTCACTTTAATGTCGAGCTGGAAACTGGGGAATTGAATGCAGGAAGCACACGAATAGAAAAACAAATCAAAGGCAAAGCCTTAATTGTTGCGCAGCATGAACTGGTGAGATACAGCTTGAACGAACTACTGCAAGACTTGGGATTAAAACCTTTCACTATTTCATCCTTCCAAGAAAGTGTGGATGCTTTTCAAAAGGGTGAGCATTTTGATTATGTTATCATTGATATGGGGATGGAAGGTTTGAGAGAACTGGACTCCCGGAGGCAGTGGCTTCAAATGCTGGATAAGCAGATAACTCAGATCATTGGACTTACAACCGTGTTTCAGATGGAAAAAATAGCTGCAGGGGACATGGATCATAGTGTGGATGCCTTTTTGTCCAAGCCCGTTACCCGGAACGCTCTGCTGGAGGTTCTCTGCTGGAAGAAGGAAGATTCAGTGCCTGCAGATGGTAATACTCTGGAGACTCATGCGACGATGAGTTCCCGCAATGAGATAGGGGATACAACACAAAAGTATCAAATTCTCATAGCAGAGGATAACGAAATTAACCAGGTGGTGATTACCGAGTTTTTAGCAGAGCGTAACTTTGAGGTAACGATGGTCACAAACGGAAGGGAACTAATAGCGTTACTTGAACTGCGTTACTGGGATATGGTGCTGCTTGATTTGCATATGCCAGAGATGGATGGTTTTGAGACGGCGAGACATATTCGGAGAAACAAAGCTTTTAACAGGCTTCCCATTATCGCTTTTACCGCTGATGCTGTGCAGCATGAACAGGAAGTTTGTCTTCGTGCCGGTATTAATGCCGTGTTGCTCAAGCCTGTCCATGAACTGACCGCTGCTAGAGTGTTAACTAGCTGGATTAATTTAGCGTGGCTGCAAGATTTACATGGTATTCACGCTGAGCAGTCGATAGCAGGTATGGATGGCAAGGTGTATATTTTTCAATTTGCCCTTTACAAATGGATACAGGAATACCAGTATCTCGATAAAAGAGTTGTGAGAAAAATGGACAATGGACAGTTATCTTCTGCTCTTCGATTAATCCACTCGCTTAAAGGAGGAACGGGGAACCTGTGCGCGCCTGAGTTGCTGGCAAAGGTTATAGAGCTGGAAAAGGCATTGAAGCGCAGCAATGAAACCTCAACAGGAGAACTGTATCCAGACTGGAAAGAGCATCTGAGCGCGGTTCAGAAGGATATTAACCAAATCAAGTCATCACTTCCTTGGAGCTGACCGTGTTATTGCATAAATTTGTAGCCGATTCCCCAGATGGTCTTAATCAATTGCGGTTTCTTAGGGTCTTTTTCGATTTTTCTGCGTAAATGGTTAATATGTACGTCCACGGCCCTCTCGTTAATAAAGGAGTCTGTGCCACGGAGAGCCTGAATTAAAGCATACCTGCTGAATACAATTCCTCGGTTCAAATAAAAAAGCTTCATAAGCTCAAATTCTGAATATGTTGTCTCCACATTTTGTCCGTTAACGGTAATCATTCTTCTCGCTAGATCCAAAGTAATGCCCGTTTCAGGTTCAGGTGCTCTGCCACTTCCTTGTAAGCGCGTGATTTCAATACGACGAAAAAGAGCCTCCATCCGTGCTTTTAGCTCTTGCATACTAAAAGGCTTGCAAATATAATCATCTGCTCCCAACGTAAGTGTACGAATGCGCTCTGATATGTTGTTTTCTGTAGAAATCACGATGATGGGGACGTCCGTATGCTTGCGTATCAGTGGGCAGGGATTCACGCCATCCAAATCTGGAAGCAGCAGATCCAGCAAAATAATATCGGGCTGTACGACCTTAAGCCTTGCAATACCCTCAGACGCTTGTTCCACTCGAGTAACGTTGTAGTCTTCTCCTGTTAAATACAAGGAAAGGGTATCTCCCAGCATATTGTCATCTTCAATAATCAAAACATTAGACATGATCATATTTCCTTATCTTTCTATCAAATTCGAGCCAAATAGTTAGGATAACTGCAATGTTTACAACAAGTTTTGACAGGTTCTGTTGATAGAGTAAACTCCTTTGGACAGTCTGTCAAAAGATCAGGTTTGTTGTGACAATCCTGTGGACAATTAGTCCAGATGTATATCTATTTGATATGGAAATGTACTATTTTTGAGATTTATCACTATAATACGACATTTTTCGTTTTGTTTTAACAATATACTACAAGCCGCTGATGATAAATTACAAAAATTTAACAAAACACCTCAGAAACATGCATTGACTTAAATGAAAATTATGGTATTTTATTACATAGGAGTTGACATCCTCTGATAGGCCTCTTAGAAAAACCCACTATTTAATCTTCTACTAATCTACTCTCATGTGCTATCTCTGTATTTAATTTTAGTACTTTAATTGTTCTTGTAATCGTACTCATGATTCTTTGGTGTGGATATCCCATTGTGAATTCAGACTGTCTTCTCATTTAGATTACATATTTACACTTTTTTTGCTTTCCATGCTTGTATGTTTTTAAAATCAGGTCAGCGGGAGGACGAGAGATCATGAACACATTCGAAGCGCTGGAGTCCAATGTAAGATCCTATTGCAGAAGTTTTCCAGTTGTATTCAACAAAGCTAAAAACGATGTACTGTACACGGAGACAGGCAAGGGTTACATTGACTTTTTTGCCGGGGCAGGGGCTTTGAACTATGGGCATAATAATGATTTTATGAAAAACCGGTTATTGGATTATTTAACATCCGATCGGATTATGCATGGTCTGGATATGTACACGACGGCCAAGCAAGAGTTTATGGAGTCTTTTTCAGAGCGTATTCTCCAGCCCAAGGGCTTGAATTATAAGCTGCAATTTTGCGGACCGACCGGAACCAATGCGGTGGAAGCAGCACTGAAACTTGCACGCAAGGTGAAAAACAGAAATGGTATTTTTGCCTTTATGGGTGCGTTCCACGGAATGTCGCTGGGTAGTTTATCGATTACCAGCAACACCTCCATGCGAGAGAGCGCAGGGGTTCCCCTGAACAATGTTACCTTTATACCTTATAACAGCACATTTAACGGAATGGATACCATTTTGTATATGGAGCAGCTTTTAACAGACACCCATTCAGGTGTGGAAAAGCCTGCCGCGATCATTTTGGAAACGGTACAGGCTGAAGGCGGCATTCATATTGCAGATACCGAATGGCTGCGTGATTTGCGACAGTTGTGCGATGATCATGATATTTTGCTTATTGTGGACGATATTCAAGTCGGTTGCGGTCGAGTTGGTTCGTTCTTCTCATTCGAGCGGGCGGGAATCGTTCCTGATATGGTTGTTTTGTCCAAATCGATCAGTGGATACGGCTTGCCAATGTCTCTGTTGCTACTCAAGCCAGAATTGGATATATGGAGTCCGGGTGAGCATAACGGCACTTTCCGTGGAAATCAGCTTGCTTTTGTCGGGGCAAAGGCTGCGCTGGAGTTCAGAGATACGGTAGAGCTGGAAGCACAAGTGAAGGAAAAAGAGGCTTTTGTTCAGCAGTTCTTGCGTGAACATATCCAATCGATAGATCCTCTTATTGAAATTCGTGGCTTGGGACTGATCTGGGGCATTGATGTATCCCATCTGGGAGAAGCGTTCGCCAAGGAGGTAGCGACTCTCTGCTTTAGTAGAGGACTCATTATTGAGCGTGCTGGACGTAACGATACGGTAATTAAAATTATGCCTGCGTTAACGATAAGTCTGGAAAACTTGCGTAAGGGCTGCGACATTATTAAAGAAAGTATGGCCCAAGTAACCAGTACCTTGGTTACGATGTAATCAATCACTAAAGCCCCTTGGTTGGAGCTGCCGTCTGCTGTAAAGCAGGTATGACAGGCGCCGTCCAAGGGGCTTTCTAGTAAAAAGTTAAGAAATAACTGTTTGCGCGTATTTTTGTGCGGATTGGTCTAGTTGCTCATCGGTCAATACTGCAGCACCATATTGTACGAAATAAGGGAGCAATTTGACACCAATCATATGGCCTGTAGCTTCCAGAGGTCTCAGTAGCTCTTCGATCGTATACCTATTCCGTCCGTCATGTTGATAGTTTTCCTCAACACTGGCAGCAGACAAGGCAATCAACAACTCTTTGCCCTGTAGCTTGCCACCTTCGCTCCCATAAGCCCAGCCGTAGGTTAGAACCTTATCCAGCCATTTTTTCAGTAGGGAAGGAGTGCTGTACCAGTAAAAAGGAAATTGCAGAACGATACGGTCATGCTGCTCTAGCAGTTCCTGCTCCTGGGCGACATTGATTTGCTCATCCGGATATACTTCATACAGGTTGTGAACGGTCACGCCGGATTGTTTCTTGAGTTCTTGCACCCATCTTTTGTTAATTCGAGATTCCGCAAGATCAGGGTGAACGACAATAACGAGGGTTGGCATACAAAAATCATCTCCTTAGACTTATTTTTAGTAAGTAAATAACCAATACATATGTAACTATTTTAGTTTCAACTTATGGAGTTGTCAACTCTATTACATTTTAAGCTCTATATACAAGAAAACTCCGGCAAGCCGGAGTCTCATCAAATGAAGCGTTTTTACATTAAGCGGTATGATTAAGAGCAACAATTTTGTTTTTCCCGGAGCGCTTGGCTTGATACAAATAGTTGTCTGTCTCCTGGAAAAATACATCTTTGTCTTTGTTCATATCCTCGGTATAGCCTTTTAATCCAATGCTAACGGTTACGGAAACGATTTGCATTTTCTCCTGAAAGGTCATATTCTCTACTTCACGCCGGATATTCTCAACGATCTGATAGGCTTCCTCAGAAGTATGCTCAAACATCAAAATAGCAAATTCTTCACCGCCATAGCGGGCCGGAATGTCATTCGCTGTAATTTGCTCTGTAATGATTTGAGAGATGCCTTCCAAAATTTTATCACCGAACTGATGTCCGTAATTGTCATTGATTTTCTTGAAATTATCAATATCCACTAACGCCAGATGGATGATCGCTCCTTGTTCAGCATATTCGAGTGCTTTTTCATAAAAGTTTTGAAAGGACAAATGATTGTACAGCTTTGTCAAACCATCAGTCATTGACATTTTGCTGATAATCGCATTACTGATCATTAATTCCTGTTGGGCACGCTTTGTTTTATACAAATCCACTAACAAATCGCGGCCGCTGGCCTGAATAATGAGAGCAAGAAAGGTGGACATAATCAAAAAGGTTGGAATCGCCACAATATCGAAGTCTGACAAATAGCTGCGGAATGATCCATCTGCTGCCAGCAACAGAAAAAAGACGACCACTTGCAATACAAAGGAAAGCCATATTAAGCGACGATTGAAGAACAGAATAGAAGAGAAAATAGGCAACAAACATAGCGCAGGAATAATCCGGATATCATAATTTAGGCGAATAATCATCCAGCAAATGACGGTGCTTGCCATAAACAGGATCGCAAAAGAATACCTGTTAAATTTAAAATGAGCCAACTCTGCCAGTAAGTTGGAACCACTCATGATTAGCGTAGGAACAATCAGGGTTCCGACGTAAAATTCATAAGGCGAAGCGGCGTAATCAAGAAATAAGTAGCTGCCCAGCTGGACGATAAAATGTACAGCTATAATCATCCAATACAGTAATAACATTTTGCGTACCCAGTGGGCTTGCTTTGTTTTGTAATCCATGGTTTGAGTAAGCCGTTTTGTCTTGTTCATGATGTCACCACACTTAATGTATCTTTAGCCATTCTCGTATTATAAGATACTATGTGATGAAGTTGAAGCTAATTTTTTTGAAGGCCATGAACTTGTTAGCCTAGTAACACTTTTACTTGGTGGATAGCCCCGTCCGCTGCAACCGGCAGAATATTATTCGTAAGGAGGGTACCGTCTACAGTAACCGTAGCTACACCCTTGGAGACATGCTGTGGATTCGTGATATGGATCACGTAGGTATCGCCACGGAAGACGCGGGTGACTATGAATTCGTCCCAGGCTGTAGGAATGCACGGGTCAATACGCAGACCGTCCCATTCCGGCTGGATACCGAGGATGGATTGAGTAATAGCTATAAAGTTCCATGCCGCTGTACCCGTCAGCCAGGAATTTTTGGCTTCGCCTTCACGAACAGCATCCTTGCCCGCAATCATTTGTGCATACACATACGGCTCGGTGCGGTGAATGTCGCTGATGTCCTCCAGATAGGCAGGTGCAATTTTGCTATATAGCTCAAAAGCGCGATCTCCACGTCCTATTACGGCTTCCGCCATCATAATCCACGGGTTATTGTGGCAGAAAATACCGGCATTTTCCTTATACCCGGGAGGGTAAGATGAGATTTCGCCCAGATTGATGTGGTAACGGGAATAAGATGGATGTTGCAGCACGATGCCGTAGGGAGTTTCCAGTCGATCACGTGTAGAATCGAGAGCTTTATGTGCCAAGCCTTCTTCAACACCAATTCCTGCCATGACACAGAAACCTTGAGGTTCAATGAAAATTTGACCTTCCTCACAATCCTTGCTTCCGATTTTGTCTCCATAATGGTCATACGCACGTAAGAACCATTCCCCGTCAAAACCATGCTCCAATGTAGCTGCTCGCATACGATCCACATGGGCTTGAGCTGTGGACGCTTCTTCATCCAAACCTCTGCGCTTGCAAAGCTCAATAAAATCCGGTCCCGTATATACGAATAGTCCGGCGATAAACACGGATTCAGCTACTCGGCCCTCCAAATTCTGTGTTGTCTGATAGGACTCATCGGGTGTAGCGGAAAAACAATTGAGATTCAGACAATCGTTCCAGTCAGCTCGGCCAATGAGTGGAAGACCATACGGACCAAGATTATTTATTACATGGTAAAAAGAACGCTTCAAATGTTCAAACAGCGTAGCCGCACGCTCTACATTTCCGTCAAAGGGCACTTGTTCGTCCAGTATGCCAAAGTCTCCCGTTTCTTTGATATACGCTGCGGTACCGACAATAAGCCATAACGGATCGTCGTTAAAGCCACCGCCAACCTCGTGGTTTCCTTTTTTGGTTAACGGTTGGTACTGATGATAAGCTCCGCCGTTTTCAAATTGAGTAGAGGCAATATCGATAATCCGTTCCCGTGCCCGCTCCGGTATTTGGTGGACGAAACCGAGCAAATCTTGATTTGAATCCCGGAAGCCCATACCACGTCCGATACCAGATTCAAAATACGAAGCTGAACGTGACATATTGAATGTAACCATGCATTGATACGGGTTCCATATGTTTACCATTCGGTTCAGCTTGTCGTCGTGGCTTTGAAGGGTGTACTTGGACAGCAGATTGTTCCAATAGGCTCGGAGTTCACTCAAAGCTTGTTTTACATCGGCTTCATCCGCAAACTGCGCAATCATGGCATGTGCCTGTTTTTTATTAATAACACCGTGGGACTCCCATTTCTCTTCCTCGGGATTTTCCACATAACCGAGTATAAAGTTACAGCTTGTTTCTTTGCCTGGCTCCAGCGTGATCTCAATGCAATGTGATCCGACAGGGGACCATCCGCTGGCAATAGAGTTCGAGGCTTGCCCAGCGGCGACCGTTTGAGGCTGATCTAATCCGTTGTAGAGTCCCAGAAAAGCTTCACGATCTGTATCATAACCCGCTAGCGGACGATTAGCAGAGAAAAAAGCATAGTGATTGCGGCGTTCACGGTATTCCGTTTTGTGATAAATGACAGAGTCCTGTATCTCAACCTCGCCCGTGTTCAAGTTGCGCTGGTAGTTGGTCATATCGTCATAGGCGTTCCACAGACAAAATTCCACGAACGAAAAGAGTTTGATCTTTTTGGTTTGTAACGATGTGTTCTGAAGCTTAACCTGATGGACCTCGCCGTCAAAGGATAGGGGTACAAAAGCCAGCTGAGTGGCTCGAATACCGTTGCGTTCTCCCATAATTGAGGTATAACCAAGTCCATGGCGGCATTCATACTGCTCCAGCTCCCGTTTGACCGGCATCCAGCCTGGAGTCCAATAATCCCCATCATCATAAATATAAAAATAACGACCACCGTTATCGACAGGAATATTATTGTAACGGTAACGGGTTAAGCGACGTAAGCGAGCATCCCGGTAAAATGCATAGCCGCCACTTGTATTGGAAATCAGTCCAAAAAATCGTTCATTACCTAAATAATTAATCCAAGGATAAGGGGTTTGAGGGGTGTGGATGACATATTCTTGATTGACATCATCGAAGAAACCATACTTCATGGCGCAGAACTCCTCTCGATTTGAAAAAATAAAAGGCCCAATACATGATTATATTCAAACATGAAGCCGTTCTTCCTTTAGGAAGATATTCCCCTCTTTATGTAAAATGCGCTTGATTTTCTCAACCTTTCTTCTGGGATTTGCAAAATATTTGAAATGGGTAAATATACCTTTTTATGCTAAAATGAAAAAGTTAGAACTTAGCAAGGCAGGAGGTTGCAAGAATGGCACCTATCACATTATTTTTCATCCCATATGCAGGCGGATCGGCGTCGGTCAGCTTCAAATGGAAAAAGTCGCTACTTCCGCAGATTAAGCTTGTTCCACTGGAATTAGCGGGCAGGGGTATTCGTTCTGGGGAACCGCTTAAGGAAAGCATTGAGGAGATGAGCGAGGATCTGATGCACAAGATCAGCGAAGAGATAGCCCCCGGCAATCCTTATGCCATATACGGCCACAGTATGGGGACGATGATCTCATTCGAGCTGTACTACAAGCTGGTGGCCGGTGGATATGGCAAGCCTGCTCATCTGTTCGTTTCGGGTGGACGGGCACCGCATGTCCCAAGAAATTCCCCGTGGTTACACGATCTGCCCGCAGATCAGTTCAGGACGCATTTGCAGCGGTACGGTCAGCTTTCGGAAGCGATTTTTGACAATCAGGAATTATACGACTATTTTATGCCCGTGTTAAGAGCGGATTTCAAAGCTGTTGAGTTGTATAAGTACACGGCTAAAGCCGCACTTTTACATTGTCCTATCACCGCTTTGACGGGAATGACCGATAACACGGTGACCTTACAAGATGCGGAGGCATGGGCACAGCATACGGATCAGCAATTTCGTATGTTTACCTTTGAGGGAGGACACTTTTTTATTCATGATGAAGTGGAGCGGATTACGCACATCATCAATGAGACCTTGGAGCAGATTACGGTAACAAGTAGCATACAAAAATAAAAATAAGAGGTGAATTTTAGTGACAGTAGGTGTATTGGCACATTTGTTTGGCAAGTTGCCTTATCGCGAATTGGCTGCAAAGGTAGGCGCAGCGGGCTTTACTCATGTTCAGCTGGCTCCGTGGAGAGCGATCAGTGATGTGGATTTTAATAAACCGGGTAAGTTCAATCCGGGATTGGCACTGTCTATCGCAGAAGAATTTCGTAAGCATGGTGTTTCCATATCGGTGCTCGGGTGCTATTTGCATTTTTTTGTACAGGATGAGGAATTGCTGCGTGAAAATGTAGAGCGCTTTAAAGAGCTGATCCGATATGCGGGTCTGTTAGGAGCACCCATGGTTGCAGCTGAAGTGGGACGTAATGAGGATGGTACCGCCTATACGGAACGTGACTGGAGAGTTGTAAGGGAAGTAGTGCGTGAATTAGCAGATGAAGCGGAGAAGTGGGGCGTATTCGTAGGATTGGAAGCTGCAAACGATCACTTGGTAGGAACTGCCGTAGAGTTGGCTACCTTTCTGGAGGAAGTGCCCTCTTCACACATCGGTGTTGTGATTGATCCTGGTAATCTGCTGAAAACGGAAAATATGGCGCAGCAGGATGAGATCATTCGGGAAGCTTTCCAACTGCTGGGCCCCCGGATTATCGCTGCGCATGCCAAAGACCGGCGTTTGTCATCGTCGGGTGAAATTGAGACGGTGCCGCCGGGTTTTGGAGACATGAACTATGGCCTCTACATGGAACTGCTGGAGCAGTACAAGCCGGGGGTTCATATTATTATGGAAGCTGCTCAGGAGCATGAGATGGCTGAATCCAGACGTTATATCGAAGGACACCGGATAGCCGCTCAGAAAGCGCAACAAGTGCAGACGAAATAATGTATTCTATCATAATACTCAGGAATGCTACGTTAATAATTCGAGAGACTTGGAAGCGCCTCCTTTTCCAAGTCTCTGTTTCTTTACCCTTGTTTAACCCTGCACAACCGCCACGATCACAATGACCCAGCTTGCCAAAAAAGCCAACCCGCCAATGGGGGTGATTGCTCCAAGCTTTTTCACACCGGATATACTAAGGGCATACAGACTACCGGAAAATAGGAGAATACCCACCAGCATAACCCAGCCTGCGGTTACGATGAGAGAAGAATGGACAAGTCTGTCAGCAAGAACTCCAAGCAGCAGCAAACCCAGTCCATGAGCGATTTGATATTGAATTCCTGTCTGGAATATGCTCATCATGTCTGCGGAAAGTCTCTTTTTCAATGCGTGTGCGCCGAACGCTCCAAGCGCTACGGCTAAAAACATCACGATACAACCAAGCAATAGCAAAATTTTCATGTTTTAACGCCTCCCTGTGAAATAGTACCGATTCCAATTGATTTCGTCAATTTTCCTTGTGAAACTCTAAACATATATAATTTTTCGACTCTCATTTGGCGCCTAGTGTGGTATATTTTTTCCAGGGCCAATGCGAAGCATTTGGAGCAATAGACAGCGTGTCCTCCACCTTTTTTATGGGAAAGTGAGGTGATGGTGCTGTCTTTTTGTGCTGTCATTTTTCGGAATAAAATCTTGTGTAAAGTCAAAATTGATAATGGAGAGGATGAATGCAAAGTGATCAGCAGAAAATCCGTGTTCAGGAAATCTGTCTCTATGGTCATGTCAGCTATTTTGGTACTTCCGTTAACCTTGGGCTTATTTCAGGCAGAACCCGACCGTGCATCAGCTACAACACCGGAATCGACACGCTTTCTACAATTGTATAAACAGCTGAAGGATCCGGCTAGCGGATACTTTTCAAAAGAAGGCATACCTTATCATTCCGTTGAAACGCTCATGAGCGAGGCTCCGGATTACGGACACTTAACGACTTCGGAAGCGTACAGCTACTGGATGTGGCTGGAAGTACTGTATGGTCATTATACCGGGGATTGGGGGCATTTGGAATCCGCGTGGGACAACATGGAGAAATATATCATTCCTGTTAATGAAGGCGACGGTAAGGAAGAGCAACCGACAATGAGTAACTATAACCCGAACAGCCCCGCCACTTATGCAGCAGAATATTCGCAGCCGGATCAGTACCCAAGCCGCCTAAGTGGTCAGTATGGTGCTGGCAAGGATCCACTGGACTCTGAGCTGAAGGCAACCTATGGCAACAACCAGACTTATCTGATGCACTGGTTGTTGGACGTGGATAATTGGTACGGTTTCGGAAATCTTCTGAATCCGTCGCATACAGCAGCCTATGTAAACACCTTCCAGCGCGGGGAACAGGAATCGGTCTGGGAGGTTGTACCACATCCATCGCAAGACAATCAAAAGTTTGGCAAGCCTAATGAAGGCTTTATGAGCTTGTTCACCAAGGAAAATAATGCCCCGGCTCAGCAATGGCGTTACACGAATGCCACCGATGCAGATGCACGGGCAGTTCAAGCGATGTACTGGGCTAAGGAATTGGGATATGACAACTCCGTATATTTGGATAAAGCCAAAAAGATGGGAGACTTTTTGCGTTACGGCATGTACGATAAATACTTCCAGAAAACCGGAAGCGCTTCCAATGGAAGTCCAATTGCTGGTACGGGCAAGGATGCCAGTCTTTATCTGATGGCATGGTATACATCCTGGGGCGGCGGACTTGGCCAAAGCGGCAACTGGGCTTGGCGTATTGGTGCCAGCCATGCACATCAGGGCTACCAAAATGTCGTCGCAGCATATGCGTTGTCCAACCAAGATGGTGGATTAATACCGAATTCACCAACGGCGGGACAGGATTGGGCGACCTCGCTGAAGCGCCAACTGGAGTTTTATACTTGGCTGCAATCCGATGAGGGGGCCATTGCAGGCGGAGCGACGAATAGCTGGGATGGTGCCTACAAGGCTTATCCATCTGGCACAAGCACCTTTTATGGCATGGCTTATACAGGGGCTCCTGTATATAACGATCCACCGTCGAACAACTGGTTCGGGATGCAGGCTTGGCCTGTCGAGCGAGTTGCCGAGCTGTACTACATTTTAGCCAAGAAAGGGGATACTTCGTCCGAGCAGTTTAAAATGGCTAAACAAGTGACGGAAAACTGGATCGCATGGTCCAAGAACTATGTATTTGCCAACGAACGGCCTGTGACTGACGTGCAGGGATATTATTTGGATGCACAAGGCAAGCGTATTCTGGGTGGCAAAAATCCGAAAGTGGCTACTACAGCAGCTAAAGGCGAATTCTGGCTGCCGAGCAATCTGGAGTGGAGTGGAAAGCCTGAAACCTGGAGCGGATTTGCCAATCATAAAGGGAATACCAATCTCCATGTGGTAACAAAGAATCCGGGGCAGGATGCCGGAGTACTGGGCAGCTATGTTAAAGCACTTACTTTCTTTGCTGCTGGAACGAAAGCTGAAAAAGGAGACTATTCCGAGTTAGGCAAGGAAGCTAAGGATCTGTCTAAAGCTTTGCTTGATGCTGCATGGGGTTATAACGATGGTATAGGTATTACAACGAAGGAAGCTCGCGAGGATTATTATCGTTATTTTACTAAAGAAGTGTATATCCCGAACGGCTGGAGTGGTAAGACTGGACAAGGCAACACGATCCCTGGCACAGACGCTACCGCTTCTGACCCGTCCAAGGGCGGCAATGGTACCTATTCCAGCTATAGCGATATCCGGCCTAATATCACTAAAGATCCGCAATGGTCCTATCTTAAAGATAAATACACGACTTCTTGGAACAATCAGACCCAAAAATGGGATAAAGGTGCTCCAGAATTTACGTATCACCGTTTCTGGTCCCAAGTCGATATGGCAACGGCTTATGCTGAGTATGACCGTCTCATTAACGGTAGTGGACCAACCGAGCCGACAGCTCCCAAAGCTCCGGCAAATGTGAAGGCAAACGCAGGGGATGCTCAGGTTACACTCACTTGGAGCAAAGCGACGGGTGCCGATAGCTATACGGTCAAGCGCTCGACAACCAGTGGTGGTCCTTATACCACAGTAGCAACGGTAACAGACAGCACTTACAAGGATACAGGAGTGCTGAATGAAACCATTTATTATTATGTAGCAAATGCAACAAATTCTTTAGGAACCAGCCCGGATTCTGTCGAGGTCAGTGCTAAGCCTACGGCAGCTCCCATTCCAGCAACGGGAGACGTGATTGCCCAATACCGCGTGGGCGACACTAATCCGGGAGATAACCAGATTCGGCCACTGTTCCGTGTTGTAAACAAGGGTAAAGAGGCTGTCGAACTGAAAAATGTTAAGCTGAGATACTACTATACCGTAGATGGCGACAAGTCACAGGAATTCCATTGTGACTATGCACAGTTGGGTAGTAGTAACGTTCAGGGACGTTTTGTGAAACTGGATAAGGCCGTTACAGGTGCAGATTATTATCTGGAGATCTCCTTTGGAGCTGGTGCGGGAAGTCTGGCAGCAGGGGAAAATACAGGAGATATTCAAATTCGCATGAACAAGACGGACTGGAGCGACTATAACGAAAGTGATGATTTTTCCTATGATTCTACCAAGACCTCTTATACGGATTGGGACAAAGCACCTTTGTATATAAACGACAAACGTGTTTGGGGCCTGGAGCCTTGATTGCGAACTGAGTGTGGAAATCGCGGGCGGAATGTGAGAGCACTGAACTGAATTCATTTCCGTCCGTTTTTTTGTGATCGGATTCGTGGTACACTATGATCGTTACATCATTACATACATGACCGAGGTGACCTGAGACATGAATGACAATTTGGCACAGGCTCTGAATGAGCAAATGAACTTTGAATTTTACTCCGCTCACGTATATTTGGCGATGGCTGCTTATTGCTCCAGTGAAAGTCTGGATGGGTTTGCAAACTTCTTCCTAGTACAAGCTGAGGAGGAACGGTTTCATGCCATGAAACTGTATAAATACATTAATGATCGTAGAGGACGCGCTACATTGGCTGCATTACCAGAGCCAAAAAACAGCTACGATTCCATGCTGGACGTATTTGAGCATGGCTACAAGCATGAGCAGCAAAACACGCAAAAATTTTATCATTTGGCTGACTTGGCCCTTGATGCACGTGAGCATGCAACGATCCATTTCTTGAAATGGTTTATTGATGAGCAAGTCGAGGAAGAAGCGCTGTTCGACAGTGTTATCCAGAAGCTTAAACGCATTGAAAGAGACAGCAACGCCTTTTATATGCTGGACAGCGAGTTTGCCAAACGCAGCTTTACTGCCCCTGCGGAGTAACACTGCAAACATGTTGTGTTTGAAAATGCCTGAGGCATGGACAGCATTTTATTCGTCAAGAAAGTAAAGGAGCCCGGCTTTCGGGCTTTTTTGCGTTGACTTTGATTTACCGAATGCCCCTCTTTCGAGGGGATATTGTTATTTTAAATGGAGTTATAGAAAAAATTAATTTGTCGCTGGATGGTGAGCATGCTACAGTTATTTTAACTTTTATATCTGATTAAATAGATAGGAATAATTATATAGTGGTTCACGCGTTTTATAAAAACACTATAAGGAGGCGGGTTAGTATGAGTGAAATCTATCGTCTGGCACTCCAAGAGGACGCAGAAAGATTGCAGTATGTGACGTATGAGGCGTATGAAACAATTCGGCAGTTGGGGCTTCGATGGCCTGCCACTCAGGCAGACGTTGCTCTCATTCAAGAAAATATTAAAAATAATGATTGCTATGTGCTGGAAGTAGACGGTGTCATTCAGGCTACCGTTAGCCATCTCAAAAATAGAGCCCTTAATTTTATAACCGATCTACCGTTTGTGATGTGGTTTGCTGTAGACCCGGCTACCCAGGGCAAAGGATATGGGAAAAAATTGTTGAATTGGGTAGAGCAAACGATTATACGTGATCAGGTGGGAGCTCCTGCAGTAACACTGGCGACTGCAGAAAAGCATCCCTATTTGCTATCCATGTACGAGCGTTGGGGATATGAACGTATCCATGCTTTTGACCATGGAACAGGGGACGGGACGATGCATTTACTGCGTAAAGTGGTGAATCCTGAATTATTCTCCACTTACATTCGTGAAAAAAATGAAGCCGAGACAGCCAACCAAAATTAGACCCGATCAACCGGAACAGACGAAGCCGATTCGTTCGCTGAAAGGGGCTTGGAGCGAATGAATTTTCAGTTATGATTGATGAATAACGTTACCCTCTCTCATGAAATTAACCGAAATAACGGTGTTTTCTGGTCGATAGCGACTGAGAGAGGGGCTTTTTAATTTTGGACAAATTGACAGAAATAAATTAAAAGAGTAACGTAATTGTATAATTATTATAATCACATAAAATTAATCGGATTAATTAAAATTTGAAAATGTGGAATCTGATGATATAAGGAGGGATTTTTTTGGGCAACTCGCAATTTAGCACGACCAAGCGCTGTATAACAGCCGAGGATTTATATCGACTTCACTGGGTTAGCGATCCAGCTATTCATCCTATTAGTGGTGAAATCGCTTACGTAGAACAGTATATTAATAAAGAGCGGACAGATTATAACTCAGGAATTTGGCTATTATCGTCCGATGGCGCTAGCGCATTACCCTTTACATACGGACCGAAAGATGAAACGCCTGTCTGGTCACCCGACGGATCACAACTAGCTTTTCTCCGTACAACAGACGGCAAGCGCCAGGTATGGATTATTCCAGAACGCGGGGGAGAGGCACGACAGCTTACATACGTAGAGAACAACGTTCGTTCATTAGCCTGGTCTCCTAATGGGACCTGCATATCGTTTGTAGCTAAAACGGCCGAGAACCCGTCAAGCCCGATATCCGATGAAGGAACTCAGGAGACGCAACTTAAGGGACGAGTTGTTAATCGAACGAAAGCTAAATCCGACGGCTATGGACTGTGGGATGATACTCGTGATCACTTGTATGTAACGGATATGACTTCGGGGCACACAGTTCAACTGACTTCCGGCGCTTATGATGTGGCAGAGCCTGTGTGGTCACCGGATGCTCAACGTATTTTATTCGTCGCCAGAATCGCAGAACATTCGAAAGAGGATACGGATTTACGTGAACTAAATGATTTGTTTACGATAACTCCTGCGATTTCAAATGATGATGCCGCAGCACCGCTTAAGCTGACCCATTCTGAACTGCACATCGAGAGTGCTGCTTATTCTCCCGACGGTTCAACGATTGCCTTTTACGGCCATGATCGACATGCCAAAGGCGCTACTCAGACCCGACTGTACACGGTTCCTTCCAGTGGGGGGAAGGCAGTATGCGTTAGTGAGACGCTTGACGCTCACCTTGGTAATGCGGGTATGAGCGACATGCGTTCACATCTTCATATAGGACCACCACGCTTCAGTGCGGACGGTCAATCCCTGTACACGCTGGTTACACGTGAAGGAAATGTGCACGTATATCAGTTTGCTCTTGATGGAACTTTTAAAATTTTAACGCAAGGAGAACGAGAAATTTACCAATTCGAGCTTACATCGGATGAGCAGCATATCATTGCCGCTTCCACCGATGTAACTTTACCAGGCGATTTGTTCCGGATTGCGATTCATTCAGGAACTGAGGAACGGCTGACACGAGTAAATGATTCTTTGCTTGATGAGATTGAGATTAGTGTGCCTGAGTGCTTTTGGACGGAGGTTGAGGATGGCCGACGGGTGCAGGGATGGGTAATGAAGCCTGCTGGGTTTAAGGAGGGAGTATCCTATCCTGCCATTTTGGAGATACACGGTGGCCCTCATGCCATGTATTCCAATTCTTTTTTTCATGAATTTCAGTTGCTGGCCGCTCAGGGATATACAGTCATCTACACGAATCCCGGAGGAAGTCGAGGGTACGGACAGTCTTTTACCAATGTCGTCCTTAGAGATTACGGCGGACGCGATTACACTGATCTACTGAGCGCAGTGGACGAGGCTATACGCCAGTTCCCATTCATTGATCCGGAAAGGCTGGGTGTAACAGGGGGCAGCTATGGTGGCTTTATGACAAACTGGATTGTTGGCCATACCGATCGTTTCCGCGCAGCTGTAACCCAGCGCTCCATATCTAATTGGCTGTCAATGTATGGAGTGAGCGACATAGGGTACTCGTTTACTGAAGATGAAGTCGGCGGGAATCCGTGGGAGGATTGCGAGCTCTTGTGGAGGCAATCTCCACTGGCTTATGTGCAGCAAATTAACACACCGCTGCTCATATTACATGGGGAGCAGGATCTGCGATGCCCTATAGAGCAGGGAGAACAGCTGTTTACAGCATTGCGTCGCTTGGGGAAACCTACGCAATTTGTCCGTTTTCCAGCTTCAAGTCACGAGCTTTCACGAAAAGGGCACCCGCAGCTTCGCGTGGAACGACTGCAACGCATTACCAATTGGTTTGCCCAACACGAATTATAAGTTAAATCGATTTCTTGTGTTGATGTAAAAATGTCAGGTCCTCATCATAGGACTTGGCATTTTTAGTATGCCTTGCTACAATTCTCTCAACCTCATTCAAAAGGAGATATATAATGGCCGAGCCCTTAAAAAATATGTACACGGAGAATTTTCTTCAACAATTCGGTGAAAAAGTACAGTCTGCATACAGGCCGTTCGATACCATCGGATTTATCCATCAAGTGATGGATGAAAAATGGGATGAGCTGGAGCTGAAAGAACGAATACGGCGTATTTCGTTAACATTAGGGGCATTTTTGCCCAGTAATTATGAAGAAGCTCTGGGTATTCTTTTTAATATAGATGAGCATTGCAGTGGTTTTCCGTACTTGTTTTTCCCCGATTTTGTGGAGGTGTATGGGCAGGGAGAAGGGGATTGGGACCTGTCCATGAAGGCGCTGGAGCGATTCACATCTAGGTCCTCTGCGGAGTTCGCCGTAAGACCCTTCCTCCTGCGTGAACCGGAACGGATGATGCAGCAAATGACGACCTGGGCGGGACATCAAAGTGAGCACGTTCGTCGTCTTGCCAGCGAAGGCTGCCGTCCACGGCTACCCTGGGGACAGGCGTTGCCTGTGTTTAAGCGCGATCCTGCTCCAGTATTGGCTGTATTGGAATTACTGAAAGCCGATCCATCACTATATGTACGTAAAAGTGTAGCCAACAACCTGAACGATATTGCCAAGGATCATCCTGATGTGGTCATTGCTACGGCTCAACGGTGGAAAGGGACACATCCTGACACCGACTGGATTGTGCGTCATGGCTGCCGGACCCTGATTCGCAAATCTATCCCCGAAGTGATGGCAATGTTCGGCTATGCGGATGAAACAGACGGGGGACCGTTGGTCACGGGTGCCTCTTTCACCACAGACCCTGCCGTGCTAAAGCTTGGTGATAGCTGTGAGTTGAGCTACGCGCTTCAGCTTCGTGAAGGTGACCCGGTACGAGTCCGCATCGAGTACGGCATTGACTTTGTAAAGGCGAGAGGACAGGTTTCACGTAAACTGTTTTTGCTATCTGACAAAACGGTCCCCGGAGGAACCCATCTTACAGGTACACGGACACACCGTTTTGCAGACCTGACAACTCGTCGCCATTATGCGGGAACGCATCGGATTGCGTTGCTCGTAAATGGTCAGGAAGCGGCTTATACAGTGGTAGAACTCCAGTTGTAGATCAAGATTGCAGTGAAGAGAAAGAGTCTGAAATCAGGCTCTTTCTTTTTGTGGTTGTTTTTACCCAATTCATTTTTTTTCCAAAAAAAATGATTCTGGTATTAGAACCTGGTACTAAGACGTGTTATACTACAGTAAGAAAGTGGATCTCATCTTATGTATAAAGGGGAAGGTATAATTTGACAGATCAACAACAATGGCTTGCGCCTGAATATTACAATATGACTTCGGAAATGGAACACCATGAGGCTGATAAAACAGCACTTAAGTGGCTGAGTGAGACAGGAGAATACGAAGAAATCACCTATGGAGAGCTGTTGAAAAAGGCTAACCGACTGGCTGGAGGACTCGCAAGTCTGGGATTTAACAAAGGTGACAGAGTTCTGGTCGTAGTACCACGGCGTATTATTGCGTATGTAATTTATATAGCCTGCTTGAAGCTGGGGCTTGCTGTCATTCCATCTTCAGAAATGCTGCGTGCCAAGGATATTGCATATCGTCTTCGCCATTCTGAAGCACGCGCAGTCATTGCCTGGAACGGAGTAACAGGTGAAGTGGACAAAATAAGCGATGATTTGCCTACTCTGGATTATCGTATCGTGGTCTCCGGGGACGACACGCCAGATGTATCTGGCTGGCTCGTGCTGAATGAGCTGATGGATGGACAGGAAGATACTTTTGAAGCTGTGAAGACGCACCGTGACGACATGGCCATTCTGGCCTATACTTCGGGCACCACGGGAAATCCTAAAGGTGTTGTACATAGCCATGGCTGGGGATATGCTCATCTGCGGATAACATCACCATGGTTGGATATTCGAGCTTCAGACGTAGTATGGGCTACAGCTGCACCAGGATGGCAAAAGTGGATTTGGAGTCCGTTTTTATCTGTACTGGGGAATGGAGCGACCGGATTCGTATATAATGGTCCGTTTCGTCCGGGTCGCTATTTGCAGTTCATGCAGCAGTACGGAATCCAAGTGTTGTGCTGTACGCCGACAGAATATCGGATTATGGCGAAAACGGATGGTTTGGATCAATATGATCTATCCCAATTGCGCAGCGCAGTTTCTGCGGGAGAGCCTCTCAATCAGGAGGTCATTAATAAGTTTCAGGAGCAGTTCAACATTACGATTCGTGACGGCTATGGTCAAACGGAGAGCACATTAATTATTGGTAATTTAAAGGATGCACCTCTGCGTACAGGCTCGATGGGCAAATCTATTGCACCGGGACTCGTTGAGGTCGTAGACGAGGATGGCATTCCGCTGGCTCCGGGGCAAGTGGGCGATATTGCGGTACGCGCTGATCTGCCGGCATTATTCCAAACGTATTACCATGATCCAGAACGCAAATTAACTAGTGTCCACGGAGATTATTTTGTTACGGGAGACCGGGCTCGCAAAGATGAGGATGGATATTTCTGGTTCGAAGGACGTGGGGATGATATCATTATCAGTTCTGGCTATACCATTGGTCCTTTTGAAGTAGAGGAAGCGCTTATGAAGCATGACTCCGTGCAGGAATGTGCTGCCGTAGCCAGCCCTGACGAGATCCGTGGACATGTTGTAAAGGCTTTTGTCGTACTCAAAGCTGGGGTAGAAGGATCACCGGCGTTAGTGAAGGAACTGCAACATCATGTGAAAACATGGACGGCGCCTTATAAATACCCACGAAAAATAGAGTTTATTAAAGAACTCCCTAAAACCAGCTCAGGCAAAATACGAAGAGTGGAGCTGCGTGAACTGGAGAAGCAATCCGTACTGTAATGATGAAATTATTCAATATAATCAAAACGGAACAGGAGCGTGGAAAAATGAGTACATTTGAATCATTGTTGGAGCAATACGCAGAACTGGTTGTAAGAGTAGGGGTTAACATTCAGCCTGGACAGGTGTTTTTGGTAACTGCACCACTGGAAACTGTTGAGTTTACACGCCTGATTGTCAGCAAAGCCTATGAAGCAGGCGCTAAATATGTACAGGTAGAGTTTGAGGATGATTCCATTACACGTAGTCGTTTTGAACATGGTGACGAAGCTAGCTTCGATTACTACCCTGCTTGGAAGGCAGAAATGATGGAGAAATTTGCCGAAGAGGGTGGAGCCACACTAACGATTAAAGTGCCGAACCCCGATTTATATCAAGGCATTGATCCACAAAAGGTATCTCGTGCGACTAAGGCGGCAGCTACGGCGAGAGAAAGTTTTTCCAAATATACCCGAAATCATAAAATTAGCTGGTGTTTAATTAAAGCGCCGACGAAGGCTTGGGCCGATAAAGTATTTGCAGATGTAGCAGAAGAGGATCGTATACGTGTCATGTGGGATACAATCTTCCAAATGAACCGTGTAGATGGCTCTGATCCTATTCAGAATTGGCAGAAACATTTGAAAAACCTTGAACAGGTACAAGACAAGCTGAATCATAAAAAGTATAAAAGTCTCCACTATCGTGCACCAGGAACAGATTTGCGAATTGAACTGGCTGACGGGCATATTTGGCGCAGCGGCGGTGGGGAGAACGAGCGCGGAGATTACTTTGTCGCGAATATGCCGACAGAAGAAGTGTTCACGATGCCTAAGCGTACAGGTGTGAATGGTCATGTCACAAGTACCATACCACTCAATTTAAATGGACAACTGGTGGATCGCATAACGTTTACCTTTAAGGACGGTAAAGTCACTGAATATACAGCAGAATCCGGCGAGCAGCATCTGACTCATTTGCTCGCTACGGATGAAGGGGCCAGCTATTTGGGAGAAGTTGCACTGGTGCCGCACGATTCACCGATCTCCAATCTCAATCGTATTTTTTACAATACAGGTATTGACGAAAATGCCTCCTGTCACTTGGCCCTAGGCAGTGCGTATCCATTTAATATGGAAAATGGGACACAAATGAACCGGGAGGAGCTGCTCCAGAATGGTGCCAATGTCAGTCTGACTCATGTTGACTTCATGATCGGCTCAGCTGAGCTGGATATTGATGGCGAACTGCAAGATGGAAGTAAAGAAGCCGTGTTCCGCAAAGGAAATTGGGCTATTTAGTCCTTTTCTCAACCTCAATTCAATCAACCCGCAAACGATCTCATTCGTATGCGGGTTTTTCTATTCCCTAAATCTCAAATCACTCCTTGTTTTGTGAAATATAAAGTGCTAAACTGAGTTCAAACAAAAATTTAAACAATGTTTTAATTGTTGTTTGAAAAGTTGCTTATATAAAGTTGTCCGTTTCATTTGTCCGTTATGATTGAACGAAACAGGAGGAGGAAAAACATGAATCACCCAGACAAAAAACAACAAACCAAAGAAAAAATCTTAGACGCTACGCTGGAATTTATTCAAAAGGAAGGTTTTGAGGCGGTTACAATCCGAAAAATTGCCGATCTGTCTGCTACTAATATTTCATTAGTTAATTATTATTTTGGCTCCAAGGAAAATTTGCTCAGTGAAGCTATTGAAGTGATATTAAATGGCTTTCAACACACCTTTTCTATTTTGGATAATACAGCGATCCCCCCCCAAGATAGACTGAAACAATTTTTACATAACTATTTACAGGTCATTCGTCAATATCCAGAGCTTCTTTCGCGAATTATTGCCATGGGCAGCACGCCCTTTACATCTCAACAGGAATACGGAAGATTTTTAAACATAATGGGATTTCCAAAGGTTCAGAACACGATCAAGGAGCTGACAGGTGAGCAACAGCCGGAGCGCTTGTTAGCGATGATGCTGCAAATATTCGGAGCTATTTTTCTGCCCGCACTGATGAGTCCGATTCTTGAATCAGGGGCAGTTGTGAAAATACCTTCAATAGAGGAACAATTAAATCTGCTGTTTGAAAGATATTTTGATCAAAAATAAAGCATAGGGGTGACTAATATGAATTATTTAAGAAAATATTGGCAAGATGCAGGGGCTATAATCGGTGTGGTCGTATGTGTTGTTTTGCTTATGAATCAAGCTATCTTTTCGGATATAACAGGCATGTTATGGTTGAGTTTTGTAGCTATATTGTTTCATCAATTTGAGGAGTACCGCTGGCCTGGATATTTTGCTGGTTTATTTAACCACGTTATGTTTAAAAGTGAAGCACCCGATCATTACCCCTTAAACACTCAATCAGCGATGATTATCAATGTTGCAATTGCCTATGTGTTTTACCTGCTCCCCGTATGGTTTCCGCAAGTAATCTGGCTTGGACTCGCACCCGTTTTTATGGGATTTTTTCAGGTCGTCTGGCACGGTATCGTCGTAAATATTAAAGCAAAAACCCTATATAATCCTGGCTTGTTTACGGCACTTCTCCTGCATGTTCCAGTCGGAATTTGGTATATACATGCAATAGTACAGCGAGACATCCCAACGGCAATAGACTGGATTGCGGGTACGATCTACTTTGTTTTTGCTGTATACATCTTCATCATTAAAGGGAATATATGGTTGAAGAAGAGTGACTCTCCTTACTCCTTTTCTAAACAACAGCTGGGATCTTATGGTCGTAAATAGTGTATATTAGAAAATCATTAATGTCCTTGTTTACAAGTTGGAAACAAGTAGAGGTATTCTGGAAACGAGGTTCGGTTACACTTGGTTTGTACCCATGAACAAGGAAAGAGTGATCTTATAATGAAGCATACACATCAATTTTATGATCGTAAAAAGTTGGCTTACAAGCTAATCACCACTAGTGCTTTATTGGCGATAGGTTTTGCTGTGATGACAGGATGCAGCAATAGCGGGGAAGCAAAATCAACTGCTCCTACTAAAGCAGAAACAGTCACATCGCCTGCTAGTTCTACAGATCAAAACACGGATCTCAATACTAATGGGCAAGGCTCAACCTCAACCTCGACCCATCAAGAACCTGCCAATAGTACAGCTACACCTCACAGTAAACACAGCCCTGCAGCCGCTATATTTAGCGCAGCCAAGCAGGGAACCTTACCGAATTTGCCTAAAGGTCTTGGCTTGGGAACTAGCAGCGCTCTTTTATTTGAGCTGTGGGGGAAATCCGAGTCTGGTTCTACTGGCCCTATGAGAAGCTACGCTAAGTATCATACAGACATCATGCTGGATGGAAGCGATAAAGTTACAGAAATTACATCTTCCGATCCAGAATATAAAAAGTTGCTTATCAAACAAATTGTTGACGATTTAGGCCAACCTACGGAAACCGTTGATACCTCTAGAGACATACCTGACACAGCAGAAGCTAATTATACGATCAATAACACATCAGGACTTAGTTATAATTTAGTATTTTCCTATCAAACCAAAACGCAAAAGGTCAATTATATCCGATTATATTTTAACTCTAAAACGCCATAATTGGATGCATATAACAGAGTCGTTTCCGTTAGAATTGCGGAGGCGACTTTGTTCAAGCTCATTGCATTTTTAGGGTATGTCGTTTATACTATTTTGTAATTGATTAATCACTAATCAGAAAACTGTGTTAAATAAAAGGATGAAAAAAACATGACTAAAGCTACGTCAACATCTATAAATCGCCAAAAGGAAATCATATCTGCTGCCATTGAAGTGTTTGCTGAGATGGGCTACTACCGAGCTACAACAGCCAAAGTTGCAGAACGGGCCAATATTTCTCAACCCTATGTCTTTCGTTTTTTCGCTACCAAGGAAGCATTGCTTGTTGAAGCCCTGAAGGTTTCATTTACACGTATCATAGATTCTTTTCACAGCGTCATTCATTCGGCCTCATCTGAGCAGCTCGAGCAAGAGCTAATTGCAGCCTATTCGCAAATTATGACGGAATACCGTAATGAAACACTTTTGCAAATGCAGGCGCAGACGATCCGCGAGGATGAGGTTGTAAGCGTGATGCAGCAAGGGTTACGTGAAATTCATACGACGGTGTATGATGCTTTCCGACGGGCAGGTATTGAACAAGCAATGGAAAGAACGATGCTTTTTCTCGCTAGAGGTATGCTGTGTAATATTTCAATGTCGCTGGATTTGCCAGAACTGATGAAAAAAGACGATTAATTTTGGTTTATGTTTATGCATTAGAGTCGCATTTATGCGCGGCTTTTTTTGCTTTTAATTTTATTTGTTTAAGACATGATTTTGTTTGCTTCTGAGAAGAAACGGCCAAATAAGTTGACAAGAGAAGTGAGTATCATTATTCTAATACCTATAGGGGTATATGTATAAAAGATTTAACTAAGCTAAGCCCCTCAAAAAACAGGCGGAGGTTATAGAATGTCATCAACTAACAATATCCAAGCAGATCATATTCTTGATTGTAAAGGGCTAGCTTGTCCTATGCCTATTGTAAAAGCAAGAAAGGCTATGAATGAGCTCGTTCCCGGAAAGATTATGGAGATTCAGGCGACTGACAAAGGTTCATTAGCCGATTTTCAGAGCTGGGCCAAAAACACCGGACATCAATATTTGGGCACTCTCCAAGAAGGAGATGTAATGCGACATTATCTACAAAAAGCAAATCTAGCTGAAGTGAAGAAGGAGCAAGTATTTTCTTCTACGATAAGCCATGAAGAGCTACAAGCAAAATATTCTGGCAAAGAGAACTTCATTTTACTCGATGTTCGTGAACCCGCTGAATTTACGCTTAAACATATCCCTGGATCTAAGCACATCCCTCTTGGCGAACTGGAGAACAGACTTTCTGAACTGAACTTGGAAGAAGAGATCGCAGTGATTTGCCAAGCTGGAGCACGCAGTGAAATGGCTTGTCAGTTATTAGTTGCCAAAGGCGCTAAAAAAGTCAAATCTGTGCTTTCAGGCATATCCGAATGGGCTGGAGAGACTAAAGGAAGCGAATCCATATGAGCACACCCAAAACAACGATTGTATTATTCAGCGGGGAGCTGGATAAGGCGATTGCTGCATTCATTATTGCGAATGGAGCGGCAGCATATGATCACGAAGTAACTATTTTCTTTACTTTTTGGGGGTTAAATACGTTACGCAAGGATGAAATCGTGAGCACTAATAAGGGAATACTCGAAAAAGCCTTTGGTTGGATCATGCCTCGTGGACCCAAAAAGCTGGCACTATCCAAAATGAATTTTGCCGGACTCGGTCCACAGATGATCAAGCATGTCATGAAAAAACACAATGCGCTTTCCTTGCCGCAGCTTATAGAGTTGGCACGAGAGCAGGGGATCAAGCTCGTCGCCTGTACCATGACCATGGATTTGTTAGGGCTGCAGCAAGAAGAGCTAATCGACGGTTTGGAATATGCTGGGGTAGCCGCCTACTTGGGGGATGCTTCCCAGGGCAAGGTGAATCTATTTATTTAGGGTATCCTATTTATTTTTTTGGTTTATAATATACCTATACGTGTATATGGTAAGTCGAAAAAGGAGTGCATTACTTATGGATTACAATTACAGTGATGAACTGAAAACGCGCCTGAGGAGGATTGAGGGACAGGTGCGTGGGGTACTTCGTTTAATGGATGAAGGAAAATCGTGCAAAGACGTCGTTAGCCAGTTATCTGCCGTACGTAACGCATCAGATAAAGCGATTGCCCAAATTGTAGCAGAGAATCTGCAACGATGTATATTGGAAGAGCAAGAGGCTGGAGGAGACACGGATAAGCTGGTTAAAGAAGCGATTCAGCTGCTTGTGAAAAGTAGATAATCATGACTCCAGAGTCCAAGCTAGCGGGCAATGATGTCACTATGCACAAAATTACGGGAGCTGGCATATTGCCTTTGATTAAGATTATATACTAGCCGTAATTAAAAAGTTCGCTGCCTCTAGTTGGTAGCGGGCTTTTTTATTCGGACATTTCAGGAATAATCCTCTGTTTATGCTGAGGTAGGCCGGTGTAAATAACACATAACAAAACAACTTCTTCCGGGAGGCCTATTTATGGAGGTATTTGTTTCGATTGGTGTCAAATTGATCATCAGCTTTTTTGGCTTGTGGATCATTACTTTTATTACAGGTCGGAAAACACTTAGTCAGTTAACACCACTCGATTTCCTAACATCATTGGTGTTAAGCGAAATTGTGGGAAATACGTTATATGACGATAAGGTGACCATTGGGCAGCTTTTATTTGCTTTGGCACTATGGTGCGCGCTGGCCTACTTTTTTGAAAAAGCGACGACCCATTTTGTGAAATTTGGATATATGGCAGAAGGTCGAACAGTGCTGCTCGTGGATAAAGGGCAGGTTAATCAAGAAATGCTGGAGAAATATGACATAGAATTTACACAGCTACTCTCCATGCTACGCCAGCAAAATATTTTTTCTCTGCGTGAGGTCTGGTACGCTACGTTAGAGACGAACGGCTCCTTGTCAGTCATGCGGAAACCTGAATACGAGCCACCCGCCGCTCAGGATATGGGAATAGATGCACAGCCTGATCTTTTTTCTGTTACTGTCATTGATAAGGGAAGGTTGCTAAATGAATCTATGCGTGGGAAAACAATTGATATTGGAGAGATTAAGGCTAAGGTGCGAGAGCAGGGATATGATAGTATCGATGAGATTGCCTATGCAGAGTTAAGCGAGGATGGAACACTTCATATCGTGCCAATGAGATAGAAAAAGCATTAAAAATAAGACCATTTTGATAATTAAGCCAAAAAAGAGGAGCAAGGTGAACAGTCAGGGTTGTACTTCCCAGCTCAAACAATGAAATACAGATGATCAACTCTGATACCCTGAGTGTATTTTTACTCATTGCTTCCATTCACTGCTCCATATTTATTTCATGCATTTAATTATCATTTTTAGATCCCAGCAGTTCTTTAAAAGATTTTTGAAATAACCCTATAGAATATTTGAGTCCCGGATTGAGGAGACTACCTCATGAGTTTGAAATTTTTCAGAAAGTGGTGATCAGATTTGAGTTTCTCGGATGATCAGCTTATCTGTCTCCGATTTGAGGACGAACTAGGGTGTTTTGCTAAGGCTGCTGCTCCTCCTATTTATGAGACTGCTCCATTTTTCTTTGATACTTACGAAGATTATGCTGAAGCGGCTAATAATGAAAAGGAGCATTATGTCTATTCGAGGGGAACCAATCCTACCGTTCAGATTGCAGAGCAAATGATTGCTGCACTGGAAGGTGGGGCGGACTGCAAGTGCTTTGCTTCCGGAATGGCTGCTATCAGTGCGGCTTTAATGTGTAGTTTATCCGCCGGGGACCATCTGATTCTGGTCGGACACATATACGAAACCTCCGTCAGCCTAGCTAAATACTTATCGAAGTTCAATATAAATTATACAATTGTACATTCCATTTCTACGGAAGCAGTTGCTGATGCCATCAACCCGCAGACCCGTGCTATTCTTATGGAGTCTCCTACCTCATTCACATTCGATATGGTAAATATTCAGGAGGTAGCTTCGCTTTCCAAAGCGAAGGGCATCCGCACAATCATAGATAATTCATGGGCTACACCCCTTTTTCAAAAACCATTAGAATGGGGCGTAGATATCGTTGTTCACTCCGCATCCAAGTACTTGGGTGGTCATAATGATTTAATTGCAGGGGCAGTGATCGCTTCTAAAGAGATAATAAATCGTATGTATGCTGAAGAGTATGAGTTGATTGGCGGCTCGTTGGCCCCTTTTGAAGCATGGCTACTCATTCGGGGGCTAAGAACACTCCCGCTCCGAATGGAAGCCCATCAGAGAAATGCTCTGTTGGTTGCTCGTTTTCTATCAGATCATCCGGCCATTTCAAAAGTGAATCATCCCGGACTTCCTTCTCACCCACAACATGAGCTGGCATGTAGGCAACTCAAAGGGTATGCCGGATTATTCAGTTTTGAACTAAAAGATTCGGGTTATGAGGATATATGCAGAGTGATCAATAAACTGCGACTGATTCGGATCGGTGTATCTTGGGGGTCTATGGAGAGCCAGGTGATCTCACCAAACTACGGCTTCAATAAGCAGAGTCTAGAAAAACAACACATGCCCGAATCGCTTATCCGCCTAGCTGTAGGGCATGAGCCTGCTGAACTTCTGATACAGGATTTAGCTACAGCTTTAAGCTAAGCTAACTTTCAGGATTTTATCTAAAAAAGCGGAAGTAGCGGTTCCTCCAATACATAAAGAGCTTCTGCTTTTCTGATTTATGATGTTTATACCTGATCAACTTTGCACTTGAAGTAGGAGATAAGAGAGTCTCAGTTGTTCCAGGTAAATCACCGTGTAGAAATACAAACTAGTAAATTGGGAAATATTACAACTTGCCTGATAGGTATACACGTGATAAATTATATATCCAGCCAGTTAAACGGCTGTTGACTTGATCTTTGAAAACTGAACAACGAGTGAGTACGGATTTTGCTTGCAAAATCCAACGCTGAAATTTTGGTACATGCCTTCCAGGCTGTATAAAATGGAAGCAAACAAGAGATGTTTTTTATCTCGTCAGTTTCAAAATGAGCTTATCGCTCTTTCTATAAACCAACTTCGGTTGGTCTTTAATGGAGAGTTTGATCCTGGCTCAGGACGAACGCTGGCGGCGTGCCTAATACATGCAAGTCGAGCGAGGTTATGTAGAAGCTTGCTTCTACATAACCTAGCGGCGGACGGGTGAGTAACACGTAGGCAACCTGCCCACAAGACAGGGATAACTACCGGAAACGGTAGCTAATACCCGATACATCCTTTTCCTGCATGGGCGAAGGAGGAAAGACGGAGCAATCTGTCACTTGTGGATGGGCCTGCGGCGCATTAGCTAGTTGGTGGGGTAAAGGCCTACCAAGGCGACGATGCGTAGCCGACCTGAGAGGGTGATCGGCCACACTGGGACTGAGACACGGCCCAGACTCCTACGGGAGGCAGCAGTAGGGAATCTTCCGCAATGGGCGAAAGCCTGACGGAGCAACGCCGCGTGAGTGATGAAGGTTTTCGGATCGTAAAGCTCTGTTGCCAGGGAAGAACGTCTTGTAGAGTAACTGCTACAAGAGTGACGGTACCTGAGAAGAAAGCCCCGGCTAACTACGTGCCAGCAGCCGCGGTAATACGTAGGGGGCAAGCGTTGTCCGGAATTATTGGGCGTAAAGCGCGCGCAGGCGGCTCTTTAAGTCTGGTGTTTAATCCCGAGGCTCAACTTCGGGTCGCACTGGAAACTGGGGAGCTTGAGTGCAGAAGAGGAGAGTGGAATTCCACGTGTAGCGGTGAAATGCGTAGAGATGTGGAGGAACACCAGTGGCGAAGGCGACTCTCTGGGCTGTAACTGACGCTGAGGCGCGAAAGCGTGGGGAGCAAACAGGATTAGATACCCTGGTAGTCCACGCCGTAAACGATGAATGCTAGGTGTTAGGGGTTTCGATACCCTTGGTGCCGAAGTTAACACATTAAGCATTCCGCCTGGGGAGTACGGTCGCAAGACTGAAACTCAAAGGAATTGACGGGGACCCGCACAAGCAGTGGAGTATGTGGTTTAATTCGAAGCAACGCGAAGAACCTTACCAGGTCTTGACATCCCTCTGACCGCTGTAGAGATATGGCTTTCCTTCGGGACAGAGGAGACAGGTGGTGCATGGTTGTCGTCAGCTCGTGTCGTGAGATGTTGGGTTAAGTCCCGCAACGAGCGCAACCCTTATGCTTAGTTGCCAGCAGGTCAAGCTGGGCACTCTAAGCAGACTGCCGGTGACAAACCGGAGGAAGGTGGGGATGACGTCAAATCATCATGCCCCTTATGACCTGGGCTACACACGTACTACAATGGCCGGTACAACGGGAAGCGAAGCCGCGAGGTGGAGCCAATCCTAGAAAAGCCGGTCTCAGTTCGGATTGTAGGCTGCAACTCGCCTACATGAAGTCGGAATTGCTAGTAATCGCGGATCAGCATGCCGCGGTGAATACGTTCCCGGGTCTTGTACACACCGCCCGTCACACCACGAGAGTTTACAACACCCGAAGTCGGTGGGGTAACCCGCAAGGGAGCCAGCCGCCGAAGGTGGGGTAGATGATTGGGGTGAAGTCGTAACAAGGTAGCCGTATCGGAAGGTGCGGCTGGATCACCTCCTTTCTATGGAGAATCGTTTCCTGCGATGGAAACATTCAAATTAGCAGGTACATGTACCTGCGACCGGATATTCAATTCGGTTCATCACATTCGTGTGAATGAAATGAATATCCTGAACTTACTCACTCGTTGCTCAGTTTTGAGAGTTCAAACTCTCAAGCTTCGACGAATACTTCATTCACACATCCGTGTGGAACCGAAATATTCATCGGGTTTCGCTTCGATGAAGCGAATTGCACCTTGAAAACTGGATACCGAAACGAAATTGCGTTTTAGAATATTCCTTTAAGCTGATCTTGTGTAAACAAGTGAAATAAAGGTAGCAGGTAAGGAAAGATCTTTTGCCTTTGGCAAAAATCATTCTTTATCGAACATCGACATTTTCTTTTATCAAAGAAAAGTCTAGGTTAAGCTACAAAGAGCACACGGAGGATGCCTAGGCGCCAGGAGCCGACGAAGGACGTGGCGAACAACGATAAGGCCTCGGGGAGCTGTAAGCAAGCTTTGATCCGGGGATGTCCGAATGGGGAAACCCGGCTGTCTTCATCGACAGTCACTACTCACTGAATTCATAGGTGAGTGAGAGGCAGACCAGGGGAACTGAAACATCTAAGTACCCTGAGGAAGAGAAAACAATAGTGATTCCGTCAGTAGCGGCGAGCGAACGCGGATTAGCCCAAACCAAGGAGCTTGCTCCTTGGGGTTGTGGGACGTCTCACATGGAGTTACAAAGGAACCGGTTAGATGAAGAGGTCTGGAAAGGCCCGCCAGAGAAGGTAAAAGCCCTGTAGTTCAAAACTTGTTCCCTCCGAGACGGATCCCGAGTAGTGCGGGGCACGTGAAACCCCGTATGAATCCGGCAGGACCATCTGCCAAGGCTAAATACTCCCTGGCGACCGATAGTGAAGCAGTACCGTGAGGGAAAGGTGAAAAGCACCCCGGAAGGGGAGTGAAATAGATCCTGAAACCGTGTGCTTACAAGAAGTCAGAGCCCTATGATATTTTCCTTTGGAAAAATCACGGGTGATGGCGTGCCTTTTGTAGAATGAACCGGCGAGTTACGTTCCCGTGCAAGGTTAAGGTGAAGAGCTGAAGCCGCAGCGAAAGCGAGTCTGAATAGGGCGAATTGAGTACGTGGACGTAGACCCGAAACCGGGTGATCTACCCCTGTCCAGGGTGAAGGTGCGGTAACACGCACTGGAGGCCCGAACCCACGCATGTTGAAAAATGCGGGGATGAGGTGGGGGTAGCGGAGAAATTCCAATCGAACCCGGAGATAGCTGGTTCTCCCCGAAATAGCTTTAGGGCTAGCCTCGGAAAGAAGAATCGTGGAGGTAGAGCACTGATTGGGTGCGGGGCCCGCAAGGGTTACCAAGCTCAGTCAAACTCCGAATGCCATAGATTTAGTTCCGGGAGTCAGACAGTGAGTGCTAAGATCCATTGTCGAAAGGGAAACAGCCCAGACCATCAGCTAAGGTCCCCAAGTGTGTGTTAAGTGGGAAAGGATGTGGAGTTGCACAGACAACCAGGATGTTGGCTTAGAAGCAGCCACCATTGAAAGAGTGCGTAATAGCTCACTGGTCGAGTGACTCTGCGCCGAAAATGTAACGGGGCTAAACACACCACCGAAGCTATGGCTTGATGCTTGCATCAGGGGTAGGGGAGCGTTGAATGCGGGTTGAAGGTGTACCGTAAGGAGCGCTGGACTGCATTCAAGTGAGAATGCCGGTATGAGTAACGAAAAGATCTGTGAGAATCAGATCCGCCGAAAGCCTAAGGGTTCCTGAGGAAGGTTCGTCCGCTCAGGGTAAGTCGGGACCTAAGGCGAGGCCGATAGGCGTAGTCGAAGGACAACAGGTCGAAATTCCTGTACCACCGTAATCCGTTATGAGCAATGGGGTGACGCAGTAGGGTAGTGACGCGGACGGATGGATGTCCGTCTAAGCAGTGAGGCTGGTGTGTAGGCAAATCCGCATATCATTAAGGCTGGGCTGTGATGGGGAGCGAAAATTATAGTAGCGAAGGTCATGATCTCAGACTGCCAAGAAAAGCCTCTAGCCAGGAGAAGGTGCCCGTACCGCAAACCGACACAGGTAGGCGAGAAGAGAATTCTAAGGCGCGCGGAAGAACTCTCGTTAAGGAACTCGGCAAAATGACCCCGTAACTTCGGGAGAAGGGGTGCCTCGGTAGGGTGAATAGCCCGAGGGGGCCGCAGTGAAAAGGCCCAAGCGACTGTTTAGCAAAAACACAGGTCTGTGCGAAGCCGCAAGGCGAAGTATACGGGCTGACGCCTGCCCGGTGCTGGAAGGTTAAGGGGAGTGGTAAGCCTTCGGGCGAAGCTATGAACCGAAGCCCCAGTAAACGGCGGCCGTAACTATAACGGTCCTAAGGTAGCGAAATTCCTTGTCAGGTAAATTCTGACCCGCACGAATGGCGTAACGACTTGGGCGCTGTCTCAACGAGAGATCCGGTGAAATTTTAATACCTGTGAAGATGCAGGTTACCCGCGACAAGACGGAAAGACCCCATGGAGCTTTACTGCAGCTTGATATTGAATTTGGGTACGATCTGTACAGGATAGGTGGGAGCCGTCGAACTTTGAGCGCCAGCTTGAAGGGAGGCATCCTTGGGATACCACCCTGATCGTATCTAGGTTCTAACTTGGTACCGTAATCCGGTGCGAGGACAGTGTCAGGTGGGCAGTTTGACTGGGGCGGTCGCCTCCTAAAGAGTAACGGAGGCGCCCCAAGGTTCCCTCAGAATGGTTGGAAATCATTCGAAGAGTGCAAAGGCAGAAGGGAGCTTGACTGCGAGACCTACAAGTCGAGCAGGGACGAAAGTCGGGCTTAGTGATCCGGTGGTACCGCATGGAAGGGCCATCGCTCAACGGATAAAAGCTACCCTGGGGATAACAGGCTTATCTCCCCCAAGAGTCCACATCGACGGGGAGGTTTGGCACCTCGATGTCGGCTCATCGCATCCTGGGGCTGAAGTAGGTCCCAAGGGTTGGGCTGTTCGCCCATTAAAGCGGTACGCGAGCTGGGTTCAGAACGTCGTGAGACAGTTCGGTCCCTATCTGTCGTGGGCGTAGGAAATTTGAGAGGAGCTGTCCTTAGTACGAGAGGACCGGGATGGACGTACCGCTGGTGTACCAGTTGTTCCGCCAGGAGCACCGCTGGGTAGCTATGTACGGAAGGGATAAGCGCTGAAAGCATCTAAGCGTGAAGCCCCCCTCAAGATGAGATTTCCCAGTATGTAAGACCCCTTGAAGACGACGAGGTAGATAGGTTGGGGGTGGAAGTGCAGTAATGCATGGAGCTGACCAATACTAATCGGTCGAGGGCTTATCCTAAAGATAAAACGCAAATAAGTTTCGGATCCAGTTTTCAGGGTGTAACCTTGAAGGTATGTAGAAATACATACGAAATACGCATTGAAATTCATTCACACAGCTGCGATGAACCGAGTTTCAATACGGAAGAATTTGCGTAGCAAATTCATGTTTGGTGGCGATAGCGGAGGGGTTCCACACGTACCCATCCCGAACACGACCGTTAAGCCCTCCAGCGCCGATGGTACTTGGACTGCAGGGTCCTGGGAGAGTAGGACGTCGCCAAGCACGATAAAAGAGAGCACAGCCATAATGGGCTGTGCTCTCTTTTATCTTTTCGGAATTAGATATTTAAACAGTTTAATGAAAGGATATGGAAACTAAGAAGGAATAACATAGAAGTAACCTAGTCCTGACGAAGAGTAGGGTGACGTAGTTCTTACATTGAAATAACAAAAATGGAACATGTATAAAAATGCCTTGGTCATACCCTGCTGGATTAATGAACTGTATCCCGTTTCTAAAGCTGTAGGGAATGTTCGCCATACAGACGCAAGTTTAATTGAAGAAATTCCTCTGAACTCAAAGTGAACTGTTAGCCTAAAGAGTGCTATTATATGTATGAGCATGGATATGTATTACGTCCATATCAAATAAAAGTAAGAATAGCAGAATACTGGATTATTATGCTTGTTCCTAAAGATATGTATCTGAAAGGTTTTAAGACATTTATTTTATGGGTGCTAACAAGGACAAAGTGAGAAATCAGCTTGCTAAAGCGACGATAAGTGAAGTATCTTTTATGAGGAGCACCTTTGAAACTTAATTTTTCATTATAAAATTCGTCATAAAAAGCGTGGTATCAGGTTGCATTTTAGAACTTTTGATCTTCTTCATTTACTTTGCATACATAAAATGAAAACTGGGTCTTCATATCGTGGAAAAAAAGGGTTTCCAAAATTAAGACAAGGAACACTGACTTTAGAAATGCTGAAAAAAGCCAACTTAGGCGGATATGAGAGAACCATTTATCGTATATGACATTTCCCATTTCTTCATAAATTACTACATCAACCTAGCTTTATTATTTTTAATCCTCAGTTAGCCCAAAGCATGATTGATGCTGAGTTTATGTTGTATAACATTTTTAGTGGCAGATACATTCATTTGGGTATAAAGAAAGAAGATAATTCGGACTTTTACGTTCCTGTTACTTTTTTGGAGCGTAAAACCCCTTATCAAGGAATGACTGTTGTTAAAATTGATGACATAGATATTGATTTTACCTGAACATTCAGATAACTTAGTGCAGACGAACAGTATGTGACCTACGAAGCGTACGAAATGATTCGGCAGTTGGGACTCCAGTGGCCTGCCACTCAGGCAGACGTTGCTCTCATTCGGGAGAACATTAAACACAATGATTGCTATGTGCTGGAAATTAACGGGGTCATTCAGGCTACTGTTAGCCATTCGAAAAATAAGCCCTTGATTTTATAATCGACTTGCCGTTTGTGATGTGGTTCGCTGTAGACCCGGCTGCACAGGCCAAGGGTACGGGAGAAAACGAATTGAGTAGAACACACAATTATTCGTGATCAGTTGGGTGCCCCTGCGGTGACACTGGCGACAGCGGAGAAGCATCCATATCTGCTATCCATGTACGAGCGTTGGGAATATGAACGTATCTCGATCACCAAGAACGGACGAAGCCGATTTGTTCGCCGAAAGGGGGTTGGATAAAGCCACGAACTTTCACGAAAAGGACATGCGCAGCTTCGTGTGGAACGACTGCAACGCATTACAATTTGGTTTGTCAAGCACCAGATATAACACAAAATCTGTTTCTTGCACTTACTACACAGAAATTTTACAATAATTCATTAAAAATTACAAACAATGCCTGATTTTTAGACAAAAGAGGGCATTGTTTGTGTATATAATATACTTATACATTATATCGACATACTTTAATTTACTTTTATATTTATATTGAAACAAAATCATTCATATATCGCATTTTTTCCTTATTAAAGGAATTTAAAAAAGATATTGACATTTTTCGAGTCCATATCTATTATATAAATAAAATATTTCTCATTTAATACTTAACATCGAAAAACATCCTGTATGACCTCAACAATTTCTCATCACATTCATCTATGATACTGAATTTTAGGTTCCAAGCCTGGAATTCCAGTATACCTCAAGTTTTTTTACACTTCCAAGTCTACTCACACATCTGACTTTTGATCTCAATCACACCACGAATGGAAACTCCATAACCAACTCATTTTTACATGTCGATTACTGTTTTTTGACAATCGGTTTTGTTGCTTTTTGCTACATCTATCTCTACAGCTATTGTCTTCATACATATGTACATTAACACCTGAATCGTAAAAACATTTTTGCTTTGCCACATCTTTGTGGGGAGGAAAGGGGTTTGATATGAATCGCATTGCTTTGGTTTTTCCTGGGCAAGGCTCTCAGTATGTAGGAATGGGGGCTACGTGGCATAGCGGCTTTGCAGAAGCGGATCGCTTGTTCGAAGAGGCTGCTGATATTTTGGGATATGATCTGAAAGCTTTATGCATGGCAGGTCCGATGACCCAGCTATCCAGAACATTCTATACTCAGCCCGCACTTCTCACGATCAGTGTCATTGCATTCCGGCGTTATATGCATGAAATCGGAATTATCCCTGAATTTTCAGCAGGTCATAGCCTGGGTGAATATTCAGCTCTGGTAAGTAGCGGTGTTCTATCCTTTAGCGACGCTTTACGACTGGTTCAAAAGCGAGGACGCATCATGGAAGAAGCCGCAGAGGCCGGTCTGGGCAGCATGATTGCCATTCGCGGAGCTGAGTTGAACGCCGTGGAAGAATTCTGTCGTCTGCACTCCCCAATCGATCAGCCTGCTGTTATTGCTTGTTACAATTCGCCTAATCAGTATGTCATCTCTGGTCATCATACATCGATAGCTATGGTAGCTGACAAGTTAGAACAGCGGGGGGCTCAAATTACTCGCTTGCAGGTCAGCGGCCCTTTTCATAGTCCGCTTATGCAGCATGCTGCGGACAGGCTGACCATCGAGCTGCAAAAATACACTTTCCATGAAGCGCAGTGGCCCGTGATCTCCAATGTGACCGCTCTGCCATACCCCGATGTTGACAGCATCCGTCAAGGATTGATTTTGCAAATGACTCACCCGGTTCGATGGATTCAGACCATGCAGTATATGGAGAATCATGGCGTAAAACAAGGCATCGAGTTAGGTCCACGAACGGTGCTGAAAAATTTGGCGAAGGAAATAAACACTACCATTGAATTGCTGTCCGTGGATAGAGACTTGGATCGCGTTGAACTGGAACGCCGCTTCTCAATCCGTGATTGGGTTGCTCGTTCCCTTTCATTGGCGGTATCTACCCCCAATGCCAATTGGAATGAAGATGATTATCGAAAGGGTGTTATTTTACCTGTTCGAAGACTGGAAGAATTACTTCGAAGCTCTGAATCAGGGAGCGGTTCACCTCCTGCTTTTGAGCAAAGACAGGAGATTTTGGAGTGTATTCGCCTGGTGTTGCAAACCAAACAGGTCTCCGAAGGAGAGCAGAAAGTAATGCTAGAGCAATTGAGGAGGGATCAGGATGGAACAGTTTCAAACTTTAATTGAAATCATTCAAGACCGTTCAAGCCGGGATGAGAACGGAATCACCTTTATTTCCGGTGATAAACAAGAGGAATACGTATCCTACTGTAAACTTCTGGAGCAAGCATCACAGGTACTTTATGAATTACAGGAAAAAGGGATACAACCTGGCGATGAGCTGATCATGCAGATCGACGACAATCATACCTTTGTGAATGTATTTTGGGGTTGCCTACTCGGTGGAATCGTTCCTGTTCCTGTAAGCATAGGGAATAATGATGAGCATAAAATGAAATTGTTTAAAATCTGGAATACACTTTCCCGCCCTTATATGATTGCAGATGACAAGGTATTGGAGCAGTTGGAAAAATACTCGCACCAGCACGAACTGCTGGATTCCTTTGAGCCCGTTAAAAAAGCGACTTTTTCAAGCCATATATTCGATTTTTCCAATCAGAGTAAAGGTGTTGCCCATATACCCAAACCGGAGGATTTAGCTTTTATCCAATTTTCCTCAGGTTCTACAGGTGATCCCAAAGGAGTCATGCTGACGCATGAAAATTTGGTTTACAATATTCGGGATGTCGCAAATCAAACGGGCATGAGCTCCAAGGATGCTTATTTGGGCTGGATGCCGCTTACGCATGACCTGGGATTGATCGCATTTCATTTAACCTGTGTGATCGCTAATGCCAAGCAGTTGATTATGCCAACGGCACTTTTTATCAGACGCCCGTCTTTATGGCTAAAAAAAGTATCGGAGCATAAGGTGACTCAAATATGCTCTCCCAATTTTGGATATAAATTTTTTCTCGATCAGTATAAACCCGAAACAGCAGCTAACTGGGATTTGTCAAATGTCCGTATGATCTTAAATGGAGCGGAGCCCGTATCTGTGGAGCTTTGTGATGTGTTTATGGATGCAATGAGTGTTCACGGTTTGAATAAAAATGCGATGTTTCCTGTCTACGGATTGGCAGAGGCGAGTGTGGGAGTTTCCTCTCCACCTCTGGACAAAAGCACCTTTATACCCATTCATTTGAACCGGCAGCAGTTACACGTGGGTGAACCCATAGAAGAAGTGGACAAGTCCGACAAGCGGTGTCTTACTTTTGTGGATTTGGGGTATCCGTTGGCCAGTACCTCTGTCCGCATTTGCGATGAAAAAAATCAGGTGCTTGAAGATGGGGTGATTGGACACACACAGATCCGCGGCAAAAATGTGACATCCGGATACTATAACAATCCAGAGGCTACCGCGAAGGTCAAAACAGAGGATGGCTGGCTTATCACCGGCGATTTAGGGTTTATGCGGAACGGTCGCCTGACTATTACTGGTAGAGCCAAGGATATCATTTTCGTGAACGGACAGAATGTCTACCCGCATGACATCGAGAGGATTGCCGAGGAACTGGATGGTGTGGATCTCGGAAAAGTAGCCGTGTGCGGTGTACATGATACGCAAACGAGGCAGGATCGTATTATTGCCTTTGTGATGCACACGAAAAAGATAGAGCATTTTGTACCGCTTGTCCAAAAGCTGAAAAGTCATCTAAATTACCGGGGAGGTTGGCATATTCAGGATGTGGTTCCGATCCGGCGTATTCCTAAAACAACCAGTGGAAAGGTTCAGCGCTTCAAATTAGCCCAGAGTTATGAGCAGGGCGAATTTGATGAAATATTGACAGCACTGGCCGAGGCTACTACTCGAGTCATGCAAGCAGCTGAGCGTGTAGCCTTACCTCAAGGAGAGATAGAACAGAAGCTGATTGGAATCTGCCAGGATATTTTAAATGTAAAGTCGATCGGGACGGACGACAGCTACTTTGATATCGGAGTGACTTCCTTGCAGCTCGTTCAAATTGTGGACCTGTTGGAGGATCAATTAGGGATTCATATTGAGGTGACGGACTTCTTTTCCTATCCGACCATCGCCAAGCTTGCTGCATATATCTCTAGTCAGGGCATGAGCAGCGACCCGGCTGCAACAGCACAGTCCGAGGCCAAGGAGGAAGCGAATGTCCGGGATATCGCCATCATCGGCATGTCAGGCAAGTTTCCTCAAGCGGAAACATTAGAGCAGTTTTGGGCGAATGTGGCATCAGGGGCTGACAATATCGGCCCGTACAGCGACGAAAGAAGAAAAGATGCCGAAGATTTCATTTCCCGTCTGAATACGGAAGGACGGAATATGCAAATTGCAGAAGGCGGCTATCTGGATGAAGTAGACAAGTTCGATTACTCCTTCTTTAAGCTGACTCCACGGGAAGCCTCACTCATGGACCCGAATCAACGGTTATTTCTACAAACAGCCTGGAGCACGATTGAGGATGCGGGGTATGGGGGGAAGCAACTGGCAGGCCAAAAGGTCGGCGTGTATGTCGGATTCTCCAAAACCAGCTTCGAATACGAGCGTTTGTTGTCTGAGGTGGAACCGGGCGCGCTGCCGAACTTTGCCATTGGTAATTTATCATCCATTATTTCCAGCAGGATTGCATATTTGCTCGATCTAAAAGGTCCGGCGCTAACCATTGATACAGCATGCTCTTCATCCCTCGTGGCAGTGCATTTGGCCTGCAAGTCCATCCTTAGCGGAGACTGCGACATGGCCTTGGCAGGTGGAGTGAAGACGATTTTACTGCCGCTGAAAGCGGGCATTGGCATGGAATCCTCTGATGATCGAGCACGCGCCTTCGACGACCAGTCGGACGGAACGGGCTGGGGTGAAGGAGTTGGAGCCGTTTTACTGAAGCCGCTGCGCAAAGCGGAACAAGACGGTGACAACATTTTAGCCGTGATCAAGGGAAGTGCCATCAATCAGGACGGCAGCACGATTGGTATTTCCGCGCCGAATGCCCTCGCTCAGGCAGAAGTGATTTCGCAGGCGTGGCGTGATGCACGGATTGATCCTGAAACGATAAGTTATATCGAAGCACATGGCACCGGCACCAAGCTGGGTGATCCGGTTGAGATTGACGGCATTACCAAGGCTTTCCGCAAGCATACACAGCGTAAGCAGTTTGTGGCGATCAGCACGGTCAAAACGAATATCGGTCATTTATACGAAGCCGCTGGGATTGCAGGCTTGATCAAATCCGTATTGTCCATGAAGCACCAACAGATTGCACCGCTCGTTCATTTTCGCACACCAAACCAAAAGATCCATTTTGAGGAATCCCCGGTATATGCTAATACGAAGCTTAGGGAATGGAAGACGGACGGTTTCCCGAGAAGAAGCGGACTGAGTTCCTTTGGATTCAGCGGGACAAACTGCCATGTGGTGCTGGAGGAATATATAGCGAAGACGGAATCAGACCAAGCCTCAACGGACAGCAACAATAGATCATCACCACTGCTGCTGACCCTGTCAGCGCGGAGTGAATCCGCTTTGCACGAGCTGGTCGGGCGATACGCAGAACGGTTCGGACGTGCGGAAGAACTCGTGATGCAGGATGTATGCTATACGGCTAACACAGGCAGAAGTCACCTGAATCACCGGATTGCTGTGACTGCCGCAGGGGCGGATGCGTTGAAGGCGAAGGTGATTCAGTTACACGAACAAGGTAGAGTCGTCGAAGGTGTATACACCGGGAAAGCGGATAACAAAGGTGGCGCAGAGATGGTCGCTGGAAGCTTGGACACGTTGCAATCACTGGAGCAACTGGCTGCTAAGTATGTGCAAGGAGCGCAGATCGATTGGAATGCCCTCTATGCAGGTAAGCACTATAAAAAGGTTTCTCTGCCTACGTATCCATTCGAACGGAAAAGATGCTGGATTAACGTACCCGAACAGATTCGAACGGAACAGAAGGTACCAGTTCATGAAAACTCAAAAGCAAAGGAGTCTGGAATTATGGGGAACGAGTATTCAGCGCCAGCATCTGCTACCGATCAGCACAAATCATCTATTCTTCAAAAGTTAGCAAAAATGATCGGTAACGTGTCCCAACTCAGTCTGGAGGAACTGGAGCCACAAACACATTTTCTGGAGCTTGGGCTGGATTCCATTAATTTGTCCCAGGTTCGCCACAGTATCAAGGATACCTTCGGACTGGACATTCCAATGAACGAATTTTTCGAATCGTTGACCACGCTGGAGCTGTTGGCCAGCTACGTAGCCGAGCGGGTGAGCATTTTCACTTCTGCTGAAACCCCGGTTCAATCTGTGGAAAACCGTCCAGAAACAACTCTGAATCAGGTTGATCACGCAGCTTTCCCGCTAACCCAACCGTCTCATGAATCCGCTGTTCCGGCTGCGGCATCTGTTTATGCCATAGACACGGCTGGACAAACACGGGCTCAAAGCTTTCCAATCGCTACAGCTCCTGCGGCTGTAGAGCGAATTTTGGAGCAACAGCTACATCTGATGTCACAGCAGCTCGATGTTCTCCGGCATCAGCCATCTGCATCCGTAATAGCTTCCGAGCCATTTAACCCGGAAACGGGCGTTTTGCTACCGGCAAGTAGTGAAAGTGCGCAGATCATCCGTACCGAATCCAAGCAGAAAGTCGCGGCTGCATTAGCACCAGCACCATCCGTAAAGGCTGTTTTCAAGCAGACAGGCAATGAAGTCAAGCCGTATACGCCTTATAAAAAGCTGGATGTTAAAGCACGTGAATTGCTTTCGCTCCGTCAGGAACAACACCTGCAAGAACTGATTGAACGCTACACGGCCCGTACGGGTAGCACCAAACAGTACACCCAGCAGTATCGCTCCGTATACGCCAATAACCGCAATGTGGCTGGTTTCCGGCCTGTTTTGAAGGAAATGGTGTATCAAATTGTATCCCAACGCGCCGATGGTTCAAAAATTTGGGATCTGGACGGCAATGAATATGTCGACTTGACGATGGGCTTTGGTGTGAATCTGTTCGGACACAATCCAGCCTTTATTCGTGAAGAAATTGAAGAAGAGCTGAAGAACGGCATGTGTGTCGGCCCCATGTCCAACATGGCCGGACAGGTCGCCGAGCGAATATGCAAGATGACCGGCGTGGAACGGATTGCCCTGTATAATTCCGGCACGGAAGCCGTCATGGTCGCGCTCCGTTTGGCACGTGCTGCCACTGGACGAGCTAAAGTCGTCATTTTTGCTGGCTCGTATCACGGTACATTCGACGGGGTGCTGGCACTGGGGAGCGCGGGTGATGACAAGGAGCATTCGACACCTCTAGCTCCAGGTATCTTGCAGCATATGGTGGACGATGTCGTCGTGCTTCATTATGGGGCGCACGATTCTCTGGATTATATCCGCACCCATGCGCATGAACTGGCCGCGGTTATCGTGGAGCCGGTACAAAGCCGCCGACCAGATTTTCAGCCTAAAGCCTTTTTGCAGGAAATTCGCCAGATAACGGAGCAGTCGGGTACTGCCTTCATTTTTGATGAAGTCATCACAGGCTTCCGGATTCAGCCCGGAGGAGCCCAAGCGTGGTTTGGGGTACAAGCCGACCTCGTGACCTACGGTAAAATCATTGGCGGCGGGCTGCCCATCGGCATCGTAGCCGGAAAAGCCGCCTTTATGAACGGGATCGACGGAGGCACGTGGAGATTCGGGGATGATTCCTATCCGCAGCATGAGCAGCAGCGAACCTTTGTGGCAGGAACCTTCTGCCATCATCCGCTGGCAATGGCTGCATCCTTAGCGGTGCTGGATCATTTGGAGAAGCATGGCGAGCAACTGCAAAATCGCTTGAACAGCCGCACCTCGGCGTTAGCAGCGGAGCTGAACAGCTATTTCACTGACGAACGCGTACCTATGAAGGTCGTTCACTTTGGCTCCCTATTCCGCTTCGTGCTCAAAGGCGATCTGGAGCTGTTCTTCTATCACATGCTGGACAAAGGCATCTATATCTGGGAGGGACGAAACTGCTTCTTGTCCACAGCCCATACCGAGGAAGATATTGCGCGAATCGTACAAGCGGTCAAGGATAGCGTGAACGAGCTGCGTAAAGGGGGATTTTTACCGGACCCGCCCCCGAATGGAAACGGCCCGGGGCCGGGAAAGCAACCTGTACCTGTAACCGTACCTCCAGAGGCTGAAGCAGCAGAAACTGTTATTGCGTTAACTCCAGAGCAAAAGCAGCTTTGGTTCGCTTCTGTTTCAGATCGAAGTGACTCTCAATCTTTACACGAAACCGCCTTGTTGCGGTTTCGTGGTCCACTTCAGCAGCAGGCGTTCAACCAAGCTATCCAGACCATTGTAAACCGTCATGAAGCCTTACATATCTTTATGAGCGGCGATGGGGAAACTCAGGTGTTCGCTCCTGTGGTGAAAGCGGAAATCCCGCTTCATGATTTTACCAGTTATCGCCCAGATGAACAGGAACAACATATCCGGGCGTGGATGATCAAGGACAGTGAAACCCCATTTGCCATGACGCCAGGCGAGCCATTATTCCGGATTCATCTGCTGAAAATATCGAATGAAGAGCATCTGGGTGTTTTTACGTTTCATCATTTTATCGCTGATGGCTGGTCAATCAGTGTATTCATTCAGGAACTGGAACACATCTATTCTGCGCTAGTTCGACATGCTGCCTACAACCTTCCCGATCCAGTACCTTTTCGGAATTACGTTGTTTGGCAGCAGGATCAATTGAAAGCAGGGAAAAAAGAGGCCCTTGCTTTTTGGTCGGCAGTGCTAGAAAAGCAGCAGCCTGTCCTCCATTTGCCATCTCCGGTGAGGGGAATACAGATTCCGTCTTCCAGAGGAAGCAGACATACCGTAATGTTCGAAGCGCCGCTCGTTAAACAATTGAGATCCGCCAGCATAAAGCTAGGCAGCAGTCTTTTTATAACGCTGCTATCCGCCTTTCAGATTTTTCTACATCGGCTGACAGGGCAGCAGGAAGTAACGGTGGGGGTTCCCACCGCAGGACAATCCCATATGGACGCCTTCTCTCTGATCGGCAACTGTGTCAACATGCTTCCGATGATCAGCGAAGTGCGTCCTGATGCTACTTTTACGGAGCATGTCCAAACAGTCAAAAAGCGCATGAATGAACTGGATAGCTTCCAAAAGTACAGCTTTGCCGGACTTGCTCAGCTGGGGCTGAGGCATTTGCCAGTCATTAACGCTGTATTCAATATGGATCGACCGATTCCGCGTTTTCAATTCCATGAACTGGAAGTAGAACTCATTAAGAATGAGGTATCATTCAGCAAATACGAGTTGTTTTTGAACGTGACAGAGGCGCAGCAACAATTACGTCTTGATTTCGACTACAATTCGGATCTTTTTCAGCCAAACATTATCGAAGCCTGGTCAAGATATTTCCTGAATCTGCTGTATTCCATTGTAGAGGAAGTAGGGGCTCGCGTTTCCGCGCTGACTTTACTCCGTGCGTCGGAGAACGAACAACTTCGAACTGCATGGGCAGCAAATACCGATGCCAACGGAAACTATCTTTGCGTCCTCGATTCCTACAAGCATTTGGCACCTGTTGGGACAGCAGGGGAGGTGTATCAAGCCTCAGTAGCAGGCCTGTTGGGAACGACCCGAGAATGGGCTTACGTAGAAAACGATGGCAAGCTGCGGCATATTGGCAATTTGAATCGGACTATCCACATTCGCGGACATCGGGTTAATTTGGGGCAGTTGGAGAAACTCCTGCTGCAAACTTTCCGATTGGAGTCCTGCGTCATTACACCGCAAACGGACGAAGCTGGAAAAGTCTCATATATAACCGCCTATGTGGTCGCAAACGCATCGAAGCCATGGGAAGAAGACGCACTGAAAAAGGCTGCAATCGAAATTCTTCCAGATTATACGCAGCCCCGTTTTTGGATTCCTATGGATCATATTCCTCTTCTGCCGGATGGTCAGCCTGATCTACAGGCTTTGCCAGAGCCGGGACAAGCAAGTGTATTGACTAAAACAGACACCGCTCCTGAGAACCACGGCGTAGAAGATCAACTCGTGAACATTTGGATGGACGTTCTGAATGTAACAGATATCAGCGATGACGATAATTTTTTTCAACTGGGTGGTGATTCACTAAAAGCGACGGTCATTCTGTCGAGAGTCAATAAGGAATTGGGTGTACACATTCCACTCAGCCACATTTTTGAGCTGCAAACGATTGCTGAGCTGGCTACATACATTGCGGGTGGAACAAAGAAGAACTATGAACCGATTGTATCTGTGAAATCGCAAGCCTTCTATCCGGTATCTTCTTCCCAAAAGAGAATGTACGTGCTGGATCAGCTGGGAGGTGGAAAGGCCTATCATGTACCAGGTCAGCTTTTCATAGAGGGAGATCTGGAGGTTCCCCGCTTCATTGAAGCCGTTAGGGAAGTTATTTTGCGTCATGAATCCTTTAGGACGTATTTCGATCTGGAAGACGGGGAAGTGGTACAAAAAGTTCGGGACACGATTCCATTCGACATTCCATATACCCGTATTTCCAAGGAAGAAGCAAAACAGGCTCGGACCTTGTTTGTTCAGCCTTTTCATCTGGGAACAGCTCCTTTATTCCGCGCCGAACTGTACGAATTTATCGAAGGTGGCTTCAATCTGCTAGTGGATATGCATCACATCGTGTCCGATGGTTTCTCCATGGCCGTGCTGCTAGATGAAATCATTCAACGGTATCAGGGCAGACAGCTTGCGAACATTCAGCTTCATTACAAAGACTTTGTTGCTTGGCAGAAGCAGCAGATCACTGACGACGCATTGCAAGCGCATGAATCATATTGGCTCCAGACCTTGAAGGGCGAGCTTCCTGTACTAAATATGCCTACGGACTTTTCGCGTCCACAAGCACAAAGCTTTGAAGGTGACAGCTTGACCGTCACCTTGGAATCCAAACTTACTAACACACTCTACAAATTGGCCCAAGATACCGAATCTACGATCTTTATGGTACTTTTGGCGGCTTATAATGTCCTGCTGGGCAAATATACTGGCCAAGAGGACATTATCGTGGGTACACCTGTTGCCGGAAGACGGCATGTGGATACGCAAGCGATGATTGGCATGTTCGTCAATACGCTGGTTCTTCGCAATCAGCCGCGATCTTCTTTAACGTTCCAATCCTTTTTGCAGGAGGTTAAGCAAAACTCGCTGCTGGCACTGGAGCATCAGGAATACCCGTTTGATGAGCTTGTAGACAAACTGGAACTGGTGCGCGACGTAAGTCGAAACCCGGTGTTCGATACGATGTTCAGTTTGCAAAATGTCGGCACAGATGTTTTGGAAACAGGAGGCATTCGTTTTAAACCGGAAGAATTCAACGCGGGTATATCCAAGGTGGATTTTTCATTGCATGTGACCGAGGAAAAAGAATGTTTGTCCTTCACTTTGGAGTATGGCACAAAGCTGTTTAAACCGGAGACCATCCGACGGATGGGAGAGCATTTTGTGCGAATTTTGGAAACGGTGACGCAGGATGTCGGGGTGCGGTTGGCCGATATTACGATCGTATCTGATGAAGAGAAGCAATTACTGCTAACCGAATTTAATCATACCGTCGTACCTTTCCCGCACCATGAGACAGTTCACGGGCAGTTTGAAAAGCAGGTCGTACAGACGCCGGGTCATATAGCATTGGCGTTCGGAAATCAGCGTCTGACCTACCGGGACTTGAACGAACGTGCTAACTCACTGGCACGGATACTTCAAGCGAATGGTGTAGGACCCGATAAGCTAGTCGGCCTGATGGTGCAGCGTTCGGCGGAAATGATTATCGGTCTGCTCGCCGTGCTAAAAGCGGGTGGCGCTTATGTGCCTATCGATCCTGAATATCCGTCAGCCCGTATTGAGTATATGCTGAGTGACAGTGAGGCTGCCGTGCTCCTGACCAGTCGCGATCTGGTAGGAGAACACCATTACAGCGCCAACACCCTGTTTATCGAAGATGAGGAAGTATATCAAGGAGAAAGGACCAATCTGGAAGCCACTGCTCAGCCGGAGCATCTGGCTTACGTCATCTATACTTCTGGCTCAACCGGAAATCCGAAAGGAGTTATGCTCCAGCATCGCTCGGTGCTGAATTTTATTACAGGAATGCGTGAAGTGATCGACTTTGCAGCGAACAAAACGATTTTATCGCTAACCACTATTTCGTTCGATATTTTCGTTTTGGAAGCGATTCTGCCGCTGCTAGGCGGAATGACCGTCGTGCTAGGCGACCGCCATCATCAGGTCGATCCTCAGGCACTTGGCGAACTGATTACTGCACATCATATTGACATGCTGCAAATGACGCCATCGCGGCTGCACATGCTGCTGAGTCATGAGGAAGGCTCCCGTGCGCTGCAAGGTGTACAGGAAATTATGGTTGGGGGAGAAGCGCTTCCACCCAGGCTGCTGGAGGCATTGCAGAAATTGAACGGCCCCCGTATTTATAACATGTACGGACCTACGGAAACGACGGTTTGGTCGGCAGTGCAGGAACTTACCCATGCCAATCAGATTGACATTGGACGCCCCATTGCGAATACGCACATTTATATCATGGATGCGCAGAACAGATTACAGCCAATCTGTATACCGGGCGAGCTATGCATTGCAGGGGAAGGGCTGGCGCGTGGCTATTGGAACCGCGAGGATTTGACGGCAGAGAAATTTGTGGATAATCCATTTTCAATAGGGACACGAATGTACAGAACGGGTGACCTCGCTCGCTGGAAAGCAGATGGAAATCTGGAGTTTATCGGCCGAATCGACCATCAGGTGAAAGTACGTGGATTCCGGATCGAACTGGGTGAGGTTGAAAATGCTTTGATGAGCCATTCTGCAATTCAAGAGGCTGTCGTCACTGTATATCAAAACAAAGAGCAAGAATCCGTCTTGTGTGCCTACATTGTATTGCATACAGAAGAAACACCAAGCTTAACGGTCATTCATGAACATGCCGCCAAGTTGCTCCCGTATTATTCGGTTCCGTCTTACTTCGTGTTTCTGGATCGGATACCGTTGACACCGAACGGAAAAACCGACCGAAAAGCATTGCCGGAGCCTGAAAAGCTATTCCGACCGGATGTGGCCTATGTAGCGCCGCGAAATGATGTGGAAGAAGCTTTGGCCGCCGTATGGCAAGATGTTTTGGGACGCGATCAGGTAGGCATTCAGGATAACTTTTTTCTGCTCGGAGGCGACTCGATTAAAGCAGTTCAAGTCATCGCACGCATGCGTCTCCACGGATATTTACTGGATATCCGACACGTACTGGAGCATCCGTCCATTGAAATCCTGAGCGGCTATGCAGAAACACTGTCCCGTCCGATAGAGCAAGGTCCGATAGATGGAGAAGTACCACTGACACCGATACAACGACATCTACTCGATGGGTTTGAACGGCATCCAGCATCCGAGGCACTTCCTGCCGCAATGTCGGTACTGCTGTTGGCAAAGTCGGGCTTTGACGAGCAGCCATTGCGAGCCGCATTGAAGAAAATCGTAGAGCACCACGATGCTCTGCGCCTTGGCTTATTACAACAGGCTGACGAGTCGGTTACGCAAGCTCACAAAGGACTGCATGAGGAGCTAGTCACGCTGGAGGTACTGTCGCTTACGGGAACGGAAAGCGAAGCACGCAGCCAGATGGAAGCTGAATGTCAACGGATTCAAAGCAGCCTGCGGCTGTTTGAAGGACCACGAGTTCGGGCAGGGCTTTTCCGTCTGGTTAGCGGAGATCATCTTTTCCTTGCTGTAGACCCGCTAGTGGCTGACGCCATTTCATGGAATATTTTGCTCGAAGATCTGGCAACAGGCTACGGACAAGCTCTGGATGGGGAAACGATTGTCTTACCGGACAAAACGAACGCTTACCAAACGTGGGCAGAGCATCTTGAGCATTATGCGAATAGTAAAGAGCTGCTCAAGGAGCAGGACTATTGGAACAAGATAGAGTTGTCAGAGTGGAGAACGCTTCCCAAAGACCATGAAGTCATTACGGATTCTGGATCGGAGAGACAAACACATCAGCTCCACCTGCAATTATCAACTGACGAAACCCAGCATCTGATGACACAGGTCAATCATGCCTATAATACCGTGCCGGAGGAAGTACTGCTGTCCGTACTGGGGCAAACAGTGTCCGAATGGTCAGGACAAGAACGGATTGCACTCTACGTGGAGAACCCTGGCCGAGAGCAGGCTGAAACAAATTCGCTGGATATCTCCAGAACGGTAGGGCAGTTTACGTCCGTGTATCCAGTTGTACTGGACATCAAATCTGCGGATGATATAGCGCTGTTGCTCAAGCGTGTGAAGGAAACGGTTCGGCAGGTTCCAAATCACGGATTGGGCTACGGTGCATTGAGATATCTGACCGAAGCCAGCAATCCAACGGATTCTAAACGTTTTCGTCATCCGGAAATTGGTTTCCGTTATATAGACTCCCCACACCCGGAATCGGTTTATTTTTCAATATCGCCGCTGCAAGCTGAAATTGGACCAGGTACCAAGGATGTGATTAATGGTTCATCTTATGCTCTTTATATGGATAGCCGGTTGGAGGACGGAAAATTAAGTATCCGTATATCCTATGACAGGAATGCATATGAAGAGCGCACGGTCAAACAACTTTTCTCCCGCTTCGAAACACACCTGTTGAATACCATTCGTCATTGCCTTAATCAGTCCGGTCAGGAACTGACACCAACAGACGTAGGGGCAGATGATCTGGATTTGGAAGAGTTCGAAGAGATGAAGCATTTTTATGAAAGCCTATAAATATTCGATTGAGGGGGAAATCCGATGAGTAAAAGGCTTGAAATCGAAAAAGTGGCCAATTTAACGCCTTTACAGGAGGGGATGCTCTTTCATACAGTGATGGAGCCGGAATCACAGGCGTACTATGAGCAAGTACGAATGACCATCCGGGGTGAACTGAACCTGGAGGCTCTGCAAAAGAGCTTCGAGACTCTGGTGCAGCGTCACGAAACGCTTCGTTCGAATATTTATCATAAAAGTGCTTCCCGTTCGCGGCTCATCGTGTTTAAGGAACGAAATCCAACGCTTCGTTATGAGAATCTGACGAATATTCCCGAGGCAGAGCAAGCAGAGGCCATTCGCAGCTACGCAGACGCAGACCGAAACCATCGTTACGATCTGAGCAAGGATTTGCTCATTCGTCTGGCTGTGCTTCAAACCCAAACGAACGCATATACGCTGCTTTTAAGCTTTCATCATATTATTATGGACGGCTGGTGCCTCGGCATCGTTATGGACGAGCTGTTCGCGGCTTATGAAGCACTGAAAGCAGGGAAGCCCGTACAACTGCCGACACCGCAGCCCTATACTGGCTATGCCCGCTGGCTGGATAAGCAGGATAAGCAGGATAAGGAGGCGGCGAAGGAATACTGGCGGTCCATCCTGAACGACTATGATCAGCCAGCTGTGCTGCCTACCCTACCTGTAGCCCATCCGCTCCAGCCAGATACCGGGTACTTGCTGCATGAGCATAAAATAACACTCACGGATGAAACAACCCGTCAATTACGGACGGTGGCTGAACGCAATGGAACAACCCTTAGCAGTCTGTTTCTGGCTGCATGGGGAGTGGTGCTTGGAGGATACAACCAAAGTGAAGACGTCGTCTTCGGCACCGTTGTTTCCGGTCGACCGCCGGAGCTTGAAGGTGTTGAACAGATGTTGGGACTTTTCATTAACACCATACCGGTACGAATCAAATTGGATGCAGATCTTTCATTCTCAGATCTGCTTCGCGAAGTGCAGCGCAGCGCGATTCAATCACGGGCATATGACTATTTTTCACTCGCTGAAATACAGTCCCAGTCAGCACTCAAGCAGCAACTCATGGACCATTTTGTTGTATTTGAAAACTACCCGCTGCAGGACATGGTTGGCCGGCCTGATCTGAAGGAACGACTTGGATTCGTCGTGGAGGACGCTCAGCTGTCCGAAGAAACACCTTACCACTTCAACATCGAAGTGGAGGACGGAAAAGCGCTGAGCTTTATGCTGTCCTACAACAACTATGTTTACAGCGATGAAGCGATGACACGGTTAGCTGGGCATTTGGAGCATGTTCTCCTCCAAATTGCACGTACACCAGAACTCCTGCTGGGGAACATTCGTCTGCTGACCGCTACAGAAGAGATGGAACTCACCAATGTATGGAGCGGGCCGATTACCGACTATCCTGCTGGAACGTTTCATGGAATATTTGAGGCGCAGGCAGAACGTATCCCGGAACAGACCGCCGTCATCTACGAAGACACCGCACTTACCTATCATGAGCTGAATGAGAAGGCTAATCTGCTTGCTCAAGCACTGCAAAACCGTGGGGGCAAGCGTGAGCATCTCGTCGCCGTGATGCTTGAGCGTTCAGCAGACATGATTATCGCTGTGTTAGGGATTATGAAGGCGGGAGCTGCCTACGTACCTGTCGATCCGACCTACCCGAAAGAAAGAATTGCTTACATGCTTCAGGACAGCGGAGCTACGATTATGCTCACGCAGTCTTCCTTGACTGAACTATTAGCCGATGTGGATTTTGCGGGGGAAGTGCTGGACTTGCCAGCGTTACTTCAACAGGCTTCACAAGCGGAGCATTCCCATCAACAAGCGCCTATCTACGCACCTATTCATGATCCCGAGGCTTTGGCCTACGTCATTTACACATCGGGAACGACGGGCAACGCCAAAGGCGTGATGATCGAGCATCGCCATTACGTAAATACGGCGTGGGGCTATAGAGAAGCTCACCAGTTAAAAGAGTTTCCCGTCAAGCTCCTTCAGATTGCCAGTATGTCGTTCGATGTCTTTGCCGGTGATCTGGCCAAGACATTCGTGAACGGAGGCACCATGGTCATTTGCCCACAGGATGTGCGCAACGATCCTCCAGCTTTGGCCCAGGTTCTCGAACAGCACGAAATTACGACGTTTGAAGTTCCACCAGCCTTGTTGACGCTGCTTATGGCCTACGTATATGAACACGGTACAGATGTCAGCGCCATGAAGCTGCTTACTACAGGCGCGGACAGCTTTGGCGTTGAAAACTATCGGACGCTTTTGAATCGCTTCGGCGATACGATGCGCATCATGAATACCTACGGTGTAACCGAAGCGGCTATTGATTCCAGCTTTTATGAAGAAACAGCTGAACGTTTGCCTCCATCAGGTATCGTCCCGATTGGAAAGGCACTGCCGAATCATAAAGTATATATCGTGGATGAGGCTTTTCGTCCGCTCCCTGTCGGCGTAGCCGGGGAGTTGTGTTTGGGCGGCGCTTCTGTGGCCCGCGGTTATTTGAACCGTCCTGACCTGACGGCGGAGAAATTTGTACCGAATCCTTTTGTAAAGGGAGAGCGTCTGTACCGCACCGGAGATCTGGCACGCTGGCTGCCGGATGGCAACATTGATTTCATCGGTCGGATTGACTTTCAGGTGAAAATTCGTGGCTACCGGATCGAACCTGGTGAAATTGAGTCGGCCTTACTCCAATTGGATGAGGTACGCCAAGCGGTGGTCACGGATAGAACGGATAAAACCGGACAAAAGTATTTGTGCGCCTACGTAGCAGGTACAACCGACAAATCCCTTCTGCGGACAGAGCTTGCCAAGCAGTTGCCAAGCTATATGGTGCCCGCACATATTATCGTGCTGGATCAATTACCTTTGACCCATAACGGTAAAATTGATCGACGTGCGCTTCCAGAACCCGAAGATTTTGTGTTGACCGACGTCGAGTATGAAGCGCCGCAGAGCGAACTGGAGCAAACACTCGCTTCCATCTGGGAGGAAGTCATTGGCGTTAAGCCGATTGGTCTGCGCAACAACTTTTTCGAGCTTGGTGGCGATTCGATCAAAGCGTTGCAAATCGCAGCCCGATTAAACGCGAAGGGCCTCAAAATGGACATGAAGGATTTGTTCCGCCATCCGCAGATTGATTTGATTGCTCCTTATATAAAAAAAGTAATTCGGACCATCCCGCAGGGGGCGGTACAAGGTACAGTGGAGTTGACACCGATCCAATGGGAATTTTTTGAGCATCATCGTATAGAACGTCATCATTACAGTCAGGCTGTCATGCTCCAGAACCCCGAAAGATGGAACGAAACCTGGCTGCGAAGCGCCGTGGACAAGCTGACCATGCACCATGATGCCTTGCGCATTACCTTTGATGAACGTGAAAAAGAACCTGTCGCCTATAACAGAGGCACAGCCGAAGGTGAACACTTTACATTGGAAAGCTACGATTTTTCACATGCTGACCAGCCTGAGGAAGAAATCGCGCAGCTCACTGACGCGTTACAAAGCAGTTTTAATTTGCGTAACGGCCCGCTTGTACGTTTGGCTTTAATTCGGCTGCAGGAATCCGATCATTTGTTAATCGTCATTCATCATCTTGTCGTAGACAGTGTGTCGTGGAGAATCCTGCTGGAAGACTTGGAAACAACCTACCAACAGTTAGCTAACGGTGAAAAGCTACAGTTACCCGCCAAGACCGATTCCTACAAAGAATGGGCAGCACGTTTGTCCAAGTATGCACAAAGCGAGCTGGCGCGTCAGGAAATCAGCTATTGGAATACGGTAGAAGCTCGTGAAATACTTCCGCTGCCAAAAGATCATGAGGTTCCAGATAGCTTGATCCGTGACGTGCGCAAATCCGAAGTGACACTCAGCCGGGAAGAAAGCGAAAACCTGCTAAAACATGCGCACCATGCTTACAATACAGAAACAAATGATATTTTACTGACGGCGCTAGGACTGGCTTACCGGGAATGGAGCGGACATGCTGAAATTGCAGTCCAGGTGGAAAGTCATAGCAGGACGGAATTGATTAAAGACATTGACGTATCACGTACAGTTGGCAGGTTTACGTCCGTGTATCCGTTGGTGGTAAATGTGAGCAAACCCGAAGATTTGGCCCATCAAATCAAGCTGGTTAAGGACAATTTGCGACGCGTACCCAACAAGGGTTTCGGCTATGGCATTTTACGCTACTTGACCGACAGGGAGCAGCAGAATAGGGTAACCTTTTTTTCTGCCAAGCCACCTGAGATAAGCTTTAGCTTTGACGGAGAAGCCAGAGAAGGTACGACATGGCGTACCTCGCCACTATCCACGTTTGCCGGTACTGAAATCAACCCTCTGACTAAAAAAGCGCCCAGCTTTGATATTCATGGTGCGGTGGCTGACGAAAGACTCCGCATTGTATTCGAATACAACGCACGTGAATATGAAGCATCGACGGTGGAGCGACTTACAGCCAGCTTTAAGAATCATCTGATCGAACTTATTCGCCATTGCTGTGCCAAGGATACAGCAGAACAAAGCCCGACGGATTTTACATATGGGCAATTGTCTCTGGACCAGTTTGAAAATATTGCAAATCGCTTGTCAAATAAGCTGTTAAACCACCAAGTGAAAATTAAAGATCTCTATCCGCTATCCCCGATGCAGGAGGGAATGCTATTTCATTCCATACTTGATGAAGAGTCAGAGGCTTATTTCGAACAAACGATCATTACCATTCATGAAGCTATGGATACCAACCTAATCAGCCGAAGCTTACAAAAGCTGATTGACCGATATGATATTTTCCGTACGGTATTCATGTATAAGGAGGCGGATCGTCCGCTTCAGGTTGTACTGGGGGAACGATTAGCTGCTCCTGTCCATACCCAAGATGTGCGTAGTTTACCGGATGCGGAAAAGCACAGACGACTTCAAGCCATTTTACAGGAAGAGCGGCAGAGAGGTTTTGATCTGGAAAAGGAGGTTCTCATCCGGTTAGCGCTTGTACAGTGGGATGAGGACACCTCAAAGCTCATCTGGATCTCTCATCATATTATTATGGACGGCTGGTGTCTGAGGGTGGTAGCCAAAGATTTTTTTGATATTTACACATCGCTTCGGGACGATACTCCTTTAAAATTAGAGCCTGTCCAGCCATTTAGCAGCTTTATTCAGTGGTTGGAAAGACAAAATAAAGAGGAAGCAGCAGCATACTGGAAACAATATGTGGCTGATTTTGAAAATGAAACTGTCGTGCCCGGCTATACTCAATCCGTCGATCCTTCATTTCAGGTAGAGCAACTCATATGCACATGGGGAGAGCAGCTGACCCAAGGCATGGAACAAATCGCCAAGCAAAACCGTGTCACCGTCAGCACCTTATTTCAAACCGTTTGGGGCTTATTACTACAAACGTACAACAACAGTAAGGACGTCATTTTCGGGTCTGTTGTGTCGGGCAGACCTGATGAAATCCCCGGTATTGAAAATATGGTCGGATTATTCATTAATACCATACCCGTACGTATTAAAAGCTCCGCTGAACTGCGGTTTTCCGACTTGCTTACGTCTATACAGGATTCCTTAATGGAGTCCAATCGGTATTCCTATTTTTCCTTGGCTGATATTCAAGCCCATAGTGTACTAAAACAAAACCTGATCCAGCATATTGTCGCCTTTGAAAACTTTCCCGTTTCGGAAGAACTTACTGGATTAGAAAAAAAAACCAAAGCACTCCGTGTTGGTGAAGTAGAGGATATTGAACAGACGAATTATGATTTGAATGTAATCGTCATGCCTGGGCGCGAGCTGGAAATCAAATTTAGCTATAACGCGCTGACGTATAACAAAAATGCGATCAAACAATTGGCTGCTCACCTCATCCAAATGATGGAGCAAGTTATTCAAAACCCAAATATCCGGGTTTCGGAGATTGATCTATTGACAGCGGAGGAAAAACAGCAGCTCTTATTTGATTTTAACGATACACGGAGACCGTATCCATCGGACCACACCATACATCACGTATTTGAAGAACAGGCTGAGAAAACACCGGATGCAGTAGCTATTGTATTTGAAAATCGTGAGCTAACCTACCGCGAATTAAATAAAAAAGCTAATCAGCTGGCCTCGAAGCTGCAGAAACTGGGTGTTGCGCAGGATACCATCGTAGGCATTTTGACTAAACGTTCACCAGAAATGATTATCGGTATTCTTGGTATTTTGAAGGCGGGTGGAGCCTACTTGCCATTGGAGCCTTCTTATCCGCAGGAACGGATTATGTTTATGCTTCAGGATAGCGGTAGCGAAATTCTGCTAACCCTATCCGACAAGGGAAAACAGATGCACACTTTCGATTTTTCCGGTACAGTTCTGGATCTGGCCGACATCAGCTCCGACGACTCCGACGACTTCATTTTTTCCGAATCGACAACGGCAGACGATCTGGCCTATGTCATGTATACATCTGGCTCAACTGGACGTCCCAAAGGTGTCATGATTGAACATCGGAATGTCATACGGCTGGTGAAGAACACCAATTACGTACCATTTGCCGAGAACGAACGCATTTTGCTGACCGGGGCGCTCGTGTTCGATGCCTGTACCTTTGAAATTTGGGGAGCATTGCTGAACGGATTGCGTTTGTACATTGTACCGGAATCCATAATCTTGGATGCTGTTCAGCTTGGTGAAGCGCTGGATCGATATCATATTACAACGATGTGGCTGACATCGCCCTTGTTTAACCAACTCACACAGCATAAACCAGATCTCTTTGCTTCTCTAAAGCACTTGCTGGTGGGCGGGGATGTGCTTTTACCTGGGATCATTAATACGGTTAGAGCACATTCTCCGGGACTGAACGTTATCAACGTCTATGGCCCCACAGAAAACACAACATTCTCTACTTATTTCCCGATTGATAAGGAATATAACCGCATTCCTATTGGTCGCCCAATTGGCAATTCAACTGTTTATATTTTGGACTCTTCAAGCAGGCTGCTGCCTATTGGTGCTCAAGGGGAAATTTGTGTTGGTGGGGATGGTCTGGCGCGCGGCTATCTAAACAGGGATGATCTGACCCAGCTAAATTTTGTCCCTAATCCATTCATTCTGGGCGAAAAAATATATCGGACAGGTGATTTGGGCAGATGGCTACCGGACGGCAATCTGGAGTATCTCGGACGGATAGACCAGCAGGTTAAAATCCGCGGATATCGTATTGAACCCGGCGAAATTGAAACCCAGCTCATGAAACATGATGCAGTTCGGGAGGCGCACGTAGCGGTAAAAAGCACGAAGGATGGTCAAAAAACGCTCTGTGCTTATATCTCAACCGACGTACCGCTATCCAAGAGTGATATGAAGACCCATTTGATTGGCCAGTTGCCGGATTATATGATTCCTGCCCAGTATGTGTTCCTGCCGGCGTTTCCCCTGACAACGAACGGTAAAATCGACCGCCAAGCATTGCCTGAGCCAGAAATGACCAGCGGTTCCGATATGGAATACGTTGCTCCAAGAAATGAAGTGGAACAACAGTTGGCGAACCTGTGGCAAGCGGTGCTTGGCGTTGAAAAGGTCGGCATTGACGACGGCTTTTTCGAGCTTGGAGGTCATTCATTGAAGGCCATTCAACTGGTATCGAAAGTACATGAATCGAACATTCCGCTGGATATACATCAATTGCTTCAATATCAGACAATAAGAAGTTTGTCTGATCTTTTACAACGTGTTGAAGAGGGCGGAGTGAACGCGGATACGCTCATTGCGAAAGCTCAGGAGGTTGAGCGGGCTATTACAGAAGCGTTTGGTGTACAGGTCTTTCTTCAGACTGTTTCCACCGATAATCAAAACTATTTGTTCCTGCAAGTGGAGCCTTTTCACGTAGAACAAGTTCAGGCAATCTCAGAATTTATCCAATCTCATATCCATCCAGACCTGCACCCGCATTATATCGTCCGCTGGGGAACCGACGAACCAGATAGAATTCTCGGAGCTATACCGACAAACGAAGAACAAGAAACCTTACTTAAACAACAGGCCGATGTATGGCTTGCCAGCATTGCTGAGTTAAATACTGAGTGGAATACCAATATACTAAGTCTGAATGCTATTGGGCGCTATCCGCTTGCACCAGCTCAGCATTACCATTTGCAACATTTTACAGGCTCGGGTATGGCTGTGCAGTTAGATAGCTACTTGAACACCGAGCGTTTGACCGTAACGATTCAGCGGCTTATTGAACGCCATGAATTGCTAAGAAGCGTACTTGTTCAATCATCCGGAGCATGGGAATGGGAGTTGCGTCCAGTTCCAGAGCATTTTTCTTTACCGACTGTTGATCTCTCCGGTCAGCCGGTACAAGCACAACGCAGGCTTCTTTCTTCCATTGCTTCTAAGTTATTTTTAGAACCTTATAAACTTACACAGTCGCTGCAGTACCGGATCGTCCTGATTCGCTTAAATTTGCGGGAACATCTGCTATTGCTCCCTTGCTCGCACATCATTTTTGATGCTACGAGCAGCGACATCCTGCGCAGACAACTCCTTGATGAATATTATCGTCCGCAGCAGACGGCACATGCGACAGAAGAGGTGCAATACCGGGAATATGTAAACCATATCCGCCAAGGCCCTCAAGGAATCGGGGATCAGGAAATCAGCGAGCAATTCAAACTCCAAATGTTTGGTGAGAATAATGATCGTATCCATGTGCTGACCGAAGAACGCAACTATGCGGACACTACCAGATATCGTTGGGAGCTGAATTTAAGCGACATTTCAGAGCAGCACGGCGCTGCGAATATGTGGGATATTTCGCTTCAAATGGCTGTACGTTTTTTCAGCAGCTATTTCCAACTCTCTGATGTTCCGCTTTGGATTACTAATTATGGAAGACAATATGGCGACCGAAACTATTTTGGAACCGTAGGCGAGTGTATTGATCATATACCCGTTGTGCTGCAGGAAGATGACTCTGAATCCTATGAAAAGAGTATCCATACCCACCTGGACTTTGCTTCACGCTATCATTTGAACTTTTTCAATCTGATTTTCAATGCTGAAATGGAGAAAGCTTACCCGGTATCCAGCAGCATTTTGAAAAAAGGACTTGAACAGCTGCCTATCGTATTCAACTATTTGGGTGAGGGACGAGAGGATGCAGAATTGCTCGACAATCTGCATACCGAAGGCACACAGGCCAATGTCAACAAGGTTGTTTTTTTTGAGTCAGAGCATGTAGGGGATATTCTGAAAATCTCACTTACCATTCCATATCATGAGAACGACCAGTATATTCATCAAATCTTCCAGACTGCTAGTGACAGGCTCTTGAATGCTTTGACCATTTTGCAGTAAGGAGATGAAGATGTGAATCCATTGTTTAAGGATAGCCGTTTTATCCGATTTTTTGCATCTCGTACTCTTGCCAATATCGCAGACAGCATTTATTCTATCGTCCTGCTGTATTTTGTTCAGCAATCGACACAGTCGGTGGCGATGACCAGCTTCACGTATACGGCCGTATCTGCGGCGTCGATTTTCAGCTTTCTCGTGGGTCCTGTGGTGGACCGTTATTCACCGCCTTTGTTAGCCAGTATCGCCTTGTTTACGCAGGCTGTGCTAATTTTGGTCGTCCCATTTCTCATTCAGGACGGGATGGTCAATCTGGTCGCTATCCTTGTTATTGTCTTCATTGCATCCTGCTTCTCCACACTGTTTTATCCGGCCAATAGTAAAATGCTGCCGCAATTGATAGGCTCGCCGGATTTGATTGTCCGGGCGAATTCCATGATTTTGTCGACGGATCAGGTTATTAATATTGTCGGATATCTGGCTGGAGCCTCGCTCATCATCGCAATGGGGATGAAAAACACGTTTTTTCTAGCCGGCGCGATGCTGTTTCTGGCAGGCTTTGTATATGTCAGGCTCAACAAGCAAATTGATGCTCCTCCGGTGGAAGACACGAACGGAAGGAGTTCGCTAAAGCTTGTGTACTATTTGAACGAATTGAAAGAAGGGTATCTTTTTGTAAAACGGCACACCTTCCTGAGAATTATGCTTCCGTTCTTTGCGCTGACAAACTTTTCGATGGCGATCTTGGTCATTGCCATGCCTTCTATCGCAGTATCCTATGGCTCGCCAATCTATTACAGCTTGCTGTATGTAGCCTACTTTATCGGTATTTTCATCGGTTCCTTTCTGGTCAGTGTATTGAAAAAGAACGGCATTACCATCGCGGTTTCCTGGGTAGCCATGGGACTGGCAATCTATGTTTTTTCCCTTGTGCCCGAGATGTGGATGAAGCTGCTGGCAGCTCTGTTATTAGGCATTTTTACTGGCATCATCAATGTGCTGCAAACGTCTTTGATTCAAATTATTACACCGCTGCCGTTACTGGGACGTGTTACAGCCTTTTTAAACACCTTGTCGAATGCGGCTCTGCCATTAGGGGCCTTGATTGGAGGGGCGCTAGCTTTACGGTTTTCTCTGAGTGAGGTTCTTTTTTTCAGTGGACTGATTACTGTACTATGCGGATTGATTATGTTTCTGGTTAAGGATATCCGCCAGTATCAGATTCCTTCTGGAGAGATTGGAAGAGTTGCCCCTTCCCAGAATTCATAAGCCATGTGCCAATGCCAGGTTCTCATCATAGAACCTGGCATTTTTGTATGTCTGGCCTCGCCATGATAAGGCTTTATCATAGACAAAGGTAAAACTATCGTTACATTTGGACACCAAAGGAGATACAAGATGGCTGAGTCTTTTAAAAAAATATACACAGCGAATTTTCTTCGCTCTTTCGGTGAAAGAAGTATAAACAGCTTATAGCTCGTTTGATACCCAGGGATTTATTCTTCAAATCATGGACGAGACGTGGGATGGGCTGGAGCTAAAAGAACGAATAAATCGGTATAATTTACATGTAGTATTCAGCAAACCTAAATGATATATTATTCATCCGGCCGTAAGATAGGCTGTGATGTAATGGTTCAAAAATTCAAAAGATCGTCTATGAGTTATTATTTACCAGTAGTATGAATCACCAAAGTATGATATATTAATTGTCCGGCCCAAGAAAAGCCGAATGAGAAAATTGATCTTTGAAAACTGAACAACGAGTGAGTAAAACGATTTTGCTTGCAAAATCAAACAAGAGATATTTTTATCTCGTCAGTTTCAACATGAGCTTATCGCTCTTTCTATAAACCAGCTTCGGTTGGTCTTTAATGGAGAGTTTGATCCTGGCTCAGGACGAACGCTGGCGGCGTGCCTAATACATGCAAGTCGAGCGGGGTTATGTAGAAGCTTGCTTCTACATAACCTAGCGGCGGACGGGTGAGTAACACGTAGGCAACCTGCCCACAAGACAGGGATAACTACCGGAAACGGTAGCTAATACCCGATATATCCTTTTCCTGCATGGGAGAGGGAGGAAAGACGGAGCAATCTGTCACTTGTGGATGGGCCTGCGGCGCATTAGCTAGTTGGTGGGGTAAAGGCCTACCAAGGCGACGATGCGTAGCCGACCTGAGAGGGTGATCGGCCACACTGGGACTGAGACACGGCCCAGACTCCTACGGGAGGCAGCAGTAGGGAATCTTCCGCAATGGGCGAAAGCCTGACGGAGCAACGCCGCGTGAGTGATGAAGGTTTTCGGATCGTAAAGCTCTGTTGCCAGGGAAGAACGTCTTGTAGAGTAACTGCTACAAGAGTGACGGTACCTGAGAAGAAAGCCCCGGCTAACTACGTGCCAGCAGCCGCGGTAATACGTAGGGGGCAAGCGTTGTCCGGAATTATTGGGCGTAAAGCGCGCGCAGGCGGCTCTTTAAGTCTGGTGTTTAATCCCGAGGCTCAACTTCGGGTCGCACTGGAAACTGGGGAGCTTGAGTGCAGAAGAGGAGAGTGGAATTCCACGTGTAGCGGTGAAATGCGTAGAGATGTGGAGGAACACCAGTGGCGAAGGCGACTCTCTGGGCTGTAACTGACGCTGAGGCGCGAAAGCGTGGGGAGCAAACAGGATTAGATACCCTGGTAGTCCACGCCGTAAACGATGAATGCTAGGTGTTAGGGGTTTCGATACCCTTGGTGCCGAAGTTAACACATTAAGCATTCCGCCTGGGGAGTACGGTCGCAAGACTGAAACTCAAAGGAATTGACGGGGACCCGCACAAGCAGTGGAGTATGTGGTTTAATTCGAAGCAACGCGAAGAACCTTACCAGGTCTTGACATCCCTCTGACCGCTGTAGAGATATGGCTTTCCTTCGGGACAGAGGAGACAGGTGGTGCATGGTTGTCGTCAGCTCGTGTCGTGAGATGTTGGGTTAAGTCCCGCAACGAGCGCAACCCTTATGCTTAGTTGCCAGCAGGTCAAGCTGGGCACTCTAAGCAGACTGCCGGTGACAAACCGGAGGAAGGTGGGGATGACGTCAAATCATCATGCCCCTTATGACCTGGGCTACACACGTACTACAATGGCCGGTACAACGGGAAGCGAAATCGCGAGGTGGAGCCAATCCTAGAAAAGCCGGTCTCAGTTCGGATTGTAGGCTGCAACTCGCCTACATGAAGTCGGAATTGCTAGTAATCGCGGATCAGCATGCCGCGGTGAATACGTTCCCGGGTCTTGTACACACCGCCCGTCACACCACGAGAGTTTACAACACCCGAAGTCGGTGGGGTAACCCGCAAGGGAGCCAGCCGCCGAAGGTGGGGTAGATGATTGGGGTGAAGTCGTAACAAGGTAGCCGTATCGGAAGGTGCGGCTGGATCACCTCCTTTCTATGGAGAATCGTTTCCTGCGATGGAAACATTCAAATTAGCAGGTATAACGTACCTGCGACCGGATATTCAATTCGGTTCATCACATTCGTGTGAATAAAATGAATATCCTGAACTTACTCACTCGTTGCTCAGTTTTGAGAGCTCAAACTCTCAAGCTTCGACGAATACTTCATTCACACGTTCGTGTGGAACCGAAATATTCATCGGGTTTCGCTTCGATGAAGCGAATTGTACCTTGAAAACTGGATACCGAAACGAAATTGCGTTTTAGAATATTCCTTTAAGCTGATCTTGTGTAAACAAGTGAAATAAAGGTAGCTGCCTTGAATTTCATTCACACGTAAGTGTTGAACCGAAATTCAAAGCAAATCGTATTTACGATGTAAATACTAGGTTAAGCTACAAAGAGCACACGGAGGATGCCTAGGCGCCAGGAGCCGACGAAGGACGTGGCGAACAACGATAAGGCCTCGGGGAGCTGTAAGCAAGCTTTGATCCGGGGATGTCCGAATGGGGAAACCCGGCTGTCTTCATCGACAGTCACTTTCTGCTGAATACATAGGCAGAATAGAGGCAGACCAGGGGAACTGAAACATCTAAGTACCCTGAGGAAGAGAAAACAATAGTGATTCCGTCAGTAGCGGCGAGCGAACGCGGATTAGCCCAAACCAAGGAGCTTGCTCCTTGGGGTTGTGGGACGTCTCACATGGAGTTACAAAGGAACCAGTTAGATGAAGAGGTCTGGAAAGGCCCGCCAGAGAAGGTAAAAGCCCTGTAGTTCAAAACTTGTTCCCTCCGAGACGGATCCCGAGTAGTGCGGGGCACGTGAAACCCCGTATGAATCCGGCAGGACCATCTGCCAAGGCTAAATACTCCCTGGCGACCGATAGTGAAGCAGTACCGTGAGGGAAAGGTGAAAAGCACCCCGGAAGGGGAGTGAAATAGATCCTGAAACCGTGTGCTTACAAGAAGTCAGAGCCCTATTTATGGGTGATGGCGTGCCTTTTGTAGAATGAACCGGCGAGTTACGTTCCCGTGCAAGGTTAAGGTGAAGAGCTGAAGCCGCAGCGAAAGCGAGTCTGAATAGGGCGAATGAGTACGTGGACGTAGACCCGAAACCGGGTGATCTACCCCTGTCCAGGGTGAAGGTGCGGTAACACGCACTGGAGGCCCGAACCCACGCATGTTGAAAAATGCGGGGATGAGGTGGGGGTAGCGGAGAAATTCCAATCGAACCCGGAGATAGCTGGTTCTCCCCGAAATAGCTTTAGGGCTAGCCTCGGAAAGAAGAATCGTGGAGGTAGAGCACTGATTGGGTGCGGGGCCCGCAAGGGTTACCAAGCTCAGTCAAACTCCGAATGCCATAGATTTAGTTCCGGGAGTCAGACAGTGAGTGCTAAGATCCATTGTCGAAAGGGAAACAGCCCAGACCATCAGCTAAGGTCCCCAAGTGTGTGTTAAGTGGGAAAGGATGTGGAGTTGCACAGACAACCAGGATGTTGGCTTAGAAGCAGCCACCATTGAAAGAGTGCGTAATAGCTCACTGGTCGAGTGACTCTGCGCCGAAAATGTAACGGGGCTAAACACACCACCGAAGCTATGGCTTGATGCTTGCATCAGGGGTAGGGGAGCGTTGAATGCGGGTTGAAGGTGTACCGTAAGGAGCGCTGGACTGCATTCAAGTGAGAATGCCGGTATGAGTAACGAAAAGATCTGTGAGAATCAGATCCGCCGAAAGCCTAAGGGTTCCTGAGGAAGGTTCGTCCGCTCAGGGTAAGTCGGGACCTAAGGCGAGGCCGATAGGCGTAGTCGAAGGACAACAGGTCGAAATTCCTGTACCACCGTAATCCGTTATGAGCGATGGGGTGACGCAGTAGGGTAGTGACGCGGACTGATGGATGTCCGTCTAAGCAGTGAGGCTGATGTGTAGGCAAATCCGCACATCGTAAGGCTGGGCTGTGATGGGGAGCGAAAATTGTAGTAGCGAAGGTCATGATCTCAGACTGCCAAGAAAAGCCTCTAGCCAGGAGAAGGTGCCCGTACCGCAAACCGACACAGGTAGGCGAGAAGAGAATTCTAAGGCGCGCGGAAGAACTCTCGTTAAGGAACTCGGCAAAATGACCCCGTAACTTCGGGAGAAGGGGTGCCTCGGTAGGGTGAATAGCCCGAGGGGGCCGCAGTGAAAAGGCCCAAGCGACTGTTTAGCAAAAACACAGGTCTGTGCGAAGCCGCAAGGCGAAGTATACGGGCTGACGCCTGCCCGGTGCTGGAAGGTTAAGGGGAGTGGTAAGCCTTCGGGCGAAGCTATGAACCGAAGCCCCAGTAAACGGCGGCCGTAACTATAACGGTCCTAAGGTAGCGAAATTCCTTGTCAGGTAAATTCTGACCCGCACGAATGGCGTAACGACTTGGGCGCTGTCTCAACGAGAGATCCGGTGAAATTTTAATACCTGTGAAGATGCAGGTTACCCGCGACAAGACGGAAAGACCCCATGGAGCTTTACTGCAGCTTGATATTGAATTTGGGTACGATCTGTACAGGATAGGTGGGAGCCGTAGAACTTTGAGCGCCAGCTTGAAGGGAGGCATCCTTGGGATACCACCCTGATCGTATCTAGGTTCTAACTTGGTACCGTGAACCGGTGCGAGGACAGTGTCAGGTGGGCAGTTTGACTGGGGCGGTCGCCTCCTAAAGAGTAACGGAGGCGCCCCAAGGTTCCCTCAGAATGGTTGGAAATCATTCGAAGAGTGCAAAGGCAGAAGGGAGCTTGACTGCGAGACCTACAAGTCGAGCAGGGACGAAAGTCGGGCTTAGTGATCCGGTGGTACCGCATGGAAGGGCCATCGCTCAACGGATAAAAGCTACCCTGGGGATAACAGGCTTATCTCCCCCAAGAGTCCACATCGACGGGGAGGTTTGGCACCTCGATGTCGGCTCATCGCATCCTGGGGCTGAAGTAGGTCCCAAGGGTTGGGCTGTTCGCCCATTAAAGCGGTACGCGAGCTGGGTTCAGAACGTCGTGAGACAGTTCGGTCCCTATCTGTCGTGGGCGTAGGAAATTTGAGAGGAGCTGTCCTTAGTACGAGAGGACCGGGATGGACGTACCGCTGGTGTACCAGTTGTTCCGCCAGGAGCACCGCTGGGTAGCTATGTACGGAAGGGATAAGCGCTGAAAGCATCTAAGCGTGAAGCCCCCCTCAAGATGAGATTTCCCAGTATGTAAGACCCCTTGAAGACGACGAGGTAGATAGGTTGGGGGTGGAAGTGCAGTAATGCATGGAGCTGACCAATACTAATCGGTCGAGGGCTTATCCTAAAATAAAACGCAAATGAGTTTCGGATCCAGTTTTCAGGGTGTAACCTTGAAGGTATGTACAAGTGACATACGACAAGCGCATGGCTATTCATTCACACGATATGTGGTGAACCGAATAACCTTACGGAAGAATTTGCATAGCAAATTCATGTTTGGTGGCGATAGCGGAGGGGTTCCACACGTACCCATCCCGAACACGACCGTTAAGCCCTCCAGCGCCGATGGTACTTGGACCGCAGGGTCCTGGGAGAGTAGGACGTCGCCAAGCACGATAAAAGTATGACCTCTATATAAAAAACCGCGATTATCGCGGTTTTTTTGTTTCCAAAAAGATGTGTTTGTCAAAAATCCTGTATGAATGCCATAAGTCAAGACAAGTAAGACAAAAGTAAACCCGTTTTGTTTTTGAAAAAAACATGTTAAACTTTTCTCATAAAAATAAATGTACTTTCTGAGGTGAGTTGAAGTGTTGGAACGTTCTATGGAGAATACAAGGGAATTACACAAAGGAAAGGGAGTGATTTGAAAAAAGAAAAGGTGATTATAAATGAGCACTTATCAAACAGTTATTAGTGATGGATTTGAGCTGAAATATGCTATAAGAGGTAACGGAAGGCCGATATTGGTGATCGGCAGTAGTGTATATTATCCTCGTTTATTTTCAGACCATTTATATAAAAAGTTTCAGTTTATTTTTCTGGATCATCGAGGATTTGCAAAACCGACTCGAGCTTTAAAACCAGAAGACTATACTTTGGATAAAGTTATTAATGATATAGAAACAGCAAGACAATGCCTTCATCTAAATGAATTTATCATATTAGGACATTCCGGGCATGCCTTTATGGCTTTGGAATATGCTAAACAATACCCGGATTATGTTCAAAAAGTGGTGCTATTAAATTCAGCACCTACGAACAGCCAAGAAAGACAGCGGCAAAGCTCTTCATTCTTTTATGAAACGGCCAGCCCAGAAAGAAAGGAACGTTTTGAAAAGGACATTGTTTTATTAGAGGAAGATATCAAAAGAGACCCAGATAGAAGATTTGTTCACATGTGTATACGAATGGGAGCCCAAACCTTTTATGATTATGCTTACGATGCGGCTTATATGTGGAAGGATGTATACACGAATATGCCTATCATTGATTATTTATGGGGAGAAGCTTTCGGTAACATGAATTTAATACAATCCTTGGCGGATATCCATAAACCTGTATATATTGGTTTGGGAAGGTATGATTTTTTAGTTGCGCCAGTTTCTTTATGGGATAGGGTCGATGACACCTACGAGAACGTGAAAAAAGTGATTTTTGAATATAGTGGGCATAACCCAATGTTTGAAGAACCTCATTGTTTTGATCAAACATTAGCTAAATGGATTAATGAAGATCACTAGGATTTTTGCTAAATCATCTCTTAGATGCTCAGAAGCCCGTAAAATGAGAATCACCTTCATTTTACGGGCATTCTTATTGAGCGTTATTTACCTTTTGCTCCGATGACAAAATACTATGACTTTGTTATTAGTGACTTGACGGTTTAACTAGGTTCTGTATAATAACCGAAAGGTAATAATGTATTGTTAGTTTTTCGTTGTACTACTATCAGGAACAATCTAAGACTCATGGAACTGAACAATAGTCGTGAAGCAATGATATGGAGGCTGTTATGAAATACGAAATTATTTTATTTGATGTCGATGACACGCTGTTTGATTTTAAAAAGGCAGAGAGTTATGCGCTACATAATACGTTTACCCAATTTGGCTTGCCACAAGGGGCCACGGAGTATAAAGCTAGTTATGATGAAATCAACAGCGTATTGTGGCGAGAGGCAGAGGAAGGACATATTACCTCAGTGCAACTGCGTGTGGAGCGGTTTAAGCGATTATTTACTTTTCATGATCTAGACTTTAATCCAGATGCTTTTAGTGCTGCATATTTACGTTATTTGGGTGAAGGTACTTTTTTAATGGACGGAGCGGTTGAATTATGTGATATGCTGTCTGATTGTCGATTGGCGATCATTACGAATGGAATCAAAGAGGTGCAAACCTCCAGAATTCAGCTTTCACCGCTGCGTGATGTATTTGAACAGATAATTATTTCAGAGGAAGTGGGTTGCCAAAAGCCACAAGCTGGTATTTTCGATTACGCATTTACTAAGCTAGACATTTCAGATAAGAGTAAGGTTCTCATGGTTGGTGATTCTTTGACCTCCGATATTCAAGGAGGCAACAAATACGGAATGGATACCTGTTGGTTCAACCCTGCTGGGAAAACAAACGCGTCTGGCATTCAACCTACTTATGAAATAAAAAGCCTGATGGAGTTATCGAATCGTGTGCTTTCAAAGCGTCCCATCCTGAATCGTACATCGGCGGAAATCTAGATGAATGAGAAATTGGAAATCAGGATGAATAATGTCGAAATCAGAAGACGGAAGTTAAAGACACCGAAAAGTTGAATGAATTGTTTAGAGTTGTGATTACAGACACGTTCACTTAAGAAGGCATTGGTCATATGCTGGAAGATATAGAGGACGAAATTGAGACTAAGCGAGCGTATTTGGTAAGTGACATGGAGAGTCACGGTTAGCAACACGGGCACCATAGTGATTAAACAAGGCAGGCCGGAAAATCGGTCTGCCTTGTTTTGATTTTTTTATCGTCACTGGCCAGATTCACAATTAGCAGGAAATAGCTTTAAGGCGGAAAGTAGAGCTGGTGAAGTCTCCAGAGAGATCCGAGACAACAAGCCCAATTTTCATTAGGCGGTCGCCTCCAAAAATTTCGCCATCAAATGCTACGCGGAAGGGGGAACCGCCATCTTCCACTAAGGTATTACCCGTATGGACTGCAGTGCTGCCTGTCGCCCCGTGTTCGATTATATACTTTTTATCTGGGTCAAGTCCTTTTAGAGTTAGTCGCCGGATGGGCCCATTTGGTTCAGCAAGTACGCGGAAGTAAGCGACAAACGCTTCGGATTGGTCCTCGCTAACAAACATCCAGGCCGTGTCGCCTCGGCCTTCAAACGGACTAAGCAGTCGATACATATCTCCCTGCTGTACAAGGGAACGGATTTCTTTATACTGGGCAATTTGTTTGGCAGCGAGTTCTTTTTCTTCATTCGTAAATGCAGTAAGGTCGAGTTCGTAGCCAAAATTCCCGCTCATTGCCACGTCGCCGCGTATGGCGAGGGAGGTGTTTCGTCCCACCTGGTGGTTCGGCACGTTCGATACATGTGCGCCCATGGTACTGGCCGGGTACACGATGCTTGTTCCATACTGGATAGCCAATCTTTCAATGGCATCGGTATCATCACTGGTCCATGTCTGCGGCATATAGTAGAGCATTCCGGGATCAAATCGCCCACCGCCTCCAGAACAGCTTTCGAACAAGATGTCCGGGAACTGGGAGGTCAGACGTTCCAACAGATCGTAAAGTCCGAGCATATAACGGTGCGCAGTTTCCTTTTGTCGTTCGCTAGGGGCTGTAGCCGAAGCAATCTCCGTCATGTTACGGTTCATGTCCCACTTGACATAAGTGATTGGAGCGATCGAAAATACGGAGCTAAGCGTCTCGTACAAGTAGTCGCATACTTCCTTGCGGGAGAGATCGAGCACCAGTTGGGATCGGCCTTCCGTCCGCCGCCGACCTTCCGCATGCAGGCACCAGTCGGGATGGTTGCGGTACAGTTCACTATCAGGTGATACCATTTCCGGCTCAACCCACAAACCAAACTGTAATCCTTGTTCATTAACCCGTTTGGCCAGGTCAGTAAGACCGCCGGGCAACTTGTGGCGGTCTTCGAACCAGTCCCCAAGCGAACTGTTGTCGTTGTCTCGCTTACCAAACCAACCGTCATCAAGAACAAACAGCTCAATTCCAAGAGGCCCCGCTTCTTTGGCAATCGCCTCGATTTTATCGGCGTCGAAGTCGAAATATGTGGCTTCCCAATTGTTCACGAGAATCGGACGTTCTTTGTCACGGTAAGCCCCTCGGCACAGACGTGTGCGATAGAGTCGGTGATAGGTGCGTGACATGCCCCCAAGACCTTTTTCGGAAAAGACCAATACGGCTTCAGGAGTCTGGAATGACTGACCCGGCTCAAGCCGCCAGGAGAAGTCAAAGGGATTGATTCCGATACTTACACGAGTCTGACTGAACTGCTCTACTTCTGCCTGTGCGACGAAGTTGCTGCTGTAGATTAGACTGAAACCGTACACATCCCCACGATCTTCAGTCACATCAGGCCGAAGCAGTGCCAGAAAGGGATTCATTTGGTGACTGCTGGAGCCCCGTCTACTCTCGAGCCGAATGGAGCCAGGTCCGAGGTCGCGGCGTTGGATATGTCTTTCCCGAACCCAGGCTCCAGGTAAGTAGAGGGCTTGGTAGTTGGAATCGGCGAAGTCGACAGAGGCGCTCATGGCGTGTTCAATATTCATGGTAGCGCTTCCCTTTTGTTCAAAAAGAGTAGATCTAGCAATGGCACTGTGGTTCGCAAATACAGTATAGAGCAGTGTAGTCTTAAGCCCCGAGTATTGATCCTCAAGGATCAAATAGAGGGTTGTGGCTTCATCATCCGATTCGGCATAGACGGAAGGAAGTCCCTCGAGCTTGGGTTTACCCGGTTCAATACGGTAACCACTATATTTTAGCTCAGTAGTTCGAGTTCCGTCCGCAAGTGCAACCTGGTAAGCCGGTTGACGAAAGTCGCTTGTTCCATACTGGGGGTATTCCTGAGGAAGCGTGTCCAAAGAAATTATACGACTGGAAGAAACGGGAGTGGGAGAGAAGGAGCAACGCTCCCTAAGTTCCAATATACTTGCGAGACTTTGGTCATGATGAAGTTGAGCTCCCCAATAGACATGTGCGGGATATCCTTCTACTAGCTGGATAATATAGCTGCAATCCTTGGACTGCAAATGAAACAAACCAAGCGCTTCGTTAACATGAATGTTCATGATATTCACTCCTCAGGGGTTATCATATTGATTGTTTTACGAAAGGATATTAATCAATGACAATAAGACTCTCAAGTACTAATTTTAGCCTTTTTTGCATGAGCTTTCTCGAATGACAAGCTTAGTCCCGATCACGCTATACGCAGGTGGTTCACGCCCCTCAAACCGTTCAGAGAGCAGTTGCACGGCAGCCTTTCCCATCTGTTCGGGATATGCACGGATAGTGGTTAGCGGAGGCTGCACGAAGGCTGCCATCTCAATGTCGTCGAAGCCAACAACAGCCATATCCTCTGGTACCTTGACTCCAAGTCCATGAAGGGCGCGGAGGGCACCAATAGCGAGCGGATCGCTTGCGACGAAGCAGGCTGTCGGTCGTTCCTGTTGGGCTAGGAGTTCGTTCATCATGAGATAACCATCCGCGGTACTCCAGGAAGCTATACGGACGAATTGAGGATTGTACAACCCTTGTTCCCGCATGAATCGTTCAAAATAATGCGCCCTTCGCTCACCGTCGCTCTTACCGCCGATAAATCCGATTTGTCGATGGCCAAGCTCAAGTAGATGTCCGAGTGCCTGATCAACAGCTTGTCTGAAATGAAGTCGTACAGAATCATACTCCAACTGTTCATGGTACTGGTCGACAAGAACAATGGTGTTCTTGTCAGGATGAAGCTTGAATACCTCTTCAGGATCAACGCCGCCCACAACAATCAGACCATCCGCCTTCTGTAAGGTGCCGATGGACGAGCGGCCTCGCAAGGTCTGTCCCAACGTCAGGCCAAGCTCTTCACAGCGCAGTTCGATTCCACGGCGGATCGAGGCGTAATAAGGATCGTCTCTTTCCTCCTCAATAGAACACCACAGCAGGAGGGAGACCGTTTTCCCGGCCCGTTCCGTATTCTGCTTTAATTGCCTCAGCCGGGTAGGCTTATACCCGAGTTGCTCGGCAACCAAAAAAATTCTGTTTTTGGTGTCTGAGCTTACGGACAGTGACAGATCGTTATTTAAAACCCTTGAAACGGTTGCGGCAGACACACCCGCTTCGCGGGCAATGTCTTTAATGGTTGCCAAAAGAGCTCACACCTTTTTAGTTAATAATTTTACTAAAAATCGACTTTATCCTAACACATCTCTAAAGTACTTTCAAGATGGACGGTTGAATTTTTTAAACTTTATTTTTGATCTACTACTGTAGAGATTGTTTGTGTTAACATGATGGATATTCTCTTGATGACGGAGGGGTTCTAGGTGAATATTCTGTCACTAGCTCGTAAGTGGTTTGGTCGACTTCGCTTTAAAAGCAAGGTTATAGCGGTATTTCTTCCGCTAATTATTGTTTCTCTGCTTATTCTTGGACTATTGTCCAACCAACTTTTCAGCCGTTCTTTGATAGACCAAACTACCAGCAATGTGGTCGATGAGTCTCAGCTTATCTTGTCTAGGACCGATTACATATTCAGGAGTGTGGAGACGGCGGCCAATATTATGGTCACGAATATTAACCGGATGTATGATTCATACGGTGCCAAACCTGATACTGCCATGGAGCCTATTCAGTTTGGAAACTTGATGCAGAGCCGCCTGTCCATTGATTTGTCAATCTTTCGTGAGGTGGATGCCGCTGTCTTCATTGATAACGAAGGGAAGATTTTCGCCTCTTATACCGAAAGCGGGGATGATCGCAAGATCTATAGCATGCTTAAGCGGGTAAGGGAATCTGAAAGTTATGGACAGGCCCTCTGGTTTGATATGGAGAAGAGGGATTTCCTAACTCCAGATCCGAGCTCTCCCGTTTTGACACTGGGGAAGACGGTCATTAATATAGACACCGGCGAACCCTATGGAACGCTTTTTCTGTTAGTGAAGGAAGAAGGTTTGTCCGATTACTTTCGTTCCAGCGATCCAGATGCACCCAAATCTTATTATTTTTTAGATAACGAAATGCGCGTGGCTGTGGCAGAAGACAATGAGATGCTGATGAATCCGGTGAATCCACAGCTGGGTGAGGCCATCCAACGTTGTGCCCCTAATGCATCCCATGGAACGTGCTCATTCGAGTATGAGGGCAACCTGATAACGGTCACTGATTATAACCGAATGGAATGGAAGTTGGTCAATATTGTTTCTCTTAGCCTGCTTACAGCTGATGTCCGGCAAAATGTTAGATTGTCGCTATTAATCGGTGTGTTATGCCTTGTTTTTTCCTGGCTGGGTGCTAGCTTTCTGTCCAGAATGGTCGTTAGTCCTCTCGAACAATTGACTAAGGCCATGCGAAAAGTAGTAACTGGTGATTTGCAACCTGTTGCAACAGTCCGTACTGAAGATGAAATCGGTACCATTGCAGAGGCGTTTAACTTTATGGTAAGACGGGTTCGGGAGCTGCTGGATGAGGTAAGGCAGGAACAGAACCGTAAGCGTGAATATGAGCTTGCACTGATAAGCGCCCAAATTAAACCGCATTTTCTGTACAACACTTTAGATACCATTTATGCACTCAATGAGTTAGATCGTAATGAGGAGGCTAGAGATACTACAAAAGCGCTGGCAGATTTTTATCGAATGGTGCTGAACAAGGGACGGGAACTAATCACTTTAGAAAAGGAAGCTCAGATTACTGATGATTACCTGACGATTCTGCAAATCCGTTATCCCGATGTGTTTCGCTATGAAGTGGATATTCCTCCCGAGTTTGAAGGTACACCGATCCCGAAGCTCTCGCTTCAGCCGCTTGTCGAGAATTCGATTTACCATGGCCTTAAGAAGAAAGGAACAAAAGGTTTTATCCGCATTTTTGCCTTTAGACAGGGCGATAAGGTGGTCGTTAGAGTGGAGGACAACGGCGTGGGGATGAACGAAATACAGGTTCAGACCATTATGTCCAGACATTTGCCGGAAGAAGGAATACGATCAATCGGCACCTACAGCGTTCAGCAGCGGCTGAGCCTGTATTTTGGCGAGGAGTATGGGATATCCGTGCAAAGTGTGCTCACGAAGGGAACAACTGTTGACCTGTCGCTGCCGATGCTGCCAAAGGGGAGTGAACACCAAAATGTATAAAGTGATGATTGTCGATGATGAACCGCTGTTCCGAGACTTTCTGCGTATGAAGATAGATTGGGAAATTCATGGTTTTCGGGTTTGCTGCGAAGCAAGGAACGGACAGGAAGCACTTCAGGAAGCCGAGCGGCATCAGCCACATCTCGCCCTCGTAGATATCAATATGCCCTTCATTGACGGAATTGAATTAGCCAAGAGATTGAAAGTCAAGTTCGAACGCATCGTTATTGTATTCATATCTGGACATAACGAATTTGAATACCTACAGAAGGCGGTTCGAACCGGAGTACAGGATTATTTGTTGAAGCCGTTCAATGCAGAAGAAATGCTCTCGATGTTGGAACGCATTAAGCCGAAGCTACCGGTGCTTCCACAGGAGAGCGAAAGTGCAGAGTTAAGGGGACAGGGCGGCGAAGTGTTGCATAGCAGAGCAGGTATGCCTGATTTGGGCCATCTACGCGATGCGGTTGTGCTTGACCTCCGAATGAAAGACAGTGAAACGCTAGAGGAGGTCCGTAAGGCAATCCGTCAGCTTAGTAAATATAAATGGGGAGACGAATACGCAGATGCGATGCTTATGGGAATCGTATCTTTAGCCCTTTCCTTTGCCAGTGAACGAGGCATTCCTTATGACCGGCTATGGGAAAATGGAGGAGACAATTCTCCTTACGAACGGCTGCGAGAGTTAGATTCCTGGGAGGCTGCTGAAGGTTGGATGCTCGCTCTATACCGCAAGCTGATCCAACTGATGGAGAATATGCGTCCTACGAAGGCTTCCAATTTATTTGTGGCGGCGATCAACTATATTGAGGAACATTATGCAGACTCAGAGCTGTCTGCTGAGCAGGTTTCGTGCGGAGTATTCGTCGATCCCAGCTACCTGCGCCGCGTATTTCGCAAGGAGTCTGGCTTTTCCATAGTGGATCATATTACACACATCCGAATGAAGAAGGCTAAGGAGCTTTTGCTGAAAGGAAATCGGAAGCTGTCAGAAATCGCTGAAAGTGTAGGATACAGTGACCCCAATTATTTTGGCAAATGCTTCAAGAAACGCTTTGGCATGACACCCACTGAATATGAGCAACTCAAAAAAAGGTAGCGCCTGTCCTGCGAGGCAGGACAACTTCGATTTAAGCCTGGCGGTTTTCCTATATACGGAGAACCGCTGCTCTATTTGTCCCGTTTTTTACTGGTTATGCCCGTTTTATTCCTTAATCAAGAATAGAAGCGGCAGTATACTGTAGTCATGCAAATGAAAGCGCAAACATAAAACACACTGCATGAGGGGGATTAAGCAAATGAAAAAAACTTACAAAAGTTGGAGTGCAGCTTTGCTAGTGCTCACTATGTCGATTGGATTGATTGCTTGTGGGGAAGATAACTCGACCTCTTCCAAGAGCGAGGCAGGGGACGGTACGATCAAATTAAAGGTGTATGCACAACATTTTGATGACGATACCATAAAGCCGTTCGATTATGCGGTGGAAGAGCTTAAAAAGAAGATGCCAAACGTAGAAATTGAACTGGATCCTGCCGTACAGGACGGAGGACAGAAGCTTAAAACCTATGCGGCAACGGGCAATATGCCGGATGTCTATTTAGCGGATTGGGCTGTCCTGCAAACTTTCGCAAAATCGAAAAATGTTGAGGTGCTGGACAACTATGACACAACGGCCGAATTCAAGAAGAATCTTAATCCGGGTGTTGAATCGCGTTTAGTAGCTCCAGACAATCATGTATATGCTTATCCCGAAACCGGCATTGAATTCCAAATGATCTATTACAACAAGTCAATTTTCGAGAAGGTAGGAATTAAAACACCGCTTAAGACGATTGACCAGATGACCGATGCAGCGAAAAAGTTGAAAGCTGCTGGTTACGTACCTATGTCAATCTTTGCCAAAGAAAAATGGATTACGACCGCTTTCTATAATGGGCTGGTTACAAGGGAGCAGCCGCGTGGATTTGGAGCACTTGATGAGAAGGGTGTAAAAGCATTGCCGGAAGCATTCGTAACAGCGGCACAGCAGATGAAGCAACTGCAAGCAGCCGGATTATTCGATGCAAACGCGACGAACACCAATTATGATCAGGCTTCGTCCCTGTTTTATCAGGGCAAAGCTGCCATGTTCGTGAATGGACAATGGGAAATTTACAGCTCACAGGAAAAGCTGGGCGACCAGGTCGACTGGATGTACTGGCCTGCAAAGGATGAAGCAACCTACGAGAAATCCAAATATTTCATTGACGGCTCAGGTTCTCCGCAGGGCTACGCAGTATCATCAAGTAGCAAAAATAAGGAAACAGCCGTAAAGGTAGCGGCGTTCCTTGCCACAAAGTCAGCCGAATACAGATACACTCAACTTGGAAGCCCAATTGTTTCGCAGAAAGTGGATAAGCCAATCGCCTCCAATGTTCCAGCAATGATGCAGCGAGTTGTCAAAGAGTTGCTGCCAAATGCGCAGGAATATGCTCAACTTCTGAGTAGTACAAAAATTCAGAACACTATTAATGACAATACTCAGAATTTGATGGTAGACAACTTTTCTGAAAACGATTTTGTGAACAATCTGAATAGCACATTGGATAAAGAAAACTGAGAATTCAGGAACTCGGCTGCCCTTGGCGGCATAAGTCGCTAGGGGATGCTGTTCCGAAGATAAGGGGTGGAAGCAAGACATGAATAAATATTTGGGGAACAAACCGGCACTCGCACTGTTTCTCCTCCCTGCTTTGATACTGTATAGCGTAATTTTGATATATCCCGTTCTGCAAACCGTTCTTCGCAGCTTTTATGATTGGGATGGACTGAGTACGCTGACCTTTTCGGGACTGAGTAATTATCGGGAACTGTTCTCCGATCCTCTACTTGCTACTTCGCTTAAGAACGGATTAATATTTGCCATTGTTCTGGCGGTCTTTCAGATCGGACTGGGAACACTATTAGCGCTAATCTGTGCTGACCCGCGCACACGCGGGCGAAAAATACTGAAAACGTCTTATTTTATCCCAGTTGTCCTATCGGTAACCGTGGTGTGCCAGCTGTGGATCGCAATCTATGACCCAACTAACGGATTGATCAACCGACTGTTTGATCTCTTGAACATCCCGTACCAGCAAAATTGGCTGAGCTCCCCGACAGCATCGATTATTGCCATTGCCTTCGTTAATGCCTGGCAGTTTATGGGTTATCAATTTGCGTTGTTATATGCGGGAGTTAAGTCAATACCCGAAGACTACTTTGAAGCCGCCACGATTGACGGTTGCAGCAAATGGAGAGCGCACTGGCATGTCACGCTTCCACTGATGAGGGAAACGTACAAATTCTGCTTCATTATTGCGATTACCTCTGGAATAGGGGCCTTTGTGCAGATGCTGATTATGACAAACGGAGGGCCCGGCACTACAAACTATACATTGACATTCATGATTTACCGTTATGCTTTTATGGAAAGCAATTATGGGTATGCGTGTGCTGTATCCGTGCTGCTTGTACTAATCTCACTACTGGCAACTGTAGTTATCAATAAGCTGTTCGACCGCGGACAAACCGCCTGATAAGGCGTGTATTGAAAAGGAGAACGAAATGAGTAAAACTGCTTTGAGCAAGTTCAGACAAGCTGTTCTGCAGATACCGCTGTGGTTGTATTTTATTGTCTCGGTCTACCCGTTGTTCTGGATGGTTTCCTACTCGTTCAAGAACAACGATGAGATCTTTGTCTCTAACCCATTTGGACTGCCAACGCATTTTCGTTACGAAAATTACATCAATGCGTGGACGCAATTTAATATTCCCCGTTACTTTCTGAACAGTCTGGTTGTGTCAACGATTTCGACTTTGTTCATCCTTTTGCTGGCTCTGATGTTTGCCTTCGCAGTGGCTCGTATGAGATGGAGGTTTCGTTCTGCTGTCCGAACTTATATGATCATAGGAATGTTTATGCCACTGCAGGTTATCATGATACCGCTGGCGATTCTGGTTCGCGATTTTCATCTTACGAATACGTACGGAGCTCTTATTCTTCCTTATATCGCAATTGGGCTTCCTTTCTCGTCAATGATTTTCTATGGATTCCTAACAGCAATTCCTAAAGAGATTGAAGAGGCGGCATGCATGGATGGAGCTAATATTTATAGACTGTTCCTGAAAATCATTATGCCACTTGCATTGCCTGCAATTGCGACGGTAGCCATTTTTCAATTCTTGAACAACTGGAATGAGTTCACTTTGGCCTATATTCTAATTTCTGATGAAAATATGAAAACATTGCCTCTAGGCTTACTTTTCTTCCAGGGTTCCTACAGTACGGATTGGGGAGCCATGGGAGCTGTTATGACTATGGCCTCCTTACCGATGGTACTTGTCTACCTGTTCTTGAGTGAACAAGTGGAGCGGGCGATGACGGTAGGTTCCGCTGTAAAAGGATAGAAAGGATAAACTGCCCGGGGTTGAGAATCAGAAAAAGATTCTCAACCCCGGGCAGTTTTGTTATGTACATACGTTAGTTCAATCCGACGATGGTCTGTAGGTAATCAGAAACCTTACAGCAAAGAAATGTTTTTGTAAGATTCAACTGTTGTTCGTTATGTAGAAGCTAATTATGCTGGTAAATAGCTAGGCAAGGAAAGAAGTGAGCAGTTTGAAAGATCCAAAGCAAAGTTTCAATGAAATATTAAAAAATCGTAAAAGAACTATTATAACAGTCATAGTTGTCGTTATTATAATTACATTGTTAATCACTCTGGTATTTGGCACCATGCATATTATCCGGGGTTCTATATACACTACCACGAAAACCTCTTAAATCTACAACCAAAGGGGATTAGATTGTTGTTATTGCTTGAATGATCAAATAAAGGCATTATAGAGAAATCAGTTGTTAAAAATTCAAGCACTAAGAAGGTAGAAAACACGATGCAGAAGATATTAATAGTAGAGGATGACCCTCAAATCAGCTCCTTGCTCCAATCCTATCTTGAGAAATATGGTTATCAAGGAATTATTGTTTCAAATTTTGATCAAGTTCTGGCTATCTTTCAAGAGGTAAAGCCTGATTTGGTACTACTTGATGTGAATCTACCTCGTTTTGATGGATTTTATTGGTGCAGGCAAATACGGACTCAGTCTACGTGCCCCATCCTTTTTGTGTCTGCACGCGATGATAAAATGGATCAGGTCATTGCTTTGCAAAACGGAGCAGATGATTACATTACGAAACCATTTTATCCCGAAGTAATGTTAGCCAAAGTAGAAAGCAATCTGCGACGTGCCTATGGTTCTTATGCCGTTGCTCCAAAATCACGTTCTTTAAAAGTGTCAGGTTTGACGCTATATCCCGATATTATGGAACTTGAGTTCCAGGACAAGCAGGCAGAGATGAGCCAGAAAGAAGCAGCACTGCTAGAGCTATTGATGACGTATCCTAAGCAGGTTGTGGGTAGAGTTCATCTTTTAGAGGCTTTATGGGACGATCACCAATATGTGGGCGAAAACACACTGAATGTTTATGTCACTCGGTTACGCAAAAAACTGAGCGAGCTGGGACTAGGGGATATCATAGAGACGGTTCGAGGGGCTGGCTATCGGCTTCACTTGACTGAGGAGGAAGAACGGTGAAGCTTTTTTGGCGCGACCATTTTTCGCTGGTCATTTTTAATATCATCCAACTTTTTCTTGTGTTAAGTATCTATTGGATGGATGGTTATCGTAACTGGTCGACGGCCCTATATTCCGTCTTTTTTGGGTCCATCCTATTGGTAGTCTATTTGCTGTTCCGATACGTTATGTATTCTGGCTTATATCGCATATTATCCGCTACAAACATTAGAGATTTAGATGAGCTTATTCAAATGAAGGTACTTAATCCGCTAGCCTCTTCTTTACAACATTTGCTTTTACAATATTATCGATTATATCAGTCCCGAATACATCAGTTAGAGCATCAGCAGCGCGATCATATTACGTTTATCAATCAGTGGGTTCACCAGATGAAAACTCCTCTTTCTGTTATTCATTTAATCCTCAAAGGAAGAATAGACCCCGAATCGGATCAGATTCACGATGAGATTGATCGAATGGGCAAAGGACTGGACATGATTTTGTATATGTCACGATTGGAATCCTTTGAACCAGATTTTCATGTGGAGCCTGTTGTATTACGAAATCTGATTAGTGATGTGATTTATGATAACAAAAGATTATTGATCCGCAACGAAATTTATCCTTCCAATGAAGTGGACGAGCAGTTGAGTGTGATTACTGATGCCAAATGGCTAAGATTTATCATTAATCAATTGGTGACTAATGCGATAAAGTACTCTTCAGGTCATGCTCACAGTCTGAAATTAATATCTGACGTGAGGGATCATGTGATTGTGTTGAAAGTACAGGATGAGGGGATTGGTATCCCAAAAAAAGATATAGAGCGGGTATTTGAGGCTTATTACACAGGTGAAAACGGACGGAAGTATAGTGAATCTACCGGGATGGGGCTCTATTTAGTGGCAGAAGTCTGCAAAAGGCTGAATCACGACATTCAATTGAAATCGACGGTTGGTAAAGGGACGACGGTTCAAATCCTGTTTTCCATTGGCAAATGAGAAACCTTACAACACATTTAAGGTTTTTGTAATGTTAATCGGTCGCTTCACTTATCTGGATGGATTATGATCATAGCATAGGAAAAGAAAGGAATGAACGATGGAGATTGTACGAATGGATCAAGTTACCAAAATATACTATGGCAAGGTTCCCTACCGAGCTCTTAACAATATCCATTTAACGATCAAACAAGGCGAGTTTGTTGGTATTATGGGGCCGTCTGGTAGTGGGAAGACAACATTATTAAATATGATTTCGACCATTGATATGCCGACTTCTGGCGAGGTTAGCATTAAAGGGGAAAATCCACATCTGCTCAAGAAGGATAAGCTGGCTTTATTTCGCCGCAAAGAACTGGGGCTTGTATTTCAAGATTATAATTTGCTGGAAACCCTCACTTTGGGAGAAAACATACTGTTTCCTCTGATGCTGAATAAAAAAGGGTTAAAGGAAATGGAGCACAAACTGGAAGAAGTAGCGAAAAAACTGGATATTTCAGATGTTTTGGACAAACGGCCTTATGAGGTATCGGGGGGACAAAAACAACGTGCAGCCATAGGCAGGGCTATGATTCATTCTCCTTCGCTCCTGCTTGCAGATGAACCAACCGGAAATCTCGATTCCAAGTCTTCGCGTGTTGTAATGGAAATGCTGAGCCTTGTTCACCGTGTAGACTATTCTACAATTGTGCTGGTAACACACGGCGCCTTGGAAGCTAGCTATTGCGATCGGGTCATTTTTATTAAAGATGGTGAGTTATATAATGAAATCCGTCGTAGTCATAGTCAGCAAATATTTTTTCAGGAAATCATAGATATGCTCTCCTTTTTGGGGGGAAGTAGACATGCACATGAGCTTTCGTCTGTTAGCATGGAATAATCTCAAACGCAATGCGCGTGCTTACGTTCCTTATTATTTAAGCAGCTCCTTGATGATTACGATTTTTTTCGTATATGCGGTATTTATTTTTCACCCGGATGTCTCGAATGTAATCACAGCAGCTAACGTAAAAAAGGGATTACAGGTTGCGGATCTGTTAATCTTTATATTTTCCTTTTTTTTCGTATTATACACAAACAATATCTTTGTTGCTGCACGTAAGAAAGAATTTGGTATACTCACCATTTTAGGAGCGAGTCATAGGCAAATTTGTTTTTTGGTAGCTTTTGAAAATCTAATTATAGGCTTTTTATCATTGGTGACCGGGATGATCGGAGGATTTGCTTCAGCGAAGTTTTTCCTGCTTATGGGTTCCCATGTCACAGGAATTTATTTAAGATTTTATTTTCCCTGGAAAGCACTGGCTTTTACAGGAATCGGCTTTATGTTTTTGTTTATATTGATCTCACTTGTGTCTGTTTTCTTTATCCGACGTTTTAAACTACAGCAGCTTTTTAGCAAGGTTCCTCAGCTTAACAAAGAACCTAAAGCTTTATGGAGTCTGTCCATTCTTGCCATAGTATTAATCGGAGCAGCTGTATATTTAATGAAGCTTGATTTTTCACCATACATTTATCTGGCACCGTATCGTTTAGGGACCCTTTCTTTTTATATATTGCACTATTCGGTCGGAGACACCTTTAAATATACAATTATAATGGGATCTCTGGGTATTTACTTATTTTATAATCAATCATGTGTACTATTCATTCAATTGCTTAGAGCTAACAGGAAATGGTCTTGGAGCGGATCGCGTTTGTTATGGTTATCTGAGATCACATATAAAATGAGGAATAATGCCGGGCTTTTTTCATTGATTACCCTCATTTCTATCATTTCCTGTGTAGGAGCCGCATCAACTTTTGACTCCATGCAGCAGCAAAAAAGATTTCTTAAGGAGCAATCTTATTCATTTGCATTTACTTCTGATGTTGTAAGTTCTAACGAGCTTGAAAAAGAGATTGACCAAAATCTGTATACGGCTGGGGTGGATTATGCGAAAGGTGAAGTGTTGATCTTTCCCTTTCGTGAACAACTCGCGCCAGTGATGAAACATTCCAACTATGAAGCACTTGCTTCCAAGTTTAAGAAGCTGAAGCAGATACCTGCGCTTCGGGAGAATCAAGGTTTTTTCATTATCGATCCAAACGAGATGTCTCTCGAAGAAAAGAAAACCTTTTTTGAAAAAAAGCTAACTTACAAGCAAGGGAAATATCATATGATGAATCTTCAGATTATGGATACTAAGATGATAGATCATAACCTGAAGTTTGATGGAAATATCGTCTCTGAACTAGGAAGGCTACTTGTTGTTTCTGATCGAACTTACGACTATTTAATTGAACAACGGTATTTCAATGATCCATTGGCATATAAATCTACTTATTATTTTGTGCCAAAATGGAAAAATGGCCAACTTTCCTTAGAAACTTCTGAAACTCAACAAGAGGTATGGTTGTATTCCGTGTTGGCCAATAAGGTGAATAAAGGGGTGCTTAACTCTAGGGCAGTAGACTATTTGACATCGGAGATGGATCTAGTTATTAGTGAATTTATTGGCGGATTTATCGCCATTATTATGTTGGCAAGTACAGTAAGTCTGCAGTATTTCAGATTGTATGTAGATCTTCAGCGAGATGAAGAAATATACCGAGCTTTATCGAAAATCGGACTAAACTCAAGGGAAATGAGACAATCGGCTTCCAGACAAATTGCATTCATATTTCTTCTGCCATTAGTCGTATCGTCTATAGGAATGGTGCTTTGTTTAGTGATTTCAGAACCATCTGGAATATATGGAGTACCCGTTCACCTTACGCTGATTCAGATTATGCTGTGCTTCTGGGCCATCCAATTCCTTTCCTTTCTTATTGTACGTTCACTGTATCTCCGTCAATTAGATTTAAAGATATTGTAAGGAAGGATAAGTTGTGTGTAAAAATTTGCAGAAGGGTAGGATGAAGTTCCTCCTTTCTGGAATTTTGCACTGAAAAGAAGATAAAGTCTCAAGTGGGATACAGAAGAAAACACATAATTCGTATAACAACGTAATTATAAAACTATATTTAAATCGATACCATATTTTTAAAGTGGGGATATCTATGAAAAAACGTATGTTCATTTTATTGCTGCTCGCCTTGTCGGCCAGTTCTTTATTAGAGTCCTTTGTTCAAGCAGAGGAGGCGCAGCAGCAGGTTACCAAAGCAAGTGTGAAACTAACACTGAGTCAAGCTCAGCAATGGGCACGATCCAATAGCTTTAGCTTGAAGGAAGCCCAGCAAACGATAGATCGTAACCGAATTATGCTGAAAAATGCAGGCAAGAATCTGGATTTCATTCCTGCAGGTCAAGGCAACGGCGAAGAAGATGTGGCTAGTAGTTCAGCATGGAAGGGGTATGCTTCATCGACAGTTTCTTATTTGGAATCCAAAAAGCAAATCGAGCTTGCCCAAGATCAGGCAGACTACACTGCAATGAAGAATTACTATGACGTACTTCTGGCTGATAACAAAGTCAAGAGTAGTGAGGATGCACTTTTGCTCGCGCAATTGGAGGAAAAAGCTGCTGAAGCGAAGGCTAACCGTGGGAAAATTTCTCCAGGTGATCGAAGTACGATTTTTCAGACTCGTATAGAGGCTCAAAAGAATGTAGACATTGCTAAAGCTGCACTGCAAAAAGCGCAGGATTCGCTTAATACACAAATGGGACAGTCACAAGGAAATTTATATGAACTGGTGGACAGACCCGTTTACCGGAAAATGGATAACACGAATCTGGATACGCTAGTGTCGCGTGCCATCTCAGCGAGTCCTTCGGTATGGAGACAGGAGGAGGCAGTCAAGCTAGCAAAAATGGAAATTAAATATTACACGTGGAACTCGGGAACGGATGACTATGAAATTAAACAGATAGATGTAGATTCAGCACAAGGTGGACTGGAAAATACCAAGGATCAACTGGCAGAAACACTGAAAAGTATGTACTTTAATTTACAGCAAAATGAAGAACAATACGAACAAATGCGAAGTAATCTACAGAACCTTAGTAAAGTGTTGGACATTTCTCGCAAAAGAAAGGCACGTGGATTTGCAACAGGTACGGAGGTCGCCACGAATCAGTTGAAAGTAAAGCAAATCGAACGGAATATGGATGAACTCATTGTTCAAATGACGCTGCTGCAACATGCTTTAAACAAGCCGTGGAGTGTATAGGATTTAGCAAAAATACAATTTAAGGGGATATAACATTGTCGGAAACAGAAAAGAAAGATAAAAATTCATTACAAGTATTAAGAAAGAAAAGAAGAGTGAAAAGGAGCATAGGTATTCTGATCTTGCTCATTATAGCGGGAATTGGCGGTACGCTCTACATGAAAAGGGGCCAGGAAAAACCTGTGGAGGCTCCGGCGAATCAGGTCGTACAGGTACAGAAAGCTAACATAACCGAGTCGCTTAGCGTGACTGGAACCGTTCAGGCTTCCAAGGAAGTAAATATTAATTTTACAAATATCGAGGGTGCCAAGCTCGTCGCTGTCAATGTCAAAGCAGGAGATAGCGTCAAGGCAGGTCAGGTGCTAGCACGACTAGATGATTCAGATGCCAGGCTGCAAATTAAGGATGCCGAATCTAATGTCGCAATTGCAAGGGCCAAACTGGACGAAGCCAAGCGCGGACCCAAAACAAATGATATCGAGCTACAGAAAGCAAATGTCTTAAAGGCACAGATGGCGATTAAAACAGCCAAGAACGCGATGGAATTAGAGGAAGCTGCTGCGCAAAAGGAGGCAGCCAAGGTGACTTTGGATAAAGCCCAGAAGGATTATGATGACCAGGCTTATCTGGTTCAGAATGATGCGGCAGCAGAAAGTGACCTGGCGACAGCCAAGCAAAATCTGGATAAGGCAAAACTGGATATGAGCAATGCAGAGCTGCAGTACAAGAAGGCACAGACCAAGCAAACTGAGGCGATCGAAGAGGCGGAAATGGGCTATAAAACAGCATTAATACAATTAAAGGCTGCACAGTCCCCACCTGAAGCTTCCAACATCCAATCTGCACAAGCTTCTTTATTGCAGGCTGAAACGGCATTAGAGCAGAAGAAAAGTGTTCTAAGTAAATTACAGGTTACGGCGCCGTGGGACGGGATTATTTTGAAGGTCAACGGCGATGTGGGCACTAGTCCTACTGCACCTTTTATTGTCATGAATAACTCCAACACAGGGGTTATGAAGGTTCTTGCCAAGGTGAACGAAAGTGATATTGCTAAATTAAAGACCGGACTTCAGGCGACAATGCACTCGAATTCATTCCCGGACAAACAATTTAAAGGCGAAGTACGCTTTGTTTCTCCAGAGCCGGTGACGGAAGCCAATGTGACTACATACAAAATTGAATTGTCTTTGGATAGCCAAAACATAAGGCTGCAACCGGGGATGAATATGGATGTATCTCTACTGTTAGCTGAACACAAAAATGCGCTGTCTGTGCCATTGTTTGCCTTGAGGTCTGAAGGCGGTGTGGATGGAGTATATGTGGCGAAGAACACAGCGAATCCGGCCGATTATGAGTTTAGACCCGTGAAACTGGGTGTTTATACAGCGGATCAGGCCGAAATCAAGTCCGGTGTCAAGGAAGGTGAAACCATTGTTATTCCTCCTCAGAACAGCAGTGCTGACCCGAATGGCAGTGGAGGGGGGCAGACACAATGAGTGAAACTCAATCCAATAACACCGTTATTGAAATTAAAGAGCTGAAAAAAAGGTATGAAGTAGGCGGTCAGGAGATTCAGGCTCTACGCAGTGTGAACTTATCTATTAGCGAAGGGGAGTTTGTTGCTATCATGGGGCCCTCTGGTTCAGGCAAGTCCACCATGATGAATGTTATTGGTTGCCTGGATCATCCGGATACCGGTAAATACTATCTGGATGGTTACTCCATATTGGATGCTCGTGAGAACGAACTTTCAGAGATTAGAAATCAGAAGCTAGGATTTGTGTTTCAGAAATTCTATCTCCTGCCTCGTACTACAGCTTTAGCAAATGTGGAGCTGCCTATGATGTATGCAGGTGTTCCTGCCAAGGAGCGTCGGGAAAGAGCTATAGAGGCGCTTCGGATGGTGGGCCTTGCAGAACGGATGTATAACAAGCCTAACGAGCTTTCTGGCGGTCAGCAGCAGCGGGTTTCCATCGCCCGAGCTTTGGTGAATCATCCGGTCATTCTGCTGGCAGATGAGCCTACGGGTGCACTGGACACGAAGACGAGCATCGAGATTATGGAGCTGTTCCAAGGCTTGAATGAGCAAGGAAAAACCATTGTCCTGGTTACTCATGAACTGGAAGTAGCGGAATATGCCAAACGATTGATCAGCTTTCGGGATGGTAACATTGAGCGAGATGAGCCTATTGCAAATAGACGAATTTCATCAAGGGTGGTAAGTCTATGAATCTGATGGAAACGATCCGTGTATCGATGAACAGCTTAACTACCAACAAGATGCGCTCATTTTTAACGATACTCGGTATTATTATCGGGGTGGCAGCGGTGATTGCCATTATGGCCATCGGGAATGGCTCAAAGGCCAGTATTAAGGAGGAAATCAATAAGTTAGGAAATAACGTACTTTTGGTTGCTCCCGTCATGCCAATGACTGAGGAAGAAATAAATCAGGATACCTTGCCCTCATTTACGTGGACAGATGTCGAGGCATTGGAACAAAAGAGTTCGATTGCAGCAATGATGCCCCGTATTTCAAGCAGTTCAAAAGCTGCATGGGGGCGATATAACTATAATGCAACCATTGTAGGGACATCTGCTTCATTTTACAAGGCCAAAAAGTTTTCCTTTGCCGAGGGCAGAACATTTACCAACGATGAGATGGATAAACGTAGGAATGTTGCCATTCTGGAAAGCCAAGCGGTTGTGCGTCTTTTTGGTGGAGATACCAAAGGCGTATTGGGACGAACGTTTCAAATCAAACAGATCCCTTTCAAAGTAATCGGAGTATTGAATTCTCAGCCTGTTACGAATTTAAGCTACAGTACAAATGATCAAATCTACATCCCGGCTACAACCATGATGAACCGTCTGGGTGAGAAAAACATTACTGGTCTGGAGGTATCCGCCAAGTCACCAGGCTTGATGGGTCAGGCTCAATCAGACATATTGGAAAGCTTGCGTGTGACGCATCAGCTAAAACCTTCGGAACCGGATCAATTTCAAGTAATGAGTCTGTCCGAAGCAGCAGGTGCAGCATCCGGTGTAGATAATATCATGACCAGCTTGCTGGGAGGTGTAGCTGCGATCTCACTTGTGGTAGGGGGAATCGGAATTATGAATATTATGATGGTGTCGGTTATAGAGCGCACGAAAGAAATTGGTATTCGAAAAGCTATTGGTGCCAAGCCAAGAGATATTATGATTCAATTCCTGTCCGAAGCGGTCATTTTTGGTCTGCTAGGGGGGATGCTCGGGGTTGTTACAGGCGTAGGCGCCTCCAAAATAATCGAAGCAACAGCACGCATGACCATTGAATTTACAATCTCGCCGATCCTATATTCGTTTCTTAGCTCTGCAGGTACAGGCATTCTATTTGGGGTATATCCGGCTTATAAAGCAGCAAGATTAAAACCAATAGATGCATTGAGATACGAATAATTGAATGGGCACATGGTCGCAACATAAAACGTGAACTGCTTCTAGATTTTTGGAGGAATATATACTATGGAAAAAAGCTATGTGCAAAATAGAACCAGAGCTCATCGAATGAAGAGGAAGAGAAGAAGACTACTGTTTATTATTCTCATTTGTATGGTTCTAATGATTATAAAACTCTTTGACATCTTCAGTAGTAAACCACAGCCAGTAAAAACGATTGAATATGCAGAAAAAATAGAATCAGTATCAACCGACAAACTAAATAACAAATCCAAAGGGAGCGAATCTTCTCTACAAAATGTTTCGGATGTTGAAGATGCAGCATTTGTTGAAAAGTACTTAAATCAGCAAATGCAAGGGCAGCGACCTGAGGGGATCGACGGTAAAAAAGTAGTCTATTTATCTTTTGATGATGGTCCATCGGTTACCGTAACGCCTAAAATATTAGATATTCTTAAAAAAGAAAGTGTGAAAGCAACGTTTTTTGTGGTAGGAAAAGCAGTAGAGGAAAATGAAGTGACTAAAAAAATAACAAAAAGATTGGTTAAGGAAGGACATGCGATCGGAAATCATACCTACTCACATGACTACAGTTATTTGTATCCGAATCAGACTGTGAATTCGAGCAGTTTTATGAATGATATTGAAAAAACAAATCAAGTTTTAAAGCAAATATTGGGGCAGAATTTTTCCACAAGAGCGATTCGATTTCCAGGCGGCCACATGATATGGCAGAGAAATGATCCCGATGGTATGGAAGTACTGGACAAAGAACTACAGGATAAGGATTACCATCAGATTGACTGGAATGTGTTACCTAAAGATGCAGAGGGTGCACGTAAGAATGCTGAGCAATTAATTAGTGAATTCATGAGAAATATTGGGACTAGAGAAAAAGCAGTGGTACTCATGCATGACACTTATGGGAAGGAAGAAACAGCCAAAGCCTTGCCTGAAATCATAAGATATTTAAAAAAGCAGGGATATGAATTTAAGACTATCAAGTAACGTACCGATTTCAATCAAAGCATGAAGGGATACGCAATAATATGGATGTTAAAGATCTGGAGGATCTATATTTATCTTGCAAATCAGACCTCTTTGGCTATCTATTGAGGATATTGCATAACAAACAGGATGCTGAAGATTTGTTGCATGAGTGTTTTATTCGGTTTATAAGAGCTTCGCCTGACTTGCCCCAAGATCGTATTCGGTTTTACCTTTTGAGAATTGCCAAAAATTTAGCTATAGATTTAATCAGAAAACGAAAAAAGATGGAGGAATACATTTTACGTAAGGGGCTGCTCCACTATCACTGGGATATCCTTGATTTTGAAATTCAGGAGGAGGTCAATCAAATTCTCTTGATGGCAAGTAATACCGAGCAAAGAACGGTACTTGAATTGCGATTAGTCCAAGGATACTCCATAAAGGAAACGGCTAGAATTTTAAACAAGAGTGAGAATGCAGTGAAGTCTTCGCTTCACAGAGCTTCCCAACGTATTAAATTGAGATATATTTCTTGAACTGATTGGATGAAAAGAGGAGTAGACATAGAGTCTGCTCCTCTTTTCGCTCAATACAGAGATAAAACAATAAGATCGATATTTTCCACCATAATAGATAATAAATATCCCCTTTTTTTGGATTGTTTCTATTTATAATGAAAGCGCACCCATAACAATCAAAGGAGCTGATTTGTTTTGACACGTAACAAACGCTTAAGAAGATTGTCCACCGCCATGTTAACGGTGCCTATGCTCACGATGTTCGCTTCAAGCGCAATGGCAGAGCAGGAATCGAACGGACATAAGCCTCCGGTTTCTACTGGAAGCGGCGTATTTTATGAAATTTATATCAATTCTTTTTATGATTCGAATGGAGACGGACATGGTGATTTGAAAGGAATCACACAAAAGCTTGATTACTTAAACGATGGAAAACCCCATTCGGGTAGGGATTTGCAGGTCAGCGGCCTCTGGCTTATGCCCCTAAATCCATCTCCAAGCTACCATAAATATGATGCAACTGATTACTATCAGGTGGACCCACAGTATGGGAGTCTAAATGATTTCCGCACCTTGATGAAAGCAGCGGACCGAAAGGGCGTTAAGGTGATCATGGACCTTGTTATCAATCATTCAAGCAGCGAGCATCCATGGTTCAAGGAGGCCAGTGCCAACCCGCAAAGCAAATTCCACGACTATTACGTATGGGCGGATGAGAACACAGATTTGGAAGAAAAGGGCTCGTGGGGTCAGCAGGTATGGCATAAGAATCCGAATGGCGAAGGGTATTTCTACAGTACGTTCTGGTCGGGCATGCCGGATCTGAACTTTGACAATCCCGAAGTCCGCAAAGAAATGATCAAAGTCGGCAAGTATTGGCTGCAGCAAGGTGCAGACGGGTTCCGACTTGACGCGGCGATGCATATTTTTAGAGGACAGACGAAAGATGGTGCGGATAAGGACATTGCCTGGTGGAGTGAATTTCGTTCCGAGATGGAGAAGGTAAATCCAAATGTATATCTGGCAGGAGAGGTATGGGACAAACCGGAGACCATAGCTCCTTATTACGGACAGCTCCACTCCTTGTTTAATTTTGACCTGGGCGGAACGATTTTGAAGTCCGTGAAAAACGGCCGAGATCAGGGTATCGCGGCATTCGCCGAGAAAACGCTGCAACTGTACAAATCATATAATAAGGCGGCACTCGATGCTCCGTTCCTGAGCAACCATGACCAGACTCGTGTCATGAGCGAGCTAGGCGGGGATGTGCGAAAAGCCAAGCTGGCCGCTTCCATTCTTTTAACGCTTCCGGGTCAGCCGTTCCTCTATTATGGCGAAGAAATTGGTATGAAGGGAGAGAAGCCTGATGAGTTTCTTCGTGAGCCTATGCGCTGGTACAAGGGAGAGGGCCCTGGTCAAACGACATGGGAGAAACCCAAATACAACAAAGGCGAGGTATCAGTGGAAGCGCAGCTGAGAGACGATGATTCCCTGCTGGAAAGCTATCGCACACTCATCCGTCTGAGGGAAAAACATGAAGCTTTACGCAGCGACAGTCTGCAACCTATACAAGCAGGCTCTGCCAGCGTGGCCGCATTTAAACGTACTTCAGGCAAAGAAGCACTGTATGTATATCATAACCTGTCTGGAGAGCCGGTTACCTTGCAGATGAAAGATCCCGATAAGGGTAAATGGAAAGTGGTCTTCTCCACCTCAAAGGATGTGAAGGTGAAGAAAGGAACAGTTAAAATTCCGGCTTACAGTTCTCTGATTACCGAAGAAGACAGAAAGAGCTGAATATACGCAAAATTACCGTTCAGATGAAGCAGGACATATATCGTTGAATCCAGTTTGGGGTGTTAACAGCACCCCTTTTTTCTATTGAACCGGAAACGTACGTGTTCTAACTATACCGATTTGACGTAAAGCACGCCCCTTAGAGTACACACAGGGAAGGAAAAATGACATTCTCCAGTGTATATTCCAAGGGGCATTATTTAATACCCTCAATCATAGTAAAGATCGGACGATTCCATATGATTATAAAGGGGGTATGCCTTCCGGTATGTTTCGACTCTTGCTCTTGGCAAGCAACTGCTCATCAAACGGCAAATTCTCTTTGATCGCCCACAGATCGTCATAGCTGAGAATACAGCGATCAGCTCTGGACAGATCCTGCCGGCCGGAGCCGGGGTTATGGAAGCCGATACAGTACATTCCTGCACTTTTGGCTGCCTGGACCCCGTTATGTGAATCCTCAATAACGATGCAATGGGCTGGTGCAATGCCTAGCTGCTCGGCGGCGTATAAGAAGATGTCCGGTGCCGGCTTACCCTGCAGTACCTCTTCACCGGTGATTCGAATGTCAAAGTAACGGCCAAGTCCTGTCTTTTCCATAATGAGATCAATCAGCGCCCGCGGAGAGGAAGAGGCCACCGCGACCGGAATCCCTTTCTCTTGCAGCCAGTCCAGCCACCGCTCCAGTCCATCGATCGCCGCAAGGCCCTCGTGTGCAATCATTGTCTGCATCACATTTTTTCGGTGATAGGACAAGGCCTCTTCCACCGTATTGGTGAGCTGATGCCTGTCCAGCACTTGACGCCACATGGATTCGAGTGTCACTCCGACATAGGTGTGATGCTCTTCTTCCGTCATGGGCGCACCGAAATGGGCAAAGGAGCTGCGTTCGACCTCAAAGTAGATCGGTTCGCTGTCTACTAACACCCCGTCCATGTCGAAAATGACCGCTTTGACTGGAACGGACGCGGATAGGTCTCCTGTGCATTCATTATTCGTCGGTGTAACATGATGGATGCTCGTCATGTCCATTCTCCCCCTTGTTAGTAGCTAAATTTAGTTGTCGGAGCCACTAGATTGCAGCACAATCTTGATCGCCTGAGACGAGGGCTGAAGTGTCCGCTCGCTGATATTGCATCCAAGCGTCTTAAAGGCTTCATGGTAGTCATCCAGCGGATACGAGTGGGTAATGATTTTTTTGGCGGGAATGATTTGCTGCTCAATCAGGTAATGCGCCGTGGAGAACGTGCCCAGAGAATCAATCGAACCGATGATTTTAAGGCTACGGTCAACTACCTCTTTCGGATTAAACGAGCTTATCCCATCTCTCAGCCCCACCAGCATCAAATACCCGCCGCTCGCAAGCTGGCTTAGTACCTCAGTGCCGACCACTCCTGTGGTGTCCACAATCATGTCCACCTGATTTTTTAACGGAGCCAGCTTATGAATGGCCGATTCCAGTGTGGCGTGCGCGGACCACCGTTCGGGGGCAATAGAATCCGCTATGGCGAGCCGTTCCTCCGAGATGTCAACAAGGCAACCAGTTACGCCTTTCGAAGCAAGAGCATAGCTGTACAGAATCCCGATCGGACCTGCGCCTATAATAACGGTTGTGAAGTTCGGCAGCAGGTTAATCTGGTTGATTCCGGTCAGCATACAGCTCAGCGGCTCGGTCAGCGTCGCTTCTTCGTAGCTGATATGGTCCTTCAACTTGTACAAAAAACGGTCCTCAGTCACATAATAATCGGTGAACGTACCGTCTGCGCTGACTCCGGTCTCTGTTACGGATTTGTGTGTGCAATGATTTTGTCTTCCTGTCCGGCACATTTCGCATTGGCCGCAGTAGTAAGTTGGATCAATCACCACTCGGTCTCCAGGCTGCAGTGAACTGACGGCTGGTCCTACAGCGATCACATCCCCCGCTGATTCGTGCCCCAAAATCGTAGAAGGCACGGCATGATATTTGCCACTGATGATACCTAGATCCGTACCGCATACGCCAGTCGCCCGAATCCGGACGAGTACATCGTTATCTTTTTTTATCTCCGGGATAGGTCTTTCCTCAAGTGCGACATCCCAAGCTGATTTATATACAAGTGCGAGCATGTATAATTCCTCCTTTTGCTTATTGGGCAGATCGTTAGTGAAGGGTAGCAAGAACGGCGTCAAGCCGTTTAACAATTTCGGCAATCTCATCTTCGGTAGCCGTGAGGGAAGGTCTGACTTTGACCACATTCCCATAACCGTAACGGGAACCTCTCAGAATTAATTGTTGTTCCTCAAATGCGCGATCGATAATCCCGTTGCTTTTCACTGCATCCGGGGCATCGTCCTCGTCTACAATTTCCAGTCCCCACATCAGTCCGACGCCACGAGCCTCACCAATGCAATCATACTTGTCGGCCATCTCCGTCAGTAGGGATCCGAGCAGGCTTCCTTTGGACCGGACGGCTTCCAGAAAACCGGGCTCGGTTACAACCTCCAATGTGGATTTGGCTGCCGTGACCGAGATCAGATTGCTGCCCGAAGTAAAGGAATGTTCGTGCTTCTCCAGGACATCGAGACGAGACTGCATCAATACCGCCGCAACCGGGACTCCAATACCACCCAGACCCTTAGCGAGAGTAATAATATCCGGTTGGATGTCAAACAGTTCACTTGCGAACATGTAACCTGTCCGCCCGATTCCGGTCTGCACTTCGTCTGCAATCAGAATCATCCCATGCTCGTCGCATAGCTGACGGAGGCGCTTGAAATATCCTGCAGGCGGGATGATATTACCTCCGTTGCCCAGAATGGGTTCAATAATCATGCAGGCCACAGACCCTGAGCTTCCATACTCAATGGCGTCCGATATAGCGTCAATACAATGATGACCACACTTGTCTGGTGAAGAATTAAAAGGACAGCGATAACAGTAGGGGGCAGGCACATGCAGAGAATTTGCTGCAACTGAGTTAGGGAAATTCTTGCGACGAAAGGCATTACCGGAAATGCCTGTTGCAAACTGGGTTTGTCCATGATGTGACAGATGCAGACTGATGATATCGGTTGCTCCGGTGTATTTTTGGGCCAGCTTCACAGCACATTCGTTCGCTGTGGAGCCGGTAATATCTCTCATCCATCCGGCGTCTATGCCGTTCGGGGCATACTGGATTAGATGATCTAGGACTTCTTCGACATAAGGCTCTGTAAAAGTAGAAGACATGTGTGCAAGATTGCCGACTTGCTCCTGTACTTTGCTTACGACATGAGGGTGGTTATAACCGAGCGACAAGTTGAAGGTGCCGGATACGCCATCCAAATACTCCTTACCCGAATCGTCAATTAGAGTAATGCCTTTACCATATCTGAAACGTTCTTTGGTCAACGTATGCACGATATTTCCCCTCCATATCAGAATATACATTCTTATTAAGTCATCTTTATAAAGTCTACCACCCTATCAGAGCATAACGAGGCTGAACTCACCTCCCCAAAATAAGAAATCCACCTTCCTTGCCCTCATGGACAAGGGAGCATAATCCGGTGCTTCTGCGATAGGCCTCACCTCCCCTAAGAACTAAAACAATATCATCCTTCCTTGCCCTGATGGGCAAGAGAGTCAACGACTCGGCTGCCCCGATCATTCCACAGATGCGTGAGAATAAGTGCCAGCAGCAAAATCAGAGTAAACCCTCCTAAAATCCAGAGGCTAGCCGCCACTGGCCATTCGCTCATGCTCCAGCCAATTACATATTGAAGCACCGAGCCGCCAATTCCGCCCGACGCAATCAGAATGCTGGTCGTCCGCTCGGTCATTCCTGGAATCAGCACGTTGGCATAGACAAGCGCGATACAGAAGAGTCCAGACATGAATAGACCTGCACCGAAAATTATTAGGTATGTAGCCCATTGGCTGGATATAAACACCATGGCAACCAGGAAACAGAAAGTACCGATTGCACTCCATAGCAGGTAAGGAATATATCCTGCTGACTCTGCAATCCTTCCTGAGAACATACGACCAATGATCATTGCAATCCAAAGCACGCTGACACCCAGCGAGGCTACGGATCCTTGAAGATGTAGCGTCTCTGTCAGAATAGAAGGTAGGAAGTTCATGAGCCCCAGTTCAAGACCCATATAAACAAAGAAGAATATAATGAAGATTCCTAGCAATACACGATGCTGTCCAGAGTAACGGGCTTGTTCAACTGAACGTTCAGTAGTTCGGATGTCTGCTTGGGTAAGGTGAGAGGAGGCGGATGTAGGCATGGTAAGCCACAACAGCGCTAAGACAAAAGTGAGAAGGGAGATGGTGTAAAAGGTTAGATTCCACATTCCAAGCCAGATATACAGGCTAACGATCGCCGGAATAAGCAGTGCACCAAGTGCAAAGTAGACATCCAGCTTAGACATGGCCACGGCTTTTTGCTCCTCCGTGAACTCAATGGTAAACGCTCCGATGGACGATTCAATGATGCCTGAGCCGAAACCAACCCAGATGGCCATTGCGATGACCCAATTCCATGAGGGTAGTACACCCAAGATAATGCACGCTGCCACGATACTACCCAGGGCTATGGATAACATGGACTTGCGACCCAGATGCAGAGCCATGAAGGGGGTGAGCAGAACACCGACAAGAAATCCGAAAAACTGCAGGAACAGCAGTAATCCACCATCGCTGTACCCCCGTCCATAGTGAGATAGTAAAGTCGGCAGTAATGCCCCAAGCACCACACTGGTGACGCCGATTAACAGATAGAAAGCACAACTTAAAGCGAATAGTCTCTTCAAGGCCTGTCCCTCCAGTAGGTCATATTTTTTATATGAGTATTTTTTTTACTAGAATATACCATCACATTGGAAATGTATATATATTTTTATATAGGAAATGTAAAAAATTAATTTGACAATTTTACACGTATTTAACTTCAATTATGTTTAATCCAGTTAAGGTGAAACCTTTATCTAAAGAAACTGCAAGCGGCAGGAGGGAATAAGATCAGTCCAAATTGTTCTCGAACGCCAAACGGCTCATAATTAAGTCATAACTTTGAGTTTGCAATAATGTTAGTAAGGATACCTAGTAAAGATGCCTAACAGTTGCTTTACTTCATAGCAACTATGATTGATAGGGTAGAAAAACGAATGTTAAACGCTTACAATTCAAAAGGGAGAGGGAATTTTATTCGCTAGTTGAGAAGGAGAAGCATAAAGAAGGGAAGAAAGGAATGCAGTGCAGCATAATTATCATTAGTCATGTGCACGGCTTTTTGAACTTTACTGCAAAAGGAGTCTACCAAAATGAATTTTTATTTAGAAATCCCGGAGCTTGACCGACATTTTCCTTTCCGGAGTTTTATTAATAAAGGCGACGTGCTTTGCTATCCTCATTGGCATAAAGAAATTGAAATTATTTATGTGACCCAGGGAACCTTGGATCTGGGAATTAACGATATTTCGATACGCATGAAACAAGGTGAAGTTCAGTTTATAAATGGGGGGGATGTTCATTATTTCTTGGCCTCTCCCGACAGCGAACGGGTGGTTATTCAATTTGATCTGAGCTTTTTTCAAGAGGTTTCCACATTAAGTGATCAGAAACGCCCTCTAAGATATATATTTACGGAGATGGAGCAATCAAGCTGGAACTGGCCAGAAGAAACAGCAGCTAAAATGCTTCCTCTGATTCAAAGCATTTATGATGAGAACGTCAACCGACACGAAGGCCATGCTTATATGATCAAAGCCAAGGTGTTTGAGATGTTGACTCTTATTATGCGTGAAGTGCCGAGAAGCATAACCCCAAGGCTTCCTGAACTCTCAGAAAGAACCTTAACACAATCCAAGGACACTCTTTATAAACTGGAACGTATTTTTGAGTATGTGGAATGTCATTATCATGAAACCATCTCGCTGAAGAATGTCGCTGATTATATGGGGTTCAGTCCTTATTATTTCGCCAGGCTGTTTAAGAAGAATACGGGGATGACCTTTGTAGCATTTTTGAATGATTACAGACTAAATAAGGCAAAATGGATCTTGTTGAATGAAAACAATCCGATTACTGAGGTCGCAGAGGCGGCAGGGTTCAGTAGTGTAAAGACGTTTCATCATCTCTTTAAGGAAGCGACAGGAACATCACCATTGAAATACCGCAGGACAATATTCGGGAATAAAACAGCAAGAAATGAGGAGGAAAGCTTTTCATGAGATTTGTATGATAGAGCTATCCGACGAAGTGAAGGGTGAGTTACGAAGACATTAAGATTTATGGATACGTGAGCAACCGATTGATATGCGGTGGGCTTAAATCAGGAGTGGAGGAAGATGAAAATGGACAATCGTATATACAATGTAGTCATCATCGGTTATGGAGGCATGGGAAGCTACCATGTTCAATTGATCGAATCTAATCAGCAACTTGCCGTTGGCGGTGTATATGATATTGTCGATTACCGGATGGAACTGGCTGCGGCTGCCGGCTATAAAACCTACGCGAGCCTGGACGCCGTTCTGGCCGATGAGGCCGTCGATATTGTTTTGATAGCAACACCTAATGATGTTCATAAGGAAATCGCGATCCAGGCGCTACAAGCCGGAAAGCATGTCATTTGCGAAAAACCGGTTACGATAACGAGCGCGGATTTCTTGGATATTGTTGAGGTGGCAAAGAAAGAAAATCGTGTGTTTACGGTACATCAGAACCGTCGATGGGATGAAGACTTCCGAATTATCAAAGATATAATTGGCAATAAGACCGTGGGCGAGCTTTTCCAGCTGGAATCGCGAGTTCAGGGAGCTAATGGCATTCCAGGTGACTGGCGGCAACTAAAGGCGTATGGAGGAGGAATGCTACTGGATTGGGGAGTACATCTGTTGGACCAGCTGCTTCAGATTACGGACAGCAAAATAGAAAGCGTAGCTGCTACCCTAAGCTATATTTTGGGGACTGAAGTGGATGACGGCTTTGCCAGCTTTATTGAGTTCAAGGACGGCCTGACCGCAGTCATTGAAGTGGGTACAACCAATTACGTAAAGCTGCCACGCTGGTATATTAAAGGAACCGAAGGAACCGCAGTGATTCGAGATTGGGATTTGAGTGGAGAGATCGTCACCCGAAATCCAGATGTTGCTCACGTGGAACCCAAGCCGATTCAAGCAGGTCAAGGATTGACGAAAACGATGGCGCCGCCGTCTGAGGAATCTACCCTTAAGTTCCCGATTGAGAAAATACCTGCTGCTGCAGAAAGCTTTTATGAGAATTTTGTCTCCACCATCGAAGGAAAAGCGGAGATTGCGATCAAAAATGAAGAAGTACACCGTGTATTGGTGCTGATTGAGACGATTTTTGAGGCGGCAGCAACCAAAAGCGTGATTCGAAGAACTATTTAGATTTGCTCTATTTTTCGATCCATCATAAGAGAGATATATAGGAACCTGGAGAGAACCAAACAGATTTATTCAATGAAATTTTGGGATGCATTTAAGTAATCAGTAAACCTTTGAAATGGTGAGCAAAATAATTTTGCCCACCATAAAACTCAAGCGGGTACCGCTCCACAACCGAATTCTATGGCTTGATCATTTTTAAGTTGCTGAGATTTCGAATAGGTTTAATTTACACGTAAAGAGAAGAAGATGTTTTTACATAAAAATTAAATCCGCTATTTCCTCCTTATAAATCAACACATTTCACTCTAAATCTTCCATGTAAACATAAAATAATCCATGAAAGACCTAGAATAATCAGTATTAAGATAATGACATTCCTAGGAGTGTCGGTGATTTGGGGTTTTAAAAACACACTCATAAACATATGGGTGTGTTTTTTGGTGTTGAGAATGAGTCGTTCATGCATTAACAGAATTTTATCATGATTAAGTAATTCGCCAAATCACTCATCATTGATTGAAAGTAGCCCAGGTAACAAGATGATGTAACATTTTCCACAGCTTATTACGTTAATGTAGACACCTTAACGTACTTAAGAGTATTCTTATGTGTACTTAAGAGGGATCCCATCGCAACCAAAACCAATGAATATGTAAGTATATAAAGGAGGCCCATATATATGAAGTCTCATACCTCTGACCGTATTAAAATCCCGCCAGGATTGTGGACAGGATTATGTCAGTTAGGGTTTGGCGCCCACGACGTAGCACGTAAAGCACGACTGCCGATCACCATTATTACTGAACCAGTAGTCACCACCGCCCAATATTTCGCGATCTGGCAGGCATATTCTGATCTCATTGGTGACACAGCCCAAGGAATCATCAAGCTTGTGACCGTCTTTGATACAGCGAAGTACCCACCGACTGTCTTAGCGACTTACCACGCTCGGGACTACCGCGACGCTCTAAACCGAATGGCTCGGTACAAACAACTGTGTCCCCCGGAAAACCTACATATCACGGAGGAGGGCGAGCACTGTACAATTGATCTGGAGTGGCTATCTCCCGAGCAGTCTGGTCCGCCGATGCTGGTTGGTAGCACGCTGGCTTGTCTTCTGGAGATTGGGCGCCGGGGCACAGGTCAACCTTTGAAAGCGCAGCTTGTTGAATTTTCGCACTACATGGGCGATATGCAAGCCCTTGAAGCTTATTTCGGCTGTCGTATCCGGATTGGTGCAAAATGTAACCGATTGACGCTACATCGAAGAGACCTGGACCGCCCCTTTGTCTCGTACAACGAAGAGTTGCTGGAAATCTTGACTCCTGTTCTGGACCGATCGTTGGATGAACAGCAGCGCAGCCGTTCAATTACCGAGATGGTCAAATGGATCATGAAACGCAGCCTTACAAGAGGGCGCCCCGACATTCAGGCTGTGGCGAAGGAGCTCAGTATGAGCGATCGTACCTTGCAGCGCCGGCTTACTGACGAAAATACGAGCTTCAAGATTCTATTGACAAAAGCTAGACATGAGCAGGCACGAGAGTACTTGGCAGACCCCTCGCTCGATATTAAAGAGGTAGCATTCTTGATTGGATACGAAGATCAAAACTCGTTTTACCGCGCCTTCCGCCTATGGGAGGGGGATACACCTTCAAATTGGCGAACTGAACATTTAGGTACAAACTCGATATCAGGAGCACACTAGGACTGCCTAATGAGTTTTGTCATTTGGCGTGTTAAACAAGAACTTTGGCGCAATATGCTAGTTACTGGACAATCCAGACAAGATAATATAATCACTATCCGGAGCACGAGACTGTTTAAAAAAGGAGAAGTGTATTATGGATATGGGATTAAAATATAAAACAGCTTTAGTTACAGGATCAACGAAAGGCATAGGTAAAGCAATTGCCATTGAACTAGCCAAAGAAGGTGTTAATGTACTAATTAATGGACGAAATTATGAAGAGGTAGAACGAACTGTAAATGAAATTAAGTCAGATTTCCCAGCTACCTCCCCTCAAAATGCTACAGCCGATATTGTGGATATTGGACAAAGAGAAGCCTTATTTGAAAAATACCCCGAAATTGATATTTTAGTTAACAATATGGGTATTTATGAAATTATGCAATATGTGGACGTAGACGATGAAGTATGGGAAAAATACTTCCGCACTAACGTTCTTGCTGCAAATGGACTATCAAAATTTTATTTACCTAAAATGTTGAAAAATGATTATGGTCGCCTTATTTTTATTGCGAGTGAAGAAGCAATTATGCCTTCAGGACAAATGCCTCAGTATGGTATGACAAAATCTATGTTGTTGTCATTGTCAAAAAGCTTATCTAAATTAACAATAGGAACAGAAGTTACAGTCAATACGATCATGCCGGGACCAACGCTCTCTGAGAATGTGCACCAAATAATTGAGAGTATGTATCCTCATGAAGATATGACTTTTTCAGAAAAAGAGAAAGATTTTATGGTTACAAACCTGCCTCAATCTGAAATACAGCGATTTATCAAGCCTATTGAAATAGGAAGACTAGCTACATTTGTATGTAGCCCTTATGCATCTGCATTTAAAGGTTCTCCAATCCGTATGGATGGAGGAATGGTACCGACTATTTTTTAGCGTTTGTGGAGAAACTTGCTGAAATTACGCTGACATTGCGGAACATTATGATAAGATGAAGTCAAATTTCACTCGAGGGTAGGATGAGGATCATGAACCAATTTGCTATGTATGGAAAGTTGATGGCACTTCCAGGGCAAAGGGATGCTCTTGCAGGCATCTTGCTAGAAGCGGCCGATCTGTTGAAGTCGAATACTGACTGCTATTTGTATATAGTCAATGTGTCAGACGACGACCCGAATGCGGTGTATGTGACCGAAGTGTGGAAAGATGCAGATGCTCATGCAGCCAGTCTTAAGAACGAAGAGGTACTGGCGTCGATACAACGCGGCCGACCGTTGATTGTCGGAGCGGAGCCTATTAAACTGCGTGCCCTAGGCGGAAAAGGCCTGTAGGGTTATCACTCAAATAACGAGTATTCTAATCACATTAATGAAAATTATTGTTGCATATTACGCTGAAGGAGTTCAAGCAGCTAAGTTATGTTTTTAGATATTTAAAGGTCGGAGGCTACATTCGATGTGCAATCCCAGATGGTTACTTTCCGGATGAATGGTATCAAAATATAGTCAAAATCGGAGGACCTGGGAAAACGCTTTTGTAACAAGTGAAAGGTCAGCAGATAAAATTGGCCTTGGTATAATAAGGGTAATTCACTAAGGAGAGATTTTATTGTCTAGAGCTGTTCTTTACTAATCCAATTCCATAAAAAGGGATTTTCATGTACTTACTATTTCTCTGCCCAATTTTTGTATTACGGGTGGGATTTGAAAGCTTCGGAATTAGTTAAGAACAACGGATATTACCAGGTCCTTAGGGATACCTGTTATAATGAGTCCAATCCGTGTTGTTTCAGCGCGGATTTTTTTGTGGCCCAAATAGCAGTTGATATGAGGGTAGGAATGACGTATGTTCATTCCTGCCCTTTTCTAATTTTTAGCAAAGGGGGATAGAAGGGAATTACTCACTCCATCAGTTCTAAGAATTTGTTATTGAAGTTAGGATTTCAAATTTGTCACAAGGATGAAGAATTGCTTTATTGGAAATATCAAATGAAGAAAGTAGGAGGGGTTTAGCAGAAAGGAATGCGAATACTGGAGGGTGAAGTTCGCTAAAGTAACTGAGAACGATAGTTCAACGCTATTTTCTCATTAATATCATCATTTTCTTTTGAAATGCCGATATGAAATTGAGTCTAGAGAACTATTTTATACATAAATTTTACCTAAAGGAAGTGGAAAGAGATGTTGAAAAAGAAATGGCTTATCGCCCCGTTGGTTGCGACGACACTGTTTTTCGGTCAATCTGCCTTCGCGGCAAACACGTTTTCTGATGTGGAAGGAACAAAATATGAATGGGCTGCCGAATCAATTCGTTCCATGGTCGATAAGGGCATTGTCAAGGGCTATGAAGATGGGACCTTCAAGCCAAGCAAAACCATAACGAAAGCGGAATTTGTACATATGTTTCACAAGCTTTTTCCAGAAATTGATCGTTCTTCCGGCGAATCTTCCGATTTTGTGGATGCGCGTAAACACTGGGCGAATAAAGATTTTGCAGCAATATTCAACGGGGACTATGTTTGGCCGTATGCTGAAAGTGTTGGGGGAAAATATCCAAACTATCAATTCTATGTCAAGCCTGACAAACCACTGACCCGCTGGGATGTGATGATGATTGCCTCTCTTCGGACGAATTATACCAATCAGACGCTTCATCCTGAGATTGAGGAAGTGATCTCCGCAGCTGCGCAGTACAAGGATATGAAAGTTCGTCAAGCCAATTACAATGATAATTTCTCGGCCTACTATCCGGTGCTGTACATCGACAAGACTGGAGAAGAGTACTCCTATGATGGAGATTCCCAGGATCAAAAGGCAGAAGCATTCTACACCCTAACCAAGATGGGGGTCCTTACCGCTAATGAAGGATACCTTCACCCAAAAGCGCTAGTCACACGGGCTGAAGCTGTTACCATTTTACAGCGTTTGTACGAGGCCACAACGAAGTGATTTTTAGGATCAATGATGATCAGATAAAAGCAAAAAAAGATTCAACAAATGCCTTCATTTACACCTCTACACCTCAAAGGGTAGTGCTGTTAGGTTTTGATAAGCCGAATTCAGAAAATAAACAAATCTAAAAGTATGTTGATGAATATGTGGGAAAATTGAGATTTCAAACCGCTGATCTGAACTGAATATCTACCTGCAAGAGGCTTGTCATTTTCGGACAGATGTTCAGTTTGACGCTGTGTTCTCCAATGCACCTTGCACTGGATCAAGGATGCTCTTGGATGTCACATCTGCTGACAAAGAGTCCATCTACCCGCCATTGAGGCGAAGATTAAGCCAAATCTTAACCAAGGAGGTCAGTGGATGATCGACACTATCCGCTTGCTCATTGTAGTCATTAAGGAAACTACATAAGGAGATAAACGGCTTTGCAGTTTTCTACTTATTTAGCTACGTATCTATGACGATGCCTAAACGTCGATTACTGGAAGGACAATAACTATGTATATGAAGTCGCCAAATTGGCGGCTTTTTTATTTTAACGACAGATGCCAGTTATTAGCTTTCACGAAAAAAGCATCCGCAGTTTCGCGCGGAATGACTGCAACGCATTACAAGTTGGTTGCCAAGCAAGAAATATAATCACAATCTATTACTTGCGTTTATAAAATATATGTATTATATATCACTGTACTTTAATTCATTTTAATGTTTATATTAAATTAATAGCCTTAATCTATATTTTACTACACTCATCTATGATGCTGAAGTTTCTAAGTATCAAGTCTGAACTTCCAGCACACTCCAGTTTTTTTTTACACTTCCCAGACTACAAACACACTTTTATTTCTAACTACATCTTGAAACTCAAAAACGATTCACTTTTACAGTCAATTACTGTTTTGCTGTATCTATCTTAAATACATAGGAATGTGAACATCTGAATCCCAAAAAACATTTTTGTTTTACCGCCTTTTATGGTGAGGAAAGGGGTTAGACATGAGTAGCATGACTTTGCTTTTTTCGGGACAAGGGTCTCAGTATGTCGGGATGGGAGCGGCATGGCAAGGAGGTTTTTCAGAGGCAGATCTCATCTTTGAAGAAGCTGCTGATATTTTGGGATATGATTTGAAAACTTTATGTATGGAAGGACCCATCTCCCAATTATCAAGAACATCTTACACCCAGCCTGCACTACTCACGATCAGTGTAATCGCATTCAAACGTTACATGCACGATGTTGGGATTATTCCCGAATTTGCGGCAGGGCATAGTTTGGGTGAGTATTCTGCATTGGTAAGCAGCGGAGTCTTGTCGTTTGGCGATGCTTTGCGGGTGGTACAAGAACGGGGGCGCTTTATGGAAGAAGCCTCAGAGGCCGGAGTGGGTTGCATGATTGCTGTTCGGGGAGCTAATTTAAAGCTGCTAGAAGAGCTGTGCGATCACTATGCAGTAACCAGTCAGCCTATTACCATCGCTTGTTATAACTCTACTTATCAATACGTCGTTTCTGGTCATCATGACTCTGTTGCTACGGTGGAAGGGCAATTAGAGCAACGTGGGTTCCAAATTACCCGTTTGCAGGTAAGCGGCCCTTTTCACAGCTCGCTTATGCAGCATGCTGCTGATCGATTAGCATTGGAACTGCAAAAATATACGTTTCATGAACCGCTGTGGCCTGTCATTTCTAATGTTACAGCAATGCCATATACGGATGCCAACAGCATTCGTCAAGGTTTGCATTTGCAAATGATCCATCCAGTGCGTTGGATACAAACGATGCAGTATATGGAGAAACATGGGGTGAAGCAGGGAATTGAATTAGGACCGCGAACGGTGCTGAAAAACTTGGCGAAGGAAACCAACATCGCTTTTGAAGTTCTTTCCTTGGACAGAGACTTGGATCGGATTGAACTGGAACGTCGTTTTTCGCTCCGTGATTGGTTGGTCAAACCACTGGCGGTGGCGGTGTCTACACCCAATGCTAATTGGAATGAGGATGAGTATCATAATGGGGTTATTTTACCTATTCGCAGGTTGGAGGAGTTACTCAAAAGCATAGAATCGGGCAGATCTTCTTCTGCTTATAAACTAAGACGCGAAGCGCTGGAGTGTATTCGCCTGATATTGCAAACCAAACAAGTATCTGCAGGAGAGCAGGAGCAAGTTTTAGACCTTTTAAGGAGGGATCAGAATGGAGCAGTTTCAAACATTAATTGAAATCATTCAGGACCGAGCCAGTAGAGCTGAAAACGGGATTATTTTCATTTCGGGTGATACACAGGAGGAATATGTAAGCTACAGTCAACTTCTGGAGCAAGCACTGCAGGTGCTTTATCAATTGCAGGAAAAAGGAGTACAGCCTGGAGATAAGCTGATTATGCAAATTGAAGAAAATCACACCTTTGTGAATGTGTTTTGGGGCTGTCTGCTCGGAGGAATCGTCCCCGTACCTGTAAGTATCGGGAATAATGATGAACATAAAATGAAGCTGTTTAAAATCTGGAGTACCCTTACTTCCCCTTACATGATTGCGGATCATAAGGTATTAGAGCAGCTAGAAAAGTATTCTCACCAGCATGAGATGCTGGATTTCTTTGATTCTGTAAAAAAAGCGACCTTTTCTAGCCATGATTTTGATTATTCCGATCAGAACAAAGGGATCATTCATGATTCCAGACCGGAAGATTTGGCGTTTATTCAATTTTCCTCTGGTTCGACAGGTGATCCCAAGGGAGTCATGCTAACGCATGAGAATCTCGTATACAATATTCGGGATATCGCCAGTCAAACGGGAATGACTTCAAGTGACGCGTATCTAGGCTGGATGCCGCTCACACATGATTTGGGATTGATCGCTTTCCATTTAACCTGTGTCATTGCTCATGCTAAGCAGCTTATTATGCCGACAGCACTTTTTATAAGACGTCCGTCTTTATGGCTAAAAAAGGTGTCGGAACATAAGGTGACTCAAATCTGCTCTCCTAACTTTGGCTTTAAATTTTTCCTGGATCAATATAAATCTAAAACGGCGGATAACTGGGATTTGTCAAGTGTTCGCATGATTTTAAATGGGGCTGAGCCCATATCGGTGGAGCTTTGCCATGTGTTTATGGAAGCCATGAGTGCACATGGATTAAAAAAAAATATCATGTATCCTGTATACGGCTTGGCAGAGGCAAGCGTAGGTGTTTCTACTCCACCTTTGGATAAAGATAATTTTGTTACTATTCATTTAAATCGGCAGCAACTGCATGTAGGTGAACCTATAGAAGAAGTAGATTCAACTGATAAACGTTGTCTTACATTTGCGGATTTGGGCTACCCCATGGCCAGCACCTCTGTTCGTATTTGTGATGAGCAAAATCAGGTGCTAAAGGATGATGTAATCGGATACACCCAAATTAGCGGCAAAAATGTGACTGCCGGGTACTATAACAATCCCGAGGCTACCGCAAAGGTCAAGACAGAAGATGGCTGGCTCATTACCGGAGATTTGGGTTTTATGAGAAACGGACGATTGGTGATTACAGGCAGAGCCAAGGATATTATTTTCGTGAACGGCCAGAACATTTATCCGCATGATATCGAAAGGATTGCGGAGGAACTGGACGGGGTGGATCTAGGGAAAGTAGCCGTCTGCGGTGTACATGATGCACAAACTAGACAGGATCGTATTGTTGTTTTTGTGATGCACACGAAAAAAATAGAGTTATTTTTGCCACTAGTCCAAAGGCTGAAAAGCCATTTGAATTATCGGGGAGGATGGCATATTCAAGATGTAGTTCCAATCCGCCGTATTCCCAAAACTACTAGTGGAAAGGTTCAGCGCTACAAGCTGGCTCAGAGCTACGAGCAGGGAGAATTTGATGTAGTTTTGGCATCCCTGACCGAGGCCGCTCGAAATATACAGGAAGGGAACTATGCCCCTGTGCCTCAGGGTGAAATCGAGCAAAAACTGATTGGGATCTGCCAAGCTATTTTAAATGTACAATCAATTGGGAAGGAAGACAGCTACTTTGATATCGGCGTAACTTCCTTACAACTCGTTCAGATCGTGGACCAATTAGAGGAACAACTCGGGATTCATATTGAGGTAACGGACTTCTTCTCTTATCCGACTATCGCCAAGCTAGCTGGATATATATCCAGTCAGAATTTAGGTCATAAGGTGATTATAGCACCGCAACTGGAATCCAAAGAGGAGTCGGAGGACCGGGATATCGCCATCATCGGTATGTCAGGTAAGTTTCCTCAAGCGGAAACATTGGAGCAGTTTTGGACGAATGTGGCATCAAGCGTTGACAATATCGGCCCGTACAGCGACGAAAGAAGAAAAGATGCCGAAGATTTCATTTCCCGTCTGAATACGGAAGGAAGGAATATGCAAATCGCAGAAGGCGGCTATCTGGATGAAGTAGACAAGTTTGATTACTCCTTCTTTAAGTTGACTCCACGGGAAGCCTCACTCATGGATCCGAATCAACGTTTATTTCTACAGACAGCCTGGAGTACGATTGAGGATGCGGGGTATGGAGGGAAGCAGCTGGCTGGCAAAAAGGTCGGTGTGTATGTCGGTTTTTCCAAAACCAGCTTTGAATACGAGCGTTTGTTGTCCGAGGTGGAACCAGGCGCGATTCCAAACTTTGCCATTGGTAATTTATCGTCCATTATTTCCAGCCGGATTGCGTATTTGCTTGATTTAAAAGGCCCAGCACTGACCATTGATACGGCATGCTCCTCGTCACTCGTGGCGGTGCACCTGGCATGTAAGTCGATTTTAAATGGAGACTGTGAGATGGCTTTGGCCGGTGGAGTGAAGACTATTTTGCTGCCGTTGAAAGCTGGTATTGGCATGGAATCCTCCGATGACCGGGCACGAGCATTCGACGATCAGTCGGACGGCACAGGCTGGGGAGAAGGCGTTGGAGCCGTTCTCTTAAAGCCGCTTCGTCAAGCGGAAAAAGACGGAGATCACATTCTGGGTGTGATCAAAGGAAGCGCGATTAATCAGGACGGCAGTACGATTGGAATTTCTGCGCCCAATGCGCTGGCTCAATCAGAAGTCATTTCGCAGGCGTGGCGTGATGCACGGATTGATCCCGAGACAGTGAGTTATATTGAAGCTCACGGTACTGGCACCAAGCTGGGTGACCCCGTTGAGATTAAGGGCATTACCCAGGCTTTCCGCAGATTTACACAGCGCAAGCAGTTTGTGGCGATAAGCACGGTCAAAACGAATATTGGGCATTTATACGAAGCTGCTGGGATTGCGGGATTGATCAAATGTGTGCTGTCGATGAAGCATCAGCAGATTGCACCGCTCGTTCATTTTCGCACACCCAACCGGAACATCCATTTCGAAGAATCTCCGGTGTATGCCAACACTAGACTAAGGGAATGGAAGACAGACGGATTTCCGAGAAGATGCGGGGTGAGTTCCTTTGGCTTCAGCGGGACAAACTGCCACGTGGTGCTGGAAGAATATATAGCGAAAAAGGGTGCGGATCAAGAAGCCACCGACCGAAAAAATGAATCATCGCCATTGCTGCTGACACTGTCCGCGCGAAGTGAAGGAGCTTTAAGCGAGTTGATTGCACGGTACGTGGATCGCTTTGAACATGAGGAAGAATTGCAGATGGAGGATGTCTGCTATACGGCTAACACGGGCAGAAGCCACTTAACATACCGAGTGGCTGTGATAGCCGAAGGAGCGGAGGCTCTGAAAGCGAAATTACTTCAGCTTCATGAGCAGGGCAAGGCCATTGAAGGTGTATACATTGGAAAAGTAGATAGCAGTGGTGGTACAAAAACAGCCGTCGGAAGCTCAGACACTTTGCAAGCACTGGAACAAGTAGCAGTGAAGTACGTACAGGGGGCACAGATAGACTGGGACACGCTATACGCAGGTCACTCGTACAAAAGGGTTTCTTTGCCTACGTATCCGTTTGAAAAGAAAAGGTGCTGGATTCATGTGCCAGAACAGATTCGAGCGGAGCAGACTGCATCCGTTTATAAAAATACAATAGTAAGGGAGTCTGAAATTATGGAGAATGAGTATTCGACGTCAGCGTCGTTTACTGAACAGCATAAATCTTCCATTCAACAAAAGTTAGCGAAAATGATCGGTAATGTATCACAACTTAGTCTTGAGGAACTGGAACCGCAAACACATTTTCTAGAACTAGGGCTGGACTCCATTAATTTGTCCCAGGTCCGCCACAGTATCAAGGATACATTCGACCTGGATATCCCAATGAATGAATTTTTTGAATCGCTGACCACGCTCGAACTGTTGACTAGCTACGTTGCAGATCAGGTGAGTATTTCCTATTCAGACGAGACAGCAGCAGTTGGTGCTGTGGAAAGACAACCGAAAATACCCCTTAATCGGGTAGATGCTACTACAGTATCAACTTGGACAGGGCAGGAATCCAGCGCAATTGGTACATCGTCTCATGGAATAGTTACGTCCGGGCAAGAGCCATCTCAAAGCACAACGGTTATAGAGACTTCTGCGAGTGTCGAGAAGATTTTGCAGCAGCAGCTGCATGTGATGTCACAGCAGCTTGATGTGCTCCGAACTCAACCGGGAAGGGCTTTACCGTCAGAAAATATAGAAAGCGCAGAGAGCATTGAAACCAAACAGGAAGTCGCAACTGCATTAGCTACTGTTCCACCGGTACTAGCTGTTCCGAAGAAGGCAGTCCATGAAGCAAAACCGTTTACGCCATATAAAAAGCTGGAGGTCAAAGCCCATGAATTGCTTTCACACCGACAAGAACAACATCTGCAAGAGCTGATTGAGCGCTATACTGCTCGGACGCTAAGCACCAAGCAATACACTCAGCAGTATCGGTCTGTCTACGCGAATAACCGTAATGTAGCTGGCTTCCGGCCTATTTTAAAGGAAATGGTCTATCAAATTGTATCTCAACGTGCAGACGGGTCCAAAATTTGGGATTTGGATGGGAATGAATATGTAGATTTGACCATGGGTTTTGGTGTTAATCTGTTTGGACACAATCCAGCCTTTATTCGTGAAAAAATTGAGGCAGAGCTAAAGAACGGCATGTGTGTCGGACCCATGTCCAACATGGCAGGACAAGTCGCCGAAAAGATTTGCAAGCTGACCGGTGTAGAACGGATCGCCTTGTACAATTCCGGCACCGAGGCGGTTATGGTTGCCCTCCGTTTGGCGCGTGCTGCCACCGGGCGAGCTAAAGTAGCCATTTTTGCTGGCTCCTATCACGGTACATTCGATGGGGTGCTTGCGTTGGGTAGCGCTGGCAACAATAAGGAGCATTCCACACCTCTTGCTCCTGGCATTTTGCAGCACATGGTTGATGATATCGTTGTACTTAACTATGGAACGGACGAATCGCTGGATTATATACGTACCCATGGGCAGGAGCTGGCTGCTGTGCTAGTGGAGCCGGTGCAAAGTCGTCGTCCTGATTTTCAGCCGAAGGCCTTTTTACAGGAGGTTCGCCAGATCACGGAGCAATCTGGTACAGCTTTTATTTTTGATGAAGTGATTACAGGCTTCCGAATTCAACCGGGAGGCGCTCAAGCGTGGTTTGGGGTACAAGCTGACCTTGTGACTTACGGTAAAGTTATTGGCGGAGGGATGCCAATCGGTATCGTAGCAGGGAAAGCCGCCTTTATGGATGGGATTGACGGAGGCTCCTGGAGCTTCGGAGACGATTCCTATCCTCAGAATGAGCATCGCCGAACCTTTGTAGCCGGTACGTTCTGTCATCATCCGCTGGCGATGGCGGCATCTTTGGCGGTGTTGGATTATTTGGAAAACCACGGGGAGCAGCTGCAAAATCGGTTGAACAGCCATACTTCGGCGTTGGCAGCAGAGTTAAATAGTTACTTTACCGATGAGCAGATACCCATAAAAATTGTTCACTTTGGCTCACTATTTCGCTTCGTACTCAAGGGCGATCTGGAGCTTTTCTTCTATCATATGCTGGAAAAGGGTATTTACATCTGGGAAGGGCGGAACTGCTTCTTGTCGACCGCTCATACGGAGGAAGATATTGCGTTGATCATACAAGCTGTCAAGGACAGTGTAGATGAACTGCGTAAAGGGGGCTTCTTGCCCGATCTGACCCCGAACGGGAAAGGCCCAGGTCCAGGTAAGCAAAGATTGCCTATATCCGACCCTTCAGAAGCATCGACAAGGGACGCGGATGAAATGGTCATCCCACTAACCCCGGATCAAAAGCAGTTCTGGTTCGCTTAATGCCAAGAAACGAAGTGACTCCCGTTCTGACACGCGAACACATTAATGTGAGACGTTAAGTGAATTGGCCAATCCCGTATTGATTTTGCCGAAAAATTGAATAAAGTGCACTTCGACGTCTTTACGCTTCAAATTTGATGAAATGTCAGGTTCTATTCTTAGGACTTGGCATTTTTAGTAGTGAGGGCATCAGTTATGTAAAAGCCAATCGGAGAAAATCACAATTGGACTGTGAGGCAGCGCTGAATCGACAGGAGCCAACAAAGGTCATATTTTGCAGGTGGTTGTAATCGCTCGTAAAGGGCAGAGCAACCATATTAAAGCTTTTGAGTCTTTAATTTGAGCTTTGAATGTCGTGAATTTTAAAGTTTATGAGGATGCATGCCAGCGAGTAAAAGAAAAAAATGAGTTTTTAAGAATCAAAACTGGAAAAAAACTATATCCTGCATAATAAGTTAGATAAGCGCATTTAGCCATTGATGGTTTAATAAAACAAATTAGATCCTCGCTTTAACAGATGGATAATTATATTTTATTAGTATGAAGATAGTTTTCTTATACAGTGGACCGTTCATATTTACCTTCTTATGAGAACTTTATCTTGTACCCATAGCTAGGTCATATCGTGTTTTTTAGGCTAGCCCATAGTTGGAAAGGATAAAATTAATTCCTTGAATACCCCATAGTAAAGGAGTCTGAAAAGATGGTGAATGAGTATTTCTCGACGGAATCTGCTTCCAATCCGCAAAAATCTACGATTACTAATAAACTGTCAAAAATAATCGAAAGTGTATCCCAACTCAGTCCAGACGAATTAGAGCCGCAAAAACATTTTTTAGAACTGGGTTTAGACTCTATTCTTCTGTCTCAGGTTAGACATAGCATTAAAAGTACGTTTGGCTTGGAAATCCCGATGAACGAATTTTTTGAATCACTGACTACGCTAGAGTTGCTGACAAACTATATTGCTGATAGGGTAGCCTCGACCTCTGAAGAATTGACCCGGAATTCGGAGGAGCTTCAGTTGACTGCGTCGTCCAGTGTCACCTCTTCGGTGCCTTCCGTCTTGCCGGGCTGGAGTCAAAAATCCACTACCCCTATAGAAGATCCCGCATCCCATGAAAGCAAGCTATCAAATGAGGATATATTTGCGGGGAGAGAACGAATTTTAGAAATGCAACTTCAACTCATGTCGCAGCAGATGGAAATACTACGTCAGTCTCGTCTTGCACCAGTGGCAATGTCTGAATCGCATTCACTACAAACTGCTGTCGAGCCTCAGACATCCGCGATGCAGGAGGTAGCTGCCACAGTTACTTCTATTTCCTCCGTCCAGGCTTCCGTCTCAGCTGTTTTGCCAGACGGAAAAGAATCGAAAGCATTTGTTCCCTATCAAAAAATAAATGTGCAAGCCCATAATTCACTTTCACTTAGGCAGGAAAAGCATCTGCAAAAGCTGATTGAACATTACACGATGCGCACACGAAAGACTAAAGAGTATACTCAGCAATACAGGTCTGTATACGCCAATAACCGGAATGTGGCCGGATTTAGGCTTGCTCTCAAGGAAATGGTGTATCAGATTATATCTCAGCGTGCAGAGGGTTCTAAAATTTGGGATTTGGACGGTAATGAATATATTGATTTGACGATGGGGTTTGGGGTCAATTTGTTTGGTCACAACCCATCCTTTATTCGTGAATCGATAGAAAAGGAAATACATAACGGAATGTGCCTTGGACCGATGTCCAATATGGCCGGGCAGATTGCCGAAAAGATTTGCAAGATGACAGGCATGGAACGAATTGCGCTATATAACTCGGGGACAGAGGCGATCATGGTCGCTCTTCGGTTAGCTCGGGCTGCCACCGCACGGGATAAGGTGGTGATTTTTTCTGGTTCCTATCACGGTACTTTTGATGGAATATTGGCATTGGGGGGGACAACGGATGACAGGGAACAACATTCCACTCCCCTGGCACCTGGTGTACTACAGCACATGGTGGACGATGTCGTTGTGCTCAGTTATGGAACGGACGAGTCACTCCAATATATCCGCTCCCATGCCTATGAACTGGCTGCTGTTCTCATAGAGCCAGTGCAGAGTCGTCGCCCTGATTTCCAGCCCGCAGCTTTTCTGAAGGAAGTACGTCAGATTACGGAGCAATCCGGGACCGCGTTCATTTTTGATGAGGTAATTACAGGCTTCCGTATTCAGCCGGGGGGCGCGCAGGCGTGGTACGGGATTGAAGCCGACCTTGTAACTTACGGTAAAATCATTGGGGGCGGGCTTCCCATCGGTATCGTGGCAGGGAAAGCATCGTTCATGGATGGAATTGATGGAGGAGTGTGGAGCTTCGGAGATGACTCTTATCCACCGCATGAGCAACAGCGGACGTTTGTAGCGGGAACTTTTTGCCATCACCCCCTGGCTATGGCAGCTTCCCTGGCCGTACTAGAGCAGTTGGAGAAGGACAGGGGGCAATTGCATAACGAGCTGAATAGTCGTACGAAGGCGTTCGCAGCAGAACTGAATCACTATTTTACGGAGGAACAGATACCTATAAAGGTCGTTTACTTCGGTTCCTTGTTCCGTTTCATCCTTAAAGGTGACTTGGAACTATTCTTCTATCACATGCTGGATAAAGGAATTTATATATGGGAAGGCCGGAACTGTTTTTTGTCAACGGCTCATACTTCGAAAGACATAGAGCGGATTGTACAGGCAATTAAAGAGAGTGTTAATGAGCTGCGCAAAGGAGGATTTCTGCCGGATCTGTACCCTCATGAAAACCATCTAAACAAGCCTTTTATTCCTGAAACTGCAACTGCAGACCTTAAGGAATCGACGATTATGCTGACTCCGGATCAGAAGCAGTTATGGTTCGCCTCGGTCTCGGATTCAAAGGAATCGCAGTCGCTTCATGAGACTGTTTTACTGCGCTACCGGGGTCCGCTACATCTTAAGGAATTTAATGAAGCTGTCCATCGCATTGTTAAACGTCACGAAGCCTTACGCACCTTCATGGGAGAGGATGGAGAAACGCAGATCATCGCCCCGGCAATGACCCTCAGCATTCCGCTGCATGATATCAGCAGTCTTTCTGTAGAGGAGCAGAAACACGATATCCGTGCTTGGATGGAGAAGGATAGGGAGACCGTATTCCCAATAAGTGCAGGCGAACCTTTATTCCGTATCCGGCTTTTAAAAACGTCGAATGAGAAGCACATCGCTGCATTTACATTTCATCATCTGATTGCAGATGGCTGGTCCATCGGAGTGTTTTTCCATGAATTGGAACAATTTTATTCCGCTTGTGTACAGGGGGAACACTGCACGCTTCCCGACCCTGTTCCGTTTCGAGATTTCGCAGCATGGCAGCAAAACCAGTTAGAGGCAGGTGGAGCGGCTGCCCTTGCTTTTTGGTCAGATGTACTTGCGAAGCCATTGCCCGCCCTTGACTTGCCGTCTCTCCAACGCAACATCAGCTCTCCTTCTTCGCGCGGAGCACGATACACCATTGTGGTGGATGCACCTCTGGTGAAGCAACTGAAATCAGTCAGTATTCGGCTTGGCAACAGCATGTTTGTGACTTTATTATCTGTTTTCCAGCTTTTTTTACACAGAGTGACAGGCCAGAATCAAATCATGGTAGGTATTCCAACCGCAGGGCAATCTCATATGGGTGTGTCCCCGCTAATTGGCAACTGCGTTAACTTGCTCCCAGTGATTTGTGAGGTAGACTCTGGAGCAACGTTCACGGAATTCACACAGACGGTCAAGCGAGTAATGCATACGCTGGATGCTTATCAGAAATACAGCTTTGCCGGACTTGCCCAGATAGGATTAAGGCATTTGCCCGTCCTTAAGGTGTTGTTCAATATGGATAGGCCCATTCCAGAGTTTCACTATTACGGACTGGAAACAGAATTGTTGGAGCATGAAATATTGTCCACTCAATATGAGTTGTTTCTGAATGTTACGGAGTCTGGTCAGCAGTTGCGGCTTGATTTCGACTATGCTGCGAGTCTTTTTCAACAAGACACTCTGGAAGTATGGGCACAATACTTTTTACATCTGCTGAGCTCGGTTGTGCAGGAAGACGGAATGCGGATATCTGCGCTGTCTTTGCTTCGAAGTACGGAAAGGGAGCGGCTTTTGGAAGTGTGGGGGACATACGCGGATTCTAAAGGGAATTATCCTTGTGTCCTTGACAAATATAAACATCCGTCTCCTACGGGTACCATCGGACAAGTATATTTGGCCACATCCGCTGGTTTACTGGGAACGACGCTGGAATGGGCTTATATCGAGGTTGGAGGGAGAATTCGACATATCGGTGCAGCCAACCGAGATGTTCTTATTCGCGGTCATCAAGTGAATCTTGAGCAGATAGAGAAACATCTTTTGCGAGCACTAGATTTGGATGCCTGTGTTTTGACGGCACGGAAAGACGGTGAAAGCAGTAACTCTTCGTATCTAGTGGCTTATATAGTGGACAATAATTCTAATTCGTGGGATATAGCGAAGCTGAAAGAGAGTGTTAGCTCAATACTTCCTGATTATGGGCAACCTCGCTTTTGGGTTCTGATGGATAGCATCCCTCTTTTGGCTGATGGGAAGCCGGATTTTCAATTATTGCCGAAACCAGAAGATATCAGGATAGAGGACTCGCAGAAGCAGGTTTCTGACAGCAATATGACTGAGGACAAACTGATATCCATATGTAAGGAAGTTCTGAATGTATCTGATATCGGATACAACGAAAATTTTTTTCAAATGGGTGGAGACTCCTTAAAAGCGACTGTTCTTCTAAGCAGAATTAACAAGGAATTCGAAGTATATATTCCGCTGGTACAAATTTTACATTTGCAAACGATTGCACAACTGGCGGCACATGTAAAAGGAGGACAAAAGCGAAAGTTTGAGCCGCTTGTTCCGGCAGATTTACAGCCCTTTTATCCGGTATCTCCCGCTCAAAAAAGAATGTATGTGCTGGATCAACTGGGTGGAGGTGCAGCGTATCATGTATCGGGTCAACTGCATATAGAGGGAGAGTTACACGTTTCCAAGTTCATTGATGCAGTGAAGGAGGTTTTTTCACGGCATGAATCCTTTCGGACGTATTTTGAGATAGTAGACGGGGAAACCGTGCAGAAGGTACAGGATGTGCTTTCACTGGACATTCCTGTTACTCCAATTTCCGAAGAGGATGCTAATCACGCCCGTGAACTGTTTATTCAGCCATTTGACCTCAGTAAGGCTCCTTTAATTCGTGCTGAGTTATTCGCAATCCATCGTGACCAGTTTATGTTGCTCATCGATATGCACCATATCATTTCAGACGGCTTCTCAATGGCAGTATTAATGGATGAGATCAGCACGCGGTATCAGGGTATGCCACTTGCCCCCATTGACGTTCACTACAAGGACTATGTCGTTTGGCAAAAACAACATTATGCCGGAGACAGCCAAGCAAAGGATGAAGCATTTTGGTTAGACACGTTGGACGGCGAGCTCCCTGTATTAGACCTGCCAACTGACTTTGCTCGTCCGTCAAGTCAGAGCTTCGCAGGGGACAGCCTTACCTTCATTGTGCAATCCAAGCTGACGGATAGACTTAATCAATTGGCAAGAGACACGGGAGCAACGCTCTTTATGGTGCTTTTGGCAGCTTATAATGTGCTGTTAAGCAAATACTCCGGGCAAGAGGACTTCCTCGTAGGTACACCGGCAGCGGGTAGAGGGCATGCGGATACGGAAGCGATGATCGGCATATTTGTGAATACTTTAGTTATCCGTAATCGACCGCTGGCGTCTCAGCCATTCAGTGCTTTTCTGGAGGACGTAAAACATAACACTCTGCTTGCGTTGGAGCACCAGGAATATCCATTTGACCAACTGGTCGACAAACTAGATCGAGTACGCGATGTAAGCCGCAATCCCATCTTTGATTCGATGTTCAGTCTGCAAAATAAGGGAACAGAGGTCATTGAACTCAGCGGACTTCGTTTGCGACCGAATGAGTTTAATGCAGGTGTATCGAAGTTCGATCTTTCATTACATGTAACGGAAACTCAAGACCAGTTAACTTTCACCTGGGAGTATGCGACCAGCCTGTTTAGGCTGGAGACAATTGAGCGATTTGCCCTCCATTATATAAAAGTGTTGGAAATCGTAACTCAAGATGTCGGAATTCGCTTGGCTGATATGGATATGCTGACAGAAGAAGATAAGCACTTATTACTATATGAGTTCAACAACACCTCCGCCTATTTTCCGCGGGATGCAACGATTCACGGAAGGTTTGAGCAGCAGGTTAGCAGGACTCCAAATGAAATGGCAATCATATTTGGAGATAAGTGTATGACTTACCAAGAGTTGAATGAGCTGGCGAATCGTTTAGCGCGAACGTTGCGGGCGGAAGGAGTGGGACCGGATCAGCCGGTAGGGATTATCGCTCAGCGTTCACCTGAGATGATGATTGGCATCTATGCAATTCTAAAAGCAGGTGGAGCTTATGTACCCATTGACCCGGGATACCCACAGGAAAGAATTCAATATATGCTTGAAGATTCGAAAACACAACTGGTGCTGACACAACCACAGTTTGCAGAAGAGCTGGAGCAATATGCGGACTGCAAGGTAATGGTGTTGGATTATGCTTCCACGATCATGGCTTTGCAAGCATCCAGGTCGACGGAGCCTACGACCGACTGCATGAGTAGCTGGCATGAAGATGCCACCAACCTTGAACCTATAGCAGAACCCAACCATGCGGCCTATATCATTTATACATCCGGTTCTACAGGGAAACCGAAAGGGGTTATTGTTGAACACCGCTCAGTCGTGAATCGGCTCTGCTGGATGCACAATAGATACGGCCTAAGCGCAGAAGATACGATTTTGCAAAAAACTGCCTTTACTTTTGACGTATCCGTATGGGAGTTGTTCTGGTGGTCGATGGTAGGCTCTAAAGTAAGCTTATTGCCAATCGGCGGAGAAAAGTCTCCCGAACAGATCTTGAACACCATTAATGAAGACAAGGTAAGCACCCTTCATTTTGTACCCGCGATGCTGCATATTTTTCTGGAATATCTGGAGCAGCAGCCAAGGGAAACAGTGCAAGCAAAATTGAAAACGTTAAAACATATATTTGCCAGCGGTGAAGCATTGCCTCCTCAGCAGGTGGCGCGTTTCTATCGAATTATGTCAGGGATTGGAAGCGCAAAACTAATTAACTTATATGGTCCAACAGAAGCTACTGTAGACGTTTCATTCTTTGAATGCGAGCCTGTGGAAGAGCACTCGGTGATCCCGATCGGTAAACCGATTGACAATATTCATTTGTATGTTGTACAGGAAGGTACGGAGCGATTGCAGCCGATTGGAGTGGCGGGAGAACTTTGTATCAGTGGTATAGGAGTAGCCCGTGGCTATCTTAATAGACCGGAATTGACCAAGGAGAAGTTCGCTACTAATCCGTTTAATAGCGGAGCGGAGGGTTATGAGCGGATGTACCGCACAGGAGATTTGGCGCGTTGGATGCCTGACGGCAACATTGAATATTTGGGGCGGATCGATCAACAGGTTAAAGTAAGAGGATATCGTATTGAACTGGGCGAGATTGAAGCGCAGTTGCTGTCTGTAGACGGAATCCAGTCAGCAGTAGTCATAGCACGGGAGAACAAAGACGGCTACAAGGATTTGTGTGCATACTTTGTGGCTTCTGAGCCATTAAGTCCGCTGAACGTGCAGAATGCGCTCAAGCAGAAGCTACCGTTTTATATGATTCCAGCATATGTGGTGCCTATGCAGCAGCTTCCCCTTACGGCCAATGGAAAAACGGACCGAAAAGCTTTACCTGAGCCGGACCGACATGACTCTTTACAGACGGATTATGTTGCTCCGAGAACAGATGTGGAAAGGGCGCTGGTCGTGGTATGGCAAGACGTTTTGGGAAGTGATCATATAGGCGTTCGAGATCATTTTTTTCTGCTTGGCGGCGATTCTATTAAGGCCGTTCAGGTTGCCTCACGTCTGCGTCAGCATGGTTATTCCCTTGACATTTCTCTCTTGATGGAGCACCCGTTCATTGAGGATCTCAGCAAGCTTGTGACAACTTTATTCCGCTACACAGACCAGAATTCAATACATGGAGAGATTCCAATAACATCGATTCAACGGCAGATGCATGAACTGGGTACATTTTACACCTTACGGACGGCAACATCCATGCTATTTGCAGGCAACCCGCATTTCGATGAGGATCTGTTACGGTTTGTGCTGCAAACATTAACTACTCATCACGAGGGATTACGGCTTGGTCAGGCGTCGATCGACGAACCGTCAACCCTTGTATACCGAGATGAAAATGAAGAATGGTTCACACTTGATGTGTTCTCACTTGCAGATGATGACCATCAAGCTAGCAAGCAATTACAGAGCGAATGCTTCCGGATTCAAAATAGTTATGGAATGTTTGAGGGACCCAGAGTACGCGCAGGCTTATTCCGGATGTCGGGCTCCGACCAGTTCTTTCTTTCTGTAGATCCGCTAGTGGCTGATCCTACATCTTGGCGTATCCTGCTTGAGGATTTCACAACTGCCTATGAACAAGCTCTTAACGGGGAACCGATAGTGCTTCCTGACAAAACAGATTCTTACCGCTCCTGGATGCGGTGGCTAGAAGACTATGCAGACAGCAAAAAGCTGGCCAAAGAGAAACTCTACTGGCTGGATAAAGTTAATTTCGATGGCGAATTTATACCGAAGGATCATAAGGCACCTGTACATTCAGAAGCACTTCGTCCAGTAGAGCATTGCATCATACAGCTTTCGGACGAGAAAACAAGCCAGCTGTTAACACGGGCTAACCGAACCTATAATACGGTGACCGCTGAGTTACTGCTTGCTGCATTGGGACTGACTATAGTGGAATGGTCTGGACAGTCTAAGATTGCCATTGGATTTGAGCATTATGATCGGGAGCAACAAACTGTGACTTCGGACAAACCGGACCTTTCAAGAACCGTAGGTCAATTCGGTTCCATATATCCGCTTGTTCTGGATATGGAGCCTGGAGAAGACAGTTCTCTTTTGCTCAGAAACGTAAAGGAGACGGTCCGGCAAGTACCCAACCAGGGTTTAGGATATGGATTACTAAAATATGGAGCTGCATCCTCTGGCAGATCAGAATTTAATGCTCAGTATTACCCGGAAATTGGCTTCCGCTTGATTCATTCTGAACCGGTCAGTTCCTCTCACTTTCATACTTCGCCTATGGATGCTGAATTATGGTCCGGCCAGAATTGTAGCGTTTCTGATTTAGCCTATCCCCTCTATCTGGATGGGCGGCTGAAAGACGGTAAGCTTTCCATCTGCATGCTTTATAACCGTCACGCGTTTGAAGCAGATACTATCCGAATGCTTCAGTTGCGTTTTGAACATCATTTGTCGGGCATTATTCAGCATTGTCTGGACCAATCCAGACGGCAACTAACACCATCGGATGTGGGAGCACGTGGTTTGGATCTAGATGAGTTTGAAGACATGAAGCAGTTTTATGAGAATCTATAACGATTCGTCCGAGGAGGATATCCATGATCAAAGGACTTGAAATTGAAAAAGTGGTCAACTTGACTCCCTTACAGGAAGGAATGCTCGTTCATGCGCTGATGGAACCAGAATCACAGGCTTATTACGAGCAATTACGTATTTCTATTCGGGGAGATCTGGATTGGAATGCCCTGCAAGAAAGCTTTCAGCTGTTGGTTCAGCGTCATGAAACACTGCGCTCGAACATTTATCATAAATCCGCTTCTCGTTCGCGGCTGATTGTCTTTAAGAAGCGAAACACGGCGATTACTTACGAGAATATGACAGAGCTGACCGGAAAGGAGCAAGCCGATGCTATTCGTAGATTTATGGATGTGGACCGTAACACCCATTACGATTTGAGCAGGGATATGCTCATCCGGATGGCTGTACTTCAAACGGATAAAGATGCTTATACGTTACTTGTAAGTTTTCACCATATTATTATGGACGGCTGGTGTCTTGGCATCATAATGGACGAGTTGTTAACGGCCTATGAGGCTTATCGTACAGGCCGTCCCGTTCAATTGCCTGAACCACGACCTTACACCGGGTATGCCGACTGGCTTGAAGAACAGGATCAGGAGGCGGCCAAGGGCTACTGGAGTTCTGAATTACAAGGTTACGAACAAACGGCTGGACTTCCGATGCTAAAAACTCCAGCTACAACTCCTGAAAAAGGCGGCTATCTGCTGCAGGAATATAGAACGACGCTGACGGAAACAGAGACCAGCACTTTGCGGGCGATTGCTGAATGCAATGGGACCACGCTCAGCAGTCTTTTTCTGGCCGCCTGGGGAATTGTACTTGGTCGTTACAACGGAAGCAAAGACGTAGTTTTTGGCACGGTGGTATCTGGCCGCCCGTCGGAATTGGATGAAGTAGAGCGAATTGTCGGATTGTTCATTAATACCATTCCATTACGAATTAGATTAAATGAAGAAAAGAGTTTTGTTGAATTATTGCGCGATGTCCAGAGAGCCTCTGTCCAAGGAAGGAGGAACGGATACTGTTCACTTGCTGAAATCCAGTCGCAATCTGCACTCAAGCAACGCTTGCTTGATCATATCGTTGTATTCGAGAACTATCCGCTGGAAAACATGATCGGGAGACGGGACTGGCAAGACAAACTCGGATTCATTATTGAGGACGCTCGGTTATTCGAAGAAATACCGTATGACTTTAATATTGAGGTTGAAGATAAGAAGGCAATGAGTTTCATATTGTCCTATAACGGCAAGGTCTATAGCAGTGAAGCGATGAAGCATCTGGCCCATTATTTGAAGCATGTCTTCCTGCAAATTGCCAGTAATGCAGAGGTTTGCCTCCGTGACGTTCGGCTGTTAACAACCGAAGAAGAGGCTAATATGACGAAATTATGGAGCGGACCCGTTGTCCAGTTTCCTGCACTTACTTTTCACGGGATATTCGAAGCGCAGACGGAGCGTACACCAGAACAAGCGGCCGTCATATATGAAGATACGATGCTCACTTACAGACAACTTAATGATAGAGCAGACGCTCTTGCCCATCTTTTGCAGAAGCGTGGAATTACACGGGAGAGTCTGGTCGCTGTCATGGTTGACAGGTCTGTTGAGATGATAGTGGCGGTGCTGGGCATTATGAAAGCCGGAGCTGCCTATGTGCCAGTAGATCCCGTGTATCCAGAAGAACGTATTGAATATATGCTGCGTGACTGCGGAACGACGATTGTGCTTACGCAATCTCACCTGAAGGGCTGGCTGAAAACAATGGATTTTATGGGCGAGGTAGTCGATCTCGCTACCTTGCCACTCCAGTCCGAGATGGATTCGAACAAGCAGTATATCTCCACATATGAGCCCAGCTCTTTGGCGTATGTCATTTATACATCGGGTACCACAGGTAAGCCCAAAGGCGTTATGGTTGAACATCAACAATATGTCAACACCGCACTCGGTTACAGACACAGCCAAGGATTTAAAGATTTCCCTATTAAGCTACTGCAAATTGCCAGCATGTCGTTTGATGTGTTTGCATGCGATTTGGCCAAGGTATTTGTCAATGGAGGTACCTTGGTCATTTGTCCTGAAAACGTGAGAAATGATCCAGCTGCCTTGGCTACACTGTTGGAGCAGCAGGAGATTACTACGTTTGAGACGCCGCCTGTGCTTTTAGCTCTGCTATTGAATTACATCTATGAGCATGGTACAAATATCAGTTCTCTAAAGCTTCTTACTACTGGAGCAGATAGCTTGGCTGTTGCTGATTACCGTAAGATGTTGACCCGCTTTGGCAGCAAAATGCGGATTATTAATACGTATGGAGTTACCGAAGCCGCAATCGAATCTAGTTTTTATGAGGACGAGCTGGAAAAATTGCCTCTGTCCGGTATTGTCCCTATCGGCAGAGCTCTACCTAATCATAAGTTATATATTGTTGATGACAGGATGCGTCCGGTCCCTGTCGGTGTAACGGGCGAGCTGTGTATTGGTGGAGCTTCTGTAGCGCGGGGATATCTTAATAGGCCGGAGCTTTCGGCTGAGAAATTCGTGTCTGATCCGTTCTTGCCCGGTGGACGCTTGTATCGTACGGGGGATCTGGCACGCTGGCAGCCAGATGGGAATATTGATTTTATCGGGCGAGCTGACTACCAATATAAAATTCGCGGATACCGGATTGAGACTGGAGAAATCGAATCTATTTTGCTCGAAACGGAAGGAGTACGCCAGGCGGTTGTTGTTGATCGACTGGACACAGCGGGACAAAAGTATTTATGTGCCTATGTTGCAGGTGCAGCTGAGAAAGACATGCTGCGGGATAAACTGGCTCGGCAGTTACCAGTCTACATGGTTCCAGCCCAAATCATTGTATTGGAACAGTTGCCATTGACCCATAACGGGAAAATAGACCGATCCAATCTGCCCGAACCGGATGAAATAGCACCGTTGGATACCGTATATGAAGCACCACAGGATGAATTGGAAAAAACAATTGCTTTGATCTGGGAAGAAGTGATCGGTGTTAAACCAATTGGATTACACAACAACTTTTTCGAGCTTGGTGGGGACTCGATTAAAGCATTGCAAATTGCAATCCGCTTAAATGCCAAAGGCCTGAAAATGGAAGTAAAGGACTTATTCCGTTACCCTGAAATTCACCTGATAGCGCCGTTTATAAAAAAAATCACCCGTATCATTCCCCAAGGGATTGTAGAGGGTGAGGTAGAATTGACACCCATTCAACTCGATTTTTTTCAGCATCATCGGAGAGATCGTCACCATTATAATCAGGCGGTCATGCTGCAAAATGATGAAGGATGGAATGAATTATGGCTGAAAAACGCCATGGACAAGCTGGTAGCCCATCACGATGCATTACGGCTCATTTTTGTGGAAGAGGAAAAGGGAGCCTCCGCCTATAACAGGGGAGTGAACGAAGGTGAGTTCTTTACATTAACGAGCTATGATTTGACACAATCAAGCCAGCCTGAAGAAGAAATTCGACACATTGGTGATGAGCTGCAAAGCAGTTTGGATCTGCAACGAGGTCCTCTCATACGTTTGGCCTTATTCCATTTATCCGGTGAAGATCATCTGATGATCGTTATCCACCATCTTATTGTAGACGGTGTGTCATGGAGAATTTTACTGGAAGATTTGGGTACAGCCTATGATCAGGTAGCTCGGGGTGAGATGCCGAATCTGCCTGCCAAGACTGATGCTTACAAAGAGTGGGCTTCAGGACTGACTACTTACGCCGAAAGCGTACAGGTACGCCAAGAAATCAGCTACTGGAACCATGTAGATTCACGCAGGATGCGTCGATTGCCAAGGGATCATGAAATCGCGGTTAGCCTGATACAAGATCGACGCCTAGTGGAGGTGATACTCGGCAGGGATGAGACGGAAAAGCTGTTGAAGCATGTACATCATGCCTATCATACGGAAATGAATGATCTGTTGCTTACAGCCTTAGGTCTGGCTTTTTATGAATGGAGCGGTTATAACGAAATCCCGATTTTGCTGGAGGGGCACGGCAGGGAGGAGATCATTAAAGATTTGGACATCTCTCGTACAGTCGGCTGGTTTACCTCTCTGTATCCTTTTGTAATCGAGATCAACAGACCTGAGAACTTGGCCTATCAGATCAAAATGGTTAAAGATAAGCTGCGGCGGGTGCCTAATAAGGGCATCGGTTATGGTATTTTACGTTATTTGACCAAGGACCAGACTAATGCGGCTTCTCTGGTCGCAGCACCATTCCCGGAAATTAGCTTCAATTATTTGGGACAATTCGACGAAGAAAACAGCGCAGACATGCCTTGGCGTATTTCCAGATTAGCAGACTTAGCCAATGGTGAGAGAAGCCCGCGTGCGGAAAAGACGAATACATTTGACATTAACGGCATGATCACGAACGGAATCCTTCGGTTTGGATTTGAATATAACGGGCTTGAATATGGTGCAGCAACGGTAGAGCGATTAACGATCGGCTTTAAAAAACATCTATTAAATCTTATCCATCATTGTTGCACTAAGGATCAGGCGGAGCGCAGCCCTACGGATTTTACCTATAATCAATTGTCTATGGGGCAATTTGAACACATATCAAGCCGATTATCGGATAAGCTGGGAAATCTGTTGAAATAAAGAATATCCGCAAGTGGAAACTCAAATTCTGCATGGATAAAGGAAAGGTGAACGATTTGGCACAGGTAAATATTAAAGATATCTATCCGCTGTCCCCGATGCAGGAGGGAATGTTGTTTCATTCCATCCTCGACGCAAAATCAGAAGCTTACTTTGAGCAGACCGTTATTACCTTTAATGAAGTGCTGGATGTTCATCTGGTTCAGCAAAGCTTGCAGCAGCTCATGAACCGATATGACATATTCCGTACCATTTTTATGTATAAAGAAACAGAACGTCCGCTTCAAATTGTCCTGGAAGAACGTGATGCGTTGCCTGTTCATTTCGAGAATATCAGTGCTTTTCCCGCAGCTGAGAAAAGGGAGCATTTTACGGCCTTTTTAAAGGCAGAGCGCCAAGCTGGTTTCGATTTGGAAAAAGATGTTCCGATTCGGCTTGCCCTGTTTGAATGGGATGATGAGTCTTCCAGACTTGTCTGGAGTGTTCATCACATTATAATGGATGGTTGGTGCATGGGAACGGTGGCCCAGGAATTTTTTACTATGTATACTTCCCTTCGGTCTGGAGTGCCTGCGCAATTGGATACGGTATATCCGTACAGCAGTTTTATTCAGTGGCTGGAGCAACAGGACAAGGAAGAAGCGACAGCCTATTGGCAGGGGTATTTAAATGGGCTGGAAAATGAAACGATTTTACCGGGCTATAACCGTCCATTGAATCCAATCTTCGAGGCAGACCGTTACACATGCAAGCTGGGAAAAGAACTAACTCAAGGAATGGAGAGAATATCTAAACACTACCACACGACAGTCAGCACTGTATTTCAAACGGTATGGGGATTATTGCTTCAAATGTACAACAACAGCCGGGATGTTGTGTTCGGGTCTGTAGTATCCGGCAGACCAGATGAAGTTCCGGGAATTGAAAATATGGTTGGATTGTTCATTAACACAATACCAACACGCATAACCAGTTATGCGGACCAGAGTTTTTCGAATCTGCTTATATCTGTGCAGAACTCCCACATCGAGTCTGCTCAGTACTCTTATTCTTCCCTAGCAGATATTCAGAATCACACGGATTTGAAACAAAATTTAGTCCGTCATATTGTTGTTTTTGAGAACTATCCTTATTCAGAGGAGCTTATTCATGCGGAAAAAGGGCCTGATACACTTCAGGTTACCGACGTAGAGGATATTGTACAGACCAACTATGATTTTAATGTGATTGTCGTTCCTGGATCACAGTATGAAGTTACATTTAGTTACAATCGTCTGGTTTACGATGAAAATTGGATTAAGCTAATTGCAGCTCATCTTAAACGGGGACTGGAGCAGATTGTTCAACAGCCGGATCTACTGATTTCCGATTTGGAATTTCTGACGACAGAAGAGAAAAGTCAGGTTTTATCCGAATTTAGCGGAGTACAGATCTCATATCCTTCTAGTGATACCATCCATCTTTGTTTTGAAAAACAAGTAGAAAAGACACCGAAGACAACAGCAGTTGTCTGTGAGAACTCCAGTCTGACTTATGCTGAGCTGAATGAACGTGCTAACCGATTGGCTCGTACCCTGCGTAGTTACGGCACCACAACTGATCGGCTGGTTGGACTCATGACTGATCGTTCTATAGATATGGTGGTCGGCATCCTCGCTATTCTTAAAGCAGGAGGGGCATATGTACCCATTGATCCGTCATATCCAGAGGAACGTATCCGTTATATATTGGATGATTCCGGTGCAGACCTGCTTTTGACGCAAAGCCATCTTGTGGAAAAGGTCAAAGAGGCCGCCTTTGGAGGAAAAGTCCTAGTATTGGATGAAGATCCAACTGTGTATCACATGGAAGGATCAAATCTAGAGGCCGTATCAGGAGCGAATGATTTAGCCTACGTCATATATACTTCAGGTACGACAGGACAGCCTAAAGGTGTAATGCTGGAGCACCATGGATTGTGTAACCTAAAAACGTATTTTGATGAAACATTGCAGATAAGTCCGTCAGATCATGCCCTACTGTTTGCGAGCTACGCATTCGATGCTGCTTGCTGGGAAATATTTCAGGCGCTATTTTGTGGCGCGACACTTTACGTGCCTACTTCGGAAATCATACTGAACTACAACCAGTTTGAACAGTATATGGCGGATCATAAAATTACGGTGGCTGCATTACCTCCTACCTATGCCGTGTATCTAAATCCAGAACGAATGCCGGATCTGCGTATTCTGTTCACCGCTGGTTCGGCTTCCTCGATGGAGCTCGTAACCAAATGGAAGGATCAGGTCACCTATTTTAATGGCTATGGACCGACAGAAAACTCGGTAGCAACGTCCATTTGGCCAGTGTCGGAACACCCCGGAGCAATCGATACCGTTTCCATAGGACGTCCCGTGCCCAACCACCGGGTGTACATGATCGATGCTTTTGGTCATCTTTTACCTGCTGGAATAGCAGGAGAGTTATGTGTATCCGGCCCAGGATTGGCTCGCGGTTATCTGCACCGCCCGGATTTAACGGCTGAACAATTTGTGAACAATCCGTTTGCAGGCGGGGAAGCGGGCTATGAACGCATGTATCGGACAGGCGACCTGGCAAGATGGATGCCGGACGGCAACATTGAGTACCTAGGCCGGATCGACCAGCAGGTCAAAATTCGCGGTTACCGGATTGAACTGGGCGAAGTTGAGGCGGCTATGCTGAAGGCAGATCGCATGCAAGAGGTCATCGTACTGGCACATGCAAACCGCCAAAACCAACACGAGCTGGTTGCCTACTACGTGGCGGAACGCGAAGTGACGGGGAGCGAGCTTCGCAAGCAGCTGAGTGAAGAACTCCCGAATTATATGGTTCCCTCTCACTTTGTTCAGATGGAGCAAATGCCGCTCACACCCAACGGCAAAATCGACCGTAAGGCATTGCCTGCACCAGAACAGATTTCCCGTTCCACGCAGGAATATAGGGCTCCGCGGACAGCAGCGGAGCAGGCTCTGGCTAGTGTATGGGAGGCTGTGCTGGGCGGCGGTCCGGTCGGATTGACGGATCAATTTTTTGATCGGGGCGGGGACTCGATCAAGGCGATTCAGGTATCCTCACGCTTGCTGCAGGCAGGATACAAGCTGGATATCAAAGAGTTGTTTAAGTACCCTGAGGTTGCTGAGCTAGCTACGCACCTGCGTGTGTCGGATACCCAATTAGCTGATCAGGAAGAGGTTAGCGGAGCTGTGCTGCTGACGCCGATTCAGCAGTGGTTTGTGGAGCAAGGACAGCCTGTGCCGGACCACTTTAATCAGGCGGTTATGCTTCACCGGGAGCAGGGATTCGAGGAAGAGCCGCTACGTCAGGCATTGACGCAGTTGGGGGTGTATCATGATGCGTTGCGGATGGTGTTCCGCAAGGCGGAGCAAGGCTGGGAAGCGTGGAACCGCAGAGCGGAGGAAGGGGCGCTGTATGATCTGGAAGTGGCCGATTTCAAAGACGTGCCGATCGGTCCCGTATTGGGTCAAGTTATAGAAGCCCGGGCCAGTACTATTCAGAGTAGCATCCGACTGGATGAAGGACCTCTGCTGAAAGTGGGCCTGTTCCACTGCGCTGATGGGGACCATCTGCTACTGGCTATTCATCATATGGTGGTAGACGGCGTATCGTGGCGGATACTACTGGAGGATTTGTCGAATGCCTATGAGCAGGCTGTACGTGGAGAAGTCATACAGCTCCCGGCCAAAACAGACTCTTTTCGGGTCTGGTCGGAACGGTTGTCAGCCTATGCCGACAGTCCTGAGATGGAAAGTGAGTACGCATACTGGGAGCAATTGAATGAATTGGAAGTATACGAGTCTTTAAGGCTTACAGAATTGCTGGATTCTAAAAAACCATTGACCATAAATAACACAGCTACTTTGAGCTTGAAATTCACGAAAGAAGAGACTGATCAACTGCTAAAGCAGGCCCATCGCGCGTACAACACAGAAGTGAACGATCTGCTGCTGACGGCGCTCGGCATGACGTTAAGCACTTGGACTGGCAGTGAGCAGGTTGCAATTCTTCTGGAAGGCCATGGCCGTGAAGATATCATGAAGGATACGGATATTTCACGAACAGTTGGCTGGTTCACGAGCCAATATCCGGTACTGCTGCGGATTAACGGGAAAGATCATATATCCGGACACATCAAACGGATGAAGGAGATGTTGCGCAGCATTCCACATAAAGGAATTGGGTACGGCATTTGGAGATATCTCAGTCAGAACGTAGTATCTAGAGGGGCATACGCCGAGCCACAGATTAGCTTTAATTATTTGGGCGAATTTGATCAGACGCTGCGGCACAGCGAAACGCGCATGTCACCGTACTCCAGTGGAGCAGATGTTAACGAACAGACGAGAATGCCGTGTTCCCTGGATGTGGGGGGCATTGTAACGGATGAAATGCTTGAGTTGGATATTCGTTATAACACAAAAGTATTACAGGAAGATAATGTAATGAAACTAGCCAGGGGACTCAAGCAGAACGTGCTGGAAGTGATCCGCCACTGTATATCACGGGAGCGTTCTGAATTGACGCCGAGTGATGTGCTGCTTCCGGGTCTAAGCCTGGAAACATTAGACCGGATGGTGGAGCAGATTCAGCCTGACGGAGAGCTTGAGAATATATACCCTATGACGCCGATGCAAAAAGGCATGCTGTTTCACAACATGCTGGATTCCCAGTCGAGCGCCTATGTAGAGCAGTCCACCTTTGAACTGAAGGGAACGCTGGATCTCGCTGCATTCTCTGCCAGTCTGGACTTGCTGGTACAGCGTCATTCAGCACTGCGAACCAACTTCCGGAGCGATTTGCAGGACGAGCCGCTGCAAGTGGTGTACCGGAATAAACGCGGAGAGCTGTACGTAGAGGATATACGTGAGAAGGAGAAGGTGGCGCAGGAGCAATATATCGAGGAATTTGCGCGTCGGGATAAGCAGAAGGGGTTTGATCTGGCAAAGGATACGCTGATGCGGGTATCCATCTTGCGTACATCAGACGATGCATACCATTTTGTATGGAGCTTCCACCACATCATTATGGATGGTTGGTGCTTGTCACTGGTCACCAATGAGGTCTTTGAAGGATATACCGCCCTTACAGAAGGGAAGCCACCGCAATTACCTGTGGTAACACCATATAGCCGATACATCGAATGGCTAGAGGGGCAGAACCGTCAGGAAGCAGCGGAGTATTGGAACGGTTACCTGCAGGGCCATGAGGAGACTACAGTTTTGCCCCAGGCCAAAACAGGGAAAGCGAAGGGATATGAGGCTGAATATCTGGAATTTGATTTAGGTATAGACCTGACGGCGCAACTTCAGCAGCTGGCAAAGCAGGAACAGGTGACGATAAATACGCTGATGCAAACAGCCTGGGGTGTGTTGCTGCAAAAGTATAATCGCACAGAGGATGTTGTTTTCGGTAGTGTGGTATCGGGACGTCCAGCAGACATTGCCGGAGTAGAGCAAATGATCGGACTTTTCATTAATACCATCCCAGTCCGTGTTCAAGGTAAACCAACAACTGCATTTACTGAATTAATGAAGGAAACTCAGCGACAGGCGCTTTCTGCCAATGCCTATGACACGTTCCCGCTGTATGAAATTCAGGCACTGACCGAGCAGAAGCAGGATCTAATCAAGCACATTATGATATTCGAAAATTATCCGGTGGAGCAGCAGGTAGAGCAGCTGGGAAGTGATGGGCAGAATGCATTCACAATTTTAAACGCGGTGGCTACAGAGCAAACCAACTACGATCTGAACGTCGTCGTGATGCCGGGAAAAGGCATAAATATTCGTTTTATGTATAACGCATTGAACTTTGATCAAACCGGCATTGAGCGTCTGCATGGTCATTTTGCTCGTCTGCTGGAGCAAATTTCGTTCAACCCGCATGTTTGCGTTGAAGAACTGGAATTGGTGACAACGGCGGAAAGACAACAGATTACAGGCGAGTTTAACGACACGGCTTCTGTATATCCGCGCAATCAGACGATCCAAAAGCTGTTTGAGGAGCAGGCTGCGCGTACGCCTGATCATATTGCTGTAGCTTTGGGGCATCAATCTCTAACCTATCGGGAACTGAATGAGAAGGCTAACCGAATAGCGCATACACTACAGACTGCTGGAGTGAAGGCCAATGAGCCTGTCGGCATTCTAACGGAGCGTTCGTTGGATATGATTAGCGGAACGTTGGCTATTTTGAAGGCTGGAGGCGCGTATGTGCCGATAGATCCTCAATATCCGGAGGACCGTATCCGCTATATGCTGGAGGACTCGGGAGCCAAACTGCTGCTGACTCAACAAGATTTACTGGAACGTTGCTATTTTGATGGACAGATTGTCAATCTGAATGATGATACGTCCTACAGTCCGGATACTTCCAATTTGGGAATAGATGGATCAGGCGAACATGCTGCTTATGTCATCTATACCTCGGGATCAACAGGCAAGCCTAAGGGCGTCGTTGTTGAGCATCAAAGTGTCGTGCGCTTGGTGCGTAATACGGATTATGTGCCGTTCGATGAATCGATCCGAATGTTGCAGACTTGCGCGTTTGTATTTGATGTGTCTACGTTTGAAATTTGGGGGGCGCTACTGAACGGCGGTGAGCTTGTACTCGTGCATAAGGATAATCTTTTGGACGTAGATAAGCTCAAGGAGACCATACGGGACCATCGCATTACTATGATGTGGCTGACTACACCGCTATTTAATCAGCTTTCGCAGCAGGACAGTAAATTGTTCGGAGATGTGAAGTATTTGCTGGTCGGAGGTGATGTGCTGTCTGCACCGCATATCAACCGGGTGCTGCGTGATAATCCGGACATGAATATCATTAACGGCTATGGACCAACGGAAAATACTACTTTTTCGACGACTTATCATATTAAGGAAGAACAGCTTGATTCTGTGCCGATCGGGCGTCCTATCCGCAATTCGACGGCGTATGTGGTCGATTCGGCGTTTAACCTGCAGCCGATTGGAGCATGGGGTGAGCTGGTTGTTGGCGGAGACGGAGTCGCACGCGGTTACCTGAACCGTCCTGATTTGACGGCTGAGAGATTCCTTGCCAATCCGTGGGTGGACGGAGATCGCCTGTACTGCACGGGAGACCTTGTTCGCTGGCGTGAAGACGGTACATTAGAATACGCTGGACGGATGGATCAACAAGTTAAAATTCGCGGCTACCGAATTGAGCTGGGCGAGGTCGAGTCGGCTATGCTGAAGGCAGATCGCATGCAAGAGGTCATCGTACTGGCACATGCAAACAGCCAAAACCAACACGAACTGGTTGCCTATTATGTGGCAGAACGGGAAGTGACGGGGAGTGAGCTTCGCAAGCTGCTGAGTGAAGAACTCCCGAATTATATGGTTCCCTCGTACTTTGTTCAGATGCAGCAAATGCCGCTCACACCCAACGGTAAAATTGACCGTAAGGCATTGCCGGCACCGGAGCAGATTTCCCGCTCCACGCAGGAATATAGGGCTCCGCAGACAGCAGCGGAGCAGGCTCTGGCCAGTGTATGGGAGGCTGTGCTGGGCGGCGGTCCGGTCGGACTGACGGATCAATTTTTTGATCGGGGCGGGGACTCGATCAAGGCGATTCAGGTATCCTCACGCCTACTGCAGGCAGGATACAAGTTGGATATCAAAGACTTGTTTAAGTATCCTGAGGTTGCTGAGCTAGCGACGCATCTGCGTGTGTCGGATAGCCAATTAGCTGATCAGGAAGAGGTCAGCGGAGCCGTGGTGCTGACACCGATTCAGGAGTGGTTTGTGGAGCAAGGGCAGCCTGTGCCGGACCACTTTAATCAGGCAGTTATGCTTCAGCGGGAGCAAGGATTCGAGGAAGAGTCGCTACGCCAGGCATTGACGCAGTTGGTGGTGCACCATGATGCGTTGCGGATGGTGTTCCGCCAGACGGATCAAGGCTGGAAAGCGTGGAACCGCGGAGTGAAGGAAGGGAAGCTGTATGATCTAGAAGTGGTCGAGTTCAAAGACGTGCCAATCGGTCCCACATTGGGTCAAGCTATAGAAGCCAGTGCCAACACTATTCAGAGTAGCATCCGACTGGATGAAGGACCTTTGCTGAAAGTGGGTCTGTTCCACTGCGCTGATGGGGACCATCTGCTACTGGCTATTCATCATATGGTGGTAGATGGCGTATCGTGGCGGGTACTGTTGGAAGATTTGTCGAATGCCTATGAGCAGGCTGTACGTGGAGAAGTCATACAGCTCCCGGCCAAAACAGACTCCTTCCGGGTGTGGTCGGAGCGGTTGTCAGCCTATGCCGACAGCCCTGAGATGGAAAGTGAGCACGCATACTGGAAGCAAGTGAACGAATCGGCGGCATACGATTCGTCCCAACTTCCAGCGTCCCAAGAGCATAGTGGTAGGTCTATGCAGCAAGACATGGGTATCGTAAATGTGAGGCTTACGAAGGAAGAGACTGATCAACTACTGAAGCAAGCCCACCGCGCGTACAACACAGAAGTGAATGATCTGTTGTTGACGGCACTCGGCAAGACGCTAAGCGCTTGGACTGGCAGTGAGCAGGTTGCGATTCTTCTCGAAGGCCATGGCCGGGAAGATATCATGAAGGATACGGATATATCACGAACGGTCGGCTGGTTTACAAGCCAATACCCAGTGCTACTGCGGATTAACCAGGAAGAAGATATCTCCGGGCACATTAAACGGATGAAGGAGATGCTGCGCAACATTCCACATAAAGGAATTGGATACGGCATCTGGAGATATCTCAGCCAGAATGGACCGTCCCGGGCAACATATGCCGAGCCACAGATCAGCTTTAATTATTTAGGCGAATTTGATCAGACATTGCAGCATAGCGGCATGCATTTTTCTCCATATTCCAGCGGAGCTAATACTCATGAACTGACCCAAATGTCCTGTATTATGGACGTGGGAGGACTCGTTACAGATGGCATGCTGGAACTAAGCATTCAATACAACAATAAGGCACTCCAACAAAATACTGCCGAGCAACTAGCAGAGCAATTCAAGCAGAACGTGCTGGAAGTGATTCAGCATTGTGCATCTCGGGAGCACTCCGAATTGACGCCGAGTGATGTGCTGCTTCCGGGTCTAAGCCTGGAAACATTAGACCGGATGATGGAGCAAATTCAGCCTGACGGAGAGCTTGAGAATATATACCCTATGACGCCGATGCAAAAAGGCATGCTGTTTCACAACATGCTGGATTTCCAATCGAGCGCCTATGTGGAGCAGTCCACCTTTGAACTAAAGGGAACGCTGGATCTCACTGCATTCGCTGCCAGTCTGGACTTGCTGGTAAAGCGTCATTCAGCACTTCGGACCAACTTCCGGAGCGATTTGCAGGACCAGCCGTTGCAAGTGGTGTACCGGAATAAACGCGGAGAACTGTACGTAGAGGATATACGTGAGAAGGAGAAGACGGCGCAAGAGCAGTATATTGAGGAGTTCACGCGTCGAGATCAGCAGAGAGGCTTTGATCTGGCAAAGGATGCACTGATGCGTGTATCTATCTTGCGTACATCAGACGATTCATACCATTTTGTATGGAGTTTCCACCACATCATAATGGACGGCTGGTGCTTGTCACTGGTCACCAATGAGGTCTTTGGAGGATATACCGCTCTTACAGAGGGGAAGCCACCGCAATTGCCGGTGGTAACACCATACAGTCGATACATCGAATGGCTGGAGGGGCAGAACCGTCAGGAAGCAGCGGAGTATTGGAGCGGTTACCTGTGGGGCTATGAGGAAACGGCGGTCTTGCCGCAGGCCAAAACAGGGAAGACCCAGGGATATGAGGCCGAATATCTGGAATTTGATTTAGGTATAGACCTGACAAGGGCCTTGCTGCAACTAGCAAAGCAAGAACAGGTAACGATAAATACGCTGCTGCAAACGGCCTGGGGTGTTTTATTACAAAAGTATAATCGCACAGAGGATGTTGTTTTCGGGAGCGTGGTTTCTGGACGCCCAGCGGACATTGCCGGAGTAGAGCAGATGATTGGACTATTCATTAACACGGTCCCCGTCCGTATTCAAGGCGGACAAGCAACTGCATTTACAGAGCTGATGAAGCAAACTCAGCGACAGGCGCTTGCTTCGGGAACATACGAAACGTTCCCACTCTATGAGATTCAGGCACAGGCAGAGCAAAAAGTGGAACTGATTAATCATATTATGGTATTTGAGAACTATCCGGTGGATGAACAAATTGAGCAATTAGGTGAAAGAGAGGAAGCTGATTTTAAAATAACCGGAGCAGGAGCGGTTGAGCAGACGAATTATGATTTTAACATCGTGGTGTTACCGGGAGAGACGCTACGAGTTCATTTTGGTTACAATGCCCAGGTATATGACTATGAAAGGGTAGAACAGATCCGGGGGCATTTGCTGCAACTGCTGGAGCAAATCAAGATCAATCCAGCTGGTCGGATTTGCGAGATGGATATATTAACGCCTCAGGAACGCGAGCAACTGCTGGGTGCTTGGTGTGACACGAAAGCAGCATATCCACGTGAGCAGACGATTCACGGATTGTTTGAGGAACAGGTCAAGCAGACACCGGAGCGGGTAGCGGTATATTTTGAAGGAGCGCAAGTGACCTACCGTGAATTAAATGAGCGAGCGAACCATCTGGCGCGTACTTTACGCAGTAATGGTGTGATGGCAGACGGCCTAGTCGGTCTGATGACAGAGCGATCAATTGACATGATTGTCGGCATCTTGGGTATTTTGAAGGCAGGGGGCGCCTACATTCCGATCGATCCGACTTATCCGGAGAACCGCATCCGTTATATGCTGGACGATTCAGGTACGGAACTGCTGTTAACGCAGCAGCATTTGGTTGAAAAAGTGGAATTTAGGGGCAAGGTACTGCTGCTGGATGCAGAAATGGACGAAGCCACTGCGGATGCAAGTACGGCTGAAGCAAAAGGAGAACCCGTGTCCGTATATCACAGGGATGGTACGAATTTGGACGCTATATCCGGTCCTCATAACCTAGCGTATGTGATTTATACGTCTGGAACGACTGGTCAGCCTAAGGGAGTAATGCTCGAGCATCGTGGACTCTGCAATCTGCATACGTATTTCAGGGAGACATTGCGGATCAGCAGTTCCGACCGTGTTGTATCGTTCGCCAGTTTTTCCTTTGATGCGGCATGCTGGGAAATGCTTCAGGCGCTCTTCAACGGGGCCACTTTATGTATCCCGACATCAGAAACCATTCTCAGCTATGACAAGTTTGAGCAGTATATGGCGGATCATCACATTACAATTGCAACGCTGCCCCCAACCTATGCCATATACTTGAGCCCTGAACGAATGCCAGAACTACGCATCCTGTTTACGGCCGGATCGGCGACCAGCACTGAGCTAGTCAGCAAATGGAGAGACTGTGTGACCTATGTTAACGCCTACGGTCCAACGGAAAATTCCATAGCAACCTCTGTCTGGCCAGTACCAGGAGACTCCGAAGCAGGGGTATCCGTCTCAATCGGACGTCCTGTACCAAATCACCGCGTGTATATGGTCGATGCACATGGGCAACTTGCACCGACAGGAATCCCAGGTGAACTGTGTGTATCCGGCCCAGGACTGGCACGCGGATACCTGCACCGTCCGGAATTAACGGCTGAACAATTTGTGACCAATCCGTTTACAGGTGGGGAAGCGGGCTATGAACGCATGTATCGGACAGGCGACCTGGCAAGATGGTTGCCTGATGGCAACATTGAGTATCTGGGTCGGATTGACCATCAGGTCAAAATTCGCGGTTACCGGATTGAACTGGGCGAAGTTGAGGCGGCTATGCTGAAGGCAGATCGCATGCAAGAGGTCATCGTACTGGCACATGCGAATAGCCAAAACCAACACGAACTCGTTGCCTATTATGTGGCGGAACGGGAAGTGACGGGGAGCGGGCTTCGCAAGATGTTAAATGAAGAACTCCCGAATTATATGGTCCCTTCACATTTCATTCAGTTGCAGAACGTACCTCTTACACCAAACGGTAAAATTGACCGTAAGGCGCTGCCGATACCAGAAGGTCGTTTGGCCGACCATGTTGCACCGCGAACATGGATGGAAATAAAATTGGCAGATATCTGGCAGGATGTACTGGATCTACCGCAAGTAGGCATCAACGAAAATTTCTTTGAAATTGGTGGTCATTCGCTGCGGGCGACGACACTGACTTCTAGAGTTCGCAAAGATTTAAACAAACCTATGGATTTGCAAAACATATTTGAGGCACCGACGATCGAGCAATTGGCGGTCTTGCTTGAAGAACAGGATCAAATCACATATGCATCCATTCCGGTGGCGGAAGAACGTGACATTTACCCGCTTTCTTTCGCACAGACACGGATGTATGTGCTTCACCAGCTGGACCCGGAAGGGATAAGCTATAACACCACATCAGCACTGAGAGTAATTGGTCTGATAGATGTGAACCAGGTGGAAGAGGTATTCCGTCAATTAATTTCACGTCATGCGTCCCTCCGGACAAGCTTTGAGCTGGTAAATGGTGTGCCGATGCAGCGGGTGCACGATACGATTCACTTTGAGTTGGAATATGCCACAATATCAGAACTGCGGACAGAATCCAATGAACTTATGCTTGAAAATTTAGCAAAAGAACATGCCCGTTCCTTTGTGCGCTCATTTGACTTGAGGATCGCTCCGTTGCTACGTGTAAAGCTGGTCAAATTGGGATTGGACGAAGAAGGACAGGAGCCGCAGCACTTATTGATGCTTGATATGCACCACATCGTTTCAGACGGGGTATCCATTGAAATATTAGCTGGTGATTTTGCCCGCTTATATAGCGGTGAAGTATTATCTCCGCTGCGTATTCAATATACGGACTATACTGTGTGGCAGCATAGCAAAACTCAGCAGGAGCGAATAAAGAGTCAGGGAGAGTACTGGCTGAATAGATTTAGTGGTGATTTGCCTCAACTGGATTTGCCAACTGATTTTGAGCGTCCGGTAACACGATGTACGAAAGGTGACGCTGTTGAATTTGTAATGGGACAGGAATTGACTCAGTGTTTAAAAGAACTGGCGGTGCATACGGATTCTACGCTGTACATGGTACTTATGGCTGCATACACAGCATTGCTGCATTATTACACAGGGCAGGAAGACATCATTGTCGGTACTCCGATTGCAGGTAGACCGCATGCTGACCTGGAGCCTATGCTCGGTATGTTTGTCGGCACGCTCGCATTACGCAATCATCCTCACGCTGAACAGACGTTTTATAACTGCATTGAGGACGCCAAGACGTGTGCACTGCAAGCATATGCGCATCAGGATTATCCGTTTGAGGAGCTGGTGGAAAAGCTCGACCTGAAACGAGATATGAGCCGTAATCCGTTGTTCGACACGATGTTTGTATTGCAGAATGTGGAGAAAAAGGAAGTGAAGTTGGACAAGTTGTTCTTCCGCTCTTTTGGGATAGAGCAGGTTTCTGCGAAATTCGACCTGACGCTTGAAGTCAGTGAGGAGGAAGCATCTATTCAGCTCCAATTTCTGTACGCTACATCTTTGTTTAAACGGGAAACGGTAGAAAGCATGGCAAGGCATTTTGTACAGTTGGTTAAAACCGTTGTAGCCAATCCCAATACTAAGCTGGGCGAATTGACGCTGATTTCGGAAGAAGATAAAGGGATTCTAAAAAAACATAGGGACACCCTAAAGGCTTCTCGCTACTGGAGTACTCTGCTCAAGGGTTATGAAGAAGCACCTCAATTGCCATATGCCAATCTGATGGGGCGCAGTCCATATCAGACAGAGCATCTGGAGATTAATTTGGATGTTGAACGAACGGTGGCACTGCAGCGAATTGCACTGAATGAGCAGGTGACGACAAATACGCTGCTGCAGACAGCCTGGGGAATTTTATTGCAAAAGTATAACGGTACAGATGATGTGGTGTTCGCTTGCTCCATATCAAGTCCTTTGACAGATATATTGGAATCGAAGCATTCAATTGGACTGGGTAACCACACCTTACCCGTTCGTATTCAAACCGAAGCAGGAGCTAACTTTATCGGGTTAATGAGAAATGTGCAGCAGCAAACCGATGAATCTGCGGTATATGAACATTTGCCAATGTCTGAAATGGTTACAACGAACGTGCAACAACTGGCACTTTTTGGCCATAGAATGGTCTTTGAGACTACTTTGGAAGAGGCCAATACTGAGCAAGAAAGCTACGATTTAAGCATCATAGTAATTCAGGGAGATACGCTACGAATTGATTTTGCCTACAATGCCCAGGTATTTAATCATCAGAGTGTGTCGCAGATTCAAGGACATTTACTGCAGTTGCTGGATCAAATTATAGCGAATCCGGATAGTTTAATTGAGTCAATGGATCTGTTGACTAAGCAGGAACGGGAGCACATCATCCAGGTGTGGGGAAATACCACGGCAGAATATTCGCGTGAACAAACAATTCACGGACTGTTCGAGGAACAGGTTTTGCAGACTTCGGATCAGACAGCGGTATATTTTGAAGGTCAACAATTGACCTACCATGAATTGAACGAGCGCGCAAACCGTCTGGCCCGTACTTTACGCAGCTATGGTGTGAAAGCCGATAGTCTGGTTAGTCTGATGACAGAGCGTTCCGTAGATATGATTGTGGGCATATTGGGAATTTTGAAGGCGGGGGGAGCATATATCCCGATAGACCCAACCTATCCGGAGGAACGCATCCGCTACATGCTGGACGACTCAGATACGGAACTGTTGTTAACGCAACAGCACCTGACGGAAAAGGTGCTGTTTGGAGGCAAGGTGCTGGTGCTTGACGATGAACAGGACGGAGTCGCTTCCGATACAAGAAAAGAGGATGTACGAGGGGAAATGCTGTCCGTATATCATCAGAACGGTTCGAATCTGGAGGCTGTATCTGGTCCAAACGATCTGGCATATGTCATCTATACGTCCGGGACGACGGGTCAGCCTAAGGGAGTAATGCTTGAGCATCGCGGTCTTAGTAATCTTAAAACCTACTTCGAGCAAAAGTTGAGTATTGGCTTGTCCGATCGGGTGGTCATGTTTGCCAGTTACTCGTTTGATACGTCATGCTCGGAAATAATCCAGTCTTTACTATGTGGAGCGATATTGTATATACCTTCCTCCGAGACTATTTTGAATTATGAACGTTTCGAGCAATACATGGCTGCCTGCAGAATTACAATTGCAACGCTGCCGCCAAACTATGCTGTATACCTGAACCCGGATCGCATGCCTGATTTGCGTGTTCTGCTCACAGCAGGATCGGCCTCTACCGCAGAACTGGTGTCCAAATGGAAGGACCGGGTGGCTTATTACAATGCGTATGGTCCTACCGAAAATTCCGTTGCAACGTCTCTTTGGCCGGTATCGGAAGAAAATTCTGAGCTAGGTGGAATCATATCCATCGGACGGCCAGTATCTAATCACCGCGTGTATATGGTAGACACACACGGAAATCTTTCACCTGCAGGAGTCCCTGGTGAGCTGTGTGTATCCGGCCCAGGGCTGGCACGCGGCTATCTGCACCGTCCAGAGCTGACAAAAGAAAAATTCGTAGCCAATCTGTTTGCAGCAGAGGAAGTTGGCTATGAGCGAATGTACCGTACAGGTGACTTGGCACGATGGTTGCCAGATGGGAACATTGAATATTTGGGTAGGATTGACCATCAGGTCAAAATCCGCGGGTATCGGATTGAGCTCGGTGAGATTGAAGCGCAAATTATCAAGGTGGACGGTATTAAAGAATCCATTGTCATAGCTCGTGCAGATCAGCAGGGAGACTACCATTTGGCTGCTTACTACGTAGCTGAAAAAGAAATCAGCGGCAGTATGATGTTGAATTTGCTGAATGAAAAATTGCCGAACTATATGATACCGTCGTATTTTATACAGCTGCAGAACATGCCGCTGACACCGAACGGAAAAATTGATCGAAAGGCACTGCCAGCATTCGAGGAACATGCTGATTTGACTGCAGAATATGCAGCGCCGCGCACTGCCATGGAGGTGAAGTTAGCACAAATCTGGAGAGAGGTACTCGGCGTTCCGTCCGTTGGGATTCATCATAATTTCTTTGCCATTGGCGGACATTCACTTCGTGCGACTGCGTTGGCCGCAAAAATTCACAAAGAACTGAATATTGAGCTACCGTTGCGTTATGTATTTGACTTTCCAACAATTGAGCAAATGGCGCAGGCTGTTCATGAATTGTCTCCCAATCCATTTGCAGCGATTCCTGTTGCCGAATTGAGAGACAGTTATCCAGCATCTATAACTCAAAATAGACTATACGTTTTGAGCAGCATGAATAACTACAATATGTCTGCCATGCTTTTGATGGAAGGAGAACTGAATTTTTTAAGATTAGAAAGAGCGCTTAAGCAATTAATTCAGCGTCATGATACATTGCGAACCTCTTTTGAATTCGTAGATGATAAATTGGTACAACGGATTCACGACCATGTCGATTTCAATTTGGAGGTTATGCAGGGACATGGCGAGAACGAAGCAAGAGCAATGATGAGACAATTTATCAGACCTTTTGATCTTGGGAAGGCACCGTTACTTCGAGCTGCTCTGTTACAAGAATCTCCACAGCGCCATTGGTTTATGTTTGACATGCATCATGTGATTTCAGATGGTGTATCCATGAGTATATTGCTGAACGAGCTGCCCGCACTATATGAAGAAAAAACGTTGCCGGCCTTGCGAATTCAATACAAGGATTATGCGGTATGGCAGCAAGGAGACATTGGTAGCTCATGGATGGAAAAACAAGAAGAATACTGGCTTAAGCAAATGAGCGGCGACATTCCGATTTTGGGTATCCCAGTCGACTTTGAAAGACCTGCAACACGTAGCACTTCGGGCAGCACCGTTTCCTTTGCCATTTCACCTCAGGACGTGAGTGGTTTGAAACAAATCAGTTTGCAGGCGGGAGCTACTTTATTTATGGTGTTACTGGCGGCATACAAGACCCTATTGTTCAAGTACAGCGGTCAGGAGGATATCGTTGTTGGAACACCTATTGCAGGTAGACAGCATCATGATTTGCAGTCTGTCGTCGGCATGTTTGTCAACACGCTTGCATTGCGGAGCTTTCCTGAAGGCGATAAGTCATTTAACGAATATGTTCAGGAAGTAAAGGGTCAGGTGCTTGACGCCTTTGAACATCAGGATTATCCGTTTGAATTGCTGGTAGAGAAGCTGAATGTACAGAGGGATCTGAGCCGAAATCCGTTGTTTGATACTCTTTTTGAGCTAGATAACATGGACTCTGGTACGACGGAATTCCAAGACTTGCAAGTTACTCTGTGCCCAGGCGAGCAGAATATAGCAAAATTCGATTTGACACTTACGGCCATGGAAAGCTCTGAAGGTTTGGTTTTCAGCTTCACATATGCCGATAGCCTTTACAAGAGAAGCACGATTAAACGAATGGCCGATCACTTCATCCAGTTGATTAAAGCTGTTGTAGATGAACCACAGACAAAGCTATCTGAAATTGAGATTATTACGCCACAGGAAATCGAAATGATATTAGATGTCTGGGGAAATACCGCGGTGAAATACCCATGTGAAAAAACCATTCATCAATTATTTGAAGAACAGGTAGAGAAGACTCCAGATCAAGTAGCTGTAGTTTTTGGAGATAGCCAGATCACATATAACGAATTAAATGTGCGTGCAAACCAACTGGCTCGCGTGCTAAGAGCAGAGGGAGTCCAGGCAGATCATTTGGTCGGAATGATTATGGAACGCTCTATCGAAATGATTGTAGGGATTTTTGGTATTTTAAAAGCTGGTGGGGGATATGTACCTATCGACCCTGAGTTTCCGCAAGAACGTATGCTCTATATGTTACAAGACAGCCATATTAAGCTTATGATTGCCAAGCCAGAAATGGCCACGAAGGTACCGTCGGATGTGCTGGTCATTTCACCTGATAGTCACAGGCTATCCGCAGAAGACTGTTCCAACTTGGCTGAAGTTTGTGACCCTGGCCATTTGGCTTATGTGATGTATACCTCAGGTACGACGGGCAAACCCAAAGGAGTGATGATTCAACACTCTAATGTTGTTAATATGACAACTGCATTTAGACAACAAGTATATAAGAAATACAACTCGCCAATGCGGATGGCATGGCTATCGCCGTATGTATTTGATGCATCAGTGAAACAAATCTTCCCATGTCTGCTTCTTGGGCATGCGCTTCACGTGGTGCCGAGAGAGATTAGCACCAATGGTCATCGTTTGGCTGACTATTTCAGATCCCAACGGATTGATTTTACTGATGGTACACCGGCACACATGCATATGTTGACGGAAATGCAAGACTCCGTTGCAGACCTGAATGTACAGCATTTTATTTTTGGAGCAGAGGCGCTGCCCGGTCATCTCGTTAAAACATTTTTGAGCACCCGACCCGGATATCGTCCGCAAATAACTAATGTTTATGGTCCTACTGAGTGCTGTGTAGACACAACTGCATACGACATTGACGGGGAAACGATGACAGCTTGGACACATACGGTGCCGATTGGCAAGCCAATGGCTAACCAGCACGTATATATTATGGATATGAATCGGAAGTTGGTTCCGATAGGAATTGCAGGCGAGATCTACATCGGTGGTGATGGAGTAGGGCGAGGTTATATGGGAAATCGTGAGCTGACAGATGAGAAATTTATAGCAGACCCCTTCAAACCAGGAAAACGTATGTACCGCACAGGAGATTTGGCGCGATGGATGGCAGACGGAAATATTGAATATTTAGGCAGGATGGATCATCAGGTAAAAATTCGGGGTTACCGAATTGAACTTGGAGAAGTGGAAGCGCAAATAATGAACCTGCCTGCGATCCGTAAAGCGGTGGTTATTGCTCGTGAGAATGAATCAGGACAAAAAGATTTATGTGCTTATTTTGTGGCTGATAGCGATCTGACCATTAAGGAACTTAAAACAGCGTTGGTTCCAAATCTTCCGATGTACATGCTGCCAAGCTATTTTGTTCAATTGGAGAAGATGCCGTTGACCACTAACGGAAAAATTGATCGTAAATCGCTTCCTGCGCCGGACGGAGACATTCAAACAGGTGTTGAATATGCAGCCCCGCGAAACGGCATGGAACAGCATATGGTAGATATTTGGAAGCAAAATCTGGGTGTCAGTATGGTTGGCATTGATGATAACTATTTTGATTTAGGCGGACACTCGCTAAAAGCCATTCAATTGGTTTCACAGGCTCAGGCTGTTGGCATTGAAATAGGGATTAATCAGGTGTTTCAATATCAGACTATTCGCCAAATATCAGAGTATATGCGAGCAGACACTTCGATGTCGGGTATGTTAACACGTGCTATTGCCGAGGCAATCGACATCATCGAAGAGGCTTATGACGTACATGCTCATTTCCAATCAACAGCTGTTGAAGGGGGAGATCAATTAACTTTGCACATAGATCCTTTCGATTCTATACAAGCAGAGGCCCTGAAGAAAGTTATTTTGGCACGTCTTCATCCTGACCTTCATCCACATCATTTGCTTCCTTTTGAAGCAGCTGCTCAAGTACCTGACTGTGAAAAGCTATACACAGATACGATGGTAGACGATGAAGCTGTGAAGCGGCATGCTGAGGAGTGGCTGGAACATCTGCTGCGGATGAATGACCAATGGAACAGCACGATGCTGGCAGGAGAGCCTTTACAACGCTATGCGCTTGCTCCCGCTCAGTATTATCATTTGGAGCATCCGCAATCCTCAGGAGGTGTCATTCCTTTTGATAGTTACCTGCTGGATGTAGAACGGTTATCTGCAATTATGCAACGCCTGATAGAGCGCCATGAACTCTTTAGAAGTGTGTTGGTCCAAACGGATGTCGGATGGGAATGGGAAATGTTGTCCATGAAGAAGCGCATGGATATTCCAATGATAGATTTATCGAACTACGGTGCAGAGATGCAAAATCGTATACTCTCACATATATTGCCTGCATTCTTTATGAACCCTTATGAAACAACCGGAAACTTGTTATATCGTATTGCGCTTGTTCGCCTCAATTTACGGGATCATTTGCTGCTGCTCCCTTGTTCACATCTCATCTATGATGGCATGAGCGGAGAGGTCGTTAAGAGTGAGTTGTACCGTGCATATGATGACATGAGCAATGTAAAAGGGCAACTAGCAGGAAGCTACCGTGATTATGTGAGTCAGGTCCGCAAAGGACCTCAGGGCATAGGTGATCAAGAGATTGTCGACAAATTTCGCTTGTCCGCATTTGCTGCTGCTTCGGATGCTGTAGTTCTCGCAATTGATGAGCGCAACCATACAACGGGTACAGATGTGACAGTAGAACTTGCAAATTGGAATGACTCCAACGCGGTCGGACACATGTGGGACTTGGCTATATGCCTGGCTAACCGCTTTTTCCGCAGATATTTACAAGTGGACGAGATTCCTATTCTTCTCACTAATTATGGCCGGGCATACGAGGACAAGCAGTATTTTGATATTATAGGTGAATTTATAGACCAAATCCCTGTACTGCTTACAGATGCGGATGAACATGGACATGAGATCAGAAATAGTATGCAGTTGGCCGTATCGCATAATTTGAATTTTCTAAATCTCATATACAATGATGAAATGGCATCGTTGTATCCGCAGTCTAACCAGTATCTGAAGCATAGCCTGAATAAGCTGCCTATTGTGTTCAATTACCTTGGCGAAGCGTCGGATAAATATCAGCTGTTTAAAAATATCGAGCCAGAAGAGAGGGACATCTATCGGGATTCAATCATTTTCTTTACTGTTCAGCATGTGGAGAACGTATTGCAAATCTCGTTAGAACTTCCTTTTGAAGAAAATCCAGAAACCGTTAAAGCGATGTTGGAAACAGAGCTAGCGAACTTACTAGTAACAGACGGAGATGGGATAATGTCCACCTAATCTTCACATTAGACATTAATAACAGGCTCCGAGTTCAAAATAGGGAAACTGCCCCAAAGCTTTCAAATGGCTTTGGGGTAATCTGAACAAACCACAAAAGTCGCAAGTCTCCATTAACCTCGGATATTTACGGCTTTTGTGGTTTGAATTATGAACTTGGTGAACCTATGACTCATGCAATTGCGCTGGCTTCTGGTGCCGCCGACTTATGAATACCAAAGACAATGCAATTACCGTGAGGATAATCCCAAGCATTTGAAATCCCTTGAAGCTAAATGTACCTCCCATTACGATAGCTATCAATAATGAAGAGATAATGGTTCCCAGATATCTTGATGTGCTAAATAATCCGGATGCTACACCGATTATTTCTTTTGGAGAACTTTGGAACAGGGCTGCTTGCATACCTACATTGTTCAAACCGTTGCTAATACCGAATGCAGCTAAAGCCAAACACACGCTGATAACCGGTGAATTTGGATTCAATGTCACGAGCCACACTGACCCCAATGTCATCAGAATTGCGGACACCAGCAATGCCGGTCTGGGTCCTGATTTATCGATCCATTGTCCTGCAATGGGAGAAGTAATTAGCGAGCACAAGCCTAAGCTTAGCATGAGAATGCCTGTTTGGAACTCGCTGACATGACGTACCATTTGCAAGTAGGACGGAAGCCCGAAAAAGAGCGAGTAATATAGTACGTTAACGAGCATGAATTCGACATTAATCCAAATCATTGCAGGGTAACTGGCGAATGTGCGTAAAGGAATAAAGGGTGATGTCGCTTTTAACTCATGTCGTACGAATGCCCCCAGCGCAACGAAGCCTATCAGCCCGACAATGACATTTCCTAATGAGATATGCCCAGATGATTTTGCCGAGAGTAACCCAACTAGCAGGGCAACCAGACCCAATGTGAAGAGCAGAATCCCTGTTGCATCAATCAAATCAAACCATTTACGAAAAGACATGTTGCGTGCTACGGATGTTGGCAGTTCGTCCTTAGGAATATTCCTCCAAGCCAATACAAAGCTGGCCACCACAAACGGAATATTGATGAAAAAGATAGCAGGCCAATTCCACCAATGAATCAAGACCCCGCCAATAAAGGGGCCAATTGCTGCTGCTCCAGATAGGAATATGGACAAAACAGACAACGCAGTTGCTTGTTTCTCTGTAATATGAATTCGAACAATAGCCATTCCAACTCCAACCATCATGCTTGTTCCGATGGATTGCACAATGCGGAACATGATGAGCCACCCGAAATTTAGTGATAATGGAGCTAATAATGATGCAATGAAGGCTACAACAAGCCCGGTAAGGAATATCTTCCTACGACCAAATAAATCGCTGGCCTTACCCATGACAGGTTGAGCGATGCTACTTGCAATGTAGAAAGAAAAAATAATCCAGGAAACACCTGTAAAGTCAAGATGGAACACACTTTGTAGACTTGGAATAGCAACTGAAACCATCGAAGAATTTAATGGGTTCAATAGTATCCCTAGACCAACTGAAATCATTAACCACCAGCTGCGAACGCTCATTTCTGGTCCCCCCATAGCGAATTAATGTCATCGTACTTGAAATCGATTATTTATTCCAACGCATTTGATGTTATAATCTCATTGACTTGAGGGAATGAATGGAGGGCATAATGGAACTTCTTCAACTGCAATATTTTCTGACGGTAGCTCGTTTGGAACATGTGACCGAAGCTGCACGAAGTCTGCACGTTACTCAATCGTCGCTGAGCAAAACGATTCAGCGTCTGGAGGAAGATCTGGGGGTTCCTCTATTCGATCGAACAGGGAGGAAACTGCGATTGAATGAGTTCGGAAGCAGATTCCTTCACCGTGCAGAGAGGGCTTTATTTGAATTGGAGCAGGGGAAGCAGGAGCTTAGCGATTTTTCCAGCCCGGAATATGGCACTCTCGAATTGGCGGTGACCACCGCAAGCACATTACCCAATATCCTGCGAGAGTTTCGGAAAAAGCGACCTTATATTCATTTTCATGTGCAAATGCTGACCACACAGGAAATGGTAACGCTTCTTCATAGAGGCGAGGTCGATTTTTGCTTGTCCTCACCTCCAATAGAGGGGGATAACATCGAATGCCAGATCGTGTTTATCGACCCAATCCTTGTAGCTGTTCCAAAGGGGCATCGGCTGGCAGATCGAAGCAGTGTAACGTTGACAGATCTAAGGGATGAATGGTTTGTCGGTGTAAAGAAAGGCTACGGTACTCGCGATTTAGTGGACTCTGTATGCAAATCGGAAGGATTTGTACCTAGATATGTGTATGAGGGGGATGAACCTGCAAGGCTTAGTACGCTTGTGGAAGCTGAAATTGGCATAGCCTTCATACCAAGCACGGCAAGGAATTCACGGGAACATCTTAGATATCTCCGAGTAGAAAATCACGAATTGGTACGGGAGATCGCTTTATTATGGCATAGGAGTCGGTATATTTCGCGGGCTGCTCTGGAATTCCGTGAGGTAGTTGTAGAATATTTCGGAGCGATATCCCAACAGACAATTTAATCCCAAATATAAGCGAAATAAAAACATTAACAGAAGCGGTAGCGTAGGACATGTTAACCAAACGTCCTAAGCGGCCGCTTATTCTTTTATTCAACTGTAAAATTTGTAATTTCAATTTGTATGCTACCATACACACACGCCCAGCTATTGAAGAAGTTTTTGGATTGTACTAACCCATCCTTCTTAGCTGACGAAACTGCTCCGGTGTGATACCTGTTTGCTCCCGAAACCTCTTGATAAAATAGCTGCTTTGATGAAAGCCAGTTTCCAGTGCAATCTGCTTTACAGTGAGTGCCGTGGATACAAGGAGATGCTTGGCCAACGTTATTCGACATTGGAGTAAATATTGAGCTGGGGTACTGCCCATGATCTGATGGAAGAGCCGGCTAAAATGAAAGGAGCTATAACCTGACGTCGCAGCCATTGTCTTCAAATCGAGCATGTTCCGACAATGCACACGAATAAATTCCGCCGTATGACGAATCCTTTCATGGACGGTGCCGCCGGGAGAGGTGCCGAAAATTTGGTTGGAATGGTGGACGATCTCCAGAAGAATTTCATAAAGCAGGGAAGAGATCCGTACATCATAGTCGTGACGGTAAGCTTGGGCAAGTTGCAACATTTCTTCCATCAGCGGTTTTAAATGTTCTGGCCGATGGAGCGAGAACAGATACGGTTCGTGCATGCTTCGGCCTTGTAATAGCGAATCTACATCTTGCCAGTCAAAATGAATCCATCGGACATCCCAGGGATCCTCGGGTTTAGTTCGATATTGCTGCGTCGTATGTTTGCCGAAAAGAAAGCCCATACCAGGCGTAAGCTCGATTTCCTTCCCATCATGCACAATAGCGCCTTTCCCTGCAAAAATGATATGTAAATTGTATTCTATCAGTAATCCTGGATTCCTTCGCTCCCCATGATTGGGGAAATTCTTGTAATGCCCTAACGATTCGGGAAACAGTATACCTTTATTTAGAATGGGTGAAGGAAGATAACAATCTATTTTAATCATGTATCCATCTCCTTGAGTAAGTTAGCAAAAAAGTAATTCAATTAGCAAAATCGAGTTATTCAAATCCATTTATTCTTATATTACAATAGATACAATTATAAGCGAATCACATTTTTGTACTATCACTTCTACTGAAGGAGAATTGGAGCATGCCGAAATCCTTATCTTTAGATCGCTTTCATTTGGGAGCTTGTTATTATCCTGAACACTGGGACGAATCGTTGTGGTCGGACGATCTCATAAGAATGAAAGAACTGGACTTCAGCATCATTCGGATTGGAGAATTTGCTTGGTCGATCTTCGAGCCGGAGGAAGGAAAATTCGAATTCACGCTGTTTGACCGTTTCTTGAAGCAGGCAGACTCGATCGGGATTCAAGTGATCATGGGCACTCCAACAGCCACGCCACCGGCATGGCTTACTTATAAGTATCCCGAAGTGCTGAACGTATCCATGGAGGGGGTCACGTTCCAACACGGTCAGCGTCGGCATTATAATTATAGCAGTCCCATTTATTTGGAGCTTTGTGCACGTATTACAAGAGAGATAGCACAACATTACAAAGATCATCCGGCCATCATTGGGTGGCAAATTGATAATGAGCTGAACTGCGAGATAAACGTCTTCTATGCCGAGGCAGATCATCAGGCTTTCCGGCGCTGGCTAGAGGCAAAATACGGTACATTGGAGCAGCTCAACAAGGCCTGGGGTGCTGTATTCTGGAATCAAACTTATGACAGCTGGAAGCAGGTTCATCTAACTCGTCCAACCGTATCCGGGTCAACGAATCCTCATCAGGCTTTGGACGAGAAACGATTTATATCCGATAACACCATTACGTTTGCCAAGCTACAAGTGGACATACTTCGGTCAGTGGCGCCTAATCAGTGGGTGACAACCAACGGTGTGTTCGGGCATTTGGATAGCCATAGGATGACGGATCAACTACTTGATTTTTTCTCGTACGATTCTTACCCTCAATTCAGTACCATTTATCCGGACCAAGGGGAGAAGCCATTGCTAGATCGCAAGTGGGGGCTTTCTTTAAGTAACGTCAGAGGGATGTCACCAAATTTCTGCGTGATGGAGCAGCAATCCGGTCCGGGAGGATGGGTGAACAGGATGGAGATGCCATCCCCGCGTCCGGGGCAGATGCGATTGTGGACCTACCAAAGCATTGCTCACGGGGCAGATATGATTTTGTATTTCCGCTGGAGAACGGCAACGTTTGGTACGGAAATGTACTGGCATGGAATTAATGATTATCACAATCAGCCGAATCGTCGGGTCGCTGAAGCAGGCCGCGTCGGAAAGGAGCTGCAAAAGGTCGGAGGACGGATTCTTGGCAAACGCTACGTGGCAGAAGTTGCTCTACTTCGTGATTATGATAACGAGTGGGATGGCGAGTTGGATAAATGGTATGGTCCCTTGAAAAAGCAAAGTGAGCTCGGCTGGTACAAGGCACTGCAGTATGGACATATACCTTCGAATATGGTTACAATCCGTCCGGGTATGGAATCAGAGCAGCTGCCGGAACTGGGAAATTACAAGGTATTAGTATACACACATCCGGCGATCCTAAGAGACAGTACAGCAGCTATGTTGCAGAAGTATGTAGAGGATGGGGGCATCCTGATCTTCGGTTGCCGCACCGGTTATAAGAACGAGTTTGGTCACTGCCGTATGCAGCTACTCCCAGGGCCTGCAGCCGAAATGAGTGGCGTTCATGTAGAGGACTTTACGATGGTAAATGGGACGGCATCACCTGTATCGGTGCGGTTTAAGGAACAAGCCCTTGATTTTTGGGCTCCAGACTTCAACGACATTTTGAATGTTCATGCTGATACGGTAGAAGTACTTGCAGAGTACGCATCAAGCTACTATGAAGGAAAACCGGCCTTGACCGTCAATCGTGTTGGCGAGGGACTGGTCTACTATTGGGGCGCAGCTTTTGACTTACCGATAGCGGCTGAGCTTCTAAGACAGCTGCCGGTGGCATCTCCGCTTGCGGGGTGGTGCCAAGCTCCTTCGACGGTAGAAGTTGCTATTCGTGCGGATGTACAAGAAGAGCTGGTATTTCTATTGAATTACAGCGGAGAAACGGCTCAGGTTAAACTGAGTGTGGAGACGGAAGATCTCCTTTCCGGTAGCAAGCTTACGGGTACCGTACCATTGGAACCGTATGGAGTATGGGTATTAAAGAAAGTTTAAAATAAAAAGAGCATCAGCCGCTGATCTTAATCCGAAGATCAGTGGCTTTTTATTGTATTAAGCAAGGGAATAACATGTTGTTTTTGTGTACAAGGTTCGGCTCAATAATCGCTGTCTTTCCTATGGGTTCTTGAACCAGAGAAATCGAACATGATCGGTATTTAATACAAAATTAATAATTTAATACAATATTATTGACGCTTTTTATATTGGTGTGATGTGAAAGGCATGCTCGTCTGGTCAGAAATGACGTCGACCTTTGAGTTCAATGATCAGGCGGTTAGCCGCTTTACGAAGGAATGGCTGGAAATCGTACCGCAGCAGTACAATCATCCAAGTATCATAACTTGGGCCCGTCCAATGAATCGTGTGGCATATCGACCATTGAACATGATGTAAGCCAGCAGCAGTTCACGCAAACGGTCTCGGATATTTTTAACTCTTCATGATTATGTGGAAACGGGCGAAGAGTTTTTGGGGCGATATCAGGAAAAGGAAAGCATCGTAAACAACAGCATTTCCTTTATTCAGTCGAAGCTTCTATCGAACGTTTCCGTGCAATCACCGGAGCAATTAAAGCGACCCCCTATCTCTCGGGCTATTGCTATACACAGGTGACCGATGTACAGCAGGAAGTCAACGGGTTGTTGACGGAAGACCGAAAACCGAAGGTTCCGCTTGAAGTGATTCGGGAGATAAATCTGGCTTGAAGCGATAATTAAGATAATAGTATTTGCAGAACGGCTGTATGCTGTCTCTTCCGTTGGAGAATAAGGAATACGGCATCTTCAGCATACTTTTCGCATATAGGCTTTTTAGTAGAAAACTGGATTTAACTATTTTGATTTTTTGTTCCCCACTCACATAATCCTTCCAAAACAGGTAATAGCGTTTCTGCTTTATCTGTGAGACTGTACTCGACTTTAGGAGGAATTTGAGGATATTCTTTTCGATTTACCAGACCATCCGCTTCCAATTCTTTTAGTTGTGAACTCAATGTTTTATAAGTAATAGCCCCTATCTGTCTTTTCAGATCATTAAAGCGAACGGTCCGGTTTTCGGCTAGGAGATAAATAATAACCATTTTCCATTTACCACCAATCAATGAAACTGTATAACCAAAAGGTGTATCTTGAATATTTTTAACTTTACCTTTAAATTCAGCCATACTCATGGTTACAATATCCTTTCGGGTAGTACCTATCAAAATAGTGCGTACTACGTTTTTATTTGTGTTCAGTTTATACTAACCTTACTTTTGAAGTAAAGGAGAGAATAACATGACTAAAAAAACAATACGCCTGTTAATGCCACAATGGCAAGGGGGAAACAATCCTAATTACTCTTTTGGAGCCGAACTGCTTGCTTGGCTAGCTCCGGATAATGATCAACCCCTTATTCATGTTCCAGTTCAAGCTTATGATGGAACTCCACTTGAAAACGAAAACGGTATGAATGGGAGAACACAGCTACTTGAACAATTAGAGGCTGCTCAGCATATCATTGATGCTCATAAGCCAGATCGCATTGTAATGTTTGGTGGTGACTGCTTAGTGGAACAAGCTCCATTTGCCTATTTAAACGAACGATATGGTGGGGAATTAGGTTTAATTTGGATCGATGCTCACAGTGATTTAGTTAGATATGTAGGCTATGATAACGGACATACATTACCGCTCGGAAATCTGTTGGGAGAAGGAGATGAGGAATTCGCAAAGCATGTGAAAATCCCTCTAAAACCAGAAAATGTTTTTATCGCAGGATTAGCAACTCCTACAGAGCAAGAAATAGAAGTGATTTCAGAAGCGTTTCAAAGACTAGGTATAGCACCAACAGAACCAGATACAGAAGTGATTCAAAGACTAGGGATTAAAACTGCAGAAGCTCAAGAGTTAACAAACAGTACTGAATCTATAAAAGAGTGGATTAAAGAAAGTGGCATTAAGCATCTGGCTATTCACCTTGATTTAGATGTGCTTGACCCAAAAGCATTTCGTTCTTTATTATTCGCCAACCCTGAAGCACCTTATAATTATTCTCCTGCGGGAACAATGCAAATGCCCCAACTACTTAATCTGATTAGAGAACTATCTGAAGAAACAGATGTAGTTGGCTTAGGTATAACGGAGCATATGCCGTGGGATTCTATTAATTTAAAAAATCTGCTTGGAGAGATACCTATATTAAATAACTAAGTTCATACACGGATTATAAGAGAACAATGATCTGCTTACAGTTTGTCTGGTTCTACTCCGCTTGTACTTTTCGGAAGCTGCACATTAGGCGAATATCCCCTATAATGGATCTTAAAACTAATTACAGAAGCGTCTTATTATGTAAAAGTACGTTGAAATCGGTTACCCAATATATGAAGAAATGCCTGTTTATCCAGGATTGCCAGAAGTGAGGTTAGAGCCTAGAGAGCGTTTGGACAAAGGGGATGACTGGAATGGAGTGTGTTAAGTATAGGCTATTTTGTTCACTATGGCTTGGTTAACATCATCAGCACTGCAAGGAGAGACAACAATATATACGCATAAGAAGTCGCCATTTTGGCGGCTTTTTTGTTTTGGATAAAATTTATAGTAAGCCTTCAAAGGTGCCTATAATCTTTATAATGATGGTTTGACACTGAATTAGTGGGAAATGTGGGAAGGCGGTTCACTTGCATCATTTGCTGAATAATTGATCATTAGCTCATAGTCTCTTTAAAAAACGTTTCTTTTAGGGAGTTACAATAACAGCTAATTAAATAATTTACATGATTCAGGCGCATTGTTATGAGTTTTTCAAATAGATTTTAAAACTTTTTATTAATCAAGGAATAGTGCTGGAGGACAAAAATATATATGCTTTAGGTCGCTTTGATGAATTTTATCTCTGGAGGACGATATAGAAAATCAATCGAAGCGAAATAAGTGATGTAACTCTAAATGAAAGCGGTTAAAGGAGGAGCCTTTATTAAGCCTTTGGGATGAAGATTTGAATAGAAAACTATGAAGGGAGGGTCGACCTAGAAAAGACAATTTAGGTAAATTAGTGAACTTCAAGATGAATAATACAGGACTAATCAAGCAGTTGTTTATTTATATGAATTGGAGGTTTTGAGATGAAAAAAACCATAACATGTTTGATTTTGTTTGGTCTGCTTATTAGTCTGTTGCCGATCAAAAATGTGAACGCTTCCGAAAGCCTTGTTCTCACCAAATCGGCAACTGCAAGCTCCGTCGAAGATTCGAGTAAGGCGGCTGATTTTGCGATTGACGGGAATTCACTAACTAGATGGTCTTCACAATATTCAGATCCACAGTGGATAAGTGTAGATCTCGGCAATACTACCGAAATCAATGGGGTTACGCTTAACTGGGAAGCCGCTTATGCGAAGTCCTTCCAAGTTCAAACATCAACGGATAATGATCATTGGACTACCGTCTATTCCACTACGACTGGAGAGGGAGGAATCGAGAAGATATCTTTCGAAGCAACAAACGCAAGGTATGTAAGAATGAACGGCATCGAAAGGGCTACTAGCTACGGATATTCTCTCTGGGAATTCGAAGTGCATTCAGCCGACGAACCGGAGGATAACACACCTCCAACAGCGCCCTCCGGTCTGACTAGTTCCTCTATATCTGATACGACGGTAAGCTTAGAGTGGACGGAATCTACAGACAATGTAGGGGTTTCCGAATACGACATCTACAACGGATCAAAGCTAATAGGCTCCAGTGCGTCAACGTCCTTTATCGTTACTGGCTTAACAGCTAACATGGCGTACAGCTTTTATGTGAAAGCCAGAGATGCTGCTGGGAACGCGTCGGCTGCAAGCAATGTGATTGATGTGAACACTAGCGCATCCGACACAAGTATTGTTTCAGGTGAAATTTATAAACTAACAGCACAACATAGCGGAAAAAACCTAGAGGTAGCAGGAAACTCCACTGCCGATGGAGCCAAGGTGCAGCAGTGGACGGACAGCGGCAGACCCCAGCAGAAATGGAAAGTGATCGACGTTGGCGATGGATACTATAAACTGATTGTGCAATCCAGCGGTAAAGCATTAACAGTAGCTGGAGGTTCTCTCGAAGATGGTGCTAATGTGCAGCAATGGACAGACAACGACTTATCTAATCAAAAGTGGAAGATTATTAGCGTCGGCGGCGGATATTATAAGTTGCTCGTTAAATCTAGCGGTAAAGCGCTGGATGTAATCGGGGGTTATACTAATGATGGGGCAAATGTACAGCAATGGGTGGATAACGGAAATGATCAGCAGAAATGGAAGTTTACGCTTGTCGAATCCACCGCTGATACGACAGCACCAACGGCACCAGCGAACCTGAAAAGCTTTTCCAAAACAAACACTTCGGTAAGTCTTATATGGGATGCTTCAACAGACGATGTAGGGGTTACCAGCTACGATGTGTATAATGGAACAACATTAGTCGATTCAACCGACACGACAAGTTATACGGTGACAGGACTTACCGCCAATACAACGTATAGCTTCACAGTAAAAGCCAGGGATACGGCAGGGAATGTTTCAACAACAAGCAATATCACAAATGTGACGACAAATGCTACCTCTGAGAATACAGGCTTTTATATTAACGGAACAACGCTGTACGATGCCAACGGAAATCCGTTCGTAATGAGAGGAATCAATCACGCTTATACATGGTATAAGGGTCAAGAGTCAGCAGCGATCCCTGCCATTGCGAGAACGGGAGCGAACACCATCAGAATCGTACTGTCGGATGGTCAGCAATGGGCAAAAGACAATCTGTCTGAGCTACAGAATTTAATCACTTTATCAGAGCAAAACAAATTGGTTGTTGTCCTTGAAGTACATGATGGTACAGGGTCTGATAGCGCTACTGTATTGAATAATATTGCGAATTACTGGATTGAAATGAAAGGTGTACTCATTGGAAAAGAAAGCACCGTTATCCTCAATATTGCGAACGAATGGTATGGAACATGGGATGGCGGAGGCTGGGCGCAAGGCTATAAGTCTGTTATACCCAAGCTTAGAAATGCCGGCATCAAAAACACAATCATGGTTGACGGAGCAGGATGGGGACAGTATCCGCAATCTATTTTTGACTACGGAACAGAAGTCTTTAATGCAGATCCGCTTAAAAATACGATGTTCTCTATTCATATGTATGAATATGCCGGTGGAAATGCTGCTACAGTAAAAAGCAACATGGATAATGTACTGAATAAAAACCTGGCTCTTGTGATTGGTGAATTCGGCATCAAGCATACGAGTGGTGATGTTGATGAGGCTACCATTATGAGTTACGCTGAGCAAAAGGGGGTAGGTTATCTAGCATGGTCTTGGAAAGGAAACAGCGCGGGTCTCGATTATTTGGATATGGCTACTGACTGGGAAGGAACAAGTTTTACGGAACAAGGTCGTATTATTATTGAAGGTCCCAATGGTATTAGGGCGACATCGAAATTAAGCACAGTTTATATTGGTTCAGCCGACAAATAGCCTTCTACCGCTCCTTCCAATCTTGCGGGCGCAGTTATATGTACTAAATCCTCTTATCGGCCGATTCCACATGCAGCTACATTTCTCGCTTCCAAGAAGGCTAGTTGGCTTATCCAGATTACACCTTGAGTTATTCCAAAAATCCAGCGAATTTAGTTTTATGAATGAACAGAGCTGAGAAATGACAACTTAAGAAAGTAGTATACATCACAATTTCCAAAGGAGGATCTCTGTTATGGCTCACCAGAAGAAAAGGAAAGAAGCAGCCTGGAAGTCACGAAAGCAAGAACAGCATCCCCATGGTAAAGTCAAATCGCTCAAGGAGTTGTCCAGCGAATAGGATTGACGAGTATACTGCTTAAAAGAGAAGAGCTGTCGATGAAATTCATCGGCAGCTTCTTTTTGCAATAATTTCGCTTACACAAAGAATTCCCTTAATGCTGCAACTGGATTTACTAGCAACCATTCAGCTATTGCTTGTAAGCTTTTCAGATTGAGGGACTTGCAAAAAGTGTATCTTGATGACAGACAGTTAGGATTGGGTGGGGATCAAGCAACGCAATGATCTTTCGGACATTTTAAGCTCGATAGAAGACATGTCTTCAAACATCAAATTGCTATGTGCTACATTCATCTTCACCAATTTTAGACCAGTAACTTATAGCGTTCTAGTATAGAAGGTATCTTCTTAAATTCGTTTTTCAGAAGGGTGCCAGTTCCGGCTAAAAATTGAAGCATCTCCTGACTAGGAGATGCTTCTTCTACGTTATGATTGGGTAGTCTGAGATAAGCTGATTTATCAGGATACGATTGAATTCAGGAGACCCTGCTTCACCTGATCCGACAGTGGCATAAGTGGCAGGCGCAATTGCTCGGCGGCAATAATTTCTTGCTGGGTAAGCCACCACTTGATCGCGGCCGGGGCTGGCTCTGCAAATACATGCTGGATCAGCGGTTCCAGTAGCTTAAAACTGTCTCGCGATCCGTTCATGTCGCCAGCTACAAAACGTTGGTACGTATCCACATACTTCTGGATATTGAGATGAGCGGATGCAAGCATACCGCCGGCAGCTCCCTGACATAGCATGGCATGGAAATAGGCATCCTCTCCGCAGAGGACAGGCTTGGTCTCGTACTGGGTCAATTTTAAGAGCAGATCAAGACCGCCCGTGCTGTCCTTGAGCCCAATTACGCCATCCAGGTCCAGCACCTTGCGTATGGTATCTATTGTCATGCGACTGCCCGTACGAACCGGAATCTCATATACAAGCACAGGCAGGCCTACACGAGATACGACACGGAAATGCTCCAAGATCCCTTCCTGCGTCGGTCGGTTGTAATACGGAGTGACCACCATGGCTGCATCCGCTCCTAATTCAGCCGCCATTTCCGTCCGATGCACCGTTGAATAAGTATCGTTCGTTCCAGTGCCAATGACGATCGGAATGGTTTTGTTCATGCTCTTCAGAACATCCTGCGTCACCTGTACCATTTGCTTCACTTCATCCCAGGATACGGTTGGCGACTCTCCTGTCGTACCGTTAACAACCAGACCCTGAATGTCATGGCCTGCAAGATAGGTAACATACTTCCGGTACGAATCGATGTCCAACTTATAGTCACGCGTAAAAGGTGTAATCAGCGGTATGAAAATCCCATGAATATGTTGTTCGTTCATCATCATCAGTTATCCCTTCCCGTTGAATTAAATCTAATGTAACATAGGAGACAGCATCGGAGTTATCTATAATAAGCGATGATTCTAATCAAAATTTTCGATGGGGTGGCCAGAATGGATTTCATTTATCTTCAGACATTTCGGGAAGTTGCTATTCGTGAAAGCTTTACGAGAGCAGCAGAAGTGCTCGGTTACGCACAATCCAGCGTCACGACCCAGATTCAGAAGCTGGAGAAAACGTATCAAGTCAAATTGTTCGAACGCTACAGCAACAACAAGATTCGTCTTACCTCTGCCGGGGAAGAACTGTTCAAGCTTGCTGGACAAATGCTGGAGCTTTTCGAGCAATCGAAAGAAAAATTGGCCAAGCAGGGCGGCGGCTCTATGACGATCGGTACTATGGATTCCATCGCTTCGTATTTTCTGCCGCCGTTTATGCAGGCAACTCGCAAAGAATACCCTGATCTGAACATACGATTGCATACGGATCGCGAAGAGATGATTTTGCACCAGGTCAGGGAAGGGGAGGCCGATGTTGGACTGATCCTCGCGGACGATTCAAGCAATCCGGCCTTGCAGTGGATTACGATTCGAGAAGAACCGCTTGTGCTGATTGTCCATCCGAACCATCCGCTTATCGCTAAAGAGCGGATCGGCCTGGATGATCTGGTGGGTGCGGAGTGGATCATGCCCGAGCATACGTGCAACTACAGACAACTGCTGGAGAGAGTGCTTCGAGCAAATGGAATCACCTATCGCGTAAGCCTGGAGCTGGGTAATCCGGAAGCGATCAAACGGAGCATCAAGACTGGAGAGGGTATATCCATTCTACCTCTAATGGCTGCGCTGGAGGAGATTGAACGGGAAGAGCTGAAGGTGTTACCCTTTGAGCATGCCGAGCTCAAGCTGGAAATTCAGCTTGTTCTTCATCCCAAGAAGTGGGTGTCCAACGCATTGAGCTTTTTTATGGAGAGCATGAGAATGTAGATTTTCCTCCATATCAAAAATTAATATACAGTACGAGCGCTTCCTAGTGGAAACCAGAAGCGCTCACAGTTTATTCAAATCATCCACGTATTTTTTTGAAAAATAAGCAATCAAAATGTGCATTAATTAATTTGAAAAGCGGGATCACTATGAAGAATAGCGTATGGCTCCGATGACTACGTGGTCAGGCAATGCCGGTTTTACGATATAGACGAAGAAGTAGCTTACTATAACAAACGAGTAAATGACGTAATCTTACTTTGAAGAGTCTGAAATCATGCTTAGAGTTGACAAATGAAACAAACATGTTAGTATATATGCGTGTGCATGCATTTTGTTGTTGTATTTCCTAATATAACTCAGAGAGGAGTCTTTCTCACATGAAAGATTTATTTAGTCCCTATACAATTAAAGGTTTGGAATTGAAAAATCGCGTAGTTATGCCTCCAATGTGCCAATACTCGGTTGACCAAAAGGACGGGGTTGCCACAGATTGGCATTATATGCACTACGTTAGCCGTGCAGTAGGCGGAGCTGGTTTTATCATAATTGAAATGACAGATGTAGAGCCGGATGGTCGTATCTCCGATTTTGATCTTGGTTTATGGTCAGATGAGCAGATTCCTGCTCTCAAACGGATTGTAGATGCTTGTCATAGCTACGGTGCCAAAGTGGGAATCCAGATCGCGCATGCCGGACGCAAGGCGGAAGATGCTGAAGTTCCTGTAGCACCATCTGCTATTGCATTTGATGAAAATTCAAAACAACCTCGCGCGCTTACAACAGAAGAGGTTAAAGGACTGGTTGAGAAATTTCGTGCTGCTGTAGCTCGCGCTGTCAAGGCTGGATTCGACAGCATTGAAATTCATGGTGCACACGGCTATTTGATTCATCAATTTCATTCGCCGCTTACGAATAAACGGGAAGATGAATATGGTAAAGACCTTACCCTTTTTGCTCGGGAAATCATCCAGGCAGCGAAGGGTGAAATGCCAGAAGATATGCCGCTCTTGATGCGTATTTCTGCCAAAGAATACGTAGAAGGTGGATATGGTATTAAGGAAAGCATTGCTTTTGCCAAGGAATATCAAAAGGCAGGAGTAGATATGTTTGATATTTCATCTGGCGGTGAGGGACCTATAGCTGCATGGGGCAGACCAGGAACTCACGCAGCGTATCAAGTCCCCTTAGCAAAAGAGATCAAAGAAGCTTTGGATATTCCGGTGATGGCCGTTGGAAGACTAGAAGATCCAATATTGGCGAATGCAGTTATCGGAAATGAAGAGGCCGATCTGGTTGCTGTGGGTAGAGGGATGTTGAGAAATCCTTATTGGTCACTGGAAGCCGCATCAAAATTGAAAAAAGAAACTGCAATCCCTACACAGTATACTACAGGGTTCTAAGACTGAGCTCTTGCTAATCATAATTGGCCTGTCAAAGTTAAAAATGGTGAACCGCTAGCTATATTTGACCAGGAAAAGATTTTAAGACCGAATGCAACGATAAAAGACTTTGAAATGGAAATGGTCGATTAAGCGAAAAAAGTACGTCCTTTAGACCTTCTATAAAGTACTCTATCAAGGTACTCTACAGAAGGTCTAATTCAATGAACTATGCGACCACAGAGAGCATGTCAGAGGAAGATACATAAGATGAGATTCGGTTTTAGCTATTAGGTGTTGTGATATGTGGCACTATAAGATGGTTATTCATACCATGGACGTTACAATGCAATGTAGCTTCCAATGTTAGACGTGAAGGTTGGTAAAAGCCCTGCAAACTACTCCTCGAGTTTTTGGCATGTCCATTGAACTTTTTGTGTGGAAAATTTGGTGAAAATACAAGCTGGTTGCGGACGTTTTTTTGTATTCCATATTTTCTCTAATTGACTTTGTAACCCGACATTATTATTATCTTATACTATAAGATTAATTATCTCATACTATAAGGTATTAGCGAGAAGGTGTTGTGACCATTGGATTATAAAGCACTAGCGACAGAACTATTCGAGTATATCGTCAAATCGCGGAAACCAGCATTAGAGGAACGAGGGCACTTCTCACGTGGCGAAATGGGGATTCTCATTTGTCTGAATTTCAATAAGGACGGAGTTACCTCTGGCCACTTGAGCGAATACTTGTCCGTCAGTACGGGACGGGTAGCAACGGCACTGAAGAGCCTAGAGAAGAAAGGACTAGTTGTACGACGTACTGATGTCAATGACAAACGTAAGGTGATTGTATTCATTACGGATACAGGTAAGCAATTTATGATTGATAGGCATAAGGAAGGAATCGCATGGACCGAGAATGTTCTTCGAAAGTTAGACGAACAGGATGCCAAAGAACTGATCCGGCTCATTAAGCTTATTGTCTCTAGAAGCTGAATTTCTATGCAGACGCAGGAGCACCATACTTCACCAGACATCAAAGACTATCAGATAAAAGGAGAGCAACGGAATGCTAAAGATATTCAAATATCTCAAAAAAAATGAATGGATGCTCGTGCTTTGCAGCCTGGCTTTCATCGTTGTGCAGGTATGGCTTGATCTGAAGCTACCTGATTATATGGCGGAAATTACGACCAAGCTGCAAACAGAAGGAACACCTATGTCCGAACTGCTGATTCCCGGCAGTTACATGTTGTTTTGTGCCGTCGGCAGTATGATTGCATCTATTATTGTCGGCTATTTTGCGGCAAAGGTCGCGGCAGGGCTGGCCATGCGTCTGCGTGCGATGGTCTTTGACAAGGCCTTATCTTTTTCCATGGAAGAGATGAACAACTTTTCAACAGCCAGCCTTATCACCCGCTCCACGAACGATGTTACCCAAATTCAAACGGTGGTTGCGCTGGGGCTGCAGGTGATCATCAAGGCGCCGATTCTGGCCGTGTGGGCCATTGCAAAAATTGCGGATAAAAACTGGCAGTGGACCGCCTCTACAGGAGTGGCTGTGGCTGTCCTGATCCTGATGCTGAGTGTCATTGTTATTTTCGCTCTTCCGAGTTTCCAAAAAATCCAACGTCTCACCGATAATCTGAACAGAGTAACACGTGAGCATCTGACCGGGCTTCGGGTGGTGCGCGCTTATAATGCAGATCAGTATCAGGAGGAGAAGTTCGGGCAGGCTAATGCCGAATTGACGAATACAAACCTGTTTGCGAACCGGTTAATGGCAATGGTTGGCCCGGGTATGACCTTTATTATGTCGGGTCTGAGTGTCTCGATCTATTGGGTTGGCACTTACCTGATTAACGGAGCGGCCGTGCCGGACCGCATTACGCTATTCTCTAATATGGTCGTATTCTCCTCTTATGCGGTGCAGGTGGTCATGGCCTTTATGATGGTAAGTATGATTTTCTTCCTGATGCCTCGAGCTTCGATTTCTGCCAAACGGATCATGGAGGTTTTGAATACCGAATCCAGTATCGTTAACGGGCATGAGACGACTGGAGAAGAAAGCGTTATGGGGCAAGTGGAATTCCGTAATGTCAGCTTCAAATATCCGGACGCGGAGGAGGCCGTGCTTCGCAATATTAGCTTTACGGCGAAACGAGGCGAGACGGTTGCCTTTATTGGCGCTACAGGCAGCGGCAAAACCAGCGTGATCAATCTAATTCCCCGCTTCTATGATGTGACCGAGGGAGAGGTACTCGTGGACGGTGTGAATGTCAGGAACTATAATCAGCAGGCACTCCATAACAAAATCGGATATGTTCCCCAGAGAGCTGTACTGTTCAACGGTACGGTGGTATCCAACGTTTCGTATGGTGTTAACGGAAGAGCAGGAGCTTCAGAGAAACTCGTCAAAGAAGCCGTTGGTATTGCTCAAGGAACGGAGTTTGTTGAAAAAATGGATGGTCAGTATCAGGGTAGAATTTCGCAAGGTGGAGCGAACGTGTCCGGTGGTCAAAAGCAACGGCTGTCGATTGCGCGTGCCATCTACCGACAGCCGGAAATTTATATTTTCGATGATTCCTTCTCGGCACTAGATTACAGAACAGATCGGATTCTGCGCTCCGCTCTCAAAAAAGAAACCGGCCACGCTACGACACTTATTGTTGGTCAGCGCATAGGCACTATCAAAGACGCTGACCGAATTATCGTGCTGGACCAGGGGGAGATTGTAGGGAGTGGCACGCATGAAGAGCTGATGACGAACTGCAGCACCTATCAGGAGATCGCATATTCGCAGCTTTCGAAGGAGGAACTCATACATGGATAAGAATGAACACACCGTCGACAGCCAGCAAATGAAAATGAATCAGCCAGGTCCCATGGGCAAAGGTCCCGCGGGGGGCAGGGGTGGTGGTGAAAAAGCAAATAATTTTAAAAAGACCATCAGCCAGCTTGCATCCTACAGCAAGGCCTATGTGCCTATGATTATACTCGCTATGGTACTGGCCCTGGTCGGCTCTACCCTCAACGTGATTGGCCCAGATAAGCTCAGTGATATTGCCAACCTGATTCAGGAAGGAATCGTAACCGGGATTGATGTAAGTGCTGTTCAGAAGATTGTTTTTGTATTAGCGCTTTTATATGGATTTGGTCTTATTTTTAACTATTTTCAGGGCTTCATTACAGCAACCGTCTCACAGCGTCTTACAAAGAAGATGCGAACAGAGCTGTCTCGAAAAATCGATCATATGCCTTTGAAGTATTTTGACTCTACGAGTTACGGTAATGTGCTTAGCCGCGTAACAAACGATGTCGATACCATCGGACAAACGCTAAACAACAGTCTCGGCACGCTTGTTAGTGCGCTGGCTACCTTTGTGGGTGCTTTGATTATGATGCTGTATACGAACTGGATCATGACCGTTACCGGAATTGTAGCTACGCTGATCGGCTTTAGCCTGATGAGCGTGATTATGAAGCATTCACAGAAATATTTTGTAGCACAGCAAGCGGAGCTTGGCCAGATCAACGGTCATATCGAAGAAACCTATGCTGGTCATAACGTAGTCAAGGTCTATAACGGGGAACAAGCAGCCAAGGAAGTGTTTCATGGCATTAACACCCGCTTATATACAAATGCATGGAAGTCCCAGTTCATGTCTGGTCTGATGATGCCAGTCATGATGTTCATTGGAAATTTTGGTTATGTCGCGGTCTGTGTTGTGGGAGCTTTGCTGGTCAACCAACAGACTATAACCATCGGAACTATTGTCGCCTTCATGGTGTATATTCGTCTGTTTACACAGCCCTTGTCACAGCTGGCACAGGCTGCAACCAATCTGCAATCGGCGGCCGCTGCCAGTGAACGTGTATTCGAATTTTTGGGTGAAGAAGAATTGGCGGATGAAAGTGACAAGACTATGAAGCTGGATAACGCCAAAGGGGATGTTGAATTCAAACATGTTCGTTTCGGTTATAACGAAGACCATATGATTATCAAAGACTTCTCTATGAAAGCTAAAGCTGGTCAGAAAGTCGCCATTGTCGGTCCGACAGGCGCTGGTAAGACCACGCTCGTGAATTTACTCATGCGGTTTTATGAGCTGAACGATGGAGAAATCTACATTGACGGAACTCCGATCAGCCAATTAACGCGTGAGAATATTCATGAATTATTCTGTATGGTGCTTCAGGATACCTGGCTGTTCGAAGGAACGATTCGTGACAATATCGTCTTTTCCAAAGATCATGTTACTGATGAGCAGGTAGAAGCTGCATGTAGAGCGGTGGGACTGCACAGTTTCATTAAAACACTGCCGCAGGGATATGATACAGTTCTGGATGACAAAGCCAATCTCTCTGCGGGTCAAAAGCAATTGATTACCATTGCAAGGGCGATGATTGAAGATTCACCTATGCTCATTCTGGATGAGGCCACAAGCTCGGTCGATACGCGTACGGAATTGCTGATTCAACAAGCGATGGACCAGCTGACTGTGGGGAAAACCTCCTTTGTGATTGCTCACCGACTTTCGACGATCAAGAATGCGGATCTGATTCTGGTCATGAAGGACGGTGACATTATCGAAATGGGTAACCATGAGGAATTGCTAGCAAAAGGCGGCTTCTATGCCGATCTATACAACAGTCAGTTTGAACATGCGTCCTAAAAAGTAACTGCTTGAAAGTATAATGAATATCCATATAGTTCCAACTTAATTAACATCATCATGTGGACATTATAAGGTATAAGAGTCAGAATTTCTTAATCATAATTGTGGAGGCAGATCAATGAACCAGCGTTTTCGAATCACCCGTTCCATGCAGGAAAATCCTGTGGAGCAATCCATTTCCCTGGAGGAGTGCAAAGATTACTTTGCATCCCAGCCAGACTTTTCGTATTCACGGGAGCTTATCATACAAGGTGCTGAGAGCACCATGTCGATCGAGGGAGATTTTTTCATGTGGAAGTATGCTGACGTAGAAATACCTTTTCGTCATTACATGGGGGATGTGTACGTGGCTATTTCCAATGAGGCTGTCGTGCCTAAGATGATTGAAATTGCAACAGATTTACAAGCAGATGTAGTGGATGGGTGAAGAACGATTCTTATTGCAGCAAAGTAGGCGTAGAAGCCAAGCTCTGATTATCCGGTTCAGTTCTCGCACCAGTTTGAATCGGTTAATGTGGACAGCCGCGGGAATCCCTTGTCATCTAAAAGACGTGATATACGATTGCTTGTCTGGATATCTGGTGAGTGGTTGCAAAGGATTTGTTCCATGTCTGATCACAGGGCAGAAGCTCAATCGGTTGTGATGAGCTCGGCAACAAAAACGATTCGATTCGTACACAGTATACATCACACAACAAATGTTTCTGGTACGTTCGCTGTGGCAGTATTCACTTCATTCTTAAGGGTCAAGTCGCCAAAACATAAAAATAGCAAGTCTCTTGCAACATGGAGGCTTGCTATTTTTATGTTTTCGGTTCATTGAATTTTGCGAAAAAAATAGTTCCATAGTTATGATTTTTCTAAAAATTTATACTTTTAAAGGAAGATCAAAACGTTTCTATTAAATAAAAAGCAAAGTTTCTAGCTAAAATTAGAGAAAAATTTAATCTGAACTGAAATTTCAGAAGAAAATTAAAGAAAATTTTGCATGTGAATTAGTTCAAAAGAGCTATGAAAAGTCACTATCTATTTAAAAAATGAAGAGTTATTAATTTTGAATCACTTCAGCTTGATGTGAATAAATTCCATTATATAGGTAATTAAAGAATATTGCTGAAAAAGTTGAAATTTGTCGGATGATGTCAGAATTGATTTGTTACATTTGTGTTAATGATGTGTAACGTAAAATTTGTTTTGATACAAGGGTTTTGGACTTTTTTGCAAGTCTACGTCATTTTGATTTTATCAATTTATAAAATCAAAAATTTTGTCTTAAATCACGTTAACGGGTCATGATCGGTATTCAATTTAATAAAAAAGTGAAATTCTTGTATTTGAAGATATAAAAATAATAGAATAATATGGGTTATTTATGGATTTCATGAAATCTATCAATTTGGAACTTTTGTCCCATGCTAATCGGTTTTAAAGTTTGTATATTTAAAATAGCTAGAAAGTATTGGGAGGAAAAAAGGGATATAAGGATTTATTGTGAAATTTTGGGCAATAAGAGGATTTGAGAAATTTATATGGCGACTCCGATCATGTCTTAGTTTTTAAAAATCGTGATCTATCTGACTGAGAAGATCCAGTTATTTTCGCCCGATATGAGGACTTTGCTTAATGGCTTGCAGAACATAGAAGTTGTTCAACAGAAGCTCCATGGACATCAAGCAGGACAACATGCCCTCACTGCTTCCCGAAATGGCTTCATAAGTACATAAGCTGTTCTCTTTTTTAGACAATGTATGGGGGCACTGATTGTAATTGAAACAGCATGGCAGTTGTATAGGCCAAACTGTAAGATTCCCTGTCCATAGCATCATATCCAGTAAATCCGTCCCACATCTCCCGTATTGCAAAAGACAACTTCATTATTTTTAAGGTATGTGAAACGTATCCTTAGCAGCCTGGGAACCCCGTTGGCCCGTCCGATGACCATCATTTTTCATCCATGTACAAAATCAGGAAGTCATAAGCGCAGTCGTGAATCACGCTCCTAACCACGCTGCAGCAGCTCATGTATCTCACAGCATCGATACCCTCCAGCCAAGATTCGACAGCACACATCATGATACACTACGTTGTTAATATTGTGGCAACCATTCTACAACCCACCACACCACCAAGATGTACTCTCAGCATAATTCAAAAATATTCTCATTCCATGCACATTTTCATACATCCAGAGTCAGAGTTATTTGCTATGTCCGCACAACTAAAAAAGCTTGCACTGCGAAAGTGTGAGCGATGAAAAAGAAGATGCGCTTGTTTCGATTCAAATTCAGCTCTTTGAAGGCACCCATATCTCAATGGTATATCAGGAGTGATCGCTTTTGCCGACTACCATTGGCAATTTAATGCCGGAGAAAAGACACGCATGACTAGTTCCTTGACAAGGGCGGTCATTTATGAGGAGTTACTTTACCTCTATCTATTTCGCGAGGAGAGATACGTATGACTCAGCACAATGTTCAACTGTTTGCATTAAGCCAACCACAGCAACGTATTTGGTACACGGAGCTTGTGTATCCCAATCGCAACACGTCCACGATTATTACCACTGTTAAAATCAAGGGAACGGTTCGAATAAATGCATTGCAGCAGGCAATGAACCGGGTGATTGCACAAAACGATTCTTTTCGTATCAAAATCACGGCTCGGGATGGCATCCCCTATCAATATGTGGAACCGTTTGCTGCTCAAAGCATAGAAACGCTTCAGGTTACCCCGGAGGAAGCTGAGCTATGGGTCAGCCATCACAACGCACAGCCGTTCCCCTTACTGGATTCGCAGCTGTATCGGTTTACTATTTTGCAGCTGGGGGCAGAAGACACCTGGTTTAGTTTCAAGATGCATCATATTATTTCGGATGGCGTTACCATGGAGCAGGCCATTAATGAAATTACGGGGAATTATATGAATATTGTGCATGGTACAGGTTCAGATGCGCCGGCCCCAGCGAACTCATATCTCGATTTTATTCAGACGGAGCAAAGCTATGAGCAATCGGACCGCTATCAAAAGGATAAGATGTACTGGACGGAGAAATTTGCCAATTTGCCGGAGGTTACAGGTTTAAAATCGTACAATCCGCTCACAGTAAGCACGGCTGCACGCCGGGAGACCTATACACTGGAGCACGAATTATATCGTGGTGTCACGGCTTTTTGCGAGGCGCATAACATCAGTATTTTTACATTTTTCCTGGCTGCTCTGTATATTTATTTACATAAAACGACAGGTGAACAAGATTTAACGGTTGGTACATTGTATGCTAACCGTACGTTGAAGAAGGAAAAAAATACAATGGGCATGTTCGTCAGCACTGTGGCTACACGTTTGCAAGTTGAGCCGGAATCCGAGCTGCTTACTTTCCTACAGGGTGTTGGCAAGGAGCAGTCGTCCATTTTGCGGCATCAGCGTTATCCGTATAACAAAATCATACAGGATTTGCGTGAACAACAAAGCGGCACGGATATTGGCCGCCTGTTTGGCGTTACCATTCAGTACCGTACGCTGAGCTTCTCTCGTTTTGATGAAGCTGTTCAGCAGGTGCATACCGATTTCTGCGGAGATACAGTGAGTGACTTTGATATTGCCATGATTGATATGCTGGATGACGATAAACTTGTATTGCAACTGGATTATCGGACCGAGCTGTTCAGCGAGCAGGAAATCGCCCGAATTATTCGTCAATTCTTGAGTGTGGTTGAGCATATGGTGAAAGGGCCACAGCAGCGGATTCAGGAGTTGTCACTGATGAGTGACAAAGAGCGGGCACAAATTATGAATGTATTTAATGCGACCACAGTTCCCTTTCCAGACGATGTGGGGATTCATGAGTTATTCGAGAAACAGGCAGAATGCACACCAGATCAGACAGCGGTTATGTTTGGAAGTCAGAGTCTGACTTATCGGGAACTGAATGAACGGTCGAACTCATTGGCACGAATGCTTCAAGCACAGGGAGTAGGACCTGACAAGCTGGTCGGCCTGATGATGCAGCGCTCCGTGGAAATGATCGTAGGCCTGCTGGCTGTTCTAAAAGCAGGCGGTGCTTATGTGCCGATCGATCCTGAATTTCCGTCATCTCGTATTCAATACATGCTGGAAGACAGCAAGGCTGCAGTGCTTCTGACCAGTCGTGATCTGTTGGAAGAGCATCATTGCAATGCCAATGCAATATTTCTTGAGGATGCAGCATTGTATCAGGGAGAAAGCAACAACCTGGAGACGATTGCTCGCCCAGAGCATTTGGCTTACGTCATCTATACCTCTGGATCGACCGGAAATCCAAAAGGAGTTATGCTCCAGCATCGTTCGGTACTGAACTTTATTACCGGGATGCATGAAATCATTGACTTTGAAGCTGGCAAAACCATTTTGTCACTCACGACCATTTCATTCGATATTTTCGTCTTGGAAACCATCTTGCCACTGTTGGCCGGAATGACGGTTGTGCTTGGCGACCATCAGCATCAGGTGGACCCTCAGGCGCTGGGTGAGTTGATTGCTCATCATTCTATAGACATGTTGCAAATGACACCATCCCGGCTACAGATGCTGCTGGATCATGAAGCTGGTTCCCACGCGCTGCGAGGCGTGAAGGAAATCATGGTGGGAGGTGAAGCCCTTCCGTCCAAGCTGCTCGCAGCACTGCAAGAAATAAATGGTCCCCGTATTTATAACATGTACGGACCTACAGAAACGACGGTTTGGTCGACCGTACAGGAACTGACTCATGCTCAAGAAATTAATATAGGACGTCCGATCGCGAATACCCAAATCTATATCATGAATGCGAGCGGGGAATTGCAGCCAGTCGGTATGCCGGGCGAGTTATGTATTGCGGGGGAAGGATTGGCCCGTGGGTATTGGAATCTCGAAGATCTGACGGCAGAGAAATTTGTGGGAAATCCGTTTGCCGGAGGCAAAGAGGGCTATGAACGGATGTACCGTACAGGCGATTTGGCGAGATGGACACTGGATGGCAATATTGAATATTTGGGACGAATGGATCACCAGGTTAAAATCCGTGGCTACCGGATCGAACTGGGCGAGATCGAATCGCAGCTATTGCAGGTGGAGTCGGTACGAGAAGCGGCTGTCGTGGCCCGTGCGGACGAAACAACGGGTCAAAAACAAATGGTGGCGTACTATGTGGCCAGTCAAGAAATGGAAGCCAGTGAACTGAGAAGTGAGCTGGGGCGGGAGCTACCAAGCTATATGGTGCCGTCGTATTTCATTCAGTTAGAGCAGATGCCGTTGACACCGAACGGTAAAATCGACCGCAAGTCCCTGCCAGCACCGGAAGGCAGTCAGCAAAGCGGAGCGGATTATGAAGCGCCCCATACCGCGCCGGAACGGGCACTCGTGGCGATCTGGCAGTCTGCCTTGGGCGTGCCAACTGTAGGTATTTTGGACAATTTCTTTGATCTGGGCGGCGATTCCATCAAGGCGATTCAAATCGTATCCCGTGCGTTCCAGGCAGGCTACAAGCTGGATATGAAGGATCTGCTTCGCTGTCCAACCATCGCAGCATTGGCACCGTTTATGGTAAGTCGTATGGCAGATCAGGGAGAAGTGAGCGGGGAAACGGCATTGCTTCCGATCCATCATTGGTTCTTTGAACAGGAGCATGTAGACGCGCATCACTTTAATCAGGCGGTTATGCTGCACCGGGAGCAGGGCTTTGACGAAGCTGCTTTGCATCAGGCGCTAATCCAGTTGACCGAGCATCACGATGCACTACGGATGGTATTCAGGAAGACCGAGCAAGGCTACCAAGCGTGGAACCGCGGAATACAGGAAGGCGAGCTGTATCATCTGGACGTGCTAGACTTTAGGGCTTTGACGGATGAAGCCATGCTGAGCGCGACGATTGAGGCGAAAGCAACTGAAATTCAAAACAAAATGAATCTATCCGAAGGACCGCTGGTAAAGCTGGGTCTGTTCCGTTGCAACGATGGAGACCATTTGCTGGTGGCGATCCACCATTTGGTGGTTGATGATGTGTCTTGGCGTATTTTGCTGGAGGATTTGGCAACCGGCTATGAGCAGGCTTTACGGGGCGAGTCTGTCCGGTTGCCGAATAAGACGGATTCCTTCCGTCTGTGGGCAGACCAGCTATCCGCTTATGTGAGCAGTGCAGCGTTGGAGAAGGAGCGTGCGTATTGGGAGCAAATTGAGCAAGTAGGGAAGAGCCAGGCATCCTTGCCTAAAGATTACACTCGTAAATCTCAGGCCAAGCCACAGCTTCGCGATGATCGGACACTGACCGTAGCGTGGACGGTAGAAGAAACAGAACAATTCTTGAAACAAGCTCATCGGGCCTACAATACGGAAGCAAACGATCTGCTGCTGACAGCTCTGGGCACTGCAATTCAGGAGTGGGCGGGCATCCGTCAGGTGCTTGTAAATCTGGAGGGTCATGGACGGGAAGCCATTTTGCCGGATATGGATATTACGCGCACGGTCGGTTGGTTTACCAGCCAATTCCCGGTTGTACTTGATATGGACGAGGACCGGAATGTAGGACGGCGTGTCAAGAACGTCAAAGAAGGGCTGCGCCGTTTGCCGCATAAAGGGATTGGATACGGGATTTTGAGATATCTTGCTAGCGGTGAAGGAGAAGCAGCTTTTGTTGCCGAGCCAGAAATCAGCTTTAACTATCTCGGACAATTCGATCAGGATTTAAAGAATAATGCCTTTCGCATGTCTCCTTATTCCATCGGAGCTTCCATGAGTGACACGTTGACTAAGCGGTATGCTCTGGATATCAACGGCATGATCACGGACGGTGCACTGGAGCTGACGATCAGCTACAGCAACAAAATGTTTATGAAAAAATCAATCAAAAAGCTGGCTGATCTGTTGCAGGAGGGCTTACGTGAGGTATTGGCTCACTGTGTGGGTAAAGAGTTGCCGGAGCTGACACCAAGCGACTTGTCCTTCCAAGGACTGACGGCTGGAGAGCTGGATCATATTGTAGAGCAGACGGCTAATGCGGGAGAACTGGAAAACATTTATTCGCTCACACCCATGCAAAAAGGCATTCTGTTCCACGGCTTAATGGAGCCGCAATCCGGGGCGTACTTTGAGCAGGCGACATTTGATCTGCAAGGCAGCTTTCAAGTGGAGGCTTTTGCCGAAAGCCTAAATCAGCTGGTGGATCGCCATCAAATATTCAGAACGAATTTTTATAGCGGATGGAATGAGCAGCCTTTACAGGTGGTGTACCGTCACAAGCACGCCGGGTTCCGTTTTGAAGATGTACGTTCGATGGAACAAGGTGAGCAGGACGCATACATTGCTGATTTTGCTGAACGCGACAAAGCCGAAGGCTTTCATTTCAGCTCAGGCGAGCTGATGCGGGTGTCTATTTTACGTACAGGCGAGGAGTCGTATCGTTTTGTGTGGAGCTTCCATCATATTTTGATGGACGGTTGGTGCTTGTTCCTTGTTGTAGGGGAAGCATTTAATACGTACTTTGCCATCCTCGAAGACCGCAAGCCGGAGCTCGCTCCGGTAACACCATACAGCGAATACATTGAATGGCTGGATCGGCAGGACAACGTGGAGGCTGAACGGTTCTGGAGTGATTATTTTGCTGGCTTTGAGCAGCAGACCGTATTACCGCAGGTAAAACAGCTGGACAGTCACGCTAAAGAATATGAAGCGGACAAGCTTTCGTTTACACTGGGCCACGAAGTGACGGAACGGATGAACAAGCTGGTTAAGCAGAAGCAAGTAACGGTCAATACCCTTCTGCAAGCAGCGTGGGGCGTTGTGCTGCAACGGTATAACAACAGTCGGGATGTTGTATTTGGCAGTGTCGTATCCGGCAGATCAGCGGATATTCCGGGCATCGATAAAATGATTGGTTTGTTCATTAATACGGTTCCTGTACGAGTTCACAGTGAGAAAGATATGACGTTTGCTGCGTTAATGAAGCAGATACAGGAGCAGGCACTGGCTTCCCGTGCCTATGAAACCTATCCGTTGTATGAAATTCAGGCCCTAACAGAGCAGAAACAGGACCTGGTGAACCATATTATGGTGTTTGAAAACTACCCGGTGGAACAGCGCATGGAGCAAATGGGCAGTCGTGGCACGAATGGCTTTACGATTGCAAATGCTTCCGTGTCGGAGCAAACGAACTATGATTTCAACATTACGGTTGTGCCGGGCGATGAAATTCATGTCCATTTGGAGTACAACGCGCAAGTATTGGAACGCACGGCTGTAGAGCAAATCCGCGAGCATTTGCTGCATATGATTGAAGAAGCGATTAACAGACCAGATGCGCTGGTAGATGAACTTGAGCTGGTGACTGCTGCGGAAAAAGCAAAAATCATCGATGGTTTTGGATCCGTGGGCGTAGCTGCATGGAGTGATGAAAAGCAATCAGAAGGGTTGTTCCACGTCTATGTGGAAGAACAAGCGCAGCTTGTGCCGGATCATGTGGCAGTGGTATACGAGGAGCGGCAGCTTACGTACCGCGAGCTGAACGAGCGTGGGAATCAACTTGCTCGTAGATTGCGGAAGGAAGGCATTGGGCGTGAATCCATTGTTGGTATTTTGAGCGAGCGATCGGTGGACATGATGGTCGGCGTACTGGCGGTGTGGAAGGCCGGCGGTGCATACGTGCCACTGGATGCAGATTATCCTTCAGAACGTATCCGCTTTATGCTCGAGGACAGCGGCGCTACGGTGCTGCTTACGCAAACAGGTTTGCAGGAACGCGCGCAAGCATGGCTGGAGGAGAGCCGACAGGTCTTGGCCGGTGGGCAGTCTGAGGGCGAGTTGGAAATAGCGACTGGCGCTGAAACGATGGAAAGAGGCAGCCTGAGTGAAGGCGTAAGTTTTAAATTAGATTCGAGTTCTGACAACGAAGAAGCATCCGAACCGGCAACAGGGCTGCGTCTGCGTACTGTATTGGCGCTGGACGATGAGTCGTTGTACACCGGAGATGCCACGGATGTGGAACATATCAACGAGCCGCAGGATCTGGCATATGTGATCTACACCTCCGGTACAACGGGACGTCCGAAGGGTGTCATGATCGAGCATCACAGTTTGGTAAACACAGCTGTGGCATACCGACGGGATTACCGTTTGAACCAGTTCCCAGTACGCCTGTTACAACTGGCAAGTTTCTCCTTCGACGTGTTCGTCGGCGATATCGCGCGGGCGCTCTATAACGGTGGCACGATGGTCATCTGCCCGAAAGACGACCGGATTGATCCAAGCCGTCTGTATGGCTGGATTCACGATTATCAGATTACGGTGTTCGAATCCACACCGGCTTTAATCGTACCGTTTATGCAGCATGTGCATGAACAGGGCCTTGACATGAGCAGTCTGGAACTGCTGATCACCAGCTCGGATAGCTGCAGCGTGACGGATTATCGGGTGCTGCAAGAACGGTTTGGCGCAGATATTCGCATTATGAACAGCTATGGCGTCACGGAAGCGGCGATTGACTCCAGCTTCTACGACGAAGAACTGTCAAAGCTGCCAAGTAGCGGCAGTGTGCCGATTGGTCAGGCATGGCTGAACGCACGCTTCTACATCGTGGACAGCCAGCTGAATCCGGTGCCGATCGGCGTACTGGGCGAGCTGTGCATTGGCGGTGCTGGAGTGGCACGTGGATACCTGAACCGCCCAGACCTGACGGCCGAGAAATTCGTGGCGAATCCGTATGTAGCCGGTGAACGATTGTACCGCACAGGTGACCTGGCGCGGTGGATGCCAGACGGCAATGTGGACTTTATCGGTCGGATGGACTACCAGGTCAAAATCCGGGGCTACCGGATTGAGCTGGGCGAGATTGAAACGGCGATCCAGCGGGTACCGGGTGTGCGTCAAGCCGTAGTCATCGACCGGACGGATGAGCGTGGACACAAGTACTTGTGCGGGTACATCACGGGAGAAGCTGAGCTGCGGATCGAGGAAGTACAAGCAGAACTGGAATCCGGGTTACCAGCGCATATGGTGCCAGCACGCTTGATGCGACTGGAGACGATTCCGCTGACCAGCAACGGCAAAATCGATCGCAAGGCCTTGCCGGAACCGGAGGGAAGCATCCATACGGGTGCAGCCTATGTGGCACCACGTACCACGGTGGAGCAAGTACTGGCTGCAGTGTGGGCCGGAGTACTCGGCGTGGAAGCGGTAGGCACGCAGGATAACTTCTTTGAACTGGGCGGCGATTCGATCAAAGCACTGCAAGTATCGTCCCGCTTGCTGCAAGCAGGCTATCGATTGAACATGAAGGATCTGTTCAGCAATCCGACGGTAGCGGCGCTCAGTCCTTTGCTTCGTACAGATGGTAAGATGGCCAGTCAGGAAGAAGCAGTAGGCAAGGTAGATCTGACACCCATTCAGCGATGGTTCTTCGAGCAGCAGCCTGCTGATCTGCACCACAGCAATCAGGCGATGATGCTGTACCGAGCTGGGCGCTTTGACGTCGACGCGCTACGCCGTACGATGGACCGTATTGTCCAGCATCATGACGCATTGCGCACGGTATTCCGTGAGACGGAGCAGGGCTATGCCGCTTGGAACCGCAGTGTAGAGGAAGGCGAGCTATACACACTGGACATTGTAGATTTTAGCGGCGTTGAAGACGAATCCACCGCTGTAGAAGCCAAGGCGAGTGAAATTCAAGCCAGCATTCATTTGAGCGAGGGGCCGCTGGTGAAGCTCGGTCTGTTCCACTGCGCTGAGGGCGACCATTTGCTAATCGTCATTCATCATTTGGTTGTGGACGGTGTATCGTGGCGTATTTTGCTGGAGGATTTGGCATCCGGTTATGAGCAGGCTATTGCAGGCAAAACAGGCACAGCTATCCGACTGCCACATAAAACAGATTCATTCCAGGTATGGGCCAAACAGCTGTCAGCCTATGCGAATTGTGCGACGATGGAACGGGAGCTCGCATACTGGCAGCATATCGAACAAGCAGAAGCCAGTCTTGCGAAGCCTTTGCCGAAGGATTTTGCGAATGATAAAGCCCTGCTCGGAGACAGTGAGGTTGTGACGGTCCGCTGGACGAAGCAGGAAACCGAGCAGTTGCTCAAACAAGCTCATCGCGCATACAACACGGAAATGAATGACCTGTTGCTGGCTGCGCTCGGAAAAGCCGTATATGACTGGTCTGGTTCCGAACGAGTGCTGGTCAACCTGGAGGGCCATGGACGGGAAGCCATTGTACCGGATGTGGATATTACGCGGACGGTCGGCTGGTTTACGAGCCAATTCCCGGTTGTACTGGATGGAAGTCTGGGCCAGGGCGGAAATACCGCTCGTCTGATCAAACGGATCAAGGAAGGGCTGCGTCATATTCCGCAGAAAGGCATCGGCTATGGTATTTTACGATACCTGTCAGATATGAATGTGCTGGAGAAACCAGGCGTGCAGTTACAGGTTCAGCCTGAGATCAGTTTTAACTATCTGGGCCAATTCGATCAGGATTATAAAGGCAATGATCTGGAGCCTTCCTCCTATTCCATCGGTGTGCCTGTCAGCACGAATGCGGCTATGGATTTTGCACTGGATATCAATGGAGTCATCGAGGATGGAGAACTGATTTTCACGATTCGCTACGGTACAACGCAATTCCGTCATGAGACGATTGCACGACTTGGAGAGCTGCTGGCATCCGGCTTGCGTGAGGTGATTCATCATTGTGTCGCCCAAGAAAGAACGGTGTTGACCCCAAGTGATGTCCTGTTAAACCATGTAACGCTGGATGAGCTGGAGCAATTGGTGAAGGATACGCAAGATATGGGTGAGCTGGAAAATGTGTATGCTTTGACGCCGATGCAAAAGGGCATGCTCTTCTTCAGTCTGATGGATGAAAATTCGGCAGCTTATTTTGAACAGGCCACCTTTGAGTTGAACGGTCGTTTTGATGTGGTTACTTTCGGCAAGAGCTTGGATCTGCTCGTACAGCGTCATGAGGCATTGCGGACGAACTTTATCAGTTCATGGAAGGATGAGCCTGTACAGGTCGTTTTCCGCAACCGCAGCGGAGAGTTGTACTATGAAGACCTGCGCGGACTGAAAAAAGAAGAACGTAAAGCGCGTGTGGAGGCATTTACCCTTGCTGATAAAGCCAAAGGATTCCGTCTGGCGGAGGACGCACTCCTTCGTATCTCGATCCTACAAACCGGGGATGAAACGTATCACTTTATTTGGAGCTTCCATCACATTTTGATGGATGGCTGGTGCTTGTCCTTTATGACACAGGAGGTATTTGGTAGCTATCTGGCCCTGCGCGCGGGTCATGAGCCAGCGCTGGAGCCTGTCACGCCGTTCAGTCGATTTATTGAATGGCTGGAACGTCAGGACCGTGAGGCAGCCTTGCAATACTGGCGTGGGTATCTGGCGGACTATGAGCAGCAAATTACGCTTCCGCAGCAAAAAGCACAGCCTAAATCGATGCACACCGGGGAATATGTCGCTGAAGATCTGGATTGCGAATTCCAGCCAGAGCTGGTTGCTCAGATCGAACGGGTGGCGAAGCAAAATCAGGTCACGATCAATACGCTGATTCAAACCGTATGGGGCGTTCTGTTGCAAAAATATAACAACAGTACGGATGTCGTGTTCGGCAGCGTTGTGTCCGGTCGCCCGGGAGATATTCCAGGCGTGGAGCACATGATCGGGCTATTTATCAATACAATTCCAGTGCGTGTGCAGTCTGAACCAGGTGAAAGTTTTGTCGAGCTGATGAAACGAACACAGCGGCAGGCGCTGGCTTCCAATGCCTACGATGCGTTCCCGCTGTATGAAATTCAAGCACTGACCGAGCAGAAGCAGGATTTAATCAATCATATTATGATTTTTGAAAATTATCCGGTGGAGCAGCAGGTAGAACAGTTAGGCGGCGATGGGCAGAATAAATTTACGATTTCGAACGTGGTGTCTACAGAGGCAACCAACTATGATCTGAACGTCGTCGTGATGCCGGGAGAAGGCATCAAGATTCGTTTTATGTATAACACGCTCAGCTTTGATCAAGCAGGCATTGAGCGTTTGTATGGACATTTTGCACGTTTGCTGGAGCAAATTTCGCTCAATCCGCATGTTCGGGTGGAAGAACTGGAACTACTCACAGCAGCAGAAAAACAACAGATTACAGCGGCCTTTAATGATACCGCTTGTGCATTCCCATGCAAACAGACGATCCATCAGCTGTTCGAGGAGCAGGTAGAATATACGCCGGATCAGGTAGCATTGGTGTTTGGACATCAGCGTCTGACGTATCGGGAGCTGAATGAACGGGCCAATTCATTGGCACGAATGCTTCGAGCCCAGGGAGTAGGACCAGACAAGCTGGTCGGTCTGATGGTACAGCGCTCCGTGGAAATGATCGTAGGTCTGCTGGCCGTGCTAAAAGCAGGCGGTGCTTATGTGCCGATTGATCCCGAATTTCCATCCTCTCGTATTGCATACATGCTGGAAGACAGCGAGGCCGCAGTGCTTCTGACCCGTCGTGAACTGGCAGAAGAACACCATTGCCATGCCAATACCCTGTTTCTTGAGGATGCCGCATTGTATCAGGGAGAAAGTAGCAACCTGGAGACGATTGCCCGCCCAGAGCATTTGGCTTATGTCATCTATACGTCGGGTTCGACTGGAAATCCGAAAGGAGTTATGCTCCAGCATCGCTCGGTCCTCAACTTTATTACTGGGATGCGCGAAGTCATTGATTTTGAAGCGAGCCAAACCATGTTGTCACTGACGACCATTTCATTCGATATTTTCGTATTGGAAACCATTCTCCCCCTGTTGGGTGGAATGACGGTTGTGCTTGGCGACAGCCAGCATCAGGTGAATCCTCAGGCACTTGGTGAGTTGATTACTCAACATTCGATTGAGATGTTGCAAATGACACCATCCCGGCTACAAATGCTGCTGGGTCATGAAGTAGGCTCGCGCGCGCTGCAAAGCGTGAAGGCAATTATGGTTGGGGGCGAAGCTCTTCCGTCCAAGCTGCTCGCAGCACTGCAAGAGATAAACGGTCCCCGTATTTATAACATGTACGGACCTACAGAAACGACGGTGTGGTCGGCCGTGCAGGAACTGACCCATGCCCAGCATATTAATATTGGACGTCCTATCGCGAATACCCAAATCTATATCATGAATGCGAATGGGGAATTGCAGCCCGTCGGCGTGCCGGGCGAGTTATGTATTGCCGGGGAAGGATTGGCCCGTGGGTATTGGAAACGTGAAGAACTGACGGCCGAGAAATTTGTAAATAATCCGTTTGCTGGGGGCAAGACAGGCCATGAGCGGATGTACCATACAGGCGATTTGGCGAGATGGACGCCAGACGGCAACATTGAATATTTGGGGCGGATGGACCATCAGGTGAAAATCCGGGGCTACCGAATCGAACTGGGCGAGATCGAATCGCAGCTGTTGCAGGTGGAGTCGGTACAAGAAGCGGTCATCATGGCTCGTGGGGACGAAACGGGTCAAACACAGCTCGTGGCGTACTACGTCGCGAGTCAAGAGCTGGGAGCCGGTGAGCTGAGACAGGAGCTGGGACAAGAACTGCCAAGCTATATGATGCCGTCGTATTTCATCTGGTTGGAGCAGATGCCGCTGACACCGAACGGTAAAATCGACCGCAAGTCCCTGCCAGCACCGGAAGACAATCTGCACAGCGGTGCGGATTATGTAGAGCCACGCACTGCACCGGAACGAGCGCTTGTAGCGGTCTGGCAGTCCGTCCTGGGTGTGCCAACCGTCGGTATGTTGGACAATTTCTTTGATCTGGGTGGCGATTCGATCAAGGCGATTCAAATCGTATCGCGTGCATTCCAGGCCGGCTACAAGCTGGACATGAAGGATTTGTTCCGCTATCCCATCGTCGCAACCCTGGCATCGCATATGCATGAGGTCAGTCGTATGGCAGATCAGGGAGAAGTAAGCGGAGAAACGGCATTGCTTCCGATCCAGCACGAGTTCTTTGCGCAGGAGCAAGTGGATGCGTATCATTTTAATCAGGCGGTTATGCTGCACCGGGAGCAGGGGTTTGACGAGTCGGCTCTGCGTCAGGCGCTTGGCAAGCTGACAAAGCATCATGATGCTTTGCGGATGGTGTTCAGCAAGACAGAACAAGGCTATCAAGCATGGAGTCGCGGAATACAGGAAGGTGAGCTGTATCATCTGGATGTGGTGGACTTTACGAACTTGACGGATAAAGCCACGCTCAGCGCAGCCATTGAGGCGAAAGCCAGTGAAATTCAAAGGAGTATCCAACTGCATGAAGGGCCGCTGTTTAAAGCAGGTTTGTTCCACTGTGTAGATGGCGATCATCTCCTGATGGCGATTCACCATTTGGTCGTGGACGGGGTATCCTGGCGTATTTTGTTTGAGGATTTGGCTACTGCCTATGAACAGGCCGTTCATCAGAAAGTGCTTCAGCTGCCGGACAAAACGGATTCATTCCGTTCCTGGTCACAAAAACTTTCCGAGTATGCGAATAGCGCAGCCATGGACAGTGAACACGCCTACTGGGAACAATGGAACGCAGCTGCTTTGGCTGACCAAGTACGTTTGCCTGAGGATCAAGCGCAGGCCGAAACATTTACCTTAGCTGACACGGATACAGTGGCCTTCCAGCTTACGGAAGAAGAGACAGAAAGATTATTGAAGCAAGCACACCGTGCGTATAACACGGAAATGAACGATCTGTTGCTGACGGCTTTGGGCATGATGCTGTATACGTGGACGGGTCATGAACGCAGTCTGATTCATTTAGAGGGACACGGACGTGAGAACATTTTGCCGGATACGGACATTTCTCGTACGGTAGGCTGGTTTACGAGACCATATCCGGTATGGCTAGACATCGGTCGTGATCACGCTTTGTCGGGATGCATCAAACAGGTAAAAGAAAGTCTGCGTCATATTCCGAATCAAGGAATGGGCTACGGAATCTGGAGATATTTGAGTGAATCCGGCCAAGCCATGGCTCAGCAAGCAGATGCACTGCATCTTGGTCAACATCAAGCTTTTGCCGAGCCACAAGTGAGCTTTAACTATCTCGGACAGCTGGATCAGGACTTGCAAAACAGCGATATTCGTATGTCTCCTTACTCGATGGGATCGGTCGTTAGTGACCGGACGAAGATGAAATTTGCGCTCAATGTGAGCGGAATCGTAACGAACGGCATCCTGGAACTGGACATTCGGTATAACGGCAAAGCCTTCCGTAAAGATACGGTCCAAATGTTAGCCAACCTGTTGAAATCCAATCTGCTTGAAGTTATCGAGCATTGTGTTACACGAGATCGGATCGAATTAACTCCAAGTGATGTACTGTTCAAAGGTCTGACCCTGGAGCAATTAGATACGATTAAGGAGCAGACCCAGACGGTTGGGGAATTGGAAAATGTATATCCGTTAACCCCCATGCAAAAGGGTATGCTGTTCCACAGTTTGATGAATGCAGAAACAGGCGTGTATTTTGAGCAGGCGACCTTTGATCTGGAGGGCAACTTTGCGCCATCTATATTCGAGGAAAGCTTGAAGCTGCTGGTTAGTCGACATGCGATATTACGGACGAATTTCTATAGTGGCTGGCATGGTCAACCGTTGCAGATTGTCTATCGTCATAAAAATCCGAGCTTCTTTTATGAGGATGTCAGAGGGTGTGAACAGGCTGTAGCTGAATTTGTGGCCCAGGACAAAGCTCGAGGCTTTGATTTAAGCAAGGATGCGCTCATGCGTGTAGCTGTCTTCCGCACGGGTGAAAGCTCATACCGTTTTGTATGGAGCTTCCATCATATTGTGATGGACGGCTGGTGCCTGTCCCTGATGACGGACGAAGTGTTTGGTGCCTATGCTGCCTTGCTGGAGAACAAGCAGCCAGAGCTCGCACCTGTCAAGCCGTATAGTGACTATATCGAATGGTTGCAAGATCAGGATGCACAGGAAGCGACCCGTTATTGGAGTGACTATTTGGCGGGCTTTGAGCAGCAAACCTTGTTGCCTGGTGAGAATGCGCAAGCTTCTGTAGCCGCACGGGATGAAGAACCAGACGGAAGTGGTGGAAGTTCAAATTCTGGCTATGTTTCGGAAAAGCTGCCATTTATGTTGGGTAAAGAACGGAGTGCCGCATTAAAGCAAATAGCCAAGCAACAACATGTCACGATTAACACCTTGCTGCAAAGTGTGTGGGGCGTTATTTTACAGCAATACAATAATAATCAGGATGTTGTGTTTGGTGGTGTGGTATCCGGTCGTCCGGCAGACATTCCAGGTGTGGAGAACATGATTGGATTGTTTATCAATACCATACCGGTTCGGATTCAAAGTGAACGGAATGCTACATTTGCTGAAGTATTGCAGCGCACACAGGAACAGGCTTTGGCCTCCAGTGTCTATGATACGTTTCCGCTCTACGATATTCAGGCACGGACTGAACAAAAACAAGACCTGATTCATCACATCATGGTCTTTGAAAACTACCCGATTGGGCAGCAGATGAAGCAGATAGGCGGTTCCGGCGAGACAAAGGCACAAACAGGCTTCTCGATTGCCAATGTGGCACTTGCCGAGCAAACCAACTACGATTTTAACCTGATTGTCGTGCCTGACGAGGATATGTCTATCCTGCTTGAATACAATGCTCTGGTGTATAACCGGTCTACTATGGAGCGTATCCAGGGCCATATCGACCATGTCATCAGGCAAATTGTGGACAATCCGAATATCCGTGTGAATGAGCTGGAATTGGTAACACCAGAAGAACAGGCACAGATCGTTCAGGTTTGGGGGGATACGGCGGTAGCCTATCCACAGGATCAGACGCTAAGTGCACTGTTCGAGCAGCAGGCCACGAACACGCCGGATCAGGTGGCAGTGTTGTGCGGATCGGAATCGTTGACCTACGCGGAGTTGAATGAGCGAGCGAACCGTTTGGCTCGGACGCTGCGTGCGGAAGGTGTTGAACCGGATCAACCAGTCGGTATTCTGGTCCGCCGTTCGCTGGAGATGATCGTAGGCATCTACGCGATCCTCAAAGCAGGCGGAGCCTATGTGCCGATTGATCCAGAATATCCAGCCGACCGCATCCGCTTTATGCTGGAGGACTCGGGCGCGAAGCTGGTGCTGACGCAATCGCATCTGGCGGAGCAAGCCTCACTGAGTTTCGACGGCCAGGTGCTGGTGCTGGATCGTCAGGAGCAGGATGGCCAAGACATTTACCACAAAGACGGTTCGAATTTGGAGCCACTGGCCGGGCCGCATCATGTAGCCTATGTCATCTATACCTCCGGCTCCACAGGAAAACCGAAGGGCGTGATGGTGGAGCATCATTCCGTGCTGAACCGGATTTTGTGGATGCATGATCGTTACGGCTTGAGTGCGGAGGATACGATCCTGCAAAAGACCGCCTTCACGTTCGACGTGTCGGTGTGGGAGCTGTTCTGGTGGTCAATGGTCGGCTCGAAGGTAAGCCTGTTGTCCGTGGGCGGGGAAAAGAACCCGGAAGAGATCGTGGACACGATTGCCCGCGATGGCGTAACCACGATGCACTTTGTACCCGCTATGCTGCATGCGTTTCTGGAGTACGTGGAGCAGCAGCCTCGGGAAGTGATGCAAGCGAAGCTGGGCACGCTGCGCCATGTCTTTGCCAGTGGTGAAGCTTTACCGCCACAGCATGTGGCCCGGTTCCAACGACTCGTGTCGAGCCTGACCGGAGCGAAGCTGATCAACCTGTATGGACCAACCGAAGCGACGGTGGACGTATCGTACTTTGATTGCGAGCCGGATGGGGAATATGCGGTTATCCCGATCGGGAAACCGATTCAAAACATTCGTCTGTACATCGTGAAGGAAGGCACGGAGCAATTGCAGCCGATTGGGGTTGCAGGTGAGCTGTGTATCGGCGGTGTCGGCGTAGCCCGAGGCTATCTGAACCGTCCGGAGCTGACGGCCGAGAAATTTGTGAAAGACCCGTTTGCCGGCGGGGAAGCCGGGTATGAACGGATGTACCGCACAGGCGATTTGGCGAGATGGATGCCGGACGGCAACATCGAATATCTGGGCCGGATCGACCATCAAGTAAAAATCCGGGGTTACCGGATTGAGCTGGGTGAGGTGGAATCGCAGCTGCTTCAAGTGGAATCGGTACGAGAAGCAGTGGTCATGGCTCGTGCGGATGAAACGGGCCAAAAACAAATGGTGGCCTACTATGTTGCGGGGCAAGAGCTAGGAGCCAGTGAGCTGAGAAGTGAGCTGGGCCGGGAGCTGCCAAGCTACATGGTGCCATCGTACTTTGTACAGCTAGAGCAGATGCCGCTGAGTCCCAATGGAAAAATTGACCGCAAGGCCCTGCCAGCACCGGAAGGCAGCCTGCAAACCGGAGCTGATTATGCAGAGCCGCGTACCACGCCAGAACGCGCTTTGGTAGCGGTCTGGCAGTCGGTACTGGGACTACAGACGGTCGGTATTTTGGACAATTTCTTTGATCTGGGCGGCGATTCGATCAAGGCCATTCAAATTACATCCCGTGCGTTCCAGGCCGGTTATAAGCTGGACATGAAGGATTTGTTCCAGTATCCAACGGTTGCAACACTGGCACCGCATTTGCATGAGGTCAGCCGTATGGCAGATCAAGGAGAAGTGAGCGGGGAAACCGCGTTGCTACCGATCCAGCAGTGGTTCTTTGCGCAGGAGCGCGAGCGTCCGCAGCACTTTAATCAGGCGGTCATGCTCTATCGTGCCGAGGGCTTTGATGAGACGGCAGTTCGCCAAGTCATGGATCACATCGTGAAGCATCATGATGCGCTTCGTACGGTTTTCCGTCAGGATTCCTCTGGTTATACGGCTTGGACACGCGGTGTAGATGAAGGCGCGTTGTATACGCTGGAAACCGCAGACTACCGTGAACAAGTAGTCTATGCGGAAGCGCTGGAAGCGAAGGCAAATGAAATTCAAAGCAGCATTCACCTGTCCGAAGGACCGCTGGTGAAGCTGGGATTGTTCCACACAGCCGAGGGCGATCATTTGCTCATAGCTATTCACCATTTGGTGATAGACGGAGTGTCGTGGCGGATTCTGTTTGAAGATTTCTCGACAGGTTACGAGCAAGCGATCAAAGGCGAGCCTGTACGATTGCCATATAAAACGGATTCCTTCCAAACATGGGCACGGGAGTTGTCATCTTACGCTAACCGTCCTGAGGCTGCATCGGATGAAATGTACTGGAAGCAGCTGGAACAGGCCAAAGCGGAAGCGGCGCCGCTGCCTAAGGATTTTGCCTATGAGGGCTCTTTGAATGCAGACAGAGAAGTGCTGACGGTAGAGTGGACCGAAGCAGAAACCCAGCAGTTGTTAAAACAGGCCCATCGCGCCTATAACACCGAGGTCAATGATTTGCTGCTGACCGCATTAGGATTGGCGATGCACAACTGGACAGGCGCAGGACAGGTGCTGGTGAACCTGGAGGGCCATGGCCGGGAAGCGATCCTGCCCGAGGTGGATATGACACGTACCGTAGGCTGGTTCACAAGCTTGTATCCGGTACTGCTGGATACGGGTGCAAATCTGACGCTGGCAGAGCGGATTAAAGAAACGAAGGAAGGCCTACGCCGGATTCCGCATAAAGGGCTAACCTATGGAACTTGGCGCTACTTGTCCCATGCATCAGAATCGGGTAAAGCGCATGCGATTGCAGCAGAACCGGAAATCAGCTTTAACTATTTGGGTCAGGTCGATCAGGATCTACAAAACAGTGGAATCACATTGTCTTCCTATAGCGCAGGAGAGACAGAGGATGCACATTCACCGCTGCAATATACGCTGGATTTAAACGCGATGATCTCGGAAGGCACGCTGCGCTTGACGATTGCTTACAGCCGTAAGCAGTATCGCCAAGAAACGCTGGAACGTGTGGCAGGACTGCTGCAATCCGCTTTGCAAGAGGTGATTGCGCATTGCGTCGCTCAGGAACAGCCGGAACTGACCCCGAGTGATGTGTCCTTCAAAGGTCTGACGACTAGAGAACTGGAACAAATTGCGGAACAGGCGGCACATACCGGTGAGCTGGAAAATGTATACGCACTGACGCCGATGCAAAAGGGGATGCTCTTTTACAATCTGATGGATTCGCAATCAGGAGCTTATTTTGAACAGGCATCCTTTGATTTGCAAGGGCACTTTAATATCGATGCGTTTGCGGCCAGTTTGGATGTATTAATGCAGCGGCATACGGTACTGCGCACGAATTTCTACAGCGGCTGGCAGGATGAACCGCTTCAGGTTGTGTACCGCAATAAGCGCAGTGAACTGTATGTGGAAGATTTGCGGGATATGGAGGAAGTGAAGCAATACGAGTACATCCTCGAATTTACGCGCCAAGACAAGCAAAGAGGCTTTGATCTGGCGCAAGATGCTTTGATGCGTGTGGCTGTGTTGCGCACAGGTGAGGAAGCGTACCGTTTTGTGTGGAGCTTCCACCATATCGTGATGGATGGCTGGTGCTTGTCGCTGGTGACAAACGAAGTGTTTGCGAGTTATTTTGCGATCCTGGCTCATAAGCAGCCGGAACTGGCCCCTGTCACGCCGTACAGTCAATATATCGAATGGCTGGAACAGCAGGATCGTCAGGCCGCATCAGGTTACTGGAGCAAGGTTCTGGAAGGATATGAGGAACAGTCCCGCTTGCCACAGGCAAAAATCCAGGGTAAGACGGGGTATCAGGCGGATCGTCTGGACTTTGACTTAGGCGAGGATCTAACGGCAGGCATTCAGCGCATAGCCAAGCGTTATCAGGTGACGATCAATACGTTGATGCAGACGGTTTGGGGCCTTTTGCTGCAAAAATATAATGGCACAGATGATGTGGTGTTTGGCAGCGTGGTATCTGGACGTCCGGCAGACATTCCGAATGTGGAGCACATCATTGGTCTGTTTATCAATACCATTCCTGTACGCATCCGCAGTCAAGTGGACAGTTTATTCTCAGACGTGATGAAGCAAACCCAGGAGCAATCGATCGATTCCCATGTCTATGATACGTATCCGTTATATGAAATTCAGGGGCTGTCGGAGCTTAAGCAGGATTTGATCAATCATATTCTTATTTTTGAGAACTATCCGGTAGAGGAGCAAATTGAGCAATTAGGCAGCGGTGAAGAGTCCAGCTTCACGATCACCGGAGCCGAGTCTGTCGAGCAGACCAACTATGACTTTAACTTGGTGGTGCTGCCGGGCAACACTATTCACATGAGCTTTGGTTATAATGCCCTGGCCTTTGAACGGGAAAGTGTAGAGCAAATCCGAGGTCATCTGGTACAGCTGCTGGAGCAGGTGACAGCGAATCCGGACATCCGTGTACATGAGCTGGATATGGTTACCATGCAGGAGCGTGAGCAAATCGTCGAGGCTTGGGGGAATACAGCGGCAGCCTATCCAAGCGAGCAAACGATCCATGCCTTGTTCGAGGCGCAAAGCGCGCAGACGCCGGAGCAGACAGCCTTGTTCTTTGAAGGAGAAACGCTGACTTATCGCGAGCTGAATGAACGCGCCAATCGCCTGGCTCGTACCTTGCGCAGTCAAGGCGTGACGAAGGATCGTTTGGTGGGTCTGATGACTGAGCGGTCGGTGGACATGATCGTAGGTATCTTCGGGATTTTAAAAGCCGGGGGTGCATATGTCCCCATCGATCCAACCTATCCGGAGGAGCGTATCCGCTACATGCTGGACGACTCGGGGGCGAAGCTGCTGTTGACGCAAAGCCATCTGGTGGACAAAGCCGCTATCGACGGTCATGTGCTGGTGTTGGACGGGGAGCAAACGGTGTACCACGAGGATGATTCTAATCTGGAGCCATGGTCTGGTCCAAATGATTTGGCGTATGTGATTTATACATCGGGGACGACGGGGCAGCCGAAGGGTGTAATGCTGGAGCATCACGGGCTGTGCAATCTGAAAACGTATTTTGATCAGACGCTTCGAATCCGCACGTCGGATCATGCGTTGCTGTTCGCTAGCTATTCGTTTGATGCGGCTTGCTGGGAAATCTTCCAAGCGCTGTTCTGCGGAGCCACGTTATATGTGCCAACGACAGAGACGATTTTGAACTACGAGCGGTTTGAGCAATATATGGCGAATCACCGGATTACGGTGGCCGCTTTGCCGCCGACCTATGCGGTGTATCTGGAGCCAGAGCGGATGCCACACCTGCGTATTCTGTTCACTGCGGGTTCAGCATCTTCCACCGAACTGGTATACAAGTGGAAGGATCAAGTGGCGTACTACAACGGCTACGGTCCAACTGAAAACTCAGTTGCAACGTCCATCTGGCCGGTGTCCGAGGATGCAAGGGCTGGACAACTCATTTCCATTGGACGTCCTGTGCCGAATCATCGGGTATACATGGTGGATGGGCATGGACATTTGGCTCCGGTAGGCGTAGCAGGTGAGCTGTGCGTGTCTGGTCCAGGTCTGGCGCGTGGATATCTGGATCGTCCAGAGCTGACGGCGGAGAAATTTGTAGCGAACCCGTTTGCGGTTGGTGAAGCAGGCTATGAACGAATGTACCGTACGGGGGACTTGGCGAGATGGATGCCAGACGGCAACATCGAATATTTGGGCCGGATTGACCATCAGGTGAAAATCCGGGGCTACCGGATCGAGCTGGGTGAGGTCGAGGCACAAATCTTGAAAGTGGAAGACGTGCAAGAGGTCATCGTACTGGCCCAAGCGGACGAACAGGGGCAAAACCAACTGGTGGCGTACTATGTCGCTGAAAGAGACGTAAGCGCTGGGGAGCTGCGTAGCTTACTGGGTGAGGATCTGCCCAACTATATGGTGCCTTCGTATTTCATCCAGCTGGAGCAGATGCCACTGACACCGAACGGTAAAATCGACCGCAAGGCACTGCCAGCACCGGAGGGCAGCTTGCAAAGCGGAGCGGATTATGTAGAGCCGCGCACAGCACTGGAGCAGACGTTAGTGTCCATTTGGCAGTCTGTATTAGGAGCAAAGAGAGTCGGCATTTTGGATAATTTCTTTGATCTGGGCGGCGATTCGATCAAAGCGATCCAGGTATCGTCCCGCTTGCTGCAAGCGGGCTACAAGCTGGAGATGAAGGATTTGTTCCAATATCCGTCCATTTCACTGCTGAGCAGTCATGTACACAAAGTTAGCCGCACAGCCGATCAGCGGGTGGTCTCGGGAGCAGTTAAATTGACCCCAATACAGCAATGGTTCTTTGGACAATCCTCAGCAGAGCCACATTATTTCAACCAATCGGTGATGCTGTATAGAGCACAAGGATTCGCTGAAGCCGCATTGCATCAAACGGTGACCCAGGTGACGGAGCATCATGATGCATTGCGTATGGTCTTCCGTCAGACCGAACAGGGCTATGAAGCGTGGAATCGCGGTGTGAACGAAGGCGAGCTGTACAGTCTGGACGTTGTTGATTTGACAGGCGTCGAAGACACGGCAGAGGTGGCGATGGCGATTGAAACGAAAGCCAATGCCATCCAAAGCTCTATTCGTCTAGATGAAGGACCGCTGGTGAAGCTGGGACTTTTCCGCTGCATGGATGGAGATCATTTACTGATTGCGATCCACCATTTGGTCGTAGACGGGATTTCATGGCGGATTGTGTTTGAGGATTTTGCCACTGGGTATGAGCAGGCCGTGCGGGGAGAAGCGATTCGCTTGCCATATAAAACGGACTCTTTCTCTGCTTGGGCAGAGCAGTTGTCTCAATATGCGAACAGTCCGGCGATCGACAACGAACGCGAATATTGGCAGCATCTTGCCCAAATGGAAGTTGCATCGTTGCCTAAGGATCAAGAGAGAGCGGAGGGACAACATTCTCTAATCAGAGACACTGCGACGGTGAGCGTGGCTTGGAGCGAACAGGAAACCCGGCTACTGCTTCAGGAATCGCATCGTGCGTACAACACCGAGGTCAATGATCTGCTGTTAACTGCACTCGGCACCGCGTTATATAACTGGAGCGGTCAGGAGCGCGTACTGGTCAATCTGGAGGGCCATGGCCGGGAAGCCATTGTTCCAGATATCGACATCACACGTACCGTGGGCTGGTTTACGAGCCAATATCCGGTGCTGCTTGATGTGGATGGGAAGGCAGAAGTAGGGCAGCGAATCAAGCGGGTGAAGGAAGACCTGCGCCATGTACCGCATAAGGGCATTGGCTACGGCATTTTGAAATATATGTCTCAGCATGATGTCCATCCTTCCTTGACCTTGCAGCCTGAAATTAGCTTTAACTATTTGGGACAATTTGATCAGGACTTGGAAAATGGGGATATCAGGCTGTCTTCGCATCCAGGTGGAGAGCCGATGAGTGATCATACCGTTCTGGAGCAGCCGCTGAATGTGAACGGCATGATTACAGCAGGCGGGCTGACACTGGACATTCGCTATGACAGTAAGGTATATCAACAGCAAAATGTAGAGAACTTTGCGCAGTTGCTGCAGGAAAGCCTGCAGGAAGTGATCGCGCATTGTGCCTCCCAAGAGCGGAGCGAACTAACCCCAAGCGATGTCTTGTTCAAAGGCTTGTCGTTGGAACAACTGGAGCAATTGACGGAGCAAACGGCTTCTGTGGGCGAACTGGAAAATGTGTATGCTCTTTCGCCGATGCAGAAGGGGATGCTGTTCCATAGTCTGATGGAGCCGGACTCAGGTGCATACTTCCAGCAAGCGTCGTTTGATCAAAAAGGCAGCTTTGATGTTGAAATTTTCCGCAAGAGTCTAGATGTACTGACACAGCGTCATGAAGCACTGCGGACGAATTTCCATCGATTTGAAACAGGACATGGTCCGGAGCCATTGCAAATCGTGTTCCGTCACAAAGATAGCGATCTGTCCTTCAAGGATATACGCGAAATGCAGGAAGCGGAGCAACAGGCGTATATCCAGACGTTTAAGCAGGAAGACCAGGCTAGAGGCTTTGATCTCGGTACGGATGCACTTATGCGCGTACAGGTATTGCAAACCGATGAAGAAACGTATCATTTGGTCTGGAGCTTCCATCACATTGTCATGGATGGCTGGTGCTTATCGCTCGTTACAGGCGAAGTGTTTGGTACGTACTTTGCGCTGCTGGAGCAGAAACAGCCGGAGCTTGCTCATATCACACCATATGGCCAATATATCGAATGGCTAGAGCGTCAGGATGAACGTGCGGCAAAAGAGTATTGGAGCAGCTATTTGGCAGGCTTTGAACAGCAAACCTTGTTACCTGGATTGGATACTTCATCGAAAGACCAAGCGGCTAATACTGTATTCGCTACAGCAAACGAAACCAGGGAATATGTTTCTGAAAAAATAACGGTAGATCTGGATCCAGCGTGGAGCGAAGCGATGTACCGGATTGCAAAGCAGCAGCAGGTCACGATTAATACGCTGATGCAGAGCGTGTGGGGCCTTATTTTGCAGAAATATAACAACAATGAGGATGTTGTATTCGGCAGTGTGGTATCTGGACGTCCGACGGATATTGCGGGTGTAGAGCATATGATCGGTCTGTTCATTAATACGATCCCAGTGCGGATTCAAAGTGAACAGAATGCCACGTTTGTGGACATCATGCGCAAAACGCAGGAGCAGGCACTGGCCTCAGGAGCCTATGACAGCTTCCCGCTGTATGAAATTCAGGCGCTGACCGAGCAGAAGCAGCATCTGATTAACCACATTATGGTATTTGAGAATTATCCGGTTGAGGAGCAAGTCGAGCAGTTGGGTGAAGTTCGTCCATCCGCTTTTGAAATTACGAATGTAGAGGTTGTTGAGCAAACGAATTATGATCTGGACTTGATTGTGATGCCAGATGAGCTTTTCCGCATCATGTTCAGATATAACGCCAATGTATACGATCGGTCTACGATCGAGCGGATGCAGGGACATGTACTGCATGTCATCGAGCAAATCGTGAATAATCCGCATATCCGTGTGAATGAGCTGGAATTGGTGACACCGGAAGAGCAGGCGCAGATCGTTCAGGTGTGGGGAGATACGGCGGCAGATTATCCGCAAGATCAGACGTTAAGTTCACTGTTCGAGCAGCAGGTAGCGAGCACACCGGAGCAAGTGGCAGTGCTGTGTGGAGCGGAATCGTTGACCTACGCGGAGCTGAATGAGCGCGCGAACCGTTTGGCTCGGACGTTGCGTGCGGAAGGTGTTGAACCGGATCAGCCGGTAGGCATACTGGTTCAGCGCTCGCTAGAGATGATCGTAGGCATCTACGCGATCCTCAAGGCAGGCGGAGCCTACGTGCCAATTGATCCAGAATATCCGGCCGACCGCATCCGCTTCATGCTGGAGGATTCGGGAGCGAAGCTGGTGCTGACGCAATCGCATCTGGCAGAGCAAGCATCCTTGAGCTTCGACGGCAAGGTGCTGGTGCTGGATCGTCAGGAGCAGGCTGGCAAGGACATTTACCACGAAGACGGTTCGAATCTGGAGCCACTGGCCGGGCCGCATCATGTCGCCTATGTCATCTATACGTCTGGCTCCACGGGAAAACCGAAGGGCGTGATGGTTGAGCACCATTCCGTTCTGAACCGGATTTTGTGGATGCATGATCGGTACGGCTTGAGTGCGGAAGATACGATCCTGCAAAAGACCGCCTTCACCTTCGACGTGTCGGTGTGGGAGCTGTTCTGGTGGTCGCTGGTCGGCTCGAAGGTGAGCCTGTTGTCCGTGGGCGGGGAAAAGAACCCGGAAGAGATCGTCGACGCCATTGTCCGCGATGGCGTGAGCACGATGCACTTTGTACCTGCCATGCTGCATGCGTTCCTGGAGTATGTGGAGCAGCAGCCACGGGAAGTAATGCAAGCGAAACTGGCAACGCTGCGTCATGTCTTTGCCAGTGGTGAAGCCTTGCCGCCACAGCATGTGGCTCGCTTCCAGCGGCTCGTGTCGAGCCTGACCGGAGCGAAGCTGATCAACCTGTACGGTCCAACCGAAGCGACGGTGGACGTATCGTACTTTGATTGCGAGCCGACGGAAGAATATGCAGTCATTCCGATCGGAAAACCGATTCAAAACATTCGCCTGTACATCGTGAAGGAAGGCACGGAGCAATTGCAGCCGATTGGGGTTGCAGGGGAGTTGTGCATCGGTGGTGTCGGTGTGGCACGTGGGTATCTGAACCGTCCGGAGCTGACGGCCGAGAAATTTGTGAAAGATCCGTTTGCCGGCGGGGAAGCCGGGTATGAGCGGATGTACCGCACCGGCGATTTGGCGAGATGGATGCCGGACGGCAACATTGAATATTTGGGCCGGATCGACCATCAGGTGAAAATCCGGGGGTACCGGATTGAGCTGGGCGAGGTCGAAACGCAGCTGCTCCAAGTAGCGTCCGTGCGAGAAGCGGTTGTCATGGCTCGTGCAGACGAAACGGGCCAAAAACACATGGTGGCCTACTATGTCGCGGGGCAAGAGCTAGGAGCCAGCGAGCTGAGAAGTGAGCTGGGCCGGGAACTGCCAAGCTACATGGTGCCGTCCTACTTTGTACAACTGGAGCAAATGCCGCTGAGTCCAAATGGAAAAATTGACCGCAAGGCCCTACCAGCACCGGAAGGCAGCCTGCAAAGCGGAGCCGATTATGTCGCACCGCGAACGTGGGTGGAAGTGAAACTGGCACACATTTGGCAGGAGGTGCTGGGCCTCACGCAGGTCGGTGTGAAGGAAAACTTCTTCGAGATTGGCGGACACTCGCTGCGGGCGACGACACTGGCCTCGAAGATTCACAAGGAGTTGAACAAGCCGCTTCCCCTGCGCAGTATTTTTGAAGCACCCACGATTGAACAACTGGCAGCCGTTCTGGAAGGTCTGGATCAAGTGGTGTACGCGTCCATTCCGGTAACAGAAGAACGCAGCTTCTACCCGTTATCTTCAGCACAAAAACGACTGTATGTACTGCATCAGTTTGATCCAAGTGATGTGAACTACAACATGCCGTCAGTGCTGCAAGTGAGCGGTCCGCTGGATGTGAAACGAGTAGAAGACGTGTTCCGTCAACTAATTGATCGTCATGCAACCTTGCGTACCCGCTTTGAGCTGGTAGACAATGAGCCGATGCAATGGATTGAGGATACCGTGCCATTCGAGGTGGAATATACGAAGGTACAGGTAGAGAGTACGACTACGGCTACGTACACGAGGATTAGCGAGGAAGCACAAGAACGGGTCCGGCAGTTTATCCGTCCGTTTGATCTAAAAGCTGCACCGCTGCTGCGGGTAGGCTTGGTGGATCTGGGTGTCCAAGGAGTAGAGCAAGAATCCCAGCATTTACTCATGCTCGACATGCACCATATCGTTTCGGATGGCGTGTCGATGGAGGTACTGACCGATGAGTTTGTCCGCTTGTATGGCGGTGAAGAGCTGTTGCCATTGCGGATTCAGTACAAAGACTATGCCGTATGGCAGCAAAGCGAAACCCATCAGGAGTGGATGCAGCGTCAGGAAGCGTACTGGCTGGGCACCTTCCGGGGCGGAGTGCCTGTACTGGATCTGTCAACCGACTTTGCCCGTCCGGCGGTGCAGAGTACGGCAGGGGATACGATCGAATTTGCATTGGAGCGTGAGGTTAGTGAACGCCTGAAAGAACTGGCTTCGCAAACAGGCGCTACCCTATACATGGTGCTGCTGGCGGCGTACACTACGCTCTTGCACAAATACACGGGCCAAGAGGACATTGTTGTCGGCACGCCGATTGCAGGACGACCGCATGCGGAGCTCAGTAATCTGGTGGGTATCTTCATTAACACGCTGGCGATTCGCAATTATCCGTCCAGCGACAAAACGTTCCTGGATTATCTGCAAGAGGTGAAGGAGCATGCGCTCAGTGCTTATGAGCATCAGGACTATCCTTTTGAAGAACTGGTTGAACAGCTGAATTTGACGAGAGATACGAGCCGAAATGCGCTGTTTGACACGATGTTTGAGTTGAAAACCTTGGAGCAACAGGAGTTACTGCTGGAAGGTTTGACCTTGAGCTCCTATCCACTGGAAAATCATACGGCCAAGTTTGATCTGACTTTAGATGCAGTGGAGCAGCCAGAAGGCATTCTGTGCAGTCTGGAATATAGCACGGCGTTGTACAAGCCTGAGACCATGACGCGATTGGCACAGCATTTTGCGGAAATCGTTCGAGCTATTGCATACCATCCACAACAGCCCCTGGCAACTTTGAATATGGTAACCGTTGAGGAAAAGGAGCAACTCATCTACGGTTTTGGAGAAGTGGGAGTAACGGATGGTGCCGCAGTTGAAGCAGGAGCCCTGTTCCATACCTATGTGGAAGAACAGGCACAGCTTGTACCAGATCATGTGGCGGTGGTGTACGAGGAGGAGCAGCTCACTTACCGGAAACTGAACGAGCGCGCGAACCAATTGGCGCGGAGATTGCGGAATGAAGGCGTTGGACGCGAGTCGATTGTCGGCATTTTGAGTGAACGCTCGGTAGACATGCTGGTCGGCGTACTGGCGGTGTGGAAAGCGGGAGGCGCCTATGTGCCGCTGGATGCAGACTATCCGTCTGAACGGATTCGTTTCATGCTGGAGGACAGTGGTGCGACGGTATTGTTGACCCAAATCGGCTTACAGGAGCAAGCACAGATATGGCTTGGGGAAAGCCGACAGGCCTTGGCCGGAGGGCAGACTGAGGGTGAGTTGGAAACAGCGGCTGGTGCTGAAACGATGGAAAGAGACAGCCTAAATGAAAACTTAGGCTCAAAATCAGATTCGAAGTCTGACAGCGAAGCAGCATCCGAACCGGCAACAGGGCTGCGTCTGCATACCGTATTGGCATTGGACGATGAGTCACTGTACACCGGAGATACGACAGACGTCGATCACATCAACGAACCGCACGATTTGGCGTATGTGATCTATACATCCGGGACAACCGGACGGCCGAAGGGCGTCATGATCGAGCATCACAGCTTGGTGAATACGGCTGCGGCGTATCGCAGGGATTATCGCCTGAACCAATTCCCAGTCCGACTGCTGCAACTGGCGAGCTTCTCTTTCGACGTATTCGTCGGGGATATCGCGCGGACGCTCTATAACGGCGGCACGATGGTCATTTGTCCGAAAGACGACCGGATTGATTTTAGCCGTCTGCACGGATGGATTCGCGATGTCCAGATTACCGTGTTCGAATCGACTCCGGCCCTGATCGTACCGTTTATGCAGCATGTGCATGAACAGGGGCTGGACATGAGCAGTCTGGAGCTGCTGATCACGAGCTCGGATAGTTGCAGCGTGACGGACTACCGAGTGCTGCAAGAGCGGTTTGGTGCGGATATCCGCATTATGAACAGCTACGGCGTCACCGAAGCGGCGATTGACTCCAGCTTCTACGATGAAGAGCTGTCGAAGCTGCCAAGCAGCGGCCATGTGCCGATTGGTCAGGCGTGGCTGAACGCACGCTTCTACATTGTGGACAGCCAGCTGAATCCGGTGCCGATCGGCGTACTGGGTGAGCTGTGCATTGGCGGAGCCGGGGTGGCACGAGGCTACCTGAATCGTGCAGACCTGACAGCCGAGAAATTCGTAGCGAATCCGTATGTACCAGGTGAACGGTTGTACCGTACAGGCGATTTGGCGCGATGGATGCCGGACGGCAATGTAGACTTTATCGGCCGGATGGATGATCAAGTCAAAATCCGGGGCTTCCGGATTGAACTGGGCGAGGTGGAAGCGCAGCTGCTGACCGTGGACGGCATTCAGAAAGCCATCGTCACCGCCTGGGAAAACGAAGACGGAGACAAGGATCTGTGTGCGTATGTCGTAGCCTCGGAGGCGCTGAATTTGCCGGATCTGCGCAGCACACTCCAGCCCAAACTGCCGGGCTATATGATCCCGACCTATGTCGTACAACTGGATCGTTTCCCGCTGACACCGAACGGAAAAATTGACCGCAAAGCGTTGCCTGCGCCAGAAGCGCGCCTCGAAGGAGGCACGGCGTACGTGGCACCGCGCACACCGCTGGAAGAGCAGTTGGTACGTATTTGGCAAAGTGTTCTGAATCATCCGCAGATCGGTATTAAGGACCATTTCTTTGAAGTCGGAGGACATTCTTTGCGCGCGACAACACTGATGGCGAAAATCCATCAGGAGCTGAATTACAAGCTGGCTCTGCGAGATATTTTCCAATATCCGACGATTGAACAATTGGTGCAGGTGATGGGTGAAGATCAGACCCAGCAAACGTATGTATCTATTCCTGTGGCGGAGGAGCGTGAATATTATCCTGTTTCCTCGGCGCAAAAACGGATGTACGTGCTGAGTCACCTGGAAGGTGGAGAGGTTAGCTACAACATGCCAGGAGCGTTGATTATCGAAGGTTCCTTGGATAAAATGCGACTGGAACAAGCCTTCCGCCAGCTGATTGCCCGTCATGAAGCCCTGCGAACCCGATTCGAGATGGTGGATGGTGAGGTGATTCAACGGATTGAATCGGGCGTCGCATTCAGCGTGGAGCATGTGCAGGCAAGCGAAGAAGAGACCCAGCAGTATGCCCAAGACTTTGTACGCGCATTTGATCTCGCACAAGCACCATTGCTGCGGGTTCAGCTGGTGGAAACCGGACCGGAGCGTCACGTCATGCTCTATGACATGCACCATATTATTTCGGATGGCGTCACGGAAGGAATTATCGTGCAGGAGTTCTCTCAATTGTATGAAGGCAAGGAACTGCCGCCACTCCGTATTCAGTACAAGGACTATGCGGTTTGGCAGCATGCAGATATGCAAAGTGAGCGGCTTCGTGAGCAGGAAAGCTATTGGCTAAACACGATGGCTGGTGACATTCCAGCGCTGGATATGCCAACGGATTTTGCAAGACCAGTCGTACAGCGTCTGGAAGGAGCGCGATTGGAATTTGCGATCAGCCTGGAGGACAGCGAACAGTTGAAACAGCTGTCCGCGCAAACCGGCTCCACCTTGTACATGGTATTGCTGGCCGCGTATAGCACGCTTTTGCATAAATATTCGGGACAGGAAGACATTATCGTCGGCACGCCGATTGCCGGAAGACCGCATGCGGAGCTGGAGGGCTTGGTAGGCGTATTCCTGAACACGCTGGCGATCCGCAATTATCCGGCTGGCGACAAAACGTTCCTAGATTACTTGCAAGAGGTCAAAGAGCATGCGCTCAGTGCTTACGAACATCAGGAATATCCTTTTGAAGAGCTGGTTGAAAAGCTGAATTTAACGCGGGATACGAGCCGGAATGCGCTGTTTGACACGATGTTTGAGTTGAAAACATTTGAGCAGCAGGAGTTCGAGCTGGAAGGTCTGACCTTTAAAACGTATCCGACAGACAATCATACGGCCAAATTTGATCTGACCTTGGATGCCGTGGAGCAGCCGGAAGGCATTCTGTGCAGTCTGGAATACAGCACGGCGCTGTACAAGCCTGAGACCATCGCGCGATTGGCACAGCATTTTACCGAGCTCGTACGTGCCATTACTCTTCATCCGCAGCAATCACTGGCAGCTTTGGAAATGGTAACTGTCGAGGAAAAAGCACAAATCATCTACGGTTTTGGAGATGTGGGAGTATCGGATGTTACTGCTGAAGCAGGAGCCTTATTCCATACCTATGTGGAAGAACAGGCGCAGCTTGTACCAGATCACGTGGCGGTGGTGTACGAGGAACAACAACTGACGTACCGCACACTGAACGAGCGTGCGAACCAATTAGCCCGTAGACTGCGAAATGAAGGCATTGGACGCGAGTCGATTGTTGGCATTTTGAGTGAACGTTCGGTGGACATGCTGGTCGGTGTATTGGCAGTATGGAAAGCTGGTGGCGCCTATGTGCCGCTGGATGCAGATTATCCGTCCGAACGTATTCGTTTCATGCTGGAGGACAGTGGTGCGACGGTACTGTTGACCCAAATCGGCTTGCAGGAGCGTGCACAGGCATGGCTCGAGGAAAGCCAACCTACATCCGAACCCGCAACAGGGCTGCGTCTGCACACCGTACTGGCACTGGACGATGAGTCGCTGTACACCGGAGATACCACAGACGTCAATCACATCAACGAACCGCAGGATCTGGCGTATGTGATCTACACGTCGGGAACAACGGGACGTCCGAAGGGCGTCATGATCGAGCATCGCAGCTTGGTGAATACGGCTGCGGCCTATCGCCGGGATTACCGTCTGAACCAGTTCCCGGTACGACTGCTGCAACTGGCGAGCTTCTCCTTCGACGTGTTCGTCGGTGATATCGCGCGGACGCTTTATAACGGCGGCACAATGGTTATCTGTCCGAAAGACGACCGGATTGACCCAAGCCGTCTGTATGGCTGGATTCACGACTATCAGATTACGGTGTTCGAATCGACACCGGCCTTGATCGTACCGTTTATGCAGCATGTATATGAGCAGGGACTGGACATGAGCAGTCTGGAATTGCTGATTACCAGCTCGGATAGCTGCAGCGTGACGGATTACCGGGTGCTGCAAGAACGATTTGGCGCAGATATTCGCGTTATGAACAGCTACGGCGTTACGGAAGCGGCGATCGACTCTAGCTTCTACGACGAAGAACTGTTGAAGCTGCCGGACAGTGGCAGTGTACCGATTGGTCAGGCGTGGCTGAATGCACGGTTTTACATCTTGGACAGCCAGCTGAATCCGGTGCCGATCGGCGTACTGGGCGAGTTGTGCATCGGTGGAATTGGGGTAGCACGGGGATACCTGAACCTTGCGGACCTGACGGCCGAGAAATTCGTAGCCAATCCGTTCGTGCCAGGTGAACGATTATACCGCACAGGTGACTTGGCGCGATGGATGCCGGACGGCAATGTGGACTTTATCGGCCGGATGGACTATCAAGTGAAAATCCGGGGCTATCGGATCGAGCTGGGCGAGATCGAAACGGCGATCCAGCGGGTGCCGGGTGTACGTCAAGCGGTAGTCATCGACCGGACGGATGAGCGTGGACACAAGTACTTGTGCGGATACATCACAGGAGAAGCTGAGCTGCGGATCGAGGAGGTACAGGCCGAACTGGAAGCCGGACTGCCAGCGCACATGGTGCCTGCACGTTTGATGCGACTGGAGACGATCCCGCTGACCAGCAACGGTAAAATCGACCGTAAGGCCTTGCCGGAACCGGAAGGAAGCATCCATACGGGTGCAGCCTATGTGGCACCGCGTACCACGGTGGAGCAAGTACTGGCTGCGGTATGGGCCGGGGTGCTCGGCGTGGAAGCGGTAGGTGCGCAGGATAACTTCTTTGAACTGGGTGGCGATTCGATCAAGGCCTTGCAAGTATCCTCCCGATTGCTGCAAGCAGGTTATCGACTGGAGATGAAAGACCTGTTCAGTCATCCAACCGTGTCTGCATTGGCACTGAAAGTTCAATCGGTGACCCGATTGGCGGATCAGAGCGAAGTGGTGGGCGCTGTGAAGCTGACACCTGTTCAACACTGGTTCTTTGAGCAAAACCTGACGGATGCTCATCATCATAACCAGTCCATCATGCTGCATAGCAAGGACGGTTTTGATGAACCGGCCCTGCGCACGGCGATGGATCAAATCGTTAGCCATCACGACGCACTGCGGATCGTTTTCCGTCCTACGGAGCACGGATATGAAGCCTGGAATCGCGCAATTGGGGAGGGCGAGCTGTATACGCTGGAACGTATAGACCTCAGCCATGAGACTGAGGTGTCAGCGGCGATCGAGGCTAAAGTGAATGAAATTCAGGCGGGTATTCAGTTAAGCGAAGGACCGCTGGTGAAACTGGGGCTGTTCCATTGCCCAGATGGTGATCATTTGCTGATGGCGATTCATCACTTGGTGGTGGATACCGTATCTTGGCGCATTTTGTTCGAGGATATTACAACCGCCTACGAGCAGGCATTGAACGGACAAACGGCTCGCCTTCCGCACAAAACGGATTCGTTCCGCACCTGGGCGGATGGGCAGTCTCGATATGCGAATAGTCCGGCTATGGCAGCAGAACTTGAATTCTGGAAGGAAATGGAACATGGCGTATATCAGCCGCTTCCAAAAGACGAGTCCCCTTCTCATTCCTTGAATAGGGACAGCGAGAACATGACAGTTACGTGGACAGCTCAGGAAACGGAGCAGTTGTTAAAACAGGCGCATCGTGCCTACAACACGGAGATGAATGATTTACTGCTTACCGCCTTAGGACTGACGATTCATCGCTGGGCGGGCCTGGAACGAGTACTCGTGAGCCTGGAAGGCCATGGACGGGAATCCATTTTGCCAGAACTGGATATTACGCGCACCGTGGGCTGGTTTACGACCCAATTCCCGGTGGTGCTGGATATGAGCGTGGGGCAAGACCTTTCACAGCGCATCAAACAGGTGAAAGAAGGACTCCGCCGCATTCCGCAAAAGGGCATTGGCTACGGGATGTTGAGATACCTGTCCGCAGCACGTGAGCCAGAGCGTTTTGTGACCGAACCTGAAATCAGTTTTAACTATTTGGGACAATTTGATCAAGATATGCAAAGCCAGTCCATGGATGTATCTCCTTACTCTTCTTACTCTAGCGGTGTAGAGCTTAGCGCCCATGCAGCCAGATCGCACACGCTGGATATGAACGGACTGATTTCGGAAGGCAAGCTGCAATTGACAATCAGCTACAGCAAGCAGGAATATCGCCATGAAACGATGGAGCAGTTAGCTGAACAGTTCAGAACCAGCTTGCAGGAAATCATTACGCATTGCGTAGGCCGCAAACAGCAAGAACTGACGCCAAGCGATGTCATGCTTAAACATGTAACGATGGCCGAGCTGGATCAATTGGTAGAACGGACTCGTGACATCGGGGAACTGGAAAATGTCTATGCGTTGACGCCGATGCAAAAAGGCATGTTGTTCCATAGTCTGATGGATGCAGAATCCGGGGCTTATTTTGAACAAACGACCTTTGATTTGCACGGACGCTTCCAAGCGGATATTTTCCAAGATAGCTTGAATCATTTGGCGCAGCGGCATGAGATCTTTAGAGCTAATTTCATCAGCGGTTGGCAGGATGAGCCTGTGCAGGTGATTTTCCGCCGCAAGGAGGTTGGTTTCAGATATGAAGATTTGCGTCATTTGGATGAGCAGGAACGTGACGCGTATGTGAAGGAATTTATTCGCAAGGACAAGGCAGCCGGATTTGATTTGTCCCGGGATGCGTTGATGCGCGTGGCGATTTTACGAACAGGTGATGAGGATTATTATTTTGTGTGGAGCTCTCATCACATCTTGATGGATGGCTGGTGTGTGGCTTTAGTCACGGATGAGGTGTTTGAGGCTTATTTTGCAGCCGTGGAGCATAGACAGCCGAAGCTTGCCCCCGTGACTCCATACAGTCAGTATATTGAGTGGCTTGAAGCACAGGATGAAGAAGCAGCAGCTTCCTACTGGAAGGATTATTTGCTCGGCTATGAGCAGCAAACTTCGATTCCGACCGGAAAAGTCGGCGTGAAAGCGGACGGTGCACAATTTGAGCATGTGCTGTGCGATCTGGGCAAAGACTTGACCGGGCGTATGGAGATGGTGGCCAAGCAGCATCACGTGACCCCGAATACATTGCTGCAAACAGCTTGGGGATTGCTGCTCCAAAAGTACAACGGTAGTGACGACGCTGTTTTTGGCGGTGTAGTGTCGGGTCGTCCAGCGGAGATTTCGGGGATCGAAAACATGGTGGGCTTGTTCATTAACACCATTCCAATACGTATCCGCAGTGGGGCTGACGATACCTTTGCCGACCTGATCAGAACGAATCAGAAACAGGCGCTGACTTCTCAAGATTATGAAACGTATCCGCTGTATGAAATTCAAGCCTTGACCGAGCAAAAGCAAGACCTGATCAACCACATTATCGTGTTTGAAAACTATCCGGTGGAGGAGCAGGTCGAGCAACTTGGGGAAGGTGCAGCGTCGGATTTTGAAATTCGCAATGCCGGCATGATTGAACAAACCAACTATGATTTCAATCTGGTTGTCATGCCGCAGGAAGCGATGAAAATCCGATTTGAATACAATGCGAAGTTATATGATCGTGAAGCCGTGAAGCGGACTCAGGGCCATCTGATACAGCTATTGGAGCAGGTGGTAGCGAAGCCGGACACTCGGGTGCAGGAGCTGGATATGGTAAGTACGCAGGAGCGCGAGCAAATTCTCCGCGTATGGGGCAATACAGCCGCCGAGTATCCGAGCGAGCAAACGATCCATGGCCTGTTCGAGACACAAACGGCACACACACCGGAACAGCCAGCATTGTTCTTTGAAGGAGAACAGCTGACCTATCGCGAGCTGAATGAACGTGCGAATCGTCTGGCGCGCACCTTGCGTAGTCAAGGTGTGACGAAGGATCGTTTGGTGGGACTGATGACCGAGCGTTCGGTAGACTTGATCGTGGGGATCTTAGGCATTTTGAAAGCTGGGGGCGCATATGTCCCCATCGATCCGACGTATCCGGAGGAGCGTATCCGCTACATGCTGGACGACTCGGGAGTAGAGCTGTTGTTAACGCAAAGCCATCTGGTGGACAAAGTAGCTTTTGATGGTCAGTTACTGGTGCTGAATGGAGCACAAAGTGTGTATCACGAGGATGGTTCCAACCTGGAGCCGTTGTCCGGTCCGAACGATCTAACGTATGTCATTTATACGTCAGGTACGACGGGGCAGCCGAAGGGTGTCATGGTAGAGCATCGTAATGTCGTACGTTTGGTGAAAAATACAAACTACGCGCAGTTGGATGCTGACACGCGCATTTTGCAGACAGGGGCTATTGTTTTCGACGCATCCACCTTCGAAATTTGGGGCGCTCTATTAAACGGTGGACAGCTGGTGCTAGTGAGTCAGGATATCATTTTGGACGTGCTCAAGCTTAAGGAAGCAGTGCGCAGTCACGGTATTACCACGATGTTTCTGACCACACCGCTCTTTAACCAGTTGTCTCAGCAGGATTTGGCGCTGTTCGAGGGGATACGGGAACTGCTGGTCGGCGGTGATGTGATGTCCGTACCACATATGAACCGGGTGCTGGAGGCCCATCCGTCCCTTCGAATCAGTAACATCTATGGCCCGACTGAAAATACGACTTTTTCCACAGTGCATGCGATCACCGGTGTGCAATCGGAATCGGTGCCAATTGGTAGACCGATCCATAATTCAACAGCGTACGTCGTGGACCGTTCGATGCGGCTTCAACCCGTCGGGGTATGGGGTGAACTGCTGGTAGGCGGTGACGGGGTGGCACGTGGATACCGCAACCGTCCGGACCTGACATCCGAAAAGTTCATTGATAGCCCGTTCCGCAGCGGAGAACGCTGCTATCGCACAGGTGACACGGTACGCTTAAATGTGGACGGTACGCTTGAATATAAGGGGCGGATCGATGCGCAGGTGAAAATTCGGGGCTACCGGATCGAACTGGGCGAGGTAGAAACGCAGCTGTTGAAGCTGGAGGCAGTGCGAGAAGCTGTGGTCATCGCACGGGAAGATGAGCAAGGGCAGAAGCAGCTCTGCGCTTATGTGGTCGCCGATGAGGAAGTTGTCGCAAGTGAGCTACGCAGCGATTTGAGCCAGAAGCTGCCGGGTTACATGATCCCTTCCTATCTGGTACAGCTGGAACAAATGCCGCTGACACCGAACGGTAAAATCGACCGCAAGGCTCTACCAGCACCAGAAGACAGCCTGCAAAGCGTAGCCGACTATGTCGCACCGCGGACGTGGGTGGAAGTGAAGTTGGCGCAAATCTGGCAGGATGTGCTGGGCCTGGCGCAGGTCGGCGTGAAGGAAAACTTCTTCGAGATTGGTGGACATTCACTGCGGGCGACGACGCTCGCCTCGAGGATTCACAAGGAGCTGAACAAGCCGCTTCCATTGCGCAGTATTTTTGAAGCACCAACGATTGAGCAATTGGCAGTCGTACTGGAATATCTGGATCAAGTAACATATGCGTCCATTCCAGTAACGGAAGAACGCAACTTCTACCCGTTATCGTCGGCGCAAAAACGACTGTATGTGCTGCATCAGTTCGACCCGTATGATGTGAACTACAACATGCCGTCGGTGCTGCAAGTGAGCGGACCCCTGGATGTGAAGCGGGTAGAAAACGCGTTCCATCAATTAATCGCCCGTCATGCGACCTTGCGTACCCGCTTTGCACTAGTGGACAGTGAGCCAATGCAATGGATTGAGGACACTGTGCCGTTTGAATTGGAATATACAAAGGTACAGGCAGAAGCTGCGACTATGGGTACAGACCAGGACACAACCACGGATGCGGACACGATGGTCAGCCAGGAAGTACAAGAACGGGTGCGGCAGTTTGTACGACCGTTCGATCTGCAAGCTGCTCCGCTGCTGCGAGTAGGCTTGGTAGATTTGGGCGTACAAGGAACCGAGCAGGAACCGCAGCATTTACTCATGCTCGATATGCACCACATCGTTTCGGATGGCGTGTCCATGGGTGTACTGACCGATGAATTTGTCCGCTTGTACGACGGTGAAGAGCTATTACCATTGCGGATACAATACAAGGATTATGCGGTATGGCAGCAAAGCGAAGCCCATCAAGAGTGGATGCAACGTCAGGAAGCGTACTGGCTGGGCACCTTCCAGGGTGAGCTGCCAGTGCTGGATGTACCTACGGACTTTGCCCGTCCGGCGGTGCGAAGTACGGCAGGCGATACGGTGGTGTTCGGATTGGAACGTGAAGTCAGCGAACGGCTGAAAGAACTGGCGGCGTACACAGGCTCCACGCTGTATATGGTGCTGCTGGCAGCGTACACTGCACTCCTACACCAATACAGCGGGCAAGAAGATATCGTAGTCGGCACACCAATTGCCGGACGACCGCATGCCGATCTGGAGCCGATGATTGGGATGTTCGTCGGAACGCTGGCATTGCGGAACTATCCGACGTCAGAGCAAAGCTTCCGAAGCTATGTGGAGGATGTGAAGACGCGTGCCCTGCAAGCTTACGAGCACCAGGACTATCCGTTTGAGGAGCTAGTGGAAAAGCTGAACGTGAAGCGGGATATGAGCCGCCATCCGCTGTTCGATACGATGTTTACGCTGCAAACGACTGAGGAAGGCGAACTGCAACTGGCAAACCTGAGCTTCCGTCCATACGGCCTGGAACAAACGCCAGTCAAGTTTGATTTGATGATGGAAGCTAGAGAGGAAGAGGCAGGCATCCAGTTTGGATTGCAGTATGCAACTGCGTTGTACGAGCGCGAAACGGTAGAACGGATGACGCGTCACTTTGTTCGCTTGGTCGAAGCCGTGGCGGCGAATCCGGATGCGAAGCTGGGAGAGCTGGAGTTGATTACGGCGGAAGAAACCGAGCAGATTCTGAAGGTATTCAATGATCCGAATGCGCATAGCGTGCTTGGAGCATTACAAGGCCGTTCGCTTAGCGAACGCTTTGAAGAGCAAGCTGAGCGCAACCCTGAGCGGATAGCCGTTGTGTCTGGGGCCACCGCGCTGACCTACACTGAGCTGAATGAGCGTGCGAACCAATTGGCTCGTGTGTTACGAGCGGAAGGGGTCGAAGCAGATCAACCGGTTGGCGTATTGCTGGAACGTTCTGCGGATATTCTGGTGAGCATTCTGGGGGTACTGAAGGCCGGAGGCGCGTATGTGCCGATGGATACGATGTATCCACAGGAGCGCATCGACTACATGCTCCAAGACAGTGGGGCCAAGGTCGTGATTACAAGCAGAGTTGCCCATCTGTCACTCAGCTTGCCATCCACAGTTCGAGCTGTAGTCTTGGATGACGAGGACATTCAAGCTCAATTGGGAGCACAGGATGCGAGCAACCTGATCCCTATCGCCGGCCCGCATAACCTGGCCTATATGATTTACACGTCAGGCACCACCGGTCAGCCGAAAGGGGTCATGATCGAGCAGGGCAGTGTTAGCAATCTGGTAGATGCTTTATGGAAACGAGTATACAGCCGTTACGAACAGCCGCTTCATGTCGCATGGCTGTCAGCATTTGTATTTGATGCTTCGGTGAAGCAAATCTTTGCCAGCTTGCTGTTAGGCCACACTCTGCATGTGGTGTCCCGTGACGTCAGTCTGAGCGGAGAGCATTTGATCGCCTACTACCGCACGCACCGGATTGATCTGTCGGACGGCACACCTGCGCATCTGCATATTTTGAATGAAAGCGTCAGTGTGACGGAAGCGCCGGAAGTGAAGCATTACCTGATCGGTGGCGAAGCATTATCCGTGCAGCTGGTACAAGTGTTCCTGCACAAGTGGTCCGGGTATCGTCCGGTGATTACGAACGTGTACGGTCCGACCGAAACGACGGTAGATGCGACCGCTTATACGATTGAAGATGTGGAGTCCCTGAACGCACTACTGGAAAAAGGGGAGCATACGGTATCTATCGGAACGCCGATCGCGAACCAGTCGGTGTACATCCTGAACAGCCAGCAACAGCTGGTACCGATCGGTATCGCAGGTGAACTCTATATCGGGGGTGCAGGTGTCGGACGAGGATACCTGAATCTGCCAGAGCTGACGGCAGAGAAGTTTGTCCTGAATCCGTTCGCTGTTGCGGCAGCAACCGATCCAGCGGACAGCACTTACGCACACCGAATGTACCGAACGGGCGACCTGGCCCGGTGGTTGCCAGACGGCAGCATTGAGTATTTGGGCCGGATTGACCACCAAGTGAAAATCCGGGGGTACCGGATCGAGCTGGGTGAGGTGGAAGCGCAGCTGCTGACCGTGGACGGCATTCAGAAAGCCATCGTCACAGCATGGGAAAACGAAGACGGACACAAGGACCTGTGTGCCTACATCATAGCTTCATCGTCCCTGAGTTTGCCGGAGCTGCGTAATGCGCTGCAGCCGAAGCTGCCGGATTACATGATCCCGACGTATGTGGTACAACTGGATCGTTTCCCGCTGACACCGAACGGGAAAATCGACCGCAAGGCGTTGCCGGCACCGGAAGCACGTCTCGAAGGAGGCCTGGAGTATGTTGCACCGCGGACGCCGCTGGAAGCCAAGCTAGCCCAAATCTGGCAGGATGTCTTGAAGCTGTCCAGCGTAGGAGTCACCGACTCATTCTTTGACGTGGGTGGGCACTCCCTGCGGGCAACGACGCTGGTGGCCAAAATCCATCAGGAACTGGACAGCCGGATTACGCTGCGTGAGGTGTTCCAACACTTTACGATTGAGCAGCAAGCCCAGCTCATCGCAACGCACGGCACAGACACCTATACGGTGATTCCTGCGGCGGCGAAACAGGCATACTACCCGGTTTCCTCGGCTCAAAAAAGACTGTACATTTTGAGCCATCTGGAAGGTGGGGATCTCAGCTACAATATGCCGGGTGTACTAACCGTGGAGGGACCGCTTCAGGCCGATCGGCTGGAGGATGCGTTCCGTCAGTTAATAGCTCGTCATGAAACGCTGCGGACTTCCTTTGAAATGCTGGAAGGCGAGGTCGTACAGCGGGTGTACGATCAAGTGGAGTTTGCAGTAGAGCACCTGCAAGCCAGGGAGTCCGAAGCCGATGCCTATATCGAGTCCTTTGTACGCAGCTTTGACCTTCGCCAGGCACCACTGCTGCGTGTCCGTCTTATTCAAACCGGACCAGAGCGCCATCTCCTGATGTACGACATGCACCATATTATTTCAGACGGTGTATCGTCGAACAATATCGTGCAGGAGTTGGTACAACTGTACGAAGGACAGGCATTGGAGCCGCTGCAAATTCAGTACAAAGACTACGCCGTGTGGCAACAGCAGGAGATGCAGCGTGAATCATACCAACGCCGGGAACACTTCTGGCTGGAGCATTTAGCTGGAGAGTTGCCGGTACTGAATTTGCCAATTGCTTATCCTAGACCTGCTGTTCGCAGCTTCGAAGGTGCGATGTATGAATTTACAGTGGACGCGAATGTATCCGAGCAACTGCACCGAATTGCGACACAAACCGGAAGTACACTGTACATGGTGCTGTTGAGCGCCTACACCGTTCTGCTGTCCAAATACAGCGGTCAGGACGATTTGATCATCGGTACGCCAGTAGCAGGCCGCTTGTTGCCTGAGCTGGAGCCACTGATCGGAATGTTCGTCAACACGCTAGCCATCCGGCATCAGCCGAGGGGCAACCAAACGTTCCACAGCTACTTGCAGGAAGCCAGAGATCGTACGCTGCAAGCCTTCGAGCATCAGGATTATCCACTGGAAGAGTTGGTGGAAAAGCTGGATGTAACACGGGATGCAAGCCGTAACCCGTTATTCGACACCATGTTTGTACTGGAAAACACAGAGTCGCCGGAAGCGCAGCTTGAAACGTTGTCCTTCAGCCCGTATGTTCGGGAGCATCGTATTTCCAAATTCGATTTGACTTTGTCTATGAGTGATGAAGATGGGGAGATGAAGGGTTCGTTTGAATATTGCACGAAGCTATTTGGGGCTGACGCTATTGAGAGATTAACCAGAGATTTGATAGCGATCCTGTCCCAGATTGGAATCGATCCAGATTTGCTGTTAAGCGATATTCAGGTGAACTCGGACGAGCAGCCGGAAGGCTTCTCACCGGATTCCATCGACTTTGTTTTCTAAAATGCAATGATTTCACTTTGCGAGTGCAGAGGGTGGCGGCTTGTCCGACTGCCCTTGCCTGCAAAGTATTCTTTTTCCGACACAATGATCATCTACTAACATTAAAAAAATAGCAAAAACAATTCCATTTGAAAATTTAAGTATTATAAAACAATTCGTCGAGTTTAGGTTGATTATGCACATTATATATTAGGGGAAGAGTATAAGATGGATTAGCTCCATTTTATGCTCCGAATTGTTTAGATTATTTAAAAGGTACCACTTTGAATAAGCTCAATGAACTCTAACAAAAGAAGACCCGCGTTTCAATAACGCGGGTCTTCTTTTGTTAGAAATTGCTGGTTTGATTCATATGCAGTTTAAAGACCAATTTGATTAAACCATCATTTTAATTACGATAATTCCAATCAATGCAAGAATTAAGCCGAATATCTCTTGACGACTCATTTTTTCTTTTAGATAGAATTGAGACACGTTCTAAAAGTGTCCCTTCATTTTTTTGATTTTTTGTTTTGCTCATTAAAAGTTACATCTGTTGAAGAAGGAACTTGTCTAATCTTAATTACAAAGGCTATAAAACAAGATGGCCAGTATGCCCCATTGCCAGTCTTGATACTGTCCTACTTGCAGATCTCGCTTGTATCTAACGACGCTAAGAGAGGATAATGATGCAGAATCCGACTAGCTGCACTAAAACGGCGTCTCTTCCCAAAACAAAGCAGCTAGGCAGGATAACAAGCACAGGCGTTAGTCCCGAAAAAATGCTATGACTGAAGCTCGACCAAGAGAAACTTAAGATCGAAACAAAGAGATATGAGCATCAAGCTTCAGTCTCAACTTGGATATTACATCTTTTATCTTTCTCATGATTTGGTGATGTAGCAGAGTGTGTTAATATGCGGTCAAGTATTTTTTTAGTAAATGGCATAAAGTAATTGAGTATTAGCCCCCCTAAACAAACGGTTAACAAGGTTCCAATGCCAATGGGTCCGTTTAAAAGGACTGCTATGATCAAGAATATAAGGTAGATGAATGTTCTCGAAAAAAATAGATTTGTTTTAGTTAATTCCTTTATGATTAATGTTAATCGATCAACTGGAATGGGTGCAAAATTTGTCTGTAAATATGTTGCAGTTCCTAATCCTACAACAACTAAACCAATTCCAAAACAAACAACTTTGCTGTACCATAGTTCAGGTGTTATCAAATTGTGCAGTAAAAAAAGCCACATATCAATACCAATACCCGTTATAAATGCTGTTAACAACCCCAAAACTTCTGGTGTTTGTCTTTTTAAAAGCGAATTACAACCTATCAATATTATAGCTATTATGATTTCCCAACTTCCCACAGTAAGCCCCACATTTATAGACAGTCCTACTAAAAGTGCATCAAAAGGTGAAGCCCCAAGGTCTGATTGTATAGTGAACGAAATTCCAAGGGATAATATAAAAATTCCTAATACGAAAAAAATATATTTCAATTTACTCGACCTCTTTAATATATTTTTTTGTTGCAAATGCAATAAAAATAAGGTAAATTCAATATATATCATTTTTATTGCATTTGCAACAAAACAGGGGTAAAGGAGTCCATTATGAAGGAAGTACTTCGTGAAATTGGAATGATCGCAAGAGCATTAGATTCTATAAGCAATATTGAATTCAAAGAATATGACCTTACAAAAGGACAATATTTATACCTTGTACGAATATGTGAAAACCCAGGAATCATTCAAGAAAAGTTAGTTGAGATGATAAAAGTAGATCGAACAACCGCATCTCGTGCTATAAAAAAACTTGTTATTAACGGATTTATTGAAAAGGAAGAGGATCAGCATAACAAAAAAATTAATAAACTCTTTCCAACAGAAAAAGGGAATAAAGTCTATCCTTTTATAAAAAGAGAACATGATTATTCGGATAATGTTGCATTAGCGGGATTTTCGGAAAGTGAAGTAAACACCATTTTTAATCTTCTTCAAAGAGTAAGAAAAAATATAGGTGATGAATGGGAATTTGTAAAAAAAGGGAACAAGAGAAATTATTGATTTACATGAAGGAGCGATAATTTAAAGTGACTGTAAAAATAATAAAGTGCAGCCGTGAAGATCTACAAATACTCCAAAAAATAAGTATTGAAACATTCAACGATACTTTTAAGGATCTGAATTCACCTGAAAATATGAAGGCCTATCTGGAAAGAGCATTTAACTTTAAACAGTTGGAGGAGGAATTGTCCAACGTCTCTTCAGAATTCTTTTTCATCTATTTCAATGAAGAACTTGCTGGATATTTAAAGGTAAATATGAACAATGCCCAATCCGAAAAAATGGGTAATGAGTCGCTCGAAATTGAGAGGGTTTATATAAAAAACAGATCTCAAAAACATGGGCTTGGTAAATATCTGCTAAATAAAGCTATGGGAATTGCAATGGAACATAATAAAAAGAAAATCTGGCTCGGTGTATGGGAAAAAAATGAAAACGCCATTGCTTTTTATAAGAAAATGGGGTTTGTTCAAACTGGCGCACACTCTTTTTATATGGGTGATGAAGAACAAATTGATTTCATAATGACCAAAACAATGATATAAGTTTAGGGAGATATACGAATTTTTATTGATTTTATATTGTGTTTTATTCACTAATATGTATAATGTTAACTATAAAATTGAATTCAAAAATGTTTTCTAGGGTTCCGCGATAATATCGGCTGGTCCGAGAGAAAACTCACAGTCGTCGTACTGTGCCACGGAGGGATAAAAGCCTGGGAGAAAAACTGCTGTATGCAGTATTCTCTCAGGCTTTTTTTTATTGCTGCTATAAATTCATACTACATTTGCAGCATTATCTAAAAGGAGGAAGCACAGAATGAACAAGACATGGTTATCTGTTGTAGTTGCGGCATTATTCGAAGTTGGATGGGTCATCGGCCTGAAACATGCCAGCGGCTGGTTAGAGTGGGGGGGCACTTTAGTTGCCATTTTAGTAAGTTTCATACTCATGATTATGACTTCCCGTACGCTTCCGGTAGGTACGGTGTATGCAGTATTTGTCGGATTGGGAACGGCCGGCACTGTATTAGCAGAAATTTTGTTGTTTGGTGCTGAGGTACAGGGATCTAAATTGTTGCTAATTGGGGTGCTTCTGCTCGGAGTTGTAGGGCTCAAAATACAGAGCAAAGAGAAGAAACAAGGAAAAGAGGTGCACTGACGTATGAACTGGGTATTTCTTATTTTGGCAGGCGTATTTGAGATGATGGGAGTTCTCATGATTAATAAACTCCATAAAGACCGGAATTTCCTGTCTGCTTTTTACTTGCTTGCAGGCTTTGGATTGAGCTTTTTGTTTCTATCCCTTGCCATGGAAACACTACCAATGTGAACGGCCTACGCTGTCTGGACCGGTATTGGAGCTTCTGGAGGAGCCATATTGGGCATGATCTTCTACAGTGAGCCGCGTAATACCGCGAGAATTCTGTTCATCGCGATGGTACTCGGTTCAGCAGTTGGCCTAAAGCTGGTAAGCTGAATAATGATGGAATTAGAAAAACTGCTGCTCATCTTAGAACAGCAGCGAACTATCTGAATGCTTATGGTAGCTAGAAAAGACCAGCGTGCAGACAAAGTATCGACAAGAAATTTTGTCTGCATGTTTTTTTGCATATTCTTAGCCTTCTATCACTGATCTTGAGGATCGCCGCGTTGTGTTTTCAGTTTTAGAAAATGAAGAGTCATTTGAAGCTTCAGGTGAATATCACCATCGCTTAGATCAATCTCGAAAAGTTCACGTATCCTGTTGATTCGATAGAACAAAGTATTTCTATGAATAAAAAATGTTTTAGCAGCAAGATTTGGAGTGTCCACATATTGAAGATAGGCTTCAAGGGTGGGCAGTAAACTTGTTTTGTGGCCATTGTCATAAGCAATTAACTTTTGGATAACTGGATGGCAGAAGTCAGCGAGATCGTTCTGTTCCGATATGATCTTTCCAATATGCTCGAAGAGATAGTCCTCATACATATACACTGACTTGTTTGAATTAAGTTGGAAACCAATCTCGACGGCGGTTAGGCATTGCTTATAATATTTTCGCAAAAAAGTTAAATGACTAAAGCAGTCACTCAGCGAAGCAGTTAGATCGTTTACTTGGAGAAATTCCAGAAATCGTTTGTCTTCAGCAATGATTTTACAGGATGAATCAACGAGGGAAATGAGAAATACAATGCGTCCCTGATATACGATCCAGCGGCTATCCGGTAGCAATTGGATCATATGCTGTGCAACTAACTGAACTTTCCCGTCAAAAAAGCTGTTCTTCAGGTCTGTCAAGGTCATCACTCTTAGGTAGGTGTAAGCGTCCAGTCCAGATGAGCCAGTCGCATTGCGATGACATTAGCATCATTGAGCTCGCCTGTGAGCAGTTCGGAAAGCAAAAAGCTATGCATCATTCCTTGACTACAATTATAAAAGTCGTTCTTTTGCAATTCTACCGAAACCAGCTCACAAAGAAATTGCACTCAGTTCAAAATCAATATCTGTAAATTTACGATCCAGTTCCATAACACTGACCTGCGCGAATTCTATACCATGTACGTACACCAAAGCTGTTATCCAACAGTCGTTGGTCTCGGGATCGCGTGAATAATAAACTGCATTTCACCGAAGGTCAGCGTGTTACTGTTCCAACAGGGGTTTCCTTATTTCCCAAGGAGCTGCCCACGCCTCCCCGAAGCTGGGTAGAACGCGTCTATAATATTACGTACTGGGAGAAAGCGAATAAAGGCGGTCATTTCGCCGCTATGGAAAATCCTAAATTGTTTGCCGACCATCTAAATCATTTTTTTCATACATTAAGCGTCTGATAGCCTCTATCCTTCGGGGAGCAATGCAGGGGGGATAAACAACAACGGAATGGACAAGAGAGCAGGGTACGTGCTCACGCTTTATCAGTTCTAGGGGCGGGATAACCGCTAATACTTGATGGTTGTTGGTCATTAAATATACGGAAGAATTTACGCACATAGAAGCTGTCGTTGGGGCATCTTGGTTCACTCCCATCCATTAAAAATTTAGTTCAGAGCAATATCCTGACTCTCTCTCTTAGATATACTTTTTAATTGGAAGCAACCTTAGCACAGTGCAATACCGAACTGAGGTTGCTTCAGTTATCTAAGACATACTACCGTTTACTTCAGATAGGTTCCCGTTTCTCCAATTCCACCTCTACCATTCAATACATATACCCTTGCATTTCCTTTGCCGGAGCATGTCAGGGTAATCTTGCCATCAGTAACGGTTTTGGAATCACCGGTCACCGCATCCACATAGGTTCCGTTCGGAATTCCGGTAAACGTGGCGTTTCCTGAAATCGTGACCAATGCAAAGCTGTCAATGCCTTTGGCACTGTCGGTATATCTTCTCTTAAACGCCAGATTGCCCGACACATTCTCTGTGGAATACTGGCCTTTTTGCAAGGCGGGAACAGCTCTTCTGATTAAATTAAGCTGTCTGATATGTTTCGCCAGAGGATGGTTGAGCGATTCCGCAAGCGTGCCAGTAGCATTTGTGTATTTGCCATAATCTTGTACCGTAACATTGCCTTCCACGTGATCGCCGAAATATGCTCGTCCCGTTTTGCTTAGCGGTGCGTTTGGACCTGTATCAATAGTTGCCCCTTTTTGAAACTCGATTTCGGAGCCGTAGAAGATAGCGGGTATTCCGCGGAAGGTGAACATCAGATCGAGATTCTCAGCCCAAGTGTCCTGTGTGCCCGCGAATCTTTGATTTTCCGGAGCCTGGTCAGGAGCATAGTCATGCGAGTCGACATAGGTTACATTCCACGTAGCATCATTATAGTATTGGTCGCCACTTCTCATATTGAATGCTTCATGCGCGGTCTTGAATGCCCAATGCATTGGAAAATCAATCACATCCATGCCCGATTTCATCGAATAGTCAGGCGTATGATAGGTATTTCCGTTTAAGAGAGCATTGTTCGAGGTTGGCTGTCCTGCTGTAGTAGAGTTGTCCGTCCACTCTTGTTCAACTGACGCTTTATTGGAGGCGTAGTCATTCTTTCCATCGCCCGGATACGATTTCGAGCTTTTCCAAGTATAGAATGGCGTCGAGATCGCCGGAATTCCACTGTTCCAAACATCTCTGTAACGTGTGGCTACTTCTCCAAAAATATAGAAATCCGAGCCGCCTCTTGTTTTCCAGGCAGGAATATAGTATTTATTGAAAATATACCGGCTCACATGCTTCACCGTATCGACACGGAAAGCGTCAACACCCATGTCAATATAGTGATTGTAGGTATCAATTAAATATTTGTTAACTGCAGGGTTTTCCGTGTTCAAATCCACGCAATCTCCCGCTATCTGACCAGTCTGAACCGTATAGGATTCCCAGGAAAGACTTTTCTCTGTATGGTAAATGTTATTGTTCGTTCCCTCGTTCTTCATTAAGGCGAGCCTTGCCTGATACTGCTGATCGGGTGTCATAGTATCATAGTTTGGTGGCAGCTTATCCGTAGTTTTCACCAAGTTGTTAGCAGTATCCGGTTTAGCCGGATCTTTCTTGAACATGGGGTACAGATTCTCTTCACCGAAATTACCCGTATGATTGACGACGATGTCCTGAATAACCTTCAGCCCTTTGGCATGGGCTGCATTGATCAAATCCTGATAAGAAGCTCCCGCCGATTCATACCGTGGGTCTACTTTGGCAAAATTTAAAGCATGGTAACCATGGTAATCATAACCGCTGGCATTTTGCACAACAGGTGTAATCCAGATGGCGCTGAATCCGAGGGCTTTGATATAATCGAGCTTTTGAATCAGCCCCTTAAAGTCTCCTCTCCAAGCCGGGTCCGAATCTGGATTGCGCGCCTTTCCATCATCCCATGCGTGCACGTTGTTGCTCGGATCACCGTCATAGAACCGAGAAGTAATCACGAAATAGATGGTGTCTTCCCGAAAATCCTTCTTATTTCCAATATTATAAACAAAGCTCTGCTTGGTTTGATTACCAGCGCCGTCTATAACGAGAAATTTTAATGTCGTAGTCTTGGAGATAAGAATAGACGGTCCAGTCAATCCGGTCAGTGCGTTGCCGAGAATATAGACTTTTGAGCTTGTGGTTGGTTCTGTACCATCCTCCGTATAGTATGCCTTGGTCGTTGCCGCCTTGTTATCTTTCAGGTTAAAGGATACAGTCACCGAGGAATCAGAATGCCCGGCAGGCAAATTCGCTGTGATTGTCGGAGCTTGCAGATCTGCATTCAGGTCAATTACATAATCAAAAGAGGATGCATTTCCAGTTTGACCGATTGAGTTGATACCGAAGGCCTTAATGGTCAAAGAGGAAGCAACTTGGATTGGAGAGGTATACAAGGTCGAGGATGTCGTAGGTGTCGAACCATCTATCGTATAGTAAATCTTATCGTCACTGTTGGTGCTGGAAAGCGTCACCGTTTGGGACGAATCATATGTTTTGGGTACAGGAGAGGCGGAAATCGCCGGAATTTTAGGCATTTCCGGGCTGACATCATACCATGTGTTATCTGTGTAATACCAGCCCTCTTTCACACTGCGGGACAAGTCGGCCGTTTGTTTGCCGCTACTGTCATTGAAAATGAGGCTTGAGCCTGTGGCATCGGCAATGGTGTAGCTGTACCAGTCATTTCCATCCGACTTCATCAGGATTCCCGGCCACGCCCCGCTTATCGGAACGGTTGCCGGATTCAGATTCCAGTAATGGATTCGAATCGCTGAATTCCAGCTTGAAGGTTTCTTAAAGTGAACCGTTAACCCAGTTTGAGTTGATTTAGTTGTTGTGGTAGGTGCATACGTTGCGGTAACGGTAGACGTGATCGAAGCGGTTGTCGATGGAAGAGCAGTCGCTGTGGAATTCGTGTAGGTGGCTGTATAATCGTTGTTACTCGAAGCTACGCCGGGTAAGCCGAAGAAGTTGAAGCAAAGCGATAAAATAATCAACCAAGAAATAAAACGCCCAGTTTTTTTTCTTAGCAAGTTAACAACCTCCTGATAATATTTAGTGGAATGGATTTTGCAACCGGTTGCATTAAAAGTAAAAAAAAGAAAGGCATTTATTTGGATAAAATAGATTCATTGATCGCCTCCTCCATGGTATGTAGGGAAATAAATCATTGTACGCGCTTACAAAAGAAAATATGAAAAAAACATCCACAGGGCACTATGCCAATGATTTTTCCTTTTATGATTATATCAACCATACTTTTACTAGTCAATGCAATTGCAGGGACATTATTCAAATCTAAGAAAACCAGTTCGTAATTGAAGTCAACGTCCAAAAAGTCTTGAAGGCACAGTGAATAATAATGAGGGGGAAAAAAGGCCGTTGGAAATTTATCTTTAATATAAGCATTGACAAATTGTCAAATAAATGAAATCATGTCGTTGAGCTCAATTATGTGCAAACGATTGCCCTTTTTGGAAGCGTATACATGTTGTTTTGCCCTCTTTTATTTACTCCTAATCTCTCAAGAGAGGTTGGTTGTAAAATAAAATTTAAAAGGAGAGTTTAGTATGAGGAGGAAGACAAGCCCCATCTTGAGGCGTACCTGGAGTATCGTTCTCTTTGTCGTATTGTTGTTGCAAACGAATGGCTTTACTCCCGAAGCACAGGCGAATGCCGATGTTCGGCAGTTAGGAGGTTCGGATGCGAAGCTATCGGCTGTCGCAAACTACGAACTCCCGGAAAGAACGAAGGATGGTCTTATTTTTCATGCGTGGAACTGGTCTTTTGACAACATCACCAGGAACCTTCCGGAACTGGCTCAGGCGGGATTTAAAGCGGTGCAAACTTCGCCAATCCAAGCCAGCAAGGAAGGGTTGACAGAAGGCAGCAAGTGGTGGATTTTGTACCAGCCCATCAACTTTAAAATCGGCAACTCTCAATTGGGAAGCAGGGATGATTTCAGACAGCTTTGCCAGGAAGCGGATAAATACGGCATAAGTATCATTGTTGATGTTGTCGCCAATCATACGGGGAATGCGGGCGGTGGAAATCAGCAGTATCAGCCGGCGCATAATGTTGATTCGGCAATCAAGAATAACAGCTATTTCTGGCATGAGGCTAGAGGTGTGGAAAACTGGAATGACCGTTGGCAAGTCACACAGTGGGGAATTGGTCTGCCCGACCTCAACACGTCTAATCAGGAATTGCAAGATATCATTATCGGCTTCCTGAATGACGCCATTTCCTTGGGCGCCGACGGCTTCAGATTCGACGCCGCCAAGCATATTGAGTTACCCAACGATCCGGGGGGCTCCAACTTCTGGCCCCGGGTACTGGGTTCGTTAAACAATAAAGATAGACTGTTTAATTACGGAGAAGTGCTTCAAGGTGGAGCTGACAACTTTGCCGGCTATGCCAATTACCTCAGCTTGGCCGCCTCCAGCTATGGGGACAGTGTCAGAAGCGCCGTTGGTTATCACGGTGGCATCAATGTTGATGCGGCCAAATCTTTTAACGCTAATAATGTAAGCCCCTCCAAATTAGTTACCTGGGTCGAATCGCATGACACTTATGCCAACGACAACAGCGAATCGACGGGGTTGAACGATTGGCAAATCAAAATGGGATGGGCAATCATCGCCTCCCGGGCGGAGACGACCTCTCTGTTCTTCAACAGACCGACAGGAGGTGGGAAATTTGCGAATCGGCTCGGCGATGCGGGGAATACGCTCTGGAAGGACCCGGACGTCGTTGCCATTAACAAGTTCCACAATGCTATGGTAGGTCAAGACGAATACATTAGGACGCAAGGGAATCAAATTATGCAGGTTGAACGCGGAACCAAAGGCATGACGATTGTGAATCTTGGAGGCAATGCTCAAATCAACTCCCCTACCAGACTGGAGGACGGCGTTTACCAGAACAAGGCCAATGGCGGTGGATCGTTTACGGTGTCGAACGGCAGAATTACCGGCCATCTGGACGGAGGCAGGATCGCCGTACTGTATAGCGCAGCGCAACAAACTCCGTCAGTATCCGTCGATCCTGGGGAAGGAGCCTTTTTCACAGATTCTGTTAACGTGAGAATGAACTATTCCAATGCAGACTCGGCAACGTACACTTTGAACGGGGGGCCGGTGACTCCGTTCAGTTCGGGAGATATGGTCAGCATTGGCGCTGGAACTCCAATCGGATCGACGTTTGTTCTGAAAATAGTCGCCGCGAATTTGTCTGGTCAAACAGAGAAGATGTTCAGGTATACAAAGGAGGAACCGCGCTCGGGCATGACCGTTCATTTCTACAAGCCTTCCGGCTGGGGAGTACCGAACATCTACTACTACGATGATTCCGTGACTCCGCTCAGGGAAGGCTCAGCTTGGCCGGGCGTGGCCATGCAGAATGAAGGCAACGGCTGGTATGTGTATAGAGCCCCGGACTGGACGCAGGCGAAGGTCATATTCAACTCAAGTGGAAATCAGATACCCGGATCGCAAATGCCTGGATATGCCGTAAGTGGCGAGAGATGGATCAAGGAAGGACGGATTACTCCGCAAAATCCCGATGGGACAAAACCGACGGTTACGATCGATAAACCGGAAGGAACATTCCAAGGGGATAGTCAGGAAATCACGCTCAATTACACCGATGTCGACAGTGGTACTTAGAGACTGAACGGCGGTTTTTTACTAACGATAGGCACGGGCGATCTGCCCGGTGCCCGCTATACGCTGAAAGTGACAGCAAGCAACGCTATAGGGAAAACGAACAATAGCTATACTTTCGCCAAAGCACAAAGCCCAAGCGAGAAGATGTTGACTTCCAAGAAAGAAAATACAGCTGGGTCGGGAGGTCCAGGGGAGCGGCTTGTATGAATGGCTTTTGGGAAACCTATCTCATTGCATGAATTCTTTTACCCGCTAATGCAAGGTTGCGGCTCGGTCGTTTTGGAATGCAATATTGAGCTTGGCGGTTCAGATCAGCATTTGTCGAGGGACAAGAACATAGTCCTATTAAAAGTCGCTATTTTGGCGGCTTTTTTTGTTGTATAGGCTTTTCAAAAAAACTGAAACTTATTTAAGTTCGCACTTAGCCAGCTTTAGAAAGTTTTTTATATTATTTTGCTGCTATCCTTCCACTGAGAAAGCTAGTATAGAATCAGGATTTTGAGGCTTCTTTAAGGATGTTATTACATAAGAACGGATCTTAATACAATCTTAATGCTGTAGGCAAATTCGTAATACGGTACTGATTTTGCCCATGATATACTAAGGATTGAGAGATATATAATAGAGGGTGGGCACAGGATGGCAGCAAAACAGAACGATGCCGAGTCCATATTTGATCAAATTACTGACTTGCCGCTAAGGAAAAGAAGAGGAAGATTGAAGGTTTATGTTGGATATGCACCAGGTGTTGGGAAGACCTGTGCGATGCTTAGCGACGCCCACGAAGAGCGAAAAGAGGGTATAGATATCGTAGTTGGATATATTGAACATTATGCCCGGCCATACACTGCGGCGCTGTTGGAAGGACTTGAACTTCTTCCTTACATCAAAATTTCAAATAAAGAATCCTCAACTAAGGAATTTGATCTGGACCAAGCGCTCCAGAGAAGCCCTGACCTTATATTATTGGACGATTTGGCCCATACCAACGCGGCAGGATGCCGACATAAAAAAAGATATCAAGATGTCGAGGAGCTTCTTCGCGCAGGAATTCATGTATATACGACGATGAATGTTCAACAGCTCGAAAGCCTAACGGATATTGTTTACTCCATTACTGGCATTTCCGTTGACGAACGCATACCGGACAGTGTATTTGACAGTGCTGATCAGGTGGAATTAGTCGATATTGAACCGGATGATTTAATAGGACGTTTGAATAGGGGAAAGATTTATCCTGAGGGGGAGAATACACAGGCTCATTTATTTACCAAGGAGAAGCTGACGGCTCTACGTGAAATTGCTTTGCGTAATACAGCAAGTCAGTTAAACCGAATTGCGGAGCAAATCAGTGAGCAGGCGATAACAAATGAATCTGATACGAAAGAACATATTCTGGTCTGCCTGTCTTCGGCTGCTTCCAATAAGAAAGTGATCCGAACAGCAGCAAGAATGGCGGCAGCTTTTCATGGTCATTTCACCGCGTTGTTTGTGGAAACACCAGAAGCGAGAGAATTGACATCAAAAAATAAAGCGGAGTTAAGGGAAAACCTTAGGCTGGCTGAGCAAATGGGTGCACAAATCGCAACGATGTATGGAGACGATATTCCAGGACAGATTGCCGAATATGTCAAAACAATCCATGTATCGAAAATTGTCCTAGGACGCTCCCCTTACAAGAGGAGAGGGCTTGCAAAATCCAATGTAATGGATAAACTAACGGCCTTGCTTCCTAATATTGAAATCTATATTATCCCCTATACTCAGTCCTTCTTATATAAAAGATTGCCTTTTTACGAAAAATACCCAATGCTGTCGTTGGCAGATACTATCAAGACCATTGTTATCTTGGCTGTGTGCACAATTATTGGCTTGTGGTTTAAGTATTTGGAATTCCGAGAAGCTAACATTATCACCGTGTACATTCTAGGGGTATTGTTAAATGCAATTGTGACCAAGGGCAGAATGTATAGCGCCATTTCTTCGGTTATGAGTGTACTTGTGTTTAATTATTTCTTTACCGAGCCTTATTATTCTTTACAGGCTTATGATTCAGGCTATCCGGTCACCTTTCTGGTCATGCTGGCTGCTTCTTTCATGACGAGTACACTAACTATGCGAGTAAGAGAGCAGGCTCGGCAATCCGCTCAAAAAGCTTACCGTACCGAGGTGCTTCTGGAAACAAGCCGGAAATTGCAACAGGCCAAAGACTCTCCGGCTATTATTAATGAAATGGCGCATCAAATGGTGAAGTTGTTGGACAGAATGGTCATTTTCTATTCAGTTGACCAAGGGGTACTGTTGGCGCCGCAGTTTTTTCCAAAGAAAGAATCTGCAGTTGATCCAGGGGTCTACACAGGAGGCTACGAACGTGCAGTTGCAGAGTGGGTATATAAAAACAACAAGCGTGCAGGAGCTACGACGGATACTTTTTTTGGCGCTAAGTGTCTATATCATGCGGTGCGTGGAGGAGATCAGGTTCTTGCGGTGGCAGCTATTGTAATGGATGAGGAAGAACCTTTAGAAGTTTTTGAAAATAGCCTAATGCTTGCCATGCTGGGAGAATGCGCGCTGGCGCTGGAGAAAGAAAAACTGAACGAAAGACAACAAGAGATCTCCATGCAAATCCAGCAGGAGCAACTCCGTGCCAGTCTGCTTCGGTCCATTTCTCATGATTTACGCACTCCTCTTACCAGCATCTCAGGCAATGCGGGGATTCTTCTTGGAAACTCAGAGGTACTAAACGAGGAACAAAAAAAAGGCCTATATACGGATATATATGACGATTCCATGTGGCTGATCAATTTAGTAGAAAATTTGCTGTCCATTAGTCGAATCGAAGGTGGTACTCTAAATCTTAATTTTCAGGCAGAATTAATGGAGGAAGTCATTTCGGAGGCTCTGCTTCATGTGAATCGCAACAGTGTGAAGCATGTCATTCAGACGGAATTGGATGATGAATTGATGATGGCTCGAATGGACTCCCGACTTATTGTTCAGGTATTGATCAATATGATTGATAATGCAATCAAATATACCCAAGATGGCTCTCACATCACGATTTCCGCAAGACACGAAAGACATATAGTCGTTGTAGAAATCTCAGATGATGGCCCCGGTATTTCTTCAGAAGAAGTCAAGGTCAGACTGTTTGAGATGTTTTATACGGCAGACAACATTCATGGGGACGGACGCCGTGGATTAGGGCTGGGGCTTTCTCTGTGCAAATCAATTGTGAATGCTCATGGAGGTACTATTGGTGTTAAGGATAATGTCCCTAAAGGGACGGCTTTTTATTTTACCCTGCAAGCTGAGGAAGTGAATGTTCATGAATAAACCTTTTATCCTTGTTGTGGAGGACGATAAACCCATCCGCAAGCTGATTACGACAACCCTAGAGACACAGGGTTATAAATACCATACGGCTGAAACAGGGGAAGCATCGATTTTAGAAGCAGTATCCAAGCAGCCGGACCTAATGATTCTGGATTTGGGGCTGCCGGATATGGACGGTGTAGATATCATAAAAAAGCTTCGTGCATGGTCGAATATGCCTATTATCGTGGTCAGCGCACGCAGCGAAGATCGGGATAAAATAGATGCGCTGGATGCTGGAGCGGACGATTATCTAACAAAGCCCTTCAGTGTAGAAGAACTGCTGGCCAGACTTCGAGTCAGTTTACGAAGAATTCGAAATGACAGTGATAAGCTCCTGAAGGATGCTTCCAGCTTTATTAATGGAAATTTGAGAATTGATTATGCAGCAGGATGCGTATGGATTGGTGAAGAAGAAATTCATCTGACCCCAAGCGAATATAAACTGCTTTGCCTGCTGGCAAAACATGTAGGCAAAGTACTGACCCATAATTTTATTCTGCATGAAATCTGGGGCAGCCACAGCTATGACATTCCTGCCCTGCGTGTGTTTATGGCAACGCTGAGAAAAAAAATAGAAAAAACATCATCACAAACTAAGTTTATTCAAACACATATCGGAGTTGGTTATCGTATGCTTCAGGTTGGAGATGATGGCTAGGTAATCATATTATAATGATGTAATTAGAGATCATGCTCTTTTGGAGCATGGTCTCTTTATTTTTCATCTGTCATCTAAATCTTAAGGTGATCTTTATACCTATATGAAAACCCTAATCCTAAACTAATGGTGAAAATGTTACGCTGAATTCGGAAGTAGAGAGGATAAAGAGGTTTGGCATGTGAGATGGGCACTCCCATGTTCGTCTGTTTCATCGGCTAAGCTGTCAACTGAGTGGAAAGGGAAAGAGGTATGGGGAATGAATGAAATTTTAACAATTGCGGGTCTGATCTCAATTGTGCTGGCGGTGCTGTATTTCGTTAAAAAAATATATGATTTTATCGATTTGCAGAAGGTGACACGGAAGGATATCTATGAGAACTATGATATCTATAAAGCAGCTCAGAAGTTTGCTCTCGGTACACCCGTCGATGAGATCAGAGAAATCCTGACAAACAGCTATGAGTTAGACGATAACCAGGTTGAAGAGACAATGCTTTTGGCTCTTCCTCATCGGCACGATACCGATGGTGGTTATCTTGCCTTTATCAAGGCTGTAAATCGGGTGCTGGAACAAGAGGTTTACAGCTAAACGTTAGTAAGAAGGAAAAATATGAATCGTTAGGCCGCGTTACTGGTGTTTGCTCCCAATTTGGCCAGAGAACAATTTCTACAAGTGCTTAGTGAAGGAGAGAAATTATTTGTTGCTGTATGCAAAGAGGAAGAGAGAATAAGTTCTATGAATTCCATGAAAGCGTTTGACATATTTGAATATCAATCTATAATTATGAACAGAATTGGACCTCCCCGAGATGGAGGTATCCTGATTTTTTCAATCTGAATCGGATTAAGATGTCGCCAATTTTCAAATAGGTCGCTGCCTATGAGGAAGACGATAATTGATAGAGCTGTTGTTCATAAACAGCAAGCTTCATAACCAGGAGCTTGCTCTTTCATTTACCTAAGGAGAATGGGTCGGAATGACACTTAAAAAAAGAATCTTTTTATTGTTTTTTCTCAGCGCGTTTATTCCCTTTATCAGTATATTTGCAATTTCTTACTATACTATTGATTCCATTTTTGCGAATAAAATCAATGATGGAATTAGGAGCAATCTACAGCAGGTAACTTCATCACTGGAAAATTCAATTACCAATCTGAATCATGTTACTCAGCAATTATCCTATAGTGGTACATTAGGCAAAAAACTGGATGAAGTCTTGAAGCCTTCCTCCAATATATTTGAATTGATTGAGGCTAGAGATGAATTAAAGAATGAGTTAAATGTCGTAACGTTTACTAATCCGAATATAGGTCTGACCTTATACTATTTCCAGAAAGAAGGCACTACACAGTTCGCTAACTTTCCCATCAAAGATCGTTTTTCTCCCGAGTCTTTGCCTGTGCTTTCCAAATCATATGGCATTGCGTACTATGGTCCCCATATGAGTATGAACCGATTTGATGATCAGCTTGTTTTATCTGCTATGCGAAAGGTACAGCTGCCTCAAAGGGACGATGTATATATTTACATCGAATCCGGCTTTCGTCTTACACAGGATATACTGGGTTACAATCAATACAAAGGAGCTTTATCGCATTTAATCCTGAATGGTGAGGGCAACATTGTTTACAGTGAAATTCCAGAAGCGATGAAGGTCGGAGAGAATTTTTCCAGCATATCGAAAGGTACTGCAAAAGATGGAATATCCCGTGATTACCATTGGTTTAAGGAGGACTCCAGTCAGAATTGGAGCGTCATATCGGTAATTTCGCAGGCTAAGTATCAACAGGAGAAAAACCAGTGGTTGCTTCAAATATTACTGGTCGCTTTATTCTTTCTCGGCTTTACCGTATTTCTGGCTTGGCTTCTGTGGAAGATGGTTTACAAACCATTAGGTCTGTTCCATTCGGAAATTAACGGAATGTCTCAGAATCCACAAAAGGCAGGCAGCCAGACCCGCACTCAAATTCCCGAGTTTGATTTTCTATTGGGGGAATTCTCAAATATGCAGCATCAAATCGGCGACCTGTTCAAGGAAGTGCAGCAGAAAGAGAAGATTCGTGCAGATTTGGAAGTGGAAAAATTGTTATATCAGATCAATCCTCACTTTCTGATGAATACGCTGGATACTGTGCACTGGCTGGCCGTCATGAACGGACAAGGGGAGATTGACAAGTTGGTGCAATCCTTAAACAAGCTGTTGTATTACAATTTGGGTAAATTAGGGCAAGTATCCACGATGGAAGAGGAAATTGATGCGCTAAGACAGTACCTAATCCTGCAGCAAATTCGATATGACTTTGAATTTGACGTACGTATTTCAGCGGATGATCAAGTGCTTCAAATACCTGTGCCTCGTTTTATTTTGCAACCGTTGGTTGAAAATTCACTTTATCATGGACTGAGTGACGAAGGTTTTATTCAAATTGAAGTTACACTTGCTAAAACGCTGAATATTTTAATACAGGATAATGGAGCAGGCATGACCGAGGAAGCGATTCAAAGACTTCTGAATAATCGTATAACTGAACATAAAAAAGTAGGGATGGGCATTGGACTCAATTATGTCCACCGCATGTTGAGGGCACAGTACGGAGATCAAGCACAACTGGTGATCGAAAGTGAATTGGGTACAGGGACAAGTATACTGCTCATACTTCCTATCAAAGGAGAAGATGTCTGAGGATGATTAAGGTATTGATAGTGGATGACGATAAATTAGTACGAAAAGGAATAAGCTCTGCGATGCCGTGGAACGAGTTCAATATGGAGGTTGTAGGAGAAGCAAGTAACGGGTTGAAAGCACTGGATTTTCTGAAAGCCCAACCGGTCGATCTGATGTTGACCGATCTCGCGATGCCGGTGATGTCAGGTATTGAACTGATGCGAGCTGCAAGGCAGCTCTATCCAGAACTACATATTGTCGTATTAACACTGCATCAAGATTTCGATTATATCCAAGAAGCGCTCAGACTTGGAGCCATCGACTATATAGCCAAAGTTCAGCTCGAGAAGGAGCAATTCGAACACGTGCTGCATCGAATACATGCTCGGATTGACGAACTGGCGAATACAAGACGAAAGCTGCCTCTGCTAAGTGAGACCAATGTCCATTATCGCCATGTGTATGCACTTGTTTCACTGGATCGCAAGTCAGGACAGAGCTGGCCGATTGAACTGACATCCAATGTAGACGAGATCCGATGGGAGGTTGAACGGAACTGCTGGATGTGGACGGCACCCATGGACGTAGAGGATCAGCTGTTCCATAAACTGAAGGAATCCCTGGATCAAGTTCCCCAAGGCGCCTTACTGGTTATATCCGATGTACAAGACCGAACATGGTCGCAAATCCAAATTTGGATTATGAATTATACAGAAACGTCCTTATTCTATGCATACAACCCTTTTGATCCTGTCATTGCCGTTTCGATGGATGTGGAGGACTCTTTTCCAATAGAACCGAAGGATGAAGACATGGATCGTATTAAGCAAAGTTGGTTCCTATCACCATGGACCCACAACGATAGTTACTACAACCAACTGATTGAACAGCTCAAATCACTAAGACTGCATAAAGGCCAGCTGATGGGATTGCTATACTCTATAGTTATGGAATGGAATCACCTTTTTGCCCAGACTACGCTGGGTAGAATCTCAATGATCCATTCTTTTCAATCCTGGTACGAGGTAGAAGAGTGGATCAAGCAGACCTCTGAGGGCATTCGTAAGTCAGATGAACAGACTTCGTATTCACAGGAAATTGTAGACGCCGTGAAAAAAGCGATTATGATCATGCACAATGATTTGGACCAAGCTTTTACAGCTTCAGGTCTGTCCCAGCAACTGAACATCAGCCGAAGCTATTTCAGTCAATGCTTCAAGGATCTGATGGGGAAAACCTTTAATGAGTACTCCCGATTTATACGAATAGAGAAGTCTAAAGAGTATTTATTGAATACAAACAACACGATTTTCTGGATTGCGGAGCGAGTGGGTTATACGGATGAAAAATATTTCAGCCGAATTTTTCGCGAATTGACAGGTCTGCTACCAAGCGAATATCGACACCTCGGCAGAGGGGATAAATAGCGTACTCTCCCAGATGACCAATAAACCGGGCGAAAGAGGGGAAAGCGATGATTAAGAAGATGGCTGCATGTGTTCTTGTCGTCAGCTTAATTGCAGTGACCGTATATTTCAGCAAACCATACTTCCGGGAATCGCCAATGGGACCAACGAAAACAATCTCGGACACTGCCGCTGCCGATCCATTTGGGAAATATGAACATCCCGTTTCCATCCGACTGGGATATGCGGTAGACCCAACAGGCGCGGATCTCTCTGGAGGAGAAACACTTGAGAAGAATATATGGAAAACGGTGATTAAACAAAACCTTAACATTGATGTCCAGGTATTATGGCAGGTATCGAAGGAAAATCTGAGTCAGAAAATCGACCTGGCTATCGCCAGCAATGATCTGCCGGATGCCATGATTGTAAATCAGCTGCAGCTGAACGAGATGATCAAGGCTGGTGAAATTGAAGATCTAACCGAGGCATACAATAGCAGCGCATCACCGGAAATAAAAAAAATTATTGATAGCACAAACGGATTGGCTATGGAACAAGTGACCTTCGCTGGCAAGATAATGGCTGTTCCTTCTGTGACAGCGGAAGACTTCAGCATGCTCTGGATTCGACAGGATTGGCTGGACCGTCTTGGACTGAAACCGCCGAAAACGGTAGATGATCTGGAAGCTATCGCCAAGGCCTTTGTGGAGAATGACCCAGATGGAAACAGTAAGCGGGATACGATTGGCCTTGCTTCAAGCACTGGACTGTATAACGATTTCAACAACAGTGCTTTTTCTTTTGATCTAACGCCAATCTTCGCAGCATATGGATCTTTTCCGGGATATTGGCTGAGCAAAGATGGAAAACCTGTATACGGTTCGGTTCTACCGGAAACGAAGGACGCCTTGGTCAAACTGCGTGAAATGTACGCCAAAGGCCTTCTCGATCCAGAACTGGGTCTCCGCAAAGAAGCGGAAGAAACAGTTATTAACGGTCAGGCGGGGATGTTCTTTCAAGGTTTTTATGCTGGGTACTGGCCCCTTCCGAGCGCTTGGCAGAACGAGCCGGAGGCGAACTGGCAAGCATACGCACTCCCACTGGATGCAAACGGTGCATACCATGTGAAGGTGGATAATCCGTCAAGTTCATTCTTGGTGGTACGAAAAGGATATGCTCATCCCGAAGCGATCATAAAAATTAACAATCTGTACCTTCGTGATGAGTTCAAGTACGGTACGCGTTTTATGCTGGGCCGCAATTTCTTAGCTCCGACAGATGAAGCACGATTTGAAACAAAGGCCGCGCAGGATATTCTGATGGGAACCAAAACACCCGCCGATTTCAAGGACAAGTCTGAATACAAATTGCTGGAAAATTTGGTTTCGACAATAAAACAAACCAAATTGAAGCCTTATGATCAATATGGTATTTCCTATTGGAATGAACACAGCAACAGCTTTATGCGGGGTTATTCGCTTCTAGTAGGCGGAAGAAATTTTTTCGATCCAAACATCCATAAAGTTCGAAGCCTTACCTATATACGAACTCCAACGATGGAGAAGGCTTGGGGTGAACTATCAAAACTGGAACATGATACATTTTTAAAAATTATTTTAGGCGCTGAACCGACCGATTCATTTGATCAATTTGTCGAGGAATGGAAGAAACAAGGGGGCGATCAAGTGACTGTGGAGGTGACTGCACTCCATAACCATCGCTGAAGACCATCATGAATGTGATACGATAAATTCTATAAGACACTTTTATAATTCCATTAATCAAGCCGACGATTCCTGTTTCAGGAGCTGCCGGTTTTTTTGTTCTTCACTTTGATTAGTAAGTAAGGATAGACAAATGTATGTCGGTAGGTAGGATAAATGCTTACAAGCCAACTTTGGCTTTTTGATCCCGAATGAAACCGCATACATTTCTCTATCCAAACAGACGTTCAATCCCTATCTCGATTTGTCTTCTCCGAGCTTTATAATGAAAGCGCAAACAACAATGATAGAGAAATATTCAGAACGAAGGGGAATCGAATGTGATGAGAACTAAATGGTTCATAAAAAGCAAATTGTTGACGAGACGTCTGGCTGCGCTGTCGATGTCTGCCCTGGTGATTTCAACCCTTGCAGCCTGTGGGGGCTCCTCCAACCCTCCCACTGCGGAGGAAGCGGGCAAGTATGAGGCAACACCGGGAGACCCATTCAGTGCCTATAAAGACGAAATAACCGTAACGATGGGGCGTGTGACTACAGCCAACCCGAAACTGCCGGCTGGAGATACGTATGAGAACAACGCGTATACTCGGCTGGTCAAAGAAAAGTTTAACGCTAAGATTAAAGACCAATTTGAAGCCAACGGAGAAGATTACAGCCGTCAGGTTTCTCTCGCCATCGCCTCTGGAGAACTGCCTGACATGATGCGTGTTGATTCCAAGGATGAACTCAAAGAACTGGTTGATAATGATCTGATTGAAGATATGACGGAAATTTACAAGCAGTATGCCACAGATAACATCAAGAACATATACGACTCTTATGAGGGCCGTGCATTGGACAGTGCGACGATAGATGGACGTTTAATGGGACTTCCGGCTACTTCCCTAGATTCCGCGCCAACCATGGTCTGGGTTCGTCAGGATTGGCTGGATCTACTGGGAATCCAACTTGACGCAGACGGAGACGGGGCCATCAAACTGGATGATGTGGAGAAAACGGCCGAGGAATTCTTGAAAAGAGATCCTGGACAATCCGGGAAACCGGTAGGTATTCCCTTTGTGAACACCCTGAATACAAGTGACTATAATGGTTCTGCCTATACCATGCTCGGAGTTGCCTCCACCAAGGGTGCATTCCCTCAATACTGGTTGAAGGGGAAGGACGGCAGCATTGTTTATGGCTCGACAACTAAGGAAACCAAGCAGATGTTAGGCGTCATGGCAGATTGGTTCAAGAGAGGCCTCATCGACCCGCAATTTGGAACACGCACATTTGATGATATTACGGCACTGTACACCAACGGCCAAAGCGGTATTGCTTTTGGACCATGGCATATTCCTGACTGGGGTCTGAGCAGCGTGAAGCAGATGGATAAGAATGCGAAATTCACGGCTTACACTTTGGAGGATGCAGACGGAAAGGTAAACGTGGCACACGCCAATCCAGCTAATCAGTTTATCGTTGTGAGAAAAGGATATGAACACCCGGAACTCGCCGTTAAAATAGTAAACCTTTTCTACGATAAATTGGCAAATGATAAAAATGTGGAAACATCTATGCCAGAAGCCGCCAAGTATCAAGAGAACGGCGTAGACGGTTCTACCAGACCTTTTAATATTGAAGTCAACTCGGCTACCTCGCTGCTGGATGATTACTCTGACATTGTTCGCGGGATTAAAGGGGAGATTAGTTTGGATCAGGTCCGGACGACAGAATCAAAGAACAATATTAAAAGTATTCAAGCCTACTTGAGCGATATGGATACGGATAACGTAACAGCCTGGGCGAAATATCACTCGCGTATCAACGGAGTGGGACTCATCGACAAACTGACACGGGAAAACAAATTCGTTTGGATGACACCCGCTTTCTCTGGCACTACACCAAGCATGAAACAGACATGGGCTAATCTGACTAAGATGGAGCAGGAATCTTTCATCAAAATCGTGACTGGTGCAGAATCTCTGGATTACTTCGATACTTTCGTTAGCAATTGGAAGAAACAAGGTGGTGACCAGGTAATTCAGGAAATTGAAGACGAGGCTGCATCCGAAAAATAAACAATCATGAACTGCTAGAAGGGCTGCGATAAGCAGCCTTTCTTCAGGAAAGGGGTCCATCCATGAAACAGGGAAATGAGAGAGCAAAAGGTCGGTTGGGCACGGGTGCCATGTATCATTTGATGATGCTTCCGGGGATTTTATTTTTACTGGTATTCAGCTATGTTCCGATGGTCGGTGTCATTACGGCGTTTCAGGATTATATACCAGCCAAGGGGATGTTTGGCTCCAAATTTGTAGGGCTGAAGCATTTTATTTATATGTTTAAGCTGCCGGACATCGCACAGGTTTTTAGTAATACGTTGGTGATTGCCATTGCCAAGATTCTATTGGGAACAATGATGGCTATCATTTTTTCCATCTTGTTAAATGAGATCCGCATCAAATTCGTTAAAAAATCCGTACAGACAATTGTTTATTTGCCACACTTTTTATCCTGGGTAGTTCTAGCATCCGTGGTTGTTAACATGTTCAGTTTGGATGGAATTGTGAATCAAATTTTGGCTTTTTTCGGTCTGGAGAATATTAATTTTCTCGGCAGCAACACCTGGTTCCAGCCGCTGATTATTGGGACAGACGTGTGGAAGGAGTTCGGTTACAGTTCCATCGTCTATTTGGCTGCAATTACTTCGATTGATCCGGGTCTGTATGAAGCGGCAGGAATGGATGGAGCCAGCTGGTGGAGAAAAGTATGGCATATTACATTGCCAGGTATGCTGCCTATTATCCTGCTCATGGGAGTGATGAGTCTGACCAATATTTTGAGTGCCGGCTTCGATCAAATTTATAATCTGTATAATCCGGTTGTCTATGAGTCGGGAGATATTCTGGATACTTATGTATATCGGATTGGACTCGTTGGGCGACAGTATAGCTTCGGTACGGCTGTTGGCCTGTTCAAGTCAGTGATCGGTATTGTTTTGCTATTGTCCGCCAACCATTTGGCCAAGAAATACACCGACCGAAAAATATTCTAAGGAGGCAAAGCCTATGTCATATTCTGTAAGCCTAAAAGATCGAATTGGCCGGTTTGTCATCAATGCCATCGTCATATTTCTGGCATTGATCTGCCTTCTTCCGTTATGGAATATCGTTGCGATTTCATTCAGCAGCAGCGAGGCCGTGTCAGCTAATGCTGTAGGTCTCGTACCGGTCAATTTTACAACAGCAGCGTATACGAAAATTATCGATGATGCTCAGTTCTGGCGTTCCTTTGGCATATCTGTTCTACGTGTTGTGCTCACACTTATTCTCAACATGATTCTTATTATTTTAATGGCATACCCGCTCTCCAAGTCGAAAAGGGAATTTAGGGGTAGAAACATTTATATGAATGTCATGATTTTTGCCATGCTGTTCAGCGGCGGGATGATCCCGAGTTATCTACTGATCAAAAACCTCGATATGCTTAATACAATTTGGTCGCTTGTTCTACCGGGAGCTGTCCCTATATTCAGTGTCATCCTTGTCATGAACTTCTTCTCTGCTGTACCTAAGGCGCTAGAAGAAGCAGCATTCATCGATGGGGCGAATCCGCTCCAGGTCCTGTTCAAAGTGTATGTTCCCGTGTCCATCCCTGCGCTGGCGACGGTAGCACTATTCAGTATCGTGGGAACGTGGAATGATTTCTTTAGCGGTTTGATCTATATGACCCAAGTCAGCAATTATCCGCTAATGACTTATATTCAGTCCCTTAACGTGAATATTGCCGAACTTCTTCAATCCGGCACCAACTCAGCACAACTCAGCAACCTGACTGAAATTTCAAACAAAAATCTAAATGCGGCAAAAATCGTAGTCGCTGTCATCCCGCTACTGCTCATTTATCCGCTGCTTCAAAAATATTTTGTGACTGGAATTGTTGTAGGATCGGTAAAAGAGTAATTGTATGATGTGACTTGATTAAGATAAAAATACTATTTGTGATTGGAAGGGTTGTAATGAACAATGGAAAATAAAAATTGGTGGAAAGAAATCGTTGTATACCAGATATATCCACGGAGTTTTCAAGATAGTAATGGTGATGGAATCGGCGATTTGAAAGGAATTGTTTCCCGTCTAGACTATTTGCAGCAACTCGGTGTCGGTGCAATTTGGCTATCACCAGTTTGTAAATCCCCTCAGGATGATTTTGGTTATGATATTTCGGACTATCGGGATATTGATCCGATGTTCGGGTCTTTGGATGATATGGGGATGTTAATTCATGAGGCTGGGAAACGTGACATTCGAATCATAATGGATTTGGTGTTAAACCATACTTCCGATGAGCATCCATGGTTTCAAGAAGCAAAAAAAAGTAAAGAAAATCCGTACCATGACTACTATGTCTGGAGAGATGGCGTTGAAGGAATGCCACCAAACGATTTGGGTTCCATCTTTGGTGGTTCAGCATGGGAATGGGTACCCGAGATAGGACAATACTATTTACATCTTTTTTCTGTAAAACAGTCGGATCTCAACTGGGAAAACCCAAAAGTCCGACAAGAGATTTACGAAATGATCAATTGGTGGATAAGCAAGGGTGTAGGCGGTTTTCGACTTGACGTAATTGACTTAATCGGAAAAGAGCCAGATTTGAAAATTACCAGCAACGGGCCGAATCTGCATAAGTATATCAGGGAACTCAGCAAGGAGACGTTTCAAAAAGCTGGAGACCTGCTGACGGTTGGAGAAACATGGGGCGCTACGCCAGAGATCGCCAAATTGTATAGCAACCCGGACGGCAGTGAGTTCTCAATGGTATTTCAATTTGAACATATTAGTTTGGACGAACAAGCGGGGAAAGGGAAGTGGGATCTTAAGCCTCTAGATTTTCTAGAATTAAAAAAAGTGTTGTCTAAATGGCAGACAGAGCTGAAGGGGGATGCCTGGAACAGTTTGTTTTGGAATAATCACGACTTACCCCGAATCGTTTCTCGTTGGGGAGATGACGGAGAATACAGGATAGAATCGGCTAAAATGTTGGCAACCCTTCTTCATGGCATGCGAGGCACACCATACATTTATCAGGGGGAAGAATTAGGAATGACGAATGTTCAATATCCAATTGAAGACTATCGGGATATTGAGTTACTAAATTTCTACAAAGATAGAATTGAGAAAGGATACCCTGAAGACAAAGTTATGGAGTCAGTCTTTGCAAAGGGTCGTGATAACGCTCGAACACCAATGCAGTGGGACGCTTCCAACAACGCTGGTTTTACATTAGGGAATCCTTGGATTAAAGTAAACCCGAATTATAAGGACATCCATGCACAAGAAAGTTTAAATAACCCTGAATCCATATTCCATTATTATCGGAAACTAATCCGATTAAGGAAAGATCATGAAGTGATCATATATGGGGATTATGAGCTGATATATCCCAAGAATAAAGATTTGTTCGCGTACACTCGAACGCTGAAAGGAGCCAAACTACTTGTAGTATGTAATTTTCAAAAATACACAACCCATCTCCCACTTCAGAAAGAGCTGGCAGAGACTAAGCAGCTGCTAATATCCAATTATCCAAGTAACATGTTTGAAATAGAAATGCGCCCTTATGAAGCGAGAATGTACCTTATCGATACACTCCATAAATGAAAAGGTCTCAGCTTTTTAGATTTCTTTTTTTGATGACAATAACCACAAATAGTAACAAAGGGAGAAGAATTTGAAAAATAGGAAACCAGGAATTAAGAACAAATTTTCGACCGATTACCATGTGATGAGTATAGTTAGGCGACAGAAAAGAAAGCCCGTAAATAAGTGCAGCAAGGGGAAGAATCCATTTTTTAAATCCGACTCCGGTTATTTTTTCAAGTCCTATCACTGCACCGTTAAAAAATAAACACATTTTGATGATCAAGCCAAGAAAAAGAAGCAAGGTGAAAAGGGCATCCATTCGTTCGAACAGATCTGCTAATTCAATCAACTGAACGGTTTCCAAAAGAGGAAGTGTGCTATTGGCGGCGATCTTGGGTCCGAGAACAAAAATATCCAATTGATTAACAAATGTTAGAGCAAGTGCGGTCATTATATAGGCAAAGAAAACGGGTTTTGTGAGATTCCGGCCTTTATGTACAAGCGGATAAAATACAAGAAATAACACAGTTTGTCCGAATGGAAAGGAGATAAGCTCAGGAATAGCGGCTTTAAATATGGGTTTCCATCCTTCCTCTAAAACTGGAAGGGAATTTTCCAAGTGAAAGAGACCAGTTGCCGGAATTAATATACTAATTATGGCGTATCCAAGTACAAAAAAAGGGAAAAGGAACAAGCAAAATAAGAAAAATGCTTTGTAGCCGTAACGAACCGTGTTGGATACAACCACGATTGTGATCAAGATGATGATCCACAAAGGGGTTTGGCGGAGCAAAGTCATTACTGTCACCTCGCCTAAATCGCGTATGTTCCGAGAAGCTTCATATGTAAAATACATCACAAAAAGTAAATTGATGAGTGTGCCCACATATTTCCCAGTGTAACGGCGAAACAACATGAACAAATCTAATTCAGGATCTTGATAGTGAATAACAAGATGGAGCTTTAGCAGAAGTAGTCCTGCTAAAGCTCCTATCAACATGACTAACCAAGCATCTTGATTTGCTTCAGCCCCCATTAAAAACAAAGTTGTACTTCCAACTTCAAATAAAGACATACAAATGATCAACTCGGATACTCGGATTTTATTTTGACGCATGGCTTCAATTCACCTCTCCCTGTTTATCTCATTTCAACAGTTCGTTAAAAGATTTTTCGAATAATCCTGGACGTGCAAGCTTCATTTTTACATCTATTTTTATATCCATGTTTGCTAACTCTCCAGGCCACGTCTCTTTTATTTTTTTCCAGTCTTTTGGATACTTGTGATGAATTTTATTTCCAATACCGATAAGGTCGATATTCTTTTGCTGTAAGGCTTTCCAGCCTTCCTGAATTTGCGATTTGATCGTTTCTGCTGCTTGCATCTGCAATTGATGTGTACTTTGCATATTTTTCATTTCTCTTTGGGAAGAGGCTGACAGAAGATCACCGGTAGCTTTAACGTCAACGTTTAGGTAATAATGATTTAAATTCTTGATTGGCGTAGCCTTAATCTTGGCTTTCCGGATGAGGAAAGCGGACGTAACATTTCCATCCACATAGTTTACAGTAGTGTTTTTAATCTGGTTGTTTAACCATGAAACCCCCATACTTTCCTTTTCATTTAGGAAGCCGACTCTCTTGTCTTTCTGAAAAATGCTTAAACCCGATAACTTGAGTTTACTTTTGGCGGAGGTTTCCTTGAAAACATCAACAGAGTTTAGTTTCTCCGGCTCTGAACCCTCAAGAGATATTTCTGGAACTCCGGCTGCGCCACTATCGGAGCTAATTTTCGAAATAAATTCATACATGGATATTGCGGGGTAGATTGATCCTAATTTGCTATCTCTTTCTATAATCTTTTCTAAAGCTTGACCAGGAATTTTCTCTGGTGGTACAAGCTTTTTTAAAAAATCACGAGCCTCTCCGTTGGCAATGAATACTTTTACAGTTTCTCGTGAATCAAGGTTGCGGAGGTAAATATCAATAATCTCTTCAATGCCTTGTTCTGCTGCTTTTTTTCCAATAACGAGTATATTATTTTGGGCAAAATATAGTTTACGCGGGTATTCCAGGCTACTCTTCGTAACGGTTTCTCTCAATGTTTTTCCATGTGTAGAAAAGGTATGTACAGCGCTTTGCGATGCCCCGGTGGAAGAACCACCTGATCCAGTCGTCATAGCTGATGGAATTATGATTTGATAGGTATTGATCCAGTCGCCCTTATGGCCATCAATTCCAGTTGCTGTTGTGATGGCTAATTCGTTCAATTCTGTACGATCTACGCACCCTGTAAGTAATAACCCTGCAATAAACAGAACATAACTAACTCTTAATTGCCGCACCATTGATCTCTCCTATTTTTGGGTATCAGACTTGTCATTATTTTTGATTTCATCCGAACTAGCAGGGTATTGGTGAGCTGCCTGTCTTGTCTGGTTATGGCCTGATTTTTCGCTAGGTCTGGTTTTCATAGCCCACCACGGAGCTCTGATGATAAGGTCCTTCATATTAGATTTAAAGGTGGGGCTGTAGGGCACAAAATAATCAACTCCGAATGATTTGAGAGATACAAGATGAACAAGAAGGGGGATAATTCCTATCAGAATACCGAATAAGCCCAGAGCCCCCGCCAGTAGCATAAGTGCAAAACGCAACAACCTGACTGCTGAAGCCATACCAAAATACGGGATGACAAAGTTCGATATAGCAGTGAAGGCAACAACGATAACCATTGCACCTGAGACCAGTCCGGCTTGCACCGCTGCCTGCCCGATAACCAGAGCTCCTACAATGGAAACGGCTGGTCCGATGACCCGAGGCATTCGCACACCTGCTTCACGAATCACTTCAAACATCAATTCCATCATTAATGCTTCAATTAATGCAGGAAAAGGAGTTCCTTCCCGTTGAGCCATCAGCGTAATTAACAGCGTGGTGGGGATCATTTCCTGTTGGAAAGTCGTCAAGGCTATAAATAGAGAGGGAAGCAACAATGAGACTAGAAAAGATACCACACGAAGAGCCCTTAAAAAAGTTGAAATGTCATATCTCTGGTAGTAGTCTTCGGCCGTTTGAAAGAAATTGAAGAAAGTTACAGGTGCAATCAGAGCGAATGGCGTCCCATCAACCAGAACAGCTACTTGTCCGTCTAAAAGGCTACCTGCGACAGTATCCGGACGCTCTGAGTTTAGCATGGTGGGAAAGAGACTAAGTGGTTCATCCTGTATGAATTCTTCGATATAGCCACTTTCAAGTATGCTGTCTGTATCAATGGATTGAAGCCGTTTTGTAATTTCCCGTATTACTTCTGGATTAGCGACATTTTCAATGTAAGCTAATATGACTTTAGTTTGTGTATATCGTCCAATAACGTGACTTTCAAATTTAAGGTCAGGTGTCCGCAATTTTCTTCTGATCAGTGTAATGTTAGTTGAGACATCCTCTGTAAATCCTTCTTTAGGACCCCGTACTACGGTCTGAGTACTGGGTTCCTGAATAGCCCGTCTTACTCCGCCTGCGATGGAAACTGCCAAAGCATAGTTGTTTCCGTTGATGACAATGACAGCATTCCCGGAGAGAATGGCTTGATATACCTCATTTTGCGAATGTATCATTTGAATATTTCCTGCTGGAATTGTCTTCTTTAATAGAGAGACCGTGCTATTTTCACCAAGCTTAGAGGAAGATTCAGAGAGTTTTTCTGTAATTAAACCTTCCATTAAATCGGAAAGTAAGTTTTGATCAATTAATCCCTCGATATAACATACTGCGAGATGACCGGCATGGGCAGGATTTTCGGAAAAATTACGAATGATAAAATCAGGACCTTGTCCGAGTTTCGATTTGAGTAAAGACAGAGTTTGGGGCAATGACGGATTAATGGGGTCAGTTGTTTGCTGATTGGACTTTTCACTATCTTGTCTACGCCTTCTTTCAGGTCTCAGAACGTTTCTAAACCAACCTAACAACACAAGTTAACCCCCTTGCTTTATTGATAAAGCATATTTTATCCTCTAAGACCTAAAATATACTTCTTAAGAGCAGTTGATTCCAAAGTTAACCATTAAAATCTAAAAAATCAAAAGCGAGCGCCGTCCAACAGAGGAGAGCGCCCGCTTTTGATTTTTTGGAAATAACTAAATTCAACTAGCAGGTCAGGGAATCAACTCGAGCCCTTCTCCCGGTTCCAACACTTTCCCTACCCCTTCCTTTAGAAGCGAGGCGAAGTAGTGAGGGTCTTGTTTGATATGAGGGAACGTATTGAAATGGATCGGCACAACTTGTTTCGCTTGAAGCCATTCAGTTGCCAGCGCAGCATCTTCTGGACCCATAGTATGGTTGTCTCCGATCGGCAGAAATGCCAAATCGATATTGCTGAGTTCTCCAATCACCTTCATATCGTAGAACAAACCTGTGTCTCCTGCGTGGTAAATCGTTCTGCCCTCTGCTGTGAACAGAATCCCTGTAGGCATTCCCGTATAGATGATTGTTTTAGTCTCCAGATTAACGAGGCTTGAGCTATGAAAAGCCTGGGTTAATTTCACTTTTCCAAATTCGAATTGATAAGCTCCCCCAATGCTCATGGCGTGGGTTCGTACACCTTGCCAACTGAGAACATCCGCTAGCTCTGCCGATGCGATTACCAGCGCGTCATTTCGTTTTGCAATTTCCACAGTATCTCCAACATGATCCCCGTGGCCATGGGTCAGAAGGATTACATCAGCCTGCACGTCGGTTGCTTCCAGATCGGTGTTGGAGTTGCCTGTAATAAAAGGATCAATAAGAATAATTGTGCCATGGGTTTCGATTTTTACAACGGAATGTCCATGATAAGATACTTTCATTTTTCTTCCCCCTTGGTCAAATCGGCGGTGCCGGGTTTATTCAGATTAATGTGATGTAACAAACCATTGCCACGATATTGACTAATCTCCAATCGCTATCGAAACATACTCTTAGAAATTCTTCGCAGCATTGCGCGCTTTTTCAATTGCTTCGGCTTTGATTTGGGGAGCGCGGTCTCCCGCCGTGGACAGACCTTCCACAAATAGGCTATCAAAGTCTGTTACGCCGACAAAATTCAAAACCGTCTTCAAATGACGGCTTCCATTCTCGCGTTCCGCCACAGGACCTTCCGAATAGATGCCGCCGCTAGCTTGAATGTGGAATGCTTTTTTGTTATGCAGCAGTCCAACGGGGCCATTCTCCGTGTATTTGAATGTTTTGGCTCTGACGCAAAAGGAATCAATGTATGCCTTCAATACCGGAGGGTAAGAAAAGTTCCACATGGGTGTAACGAACACGTACTTGTCCGCAGTGACAAACTCTTCGAGCAAATGATTCAGTTGGGTTATTTTTTCTTGATGCGCGGCAGTCAATTGATCAAACGATGCTCCCGTTTGAAGCTTGCCCCATGCCTCCAATACATCTGCATCGATATGCGGAATGTCTCGTTGATACAGATCTACGTGCACAATCTTATCTTCTGGGTGACTTTCTTGATAGGCTTGTACAAATTGCTCGCCAACGGAAAGGCTGTAAGATGCTTCAGGATTACCAGGATGCGCAGTGATATAAAGAATAGTCGACATAATTATATTTTCTCTCCTTCTTATATAAAATTACGATTTAAACAATAAAAGGGGCGATGCCGTTGCCATAAGACCAGTTGTCTTTCGTGACTTCAATTAAATTGATAAAAACATCCTCGGTTCTAATGTTGCACTGCTCATGCAGTTGTTCAGCAAATGCCGCATAGAACTCTTTTTTTACTTCAGACGATCTGCCGACATTCAAAATGATTTGAACGATGAGAAATCCATCGCTTCTTTCAATGTCCAGACAGTTTGGATCAAAGTTGAAGTTCTCTCGGTTGTGTTCCTCGATAATCAAAAAACGATCATTTTCAGGCACTTGCAGCTTGTCCACGATCGTTTGCGAGACGGCCTCTTTAATACGGGCTTTAGCTTCGCTCGAACGTCCTTCCAACGTGACGATACGCGTTAAAGGCATGTAGATTACCTCCTCTTTTTGTTGATATGCTTTATTCTATCTGTTAAAATCCAGAACACGAATGTACATGAGTTCGTGTTAGTTCGTGTCAGAGATGCTCAAACTATTGAAGCCAGGTGATAAGATGGAAGACGAAAAATCTTTGAAAGATTGGCCCCATGATTGGATTAAAAAAATTCGTTCCAGGCCCGCTAGACATAACCTTTCCAAACGAACACGGCAAGTTGACTTGGCAAGGCAAGTTGGCGTCGATCCACGAACCGTTCAACAGTGGGAGAACGGAGATCGTCTTCCCAGCGTTGGCAGCCTCAAACGTTTGATTCAAGTCTTTTTGGAGGAAGGACTCTTCCTGGAGGGAGCCCAGCGGAAAGAGGCTGAGGAGCTTTGGCTTGCAGTAAAACGCTTTTCGGAAGTGCGCTTTGCAACAAAACGGGAGTTTCCGGATTTTGATGTCACTTGGTTTGAAACCGTTGCTTCGTTCGAAGGTTCCGCGCAGGAAGGTCGGGTTGCCACGCAAGCCGTTTCACTTGCAAGGCAAAGTCAGTTACCGAAGCCTCCTTCTCTCTTTATAGGAAGAAACCAATCCATGGCTGACCTGAAAGAACAGCTGAAGTTCCATTCCCTTGTGTCAATCGTAGGACCCGGAGGGATAGGGAAAACATCACTTGCTGTTCGAGTCGCTTCAACGCTTGCTGAAACGTATCCGGACGGTATTTGGATGTTCGAATTCGGCGCCGTAAAGGATCATCATTTTTTGGGCCAGTATCTGTTATCCACTATGGGACTGCAAAATCAAGGGAATCGAACTGATCTCCAAACCATATTAGATGTAATCTCCGAGAAAAGAATGATGTTTATTTTCGACAACTGCGAACACATCATTGATGCATGCGCGGCTTTAGCTGAATCACTCCTGATGGCTGCGCCAACACTAAGCATCATGGTCACGAGCCGAGAAGCCTTGAACATTTCGGGGGAATACGTCTATCGGATTCCCCCGTTATCCTTTCCAGGTGAGGAGTATTCGCTGGAGGTGCTTTCCGAAGAAGAAATCAAGGAATTTGAAGCCGTGCAACTGTTTATGGAACGTGCGCTTTTGGTTGCTCCTAAGCTTCAACCCACGCTGGCAAACTTGCAGCTTGTAGGTGCCATATGCAAAAAATTAGAAGGGATTCCGTTAGCCATTGAGCTTGCGGCTTCCAGAATGAGTATGTTGACATTAGAACAGATGGAAGAACGTCTGGCGAGTCTGCTGACATTATTGACTGCTGGAAAACGAAATGCTGTGCCTCGGCAAAAAACGCTGAAATCTACAATCGATTGGAGCTACGATCTACTAACCGGCAAGGAGCAACTGCTTCTGAGAAGGCTCAGTGTATTTTCGGGAGGGTTTACGTTGGAGGCAGTGGAGCGGATCTGTAGCTGCGAACCCACATTGCCCACCCGTGATGATAAACTTGCTCGGGAAGATATGCTTGATCTGTTATCCGGACTGGTCAACAAGTCACTCGTCTCAATCGAAACCAGTGATGACTACCGCTACATCCGTTATTTCATGCTGGAAGCCATTAAGGAATATGCTGGCGAGAAGATGCGGGAAGAAACTGACGGCCGTAACAGACATGTTCTTCTTGAACGTCATGCTCAATATTACAGCCAAATTTTGAATCGTGCCGAGGCCAAGTTCAGGACTCGAGAGCGTGATGCCTGCCTTGATGAAGTGAGACAAGAATATGCAAACCTGCGCTCAGCCATGCAATGGTGTTATCAGAATGATGCACATACCAACTCAATCGGATTTCATATGGTTTCAAACCTTTACTGGTTCTGGCTTCATGAAGGCAGATTAAAGGAGGGGATTTTTTGGCTTAACCGTTTTCTGGAAAGTACCGTTCATAAAGAACTGCCTGGTGGAGATTTTTCCAAAGCATTGCATGGGCGGGGCGTCATTCAATTGGTTCAAGGAAACGTTGAAGAAGCCCCGGTTTCAGCTGCACGCAGCGTTGAGCTGGCCCGTGATCTGAATCATTCTGCACAATTAGCCTCTTCTCTTCGTCTCATGGCATTTATTTATATCAACCAGCTACTTTTGAAAGATGCCGAGCCTCTCGTTAAGGAGAGCGTTGATATTGCCAGGAAAACGAAGGACATGTGGAATTTGGCGGCTTCGTTGCATGCTTACGGAAAGCTAAAGCTGGAACAAAAGGAGTATCATGAAGCATCCATGCTTCTAAAAGAGAGCGTGTACTTCTTCGAATCGGTTCAGGATAAATGGGAAGTATCCGGTCCGTACGAATGCCTCGGTTATGCTGCCTTGAAACTTGGGCAGACCGATCAATCCATTGAATGCTTCAAAAAAAGCATTGCGATCAGCCAAATTTACAAAGGGACATGGATTCTCTCTCGCGGAATAGAAGGGTTGGCTATAGCTTTATGGGCAAAGAAGGCTTATCCAGAAGCGGTCATCCTTCTGAGTGCTGCTGAGAAATGTCGCGAAAGCTTCGGAGGTGCTGCCGTTCCGAATTTTCCCGTGGAGCATATAATGTAGTGCTTCTTGATCTTCAACATGTTTTAATTGAACAGGAAATGCGCGATATTTGGAACAAAGGAAAGAGTCTAACGAAAGACCAGATTCTCGCATATTCTTTAGAAACTTAGGTGTGAAAGCCTCCCTGAAAATCTGATCGTCCAAACGATGGACGGCCTCATTGACAGCACGAACAAGGTTGATAGTACAAAGAAACCGTTCCTTTCGTAAATGGTGGGTCGCACTTCCATTTTCCCAGACGGTTTCTTTTTGTTTTACATCTTTGAGAAAAGCGGTCTTCCTGTGGGGTATGCAGTTTATGAACGACCAATAAAAGTCAAAAAATTGGTGTCTGCATTTCAAGATCCCTCTTGACACTCATTTTTTTCTGTAACTATAATGATTACATTAAGAAGGGAGTTAGTAATGATAATATTCAGCGGATTTTCAATAGGACTCGAAAAAGTTCCACTGCTGAATGTTTACCAGACAGTGGAAGTCATGGAGTAGGGGAAGCTCTTTCATATCCACGAACAGCATAGCTAGAATTGCTATTAATAGCATTGTATCCTCAATTATTTTAATCATAACATAGGAGTGGATTTATCATGGCAACTGTATTGTACGTAACCGCGCATCCTTTAAAAGACGGTACATACAGCTTATCAGTCGGCAAACAGTTTATCGAAATCTATCAGGAGGCCAATCCAGGAGATGAGGTCATTCATTTGGACCTGTATCGCATGGATCTTCCGCAAATCGACGCCGATCTTCTAAGACGCTGGGGGCAGCCACCAAGTGGTCTTTCTTTCGATGAACTGAGCGAGGGATCGAAGGGCAAAGCGGTGCGAATGCGCGAGATTGCGGACCAATTCATGACTGCGGATAAAATCGTCATTGTCAATCCGGTATGGAATTATTCTTTCCCGTCGGTTCTGAAAGCGTACATTGACGCGGTTATAGTTCCGGGAAAGACTATTAAGCGAGCCGATAATGGGCTGCGGGGTTTGTCCGGTTTGATTGGGACGCAGCAGGACAAAAAAGTGATGCACATTCAGGCTTCCGGCACGGTTCTCTCCCATGGGAAGTTCAAAGATGTAGAGTACAGCCATAGTTATGTAAAAGCTATCATGAATTTACTGGGCATTGACGATGTGCAGGCTATCTTTGTTGAAGGTATCAGTGAGCAGCCGGACCAAGCGCAGAGCATAAAGGAATCAGCAATCCGGCAAGCCATATTGGCAGCCAAAGCGTTTTGATGTGACAGCCTAAAGAAAAAGCGGAAAAATTCCAGGATTTTTTTCTGGTTTTTCTTTCTCTTTTTTGACCATGATGGGGGAATGTATTGTTGTTACACCTGATGTACGTTACCCAAATAAGTTGCATTATTACAATCCTTGATACTTAAGGCAATTCCTTTGTTTTGGCGGCCACAATGCGGTCATCATTATGGAGCGCTATGAGCCATAAGTGGAAATATAATGGTTAAACCCCAGGGACCTTATCCATCTGGAAGAAGCCCTGAGGTTTTTTGTTATTGAGCAGGGAGGTCTTGCCTGTAGTAATACGAAGCGGTCTCAAAATCTTTTTGGTGATAATAAGCTTCAGCTATAAGAATATACAATTCACTCATTTTTTTGTGCGCTTGCTTTTGTTATTGAGTTGGGCTTTTAAATCAGCTTCTTCCTCTGTGATTTCTATACTCTTTATTATGTTTAGAAACTCATTTAACAAATTGCTTTCAAGATATTGTTCCGCCCTTACCAATTGAGTAGGAATGGAGGGAGGAGGAGAAACGGTTTCCGAGGCCACTTCTTCTAAGAGAAAAGTAATAGAGCAATTTAATCGCTCCGCAAGCTTGCTAATGATCTCAAAAGAGGGCATCGCATTTCCTTTCTCAATTTGACTAATCAATATCAGATGATGAATTCACCCGCAGCTGGTTAGCAGCAGGGATAAGCAAGGATTATGCTGAGATCATGACCGGACTCGACCGTAAAATTCGCGAGGAAGGAGCGGAAGATCTAAGTACTGATACTGTAATGAGGGTGACTGGGAAGGCGCCTGTCTCCTTCCAACAATTTGCACAGAGACACGCAGGAATCTGGATGCGGGAATTAGACAGTACTATGACATTTTAGCCAAACTCAAACAGCGTGCACCAAGCTTGGAAAATTCCCTTGGAATCCTCGGCACTTCGCGTAGATATTTGTGTGTCCCAGCTTCCAACTGACAAAACCGAAAATATCTAGTTACGAACACAAGCTGAGAATTGCGCTAACAGAGATGCTTGTTGAATAAATTAGTCTAAATCTTCTATTAGAAACAGACTAGAATTATTGCTTTAATAGGGGGGATTATGATTAAGCGAAAGGTGGCATCTTATAAAGCGGAAAAGCGAATCCAAGGGTCAATTCAAGTAAAGAAAGGACAGGGTTCACTTTAAACCGCTCTGCCCTTTCTTTATAGATGAGGATAAACGAGTGATAAGTTTATGGTTCGATCAAGGTTTACAGATCGATTCTCCAGTTGCCCATCATCTTGGCGACTTCCGGGTCGCGATACGATAAGAAAAGACTTTCCCGCGTATCGAGGGCCGAGATTTGTTCGATATCATCCGCGCTCAACTCAAAATCGAAAATGTCAAAGTTCTCGACGATCCGCTCTTTTCTCACCGATTTTGGAATTACAACGACTTCACGCTGAACAAGCCAGCGCAATACGACCTGAGCGACGGACTTGTTGTATTTTTCTGCGATCGAGAGCAACACTTCGTTTTTGAACATGTTGTTAAGTCCCTCAGCGAATGGGGCCCACGACTGGTGTTGAACTCCGTGCTCTTTCATAAAAGCTGCGCTCTCTGTTTGCTGGTAGAACGGGTGCGTTTCGATCTGGTTGACGGCGGGTACGATTTCGTTATGAACGATGAGGTCCATCAGGCGGTCGGGTAGGAAGTTGCTGACACCGATCGCCCTAATCTTGCCTTCGCGGTACAGGTCTTCCATCGCACGCCATGCACCGTAGTAATCGCCAAATGGCTGGTGAATAAGGTACAGATCGAGATAGTCGAGTTGAAGCTTCTTCAGGGATTTGGCAAATGCGTGCTTGGTACTCTCGTAGCCGGCATCCTGAACCCAGAGCTTGGTCGTGATGAACAGCTGCTCACGCGGTACGCCGCTGCGGTTAATCGCACGACCGACCGCTTCCTCATTCAAATAACCGGAGGCGGTGTCGATCAGGCGGTAACCAGCCATCAGCGCTTCATATACAGCGTTCTCGCATTCTTCAGCATCTGGAACTTGGTAGACACCAAAGCCGATGATCGGCATTTTCACACCATTGTTTAATGTTACGGTTTGCATTGTATTTCCTCCCATTGTCCAAATGTAAAACGCAAACGGCCGCAAAACTCGGAAATCGGGCACCTCAGTGGGCTTCCGCTTACGGTCGACTTGCATTACAATAAGCCTAACGCCTTCGTGTTACACGAAGTCAAGCCATCTTCAAAAATTTTTATTTTTCCAAGGAGGATTCCACATGCATACAGTCAAAGAAGCTGCCCAGATAACGGGACTCACCGAGCACGCTGTACGCTTTTACACGGATAAAGGCCTGGTACCAAGCGTACAGCGCAATCAAAACAACATTCGGATGTTCGACGAAGAATCGATCAACTGGTTGCATGGCGTCAAATGTCTCAAGCAATCCGGGATGCCGATTGAAGTCATTAAAATGTACGTCGATTTCTGTCTCGAAGGGGATTCGACCATTCCGCAACGCTACACACTCATGATGGAGCATAAGGAAGCGGCGCTCATTAAGCTCGAAGAAGCCAAACAGCACGTTGCCCATTTGGAACAAAAAACGGCTCTATATCAGGCCATTCTGGAGCACCGCTCTCCAGACACGACCAATCCTGGCAACTGGGATAAAATTCAGCATATGCATAGTGACGTTTTTTACTCGCCCTCTGTTCGGAAGGCTAGAGATCTACGTGAGACACAACCACTCGAAGAAAATCCTCTGTTTTAAATTCCTGGTTGGCTTAGGATGAACAAGATTCAGAACAGTCTAGATTGGACTAACGAGAGACGATAACTTAATCATAATGAGAAGGCAGCAGGCCAAATGGACCCATTGCCTTCGTTCAAATCCTCTGTTTTTACACTAAATAACAGCACTGAACGCATCGTAAAAGATCATAAAATGGTAGCGTTGTTTCAAACATGAGTCGAACCGTCTGGGTAACTTAGTTCTCGGACTGATCTTCCCAATGTATGTATTTACCTTTTTGCGGGATCAGTCGATCAGCTAACGCACTTTCGGGAAAGCTTTCTATGCATCGTATGTACACATGATTAAAAGGAGGGCAGCACCCCACGCCAGCGGTAGAATTGACTACTACAGAGATTAGAATGTAAAGAAACGTAAGTCTGAAATAACAAGGGGCAGACTGAAAGATTTAATGGAACTGCGTCCAAGACTTAAACAGGCACAGTATGCCAAAATACTTGGGCTAAGCCGATTCAGTGTCTCACATCATATGCGAAAATTCAGAGAAGATTCAACTTGTGAATAGCTCACTTAACTACGTAATTGACCATTGCCCAATTATAATATACTATTGGTTAAAAATGTAATCAGGAGGCAGCTATATGTTTAACTCGGCAGTTTTAGAATCAATAAGTGACATAAACCTTTTGTATGAAATGCTGCAAGCAGAGTTTTCACTAGATGGTTGGGATGCTATGGTACATATTGCGGATAAACTCCACCACTCAATCAACGCATTCTATGAGGAAGACCAACTTAGACAAGCAAAAGGGCAGCCGAGGATTGATACTAAAAGACTTAAACGAAGTGTTGCTTTTTATTTTGGATATTCTATGGTGGCGAAAGGTATCGCATTGCAAAAGATGGGCGATTACTCAGCAGCCAGGGATTGTATTGAAAAGTACTCTGAATTGGGATGGATATCTGGATTGGACGATGAGGGGAAGGAGGATGTAGCACATTTCAGGATGATTGCAAATGCCAATACATATGTTTTGAATTTGCTGGAAGGTAATATGGAGACGCTTCCTGAATATGTGCAATTTATACACAATGCCGAGGAAGAAGAGTTGTTGCCGGGGATTATTACGATACTGGAGTCAGCTTTAAAACATAACTGTAACGTTGATTGGGCATTAAAAGAATTTGAGCCTAATTTGGACGCTCTGGATGGAGAGTACGAAACGGAAGCCAATATTCGTTATTATATAGATCATTTATATCTTATGTCCCTTTACCACTTTACTAATGGTAATATTTACAATGCATTAAATATATCCCTCAAGGGATTGCGAATGTCTGATAAACTTAAGGATGATACTGGATATAAAAAAATCAATGCATTATTTGTTTCATTTAGTGTTCATGCAACTAAAGAACAGCTGAATGAATATAATGTATTGAACAAAACTATCCTAGAAAGGGTGTTAAAAGATGAAAAAGGCATTAGGTATGATGGCAGTAGTATTGTTTCTGTTAGGTAACGTAATCATCCCTACTGGTGCAGCAACGATCCAACCTAACAATCACGGCATGAATAGCTTCCAACAACTTAATAATCATGGCATGAATAGCTAGGTTCGTATATTTGAAACCCCTTCTACAAAGAAGGGGTTTTTATTTGGTAGAATAGTTCCAAAGAATCATAACAATCTTCTAGAAATCTACTGATTTTTCTGAAGGATATCCACTCAATTCACAGAACACTATCATTGAGGAGAGGCGTGTCGAGGCAGGGGGTGCTTCGTGCCCTCATAAAGCCATTTCAGCAGCACAAAGACTTAATGTCTCGGCCGTCAATTCAAATATATCGGTTACATTGGGCGTTTTACATTGCAATAAAAACGATGGAGGGCGCTCAACGTGATAACACTGACTAGTAATCGTTACTGATAATATTCCCTCCATTCCTATTCCAGTCATAGGTTCAATATCAATTAACCCCATGCATACTAAATAATGAAAAGTTAAGTGTCGTTCAGTATTTAGTTCTAGCGGACCTGACAAAAGGCATTGTCAAACAGTTTTCTGGGAAATTTTAAGCGATCGTTATAGACGCTCCAAAGCAGATTAGCTTTTTATAATCACCCGAAAAGGTGGCTATGGAAAGCTTTTTTACCGGTTTAATGAATCATTAATACAATGATGGATGTAGTCGGTACGACGTACATACACAAATTTCGTTAGAGCGACGAGCATAGGTTTTGCTGAAATACAATAGTTCTTTGTACAATAAAGTTGTTTTCTAATGTCTAACAATTTCTTAATCCTGATGTCATTGGACTGTCCAATTAAGTGCAGCCTAAAAAAATTCGAAGAAAATCTCCCGAGCATGATACAAAAAAGGAAGAAGGTTCGTCTTCCTAATAGCTGCAGCTTAAAAGGAGGCAATTATAAAATGAGTATTCCGGAATCCTCACCATTCCGCAACATATTTTATGAGCATTATCCAACCGTACGCAGAAAACTGGCTGCGCTTGTGCGAGATGAAGCAGCAGCCGACGATCTGGCGCAGGAAGTATTTCTGAGGCTGTACAGAAATCCGCCGGACAACCCGGCAACCCTGGGGGCATGGCTACACCGGGTACTGACAAGAATCGGATACGATTATTTAGAGAAGAGAGCAAGAGAGAGAAAGCTGCAGAATAAGCAGGAGATAATGTATGAAGGGGAAGTCGCTTCTGAATCCGGCGAAGAGGCGCTGATGCGTCGATTGGATCAGGAAGAGGTTCAGGCTTGGCTGGACAGACTGCCCGAACGAGACCGCCAAGCGCTGCTTCTGCGCTACTCCGGCTACAGCTATGCGGAGATCGCGGAAGAGCTTAATGTCAGGTCGCCGCTAATAGGCAGTCTGCTCCAAAGAGCGACACGCAAGCTGCAGGCCACATCCAGCAAGGCTATAGCAAGGCAGGACTAATCAAATATTCGGAAAGGATTGAAATGATATGACAACTAAATTGCAGCATTCAGAAGCTGACAAAAGTACACATGAAGCCTGGGAGAGGTTGCTACAGAAGCTGGCCATGGAGCCGGTAAACGCCAAGTGGGAGACCGGGGACGCAAATAACAAAGAGGACGTTCTGAGGCTTGCCGATACCCTTAGTCCGCCAGCGGACTCAGCTGCAATTCAGGATTCGGAATCCAGTTTGAAAGTTGATGCTCCGGCTCCGGTTGCTTCTTTCCGCCGGCGGGCAGGCAAGGGCCGAAAGTGGGCCGCAGCGGTGGCGGCAGCCGTTATCTTTGGCGTCGTACTTACAACCCCTGTGGGAAATAACGCGCTGGCGGCATTTTTAAATCAATTCCGGGTGCAGGATATCGCTACAGTTGACGAAAGCACGCTCGAAGGTATGTTTAATCAGCTGGTTCCGGGAAAATCGGCCGACATAGAAAACACCTTTGGCCAGTTTACATCGGAAAGCGGAAACGTACAGGGGGATTTTACGCGTGAACAAGCCGTCTCTAAGCTCGGATATCAGCTTCTTCCAGTAAATGTGGCCGGAACGAAGGAAAGTGTGTACGTTACTCCTTCGCAAAAAATTACAATGATGCTGAATGTGGATGAGCTCAATAAAGCTATGCAGCGTGTAGGGGCAACGAAGCTGCTGCCGGAGTCGATGGACGGTAAAGAAATAGCGTTTAGTACACATGAAAGCGTAAATTACGATTTGGGTACCGATCAGGACCACTGGGCAACTCTGACACAGATGCAGGCTCCAGAAATTACGGTAGATCCGTCCGTTGATACAGAAAAAGCGGTGGATGCCGTTCTTCAGCTTCCGATTCTGCCTTCCGATCTGAAAGAGAAGGTAAAGCGCAGCCGCATTCTGGCAGGTTCCATTCCTATGCCATATGTGGTTAATAAAAGTGCTGAAACTTCTGAGATTACCGTTGGAGGAACCAAGGTTCTGGTTACAAACATGAAGTACAGCTCAATGACGAATCGTACCGCTATCTGGATCAAAGACGGACAGTTCTTTTCCTTTGAAGGTGGGAGCGCCTATGAGTCAGAGTTTGATTTCATGAACAAGCTTAAGGAGCTGGTTGAGGCATGAGTAAGCCGACAATCGACGCTAAAGGATTAACCAAGGAATACAGCAACGGGCGCGGCTGCCGCAACGTGACCATCACCGTAGGGAAAGGGGAAGCCTTTGGCTTCCTCGGCCCCAATGGAGCCGGGAAAAGCACATTTGTGAAAATGCTGGTCGGGCTCATCCATCCGACGGCCGGAGGAGCAACCCTGATGGGTGCACCCATCGGAACGCTCGAAGCGAAACGGCAAATCGGGTATCTTCCCGAGCTGTACCGGTATCAGGAATGGCTTACAGGTGATGAGGTCGTCCGGTTGCATGGGCGATTATGCGGTTTGGACAAGCAGGTGATCGACAAGAGAGTTCCTGAGCTATTGCACATGGTAGGTGTGGGTCAGCGGGGGAAAGACCGTGTTAAGCATTATTCCAAAGGCATGCAGCAGCGGCTTGGACTGGCTTGCGCGCTGGTGAATGATCCGGCCGTGATTTTTCTTGACGAGCCTTCTTCCGCCATGGACCCGGTTGGACGAATGCATGTACGTAATATACTTGAGGAACTGAAGCAGCAGGGGAAAACGATTTTCTTAAACTCCCATCTGCTTGAGGATGTGGAAGTATTATGCGACAGAATGGCACTCTTGAATAACGGACAGGTTCTCCGCCATGGGCGGGTAGCCGAAATGCTCCAGAAGCGAGTCTGCTGGCGTTTTAAAGTCGGCGGATTTTCGCCTTTTTTGCTGTCCTGGCTTATGGATACGACAGAGCTCAGCTTTCGAGTAATAACAGATGGAAAAGCCGAAGGCGGATTTACAGGAGAGAGGGGCATAGATGATACCGTCTGGCTTGAAGCGGAACTGGAGAGCGAAGAACAGGCAGGCTGGATCAATACGTTGCTGATCGGACAGGGGATGACGTTATATGAAGTCACCAAAGTTCGAGAACGGCTTGAAGAGTGGTTCATGAAGGCTGTTGCAGGGCTGAATCATAGGGGGGAACAGGAATGAGGATTATTTGGACCATGACCTGGAAGGAGCTACTGCGCAAACGGGTCCTCCTGCTGACACTTTTATTAACTGTTGTATTCCTGCTGGGATTTTGGTTTATTGCCGGCGCCATCGCAGGAGATTCTACCTCTAGGGTGATCACAGGCGGTACGAATAATGAAACTATGATCCAGGAATTTACGCTCGGGATGTTCATTTTGATGCTCGGTTTTTTCTTCGCAAGTTTTGTACTCGCCTTTTTAGCGATTTTTAGCTCATTTTCCACGATTGCGGGTGAGGCGGAGCAGGGGGTCATGCAGGCGATGCTGCCACGGCCGATTCCGAGGTGGAAATGGTATACGGGCCGCTGGCTCGGCTATGTTTCGCTTGGTGTAATCTATGCCTTGGTATTGTACAGCCTGATTTTGTGGATCACCGATGTGCATGCTTCGATCCCGCGTGATCCGGTAGTGCTGGTGCAGTCTTTTTTGCTATTTGCTTCAGTCGTTCCCCTGCTTGTAACCGTGTCCATGTTCGGATCCGGCTATTTGTCATCGGTTGCGAATGGTGTCGTCATGACGATGCTTTATGGGGCTGGTTGGCTCGGTGGCATGGTTGGAAAAATCATCGGCTCTGTGGGTCTGGAGCCAGGTCCCATGCAGACCCTGAACAATATAACGGGTGTCCTGTCCCTGATCATGCCTGCCGATGGACTGCAGCGTAAAATGCAGGCAGTGTTGTTCAGCTTCGAGAATATTAATGGACTCATCCCGGTAAGCACAAGTGGACCGTTTGGTATCGGCGAGATTCCTTCAACAGCCTTTTTGATATACGCGGCATTTTACACGGCTGTGCTCTTTGGACTCGGGCTGCGCCGCTTTGTCCGCAAGGATTTATAGGTTCTACTTTGAAGTTTCAGACTTCAGCAGCCATTCAAAAAAATTGTTTTAAAAGACCTTCTGAGAATAAAAAAGGTGGTCTAAAAAGACCGCCAAATTGCTTGCTTTATTCCAATAAATGAATCAATGAGTCTGTTTATCTATTTCGATCGTTCATTAGTTTCAGCCTCGTCTTTACGCCATAATCACGCTTAAAGCGATCAAAAAGGGCCTAAGGTCTCCAAGTCTATAGAAGGTGATAGACATTATTGCAACCATATTTACACAGCGATAATAATATTTTAATTGGGGCAGAACAAGATGTACTGCTGCTAGTTACTATTCTGACAATATGCATCTTAATTTCAGTTTGATGTTACCCGTTAGAGAGCATCGGGTACAAGCTCAAACTTTAATCATTTGATGTTGACCTCTATGGCTAATATTTCTATTTTCAAAAGACGTTTTAGGATAACCTAGAGCGTTTTTTTATTTTGAAAATCACCTGGGTATATGCCCATTTCTGCAAACGATGCTTATCTTTCCAGCGTAACAATCAATAGAAACCTACTAATTTGATTAACCATGTCAAGTTGGAGTTTTTCATCCTGTACAATAGAAAAAGACAGTGGTTTAGAATTTCTATGTGGCCAAAAGTATTTAAATATGACAGGCGAAGAACTGGTCATGGACGTGGAAAAACTATTAATCGCTTGAGCTTCATAAAATACAAATGCAATTGCTCTACATAAAAAGTTGACCTGATTTTTGCCCGCCAGCTACAGCATCTTCCGAAAATATTTTTCCACATCGTAGCCGATCATGGCAAGCATCCTTCCATCACAGGTTGCAAGTGAGCCGTCATTTGTTATCTCCCCAAATCAAATGTTTGAAAGGCCAGAAGTTTGTCAAAAATGGATATTATATCCTATAGTTGCAATTCGAATAATCTCCAAAGGGGAGCTATACATGGTAAAAAAAATTCAGTTGCCATTGCAAACCCTTAGTCTGGTTGTCTCCTTTATGGCCTGGGTCTTGATCTCTTCCCTGATTTCTTACATAAGTCAGGATATTCCGCTGACGCCTGGGCAAAGAGCGTGGTCTACCGCGATCCCGGTAATCTTGGGCTCTTTGCTGCGAATTCCGGCGGGGATTCTGACCAACCGCTTCGGGGCAAGGCTGATGAATACAGTCAGTTTCTTGATTTTGCTTGTTCCTGTCTACTATTTGAGCCAGGCCAATACTTTTCTGGATTTGGCGGTTGGGGGCTTCTTTCTTGGGATAGGCGGGGCTACGTTTTCGATCGGTGTGACTTCACTGCCTCAATATTATCCCAAAGAAAAGCAGGGCACCATCAATGGGATATACGGGATCGGGAACCTGGGTACGGCCATCTCTACCTTTGGCGCACCGTGGGTGGCTGATGCGATCGGCTGGTCAAGAGCCCTTCAGCTTTTTTTGATTTTGCTTGCCCTTTTCGCTCTGCTGAATCTGTTTTTAGGGGATAAGCGCGAAGAGCGTGTACGAAGCTCCTGGAAGAATCAACTCAAGCAGGTTTATCGCAACGAAAAGCTGTGGTTTTTCAGCATATTTTACTTCATTACCTTCGGCTCCTTCGTAGCTTTTACAATCTATCTCCCCAGTTTTCTGGTCAGCTATTTTGAATTAAGCAAGGTGGATGCCGGACTCAGGACGGCGGGTTTTATCGCCTTGGCTACCTTTCTCCGTCCAGTAGGCGGGATACTGTCCGACAAGTCCAATCCTTTTGTAGTTCTTATGTTCGTGTTTGCCGGCCTAACCTTGTCAGGAGTTTTACTCTCTTTCGGATTGACCATGCCTCTTTTTACGTTGGGTTGTTTGATGGTAGCCGTGTGCGCCGGTATCGGGAACGGCGCGGTGTTCAAGCTGGTCCCGCTATACTTTTCAAAGCAAGGGGGCATCGCCAGCGGGATCGTCTCTGCCGCGGGCGGTCTGGGCGGTTTTTTTCCTCCACTGCTGCTTACCCTGCTGTTTGGGTGGACAGGCCACTACGCAATCGGCTTTATGGCCTTGTCCGAGGCCTCGCTGGCCAGCCTGATACTTGTTCTGTGGGTATTTTTCAGCAACAAGCTGGAGTTTGCGTCGGATATTATCAAGTCCACAGCCGATGCCGTGATGGTCACTGATGCCAAGGGCGTGATCCATACCGTAAACGCCGCCTTCACCGAGGTCACCGGATATCCCAAAGAAGCGGTGATTGGAAAAACTCCCAATATACTCAACTCCGGCTTCCAAGATCGCTCTTTCTATAATGCCTTTTGGGTCACTTTGCTGACCACCGGAAAATGGCAGGGAAAGATCGTCAATCGCAAGGCAAGCGGGGAGGTTTTTCGAGAGTGGCTCTCGGTAACGGCAATTACGAACGAGCAGAATGTCACTCATTATGTGGCTATATTCAGCGACCTTTCGCAGGCTGACTCCGTAATCGAGGAAGGTGAAGGCGGCGGGCTAGCGCAAAATCATTTCTCAAAAAAAGCAACAGGAAAGGAGGCGGGGGATTCATGTCAGGACCCGCATTGAGACATGTGGACAGTCATTCGATGATTCATGAGGCGGCCTTAGGCGAAGCAAGAGAACTTACCGAGCTGTTGGACAGAAGTATAAAAAAAGGTGAATTGGACAAAGCGGAGGAAATTGCCTACATCACGGTGGAGCATTGGGAGGGGCGTACGCTCCAGCACGCAGCCAGCGAAGAGGAAGGATTATATGTAGAAGCTGTGGGCATCAAGTCGGAGTTGAAGAACGTCATTATTTCCCTGACTCGCGATCATCAATTAATGCGAGAAATTGTCGCTGAGATTAAGGAACTGCTGGCGCAGAGCAAGGTGGGTGGCGAGCTTCTTGCTCGTTTTCAGGCTTTGATTATCGTTGATGAACTGCATAACCGGGATGAAATGAACATGCTGGAAAAAGAAGTGGAGGGACTGCTCCATGAAAAATGAGACCTATACACTGGCGGCGATGCTTCCCGACAAACCACTTCAATCTGTGGAGCCGAGACTGTATCGGCTACTGGTACAAGAGCTCGAGATGCTCCACCTTCATCCTTATGATGTGAAGGCGGGTGGCCGGACCGATGATCACGGCATCACCGTCTACCTCCGATTTGGCGAGGAATTGGGGCAGGTCACCAGCAGGAAATTTTCCTGGGCATTGGTGGAAGACGGCGATGAAGAGGTCTTGACCTTTTTTAAACAGTCGGCGGAAAAGATTAAGAAATCGATGATTGCCGATTATTTTAAAATGATGAAATTCTAACAAAGGTCGGCAGAATGAGTTGGAAAAATGGATACGAAAGAAGGCGAACCAGATGAATCAGGTGGAAACGGAACAATTTGTCCGGGATGATCGGAATGATTTGCTTGCCTTGCTTGAGATGAGATTCGGCGGAGTGCCGCAGCCTGTGCAAGAACAAATCTGCCGGCTGCAGGATCTGAACGAGCTTCAGCGCCTGATTATCGCGGCTTGCAACGCAGCGGATTGGGAAGTGTTTATGGAAGAGCTTCAGTTGGGACAAGACAGCTTCAAACTGACGGGGGAAAGGTTTAACCCGGTAAACCAGCAGGGAAAGGAGCATCTGTGCAATGGCTGAACATAAAAACAAGCTGCTTGATGCGTTGAAATATTTGCAACGCGGAGAGGCCATAAACGAGGGATGGACCGAGGAGAGCCCAAGATCCCGGGATTGGGAGAGCCTATACCGTGGCCGCTGGCAGCATGACAAGGTCGTTCGGTCGACACATGGCGTAAACTGTACCGGTTCCTGCAGTTGGAATGTTTTCGTCAAGGACGGCATTATCACCTGGGAAACACAAAAAACGGACTACCCGACCACAGGAGCCGACTTCCCCGAGTATGAACCCCGGGGCTGCCCGCGCGGGGCAAGCTTCTCCTGGTATACCTATAGCCCGATCCGGGTGAAGTATCCCTATATCCGCGGTGATTTGTACGACATGTGGCGTGAGGAGCTGGCAGTTGTTGAGGACCCGGTCACGGCCTGGAAAAACATCGTCAGCGATCCCAAAAAGCGTGACAGATACGTCAAGGCCAGGGGGAAAGGCGGCTTCGTTCGGGCGGATTGGGATGATGCCTGTCAGATGATTGCCAGCTCTATTATCCATACCATTCAACAATACGGTCCAGATCGTGTTGTTGGTTTTAGCCCGATCCCGGCCATGTCCATGGTGAGTTATTCGGCAGGGACACGCTTCCTGTCGCTGATTGGCGGGACCATCCTCAGTTTTTATGATTGGTATGCAGATCTTCCCCCTGCCTCGCCACAGGTTTGGGGAGAACAAACAGATGTGCCGGAAAGCGGCGATTGGTATAACTCCAAGTATTTTATTATCTGGGGGACCAACATTCCGCAAACCCGGTCTCCTGATGCGCATTTCATGGTGGAAGCCCGTTATAACGGCACCAAGGTGGTCGGGGTCAGCCCCGATTATGCCGAGTATGAAAAGTTTGCGGACATTTGGCTGCCAGCTAAAGCCGGGACCGATGCCGCGCTTGCCATGGCTATGACCCACGTCATTCTCAAAGAATTCTACGTGGATCAGCAAGTCCCTTATTTTACGGATTACGCGAAAAAATTTACAGACCTGCCTTTCCTCGTGATACTAGAGAAACATGCCGATGCGTTTCGTTCGGGCCGCTTCCTCCGGGCCTCCGACTTGGGAGATGCCCAGGAGTTGGCCGAATGGAAAACGGTAGTCTGGGACGAGGCATCAGGAGCGCCGATGGTTCCGAGCGGCAGCCAGGGCTTCCGTTGGGATCAGGACAGCAGGTGGAACCTGGATCTCGAAAATCCTGACGGGACAGTAGTGGATCCTCTGCTGTCATTTATTGATGCGGCGGATGAAGTGGCTCCCGTTGACTTTCCTTATTTCGTGGAATCGGAGGGAGGGACAGTTCGGCGTGGAGTTCCTGTAAAGCATTTGCCGAGTGTGGAAGGCAGGACGCTCAAAGTCGTGACGGTTTATGACCTTATGATGGCTCATGTGGGTGTACCCAGACAGCAACTGCAAGGCGATTATCCGGTCGATTATAACGATCCGAAGCCTTACACTCCGGCTTGGCAGGAGGCGATTACTGGCGTCAAGAAATCTCATTGCATTCAGGTAGCGAGGGAGTTTGCCGAAAATGCGGCCAAGACAGGTGGAAAATCGATGATCGCCATGGGCGGAGGAACGAATCATTGGTATCACAGCGACCAAATCTACCGTTCCATTCTGAATTTGGTTCTGCTCACGGGCTCCCAGGGAGTAAATGGCGGCGGATGGGCCCATTACGTAGGTCAGGAAAAGGTGAGGCCAGTGGAGGGGTGGCAGCAGATCGCATTTGCAGGAGATTGGATCAAGCCTCCCCGCTTACAAAACGGAACCTCCTTCTTCTACTTCGCGACGGAGCAGTTCCGCTATGAGGCCAAGGTCAATGAGGAGCAGAAACCATCCTGGGGCGGGCGGTTTAACCATATGCATCCTGCGGATGTCAATGCTCTGGCCGTAAGGCTCGGGTGGCTGCCTTCATTCCCGCAATTCAACCAGAACTCCATCGATGTGGCCAGACAGGTTCGAGAAAAAGGGTTTTCGGACGATCAGGAGGCCGTACAGGAAATTGCGAGAATGGTTAAAGAGGGAGAGCTAGATTTTGCGGTGGAGCACCCCAATGATCCGAACAATTTCCCGCGTGTCTTTTTCAACTGGCGGTCCAATCTGCTTGGCGATAGCGGTAAAGGGCATGAATACTTTGCCAAGCATTTGATCGGGACGGACAATCAGGTGTTGACGGACCCGAGCCATTCGTGGCGGCCGGAGACGGTGAAGACGGATGATGTTCCGCCGGAAGGCAAAACCGATTTGTTCATCAGCATGGATTTTAGAATGACGAGTTCAGGGCTGTTTTCGGATATCGTGCTGCCAGCAGCGACCTGGTACGAAAAATACGATTTAAGCACGACCGATATGCATCCGTTTGTCCATCCGTTTAATCCAGCTATTGAACCACCTTGGCAAAGCAAAAGCGATTGGGACGCTTTTCGGGAAATCGCCAAAACGTTCTCCCAATTGGCGGAGAAACATTTGCCAGCCTGCGAGGATGTTCTCATGACTCCGCTCGGACATGACAGTCCAGATGAAATCGCCCAAGTTCACGGAAAAATCCGCGATTGGCGCAAGGGAGAGACGGAGGCAGTGCCCGGCAAAACGATGCCCCATTTTTTATTGGTGAAGCGTGACTATCCGAACGTGTATGGAAAAATGATTACCATCGGACCGAACATTAAAAAGGGTTATGGAACAAAGGGGATTAAAATTCCCGGCGACAAGGTGTACGGCCAGCTCATGGAGCGGCTGGGGGCATCGAAACATGAGGGGATTGGCAAAGGACAGCCGGATCTATTCCGGGATAAACAGGTAATCGAAGCGATTCTGCTGATGTCTGGCGCCACGAACGGAGAACGAGCCGTGGAAGGCTGGCGTTCGTTAGAGACCAAAACCGGCAAAAAGCTGGAGGACATCTCAAAACCTCGGGAAGAAGAGGCTTTCACGCTTCTGGATATTACTGCTCAGCCCCGGCATACGATCTCAACTCCGGTCTGGAGTGGCTTGGAGAAGGACAATCGGAGATACTCGCCCTTTACCTTAAATACGGAGTACAGCATTCCATGGCGCACTTTAACAGGCAGACAAAGCTTTTATCTGGACCATGAGATGATTTTGGATTTCGGTGAAGGGCTGCCGCTTTATTTGCCGCCGCTGGAGCACGTTCCTTTTTTTAAGGGTGAGAAAGAAGTGCCAGCGAATGGAAAAACGATGACGATCCGTTATTTGACCCCGCACCAAAAATGGGGAATTCATACGATGTTCATCGACACCAATCAAATGTCGACGCTGTTCCGCGGATGGCAGGTCGTCTGGCTGAACGAAAAAGACGGGGCTTCGATCGGGATCAAGGATAACGATTGGATTGAGGTATATAACCGGAATGGAGTCATCGCAGCAAGAGCGGTGCTGACTTACCGGATTCCAGAGGGGATCGCTTATATGTATCATGCCCAGGATCGCACGCTTGGCGTGCCGGGCACCTCTATCACCAAGCAGCGCGGCGGTACCCATAACAGTGTGACCCGGATTACGATGAAGCCGACACATATGATCGGAGGTTATGCCCAATTGAGCTACGGGTTCAATTATTACGGGCCGACAGGAAGTCAGAGAGATACGATGACAATCATCCGACCGTTGAAGGAGGTTGACTGGCTTGAGGATTAAAGCGCAAGTCGCCATGGTCATGAACTTGGACAAATGCATCGGCTGCCATACCTGTTCGGTGACCTGCAAGAACACGTGGACCAATCGGCCCGGAACGGAATACATGTGGTACAACAATGTGGAAACCCGGCCGGGTCCCGGTTACCCTCGGGCATGGGAAGACCTGAGGAAATTTAAAGGCGGGTGGGTTCTGCGCAACGGAAAGCTGGCACTCCGGGCGGGGGGGCCAATCACCAAACTGGCGAATATTTTTTACAATCCGAATATGGCCAGCCTGGACAACTTCTATGAGCCGTGGACCTATGATTACGATAACTTGATTCATAGCCCCAAGCGGAAGCATCTTCCGGTCGCGCGGCCTGTATCACTGATTACCGGAGAATATATGGACAAGCCGGAATGGGGCCCGAACTGGGATGACGACCTGGCTGGCGGAAGTGAGATCGTACCGCTGGACCCGAATGTCAAGCAGCTTCAGGAACAGATCGCCATGGAGTATGAGAAGACGTTCATGATGTACCTGCCCCGCATTTGCGAGCACTGTCTGAACCCTTCCTGCGTGGCTTCCTGTCCATCCGGAGCTCTGTACAAGCGGGAGGAGGATGGCATTGTACTTGTAGATCAAGACGCTTGTAGGGGGTGGAGATTCTGTACCAATGGCTGTCCCTACCACAAGGTATACTACAACTGGAATACGCACAAGGCGGAAAAATGCAATTTCTGCTACCCGCGGACAGAAGCGGGCATGGCCACGATTTGCTCGGAAACCTGTGTGGGCCGGATTCGCTATATCGGTGTCGTCTTCTATGACGCAGATCGAGCCAAGGCGGCAGCTTCCGTGGAGAATCCGCAGGATTTGTATGAATCCCAGCTTTCGGTGTTCCTTGACCCCTTCGAGCCGGAAGTGATCAAGGAGGCGAGAAGAAGCGGGATCAACGATTCCTGGATCGATGCGGCACAACGCTCGCCGATCTACAAGCTTGCCATGAAGTGGAAGGTTGCTCTGCCACTTCATCCGGAATACCGCACGCTCCCTATGGTGTGGTATGTTCCACCGCTTAGCCCGATTATGAACCATATTGAAGAAGACGAGCTTCAGACCGATCACTATATTCCCGCCGTCGATCAAATGCGGATTCCAATGGAGTATCTGGCATCTCTGCTTACGGCAGGGGATACCTCCGTCATCCGTAGAGTGTTGCTTAAAATGACCGCCATGCGTGTACATAGGCGGCAGCAAGCTGTTGGCGGCATGGATGATCTCAGACACAGCCAGCTTTTGGGAGAGGCGGGAATTACAGTGGAGGAAATTGAAGAGATGACCCGATTGTTCGCTGTTGCCAAATATAACGAAAGGTTTGTGATCCCAACCGCTCGGAGGGAAATGGATGGCGCGAAAGAGCTTCATTACAAGCAGGGGGCCTGCAGCATTGAATCCATTACCCCGTCAAGCGCGGTCACGTCACATCTTTTCGCAAGGGAGGACATGGATGATGGAACATAAGCCCGTTTTGCTGGCGGCCTGCGCCAGATTGCTAGGATATCCCTGTGAGGATTTTCAGGAAATGAAGGAGGAACTGCTTGCAGCTGTCCAAGAGGAAATGAAAGATAATGAGCTGGCGAGCAGGTTTGGCCAGGCGGCCGAGGCTATCTTCTCGGTTCCTCCCAAGGAGCTTCAGGAAATTTATGTTTGGACGTTCGATTGGAAGGAAAAGACCGGACTCTATCTGACCGCTCATGAATTGGGTGACAGTCGGGAACGTGGGGCAGCTCTGATTTTGCTTCAGCATATTGTCCGGGATGCGGGCTTTATGATGCCGAGCGGGGAGCTGTGCGACTTCATTCCGCTGTTGTACGAGCTACTGGCCGTAAGGTCCGACAATGTTCATGTACGCGCGCTTGAACTCCGGCTGGCCGCAGCCACAGAGCGGATTCGGAAGCATCTGTCTGAAGACAGTCCCTATTCCAGGTTGTTGAACTTTCTGATGACCGATGTTTTCGAGGTCCCTACGGAAGAAGAAATTCGCATGCTGGAGAGCAAGCGGGAGAGCGCCGATCTGGATGAACTGCCTTATCCTATCCTGTTTGGCATGGACGGTACGGCTCGTAGCGATTCGGGCTTACCTGTCTACAAAACGTGCGATGGAATGGAGGTATAATGATGACTGGTATCTTTTGGTGGGTCGTGTTTCCCTATCTCACCTTGACGGTGATGATCTTTGGCTTGCTCTATCGGTTTGCTTTTCGTCAGGTCAGCTGGACGGCGCCTTCCACGGAGATTTTTGAAAAAAGATGGCTCAGAATCGGTTCGACTGTGTTCCATTACGGGATCATTTTCGCGTTTGTTGGCCATATCATGGGTGTGTTGATCCCGCGCAGTGTTTATCATTTCTTCGGCATATCCGATGAGACCTATCATATATTTGCGATCGCGGGGGGCGGCTTTGCCGGTCTGATGGTCGTCATCGGTCTGGTTCTTCTGCTTATGCGCAAAATCCTTAACCGTCGGGTAAGGGCCCATGCGGGTTTTGGTGATTATTTTGCAGTGATTTTAGTCCTGATCATCGCAGCCATCGGTACCTATATGACCATCGTGTATAATACGACTGTGGTGGCCTATGAATACCGTACGACCATCGGGCCTTGGTTTCGCAGCCTGTTCACCTTTAATCCGCAATACGGGTTGATGCACATGGTTCCTTTCGTGTTTCAGCTTCACATCATCCTGGCGTTTCTTCTGTTCGCTTCCATACCGTTTACCCATCTGGTCCATATGTTTTCTTTTCCCGCACGTTATCCGGCAAGATCTCCGCAGCAGTACCGTTCCAGAAACAGTTACCGGAAACGGGAGAGAACCTGATTTCTATTTCGATATGGACGAAAATTTCTGATGACAATAATAGCTGTTCATGAAGAGCATCTCTGCTTAACCAATGAGAAACTGATTGAAAAATATGCTTCAGCTTTTGGAAAACCAGCTTTATCCGTGCATTCTCTGAGACATTCATTTGCAACCCGTTATCACCTAGAGAACATTAATGTGCCCAGATTGAAAAACAACCTTTATTGATGGTGGGCGATCAAATTAAGATTGAAGCTCTTGGAGGACAGAACATAGGATGTAGAAAGTCGCCCTTAATGGCGGCTTTTTTCTATAGTAATGGATTCAGAATGATGGTTTGCGTCCAAGGAGAATTCTTTTATGGAATACATAGACAAAATTGTATAATAATATATAATTCCCCACTTGCAAGAGGTGATTTCAGTTTCATCATTGATCAAACGACCAAAGTGATGAACTTATAGGTGGGGAGGTTTATCAGTGCTTCTGAACTATTGCCATGACTATATTATGTTTTTTGATTGGTTAGTTGCAGAAAACTTTACTAAGGAATCTATGATTGATGAGGTAGGATTCAATGCTCAGCGCGTACTGATGGAGTACATGAAGATAGCTTTTGCAGACATTAATTGGGTAGAGACGATGGTAGATGATGAAGACGAAGGACTCACCGGAGACGAAACGGAGGCTTTAAGTATTCAATAAACCGATTCCTGAATATCGTAAGAACCCACATTGTTCTGCCAAGAGATGCTTAAATTCTTTCCTGACGATTGGCAGGCAAGCACTCTTATGGATTTAGCAAATAATCCTCGTGTTTCAGTCTGTTCAGGTCAGAGTGTAGGAAAACCGGGCTGGAAGCAGCAACGACCCTTTATTTTCTGCGGTGGATTTTTGTGTTAATGAAGGGGCAATTTTTTACCCTGCCATCGCATTAACTTACCATTGAGGATGACATGGATAGTGTTTTATTATCAAATAACAGCCCCCTTACAAAATTTAATATAAAACAAACATTTTGAATTGAGCAATTTTTTTCCTATGGCAAGGGTTGTATGTCCATCCAATCCTACGGGTGGTCAAAAGGGGCTTATTGAAGGGAGCGAGAAGTGGTGAAGTGGGGCAATAACCTTCTTCGGAGAAAGTAATAGGAGGGCAGTTGTTTTCGAACAAAAATTACCGGCCAATGTCGGTAACGAACATTTTTTTTAATTAAATTGGAACCGGTTTCATAATATTAGGAGGAGAGAAATATGGATTACAAGCAAGTTGCAGCTGACATCCTGGATGCCCTGGGAGGTAAGGAAAACATAACGGCAGCTGCTCATTGTGCGACGCGATTGCGGCTCGTTCTTGAAGATGAATCTTTGCTTGATCAAAAAGCGCTTGATCAAATGGACGTTGTTAAAGGGACTTTTTCTATAGCAGGGCAATATCAAATTATCCTTGGAGCCGGGATTGTAAATAACGTGTATGGCGAGTTCGCCAAACTTACGGGTCTCGGAGAAATGTCCACCGGCGATGTAAAGACGGCAGGAGCAGCTAAAATGAATCCGCTTCAACGACTTGTGAAAGCACTTTCCGACATTTTTGTTCCGATCATTCCGGCGATTGTTGCCGGGGGTCTATTAATGGGGATCAACAACGTTCTGACTGCCAGCAATCTGTTTGGTCCCAGGTCTCTGGTCGAGATGTACCCTGGTATTGCCGATTGGGCAAGCATTATTAATTTATTCGCCAACGCTCCTTTTGTTTTCCTTCCCATCCTGATCGGCTTCTCGGCCACTCGCAAGTTTGGTGGAAATCCTTATTTGGGTGCGGCGCTGGCCATGATTATGGTTCATCCCGATCTGCTTAATGGTTACAGCTACGGCCAGGCACTTGTAGATGGGACAGTACCCACCTGGCAACTGTTCGGTTTCTCAATTGAAAAGGTTGGCTATCAGGGAACGGTTCTGCCAGTACTGGCCGTATCCTATATTTTATCGGTAATCGAGAAAAATTTGCGAAAGGTAATTCCATCTTATCTTGATAATCTGTTGACTCCCTTGCTGTCTGTCCTCATTACCAGCCTCTTGACCTTTGCTGTTGTTGGACCGGTCCTTCGTGCCGCGGGCAACGGACTGACAGATGGTCTCTTCTGGCTCTATGATACGACGGGTTTCATTGGAGGAGGTATTTTCGGTTTTTTCTATTCTTCGATTGCCATAACGGGAATGCATCACAGTTTCCTCGCTGTGGATACCCAACTATTGTCGGACGTTGCTAAGACGGGCGGATCCTTCTTGCTTCCGATTGCCTCGATGGCGAATATCGCTCAGGGTGCGGCTACGCTGGCCGTCTTTCTCGTCACACGCAACAGCAAGACGAAGAGTATCGCCTCAGCTGCCGGCATATCCGCGCTGCTCGGTATTACCGAACCTGCAATGTTCGGAATCAACCTGAAGCTTCGCACCCCGTTCATTGCTGCGATGATCGGTTCCGGCCTGGCTTCCGCCTATATTGCTTACGCACATGTGCTGTCCATTTCGATGGGACCGGCGGCGCTACCCGGTATTATCGCAATCCGTCCACAGTCCATCGCTGATTTCTGTATCGGCATGGGCATCAGCTTTCTGGTTACGTTTCTCATCACCCTGCTCTGGGGCAAGCGGAAAAATGCGTCAGCCTCAGGGGAGACTTCAAGCGAAGCAGCGGATCGACCGTAAGTTTAAGCATGCTTGGAACTATTTTGCAGTAAGGAGGTTGCTGTGGAGTGGACAAAAGAAGAGAGATACAGAAGATTAGAAGATACCAATACGGAGGAAATCTCCGGTCTGGCCGCCAGAGTGGCAAGGTGCCCCTGGCGCCAGGGGTATCATATCCAGCCTGAGACAGGGTTGCTGAACGACCCGAATGGATTTGCTTTTTTTCATGAAGAGTATCATTTGTTCTATCAATGTTTTCCTCTCGGTACTGTGCATGGTCTCAAATATTGGTATCATACCAGCTCTCCGGATCTCGTTCACTGGACGAACCGGGGAGTGGCGTTAAAACCGGACCGGGATTTTGACAGTCATGGAGTATACTCGGGCAGTGCAATCGAACACAATGGGCGATTGTACCTCAGGTACACCGGCAATACACATGATAAGAGTTGGGAGCGAGTGCCTTATCAGTGTATGGCTCAAATGGAGAGAGATGGACGTATACACAAGTTCTCCTCCCCGGTTATAAGCGGACCTCCGTCCGGGTATACCGATCATTGTCGCGACCCCAAAGTATGGAAACAGAAAGATTGCTTTTATGCCGTTTGGAGCGCAACGTTCCAATCTTACCGGCTGAGCCATGCTCTATCGCTCCATTGATCTTTACAAATGGGAAGAGGGTTTACTCTACGAGTTCAGACCGGTGACAAAATCAAGAAAGGACAGCTGCTGGAATTTGATATTTCCGAAATCGAGCAGGCGGGCTTTCCGGTGATCACACCAGTGTTGGTCCCGGACGACCAGGAAATGGTGAAATCGGTGGAGCCGATGGAAGGCGCTGGGGTGGTAGACGGTGTCCCACTGCTTCGCGTTCACTTAAAATGATGGTGTAGCTTGGATTTATCGGAGAACCGGCAAGCTGTTACAGCACATTTGCCAGTTGATTTTTGCTTCTCAAAATAATATAACCACGGCGAAGGGGCATAGAAAGCAGGGCCTGAAATCTCATGATTTCAGGCCCTGCTTTCTGTTGGACTTCTAATTTTTTTGCTTTAATACATTCATTGCTCGTCGATCTTACTAAACCTCCAGAACAGGCTGATAAAATCCCCTTTTATTCTTGGAAGTGTCAAACCGGCGTACATCAGCTCGTCACCTCCGTATATCTTTCCAGTTTCGTGATGGCGGTACAGGTAACGCGAATTCAATCCTTTGCATTTCAGAATAGGCACCCTTTCACCCGGCTGGCTCAGCACTCGGAAGAAAGCAAGTACTGCTTCGCTCTGGTCATCAGAAACAAAGGCCCAGGCCACCTCGTTGCCCTCGAACGGACTTAAAATGCGATAAAATTCTCCGAATTGGATAAGGGGGCGAATTGCTTTATATAGCGCAACTTGGGACTTGATCGCTATCTTTTCCTGCAGCGACATCTTGGTAAGATCGAGTTCGTAGCCAAGGTTTCCCGACATCGCGACATGTCCTCGGGTGTCAAGAGGAGTAACCCGGTTGACTTGATGATTCGGTACACCCGAAACATGAGCGCCCATAGACACAGCCGGATAGACCATACTGTTGCCGTACTGGATTTTTAGCCGACTGATCGCATCGGTATTGTCGCTTGTCCACGTTTGCGGCATGTAATAGAGCATGCCGGGATCATAGCGCCCTCCTCCGCTGGAACAGCTCTCGAACAGTACATCCGGAAAGACGGAAGTGAGCTCGTCCAATACCCTGTACAGACCGAGGATATACCGGTGTCCCGTTTCGCGCTGGCGCTCCGCCGGAAGCAGGGCAGAGCCGATCTCCGTCAAATGGCGGTTCATGTCCCATTTGACATAAGTAATCGGTGCGGAAGACAGAACATCGGACAGCGCTCCAACAATATAGTCGCATACATCCCGCCGCGACAGATCGAGAACAAGCTGATTCCGCCCCACCGTGTGGGGACGATCCGTCACATGAAGACACCAGTCGGGATGGCGCCGGTAGAGTTCGCTGTCCGGTGAGACCATCTCCGGTTCGAACCACAGACCGAACTGCATGCCCATTCCGGTTATCCGCCGGGCCAGATTGTCCAGCCCCTCCGGAAGCTTGCGACGGTCAACGGTCCAGTCGCCCAGGGAACTCAAATCATTGTCCCGCTTGCCGAACCAACCGTCGTCCAGGACAAAGAGCTCCATACCAAGTTCTTTCCCTTCGCGGGCGATCGCTTCGATCTTGTCGGCGTTAAAGTCAAAGTAGGTGGCCTCCCAGTTATTAATTAGAATCGGCCGTTCGGCGTCACGAAATTTGCCGCGACTGAGCCGCGTGCGGTAGAGCCTATTAAAGACGCGGGACATCCCGCCCAAGCCTTGTGCAGAGTATACCATGACGGTCTCGGGCGTTTGAAAGCTTTCTCCGGGAGCCAACTGCCAGGAGAAGCCAAACGGATTGATGCCGATCGACAACCGAGTCGTCCGGTACTGCTGAACCTCGGCCTGGGCTATGAAGTTTCCGCTGTAAACGAGATTGAGCGCGTATACCTCGCCATTGTCTTCATCAGCGCCAGGACGAAGCAGGGCCAGAAACGGATTCTGCTGGGGACTGCTGGCACCTCGCCGGCTTTCCGCATTCTGGATGCCGGGCATAAGGGGTCTCCGCGCAATATTTCGCTCATTGGTATGCGTACCGTAGAAGGTCAACATGTCATACTCGTCATCTCTGAAATCGATACTGGCGCTGAGCGCGCGAAGAAGGACCAGATTGTCGGAGCCGGTATGGTCGAAACGAACCGACCGAGCGATGGCGTCGTATTTGTTAAAGACAGTATAAATTAAGGTAGCACGCAGACCGGTCAGTGCATCTTCAAGCACAAGCTCCAGCGTATCCGCTTCGTCCTCCCTCTCGATGTAAGTGGCAGGAAGACCTGGAAGCTTTGGCTTGCCGGCGAATATCCGATGAGTCTGGTAACGGAAATCACAGATTTCAGATCCATTAGACTGGCCGACCTGATAGGCGGGTATGCCAAAATCGCCGTTCCCGTAACCCGGATACTCCTGCGGAAGGTTGTCCAAGGAGAACCTTCGGTCAGCAGGGTCAGGATTCGGCGAAAAGCCCCGATCGATAAAATCAAAAGGTACAGAATCCTGGTAGATGGCGATTCGTCGTCCCCAGTATAAATGCCCAAGGTAGCCGTCGCGAACAATCTGAATGCAGTAGCTGGAACCGGGGGTTTGCAGGTGAAATACCATGCGTTTCTCATCGTAATGAATGCCCATAAGTGAAATCGTGCTCCTTTTAGTGTTATAATTTAGTAAGCGTATGAAACAACTGATTATAGAAAATTCGTCTTCATCATTAGCGTAAAGGTGCAGAAGAACCGAAACAAGAGTAACTTTATAAATTGAGGAGGGTGAAATATTGCTGTGAATCATGGGGAGGGAAACGGGAAAGAGAAGCAGTCCTCGATATCTTTTCACTTTATAACACCTATGCCCTATATCTTGTTAAAAGGTGCTGGATATGAGCTGATTACTTCGCATGATTATATCTGGGATGGACGGAACCGTACCGGAGACCATTGTGTGCTTCAATATACATTGAATGGTCGCGGTGAGATTGAAACGGGGGGGAGGAGACATTCCCTCGAGCCGGGGGATGCTTTTCTGGCTGATGTTCCGGGCGACCATATCTACCGTCTCCCCTCTGATTCTCCCAGATGGGAAGTGCTTTACTTCGAACTGTCACACTTGGCGCTGCATCTCCTCCAGGAATGGCTGGACATAAGCGGCTACATTTTCCGGATTGAGCCGGGGACCGATTTGGAGCATCTCCTGTGGGTGACTTATCGGGAAGCTATTGAGAACAGCTACCGCGATATGTATCAGTGCTCACGGGCTGCTTATTCACTGGCCATGTCACTGGCGAGTCATCTTGTCACTCTTGCCAGCAGCGTCCCATTGCCTCCGATTGTAGAACGCTGTAAGACCTTCATTGACAGTAATCTGCATCGGAGCATTGGCCTTCAGGACATGGCGGAGGTCTCCGGATGTTCTAAATTTCATCTCACCCGTGAGTTTGAGCGCAAGCTTGGCCTCTCTCCCGGCCGCTATTTAACTCGTATGAGGTTGGAAAGAGCGGCTGCTCTTCTGCTGGAGCCCGCAAATCTGACATTGGAACAGGTGGCGGAACAGTCCGGTTTCTCGAATGCGAATTATTTCGGCAAAGTGTTCCGAAAGTATACAGGAATGGCTCCAGGCGAATTCCGCATGGAGGGCGATTTGTATCAAATTCGGCGGTTGATCCGGAGTGATCAATGAAAATAGGGTCTTGAAGATAGTAACAGGTTGCCGAAAATTTCGGCAGCCTTGTTTTAAAGCGGCTTAAAAGAAAAAAGAAGGGTCACGCAAACACTACGTTAATGATTAGGGGGTCGATTGACTCAATAGTATCAATGACAAAAAGATCCCCGTCCCGCCGGAATGGAGTTGGTACTCCTCAGCGGTTCGATTGAATCAGGTGACACAAATTCATATGCGGAGTAGGTAATGAAAAAAGTCAGAAAAAAAGCGCTTCAAAGATTATTGAAACGTTTCCAACTTCGTGCTATTATAATTCCCATAAGAGATATGGGGGGGTTAAATGCCAAGTATTAGAGATGTAGCTAAGATAGCTGGTGTTGCTGTGGGAACGGTGTCCCGCGTTATTAATAACTCGGGCTCTGTAAAACCAGATACACGAAGGAAAGTGGAGAAAGCTATACAAGAACTGAATTATTTTCCTAATGAAGTCGCTCGAAATTTTAAAATGAGGAAATCCAAGATGGTAGCCTTGCTGCTTCCAAGTATCTGGCATCCTTTTTTTTCTGAACTGGCTTATTACATTGAGGATGAGTTAGATCGGGAAGGCTTTAAGCTCATGTTATGTAATAGCGGCGGCAAGCCAGAAAAGGAACTGTATTACCTGGATATGCTACGTCAAAACAAAGTGGCTGGTATTGTCGGCATTACTTACAATGATATAGAAAATAGCGTAAGCAATGACATTCCGATTCTAAGTATTGACAGACATTTCAACAAAAAAATCACTTGTGTGACCTCAGATAATTATGAGGGAGGCCGTCTAGCTTTGAGGGAACTTGTTAAGGCAGGGGCCCAAAAACCGGCCTTTATAGGAAGTGTAACTTCAATTTTTAGTGAAACCATGAATCGAAGAAAAGGTTTCATTGATGAGGCGAAAAAATTGGGTGTAGACCATGTTGTATACGAGAAACCAGATCCTATTGTGGACGACGAAGCCTATTTTGGCGAATTTCTATCTAAGCATCGGGATGTGGATGGCATTTTCGCTATTACCGATATGTTTGCCGCCAAATATATAGAAAGAGCAGGTAGGCAGGGTATTCGAGTTCCAGAAGATGTAAAGGTCATCGGTTATGACGGCATTCAGGATCATCGTTATTTTCATCCGATATTGTCTACAATTAGGCAGCCAGTGGAGGAGATGGCACGTCTGACAATCAGACTACTGTATCAAAAGATGGATGGTATAACTTTAGATCAGCAAGTGTATCGTCTCCCCGTTATCTTCAGGCAAGGCGAAACGACATGAGTTTTATTGTATAAATATCAGCTCATTCAGTTGGATCTCAGTCTGGATCTGCAAACTCGCCTTTTTTTTTATAATAAATTGGAAACGTTTCATTTGACAATCAGACTACTCTGTTAAAAGATCCAAGGAATAAGTTTGGATCAGCAAATGTATCGTCTCCTGCTATCTTAGGCAAGGTTGTTTTTGACTTTGGAAAAACTTTAGCTCATTCGGTGGATTTATGGTATGGATCACCGGCTGACGTTTTTCTTTTAATAAATTGGAAACGTTTCAAAAATGAAAATATTCTTTTACAAGAAAGGGAGTGTAATGGTGGATTCAAGAACTAGTGAGTGGGATCATTCTACGATCAAGCCAAATCGCAAAATATGGAACCAGATCAAACGTGACTATGAACTATATCTGTTTTTGCTGCCAATCATTATTATTTATCTCGTATTTAAGTACTATCCAATGTATGGAATACAAATTGCTTTTAAGGATTTTTCACCAAGTCGGGGAATCTGGGGAAGCGAGTGGGTAGGCTTTAAGCACTTTATTGATTTTTTCGATTCCTATAACTTCTGGACGATCATGACTAATACGCTTACACTCAGTGTTCTATCGCTTGTATTTAGCTTCCCAGCTCCGATTATTATAGCGATTATGCTCAATCAGATGCTGGCCAAGAGATACAAGAAAATTGTACAAACTGTAATTTATGCACCACACTTTATTTCGACCGTAGTGCTCGTCGGTATGCTTAATGTTTTTCTGTCTCCAAACAGCGGAATTGTGAATCACATCATCACTTGGTTTGGAGGGGACCCCATTATGTTCTTGGCCGACGAAGGGTGGTTCCGCCCTTTGTATATTTTATCAGGGGTTTGGCAAGAGACAGGTTTTGCTACCATCATTTACCTTGCTGCGCTGGCAGGGGTCAATCCAGAATTGCATGAAGCCGCGATCATGGATGGAGCAAGCAAATGGAAGCGCGTAATGCATGTGGATATTCCAAGCATTTTGCCGACGATCGTCATCTTATTGATTCTCGCACTCGGTAACATTATGGGTATCGGTTTTGAAAAGGCTTTCCTTATGCAGAACGATTTGAATTATGCCACCTCCAATATTATTCCGACCTATGTTTATGAAATCGGGATTCAAAAAGCACAATACAGCTTTTCTACAGCAGTTGGCCTGTTTAATTCAGTTGTAAATATTATCCTGATAGTCACCGTCAACCGGATCGCAAAAAAATTGACAGAAACCAGCCTGTGGTAAGGGGGAGTTCATTTTGAATCAATTATTAAAGAGAAAAAGCAAGGGAGACATGTGGTTTGACATCGTCAACTACGTCATGCTGACCATAGTTATGTTGCTTGTATTATTCCCGCTGTATTTTGTATTGATTGCTTCACTCAGTGACCCCAATCTCATCTACTCAGGTGAAGTATGGTTCTTTCCAAAGGGTTTTACGCTGGATGGATACGGGCGAATATTCAGCGATTCATCTATATGGATTGGATATGCCAATTCGATCTTATATGCGAGTCTAGGAACATTAATCGGAGTTGCCGTGACCGTATGTGCAGCTTACCCGTTAGCTCGTAAAGGACTGGCAGGAAAGTCGGTAATAATGTGGTTTTTACTGATTTCCATGTTTTTTAGTGGGGGGTTGATCCCGACCTATTTGCTGATTAAAGATCTTCACATGCTGAATACGATCTGGGCACTTGTTATTCCTGGAGCGGGAGGTGTGTTCAATGTCATTATCGTAAGGACTTTTTTTCAGTCGACCATCCCGGATGAAATGTGGGAGGCCGCTTCCATTGATGGTTGTTCCAATACCAGATTTTTTTGGAGCATCGTATTACCTTTGTCTAAGTCCGTTATAGCCGTAATGGTACTGTATCATGTTGTCGGGTTCTGGAATGGTTTCTTTGACGCTTTGATTTACTTGAACGATGAAAGCAAGTATCCATTACAACTGGTCCTTCGCAACATTCTTGTCCAGAATCAGGCCAACTCGAGCATGATGATAGACGTGGAATCCTATGCAGCGAAGATGCGCGTTACAGAGCTTATCAAATATGGTGTCATCATGGTATCCAGCCTACCGTTGCTGATTTTGTATCCTTTCCTGCAAAAATACTTTGTTAAAGGCGTGATGATCGGCTCGATCAAAGGCTAACATTGTCATGGTGCCTGAAAGGGGGGAATGTGCAACAGAATACCTAAATTCAGCATTCAGACAAGTAAATAACAAGGACAAGGGAAGTTCTCAGCTTGTGGACTGACATAAGGAGGTTATGTACGATGAAATTATTCAAAAGGGCTGGAATTCTAATGCTGGCTGGAATGTTTGCTCTTAGCGGATGTTCGGGAGGCGGAGGCGAGTCAAAAAATCAGACGGTGAATCCAGATCAGGATGCAAATTTTAATAAAACCGGTCTTCCGATTGTTAAAGAAGCGGTGACATTAAAGATGGTATCCCCAAAAGCTGCTTTAGCGCCAGATTACTCGAAAATGGAAATATTTAAGCGGCTGGAAAAACAAACAAACGTAAAAATTGATTGGGAAAACATTCCAGACACTGACTTTGCAGAGAAGAAAAATTTGTTGTTGGCCAGCGGAGATTTGCCAGATGCCTTTTACGGAGCTGGATTCACAGATTACGATCTAATCAATTACGGTAAAGACGGAACCATTATTCCGCTGGAGAATTTAATTGATAAATATGCGCCTAATTTGAAGATGCTTCTCGATCGACGGCCTGATATTAAACTAGCCATCACAGCGCCAGACGGTCACATCTATGGGCTGCCGTCGTGGGAAGAGAATAAGCTCGATACCAACCCCTTCTTTCACGTCATCAATAAAAATTGGCTCGATAAACTGGGCTTAAAATTACCTCAAACGCTGGACGAATACACGCAGGCTTTGATTGCCTTTAAAACGAAGGATCCGAACGGCAATGGCAAGGCTGATGAAATCCCATTAAGCTTTATGCACATGCAGTGGTGTAGTGACATTGCTGGCATATTCGGAGCTTTCGGTCTTCCGGATAATTTGGAACATCGGATCGTCCGCGAAGGTAAAGTGATCTTTACCGCTACGCAACCTCAATATAAGGAAGCATTAAAATATATTCATGATAACTGGTATAAGCAGGGGCTGATTGACCCTGAATCGTTCACCCAGGATGCCGCTCAGTATTTAGCAAAAGGCAAAACACCAGATGAAACGCTCGGCTCCTACGTTTGGTGGGAAGTCGAAGAAGTTGTCGGACCGGAGCGTAGTAAGGATTATGCTCTGCTGCCCCCGCTTAAAGGCCCAAATGGAGATCAAATGATTGGTCGCAACAACGGCGGCGGTCCGGGACGAGGTAGCTTCGTGATTACAAAGGAGAACCGTTATCCGGCAATGACGATGCGTTGGATCGATCAACAGTATGACCCTTACATGGCGGCTCAAATTCACTGGGGTCCGTTGGATGTCGTATTCAAGAAGGACGAAAAAGGAAAATTGGTGAACCTGCCGCTTCCCAAGGGAGTCTCCGCAGGTGAATTCCGTCAAAAAGTGGCTCCAGGCACAGGAAATCCGGGCGTCATTACTTTCGATGACTTCGGAAAAGTTGTTGATATGGAACCCCGAGCTCAGAAGCGTGCTGAGTATTTGGAGAAATATTACACTCCATATATGAAAAAGGAAAACTATGCGAGCATCTTCTTTGAACCGGATGAACTAGATAAAATCAATCGGATTGAGCCAGAACTTATTAAATATGTAAATACCCAAAGAGGCAAGTTCATCGTCGATGGCGAGGTAGATGAAAAGTGGGACAGCTATGTGAAGACACTCGAGAAGATGGGGCTGAACGAATTAATGGAGATCTATCAAAAAGGGTTGGATCGATATAATGCAAATTTAAAAAATAAATAATCAAACGATAGGTGGGGAGAAAACTGTGCTTGATGTAATAACCATTGGGGAAGTATTGATAGACTTTACGCCATCAGGTCGTACCACGGGAGGCAACGAGCAGTTTGAATGCAATCCTGGAGGGGCTCCGGCTAACGTAGCAGCTGCTCTATCCCGTTTAGGAGCTAGAGCGACATTGATTAGCAAAGTTGGGGATGATCAATTCGGTTCCTTGCTGCACGATACCTTGATGAACGGCGGCATCGACGTGTCTGCGCTTACGTTTACAGATGAAGCCAATACAACGCTGGCATTTGTTCATCTGGATGACAACGGAGACCGATCGTTCAGCTTCTACCGGAAACCAGGAGCGGATACATACTTGCGCACGCAGGATGTCCCGTTCGATAGGATTGAAAACTGCCATGCACTGCACTTTGGTTCTTTGTCGATGACCCATGAGCCGGCCCGTACGGCAACAAGAGCGGCAGTTGTGAAGGCTAAAGAGGCAGGAGTCCTGCTTTCATTCGATCCGAATATCCGGTTTGCTTTATGGGAGAGTAAAGAGGAAGCGAAACAGAATATCCTTTGGGGCATGAAGTATGCAGATATCCTGAAAATATCGGAAGATGAGCTCCACTTTATAATGGGTACAACTGATGTGGAAAAAGGCTCGCTAGAGCTGCAACAGCAATTCGGCATCGCCGGGATCTTCGTAACTTTAGCGGAAAAAGGCTGCTATTACCGATTAGCTGATCATGACGGATATGTGCCGGGTTTTCAAGTAGAGGCCACTGATACGACAGGAGCCGGCGACGCTTTTCTGGGCTGCTTGTTATATAAGATACTGAAAGCCGGTGTTTATTTGAATCAGCTGACCAAACAGCAAATCATCGGTATGCTAACTTTTGCTAATGCCGGCGGTGCATTAGTAACCACACGGAAAGGGGCTCTTCAATCTATGCCGACGACAGATGAAATTACCCAGATAATCGAGACAAATAAACAGCACGATGATGATAGATTTAGGCCGGGTTTTCATTTTTCACCTCACTCCCATTGGTTGAATGATCCCAACGGATTAGTCTATTACGAGGGAGTCTATCATCTGTTTTATCAGCACCATCCTTATAGTAACCAATGGGGACCAATGCACTGGGGTCATGCTGTAAGCCAAGACCTGGTTCATTGGGAGCATATGCCTATCGCTCTGTTCCCGGATGAGCATGGCGCTATTTTCTCCGGTTGCTGTGTGGTTGACTGGAATAATAGCAGCGGACTGTTCGATGGTCCCCATGGATTGATCGCACTCTTCACTCATGCAGACAGCTGTCCGGAGACCGAACAACCTCGCCAGCGGCAAAGCCTGGCTTACAGCAGCGATAAAGGCCGAACTTGGCACAAATATGAGGAGAACCCAATACTCGACGAGCATGATCTGGTCGACTTCCGGGACCCCAAGGTGTTCTGGCATTCGCCAAGTGCATCCTGGATTATGGCTCTTGTCGCGGGAGACCACGTTCGGTTTTATCGTTCCGACAATTTGCGTGAATGGTCGTTGTCAGGCGAATTCGGAAAGAGTGAAGGCTCGCATGACGGAGTTTGGGAATGCCCTGATCTCTTTGAATTGCCGGTTGATGACAGCGGACATTCCAAATGGGTACTTATCATAAGCATCGGAGATAATCCCAACTGTCCAGAAGGCTCACGCACGCAATACTTTATCGGAGAGTTCGACGGAAATACGTTCATCAATGACCATCCGGCCGATCATATCCTGTGGCTGGATTATGGCCGGGACAATTATGCGGGGTTCACCTGGTCGGATATAGCTGAGCAGGACGGACGGCGTGTGATCATCGGATGGATGAGCAACTGGAAATATGCTAACCAAACGCCTACCGGGGCCTGGAGAGGCACAATGACTCTGCCTCGCGTCTTGTCATTGACCAGTCGAGACGAGGGCGTAGTTCTGACCCAAATGCCTGTTCGGGAAATAGAGCAGCTGCGGAAAGGAACGCTCTGCTGGAATGAGGTTAAGGTTACGCCAGAGGTGCCGTTTACGCAAAAAACGAATGATGTTCTGCTTGAAATTGAAGCGGATATCGACATTCGTTCCGAAGACGAGGTTCATATTAAAATGAAGTCCTCTGGGCAAAGTGAGACTATTATCGGTTACGACCCTGTGCGCCAATGGCTATTCATCGACCGCTCGAAATCGGGCCTGAGTGATTTCCACCCGTCGTTTGCGTGCAAGCACGGTGCTAGAATGGTTTCGGAGAATGGGAAGATCAAGCTGCATATCTGGCTGGATCGCAACGCGGTTGAAGTGTACGCGAATGAGGGCTTGGTTGCACTGACGGATCAAATATTCCCTGATGCTCCGATGGATCGTATTGAGATAAGTGCGAAATCAGGGGAAGTTGTAGTGAACTCGTTTTATATGCATGCTCTTAACTCCATTCATATTCCTAATGGTCCAACGGAGCAGACATCCAGGAGGGTTGAATTATGAGCCATGCAACCGATAATCGGGGATTGATTATGTATTGGGCCTTCAATGAAGGAACCGGTACAAGCGCTCTGGAGAGCGTATCCCAAGTCCAGGATAATATCCAGTACGTGTTTAACCAAGCGGAGTTTACTCAACCTTGCCCTCCACGGTGGAGACAGGGGGTAATTGGAAATGGGCTTCTGTTCGATGGTTATTCGACTTACATTGCGCATTCGTTCGATGAGGGAAATCAGAACACCGAGCCAGAGTATCGATCAGCGTTAAGCATAGGAGTATGGGTAGCCCCACGCTCCTATGAATGGGGGGATGATGGCAAATTGTCCGCCATCGTGAACCGCTACAACCTGGATCGCAAGCAGGGTTATCTGCTCGGCATGTTCCGTCACGGTTCCTGGTCCTTCCAAGTCGGGCTGGAAGGAGGAGACTGGAAGGAACTTTGGTCGCCGGACGGCCATGAACTGCCCAAGAATGAATGGTCATACGTGAATGCTGTGTTCGATGGGAACCAAGGGGAAATCAAGCTGTATTTAAACGGCAGTGAAATCGCTTCAGCTGCCGTGCCTCGTGGTTCCCGCCTGGCTGAGGCGGCGGACACGGATCTTCTTATCGGCAAGAATAACCATAGCAGCCTGCTGGCGGAAGTGTTCAGCCTGCACATGTTTAGCGGTATCATTGATGAACTCAAGATTTATAATCGGGCGCTGAGCGCGGAAGAAGTGGCCGCTTCTTATCGGCATGTGCTGGATACCTTTCATGAAGGTATCCGACCACAATTAAACTATGACGAGATCAAGCTGGACCGAACGCCACTGCTACTTGATCGGCACAGACCGCAATATCATGTTAGCCCGCCGGCCCATTGGATGAACGAACCTCATGCACCGATCTATTTTGACGGGCAATATCATTTGTTCTATCAGCATAACCCGCAGGGGCCGTTCTTTCATCAGATCCATTGGGGACATTGGGTAAGTCAGGATTTGGTGCATTGGCGTGATCTACCCGTGGCCCTGGCGCCCGAAAAGGATCAGCTCGCACCGGACGGGATCTGGTCGGGAAGCGCAACCTATGATGCTGACGGACTTCCTGTCTTGTTCTTTACGGCAGGTAATGACAGCGCTTCTCCGAATCAGAGCGTAGCGCTTGCCCGAAGCACTTATACCCTTGACGGAAACCCGGATCTGGTTCAGTGGGTCAAACATCCAGAGCCGTTGATCGTGCAGAAGAAGGGAATGGGCGCATTTGGGGATTTCCGAGATCCATTCGTATGGAAGGACGATGACGGCTGGTATGCTCTGGTCGGGTCCGGAATTGAAGGTGGAGCAGCACTGGCATTTGCGTCACAGGATATGCTGAATTGGACGTATAAAGGGCCGTTTTTTAAAGCGGATATTCAGAAGTTTCCTTACCTTGGACCCATCTGGGAGCTCCCTGTGCTTCTTCCCCTTGGCAGTGACAAGCAGGGAGTGAACAAACATCTGCTGCTTGTCAGCCCTGTGGGGAAGGGAGCGGATGTCGAGGTGTTCTATTGGATCGGACAACTTGACAAGCAAAATCTTTCGTTCATCCCCGATCAAGAAGAGCCTCAATTGATTGATGTCGGGGATTTCCATTTTACCGGACCGAGCGGAATGGTTGATCCGAAGACCGGCAGAAATATCGTCTTTACGATAGCCCAAGGCGACCGGACCTCCGAGATGGAATATAAGTCGGGTTGGGCTCATAACGGAGGCTTGCCGTTAAGCGTGTATTTGAGGGATGACGGACGTCTGGGAATAGAGCCGATTCAGGAGCTTCAATCGCTGCGTGGCCCTAAGCGGCTATCGCTTCGGGACCAGTCATTGGCTGAAACTAATGTGCAGCTTAGGAATGTTCATGGTGACATGCTTGAGATTCAATTGGAATTGGAGCCCGGCAGCGCCAAAAAATTTGGAGTCAAGGTCCGTTGTACGCCGGACGGAGAGGAAGAAACTCTGCTGTATTATGATTGGAATCAAGCGTTGCTCATGGTCGACCGCTCGAAAACGACCCTGCATCCTGGAGAAAAGTGCGGAGGGATTCAAGGCGGTAAGTTGGAGCTGCTTGGGGAGAATCTGAAGCTTCACATTTATTTGGACCGCTCCATGGTCGAAGCTTATGCAAGCGGATTGAAAAGCCTGACAACCCGGGTATATCCGAGCCGTATGGATGCTTTGGGACTCGAGATTTGGGGAGATGGAGAACCGTTTGTTAAATCCTTGGATATATGGGATATGCAGTCCGTTTGGTAAGACGGTTGTTTAGGCGCTCCTTACGAATGGGGTATGCACAAATGATCAAGAAACTTTGCATTCCTCCGTTTGGAAACGTTTCATTCATATTCTCCCTTCTTCATGACTATTCATCTTTGTACAAGGAGAGCATTTCGAAATGAGGTATCGATGTTCGCAAGTATAACAAGTTTCGAAGGAGGCTCGAGAATGAGGAAAGTCAAAAGAGGAAAATGTTGGATATCGGGAATGGTTATATGGGCTATGGTGCTCCAGCTTGTTGTTCCGGGAATCTCTGTCGCGTCCGAAAATAGAACTGTTGCTGGAGAAACGCTCATTCCTAAGAATGATGTGAAATCATCGGTTACGGATGCGATTTATCAAATCAAGAATATTCCTAAGAATGACATGGGATTGTCAGTTACAGATTCAGTCTATCAAATCCGGAATCCTGGATTTGAAACAGGAGATTTGACGGGATGGACCGTTATCAAAGGCGATGCGTTCGGTCCGAATAGCGTAACCGACGAAACGACTTGGTGGGCAGAAAAAATACCGTATAACCAGGAAGGAGCTTATCATTTAAACGGCTGGAAGTATGACGAATCTGCGACAGGTGTACTTCGTTCCAGCACTTTCGAGCTGGGCGGAAGCGGCTGGATCAGCTTCAAGCTTGGCGGTGCAAAGAACCCAGACAAGGTATTTATAAATATTGTGGAAGTCGATACGGGACAAGTTATTGCCCGATACGGAAATAGCGCATTCGCCGACGTTGGCTTCCCGGATCCTGCGCAGGGCATGCGGCTTGCCAATATGGTGCAATACAAGGCGGATCTTTCCACACAATTGGGCAAGAAACTGTATGTGGAGGTCGTCGATAATGCAACCTCGGATTGGGGAGTCATTTTTGCGGACGCATTCTCCATGTACCATGAGTCGGAGCCAGCTGAAGGAATTGTTGCGACGGATATCAAGCCGGATTTCAAGCGCTATGAAATCGATAATCCAAGCTTTGAAACCGGAAATCTCGATGGCTGGACGGTTGAGGAAGATGCTTTTGAAGTGACTGATGAAGCTCATGCGAGCAAAGAAGGGAACTTTTATGCCAAATCCTCCCTGCAAGGAAAGGGCTCCATCACTTCTAATACTTTCACGCTTCAGGGAACAGGAACAATTAATTTTACTGTTTTGGATATCCTCAAACCGGAAAATGCATATGTTGCACTTTTCGATGCGAACAGCAACACATTGCTTATGAAAACCGGGAATGTCAGTGCGAACGAGAAAATCTCATGGAAAGTGCAAGAACACTACAACAAGAAGCTCTATGTAAAGGTTGTCGATCATTCCAATGAAGCCAGCATTGCCGTTGATAGTTTCCAAGCAAGTGGTAGGGGGACTATTTTCTACTTAAACCTTGATGAAGGCGCAGGAAAGAAAGCGTTGGAGAAAGTACACAATCTTAGGCACGATGTGAACTATGTATTTAACAACGCCAGGTATATGGCATCGAAGGATCCGAGATGGACTCCGCGTGGAATAAAAGGCGGCGCCTTATTGTTCGATGGATACTCGAATTATATTGAGGTCAATGCAAGCGTTACTGTGCCTGTAAGCGACGCGTTAACCATCGAAGCTTGGGTTGCACCGCGTAGCTATGAGTGGGGAGACGGAAACAAGCTGTCTGCGATCGTAAACCAATCCGACCAGGATAAAGCGGAAGGCTTTTCTCTTGGTATGTATCGGCACGGTACATGGTCGATGCAAGTAGGCATCGGCGGTCAGTGGATTCAGGTATGGGTAAAGGATCACCCGTTGGAAAAATACAAGTGGAATTATGTGGCCGCTACTTTCAGTAAAGAAGATGGAAAAATTAAGTTATATCTAAACGGTGAGGAAGTGGCTTCCCAAGCAACCCCCGTCAACGTTCCGATCACACCATCTACCGAAAGCCTGATCATCGGGAAAAATAATAAACCTGTAGAGTTAGCAGGGGTGTTCTCCTTCAATATGTTCAGCGGACTCCTAGATGAAGTGAAGCTGCATAATAAAGCCCTTACGAACCAGGAGATACTTGCTGGATATGAGAGCGTGAAGGCGCTTCATGGAGGTTCAATTCCGAAAATTCCGAATGCGGACATTGATGAGGATCCAAGTGTGTTTGACGGAGATCAGCACCGACCCCAGTACCACGCGATGCCTCCGCAAAACTGGATGAATGAAGCACATGCACCGATTTACTATAACGGCAAATACCATTTATTTTATCAACATAACCCGCAAGGTCCATTCTGGCATCAAATCCACTGGGGGCATTGGGTGAGTGACGATATGGTGAACTGGGAAAATGTAAGACTTGCTCTTGCGCCCGAAGCGGGCACCCTAGATCCGGACGGCACGTGGTCAGGCAGTGCAGCGTATGATCGAAACGGCAATCCTGTTCTGTTCTATACCGCTGGCAACGACTCCTTGTCGCCGAACCAAAGAACAGGGTTGGCAACTCCGGCGGATTTGTCCGATCCCTATTTGGAAAAATGGGAGAAATATCCTAAACCGGTAACGGAGCAGAACAGAAAAGGCATCCACAACGAGTTCCGCGATCCGTTTGTATGGTACGACAAAGAGGTGGACAAGTGGTATCAGTTAGTGACATCTGGTCTTCCAGACTTCAGCAGCGGCACAGCTTTGGTGTATGTATCCGATGATATGTACAATTGGAAATATAAGGGGCCGTTATACGTTAGTGACAGAAGCCGTTATCCGGAGTTGGGTACGGTATGGGAGCTACCAGTGTTATTGCCGTTAGGCACGGATAGTACGGGCAAGCAAAAATATATTTTCATGATTAATCCCCATGAAAAGCCGGAGCATGTTCCTCCAGCGAACGATGTGCAAAGAGATGTTGAGGTCTTTTACTGGATCGGGACCTGGGACCGGGATAACTTTAAATTTATTCCTGATCAGGAGGCACCCTCCAAAATGGATGTAGGTGACGGCTATTTAACCGCAGAGAGCGGTCTGGTCACACCCGACGGAAGAACGGTCGTATTCTCTATGGTGCAAAATGTAAGAACACCGCAAGCCGAATATCAATCTGGATGGGCTCATAATTTATCTTTGCCGGTTTCCCTAAGCCTCGATAAGCATGATAAATTGCATATCGAACCGATTAAAGAACTGCAGAGCCTTCGAGGGGAAAAATGGGTTGATTTTTCGGACAAAAATTTGGAGAGTGCCAATCAATTGATTAAGAATGTCAAAGGCGACATGCTAGAGATTGTGATGGAGATTGATCCGCGTGAAGCCCAGAAATTTGGTCTCAAGGTGCGACGCTCGGAAAAAGGCCAAGAAGAGACGCTCATTTACTACGACAAGAAGAACGGGACGTTTAATGTGGATCGAACCAAGAGCAGCATTGATCCGGATGTGCGTGTAGACGGCATTCAAGGAGGATATGTAGATCTTGAAGGAGAGAACTTGAAACTCCATATCTTTCTTGATCGCTCGGTCATTGAAGCCTTTGCAAATTACAAGAAGAAGCTGACAACTCGTGTCTATGTAGGCAGATACGACTCCTTAGGCTTACAGATCTGGGCCGATGGCGATATCAATATCAAATCCATGCAAGTATGGGATATGAATGCCTTAACGGGTAAACCGGCTGCTCCGGTCTATGTACCCGATAAGTGGGATAATTCTGTGTATAAGGATATTACAGAGCTGCCTAACCATGATTTTGCTACGGGCGACTTAACAGGATGGATGACGGAAGGAGACGCCTTCCAGAATGTCCATGTGACCAATACCCAGTTCTTCTGGGACAACATTTTCTTCAACCCGTCGCATAAAATTCCGGGCAGCTACCATTTGTGGGGCTTCAACGAGCAAGCCGGCGGCGACAGCTTAACAGGAGCGCTAAGATCTCAAAATTTCGTCCTTGGTGGGAACGGTAAGATCAACTTCCTTATCAGCGGAGGCCGGGATATAGATCGTCTGTATGTTGCGCTGGTTCGGGCGTCGGACGACAAAGAGTTATTTAAAGAGACAGCGACCAATTATGAGGAATATCAACGTAAGATTTGGGATGCGACGGATTATATCGGGGAGGAGCTTTATATAAAGGTGGTTGACCACTCCAAAGGCGGGTTTGGACATATTAACGTCGATGATTTTAATGTACCTGTTCAGGTAAAGAAGAAAACTAACAACTGACTCTTGTTAATACAGAATACCCGTGAGTCCTGTAGTCACTCCAAGCAAATCGAATAGTCAAATAGCTTATCATTCGAAATGGCATCGGTATTGTATCTGATTCTGGAATTGAGCTTTTGATAAATGGGAAGTAAATAATGTAAATCTCGAAACCCCTTATCTTATCTATGGATAGGGGGTGAATTATTGTTGTCAGAATGCAACGTATTGTGTAGAATTAAAGAAAATTATGGAAACATAATTGAGGTGGGGGTGGTCCCTCTATACTCAACTTATACAGAGGAATGAATAAAAATGCTTGGGAGAGGGGGGGAGTGTGTGTATAAAGAGCTTCTGAGCATAGCACAGCTAATGGGGGAAACAATGCGATTGGTTGGGTATGCCCGATACTACAAATCCCTTAACATTGATGGTTTACATTACATACATCAAGTAGAAGGTACCCAAGTGATCGCTATTGTTAAACCAAATCATAGTACTCATCATGAAGCTACAACATTTTTAATGAATCTATTATTAACGGAAAAGCTAAAAATGAATACGGTTACAGGGCATGCCCAGAATCTGAAAAAGTTCTTGGATTACATGATGTTCTGGAGGCTAGAGGAAGATTTTGAACATATCCATAATATCGAAGTAAAAGCAGGTAAGACCGTATCCTATTGAAGTAATATTACTGGGATTTGCGGATTACCTTCGATGTATTCCAAAAGGTTACAAGCCATTTGAAGATTTAAAGGTGGCGACTCACGGGATTCATTGGTCTATGTTAAAGAATATCCCCTTAACAAACATGCAATGGCAGAAGGGAAGCTATCAACCGTAATTCGAAGCAGTCATAACGATTTAAAGAAAACCAACTGGTGTGAGTACCCGTCTGGTGCACTTGCTCCGATCATCTATACTGCATGTGCATATCTGAAGTTCTTGCGTGATAGAACAACAAGATTTAAATACCTGCCATTAGAGCAGGTTCCGAGAAAAGAAATAAGAGATAATCATTCATTAATAGCGGGTACTGCGGGTAGTAGGGTGCGGATAGTGTTTGATGTGGAAAATATTGCTCGAGATTCCGGTACTGCAGGACCTGGAGGAGGGAAGAGCAGGCAAGCCTCTCCCATTAACCACGACAAGGTCTTTAGTGAGACCGAAGCAGACATGTTCTTTGAATTGATCGATCCGTATGAAAATGCTTTGGATCTTCTTCTCTTTGCGATATTGCGTTACTTTGGATTACGCCCTGGTGAAGCAGCTGAGATTCGAATTGAGCCGTCAACAATTCCTTCCAACTTAAACGTGTATCATACAGCAAGAGAGGAATTAACCGAGTCTCTTTCCGGGAACTTGCAGTTTGTAAAAGAACGCGGGTTGCGGGGGAATTGGGTCATTGATACGGGATGGAAAACGAAGGCTTCCTGCAGGGACGTGGCGTTGATAACTCACAAAACAATTGATCCATTTAGCAGGAAAAATATCCGATTTCCAACACAAGAGGAGTTCACTGATCTTCTGTATTGGGCACTTCTTCAGCGGCGGGAACTTTTGTCTTATTACACAAGTGAAGATCATGGCTATCTATTTGTATCAGAGTCAAACAATTCAAAAGGGAAGCCATTAAGTAAGAAAGGCGTTTACAGTAAGTATAATAATTTGGCTGATGACTTATTTCAACGAACTGGGGGAAGCGTAGACCTACGTTCCTACTATCCACACACCTTCCGACACTTATTCGCGACATCACTTCTCCTAAGATATCGCAGACCATTCGAAGAGATCAGCAAGTGGTTGGGGCATTCTTCTGTCGTGATTACGCGCGATACATATATTCATTAGATACCTGAGTCAAATAATGACACAGAAAAAGGTAAAGTAGATCATTTAGGGAGGGTATTTATGCGACAGGCGGAGATCTCAGAGGGAATCCACGCGCATGAGGAGGACTCGGAATGACACTAGAATGGACTCCATTATCGGAATTTCGCAAATTTTTAAAAAACACGCTGCGTTTGAATCATGTGAATCAAGTATTTTCTTCTATAAAAAATCCCGTCCTTCAATTATTTACTACATTTCCGGCCCCGGATAACTGGTTAGCTGTACCGCCTGAAGAGAGACCAACCTTTCGGCATCGCGACAGTCGAGACCTATGGTATGTCATTTTCTGGGCTTGGCATACAGGTTTTTGCAAGGGAAATGATGTAGTAGCACAATATCGTCGAAACGACTTGGTTTGTTACCTGTCAACCAGAGGTCGTGTTAATCTGTCGGATTTCCCCGTCAAAATGGGCCTCCTCAAAAATTCAGAAGCAGAAAACATCCGCAAAAAAGACTCAAACCGTATAGGTTTGTTCAACAAACTATCTATACACCTTCTAGGTGTTATGAAACCGCTGGGCGATTTCACGGAAGAAGATATAGCGTTAGCGGATGTAATGCGTCCGAACGACAAACGTTATAACGCCAAGTGTTTAAAGGACATTCTTTTTGAGCTTGGATATTCGGATGAACCAGGAAGACGTAGGCAAAGAATACTGTTTGACGATTGCTGTGAGCATCCAAAGTGGGGGGATATCGCACGTGAGTTTCGCGAGCATTTAAAACGAAGTAATTCGCTAGACTATTATATTCGTAAAGCGGGCAGTGCTTTGCATAAATTTTTCAAATGGCTTGACCAGCACGGGGAGTCGGATGCTTCATCTCTCGAGTATGAAGATTTTCTCGATTTGTTTGATTACATTTCAAAGAATAACGATGGAGAGGAGTTTTCAGCTAAGTATACCGGGAACAATCTTCTACACATAAAGTTATTCTTTGATTGGGGGAAAGGTTCTCATACATTTTTTCCAACATACGTTGACTGGCCCAGTGATTTATATTCTGGAATTCATCGTGAGGCCCAAGAAGAAACATATTCCGGTGATGGCCTCGCTTTTGATGACCCAAACTTCCCGATGCTCATGAAGGAAGCAATTGAAAATTATCATCCCGAAGATGATGTTGAAGTTTTATGTCGCGCTTTTTGGTTAATTATTGCCTCATCACCGGTGCGTAAAACGTATCTGCTCAATCTTCAGGCTGAAGAATGTATGCTGCCATTGCCTAATGCTCCATCAGCGGTAGGATTATACAGCCCATATTCAGGTATTGAGAAAGCTAAACATCGTAACGGCCAATTTCCTATAATTGATTCTGCAGGTCTTAGAGCGGTCGAATTTTTACAGAAAAGATCGAGCGATAAAGCCTTCCGACCGATACGGAACGAAAGAGCGGATGCATCGTATGTGCATCTTTTTCAACTGGAGAAATATCCCTGGATTTTGAATGAAAGACAAATATATAGGTTTTTTACAAGATAGCAGAATTTATTGGACATGGAGATAAAAAAGGGAAGGCTCATGGTTACAGACACTATCTCATAACTCACATTGCAATCGAAACCGGGAACAGTGAGTTAGCACGACTTGCTGCAGGTCATGAAAATCAAACCATGCTGAATCGATACTTACGAAGTAATCTCTCCCGTCAAGCATTGTTATTTGCTACTATTAAGAAATATCAGGATGGTGAGATTGCGGGACGGTTTATTTGGCGAATCTTCGAAGCACTTGCCAGCGAACAAACTGAGCCTGACGAATTGATAAAAGCTTTGGGATCTGAAGAGCTATCTTTAGATGAATTCTTTGCAAAATTCGGGCTTCCAGCTCCTACAGGTGTAGGAAGATGTTTAATACAGAGGGCTTGCCTTTTTGAGGCAAAGTGTTTTTCCTGTCATCATTTCGCCATACGAAAAAGTGAAGCAGCACAGGCATTTCATACTTTGGCCAGATTAACCAAGGACATGTGGAACATGATGCGAGGCAGTCGGGATTTTACAACCAAAAACGCCAAGGCGGCCGGATTAGCTACGCAAATAGCGTTGCTTGGGGACATGATTCGGCATTTCGGCTATAGTGACGAACAGATTCAAATAGAGGTTATCAGTCGACTAGTCTGAGCTTAGATTGGAAAGAGGTGAAATCGTGTCGCAAATATTAGCTTGGCAATCCCTGAGATTTGGACCCATTACTGTAAGGCGAAAGGGACAATTCGAGAGTAGAGAGCATCTGACAAGATCGGAGTATGAACAATACAGATCGGCAGAGACTTGGGGACGGGTTGAACCTATTTTATCAAGCTCCTTAACGGATTTGGTACAACCCACAATATTTTTCAAGTTACCCGGCACCCAAAGAGATTACGTATTACTGCTTGCCTTTTTACAACGGATCAGTTTGCCTTTAGAGATCGTATTTCCAACCAAGACCGGATTCAATAAATTTCCTTTTCCCGAGTTACCGAATTTTGAGTACTTTGATGCGCTTTACGATAAATACTATCCGGTATTGTATCCGATGGATAGCGAAAAACAACTACAAAAGGCAAAGAAAAGGATTCCTTTGCTTCGAACTGTAGTTTGCTTATGGTTCGCAGGTTACGCCCTTAAGGAAGGGTTAGAGGGTAATCATATTATTACTTCCTCTGTATTAGCAAAAGCAAGTAAGATCGCTAAATATCATAGAAGTAGTTTAACCCTCCTAGGTAAGATGTTAGCTAAAGAAACAGATTCCTTGATTGAAAATAAACCGGTCATACCTTGCGATGAAGCGGAAAGAAGTGTCTGGATAGCCGCGGGAATATATCCAACCCAAACGCCGTTTGAGGAGAGTCTCTATACCTTTGCATTTTCTTACTTGAGGCAACGTGTGAATAATTCAATAACTGATGATTATTACGACGATGAAGGAAATTTACTTTTCAGATACGGTAAAAAAACTATCAGCATAAATTATTGGAAAGCGATAGTCAAGTACATCCGGTATTTTGCAATCAAATGTCGATCAAAAGGTCTTACTGACATAAGCGAGAATTCAATATCAGAAGTATACACAGAGATTTTTGGCCAGATGAAGGGACAAGAAGATAAGACGTTTTTCCGAGTGGCGCTTCGACATTGGCTTAGGTGGCTTATAAGAACTACAAATGCTTCATACAACATAGAACGGATTATGCCAAGACCTAGACGTGTTATGTCAAAAGATCATGGACGAGTATTTAGTATGTCAAAAGCTTATATTCTTGTGCAGACCTTAATGAACGATCAAACTCCTTTAATTAACGAGAACATTCTGATGGACTTTCGTCATAGGCGGGCTTGCCTGTTGATGTTATCAACTGCAGCAAGGCCTCATGAAATAGTTAATTTGCTTCAGAATGCTTTATTTATAGATTCGCAGGATAATTCCTGGATTCGTTTTCACAAAACCAAGACCATTCGCAATCAACCCGATCGAAACGGCTATGAATGGGTTCATCACGCTCTAGTGAAGAGCGATGCTGCAAGATGGTTTAACGAATTGATTCATTTTGCCCCATCAGAACCTATATTTTTTCCAAGAGAGTGGGGTGGGGATGGCCTTACGGAACTTCGTTTACTGGCTTCAAAACATAATGATGGCCCTATACGAACTAGCGGACTGTATAATTTTTTAACTCGCATTCAATCGAAGTTATGGCCTGAACTTAGGAAGCCATATTTCACACCCCATAATCTAAGAGCGCTCCATCTTACTTATCGGCGTATCTTAGGAGACAATGATGAGCTACTAGAGAGGCAGGCCGGACATAGTCATCCTTCCTCAAAAAAGCCTTATACGGAAACAATGCCTGCAGAAGAAGTTGCAAAGTTTGGTCATCTACTTCAAAAAGGCGTTTGGAGAAAGAAACCGGAAGGGGAGGATGCTGATAAGACAGAAGGGGCTGGAATTTCGTCTACTGAATATGTAGCCATTGATGAGATAACCGAAATTTCATCTAAGTTTGAGGTCACGCCTCAAAAGCTAGATGAAGCATATAAATTAACCCAGAAAATTATAGAGGAATCACCACGTTTCCAAGGTAAAGTTATTGATTTGGAAGGTGAGTTACACGAGGTTAACGTAGGTGGTTATACGCATAATTGTAATGCACATGTCTTGCTAAACTGTGGTCATACACCCGGGCATTGTAGAGCATGTGATGATTATAGTCCTGATGAGGATACAGAAGATGTGCACAAGGCCGACATATTTCGTGAAATGTTGCATTATTACTATTGTCTCGATGCAGAGAAAAATTTCAAGTCCACAGGACAACGAAAAATGGTTTTTCAGAAGGCTGAGGATATAAAGGAACGGTTGAACAAAACAGAAAGAAGTCTCTGGGTAAATAAATTTAAAATGCCGCCAAATGAGGCGAAAAAACTGCATTCATTGCTCTTTAAGAAAGCAAAGGCATACTTTCGTGAACAGTCTAAAGAGAAGCCTAATCCAACTAATGCAGAAGTGCTTTGTTATATTTTAAGTGGGGAGGTAAAGTAAATTGGCTCGTCCGGTTTCTTTCAGTAGCAGCGACTTGGCATGGGAATGTGCACAAGTAAAAAGAAAGCTTTTAAATGATGTCAAAAAGGGGCGATTATCGCGTCTTTCAAAATCAGATGTGTACGATATGATTGCAAAACGCCCGCGAATCAGATTGAAAAGCTCGCGAATGTTGTGGACGGGTTCCTATAAGGAATATTTGGAAAAATGGTTCACCAAATTGAATGAGGAAATACAATTAATCCTAGACTCGGCCTCTAAAGGAGAACCAACGATTACAAGTCCTGAGATTGTAGCCCAGGAGCACCGGGAATTGCAAGCCAAGGTTACTCATTTAACACAGCTTATAAGTACGTATAAAGATGCTTTGGACGAATTACGCATAGAGAACGGACAGTACCGAGAATTAATCAGCCAGCGTTTCGGAGATATTGACTTATTCTAATGATCCTGAATGTCCCGTGTACTGATACCCTTCGCATACATATGTGCTCCTCAATGCCGGTCACATTCGTTTGATTTTTCTTCACGACTACAGGTTCAAATTCTACATCACCGTATTCGGAGGTTACGGTTTTCTTACTGTTGTAGCCGTCGCGGCTGTTTCTCGTTTGTTTGTTTTTACATCATGTTTCTCATAACCGGGATGCGTATCCAGTTCGGCTTCTAATGCTTCTTGAAGTACATCTGCAAATAATTCCTTTAATGTCCATTGAATATCTTCTGCCGATTGAAAATTATGCTCTTTTACGAATTGACGTAATTCTTGTTTTGACAATAATCCGCTTCAGGTCACCATGTGCTTATTCCTCCAACTTTGATCTAGTAGTCAGTATTGACAAATTTATCTCAGTTGAAGTAAAGATTATGTCCAAACTAAATTGTTACTTCAAGCCTTGTACGGAATTGAATTACAAATGGGTGAATCTCTCCCGGAGCGACTATTCTTTGGTGTGACGGTTCACTCGCAATTAATGAAAGCAGGCCGCGTGATAGATTTGAGGGCTGAACGCATTCTTATCATTGGAAATAAAACTGTATTTCATGAATATATCCAATCGTTATCGAGAATTGGTAATTTGTTAGAGAAGAAGATCATTGTTGTTTATCTTGGAAGTTTTCCAGGACCGGATAAACGATTTTTTCTTCGGCAAATCCAAGATAAATTTGATAAAAATGGTCTTCAGATTGAAGTTCAGTTTTGGGGCGACATCGATTGGGGAGGGTTCCAAATATTCCGGCATTTGCAAAAATCAGTGTTTCCACAACTACGACCCTATCGTATGGATAAGACTACTTTCCATCAGCATTTGGATTGGGCAGAAACCTTCACTGCAGATTATCAAGTCAAATTGGAGCAGCTACTGGAAAACACGGATAATTCCTAGTTTCACGGATTAATTCGAGAGATGTTGTGTACGGGCAAGAGTTTAGAGCAAGAAGCTATACTATTATAAACTGTATTTCAGCCACTGGTTGTTGCCGAATTCTATAAGATTCGTGGTAATACTTTGTATTGACAGTGTATTTCACAATAGCCGCGACTTTTGCGGCTTTTTTCATTTATTGTTATTAGTTGTTTTCTTGGACTGGGACAAAAATCAAAATTGAGCCTTCTATTTTCACCATAAAAATCAAGTAAATCCGTAACTGGCCGATCAAGGAAACAAGGTTGTTACCAGGTTGGTGTAGAGCAAGGTAACGTCTGGGTATCTTGGCGGCTTATTTAAATGGGGGATGAAGAGCCAGTTGCAGACTACATTCTCAGTTCCCGGCTACAGCAAGCGATCAAAGCGTGATCGTGTGCTGACACCGGCGGTTACTCCTATTCGTGGTCGGTGGATATTTCTCTTACGGGGTCACCGCTTGCGGCATGTTGTTAATCGGGGTCGGGACCGGTTTATTCCTTACCCCCAATACGACGGAGATCATGTCAAGCGTTCCGGAGCAAAGCCGCGGGGTGGCGAATGGACTGCGGTCCATGCTATATAACTTGGGTCAAGTGCTGAGTACGGCTCTTTCTTTAACCATCGTCGGCGCAGCGCTGCCAGCCCACCTGAAGAACGTGCTGTATTCCGGAAAGAACAATGTGATTTCTGCCGTTGATTTTGCTTTCGTCATTCACGGTTACCGCTGGGTCATCATCGCATTAATAGGGACTTCTCTACTCGCTCTTGCTGCCTCGTGGTTCCGTCCGCAACAGAAAAAAGCTTACGAAAGCTCTTCAGCGGCCTCTTGACTTTGACGCATTGATGCCGCGTCAATCCGTCCGATCCTCATCGATCGGTCCTGCGGCTGCCGCCATAACCCCAGCGCGTCCGGTAAGCCCAAACTTCTGGAGCTAGCGATATATATCCGGCGGGTAGTGGAGCGTTGACGATAATATTGCTTACCAACCTGTAACTAAAGAAGTTTTTATTAGAAGGATACCTTTTTACTTCTACAAACCCGATACACGCTCAAAAAATGTAGGTGGCTTCCTTGCTATAATACGTTGCTCTCATTTTAAGATTTCCAGCCTGATAAAAATTTCAAGTAAAGTAGAACTTATGACCTATTGGAATTATTTTCATATTACTGTATTATCATTGAGTGTAAACATGATCGATCAGGACTTTTTAAAAGAACACATAAAGGATAAATACGGATACGAAAGACTCATCACTTATTTCTCAAGACATGAAGTAATTGGGGAAGAAATTTTTCCGTATCTTGGTACTGCCATTCACTAAACGGACTGGTATATTTGCGTTTATGGGAGGATTTCACGGAATGTCGCTGGGGAGTCTGGCTGTTACCAGCAACATTCAGAAAAGATCTTCCTCCGGCATAGCATTATCCGATGTTACCTTTTCCCCATACTCCGAGAGTCCAATTGACTCATTCGATACTATTGAATACATGGAAGCCGTTCTAAACGACGGTCACTCGGGAATCGAAAAACCGGCGGCTATTATATTTGAAACCATTCAGGCGGAAGGCGGCGTAAATATAGCTTCACCCGAATGGATGCTCAGGCTGAGGGAACTTAGCGACAGACACGGTATTCTACTGATTTGCGATGACATTCAGGTTGGCTGCGGACGCACCGGACCGTTCTTTTCATTTGAACGTGCCGGGATGATCCCTGATATTGTACTGCTTTCCAAGTCAATCAGCGGGTATGGCCTTCCCATGTCTATTCTGCTGATGAAACCGGAACTTGATGTCTGGAAGCCTGGTGAGCATAACGGTACGTTCCGGGGAAACCAGCTTGCTTTCATTGGAGCTACAGCTGCGTTGGAATATTGGGAAATGAATAATTTGGAACAGTCTGTGAAATATAAGGAAGCATTTGTAAGAGAATATTTAACCAAGCAGATTTTGTCATTACATAAGGGCCTGACCATTCGGGGTGCAGGTTTGATTTGGGGTATTGATTTTTCCAATGTGGAGGATGAGCGAATCACGCAAAAAGTAGTAGAGGAATGTTACCAAAACGGTTTAATCATCGAAAGCGCAGGAAGAAAAGACAGTGTTATAAAACTTATGCCTCCGTTAACCATCGAGCTTGAACTTTTGCAGCAGGGTTGTTCAATTATCAGACAAGCTATTCAAGAGAATATAAATAAAGTATTGGAGGTCGAAAGTTATGGATAAAATCGCCATTATAGGAATAGGATGCCGTTTGCCAGGAGGAATAAGGGGGCCTGAGGAGTTCTGGGAAGCATTGACTGCGGGAAAAGATATGACTTCCGATTTACCCGAAGGCCGCTGGGATTTAGAAAAGTTTTATGATCCTGACAAATCAAAGCCAGGCAAGCATTACACCTGTCATGGTGGATTTTTAGATAAAATAGATGAGTTTGACCCTTTGTTTTTTGGTATTTCTCCAAGGGAAGCGGCCTTTCTTGATCCACAGCAAAGACTGATGCTGGAGACATCATGGGAAGCAATGGAAGATGGAGGCTTGGATCCGGCCAAGCTAGCAGGAACCAATACCGGTGTCTTTGTAGCCGGCTTCACCCTTGACTATCAAGCAATACAATTTAAAAACGAATCGGTTGAAAATTTAGATACACATTCGGCAACGGGTATGATGATGACAATGTTGTCCAACAGGATTTCATATATATATGATTTCAGAGGTCCAAGTTTGTCTGTAGATACAGCGTGTTCGGGCTCTTTGGTTGCAACACACCTTGCATGCGGGAGTTTATTGAATAATGAATGTAATCTCGCAATAGCAGGCGGAGTAAGTGTTATAGCTACACCTGAGTATACCATAGCGGAAAGTAAGGGTGGTTTTTTATCTCCCGATGGACGGTGCAAAACTTTCGATTCCAGTGCAAACGGTTATGCAAGAGGAGAAGGAGCCGGCGTTGTGGTTTTAAAACGCCTGTCAGATGCTATCGAAGACGGAGATAGGATTTATGCCGTAATAAGTGGATCGGGTGTAAACCAGGACGGCCACACAGACGGGATTACTGTTCCAAACGGGCAGGCTCAGGAAAACTTAATGAAGGAGGTATACAAAAAGGCAGGAATATCACCTTCAGATATAACATATATTGAAGCTCACGGCACCGGCACTCCGGTTGGAGACCCTATTGAGGCTAATGCAATAGCACGAGTGGTTTCAACAGACAGGCCAAAAGATAAAAAGTGTATTGTCGGATCTGTTAAGACAAACATTGCCCACCTTGAGGCCGCTGCAGGAGTTGCCGCACTGATAAAAGCTTCACTAATCATAAAGCATAAGCAAATACCTCCACATCTGCACTTTAAGAATCCAAACCCTAAAATTCCCTTTGACGATTTATGTATACGAATTCCTCAGACCCTGGAGCCTTTGCCGCAACCCGCATTGGTTGGCATAAATTCATTCGGTTTTGGAGGAACAAATGCCCATATCCTCTTGGAGGAAGCTACAGATCTCCAAAAACAGGGTACTCCTGAAGTTAATGTAAATACCGGATGGCCATATATGATTCCCATATCTGCGCGCTCAGAAAAGGCGCTAAAAAACTATGCGCAAAAGTATGTTGATTTTATTAATGGAAGTGGAGAAAGTATTTCTTTATATGATATTGGAAGCATGATGAGCAAAAAGCGCACCCATCATGACTATAGACTAGCAGTTTCGGCATCTTCAAAGGAAGAACTTGCAGGAAACCTGGAAGCGTATATTAAAGGACAAGCACGCCAGGGGATGTCTGCGGGAAATGTTGAGGCAGGAAAGTACAATAAAGCTGTTTTTGTATATACAGGTATGGGGCCCATATGGTGGGCTATGGGCAGACAGCTCCTTGAAAAAGACCCTGTGTTTAGAAATATGATAGAAAAATGCGATAAACTTACACGTCAGTATGCTGGATGGTCTCTACTGGAGGAACTTCTCGCCGATGAGGAGAATTCACGTCTGGACCAGCCCCAGTTTGCTCAACCTGCCAATTTTGCTGTTCAGGTGGGTTTGACTGAAGTATGGAAATCCTTGGGTATTATACCCCATGCGGTGGTAGGACACAGTGTTGGAGAAGTGGCTTCTACATATGTTGCAGGAATTTACAGCCTTGAAGATGCCATGTTGGTAAGTATTCACAGAAGCCGTGCACAGCAAAAAGCAGTAAACAAGGGCACAATGCTGGCGGTAGGTTTACCAGAAAAAGAAGTTGTGGCCCTGCTGGATGAGAACATAAAAGGTGTTTCAATGGCAGCAATCAATAGCCCAAATTCGGTAACTTTGTCAGGTGATCCTGATGCCCTTGAGCAGATCCAAAAACAGTTGCAGGATAAGGGGGTTTTTGCGCGGCTTTTAAAGGTCAATGTAGCGTATCACAGTTACCAAATGGAACCATATGAGCAGGAGCTATTGGAGGCATTAAAAGGAATAAAGTCCCAGCCTGCCGGGATACCGATATATTCCACGGTTACAGGGAAAATGCTGACGGGTACAGAGTGTGATGGACATTACTGGTATAAAAATGTAAGAGAGCCGGTACGTTTTGAAGCAGCAATGTATGAAATGATTTCGTTGAATTATAACTTATTTATTGAGGTGGGCCCTCACCCTGTTTTAGCAGCTTCTATTTCTAATTGTCTGTCAGCTAAAAACGTTGAAGGTAAGAAGTTGTTCTCTATAAAAAGAAATGAAAACGAACAGGTTTCAATACTGGAGAACTTAGGAAATCTATATGCACTGGGATACCCTATAGATTGGAACAAGATTTACCGGTACCAAGGTGAGTTTGTAAGTCTCCCTCTTTATCCATGGCAATGGGATAAATACTGGATGGAAACGCAGGAATCAAGTGAATTTAGGCAGGGAAAAAATAAGCACAAGTTTTTAGGACGCCGTTTGAAAACTTCCAGCCCTATATGGGAGATTGAACTTAATACTACCTATATGACGTATCTTTCTGATCATAAAATACAAGGTATAGAAGTTTTCCCCGGAGCAGGGTATGTAGAGCTGGGAATGGCTTGTGCCAGAAGCTATTTTGGAGAGGGTTTTTATACAGTTGAAGATATAAAGTTTGAAAATGCTTTATTTTTAAATCAAGGAGTATCACCTGTGGTGCAGGTGGTTTTGGATCCAAAAACCGCAAAATTCGAGATTTCAAGCAGGATACCGGGACAAGATAAGACTTGGACATGCAATGCATCCGGCACAATAAGAAAACGGCAAAACATAAAGATCACTGCTAAAGATGAGTTGATTCAAATACTTGGCAATTGTACCAAAGAATACGGAAAAGAAGTATGTTATAAAACCTTCTATCAAATGGGTTTCCATTATGGTCCTTATTTCCAAGGTATAGACAAGATATGGAAAGGTGATAACGAAGCTCTTGGCAGGATCGAGATCCCTAAAATACTGGAGATTGATAGCTCTATCTACGGTCTTCACCCGGCGGTATTGGACGCCTGTTTCCAGGTTACCATTGCGGCAGTTGCACCACTTAATGAAGATGAAAATAACGAAGGCCAATCATTCCTACCTGTAGGAATAGACAGGGTGCAGCTTTATGGAAGGCCGGAGCCTGTCATGCTTTGTCATACGCAGATGGTAGATAGGAAAGATAATAATTTGAACGCCAACATCCGTCTATATAGTGAGGACGGAAATCTAATCGCCGAAATACTGGGCATAAGAACTAAGGAACTTGGAAATAGTGGAGGGTCTGATGCTGGAAGAGTTAAGGATTATCTTTATGAGATAAACTGGGAGCTTCTAAAAAGTGAAGAAGTTGATACCCGCACAGCTGCTGCTAACTCTGGAGCATGGCTTATTTTTGTGGATCATAAAGCAGCAGGAAAAGAACTGGCAAATCTCCTTGAAAAAAGGGGAGAAGAATGCTTTATGGTATATCCTGGTGAGAATTTTGGTTGGCAGTATGAAGAGCGTGAGATATATATAAACCCTCGAAGCATTGAGGATCTTAGAGCGTTGTTTGATGAATTCTCAAAAATTAAAACGAAGCTAACAGGTATTGTATATATGTGGAGCCTCAATATCCTTGAGATCCAGGAAGTTAGCAATACAGCTATAGAAAAAGCTTGTTTTGAAAACCTGTTTGTATTAAAACACCTGGTACAAGCAACCACAAATCTGGGATTAAATTTTAAGCTGTGGGTTATTACAAGAGGAGCCCAAATGATCAACAGGGCTACTCCAAATTCTGCATTCTTACAGTCGTTGGTATGGGGCCTTGGCACCGTCATAGGTTACCATGAGTTGCCTTCAAATTGGGGAGGCCTTGTAGACCTTGACATAGAGGCCAATGCGGGTGAAATGGAAATGCTGTTAAAAGAAGTCTTAGGTAATGGAGAGAACCAAATTGCTTTCCGTAATGGGAATAGACTTGCAGCAAGAATCGATAAACTGCGGATTGATATGCAGCATCAAGTACCCGTACATCTTCGCCCCGATGGAAGTTATGTTATTACAGGTGCTTTTGGTGGCATAGGTATGATTACAGCCCAGTGGATGGTTGCCAAGGGAGCAAGACATCTGGTACTGCTTGGACGCGGAGAATTTCCAAAACGTTCTGAATGGAACAATGTAGAGCCAGGCAGCAGCCTTGCAGAGAGGATTGAGTTTGTTCGTAAGCTGGAGTCCCAGGGGGCAACAGTATATATTGGATCAGTGGATGTAACTGATGAGGAAAAGCTTGCTGGATTTTTTAAAGATTTTGATAAGGAAGAAAGGCCTCCTATTCGAGGTGTTGTACATTCTGCTGGTATTACGGATGATCAATTTCTTGAGGTTAGTAAAGATGAGACTTTTTATAGGGTCCTTTCGCCTAAGGTAAATGGTGCATGGAACCTTCACCGTATGACAGAGGGACGGCCTATTGACTTCTTTATTTTATTTTCTTCAGTTGCTTCTGTATTTGGTTCACCAGGCCAGGGAGCATATGCAACTGGGAATGCCTTTTTGGACTCACTTGCACATTACCGTTTATCGAGAGGACTTCCTGCACTGAGTATCAATTGGGGACCATGGTCAGAGGTTGGAATGGCTGCAAGGTTTATGGAACGTGATCCGGAGTATTATATACAAAAATCCATAGAATCTGTAACGGTAGAAAAGGGAATTAGGGCTATGGAGCACCTTGTTGGAGAAGCTGTTGCACAGTCTGTGGTTCTACCTATACTCTCGTGGCAAACGTTTGGGGAAAAATGGTTCTCACCCATGAGTTCTCCACATGTGCTTAAAACTCTTTTGCAAGATGAGTCAGGACAACAAGAGAATATAAATAAATCAAAGGTGGATGTTGATATCCTGGAGGATATTATTTCATCTCCAATACAGAGCAGGCAGAATATCGTTGAAATGCATATTAAAACAATAGTAGCGAAGGTTTTGCGTTATAATCCTGAGGATCTAAGTACCAAACAACCACTAACTGTTTTTGGGATGGATTCATTAATGGCCACCGAAATAAAAAACAGGATGGAGGTTGCCTTTAAAACACCTGTTTCCATAGTAGAACTTCTTAAGGGTTCCAGCATATACGATCTTTCCGAGCAAATGATATCAAAGCTATACGAATCGGGAAAGATTTCAGAACAGGGTTCCCTAAATATGGGTAAGGCTGAGCTTGAAAGAATACCTAAAGTTTCTGAAAAAGAGTACTATGAAACCTCATCTGCACAAAAGATGATGTATATCATTAATAATCTTGAGGGTAACAACATTGGGTATAACATACCTGTGGGAATTTTATTTGAAGGTGGGATTGAAAGGGTTGCCCTTGGGGAAGCATTAAAAACATTGATACAAAGGCATGAAGCATTTAGGACATCCTTTGAGATGATTGATGGGGAGCTTGTGCAAAGGATACAAGATGAAGTTGATTTTACTATAGAATATTTTGAGTCTGAGGAAGACGGAGTAGAGAAAATAATCGATGAATTTGTAAGACCGTTCGATTTAAGCAAAGCACCCTTAATAAGAGTAGGTCTTATAGAAATCCATGCTAGCAGGCAAATACTTTTGCTTGATGTACATCATATAGTCTCGGATGGAACTTCAATAATCAGGACTTTTGATGAAATAGTTTCTATATTAAGTGGTGAAAGCCTTCCGGCAATGGAGGTGCAATATAAGGATTTTGCCCAGTGGCAGAATGGCTTGTTTAGCACTGAGGTTTACAAAAAGCAGGAAGAATACTGGCTTAATAGGTTCAAGGGTGAAATTCCTATCCTTGATATGCCTACAGATTATCCTAGGCCTGTCCTTCAAAGCTTTGAAGGAAATAGGTTGCTATTTGATTTAGACAGTCATTTGATGGATAAATTAAATGTACTTTCCTCCCAAACAGGAGCCACCGTGTATATGATACTTCTTGCGGCATTAAATACACTAATGTATAAATACTCAGGACAGGAAGACATAATTATTGGTACTCCTATAGCGGCAAGAACTCATTTTGATACTGAAAGAATACTGGGGATGTTTATAAATACCCTGGCATTAAGGAATTTCCCAGAGGGAAATAAGGCCTTTACTGAGTTCTTGGAAGAAGTAAAAGAAAGCTCCTTAGAAGCATATGAAAATCAGGAATACAGGTTTGATCAGTTTGTGACAAAACTTAACGTAAAGAGAGATTCAAGCAGAAATCCTTTATTTACTGTTATGTTTAATATTGTTCCTTCTGATGAGCATATTATGGAACATCGTGGTGAATTAAAGTATTCCAAATATCCGGTTGAAAGTAAAACATCAAAATTTGACCTAACATTCCAGTTGATACCAGATGGTCATAATATAATATTATGGATGGAATATGCTACACGTCTGTTTAAGAAGGAGACGGTAGAAAGGCTTGTTCAGCATTACTTTAATATCCTTGAAGAGATAACCTCAAACCCTGAAAAAAAACTATCAGAAATCAATATGTTATCCCAAGAAGAAAAGGAGCGAATAATATACGGCTTTAACGATACGAAGGTTGAATTTGAACATCACCTGACGGTACACCACCTGTTTGAGCAGCAGACGAAAGTACGTCCAGACAATATAGCAGTAGCGTATGAAGGCCGTAGATTTACATATGGCCAGATCAACCAAAGGGCAAACAGGATAGCAAGGTACATGCTAAAGGCTGGCACTGGTAGAGAAGAAGCCGTAGTTGTCATGCTGGAGAGGGGACCCTTATTTGTAGAATCGGTACTTGGTATATGGAAAGCAGGGGGGGCTTACATACCTGTAAATCCAAAATACCCTACACAAAGGGTGCTTGATATATTTAAGGAATCTAAAGCTGCCTATGTGTTGACCTTATCAGATTATGTGACCCAGCAGCTTAGTGAGAACTATAAAGGCCGAATTATATACCTTGACCAGTGTGAAAAAGAGATTGAGGCTGAAAGTGGCGAAAACCTAGATCTAGATATAGACATAAATAGTTTGGCCTATGTTATATATACATCTGGTTCAACTGGTGTACCAAAGGGAGCTATGATAGAGCATCTTGGCATGATAAACCACATCCATGCGGAAATAAAGGAACTTTGTATAACTAACAACAGCATAATATCCCAGAACTCGCCTCAATACTTTGATGTATCTGTATGGCAGTTCTTTGCAGCCCTAACCATAGGAGCTCAAATTATCATCTATCCAGATGAAATAGTAAAGGATGTTGCAAGGTTTACGAATCGGATCATAGAAGATGGCATAACGGTCCTTGAGGTGGTACCTTCATACCTTGCTTTAATGCTTGAGTATGTGGAAAATACAGGGAATAAACCGGAAAAACTTCATTACTTGCTGATAACGGGAGAAACCGTAAAATCCGGCATAGTAAGGAAATGGTTTGACCTATGTCCAAATACTAAAGTAGTTAATGCCTACGGACCTGCAGAGGCAGCGGACGATATTACTCTATATACTATGGAAGCTGCTCATGAAGGAGAGAACATTCCTGTAGGCAAGCCTATACAAAATATGAATCTATATATAACAGATAAAAACATGAACCTGTGCCCTATCGGAGTAAAAGGAGAGATCTGCGTCTCTGGAACAGGTGTAGGAAGGGGTTATTTAAATGACCCTGAAAAAACAGCCCATGTATTCCTTGAAGATCCTTTCAGAGAAGAAAAGGGGATAAGGCTGTACAAAACAGGAGACCTGGGAAGATGGCTGCCTGACGGGAATATCGAATTCCTGGGCAGAATAGACCATCAGGTTAAGATCCGCGGATACCGAATAGAGCTTGGAGAAATAGAAGCTCAGCTTCTAAAACATTCTTCAATAAAAGAAGTTGTGGCAGCAACAAGGGAAGACCCCCAAGGGAACAAGTACATCTGTGCATATATAGTTGGAGAAAGTGAATTGACAATACCGGAATTAAGGGAGTATCTCTCCAAAGATCTGCCAGACTACATGATCCCTTCATATTTTGTACAGTTGGAAAAACTGCCTTTATCAGCGAATGGCAAGGTAGATAGAAATGCCCTGCCTGCCCCTGATGGAAATATTAATACAGGGGTAGACTATGCTGCACCATTCGGTGAAATTGAGGAGAAGCTTGTACTGATATGGAGCCAAATCCTTGGAGTCCAGAAGATTGGAGTAAATGATAACTTCTTTGAATTAGGAGGAGACTCATTAAAGGCAACCAATCTTGTATCAAGGGTTCATAAAGAATTTGACATAGAATTTGCATTAAAAGAAGTGTTTATGGGTCCTACAATTTCGGCAATAGCAAAAAGTATTAAAAATAGACTTAACGATACAGTGGAAATCGAAGAAATTTTAAGCATGATTGAAAATCTATAAATAGGAATTAAAAGAGATGAAATAGAGAAGAGGGACGAAGTTATGGATAATTTGATGAAAAGAATAGAATCTCTTTCTCCAGAAAAAAGAAAGCTATTTGAGACGATGCTAAAAGAAAAAGGAAAAGATGTTTCAAAATATACGCCAAATGCCTTTTCTGGAATACCTTCTGCCAGAGAGCAGGAATTTTACCCTATGTCATCTGCCCAGAAAAGGCTGTATATACTAAACGAGCTTGAAGGAGCAGGTACTGCATATAACATGCCAGGCGTCGTACTGCTGGAAGGAAACATTGATGCAGTACGCTTCGAACAGGCATTCAAGGAGCTAGTAAAAAGACATGAGGCTCTGCGCACATCATTTCATATGGTTGAGGGTGAACCAGTACAAAAGGTTCATGATTACGTGGATTTCAGTATTACGTACCTGGAACTGGATGAAGAAAAAGCAGCAGAAATAGTCAAAGAATTCATAACGCCCTTTGATCTTAGCCAAGTTCCATTACTGAGAGTAGGACTTGTAAAAACGAACGAAGACAGGCGTGTTATGATGTTTGACATGCACCACATAGTATCAGATGGTATATCAGTCAATATACTTATGAGTGAGTTTTTGGATTTGTACCAAGGGAAGACCCTTTTGCCACTACGGATACAGTACAAGGATTTTTCTGTATGGCAGAAGGAGATGTTTGCCGGAGACTCAATAAAGAAGCAGGAAGAATACTGGCTCCAGACATTTAAGGGTGATATACCGGTACTGGATATGCCTACTGACTATCCAAGACCGGCGGTACAAAGTTTTGAAGGAGATGCTGTAAGCTTTGAAATAAACCCTGAACTTTCAGTCAAACTAAATAAGCTTGCAACAGATAATGGAGCTACCTTATACATGGTACTGATGGCTGCATATAACGTACTCCTGTCCAGATACACTGGACAGGAAGACATCATAGTTGGAAGTCCTGTAGCCGGAAGGCCCCATGCTGACCTGCAGGGTATCATTGGTATGTTTATAAATACCTTGGCCATAAGGAACTATCCTGAGGGAGAAAAGACCTTCGTCCAATTCTTGCAGGAAGTAAGGGAAAATGCGTTTTTGGCTTTTGAAAATCAGAACTACCAGTTTGAAGAACTTGTAGAAAAACTTAATCTCATGAGGGACATGAGCAGGAATCCTCTTTTTGACACTATGTTTGCACTGCGCACTTCAAACAAGACAGAATTTGCAGCATCGGGTATAAACTTCAAACAATACAACAACTGGCTGGAAGGCAGAAAGGCAAAATTTGACCTTATGCTTGAAGTGGTAGAGGGTCCAGAAGGTATAACATTTAACCTTGAATATTGTACCAGGCTGTTTAAGAAGGAGACAATAAAAAGGTTTGGTACCCATTACATTTCCGTTCTTGAAGAGATAACGGCATGCCCTGAAAAAAGGTTGTGGGAAATTGATGTACTGTTACAGGAAGAAAAACAGCAAATCCTATATACCTTTAACGCTACAGAGGCACAGTATCCTAAAAACAAGACTATCCATCAGCTTTTTGAAGAGCAGGCAGAGAAGAACCCTGATCATGTAGCTGTGGTATTTGAGGGTAAAAAGCTTACATATAGTGAACTCAATAAAAAATCAAATGGGTTGGCCCATGTATTAAGGGCTAAAGGAGTCAAACCGGACAGTATCGTAGGTATTCTGGCAGAACGCTCACTTGAGATGATAGTAGCAATCCTAGGGGTATTAAAAGCAGGAGGGGCATATCTTCCCATAGATCCAGATTATCCTGAGGAAAGAATAAGTCATATGCTGGAAGACAGCCGGGCAGTGATCCTGTTGACCCAATCACATTTTATAGACAAATATACATCAATAGGTACAGTAATAAATTTAGAAGATGAGCAGGAATATTCAGATGAACAATATAACTTATCGGAGGTAAATAAACCTTCCGATCTAGCTTACTTAATATATACCTCAGGCTCTACAGGTAAACCCAAAGGGGCAATGATAGAGCATAGAAACATAGTAAGGCTGTTATTTAACAGTAAAATGCAGTTTGATTTTAACGAAAATGATGTATGGACTATGTTTCATTCTATGAGTTTCGATTTTTCCGTATGGGAGATGTACGGGGCGTTGTTATATGGGGGCAGATTGGTGGTAGTTCCTAAAATGACAGCACGCAGCAATGTAGAGTATCTGAGACTTCTAAGGAATGAGAAGGTGACCGTATTAAATCAGACACCTTCAGCCTTCTATAATATAGCCAATGAAGAAGTATCATATGAAGAAAAAGAACTTAAGATAAGATATGTCATATTCGGAGGGGAAGCATTAAAGCCTGCATTGTTGAAGGAATGGAGAAAGAAGTACCCGCAGACTAGACTCATCAATATGTATGGAATAACCGAGACAACAGTGCATGTCACATATAAAGAGATAGAAGAGGAAGAAATTAGATCTAATGTGAGCAGCATAGGAAGGCCTATACCAACCCTTACAACATATGTAATGGATAAGAACATGAAAGTTGTTCCCATTGGAGTAGCCGGAGAGCTTTGTGTAGGAGGAGACGGAGTTTGCAGAGGATATCTTGGAAGACCGGAGCTTACAAAGGAAAAGTTCGTTCAAAATCCGTACAAGCCGGAAGAGAGGTTATATAGATCTGGAGACCTGGTCCGGTTATTATCTGATGGAGAAATGGAATACCTGGGTAGAATAGACCACCAGGTAAAGATAAGAGGCTTTAGGATAGAGCTTGGTGAAATAGAAGCACAACTGCTAAAGCATCCTTCAATTGAGGAATCTTTGGTGATTGCAAAGGAAGACCATCAGGGCAGTAAATACCTGTGTGCATATATAGCGGGAGAAAATGAGCTGACAATATCAGAACTAAGGGAGCATCTCTTAAAAGAACTGCCCGAATACATGGTACCATCATACTTTGTGCAGCTTGAAAAAATGCCATTGACAGCTAATGGCAAGATAGACAGGAAGGCATTGCCTGAACCCGAAGGTAATATAAATACGGGAATAGAGTATGAAGCGCCTATAGGCGAATTTGAAGAGAAGCTTGCACTGATTTGGCAAGACATCCTTGGAATTAAGAAGATAGGAAGAAATGACAACTTCTTTATGTTAGGTGGACACTCTTTAAAGGCTACAAGCCTTGTAGCGAGAATTCACAAAGAGTTCAATATAGACATGCCTCTTAAGGAAATATTTAAGGCTCCAATTATAGCGGAAATAGCAAGGTATATGAAGGAAGCAAAGGAGAGTATATATCAATCCATCCAAACTGCTAAAGAGATGGAATACTACCCTATGTCATCAGCCCAAAGAAGGCTGTATATATTAAATCAGTTTGAAGGAGCAGGGACAGCATACAATATGCCAGGCAGCTTGCTGGTTGAAGGCAGTATTGATCTAGAGCTTTTTCAGAAGACCTTCCAACAGCTTATAAATAGGCATGAGACCCTTCGAACATCTTTCCATTTCATAGAGGGTGAACCCGTCCAGAAGATCAATGATCCTGTGGGTTTTAGTGTAGTGTATCTAGAATCTGACGAAGAAAAAGTGGGGGAAATCGTAAAAGAATTTATAAAGCCGTTCGATCTTGGAATTGCTCCGCTGCTAAGAGTAGGCCTTGTGAAAACGGGAAAAGACAAGCATGTCATGATGTTTGACATGCACCATATCATATCTGACGGTACGTCCATGGATATACTGGTACATGAGTTCATGGATATGTATGGAGGAAATAACCCTTCTTCCCTCCGTATACAGTACAAGGACTATTCTGTTTGGCAGAAGGAACTATTTGCTGGGGACAAAATAAAGAAGCAGGAGGAATACTGGCTCCAGGAATTTAATGGAGAAATTCCTGTGCTGAATATGCCAGTAGATTACCAAAGGCCTGCGGTTCAAAGCTTTGACGGAGGTTTTATCCGTTTTGAAGCAGGCAGTGAGCTTACGGGAAAACTTATTAAGCTTGCAAGGGATAATGGGGCTACTCTTTACATGACATTGCTTGCTTCATACAACATACTGCTGTCTAAGTATACGGGGCAGGAAGATATTATAGTGGGAAGCCCTATAGCTGGAAGACCTCATACAGATTTACAAGACATAATAGGTATGTTTGTAAATACTTTAGCCATGAGGAACTATCCCCAGGGAGAAAAGACCTTTGCTGAGTTTCTAAAGGAAGTAAGGGAAAACTCTATAAGGGCTTATGAAAATCAGGACTACCAGTTTGAAGAACTGGTGGAAAAGCTTAATGTAAAGAGGGATATGAGCAGGAATCCTCTTTTTGATACTATGTTTGTATTGCAAAATACCGGCTCATCAGAATTGAAGATAGATAGGCTTAAGTTTATACCCTATACAAATGAATTTAGAATATCCAAATTTGACTTGACATTAAATGCTCGGGAAACCCAGGAAGGTATTGCATTTGATTTGGAATATGCCACAAGGCTGTTCAAGAAAGAGACTGTAGAAAGGTTTGCAGCCCATTACCTTAATGTTCTGGAAGAGATAACGGTTTATCCTGGAAAAAGGTTGTCAGAAATTGATATGCTTTCACAGGAAGAAAAGCAGAAAATACTATATGACTTTAACGATACAAAGGTCCGGTATCCTAAGGATAAGACTATACATCAACTGTTTGAAGAGCAGGTAGAAAAGACACCCAATAATATTGCTGTAGTGTTTGAAGATAAACAGCTGACTTATAAGGAAGTAAACGAAAAGGCAAACCAACTGGCCAGAAAATTAAGAGAAAAGGGAATAAAACCTGATAGTGTAGTGGGAATTATGGTAGAACGTTCCCCGGAAATGATCATAGGGATCATGGCTGTCCTAAAAGCTGGGGGGGCTTATTTACCCATAGCTCCTGAATACCCTGAAGACAGGATCCAGTTTATGCTTGATGACAGTGGCAGCCAAATTATTCTGATACAGGATAAATTTATAAATGCTAAAGGTAGTTACAGAAATGCTGAATTTATTAGCATAGAAAATCAGGAACTATTTACTGGGGATGTATCAAATCCAAAGTTAATTAGTAAACCTGAAAACTTGGCTTATGTAATATATACATCCGGTTCTACCGGCAAACCCAAAGGGGTAATGATAGAGAACTACTCCGTAATCAACCGGATCAACTGGATGCAGAAGCAATACCCGATAGCTGAAGGTGATGTGATCCTGCAGAAAACTCCCTATACCTTTGACGTATCGGTATGGGAATTATTGTGGTGGAGCTTTACTGGGGCCAAAGTCTGCCTGCTGATACCGGGAGGAGAAAAAAATCCGGAAGAAATCGTGAAGGCAATCGAAAAAAATAAAGTTACCACAATGCACTTTGTACCATCCATGTTGAGTGTATTTTTAGAGTATGTAGAGGAAAAGGGGATAATAGAGGAAATAGCAAGCTTAAAGCAGGTATTTGCCAGTGGAGAAGCACTGAACCTGAAGCAAGTAGAAAAGTTCAACAAGCTGCTGTACAAAGAAAAAGGAACAAGCCTGCATAACCTGTACGGACCAACAGAAGCAACAGTAGATGTATCCTACTTTGGCTGCTCTACGGAAGAAGAATTGGAGCTTGTACCTATAGGAAAGCCCATAGATAACATTAAGTTGTATGTTGTCAGTAAGGAAAAGGGCCTGCAGCCGATAGGAGTAGCGGGAGAACTATGCATAGCAGGGGATGGACTGGCAAGAGGGTACTTGAACAGACCGGAACTTACAGAAGAAAAATTCGCAGCAAACCCATTCGCACCGGGTGAAAGGATGTACAGGACAGGTGACCTGGCAAGGTGGCTGCCTGACGGCAACCTAGAATATCTGGGCAGGATCGACCATCAGGTAAAGATAAGAGGCTACAGGATAGAACTGGGTGAAATAGAGAACCGGTTATTAAAGCATGAAGCAATAAAAGAAGCGGTGGTATTGGACAAAGAAGGAGCTGACGGAAATAAGTATCTTTGTGGATACGTCGTACCGGATCAAGAAATAACCGTACAGGGGATGAGGGAACACTTGTCAAAAGAGCTCCCGGACTACATGATCCCTTCCTACTTTGTGCGGATGGAAAAGCTGCCATTGACCCCTAATGGAAAAATAGACAGGAAAGCATTGCCTGTGCTCGATAGCAATGTTAATACCGGCGTAGAATACGTAGTACCTTCGGGAGAAATAGAGGAGAAACTTGCGCTGTTGTGGCGGGATATCCTTGGAATAGAGAAGGTAGGAAGAAATGATAACTTTTTTATGCTTGGGGGACACTCGTTAAAGGCAACAAGCCTTGTAGCAAGAATTCACAAAGAGTTCAATATAGACATACCTCTTAAGGAAATATTCAAGACACCAACCATCTTAGAAATTGCCAGATATATTAAAGACTCAAAGGAGAGCCTATATCAGTCAATCCAACCGGCAGGAGAAATGGAATACTACCCTATGTCATCTGCACAAAGAAGGCTGTATATACTAAACCAGCTTGAAGGGGCAGGGACAGCATACAACATGCCTGGTATTATGCTGCTGGAAGGAAGCATTGATACAGCGCGTTTCCAGGAAGTCTTCAGGCAGTTGGTAAAAAGGCATGAGACTCTTAGAACATCGTTCCACATGATCGATGGTAACCCGGTCCAGAAGGTTCATGACCATGTGGAATTCAGCGTGATGTACTTTGAAACTAACGAAGAAAAAGCCGCAGAGTATGCTGGGGAATTTGCCAGACCTTTTGATCTTGGCAAGGCTCCTCTGCTAAGGGTAGAGCTTGTAAAAACGGGAGAAGACAGGCATCTTATGATGTTTGATATGCATCACATTATATCCGATGGTGTCTCCATGGACATACTGATTCGTGAGTTTATGGATCTTTATGAAGGAAACAACCCTCCAGCACTTCGGATACAGTACAAGGACTACGCTGTATGGCAGAATAAACTGTTTGATGAGGGCGGAATTAGCAGCCAGGAGGAATACTGGCTCCAAGCATTCCAGGGAGAAATACCTGTACTGAATATGCCGCTAGACTATCCAAGGCCTGTAATACAAAGCTTTGAAGGGGATTTTTTTAGCTTTGAAGCAGGCAGTGAGCTTACGAATAAATTAAACAAGCTTGCAAGGGATAATGGGGCTACGCTTTACATGACACTGCTCGCGGCATACAACATATTGCTGTCTAAGCACACCGGACAGGAAGACATAATCGTTGGAAGCCCTATAGCCGGAAGGCCACATTCAGACCTGCAGGATATCCTTGGTATGTTTGTAAATACCTTGGCTATGAGAAATTACCCCAAGGGAGATAGTACCTTTGTAGAATTCTTGAATGAAGTAAGAGAAAACGCTCTAAGGGCTTATGACAATCAGGATTACCAATTTGAAGAACTGGTTGAGAAGCTTAACTTGAAGAGGGACATGAGCAGAAACCCACTGTTTGATACTATGTTTACCATGCAAAATGCCTCTAAGGTAGAATTTGCAGTACCTGGTATAAGCTTCAGACCTTTTAATAACGGGCTAGAGTATAGAATATCAAAATTTGACCTATCCATTGATGCAATAGAGCGTGAAGATGGTATGGCTTTTAGCTTTGAATATTGTACTCGGCTTTTCAAAAAAGAGACTATAAAAAGGTTGGCGGCTCATTACCTTAACGTGTTGGAAGAGATAACCGCAAATCCGTTTAAAAGGTTGTCGGAAATAAATATGTTGTCCCAGGAGGAAAAACAGCAAATAATCTATGGCTTCAATGATACAAAAGTAGAATATCCTAAGGATAAGACCATACAAGAGCTATTTGAAGAACAAGTGGAAAAGACGCCTGATAACATAGCAGTAGTATTTGAAGATAAATACTTGACTTACGGAGAACTTAATGAAAAGGCCAATCAACTGGCTTGGATCTTAAGGGACAAGGGATTAAAACCTGACAGTGTAGTAGCTATAATGGTAGACCGGTCCATAGAAATGATAATAGGTGTAATTGCTGTATTTAAAGCAGGAGGCGCGTATTTACCCATAGACACCGAATATCCTGAAGAACGAATCAGATATATGATCGATGACAGCTTGGCTGGAATTATTCTTACGCAAGAACATCATAAAGAAAAAATTAAATTTGATCTTGATATTATAAGCTTTGATGACTGTGTGAATTACAACGGGAGAACAGAAAATCTTCCTGTCATTAATAAATCTTGTAATTTAGCATATGTCATTTATACATCAGGAACCACAGGAAAGCCAAAGGGGATCATGATAGAGCATAGAAGTCTTGTCAACATATCTTACGCATGGAAAAAGGAATATAGGCTTGCGGATATGGATGTAAAGCTGTTGCAAATCGCAAGTTTTTCTTTTGATGTATTTGTGGGAGATGTTTCGAGAACGCTGCTCAACGGAGGCCAAATGGTTATTTGTTCATCCGAGGAGAGATACGATCCTGCACGATTATATTCACTTATTAAAACCCATAAAATAACCATCTTTGAATCCACACCGGCACTGATTATTCCTCTTATGGATTATATCCATGATAATGCTTTGATTATTGATAGCCTCAAGTTGCTTATACTTGGATCAGATACTCTCTCTGTGGAAGATTATGAAAGATTACAATCCTGGTATGGAGAGAAACTGCGGGTTGTTAATAGCTATGGGGTTACTGAGTCCACCATAGATTCCAGTTATTACGAAAAGAGACTGGGAAGCTATTTGGAATCCGGGAGTGTACCTATCGGAAAGCCAATGCAAAATATAAAATACTACGTTGTTGACAAACACTTGAGACCTCAGCCTACAGGGGTTTTGGGTGAGTTGTGCATAGGGGGAGAAGGGCTTGCAAGGGGATATCTAAACCGGTCCGAACTGACAGCTGAAAAATTTGTACCTAACCCGTTTATACCAGGGGAAAGGATGTATCGTACAGGGGATCTGGCCAGATGGCTGTCTGATGGGAATATGGAATTTTTAGGAAGAGTAGATCATCAGGTAAAGATAAGGGGATTTAGAATAGAGCTGGGGGAAATAGAAGCACAACTGCTAAAGCACGTTTCAATAAAGGAAGCAGTGGTTATTGCAAGGGAAGATCAGAAGGGAAACAAGTATCTGTGTGCCTATGTGGCAGGGGAAAATGAATTAACAATAGCAGAACTAAGGGGACATCTCTTAAAGGACCTTCCAGACTATATGATACCATCCTATTTTATGCAGTTAAAAAAGCTGCCGCTGACTCCCAATGGCAAAATAGATAGGAAGGCATTGCCCGAACCTGACGGCAATATCGATGCTGGAATAGAGTATGTCGCACCCTTGGGTGAAGTGGAGGAGAAACTTGCGGGGTTGTGGCAGGATATCCTTAGTATAGAGAAAGTGGGAAGAAACGACAATTTCTTTGAGCTGGGGGGACATTCCTTAAGGGCAGCAAATCTTATTGCCAGGATTCACAAAGAGTTCAATGTAAACATACCGCTTAAAGAAATATTTAAGAGCCCAAATATGTCTGAAGTTGCCGAGTGCATCAAGATTGCAAAGGAGAGTGTATTTCATTCTATTGGGCCGGCTGGGGAGATGGAGTACTATCCAATTTCATCCGCCCAGAAAAGGCTGTATATTCTAAACCAGCTTGACGCAGTTGGGATGGCATACAACATGCCTGGTATTATGCTAATTGAAGGCAAACTCGATAAACTGCGCTTTGAACAGGCTTTTAGGGAGCTTGTTGACAGACATGAGTCTTTCCGTACCTCATTCCATATGATAGATGGTAAACCGGTACAAAAGGTCCATAGCAATGTGGATTTTAGTGTTATGTATATGGAAACCGATGAGGAAAGAGCTGCGAAAATAGCCAGTGAATTTATTAGGACCTTTGACCTTGATGAGGCTCCTTTACTTAGGGTTGGGCTTATAAAAGTTGGAGAAGACAGATATATTATGATGTTTGATAAGCACCATATTATATCTGACGGGGTGTCTGACGACATACTGGTAAGAGAATTTATGAGCCTGTATGAAGGTAAGGAACTTCCGGAACTTAAGATTCAGTACAAGGATTTTTCCGTATGGCAGAACAGGCTGTTTGCTGATGGGACAATTAGTAAGCAGGAAGAATACTGGCTCCAAGTATTCAAAGGAGAAATTCCTTTGCTTAATATGCCGCTAGACTACCCTAGGCCAGCTATACAGAGTTTTGAGGGAGATGTGATCAGTTTCAAAGCAGGCAAGGAGCTTGCTGTTAAACTGAACAAACTTGCAGTGAATAATGGTGCCACGCTCTACATGGTACTTTTAGCTTCATACAATGTCCTTTTATCCAAGTACACCGGACAGGAAGATATTATAGTTGGAAGTCCCGTTGCAGGAAGGCCGCATACTGATCTTCAGGACGTTATTGGTATGTTTGTAAACACGCTAGCCATGAGGAATCACCCTCAAGGTGGAAAGACTTTTGTGGACTTCCTTAATGAAGTAAGAGAAAACTCCTTAAGGGCTTACGAAAACCAAGATTACCAATTTGAAGAACTGGTAGATAAGCTTAACCTGGAAAGGGATCTGGGTAGAAATCCACTTTTCGATACTATGTTTGTACTGCAAAATATCGAGGCATCAGAAGTGAAGATGGATGGGCTAAGGTTTATGCCCTATGACAGTGAAGTAAGAATATCCAAGTTTGACTTGACTTTAAACGCTGAGGAAACAGAGGACGGTATTGCATTTGAATTGGAGTATGCTACCAGGTTGTTTAAGAAAGAGTCAGTTATAAGGCTTATTGCCCATTACCTTAATGTATTGGAAGAGGCAGCAGCCTTTCCTGAAAAAAGGCTATTAGAAATTGATATGCTGTCACAAGACGAAAAACATCAAATATTATATGAATTTAATAATACAAAAGCAGGATACCCTCGGGAAAAGACCATCCATCAGATTTTTGAGGAACAGGTGGAACGGACACCCAATAATATTGCTGTAGTGTTTGAAGATAAACAGCTGACTTATAGGGAGTTAAACGAAAAGGCAAACCAACTGGCCAGAAAATTAAGAGAAAAGGGAATAAAACCTGATAGTGTAGTGGGAATTATGGTAGAACGTTCCCCGGAAATGATCATAGGGATCATGGCTGTCCTAAAAGCTGGGGGGGCTTATTTACCCATAGCTCCTGAATACCCTGAAGACAGGATCCAGTTTATGCTTGATGACAGTGGCAGCCAAATTATTCTGATACAGGATAAATTTATAAATGCTAAAGGTAGTTACAGAAATGCTGAATTTATTAGCATAGAAAATCAGGAACTATTTACTGGGGATGTATCAAATCCAAAGTTAATTAGTAAACCTGAAAACTTGGCTTATGTAATATATACATCCGGTTCTACCGGCAAACCCAAAGGGGTAATGATAGAGAACTACTCCGTAATCAACCGGATCAACTGGATGCAGAAGCAATACCCGATAGCTGAAGGTGATGTGATCCTGCAGAAAACTCCCTATACCTTTGACGTATCGGTATGGGAATTATTGTGGTGGAGCTTTACTGGGGCCAAAGTCTGCCTGCTGATACCGGGAGGAGAAAAAAATCCGGAAGAAATCGTGAAGGCAATCGAAAAAAATAAAGTTACCACAATGCACTTTGTACCATCCATGTTGAGTGTATTTTTAGAGTATGTAGAGGAAAAGGGGATAATAGAGGAAATAGCAAGCTTAAAGCAGGTATTTGCCAGTGGAGAAGCACTGAACCTGAAGCAAGTAGAAAAGTTCAACAAGCTGCTGTACAAAGAAAAAGGAACAAGCCTGCATAACCTGTACGGACCAACAGAAGCAACAGTAGATGTATCCTACTTTGGCTGCTCTACGGAAGAAGAATTGGAGCTTGTACCAATAGGAAAGCCCATAGATAACATTAAGTTATATGTTGTGAGTAAGGAAAAGGGCCTGCAGCCGATAGGAGTAGCGGGAGAACTATGTATAGCAGGGGATGGACTGGCAAGAGGGTACTTGAACAGACCGGAACTTACAGAAGAAAAATTCGCAGCAAACCCATTCGCACCGGGTGAAAGGATGTACAGGACAGGTGACCTGGCAAGGTGGCTGCCTGACGGCAACCTAGAATACCTGGGCAGGATCGACCATCAGGTAAAGATAAGAGGCTACAGGATAGAACTGGGTGAAATAGAGAACCGGTTATTAAAGCATGAAACAATAAAAGAAGCAGTGGTATTGGACAAAGAAGGAGCTGACGGAAATAAGTATCTTTGTGCGTACGTCGTACCGGATCAAGAAATAACCGTACAGGGGATGAGGGAACACTTGTCAAAAGAGCTCCCGGACTACATGATCCCTTCTTACTTTATGCAGATGGAAAAGCTGCCATTGACCCCTAATGGAAAAATAGACAGGAAAGCATTGCCCGAGCCTGACGGAAGTATGAGTACGGGAACAGAATATGTAGCGCCGCGGAATGAAGTGGAAGAGAAACTGGTTGAAATATGGCAGGAAGTGCTTGGAGCAAAACAGGTAGGAATAAGGGACAACTTCTTTAAAATAGGCGGAGATTCTATACGTGCAATATCATTAGTCAGCACAATATGCAAAAAGTTGGATATAAACATCCAAATCAGGGATATATACATGAATCCTGATATTGAGAGATTGTCTGCATTCTTAAAAGTAAAAGATACGGAAGCTTTTAACAGTAAGATGGGTAAAGCAAGGGAAGAACTGGAGTTATTTAAACAGCGAATATTGATGAATGAAACTCTCTCAGAAAAGTTACCTTCGGACATGGAAGATATATATCCGATGAGTCACATAGAGCTGGGTATGATTTATCATTCCAAAAAAGACTATGAAAATGCAGTTTATCATGACCAATTTGCATTTCATCTGAATGACAAAGACTTTGATTTCCCAGCATTTAAAGAAGCGATGCTTCTAATGACGTCAAAACATGATATTTTAAGGACGGTTTTTAATTTAGAGGATTTTGAAACTCCTGTGCAAATTGTTTACAAGGGCAGTAGTCTTGATATTGAGCAGATAGATATCATGAATTTTAGCAGGACAGGGCAGGTTGAGTATATAAACAAATATTTGGAAAATGACAGAGCGAATCCGTTTGATATATCAAAGCCCCTTTGGAGGATAAGAATATTCAAACTTGACGCAAACCATATTTGTCTGGTTCTGATATTCCACCATGCTATCCTGGATGGCTGGAGTGTTGCTTCATTGATTACGGAAGTTTCAAACCTATACTCTAAGCTTAAGCAAGAAAAAGATTATATACCAACACGGCTTAAATGCAGCTATAAAGATTATATAGCAGACCAAATGACAATTAAGGACAACCAGGAAGTAATTAATTATTGGAGAGAGGAATTAAGTGAATATAAAAGGTTGAATATGCCTGCAAATATTCATGGAAAAACAAAAAAATCTTATAAAGTAGACCATGTAACACGTCATTTAAGTCAGGAATTTTTAGGTGATTTAAGAAGTACTGCCAGAAGATATGATGTAAGCTTAAAGACACTTTGCTTTGCTGCATACACTTATATGCTCAATATGCTTTCATACGAGGATGACTTTGTCGTAGGTTTGGTAGAAAATAACAGACCTGTATGCGAAGATGGAGATAAGATGCTGGGGTGCTTCTTAAATACGGTTCCCGTCAAAATGTGTTTTGATAAAATCGATATATGGGAGGAATTGATAAAAGTTGCAGAAAAGAAATTAATAAACTTAAAGCTTTATGGAAGACTGCCTTTATTTGAGATCATAAATATCCTGGGCGGAAAAGAAAACAAAGAGGAAAATCCTTTATTTGATACCATATTCAATTATGTGGATTTTCATATATATAACGAGATAATAAACAAAGAAATCGGTGATGTTAAAGATAGAATTTCAGTTGATGAATATGAAGCAACCAATACAAGTCTTGACTTTACAGTAAGTAATACATTCGATGATCTTAATATAAGCTTGATCTACTCGGACAAAGTATTGGAAAGAAAACAGGCAGAAGAGTGTATAGACTATTTTATTAATATTTTAAATATGTTTATCCATAACCCCAAAGGGTCAGTTGACAAGCTTATTATATTAAGTCATGAAGAAAGAAAGCAGTTGCTGATAGACTTTAATGATACTAAGAAAGACTATCCGCAGGACAAAACCATACATGAGCTGTTTGCTGAGCAGGTGGAAAGGACACCTGACAACATAGCTGTGGTATATGAAGACAAGCACTTGACTTACAGGGAATTGAACGGAAAGGCAAATCATTTGGCCAGAGTATTGAGGAACAAAGGGGTAAAGCCTGACCGTATTGTAGGAATTATGGCCGAACGTTCATTTGAGATGATTGTGGGGATATTTGCCATATTGAAAGCTGGAGGGGCGTATCTGCCGATAGATCCTAATTATCCTGATACAAGGATAAAGTATTTGTTGGACGATAGTGGTTCCCAGATCCTTTTGACCTCCAGGACCTTTATGGAAAATAAGCAGATTGATGCGGATATTATATATCTGGAGGAAGAATATTTAAATGAAGAGAACTCAAAGCTTGAAAATGTAAACAAACCCTCGGACCTTGCGTACGTCATTTATACATCAGGTTCGACAGGGAAGCCCAAAGGTGGAATGATTGAGCATACTAGCGTTGTAAACATAATTACAGCCCTCCAGGCCATGTATCCGCTTAAAGCGGAAGACGCTTTTCTATTTAAAACAACTTATACCTTTGACGTATCCGTAGCTGAGATATTTGGCTGGTTCCTCAACGGAGGAAAGCTTGTAATATCACGCCAAGGTGTGGAAAAGGAAGCTATGGAGTTAGTAGAGGTAATAAACAAGCATAAGATAACCCATGTAAACTTTGTACCATCAATGCTGAATATAATGGTACAAACTTTAAAAGATAATGGTATAAAACTGCCATCAACTCTCAGGTATATTTTTGCTGCTGGAGAAGCGCTGCCCAAAAAGCTTGTCCATGAGCTTTTCGATGTCTCAGAGAACACATCTCTGGAAAATATCTATGGGCCTACAGAGTCCACGATATATGCAGCGGGTTACAGTATAACAAAGAAAATAGCAGAAGAACTTATAACAGTACCTATAGGGAAAGCTTTACAGAATGTATACCTTTATATACTGGACAAGCACAACCAATTAACTCCTGTAGGAGTGGCCGGTGAACTTGTGATAGGTGGAAGCGGTCTTGCAAGGGGCTATTTGAATAGACCTGAACTGACAGCAGAAAAATTTGTACCTAACCCGTTTATTCCCGGCGAAAAAGTGTACCGCACAGGGGACTTAGTAAGGCGGCTTCCTGATGGGAACATCGAATTCATGGGCAGGATCGACCACCAGGTAAAGATAAGAGGCTTTAGAATAGAGCTTGGAGAAATTGAAGCACATCTGGTGAAGCACACTGCTATTAAGGAAGCAGTGGTTATTGCAAAGGAAGAGCAGCAAGGGAAGAAGTACCTGTGTGCATATATTGTAGGGGAAAATGAATTGACCATTTCCGAGCTAAGGGAGCATCTCTTAAACGAACTACCTGACTACATGGTACCAGCATATTTCATGCAGCTGGAACAGCTGCCATTTAATGCCAACGGTAAAATTGATCGGAAAGCATTGCCTGAACCACAGGGGAATATTAATACCGGAGTAGAGCATGTAGTTCCTAGAAACGAAAGAGAAGAAATACTGGCCAAAGTATGGGAAGACGTACTAAAAACTGAAAACATCGGGGTAAAAGATAATTTCTTCAGCCTTGGAGGAGACTCAATAAAAGCCATACAGGTAATGTCGCGTCTTAACGTCCATGGGCTAAAGCTCGAAATGCGGGACTTATTCAAACATCCTGTAATTGAGGAACTCGTCGAATATATACAATCTACAAGCCGAAGAATTCATCAAGGCCCGGTAGAAGGCATAGTACCGATAACACCTATACAAAGATGGTTGTATAAACAAGACAGCAAGGATATCCATCATTTTAATCAGGAAATAATGATATATGGGCGTAACGGATTTGAAGAAGCTATTATTCGAAAAGTATTGTCAAAGCTTGTAGAGCACCACGATATTTTTAGAACAGTGGTAAAAATAGAGGATCAAAATATACTCCAATACAACAAAAACCTTGAAGGTGAACATTTTTCATTGGAAATTGTAGACCTTAGGGACAGCTATAATTACCGGGAAAAAATAGAGCTGGAAGCGTCGAGGATTCAGAGGAGCATGGACTTGTATAACGGTCCTTTAGTTAAGGTTGGTCTGTTTAAGACTAAAGAAGGGGACCACCTGCTAATAGCTATTCACCACCTTGTAGTTGATGGGGTATCGTGGAGAATCATACTGGAAGATTTGGACATAGGATACAGACAGGCGCTAAACAATGATGAAATAAAATTCAGCAACAAGACCGACTCTTTCAAAGATTGGGCACAGAGGCTTGATGAGTATGCCAATAGCCCTGAACTATTAAAAGAAATAAATTACTGGACCAATTTGGAAAAAACTGAAACAATACCGCTTCCAAAAGACCGAGAGATTGAAGAAAGAAGGTATATGAATAACAATAGCGTCAAGATCGAGCTGAGTATTGAAGAGACTGAGAAGATGCTAAAGCGGGTAAACCATGCTTATAACACAGAAGTAAACGACATATTGCTTACCGCCTTGGGATTAGCAGTGAGGGAATGGACCGGAAATGATAAGGTTCTGATCAGTCTGGAGGGGCACGGCAGGGAGGAAATCATTAAAGACATTGACATAAGCAGGACCGTGGGATGGTTCACCACCCAGTATCCCGTGGTGTTAGATGTCAGCGGACAACTCGATATTTCCCGCATGATCAAATCGGTAAAAGAAAACATCAGGCAGATACCTAACAAAGGGATAGGTTACGGCATACTAAAATATCTTACCTTGCCGGAAAACAAAGCCGATTTAAATTTTAATCTAAACCCTGAAATAAGCTTCAATTACCTCGGTCAATTCAACCAGGATAATGTAGACAATTTATTTGGAGTGTCTGATATTCCTGTCGGAGAGTCTACAGGACCAAACTATAAAAGTGAGTATTGTATTGATATTAACGGCGGAACTGTAGAAGGCGGGAAGCTGGAATTAAACTTTAGCTACAACCAGGGCGAGTATGAGAAGAGTACTATTGAAGGGGTAGCGGTGAGTTTTAAAAAGCATTTAGTAAACATAATAACCCATTGTGCAGAAATGGACTATTCAGAAGCTACACTCAGTGATTTTACAGTAGACGATCTGAATATGGATGAGTTTGAAGACGTATTGAATAACTTCGAATAAAAAGAGTTTGTATTTAAGGAGGAGTACTTATGAGTGATTTGAAGAAACAAAACATAAAAGATATGTACCGGCTCACTCCTATGCAGCAAGGGATATTGTACCACTATATGATGGATAAAAATTCAGACGCCTACTTTGAGCAGATATCACTTTCTATAAAAGGCATCCTGGACATTGATTGTGTTGAAAAGAGCGTTAATATCATTATTGAAAAGTATGACGCTTTGAGAACAATTTTTTTGTATGAAAATGTAGCCAAGCCCTTACAAGTAGTCATGAAGGAAAGAAAGCTGTCTGTCAGCTATGAGGATATTACCTCCCTTGCCGAAGAACTAAGGGATAGGTATATAGAAGAATACAGGGTTAAAGACAGAAAAAAGGGCTTTGACTTATCAAGGGATATTTTAACAAGATTAAGTGTAATTAAAACAGGCTACCAATCTTATAACATGGTATGGAGCTTTCATCACATCATTATTGATGGGTGGAGTCTCGCAAATATATTTAGAGAATTTATGGAAAACTATGAAGCCCTGATGAATAGCCGGGAGCCGGAGTCAGGAAAGGTATATCCTTACAGCCGCTATATCAAATGGTTGGAAGGCAGAAATCAGAACGAGGCCGCAGATTACTGGGAAACCTATCTTAAAGGTTACAAGCATCAGACAGTCCTTCCCCAAAACGGCAGGTCTGCAAGTGATGATTTCAGGATTGAAGAAACGGAGTTTAAAATATCTGAACAAATAACTAGCGATCTTGAGAAGTTTGCAGCCAAAAACAATACAACCATGAGTACCATTATAAAGACCATATGGGGGATATTATTACAGCGGTATAACAATACCGATGATGTGGTGTTTGGTGAGGTGGTATCGGGAAGGCCTCATGAAATACAGGGAATTGAGAGCATGGTGGGTTTATTTATAAATACCGTTGCAGTAAGGGTGAGTTGTGATGAGGATAAAACTTTTACCGAACTGATCAAAGAGATGCAGCAATCGGTGCTTGAATCTGACCGGTACAGTTTCTATCCTCTGGCGGATGTGCAGTCAAAAACATGCTTGAAAGATGCCTTGATACATCATGTTATGGCTTTTGAAAATTACCCTATGGATGAAGCGGTTAATGCTTCATCCAGTAATGGCATTTTAAATGTAGTTGGAATGGAAATATTCGAGCAGACGAATTATGATTTTGGGATACTCGTTGATGGCGGTAAGGAATTATCTATTAAATTCAGTTACAACTCACTGGTATATGATGGTAATTTCATAGAAAAAATCAAGGGACATTTTCAGTCGGTAATAGAAATTGTAACCGATAGTCCCGATATGCATATTAGGAATATTGATATACTCACCGAAGTGGAAAAGAAAGAAATAGTACACTGCTTCAATAATACAACGGAGGAATACCACAGGGAAAAGACCATTCACCAACTATTTGAGGAACAAGCGGTGAAGACACCTGACAATGCGGCAGTGGTGTTTGAGGGTAAGCAGCTAACCTATAGGGAACTCAATGAGAAGTCAAATCAGCTTGCAAGAGTGTTGAGGGATAAGGGAGTTAAACCAGACAGCATAGTGGGTATTATGGTAGAACGCTCACTGGAGATGGTCATAGGTATATTTGGCATACTTAAAGCCGGAGGGGCATATATGCCTATAGATCCTGACTACCCTAAGGCAAGAATCGAATATTTACTCGAGGACAGCGAGATAGGGGGGCTGATTTCCCAAAAGCAATTCCTGGAGAAAGTGGAGTTTTACGGGAAGTATATAGACATAGAAGATGAAAGCCTTTATGCCGGAAACCCTATGAACCTGGAAGTGGTATGTTCACCGCAAAATTTGGCATATATCATTTATACATCTGGGTCTACAGGAAAACCTAAAGGGGTTATGGTAGAACATAAAGGGGTAGCAAATCTGGAGGCGTTTTTCAAGACCCGCTTAAATGTAAGTGAAAGCGATAGGATTATTCAATTTGCATCAATTTCATTCGACGCTGCAGTTTGGGAAATATTTATGGGACTACTGGCAGGAGCAACACTATATATATCTTCAAGCGATATTATCAATGACTATCGAAGATTTGAAGAATACCTAAATGAAAATGAGATAACTATTGCTACTTTACCACCTCCGTATCTGGCAAATCTGGACCCGGAAAAAGTAACTTCCTTAAAGAAGGTAATTGCAGCAGGTTCGGCTTCCACTCCCGAACTTTTAAAGAAATGGAGCAACAGGATTTCATATATAAATGCTTATGGACCTACTGAGACAACCGTATGTGCAACGGTATGGAAAGCAGATGATTGTGAGACGGCCGATAAGTCGGTACCTATTGGTAAACCTATTACCAATACCCGGGTGTTTATAGTTGATGAAAACAATAATCTTAAGCCCATAGGTGTTGAGGGTGAACTCTGTGTTTCCGGGGCAGGATTGGCGAGAGGATACTTGAAAAAACCGGAACTTACCAGGGAAAAGTTTGTACCGAACCCATTTATGCCTGGAGAACTGATGTATAAAACAGGAGATCTTGCAAAGTGGCTTCCTGACGGGAATATTGCATTTGCCGGCAGAAAAGACCACCAGGTTAAAATAAGAGGGTATAGAATCGAGCTTGAGGAAATAGAAGCAGCCCTTTTGAAGCATGCTGATATAAATGAGGCGGTGGTCATTGACCGGGAGGATTCAAGTGTAGGCAGGTATCTTTGCGCTTATATAGTGTCTGACCGAGAAGTGACAGTGACCGAAATAAGGGAGCTTATATCTAAAGAGCTGCCCGATTATATGATTCCATCCTATTTTATGAGGATAGCAAAAGTACCGTTAACCATAAATGGAAAATTGGACAGAAAGGCGCTGCCGCTGCCTGATGGAAGAATAAATACAGGAACAGAGTATGCAGCGCCTTCAGGTGAAGTGGAGGAAAGGCTTGCGCTGCTGTGGCAGGACATCCTTGGAATAGAGAAGGTAGGAAGAAATGATAACTTCTTTATGCTCGGAGGACACTCGTTAAAGGCAACAAGCCTTGTAGCAAGAATTCACAAAGAGTTCAATGTAGACATACCTCTTAAGGAAATATTCAAGACACCAACCATCTTACAAATTGCCAGCTACATTGAAGACTCAAAGGAGAGCCTATATCAGTCCATTCAACGTGCTGGGGACATGGAATATTATCCCATGTCTTCCGCCCAGAAAAGACTATATATATTAAACCAGCTTGAAGGAGCTGGAATCGCCTACAATATACCTGGCATAATATTGCTGGAAGGTACTGTTGATAAAGCACGTTTTGAGCAGGCTTTTCATAGTCTGATAGAAAGGCATGAGAGCTTTCGAACCTCCTTCCATATGATCGAGGAAGAGCTGTCTCAGAAAGTCCATGACAAGGCGGACCTAAGTATCATGTACCTGGAAACCAGTGAAGAGAAGGTTCCCGAAATAGTGGAGAAATTCATAAGGCCCTTTGACCTTGGAAAGGCTCCACTATTAAGAGTTGGACTTGTAAAGATTGGAGAAGCCAGACAAATTATGGTGTTTGACATGCATCATATCATATCGGATGGAGTGTCCAACGACATACTGGTAAGAGAGTTTATAAGCTTATATGAAGGGAAAATACTTCCTCCACTGCGTATACAGTACAAGGACTACTCAGTTTGGCAGAGGGAATTGTTTGCAGGAGCTGCCATAAGTAAGCAGGAGGAATTCTGGCTCCAGACCTTTCAGGGAGAGATCCCTGTGCTGGATTTATCCACCGACTACCCAAGACCCGCAGTACAAAGCTTTGAAGGAGACTACATCAGCTTTGAAGCTGATAGCGAGCTTGCGGTTAGACTTAACAAGCTTGGATCAGACAATGGAGCTACATTATATATGACGCTTCTTGCTGCATACAATGTGCTGTTATCTAGATACACTGGACAGGAAGATATTATTGTGGGAAGTCCTATAGCTGGAAGGCCTCATGCTGACCTTCAAGACATCATAGGTATGTTTGTAAACACTCTGGCCATGAGAAACCACCCGCAAGGAGAAAAGACTTTTATTGAATTCTTGAAAGAAGTTAAAGAAAATGCTTTGAAAGCATACGACAATCAGGACTATCAGTTTGAAGAATTAGTGGATAAGTTGGACATAAGGAGGGATATGAGCAGGAATCCCCTCTTTGATACCATGTTTACCATATACAATGTTGGAAAAGCAGAGCTCATAACGTCTGATCTAAGCTTCAAGCCGTACAACAAAGGGATAGAAGGCAGAATATCAAAATTTGACATCACCTTAAATGCATTTGAGACTGAGGATGGTATAGCCTTTGAACTCGAATACTGTACAAGACTGTTTAAGAAAGAAACTGTTGAAAGACTTGGGGCTCATTACATCAATTTGCTGGAAGAAATTGCAGCATACCCCGAAAAAAGGCTTTATGAAATCGAAATGTTATCACAGGAAGAAAAACAGCAAGTATTATACAGCTTTAACGATACTGCTCTCGAATATCCCCTGGATAAAACCATACACCAAATGTTTGAGGAGCAAGTGAAAAAGACTCCTGATCATATTGCAGTGGTTTTTGAAGGTAAACAATTAACCTACCGAGAACTGAATCAAAAGGCAAACCAATTGGCCAGGGCATTAAGAGAAAAGGGAGTAAAGCCTGATGATATTGTAGGCATAATGGTGGACCGCTCGCCTGAAATGGTTATAGGTATAATGTCAGTAATCAAGGCTGGGGGGGCGTACCTTCCTGTAGATCCTAATTATCCATTGGAAAGAAAAAGGTATATGATGGAGGACAGCAAGGCCAAAATTTTACTCACCCAAAATCATCTTATGGATCGTGATGATTTCGATGGTGAGATTATTGATTTATCTGATTATGATTATAATTTTATAAACGATGTGAATATAAAATGTATAAATAAGCCTGGTGATACAGCGTACATCATCTATACCTCTGGCTCAACGGGAAACCCTAAAGGTGTTTGCATTGATAATAAGAGTGTATTAAACCTGGTAGAGGGTCTGTTCCAGAGAATATATAGCAAATATGAATCACCGTTGAATGTTTGCCTCATTGCCCCTTATGTTTTTGATGCTTCGGTGCAGCAGATTTTCGCAGCACTGCTAATGGGGCATGCATTGTACATTGTACCGGAGGAAGCAAGGAAAGACGGTAAAAAGCTGCTGGACTTCTATAGTGAAAATAGGATTGATATTTCGGATGGAACGCCCATACACGTAAATATGATGTTAAATTCTCCTCCTATAGATAATAACCTAAAAGTGAGACATTTTATTATAGGCGGAGATGTTCTTCCATTTGATGCAGTAAAAGACTTCCTAAGCAGATTTGAGGATGTGCAACCTTGCATCACAAATGTTTATGGTCCTACCGAATGCTGTGTGGATTCTACGGAATATTTGATTACTGCGGCGGGGCTTAGTAGATTGGATAATATCCCCATAGGCCGTCCTTTGCCAAACACCAGAGCATTCATACTTGGTAAGAAATTAGAAGTAAATCCTATAGGTATCGCTGGGGAATTATATATATCTGGGGATGGTCTTGCCAAAGGCTATTTAAACAAGACGGGGCTTACTGCAGAAAGATTTGTATCTAACCCGTTTATAAAGGGAGAAAGAATGTATCGTACTGGGGACTTGGCAAGATGGCTGCCTGACGGGAATATAGAATTTTTAGGCAGGATGGACCACCAGGTAAAGATAAGGGGATTTAGAATAGAACTTGGAGAAATAGAGGCTCAGCTATTAAGACATGCTTCAATAAAAGAAGCTGTGGTTATTGTAAAGGAAGACCAACAGAAGAACAAGGATCTGTGTGCATATTTCGTTGGGGAAAATGAACTGACAATAACTGAACTAAGGGAATGCCTTTCAAAAGAATTGCCCGAGTATATGATCCCGGCATACTTCATGCAGCTGGATGAAATGCCTTTGACAGCCAATGGTAAGATAGACCGGAAGAACTTGCCCCACCCTGCTGCTCATTTAAATACTGGAGTAGAGTATGAAGCACCTTCAGGTGAAGTGGAAGAGAAGCTTGTACAATTGTGGCAGGATATCCTGGGGGTTGAGAAAATAGGGAGAAATGATAATTTCTTTGTGCTTGGGGGGCACTCATTAAAAGCAATAAACTTTGCAGCCAAAATTCACAAAGAGTTCAATGTAAATATATCTCTTAAGGAGATATTCAAGCTGCCGACAATTGCAGAAATTGCCAAGTACATCCAGGAAGCCCAAGAGAGTATTTATCAATCTATCCAGCCCACTGGAGAAATGGAATACTATCCTATGTCGTCTTCCCAAAGAAGGCTGTATATATTAAATCAGCTTGAAGGAGCAAGGGTGGCATACAATATGCCAGAGTTTATGTTGTTAGAAGGCAGTATTGATATAGAACGTTTTGAGAAAGCCTTAGATCAGCTGGTAAAAAGGCATGAGGCTTTCCGGACCTCCTTCCATATGGTAGATGGTGAACCGGTGCAGAAGGTCCATGATGAGGTGGAATTTAGTATCATGTACATGGAAACCGGCGAAGAAAAAGCCTCAGAAGCAGCAAATGAATTCATAAGGCCATTTGACCTTGGCAAGGCTCCTTTACTAAGAGCAGGACTCGTAAAAATTAGAGAAGACAGGCATGTCATGATGCTTGATAAACACCATATCATATCTGACGGGGTGTCGGATGAAATACTGGTAAGAGAATTCATAAGCTTGTATGAAGGAATGAATCTTCCAGCACTTCAGATTCAGTACAAGGACTATTCCGTATGGCAGAATAAATTGTTTGCTGACGGCACAATCAGTAAACAAGAAGAATACTGGCTCCAGGCATTTAGGGGAGAAATACCAGTACTTGATATGCCGGTAGACTACCCAAGGCCGGCTATACAGAGTTTTGAAGGCGATATGGTCAGTTTTGAAACAGGCCGGGAACTTGCACATAAACTGAACAAGCTTGCCGTGGATCATGGAGCAACACTGTATATGGTGCTTCTAGCTTCATACAATGTGCTTCTTTTCAAATACACCGGACAGGAAGATGTCGTAATTGGAAGCCCTATAGCAGGAAGGCCACATACAGATTTGCAGGACATCATAGGCATGTTTGTCAATACCCTAGCTATGAGGAATTACCCTCAAGGTAAAAAGAATTTCAGCGAGTTTTTGATGGTAGTAAAAGAAAACGCTCTAAGGGCTTATGGAAACCAGGATTACCCATTTGAGGAACTTGTGGAGAAGCTTAGCATTAAGCGGGATTTGAGCAGAAATCCGCTGTTTGATACTATGTTTGTCTTGCAAAATAAAGAGGCATCAGAATTTAAGATGAATGGGCTAAGGTTCATGCCCTATGATAATGAGTTCAGGGCGTCCAAATTTGATTTGACCCTAAACGCCCAAGAGACCCAGAATAATATTGTATTTGGGTTAAAGTATGCTACTGGTCTGTTTAAGAAAGAGACAATAGAAAAACTTGGGGTCCATTTCATCAATGTACTGGAAGAGATCACAGCTTACCCCGAAAAGATGCTGTCCGAAATAAATATACTATCTCAGGATGAAAAACAGCAAATACTAAATAGTTTTAATGATACAAAGGCAGAATACCCTAGGGATAAGACTCTACATGAGCTGTTCCAAGACCAAGTGGAAAGGACACCTGATAATGTAGCTGTAGTGTTTGAGGACAAGCAATTAACCTACAGGCAGCTCAATGAAAAGGCAAATCAGCTTGCCAGAGCACTAAGAAGTAATGGTGTAAAGCAAAACAGCATAGTTGGAATAATGGTAGAAAGATCCGTAGATATGCAGGTTGGAATACTGGGAATTTTAAAAGCAGGAGGTGTCTATTTACCAATTTCAACCAAAATTCCTGAACTAAGAATAAAAAAATTACTGGAAGATAGTAATGCAACTATGCTGTTGACGCAATCACATTTAGCGGATAAAGCAGAGTTTTACGGTAATATATTACTGCTTGATTCCCCTGAAATATACATTGGAAGTGCTGAAAACCTTGATAAAATAAATAAACCAGAGGACTTAGCTTATATCATTTATACATCGGGATCTACTGGAGTTCCGAAGGGTTCAATGATAGAGCATCGAAGTGTAGTTAACTTGGTTTATGGACTAAGAAAGCTTGTCTATGAAAATTATGATAATTATTTAAATGTTGCCCTTGTGTCCCCTTACTTTTTTGACGCATCTGTAAAACAAATATTTGCGGCTTCTCTCCTTGGCCATACACTGTTTATAGTTCCTGAGGATACAAGGCTAGATGGTGAGGGCCTTCTAAAGTACTATAACAGGAATTCAATTGCTGTTTCAGACGGAACACCAGCACATATAAAGCTTTTAACAGATACTGCCAGGCCTGGCGAAAGTCTTTCAGTTATGCAGTTTATTATCGGAGGGGAAGAACTTTCATGTAAAGGTATACAAGGTTTCTATGATCGGTTTAAAGATAATAACCCTACTATAACAAACGTTTATGGTCCAACAGAATGCTGCGTAGATTCAACTTATTACCATTTAAGCCGTGAGAAGGTGAGAAATCTAACAAGTATACCTATAGGTATGCCATTGCAGAATTATAAGATATATATACTTAATGAAGACATGAATATCTTACCGGTTAATACAACTGGTGAAATATATATATCTGGAGATGGGCTGGCAAAAGGCTATTTGAACAAACTTGAATTGACTACGGAAAAATTTGTAGCTAATCCTTTCAGCTCTGGAGAAAGAATGTATCGTACCGGTGATCTTGGAAGGTGGCTTCCTGACGGAAACATCGAATTTATAGGCAGAGTAGACCATCAGGTAAAGATTAGGGGCTTTAGGATAGAGCTTGGGGAAATAGAAGTGCAGCTATTAAAGCATCCTTCAATAAAAGAAGCTGCGGTAATTGCAAAGACAGACCAGGAGGGCAACAAGTATTTGTGTGCTTATATAGCAGGGGAAAGTGAATCTACAATATCAGATTTAAGGGCGCTTCTCTTAAAAGAACTTCCCGATTACATGATACCACAATACTTTGTTCAGCTGGAAAAGCTGCCTTTGACAGCCAATGGCAAAATAGATCGGAATAATTTACCCCAAAATGACGGTACTTTGGCTACATCAGTAGAGTATGTAGAGCCTTGCGGTGAAGTTGAGGAGAAGCTTGCACTGCTGTGGCATGATGCCCTTGGAGTACAAAAAATTGGTGTGAATGATAACTTCTTTGAACTGGGAGGATACTCACTGAAGGCAATATCCCTTATAAGCAGAATTTATGAACAGTTAAATGTTGAGGTACCACTAAAAGACTTTTATATGGCCCCAACCATAAAGGAAATTGCCCGTTTTATACACAATACGTACGCCAATGATTATATTACACCAAGTCCGGCAATTCATTTTAATTCAGCAATGGAGAGTCTTATGTTTGCATTCCCTCCAGGAGGAGGAAATGGAATAGCTTATGGTAGTTTATCAAAACAAATGAATGCTTATTCCATATATTCCTTTGACTTTATAGAAAATGAGAGCAGGATGGAGGAGTATGTGAAGGCAATTACTTCTGTCAAACCCGAGGGCCCATATATTCTATTTGGTTACTCGGCAGGAGGTAATCTGGCATTTGAAGTTGCTAAAGTATTAATTGAAACTGGACATCATGTATCCGATATAATCTTTCTGGATTCGGCTAAATCATTTGTCCTTATTGAGGAAGAAAGCGAAGATGCTAAGAAACTTGCTGAGCAACAGGATAAAGAATTTATAGAAGAAAATGAGAAACTTATAAAAGGCATGTTTGGAGATAACCAGGCAGTTATTGAAAAGGCCATTGAAAGAATGAGAAATTATCATAAATACACTAGAAGTGTTATAAACTCGGGACAGATAAACTCCAATATCCATCTTATTATATCACAGCAGCAAGACAATGAAGGTGAAGCTGATTTATGTGAAGGATGGAGAGAGGCAACAACGGGAGAGTTCAAAGTATATAACGGATTTGGCAGTCATTTTGATATGTTAAGTACAGGATATATAGATAAAAATGCGGCTATTATTAAAGAAATATTGGAAGAGATCAACCAATAGTTCAGATATAAGGGGTAGATATAATGGATAAGATTAAATTGTTTTGTCTGCCGTATGCAGGAGGTTCTGCAGCAGTATATAAATATTGGGAACAATACTTGCATGATAGGATTGAGCTTTTCCCGATTGAGCTTGCGGGAAGAGGCAGCAGGATTGGTGAACCGTTTTACGGAAGTGTTGAGGAAGCGCTTGAAGATATACACCGTATTATCATAAGCAACCTTGAAGAACAACCTTATGCGTTGTTTGGCCACAGTATGGGCAGTGTACTTGTATATGAACTTGCCTATAGAATAAAGGAGCTCGGACATCCATATCCTGTCCATATGTTTATTTCCGGCAGATATCCTCCGGGTTTTGTAAGTAAGAAGAAGGTACTCTATGATTTGCCGGATAAGGAGTTTGTGGATGAGGTATTTAAGCTGGGAGGCACGCCCAAAGAGGTTCTGAAAAGCAATGAATTAATGGAGTTGTTTTTACCGATACTCAGAGCGGATTTTAGAATTACTGACACATACAGGCACATTGAAAAAAACACTAAGCTTGACTGCGATATAAGTGTATTGTGGGGAAAAAGAGAAAAGGGAGCCACTATTTTTGACGTTGCAAAATGGCATGATTATACGTCCAAAAGTTGTAAAATTCATATGTTTGACGGGGATCATTTTTTTATACACGATTACAAAAAGGATGTAGCAGCAATAATAAATAGTAGTCTCATCGACTTTGCAGACAATGGTATGTGAAGACTGAAGTTTATTTAAAATTTAATATGAAATCAAGAGGCTAAGTTTTTAGGTTGACTTTAATGACCTGTAGACTTAGCCTCTTTCCAGTCTAATCAAAAATTTCAAGAAAGTAGAACCTACGTCCTATTGGAATTATTTCCATGTTTCTGTATTACCAGAATTGTAATCATTTGTTTAAGCTCTTTAATTATGGAATGAACTTGAAGTATTTGTGAAAACAAAGGGGGGAAATAGTGCTGATAAATGTTGAAAATGAGCAACACAGGAAAATATCAGAAGAAAAATACAAGGAGGTTTGAAAATGACTAGCAAAAAGTTTTCTTTTAAAGCCACATCACTTTTGGTAGTTTTAGCAGTATTCTTATCCACCTTTTGCGCAGTCTTGCCGGTGAGCGCAGCCGCTAGGGGAGCATGGGCACCAAATACTGCCTATGCAGTAAATGAGACAGTAACATATAGTGGAAGTACTTATACCTGTCGTCAGGCACATACTTCCCTCGTAGGTTGGAAACCACCTATTGTTCCTGCTTTATGGGAGAAAGGCGGCAGCGGAACTACGCCACCTACAACACCGCCAACAACGCCACCAACAGGTCCTTCAGTAACAAAGCCTTCCGAAGTTCCAAGCCACATATGGACATACACAATGAATGCGGGCGATAAATTCGGTAAAGGCGGAGATTTTGCTTTATTGCTGAGTGCTGTGATCAAAAAGGAAAGCAGCTTTGGAGCAGGCTTACCAGGCAGTCCATCAGCCGGCGACGGATTGATGCAGGTAGAACCAAACACACGTAATGCTTATTTATCTCAATTCAGTTCAAAATTTGTCCCTGCTTATAATCACGGCAGTGAACAAGATCAGGTATACTTGGGCGCCCTGATTTTAAATGAAAAGATTATTAAATTCGGCAATATATATAACGGCTTATTACACTATAACGGAGGAGATTACTGGTATCCGGGAGCTACAGATTCTTATGGCCGTCCTATTCTGGCCAATCAATATGCAGATGCAGTTTACTCTACTTATAAGGGCTATGGCGGTAAGAACTAAGGTGGATTTTAAAAAAAGATAAGCAAAATCGGGCTGAAAAATGCGTTTTTTCAGCCCGATTTTTTTAGGGCCTGTACGCAAACTGTACAACTCGTAGAAATCTAGTAAAATAAGGCACATGAGACGAAGATACGAGTTAACGGATGAAGAATGGAATATAGTTGACCCCCTGTTGCCCCCAGCCCGAAAAAAACAGGGAGGACGTCCGCCCAAGGATCGGCGCCAGATGCTCAATGCCGTGCTTTGGGTTGCTCGAACGGGCACGCCATGGCGGGATTTACCGAGTTACTATGGCCCTTGGTCTTCAGCCTACAGCTTTTTCTGGCGGCTACAAAAAGCGAATATTTGGGGTGAAATACTGAAGCATGTCGCCATCGAGCCGGATTGGGAGCAGGTCATGGTCGATGCCACCATCGTCCGCGTCCATCAACATGGAGCGGGCGCAAAAGGGGGCAGGACCGGCAAGCAATCGGACGTTCGCGCGGAGGATTAACTACCAAAATTCATGCGATGGTGGATGCGCTCGGCTATCCGCTGCGTTTCGAATTGACGCCAGGACAAGACCACGATTCTGTCATCGGCTATCGCCTTCTTCATGAACTGGACTTCTGCCCGGGCGAAGTGTTGGCTGATCGCGCCTACGATACCAATGCCATTCTGGAGCTTTTGCAAAGCCGAGCGATCACTCCGGTTATCCCAAGCAAACGCAATCGGCGGGTAAAGCGCCCGTTAGATTCTGAAACGTATAAAGAGCGACACTTAATTGAATGCTTTTTCAACAAAGTAAAAAACTATCGACGCTTGGCCACTCGCTATGAAAAAACAGCGCACATGTTCATGGCTTTTTTGACGCTGCTTTCAATTCGTTTATGGCTCAAATAGGTTTGCGTACAGGCCCTAGAGAATTGTACAATTAAATTTTTGAATAAGAACAAAGAGAAGGTTCTAAAACAGGCATTCTCTCTAAAAAATATGTACAATATACTATTTGTGAAAAGTTATGTAGATACTCGAGCATTTGAAGTCCAAAGAAGAAGCGGTTATTATCAACACGACTTCGTCACTTGGATTCGTGCCACTGGCGGGTGCTGCTGTTTATAGTGCGACGAAAGCAGCGCTCCATTCCTATACGCTATCCCAACGGTACATGCTTAAAGACACATCGGTGAAAATCCTGGAAATTGCGCCGCCAGGGGTTCAAACGTATTTCAATAACGATCCGAGCTCTATGCTACTAGCATCATTCATTGATGAAACGATGAAGGTACTTGGTACGGATGCGGACGAGGTTCTAGTGGAAGAAGCGAAAGTATTTCGAAACAACCCGGGCCCGAACGAAGGTATTTTTGTGAACCAGTTAAACAATATGATGTTTGAGCCGCCAAAGGGTCATTAATCCGTTTAATACTTAGCGTATATTTTCGTTAATTATCTCAACTCGCTTTTAGAAAATCCTTGATTATCAAGGGCGTGTACATCGAAGACATGTAAACAACGTATTCGCCTTGACAATGAGCCTCGCGGCATCGGAGTCTAAACACGTGCGCCGATGCCCATAGGACACGGTTTACCTAGGGCTTGCTGAACGAATCAAAACTCCAACAGGCACAAGGGTTTAGGGCCTCTTATGTCGAAGGAAAACGGGGCAGCCCCGTGAAAAACCGTGCACTTGGAGGCGTCAGGATTGTATCAGCGAACCGAGAACCAGATGAACCTGCCCGTCGACTTTTTTCTGCCGTTCGGCGGAAAGCTCGCAGAAGATAACCGCTGGGTGCTGCTGGCCCAGATGATTCCGTGGTGGATGCTCGAAGAGAAGTATGCGAAAAACTTCAAGAAAAGCCTCAAGGGCCAAAAAGCCGTTTCGATCCGTATCGCGCTCGGCGCACTGATCATCCAGGAGCGGCTTGGCACCGATGATCGGGAGACACTTCGTCAGATTCTGGAGAACCCGTATCTGCAGTACTTCCTCGGTCTGCCGGAATATCGGTACCGCCGCCCGTTTCATCATTCTCTCATGACGCATTTCCGCAAGCGATTGGGTGGCGAAATTCTGGATGAAGTGAATGAATGGATCGCTCTGGAAGAAGCGCGCAAGTGTCGGATGATTCATCGGACGACGATGAACCTGGCAGCGGAACTGACGCAGCGTCCGGTAAGCCTTCAGAAACGCAGCCACAGCAGATGGAACTGACGAACGAGGGCGAACTGCTGCTGGACGCTACCTGCGCGCCGGCGGATATCGCCTACCCGACGAATTTGTCGTTACTGAATCAGGCCAGAGAAAAGCTGGAGAAGATCATCGACATCCTGCACGAACCGGAACGTGGAAAGACCCGCAAGCCCAGAACATACCGAGAGCGTGCCCGCCAAGCCTATCTGGCGGTTGCCAAGCAGCGGCGCGTGAAGCCGCGCGCGATACGAAAAGCGATCGGCAAGCAGCTCAGGTTCGTTTCCCGTGATCTACGCATGATCGCCGAACTCGCCGATATGACGAGCGGCCTGCCGCGGCGTTTGTACAAGGAACTGCTGGTCATTCAAGAGCTTTATCGTCAGCAGCAAACGATGTATGACAAGCGGACACACAGCATATCGGATCGGATTGTCAGTATCGCACAGCCACATGTCAGACCGATCGTGCGCGGCAAAGCCAGGGCAAACGTCGAGTTCGGAGAGAAGCTGGCGATTAGCGTGGTGAACGGCTACGCTTTCCGCGAGCATCTGTCGTGGGATAGCTACAACGAAGGGCAGACATTGCAGGACGCCGTAGAGCGTTACCGCGCCAGATTTGGTTATTATCCCAAAGCGGTGCTGGCCGACCAGATCTATCGAACCCGCGACAACTTGCGCTTCTGCAAAGAGGGAATTCGCTTAAGCGGACCGCAGTTGGGTCGTCCGTCAGCCGATCAGCAGGAGAAAAAGAAAATCGCCAAGACGGATGCAGCCGCACGCAATGCGGTGGAAGGCAAGTTCGGCGAAGGCAAGCGCAGTTATGGGTTTGGCCGTATTCGAGCACACCTTCAGACGACGACGAGACCGTGATCGGGCTGCAACTGCTGGTGATGAACCTCGAAAAGAGACTTCGGGTTCTCTTTTTGTCTATTTTGCAATGGCTGTGGTTGAGACTCGCGGTCCGCTTGCTCGTTCCACTGTAAAATGTGACCCGTTCAGCAAGCCCTACCTAGCAAGGTTATCCGATGCCTCTCATTGTAAAGGCACCACTACGCTGAATACGTTGTTTACAGAGTTAAGATATCCCGTAAACAAAGTAACATTATCGGTGAAATTCGTTACTTTGTTTACTATTAATAGCATGGTTTAAGCTAGTCAAGATAAAGTTAAAATGTTGGCGGATCGCCAATAGGACTAATGACAAATTGAAGGTGAAATTGCATATCGACAGCGGACACGATGCCGGGGCGATGTGGTTTGCGTACTCGACCGTCTATTCTTCACCGGACGGAAGCGGCTGGTATTCGCTCGTTATCATTGAAAAAAATGGTTTTTTTCCAATGCGCCACACGGAGCAAAAGCCAGTGCAACGATCTACAGTGTCATTGAAACAGCGAAGAAAAACGGGCTAAATCCTTTCAAGTATTTGACGGACCTGCTCGAACAGCTTCCGCAGCTTGCGAATCCGAAAGATCCGGTTGAGCTAGACGAATTGTTGCCATGGTCGCCTTCGCTCCCACTGACGTGCCGCCTATTTCAATCAAACTAAGACTAACAGGCCCTCATCTTGGGAACAAGGTGGGGGCTATTTTGCGCTTACACAACTGCTGGTGATGAACCTGAAAAGAGACTTCGGGGTCTCTTTTTGCCTCTTTTGCAATGGTTTTTGTCAAGGCTCGCCGTTCATTTGCTCGTAACATCGTAAAACATGATCCGCTAAGAAAGCCCTAATTATCAAGATTCAATGTGATGTCTGAAAAGAAAATTGAATTTACCTAAGAATGGATATAAAAAAAGAATTACCAAAATAATGTAAAAATGTACCCGGAGTTTCAACAGTATCTCCGTGAATATCAGCCGCCCTTGCTAGCAGTCTGGGGTGAAAATGATGTTTCCTTTATTCCGGCTGGTGCTGAGGCTTTTAAGAAAGATTTACCTAAAGCCGAGATTCATTTATTAGATACTGGGCACTTTGCATTGGAAACACATGCATATGAAATTGGAGAACTAATGTTGGATTTTTTAGGAAAACAATAGAATTTGAAGATTCAAAAGTTGGTAAATCCCGGATGGTTTCTACCGTCATTTCTTGTTATAGGAATTGATTTTTTTAATGTTAACTAGGATTTATGTTCATATTAATTGATGTATTGAGAGGTAAATTGAATTTAGAAGGGTGACAGGTCAGTCTCATGGAGAATTCAGGAGCTAAAAATGCGAAATTGTTTAATTCCACAAAGACCATGATCGGTGGTTTAGTTATGCTCATTATTGCAATGGGAATCGGACGTTTTTCATATACTTCCATACTTCCATTGATGCAATCACAAGCTCATCTATCCGCTACGGAATCCGGATATTTGGCAGGGAGTAATAACTTGGGTTACCTTATCGCTGCCTTTGGTGCAGGTTTCATAACCTGGGGATCCCGAAGAGCCTATCATCTTCGGATGCAATTGGTACTCTGCATCATTTTAACGGGACTTATGGGAATCACTTCATCATTTTTATGGTGGATGATTTTGCGCTTTCTTGCTGGAATTAGCAGCGGCCTTATTTTCGTTCTATCATCAAGTTTAGTGTTGGATGCGTTGTTTTCAGATAAGCGTGAAAAATGGGTAGGTATATTTTACGGAGGAGTTGGCGTTGGTATTGTTTTAGTTGGTTTACTTACGCCTTTTCTTAGCATTTTCACTTGGAGGGGGCCTTGGATCGGCCTTTTGATCATTAGTATCATCCTTATCATACCCGTTTGGTCATTTATCCACGATAAAGAGCCGAAACCTATAACTCAAAATGCTGAATCCCTGAGTTCATCAGCGGAAAATCCATCTATTTTCGGCTGGCTACTTATTGCTTATGGACTCGAGGGGTTAGGTTATATTGTAAGCGCGACGTTTCTTGTAGCAATGGTTAAGCAAATGCCTCATATGTCGATTTTTGCTGACTTTAGCTGGATTATCGTTGGGATAGCGGCGGTACCATCAACAGTGATCTGGTCCTGGTGGGCGAGTAAAGTCGGTTACATCAAACCATTGATTATTGCGCTTATCCTGCAGGCTGTTGGAGTCATACTGCCGGTATGGCTTCCCAATATATTCGGCGTGACGTTAGGATCTGTCCTTTTTGGAGGCACTTTTATGGGCATTTCCATGCTTGCTCTCGCCGCGGCTCGTATGTCTAGACCATCCAGTGGTAGTAGAGCAATTGCTTTGATGACAGGATTTTATGGCATAGGTCAAATACTCGGTCCAATCGGAGCCGGAATCGTGTTGGAAATGGCGCATAGCTACAACCTATCACTACTTCTTGCCGCTTTGGTGCTTGTTGTTGCTGCTATAATATCGCTATCCGGTGCAGTCATTTCAAGTCAAAAAGGAGCGGTAGGAAATTTAAACCATGCTCACATTCATCCTGGTCAAGAGCTTAGTTAGATCCTGGGCAGTTTGCTTTGGAATCAGATACAAATGGAATTGGTGAATTGATTCCTTATTGGAGGAATAAAAAATGCAAATAGGTTTTTTTGATTCTGGTATTGGAGGCATTACTGTATTGCATGATACATTAAAAGTTTTACCTAATGAAGATTATATGTATTACGCAGATACATTAAATGTTCCATATGGGCACAAAACGAAAGATGAAGTTAAAAAGTATGTTTTAAATGCTATAGAATTTATTAGCCAGCAAAAAGTAAAAGCGATAGTGATTGCTTGTAATACTGCCACAAGCACAGCAATCGAAGAAATAAGGAGAAAATACAGTATTCCAATCATTGGTATGGAGCCTGCCGTAAAACCAGCTGTTAAATCAAAAAAAAATATAGATAAACGAGTTTTAGTAACTGCTACTGCTTTGACTCTAAGGGAAGAAAGACTTCAAAATCTTATTACTAAATTAGATATCGAACATACTGTTGATTTATTACCTCTTCCGAGGTTAGTCCAGTTTGCAGAAAGTTTTGAGTTTAACGAGCAAATAGTGCTGCCTTATCTTCAAGAACAATTATCTATATATGATTTAAGTAAGTATGAAACTATTGTTTTAGGATGTACTCACTTTTCTTACTTTAAAGATATATTTAGAAAATTATTTTCATCGGATGTTAATATAATTGATGGAAATAATGGTACTGCAAAAAATCTAAAAAAAGTACTGGAAGAAATGAATTCTTTAGATGAAGGCAATGGCAATATTTCATTCTATTGTTCAGGGGTCAAAGTCGAGGATAAGGCTAAATTAAAAGAGTTTAATAAACTGTTCAAAAGATTGGAGGCTATTAACGAATATAATTAAAAAGTCTGCCAGCCTTTCGGAGTAAACTTCTCTGAGCAATCAGAAGATTCGGAAGAAGCAGTTTACCGGTCACAGATCATCTGAATAAATACCGCATCAAACTTAGAACTGCTCAAAATCCATCTCATATGAAGTTTTCAGAATCATTTGAAGAGCAGCTACTGGTACTGTTGGAGGAGCGTGTACCCTTAGTCCGAAAATTTTCTTTTATTAGAATGGTTGATAATAAATAGGGAAAAATAATTTTTATTAAAGAAAGGAAGTTAAAATGCCATTACTTCGTTTTGATCTTATTAAAGGACGAGATAAAGCAAGCCTGAAAAAACTTTTGGATGTTGCCCACCAAGTTGTTGTGGAAGCTTTTGATGTTCCTGAGCGAGATCGTTACCAAATCGTTCACGAACACCCGGCGGACCATATGATTATTGAGGATACTGGGCTAGGATTTAACCGTACCGATAGTCTAGTTATTCTCTCCATAATAAGCAAATCCCGGCCAAAAGAGAAGAAACAAAAGCTCTATTCCTTGCTGGCTGAAAGGTTAGAAGCTGAATGCGGCATCGCACCAACCGATTTAATGGTATCTATTGTTGAAAATAATGATGATGATTGGAGTTTTGGACTAGGGGAGGCACAATTTTTGACCGGTAAGTTAAGCTGATTCAATGCTAGTCGTTTCGATCTTAATCGGTAATATCTCTAATACTAATCGCCCTTAAATTGGCCTGGTAGGCTAGTTGAAGGGCGATTTCCATGAGGTTTGGTATTGAGATGGTAAAATAACTTATGGATGGTCCAAAATTACAATTACATGCAATCACTCTGATGTGTAACAACCCAATTCATAGTAAGTATTATTGTTGTAATCAAAGCTTTTAATCACGTCAAGACCAAGCTTTTTGGTGTGGGCAGCGTATGATCTGTGATTGATGTGGTTTATAAAAGTTATCAATATCGGATATTTTTTACTCATTTGCATTCTGGAAAAATCAAAAACCTTTCGGAGTACTACCGTCCCCCTGTAATCCATATCAATGCAAATTGGCCCATACTGATAAGTGTTTTCAGTAGAAAGCGTAGTTCCCTTATATTCTGTATCTTTCAAATCGCCAATCATAAATTGAAAAAGAGGCCACTTAGCCCAATACTTCCATGAGGCAGCCATCACATAAGCAATAATCTTCTGGCCATGACACGCAATTGTAATTCCATTTTCTTTTTCAATTAATTCCTTAAATTGTTCTTCTGTAAATAAGGTTGTTACGAAGCCATCGGGTTTGTCTTTTTCACTAATGGTTGTAATGTGATATTTTTTTTGTAATTCCACTATAGCAGATATATCATCAACAGTAGCGTTTCTATAAATCATTGTTATCCTCCTATATGAAATGAGCTTAAAAAAACTTTACTTCAGCATTCGGCATATTGCAACCATTTTAAGTTGTAGGTTTTTGCGAGAGGAAGGCTACACTATGATCAGGAGAGCGTTAACAGGGGGAGAGCGACTGGAATTTCTATTATCCTACCTGTCTTACAAGGGAACATTGGAAAAGTTTTTTAACAATTTTCCCAGGAGGGAGAGGATTTTCAGATCGACCCACTGCAGATTAGTGTAGCCCCTGACGAATAAGCAAATGGAGTTAGTTATTAGATCGCGGCGGGTAAAAGAAAATAAAGATTTAGACTGAAAAATAAAGTATTAGACTGACGATGCTTCATTAAGCTAACGGGCAAAATTTCAATGCTAAGTGTATAATTTAGAAGACGTAAAGAATCTAATTTGGAGGCTTCTATGATTAGAGATCTTTGGTTTACAGTGCAACGGATTGATGATAATACATACGCAATTAGTGAATACGGACGTTGGGAGAAAGTACATTCATTTTTATTATTGGGAAATCAAGAAGGGGTATTAATTGATACAGGGCTTGGGATTGATAGTATCAAAAGAATAATAGAGCAGTTGACATCTTTACCTCTAAAAGTTATTACGACACATGTCCACACTGACCACATAGGTAACCATGGCGAATTTGAACGGATCTTTGTCCATAAAGAAGATGAAGACTGGCTAATTAACGAGATTCAAGGCTTAACAATAGAGCAAATCAGGAAGAATATTAGAAGAGATATAACCTTGCCTACTCCAGAAAGGTTTAATCCGGATACATACCAACCCTTTAAAGGAAAGCCGACAGGTTTGTTAAAGGATGGTGATATATTCGATCTAGGGGACAGAAGATTAATTATATATCACACTCCAGGACATTTTCCTGGCCATATTTCAGTTTTCGATGAAACAAAAGGGTATTTATTTACTGGCGATCTGCTCTATGATGAAGCGCCAATATATGCCTTTTATCCTTCAACGAACCCTGTTGATTTAGTGAATTCATTAGAAAAGATTGCAAGAATACCCAACGTCAAAATGGTATACGGTTCTCACAATACATCAGGACTTAATCCAATAATTTTAGTTGAAGTAAAAATTGCAGTTAAATTTCTGAGGGAACATGATCTCGTCAAATTTGGAACTGGGATTCATAAATTTAACGGATTTAGTGTTCAGTTCTAATAATCTTGTCAAACTAACGGGAAACGTTAGCTCAATAAAAATTAGCGACAGTCTAGGACTTTATTTCGTGTTATTAGGTCAATCAGAGATTTCTGGTTGGCCTTTTTTCTTAGGCACCATATGATGGCGGTAGCCGAGAGAACGTTGACTTTATTGGGGCGGGCCCGTCGTGAAAACAGTTCTCTCACTGCCCTCAATGACCATGTTTGAGCTGGTTGAGACAGGGATCTCGTATCACAAGCGAAGCTATGGGGGAACCATCGTGGGAGTGGCCGCAACTTTAATATTAGGGAGTGTGTTATGGAGCCGGTTGTAGGATTAGATGTGGATTAGTTTCCTATTTTAATACGCGAGGAGTGCAAGCATTTTATAATCAATCCACTTCAAACTAAACGTGCGAGAAACACGCAACTACGAAAAGTAAAAACCGACACTGCAGATGTCAAAAGATTGAATTTATCAATAAATAGGCAAAATGAATAAAGTCCCTGGACTCTTAATGCGATGTGCATGCGGATCGGGGACTTATCATGTGAAATACTCAATATAAGCGGTTTGCTTAATTTTTGAAAAAACACTTAAAAACACTTAACAAAAAGCGTTAAATTGCTTATGATGAATATAGGGAAAGGGGGAGGGATTATATTCACCAAGAGGAACGACTTTTGAAAATTTTGGAGTATCTCCAAAGCCGTAACCAATTATCAAATTCGGAAATTTGCGATTTATTGAACATCTCGAGAGATACGGCAAGAAGGGATATTATTAAGCTTGTTCATGAAGGGGGGGTTATCAGAACCCATGGAGGTATTGCCTTACCCTTATTAAAAGAAGAAATAAGAGTCTACAAGGAACGTGTAACCTCAGCAACAAAGCAAAAGATGCTTATTGCAAAAGCAGCTTCTGAGCATATCGCTGACGGAGATATATGCTTCATGGATGTATCGACTACCATTCAACTGCTCTGTGGGCAATTGGACAAGAATCTGACGGTTTACACACACTCGTTGGATAATGCAGAAGCTTTATCAGCAAAAAGTGAAATTAACATAAATTTGCTCGGGGGCAAATTTAATCATGAAAACCGTTTTTTTTATGACTACGACACGGCTATGCAGTTGAACGATGTTTTTTTTGACAAAGCTTTTTTAGGAGCTGCCGCCATTATGGAAGACGGAGTGTATTTTGCGAACCGTGATGATGCTTTAGTTAAAAAGCTGGTATCGAGGCGTGCCAGAGAAGTATTTTTACTTGCCGATTTCAAAAAATTTAATTTAACAAGCCCGTTTAAAGGTCTGAATTTTTCCGAAATTGATATTCTAATTACAAATCAGGATGCCCCGAAGCATTCATTGCTGATGTTGCAGGATAGCGGAGTAGAAGTTATCAAGGTGCTTGAGGAAGAAAAGTGATAAAAAATCGCAAGGGAGCATGGGCCATGATACAAGCAATCTTTAGCGATATTGACGGGACGTTGTTAAATTCAAAACATCAAATTACATTCGACACCAAAAATACAATCCAAAAGGTTGTGGGAGGAAATATCCCTTTTGTACTCGTTTCAGCGAGAATGCCAAGCAGCATTTTTCCTCTTCAGCAAGAGCTCAATATTAACGCTCCCGTCATTTGTTATAGCGGTGGTCTAATATTGGGCTGTAATAGGGAAATCCTCCATAGCATCTGTTTATCGAAAAAGAGCATTAAACAAATATACGATATTGTATCGGATCATTATCCTTCTATTAGTTTTAACTTATATGGCTATGACCAGTGGATCGTTGATAACACTCAAAATCCTTGGGTAATTCAGGAAGCGGGAATTATTAATGGCTCTCCCATACAGAGGGTGCTTTCCTCATATATAGAAGAAGATCATGAAACTCACAAAATTTTATGCATGGGACCTCCCGAAGACGTTGAGCGGCTTGTACAACAAATCAAAAATGAAGTTACTGGTATCAGTGTCTATAAATCCAAGGGAACCTATCTGGAAATTATGGATGAGATGGTGTCCAAATCGTATGCCATTCAGGAACTCGAGGGGATATTTAATATTACTTATCGTGAATCGATGGCCATTGGAGACAACTATAATGACATGGATATGATTTTGTACGCAGGCCTAGGAATTGCAATGGGGAATGCGCCAGAGGAAGTTAAGGAAATTGCCGACTGGGTCACATCGAGTAATGATGAAGACGGTTTGAAAATAGGCTTGGAGAAATACATTTTGTCCGTTTGAAATGATCCAGTGACATTGTATATCCAAACACCAAAAAACTGTAGGCATTAGAAATAGAACAGAGGGGGACACATAACCCTGAGGATACTGAGTTTGTATCTTCTCGGTCTGCGAGTGACGAGAACGGTAGAAAAAGAAAAGCAGAGTGAGACGACAAAAAGAGATCAACGTGTTCCGACCGTTGATCTCTTTTTTGTTGTGCTCAATCAGCACGACAGATTACAAAAGAGATGAGGAAAGTTAGGTTGGGAGTTTGGTCGTCTGGATTTGTAGTGAAGAGCTTATTTACCTGTAATGCAGAAGAGCAGAAGGGATTAGCGATGCACGTTCTTATTATGGGCATCAAAAGTCAAGTTTAATGAATATATAAGTATACTAAATATCACATTCACATAGGAAATCATACGAAAAGGTCCCTAAATATCCATTTTTCATCAGCAAGATCAGAAAATAATTTGGCAAAGTTCATTTACTTCTAAATGGAGGTGAGTTGCATTTTGTATTAGGTGTGTTTTTAAATAATGTTCTCCAGCTAATTGACAATTTATCATTTGTCGGGTGACAAGAACATTGTTACATTCCCGATAGGATTTCATCGACGGCGACAGAGGCCCTTTTATTAAACTAAAGGGCAGGATAGTCAATTTTTTCACAAATACTTTACATTTGAAAGAAATTTGCGAAATTCGTAGATAAGAGGTTATGAGAAAGTGATGTAAGCTTTTGGGTGCTAGGTGAACAAGGAGAGCCTGCTTGCCTTATGACGGATTTTCTTATAATGGACTGATTAAAACCCATGAAAACGTGGCTTCTTTTTTATGCAACATTAACGTTATCTTTGTGTGATCAAACATAGGGCTTTAGCAGTTAGACACCATTCATAGATATAGTGAATAAGTGGATAGTGTATAATGAAGAAAATAGGAACGGAGGACAAATCGGTGAAGATACAACTATTGGTACTAATCATTTCTATTGGTGGAGTAGTATTAGCGACATTCATTTCTGTGTTTGCTGTGCTTCGATTGAAAAAGAGTCATCAAACGGCGAGTGACGAACAGAAGAATAGTAGAAAAGTAAACTTAGCCATACCGTCTAAAACATTTGAAGTTGAACTCCATCAATCACTCTTTCAGGACTGGGGAAGTGGTGTGGAGGAATCATCGTTTCAAGACGATAAATCTAGTGTTTATCTAGAAGTTTATAATCATGGAAATATCCCAGCAGAAAATGTCATGGTTGAGATTGCGGTTGATTTTGATGAATTAAATGATTTTATGAAATATCATACCGCTTTCAATGATGAAGATAATCATTCATTTTATCTTTCTGAGGAAGAAGAAAAAGTCGTTATTTCATTTAATAAAGTAGAAAATATCAAACATGAAATCAGTTTTCATCTTGAGGATTTGGGAACGATTCATCCTGTTGCGCAGAAAAACACGGTATAAAAATACATCTTCCTAAATGGTACATATACTTATTGAACATAAAGGCATTTAATGAAAACTTGGATTTATTCAGTTTGAATATCATATTGGTGTACAAAGATCCGAATAATGAAAGTAAATTATGTACAGAAGAGTTTTTGATTGAACCTGAGATACATATGGCGAAGAGGGAAGAAGAGCATTCTAATAATAAGGTGAAGTATAGAATTAAGGGTGAGTTAATAATAGTATAACTGTTTGGCACGGTTTATACGGCTTCCAGTAGGTAGTCGTTCTTTTTTGTTTCAAAAGATACTTAACAATATCCTGGGAGCCAGCTACAAGGCAATTAAAATGAACAAATGGACTTCAAGGATCAATGTGAAATCGGTGAACCTATTTAGGTAACTTTGCGTCATTAATGTAGGAACATTTTTGTCATTGGATAAAAATGGGGAGAATATGGACTAAGGATTGTAGTGACACAAATCTTCCCTAAGTCTAGCCTCAGGGATAAATACAGTGAGATTGATGAATTTTACCTGATTTATAATATCCTTTAAAGGGGAATACTTTGTGTCACTGAACATTAAATCGTTATATCAATGAGATCAATTATTAGCAAAGGATTCAGAGAGTCCATGAGATATGAAATTTCATAGTCCAAATGAAAACAAATCTACTGAGGTTGATATAGCAAAATAATTTGGGAATCTCATGAAGAATCCACGTTGCTATGCGGGTTTTCTAAGACATCTTCACAAAACCCGTATTTCTTTTAGTTTGATTAAATTATTATTTAGTCTTTATTTAATAAGGATTTTATATATTTGATTGTAAGTATAGGTTTAAGCCATAGACACATCGGCAGAGGGATAGCCACAGAAGCAACAGCGAAAGCCATAGCTTCTATCCATTCTGAAAACCAACATGAATTCATTCATGCTTTTGCAATCCTGCTTCTAATGTCATTTGTCGCAAGCTTGGCTTCTTCTTATTGGTGAATGTGATTTTGAATACTCTGTTGGTACTACCATACGATGTAATGACTGGAGGCTGAGGGTCGGGGACGGCTTATCTTAGTTGTGTAAAATAGATATTAATTGTAATTTGCAAGAAATATGTCGTACCGTTCGGCACAATAGCATGCAGCGCTTCCATGAGCTTGAGTGAGGAAACTAAATCATTTCCAGGGAGCTTAATGATTAAGTGGATCAATTCGAAAGATCCCAGGAAATAAAGAAATGATCTCGCCAAATTTGGAACTGGGATTCATAAATTCAACGGATTAGCATTCAGTTCTAATAATCTTGTCCAACTCACGGGAAACGTTAGTTCAATAAAATAGCGACAGTCAGTAAGAAGTTCTCTTGTTTTCAACTATCCATTCCCCTTTATATATTAATACCAATTACAAAAAAGTCCCAAAAACAAATGTTTTTGAGACTGGGTTAAAAACCAAGTTTTCTTGTTTACTAACTGGTATCCTATGCTACATATTCATTTTTTCCTGCGCCTATACCCGTGATAAAGATAATAACAGAAGTTAAAACTAACATCAGTAAGGAAGTATTCCAATTATGTGTCACATCATGCAACCATCCAAATAAGACAGGGCCGATAGCAGACAAAAGATAACCTAATGATTGAGCCATACCGGATAATTCTGCTGCCTCATTCGTATCTTGAGTACGTAAACTAAAAAACATCATAGCTAAACTAAAGGCAAATCCCACTCCAATTCCAACCATAATTATCCATATTGGAATAAGGATCGTGCTTCCGTGTAAGATACCGAATACCCCTCCAATAAGCAAGATGACTGAAACCAGTACTAATGGATGCTGCTTCTTTAAACGTCCAGCTAAAATAGAGACAATAAACGTAGTAGGAAGCATAGCAAATTGCATTAAAGACAACATCCAGCCAGCTTCATGAGTGTTCAGCCCTTTTTGTTCAAGAATTTCAGGAAGCCACGTTATCATGGTATAAAAGATTAAGGATTGAAAACCCATAAATAACGTGACATTCCATGCTAGTTTAGAATGCCATAAGTTTATAGATTTAACTTTCTTTTTAGTTTGTACAAATCTAATAGATTTATGTTGATTTTGTATTAGTGGTAACCAAAAGAAAAGTGTAAGAAGAGATAAGATTCCCCAGCATCCGAGACCTCCTGACCATCCTAACCCTGATAATGAGGAGATGGAAATACTTATACCGGATCCAATAGCTCCACATAAATTCATAGAGACTATATAAATCCCTGTTATCATTCCTACATTTTGTGCAAAGTTATGTTTAATAAGACTGGGGAGTAATACATTACCAATGGCAATACATGAACCAATTAAGATTGTTCCTATAAATAAGGTTATTACACCACCAAAAGAACGTATTCCAAATCCAATGGTTAATAAGATTAAAGAAATAAATAGGATAAACTCCGTACTAAAACGTTGAGCTAACTTAGGGGCAAAAGGGGATAAGAATGCAAAAGTAAGTAAAGGTACTGTAGTTATTGTCCCTGCTAGTATATTAGATATGCCTAAACTGTCACGTATAGAATTTATTAGTGGACCCACTGATGTTAGTGGGGCTCTGAGATTGGCTCCCATTAGGATGATACCTATAATAAGTAATCCTATTCTAGGCTTTAGATCCGGTTTCGGTTGTCCTAGTTGATTGGTTTTTTGTGAAATACCCATGATCGCTATAGATCCTCCGTATTTAATACTAAAGCTTTTCTAAATTAGGTAATCAATTCATTTATTGTTTGGATTGCCACACTTCCATATTGTTCCACAATAGTAACCGTAAAGCAGAGAACATAATAAAATGTTGTTTTCTACTTGACGGTTACTTTTAAACATTTTAATTAAATTAAGCGAATTTTTGGACTTCCCCCGTTAGTTAATAGGAGAACGACAAGCTCCTACTTTTATACCTAAAGAATTATAGTGATTTTTTATGTTTATGATGGCTTGACCACTTGTAACTTTATTAATTAATTGTTTTATCTTCCAAAGGTCTACTGGTTTATTCATTAATAAGTCATTAAAAATTTGTTTGATTTCTTGTGGGTAAACATTTCCTACCATACTAGAAAGTCCATTACATCCATTCATTATCTTTTCTATAAGATTTACATCTCCACCAGCGAACATGATGAAATCATCTGGTAAGTCAGTATTATGGTGACGTTTGGCATCACTCTCTTCTTTAAGTCCTACAAGGTTAGAGTACTTCTGGTTAATAACAGTCTTTAATGATTCAGCACTTAGCTCAAATCCTGTTCGGAAAGGATTATTATAAAGGACAACGTTTTTGGTGGTATGTTGTAGCAGCTCATTGATATAAGAAATAGCTTGTTGTTGTGTCGGCTGAATGTAAGGTGGAAACTGAATTAGAATAGAATCAAAAACAGATTCCTCAAGCTTTTTAACCAGTTTTATTGCATTTCTTGTTGTTGTAGCTGATACGCCAAACATCAGTTCAACATTTTCAAATTTTTGTTGATTAAAATAATCAATAATATGGATACGCTCTTCAATGCTCATTGAATTTTGTTCGCCTGTCGTAGCAGACACAAGTAGTGAATCTATCCCGTTATCTGTTAAATGTTTAACAATAGGATTGAATCCTTCTAAATATAAGCTCTCATCATCACGAAAGGGAGTTGGAATAGCAACATTAAAATTTTTCATCAGTTATATCCTCCAGTGTATATACATTACAAGAACTAATTTGTACATAAGGTCAAATACTAAATCCTTTCAGATAATTTTTAAAAGGTATATTTGAATGACTAAATTGTTCTATGTTCATGTTGTTTAAAGTTTGGTTACATTCTTCAGGCCAAAAGTATTAACTAATCTTTTCTAGTTATTCTTTATTTGTGTATCTGGTTTGACTATGTGACGAGGTGTACTACCCACCGGTTTCTCTAAAAACCAAGTGCCCATTGAAGTAAGAACCGGTACATTTTGAAACGTGTAAATAATAGCATCCTCTGTTTGCTAAGTGTTGCAATGCTCATGAGCAGAGCAAGGAGGAGCTAAGAATAGGTCGCCTTTTTTCAATTCAATCTTTTCTCCATCCACGATACTATAACCCTCGCCCTGAAATACTAGATTGAGAGCTACATTAGTATGACGATGAGCTTTATTATGCCCACCAGGTTTAAAAATTTGGACGACTACTTTCATAGTTGATGAAGTTCCATGCGTATCCCCTGTATGATTATGAATGAGTGACAATGTTCCACGGCCACTTTAAAGAAAGCCTTCCGATACAGATTAATTGAGTAATGGATAAATGTCTTTCCATTTCCATGAACATGCTCGAACGGCAGGCTTACTACTCTTTATTAAAAACTCACTGTAGTAGATAATCTCTGTTTTTTGACTACCCATCTTATCACCCCCACAAAATTTTTACACAGTTTAAAGAATTTATACTTTTAGGATTAAATGGATCTCTGTGCAACTAATAGTCTAAGACAGTTCAATCAATAGTACAATTCAATTATTTATATAATAACCATAGGTTTAACCTATGATATAATGTGTAATATCTAAGATTGTTTATAGTATTCCTATTGAAATTCATGTTAATAAACTTGCAAAATGTAAAGGTAGGAACTATTACCGTTTAAATCAGGAGGCTTAAGAATGGAGTTAAGACAACTTGAATATTTTTACGCTGTGTGCCAAGAGCTACATTTTACAAGAGCAGCAGAAAAGGTAGGGATTTCTCAACCTTCTTTAAGTCAACAAATTCGTTTGTTAGAACATGAAATTGGCACACTTTTATTTGATCGCATTGGTAAAAAGACGGCTCTTACGGAATCAGGGGAATTACTCTTAAAGTATACACGTAACATTTTTCATGAACTGGAACAGGCAAAAACCTCAATAGATGAACTAAATGGCCTTCAAAGAGGAACCATTTCTATAGGCACCTTGTTAACCGTTGAAAATTACCTCATTCCGCCCACATTACGTAGTTTTCATCATCTATATCCTGGTGTTAAGATATCTGTGTTTGGATTACGTACTGGGGATATTCAAAAACAACTGTTAGAAAATAAGCTGGATATAGGCATTGTTTTTTTACCTATGAAAGGGGATGAATTAGAAACCATTTCTTTATATAGAGAGGAAATGGCGTTTGCAGTGCCTGTTGGACACCCGTTAGAGAATCAGGATAAATTAGGTATAGAAGTCTTGCAAACAACACCTTCCATCTTACTTCCTGAACAATATTTTATAAGACAGCTTATAAATAAAGCTTGTAAAGATGTGGGGTTTATTCCAGAACCGGTCTTTGAAATTACAACCATGCAATCTTTAATTAATATGGTTATAGATAGGATAGGGGTAACTATATTACCGCGACCTTACTTAGAGTACCTTAACCATCCTCGTATCAGAATTATTCCCATTTTAAATGTTAATCTTGCTCGATATATAGGAATTATCTACAGGAAAGATAAATACCTGAGTGCTGCGACACGTATTTTTATTAATACTCTAAAAGAGACTTCACTCCATTTGACTCAGAATTTTATGAAAGGCACTGATTAAACAGTCCACTCATTTTATTAATCTTTATTTATATACTACTGGACATATAAAAGAAAGAAGCTACGACGGTCAGTTCTTTTTTGGATTGGAAAAGTCAGAGGGAATAGCTTCAGGTGCTATTAATATGTAAAGAGAACGGAAAAGTCACCATTTCAAAAATAATAAGGTCACCTTGAATCACTGATTGAATCGTATCAAAGGGCAATCGCGTAGGTAAAGATGCGTACGAAAAACCGTATTGTGATGGTGGGCAGACTTGAATTATCTCGATTCAGATATGAATTTGACTTTTGAGAAAATAATGAGGTTTATACTAGATGCCATCGCTCCATTTAAGAAGGAATGACCCATTTTGCGTTAACAGACTTGGATCTAAGTCTACAGAACAAATTTCCAAGGAGTGCATTGGTACTTAGGGGAGCGGTCGAGGATTCAGCCGCTCCAAAAAAGTCAAACAGTCCTCCTTTTATTAATGGCTATGATGTGCATGTGCATCCGGCGCACCTGACTCTATAGTGCACATAATGGATTCATCGTGTCTATGCTGTTCGGACTCGATCTGCAAAGTAGAGTGAGGAATGTTCTTATGCTCCAGCATATGCTCGATACTATGCAGTAGGGCCTCGGTTTCATACACTGTTTTATTTCCATCAACTACAATATGCGCAGTCAGAGCGTTTAAGTTGCTAGTAATTGACCAAATATGCACATCATGTACGGCTTTCACACCTTCGAACTGCGAAATGGCTTGTACGACTTCCTCTACATCAATGTTACGGGGTGTTCCTTCCATAAGCACATGCAGGGAAGACTTACTAACAAAGTAACCACTGCGAAGGACAAGTACTGCGACAATTACACTAGCAAGTGGGTCTGCCCAACCCCATCCCAAGAACATCATCAGAAGAGCGGCAATAATCGCTCCAACAGATCCCAGCATATCGCTGAGGACGTGCAGATAAGCACCTCTCATATTCAGGTTGTGCTCTGTATCGCTACCTCGCATCATAATCCAGGCAACGAGTATATTAATGAACAGGCCAACAATACTGATAACTAGCATCCCTACTGTAGCTACTTCTGGAGGATTTATAAACCTTTCAATCGCTTCGTAAAAAATGTATAAGGCAATCGCAATCAGAGTAACACCGTTTAGCATTGCAGCCAATATTTCAAATCTCCTGTAACCAAAGGTTTTTTCCTTATTGACAGCTTTCTCTCCAAACTTAAACGCGAACAAAGCGATCGCCAACGCAAGAGAATCCGATAACATATGACCTGCATCCGAGAACAAAGCTAAACTATTGGTAATAAATCCACCAAAAGCTTCGACCAGCATGTAAGTAGTGATGATGATGAAGGAGATCAGCAAAACTTTTTTATTGTTGTGTCGATGTCCATGATTATGTCCTGCCATACATATCCCAGCTTTCTATTTTATTAACATATGAGCAATTGTTCATGTGTTTTATTGACTTCAATTATATGTGGGGAAAATATACACGTCAAGTGCAGCATGGCGCAACTGTACAGTGACAACAAGTTTATCCCTTACGAGGAATTTGTAATATTTAATGCGGCGGCTATTAGATAGAGTTACTTATGGGAATGACATAAGATAATTTCGCTTTAATCGAAATTATAGGATTTATTTCGACATAATTAGATTCTCTTAGAAAAAGGAATATTGAAGTATTTGACGAATCATTCATTGATACAATTTCTCCCATAATGGGGTGAATGTATGTACACACCTACCAAGTTAAATAAGATTGGGGTAAATAGATGGTTTGCTTTTAGTAAGAAGCTTAACTGAGAAGTCACGTTTTATGGAGAGCTAGAATATGATCACTAGGTATTAATTGGAATGGATCCAGAGGTAACAAATTATTGCGAAAAACCATTTGAAATCAACCACTCATATTTAAAATCTGATTTTTTGACTCTGAATTACTATGCCAGTGACACAGCCAAAGCCTGTCCAGAGGTTGCCGATGAACAGTGGTCGGGAGTTAATGTCTCTGGTATCAAGGGAGAAATATCTGGCTTCGAAACACATCCGGGCTTCTATGAAATGTGCGAGAATCCTGCTCTGGAGACTACAGACTGGGCTATAGATCCAACTGGACTGGAATACATTTTGCGTGATATTTATACAAGATATAATATGCACTTGATGATCACAGAGAATGGTCTTGGTGCATACGACGAGTTGACCATTGATGGGAGGATTCATGATGATTACAGAATTGATTATTTGAAAAACCATATCCTCGCAGTTAAAAAAGCGATTGATTTTGGTGTAAAGGTCATTTCCTATAATCCGTGGTCTGCCATCGATTTATTATTCACTAGTAACGGATATAAAAAACGGTATGGATTAATTTATATAGATCGAACAGATGATGATATCAAACAATTAAAGCGTTATAAAAAAGATTCTTTTTATTGGTACAAAAAAGTTGTTGAGTCAAATGGGAAAGAAATTTAAGGACCCGTTGAACAAGAAACTCCGCTGAGAACTTTAATATGAGTCCCTTATAAACTCCACGAACAAGCCACTAATCTGTTAGTCTAGGATTAGTGGCTTGCTGTTGTTGGTAGACAATACAAAGTTGCTCTAGAAGTCGTCTAAATGGAGGCTTTAGGGGCAATGAAACCGTCACATATCAGCTGAGTCTTCTCGGTTCATTAATATCTAAGCCAGGTTTATGATTAGAGCATTCTTCGAAGAAGCAGAAGTGTGAATGTTCAAAATTTGTTCAGTCATACCATGCTAAAATCTTCGTATCAAAATAACAGCCAAAACCTACAAAGGAGACAGTGATTGTGTGAACAGGAAAGCAGCATCGTTTCATATATAATATTTATTTAATGTATGTCGATATTGCAATGCATATAATCGCATCCTGATTTTAGTAGGCCAGGGGAATGTTATTTAAGGCAGCGGCGATAAAACAAACTGAAAAGCGGGTAACCGTTCTTTCAATGAACGGTTATTTTTCATGCTTAAATTTAAATTTTTCCTTGAGAGAAAATAGCGTTGCTGTACTTAGTACTATATGAGATGAGGTGGCATTAGCCTAAACAATTCAGATGATTTTATTTGTCGCATAAGAAGGAGGGACTTTTATTGTTACCATTAATTAAGGAATTTCGTCTAAACCAAAAGCTTACTTCTTATTTAAAATTAATCCTAGTGGTCATTATTCTTGCCGCAGCTATTGTTCCCGTCGCCCCTTCACGGGCACATGCTTTTTACGGAACGGGAAACGGTACGGAACAGAACCCTTATATCATCACGACAGCGGCGATGCTGGATGGTATCAGGACTAATCCGAACGCTTATTACAAATTGGGTGCTAATATCCAATTAACGGATTGTACTTGGAACCCGATTGCCAATTTCTCGGGTGTGTTCGATGGGAACGGATACACGATTTCCGGCTTGACGATTAATCAGCCCTTGTCAATGAATGTCGGTTTTTTTGGCAATTTAATGGCTACAGGTATTGTTCGTAACGTTCGGTTAATGGATGTTAACATAATCGGAAATAGGAACGTAGGAAGTGTTACTGGTACAAGTTTCGGTCAAATCAGTAATGTATTTGCATCCGGCAGTGTAGAAGCGCTCGGAGAGGGCACCTATGATTATGCGAGTGGTCTGGTCGGGTGTTAACAACGCGTCGATTACTAAGTCTATATCGGCTGTCAACGTGAGGGGAACCAAATCTACTGGATATGTTGGAGGAATTGCAGGCTATAATATTCAAGGCACCGTCAGCCAAAGTTATGCGACTGGCCAAGTGGATGGACTGTCCCGCGCTGGTGGTTTAGTCGGATACAATTCTAACGGAACCGTGAGCAATTCTTACTCAACGGGTTCAGTCACAACGACCTTCAACCGAGCTGGAGGACTTGCTGGACAAAATGCTGGCTAGGTAACAAACAGCTATTCCAAAACAACGGACACATCACTTTCACATCAGGCGAAGATTTCGTTATTTATGATTGACCTTTCGAATAGGCCAATAACAGCTGGAACTGGGATGAACTTCCTATAAGCAACCTTAGTTTGTTTATCGCTTATGTTGCTTAAGTTTTTATCGAAAAACGCTCATGGTACGGCTTCTTATAACAGAAAAGGTGGGGCTATATGCTGATAGTGGGTATGAGGATTTACAATATACATTTGATTGTTTTCCCCTGAATGATTAATATAATGGACAATGTCATAAACCTACCGTATTAAAAAAAGAGATGAGGATTACGATGAATAAAGCAAAGATTCTTATTATCGAAGATGATGCCCCGATTGCCGACTTGCTTTCGTACGGGCTTTCTATGGAGGGGTTCCAGACACGCACAGCGGCCAGTGGAGCAACGGGAATGCATGAGCTGCAGTCGTTTCAGCCCGATTTGCTGCTGTTAGATTGGATGCTACCTGACCAGAGCGGTCTAGACATTTGCAAAAAGGTGACAACGGACTATAACATACCGATCTGCATGATTACAGCCAAATCGGACATTACCGATAAAATTCTAGGCCTTGAATTCGGTGCCGATGATTATATTACCAAGCCTTTTGATCTGCGCGAAGTTGTTGCACGCATTCGAACCATTTTGCGCAGAGTGGAGCAGGCGAACAGCTCGGACAGGGAAGAAGCCACGAAAGCCGTCATTCGGTTTGACAATATTGAAGTGATCGAAGAAGAACGACTCGTCCAAATAGAAGGCCGTCCTGTTGAATTGACCCCCAAGGAATTTGATCTGCTTATGATGCTGGTTAAACATCAGGGCAAAACCTTTACACGTTCCGAACTGCTTGATCTGGTGTGGGGTTATCATTTTGTCGGAGATACCCGTACGGTTGATACGCATATCCAGAGACTCCGCAAAAAGCTAGACGCCACCGAATGCATTACTACCGTCTTCGGAATCGGGTACAAATTTAAAAAAATGGGTGGATAAGCATGATACGTAAAATCAGCATCAAATTCCTGATCGGTTTTTTTCTGATTTTTTCGCTTTCTTTTGTCGTGCTCAATCAGACAGTCAAGGAATTTATCCGGACAAGCAATCAGAATCTGGTTACCTCCGAACTGATCGGACTGAAAAATAACAGCAACGTGTATGTGCGTCAGGCTTTCCTGATTAACCATTTCAGTAGCAATGAGCTGTATTTTGGAGAAATTGCGAGGGAAATAGCAACTAATCTGAACCATACCACGGACAGCAGTATTGGCGTGTATACGGTGGAGGGCAAATTGCTTTATGCCCCGGACAGCTCCATTTTTCAGCAGCACATGCAAAGCGATCTGCAGCAGGCGATTGGTGGCAATACAGCGTACAGCATTACTTATGATCGTAATAAGACGACTGTCCTTTTCTCCTATCCGGTTGTTATAGACGGTTCAAAGGTGGGCATACTGCGTTTTTACAAAGATTTCAGCTCACTCTACGAACAAACCGGACAGATTCGGCAGATTACCCTCTATATTGCCCTGGCGATTTTTGCGGCAGCTTTTCTGTTTTCCTATATTCTTTCCAGGCATATTACCATCCCGCTGACCAGACTGACGCAAGCCTCCACTGAGGTGAAAAACGGGAATCTGGATATCCGCCTTCACTTTAAACGCAGGGATGAAATTGGCCGACTGGCTGAGAATTTTAACGATATGATTGATCAAATTAGTAGACAGATTCATATTATTGAGAAGGACCGGGACCATTTGAAAGAGCTTCACCAGCAGGAAAAGCGCTTTTTTGACAATATTACTCACGAACTGAAAACGCCATTAACCTCCATTCTGGGATATGCGGAGCTGATCAGAATGAACGGTGAGAAAGACCGTGCTTTTTTTGGCAAAGGGATGAATCATATTATCGAGGAGAGCAAGCGCCTGCATGCGATGGTGCTAAAACTACTGGAAGTTTCACGCAAAAATATCATGATCAATGAGCTTGATCGGGTAGATATCGGGCTAATTCTGCAGGATGTGTGTGAATCGATGATGATCCGGGCACAGCGCTATAAAAAGACCATTGAATATGAGATGAATGAGGAATTGATGATGTTGGCCGATAGGGACAGAATCAGACAGCTGTTCATCAACTTGATAGATAATGCGATAAAATATAGTTTGCCGTTTTCGGTAGTAACGGTAAAAGCAGTACGGGCAGAAGAAAAGATCCGCTTGATTTTCAACAATCCAAGCGATCCGATTGAGGCAGAACATCTGTCACACCTGTTACAGCCATTTTATCCAGCTCATTCCGACAGTGCGGAGGAAGGCAGTGTAGGATTGGGGCTCAGCATTGTGAAATCCATCGTTGAAGAATTTGCGGGTTCCATCTCGATTGCAAACGAGCATAATGAAACCATCGTTACGGTAGAATTTAAAGCGCTGGAAACCGCGGGGAACGGAGAATGAATAATGGGCAATAAATATGTTGTAATGCTGCTGGTCCTATCTCTCGTGGTATTACTGCTGTCAGGATGCGGTTCAGAACCAAAAACAGAGACCGTCGTCATCGCCGACAGCAATGAAGTTTCCAGTACCGATCAAAGCTCTCGGCCGTTTCAGGTCCAAAAAATATATCGGCTTCCGGATCGTTTTGTAAATCGGGGGGAGCTACTGGGATGGTCGTCTGGAAATGCCGTTATCGCATCGTTCGGAGCCATGACCATACTGAAGCGAGGCACGGTGGAACGTTTAACTTATCCGTATGAGCAGAGCAAGGCCATACCCGGAATCGGTAAGGTAACTTCCAATACGACACTTTCTCCCGATGGGAAATATATTTGCGAATTTTCTCGTTCTTCCTCGGAGACAACCCTAAGGCTTATTTCCTTGCAGGATGGCAAGGAAAAGGAAATAGACAGGATCAGTACTAGAAACGAGTCTTATGTACAATATGTTTCCTGGTCGGCCAACAGTTCGTATATCGGCTACCTGGTAGAAAATCCGTTTGATAATGGAGCGGATAGCCTGTACATCTACGATATGGGGTCTCAAACTTCTGGCAAGTATCAGTTAAAAGGCATTATGAAGGAAGACACGCTTTTGAGTGTTAACATTGCAAATGATGGCCGCAGCATACTGGTGGAGTTGTTTGGTGCAAAAAAAGGTCAGAAAAAGATACTAACCATGGGGAAGGTTTCCGGGAAGAATATTGAATTTCAATACGAGCGTCAGATTGGTGGAGATTCAGTAGCCTGGATGAATAACGACCAGTTTGTGTTTCTCGGAACGGATAATTCACTGTATGAATATGATCGGCGAAACGGCGAACTCTCCGTCATTCTGGAAAAAGTGTTTGATTTTGAATTCTCGCCTGACAGGAAAAATATCGCATACACCGAGTATGATCAAAATGTTACTTACGTAGGCAAGGTGCAGGGAAGAAATATACTGTATAAGGAACCGGTGTATCGCGGAATTGTGCCGACGCATATATACTGGAATCCGAACAATAAAAGTGTACTGCTTCAAGGACTAAAACAATTGGATTCCTCGCAGACTGCGTCAACGGATTCTCCTAGCAAGGAGTCATTGATCATTGAATTGAAATAGCGGTGAGGATCGCCATGTTTGTAGACGTCAAAAACCTTATTTCGGTTGTTCAGCCGGAATAAGGTTTTTCTTTTTGCAACCGTTGTGACAATTTGTTTACATGTTGATCAAACTTTCGCGACATCTTTTTTTTATAGTAAATGAAGCAAGATCATTAGCCTATAAGGACAAGGAATGGACCATAGTGAATGGAAACCGGAATTTGCACCTGAATCAACCCATAAAACGTTATATGACCGGCCTGGATGGGCTAAGAGCCATCTCTGTGCTTGCTGTTATTGCTTATCATCTTCATTTCAGATGGGCAGAAGGTGGGCTGCTGGGGGTGGAGATTTTCTTCGTCCTATCAGGATATCTGATTACGGATCAGATTCTTTTCGAATGGAGGATGCGCAGTGGTTTCTCCATTATACAATTCTGGATCAGACGAATGCGCAGACTACTGCCGGCCATGATCTTTATGCTGACTGCAGTGGCACTGTGGCTTTTAATTACTGATTTCTCCAGACTGCAGGCGTTAAGAGGCCATTTTGTATCCTCGCTTTTTTACGTAAACAACTGGTATCTCATTTTTCATCATGTTTCATATTTCGAGAGCTTTGGCCCGCCTTCTCCAATCGGTCACCTCTGGTCGCTTTCCATTGAGGAACAGTTTTACGTCATCTGGCCGCTTGTTCTACTGATCGGTCTGTGCCTTGCGCCGCGACGAGGAAGACTGATGTTATACATTCTGGGTTGCGCCGCCGTATCCGCCATAGCCATGGCCGTGATATACGAACCCGGAACAGATCCGAGCAGGGTGTATTACGGGACGGACACGCGGGTGTTTGCCATTTTGATCGGAGCGGCTCTGGCGATAATCTGGCCCAGCTGGAGACTGAGCGAAAATGTATCCTCTTCGTCACGGACCATGCTGGATATGACTGGCGTGCTGGGCATTGTAATGCTGTTTATCATGATCGGTCAGACCAACCAGTTTGATGATTCGCTGTATCGCGGCGGTTTTCTTTATTTATCACTCATTACTGCAGTTATTATTGCTGTACTTGTTCATCCGGCCAATCGACTGGAACGATGGCTCGGTTGCCGGCCTCTGAGCTGGATCGGTAAGCGATCTTACAGTCTGTATATTTGGCATTATCCAATCATTATTTTGTCAAGTCCGGTGGTGAATACCGAAGATGCCAGCTATATACGTATTGCTCTGCAGGTAACGGCCAGTTTCATAATGGCAAGTCTTTCCTACAGATACATCGAAGAGCCCATTCGTCGCGGGACCCTAAAATCACTCCGCAGGTCAGGCGCTGGCAGCCAGTTAGGCCTTGTCGTCATTGTTATCGCCATTATTCTGGTCCTGACATCATGGAAGACGAATTCACCAGATCCTGTGCCTGATGCTCCAGCAACTGTAAGCCGGGAACCCGTCCAGACAGAAAAGGTGCAATCCGGCTTTTCCGATGTAAATACAGTCCATTCCGCAGAAGGAGAGGGGGTCACGGCGATCGGAGATTCCGTCATTCTGGATGCCGCCCCGTTTCTGGAAAAGCAGCTCCCCGGTATGACCATTGATGGCAAGGTGGGACGGCAAATGTCACAGGCTGGGAATGTGCTTGATGACCTGCGGGCACAGGGCAAGCTTGGCAATAAAATTATTATTGAACTCGGCACCAACGGCGTGTTTAACCAGAGTCAACTGAAGTCCTTGCTGACTTCACTACAGGATTCTCGGCAAATTTATCTGATAACGACCAGAGTACCGAGAGGGTTGCAGAATACCGTAAATGACAATCTGCGTGAAATTGCTGGTGAATTTCAAAATGTACGACTTATCGACTGGTATTCGGCCAGCGAAAACCGCAAGGATCTATTTTATGACGATGGTGTCCATCTGAAACCAGAAGGAGCTCAGTATTATGCCTCGGTTTTGATTGATGCTATCAAACAGGATAAAACCTACTAGCATGTTAAAGGAAAGGATGAACTAGGTATGAACAAAAAAAATGTCAGAAAAGTGAGGGCATTATGGGGTTTTATGATTCTTCTTATCGTCATAGGAGCCATAGGCCTCCATCTACATTCAAAGCAAAATTCGGATGATAACGAACCACGCGGCAAGGATTCTTCTCTATACAATTTTGATGCGATGCAGCCTGCTGCACAAAAGCCTGGGGCTTCCAGTACCAGCGGAGAACAAGCTCAACCATCCGCGTCCTTAAACGGCGAGGGCGTCACGATGATTGGAGATTCGGTTACGGTCGGAATTGAGCCTTATTTAAAAGAGCAGCTTCCGAATATGACGGTAGACGGCAAGGTTGGCCGGCAGATGTCTCAAGCTGTAAAAGTCATTAATGAATTAGCCACCCAAGGCAAACTGGGAGACCAAGTCATTATCGAACTCGGCACCAATGGTCCGTTTAGCAGAGACCAACTGCACGACGTACTGCAATCCCTTTCTGGAGCCAGACAGGTAATCTTGGTCACCACCCGGGTTCCGAAAGGATGGCAAAACACGGTGAATGACACGATTGCACAGGTTGCCGATGAGTTTAGCAACGTCAGCGTGGTGGACTGGTATTCGGCCAGTGTAGGCAAAGATGAATACTTTTATAGAGATGGCGTCCATTTAAAACCAGGGGGTAGCCGATATTACACTTCACTCCTCGTAGCAGCCTTGCAAAAATCTTAAATACAGAAGGGACAGACGCGTTCATAATTCGGAAAGGAAGAATGACATGACACAGAGGAAAAAGAGGATATTAATTGTAACATTGTTACTTGTGGTCGCTGCTGTAAGCTTTATTTTTTATTATTTCTTTTCGATTTACAAAGGGCTGGAAGGATTTAATAAGGCTCCGGCAAACTCCCCGTTCATTAATGTAAGCACCGATAATACCGAAGCTCTGGAAGCTCCAGCATGGGAGGGAACTGAGCCTGTCAATATTTTGCTGATGGGTGTGGATGCCCGTGGAAGCGACAAGGGCGAGGTACCCAGATCCGACAGCATGATGGTTGTTTCGTTGAATCCTACCGATAAGCATATCCATGTGTTTTCGATTTTGCGTGACACTTATACGGATATTCCCGGATACGGCAAAAACCGAATCAACACGGCTGTTACGCATGGGCCGGATACGGCGATGAAAGCAGTCAGCGAATTGTTGGGGGTGCCTGTTCATTTTTATGTATATACCGATTTCCAGGGGTTTATTAAACTCGTGGACTCTGTAGGCGGACTCGATTTTTATGTCGAAAAGGATATGTACTATGAAAGCAAGGCCGATCTGCATGAGTACGATATTAATTTAAAGCAGGGACAGCAGCATTTCAACGGCAAAACGGCGCTTCAATATGTCCGTTTTCGTCATGATGCCATGTCCGATTATTCCAGAACAGAAAGACAGCGCGAATTTATTACGGCATTAGCCGAGAAGGTCAAAACAACGACTTCCATTATGAAGCTTCCTTCCATTCTAGAGGAAATCAGTCCGTATATCGATACCAATTTGTCAGTCTCCGATATGTGGAATTTGGCTTCGGTAGGGTATCAAAGTACGTTAAAGGGAAATGAACAAATACCGCCAATGAAGCTATTAAAAGAAACTTATGTGGGCAAAGCGGCTGTTCTGGATGTAAAAAGTCGAACTGATTTGAAGCAATTTGTGCAAAGTACCATAAACTCCGACGCTTCTCATTCGATGACAGACAATCCTTCCGGGCAGAAAACAGATCTTGAATAGGATTGGACAATATATAAAATCGTAATTTGCCGGACAATAGTCTGTTAAATGCTCTTTATGAGCACAACATGGTCTTCCGGTTATCCATAGGGGGAAAAAGAATGGGTACAAAACCAATAGTAAGGTTCTGCTTGGCGTTAACCATATCCGCCGCCATGCTTCTGGAGATCACTGCTCCGCACATGGCTATGGCTGATGCTGCACAACGTACAGAAAGCACGTTGTTAAACGATAAACAGAGTCAATCAACAAAAACAATCTCAACGCAGGTTAAAAATATCCCGACACTGAAATTGGATAACAATCTGGCATCCATGACGAAGAAAAGAACCATTAAAGCTAGATTTAAGCTTCCGAAGGGTACCAATATAAAGAAAATAAGCTGGACTTATGGTGGCAAGCCATTATCGGAATGGAAATCGTACAAGGATCACGATTATAATGGCGCCCCCTTTATCACCGTTACTCAGGTCAAAGCAGAAAACGGAGAAGTCACTGCCAATATCAATTTTGGTCTTACTTACGGTACGGAAAATCTTGCCGAACCGAGTCTGCAGCGTCCACTGTACGCCTCATTGATGGGAACCTATGAACTGGCTGCAGCAGTCAACGGCAAAACCGTTGCCCAGGCCCCCATTAAGTTGGTCCCATACGACAGCTTCCGTACGTATGATGAACTGAAGCCGGAGATTGATGCGATTACGGCACAAGCAGCTCAAAAAAACGACAGATACATTAAAACGATGTCGATCGGCAAATCCGTTGAAGGCCGCGATATGTATATGACTGTGGTTGCCAAAGATCAAGCAACGATTGACAAATATCAGAATGTAACTCATCCTGCCATGCTGAATGATCCTGCAAAGCTGGAGAACGATATTCAATCCGGTGCATTCGGAGATTATCAAGTGCCCATCTGGATCAACAATATTCATCCAAATGAAGCGCCGGGCTTTGATGCGATTATCAATTATTTTAAGACCATGGCTCTCGATAAAAATGTTACGTACAAGACCACCTCGTCCAATGGAAAATCGAGTACGGTCACTCTGAATATGGATGATGCGCTTGAACATGTGTTTTTCCTGTTCCTGTATACGGAAAATCCAGATGGAAGGGTGCATACCGAACGTTATAATGCTGAATACTTTGACTTGAATCGGGATAATTCTTATCAAACCCAGCCTGAAACACGCAGTGTTACAGAGCAAATTGCCAAGTGGTCGCCGATTTCTTTCCTAGATCTGCATGGCTTTGATAAGAATTTTCTGATTGAGCCTACCACACCGCCTCACGATCCGAATATTGAATACGATCTGCTTATGGATAACATGGTAGAACAGGCAAAAGCGATGGGTGAAGCAGGTATAGCAAACACAAAGTATGATTACTACCATATTCCTTATGAAGAACATCGTAAAACAGTCGAAAATCCTAAATATGTTTCCAAGGGGACTTCTTCAGGATGGGACGATGCGTCTCCAGCCTATACAGCTGTCTTCGCCATGCACCATGGTGCAATGGGACATACGCTGGAAACACCTGAATCGAATGAAGAGTCGACCAAAGCATTGTATTATAGTGTCGCTGCAGCAACCGATTATGTTATGCAAAAGAAAGAAAATTTATTTTTGAACCAGCTAAAAGTATATGAACGTGGAATCAATAACATCGATGATTATGCCGTAGATCGGTATCTAGTCAATGTCAAAAATCAAGTTATTGGCCGCCCTCGTCACGGTAATGAGAATTTTTTTCCTGAGTATTACGTTTTGCCGATCGATAAGAGTCTTCAAAAAAATCCGCTGGAAGCTTATCGGATGATTGAATATCTTATCCGCAATGGAGTAACGGTTGAACGCTCGACAGAAGCTGTAAGTACTGCTGGCAAAACCTACCCTGCGGGTTCATTTATCATAAATATGCACCAGGCCAAACACGGCATTGCAAACATGGTTTTATATGATGGTATTAACGTCTCAGATTATGCTTCCGTAGCTGGCGAGATTGTGCAGGATTTTCCTGTCCTGCGAGGATTTGAACGTGATGTGGTTAGAGAAACCGGAGTGTTTGCGGGCAAAACTTCTCCGGTGACTTCCGTATCGATTCCGGCCACACCAATGCCGAATGATTCTGCCTATGTCTTAATCCTAAACACCAATAACGATGCCATCAAAACGGTTAATGAATTGCTTAAATCCGGCAAAGTGGTTACGATGCTATCCAAAAGCGGAACAGGATATGAAGCGGGTGACTTTGCAGTCGCCTATGATGATCTGAACCCGCTGGCCTCGAAATACTATCTTGATGTCACGGCATTCGGCAATAACAAACCCGTTGGTAAAGTTCTTAAACCTTCTACGGTAGCCGCTCTCGGCGAATCGGCTTATGTGCTCAAAAATCTCGGTTTTAAAGTGACCGATGATCAGCAGCATGCCGATGTGTTGGTGAATACATTCGATTCCGATAAACTTGTCGAGAAAGGGAAACCATACATTGCTTATGGAAATATGGGGATGGGTAACGTGAAAAACTGTATTCCTCAATTTGCGTTTGCTGGACCGACATGGGAAAGATACGAAGGGGTCTTCCTAGCGAATGTCAAACAGGATAATGTGATTACAGCCCCTTACGATAACGAAGAATACTTCTACACCGTTACAGGTTCTTACATTACGAAACTACCTAAAGCTGCAAAAATTCTTGCAACCATTAGTAATAAAGAAAACTTCTTCAAAGCGGGCTGGTGGCCAGGTCACGATGCTGCAAGAGGAAAGATTATGGCCTTCACCTATATAGAAAACAAAAAGAATATTACTGTGTTCTCTAATGATCTCACCAATGGTGCTCATTCGCAGCAACAATTCCGTTTGCTGGCCAATTCCATTTTTAATGCTGTTCCCAGCAAATCCTAAGTAATTTTGCAAACAGCCTTATTCCAGTGATCAACTGTGAATAAGGCTGTTTTCGCGATAAAACGGTTTCGCCTACTGTGACATTTTGTTTACAACTTGATCAAACTTTAGCGACATCTGCAGGATATATTGGACTATAGCGTAACATCATCCTGTACATGCGGGTTGATGAAAAATACGAGTCCAGGATTTTCAAGGAGGAATGCAAGTTGCTAAGCAGTATCAAACTGATAAGCAGATCCGTCAGAGAGTATGAGGAAGAGGCCAATATCAAAATACGAGCCTTTTCCGTAAATAGCCAATTGAATGAAAATCAAGTAAATGAAAAGACGGTTGCTAATAAATTAGATGATAAAGAAGTAGATACAGCAGGTATATCCAATTCATCCTACGACGTTACACAAACCGATATTCCTTCTCGAAGCTCTGTAGAAGAGTCGAAAAGAAGGCGGGGCACCAGGCGTCTTGTAGCACTTGATGCAGTACGAGGAATGGCGGTGCTGGGAATGTATTTGCAGCACTTCGGATCGAACCCAAACGTTTCTGCGATTGTTTCCGGAAACACGACACTATTATTCGTATTGTGCGGGGGGATATCTTATTCCATTATGGCACAGCGCATGATGGAACGGGGAGCGGATACGGCCGCTTTCCGTGCGCGAATGCTAGCCCGTGCAGTATTTGTTGATATTATTGGTTATTTGCTTATTATGCTGAACACTCCATATGGCATCATTTTGCCTGCCTATTCAGCTATGTTTGTGCTGGCCCTTATGTTATTTCGCCGTTCGACCCGCACCATTGTTACAACAGCAGCAGTTTTGCTCGTGACAGCCCCGCCGCTAATGATTCTGGGATCAAGTATTTTCTCAAAAGCTTATCTTCTTGGTGATATTGCAGGAGGTCCAATGTCTGCTATCGCCTTGATCCCTGCATTTGTTACTGGTATGGCCATTGGCCGCTTTGACCTGACCAGATTACGCACAGCTCTCATACTCGCAGGCAGTGGTATCGTTATGCTTGTTATTGGCAAAGCACTGACTGCTTTTGTACTTCCGAATTGGAGTCTCCACTTTGAACAATGGCTGGTAAGGATGCAAGGAGTTGCTCCTGTACAGCCACCGGATGAATACGCAATTTGGCCGCTTAATACGGAATCACTAATGTGGCATATGCTCTTGCAGTCGGCTCCGCACACCGCTTCGACCTTCCAAACGATGATAGGATTAGGAATTTCATTCTTGGTATTGGGCGTTGCATGTCTCATATCCAAAAAAGCCTCTACTGTATTATTGCCTTTTGCAGCAGTCGGACGTATGGCTCTGACCATGTATGCCATTCAATTTGTAATAGTTTGGTTTCTGTATCTGGCAAAGATTGGGCACAGTCTGGACGGAGTTCCGTTCGGCGACGTAATAGTTGCAGTTGTTACACTGTTGCTGGGATTGTTGTTTGCTAAGCTTCCTGTTGGTCCGCTTGAAGGATTGATGCGCCGTTTTGACCGATTGTTCTGCCCTACCCAACCAGTCTCACAAACAGTAAAGTAGATAGCCTTCTTGATACTCTATATTTATAGTCATAGAAAACATCGGATTTCAATTAAAACGGACTGATCAAAATCACAACAGATAAAAAATAAAGGTTTTGTGAATTTAGTTATTTATTTCCAGGTTTTAAGTATTGCCTATGTTGTACAATGACAACAAGTTTACCCCAACTAAGTCCTGATAATATCAGGATTTTTTTATATTTAGGGGAGAATGACAACAAGTTTGCCTCTTTCGTAAAGGGGCGGCTATAGTTAGAGTTACTTTGTGGAATGACATGATTATTTTTTGTTCCAATCTACAATACATATCGATGTTTTGTATCTGTTAGATTTAATTTTTTTTGTCCAATTAAAGTGTAGAAGATCACCATATGATTTTGCTCGTCGTTTCTAATATGGGTGTAAAGTGTGGTTTTTTTGGGATCAGAATGACCGAGCATTTAAGTCCACAGAAGTTTGGGCTTTTCTTTGATAATTAGAAATTCTTTTTTGTGGTATGAGAGCCCTAAAACCCCAGATGATATTTGTATCTTTATCCCACATCAAGCATCTCTTTATAAGACGAGTATTCTCTTTTTCATTAATACCCGCAGCTTTAAAAATTTCTTTGTTCGTTAGAGCATGATGCTAGTTGGCAAGATAGAGAAGTTGAACTTAGAGATTTTTAACTCAATACAAGACACAATGATTCAAATTCTAATATCACAGATTTTTTTGTATTAACCTCCATCATAGTTATTTTTTGACAGTTCCGTACGAGCACTTAAGAAATAGCCCCATCTTTACCGTCGGGTCAAAAGAAGAAAAAACTTTATCGCTAACGCCTTCTTACAATTGGTGTTTAACAATCCTGTCTCCCTCAATAAAGCTATCGGAAACGTAACTTTTGCATCAGACGCCCGTAATAACTAGCACTCTCATTATGTTGGGCAAGTTTTATTAGTTACTGGAGTAGAGGGTTGGTATCAAGTAGACGGAAAACCAGTTCAATTCCTTAAAACAGGCGATGTGGTGAACATTCCACCGAACGTAAAATATTGGCATGGGTTACGAAGGATAGTTGGATTTGTATACTTAGTACTCACACTGGGGTGATACAGACCGGTTAGAAAACGTAACCGAGAAAGAATATGAAAACTCTTTTAAAAAAAATGAAAAAACAAGCAGAAGCGGCAGCCAATCGGCTGCCGTTGTTTTAGTGTTTCGTTATATACTGTGACCTTTATTGAAAAGGAAAAAGGTCATTTTCTTTACAGAATATAATACCGATTAAAAACTTCTTTCTAACAAGGTGCCAACTTGTGTGGCCATGACTTGCGGTGAATAGGGCATTCCATTTCGAATCCACCATTCAATGACCCCTACATAAGCAGTCCCAGCATATTGCAACATCACATCTTCGACTAATTCCGTATTTTTCCCGCTTTCTTTGTCAATCTCCCCTTTGAACCCTTCCATGAAATAAGCAAGTAGCCGCGTTCTAAAAGATGAAGGTGTACCTTTTGATGCTGCTAGCATGGTTGAAAAAAGCAAATAATTTTTCTCAAAGTACTCGAAATATGGAACAAGAGCATCAGCCCACTCCGTCTGACATGCCCACGTATCCATTTCTTTTAATTCATTAATGTGTGTTTCCATGATTTGATCTAATAAATCATATTTGTCCTGATAATGAAGATAAATTGTACCGCGGTTTACGTTTGCCTTGTTTGCAATGTCTTGAATGGTAATGTCATCGAAGTTTTTTACAGCCATCAGTTCAATAACGGCTTTTTTTAAGGATTCTTGCGTTTTTAGGATTCTCCGATCCACTTTAATCATCTTGTCTTTTCCCCCTGATCAAAAAATAATGAACACTTTTCGTGATGATGTTGCTATTTCAACAAATTGCGCTTTTTTAACCATTGAACTTAGGTTTCTTTTTTTATAATAATAGACATAAGTTGATAAAACAACCAGTATTGTTTATTCGCTCTCCGTGGCTTACTTACCTAAAAAAAGGAGAACTTAAATTTAGAAAAGAGGGTGTTCACATGGTGTTTAATAAAGAAGTGTGGATAATAATTACTAATTTCTAAATAGCTAACTGATAAAAATTCTATTCATTGGAGGTTATATATGATTAATGCTAATGCACGTGCTGTGTTCGGTCCAGAAGGTTCTACAGTTGAGCGCAGGGATCTTAAGCCGCATAATATTCTCATTGAGATCAAGTATGCGGGTATTTGCCACTCTGGCATCCATACTGCCCGTGGAGATTGAGGGCCAGTCCAATATCCTCCCGTTCCAGGACACGCTGGAATTGTCGCCCAGATTGGTTTGGAAGTCACAAAGTATACTGTTGGTGACCGGGTAGGAGTTGGCTGTATGGTTGATTCCTGTGGAGAGTGCGAGAGTTGCCGTAGAGGAAAGGAGCAATATTGTCTTAATGGACATACGAGTACCTACGGAGTCATCGATAGATATGGACAATATACGCAGGGAGGTTATTCCACCCATATCGTTGTAATAACGGAGGATTTCGTGGTTCGAATTCTAGACGGCATTAATCTTGATGTCGCCGCTCCACTTTTATGTACTGGGATCACAACGTATCCGCCGCTGCGCCATTGGGGTGTTGATTCCGGCTAAAATATAGCGGTCGTTGGATTTGGTGGACTCGGACACATGGTGTGAGATCGCTCATTCTATGGGGGCAGAAGTAACAAACCCATAACATCTAAAGCAAATGCGTTAGTTTAAAGAAAGCATTAAAACAATCATAGGAGTAAAAGGAATGAAATATAAGACCCAAAAAAATTCTCTCGGTTTTGCTCTAATATTGGCCATATTTTCGGCGTTGGGGCCGTTTACCGTCGATATGTATCTTGCATCACTTCCGCAAATCGCTGTTTTTTTTGGAACAAGCGCAACTGCGGTTCAAGCGAGTTTAACCACTAGTCTGTTAGGATTAGGGCTAGGACAGTTGATAATGGGACCATTAAGCGACATTTATGGAAGACGCCAGCCTTTGTTGATTTCCATGATACTATATATCCTTTCCTCTATTGGATGCGCTTTTGCACCAAGCATAGGATGGTTTATATCTTTAAGATTTATACAAGGGGTTGCTGCGTCCGCTGGACTTGTTATTTCGCGCGCTATTGTTCGAGATCGGTTTAGTGGGATTGAAATGACTAAGTTTATATCGTTGCTGACAATGATAAGCAATGTGGCACCGTTAATTTCCCCTACGGCTGGAAGTACGGTTATGTCATACAGCTCTTGGTTAGGTGTATTTATATTTTTAGGGGTGCTAGGCATAGGGTTAACTGGGATAACCATATGGGGGTTAAAGGAAAGCTTACCTGTACAACAACGTATTTCAGGCAGTCCCCGTGCGTTGATGAAAAATTATAATAGCTTATTCCGAAAGCGGTCTTTTATAGGGTATGCTCTAGTCAATGGCATATTGTTCGCAGGTGTTTTTGCCTATGTTGCAGGTACCCCATTTATTTATCAAAACATATACGGCGTGTCGCCGCAACTGTTTTCAATCCTCTTTGCGTTGAATGGCCTTGCTATTATCTTGGGATCTCAATTCGTCAAACTGCTTGCAGACCGGGTAACGGAAAGTCGATTGTTTTTGATCGGAATAATACTAGCGTTTATATCTTCTGCTGCAGTCTTATTTATAGTACTAGTACATGGAGTATTATCAGCTATGTTTATTTCGATCTTCTTATTCGCTTTATCCATTGGGATCATTGGCCCCATCTCTTTTACATTAGCAATGGAATCGCAGGGGCATATTGCAGGGGGCGCGTCCGCCGTGCTCGGCACTTTACAATTCGCATTAGGTGCCGTTACGTCTCCACTTGTGGGAATTGCAGGCGAAAATTCTGCTATACCTTTTGGAATTATTATTTTTTCTACAAGTTTATTATCTATAATTACCTATCTCATTCTGGTTAAAGGGATAAAAAAATTATCCGGTACCAAAAATAGCTTTGAATCCAATACTTAACCAATCGCTTGCGAACATTAAGATCTATGCGAGGCCCCAGCTTTCTAAGACTTGAGTATAAAAAACAGGAGGATCTAAAATGCAAAGTGTTACACTAAACAATGGTGTCGAGATGCCGATACTCGGATTTGGGGTTTATCAAATTGATGATGAAAATGTATGCGAAGAATCGGTTTGTAATGCCCTAATGGAAGGTTACCGCTTGATTGATACCGCTGCTGTTTATAGCAATGAAAAAGCAGTCGGTCGTGCCATCAAGCAGAGTGGCGTGCCCAGAGAGGAAATATTCGTTACAACAAAGCTTTGGATTCAGGATGCAGGTTACAAGAGTGCTAGGAAAGCATTCGAAACATCACTGAAAAAACTGCAACTGGATTATTTGGATCTGTATCTCATTCATATGCCCTTTGGCGATATCCATGGTTCATGGCGTGCGATGGAGGAATTATATCATGAGGGGAAGATCAGGGCAATCGGCGTAAGTAACTTCCTAAATGATCGCCTGATGGATTTAATCGTTCATCATGAAATCGTTCCTACTGTAAACCAAGTTGAAACGCATGTATTTACACAACAAGTAGAAAATGCTCAATTTATGAAGGATCACCATGTTCAGATTGAGTCCTGGGGACCATTTGCTGAAGGGAAAAATGACATTTTCAAAAATGAAGTATTGGCATCAATAGCTGAGAAACATCATAAATCCATGGCTCAAGTTGCTTTACGTTGGTTGATACAAAGAGGAATTGTTGCGATTCCAAAGTCCGTTCATAAGGAAAGAATTATCGAAAACTTTAATATCTTTAACTTTGAAATGAGTAGGGAAGATATGGAAAGGATTGCTACGTTGGATTCCAAAGAGAGTTTAATCTTATCCCTTCACGATCCTGAAAACGTGGAACGGCTCAGCAACATGAAAATTCGTAACTAATTTTGGGGAGGCCTTATCACAAAATGCTCAAACCCAACAACACTATGTTCACGTAACAGTACCCAAGTCCTTCCCATATATCGATTCAATTCCACATATAAACATATGCATATAGAACTGATTAATGGTTATAATGGCAGAGAAGTGTGTGAAAAAGTAAACTGAAAGAACGGTATTTAAGATGGTAAGTTAATTACTAGGACATATTGAATCTATTCATAAGCACATATTGTCAACAGGGGGAAACATGGAGTTAAGAGTGCTTCGTTATTTTCTTACAGTCGCTCGTTTGGAAAGTATTACGCATGCAGCAAATGTACTACATGTAACACAGCCGACATTAAGCAGACAATTAGCTGACTTAGAAAAAAATTTAGGAACTCAATTGCTTATTCGCGGTAAAAAAAAGGTGTCATTAACGGATGCTGGCATGCTTTTACGTCAGAGGGCAGAAGAAATCCTAACGATTGCGGATAAAACAGAGAGAGAATTCAAAGATCAAAATAATCTGGTTGGAGGGACTATCTCTATAGGAAGCGTCGAATCACTAACATCGCATTATTTATTTCAAACATTAAAAGCTTTTCATGAAGAGTATCCACAGGTTAATTATTATATTTATAGCGGAACAGGGGATGATATAAAGGAAAAAATAGACAAAGGATTACTTGAAATTGGGATTTTATTAGAGCCCATAAATATTGAAAAATACGATTTCATCAGATTGCCTCAAAAGGAACGATGGGGAATTCTAACACAGGCTTCATCCCCTCTTGCACAAAAAGAATATGTTACTCCCAATGATCTTGTTGGAGTTCCTTTACTTCTTTCTAGTCGTCCAACAGTACAAAATGAAATTGCTAATTGGTTTGCTGATGAATATGAAAATATACATGTTCTAGCCACATACAACTTAATTTCTAACATAGTTAATTTTGTAGATAATGGTATGGGAACTGCTATTTGTATTGAAGGTGCTCTTGCGATGACAGGTTCAAAACATCTTTGCTTCAGACCATTTTTTCCAGAACTCAAATTTAGTTGTGTTATTGTTTGGAAGAAACACAAGATTTTTAACCAGGCTACTTCTCACTTAATTCAATTAATCAAGTATGCCTCACAAGCATAATAAAACATAGATTATAGGTATTGGATAAGGTTATTTATCTAGTGATATCTTAAAGGTGCAGCTTGAATGAAGCCTTTAAATATTACTGATAAATAACTTTTTTTATTTAGCAGGTAAAGTTGTTTATGTTTAATAAATAAAAGGCGTAATTCATTGTTCAACAACAAGAAGAGGGGGCATTTTCTAATGAGCAAAAAATATGAAAAATTAGCTCAGGATATTGTAGAGAAGATTGGTGGTAGTGAAAATGTATCAACACTAACTCATTGTATGACAAGGCTTAGATTCGCACTAAACCAAAATAAAAAAGCCGATCAAGACGCTATTAAAGCTTTAGATGGCGTGATTGATGCGATTGAAAGCGGCGGACAATTTCAGGTGGTTATTGGCACCCATGTTGAAGAAGTATATGAGGAAGTGATCAAATATATAAAACATGCAGAAAATATAGATGATACATTATCTAACGAAAAAAATGTAAGCGTTTTTGGCAAATTAATCGATTTTATTTCAGGTACATTCAGTCCAATCGTTCCGGCTATTGCAGGCGCGGGAATGATAAAAGCGCTATTGGCTTTGCTGATCTTATTTAATGTAGTTTCAAAAGCGTCACAAACTTACTATGTAATCAATTTCATGTCGGATGCCATTTTTTATTTCTTACCCTTCTTATTAGCATATTCGGCTGCAAACAAATTAAAATGCAGCCCTGTACTGGCACTTGTGTTGGCTGGGATATTGCTTCATCCGAATCTGGATCTATTGAGAACTGCGGGTAATAATGTTAGCGTTTTTAATATTCCATTGACACTTGTTGCTTACAGTTCATCGGTTGTTCCGATTCTATTAACCGTGTGGGCGCAATCCTACATTGAACCATTCTTTAAAAGAGTCATTCCTAACGCTGTAAAAATTATTTTTGTTCCGATGTTTACCATTCTGGTTGTTGGATTTATTTCCTTAACTGCACTAGGACCGCTAGGTTCTTTCTTCGGAACATATTTGGCAATGGGGTTTGATTTTTTGGGATCGCACGGAGCATGGGTGGTCATTTTCATAATTGCAACCTTCTGGCCACTCCTTGTTATGTTTGGACTTCATCACAGTATCGTTCCGTTATCATTGGCTCAAATCACGACATTGGGATATGAAAATATCATTGGACCTGGAGCCATGATATCCAATATTTCGCAAGGTGTAGCCGCGTTGATTGTCAGTTGGAGAACAAAGGATACAGTATCCAAGCAAATCTCCACTACAAGTGGAATTACAGGCTTAATGGGAATTACAGAAGCAGCACTTTACGGTGTTAATTTACCTAAAAAATATCCTCTTGTTGCGGCTATGATTGGATCCGCTGCTGGAGGGCTTTACGCAGGGGTTATGGAAGTTTCACGTTATGCAACAGGTTCATCAGGGCTTCCAGCTATTCCGCTTTATATTGGAGAAAACATTTGGAATTTCTATAATATACTCATCGCATTATTAATTACAACGGTTATAACTGCAGTGCTTACCTACTTATTAACCTTAAAATATGAGAAAGAAACGTCTGAGCAGAATAAAGTCACCACAAACGATAAAATCATCACACTTAAAAATACGGTTATTACAAGTCCTATCAAAGGTGAAATGATTCCATTGAAGGATGTTCAAGATGCGGCCTTCTCCACAGAAGCAATGGGAAAAGGAGTTGCCATTGAGCCAAGCGAAGGAAAAGTGGTCGCTCCTTTTGATGGGAAAATTGTTTCGCTGTTTCCCAAGAAACACGCAATCGGTTTACTCTCCGATGATGGGGTTGAAATACTCATCCATATAGGATTGAACACCGTTAAACTGAATGGGAAGTACTTTGAAGCTCATGTTGAAGAGGGTCAGAGAATTACCAAGGGACAGACACTAATCACGTTTGATTTGGAGAAAATCAGAGAGGAAGGATATGTTACCCAGACCCCGGTGATCGTTACGAATACTTACAGTTATGCTGATGTGCTAACTAATAACAGTAGTGCAGTCACTGATTTTAACAATGAGTTGTTAGTCCTAATAGTGTAACCATATCAAATTCAAGGAGTGGATTATAAATGACTTTAGTCAAAGACTTTTTATGGGGAGGAGCAACTGCTGCAAACCAATGTGAAGGTGGATATTTGGAAGGGAATAAGGGATTGTCAACCGTCGATGTTATACCCGCAGGACAGGATCGCGTTTCTGTAATGAAAGGTAAGATGAAAATGATGGAATGTGATGATGAACATTTCTATCCAAGCCATGAAGCCATCGACTTTTATCATAATTATAAGGAAGACATTGCTTTATTTGCAGAAATGGGCTTCAAATGCTTCCGCTTATCTATTGCATGGACACGAATCTATCCAAATGGGGATGATCCATTACCCAACGAAGAAGGTTTGAAGTTCTACGATGATGTTTTTGATGAGTGTTTAAAATATAATATAGAGCCTTTAGTAACGATCACTCATTTTGATGTGCCGATGCATTTGGTAAAAACCATCGGTTCTTGGAGAAGCCGTAAAATGGTTGATTATTATGAAAGACTATGCGAAACACTATTCACTCGCTACAAAGATAAAGTGAAGTATTGGCTAACTTTTAATGAAATCAATATGTTATTACACCTACCATTCGGGAGCTCAGGATTGGTGTTTGATGAAGATGAAGATGAAGAAGCTGTGAAGTATCAGGCAGCTCATCACCAATTGGCCGCGAGTGCTAAAGCTACTGAAATTGCACGCAAAATAAATTCCGAATTCAAGATAGGATGTATGTTGGCGGGTGCCAGCACTTATCCCTATACTTGCGCTCCTGAAGACGTATGGAAAGCCATAACAAGGGATCGAGAGCATTACTTCTTTGTGGATGTACAATCTCGTGGTGAATACCCGAATTATGCCAAAAAAATGTTCGAAAGAATGAATATACATCTGAAAATGGAAGATGATGATGATGAGCTTCTGAAAAATAATACAGTTGACTTCGTTTCATTTAGTTACTATGGTTCGCGATTAACAAGTGCCGACCCAGCAGTTAATACTCAAACCGCTGCCAATCTCTTTCCGACATTACGAAATCCCCATTTAAAAAGAAGTGAATGGGGCTGGCAAATTGACCCACTCGGGCTGAGAATTACATTAAATGCATTGTATGATCGCTATCAAAAACCATTATTTATTGTCGAGAATGGGTTGGGAGCTGCGGACAAGCCTGATGAAAATGGATGTATCTCGGATGATTACAGAATCGAGTATATTCGTGAACATATCCGAGCATTTAAAGCTGCTGTAAAAGAAGATGGCGTAGAGTTGCTAGGATATACAACCTGGGGGTGCATTGATTTAGTAAGCTCAAGCTCTGGAGAAATGAACAAAAGATACGGTTTCATCTACGTGGATAAAGATGACCAGGGAAATGGTACGTTAAGTCGTAGTAGGAAAAAGTCCTTTAATTGGTATAAGAAAGTAATTAGTAGCAATGGAGAAGATTTAGACTAAGTTTATACAGCCATAGCTAGTTGATGATGGAATCACAGTCGACCAGATGTGACGCTTACAAACTTTTTCTAAACAAGACCCTTAATTTAAAATGCGATATATTCTCTTGTTCTCACTAACATGAGCAAGTCTTCTTGTGGTAAGCATTTTCTTGTTATTCGGGATCATGTTCTCAATAGGAAATAAAGTTATGAATTTAAGTACAAAACATGGAGCGGGTGCCGCTTCATGTTTTTGTACTGTGCCGGGTATGGGCCTTATCTCTAGTGTTCAAGTTCCGAATGCGAGAACAATATTCAAAACCCTACCCTCATCACAAAATTAGGATGAGAATTTTGTTTAAATAACCTCAGTACAAGAAATTACTCGATTTACTAGATTTGTTGGGAATGCAATTTAAAAATTTCTATCTAACAATATCCCAGTTTGTTCTGCCATGACACGAGGGGGGACTGACATTCCATTCTTAAACCACCATTCTACGATCCCCACGACCGCGGCCCCAAAAAATTGAAGAATGACATCTTCACTTAAGCCTTGATTTTTTCCTTCTGTTACATCGACTTCTACCTTGTACTCCTGGACGACTAAATCAAGGAATTGAGTACGAAAATAAGCTGAACTTTTCGTGTTTAGCATGGTTGAAAAGAACAAATGATTGTCTGCAAAGTATTCGAACCAGACATAATTTCCTTCTTGGAAACTCATTTCAGATGCTGTGTGGCAAAGTTCACGGAGATTGTTTATATGTTCTTCAATTATCTTATCTAGCAAGTCAAATTTATCCATGTAATGGAGATAGATTGTTCCTCGATTAACATTTGCCCTATCAGAAATATCCCGAATTGTAATGTCATCAAAGTTTTTTTCAGTCATCAGTTCAAGTATTGCTTTCTTTATGGCTTCTTGAGATTTGAGTACCCTTCTGTCCACTTTAGTCATTTTTAAAGTCCCCTTACTGAGATAATCGGCAATTACGGATAATTTGTTGAGTAATCCACACATCGAAAGAAATTGATTATTGCAAGCATTTTGTTTCCGTTTAGAATTATAAACGTAAGTTGATTAAACAATCAATGTTCATTTTTTATTTGGAGTTATCTAAACTCAATGATCAGTACGCGTACCCGTTCTGAGGCAAGTCAAGATCGCACCAAACGAAAGGAAGGAACCATGAAATGGATTATACGAAACTTGGAAATACTGGCTTGGATGTATCCCGGATTTGTCTTGGTTGTATGGGTTTTGGAGACGCACGAAAAGGTCATCATCGATGGGTACTTGATGAAGAACGCGCTCGTCCGATCATAAAAAAAGCTCTGGAGCTTGGAATCAATTTTTTTGATTCTGCAAACGTGTACGCTGAAGGGACAAGTGAGGAAATAATTGGAGGTGTATTAAAGGATTTTTCGAACCGTGATGAAATTGTCATCGCGACTAAAATACATGGACGAATGCATCAAGGACCCAATGGCGCTGGACTTTCCCGCAAGGCGATCATGAGCGAAATCGATAAGAGCCTTAAGAGATTGAAAACCGACTACGTCGATCTGTATCAAATTCATCGTTGGGATTATAACACGCCTATCGAAGAGACGATGGAGGCATTGCACGATATAGTTAAGGCTGGTAAGGCAAGATACATCGGAGCCTCTGCAATGTGGGCATGGCAGTTTGAGAAAGCTTTACATATAGCTGAGAAGAATGGGTGGACCCGATTTGTATCAATGCAGAATCATTTAAATCTCATTTACCGTGAAGAGGAGCGAGAGATGCTCCCACTTTGTAAGGAAGAAAAAATTGGGGTCATTCCTTATAGCCCGCTCGCAGGAGGAAGATTGGCGCGGGAGACAACAACACATCGTGCCGAAACTGATGAAATTGCAAAACAAAAATATGATGCAACAACAGATGCGGATCAATTGGTGGTGAACCGGGTTGCGAGTTTGGCAGAGAAACATGGTGTTCGCCGGGTTCACATCGCACTTGCGTGGCTTCTGCATAAAGAACCGGTAACCGCTCCTATTGTCGGTGCGACAAAAATATCCCAGCTCGAAGATGCAGAAGCTGCTCTATCTATTCAATTAACTGCTGAAGAAATTGCGTTTTTGGAAGAACCATATGTACCGCACCGAATCGTTGGTCATTTTTAAATTCATATAAATTGGTGTCGCACGGTCTCTTTGATAAGAGAGATGCACATGAGTTTTTGTGTCAGCTCGTCGTCATTAGACATAAACTCACAATAAAGGAGAATAAATTATGCCTGTAATTACAATTGAAGCAGCTAAATTAACTAAAGAGCAAAAAAGAAAGTTAGTAAAAGACCTTACTACATCAGCTTCAACTATCATGAATATACCTGAACAAGCATTCTTTGTGTTCGTAAGGGAAAATGAACTAGATAATATAGGTGTTGCAGGACGGATTTTAGCAGACAAAGCTGTAAATAGTCCACTGAAAAATGAGGAGTAAAATAGTTAACTTGGTAATACCGGATTAGAAGTACATCGTCTTTGTCATGGCTGTTTGAGCTTTGGTGAGCAGGTCGTGATTCCCATCAATGAGTACTAAATAAAGAACACAGTTGCCCAATTATTAAACTAGCTCTTGAACTTGGTATCCATTTAAATAATTGATAGAAAAAAAATTCTTGGATGGAAAAAATTTAAAATGAAAATACTCATTCTTGTTTTTCACCCTGATTTAACTGCTTCCCGTGTTCATCGTCGCGTAACGGAAGAAATGGAGAAGCAAGCTGGTGTTACAATTCATCGTGTTTATGAGGCATACCCGAATGAGAAGATCGATGTCGCTGCCGAGCAGAGGCTATTGGAGCAGCATGATCGCATCGTTTTGCAATTCCCTTTCTACTGGTACAGTACGCCTTCATTGTTGAAAAAATGGGAGGATGTAGTCCTAACTCATGGCTGGGCATTTGGAAGCAAAGGGGACAAGCTGCACGGAAAAGAGCTGCTGATTGCCGTTTCTACCGGCGCTGCTAAAGAAAACTATTTACCAGACGGTAATTTTAAATACACCGTTTCCGAGCTGCTGCGACCTCTTCAGGCAACCAGTAACTTGATTGGAACACGCTATTTGACACCATATATCTTGTATGGTGTAATGCAACACCTGTCAGATGAGGAGCTAGAGCAAAGTGCCAAGGATTATGTGGCTTATGCGCTGAATCCTAAACTTGTCTAGAAGAATGGTGATGCTAAGCCTGTTGGCTTCATCATAGAGACGGGAATTGGAGGTTACCGCGTCGCAATTATCGTCATTCTTTCAGTGGGTCTTATTCATCCACAAAAAAAACAAGCAGGAGGCACAGTTATGAATCGAATTGAAAAGAGTGAAGAAACATTTAAACAGCTATTTGGTAATGGAATGCCGGGAGCATACGCTACTGATCCTGATTTTCAGGACATCCTGAGCCGTTTTATTTTTGGGGAAGTTTTTTATCAAGGGAAGTTGGACGATAAACAACGTGAGCTTATCACTCTGGTGGTGCTTGTAACGAATCAAACGTTACCTCAGCTCAAGGCGCATGCTCATGCTGCACTGAACGTTGGACTAACTCCGGTAGAAATTAAAGAGGCCATTTACCATTGTGCCCCTTATTTAGGATTCCCTAAAACGCTAAATGCCATCGCGGAGATTAATGAGGTTTTCCAGTCCAGAAATATCGAGTTACCTCTCGAAAGCCAAAAGCAGGTTGAAGAAGAGAATCGGATAGACAAAGGCCTTGCAGTGCAGGTAGAGATCTTTGGCGATATCATTGAAAAGAACAGGGGGAATGTTCCATACAATCAAAAGCATATACAAGACTATCTTTCTGCCTTCTGTTTTGGTGACTTCTATACTCGTGGAGGCCTTGATCTGAAAACACGGGAGTTGCTGACCCTCTGTATCGTGAGTAGTCTCGGCGGTTGTGAAAGTCAAGTCAAGGCACATGTGCAAGGCAACCTGAATGTAGGCAATGACAAGGATATCATGATCACTGCCATCACTCATTGCCTTCCTTATATGGGTTTTCCGAGAACATTAAATGCTTTGAGTTGTGTGAATGAAATCATTCCAGAATAGCAGGAGAAATTAAGCGAAAAAATAGATTTTTTTATAAATGAAAGTATACCTAAAATTAAGAAAGGGTGTTTATCTAAAATGTCAAATATTCAAGAGAAAGTAGTTATTATTACAGGAGCGTCCAGCGGTATTGGAGAAGCAGCTGCAAAAGAACTGGCATCTAAAGGTGCAAAATTGGTTCTTGCCGCTCGCCGCGAAGACCGGTTAAAGAAACTACAAGATGAAATTGAACAAAGCGGTGGAGAAGCTGTGTATAAGGTGACGGATGTAAGTTTACACCAACAAATGGAAGATCTTGCTGCATATGCGCTTAACAAGTTTGGAAAAATCGATGTTTTAGTCAATAATGCTGGAATCATGCCGCAGGCTTTTCTTGCTTTGAAAAAGGTTGATGAATGGGACCGAATGATCGATGTCAATATCAAAGGGGTATTGTACGCAATCGGGGCAGTCCTTCCATCTATGAGAGAACGGAAATCAGGTCATATTATTAACCTTTCATCCGTGGCTGGACACAACATCTACCCAGGCGGGACAGTTTATTGTGGTACCAAACATGCCGTAAGAGCAATCTCTGAAGGCTTGCGTCAAGAAGAAGCGATGAGTGGTACAAATATTCGTGTGACCAATATTTCGCCGGGGGCTGTGACCAGCGAACTGCTGGAGACGACAACTGATCCGGCAATGAAAGCGGGCTTAGATGATTTTTACAAGATAGCAATCGATGCAGACAGCATCGCACGTGCCATTGCCTTTGCCATCGAGCAACCATCGGATGTGGGCATTAATGAGATGATCATTCGACCAACAGCTCAAGTTGGATAACGTTAAAAATATAAGAAAGTAGAGATGAAAAATGAAGAACGAGCACTTAAGCCATAGCACACTCTTCCCATTGGGTCAAAAAGTCGAAAAAAACTTTATCGGAGACGCGTACTTACAAATGGTGTTTACCGATCCAGCACCACTCAATACAGCAATCGGGAATGTAACCTTTGCTCCCGGTGCCCGCAACAACTGGCACTCTCATCACACTGGGCAAGTGTTGTTAGTTACTGGCGGTGAGGGGTGGTATCAAGAAGAAGGAAGGCCAGCTCAATTACTCAAAACAGGCGATGTGGTAAACATTCCAGCGTTCATTAAACATTGGCATGGGGCTACAAAGGACAGCTGGTTTGTTCACTTAGCTCTTACACCAGGACAAACAGATTGGTTAGAACCCGTACTGGATGAAGTATATATTAAGCTATAATAAATGAATTAACACATATAAACGGCAGCCGTCGATGCTGCCGTTTATATAGAAGCTTCTAATAAATCTGAAACCCTCTGTTGCTATTCTGTGAATTATGGGGTCAGAGAAGATTTGAAGCTAGTACTGAGCGATTGGAGACAGTATTATGCAAACGATCGATCAACAAATGCTTACCGGAGAACGAGCACTTTTCAAGAGAAAGAACCTCATGGTCACTAATTCCATTTTTGCAGATGGCGAGTCCCCCCTGAAGGAAAGCAACGATATTACTATCGATAATAGCATTTTTAAATGGAAGTATCCCTTGTGGTATTGCAATAATATTCGTGTTAATCGTAGCACTTTCCTTGATATGGCCCGATCGGGAATATGGTATACACATCAAATTGTCATCAGTGACAGCGTAATAGAGGCGCCAAAGACATTTCGGCGTTCGAGCGGAATCCGACTGACGTATGTCGATCTGCCCAACGCGCAAGAAACCTTATGGAATTGCGAAGATATTCACTTGCATCATGTGACCGCAAAAGGTGATTACTTTGGAATGAATAGTGCAAATATCAATATCGACAATTTCACATTAGCGGGGAACTACGCATTCGACGGAGCTAAGGATATGGAGATTCGCAATGCGAAGATTATTTCAAAGGACGCCTTCTGGAATTGCGAGAATGTCACCGTCTATGATTCATTGATCATCGGAGAATATTTAGGCTGGAATTCGAAAAACATCTCCTTTATCAACTGTACTATCGAAAGCAATCAGGGAATGTGCTACATGGACCGTCTCGTAATCGAGAACGGAACGATTCTGAATACCGACTTGGCATTCGAATATTCAACCATTGATGTGGAAACCAAGACCTCAATTGATAGCGTGAAAAATCCAATCTCAGGGAAAATCAAAGCAAAGGATATCGGCGAAATCATCATCAATGACGAAGAAATCAACGCTGCCTACACCCGATATGAGCTGGATATAGCAGGTGATCGATTTGTCCTTTAATTTTGATGAAATGACGAACCGTTTGGCCACTAACTCTTATAAATGGGATGTTGAACCAGAAGAGCTGCCGATGTGGGTGGCGGATATGGATTTTGAGACTTCGCCTGCTGTAGTCGATGCTCTGCAAAAGAGATTAGACCATCATATTTATGGATATACCTCGATACCAGATACTTATTATAATGCGGTTGCCCATTGGTGGGAAAAGAGACATCAATATCAGATCCAAAAAGAATGGATTATGTTTTGCACGGGGGTAGTGCCGGCAATATCATCTATCGTACGCAAAATGACCAAAGCCGGTGACAAAGTGCTAGTGCTTGCGCCTGTCTATAACATTTTCTACAACTCCATAAAGAACAATCAACGAGAAGTTCTAGTAAGTGAGTTGATTTACAAAGACAATGGATATTCGATCGAATTTGACGATGTGGAGAAAAAGCTAGCCGATTCTGACACAACGCTTATGATTTTCTGCAATCCGCATAACCCCATAGGCAAAGTGTGGGACAAACAAATTCTTGAGAAACTCGGCACGCTCTGCGTCAAGCATCAGGTCCTTATCCTTTCCGATGAAATTCACTGCGATTTAACACACCCAGGCCACCCATACATTCCTTTCGCTTCAATATCGGAAGAGATCGCCCAAAATTGCATCACCTGTGTGGCGCCGACGAAAACTTTCAATCTTGCGGGAATTCAAACTTCAAGTATTATCGTGCCGAATTCGAAGATTCGTAAACTTGTACACCGTGGCATTAACACCGATGAAGTGGCCGAACCTAACTTTTTTGCGATTGAAGCAGCAATCTCTGCCTTTACGGAAGGCGAACCCTGGCTGCAAGCCTTATTGGAATATCTCATGGCGAACAAGCAATATCTCGAACATTATTTGGCTAGTAAACTTTCGCAGCTCCAAATTATCCATTCGGAAGCGACTTATTTGGCTTGGATCGATTGCCGGAACATAACTTCTAATGTAAGTCAACTGTGTAAATTCATAAGGAAAGAAACGGGGCTGTATGTCACGGAGGGCGCCATTTATGGCGGCAATGGATACGATTTCATTCGATTGAACTACGCCTGCCCTAAAAAACGACTAGTTGATGGATTGCAGCGCTTGAAGATTGGGATTCAGGCATATCAAAGAGTGAATGATTGATTCAATAATGGTTACCGGACACTCCTCCACGAAATGAATGGGAATTTGGGATAAAGTTGCACGATCACTTAATGAAGTTGACGCCGATTTTGTCGTGTTCACAAAAGTGGAGCCACTGTCCACGGCCGACTGTGCATTGAGAGGGCAAAGCGTCGCGTGAGGAACAATACAATCTAATTCTGGCATTGGGGGCGGATTATCTGGATGCCGCCAATGCCAGCGAACTCGTAACTGTTTCGAAAATCTCTTTCTTGGGGTTACCTTTCTAACTAGAGTCTTACCGCTGCCGGTTTGCAGTCCCAAAGCGATATCATAATGGTTTCCTATAACTTTTTTATAATTTTGTTTCTTATGGTGTTGATCCCAGGGATACAAGGGGAGCCCACTTATGAATGTCATTGCAGCAAAAGCTGTGGCACTTGGAGAAGCACTACAACCAGATTTTGTGACCTATATAGAAAGAGTTCTTGACAATGCCAAGGTATTTGCAGAATCGCTGATTATATGGAGCGAGTATTTGGACTATTATTATTTGATGTGCAGCAAGCGATGAATACATATTTTAGAATCTCATGTATTGGGACAGGTTGCCTGAGTTTGAGGAAATGGAACTTGCCAAGTACATTGGATCAGCTATCAAAGCCGGGAAGAAAAACGACTATTCGGCTATTTTAATTATTGGTCAGCGCAGGAAGACAACGCAGATGTACGTGATCGATGGCAATATCTATAAACTGCTGCCGGATGATTTGTTCCAAGTCGCAATTGATAAGTTAAAGCCTTATCTTTAGATAAGCCGGACTTTGAAGTCCCAGATAGTTTATGTGGGGTTGTTCAATTGAGTCAGTCTGTGAAAAGTTTATAATTTTGTGATCGTAGTTCGTTGTTTTGAGGGTCAGGCAGTTTAGACTATGGATTGATAATGAACTGCAAGAGATAATATTGATTTCAAGCATAAGAGTTATATCATAAAATACCAACTTCAATGTAAACTTGAACCTGAAACCCTGTCATAATAATCTGAGTACTGGCGCATTCTGGGGATTTTTGTTTTAAGGGAGGAATTAAATTGTTAAATGATAATGAAAGAAAAGGAATATTTAAAGCCATTTTTGAAAGGAGAGATATTCGATCATTTAATGGAAAACCCATATCCAAAGATAAGTTAAACAACATATTAATGGCTGGTCATCATGCACCTTCCGTTGGTTTTATGCAACCTTGGGATTTTATTGTAATTGACTCTCAAGAAGTTAAAGAACGATTGGCGTATGCATGTCATAAAGAAATACAGGCCTTGTCCATACACTATGAAGATGAAAAAAAGACAAGATTTCTCTCGTTAAAATTAGAGGGTATAAGGGAAGCACCTATAACGATCTGTATTACATGTGATCCAACTAGAGGTGGGGGACATGTAATTGGGCGAAATTCTATTCCTGAAACAGATATTCTATCCGTCGCCTGTTGTATCCAAAATATGTGGTTGGCGTCTTATGCAGAAGGAATAGCTATGGGATGGGTGAGTTTTTACAAGAAAACAGACGTACGGGAAATACTAAATATTCCACCACATATTGATCCTATTGCTTTGGTTTCATTAGGTTATACGGATTTTTATCCTACAAAACCAATCCTAGAGCAAGTGAATTGGGAGAGACGTCGTAATCTAAATAATCTAATACACCATAATTCTTGGGAATGATTGAAATATAAGTTAATTTCCCTTTTTGGATATGATGCTCACAGAAACGATTGTTTCATAAGCATCATTAAGCAAGGACAAATGAAAAAGATAAATTTATTCGAGATTACAAAATTATGCGAACTTTGAGTTACTTATCTGCAGATTAGAGAATCCAGATATATCCCAGAAAAAAATGAAAGCTTTTTGTTTATTGCAGCTCCCATAGGTCGTAAAGGAAAAAGCCGACGTTTAACTCAGCGATCCATTGAAAAACTAATTGAAAAGTATGCTTCAGCTTTTGGAAAACCAGCATTAATCGTGCATTCTCTAAGACATTCATTTGCAACGCGTTACCACTTAGAGAGCAATGATGTGCCTAGATTGAAGAACCAATTAGGACATTCCTCAATACAAACAATCATGATCTATACACATTTAACAGATGAAGAAATGTGAAATACGGTTAATAATATGGATAAGTAATGTAGGGCTCGTCAAATAAGTGACACAAAGTTTCCTACTTAGTTTGATAATAAAAAAATCACCTCATTCGCTTGGAGAAAAAAACTAAGTTACTCAAAATTCCGATTAAACTGCTTAAGTAAGGAACTTTGTGTCAATGTACAAATGTACAACAACACGCTAAAGCCAAGCTGTTATACGGTTTTCTTTATACATGTTCACAAAACCCGTATTTTGTACATATGTAAATATAGATAATGTAGACTTCTGTTGTACATTGACACAAAGTTACCTACTAAAATTACTTCTTTATTCATTGGTGCAGGAATTAAAATGTCATGATATGTACGCATATATTTCCTTCCAGAACCGTTCACCAACACATTTAATTATGTCCAATCGGTTTTTAACCTATTCCTATACCAAACGTTCAACCTTACTTGTTTCTGAAGCAATGGTGGATTCTGAATAACATGCCTCAATCGCCAAATGATGTGGCTGATCAATTATGGGAGCTGTTAAAAAGGAATCAAGTCATAAATTAAAACGTAAGAATTAAGCCTCTATTGCCTCCTCCCGCGAAAAAACGGCACCAAAACGGTGTCGTTTTCATTTCAAAACTTGAATCAGCGATGATGCAACAATCTGAATCATGGATTACTAGATTTCACACTTAAAAGTAGCGAATTTCCTTGTATTGCGCATTACAAAAATTGACATTCTACATGAAAATTAGTAGTATAATTAGAAACATTTATGCTATAAAAGTGCCTTTCTCATCCCCCTCTTTTTAAATTCCTGATACTACCTAATTTTAAGGAGTGAAATGCTATGTACGCACGAACGCTAAAAGCGAATACAAGGAATGTAGTCAGCAACTATTGCAAATGGATTGCAGTTGGTATGATTTTAACTTTCACGGGATGCCCGCTTGCATCCGCCGCTCCTTCACCCTCATCCTCTAGTAAAACTAGTGACCCCGCCTCCTCTCTAGTCACATTTCAATTGCAAGAGGCTACGATTGCTCAAATGCAGGAAGCGATGAAGTCAGGAGCACTGTCAAGTGTCGAGCTCACCGCCCTGTACCTTAACCGGGTATATGCCTATGATTCTAGTGGCATTCGACTGAATTCCATCCCTGTTCTGAACCCCGACGTACTAAAAGAAGCTGCTCAGGCTGATCAACTAAGGGCACAAGGTATTAAGACCGGGCCTCTGCAAGGCATCCCCTACACGGTTAAAGACAGTTACAAGGTTAAGGGACTCACTGTCGCTTCTGGATCTCCGGCTTTCAAAAACTTGATGGCAAAGGAGGATGCCTTTACAGTAGAGAAGATACGTAAATCCGGTGGGGTGCTCATTGGTAAAACCAACATGCCACCAATGGCAGCAGGGGGAATGCAAAGAGGTGTTTATGGCCGTGCTGAAAGTCCGTACAATCCAAATTATTTGGCTGCAGCCTGGTACTCCGGCTCCTCAAACGGATCTGGTGTATCAACAGCCGCCAACCTCGCTGCCTTCGGCATGGGGGAAGAAACGGTATCCTCTGGAAGATCACCAGCATCGAACAATGGTTTAATTGCCTACACGCCATCGCGAGGGCTAATCTCCATTCGGGGGAATTGGCCGCTCTTCCCTATACGGGATGTCGTTGTGCCACATACGAGGACTATCGAGGACATGCTCCGCTTGCTTGACGTGATCGTTGTAGAAGATAAGATCACCAAGGGTGATTTCTGGCGAGAACAGAAAGCCGTTCGGCTCCCTTCTGTCAACAGTGTCCGTCCCAAATCCTATTTAGAACTACGAGATATTCAAGCTTTGCAAGGCAAACGCATTGGCGTTCCGAAAATCTATATCGGTAAGGACCATGAAACCTCAACTCCGATCAAATTCAGACCTTCGATACAGGCATTATGGGAAAAAGCTGTAAAGGATTTAACTGCTCTTGGAGCTGAGGTTGTGGAAGTTGACTTCCCCTTGCAGGCCAACAGCGAGAAGGACCGGGCAACAGCGAAAACACCTGAAGAACGTGGTTTAATGCCGGCAAAGTGGGCTGAAAAGGAATTCGGGCTGCTTAATCCCTATGCAGCTGAGGAATTCCTTAAAAGTGTGGACGATCCGAATTTCCCATCATGGGCTAATATAGACCCTGCAACCGTCTTCCCGAATCCACCCGGTTCGGTAGATGCCAAACGTGGCAGAGACCTTGGCCACTATGACGTATTTATTGAAACCATAAAGAAAGGCGTCACCCCTTACGAACAAATTCCTCAGTTTCAAGAAGGACTACGGGGGCTTGAAAATGTACGAAAGATTGATTTTGAAAATTGGATGAAGCAAAACAACCTTGATTTTATTGTATTTCCGGCAAATTCGAATATCGGTAAAGCTGACTCCGATGTGAATGAAACATCCTATGAGGAGGCTTGGGAGAATGGCAACTATTTCTCCAATACGAATTTTATTCTACGCGAGTACGGGATCCCAAGTGTGTCTGTGAGTATGGGCGCTATGAAGGATACCGGAATGCCCGTTAATCTGACAATGGCAGGTGCCGCATACAGCGATAACGACCTGCTTCGTTACGCTTATTCCTATGAGCAGGCTACCAAAAACCGTCCTATTGCAGCACGCACGCCAGCGCTTGAGGATGAAACCTTTTCCTATAACCCGCAAACTTCTCTCCCACCCTCTAAACGCAAGGAAACAGGAACCCCTGAACTTAAGTTGAATGCTTCAATCACGGATGATGTTCTCGCTTTGGAAGGTTCAGTCACAGATCAAAGCGATATCGCACAGCTTAAAGTTTATGTCAATGGCATTCGTGTCGTTATTACAGAAGATAAAACCAATTGGTCAGCAACGCTTCCAACTACTAAATATAAGCAGGATGGTGCCTACCAGGCCGATACGCTGCATATTCTCGTGCTGGCTAAAGATATTTACGGAAATACCTCTGCTCAAGTCAAGTCTGTCACTTTACCCCAATAACGTAGGACATCATAGAAATCACTTTTGGATTTTGTTGAATAAAAACACTTCCGTGTGTCTTCCTCTGCATGCACGCATAAATTAGATGATCATAAATAATCACACAGCAGCACAAGAGATTTAGATCGGATCAGCTATGTATAAATCATTGTGTTGATCGCAGCAAGGGAAACCATTGATAACTCCTAAAGGTTCCTGATTATTGTTACACATTAAATAATGTGTTTTTTCGATCACCAAATAAATAAGTTCTTAAATTATTCCCCCCAAAAATTAAAATCAGTTGATATTTTTGGGGAGTACTTTGTGTCATGGATAAAAGGACGACAGGATAATCGCCCTTTTATCCATGACAGGTTGCATTTAATACCGTCCATTATGACAGAGGCTATTACTTAGCGTATTTAGCCATTACAATATTTCGATATACCCTTCGGTTCCATGCACGCGAATTCGTTGCCCATCTTTTATCAGTTTGGTCGCATTCTCCACTCCGACAACGGCTGGCAAGCCATATTCACGTGCGATAACGGCTCCATGGGTCATCAGTCCACCCACCTCCGTAACCAAGCCTTTTATGGATAAAAACAATGGAGTCCAGCTAGGATCGGTAAAGGCGGTGACTAGTATATCGCCATCTTCCAGATCAGCCCCTTCTATATTCAGGATCACACGTGCCCGCCCCTCTACAATACCCGAAGAAACAGCGAGGCCTACAATAGCTTCGGCAGGGATATTTTCTCGTTTGTACTGACCCGTAATGATTTCGCCATCAGACGTGATAACACGTGGCGGAGTTAGTTTTTCATATAATCTGTACTCATCTTTTCGTTTGTCGATGACCTGGTAATCCAGTTTATTTGTGCGTATGGTTTCCTGCAATTCTTCAAAAGCCAGATAGTAAATATCTTCTTTTTCATGAAGAACGTTGGCTTGTACGAGTCGTTCCGCTTCCTTTAGTAAAGCCTGTTTATAAATAAAGTAGCGACTAACAATGTCGTATTTCGGATATTCACGATAACCGATGAAGTTCCGGATCAGGTCGATCATTTGTTTTGTCTCTTCGGCTTTTTGTTCACCACCCGGTAATTGTTTCAATCGGGCTAATAAGTCCTGTTCTTTGTTCAAAGCTTCCTGTCGCCCTTGCTCAAACTTTCGTTTACTGGCGCCAGGATCAAGGTTTTTAATGTTACTGAGGATCATAGGTACCAGTGTACTTGGTTTTTCACTCCAGCGTGTTCTTGTAATATCGATCTCCCCGGCACATCGCATTCCATATTTGTCGAGATAAACAGCAATAGCATCACGCACCTGCTGCCCACCTTCGAATTGAACCAGTTCATCCAAAAAGTTATCATCCTTTACCTGTTGTAAATACTCAATTATTTCCGGATAGGGACGAATCACATCTGCAACATCCAGTAGCTCCATACCCATTTCCGAAGTGACGTTGTTAGGTACAGATAGGGAAAGTGTGTCTGCTACGTTTTTTTCACCTAACCATTCATTCATTTTTTCATTGATCCATGCTGAAGCATGCATGGCGGCCATAATCACATTCAAATTTTTCAGTTCTGACGCTCGCTGCCTCCGTTGCTGCATATCTTCCAGGATACAATCAAATACATCCAATCCTGATTTCGTTTGGATATTATGTTTTAATGCTGATAACGATGTCTCACTACTCTTAATCAAAACAGCAACAATTTCCGGGTCGTTTCCTGCTTCTTCCAAAATATCCGCAGACGACATACCCTTATGGCTTTTAACGGGCCCCGGTTCGCTTGTGTCATATGGGTCCGATTTTATAAAATTTCCCCGCTCTATGATGGTAATAAGCGCGTCTTTTATGAGCGGATCGGAGTGCCCTAGAACATCCAATAAATTTTGCCTGCCAGCCGGTGAAGCCAGGCCCATCGTGATATCCACAAACAGCCTTCCGCCACCAGTTCTAAACATGGGCGTGGCACCTGTTAATATCCAAACAGATATCCCCAGTGGTTTAATAGGATCAGTCATCATTTGCTGATGACCGACAGATACATACACGTGATTCTCCTGGTCATTTGCTTCAGGAATGGGATATAAAGTGGTGATCGGCCGGCTCTGGACAATATAAAATGTATCATCAGCCAAACACCATTCGATGTCTTGGGGGCAGCCGAAGTGTTCTTCGATCTGTCTTCCAATGTGTGCCAGTTGTAAAATTTGTTGTTCCGTAAGGGTTTGAGTCCTTTGCTGATCGAGATCGATTTGTTGAGTCTCTGTTCCGCCTTCTCTTCGTCCATAGATAGCCAATTTTTTGGTTGCTATCCTCTTATCGACGATTTCCCCTTCCTGTACTTGATAACAATCGGCAGAGACTAAGCCAGAGACCAGTGCTTCTCCAAGTCCGAAACTGGCTTCGATAGAGAGCAGCTTTCGGTTGCAAGTGATGGGATCAGCGGTAAATAAAATCCCTGAAGCCTGTGGGAACACCATTCTTTGAACGATAACAGATAAATAAACTTGGCTGTGATCAAATCCATTCTGCATTCGGTAAATTACCGCGCGTTCCGTAAATAAAGAAGCCCAACATTTGCGGATATGCTCCAAGATGGATTCTTTGCCGATAATATTTAAATAAGTGTCTTGTTGACCAGCAAAAGAAGCATGCGGCAAATCCTCAGCGGTCGCACTAGAACGCACGGCATAAGCATATTCATCGCCAAACTGGGAGAGATAGTGAGCAACTGCTTTCACAACATCGGAAGGAATGGCTACTTCCATAATGGCCTGTCGAATCTTCTTGCTAATTCCATAAATTTGTTCTCGATCTTCTACTTTAAGCGTGGTTAGCCGATCCAACAAAGCATGAATCATTTCGTTTTGTTCGATGGCTTTTTGATATCCCACTGTTGTAACACAAAACCCTTCTGGCACTTGTATTCCTTCCATTTTGGTTAATGCCCCTAAGTGTAGCCCTTTTCCACCAACAAGCAAAAGCTGAGTGTTATCCATTTCTTGAAAATCGAGAACCAGTGAATTCATTCAACATCTCTCCTAACCATTAAATTGAGAAAAAAACATTTGACAAGAGTTTAGCGGCATGGTAAGATTTAATTGTAAGATGTGTTATTTATGTCTACTACATCTTTATAAAAGATAATCTGATTATATCATCGTGTCTGTTTTATATGCAATATAAAAGAACCTGATAAAACTATCCAGGTTCTTTTTTGATTTCCGCTATCACTTCTTAAAATAAAAAAAGCCGCGATTTCGCAGCAATGAATGGGATGAAATTCTTATTACCCGACAGGTGCTGCATGACATAGAATATTATCTCATTCCAAGTCGATCTACCTTACAACACCTGCTTTGCTCGATCAAACAAATTCCGATAGAAAACCTGTCCACGAGTAGACTTCTTCGAATTGTTGGATACGCTTCAAAATACGTTTGTTCCCTTTGCCAAATTTACTTTCACTTACGTTTGTTCTAGCTTTGCAAAAGCCGGTACAGCAGCGCCTCTCCCTTATTCTCAAACGTTCGCTGTGTTTCCAGAAATCCAGGCACCTCTAGCAGCCGAGAGGGTCTGTACCCGGGGCCACCACAGCCGCAGGAGTGGTAAGTGTATCCTTGTTGATATAGTAGCTCTACCTTTTTCCACTGTTTGATATCCGTTTGCTTCGGGGCCTGAAAATCATGACCCATGTCATGCATGGATGCCTGGCATTGCGGACAGACATGGACAATCCGTTCATATTCATCCTTCGGCATTTCAAACCGTGATGTCTGCTTATATACTTTCCTGCAGGTAAAGCAGGCAAAGATATCTTTATATGGGCCGCATATTGCATATCTACACATACGGTTACCCCCTTTATAATCTAGAATTGGTCTGGCATTTTTCACTTAAATCATAGAAATACAGTATTTTTTCAATTGACATGTATACAAGTCTGAAAACTCCTGTGAGAATTCCTCCAGTTTGGCCACCGCCTGACGGTAAATAACAATACTCACGAGCAAAAACGGAATGACAAAGGCCAGCTCGTTTCCGCCCATAAATTTTGCTGCAGTCTCGCATTTCTTACTCGCTCTTTCACCGATATATCCAACTCGTAGAACAGCCTCCATGACTCCCCCACTTCCTCAATATTCATACAAGTTAATTTAAGCTAGCCGCCTTATTTCTTGATATAATCAGCGAACTTCCGAAGAAAATCGAGCGAATGGATATCCTCTCTAAGATGATGATGAACCAGATCATCCATTTTGGTTGTTTCCTTATTCAGCATGTATTCAAGCATAGCTTGGTGCTCATGCCAGATGCCCATCAGCTTCCCTGTTTCCAGCATATGCAGCTTGCGATATCTGATATAGTGAACATTTGACTGCTGAATGAGCTGCCAAAGAAACTCCCGCCCCACCAATTGGAACATGGTTTGGTGGAACTGATCATCCAAACTGAGAAATTGATCCGTCGCATGATCTTCTTCGATCACAGCTCTCTGTCTGTCCAGAATATCGCTCAGCTCCTGCACATCGCTTAATGTAATTTGCGAAGAAAGCTCCTTCATAATCTCCTTTTCCAATGCGCTTCTTAAGTAAATAATTTGCTCAACGGACTCCAGATCAATATAGGACACAATGTTCCCCTTCTTGGGATAAATATCAATGTAGGACTCGAGCGCAAGCCACTTTAATACATCGCGTAGCGGAGTTCTGGACAGCTGGAAGCGTTCTGACAAAGTCGTCTCACTCAGTAGAGTACCCGGCTTTAAAGTCAGTGACAAAATATCATTTTTCAAAAGCTGCTTGATTTCTTCTTTCGTCAACATTTCATTCCTACCTTCACTTTATAAATCTAGAACTATTATAAAGCATTTTGAGGTGATAAATCCCTTTATAATTATCATTGACAAGAACAAACCCTATAATTTATGATCAACTCAATCTTGTATACAAGACAGACGAAATATAATCAGGGAGGTATCGTTATGAATATGACCTGGAGATGGTATGGAGAAGGCAACGACAATATTACGCTGGACCATATCCGGCAAATTCCTGGAGTTATGGGCATTGTCTGGTCTTTACATGATAAGGTAGCTGGTGAAGTATGGGAAATGGAGCGAATTCAGGAGGTAGCTGATCAGATTACGAGCAAGGGCTTTAGTTCGGCGGTCGTAGAAAGTGTAAATGTCCACGATGATATCAAAATCGGCCTACCATCCCGCGATCAATATATTGACATTTATATCGACACCATTCGAAAATTAGCCAAAGTGGGAGTTAAGGTGATTTGCTATAACTTTATGCCTGTCTTTGACTGGACCAGAACAGAGCTGTACAAGGAACTGCCTGACGGGTCCAATGCCCTCTTTTATGAAAAGGCTGCCATTACTGATGATCCCCGCCAAATGGTGGATCGGATTCTCAAGGGAGCTGGGAAGTTCACCATGCCTGGCTGGGAACCGGAACGGTTGGCGAGACTGGATGAACTTTTTGCTGCTTATGCGGATGTCACAGAAGACAAGTTGTTTGACAACCTAAAGTATTTTCTTGAGCGCATCATCCCGGTCTGCGAGGAGTCTGACATCAAGATGGCCATTCATCCTGATGATCCAGCATGGCCCATCTTCGGATTGCCGAGAATTGTCCGGAGTCGTGAGACCATCCGGCGCATCCTAGACGCAGTGAGCAGTCCATATAATGGTCTAACCTTCTGCACAGGCTCACTGGGAAGCAATCCTGAGAATGATTTGCCAGCCATGATTCGGGAGTTTCATGATCGTATTCATTTTGCGCATATTCGTAATGTCAAGGCGTTTGAGAATGGAGACTTTATTGAAGTGTCACATCGCGGGAAGGACGGAAGCGTCGATGTACCGGAAATAGTTAGAGCTTATCATGAGAACGGCTATCAGGGATATGTACGTCCAGATCACGGCAGACATCTATGGGGGGAAGAAAAGAATTGTCGGCCAGGCTATGGTTTGTATGACCGTGCACTGGGAGTTATGTACTTGCTTGGTGTCTGGGATAGTCTCTCTCAAGGCAAAGGAGTGAAATAAATGCTCCAACTTGACCGGAAAGGCCTTTTAGATAAGGCGGCCTGGGAAGCAGCAGGTATTGAATTGCCGAAATATGATCTGGAGCTTGTAGCCCATAACACCCGACTTCGACCGCAATGGGTGCATTTCGGAGCAGGCAATATTTTTCGAGGGTTGATAGCCAATGCGCAGCAACAACTACTGAATAACTTGAAAGCGGATACAGGTATTATTGCAGCCGAAGCCTTTGATTTTGAAATGATCGACAAAGCCTATAAGCCTTACGACAATTTAACCTTACTGGTGTTGATGAGTGCAGACGGAAGATTTCACAAGAGCGTGGTCGCAAGCATCATTGAGGAAATCGCGGCAGAGCAGAATCGTCCAGACGACTACCTCCGTCTGATTGAAATATTTGAGAATCCGTCCCTGCAGATGGCCAGCTTTACTGTCACGGAAAAAGGATACGCTCTGACCGGGCCCGACGGCAAGTATCTGGCTGTTGTAGAGAGGGATTTGATGAATGGCCCTGAACAACCAGCGCATGTGATGAGCATAGCTACTTCGCTTGCCTATCGGCGTTATCTAAAGGGGCGACTTCCAATGACTTTTGTGAGCATGGATAATTGCTCCCATAACGGCGATCTGTTAAAGGATAGTATGATTGCCATCGCCAAGGAGTGGACTCGCAGAGGCCTGGTAAAGGAAGGATTTGCAGACTATCTGCAGAATGAGGAGAAAATAACCTTCCCCCTGACCATGATCGACAAAATTACCCCCCGCCCTTCCTTGCAAGTACAGTCTGCTCTTCAGGAACTGGGGTTAGCCGACATGGAGTTAATCGTTACCTCCAGGCATACGTATACGGCTCCCTTTGTCAATGCTGAGGTTAGCGAGTATTTGGTCATTGAAGACAAGTTTACGAACGGGAGACCTGCACTGGAGGAAGCTGGCATCATCTTCACGAATCGGGATACGGTGGACAAAGTGGAGAAGATGAAAGTCACTACCTGTCTCAATCCGCTGCATACAGCGCTGGCCCTCGCTGGGTGTCTGCTTGGGTATGAGCTCATTGCAGATGAAATGAAGGATCAGACATTGCGTCGTCTGGTGGAAACCATCGGCTACAAGGAAGGTTTGCCTGTTGTAGTTGATCCCGGTATTATCCAACCGAAACCATTTATTGACGAGGTATTGCAGGAACGCTTCGCCAACCCCTATATTCCGGATACGCCACAGCGGATTGCAACAGATACCTCTCAAAAGATGAGCATCCGTTTTGGGGAAACCATAAAGTCTTATGCTAGCACAGCAGGGCTTGATCCTACGAACTTGACTGCTATTCCCTTGACCATTGCGATCTGGTGTCGCTATTTGCTGGGAGTGGATGATCAAGGAGAACCCTTCACACTCAGTCCGGACCCGTTACTGGATACGTTGCAGGGATATTTGCAGAATACGAAGCTGGGCGATCAGACCTCCGAGGTTCGCTGCCTCCTCGAGGATGACAAACTGTTCGGTGTCCGATTATATGAAATCGGTCTGGGCGACAAGATTGAAGCCATGTTTCATGAGATGCTGGCAGGTCCCGGAGCAGTCCGAAGCACGATAGAGAAGTATGTGAACTAGAACTTACTTAGAAGGTCACAATCACTTTGCCCTGGGAGTGGCCCGTCGACACTTTAATCAACGCCTTGTTAATGTCACCAAACGTATAAGCCGAGTCTATTGAGGGCTTTATATTTTTCTGTTCAACAAGTTTAGTGATATCTTGTAATTGACTTCCATTGGCTTGCACAAATAAAAAATGATATTCATTTTGATTCTTGCGTGCTAAAGAATCTAAGCGAGCACCCACCAGACCAAACAATGCTTTTTTCCACAGGGGAAAACGATTGTCAACCGCAAAGCGATAATTAGGTCCGGCTTTCAATGATACCAATTTCCCTTGTGGTTTTAAAATACCCAGTTCAGCTTTGATCTCTTTGGTCCCCAAGGTGTCGATCACATAATCGATATCGGACAGTATGTTAGCATAATTCTCTGCCTTATAATTTATGAACTGATCAGCCCCGATCGACAGTATACGTGATCTGCCTCTTTCACTTCCACTTGTAATAACAAATAACCCCAGTGATTTGGCAATGGGGATTGCCATAGCTCCAAATCCTCCGGTTCCTCCAGGAATGAATAGCTTTTTATTCGGCTGGACATGGAGTACATCGTGCAATGCTTGATAAGCAGTCAAGGCAGTAAGGGGTACAGCAGCAGCTTCAATAAAAGATAGATTTTCAGGCATGATGGATAAAGCATCTTCATTTACGGCCGCATACTCGGCAAAAGCACCGATTTTATTAAGCGGCAACCTCGTATAAACAGGGTCACCAACCTTAAAATTCAAAACATCATCACCAACAGCTTCAATAACCCCAGATAGTTCATTCCCTAAAGTTAATGGCAACTTATAGTCAGCAATCATCCGAACACTACCATTCAAATTTAGGATATCCAGTGGATTTACACCTGCTGCCTTTACTTTGACAAGCACCTCATGGTTGTTGATCTGTGGCATGTCAACATCATTTAACTCCACTTGGATTTTTTTTGAATATTTCTGTATTTGTGCTGCTCTCATATTCATCCTCTTCCTTTGCTAATTTGGAGATAGCATAACCATGAAACTATTGGCTAAAAACATGGCGTACAATTTACGGTTGTACGCCATGTTCCACTTTTTTGCTATTGTAGTCCCTCTTGCGATTCTAATTCTCGTATCGTCGGATAGTCCGTGTAACCTTTACTCCCCAGACCAAAAAATGTTGTCGGGTCTGCTTCGTTCAATGGCGCTCCTTTTTGAAGTCGTTCCACCAAATCTGGATTGGCTAATGACCACACACCAACGGGCACCATATCAGCAAGGCCACTATCTAAATCCGTGCTAAGATCTTCCAGAGCCCGTCCTGCACGATTGACTAACAATGGATTCGTCCATATTGAGCGAATGTCTTGGAGCAGCTTTTCATTTCCTAGATGCATGACATGAAGGTAAGCCAGATCCAATTGAGCTAATTCCTTTACAAGATAGCGATAAAGTTCAGGACCTTGTTCTCCGTCTTGGATCCCACCTAGAGGTGTCCCTGGCGAAATACGGAAGCCTGTTGCTTCTGCTCCAATTTCTTCGACGATGGCTTTTGTTAATTCGATCGCAAAGCGAGCACGATTTTCTATAGATCCCCCGTATTGATCTGTTCGTGTATTCGAGTTTTCTCCGATAAATTGATTAATCAGATAACCATTGGCTCCATGAATTTCAACGCCATCCGCACCTGCTTTAATAGCCGCTGCTGCTGCTTTCCGGAAATCTGCTATAGTCGTTTGAATGTCCTCTACACTTAACTCACGGGGAACGGGGATTTCCTGCATACCTTTAGCAGTAAACATCTCTACACCAGGCGCGATTGCAGATGGTGCAACAGGTTGGCGATGATGTGGTGTATTATCAGGATGCGACATACGACCAGCATGCATTAACTGAATATACATATATCCACCTGCTTCGTGCACTGCATCGGTAACCTTTTTCCATCCTTCAATATGTTTATCCGTATAAATCCCAGGTGTCCATAAGTACCCTTGACCATCATCAGAAGGTTGTGTACCCTCCGTAATAATGAGTCCCATTGATGCACGCTGAGCATAATAAAGAGGTGTTAGCTCTCCTGGTGTGCCATCTTCTTGCGATCTGCTACGTGTCATTGGTGCCATTGCTAAACGATGTGGCAGCTCCATTTTTCCAATCTTCGTTTTACTTCACAACTTTTTCATTGGATACTCTCCTCTTTCAATAAACTCAACAGATCTATAAATTGAATTTAAAATTCTGAAATGATCGGATATATTTGACCTCTGAGATTGAAATTATAGTTCTGGTCTACAATCCCTATCCCTTCGTTGCTGTCATAAAGATCCACCATGAAGCCCGCCATTTGTTTGGCAGTGTGGTACTTAGGCATGTTTGCTTTATAATCAAAATCTTCTGCATCTAATGATTTCTTCACAAATTCCGTTTCTGTTATAGCTGGTGCTAAAACCTTTGCCATTAGTTTTGCACCTTTTATTTCTAGTTCTTTTGCAAGTCCTTCTGTGAAGGCACTAACGTAATATTTAGATGCAGAATAAGCAACACTCCCAACAGCAATAGCATATCCGAGTGCGGATGAGACGTTAATTAACTGAGTTCCTTCTTCATCAGCATAATCTCGAACATATAGTGTAGAAAGGATTGTCAAGGATTCAATGTTAACACGTAGCATAGTTTCAACTTTATCTAAATTCTGTTCAACTACAAAAGAAGCTTCACCGAGTCCCGCATTGTTAATCCAGGTCTCAATTTGGTATTCCTTTAAATTGTTATATAGTGTGTAGGCCTGATCTGTAACAGACAGGTCACTTGTACGAACAATAACATTTATAGTAGGATCAATTTCCAGAATTGCTGATTTGAGTTCTTCTAATTTATCCAATCTTCTAGCTACCAAGATTAAGTTTTTGCCACGTGCAGCAAACGCCAATGCCGTTTCATATCCAATCCCTGAACTTGCTCCTGTAATAACTGTATACTTCATAATATTCTCTCCTTCATAACATGCAGATTAGTGTAAATGAGTTTTAAAGAGTTATTTAGAACGATCATTCTTATTAGGGTAAAGAAACAGTTAAATCTAACTTGCTATTAGCATAACAATTTTAGAACGAACAGTAAAGAATTTTTTATGACTAAGAATTTTAATTTTGGAGCGATATTCCTTGACTTGTTTGAGGCATAAGATACAAGTTCTTTCATTTGTTAATGGGACAAAAAAGGACTTGTATCACGGAAACAAACAGTCCTCCATTGAGGTGACTCCTTTTGCCTGTCATGCTGTAATCCACTTTTAATCTAACGCGGACAGTGTCATATCAATAATATTCTTTAATTTTTGCTGATCTGTTGTTGTCTTAACCAACGTGCGTAGCCCCAACCACGCATTCATTAAATAATGAGAAATAACTACAGGATCAAAGTCAGCCTTGAACTCACCCGATTGTTGACCCTTCAGAACAAGGTTAGTCAAGAGTTCCTCCGTTCGCGAATAACTCTCATCAACTAAGGATGCAACTTCAGGATCCAACACGCCGAGTTCCACGCCTGAATTCACGAGAAAACACCCTAGAGGTTCTCCTTCATTTCTTACTGTCGCCTCAAACAACTCCCGAATTAATTCTTTGATCGGTTCTTGTTTTTCAATCAGAAACCTCATTTTGCTGGTCTGCTTCGTTTCATATCGTTCGAGAGCTTTCATAAATAAGGCATGCTTATCCCCAAAGGTATCATAGATACTTCTTCGGTGAATGCCCATAAACTCAACCAAATCTTGCATTGAAGTTTTCTCATATCCTTGTGCCCAAAACAGGTGTATTGCTTTATCTAATACTTCATTAACTTCAAATTCTTTTGATCTTGCCATCGTCATCACCTCGAATAATCATTATACAATGTAGTGAAGGATCGGCAAACTAGATTTAAAAAAAAGTGAATACATTACAGGTATGAGGTCTGTCTTATATATTTAACCCAGGATTCTTCGGTCTGCTTGTAACCAATCAGGCGACCAACCTTTTTCCAGGGCATCCAGGGTTATTCCTGGCGGAACGATAGCATCTATCGCATTCAGGATATCAGTGCTTAATCGGATGTCGCTGCCTTTTAGCGTTTCACGTAGTTGCTCAATTGTTCTTGCCCCCACTATAGCAGAAGTAACTGACGAGTGAGCTTGTGTAAATGCCATGGCAAGATGTGGCAAAGTTAATCCTGCTTCATCTGCAAGGGTTTGGAGCTTAGCAATGGCTTCGAACTTGATGCGATTTTCTTCTCGATTCGGATCTACAACTGTTGAAAGTTTCCCTAGAGAACTCGCTGCTCTTGAATCTGGGGCAACCGCTTCTCCCGAGCGGTATTTTCCCGTTAGCAGACCACCCGAAAGTGGGCTCCAAACCATTACGCCCATTCCGTATTTTGCGGTTGCGGCAAGCAGATCGAATTCGATACTTCGATTCAATATGGAATACGGGGCTTGCTCGGATACAAAGCGTGCGGTATTTTTGCGTTCGCTAGTCCATTGTGCTTCGATCACTTGCCATGCCTGAAAATTGGATGTACCAATATAGCGAATTTTCCCTTCACGAACCAGGTCCGTAAGTGCGTCAAGACTCTCTTCAATGTCAGTATGGAGATCCGGCTGATGTAGTTGATACAAATCGATATAGTCCGTTTGCAACCTTCTCAAGCTTCCCTCTACTGCACGCTTAATCCAATATTTCGAGTTACCGGATTGATTAAGCCCACTGCCCATGGGCATTCCGCCTTTCGTGGCCAGAATAACATCCTGTCTGCGTCCTTTTAGGATGTGACCCAGAATTTCTTCGGATTGACCACTTGAATAGACATCCGCTGTATCGATCAGATTAATGCCTCCAGCCAAAGCCTCATCTAACATGACTGTAGCTTCTTTCTCCGTATTGTTGCCCCAAAAACCCAAAGTACCTGTACCTAATACAAAACTGCTTATTTTAAGGCCTGTATTTCCTAATACACGATATTCCATGTTCAATCCATCCCTTCTCCATCTGTTATAATTAGAATGATCATTCTAATATTCGTAGAAGAGCTCCACGGCAAGATCTCACACCATCCTCATAACTCTTGCCTTCTTATCCGTGTATTCCTCCCACGCCAACAATATAACATATTTAGAATGATCGGTAAAGAATAATTAAGATCCTTCCTGAAAATGAACTAAGAAGACTCCAAGCCCCGGTCAAAACGGAGCTGGAGTCTTCTTTTTAATAGAAATGAACATTCAAAGCCGGATGTAAAATTCACATTAGTTTACGCATCTAACGTATACAAGGGCAGGTTTTCCGGTAAAGCCGCCGGGCGCAGACATGTGCTCTGCATTGGATAGAAGGTCTGCTGATCGGAGGAATCATGGAACGCCCACATCGCCTCCAGCACATGGTAGGCCAGTTCTCCACTAGCGCGGTGAGGCCGTCCGCTGCGGATAGCGTAGGCCATATCGGCAACACCGATGCCCCGTGTATTCTCCTGGTATCCTGGCAGCAGCGGTACCTCTGTCCATTCTTGCTCGCCTAGCAGCCTATAGAAAACTGGCCCTCCGAACGTGTTCGGGTCAGGCACCTGCAGCGTGCCATGAGTACCGTAAACCTCAATCGGTGGCAGAGTGCTTCCACCAAAGATGTCAAAGCTGGTAATCAGCGTACCGACAGCTCCCTGCTTAAAGCGAAGCAACCCGGCCACATGGGTCGGAATATCGACTGGGATAGTCTGGCCTTTCTTTTTCTCGCTCGTAATCGTTCGCTGATCCATCGCCTTGCCTGTCATGCCCGAAATGGCAGCAATCGGACCCAGCATTTGCACCAGAGCCGTCAAATAATAAGGGCCCATATCAAACATTGGACCGCCGCCGACTGCATAATAAAATTCAGGATCAGGATGCCAATGTTCATGCCCACGGCTCATCATGAAAGCTGTAGCGGCTACCGGACTCCCAATGACTCCGTCTTCAATCAGCTTCAATGATGTCTGTATACCGGAACCGAAGAAGGTCTCTGGTGCGCAGCCGACAAGCAGCCCCTTTTGATGAGCAAGATCCAAGACAGCCTGCCCCTGCTCACGGGTGACGGCAAGTGGCTTCTCCACATAGACATGCTTGCCTGCCTCAAGAGCTCTGAGACATACGTCGGCGTGAACGCCCGGAATGGTCAAATTAATGATGAGTTCGATCTCCGGATCAGCCAAAATCTCATCTACCGAATATACATTTGGAACGTTGAACGCTACCGCCTGCTCCTCTGCCCGACCTTGGTCCAGATCCGCTACTGCGTACAGCTCCAGAATGTCGAAACGATGGCAATTTTCCATGTAAATTCCGCTAATTTTACCACACCCGATAATGCCTACTTTCATTTTGTTCATGCCTAGACTCCCTTCTTCTTCAGAAAAAATGGATAATGGCATTCTTTTGTTACATCGGATACCATCCTGTTCACCCTAGCGTTGCTGGTTGTCTGTCATGCCTGTATAAGCCTCTGCGAGAGAGCTGCCCCGGGTGGCCACCGCCTGTTTGCCTGCTGCTGCCCACAGAAACCCGCTGCGCATCATCTCGGTCACTTGAGGCATATCTATGATATCTGCGTGATGGCCCAGCGAATTGTAGAAGACGCGACCGTTCCCCCAGCGCTTCGTCCATACAACAGGCATATCCACAGGCCCATTGGCTGAATGGGGGCCTGGTACGATCGGAAAGCGTGTGGTTGCCAGCACTTCAACTGCCGGGTCTACGTGGAGGTAATACTGCTCGCTTTTGACCTGAAAATCCTCAATATGGTCTAGAAGTGGGCTGGAGCCGCGCTTCATGTTCACCATGTACTCTACGCCGTCATTGCCGGGATGTGCAACCCATTGCCCACCTGTCATGAACTGCCAGTCCACGTTGTTCCGGAAGGCATCACACATGCCGCCATGGCAGCCTGTGAGACCTACGCCGCTTTGAACCGCAGCTGAGACATTATTGACCAGTTCCTGCTCAATCTGTCCCATGGTCCACATTGGAACGATCAGGTCCAGGTCAAGCAGTTTCTCAGCATCCTGATAGGCTTCAAGGGTATTAGACACCTCCACCTCGAACTGCTCTTCCTTCAAAATGCGTTCAAAAATGGCCGCCACCTGCTCCGGCTCATGTCCGTTCCATCCACCCCATACAATCAGTGCCTTGCGCATCTGTAATCCACTCACCTTTCGGAATGTATTGTTATACTACATTTCTTCAATGGATACCCAGCGGCGTTCCTCTATGGATCGTCCTACCGCTTCAAGCACAGCCTGACAAGCAACACCATCACGGAAGTTCGGCGACGGTTGCCGCCCTTCAGAGATGGCACTCAACATCTCAAGCATCTCATGGGTGAAGGTATGCTCGAATCCAATCGTATGTCCTGCAGGCCACCAAGCTTCAGAATACTTGTGTGCCGGATCGGTGGCGAGTACGCGGCGAAAGCCCTGAACGTCCTCCTCATCCTGTGTGAAATACACTTCCAGTTCGTTCATTCGTTCAAAGTCAAAACGCACACTGCCTAGGCTACCGTTGATCTCGAATGAATTGGTGCTCCGATGTCCGGCAGCAAAACGTGTGGCCTCGAAGCTGCCCAGCGCACCTCCGGCGAAGCGTGCCAGGAACAACGTGGCATCATCGACTGTCACTTCTCCCATCGGAACATTTGCTTCAGCGCTCCTTTTGGAGCTCAACCCGCTCATCTCCAAAGCCAACGGGCGCTGTTTGATGAATGTCTCGCTCATGCCGATCACTTCATGGAACTCGCCAACCAAGAAGCGAGCGAGATCAATCAGATGAGCGCCAAGATCACCATGAGAGCCACAACCGGCCACCTCTTTTTGCAGCCGCCATACCAGGGGGAAGGACGGGTCCAAGATCCAATCTTGAAGGAAGAAGGCACGAAAATGATAAATTTTGCCTAGGCGTCCGCTCTCGACTAGCTGCTTTGCCAGCTGGACAGCCGGAGAAAAACGGTAGTTGAAGCCTACCATATGTCTGACCCCTGCTTCCTCTGCTACCTGCAGCATATCACGTGAATCCGCCAGCGAGAGCGCAAGTGGCTTCTCACAGAACAGATGCTTGCCATGAAGGGCAGCCTCAACGACAATTTCCTTATGGGCATTACTCGGGGCGTTAATATCAATGAGATCAATATCGTTACGTTTCACTAGATCACGCCAATCCGTAACACTTTCGGTCCAGCCGTACTGGCGGGCAGCTGCCTGAACCCCCTGCTCGTTGCGTCCACAGATAACGGACATCTCTGGCTGCAGCGGGGCATCTGGGAAGAACATGGGTAGACTTCGGTAAGCGTTGCTGTGAGCCTTGCCCATAAATTTGTAGCCAACCATTCCGATACGAAGACGATTAGACATGTCGTGATCCTCCTTATGGGTCTGAGTTTCAACGAATTTTTGACGAATGGTGTTATTGACGAATGGATGACGCCCTGATAATCAGTTCTGTGGATAGGAGTTCTCTTATTGAGTCGCACCCGGTTAGTTCCAGAGCCGGAATGAGATGCTGAGAATCGGGTATAAGCTTCGAGGCTGCAAGCTCCCCCATCTCATAAAAAGGTACGCGGACACTGCTTAGCGGCGGAACAGCCATCTCAGCCGCATCCGAATCGTCATAGCCTACAAACGCCGGAAACCGGTCAGCTGCCAGTCCGCGCTCACGGAGACCCTGCATTACCCCAAGAGCCATCCGGTCGTTCGCCGCAAATACAGCATCAATATCATTCAATTGGTCTGCGATTGTAGCTGAGGCTTCGAGTCCGCTCCGACGGCTATAGTTACCTTCCAGAAGCAGTTCGTGGTCATATTCAATCCCAGCGTCCTGAAGCGCGGTACGATAACCCTTCATTCGCTCAGTACTATTGGAATAGATATCCGGGCCGTTGAGAAAGGCAATCCGCTTGTATCCCTGCTCGATGAGGTGACTTACAGCCGCCCGGCTGCCTTCTACATGGTCTGCATCCACTTCACAGAACGATTGCCCTTCAAAATGGTGATTCATGACGCAGAACGGACGTCCTTCTTCCTGAAGCCTCTTTAGAGCTTCCACCTCATCGTGGTCATCCCTGGCTCCAAGGATGATACAGGTATCGATCCTTTGCTGACGGAAAAGACTACTGTAATCAATCCGTTCCCCCGGCTTCCGGAACAATAGAAGCAGATCAAGTCCGCTGTCTCTAGCCTTGTTTCCGATACCGCTCAGCATCTCAGAGAAAAAATAGGCTGAGAACAAGTGCGCCTTCGGGACATAAGGCATAACCACACCAAGATGGCCACTCTTCCTTCGGGCAAAGTTACGGGCCAGCGCACTGGGAACATATCCAAGCTGATTGGCTGCGTCCAGAACCCTTCTTCGCGTATCCTCTTTGATAGGACCTACCGCATTCAAGACCCGGGATACTGTCGCTTCAGACACGCCGGAAAGTTCGGCTACTTCCTTGCGCGAAACAATATTACCCACCTCCAAATCATTTTATGTACGCGCGTACATTTTCTCATGCAGTCCTACCTCTGTCAATCCCAAAAAGCGTACCCCATGGATGGATAAGCTCTTTTCGTTACTAAAAGAACGTGGTCTCGTGGTTCCTACTGGCAAACAGTCAAAACACCTGATCATATACAAGATACAAAATGATTCTTTAAGGCTTGAGCATGCTGATCATTCCTACTCCTATCATCAGTACTGTAATTCCCACAAGTATACCTATCCATTCCTGAGGACTCTTCTTTTCCTTAAATATTAAAATGCTGCCAACACAGGCAATAGCAATGCTCGCTTGAGAGATCGGAAAACTAGCCGCCATGCCGATCAGCCCATTGGAAATAAATAGTGCTAGATTCGCAATGCTCCAAACCAATCCTGTCGACAAATTGCGAACCACCAGAGAGAATCGTAGCCGCTTTTTGCCCTTCAGATTCATGGCCATGGCTGAGCATAGCATACCGAGCGATTGCGGCAGAATGACGGATAGCCCGGATATATGAAAAAACTGATTAATCACGACATAACTGCTTAACGCTAACCCCGAGCAAACCAACATTATGATAATGGGTACCGGCAAAGGCTTGGGCAATCCAGTAGACTTGCCCTGATAGCTGGTTAACAGAACTCCTGCCAATATACACAGAAGAGAACTAACGCCTATCGCATATTGGTACCCTGTTATCCATTCACCCAAAATAAGTGCGGCAAATAGCGTCGTCCCTATCAACTGCAGACCACAAATCACAGGAATGGCGATCGATACGCTTACTTTTTGAAAAGCTTGAAACTGGAGCAATTGTCCAGCGGCCCAAAAAATACCAGATATAAAACTTACCACAAAATGAATCGGTGTTAATGAGGTAGGATGAATGGTATACAAGCACAGGCAAAACAGCACAGCACCAATAACGGTACCTGTCAGTTGTTCTCGGGGACTGGCTTTTGTAATATGCGCCAGTATCGGCATAACTCCCCAGCCAAGGGCTGGAATAAAAGCAATAATGAAATCCACGCGCGGAATTCTCCTCCCGTAAAAAGTACTCTTCCTACAATCGTTAAAATGCCATGCAGGAAAAAATCCACAGTTTTACGATAGCAAAAAAAACCGCTTCTAAATACAAATATTTTTATAGATTTATATAGCAAAATCAAAGAAATTTTTTTCTATACGCGCTGGGTGATATGCTCATTACATTTTTAAAAGCTCGCGAAAAGGTCAACTGATCGGTATAGCCGACCGAATTGGATATAACCTGGATCGAATAGTCTGTATGCTGCAGCAATTCGCACGCTTTTTTAATCCTGAGGACTATCAGATATTGTTTAGGCGTTTCACCAGTCTCAAGTTTGAAAACGGAGGTCAGATAATTCGGATGTAGACCAAGGTACTCCGCTACTTCACTAATCTGGATGCCACTGATGTAGTTTTTCTCAATAAAGTTTATCGCTTGCACCGAATAAGGAAGCTGTTCCTTTATCGACATCGTTTCCCCCAAATTGTGTACAAGTTTGGCAAGAATATGGAATAAATACCCCTGTATAGCCAGCGATGAAGAAAGCGTGTTATCTCCGATCCGCAACATCTCAATAATCGTGGAATGAAAGAACGTAATATCTTCGATATCGATTACATAAGGGTTCTGGCTCGGAAGTGATATGTTCTGCAGGTAGATGTCGGATTTAATGCCCATAAAGCCGACCCAACTGTACTCCCAAGGCTCGGCTTCATCTGCCTGGTAATAAGCTACCCTATTGGCCGGAATTAAAAAAGCCTGTCCTTCTCCTATATCGTAATTTTTGTTGTCAATCACCAGCCTACCTCGTCCTTTTAGCACAAAATGAACCAGATTAAAATCGCGGGCGATGGGTCCAAAATCCTGTTTGGATAAGCAGAGCTCTGTGCCACAGTTATACAAAATCAAATCTGATATATTTTTATGCTCTGAACTGGTATACGTATCAACATATTGAATCATATTCTGGCCCATTGGCATCCTCCTCACTTTTCCAAATAAAGAACCTATGCTTGTTAATTTAACAGTATAGCATAAGTTAAGGATGACAAATGTCCAGAAAAAATTTGGCTCTAAACTATATTTTTTTGTAAGGTTCTTTGTTTTTCCCATATCCAACTTAAAAAAAGTCATGTATTTACTATCACTATCTTTGTTATGCTGATTCAATAATAACGCTTTCAAGTGGTTCGACATATTTTGAAAGGGGCTATGTACATGGCTAGTCTACAAGTTAACCAAAAGGAACGGACATTTTACTTAACGAACAAATACTGTAGTTATCTTTTCCGTGTCATGGAGAACGGGCAATTGGAGCATTTATATTACGGCAAAAAAATAGAGTACCTTGGTCAATATGACCGCTTTATCGAGCGAAGCTATCGTCCCGTGTCTGTCGGTGAGTTTGATAGTGACTTGGTGACATCGTTGGAAAGTATTAAGCAGGAATTTCCTTCTGCGGGAAGTGGAGACTTTCGAGAGCCAGCAATTGAGATCATACAGGAGGACGGATCTCATATAATGGAGTTCACTTATGACCATTACGAGGTAATCACTGGAAAACCTAAAATTCCTCATCTTCCAGCTACGTTTTGTAAGGAAGCACATGAAGCAGAGACACTCCTCATCACGCTGACCGATTCTCTTACAGGAACGGTGGCCGTGCTTGCTTACACCATCTTCAGCGAACTGCCCGTGATCACGAGATCCGTATCCATAACGAATTCCGGGAATAATCCCCTGAGAGTCAACCGTCTAATGAGCCTGAGTCTTGATCTTCCTGAAGCCGAATATGAAATTATTCATTTATCAGGGGCTTGGGGCAGGGAACGTCATGTGGAGCGTACACCATTGAGACCTGGGCTACAGTCGATTGGGAGCACTCGAGGAATTAGTAGTCATGTTCACAATCCATTTCTGGCGCTTGCCAAACCCGGATCACAGGAACACCAAGGAGAAGTATATGCGGTTAATCTCGTTTACAGCGGGAACTTTCTTGCCCAGGCGGAAGTGGACAGCTATTCAACTACCCGATTGATGATCGGCATTCATCCTGACAAATTCTGCTGGACCCTGAAGCCAGGAGAATGTTTTTATTCGCCTGAAGCAGTTCTGGTCTATTCTGAGAGCGGTTTAAATGGCATGAGCCAAGCATACCATAGCCTGTACAATAAACACTTAATTCGCAGCAGTTGGACCGAGCGGGAACGACCTGTATTGATCAATAACTGGGAGGGGACCTATTTTGATTTTACTGAGCAGAAAATAGTTGATATGGCAAAAAAAGCAGGTGAACTGGGGATTGAACTCTTTGTCTTGGATGACGGATGGTTCGGTCGAAGAAACAATGATACCTCTTCCCTCGGTGACTGGTTTGAAAATCCTGAAAAGCTACCGAACGGGATCTCGAATTTGGCAAAGAAGATCAATCAGCTCGGGATGAAATTCGGTCTTTGGTTCGAGCCGGAAATGGTTAACTCCGACTCTCATATTATGAGGGAGCATCCAGACTGGGTTGTGGGAACACCCGGCCGTCAACGCAAGCATGGACGTCATCAATATGTTCTTGATTATTCCCAACCGCCTGTCGTGGATTACCTGTTTAAGTTAATGGATGACGTGCTCTCTTCTGCTCGGATCGAATACGTAAAATGGGATATGAATCGCTGTATTTCAGAAGCCTATTCGTTATCTCTGGGCAAGGAAAGGCAGGGCGAATTTTTTCACCGCTATGTCCTGGGTGTATATGCTTTATATGAGAAGCTGATTACCGAACACCCTGAGATTTTGTTTGAGTCCTGTGCTTCCGGTGGGGGACGGTTTGATCCAGGGATGCTTTATTACGCTCCGCAAGCATGGACAAGCGACGATAGCGAGGCTATAGAACGTCTGAAGATTCAGTATGGCACTTCCATGGCCTATCCGCTTAGCAGTATGGGTGCTCATGTGTCAAGCATCCCGAACCACCAGGTAGGCAGAACGGCACCGCTGCAAACTAGATCCAATGTCGCCTACTTTGGTATATTCGGTTATGAACTTGACCCATTGGCGTTGTCCGAAGAAGAGTGCAATGTAATTAAAAAACAAATACAAGTATATAAACGTCACCGACGATTAATTACACAGGGAACCTTTTACCGTCTGCTAAGTCCCTTTGAAAAAAATGAAACAGCATGGATGACCATTGATGCAGAACGTGAGCATGCTCTCGTCGGCTGGTACCAGGTTCTCTCACGCCCCAATGCAGCTTATTCACGGCTAAAGCTCATCGGACTGGACGAAATGGCAGTATATTTCGTGGAAGAATTGGACCGACGTTTTACAGGCAGCGAGTTAATGAACATCGGACTTATACTCACCCCGCCTTATAAGGCTGACCAGGATTTTAATATTGCGGAGAAATATGATTTTTCATCTGAATTATTCACTCTAACTAAAGAGACTTCCTCGTGATTGGATTATGACTTGAAGTAATAATATCAAAGACATGACTGAAGAGAGAAATCAAGGATTAAACGAAGAAGTGGTTATCCGTTATGCAGTGTCCGCTGTGTGGGAATTACGGATCAGAAGCAACTCAGTAATTGAGCTGCTTCTTTATTTATCAGGACCAAATACAAGATTGGCGGATTGCTTGGCTTTCTCAATGACATTCATGACCCTCTCGCTGTGTTCAAGCATTTCTGAGACTTTTTCCAAATCTTTTTCCTCGATGATACGGTCAAACTCAACGAATTCGTCATACATTCGATGGGGATGATCTTTCTGATCTACCCGGATTGGCGTTTCCTTATTCGCAGTGTAATCAAAGCAGTCGCATATATTTGCTGAACTTGCCATGTGTATATAGCCCTTATTGCCTTGAACGTTCACTGCATTGGGAGCCGTACTGTCTTTTGAACCTATGCAGACACACTTGAAGTCACCGTAATCAAGCAGCAGCATACCTGAAGTATCAATTCCACGCTCCATGTTCGCCCAATACTGCACTTTCTTCGGGCTCCCGAAAAATCCAACAACCAAATGAATATTATATAAATTAATATCCATCAAGGCTCCACCAGACATCTCCGGATTAAACGCAGGCTGGATTATTCCCGCTTTGAAAGCTTCATACCGAGATGAGTATTGAGAATAGTTGCATTCCACTATTTTGATCTCACCAAGCTTAGGTAGATACTCCTTCATTGACAAATAATTTTTCAAATATTGATTCGTTATGGCTTCCACCAATACCAGTTTTCTTTGCTGAGCAATTTCTTTTAGCTCTAGAAATTCTTGCAAATTGGAAGTAAACGGCTTCTCACAGATGACATGTTTACCACTCAATAATGCCTCTTTCGCATATGAATAATGAAGATGATTAGGCAACCCGATATAAACTGTATCCACATCACGACTCATCAGCATCTCGCTGTAATCCGAATAAATCTGAGATATTCCATATTTACTTTTTAAATCCAGTAATTTCCCCTTGTGGCTAGGTCTAGAACAAATGCCCTTTAGTAAAATGGTCGGGATTTCCTGAATAAAGCTTAATAGATCCCCTACGATCATCCCTGCTCCGACAATTCCTAACTTCATTTTAGCTGCACTCCTCTATACCTTTTTCAAGTATTTCCATACACATTATCGTTTCTTCGTCTTTAATCACTTTTTCTTTACCAATTACGATCGACTGATACATATCGTCATACACTCGGGCATAGTCTCCCTTTTCAGAAACGATTTTATCTTCATGATACTCGCCCTTATCATCAAGGTATGTTAAAATGCCATAATGCTCAGGCTGGTCGATGCCGAAATCGGCGTGTCCCTTAGGCAGATAGTATAATTTAAGATGCTCCTCCTGACGATCCTTTGTCTGCTTTATAAAAACGCCTTTTTTGCCGTATACAACAAAACTCGGCCGCTCTTTTAAACGAAAAAAGCTGGATTTAATGGATACCTTAAGTGAGGGATAATAAAAATCTAGATCAAAATAATCATTCATTCTTCCAGAACCGAGCAATTGGCGCACGTCGTAATGGATCGTGTCAGGTTTCCCAAAATAGGCAAGAACCTGGTCAATGGTATGAGCGCCATGTCCATAGAGGTAACTGTTATATTTGGAAAAATGAGAGGTGGAGTTGGGGGTCTCAGGGCGGTAATAATCGAAATGCATTTCCACCTCCAACAAATCACCGAGTTTTCCTGATTCAATAACCTTCTTGGTAGTGAGGAAATCCGAATCGTAACGTCTGTTTTGATAGCACTGTATAATCAGATTTTTCTCTTTGGCATATTGGAAGATGGACACAGCTTCTTCTTTCGTTAACATAAAGGGTTTTTCAACAAGTACATTTTTCCCGTGGTCGAGTGCCATTTTCGCATAAGTGTAGTGGGATTCTACAGGTGTACAGATAACAATCAACTGAATTTCCTTATCGTTCATTAGAGATTCAAGATTATCAGTATACTGCACACCAGGGATTTTCTCCCACTCCCCTTTATCTGGATTACGGGCGTAGATCGTCTTTACGTTCAAATGATCTCTGGTCAATGAAAAAGGAAGATGATACCGATTGGTGCTTTTGCCATTCCCAATATAACCGATGTTAAGCATATTAATTCCCCCTAGGCTCTTTTTCATTTATTATAGAAGAAGAACGTTGATCGTAAAGGATTTGCCGCCAAAATGGTACAATCAACCGAATATTTTTAAAAATGTTTGTTTATTTTCAAACAAAATGTTTATTTTAGATCCTTTATCAAACGTCATTTCAATTGAACCGGAGTGAACCTGTTGAAAATACTGATGCAATTATCCGAAATGCAAAACTTTACACCAAACGAAAAAAGCATTGCATCCTATATTTTGCTTCATAAGGAAAGGATCCTGCACTTAAATATTCAGGAGCTTGCAAAGGCAACATATACTTCGCATTCCGCGATTAATCGATTAACACATAAACTTGGGCTATCTGGCTTCAAGGAGTTCATAATCAAACTTGCTCGGGAGTTTCAGCAGAATACCCAGAACATTTCCAATGTAGACCCCAACTATCCATTTGGTTTTGATGAATCCCCACTTCAAGTGGCGAAAGAAATTGCAGAATTAATGAAGGAAACGATAGAAAAAAACTTTACATTCATGGATGATGATTTATTGTCGCAAACAGCCCTATTGCTGGATCAAGCGAAAAGGATCTTTATATATGCGTTAGGAGATTCACAAATCCGTGCGAAAAGTTTCCAAAATAAATTAGTGAAAATTAACAAGTATGTGGTTATAGCTACGGAGCTGTCTGAGTGGGCGTACCATACGGCTAATCTTACGCCACAGGATTGCGCTGTTTTTTTAACTTACCACGGAAAATCACCGATCTTTTTAAAAGCAGCAAAGCACTTTACACATGAAAATATTCCCTTTATCACAATTACAGCAACCAGTCAAAATGAATTGGCCAAACTCAGTAATATCTGTATTCAGGTGCCTAATGACGAAGTAAAACATGCCAAGATTGGTACATTTTCGTCGCAAATTGCCTTTGACTATGTATTAAATGTGATCTACTCCTGTATCTATAAAATTGACTACTTAAAAAACATGCAATTCGCAACACAATCGTTGAAGAATTCGCATCTCAATGACATGATGAATGACGTGTAGAGGGATTAGCTTCTCTCTAACTGCAAAATAAGCGGCAATTTATAATTATATATGGTTGTTCTTCGACAAATAAGGTCTAGTTAGTTTTATGCTAACTAGACCTTCAGGCTGTCGAGAAACCCCCTGTTTTTTAATCAGTTTAAAATGGCCACTTTGATCAAATAAAAATGGGTCCTCAGATCGTTTTAAATCGATTTTTGTTTTAAAAGTTGAGTTTCCCCAAATAAAAAATAAAGTGCCGGAAAGTCCGTTGGACTTTCTCGACACTCTGAAGGTCTAGTTAGTTTTATGCTAACTAGACCTTTCAGGCTGTCGAGAAACCCCCTGTTTTTTAATCAGGTTTAAAATGGCCACTTTGATCAAATAAAAATGGGTCCTCAGATCGTTTTAAATCGATTTTTGTTTTAAAAGTTGAGTTTCCCCAAATAAAAAATAAAGTGCCGGAAAGTCCGTTGGACTTTCTCGACACTCTGAAGGTCTAGTTAGTTTTATGCTAACTAGACCTTTTTTCTTTTATTGCTTCAAGCCCATCAGTACGGCCGACAGCAAGCTAGGAAAGCGTTCATTCAAATCAAAGTAACGGATAGAGATAAAGCGTTGGGTTCCCTCTATTCTCGTATGAATAACCCCTGATTCCCGAAGAACCTTAAAATGATGAGACAAGGTTGACTTTGGAGCTGAAATATCTATCGAGCTGCAGGATTGCTCCCCTTTTTCGTCTAAAATCTGGATGATATTAAGCCGAATGGGGTCACTTAGAGCATATAAAACTGTAGGTAGAGTAATTTCAATTACGTTGGGATGATACAGCGTTCTCAAGATCCGTTCACCTGCCTAACAAAGAATTGTAGTTGCATTATAGCATATTGGAATGCTATATTTCTATTATTCGAAAATATTCGAACTATAGAACAAATGGAGGGTTTCGTTTTGAATAAAATTATCACCTTGTTTTTCTTGATCATGTTTTTCATTGGTACAGATACGTTCATTGTGTCGCCTCTTCTACCTATTCTTCGTGAAAGCTTCGGCATTTCTATCGAACAATCAGGCTGGATTGTTTCAGCCTATGCTTTAGGGTATGCTCTGTTTGCCTTAATTGCAGGACCGTTGTCAGATGCATGGAATCGAAAAAAAGTACTACTGTTCGGCTTACTTGGTTTTGGTATCTTCACTCTACTTTGCGGCTTTGCCGTTGATTTTTGGACCATGTTTGCTTTTCGCTTATTGGCTGGCATTAGTGCCGCTTTTGCCTCACCTCAAGTTTGGGCAGCCATTCCTCAGTTAGTTCAACCACATAAAGTGTTAAAAGCCATGGGAGTTGTCACCGCAGGATTAGCTTTTTCCCAAATGCTAGGCGTTCCCATTGGCAGCTATCTCGCTACCGCCGGGTGGCAAACACCCTTTATTATGATTGGTTGCTGCACCTTCCTGATCGTTATTTGGACTGCTGTTCTCTTGCCCGCTTTGCCTCCTTCTATACAGAAGCAAAAGGCTCCCTCGATTAGGAACAGATACCGTTCATTGCTGCAGGGGTCAACACCTAAGGTCGCTTTTCTGGCCTACTTCCTGTTCCAACTCGGAAATTTTGCTGCCTTCTCTTTTATTGGCACATGGCTGTCCGACAAATTCAGCCTTAATGTTGCAGATATTGGTACGGTGATATTATTCCTTGGTTTAGGAAATACGATTAGTAGCTTATTTGGGAGCAGCTTAGTTAACAAAGTGGGGCCTAAGCACTCTTTGATCTATGGCGTAATTTTCATCGGTCTGCTTTATTTGCTTCTGCCCTATTTACCTAGTGTGACCTATGTCGAAATTACATATTTTCTGATCTTCCTTATCCTTGGAATGATTTTTCCGCTTATGATGAGTATGCTTCAAACCTTATCTGCCACAGCACGCGGAACAGTTTCATCACTTGCCAATTCTTCTATGTATTTTGGAACAATGGTTGGCTCTTTCACAGCAGGAATGCTATACGCTCACAGCGGTGGTTTTATTTCCGTTAGCCTGTTTTCTGTGATTTGTTTCGGTGTGTCACTAATCTTGTTCCTACGTAGCGGGGTTTTACTAGGTCTAAGACTAAAATAGAAACGAGTAACCTTAAAAATCGACATAAGCTCTATCTTTGGGCCAGGAAAAGAACTTATATTATTAGAAAAGCCGCCAGTATGGCGGCTTCTTATGCATATCTACTGTTGTCTAGCTTCAAGGATCAATCTTCATCAATAGCATTTCGAATATCATAATCATCGATGTTGATATCCAAAGCCATTCCCAGTGCTAACTTTGCCAGTTGGCTTCCAATAAAGGGACCCATGGTCAGCCCGGATGCTCCAACCCCATTGGCAGCTATAAGGCCGTTCCAGCCAGGCACAGCTCCAAGCACCGGTAGAAAACCGGGGGTAAAAGGACGGAAACCAACTCTTACCTCCTGAAAAGTACTATTTGCTAAATCAGGTGCTAATTCTAAACCTTTATTTAGGATTTCCTGCATCCCGCCTGCTGTTACTCTTGTATCGTATCCTTCGATTTCATTTTCGTGAGTCGCCCCTATGACGATCTTCTGTTGATCAAACGCTAACAAATATTGATCAGAAGGCGGCATGATTACAGGCCAGGTGCCTGTATCTTGCCCATCAGGGATCTGTAAATGCATGATTTGTGCTTTTTGAAAGCTAACCTTAAAGCGAATGCCCAAAGGCAGCATCAGTTGATTGGCCCATGCACCAGCACAAACAATGACTACGTCAGACGAAAAGCTGTTTCCACCAACCGTTACTCCGGTTACATGAACGGAATCATATTGGAGCACAGCATCTCCATGGATAAGGGTTGCCCCATTTCTTTGTGCTGATCGGATCAACGCATCCCGCAGCGCACGACCATCTATACGTGCGGCACCGCTAATATGAACGGAGCGATAGCGATCTACTAACAAAGGAAAACGTTCATGGGTTTCCTTTTCATTGAGTTGCATAATTTCACCGATTTCCGGTGCATCTGTATGACGTAAATGTGCCCGTTCCTGCATTTTTTTGATTTTCTCTACATCATCATGAATACTGAGAGCTCCAACTTGAGCATAGCCAGTTTCTGTTTCCCCCTCGCTTTTAAGTTCTTCAATCAATCCGGGGTAAAAACGTGCGCCCGCTTTGGCTAGCTGGTACCAAGCTTGATTGCGTCGCTGTGATAACCAGGGACAAATAATGCCAGCAGCTGCATCAGTCGCCTGCCCTTTATCTTTGCGGTCTACAAGAATGACATCAGCGCCCAATTTTGCTAACTGGTATGCTGTCGATGCCCCCAGAATTCCTGCTCCGATTACGATAACCCTCTTCATGAATACATCCCTTTCCTAAATCACTGTATCCATTATAGCGAATACCGCATGAATGCATAAAGTTTGAAGCATTAATATTTCTATCCTTATAAAATTCTTAGAATTGATCTGTAAAGTAGTTGTCAGAACGAATGAAAAGGATGAACTGATATGGATAACATTATTTTACAGACTAAAAATCTCTGCAAAACCTTTAGACGGCAACAGGCGGTGAACAACGTCACACTGTCTATTCAGGAGAATTCCGTCTATGGACTACTTGGCCCAAATGGGGCTGGAAAATCAACCACCTTAAAAATGTTAACTGGTATGCTACGTCCGACAGGCGGTGAAATATTATTCCAAGGAAAACCTTGGTCACGAAAAGATCTCGCTCAGATCGGCGCACTGATCGAATCTCCTCCACTCTATGAGAATTTGACTGCTAGAGAGAATTTAAAGGTTCGTACAACCTTGCTCGGACTACCTGATTCACGAATTGATGAAGTACTGAACATTGTTGATTTGACTCATACCGGGAAAAAACGCTCTGGCCAGTTCTCGATGGGCATGAAACAGCGGCTGGGCATTGCTATTGCGCTCCTCAACCATCCCAAACTACTAATTTTAGATGAGCCAACCAACGGACTTGACCCCATTGGCATTCAGGAGCAACGCGAGCTGATTCGCTCCTTCCCGAAGCAAGGAATTACCGTAATTCTTTCCAGTCATATTTTATCCGAAGTCGAACAAATCGTTGACCATGTCGGTATTATCGCTGGTGGCATATTAGCTTACCAAGAGGCGGTTACACCAGGACAAGACTTGGAATCGTTGTTCATGCAGATTGCACAGGAATACCGAAAAGGGGATGAGTAGGATGCAGCAATATATAGCCGCCGAACATCTAAAATTAAAGCGTACCTTCACGAAAAAGCTGGTCTGGCTGGCCCCCATCGTTACTCTTCTTCTGTGTACCGTGCTCATGGGGGGACATATGCTCCAAAGCGCCAGCTACAATTGGTGGTATTTCATGCTGCTGCCAGGTGCGCTCACCTTAATGTGCTCAGGAGTGATCCAAAAGGATGGCAAGAAGCTGAAATACCGTGCTGTCCTTGGCATGTCTGTAGATTTGGCTCAGGTATGGTACGGTAAAATCGGGGTTTGCGTAAGGCTCTTAATGGTTTCCTCTATTATTTTATTAATAGGGATAACTCTTGGCGGATTCGTATTCTCAACTTCCGTGACACTAGCAGAAAGCGTCGCTGCAACTCTGATCCTCTTCATCACCTTTTTGTGGCAAGTTCCACTTTGCCTGTTCCTGACGGATCGAATAGGCATGTTTGCCACCCTAATCATCAACATGCTGGGCAACGTAGCCTGCACCGTCTTGTTCGCTACGTCTTCTGTATGGTGGGCGGTACCCTATGCTATACCAGCGCGATTGATGTGCGCCGTCATCCAAGTGCTGCCTAATGGGCTTGCCGTTCCTTCAGGAGATCCACTTTTGGATGGAGGCATAATTGTTCCCGGCCTGTTGATCACAGTATGTCTATTCATGATTCTGTCAGTGCTGACGGCCATGTCTTTCCGTAAACGGGAGGCTAAGTAAGATGATATCTTTCTTCCGCAATCTGAAATCTGACGTGCTTAAACTTCGAAGGCAGCCCTTATTGCTCGTGCAGCTGCTTGTGCCGATCTTGGGGATAGCAATTTTTCTAGCCTACTATTCCTTTACTCCGTATTCACCGATTTCGAAGATAGACGGCTATTTGCAGGTCCTGGCTGTGGTTCTTCCTATCATGATTGGTATTGTATGCTCCATTACTGCCGATCAGGAGTTAGCCGCTGGGAATTTCCAGCAGCTCTTAACCTCGCCAGTGAAGCTGCTACCTTTTCTGAGCAAGCTCACCCTGCTTCTGATCTTGGGATTTGGCAGTGTGCTGCTTGCCTCCGGTGGCTTTGGGGCTGGCTATATATATTTGATGAAAGAGTCCCCGTATGGCTTGAAGTTCTATGTGTTGGCTGCCTGCATTCTGTTTGTGTCCAGTGTGTTCCTTTATATTCTGCATTTTTTCATTAGTTTGCGGTTTGGTAAGGGAGCTTCCATCGGCCTGGGTATTATGGAGAGTCTATTGTCCGCTTTGCTTCTTACAGGGCTGGGTGATCATAATTGGATATTCGTTCCCTCTGCTTGGGCGGCCCGGTTCATCACGATCTGGGTGCAATACGGCGTAAGCTCAGCAGATTCTATCCCTGAAGCTATACAGCTTGATTTGGGAATCAGATATTGCGTAGTAGGGACCTTAGTCATCATGGTATTATTAGGGTTATGGATTTGTCGTTGGGAAGGACAAAGTTCGTTGGAGTAAAGATTAGAGTAAAGAAAGCAAGGGATGTGAATAAAGCATGGCAAACTTGTTGGCCGTTGATGACGAACCCGCCGTTTTGGCACTCCTTCAAAATATTTTGCAGAAAGATGGCCATGTTGTCACGGTGGTCTCCGCCTCCCCACAGGTTCTCACCATGCAGCTCGGAGCATTTGATCTTATACTGCTTGACGTGATGATGCCTACCATGGACGGATTCACACTCTGCCGGGAAATTCGCAGCAAGGTAGACTGTCCGATACTGTTTCTTACCGCAAAATCCATGGAGAACGATGTGATGTTGGGGCTTGGGGATGGAGCCGACGATTATATTGTCAAACCGTTCGGCACTGGAGAGCTGCGCGCACGAATCAACGCCCATCTCAGACGGGAGAATCGTGAACGGCGTAATGTATTCTGCATCGGGGAAGTTCATTTCAATCTGTCGGGCAAGGAAATCACCGTTCAGAATGTTGTAGTCCCGTTTACCAAAAGTGAATATGAGATATGTAAGTTTCTAGCTTTGAACTGGGGGCAGGTATTCTCTAAGGAGCAGATTTACGAAGCGGTCTTCGGCTTGGATGGGGACAGCGATTCCGCCACCATTGTGGAGCATGTCAAAAATATCCGGGCCAAGCTTGGCAAAGTAGAGGTTTCTCCAGTGGAGACAGTTTGGGGGATCGGCTACCGATGGAAGTAACCAAAGTACAGCAAGCACGCAAGACTACTAAATTACGAACCATTTTCCTGGGTTATTTAGTTATGTTTTGTATTGGGACGATTGCGCTCGCTCTGTTCCTGGTCCTCATCTTCTATGCCCTGATATCTTATGGGGCCATTCTTCCCGCGAACTATGCGGAGAAGCAGGTACGGGAGGACAAGTCAATCATTGAAGCGGGCAAAACCCTGCAACCGAATTCACAGATAAAACTGTATAAGTACGCGTTGTTCACTTCGGAAGGCCGCCTCATTGAAGGAAATCTTTCTGAAAACCAGGCCCAAGCCGCTTGGAGTGTTACGCAGCAGAGCAATACTGCGTATCAATTTCCTTATAACTATGTAAAAGTTCCACATCATGATGAGATTACTGTGATGCGCTATTCTGTCTCGGCACAGTTTGAACTTCCTATCCTGCGTCAATATCTGCCGAACGCAGAATTGTCCTTTTTGGCCGTGTTCTGTATCGCCTTCCTGGGGGGAGGTGCTTTACTGGCTTCCTCCTTCGGACGAAAGCTGGCACGTAAGATGAGCGGATTGCAGCAGGCTACCAAACAAATTCAAGCACAGGATTTGGACTTCTCAATCAAGTTCAGTGGCGTGATGGAGATCGATCAGGTGCTACATTCCATGGATAAAATGAAAGAAACTTTAAAGACATCGCTTCAGAAACAGTGGAATCTCGAAAAATCCCGCCGCGAGCAAATTTCCGCTCTAGCACACGATGTCAAAACACCACTCACTATCGTTCGTGGAAACGTAGAGCTGCTGTCCGAGACCGATCAGTCCGAAGAGCAAAAGGACTATACGGATTATATAGCGGAAAGCACCAGGCAGATGGAGCAGTATATTAAAACTCTCATTGACATTTCAAAAGCGGAAACACTAGTCACCCTGCGGGCGGAAACGATGGATGCTGACTTCTATTTATCGAAAGTGAAAAATCAGATAATGGCCTTGGCTGCTGTCAAAAAAATATCTGTAGCATTCGCTGCATATAACCTCCCTAAGACGCTGTATGCAGACCCAGTGCTACTTGAGCGTGCCATTATGAATGTTGCTTCTAATGCGGTAGATCAGGCGCCTGAATACAGCGAGATCCAGCTGATCGTAGAATCTGTTGAAAACTGTATTCGGTTCAGCATCGTAGATGAAGGCCCGGGCTTCTCTCCAGCAGGTCTCAAACAGGCCGCCGAGCAGTTTTATATGGGTGATTCATCCAGAAGATTAAGTGGTCATTACGGTATGGGCCTGTATATAACAAAATCCATTGTCAACCTACATGGCGGAAAGCTGAACATCGCCAACTCCACCCAGACAAGCGGCGGACAGGTAAGCATTGAAATACCAATCAGTGCATGAATCATACAAGCGAGAATCAATCCTATCGTATACCTTAATCATTCCAGGTGCGACCAAGCCTAATCAGATCGAAACTAATCTTCAAACGCTGAGTATTCAACTAACTGTAGAAGATCTTAAGCAGCTTGATATTCTTTTTAGCCAAAATAACTTGTTTACAGATTAGCTGATTGTCAATTTATAACTCTATTAGCGGGCGCTTATAAAGCGCCCCTTTTCGCATTTTACGTACACTTATTGGATAGTAGACAAAAAAGAGTTCTAAAGTTTTCACTTTAGAACTCTTTTAACAGATGCATTTATTTGGTAATCGTAATTTGTTTGGATGCAGTATTATAGTTCACCTGATACCCCGAAAGCTCGCTAATCACTCGTAATGGAACCAGCGTGTAGCCGTTAACAATAACCGGAGCTGTGATGTTCGTCGAATAACTTCGGGAGTTGTTTAACTCATATACGGCAAGGGTCGAATTCTTGACTTGAAGCACTACCTGTTTGCCGTCTGTAGGTCGATTCAGAATAATCTTTTTGGTCGATTTTTCATAATTCACCTCGTAACCTATCCGTTCACTGATAAAGCGCAGCGGGACCATCGTCGCCCCATTAATGATCCGAGGAGCCTGAGCCATCGTCGTAGCACGACCATCGACATAAGCTGATTTAGCTCCTGGTGTCAGGGTGAACGAAGATGAATAGGAGGAAACCGCATTGTTAGGATATGAAGACGTTGTACCAGAAGTGGTTGTCGTAGTAGAACTCGTCCCGAATGATGAACTACCGGTACCAATCGCTCTATTGCGAATAGCTTCTAGCCGATCCAGCAGATCGCTTTTACGGGTTCCGCTCGGCAGATCACTGATTGCATCTCTGGCAGAACGCCAGTCGGACGCATTTAGACTGTTTTCCGCAATTCGCATCAAATCTCTTGCTTTCTCATAGTTCGATGAACTAGATGAAGAAGAGTAGTAACCATCCGAATCTGTGCGTTCTGATATCTTTACACCGCTAGATTCTCTTCCATTGCTATTGACAGTCACGACCTTAATCTCATACCAGCGTCCTTCTCGCAAATCCGTGATTTTATAGGACTCAGAGCTTGTAGTCCCCTTATAATCACCATCCACATATATCTTCACCTTGTCGGCTCGACTCGGCATATCATAGGTGATTTTGATCCAGGTGTCGCTTTTGCTATCTACTTCAAGATTGGACACTTCTGACGAATTGGAAGACGTACTGTCCGTTGTGGCAGTTAGTCTCACACCGGAGGACAATGTACCTGTGCTTCGCTTAGATCTTATCGTGAACGTATAGGTCTGGCTTGCCGAAAGATTGTTGAAAGTATAGGATGTTCCTGTTGAATCGGTTACCAGTTGCCCGTCCTTATACAGACTGACCGTACTAATTCCGCTAGGCCTTGTCCAGGAAACAGTAACACTATAGTTATTAACTGATGTCACTGAAGCACCTGTCACATCGGGCACGATATCGGTAGAGACCGTAGAAGTTGTAACTGGAATACTAACTCCTTGAGATATATTTCCGGATTTGTCTATCGTTTTGACCGTTACGGTATAGGCTGTGGCAGCATTCAAGACATTAAACGTGTAAGACGTGCCTGTGGTTCTTTGAATTTCTGTACCATTTAAATAGACAATCGCTTGGCTTAAGTCAGCATCCTTAGGCAATATGTAATTGATGGTAAATCCATTATATCCTACATTCGTCGCTGCCAGTCCGCTTACTTCTCCTGGTGGTGTCTTATCCACAGGACCATCAACGGAAGCCGTTTTAGCCTGTATTGTTGTACCGAGAGATTCATTTCCACTCTTATTCACCGTTTTCACGCGAAAGGTATATGTCGTGTTCGGCTGTAAACCGCTTAACATATAAGAGTTACTTCTAATGTTATCTACATACACATCGTTAGTAACACCAACCACTTTTACGTGGTCAAAATTGATGTCCGACGGATTGTTCCAGGACAAATTTACTTTTGTTGTTTCTGTAGGAACCGCTGTCAGATTGCTTACCTCTGCCGGCGCGATATTCGCAGTCACCATTTGGCTCGACATTACTTTTAGCATTTGGTTAAGATAGGTGTTCTGACCATAACCTTTGGTTAACGTAGTCACTTTCGGACCTGAAGTAACAGGCACTTGACTACCTTGAGCGGTTGCTAATTTGGTATGTAACTGTGTTGTATTTAGGCCAGTCAGATTTGAGTAATGCCTCTCAGTCGGCAACGCGCTAGCCACTGCATCGGGTGTCAAAATGCCATATCCCGTATTCAAAATCAGTGTAGCCGTTGCGAACGGAGCCATCCATTGACGCAAACGTTTTTTATTCATATTCTATGCTCTCCTTGATACCAGTATGGAAATTTTATTTGTCAAAAACTAATAAGTTAAGCTTACAAGCCCTTCTGCTGCAATCCAGCTTTTAAAATATGTACCATAATGTACACACGTTCATTTAACTGTTATCGGAATTTGCATACAAAATGTTTAGGCTTCACACCGTATTTTTACTGATAGGGGGTCGCGCATACAATAGGGATACACATTTTGACAAGTTAAATGAAATTACAATTATCGTTTCCAGGAGCGCTAAGCTGTGTGACGTTGGCATCTGCCGTAAATATTCGATATATCGTAACTTTCTACCGTTTAATAACAATGCATTATAGGATATATTAAATTTTAAGTAATAAGAGAAAGAGGTGTATTATGTTCAAAAATGCCTTTAAGATGTTTGGTGTCATTGGTAATATTGAAGCAATTTCATATCTACTGCTTGTGTGTATCGCTATGCCACTTAAATACGCAGCTGGAATACCGCAAATGGTAAGCTGGGTGGGTATGATCCATGGGGTACTGTTCGTGGCTTATGTTGTAGCGACTGTGGTTATGCTGATTATGCGGAAAATAACGCTACTGCAAAGTCTTGCTGCCTTGATTGCCTCACTGTTGCCGTTTGGCCCCTTCATTTTTGATCGTAAGGTGCTTAAGAAAGCCGAAGCACGTGCGAGTCATACCAGCCCGATAAAAGCTGCATAAGCATATACAAGGGCAAGTGCCAATACAACAACGCGGCTTTCTCTTCCCACTCATGCAGCAGTATACAAAAACAACCGATGGCTCTAAACCACTCGGTTGTTTTTGTATACGCGAATTTTAAATTGTTACTTTCCCTCGCAGTAAGGGAGACTCTAACTTTGTCATTCTTGTTGTCCCTTTCTGCTATATTTATGTAATCACAACAACTAATCTCTCGGGTAATTTACACTCATAATATCCATAAAAGGAACTTTATCCGTTTCTCCATTACTCTCTACATGAACCTTCCCTGTTCTTGGGTCCATTTTAACAATCTGTCCGCGGGTTGTTTCTGCGCGTCCCCATACGGTCAATACAACCTCGGATTGCTCTCGTTGTGCTTCTACAAGCTGATTCCCGATTTCCTCCAGTACAAATTCATCCCGAGTAGGCCGTTTGGGTACCTTCGCTTTTGCCACTTGCTATCACCCTTCCTTCACGCAAAATCAAAATCAAATTCATTCTATTTTACCATACTTTTCATCATTTGGTGCTGGTAATGTGAGTAAAATTACGTCTCAGAACCACAAAAAAGCCGAGTTCTCAAAAACGAGAACATCGGCTCTCTAAAGTTACTTGTTGGAGCTCATAGGAGAGATTGAAAATTGAAGAGACAGGATTATTTGACCAACTGTGGAATGTAATCCACGATATTATAAATAGGAGCACTGCTCTGTTGCGTAACGGCCAAAATCAATGCACCTTCGAGCATCGAAATGATAAGTACCGCCAGACTGCGTGCCTTTTCCTCGTCCCAGCCCGATTCCTGAAGACGCTCCATATAGATGTGCTGCCAATCTGTAAACGTATTCACACAAGCATGACGTAGCGATTCACTAATACAGGAAGTTTCCGCAGCAGCCCAGAAGCCAATCGGCATGAAGTCGTTAAAGCCGGTACGGTCTGCCTCCTCAGCTGTATTACGAATAAAATCCTGAATGGCTAGCACTGGATTATCATTCCCGTCCAGTGTCTGTTTTAATTTTTGCTTTATAAACTCATTCCCTCTTCTTATGCACTCCAAAGCCAATTCTTCTTTACCACGCGGAAAATAATAATAAAGTGACCCTTTCGGTGATCCACTCTCCGCAAGAATCTGATTCAGTCCGGTCGCGTGATACCCCTGATGAAAAAAGAGCTTCGATGCGGTTTGTACGATATTCTCGTATGATTCGGGTTTAGCAGCCATATACAGCATCCTTCATTATTTAATATTTACAACTTATACTTTGACAAAAAAATAACAACATGTTTATTATATATAGACCGATTGTTATAATTCAACACTATTAATTTATTTGGAGGAACAAAAACAACATGAGTACAATGAGTCAAACAAGTTCACCCTCTGAACCCAAAACGTTCAAGGTGCTACCTATTATGATTGCGCTGCTCCTTAGCGGCTTTATTGGGATGTTCAGTGAAACGGCACTTAACATTGCACTGAATGATTTGATGCAGATTTTGCATATTACAACTGCAACAGCCCAATGGCTGACAACCGCTTATCTGCTTACACTCGGTATTTTAGTACCTGTATCGGGATTGCTGATTCAAACCTTTACGACAAGACAGCTGTTTGTGACATCGTTGCTATTCTCAATAGCCGGTTGTCTCGTTGCCGCACTTGCACCTACTTTTTCAGTGCTATTGATCGCACGTATTCTTCAGGCTATTGGCACGGCGTTGTTATTGCCATTGATGTTTAACACCATCTTGATCATTTTCCCAGCTGAAAAGAGAGGCGCGGCTATGGGGATCATCGGATTGGTCATTATGTTCGCACCGGCAGTGGGCCCTACCATTGCAGGACTGGTACTGCAAAATCTGTCTTGGCACTGGATCTTCTGGATCTCCCTTCCGTTCTTGGTTCTCTCACTGATTTGCGGTATTTTATTTATGCAAAACGTTTCAAAAACGACCAAGCCCAAAATTGATTTTTTATCTATCCTGTTATCTTCCATTGGCTTCGGCGGTGTCGTGTTTGGTTTCAGTAAATCCGGAGAAGGTGGCGAAGGTTGGGCTAGCCTGATGGTTCTGCTTCCTGTGATTGTCGGTCTGATATCGTTGATACTGTTCTCTGTACGTCAATTGAAAATGAAGCAGCCTATGTTGAATTTGCGTGTATTTAAATACCCTATGTTTGTTATTGGCGTTATTATGGTGTTCCTATGTATGATGACGATCCTTTCTACGATGCTGATTCTTCCACTCTTTTTGCAAAAGGGGCTGGCTCTGTCTGCTCTAACAGCAGGTTTAGTACTTCTGCCCGGTGGGATTATCAACGGCCTCTTGTCTCCTATTATGGGTTCATTGTTCGATAAATTCGGTCCCAAGTGGCTTGTCATTCCAGGACTTGTGATTGTAGCTGCTGTTTTGTTTTTCCTGTCCGGCATTACAACAACATCAACTCTTGTACTCATTATTGTGCTTCATAGCTGCTTGATGATCGGCATTTCCATGATTATGATGCCAGCTCAGACAAACGGCCTAAATCAGCTCCCTATGGATCTATACCCAGACGGAACAGCTATTATGAGTACGCTCCAGCAAGTCGCTGGTGCAATCGGTACTGCCGTAGCGGTAAGTATTCTCTCCAAAGGCATGGACAGCTATTTGAGCCAATCCAGTATGCCTGAATCCGTAAATGAAATGGCCAATGCCATGACAATCGGATCACAAAATTCATTTTTCTTTGCGATGATCATCAGTGTGATCGGGTTGATCCTTGCCTTTTTCATCCGCAGAGTTCATGTTGAACATGGCACTGCCAAAGCTCCCATGCACTAATTCATAATTTTCATGTGACCCCAAATTAAAAATATGTGAATAAACTTAAAGACTGCTAACCATATCACTATTGGTTAGCAGTCTTTTTGATATGAATTTACATACACATTCGTCAATTACATATTTACAAAGCACCTTCATTTGGTTACGATATGATTCATGAGTTAAAGCGTAAAAATTACGATTACTATTAAGGAGGACTTCCTGTTGTTTAAACGTTCGTATTTTAAACTATTTATACCTGCGGTAATGGCGGTAATGATGGCAGCCTGCGCTTCTTCTCCGTCAGCTTCACCCTCTCCATCTGCTGCACCACAAGATAAAAGTGTCACCTTATTGTTCAACGTGCAGAGCTCTACTATAGACCCCCATTCAGATGTAAATTACACAGCTGTTCGTGCTGGAGTAAGTGAAACACTGATCAAAGTGAACAAGGATCTTAAGCTGGAAGCTTGGCTTGCAGACAAATGGAACAGCAAGGACGGACAGCACTGGACCTTCAACATCCGATCAGGTGTGAACTTCCACAGCGGTAAAGCCGTCAATGCTGCTGCTGTCAAAGCCTCTTTGGAAAGAGCGTTAAAGCTCAATTCATCGGTCAAAAATGCGCTACATATCCGTGATATTCATGCGGATGGACAGATTTTGACCATTACGACAGACAAGCCTTTCCCAGAATTTGTGTCTGAGCTGGTTCATCCGAATACGGCTATTATAGACACCACAGCTACAGGTGACCTCCCATCTGGGACGGGACCGTTCAAGGTTGCCAGCTTCCGTGCTGGAAGTGAACTGAATTTAGATCGCAATGAACAATATTGGAACGGTGAAGTAAAGTTGAAACATGCCAAATTCATGTTTAACGAAGACGCCAATGCACGTCAGCTTGCTTTTCAAGCCAAAACTGCTGATATTGTGTATCGCCCGCCAATTGAAAGTCTGGAGCTATTGAAAGCTGATTCTACCGTTAAGGTTGACTCACTTCCTAGTTTGCGAACGCATCAACTTATTTATAATATGAACAATAACGATCTGAAAAAGACGGCTGTGCGTAAGGCATTCGATAACCTGATCAACCGTGATGAGATTGCCAGCGGTATCATGTCCGGCCAGGGAACCCCTGCTCAAGGGCCATTCTTGCCCGACTTTCCATTTTCGCCGGAATATATTACGAAAAAATTTGATTTAAATGCTGCACGAGAAGGCTTCAAGCAAGCTGGATATACAGTGCAGAACGGAAAAGTTGCAACCCCTGACGGCAAGCCGCTTCAACTTACATTACTAACTTACCAGTCGAGAGCGGAACTTCCACTCATTTCCCAGCTGATTCAGGCTAATGCTAAAGAACTTGGCATTACGATTGATATCCGTCAGGTTGATAATATTGACGAATATCTTGCCGCTCATCAGGATTGGGATTTAGCGACTTATAGTAGCATTACAGCCCCGCGCGGCGATGCAAGCTATTTTCTAAATGCGGCTTACATGCCTGAAGGAGCACTAAATTATGGGCGTGTGCATGTACCGGAACTCGCGAGTATGATTTCACAGCTGAACACAACCGTGAATGAGGAACAACGCAACAAGCTGGCGCTGAAAGCTGTCACACTGATTGACCAAGAAAATCTGCAATCCTTTCTGGTCCATCCAAACAACGTAGTGGCCTATCGCGATTACGTACATAACTGGGTAACTAGCCAAAGTGAATATTACTTGCTAACCCAGGACCTGGATGTGAACTAGCATGTTCAAATCCATGGCCAAAAAGTTTCTTGAACTGGTTTTGTTCTTTCTTATTCTTTCCTTTGTGAGCTTCTGTCTGCTTAAGCTTGTTCCGGGCGATCCCGTCCGGAGCATTCTCCGAGTCGATGATGTAGCTGTGTCCAATCAGCAAATTACGGATATGCGCAGCCAACTAGGGCTGGACCAACCATTACCTGTGCAATATGGTAAGTGGCTGGTTCAGTTGCTTCAGTTTGATTTTGGACAATCTTATTTAACCCATCGTCCGGTATTCACAGAGTTTATGGAAAAACTGCCTTATACGCTGCTGCTGACCGGAGGCTCTCTGTTCATTTTGCTGCTAATAGCTCTACCCTTGGGAACGATGGCTGCGCTCTACCGTAACCGCTGGATTGACAGCGCCAGTCGTGTGTTTGCCTTAATCGGCTCCTCGATTCCCAGCTTTTGGCTGGGGCTTTTGTTTATCGAATGGTTTGCAGTTAAATTGCGCATTTTGCCGTCTATGGGCGAAGGAACCGCTTTTCATTTGGTACTCCCTTCTCTTACCTTGGGATTAGCAATGGCGGCCGTTTATGTACGAATGATTCGCGCAAGTCTGATTGAAAGCTCGGGGCAAGACTTTATCAAAGCGGCGCAAGCGCGTGGAATCAGCCCCATCCGCATTTTTTTCAGACACATGCTTCGTCACAGTCTAGTTCCACTCATTACGGTATTCAGTGAGAGTATAGGCAGTCTACTGGGAGGCACAGTCGTAATTGAAGTGCTATTCGCCTATCCGGGGCTGGGAAAATGGATTGTGGATGCCATTGCTGCAAGGGATTACCCCATAATTCAGGGCTATACCGTATTTATGGCTGTATTCATTGTATGCATCAATATTTTGGTAGAGCTGTCCTACCGTTGGGTCAATCCTGAAATCGCTTTGAAGGAGAAACGTTTATCATGATAAAATCCGTACATGCGGAAAACGGGCAGCTCACTAGAACGCGATTGTCCAAAACATGGATCGTGTCGCTCTCCATCCTGCTCATTCTTTCAGCAATTACAGTCGTTCCGTTTCTTGTACCGCAAGATCCGTATCGTATCCAGATGGGGAATCGACTACAATCGATCAGCGCTACGCACTGGCTGGGAACGGATCATTTGGGCAGAGATGTACTATCGAGAGTCATAGCTGGACTTCGGACGACTGTCGGAACCAGTTTGTTGATTTTGGCAGTTTCGCTGGTTGTCGGGGTCCCTCTTGGTCTGTTTTCAGGATTTATTGGAGGCTGGATGGATCGTGTATTCAAGCGGGTGGTCGATGCCTTCATGACATTACCAGATTATATTTTTGCCATTGTGCTGAGCGGTTTGCTCGGACCAGGCTTAGTAAATCTTATTTTCGCGGTAACGGCGGTAAAATGGGTTGGTTATGCACGCCTAGTTCGTAGTACCGTGCTGGCTGAAAAGCAAAAGGATTACATTTCGTTATCCATACTAGCGGGTACCTCCTTCCTGCGGATTGTCATGCGACATATTCTCCCCCATGCAATAGGGAATGTTCTTGTGCTGGCTACGCTGGATGTCGGCAAAATTATTTTAATGATTGCCTCCCTATCTTTTTTGGGCTTAGGTCCACAGCCGCCAATTCCGGAATGGGGTACTATGTTGAATGAAGGACGAGCGTATTTTCAAATGGCTCCCCACCTGATGCTGGTTCCTGGGATAGCTGTCGTGCTAACCGTGCTACTGGCGAACGTATTTGGAGACAAGCTGCGCGACCGTTATGATGTTAAAACCCGGACAGAGGAGTGAACTGGTACATGCTGACTATTGAAGGCTTAACGATTCGGACCAATGTAAAAACGATTGTAAAGCAACTGGAGCTTGCCGTTCGTCCGGGGGAATGGTGTGCTCTAGCCGGCGAAAGCGGTAGCGGCAAAAGCATGACGGCGTTCGCTATCGGCGGACTTCTCCCCTCTTCTGTTAAAGCGGAAGGAATTATTGCGTGGAAGGACAATAATTTGCTGGATCTATCCGCTAAACAAAGACGTTCTTTGCTTGGTAGTGAAATATCTTACATTTTTCAAGACTACCATGGGGCTTTCACCCCCTTTCTGCGTGTGGGCAGCCAACTGGACGAGCTGATGCGCGCCCACGGCAAACAAGATCGCAAGGCGCGCAAGCAGCGCTGTATCGAGGTGCTGGAGCGCGTACAGCTTCCCGCCGAGCGTGTGTACCGCAGCTATCCGTTCCAACTCAGCGGCGGTCAATTGCAACGGGCAGCTATTGCGGCTGCACTCCTGCTGGAGCCGAAGCTGCTTATTGCCGACGAGCCTACAACGGCGCTGGATACGCTCACAGCTCATCGGGTGCTGCAGCTCATTGACCAAATCCGGACGGAAACGGGTATTTCCGTCTTGTGGATCACTCACGATCTGCGTCATGTACGCAAGTATGCAGATCGAATCGCAGTGATGCGCGAAGGTTCACTGGTTGAAATAGGTGAAACGCAAGCGGTGCTGAACCATCCGGACCACCCGTATACTCGTCGTCTATTGGCAGCTATTCCGCCGCTGTCTCCGGGCGCTCCAGCACGTTTACCTTACAACAGCACTGAAGAACAGGACGCAATGGAAAGGAGCGCTGCACATGAATAATCAAGCCGCCTGCGCTCAGCGGCAAGACACGTCTAATCCTGTCGTGACCGTCTCCGGTTTGACGAAGGCTTACACTGGAGGCAAAACGGTGCTGCAAGATGTTGCTCTGTCGATCTCCCCTCGAGAATGTCTGGGCATTGTCGGGGAAAGCGGCAGTGGGAAAAGCACACTCGCTCGCTGTATATTGACATTGGACCCATTTGATCAAGGTGAGCTTAGACTAGATGGGCAGTCTATCCGGGGATTAAAGCGGAGCGAGTTAAAACGGATTCGCAGCAGGCTGGGTGCAGTTTTTCAACATCCATCTGCGGCTTTGAACCCCAGACTAACCATCCTGCAATCCCTGCTGGAGCCACTGGACCAGCTTAAGTACTATGTTCCTTCTTTTATGACGGGTATGTCCTCAGAACGTCGGGATATAGCAGAACATTTGCTTGATATGGTAAAGCTTCCAGCCAGCTATCTGGACAAGTTTCCACATCAGCTTAGCGGTGGGGAAAAGCAGCGTGTAACCATCGCACGTGCCATCAGCACAGAGCCGGATTTTATCGTATTGGACGAGCCAACAGCAAGTCTGGATGTGACCACACAAGCCACCGTTTTAAATCTGCTCAAGGATTTGCAGGATGAGCTAGGATTGGCTTATCTGTTTATCTCACATGATCTGGCGGCTGTGCACTTTATGAGTGATCGAATCATGGTCATGAAAGAAGGCAGTGTGCTTGAGCATTTTCCCAAGGAAGCATTATTTCATTCGGATCGCCATCCCTACACACAATCATTACTGGAGGTTTTTTCAACATGTTGCCTTCCCACCGAGCCTATCTTGCTTTAGCTATCCCTTTAATTATTTCGACGATTACAACCCCGCTACTCGGTGCGGTGGATACAGCTGTAATCGGTCATTTGAGCGATTCCGCGTATTTAGGCGGTGTAGCGGTGGGCACTCTTATTTTCAATACTTTATATTGGCTGTTTGGCTTCCTGCGAGTCAGCACATCAGCTTTCACGGCCCAAGCCGCGGGGGCACAAAATAACGACCAGGGCATAGCTGCTCTCATGCGCCCACTGGCCATTGCTTTACTCATTGGTGCGGTATTCATTGTGTTACAAAAGCCCATTCTGTTAGCTTCTCTGCAGCTAATCCATCCAGCTCAGGATGTGGCAGCGCAGGCAGCAATTTATTTTAACATTCGTATCTGGGGAGCCCCTCTTACATTGGTGAACTATGTGCTGCTCGGCTGGCTGATGGGATTATCCCGTGTGAAGGCTACATTATTTTTGCAAATTACAATGAACGTAATCAATATGGTATTAGCTATTGTATTTACACAGATGATGCATTGGAATGTCACTGGTGTAGCAAGCGCTACTCTGATTGCGGAGGCTCTTGCATGTATATTGGGTCTCGTTCTGGTGTTCCGCTCATCGATTTGGAGAGAATGGAAGCAAAGCGGACAGATGAATTGGCGAGGATGGTTTGGAGCTTCAGAGTTGAAAAGTGTCATGGCAACAAACCTTGATCTTATGATCCGTACAGCCTGTCTGCTGACGATGTTTAATCTGTTTACGGCGCGCAGTGCGAGCTTTGGAACCGATCAATTGGCGGCAAACGCTATTTTGTTGCAGATCCATTACATTATGGCTTACTTTTTTGATGGGTTCGCCAACGCCAGTAGCATCATGACAGGTCAGGCTCGGGGTGCCGGGGATCGTAAAATGCTGCAAAGGGTTATTCACTTGTCCTGGTTCTGGACACTGGTGACCAGCGTAGTGACAGGAGGATTGTATTTCGCACTGAAAGAGCCGCTTATCTCACTATTTACGGACAATGCTACAGTGATTAGCCTTACAGGCCCTTATAATGGGTGGCTTGTGGTCTTTCCGCTGGCAGCCGGGCTGGGACTGGTATTCTACGGTGTGTTTACGGGGATGACGGTAACGTATCCGATCCGTAATTCGATGCTGATTTCATTGCTCTGCTTTTTGATCGCTCTCTTCTGGTGCGTTCCCCATTATGGGAATCACGGACTTTGGCTATCCTTTATCGTATTTGCACTAGGACGGTCACTGTTTCTTGTAATCTATTTACCTCGCTTGCAGAGGATATAGCAGCACCTGATTTACATCGCTCTCAAAAACAAAGGATGTCCCATCCACCATGTACGTGGTGTTGGGACATCCTTTTATTATTTATTCATACGGCTTTCAGGTTAGGAGTTTGCAGATACCTCTACTCGCCTTGAGGAACGGTCAAGCCTAAACCTTCGGCTACACGGCGTCCGTATTCAGGATCAGCTTTGTAGAAATGTCCGATCTGACGCAGTTTGATTTCATCACTTTCTACGGGCTTCATCGCATTTACGATGTTTCGGACCAGGCGTGCACGCTCTTCTTCACTGAGCAAGCGGTATAGGTCGCCCGGTTGTGTGTAGTGATCATGATGATCGTAGGCTACACTTTGAGCTTCGCCAGACACTTCAAAAGGAGCCATTTTGTGCGCAGGTGATTCTTTGGGTCCACCGAGACTATTAGGCTCGTAATAGACAGATCCTCCGCCATTGCTGTCACTGCGCAATGCACCATCGCGTTGGTAGTTGTGAACTTCCGCATGCGGACGGTTGATCGGCAACGAATTATGATTTGCACCTACACGGTAGCGATGTGCATCGCCGTAGGCAAACAGGCGTCCTTGCAACATTTTATCCGGGGATGCCTCAATACCAGGAACAAATGAACCCGGGGAGAATGTCGCCTGCTCTACCTCAGCAAAATAGTTCTCAGGATTGCGATCCAGCACCATGCGTCCAACCTCGATCAGCGGGTAATCCTTTTGAGACCATACTTTTGTCACATCAAATGGATCAAAGCGATACGTATCTGCATCTTCTACCGGCATAATCTGCACATGAAGTTTCCATGCAGGAAAATCACCTTTTTTGATGGCATTAAACAAATCTTCTGTATGATAATCCGGATTTTCACCAGCAATTTTCGCAGCCAAATCCACATCAAGATTTTGCACACCTTGCTCTGTTTTAAAATGATATTTCACCCATACTGCCTGTCCTTCGGCATTTACCCACTTGAACGTGTGACTACCGAAACCATGCATATGTCTAAGAGTAGCTGGAATACCGCGGTCAGACATTAGAATACTTACCTGATGCAGCGATTCAGGAGATAAGGACCAGAAATCCCAGACCGCATTCGGGTTTTTCAGATGGGTTTGGGGATGGCGTTTTTGCGTATGAATAAAGTCAGGAAATTTAATGGCATCCCGAATAAAAAACACAGGTGTATTATTGCCCACGAGATCATAGTTGCCTTCTTCTGTATAAAACTTCACCGCAAAACCACGCGGGTCGCGTACAGTATCGGACGAGCCCAGCTCACCCGCCACTGTAGAAAAGCGAATAAACATCGGTGTACGCTTGCCCACCTCAGACAAGAAGCTTGCTTTTGTATATGCAGACAAATTATTAGTAACTTCAAAATATCCGTGTGCTCCTGCACCTTTTGCATGAACGACACGTTCCGGCACACGCTCCCGGTTAAAATGTGCCAATTTCTCCAGCAGATGCACATCCTGAATTAGTGCGGGACCCCGCGAGCCTGCTGTGATCGAATTTTGATTATCTCCAACAGGAGCGCCCCAGCTTGTAGTCAGGTTCGTTGGTTGGTTACTCATGATTGAAATCACCTCTTGAATGAATTGGTTGACTATGTGTCTTTCACTATAAATTGTGCACAAACAAAAATCAATACTTTTTTATAATTATTATAATTTAGGATTTAGAATTAGTTTAAAATCATAAATAAAAAAGCAAGCCCTATAAGGCTTGCCGTATATGCACTACTGTATTTATTTACTAATTAGTATGCTTCCATTTTCACGTTCTGTAATGATTCCTTTGATCACTTCTCGAAGTTTTGCCATTGAGGCTTTCAGACAATATTCATATAGAATTCATCATAAAATCATAAAAGTAGCTGCTTGCTATCGAGAAAATCCAAGATATCCTGAACCGACGGGATTACCTCCCGCCCTTCAGTGGATACGATTAGATCCGGTTCCAACGGTGCTTCATAAGGAGCATCAATCCCCGTAAAATGATGAATTTCTCCGGCGCGCGCTTTCTTGTACATTCCTTTTGGATCGCGTCGCTCACATTCCTCCAGGCTGCACTGTATATATATCTCATAGCAACCTTCCTGCTGTAAAATCTCCTTTACCATTTCACGATCTTCACGATAAGGGGAAATGGTGGCGCAAATGGTTAGGACACCCGCATGTGCCATTAGCTTTGCAACTTCAGCAATACGACGAATATTTTCTTTACGGTCAGCGGGTAGGAAGCCTAGATTCCGATTTAAACCATGCCGAACATTATCCCCATCCAAAATAAACGTGTGTATGCCTCGTGCATATAACGCTTTTTCAAGTGTGGAGGATACCGTTGATTTTCCCGAACCAGACAGCCCTGTAAACCAAAGCACCGGACTTTTATGGCCATTCAAAAGCTGACGCGCTTGCTTATCAATATCGGACACATGCCAGGTTATATTCGAAGATGGTTCCATTCAGCACCTTCCTTTTTCATGAGATATTATAGTAAACGATTTAATGCACTGCCTTTACTTCAAGAAAGAACATTTTTAAAGCTGTTTAAAGTATGTTGGTCTGCTTTATGATCCAACACTGCAAAAACAATCCGGTCAAACAGCAAACCATATCCTTCATCTACAAGCACTTGCTTGAACCAGAGGGCAACCTCTTCCGGCTTATTGCGGAATACCCCGCAACCATAGGCTCCCAGCACAAGATGTTCTACGTCGTTTTGCTTAGCCATTCCAAGAATGTAACGGATTCGCTCTAGCATCACTTCACCTATCCGATTCACCTGCTCTGGCTCCCGTTCTCGCACCACTCCAGCATTTACAGCAGGTGCTGTCAGGAAATCGACTTGATAGGGCTTCTCCAACAATGTTCCCTGATCATCCCGAAATACCGGAACTTCAGGCGAATAAATCATATAATCTGAATAAAAACAGCTCCGCAGCTTCCGATTATGTCCATACATCTCTTCCATTTGTGAAATGCAAGGATACAACGCTGACGAACGAGCCAAGCTTTCCTCTTGAGCCTGGCTGCCTCCGAGAAATCCACCTCCCGGGTTTTTGGCTGATGCAAAATTCAAACACGCCACGTGGGTCAGCTTCTCCTCTACCTGGAGTCTGTATGCTGCCTGTAACGTACTTTCTCCCGTAACTTCCAATTTTGCAATGATCGTCTGTTCGTCTATGCGGGAAGAAGGCTCCAATATACTTTTTATTATTTGCTCTGTCTCTTGCTTTACAGCCACCAGCTGAGAAGGTGTGTATAACCTCGAGCCTGTGACCGCATTCTCTATCTCTTTTGTCATATTTACTTGAGCCTGCTTGATATTCGTATAATACCCATGTTCCAAAATGGATAGTGTCTCCTGCGCCATCTGCGATCGAGCATCCCGGTTGCTCCGGGAATTCATTGTATTTTTCATGATGACTGTTCCTCCTTTTGCAATACATCCTCACGTAAATTCGTCAATATTTCTCCTAGCCAGTTCGTGCCACGCCATAGCTTGCGGTTCCGTATACGAGCATCGCTCTCAGCTAAGCCTACACCCCAAATGGTGTCGGTCGGACTAGCCTCAACCAGAGTGGTTCCTTTCGTTTTAAGCAGATGCTTGAGCAAATTCGGATTTTGTGTAAACTTGGCGTAATTACCGTCATACACAAATTGCCGGCAATTGGCCTCCCACAAGGATTGGTCAAATCCGCGCACACTGCGGCCACGGGCTTTTTGCTCCCTTGGGGTGGGGGCTTGCATAATTTTCAGGGCTGCCTCTTCATCCCCAAAAAGCTGTGCTTTTTTTAACATCATATATTGCTCGGCACAGTTAAACTCCAATCCATCCATGACAAAATCAGAAGGATACCATTGCGAAAACGGCGAATGACTGCGATAAAAAAACGTAAACTTTTCCATGATGATTCCTCATTTCATATTCCTTATGTTACATAAAACGCGACCGAGGCTTAAATCGGTATAACTTGGATGGACGGTGTCCGGCCGCTTTTCTATACTCATTGGTTTCTTCCACGAGATCAGCTATTTTGCGACGAAAAGCTGCAGCCAACAGCTCCTTACCTAGAATAATTTCATACACCTGCTGAAGCTCACTTAGTGTAAATAGAGCCGGCATCAGGTGAAATGCGATATCTGTGTATTCTATTTTGCTGCGCAGACGCTCTATACCGTACGCAATAATTTTGGCATGATCAAAAGCAATTCCCTGTGACTCCAGCACTTCTCGCTTGATTTCAATGGTTCTTCCCTTAAGAATTTCAGTTATTTTTACTTTGGCTGACAGATGGATGTCCCCATGCTTCAATGTGATGTCAATGTCTTGTTCCCATGTGTAACCTTCCGGCTGATTCGTCCGCGTCTCCTGAGCTACGCTGTAATCCAGCTCAAACCATTGGGCATCAGCGGCATCATCCCCCGCCTGTACCTCCAAGGAATCGTGGTCAACTAAAGCCATGTAAGCGCAACTGATCACCCGCATACGTGGATCACGTGCCACATCTCCCCAAGTATATAGCTGCTCCATATAAATCTGATCCACATTCGTTTCCGTTTTAAGCTCGCGTCGTGCAGCTTCTTCCAGACTTTCATCTATGCCTACAAAACCACCTGGCAACGCCCATTGTCCTATATAGGGATGCTCCCCTCTTTGGATCAAAAGAAGCTGTAGGGTCTTCTCCGGCAGCTTACGGTAATTTTGTTGGAGCTGATCCATTACCGTAAATAGCAGCATATCTACCGTTACGGATGGGCGCTCATATTCACTCGCATCATAAGCGGCCAAAAATTCCTCTTCCGTCAAGCCACTGTAATTATGTTTCAATCCATCTGTCACTTGCGTCACCTACCTGTTCATATATGGGTATTTCATCGCTTTTGAGTCAAAAGTGGCGAATGCTCTATGTAACTTTTAATTTGAATCAATTGATAAAAACAAAATGTTAATATCAATACAATAATATATAAAAACTGCTTCGTCAATAGGGTGTATAGACCTATTTTTAAACGTTTGATAGTACTATTAGACTGTTTACTGAATTTTACTTGTTGCTTATTGTCATATCATGTATGATGTTTTGGTCAATATAGGAAACACAACATACTAATCACGTAGGGAGAAGATCCAATTGTCTAACCAGTTTAATCCGCAAAACAATCAACAAGGAGCACCATCCAGACCAGCCCCTGTGTACCCGCCTCCAGTCTCATTCAAGGAATGGATGATCAGTTTACTTCTGATGGCTATACCGGTAGTTGGACTTATTATGCTGTTTGTGTGGGCATTTAGCGGCTCGACTAATCCGAGCAAAGCTAATTACGCTAAAGCAGGCCTTCTTTGGGCCGCTATTGTAATCGTGATCTATATCATTATGGCTGTTGCTCTGTTGCCTGCACTCATAAGTTCATTGAATTCAAGCAGCTACTATTGATTCCAAGTACATAGCAAAACAACCTTCCGATAAATCAATCTGATACATCAGAAGGTCTTTAAACTAAACTGCCGACCCCGTCGGCAGTTTTTATTTGATCTCTTTTCCCTTTAATTGTACCAAAGATCATCTGTTTTAAGTTCCTGTAGACTGCTCAAAAACGATTTTGAGTTATCAACATAAAGTTCAGTATCAATATAGTACAGCTTTTTATCATGTAAGCATTGATCAATATACTCTGCATTTAATATACTTTTATCTTCTACATTGGCGGCAAAAGCTTGCAGTTTGGGAAGCGCGGTTTTCTGATATTCAAGCCATGAATGATGGAATCCAGCTGGCTCCTCCAGACAATAAATGTCATGATACAGCGCTTCAGCAATCCCCTTCTTCCTGAGATAGTCGGGTAAGAAAGGCATACTTTTGAAGTACCGGCCGGTCATGGCGAACACGCGATAGCTCCAATAAGGAGCACCGTGATTAGATTGGCAAAAAAGATTCAGGAAGAATACAGAGTAGTGCATTTTAATTGTAATAACTTGATGTTTCTTCACTTCCGAAACAATACGATCCGCCATCCGGTTATCAATGATCTCATCAAAATCAGCCAAAATGATCACATCATCATCCTCAACCTTATCCTGCAAGATAGAGATACTCTTGTTTCTTTGGCAAGCCTCATTATGAAACGCACTGTTATGGCTGAGCAGACGCCAGTACCAGCGGTCAAAGTTATCCGCACCGCAGCTATCCACATCAAAGTACAATGAGTGCTTCTCAGGTTCACGAAACAGTTGATCCGCATGAAATGGATGATAAATGACCTTGGGACCAACATAATCTGGATTAAAGTTCCGAGGCTTATCTAAATAGCTGAACGTCTTGTTAGCTTCGATCACGTGCAACTCATCAATCCAACCGGAATTTTCTTTTATTTTAATATCTGCAATGCGATTTTCATTGAAAAATGGACAAAATTCATATATTTTCATAATCTGAAGCTCCCCTCCGCTATCATGGTATATGGGCGAACACTGATGCTTTGGCACAGATGTCTGGATATGAGGCGTATTAGCTCAGCGATCGTCTGATCCTTATAATGCAGTGAACTATAATAGCAGGTTAAACTTAATCTGTCGCATCTAAGACCTGCCGTCATATTTAACTTGTAAGCAGAGGGATTGTCCGCCGCGTTCGTATTTCCGTAAGATATGGGTAAAGGCTCAAACAAATCATCAGCTATCCCGTTCATTTCCTCTGATTGGTAATGGAAAAGCATGTGTGTTCCGTCCCTTAGTGGTTCCTTATCTAGATAAATTCCCTGTATCATATGTCGTAAAATAAAATAATCCAAGCCTTCAGATGGAATATGCCGCAACGTATGTGTGATATGTCTCAGTGCCGTTTCCCAATTCCCCAATAGTTCTCCTTCTGGGATCTGAATTCGAAGGGGGTATGCACCGGCAAAAAAACCGATAGTACGATCAATCATAATACCCGGCAAAAAAGACTCACGTTGATAAGACATCACATGCAGCAGCAAATCCGATTGCTTTTTCAATTGGAAACAAGCTTGTGACAACGCCGTCAGTAAGATGCTCAGTGGAGTAGTATGATGCTTCATAGCCAATGCCTTTAGAAGAAGAATATGCTCCTCTCCTTCAAGTAAATCATACGTTATAGTTCTCATGTGTCGGTGAAGAGGCTGTATCTCCGATTCCCTGTCAACCTGTAAAGATTGGCCGCCTTCCACAACCTTACTCCAGAAAGTGGATGCTTTAGGAAAAGGGTCCTTTGCCGCATATTGCGACAACGCTATGCACCAATCCCGATAACTGCTTTCCTTCTCCTCCGCATGTAACGCCAAATCACTCCTTTTTCCCGGCAAGAGAAGATGTCTCAACTCTTCTAAAAAAATGTTTATGGAAATCCCGTCAAAAATTAAATGATGGAACAGAAGTAATATCACCTGTTGTCTCTTTTCGCAATAATGGTCAAACAACACAACTTTCCATAAAGGTCCTTCCTTGATATCGAATTCATGCTGCACTTTCGAGCAGTATTCCGAAATGTAGGCGTCATGTGATCCCGAGATCATGTGCAAATCTACGTAAGAAACTACCTCTCCTGCACTTATTTTCTGCTCAAACTGATACCATTCATCATCCAGTTGAGTAAACGACAGCCGCAACGCCGCATGTTTGTTCAATAGTGGTTCAATCGACGCGTTCAGCAATTCTGTAGGAATGTAATTCTTGAGCCGAGCCAAGTAAGGTACATTAAACATGTTATAATTCACGAGATCTCTTTGGAAAAAACGTTTTTGTACAGCAGACAGCGGAAATCCGTCATTCGGGTATTCTTTTCTTATAGACTGATATGGGATATCCATGTTCGGACAAAGGTCAGTTGCTGTATCCGTCATTGCATGGATCAATGAGAGGGCCAAACGTTCGATCGTCTGTTCGCGAAATATTTGGTTGACCGTAACCGGATATCCGCTTTTTTGCAGCAGGCTGGCTATTCGCAGTGCATGGAGCGAATGGCCTCCCAACGTGTGAAAATCTTCATTCTTGCCAATGTAATCAAGCTTCAGGACCATGCTCCAAACTTCTTCTATGGTTTGCTCCAGTTCAGTCTTCGGTCCAGCATTTGCTTCCTTATCGCTGCTATGGATTTCAGGTAAAGGAAGATTTTTACGATCGATTTTCCCGTTAGCCGTTAATGGGAACGATTTCAGCCAAACGTAACGAAACGGTAACATATAAGAAGGAAGACCTTCAGCCATAAAAGTATGAAGCTGCTCCACTCGTTGCTCCTCTTCCGCTGTATAGTAAGCGATCATCCGCAAATCGCCATAAACCTCCCGGATAAAGACCAGACATTCTTTCACTACAGGATAGCTGCTAAGACGGAACTCGACTTCTCCGAGTTCGATTCGATAGCCGCGAAGTTTCACCTGATCGTCAGCCCGTCCGATATACTCGATATTCCCGTCTGGCAGCCATCTCGCCCGATCTCCCGTACGGTATAGAATTGAATTCGTACCTCTTTCACCATCTTTGGCAGAGCGATATGGATTCGGTGCAAACGCATGCTGTGTCAATTGGTTTTGCCGCCAATACCCCCTTGCAACCCCGTCTCCCCCCACGCATAATTCCCCGATTGCTCCGACAGGCTGAACACGGCCCCGTTTGTCCAGAATATAACAAGTTGAATTACTAATGGGCTTGCCAATAGGGATATTCTGCTCAAAAGGCTTTTCGATCCGGTAGCTCGTCGAAAAGGTGGTGTTCTCCGTAGGACCGTATACATTGAGAATCGAAAGTTCCGGATTGGCAAGACGGATACGATTGATATGCTTAACCGACAAAACTTCCCCACCTATGAGCAACCATTGGAGTCTAGCAAATATCTTTTCATTTTCTTCAATCCAGTGATTACACAGTGCAGAACTTAGCCATAGTGTATTAATTCTCCACTCCTTCATCCGCTGCTCCAGCACATGTATATTTAGAAGATCATCTTTTGAAACTACAAACAGCTGTCCTCCATTCAGCAGCGTCCCCCAAATTTCAAACGTAGAAGCGTCAAAAACAGGCGAACCTGTATAAAGCAATCTGATATCAGAAGAAAACGGAAAATAACAGGTGTTTTTGACCAAGCGAATGACATTGCGATGTTCCACCATAACGCCTTTCGGTTTTCCCGTCGATCCGGATGTATACATTAGATAAGCAAGATCATTTGGAGCAATCATGTTCTCCTTCTCTTCTTGTTCCACAACTCCATTTTGGTCAAAATACTTTGTATCCATCAGTATTAAACGGATTCCCTTACAGGCTTCCGAGATACGTTCCGCTCCTTCCTGTGAAGTGATAATGGTGTCCAGTCCAGCGTCCTTGATTAATTCGCGGGTTCTTGCTGCCGGAAAATCGGGGTCAATGGGAACATAGGCATATCCCGCTTTCATGATCGCCAGGATGGAGACAATGAATTCAAGAGAGCGCGGCAAGTAAACTCCAATAAACTTTCCATGATTGTTATCATCAGCATCATCCGTTAACATCTTGGCAACGTGCTGGGATATGAGGTTTAGGGTGTGGTAGGACATAACCTGATTGTGCGCAATTACTGCAGGCTGTGAAGACCGCAGCTCCGCTTGCTCTTGGAATAGATCAATAATTGAACGCTCTCTGGGATATGCTGTATACGTATTGTTCCAGTCGTAGACGATTCGTTCATATTCATCCTTGTTCATGAAGCAAACGTCTCTGACGTTGTAATTCGGGTATTCCAGCACATATTCCAGCGTATTTAGCAGATGCTCTGCCAGTCGACAAACCGTTTCTTGGTTCAATCGATCTGCATCATACATAAACTTGATGGTGATCTGTTCCCCGTCATTGGCAACGGTGATCGTCATTGGATAATTCGTTTTCTCTCGTTCCTCCATAGCTGACATCTTCAATTCATTTTCTGGTTGCCGATAGTCGTTCAAATAATTTTCGAATGCTACGATGCTGTAAAACATGACATGTCCTTGAATACCAGTCCAGCTCTTCAGTTCATTCAGACTCACATAGCTGTAGTCATTTAGTTTCTGAATGGTTTGGTGCAGCTTTTGTACATATTCAGTGATGGTTTGCTCGACATTCCAGTGCATGACCAAAGGCAGCGTATTAATCAGCATACCTGTGATCTGATCCGCTTTTGCAAGATCCGATCCCCTTCCGGAAACGACCATACCAAATATGGTTGTATCCGCATCTTGATAGACTTGTAGCACTTTACCCCATGCAAACTGCACCAACGTATTTAGCGAAACTTGCGCTTGCTGAACAAAATCAGCGATCCGCTTGGTTCGTCTCGGATCAATACAAAGAGTCTCGATCTGCTGGTTCTCAATCGGTTGATGTACCTCGGGAAGTATGCCCTTCTCTATCGGTAGTTGGGTTGGCTCCGTTACGTCGGCTAAATATGCCTTCCAGAATAACTCGGCCTCTGTGCGATCCTTATTGTTTAACCAACGAATATAAGTTTCATAAGAACGGGTCAAGCTGCGCTGTGGCATCCGGTTTTGCAGGCTACAAGCATAGAGCTCATGAACTCGATTTATTAGTAGCGGCAGGCTCCAACCGTCCAGCAAAATATGGTGGTAGCTCCAGATCATCGTCCATTCGTTTGAAGCAGTCTGAATCAGTGTTATGCGGAATGCAGGCTGACTCAGATCAAAACGGCGATTACGATCCATTGTCATCCAGCGTTCGATACACTCTTGTTGCTGCTCTGGTTGCTCTGCTTCAAAATCCAAAAATGTCCAATCCCATTCTGCATTTCGGATAATACATTGTATGGGCTTGTCCAACGCCTCCCAAATGTAGCAAGTCCGCAAGCTATCATTTTCAGAAATAATGCTGTTCCAGACTTCCCGGTAACAGTCTACCTCTAGCCTACCATGATATTTCCAACTAACCTGCACAAAGTATTGATCGGAACTAGGATGATCTAAATAATGGAACAGCAGTCCTTCTTGTAAGGGACTTAGATGCATCATTTTATCTACACCATATTGCCAATGATATGTCTGTACGATCTGATCGAGCGAATGCTGTTCCAGTGACACTGATGGAAAATCACTAGGTGTGAACTCTTGGTGTTCAGTCCGGCTGCAATGTTCGATAATAGCAAGCACACGTGTTATAAAAGTATCTAACAACTGAGTAATGGTGGTTTCTTCATAGTGACATTTGCTATATTTCATAAACAAATGCAGCTTGCCATGAACAATGGAACAGTTGAGTTCCAATAGGCTTGTTCCATGATTAAGCGGCGAGCTATAATCCTGTGCTGCGTCACTTGTAAACCCTAACCACTGGTTTAATTCGCTCGCATTCTCCTGATCAAACTGGCCCAAGTAATTGAAAAGAGCCTGAGGTTCAGAAGCTGATAACTCGGAACGGACTTCTGTATTCGGATGGCAGTATCTCAAAGCGCCATATGACATGCCGCGGTGAGGAATACAACGCAACTGCTCTTTGACAGATTTAATCGTCGCTCCCAAGGGGGAACTGTCCGTAATCTGAATGCATACCGGAAACATGGAGGTAAACCAACCGATGGTTCTTGTCAGATCTATATCGGATACAAAGTGCTCACGTCCATGGCCTTCTAAGCGAAACGCAATCGTCTTCTGTCCAGACCAAGCGGAGAGCGCCAGGGACCAGGCTGTAAGTAGCAGGTCGTTGATCTCAGTATGATAAGCCTGAGAGCAATGATGCAAAAGCAGTTCCGTATCGTCAGGAGTAAGCATTGTAACTAATTCCGAAGATTCACTGCTCTTTTTACGATCCGGGTAATGGTCTACTGGCAGTACAAATGCTGCGGTTTGATGCTGCACTTTTTTCCAATATTCAATATGACGTAAAGTATCTTTATGTCTAGAATAACTCATCAATACAGAATGCCACTTCTTGTATGGATTTAAAACAGTAGGCAGCGCTATACCCTGATACAATTGATACAATTCCTGAACCAATATTCTCCAAGACACTCCATCAATGACTAGATGATGTATAGTCATAAACAGACGGGTTTTACCGTCAGGGTGACCTTGAATTACTCCTGCATACATCATGGCACCCGTCTCGTAATTCAATTGTCTGTTCCACGTATCACAAATGCTTGAAATTTCGGATTCGGGATAATCGACTTGTTGAAGGGTGTAGCTAGCCAGTTGAATGGAAACATCCTTTCGGTAGCGCTGCGAATACACATGTTCCTTGACTACGATCTCCATCGACAGCTCTGGATGTAATCGAATCAATTGATTAATGGCAGTTTCCAGCTTCACAGGATCACAATCACGGAGTACAAACAGCTGGGATTGGTTGAAATAATGCGGCTCTACAAACTGTTGCTCGAAAAACCAGTACTGGATCGGTGTCAAACCAAATTCGCCTGTCAAGTCAACGATGAGATCTTCCTTTTGATCATTGTCTGTCCAAGTAACCACAGCAGCTAATTTCTGAATGGTTGGATGCTCCGCAACTTGTCTTGGAGTAAGCATGATACCATGATCCCTCGCCATAGATACGACCTGAATGGCAAGAATTGAGTCTCCCCCAACCGCGTAAAAATGGTCGTTAACCCCGATATCTCCTCTTTTTAAAATCTGCCGCCAAATCCAAAGCAAGCGCTTTTCGAAACCGTCCTCGTCTGCTTCCACAATTTCATCAGCTTGATTAAATAAGGTACCCCTCGGATCAGGGAGAGCTCCACGGTCGACTTTACCGTTTGTATTTACTGGAACTGACTCCAGATAACAAAAATATGAAGGAACCATATAAGCTGGTAATACAGAGTTTAAGTGCTGTGTCAGATCGGCCTCTTTCAGCTCTTCTACAGCAGTATAATAGGCCACCAGTTTATGGTAGGCCCCGTCCTTCCAGGCTTGAACGACACATTGACCGATGTCAGGATGTTGGCGGAGCTGATGTTCTATTTCACCCAGCTCGATACGATACCCTCTGATTTTAATTTGTTCATCGATACGGCCGATAAATACCAATTCACCATCCGGCGTCCATTTCACAATGTCCCCGGTTTTATATAGCCGCTCACTGTGTGGCGGATATTCACTGCTAATTACAACCTCTTTGTGAACGAACTGTTCCTGAGTCAGTTCTTCACGATTCAAATATCCTCTGGCAAGCCCTATGCCGCCCACCCATAGTTCGCCGGGAACGCCGACAGGCACAGGACTGCCGAATGGATTCAAAACGAATAAACGTTTGTTATAGACGGGTTTGCCGATCGTAATTTCTTTTCCCGGTCTGCAGACGGAAGTAGAACAAATAATCGTCACTTCGGTCGGCCCGTAAGCGTTCACGAATCGTCTTCCTCTTCCCCAATAGTCCACAATATCAGGCGTACAGGGTTCTCCAGCAGATACAATTGTCCGCAATCTTGGCAGTTCTCTATGTTTCATCGTTCGCAGCACAGATGGCGTTAGCATCGCAACGTGGATATTTTTCTCTTCAAGAATATCTGAAATGTCTGCATAAGGAGGCAGTTCCTCGTCTGACAGAACAACCACTGTTCCGCCTACTGATAGCGTGCCGATCCATTCATAGACTGAAGCGTCGAAACTAATGGAGGCGAATTGCATGACTCTTGAATCTGAGGTGATACCAAACTTTTCAACAAGATAAGGGATCAACGTAACCAGACCCGCGTGTTCAATAAGGGTTCCCTTCGGTTTTCCAGTAGAACCGGATGTGTAGATGACATAAGCGAGATCATTCTGTGTAACCTTGATCTTCAAGTTTTCGTAGGGATAGTAGTCCTGCTGCACCAAGCATTCATCCACACAAATCAGCGAATATGCTCCCCTACCCATTTGAGAAATATATGGATTTAGCCTACTTACTAATTGGCTGTGCGTTATAATCATTTGGGCCTGTGCATCTTCTAAAATAAATCGCAGCCGTTCCCCAGGATATTGGGGATCGATCGGAAGATAAGCAGCGCCCGCTTTCATAACTCCAAACATCGACGGGATCACATCTGCGCTTCTATCCAAGACGATGGCAATCAGCGTGCCGGTCGGCAGAACGCCATGCCCCTGTATCGAATACGACTCTAAAATCATGCGGCTGATTTGATTTGCCCGGTGATTTAACTCATAGTAGGTCAGCTTCTGCTCTCCAAACTCTAAAGCGATTGCATCGGGTGTTCGGCCAGCCTGCTCTTCGATCAATTGAACCACAGTTTTATCCAAAGGATAGGCTTGTTCCGTATCATTCCATTGTTGCATCTGTCTGCGTTCTCTTGTGGTCAGCATGGGGTGAAATAGTACCGTCTTCTCCGGAAGAAGGAGTGCATTTGCCAGCAGTGTTTTGAAATGGCCTGCGAATCTAGCGATCTGCATTTTTCCGAAACGGCTGCCATCATACTGTATTGCGCACTCCAATATATCCGGGTCATACCGGTAGCAGAGCGCGATTTCTGGCTGATCTATACCGTAAAGGGGAGGGGACTTTTCCGCATTTAAACTTGGAGAAGGAAAGTCACCATAAATCTCTGCGATACACACATTGAAGAAATCCTTCCCTGCCCCTGATGGAGGATCAACTTTAGTTTGCTGCGAAAAATCCTCTCTCAATTCGTCGCTACTATGTTGTTTGTTCCATTCCATTTGTATCCTTTGTATCAAAGAGAGAAGATGATCTTCCTTCTGTATATGAATGAGTAATGGATAATCCAGACGACATTCTTTCCCTTCCTTGTCTGATACCACGGAATATAAAACAGGCAGAGCGTATTGATTGGAGTAATGGGATAGCAGTACGGACCATATGGCTGTTATAAAAGAAGGCATACCCAACTGATGATGCTGTACAAAACCCATAATCGTTTTGACCTGTCTTGTCCCCAAACGAATCTTGTAAAGTGCTTGATCATCGCCTTCGGGCAATCCGGCATTTCCTTTTTGCTGAGAAAATAAAGGCAAGTAACGTCGCGGCCTATCAGAACTACTCTGATTAGATGTATTAGCTGATTCCATCACGTTATTAAACCTCCCCTATCCGGGATGCCATACCGGCAGCTTGATAAAATGCAGCCCTGACTTCCTCAACCTCTATCTCGTAACTGCATCGTATAGAAAAAATAAGGCCGTCCGTGTAGGAAGAAGCAATGCAATTGAACAGTGAATAGATCGGCAGCGGATTGGGTTGCTTTATGATAGTTTCATCATAATAATTGCTGTATTTTGAGTCTGCCTTAGCGCTGTTTCCTAAATAGTTAAACATGAATAAGTCTAGTTGCTCGTACTGCTTCCCAAACTGTGCAAATGTTCTGGCACGTTCCCACTTGTCTTTGTAATCAGGACTTGTAAGAAGATGCATAAAATTAATCGTATGGTGTTTTAATAATTCCAGTCTGCTTCTGACAGACTGCATCATTTCATCCGGATTTTGTTTCAGTTCGATCAGCATAGGTACAAAATCAATAAATTCACCGGCCGTGTTATAATAAGCCGCCTCCTCGTACCTTCTTCCATCATATAAAAATAACAATGGTAGCTTATCCATACCTAAATAAGTTTGCAAGCCCCTTGTATAGACAGAAAGCGCAAACTCCAAAGAAGGATTTTCAGCAGGGATGCTTACGTTAAACAGGTAGGCTTCTGTGCACGTTCGAAGATTTGGTGCCTGGAAGACATTTTGCTTGCTTTTTTGGAACGCTTCCAGATTAAAGGCTGATATCAATTCTTGTTCCGTAATTCCTTTCGGTCCACTTTGGATTAGATTGACATACTCCACATAGGGCTTCACTTCATCCGTAGGAAGGGGTCGATTTTGAAGCAGACTCCTGTAGTAAGCAACCAACTGTCTTTCAGCTACTTCCGAGGTCACCCGATCGCATATCGCATGATGATAAATAGTTATGACATAATGTTCACGAAGGTTTCGTTTCAGCACAAACATGTGGAACAAAGTATGTTCTTCGGCGAAACGGGTGTTCGTAACATAATCATTTATCATGTCCGTAATGGGACCACATGGGTTGTAATCCGACACATCAATGATGTTGAGTTTTGGTAAACCATCGCTAGAAGGTACGTATTCCCTCCAATAAGTCCATTCATCTCTTTGGACCGGGACACTTCTCAGTAATCCTTGACTTTGTACAAAATGAGCGAAAGCCTGATCCAAAAAATCGTAATTCACGCACTCATCCAGCCTAAATATACCTAAACTTGGAGGTGTATCAAACGAAATTTGCATTTGCTGAATTCCACTTAGCGGATATTCTTGTGCCACTGCTCCTGTTTTAATCCACTGATCTTTTTTCAAATAATCGTTTTCCAGAAGCTTGCGTAAACCTTCCACCTGATCCAGATCCATGCTTTTTAAGCCCAGACGTTGGAAAAATACCTCTTCATCCATGGTCCAGTATAGATCAGCCATTTTAGTTTTTTGATGCAGTGGTACAATGTAGTGTGGCAGTAGCTCTTGAGTTATTTTCCCGTCCATGATCCGCATGATATGGTTAACGTCAGCCACCGTGTCGCAGTAAAGCACCTGAATATCTCTAACTTCGTGAATAAAATCCCTTACTTGGTATTTCACCAGCTCGTAAACACCATCTGTTTCTTGGTGAAGCCAAGATATCAACTCTTGAGTTGTTTTTATGATGTCCTGTTGCTTTTCGGACCCTACAATATTATTCTGAGTTGAATGAAGATAATCAGCGAGTGCCCGAATCGTTTTATAGTGGTAAATGTCTGTTAAAGTGGCGTGATATCCTGCACGCTCCATTCTCGACATTAATGTAAGCGCATGAATAGAATGCCCACCGAGGTCGAAGAAGCTATCTAAAACACTGAACTGCTGCACACCCAATACATCCTGCCAGATGTCCATCAGCTTCGTTTCCAGTCCTGGCTTAGGAGACACATATTCTGCTCCACCATGCATATTCTCTTCAAGGGCCAACAGTGCCTTGCGGTCCAGCTTACCATTCAGTGTCAATGGCATTTGTTCTAGTTGTATATAAAAAGATGGAATCATGTAATTCGGCAGCTTTATAGAGAGAGCCGTTTTAATTTCATCTGCTGTCAGTTTTTTGGTCGCCGTAAAGTATGCTTCCAGTTGCTTTTGACCGGCCTCCTTTTCACGGGCAATAACTGCCGCTTGTTGTATATCATCTACTTTTAATAAATGCGACTCTATTTCCCCAGGCTCAATTCGATAACCCCGTATTTTCACTTGATCGTCGATCCGGCTGATATATTCGATGTTTCCGTCCGCTTGCTCTTGCACCAAATCTCCGGTTCGATACAACCTGCCTCCAGGTACCCATGAAGACTGAATAAACCTCTCTTCTGTCAGCTCTGGACGATTCAAATAACCTTTAACTAATCCATCGCCAGCGATGTACAGTTCACCTGCAACTCCCTGTGGCAGAGGATGCTGCTCTTGATCCAAGATGTAAACCTTCGTGTTGCTGATGGGTTTGCCGATCGGTACGGTATTTGCATTTTCGTCCAAATGATCGATATGATAATAAGTAGAAAATACCGTGCTCTCCGTCGGTCCATAGACATGAATTAAGCGGCCCGGACCTAGACGGGCAAACGCTCTACGCACATGGCTGACTGAAACCTTCTCACCACCGAATAGCAAGGTTTCAATTGTTGCAAAGCAATCGGGATCCACATCCACCAATGCATTAAAAAGTGCTGTCGTGACGAAGCATTTCGTGATCTTTTGTGTCCGTAGGACGCTTGATAGCTCACGTGCATTCATGGTTTGATCTTGTGAGTTCAAAACGAGAGTGCCTCCGTTAAGCAAAGCTCCATAAATACCAAATGTAGAACCATCGAACGAAAAACTGGCCACTTGTAATATCCTATCTTTTGTCGAGAATTGGATGTAATTCGGCTTTTTAACAACACGTGTAATATTGTAGTGCATCGTCAGGGTGCCCTTAGGTACGCCTGTAGAGCCAGACGTATACATAATGCAAGCAAGGGTGTCGGAACCTTGCTTAGATGAGAGATTCCCTGTTTCTTTCCCATAGTTCCGCTCGTCCATCAAATCCAGTACAACACTGGCGAGTTCTGTTTGCTGGTGGATTGGAAGCCGGGTCAGCAGGAGATTTGCACCAGAATCCGTCAGCATATAGCGTATACGTTCCCTCGGGTATTCAGGATCAATCGGAACATAGGCTCCCCCAGCTTTTAAAATCCCGAAAATTCCGATGATCATTTCCAATGAGCATTCGACCATAATTCCGACAGCCTCGTCTTGTTCTAAACCTTTAGCCCGCAAAACATGTGCTAGTTGATTAGCCTGTTTGTTCAGATCAGCATACGTCAAGTGCTTGTCCCCAAATACAACTGCTATGTGATCCGGTGTGCGCTCAACCTGCTCTTCGAACAGTTGATGAATCGTTTTCTCACGCGGGTAATCCGCTAACATACCGTGTACCATGCTTCACTTCATCTCCTTCTCCTATTAACTTTTTTAAAGATGGGAAACTTTCTTATGAACCAATGCTAAAAAAGGTATATGTGCCACTTAGAAGTGATTTCTGGATAGGCAGTTGGATGAAGAGAATGAAGACTACAGGGGATAAACTATAATCCCGATATTACATTAGGTTGGGTATTTAACTGGAGAAAAAGAAATGACATCAGAGCTTGTTTTTTGACTGAAAATTTCTTTAAAATAAGTATATAGCTACTTTTTGCTCTACAATAAAATACCACAGATTGGTTACTCGACTGGAGGAAAAGAAATGACATCGGAGTGGCAGAGATTACAGACCAAACTGCCGGAATGGGTAGAACAAAGCCGTCATGAGTATATTCATGGCAAGGTAGCAGCATATATTCCCGAACTGTCCAAAGCCCCGGCCAACGCGCTTGGTGTTGTTGTAATGAACGGTGCAGGTGAAACCGTGGTAGCCGGGGATACGGAAATCCAATTTACGATGCAAAGTATTTCAAAGGTATTTACGCTCATTCTGGCCTTGATGGATAATGGAGAGGACGTTGTCTTCTCTAAGGTGGGTATGGAGCCTACCGGAGACCGTTTTAATTCCATGTTGAAACTAGAACTGGTTGAGCCGGGGATTCCGTTTAACCCACTAATTAACGCGGGGGCAATCGCGATCTCCTCTCTGATTCGCGGGAACAGTCCAGAAGAGAAATTTGCCCGTGTTCTCCAATTTTTCCGCCTGCTTACCCACAATGACACATTGGAATATGATCAGGATGTCTACGACTCAGAATCAGCTACAGGCCATTTGAACCGTTCTCTTGCTTATTTTCTAATGGAAAAAGGTATTTTAAGAGGTCATGTGGAGGATGTGCTTGAAGTTTATTTCAGACATTGTGCTGTCAAATTGAACTGTACAGATTTAGCACGTATGGGACTTGTACTAGCCTACAACGGCCGTGATCCGGTGACAGGTATACCGCTGATTCCCCGCCGCTATGTACAGATCGCCAAAACATTTATGACGACATGCGGCATGTATGACGCTTCAGGGGAATTCGCCATTCAAGTCGGACTACCTGCCAAAAGCGGCGTATCAGGCAGTATTATGACGATGGTACCTGGACGCTATGGCATTGGACTGGTTGGACCTTCTCTGAACCGTATGGGAAACAGTACAGCTGGTGTACACTTGCTGGAGACGATGTCTCGGGATTTGGATTGGAGCTTGTTCTAGGTATACGAAAAAAGGGTATTCCCAGCCTTTACGGCTTATAGGAATACCCTTTTCTGTTTCTGTTGAGTTCCTTCTATGTTACGAGATTTGACCGTTAACCAGTTTAATTTGAATGCGGAACGGATCAGCTACATACTTGGCGCCATCGCGTTCTTGCACCCCATAGCCTGCTGCCTCTAAACGAGCCACAACGGCATTCAATTCATTCTGATCTGGTACGATCAATTCAAAATAATCCAGTCCGGCAGCGTGCTCAGGAGCTGGTGGGACTCCTTCACCTGCCCATATATTCAAGCCCATATGGTGGTGGTAACCACCTGCGGAAACGAACAAGGCTGAAGAGCCATACCGGCACGTAATGTCAAAGCCAAGCACATCGCAATAAAATTGCTGTGCTTTGAGCAAATTAGACACATGGAAGTGGACGTGCCCGATTACCGTTCCCTGAGGTAGTCCCTGCCAAGGTAAATTCTCGGAAATCGCAACCAAGTCTTCTGCATCCACGGGATCTGTTCCCATCATGTAAAATCCATTTTCATCCTTTTTCCACTGATCATGGGGACGATCTGTATAGATTTCAATTCCGTTATTATCGGGGTCATGGATATATAGGGCTTCACTTACATCATGGTCTCCCTGTCCGATTTCAATCTCATGAGCCAGCAGATTACGTAAAGACAGGCCCAGAGCTACACGGTTCGGTAGAAGAATAGCAAAGTGGTATAATCCGGCTGCGGACTGGCGCGGCAGAATAACTGCATTTTCAATATAGTTAAGGATCAGTAACGCATGCTTCCCATCGACAGTCAATTCAGCGGTATCCGCCGTTTGACGCAGCAGCTGAAAACCAACGACCTCTGTATAAAATTGAATAGAACGTTCCAAGTTGCTTACTTTTAATGAAACCTGCCCGATTTTGGTGTTGTCATGAATATGTGCTGTCATGAGATTTCCCTCTTTCTACATGGATTGGAGGACTAAAGCTATTCAAAAATTATTGTTCGGTTGACTCACGACGGCCGATCAACGAATCCAGAGACAAGCGAGTCGTTGGTGCAAATACCAGATGAAGTGCTACAAGAATAAAAGCAATATCCAGTTCATAGCCAGCTCCTTGGCCATTCCCCATCAACCCGCCGGACAATTTTGCTGTAAAAATAGCGCCGATCAAAACAATCACAAATAGCCCAGATACATAGCGGGTAAGTAATCCAAGAATCAATGCAATTCCGCCGACCAACTCAATCACCGCAATGACATAACCTAAAAATCCTGGAACGCCAATGCTGGAAAACCAGCCTGCTACATTACCCAACCCCATTTGGAATTTAGCAATTCCGTGTGCCAAAAACAAAATTCCCAGTGCCACCCGCATAATTGTAGAAATATTTTTGCTTGCTGAACTCATATTTATCTCTCCATTCTGTTTGTTTATTACACTCACACAAGTGCATATGAATAATTAATTTATATTACTAATAATTTGGTTGAAAAAATAATACTGTCTGAATCTATGCCGCTACACATGACTGTGAATCAAAGTCGAATTATTAGTAATAGAAATAATTATTTTGTAATGTGAATTTATCATAAGAAACAGTGGTCTGTCAACAAAATATTTGGTATGATAAATATTACATTAGTATATATTATATTTCCTTATAGGAGGAACGCTCTATGAGTATAGGATGCAACATACGCGCTGCTCGTAAACGTAAAAATTTATCCATTCAGCAAATATGCGAACGAACCGGACTATCGCAAGGGTTTATGAGTCAAGTAGAAAATAATAAAACCTCCCCTTCCATCGCTACATTGGACAGCATCGCTAATGCGCTAAACGTACCTCTCGCTTTTCTGCTTCTTAAAGATGAGGAACGGATGCAAGTGATTCGCAAGGACGAGCGCCGTAAAACCTTATATGGTAAAAACAAGCTCCAGGTCGATCATTTGGGGGGGCAGGGTAACGTCAAAATGATGCTCGTTGAAATGCCGCCCGGCTCATCTACAGAAGAAGAGCATGCTCATGCAGGGGATGAGATTCATTTTATCTTGGAGGGCACGGTATACGTGGAGCAAGGCGAGGATACAGCTACCCTGGAAGCAGGAGATTCCTTTAGCTGGAGAGCAGCCATCCCCCACTATGTCAAAAATGTGGGAGAAAACAACGCCCGAATTCTGATCTCCGTGTTTCTCGAAGCAGATAATGATGCTTAATAGATATTTACGCAAGCACGAAGCAACAAAAGTACAAATCCTATCGAAAAAAGCGCGTACCGGAAGTATCTTTACTTCAACGATCCGCGCTTCTTATATTTTCATTTGCTATTGCTGCTTTTAACTTATTCCATCACCTGCTGGGCATCTGTACGCGATTCCCACGGCAGCTTGAAGGTTTTCATAATTTGTTTGGTATTAGCCGGGAGTCCAGTTATCGGATCACCAGTAGTACCCAGCAGTTCTTCTTTTTTATCCGTAGTAATACGCCCATAGAAAGTGGTACTGCTGTCTCCCCATCCTGTAGTGAACTCGTAGATCAGCGGCTTATTTATTTTCGGATAAGTTCCCCACTGATTTTTGGCTTTATTCTCCAAAAAACGCCCCAGCGGGTCGTATTCCATTGTAAATTCTTTATCAAAGGGAGCTCCCACATACCCTTGATAGGTGACAATCGGAAAACCGTCCTTCACTTCAATCAGACTCAGCACATCCCCGTTCACTGTAAAATACCGTAATGCTTCACCTTGGGGGAACATGTAGACACTGGACAGAAGCTCAGTGTTAGGACGGTGTGGTTCTATATAAGGATGGACAGAACTTCTGTTTATGCGGATTAACGCTTCGCGTGCTGCCACGAGATCTCCCTCATATATTTGTTCTTTTAGTTTACCGTGAATCGGCGGCTGAATCTGAATCTGTGTATTTGTCTTCTCCAACGTATAACCTAAATCAAGCGAAACATCTCTCAGAGGTATATATACTTCTTCACTTACAACCTCAAAGGTAAGTTGCTGCTGGTTCTTACGTGACCGCTCCTTAAGAACCAAGGGTTCTGCCCACTTTTGTAGCGTAATCTGCTTCTTTTTGACATCCCAGTGGTAGGTTGCACCTACAGCTTCGGCTAAAGATTTAAGCGGAACCATGAGCTTCCCGTCGATCAATAGAGGTTTAGCCTTGCTGTCAATAGGTTGTCCGTTTATAACAATATCTATGAACTGCGTTGATTGAGACGCTATGGCACCCTGTTTAGTAGCTTCGGCAGCCGCCTGATGCATTGTGGTCAAGAGTAAGGATAGCATTAACAAGGCGACAAACAATCGCTGAAATCCTGCTCGTTTTAGCTTCATCATCAGTCTCCGTTCACTAAATGAACTTGTTCATTCCTGACCTATCTCTTTTTGGCTGCGTCAATGTCTCCAGGATTCAAACCTTCCCATATGTTCGGGATACTAACGGTCTCTGGATGCTCAAATACGAGAAACGCAGTCGGCAAATACCGCTCTCCGTATTCAGAAGAAGGCTTGTTTACAATGGCATTATCCTTGACTAGCACCGTTGAAGAACCTCCATCCAGATTAGCACCGATAACTGCTCCATGTTTAAGCAAAATATTTTGCATATCATACAAGTTGGCACCAATGCTGTACCCAGGCTGACGACCGTCGATGGTCACGAATATAATGGCACCGTCAGCTCTTTGCCCCATTGCGGTACGGGGGGCAATTCCCCACCCCTCGCTTGCATTGCGAATCAGACCTTTCCCATTCACGATTAGACGTGGTTGAAAAGTAACCGCTTCTTGCACATTCATTTTGGACAACTCGGACAAGGAATAGTGACCGGCTATCATTTTCCCCTGTTTATCAATACCTACGATTTGAACAGAGGCATTTCTACCCATATCATTGTAGTATATCTTACCCTGGGAAATGACAACGCCAATCGGTTTAAAACCATTCCCATTCCAGTTGGGGTCAGCAAAGCCACCGCCATTTACGCCAGCAACAGCCCCCAAACGCTCGACCATGCTAGATACATGTTCTCCCCGGCCGACTTTAGCAGGAATCCCGAGCCTAATTTTAGTGGGGTCATGCACCGTCATAACATAGCCATGATAGTTACGACCCGACACTTCTTCCACTTCAACCAACGGCGTTTGCTGTACTTTGGTAGGTATCAGATCAGGCAAGTTGATTGTATGTCTATCCTTCTCCTCACCCATCTCTTCGAACCGGGCCGAATATTCAGCCACTCGTTTCTTCGCTTCTGCTTCGCCGATAAAATATTTCGCCCAGTGACGATGCTGAGTCGTAATCAGCGTGTCCGCAGCCAAATAGCGCATGTCCTTGCCAGAAGGGGTTAAAAACAACCATGCACCACCCCCAATTCCCGCTAACAGGAATACAATAAAAAGTCGCAGCATAAAGCGACCAAATTTTCCTTTTCGTTTCTTTTTCTTATTTTTCTGCCTGCGAGCTGCTGCACGCTGTGGCAAGACTTCCGGTTTCATTTATCATCTCTCCTGTTTGGTGACTTCTATCGTATTTCATCACTATTGCCCATCAAATGATCCGTAACGATAGGCTGCGACATCTAACGACAATATCATAAACTAATTTTGTAGAATGATAGTGTCAATTTTTTAACAGATTCATCCACTCTGAAAAAGAATACATTAAAAAGCCCTTCACATAAATGTGAAGGACTGAAATGTAGGGGTGATATCCTATTTACGGAGCAGCCTCCGGTTCGAGCAGCATGAACAGCTCTTTCATCTGCTGTCGCTTGAGTTTGGGACTAAGCACGTACAAAGTATCGCCCGGTTCAATCACCGTCGTGCCTCTCGGGGCAATAATTTGCTCGTTCCGAATGATGGCTGTGAATAAAATATCTTCAGGCAACTGTATATCCTGAATCGCTTTGCCCGCTATCGACATCCCATTTTGTACCTGAATGTGGTTGATTTCCGAAGTAGTTTTTCCCAGTGAAACTAATTCCAGCAGTGATGGAGACGACGTCTCGTTAGGGTCCATCAAGCCAAGCTTTACCGCTAGCCACGAAATAGTGGTACCTTGAATAATCGCAGAAGTGAGCACGACGAAAAATACAACATTAAAAAACAAAGGTCCTACATCCATCTCATCCAGTAAAGGATAGGTTGCGAGTACAATAGGTACCGCCCCACGCAGTCCTGCCCAGGATAACAGTGTTTTCTCGCGCACAGAGTACCTGGAAAAAAGCAAGCTTAGGAACACGCCTATTGGACGAGCCACGAGCATGAGGATGAAGGAGAGCGCCAAGCTTTGCCACGCAATGCCCAGCAATTGATCGGGAAAGACCAATAACCCGAGCAGGACAAACATCATAATCTGCACCATCCAGGCGAAGCCATTGTTAAAATGAATAATAGATCGCTTGTAGGTCAAGTCGGAATTTCCCAATACAATCGCCATGACATACACCGCCAGCAATCCGCTTGCCTCTAGTAACGACGCCGCCGCATACGTCAAGACCGCAAATGCCAATGCCATCACAGGATACAAACCGGATGAATCAAAATTCATTTTATTAATGGCATATACACCTAAGCGTCCGAGTACAAAACCAACGGCTAAACCAAAGCCCATTTCCCATAAAAATAACAAGATATGTATCCAAATGGATTGCTCAGGGTGATGTATCAGCTCAATCAATGTTACTGTGAGAAATACAGCCATCGGGTCATTACTACCGGATTCCGCTTCAAGCGTCGAGGTAATTCGCTTTTTGATGTTTTTACCTCCTAGAACGGAAAACACGGCTGCCGCATCCGTCGAACCAACAATAGCGCCAAACAGCATGGATTCCATCCAGCTTACGCCTAAAATAAACTTGGCGCAGACGCCAATGACGACAGTCGTAATGATGACCCCCAAGGTTGATAATGACAACGCAGGTCGAATAACTGGCTTAACATCTGCAAACTTTGTCTGCATCCCGCCTTCAAACAAGATTACAATGAGCGCGAGAATGCCAACTAGTTGTGTGATAAAGGCATTATCAAAATAAATAAACTGACTGAGCACCATGCCTACGGCAATAAACAAAACAAGCGCAGGCATACCGAAACGGCTGGAAAATTTGGTAGTCAGCACACCGACCAGCAGCAAGCCGGACAGCAAAAGCACAATAAAATTAATAACGGTTGTCTGTTCCATACGGCTTCTCCTATCTTGAAAATAGATGTTCAATTTTTCGCCTTTTATCTATATACCCTCAAATCACACAGAATACTAATTCTAAACAAAAAATTATATAATAAAATAAAAAATCCAGCTCATGGTTTGTGCTAAATCGCACTCCATGAGCTGGTTTGTATATTTTTTATAAGGCTTAAGCAGAGACAATCGTCGTGCTTTAGGCTTTAGGATGAATCATATGCGCAGGTACAACATATTGATCGAACTGTTCTTCAGTCAACAGTCCGCTGCGGAGTGCCGCTTCTTTTAGGGACAGCCCTTCTGCATGTGCAAGTTTGGCGATTTTAGCGGCATTTTCATATCCGATATGTGGATTCAATGCCGTCACCAGCATCAGTGAATTATTCAAATTGTGCTCAATCTTCGTGAGATCAGGCTCAATGCCAACGGCACAGTTGTCATTAAAAGCAATGATGGAATCGGCCAGCAGATGAACAGACTGCAAAAAATTGTATATGATTACTGGCTTAAACACGTTCAGTTCAAAATTACCCTGACTTGCTGCAAAGCCGATAGCTGCATCATTACCCATGACTTGCGTAGCGACCATCGTCAGTGCTTCACTCTGGGTCGGATTTACCTTGCCGGGCATGATGGAGCTACCTGGCTCGTTAGCAGGAATCGTGATTTCGCCCAAGCCACTACGCGGACCACTTGCCAGCCAACGAACATCATTGGCGATTTTCATCAAATCGGCAGCGAGCGCTTTGACTGCTCCATGTACGGCCACCACTTCATCGTGGCTAGTCAGTGCATGAAATTTATTGGGTGCGGAAGTGAACGTTTTGCCAGTGAAACTGGAAATTTCCGCTGAGGTTCGGGAGCCAAACTCTGGATGAGCATTAATTCCAGTCCCCACCGCTGTACCGCCAATCGCCAGCTCCTTCATGTATTGCACCGTGTCGATTATCATTCGCTTGCTCTTGTCTAACATTGCATACCAACCACTTATTTCCTGACCCAGCGTAAGCGGTGTCGCATCTTGTAAATGGGTTCGCCCAATTTTTATAATATCCTTGAATTGCTCTGACTTCTGTTGAAAAGTCTCTTTGAGCTTATCGATAGCAGGCAACAAACGGTCCTCCACTGCAATGACACCCGCTACATGAAGCGCCGTAGGAAACGTATCATTTGAGCTTTGCGACATGTTAACATCGTCATTGGGATGCAGCTTCGTATCTTTTCCCTGCTCTTGTAACCATTGGCTTCCCAGATGAGCAATCACTTCATTCACATTCATATTGGACTGCGTTCCGCTCCCTGTCTGCCATACAACCAACGGGAAATGGTCATCAACCCGCCCTGCGAGAATCTCGTCCGCTGCATAAATAATGGCGTCCTGCTTCTCCTGTGATAACTTACCCAGCTTATAGTTACTGATCGCCGCGCTCTTTTTAAGCACCGCGAACGCCTGTATGACCTCTAATGGCATTTTCTCCGAGCCAATCGGGAAATTTTCCTTGCTGCGCTGTGTTTGCGCTCCCCACAGACGGTCTGCCGGTACTTTGATTTCGCCCAACGTATCCTTTTCAATGCGGTAGTTCAACTCATTTCCTCCTCTTGGCCTATGTAATTCAGACAAAATATGGTGATCTCTCTTGCCTATTATACATTAAATTTCAAATGTTATCATTTATTTTGCAAGCGCTTTTTTACGATGAGTCCAGAGGAGGAAGAAGGAAAATTCGTCTACAAGCCTGACCACTAGGATCAACTAATGGTGATATTGCTTTTGGCATGCACTTCTTTTCTGCCCAGTAGCTTGTTCAGCGCATCGATGTAAGCTTTGGCGCTAGCTTCCAAAATATCAGTACTTGTGCCTCTTCCCAGAGCTGTGTACTCTCCTTGCCTCAAAATGGCGTGCACTTCCCCCAATGCGTCTTTGCCATAAGTTACAGATTGGATCGAATAATCCTCCAACTCCACCTCTTCACCACTGGCCTTGTCTATAGCATGGAAAATCGCATCTACAGAACCGTTACCCATTGCCACTTCATCAATTGCTGTCCCATCTTGTTTACCCAATCGAATGGATGCGACTGGAACCGACTGATTACCATAAGACACCTGAATGGAATCCAGTGTGTACATTTGAGGCGAGGCATTGCGGCTTTCGTCCATCAGGACGAGCAAGTCTTCATCCAACACCTGTTTTTTCTTATCCGTCAATGCTTTGAATTTGCGGAACGTCTCTTGCAGCTGTTCCTCCGTCAAAGCATCAAAGCCCATGTCCGCCAGTTTTTCTTTAAATGCATGTCGACCCGAGTGCTTGCCCAACACAAGTTTACTCGTCTTCAGACCAATACGCTCAGGGGACACGATCTCATATGTTGTACGCTCTTTAAGCATTCCGTCTTGGTGTATACCAGACTCGTGAGCAAACGCATTGGCTCCAACAATGGCCTTGTTTCCCGGCACCGACATCCCCGTTCGTTTGCTCACCAGGCGACTGGTAGCATACAGTTCCTCCAAAACCAGACTCGTTTGTGCACCATAAAGCTCGGTTCTGGTGTCAAGGGCCAGTGCAACTTCTTCGATAGGTGTATTTCCGGCTCGCTCACCGATGCCATTGATGGTACCTTCAAATTGGTCTACACCATTACGGATGGCCGCCAGCGTGTTAGCTGTTGCCATACCAAGATCATCATGACAATGTGTGCTAAGTTGTATTTTTTCGATACCGGGCACTTGTTGTTTTACAATTCTAAACATTTCACCGAACTGATCCGGCGAGGCATATCCCACCGTATCCGGTAAATTGACGACTGTCGCTCCAGCACGAATCGCCATATCTACGACCTCACAAATAAAGTCCAGTTCGGTACGACTGGCGTCCTCTGCTGAAAATTCTACCTTGCTGAAATACTTGCGTCCATAACGAATGGCAGCAGCAGCGGTCTCTAATACTTTCGTTTTATCCATTCGAAGCTTATGGTGGCGGTGAATAGGTGAGGTAGCCAGAAACAAATGAAGACAGGCATCCTCTGCTCCTCGTAGCGCCTCTCTGACCGCATCAATATCCTGTTCTTTCGAGCGCGCAAAACCAACCAGTGTCGCTTGGGTAACCTGTTTGGCAATCTCCTGCATGCTGGTGATCTCACCAGGCGAGGTTGCTGGAAAGCCGGTCTCAATCCGATCTACGCCTAATTTTTGCAGCTGAAGGGCAATTTCCACCTTTTCCGTGCTAGTTAAGCTAACTCCTGGTGATTGTTCTCCATCTCTTAACGTTGTGTCCAACACCCATATTTTGCGCATACAGATACCACCTTTGGTTTGATTTTAGGAGATGCTCAAGTAGAAGGTTAAAGATTTTATTCATCAGATCATCTGATGTTTAAAAGTAAAAAAATTATGAACTTCCCATATGCTTTTGCAGCTCCAGCTTGGTGCCGTCCAAATGTTGAATACTATACAGCTCGGCAGCCTTGCCATCCTGATCCCGGATTGCTTCATATATTTTTTCATGCTGCACAGTAAAATGATTTTGCATCGCCGGATCGGTAATGAGATTGTTCAACGCCTTGCGAATGGCCTCTACAAAGCTGCCATATACATCTGTAAGCACCTTATTGCGTGTAGCTCCGGCAACAGCCAAGTGAAAAGTGATATCCGCATCCAAATACCCGTTCATATCTCCAGCGGCCAGGGTTGCAGCACGACGATCCAGCGCCTCACGCATCAAGCGTAGATCCTCGTCTTTACGACGTAACGCAGCCAATCTGGCAATCTCTAGTTCCAACACACTCCGCACTTCATAAACCTCAATAATTTCAGCACGGCTTAGACGGTAATCCAATGGCTCATGAGAAGTTGTCGGTTGGCAAACAAAAGTTCCGTGTCCTTGCTTTTTCTCTAATAGACCGGCATGCACCAGAACGCTAACCGCTTCACGTACTGTAGATCGCCCGACTCCGAATAGCTTCATGAGCTCAGGTTCGCTTGGAATCTTAGTGCCCACATCCCATTCACCAGCAGCAATTTTTCGTTGCAGCTGTTCAGCTACTTCATCGGCGATTTGCTTGCGTTTGACGGCTTGAAAAGGAAAATTCATCTGATCATCTCCTGTTTCGTATCATACTATGACTGCTTGGCATTCTGCAACCTTTTTCGTCCTCCTTCCCCATTGGCCCTTACCTGTGCTTTACAACCCCAAATAAAGCCTGCACCGTTGGACACGATACAGGCCTATAAGGATAAATTTAAATGCTAGGATTTCGATTTATTAGGTGTAACACAATACAAACGGCTGGTTGCTTCAAAAATATGGCCTGGAGCCAGTGCTATCAATCCGATCTCCTCCGCAGGCAAGTCCGGACGATTCGGTGCATTGATCATGTTCATTTGCGGCTCAGGACAGACGAATTCCTTGTTCGCTTTGTTATTCCAGATCATCCAATGCTTATAAGCTGTACCTACATCGTATACGAGGGTAGCACCTGTCTTACTGTGTGTCAGTTCCATGTAGTTGCGTCCATTTTGCGGAGCTGCCGTGTAATGATTATCCATAGAGGCAAAATAAGGACTAACTCCCGTCGTCTTCAGCAGTTCCTCTTCCGGAGATAAAGGCTGGAACTGACCTGTGGCCAACAACCGTTCCGTCAGCTCACGACGCTCACCGATTGTGACCTTAATCTTGTAGTCCTCAGGCGAGCTATCGGGTACGAACGGAACGCGAATCGCTGTGTGAAAGGCAAATAAATTGGGGATCGGTTGATCGCCCTCGTTATGGATCACATAACGCTGATGCAGGCCAAATTCGTCCAGACTGTACGTTAGTTTCATGGTAAAGGTGAAGGGTAAATAGCGGAACATGGGATGTCCTTCCCTTACATGCTGATTCATTACCACATAGCTGCCCTGCTCCCCGGAACCGTAGTCCTCGACCTCCCACCGAACAGTGTGTAAAAAGCCGTGCAGATGGTTGTGGGTCGCCTCTTCATTTATCGGCAGCTCATATGTAACACCATTCCACAGGAATTTTCCATCCTCATACCGATTCGGAGGGAACAGGAAAGGAATTCCGTAAACGGACGGGCTTTGCTTAAAAGCCTCTATGCTCTCAGCATCTGGCTCACGCAGAAAAGAATATCCCGTTTCATTGTCACGAAAAGAAATCAGATTTGCGCCGTTTCCCGGCAGGGCAACCGCTTCATATCGTCCAAATTTAAGACGAATCGCCGGTATTCCATAATAAAGATCACCAATTGCAGCATGTTGTTGTGTCATCAAAAAATCCTCCTTGATGAAATGACGATGTTTAATGAAAGCGTTTAGCTTTTGGCTTGACTATACCATGCTGAGCAAAAAAATTCCACGTCCACAAAAAAAACGATGCCCCGCAAGGCATCGTCCTTCACACATGACTACACATAACGCCCTTGTTTGGGTACAGCCATGTGCTCAAAATCTCCTGCCAGTCGCTCTAGCTGATCTGTCAGCTCAGCACCATGCATGTAATGACCATGTCCTGTAACTGCAATCTCAGGCTTTAACTTGGCCAGCATTTCCACCGAGCGCTGCGCAGCTTGCCAATCTGTTGTAAAATACGCAGGAGGCCCGTGTATTTCTTTTTCCTGTAAAATAACGGCCAGTGCCGATTCCTGTTTCACCGTAATAAAAGCGTCACCGGCCACCATTAACCTTCTTCGCTCATGAAAAAGCGATACATGACCAGGCGTATGTCCTGGCGTGTGCAGCCACTTCCAACCAGGGGCACCAGGGACACTGCCATCTTGGGGCAGGGAGGTGATACGATCATCGAGATCTATAGCATCACTGGGGTATAAGAAGGAAATGCCCGACATTAAACCTCCCCCTACACTAGGGTCAGGTTTTTGATAATCCTTCATTCCCGTCAAATAAGGTAATTCCAAAGGATGTGCATAAACAGGTGTACCCCAATGCTGTACCAACTCAATAACCGAACCTACATGATCAAAATGACCATGTGTAAGCACAATAGCGATCGGAGGGCCAGTGAACCGTTCCTCTGCCAGGCGTATAATCGAGTCCGTAAATCCTGTCATCCCCGTATCCACCAGCACCCAGGAACGGCTTCCTGGCTCCCCAATAAAACACATATTTACAAATAGCGTCCGTAAGCTCAGGAGATCGGGAGCAGCCTCTTCATTTGCCGTCATTCCTTCGGTGAACAGATGATTTGCCAAAGCTTCACCCTCCTATTCACATGGAATTTACTGTTAATATCGACCTTTAGGCTTCCCCCATGTCAGCAGATTATGCGGACACTGCTAAATATAATCCGCTTGTCACGAAAATAGACCATGTTTACATTACTCGGGTAATTTGCTCCATGCCGTATCTAGCAAATAGTCGAATAAATCATCGTTCTCTTCAATCCAGCTATCCATTTGCAGCATCTCTTCCTCCACCCGTGGCTCTCCCGCAAAATGGAGACTGTAATCCCATTCCTTTCCCCTTTTACTGTGGAATGTGATTTCATATACAGAACTCTGCCCGTCTACTCCAAATACCACTTGGCCCAAATAAGCACCATTCTCATCTCTTGTCATTTGTGCCTGTTGAATATGTACTTCTTTCACTTCCTGAGGTGAATTTTGCTCTGTCATTCATCTATCCGCCCTTTCATTTTCACTAAATAGTACCAAAACTAATTTGTGAACCTTTTCGTTACATTGTACAATATATAAGCTATGTGTGGAATTTGCAAAAAAACTGTGCAAGTTACCCAAGCCTTATTTAAGGCTTTTCGTGAAATGGAGGAAAGTTACATGTCAGATTTTCAACAAAAATTGCAAAAATATGCCGAGTTAGCCGTTCGGGTCGGCGCCAATGTCCATCCTGGGCAGACACTCATCGTTCATGCACCAATTTTGTCCGCCGAACTCGTGAGACTTATCGTCAAATCAGCGTATACTGCCGGAGCCAAGCTGGTTACAGTAAAATGGAGTGATGAGACCATTACTCGATTACAGTATGAACTAGCTCCTGATGAAACTTTTAATATTGCTCCCAAATGGTACGCAGCCGAAATGACTGAAGAGGTCGAAAATGGCGCAGCTGTCCTCCATGTCATTGCAGAAAATCCGGATTTGCTTCAGGGGATTCCGTCCAGCCGAATTACTGCTGCTCAGCGCGTGCGGTCACATGAATTACGTCAATACCGCGAATATCAAATGGCTGACAAATTCAGTTGGTCTCTGATTGCTTATCCTTCTGCAGAATGGGCTGCCAAAGTATTCCCTGATCTGCCAGCTTCCGAGCAAATGGATAAACTGTGGGATGCCATTTTCAGCACCGTGCGTGTGGATCTGGATAACCCCGTGGAGGCATGGAAAGAGCATTTGAAAACCCTTTCCAGTAAATCTGATATTTTAAATGCCAAACGCTATAAAAAGCTGCATTATCTGGCTCCAGGCACAGATCTCACCATCGAATTGGCAAAAGATCATCTGTGGGTAGCGGCTGAAAGCGTCAACCAACAGGGACATACTTTTGTAGCCAATATGCCTACTGAGGAAGTGTTTACAGCTCCGCTTAAAACGGGAGTGAACGGTAAGGTCAGCAGCACCAAGCCACTTAGCTACAGCGGAAATATCATCGACAACTTTTCACTGACTTTTGAAAATGGACGTATTGTCGATGTACAGGCAGAAACCGGTTTGGAAACTCTTCAGCATCTCGTAGAAATGGATGAAGGTTCACACTACCTGGGTGAGGTTGCTCTTGTACCTCACAAGTCACCTATCTCTGATAAAAATATTTTATTCTATAATACGTTGTTTGATGAAAATGCCTCTAACCACTTGGCCATCGGTAATGCTTATGCATTTAACCTTAAAGGCGGCAAGGATATGACTCAAGAGCAGTTGGCTGCCAACGGCCTGAATTCCAGTCTGACTCACGTCGACTTTATGATCGGTTCAGGTGAAATGGACATCAACGGCGTTACTGAGGACGGTACTGAGGAACCTATCTTCCGTAAAGGAAATTGGGCGATCTAACACAGCAAAAGGCTCTCACCGCTTCATGCGTGAGAGCCTTCTTGCTTCAACCTTAGGCTAAGTTGATCTATTTTACAACGTGTTAATCCAAGAATTCGCTGCAATTCCAAAAACAATTTGTATCACGCTGATGATGAAAAAGACAATAAAGCAATTTACAACTCTTCGATTGGTGGTTTGATGCATGGATAAAGATGATTTCACGTAAAACATGCTGCCCAATATTCCTATACACACACCGAAAATCCCCGAAAATAGCAATCCTATAACCAAGCTGACCACGACAAAAGCCCAACTCCAGCCCGGAACTTTACTCACAGGAACATAAGGTTGATTGGACCCAAGATATACACCGTCCACAGCTAAATCCGCTTTGTTACCAATGACAACAACATTTACAGCTTTTTCTTTCAATTTAATAGGAAAATCAATCAAGTTCAAAAATGCATTCTGGCTTTTAACCTTCTGCTCGCTTCCATTCACAATAATTCTCCCGCCAGTTAAGCTACGCTTGTACTCAATAGTATATTGAATACCTTGATCTTCTACGTTCCATTTTGCCATCGCTAAACTCCTCTCAAATTTTAGGGGAGCCCTAAATATACTCCCGGCATTTCCTGATTATGTACCATAAAAATCATAACATAAGTTGCAAGTTAAATAATGGAAAAAAGGCCGCTGATCAGCGGCCTTTGAATCTACTTTATTTCGTATGGAGTTAGTTTCTATGTCCAATTTTGGCCTTATAGGCAAGTGAATACTGGTCAGCCGCTAAAATTGCATCAAGCACATCATCCGCTGTGACAGCAAATGGTAGATTGTGAGCAGTTTCGCCTTCTTTGGTAGCAGCCTGAGCTACCCGGTACAAATCCTCTCGGGAAGTTTCCTGTAGCTTAATGTCTTCCAGCGTGACAGGCAGATCGAGTTTTAGATAAAAGTCAATATACCGCTCCACCTCGGACAAAGGTCTTTTTTCCAAGGCAAGCTGGACTAAGGTGCCAAAAGCTACCTTCTGACCATGTGTTAGGTGATGAATATCTCCTTCCAGAACGGTAAAACCATTGTGAATCGCATGTGCGCCTGCCAAACCGCCGCTTTCAAAGCCCAAACCGCTTAGCAACGTATTCGCCTCCACTACCGCTTCAAGCGCAGGTGTGACGACTTTGCGTTTCACGGATTCGTAAGCCTGCAGTCCGTAATCGAAAAGAACTTCCTCACACTTGGACGCAATGGCTTCTGCCGCCAAAGTTGGCAAACCACCAGCCATTGTCGTTGCGCGAGCTTCAATGACCGCACGGGCTTCAATCCACGTCGCCATGGCATCTGCAATGCCTGAGGAGAGGAATAAGGGCGGTGCTTGAGATATGACTTTTGTGTCCACTAGGATCAGGCTCGGATTTTTACTGAAAAAGGAATACGTATCAAATGCACCTTCGTCGGTGTACAAAACAGATAGTGCACTAGTAGGGGCATCTGTAGAAGCAGTCGTTGGAATAATCACAACTGAGGAACCGAGAAGTTCATTTACAGCTTTAGCGGTATCCAGCGTTTTACCGCCACCTACACCAATGACAATGTCGACCTGGGCGCTTCGTCCCTGATCCACAATACGGTTGACTTCGTTTTTGGAGGCTTCCCCTTGAAATTCAATTTTAACTGCTGTAATATCAGCCAGTTCCAGACTTTTTACCACGCGGTCGGCTGCAATCTCCCAAACCAGCTTGTCCGCAATAACCAAGGCAGTACGGCCTAATGGCTTAACATACTCACCTGTTTTATCAATCACATTTTTCCCTTGCACATATTTACCTGGACTAATAAATACTTTTTCGCTCATTGTTTAACTCTCCCTTCCAAGTTTGTACAATTTCTATTATACGGTTGAAAGGGCACACATCTCAATTTCAAAACCAAGATCTTCAATCATTTGATGATCAAATGTGACCTCTTGGCCTTCTGTCGTTAAATAATCTCCAACAAAAATTGAATTCGCTGCATACAGGCATAACGGTTGTAATGAGCGTAAATTCAACTCTCGTCCACCTGCAACGCGTATTTCTTTGGATGGACAGATGAATCGGAACAGTGCCAGCACTTTCAAAGCTTGGATAGGTGATATTCGCTTTGCTCCCTCCAATGGGGTTCCGGGGACTGGATTCAAGAAGTTAACCGGAATAGAGTCAGCATCCAACTCCCGTAAGGCATAAGCCATTTGAACGATTTCCTCATTCGTTTCCCCCATCCCGATAATAACGCCAGAGCATGGAGACATTCCGTGAGATTGTGCCATTTTCACAGTTTCGACGCGTTGATCGTATGTATGTGTGGTTGTAATCGAGGGATAGTTGGCCTTACTTGTATTTAAATTATGATTGTATCGATGTACCCCAGCCTCTGCCAACCGCCGTGCCTGATCTCCCTTGAGAATCCCTAAGCAAGCGCAAATTTTGAGTGGCATTGTATGAGTAATTTCTTGTACAGCCTCAATCACCTGATCCAGCTCCCGATCTGTTGGGCCCTTGCCCGAAGCTACGATGCAATACGTCCCTGCTCTCCGTGCAACTGCTTCCCTAGCTCCAGCCAACAGTGATTCCTTGTCCAACATACTATACTTGTTCACAGGCGCCGTGGATACGATAGATTGTGAGCAATAACCGCAATCCTCTGGGCACAGGCCACTTTTGGCGTTCATGATCATGTTGAGCTTTACTTTTTTTTCGTAAAAATGGTGTCGTACTCGAAATGCAGCTTGCATAATCGGTAATAACTCCTCATCATCGGCTTCCAGTACCGCTATGCCTTCTTCCAGCGATACACGGCTGCCGTGTATTGCTTTTTCAGCCAACGAGCCCCAATCTATAACCTCGTTTAGTAAATTCATACCTTCTTGCCTCCCAAAATTTAATGATCATGTAAATGGATAAGATTTTCAACGAAGAGGAAGTTCCTTTTTTATTGTCAACCCAAATAATTATAATTAGGTTGACAATCACACGAACATCATATCAATTCATGTCCATTCTGTAAAGGAGACAAAATAAAAAGCGACCCCACATCGTTCAAGGTCGCTCTCTAGGTTTATTCCGTTATGAGACTCCTGCTTCTTCCACGACGATAGGCTGTTTTATCAGCCGAATACGTGAAATCCGCTTGTTTTCAACTTCTTCTACCGTGAACATACATCCCTCAAACATTACAGTCTGACCAGGCTGTGGGGGAATAACCTCGACATGTGAGTATAGCCAGCCCCCTACCGTATCATAATCCTCATGATCAAGATCCAGCCCAAAGCGGTCGTTCACTTCATCAATTAATAACATGCCGTCAATGGAAAATTCCTCGTCATTAATCTGCTCACAACTCGGACGTTCCTGATCGAACTCATCCTGAATTTCACCAACGATTTCTTCCATAATATCTTCCAGCGTTACCATACCCGATGTACCGCCATATTCATCAATCAAAATTGCGATTTGCGTCTTGCTACGCTGCATGCGTTTGAGCAGATCACTAATTTGCGTAGATTCAGGGACAGCAAGAATCGGTCGAATCATCGTACGGGTATCCAGTGTGTTCGCCCGCAGAAGGTCCTTAATATGGATAAAGCCGATAATATGGTCCTTATCTTCGGCGCAGATTGGATAACGGGTTCTCATGCTTTCCGTCGCAATCGCGAGATTTTCTTCTGTGGACTCATTACTGTATAAGCAGATCATCTCAGTTCGCGGAATCATGATTTCCCTGGCGGTCGTGTCGGTAAAATCAAATATATTATCAACAAGCGCCAATTCCGTATTATCAATTAGTCCGCTCTTATTGCTTTCTTTCATCAGAATGCGTATTTCATCTCCGGTATGTGCGGAATCGTCATTCTCGGATACCGGCTCCAGACGGAATAAACGCAGCAGGCTGTTCGCCATTCCATTTAACGCCCATATGAATGGATACATCAACTTGTAAAACCAAGTCATCAGCATGGCTGAATACAGCGTAATGGTCTCAGATTTACGAATAGCTATCGTTTTGGGCGCCAATTCACCCAACACAATATGCAGAATCGTAATAACAATAAATGCAATAACCACGGCAGTACCGTGCACATATACCGCTCCTAATCCAGCGGCTGTAAATACAGGTTCGATCAAATGTGCGATGGCCGGCTCTCCGATCCATCCTAGTCCCAACGATGCCAGTGTAATACCCAACTGGCAGGCAGACAAATAAGCGTCCAAGTTGTGTAACATATTGGCGGCGTATACGGCCTTTTTATTGCCCGCCTCCACCAAAGTCTCAATACGGCTGCCTCTGACCTTCACCATGGCAAATTCCGCAGATACAAAAAAACCATTCAATAGTACTAATGCAAAAACAATAAATAAGTTAAACATACTCGGTAAAGGGTCACTCAATATGCTCCCCATCAGCCGTCATTACGGCAGACAGGCGCACCTCCTTCGGATAGTTTCATCATAGACAGAACGATAACACATCATAAGCAGCGTCAACTTCCCAACACATTCACTCCTTCCGGCTTCCAAAGCCATATTCCGCATAAATGATTAGATTATTCATCAGCTTATATTTAATTATATAACTATACTCTATACAGTCAAACCACAAGCAATGTCAGAAAAAACAGCTCCACTATCATTTAGGTCGTAAAGCTCTCGTTTTCGCCGCTTACCACCAAGAAAGCTACTATATTTGAGAAAGATTATAAACAAAATACATCCCCTGCCGTCTGGCAGAGGATGTAGACTCATATATATAAAGGCATCAGCGAACCGGGGATGCACCCGGATTCCCGATGACGCCGGGATATTGGTACAACAATGGCTCATCAAAAGTAGCATAGTCCAGATTCACCATCAGCAAAATCGTCCGCTTGCCCGTAGCCGGATCACTGATAATAATGTGGTCACGACCCGCTGCTTCCAGAATACCTTTGAATATTTTCGCATTCCATTCCCGGTTATTTTCATACGTCATATAAAAGGTACCTGTTTTACCCAAGTTCAAGCGCAAAATGTTTTCAATATATGATTGCTCAAATTGTGGAGTCTGGCTCTGTACCACCATACCAGCCGGTGTCATCGCACTACCGCTGTTAACCTGAGGGGGGAAGGTGCTGATGGGCTGCATAGTTCCGACCGGATTCATCCCTCTGGGCCATTCGGGATACCCGCCACCAGCAGGATAAGAAACAGGACGGTAAGCTTGCTGTGAAATCATGTAAATTCCTCCTAAAATGGTTTTAAATTATTCAAACTCATGTTGAAGCGTTCTAAAAGACGGCAGGACAATCCTGTACAGTCGGGCTAAAAAAGCAATGGGCTTTAAAACGTCCAGTATTGGTCTGGTTATACCAGGTGTCCGGACAGTCTCCTGCCGGTCTGAAAAACCATAATGCATTGGACGCCGGGCGTATTTTTTCCCCATTAATGACACGCCGGGCAAGACGAATGTCACGGTCACGAGCTCTTTGATAAAAGTACCCCTTTTGGGTAGCTTCAAATCCGCCTGGACTCTGAAACACCATATCGTTCATAAGACGAACTCCCCGAAAATCCAGACAATTGCCCAAAATCCTATTTACTCCGACATTGCCAACCATGAGCATCCCCTGCTCTCCTTCTCCTTCGGCCTCTGCCCGCATCAATCGGGCGAGTGTCCTTACATCCTCTGAGTTGGTCTTGATTACAGCCAACGCGTCCCCTCCTCGCTTCTCCATCACATACCCTATCGTATGGTACAAATGCCCAATGGGTGACAGTCCAGAAACAAAAAAATAGCCCCTAGATTGGGACTACTCATTTAGGATTTTATTATGGCTCGTAAATCATTTTACGTGTCATGCCACCGTCTACTACCAGATTCGTGCCTGTTACAAAATCATTGCCGGGTTGTGTCAAATACAGACAGGCCCGTGCGATGTCCTTAGGGGTTCCTACTCGCCCAGACGGATGCTGTTGATGGTCTTCTGCACGCAGTTGCTCATAATCCCCGGTTTCAATCCACCCTGGACTGATGCAATTGACCTGAATCCCGTCCTTTCCTAGCGATATAGCCATCGCGTGTGTAAGGGCCGCAATAGCTCCTTTGGATGCCGCGTAGGCTTCTGTATCCGGTTCTGACATGAAAGCTCGTGTAGAGGTCATATTGACCACAGAGCCACCTTCTGCGTTTCGTTTCATCACCTTAGCTGCTTCCCTAGTGGCAATAAAACAGCTGCGTACGTTAGTATTCAAAATGTCATCCCATTCTGCTAGCGTTAACTCATATGGAGATTTCCATTTGGATACGCCTGCGTTGTTAATTAGCGTATGAATCGTGCCGTATTCTTCTACCGTGGCACGGATTAGCGCCACAATATCTTCTTCCTTCCGTACATCACAAGGAATAAAAATGGCCTGATAGCCCTCGTTCCGGGCTGCTGCAGCGGCTGCGGCACCCTCTTCCTCATTGTAGTCCGCAAATACAACATGGGCACCCTGAGCAGCGTAGGCAAAAGCGACCTCTTTCCCGATGCCATGCGCCGCTCCTGTTACAATAACAACTTGTCCCTCAAATGACACGAATCATTCCTCCTCTGAACTACTCTGTTCTAATATATATGTACCAAAATGTGTCGAACAAGAAACATCTACAGCCCCCTACCCTGGTTTCTTACAGAAGGCTGTAAATGAATCCAAAAATAATTAGACTGAATTCTACATTTTAACCTGTTCCAAGCTATAGCGATTAAGACGCTGAAACCCGATATACCTTGTACCCTGAAAAGTAAGCCGTCCCTCATCCCCTTCAGCGCATTGACCATATTCTTCCCCAGATACCTTAAACTCCATCCGGTCGCCACTTTCCACTTCGAAGGTTACGTAATAGAAAGTATAGGTGCGAGTCCCTTGTTCCTCCTGCCGCCTCTGTTGGAGATGTGTCCTTCTGGCCGTAATTCGGGAACCGACCGTCAGTACAGGCTGCCTTTTATTCCGACTCCATTCCATGACTTCCCTGCCTGCAGACAACACGACAATACCCAACACGACAACGAAAAATACGGGCAGTACCGTGCCCAGCCAATCGAACATCCATAATGATTCAAAACCCATGCACCGCACTCCTCTCCGCCAGGCATTCCACAGGGAAACGACCGGGCATCCTGACCTGACCTAAGCTTTCCATAACAGTATATGTATGTTCCTGCCCAAATTTGATAGCAACCCTCAAGAACGCCAAGAGCCCCCACGGAATAATCCGGGAGGCTCAAGATATGGCGATATCAGAATGATTCATTGATTTACACATGTACAAGCTGGAGATAACGTTGTGTTTCATCCAGAGCTTCATGATCTTCGTCTTCAGCGTAACGCTCTGCACACTGCTTGCAGTCCTCTTCAGTCGTGCAACCATAGGCATCCTGGCAAGTATAACAAAATTGTAGGTAGTATTGGGTTAACATATGATCCTGATTCGCTCTCATGATTATCACTCCTATCGTTGTTTACAGGTTTAGTATAACAGCGGCTTATTCGTTAGTTTGTGATTTTTTTCACATATAGTCGTATAAAATTTAAATTTTTTAAAAATAAAACGCCCTGAGAAAAATACCCCAGGGCAATCGCCTTTATAGCGATTATAAAATTCTCCAGTTCGCACCGCCGTCCGTCGTTTTCAGCAGCAGTGACTTCTTGTCATCAAGGCGTTCCAGAAGCAGCCAACCCACCGAAGAAGAGGCGAAACGGAGCTTGACCGATCGTGGGTAGTCTTTTAGCTTCAAGGGTAGCACTTTGTTGCCTGTGAGACTTGTCCACGTCTTCCCCCCATCCAATGTACGGGTCAATCCGGTTTCGGTTATGATCCACCCTTCCTTTTCGTTTAGAAACGTACGGCCAGGGATAATAGAATTAATGTTGCTACTCAGACCCAAAGATACATCGCTCCATTGGGCCCCTGTATCATTTGTAAACAGTCCATTATATTTTGTGCCGTTAACCCCAGAGCAAAGAACTGGAATCCAGTACGAGGTACTGCTCCCTTTCAGAGACTGCTGGGCTTCTGCTTTGGCCTGAGGGCAGCCCTGAATTCTGTTAGCTACCGGCGTCCAGGTTTTCCCTTGATTCAAAGTCTTGTACAACTTAACACTGTTATCTAGATTGATCGCTACAAATCCCTGCTTGTTGGAAGAAAAGCTCATCCCGGCCAGACTGCCCCGATCGGGTAAACCTGAGCCTGATTTGTTGGATGTCATACCAGAACTTTGCGCAACTTTATTCCACGTGGCTCCACCGTCAGTGGTGTGATACAACAGTTTTTGTTGATCCTGCTCATTCAGTTTTACATATGCCATGATCCAGCCAGTAGTTGGATTTACATATTGGATCGAGCTCACATGATCCCCGCTTGGAAGCGCTGAAACATCCCAGCTCTGTCCTCCATCTGCTGTTCTCAGAATGACGGTTGCTGTTTTGTCCAAATTTTGGCGGACAACCCAACCGTGACGCGAATCAGTGAAACTGATGTCCTTTCCATATTCAAGTTTGTCTTGAAATTGGACGTTTTCGGAGGGGGAAATATTATTCCATGTCTTTCCGCCATCATGAGTATCATAAAGTCGGAGCTCATTATGGGTAACTCCCCAAACTAACCCTTTATTATTATCAATCAAATGAAAATCCGCTATTCGCGTCTGAACTACATATTTGGCGTTGGGATCGCCCACCTTTGGAGTCACTGGTGGATTAATAGTAATCGTCTGACCCTGATCATCAGGTTCCTCAATCGGAGGTTTTGTTAACGTTTCTGGGGCTTCAGCAGAACAGGCAGTCAGCAGAATACCTATCAGCAGTAGTACTCCCCCCAAGAGCGCACGCCAGCGCAGTTTCATATAAAAATCCTCCCTCGATGGCATGCTGTAATCACGTGCCAAAAGCTTATCTGAAACAGAATTATACCATAAACGCCTCTATGTGACACATTTCGCGTAATGACAAAAAAAACCGGCCCCTTCACAAAAGTGCAGGATGCCGGCTTTTTATACTAAAATTTATTAGGATTTACGGTTCAACAAACTTTTGTGGTATCCATAGAAGAAATAGATCAGCAATCCAAGCAGGAGCCACACAATGAATCCAATCCAGGTGCTAATATGAAGCTGAAGCATCAGACCGATGCAAACCAACGCACTTAAAAGCGGGAGCAACGGAACCCACGGCACAGTAAAGCCTCTTTTCAAATCAGGGCGTTTCTTGCGCAGAACGATAACCCCTACCGATACCACAGCAAAAGCGAACAGGGTTCCAATACTCGTCAAATTGGTCAGTGCATGTAACGGGAACAATCCACTAGCCAATGCGATAATACTACCTACCAGCCAAGTGCTTCGAATCGGTGTTTGAGTTTTGGCATTTATTTTAGATAAAAAAACGGGTAAAAGACCATCACGTGACATGGAGAAAATCAACCGTGTTTGACCAAACAACAGCACCAGTAAAACGGTGGTCATCCCCGCAATCGCTCCGACTGAAATCAATCCGGCTACGAAATCCTGATGAATAAAACGGAGGGCAAACGCAACAGGATCACTTACCCCCAACTGCGTATAAGGTACCATTCCCGTTAGCACAACTGAAACGGCAATGTACAATACCGTGCAGATCGCAAGAGAAGAAATAATGCCGATGGGCATATTCCGCTGCGGATTGCGAACTTCTTCGGCTGCAGTTGAGATGGCATCGAAACCCAGATAAGCAAAAAATACGATTGCCGCAGCACTCAAAACACCAGAAAATCCATAAGGCAAAAATGGTGTCCAGTTGTCAGGCTTAACATAAAAGATACCGATTGCAATAAATAGCAATACAACTCCGACTTTAACACAAACCATTATTAAATTGAATCGAACCGTCTCCTTGGCTCCGAGACTCAGTAACAGTGTGATGAGCATAATGATGCACACGGCTGGTAGATCAATAATGGTTCCCTTGGTCGAATCGAAGGCTGCGGTTAAAGCCAGCGGTAAATGTATATCAAATCCAGCCAGCAAGCCTTGAAAGTATGCAGACCATCCACTACTCACAGAGGCGGCCGCCACTCCATATTCCAGAATCAGGTCCCAACCCAGTACCCAGGCCAAAATTTCTCCAAATACAATATAACTATACGCATAAGCGCTCCCAGCTGCGGGAACTGTAGATGATAGCTCCGCATAACATAAGGCTGCTAGTACGCAGGCAATACCTGCAATAACAAAGGAGAGCATCAATCCAGGACCTGCATTTTCTGCTGCTGCCTTGCCAGTAATAACAAAAATCCCGGTACCGATAATACATCCTACACCTAGCATGGTGAGATCAAAGGCACCCATTGTTCTCTTTAAGTGACCTGTAGATCCGCTTTCCTCATGCGGGAGCAGTCCTGTTTTTTTTCGAAATAAGTCCATATGCCGAATCCTCTTTCCATAATTTCATACGTCAATATCGGTGCTGCAACGCTTTAGTGCGTGTTCTTATCATTCGATTAATTATTAGCGAGCTCGCCTTTGAAGTCAAGGAAAAATGTCATATTTCTTTGCCGTGGGTAAATATATACGGTACACTAAGTTGGAAAGATAAATTTTTAAGTAATACCCCAAAATGAAAAGGTATACAACCCGAGAAGGAGATGAGGATTTTATGAGCTTAAAACCTTACAAACGAAGTAGAGTGGCCATTGTCGGCATGGGAGCGGTTGGCACAACAACCGGCTATACCCTACTGCTGCGCCAACGCATGTCAGAACTTGTCTTTATTGATGTCAACGTCAAAAAGGCGAAGGGGGAAATGCTCGATATGAATCATGGGCTTCCCTTTCTCGGCGGTGTCAAAGTGTGGGCGGGTGATTATGAAGACTGCCGTGATGCAGATATCATTATTGTTACAGCAGGCGCTTCACAAAAGCCGGGAGAAACGCGCATTGATTTGCTGAAGCGTAATGCCGAAATTTTTGAAAGTATTATTGATAATATTGTCAAGGTCAATACACACGGCATTTTGCTGATCGCAACCAATCCAGTGGACATTCTCTCCTACATCTCTTGGAAACGCAGTGGTTGGCCTTCAAGTAGAGTCATTGGATCAGGAACGTTGCTGGACAGCGCACGCTTCCGCTATTTGATCGGGAAGCAAAAGGGCATCGATCCACGAAGCATCCACGCTCATATTATTGGAGAACACGGTGACTCCGAGTTACCTGTATGGAGCACAGCCAACGTTGCTGGAACTCCGCTTGAACTGGGTGAAGAAACGAAAAATGAAATTTTTGAAAATACCAAGAATGCTGCCTATGAAATTATAGATGCTAAAGGCGCAACTTCTTATGCTATCGGGCTGGCTCTCGACCGAATTGTAGCCGCCATTCTCGGAGACGAGGGGTCGGTACTTAATGTGTCCACCTTGCTGGAAAATTATAACGGAGTATCTGACGTATATTTAGGCGTTCCAAGTATCGTAGATCACAATGGAGTACGTGAAATTTTGGATCTTCCGCTCAATGACGAGGAACGTGCAAAGTTGCTTCAATCTGCGGACAAGCTGAAAGATCAAATTAGCAAAGTTCATGTGTAGATCGGGAACATAAAAGCTAAACAAAACTGGCCTCCACAGCGGTAATATCCGTTGAGAGGCCAGTTTTTTAGTCGTTATAATGTAAAAGTTCAGTTTGTCGTCCTGCTATGCATTCAAATTACCAAGGTGGCGTATCGCCATCCACATACTCATTTTCATGCTGGCGTTTCTCTTTTAGCCGCTCAGCCACCGTTTCAAACGATTCAGGTTGAAGCAGCTCAATCGGTGAAAATCCCTTTTCAAACGTAAATGCGTCACCTTCAATAATAAGTGCATATCGATCATGAAGTTTCGTGATATGCAGCTTGGCGCCAAAGTCGGACAGTAGCCCACGCACGGCCGTATCATCTAGTTTGAAACGCACTTCAATCTCTGGTTTCAGCTCGACAATATGCTGTGCAGCCTCTACGACCTGGAGTGGTTCCCATTTCCCTTGCAAATCCCGTTTTTCGCTCGCCGCCCACAATTCCAGATCGCGCTCTTCCTGCTGTCTTTCCTCATTAGATGCATCCGGCCATTTGGTTTCTACATAGTTCTGAACGAAGCCCATGACATGCTCATTGACGATTTCCGGCATGGATTGCTCATAGGTCACGAATTTCAAAAAATCCTCAAAATACCGGGCATGCGAAGACTGGTGAATTTTAAGCTCCCACTCATCGTTCATCCCCTCCTCAAGCATGTAAGGATACATGATGGATTTCATATTACGGGCAGAAATAGCCATTTCGACCTCACTCACCAGACTGCTTTCAGTAATTCTGGCAATTTTAGGCTCGAAATCACATTTAAGCACAAAAATAAACGGATCATCCGAGTGTGTATTCAAGGTTGCCTGTACAATGATCAGCGCTCCGCCGCGTACTGCGCTCGTATCCAGATACATCCGCACCAGATCGTCACAAGCATTTTTAAAATCTTCCTTATCCTCTGCTGCCCGCAGTCGGGCGAACATATTAAAATTCGGATTACTGCTCAATTCATGCTCCGGTTCGACGATAAAGCGGCCGATTTTGGTCGGTGCCTGCTCTGTGCTGGGATTTTTTTCAACCTTCCGCTTGCTAATACGAGTAAATTCCCCGTCCAGAAATTTTTTAACATCGCTTTCGTCATAATCGTAGTCGTCCATCGTAGCGTAATGCTTATAGGACTTACCACCCTGTCCTTCTTTTCCATCTACCTGAATTACAAAAAAAGATAAAAAATCCACTTGAAAGTTCATTTACGTTCCATTCGCTCCTTTTCAGGCATGTACGCGTAATTATATCACTATGATTTTAAAAGGTACATCGGATTCAGCCGCCTATTATTAAGATAAATATTTTTAGTTAACATAATATTTATTATGTAAATTAATTTTTCGATTAGATATCATTCCTAATTCACAAGTTTAAAGTGAGTACTTTTACTACTATTCTATTTCACGTTCTTAACGATCATTGACCTCTTTATTTTCTATGCTCTACTTTCTTCATGATTCAAAAAACATTTGACTAAATAGTAGTTAATTTATTATATTATCTATTATTACATAGACAAAAATATTTTTTGTTTATTTAAAATGACATCTCAAGGATCTTGTACCCTGGAAAAGGAAAGGAGAGTTTGTAGTTGTTTAATAATCCATATATAAGGACCATAATCGCCTCCAATGCGCTGCTAAATTTGGGCATTTGGGTGCGCAACTTTGCCATACTGTTGTATGTAACAGATTTGACTCATAATGATCCCGTATACGTGTCGCTCATTTCAGTTGCTGAATTCATGCCTATTTTTCTGTTCGCTATCATTGGAGGAACATTCGCGGACCGTTGGCGGCCCAAACGGACCATGATTAGTTGCGATTTGCTGTCCGCTGCCTCTATTTTTATTGTCTTGTTGGCATTATGGTACGGGTCATGGCAGGTGCTTTTGCTGTCCACTTTCTTTTCGGCCATTCTATCTCAATTTTCTCAGCCGTCTGCGATGAAGATATTTAAGCAGCATGTAGCACCAGAACAGCTTCAGGGAGTGATGGCCCTTTTTCAATCTCTCATGGCATTATTTATGGTTATCGGCCCCGTTATCGGTACATTTATTTATCAACACTTTGGAATTTTCATTTCAATGTCTATAACCGGAATATTGTTTCTCATCTCGGCGCTTGTCCTGACTCGTATTCCACAAGATGAACAAGCACTTGAGATAGATGATCAACCCCCTCATTTCATTCAAGAGCTTAAAGAAGGAATACGTTATGTATGGAATAACCGCACACTTCGCACGCTTGGGGGAACATTCACCGTAATTGGGCTAGCGGTCGGACTTATTCAACCATTAATGGTTTTTATCGCCATCGAGAACCTTGGACAAAACAAGGAATTCCTGCAATGGCCATTAATGGCGAACGGAGCGGCTATGCTGGTGGGAGGCGGTCTGATTATGGGGGTTGCCAAAAAAGTACAGCCGCAATTACTGCTGGTGGTCGGACTTTTGGTCAGCACACTGACAACCTTTGGAGTCGGATGGTCGCACAATATTGTGCTGACCATGGCACTACAAGTTTTCAGCGGCCTATTTTATCCTTGCATTCATATCGGTATCAACACAATGATGATGAAAAACGCCGAAGCTGCTTTTATCGGCCGCGTCGGTGGTGCCCTCTCTCCCCTGTTCTCCGGGATGATGGTCGTCGGTATGAGTATTGGCGGAACACTCAAACACGAATCCTCCCTGAACACCGTATATACCGTGAGCGCCGGCTTGTTTTTGGTCGGAGCGACGCTGTTGTTACCATTGCTTCGTGACAGGCGGCCTGTACAAGCTGTCATAGCCGATGATTCTGAATAGCAGCACAAGAAACCGCCCCTGGAGAGGTGATATGCCATCCTCCGGGGCGGTTTCTTAATGTTTGTATCATAATTTCAGACGGATTATGACTCTCTTCCTTCATGCTGTCTTTTCCACAATCGTGCATCCAGGCCGTTATCATCCAACAGCTCATCATGTTGTCCCTGCCCTACGGCCATTCCTTTGTCCAATACTACAATACGGTCCGCGTTTCGTATCGTTTTGAGGCGATGAGCAATAGCAATGACCGTTCCACCTTGGACAAGGCGGTTAATAGCCTGTTGAATATCCTTCTCATTATCATTTAATAGATAACAAAACTTTATTAGATATCGAGTTTACATAATATATGTTATGTTAATATAATGATCACCATTGTAGCGTATTAAAGAAGTAGGACTTGACTTCAACGCCTGTCCAATCGTATAGTATGGTTATATCTTCAATTAAGGGAGAGATTTTGATGTCGGTGAATGTTCTTAACTAAGCAATTGCATATTCAGGGAGTATCATCAGGCGCTTGTACCCTTCGGGGACAGGTTTGTTTGTTGCCGTGTTGTTACCCTGATATTAGTTAAGAACATGCGGATATCATAAATCGCCTTCGGGATTATCTTCATCCAGGCTCTATTCCGTGCTGTGTTCAGCGCGGTTTTTTTGTTTTCAGATTTTGTAACTTCCCTTTAAACGTCTTCCTTTCACGATCCCAATAGCTTAGCAAAGAACTATTGCGTGAATGAATTGGAAACACGGAACTCGGAACTACAAAAGTTGAATAACAGGCTTATTTGAAGATAAATTCCCTCTTTCCTTAAGGGCGGAGAATGAACGTTTTGTTCATTCTCCGCCCTTTTTTATTTTAACAGCAAGGTTTTCTAAATCCTTACACCACACAACCAAAGGAGAGATTTATTCATGAACGAAACTACAATGCTGCGTTTGGAATATGATCAAATTAAAACAAGAGTTTCTGAATGTGCTTTTTCTTACCTGGGTAAGCGTCACGCTGCTACTATGCGGCCAATTACTGATATCCGTACCATTAAGATTCGTCTTGACGAAACGAACGAAGCGTTACAGATCATTCGCCACGGAGCAAGCGTTCCTGTTCCTTCGTTGGAAGGTATGGAGCACATTCTTCAACTGCTCGGAACCGGGTATATGTTCAGCGAGCGTGATTTTTCTCATATGGCTCAATTCATTCGAAGCTGTATTCAACTGATAAAATATATGCATTCCAAGGCGGACGCTGCTCCAACCGTCAGCGCTTATGCATCTTCCATGTATAGCATGGAGCCACTTTTATCCGAAATCGAAAGATGTATTCATTCGGGACGTGTGACGGATATGGCCAGTAAAGAACTAGCTAAAATTCGCAAAAAAATTGCGGTTACTGAAGAACGTATCAAGAGAAAACTTGACTCTCTCACCAGCCGTCACCGATCCATTATGCAAGAAAATATGATTAGTCAGCGCAATGGCCGTTACGTGCTTCCAATCAAAAAAGAATTCCGTAAACAAGTGAAAGGTAATGTACTGGATGAATCAGGAAGTGGTCAAACGGTTTACGTTGAACCTGCCGAGATTACGAATCTGCAATTCGATCAGAGCGCGAACATGGCAGAAGAATCAAAAGAAGAAATGAAAGTGCTGGGAGACCTGACGGCAATGGCTGAGTCATACAACCGGGAACTAAGCATCAATACAGAGACAGTAGGTGTATTGGATTTTTTATTGGCAAAAGCCAAATACGCCATGACTCTGGATGCTATCCCTGTCGAACTTAACCTTAACGGGATTATAGACATCCAAGGTGCACGTCACCCGTTGATGTCCCATACCATGGTGCCGCTTGATTTCTCAATTGGCGAAGGATATTCCTCACTCATCATCACCGGACCGAACACAGGCGGAAAAACGATGGCCCTCAAAAGCGTCGGTCTTTTAACACTAATGGTGCAATCGGGGCTACTGGTACCTGTTTTGCATGGCAGCCGAATGGCTGTATTCGAGGAAATTGTGGTAGACATCGGGGATGGGCAAAGCATTGAACATGCTTTGAGCACCTTTTCTGCACACATCCGCAACATGATTAGCATATTAGAGACAACAGGCAACTCTACTCTGATCCTGATTGATGAAATGGCATCCGGCACCGATCCGGGAGAAGGAGTAGGTCTCTCTATCGCGTTGCTAGAAGAATTCCATCGTCGCCGGGCGACAGTAGTGGCTACAACGCACTTTAGCGAAATTAAGCATTTTGCTGAAAATACACCGGGATTTCAGAATGCTCGTATGGAGTTTGATACCGAAACGCTACAGCCTTTGTACCGACTTCGCATTGGAGAGGCCGGAGAAAGCTACGCATATGCAATTGCCCTGAAGCTGGGCATGTGGACACGTATTATCGAGCGTTCCGAGGCCATTTCTGCGGGCAGAGCATCTCAAAATACACAGGAATCGTTTGTTATTCCCCCTTGTGTTGATGATGAAATGTCTGATGATGCAAATAAGTCTCTTCCTAAAAAAGCGGCTTTTGACGATACAGCCACAAAACGGAGGAAACAAGAACTTCCTCTCAAAACCAAGCCATTTGCCCTTGGTGATAGTGTTTATGTAGGCTACCTGGATCGAACTGGAATTGTATACAAAACCGAGGATGAACGGGGGAATGTCGGAATTTTGATCCAAGGACAAAAACTGAGCATTAACAAAAAGAGGCTCGTCCTTCACATCGCTGCTACTGAACTGTATCCTGACGACTATGATCTGGATATTGTTTTAGAAACCAAGGAAAACCGCAAAAAACGGAAACTGCTGAGACGCAAGCATGTCGAAGGAGTGATGATCGAATCTCCCCCAGAAAATGAAATGTAGACGCACGGGTATATTCTCAACTGAAAAATAAGCTATTTTTATATTGTCAGTGAAACTTGAATCTGCAAGCGGACACTTAACAAGAGCGATCCACTTGCAGATTCTACCAACGGAAAACATAATATATATTATGTAAACTAGACGGTTTCCCTCTTATTTGTATTACTCAATCCGGCACTCATCGAATAATCACTTTTGTTATCATTCTAACGTTAGGATACAAAGGCATCTTATGCTTAGATTTGTAGGATTCCAAAAATTGATAGGGATGTTCTTCTTTCATGAGAACGTCCTCATTTAAATTAACTACCATAGTACCAGGTTCAAATTTATTTCTTTAAATAAATTTGTGTTAGCTTTCGTCAAGGCAATATCATACTAACCTTTAATTCACCATTTCTTTCCAGCTTATTTTGAATTATTCTAATGCTAATCATAAGACGATCATTAAAATAAGGAGGCTAGTCTATTGAAGAATGCTGTTGAAGAACTGGCGAGAATCATCGAGGATTATGAAAAAGAATTTTTTCGATCACAGAACATGAATTTAATGCCAAACCGTTCTCGGAGAAATGGTCCAAAAAAGAAATACTAGGACATCTATGCGACTCCGCTTCTAATAATCATCGAAGATTTATCATGATTAAGCATTCAACATCCCCTATCAAAATTGAATCGTATGCGCAAAATGAATGGGTGGCAGCTAATCAGTATCAGGAAGTGTTCTCTTACGTGGATGTCATACATCTATGGAAACTATTGAATAAGCAAATCATAAATGTTTTAAACTCATGTACATCATTCGATTCTAAGAAAAGATTTCAAAAAGATGACCACTCCACCGAAACATTACAGTGGCTAGTTGACGATTATATTCAGCATTTGCGGCATCATTTGGAACAAATCAATCAAAAACAAGACTAACGCTATGAAAAAGAATACTACGTTCATGATTGTAATGACCTAATGCCGTTGATGTGATTTTCAAGTCAGGATGTAATTCTGCCCAATGAGTTTACATAATTATTATTATGTAAACTCATTTTCATTTAATCTCAACTTTCACGCTGTACTTATAATCCTGATATTGGTATCTGAATATCCAGCTTATCCATTGCTTTTTCTTTTTCCCGATCAGTGACATGTGTGTATACTGTGGTTGTCTGAATGGATGAATGCCCTAGCAGCTCCTGTACGGTACGCAGATCTGCTCCCTTACGCAATAGCATTGTCGCAAATGTATGTCTCAGCTTATGGCTGGAATAAGCCTCCCGGCGTTCTATACTCTTATCTTGCTGGAATCTTTCGAACGTTTCTGTAGCGATCTGTTGAATGGTGCGCACTGCCAGACGGCGACCTTTTTGGGATACAAACATCGCATCCTCTTTACCTCTCCACGGCGTCAATCTTTCCTCCAACGCATGCTCCACAAAATCACACACGGCTTCCGGTACCGGGAGAGTACGCCACTTACGTCCTTTACCGAACACATCTAAGGTACGTCTTTCTCGACTGTAATCCGAGACATTCAATGAGTGAACCTCCCCCACCCGCAATCCCATGTAGACCATCAGCAGAAAAATTGCCATATTACGATTTGCATATTTCCCCTCCACCGCGAGCAAAAACGGATGAATATCCTTTTCATCCAGATAGACGGGCATACGATTCTTTTCAGTCTTTGCTTTTTTAATTCCCGCTGCCGGATTTGTGCTGCATAACTCAAATTCCTGTAGCGCTTTAAAAAAACTGTTCACCGCTGCATGCTTCCGGTTCCGCGTACTATCTCCGGCTCCTCCCTCCCGCGCTTTAGACAAATACGACATAACATGAATCTTCTTCACCTGATCGAGTGGTTTATCACGCAACGTGCGTAAAAACTGCTTCACATCCCCTATATAATTTTTTTGCGTATGTATCGTATATCCAGCATCCTTCATCCAAATCAAAAAAGCTTCCAGCTCCTCAGTATATATTTCATCAATTTCTTCTGTTGTATCGAGCTCCACATGTCGCAACTCTTTTTTCATCCCGCTCGCCTCCAATTCAGTTCATATTCCGAAATATACTGTAAAACGATCATTTTCGTCTTATTTTTATCGAAAATTCAATCGACATCTTACGCAGAAGAGATTCCAAAAGTCGTTTTAAACCTAAACAGCGTATAATTTATATTATACGCTGTTTTTTTAACGCTTTTCAAGGGCAAATAGAGCGTTTTTCCTCTTGTTTAGCATCCGAGCGAAAGCTTTAGCATTAAAAAAGAACCGCATTTATGCGATTCTTATTCGTTATAATTTTGTTCGCCAGTAACCAGAAAGGCACTACTACTTTATAGCAGTGTCAGAATTTGAGGACCATCCTCTGTAATCGCAACTGTATGTTCATATTGAACACAAATCGAATGATCTATTATTCGAGCTGTCCAACCGTCATGTTCCACACAAGAACCCCAACTCCCCATGATAGCCTTTAAATCAGAAAACATGAGACAGTCAAATTATATACATTAAGTTAATTGCCCCTAATCCCTTGTTATCGCCAGCATCAGGAAGTATATCTAAGAACTCATGGGGTGAGTCGCTGTCGACACGGCATGGATGATGAGAAAAAGTAATTTGCAGTCTCGCTCCGTTTTCCCTTGATCATTCAGCACGATATACTTAAAGAAGTCGAAAGGCAACCTTATATTCGGCCTATGCTCATTTCAAAAATGTAGGTTTATTCATGACAAAGGGAGTGTTCATTTATTTATGAATACCGAAATGCTGGAACGTCGAAGTGAAATTCTAAAACGAAACATCCATCAATTGCTGGTTCAGGAAAATCAACACGGCGTGACACGTCAGGAAAATTACACGTTGCATAAAATGATCAGAGAGCTGCATCAAACCTCTCATGCCTTGAATACTTCCCGTTGAGATGAAAGGCTGCTAAATTAAATGAAACAAATAACCTTCAGCCCCACTTGCTTAGTGGTGTTGAAGGTTATTTGTTTGCGTATCCTTTAATTGACAGGTGGTACTCTTTCGTGATGTTACCCTTTGGAGCGACTCAGCAGATATAAGAAGTATGGCGCACCAAGGATGGCTACAATCAAACCTGTCGGAATTTCTTTCTGTAAAGGTAAAGATCGTGTGATCGTATCCGCTACAAGTACCAGGAGTGCTCCGACTAAAGCACAGGTTACCAGCAGCATTTTATGCTTCGGACCCACCAGCTTTCTCGCCAAATGTGGAGCCACCAAACCGACAAAGCCGATACCGCCACTAACCGAAACACTAGAACTGGCCAACCCAACCGCAGCAGCGAGAAGGAGAATACGTTCCTTTTCGATAGGTGTACCCAACCCCGATGCCGTCTGATCCCCCAGATTAAGCACATTCATCACATTTGCTTTGTAGTATGCGAAAGGAAGTAATACAATCAGCCAAGGCAACAGAGCCATTACGAATTTCCAGTTTGAGCCCCAGATGCTTCCTGCTAACCAATTAGCTACAAACGTGTAGCTTTCAGGTGTCAGCTTAAGAGTCATAATGATCATCGCAGCACTGATACCCGCCGCTACGCCAATTCCGCTCAGCAGTAGTCGTGTCGGGGAAATCCCTTCGCCTTTCTTGTAAGAAAGCGCGTAGATGAGAATAGCAGCTGCTCCTGATCCAATCAGCGCAAGAGCGGGAAGTAAAAACAATGAATTTGTAGTTTGCATTGATGGAAAAAGCAATACAAACAGCATGACCATCAGCCCGGCGCCCGCATTAATCCCCAGAATACCAGGGTCCGCTAGACCGTTACGCGAAACTCCCTGCATAATGCAGCCAGAAACAGCGAGGCCTGCACCGATTAGAAGGGAAATAACCATTCGTGGCAATCGGAATTCAAATAGGATTAATTCCTGCTGTGGAGTCCCTTGCCCAAATAAAGTTCTAAATAGCTCCATTGGCGAAAGCCGGATGGTTCCCGTATTTGCACTTATGGTGAACGCAGCAATGAGCAATATGAGCAGAATGACAACAACCATCCAATCATGGATTTTTTTACGATGACTAGCTTTGGCAATAGCCCCATTCGTAACGTTATTCATTTTACAGTGCCCTCCTTTCCATACGTGCCAGATAAAGGAAGAACGGAACCCCAATTAAGGCAATAAGTACACCCACTGGTGTCTCCTCAGGCGCATTAATCATACGGGCTGCCAGGTCGGCAAACACAATGAGTAAAGCTCCCATAATGGCCGAGCACGGAATAATCCAGCGATAATCGACGCCAACCAGCTTGCGGGTTATATGGGGAATAATCAATCCCACAAAACCTATAGAGCCAACCAATGACACCGCTGCACCCGCCAGAATCAGAACAAGAATCATCCCGACTACCTTTACCACCCCAGTTCGCTGACCAAGACTCAATGCAATTTCGTCTCCCAGACTAAGCAGCGTAATGGAGCGCGACAACATGAGAGCGCCGATAAAAGCTGCCACAACCCAAGGCAAAACTATACCGAGCTGAACCCACTTGGTTCCACTAAGCCCTCCGGCATACCAAAAAGCCAAATCCTGTCCAACATTAAAGTACAAACTGATCGCATCTCCTAAGGCAGACAGCAATGCCGTGACAGCTGCACCCGCCAATACAAGACGAACTGGCGTGAGACCTGATTTGGATATAGAACTTGTACCATATACCATCACAACAGCCAGAGCTGCACCAACGAAGGAATACAACATTAATTGTAAAAAAGAAGAACCCGGAAAAAGTGCAAAGCAAATCGCCATCGCCAAGCTGGCTCCCGAGTTCAGTCCAAGCAAGCCCGAGTCAGCAAGTGGATTTCGAGTCATTCCTTGCATAATTGCACCTGCAACGGCAAAGCAAACACCGATTAAAACCCCACCCAGAATTCGAGGTAGACGGATTTCCCAAATAATTTGATGGTTTTGCAACTCGGGTTTAAAATGAAAAACAGCGTTCCATACCTCTTCTAGCCTAATAGAGGCTGCACCAAAAGATAGGGATAGCGCGATACCGAACGCTAAAATTCCAAGCCCAACTGTCAGGATAAGCGTAGCCGCCCAAGGTCGCGAGTGGAATTGAGTCGGCGACTGGTTATGTTTACTTTGAGCGGGGCCATCTGATGATTCTGATAATTTCATAACTATTGTTCACCCTTACTGTTGAATAGTATGTAGCTATCACGAACTGTGTTGAAGATGATGTTGATAATGAGAATTATTATCACGCAATCTTTACTATTGTAAATTAATGTGGCAATAGCTTCAATAGCAAATTTCGAGGAGTGCCTAATGCTCTACCCTATTGTGAAAAAATAAAGCCCTTCGGCATAAATACCAAAGGGCTGCGAACAACACCGAAACGACTACTTCTGTGCGGCGTTCTCTTTATTCCGCTGGACGATCATATCTGCGATTTCCTCAGCTTGTCCTACAATGGCAATCGGGTCGAAGTACCAATATCGATCCTCCTGAAGCTCAAAAACCTTACCTTGCCGGACCGCATTCAGTGATTTCCATATGCTGTCTCCTTTGTAACCCCTCAAATCCTTGTTAACCGTCAGAAAGATATAAGAGCCTGCATATTGATTAATGACTTCTTTTGACACCGACTTCCATTGAGTCTCACCTAATAATTCTTTTTGGACAAGCGGCGGAGGTGTCAAATTGAGTCCTCTGTATACGGCCTGTCCTCCTCTGCCAAAATTATCACCATATACATAGTATTCTTTATCCGAAGCTTCCATTACGGTGAACGTATCCTCAGGCTGAATAATACCCTTTAGCTTGTCACGTGCAGCCTGCATCCGCTGATCGTATTGGGCAAGCCATGTTTTGGCTTCCTGTTCTTTTCCAAGTAGCTCACCAAAAGCTGTCAGTTCCTCATGCACATTTTTATACGTTCCATAAGGAATGACGATGGTCGGAGCAATTTTACTATATTTTTCATATTCAGAAGCATCTTTGGAACCAATTAGAATCAAGTCAGGCTCCAGAGTCAATACTGTTTCAATGGATACGCTGCCGCGATCTCCAATGCTTGCAATGCCCTGCACAAGCTCCTTCGAAAACGGATTATCCAGATAATATTTAACACTTCCCACAGGTTTAATCCCTAGTGCTAGTAAATCATTCTGGTACATATCTACTACAATCCGCTGAGGGTGAACCGGAATCTTAATATCTCCATGAATCGTTTTGACTGTTTTCATTTCCTCTGACTTTTGTTCACTAGAAGTTTGATTCTGCTTTTCATCCGGTTGCTTCACGTTTCCACTACAGGCGGTAAGAACTAAAATGACTGACAGAAGCATCATCACAATCCACATTTTCTTTGTCAAGCCCAATCTTCCTCTCTCTATTTACGGTGTCATATCGGCCTATTTACGTTCCATATTGAGCTTGGTGCAGGCGACTATACGCTCCTTTTACTGCCAATAACTCTTCATGTCTGCCTTGCTCGGCAATTCCTTGATCTGCAACTACGATAATGCGGTCAGCATTTTTGACTGTTGCCAGACGATGGGCGATAACGAGTGTCGTGCGACCTTGGGAAAGCTCTGTCAGCGCCTGCTGAATCGCGGCTTCTGTCTCTGTATCCAACGCTGATGTCGCTTCATCTAAAATGAGAATAGGCGGATTTTTAAGGAACATCCGGGCAATAGACAAACGTTGCTTTTGACCACCGGAGAGCTTTACACCTCGCTCACCGATCATTGTACCCAGACCATCCGGATATGAGCGAACAAGGTCTTCAATCTGAGCTCGACGAGCAGCATCCCAGATTTCTTCTTCCGAAGCATCAAGCTTACCGTAAGCAATATTTTCACGAATCGTTCCATCAAAGAGGAATACATCCTGCTGTACGATACCAATCATGGATCGCAGCGAATCCAGCTTCATTTCACGGATATCCATCCCATCAATGGTAATGCTACCTTCCTCAACATCGTAGAAGCGAGGCAACAAACTGCAAAGTGTCGTTTTACCTGCTCCTGAAGGACCTACAAGTGCTACGGTTTCACCTGCATGGATAGATAGGTCTACTTTGCGTAATACCTTATCTTTGTTCTCGTAACCAAACGTTACACCTTCAAATTGAATATCTCCGTTAAGATGGCTAACCGCCTTGGCCCCAGGCAGATCTTCTACATCCGATTCACTTTCCAGCAAATCCAGGTACCGTCGGAAGCCGGCAATCCCTTTCGGATACGTTTCGATGACAGAATTAATTTGTTTAATTGGCCCCAGGAATACATTAGACAGCATCACAAATGCGATAAATTCCCCGTAGGTCATCTGCCCTTCGATAACAAACCATGTTCCACACACAAGCACAAACAATGAAACCAGCTTCATTAGTATAAAACTAATCGAGGAATTCCAGGCCATAATCCGGTACGCGATCAGCTTCGTTTTACGAAAACGTCCATTATTCTCAGCAAAACGTTCCATTTCATGTGCTTCGTTGGAGAACGCTTGAACAACGCGAATCCCGCTGACATTATTTTCAATGCGAGCGTTATAATCTGCAATATCAGAAAACATACGATGGAAAGCAGCAGACATTTTACGGCTGAAATAAAGAGACAAGTAAATCATGAGGGGTACAATGATGAAAGTCAGTACAGCCAGCTTCCAGTTAATGCTGAGCATGATACCAAAGGCTCCCCCCAGTGTCATCAACGCGATGAACAAATCTTCGGGTCCGTGGTGGGCAATTTCCCCAATATCCATCAGGTCGTTGGTCATACGGGAAACGAGATGCCCTGTTTTGTTATTGTCAAAAAAGCGAAAAGATTGCTTTTGTACCCGATCAAACAGCTTTTTACGCATGTCCGATTCGATGTTAATACCCAGCTTGTGTCCCCAATAGGTAACTACGTAATTCAGCGCAGCACTTATGACATAAATACCGAGTAGAGCTAGACAGGCATATAAAATCCATTTCCAGTTCCCACTGGGTAGCAAATCATCGACCACCCGGTTGACTGCAAGCGGAAAAGCTAACTCCAGCAGTGCTGCCAGCAAGGCACAAGAGAAATCAATGATGAACAAAGTCCGGTAAGGACGGTAGTATTCAAAAAATCGTCTAAGCATAGTCATGACTTCTCCTTTCTAATTTCAATTGAACTGATCACTTCGGATCTACGGAAAACATTTTAACGGCCTCATCCAGAGATTGGTCAACGGCTAGCGGTGAGTACGTAAACCACGGATCTGCTTTGATGAAATACACTTTGTGGTTCTTGACAGCCGGAAGATTTCTCCACAGTGCACTTTGTTCAATTTGCTTAAGCATTCCGTCCTTGCTCGCTTCATCATAAACCAGCATAATAATTCGGTCTCCTGATAGTTCAGGCAGCTTTTCCATTGAAATAACATCATAAACATAATTAAATCTCGGGTCCTTCGCCAGCTTCTGGCGTATGTACTCAGGAGGATTCAATTCCAGTGAACGGTAAATAACATGTCCTACATTCCGCGCTCCGTATACCCTTAACACATTCTTATCGTAGGCCATATAAATCGTAACCGTTTCATCTTTTTTGAATTTTCCAGCCAGCTTCTTTCGACCTTCTTCAGCCTTTTTGTTGAAACTAGCGATCCACTGCTCGGCTTCCTTCTCCTTACCCAGCACGGCTGCGACATTCCGCAGTTGCTCAAATACGTCGCCTTCTCCAAACGAAACGACCACGGTTGGAGCAATTTTCTCCAGCTGCTCCTTCACTTCTGGCGTGGTATATTCTGTTGTGATGATCAGGTCCGGTTGTAACTCCAGCACCTTTTCTACATTTGTCGGGTTCCCAATATCCGCAACTCCGTCAATCTTACCTTTTAAATAGTCGCCTTCCAACAAATGGGAAGCAGCACCAGCAGGCTTAACTCCCAAGGCCAGCATAGCATCCAAATATTGTGTCGTGACAACTCGCTGTGGATTTGCAGGGATACTGATCTTATTACCAGTAGCATCAGTATATTCGCGCATGACAACCGTTTTGGATTGTCCGGAAGGATCATTAGTGCTGGTCTTGTCGTTTGTCTGGTTGTTGCTAGCTGCGTTTCCACATGCACTCAATACAACCATCAAAAGAACCACAAGACAAAGCGTGGATTCCCATTTTAATCTGTACCTTTGTTGCACAATATACATCCTCCTTAGATATATACAATTCAAAATATGATAGTGATTCTCATTATCATATAATTGTTATTCTATCTTTTACCGTCTCTTCTTACAATACAAAAATAAAAAACTTCCATTTATGTGTATGTATCGTCATCGTAGAATAGCCAAAAAAAAGAACTGATGCGCATTACAGCATCAGTCCGAATAGCTTAATATGTTAGGTCAAGCGTCCTTTTTATTTCGATTGATCCACTAACTCCAGCTTAGCGGGAATGGATGTTTTCACGGTTTTACCTTGAAGTACATCCTTGGCTGCCTGCACCGCCAATTGACCAATAAGCTCGGGTTGCTGAGCTACGGTGGCTGTCAGTTTCCCTTCCTTAATTGATTTAAGCGCATCCTCGTTACCGTCAAAACCGATGACTGGAATGTTCTTACCTGAGCTTTGGATTGCTTCGATCGCACCCAACGCCATTTCATCATTGTGGGCAAATACTGCCTGAACGTCCGGGTTGCCTTGCAGCAGATTTTCCATCACGTTCAAACCTTTCGTCCGATCAAAATCGGCCGATTGTTTAGCTATGACTTTCAGATCCTTATCTGCTACTTCATGGAAGCCTTTCCCACGTTCACGGGTAGCGGATGCTCCTGGAACACCTTCCAGCTCGATCACCTTGGCACCTTTTCCAACTTGATCAATCACATATCGGGCAGCCATTCGTCCTCCCTCTACGTTGTCTGAAGCGACGAGTGCTTTTACATCGCCTTTGTCAGCAGAACGATCCAGTGTAATCACCGGGATGTTCAATGCATTCGCTGATTGTACCACAGTGGAAATGGCCGAAGAATCTGTCGGATTAATGAGTAACGCGTTTACTCCCTGTTGAATCAGATCATCCACGTCATTACTTTGTTTCGCCGAATCATTTTGTGCATCCACAACAATGACCTGCATTCCTTGTTTTTTGGCCTCTGTCACAACTCCGTCTTTGAGAGAAACGAAGAATGGATTATTCAGCGTTGAGATCGATAAGCCGATTTTAATGTCCTTCAGGTTTGCAGCCGTTTTAGGTTTCGCCCACTCGGGCGGTTCCAAGGAACACCCTGTCATGAGCAGGAGCAGCAAGGCAGTCATAATTAATGTAAGCTTTTTCATATTTATGTGTCTCCTTCTACGCAGATTAGGTGTATTATGCGGATTTTTTACGGTCAATCAATACAGCAATAGCGATGACGATCCCTTTTACCACCATTTGATAAAATGAGTTAACCCCCAGCAAGTTCAAGCCATTGTTTAGCGTACCGATGATAAGCACACCAATTAATGTACCTACGATTCGTCCGCGTCCTCCCGAGAGGCTTGTTCCACCTAATACGACAGCCGCAATGGCGTCCAATTCATAAGAAGTACCTGCTGTCGGTTGCGCCGAGTTCAAACGTGAAGTCAAGATAGCTCCCGCCAACGCGGAAAGCATTCCAGCCAGAGAATAAATCCAGATTTTTACACGCGGTACTTTAATACCAGATACAATTGAAGCCTTCTCGTTACCACCAATGGCATACGTTTTGCGTCCGAATGGTGTTTTATGCAAAATGATCCATAGAACAGCAAAGGTAATGAGCATCGTAATCGCTGGAACCGGAATACCGAACTGATAGCCACGTCCGAACAATTGAAATACCAGACTGTCTCCGAGTCCTGTAATAGGGTTACCGTTGGTATAAACGAGTGTCAATCCTCTGAAAATAGTCATGGTTGCTAGTGTAGCAATAAACGGTGCCATTTTACCTTTCGTAATCATCAAGCCGTTGACCATCCCCATCACGCCACCCAATGCACAACCGATGATAATCGCCAAAATAGGATCGAACCCGGCCAGCATCATATTTGCGACAAACGCACTGGATAGTGCTAATATGGAGCCGACTGACAAATCAATTCCGCCTGTGAGAATAACGAAGGTCATACCGAACGCAATCAACGCATTAATGGATACCTGGCGCAATAAGTTCAAAATATTAAGCGGTTCCAAAAAGCTGGGATTTAAGACCGATACAATGATTACCAAAATAATGAGCCCCAACAATGGGCCAAGCTTCTGTGTGATTTGTGACATTTGAAAGCCTTTGCTGCTTTTTGATTCATTCATAGTTGTCATATTACTGTCCTCCTGTAGCTAGCGTCATAATATTTTCTTGTGTGGCTTCTTCCCTGCTCAGCTCTCCGCTGATCTTTCCCTCGTGCACCACGACAATACGATCGCTCATGCCGAGTACCTCAGGGAGTTCCGAGGATACCATGATAATCGCGACTCCACGTTCGGTCAACTCGTTCATCAACTGGTAGATTTCCCGCTTGGCTCCCACATCCACACCTCTCGTCGGTTCGTCAAGGATAAGTACATTCGGACCAATACCTACCCATTTGGCAATAACCACTTTTTGCTGGTTACCACCTGACAAACTGCGAACCGTTGTTTCGCCCGATTGGGTTTTGATTTGTAAGCGCTTAATTAAAGTGTTAACAAAATCTAACTCTTTTTTACCTGAAATAAATCCTTTTGAAGTAAAACTGAACAGATTCGGCAGTACCATATTTTCCCGGATAGAAAAATCCAGCACCAAACCCTCATCTTTTCGGTCTTCTGTAATGAAGCCAATCCCTAGTTTCACTGCATCATCCGGTTTACGAATAGACACCTTTTTTCCACGCACATGAATCTCACCACGATCCAAAGCATCCAGTCCAAATAACGCACGCATGATCTCGGTCCGTCCCGAGCCCATCAAGCCTGAAAAACCTACAATTTCCCCAGATCGTACAGTGAAATTCACATTTTCAAACAACCCTTTATGCGAAGCATTTTTGACCTCCAGCACCACTTCTCCCAAAGCAGGCGTTCTTACCGGGTAGCGTTCAGTCAGCTCTCTACCTACCATTTTCCGTACAACCTCATCAAAATTCGTATCGGGAATCGCCTGAGTATCCACCGTTTTCCCATCACGCATGATGGTAATCCGATCACAGATCGCGAATATTTCCTCCATCCGATGTGAAATATACACAATCGAAACACCAACTTTTTTCAAGGAAGTAATAACCTCGAATAGCTTCTGAATTTCCCGTTCGGTTAAGGCGGCTGTCGGCTCATCCATCACGATAACTTTAGCATCTGTCATGAGTGCTTTGGCAATTTCAATCATCTGCTGTTGACCCACTGAACACTCGCCTGCTTCACCGTTCAATGGAAGGTTTACCGAAAGCTTGCTGAATTGTTCATTTGCTAGCGCTTTCATTTTGGAGCTATCTAGTAAGCCCCACTTGGATGTCATTTCCTTGCCGATAAACAGATTTTCCAGCACAGTCATCTCCGGCCACACATTCAGTTCCTGATGAATAAAAGCAATTCCTTTTTGCTCCGCTTCTTTGGGGTCAGCAAAATAGGTTTCCTGGCCGTCAATGATGATCGTTCCCTCATCTCGCCGATGCAGTCCGATTAGAATATTCATCAGCGTTGATTTGCCTGCACCATTTTCACCCATGAGGGCATGTACTTCTCCTTCACGAAGATCAAAGTGAACACCACTCAGTACCTGATTGGTTCCAAAGGCTTTGTGAATTCCTTTCATTTGAATCTGCATGCTGTACCCTCCTTTTTATTCAATATTGATTTATCCAAAATGGACTCCTGCCTGCAAAATACAATTGGCATACGGCTTAGCTTCTCCTGTACGAATGATCGCCTTTGCATAACGGGTCAACTCTTTGAATTGTTCATGAGAGCAAAACTCAATGACGGCAACTTGCTTACTAATCTGTGGCTGTTCTAATTGCTCCCCTACAAAGTTGTGCATAATATACTGTAATGCTTGTTCATTTTCTTGTTTGATTTCTTCGGCCAGCGTTACTTTTTCGATCACCATATCTGCTGCAATGACATCAACGACGTCCTGAAAGGATGGAACACCCAGTTTAAGGGCCAAATCAATTTTGGTAACGCCTTCAGGAACAGGTAAGCCAGCATCAGCCACGACAATATAGTCAGTGTGGCCGAGATCCGACAGTATTTTGGATATATGACTGTTTAGGATTCCATGTTTCTTCATATTATATTTGCTCCTCCACTTCACGACGGGTTGGCATTCCACCTTGGGCTCCAAATTTGGTAACGGATAATGACGCAGCACGATTAGCAAATTTCACACTGTTTGCCAGCGAATTTCCTTCAGCTAAAGCCACTGCAAAAGCAGCGTTAAACGTATCTCCTGCACCTGTCGTATCAATAGCTTCTACTTTATAAGTAGGAACCACGACTTCCTGTTCTCCGTCGAAGAACCGTACACCGTTGCTGCCCTCAGTCACAAACAGCTTGTTGGGATATTTGCGCAGCGCTTCTTGAAGACTTAAATCCTTAAACATAATGGCAGCTTCATGCTCATTAGGCGTAATGTAGGTCGCATTCGCAATTACGCTTTCCTCCACTTCACGAGCCGGGGCTGGATTCAGCAACAAGGGTATCTGGTATTTCGCACAAATCTCGCTTACGTAAACAACCGTTTCTGTTGGTATTTCCTGTTGAATTAGCACAATATCCGAACTTCGGATGACGTCAAGCGCTTCTTCCACATAGGCGGGTGTCACTTCATTATTCGCTGCTTTTACCACGACAATACTGTTATCGCCTTCAGCTAGTATAATATGCGCTGTACCGCTTTCCATATGTGTAACCGGTTTCACATAATCGGTATGAACATGATTTTCTTCAAAATTACGTAAAATCTGCTTCCCAAAATGATCATCCCCTACACGTCCAATCATCGTAACGTCGGCTCCGAGTCGTGCTGCGGCTACTGCCTGATTGGCTCCTTTACCTCCAGGTACGGTTGTGAAGCTTTCACCCAATACCGTTTCACCAGCACCGGGACGTTTAGACGAAGTAACTACGAGATCCATAGAACTGCTTCCGATAATCGAAATTTTAGCCATCATTATCCACCCTTCTCGTTGTATCCCGTTCTATAAATTTGACGGGCAATTGTATGCTTGAATAGGTAAGTACTTTCGAATGAAGATTAGGTACACTTGACTTCGTTACTTGCGAATGCTCAATCAACTGAATGAGTAGTCCTGCTGCTTCCCAGCCCATTTCATAAGCAGGCTGTCGAATCGTTGACAAAGGCGGGAATAACAAACTACTTAGTGGTATATCATCAAACCCGATAATTTGAACATCATCCGGGATTTTCTTTCCTAATCTATGTGCCTCATGCATCACCGCTGTAGCCACGATATCATTACTTGCGATAACTCCGTCCGTATCGGGATACTTGCTAAACAGCTCTTTGGCCCACGACTCGGCCTCCTTGAACGAAAAGGACGTTGTCTCGACCACATGGTAAGCAATTCCGGATTGCTGAAGCTCTTCAACCGCCCCGCGAAAACGATCTTGTGCTGGACGAATATGTGCAGGGCCCTGCATGACTGTAATTTGCTTGCTGCCGCGTGCAACCATTTCTTGAGCAGCCAAGCAACCGCCATGGGCTCCATCTGCATATACGGAGAGGCTGTCACTGGAAGTTCGATCGAGAAAAACGACCGGGATCTTCAGTTTGGCGTAACAATCGGCATCGGGATCATTGGTAGAAGAAATAACACCAACGACATTATTTTGAACAAAAGTATCCATGTAATCCAATTCTTTTTGGCGATCTTCATCACTATTACCGAAAATAATCCGAAAGTCATTTTCCTGCATTCGATCCTCCACCCCACGAGCTAACAAGGGAAAGTAAGGGTTCGTAATATCCGGCAGCAAAAGACCGATTAATCTAGATTTCTTTTTATACAAAGAACGTGCAACTTCATTAGGCTTGTAATTTAACTGCTTCACAGCAGCCTCAACCTTTCGCCGTGTATCCTCGTGTACGTACCCAGTTTCATTAATAACTCTGGATACGGTTGCTACGGAAACCCCTGCAAAGCTGGCGACTTCTTTAATTGTTGTCATAGTGTAGGTTCAACTCCAATGTGTAACCGGTTACACATATAAAATATCACAGCATTAATTTTTTGACAAGCATTAATTATTTGCACGTTAAATCCTTTAGCTTTATAATTCTTATTGTAACTAGTGAAGTTCCACCTTTATACACATTCTAAAGTGAGGAGCAATGCTCCCGGTTACACAATAAAATACGTATACATGGAGGCTTATCCCTGATGAATATTGAAGTTTGGTCTGATTATATGTGTCCGTTCTGTTATATTGGTAAACGCCGTTTGGAGCAAGTGTTACAGAAATTTCCACATCACGATGAGGTGCAATTGACATTTAAGAGTTTCGAATTGAACCCGGGTGCTGTGAGAGATAGTGGTAAAACGATCAATGAAGAATTAGCCGCTAAATATGGGGTCAGTCTGCAAGAGGCTCAGGCTATGAATGATCGAATGAACGAAAATGCACGCTCTGCGGGTCTTGAGTATAATATTCATGCCATGGTGCCGACGAACTCTCTTGATGCTCACCGCTTAACACTTTGGGCTCAAACACAAGGCAAAATGCTGGAGCTGAGCGAGCGCTTATTCCATGCTGTTTTCATCGAAGGCAAGCATACAGGGGATCATGAAGTGCTGGCAGCGCTGGCTACTGAAGTTGGTCTAGATCAAAAGGAAGCGGCTGCTATATTAGCCAGTGACCGTTTTACCGACGAAGTTAGAGCTGATGAAGCCGAAGGCGCTGAGTTGGGTGTTCAGGGTGTACCATTCTTTGTATTTGATCGAAAATTTGCCGTTTCTGGTGCCCAGCCGGAGGAAGTGTTTCATGATGCGCTTCAAAAAGCATGGGATGAACGCTCACCTTTCACCATGATAAGCGGCAACTCGCCCAAACAGGATGCAGGTGGTGTATGTACCGATGAGGGTTGTGAGCTTCCAGGCCGCGAGAGCTGAACAGTCCTTGAATTAACATTTCCAACTCCCTAAATAAATTTTAAAAAAGCGTGCCAGCACCCCATTAAACCTGAGGCCGGCACGCTTCTTTATTTTATAACGATTTAATCATTCCGCCATCCACAAGGATGGTGCTCCCTGTCAAATAGGATGAAGCTGAAGACGCCAGAAAAGCAACAACTTTACCGAACTCTTCAGGCTCTCCATACCGCCCCAATGGAATGCCCTCTTCTGCTTGTTTTCGAACCTGATCCGTCGTTTGCTGGGTTTTCTCAGCTCGATGCTCGTCCAAGCTACGCACGCGATCGGTTGCAATTCTCCCCGGTGCTACAGTATGTACCAGAATATTATGAGGAGCTAATTCCAGAGACAATGTTTTTGCCAATCCAGCGACTCCAGTACGTAGTGTATTTGAAATGATTAGCCCCGGAATTGGCTGCTTAACTGAGGAAGAAGCAATATTTAAAATCCTACCGCTTTGTTGTTTTTTCATATAGGGTAACACCTCACGGATCAACCGGATATGACTAAGTAAATTTTGTTCAAAGGCCTGCATCCACACTTCATCAGTAAAATCATCAAAGGTACCAGCAGGAGGCCCACCCGCATTGTTAACCAAAATATCAACAGTGCCAAACAAATCAGCTGTACGGCGGATGGCCTGGGAGATATCTTCTGGTTTTGTTACATCGCAAACTACATATTCAACGCGGCCACTCGCTGTTTCCAGTAATTCCGCCTGCGTCCGCTGAAGCTCTGCTTCGTTCCGTCCTGAAATGATGACATTCGCACCCTCGCGTGCCAGCTCCCGTGCGCTTGCCTTGCCGAGTCCTTTACTGGAACCTGCAACAAAGGCTGCTTTTCCCGTTAATCCTAAATCCATCTATAACACTCCCTTTTGTCAGTGTTCTCTATTTAATTGTACACATGACCAGCACATAATGCGAATAGCTTGGTAGTATCATGAAGGCTATCTATCCTCTCACCATTAAAAAGAATACGGAATCATTCATTGCAAGGTAAAACAAAAAGGCCTGACATTTAGTCAGGGGCCCTTTTTGTTTACAAAATATTTGTTACAGCACGTTATGATGTTGATGCAGGTGTTGTTGGCTGCTCGTATACAACAACGGACTGGCTCTCAGGCTCCCATTTAACATTTGTCCCCAAGACCTCTCCGATTACCCTTACAGGTACCATTGTCGTCCCATCCACTATGGATGCTGGCTGCTCGATAGAATACGGCTGACCGTTAATATATGCTTTCGGACTGTTAACAAATAATTTGACGGACACGCCGTTACGGGTGACAGTAACAGCCTTTTCTTTCGGATCCCAGGAAACCTTTGCATCCAAAGCTTCGGAAGCTGTTCTAAACGGAACAAGTGTGGTCCCATTGCGGTTAATCGGTTTGGCGTCGTATTCTTCACCATTCACGAACAGCTTCATACCCGACGGCCGTCCGGCCTTCTTCGAGAATTCACCCAGCTTTTTGTAGCTGTCCAGATCGGACACATTAGCCAGTACCGCCTCCTCTTGCATGTAAACGGCATCTGTCACATTTCCGTTTTCAGCCAGTAGCTCAGCTGCCTCAGTCAGTGCTTTACCAGAATTCCGGATCAATTCAAGTTCAGCAACCTGCTCCGAAGTCAAACGGTCCGGGTATTTCGTAAGCAGCAGATTCGCAATAACCGCTCCTGCCGGCTTATCCTTCGTATTTTCTACCGCGTGAAGCAGACCCTTGTAACCGTTGCGTCCCTTGTGACCATTATGGTCTTTGGACCCCCCGTATGTATCATCCGTTACTGCAACAGGTTCAGTTTTTCTGATTTCTGCGTGTTTGTCTTTTTTACTGTTTTCATCCTTTTTACCGGATGCTTTGTCCTTTTGTTTTTTGGACTGATCATTGTCTGAGTCATGGGGATTGATTAGCTCTTCCCCGCTCTTTTCATTCCCGTCTTTAACAGACGTCTTTGCTTCCTGTTTGTTCCCCTGATCATTTCCGCGTCCCTGCTTGGCTTCAGCGGTTCCCGCTGCCAATCCCAAGACCAGTATACACGCTAGTAAAGCTGTCCAAGTGTTTTTCATGATGCGATTCCTCCTTATAGTAAACACCGGGCTCAATCGTCCCTAGATGTATTAACGGTTTCTCTAAGCTGATTTTTTATCTTTTTTTATTTAATGTGTGAGACACCACTATAGCTGCAGTCCAGATTACCAAAACCACTATAAAATTTTATTATACGCCTAACCTATTTACACAGTATAATGAGAAAATGCCCATGCATTTATAAGAAACAGCCTTTACATTCGCATAATAGAAAGAAGATGAAACAGACATGTTCGGCACCATTCTTTTGGACGTTGTTTTACCTATTTTTGTACTTATCGGTTTTGGTTGTATCATGCAATATTATTTTCGACTGGATTTGTATACCTTAGCTAAAATCAATTTTTATTATATCACCCCCGCAGTTGTGTTTACGGGTCTATATCACTCGGAAATTTCTTTAATGCTCATGGGTGAGATTTCACTTTTTTATGCCTTGTACATAGCTATTCTGTACGTAATCAGTACTACCGTCGCCAGATCGCTGAAATACAGCCCTGGAATGCGTGGAGCTTTTACAAACAGTGTAATGCTAGATAATTCAGGAAATTATGGTCTACCAATCAATCAGTTGGTGTTCAAAGGTGATCCGCTAGCCATTTCCGTTCAGGCTCTGATTATGACCTTTCAAAGCTTTGTTACATTTACATACGGTACTTTTGTTGTACAGAACGGTAAGGCTAACACTCGAAAAATTTTAATTAATTTTTTGAAAATGCCTGTACCTTATGCACTTGCACTAGGTTTGCTCCTAAATCTGTTGCATAGTCCGTTGCCTAATTTACTGGCTGAACCTTTGAATTATATTAGTCAGTCGATGGTTGCCGTGGCTCTGCTTACTTTGGGAGCACAAATTGTGCAATATCCCTTTCGCTTGCGCCGTACAGCCGTGTACATCAGTATGGTACTACGCCTGATTGCTGGTCCAATAGTCGGTTTTATGCTTGTCTTGCTGCTGGGTCTTAAGGGGATTCCCGCTCAAGCCTTGCTCATTGCATCGGGTATGCCTACCGGAGTTAATACAAGTATTTTGGCGGAAGAATATAAAAATGAACCCGATTTTGCCGCACAAACAGTATTACTTTCAACGATTATGAATGTCATTACGATGACACTGTTAATTTCAGTATCCCGGCATCTTGTTTGAGGTGTATGATAATATAAAAAATGGATTAGAGACGCTTTTTGTCTAAGGACAGGAGCGTTTCTTTTTCGAGATAAAAGAACATACGTTCCTGTCGGTGCTTCTTTTTTCTACTTAAGGTGGTGTGTTTGTTTTGTGGAGATCGTATGCGAGCAAGAGTTTTTTCTATTATGAATTTTTCATATAGTGAAATAATTATACTATATAATTTGATCTCTATTAGTTGCTGTTTTCAACTTGTCGTTGCTTTTTCCTAAAAAAAGAATGCGGACAATAAGATCGTCAAAAATAAAGCCAGCTCACTCATTAGAGTGGCTGACTTAGGATTATCCTTATTAAGGTTTAGGGCTCAATTCCCCATTGCTTGCTTCCAGACAGATAAGCGGTTATTTTAGCAGAATCTTGTAAACTGTTTGCTGTAGGATTAAATGAATAATCATCGGTCTGTGTGTAACTGCTCCAGTCCTCTTTGGATATCCGGGTTTGCAAATCCACACTTTGACCAGGCTCTAAAGAACCCGCAGCCGATTTAAACCCAATTTCTGCATAAGAGTCTGCCCCTGGCTTCGCATTGGATAATGTTTTGAAGCTAGCAATCACATTCCCTGTACCGACGCTCGACCAATCCGTGAAGAAATTTTGTGTTTTCTCCCCGTTAATGGTGTAATAATAACGCAATGTCACATCTGCTAGGGAAATGGATGAGGTTCCCGTATTGGTTATTTTAAATTTGGAACTGATTGTATTACTTGTGGTGGATACATTCCCATTGAAGGTTTGCACCTTCAGAACGCCCTCGCCTGTTCCCGGCTCACTTGGCGTATCCCCTTTCACCGTAATCGTAAACAACACATCATTGCCTGTACTAAAATGGAAGTTTAGTGCTGTCTCTCCTTTAGGAAGTTTAGATAAATACTTGTTGGTAAGAACGACTGTTTCCTCACTAAGCGTATAATCTTCACCTTTGTTCAACACCACACTCCCCTGCTTGATCGCTTCCAGCGTATTGCCGTTAAGTGTTAGCTTGACAGTAATATCTGTATTGTTGTTATTCACTCCATAGGTTGCAGTCGTTGGTGTAATACTTGCTTGCCCGGTAGATGGCTGATCACCACCCACACGATCTGCCACCAGAATGCCGCGGCCATTCGTTCCCAGATAAGCACGTCCATAAACCCGCGGGTCCCCAATAATTTTGGTCACTCGAGCATATTGATGTTTGTCATCATTAATGCGCGCCCAGTTTGCACCAGCATCGTCCGATCGGTAAAATCCACGTGTACCATCTATTTTACCAACGATAAATACCGCTGCATACGTGCGGTTCGGCGCTGCCTTACCAAAGCCTACAAAATCCGCTTCCTGCACATTAGAGAGCTTGGTGAACGTAGCGCCGGAATCGTTGGAATGCCATAAACCATATGGCCCCCCATCCTCGGAGCCTCCGGCGAACCACACATCTCCTTCTGCTCCTCGTACAGCATCAATATCAGCATTGCCTGCTGTCGGTAAGCCAGTTACCGCTGAAGGCGTAAAGGATACGCCACCATTGGTGCTCACATATATTTTCCCGGAGGCAAATGCGTAATATTTATTAGGGTTCACTCGGTCAGAGACGATCTTTGCATTCGCTGGAATCCCTGTGCTTGCTGTCCATGAGTTGCCACCAGTTTTGGAGTGAAACACACCTTTGTCTGATGTACTCCACAGCAAGCCATTACCATCAGCCGCTACGGCGATACTGCCTCCTCCTGCTGTACCTGAAGGCTCGCTATTTGCTTTATACCAGTTGGCTCCGCCATCATTGGAAAAACCGATGGATTTGGCATTTGGATCTTTTTTGTAATCTGCTTTACCTACCCGGGCCATAAAGGAAGGGTTCAGTTCGGCATAATCAATGCTTTCGCTGCTTGTAAAGGTCGGATTATCCAGCATTTTAGCTGGAGCCTTGAATAAATCGTCATGTCTGAATCCAGAGACATCACCTACTGCGCTCACCAAAGGCGCACCGGTTGGAGGGCTCACCAGGTCCAAAATCGCCGTTTCCTCTACCCCTTTAGCGGCTACTGAAATATCCAGCTTTCCGCCTTTATCCCAATTGGTTAGATTTTTAGAGCCATAAATCGTAGCTCCGGTGCCGTACAACATATGGTCTGAATTAAATGGATCTATCTCCAGATCACCGATCATCCACCCCAGCTTGGGCGATACTTCCGGTGGAGCCGGGTTGGCATTGAAAGTCAGCCAAGGCGCACCGCTTATATCCAGATTATATTTCAGCTTGCGAGACGGATAACCATCAAATTCCCAAATAGGACTCCAGGTTGCCCCACTGTCCGTGCTGCGGTAAATCGTTTCATCCGGCCACCAGGCATTCAACGTAGCAACCATAAGTGTACCTGGCTTCTGGGCATCCACCGTCAGTCCACCATATCCAAAATGATTGTCCGCGCTACTGCTACCTATGGGGCTAATGTTAGTCCACTGCCCGCTGGCTGTATTTAATTTCCACAGTTCACCCTTTGATCCATCATATGGACCTGCTCCATCGCTATAAGAAATATACAGATTGCCGTCCGGTGATAACACACCGTGATGTGGCAAATAGCCCGTAGGCTGTCCCGCTATAGCAGACCAGGTTGTCCCGCCATCTGTACTGCGATAGACACTTTGCTTTTTATCTGCTACACCTACATAGATCGTCTGCGTTGCTTTACTCGAAGAGCCTGTTTTTTTGTCAAAGGTGATCCAGGCTAAACCGACAATGTCGCTGGTATATTCATTGGAAGGGTCCTGTACATACGTCCCTGGATTTGGGAAACTGCTCACCTTGCTCCAAGTTGCTCCAAAATCAGAGCTTTTCCATAGTCCATTACCACTTCGAGCTCCAAAGAACAAAATATTATTCCTATTTGGATCAATCGTCAGACGTTCCCCCATCGAGCGCCCCGGCATATTGCCCCCCACCTTAAAAGGAAGCTTGGTCGTCTGCCACGTATTGCCCCTGTCGGTGGAACGCATAATTTGCCCGTTTTGTTTATCCCATGAATTAGTATACGTACCTGTAGCTATATATACACGGTTTGGATCAACAGGATCAGTCGCTAGTGCATCGACACCATTTTTGTTCCAATCCTCCCAGCCCACAGAATCCGTCAGCGGAATCCAGCTCTCATTGGCAGCATTCCACCGGTAAGCCCCTCCAATATCTGTACGTGCATAGATCAGGTCTTTTTCCGTTTCATTAAAAATAATGCCAGGTACAAAACCACCACCTCCACCCGTAACGACACTTTTCCAACTGTAATCGTCACTTGAAGCAGCATGAGTCGGCGCTATCATTCCTGTCCAGGAAGCACCCGCTACCACAAGCGCCAAACAAGCAATCTTCAACCTGTTTTTTGCCTTAGTCAATGAATTCAACCTCCTTCTTCATAATCATTTGAATATACGAATTCGTTCCTATCGTTATCGTTGCTTCTCACAATTCTGACAAATGTTCTCTTAGACTCACCCCCATTCATCCCAATAAATATAGTGCAACACCCAATTTGTTATCGCTTACACTGTTGTCATGCTCAATAGATTCGTCATCTTTTTTTCATTTCCTTGTACGAAAAATCAAGATCATGCGATATTATCTCCTGCTCCGCAGCTTATAGTATGAGGTTTAGACTTCCTTCAGAGTTAACACCTTTTATTTATTTCTATTATGAATTTTTCACATAGTGAATTAATTACTTTATTTTCATTCTTTATGGGTGTCAAAATACTTGGATTTACAACAAAAAAACCGCGCTATGCGCGGTTCCAGCTTCCGTTACTTCCGTTAATACTGGCTTTAGTCATAAACAAATGCATATTATTGCAAGTATTCAAGCGCCAGAGCTAAAAAAATATGCCCTGAGACGAGCAATGCCCGCTCATCAAAATCAAAGTGAGGATGGTGATGAGCAAAATGCGTTCGTTCATCCTCATTACGGGCACCTACATGAATGAAGGCTCCCGGTCGTTGCTCCAAATAATAGGCAAAATCCTCTGCTCCCATGACCGGCTTCAAATCCAAAAAAGCGTCTGCTCCATACAGTCTGCCGATGAGCTCGCGTACACGCTCCGTTTCGGCTTCGGCATTCACCAAAGAAGGATAGCCATTCAAATAGTCCATTTCGTATCCGGCATGATAAGCCTCAGTCAACCCCTTGACGATACTGCGAATTTCATTCTCGACTTCCTTACGCACTTCCTTATTAAACGTACGTACAGTCCCTTCAATTTTGGCCTTATCTGCAATCACATTAAAGGCAGTTCCAGCTTGAAATACCCCAATTGTTAACACTGCTGATTCAATAGGGTCCACCCTGCGACTAACCACCTGCTGCAACCCGTTCACAATTTGACTGCCGATAACAATAGAGTCTACCGTCTGGTGCGGTCGTGCGCCATGCCCGCCTTTACCGTTGATCTGGATCGTAAACGCATCGACAGCCGCCATCGCAGGCCCACTCTTTAATCCAATTTTACCAAAAGGAATTTCAGATGCGAGGTGAATACCATACACCGCCTCTACCCCATCCAGACAGCCATCCTCAATCATAAACTTGGCTCCGCCAGGCGGTTTTTCTTCTGCATGTTGAAAAATAAACACAAGCTTTCCCTTCAGCGCCTCACGGTTATGGCTCAACACGCGTGCCACTCCAAGTAATGCAGCCGTGTGACCATCATGCCCGCAGGCATGCATAACACCCGGAACGGTCGATTTATAAGGCACTTCCTTTTCATCCTGAATAGGAAGTGCATCAAAATCAGCACGAAATGCAATCGTTCTACCTGGCTGACCGCCTTCTAAAAACCCGAGCACACCGTTTCCACCCACATTCGTTCTTACCTCAATACCAAAAGAGCGCAATTGATCGGCGATAAAAGCAGATGTATTCGTTTCTTCAAAAGAAAGCTCGGGATGCTGATGTAGATGTCTTCTCCACGCAATCAGCTCTTGTTCACCATCTTTTAATTCCTGAACCCATTTTTCTAGCATAATACCCTCTTTTCCTATTGAATTTATATACTTCTATCCTTATCTTACCATGAACAGCCTGTAGAATGTAGCTCTCTTATCATAGAAGACTTGAATTTACAACAAAAAAGAGCCGATAGGATACTCTCCCCAACTCTTTTTCATTACTAACTTATCTATTTAGAATTTTTCAGGTATTGAAAAACTGACTAATGTTTCCTCTTACGGGATGTGTCTGTTCCCTGTACTCACCTTTCGTATAGCTTCCAATCACCTTACGCCAAAAGGATTGTGCCGGCCTATTCGTACTCATCTGGGTCACCTTCCAGCGTCCGTTAAAACGTCCAAACAGCTCATGAGCCGCCCAAGTCCCAACCCCATTATGCCGATAAGGACGAAGTACAAAGAACTCAGCCATGTAGTAGTCAGCTTCTCGATTGCTGGACATTCGGTCAACGAGTGCAAAGCCCACAGGAACATCCTGTCTCCAAATCAGAAAAGGCAACTTCTGTTCGCCGCTCGTCCAATATTGATACAAGTCTGGATAAGCCGGGAATGTCCCCTTCTCAGTGACATCAATTCGCAGATAGGCTGTAAAATCGTATAAATAAAATTGCATGAGCTGTACAATAATGTCCTTTTGCGACTCCGGTACACTCTTAATAGACAGCTTCAGTTCCGATTTGATATTATACCCCATACTTTCACCTCTCTTGGCGGTTCAATCCGTTCTTTAACTTCGAATTACATCCCATCCAGTGCTGTTCAAAATATGCTAAAATACATATATATTATGACCGGACGAGGTGGAACCCAATGAATATACAAAAGATCATCGACCGGCGCAAACTAGATGAAAAAATGCCGGGATTACCATGGTACGTGCAGCAATTTATGGATTATAAGCTGCCCGACCTGTCCCCTTCCACACTACTAGAATATGTGCGGGATTACGAAGCTTTCTTTTCATGGCTTCGCTCGGAAGGCTTGTCTGCCGGAGAAACGAATGCCCAAGTTACACTTGAAGAGTTGGAGACACTTCACATGGACAGTATTACAGGCTTTCGATTATTTCTGTCTACTAAGCGCGAAGGCTCCAACTCCCGTATAACCATTTCACGTAAGCTGTCGTCTCTGCGTTCGCTTTTTCATTATTTAAGTCAGATCGCTGAAGATGAAAATTTTTATCCATTGCTCAAACGCAACATTATGGCCAAGGTCGAAATCAAGCGTATACATAAACCCAAGGATACGGCGGCCAAGCTTAAAGGTAAAATACTGGAAGAGGAAGAATTGCTTGAATTCATCGGTTATATTTATGAAGGCTATGGTCAGGATTTGGCCGATAATAAGCAGGCGCTATACTCCTATGAACTAAATAAGGAACGGGATGCCTGCATCGCCAGCCTCATTTTGAACTCAGGCCTGCGCGTATCTGAAATCGTCAATCTGAATCTGGATGATTTAGACATAAACAATAAATTATTATATGTGTATCGCAAAGGCAATAACGACGAAACCTTTAAAACGCCGGTGTATTTCCGCGAGCAATCCAAAGATGATCTCGTACTTTATTTGTCCCTGAGACATACCCGTTACCGCGCTCCAAAAAAAGAAAAGGCTCTCTTTGTCACACGTCCTAACGGGAGTACAGAAGGCAAACGGATGACCAAAAGAGCGATTCAGGCAATGATCATCAAGTACGCCAAGCGTTTCGGTAAGCCTTACCTTACCGTGCATAAGCTTCGTCATTCCTTTGCTACTGATTATTATTTACAAAATGATATTTACAAAACAAAGGAACAACTGGGGCACGCTTCGACAGAAACAACAGAAGTGTATGCCCACCTGACTGACAAAACCATGTCCCAGGCGATCGAACGGCGGGTAGAGACTCTAAGCGACTCAGCCGATTGATGTCTCACCCCTGCTTATTCCTCATTCCTTCTATCTGCTTTTGAATCTGTTCGAGTAGCCAGCGGCCTGCGGGTCCGTTGGCCTCAGCAGGAAATATTTGTATCATTTCATCTGAGTAGTGATGTTGAGCCCAATCCATTTGACGCTCCCAAACAGCTACCCCCTGTACATTTGTCAGCTTATCGGTAAGCTGAGCATCCGATTGTTCCTTCACCATGACCAGCTTCGGATAATCCTCCTGCTTGAAGCCTTCCAGCAACACACAATCATAGGCCTGAAAATGCCGTATCAGACTGGTGACAGGCTGACTATTCTCCTCTAAAATAGCTGTTCTTCCAGCCGAAACAATAGCTACGCCTTCAGCACCCGCCTGTCGGTGCTTATACGTATCAGTACCCTCATGATCCATTTCAAATTCATGTCCATCATGCTTGATCACTGCTACGCGTAGACCTGACTTCTGCACATAACGAATTAACCCTCCGAGAAAGGTCGTTTTCCCCGTATTTTTGAATCCGACGATTTGACATACAAATGGATGTTTCGTATTCACGTTACCTGTCCACCTTGTAATACCAGTACTCGCACCTCTTCACCTTTGCGTAATCCTTCTGTTGTAGGAGGAATCACGATCAGACAGTCGCTGTCCTTAATGGTCACCATGACACTAGATTCATCTGCTCGCGCAGGAATCGCGTATACTTGTCCACCACGTATCTCCAAAGAGCTGCGTACAAAGCGTGTATAGTTGTTTACCTTCGTATAATCTGCGCCTAACTTCGCCGTCCAGGTTTGTAAATATGGATGTGCCGAAGATAACATCATTTGGATCGTCGGCCGTACAAACAGCTCACAGCCTACAAAGCACGCACCGGGGTTGCCTGAAAGCGCAAATAACAGCTTGCCGTCAATCACTGCGGCTGTGGTCACACTTCCTGGACGCATCGTAACTTTGTTGAACAGCATATTCACATCTTCCTGTCGTACCAGGTCACCCATAATATCAAAATCCCCCACTGATACTCCTCCACTCGTGACCACGATATCATAGGCAGCTATGGCTTCACGTACAGAGGTACGGGCAAGACTCAAATCATCATGAATGGCTTGTAAAATGAACGGCTCTCCTCCTGCCTCTCTGATTTGAGAAGCCAGCATATATGTATTACTGTTTCGAATTTTTCCCGGTTGTAACGGCTCATCCACTGCGAGCAATTCTGACCCTGTGGAAAAGACAGCCACCCTTGGCTTCCTGTAAACAGGCACCCGATGTACACCAAAAGTAGCCAGTACTGAGACATGCCCCGCTCCCACGCAAGTTCCCTTACTGAGCAAAAGCTGACCTTCCTTAATCTCATGACCAATTTGTGTCACATTTTTGCCAACTTCCATACGCTTCTTCAAGCCAACATATGTCTGTCCATTTTCCTCACGCAGCTGTGTCGCCTCCAGCATAACCACCGTGTCCGCTCCTTCAGGTAGTTGTGCTCCTGTCATGATGCGGGCTGCCATTCCCGTCTCCACCCGCTTGTCCGATACAGTGCCACAAGGAATTTCATCAATCACGTGTAGCCAGATTTCCTGACCGGTCGAACAGACTTCAGTGTCCGAGGCAAGTATCGCATAGCCGTCCATACCAGAACGACGAAAGCGGGGATACGGATGTGGCGCAGTCAAATCCATCGCCAGATAGCGACCATGTGCTTGCTCAAGCCCTACGTCCTCCCTTTCACCCTGTTTAACATGACTAGCTATCCTGCTTTGTGCCTCTTCCACCTGAACTGCTTTACGCTGGAATTTTTCTGCGTTTAATGATGTATGATTCATATTTTCACTCCGTTCTTCTTAAATGCCCTCTTTCTGTTATAACGCTAAAACCGTTATCTGGCAAATCCAAACGATATTTATTGAATTGCTCCAAGTCTTTATCCGCCAAAAAACAGCCTGGATATCATATCGCGGCTGTTTTTGGTAGATTTCAGTTTTTAATTTTGCGTATCATCCGGTCATTTCTCTATTTTATTAGTTTATATTAATTTTTCCGAAATAGATTGAATCTATTGAAACCTCATATAACGAGGACATTTGCTGTGCTCGAGCTATTGTTAAATCGGATGAATCTTCCTCTATATGTTTTAATTCATTCATTGACATACCAAGTATATTGCAAGCTATTAACTCACTATATCCTGAAGCGAGTCGTGCCATCTTTATTGTATAAAAGCTAGTGCAAGTTACATTTTCATTTTTATCTGCAACCATCCAATCAACTCCACAATATAATTGATAAAAAAGTAATTTACCTGTATACTCTGAACGAAACACTTTTCCCCTGTTAGGAGCAAGTAAGGTGCAAAAACTTACTCGGGGGAAATGCCTTTTGAAAGAGGAACTCAAATCTCATGGACGCACTCAATCATGGCTCGCCCGACGAACTGGATATTCGCGGCAACAAATATCCAACTGGATCGCGGGACGTGACAAAATGTCATTCGAGGCGGCAGTCCTCATTTCTAGGATATTGGAGTGTAAAGCTGAGGACTTATATGAGTGGGAACTTGCCTGACAAACAGGCATTTCCTTCGGGGCATTTGTACATGCCGGCATTTACAATATATATCCCGCTTTCACCCTCCTTTTCTTATATGTAGATTGTTTTCACCTTTATTTAAAAGATTGTTATTTTTTTCATAATCAATTTTATCACATGGAAAATGATTAAAAACGGGAAATATGTCGAATTAAATCGAACCCGTCCGGCTTATCCTAGTCTAACTGATTATTGACTTATTCATTTAAATCTGGTAACAAAAATGACCCCTGAATTTTCATGGGTCATTTCCACAGTTTTTTAAGCGCTTTAAGTTTATTATGAGACATCGAGCAAGTGAAGTCAGATCCTTCGAATCGTACCAGCCCTCCAAATGCGTTAGACTCAATTTCACAAACCAAGTCGAGATTTATCAGGGTATCTTTATAAGCTGGATATAGATACGGAAAAGCTTCCCTGCAAGCCTGTGCGGTTAGCCCGATTGTATAAGAACGATCTCCAGAGTTGAAACGCGGGACATAATAATTTTTTTTAGGTTCCCACATATCCACACTATGCATATTCATTACCTTAAAAAAACCGCTCACTGCTGCCTTACCCACTACCTTAATTTCCGATCCGAAAATATAACGAAATTCTCTATCGGCATTCATTGCATCTGCATATATTTGTTTCCACCGAGATAAATTTGCTGAATTTATACTTTCCTTAATATCATGATTTTTAAAAACAACCTGCCCCCCTCCATAATCTCCCGTAATGATCTTGTCCACTTGTGTGATGTTAACCAAATTAGATCCGTCCAAATTGCAAAAAGTGGGTAAGCCTACGGAACATTCATGGAGGGTGGTGGGAACTGTAAATCTTCCATGAGAAGTATGAAAAAGCGGAATGTGATAATTGCTTTTAGGCTTCCACAATTCAATCGCAACTAGGTAATTCTCACAAAAAAAAGAGCAATCTCCAAGTGAATTGTCATCAAGCAATGGAGTGGCTAGGATTCGCTTTCCCTCTTCCATTAAATTCAGTTCTTTTCTGTTTTCTTCAGCTCAGCTGGTACAGGTTTAGCGCCAAAAATTGTTTTTTCTTTTTTCGTAGACTCGTTAGCGTATTTACCAAGGCTTATACTTAAAGCTCTCGCCAATTTCTTATCCATTTTCGCTCACCTCCTTTCCATAAAGGAAGAATACTGAATGCTTGTATAATTAAAGCTAAACATATTATGTGAGATTGTATAAAAAAATTTAATATGCAAACTAAAATACATATCGTTTTATAATATTTGTGATGTTTGGTCTTATTAATATAGATAAAATGATTGGGAGCATATAGTACAAACACTAATAATGAACAAGCGTTAATTATCAAAATCGTTGCTAAACTTAAAGAGACAAAAGGTATAGTTACACATATGGCCGTTGTAAAGAAGACACAAAGTGTAAGGTTGCTGAAGTGTACCCCTCCTGAAAATCTCCTTACAAACATGATCGTAGCCAGAGCTAGTAATGCCCCCCAAAAATGTCCTGTTATCCATCCTATAACTGCGACCATGAGCACTGCTGAAATTTCGGTAATTTTTATACCAATCGCATACTCCATCACTTCAACACTTGTGGGTCCATCAGGATCAGCTTTCTTTATTTCTGATGCGATGTGCCTCGATAGCGTTTCTAGCATCCTCGTAATCTCCTTTCTCTGATAAGAAGTACGATATTCCAAAAGTTAGTAATGAGATGGAAAGTAATCCTATCGTATTGGAGTTATAGAGCATATACAAAGTAACAAAAATAGTGACAAATGATATTAGGGACCCTATAATGAACATTTTATTTAGAGATGCTAGGTAATTTTCACCTTTCAAAAAATCATGTGGGGGTTGAATGATAAATGAGAATCCAAAGTTATATTTACCCATCACAAAAGAAATAAAGTACGCAGTAAGGATGGAAGACAACTGTATAACGTATATAGAAGAGCCAGCTGTATCACTTATAACACCTGGCTGTGCTACTCCGAAAAAGTTTGCAAATATATATACAAATAGCTGTAGGTTAATGTAAGCTGTAAGACCGGAACCAGCAGAAAAAGCCGCAAGATATGTTTTGATCCCTAAACCAAATCTTAAAAAGAGAACCATTAACAAATACTGAAGCGGAAAATCTAATTTAGGCATGCCTATTACTTCTCTCATGAGAAAGGAAAACAAAGTTATGCCAATTGCATAGAGAAGTATTTTTCTTCGATTTTCCCACACGGGGAGCATATAAATCTTCAAGACCAAAGTAACTGCCGCTAAAGCATCGAAAAAACCAAGTAAAATATATAAAAAAGCAGATAACACAGTTACACCATCCTCCTATTTCGCCTGATGTAATTGTATATTTTACTAATAGATGTGGCAATGAAATAATCTAGTAAATTGGATTTTTTTGTATAAATATGAGGTGAATTTTCTTCCCCTGGCTTTCTTCTTCAAACTCGACACCCATTTATACTAACAAAAAAAGTCACCCCAAGTGAGCGACGTTGCTTTTGCTAATGTATTATGTTGGTTTTTTTTCGATATCAAGGTTATAATCTACTTAATTTGGGGTGGAGGGATTATAGTGGCTTTAAGTGACAATTTTAAAAAATTACGTATAAAATATCATTTGACTCAACAAGAACTTGCTGAGATCGCTGGGGTTACCAATAAAGCAATTTCAGCTTGGGAGAGCGGACTTTCTGAACCACGGATGGGTGCTATAGAAAAGATAGCTCGTCATTTCCATATCAAAAAAAGCAACATTATTGAAGACGATGGTATTGAACACATAAGCTCTGATCAAGTGTAGGTCAAAATAGACGGCAATAAAATCGAAGCAAAGGAGCACCGTTCAATTCACTTTAGGTTATATCAAACTACAAAAAAGGAACTGTGCAACAGCTCCACAGTTCCGCAAACAACTTTAGAAGAAAATAAAATTTTACCCATTATCGTCGACTTCGTCGGCTGATTTTACCTGAACCGCTACGTGTTTTGGGCTTACTATAAGATTTACGCGGCGAATCAAATATGCTGGAACCGCCGCTGTCGCTCCGGTCACGTGAAATCGAGCCTCTGCTCGGTGAACTGCTGGACCCTCTGTCGAACAAACTTCCGCTTGATCCAACGCTAGAATCCGAGTTCTTCCCTCTACGGGTAACCGAACCTTTCCGCTCCACCGTAATCGGCGGAATCGCCTTTTTCTCCTGCACTGTAGGAGCACGATATTGGCCCTGAGAAGGTCGGTATACATCTCTGCTGGAGTAGCCCCGATAGGAGCCTGAACCACGTAAGGAATCAAACAGAGCATCCAGCACAGTTGCGGTTAAGTATCCTTTTAAAAAGCTTGAACTGTAATTTTGTTCTACATACTTTTTACTGTCAATTTCAATGAGTGTATCTTCCTTCTTAGCTGGATCTTGCTGCAAATGGTACCACTCATCGCTATATACCAGAAACATCCGCTCATTGCTCTGCGGTGACATTTGTTCCGGTGTACGCTGTTCTTTCAATTCCTCCGCTACTTCCGGGACTGTCTTGCCAGCTGCCCGGTATACATACGAGGTTGAATTTCCGCTGCCACTAACCGATTCCAGCGGATACGTATCCTTTACACTTGGCGCGCCGCAACCGCTTAACACGGATACGAACAAGCTCAGCGCCACAAAGACCTTTAATGCATACTGCCAGGTGCGTTTGCTCATGTGTAACCCTCTCCTAGCTTGCCCGAATAACCTTGACGTCTCCGGTAATCACTTCTTCTCCTTCATAAAGCATAAAGCGACCGTCCTGCCACTCTACCCGCAACAAATGGTAATTATCAGACTGGTACTGCCAAACATGCTGCTCTCCACCCTGTCGGAAAGGAGCACGGCCCATGACGGTAACTTGCCCAGAATATTGCTCCTCCAAATGATACGTTGTATCATCCAGCTCTAAAATGGTCGGCACTTCCTCAGGGTTGTCAAGTCTGCCGTCGATGGCCTGATATAGTCCGAATTGCAGTGTTTCCCGTTCCTCTATATGAAGATAACTGATTTGATTACCATCCTGAAGTGTCAAAACAACGGCATTCCGGGCACGATTATGTACACGACCTACCACTTCATAGGTGACAAGCGAAACTTCACAGATATCACCTGGATTTAAGTGAAGCATGCTTTTCTCTGCTTTTGGCGGCTCCGGCTTAGCAAATAGATTTGAAATTCGTTTCCAAACACCCATGGTTATATTCCTGCCTTTCTTAGCCTAGAAGCATGCTGTAATGATCAAGGCGCCAACCAGATGCAGCGCTCCTGAAAACAGGCCGAAACCAATTTTACCTTCCTGTGTACCTTTATCCAGATCAAACTGGGCCCAGTACCGCAACAGCAGACGTACAATAACTTCCAAAACAAGCAGGATGACAAAAGCGATCACAGAATACACAAGCGCTTCGAGCAAATTATTAGCTGTAGCGATAGAGCCTGACAAAATATAGCCTTGTGCAACCAGCTTCATAATCATTCGTACCGTTACGGCCATATTTCCAGCTTTCACTTCGGCAAAATCCTTATACTTCGTGAATAAAGAGTCGACATACATTAATGCGAAGATCAAAATAGCTCCCGCACCAGTCCATACAAGCATTGCTTTCATCGTTTCTAAAAAATGCATTTCATACCATCCTCCACATCTTCTTGACCTTCATATAATGTTTTACGCCTGCGGGCAGGGAAAAGCGAAGGAGAAAACGTTTCTCCTTCGCTTCCTGAGCAATCAAACTTGGCGGCACTGCTTAAATGTTCTTATTTATTTTCGTATTGCTTCAACAAAGCGGCAAGCTCATCGTCCACGGCGCTTTTCTTATCCAGCTCTTTGAACTCCTCATCCAACGATTTTTCCTTAGAAGACATTTCGTTGCTCGCTTCGGCACGTGCTTCTGCTTGCAGCATTTTTTCCTCCATACGCTTCAATCCGGCAGTTGCCGTATCAGAGCTAAAACCGTTCATAGCTTTGTTAATTTCAGTTTGCGCTTTAGCTGCGTTATAACGGGCAACCAGTGTCTCGCGCTTGTTTTTCATTTCTGTCAGCTGTCTGCGCATTTCATCCAGCTTGCCACGCAGGTTATCGGCCGCAGCTTTGTTCTGTTCGTAACCAGCTTTGAACTCGTTCATTTTTTGTTCAGCAGATTTCTTTTCTTCCAGCGCGCGACGGGCCAGATCTACATTTTGTGCTTTTGCAGCGGTATGTGCCTGTTCTTCGCGTTTCTTTACCAAAGCAGCCTGTTCTTCGTATTGCTGTTTGAATCTCTTTTCAATAGCAATTTGAGCGGCTACCGCTTTCTCTGCATCTTCCAGGTCCTCTTGCATATCACGAATGTATTGGTCCGTCATTTTAACTGGATCTTCTGCCTTGTCAATAATGGCGTTAATGTTGGACATCGTAAGATCTCTTAATCGTTTGAAAATAGACATGTGAAGTTCCTCCTAGAGTTGAATGCTTAAATTTTAAGCTCTGTACACATGTTTACGCAAGCTTTGCAAAGAGGGTTTCAAAAATTATCTAAAAGCCGCGCAAGTAAGGCTCTGGGATGTCGGCCTGTACTTTTAGCTCCCGCGATGCATGCAACGCCCAATAGGGATCACGCAGCATGGCGCGGCCTATTGCTACCAGATCAGCTTCTTTTTGCTGAACAACCCGACGGGCGTCTTCATAATCATCCAGTAATCCAACAGCAATTACAGGTACATTCAGCTTTTCACGGACGGTATGAGCTAAATCCACCTGATAGCCAGCACGCGCAGACGGCCCTCCGCCAGAACCAATTGGACCCTCGCCACCAGAAGAGATATGGAAAATGTCCACACCTGCATCACGATATCGTTCCCCTACACCTGTTATGTATTCCACATTATATCCATCTTCGACGTATTCTTTGGCAGATATCCGCATAAGCACAGGCATATCAGCAGGAAGAACCTCTTTAACAGCATGTATGACCTCAACACCGAACAGTGACAGATCCTGGCCATATTCATCTTCTCTCGTATTTGTTAAAGGCGAATGAAATTGATGGATCAGATAGCCGTGAGCGCCATGTATCTCAACCGTATCAAAACCGGCTTCCACCGCGCGGCGCGCGCCTTCTTTGTATGCCTGAACCAGTTCCCTGACTTCTGCTGTCTTTAAGGCGTGCGGCTTTTTAAGGCGTTCGCTAAAAGGAATCGAAGAAGGACCCACAGGTTGCTCAGCATCTTCGGCCTTGCGTCCAGCGTGGCCTAGTTGAATGCCAATTTTGGCACCATACTTGTGAACTTCCTCTACAATCTTACGATATGCAGGAATATGTTCGTCACTCCAAATACCTAAATCACGATCCGTAATACGTCCATCAGGATGAACCGCTGTCATTTCCACAATAATAAGACCAGCACCTCCTACTGCTCGGCTCACATAATGGACATGATGCCAATCCGTCGGATTTCCATCCTCGGCCTCCACACTAAATTGGCACATCGGGGGCATAACAATCCGATTTTTTAAAGAAAGCCCCTTTAATTGATAAGGAGTAAACAAGTCGGTCACTTTTATCCTTCCTTCCTTCAATTCCATGTCTGTATAATTATGAATTGCAACCCCATTATACACCAGCTGTCACGGGATACCGAATCCGTTGTAAGGCTAAAACTTGCGAAAATGCTCTTGTTTTCGGTCATGTTTAAGAGAATATGTACGTTTAGCTCCATCATCTTCATTGATAATCATTTCATCGCGAACTTCTTTCCAGACGTTTATGAGCCTAACTTGGTAACCAGCATATTTTTAATAGGACAGGTACATAATAGTCGAGAGCACCACTAGGTACCACTGCACGAAAAGGGGGGATACATATGCCGTACAGGGGAGTGTTGCCATGCTTGGCACTGTTACTAGCATTTTCAAGTTTACCCGTTCACGCGGATGCGCCTCCCAAGATCGGAACGCCCCATCCCAAGGAAGCAGCTGTTGCTTCTTCTGTACATCTGAGTACAGATCGAGCTACTCCTACATTAGCAATGTTGCGTAAAAAACATGCGGACATTTTTAAAATGTGCGGCCCACACACCCGCCAAATTGCCTTAACCTTTGATGATGTGCCCGATTCTAGGTATACGCCGCAGGTTTTGGACGTATTACACGCCAACGGTATCAAAGCCACCTTTTTCATCGTCGGTCACCGTGCGGAAAAGCATCCGGGGATTATACGTCGTATTATCCGTGAAGGCCATGCTATAGGAAATCATTCCTATACTCATCCGGATTTTAGGAAGGCTACACCAGAACGCTTTCGCAACCAGATTACAAAAACAGAACGTATTTTACAAGCCAGCGCAGGTTTTCGCCCCAAGTTGATTCGTCCACCCTACGGTGAAATTACAGAGCCTCAAATAAAGTGGGCACGTCGTCATGGCTACATGATTGTCAACTGGAATGTAGACTCTCTCGACTGGAAGGGACTAAGTAAAACACAAATTCAGCGAAATGTGATTCCAGCTACAGGGCCTGGCTCTATTATTTTAATGCACGCTGGTGGAGGTCAAAGTTCCAACTTGCAAGGCACTATCCAAGCTTTGCCGGGTCTAATTCACTCTCTAAAAGCTAAGGGCTACAAATTTGTGACAGTCCCCCGGCTACTCCACACATCGGAACGAAAATAACAGTATGTTTATAATTGAGGTCCAAGCTAAAGCAACGTAAAAAGGCTGTCTTACCAGCAGAAGTATTCTGCTCGTCAAGACAGCCTTTTTACGGATAGGACCTGATAAGAGTCCGACCTAGATATATACGGATATAGGCGTTATGTTTACATAATATATATTATGTTTAATTAAACTGTATATACGTACAATGCTATTTATCAATAACGTACAGCTTCACATTTTGAAATCCAAAGTCGTTCACAAATGATTTGTTGCCTGGAATAAAGATATCAATCCGCTTTCCTGTAATGGCGCTGCCCTGATCGCGAGCGACAGCTACAAAAGAATGATCCGGCAAACCTGGATGGGAGTAGCCTGTAACCAGTACTTTCGTGCCCATCGGAATGACGTTAGGATCTACCGCAATTGTACCTAGTTTAAGCGGATTGCCGTAGTAGTCCACTGCGCCCCATTTACCATTCTCATCGGCTGCGGCAGAATACGCTGAAGCCTTAACGTCAACTATTTTGCTATAGTTGAATGTTTTACCCCAAGCTTCAATCGTTGGCGCCTCATTCGCTGCTGCTTTCTCCGTAAGAAGCTGCGGCTTCGATTCCGAAGCTGCCTTTACACTTTTTTCGCCAGGCACCTTAATTTGCAGACCTGCATATATATTGCTGGAGGCAATGTTTGGGTTAGCCTTTGTTAGCTCGTCTACCGATACTCCATAACGCTGAGCAAGCAAAAAGAAGGTATCGCCCTCTTTGGCAGTGTGAAGCGAGGCAGCATCCGCTATTCCAGCTGTCTGTGCCAACCCTGCAATAGCTGCGGCAAGCACCGCAATTTTCATCGTTTTACCAATATGTTTTAAATGTTTCAAAGATATGTACCTCCTCTTTTATGCCTGCGAAGTTAGCTGTCGGATTCGGACTCAGGAGAAGCCCTATGCTCGTGCAATTCACCCCTAGGCATATTCCTCATCGTCTTATGACGTATCGGAATGGCTGCCGTTGTTACGTCCCCCGCACTTCCCATAGTTTGGGCCAGCATTTCAGCGCTTGTCTAACCGCATGCTGTCCCGGTAAGTTTTGGCTTACTGCATAATATCACAATTTTGTAACCTTATCCGCATGAAAATGTTGGGAACCCTGAACATCATACTACACTCGTTACAATTTTGTCATCAAGAAATTTATATTTGTTACGAAAGTATGGGGAAATGGTGACAAAAAAAGAAAAGCCCTCCGTCAACGGAGAGCTCTTTTATGATTAGATCAGTACTTTCTTACAATACTTTGGCAAGAAAATCACGAGTGCGATCATGGCTTGGAGTGCCAAATACCTGGTCTGGTGCACCCTGCTCCACAATTTGACCGTTATCCATAAAGATAATTCGATCGCCTACCTCGCGGGCAAAGCCCATTTCATGCGTTACAATTACCATTGTCATACCGCCTTCGGCGAGCTTCTTCATTACATCCAGAACCTCTCCAACCATTTCAGGGTCCAATGCAGAAGTCGGCTCATCGAACAGCATTACGTGCGGCTGCATGGCCAAAGCACGCGCAATCGCAATACGTTGCTTCTGACCACCGGATAGCTGGTTCGGATAGGTATTCTTCTTATCCTCGAGCCCCACGGTACGCAGGAGTTCTAATGCAATTTTTTCCGCTTCCTTACCTGACTGTTTTCTAACCTGCGTCGGTGCAAGCGTCAGGTTCTGCAACACTGTTTTGTGTGGGAACAGATTAAAATGCTGGAACACCATCCCCATTTTTTCCCGGGTTACATTAATATTATGACCACGAGCTGTAATCGGCTCGCCCTCAAATAAAATCTCCCCATCCGTCGGCTGTTCTAACAGATTCATACAACGCAAAAACGTACTCTTCCCCGAACCGCTGGGACCGATGATAACGACAACTTCTCCTTTGGCGATATCTATATCAATGCCTTTTAAAATCTCATTCTTGCCGAACGATTTACGCAATTGTTTAACGGTGATCACTGGCTCTCAACTTCCTTTCCCATAAACCAAGCAGCTTAGACAAGCTGAATGTCATTACAAAATAAATAGCGGCTGTGATTATGAACGGACTTAATCCTTCATAGGTAATATTCTTAATGACCTGGGCTTGATACATAATATCCACCATACCAATAGTCGAAATAATGGAGGATTCTTTAATAATTGTAATAAACTCATTACCGATAGCAGGTAAAATAGATTTAAACGCTTGCGGCAAAATGACGTGACGCATAGCTTTGCCTCGTCCCATACCCAATGAGCGTGCAGCCTCCATCTGTCCACGGTCTACTGCCTGGATACCTGCACGGAAAATTTCAGCCAGATATGCCGAGCTATTCAGAGACAATGTGATTATACCGGACTGGAGTGGAGTAAAATTGACACCCAGCGTCAAAGCAATCCCGTAGTGAATGATCATGAGCTGCACCAGCATAGGTGTGCCACGCAGGATCTCCACATATGTGGTACCTAACCACTCAATGATGCGTATACCACTCATCCGCAGCAAGGATACGATCAGACCAATGATAAATCCAAACAGTACTCCGAGTGCAGACAGCAACAGAGTGTAACCAATACCCGTAGCGTAAAGACTGCGGTATTTCCAAAAAATATCTACGATGTTATTAGAAGAAACCTGTCGATCTGCCGAGAGTGCACTCGCTTCTGTAGAAAACTTTTCAATCGACCCGTCCGCTTTCAGGCGAGCCAACGTTTTATTTACAGAGGCAAGCAATTCTGCGTTCCCCTTACGTATACCTACAGCAGTTTCTGCTCCGGCATCCTCAGGTACCGCTTTGGCAAGTGTTACGGTCCCATCTAACGTGTAGCCTTTAGCAACCGTATCTTCGATCACAACAGCGTTGATACGCTGGGTCCGCAGCTGGAGTACCAGATCGGATATTTTGTCCAGTGAGGTTACAGAGGCATTGGGTACTTTTTGAGCAATTTCTTCCTGAATACTCCCCTTTTGCGCGCCAATCTTCTCGCCTTTCAAAGCAGCCATCGTAGGATATTTGTCTTTATCCTCTGGGCGTACCATAATGACTTGCTTGGAGCGATAATATACATCTGAAAAATCAATGCTTTTTCTACGCTCATCCGTCGGTGTCATACCGGACAGTACCAAGTCTACGCGACCACTTTGCAGAGCAGGTAGCAAAGAGTCAAAACTCATGTCCTCAGGGACCATCTCCGCACCCAAATCTTTGGCGATTTCCTTCGCGATTTCCACATCGAATCCAACAATAGTATCCTTACCGTTAATAACTTTATGAAACTCATACGGCGGAAAGTCGGCACTCATGCCCACTACAAGTTTTTTCTGTGGCTTTGCTTCCGTTCCGTATGCATTGAGCATGGGAAGACCCGTCAACAGCAAGATAACCGCCGTCAAAACCAGGGCGGTAAAACGATATGCCTTTTTCAATCTTTTTTTCTCTCCTTAAATTCTTTATAATAAATAAGATTGTGTCATTATAAATGAATATGCATGATTATGCAATGAATGTTATAGTACAATTTCAGCATACCTAGCGCAGTACCTACATTACAGCTTATATAAAGGAGTTTTCAGCATGGATTTTAAACAGACCATTCAAAAGACAATTGAGCAGCATGCCCCACGCTTTAAGGACATTTCGTTATATATTGGGGCAAATCCTGAACTTGGAAACGAGGAATTTCTGGCCGCTGCCCGTTTAAAAGAAGAACTCATTTTTCACGGTTTTGAGGTCCAGGCACCCGTTTTGGGCCTAGAAACAGCCTTTATTGCAACTTACAAAGCTGAAAAATCCGGACCGATTGTCGCTTTTCTGGCAGAATATGACGCTCTGAAAGGTTTAGGACACGCCTGTGGGCACCATCTGATATGCATGATGAGTACCGGTGCTGCCGTTGGCCTCAAGTCGATCATCGACGAAACTGGTGGAGAAGTACGGGTATACGGCACACCTGCCGAAGAAACTCGTGGTGCTAAGGTCCCTATGGCCGCTGCCGGTTTGTTTGATGATTGCGACATAGCACTTATGACGCATCCTTATGATCGTTACGAAAAATCAGGCAAATCGCTGGCGATTGATGCTGTACAATTCGAATTTTTTGGTCAATCCGCTCACGCGGCTGCCAGCCCGCACGAAGGCATTAACGCGCTGGACGCTGTGATTCAAACGTTCAATGGCATCAATGCGTTCCGTCAACAAGTAAAAAGTACAGTGCGTATCCATGGGATCATTAATCAGGGTGGGCAAGCAGCCAATATTATTCCTGATTACGCCTCAGCCCAATTTTATGTAAGGGCCGCTACACGTCAAGAACTGAACCCGCTGACTCGCCGTGTTATTCAAATTGCTGAAGGAGCTGCTTTACAGGCCGGGTGTCGTTTGGAGACCTCCAATTATGAGACTTCTTATGATGAAATGGTCACGAACCGTGTACTTTCCGATGCGTTTACCGCAAATTTGGTGCAGGCTGGCATTTCGCAAGAAGATATAACGGAAGGCGAAGATCATGGCTCCATGGATATCGGAAATGTATCGCTTCATTGCCCTGCTATTCATCCTTACATTCAAGTTATTGACGAGAAGCATGCCTTGCATACACCAGAATTCCGCGATTTGGCGATGCAGGACCGAGCCATGGAAGGAATGCTGCTGGCTGCGAGAACTTTGGCATGGACTGCTTGCGATGTAATCACGAATCCTGAACTGCTAGCCCAGATAAAAAAAGAATTCGCTCTGCTGAATAACGAACGCTAAATCTTAATTCCGTGTTATTTCAGAAAGGAGTAGCCAGCCATCATGGATAGTATGAGTAGCTTTTGGACGTTGTTTATTGTGATAGACCTCATCATTTTTTGGTTTATATTCCGTGCAATACGCAGGAACCGGGGAAACAGAAAAACACGGCGCCGGAATGCTTTTTTCCTCAGCTCCCCTTCTCCTTCTTCCCTTACGCAGGAGCGTCATCCAGAGATTACGGAGCTGATGCAGCTATTGGAGCAATCCATTCCCGTCTCCTATGCTCATAGCGTAAGGAATCGTGTAATGGAAGCCCACCCAGAGATTACGGAGCAAGAATATGATTGGCGTTGGCATGAGCTAAAACGATATTTTATGCTATGCGCGATTATGAATCGTGTGCCTATGTTCAGTAGTGATGTGGATGAATTATGGCACGAAATGTTGATGTTTACCCGCGAATATCAGCAATTCTCGGAAGCTTTTTTTGGTCGTATGCTTCACCATGCGCCCCATTCTGGCGGCTCTCAGCCGATGCCGGAGGAGCGTGCGTGGTTTGATTGGTTGTATGTGGAATGCTTTGGCTGGAACCGCTATAGCGCCAGTTTGTGGGGGACTTTTTTTAATCATCCATTACCGAACGACGAGCTTTCACACTATTACAAACTCACAACTTCGGCGCAGCCAGCAGGTAACCGTTGGAATACTCAGGAGAATATAGCCATTTCACAGCAAGCCCAACAAGCGGTTCATAAGATTGTACAACATCTGCGCGAGCGGGTGAATAAAGCGGTGGATGATCCTGAGGGTAAGCAATTGCCTAAGGTCAACTATTTACAGGTCGACTATCTGTTATTAGCTGTTGTATGGTATTCATGGTATCAACCTGAACAATTTGCCATACACATGCACCCGGATGCTACAGGCAATGCCGGGTTAGCTAGCTCATCTGGTTGTAGCTCGGCAAGCGGCTGCTCGAACTGGGATACGCATCACTCGCATCATCATTCCTCCCATGACAGTTCTCATCATGGAGGCTCTTCTCACCATGATTCAGGCGATTCTGGTAGCCATTCTTCGTGTAGCAGCGGCTCTTCATGTGGAAGCAGCTGTGGTGGCGGGGGCGACTGATCATAGCAAAAAAGGGAATTCCTCAGCCAAACACTGGCTAAAGGGATTCCCTTTTTCATTAATATGAATATGGTGTTCCTACTCCGTTCAGTCCGTCTTTGTGAGCAAATGGTAAATATCCATATACGCTTCGGCTGAAACATCCCAACTATATTCTCCTGCGAAAGCCGTCTGTGTAAGCTTCGACCAATGCTCAGATTGGCGATAAAAATGAACAGCACGACGAATGGTGTTCAGCATATCATGTGCATTGTAGTTCGTGAAGCTAAATCCGTTTCCTTCCCCTGTAGACTCATTGTAAGCCTGCACAGTATCGTTAAGGCCTCCAGTTTCTCGCACAATAGGGATACTTCCATAACGAAGCGCTAGCAGTTGGCTGATCCCGCAAGGCTCAAACCTTGATGGCATAAGATACATATCGCTTGCCGCATATATTTTTCGTGACAGAGGTTCGCTAAAAGCAAGCTGCGCCGACATTTTCAGTGGATAGCGTCCCGCTGCCTCACGGAACCAATGCTCAAAAGCCGGATCCCCTGTTCCCAAAACGACAAACTGGATATCATCATAATACAAGATTTCATCAAGCACTCTCGTTACCAGATCTAGCCCCTTCATATCTACAAGTCGGGTTACCATGGCAATCATAGGTACGTCCGGCCGTACCGGCAGACCCAGCTCCTTTTGCAGACCAATTTTGTTTTCCTTTTTCTTTGTCAGACTCGTTCGGTACTTCGTATAAATACGATTGTCCGTAGCAGGATTATAGCTTTTGGTGTCAATTCCGTTCACAATCCCTGTTAAGCGACCCTGATCTCCCAATTTACGAAGCAGACCCTCAAGCCCATATCCGTAAAATTCCGTTTGAATCTCCTCTGCATAGGTTGGACTCACGGTCGTGACATGATCCGAGTACGTAAGCCCACCTTTCATAAAATTCAGTCTGCCATGATACTCCACACCCTCGGAGGTGAAATAGCTTCCATCCAGGTTGAGCAGCTCAGTTAAGACCTCATACGGAAAATCCCCCTGATACAGCAGATTATGTATCGTAAACACCGTGCGAATATCGCTGTAGAAGGGTAAATGTCGATAATCGGCATTCAGAAGTAGCGGAACCATCGCTGTATGCCAATCATGACAATGCAAAATATCCGGCCGAAAGTTCAATTCAGGCAGCATTTCTAAAATCGCTCGGTTAAAAAAGGAAAAGCGTTCGCCATCATCCATATAACCGTAAATACCGTCACGACCGAAGTAATACTCATTGTCTATAAAATAAACCTTGATTCCGTCTAATGTCAGTTCCTCTATTCCACAATATTGATTACGCCAGCCTACGGCTACTTGCTTTACCGCTACCGGACGCAGAGACTTTTTATAAGTATCGGGAATCCCCGCATATTTAGGTAAAATGATTCGGACGTCGCACCCCGCCTGACGAAGTGCCTTCGGCAGTGCGCCAATGACATCAGCCAACCCGCCTGTTTTAATAAATGGATGTGCTTCTGCTGCCGCAAACAAAATGTTCATATATGCTTCCTCCTTATGTGGTTAATCTGCTTTTTTAGGCCTCCGAGGCGCTTTCTTGAGTATAACGATGCTCAGGGGTGGTATGGTCACCTCCAAGCTGTGAAGCTGACCGTGGCAAGGAATACGGGCGGTCCGTATCATTCCGGTATTTAGCTGGCCACTTCCCCCAAAGTCCTTATGATCACTGTTCAGCAGTTCGATATAACTCCCCGCCTTTTCCAGCCCAATTCGGTAGTTCTCTCTCGGTACGGGCTGAAAGTTAATAAGCACGACCAATGTATCTCCTGGCTTTTTACTTTTACGTAAATACGTAATTACGCTCTGCCCACGGTCCTCCGCCTCAATCCACTGATATCCATCCCACGAATGATCCAGTTCCCATAGTGCCTTTTCCTGAATATACAAATGATTCAGCGCTTTCGTAAAAGCGTGCAGCGAACGGTGACTGTCATAATCCAGCAGAAACCAGTCAAGCTGCTCCTCATCCTTCCATTCGATGAATTGGCCGAATTCCCCTCCCATAAATAATAGCTTTTTGCCCGGCGAGGTGAGTTGGTAACCGAGAAGCGCTCGAAGCCCGGCAAACTTTTGCTCATAGCTACCCGGCATTTTATCAAGCAGCGACTTCTTACCATGAACAACCTCATCGTGCGACAACGGCAGTGTAAAATTTTCGCTGTACGCATAAGCTATGGGGAATGTCAGCAAATTATGGCGCTCCGGCCTCTGATCGAAATTCGTTTCGATATAATCAAGCGTATCGTTCATCCAGCCCATATTCCATTTGTAATTAAAACCGAGTCCTCCATCGCTTACTGGGGAAGTTACCATAGGCCAGGCACTGGACTCCTCTGCCATCATCAGAGCATACGGATAATAGCGGAATACTGTTTCATTCAGTTGTTGAAGGAAGGCAATAGCCTCCTCATTTTCAATACCTCCCTTAGAGTTAAAACGATATTGACCGTCCTGCTTTTCAAAATCCAGCCGTAGCATACTCGTCACAGCATCTACCCGCAGGCCGTCAATATGGTACATATCCATCCAAAATAACGCATTAGATATCAGGAAAGAACGCACCTCCGGTTTGCTGTAATCAAACGTCAGCGTTCCCCAGCCGGGCTTTTCCGCAATCAGCGGATCCGCATATTCGAACAGGGGCGATCCGTCAAACAACCTTAATCCATGAGCATCTTTTGCAAAATGGGCTGGGACCCAATCCATCAGCACTCCAATTCCCGCCTGATGGCAACGATCCACCAAATACATAAAATCATGCGGTTCTCCATAACGGCTTGTGAGTGCAAAATATCCAGTAAGTTGGTAGCCCCAGGAAAGATCATACGGATGTTCACTCAGCGGCATCAGCTCAATATGTGTATACCCCATATCAGTCACATAAGGTACAAGAAGCTCAGCTATTTCCCTGTATGTATAAAACGTACCATCTTCTTTTTGCTTCCAAGTGCCCAGATGAAGCTCATATATGTGTAGAGGCTTTCCATACGGTGCTCTACGTTTTCGGCGCCAAATCGCATCGTTCCAAGTATAACCATCTATAGAAGCTACCACAGAAGCCGTTGCCGGTCTCACTTCAGCACGTACCGCGTAAGGGTCTGCTTTCAGAAATCGTTCACCGTTTGCACCCGTAATGTCGTATTTGTAAAAAGTTCCTTGGGATATCCCCGGAAAAAAACGACTCCAAAAACCGGATTTGGGAACCCTATATAAGGAATCCTGTTCCCCATTCCAGTTGTTGCGATCTGTAGCAAGCCCGACATGGAGAGCATGAGGAGCCCAGACCGTAAAACGGACGCCCTGTTCTCCGTTCTCCACAGTAAGGTGGGAACCCAAAGATCGGTAGCTGTGATAAAGCGTTCCTTCATGAAACAAATAAATATCTTCCGATGAAATAGCCTGTTGCGGAAGAGTTTGGTCTGTCATCACGTCACCACCCTTATATGTTTGTAAGTAAAAATGTATGAATCGGTAATGCATTCGCTTTTGGCTCAAAGCTGACTTGAGTTATTACCCCATTCTAGCCACAATGAACAGAAAAATGACTAGGAAAAAAATAAACCTTAGTTTTTGGGGAATCTTATATACCTAATGGTTTCAAGAGTACCCCATACCGTTTATGTATGTACTACACTGACAACTAAACCGGGAGGGAAACGAAATGTTTAATAAAGAATGCATTGCCATGCTGCTGGCAGGCGGAGAGGGACGCCGTCTTGCTCCCCTTACTTCAACGATTGCAAAACCCGCCGTACCTTTTGGCGGTCATTACCGAATCATCGATTTTCCTCTCAGTAACTGCGTAAATTCAGACATTGATACTGTAGGTGTACTGACGCAATATGAGGCAGAATCCTTGCACGAACATATCGGGGATGGAACACCATGGGGTCTTACAAAAACAGATGACAAAGGAATTACCCTGCTTCCATCTTACAACACAGGTAACGCTGAATACTTAGGAACGGCAGATGCTATTCATAAGAATATTGAATATATTGACAGCCAAAATCCGGAGCATGTGCTTATTTTATCCGGTGATCATATCTACTATATGAATTATCGCGAAATGCTGAACCACCATAAGGAAAAAGGAGCTGCGGCTACCATTTCTGTCATGGAGGTACCTTGGGATGAAGCACACCGTTTTGGTGTTATGAGTGCGGATGAAGATCTACGTGTCACAGAATTTGCAGAGAAACCTGAGAAACCGGAAAGTAATTTGGCCTCTATGGGTATTTATCTTTTCAAATGGGATTACTTGAGAAACTACCTGTTAGAAGACGCACAGGATGCTCAATCCAGTCATGATTTTGGTAAAGATATCATACCTAAAATGTTAGCGGATCAAGAATCCTTGTACGTTTATGAATTCCAGGGCTATTGGAAGGACGTAGGTACCGTTAAAAGCCTGTGGGATTCACACATGGATTTGTTACACGAGAATTGTGCGATCGACCTTCAACGTAAGGATTGGCCGATGTATACACGTGAACGCCGCACAAGGTTGAGCGCACAAAAGGTACCTAACCGTCAAACGCAGCCATTGGGCAGCTTGTTGCATGATTCCTGTCAAGTAGAGGGCCGAATTGAACGCTCCGTTGTATTTAGTGGTGTCGAGGTAGGTAAAGGATCAGCCATCAAAGAAAGTATCGTTATGCCGGACACACGCATTGGACGTAACGTCCATATTGAACATGCGATTATCGGTGAAGGTGCTGTGATTCGCGATGGTGCTGTCATTAAAGGCAGTCCGGGCGAAATTATGGTCATCGGACCCAATGAAGTGGTATTTGGTAAAATGGCGGTACGGCCGCAAACTACACGTATGCTGAAAGAAGCTTACGAGCGCAATACACGCTTGCGTGCCGAAGGTTTTACTTCATAACGTTACCCCAAATCAAAAACAGCCAGCCCTCCCGATTTAAGAGGACTGGCTGTTTTTCTAATTGCACCTATAAGTAGGCTTTAAATCTATTCTTCAGTGAGTTGTGGTGGTTCCACGGATTGCTCTGCTTGCAGAGCAGGTAATGAAACCGTAATAGTGGTGCCAGCCCCCAGTTCACTTCTGATGAGCATCTGACCATGATGGCGCTCGACAAACTGTTGTGAGATTGCCAATCCCAGTCCAGTACCACCGTTTTGGTGGTCTACCTGGAAAAAGCGGTCTCTTACTCTGGCAAGATTTTCAGCACTAATTCCAATTCCTGTATCTTGTACGGATATCTCGATATTGCCATCAACCCGTTGAAGCGACAGAAAAATAATTGAGCTTTCATGCGAAAACTTGATAGCATTATCCACAATGTTCAAAAATACCTGTTTTAGACGGTTACCGTCTCCATGGACGAAATATGCCGCTTCTTCCGAATCAAGCTGAAGTTTTATTTGCTTCATTTCTGCTTTGGCCCATACGTTCAGCATAATTTCCTGCAAAAGCTCCCGAAGATCTACCGTTCCCATTACAAGCTTCATGGCATTTTGCTCCAGCTTGGAAAAATCGAGAATTTCCTCCACCAAGCCAATCAGCCGATCCGTCTCTTTAGAGATAATCTTCATCCCGATTTTCGTCTCTTCGGGGTCATAGCCGCCAGAATTTAACGTTTCACTCCAACCCTTAATAGATGTAAGCGGAGTACGCAATTCATGAGATATAGATGAAATAAAATCATCCTTGATTTGATTTGTTCTGACAATTTCCTGTGCCATATAGTTCAGTGTCGAAGCCAGTTCACCCAACTCATACCGATAATCGCCTTCAATGCGTGTATCAAACCTTCCCTGAGCCATCTGAGCAGATACATCGCGGATATTATTAATCGGTCTAACAATGGAATTCGCGAGCCCTGTACTGACCACAAATACAATAACCAGTACAGCTGCCATGATGCCAAGAGAAAACAGCGTAATCGTAAACAGCTTATCATTTACCAATTCCAGCGAGGTTGTATACCGAATAACGTACACCTGGTCTCCGACGATATTGTCCAGTTTTTGAGATACCGCCATCACCTGCTGCCCCGTGCTCGGTTGCTTTCCGATCCATTTGCCCGTATCCCCAGCTAATGCTTGTGTCACATCACTTGTTTGCACACTTAGATCTGCTGCAAAATTCGTCGAGTTATCAATTACATTTCCCTGTTCATCGAGCAACTGCAGTTCAGTAAAGGGCAGAGAAAATGTATTTAACAAATACGATTGCAAAGACTGTTCCGGCTCTTTAAATTTGGGTGCAAATTCACTTACCGATTCGATACGGCTTTCGATATGTTTGTAAATGGAATCGTAATAGTACGACCGGAGTGCAAACATAAAAATGACTTCTACTAACAGAAGCGCTAAGAACACTACGAAAAAATAGTGAAGCACAATCTGTCGGCGAATTCCCTTTTTGATCATTGAGACTGACCTTTCCATTTATATCCATGTCCCCAAACTGTTTGTAAAAAGGCTGGCTCGGATGGATTGTTTTCAATTTTCTGCCGAAGACGTCGGATATTCACATCTACAATTTTCGGATCGCCCATATACTCTTTGCCCCATACGTGATCAAGTAGAACATCTCGGCTGAGCGGCGTGTTCTCTTTTTCCAGAAAAAATTGAATCAGGGAAAACTCAGTCGGTGTCAGCTCAATCAGCTGCCCGTTCTTCTTAAATTGCTTAGCAATCAAATCTAGGGTGAACGGTCCAGACTGGAAGGACACTTTGGCTGCTGTTTCACGATGAACATTCACCCGACGCAATAACGATTGAATACGTGCAATCAGCTCCGTCGGGCTAAAAGGCTTGCTCACATGATCATCGGCCCCTACAGACAAGGCATATACCTTATCCTGCTCCTGTACCTTCGCTGTGAGAAAGATAATGCCGATGCGCTCATTCGTCTCCCGGATTCTCCGACAGACTTCAAAACCATCCATACCGGGTACCATTACGTCAAGCAGTGCAATATCAATATCCCGCACCGTGTTCAAAATATTCAGAGCCTCATGCCCTTCCGACGCCTCCAGCACCTCAAAACCGTTACGTTTCAAATTAATGACGATAAAGCTGCGAATGGATTCCTCGTCTTCCATGATTAAAACTTTACTCACTCTACTCTACCTGCCTTTCCCCCAGCTTGTTTTTAATGGTTTTACGCGGTTCCAGCTCACTGGATCGCTTAATGCCAATGACCTGCGCATTCGTTCGCCACAGTTGGCTATACCCTTCGTTGTTTCGCTCCCATTGTGACAACGAGAAAAATTTAATTTCCGCTATCGTTTTGTCTGTATCATCCAAAATAAAGCGCAAATAGCTGTCCTTCTTCGAAACTTTCGGATCAATCGTCACCTTGCCATGCAGCTCTTTCGGTAATCTGAAGTAGACCTGTTCATTAGAATCACGATACTGCTGCTGCTTAAAAATCGTTCCTTTCGCCCCGTCCCACTGATAGAACGACACAAAATATGGAACCTCATCCAGCGGCTTGTTACTCCAACCTTTAGGCTTCTCCAAATTACCAAATTCCAGAATACCGTCACCATCCACATCACCACTGGCGATGGTCGCATCCTTGAAGGTGACATCCATAAGATTAAGCTTCCTAAGCTTGCCGTGATCCATCACAATAACATTGGAAACGGTAGTGGTCTGAGCAATTTTGGTGTCTATAATAATCCCCTGCCTACCCTCGGCTACCTTGCCAGCAACGACATTATAGACATCTAAGACCTGACTGTCCAAATCCAACGATCCGATTTCCTTAAAGGTCCCCCCACTGAATTGGAATGTTTTAACTGTAAAGAATTCATTACGTCGCAGCGTGATAATCGTCAAATCATTCAATTTATCCCCGTTTAAGTCCATCTTGTTATGCTTAAAATCATCTACGACGAAGTCCGTATAACCTGTAGCATATATTTTCTCCAGAGTTCCTCCGGTATAGGAATACACGATGAGTCCCTTCTGGTCCCCGCCATCGCCACTATCTCCGCTGGAAAAACCCGCTACAATATCGAGTGTTCCATCATTCGTTAAATCCACGAGCTTAAATGACTCCAGCACAGTGCCTTCCCCATCAAACGTCAGCTTCTTTACCCACGTTCCCCCCTGATCTTCAAACAAGGCACCATGTATTTTTACGCTCTCATCAGGCGTTTCATAAAAGAGCACTGCTTCGTCTGTGCCATCATTGTTCAAATCACCCGTTCGAATTGGCGTCGGGTCATCTGGATCATTCGGCCTTAAAGGCTGTACCGCCCCTAGTTGCGTATTCACTGCACCATTCAGTTCCTGCTTCTCGTCAGACATCGTCGGTGTCTCCATCAGCGAAATGGGATCGCTAATAACATTACAGCCGCTTAAAAATCCAGCAAGGAGCAGCAAGGAACAGCAGCCAGCCACCATTCTCAACAGCATTATTTTCACTTCTCTTGCCGTCCCCTTCACAATTTGTTCTTTTCCGCTTGTGTCAATCGTCTTCCCTGAATATCAAACACCAATTCACCATCATTCAACCCCCATATACGGGAAGCAAAGCGTTCAGCCATTTCCAGCGGCAATACAGTCATGATCGTCACCCGCTCGTCAGAACACAGCTTGCGAAAAGTCTCCAATACATGCGCTGCCGAAGCTGGATCAAGTCCATTTACAGGCTCATCCGCTAAAATAACTTTAGCTCCGTGCACGAGAGCACGCGCAGTCGCTACCCGCTGCCGCTCGCCACCGCTGAGCTTGTCGCATTTATCATGCGCCTTATCCAGCAGACCCAGATCCTCCAGTACGTCCATCGCTCCCATATAATCGTCGGAACGCACCATACCGGTCACCATTCTCCACATTGGAGTTTGACCGGATCTGCCAATGAGCACATTTTTAAGAGCGGTTCGATTCATATTTAGATGCGGGTTTTGCTCCAGGTATGCCCATTCCCGCTTTATTTTCATCTTGCCAGTCCAACCGGATTTCAGCACATCATTGCCACCTACAATTAAACTGCCTTCATCCCATGGCTCTTGTAAAGCAAGACAGCGAAGCAGCGTCGTTTTGCCGCTTCCACTTGGCCCCACTATGGCTATGAATTCGCCTTGATGAATTTCAGCATCAATTCCTCGAAGTAGCCGGGTCCGTTCAGGTCCCACTTGTTTGGTCAGCTTCCGAATTTTAATCATCTAAGTGATTCCCCTTTGCGCACCATCAATACTGTTTATATTTTATAGTAAATGTGAAACAAATACCATGCAAACCGCAGTTTTAAACCGCCGTTACTCTTTTTCTGGAAAACAAACCTAACAATCCGAAAACAATGTAACTACCACCAAGGACAAGAAACATGCTGCCTTGAGTTCCAAAGTCCAGCAACCCCCCGCTAATATTAGGTCCGATCACACTTCCCAGATTAAAATGAAAGGATGCCAGTACATTCGCGGCTGCTAAAAATGATTTGGGCAACAGATCAGCGGCGTAGGCCAAACCGAGGGAGAAAAAGGAGCCTACTAAACCACCTGCTAGGGTCAGCAATATCAAAGTGAACATAAAATGATTGCCGCTCCATGGTAGCAACATAAAGGTCATTCCCCCTGCTATGCCTACGCTCATTAGCACCTTTTTACGTCCCCAACGGTCACTCAATATCCCTAGCGGCAGCTGCAGAACTAACCCTCCCAAACTGACGAACGGCAGCAAGGCGGCGATTTCATCGGTATGAAAGCCAATACGCAGGCCATAGACTGGAAAGTTACTGTTCAGGCTCGCTTCCATATAGCCATATAGAAATGCAGGCAAAAGAGCGTACCATGCCCAGCTGTAGCTGCGACGAAATCTTTGAGTGGGACGCGCCTCGGACTCCAGCTTCTCTGGTCTGGAGTCCGGCAGCTTAATTAACACCAACAGCAAAACAAGCAAGCACAATAAGGCCAACGCAGCAAATGGAACCAGCATTCCATAATCAAGTAGCCATAATCCCAATGGTCCTAATGCAAAACCCAGACCATATGACATACCATAAAAGGAAATGTTGCGGCCTCGCTTCTCTGCTGGAGTCACCAGCAATATCCATAGCTGCGCAGAGTAGTGCAATGCACTGTCACCAATACCTACTAGCAGACGCAGTATGAACCATACTCGAATATCAGGGATTAGCGGAAACAGCAGCAGCGTAATGAGCACTAGCACAAGCCCACCGGCCATCAGCTTTTTGAACCCTAACCAGCCCAATGTCCGTTCTGCCACCAACGTCATTGCAAATGAACCAATATACAGAGCAGCCGCATTCATTCCATTTAGTGAAGATGAAACTCCCATTTGTTCCAACGAGATTGACAGAATAGGTAATAATAAACCTTGGCATAATCCGGCAACAATAATAACAGCAATTAAAATAAAATAATGAACCCGTAACGACGACGACATCCTAGCTCCTCCTGATCGAACAAATAAAATAATAAAAAAATCAATGTTAAGAAATGATTTGCATTTGATTCCATAATCAATAATAATTCTTATCACTATGTATTCCATGCCGTCCTGCAAAACCGGCAAATCACATATACAAATTCAGGTGTAATTAGTGTATTAAAGAATAGAAGAAAAAAATCGCCATCTGAGATGACGATTTTACGGAAAGAGCTTGTCTGGTATGTATCCGACTCCTTCGGTTAAGGAGCCTCGTATGTTCAATCCGAACCCATTCACGTCACAACGCACTATTTCATATTATAGTGGACAATCCCTGGCAGAACAAGCCATAATAAATAAGTGAGCAATCATTAAAATGCTCATGTTTTGCTTATGGACGGGCTTAATTACGTTCACCGCTCTGGGCTAGAAGACAGAATAGGAGGCATTGGGTTCCATGAGTTATCAAATTAAAATAGACACTTCTCCAATTTATGAATTGCTCGGCAGCTTCATGGCCTATGTGACTAAAAAGTGGGTTCAAGATATGGACTTGGGCCATGAATGGATCGACAAGGTAGATGCACGACTACAACATGAAGTTCGTACTGAGCTGGCTACAGCTCAGGATTGCCCTTTTAGCGATTATGACGCACTCTATGCTTGGGCGTTACTTCGTCCGGAATCAGATGAAATATCTGATTATATCTCTTATTTGGACCACGGTCCGGATAAAGATATGTTTGAGTTGCTCGTTCCGCATATCCCTTTTTTAACCTTTGAAGAATCTTTACGCATTCGTAAGGTATACGCACCACTCCTCAAATTGTGGGATCGTGATTATTTTCGGGCCCTGGAAGGCGAACTGCGTGTGTTGGCAGAAGAAGACGCTGCGGAAAAGCGCATGCTGCTGAGTAAAATGGAACCGGAAGCACTGGTTGAATATGCGACAGCTGGACTAGTCGTGCCACACATGGAAGACCTGGATACAGTAGTCCTATTTCCAGTTGTCCATAATCGCCCGATTAATTCATACTGTTTTTATACCCGCACACTGCTGATCCAGTATCCAGTAGATATCCCCGAGGAGAGCGAGGAAGAACCGCCTACGCTTCTGCTACGGCTCACTCGTGCGGTTAATGATCCGCAGCGGCTACGAATTCTGCGTTATGTAGCTCAAGGTCCTAAGTCTCTCGAAGATATGCGCCATGATTTGAGCCGTTTGGAAGATACACTCATGTCTGATATGATGATTTTACGAGTCGCTGGTCTGCTCCGAATTCACATCGGACGTTATCATAAGGAAAGATTCAGCATCCGTCCCGATGGCGCGGCTGATTTACAGGTATTTTTGGAATCCTATATTGGATTGTAATTTGAATTGTACTTTTAGTTATAACCGAAGCAACGTTAAAGCTTTGGCTTGGAAGGAGTATGCATCATGTCGTATCCGAAGCAGCACATTTTATTTGATCTTGATGACACCTTAGTCCACTGCAACAAGTATTTTGACCTGATCCTCAACCACTTTTTCGATTTGCTTCAGGAATGGTTTGCAACTCATAACCTAACGAAAAATACGATTCGTGAAAAACAAATCGAAATTGATGTGGCTGGAGTTCATCAAGTAGGCTTTGCCAGCGAGCATTTCCCACAATCTTTGATAGATACGTACCAATTTTTCTCGGAACAATTCGGACGCCGTCTCGATTCTCGGGAAGAGCAGGAGCTTCGCTCTCTTGGCCGAAGTGTGTACGAACAGGAAATCGAACCATATCCAGGCATGGTCGAAACGCTGAACTCCCTCCAAAAAGCAGGGCATTCCCTCCATCTGTATACTGGCGGTGAGCAGATCATTCAAGAAAGAAAGATTGAACAAATGAAACTGGCTACCTACTTTGATGACCGCATCTACATTCGCCAGCATAAAAATGTCGAAGCCCTAGAAGAAATCATCCAGATGAATCGCTTGGACCGAAGCATCACCTGGATGATCGGGAATTCTCTGCGCACTGATGTTTCTCCAGCCCTTGCCGCAGGTATTCATGCTGTATATCTCAAGCAGCCTAAGGAATGGATTTACAATATGGTTGAACTGCAAAAAAACGTGAACTCCGTGATGTATACGATACAGAAGCTAACGGAAGTACCACGGGTTATCCACGAAAGCATACAATTGCACCAACAAAAAAGGACCCTCGGATAGGGTCCTTTTTTGTATTGGTCTAAACCCTGTCTCAGGATTCCTCTCGAACGCTAAGTTGTCCTGTACCAGGTTCATTCAGAACAATTCGCGCTTTGACGGTCGATCCATCTTTACGCTTAAAAGACAACAATTGCGTCTGTCCCCTCGTCAACAAGGACTTGAGCATCGTTTCGGTAATCTGCTTTCCAGCATATTCCTTCCAGACGACAAAGCCACAACCCTGCTTGTAGTGGCTGCACCCATACCCTTTACGCCCTTCAATAATGCTTCCGCCGCAATTAGAGCGTGGACAGCTACCTAAAGCTTGCCTTTGGCTTCCTGAAATGCCTGAGGATCCGTCGGAAGAGCTGCGTGCTGGTGGTGCTGCTTGCTCTAGCGTTGCGCTTCCAGCGCTGCCACCGCGTCCTGATGTAGCACGCCCCACCCCTTTGGCGGCGGTGCGTCCGCTCGCACGCGCACTACTTGCGCCTTCTTTTCCAACCGCACGCTTCCTCTTTGCTTCCTCACCAAAGGCATTTGCCGGAGCCGGCGGCTGCTGCCTCACCTTATCAATGATGGACAACGTAAATCTTTTAACGTTCTCCATAAACTTCTCTTGAGCCGCCTCACCCTTGGAAATTTGATGTAGGCGACGTTCCCATTGACCTGTCATCTCCGGGGAGGCTAATAGATCAACCCCAGCATGACGGATCAGGTCAATAGCCATCTTTCCTTTTTCCGTAATAAGAATCTTTTTACCCTTCATTTCAATATAGCCAACCTTTTTCAATCGTTCAATTGTGGCGGCCCGCGTCGCAGGTGTGCCTAAACCGGCATCCTTCATGACCTCACGCAATTCCTCATTCTCCATCTGTTTACCCGCGCTTTCCATCGCCTTAAGCAATGTACCCTCCGTGTAGCTTTTAGGGGGCTGAGTTGCCTTTTCTTTCATCTCGGCGCGAACACAATCCACGGGACGCCCCGCATCAATCTCAAACTTCTTGTCCGTCCACTCGTCCGTTTCCTCTTCATCTTCTTTTTTCGGTGATTTGCTCTTTTTACCTTTATCCTGATCAACCTTACTTAAAACTACTTTCCACCCCAAGGAAAGAAGCTCTTTAATATTTGTTTTAAACAGATGCTTGTCCACCTGTGTCATTACGGTATGCATTTTGTATTCAGCAGGCGGAAAAAAATGCGACAAAAACCTGCGAATAACCAGGTCATATACATTTTGCTCTTCTTTGCTTAGTGTTCCTGGCCTTTTTAATGTCGGCAAAATAGCATGGTGATCCTCAACACGAGATGGATTGCAGACCGATTTATTCTGTTTATGAACCAAATTGGGGTTCGCTTGTTGGACCAGATCAGCATAAGGACCTGTGCCCAGCATCCGTAGTGCCTTGTGCATGCCGTCTATATTTTGCTCTGTCACATAGTTAGAATTGGTACGCGGATAGGAAATGACCTTGTGGCGCTCATAAAGCGCTTGTGCCACATCCAGTGTTTTTTTGGCCGAATAACCGTACTTGGCATTCGCCTCGCGTTGAAGCAGCGTTAAATCGTACAATTTAAAAGGATACTCTTTTGTCTGCTTGGTGTCATATTTGGTGATTTTACCTATTTTTCCGCGAACAGCCGCAGCGATTTCCTCAGCTTCCTCTGGCTTCGTCAGCCTATCCCCCTGCCACGCACCTTTGTACTTGATCTGATCTTGCTTAAATTCTGCCCACACGTCATAGAAGGTTTGAGACTGAAATGCCTCAATTTCTTTTTCCCGGTCATGAATCAGTGCCAGCACGGGAGTCTGCACCCGTCCTACCGACAGCAGTGTGTTATGTCGTGTTGTGAACGCTCTGGAAGCGTTCATGCCGATCAGCCAGTCCGCTTCACTTCGTGCCCGCGCAGCTTGAGTCAGAAATTCAAACTCCGAAGCATCTCGCAATCGTTCAAAGCCTGTCGCAATACTTTCCGCTGTCAAGTCTGAAATCCACAGTCGCTTAACTGGCTGACGCAACTTTAATTGCTGTTGGATCAACGCAAAAATATATTGCCCTTCCCGTCCAGCATCACAAGCATTTACGATGGCATCGCAGCGTTTGGCCAGTTCACCAATCATTTTCAGCTGATCTTTTGTTTTCGGATTCGGTACAATTTTGAACTGCTCAGGGATAATAGGAAGATCCTTAATGTTCCATCGCTTGTACTTAGCATCGTATGCATCCGGCTCAGCCAAACCCAGTAAATGCCCGATCGCCCAGGTTACAATGTATTTCTCCCCTTCCAAATAGGTACGGTTATTTTTAGCCCGCGGCTCCATAACAGCGGCAATCGTCCGTCCCATATCCGGTTTCTCAGCAATAATCAACGTCTTCATTCATACTCCATTCCTTCCTGACGGCCTTCTGTTTCTCCTCCATGAATCATACATATACATGGATATTAAAGAAAACACAGGTATCCCGGCCTCATGCAAAAGGAGCCTTCTCCCGACGAAAGCTCCTTTGTAAATTCATTTAGTCAAACGCTTCAACAATATACGTGTATTATACCATAGATACCATGGTTCTCTCAGGTCATGATTTTAAATAGTCAACGAAAGTTATGTATATGTTAATTTACATCACATATATATCAGATTTTATCAAATTTTCTTGTGAAATAATTCTTTTTTCTATAAAAAAGCTACACTAAACACTCTTTTTTATGTTATGATCAATTTAGATAAGAAATATATGGTGATACGATTAAATTTAAGTTATATTATATAACATATATTTCACAATGTTTCACAGCTCAATAATCATTTATTCATTTTTCGCTTCTGGGAGACTCAGCTTGAAATACAATAAAGCCCCATCCGAAGATGGAGCTTTGACTGATCCGTAACATAAAATTTATAATTACACCAAAACGGTAGCGCCCATGAGGTATTTATCAACTTCACGCGCAGCTTCTCGACCTTCATTAATAGCCCACACAACAAGACTTTGTCCGCGACGCATATCACCTGCAGCAAAAACCTTATCCACATTAGTAACATATTTTCCATAACGTGCTTTAACGTTGGAACGACGATCCGTCTCCAAGCCAATTTGCTCTACAATCGTTTGCTCAGGACCATCAAATCCAATGGCAATAAGAGCAATTTGTGCAGGGAATACGCGCTCCGTACCTGGAATCGGTTGATAGATTTTGCGCCCTGTTTCATCAACAATCCGTTGAATTTGAATGGTGTGCAGCTCTTTCAGATTACCGTTTTCATCACCTACAAATTTGGTCGTCATGATGGAGAACTCACGTGGATCTTCTCCGAACAACGCCTTAGCTTCTTCCTGTGCATAATCAAGAGAATACACGTTTGGAAATTGTGGCCAAGGATTGGCAATCGGGTCACGCTCCATAGGTGCTTTGGTATGTGTGCCAAATTGAGTGACACTCCGACAACCATGACGCAAAGAAGTAGCTACACAGTCCGAACCCGTATCACCGCCACCGATTACAATAACGTCCTTACCTTGGGAAGACAAATAGTTTCCATCTTCCAGATTGGAGTCCAAGTAACTTTTGATGGTACCATTCAGATAATCCATCGCATAATGAACACCCTTCAAATCGCTACCTTCAATGTTGAATTCTCTTGGCTTCGTAGAACCACCGCATAGAACAACAGCATCATATTCACCAATCAACTGATCGGTAGGGATATCTTTGCCGATTTCCGTATTGGTGATGAATTGAATACCTTCAGCCTCCAGCAAATCCACACGCCGCTGAACAACCTTTTTATCCAATTTCATGGACGGTATGCCATACATCAATAATCCACCCACACGATCTGCACGCTCATACACAGTCACGCTGTGCCCTGCTTTGTTAAGCTGAGCCGCTGCAGCCAAACCTGCCGGACCCGAACCGACAACAGCCACTCGTTTGCCTGTACGCTTTTCTGGCGGATTAGGGACAACCCAGCCTTCCTCAAAACCCTTTTCGATAATAGCTTCCTCAATGGTTTTAATTGTAACAGACTGTCCGATCAGTCCCACAGTACATGAACCCTCACATGGCGCAGGACAAACACGACCTGTGAATTCTGGGAAGTTATTCGTTTTGTGCAGCCGCTCTAGCGCTTCCTTCCACAAACCACGATATACGAGATTGTTCCATTCCGGAATGAGATTATGAACCGGGCAGCCTAAAGTTGCTCCCATGATATCCATCCCCGTATGACAATAAGGGGTTCCGCAGTCCATACAACGCGCCCCTTGGGTACGCAGCTCTTCCTCAGACATATGCTTATGGAATTCTTCCCAATCCTTTATACGCTCTGCCGGGTCCCGGTCTGTAGGAAGCTGTCGTGTGTATTCCATAAATCCAGTTGGTGTAGACATGTTACGTTCCCCCATCTCTTCGCTTATGAACCCCGATCATCCATTCAGAATTTAAGTCAAATTCGAATTTGTCTATTTGTATTATGAAAGGGTCTGTTCTCATTGAATTTGATTTATTGTATCACAATACAGCGTAAAAGTGATGAAAACTTATGCAACTTTCTGCATCAACAGCCAAAAGGATTTTTTATATGGTTTATTAATTTTTCAAATGAGTGGGGTCGGATATAGTCTATTCTTATTCGGTTCTCTCGTAAACAACAAAACGATACTCATAGGGATTTTTGTCATCCTTGATACCTGGGGTCTCACTAACTATATTCCAGCCGTTCCAATCCAGCTCAGGGAAGGTTGTATCGCCTTCAAAAACCTCCTCAATCCGAGTCACAATCAGCCGATCAGCATGTGGCCAAAACAGTGAATAAATCTCTGCTCCTCCGATGACCATTAACTCTTCCTGCTTTGCTAATTGGAGTCCTTCTTCCATTGAATGAATTACTTCCGCACCTTCCGTCTGATAGCGCAGATCTCGGGTCAAGACAACGTTACGCCGGTTTGGCAGGCTTTTTCCTCCAAAGGATTCCCACGTTTTGCGTCCCATGAGTACCGTTTTATTAATCGTCTGCTCTTTGAAAAAGGCCATGTCTCTAGGGAGGCGCCAGGGAAGTTTGTTATCTCGGCCGATCACACCATTTTGTGCCATAGCCCATATCATTGAAATGCCCATTTTCCCACCTCCTCTAATCAAATGGCGACAGGCGCCTTAATCCCTGGATGATATTCGTAATTTTCAAAAGCAAAATCGTCGTAGGTATAATCAAAAATCGAATCCGGCTTGCGCAGAATTTTCAACTGAGGCAACGGATAAGGATCACGTTCCAACTGTGTATGCACTTGTTGCATATGATTTGAATAAATATGCACATCGCCGCCTGACCAAATAAATTCGCCGGGCTCCAAACCGCACTGCTGTGCAACCATATGCGTTAGTAATGCATAACTTGCGATATTAAACGGCAACCCTAAAAAGGTATCCACAGAACGCATCGTTAGCATACAGGAAAGCTTCCCTCCAGCTACATAGAACTGAAATACAAAGTGACAAGGCGGCAACTTCATCGATTCGATTTCAGCCACATTCCAAGCACTGACAATGTGTCGACGTGAATCCGGATTTTTTTTAATAGCTTCAATGACATTCGCAATTTGGTCAATATGTTGTCCGTCTGTTGTTTCCCACGAGCGCCATTGCGACCCATATACAGGCCCCAGATTCCCCTGCTCGTCTGCCCACTCATCCCAAATGGTAACTCCGTTCTCCTTGAGATAAGAAATGTTGGTATCTCCCCGCAAAAACCATAACAGCTCATGAATAACGGATTTCAAATGTACTCTTTTGGTGGTCACCAAGGGGAAGCCCTTGGCCAGGTCAAAACGGAGTTGCCTTCCGAAAACAGATAGTGTACCTGTTCCTGTACGATCCTCTTTTTTTACTCCATTCTCTAAAATATCCTCCAGCAGTTCCAAATAGTTACGCACGTTATTCCTCTCCTTTGAGCATGAATAAAAACCTGGCATCGCCAGATTCTAATCTTTAAAATTCTTTTCTGCACCCATATCTATAGTTAGTTTATCATGTACGGTACTTCGTTGACCATGTACTGTGTGAATTTTCATGGTAGTCCTGAAAATCCTAAAGTTTGAAAAAAAAGAGACAAAGAGCGCAGATATAGCGCTCCTTGCCTCTCTTTGTCATGTATGAAAACGAGAACGAGATAATGAAAAATGGTATTAGCGACGTGGTGCCAATGCGTGGATCGGATGACCCAGCACGACTTCCGCTGCTTCCATAACGATCTCGCCCAGTGTAGGGTGAGCATGAATAGTCAAGGAGATATCTTCGAGTGTAGCACCCATTTCAATCGCCAGACCCAGCTCAGCAATAAGGTTGGAAGCTTCCAGACCTACGATTTGCGTACCCAGTACCAAACCTGTGTCAGCGTCAGCAACGATTTTCACAAAACCTTCAGCAGCGTTCAGGGAAACCGCACGACCGTTTGCTCCATAAGAGAACTTGCCAACTTTGACATTGTAGCCTTTTTCTTTGGCTTGTGACTCTGTGTAGCCTACGCTGGAGCATTCTGGATCCGTGAAAACGACAGCCGGCATACACTTGTAATCTACTACAGACGGCTCGCCTGCAATTGCTTCAGCAGCTACTTTACCTTCGTAAGAAGCTTTGTGCGCCAGAGCAAGACCAGCTACGATATCGCCGATTGCAAAGATGTGAGGAATGCTAGTACGTCCTTGGTGATCAACTTTCACCATTCCGCGCTCATCCAGTTCTAGGCCGATCAGATCCAGACCCAGTTCACCGTCTGTGTTTGGACGACGTCCAACAGTTACAAGCAGATAATCAGCAGTTACTTCTTTGCTTTCGCCGTTAACGGAGAATTTCACTGTTACGTCTTTATCTGTTTGCTCTGCACTTTCCGCTTTAGCGCCAGTGAAGATTTCGATGCCCGTTTTCTTCATGCTTTTCGCAACGATCGAAGTCATATCTTTGTCGAAACCAGGAAGCACTGTATCCATACCTTCAATAATCGTTACTTTGGAACCGAATTTCGAGTACATTTGTCCGAGCTCTGCACCAATGTATCCACCACCGATTACGATCAGGCTTTTCGGAATTTCAGGCAGGTTCAATGCTTCTGTAGAAGACAGAATGCGTCCACCAAAAGGGAATGGTTTCAGTTCGATTGGACGGGAACCTGTTGCGATAATTGCATTTTTAAAACGGTAACGTGGTGATTCATGTTCGTTGAATACACGCGCTTCGTTTTCGTTGATGAACATGCACTCGCCATTGAAAACTTCAACTTTGTTGCCTTTGAGCAAGCCACTTACGCCGCCTGTCATTTTCTTAACAACGCCGTTTTTGAATTCTTGTGTTTTAGCGAAGTCTACTTTTACATTTTCAGCCGAAATACCGAAAGACTCGCCATGTTTAGCCGCTTCGTATTGATGAGCTGCAGAGATCAAAGCTTTAGATGGAATACATCCACGGTTCAGACAGACACCGCCCAGCTCAGATTTGTCAACGATCAATACGCTTTGTCCTAATTGTGCGGCACGGATGGCAGCTACATAGCCGCCAGGACCCGCACCGATAACCAATGTGTCAATATCCAGAGAAGCGTCTCCTACTACCATTGATTACACCTCCATAACAAGCAACTCAGGGTTAGCGAGCAGCTGTTTGATATAGTTCATGAAGTTTTGAGCAGTTGCACCGTCAATAATACGGTGGTCAAAGCTCAGAGAAAGAGCCATTACTGGAGCGGCAACAATCTCACCGTTTTTCACGACTGCTTTTTCACTGATGCGTCCAGTACCCAAAATCGCAACTTCAGGGAAGTTAATGATTGGAGTAAAGAACATACCGCCTGCGGAACCGATGTTAGTGATGGAGATTGTGCTTCCTCTCATCTCATTTGCTGCCAATTTTCCATCACGACCGCGCACAGCCAGATCACGAATGGAATCAGCAATCATCCAGATACTCTTACGATCAGCATCTTTGATAACAGGAACGATCAAACCGTTGTCTGTATCTGTAGCGATACCGATGTTGTAGTATTTTTTGTAGACAATTTCGTTTGCTTCTTCGTCGATTGAGGCATTCAGAGCCGGGAATTGACGGGAAGCAGCAACCAAAGCTTTTACGATGAATGGCAGGTATGTTACTTTTGTGCCTTTCTTCTCAGCAATTGGTTTGATACGAGTACGGAAAGCAACCAGTTCAGTTACATCTACTTCATCCATAATCGTAACGTGCGGAGCCGTATAAGCCGATTTAACCATAGCATTGGAAATAGCCTTGCGGATACCTTTAAATGGTACGCGCTCTTCCTCAGCACGTGGATCTGCTGCTGGTGCGGATGCTGCTGCAGCTTTCGCTTCTTTCTTAGCAGGCTCTTGTGCTTTTGCAGCTTCTTTCGCTACTGGTGCAGCCGCTTGGCCTCCACCATTTTTGAAAGCTTCTACATCTTCTTTGGTGATTTTACCATTTTTGCCGGAGCCACTCACTTGAGCGATGTTTACACCTTGCTCACGAGCAAATTTGCGGACGCTAGGTGTAGCTAGTACATCTTTGTTAGAAGCAGCAGGAGTTGCAGCTGGTTTAGTGTTAGCTCCGCCTTGTGCAGCATCCTGTTCTTGTTTAGCAGCAGCTGGTGCTTCTTCTTGTTCTGGAAGTTCACCCTCTGCAGCGATTACAGCTACGACTTGACCTACGTTAAAGATGTCGCCGTCTTTGGCAAATACCTCTTGTACTGTGCCATTGACCGGACAAGGAACTTCAACTACAGCCTTATCGTTTTGTACTTCCATGATGATATCTTCATCTGTTACTTTGTCGCCAGCCTTGATGTGCATCTTGATGATTTCGCCTTCGTGAAGACCTTCACCCAGCTCTGGGAATTTATATTCAAATCTAGCTGTACCTGCAGCTCCGCTTTGTGCAGCAGCACTTGGCTCAGGGCTAGCAGCTGGTGCTTCTGGTGCATCTTCTTGTTCGGGAAGTTCACCTTCTGCATCAATTACAGCTACGACTTGACCTACGTTAAAGATGTCACCGTCTTTGGCAAATACTTCTTGTACTGTACCATTAACCGGACAAGGAACTTCAACTACAGCCTTATCGTTTTGTACTTCCATGATGATATCTTCATCTGTTACTTTGTCGCCGGGCTTAATGTGCATCTTGATGATTTCGCCTTCGTGAAGACCTTCACCTAGCTCCGGGAATTTATATTCAAATTTAGCCACGTTTAAAACCTCCCAAATTTACGGTGTGCTTTAATTAAAATTCCAATACTTTATTAACCGCATCAATGATACGTGTTGGCGTTGGCAACCAAGTATCTTCAATTTGAGCAAAAGGATAAACGGTATCCGGACCTGCTACACGCAGAACGGGTGCTTCCAGATGCAGGATTGCTTTTTCGTTAATTTGTGCAATAACTTCAGCAGCTACACCGGAGCTCTTTTGCGCTTCTTGAACAACGATGGCACGATTGGTTTTTTGAATAGAAGCAACAACGGTATCAATGTCAATCGGGCTAATGGTACGCAAATCAATGATTTCTACTTTGATACCTTTTGTTTTTTCCAGCTCATCCGCAGCTTTAACCGAAGTGTGTACCATCATACCGTAAGTAATGATCGTCACATCGGAACCTTCGCGAACTACATTAGCTTTGCCCAGTTCAACTGTGTAATCATTCTCAGGAACTTCAGCGCGGAATGCATGATACAAGTTCAAATGCTCCATGAAAAACACAGGATCGTTGTCGCGAATAGACGCAATCATAAGACCTTTTGCATCATAAGGGTTGGATGGAACAACAACCTTGATACCAGGTGTTTGAGCCAGCAGACCTTCCAAGGAATCTGTATGCAGCTCGGCTGCCTTAACACCGCCACCAAAAGGTGTACGGAATACGATTGGAGAATTGTAACGTCCACCGGAACGGTAACGCATACGGGATGCTTGAATTGCCATTTGATCAAGCGCTTCAAAGATAAAGCCTACGAACTGGATTTCAGCTACAGGGCGGAAGCCTTGAATACCCAAACCGACAGCAAGACCCCCGATTGCGGATTCCGCCAGCGGAGTATCGAATACACGTTCTTCGCCAAATTCTTTTTGCAGACCTTCTGTAGCGCGGAATACGCCACCTACATGACCTACGTCTTCACCGAAAAGCAGGACGTTAGGGTCGCGTTTCAACTCTACGCGCAGTGCGTCACGAATCGCTTCTTTCATGTTCATTTGTGCCATTTGCTTCATTTCCTCCTTAAACATTGACAGATCAATTTCAGTTCAGGTCAATCGAAAAGCAGACCGGATCGGGTTACCGCCCGGTCTCTTTCAAGTTCAATTATTTAAAATCAGCTTTTTGCTCTTCCAAGTGCTTAGGCGTTGTTTCGAACATGCTATCAATCAGGCCAGGAATTGTCATTTTTTCTGTTTTCTCGGCTTTTTTGATCTCTTCATTCACTTTTGCCTTAGCTTCTTCTTTTACGCGAGCTGTATCTTCTTCAGTCCAAAGACCTTTTTTCTCAAGGTATTTCGCAAAGCGGGCAATTGGATCTTTCGCATTCCATTCGCCTTCTTCTTCTTTAGAACGATATTTTGTTGCATCATCAGAAAGGGAATGCGGACGGAAACGGTACGTTACGGCTTCAATCAAAGTAGCACCTTCACCATTACGTCCACGCTCTGCAGCTTCTTGAACGGCTTTAATAACTGCAAGCACGTCCATGCCGTCAATTTTCACGCCTTTAATACCAGCAGCTACTGCTTTATGAGCGATCGAAAGAGCAGCCGTTTGTTTTGAGAATGGAGTCGTGATCGCGTAACCATTGTTTTGCACAAAGAAAATAACTGGCAACTTGTATACACCAGCATAGTTCAGGCCTTCGTAGAAATCACCTTCGGAAGAACCGCCGTCACCTGTATATGTAATGGCGACTTGTTTTTGTTTTTTCAGCTTGTAACCCATAGCAATACCCATAGCATGCAAAATTTGCGCGCCAATGATGATTTGCGGCATCAGTACATTAACACCGTCCGGCACTTGGCCGCCGTGTTGATGACCACGGGAATACAAGAAAGCTTGGTATAATGGCAGGCCATGCCAAACGATTTGCGGAATATCGCGGTAGCCTGGAGCAATAAAGTCTTCTTTTTGGAGCGCATATTCGCTACCAACCATGGTTGCTTCTTGTCCGGATACCGGAGCATAGAAACCGAGACGCCCTTGACGGCCTAAGTTAACGGCACGGTCATCCCAAGTACGTGTAAATACCATTCGATACATAATTTCTTTCAATTGATCATCTGTAAGTTTAGGCAACATATCTTTATTGATAATTTCACCATCCGGAGAAAGTACGGACAGCGCCTCAACTTCCTCTGTGTAAACTTCATAAGGAACCTTGCTCATTTTCTTCACCTCAACAAAAAAATTTGAATATCAAGTTCCGCTGTTATAGGATTATTATACACCTGTTATATCGCTCGCGTCAAAGATTTAGTTATTTTTTTTGAGTTTGTCACATTTTTGTGTGTGTAACAGGGTATGTTTTTTACTGTAACAGCTTAGTACATGATTGAAATTTTAAACATCTATTGCAATCAGGGTAATCTTAACTTATTGTGATCCCGAATGCAAAATAATACCCAAGAAAGGTGACGAAAAATGACGGATTCTCGGTATTTAAAACGAACCATCCTTAAAGACGAAGTAGACAGCCGCTTTCTTGGCGAGACCAGAACTCTCCGGATTTATTTGCCGCCCGGCTATAATGAAATATTGAGCTACCCGGTCGTGTACTGTCAGGACGGAGAAGAATTTTTCAATTTTGGCCGCATTGCAACTCATGCCAACCGCCTCATTCTAGATGAGGGCGTCGAACCCTTCATTATTGTAGGTGTGGAAGTGAATACAAAAATTCGAACGCAGGAGTATGCTCCCTTTGGCAATCGTTTTGAGGCGTATACCGCCTGTTTTGCAGAAGAGATTATTCCCTATGTAGAGCAAAAGTATCCTATAAGAAAAGATGCAGCATCCCGTATTTTGGCGGGGGATTCACTGGGAGGCAGTGTGTCTCTGCATTTGGCTTTGATGTATCCTCAGTTGTTCAACCGCATTATCAGCCTCTCAGGTGCTTACTATGAAGCTTCGCAGGAAATCATCGCCCGTGAGAAAGATCTGTCTCATTTGCGGGTGTGGATGACGGTTGGCCTTCAGGAAGATGCATTTGAGAGTGATACTGGCATTTACAACTTTGTAGAGCTTAACCGTCAATGCGCAGATTTGCTGCGCGAACGGAACGCTGAAGTTTCTTACCGTGAAAAGGATGGCAAACATTTGTGGGGCTTTTGGCAAAACGAGTTGCCAGACGCGCTAATGTATTTTTTGGATCGCGCCTGAGTAAATTCTCCAAGGTAACTAAAAGGGAATGGAGCATTTGACCTACTAGGTTATAAAGCTCCTTCTTCTTTTTCATAATTTGGTTGCGCTTTCAAAAATGTATAACGAAAAACGGCAATGATTGCCGTCATCTGTCGTTCACATTATAGCTTTTCTTCTACGATCTTGTCCAGCAAGGCGTCGCAACCTGCGTCCATTAATCGATAGGTCTCTTCAAAATTCCCTGTAAAATATGGGTCGGGTACTTCTCTTAATTTTTCTTGAGGGAGCAAATCCATAAATTTTAGAATATCTGCCTCCGCTCCACCTGCAATCTTTCGCATGTTTCGTTCATTAGAGTCATCCATGCACACAATATAATCAAACGCGTCAAAATCACGGCCCGTTATTTGCCGCGCCTGTATGCCTTGTTCGCTGATTCCATGCAGTTTAAGTTGCTTTAGTGTTCCCTCATGCGGAGGATTTCCGATGTGCCAGTCGCCTGTCCCGGCCGAGTCCACCCCGATTTCTGCACCCAATCCCCGTTCCTGCGCTTTATGTCTCAGTATTGCCTCCCCCATCGGAGAGCGGCAAATATTGCCCAAACACACAAACAAAACGTTAATCATTTCGTTCTCCTTCCTATTACACGTTACACTTTCTTTTTTCTGTTTCATTGTAGCCATGTCCTCCAAAATTGTGCAAGCCATATTTAACGCGGTATACTTAAAAACGATGGTATATATAGGATCGTATCAGAAAGAAAGGATGTTGATTATGACAAAAAAACGAGCGATTGTATTTTCAGGTGGTCGTCTTAATGAAGAAGATTTACATCAAATACAGCCCGATGATTTTATTATAGGTGCAGATAAAGGTGCTCTTTTCCTGATCGAGCACGGTGTTACACCACATATCTCTGTAGGAGATTTTGATTCAATCACACCAGAGGAAAAAGAAAAGGTAGAATCAGCAAGCCAACGTATGATTGCGTGCGATCCAGTACTTAAAGACTTAACAGATACTGAGCTTGCTTTAGAAATCGCTATGGACGAACAGGCAGATCAAGTACTGATGCTTGGTGTGACTGGCACCCGGATGGACCACACATTGGCTAATGTTCAAATATTGGTACGTGCAATGCAGCATCATATTAGCTGCGCTATTATGGACGCACATAATTATATTGAGCTCACCGGATCAACGCTTGAAATCCAACCTATGGGCTATACATATACATCGCTGCTTCCTATGACCGCCGAAGTAACTGGCATACAACTAGAAGGATTTATGTATCCGTTACATAATGCCACCCTCAAAATGGGACAATCACGTGCTGTCAGTAATAAGCTAACGGCTTCAAAAGGTACGATTTCCATCAAAAGCGGTCTGCTACTCGTTATTCAAAGCAAGGACTAATTATGACATTATTGTAACCATTATATAAATTGTTTTTCACTCAAAACCCTTGATGAACAAGGGTTTTTCCGTTTATAGAGATCAATGAATCGATATATTTTTTACAAATTGTAATTTTTAATCGTTTTTTAATAATCGCTGTGTAAGTCTTATCCCTCAAGCATTTGAGAGTTCTTTTCCAACTATTAGGCGGCTTCAAAACTGTTATACTCAACGCTGTCAGTTAGTTAGCAACTCAGCAAAATATTGCACAAATCAATTTTTGGAGGTATTTACAACATGAATATGCAGAAAATCATAAAAAAGGTAATTATAGCAGGGGTCGCAGCCACGATCGGCTTTGGCACATTTGCAATTGAGGGAACAAATACGGCACAAGCCGCCACTACGACTTCGGTAGGCCAAAAAGTGATTAACTACGGTGAAAAATATATGGGAACTCCTTATAAGTTTGGAGCTTCCACAAGCACTACACGTAATTTTGACTGTTCTTCTTTCATGAAGCACATATTCAAGAAATACGGAGTAAATTTGCCGCGTACTTCTGTTCAACAGTCTAAAGTTGGACATGCCGTATCCAAGTCCAATCTGAAAAAAGGGGACTTAGTTTTCTTTTCAAGCGGTAGTCGTGCTACAGGACGCAACATTACCCACGTAGCAGTCTATATGGGCGGGGGTAAAATTTTGCACACTTACGGCGGACCTGGCGTGACCATCTCCAATTTGGACTCTGGCAACTGGAAAAAAACATACATTAAAGCACGCCGCGTGCTGTAGTGCTGTAGCATGAAACTCATTTTGAAATATGCGCGCCGGGACGAAAAGTTCCGGCTTTTTTATATGCCTTGTGCTATTCTGATACAGTTGGTGTTCTGAGTGAATAACCAATCCCTCGTTCCGTACGGATCATTTTAAACTTATACCCCTTATCTACTTTAACCCTCAAATGTCTGATATAGACATCTACAACGTTCGTATCAACGATATAATCATGTTTCCAAACATCCTTCAGAATTTTCTGCCTGCTACAAACTTGGTTAAGATGTATCGCCAGATGAAGTAAAAGATCAAATTCCTTCGGAGTTAATTCCAGCTTTTGTCCCCCTCTGCTCACCAATCTGCTTGCATTGTCTATATGTAAATCACCCGCCTCGATTGCCCTTTTCACATCACGTTCAATACCAAAAATCCGCAATAAATTAGCCACTCTAGCCTGAAAAACTCTAGGATAAAAGGGCAGAACGATCACATCATGTGCTCCTTGTTCAAAACAGGAAACAATATGGTCCTCCTCATCTGATGAAGTCATTGCTAATAGCGGGACCTGAGGATGGTATTGCTGCAATATGCGAAGTAAACCTTGCGAAACTGTCTGTTTATCTTCTATATTGAGCAGCAGCAAATCCACAGGATTATGGGCTACATAAGAGCTTGCATCCGTCGCATTGCTAACATGAACCACCTGATAACCTTCCTGCTCCAATGGACGAACAATTACGGGAGACGCTTCATTTACATCCACAAGCAAAATTAACGGGCTCACCTTTTCACCCACCTGGTTTGGACATAGCATTACATATTGGATACGAACAAGTTTGTGTTATAAGCCATTAAAGCATAATAATATTATTGTAACAAAAAAGCAGAAAATCATTCTCCAAAGAATGGCTTTCTGCTTTTATGGTTTAACCCAAATAGCGATGATACAGACTTCTTGCTTTTGCCACGTCCTTTGTCCCATGAATCAACGCTCTGCCATCTGCAAAAACAACCAACCGATGCTCGCTTGTACTAAAGGAAACCAAAAACGGATTCCGCTCTACTTTTCCTTCTCCCAAAGAAGCAAATCTATCTGCTGTTTCTGCAAGATTCAGATGTGTCGGGTTTGCTGGTCTAATTTGAACGGTATCCCTACCGCACAAAACATCTGTCTTCTGCCGATGAGAGGCCGACAAATAGGGATACGTCGGGTGGCTGCCGCAAGAAGGACAGTTCTCCTTTTTAACGCTATCTACTGCTATCGCTACAAACTCATTTTTCCACAAATCAAACGAAAGTAACTTTCCTCTCAAATCTTCCGGATATCCACCAAGAAGTTTGAAAGCTTCCGTAGTTTGGTTAGCCGTGACCATCTGTACAGCCTGCGGAATAATCCCGGCGGTATCACAGGTTTCCCCACCAAACGGTATAGTTCCCAGCAGACAGTGAAGACAAGGCGTTTGACCCGGTAAAATGGTGTAGGTTACACCATAGCTGCCTACACATCCCCCATAAATCCAAGGTATCCGATGCTTGAGTGCCATGTCGTTCATAAGAAGTCGGGTATCGAAATTATCGGTTGCATCCATCAAGAGATCTACCCCTTGGATCAACTCTTCCAGCTCTTCCACCCCAACATCCAGTACATGTGCATGTATAACCGTTTCCGAATTAATATCCTTTAATCTTCGCTGAGCAGCTACTACTTTGGGATATCTTTGCGCAGCATCACTTTCCTGAAAAAGCTGCTGGCGCTGCAAATTGCTCCATTCCACATAATCCCGGTCTACGAGGCTCACTGTACCTACACCCCCGCGAACGAGCGTTTCCGCAATACCTGTACCTAACGCTCCGGCACCTATGATTAGTACGTGGGAAGAAGCAAGCCGACGTTGTCCTGTCGGTCCAAAGGGCGCGAATCTTTCCTGTCTGGAATAACGGTCACTTGAATGTGTTCCTCCTGCACCGGATTTGTCAGTTACCTTCATGCCTGAACCATACCTTCTATCGGACTGCTTGCTGAAGCGTAACGTTTTACAGGAATCATCCCCGCCTCAAAACCATATCTTCCAGCACGAACAGCCAGTTTCATGGCCTCTGCCATTTTTACCGGGTCCTTCGCTCCTGATACGGATGTATTCAACAAAACAGCATCTGCCCCTAACTGCATCGCTATTGCCGCGTCACCGGGTGAGCGAATACCCGCATCGACAATAACCGGAACCTCCGCCTGTTCAATAATTAGACCTAATGAAAACGGATTAAGCAAACCATGTCCTGTACCAATCGGTGAAGCTCCAGGCATAACGGCATGTACTCCAAGCTCTTGTAGCCTCTTTGCTAGAATCACATCGTCCGATATGTAGGGCAGCACGATAAAGCCTTCTTCTAACAGCTTTTCACTAGCTTTCAACGTTTCAAATGGGTCCGGCAGCAGTGTCTTGCTATCCCCAATGACTTCCACCTTAATCATATCGCACAGGCCGGAGGCTTTTGCCAATTTGGCAATACGAATCGCCTCCTCTGCTGTTGTAGCCCCTGCTGTGTTGGGAAGAAGTGTATACCGGCTCAAATCCAGCATATCGAGAAAATGCTGCTTATCCCGTTCCTCCAAGTTCAATCTCCGTACAGCAAACGTCAATATTTCCGTCTCAGCAGCCTCTACGGCTTGGGATTGGATATCCAGATCAGAGAATTTTCCTGTTCCCAACAACAACCTCGAGGTAAAAGATGCTTTTCCAATGGTTAACATAATCAACCGCCTCCCACAAAATGTACAATCTCTAGGCAATCTCCATCTTTCAGTACCGCTTCATCATGATCTTCACGGGTCAATATATGCCGATTCAGCTCCACCACTACGGTTTTCACCTTTACATCAAGCTCATGTAGCAATTGATTCACATGAGTGATTCGATTAGAAAAGGTCAGGCTCTGGCCGTTAATCGTCAGCTTCATAAGCTTTTCTCCTTGAGGAGCTCAGAAGAAAAACTACTTATCCCAAGTTCTGCTGCACAAGCCCCATTAAGCATAGCTGCCATCGCACGCCCGGTAGCATCACTCAGCAGGACACCGTTACGATAATGCCCGACTGCAGCATATACGCCCTCGACCCCAGGAACAATTCCTATAAAAGGATGACCTGATACAGCCTGCGGACGTAAGCCCGCCCAAGCGCGTATAAAAGAAGCTTCACGGACGCGCGGCAGCCAGGCAGAGGCACGTGCCAGCAACCCCTCCAAGCCTCCTACGGTCACCTCTTCGTCATATTGATGTGGAAGGCTCGTTGCCCCAATCCAAAGCTCGTTATTCTGTTTAGGCACGAGGTAAATATCATCAGCATAAATGGTATATTCTAACGGGTGATCCTTCAAGGAGACCGCTACCGCTTCGCCCTTGACCGGATAAAGTGGATATTCAAACCCAACCTGCGCTAGCAATTTCATGCTATCCAAGCCTCCGGCAATAATGACCTGATCGCAGGAAAAAAAACCACTATCTGTGCGGACACCGCAAATTCGACCATCCTGTATGACCAGTTGCTCTGCCTGTGTACCAGACCATACCGTTGCTCCCAGCACCGCAGCAGCACCTGCATAAGCACGGCAAAGCTGGACAGGAGCCACTTGTGTCTCCTTTGAACGATATATTGCCCCGATCGCTTGTTCATCCAAACCTGGAATTCGTCGGGCCAATTCTTTCGCATCCCACCAGATAGGACAATCACCCTCTCGCGTTTTAGCAGCTTTCCAGCGTTTTTGGCCTTCAGTCTCCGTACGGAAAGGGGTCACAAACCCTTCAGTACGGAATTCCACCGAAATACCTGACAAACGCTCTAGATCACAGACAAGCTCAGGGAATGCATCTCGACTTATGCGAGCAAATCGTGATAGCTCAGAGTCGGTGAACTCTTCACTTTCCGCTGCCAGCATTCCAACCGCTGCTCCTGAGGCTCCCTCACCCGGGATCAATCGTTCCAGCATAATCGTACTTCTTCCCTCCTTGGCCACATGATAAGCAATGGAACTGCCGATGACACCTCCACCTATGACCAAGCATTCAGCGTGTCCTATCACTCTTTCCTCTGTGTGTATCTTTAGCATTTGTTCCGTATCTCCTCTCCATAAACCCTTCTGCTTTCAGCTTGCCTCTACTCTCGTTTTCTCGCTACAGGCTGTGAACTACAAGGTCTGCCATTCGCCTATACTCCATTGCAGCTGCAACGGGCGACTCAGCCTCCCATATACCAGACATCACTGCAATTCCGCTTGCTCCGGCCCTATAAAGCTCCGGGATATGATGCGGTTGTATGCCGCCTAGCGCAATCACCGGAATGTTTGACAGTCTGCAAATATGTTCAAGCTGAGCTAAACCCCGCGGTACAATACCGGGCTTACAATGGGTCTCATATACGTGACCATAAAGTACATAGTCCGCTCCTGCCCGCTCAGCAATTTGCATCTCCTCCAAGGAATGTACAGACACTCCACAGCGTGTACCCTTTGGAAGTAGGCTTTTCACATCCACAACAGGTAATCCATTAGCTGGTAATTGAACGGCTCCGACCAAAGTAAGTAAAGCTACATCCACACGATCATTTACTACAATTTGTTGCAAAGGAACTTCCTGCTCCACCAGGCTGCGAGTCAAAGAAAGCAATGCAGAGGCACCATTCTGTTTTAAACGTGCGTGTACATAATGAACATACGGACAAATCACAGCAGCCACTTGGGCGGCTTGTGCAAAAGTGCCCTTTTCCATCGAAATTGCGTGTAATTCGATTTTGTCTTCACCTCACATTGGACTAAAGGATCTAAGCTTAGCCAGCCACGTCTACCAGCAGGAATGAAAGGGGATTATATGTGAATCGTCTACGGAAGCTCGAACTACTTAAAATGAACGAAACGCAAAAAAACCACTTCCCCAAGGAAGTGGTTTAACGAACGCCCAATAATCGAACGGACCATGAATCCGTATACGTGTATCGTCCCACGCACAAACAAAAATAAAGATGGTGTTGCCTTGTTTGTACGGCGCTCACTTCCCTACGCTGGCATAACCCAGATCAGGTGCAAAGGGTCCGAAATCCATTTATTCCGTCTCAGCCGCATGGGCGGCTCCCCTAGTGTGACTATTTTATTGTATAAGCTAAAGATAGCTTAGCATATTTTTCTAATTCTGCAAACCCCACTTCGTGTGAAATTTGCTGGAACTGGATTTAGCTGATTTTAGTTAACTTTACTTGACCACTCTTCCACATTCCACGTTTTGGTTACCCAATCCTCGTAAAAGTCCGGTTCGTGAGATACAAGCAATACGGTCCCTTTGTATTCCTTCAAAGCACGTTTCAGCTCATCCTTTGCTTTAACATCCAAGTGGTTGGTAGGCTCATCGAACAGTACCCAGTTGCTTTCACGCATTAACAGTTTGCAAAGACGGACTTTAGCCTGTTCTCCACCACTGAGCGCAGATAGCGGACGCGTGATATGCTCATTTTTCAAACCGCAACGCGCCAAATGTGCTCGTACTTCATGCTGGTTCAAATGCGGAAATTCATTCCACACATCGTCAATCGGTGTAATTTTCTCGGCCTTTACTTCCTGCTCAAAATAAGCGGGTTGCAAAAAATCACCTTGATAGGTTTTTCCACTGATTGGCGGAATTTTTCCCAATATGGTTTTGAGCAATGTCGATTTACCGACACCATTGTAGCCGACAATTGCAATCTTTTCGCCACGTTCAATCGTCATGGACATTTTAGGCAAAAGGGCATGTGTATAACCAATCTCAAAATCAATACCCTCAAATACCGTCTTTCCGCTTGCACGTGCCTCTTTGAATTGAAAGGTTGGTTTTGCGGCTTCTTCAGGCTTATCAATACGTTCGATCCGATCAAGCTGCTTTTCACGGCTCTTTGCTCGGCCTGATGTAGAGGCACGCGCTTTATTACGCTGAATAAAATCTTCCTGTTTCTTAATAAAATCCTGTTGCTTCTCATAAGCATCAATATGCTGGGCTTTGTTTAGATCCGCCATTTCGAGAAACTTTTCATAATTAGCTGAATAACGGGTCATCTTGGCAAATTCAAGATGGTAAATAACATTAACGACCTGGTTCATAAATTCAGTATCATGTGAAATAAGAATAAAAGCATAAGGATAATCCTTCAAATAGCGCGTAAGCCATTCAATATGCTCTACATCCAAATAGTTGGTAGGTTCATCCAGCAACAGGACGTTCGGCTTTTCCAACAGCAACTTAGCAAGAAGAACCTTTGTCCGTTGCCCGCCGCTAAGTGCGGATACATCCCGATCCAGTCCTATGGCCGACAGACCTAGTCCATTCGCCATCTCTTCAACCTTTACATCAATGAGGTAAAAATCCCCCATATCCAGTTGCTCCTGAATTTCACCCATCTGTTCCAGCAACACTTCCAACTCATCAGGAGAAGCATCCCCCATTTTGTCAGTAATCTGCATCATTTCCTTTTCCAATTCCAACAAAGGAAGAAAAGCATCCTTCAATACATCACGTACCGTTTTGCCCGGTGTCAGCTTGGTATGCTGATCCAGATAGCCGTAACGCACACGTGGAGTCCATTCCACTTTACCCTCATCCTTAAGCAATTTTCCAGTGAGAATGTTCATGAGTGTCGATTTACCAACACCGTTAGCTCCTACCAAACCTACACGTTCCCCCGCAAGCAATCGAAAGGAAACATTTTTAAATAATGCGCGGTCCCCAAAGTTGTGGGATACATTTTCTACAGTCAATAAACTCATAAGCTGTTTTTGGCTCCTTATTGTCATCGGCATTGCCGACTGTTCTTATTTCATATGCATTTCGTTTCTCTCAAAGCTTTATTGTAGCACATTCTGCAACCATATCGGAATATTGAAAACAGTGAATTTTAAGGTTTTTTGGTATGGATCTGCCTAAAAAAAGAAAAACCACCCATGAGGGTGATTATTTTAAGCCATTATAACATTTGTACTCAAAGTAACCCGCAGCTGCTGCAGATTTTTCATCCGTGAAACGTTCACTCGCTTTAAAGGGAGCTGGACATGAATCTCTATAAAAATACTTTATTCCAGTATCTGGTTCTATGCCACCGATAATGTCTTGCTTTCTAACGACTCTCCCACCACCAAATCCATAGTTATTGTAATACCTGTCTCCAACCGGAATGCCTTGGATAAACGCGATCAGCCCCACATCATCTACCGTGTTGTACCACTCCTCTTGCGGAATGATCGGTAGCGTGAACGAATAAGTTATGCCGTTACGTGCTGCTTTTTCGTTATGGACATTAATAATTCGCGCCAAGTTCTCTTGAACGCTGCGAACAATGGTGGAACGACGTATTTGCTCAAAAGTTTCTGAATTTTTCAGCAAAGATATAGCGGTCTGATCCTGAAGTTCCTTTTGAAAGCCCTCTACCCACCTGTGATTTCGAGCATCGTATGCGTGCACATAATTATCCAAGGTGAACCCCACACTGTTGCCTACTGAATCAACATAGGCATATGGCTTTTTTTCGCTCCATTTGTGGCCAATAGCAGCTTGTCCATGCTCGTCTGTATAGGCTTCTGAGGTGAACGCATAATAACCGTCATAATCCAGAATTACAATAGCCGGTATGTAATCCAATAATGCACGTTGTGCTACTATATCCCCATCAATGCCTACATTAAGAAAAAGGGTGTGCAGGAACGTGTTCAGCGCTGCTTCTTTATCTACCCGAAAAAACTTATCCGATCCGTATCCGGCCTCGCGTTCCTGACGTTCATTCTGTGAGAGTACAACCCCTGCATCCTGAACTGCGGTACGGAGAGCCGACGTATATTTCATTTCTAGCTGCTGCACTTCACGCTGATTCTGCACCCGTAAGTCACTAACTACACCAAAGGGCAAAAACAAAAGTATAAATATGACCGCAAAATCAGTAATCCTCATTCAGAACCATGCCCCCGTAAGAAGCTGTAACTGCTGGCTTGCCGCTATCTGCCCCACCAAGAAGCCATGATTTGTACAAGTCCGCAGGAGTCCGATTCGTATTATGTACCCGGACCGTAAAATAATCCCCGGCCATCAAGGTATATCGACGCGTCTGATCTGATTTTGGCTGCTGATTGTCAGGAAACAGTACAGGAAAAATTTGCGAATTATAGTACCCATCATATACAGCTTCATAATTGCCCAGAAAACTGTCTGGCTTCGCGGCATCTGCATAGTCCGGTACATACTTTTTGTGCATATGCTCCAAGTCAACTTCGTACGTATTGCCTGTCAATTCCAGATCACGCATAAAATCGTTATACATCGTCGGTGTAATGTAACCCTTGGTTCTTACCATATCAACAAAACGTACAGTTGCATGATATGTATTTAACCCGGATATATCATCCTGCCGTTCAGCAGCTTGAGCTGCGGGTACGATGTACAAAAGCAATACAGCGAGCAGCGCCCCCAACAGCTTCGATATTGTTTGAACCACTTCAGTCTTCCCCCAATTTCTCAAAACGTACAGATGTTATGTCCCCATTCCCATTACGCTGGGGGTACATGGAATATAATGAGGAAGCATCCAGGGTCGATACATCAGGCTCAAACGGTTCAGAAAATACATCATACTCTGTCCCGTCGACTTGAATCGAAATCCCCTCCTGTAAGTTCATGCGAATTGCCTGTATGACCTGAGTTCCTTTAATCCGCTCCGGCAACCCCACCCCAGCAGTATGGGCTATTCGCCCTTCAGAATGCTCCTCTTGCTGTGATCTTAATTCCAGTGCACCATCCAGCTGCCTGGACAAGTCTGCTGCCGTTACACATGCGGTTATGAACAGAATAACTGACACACCAAGCCGCAGCATACTTGAAGCGTGATCAGACATACTCTCATCCCCTTTATGATTATTATCTCTGCTGTAGTGCTTAGGACTGGGTAAACAACAACCCACGTACCACGTTCGATTTGTCTTTGACGATTTCAGCTTTAAATTTACCACTCGGATTTACGTATTCATTCTCTTTCTCATTAAGTGTATTCGTGATTTTCCCTGTCTTATCACTGCCACCATTCACGGCGCCATACTGTTCACTGTCTGGGCTAATGTTCAGAGCATTACCGTACCACTGGCCTGCCATATTTTTGCCGGTTTTAATCTGAATGCCGAATTGGTCCTTCCCCTGAAACTTCCGCAGCGCATTGGTCACCTGGGAACCGCTAATCGTTGTGCCGTCATATACCGTAAAAGAGGCTTGAGACAATTCGGTCTGAATATCAGCAAAATTGTTTTGTGCCGTTTTAGTCGCCTCCTGGGCTGAAATAAATAGTATAACTACAATCGTAATTAGAGCGATGGTCAAAAATATCCCAGCGGCTACCTTTAAAGCTGTTGATGCGTTATTCATTTATTTTTCTCTCCTAGCTTGTTATTTTGTATTAGTCATAGGTTAACTTTCTTACTGAATTTTTTGTATTTGTTCATAATAGTTATCCATCTGAACAAAGCTCATGCCGATCAACGGAATCACCAAATATAAAAAGATAAGACCATACATCGGGGCAAAACCAATCATCCTTCCCCAGATAGCCTTACTGTCTATTATTTTTTCATACTCCTGTTTTCTTTGTTCGAAATAGTAGGACATATGGGATTCCAAATCATCAAAGGCCTCTCGAATCGTAATTTTACCTAAAGACAAATGAAGCTTATCCACGAGACGTTGAAATTCCGGCAAAGGCGCTTCTTCTTTTAGCAAGTCGAGAGCTGCCTCTGGCCCATGTTCATAATGAAGCAAACATTTTTGCAGAGGTCTTTTGAATATAACTGAAAATCTGTTCAGCCACTCCAATATTTCCTCGACAGACATTCGTTCCATAACCCGTAAAATGGAAATAACTGTTTGAAATTGATACACCTCATGCCTCATATCCAACCGACGCATTTTTCGTTGCAAATATAATAAAAGCATAGGCATTTGATAGGCTGCGTACCCAACAATCAAACTAATCAGCACTTCCCACCACTTGATGTATTCATCATTCCAATCTTTTAGCTTTTGGAGGATACGCCAAGTATTTGTGGATAACTGTTCAGGAGTAGCAGTTCCATTAGCATTATGCTCTAAAGCAGCGTACATCTGTTCGTATGTGCTATTTGACCTCATGTTCAGCGAATGCATGATTTTGCGATCAATCTCACTCTGCTTCAAAGCTTCTTTTTGCTCCACCGGACTTAAACGTCCAAACATTTGACCCGATTGCACTGGTGCGTGAAGGATATGCGTTTTCTCAGCTTCATGTAAAAAAAATATCGTACTGATACTGAGCACCAATCCTATAATACAAAGAGCCATTCTGCGTATGTAGAGCCACTCCAGCCTAATCTCCGCACCACTTTCCTTTAATAAGCGGGTTATTTGAAAATAAGAAGACATATGCTGTCGCGGAATTAAAGAATCCACCACATTACGAATGATAGGAAAACGGTATAGCTTCTGCTCCCAAACCCTCCGTCCTCTACCCGCACGATATCCTGTCTCGTCGGTCTGTTGTAGCTTCTGTAACAGGAAATAAGATACGATTATCACAATATAAACGGATAATTTTGTGATATAACCCAATTTTCCCTGATAAAACTCATCCATGGAGGGAAAGCTGGACCTCGCCCATGTCTCGATTGGGGTGGTAAAGAAAACTGGTGCTAGTGCGATCACGTTTAGACTTTTTAACAGATAGTCCAGTTTATTTCTTCGCAGCAACTCCAACTGGATTTCGCGTGCGAGACTGCCGAGCCCCTTCAAGTAAATGGAGCCACCCTCCTCAACCCGATCACCAAACTCCATTACCATATACGAGATACCGGCAAAAGCTTTTAAAAATCGATTAGGAGCCGATTCATAGTATCTTTCCAATGCTTCGTGCGGATCAACATCTGTTAGCGCCTCATGGATGAGTCGTGCGTGTCTCCCGGCCTCTGCCTCCGCCAAATCGGCCGCTTCGGATATAGCTTCCTCCACCATACCGTGCTGATGGTAATAGTGACGCACATTGGCGAATAATTCGATCATCTGTGCAAGTAGCCTTTTTTCCATCCGGCTAATGGCCATATCCAAAATAAGACTGTTGATTACCACTCCGCATAAAACGGCTAATATAGCAAACTCTATTCCTGGCTTCATCATGACCAGCACAACACCACTGCAAGCAAAAGCTCCCCAGATGAACAGTGTCATCTTCATCGTCTGTAGGCGAAGCTTGTACTCATCGTAGGCATGCTGACCAGCTAGTCGCTTACGTATACTCATGATGTATCCGGACAAGAAAGGGACCTTCATACACAGCGTGTACAACTTATGCAGTAAGGCTTGCAGCTCACGTTGCAGTACCGCTTTTCCCTTGCGCCCTTCCTTCACAGAATAAATTCGTCCTCTGCGAACTGCATGACTACTGCGCTTACGCAACCCCCATAAAGCTATATATAGAAGCGTAAAGCCCCCACCTGATATAAGTAAAATCCATAATAAAATTTCTTTAAGACTCATAGTCTTCCTCCCAATAGCGGGTCAAAAAACTGCGGAAATCTCTGGCATCATTTACATTCATCTGCTCATACATTTCTTGTACACTTTTGGCTGTTAAGGGCTCCATCGGTATATAGCTTCCGTTCCGATATTCCATAACGTGGCGATAACTGTAGCTCGTTGAAGCATTGGAGCCTGCATCCGTATGATCTGGGTCACGCGGCACACATTCTGTGATCCGTTCGATGTAGCGTCGCCCTTCCGCATCACGTTTGAGATGCACATCAAAGTTAATGACATGAACTACCTGTTCCTCAGCAATGCCTTCATGCTGAAATACTCCTGTTTTGAGCAATGAATTACGAAGTGAAAACACGAGATCACGAAATGTTTTGGCATGATGAGTAAAAATGGTGAACAGACTGGCAACCTGCGACATTTGAATCATCCAAGCAGCTACTTCATCACTTGCTACTTCGCCTAGTATATTGACGGTTCCATCTGTTTTTTTCTGTAAGTCAAGCCCTTGTTGTCCTGAAATATGATCCGTTTCTCGAAAGCTAAGAATATTACGGCGACTGTAGATGCTGCGTAGATGCAGTTCAAAAGCCATTTCCTGAACGCGAAGCGTATACGAAGCATAAATGTGCTTGACCATCGCCATTAACAACGTCGTCTTACCTGAGCCCTGCGCGCCTGTGATAGCAGTAATCCGGCTGCCTTTCATTAAATAAGAAAGTAGCTGGATTGGAAAATCAGCATTTTGTCCCTTAATTAACTGTTCCAGCGATGCGCTTTGAATATCAAATTTACGGACAAAGAAAGCCCACGATTCTGAGAAAGGAGGTCGTACCACCACTACCCGTGACCCATCCTTCATTTCATTGACCTTATAACCATTCGCTTCGGAAAGCTGTCCCGGGTAATTGTATTTGTAAATATTTTGGCACACCCTTTTAAGTTCACGCTCAGATCCGAAGGAAAGGAACGAAAGATGGATCGTTTTACCTTTATAAAAAATCCATACGCTCTCATAACTATTGGCAGTAGGCATAGTTGTTTGTTCAAATACATACCCATCGGAAGGCCAGTCTGATGATGCAGGAATCCCACCTTCCGGCATACCACTGACGCCCCCACTTACACCGTCGATCCGCTGGTCACGAATATCATCAATGACGGAAAAGCCTTTGTAATGCTGATAAATCCGCTGGACAATAATATCCACCTTCTCCAAAAAGGAAAGGGGCCGGTACTCACAATCATAGATATAACGAATGTCCTCTGCGGTAACGAGATAACTTCCATCTTCTTCACCCTGCTGTGAATATCTCATTTCGGCCAAGTCATAAGTATCCAGTAAACGTGATAGTGCATCAGCGCCAAACTTCTGCTGGTATTGGTAAAATATAATTTCGAATTGATCCTGTATGCTAAACAACTCAGGTCTGGAGAATGGCATAACAGTATCGACGATTTTCTCGTTCAAGCCGTAACCGTGAATCAGAAGCTCAGCCATCAGATTTTTAACAAAACGTTTATCTCCACTGCTACCATTGGCACAGTCCTTTAATGCCCTGCGTAGTTCCGCCCTTTGATGGATACGCCGTCTATATTCCTCTTCATGCAATCCGGCATCCGCCATCTGGCTATGACTTAGTTCATGAAGTGCATTTTTGATATACTCTATTAATGTTTCGAATGTGGCATCTTCATTCTTTTTTTCTACCCGAAGGGTTGAATGTCGCGAGTGAAAATTCCCTCGATATTTTACAATAATCAGTACGATGCACATCAATACTATACAGGTAAGAATCAATCCGTTGATCATTTGAGCGGACAGCATTTAAGCGCCCCTCTCCAAAGCCTTGAGCCGAAGATCGGACTCTGCCGCCTCCAGAATAGCTTTGCTGATATGACGTATACTCTGCGCCCATCCTACAGTCATAAAAAGCTTGCGAGGCTGCCCTTTTCCACTTCGTACCTCACGCTGCACATGGCCGATCACATCCCTGCGGTTCCATGCGTCCATAAATCCGGTGTTATAAGGGACTGTATACAGAGCACCTTTGTAGCCATATCTCCTGCGAATATTCGCTTCATTCACTTGAGAATGCACATCATATTTTCCAAGTACTATTAATAAGGGTAACGATGAGTAGGTAGATAACGGTGACACGGATTCAAAATAAGCGTCTAACTCTCGCATATTCTGAGTGAGTGAAAGAACAGCCAGTTTGGCTCGTGCACATGCTTCATGCTGTACAGCCCCCCATCCTGCTCCACTTCCTGCATCAATTAGCGTTAAATCATAATATTGGTTCGCTGTATCTATTACTGCCCGTACAAGCCCTGGAGACAGTAACGGCGGTGCAGCTCCAAAGCTGGAGGTTCCCTCAAGTACATCCAAAGTATGTTCGAGTACAGGTGTCGTATAATTACGAATATTTTCTTTAGACAGTGTCCCTCGCAGAACTAAACGTGCGGCAGCATCCCAGCCCCCTTCCTGAAGCTGTAGGGTTGGATCATCCATACCATACTCTTGTATAGGTAATCCTGATTCAATACCAGTATGTCTACGACCCAAATGAGTCAATAATAGTCTTCCTCTATATAGATTGCCTATGGTAATTGCTATTGCTGCCGCCAAAGAGCTACTTCCACTAGCCCCCTTAATGGGGCTCCAAAACAAAATGGTACTCATGCTCTGCTCCTTTCCGCACGCTTTAGCGCACGACGAATCACCTTTAATTCCCAACTCATCCATTCCCCAATACAACGGCATAGTTCTTTCTTATACATTCTGGATAGCGGTTTTAGTATTAGCTGTTTTTTATGCTCATTTTCCAGTTTCAGAGCAAGCAACCCCTCATCCCATGGCAGTATATATGGCTCTTGCTGCCAAGATGCCGGGAAATGATTCATGTATTCCCACAGATACGGCTCCTCCAGACCACAATCCACGGCCTGTAAAAATAGCTTGTGAAATACAAGATCTTTGGGAAATTCAGGTTGACTGAATAAATGCTGAAGCCAATTCTGTCCGTTATGCATTAGCATGCGGCTATAATCACTGACCCAAACTCGCAGTTCTGCCCTTTTCCAAACAGAAATTGGACAAAAATCAAGTAACTCTACATCTAAAATAACAATGTCATAAACCTGCTCTGCCTTCTGATCAGCCCTCATACCTATATGCAGGTCTTCCCATGCTGTAAATCCAATTGCTACATCAAAACCACTAAACTGCGTAATGGGAAGTGGTTTGTCAAGCATCCCTATGCTATACCGATACCGTCCCCGCAGCGTAGCATCTACAAGCAGTACTCGTTGGCCAGAAGCTGCTAATATGCTGCTGATGTATAACAAGGTATCGCTTTTGTCACAAAGCCCGGCAAATATCCATGTTTTCATACTTCCGTTCCTTTTCTCTCATTTATTTGGCATACGGGTCAGAGCTTCCACCCTGCGTCAGAATCTTTGTTTGTTCTTGATGATCCTGCTCATTCTCATATTCATTTCTTGTAACATCAATCCCGCTTGTTGGGTTTTCTATAGTAGCACCCGCATGTTGAGCTGCAATTTCCTCACTCAGACTTCTTTCCACGGGTGTTGAAATTACACTGTTTGATGAATTAATTGCATTTTCAAGGGAACCCCGCAGCTGCTTAGACAGCTTTTGTTCAGCAATGTGTATCAAATTCGGATCACTATTCATTAACGCTAATACCTGCGCATTAGGCGGATAGGTCGGGATTGCCTTGGGCTGAAATTGGGGATCCACATATGTCAGAGCATAAATGGATGCTTTATGCAGGTAGGCATCAACAATCGCGCTCGAAAGCGATAATATTTCCTGCTCATTCAAAGTGACCCAGACAATTGGACCTTCCAGTCGGGAAATCTTCTTTTTGGATAATAGAATGTAATCCTGACCTGTTGGAAATTGTATGCGGATATCTACTTCGTCCCCCGACTTTAGACTGTTGGGTAGTACCACCACCTTTAGCTCACGGTTGCGTAAATCTTTAGGTGTGGGTTCATCAGCAGTAATCATAGACGATGTAAGCACAGATCCTTTTTTAAGCTCAATCTTGGCTGTGGTTCCGGAAACTTCACTTTTATTTGCCAGCAAATTTGATGGAGCCTGAGAACCGGGAACTTTAATTCCCTTCAAATCATTAGATGCAATCTGTTCACCTGGAGAAATATCACGGACAACCGCCCAGCCTTTTTTCGCGGTTCGTTGCTCTTGTTCATACACTTTCCATTTCAGTTCTGCCTCTACCTCAGCCTGTTTCCTGACCTCATTCATTTGATGGATATTAACCATAAGGTAGCCGGCAAAGATAATGCCAACAATCCCAGCGCCAATGCAACCGGCATACAGTTTTTGTTTACTGCTCTTTCTTAGCTTGGACACACAACTTCTCCCCTGCCTCTTTTTGATATATACTTTTTCTATTTAGCGCCGTCGCTTAAGGAATGCGAAGCGTCTTCTCCGGGTGTCTGGAATAACTCCGCGAAACAGCTCGTCCAGCACCTGATCCATCTCATCATCCCGTTCGAAGGGGTCTGAGTGGAACGGTAGAGCAAATACTTTATCGTGATCCAGCTCCTTACGAAGCCTGCGAACCGCCTCCGAAGTTGCCAATGGCAAGCAGTAATTCCATTTGTGCTGTGGGTGGCGCTGAAGAGATCGGGCTAGCCCTGCTATATCCTGAACCCTCCATTCGGCCCCTGAGCCAACGACGAGCGGATAATCGGCTCTCAAGAATTCTTCCAGACGTTCATTATCCTGCCCACTCCCCAGGTCCAGTACGATAAATCTGTAAGAACCACCCAACAAAGAAATGACATCCGCACGCGATGTTTGTCGCCAGTAATGTACTCCATCGACTTCAAAACGCCGACTTGAACTCATTTGTCCAACGGATGTGCCTTCTACGACTTCTTGAAGTCGGGCAAATGCTTTGGCTGTGCTGTGCAGCTCAACCAAAGCTACGGAGCGGGATCTTCGAGCCAGATAGTGGCTCACCGTAATTGCTGTATGCGTAGCACCGGAGCCGGCAGATACACCCAGTACAGCCACTACCCTTGTGCCTGCATAATCCATTGAGGCATCATTAACGGATATTTCTTGTTGAGCAGGTTGAAAATCAGCACTGCGACGCAGTTCTCCAATGACCTCCCCGGCGGATTGAAATCGTTCCTCAGGATTCTGACGCAGCAGTTTTCGAATTACTGGAATCAAATGACGAGACAATTCCCCGCGTATATATCCTTCTACTCCCGCAGTCCACTCGCTATATTTGCCTCCTGTACAGAGATACAATAGTAGCGCTCCCAAACTGTATAAGTCTGAACGAGCATCCGTCTGACCTGCTCCATATTGCTCCGGGGCAGCGAAGCCCACTGTGCCCAGCTTTACCGTATCTTGATCCAGCTCAGCCTTGTAGCTCCTCGCTATTCCAAAATCAATCAGTATAAATTCCATTTCCGGTGTCAGCATAATATTCGTTGGTTTCAGATCCCGGTAAATGACTGGTGGTTGACGGGTATGCAAATAATCCAACACATCCAGTACCTGCAAAGCGAATGGGACGATTTGCTCCTGTGGAATATAGCCTTGGTAGCCCTTCATATATGCTTCCAGCGTAATTCCTTCGATGTAATCCATAACCAGGTATACCGCTCCAGATGGGGGATGCTCAAAAAAATCAACAATTCTTGGTAAACGTGGATGGCTTAGTGAAATCAGCATCTCTGCCTCCGTGCGTACAAGCTTCATCACTTGTGGCTCGGCAACCGACTCCTTCACTGCCCATTGCTTGCCTGGCAGTTTTAAATCCTCTGCCATGAACACGCGGCTCATTCCTCCCGAACCCAATGTGCGCACAATACGGTAACGTTCACCAACAATTGATCCGAATTCCAACTGTGATGGTTGCTTCATTATTCTCCTACCTCCTTTCTTAAGCAGACAACGCAAAAAAGGGAAAGCTGCCGCAAAATCAAATTTCCATGTCGCCATGAAAACCGTTTTCGCGGGATGCTTTCCCTTGATTTAAACATCATTATTATTTTTAAGGAACAATTTGGATTTATTATATAGCACACCTGTATCTATTGTAAAGTGTTATTTTCCATACTTAATCATGTACAGGGTAATCTCATCTCGATTATGGAATAGCTGCTTAGCTCGCTGAATCTGCATGCCGGACTCCTCAAATGAAGCAATTACATCATGAATGAGCGCCAAGGGCTTTTTATGCATTAGCTTGACCGTAACGATAGCAGTACCACCGCTTCGCAAACTATATAGTAAATCAGTAACGAGCCTTGCCATTTGCTTAGGACTCCAGCTCATATCACAAACCAGCAGATCGAACGAATTCTCTTTAAATTTGACTTCACTTGCATTTTTACGCAAAAAAGTCAGATTGGCGTACTTCATCAGTGATGGCTCCATCTTTGCCGGATCAACCGCAGTAACTTTCAGTCCCCGCTCCAGTAAGAAGGAAGTCCATCCACCCGGTGCTGCCCCAATATCCAGTCCCTGATGGAAAGCGCCAAAATCTATGCCGAACGTTACTTCTGCTTCCAATAGCTTGAATTTGGCACGGGAAATTTGTCCGTCTTCTTTCTGAAAACGAACCGCACCTCCGCTCCAATCCGATAGGTTGTCCTCAGGACGTGATACACCTGCATACCACGTATCTGTATCTGCAAAAACGGACACAATAACATCGGCGCCTTGTACTGTTTGCTCCATAGGTAGATCACTTAATTGTTCACTCAAAGCCTGCTTAAGTGCACCTGCGCTTTCAGTCCAGCTGCTATTAGATCCTTTGCGCACCTGTAAAGAAACACGTTGATCCATCAGTTCCTTGCGGTTACGGATGAATGCAACCAGACGCTCCTGCACCTGAACCAGATCCGTTCCTTCTTCCTGAAAATGAACAGGAAACAAGTGACGTAAAAACATCGGCGGCTGACCTGTAATTGTCCTCACTGCCTCAATTTCTTCCGCAGGTAATGTAGCCAGAAAAATTTCACCAGGTAAAAGCATCGTACTTTTCACAGAGCCAAATATTCTTCTAAGCTCCTCTTGAGCATAGGGTGCAAAACCGTGATTGGCCGTACAAATAAATCTTGATGATGACAAAGTAGATTCACTTTGTTCATCTGTACTCATATATAGTTCCTCCAAAATAACATTACCCTCCAGCGCACACCCGAATCCAGGGACGTTCTCCATCCCAATCCAGCTCAACCGAAACTTCATATGTGTGCATAATCAATTCTTTCGTTAAAACTTCTTTTTTCGGTCCAGCTGCTGCAACCTTACCATCACGAATCAATGCAACATGTGTAAATAGGGGGACAATCTCCTCAATGTGATGAGTCACATAGACCACTGATAAGTCCCGCTTGCGGAGCCGATCAATCTCGACCAGCATTTTTTCCCGCTCAAATAGATCCAACCCAGCACAAGGCTCGTCCATAATTAGCAGACGGGGTTCCGCCATCAGTGAGCGGGCCAACATCACCTTTTTACGTTCTCCTTGAGATAACGTCCCCAGCGGATGATGAATCAAGTCACCTAAATTCATACCCTCCAGCAAAGATATGGCCTTTTCTTTTGCCTCTGTTGGAATTTCCTGATAAAAGCGCAAAAAAGCATACGCACCTGTAGCGACTACTTCCCAAACTGGATCTTTTAGCGCCAGCTTTTCCAATAAGGTCTGACTGATATATCCGATCTGCTTGCGGACCTCCCGCACATCACATTGACCATACATTTGCCCAAGCACTTCAACCGTACCACGACTTGGAAACATATACCCTGTCATCATTTCCAGCAAAGTTGTTTTACCGGAACCATTGCGACCCAGAATAGCCCAATGTTGACCTTCTCGTATATCCAGGCTTACATCGTCCAATATCCGTCTTTCTTCCCGCTGCAACGTAATGCTCTTCATGGATATCATTCCATCACGCTCCTTATTTTGCTCAGCAAGTGTTCTACAGATTCCATTTTGTAGATGATTTCAGGATTATTGTTTTCACCATTATATATAAGAAGCGCGGGAACGCTGGATATCCGGTACTCCTGTACCAGTTCAGGAATATAGTTAATGTTGCTCTGCACCACTGCTCCTTCGGGGAGCAAATGCTCTGCTACCTCCAGCATCTTACGGGCAGCCGCGCATGTTCCGCACATGGGAGTGTACACAAACAAAGCCAGCTTGCATCCCTCCCATATGGCACGGCGCGCGTCTTTTTGTCCGATCTCTTTCATTGTTCAGACCCTTTTCTGATCTCTCGCATACGCTCCTCGGGTATGGGCCCATTATGCACGGTGACTCCCTCTGGCTTATTCGCATAGAGCAGCTCATACATGGCTCGCCGCCCCTCTGGACTGGAGGAATGCAAGTAAATTTCACGCGGATATAACCGTTTCCCTGCGATAGCAGCAGCCACATCTTTTCCCGTGGGTTGACCTGAACCCAAATCATAATCTAGCGATAGTATCGTAATAGGATATTCATGAAGCAGCAGCAGACACTCTTCCGCATCTCTTGCCAGCTTAAAGCCCGGAGGACAAGGCCGATAATCGTCCATAAACAAATACATCAACTTCTCCTCCTTTTCCCATATATGCAAGCTCACATGCCTCAAAGATAGTTATTATCAATCAGATTGATTTACTCCCAGCTTAGAATCATTTGAATATCCTCCTGATGTGTTCCATCAGGTCCCGTCTCACTCTCCAAAACGATAGGAATGCCTCTTACAGCCTCCTGATCTGTCATCCAGCGCATGCCCTCAGTACCAATGTAACCTTGCCCCACACGAGCGTGTCTGTCTTTTTTAGAGCCATACGGGTATTTAGAATCGTTCAAGTGAACTCCGCATAGAGCTGACCAATAGCCGAGACGGTTTCCTTTATCAATCAAAGCCTCGTCCATTCCACCGTTCCACAATCCTGCTGCATACGCATGACAAGTGTCCAAGCAAAAGCCGATACTGTCAGGATACCGGCACAACTGACGGATTTGCACCATTTCCTCAAGCGTGGTTCCCATAGGTCCATGATCCCCCGCCTGATTTTCAATCAATATTTTAGCATTTCCCTGCCAGCCTTCCAGCACATCATTAAAACAGTTAATGATGTTACGATAGCCCTCTAGAGGGTCTAACGAATGCATGTGACCAAAATGAACGACAATCCCTTTTGACCCACAGGCTTCAGCAATATCCAGATCATTGCGTAATGAAGCAATCGTCAGCTCATAAAGTTCCTGACCACGCTCAGACCCATGAGCCGGATTAACGGGATATGGCGAATGAGCAATGGATTGAAGCTGGTGCTCTACACAGTAAGCGTTGCAAGCAGCAGCATCAGTAGCACTCCATTCCTTCAGTCTCAGACTACGAGGATTTTTCGGGAAATATTGAAATGAACGCCCCTCCTGCTCTCGCGCACGCATAGCGGCTTTGAAAAAGCCACCACGCGTACTCACATGGGAGCCGATGAGCAATTTAGGCATCATGCTGCTGTACCGGGCAATAAAATGCTTTTTTCCCCGCCAGTTCAACCCTTACAATTTTTCCGCCACTTGGAGATTCTTCTCCTTCGCGGTCATATACTCGACACTGATGATCAAATCCACCTGTTAGCGTGTCTCCCTCCATTAGAGGCATTTCCATGTACCCGCCTTCCGCAGTAGCTTCACGTAGTACGGATTGAGTGGCATGGTATAGCTTTTCCACTTTTTCTGGCGACTGCACAATGTTTTGTACTTTGGAACCCGGTGTAAATCCGGCGATATAAGCAATTTCGTCCGAATAACAATTGCCAATACCTGAAAAAATCTGCTGATTCACCAGTGTTGTTTTTAAAATCCCCCGGCGTCCCTTCAGCCGTGCTGTAAACTTTTCCAACGTCATGCGGCGGTCTAACGGGTCAGGTCCCAGGTCTGACAAAGCCTCCTCTGTTTCTTTAGCCGTCAGCAAGTGCAGATAACCTAAGCGCAGTCCGATAAAATAAAGCTTTACTCCACTAAAATCTAATTCGATCTGAACTGTACGATCTGGACGCTGCTCCTCCGTTCCCAGAAATAACAGCCCTCCCAACATCAGATGAAGTACGAGCCGTCCGCCCGTGTTTAAATGAAAAATCAAATGCTTGCCTCGACGCTCTAAATATACAACGGTCGTTCCGAGCAATTGCTTCTCAAACGTTTCCACTTCAGTATTAATGGACTTTTCACGGCTAACCGTCACTCCAGTAATCGGAATGTCCAAAATTTGTTTGGATAATAAGATTCTGTAGTTTTCCATTTCAGGAAGTTCCGGCATATCAACATCTTTCCTTTCGTAGCTACATAGCTTTTAATGCTCGCAAGTTTTCTAAGGCATATACTTTTTTCTATTATCTCAGCTCTTCTTTCATCCAGTCCTGCAATTCAGCGAGATTTTCAAACATCAGGTCAGGTTTTACTCCAACGGTACGCACATGCTCGTCCATATTAGCGCGGGTCGTCACGCCCGACAGGATCAGAGCTGTTTTACAACCTGCTGCTGCACCTGCCGCAATATCTGTAAGCATATTATCGCCCACAACCAGAGCTTCATCCGCCCTAATGTTTAAGCGGTTCAGTGCATAATTCATCAATACGCTTGAAGGCTTACCGATGACAATAGGCTTTACCTGTGAAGCCGCTTCAATTGCTGCTCCAATCGTACCTGCTCCTGGCGTTAGCCCATCATGTGAAGGCAATTGGAGATCCGGGTTTGTCAAAATAAAAGTGGCTCCTTCCCGAATCCAACGCATGGCAGCGGCCAGCGCATCATATGTAAATTGACGATCTATCCCCTGCACCACATAATCAGGATGGTTCTCAACAAGCTGCAAACCGGCTCCTGTGAGTGCATCACGTAATCCTGTCTCACCAATACAATATACACGAGCTCCAGGACTTTGCTGTGCTACATATTGTGCAGCTGCTAACGCCGAAGTATATACTTCATGGCTGGCCGCTTTAATTCCCATACCAACCAAATGCTCAGCCACCGATTCGGGTGTGCGTGAAGCATTGTTTGTAACATAAGCATAAGGTATCTGGTCTGTACGCAATCGGGATATGAACAGATCCGCACCCTTGATCATCCGATTTCCATGATAAAGGGTTCCATCCAGATCAATTAGTAACGATTTTATCGCAATCCCCTCCCCCACTTCAAATCCATTCACATCATAGCATTGAAAATTATAATTCATCCTATGAACGATGTTCTCCTTCTTATTTAACCACCTTAATGATTCAGGTTATAAAATAATCGGCTGTCTCCATTCATCCCATCTATCTTAAGTCAAAAATGCTTATGAAGTCCATGAATTGCTGGTAAACCGTGCAAAATAGCGCCATTCCTCGCTAAAAGCCGTCGCTTTCACATGACATAAGTTCACATCTTCGTCGAAATCCATCGAAGGCGCTATTTCCTCAAAGGAAATCTTCTGTATTTCCTGATCATGCTCAAGACATAAAATCCTTTAAATTCGATATATAGAAACGCGAATATGACATACCTCCATATGTGGTAGAACAAATTCATCCCCACCACCGTGTACGGGTTCTCATCTCTTGTCGCATCCTGCGCTTTCCCGGAAAATAATTTCGGTGAAAAACAAAGGCACCGGAGCAAGCCCCGGTACCCATGCACATATCTTTCTCCAATCGTTTATTAACCGATATCGGGTACCGGTAACAACACATGCTGCTCCGCAAGCAATGAATTGGGAAATATGCTTCGCGCTTCCTCCAGCAATGGCTGAAGCTGCTCCTGATCTTTATACCTAGAACTAAAATGTGTCATGATTAGCTGACCCGCACCTGCGGCTTTTGCAGCCTCCGCTGCCTGAAGCGCCGTACTATGATGATACTCGTACGCTGTATCTACCAGTTCATGCAGAAAAGTGGCTTCATGAACGACGACAGTTGCATCTTGAGCCAGCACTACCGTATTCGGGCAAGGTCTCGTATCCCCCAAAATCGTGATGATACGCCCCTTTTTCGGCGAACCCAAAACATCCTGAGGGTGCAAAATAACTCCACCCTCTACCTCCACGCTTTCCCCACGCTTTAACTTACCGTACACCGGGCCGGGCTTGATTCCATATCGCTCCAACAGTTCTTGGTTAAGCTTACCGGGCTTATCCATCTCTACAACTCGGTAGCCATAGCTGTCGATCCGATGATCCAGCAAAGCTGACTCTACCCGGAATTGTCCGTCATCAAACAGAACCCCGCCCGTATGCTCCACAATATGTAGTTGGTAATTGATACGCGATTGGCTGATCCCTAAAGATAGCTCAATATATTGCTGGATTCCAGGCGGTCCATATACCGTCAGTGGTGTCGTTCCCCCCTGGTACGCTCTGCTCGACAGCAGCCCCGGCAGACCAAAAAGATGATCCCCATGCAAATGGGTGATAAATATTTTTTCAAGTCTGCTTAGTTTGAGCGGCGAACGCAATACCTCTTGTTGAGTGCCTTCACCGCAGTCGAACAGCCACATGCTTCTTCGTTCTTCCAGCAAACGAAGAGCGATGGACGTTACATTTCGCTGAATCGTAGGCACCCCTGCATTTGTACCGAGAAAATAAAATTCCATAACATTAACCTTCTTCCTGCTGACCAGCAAAAAACCTCCGAAGCTCGGAGGGTATTTGCTATCCCATCTGATAAAGGTGTTAAACCTTTTCGACGTTAAAATACTGCGCCTGAGGGTGGCTGAACACCATGGCTGATACAGAAGCCTCCGGTTCCATCATAAACCCTTCCGTCAGCTCAACGCCAATATCCTCAGGTTTTAACAACTGGAACAACGGCCCCTGTTCCTCCAGATCTGGACATGCAGGGTAGCCAAAGGATACCCGAATGCCTTGATATCTGGCACCGTGCCGCTGTTTCATTGTCATATCGGCAGGGTCCGGAAAACCCCAGCTATCCCTGATAATATGGTGAAGCCGTTCCGCTAACCCTTCTGCTACTTCGAGTGCTACCGCTTGAAGTGCATGCGAGCGCAGATAATCCCCTTTATCTTTCCACTGGGTAGATATCTGCTGAATCCCATGACCAGCTGTAACGACCATGAAACCCACATAGTCCATAACTCCGGATTCCACTGATTTCAAGAAATCAGCCAGACACAGATAAGGCTCTACCTGCTGGCGCGGAAATGTAAATGTGTGCAGTACCTTGCTCACATCCGACGGATCATAGATCAGAATTTGATTCCCTTGCGACTGCGCTGGAAAGAAACGATACATGGCATGTGCCTGGATGATTCCGTCTGTCACAGCTTCAAACATGATGCTGTCCACGGTTTCCTTCAACTGAATCGCTTTCGGATCTTCCGAAGCCAGCAGCTGCTCAACATTGCCTTTTAAACCAAGATGATGCCCCATTAGCATCTGCATATTCACGTAAGGCAAAATATAATTCAGTGGATAGTTACGCAGTACATGGCGATCCGTATCTGGTGGAATATAGACGGGCAGATCCTGAGCAATGTTAGAGCGCACAGCTCGAGTGAGTTTAGGGAGCGGCTTGGCTTCCACGACGATTGCCGCTTCAGCTTCTCGCTCAGCCTCCATCTCTTCGGCCATTTTTTTACGGGACTCAGGATTCATAAGCTTATTGGCAATATCTAGGCCATCCATAGCATCCTTTGCATAGGCAACCAGACCATCATACTCAGGACGGATACGATTTTTAGTGAACTTACGTGTTAAAGCAGCTCCACCCACCATTATTGGAATATCAATATTCGCATTTTTCAAATCCTGTGCGGTCAGCACCATTTGTTGTGCCGATTTAACAAGCAACCCGGATAAGCCAATCATGTCGGCCTTTTCTTCACGGTAAGCCTCAATAATGCGTTCTGGTGGTACTTTTATACCCAGATTCACAATATGGTAACCATTGTTGGATAGAATAATCTCCACCAGATTCTTACCAATGTCATGCACATCACCTTTGACTGTAGCCAACAAAATCTTACCTTTTACTGAGGATTCATTCTTCTCCATGAACGGCTCTAAATAAGCCACGGACGCCTTCATCACTTCAGCGCTTTGCAGCACCTCTGCTACAATCAATTCGTTATTGTTAAACAGTCGTCCTACTTCCTCCATCCCCTTCATCAGCGGGCCGTTAATAATCTCCAGCGAAGAATATTTCACAAGCGCTTGCTCCAGATCCGGAATGAGTCCCTCCTTACTTCCCTCCACTACGTAGGAAGCCAGTCTTTCTTCGAGCGAAAGGTTTGATATCTTTTCTTTTTTCTCCACTTTCTTGTTACGAAAAGCTGCTACAAAAGCGGATAAAGTATCGTCATTTGTTTTATAGATCAAGTCTTCCGCAAGTTTCCGCTCATGCTCTGGAATGGATGCATAACGCTCAAGCTTCTCAGTGTTTACAATCGCATAGTCCAGACCTGCTTTGGTACATTCATATAAGTAGACGGAATTGAGCACTTCACGACCCGCTTCCGGCAAACCAAAAGAAACGTTACTGATGCCCAAGATAGTATGCACTCCGGGAAGCGCCTCTTTAATAATGCGAATACCCTCAATCGTTTCCTTAGCTGAACCGATATATTGCTCATCACCTGTTCCTACTGGAAATACAAGCGTATCAAAAATTAGATCCTCCGCTGCCAAACCGTAACGGTTCACCAACAGATCATAAGAACGTTTAGCTACCTCAAGCTTATCCTCACGTGAAATAGCCTGTCCGCGTTCATCAATCGTACCAACAACAACAGCGGCGCCGTACTTATGAATAAGAGGAGCCATGTTCTCAAATTTCTCTTCACCATCCTCCAAATTAATGGAGTTAATAATTGCCTTACCTTGCGAATATTGAAGTGCTTTATCAATGACTTTTATATCCGTGGTATCAATCACCAAAGGTACTTTTACCTTGTTTACAACCAGTTTCAAGAACGCTTCCATATCCGTCATTTCATCGCGATCCGGGTCCTGCACACAAATATCAATGACATGCGCTCCGCTTTTTACCTGAGCGCGGGCAATTTCAGATGCCTCTTCATATTTGCCTTCCACAATCAAACGCTTGAATTTGCGGGAGCCCAGAACATTCGTTCGCTCACCAACCATATACGGACGATTGTCCTGTTCAATATATACAGGCTCAATGCCTGATACGGCAGGAGGATGATGACCTACCAGCGGACGTGGCTCAAACTGCGCCATACTTTCACTCATAACTCGAATATGCTCAGGCGTGGTACCACAACAACCCCCAGCAATATTCAGCCAGCCTTTTTCAGCGAAAGCAGCCATTTTACGTGCTAATGAATCAGGCGATTCATGGTATTGGCCATTTTCATCGGGCAAGCCCGCATTTGGATAACAGCTAATAGCTGCAGAGGACATTTCAGACAGAGAGCGAATATGATCACGCATAAACTCTGGACCTGTAGCACAATTCAATCCAATCGAAATGGGATGTAAGTGTTCAAGTGATATGCAAAAGGATTCGATATTTTGTCCGGCCAACGTCGTTCCCATAGGCTCAATCGTGCCTGAAATCATTAGCGGAAGCTCGATACCTGTCTGCTCAAAAGCCTGCCGAATTCCGATGCTTCCAGCCTTGACGTTAAGCGTATCCTGTGAGGTCTCCAAAAGGAGTACATCCACGCCGCCTTCAATAAGCGCCAAGGCCTGCTCTTGATAGCTGTCAATCAGCTCAGCAAATGTAACACCACCTGTGACAGACAAGGTTTTCGTGGTTGGGCCCATAGCTCCTACTACAAAACGAGGCTTGTCCGCAGTGCTGTATTTATCCACCGCGTTACGCGCCAGTTTGGCCGCCACCAGATTAATTTCACGGGCACGTTCCTGTATATCGTAATCCGCCAAAACGACGGATGTTGCTCCAAATGTATTCGTTTCAATTAGGTCTGCCCCAGCCTTCAAGTAGGCTTCATGAATCCCTTGAATGACATCCGGTCTCGTTAAGACCAGCATTTCATTACAGCCCTCCAGCTCTTCCCCACCAAAATCATCGGGGGAAAGGTCTTCCTGTTGAATCATGGTGCCCATGGCCCCATCAAGAAGGAGTATTCTTCGTTGTAATGCATCCTGCAAGCTAACTTTATCCAAATTTCTTCACCCCCGCAAAACGTTAAATCCTAGTTTAGCAGAAACCGTATCATTTAGATAGATTGAAGTAAAAACATACGTTTTATACAGGTTGTTCTTTGTAAAAATGACTTCTCTAATCCATTTTTATAGTTTGTAGCATTTTAGAACGTACTTAACCCTGTATCCTTTAGCTATAGCCATTTGCATTATAAAATGTTGAAATCCTGTATTGTACAACGTTTCAAGACATGGTATTCTTTATATAACATTAATCCAAGTGGAAAAGAGGGAATAAATACATGGCCGAAATCTTAATACGTAATACGAATGAAAGAATTAACGGTGAAGAACAAGTACGTGAATTTCTGGAGAGTCACGAGATATTGTATGAACATTGGGATGCTTCCAAATTGTCCGGGGAGCTGCAAGAGAACTTTACCTTAACAGATGATCAAAAGGCCGCTGTTCTCAAAACATTTGAACCCGAAATCAAGGATTTAGCCGCACGTCGCGGATATAAAATATGGGACGTTATCACTCTATCTGAAGCAACGCCGAATTTGGACGAGCTGCTGGCCAAGTTTGAGCAAATTCACACCCATACCGAGGATGAAATCCGTGCCATTGTCGCTGGTAAAGGCATCTTTATCATTAAAGGACCTGAAGAGATCGGCTATTTTAACGTAGAGCTTTCACCGGGGGACGTTATCTCCGTACCCGAAAATATACCTCACTTCTTCACTTTAATGGAGAATCAAAAGATCGTGGCAGTCCGCTTGTTCATTGAAGAAAATGGCTGGATTGCGGAACCGTTCGAAGATCCAACCTTCATTAAAGCATAATTACGAATTTATCCTTGTGTAAATAAAAAACTCCCTCTGCTCTGTGACAATCGAGCGAAGGGAGTTTTCTTAATACTCGTTTCTAAAGGTGTAGATTTCTTACTTTAACGACTGAATAATTCCATCCAATTCAGACAGATGCTTGATTTGAAACTTCGGCTTGATCTCTGTGGTATTGGTTTTGGCGTTTCGGTTCACCCACACCGAGTGAACACCTGCTGCCAACGCTCCTTGAATATCAGTCGTCAGCTTATCTCCTACCATTAAAGCATGTTCGGGCTCAATACCAAGAAGCCCCAACGCATGCTGGAATATAGACGGATCCGGCTTGCCTCGACCAAATGAACCTGAAATGACCACATGATCAAAGAAAGGAGCTAATTGAGGAACTCCATCCAGTTTCTCCTGTTGTAAATCAGGGGAACCGTTTGTCAACAATAACAGCTTGTACTGTCCCTTCAATTGTTCTAGAATTTCAAACGTTTCTTCATATACATGGGGACGCGCGCGTCTTTCCGAAGCAAATTGGGTAGCCAGCTTTTCCGCCAACTTCTCATTATCTATCCCTAGTTGCTGGAGTCCTCTGCGCCATGATTCCTTTCGATAAACAGGGGCCAACTGTTCCAATTGACGGAATTCAGGCTGCTCACCTGCTGTAAAATTCGCCCACAATCCTTCAAACGGATTAATGCCGATCATTTGAGTAAAACTAAAGGTTTCATAGGATTCATACAAAGCGCGTGCTTCTTTACGTACGGCTTCCTCCAGAGCTTTTGGATCAACACCTGCTTCACGGGAGCCTGTTTGACACGCTGCATCAAATGCCTCTTCTACACTACGTTCATCCCACAAAAGGGTATCATCAAGATCAAACATTACCGCCTGAATCGTCATCTGAATTATCCACTCTCTTTCCACAGTATATGTACGCCTATTTGCTTGATTAAGCATTTGAATCGTTATGTGTGCCCATATTAAGCAAGCGGCCGCAGCATGTTATATGAAATAACATCATACGGCCTTTGTTACAGAGCTACAGGCTAAATCAGTTATTTCTTGTCAACCTGTATCTGATTGGATAGCGCAAACTTCTCAAGTCGCTCTGCAATGGCATCCGTGTCATAGCGACCTAATGATTTTGTGAAAATAAAATTACCACCCTTACCTTTTCTTTCAACGGTTACGTAACCCTTTTCAATCTTGATGGCTTTCATGTCCCCTGCCGTCATTGGACGTTCTCTACCACCTTTCAGCATATAGAGAGTATCCTTTCCCACTTTCAGATAAGGACGACGGATAAAAAAGATAACAGCCAACATCAAGTACAGGCCGAATACAAGCCAATCCATCCCTCGCATACCGGTCTTAGTCAAAAAGTAACTCATAAGCATGTACAATACAGAAAGACCAGCCAGCATAATTGGCACAGTAATGTTACGGCCACGGAAAATATCCATTGCAGAACCTGCGCCGCTAATGGTTTGAATACCTTGCTTTTTGCGCGATTTATTTAAATGCGCTGTGTTTTTGCGTACTTTTCTTTCAAATGATCGGGCCATCTCTCAATTCCTTCCCAGATATATTACATTAAAACAATTGCCTCAAAGCTGATCTATATAGATACCATGAGAGGTACCTAAAACAAAAGGCAAATTGCAGGCTTGGGCGCTTTAACAACATTAATGCTTCAGCCCGTCATTTCCCTTCGATGTATCATCGTCCACAAATTCAATCGTTTCAAGCTGCTGCCGAAAATTACGGCGAATGTTACCTAAATAAATTTCTCGAAGATTGGCGCGCTCTGTGGCTTCCTCTTCCGTCAAACCCTCGGATTTTGCTTTGCGCGCTAATTCATTAATGCGCTGTACCAAGCTGTCTATATCCAAATTGTGTCCCCTCCATAAAAGCAAAGATATAATACACTTTGACATGTAGAAAAGAGCTTGTCAAGGCTCCCGCATTACGCTCCCTGACAAGCTCTAATAGTCAATAGATCATAAGTCAGGAAGCTTGAGTACCTGACCTGCCTGCACTCCCCGATCCTCTAAACCGTTAATCCGCACAATTCCTTCTATATATACCCGTGTATCCATTCGTTCCGGTTTATGATTCGCGGCAATCTGCCACAACGTATCCCCAGGTTGTACCGTCAGTTTAGTCACTTCTTCCTTGGAAGCTGAAGGAGCCGCGAAAACCGTAAGTACACCTGCTCCTGCAATCCAAGCAACAATCACTATAATAAGAAGCTTAAGTAAAAGAGTATGGGTAATAATCTGCATAAAACGCGCCCTACCCTCTTTTCGGGTCTCCTGTAAATTTTCTATATTCATTGGAAAAATACTTTGATAGGTGCTATATTTCATCATGGCTGTGTCCTCCAAACGTTTGTTCTTATGTTTTCACAATATAACACGAACGTTTGTTTTGTTCAATAGAAAAGAGAACAAAAGTTCGCAATTTTTTTAGGGATTATTTAGAACTTATGTTTGTACGAACGGAGGTTCTATGCTATAATTTTCCCAAACGTTACTAAATGGGGTTGATACGGTATGTCTAAGATTTCGAGCCGCCAGCAGGCCATTCTTGAATTTATCCGCAATGAAGTGCGTCTAAAGGGATACCCCCCTTCTGTACGCGAAATAGGCGAGGCTGTCGGATTGGCCTCCAGTTCTACGGTTCACGGTCATTTGGATCGCTTAGAGAAAAAAGGACTCATTCGCCGCGATCCTACAAAACCACGGGCTATTGAGTTACTCGGTCAAGACGAATCGGATAACAGCAACTTGATTAATTACTCCATTAGTCGTGTCCCCGTCGTCGGCAAAGTAACCGCTGGTCTTCCTATTACGGCGACAGAAAATATTGAAGATTACTTTCCTCTTCCCCAACACTTTGTTGGTGAGGATAAAATATTCATGTTATCTGTTGTAGGCGAAAGCATGATTGAGGCTGGGATTGCTAACGGAGACTATGTAATCGTACGTCAGCAGCAGACCGCTGATAATGGCGATATTGTTGTAGCTATGACAGATGAAGACGAAGCTACAGTTAAAACCTTCTACAAAGAAAAAGATCATATCCGGCTTCAACCTGAAAATCCAGCCTTTGAACCGCTTCGTCTGACACACGTCAGTATTTTGGGCAAAGTTGTAGGACTCTTCCGGGACTTCCACTGATTTCTCGTTCTTCCTTCCCCGTTATTCTATCCCCTAATACAAAACCGGCTGCCTAGGGCAAGCCGGTTTTGTATTGTTATTATGCTTACTATGTATCTCACAACTATTCTTTCCTTTTTGCAACCTATTCCTATTGTATCTACTATAAAATCAGCCTCATCATCTCAAATAATCCCCCACTGATCTTGAACAGCTATACTGTTATGGGAAAAACTAATAGATCTTTCTTTCTTTTAGCTAAATATGGTATATTAATTACTCATAGCTCTGTAGGAGGAATTAAATGAAAAAAATAATAATTTCAGCGTTTGTTATGATATTTATCGTCGTAAGCTGTGCAGTTCCAACAATGGATCATTTGTATGCAGAAGAGAAATCACACATAACAACCTACGATCGTATTCAGTACATACAAATACTCATCCATTTCAGGTATTTAGAAAAGCAACTTGAAGCTGTAATTTCCGAAAGAAATAATTACCCAGAGGCCAGCCAAGAATATAAACAGCTCTCAGAACAACTGAATCATATTCTTGCCCAAGAGGCATACTACGAAAAAAAACTTAACACCCTTAATAGTAAATAATTTTCATACAAACTGCATATTATCTTTATTCTACACATTAGACTCATGCCGACCTGCCTGTAACATCTCCTGCAACGTAAAGTTGAAAAGGCGAAGACAGGTTCGCATGAGTTTTTTTGTTAACCTTTAGGGATATAGGTACTAGCTTCTTTTTGCTTCTAATAGATTTATGCTGATACATTACTATCACAATTGACATATATATATAGCAGAACTAAGCAAAGGAGATATGCAGATGATCAGAAATAGAGTTAAAACGTATAAGCATCGCATCGGGAAAAACAGATATCTGGTCGTTAAAGTCTTTCAAGCCGCAGCTGCTAAAACAGGAAGCGGAAATGCACTAGCAACCAATGCCTTGAATATCAAAATTTCCAAGCGTAAGCATAAACGCCACTAAGATTCAACCGCACCTTCATTTCTTGAAGGGAGGTGATATTATGAGCAGAAGACATTGCAGACGTGATTTAAGAAGAAGAAGATTGAACATCCGTTCCAATCAAAGAGCCACTGCGCGTGCAAGAGGTAACGCACTGGCTGTTAATTTGTTTAGCGTAAACGATAGACAACGCAGACGTTAATAATTGTTTCCATGCAAAAAGCGGGAGGAATTCTTCCTGCTTTTTTGTGTTAAATAGCACACCTAACTACTGCTATGAATCATTTAAGCAAGCGGAGGGGGATCTAAAATATCACACATAGTTGAACAGTCGCTACTATTTTACTCTTTTATAAATCTAACAGACAGGAAAAAGTGGTTCTCTTTTAGAATAATGTGCATAGAGAAATTAAACCAGAAGGAGACAAGCCATGATAATTAAAATGTCACTTTCAAATATGGGGGATTTTAAAAAGTCAAATGAGAATAACGGCTTTATTGTGTCAGGAAAAATTATACCTAAATACGAGAACAACATTTGGTCATATATATAAGAAAGTTTTCCCGAACCATATTTTAAACAGTATGAGGATGATGACGTCGATATCAGTTATATTAATGAACAAGGAAAATCTATTTTTTTATATTATGATGAGAACGACTGTGTTGGGAAAATTAAACTTTGTACTTATTGGAATGGCTATGCTCTAATTGAGGATATTGCCGTTGCTAAAGACTCGAGACACAAGGGAATCGGAGCAGCCTTATTGAGTAAAGCAACCGAGTGGGCTAAGCAGAATAATCTTGTTGGCCTTATGCTTGAAACACAGGATGTGAATATTTTAGCTTGTCGATTCTATGCTAAAAATAACTTTGTAATCGGCGGAGTTGATACTATGCTATATTCTAACTTTTCCACAGCCCATGAGAAAGCGATTTTTTGGTATTATAAGTTTAAGTATTCAAATTAGCCTATCCTTCTGTAATAAGGCCGAATTTAAAAACAATACCATCTTGTACGCACACTTTGCATTGCTACTTTTCCCGTATCTAGTAAAATCAAACTGATCAGCACACAAAACTCTGCCGACCAATTAAGGTTAGCAGAGCTTTTGATTTATTTTTAGAGTATTCACTTACTTCAAACGTGAGGATGCGATCATTTTCAGCATGTAATCCTTTTTTGCTCTTATCAGGAATCTGAAACTGAACGTTTATATACAATAACAGATAAAATCCCGCTAATTATAATGACCACTGAAAAAATCAATAACATATTGCTATATAAATAAGCAGATGGAAAATTAATGATTGGTATAAATTTTTGATGAATAAGACGTATTGACAATAAGCCTCCTACAACTGAAATCCCCGTTCCTTCTGATAAAAAGCTTATAAAATTAAGCAAGCTCATTCCTGCGCCAGCTTCTTCTTGTTTTAAACTACTTGAAACAATAGTGGATATTACTGTTTTAATAAAAGAAAGACCACCGAAAACAAAGACTAGAATAATAGACATCAGCCAAGGTGTCATTTCAATAAAGAAAGCAGCTACCAAAAAACTGACGGCAAGAAATGCAACGCCGACTGCTAGCACATGTAAGGAACCTTTCTTATCAACAAGTGCTCCTCCAAGAAAACCAAAGAAAATAACACTCATCGTTCCAGGAAAAATAATTCCACTGCCAATCATTGCGGTACTTAAGTGGTGAACGTCTTTCATCATATAAGGGACCATAGAAACAAATCCAGCTACGGTACCAAACATAAGCCCCCCACAAAGGATTCCTATCATAAATGCAGTATTTTCCCCCAATGAAGAATCAACAAAAGGATTGGTTACTTGTCTGATATGTTTTAAAAAGATCAAGAAAAATAGAACACTTATCACCAGAAAAGAAATTCTGTAAGAAGTTGTATACAACATAAACAATACAATACCTAGAGATATAAGCACGATTCCTGCAATGTCAAACGAGCCCTTTGAAATGACTTCCTTTTTCAATAATTTTATCAGGAAGGGAACAGTTACAAAAGTTAAAACAGGAAGAAGCAGTAAATAAGACCAATGAATATAATGAGCAATCACCCCACCAATAGCCGGTCCTATCCCTTCACCCATTGCTACGATAGACCCGATGAGGCCATATTGCCTTTCCCCTGTTTTCTTTTGGGATATAGCGAGCAACTACGACCATCACAAGTGAAGGAAATGCAGCTGCACCAATCCCTTGTATAAATCGTCCCAAGATAAGTGTTGGAAAAAAAGTATGTCCCACAAATCCAATTAATGATCCTATGCAATTCACTATGATTCCAAACAGGAGCAACCTTTTAATACCTAACTGATCAGATAACTTTCCGTATATAGCTGTTCCTATAGAAAAACTTAGCATAAAGGCAGTATTCACCCAATTTGTAATGGCTGGTGTCTTATTGAATTCATCAGCAATATCAGGTAAAGAGATATTAAGAACCATTTCATTTAACACACTAAAAAACGAAAGAACACAAAGCCACATTAAAATTTGGTTATAGCTCAAAACGGACTGTGAATAAGGGGTTTTCACTTTTGACCCTCCAGAAATAAGATACATTCAAGACATGAGTGTATCCTTGCTCCATATCATTGGAGGTTTAATACAGCGCCTATTTCCATACGAGAAAATGTAATGATCTTTTGGTCACCATCCCAGCCCCCTATGATTACAATATAGAGCGTATATCGCTCTTGTGGTCCCCTCTTCCAAAACCAGCAGACGCGCCTTTATGTCCATTACACTGCTACCTGTTCTTATCTCCAGTCCTTCATGTTGGACCACGTCATTGCTCAGTAGAATAATTGTACAGTATTGGTAATAGCGTTTTGATATAACAAAGCGTTCAGCTTCTTTATTACCTGTCGATTTCCGTATACTGTACAGATCAGAACAATGAACGATAAAAGCGGATACAACTATTGTGCAACAATAGCGGAATTAGACGGTTGCCAAAGTGACACTGAACTTTTACAGATGTTTATGATGGTGTACGTGAAGCCAAGGAGAAGAATATGGGGGCGATATTCCTGTGCCAGTAGGATAAGACAAGAACCTAATTAAGCGTACAATCGCAGCACGTTAGATACATTTAAACTAATCAGGAAATTATCCAAGTAGGAGGGAATAACCATGGCATTTGAAGGTTATAGAGAAGACAAGCGAGGACAATGGTTTGACTGGCCATTCCCCTTGTCGGTATCAATACTGTATGTGGATGCGGATGTAGATGAAACAGAAACGAAATGGTACCTCATTATCGAACAAGAAAAACATTTGATCCGAATTAGGGATGAAAAGCAAATTGAACTGCTTCATCACTGCATGTATGGAATCTTGTTAAATGACGAGAATATCAACTGGATTATTGATAAAAATGGCGGTAGATTTACCTATCACGACAGTGTGCAAGATTTCATCAAATTCCAGAAAGAATACCTGGATATATTTTAAAAACCGTGAACAGTTAAAAGCTCTGCCGACCAATTAAGGTAACAGAGCTTTTCGATTTATTTAGAGTATTCACTTACTTAAATACACTTTTGGAATCAAGCCGACTTTAGAGCAGTGGAAAAGGCTACGATCCGGCGTGGATCAATCGTCGTCAAGTGGTTTGCCGACCGTTAATAGCAGTTTCATAGTCTTAACTTTCACTCGCTAGGTACTAACTTCTCCATATGTATTAGTTGTGATTTCGTACTGGCAAGGTCATTATTGTGAGTTATTGGTACTTTTTGGGCAATTAGTTAAAGCTAAAGCTCACGTATCGTCACAATACATGTATGGACTTTGGCTAGATTTTTTAGAACCCCCACCGTTGTCGTGAAATTCACTATTCTGTACCGTTACGTCGGAAAATCCTTTTATATGGAGCCCCATATTTGTATTTTTAATCTCTATGTTCTTTCTCAAAGAGTACCTTATCGTTCACATAGCTACTACCTTCCAACAGAATACCATAATTTGTAATGCTAACATAACTTGGCACTTTATCAGGCTCGGTTGTTGCTACACCATGCACTGTTAAATTTTTAATAATTACATTCAATGCCCGGTTTGAATTGTTCGAAGTTAAAGCTCCATTATCCCTAGTTAGCATCAATTTGCAGCACTGTAGCCCCCTTACCCACTGTGGTAATAGTAACATTACTCTTTAGATATATTGGTTTTTTGATGCTGCAATTACATTTGTTTACTTCAACCTTCATCCTACCACCTCTTTGAGAATTTTATCTAACAGAAGCCTGATAAGCCAGCAGTGGTCTTGACTCGCTACTGAAAAGATAAAATGAAATACAATAAGCGCAAAACTATTATGGCAGGAATCCACCAAGTATTTGCCGAAAGAGAAGCGAATACGGTGGCTATTGCCAAATAGCTTATGCGCTCAATGGGCTCAACTATTGAATATCCATGAGTGAAATGATATTTTCCAACAGTTCTTTTTACAAACTAAACCCAAAGTGATTTAGTGATGATAACTAAGAGAATAAAGAGCACTAAAATTGCCGCTGTAGAAGTCCATACACCGCCGCCACCTGTATTTTCATAGGCACCCCTCTCTTTTAACCTCCTTTATTTGTCGTTACCTTAATATATGTTTAAATACGTTCTATGATAGGGCATGCAGGTAAATAAAAAAACACTAGCTTAGCTAGTGGTCAAGTCCCCATTTTATAGACACGGAAAAAAGCCCCTAGACTATAAGCTGCTTTCGATATTCTTTCGGAGGCAACTTATTTAACTTTCGTTGTGATCGACTTTGATTATAAAATCGAATATAGTAGCCAGTTATGTGAGTCCTTCATTACTTGTAATTAAAGGAGATGGGAAGATATCTTTCGAATACATCGCTTTAAACATCAATATATCGGTCTATATATCCTGTCCGTATCTGTATCAATCACGAAACCAACCTCTGTGTCATCTTCAAAACGTAATCGATCAAAATTATGAAGTCGACAAAATATATCAGGTAAATCTCTAATATTAAGACTCAGCATTTTTGCTTGTATATACTTTTGATATAGTTCTTCTTGTGTGCATAGGGGACCAGTAATCAAATTCTGAAAAAAGAAACCTTCAATTTTAATAATCATAATATCACCACTGGTGGTAACCATTCTTTATAAATTTAAAATACTTACATAACAATAGCTCAACTAAAGCGCATGTTAAGTTAACCTTTGTGAACAAGTTAAATCTCCCTTGCTACCACATTTGTTTATGATAGCTTCTATTTTTCCGTTAATTTATTAAATATCTCTCTATCTTCGGAAGTAAAGTCAGAAATCCGTTTCTTTTTCACGTATGTGTTGGTACTTGAATCCAATTTGATGAAGCCATTTTCCCCAACCATATATACGATATTTTTTTTTATCTTATATGACACAATATTATCAACAGCTTTTTCCGTTGGAGCAGCAAGATGATTATAAAGTATTAAACAGTTGTCCCGCCCCCCTCTCAAAATTTGAAAAGTCCCGTCACCAAAATATTCTACGGTATCTTTTCCATCTGGGTATTTATAGTTCGTATTATCCGCAAAATTTACTAGAAAAATTATAGTAGTAGTTATAACTAGTAGAGAGACCAAGATCAAAATAAAGATATATCTAAACTTCATCTGCAATTCATACCTCACTTCTAGGCTTTTCTTGTATCAGTTACTGTTACATAAGACGTATACTCATTGAGTGTTCCCCATGATTCCATTATATTTGTTAGATTGGCCGCAGCCCAACCGAGTTTGTTGTTCCCAGTAAACATTCGTTTAAAATTAAACTCGAAATTATATTTATCATAATATATTGTAGTAATTTTCCATTGCCCGTTAACGTAATCCCCATTTATTTCATAATACATGTTGTGAAAAGCATTATATAAATCTCTATCACTTTCTAATTGCGCAGATCCATTATAAGAAAAACTTTTAACTTTTTTACCATTAGCTTTTTTGACTTCATCATTAACTATTGCGATGTGCTCTTTAGATTTTTTAACTTGCTGCGCCTCATATGACCACTCGTTAAAGTGTAAATTTCCTGGTTTGTAGTCAAGTGAATGTTGAAGTAAATGGGCTGTGATGTCTCCGTACTTCTTTCGAGCTATAGGAACAGCTACTAATGTAAATGCTTTACGATCAGGATAATGTATTACAGTATCTGTCGAATCTTTTACCTTCTCTACGCCTCGTACCCAAGTCTTTTCTAGTTCTACCATAGGATTTTCAAACGGAAAAGTAATATTTCCTGCATACACTAACATATTCTTACTATATGCACCTTCCAGTACTTTTTGCGAGACATCAGACTGATCCTTTTCTCTTGTTTCCTTAGGTTCTAACTGAGGACTGTATTGAATTTTTCCCAATTGATCTTCTTTTTGTTTTAGAACGAGTTCAAACTCAAGGATCTCTTTGCTGGTATCAATCTGTTCTTGATACTTTACTACATAAGCGTGTGTAAACGTAATATCTCGGATTGTGTTTTCATTTCTAACGATTTGGATATTACATTTGCGATAGTAATCCTCACTATCAGGTTTATATTCTGTATTTGCCCATGTATACAGCATGTTGGAATTATCCGCATTGTCTATAACTGAAGGAAGCGAATGAAGCGGAATTTTGCTTCCAATATGTAGCGAATGAGCCAAGTTTGGAGACTTAGCTGAAAGGTTTATGGAACTATTATTCTTATAAGTAAAGCCAGTGATTTCACCTTTTACAAACTCAATTGGCTCACCACCGGATTTGCGTTCTATTCTTAATGAAATACTCATTAAAATAATCTCCTTTGTTAAATTAATCTGGTTTTGCAGGAAAAATTTATGAAGACTAATTTCCAAATATTAATATATACGAAAAATATTAAATAGTAAACATATTTTCAACGTGATAAAGGACATCAATTGAGTTTCGTAACCTCGGCAAATTATATGAAGAAGCTAAAACGAAATATAATTCAGCCTAACACAGACCTGTTAGAAACGTTAAAAGCTCTGCCGACCAATTAAGGTTAGCAGAGCTTTTTATTTATTTAGAGTATTCACTTACTTCAAACGTTAGGATACGATCATATAGCATGTAATCCTTACGGCTACTGAATGGGCCTTTATTGTTATCGTGCTTATTGATAGCATATGATGCTGATCCAGAACCAGCCTGCTTGCTTTCGTACCAGGCAATAAAGTCATTGACTTCTTTCATGCTTAGGTCGAATTCCTTTTCCAAACCAGTTGTCATGGTAACTACCAGAATTGTACGATCCCCGTTTGGAGTCGGTTCCTCTGTTCCTGGGTTAGGAGTGGAACTTGATACCTTAGACATCATCTCTAATTCGCCAAGAGTTATATACTGACTTCCATTGTTTGCTGTAATATTAATTCTATAGTCCTTGTATGAATTAGAATTAGAAAAAGTGAATTTTTTTGGAGTGCTATCTACCCATTCAGTGATATTTGACTGAGTGTCAAGCGCGTTCCAAGTAACCCCATCATTTGATCCTTCAAAAGTCCAATCTTTAGGGGCCCGGTCGGTTGCCGTTGTCTGTGGATATATAACGTATTGTTCAATAACTTCAGGTTTAGGAAAGTCATATCTTAACCATGCAGTATTTTCATTAGATCCCCAAGCACTAGAGATAGTAGCAAAATCCCCGTCAAAAGATCTATATGCGTATGAAAATTCGTTGCTCGCACTTGCCACGCCAGATGGCAAATTGTTAGATGTCATTTTAGGAATTAAATTTTCTGAGTACTCTGCTTCAGCTGCAAAGACATTCGATAAGGGTAGAGATAAAAGAACTAAAAATAAAATCGTTATACATGCTTTCTTCATTAAATGATCCTCCAATATGTTTAATAGAACTAAGAATAATTTAATTGAGGAAATGTGTCTAAACATAAACTTGCTTATCTATAAATATATTCTATATTTTTGCATATTTATTTTTTATTGGGTATTAAAAAGAACTCATTCCAGCTTCTATACTGGTTGAGTCCTTGTTTTTATTTCACGATAAACCTCACTTTGATTCCATCAGCATACTTTTCTAACTGATGACTTACCCATGATCCTGCTCCCCGGTTATCACTAGGGGTTATGTATCTGATATCAGCACCTACGCCACCTTCTCCACACATTCTATCGTCACACTAAAAAAAGAGAAAATAACTTCAATGTCCAGCAGTAATGATAAGCTGCTCCTCATAACCACTCGATTCATTAATGGTGGCAATCCAGAGTATAGTCTGATTGATATTGCAACAGGTAAGCGCACCAAAATAAAGTTGCCTATTTTATCCCGCCAATTTGTCTATATGTCCCCGGACGGCAAGGGTATCTATTATTTGGGTAGCGCCTCTGAGAAAAATGAGGAGGACGGACGAGGCGTATATTATTATGATTTCACATCGAAAATTTAAACCCCCATTTTCATACAAAAAGAGGGTTTTATCAATAACTTCATACTGCTGAACAAGTAATTATTCTGTTGAACTATGCCAAAAAGCCGGAAAGAAGTTTACGCTTTCTCTCCGGCTTTCTTTATCTGATTCCAATCACTAAACCTATTGCGTAACTTCTCCCACAGTCGCACCTTTGAGCACTCTTCTCTTACTAGCTTGGCCAGTAGAGCTTTTAGTGTTTACTTTGAAATTGTATCCGATTAGTCTATTCGGTAGTAACAGTCATTTGATCGGGTGTTTTTGGCGCAGTAATAGGGGCAGGAGCAGGGCTTATTGCACAAATCCTTAAAAACCAAGATAAGGGCAAAGGAATTACGATTAACTTGATGCGTACAGGATATTCCATCACAAACAACTCTTAATTCCCATCTTTAACAGCCCCCATCGGAGTACAAGATAGGCATAATGAGTAAAGGGAGCTGATATTATCTATAATTCATTCACTTCAATATTTTTCGTTGTACTTGCTATAATAATTCAAATTACAATACGAAAATTGGAGCCTCGGATAAGTAAAAGCACAATGTTGAAAGTGAGAATTGCAATAACAACAACAGTCCTGCTTGTCGGAGTCGTGTTGTATATAATTGACCCTCAGTGGTGGATCGTGATTGCTTTTGCAATATTTTTCTGTATACTGCTTGTTATGCTTTTTGTGATTTTTTTGAAAAGACGTAGTAAATCACATTGATTTATGATTTGCATGCTCAGCGTTTAACAAGAGCCTTCCTTAAATGGAGGGCTTTTATATTACATACCAAATCTTATGGGTACATCCTATATGAGCAAAAACAAAAAAAGCCCCACCAGCCGAAACCAGCAGGGCATTAGTTTTTTAGATTTACTCCGTAATGACTGGAGTTTGTACGGAATCTACTAATGCAGAAATAGGCTCGGGTGCAGATTGAACCTGAGCGTCTGGCATTACCTCAGCCGTAGCCTGTGCCAAGAAATCATTAAGCTTTGCAGCCAGATCCGATACAGCTTCCTTAGCTGCTACTTGTGCCGCTTCCTCATTTGGCTGTGCTTCATAGCGAGTACCGCTTTTGTTTTAGCCTTATACTCCAGATATGCCTTCTCAATTGCTGCTTGTAACTCCGTAGACGATACACAATGCCCTGTTCCGTAAGCCGTAAGGATGCATACTGTAAAGCCTCATGCATCTTATGAACCCCACCAGCATCTTTAAACGTAGTCTGAGCAAATGCAAAAGCCTCTCCTGCTACTTTATGGATTACCTCACGTTGTGCTGCCGTTGTACGCGCTTCTAGCCACACGTTAACCTTAGTCTTGAGTTTATTCAGACCTCCTAAAACAAATGCTGTAAGCACACCCGCAGCGGCTGTGACAATGGTATTTACATAGGCTGTACAGTTTCGATAATTGTTTGCATGATTACTTTTCCCCTTTCGTTTTCAACGATGCGATTTTATTTTTTGAATCCCAGGACACTACAGCACCGTATGCCGCCGCAACGGGTCTGAGCTGCACGTATGCCACTCCTTCGACCAGTTGGATAAATTGCAGCTTGGCTCCATTTAAATAAGCGACCTTGAGACTGGTGTCCCAATGACACGATAAGCCTAACACAGTAGCAAGCACACGCAGCGGAACATACGTCCTGCCACTATAGAGCAGCGTCTTCCCTACACCTGTTTGCCATTTACGACGAACGTACCGGACGTGACTGTCTCCGGCTGCTCAGGGCGCTTTGTGAAACGTTCACGCAGCTCGTCCGCCGTACCATCATACTCATTCATATCCACGTTCCCTTTTATCCCTGCTACCTTGCCGCTGTCGCTGTATTGCCAAATATCCCAACGTTTCCACGTCACTGTGTCGCTTGGGACACGAGTATCACTGTACCGAGCTATCCATAATGGGTAACCACCCAAAGAGGCGTTAAAATTCGCTGCAAATGCATTACCTGTATAGACAATGGGCTTGCGTCCTGTAAGTCGCTCCAGTTCGAGAAGAAAAGCCAAAGCTACAGCGCTAATAAGCGTTTTGGACAGGTTACCGGGATTATTTTCATAATCCATTACAGGCGGCAAGTCTAGCGTTTTCCCACCACCTACCTGTTCCAATACTTCGGCAAAATGCCGCGCTTCCGCTTTAGCTGCCTCAACAGTGGTGGCATCTAAAAAGTGGTATGCACCCGGCAATACCCCGACTGCTCTGGCTCCTTTTGCATTCGTGGTGAATGTAGGATCAACGTAACGTTGCCCCTGGCTGGCGTTAATAAAAGCAAAAGATATACCATCTGCCTTGACCGCCTTCCAATCAATCTTTCCTTGATAACGGGATACGTCGATCCCTCTTGCATTACGGCTGTTTCGTCGTTGCATCCTCTTTCTCTCCTTCCTTACCACCTTTACTTTTCAAAACTTCTACGGCATGTCGGATCACAGGCGGGATAGGAGCGCCGAGTCTGCCGCCATTCTCCAAAATGGACAGCAGTTCATTTGCCATATAAAAATAGGCGACCGCATCCCGGAAAAGGTGCGAATCGCCTAAGACTCCATTGATTAGATGAGATACAGCAACTATTGTAAAAATAAATACCTCTCGAGCGATACCGATAAGACCAATCTTGCTTTTTAAGCCGGGTCCGGTTCCCTTCTTACCTTCTGCGCCAGCGGCAAATAATCTGGTCACATAATCAATAATGACCAGCGCGAGCAACACCCCCAATACTATATACAATCCTTTAAGTATTTTTCTTTCCGGCGTGCTGGCTGTGAAGCAATGACAGCAGAAATGACTAACAGTCAATTCTTCAACTGGTCTTGTTAAATCCAGTTGTATATATCCATGTTGACTTTATTTTTGCCATGGGTTTCATCACCTCCTCAAGACGCAAAATAAGGCCCTGAGTTATCAGAGACTTCCATACTTAAATATTAAATTGGTTCTGCTGCTATAACGCTAGGTATTTTAAAAACCCATATGTTATCAACCTAATACGAACGAGCAGGATAGTTGAATAACAGGAATTGATCTAAGGAGCATGTCGAACTACGCGAGGCTTCAGCCTAACAGGGCTACGCAGGTTGTAGTTAAATTACTATTGTGATAAACTGGATGTAATTTGATGACGGGAGTTGAACGGATACATGTAGAACTTTCTTGCTTTGAGATCACGAAAAGAACGGACTCAGCGATCGGCTGTGGTCGTTTTATTCATCTCTGCAAGAAAGGTCTACGTTTCGTTTGCGCTCCCTCTCCGGACAGTCATACGGCCCCTTGAAATGGGGCCGTATTTCCTCGTATGGATTAGAGCCGCAAGATAGCACCTTTCTTGCGGCTCTTTTTTATTTCCAAACGAAAGGATGACTGCCATGCCCGCCATTCAGGTAACCAATCTTACTTTTGCCTATCCAGGCAGCTATGACCCCATATTCGAAAATGTTCATTTTCAAATTGATACAGACTGGAAGTTGGGCTTTACGGGGCGAAACGGTCGGGGGAAAACGACGTTCTTAAACCTGTTGCAGGAGAAATACGAATACAGCGGTACAATCTCCACACCAGTCGTCTTTGATTATTTTCCGTTTCCCGTCGAGCACCCGGAGTATTTGACCTTAGACGTCGTCGAAGAGATCGTGCCAAGCTATGAGAGCTGGAAGTTGATGCGCGAACTGAACCTGCTTAAGATTTCAGAAGACGTGTTGTACCGGCCATTCGAATCGCTGTCCCAAGGGGAACAGACGAAGGTATTGCTGGCCGTGCTATTCATCCAAGACAATCGATTTCTGCTCATCGACGAACCGACCAATCATCTCGACTTGCACGCACGCAAGCTTGTCGCCGATTATCTGAATACGAAGCGCGGTTTTATTCTTGTTTCACACGACCGGGCTTTTCTCGACCGCTGCGTGGATCATATTCTATCGATCAACAAAACGAATATCGAAATCCAAAAAGGCAACTTCTCCAGTTGGTGGACGAACAAAACTCGCCAAGATACGTTCGAAATGGCACAAAACGAAAAGCTGTACAAAGACATACAGCGTTTATCTGCTTCTGCTAAACGTACTAGCGGCTGGTCTTTCGAGACCGAAAAATCGAAAAACGGCACACGAAACTCCGGCTCCAAGCTTGACAAGGGATACGTCGGGCATAAGGCAGCGAAAATGATGAAACGCTCGAAATCCATCGAACAGCGGCAACACGCCGCTTTAGAGGAAAAATCGAAATTGCTCCGAAATATCGAACAGTCAGAAAGCCTTGCGATCTCTCAGCTCGTGTATCCCAAATCGGAATTGGCTATGCTGGATCACGTCACGATTTACTACGGGGAAAGAGCGGTTTGCAAGAACATTTGTCTGACGATCGAACCAGGAGATCGGATTGCAATTTCAGGTCCAAATGGTTCAGGTAAGTCTAGCTTGCTCCGCCTGCTGAACGATGAGACGCTACATTATACAGGTACGTTTCAGCGGGAGCCGCAGCTTCGCGTTTCCTATGTATCCCAGAATACTTCTCATCTGCGAGGAACGCTTTCCGATTATGCAGCAGAGCACAGAATTGACGAAAGCTTATTTAAGGCCGTGTTACGTAAGCTAGATTTCGCCCGCATCCAGTTTGAGAAGGATATATCGGCGTTTAGCGGCGGGCAGAAGAAGAAGGTTCTAATCGCGAGAAGCCTATGTGAGGAGGCTCATCTGCATATTTGGGACGAACCGCTCAACTTTATCGACGTGATTTCCCGGATGCAAATTGAGGAGCTGTTGCTTGAGTACACGCCGACCATTGTATTCGTGGAACATGATCGGGAATTTCATGACCGTGTCGCCACGAAAACGATTGAACTCGGTGGAGATTAGAAATTTACAAAGTGACTTGGAGTAAGACATGATTTAAACGGCAGAAAGCTTTGCACAACAACTTTTATGAAAAGGGAAGCGATTGAACTTAAGGGACACGAGAGTTCAATAGAACATCGGCAGTCTAGGATTTTATTTTATTTTCTTATCCATGGCTGCCGATTCTTTCTATTGGGGGCATTCTAATAGTTATTTCACTAAGACTGAGAGCTATATTATTCTACAGCGGGTTTTGCTTCCATAATATCGTCTCCCCTTATAAAAGAGTAAAAACCTCTCCAAACTGAAGCGCCCCCTGTCAAGTGGACAGCTATCAAAAAGCAATATTTAAGTGCTCTGCCTCCCTCACGGTAGCCAACGAAAAATGACATCTGGCAAGAATATCTTTAAATGGTGATTTCCGGAGGACTTTTTTGTGCTTTAAATAACTTCGCAAGTGCTCCTCTTATGAGCCAGATGCTTCATTTGATTTTAATTCATTCTTTGCAACATGTATTAGAGCAGCCAACGATGTGAAAATCCACTTTTCCCGATGCCAGAGCATTTGCGCAGAAAATGATATATCCGGTAAATCCTATGGTAAAGCAACCAAATTTGTTCTCTGTGAAAGTCATCAACAATCAATGAGGAACGAGATGCCAGCAGATGATCTGGAGATACCACCATTCGAAATGACTCATCTTTTAAAAACTCTGAATGAAGGTCTTTGGCTACAACGAATCCATCCAATACAAAAACGACATCCGCAAGCCCTTCTCTTAGACTGTGTCTATACCGGCCAACAATTTTTGCCGTATGCCACTAAAAAAGCTTCTACTATTGTAAACATAGTTGAAATAAATTGATATAAAAACATCTTTTGGAAGGTGTGTACATATAAATCGTGGAATAGCAACATATTACAGTTAACCGCTATCTAGAAGGGAACTGTATTGCTATGGTTGACAAGTTAAAAAAATGGCTGTTTAAGCAGCCTTCACGATCTAAAAATGGCACGAGCTCTGAACCAGTTAATGATAAAAAATCGACTGAGTTATCCAAGGAACTGAGTGGCACGCTTAAGGACAACGTGACCTTGCTGAAGCAGGAAATAGGACATAGCACGGATTTCATTCTTCGTTGTTTGAACGATAAACAGGGCAATCCGGTTCTCGCTGTAGGTTTTCTTCAAGGCCTGATTGATCAGCAAATTTTAACGACACTGCTGGAGGAACTTACTGCAGGTATTCGAAATGGGGATCTCTCCGATCGTAATGTTGAAAGTTGGTTGATGGATCGTATTCCTATTGGGGGCATCACTTGCCTTAAAAATGAGAAAGCACTTATCCATGCCGTTCTTTATGGACAGGTGGTTCTCCTTGTCGAAGGCAGCACCAAGGCCTTTGCTGCTTCTATGAGCGGGGGGGCTAAAAGAGCGGTTGAGGAGCCAACATCGCAGACAGTAATTCGCGGTCCTAAAGAGGGGTTTACAGAGGATATATCCACCAATATCGCACTCCTCCGGAGAAGGATCAAATCAACTGAACTCCACTTTGATTCTCGAATTATCGGATCATACACGCAGACGAAGGTATCGGTGGCATATATTCGAGGCATTGCAGATCCAGAGGTGGTTAAGGAAATCTCCAGACGATTAGATTCCATTAACACGGACAGTATTCTCGAAAGTGGATATATCGAGGAATTTATTCAAGATGGGGTATGGACCCCCTTTCCAACCATATATAACACTGAGCGCCCGGATACTGTAGCAGGCAGCTTGCTTGAGGGGTTAGTAGCGATATTGGTTGATGGGACTCCGTTTGTATTGATTGCTCCTGTAACCTTTTTTCGGTTCATCGCATCCAGTGAAGACTACTACCAACGTTATGATCTGGCATCTTTTCTTCGAATCGTTCGAATGGCATCCTTTTTCTTGGCATTGCTATTACCCTCATTCTTTATTGCAACAACAACGTTTCACCAGGAAATGCTGCCTACAACAATGCTCATCACTTTGGCTGCGCAGAGAGAGAATACACCATTGCCAGCCCTGCTTGAAGCAATGCTAATGGAGCTGACCTTTGAGGTTATTCGCGAAGCAGGAGTACGAATGCCGCGCGCCGTAGGGCCTGCAATCTCTATCGTTGGGGCATTGGTTCTTGGACAAGCTGCTGTACAGGCGGGATTGGTTTCTGCAGCTATGGTGATTGTGGTTTCATTCACAGCTATCTGCAACTTTGTACTACCTGCGATCAATATGGCGGGGGCTGTTCGTTTGCTCAGATTTGGACTCATGCTGTTAGCGGGTTTATTTGGATTATACGGCGTTTTGGCGGGCTTGGTTCCCATCCTCGTTCGATTAGTATCTGTGAATTCGTTCGGCGTTCCTTATATGATGCCGCTCGCACCTTTCTATACGAGCAATATGAAAGACCTGTTTGTGCGTGTACCTTGGTGGAAGATGAAGAAACGGCCGAAAATGATTGGGGATGTCAATCCAGTAAGACAGGCAACGGAACAGGAATCATTTGCAGAACAAGCGGGGGAACACAGCCGAGATCCCATGGCGTAAGGAGGAACCGATATGTCCCAATCAGGCAGATTTATTTTGGCCTTGGTCATATTATTCATTTTGGCGGGTTGCTGGAACCGAGTCGAACTGAATGAGCTGTGGGTAACTGCGGCTACAGGAGTAGATATGATGGACGACGGACAGTGGATGATGTCCTATCAGATTATTATTCCCTCCGCCCTTGCAAGTGGTACCGGAGGAGGAACGGGAGGGTCTTCTCAACCGGCATCCCATGTATTCTCAGTAAAGTCCAAAACCTATAACCAGGCGTTATCGTACAGCAATTTAAAAACATCAAGACAAATCTACATAGCACATAATCGTGTTGTATTTATCGGTAAGAGAGCGGCTGAGAAAGGAATGGACCGTTTAATTGATTTTTATCTTCGTAATACGGAAGCAAGGGAGATGGTAACTATGATTGTAACGGACGGCTTAGCATCCGATCTATTAAAGAAATTACTGCCGCCTGAAAAACTTCAAGGCGTCGCCATGGCTGAATTAGTCGACAAAGAGAGTGATATTTTATCGGTGTTTCCGAAAGTTAGGGTTTATGATTTCGTATTAAGCATGAACTCGGATTCCAAATCTATTGGAGTACCGGTCGCCGAGTTGACCGGAGAAGGGGACTATCAGGATGTGAAGGAAGCAGAGAGTCTGGATGTCTTCAAAAAAACCTCGGCCCCGCTCAAACTGGCATTGACTAAATTGGCGGTATTCCAAAAAGGAAAGCTCAAAGGGTTTCTCAACAAGGAAGAGAGTCTGGGTGTATCTTATCTGTCTCAAAAGATTAACAACAGCGAAATTTCGTTCCCATGCAGCAAACAGCCCGGTAGGGAAATGTACTCTTCCATACTAGTAAACTCTGCTAATGTAAAGCTTACACCCAGAAAAACCAGTTCTCATTACACTATGCAGGTTGGAGTGAAAATTAATGGGACTTTAAATGAAACTACATGCACTAAGGATATTTCCAAGACGAAGACCATACATGATCTGGAAGAAGAGATTGCAAAAGAAGTGACCAGTACGATAAATAAGGGCTGGGCTAAACTTCAGGAACTTGGTGTAGACGCAACTGGTTTTGCTGACCGGATTCACCGGAGGTTCCCAAGGGAGTGGGGAACGGTGAAAAAAGACTGGGATCAGGAATTCAAGAAGATAGAACTGGACATTCGAGTGGATGCACGGATTCAGCGTCCTGGCCTCCTACAGAAGCATATCGGAAGTCAAACCTAACCCATTTTGTATAAAGGGGCTTTAAAAGTATGAATAAAACCGTCACCAGGGTATCCGGGTTAGCTATCGCTTTTTCCTTGTTTCAGGTTGGCAGTACAACCTTATTCCTCTTGGGAGCTACAGCCAAGCAGGATGCATGGCTAGCCATGCTGATCGGCGCACTTGTAGGCTTCGTCTTGCTAATCATGTATTTATACATGCATAAACTTGATCCACATCGAGATTTGTACGAGCTCCTATGCCATTATTGGGGAAAATGGATAGGTAGTCTGGGTGGTCTTCTGTTCATCAGTTACTTTGCTTATGAAGCTTCCAGGAGTGTCAGGGACATTGGTGAGCTCGGCGCATTGACATTACTTAACAGAACTCCTACCGAAGTTATTACGTTTATAGCGTTAATTGTCTGTGCCGATGTAGTGTGGTTTGGACCGAGGGTCTGGTTCCTTCTATGTCATATCTTCCTTCTTCTATTGGTTTTTGGTTATGGCATTTTATTATTGCTTACTCCTTTTACAGGACTCATTCACTTTGAATTTTTATTTCCTGTATTGGAGAATGGTCTAACTCCCGTAGTGAAGGCTGCCATTCCCGAGATCGTGTCTTTTCCCTTCGGGCAGACGGTTCTTTTTCTTGTGCTGTTCAAGATTGTTACGGATAAACGTAAATTACAGCGGTCAATCGTCATTGTTTACTGGATCACTGCTGTGTTCCTTATTGTAATGAATGAACTAACAATCCTGGTTTTAGGTCCGGAATGGGCAGCATCAAGCACCTATCCCTTATTTGAGGTTACACAACTAATTCAGCTACCGAAGATCGTTGAGAGAGCTGATGTCCTGTTTTCGATGATTCTATTTATTGGAATCGGAATCAAAACGGCTGGTTTTATGTTTGGTGCCGTCATTGGGCTTCAAACGATAACCCCCTTTAGATATAAGCCTGCTTTACTGTTGCTAAGTATCATCATATACGCCCTTACGTTTCTCTCCTCTAGGTTAACCGAATTTTTGTGGTTCGGTCTTCATGTAGCCTTGGTTCGAGTTTGGCCTATCTTTCAGATTGCTCTGCCTGTCCTCCTTTTCCTGACCATGCTAATTCGGAAGAAAAAGAGAAGGACTTATAGTTAGCTATAGCCTTCTCAACACTGTCTAATTTCTTCTTTGTCTTAGCCACATTGGATTCTCTAATGACTAATGTTGAAGAACTTACTGATGTTTTCGACAATTTGTCAGCAATCTTTAGCTTCATGATTCGATTGCCTTTGCTGTTTTACTATGCTGTGCCTTTACGCTTACCACTATGGCATTTTCAGAAAGAGAATTTCCATTTACCTTGAAGGTGTCTTGGTTTATCTCACCAATGGGCCATATCCCCTAGAGCCCCAAGGGGTTTCACTATTTAGTAAAGTACAGATATTGATCACGTTCCCACTGGTGAACTTGTGTGCGATACAGATACAAGTAGCTCCGGCAAATCTCCATTAGTGTGATTCAGGTCAATTATTTACGCCCGCTGATGCTTTTTTGACAGCCAGTTAAAAATGCCTCACTGATTGGAGTTACTTGGAACTGTTCGCCCTACCAATGTCCATCTTTGACGCTAACCGATGCCGGATGGACTACATTCGCAAACTACTATAAATACAGAATAACGTCTGACTTATCCAGATTTACTATTGATCTTCGTGCGAATAAATTTCTTTTTTAAATGCCACAACAAAAAGAAGGTAGGAAAAGTTTCCTAACCTTCTTAGCATTCATATTTCAATGTTTGAATAATATCATTGTTTTTTTACAATGTTACTGCGGATTTACCATTTTAACTTTAAAGATAGGCTTTGGAGTAGTGATAGTGTTTAATGGATCTTATTACTGCCACTACGTTCTCTTGCCATGCTATACAATCCCTCCCCCATAAATTCGTCTGCTTACTATAAGTGAATTAGACAAACTGACGATATGAAATCGTACAGTCTTTTCTAAAGCGGCTACATATAATGTTCTATATATCATTAAAAATGGCTTAAACGGTCAACTTTAATATAGTAAGAGTAGTATTGGTAAAGTTATGAAGTTGGGCTGGGGTTGCATTTGCATTTACCAATTGAATAGTTGTAGGAACGACCCCTACAGTAATAATGACTTCTGCCGAAATTGGTCCGCCACCGTTACCCGTGAAGGGAACAGGAGTAACAGGGATTCCATTTACGGTAAGGTTAAAGGCAGCATCACCTTGGTTATGAATTGTAAAATCTATTAGATAGCTTCCCGTTTCGTTGATTGTTATCGTTGTAGATGGAGGAGTGAAAGTAAATGCACCACCAACATTAGCCAAAACTCCAGTAAAGGTAATTGGTGAGTTACCCGGAACTGTGTCCGTTCCCGTACCAGGATCTGCTCGGAAGACACTTAAGAAGTCTGATATCCCGCCGCCTGCTGGCCCTGCTGGCCCTGCTGCCCCCGTTGCTCCTGCGGGTCCTACCGCTCCTGCCGGTCCCACTGGTCCTGCTGGCCCCACTGCTCCTGCTGGCCCTACTGCTCCTGCGGGTCCTGTTGGTCCGGGAATTCCTTGAAAACCTTGTAGCCCTTGCTGGCCTTGAGCACCTGGAACTCCCTGTGGACCCGGCAGTCCCTGCGCTCCCTGCGGTCCCTGAGGTCCTTGAGGTCCTCGGATCCCTTTAACAATAACTTTCGGTAAAACTTTGACTTTTTTAACTACACATCTTCTAAATTTTCTCCGATGCATTTTCTTTTGCCAATAATAATGTCTAAACATAATTAATGATCACCTCCAAAGTCTAGTCAAAGTAGCTTATTGTGCAATTAACCAAAAAGATTGGGCTGTTGACTTGATCTTGGGAAAATAGGCATAGGTCTGACCCTATCGTGTTAGATTATTACTGCTTATCCTTCTAAAGCTTAATAGCCCTACTATCAACCGATCCAGCCCCTGCACTGTATGTATCTTTCTATTTCCAGCTTGCAAAATCTTTACCCAAAAAAGGAGATGAGATAATGACTAGATTGTTAGATGCTCGAACATCTCAAAACGCAAGTTACGGTAATACGATCTCAATCTCCATGCCAGCCAATACTCCTGTTGCCATCGCAGAGCTTGGCTTAGACGTGACGGGCGCTGGGGAAAATATGCGTGTACAATTATCAGGGATTGCTGAGCTTTCATTTCCCACTACTCCACCTTTTGACTCCGTTATTGCTATTTCTATTGTTAGAGGCACTCTCGACTCTCCTGTTGCATACGCCCTTTACTCTGTTAGTGTCTCCGAAGCAAACCCAAACGCTGTACAGGTCGTTACTATTAATGCATCCGATTACAATGTCCCTCTACCACCATCAAATGAATTAGTGTATACCTTATATTTATTTTGCACAGCGGATGCCACCCGAATAGGAATAGAAAGTTTTAATGCGGTTGCCTATTCAGATTAACATTACACCATCATATGGAGGGCAAAGCCCTCTTTTTTTCCATCTGTCCTTGAGGGACGACATTTTCCATCTGTCGTTCTTTTTTGGTATAGTTTACTTAAGGAGTTGATCAAATGGGATTCATGCTTATTTTTATTGCAATTATTTTTTTCTCACTTGGTATTTTAAGTAAACGTAACCCCACTTGGGGATGGCGTGCAAACGAAGCCTGGAAGATCAAAGGTGACTCAGAACCAAGCGACGCTTACATTGACGGCATGAAATTTAGAGGCTCTGTATCTATACTCTTTGGGTCCTTCTTTTTAGTATGTGGACTTTTGGTTATCTTCCTATAAGTTCCACTACTTGTTACCAATCACCAAAATACCATATCGAAACGGAATTTGCTGTTTGGCTGATGCTCCTCAAATATCATTTAGCATATTTTCAAAACAGAAATCTGTCTCTCATCCAAAGCTTCCAGTAATCGATTTTCCTTAATCTTCTGAGACCGACCTGCCGCTGTAGTAAGCTGCAGTAAGTAGTAAAGATCATTTTTCTCGCATAGTATTTAGTCATCAAACCAGCCATCCTATAAGGAAGAACAATGTAAAACTCGACTCGTCACTCTCGAGAGTGAGTGGTTTAGAAGTGCCAGTATACCCGGGTGTAATGACTTGTTTTCTTTCTAAGTCTTCAAGGCATCCAACACATATGGATTGTCAACACTAAACTAGACAATTTTTTTGTGGTGTCTCTGCTTGAACTCAGCTGGACTCAAGTAATCCAGAGAACCGTGAATCCGAATATGGTTAAACCAGTGTACATAGCCATGTAATTCTGTGGTTAGCTCAGCAAGACTTTCAAAATGACGTTTCTTCACAAATTCCGTTTTGAAAATTTTAAAAGTAGCTTCCGCAACGGCATTGTCATAGGGACAGCACTTCATGCTCAAAGAACGCTCAATCTGAAAAGCCTTTAGCGCATCGTCGATGAGCTTATTCTTGAATTCATTGCCTCGGTCGGTATGGAAGAGTTGAATGTCATTCAGGTTGCCCTTAATTGAAGCCAAAGCACGGTAAACCAGCTTGGCCTCCTTGTGAGGGCCTGCACTGTAGCCAATAATCTCGCGGTTAAACAGAACTACAAAGAAGCATACGTAGTTCCAATATGAACCCACTCGGACGTACGTCAGATCGCTTACGACGACAGACAACGCTTGCTCTTGTTCAAATTTCCGGTCCAGTACATTCGCTTGCTTGGCTTCATTGCATCTCGTGGGATGAGGCTTGTACTGAGCAACCGTATACGAGGAAACCACCCCGTATTCCTTCATGATTCGTCCAATACTCCGCCTGAATACCGTAGAGCCTTGCTGGTGTAACGCTTTTTTGATCTTACGCGTACCGTAGTTTTGACGGCTGCTTTGAAAAATGTCCATAATCAGGGAGGGAAGCTCACCCTCCGATGTCACTTCTACTTTGTTTTCTTCATAATAATAGGTGCTTCTCGGGAGTTTTAGGACGTCGCACATTGCTGATACCGAGTATTTATGTTTATTCTGGCGAATGACATTTACTTTCGTCCCATGATCAGCGCGGCTTGCTTTAATATGTCATTCTCCATGAGCAGTTGCTTGTTCTGTTTTCGAAGTTCGAGCAGTTCTAATTCCTCTGGAATCCGGTTGTCTTTCTCTTTGAAGGATCCAGATGTGGAACTCTGTTTCACCCATTTATCCAACGATGAAGGATTCAAATCATATTCTTGAATGATATCCTTTCGTGCTTTGCCACTTTGATAGAGCTGAACCATCTACGCTTTAAATTCAGCGCTAAAGGTACGTCTTTCTTTTTTAGTCATGATCCGTTTGCTCCTTCTAGGTTGGTCTGTAGTCTACTATATTAGACCACAATTTTTCTGTCTAGAAGAGTGTAGCCGATCCAGTTTGTATCATAGGACTGCTGAAGCGCTGGACTTCAATTAAAACGTTCGTTTTAATCAGAGAGCAGTGGTTGTCCTCCTCAGTTGTTGTACGTAGAGTCTGTACCAAATACGACGATTCGTTCTGAACTATATCTCCCGGCTTTACAAATGATTTCCGAAGAAAACAAACCATTGTACATATACTCTTTTAACGACATCAGGCTCACCATTGACAGTACAAGGTGAATGCCTATGAGCGAAGTCTTTAAACATTAGTTTGCCGCCTTTCTCTCGCCCGAGTCGGCCCAGCTACACCGAATACCGGAACATCTGTCCCATGCTGTACTGTTGATATGGACTCGATTAACTCATAGGCTTCATCAACAAGCTGAACAGCGTATTTATTCCAATCAACAGCCTGATTTTCAAAAGAGAAGTCAAAGTCCTTTTTAGACTTCTTGATTCTCGCTGTCATGGAAGGGACCAGTATGGCAGCAACCATACAAACGGCTGCTGCATACACATAAGTTTGATCCTCACCAGTTAACTCAGCATAATCAGGAACGGCTTTTACAATCCTCGATTCTCCAATGGGCAAAACAGAAAGAGCGTCTATGTCAGCATCGGATATTACATCCTCACCAACGCCTAGACGCCCTCTAATCTCCTCGTGATATGTTTCTGTAGTGAGTATCTTATTAGTTGCCATCTGCTGCACCGCCTGCAGCACTGATAGCCTGTTTCAATTCTTCAATACTCATTTTGGTGTATCCGGGTATTTTCAATTCCTTAGCTGAGGCTTTCAATTCTTTCAACTCACCATCGGACTGAAGAATATCAATTTGCTCAAGTAATTCTGCTTCTCGCGCTTTGGACTGTTCTAATTCGGCCTGAAGTTGCAACTCCCGTTCTGAAGGAGAACCATCAAGAGCCCCATTACCATCTACAATCTCCGCAAGCAATTGCCCAGTTGCGGCATTACGGATTTCATTCTTTGCGATATCTACAAGACCATCAGGGGCATCTGTTACGATGTCCCCCGAATTGTATTGCCCAACAGCATCAACCAATACTCTTACAGTTGTCATAAATTCGATCTCCTCCCTTACGCCACTGTTGCGAAGATATGCCAGTTAACGTATTTCAGACGCGGTAGCACTGTTGCACCATTGATGGCTTGCCATTGATCGGGGTCTCCTTTGATCAACTTAGTCAGTACAAACTTTCCTGTATGACCGGTGAAAATGTCTTCATAGTTATTCGGGCCGGTCACAAGATCCATAATTGAGCCTGTCATACCTTGACCGATTATGATTACTGCATTATCTGGAATGAACGGATAGAATACGCCAGAGTCATCAATGTAACCACCATCGTAAACTTCATACTTAAGACCATTCAAATTTTGGCTGACAATTTCAGCAAGCGAACCGTCAGTGACAACATCTTTACCAAAAGTGTACTTGATCAATTCGCGGATTTTAGCATTCTGCTTCAAATAGATATCGACTTTCTTATTAACAATAATTTTAACAGGACGAGCCCCACTCCCTCGGAATCGAAGTGACCAGCCATCTAAGTCAGCCAATGGATCTGCTGTTTCGGTATTACTCCACAATACGGCTGCTGTTGGCTTGTTATTAGCTGGAACACCATAGTCAATCGTTCTGGCTGGTTTGGTGGATGTGGCTGGTACAATAAGTTTTCCCGTTAATGACTGCCATCTCATCCACTCAAACCGTGTCTCAAGGCGAAGGTTCAGACCGACCATTTTCTCAATCATGTATTCTTCGCCCCACTTTTGCTCAAGACTGTTGCCTGGCTTTCTCAATGTAGCAATCTTTTCACGGTCAATAACAACCTTTTCTCTCCATTCTTGGTTCGTGAAGTTCATGTGTTTCACCACAGGTGGAGTATGAATAGGTGAAGGATCATTCAATCCTGTAGGTGGCGTCATACCCGTATCGTCATAGGTGATGTCGTATTCAATAGTGAGTCCAAGTTCCGGTTTGAAGTCAACTCCATTGGTTAGCAGTTGAGCCCCTCGAAAGCTGTTAATATCTGTTCGGATGTTCTGAACGACTTCCGTAAGGAAATATGGATCAAGTACGTTTGCCATGTGTGTTTATCCCCCTTATACAAAGTAGCAAAGCTTCAGCACTGTTTTAGCTGCTGTATCTAAGCCAGTCAATTTGGATGAATCAAAAATACCTGCAATCCACGCAGATGCCCCGATATCAGAAAGTGTTGTGTCATGATCATTATCAAGGATACACAGTGCCACTTCGGAGCCGTTGGTTGCTGCGGAACTATAAGTTACCGCTTTATCCTTATCCGCTCCTGCTGCTGTGATCTTGCCTATAATCGTCCCTTTTTTCAGGATTCCTTGCCCTTGTTTCAGCAAGATCCCTCCCGGTAGGTTAGCCTGAAGGTCAGTAGACGCTAGAACCTCCGTAAACTCTTGAGCAATAACCTGACCGGGACCAGGAGCGCCATTATACTGAGATTGCACAATAATTATTTATCCTCCTTAAGCAGATTACCCCTGCCTGTATTCTTAAGTGCCGCCCGAGCTTCTTCACGAGCTAATGCTTTAAGTTGTTCTGGCGTTTTCTCGCCACCATCATTTTGTGAGTTGGTTGGTGGTGTTCCATTCAGTGCTCCCTCAGGAAGGTTTACATCGTCACCTTGTGTATGGCGACCACCGCCACCCAAAGCAGCTTGTGCCTGTGCCTCATACGTTGCGCCGATCTTTTCAATTTCAGATACTGGCAGATGAGATAATGCCGTTTTCATGGCTTCTACATTAAAAGCTTCACCAAGAGCACGGACACCAGCTCCACATGCTTGCTCAGTAACTTTGATCTTGTATGTCGCTCCATCAGCAGCCTGAGCGCTCAATGATGTAAGCTTGCTCAGAATATCGGAATCATTATCTACACTCAATGCAGCTCGAATTTGTCCAAGTTCACTATTAGCTGCTGACAATGCAGTTGCTTGGGTTTGTGCTACTGCCAACGCAGCTTTTTGTTCGTCTGTCACAGTGTCATCTCCTTGGGCCAGTGTGTTGGCCTGTTCTTTTATTTGATGCTGTTTAGATACAAAAGCGGACATGCCGCCTTTGTTGCTGAAAAAATAAAAGACGCGTTCATCACCATCAAGCGACTTCGCATCTAAAAGTAGCGGTTCATATTCAGTTTGTCGCTGTTGCTCAGCTTCACTATGTTGTTTCATCGACAGAAATTCACGTGTTATTCCAGCGCCTTCATATCCTCCATCAAATACAATGGAGTTTTCCATGATGTATCCGTCATCAGCTAAAACAAGACATTCTTTGTCGTCATACACTTGTCCACGGATGTGAGAGCATGCCGAAGGTCCGTAGTAATCACCGCCGCAGATACCACACACATGCTTCGTTGTTACAAAGCCTGCCGAGGTGTCAAATATAGTTCCTGAATCAATTCCGGCAGCCAGTTGATCCGTTGAGATCCCATTAGCTTCTAGCCCCTTTGCCATGTAATGATCACCGTAAAGTTCCAGTTCCCCTCCCTCTTCGATAATTCGACTGTCAAAAGTTCTGCCATACGGGAAAGATAAGGCTTCCCACTTCTGCCACGGATGGTCAACCAGCAAGACAACTCCCTCTTTAACTTGATCTGCCATTTTGCGTAGGAAGTTTGGAGTAATCTTCATTTTGTACTTATCAATACGCTTGGTTCCAATGATTCTCGCTTGAAACACATGAGTCTGTTCATCGGTTAAAGGGACCAATGCTTTTTGATTGATCTTCGCCAATTGTTCGGGTGTAGGTTTAGCCATATTGTTTATTCACCTCCCTCCGATGGAGTATTTTCTTCATTCGAATCAGATTCATGCTTCTTTACAAGCAGAGGAAGTAATTCAGCAGGAATTTTGGCATTAATACCAAGAGTCCAACGTATTTCCTCAGCAGCTTCCAAAGGTGTGATGTAAAAATTCTTCTCCGCTATGATGTAGTTATCGATCTTTGAACGGCAGTCACGTTCAATTTCATTTTCAGAGCGTAGATCTATGGGGAGATAGTCAGCTTCAACCTTTGTTTGAGTCCCCTTTACTCTTGCAGACAACGAAAAAGCCCGCTGCCAGAAACGTTTGGTTACGCTCCGCGCGGACTCTACATTTTTGATATATATTTGAGTGTCAATCGAACTGTATGTTTCAGTTGATCCTTGATGCCTGGAAAGGATGGTAAGCAGTGTTTTTAGTGAAGTAGCCATTTGAGTATCAATGATATCAATCAGCTTCTTAATATCAATCATTGGCCCAGAATTACCGCCTTTGAGGTATTCCACCTTTACACTATCCCAGTGGACAAGGGCATCGTCTGGATTGAGTGAGTTGAAATGGTTTATCATCTCTTCCATTCGCTCTTTAAGCCATTTCTGTTGACCATCGGGATTACTTTTCAAGTTGTTCGGCATATTCTTCAGCATGATTTCTTCCAGCATGGAGATATCAAGCCGTGGATACCCCTGGTTATGGACCACTGCTTTTAGATCCGCTAACACCTGAAGATGAAAGAATACTACTTGCAGCACTGGAAGCATAGGCGTTCGTCCATAAGGATCATCAACCATAGGATCAAACTCTTCAAAGATGAACGTTGGTGTGTCAATCTTCTTGTAATTACCGAACCACTCCTCATTTGGGTTCCTTCTCGGATTCTTTACGTATTGCCAGGGTATAAGTCTATTAGTTTCTGGTTCCCTACGGAACCAAATTAACGCCGGATCAACTGGTACGATATCAATTACATCATTACATCGCTCATTCAATACGATTTCACCAGCACAAGCTCCGCGAACCATAATCATCATACGCTGAATTGTATCCAGTTTGTTCAAAGATCGGCCATGCTGGTATCCCGTCGAAGGTAGAGGTGTGTTAAGCATAGCTTTGAGTTCATCCAGTACTCGTTGCCCGCCCTTATCTACATTCCCATTCAGCTTCTTAGCTGTAAATGTTAATTCGGTATCTCCCATACGTAAGTATGTGTATAAGGCATAGGATACATCTGGATGAACTGATATCAGAAGTTCCAGTAATTCCTCTGCTGTATAGCTCTGTAACTTGGTAAGGTCAATATTGTGAGCCTGCTGATGTTTCTTGGGTAGCCAGTTAAATATGCCCCACGGGTTAGCGTTATTAGACACTGTCACTCTGCCAACACCCATCATCTGCCGTTTTACTGCTGTCGGTAAAACAGAGTTCACAAATGAATATATGGCTTTATGATACCATTTCAAAGTTTCACCGCCTTTCTTGCAAACTTCTATGAATACAGAATAACATCTGCATTATTCGGATTTACTACTGATTTTCGAGGGGATCAGCATTATGCATACCATAAATCCTCTTTTCAAGACGAAATATTGGAGCAAAAAAATGGTCAGGAAAAGTTTCCTGACCACTTATAATATCGTAATGTTTAATTCACTTACCTAAGGAATTCAGTTTTATTCTATAATTTCCAGATCCAAATCTTGTCCATCCCAAACCAGAAGTTGATACTTTCCTGACGGCAAATCGCCTGTAGAGATAGTAACTGGTTTATTCACTTCATCATCCGTAACAATTATCTTTTTACCCCAGTTTTCTGCAACCAAATCGTCGTAGTTACTTTGGCTTCCCAAAACAAATGTATTTAGCAGATACACATCTGAAACATCTGAAAGAGAGAATGTAAGAGCGTCTCCTTTTTTCACCTTTAATATATCCCCGATAGGTTGAATCATTGTAATTCTAACCGTTCTTCTATTCCCCCATGTCTGAAACTCTTTATTGAATTCACCATCTGATGTAACCACGGAGTCTGTGACTAAACGGAATTTATAAACCAACCGATCCTCCAAGTGTTTAGGCAATATATAGACTTTGTTGTCCTCGACTCTTACAGACCCATTTTCCTTTGCGAAAGGCGTGAAAGGACTGTCACCAACAGACCACTGAACGATATCCTCAGTCGACTTCCCGTCCGCAAGCTGTAATAAGCGATTATAATCAATAGAGAATTGATCAAGTCTATCCTTTCTTTCAGAATAATGAGAATATATTGGTGACCCAACAAGAGGCTCACTCTCATCTAAAACCGTTATTTCCTTGCTACGATAAATACCATTTTTGTCATAAACCGTAAGATCAAATTCAAAGTTATTAGGATAATTCCAATGGTTAATATCATATGTCGAGAAACTGACAGTTTTATTGGCCGGAACCTCCATTTTAAGCACCTCACCACTTTCGACACCTAACTCAAGAGATTGAAGATTACCGAAATCTATTAAATCACTTGAAAAGTAAGCAGTGCCATCATAAGAGCTAGTAAAATAAACGGACTCTCCGATCGTCACTATTTTTTTAGGGACAGAAATGTTAGCGTCCCCATTATGCTCCGGTGCTTGAGGTATATCATCTTTCTTGTCGTCACTTTTTTTATGATCATCTTTTTTGGAATTATCGGATTCATTAGAGTTACTGGAAGAACCCCCACCGCCACCTGATGTTGTTGTGCCCTGTAATCCCAAAGTTTTTGCCGAATCACCTATTGTGACTTTAACATCACTACTTACCTTGTCGCCATTTGTCAGAGATTTTGGTTTTGTTTGAAAGGAAACATTTTCAGCATTAACTACGGCTTTATCAACAGAACCTAATCCTATTACTTTGGCAGCAGCATTAAGAACTAATGAGAGAATAGAAGACTCTTTTGATGTATCTATGGTTGTACCCGTAGCGTTATCAGCTACGTTTAATGTATCAATCTGTCCATTTGGGATATTTACATTAATAGCGAATGCTTCTACATTCACAGTGTGAAAATAACCTGTAAGACTCACATTAGATTTTGCGGGGAGCTTATTTGTTAGAGTAACTCGATCAACGCTTGCTCCTTGTGAGACATCGAGGGCTGCGCCCGTCTTAATTTTCACTTCGCTGATGGACGTTGCTCCTTCTGCCACCAAACGAACAGTTCCATCCACTTTGTTTACAATGATGCTAACCAGCACAGAATTGTTCAGATGAACGCTATGCTCTCCGCCCCCATAAACATAAGTTTGACCGTGGACTTTAACATTTTTCAAGAATACGTCGCCGTTCCCAACGGCTTTCCCGATAATTAAATCACCCGCGATTTCCGTATTTTGAAGCGTTACACCCGTTGTATTGATGACAACATTGCCTGCCTGCTTGGCGAGTCCAGTCGAAGGCCCATATGTTCCAGATTCTCCATACCAAGCACCAAAATGATTCACAGCTCGATCTAGAATCGTAACCGCCTCAGCACGAGTCAATGATTTTTGAGGCTGAAATGTACCGTTCTGGTAACCTTCAATAATACCCGCTGCCACTACAGAATTAACGGCCTTTTGGGACCAATTGTGCAGAGATGTGCTATCTTTAAAGGTTTTAATTGTATCGGAAGAAGGTATTTGAAGTAATTGGTTTACAGTCACTGCCGCCTCTTCTCTACTTAATACTTGTGTAGGGCGAAAGCTGCCATCTTTGAATCCTTTCATATATCCAGCATAAACTGCATCAGTAACGGTTGGAGCAAACCAATCATCTTTATTTACATCGGTAAAAGATGCTGCTTGTCCTGGCTGTATTTGAAATGCACGATTTAGTAAAGCAGCCCATTCACTTCTCGTAATCGGACGGTTTGGCTCAAAACGAGCGTTTTCTACACCCGAAACCACACCTCGGTGGCTCCATTTTGTAACGTTATCCGTTGCCCAATGGTTCACCATATCCCCATAAGGTTGAGATACAGTAGAACTTTCTTCCTTTGTTACTTGGTGTAAACTATCGGCTGCGAATATGGGGCTAGCCCATACAGAGGTCGCTAAAATTCCAGCCGTGAAAACATTAACCCACTTCTTCATCTTTTTTGTCCTCTCATTTATGTAGTGTTAAATCAAGACTATGTACCTAATATTTTAGGTATATAGAATCACTTGCCTATTATTACAAGATTAATCGATGATGTCACTACCTTTTAATCCATAAGAGGATTTTTCTTGAATAAATATCAAAAGGAAGACGCATATTCATATACCAGTCAACATGATCACGAAACGCGTACATGCCTTCCCTGAACTCCTTACAGCATTTCGTTCATAAACAGAAGTAAAGCTTAAGACATACATTCAATCTACAAAATTAAAAAAAGAGCCCCCGAGGGTTGCCCCTAATTGAGAAACAGCTTAGCCCAATAATATAAAATAACCAGAACACCTACACTTGCTAGGATTCCAGTAAATCTTTTTCCAAGTATTTTTTTAATGGGAATGCATACTACACACCATAAGAATGAGACTAAAATAAATATTAATAGTTTGTTTCCTCCTACAGCACCCCACATATCTACATATGCACCTTCAAAAACATCCGAAAAGATTCCTCCCTAGCTTTTGACTAATTCCAAGGAGAGGAATGACAAAACGATTTTTCAAATTATTAGAATACCCGTCAAAGAGCAAAAATCATGTAGCAACCCGAGAAGGAACTTTTAAACCAAAACCTGACTTTTGCTCTATTTATCACTATTAATCTTCTCAAACAGTATGTTTAAATTCCTTATATGCAACTAATCACAAAGACTTATACACATATAGATCCAATTACTCATTTTTTTTTTTCAAAGGGAGGATTTTATCATTTTTTGTAGAAAATTGTTAATGTCACTCAAATTCACCTAAGAACGGAGATGATTTATATTTAACGACAAAACTATACTGTTAGTCTCGCATTACCATCCTCTCTAACTAAGATGTCTTTTATGCAATATTTTTTATCATTTATAACTATCAGTGTCCCTACAGCAACGATACTCACTTCGTTATTAAAGATGTCGCTTATATCGTACACACCAAGAAAACGATTTGTAGTAAAAATTTCAAATTTCATTTTAGAAAACCTCCATCATTTTTTTAATAAGGCGGGATAATCGATGAATTACGATGATATATTTGATAATTTAATGTACTTTAAGCCGTACATTAATAAATCATCCATTCAAAACCATTTACAGTTGATGAGCAAGTATCCAGATTTTCATCAAGTTTACTTTAAGAATAGACAAGAAAACGATAATTTAGACACAGTCAAAAATGTTTGCATGACTTTAACTTCAGGATTAAAGGAGGAAAAAATTTCTGAAAATGATTTAGATGAACTCCTCTTTCTCTCAATTGAAGACAAATTATTTAATTCTTTTTTATACAATTTAGAAAATACAAATATTAACTTTAGGGATATTAATTCACTCTACAAAGTTTTAGAAAGTTGGGGAACACCTCAAGAAAACAAAATACTCAATGGATTAGCTTCAAATCCTACATTTGAGAAATTTGTTATAAGTGGATTTAGAATTAATGGAACGGATTCCATTAGGCTTTTGCTATTTGATAAGGAACTAGTTGAATTAAAAGAGAAAAATAAAGACACAGAATTTGCTGTCTACGCAACATTGATTGAGTTCGACTTTAGAAGAAACTTACTTCATATCAGACTAAGGGACGTGGATAATATTCAAAATAAATCTGTCGACGTTAGAACAATGGAGGGCCGCGTTGAAAGAACATTAAGGTTTATCAGTAACCTCACACCTTCTATTGGATATAAAAAAATTTCTTATTTTAGAGATTCATTATTTTTACTTGAAGAACATGTATTGCAGCCTAAAAGGGATGTAGCTTATTCCAAGTTAATGGATTTCCAAGATCATATTGACAATTTTTCTGCGCTAATTGATTCGAACTTTCCTACTCAACATGAAAATAACGTAACTACTTCAAACTATGTTGCCAATACAGTTCTAGCAATTATTGCTTCTTCGTTAGATTTATCACAGTTAGGTGATGTTGTAGGAATAAAGTTTAGAAATCAAAGAACTGAAGATACGAATAGTTTTGCTGAAGTGGCTATATCAGATAAAGCCTTTAAGTGCATATCAACTGATAAACTCTACTGGAGTAACTTATCAACTCTACTTGAACAAAGAAAGATAGAATTTTTAAAAATTGGTACGAGTTTAGATTTGGGGTTCGTTGATGTTAACTTAGAATTAAAATTAGGAACAGCTAATGTAAAGCTTAACCAAAGTTCAAAGGGAAATCCGATTGAAGGCAATAAACAGCCTTCCGATGAAAAATACATTGATTTTATAGACTATCTCCTCCCCTTTATTAAAAAAAATGATTGAATAATTTAAAAGCGGCGATGGAAGCCGCTTTCTCTTTTTGTAGGGTCACTGTGGAAAACATGCTATGGTTCTGCGATTTGTATGTCATGACTAATGTCATTACCAATACCTGGTGTAATGAAAAAAGGTCGGCACATTTGCCGACCTGATTCACCGAGGCTTGAAAGCTGTGGTGTGTTCCTTATTCGACGTTCCATGATATAAATTTACCACATCAAAAGTCCAATGAGTGGTCATAAAACGGTCAATTTCCATTCAAATAACAATCACTATTTTTTTCTTCTATAATTATTTCGAGGATTATTAACGGCATTATTATTGGGCTTGGGCTTAGTCTTTGACTCAGGACCTTTAAGGTTATTATCTTTGTTTTCCTCCAATTTCCCTTTTAATTCATAAGCACCTTCTACAATATAATTGATCCTTGATATCCACATAAATCTACCCATATAAAGAATTAGTAATGCAACAATTAGAGAAATTATAATATATATAGGAGTAAAAATTGTATCTGTAAATAAACTACCTACTACTTCAAAATACTTTTCTGAGCTGGGATTTTTCCCGTTAATATCTATTACTCTGAGTGCCAAAGTTATCATGAACGTTAGAAAAACAAGAACTACGGAAAGAAAAGATGTCATAAGTGAAAACACAAAACTGAATGTTTTATGAAAATCATATTGAGCGTTGATGTCTCCCTTCAAGTTTTGCAAATCCATTAAATCCAACTTAACCAGTTCTTTCTTCATCTCTTTAGCACTCTCTAAGTTGATAGAACCTAACCCTCCACTAAATCCATATTTCTTTCCGTAAGTTTTTCTTATGAATTTACTTGCAGAATTGAAACCCATGAAGCCATTCCTCTTAAAGAAAGCCCCCCACTTGAATCTCAACTTAATCACCTTCCTTTTCAAAAAAATATGTACATATTACTTATCGGGAAAAGTATTCAAAAAAAATAGACCGGCTAATACACCGATCTAAGAAAACTGCTACTCACTTGCAATACAACCAATCTTAGTGCCGCCGCTAGTATTCCAATTGCATCAGTCTTAATTTGTCTAAATGAACTCTCACAAATCCCCATCTCTCCGCAACTGATGTAGTCAAACTTGCCTTCATCATTCAAGTAACTCCGTTGAATGACCTCACGTTGCATACTGGACAGATTCCCCATCGCCATATCAAGCAACTGATCTTTCGCCTGAAGCTTTACTTCCTTGTCAATATTGTAAACAACGATGTTCTCTGTTTGCTTGCTGATCGCATTTGTAGATTGATGGTCTCTATATGAATAAGCCCGATAATCGCACCTCCCAAAACCAATTTACCTTTTTACTACCACACTGCTTATTGAAGGAAGCATAATATGTGTATCTGGTTCCATTAAATATTCCCCAAATGTCAAAACAAAAGCGTCAACTCGGTCTGGTGACTTGAGCCCACGCTTTTTCATATCCTTCTTACTTTCAAGCAGCATTTTACCCTTGCTGGTCATGTTCCATTTACGTGCTGTAAGTTGGGTTATTAGTACATCATCATCAGGCAATTGCAGAACGCTTGGATCTCCATTCATAAAGTTGCTCATATTTTGTTCTAATTGTTCCTTAATGGATGCCCACATTTCAGTAACTAGGTTTCCATAGTGTTCATCTAATGAAGAGGAACCGTTGTTAATTGGTATGATTTCATATGGTAGTCCTTCTTCAGCTACGATTTCATTTAGTCGATCCGTTACTCCTCCACCTACACCACTATCATCAACTCTTATTCTGATTCGGTTTAAATATGGGTGAGCTTCATTTAGTTCTTTAGCCAGGCTGATCACCCAACCAGCAGTTACCATTGTGTCTTTCTTGAAATGATGGTGTTCTCCTACAACTCTTGGCCCTATACCAGCAAACATTGAGGTTTCATCATCACCAAATCGTGCAACGTCAACACCTATGGTTAGCATATCTCCGCTGGGTTCCAGCTTCACTTCTTTAGCTGCAAATTCAGCCACTTCCAACGAAATAAATGTATCCGATTCTCCACGGGGGAATTCACCTTCAACCCGGACTCTCCATACATCACTGCCTTCGCCATACTTCCGCTTGAGCATAGCGATATTATCCTTGCTAGTTCTCGGACTGTCCAAACATGAAACCTTGCGTGTTTTATAATCCGCTCTGTCCTTATTGTGTGAATCATAAAAAACACCCGACGTTTTTGTCGGGTTGCCACACATTAATATTTTATTGAATTCACCCGACAACGTACCTAAAATAGCTTCCATGATTGGATCAGCAACACCCGATGCCTCATCCACAATAAATAGCATGTAATCCTCATGGAAGCCCTGCATGTTCTCTGGCTTGGTTGCTGTCCGAGCTGTAGCGAACCAGCGTTCCTCATAGTTCTTCATGTATATTTTAGTCTTTGTCCACTTAAGGATTCGTTTCAGCACCGGACTTTTAGATTGCCATTTATTAATCTCAGCCCATAACACGTCATGTAGTTGCTGCCTTGTAGGAGCTGTACAAATCACCTTTGGATATGGAAAACACGACAAGAACCATAATGCAGTTGCCGCTTCTAATCCTGTTTTTCCTACGCCCTGACCTGAACGTACTGAAACGCGCGGATTATTAGCTAAATCCATTAGTGTACTTGCCTGCCAATCATCAGGATAGAACTTAAGCATCTCTTGGCAGAACAATATGGGATTCTTGCGATACTCAGGAATCCGTTTCTTGAATGCTTGAAGTCTCCGTTTCGTCTCCGGTGAGTCCTTCTGCCTCATCACCTACCACCGCCTCTACCCAGTCGTCAATTAAATCGTCTTCTGTATTGCCTTCTCCAGTGACCTTTGCCCTTTCAAGCTCAAGTTTCTCACGTTGCATCTTAAGTTTCTCGTCTTCAACCATCCGTTTATGTTTGTCTGGAAGCAGATCCATGTATTTAGTTAGCACGTCCAATGCCTTGGTTTTGTCGTGTAGCTTTACGCTCACTCCATCCTTACCCTGCTTGACTTGTGAAACCAGAGTTCCATCAATTTCATCACTATTTTTAAAAGAGACATAATTGTATCTGTACTTTTTCGTTTCTCCAGTGTCAGGATCAAACACGGGATCTCCTTCTAAACCAAGAACATCCTCTTCCTTTTGACCGAATGTCACATAGTCCGTTATGTCTGCAAAAGCAATTTTCATGTACTCCATTAGAACGCGCTGAGCATTTAAACCAACCCCATCCATCAGGGATTCGTTGTAATTCTGTATCGCAGCCTTAATCTCAGGTTTCCTCAATAATTCCCATCCAATTGAATATGCTGTTTTCTTACTATATCCAGCAGCCATTGCCGCCCTTGTCGCGTTGAAATCTCTGAGGTATTCCATTATGAAGATCCGCTGTTTCGGCGTTAACCCCTCTTCGTCTGGAATTTCCGGCTCCGGCTTCTCCTCGATTACTGGAACGTTCTTTTTTGTTTTGGAACGCTCCATATCATTAGAGCGTTCCGGTATTTTTTTCGGAACGTTCCGTATTTCTGGAGCAGCGACTTTTAGCTCTTTAGAGAGCGCATCAACTGTTAGCAGGGTAGCATATACCTCTCTTGGCTTATCACCTTGAAATGAACCGACAAATTTACGCCGCTCCATTTCATCAATCAGTCGGACCGCTCTGCTATAACCTATCCTCATTCTTCGCTGCAATAAAGAAACCGAGGCTTGTTTGGCCTCGGCTACAATTTGGACAGCTTTTAGAAAAAGATCGTCAGGATATGATGTTGTATCTTCCTCTTTCTTTGCAGGTTCATTTTTTTGGTCAGTTTCATCTTCATCGGAACGTTCCGTATGTTTCGCTTCTCCAGCAATCAAACTCCCCCACTTATCTTTAGCCTTCCATCCTCTTACCGTACCTTCAGATACACTAAGTTGAGAGGCTATTTCTGTGAGACGTATGTTGCCGGAACTGGCTTTGTATAAATCGAATGCTTCATCCCGTTTCGGATCTCTCTTTCGTCCCATGTTTATTATTCCCCCCTTTTGATAATGTATCTGAAGCTAAGGAAAAGTTTCCTGACATACAAAAGAAGCCGCCTATTGGCGACTTCGACTTAACTGATACCCCACCATATTCGACTGCTAATATAGGTCGCAGCTACTGTACCGATCACTACCACAACTATTAAAAAAATCCTATATATTTCTCTTGTTAGACCCCTCGGTATGAATGTACACAAAATTTCACCTAGAATATAAATCACTACCGCTGTAATCGCTCCAATAATGAACGGGCCTGCATTGTCCCATATTCCTGTCCAAGTCATCACTTTTCCCCTCCTGTTCTTTATTTCGTCAGGAGAGTAATAATTCATTAGTTGGTTATTAATTCAATAAAAAAGCCGCCTATTAGTGATCCGTATCTCTAAACATATCATTAGTAAAATTATCGACTGCACTTGATCTGCAAAAGTCTTTGTATCTTGCTGGACTTCTATCCAATCATTCATAAAGTTCCCTTAATTAATAATTTGCTCTGTGCCATTATGCGTAATTTGAATCCCCTCGTAAGCCGCAGGACTCCATTCATCGTAAGTAACCGAAACAATTTGCAAGTCCATCAAAAATTGCTCAACGTGATAACTAACTTAGCTTCATATCCCCCCTCTTTCTGTTTGTTTGTCACCAATTATTTGATGAACTTTGAGTAACAAAAAACCACCCTGCATCGGGTGGCTTAAGATACTGTTCATTCTATTTAATAGTAGGGTTAATAAAATCTATGACACCAGAACCGGTTCCTGTTATCTCAATAACAAGTTTTTGAACTCCTGTTAAATTAACAGTTATATTTTCTTGGACACTTCCTCCACCCAAGGAAACTTGCTTTAAAACTTCTCCGTTTTCATTTTTAAAAGAAATATTCCTCAGCAATCCAGATTTACTTAGATCCTTATCATCAATGCCGACAGATAATTTTAAGTCAGAATATTGATTATTTAACGCATAATTTAGCTTAATATAATCAATTCCTCTTCCGTAATAATAAGTGCTATCTATTTTAAAACCCAAAGATCCGTACGATTTTCCGTTTATCACCATGCTTTCGTTACTACTAAGAGAAGGCTTATTCGAATAAGAAAGCTGGGAGTCTAAAAAATCAGGAGTCCCTAAAGGTTTACCCTCGCTTTTTTCTCCTATTATTACACTTTTATTATTAGAATCCCACGCAGTTTTAATTCCTACAAGATCACTAACAACAGACAGAGGAACATACGTATTTCCATTTGCAATAAATGGTTTTGCACTCCCAGTAGGAGTTTTGTCGATGCCATTCTGTATTAATTTAATTCCGTAGTTGACCTCTAGTTTTACCGTATTAGAAGCTGCATAGGCAACCCCTCCGGTTAAGAGCGTGGCACAAGCAAGACCCAACACAAATCCTTTAATTTCTTTTTTCAAAAGAATTTCCTCCCATTTAAAAAACATCGGAAAATAGCATCTTTTTCCAGATCGTTTCCAGCAATCATTTGCACCCCGAAGGATGCTCATAGGTATTGCAGTCTAATCTTCGTAAATCACTAACAAATTAAAAAGCTCTCTCAGCGATTCTTTTTCTTAGTCGAAAATCTTTGCATCTCCAATTGCCCCATAGACGAAATCACTAGATTTCGGATCAATTTCAAAAACAATTCTAAATTTCAGTACACCCGTTAAATCTACCGTAACTGGTAAAGGATTATCTCCACCTTTAACAGAAAAACGAGATAGTTCTTTATCATCGCCTATAAAAGTGATTGTCACATTCTCTGGGGCATTCTTAGTCTTATCATCAACACCCAATTCACCTGTGAACTTTTTGAACTTACCGTTCAAGTTATAATCCAAACTCAATTTTTGTGTTAACGCATAGGGACTAATATAAGTGCTAATCCCTTTCTGATATTGCTTGCCAGCAATAGTTATCTTTTCTCTATCATAGTTTTGATTTAAATCCAAGTCATTCACAGATCTTCCATCCATCCGGGCGTAAGGAATATCACTTAAGTATTTGAATGCAGAATCTTTTTTACCAAACCATATGGTCTTGTTTTTGCCATCCCATGTTACTTCTTTACCAGCCGCTTCCCCAGCAAAACGAAGGGGTACATATGTTGTTCCTTGATAAATGAAGCCCTGACCTGATGAAGGTACTTTTTGATTTCCATCTACCATATATTTTAAATTATCGTATATGACCTCAATTTTCGCTGTGCTAGCAGCATATGCTGATACACCTGTAATCATTGTCCCGATCGTTAAACCTAATACAAGCCCTTTTACTTTGTCTTTCATCAAATATACCGTCCCTTATATAGTTAGTTAGACCTAGTCTCATAGTCATAATATAGGTTTTCCTCCCTATCTGTACAGGAATATTTTAACATGTTTTTTCTGGTAACCCTTAACGTAAGTAAATGACACACAGCGGAATCGAACCTCTATCATCCTGTATGTGTCAAATAAGGTAAGGTGCGTTATGCACCCGACCTTTAGAGTTACTTGAGTTGATCAGCCAACTGTTTAATTACAGCCAGTGTACTGATGCGTTGTCCATCTTTACGGTTGCCCTTGATGTATGCTGCATCCTCGTTGCTGTAGTAGACTACTCCGTTGCCCTCTACAACTGGATAACCACTCTCATCTGCTTGCAGCTCAGTAGCAACATGTTTGCCGTGCTGTTTGACATGCTCCTCATCGTGTAGATGCAGAATGCCGTATTGATCAAGATATGCGTAATTCTGTCCCATCGTTTGTTTCCTCCTGTACATAGCAAAAAGGACACCGTATACCGATGCCCTCATGCTTGCTTATATTAGTTGCGCTCTAACCCTCCGTCAGGCGCTGCGCTGTCTGCAGCCATGCTCTACACAGTCCAGTTCCCTAACGAATCATAATTCCTCACCTGATAACCTGAACGGCCGTGTCAGATTACCAGGGCTTACAGGTTACATTGTCCGCATTACGTGCGGAACAGTCTGGCGCCCTTACCGATGGGGTATTATGACCCTCTTTACGGCTGTTTCAAGTTAGTTGTAGTTAGTTTCGATGTGGGCGAGGCATGTATCACGGCCTTGCGTCTATTCCGCCACCACATTTAAATCTTAACGATTACCGAAGTTGACCAGCTAGTGCTCTAAGCCCACTTGGTACAGCAATTTGTTTACCATCATGTTCATTGCCGTTTACATAAGCTGTGTCTTTGTCTACATAGTAGATTACACCTTCGCCCCCGATAACCGGATAACCGCTTTCGTCGTAATCCAGATTTGTACCCACATACTTGCCATGCTTAACTGCTTCATCTTCCAATGGATGGAGATGGAGAATTTTTTCCTTGTCCAAGTAAGCGTAACTATGTGCCATGTTTATTGCCTCCTAGAATGGATTTAATTTGTTCCTGAATAAAGTGTAAATCCTTTCTACTCCGTACCTACTACGGATTTGCTAGTTCCTACTATCAGCAGAAAATAAAGTAGTAGACTGAGCCTAGAAATTGAAACAGCGACAACCAAGGACGAAAAAAAGTCCTAGACTGTCGCTGTTCCATTGAACTAACGTACCCGATAGCTTAACGGTTTGCGGTAGGAAGTAGGCGCCTCGCATCGAAAACTAGAACACTTTCAAACAGACATTTTCACTAACGTTTTCCAGTGGTGTCAAGCCTCGTTGGTACTCCCTTAGGTATTGCGTGCTTATCTTACGGAAATCGGTGACTTACCCCCATTAGCCGATGCGGAAAAATAACTCATCTCAACAGGTGAGACGGGCTTCGCTTTCGGTTCTCCCATCATTTTCTCTGACATGCCGTCCTGAAATTCTTCCGAGCAGTCCCCTCGGTATCTCCCCTCCTCCAATTTCATGTCGATAAAATCGACGACTTGCTGCAGAGAGGCGATTTGGCTGACCATATTCTCCCGGTGGCTCCTTAAGTGTTCCACCAGTTCGGGATATTCCGCGGGATCTGCATCAGCGGAGACCGCCAAAAAAGGCCGCATTTCTTCCAGTGGCATACCCGTTTTTTTCAGGCAAGATATCAGCCGGATCGTATTGATATCCTCCTTCCGGTAGATGCGGTGCCCGTTATCCTTCCGGTCTGCCCGAGGCAGTAAAGCGATCTTTTCGTAATAACGGATCGTATCTTCAGAAATTCCGGTTTGCTTAGCGGTTTGCTTTATCGTAAAAATGTGCTCTTCCTTCATCCTGTCCCCTCCCAGAGATTTTTTTATGTGCATTATACATCTTGGTGCTGGCTCTAAGTCAAGTCCTTATCCTTAGGACAAAACATCTGTTTTCCCAGCTTGACTTGGAGCCGACTCTAAGTTATAGAATGTGCAATATCAGTGGAAATACCCGATATCAGGAGGAGACGTGCAATGAACAAGAGACAACATGAGAATATCGCATTAATTACAGGCGCAAGCGCTGGAATCGGGTTGGAATTAGCCCGGAAATTGTTGTCGGAGGACTGGCAGGTGGTTGCTTTAAACCGTTCCGACTTTCCGCCGGACGATATGAGAATCCAAAAAGCAGTCAAGAGTGGATGGCTTCGAATTTATAAAACGGCCGATCTTGCCGATTATGCCAGCTTGAGACGGACTTTGGAAGAAATCAAAAGCAAGGAGCAGCGGATCGATATTTTGTTCAACAACGCCGGCGGGTCCTTTCCCGAGCTGAGCTATTCGAAACAAGGACGCGAAATGCATTATGAACTGTTGACGATCGTTCCATATATCATTCTGATGGAATTGAAGGGACTTATAAAAAGCGGTCACTTTAAAACGGTAATCAATACCTCTTCTTCAGCGCTAAATTTCACGAAAAAGTTTAATATCGAAATCCTCGAGCGCCCCAAAATCTTCCGCAAGCTACTTGGTCCTTACGCTACCTCAAAGCTAGCGCTTTCACTGTGGACTCAGGCCATCGCGCTGCAGCTTTCCAAGGACGACATCAAGATCCGCAGTGTTGACCCGGGTAGCAACAATACGCTAAGAAAAGGGAAAAATTCCGGACTTCCCATATTGGTTAAAACGTTGATGAAGCTGTTTTTCTCTCCGCCTACTCACGGCGCCAACAAGCTGTATGAGGGTGCTCTCGGGGAACACCGTAATGAGACCGGCGTCTTTTTACTGAAAGGTCAGGTTGCGGAATTAAAATTTAAAGATCAAGCGCGGAACGTTTTGGAAAGGATTAATACGATTTACGAACACGAATTTTTACAACGTAATTGTTAACCTTACGGCTGTATTAACCTGCTGCCCGTTACTTCAATAAAAAAGGAGCAGCTGCCGGCCCCGCGGTAAACTGCTCCCTTACTTTGAACTAACGTACCCGTTAGCTTAATGAAGCATTGTCAAGAAAATCACTTTATTTTCCAGTCTAGAACTCTAGACACCTACAATAAAGACCGCAAAGGCTTAAGCCCTTACGGTCTAATTTACTTCTGGCATCCTCAGTCCAATTTCACCCTCTTTGTTTCGCCCCCGACCATAGTCGATGGTGACAAAATCCAATGTACGGTTTGTTTTTAGGCTGTTTGCTATGTTGACAATAACCCTACGCCGTTTATCTGCAAATGTAGTTGCTGAGATAGGAGGAATGTCCTTGCGATAACCTTTTTCCAAATATTGTTGAGCTTTGAGATATTTCATACCATCCATAAATAACAGCTTTGCTATCAATCCCTCGTGCTTATCACGCATATTATTTATTGCAAACTTAATGTTATTCGTAAGGAATTGATAGAATTTATAGTTCACATGTCGCTGGTCTTTGAGTAGCACGGCATTTGCTGTCACATCTGCTGTCAATTCTTGTCCCGTAACTCGTTTAGCAACCGATCCCTCTGCCGAAAGCAAATCATATGCAGCCATACCGCTTTCCAATTGTTGAAGTGAGTATTCATAGTTTTTGATTACATCTATTAAATCGGTGTATTTGTTCAGTAACCACTTGGTTTTCTGATATCGTCCTTTTGGATATCGTCGAAAAAGTTTACCTGAATAATTTTGTTATTGTCTTCAATTTCACCTTTTGTTTGTAGTATTTCATTACGTATCATCACAAAATCACTCCAATAGGATTAAAAACAATAGAAAAATTTTAACCAATATAATTTATTGCTTCATTCAGCAGGGACACCCGGGACATTATTCTCTATGTTCTCTACTGTAAGACTGGACAGGCACCGTGCGGACGCGGCACAGACGTAAACCGTTATGATTTTCTTCTTGTTTGGAGGAGGCTGTAAAGTTTTACTGTAATTCCTCAGGTGGGCGAGAATCATGCCCTCCTTTAATTACTTCGGTAAACAGATTATTAGTGTTTTCCTTCTGACCTTTCTCTATAACACCATCACCGTGCTCCCACTTTGTTTCGATAAGATTGATAAGTTTCTGAATATCTGCTTTAGTCGCTGGCTGTTTTTCTGCATTCAGTTGATACCCAAGCTGTCCACTAACTTCTAGTGTCGCCCACTCTACATCTGTGATATTGGCTATACCAGCTTGTCTAAGTCTTTGCTCCAGTTTATCAACTGATAATTTAACTTTCTTCATATTTTCCAGTATTAACTGTCCGTCTTGAATTACTGCTACCGCTTTACCAGTAACTAGTGTTTCAAAAGCATCAAATTTAATTTGCGTATACTCTGTCACGATTAATAGCAAAGTTAATAATGCAGCTGCTCCAAACGTTACCCAGAGACCTTTCCCAGTTACAGGCTGAATGAGTAATGTTCCAATTGCAATCATCATTACAGTTACTGGTATTGACATTTGTGAAATGGACCTGCGTCCAGTTATACGTAAGAGAAGAACGCCTACAATAAAGATTAAAATTGTCTGCCATATCCATTCGTATTCCAAACCTGAAGACTCCTTTTTCATAAAATCATGTTTCCAGATTTATCTTTACCGAAATGGAGAAAAAATATCCTCAGTTTGGCTTTAAACATACACAATTTAGCCCAATCGTAATTGTCCATAGCTGTTTTCTTCCACTCATTATGAGAGTTCTCAAGTTGCTCATAAGTCATTTTCGGATACTTCTGTGGTAGTTTATCTGTCATTGTTGTTCCTCACCGCGCTTTACCAGTTCCAAAAGCTCTTTAAGCTCATTCGTTCCAAATACGTTTCCAAATTCACTCATTTCCGTTTCCCCTTCTTCCAGATCATGAATAAACGATTCTAGCACGCTGATCACCTGTGGCATCTATATATCCTCCCTTAGTGGGTGTAGGTCCTACACCCTGTATTGGTTTAATCCTCAAGTAAATTTATAAATCTAAGCCCCAAAATCAGGTCATTATGGTTAACACTAGTTTCAACGGAAGTCCATTCAGTGCTATAACCATGAGCCATCAATATAGACTGGATTTCCGCTATAAGTCCTCCTTGTTTATCTTGTGAGTTTGACATATCTATCATCCTTCCTTAGGCTTAATCCTTACTATCCAAATGCCTGAAATAATCAGGGTAGCTTTTGAATTTACCGTTCTTTATCAAATCATCTATTGCATCCCACCGCTCTTGCGTCAGGGTTATTGTAACGGATTTCTTGAGTCCAAGAGATTTGCGCCCTGCTCCTTTTCGGGCGCCACCTCTTTTTTCAACCTTTGCATCCTACGCCTTGCGCCTTTTGTTGAATCCTATTGGATCAGCGCGAAAAACAGCGTAGTCTTTAAAAAACTTATCTTTTTGGCTTATTAAGTTGGAATACTTTGAACGAAGCGAATTAATCTTTACATCTTTATTTTTTACTTGGTAGAGACGAAAGCATTATTCCAGCATGGGCATCTTCCAAAGACAAAAGAGATTTTAAAACAATGCTGGAGGAAGATAGACCTGTAATGTTTGATGGAGTGCCAATCTCGGATGATGACAAAGAGAAAATAAAACGAGTCATGGAGGCCATGTTCTGGGACGCTAAGAAGAAAAACAAAGAAACCTACGGCCGAAAAAAGACAGAGGACTGACGTATGGACAAAACCATACAGACTCATTCGACGCCACAAAACTAACTGCCCTTTTGAGATAGCAGATAGGATGAATATACAGATATGGCATTGTGATTTAGGGGATAGCACACGCGGCATGTATTACCGTAAGCTGCGCAGGCGCTTTATAGTAATTCATTCGAAGTTGAGTGAACCTTGGCAGAAATTCATCTGCGCACATGAACTTGTCCATGATCGACTTCATCCAGGTATCAGCCGATTCTTTCTGGACGAACGGTCGTTTTCCAATGCCGGAAAATACGAGAGGCAAGCAAAACAATTTGCTGTCAAGTTACTCACGGCTACGTCCTCACCAGATCCGGGCGAGACTATAGAGCAATTCTTACGCAGATGCTCTATCCCACCTGAACTACATACATTCTTATGATAACTTGCGCTTATACCGCTGCGAGGCGGTTTTATATACGCAAAAATAGGAACACACGTTCTTATTAGAGGTATAAAGATGGCTAATTACAAGAAGCTGAAAAGTGGATGGAGATATCGGTTAAAATACACCGACCCTTTCACACAGCAGCAACGAGAAAAATCAGCTAAACCTGAAGCGGAATTAGCGGCAGCTGATTTTCTAAAGAAGCTTAATCAAGGTTATGAACAAACCGATGTTGCTCTGACAGATTATATACGTAATTGGATTGATAACTATAAGAAAGGAGTTGTAAGAAAAAATACTATTAAACAGCACGAGAACAGCCTGAATACACACATTAAGCCTTATTTCAAACAACTAATGCTAAAGGACTTGAAACCGGATATGTACCAAAAGTTTCTAGACTCATGTCTCGAAAAAGGGCCAGAGCAGAAGATCTGTTGAAATTATTAATTCAACGGTATACGGGGCGATGGAACACGCATTGATACAAGGCAAATTAGAGCGCAACCCTTGTAAGGGATCAGTCATCAAAGGAAATAAGAAAAAGAACTCTATTGAGTTCATTGATTCAGGGGACATCCCTAAGTTCCTGCACGCCGCTAGGGGGTACGGATACGTGCACTGGATTTTTTATAAGACGCTTATTGAGACGGGGATGCGAAAAGGAGAAGCCGCAGCATTAAGATGGTCTGACATTAATTTTGATGAGAAGACAATCCATATTGACGAGACTCTCGATTTTCAACCGGATAGTGAAGATGAAATGTTTGGCGATACCAAAACGTTCAGATCAACTCGCACAATTACTATCAGTAGTACACTTGTTAACGATCTTAGGTATCACCAGGAGTGGCAGCAGCAAAACAAAGCCAATCTAGGTGAAGCTATGTACCGGCATGATCTGAATCTGGTCCTTTGCCGCAATGATGGAAGTCCTATGCCCAAGTCAACGCTGTTTAACTCATTCCAGCGTATTTTGAAGCGGGCAGAACTGCATGACGATTTACGCATCCACTCACTCCGCCACACTTATGCTGTACTTATGCTTGAAGCTGGTGCAGACATTAAGTTTGTTCAGGAGCAACTGGGTCACGGCAGCGTACAAATTACATCCGATGTGTATGCACACATCTCTAAAAAGTTGGAAAAGCGCAGCATGGATAAATATGAGCAATACACAGCGTCTATTCTCGGTTCAGAGTTGGGGGATAAAAGGGGGACGCCTCAGAAGAATTAACACTCACTTCTAAAACGTCCCCCGAATTAACCCTCCAAAATCCCTGTCACTACAGCATCTTGCATTTTAGTAAAGCGTCAGATATTGATCACGTTCCCATTGATGAACTTGGGTTCGGTACATATCCCATTCAATTTCCTTAAGCTCATAGAAGTAGGCCAATGCATGGTCACCCAGTGCGTCAGAGATAACTTCGCTACGAATAAGTTCAGACAAAGCTTCTTTCAAGTCTGCAGGCAGACTTGGAATGCCTTCTTCAATCCGCTCTTCTTCAGACATCACGTAAATGTTACGATCAATCGGAGCTGGCAGAGCCAACTGACGTTTGATCCCATCCAAACCAGCTCTCAGCATCACTGCCAAGGCCAAATAAGGATTCGCTGCCGGATCAGGGTTACGAACTTCGACGCGAGTGCTCAGACCACGAGACGCGGGAATCCGAATCATTGGACTGCGATTGCTTGCAGACCAAGCCACATAACAAGGCGCTTCATAACCAGGTACGAGACGTTTGTAGGAATTTACTGTTGGATTCGTGATCGCTGCCATTGCACGTGCATGTTTCAGAATACCAGCCATATAGTGGCGGGCCGTCTGGCTTAATCCGAGTTCGTCCGTTTCATCATAAAATACGTTTTCATTGTCCTTAAACAACGATTGATTGCAGTGCATACCAGAGCCATTTACACCAAACAAAGGTTTTGGCATAAAGGTAGCATGCAAACCATGCTGACGAGCAATCGTCTTAACAACGAGCTTGAACGTTTGAATCTGGTCCGCAGCTTTAATCGCGTCTGCATATTTAAAGTCAATCTCATGCTGACCAGGTGCAACTTCATGATGGGATGCTTCAATTTCGAAGCCCATCTCTTCAAGCTTAAGTACAATTTCACGACGGCAGTTTTCACCCAGATCCATCGGAGCCAGGTCAAAATACCCGCCTTGGTCATTCAGTTCTGTAGTTGGCTCGCCTTTTTCATCCGTTTTGAACAAGAAGAATTCAGGCTCGGGTCCGACATTCATCGAAGTGTATCCCAGCTCTTCGGCTTCCTTAAGTACACGTTTCAAAATGCCCCGCGGGTCACCTGCAAATGGGACTCCATCCGGCTTGTAAATATCGCAGATCAAACGAGCTACACGATCCGAGGTTACCCAAGGGAATACAACCCAAGTGTCCAAATCCGGATATAAATACATATCAGATTCTTCAATACGCACATAACCTTCTATGGAAGATCCGTCAAACATCATTTTATTATCCAATGCCTTTTCCAGTTGACTAACCGGAATTTCAACGTTTTTAATAGTGCCCAGCAAATCTGTGAATTGCAAACGAATAAAACGAACATTTTCCTCTTTCGCAATCCGAAGGATATCTTCTCTGCTATAACTCACTCTAACCTCTCCCTTTCTGTAACGACTATATACGAATCAGTTGTTCTATAAATTACTTAAATGATGAGACCTGGTTTTAAAGTAAGGCAACCTTATACCAAGAGGTAAGTCAAAGCATTATCTCTTATTGAAGAACCGTGATAATTCACCTTGGATCAGGGATACCTGTCCTGGTCTTTTGCCTGCAACAAGTTGTTGTTTCAGCAAGCGGTGAAGCTGAGTATCAGACATTTCACGGCGTTTAACTTCCGTATCTGCAGTAATAACCGTAGCTTCCTCCGATTCCTTGGTAACCGGATTCATGACTTGTTTAATTCCCGCAATGTTAACACCTTTCTCGATCAACGCCTTAATTTCAAGCAGACGCTCTACGTCATTAAAAGAGAAAAGACGTTGGTTTCCCGATGTACGGGCAGGAACTATCAAGTTATGCTGTTCATAATAACGAATCTGACGCGCTGACAAGTCCGTTAGCTTCATGACAATACCTATTGGAAATAAGGCCATATTTCTGCGAATTTCGTCGCCCATTTGTCATCAACCTTCCAGTGATCTATTATACACCTTATTGTACATTTAGCTGATGCAAAGTGTCAATGACATGTTAGAAAAACTCACAATAATTTACGTTCTTTCATCGTTTGCAGAGCCATAAGTACTCCAAATTTAACATGAGAGTAGGTTAACCCCCCCTGCATGTAACCAATATAAGGCTCACGAATAGGAGCATCTGCGGATAATTCCAAACTTCCCCCTTGTATGAACGTACCTGCAGCCATGATAACTGGATGCTCATAACCCGGCATATCCCACGGCTCCGGCACCACATGACTATCCACGGCAGCCGCACGCTGAATGCCCTGTACAAAAGCAATTAGATGCTCTGGTCCACTAAAAGAAATAGCCTGAATCAAATCCGTACGCTCTTCATGCCAGGCAGGTTTGGTCTCAAATCCCATCTCTTCAAAGACCGCAGCTGCGAATACGCTCCCTTTAACCGCTTGCCCAACCAGTGTTGGAGCAAGGAATAGTCCCTGAAATATGCCTCGTGTAGTACCTAGCATGGCTCCTACTTCTCCACCAATTCCAGGTGCAGTTAATCGGTAGGATGCCAGTTCTACATACTTTTGTTTGCCGCAGATATATCCACCCGTTTCTGCAATGCCACCACCGGGATTTTTAATCAACGAACCTGCCATCAAATCGACACCGACTTGAGTAGGTTCCAGCTTCTCGGTAAATTCACCGTAGCAATTGTCAACAAAGACAATGACGTCAGGTTTTATTTCCTTCACACGTGCTGTCATTTCTTCAATATCTGCTACACTAAACGAAGCTCTCCAATCATAACCGCGTGAACGCTGAATACCGATCACTTTGGTATTGGCATGGATCGCAGACTCCACCGCTTCCCAGTCCACTTTACCTTCCGCTGTTAGTGCGGTTTCCCCATAAGTAACGCCAAAATCCTGCAATGATCCTGTTCCGTCGCCGGGCTTACCAATCACTTTGTGCAGTGTATCATAAGGCCTCCCAGTAATGTATAACAGTTCATCCCCTGGACGTAGCACACCAAATAAAGCAGTGGCAATTGTATGAGTACCCGAAGCAAAATGCGGACGCACCAACGCTGCCTCCGCACCGAACACTTCCGCATAGACTTCTTCCAGCACCTCACGTCCCCGGTCATTGTAAGCATATCCCGTCGAACCCGCAAAGTGGAAATCGCTCACTTGCTTCCGCTGGAATGCCTGAATTACCTTCCACTGATTTGAATCTACAATATGATCTATGTGCTGTATACGTTCTTGTATTTTATGTTCTGCCGTTTCCTGAATTTGCTGTATTTCTGGACTAAAAACTACCATTTACTTTCTTGACCCTCTCTCTTACGCAGCCTTAGGCTATTCATGTTATATTATTGTTCACTTTGAACGATGAGCATTATCATTTTATTGACCCAAAAACATCATTAGATGTTAACCTTCTGTGAACTCGCTGAGCGCATGACCATACTTTTCGTACTCGCCTCTTTGAATTTCAACTTCATAAATGACATCATTGCCATCATACTCTGTCAGTAGTACATCTCCAATTCGATAAAGCACCGATGTTAAATCTCCACGTTCCGCAGGAATGCGAAATCTCAGCGTATCACCACTCAGATGCTCTTGAATCAGTTCACGAATGCCCAGCAAATCCCCTTCATCAAAAGCGCTGATTTTCAAATAACCCTCCCCGGAAGGAAGCATTTCGAGTTGCTCAGGGGTACAGGCATCTTTTTTGTTAAATAATACGATCTGAGGCTTGTCCGCAGCCCCTAGCTGCTGTAAGATCGTCTCTACAACTTTCATCTGTTCGTCTCGCATATCCGAAGACGCATCCACGACATGCAAAATGAGATGTGCCTCATTCGCCTCCTCCAAAGTAGCCCGGAAGGAAGCCACCAAATCATGAGGAAGATTTTGAATAAAACCGACCGTATCCGTAAGAATAACTTCTTTTCCACTCGGAAGTTCCATTGTTCTGGAGGTAGGATCCAGCGTCGCAAACAGTTGGTTCTCAATATATACATCGGCTGCTGTCAGTTGCTTCAACAGCGTCGATTTGCCCGCATTGGTATAGCCAACAAGTGCAACCTGAACAATACCGCTCTTTTGTCTGCGCTCCCTGTGCAAATACCGGTGACGGGTCACTTCCTCCAGTTGGCGTTTCAGATCACTGATTCGGTCACGAATATGGCGACGGTCTGTCTCCAGCTTGCTTTCACCAGGACCACGTGTTCCGATTCCGCCGCCAAGACGCGAGAGGTTTTTGCCATGTCCAGACAATCGGGGGAGTAAATATGACAACTGTGCCAGTTCAACCTGAATAATACCTTCCCGGGTTTTTGCACGTTGAGCAAAAATGTCCAGAATCAACTGTGTACGGTCAATAATTTTGAGATCCAGACTTTCTTCCAGATTCCGTACTTGGGCCCCCGAGAGCTCCTGATCAAAAATAGCTGTATTCGCTCCCAATTCTTCAGCAACTGCACGCAATTCCTCTACTTTTCCTTTACCAATAAACCATTTTGAGTCCTTGGCTTCCTTATTCTGTGTCAGGACGCTCAGTACCTCAACTCCCGCTGTCTCAGCCAGTTTCACCAGCTCATCCAACGAGTATTCCGTATTAATGCCAGATCGTTTGACTTCATCCGTAATCAGACTGACCAGAACCGCCTTGTCCTGCATTTCGGTTTGTGTATCATGAGTGGAGTTCGCCATATTGTTTGCTCCTTTATTTTCATGTCAACTCTCGAACAGAGACCGACCTGATGTTCAGGCCGGCCCCCGTTCGATGTCATAGCATTCGATGTGATTCAGATTCCTATTATCGCCTATCTTTTATCCATTTTCAAATCCTCTGGACGCAGCGTCATCAATTCCTGTTTGCCGGGTTGCCCGCTCCTGTACTGATTAAGCAACCTGACAGCTTGGTGCCGAATCGCTTTTTCAATCACATTACGAACATAGCGTGCATTACTAAATGCATGAAGACTGTCATTACGCTCGTTTAGCAAATGCTCCTTCATTTTAATTATGGACTGAGGCATGAGAATATAATCCCGCTCCTTGGCCATCATCTCGGAAATTTGGATGAGCTGATCCACAGTATAATCAGGAAAATCCAACTGGATTGGAAAGCGAGAAGGAAGACCAGGATTCGTTCGTAAAAAAAAGTCCATTTCCCCCGAGTATCCAGCGAGAATCAAAATAAATTGATTTTTTTGATCTTCCATGGACTTTACCAAGGTATCAATCGCTTCTTTTCCAAAATCCTTTTCCCCTCCGCGTGCCAAACTGTAAGCCTCATCAATGAACAACACGCCGCCAAGAGATTTCTTTACCAGATCTCGCGTTTTTTGCGCCGTGTGGCCAATATACTCACCGACCAGATCAGCCCTCTCCACCTCAATCAGATGACCTTTGCTCAGTACCCCCATTTTTTGCAGCATTTTAGCGATAATGCGGGCCACTGTCGTTTTCCCTGTACCTGGATTTCCTTTAAAAATCATGTGATACACGTGGGCATTGCTCAACAGTCCTGCATCCGTGCGCATATGGGCGATCTGCAAAAAGGCATATACCTCAAATACCAGGTCTTTGATGTTATCCAAGCCGACGAGATGATCGAGTTCTTTCTGAATTTCCTGATAAAGACTGAGATACTGCGGTAGCGCCTGTGACTTGGTTGAAGCCACTACTTCCGTCTCGTCCACAGTCACCGAAGCTATCGGCTCCGGGCTACGCAGCACGACATTAATTTGTCTGGAAGGTCTCTCCTCCGACCGCTTGCCCGCGGCGATTCCCCGTCCGTTCATGCATCCATCACCTCAACATTTCTTCAGGCACAGCTTACCCTATTAATGTATTCGGTCTGGCATGTCCTTATTAGCATAAAAGCAACGGGAACGTGCACAAAGCCTTTTCTTTAATTCAGGCAACCCAAGTTTGAGCGCTGATCCACCACCGTTGCAGCGTCCATTTAGCGTATGCCAATACTTCTCTTGATTGATGAATTGGCATATTCAGCACTTTAGATTCCGTCAGAGCCATCTGAGGATGATCAAACTTTAAGAATTGAGCAATCTCCATCGCCCGAGGGCCATGATAGCTATGTGTGATGATCACGGTAGAGGTCCATCCATATTCCTTCATAATGCGCTGGCTATAGAGCAGATTTTCGTAAGTACTGGTCGCATGGTTTTCCAACACAATATGCTGTACAGGGACCCCTCTATCTACCAAATAGCGTTGCATGCCCTCAGCCTCCGTATACGGAAAATCGGGTTTATCCAGTCCACCACTTACAATTAGATGCTGTACCGTCCCGTTGCGGTATAAGCGCAAGGCTTCTTCCAGCCTTTCCTTCAATCCAGGACTGGGCTCAGCCCCCCACATAGAAGCACCTAATACGATACCAATTTGCACTTGCTGGAGCGGAGTGGTAGAGGCGGCCGTATTCATGTTCCACACTCGGATTCCTGCCCATACCAATCCGATCAAAATGAAAATTATCAAAGAAAGTACAAGACGCTTGGTTACCATAGATATTTTCTTAAGGCGACTCTGCCTGCTTTTCAACTCAGGGCGTTGGGGCCCGATGTCTTTAATCCACTGCAAAACTTTCACCGTTCTCTCTTGAAATCACCGTTGTGAAACCATTCTGATCGGTGTTTCAGCGACATTTTAAAATAAGGGAACACGTGGGCATCTATCTGATGTAACACATCAGCCGCTGTACGGTTAGCCAATTCTGCCTCTTGCGTTGAGATATGCCCCCGTTGTAATGCCTCCTCCAATTCATCCTCATCCACCAGGAAGATTTCACCGTTTTTAAGCACCACAACATCCAAATACAGATCGTCAAACCAAGGGACTCCTTGATCAGTCACACCCTGATTTCGGCAGGTATCAATATACCATTCAACGATTTGCTCCCGATTGTCAAACATAGCAGTCACCACATAGTGCTCACCTTTTGGATAATATTGCAGCCAGGAATATCCTTTATCGGCTATGCAAAACGTATGACCACCGTAACTCTTCCATAACGGCTCCTTGAGACTCAAAATGGTATACAGGGTCATATATCCTGTAAACGCGTCACTTTCTACATACCGGCAAGCAAACTTGCGATTGGTGATTCTGCGCCAGTTGGCCCGGTCTCCGAATTTGCGCTTCATAAATGATGTTCCTCTCCAACATTGGTAAAACCAGCTTACCATATTTAAACTGTACACTCAAAAAGAACCCCTGTATTACAGCAAAAAAGGTATTTTCAGACTGTCAAAACAGTCCGAAAATACCTTTGATTTGAAGCCAATATCATCTTACATAAAACATATTTGCTAATCCCGGTTGTGACGTCCACGATTGGAGTTTGAATGACCGTTGGATTTGCTTTCCTGACTTCCATCCATAATAGCACCTGTGGTAGATGCATCTGTATTTTCTGGATTGGTCATAGTATTTTCATCAGTTATACCTGAATCCGGCGTAGTCGTCTGACCATTCCCCGTATTTGTATCGTTTCCGTTCCCAAAATTGTCGTTACTGTTGCCTGTGCCTCCAGTACCATTTCCATTGTTACCTCCAGGAGACGTTGGTACTTGGTCAGAACCAGTACCGTTATCAGTACCTCCAGGAGTCGTATTCCCCTGGTCTGTGCCGTCCTGACCATCTATATTCTCGCCATTATCCGGTACAGTTCCATCCTGATTAGGATCATTTCCTAGCTGCGGATCTATCGGAGTAGTCTCTGTCGGAATTTCTACACTAATCGTATTCGAAGCTGCGGATTCTTTACCATCCGTTCCATAAGCTACGACATAGTATTGATACGTTTTTCCAGCTACAGGAGACGTATCTTCGCCACTCGTGCCTCTCATCGCCTCCATAATCGTCCTGAAGCTTCCTTCGGAAGACTCTTTACGATAAACACGGTATTGTACATTGTCTCCCTCTGCCGCATTCCAGGACAACGATACAATTTGGGTGTCCTGACTATAAGACCCGCTCAGTCCGCTTGGAGCGGTAGCCTGAACCGGCTCTTCTGGCTTCTGCTCAACTGGTGGTTCATATCCCTTCGGCTCGCTGAATTGCGTAACCGGATGCCCCTTGAGAGCTTCACCCATGACCCTTCCGAAAAAGGCTGCCGACTGCCCACTATAGTTTCTGAGCATATGTTTACTGTCCGGCTTATCATAACCCATCCATACTGCTCCGGTATATTCTGGCGTATAACCGACAAACCAGATGTCCCGGTTACCACTATTACCGCTAATTCCACTTTGGGTCGTACCCGTTTTACCGGCTACAGGCCAGTCAATGCGTGCTTTGCGACCTGTGCCGCTATTGACTACATTTTGCATCATTTTTGTCATTTCATAAGCCGTTTTTTCACTCATTACAGATTTAGTTTCCTCTTCATGAGTATAAACTACTTGATCATCACTATTGTTAATTTGCTTAATAGAATAAGCCTTTTGGAATTGTCCTTTATTGGCAAATGAGCTGTACGCCTGCGCCATTTCAAGGGTATTCGTCCCTTTGCTTAATCCACCCAATGCGATAGCAAGTGAGTGATCGTTTTTGTCCATCGGAATGCCTACGCTCTCGGCAAATTGAACCCCTTTTTCCACACCGATTTGGTTCAGCAACCATACAGGCGGAATATTTTCAGACTTCGTAATCGCGTCGAGCATGCTGATGGTCGACGAGTAACCATGCAAGTTTTTCGGACTGTATCCGTTAAAGCTCTGGCGTTCGTTACTCAAAGGAGTATCCATCGTAAATTTACCGGATTCGAGAGCTGGCGCATAGGCTACAATCGGCTTGAAGGCCGATCCTGGCTGTCTGCGGCTCTGTGTCGCACGATTGAAGGTTCCCTTTTTGTAATCCCGTCCGGGTGCCATAGCGGCAATTCCACCTGTCTGGTTGTTAATAATGACCATCGAAGCTTGAACCGGCTGATCGTCAGGACTTTTTTCGAACATGTCATCATCTGCCATCGCCTGATCCAGCGCATTTTGAGCCTGGGCATCCATTGTGGTATGAATTTTGTAACCGCCAATAATCAGATCATTGCCGCTAACTCCTGGCAGTGCATCCTCTGCCTCATCCATGACGTATTCCATAAAATTTTGATACTTTTGAACTTTTTCTGGTTGTTTGTAATTGTAATTTACAGCCTTGGCCTCTTCCATCTCTTGCTTTCCAATCATCCCCTGCTCAAACATCAGCTGGAGAACCACCGCACGTCGTGCCTTCGAGTTCTCCGGGTTACTGATCGGATTATACTTGGATGGCCCTTTCGGAATAGCTGCCAGTGTAGCAATTTGCCACAATTTTAATTCTTTTAAGTTGGTTTGCCCAAAATAACCTTCCGACGCTGCCTTAATTCCAGAATAGGAGCGTCCAAACCAAATCCGATTTAAGTAGAGAGTAATAATTTCATCTTTAGTCAACCTCCGCTCCAGCGCCATTGCGATGGACACCTCTGTCGCTTTACGGAAAAAGGTTTTGTCGCGTGTCAAAAACAAGTTTTTGGCCAGCTGCTGAGTTAGCGTACTGCCGCCCTCCACTGCCGAACGGGCCACGATATCCTTAACGGCTGCCCGGCCGATAGACCAAATATCAACTCCTTGATGTTCCATAAAACGCTTATCCTCGGTTGCAATAAAAGCTTTTTTGAGCAAGTCTGGTATTTCTTCACTTTTGACAGGATCACTTTTTTGCACAGACAACTCACCCATGAGCACACCGTTGCGGTCATAAACCTTTGATGTCTCATTCACTGTGATTTTGTCCTTGTTCGCATCGTAAATTTTTTCGCCATTTACCATGACAAATAAATAGCCACCAAGTGCGCAAAATATAGCTACCGCCGCGGTAATAAACAGCGTCCATCCAATTCGCTTACCTGTAATTTTCTTTTTCTTGCCCTTCGGCTTCTCTTTAGATGTGTTTCTATTGCGATTGCCGGATCTGGACAATGAATCGTTTGGCATTCCCCTGACTCCCTTTCGCGAATAATCATATGGTACCTAACATAAGCTTAAAGCTTGCTGTCGGCAGCTTGAAAGTAAACGGAATGAAAAGAACAACCCTGATCAGGTTGCTCCCGGTCACATTCCTATACAGTTAGACGAGACGGACGCCTGAAAAGTTTCATGAACCCGGACGACCGTCAAGCCGTAATCAGTTATCGCTAGCGCTATCCTGTTGCTGTACAAGCGATACATTGCGTTGCGGTGTAAAGGTGGAGATGGCATGCTTGTAAATCAGCTGCTGCTTTCCATCCGAGTCGATCACAATCGTAAAATTGTCAAATGCTTTAATCGTCCCTCGCACCTGAAATCCATTGATGAGGTATACCGTTACAGGTATAGAATCCTTGCGCAATTGATTCAGAAACGTATCTTGGATATTAATGGACTTGTTCATTTTAGCCGTACCCCCAATAATCATTTGGATTGTTTTGAAGTATATTCAAGGTCTGTCCGGAACTTTCCTGCTATAATTTCGTGTATTTGGGCTGCATGAGCAGAAAAATTTCCGAAATCAGTGACATCTACCCACTGGATATCCTTCATATGGCGAAACCACGAGAGCTGTCGCTTCGCAAAATGACGCGTATCCCGTTTTAGCCAAGTCACCGCCTCTTCCAAAGACACCTCTCCCCGCAGGTAGGAGGATATCTCTTTATAGCCTAGACCTTGCATGGAGATGGCATCGCTTCGCACTCCCCGTTCCATTAAGGAGGTTACCTCAGCAACAAGCCCTTGATCGAGCATCCCGTCAATTCGGTCTTCAATACGTTTATATAGCATTTGCCTATCCATTGTCAAACCTACGATGCAGAGTTGGTAGGGAGATTCCTTTTTTTGACTGGCAAGTTGAGAGCTAAGTGTCGTTCCGCTAACATGGTAAATTTCCAGTGCCCGAACGACACGACGACGATCATTAGGATGCAAACGAAGTGCACTTTCGGGATCAACCGCCTGTAGTCGCGCATGAAGCGCGTCAGCTCCAAACTGTTCGGCATAGTCCAGCTGCTCCTGACGAAAAGCTTCGTCAGCCCCTACCTCGGAAAACTGGTATTCATAGCAGACTGATTCTACATATAAACCTGTTCCGCCTACGATAAACGGTAGCTTTCCTCTAGATTGAATATCAGGTATGAGACGACGACAGTCCTCCTGAAATTGGGCTACTGAATATGGGTATTCAGGCTCATGAATATCAATTAAATGGTGCTTGATTCCTTCCATTTCCTGTTCGGAAATTTTGGCAGTTCCAACGTCCATATGACGGTATACCTGCATGGAATCCCCGGAAATAATTTCCGCGTCAAATTGTCGAGCCATCTCAATGCTTAGTTTCGTCTTGCCAACCGCAGTCGGGCCAACAAGAACGAGTAGTTTAGGCTTAGGTGCCACTGTCAATATCGATCACTCCGTACACTGTTTTCGTTGTGCCCCGCTGCTCTACACGGAAGCCGAGGCGGGCAAATTCCCCGCTACCCCGTTTTTCTTTTAATACAATTGTTTTTCGTGCAATCCGTTTCGCATGAACAATACTTTCCTCACTCAACGCGTCTGGATTTGCCAACCCTCTCAATGGACCAATTGCGCTGGAATCGAGCAACGGATCACGAAACATAGGGTCAAAATAAATAATATCTATACTGCGATCCGGCAAACTACGCAAATAGTCCAAATGATGACCAAAACGAACGTCAATGTTGGAAAAGGCTTTATCTACTTCAGCGTTGCCGGAACGGTAATGCCTCATTCCATCCTTGATTAAAGCGTAGACGGGGAAAGAACTCTCCACAGCCGTGACTTGTCCAGAGCTTCCCGTTCCAATTGAAAATAGAAGAGAATCCGTACCAAGTCCTGCAGTGCAATCCAGCACGGTATCACCCGGGACGATCCGGGCAGCCGTCAACATCGGGTCAGGTTCACCCTTTAATACCCGTTTGGCGCGAATGAAGCCCATACTGGGGTGAAAAGCCATCGGTGGTTGTTCTGGGCTAATCAGCCTTACTCCGCCCTGCACCAGAACCAACGCATGACGGGCTCTGTGAGCCGCAATTAGCTTAGCTACCGATATGCCACGACGAGGGGCATACAGCGCCCCTAACTCGGCTGCAAGCAACTTCGCTCGCTCCACAACCTCAGCCGAGGGGGAATCCCCTGTCGTGACGAGTAATTCGACTTGCTTTTCCCGTAGGCTCGACTGCTCTTCTTCACGGTTTTCCCGATCCTGCAACATATATATACTCCCTTACATTACTCTTTTAAACAGCTTCTCTAAATCATATGTGGAAAAGGAAACCACAATAGGTCGCCCATGAGGGCAAGTATAAGGTTGTTTGCACGCTGCCAAACGCTCTAGCAGCACAATAGCCTGCCGATCAGTCAGCTTCTGGTTTGCTTTAATCGAAGCCCGGCAGGAGCACATGATTGAGGCTGCTTCCCGCAGCTTAGCAAGATCAATGGCTCTTTCCTCCAGCACCCATCCGGCCATTTCCTCAATGACATCCGCTTCTTCCCCTTGGGGAAGCCAGTACGGGTAAGAGCTGACACGGAAGGTTTGACCGCCAAAATGCTCCAGATACACCCCCGCCTGTTCAAACCAGTGCAGCCTTGTTTTCAACTTTTCCGTTTCGGAAGGCGTAAAATCCAGTGTAATTGGCAGTAGCAGCTCCTGCGATACTGACTCAGGATTGCCGAATTTTTCATAATAAAATTCATAATTGACTCGTTCATGTGCGGCATGTTGATCAATTAAATACAAGCCCTGGTCGTTCTGCGCAATCAGATATGTCCCATGGTGCTGACCGATTAAATTCAGTTCAGGAAAAGTGGGCAGCTCTGGAACTTCTCCCGACACCGCTGCCAATTGCTCCGCATCCAGACGTTGCAGGCGCGGCTTCTGATCCGCGAAATGACGGGAATCCGTAGCTTGTCCTGCAATCGGCGGCACAGAAGATGGGTAAGTAGCAGAAGCAGCCGTTTCCTTTATCCCTCCACTGTATAAAGAAGATGTGCCTATTGCAGCATTATCTCCTTCGGACGACTGTACGGTCGCCCCATCAGGGAGCGGCACTTCCCCTTTAACTTCACTCCCGTTGTTTTCTTCCACAAAATCTGCATCCAGTTCATCATCATTAATACTTTTACCTGAAAGATTGTTTGCCCGTCCAATGGCTGAGAGACTATCCCTGCTCGGACGTTGCTCACGCTCCTGGCTACCCCTGTTATTCTCTTCGTTCCTGTTCAAGTAATTGGATTGGCGCGATTCCTGGCTCTCCGGCGAAGTCACGGAAGGTGGCAGTGCTCCCCCCCGGTCTTTGCCGGAAGGAGCATCCCCTTCCGCACCATTTCCCTTCGAGAAGTGAAACTGCTCCTGCACAAACGAGCCACTGTCCTTGCCACCGATCTCGCGCTTGACTGCCTTCGGAATCAGCACTTGCTGCCCTAAGACAGCTTTTACCGAATCTTCAACCAGCTGAAACAGTTCAGCTTCTTTACTGAACCTTACCTCCAGCTTGGCAGGATGAACGTTAACATCCACCAGAGAAGGATGCATTTCCAGTTGGATCACAGCCAGCGGAAAACGATTGATCGGCAACAAGGTATGATACGCCTTGAGCAACGCCTGATTAAGCCCGTAGCTTCGTACAAAACGTCCATTCACTACTGTCGAGATCGCATTGCGATTTGATCTCGTCCACTCTGGGCGACTGACATAGCCACTAATTCGGTAATCCAGGCTCTCTCCTTCTAGCAGCAGCATGGATTTCGCCGCAGAAGTTCCGTAAATAGCGGCAATCACCTGCAGCAAATCACCATTGCCCAGCGTTTGCAGCAATGTATTGCCATTATGCCGCAATGTGAAGGCCACTTCCGGGTGCGAAAGCGCCATTCGGTACAATACATCCGAAATGTGTCCCAGCTCGGTCTGGATTGTTTTCATATATTTCAGCCTTGCAGGTGTATTATAAAACAGCTCCCGTACGGTAAAATCCGTCCCTTGCCTACTAGCAGCATCCTCGTGAAGTAACAGCTTACCGCCTTCAATCACTAATTTACGGGCACGCCCGTCATCTCCGGCTGCTGTAAGCAACTCTACTTTCGATACTGCCGCAATACTTGGCAACGCCTCTCCCCGAAAGCCGAGACTTGTGATCTGAAACAGGTCGCGACCATGTCCAATTTTACTTGTCGCGTGCCGATAGAATGCCGTTTCCACGTCTTCAGGCTCAATGCCACTTCCATTATCCGTCACCCGGATACTTTGCAAGCCGCCCTCTTCTACCCATACGTCCACCCGCGTACCGCCTGCATCAATCGCATTTTCCACCAGTTCCTTCACGACGGAGGCTGGACGCTCCACGACCTCACCGGCAGCAATCTGGTTCGCAATATGTTCATCCAGTACCCGAATTTTAGACATCCTTTTAACCTCCTCCTGACTTCAAAGTGCGATGAAAAATAAGAATAATGTCACTTATTTTAACTACAGGCCATTGGCCTTATTTTTAAGATCATTTAATAGCTGCATTGCCTGTAAAGGAGTCATATTCATGACATCAGCATTCTTCACCTTGCGCAAAATTTGGCGCACAATTGGATTCGTCTCTACTGTCTCTGCGTGGGGCTTGGAGGTGGCAAGCTCCTGCTCTCCAAAAATGGACAGCTGTACCACTTCGGTTGCTCCTTGCTCCAACCTGCTGGAATCCTCCACAGTCTGTAGAGTATCTTCTTTTACCAGGGTCGCCTGCTGTGATAAAGACTGAGCTGATGATGCAGTTTCTCCGCTTTCTCGCAATGTCTGGCCTGAATTATATTTGGTCAAAGAAGAAATATCCTCTGTCCCTGAAACTGTACGAAGATCAGTCCCTTCCTTCCCTCCTACTACTATCTCGGTACCTGCCGTTACTTGAGCCGCTGCCTGTTCAAAACCATTCAGCAGTCCATTCGCTCGCTCAATAATGTTATTGGGCAAGCCTGCAAGCCGAGCACAATAAATACCATAGCTACTGCTAGCCGCTCCCGGTATGAGCTTGCGCAGGAAATTCACTTTGTCGCCGCTTTCCTGCACGGCCATAGAGTAATTTCGCAGCGAAGACAGGCCTTGCTCCAAATGCGCCAGCTCATGGAAATGCGTGGATACCAGTGCCTTACAGCCGATCGTGTCATGGACAAATTCGATGACTGCCTGTGCAATTGCCATTCCTTCACTGGTAGACGTACCTCGTCCCAGTTCATCAATAATGATCAAGCTTCGCGGAGTTGCTTTGTCCGTCATTACTTGGATATCTGCCATTTCGACCATAAACGTACTCTGCCCACCGATGAGATCATCCGCTGCGCCGATCCGTGTGAAAATGCGATCCAGCATCGGCACCTTGGCACGTGCAGCAGGGACAAAGCAGCCAATCTGAGCCATAATTGCAATAAGTGCGACCTGACGCATATACGTACTTTTCCCAGCCATGTTCGGCCCGGTGATAAGTAGAATATGCGCATCCGCTTCCTCCAACACCGTGCTGTTGGCGATAAAACCGCCATCTTTCATTACGGCCTCCACCACGGGATGACGACCTTGCTCCACTACGAAATCATATCCTGTAGTCAGCTCAGGTTTCACGAATCCCCGTTCCGCGCTAACCGATGCCAGCGACTGATACACGTCAATTTCAGCCACTTGCTCTGCCAGCTTTTGCAAACGGGGAATTTCAGCGTTTAGTTTACTGCGAAGCTCAGAGAAAAGTGTGTACTCCAGATCAACCATTTTATCCTCGGCTTCCAGAATTAGAGATTCCTTTTCCTTCAACTCCGGTGTAATATACCGTTCCGCATTCGCCAACGTCTGTTTGCGTTCATATCGACCTTCTGGTAATGAAGCCAAATTGGATTTGGTCACCTCGATATAATAACCAAATACTTTGTTATATCCAATTTTAAGTGATCGAATGCCGGTTGCTGCACGTTCCTTGGCCTCTAGCTCAGCGATCCAACGCTTACCGTTGACACTCGCCTCCCGCAGTTCGTCCAGACGCTGATGGTAGCCTTCCTTAATAAGACCTCCATCCCTTACGGAAATCGGCGGTTCATCAGCCACCGCTTCCTCAATCAATGTACACAGGTCTGTACAGCTATCCAACGTTTGTGCAATCCGTCTCAGCGTCTTCGAAGGAGATTCAGCACACAATTCGCGTAAAGAAGGAATTCGGGCCAACGACAGCTTGAGAGCGATCAGATCACGTGCATTAGCACTGCCAAAGGCGATCCGCCCAACCAGACGCTCCAGATCGTAAATCTCTTTAAGCTGAGCACGTACATCCTCTCGGAAAATAAACTGGTGGTACAGCTTGTCCACTGCTTCCAAGCGTTCCTCAATAAGACTGCTGCTCAACAACGGTTTGTCGATCCAACGACGCAACAGACGCGCTCCCATGGAAGTCTCTGTGCGATCCAACAGCCACAGCAGCGAGCCTTTCTTGGAGCGTTCACGTACTGTCTCCACCAGTTCCAGATTCCTGCGGGTAAATGGATCCAGAATCATAAAATGGTTTGGCTCATATACGGAGATTTGGGTCAATTGGCCTAACGATCTTTTTTGCGTTTCATTCAAATAGGAAATCAAGCGTGATACGCACCGTCTGCGTTCCTCCGTAAGCCTTGCCCACGTGGCTTCGCCAAATTGATCCCGAACCAAATCATCCTTGGATTTGTCCCAGGCCGTATACACAACACGCCGTCCAACGGGGGACATACGGGAAGCCACAAAATCAAGCAGATGACCATCCCCCAACATTTCGGACGGCTCATAAATGTTTATTTCATCTAGTAGCCATTCTTTCGAATCAGGCACAGAGGTCACATACAATTCACCTGTTGACAAGTCGCACGCCGCAAGAGCCAGCATCCCGTCCGTCTCTGTGACACATACCATGTAGTTGTTGGATTTATCACCCAGCACCTTGCCTTCCATTACTGTACCCGGGGTCACAACGCGGACAATATCCCGCCGCACCATCCCCTTCGTAGCTGAGGCTTCCTCCATTTGCTCACAGATGGCCACTTTATAACCTTTCTCAATGAGGCGCTGTATGTAATTTTCCGCTGAATGATAAGGCACGCCGCACATCGGAATTTTTTCCGTGGCGCCACCCTCACGACCCGTAAGTGTAATTTCCAGCTCCTTGGATGCAAGAATTGCATCATCGAAAAACATCTCGTAAAAATCTCCCAGACGGAAAAACAAAAATGCATCTTTAGCCTGCTCTTTTATGGATAAATACTGCTCAATCATCGGTGTATATTTAGACATACCGTTTACTAACCCCCACACTTTGTTCCGTTTAAACTTATAATTATCTCTCATTATATCAAAAATGACAGTCGATAACATGAAACCATTCCTGGTGTCGACACTTGATTTTACGTAAGCTTCCAAAAGGGGCGCAAATCCCGTGATTCATCCCACTGCTTCCCCTTGCGGAGGCTGTCCAGCAATGGCGCTACATAAGCTTCATATTGCGAGTATATTTCCAGTGAAACCATATCCAAAATAAGAGGTTCCATATACTCCTTAAGCACAAATTGATTTCCTTCATAAAAGGCTCTGTGAGCCTCCTCTTCACCCAGCGGCCTACGTTGCAAACGCGGATATTGAGTAGCAATGAGAAACGCCATACCAATCACCCCTTTAGCTAGCTGTGGCGAGATAAGAAAACTGGGCAGTGTACGATATTCAAAGCCTCCATACGACTGACGTCGAAAATCACCCAAATTGCCATAATGCGGTCTGCGCCGGGCCGCACGCTTGTCTTCCAGTAGCGCCAAAGGCAGTGCCAAATAGTTATCCAGTGCCCGGAGCAAGGCACCGTTTAGCGCAACCCCGCTGAAATGCAGATGTCCGCCCAGTGGAAAACCCGGTTGCGGCATCCCCCCCGCCTGCCAGATGAGTGTGCGGTCGGTAATGCGCCGGGCTGCGGTTGCAAAAGCTTGACGCAGGTGCTTCAGCAGACGGTCCGGATCTCCACTCGGCGCTGGACGAAGCTCAGCGACTGGATACAGCGTTCGTCCTCGACGCGTAACAGCATCGCAGCCGGCTATGCCGAGACGACCCAAATATCTTGAGGCCGGCACGACCCGTCCCTCTGGCATACGAATCAGCACAAATTCAGGGTCCATTCCGATGAGTAGTCGATCTCTCCCTCGTTGCGCTGAAAGATTCTCACCCTCAACATCCCCTTCGCGCGCAGCAATTTCATATAGCGCGGCCAAACGTCTATCGTTCAACCATGGCTGTGCCGAGACTTCACGCACCTGACAGCTGCGCTCCCCCAGCGGCGTCAGTATCACCTCACCACTGTCCAAACCCAGTGTATACAACGCACGTACAGCTAGCCGCTCCATCCGGACATAGAGCGGTGAATGTTGATCCAGTTCAGACAGATCGTATGCGCGGACTTTGGAAGGGCCTTCGATGGCACGCCTACGAATCTCCAACACTCGCAGTTGATGGATTTGCACCGCGTAGCCTATCGCAAAATCTGCTATACTGCTATCCATCCACTGCACCGCTATGCCTGAACGCTCCAGTCTACGCTTTTTTTCATCATTTGGCATCTGCCTGAAGCGTATGAGCGCCTGTCCTGGCTGCTGCATTATATCCCCCCTACGAACTACGTACGGATTTCAATCCAATTTCAACCCGCAACAACAAAAAAGGAGGGCCTTTGCCCCCTGCGCAGAATCAGCCGGCGCAAGAGTAAAGCGGCCCTCTTTTTGGTTGCTTCTGTCAGAGCTCGTCGTCAATGAGGTCGGGGTCGAGCTCCTCATAGTCCCCCTCTTCCGCTCCAAAATCAAAGTCTTTGTCAAAATCATCGCTGCTGCCATTCGGGAATACTTCTACAACAATCTTCGTTTCCGCCACCAGCTCCACCGCAAATTCCCGCTCGACCCGGATCATTACGCTGCCACCTCCAGAAGACACACTGGCCTCGACGCAACTCGGCTCCTGTGTAGCTTCGGCGGATACTTCCACTGTAGACGCCCGGTGCTTCGGATCAAGATACGAGAGCGGCACATTTTCTACGTACGACACCGTTTCCTTGGCAACATCGGTCTGCGAATTTTTATCGTATGAGTACCAAATATTGATATCATACGTCCCGACGACCTCAATGCCGTCCCCCGCCGCCACAGCTTCATACTGGTGGTTAATAATCCATGCCCCTAAAATGCTCGTCGGATTATTCGGCGGAGTTACGGTATGGGTTACGGTAGAGAATCTGCGACCTTTACCACAGATCGCTTTGGTAATAATCTCTCTACGATTTTTATGACTTAATGCCATTCTTGAACCTCCTCCATACAATCAATCATTCCATACATATGTATGCAGGTTGTGGGCGAATGTTGAGTGAATAGGCGAAAAGGAAAAAATATTATTTGTATAAGCATATGCCGTGATGGCTTGAACTCATGCACGCCAATGTGTTACATGCTGCTCAACGATCTGTAAAAATTCGCTAAGAGCCGGGGATTTCCACTTTTTCGTGTGATAAGCGACCTGAGTAGCCACCTGCTGTTCACTGTCATCCCAGGCTAAACGCGCCATTTTACCTTCTCGCAGCTCATTTTGTACCGTTACTAGCGGGAGCAACGCAATACCCAGCCCAGCCATGACACACTGCTTGATGGCTTCAATACTCCAAAATTCCAGGCTAGGGTCTGAAAAAATACCGTGTTTATTCAGATACTGCTCAAAAAGGATACGGTACGTACATCCTGCCTCTGTATGCAAAATGGTTTCATCCTTCAAGTCGGCAGGCTCTACCTGGGTATAGGTAACCAGCGAATGCTCGAGTGGCGCAACCAAGGCCATCGGCTCGTGAATAAGCGTGGTGACATTCAGTTCTCTATCCTCTGTCTCGGGCTGAAGCAAAAAAGCCAAATCCAGCTCACCGGAACGGATCAAATCGCGTAATTCCCAGCATTCGCCGGGTTTGAGGACAATTTTAACCTTCGGATACCGCTCCCTGTACTCACGGATCAAACTCGGTAGACGAAAAGCGGCCAGAGACTCTGGTGCTCCTATTTTCAGCGTGCCTGCCAATTCCGTTTCTGAACGAAGCGCATCCTTAGCCATAGCATGCATCTTGGAAATTTCCTGCGCATAGGGCAGCAGACGTCGCCCGGCATCCGTCAGCATGATTTTCTTGCCAATGCGATCAAAAAGCGGCGTACCCAACTCAGTCTCCAGCGTTTGAATTTGAGCAGTGATACTCGACTGTGCATAATCCAGTATACGCGCTGCTCGCGTAAAACTGCCTGCCTCAACTACATTTAAAAAGGTAAACAAATGCCGCGATTCCATAATCCGCTCCTTCAATCGTTTTTTTCGATGCAAGCAATCGTTATATTCCGTTTTTCCGATAGATTGATTATCTGATAAGCTGGAGAAAATAACAATAGAAAGAAGGCTTTTCTGCATGACAAGTGAAAGTAAACTTCAATCCACCATTGGTCTTCCACAGGCCATTGCACTCTATATCGGAGCTGTACTGGGTTCGGGAATATTGATTGTGCCTGGTCTTGCCGCCCAAATGGCGGGACCGGCATCGCTGCTGGCATGGGGTTTTATGACCCTGCTCATCTTGCCAATGGCACTTTCTATGGGTCTTCTATCCGCCAAATTCCCGAATGCGGGTGGAGTATCGCATTTTGTCACGTTGGCCTTTTCACCACGTGCCGGTGCTTATATCGGGTGGTTTTTTCTCATGTCAGTTCCGATTGGGGCTCCTGTTGCCGCACTCACCGGAGCCGGCTATATGACCGCAGCCATGGGCTGGGGAGAGGAAAGCCGCATGATGTTAGCCGCTGCTATGCTGGCGGTGGGCCTGATCATCAATTGGATCGGCATGAAGGTCGCGGGACGTATTCAGATCGCAGTCGTCATAGCTATCGTTGCTGTCCTTATATTCGCCATTGCCGCAGCACTTCCTCAGATGAAAACAATCCACTTCACCCCGTTTGCTCCACATGGCTGGCTCTCCGTCGGTCAAGCGGCCGCGATTCTGTTTTGGTGCTTTATCGGTTGGGAGGCCGTGTCCCATATGTCAGAGGAATTCACTAATCCCCGGCGGGCGGCCGTTAGAGGTGTGACCATTGCAGCCGTCATTGTTGGTTTGCTTTATTTCTTAACAGCGCTGGCTACTGTGGGCACACAAAGTTACCTTGCAGGGGGTTCGGATGCTTCGCTCGTATGGGTGATTAGCCGGGCTATTGGGCCATGGGGCGCGATAATTGCAGGCTTGACGGGTATCTTTATTTGTACCGCTACTATTATTGCTTATGTGGGTGCCGCTTCACGTGTCGCTTATGCTTTATCCCGGCAAGGACAGGCCTTTCGCTGGATGGGCATGTTATCCCAACGATTCCACACCCCTATCGGAGGCATTGCTTTTCTTAGCGTCTGCTTCGTGATCATTATGGTGTTGTACGGTAGTGGTACTGTTTCACTCACTAACCTGATCCAGTTCCCGAACGCCACCTTTATTCTGACCTATCTCGGCGGTTGCGCAGCAGGAATTAAACTTCTACGTGGTAGTCGCTGGGGCGTTGCCATTAGTTGGATATCGTTTATCTCTACAGCGGTCGTTTTCCCCTTTGTCGGATGGGCTATGCTGTATCCTTGCCTGATCACCGCTGTCTTATGGATCACAGACCGAATTCGGCACAAACGGACTTTAAACCATCCGGCTTCTACCGACACTGAACAAGAAAAGGCTACTGTCCGTCATGGATAGTAGCCGCTCAAGGCCTTTACTCTAATTTCTTACTGGAGTAGGGGCCTTGTCCTTTTTCGCAATTTTCAAATACTGATGAAGCTCATGTGTAAGCTGTAATAATGCCGAACGAATCTCAAATTCCTCCCGGGTTGCGGGAAGCTCCATGGCTTTAAATTCTTCACGAACCTGCTCCAGCAGCTTCTCGGTCTGTCCCGTATAATGTCCAGCCAAAACGTCATTGCTAAGCTGGTCGAACAGCTCAGCCAGAAGCTTGGCCTGCGGCATATGCTGATACATTTGTGCGATCAACTGCATCATGTTTTGGATCGAATCCAGCTGTTCTTTTCGCATATAAAAATACACATTCCAGCCCTCTTGGGGACGAAGCATCTGATTTTCCAAGGAACGCCCCGCCTCAGTGACCCCTTTGGCTATCACGCTGTTCGCTTCAATAACTTCCTTGCCATCCCATATGTATGCTGGACTACGCAGCGTATTGGCCATATTTCTGAATATAACAGAAAATGTCCGATCTACCTCCTGCCGAATTTGTTGCATGGTATTATCAGAACCCGGCATATAGGCTAAATTGACAATCATTGCGGAACCCAGTCCAATCACTAGCAGACCTAGCTGGGTCAGCAGTACCTCCATATCAATCACGCCGCCGCTGAATACGCGAAAAACCACGACCGAACCGGTGACAATCCCTTCTTTAAAGCCCACCCGTACAATGACTGGAAACGCCGTTAAAATATATAATGCCAGTACCCAATCATGGAATCCGAATACTACAAACAAAACACAAGCAAAAAGAAGCCCCACGACGGATGCAAAAAATCTCGCCGAAATAGTACGGAGACTTCTCTTGCGTGTGACATCCACCCCCAAAATCGCTAAAAGCCCTGCTGAGGTAGCACCATGAATGCCAAAACCCTCCGCAATAAGTACGGCCATTAATGCGGCAATAGCCGTTTTAATCGTACGAAAGCCCATGAAAAAATTCTGTCCTCTCTGGATGAAATCTGTTTTAGCATTTTCATAAATTTTAAGTATTTTCATTTTTCATGGTACTTTATTTTCACGTTTTACACAAATGTTCAGAACTTTTATTATTACCGATGAGGACGACCCGAAAGCAGGCGATGCTCCACATACACGACCGCCTGATACATCAGAGTAGCTACGACAGCAATGATCAACAAACTGGACATAACCAGCGTGAAATTGAATACCTGAAAACCATAGATAATCAAATAGCCTAAGCCGTTTTTAGCCACCAGAAATTCACCAACAATCACGCCAACCCATGCCATACCCACATTCACTTTCAGTGTAGAGACAATTGCAGGAAAGGATGCAGGCAAAATCACCTTTTGAAACGTATCACGGCGTGATCCGCCAAACGTGCGAACCACTTTGATTAGATTCGAATCGACTTCCTGAAAGCTGTTGTATACGACTAGTGTCGTAATGATGACCGTAATGGAGAGGGTTGTCATTAGAATAGCAGTAAATCCCGCCCCAAACATAACGATAAAAATTGGACCTAGCGCCACCTTAGGCATACTGTTGAACACGACCATATAGGGGTCAAGCACCCTCGACAAAAACGGTGACCACCAAATAAGTACAGCCAGCAACGTACCTAACAGTGTACCGAGTAAAAACCCCGCCATCGTCTCTCCCACGGTGACACCTACATGTCCCCATAATTCACCACTGACCGCATCCTTACCGATCTGGGTGAAAATTTTGCTCGGATAGCTGAACAACAGTACATCAATCCACTTCAATCGACCTGCAATTTCCCATAATACAAACAAAAGCAGTAAAATAGCTGTCTGTACCCCTGTCACTAACCATCGTTGCGAACGCCTGCTGCGTAAATACGCCTGATGTAGTCCTTGAATCCAACGTTGCTCAAGCTGATCCGCTTCGTCCTTCATACGTTAACTCACTCCTTTGCTCCCGAAGCCTCCAGTTCACCCCATATTTCATGAAAAAGCTCATTAAAACCCGGCTGCTCGCGTGCATAAAAAGGCTGAGCTTCTCGGATGCAACCCGGAATCTCGAAGGTACGTCGGACATGACCAGGATTTCGACCCATCACTATAATCCGGTCACTGACCGCAATGGCTTCGGCCAAATCATGTGTGACTAAAATAGCCGTCTTCCTCCGCTCGCGCAAGGTTTCCGCAATCAGATCTTCCAGCTGTAGCTTGGTTTGATAATCCAGCGCGGAGAACGGCTCATCCAGCAGCAGCAATCCCGGATTGGTCGCCAGCGTCCGTACCAGCGCCACGCGCTGGCGCATTCCCCCAGACAACTGGGATGGATGCAGATGCTCCTTCCCTCCCAGACCCATGCCTTCCAGTAACAGCCTTGTCTGCTCACGTGCAGCTTCATCTACTCTGTTGGCTAGTTCCAGACCCAACAATGCGTTCTCCATGATCGTCCGCCACGGGAACAGATAATCCTGCTGCAGCATGTAACCGACTTCTGGACTCGGCCCACTTACCGGCTGACCTTGCAACATGACTTGGCCTGCCGCTGGACGCAGTAGCCCTGCGATCATGGACAGGATCGTCGTTTTGCCGCAGCCGCTTGGGCCGACCAAGCTGACAAACTCCCCTGTCTCTATGGAAAAATCAATATTCTCAACCGCCAGCGAAGCTTCACGATCCGTTACATAGACATGCGTCACTTGCTCCAGTCTCACCATCGGGCTTGTCGCGTCCGAAGTTAGATCACTCCGTTCCTCCATCATGACGTACCTCCAGCATCGACACCTGCATCCGTAGATTCAGTTGTGCTCTTTTTCACAGGCGGTTCAGTTTTCCCGATAGAGTTTGACGAAATCGCTTGTTGTGCAAAACTTGGGTTCACTAGCTTATCCAGTGCAACTGGATTTTTAAGCTCCCCTGCCGAGGTCATGACATCCTGTAAGTTCTTCCATTCCTTTTCCTCAATCATCGGGTTCAAAGCATAGGTGCTCTGTTCCTTATATCGCTTGATACTACTTGTCAAAATAGCTAAATCTGTATCTTTAAAATAGGGCGTGATTGCTTCGGCAATCTGTTCAGGTGAATGCGTAGCAATCCACTGTTGTGCCCGATATACAGAATTTGTAAATTTCTGTGCAGCCTCGCTATTTGCCTTCAGGTAGCTTTGCTTAGCCATATATACCGTATACGGCAATTCGCCGCTCTCCACACCGATAGAGGCAACTACCCGCCCACGACCTGCCTTTTCAAAAATAGATGCCTGTGGCTCAAATAGCTGTACATAATCCCCTGTACCCGAGCCGAAAGCAGAGGCAACATTAGCAAAATCAATATTTTGAATCAGCTTCAGATCCTTATGAGGATCAATGCCGTGTTTGCGAAGCGTAAATTCAAGTGACATTTGTGGCATTCCGCCCTTGCGTTGCCCCAAAAAATTTTGTCCTTTCAGCTTTTTCCATGCAAAGTTATCCTGCGTTTGACGGGCAAACAAAAAGGTTCCATCCTTCTGTGTCAGTTGGGCAAAATTAATGATAGGGTCCTCTGCTCCTTGCTGATACACATAAATAGATGTTTCCGCGCCGATGAGCGCGATATCCGCCTGGTTGGACAACAACGCCGTCATCGCCTTGTCCCCCCCGGGAATCGTTGCCAATTGGACATCCAGTCCCTCCTGAGCAAACATTCCCTGGCTCAAGGCTACATACTGCGGCGCATAAAAGACCGTACGGGCTACCTCGCCTAGTCTGATCTCAATTGTCTGCTCCCCCCCTTTGGGGGTGCACCCACTGAGCAACAGTAATCCGAGTAGTGCCGCAGCCACCACAGCTTTGAAACGAGCGCCGTTTTTCATCCTTATTCCCTCCCCACCTTTTTACATCCGTTGACTTCATATATTGTTATGCGGTTGTCGATATATTGGTTAATTGCACAAAAAAAAACCACGTTCGCCCGGGAACGTGGGGAAGATGGCATATGATTTACAGCTTGTATATGGAGGTATATTTCTCTTCCAGGTAGTCGGCGAGATAATCCGGGTTCAGATCTTCACCTGTAATGGCTACAATCAACTCGGAAGGCGTCCGGCTCTTGCCGTAACGGTAAATACGTTCGGTCAGCCATTGCTTGATCGGCTCAAGTTCTCCAGCAGAGATTAATTCATCTAGATTTGGTAACTCTTTGCGTAATGTCGCCAAAATTTGTGCTGCATACATATTGCCAAGCGAGTAGGAAGCAAAATAGCCAAAATCACCACCGGACCAGTGAACGTCTTGAAGTACGCCCAGTCCATCATTCGGTGGAAGTAACCCTAGGTATTCCTTATATTTCGCATTCCACACCTCAGGGAGACGCTTCACATCCAGCTTTTCATTAAACAACATTTTTTCAATTTCATAACGGATAATGATATGTAAATTATATGTTAGCTCATCCGCTTCAATACGAATCAGTGAATTTTCCACACGGTTGACTGCCCGATAGAATTGATCTGCCGTAACCTTTGCCAAGCGATCAGGAAAATGCTTTTGCAAATCATCGTAATACCGATCCCAGAAAGCACGACTGCGTCCGATTTTATTTTCCCACAAGCGGGACTGGGATTCATGAATCCCCATAGAGGTTCCTCCCGACAGTAGTGATCCTGCTAGCTCAGGAGCAATATTTTGTTCGTACAGCGCATGGCCTCCTTCATGCAACGAGCTGAAAATAGCACTAGTTACATCATCTTGCAGATAATGTGTTGTTATACGCACATCACCTGGATTTAATCCTGTTGCGAAAGGATGTACGCTCTCATCCAAGCGACCTGCGTCAAAGTCATACCCCATCTGACCTAATATGAACAGGCTGAACTTCTCCTGCTGCTTCACATCAAACACACCATCTAAAAAGCTCTTATCCGGCTGGTTCGGTGAAGCCTGAATTTTAGACAATAGTGGCACAAGGCGCTTTTTGAGACGATCAAACACAGCATCCAGTTTTTCAACCGTCATCCCCGGCTCATATTGATCCAAAAGCGTGTCATACTCTGTATCCTTAATCCCCCAGTAGCCGATAAATTCACGCTTCATGTCTACGATTTTAGACAAGTAGGGTTCAAATCCGACAAAATCGCTATGTTCCTTTGCGTCCTCCCACTTGCTCTCTGCCTGCGCTGCGAGAATGCTATAATCCCGGTATCGGTCTGCCGGAACCGAACGATTCAGGTCATAATTTTTACGGCATTCCTCCACCAATCTGCGATCATTGTCTTCCAGTTGCTCCAGCTTATCTACTGTGGCAAAAAATTGCAGCAATTGTCCCATTTCATCCGAGATCATCAGCTTGAACATTTCAGTGGACAGCATACCCAACGTCTCCGACCGAATGTCAACACCCTTGCGCGGAGCACCAGTTCGTAAATCCCAGTGCAGCAGACCTACTGCTTCGCCATAACTACTGATTTTGTGTGAAAGCTCCTTTAAAGCCGTCAATTGATCCAACGTCTGTTGCGCCATATTTGAGGTCACCTCTTTAACTTAAAATGGATAAAACTTTACAATACCTATACTTGATGATACTTATATTAAAAAGTATAATCAACACACAACATGTACGACCAGCTCCTAAGACCTAAAATAAACGTTGGGCTGTACATATCAAACTTTAATAGAATCTGGAGGGAACAATCGTGAATCACATCAAAGAAATTTTAGAGTACAATCGTGTTTTCGTAGAAAACAAAGAATACGAGGCCTATAGAACGGGCAAGTTCCCCAATAAAAAAATGGTCATTATCACTTGTATGGATACACGGCTAACGGAGTTACTCCCGAAAGCCATGAACCTGCGCAACGGTGATGTGAAAATCATCAAAAATGCGGGTGCTATTATTTCACAGCCCTTTGGAAGTGTAATGCGCAGTGTGCTAGTCGCCCTGTATGAGCTGGGAGCAGACGAAGTCGTCGTTGTAGGTCATTATGAGTGCGGCATGGCTGCATTAAATGCAGACCACATGGTCAATGAAATGCTCGATCGCGGAATTTCTCAGGAAGTGCTGAATACATTAGAAAATTCAGGAATTAAGCTAAATAAATGGTTAAAAGGTTTTGACAACATTGAAGAAGGGGTAAGAACTACCGTGAAGCTTATTAAAAATCACCCGCTTCTCCCTCCTAATGCCCCCGTTCACGGCATGGTTATTCATCCAGATACAGGAGCGTTAACACTTCTCGTTGATGGAAATGAACAGTAAATAGGATACGCTTCGGCAGAAGGTTACCAGGGTAGTTTAAGCTCGTACATACGAGCTTAAACTACCCTTTTTTATGAAAAAAAGCACATATACGTGGAGAATGACAAGAGTCAATTTTGGCTAACCTGTGAACGACCTGACTGAAAGTTGTCAAACCATACAGTTTCAGTGTACACTTTTCATGAAGCTGCAGAATAGCTGCCGCAGTGCTGTTACAACCGTTACTATGATGGATGAAGGAGATAAGATCTATGAATTTACTATCGTATGGTCTGTTGGGGCTTCTCGCAAGAGAGGAATCCTCCGGCTATGATCTGATGTTGCGTATCCAGCCTTTTTGGCAGGCCAAGCACAGTCAGATCTATCCGCTACTGGCCCGTATGGAGAGCAAGGAACTGCTAGCCTCCCGTTGGATTCAGCAGTCCGACAAGCCTGATAAGAAAATGTATACCATTACCGACAAGGGAATCCATATGCTTCAGCAATGGTCCCAGGAAGCGTTAGCTGCTCCGGTTACACGGGATGAATTAAGTCTTCGACTGTTCTGTCTTTGGTTAACGGACAAAAGTAGTGCCAATCGTATGCTGGAGGAACGCAAACGTCATTTTATTCAGAAAATCCAGCATCTTGAGGATATCCTGAACGATATTCCTGCAGAGAATTTACATTTTGGCAGTAAGAACTTTGGTGACTATATTTTAGTACAAAAAGGACTTTTGAATGCTAAAGCAGGTCTGGAATGGTGCCAAATGGTTCTGCGTATGCTGCTTGCCGGTGATGTCAGTGCTGACACTAATCCGTTTTCACTTAAGCCGCAAAGCTGAATGTTTTAGCCAATCCATGCATAGGATTTATGGGACGTTATTATTTAATTTTTTAAAAATTAAAATTCTTTGAAACCCTTTTCCATGCCATTCGTATTACTGGTAAGCGGTTGTTTGACCTATAAACAAATTTACTAAGGGGGATTATATTTACATGAAAAAAACATTCACTTTGAAAAATATGATGATGCTGATGATGGCTTTTACCCTACTCATTGCTATGATCGCACCATCTACAGCTGACGCAAGGCGAGGCGGCGGGTTTAAATCCGGACCTAAATCATACCAATCTACACCAAGCAAGGCGAATGACAGCAATGGAATTAATAAGTCAGATAGCGGAGCCAAGTCAGGGGCAACTGCTGGTAATACAAGCAGAACCGGTGGATTCCTTGGCGGTGGCGGCGGATTTCTGAAAGGTATGATGCTGGGCGGTTTGGCAGGTATGCTCTTCGGCGGATTGTTCGGCAACATGGGCGCATTGGGCAGCTTGCTTGGCCTTGCCGTTAACGTTCTGGCCATTTACGTCCTGATCATGATCGGAGTAGGTATCTACCGTGCTATTAAAAATCGTCGCAGACCAGATGATTCCCGTGGAGGACGTTACTAAGCTATGATTTTGAGTATGGATGAGATTGTCAACGCTATTTGCTTGCATATGGCTGAACGTAAAGGTGTCCAGCCCACGGATGTGACAGTAGAACTAAGCTGGGAAGAGGATACAGGTTATTCAGCAGAAGTCCATGTACAGGGCCGCAGTCAATATCTGGTGGAAGCCAATATGATTGAAGCCATTCTGAGATACCTATATTCCGAATACAATATTCGTGCCTATCGCGAACAAATCAGATTGGATCTGGATGAAGAAATTACTGCTATCATCCAAACTTGATTATATCGCATAGAACAGTCGTATAGAGTTATTATAAAACAAATGAACCGACCTTTGCTTGATGGCAAGGGTCGGTTTTTTATTGATCGTTTCTCTAATAGATCAAGGTGCTATAGTATTACATTTAGATGTGGACACCCCTTGTTATATGGATTCATTATCTCTATGAACAGCCTGTCTGCTAAATGATGGAACCGGAGATACCTGTACTTGCGGCACTCTTTCGAGTAAGCTACTACCGTACATTTCCCGAAACGGCTGCTCTTCCATATGAATATAGCCGATATAGCAGCCGCATTCTCTCATCCGGCACGGACGTTTGCCACTCAGACCCTCAAGACCATCCCTATATAAGTGTCCAAGCACCCGTCGATCCTGATAGCAGTGTTTTACTCTTCCGTCACCCTGGACATAAAATACATCTTCACCGGCGCGACATGCCCGTCCCTGACTGCTATAATCCTTTAAATTCCATTGAAAATAGGGGTCGATCGCAGTTAATTCAGTGACTTCAGCATCTGTATAATAATGGGGTCGATCCTTGTAGGCGTTGACCCACAAATAAACATCCCTTGGAAGTTGCGATCTTAAGGAACGAATAGCTGGGAAGGCTTGTCTTAACCCGACGGTACCGACACTATAGGAAATACCAAGTTCATATAGCTTCATAGCCTGCGATATAAAAACTTGCTCTTTCGTCTCTCCAGGGTGACATGTAGCCCACAGCGCAGCAGTCTCCGCGTTCAGTTCTTTCGTCCAATCCAGCTTCGTCGAGAGATTCGTCTGTACCGCCACTTTTTCCACATGCGCCATGTGGGAAAACTCAATCATGGTCTTGCGATACCAGGAATGAATCAAGGCTTCTCCATACGGATTAAAAAAAATAGAGAGACGATGCCCCAAAACGCCCTGTTCCCGTACCCAATCAGCAAAACGTTCCAACTGGACCCGATCCTTGTTCAACGTTTCCCGACTATCAACGTTTTTACTGAACGGGCAATAAGGGCAAGCATAGTTACACGAGGTCAACGAACCACGATAATATAAGGTCGCTCTCATGCGCCTACATATCCTTCCATACGCTCACGTACTGACGTGGAGATCATCCAGTCCCCAATCGCATCGGAATAGGCCATTCCTTCCTCTGTAAGTCGCAGCGTGCCCTCCTCGACGACAGCCATACCGGATTCCAGCAGCAACGACATTCCTGTAAAATCGTCCGACAGGGATACACCGAAGCGCTCTGCATAGGCTGATAGCTCCAAACCTTCCCGATGAAGAAGCGCCTTTAAGATAAAGCGTCGCTTACTCTCATCCACATTTAAAATAAAGCCGTAGTCAGCCAGATCATGACGTTCCGCAGCAACATAATCTGCGATAATGCTACGGGTAGCTGCTGCACTAACCCCATAACGGCTGGCATAGTGGACATTGCGTGTATAGGAGCGTGCACCACACCCCAGACCAGCCATACCTTCCTCCTGGCAACTGTAGGGCAAAAGCTCTTTGCTGGATATACCATCATTTTTTGCAAAACGGCGCATGGAGTATTGTACATATCCTGCTTGTTTGAGCCGTTCGCGCGCCACTTCATACAAGCTAAGGCGAATATCATGATCCAGCCCGGTATAGCCTGGCTTTAAAATCGTATTTTCTCGAATATATAACGGATAAAGAAATATTTCTCCTGGCGAGTAAGACAGGGCTTCCTCTAAAGAATACAGCCAGGTTTCCACCGTTTGACCAGGCAAGCCATAGATCAGATCTACGTTCAGCAAAGGAAAGTTGTATTCCACCAGCCGCTCAAGTGCTTCTCTAACAAGTTTGGGCTTCTGAGGTCGGTATATGGCGGCACTTTCTGATTCCACAAAGCTCTGAATTCCCATACTGACACGATCTGTCCCGCGGCGCTTGAGCACCTCCAACCTGTCTTCAGTCACAGTATCGGGAGAGGTCTCCACCGAAATAGAAGCTCGCTTAGGGTCCAGTCCCATAATATTTTCCGCAATGTCAAACAAGCGCTCCACCAAAGGAGCCTCCAGTAAGGTCGGTGTACCGCCGCCGATCGCAAAACGTGAAAAAGGTCGACGCCCCATAATGGGTGCCCATTGCTTGGCTTGTCTTTCTAGTGCATCCACATACTCCTTATGTACATCCAGACGCTTGTCCGGCAAAGTGAACAGGTTACAAAACCCACAGCGAGCCGCGCAAAATGGAATATGCATATACAAAAAATAGCTTTCTAACTCCTCCTTCTCCCACAACTCCTGTAATAAGAGTGGTGTATCAAACGGACGATAGGCCGTTTTATGCGGGTAAGAGTACAGATAGGAGCGGTAAGGAGCTTCACGGATTGTGCTTGCCCATTCAGCAGGAGTTTCAGGCCACTGAAACCTAGACGGTGCTAAGTTTGTGTCTATCTCCGGGGCTGGCGCATCCGCTGGATGCGAGTGATTCAGATTTATGGCTTTCATTTCTGCTCCTTCCTCACGCTGGATTGATTTCTTGATATTTTACCAGTGCAATCTATACTTCTATTTGCTCTATAAAATAAATTCGCGGTAAGGCACATTCCAGACTACCTCATGCGCCAGACGATGTCCTTCATAGCCGTCTTCCCCATAAGCTGTACCATGATCGGAAAAAACCATGCAAAACGTCTTGCCCCGATTTCGCAAAGCATCAAACAAACGTCCAAGTTCACCATCCACATACCGCAAGGCTGCCCGTTGAGACTCCACTGAATCTTTGGCTGCGCCCTTCACAAAATAATGATTAGGCCCATGGATCGCTGATACATTCAGAAATAAAAACAAGCGCTGTGACGGGTCTGCATTTTCCAACAGTTTCAGAGCATGATTCACCTGATTCTCCGTCGAACGGGGGTTGGTAACACCAAAGTTCATACGCCAGTAGCTTTCTTGGAAATATCCAGGCAGCACCTTGGCAAGCTTATTTTTCTTTGTGAAAAAAATAACGCCGCCGATACAGATGGTCCGATAACCTTCACCCTCTAGCCCGGATACAATATCCGGGGCATCGAACAGCCACGTATGTGGATGCGTACGCAATCCCGTATCCTTGGTGTGGAACAGACGGATATGTGAAGTCTTATCTGTATTCGCTGGAGTCGGCAAAAATCCGCCAAAAAAAGCATGATGTGCAGCATAGGTAAAGCTACCCGGTGTATGGCGCTTTTCCCACGACCCGGAGCCGCACAAATTCGGACAGTTCTCTTCTTCCAGCTTTGCTACGTCATAACGCAGAGTATCAAGCGTAATCATGACAATATCATGAGAGCCGACAATTTGATTCATATCAGTCATATCTGTCTTTCCTTTCCGTACCCACGCTCCTATTAGCGAGGTGCAGCATTTCCCATTCATACGGGTTCCAACCCTGATGTTCAACCCGGTACAGCAAATCACCGAACGGATTAACATCTAACACATAGGGACGACCCCCATGAGCCGGAACCAGTACATCCAGTCCAGCAACCATGGACGCCGGAAAAACACTCATAGCGGCTTTCGCAGTAAGCTGGACCGATTCCACCGTATTCTGTGGTAATCCGGCTTCCTTCAGCGAGAGCCGCTCATTACGCAAATGCAAATTGGTAATAGGGCTGTGGCTCAAACGTAAAACCGCATGGCAAGCTTCTGATCCGCACACGAGTTGGCGCACATCATAAACACGCCCGTTCAAGGTCGCTTTGGGAATCCAGCGCTCTACATGTACCCCTTCCAGACAAAGCCAGTTAAGGATAGCATGAATGTCTTGCTTATCCGTATAACGACGCAATCGTCCGGCATTATAATACACGCGCTGTCCGTGTATGATTTCCGTTCCAATCGTGGTCACCGCCAGTTCTGCGTGTGTATGGGGGTGTACCTGATAGGCCATGACACCAGAAGCACCGGACCCACAAAATATTTTCACAAATACGCGGTGAAACCCGCTCTCCTTCATTGCCGTGTGCAGATCGACAACATCACGAAATGCACCACCTGAAGATGCAAGCACTGGTGGAACCCTTATATCTGCCTTGCCTAAATCGGCGCTACAACGCCGTTTGTCGAACATCACGGCAACTTCCGCCGGGTCGTTCATCCAGTGTGACGAGGGCCAGAGCAGAGCCACTTCATCCCGTAGCCAGGCCAGCAGACGGCAATAGCCCCGGAACCATTGTGCCGGGTGCCAAATACGACCGTGCTGCTCCTGCAGACATCGCGCTTCTGCCGCCGATATACCTGTGCCTTGTGTCCATTCCGGACATGGCAACAGAGAATCGTCTCCCTCAGCATCCGGAGCGCCTAGGGCAATCAACTCACGCTCTACCTCAAAGCTTTCGCCCGGTGCATCCAGGCGAAGCAGCGGACCACTGTCCATCTGCCCCGCCAGTAACTGATCAATGCTCTCTTGCACAAAGGAACTGCCATTCACGCTATCTTGCGTAGCTCGTGCAGCTATTCGCAACATCAGCTCGCTCAGACCTTGTTTCTGCCGAATAGCTTCCAGCACATTCTTATAGGAAACCTCCAGAGCGGGCGGAAGCATTAATCTGCTTCTCGCCTCCTGCAGCCCAGTAGTTCGACGATTTCCCGGATTACCGAACAAGATAAACGGCTCGCTGACATTACAGTCTGACATCCTAACCATAGAGCCGCCTCACTTTAGATCAATTTAATTTTGAAAACAGTCCGTTTTAGAAATCCATTTGTACAAATTACTCAGTCAGTGATGGATAGCGCCAATCATCTTCCTCATCCGCTTCTTGTTGATCTTCCACGTTCACAGATAGACCTGAGTTTTTCCAACGTTGCATCATTTCACTAGACATATAATGATAGCTCAAATCCAGATGCTTCAGCCCTTTTATACTTTCACTAGCCAGTAGTGCTTCTGCACCTTTATCAGACAACGTACCTTGTGAGAGATCCAGCACTTCCAATTGTCCAATCACAGGGGCATTAGCTGCTGCAATTGCAATTTCATCCTGTATTTCACTATCTTTGAGTCCCAAGTATGTAAGTTTGGGAAAAGGATTGCTGTCTAAAAACGGCAAAACATCTTTCAGGCTACCGTCAAAGCCATAGTTCTCGACACCCAAATACAGTTCCAACTTGCGCAGTTCAGGCAGTTCAGCATTACGTATTTGCTCAAGAACGCTCACAGGCAGACCACCACAGATAATAACCAATTCTTGAAGATGGTTATGACGAAGCGGCTCCAAGCTCAGGTCCTGGCTACCTTTGATATGAAAGGACTCCAATGCTGGAAACGCTTCTAACAATGGGGACAGATTCGTCTGGTTAATCCAGGAAACCTCACACTCATCGTATTCCATATCACCAATAAACAGTTTGCGTATCTTAGGGAATTGATCTTTGAGTTTCACTAACACTGGGATAAAATCCTCTGGTGAACTTTCATAGGCGCCGCCCCAATCTCCAATGATGAGATCTGTAACTTGCGCGCTCTCCGGCTTGGCTGCCAGTTCCTCAATAGATTTAGCCATCGTTTGGCCATTCTCATAAGCTTCATAATCCACTACCAATTTCACTTCCATCTTACAATTCCTCCGATCATTTATCTGAGAATGTAATAAATCTTGAAAACTATCTATTTCCAATTTAGTCTATCCTATTCTACCAATGTTCGTCAAAAATAGTCCTATATCGACATCAATCCTATGTAAAATATGCTCAATGAAATAAAAACAAGACAGACCGCTAAGCGGACTGTCTTGTGCATATATCTGTAATAAACTTCTACTATTATATAGTAGTAATTCTAGAACCAAATTATTGGCTAATTGTAATCGGTGAGTTATCGGACAGCAATGCCAGATTATTCACGATCACATTCTCCTCATTGCTCAAGCCACTGGTAACGAGTGTTTGTGAACCTGCCGTCTGAACAGTCTTCACTTCCTTACGTTTCGCATGGTCTCCGTTTACAACATATACATATTCTTTACCTTGATCCTTTTGAACTGCCGCAGTAGGAACCACAATGCCCTCTTGTGCATTGGCAGCGACAAAGCTGATATCAGCCAACATGCCGGATTTCAGTTTCGTGTCTGGATTCGCTACTGAGATTTTTACAGGATAGCCTTTTCCACTTGCATCCAACGGGCTTACATTTTTAACTGTACCTGTTGTTACAATGTTGGAAGCTGCAACACGAACCTGTACCTTGTCACCTGCTTTTACATTGTTGATCTGTTCCGCTGGAACATAGATCAAAGTATTGACCGTACTCAGATTAGCGATGACCAGCGCAGGAGACTGAGCGGATACCATTTCGCCCACTTCTGCATTTTTCGTGCCCACAATACCATTGATCGGTGACGTTACAACAGTATCATCCAATGCGTCCTGAGCAATGTTCACATTCAGCTGAGCCTGCTTAAGAGATTGTTGGCTGGACTCGATAACCGCAGTATTTTGAGATACTTTGAGCTGATTTTGCGCATTACTGTAACCGCTATTTGCATTACTGTAGCTATTTTTTGCTGAATCATAGCTGTTGCGAGCTGTAGTTAGAGCCTTCTGCGCAGCTACCAGCTGATCTTGCGCGTTAGCCTGCGCATTTTGTGCATTATTGTAAGCCGCTTCCGCATTCACGACTGCTGTTTTGGCTTGTTCTAATTGAGCTTGAGTGCTCGCACCTGCATCAAATAGACTTTGTGTACGTGTTACATTCTTCTGTGCATCTGCCAAAGCTTGCTGCGTTTGTTTCACCGTATTGGCTGCCGAGGAGACACCATGTGTTGCTTGTTCTACGGCTGTAGTGGCTTGATTAATAGCTCCCTGTGCCTGATTGATTGCACTTTGGGATTGAATCACGCCACTCTTGGACTGCACTAAGCCCGAGTTTGCCTGAACCATCGTAGATTCGTGGGATGCTTGAGCGGTGCTTACTCCGGCTGCTGCCGCAGCTGCTGCGGCGCGGGCTTTCGCAACATTATTCCGCATGTCCTTATCATCAAGCTTGAACAGTACTTGACCCTTTTTAACCTCGGAGCCAATATCCACAGGCAGTTCAACCACTTTACCGCCCACTTTAGGCACGATGTTCACCGTCTCCGATGGTGTAACCGTTCCTGTATAAATATTCCCCTGTCCGATAATTCCCTGCTGTGCTTGGCTGATTTTAACCGGAACGACCATATCCTGAGCCGCCCCGCTATTACTGGAGCAGCCTGCCAGCACTGCGCCGCCGAGCACTAAAGCCGCTAATGTACTTTCTACTCTCAATATTTTCATGATAATTCCCTTTCTTTCTGTCCGTGGAAATAATGTAAGCCATCCAGTCGTATTTTATAATTCCTTGATTAAGCTTCCGGCTGTGTCTTTGCTTTCTTCCTCTGAATAAACAAAAAGATTAGTGGAATCGTGCAAAACAGCGGTATGGATGAAATGAGGAACGTATCCCCAATTCCTCTTGATGTAGCATCCAGTGTGATTAAACTACTTATGGATGACATCCATGAGCTGCCCAATGTCGCTTGTAGCGTATGAGCCGAGTCCGGTGTAATGGACTCCGAAATTTGCTGGGCATGAGCAGCCGAACGGCTTTGCATAATGGCGGTTAGCACTGCAATCGCCATAGATGCAGCTACAGTACGTACCAGATTGGATGCTGTAGATGCATTGGCTACCTTGCTCGGATGAACGGCATTCATACCGACCGTGGATAATGGCATCATGCAAATACCAATTCCCAGACCCCGTAATGCCATTACGGTTTCCAACCAGGCATGCGAAGTATCTGGCGTAAGCTGGTGAAGATGATAGGTCATAAAGCTGGTTAGCGTCAGGCCCACAAGTCCCAAAGGCACAATGCCGAACTTATCGAACAGCTTCCCGGCAATAGGCATCATAGCCGCCATAGCAATGGCCTGTGGAATGAGGATAATACCGGTATCAATCGGTGACACCCGCTGGATATTTTGCAAAAACAACGGTGTTAGGAACGTTCCTCCGTACATCCCCATCATGACCAGACTCGAGGCAATAACACTAATCGTATACTTTGAATTCTTGAATAATGAGATTTCAATTACAGCATTATCCTTGCCGCTTTCTACATAAATCAGAAAAACAAGTGCCCAGAAAGCAATAAACAGCAGGGATACAATTCCAAAAGAAGTCCAGCCATCACGCTGGCCGTTGGTCAATGCGTACAAGAGTGTTCCGGCACAAGTTGCGGCCAGCAAAAAGCCCGGTAGATCAAACGGCTTCGGCTCTACTTTAGGCGGCTCTTTGATTAGAAGAATAACCATTAAAATTGCAAATAAAGCAACCGGCACACTGACAATAAACAAGAACCGCCAGTTAAACCACTCAATCAAATATCCGCTAAGCGTAGGCCCTACAGCCGGCGCTGCCATTGCGGCGATCCCCCATATACCAAGGGACATACCGATTTGTTCACGCGGCATAATTTTGTAAATAATCGTCATACTCAGCGGCATAATAACACCACCGCCCAGACCAGCCAGCACCCGTGCTGCGATCAGGGAAGAATCACTCCATGCAAAAATACATATTCCCGTTCCCAGCGAAAAAACACTGAGCGCAAGAATCAAAAACTTTTTGTATCCGAGGCGCTGCTCCATATATCCGGTAATCGGTACAATTACACCAGATGCAAGCGTGTAACCTGTAATAACCCACTGAATACGTGTCGTCGTAGATCCTAAATCCGTCGTCAATCTTGGAATGGCGACATTGATCAGACTGTTGTTCAGAATGGCGACAAAGGCGCCTAAAACGATAGCGAAAAAGGCAAGCCAGCGTTCTTTGGAAGAATCTGTCGAAGGAGCAGCAGCAATATCATTGGCAGCCACATGGACCCCTCCTTTTTAAGGTGTATGAATTTTTACTTCCACGTTCGTTCCAGGAATAAGCTTCAGATCCTTCGGCTTGTTCACAGCAATCTCTACAGGCACACGCTGAGTCACCTTGTTAAAATTACCACTTGTGTTTACTGCAGGAACGAGTGAGAACACGGCGTTGGAGGCTTCGCCTACTTTACGAACTTTACCCTGAATCACCTGGTCCCCTGCTGCATCAAGCGTAATGTCAACAAGCTGTCCTGGTTTAATGCGGTTAATGTCATTTTCTTCAATATTCGTGGATACATACAAGCTGTTCATATCCACCATAGTTGCAACAGCACTACCCGGCGATCCGATTTCATGCTCTTTCGAATAAATCTTAATGACAGTTCCATTGATCGGCGCGCGCAGTACGGACTTGCTGATCATGCTCGCATCCAGCCCTGATACATCCTGCTCGGCAATCGGTTCATTACGCTGAACAACATCTCCTTCTTCCACATCAATGTGGCTTATTTCTCCGGAGATTTGCGGCATTACCTTATATTGATCGGCTTGAATGCGCGCATCGTCACTTTTAACAAAGTGTGTTGCTTGATACCAATAATAGTAGCCAATAGCTCCACCGCTCAGAACGAGCAGTACAATGAGGATTGGCAATACAGTTTTCTTACTCACTTCTTCCACCCCTGTTGTCCAAAAAATTTTTATTATTCAACGCTAATATTTTAAAATTGAAATATTAGGCCATTAAACCAAATGGAGAACGTAAATAAACACATGGCAACGTGCCATGCAAAAGACAGGACTTATTTTATGTACATAGGACAATCTGATCCATGGTCCACAAACCGTCTTTTATATTTAAATATTTTCATATAACTATTGTACATTGAAATATTATAGATATATTTATCTATTCAGGCAACATAAATTTTCAGTTTTTTCATAATTTTTTTTCATAAAAAAGAACCTTGTTTCCAAGGCTCTTTCACGAAAAGGGATAGTTTACAATTAAAGGGTTACACAATAATGTTAAGAGAAAGGCGTAGGTACAGCTGACCGTTGTTTGCAGTTTTTCGCCTCCTGTCCTTCCTTCGTGTTCTTATTCATTCTATTCCCTTGAGAAGCTTGCTTTTCCATGCAACCCCCGCAACGACAGCGTTCTGACGTCCCATGTACATCATCTTTGGAATCCCTCAATAGCCTCACATAATCCAGAGATTGCTGTAAAGAAGCAGGCCCCGGAATGAAGCGGACCTTCTTGCCTTCCAGCAGACAGTATACCTCAATAAGCTGAGGAAGGGCCCCAAATGCGTAATAACAAAATACATTTGTCATATGTTGGAATGTACTAATAACGTTAGGATTATAGTCAACGATGTACTTTTGAATGAGCAGGGAATCTGTTTCTGCTGATAGTTGCCAAGCAGCCTGAACAATAAGCGAAATATTGATCTCTAACTCAGGCACAGACGTACAAAATTGTTCATACAGCATCACAGGCACCATCAAGTCATTATTTAAGCCACAAATTTTTGACAACTCACCTGACACTTTATTTTTGACATCCCAATAATGGAACAAAGATTCAAAGCTGTCTGACTGCTTGGGCCACCATTTCTCCAGCACATACTGGACAGGGACTTCCCGCCGTACCTTTACTTCCATTCCAAAGTATTCGTTGAGCGCATGCCCTACTGCATATTGAACCCGTTGCCGCCAATTCCAGCCCTCACGCCCTCTTTTCCTCTGTGATTGACGGATTGGCTGTGGAGTTCTCCACATCTCCTCCAGCTGATAGTCGTGCAGAAGAGGAAAGCCGCTTAAGCTATCGCTATTGCGCATACCTATCCCTCACTCTCTTCTCAGGACACTTCAATACCAGCCTGTGCAAATTGTCTTCCGTAAGCTCGGCAATTCTCCTTATCATCATCCAATGGATTGAATTCAATCTTCAGACTCTCTTGAATGACCGATGCGCCGCGTTCTTTGACTTTTTCCTCTACCAAGTCCACTGCACCACAGAATTGCGTATAGGATGTATCTCCACTACCAAATACTGCCGTCTTTTTACCAGACAGATCAAGTTCGTCTAGTTCCTCGTAAAAATCCAAAAATTCATCAGGAAGCTCACCATCTCCCCATGTATATACACCCAGCAGGAACCCGTCATATGCGAGCAGTTCTTGCGCGCTGCAATCATACGAAGCCTTCAACTCAGCCTCATGTCCTGCCTGACGGACGCCCTCGGCGATCAATTCCGCAATTTCCTCTGTATTACCGGTCAAACTGGCATAAGTAATCATGATTTTACCCAAGTTCATCCCTCACCTTTATTTGAAATATGGGATGCTTTCACTCCCTGTTACTCAAATAATATTTGATAATGATTCTCATTGTCAAATATTAATTTCAAAAACTAGGTTTAATCTTGGGGAAATATACGCAAAACAGCCGCATGACATGCGGCTGCTGGCTGAAAACCTATGGATAAGCAAATTAATTAGAGGCCTGTTTAATGAAGTAGAATTTCAGCTGTGTTGATAAAAAAATATTATGTACGTACAATTTATTCCATTTTCATTATTATAATAAAAAACGGATGGTTGTACGTACAAGTGGGATTGGCTTCATTTTAATATGGAAGCGCTATAATTACAAGTATATCCGAGAAAAAATATTTTAAGACCAAGTGACTACTTACTTATTTATGTAATCATTCGATTGTTGCTGTGGTTTGTTGTACAATAGACTCCATATGGGGATTTCTGTGCAGCTTGCTGCCTGAATCCTGAATTGACTGCTGAAGGATGGATTGTACATGTATGTAGCACAAGAATGGAAAGACTATGAAGTAATGGATACAGGCGGTGGTGAAAAACTAGAACGTTGGGGTGATATTGTCCTGCGTCGTCCCGATCCGCAAATCATATGGCCTTTGGCCCAGGAAACAGCTGAATGGCGTAATGTTCATGGGCATTATCACCGCAGTTCCTCCGGTGGCGGCAACTGGGATATGAAAAAACCTATCCCTGAGCGCTGGACCATTAGCTATGGACCGCTTAAATTCCACATTAAACCGACCAGCTTTAAGCATACTGGTCTTTTCCCAGAGCAAGCAGCAAACTGGAGCTGGATGATGGATAAAATCAAAGGTGCAGGCAGACCCATTTCTGTACTGAACCTGTTTGCATACACGGGAGGAGCCACTACTGCTGCTGCGTATGCTGGAGCCAGTGTGGTTCACGTGGATGCCGCCAAAGGCATGGTACAGTGGGCAAAGGAAAACGTTCAATTGTCCGGTCTGGCTGACCGTCCGGTACGTTTCATTACGGACGACGTATTCAAGTTCGTGCAACGAGAACAACGTCGGGGCAACCGTTATGATGCCATTATTATGGACCCTCCTTCTTACGGGCGCGGACCGAACGGAGAAACTTGGAAGCTTGAAGAAAGCTTATACCCGTTTCTCGAATCCTGCATGAGCATCATTTCAGATCAACCGCTGTTCATGCTCATTAACTCCTATACTACAGGTATTTCGCCTACTGTATTGCGCAACATGCTGAGCATGACAATGCAACAAAAGTACGGCGGCCAAATTAGCGCTGGTGAAATCGGATTGCCGATCACACGCTCGGGATTGAATTTGCCTTGTGGTATTCTCGGACGCTGGGAGGCTTAAATTCCTCTTATGACTCAAAATGAACTTACTTGGCATGAACATGCACAGTCGAACATCCCTGTCCTATATGAGGACAATCATGTTTTGGCGGTTGTAAAGCCTGTCAATGTTCCAACGCAAGAGGATGCCAGTGGTGATCCTGATCTGTTGTCTTTACTCAAGGAAGATTTAAAAATTAGACACAATAAGCCTGGTAACGTTTTTTTGGGTTTAGTTCACAGACTGGATCGGCCTGTAGGTGGAGCCATGATTTTTGCTAAGACGTCCAAAGCTGCTTCTCGCCTGTCAGAGTCGGTTCGAAGTCGTCATTTTCACAAACTGTATACAGCCGTTCTGAATGGCGTTCCTACGGCCCCGCAAGGCCGTCTGACCCATTACCTGCTAAAGGATAGTCGAACCAACACGGTTCAAACGGTTCGGCCTGGCACGGCTGGTGCGAAGGAAGCCATTTTGGAGTATCGCGTAATCGGACAAGCAGATGGACTCAGTCTCGTGCAGATTAAGTTGCACACCGGACGCTCACACCAAATTCGTGTGCAAATGCAGGCGATCGGCTGTCCCCTCTACGGTGACCAAAAATATGGGGGTCATCTGAGTCGGCCCGGTCAACAGCTGGCGCTTTGGTCCTTACTCGCTGGAGCACCGCATCCGGTTAGCAAGGACGATATGAGATTTCACTCGTTACCTCCTGTCCAATTTCCATGGAATGAATGGCCCAGGTCGCTTTACGAGAACATGATTACGACTGAAATTTGAACCGAAAAGCCCTGCTCCATCTGGATATCTACATCCTCAATCCCCATTTGCACAAAGAACCTGCAATGCATGTTTGTTCACATGCGTTACAGGTTCTTTTTTGTAGAAAATTAAATTAATGCGTCATCTTATCCTTTTATGACGAGGAAGCCACGGACTGCCCCTTCTTGCTGTTTACCAGCTGTTGACGGGGATGGGCGTTTTTTGCATTCGTATGTTTGATAAAAAACGCTAAAATCAGAGCGGCCACACTCAACACTGTTGCAATGATAAAAGCCGAGTTAATCCCATAAATTGTAGCTTGATTGCCTGCAGCCAGCATCCCCACTTTATCCGTCATGGTTAGTCCCTCAGATGTAACAATCGACGTCAAACGGTTGCTGCTTTGTGTGGACATCACCGTCACCAGAATTGCCGTCCCAATTGAGCCGGAAATCATACGCAGCGTGTTACTCATCGCCGTACCATGTGCATTCAATCGTTGCGGAAGCTGATTCAACCCGGCCGTTTGGATCGGCATCATCAGCAAAGACATCCCGAACATCCGCACCGTATAATTAATTAACAGTGTCATATAGGTGGTTGTTTCGGTCAACCGTGTAAATTCCCAAGTTGTTATAGCCATGATCAGCAAACCAATTACAGACAACCAACGCGCTCCGATTCGGTCAAAAATAGCCCCCGTTACAGGAGACATGAGCCCCATCAGAATCGCTCCCGGTAACATTAGCATTCCGGACTGGAGCGGTGTAAAACCCCGAATATTTTGCAAATAAATTGGAAGCAATATCATACCGGCGTACAAAGCCATCGTCACAATCACATTAATGATTGTCGTTAAGCTGTACACATCGTATTTAAAGATACGGAACTCCAGCATAGGCTCATCTGCCTTCAATTGGCGAACAATAAACAAAATAAGCGCAATTGTCCCAACGATAAGCGTAGACAGGACCGGAATACTTCCCCAACCTGATGTTCCTGCATCACTAAAGCCGTATAACAGTCCACCGAAACCGAGCGTAGACAAAATGATGCCGGGAATGTCCAGCTTTGGCTTGGACTGCTCCGTTACATTTTTTAGAAAAATAAATCCGATCACAATCGAAATTACTGAAATCGGCAGGATGATCCAGAACAATACCCGCCAGTCATAATGCTGTACTATATAACCGGATAAGGTTGGCCCAATGGCTGGAGCAAAACCCATAGCAATCCCCAGGGTTCCCATCGCCCGGCCACGACGCTCTATTGGGTAGATGTTCAAGATAACGACCATCATTAAGGGCATCATGATACCTGCCCCCGCGGCCTGAATAAGCCGACCGATCAGCAATATGCTGAAGCTCGGTGCTATAGCACATAACAGCGTGCCGATTGAAAAAATAGTCATCGCACTAATAAACAATTTACGAGTGGAGAAACGGGCAATCAAGAACGCGGTCACCGGGATTAATACCCCATTCACGAGCATAAAGCCCGTGCTAAGCCACTGAGCTATATTGGCATCTATATTCAGATCACTCATCATTTTCGGTAAAGCCACACTGATCAACGTCTGATTTAATATCGCTACTATCGCGCCAATCAACAGAGCGGCCACAATGGGTGCTCTGCGTACATTACCTGGTAGTGTCATTTGAGGACTGCTCAAGTTGATTCATTCCCTTCGGTGTTAATTTCATAATCATTTGTTTATGGATATCCAGGACCATCTCTAGATGCTCCTTCGGAATGTCCAGAATGGGCAAGACGCGCTCCATCCACATGTCGTCTACTTTTTGCATGATATCTTTCCCTTCCGGCGTAAGCGTCAGCACTAAGGATCTACGGTCATGCTCATGCCGTCCGCGAGCAATATATCCTGCCTTGGTCAAGCGGTCAACCACCCCACTCATAGAGCTGCTTCCCACATGCGCTATGTCTGCCAACTCGGATAACCCGATGTCGGGGCGTTTATTCAGAATTGCCAAAGCCATATGCTGAATGGCCGTCAGATCCAAATGCTGCTCCTCATTCCAGAAGGCATAAAATATCGTTTTGTTAATCTCCCTTACCGATTGAATAATCCGGTACACCTCAAGTCTGTCTTCCTCTCTGTCACTCACTGAAACCATCCTTCTTTCTATTCCCCAATTCACAATCCATATACATAAACTAGCAACTATTTGCATGCGAAATGTTATTTATTTATAACTATTATTTTATCATCTCTTATGTAAATGTCAACATTCACCCAAATACCACCTATACTTCAACACAAAAAAGGCGCGGGTATGAATACCACGATAGGTATTTACATCCGCGCACTCCTACTTACCTTAAAATGATAACCTGCTGCGTACAGCTACTTTTCATGTAGCCACCATTCTAGTTATTCTGCTCGCTCTATTGGTTCCTTTACTCCCTCATTCTCACTTGCCGATACTGAAGTCTTCGCCTTCGTTGTAATTTTCCCCAACAAATAAACCAGCAAATTTTGATTGTGCTGAGAAATTCGGTTTAGTGCAGAACCCAGAAAATCATCCCGGATTCGCAATCCACGCTCTACTTCTTCTCTCCCTTGATCCGAGATAACAATCCATACAATTCTACGGTCCTTTACATCTCTGAAACGGGTGACCAGTCGATTCCGCTCCATCCGATCCAGCAGCATCGTAACCGCGGCTGGTGTGGTGGCGAGATATGGGATTAGTTGAGACGGTTTCATACGGCCGTATTCGTTCAAAACCTCCAGCACCGTAAGTTGAGCTTCCGTTAGTGATGGAGCCAGCTGCTGCTCCATATGAACCTTATAATCCTTAGCCATTCTGGACCAGATTTTCGCAAATTCGGTCGTTTGCATTTTGCCTCACTCCTTTAAATAACAGGGTCAGTAAAAGCATCAAAGTTACCGTATGGGCCACCGTCCGGATTGTATTTCATCACATTAAATTTTCGCCATTTAGCCCCGGTTTCCTGCCGTTTTTGAAGCATGAAATGAAAAGGGGAAGGAAGTCTCACCTGGGTTTTGAAGGCTGGTCAGAGTTCGACACCATGACGGCAAAAAGGTCCTCATTCGTGCCGGAATGGCACGAGAGGACCTCTCTTTTTCGAGCTAATAAGCGCTTGACTTTTCCTATTATTCTATAGACTGAGAAGCTTGCGGCTCACTACGCAGCAGCACATTCACAATTTCGTCCTTCTTCTCCACTGGAGCCAGCAGCTTGCCTGTATCTTTTCGGTCGGTCAAAGGAGCCTTTTCCGAAAGGAAGGACATCGTTTGTCCTTCTGCTGTGATTGCAAATAATTGAACAGCTTCACGGCAATAGAAGGCAGCCACGATTCGAGTTCCATTCGAACGTACTCGTTTGCCTTCCTTGAACTCAAAGGTGGTGATACCTTTGCCGCCTCTTCCCTGTGTAGGATAGTCCAACAGAAGCGTACGCTTACCATAACCGGACTCGGTCAGCACCAACACTTCTCCTTCATCCTCTTCTACCCATAACGCCGCGATAATTTCATCGCCCTCCGCTAGCTGTATACCTTTGACACCAGCCGAGACGCGGCCCATCGCATTAACCTCTTGCTCCTTGAAGCGTATACTCATACCCGCGCGGGTAATCAGCATAATATCCCGGGTACCCTCGCTTAACGTTACCGATAATACCTCATCGTCCCCTGCTACTTTGCAGGCGGCTACGGCACTAGAACGTTTTGTAGCATATTCTTTCAACTCTGTACGCTTTACTTGGCCCTTCTTAGTTACAAATACCAGACTTTTACCGATTTCCTCGATGTTTTTGAGCGGAATCACACTTACGATACGATCTTCCTTCGATAACGGAATGACGTTGACAATTGGAGTGCCCGGCTCTTTCCACTTATACTCTGGCACCTGATGTACAGGCAATAAAAAGTATTGTCCGCGCTGGGTGAAGACGAGCAATACATCCAGCGTGTTCACATCAAGCAATTGGGTAACGTAATCCCCTTCTTTAACACCGGAACTTGAACGTTCCCCGCCTGAACGAGTGAATGACAACATACTTGTACGTTTCACATATCCATCTTTCGAGAGTGTCAGCAACACATCCTCTGCTCCTACCATAACTTCCAGGTTCACCTTAATCTCTTCTACCTCGCCCTGGATATCTGAACGACGGTCAATGCCGTACTTTTCGCGAATTTCCAACAGTTCCTTGCGAATTAGGCTGATCAGCTTACGGTCACTTTCCAGAATAGAACGATATTGCGCGATTTTTTTCTGGATGTCACCCAGTTCTTTTTCAAGCGTGGTGATTTCCAGATTGGTGAGACGGTACAACTGCAAAGTCAAAATAGAATCTGCCTGACGTTCGCTAAAACCAAACATCCATTGCAAATTATTTTGCGCGTCCTGGCGATTTTTGGAAGCTTTAATGGCTGCAATGACCTCATCCAGAATGTTCAGCGCCTTGACCAAACCTTCCAGCACATGGGCACGATCCTCTGCCTTTTCCAGTTCATACTGGATACGGTGAGTAACAACTTCGCGTTGATGAGCAATATACGCTTCCAAAATGGACTTTAGCCCAAGCTGATGTGGCGCTTTGTTCACAATGGCTACCATGTTGAAGTTATATGCCACCTGTAGATCGGTTTTTTTCAGTAAATATGCTAAAATCCCTTCCGCATCGGCTTCCTTCTTTAGCTCGACAACAATGCGCAAACCATTTCGTCCACTCTCGTCACGAACCTCGGCAATCCCTTCCACCTTTTTCTCCAAACGGATATTTTCCATGGCGGTAACGAGTCTTGATTTGACGATCTGGTATGGGATTTCGGTAATGACCAGTTGCTGCTTACCTCCGCGCAAGGACTGGATTTCCGTTTTGGAACGAATATAAATGCGTCCTTTTCCCGTACGGTAAGCGTCCTTGATGCCTTCGCCACCCATAATGAGTCCACCAGTCGGGAAATCAGGACCTTTAATAAAGGTCATAATCTCTTCCAACTCAATCTCCGGCTTTTCCATCACCGCAATGCTGGCATCAATAACTTCGCGTAAACTATGTGTAGGAATCTCTGTCGCAAATCCCGCCGAGATCCCACTGGAACCGTTCACCAATAAATTTGGATAACGAGACGGCAACACAACAGGCTCTTTGGCCGAGTTATCAAAATTGTCCTTGAACAAAACCGTACGCTTTTCAATATCGCGTAGCATTTCCATTGCGATCGGAGACAAGCGAGCCTCCGTGTAACGCATAGCTGCTGCCGGGTCATCATCCTGGGAACCCCAGTTACCGTGACCGTCCACCAGCACGTGACTCATTTTCCAGGGTTGTGCCATCCGTACCATGCCGTCGTAAATCGACGAGTCACCGTGGGGGTGGTAATTACCCATAACGTCCCCAACGGTTTTGGCCGATTTACGATATGCTTTATCCGGCGTATTGCCCGAATCGTACATTGCATAAAGAATACGACGTTGTACGGGTTTTAATCCGTCCCTTACATCGGGTATCGCCCGATCCTGAATAATATATTTGGAATATCGGCCAAAGCGGTCACCGACCACTTCCTCCAGAAAAGCTGGCAAAAACTGCTCCGATAAGCTCATGTTTACACCTCATTTGATAGCACTACTCTACGTATTCCGTGAAATCTACGTTTTCCACGATCCAGCGTTTGCGCGGGTCCACCTTATCCCCCATCAAAGTGGACACCCTACGTTCAGCCTTGGCTGCATCCTCTATCTGAACGCGTAACAAGGTGCGTGAATCAGGATTCATCGTTGTTTCCCATAACTGATCAGGGTTCATTTCCCCAAGTCCTTTATAGCGCTGAAGCTCAAAATTTCGTCCAAATTCTTTCAAATAATTATCAAGCTGCTCGTCAGTCCAAGCATAACGCACCGTTTCGAGCTTACCCGACTTTCGAGTTATTTTATACAATGGCGGTTGAGCAATAAATATGCGTCCTGCATCAATAAGCTCTTTCATGTACCGATAAAAGAACGTCAACAACAGCACTTGAATGTGCGCACCATCTGTATCTGCATCGGTCATAATGATGATTTTGGAATAATTGCTGTCTTCCAGCGAAAACTCTGTTCCTACCCCCGCACCAATAGCTGCTGTAATAGCACGGTACTCATCATTCTTCATAATATCCGCCAGTTTGGATTTCTCCGGATTCATCGGTTTACCCTTTAGCGGTAAGATGGCCTGAATTTTGGAATCCCGTCCCTGCTTGGCTGATCCTCCAGCCGAATCGCCTTCCACAATAAACAACTCATTACGTGTAAAATCCTTGGACTGCGCAGGCGACAGTTTACCATTCAAATTGGAACTTTCACTGCGCTTTTTACCGGAACGCATCTCATCCCGAGCTTTACGTGCAGCTTCACGCGCTCTGGATGCTTGAACTGCCTTCTTGATCAAAGTTTGTGCTATCTGCGGATTTTCTTCCAAAAAACGCTGCATCTGCTCAGATACGATGGCATCCACTGTACTCCGTGCCGAAGCGCTACCCAGTTGATCCTTTGTCTGACCGACAAATTCAACCTCAGCCATCTTGACACTGATTACAGCCATCATGCCCTCACGTAGATCGTTGCCCTCCAAGTTTTTATCCTTTTCTTTCAACATCACCGTTTTGCGCGCATAGTCGTTCATGACACGAGTGTAAGCGGTTTTGAATCCCGTTTCATGCGTACCTCCGCCACGTGTCGGAATGGAGTTAACGAACGAAGCAATCGTCTCTGTATAACCCGCATTGTACTGGATGGCAATCTCTACTTCAATGTCTTCTTTCTCGGCATTAAAGTGAATAACGTCATGCAGCACATCCTTGCCCTCATTCAGAAAAGCAACAAACTGACTTGCGCCACCCTCATAAAAATACTCATCTGATTTTCCGCTGCGTTCGTCTTTAAGTTGAATACGAAGGCCCGAATTTAGAAAAGCAATCTCCTGAAGGCGTTCAGCCAACGTATCGTAGTTAAAATGAATGCCTGCCTGAAATACACGAATATCCGGTTTAAATGTAATTTTCGAGCCCGTCTTGTTAGTATTGCCCAGCACTTCAAGGCCTGTGGTCGGTTCCCCGACATGCTCCACGCCCTTCTTGTCCTGCCAATATTCAAACCGCTGACGGTGAATCTTACCGTCTCGGTAAATTTCTACTTCAAGCCATTCCGAAAGAGCGTTCGTTACAGACGCACCTACACCGTGCAGACCCCCGGACTTTTTATATCCCGAACCGCCAAACTTACCTCCGGCGTGCAAAATGGTGAATACAACCTGAGGCGTAGGAATTCCCGTTTTGTGCATTCCCGTAGGAATACCGCGCCCGTTGTCTGATACCGTAATGGAACCGTCCTTATGCATTGTAATATCAATGCGAGAGCAAAACCTGGCGAGATGTTCATCCACCGCGTTGTCTACAATTTCCCATACCAAATGATGCAGCCCCGAAGAACTGGTGCTCCCGATGTACATGCCCGGCCGTTTGCGAACTGCCACAAGCCCTTCGAGCACTTGAATGTCGTCCGCGCCATATTCTGAAGCTCCGCTTTGTGTGCCGGACACTCCCGCAGACAAGTCGATTTTGTCGACCATTCATGCTCCCCCTTTGTCTAATCGTAACCGTGTTTTGCCTTATTCTTGATGATTTTCACCAAAAATGCAAACAGATGTTTTCTTTTACCTTGTCCATTTTAATTCAATATATCCCGTTTCGTAAAGACGGCGAATGAAACAATCAATGCCGCAGCCCCCCAAATGCCCAGTACAGCTAAAGAAAAGGGTAAAGTCATTCCCTCAATCGGGGCGGGGCTTCCAGATAAATAATCGGTTAATTGGAGGTTAACCATAAATAAATATTTAGCACTCTGCCAAGACGAAGCCATGTTTGTCAAAATAGTGCCCGAAATGAGTGCAGCCATCATGACCACGATACTTGCCGCCGTACTTCGTACCAGGACAGATACCATAAAGGCTAACGAAGCTACCACAAGACTGACAAACCAGATTAATCCGGCTTGCAGCATCAGATAATGCCATTGTGGAATCGCATGTACAGCAGACAAATCCACCGTCGATCCAACAATTTGAAATCCGGTAAATACCGGAACATTAAAACCGCGAAAACCAAAAAACAAGCCTGATATCACATAGCTAATTACAAATACAGCCAAAATGATGAGCGAAACGAACATGTACAATGTCAGCAGCTTACTCAGCAGTATTTTCCACCGCCTGACTGGGCGGGTCAGTAACATTTTTATCGTGCCTGTCGTCCGTTCTCCTGAAACCAGATCGGAGGCAATGGCCATAATCAACAGCGGAACGAACAAATTTATCGAATTATCCATAAACTCTCTGGTAAAAGTGACACCACTCGGCTCATTCGGATTAACATTATTTTCCAAATAATATTGCATCTGCTGCACAAAGACCCGACGGTAGGTCTTCCATTCCTCGGGAACCCGGTCACTTCCCAGCGAGTTTTGATTATCGGTAATCGCCTGACGCAGTTCAAGCCGCCAATCATTGCCGAATTTTTCGCGATTGTTTTCTGCCACTTTCATCTGAGCGTACGTAAAAATCGGCACAAGCACAAGTAAAACTAGTAAAATGACATAAAATCGTTTCTTCTTGATAATTTTGAGTGTTTCATTTTGTACGAGCGGTAAAATGTTATTCAAGTATCTCACCTTCCGTCATTTTCAGGAATAGCTGCTCCAGTGTAGGGTTGATTTTGGTTACACCTTTAACGGAAATACCGGAAGCCGTCATTTGTGTCACCAGCTCCGCAATATGCTCTTCATCCATTTCTGTAAAAATTGCATCGGCTCCGCTACCTGCAACAATACTGTCATCAATTAATTCATCGGCGTTCGTAATCATTTGCACATGCGGAGAATTTTGCAATATGGCAAGACCCTGATCACGAGGCTCCAGTTGCCATACGGCCATATGTGAGTGCGTCTCAACCAGTTCCCGTACACCACCTACAGCTAGTACCTTACCCCGACTTATAATTGCCACCCGATCACATAGCAGCTGGATTTCGCTAAGCAAATGACTGGAAACAAATACAGCCATGCCTTCTGCCGCTAGCAAACGGATAAAAGCTCTCATTTCCTTGATCCCCTTGGGGTCTAACCCGTTGGTCGGTTCATCCAAAATCAGCAATTTCGGTCTACCGAGCAAGGCTTGGGCTATACCAAGACGCTGGCGCATTCCGAGAGAATACGTACTTACTTTATCATGGATACGGCGATCGAGCCGAACCAGCTCAACGACTTCGCGGATACGCTGTTCGTCTACACCAGGCTGCATACGGGCAAAATGCTCTAAATTCTCCCAACCTGTCAGATAGCTGTACACCTCTGGATTTTCCACAATAGAACCAATATGCCGTAAAGCCTGCTCAGGGTCACGATTTACATTATGTCCACAGACAGTAATCGTCCCTTCCGTAGGCTTAATTAAATCGACCAGCATACGAATAGTCGTCGTTTTCCCAGCCCCATTAGGGCCGAGAAATCCGAAAATTTCACCCGCACGAACGTCGAATGTTACATCATGAATGATCATTTTGCGTTTGATACGTTTCTTAACGTGCTGAACAGAGAGAACTGTTTCGTTATTGCTTCTGTCTCTGCCTGTGCTGCCAACCTGATTGGCGGAATGGAAACTGGACACTGCATCGCTTGAGGTCGAATTTTCGGTTATTCCAGTCCCGTTCTTGTCAGCAGATTGGATGCTCATTAGTTGTTCCCTCCCTTTTTCACTTCAGCAGGTTGGCTGCTTGTAGACTGTTGTTCATTATCCACTTTATCGGCATCCTTCGTGTTTGCAACTGCAAACCCTTGCGCGATACGTTCAGCGATTGCCTGATAGCCCTGTCCGTTTGGATGAAAATGATCGGATGATAAATAGACGGGCAAATTTTGCTGGAATAAATCGAAAGTTGGAACCAGAGTCATATTGCTGTTTTGGTTGGTAATTGCCATGGCAGCCAGATTCCATTCTGTTACCACAAGATTACCGGGAATTTTCATTTCCTGCAGATCACTGAATGGATTATATAATCCGACATAGATAATTTTAGCATTCGGATTGATTTTCCCTACCTTTGTCAGCACTTTTTGCAGACGTTTGGCGGCATCAGGCACAGCTTTACGCAAACCACTGAGTGTAGGCGGCTCTTTGCCGGTTTGGGCAGCCTGAGCCCCCTGAAATAAATCATTTCCGCCAATCGAGACCATAATAACGTTAGCCTTTTTCAACACATAAGAAACACCAGGCTCATCCAGCTTGGTCAATAGTCCTTGAGTCGTCAGTCCATTAATCCCCAGATTATTTATGAGCTGAGCCTTATGGCCTTCCTGATTATTTAACAAGCTCACCGACCGACGCACAAAACCACTTCCGGAGTCATCCCCCGTGCCTTTGGCTAGCGAATCTCCAATGGCAGCTACCCGAAACTCTCCCGTCTGATTAGTAGCGGATGGCGCAGTTTGTGTCTGCGATGAACCGGGATGTACAGGTTGAGTGCTAACCATTGGCTCTGGAGCCGTGATACTTTGTACTGCTGTAATAAATCCGTACAATAATAGCAATGTGGCGGCAATGGAAACGGAACCGACAGACCGCCAAATCCATTTTGATGAATTCACTCGTGTTCCCTCCTGATAGCTTAGTGAAATAAACATAAAGCTTCTTATATCATTTTGCAAATAAACCGTTCGGAATAAAAGCGCAATAAATGCTTAGAGTCACATATAATTTCCCATGAACATGCAAAAAAAGGATGGCAAATGGCCACCCTTATATTATACTTTCTTGTGCGAACAGTTTATCCTCTCTTCTCTAATCAAACGAATCAAACTATTTGCTATCAGGTATGAAACTTTTGATCCATTGTCCAAAACTGCCCGGATTTCGACTTTGTATCAGTACCGTTCCTTCACCGCGAAAACGGCATACAAGCGCTTCTCCACTCGTTACGCTGGACAACCAGCCTTTCGATGCTTTTTCAATTTTATAATCCATATAATCCGGCCATGCCACCAGATGAGCATTATCAATAATACGCTCCTCTCCTGGCGCGATATAAATGGGATGAATGGCTCCATAAGAGGATAGGAATACCGTACCTCGACCACTGATTTCTACGATAAAAAAACCTTCACCGGAGAATAAACCTTTCATCAGGTTTTGCATTTTGGTGCTAACCTCAATGCCTTCTGTACAAGCTAGAAAACCGTCCTTTTGGACCATCAACCTATACGTGCCATCCAATTCCACCGCTTGTACATCACCTATACTGGCAGGGGCTAACAACACTTCAGCCGGCCCACGGGCTGCCCTCAGTTCTTGAAAAAAGAATTTTTCTCCGCTTAGCATTCTGCCTAAACCACGTAACAGTCCACCGTCTACTGTCCCCTTTATATCTACACTGGAAGACATGGAAACCATTGCTCCCATTTCCGCTTTAATCATTTCCCCGGGGTTCAACTGCACCTTGAGCATAGCAAAGGCACCTTCATGCACAATTTCGTAGCTCATTTGCTCACCTAGCTTTCCATAAATAGTCTGCTATCCATTCAACTTGCTGCTATCATACTATAAATACGTCCCTTATGTCTTTTCTGGTATAAAGCAAGGGTTATGCCTGTGGAGGAATAAGAGACACCAAAAGACCCGCTGAACGTGTCAGCGGGTCTCCAGATTAACGTCATGCCACTATCTTTTCATAACAGCGGCATGACGTTTCGAACGTATTTACTATCATCTTAGTTACGTGTGAACTCTTGTACCCAATATCCATTGTAGTAAGCCACACCGATTTGCGTATATTCTGCCTTCAAAATATTCTCACGATGTCCCTGACTGTTCATCCAAGCTTTCATTACTTCTTGTGGTGTTTGTTGTCCCATAGCAATATTCTCACCCGCATACGTATAAGTTACACCGAACTTTTTCATCATATCAAAGGGTGAACCGTAGGTCGGAGATGTATGGGAAAAGTAATTGTTCGTGCTCATGTCCTTCGCCTTGGCTAAGGCTACTTCTGTAAGCTTCGCATTAGATGTAAGGGGCTTCAGACCTTTTTGGCTGCGCTCGTTGTTTACAAGCTTTACAACCTCAGCTGCAAATTGGGACTTGCTGAGTTGTGCATCAGACCCTGCAGACTGACTCGCGCCTGAATTTGTGTTTTGTTTTTGGGCCTGTTGCTTGTTACTAGAGTGCGAAGCCTTTTGGCTACCTTGTTTGGTTGTTGTTTGCTTGCCGGATGAAGGATTTGCTGTTTTGTTTTTAGCCTTGTCCTTTTCAGATGCATCCTTAATTACGGTCTTTGTTATCGTAGTCGTCCCGTTGGACATATTGACGGTATATCCGTTATTTTGAAACCACTGTTGTAGTTGGGCAGTCAAATCGTCAGCTGGTGAAGCTGATGCCGGAACGATGAATCCTGCGGATAAAATGGCGCTTAGACTTCCCATCACAAGTGTTTTTTTCAACATATTCTTCATTTCGTCATCTCCTTGTTGTATAAATGCCTTGGTGTGAACGCGTCCGGTTACAACTTTGTAATCTTTACTCTAGCAGTATATCATGTTTTATAGCAGGATCAATGGTATAAAAGTTGGAAAAAAAATAGCCCCGCTCGGAATGAACCATGCGGAACTAAGTTAAAAGTAGTGAGGCTTTAAGTATTAAATTGTCTTGTTGTAGGCTGATTATCTAAGCTTTTTGCTGAAACGGTAGCCTTGCTTTTCAAAGCCGATTCGGTTGTAGAAAGCCCGGGCCTCTACTTGTTTGATGCGGTTATTCGCTCCAGTAATGAATAAATGATAGCATCCTTGCGCACGTCCCCACTCCTCACCACAAGCCACCAGGCGCTTGCCAATGCCCTCGCCGCGATACTCCCCGCTCACGACTAGCATGGTGATTTGTACGGCAGGATCAGGATAAGCCAAGCTTTGAGCCGTATGCATGCCGATAACTCCGACAACACGACCATCCATTTCTGCAACCATCATATTCGCTTGACTGTCCTCCCGCGTTGTTCCCATAACTTCTTTCATTACACCACAAGTCATCGGGTATCCGACTTCTCTTAGTAGTCCTGTTACGGCTTCGCAATCGCCAAGCTCTACGGAACGAATTGTCAGTACTGGAATCATCACATTGTTAGACATGATTTACCTCCACTTTCAGCATATTAGCAGCTTCTTTGGCCGTCTTCCGTGCTGTTTCCACATCTTCTGCAGCGCTAAGCGCTACAGCCATCCGGCGACCCGGCTTGGTTTCTGGCTTCCCGAACACTCGCACCTGTGTCCGGGGTAGCAATAATGCATCATGCAGACCGCTTATTACAAAATCCCGCGTAGCCACTTCTGCCTTCAAAGTAGCTGAGGCTCCTGGTGTAAGCAACGTAACAGATGGCACCGGGAATCCGAGGATGGCTCGCACGTGAAGTGCAAATTCCGACAAATCCTGCGTGATCATGGTCACCATTCCTGTATCATGCGGACGAGGGGATACTTCACTGAATATGACGCCATCAGCCGTTAAAAATAGCTCTACGCCAAACAATCCGTAACCACCCAGTTCATCCGTAATCGTACGGGCAATGTCTTCCGCCTCCGAAAGTTGCTTGTCCGTCATGCCATGGGGCTGCCAGGATTCGACATAATCCCCATCTTTCTGAATATGGCCAATCGGTGGGCAAAAAGTCGTACCCGAAACCGATCTGACGGTCAATAAGGTGATTTCGCTCTCAAACGGGACAAAAGCTTCAACAATGACACGTGTAGTTTTGGCACGCGCGCCTTCCAGCGCCGTATTCCAGCAGGATTCTGCATCTTCGATTGCCCGGCATACAGACTGCCCTTTACCCGACGAACTCATCAAGGGCTTGACCACGCATGGCGTGCCCAGCTCATGAACCGCCGACCGCAACTGCTCAAAGTTATCTGCAAAACGATAGGCAGCAGTCGGAAGCTGTAATTTCTCGGCAGCCAGCCTGCGGATACCTTCCCGGTCCATCGTAAGACGGGCGGCACGGGCCGTTGGTACTACGTGAAATCCTTCTTGCTCTAATTCTTCCAAAGCACCCGTAGCAATAGCTTCGATTTCAGGTACAATTATGTCGGGCTTTTCCTCACGAATTAGTGCCTTCAACGCCTCAGCATCCTGCATATCCAGACAGTGAGAGCGATGGGCTACCTGCATTGCTGGAGCCAGTTCATAGCGATCAACAGCAATACATTCCACGCCAAGCCGCTGAGCTTCAATAATGACTTCTTTTCCCAATTCGCCGCTACCCAGCAGCAGCATCTTCTTAGCCTTGGCAGAAAAAGGAGCACCCCACATCTTGAACTCTTCCCCCTCTGACGAAAATTGCTCTGATCTCTTTTCATCTTTATTTTCAGGGTTTAGCTCCAAGAATGCAATAGTGCTCGGCATTTAAATTTACAAAAAACGCGATTTTTTGATCTTTTTTTTACAAAAATCTGAACTGTGCTTCCACCAGCCCCCGATATATTCCATGTTTTTTCATCAATTGTTCATGATTACCACTTTCTTGGATTTCCCCATGATCCAGTACAACGATATGATCAGCATTTCGAATGGTAGACAAACGGTGAGCGACCATAAAAGAAGTTCTGCCTTCCAGTAAAACCTGAAGAGCCTCCTGAATTTTCAGCTCCGTTTCTGTATCAATACTGGCTGTGGCCTCATCCAGAATAAGAATTCGCGGATTAGCCAGCAAGGCACGAGCAAAGGATAAGAGCTGTCGCTGGCCCATGGACAGCATTCCCCCCCGCTCCTCTACTTCTGTTTCATAGCCAGCTGGCAAGTGAACAATGAATTCATGAGCATTGACCGCCTTCGCAGCCGCTTCAATTTCCTCATCCGTTGCATCCAAACGGCCAAATCGGATATTATCGCGTATCGTCCCCGAAAAAATAAATGTATCCTGAAGCACGATGCTAATCTGGCTTCGCAAGCTCTCCACCGTTACATCACGCACATCTTGACCGTCAATCGTAAGCCTCCCTGACGTAATGTCATAAAAACGGCTGAGCAGATTAATAATTGTACTTTTACCTGAGCCGGTGTGACCCACAAGCGCTATAGATTGACCCGCTTCGACGGAAAGACTAATACCTTTAAGCGCCTGACGTCCCTTCTCATATTCAAAAATGACCTTTTCAAATTGGATGTCACCCCGAATGGGTGGCAAGGCTTTTGCTCCCGGTTTGTTTGCAATATTCGGCTGTTCATCCATAAACTCAAAAATTCGTTCTGACGAAGCCATCGCAACCAGTAACTGATTATACATTTGGCCCAGCCGATTAATCGGCTCCCAAAAGTTCCCAACATAGTTGGCAAACGCAACCAGCAGCCCCACTGTAAGCTGATCTGTCTGAATTAAATGCGCTCCAAACCAGAATAGCACAAGCGTACCAAATCCTCCGGTAATATCAATAAGTGGGCCAAAAACCTGATTCATGGCAGAAGCCTTATCCCACGATTTTTTGCTAGAGCTGTTCATGTCGTCGAAATAAGCCATGTTTTCCTGCTCCTGCGTATACGCTTGTGTCACACGAATCCCCTGAATAGACTCATTCAAATGAGAGTTGATACGCGAGTTCTTCATACGCACTTCTTGCCAAGCGCGACGGATGCGAACGCGCAGCTTGGTCGAGATCAAAAACATGATCGGAACGGTCACAATTACTGCCAAACCGAGCTTCCAGTTAATAAGCAGCAAAATGACAATAATTCCGATAAGCTGTACGCAGTCAATCAGGACATTCACTGCACCGTTCGTAAAAAGATCCTGTAGCGAGTTAATGTCATTCGTCACGCGCACTAATACAGAACCTGCCGGTCTCTTATCAAAAAAGTTAAAGGATAGCTTTTGAATATGCTTGAACAAATCTTCACGCAAATCGTAAATAACCCGTTGACCGATAATATTGGTGAATTTAATGCGGTACGTGCTGGCTGCCCATTGAATTAAATATAACAAGAGCACGGCACCCGTGATGAGCAGCAGTAACTTTACGCTGGGTAATGCAGGCCATGCGGGAGCAATTGCCTTATCAATGGCCAGACTGATCAAATAAGGAACCGTCAGTTTGGTAATGGTACCAAGAATCATCATGACCAGAAGGATCGGCAGAATCTGACGGGCATAGGGCTTCATGTATGCCAGCAAACGTTTGAATTCTGACCAGTTAAACGGTTTATCAATGACATCATCATCTTGATAGACAAAGCGCTCATTCGTCGGTTTTTTTAACGGTTTGGCTTTTTCTGCGGGTATATTCATGGTCTCACCTGCCCTTCGGATACACCGTCTGGAGCCTGAGCTATGTAATCGGCGTATTGAATATGATACACATCCTGATATGGACCTGGAGTAGCAATAAGCTGTTCATGTGTTCCACGCTGGACGATTCGTCCTTCCTCAAGCACCACAATTTCATTGGCATGGCGAAGCGAAGAGATTCGATGAGCGATTATAAATGTTGTTCGACCACGCATAACCTCTTGAAAACCGGTCTGTATTTCATGCTCTGTTTCCATATCGACCGCACTGGTAGCATCATCCAGTACCAGAATTTTCGGATTTTTGAGTAGTGCGCGCGCGATGGCGATCCGTTGTTTCTGCCCTCCGGACAGTCCCAATCCACGTTCTCCAACGACAGTGTCATATCCCAGCGGTAGTTCAGTTATGAATTCATGCGCCTGAGCCAGTTTGGAAACGCGTATGATGTCATCCATACTGACATGGCTTAAACCATATGAAATATTATTACGTATAGAGGACGAAAACAAAAACGTCTCCTGAAACACAGAAGAAATTTGAGCACGCAAATCACGAATCTTCAAGTGACGTATATCCTTGCCATCCAACTTGATACTTCCTGCATTCACATTATAAGCACGCATGAGTAATTGAATAATGGTAGACTTCCCTGACCCCGTTCCTCCTAAAATTCCAATGACTGATCCCGGCGGTGCGTCTAAATTGATGTCAACAACAGCAGGAAGCTTATTTCCGTAAGCAAAGGTAACATGTTCAAACGTAACATGTCCTTCCACCTGATCGGCATCGAGTGTAAGTGCTCCGGCTTCATCGGTTACATCTATGGACTGATTTAGCAGTTCCAGGACCCTTTCACCGGATGCTTTGGACTGCGTATAGTTATTGATATGAAAGCCAATGCTCCAGATGGGGCCGATAATATACCAAATTAAGCTAAAGAAAGCGACGAGCTGCCCCAAGGTCATTGACTTCTGAATGACCAGATACCCGCCCATGCCCAACAGAAGGACCACACTGACAGAAGCAATTAGTTCCATAGCAGGGAAGAACCGACTCCATAAGGAAGCAGCTTGAATTTGATTACTTTTGTATTGCTCATTACGTACTGAAAATTTCTCAACTTCATATGATTCGCGGGCAAAAGATTTGACGGTTCGCACACCTGTTATGTTTTCTTGGACTGCTGTCGTCAAGGCGCTAAGGGCAATCCGCATTTCCTGAAAGGTGGGATGAATCCGGGATTCAAACTTGAATGTGACGAAGAGTAGCAATGGCATGCTGATCATCGTAATGAGGGTGAGCTGCCAGTTAATATACAGCATCATCATAGAGCCGAATACGACCATCAATAGCACATTGAGGAGTTGGGCAAAACCAAATCCGATAAAGTTACGAATTGCCTCCAAATCACCAGTCAGTCGAGACATAAGATCTCCCGTTTTGGCCGTGTCATAATATCTAAAAGACAGAAATTGCAGCTTTTCGTAACAAGCATTGCGGAGGCGGTATGCCAGGTAGTTACCTAGCCGTCCACCAAAAAAACCATGTAAAAATTGCATGAACCCTTTGATGATGACTACTCCCAGCACAGTCAGAGCCAGCGCCGGAACTTTCCCGAAGTCACCTGGGATGATAGCGTTATCAATAAGCCTTTGGAGCAGGTTCGGATACACCAGTCCCAGAGCCGTCGCTATCGCAAGGCATAAAATAGAAAGAAACAGATAGTGTCTCCTCTCGCGAAAAAAAACTTGCAGTTGCCTGAGCACTTCCATGTCAATGTCCCTCCATTAGTTGCACGACGTTGTTATATGGCTTAGTGAAGTTTACCATTCGCATTCCAAGGCGGCAAAGAGGATAACGAGCCGTATTCAGGCAGGTTATCAATTGGTGGGTGATTAGACAAATTAAATCGCTTTCTTATTATTGAATGTGGCTATTTACTCAGTATTGCTTACTTTTTGGAGTATGCATAAAACACCGGGTTGTCCCACAACCCGGTGTCCTGATCTTTAATCATTGGTGAACATATTTATCTTTACTCCAAAGCCGCAATCTTGCCAGCAAGCTCTTCCCAAACCTGTGGCTGCTCACCGCCTATAAGGGCATGCTCCATGCCACGAGTCGTCTCCAGCATTTGCTCTCGAAGCTGAGCTTTCTGCCACAATTGTTCCTCCTGCATCAGCGTAACGTAAAAAGAAGACATTCGTTCACGTTGCTGATCCACAGCTTCCCCGATTCGCTCGCGTAATATCGGCTCCAGTTTGGTTTGTAGATTCGCTCGACCAGTTCCTTCAAAAAATAGCTTTGGATTTTTAAAGCTATTCCAATAATCCTTCCAATGAATGGACTCCTGCAGGGAAATTTCCTTCAGCTCGGGAACAGCCCATTTTCTCGATTCAGGAATTGTGCAATCTAGTCCTGGCAACTGATGGTTCATGTGTTCTACGCACTGTTGTATAGCCTTGTGCACCAAAGTTTGTCCCGTTTTTTCCAGCCGGAGTGTGGTTGCCAGTAATTCCTGAGACAGCTCCAGTTCGATTAAACGCATCAGCTCACGACCACAAGATGCAAAAGCCGAACGAAGATCACCTACTCCTTCACGCAGAACAGATGGATGAAACGCCTCTGCCATAAATTCTCCAGTCCGATAGGACAGCCTTTGACGTACATGATACAGCAGTTCATCGGTCTCGCCCGATAACACAGATGCACCGTTGCTATCAGTCAGGCCTAGGAGCGTATGCTCCAATTCCCCACGGATGCGAGTTAATCGCTCTAATCGTATCTCCCGTTCTTCCACGCTATAGCGGGCATCGGCTGCATGTTGCTCTATGCGTTTCCGCAGCCGGGCCAGTTCCTGCGTAGCAGAAGCGATGGACAAACCTGCCAGCTCTTCGGCTGCAAATGCCGAGAAATCATCTTCAAATGCATCAAAACGTGAAGCTGAACGCAGCGAAGCCTCTCCCTGTTCGGTAGCTTCCAACGCCAGCATACTGGAAAGCGGATAAATACGTGGTTTTCGGATTCCATTCGCCTGTAGTTGTTCCTGTACATGCCGGGTAACAGAATGCAGTTCTTCTTCAGAAGAAGCCAGATCTGATGCATTAACAATAAAAAACGTCTGATCCAGTGCCAAGGTCTCTTTGACTCGACCTAGTTGATTCAGGAACTGCCGGTCGCCTTGCGTAAACGCATGGTTATAATATGTGACAAATACAAGAGCATCCGCATGCTTCATATAGTTGAAGGTCACGCCTGTGTGCCGTGCATTCACAGAATCCGCTCCTGGCGTATCCACTAGCACGATGCCCTGACGGGTCAGAGCGCAATCATAATAAAGGTCAATATGCTCCACAAAGCATGATTTGTGCTCAGACGCGACAAAATCTCGATACTGCTCTAAATTCACCTGAAGCTGTTGTCCCAGCAAGCTTTCAGCTTCTTCCCATCCGGCTGCGGCAGCCTTTAAAAAACTATAATGAGGCCTGCCCGCAGGATGGATGCCTTCCGGAGATAAAGCATGAACGGCTTCTTGCCAGCCCGCTGCCTCTGGCTCTCCCAATCCTAATAACCGAAATGAGTATTTAAGATCTTCCCGCAACGCCTCCACTGATTTCATATGGACGTCAGCCGTGGCATGGCGCTCAGCACTTGCAGGCGCCATTATGCGGTTAATCGCCGCTGTCGTCGGATGCGGCGATACGGGCAACACAGCTTCACCCAACAAAGCGTTGGCGAAGCTGGATTTCCCAGCGCTGAACGCTCCGAACAGCGCCAGCGTAAACTGCCCGCCCTCCAGCGCAGCAGCGCGGGCATGTAAATCCCGTACCGCCGCTTGCATGGCAGGGTACGGACTTACGAGGGCAGCGGCAGCCTTCAATTGGGCCGCTGCTGCATCCAACCGCGTGCGGCGGCCTCCAGCGGCAGGCTGTGCTGCCGCCGTCCCTGCTAGCGGCTGTGCCGATGCGTTGCGCGGGCCAGCGATGCCAGGGCGCGCAACGCCCGTTGGCGCCGCAGCAGCGGCGGTATCGGACGCAGGTACAGGCGCGTCCGCACGGGGCAACCCGCTTGGCGCGGAAGCCTGCGGCAGCAAGCTGCGCAACAGGGTGGCATGCGAAGCCGAGGCCTGCACGCGAGTGCTGTAGCGGCTCGCCGCCTCCGCCTGCGCCAACAGCGCAGTGTGCTTCTCTGCGAGAGCCGCGCGGCGGGCTTTGGCTCGCACTGCTAGCTGGGCCAGCAGGCGGTCTAGCAGCGTCAGCGCCTTGCGGCGGCAATCGGCGGTCACAGCAGCGCGTAGGTCCTTGCAATAGTTTAACGTATACTCTGGCGACAACGCATTTTCCTTCACCGTCTGCTCTACCAGTTGCCGGTCTATCACAGGACGGATGCCATCCAGCTCCTGCTCCATCGCAGAGGTCCACAACCCCTGACCGTCACCCCAAGACCGCAGAAGCTCCCGTACATGAGGAAGCAATTGTCCCTCCACCTGATCAGTCAGCATTCCTGTCAGCCGTTCCAAACGGCTTTCCTTTTCTCGCTCAGTCTTTCCTCCTGCAAACCATAGTCCTGTTTTGAAGCCCGGCTTGCGGCTCTCTAAGTATTCGCCTGCGGCTTCACGTAGCTCCGCTGGCGTCAAATGTGCGTGTTCCAGTAGATGATCCAGCTCTTGACGCAGCCGTTTACGCTCCTGCTCCGGGAGCATCTTCCAGTGTTCGTCTTCTTGCTGCAAGGTTTTCTGCTCTATATCCAGCCGCAAAATGGCTTCTTCCCCACCCGCTTCTTTTAGCAGTGTGTTCAGTTCCTCTTCTTCAGCTGACTGCACAGTCTCTACATGTTGCTCTACCAAATGATGCATAGAGGACACTAAACTGTATGCCAAAAGCTCTGTTTTTCGCTCCAGCAATTTCGGAATCAGGTGCGTCAACTGTTTCCACTGGTTCCATGGATGATTCTGCTCCTTCAAGGAAGTAAAAAGGATGTCCGTATAATGAACTTGCCAGGCGTGAAAGCTAGTCTCCACCTCATTACGATAACGTGTAAATGAAAGCTCCCGCTCCCGGTGTTTATCGATTTGATTGATGATCAAATATAACGGCTTGCCCCAATCCGATAAACTTTTGGCAAAAGACAAATTATTTTCAGATTGGACATGGTTGTAATCCATTACATAAAAAACAATATCTGCCCAATGTAAAGCAGAATGTGTCGCCAGCGCATGTCCGTGGTCTGTGGAATCGACGCCGGGTGTATCCAGCAGCACTCCTCCGTTAGATAATATGGGAACATCCTCCCACACTTGAACCGATTCATAGGCTCCACCATTTTTACAATACTCAGCAAGCTCGGACAGGGAGGCTTCCATGCTTTCCGGCTCTGGATTTTCCGCTGTTTGGGCTGGATGAATGAGTGCTCTCGGACGTCCATAACGGATGGACACTACATTAGCGCTCGTAGGCACCGGTCCAGATGGCAGGACGGTTTTACCACACAGGCTGTTAATCAGGCTCGATTTACCCGCTGAAAAATGTCCACAAAAGGCAATGGTCAGCTCCTGCGCATATGCTTTTTCCAGCAGATCCCCTACCGCCTTCGCTCCCGCTTCATCCCCGGCTTTACGCAGTGTATTCTGTATCTGTTCTATCGTATCCAACCACTTTCCCGCATCCCCTGTAATCGTTTGCATCATAAGCTACGGTTCCACTCCTTATCACTTGTCTGCACCAAATAGCTATATTGTAGCATTCCTAAGCCATTGTGAGAATCATCACATCAAAAAAACTAAACAGCGCTCCCCGCCAGTACCTGGCTTTAGGGAACGCTGTTTTCGTACATGATAACAAAAAGTTCATTTTATTCTGTCCAAAACGGATCATTAGGAATAAGTATTTAGGCAACCGAATGCATTTATCAAAGCCCTCAAGGGACAACGACGAAGCAAGATATGTAAACAACGGGTGAGCCTGCTCATTACGTACATTCACCTTTTGGAACATGCGGAACGAGACACCATAATTCAGGGTACAAAATGTATGCACACTTCATTGGAAGAGGCTCTATCCACATCAGGATGGTCTGCAAGGTTCGTGTATATATGCGCCTTCGGGCTGGTTAAACCAGCCGAGCCGCCTATACCGGAACATGCAACGCATGTCGTCCGCTAATTGAACTTAATTGGCTGCAGTCTCAAGCACTGGCAGCAAAATTTCAAATACTTGACCATGCTGTAAAATCGTAATCCCACGGGATTTATCCTTCATTACGACCACTTCTGGCTTTTGTGACATACGCTCCAGATAATGCTCAGGTACATCACCGGAATGACTAACCGTGATTCCCTCAAGCTCGCGCTCTTCGTTTTCAGCAAATTCTGTTGTTACAATTTGCTCAAAAATATCAGAGAATGCTTCAAAATTGTCTGTATATACCGAAATGCACTTCATACTCTTCATCCTTTTCTACACATAAATGGTTAAACCCTCTTGTTACCTTTGTGGGTCTTTAAGCTCTACGTTCCTTATCTTTTCTGATAAGAGACGTTTTCATACGTTTCTTGCCTTCCCTGCATACATCAAGCAACGGACACACCTGACATTGAGGGTTTTGAGCTTTACAATGGTAGCGCCCGAAAAAAATGAGCCTGTGGTGGGTCAAAGACCATTCATCCCTAGGAACCCTCTTCATCAGCTTTTTTTCCACCTCAAGCACTGAATCATCCCACCCTGCAAAGCCGAGTCGTTTGGAAACGCGCTCTACATGCGTATCTACCGCAATAGCTGGTACATTAAAAGCAGTAGATACAACGACATTAGCCGTCTTGCGGCCAACACCGGGTAGCTTAACCAGTTGATCGTGCTCCGAAGGTATCTCTCCCCCGTACTGGTCTATTAAAATACGACAGAGGTTATGAATATGCTTGGCCTTGTTTCGGTACAAGCCGATTCTGCGAATATCCTGCTCCAGTTCCTCAAGAGGAACAGCTAGGTAATCCTCAGGTGAGTTGTATTTTTGAAACAGGTCTGCCGTTACTTTATTGACCATCTGATCGGAGCATTGAGCAGACAATAACACGGCGATCGTTAATTCAAAAGCATTGTCATGGTTCAACTCACAATGGGCATCCGGAAACATCGTACCGATGGTGTCCAATATATGACGTGCGGTTGCTGCATTCACGGAAATCCTACCTCCTACCAAAAAAAACGTCTTGATACGGGATAGCCCGCATCAAGACGGTCACTCTAAATAATCATCCGGAAAGAAACGAATACTATTTGTGCATGACTGCCTGCATAGGCGAGAAATACACTCCTATATTATCATTATCTGTCACAGATTGCACGTGAAAAGTGTGCAAATTCCCAAGAAATTTTCATACCGTCTGATCGGTTAGCGACTCATGGGATGATCCAAATCTACATGCCCCATTAAGGACTCTAGAGATTGACCATCTACGAGCAAATCTAGCGTTTTGACTTCCTTGAATTGGAACATTGTTTTCTTCAAGGCATCGATAGCCAATTCCTCGCCGCCAGCTCCCAATCGAGCCTCGTCCGGCAGGGAAATATCAAAAGTCAATGCACCGTTATCCAATTTGATCTTATGCACGGAAATTTTCTCGGACCACAACGGAATTAGAGCAGAATCCCCACTCTTTTGCAGAGCTTCAAACGCTTTTTGCAACTTTTCCAGCTCGCTTGGATAGGTAATTTCCTTTTTCTGTTCTTTCAAGCCGTTCTCTTGAGTATCCGTATAGTACACCGTAATCTGTTGTGTTTGTCGATCTCCTGAATTTTCCGTGTCCGTCTTGGTCTTTGTAGGCTCTGTTGACGGAGATGCAGGTGTTTGACTCGCCCCATTATTTTCAGCAGACTGAGCCGATGGATCAGGGGTCGTCTGTTCGGGTGTGCTATTTTGTGCATTAGAAGTTTGTGTTTCCTGAGATGGAGTCGCAGGAGCCGTTGTTTGCTTAGAGGCACACCCTGCACCTGCAATGGCAAACAGTGCCAGCAGACCTGCAATTACGATTTTCTTGTTCATATGTCCCCCTCCTTGCTTGACGTTGACAAGCGATTTGTTGAAGATTTATTTTACGTCGAGATACTCTGTGATTCCATCTGCAATCCCTTGAGCTACCCGGTTTTGAAAATCTTCATCAAACAGTGTGGCTTCCTCTTTTGCATTACTCAGATATCCTACTTCAAGCAATACGGCTGGCATAGTCGTTTCCCGAATTACATGGAAATTGCCATAACGAATGCCGCGGTCTGTTAGGCCCGTCGCAGGTGCAAAGTACTTGTGCATAACGTTGGCGAACGCTTTGCTTGCACTACGCTGGTAATACGTCTCTGTACCGTTGGAAGCTGAGCTACCGCTGCTGTTAGCATGAATGGACACGAACACGTTAGCATTAAGGTTTTCAGCTACTTTTACGCGCTGTTTAAGCTCCAAGAATGTATCATCACTGCGTGTCAGCACAACCTCAAGTTTGGGGTTCTGCTTTAATATGCTTTCTACTTTCAGAGCCATCGCTAAGTTGAAGGTCTTTTCATAGTTTTTTCTCGAAACACCAACTGCTCCAGAATCTTTTGCTCCATGACCAGCATCAATAACAACGACCTTTTTACCATTGCTGTTCGTTGGTGATGTCTGTGTGTCATCCGGCTGTGAGCCATCTGGTAACGTTGCGTCTGGCATGGTATTCACTGAATCTTTGGAAGCCAGATCGACGATAACACGATTCGAGCCATCATTATATGCGGTATAATTCATGGCATGTTTCAAATCAATAACAACGCGCACCGTTGAAGGTTCCTTTTGGAATAAAGCATAACGGATACCGGACACATCCGCTTCATTCTCAATGTCCAGCGAACCATTTAAGCTGCTATCCAGCTTTTGCTGGTCTCCGAAATTGTCAGCAAACGCAGTCGCTGGCAAATCCACCACTACCCGATCAGGGCCTGTCATCGTAAACGCTTTCGGCTTGACGGCACTGGCTGTTGCGATAGTTAAACGGTTTTGGCTGAAACTGATTCCCTGCACCTGTGTAACACCTGAGTTTGCATTATTCGTTGGTGCAGTTACACTTCCAGTACCTGTACTGTTATTTCCGGACTTGGGAGGTGTAAATTCCCCGTTTCCAGACCCGCTACTGCGGGTATATAATTTTACGGACTTGGAGCTGCTGTCCCATTTTACGTCCAGTCCCATTTGCTCGCCGATAAAACGAAGCGGTACAAGGGCATAATTGGAACGCAGCAGAGGCGAAGCATCCAGACTAATGTCGCTTCCATTGACAGTCGCCGTCTTACTTCCGATTATCATTCGGATCAAGGTACTGTCCTTCTCAATCGTTATGGTTCGCGCCTGCTGCTTCCATGTCACGTCATATCCCAAATTTTCAGAAATTACGCGTAGCGGGACCATTGTACTTCCGCCAATTACTTGTGCCTTAGCACCACTAGGGACACTTAACTGTTGATCGTCGAGATAGATTTGTGTTCCACTCGAAGCCGCATGTCCATAACCCGGAACCGCCCACATGAAGACAAATAATAACAACAAAAAACCAAATTTCTTCATTCGTCACCCTTCCATTCATAATTTTTTTGCCACATGCTCCGGTGCGGCGACCTGATATACGCGCTTATGTAATATCAGACAACCTTTTAGACGTTATCTCACACCAAAAGTTGCGAATATATTCCATCATAACAGAAATATACGTGCCAAAGAACTACTTTTGTCGAATTTTGACTAAAAATATAGATCATTTGCTTTCCGTCAAAAGTCACAGCCGAAAAAACTAAAAAAGCTACTTTTCACCCCCATGAATTTTCATTAATAAGGTGGAAAGTAGCTTTTATTGTAAACCTCACTTAGTTAAGTGGTTCCGTTGCTCCTGTGCCTGCTGTTCCGAGATACTCCTTCAACCCATCGACAATACCTTCAGCGATCTTCTCTTGTGTTTCTTCTGTGAACATGGCTGCTTCATTAGATATATTACTAAGGTAGCCACACTCCAGCAATACTGCAGGCATTTGTGATTTTCTCGTCACCACATGGTTTGCCACTTTAATGCCGTTATCCTTGAACTCGGTTGCTGCTACAAGATGCTTGTGCATGATCGTGGCCAGGCTCAAACTTTCCTGACGTGCATAATAGGTTTCTGACCCATTAGCTTTTCCGTTATTAGAAGCTGGCATACTGTTACCATGAATGGAAACAAACACGCTAGCCTGCTGATTATTAGCGAGCTGTGGTCGTTCATCCAGCGTGGGATACGTATCTCCATTACGAGTCAATATGATTTGAATATCGGGATCATTTTGCAGAAGCTGCTCGACCTTTAACGCTACCGCCAATGCAAATTCCTTTTCATGTCGCCCAGTCACACTACCTGCCCCAGGGTCCTTGCCACCATGTCCGGGATCAATTACGACGATTCGCCGTCCTTCGACATTCGTTGGTGTTACCACTGCTGAATTCACACTACGCTCACGCAATTGAAGGGTGATATCACCTAGGCCATTGGTTGAAAGATCGTAATCACGTGTCTGATTTAAAGCAATGACAATGCGTACGCCCCCATCTCGTCCATCTGCGGGAGCAAATCTAATTTCCTGCACATCCTCACTGTCACTATTCGTCAACGCCCGCGTGCCATCGGTGCGAATCGGGAACGGCTGAAGAAAATCAGTCGCCAGTGAAGCCCCGGGTAAATCTACAACAATACGATCATTCCCCGTCATTTTGGATACTTTAGGGGTAACATCTTTATTCAGAGAAATCTTTAACGTTTCACCCTCAAAAGTAATATTTTTTACAACCAACGCATTTGCTGCGGTCTGTTCTGTATTTTGCTGCTTGGTTGGTGAAGATGCAGCTTCAGTATGCTTATCTGCTTCAACTGGGTTTATTGTCGTCGCTGTTGCTGAAGACGTTTTATTGGTGCTTTTTGTACTCCGTGTTGACGTTTGCGACGATGGTTGGGATTGTGACTGTTTATTTGCTTGTTGAGTTGCAGCCTTTTGACTGAGATTTACGGATTTACTTTTATTATTCCAATCTACTTTTAGTCCCATTTGCTCCCCAACAAAACGTAATGGAACCATGGTTGAGCTGCCCCGAAGCACAGGAGGTGCATCCAGACTAACTGTTTTTCCATTCACATCAGCCGATGTACGGCCTACATACATAGACATATCGGTACTATTTTTTTGAATTGAGATTTTATAGGATTGTGGTTCCCACTTGAATTGATATCCAAGCTGCTCCCCAACCACCCTTAGCGGTACCATGATTTTTCCATTGACCATTTCAGGCTTGGCATCTGCAGGCGCTTCCACCCTTTTGCCATCTAAAAACAAATCTGCTCCAGCCGCGTTCACATGAGGGGAGGACGGCCACAACCAAATCAAGATAGCCGCTAGTATCACCCAACCATATTTCTTCATCCTCATTCCCCTAACTTATATATGTATTTTTTGGTGTTTCTCACAGACACAGTCCTTCAACCATTTTACATTTACAATACCATGCTGAGTCGAACCGTCAACCCCTTATTTTCCAATTTATTTTTTGAGCATGATAAAAGCCCGCAGGCAAAAGGATTGCCAGTACGGGCTTTCTGTCTAACAAATGAGCAAGCTATATGGCTTCGTATTGAACCTAAAGTGGGAATTATGATTATGCGCCTTGTTTCGCAGCGCGTCTTTGTTCATACGCCAGAATTTCAGATTCATGCTGGAGTGTCAGTCCAATATCGTCCAAGCCTTGCAGCAGGAACTGACGGCGATGTTCATCCAGATCGAATTCAATTTTCAGACCATAGTCGTCTGTGATTGTTTTTTCATTCAGGTCTACGTTCAGTTGGTAGTTATCATGCTGCGCCGTACGCTGGAACAATTCCTCTACTTGCTCTTCAGACAGCTTGATCGGCAATATACCGTTTTTAAAACAGTTATTATAGAAGATATCTGCATAAGACGGAGCAATTACGCAACGAAACCCATAGTCCATAATCGCCCACGGTGCATGCTCACGTGAGGAGCCACAGCCAAAGTTAGCGCGAGAGATCAGCACAGACGCCCCTGCATAACGAGGCTTGTTCGGTTCAAATTCAGGATTGATATTGCCTTCTTCATCAAACCGCCACTCGTAGAACAGAAACTGTCCAAAGCCCGTACGCTCAATTCGTTTCAAAAACTGCTTAGGAATAATAGCGTCTGTGTCCACGTTCACCCGATCCACAGGTGCTACAATTCCTTTTAATGTTGTGAAAGCTTCCATCGTAATTCCTCCCCCTGTATCCTAGCGGACTACTTCTTCCTGCTTGAATTTCCAATCCCGTACATCAACAAAATGCCCATGAATCGCCGCAGCGGCTGCCATTGCTGGAGATACCAGATGAGTCCGTCCTCCGCGTCCCTGACGACCTTCAAAGTTACGATTAGAAGTCGAAGCACAACGCTGTCCCGGTTGCAGCACGTCTGGATTCATCGCAAGACACATACTGCATCCTGCTTCACGCCACTCAAATCCTGCTTCTTTAAAAATGATATCCAGTCCTTCTTCTTCAGCCTGAATTTTCACACGTCCCGAACCTGGTACGACGATGGCCGTTACTTTGTCAGAAACCTTGTAGCCTTTGGCAACCTCAGCGGCTGCACGCAAATCTTCAATCCGCCCATTAGTGCACGAGCCGATAAACACATAATCAATCGCAATATCCGTGATCGGAGTACCTGGCTTCAAATCCATATATTCAAGCGCTTTCTCAGCCGCTTTACGTTCGTTTTCGGTTGGCAGTTCTGCCGGAATCGGTACGGTTGAGGAAATATCTGTACCCATACCCGGGCTCGTTCCCCAGGTTACTTGAGGAATCAAAGCATCTACGTCAAACTCCAGCACAACATCAAACTCAGCGCCTTCATCTGTGACAAGCTCTTTCCACTCAGCAACCGCTTGCTCGAAAGCGTCTCCTTGTGCTACATGTTGACGTCCACGCAAGTAGTTGAAGGTGGTTTCGTCCGGTGCAATCATTCCTGCCCTGGCTCCGCCTTCTATGGACATGTTACACACAGTCATGCGCTCTTCCATGCTCAATTCGCGAATAGATTCACCTGTATACTCAATAACATAGCCTGTAGCGAAATCTGTACCGTATTTGGCGATGACACCCAAAATCATGTCTTTTGCTGTCACACCAGGTTTGCGGGTACCTACAAAGCGAACTTCCATCGTTTTGGCTTTGGCTTGCTGGAGACATTGTGTTGCCATTACGTGCTCTACCTCACTGGTTCCGATACCAAAAGCGAGTGCTCCGAACGCCCCATGTGTGGAAGTATGGCTATCACCACAAACAATCGTTTTGCCCGGATGAGTCAGACCAAGTTCAGGCCCCATAACGTGAACGACACCCTGATCCACCGTATCCAAATCATACAGTGTGACACCGAAATCACGGCAATTTTGAGTTAATGTATCAATTTGCTGCTTGGAAATCGGGTCCGTAATATTGTAACGGTCCTTAGTCGGTACGTTATGATCCATCGTTGCAAACGTAAGCTCTGGACGACGTACCTGACGGCCGCTAAGACGTAATCCCTCAAACGCCTGTGGCGATGTTACCTCATGTACGAGGTGAAGATCGATGTACAAAATACTCGGCTTACCTGCTTCCTGATAGATGACATGGTTATCCCAAATTTTCTCGAACATAGTCTTTTTACTCATCATTATTCACCCCTGTGTTTTTCGAACCTAGTGGAGAGAAGCTGAGCGGCTCTCTCTTGAATGTCAACAATATACCACGGGATGTCTGATTGGTCTAAGATATGATATCTATAGAAGTGATAGGTTAAGGCTATAAGAATAGATGAGGTGAATATAGGCGGTTCCTTGCACTGATTTCTATCAGCTCTTAATAGTAAAAACAGTCCACTTATTTCAGCCGCTCCGGCGTGGATCAGGCGTAGTTAAGGGGTTATTCCCCTACCCACTCCGGAAAAGCGGCTGAAGGTCATTCTGTTGTTTTCAAAACGTTGTTGTTTCACCAACTTCTTTAAGGTCGGGGACGGGTCGAACGGCGAACCTTATACATTCCTCAGGAGCTAATGTGGCTGCTGGTGGAGCTTAAGAATCTTTATAAATGAATTAATTTCAAGATGATTACCAGCAAAATGAACAGTGCCAAGACAGCAGCTATCGACGTCCAAACTCTTCCGGTGATTCCCGCGTAGTCTCTTTTCATTTCCCCCACACGTAACGCCTCCTTTATTTTAGGGTACTATACTCCATAGGCTATGCGAGGTCTTGATTAAAGGAAGGGCTTCTTAACAAAAAATGCTTAGTCAATCCAGTACCAGCCTGTCTGCTCTCAACCAAGCGATAAAGTCATTGACCTCTTTCATGCTTAAGTCAAATTCCTTGTCCAAACCGGTAGTCATGGTCAATACCATGATTGCGCGATTACCTGAGAGTTGCTCAGGGTCAGTTTGACCTCCTCCTTGTGGAGTGACAGAGGCTTCATTATTTTACTGTATATATTTGGAAGTATATTCCTCGAAATGTGTCTAAACATAAACCTGCCAATCTATAAATACAATCTAAATATTTGCATATTTATCTAACTGATGACTTACCCAAGATCGATCCTACTCCCCTGTTATTACTTGGAATTATATTAAATCTTCTCAATACTATATTATGAGGCGTGGCGAAGTATCCACGCTGGATTGCTTATGAATTTGAAAGTCCTGTAGTTGTCAACAAATATGTGTTGGCTCCACGTAGATCTAGTTTAACCGAATCGCCAAAAGATTGGATGTTCGAAGGGTCGGACGGTGTTTCACGGGTCATTCTCGATACACAAAAAAATATTACTAACTGGAAAGAAAAAGAGAAAAAAGAATTTCATTTACCAATGAAACAAAATATAAAAAATACCGTTTGAACATCACTAGTAATAATGGTAATTCTCTATTTTCACTTGGAGCCTTCGAGATGTACAATAATTTGCCGGTAACACCAACACCAGATCCGTCTACAACACCTGGTTCGTCCGATACAGATGAGGCCTCTCAAGCAACTGGTGACCGCGCTATTCTTACTGTAACCATGGGTAATGGGTTTGATAAAGAATTCGATCTGAGTAAAAAAGAATTGAATGCTTTCACCGCTTGGTATGACGCAAAGGATACTGGTAGAGGTCCTTCATTCTTTGCCATTGATAAGCACAATAACAACAAGGGACCATTCAGCAACCGTAAAGACTACGTAATATTCAACAAAATCCTTACGTTGAAGTAAGTGAGTATTCAACTAAATAATAAACACCAAAGGACTCCATACTGGTTACATACCAGCGGAGTCCTTATTCACATCCACTCTAAATTCAAACTGATCAATGAAAAAAAGCTCTACCGAACAATTAAGGGGATTAATTCACTTGTTGGCTTGAACAAACGCATAATTAGCCCTCCTCACCAAACGGCTAGAAGGACAGTTGTATAGCTAGGATAACTTAGAGATTTCCAGGCTGTGAATCAGCTACCCCCCATGTTTCCCCATTAACTTTATAGTCGCTGCCTCTCCACTGAAGTATGTAGTCTCCAGAACGCAAACCGTCGCTGAAACCTTGGTCAGTAGATTTCCAAGTCACTGTGTCGTGAGGAGCGATTACTAATCCTTCAATATATAGTTTGTTTGAACCGCTGTGAGTTAAACTTACCTTTACTGGATGATCAGAGTGATTCTTCATACGAAGTTTAACATGACCCCATCCTTTAGGGACACTAAAGGATTCTTTTACAGTTGCGCTTCCCCCCGATCTTTGATTAATTATGGTGTTTTTGCTAGTTATACTTGGTGAAGCTGAAGCAGCACCTACCGTAGTTGCTATAGCTAAAGATAAAATCGAGAACAGAAATATTCTTTTCTTCATCCTTTTCCTCTCCTATTTTTTGTTATGGTCTACCTTTAAGGCTACCGATTACAATTTGGTAGGTTCTTTAAGATCTACTCTAAATTCAAACTGCTTACGAAAGAAATACGACTCGTTAATCTTAATTGCATCAGGCGAAAACTTTTCCACTACTCCGCCGTAGTCAACGACCGTTATCAACTCATTGCTCAACGGCTGTACTACATATACTCTTACCTGGCCTAACGCATCTGCAAAAAGTTCTATATCCGACTTTGACACTCTATATGTATAGTTCATGCTGATCACTTCAGAAATAGTATTCGAGTAAATCGTGTGGTAATTCCTACACTGAAGAAAGCTCTGCCAACCATAAGGTTAGCAGAGCTTTTTCTTTAAAATCCTCCAATGGTAACGTTAGGCTGAATACTATGGTGGTGGTTAAAGGCTTGGTCCGGCATAGTAACAATAAACAAAAAGCTAGCCGCGATGACTAAAAGTACCATTTTTTTGAACATTGTTTTCCCACACCCTTTCAATAAAATTGAAATACTCAGCTTTAGTTTCAGGAACTGCATGGGCTTGAAAACGAACAAACAACCCCATACAGTTTATAAAGTAAGTTTCATTATTTATTATATGTGACTTTACCATTGCATTCATCAAATATTTAAAGCCATCAATGTACTTCCCTCGGTATAAATAATAAAAACCTAACTCGTAACCAAACCACGCGATATAATCCGGTATCACTTGTCGGGTATACATATCATCTGATGATGGTTGTTGTGAAAAAGTCGCAATTAGCGTTTCAAATCGTTTGAGTATATCGTCTACATCTATGCTAAACTGGTTTGCTGCGATTATAACATTCAGCAGTTTTGAAAGCTTTTCATTCTCGTTAGCGGCTGATGTTGTAGCAATATATTCAACATAATCGTTCAGCAGGCTTATTTCTCCTGACAACAGCTTATATACGTAAGTATTTCCTACCGCCCAGTGACTGAACAGGTTTACCCAGTGTTTTGTGTCCTCGTCATCCTCTTTAACCCAGTCTAAATCCGCATAGGCGTATGTATATTGTAGAGCTTGTTGATAATCGCCTTGAGCTTCACAAACACTAGCACACAACAGGTCAGCATAAGCAATGTATCCAAATAACGGCCCTCTTGTTCTCTTTTCATCATCTAGAAACTTTCGTTTTTCTTGGTGTTGTAAACTATACTGGATTTCCGCTTTAGCTCTCATTTGCCTTGCCATTTCGTCTACCTTGTCCCATTTACGTAATGACCTATATACGTTTGCCAAATCCTTCAATGCGTCAAGCTGATCTATTTCATCCAAACGCTCGACATAAGGCTCAAACAGTATAGCTGCCTTCATATTCCGACTTTGATCATCTCCAATTTGAATCGTAAATATTCGATATTGACAGACTGCCAGACGTTCAGAATGTTGGTACTTCTCTGCTTCTGCTACACTCTCATAGAGCAGCAGCGCCGCAGCATGGCGTCCTTGAGCGAATAGGGTTTCTGCAATGTCAAACAGTTTGGGCGAATAAAGTAGATTGTCCATGATGGCTCCTACCACTCGACGGATCGCATCCAACTTGTCCAACTCCGCACAACGATACAAAAATGGCTCGATTCGTCTCATATTCGGGGGCGTGTCGATGATGTAGTTTTCTATAAATAAGTCGTAAAAGTGGCCTTCCGGTAAACCCATCGCCTCAGTAATTAGATCAAGCTGGTTAACAGACATAGGCTTGTTTCCTGTCACAATGGCACTTAGCGCCCCCCTATTCATGCCTGCAACTTGCCCAAATTGCGATAGACTCAAACCTTCTTGTTTTAAATATCCGTCTAATTCTGCTCTAATCGTAGGTGTATGCTTCATGTCATATCCACCCTTCATACAGAAATTCCAAAACTTTTATATTATTGCATTCTATTGTTGTCCATAATTTAACAGTTGTCAATAACCTTTATTTCTTTTGCATTTTATTAAAGAACTTCGGCATAATCGGTGGCATGAAATGACGTAAAGAACACTCTCCGCAGCCTATACCCATCTTAAAAAATATTAAATATATTCATATATGCCATAAAAAGGTTGAAAATATTAGTAGATTCCTTTACGCTGGCTTTGTATTTACAAATATTTCAAGGAGGCGTTTTGTTTGAAAGTAAAATTTCTACCACAAGCTTTTCTAGCTGCAACGCTACTCATTTCTTTTGGGGTCGCCTATCCAGCTACCTCCAATGCCGAAAAAGGAGATAAAATCCCTGACCGCATGTTAGCGGGTACCATCATTCAATACGATGAGAACAATAACATGGTTGTATTGGAAAAAGGAACTCCGGTACCTGAACAGCAAAAATCTAAAGCTGCTATTGCTCCACTGACTGCTGAACAACAGGCTGAGCTAGAAAAAGAAAAACAACAGGATAAAGAGATCGATGAAGCAACCAAATCACTACCGGTATATCATATTGATAACCCTGACCCTCAGCCTGGTTTAAAAGTAATTTATGATGGCGAAGGTTTTATCAAAGATATTATCTTGCCTGATCAAAAAGAAAATGCGATTACTACTAATAATGTTTCACTTCAAGCATTACCACGCGGTACACGCAAATCACCTGGAACTTATACATATGGAGATCATGATAATGAAATTAAAATTAACGGAACATCTAGTGGCTATGTTCGAGGCACAGGGAGAGGAACAAACTTCACAGACACGTATGGGGAAAATTCCAATAGACTCCAAAGAGGTGACTGTGCAACAAAAGGAGCCATTGATAATCCCGACTTCGGGACAGAAATTCGGGTAAGGAATTATGATAATAATGCCGTAGCTAATTTTTATAAAGCTGATAACGGGAGTCTTCCAGATGCAGTCATTGATATTTGGAAAACGGGTGTAGAGAAGTTAGGTTTAGAATGGCATTCGTACGTCTCATTTTCAGCAAGATATTCCTATGATTTTTAAGATCTTTATACCAAAAAAGGATAGGATCTCGCGTCCTATCCTTTCCCTTTTCGTTATCATCTTCAGTTTGATTCATCACTTATCTCAGAAAGGATGCTTCGTGTTGAGAACAAGTAGCTACAAATTTTTTAGATTCTTTATACTTTCCCTGCTCGTGCCAGCTTTATTGTCATCCTGCTCTCCCTCTTTTACCCCACCAGCAGAATCATCTGTACCCAAAAAGGCCCAATCAAATGAAAAAGTAGTGTCGGCCGGGAAAGGCCAGTATCTATCCATGACTTATACAGAGTATGTGAATGGGAAGAAATCAGATCAAGGCATGGTTATGCGAGTTATGACATACGACTTAAACAGCAAAAAATTGACCAAGCTGGCCGATGTTCCTTATACCTCTCAATACCCGCTTTCTGTAGTGTCCTTGCCTGATCACAAAATTTATTACTCTGCCGATGTTGGTGATAAGGGAGACCAATTATTTTCGTATGACTTGAATACCAAAAAAATCGAACAGCTTACCGATAATTTGTTTGCCATCAATCGTATCGTACCAACTACTCCAGATGGCCCACTCGTTCTGGTTGCGGTCAAAAAAGGAGAACGTATACTTAAAACTATTTTCTACAATAAAACAACGCACGCCATGAAATTTATGCATGATGAAAACCAAGATAAAAACCATGAAGAACAAACTTGGTCTATAACCTATAATCCAGCCAAAAAAGCAATTTACAGTTCACATTATTCAGCTAAGGAGCAAGATGAACAAAGAGAAATCTCAAACCGAACACAGACCATTATGATCCCACCGGATAACAAGGTTACAGAAATCAATAGCGTCACTAAGCAAGAGCGTTCTGTTATTACACTAAAAAATCAAGAAATATCATCGATGTCCAGCAGTAATGATAAGCTGCTCCTCATAACCACTCGATTCATTAATGGTGGCAATCCAGAGTATAGTCTGATTGATATTGCAACAGGTAAACGCACCAAAATCAAGTTGCCTATTTTATCCCGCCAATTTGTCTATATGTCCCCCGACGGCAAGGGTGTCTACTATTTGGGTAGCGCCTCTGAGAAAAATGAGGAGGAAGGGCGCGGCGTATATTATTATGATTTCACATCGAAAATTCAAACCCCCATCTTTATACAAGAAGAGGGTTTCATCAATAACTTCATGCTGCTGAACAAGTAATTGCTCTGATTAGCAACATGCCAAAAAGCCGGAAAGAAGCAAGTTTACGCTATCTTTCGGGCTTTCCTTATCTGTTTAGTGTTTACTTTGTAACTATAGCCGTATTAGTCTTGCTCCGTAGCAGGCGCTTGTACTGATTCTGTTGGTTCTTGAATAGACTCAGTTGCTTTCTGAACCTTACCGGATGATACCTCTGCTGTAGCACGAGCCAAGAAATCATTAAGCTTCGCGCCAAGACCCGATACAGCTTCCTTAGCTGCTGCCCGTGTTGCCTCCTCGTTTGGCTGTGCGTCAGTAGCGAGTGCCACTTTTGTTTTGGCCTTATACTCCAGATATGCCTTCTCAATCACGGATTTTAACTCTACTTGGGATACTACGATACCTTGACTGGAAAGAGTAAGTGAAGCATACTGCAAAGCCTCCTGAAGCTTACGTTCTCCTCCAGCTTCTTTAAATGCTGTTTGAGCAAAAGCAAAGCCCTCCCCAGCAATTTTATGGATTATTCCCCTCTGTGCCGCCGTAGTACGCGCTTCTAGCCACACGTTAACCTTAGTTTTGAGTTTTGTTCAGACCTCCTAAAACAAACGCTGTAAGCACACCCACAGCGGCTGTGGCGATGGTATTTACGTAAGGTTGCACAGTTTCGATAATTGATTGCATGATTACTTTTCCCCTTTCGTTTTCAACGATGCGCTTTTATTTTTTGAATCCCAGGACACTACTGCCCGTAAGCTTCTGCAATTGGCTTGAGTTGCACATAAGCCGTATCGTCTACAAGTTGGACAGTTTGCAGCTTGGCTCTGTTTAAATACGCTTCCTTACGGGTGTTGTCCCAGTGATAAGAAAAGCCCAATACATCTGCCAAAGACCGCAACGGTACATAAGTTCCGTCGAGCTATACCGATAAGACCAATCTTGCTTTTTAAACCTGGTCCGGTACCCTTCTTACCTTCTACGGCAGCGGCAAATAAGCCGGTCACATAATCAATAATGACCAGAGCAAGTAACACCCCCAATACTCCCGACCACCCACCATAAAAATACGTCACAGCGCTGCTTCCTAAAGCAGTACAGAACTTAAAAACTCCCACTTATCCAACCTTCTTCCCCCGTCTCTCCGTTCAGGAAACTTTTCCTGAGCTATCATCATTTGCTTTTTGATTCTTTTCCTCTTGGGCCTGTATCTCTGCTAATGCATTTCCTACCGCAATATCCAAACCTATAAGAATTTCTTTCCGGCGTGCTGGCTGTGAAGCAATTACAGCAGAAATAACCTCAGTCAATTCTTGAACCGATCTGGTTAGATCCAGTTGTATATCCAATGTGGATTTTATCTTTGCCATGTATTTCGCCACCTCCTCAAGACGCAAAATAAGCCCCTGAATTAACAGAGGCTTTTCATACTTGTATCTTAAATTAATTTGCTGCTATAACGCTACGAGTTTTAAAGGGAAATATTGTTCAGTGAATATAAAGTTGTAGACGGACAATACGTCATTAAGCTAACGGACAGTTTAACTTGATTGGTGATATTATGCTACTCTATAAATAAGCAAATAATTTAATCAAGAGGTGTAATAATGCGGTTTCATGAATTTTATATCGGACAAGTATTTAAAACCAAGTCTTTAAAATTAACTCAAGAGGATATTACCAGATTTGCAAGGGAGTTTGACCCGCAATATATGCATGTAGATGAAGAGAAAGCATTACAAGGCAGATTTAATGGAATTATCGCTTCAGGAATTCAAACATTAGCTGTTTCTTTTAAGCTTTGGGTTGAAACAGGCAGTTACGGTGATGAGGTTATTGCTGGAACTGCTATGAATAATATTAAATTTATTAAACCAGTATATCCAGGCGACGAATTGTACACCATTGTTGAAGTGATTGGAGTAAAAGAGAAGAGGAATGGAACAGGACTCGTTACTGTATTGCTGTCGACTTTCAACAACAAAGAGGAGCAAGTTTTTAAAGGCGATTTATCCGTGCTGGTTAAACAGTAAAGTTTTATAAAAATTCAATTATTACAGGTTTGAAGAGGTCCATGCATTTTTGCACGGACCTCTTCTCTTTATTCTAACGTGGCTTGACTTGCGGCTTTATGTTCAGCCACACATTGCAGTAATTCCTTCTAAGCCATCATTTGGCGACCTTTAAGTTGCCCTTCTACAACTGAATTTCGCATAGATTCTACATCTTGAACCCGCACTTTACCCCATGATGAAAGCGATTGTACAGTGCGATAAATTGCTTTGCTGCCACTTTATTATGGGTCTCGACTTGAAAACCAACGCTGTTCGTCGGGTGTTTGTAACAGACAATGACTTGGGCGATCTGCTTAGGATCTGTTGGTTTGTGTACAGACAAATTAGCGTTGGATTGATGATTTAGCGTACCCAGTATTCCTCTTAGTAACTAATCTTCCGGAATTCGCATAACCTGAAGATGATGTTCACGAATACCACTTCCAATCCCACACATATCATGGTAGTTGCAGAATCACGTACGATATCACCTATTTTGGATAACATATTTATATTTTCTGGTGTTCGACTAGCATTTTCGTTCAATGTAATAATGATAAATTCATCTACTGCTTTTGTATTAGAACTGTACAAGCAATGCGATAGAACGAGAAGCATCATACAAACCATAGAGGTAAAGCTGCTTCAAGAGGGGCTAATCCATGTAAAATTTTGGTTCAGTGTAATGAATTTCACATCTTTCCGGGCCAACCTGTTCTACCATAGAAGAGTGATACGCCGTGCTGGGCAGACCACTTTGGTCGGGACGGTTACGTCTTGTTCTAAACTAGCTACACAGGCTGTCTGGCATGCGCGGCAAGTACGCCTTTATTTTGATTCGAAGCGGAGTGTCCAGATGTTGAATACCGAATTGGAATACCGTGAGCGCATCAGGAAGTTGGCCGTATGTATTGTCAAACACTACCGGGGAAAAGGACCGGACAACGTCAAGGTTTCACTGGATTCGCCGCTCCGGATTACGGTAGAAATTCGAGGTACATTGTCTAATCTGTCCGAAATTCTCGTTCATGAAGGGGCTGAGGACAAGGTCAGAGAATATTGGGACGTCCTTCGTCCCTATCTGGAAAAGGAGTTTATGAACGAAGCCGAAAAAACACTCGGCAGTCCCTTCACTTATACTTGGGAGGTCTGCCCCTCCGTCCATGGAGACGGACACATTATCATTACTCTAGAACTACAACACATACACCGGTTGGATTAGCGGGAAGGAGCCTTGTCTCCTCGCTCGCGGATAAGCCAGTACAGGATGCAGCGTAAAGCGGCATTTTTGTATTGGCTTTTTTTATGTTTCGAGTTTCATCTATTTCATATAAAAGAGGTGCTGCACTTATGGCAGACAAGGTATTGACCGTATGTCCCTACTGCGGGAGCGGTTGTCAGCTTCATTTGCTGGTGGAAAAAGGACAGGTAATTGGCGCAGAGCCGGCTGGTGGTCGTACGAATGAAGGAACGTTGTGTCTAAAAGGACACTACGGATGGGATTTTCTGAATGACCCGCAAATTCTGACTGCACGCTTGCGCAAGCCCATGATTCGCAAAAATGGAGTTATGGAGGAAGTGGAGTGGAAGGAAGCCATTCAATATACTGCCGAACGGCTGTCAGCAATTAAGGAAAAATACGGACCCGACTCCATTATGGGAACGGGCTCCGCACGTGGTCCGGGAAATGAGGCCAATTATGTCATGCAAAAGTTCATGCGGGCGGTCATTGGCACGAACAATATTGACCATTGCGCTCGTGTATGCCATGGCCCTTCTGTGGCAGGTTTGACTTACTCGCTCGGAGATGGAGCTATGTCCAACTCTATTCCTGAAATTGAACACTCTGATCTCATTTTCGTATTTGGATATAATGCACCCGAAACACATCCGATCGTCGCAAGACGCATTGTAGCTGCCAAGCAAAGAGGCGCCAAAATTATTGTATGCGATCCGCGCATGACCGAAACAGCTCGTATCTCGAATATGTGGCTACCCTTAAAGGGCGGTTCGAACATGGCTTTGGTGAACGCTTTTGGTCATGTACTTGTGCATGAAGGACTGTACGACAAACGATATGTGGAAGCAAACACCGAAGGCTTTGCCGAATATGTAGACAGCATTAAAAAATATACTCCCGAATATGCGGAAGGCATTACGGGGGTCAAGGCGGCCGATATCCGGGCGGCTATGAGGGAATATGCAAAGGCCCCTACCGCTACCATTTTGTACGGAATGGGCGTATGCCAATTTTCACAGGCCGTTGACGTAGTAAAAGGGCTCGCTTCCCTTGCACTGTTGACCGGAAATCTGGGCAAGCCGAATGTGGGTATCGGACCAGTACGGGGACAAAACAATGTACAGGGTTCCTGTGACATGGGTGCTTTACCGAATGTGTATCCTGGCTATCAGGATGTAACAGACACCACGGTTCGCAAAAAGTTTGAAAAAGCATGGGGTGTTGAGCTGCCGCGTAAAAAAGGATATCCACTTACGGAGGTACCACACCTCATCCTGAAGGAGAACAAGCTGAAAGCTTATTACATTTTCGGCGAAGACCCTGTACAAAGTGATCCGAACGCCGCCGAGTTGCGTGAAGCCCTAGACCAATTGGAATTTGTCGTGGTCCAGGATATTTTCATGAACAAAACAGCGCTGCATGCCGATGTCATCCTCCCTTCTACTGCCTGGGGCGAGCATGACGGTGTATATTCTTCGGCAGATCGGGGCTTTCAGCGCATCCGAAAGGCCGTCGAGCCACAGGGTGATGTAAAGCCAGACTGGGCCATTATTAGCGAGGTTGCTACCGCCATGGGCTACCCTATGTCCTATGCAAACACAGAGGAAATTTGGGATGAAATGCGTAGCCTCTGCCCATTATTCTCCGGTGCCAGCTACCAAAAAATGGAGCAGCAAGGCGGCGTGCAATGGCCCTGCCCTACTGAGGATCATCCAGGTACACCGTATTTGTATAAAGGAAATCAATTTTCGACACCTAGTGGCAAAGGCAGATTATTCGCCTGCGAATGGCGTCCGCCACAAGAACAACCGGATGCAAAATACCCGCTTGTCTTGTCTACAGTCCGTGAGGTAGGCCACTACTCCGTTCGTACCATGACTGGCAATTGCCGTGCGCTGCGCCAATTGTCTGATGAGCCTGGCTTTATTCAGATTAGCCCGGAAGACGGAGCAGATCTGAATATTCTGGATGGTGAAATTGTTGCCATATCCTCCCGCCGGGGACGCATCATGGCTCGGGCACAAATCAGTGACCGTGTGCAACAAGGTGCGACCTACATGACCTATCACTGGTGGGTTGGAGCATGCAACGAGCTGACCGCTGATTTTCTCGATCCGGTATCCAAAACCCCGGAATTAAAATACTGTGCCATCCGCCTGGAACGAATCGCCGACCAAGCTCAGGCCGAACGTGATGTACATGAATCGTACCAACAGATTCGCAAACAGATGAACGTCCAGGAAGCTGTTTTGGCTGATAAGGTGACAAGATGAGCGGCACAGGGAATATGATGCACCGTCCGACTGATACCCGGTCAGCTTCGATGAGTAGAATGGGAGCAGCCGGTAGAACAAGCGCTGTTGCTTCTTCTTTTGTAGTGGCAGACGCCGGGCAGTGCATCGGCTGCAAAGCCTGTGAACTGGCGTGCTTCGCCGTTCACAGTCAGGCTAACGGTATAGGAGCTTCGGTCGGAACCGTCAGCGTTCCTGTCATACCCAAGGTGTATGTTGTTCGTACAGGAGATACGTATGTGCCGGTGCAATGCCGGCATTGCGAAAATGCCCCCTGCGCACATGCCTGTCCGGTGCAGGCCATTCGTCAGGAGGACGGAGTCGTCATGATAGATGAGGATCGATGTATCGGCTGTACTTCCTGTGTTTTGGCCTGCCCCTTCGGGGCAATTGAGGTGTCTCCGGTCTACCGGGCCGGACACCTTGTGACGCAGTCCGGCCTGACTCACCGGGCAAATCGAGTGGCCCTTCCCCGCACCGCGGCAAGCAAATGCGATCTGTGCGCAGAAACAGAGAACGGACAGCCTGCATGTGTAGATGCCTGCCCGAATCATGTCCTACGGCTGGCCAAAGGTATATCCGACTCGCCTCCAGAGCCTCGGCGGGAAGTCTTTTTCCCACGCCTGTAAGGTCAAAATCAGCCGCAGAAAGGTAGAAAAACATGTCAACCACTATAGACAAGATCTCTTCACCTCCTTGTATGAAGACGACTGATTGCACAGACCCTGTCATTCATATTGACCCGACGCTCTGCACGGGATGCAGACGCTGTGCTGAGGTTTGTCCAGTAGATGCCATAGAGGGACTGCCTGGAGAACCGCAAACCATTAATGCAGACCGATGTGTTATTTGCGGTCAATGTGTACAAATATGCAGCGTATACGCATCTGACTGGGCAGGTTCATCTCCACAGGAAAGCGCCGCTAGACGGCTAGAGCGTATACAAGAACGCGATATGCCTGCCGACATCAGAGAGCCGCTATTCGCTGCCTATTATAGCTACAACTTGAATAAGGTAAGCGATATGATGACCAAACCTGGACAGTTTCGGATCGTCCAATGTGCTCCGGCCATTCGTGTTTCACTCGCGGAGGAATTCGGTATGCCGTTTGGCACCTTGACGCCTGGGAAAATGGCTGCTGCTTTGCGCCGCCTTGGTTTCGACCGGGTATATGACACCAACTTTGGAGCTGACGTGACCATCATGGAGGAAGGCACGGAATTGATTCGTCGCGTGACCGAAGGCGGTCCCTTGCCTATGTTCACATCCTGCTGTCCAGCATGGGTCCGATTTGCCGAGATTGAATATCCCGATCTGCTAGACCATCTATCCAGCTGCAAATCTCCGATGCAAATGTTAGGAGCGCTTATCAAATCTTATGGCGCACAACTGGACGAGGTGGAGCCTGCGAATATATACAGCGTTGCCATCATGCCATGTACTTGTAAACAATTTGAATGTGATCGTCCCGAAATGGAATCTGACGGTTACCGTGATGTAGATGAGGTACTGACCACGCGTGAACTTGCATACTGGATCAAGCAGAGCGGAATTGATTTTGCAAACCTGCCTGATGAAGAATTCGATTCACCGTTAGGGCAATATTCCGGTGCAGGCTCCATTTTTGGAGTCACTGGAGGAGTCATGGAAGCTGCCATCCGTACAGGTTACGAGCTGCTGACGAATGAAAAACTGCCGAAGCTCCAACTCGATTTTGTACGTGGTGAGGAAGGCATTCGAGTAGCTGAGGTTCAGGTAGGCAAGCTACAGCTCAAGGTAGCGGTCGTCGCCGGGCTACAGCATGCCTATCAGCTACTGGATCGTGTCCAGGCGGGCGAATGTGATTATCATTTTATTGAGGTGATGGGCTGCCCTGCCGGATGTATCAGTGGAGGGGGACAACCCAAGATTATGTTAGAAAAGCAACGAATTGAAGCTTATCGGGCACGTAAATCCTCCATCTATGGACATGATGCTGCACACCAGGTACGAAAATCGCATGAGAACCCTCACATCATTAAACTTTATGATGAATTTCTAGGTGAGCCCCTGGGCCATGTGTCGCATCATCTTCTGCACACGACCTTCCAACAACGGGGGCCCGGCAAGCAAAGCCGCAGTAGCACTATTTCTATCAATGGGGATACGGATTACTCCATTCATTAATACGTTAAGTTTTTTATGCTGTATACATTATATTTGTCGTTAGTTAGAGAGGAGTCGAATTGTATGAACCGTTTTGTTTTAGCTGATCCCGACCAGTGTATCGGATGTCGTACCTGTGAAATCGCATGTGTCATCGCACATTCAGCGGAGAACCCTTTTATCTCACCAGATGATGAGTTTCATTTTCACCCTCGTCTGAAGGTTATTAAATCATTTGGAGTCACTGCACCCGTTCAGTGTCGTCACTGTGAGGATGCCCCATGCGCTAACGCTTGTCCGAACGGCTCCATTACGAACGCAGATGGCTGCATTCTCATTAACAGTGAAAGCTGCATTGGCTGTAAAACCTGCATGATCGCCTGCCCTTACGGCGCGATTACCATGGTACCCGAGTATCGAAACGGGCAGCCTGTCGTTCAAGACGGACTGTACACCAATATGTCAGGCCGTTTGCAACCCAAAGAACGCATGATTGCCAGCAAATGTGATTTGTGCGAAGGTGTGGACGGCGGACCGGCCTGCATTGGTAAATGTCCAACACAAGCCCTCAAGCTGGTCGAGCCAGATCTGGTTCATGCCCGGGTTGAGGAAAAACGCGCTGCAAGTGCACGTCAGCTGCTGCATATGACACGCATTCCGGCAACAGGTCTATGACTGAAGGTTTCCCTCTACCTACAAATACGCGAACCGAGCGGGATGCGTTAGGAGAGATGGAAATTCCCGCAGACGCCTTTTACGGTATTCACACCGCACGCGCGATGAACAATTTTGCGGTCAGTGGCAGGCCTGTGAACCAAAACCTGATCCACGCTCTTGTGTTGGTAAAAAAAGTAGCCGCTCAAGTGAATGGTGAGCAGAAACGGCTTCCTGTCCAACGGGCCTCTGCCATTGTATATGCTTGTGATGAAATACTCGCCGGGAGACACCAACATATGTTTACCGTGGATGCTATGCAAGGCGGCGCAGGCACCAGTACCCATATGAATGTAAATGAGGTCATTGCTAATTTGGCCATCGTACAGCTAGGAGGCAGACCAGGGCAGTATGAAATTGTACATCCGCTGGATGATGTGAACTGCTGTCAGTCTACGAATGATGTCTATCCCACAGCGCTACGAATTGCAGCGATACGGCTGCTTCGGCCTTTATGTGACACAATGTCTTCGTTACAGGATGCTTTACAACACAAAGAAACAGAATATGCCGACCTACTCAAGCTAGGCCGCACTCAGCTAATAGATGCCCTGCCCATGATGGCCGGGCAGGGCTTTGGTGCCTATGCAAAGGCTATAGCGCGCGACCGCTGGCGTCTCTATAAGGCCGAAGAGCGGCTGCGGGAAATCCCTATTGGAGGCACGGCGATTGGCACAGGTATGAACGCGCCCCGCGCTTACAGCTATCGGATGGTCGAAAAACTGGCGGATGAGACCGGCTTTGGACTGAGTCGCAGCGACCACCCGATGGATCCGATTCAAAATATGGATGTCTTTGTGGAGGTGTCCGGTCTACTCAAAGCAGCCGCCGTGAATCTGTACAAAATATCTGGCGATTTTCGCCTACTGGCCTCTGGTCCTTTCGGTGGTATTGGCGAATACACGCTGCCTCCAGTTCAGACCGGATCCTCTATTATGCCTGGCAAGGTCAATCCGGTAATAGCTGAAATGGCAGGACTAACAGCCATGCGTGTGATAGCCGAAGATGCGGCTATCACTATGGCCGCTGCCTCGGGTCAGTTGGAGCTAAACGCATTCCTGCCGCTGATTGCCGAATCGTTGCTGGAATCGCTACATATTCTGAACAGCGCGGTTCGACTATTCGAAGAACGATGTGTGCGTGGCCTGATCGTGCGTGAAGAACGCTGTATTACAAATCTACGTAACTCAGCCGTGATGGCTTCTGCGCTGGTCGCGGAGCTTGGCTATGATGAGGCTGCCTCCATTGCATCGACGGCCATTGTGCAAGGTCGCACACCAGAGGATATTGCAGAAGATCGCGGCCTACTGACCCGTTCGCGGATTGACCAATTATGCCATCCCTATACAGTAACCAAGCCCGGAATTCCGGGGCAGGAAGAAGGAACTCACCATGGGAATGAATGATACCCCTCGTAGCAACCGACCACATATCGTTCTGCTTGGTCGCCGTAACGCAGGCAAATCCAGCATTCTGAACACCCTGACTGGTCAGCCCGTCGCAGTGGTATCTCCTGTAGGAGGAACGACCACGGACCCCGTTTTCAAACCGATGGAGCTGCTCCCAGCGGGTCCCATTGTTTTGGTGGATACCGCCGGACTGGACGATGAGGGTGAGATCGGAGAGCTGCGCCGCAACAAAACGCTAGAAATACTTAATAGTACAGACTTGGCTCTTCTCGTTATCGACGCCTCCGTTGGAGTCGGATCATTCGAGCATGAGCTACTCGAAAAGCTCCGTATCAAAAAGATTCCTGTTATTGGGGTATTGAATAAGATAGATACCCTTACAGAATCAGATAAAACGGCTACAAAACTGGCAACTGAACTGGATCTCACCTTGATTCCTTTCAGTGCATCTTTGCTCCGGGGAGACACGGAACTGAAAAAGGCTATCACGAATACACTTCCCCAAAACGAGGATCGTTTCCGTATCGTCGGTGACCTGTTGTCACCCGGCGATGTTGTTGTGCTGGTCGTTCCCATCGACAAAGCTGCACCAAAAGGCCGATTGATTCTGCCACAGCAGCAAACAATCCGCGATACACTAGAGAGCGATGCCATCGCCGTAGTGACCAAAGAACATGAACTACGATTGACGCTGGAGAGATTGGGACGCAATCCTCGCTTGGTTATTACTGATTCACAGGTTTTTATGAAAGTAGCGGCCGACACGCCCAAGGATGTGCCTCTCACCTCTTTTTCCATTCTATTTGCCCGTCATAAGGGCGATCTGGACGAACTGGTACGAGGTGCAAGAGCCATTGATCGCCTCAAGGATGGAGACCGCGTACTCATTGCCGAAGCCTGCACTCACCAATGCCAATCTGACGATATTGGCCGAGTGAAAATTCCCCGCTGGCTCCGCCAAACGATAGGCAAACGTCTTATCATCGAGCATGCATCCGGCTCCAGCTTCCCTGATGATCTGAGCGAATACGCACTGGTTATTCATTGCGGTGCATGCATGCTCAATCGGCGTACGATGCTTCATCGAATGTCGGAAACGAAAGCTGCCGGAGTGCCGATTGTGAACTATGGTATTTTCATCGCTTATGTACAGGGGGTCTTTCCCCGTGCTATTGAATGCTTCCCATCTGCTATGCTGGCATGGGAGCAAGCTGTAGAAGCCGGCAGTTATTCCTAAAAGACTTTATCTCGTCATTCATATTTTTTCCAGACACACAAAAGCAGCCGCGCTGATTTCAACGCGACTGCTTTTTATTTTCAAGTTCTATTATAAATCATGAGAATTTTCATTGCGTAAAATGATACTACGAATAATATAAATTGCTAAAAATACAAATCACGCTCGCCTGCTTCCAGTCGTTCCAGTCTGTCAAGTGTCAAACGGCGCGTCGATTCACGTGGTATACGCTCCAGATTCTCTCGCAGAGCGGCAGCCCCCAGTTCACGCGCCTCCTCGTCCCCATAATCAAGCAGATATTCTTGGAAGGTCAGCAGTGAATTCGGCTGGCACACATTATGAATTTGTCCTGATTTGGCAAGCTCCATGAAACGATCTCCAGTTCGCCCCTCGCGGTAGCAAGCTGTGCAGTAGCTCGGCATATATCCGCCACGGCACAGACTTTTAATAATTTCCGATGGTGAGCGATGATCCCCTACCTCAAATTGAGGCTTATCATCAGTTTCCTGTTTTGCATATGCCCCTACGCCTGTAGCTGAACCTGCACTAATCTGCGACACGCCTAGACCAATGACGCGGTCCCTATATTCCGGCTCCTCGCGCGTGGACAGGATCATACCAGCATAAGGGACAGCCAGTCGAAGAACGGATACAATTTTCATAAAATCCTCATCGTTGACCAGGTACGGATATCGCTCCAGATCTACATTTTCAGCCGGACGCAATCGTGGAACTGAAACCGTATGAGGGCCACAGCCAAAGGCTTCTTCCAAGTGCTCGGCATGTTTCAGCATCGCTACGGTCTCATAGCGGAAATCATACAAGCCGTACAACACACCGATCCCCACATCATCTATACCCGCACGCATGGCTCTGTCCATGGCGGTAGTATGCCAATCAAAGTCCCGCTTTGGTCCCTGTAGGTGGAATTTACGATAGCTTTCCCGATGATACGTTTCCTGAAATAAAATATACGTACCAATGCCCACCTCTGCCAGTTTCCGATAGTCCTCCTCGGTTGTGGATGCAATATTCACATTGATCCGCCGAATGCTGCCGTTATCCACCTTGACCTCATAGATCTGGCGCAGACAATCGACGATATAGTCAATGGGACAATGGACTGGGTCTTCTCCCGCTTCCAGCACGAGTCGCTTGTGTCCCAGTTCTTGAAGCACTCTAACCTCCTCCACCAATTCCTCCGGTGTCAGACGGCTACGAGTAAAGCTGTCATTGGTATGTTTATAACCACAATATTCGCAGTTATTCACGCAGTGGTTGCTTACATATAAAGGGGCGAACAACACAATCCGGTTGCCATAAATTTGCTCTTTGACTGCCCTCGAAGATTTGAACATCTCTTCCAATAATTCAGGATCATCCACATGCAAAAGAGCCGCCGCTTCACTCGCACTCAGTCCCCGGCAGGCTCTCCCCTTTTCTAAAATTTCTAAAATACGGTGTCGATCTGTTGCCTCTTGTTTCCCCTGCTCCACTGCTGCCATAATCTCTGCTTCATTAATAAAATCCGCCGACACTTTCTCCCGTACTCCACTCACGTATACCCATCTCCTTATTCATGGTTACTGCAATGTTTCCGTCATAGCCTCACAAAGTTTCCTGTCTCATAAGTTGTCGTTGCACCCTCAAACTATCACCGCGCCCCATATCGACTTCAAATCCCGCTCCACGAATCCGCAGTTCCAGGCAATGACGACATTGGGCAGACTCATCTCCCAAACATATTTTATTCTCATAAATCGCATACTTAGGCCTCACCGCCAGTGGCGACAAATTGGGCATCACCACATTTGCCCCTGCCTGAAGCGCCTTCTCCCTGCCTTGGGGATGAATCGTTCCCATTGCCGTGGACGCCGGAATAAGTGCATCTGGAACAACCAGTCGGGATAACGAAATAATATCGAGAGCCTTTTCCATGCTCCCCTGACTGGCATCCCGAAGCGGCGTGTTGCTATGCGGTAAAAAAGGACCAATCCCGATCATATCTGGTGACAGGCTATGCAGATAGACCAAATCGTCTGCTAATTCACTATTTGTTTGTCCTGGTAACCCCACCATACATCCGGCCCCGATCTGAAAGCCGATTCGTTGCAAAGCCAGCAGACGGCTGCGCCTGCTTTCCATTGTCATCGTCGGATGCAGCTTGGCGTACAAACGGGGGGAAGCTGTCTCATGCCGCAGCAAAAAACGGTCCGCGCCCGCCTCGTATAATTGCTCATAAGTTTCATCATCCCGTTCACCGATGGACAGTGTGACTGCCACATCCGCGAAACGGCTTTTAATTTCTCGAATCAATTTCGTCAGCCGGGCTGCTGTAAACCAGTAATCTTCCCCACTTTGCAGCACAAAGGTCCGATAGCCGAGTTCATAGCCCTCCGCACAACAGGCCAGAATTTCTTCCGGCTGCAAACGGTAACGATCTGCCTGTTTATTCGAAGCACGCAGCCCACAGTACATGCAGTCCTGACGACATATACTGGAGAATTCAATTAATCCCCGTAAAAAAACACCTTTGCCATAGCGCTCCAATTTGGTGCGAGCTGCCAGGTGCCTCAGTTGAGCCCGTAGCGTCGGCTCATCATCCAAACGTGTCAGCAACTCCATCATTTCCGTATGCGTCCATTCCTTGCCGTCAGCCAGACGCAGTAATAATTCGTCCGTGACTCATCCCTTCTTCCCTCGTCCATCCGGACTTCGCATCATCAGCGGCTTGTACCGTACATGTATTATTCTAGCAATATCGAAGAAGATGTAACGTGACTAGTTTCACAAAAAATCCCATTTTATAAAAACCTTCTTCAACTTCCGCCTCAAAAAATACACATTTAGCTCAACACACAAAAAAGCTGTCTCTTCCTCTAATGGAAGAAACAGCCCTTGTCGATGATTCTGCATATTACTGAATCAAATCAATTGCCTGCTGGGGTACAAAATAATCAACACCGTTAAATACAACTACACCGTTGAGCGTGGTATTTTTACCATTCAGCATAGCAATATTTTTGTATACCGGAAGCTCCAGCTTGTTACTGCCTTTGGTCACTGTAATGACTTTCGTATCCGCAGTAAACTTGGCTCCTTTAGCTTCAAAAGCGGCTTTTGCAGGAACAAAAAGCTGCTTGCTGACTGTATCCAAGTCCAGTCCAAGTACACGTGTCATATACTTATTTACATCCGTATTGTCGATTACACCGGATGGACGGTCTCCGTTCGGCGCGTACGTGTACAACACGACATCGCCTCCTGTATGTCCGCCTGTAGTCCAGCCAATATTCGCACGTTTGCTAATGATCGGTCCGACAGCATAGTTCATGCTGCCTTCTTTGGCATCTTTAATGGTTTTCACTTCTTCGTCTGTCAAATCGGTGATGCCAAAATACGTGGAAAGCACCTCTTTAATATTGCTGCGATCTGCATTCAGCTTGGCTTCCAAGCCTTCACCCGTCAGCTTCGCTTTTTTCAGCGGGTCTATAAAAGCAGCTAAAGGCGTTTTGTCATAATTGCTAGTTGTATCGCTGCTACCAATCGTCAATCCACCGTTTCCGTGGTCTGTCACTGCTACGACGACAGTATTTTGGTTTTGTTTGGCGTAATCCACAGCCACTTTCACCGCATCGTCAAATGAAAGCACGTCACTAATAATTCCGGTTGGATCATTTGCATGGGCGGCCCAATCCACTTTACTGCCTTCTACCATTAAGAAGAAGCCTTTATCGTTTTTGGACAACACATCAATGGCTTTCGATGTCATTTCCGCCAGACTAGGTTCCTTGGATGCATCGCGATCCAGGTTATACGCAAGGGCTTCGGGAGAAAAGCTGCCCCAGAGCTTGCTGGAGGTCGATTTTTTCAACCCTTCAGGTGTCGTGACAAAGTCATAACCCTGGTCTTTAATTTGGGCTACCAAATCTTGGCCATCTTTACGCCCTGCTGCCTCCAAAAACTTGCCGCCTCCACCTAACACTACGTCAACCCCGTTGTAGGCTTGCTGCATGCTGAGTGCATCATAATTTTTACGATCAGGATAATGTGCGGTAAAATCAGCTGGTGTCGCATGCATAATCTCGGAAGTCGCAATAATTCCGGTCGATTTTCCTGCCAGCTTGGAAGCCTCAAGAATGGAAGCTACAGGCTTTTTGGCGTCACCCCCTGCAATGGGTTGTTGTCCAGGCATTGTCGCCTCATCAGGAAGGACACCCACATACCCAGTATGAGATTTATGTCCTGTGGCAAAAGCAGTACCCGCTGGAGCAGAATCGGCAATTGGAGCATCCGCAGAATGCGTACGCACCATGCCGCTTGCCATGCTGTCTAACGTTAAGGAGGATCCTTTGTACCATCTAGCCAGTGCAGTGGCGTCATTAGCCATACCGTCTGGAATCAAAATAATTACGTTTTTAATCGACGTGTCCTTTTCGACTGCCATCGCCGTCCCACCGCTTACTGCTAGCATCATCGTCGCTACGAGTGCAGCCACCGATTTTTTCGTATGTAGCCCCCAACATTTTAGCATTCATTTTCCTCCCAGATCTTTTTTGTACAACCAGAACTAAGATTAATTATGTTTTATCAGGAGAATGTTAAAGGAATTCATTATCTATATTAAAAGACGATATTTGTGACAAAACGCTTCATCTATATAATACTTGTGACACATGAGATTCGTCAGGACTGGGCATTTAATTTTATTATTGTATAATCAGTCTATGATGTAATAGGAAAAGTTTATAAGATAAGGAGCATGAAATTCGATGGAATTCAGACAGCTTCAGTACACCCTGCAAATTGCAGCGGAAAAAAACTTCTCACGCGCAGCAGAAAAACTGCATATTGCTCAGCCTTCTTTGAGCCAACAATTGTCCAAACTTGAAAAAGAACTTGGGGTACTTTTATTTCAACGCAACACCAGCACGGTGGAATTAACACATGCAGGAGCAAGCTTTGTAGAAAAGGCAAAAAAAATAGTTGATGCAGTCGAGCAGCTCCGGCAGGAAATGGACGATATTTCTCAGCTGCGAAAAGGGAAGGTCGTCGTTGGCAGTATGCCTATCACAGGCTCCCATTTGCTGCCGCATGTGCTGCCTGTATTCAAGAGGGCTCATCCAGACATTGAAATCGTGTTAGTCGAAGATTCATCCATGAATCTGGAGAAAAAAACGGCAAGTGGCGATACAGATCTCAGCCTGCTCTCTCTTCCCTTAGTAGAACCTACACTTTCTTATGTCCCCATCGGTGAAGAATGGATTGATCTCGCTGTTCCTCCGGGTCATCCCCTAGCCCTGCGTAAAAATGGTACCCAGCCGCTGCCAGTGCATATGGAAGAACTGAAAGACGAGCCTTTTGTCGTCCTGAAAAAAGGGCAAGGCTTTCGCAAGCTGACGATGGATCTATGTCATCAAGCAGGCTTTGAACCCAATGTGGTGTTTGAAAGCACTAATATGGAGACCCTTCAATCGCTCGTAGCGACAGGTATGGGCGTGACACTCGTCCCACGTTTTATCGCACGGGCCGCCAGTAGCGAGTTTGTTCCAGCATTGCTGCCACTCGCCGAACCTACTCCCAGCCGTACCCTGGCCATTGCTTACCGGAACGGACGTTATTTGTCTAAAGCTGCCGAAGCTTTTATTGATACCTTCCGAGAAACGGTCGAGCAACTTTCTCAAAAGTAGCCTCGAACGTGAAAAGGACCGTCTTCCTCCCCAGCCCAAGCCAGAGAGGAAGACGGTCCTGGGGCTTCGCCCCTATACTTTCAATACTGCAATTAGATCACGGGTTCGATTACACTGTTGCGATGTTGCTTCCATCTGTCTTCAACGAACCACATTTCATGTTCATTTGAAATTCATGTCAGCCTCGCCTGATTACTCTACGCTTGCTCGGAAACTCCACTTTATCCATCCCGCATCACTTCTTTCCTTAAGGTCTCTAGTCTTGGTATCCAAGAATGTCCTACCTCAGTTCCAATGTGCTGTGTGATCCCAAAGTGTCTGTCCTCGCCTTGTTGTGATCAGGGTCTCCCTAGATGTGGTGGACTTTTGTCCTGATCATAGCCCATTTCATAGTTGTTTCCGACAACCTGTCTATTTAAGCCTCTCGGCCGTGACAGGCCATCCCTATTCGCCAGTTCGGATCTACTTTGGTTATCCATCGTTATCAACCTCCTGGTGTCGGGATACTATTATAATACACCTATAGGCTGTATCTGAAACAGGTATCATAAAAAACTTTTTTATGATCGAGAAGAACCAAATGCTTGCTGTACCTCGGCTTCACTCACTTGTGTTTTAAAGACCAATTTCGAAGGATCTTGAGGTGAATAAATGACCTCTATAATGCTTCCTTGCTGCAGCTTGGATAGTTGGGAAGAAAAAACATCCTTTTGCGTGGTTACATTAAAGGTATCGCCGTTGCTTTTCGTTACACTCAGCGTAAATTGAAGCTTAATTTTATCGGATCCCGCTTCACCCATGGGTGTAACATCCAGCACCTTTGCATATGCCTGCTCACCGGTTTTGGCAATTTCCATCAGCTCGGGCGATACGCCCTGCTTGACCATTTGCTCATTCATTAACGCTTGCAAATCCATCTGCGACACCTGCCCTTTCAGGTCAAGTCCTACTTTCTTTTTGTCTTTCTCCGATATTACGAGTGGAATGATCGAGCCTGGCTGAAATTGAGCCATGGAAGTTAAAGGAATAATCGTCGTCAAAGCAGTATCATATTTGTCTTCTCCCTGTTTGGTTACGGTCAACCCAAGTTTTACCTGCGGCTGATTGTTTACATAAGTCCCTGTTTGCTGAACACTAGTAATGATCCCTACCCCAGGAGCACCCTTCTTGACTTTACCCCCTCCGAAAAACGCACCTATAATACCAGGTAGAAATATAAGCGCAAAGCCTGTATAAATTAACGGCCGATACCACGGAGCATCCATAATCAAAAATGGATCATTCCATAAGTAGTTAGCCAAGAATGGTGAGAAGCCTACACCAAACACTAGAAGTACCCCGATCATACTCAAAAATCCTTTCATCCTTCAAAACCCCTTTTCAATCATCTGTTTAAAATATATGTCAGCAAGATAGGGTGAAACACCTCATTCATTTTACGCTGTCACCAGACCCATATAGATCAGCTCTGATGGATTTTTCGGGTTGCTTCCCAGACCCACCGTATCTCCAGGCCGCGGGATTTGCAGCTTGGATACGAGCGTTTCCAACGTTTTTTGGTATCGATTGCCGTTAATTTCTGTCACATCTAGCACTAGCACTACGATCGGATCAAAATTCACGAGCTTCCCGGTATCTGTTACCGAAATAATAACCGCAGTCGCTGCCATCGCCAAACCACCGTTAGCCGCTGTTTGAGCTTGTCTTGCCGAATTTAGGCTTTGGTTGATCTGTTCCCGATGCTCTTTGGGTACTAGACCTTTCATAAATAATCCTGACAGGCCTTTATTCATCAGTTGGTCTGCTTGTTCTATCGCATCCTGCTGTTTTTTCTTTTTACCGAAAAAGTTCATCATGTGGTTGCACCTCGTATTTTGTATTGTCGTACCTTATGAATTCAGTATAGAAGACGGTTCCTGACATCACAATACGTTTTGGCACATACAAAAAAACCGGAAAAACAGGAGCTTCAACCTGTATTTTGTCGGTTTATTTTTGAACTTTGGCACGGTTCGCACAAAATTTTGCACACTTCCGAGTATTCTTTCGAACGATCTATCCGATAGTTTTGTGAAAAGCGAATGATTTCTGACTATTTTTTTCTTAAAAGGTAGACCAGTTTACGATAATACGCAGATGATTCTTTATAACGACGACTGTCCTCGGACACCACAGCCAGCGTTTCATATAACTGTTCAAGCCGCGCTGGATGCTGAAGAGCTTCAAAATAAGGCAAGCATTGCAAGGCATGCATCCAAAAGGCGTCCTGATTTCCCTGAGCAAGCGCAAACTGGCTTTCATAAAAATCAAGCCCCATTTGCTGATCTGTTGTCAGATTGGTTTGGCGAAGCTGATCCAAATGCTGTGAGAGAAGGCCCCAATTTTTCCGCACAAACGCAATCTCACAACGATATATCAGCGTAACGGGCAGCATCATCTGCTGCATTTCCTCCCGCTCCCGACTCACCAGCGCTTCAAAACGCCCTACTTCCTCCAATGCCTTGTCCAGCTCTCCAATCGATGTCAGCATAATAATCCGGTTGTTCAGGATGGTCGTGAGCATATCTGCCGCATTTTCCAAATAGACTAGATTGGCCTCAGCCATAGACAGCGTTAACAGTGCTTCCTGTACAGAACCCATGGCAAAACAATATCCGCTGTAAGCTACATACAGGCCCGTCAAACGGTGAAAAAGCCGATCATCATACACCCTTCGCATCGTCTGCTCGAATACCTGCTTCGCCTGATCAAATTGCTTAACCTGAATGCAGGCCTCCATCATAATGTTTTGCGCATTGAGCCAGTTTTCCGTCCCCTCTTCCACCAATCGGATTAACTGCGTAACGTTATTCAGCACATCATAATAATGATTTTTAGAGCGGAGATACTGGATTTTATAAAATAAAATTGCTTTTTTTAGCGGTGCGGGCAGCTCCACCTCATCCGAACGACCAAACTTCTCCAAATAAAAATTCAAATAGGTTTGATGTAAATATTCATAGGCCGTTGGGTCATTTAATTGCTGGTAATAAACGGCCTTCATCAAATAAGTCGTCATTTCCACTACCAGTGAATCGTTGCGATCCTCCAGCTGATCCACATAGCCTTCCGTGGCAGGATTAGCCAGCTTGGACAGCTCTGTAAAAATCTTATCCGCTGTAGCCAGCGTTTCCTCATCCTCTGCCGCTGCACGTAAGAGGTACGATGGGTTTACACCTAAACGCCCAGCAATTTGCTCAGCCAGATCCTCTGCTAACGGGTAACGGTCGGCCAGTATATTCGCAAAATGTGCAGGTGTCACCAGCCCGTCTACCAGCTCTTTACGGGACAGGTTTTTCTTTTTACACAAAAATTCAATGCGTTCCTTAAGCATGGAGTATTCCTTTCTACACTGATTATCGGTCATACAGTGAGGGACGCCGATCTTCAAACACCGGAATACGACCACGCACGTCCTGCACCAAGGCAGACTCAATCGTTCCTGTGAGAATCTCCTCCTGCTCTCCGCCCTCAGCAATGATTTCTCCCCATGGATCAATAATAAGTGAATGCCCGAAGAAATCAGTTTCTCCGCTGCGACCTACCCGGTTACAAGCAATGACATACATTTGATTTTCTATAGCACGTGCGGTCAGCAAGGTGCGCCAGTGATGCAGCCGAGGATGAGGCCATTCTGCGGGTACGATCAGCAAATTCGCGCCCGACAGAGCCAAACTGCGGGCTAGTTCAGGAAACCGGATATCATAGCAGATCGACGCACCTGCCTGAATCCCATCATCCAGTGCGAATAAAACCTTTTCTTCGCCAGGCTGCAAATATTTTTCTTCATCCATAAGTCGGAATAGATGAATTTTGGAATACGAAGCAACCTCTCTGCCTGTTCGGTCAAAAACAAGCATCGTATTATACACATGACCGTCGCTTTTTTTCTCTGCGATCGACCCAGCTACTACGTTCACTTGGTGGGTGGCAGCGAATGCTGCTATCCATGCCCGGGTCTCCGTTCCTTCCTTGTCCGCCAGCTCATGAATGCGCTCCAAGGCATAGCCTGTGTTCCACATTTCTGGCAGGACAATCAGATCCGGCCTCAGTTCGGCTTTCATCGCTTGTTCCATTAAAGCTCGGATATGACTGCGGTTTTCCGGGGGATTTCCTATCTCTATGTGAGCTTGTATGAGTGCAACACTGAACGGCTGAGCTTCCTGATACGTCAAAATCCTTCATCCTCCTTGTGAGCCGGAGCTTCTCGTGACCCATTGTCCGGTATTTTCTCCCATCATAGCCCGATCAGTCTGGATTACGCAACCATGCAAGCTTAATTCCCCCTATACAGCTCGGTAAAATCGTGATAGATTATTTCTTAAACTATTCCAAAAGGTCGTGTACATGGATGACTCATTTTTCTATTCCTTCCTCTGACGTCATGAAACAGTTACCCACTCAATTTTTTGCCACACTTGTACAAAATGTAAACCGTGAAATCGCGGCGGGGCATGATGTCATTAATCTCGGACAGGGGAACCCCGATACCCCCACTCCTTCTCATATTGTAAAAGCTTTGCAGGAATCAGCAGATAACCCGCTATATCATAAATATTCGCCATTTCGCGGTTATAGCTTTCTCAAGGAAGCCGTTGCCCAGCGCTATCAGGAGGATTACGGTGTAACGCTCAATCCTGAAACCGAGGTCGCCATCCTGTTTGGCGGGAAAACAGGCTTGGTTCAGCTACCGCAAGTTTTACTCAATCCCGGCGATATGTGTCTCGTCCCTGATCCCGGTTATCCGGACTACTGGTCAGGTGTAGCCTTGGCTAAAGCGGAAATGTCTTTTCTGTCATTAAAGGAAGAGAATCGTTTTCTGCCCGACTATGAAGCCATTTCCGCGGAAGACCGCCGCCGCGCTAAGCTAATGTTCCTTAACTATCCGAATAATCCTACCTCGGCTACTGCTCCACTTTCCTTTTACGAGGATACGGTTGAATTCGCGCAACGTAACGGCATTGTGGTTGCCAGTGATTTTGCCTATGGCGCTATTGGATTTGATGGCGAACGTCCGGTAAGCTTCCTACAGGCTAAGGGTGCTAAAGACGTGGGGATTGAGTTCTATACCTTGTCCAAAACGTACAATATGGCGGGCTGGCGTGTTGGTTTCGCGCTCGGTAATGCCGAAATCATCTCGATGATTAACCTGCTGCAGGATCATATTTATGTAAGCTTGTTTGGCGGCATTCAGTCAGCGGCTGCGACAGCCTTAACGGCCTCGCAGAACTGCGTAAGCGAGCTGGTTGCCCGTTATGAATCGCGCCGTAACGCTTTTTATGATGCACTTGGGCAAATCGGCTGGAAGGCGACACGCCCAAGCGGCTCCTTTTTCAGTTGGTTGCCTGTGCCGCAGGGCTATACTTCTACTTCTTTTGCTGATCTGTTGTTGCGGGAAGCCAAGGTGGCTGTCGCTCCAGGGATCGGCTTCGGGAGTGGCGGCGAAGGATATGTGCGAGCGGGGCTGCTGAGCTCAGAAGCTCGACTGACCGAGGCGGCTGATCGAATTGGCAAGCTAAACCTGTTTGGTTAATCCGTATTTTCCAGCTACAACTTCTTTGCCAAACCTGGTCTTTTCGTGGTATTCTGTATCCAATATCATTTAGCGCGTTGAAGGGACTATTAAGAGAGACCCGGTCCTGTTCAGAGAGTAAATTCCGATAGGCTGCAAGAATTTACCTGGACTCTCTCCCAACTCCTATCCCCGAGCGCCCTGCGCAATCAGGCGGCCCCTGCCGTTAACAGGTTTCAAGTGGGATGATCATGAATCATCAATGAAGGTGGTACCGCGGAAGCACAAACTTTCGTCCTTTGCATACAAAGGATGGAAGTTTTTTTGCATTAAAAAGAGTAAAATTAAGGAAGTGGACGTCATGTCAACACGTATCGTCATTAAAATCGGTAGCAGCTCTCTAACTGGAGTGGAAGGTGGCTTGAATCGGGAAGCCATCGCTTACTTTGCCCGGGAAATCAGCTTGCTTCGTGCAAAAGGTTATGAAGTGCTGCTGGTTACATCAGGCGCAGTAGCCGCCGGATTCAGAGAGATTGGGTACCCGTTTCGCCCTAAGCTGCTACATGAAAAGCAGGCGGCAGCGGCTGTTGGCCAAGCTCTTCTCATGCAGGCCTATGAGCAGGCTTTTAAAGATTTTGACCTAGTGATCGCGCAGGTTCTGCTTACCCGTAGTGACTTTTTGATCCGCAAACGGATGAACAATGCCGGAATGACCGTAGAAGAATTGCTGCGCCAGCAGGTTATCCCGATCTTTAACGAAAATGACACGGTATCAATTGACGAATTGAAATTCGGCGATAACGATATGCTGTCCGCGCTGGTTGCCAATCTGGTCAAAGCTCAGCATCTGATTATCATTACGGACACCGATGGCGTATATACGGCAGATCCGCGCAAGCATCCGAATGCCGTACGTTTTGAACGTATCGAAGAAATTACAGAGGAGATTTATGCATTAGCTGGAGGTTCTGGATCGTCTGTAGGTACTGGCGGCATGCGATCCAAGATCGAAGCTGCCAAAGTCGCTACACGCGGCGGTGTGCCTGTATATGTGGGACGTGTAAGCGCGAATGGCGATCTAGACGCAGCCGTTGAAGGACACGGACCGGGAACATATTTTGACACTCACCTCTCTTCACTTCCGATGAAAAAACAATGGCTTGGATTTATGTCCACCCCTCTGGGCGCGGTGCATGTAGACGAAGGGGCCGAGGACGCGCTGGTTCACGGAGGACACAGTCTACTTCCGGTTGGCGTACGACGTGTCGAGGGCAGCTTTCATGCCGGAGATGTCGTTGAGGTGCTCGGACCGGAAAATAAAGTGTTAGGACGCGGCATCGTCAATTATGACGATGAACAGCTTCGAATGGTACAAGGATTACCGAGCGGTGAGGTTGTGGGCAAAATTGGTCCCATTCACCGGCTTGAGGTGATTCACAGGGATGAATGGATTACATTATGTATGTAGGGAGGCCGTAACATGAGTGATTTAACGACAAACACAGCTACAACCGAGGAGAATCAGTTTAGCGAAGTACGAACCAAAGCGAATCTTGCCAAAAAAAGTGCCGGGGTCATGAATCGCCTGACTACAGCACAGAAAAACGAAGCATTGCTTGCTATGGCTGAAGCTCTAGTAAACCATACTGAAGAGCTGATTGCAGCAAACCATAATGACCTGAAACATGGACGGGAATTGGGAACATCGGAATCGCTGCTCGACCGCCTCACGCTGACCGAGGACCGAATCGGGGCAATTGCCGAAGGATTACGCCAAATTGTGGCACTACCTGACCCGGTCGGCGACACCCTTGAGCAAATTGAACGTCCAAACGGTCTGCGAATTGAGAAGATACGTGTGCCGCTGGGTGTCATCGGCATCATATATGAAGCGCGTCCAAATGTAACCGTGGATGCCGCGGGCCTGTGCTTGAAAACAGGTAATCCGGTTGTGCTACGCGGTGGTTCGGCCGCCCTCTTCTCCAACCGCAAGATTATCGAAGTACTCCAGCAGGCATTAGACGCAACAGCTGTGCCACGCGAGGCACTTCAACTTATTGAAGATTCAGACCGTGCCTCGGTCAACGAAATGCTCACCTTGAACGGCTTGCTGGATGTAATTATTCCACGTGGCGGGCGTTCACTCATTCAAAATGTTGTTCAGAACGCTACCGTACCTGTCATCGAAACCGGAGCAGGTGTGTGCCATACCTTTTTGGACGCTACAGCGGATGCAGCAATGGCCGAAGCGATTACACTGAATGCCAAGGTGCAAAGACCGTCCGTGTGTAACTCGATGGAAACACTGCTCGTACACTCGGATTATGCAAAAGCACACTTAACAGGATTGGCAGAACGCTTTCGTGATGCGGGGGTCGAGCTACGCGGCTGCGCACGCACACGAGAATTGGCTCCTTGGGCTGTTCCTGCCACAGAAGAGGACTATGGCACCGAGTATAATGATTACATTATGAACGTCAAGGTCGTGGACAATTTGGACGAAGTACTGGAGCACATTGCCCGTTACGGTACGATGCATTCTGAGTGTATTGTCACCGAGGACCAAGCCCATGTCGAGCGTTTTCTGCAAGAAGTGGACGCGGCAGCCGTGTACCACAATGCCTCTACCCGCTTCACGGATGGCTTTGAGTTCGGGTTTGGTGCCGAGATCGGAATCAGCACACAAAAATTACATGCCCGTGGTCCAATGGGATTGCCTGCCTTGACTTCAACCAAATATCGCGTGTACGGTACTGGACAAATCAGGGAATAATAACAAAAATCAATCCGTATCCTTGGAGGTTATGAATCTATGTGTGAATCACAAACGAAAGTTTTAATTAACGAGCAAATTACGTTTTTCGGGGCAGGATCAATGGCAGAGGCTATTATTCGTGGAATGACGGCTCGTTCTGTCGTTAAACGTAGTGGTATTACCGTTATCAACCGCAGTAATCAGGCTCGTCTTGAGGAACTCCAAAAGCAATATGGAGTCTTGTACCAAACCGAGGATGCCGCCAAAACCGAGCTTCTGCGTCGTTCTCCAGTCATTGTGCTTGCCATGAAGCCCAAGGATGCTGCACAAGCACTTGGACAGCTCGGCCCACTTCTGTCTGATGAGCAGCTGATCATATCGGTCATCGCTGGATTGTCCATTCGTACGATGCAAACCTTACTGGGTCGCAAGCAGCCGATCGCACGGACGATGCCCAATACATCCAGCTCGATTGGGCTGGGAGCTACAGGCATTAGCTTTTCCAAAGAGATCAGCGAAAACCAGCGTAAAAATGTGCTTACGATGTTCGAATCTGTAGGTACGGTGACGGTTATAGAGGAAGAGAAAATGGATGTTTTGACCGGGATATCTGGAAGCGGCCCTGCCTATGTCTACTATCTGATGGAAGCCATGATTGCCGGGGGAATTCGTGGTGGCTTGACCCCTGAGCAAGCGCACGAACTAACGGTGCAAACCGCGCTTGGAGCGGCACGCATGGTACAGCAAACCGGAGAGGAGCCTTCTGCCCTTCGCCACAAAATCATGTCTCCTAATGGCTCTACGGTAGCTGCATTGGAAATGCTGGACAAAGGTGACTTCTATGAAACGGTGATTGCGGCGGTGCAGCGGTGCGCTGAACGATCCCGCGAGATGGGAGCTGTACTCAAGGAGGGAATTGAATGAGCTATTGCTTGGCGACCTACCGGGTATACGATGACAAAGCCGATTTTAACCAAAAGGCCCAATCTATTGCCATCGGCATGACGGTGGGCAGCTGGACTGAGCTCCCGCAAGCCAAACGGGACGCGATGCAAAAGCATCTTGGCTCGGTTCATTCTGTGGATATTCACGATGGAGGTCCTGGTGAACGGTACGCCGACCTGACCATCGCTTACCCGGATGTCAACTTCAGCCGGGATATTCCCGCACTGCTGGTCACAGTCTTCGGCAAAATTTCGATGGACGGCCGAATTAAACTAACGAAGCTGGGTTTCTCGGAAGCCTTCCGCTCTGCTTTTCCCGGACCGAAATTCGGTATCAGCGGCTTGCGCGAGCAGCTCGGCGTGCATGATCGCCCTCTGCTCATGAGCATTTTCAAATCTGTGATTGGCCTCAATTTGGACGAACTTCGTGAACAGTTTACCCGGCAGGCTCTCGGCGGTGTCGATCTGATCAAGGATGACGAGATCTTGTTTGAAAATGCGCTGACACCAATTGAGAAACGAGTCGAAGCCTGCATCAAAGCTGCCGAAGCGGCTGAGCGCGAAACCGGTAAAAAGCTGCTGTATGCGGCTAATTTAACGGGGCCGACCTCGCAGCTTAAGACGCAAGCTCTCAAGGCCATCGACGCGGGTGCCAACGCGTTACTGTTTAACGTGTTGGCCTACGGTTACGATGTGCTGCATGAACTTAGCAGCGATCCCGCCGTCTCGGTGCCAATTGCTGCTCATCCTTCGTTGGCGGGAGCTGCTTATCCGTCGCCACATTATGGTATATCGGCGTCCGTTCTACTTGGTCAGCTTATGCGGCTGGCTGGCGCTGACCTCGTCCTCTTCCCTTCTCCCTACGGCTCAGTGACGATGCCGCGTGAGGAAAACATGGCGATCCGCGATGAACTGATCACCCCTGATCTACCGCTGAAGGCCAGCATGCCTGTCCCTTCCGCAGGGATTCACCCGGGCCTCGTGCCGTTAATTGTACGTGACTTTGGTACTGACGTTGTTGTCAACGCCGGGGGTGGGATTCACGGCCATCCGCTAGGTACAGAAGCCGGTGGGCGCGCCTTTGTGCAGGCGATTGAAGCCGTACAGCAGAATGTCCCGCTGGCAGAATACGCCCGTACTCACCCCGAGCTGCAATCTGCGCTTGACATATGGGGAGGTGAACGATGAGCACAGCAAAGAAGCCCGTCATTTTTTGCGATTTTGACGGGACAATTACGAACAGCGATAATATTGTCGCCATTATGAAGCATTTTCAGCCTGCAGGCTGTGAGCCCATCATGCATCAGATCGTAAATGGGCATACATCCATTCGTGAAGGCGTAGGTGCGATGTTCGCCTTGATGCCTTCGGAGCAAAAGGGCGAAATTATCTCATATGTACTTGGACAAGCTGGTATACGCGAGGGCTTTGCACGCTTTTTGGACTATGTACGGGAGCATCAGATTGAATTTTTCGTTACCAGCGGCGGCATTGATTTTTTTATTGATCCATTGCTAAAACCATTCGATATTCCACACGACCACATCTATTGCAACAAAGCAGATTTTTCCGAGGAGCGCATCCAGATTACGTGGCCGCATCCATGTGAGGAGCCGTGTACAAATGACTGCGGCATGTGTAAAACGACTGTGATTCGTCAATACCCTTCCGAACAATATGAACGGATTTTGATCGGCGACAGCCTAACCGATTTTGAAGGAGCTAAAATTGCCAATCTTGTGTACTCACGTTCGCATCTGACTTTAAAGTGTCAAGAACTTGGCGTACCACATGTCCCCTTTGAAACATTTGATGACATTATCGAGGATTTAAAGCAAAAACAGGGGGTACTGTAATGAGTTTTAACTTGGCAGACATTTCATTCGAGGAAAAACGCCGTTCGTTGGAAGAACTCGCTGATGTCAAGGAGCTATTCGCCTCTCGTAACTGGTTCCCAGGCACAAGCGGCAATCTGTCGATCCGAATCGGTGATTTTCATCCTGAACAATTTTATTTTGCAGTTACCGCCAGCGGCAAAGATAAAACCAAACGCACTCCTGAGGATTTTCTGTTCGTAGACCAATACGGAAAAGCAGCAGAAGCCACAAACCTCAAGCCAAGTGCAGAGACGCTCATCCATTGCGAAATTTACCGCCTGACAGGCTGTGGAGCAGTTTTTCATGTGCATACCGTGTTTAACAATCTGATTTCCGAATATTATGGTGAGCAAAGCGCTGTACCTATCCAAGGTATTGAGCTGATCAAGGCTTTTAACATTTGGGAAGAAAATGCTGCGATTGATATTCCTGTGCTGCCTAATTACGCGGATATTGCCTCGATTGCCAGGCTGGTGTCTGGTGTACTGAATGATCAGGTGCCTGGAATTTTATTGCGTAACCACGGCATTTATGCGTGGGGCCGTGATGTATTTGAGGCTAAAAAGCATTTGGAGGCGTTTGAATTTTTGTTTGAAACGACGTATCGCTCCCTGCTGCTGAAAACTTTGAAGTAAATAAACTCATAAGTCTCAAAGATGTGTATCATTATTAGTAAAAGCGGTTATTGAATATCGAGAACGGGGCCTGAGCGAAAAGCACGGTACGTTCTCTTTTTTATTAAAAAAGTTTCCTATCCTAGTGGTGACATAAAATCTTAGTTGAGGTGATATGGCTCTTCGGGTAAAAAATACGACAAATCATTGCAATTAATTTTTTTAAATGATAGAGCTCCTTTGAACTACATACCATTTATAATTACCAACTTTAAAATAAAGTTGTTGTCGTCAGATTTTGTACATTCAACATACTGTACTAAATCGATTGACGATGGAAATAGGTCATTAAGAAGTTCCATTTGGAAACTAAACGATGGTCAATGGCAAATGTTTTTTTCATCAGGGAACTCCAACAAAATAGGGACTCATTTTAAACACTTGGCTCTCGAAACACCACAATAATATCAACATTCAGATTAAACATAGCCTTCATAAAGGAAATGTGATGAATAAGAATCCTTCCGATGTAATTTTAGGCATGCTGTAAAAAAAGCGCCCCCTATTGGGGACGCTCCAGCGTGAATTGCTCTCCTAGCTTCGCATAATTGTTCCCAGCCAACCGACTTACTGGACGCAACTCCTTAGCAATCACATACGTATTTTGGTACGCTTCCTCGGATAAATGATACTGCACTACGCGTCCGATTAACAGATCACAAGCAGGTGTGTCCTCCTTGCCTCCTAGCGGTATCACCTGTTCCAGAATACATTCCATGCGTATTTTCGCTTCTGTCACACCGGGAACTGCGATTTTTGTACTTTTTATCGGGGTAAGGCCTGCCAGTGTAACCTCACTCTCCTGCGGAGACAGACGGGAAGCCGTCACATTCACCGCTCCCACATTGTCCTCGTCTGTGATATGTACGACAAAAGCTTTATGCTCCATCGCATTACGTGTTGTATCTTTGGATACTCCATCGACACGTTGTACGGATACAGACAGCAGTGGCGGCTCGGAAGCAACGATGGAAAAATAACTGAACGGCGCACCATTCAGCACCCCTTCGCTGCTCAAAGTCGTTACAAAGGCTACCGGCCTTGGAATAATACTTCCGGTCAACAGCTTATAATTTTCACGCCCTGTAAGCGTATCAGGATTCAACGAAATCATTTTTCTCCCTCATTTCCGATCACAATCGCTATTCGACTGCACACCATCAAGTTTCGCCTGATAAGCAAATGCACCATTAGTTAGCGACATGGATGACATCTCAGGCTTCCTTTTCAAGTATCGCGTGAATGATACAAAATGTAAAGTTGGAGCCGGAAAATCTCCCTATTTTTCAATTATATTTCCTCGGCTATCGCGCACAGTAACCGTAATTCCCTCAGGTACAGCAATCGTAACATCAAGCTGCTGTTGAGTCTGCATAAACCGTGTCGGAATTTGACCCAGTAATACATACAAGGTATCGCCGATTTGCTTGGTCTGATATAAATCTTGACCCTTTATTTCGTCCTCTTTGCCTGTGTATACATAACTTCCGAACACATGCACTTCCGGTGAGCTGGTTGCGTCAATTTTGACCGCATAAGGATCTTCTCCCTGTACAATCACTTTGTTCACTTTGGCAGGCAGTTTTTCATGCCAGTCTGGGAGAACCCTTGTTTCCTGAACCGAACTCATTATTTCTCTGACTTGCGGAGTGATCCCCAATGAACTGACCAAGGCAAATCCGATACAGCAAAAAACCAATACCGCCGTAATAAACATACTGAATACATCATAACGAATACGCTCACGCGTCCCCTTCCAAGCAGTATACATTAAAATTTCCAAACCTAGCAAAACAAAAACGACAGGCCACCAGGTCAAAGCCTGGTCCAGTATGCCCGCTCCCCAAAACTTGGAGGCAAACGTTATGCTCCCCAGCAGGACGAGGAAAAGTCCCATGGACAGCCTTCCGACTTTCCACACCCCTGCCGGAGCGTTTGACGCTTTAGAGGAATTATTTTTGTTAGATGATGTACCCAATATACCTGTGGAGCCTCCTCCATCGCTCTGAGGATGATGGGCTCCCTTAAAGGGAGCCTCACTCTTTGAAAATTCAGTATCCATTCTATTGCTTCTCCTTTACTCGTTTAGATTTGGAATTCCCGATCATCATCCAAATACCACCGCCGATCAACAATAAGGATACGATAATCGTTCGTAGATACATGTCAACCAAATTATAAATCTCTCCATTCGGAAACAGACGTTCCAAAGTAGGAACTAATACGTTGATTAAGATGTAATAGGCTCCTAGCAATAGTAACCCCAAGCCTACCCAGCGGTGATATTGTGCAAACATACCGATCACAGGCTTGTCGATCAGCGGCTCCCGTCCATAACGGCTTACTTGCTGCAACGCATCAAAAAAGCTATAAAACCAGACCACCGGAATCAGGAACAAAAAAAGTGAAAGATGCAGCACGTCCAGTACATAGATGCCTCCTAAAAACAGAAGCATGAGCTGGAGTCCACGCTTTTGCATACCGATATACATATGTCCAGCACCGGGAAATACCGATAAAATGGTAGCCAGCATTTTACTCCGCCGTCCCTCGACTCTTCCATATTCCAGTTCCTCAAACAAAGTACGGTCCTGAAGCATTTCTCCCGCTTGTTTGCGATGTACATGCTGCACCGCATCAAACATGCAATACAGCCAAATGATCGGTAACACGCCCGCAAACGCCAAAAATCCGGATTCGTTTGTAATGCTGGTAATAAAAACGAGGATCGCTCCAAAGCCAAAGAAAGATAGCAGAAAAGACAAACCACGCTGCATCAGGCCCAAGTGAAGGTGTCCCAATCCAGGAATGAACGACAGCAAAATCGTAAAAAATCGTTCATTGTCCGATCCTTTTTGAAAAGCAGGTGATCCTGCCATACCATAGTGTCCTTGTTGATAATGGTTATAGCCTGGGCCATATCCCATTCCTGCCCCCGGTGAATCCGTATCTGCGTGTGTTGCCTCCTCCGGTACCTCTCCTGTTAAACCAGCCTGTCCATAAGGCCCACTTTGCGAGTAATAACCATATGGATTAGGTCCTACATGAGGGGGATATGGAACAGCAGCTGCACGAGGATCATAACGCAACAAGCTAATAATAATATGCAGCATACTCAGTCCCCAAAAAAGAGCGGCAACAAACATACTGGCCAATAAAGGTAATTCGTCTCTTGATACCACTGAAAAAAATAATCCTCCCGCCAGACATCCGAAAAACAAAATGGTGTATACAAACGCATTGGCTTTTCTGGTCCAGTAATAGTGTCCCACACCGGGAATGATGTTCAATAGAAATGCCAAGAGCTTGCTTCTTTCCGTATAAGGCATCGCTACACTTCCTTTCTATTTATGGGATTTTAATGAAGTCCCCATCTGAAGGTTGTTGTTTTTGAGTTTTTCGTCTCACCCTTTATCCGAAGATTTAGGGCTTTAATTTATCGAGCCAGGTCGTGGTAGCTCGCATGACCTCTTCACTGTAAGAGACGCGTTCTTTTGGAGGAATCGGCTTTCCGTCTGTTTGCGGCATCATTTTGTCAAAGGCTCCACTGGACAACAAGATCAACGTTAGGCTTGCGGCGACAACATAGTGAAACACAGGTTTTTCAAACCAGCGGCGTTTTTTGAACATAACTTGACTCGGTTCAGCTTCTAGCTCGGGAAGAACGGCCATTACCTGATCTGTGAAGCGCTCCGTATCCATCCAGGCAGAATAATCTTTCATAGTTGACTCCAATTGCTCCAGTGCAACAAGATATAACATCAGCGCCTGTTCGTCTTCCAGCAGGAGCCTTTCCAGCCGGGCAGATTCCTCTATCGTGCAAGTTCCTGCAATGTAAGCATGCCAGTCATTCGATTTCCCTTCAATCCACGGTTTATCCTGTTGGTCAGTCATTGCCATTCCTCCTCCTTCCAGTGGTTTCGAATCCATAGTCGCGCCCGGTAGAGTCTCGACTCTACCGTTTTTAAAGCTACCTGCGTCTCTTCTGCAATTTGGTCGTAGGTTTTGCCTTGCATATAGTAGGCTTGAATAATATCCCGATGTTGCTGGGGCAACTGAGCGATTTTTTGCGATAGTTCTTTAATTTGCTCCTCGCGGATGAGACGAGCCAGCACATCCTCATCCCGGGAAGGGAGCTGTACAAGGGATTGTGCGACGTCTATTAGCTCTGCGGGGCGTCTGTCCTGTTTGCGCTTAATATCCAGCGCTTTGTGGAGCGCAATTCGGCTCAGCCACGTTTTAAAACCTTCGTTCCGGTACTGGGGGAGAGACTTGTACACCTGAACGAATGCCTCCTGCGCGGCATCTTCTGCTTCCTTGCTGTCATGCAGCACCGAATAGGCGATATGAAATACATGCTTGCTGTACAGCTCTACGATCTCACGGAACGCCTGCCGGTCACCAGACCGTATTCGTTCAATGATTCTCTCTATATCAATGACGCTCTCCCCCTTCCCAATACTATAGACGCCAGGAAATTTCCTTCCCCTGCATATTTCGAAAAAATAATTTAAAAAGGACACACCCTCCTGACGGAATGGTGTGTCCTCTATCATTAAAGCCTATTTACTCGTCTTCATTTCGGCTTAGCTCACGCGCACAGGCGATATTCCATGTTGTCCTCATTGCACAATAGCCAATCTGCAGTAACAGCCTTCATATATAAGTCTACTACCTAAAAGGCTTAGACCGATACATTAATTGCGTCCGCCACCACGGAATCGCTGGGCGTATTCTTTGGCATCCTGTGCATTACGGACACGGTTTCGGCTCCACTCCAGCAAAATACGGTCTATATACCGGAAATGTACCTTCCCTGCAAATACCGCTTCCTTCAAAGCCAGCAAAATAAGCTCCTCGGGATACCGATCCTGATCCACCCAGCTGGTGATCGTCTCGTATTCCATCGGTGATAATGGTCGCCCGAATTCTTTCTCGAAAATCGTGAACAAATTCCGTTCTTCTGTAAGCGGGGATTCCGATATTCCATTCAGTAAATCCGGCTTTCCGGCAAACAAAATGTCATCTTCATCGTGCTGCTCGTTACGCTCGGCGATCATACATTCTGCCAACTTACGATACAGCCCCGTCAAATTGTAACGTTCGAATTGTACAGATGAACTGCGGTCTTCTACGGAATCAATTCTCAAAAATCCTTCTTTCATGAGCTTACTGAAATAGAGTGCGATTTCATTCGCAGTGCATCCGATACGGGCCTGCAATTGTTCCCATGTCGGAAATTCATTACGTTCCGCTTGTTTGAAGGCAAGCAACTGCATCAGTAGCAGCATTTCGCCATCTGCCAGCCGAAGTGTTCGATAATGCTTGAGCAGGGCGTAGGGAATCTGGACCATTCCGGCTTCCATAGCAAAGGCTACTCCCTCCGCCCATTCTGCCGCTGATGTCTTGTCGAATGATCCGGTCATCGGTTACGGATACAAACGATACAGCATACGTGGGAACGGAATCGTTTCACGTACATGATCGAGTCCACAAATCCATGCTACTGTACGCTCCAGGCCCAGTCCAAAACCAGAATGCGGAACGGTACCATATGTGCGCAGATCCATATACCATTGGTAGGCTTCACGAGCCAAGTTATGCTCGTTAAAACGTTCTTCCATCAATGCTGGATCATCAATCCGTTGGGAACCCCCGATAATTTCGCCGTAGCCTTCAGGAGCGATCATATCGGCACACAGAACAACCTCTGGACGGGTCGGGTCTGGTTTCATATAGAATGCCTTAATGTGTGTCGGCCAATGTGTAATAAACACAGGCTTGTTATATCTTTCGGCAATCGCCGTTTCATGAGGAGCACCAAAGTCTTCCCCCCATGGGATATCGAAACCTTCACCTTGAAGGAAGGCAATCGCCTCATCATACGTAATACGTGGGAATTCGCCTTGAATTTGCTCCAGCTTCGAAACATCGCGTCCGATGGTTTCAAGCTCCTTCGCACAATTTTTCAGAACAGATTGCACGATATGGCTTACAAACTGCTCCTGTACGCGCAAGGATTCTTCATGATCCACAAAAGCCATCTCAGGTTCGATCATCCAGAACTCAATCAGGTGACGACGTGTTTTGGACTTTTCCGCACGGAAAGTTGGACCAAAGGAATACACTTTGCCCAGCGCCATTGCCGCGGCTTCCATGTACAACTGTCCGCTTTGTGTCAAATACGCATCTTCATCAAAATATTTAATGTGGAACAACTCTGTTGTGCCTTCTGCAGAAGAAGGAGTCAAAATAGGTGGGTCCACCTTCGTAAAGCCGTTGCCGTTAAAGAATTCCTGTACAGCACGGATAATTTCCGCCCGTACGATCAGAACAGCACGTTGCTTGGCGGAACGCAACCACAAGTGACGATGATCCATCAGGAAATCTACACCGTGCTCTTTGGGTGTAATCGGGTAGTTTTCGGTCAAATGAATAATCTCAATGCCTGTAACCGTTAATTCAAAGCCCGATTGGCTACGCGGTTCTTCACGCACCACTCCAGTAACGTAAAGGGAGCTTTCTTGAGTCAAGGATTTGGCGTCATTCCAAATATCCTCGGACACTTCGCTTTTCACGATAACCCCTTGAATATACCCGCTACCATCGCGCAGTTGCAGGAACTGAATTTTACCACTAGATCGTTTATTGTTTACCCAAGCGCCGATTGTAACCGTTTCCCCTACATGGCGACCCACTTGGGCAATCGTACTTTTATTCGTCATGACCGTCTCTCTCCTCTTAACCGAAAATCAAACAGCCCTTCCCCCTGGGTCAGGCTGTTTGCTCTCGCTGTTTGGTGCATGTGGAACTCAAACAATAGTCCACATGCATAAAGTTTACACTTGAACCGAACTACTGAACCAGACGGAACGTGTCGCGGGCAATAACCAGTTCTTCGTTCGTTGGAATGATCAGTACTTCTACCTTTGAATTTGCAGTTGTGATCCGGCGAGGCTCGCCAGAACGAATAGCATTCAACGATTCATCCAGCTCGACACCGAGGAATGTCAATTGCTCCAACACTCTCTTACGCAGAACGATGGAGTTCTCGCCTACACCTGCTGTAAATGCAATTACGTCTACCCCGTTCATTGCGGCAGCATACGATCCAATGTATTTGCGCAGACGGTATTCATACATTTCAAATGCCAATGTAGAATTAGCTTCGCCTTTTTCCATACCTTCTGTGATTTCACGCATGTCACTGCTAATACCGGAGATAGCTAAAAGTCCACTATGCTTGTTCAGCATGGAATTGACTTCATTGACAGTCAATTCTTCTTTGTTCATGACATAAGGTACAATTGCTGGGTCCAAATCACCACTACGAGTACCCATCATAAGGCCTTCCAGTGGAGTCATCCCCATGGAAGTATCAACAGACAAACCGCCTTGAACTGCTGTTACACTACCACCATTACCGATATGACAAGTGATAATCTTCAGGTCTTCCAAAGGACGACCAAGGAATTTGGCTGCTTCCTTACTCACAAAATCATGAGAAGTACCGTGGGCACCGTAACGACGAACCTTGTACTTATTGTACAACACTCTTGGAATGGCGTACATATAAGCTTTTTCAGGCATGGTTTGATGGAACGAGGTATCGAATACTACAACCTGCGGTACATCTGGCATATTCAATTCAGCCGCTTTAATCCCCATCATGGAAGCAGGGTTATGCAGTGGCGCCAGGTCAAACAAGCGGCGGATTTCACTCTTCGCTTCAGGCGTTACAACTGCAGACTGTTTGAAGATTTCGCCTCCATGAACCACACGGTGGCCCACAGCCTGAATTTCGCTAGTACTGGAGATTACACCATGTTCAGCATCTGTGAGTGCGTTCAGCACTTTACGGATGGCTGTAGTATGTTCCAAAATTTCGCTAACTTCGGTGTATTCTTCTTTATTGGTTGGCTTATGCGTCAGAATGGAGGAATCCATACCGATGCGCTCTACCAATCCCTTTGCCAAAACGGACTCGTCCGTCATATCATACAATTGGTATTTCAGGGAAGAACTCCCTGCATTGATTACGAGAATTTTCATATCCGGTCACCATCCTTGTCGTACTTAAAGAAGCCTTCGCCCGATTTCACGCCCAGATTACCTGCACGCACCATTTTCTTCAGTACGATGGACGGACGATATTTCAATTCACCAAATTCACGGAACATACGCTCCAGAGCAGCCAAAACGGAATCCAGACCAAAGCGGTCAGCCATTTCCAAAGGACCGTTTTGGAAGTTATAGCCGATTCGCATAGCGTCATCGATATCATCAGCGGAAGCCACGCCTTCTTGAAGTACATGGGCCGCTTCGTTAATCAGCAGACAGATAATCCGGCTTGTTACGAATCCAGGAGATTCATAAATCATGACTCCTTTTTTCTCCACTATTTCTTCCACGAACATCTTAGTGTTTTCAAAGGTATCATCCGAAGTTTTTAAACCACGAATAATTTCTACGAGATCAATACGGGATACTGGATAAATAAAGTGCATACCAATAACACGCTCTGGATACTTGGTCGAGCTGGCAAGCTCGGTCAGGCTCAGCGTGGATGTATTACTTGCAAGAATAATATTGTTTGGACACACATGGTCCAGCTCTTGGAACACTGCTTTCTTCTCGTCCAGATTCTCTGTAATAGTCTCAATGACCATATCACAGCTGCCGAGCTCCGCTAAATGGGATACTTTCTGAATACGGGATAAGATCAATTTTTTCTCAGCTTGAGTAATTGCCCATTTTTCCAGTTGTTTGTCCAGACTCGTTTCAATCATATTGTAGGCGTAGTCTAGTTTCTCTGGTGTCTGCTCTACCAGCAGCACATCGATTCCTTTGGACGCGAGCATTTCAGAAATCCCCTGTCCCATGGTGCCGCCGCCGATGACGCCGATTTTTTTAAATTGCATGATTCTTAACTCCACCCTTTCCTGGTCACTCTCATATATTGTATCCTTCTTTGTCGAAAAATACATGTTTATGTCCCAATAGATAATAATATCTTAGCACGGACTAAAAGTAAAAAAAAATAACCAGCATAAAAAATTATGCTGGTAATAAAGCATTTTCACTAAATTGACATCTAAATTGGTCTCCAGACAAAGTTTCCTCCTTCATTAGGATGTCAAGTGAGTTGTCGAACACAGGACGATGCTTTTCCAGCAGTTCCAAAGTTCGGGTATGCAGGTCAGCCATAATCTCGCCATTTTCCCGCATGAGTTCTTCTTTCGTTACCATTTCCATGTTAATAATGCCAAGTGAAGTCAAACCGGAAGTCATCATCGTATGGACGATGTTCAGCGCCTGCTCAAAATCATTACTAGAGCCGGTACTTCGACCGCCATAGTACATTTCTTCTGCCGTAGCCCCTGCGAGCGAGATCATAATCTGCTCCTCCAGATACTGCTTGGTGTATAAATAATGCTCTTGCTGTGGATTGTGGCGCACATACCCAAGCGCTTTCCCACGTGGGCTAAGTGCAACCTGGCTTACGCTACCAGGACGAACAATTTCGGCCATAATAGCATGTCCCAGTTCATGGATCGCTACACGTTTTTTCTCTTCCAAGGTCGATTCTCGATCTGTCTTTTCACCCATCATCACTTTGTCAATTGCCATCGACAGATGTTTCTGTGCAATCATTTTCTGATCCTGTCTCATCGCATAGATTGCCGCTTCATTCATTACGCTCTCCAGCTGTGCGCCAGAAAACCCATAAGATTCCTCAGCAATTTTATCCAGATTCGCATCTTCCTGAATCGGTTTGTTTTTGGCATGAATTTTAAGAATATGAAGACGGCCCTTCTTATCAGGCAAATCCACTTGAATATGACGGTCAAAACGCCCTGGGCGCGTTAAGGCGCTGTCCAGCATTTCTTTACGGTTTGTTGCCGCAATGATCAAAATCCGCGGTGTATCTACCGAGTAAATACCATCCATTTCTGTCAGCAACTGATTCAAAGTCTGATCATATTCTCGTTGCTGTCCACCCTCACGTTTACCACCAATTACGTCGATTTCGTCAATAAAAATAATTGCATTTTCCTTCTTTTCCTTGGCTGCACGAGTACGTGCCTCCCGGAACAACTCACGCACACGACCTGCTCCAACACCAACGTACATTTCAACAAATTCACTACCTGAGGCTGCAACAAAAACAGAATTAGTATAGTGTGCCGCTGCCTTAGCCATCAGTGTTTTTCCTGTTCCCGGAGGACCTGTGAGCAAAACGCCTTTTAATGGACGGATACCAAACTTGGAGATTTCATCATGTCGATTCAAAAAATCCAAGGCCTCACGCAGCTCCTGCTTAGCGCTTTCTTGCCCACCGATTTCCTCAAAAGTCAGCTTGTCCGGGCCATTTTTTTTACGTTTACGTTCTTGCCCAGCACCTACGGCCAAGCCTCCACGAGCATGCATGAGCATTAACAAGCCGCTGAACATCACACCAGCAACTAGAAGAGGGATAATATTTACCCCAATAAAAACGAGAAATATAATGGTTACCGGCACAATGCCGATTAATATTTCCTTGATCCATCTAGGCATTAGGCCATACCCCCATCTGCTGAGATTGACGTGGCAAAACGATAAACTTGGTCGCTTTCCCTTCGCTGAGTCGGATATAGACATTGTTCGAATCCATGTCGGTATCAGCTTTGATACCCGTCTTTTTCTTTTTCATATGCTCAACTGTAGATGAAATTTGAGTATACTTTCTATTTTCCATCGCTTCGGCTACAGGAAACATAGCCTCAGACCACCATTGATTCAGTGCTGTATTGGAACGGTCTGCAATATCGAGCTTAATGGTGCGGCTGCCAATGATGGATTGTCCTTTTTGCTTAACTACATCGACCAATCCGGCCACATCCGCCTGCGGTTTGAGATCTAGTTTCAATACAACCTGATCCTGTTTAATATCTATTTGAGCGCTTGTCACGCCTGGATATTGAGAAACCAGTTTTTCCAGAGGACTTTGCATTGTAACCTGACGGTAAATGAACCATCCCCCAAATAGCAGCAAAGCTGCCAAAACTGCCGCCACAACGATAGGAACTGCACGCAATTTCAAACAACATCCTCCTCTCAAAATGTAAAACTCAGAAGAAACGGGACGAATGTCAACAAACAACCAAATTGCATGATCTTACAGTGATCAGCAATTCTTTTTTCTATCATTTTTGTCTATCACTTATAAAATATAGTATATCATAACGTATATCTAAAATCGAAGGCAATGTGTGGAGGAGTTGTGATGAGGCAAAATCTTTGGTTATGGTGGAGGTGGGACGCTGCGTGTAGGATTTGATCTTACGATCGCTGTTGCCCGCCATAAAGATGAATTTGCCTTAGGAGAGAAGTTGGGTAGGTAAAGATGCTTCGCTGGCATTCAGCTCATCTTTACGGCATAGCAAGACTAAAAGACGTAAATACGAATTTCATCGCATTTACGTCTTTTTCTTGAGCTTTTAATCATTTACTAGTCATTCATTCCACATCTGCTGATCCTCAACCAGCTCAGTTATTGGGCAAAGTATACTTTACCCCCGTCGCTCCCCCATCTGAAAAACGGTAAAAGGCATAGTAATGATGGCTTCCATCATCGTAAAACAGCTGCCACACATATTCGCCATTGAACACACTCGGCTGGAGGCTTACAATTTTTACACCTGGAAGCTGCTGCTGAATTAGCGACGTCATTTTTTGCTCGTCGACTCCGTTCTTCAGCAGCTCGGTATGAACACCGCTATTATCTGCGGCAGGTACGTTAGGTTGTCCCTCCACTTTTTGAAAAGGAACCCATACCATTATATTTTCATTCTGTGCATTTTTCCCTTGAACCACCCAATATACCTGATCCCACACAGACTTCCATGTTTGAGTCGTGCTAACCAGACCACCTGATTGCTTGGCCTTAATGATAGCGGCATTTTTCTCAGCCACCTGGTCTTGAGTAACATAGGAATAATACCAGAAAATGCTGACCAGGATCAGTATCACGGCCAAAATGGCGACCGCTATCCATTTTTTCTTATTTTTCAAACCCGTGCTTCCTCTCTAAGGGGATGTGACACCTGAATTAGCGCGACAGCAGCCCTTCAAAGGCGGCTTGTGCCTCATGTTTGATACGTTCCTCGTCCATAGTCAGGCATTCGCCGTTTTTCACAACCTGACGACCGTCTACCCACACATGAGCCACGTCCTTGGCGCTTGCAGAGTATACCGCATGGGAAATAAGATCTGTACGCGGCAAGAAATGTGCCTGATTCAGATCCAACGCGATAAAGTCAGCCTTGTTGCCTGCTGCCAACGCTCCTACTTCTTTTAAACCAATCGACTTTGCACCGTATTCTGTTGCCAGACGCAGCGCTTCACTTGCAGGAACTGCCGTAGGGTCACCGGATACACCCTTGTGAATAAGTGCTGCCAGACGCATTTCCTCGAACATATCCAGGTTATTATTGCTGGCAGGACCATCCGTTCCGAGAGAAACCGTAACCCCTGCACGCAGCAATTCAGGCACTCTTGCCACACCACTTGCCAGCTTCAAGTTGCTGCCAGGATTGTGGGAAACCGCTACACCACGTTCTGCCAGTAAAGCTATTTCTTCGTCGTTCAAATGAACGCCATGGGCAACAAGCGAAGGACGGGAGAAAAAGCCAAGCTTATCCAAGTGTGCAACCGGACGCAAACCGTAGTCGCGTACGTTTTGCTCTACTTCGGCGATCGTCTCAGACATGTGCGTATGCAGTGGCAAGTCCAGATCATGCGCAGCTTGTACGAATTTTTCAATAAACGCAGGTGGACATGTATATGGCGCATGCGGTGACATCATCGTTGTAATACGGCCGTCTGCTTTACCGTGCCAGTTACGCGCAAAAGTCACGGCCTCTGCCAGCTTGATTCGCTGTTCTTCCTCCGAACATAGTCCAATTGCTCCACGCATCAGACTTGCACGAATACCTGACTCTTCAGCCACACGAGCCACCTCATCCATATGATCGTACATATCGAGGAAGGTTGTTGTTCCACCTTTCAGCATTTCCAGCACAGACAAGGACGTACCCCAGTACACGTCTGTAGATGTAAACTTGGCTTCCATAGGCCACATTTTTTCCTGAAGCCATACTTGAAGTGCCAAATCATCTCCATGCCCACGCAGTAGAGACATCGCCGCATGACCATGAGTATTGATCAGACCAGGTAAAAACAATAGCCCTTTACCATCGATCGCTTCCGTCTCTTCCTCACCCGCAGGCAAGGTTTCGCCAATATAAGTAATACGACTATCCTCCACAATCATAAAACCATGGACTACCCCTGCTTCTGGTCCATTTACGGCAAAAGATCCGTTTTTAATCATCCATTTATTCACTGTCATATTGTGCTTCTTCCTTTCCGTCCTCCAAATAATAAGCGAGGCTAAGCAAATCAGTTGTAAAGTCTGTGGCATGAATCCGAATGTTGGCTGGTGCCTTGAGAGTAGTCGGTGCAAAGTTCAGGATCGCTCCAATTCCGCTATCAATAAGCCTATCAGCCACGTGCTGTGCTTCAAAATCAGGTACGGTAATAATCCCGATTCGAATGTTTTTTTCTTTCACAGTCGCTTCCAGTTCATCCATCGGTTGCACGACCAATGTATTGATCTTGGTTCCTACCTTATCCGGAAACGCATCAAATACCGCCACAATCTTCATATTGTCTTTTAAATAAGCGTTATAATTCGAAAGGGCTTGCCCCAGATTACCCGCTCCGACCAATACTACATTAATTTGTTGGTCGATTTTCAGGATATGGCGTATTTTCTCAATGAGATAAGAAACATCATAACCGATACCCTTCCGACCAAAATCTCCAAAATAAGCAAGATCTTTACGGATTTGGGCCGGGTTCAAATCTAGCCTCTGTCCCAGCTCTTGAGAAGAGACCGTAGCCACCTCCCGTTTGTGCAGTGCATTCAGATAACGTAAATATACGGGTAACCTCCGTACGACAGCCTCTGAAATTTTATCTGATTTCATACTTGCTCCCCCTAATTGTAACGAACATACTTATGTCCGTCCGTTATGCCTCTGTCTCCGGGGCGGATTGGAGCCATTCGGCGATGCGGGGCACCATTTGCTCCGATGGCATATGCTCCATTTTTGGTCCCGGTAACGAGTACAAAAAGTGCTTTCCGTAATAGGATTCAATCACACGCGTATCATAAACGATAACGACCCCGTGGTCGTTCGCTGTACGTACCAACCGACCAAATCCCTGTTTGAAGCGAATGACCGCTTGCGGTACAGACAGCTTCATAAATGGATTCTTCTTCTGCTGCTGGAGCAGTTCGCTTTTTGCCTCCAGCAGCGGGTGATTCGGCGGTTGAAACGGCAAGCGAACAATGGCTAGACAAGTCAGAGCCTTCCCCGGAATATCGACGCCTTCCCAGAAACTGCTGGTCCCCAGCAATACAGAAGCTTTCGCTTCCTGAAACCGGCGGGTTAGCTTGCTGCGACTTCCACTGTCCACACCTTGTCCCAGCACAGTAATTTCGCTGGATGCTAAGGCCTCTTTGAGCGGCTCATACACTTGCCGGAGCATCCGATAGGACGTAAACAGAACGAGCATTCTCCCACGTGTCGCCTGAGCAGTCGCTCCTAGAGAGCTAACGAGCATATCTACAAAATGCGCATCTCCTACACTGCCCTTCACACTTGGGAAATCCCGTGGAATAACCAGCAACACCTGATCCCTGTAATTAAAGGGTGACGGGAGCTGCGAAGTCATCAGCCGCTCTTGATCTGCGGCCTCCTGTAAGCCGAGCTGATCGATCATGTACTGAAACGACTTATCTACCGACAAGGTAGCAGAAGTCAGAATAATGCTTCTTTTTTTGTCAAAAAACATTTCTTTCAACTGGCGGCTCACATCGACGGGTACCGCATAAAATTGCAATGATTTACTACGGAATTGCCCGCTTGCCTCGAGCCAGTATACGGTTGTTTCATCATCGAGTCGGATAAAAAAGCGCAAATTTTCTCGAATCCCCGCCAAATCCTTGAGCAGACCCGTGATATCTGTAATAAGGCTATCCGCCGCATAATCGTCATGTTCTTCCTTGACGTCCAGCATCAGCTTGTCGCCCTTGCGCAAAATTTCGCTCATCGTTACATATAGCTGATTTTCCAAAGCTCCCGCCTGATCCCACTTTGCAGGCTTGGCCGAAGGTTTGAGACGGGAAGAAAACTGTCCTGTTTCACCCGGTGTCGCATCACTTCGCTCCGGCAACATGCCAAACAGCTTGTCGCTTAGCAGGTCCCAAGTTTCCTTCACCTCTAACACGAGCGGATACAGCTGGTCGATAGTTGAGGCCCAATCTGCCGACTTCTCGTGCCCCGATTTCGCCAACTGTTGACGAAGTGAAGGCAGTTGTCCATTCTTGCTGTCTTTGAACAGTCGCGTCAGTGTATGCACGAGTGTGAAATATTTCATATGCATACCTAGGTGTTTACCAGCTACTTCCTCCAGGTGATGGGCTTCATCTATCACCAGATGTTCATAGCTCGGCAATAACTGATGACTGGCTTTGACGTCTGTGAACAACTTAGAGTGATTCGTAATAACAACATCCGCTATTCCTGCTTCATGGCGTGCACGATGATAATAACATTTGCGGAACCATGGGCAGGAACGACCAAGACAGGACTCTGAATCACTCGCCACCGTTTCCCAGAAATCCCCTCCACGGTTGCTCAGATTCAGTTCTTCATCATCACCGGTTTCTGTTAGCGTCAACCAGACGATCATCTGAGCCGCTGTAATTAAATCTTCCTTCGGTGTAGCGAAGTCTCTTCTGTTTATTTTATGTTCAAACTTACGCAGACACAAATAATGTCCCCGACCCTTGAAAATAGCAGCCCGGAACGGAAACGGAATCACCTTGGTCAGCATCGGAATGTCGCGCTCGCGTAATTGCTCCTGCAGGTTGATCGTATGTGTACTCACCATAACGCGCTGTCCCTTTTTCACACTGTGATACAGCGATGGGAGCAAATAACCCAGAGACTTCCCTGTTCCTGTACCTGCTTCAATCAGCAGATGCTTGTCTTCACTCAGTGCCTGATTCACACCCTCAATCATCTGTATCTGCGCCTCGCGCTCCTCATATTGACTCAAGGATGAACGCAAATTGTCCCGCACATCATCCATGTACTCCTCAAAGGTAACACCTGACAGTGGATTCGGGTCATCTTCTCTACGCGGAGCAGCTAGCTCCGTCCAATCTTCCACTTTTAGCGCAAGCTGACGAAAAAACTGATATCCCTCCAAATCCTGAATAGGATCAAGCTCTTTCTCTTCACGCACCCCATCAAGAAACCATCCAAGGTCACTGTCTTCCTCTGCAAACAAATCACTAAGCCGCTGTATCGTTATCAGAGGTAATGCTTGAAGCTCACCCAGACACTTTAAAAACACCTCGGCCGTAGCCAATGCGTCGCTGTCTGCTTGGTGAGGGCGATCATGTGCCAGCCCGAACTCAGAAGACACAAAACCCAACTGATACGAAGATAGTGATGGAAACATAATTTTCAGAAAATCCATTGTATCCAAGATTCTTCCGCTAAATGGCAAGTATCCGCACCGATCCAGAGCGTTTTGCAAAAAATTAAAATCAAACGCCACATTATGACCGACCAGTACAACATCGTCCAGCATAGGCACAAGCTCCATCATCATTTCTTCAAGTGCAGGTGCATCCTTCACGTCATCGTCTGTAATTCCGGTCAATCCAGTGATAAAAGGTGGAATAGATCTGCCAGGGTTCACATAAGAGCCGTAAACACGGGAAATGCTGTTATCATGATCTATAATTGCAAGTCCGACTTGAATGATGTCATCCGCGGACTGGGTGCCTGTCGTTTCAAAATCCAATACCGCAAATTTCATTCGGGCTTAATCCTTTCTTATGACACTTACAAAAATAATAACTCCGTATATTAGCATAGCAGAAGATCGCGTGTTTGGAAATTAAGACAGCCAAAAAAGACGATGCATACGCCGCCTCAGGAGGTGGGCATGCATCGTCTTACTCGGTGTCTGACAACTACATCCAGGTCATTATGGAGTTGTCGTATCGAAGCTTTTCGGTACCGGACAAACAGGCTTCCATATTGTGCAGCGGCTCGGGTAACGCAGGATCGAACTGATGTGCGAGAGCAAAACATTTTTGCGCCTCCTCTACGTCAGCCTGCTTTGCCAACAGACAGCCTAGCGCATTATAGATGACCGCTTTTAGTCCTGCCTGCTCAGTCAGGTCCAGCACCTTCTGAAAATGGTATACAGCTTCTGCTGGATCATCTAGTTGAAAATAGGCCATTCCCATATACATGCGACTCTGCCAACTGTTCGGAAAATGCTGTAGTACCTGCTCAAATTGTTGGATCGCCTCAGGGTACATAAGTAATCGATAATACCCTTGCCCCCGACTAAAAGCCGGCAGCTCTTTTTCAGGCAGCTCCGTGTCAGACATATCGGTCTCCGCGGAAAAGCCGGCCGCACGCAGGCACACCATTTTTTCCTCAAAGGCCAGCCACTCATCCATAATTCCGTCACTCATTCTCCGCAGCAGACTCCAGTGCTGTAGCAGCTCCTGCCTGCGGGAGCCCTGGGCTGATGGGTAATGCTTCACGATATCATCTAACATGCTGTTCATTTCTGCGAATACATGCTGGAACATGTGCATCCCGCCCTTATGAAAGATGGATTAATACACTCACATTTTTCGCTTAAAAGATGGGTTTCATCCGCACTCCCATTCATTACATGATCGTCGCATGTACTTCTTTGTTCATCGTTTGGGCTGGTTTATTATGTTCATCAACAAATACCACTGTTGGTTTGTATGTTTTGGCCTCTTCATTTGACATGGAAGCATAGGAAATAATAATGACTGTATCACCAGGCTGCACCAAACGAGCTGCCGCACCGTTGAGACAGATCACACCGCTCCCACGCGGTCCGGGGATAACATAGGTTTCCAGTCGAGCTCCATTGTTATTGTTTACAATTTGAACCTTTTCATTCTCCAACAGATCCGATGTCTCCATGAGATCTTCATCTATAGTGATACTCCCCACATAGTTCAGGTTAGCTTCCGTAACCGTAGCGCGGTGAATTTTGGATTTCATCATAGTTCTAAACATGGGAAAGCACCTCCGCCTTCTGTATTCTTATATTGTCAATCAGTCGGGTACTGCCAAATTTCACAGCTAGCGCTACGATGATGTCTTCCTGAACATCACATAGCCGCTGCTCGGGAAGAAGGGGCTCCAGACCAGGAAAAGTTAAAATTTCAATGTAATCAATGTCTGCTAAAGGAGAGGAAGTAATGGTGGACTCCACCATTTGATGTAACTGACGAATCGTAATTGTGTTTGTTACAATATCTTCGCTCACTTCTTGCACCTTACGCAGTGACTGGGACAGCACCAATGCCTGCTCGCGCTGTTCTGCACTTAAATACACGTTACGGGAGCTGAGGGCCAAACCATCCGCCTCTCTGACGATGGGACAAGGTACGATAGTCACGTTCATATTGAGATCAGTCACCATCTGCTGGAGCACAGCAACCTGCTGTGCGTCCTTCATCCCAAAAAAGGCCAAATCAGGACCTATCATGTTAAAAAGCTTGGCTACCACCGTAGTCACACCATCAAAATGGCCGGGACGGGAAGCACCGCACAAGCGATCTGTCAAAGCGGATACACGAATTTTGGTTTGGGTTGGTTGTGGATACATTTCTGCTACAGTTGGCAAAAATACAATATCCACGCCCTCACGCCGTGCTACCTCCAAATCACGAGCTTCATCGCGGGGATAGCTTTCCAGATCTTCATTCGGTCCAAATTGGATCGGATTTACGAAAATGCTAAGCACCACCGTATCTGCCATTTCACGCGCCTTGTGCATCAAGCTCGCATGTCCTTCATGCAGGTATCCCATCGTTGGTACAAAGCCGACTTTATGTTGCAGTAAAGAGGCAGAATCGTGTACCGTTTTTGCTCCATTGGCTCCAAGTTGCCGACGTTCGGCAATAACCTTGCGTAGTTGAGCCACTTCTCTTACGATGATCATGACTGAGATTCCACCTTTTCCTTAGCTTGTTTCTGCGCTTGTCCTTTTGCCTGTCCGTACAAGGACTCCAGGGACTCCACAACACGGTCATCCGCGCTGAATACATGCTCTGCGGCCGGGAATGCCCGCCCTTTCACATCACTCACATACTGCTCAATGCTGCTGCGGATCAAGCCGCCTACATCGGCATAGGTTTTAACAAAGCGTTTGCTGAAATAAGGAGATGCGTACTGAATCAGATCGTGATAAACAAGTACTTGACCGTCACATCCACGTCCTGCACCGATTCCAATGGTTGGAATGGAAAGTTCTTTAGAAATCGCCGTTGCCACTTCCTCAGTCACCAATTCCAAGACAATACCAAAGGCACCCGCCTGCTCTAATGCCTTGGCATCTGCCATCAACCGGCGTGCGTCTGCTTCGTCCTTACCTTGAATGCGATAGCCACCAATTTGATTAACTGATTGTGGAGTAAGCCCGATATGTCCCAGCACAGGTACACCTGCCTGAACAGTCGCTTTTACGACATCGGTAATTTCAGCTCCGCCCTCCAATTTAACAGCATGCGCATGTCCTTCTTGCATCAGACGACGGATGCCTTGAAGACTTTCGGATATGCTGCCGTGATATGTCATAAAAGGCATGTCCGCTACGATAAATGTATTCTCAGCGCCTCTTGCAACTGTCCGGGAATGGTACACCATATCATCCAAGGTCACAGGGATGGTCGAATCGTAACCAAGAACTACGTTACCCAGCGAGTCCCCCACGAGAATGATGTCAATTCCCGCCTCCTCGGCTATCTTAGCCGATGGATAATCATAGGCGGTCAGCATACTGAGCGGAATGCCCTCCTGCTTCATTTTTTTCATTTTTACAATATTCAGCGCTTGTTTTCCTGCCATCGCGAATGGCTCCCTTCCATCTTTTTTTGGCACAAAAAATAACCTTTTATGAACGCCTGTACATCTGCGTCATCAAAAGGTCCGAACAGCCAAAAAAGACACTCATTTTGAGATCGTCCCTTCTGTCTCGGTCCTGTTCGGCTCAGAGCAGAATCCAACGTAACCTTCAAATGAAGTTATGATGGTCTTACAAACTTGCTAAAGTAGAGCAATGTGCCCTTGGAGTGCAGCTCGGACCGTCCGATGCCGCCTCCTGCACAGTATAACAAAAAACATCAGCTTTTTCACGTGAAGTTTCACACAGGAAACAGAAAGATTGTGGTCGTATACTCAGCTAGGGTCGCTTCTACAATTGTATATCCCCTGAAATAACCTGAATCCGCTCACCCTGGTTCGTTTCTATCACTAATGCCCCTGAAGGGTCCAAGCCCACCGCTGTACCTTCTACCGCTATCCCTTGTCCCGTATGTGCCCGAACGCTGCGGTTCATCGTCACGGATAACGCCTCCCACAGCATGGCTATGGGCTGGAACCCCTGCTCGGCATACAACTTACTTAGCAGCTCCATTTCTTCCAGAACTGCAGCAATCAGTGCAGTACGGTCAATTTCAAGCCCTGCTTCTATTTTCAAGGATGTCCCTACATGGGATAGCTCTTCCGGGTAATCTTCTTTATTTAAATTTACGTCAATGCCGACCCCTGCAATACAGTAGCGGACCCGTTGATCCTCTGTTGCAGATTCCAACAGAATACCGGATACTTTGCGACCATGAATCAACAGATCGTTTGGCCATTTGATTCCTGCCTCCACACCCGTCAGCCGACGAATGGCTCTACACACTGCTACACCTGTAAGTAGCGTTAGCTGGGGGGTAAAAGCTAAGGGCTGGGTGGGGCGCAATACAATGCTCATCCATATCCCTTTGCCGCGAGGGGAATACCATTTACGTCCCTGACGTCCCCGACCCGCCGTCTGTTCTTCTGCCAGCACTACCGTTCCCTCCGGCGCATCCTCTTCTGCTAAACGCATAGCATCCTGCTGAGTGGATACCGTCGAATCCAGCACTATGATACGCTGGCCAAACGATTGTGTAGTTAATAGATCTGCCAGTTTGGATACTTCCAATCGGTCAGGCCGAGATATCAACCGATAGCCCCGGCGCGAAGAGGCATCGATATTATAACCCAGCTCACGCAGTTTGTTGATTTGCTTCCATATTGCTGTGCGACTAACGGAGAGGCGTCGGCTAATCTCCTCACCAGATACGTAATCGGATGAACCTTCCTCCAGTATGCCTAACAGTCTATCATGATTATTCACTACTCATCACCCGTTTCACTTCCTGAAGCAATGTTTCTGTTTCATTCGGGATATCTCCGCAAGCGACCGCTTGTAAAAGCCGTTCCATCATCTGCCCCAGCCAAGGTCCACCTGGTCGATTCATTGCCTGAACCAGTTCATTTCCAGTAATATTTAAATCTTTGATACGAACGACGACAGCCTGCTGTGTCCACGAGTTTGCCAGTTCGGCAATCTTCTTCACATGCTTTTCTACCCACGGCGGTAATCCACGGAACGAAGAAGGCAGTGTCTTGTGAAGCTCCAGCCAGTCTGAAGCTGTATCCTTTCCCAGCTTAATTAACAATCGAATCCAGTTACGACGCAGTACCTCGTCGTTGATAGGGTCAGAATCTCTCGAAACAGAGTTGTCAGCTATGGCAACAGCATGGCTGATGAGCTCGGTCTCCCATTCCAATAAATGAACCAAACGCAAACGTACGGCGTTGGAGAAGGTCCAAGCTCTTAATAGCTCGTCCGCTGCCTCGGAGCTAAGTCTACAAGACATAAGGAGCAAACCCCACCGTAGCTCTGCTGGCAGCTGCACGATCTCCTTGAGCGCCTGTGCGTCACATTGTTCCCAGGGAACCGGAACCTTCGTACAGCCAAGCAATCCGCTACGTCCCAGCATCTCCAATCCACGTAATGGGTCAGGCCCCGCTAGCATCTTTTCTAACTCGACTCGTACCCGTTCCATGGCTATATATCGAAGTCCCTCTCTGCGACGGATCATACCTTTCCAGGTATTGTAGGCCACCCGGAACCGAAATACAGAGGCAAAACGGATGCAACGCAGCATTCGCAGCCCGTCCTCCTCAAAGCGTTCCTCAGCTCGTCCCACACAACGAACGAGAGCAGCTCGCAAATCGGCTTCTCCCCCAAACGGGTCCACCCGCTCTCCGTGTTCTGCCATCGCAATCGCATTCATAGTAAAATCCCGTCGCATCAGATCCTCACGGATATCCTTCACGAAGGCAACTTCCGTTGGACGGCGGTGATCGGCATAACCGCTTTCTGTACGAAAAGTGGTCACCTCGAACGCATGGCCACCCTGCATAACCGTTACCGTCCCATGCTGGATTCCTGTCGGAATAACATGAGGGAATAGCGCTAAGACCTGTTCAGGCTCAGCCGAAGTGGTCAGATCCATATCATGAATAGCTCGTCCTAATATCTCATCCCGCACACAGCCGCCAACCCAGTAAGCTTCGTGGCCTGCTGCTGTTAGTGTATGTATGACCTCTCTGCCATGAAGTGCCATCTCTTGGTCAGCGCATTGCCAAGTATTTGTATTCATAGGGTTTCCCCCTTTGCAAGTATTCAATATAAAAAACGGACGCGAGTCCGCCCCCTTAAACGCTGATCGGTTTAAGATCCGGCACCTCGCGTCCCAACACACGGTAATAGATTTCTTCATATTGACGGGTAATCAGCTCATCACAAAAAACGGTACGGGCGCGGGTCAGACACGCTTCACGGAAACGTTCCGCCATCGCTTCATCGGACAACAGCTCAACTGCATAATCAGCCATCGCCTCAGTATTACCAATTTCAGCAAGATACCCCGTACTTCCATGCACAACGAGTTCAGGAACTCCTCCGGCCTGAGAACCGATTGTCGGCACTCCACAGGCCATTGCTTCCAGCGCAACCAAACCAAAACTTTCTTTTTCCGAGGGAAGCAGCAGCACATCCGCCATAGAAATCACTTCTGCGATCTGATCCTGCTTACCTAAAAAGAAGACCTTGTCTTGAAGACCTAAATCCTCAATTTTGCAGCGGATTTTTGGTAGATCCGGTCCTTCCCCCACCAGCAGCAGCTTCGCAGGCACTTTTCGTTGCACTCTTTCAAATATATCCAACACATCGCCCACCCTTTTGACAGGACGGAAATTGGAAATATGCATCATTATTTTTTCATGCGGTTGGGCAAAGTCTCTTCTAAGCGCAGCGGCATCTCGTGGATAATACACCCGTTTATCTACAAAATTATAGGTTAAATCAATAGGCCGTGTAATTTCCAGCGCATCTATCGTCTCCCGAATCAAATCTTTGGAAACCGCCGTCACAGCGTCACTTTTGTTAATAGCCAGCCGAATCAGGTCCTTCAACGACTCATCCTGTGCCAACACTGTAATGTCCGTACCGTGCAGGGTGGTTACCACCTTCAGATGATCACCCACCATTTCCTTCGCCAAGTAAGCGCACACTGCATGTGGTACCGCATAATGAACATGGAGTACATCCAAATTCTTCATTTGTGCGACTTGGGCCATTTTGGTCGCCAGTGACAAATCATAGGGCGGATATCTAAACACGTAATAATCGTTAATTTCAACCTCATGATAAAAAATATTTTTCTGAAACGTCCCGCCCAATCTGAACGGAATGCTATTGGCAATAAAATGAACCTCGTGCCCTTTTTCTGCCAGCAACTTGCCTAGCTCAGTAGCCACTACGCCGGAACCACCCAGCGACGGATAACAGGTAATTCCAATTTTCAGTTTGTCATTCAAGCTAGCTGCCTCCTTCCGCTCACCAGTGATAACTTTTCTGCCGATTTATTTTAACACTCTGCAAAATGCTCAAGTATAGAATTCTTATGTGAATAGCTTAACCAGATATGGCGTTTTGGACGCAAACCCTTCTGCATACGTAATCAGTTTGCGCTGACCCAACAACGAGTCGCGAGCTTTTACGCGTTCCACATATCCCTGATTTAATGGTGTGGACACTGTATCCTTTCCAGGCGCTGCCTGAAATTGCGAAGCATAACTCAATAACGACTGTTCCTTGACTTCATAATGCTCGGTGATATCCACAATCATATCCGTTCTGCCAATATCATTGATAAAATAAAAATATAATTGCTCTACCTGTATCGCAGGATTTTCTGGCATAAAACGTCGCAACTTCGCGTTAAATACCGCTTCCTCCACCAACTTGCTACACATGACATGGTCTGGATGCCGATCCTCCCAATAAGGAGCGAATACGACTTTCGGTGCATGGCGCCTGATTTCTGCTGTAACTGCAGCTACATGTTCAGGAGTTACATATAATCCACGATCAGGCAGACCCAAATTCGTCCGCACAGCAAGCCCGAGCACTTTCGAAGCATGTTCAGCTTCTGACATACGAGTATCCACATCACCATTGGATGACATTTCAGCCCGCGTCAAATCGCACACGCCCACCTTTAAACCAGCGGCTGTATGCTTGGCAATCGTGCCTCCCATTCCTATTTCTGCATCGTCAGCATGAGCTCCGAAAATCAGGATGTCCAGCGTCATTATATATCACCCTGCTGGTCAATGCCCGGTTTATATTTATGTACCAGCTCACGCCAAGCAAAATCGCCTCGGTCCAGCGCTTTCACCAGTATTTCAGCAGTTGCAACGTTTGTTGCCAAAGGAATCCCCTGCACGTCACACAAACGTAACAAGGCACTAATGTCCGGCTCATGCGGTTGTGCCATGAGCGGATCACGCAAGAATATAATCAAGTCCATGTCATTTTGCGCAACCATGGCCCCGATTTGCTGATCTCCTCCAAGCGGCCCGGACATGAAACGGTGAATTTCAAGCTTGGTTTGCTCCATAATGCGCAGACCTGTTGTACCTGTTGAAAATAACTTGTGATCTGTAAAAACATGCTCATAGGCCGTTATGAAATTTACCATTTCATCCTTTTTTCGGTCATGCGCTATAAATGCAATCTTTAACATTCGAAGTTCCTCCTGCCTCATTCTATAATTTCATTCGTCCAATCATTCGCGTATTCTTAATCGATGTAATGCTCAAATCCATATACAAGCCCTGGCTGCTCCATGACCTTCTGAATACCGATTTTAACACCCGGCATATAGCCCGCCCGTTCATAAGAATCCTGACGAATCTTCAGAGATTGTCCAAACCCTCCGAATATCACTTCTTGCTGTGCGAACACACCGGGAAGACGGACACTGTGGACACGAAACCCTTGATAGTAACCTCCCCGTGATCCTTCTAACGTTTCTTCCTCTTCCGGGTTACCCTGTCGCAGCTCTTCACGCTGTTCGGCGATCAGCTCTGCGGTCTTAATGGCTGTGCCCGATGGCGCGTCCAATTTTTGGTCACCATGATATTCGATAATTTCCAGATGTGGGAAGTATTTCGCTGCCTGAGCCGCAAACCGCATCATCAAAATGACGCCAATTGAAAAGTTTGGCGCGATCAGACCACCAATTTGCTGCTCACGACACTGCTTGTCCAGTTCATCAATCTGTTCGGGAGTAAACCCTGTTGTTCCGATAACCGGACGAACTCCATGCTTGATAGCAAGCTCTGTATGTGCATATGCAAAACGCGGCCCCGTAAAATCGACCATGACATCCGCTCGGCTATCCAGTAATGCCTGCTCCACATCCTCCACAATAGCGATACCCGCTTCCGGTAGTCCGACGAGAAGGCCGGCATCACTGCCGGCATGTGTTCTGTTCACTGCGGCCACAAGCTGTAGTTCCTCATCTTGAAGAACCAATTTGACAACTTCACGGCCCATACGCCCTGCTGCTCCTACAACAGCCACTTTTATTGGTTCTGACATATCCCTACAACTCCTTATGCATCCATTTGTGCTAGATCTGTTCATTCATCTGCTGGCATAACTTCTTCATGAGGTTGGCAAGCTGCACATTGTGAGGAAACAGTGCAGCCGCCTCACGAGCAGCCTGCACAGCCAGCTTATACTCATTCATTTCGTCATAAATCAATGCGAGCAGCAAAAAAGCATCCCCACATAACGGATCGAGGGCTATTGCTCGTTCAAGTAACAAGATCGCATCCTGACGCACCTGCGGCGTAGCTCTGTCGACATCCAGCATTTTTCTGGCCTTCTCCGTATGCTGCCTGGCTTCCTGCGCATGTAGATGGAGAACATATTCATCCTGCTGTGGAGCGAGACGAACCGCATGCTCTGCATATGCGAGAGCCTGCTCCAAACGACCACTACGAGCATAGGTAACCGAGCACCGGAAATAATGCTCCGCATGATCAGGCTGAGCTGAAATTGCTTTTTCAAACCATTCCACGGCCTGCTCAAAATCGTTCTGCAAAATGCACTGATAAGCTTTCTGAACGTATTCCTCCGCCTTCATGACACTGCACCTCCGGGTAACCGGTTTGGTACAGCATATGTACAAAGCGCCTAATCGGTGTCCTTTTGGGTCCAACGATTCGCATCACGTGTGTTAAATTTATGCATAACCTTATCATGTGCCTCGGTCAAATTTATACCTAGCGAGTTCGCAAAGCAGATGGTGATGAACAAAATGTCCCCCAGCTCCAGCTCAATGGAATTGTCCGCCTCATCCGTTTTTTTCGGTTTCTCGCCAAAGGAGTGATTGACTTCCCTCGCCAGTTCCCCGACTTCCTCAGACATCCGGGCCAACATCGCTAAAGGGCTAAAATACCCTTCCTTAAATTGAGATATATACTGGTCTACCTCACGTTGAATTTCATCTAATGATTTTTCCATGAAACACGCAATCCCCCCATGTGCAGGTTTATTCATATGTTATCGTAAAGCACATTTTAAAACAAATTTTTTTTAATTGTGAACTTACGACCCCAACTTACTGTCATCAGTCTTTTAAAGCTACCGTAAAAAGGTATACTACATATAAGGAGCTGCGATTAGCAAAATCAGTATGAAGTCGTTCTTCCTTAAACTGCTACTGCGAGGGATTATATGAAGATATCCAAGTCCATGGAACAGCTTAAAATGATTTTACCCATTGTGCTCGGGACCGCCATCTATGCATTCGGTCTGCTTTATTTTATTATACCCAGTAAACTGATGGAAGGTGGTATTACTGGGATCACCCTGCTGCTCAATTATGCTTTTTCGATTTCACCCTCTCTCTCCACATTGCTTCTGAACATTCCTTTATTTTTAATTGGATGGAAAATGCTTGGGGGCAAGCAAATTCTATATACAGGGGTAGGTATTGGGTCGCTCACTTTTTTTCTGTGGTTGTATGAAAAAATGATTCATCTCGGATGGATGGGAACATTTCAAACTGAACACGATTTTATACTTTCTTCATTATATGCGGGGGTTACGCTTGGGGCCGGATTAGGTATTGTGTTCCGCTTTGGCGGCACCACGGGCGGCTCGGATATAATCGCTCGTATTCTAAACCGGAAGTTTGGCTGGAGTATGGGAAGGATTATGCTGGTCATTGATATCGTCATTATCGGTGCTTCACTACTTTACATACCAAAAGAAAAAATTCTATATACATTAGTCGCCGTGTTCATCGCGTCCAAGATTATTGATTTTATACAAGAAGGCGCCTATTCCGCCAGAGCCTTTATGATTATCAGCGACCACACGATGGACATTGCGGATATTATTATTAGAGACATGGATCGCGGAGTTACTATTATTCCGGCTGTAGGTGCATTTTCCAAGCAGGCCAAGCATGTTGCCTATTGTGTCGTGCCTCGTCAGGAAATACGACGTTTGCACCAAATTGTTAAATCGGTTGATCCACGGGCGTTTATTATCATACAGGATGTGCATGATGTACATGGAGAGGGGTTCAAAGAGGAATAGCCCGGAAATCCGGGCGATGGGCTAACATATATGGATGGCTCAGCAGCCAACGACGCGAATGTTCGAATTTGCATCGTTATCCAGAGAAACCAGCTCGATATTTACGATAACCTGCATAGACCAGCGCCAGCAGAACAATCATGCCGATTGCCAATTCTGCCCGGCGCTCACTTTCACGCGGGATAAATGGCGCCAGTGCAGTGGCGTCTTTTTCACGTCCAAACAAGGCATTAAACGTCGGATTTCCCTGATCCAACGCCCCTCTAATTGCTAAGGCATCTGCGTATTGCTGATCACCCAATCCTTTGACGTAGGAAATCCATGAATCAGCCCGGACAACCTCACTTGTTCTGCCATGTATCAATGCTGCTGTACGAATCGTCTCATAATGGTCCTCCAGCACTGCGGCTCCAGCTTTGAAACCCTTCATGTTACCTTTAGCAAACTGGCTGTTCAAACCGCTAACATCTTCTTTTAAAATCTTATAATACTGCTGCCATAAGGGCTGACGCGGATGTGCAAGCGCATCTGTCGCAAGTCGTAAAGTGGCCGCAGCCTTCACCCACTCATCTGGTGATACTTGGACGGACTGTGTAGCTTGCTGCACCTCAAGGATGCTGCCGGACAAAGCATGAATGGCCTCTACAGATAACGCTGCCTGCACCTGTCCGGTGCCAAACCATCGACTCACCTCGGCTACATCCGCGCGCGCTTTTTCAATGTTCCCGTCCATCACATCCCGGTACAGTATCGCAGCTGCATGATCCAGTTCCTCAATTTCTTTTGTATTTCCTATGGGTTTTGATTGATCACGCGCTTCTGCCACACCTGGAGGGACGCAGACGGACAGCATCAGGACCATAGATAATACAACACTCGAAACAATACGTATCGTAATTTGAAACGTCTGACCCCTAATCATGGGACATCCCTCCTCACCTTACTGTATGGCAAGGTTACCGGGACTAGAACTTTCTTCAAAATCAAAACCAAAACTTTGTGTAGCTAAATGATTAAAGCTCTTTCTTATTTTATGATCATCACGGATTCCTTTCTATTTCTTCACTTCTACTCTCATTCGATTGCGCGCAAACATGGCAAGCCATGCTGCTACGATACTGGCAAGGGTTAGCATATAGGTAAACGCACGCACTTGCGGTACATTATCCATTAGCGTCTTTGGAAGATACGGATATATACCAAATGTATAATCCATCGTATCATTTAACAATGTCCAGAGTGCGGCTAGGCATAAAGCAGTCCATTTGCAGGTGAAAAAACGCACGAACAGTAACGCTTCGACCGCCATTGCCGTGTGAGATGCCACCAGCATCCAATCCTGCCATATCATATGTCCCCCCTGCGCAACTCCCCAAAAAATAATAGCTGAAGCCCATATGCCATATTTTACACTCGTGACAACAGCCAACGCCTCCATGATCTGTCGAATGACCTTCAAGCTCTTGAGACGCGGAGAATAGAGCAAAAATGCTATAGAGATCGTAAAAAACAGACTCGCCGTCGGACTATCAGGCACAAATACAATCTGCCACATCGGATGATAATTTAGAGTATATTCCAACTGCCCCCCATACCATATGTACCCATACACTGTTCCTACCAGATTACACCAGAACAGCAGCCACAAAAAAGGCCGGCTCGTCAAGAACGACCGGCTCCACAAATAAGATAACGACACGCCCTTCATCCTCCGTTCATACGACGGTTGCCTTGTACAGGCCCATCCTACAAAGACTATATCATATCCAAGCGTATCAAAAAAACCTGACCGCCGCTACAGTCAGGTTTGATGATTATGATCTCGAACTAACAATTGGTCTGAAATCCAACTTAGGGTTCCTAAGATTATTCTAACTCATTGCTTTCAGCTCATCCGTAAGATGACGAAAAGCTACTTCATCTCCGGAGGCCAGCGCCTCATCAATATCCTTGTAGAGTTTTTCACTCCGGTGTTTACGTAATGCCTCGTCCAAAACCATTTCAGCAGACAGGCCCAACATTACTTCATAAGTAACCTTCATTTTATCCATAGGATGCACCTCCAACATGAGTTTAAGAGATCCTATATTCTTTTCCTTTCGCCACATAGCTGAGTGCCGTTCGTGACATCCGCTGCAAATCTGCATCTGTCAATTCGCGCACCACTTTGGCAGGTGTACCGAGAGAAAGAGTATAGGGTGGTATTTTGGTATTTTCCGTAACGACCGACCCTGCTCCTATTAAAGCATATTCACCAAGCTCCGCTCCGTTGAGTACAATGGCCCCCATACCGATTAAAGTGCCTTTGCCTACCATACAACCGTGGATTATTGCAGCATGACCTATCGAAATGTCATCCGCCAGCAACAGGGGCTGATCCGTGTTCACATGTCCCACGACACCGTCCTGAATATTGCAGCGTTCACCGATGATGATAGGCGCCATATCTCCGCGCAGTACGGCATTAAACCATACAGAGGAATCTTGGCCGATCGTTACTTTTCCGACAATTTTTGCTCCTTCTGCCACATAGACAGATGAATGGAGCTGTGGCATGTTTCCGTTATAGTGAATCAGCATCAACTTCACCCTCTCATTTTGGGTGAAATTCTATCAACATGTGTGTTGCTTGTCAATGGAGCCGTATACCCGAGTCGTTCCGCCCAATGCGGCACTCTCCCGCCAACTTCAGCCCCCAGGCTGTCATCTGTACAGAGGGTCCCGTCGGATGTTCACCCTGACGAAGCATACCCAAGTGAAGCATCATTCGTATAATTCTCTGATCAAAGACCGAACGGGGCGTATCATAGTAAAACGGTCGAATCAGTGGGCCGATATGTACAAAAAGCGACTCTGAGGACGTCCACGGTCTGGCACATTCTCCAATCCAGTAGACTAGAGAAAGCAAATTAGGAACGGCTCCTTTATACAGTCTTAACCAAAACCTGAATAGCTGTATCATTTCTTCCTCAATTGTATGCTCCTGATGCGCTTCCCCCTTTGCCGTCAGCACAACCTGGTCCCCTTTCTCCTCGATGTACTTGGAGTGTCGGGCATAATCATACAGTAGGGCCATTCGGTCTGGATAAAACTTAAAAGAGGAACCATACCCGAAACGCCATCCTCCCTTACCCAAAAGCGGCTCCGCAATGTGCAAATGCTCCATCAGCTGCTGCTGATTGCGACGATACCAAGCCCCCTCGGGATTTAGCGGGACCTCATGCTGCCCCATGTATTGAAGGAAAAGCCGTAAATCCTCTGCCAGTAGATGCCCTTCATCCCGGTACGATGACGGTTCGCTTACCCGTGTCATTCCGCTTTGGAAGTCATGTACCATAACACGTCGAAAGCGCTCCTTCATATCCAACGGAATTTGGAACAAATACCTCGTGTTGTGCGTCGAACCGTTGAACAACCAGCCACTAGAACGCAGACGGGTCACAATATCTCTTGGCCGCTCACCAGGATTTTCGTCCTCCTCAACAGACTGTTTGGCTATTGCAATCAATTCCTCCATGCTGAAATACGGTCGGTCATCGAACAGCAGTGCGTTCAAAAACCTTACCTCTGACAACCTCAGCTCCTTGACCTGCGCCTCAAAAAAACTACTGCTGCCGAGCTTCGTCAAAATCCCCTGGATCAACTCATGCTTGGAATTAGGTTTACAGTCACAATCGTAATACACCGCGATTCTGTTCAAATGCACAATATCCGCAAATGTCAGCATATCCGCCAGATTCATTGTTCCATCGCCTCGTCACTGGACTGTCATCCGGAATTGATTCTTACCTGTTGTACCCACAGCTTTGACGGATTGTTCAAACTCTAAACCTCTTTTTTTGCAAAGGTATAATTAAAAAACAAAAAAGACCACGACTTCTACGATGAGTAGAAGCCGTGGTCTTTTACTAACTTTTTGAGTTACAGTCACTTTTCTCTTGCAAATGCTTCGTGCAATTATACAAAAGTGGTGCCCAATCCATATCCTCACGCTGAAGTATACTAAGTGACAAATTGCCGATTCGTTCCGTGAATTTTTCCTGATACAGAGCCTTATACAAATTAGCCAAAAAACCGCCGTGGGAAACGACCAGCAGATTCTTGTCCCGATTTTCCGTCCAAATGGCCTCCATAAAACCTAGCCCGCGAAGCTGAAGATCCGCATCGCTTTCCTGCCCTAGATCCAGCAGATGCCAGTCGACTCCCCACTTCTCTTCACGCTCGGCCTGTGTCATGCCCTCGACCTGACCATAAGCACGTTCTCTTAGTCGATCATCAGATTCTAGCAACGGAAGATGCAGAGCAGAAGCAATAATCTCCCCGGTCTCTTTCGCTCTGGAGAGACTACTTGTAATAAGCCCGTCCCAATGATAAGACTCTCTCTTTAATCGTTCTGCAAGCAAGCGTGCCTGCTGGCGTCCTTCCTCATTTAACGGAATATCACTGTGGCCCTGGATTTTCCCTACCGCATTCCAATCCGTCAATCCATGTCTGATTAAGCCAATAAGCATCGTGTCTTTTCCTCCGCTGTTTTGTTATTCAGGCATTGTTATGAATTCATATTGGAGTCCAGCTGTCCTGCTAACTTCTGACCCTTCTCGTCCGATGGATCCAGCCCAGAGAAAATAAAGCAAGCGCAAGTGCCAGTACAGACAACAGCATCCAGTATTGCGGATAAGTAGGAACAATGCTAGCAACCAGCGGGTCCATAATGCCACTATTCACATCTTTAATGTGGTATTGATATTGTGGAGATGTACTTGTAGTTTCCAACAGGCCTGTCGGTAAAATACCCGTATCCATGACAGGAGCTGCTTGAGGGGGATTTTCCTTAGAGGAGCTTCCATTCCAGTTCAAAAACAAAAAGCTGCATAAAAATACGGCCAAGAAGCCAGCGATCCATACAGACATATACTTACGGGCTGCTGGGTTCACACGCGCACGTCGATGCTCACCCGGAACAAGCCACGGTGATTCTTCATAAATTCGATCCATGACTCTGCGATTCATGGCCTCTAGCTTATCATCTGTTATTTCAAAGGAAATATCACGAATAGCGGATCGATTTTCTTTTGACAAATCCCACTCTTTTTCTTCCGAACCATGTTCCCACCCAGCAGACGAGCTTTTGGCCCGTCTGCGCTCCGAGTCTTGTTTCGATACATTTTTGCCTGTAGCGAACAAATCCTCAGTGTCCCTGGATTTCATTGGCTGCTCATCCCTTCGTTTTCCTCATAGAGAGGCTCAAAAAAATAAGGCTCCAACTGCGTCTTCACACTGGTTCTTGCCCGGAAAAGCAACGACTTCACCGCACTGACGGTCTGTCCTAAAATAGTCGCAATCTCCTGATAATCTAATTGCTCATATTCACGCAAAATCAGCGCAGATCGCTGCTTCTCAGGCAATCTATTGATCGCTTCACGAACCATCTCTACCTTCTCACCGCGAAGGACAGCCTGCTCCGGAATTACATCCGATGGAGCTACCGGTACATAACCGCTCTCCTCCAATGGAACCTGACCGCTACGGTGCTTGCGAAGCTCACTTAGCACCGTATTGCGTGCAATTGTATATAACCAAGTGGAGAACGATGCGTCTACCTCGCGAAAAGAGTGCAGGCTCCGATACGCTTTGTAAAACGTCTCCGAGCATAAGTCCTCAGCAATCATTTCCAGGTTCGAACTTTTCAGCATATGATAAACAAAAGCTAAAATTTTACGTTGGTGACGCCTCATTAATTCTGAATAAACCTCAACATTACCTTGTTTGATTTCCTGAATCATCTGGGAATCTGTCATCATCCGAGTGAGACCCTCCTCGCCCATACATGTGCTGTTTTCCCGTTCGATTCTGTCTATATATACCGAACAGGTCAAAAAAAGTTGCGCCCTCTGCGCAAATGGATGAAACAGCATCATGGAACATTTGTTATTTTCTTACCCTATGTAGTGCCAACATTAACGGTGCTATCCCCAACAATATTCAACGTCCAAAATGGACTTACCCATTGTACCACAAAATGACCGCCAGTAAAAAAGTCCAAAATCCCCACGATTTCCATCAATGCCTCCCTAACGCTGGCAACTAATTCATTTATACAGCTTTTCAATGGATTTTAAATTTTTTCAAGATTAAATGACAAACCTACTGAAAGCGTGCCATCAAATAAACCAATAAGGATAATTACACAAAAAAAGAAAACGCTTTAAAAAAAATATTGACAAAATGAAAACGTATACATATAATAAAAGTACAGTATGGTTTCTCTCCACTCCTATCCTACTCAGCTACTTCACTAAAAGTAGCTACCACCCGGGGCTTTACCCGGGTGGTCTTTTTTTTGTTTTCCAATACTCCTCTTTACCTTACTCACCTACCCCATATGTGGGTTGATAAAATACATCAATATTTCACCAATTATTTGGTTGTCCTATTAAAACACATTATTATATAATTAATTTTTTCAATAGATAGGGGGCAGGAAATGAATAATAAGTGGAACAAGGCTGTATATAAGATTTGGTCTCCAATTTATGATAACTTTTTCAATTCAGGTAGCTTCCTCAATTCTAGAAAGATCATATTTCAAGAAAAGTCATTTAATAGCGAGCAAAAAATACTTTTTGTAGGTGTAGGAACTGGAGCAGATTTAGAATTAATAAATCACTACGGGCTGGATATTACTGCCATAGATTATTCACCTGAAATGCTTAACAAAGCAAAAGATAAATTTGCCAACACCTCCATAAAATTCTTGGAAATGGATGCTCAACAAATGAATTTTATGGATGAGCAATTTGATATAGTAGTAGGAAGTTTAATTCTCTCAGTAGTACCTAACGCAAATAAATGCTTCGATGAGATGGTGCGGGTTTTGAAAAAAGACGGGGAAATTATTATTTTCGATAAGTTTTCTCCTAAAGGAAAAAAGCCCTCATTATTCAAAAAAACGATAAGGCCCGTTATTAAGGTGTTAGGAACCGATATAGGGTTGAATTTTGAAGAACTGTTTGAAACCCAAAAAACAAAACTGCGGATCAAAAAGGATGCACCTATAATGTTCAACGGTATGTATAGAAAGATAGTAATTACAAAATAACGCGTAGCTCCACTACCTCTTCAAGTAACAAAAAAGCGAGCGAAGAGAACCTTCACCCGCTTTAGATCTTTTCTTACTACTTCACTCCCAGAAAGTGTGGTGCTTTTAAGGCGGTCCATAGCGTAGAGGTTCATTTGAATCTGGAGAAGCGGAGCGCTCGCCTTTGCCTGCGGGATTTTCCCCTTTGTACATATATTCAGAAAATCCGCAGACAACAGCGATCGTAAGATCAAATGAATCGCGGAGCGCAGTCCCTCCTTTAACGAACACTCATACTTTCTTCACCCTTTATACCACCACTTTATAGCCCATCGAATCCAGCAGTGTCTTGGCACGCTCCCAATCCTGCTCTTGACGGAAGGAAAGCCGCATGATGCCTGGGACATCCTCCCGGCTTTCAATGATTTGCATATTGCTCAGATTAATGCTGTGATTCCCCAGTTCCATAGCAATTCGCCCGATAATCCCTGGGGTATCCGGTACATCAATATACAGATCAAACGTAGAGACGATGACTCCTTTACGACGCTCTGGCAGTTCACTGCGGAAGTGCCCAGCTGTTAAAAACTCGTCAGCGATTCCCTCACCGTCTTGTATTCTCAGTAAATGGGTAAAACGCTCAATCTGTCCGTTCCATTCTTCCAACAGACCTAGTAAAACTTCACGATTGCTCAGTAAGATGTCCCGCCACACAACCGGATCACTAGAGGCTATCCGTGTAATATCACGGAACCCACCGGCAGCCAATGTACAGTACAACGGATTTTCATCATTGTGCTTTCGCACCTGATTCACCAGCGCTGCTGCAATAATGTGCGGAAGATGGCTAATCGCACCGACAATGTCATCGTGCATAGCTGGTTCGACACGCACAACATGAGCATTAGTATATTTTAATAAACGTTCCAGCGAGCAGTATGCTTCCTCAGGCACACCCTCTGCCGGGGAAAGCACATAATATGCATTTTCAAACAGCAACGCGGAAGCAGCCTTTACACCGGAACGCTCCGAACCAGCCATCGGATGACCACCGATAAAGTAAGCATTGCGCAAAGAAATTTCTGATGCTTTTTTGGCAATTGCCGATTTCGTGCTGCCTACATCGGTGATAATACAACCCGCTTTAAGCGGTAGCCTGCTTAACAGTTCGAGATAATACTCCAATAAGCCCACAGGTACGCATAAAAAAATAAAATCGGCATCCTCTGCCGCTTCTTCAACCGAAAGAGTCGCGGTGTCCACGACACCACGGCTTAACATCGGTTCCATCAGTTCAGGGAGATGGGCATGGCCGACAACCGAAATATCCGGCTTCCCTTTAAAACAAAGTGCGAGGGACCCACCTATCAGTCCCACGCCGAAAATGGCAATCTTCATCAATTATCAAATCCCATCTGCGGAAATTATAGGCGTACTTTCGCCGCTTCCGCCCCCAGGACCTGTTCCAGCGCACGAATAAACAACTCATTTTGCGGTTGTGATCCAACGGACACTCTAATATATGTCGGATATTTGTGATGACCTGCGCGAATAATCACACCTTTACGAAGCAACTCCTGGAATACCTCACCGGATGGACGACGTACATCCAGCATAATAAAATTACCATGTGCTGGGAAAGACTCCAATCCCAGACGCTTCAGCTCATTTTGCAAATAAGCTCTGCCCTCTGCATTACGATCCCGGCATTCTTGAACAAATTCCTGATCTTCCAAAGCAGCAATAGCCGCAGCCTGTGCTACCCGTGAAGTATTAAACGGTTCACGAACCTGATTTATCAAGCGAATAATTGACTCAGCTCCCATACCATAACCAATGCGAAGCGAAGCAAGGCCATAGATTTTGGAGAAGGTGCGAAGTACAACCAGATTTTCATACACTGGCAACAAACGAATGCCGTCGGGATAAGAACGATCCGTCACAAACTCGGCGTAAGCTTCATCCAGCACAACCATGATATGCTTTGGTACTTGGTTCAAAAACGCAATCAGCTCCGCTTCGGGTACAATCGTGCCCGTCGGGTTATTTGGATTACATATCCAAATAATTTTTGTACGGTCATTAATGTGGGACAGCATAGCATCCAAATCATGTACACCATCACGCAAAGGCACCTCAACTGCAACCGCTCCCTCAATTTCCACGTTACTTTTATACACGGAAAATGTCTGATCGGCCATGATGCTTTCTTCTCCAGGAAGGAGGAAAGCACGCGTAATCAACGCAATAATTTCGTCAGAGCCACAGCCATAGATAAACTGATCCTCTTTTAAACCCGTCCGTTTAGCTAGTGCCTGTGTCAAAGCTACCGCACTTCCATCAGGATACACACTAATGTTAGCAAACTCCTGCTGAATAGCCTGCAATACTTTAGGAGAGCTACCATACGGATTCTCATTCGAGGCGAGCTTGATGACTTCATCGAGTCCCAGCTCACGTTTTACGTCTTCAATCGGTTTACCGGGCTGATATACTGGCAAATGTACAATATGCGGTTTAGGTTGCATGCCCCTACCTCCTCTATCCAATCAGAACTATATTTACTACTTTATATTTTGACACCCATTATTGCTTTAATTGTGCCACAAAATTATGAATTTGCAAAAGACCTTCTTGCCTGCGTGCAGAATCATTCAGTAGCGGAATGGCCTCCTCTACCTGACGTACAATAGCACTACCAACTACAACACCATCGCAAATATTTGAGAAACGGGTTACCTGCACCTGAGTAGAGATCCCGAAGCCCACCGCTACCGGAATATCCGTATGCCGTTTGACCTGCGCGATAAAGCCCTCTATACCTTCAAAAAAGGAAGCTCTTTCCCCAGTTACACCCAGCGAGGATACACAGTATACAAATCCACGTGCCTGACGGACAATTCGCTCGATCCGCTGTTCAGACGTTGGAGCCACCAGAGGAATCAGATGCACACCCACCTCAGCTGCCCGTCCTCCCAGCTCCTCCGCTTCCTCAAGCGGAAGGTCCGGAATAATAAGACCGCTGATACCGTGCTCCTGCAAGCCTGCAAAGAAAGCATCCATCCCCATCTGTAATACAGGGTTATAATACGTGAACAGAATAAAAGGCAGGCTTGAACCTGCCGCCCTAGCCAGAGAAGCTGTCTCCATGCACGTGCGGATGGAAATTTGCCGTTTCAGTGCACGCTCAGACGCGCGCTGAATTACAGGTCCATCAGCCAGCGGGTCGGAATAGGGTACACCCAGTTCCAATATGTCAGCTCCGGCCGACTCTAACTGCCGAATGATCTCTATCGTCGTATCCACATCCGGGTCGCCTACCGTCAGAAAAGGAATTAATGCCGTTTTGCCTTCATTTTTAAGGCGATCAAACGCCTGATCAATTAAATTCATGACGGATTTCCTCCCAAATACTTGATAATGGAGTCCACATCTTTATCCCCGCGTCCAGACAAACAAATAACGATAATATCATCTGCCGTCAACGTGGGTGCCAGCTTGACAACCTGCGCAACTGCATGTGCCGACTCTAATGCAGGAAGTATTCCTTCGGTACGGCAGAGGAGCTGAAGCGCATCCAGCGCTTCCTGATCCGTGATCGGAACATATTTGGCCCGCTCAATATCTTTCAGGTATGAATGCTCCGGTCCAACACCTGGATAATCCAGTCCAGCCGAGATGGAATGCGCAGGTTGCACTTGTCCGTACTCATCCTGAAGCAGATAACTCATAGAGCCTTGGAAGACCCCTTGTGTTCCCTTGGTCATCGTAGCTGCATGGAATTCTGTTTCGACACCTTTTCCAGCGGCCTCCACGCCAATCAAAGCGACACCCTGATCCTCAATAAAAGGATAAAACATGCCGATGGCATTGCTTCCGCCACCGATCGCTGCCACGATGACATCCGGCAATCTGCCTTCCTTCTCTAGGATCTGGCGACGCGTTTCATCACCAATCACACGTTGGAAGTCCCGCACCATCATTGGATATGGATGCGGGCCGACAGCTGAACCCAAAATATAAAACGTATCATGGACATGGCTGACCCAGTAACGCAAGGCTTCATTACCAGCATCCTTAAGTGTACGTGTACCCGATGTCACTGGAATGACCTCTGCACCCAAAAGCTGCATCCGAAAAACGTTCAACTGCTGGCGCACAGTATCCTCTTCGCCCATAAACACCTTGCATTCCAATCCGAGCAACGCAGCCACAGTTGCTGTCGCGACACCATGTTGTCCTGCGCCTGTTTCAGCAATAACCTTCTGTTTACCCATACGCTTCGCCAGCAATCCCTGAGCTAATGCATTATTGATTTTGTGGGCGCCAGTATGGTTTAAATCTTCGCGCTTCAAGTAAATTTTAGCCCCGCCCAAATGCTGGCTCAGACGTTCCGCATGATAAAGCGGGGTTTCCCGACCAGAATAGTCTTTCAGGAGCCCGTTCAACTCTGCTTTAAACTCGGGATCATCCGCGTACTTACGGTAGGATTCCTCCAATTCAATCAGTGCGTTCATCAACGTTTCCGGTACAAAACGTCCTCCAAATGTTCCAAAACGTCCGTTGTTATCAGGTAATTGTGTCATGCCTGCTTCACCCTTTCTAGGAATGCTGTGATTTTTGCAATGTCCTTGACTCCGTTCGTCTCTACACCGCTGGATACATCCAGCCCTTCGGGATGATACTCATGAACCAGCTTTTCCGCATTATCAGCAGTCAGCCCGCCGGCTACAAACAAAGGAATTCCATGTTGATGGGTCCAAGCCTGATAGGCAAGAATTCGATCCCACGCAAACGTTTTTCCAGAACCGCCACCATACAGGGGATCGTATGTATCGAGCAGTAAAGCATCAATTGTTCCGACATAGGCAGCCAATTCGTCCGCCGAGCGTTCTCTCTGTCCTTGACTGTCCACAGACCATGCCTTGAATACCTGTATACCAAAATACTCCCTGATTTCCCGACAGCGCTCTGGACTCTCCTGTCCATGCAGCTGTATGACATCCAAGGGTGCTTTCTCCATCACATCATTTAACAGTGCATCACCTGGGTTCACAAATACGCCCACGCTGCGCGGTCTGCTGCCTGAGGTCCATTCATCCAATACGCGAAGCAGCTCTCCAGCCTGTACGCCGTCAATCCGGCGCTTGCTGTCGGCAAACACAAAACCTATATAATCGACCGGTAAGTTTACCATAGATTTTAGCACTTCAACGCTTTGAAGTCCACAAATTTTTACGCCCGTTTTGTTCATACTTTAATCCCGTCCATCAATTCGGTTACAGCCTGTCCCACATCTTCCTTGCGCATCAGATGCTCCCCTACCAGGATGCCGTGTGCACCCACCGAATGCAGATACTTTACATCTTCCGGTCCAGCAATTCCGCTCTCACTGATGAACGTAATCCCTTTAGGAATTAGTGAGATCAGCTCCTCCGTCGTCTGGAGACGAGTCTCGAATGTTCGCAGATTTCGGTTATTTACGCCAATCAAGGTTGCTGTCCCCAGCTCCAGCACCGCTTTAAGCTCCTCACTGTCATGCACCTCTACCAATGCGTCCAGCCCAAGGTTCTTGGCGATTTGTAAAAAGGACCCTAATACACGCGGTTCCAGTATAGCGGCAATCAACAGCACTGCATCCGCTCCCAGCAAACGAGCTTCATATATTTGCCGTTCATCAATGATAAAATCCTTTCGCAACAGCGGAATCTTCACCTGATCGCGAATCTGCTGTAAATATTCAGGACTTCCCTGAAAATACGTCACATCTGTCAGTACAGAAATGCAATCCGCTCCTGCTCCCTCATATGCACGTGCAATGTCCACCGGATGGAAATCCGGTCGAATCAGCCCTTTGGATGGGGAAGCCTTCTTCACCTCAGCAATCAGTCCGAGCGGACGGTTGCGTCCGCTCGCGATCGCATTTTCGAATCCTCTCGTCGCAGGTAAATCAGCAATTAATCGTTCAGCTTTACTTATTTGAAAATGCTCCTTAAGCTGCTCCACTTCTTGTCGCTTCGTCACCACAATTTTATCAAGATACATATTGATATTCCCCCGTTGCCTGTATTAATTGGTCCAGCTTGGAAAGTGCCCGTCCAGAGTCAATGGCTTCGGCCGCTCGTACTACTCCGTCCGTCAAGGTAGCTGCTGTGCCTGATACATAAATGCACGCTCCTGCATTCGCTAACACAACATCCCGATAAGCTCCATGCTCTCCGTTTAAAATTCGTCGTATGATATCTGCGTTAACCTGTGCGTCACCGCCCAGTACCTGATCAAGAGAATGCGTCTGCAAGCCCAAATCCGACGGATGAAGCTCGAACGTGTGAACCTTGCCGTCCCTTAGCTCGGATACTCGTGTCGCAGCTGAAATGCTAATTTCATCTAGTCCATCCAGACTACTGACAACCATGGCCCGTTTGGAGCCGAGCTGGTTCAATACCTCGGCAATGACTTCCGTTTTGCTGGCGTCATAAATGCCCAACAACTGCCGATCCGCACCAGCCGGATTCGTCAATGGACCCAGCATATTGAATACCGTCCGCACACCCAGTTCGCGGCGCGGCGCGGCGGCATGCTTCATAGACGGATGATACAGCTGTGCGAATAAAAAGCAGATGCCGATTCGGTCCAGACATGACCTAGCCTGATCACTCGTCAAATGAATATTGACTCCCAATGCCTCCAGGACATCAGCGCTCCCGGCACGGCCACTTGCAGAACGATTGCCATGCTTTGCTACCCGTACAGACATCGAAGCTGCGATGATCGCAGATACCGTGGAAATATTAAACTTGTGAATACCCGAACCTCCGGTTCCACATGTGTCCAGCAGACGACCGCTGCCTTCTTCAGCTTGCACTGGACTAGCGTAGCTACGCATAGCCTCGGCAAAACCAGTGATTTCATCTACCGTTTCCCCTTTGAGGCGAAGAGCCGTCAGCAGCCCGCCAATTTGCGCCTGTGTAGCACTTCCACTCATAATCTGTTCCATTACGCTCCGGGCCTCCGTACGCGAAAGATGCTGTCCCTCCATGATCCGGCTTAACCCCACTTGCATCATGTCATGTCGTTCCATTGTCGTCTCCTCCTCAAAATCAGATTTTTGCGTGTTACGGAGTGTACAAATAATCCTGGTTGATGACGCTGTTATAGGGCTGTGTCGTTGCCGGGAACATCACTTCTGCCGTGCGGATTGCCTTCAGCAATGCCTTTGCTTTGTTCACCGTCTCCTGATACTCGCTTTCCGGAACTGAGTCCCACACAATTCCAGCGCCTGCCTGGACATAAGCCCGGTTCTTTTTAAACACAATTGTGCGAATCGTAATGCAAGCGTCCATATTGCCCGAGAAGCCCAAATATCCAATCGCCCCTGCATAGGGTCCACGTGCTTCCCGCTCCAACTCAGCAATAATCTCCATGGCCCGCAGCTTTGGTGCCCCTGATACGGTACCGGCTGGCAGACAAGACAGGAAGGCATCGAAGAAATCTTTGTCCTCACGTAGCTCACCCGACACATTGGAAACAATGTGCATGACATGGGAATAGCGTTCAATCTCCATAAACGTATCGCATTTGACTGTGCCAAACTGTGATACACGGCCCAAATCATTCCTTCCCAAATCGACCAGCATCAGATGTTCTGCACGCTCTTTTTCATCGTTTAACAGTTCTTCAGCAAGTGCCACATCTTCTGTCTCCGTTACCCCACGCGGTCTCGTTCCTGCAATAGGACGGGTTTCTACCCGGCCGTTTTCCACCTTGACGAGTGCCTCAGGCGAAGTGCCTACGATGATCTCGTCATCCATTTTCAAATAATACATATATGGCGACGGGTTCATCGTGCGCAGCACGCGGTATACCTGTAAAGGAGAGGCCTCTGTATCAATGTGAAAACGCTGGGATAGTACAACCTGAAAAATATCACCGGAGCGGATATACTCCTTCGCCTGCTCTACGTTTGATATAAACTGTTCCTTCGTCACATTGGATTGAATCTCACCCAGTTCCACATCATCTGGAATGGAGGCCGATCCTAATCGCTCAGGCTGAGGCTGCTTGCGCAGATACTGTGCCGTTTCCTCCAACTTGCGTTCCACATCAGCATAAGCAGCTCGAATGTCCTCATCGCGGAACCCTTCGCCTACATGAACATTGCCAACCAGCAAAATTTGCTGTTTCACATGATCAAAGACAATGACTTGATCGCAGAACATAAAACGAATATCATCCATATTCAAATCATCTACCGAGTGCTCTGGCAGCTTTTCATAGTATTGAAGCAGGTCATATCCAAAAAATCCGATAGCCCCGCCTGTAAATGGAGGCATTTCTTTCAGTTTCGGACTGCGGTATTTACGTAGCAATGCTTTGAGCGCTTCAATCGGCTTGTCGTTTAATATTTGCCGTTTACCGTGTTGTTCCAATATCAAACGTCCCTTTTTACCCGAGACCATTAGAAACGGGTCTGTACCGATGAACGAATGTCGCGCCCACTGCTCGCCTCCCTCTACACTCTCTAGCAGAAAGGCACGGTCCCGCTCGGCATACCGACGGAAAATCCGAATCGGCGTCTCCATATCAGCCAGCACTTTTTTGTATACAGGAATCAGGTTAAATTCACTCGCCATCGTTATCACTTGCTCCACATGCGGCGTTAACATGAGATCACTTCCTTTCCAAATTGGCGCAGAACCAAAGGAGAGAATATAAGAAAAACGTCTATCGACGTACCTTCACGGAGGCCAGACCGCGTGTAGCGGAAGTTTTTCTTGCGATTATAGAATTGTTCAGCTCCGCTGAAAATTTTATAAATTTTATAATCGTAAAAAAGCCTCTACCGGTAAGGTAGAGGCTGTCAGTTATTGAAATTATAAGAATGCTCCATATGTAAAATGACTACAGCAAATTGATAAGTATACACTCATCCCTTTGGTTTAACCGCGCAGGTTGCCTCAAATAAGCTTCTCTGTAGAAGAATATCTCTTCATAGACAAAAGCTTACCCGCTACCGCCGATCTCTGTAATCTCATATGGAATTGGCTAAGGCTGCACTCTTCTCATCTCAACTCTGTCTCTGGCTAACTCTACTCTACTTAACTCTGCTACACACACTATATCTCATGGGATGTTACTTTGGCAACCATCAACTTAAAAAACAGGCACTTATTTCCCTTGGGAAGCTAGATCCGGTCTTAAGGCCTGCGCTCCGTTCAAATATACATGTTTAATTTCCCGCTGGGATTTATCAGTGTTCACCTGTACCATCAGACGGATGCACTTGGGCAAACTACCTGCCACAGGAACTTCTAATGCACACATGAGCGGAACCATATCCCAGCCATCAAGCTGACGAATGGCCTTGGCTGGAAAGGCAGTATCCAGATCATGAGTCACCGTAATCCATACGTTACTAATATCCTCTGGCTGAATTTCATTGTAGGATACAATTTCCTCCAGTAGTTGGCTTGTTGCTTCCAAAATTTCATTTTCTTCATTATTCGCTACGGTCGTCGCGCCACGAATTCCACGATTGTACATCGTTACACCCCCTCTTTTAACTGTTCAATAACTCTTCGGATGTAAGAGACGGAAATATCCTTCACAACCTCCACGTGCCCGATGCTACGTGGGACGACAAAAGTAATGCTGCCTTCTTTGAACTTTTTGTCATGCATCATCGCGTCCAGTAGCCGATCTGTATCGAGATGTGACGGAAGGGAGGTCGGTAGCCGTAGTGAAGACAACATATCCTTCGTTGCATCTACCAAAGAAGGATCTGCCCCCAGCTTCACGCCCAAAAGTGCGGAGCCGACCATTCCAATCGAAATGGCTTCCCCGTGTAAAAACTCACCATATCCCGCAATAGCTTCAATCGCATGACCAATCGTATGACCTAGGTTTAAAATAGCGCGCAAATCATGTTCTCGTTCATCGCGTGACACCACTTCGGCTTTAATGGAACATCCCTTTTCCAGACCGTACTCCAGAGCTGTCGCATCCAGTGCAAGCAAATCAGTCGCATGGTCACGGCACCACTGGGCGAAATCAGCATCCCAGATCAAGCCGTGCTTGATCATTTCAGCAAGCCCCGCAGATACCTCACGAGGAGGCAGTGTAGACAACGTATCTACGTCATACAACACAAGTTCCGGTTGATGGAAAGCTCCTATCATATTCTTCGCCAAAGGATGGTTGATGCCGACCTTACCGCCCACGCTACTGTCATGGGCCAGAATCGTAGTGGGGATCTGTACAAACTTGACACCTCTCATATAAGAAGCTGCCACAAATCCAGCCAAATCACCCACGACACCACCCCCAAGTGCAATAACGGCTGAATTGCGATCCAAGCCGCCCTCAATGGCTGCTGTTATGACCTGCTCAAATACAGCAAGCGACTTGGAGGTTTCACCTGGCTTAACGACAAAGGACACTGTCTTGTAGCCAGATGCCTGAAGATTGCTCTCCAATGTTGCCAAGTAGAATCCCGCTACATTTTCGTCAGAAACAATCAACAACGGGCTTTTTTGCGCAATTCCTCGTTCCTTCAACAACTCTCCGGCTCGATATAACAGTCCTCGTCCAATATGAATAGGATAAGAACGTTCGCCAAGCTGTACCGTCAGCGTACTCATTTTAGTACCGCCCCAATTGTTCTTCGTAGGATGCAATATTCGCACGAATCTCTTCAATCGAATCCCCGCCGAATTTTTCTAGCAAAGCTTTTGCAATCTCCCAAGCTACCACATGCTCCATAACTACGCTAGCCGCAGGTACTGCACATGCATCCGAACGCTCAACCTGTGCAGTGAACGCCTCCTTCGTATCAATGTCGACGCTTTGCAGAGGCTTGTAGAGTGTGGGGATCGGCTTCATTACGCCACGAACCACAACTGGCATTCCATTCGTCATGCCCCCCTCAAAGCCGCCCAAACGATTGGTACGACGGTGATATCCACGTTCCTCATCATATAGAATCTCGTCATGCACCTGTGAACCGCGCAACTCTCCTGCTTCAAAACCGATGCCGATTTCCACGCCTTTAAATGCATTAATCGACATGACGCCTTGTGCGATACGTGCATCCAGCTTCCGATCATACTGTACATGACTGCCCAGACCAATCGGAACACCTTCTACAATACATTCCACTACCCCACCGACTGAATCACCTTCTTGCTTGATCAGATCAATATATGCTTCCATTTTCTTTTCGGTTTCTGGATCGGTTACTCTCACCGAGGAAGCTTCTGTCACCGCAATCAGCTCATCAATCGGCAAATCGCGGTAAGGAGCTTCGATTTCCCCAATACGAATGACCTGACCTGCCACCTTGATTCCGAACTCAGCCAGCAATTGACGAGCCAAACCACCGCATGCCACACGAATTGCTGTTTCACGTGCGCTGGAGCGCTCCAGCACGTTACGAAGATCCTTCAGGTTGTATTTCATTCCGCCATTCAAATCCGCATGACCCGGACGTGGCCGGTGAACCCGACGCTTTTCTTCATCACTGCCTTCAATAGGTTCAATATTCATAATGTTCTGCCAGTGCTTCCAATCGTTATTTTCCACAACCAGCGCAATCGGTGCACCCGTGGTGTATCCGTGACGTACGCCTCCAGCAATCTTCGCCGTATCTTTTTCAATCTGCATACGCCGACCCCGTCCATATCCTTTCTGACGACGGTGCAGCTGAAAATTCAATTCCTCAAAATCCAATTTTAAATTGCTCGGCATACCCTCTACAATGGCAGTTAGCTGGGGACCATGCGTTTCCCCCGCGGTTAAATAACGTAAACTCATGACGCGTTCCCCCTTTAAACTGTTAAACTGTGCATCGCTAAAATCTTTAACTGTGCTTCATTATAGTATACGCACCTTTCTTTGACAAGAAAAGCCACGTGTATGCAGATAAACAAAAACACGCCTCTTAGCCAAAGGGGCTAAAGGACGTGCTTTGCTAATAAGCCAACCATCAATTACTCAAAGATATAAATAAGTCCCTATAAAACTTTGGATGATGTTTGCAGGCTTATGCTTTTTTGCGATAAAAAAAGGTTTCCGTCGATTCCAGACCATATTGGTTAGGAGAAAAGATTTGCTCTGTGCTACCGACAAACAATACTCCGCCGGGACGAAGACTGGCTGCAAACTTTTGATACAACGTATGTTTGGCCTCTTCTGTAAAATAAATCATTACATTTCGACAGATAATGAGATCATAGCCATCCTCAAACCGATCCAGCAGCAAGTTTTGCTTTTGAAATTTCACGGCTTGTTTCAAACGGTCATCAATTCGATACATCGCACCATCCGGCTTAAAATATTTGCTAGCTACCTGCTCAGGCACATCCTTGAGCGAACGCTCCAAATATTTGCCTTCCTTGGCTTTTGCCAATGCACCATCATCAATGTCGGAAGCCGTAATGGAGCAATTCCCCAAAATCCCTTTACCGTCGAGAACCATAGCCAAGCTATAAGGCTCTTCACCAGTCGAGCAGGCCGCACTCCACAGCTTAAGCTTCTGCTTCCCCATAAGCAGCTGTGGCAAGATTGTATCTCGCAGCACTTCCCACCGATTGGGATTACGCCAAAATTCCGAAACATTGATCGTCATCCGATCCAGAAATTCATAGAATAGAGGTTTTTCCTTCATCATGGCATCATAAAAAGAAACAAAACTGGGAAACCCGTTTTTGTTGCGAAGCGTAGTTAACCGCCTTTTCATCTGTGCTTCTTTGTATTGTGCAAGATCAATACCTGTGCTGTCCTTGATTTTGCGGATAAACGCTGTGTAATCGGGGTCCGTCTGACCCAGTTCCATATCCGTCATGCTACCATCCTTCTTCATACGTAATTAAACTTACACCCAGGTCGCCACACTTTTTTCATACCGAACGGATTCTTCCGGCATGAAAAAATTTGCAATCTCGCGCTCTGCGCTCTCCGGTGAATCTGAACCATGAATGAGGTTAAACGGTGTATGTGCTGCAAAGTCTCCACGAATTGTGCCCGGAAGAGCTTCGGTTACTTGTGTTTTACCAATCAACAAGCGGGAAAGCGTAACGATGTTATCCCCTTCCCATACCATAGCAAACACAGGGCCTGATGTGATAAAACCTACAAGCTCTTCAAAAAAAGGCTTGCCCACATGCTCCGCATAATGCCGTTCTGCCTGTTCTCTTGATACTTGTACAAGCTTGCCAGCCGCCATTTTAAAGCCTTTGTCTTCCAGACGACTAATGATACGTCCAATCAATCCACGTTGTACACCATCCGGTTTAACCATCAAAAAAGTACGATCCATCGGCTCACTCCCAATCCAATCTAATGTATTTATACAGTACTAAACTGTATTGTAACAGAAAGCTTGGAACTGGTTAAAGCATTTTGTCACAGCAAACCCAAAACACAACTTTAGTAGGAGCGGCGTGTTACAAAATGAGCAATATCGCGTAGCGTCTTTTTTGTTTTGACATCTGGTAGTAAGTCCAGCGCGTTTAGCGCTTTATTAATATATCGGTCGGCGAGAATTTCAGCTTTAGCGATTCCTTCACTTTTTTTGATTATATCCACCGCTTTGCGTGCGTCTCCTAGCCCATCTCCATCCTGAATGCGGCGGATTTCAGCCAGTAGATCTGCACGCAACTCAGGCTGTTCGAGCGCATAAATCACCGGAAGCGTAATATTCCCCTGTCTCATATCGCTGCCCGGCGGCTTTCCGATCTTTTTTTCTGTTCCGCACAGATCAAGCAGATCATCCTGAATTTGAAAAGCCATACCTACGTTATAGCCGTAGCTGTACAGCAGGGAATTGACACTTTCCTGTGCCCCTGCAGCCATAGCTCCCAGCTGGCAACTAACCGCAATTAATAAAGCCGTTTTGCGCCGTATGCGAAGCAAATAATTACGCACACTCTGATCCACATTAAAAAAATCACGAATTTGTTCCATTTCACCAATGGACATCTGCACCAGCGCTTTAGACAGTACCCGGTGAATGTCGGGATTCGGCAATCCAGCAGCAATAGACAGCGCACGTGCATATATGTAGTCTCCGGTGTACATAGCCACCCGATTGTCCCATTTGGACTTCACGGTGGGTTGGCCGCGTCTCATTTCCGCATCGTCAATCACATCGTCGTGAACGAGAGAGGCAGAATGAATCAGTTCCAGAGGTACCGCTATACGCTTGAGCTTGTCCAGATCATATTCTCCAAACTTGCCTCCCAGCAATACAAATACGGGACGCAAACGCTTGCCCCCTGCTTTAAGCAGATGAAGCGACGTATCATTAATCAACGGCTCCGTACTATCGATACTGCGGTACAACTCTTCTTCTATAAAGTTCATATCCTTCTTTAATAAACCGAACAAATCCAATCGTTTCATTCTTTCACCCGTGTCAGCGTATTGTCACTCCAGAGAAGCGGCTTTACTCGTCGGTCAAGCAGCCCCAGTTCATGCGCATACTGAAAGTAAAGCTCTAAACCTTGTTGTTGCTTCTCTCCAAAATCATAACACAGATTAGTAAAGTAGCGCTCCCAATAATCTCGCAGACCTCCAATTTCCTCGCATGCTTCAGAAATAACAGACGTCAAGTCCGACAGACTACGCTGCTTGCTTGCGCGGAACGCACTCGCAGTTTCAGCCACCGCTGCGGGATTTTGAGCAGCAACAGCACGTCGTACTGCCCATACAGCAAAAGTCATACTGTAGCCCGTCCAGCGCTTCCACTCTTCTCCGAGGTCCGTAACATACAGACCTTCGTTTCGCCAAGATGCCTTAATCGCGTGATCTCCAATCAGTAGCCCCGCATCTGCCTGTTCCAGCATCAAGTCAAGATCCGGTTCACAGTCAAAATAGGAAGGCTGACCTTCCCATGCCTTTTGCATCAAAATTTTTAACAAATTCACGGATGTAGCAGACGTATTCGTTAATGCAATGGTTCCGTTTTTGATTTCGTCCAGCGGCTTGCGTGAAAATAGTAAAATGGATTGCACAGGACCATCTGCACTGACGGATAAATCCGGCAACAGTAGCATTTCCTCAGCACCGGATGCATACGCAAAGGAGGACATCGCACTGATATCCAAACTCCCATTCAACATACCTTGATTCAATTCAGCCGGAACTTTAGAAACCATCTCCGCCGAATGGAGAAGCTCAGAAGGATTAAAATAATGAAAAATAGGCCAAGCGTTTGTATATTTAATTTTTCCGATTGTGATTGTCTTGGTGTCCGGTGTCGGCATCGGAATCCCCCCATCTCGTAAACAGTTGATGTTCTATACGCAAGCTGTCCAATACTTTGCCTACGAGGAACAGCACAATATCATCCAGCGTCTTCGGATGAAAGTAAAAAGCCGGCATAGCCGGAATCATTTTGACGCCAAGTCTCGCAAGCTTAAGCATGTTTTCCAAATGAATGGCATGTAGAGGCGTCTCACGAGGTACAAGGATCAGCGGACGACCTTCCTTCATCATCACGTCCGCTGCCCTCGCCATGAGATTGTCGGACGAACCGTGTGCTACTGCTGACAACGTCCCCATCGAGCATGGCATGATAATCATCGCATCCACCAAATAAGAGCCGCTCGCAATCGAAGCTCCAATATCTGTGAACGGATGGTATACAAGAGAACCGGGACGGCCTCCGAATTGTTCATTCAAAGCCCCTTCCCGGTCAGTTACATTCCAGCCCAACTCCTCTTTCAACACCCGCCAGCCAGCATTAGACACGATCAGGTGAACTGTGTATTGCAAGTCCAGCAGAGTCTCTACCAGTCGCACACCATAAATGCTTCCGCTCGCGCCTGTAATGCCAATAACGATTCGTTTGCCTTGATGTTCGCTCACCTGATTATTCATTAGTATTAACGCACCACCAAATCAATCAGTGTAAAGGCAAATACGACAGTGCTAAGTACACCGTTCATAGTAAAGAATGCCGTCTGCAAACGACTCAAATCTTTTGGAGATACGATATAGTGCTCATAAAATAAAATAATGTACGAAATAATCATGCCCGCCAGATACCACCAGCTTAAATCTGCAATAAAGAACAGTACAATAAATCCGATCGCCGTAATGACGTGAAATGCCCGAGCGATGTTCAATGCACCTGCTACACCAAAACGGGCAGGAATAGAATAAACTCCTTCGTTTTGGTCAAAATCTATATCCTGACAAGCATAAATAACATCAAATCCAGCCGTCCAAAATGCGATCGTTAGATACAGAACGATAGCGGTCAAATCTATTTGTCCCGTTACTGCAACCCACGCGCCTAGTGGCGCCAAACCAATGGTCAGACCAAGTACAATATGGCAAAGCCAAGTGAAACGCTTGGTGTAAGAGTAAAAAACGAGCATAAAAAAGGCCAGCGGGAACAGCTTGAACGCCAGCGGACTTAACTTGAATGATGCCCAGAATAACAACACCAGACTGACGATAATGAAAATTACCACTTCGCTTGATTTAAGCAACCCTGCCGGGATAGCGCGTCCTGCTGTGCGCGGATTTTTCCCATCAATCACCCGGTCGATCATACGATTGAAGCCAAAAGCAGCGCTGCGTGCGCCAACCATAGCTAGCAGGATCCAGCCGATCTGCGGCCACGAGGGAAGGTTGCCTGTCACAACAACTGACCCCAATACAGCCCCCATGAATGCAAATGGGAGCGCAAATAACGTATGTTCAATTTTAATCATTTCCAAAAAAATAGCAATTTTCTTAAACATGCTGACTCTCCTTGATTCCAATGTGCAATGCCGCAATGCCTCCGGTGAGAGAATGAGCCTGAACATCCTTCAATCCGACTTCACGGAAGATGCCAGCCAACTCATCCCTTCCTGGAAAAAGCGCCAACGAATCAGGGAGCCATTTATACTGCTCATAACGTTTGGCGAACAATTTGCCGAGCATGGGCAAGATGTGTTGAAAATATGTGTAGTAAATTCCCTTGAACGGCTGCCAAGTAGGTTTGGACAATTCTAGACATACGACCTGCCCGCCAGGTTTGACGACTCGTTGCATCTCCTGTAACACGTGGCGCAGATCAGGTACGTTACGCAGACCGAAACCAATCGTTGCATAATCAAATGAATTATCTTCATAAGGCAGTTCCATCGCGTTGCCCTGAACAAGCTTAATTTGCTTTTCCCGGGATTCTGATATAATTTTACGCTCGCCAACATTGAGCATGTTCTGACTAAAATCGAGTCCTACGATGTGACCACTTTCACTTGCTCGCGCCATCGCAAGCGTCCAGTCACATGTACCACAGCAAAGATCAATTGCCGTATCGCCGCGACGCATGTTCATTTTTTTCATTGTAAATTTCCGCCAAGCCTTATGTCTGCGAAAGCTCAGTATATCGTTCATCAAATCGTATTTACCTGCTATGCTTTCAAACACGCCATGAACGAATTGCTCTTTCGGCTTGGTGTCGCTTGATCCCATCACGTTCACCTAACCTTCCCTCACAACTGGGTGCGGACTATTTAGCAGCTTTAGGAAAGGCTCAAGCATGCGTTCAAATTCCTCGATCCCTGTATTTTGATCATCTGACAGGATCTGCCGGATGTGTGTAACTGCCGTGCGAAGCTTGTCCAGTATCGCATCCTCGGCTTTGTATTTCAGAACAAGCTTACGCCATGCTTCAGTGTCAGTACCACTCTCTGAAAGCAACGCTTGCTCGTTCCGGTCCCCGTTACCATAAATATGCCAGAACATATATCCGAAACGGGACTTGTCCGGTTCTGTCCGCTTACCCCATTCCTCCATCAAGGTATCACAGAGGGCAAATTTGTTGAGAAGCTGCTTCCAAATTTCCTGATCCTGTTCTGCTACAAGTGAAGTGAATGATAAAAAAAGCTCCTTTTTGAAACGAACCATCTGAGTTAAATACTGAGTTGCATCCAGGCGGAATTGCTTCATTCCCCAGTACAGACTCATTTTCCCTGCGTTCACTTCACATACAGCATCACTCAGCTTCGAAATGGCCGTAATGCGGCCTGCCAGTGCAAGCAGCTGATAAAAACGACTGCTAAAATAGTCCCCAGCTAACACTTTCAGCTGTCTGGAACGCATCTCCTCCGGGCTCCGTATACCGGATAAAGTATCAATCATATCATGCGTATCCAGCCCCATCTGCACAAGTGAGGTTACCAATGCGTACAGTTCGTCCTCACTGGCATGCAGCTCCTGCGCATTCCGGTTCAAAAACACAAACATCAAACGGGTACGGCTGTCAGGAAAAGCCGGCATTTCCGTATGTTGTTGAATCATGTCGTATTCCACATATTTCCTTGCTAATTGGGGTACGCGATACGGTTTCATCCTAAGCCTCCGAGACATGACTTTCTGCTATACTCAAATAATTGCAATGCCTTATATTATATCACAATTTAAAATGATTCGCGACTAAAGTACTGTAGGTCCACCGGCAGAAACATCTAATCTGTATATACACCGTTAAACCTGTTTTGCCACATGGGCGTTACTGTAATGCGGAAACGGGATTTCAAATCCTCTGGCAATTCCGCGCCTTCCCGGCTTCTCAGCTGTTCCAATGCCTCGTTCGTCCACTCGTTCCGGCGTATATCGGATGCAAGCAGCAAATGACGTTCTCCTGACCATTCGTCCTGCGTCACCACCCGAAGCAGCAATTGCCGCACATTCGTCGTTCCGTAAAAGCTAAAAGCGGCAATCTCCGCCATGTTTTGATAAATCTCTAGCGGGGCAGTTTCTTCCTTGGACAGTTTGACATCCAGGGTCAGGACTGAATGTTCCCAGCTTGCGCTTGCAATCGGTGTAGTCAACGGTAGCTCATTCAGCGTATCCACCAGATTGTCATCTGACAGCAGCACCCGTTGCTGAGGCGAAATCGTCGCCTGTGTCTCACGAACTGCTGCGGTTCCTGAGTCCAGCACTTGTAAAGACGGCAGCAACACAGCTGCTGCGATGGTTATGAGAATGGAGCCACCGAATACAATCCAAGGTTTCATCAGAGCCTCCCCTGACCTCTACCTCATAATGTGGGTTTGCTACGGTAAAGGTCCTCACTCTCATTCTACAACAAAAAAAAGCAGGCTATGCCTGCATTTTAATCCTCCGTATCTACTACCCCGTGCTTGGTCATCACAACGGCTTTGCCGCGAATTTTAATAGCAGAAGTATGATCCGTAAATTGGACAATCAGTACCTCGCCCTTGTCCAATTTTTCTGAATGATGCAAGCGTGTATCCTGGCCTCTGGTCAAACCAAAAACCTGACATCCGTTGCTTTTCGCTTTAATTACGACGTACTCACTGCTACCCGTCACGTTATCTTCCATATCCTTTTCCTCCCTGAGAGCCGAAGCTATACTTTTTATGATGGAGATTCAAGCTTGTTTTGTCAACTACATGCTTCCCGTGCTCCTGCAATAATTAGCATGTCCCGAGCCATACTATCCGTGCAGTCCCATCTATTAAAGAAAGGAACGGATCTGATGAAAAACTACCTTCCCGCCAATCTCAGTCCTGCCCAAATCGAACGGCTTCAACAGCTGGAGCATGAATTTGCCGAGCTAACAGGTGAACCCCTAGTGCTGATCGCTTATGCCTCGCGAAACGGCAGGGCAGCTTCCTCTTCTCCAGTCCATAGCACCCCTACCACGAAGTAAACAGGACAAAAAGAAAAGGCCGTGAATCAAATTCACGGTCTTTTCAGCGCATTGGGAATATGTAAGAAATCTTATTTAATTCCGTCTTTAAGCGCTTTACCCGGTTTAAATGCCGGAATTTTGCTCGCAGGGATTTCGATTTCTTCTCCTGTTTGCGGGTTACGTCCTTTACGTGCGGAACGTTCACGAACCTCAAAGTTCCCGAAACCTACCAGTTGCACTTTATCTCCGCTTTGCAACGCTCCAGAGATCGCCTCAAATACTGCATCGATTGCTTTGGTTACGTCCTTCTTGGACAATTCAGTGCTTTCAGAAACCTGATTGATCAAATCCGTTTTATTCAACATATTCACCTCCCAATTCAAGTGTAGTCCAGCATTTAGGTTATCGGTGTTAATGACCGATATGAGGTCGCCTGTATAAAATAACCCGGGCGGCGTACTGCCTTCCATAATGTTATCATCTGTTTCCGTTTCGTCGTTAAATATACATAGAATATACCTAACCTCCGCAATATAGGCCGAAACTGGCGTTTTATGGCACCCTGCTTGCGTGGAACAAGGTTTATAGTAATACAGTCCACAGACAATTTCAAGTACGACGACGGTTTAACACATAAAAAGTAACGGCCAGCGCAAGTACCAGCACTACTCCTTTGACAATATCATGGGCGAAATATTGCACATTCATCATCGTTAGTCCATTAACCAACACACCGATCAAAACTGCACCAATAAATGTACCAATGACATTGGGTTTACCAGCACCAAAGACCGAAAAACCGACGAATACTGCAGCTACCGCTTCCATGAGCAAGGGGGAACCCGCGTCAATTTGGCCTGAGCCTACGCGCGAGGCATACAAAATACCGGCAATCGCCGCAAATACACCTGAAGCAACATAGGCCAGAGTACGGACTTTTTTTACCCGTATACCCGACAGACGAGCAGCTTCCTTATTTCCACCCGTTACATACATTTGACGCCCATGCTTTGTATAAGTCAAGAAAACATGCACCGCCGCCACAGCCAGCAACAGTAAAATAACCGAAATCGGGATACCCAACCATTTACCTTGCCCAAGCAAAAGAAATGCAGGAGATATCTCCCCCGGCGCCTTGCTACCATCGGGAAACTGCATATGATTATATATGGTATAGCCCTGTGCGTACGTTTTGTGAATCCCGCTTACAATATACATGATTGCAAGGGTTGCGAGCAAATCAGGAATACGTAGTTTAATGATCAATAATGAATTCAACAGTCCTACCAAAGCGCCGACAATCAGAGACACAATAATGACCACCGCAACAGGCTGCTCATACCAGACCATTAAAGAAGCGGCAACGACCGTTGTCAAAGATACTGTAGCTCCCACCGACAGGTCAAAACCGTCCACGATAAGTGACAATGTCACACCAATGGCAACGAAAGTCACAATGGCAATCGAGCCAAGAATGTCCATTAAATTATCATAAGTCCAGAAATAAGGTAATGTAGATGAAAAAAACGCCAACACACCTATAATGACAACTACGGCACCGTAACGAAATGAGACGTTTAACCATTTTTCCTTCATGAATGCACCTCTTCACCCCCGCTGGCATACAACAGAAGCTGTTCCTGTTCCACTTCGCCCCGAGCAAATTCCTTTATAATTTTGCCATCATACATCACTGCAATCCGATCACCAATGCCAATCCCTTCAGCAAATTCACAGGTTAGATAAATGATCGCTTTTCCTTGCTCCGCCAACTCACCAATGATACGAAAAATATCACTTTTTGCCCCTATATCTACACCCTTGGTTGGCTCGTCAAAAACAAATACATCCGCTCCGGAATGCAGCCATTTCCCAATAGCAACCTTTTGCTGATTCCCGCCACTTAAATATTTAACATTCTGACGGAGCGATGGTGTCTTAATACCGAGAGAGGCGACAATCCCATTACCGTTATTTCGTTCTTTACGCCGACTGATGAAACCAAGGACACTCAGTTTGCCCAAAAGCGGAAGACTAAGGTTTCTTTCCACACTCTCCTCAATTAGCACCCCCTGCTTCCGTCGCTCCTCGGGTATGGACACAATTCCTTGAGCTACCGCATCCGCTGGTTCTCTCAATCGAATGGAGCGACCTTTAAAGGTCAGCTCTCCCTTATCCGGCTTGTCTGCTCCTGTAAGAAGTCGTGACAACTCTGTCTTGCCTGCACCAACCAAACCTACAATAGAGAGAATTTCACCACATCGGACCTGTACATCAATGCCGTGCACTCGTAATCCTTTGTGAAGCCCTTTCGCTTCCAATACCGTTTCACCAATCGGTACCTCTGTTTTTGGGAATTCCTCCTCAAATGTTTTCCCAAGCATATGCGTAACGATGTCGCCTACACTTAAATCAGACGCAGGTCCCGTGAACACGCGCTCACCATCACGCATCACCGTAACACGGTCACTGTGTTCGATAACCTCCGGCAATCGGTGTGTGATGAGGATACATGCAACTCCCTCATCCTTGAGTGTATGGATTGTGCGGAACAAACGTCGCGTTTCTTCTTCGCTGAGCGGCGCCGTAGGCTCGTCAAAAATGATGGCATTGGCTTGCTGTGTCAGAATGCGTGATATAAGTACAAGCTGTTTTTCTGCCAACGTCAATTCAGACACATATCGTCGCACGTCAATATCTATCTCCAGACGTGCTAATGCCTCACGCGCTCGTCTGCGCATAGAAACCGGTGCAGTCCACCATCGACCATCAGGGGCTGACAAATCGTCCATTACAATATTTTCAGCAACAGTTAACTGTGGTACAAGCGCTGAATCGACCTCCTGATACACACAGTGAATTCCCGCTCTTTTGGCCTCCCACGGTGAACTAATGTTCAGTTCCTTGCCACCAACTACGATAGCTCCCTGATCGGAATGATACGCACCGGACAGAATCTTCATCAATGTACTTTTCCCTGCCCCGTTGGCGCCCAGCAGAGCGTGAATCTCGCCACCCTGCACTGTAAAATCCACGGCTCGCAGCGCATCTACACCAGCAAACTGTTTGCTAATTTTCTTCATTTCCAATGTATATACTTGTGAACTCATGGTGCCCCCTCACGCCTGCTTATGATAAAAGCGCGCCGAAGCGCGCCTTTGCGTTATGCAAACATTTTATTTGGACGTTTCATATTCCTTCATCCAATCCTTATAGCCCTGTTCGCTTTGGCCCCAGCCCTTCACATATTGGGACAGCTCGGATGTGGAAATTTGCTTATCCGGCAACGCTTCGCGTTGCACATATACAGCCTTCAGTACGACTTTCTCCTCCGGATTATCCCCATGCAGCTTCTGATATGCATAGCGCACTTGTACGCGCCCGATATCTGTTGGATCTACGGCTGCCGAGGCCACCCAAGGATTTTTCGGGTCTTGGATCATTTGCAAGTCCTCGTCGCTCATGTCAATGCCGTAAACTTTAATTTCCGTACGTCCCGCTTGTTGGATGGCACGTGCTGCGCCTTTGGCAAATTCATCCCATGCCGCCCAGACGGCTGTAATTTCGCCCTTAGGATATTGCTTTAATACAGCTTCCATTTTGGCTTGCGTATCCAACGCAGGATTCTGAGCCGAACCAAAAGTCGCAATTTCTTTAATATCCGGATTGGATTTCAAAAATGCACCATAAGCAACCTGACGACGTTCCATCGGCGCAAATCCGGCAACCCATACTTTCACAATGTTGCCTTTGCCACCGATATCCTTCTTCATTTGCTCCAGCGTTAGCTCAGCCATGCTTTGGTCATCCTGTGAGAGCACTACCGCACCCGGAACATTGACGGCAGCATCGAACACGATAACTGGAATATTGCGGGAAACTGCTTTTTTCAACCCTGTTTCCAGTAATGCATCACCGTGATCAGTCAAAATGACATCAAACTGCTGGTTAATCGCACTATCAAGCAGAGAAGCCATTTTAGCCTTATCGTTATCTGCCACAAACTTAGTCAGCGTACCGCCAAATTTTTTAACTTCCTCTTCCACACCTTGAACATACTGTTGCGAAAATGTGCCCGTGTTAAACTCCATGATCAACGCAACCCGTTTACCCTTTAGATTTAAGTTGTCCGTTTTTTCGTTTGTTGTATTCGATTCCGCAGTGCTTGTCCCTTGAGTGCCGCTCTCTGTTTTCGGCACGCCACATGCAGTGACCAGCAAAACCAGCACCAGTAGCATGATACCTCCCAGTCCTAGCTTTTTGTGTCTTTGGAACTCTTTTTGGATATCCATGATTTCATTTCCCCCTCGTTCAACCACAAAATGATTCAAATTTGATACTTAATATATCGCTTTAAACCAAGTATGTAAATAGGTTTTATGAAATATAGGAAAATTTCTGTTTTATAGGCCAGAACACAAAAATCAACCGTCCCCGATTGAATACCGGAAAACGGTTGCTGTTTAAATGTAAAATCAAGGCGGAGCCTAGCTCTCTACTTGTGAAACTCATTAATCGGATTGTTATATTTGAACCTACATCCTGCTACGAGAAACGAAAAGCTCAATAAAAACAGAGGTAGTCTAGGACTTTATTTTCTCGTCCATGGCTACCCCTGTCTGGTTTTGGAGGTCAGTCTAATATTTTGTTTTTGCGAACCGTAGAGAGCAAATTGCTCTCCACGGTATTTCTCTTATACATTTTTTAGGTGTGGCTTACCCTTAAAGAATAATAGCAATGAGACCGCCGGAGCCTTCATTAATGATACGACCCAGCGTTTCCTGCAGCTTATAGCGTGCATTGTCCGGCATCATGGCGATTTTACCCTGAATGCCTTCCCGTACAATGGAATGCAGCGAACGTCCGAAAATGTCTGACTCCCAAATTTTGATTGGGTCATTCTCAAAATCTTGCATCAGATAGCGCATAAGCTCTTCACTTTGCTTCTCTGTTCCGATAATCGGAGCAAATTCCGATTCCACATCGACACGAATCATGTGTATAGAAGGTGCTGTCGCCTTGAGCCGCACACCAAACCTTGTACCCTGACGAATCAACTGCGGATCGTCTAGTGCCATCTCAGATAACGACGGCGCGGCAATGCCATATCCCGTTGTCTTGACCATTTCCAGCGCCTCGGCGAAGCGGTCGTACTCTCGTTTGGCATGGGCAAAATCCTGCATCATTTGCAGCAAATGATCCTTGCCACGAATCTCTACCCCGACGACTTCGACCAAAATCTGGTCATACAGCTCATCGGGAGCATACAGATCAATTTCAGCTACGCCCTGCCCCATATTCATCCCGCTCAATCCGGCCCTGTCGATGAATTCATATTCCATAAACTGGCCAACCACTCGATCTACATCACGCAGGCGTCGAATATCTTTAACCGTATCGCGAACGGAATTTTCATAATTGCTACGCAGCCAGTGCTCTTCGTTCAGTACCATGACCCAGCTCGGCAGGTTTACATTCACCTCATGCACCGGAAATTCATACAATACTTCACGAAGTACGCCTGTAACATCATCTTCCGTCATCGTCGCCGCGCTGAGTGTCATAACTGGTATATCGTACTTGGCAGCCAGCTCACCGCGAAGCTGGAGTGTTTCATCACTGCGAGGATGCGTGGAGTTGATAACCAAAACAAATGGTTTGCCAACTTCCTTCAACTCCTCAATGACGCGCTCCTCCGACTCTACATAAGAGCTGCGCGGGATTTCCGCAATCGTGCCGTCTGTAGTGACTACCACACCGAGCGTCGAATGCTCCTGAATAACCTTGCGTGTACCAATTTCTGCCGCTTCCTGAAAAGGAATGGGTTCTTCGAACCATGGTGTGGAGATCATCCTCGGACCATTTTCATCCTCGTACCCTTTTGCTCCTTCTACTGCATATCCTACACAGTCAACCAGACGTACATTCACATCCAGTCCTTCCGTTACTTTGATCTGGACGGCATTATTCGGTACGAATTTAGGCTCCGTCGTCATGATCGTCTTGCCTGCCGCACTTTGCGGCAACTCGTCTACGGCGCGGGCACGGTCCGCCTCACTTGTAATGTTTGGCAGAACAATCGTCTCCATAAACCGCTTGATAAACGTTGATTTTCCTGTTCGGACTGCGCCGACGACCCCAAGATAAATGTCTCCTCCGGTACGTTCGGCAATGTCTTTAAAAATGTCTACTTTCTCCAATGAAATCCCCTCCTAAAAAGTCTCCGAAGGAAAAATGCTTAAAGAGCATCCGCTTCGTGTTCAACCAACTGCTTGATCCCAGATGCGGCAGAACAGCCTTTAAAATGCCCGGAAGTCGTCCGCCGCCGAGATTCAGGAGACTGATGGAATCGGCGAAACGGCGTAAACTCGTACATGCATTTGGACTGATACCATCATATGTATCCCCTCCGTAAAATATGTTTAGTTTTTTGAAAAATAGATTACGACAGAGCGATCATTGCAGAAACGATATTTTACGTTTGGTTCCACTCACCTAATATATGCGGGGCAAGACTCTCCCATGACTTCGTCGCTAGATTAAATAAAAAAGGATGTTTCTCCTGACCGTTTAGAGTCGTCGGAAACATCCTTTTTCTATTCTCCTGATATAATCGGCATTACCACAGTTCATCATCCAGCGCCTGACGCTCCAGTTGCCGTCTGATAGCCGCCTTGAGCCTATCCTCCGGTATGGTTACCTCCATATCGCCTTGGACACGTGCCTGGCAGGATAAGCGCATTCCTTCATCCAGTAAAGGCCCCAGCTTACGCTGCTCTGCATCTCTGGGTTGGTCTGCAAATTCAGCCCATTCCGGTGATATTTGTACCTTACACATCAGACAGGCTGCTTTTCCGTCACAACGAGTGGGGATATATACACCCGCTTTACGAGCAGCCTGAAGCAATGACGTACCCTGACCGACCTGTACGCGCCTACCTGACGGCCTAAACGTAATCTGCACATTCATGAATAGTCCTCCAGTTGTCTTTCTCCTAACACACACAACTTATACTTCATTGCCCATCTGGATGACGGAGTGCAACTCTGGCCAAGGCAGAAGTTCTACAAGCTTGTCCAATTGCTCCTCATTCCAAATATTACTGACTAGTAGCTGCTTCAGTACAATGATATGACGTCGCGGGTCGCGCTTCATGACTTCTGCAATCGCTCTATATCGGTCGGGTCGATTTCGCAATATATTGAATAAAAGTTCATGACTGAGCGGCATCAGACGCAGTGAAGCACTCCCCAGCTCAAGCTGAACACCAGCCGACCAAAGTAGTCGCTCGATCTCTAAGCGGTATAACGCTCCGTCACATAATACTTCAAATCCCCCCACCAACTCGACTGGAAATCCCTCCAGATCATAGTGGCTCAGCAATGAAACGTAAGAGCCGCTACGATCAACCTGCTGTCGATCTATACTTATACCTAGGGGGTGCGCATGAAGTTGCTTTGCTGCATGAATATCCGCATAAATATCAATGTCCCGAGGCAGGCGATCCAGTTCAACTTCATGTACAAGTAGTGAACAACTCCCGCCTAGCATCCACGGAACCGACACTGTTGACCAGTTCTCAGCCAAGCTACTCAGCGCAACTGCCAGATTGTGAGGAAGCCTGTCTACTAACACCGATGATATTGCCTCCTTCAACATTGTTTCCTCCTTTGCTGTCTTTCCTTCCGTTTCCTGATGGGCATCATTATAACATGTTCGACAGGGCAGTTCGATATTTTGTGTACTGTAAAAGCGGTTACCCACTCCAAAATATAAAAAAACCGCGAACCTTCCCGGTCCACGGTGAATAATACTAACTGGCGTGCGGCCAGCGGTCTATTTTTTCATCATCATTTTCATCAATGCTTCCATATTGGAAGGATTCATTCCGCTCTTTTTGACGGCACCAACAATATCCCTTACTGTATCTTCCGACACCGGAATGTTGGCCATCGCAGACACTTGCTTGATAAGCTGACGCAGTTGCGCTTCGCTTTGAAGCGTGTCCGCCTTTACCGTGCCTGCCAGCTTTTTCACTGCATTTTCGGATATGTTTTTGCCGCCTTTTTTGTTAATGGCCTTCAATGCATCTTTCGGAAAGTTTTTATTCATAATCTCCCCTCCTCCGCCATTGCTCAACTCAGTCTATGAGTGGCGGAGACAAAAGGTGATTAAGCGTACATAAGACATGCCAAACGCCTAACTAAAAAAGGCTATCTCATTATAGAAAAAATCTACCATGAGACAGCCTTTATATTATTAAAGCTCATCTGAGCCTTTAAGAATGCCATTGCTCCCAAGTCTGAAGTGGCATGACTTCCATCTCGGTCTTAGGGTCGCGACCCATCAGCGCCTCAACGGCCTTACGGACGTCACGTCCTTCAAACAGTACTCCATACAGTACCTCTGTAATAGGCATCTGAACACCTAATTTTTGAGAGATGGCGTATGCCGCTTTTGTCGTTCGAATCCCCTCTACGACCATGCCCATAGATTCCAGCACATCATCAAGCTGTTGGCCCTGTCCTAATAGTGACCCTGCACGCCAGTTGCGACTGTGACGACTCGTTGCCGTGACCACTAGATCGCCAATCCCAGCCAGACCGGCAAAGGTTAATGGATTAGCACCCATCTCAACTCCGGCACGGGTAATTTCAGCCAATCCACGGGTCAATAAAGCCGCTTTGGCATTATCACCGAAACCAAGTCCATCTGACATTCCCGCACCCAATGCGATAATGTTTTTTAGCGCCCCGGACAGTTCCACGCCGAGCAAATCGCGGTTTGTATAGACACGGAAATAGGAGTTCATGAACAGCCCCTGAGCAGCCTGTGCAGCCTGCTCATTGGAGGAAGCTACAACGACCGTTGTAGGACATTTCCTCACCACTTCTTCCGCATGACTCGGACCAGACAGCACGGCAATATCGCCCTCCGCGACTTCCAGTTCTTCCGAGATCACCGTGGACATACGTTTAAGCGTTTCTGTTTCAAAACCTTTAATGGCATGCACTACCAGCATATCCTTGCTAAAATGAGCTTTCAGACTACGTGCTACCTGACGAGCAGCAGCAGAAGGAGATACGATTATCACTGCTTTAGCACCAGATACCGCAGCCTGCATATCAGTTGTAGCTGAAATGCGATCAGACAAAATAGAGCCCGGTAAATAATGCTCATTTGTATGCTTCTCATTGATTTCAGCTGCTTGCTGCTCGTTTCTCGTCCAGACAGAGACATCGTTGTTATTGGCCGCAAGAACGGAAGCCAGGGCTGTTCCCCAACTCCCCGCGACCAGCACAGCTATTTTCTCAGACAAGACGATCTCCTCCTTTGGAGCCAAGCTTATTCTCATTCCCCCGTACCAACTTGACTATGTTGGTACGGTGTCTCCACACAGCGAACAGACAAATGATTAGAGCCGTCCAGAATAACGGCCATGCAAAACCAAGCACGAGTAATATCCAAGGGGTCAAAATGACAAATATGAGTGATCCAAGGGATACGTAACGAGTCATTACAATTGCAAGTATCGCAATGATTCCGGCATATAGTGCGGGCAGTAAGGCAAGCGATGCCAATACACCAATAGCAGTCGCAATACCTTTTCCTCCACGAAAGTGAAAATATACCGGCCAGTTATGGCCCGCAATCGCCGCAATGCCGCACAAACCCGGTACCCAGGATGATTCCCCACCTAACCAGTGCCCTATTAGTACCGCAATAACCCCTTTAAGTACGTCCAGCAGCAGTACCAGAATAGCTGGGCCTTTTCCAAGCACACGCAGCGTATTCGTCGCACCGGCATTGCCGCTCCCATGTTGGCGAATGTCGATTCCTTTTAATTTTCCATACAGCAAACTAAAGCTGACAGAGCCAAGCAAGTAACTGAGTACGATGGCAACGATTTGTAAAATCAACCTATTCGCTCCTAACTTTCGTCAGACTTGCGCCGTGTAAAGATTCGAATTGGAGTTCCTTCAAAATTGAAGGCGGCGCGGATTTTGTTCTCCAGATAACGCTCATACGAGAAGTGCATTATTTCTGGATCGTTTACGAATACAACCATCGTAGGCGGCTTAACAGCAACCTGGGTCACATAGTTAATGCGCAGACGACGTCCCTTGTCTGTTGGTGGAGGATTGATGGCAACCGCATCGGAAATTACATCATTCAGTAAATGTGTCTGAATACGCAACACATGCTGCTGTGCCACATGCTGTACAACAGGAAGCAGCTTTTGCAGGCGTTGCTTCGTTTTTGCAGACAAGAACACAATCGGAGCATATGTCATAAACAAAAAGTGATCGCGAATTTTCGTTTCAAACTGATGCATCGTTTTGTCGTCCTTGTCCACGACATCCCATTTGTTAACGACAAACAGCGATGCTTTACCCGCTTCATAAGCATAGCCAGCAATGTGCTTATCCTGTTCAATGATGCCTTCCTCGCCGTTAATAACGACCAATACAACATCTGCACGCTCAATAGCACGCATGGCACGCATTACACTATATTTTTCGGTCGTTTCATATACCTTGCCACGTTTACGCATACCTGCCGTATCAATCAGTACATACTTTTGACCGTCTTTTTCAAAAGGTGTATCAATTGCATCACGTGTCGTACCTGCAATGTCACTAACGATAACCCGCTCTTCTCCCAGAATGGCGTTAACCAGTGAAGACTTACCTACATTCGGGCGGCCGATCAAGGCAACACGAATAACGTCTTCATCATAGTGATCTTCTTCCAGCTCAGGCAAATTGGATGTAATGGCATCTAGCAGATCGCCTATCCCTGTACCATGGCTACCAGAAACAGCGATTGGATCACCAAATCCATAAGAATAAAACTCATAAATCAGATCGGCGCGACTGAGGTTGTCCACCTTGTTGACAGCTACGATGATCGGTTTACCCGAACGATATAGCATTTGAGCAACCTCTTCATCTGACTGTGTAATTCCTGCTTTCGCATCACTCATAAATACAATTACATCTGCTTCTTCTATTGCAAGTTCGGCCTGCATACGGATGGATTTTAAAATGACATCCTCACCATCAATCTCAATGCCGCCGGTGTCAATAATACTGAAGGATTTACCATTCCACTCCGATATACCGTATATACGGTCACGAGTGATTCCGGGTTTATCTTCCACGATGGACAAACGATCCCCGATTATCCGATTAAAAATAGTGGACTTGCCCACATTCGGACGACCAACGATAGCCACAACGGGTCTTGCCATAAATTCACTCCTCCTGTCAATTCTTCCGCTATCATCATAGCAAAAAACATACCTATTGGCGATATGGTCACGTAACAACAATCGGCGAACCCTCTGGGTCCGCCGATGGTGTACGTTATGCATATTATAAAATGTATTGATTTAAACTCATTTAAATTTGTTCAGCTTATCGCCAAAACGCTCGCCGAGCGTGATGCTCAGACCGGAATTATTGAGGGAAACGTTAGGATTATTCAGTTCCTCACGAGGTGCACGAGATGCACGTGGTGCTCTTTCTGCTTTAGGAGCAGCTTCAGGAGCTTCCTCAGTTTCTTTAATGCTCAGGCTAACACGTTTTTCGGAAGGATTCATTTCAAGAATTTTAACTTTCACTTCTTGCCCTTCTTCCAGAACTTCTTGTGGAGTTCCAATGTGTTTGTGGGAAATTTGGGAAATATGAACCAAACCTTCCACGCCAGGAGCGATTTCAACGAATGCCCCGAAATTAACCAGACGTTTTACAACACCTGTTACGATGTCATTGTTGTTGAATTGTCCAGCAGCCGATTCCCAAGGACCAGGCTGTGCAGCTTTCATGCTCAGACTGATTTTTCCTTTTTCAGGATCTACTTTCAAGACTTTTACTTTCACTTGGTCTCCTTCAGAAACTGCATCAGAAGGCTTATCGACATGAGTCCAAGCAATTTCAGATACGTGAACAAGACCATCCACGCCGCCAACATCTACGAAAGCACCGAACTGAGTAAGACGTTGAACCGTACCTACGATTTCTTGGCCTTCTTTCAGCTCAGCCATTACTTTAAGCTTGTTGGCTTCGAATTCTGCTTCCAGAACGTCTTTTTGAGAAAGGATCACTTTGTTATTTTCACGATCCAGTTCTTTTACAACAACACGCAATGTGCGGCCTTTGTAATCACTGAAATCTTCTACGAAGTGACGTTCTACCATGGATGCAGGGATAAATCCGCGCAGACCCACGTCTACCACGATGCCGCCTTTAACGACATCATTTACAACGACTTCAAATACTTCTTTGCTTTCGAACAGTTGCTCCAACTTTTCCCAAGCATTTTCACTGTCGATTGCACGTTTGGACAGAACAAGTTTTTCTTTGCCATCGTCAATGCTGATAATTCTAGCTTCAACCTCTTGGCCTACTTGTACTGCTTCTTCTGCGTTATCCAGACCAGAAGACAACTCGCGAATTGGAATAATTCCATCGTATTTATATCCAATGCTTACTACCGCTTGGTTATCTTCCAATTTCACGATTGTACCCTTAACGGTGTCACCTTTTTTCAGGGAGACGATTTGATCGAGCTCGTCTTGATTTGCCGCTTCAGCAGCTTCTTGATTTTTAATTTCTTCCGACATGTCAATACCCTCCTCAATTCAAAAAAAACCATTTATTTAAACCTGCGCATGGCAGAGTTCAAAACATAAATAAACTTTTGTTCTAGTTTTCCGAGCTTAGACACAATTCATACAAGCCTTTCAGTTATTCGTAGGCTTACCCGTTTCCTTCATCGTGCGAATACGAGACATAATTGCTTCTGTTGCCAGTTCAAGTGGATCTCCTTCGATATCGGCACCCTTTTGGTAAGCGTCCAAATTGACAGGTTTACCGTATAACACTTTCGTTTTACGGAAAAGCTTGTAATCACCAATAATGGCGACCGGAACGGCAGCCGCTCCACTGCGTAGCGCAAAGCTTGCAGCACCCTTTTTACCGATTCCTCCAGCTCCTCTGGAACCTTCGGGAAAGATTCCCATAACCTTACCATCACGCAAAATGTTCAATGCCAACTTAATGGATTCCTTACTTACACCGCCACGTTTGACTGGAAAAGCTCCCAGTTTCCCAATTAGTGGACCCAGTACAGGAACATTAAACAGCTCGGCTTTTGCCATAAAGTGAACCTTTCGCTTCAGCAAAATACCAACTGTAGGAGGGTCAAGATTACTAATATGATTAGAACACAACAGCACTCCACCCTCAGCAGGAACATTTTCCCTGCCTACCGCCTCAAGTCTAAACAGAACGCGGTAAATGAGACGCAAAATACTGGCGCATACAGTATATATCATTGGCTGATCTCTCCATCCTTCTCCGTTAAGCAATAAGATACGATCGTATCAACGACATCCTGAATGCCCATTTGGGTCGTATCGAGCACGATGGCGTCCTCACTGCAACGAAGCGGAGATACGTCCCTCTCCTCGTCAAGCTTGTCACGTGCAGCAATGTCACGTTCCAGTTGCTCCAGAGTGATATCATCAGTTTCGCTCAGCTCTTTAAAACGGCGGGAGGCACGTTCCTGAACACTTGCGGTCATGAACACCTTGACTTCCGCATCGGGAAGTACAGTTGTTCCAATATCGCGACCATCCATAACGACACCCTTGCGTGCAGCCATCTCACGCTGGTTTTCAGTCAAACGAGTGCGTAAACCGGCAATACTTGAATACTGTGACACGTTGCTAGTCACTTCCATCGAACGGATCACAGTGGTTACATCTTCCCCGTTACAATAAACCTTTTGGCCTGTGGGGTCCGGTACTAATTCAATCACCAGCTCAGGTACATGTTGAAGCACTTTTTGTACATTTTCTGCAGGAATTTCCTTACGCATCATGTACCACGTTGCTGCTCGGTACATGGCTCCAGTATCTACATATACATAAGAAAGTGCTTTCGCCACCAAGCGGGCCACTGTACTTTTCCCTGCACCAGCAGGTCCATCAATGGCTACATTTATTTTGTTAATTGAAGATACATGTTGCCTTGCCAACAGGGAATTCCTCCTAACCTAACCTCAAGAAAAAAGCAGGCATTGCCTGCGACGTGAAAATTATACCACACATTTATAAGCGATGCAAAATAAGCGACAGGTTTACTAAAAAAGAAAAATTTCGGATGATTAAGATTTCCCCCGGAATTCCAGCTGTCTTTCAAAGCAATATTTAATCAGTTTTTGGCGCTCCTGATCAGCGATTTCCTCATATTTCAGCATAATGAGTTTGCGACCGTTTTCCATCTGCTGAATGCGCACAATTTCAGATTGGAACGGAACATGCTCCTGAGTACCGTTTTTATATGGAACTAGAATCCAGCAAGACAATGATTCTCCTTCTTCAAGATGATGAGTTCCCTGGGTGTGAAAAGAAACACCCCCACCTCCTACATCATGTGTCTCTGCTACAAATCTGGACTCGTTCGCACCATGCCTTACAGCAATTTCCAAGTTGGCCTTAACCCGAAGAAAGTTTCGACGCTGAATTTTGCTGATGCTGTCTGGAGCAGGTTTGTGGATACGAATCATCCGGAGGATATCCTCTTTGAAACCCGTAACGTGGGTATTAAAATAATTTTTAATCCCACCCTCGCTCAAAAAAAATATAGACAGTTCTTCCCCTAGAAACAATTTTTTCAAATGCCCACTTGTTTGTGACATAGGAATTTCAATTAAAAAGTTCTGTGACTCCTCTTCTGCAATACGAGACTTAAATTCAAAAATCTCGTCCTTATGGTCAGTACCTGCCACTTGTATGTATAACACATCATTAATTTTGGGAAACAAATGATCCACCATCCTTGTCCATTAAAAGCTCTAATTAAGGTATATAATACCACGACTTTGTGCCTATATTAAGCATAATATTTGTTTGATCTATGACTAAAGCACAAAAAACCTCCTTCATGAAGGAGGTTTAGAGTGACTATTGATTCATTTTCATGTAATCAACTAGGCATTACTTGCAGTAACCTGAGGTTCATCTGAATCTTTAACCTCTTCAATCGTTTCTTCCATCCCCGTATTGGCGTTAATGTATATCCGGTAAACGGAACCATTGATTTTACCACCAAATTCATAACAGAGAACTTCATTCGAAAGTTCATTTTCAATTAAGGCTTTACGGTGGTAAGTTTCACGAAACTCAGGATTCAATTTTGCTCGTGCTGCATTCAAATTCAATTTCGCTTGCGGTATGCGGCGGAGATGACTATGCTCATACACATAATCACTGGCTTGAAAACCGATCACTTGTCCGTTATCAAGGCCTGATCTGACTGCGATTTTTTCTGGATAGATAATCACATCCCCTTGTTGGCTCACAAATGTAATGTTAGCTAAATTCCCGCTTTCATCATACGCAACGGGCTTCATGTCTTTGTAACCTTTTTGTTCAAGGTATTCACTAGCATAGCGAATCGCTTCATTACGTGTTGCTTTTTTAGGACCTACTGCCCTCATGTCATGATAAGAAATAAGCTTGCCGCCTTTTTTCGTAAAATCCATACTGGCCACAGGCTGCTTCTTATTTAGCAGGGTAGCTGTATAAGATGCCCATTCCGTTCCTTTGCCGTTTTCGTTCACCCTGATCTGACTTTCCGGTTTTCCTGTAAATTCAGCAGCATTTTGTTTAATTTGTTCTGCATTTACTGGCGGGAGACTCAATTTTTTCACAGAGCGTTTATCATAGATGCTGGCTACAGACGGTCCCCAATCCAGCTCTTTATAGTTTTCCACCTTTTTGTCCACGGTTTTAAAGCCATCAATAATGGTGTTGTCCTTCGGCCCAGTTTGAGAACCTGCCGCCATATCCACATCCGTCCAGCGCAAATTTTTGCTAATGACTTTCTGCTGCACTTCCTGCATGTTTTTCGAAATTTCTTTGGAATTGTTATACAACGTTTTCAGGTTCGAAATTTCTTTCTCGTTTAAGGGCTCGTGATCCAGATCACGGACAGCAGTCTGATACGAAAATGCAGATAGATGTGACAGCAAATCTTTAGCATGATTAAAAGGCATTACATTGAGGGGCAACTGATTAACCTCATTTTGAGCCTCACTTGTAATCCTCCACACGTTCATCAAACATTTGCGGTGCATCGCGTGTGAAGTATTATGGACAGCAACCGCGTTACCGAGTTGAGAATGCAGCTGATCCATATGAAACGACAAATCGTGAAACGCACGCTGGTATTGATTTTCCGCTTTTATCGACATGCTATTTGCCTGAAGAGACACCTCTTTTCTCATCTGGCTTTGCTGATAACCCCACACAAATGCTCCTATCATCATCAGGGTAACCACCGGGAACAATACGGAACTAAGTCGCTTATACATATTGGGAGTCTCCTTTCTTCAAGTACACTACCGATAGTGTGACAAGAAGAAAGCTCTCTTATGCATGGTTTTCCATGACTTCAACAATAAACTCACAGTTATCGCAAATACAGCGTTTAAAGCCGGTCTGAATCTGTCCTTGCTCTATGCGTCCTCTCAGCACAAAGCGTTCTCCGCATCTTTTACAATGAATTCTAACTTTTATACGCAAAAAAAGACACCTCTTTCTCTAACAGGTTTGTCAGATCAGTGTGTCCCATTTTGTTACATGTTAACCTTTTCTTCCCGTTTTAACAAACGAAAAGGAGAACGGTTATTAGCCCGACTGATCTTCGCCATTCCTCCATACCATAGAAAGGCCATAAGTGGAATGATAAACCAGATCCAGTCATGCGAAAATTTCGTTAAAATCAAATCGTATACTCCGTGCCAGAACCATGGAAGCACCAATGACAGCAGCAACATGTATTTGCTCCTCAAGCCTTCTGAAAACTTGGCCTTCCCCATGTAGTAGCCCATCATTACGCCAAACATCGCATGACCGGATACCGGTAGCAATGATCTCATCAGCATCATGCTAACCGAAGCATGGCCCGCCCAGGCATATAACAGATTTTCAACCGTTGCAAATCCGAGTGAGACTGCGGCCGCATACAAAATACCATCATAAGGCTCGTCGAACTCGGTATGATTATAGATGATGTGATACAACAGAAACCATTTAAAAAACTCTTCCACTCCGGCTGAAATGCCGAACGCCTGGATTAACGTGTGATCCCCTAGCCAAAGCAGCAGCCCTCGTTGAAAAATCATGACAGGAAGAACCACCAAAAAGCCGAGCAAAAACACTTTAATAACCATGTGCAGTGGCTCCGAATCATACCTGTCCTTCAAGTAAAAATACATCAATAAGGCGAGACCCGGCGCTGTGGCTGCCGCTATAACTGAAAACAGAAGCACCGATCATCCCTCCATAAAAATGAGTCGGCTCTGCTTTCAGCGCAGAGCCGACAAATTCACTTCGATATCACTTTTGATAAAACGAATCAAGAACGGCTGTCAAAATGAGTGCAGATGACAGCAACTGCCTGTTCAGGAATGACCAGTTTGCCGTACTCTTCCAACATAGCTGGTGTAACGGATGAGCCTTCTCCAAATTCAGCAAGAACCGCGATTAAAGCGGCAAGCTTGGACTCCTCTACTTCTTCTGGTTCCAAATGCAGAATCCATTTTCCTCTATAATGATACAGCTTACCTGCTTCCGTAGTGTTGCTACGAAGCATATGAGCCGCTTCTATGAGTACTTCGAAATCGCTAAACGCATAAACGATGGAATCACTATGCTCCAACGTGACTTCCATTTCGTAGACTTCCTCTGGAAGCTCCTCATCGGGACCCGAACCATACTGTTGATGGTCGTATTTACCCCGAGTGACGATAACAACCATTCCTTGAGCAGGAAGCGCAAAGACTTCGACAGCTAACGGTCCCGTGGCGTCGAAGCCCAGCTCACTGTATGCCTGATCCATCATTTCGGTAAACAGCTCATGAACTCTAGGAATTTCTTGCCACATATCGTCTTTTTGAATACCGCGTTCGCTCAAATCGTCAAAGGTAAGGAAAATCCGTATCTTGTCCTGACTTAATCTTTCTATTTTCATACTGGACCCTCCTCCTGGCAGCCGAGTGTTATTAACAGATTATGATGCAATTATGATGCCTGTGATGAAAATGGTTCTATGTAATCATGTTATCATTTTATAATCGTAAATGCACGCAATAAAAAGATAAAAAAAAGAATCATTTGAACGGCTTTTACAAAAAAGCCGCAAAATGATTCGGAATAAAGGTTTCTGGGTTACAATCCCGGTACGGCTGTATGAGTTTCTTTCAAAATTTGCTCGACCTCACGTTTAACATCGGGACTTGTGCTGATGAAGTCTTTAATCAACTTCATATTCTCTTCTTTGTTCTTGGCAGTATGGGCGTTATAAGCGGTTTTATCTGTTTGTGAATGATGGTCTTGATCCTTATGGGTGTCTTCTTTATTGAGCGTAATCTCGCCCATCCCGGGGAATGCCGCGTCCATCATTTTAGTACGGGCTTGCTGCACTAAATTGCCGCCTTTTTTTCCACCTATGTCCATAGATAAGCCCAACATGTTGCGGTTACGGGAGATCATAGAGCTTGCGACAGCGCCCAAAACGATTCCCAGGAAAAATGAAGATGTTTTCACAATTAGAACCTCCCTTTGTGGTAGAATCAAGCATAGTGTTCGTCAGTAGTGACAAACTCATACGGTATAAAATACAGGAAGGTGAGATGAAATAATGGGTACAAAAACAGCAGCCATTTTGTTCACCGCATGTCTGCTGCTTAGTGCTTGCACTGCAACCAAGCCTGAATCTGCGGCAACAAGCAACCAGCAGGATTCGGTAGCCTCTGACTCAAGTAACAGCGCCAAAGATCAGAGCAACGTCTCTTCCCCAAAAAGCAGCAGTAAGCAAGCAGGCAGTGATGATCACAACTCAGCGGATAAAACCAATGCACAAAATGATAAAACCAGCGAAAGCAACGAAACAGGAGCTGCGACATCTGCAACTACCAATAACAAAATGTATCACTTGGACAAAGCTTACAATGTAATCCCTGACCAACAAGGTACCGAAAAAAAAGTCGTGTTATTGACCTTTGATGATGGTCCTAAGGAAGCAGCCATGATTAACAAAATCATAGATGTACTGGACAAACACAAAGCGAAAGCAATTTTCTTCGTAAACGGTTACCGTGTAAAAAAGCATCCTGAGTTGCTTAAGCTTATCCATGACCGTGGACAGCCCATCGGCAACCATAGCTGGGATCACATCGTGCTGAAAAACAAATCTGAGCCCGAGGTCAAAAAACAGATTGAAACGGTACAAAAAGCTGTTAAGGACATTACAGGCCAAGCCCCCGTCTTCTTCCGCCCCCCTCATGGTGCAGGCGGGGACGTAGGTCGCAAGGTCGCTAAGGAAAACGGTCTCCTATACATGACATGGTCCGTCGGTTCTCTGGACTGGACAATGAAAAAGAATCAGCCTAATAAAACGGAGGCACTTCTCAAAAATGTAACAGAACAACTTCATCCAGGCAGCAATATCTTGATGCACGAACTGCCATGGACAGCTGAGGCGCTGGACAGTCTATTGACGCGCCTTGAGCAAAAGGGTTACCAATTTGTCGATCCGCAAGGGATTGAGGTTCCTGCTAGCTAGTAGACACTTGCGTATACTCCGGATTAACTATAGATGATGCAATAAAGGCCTCCATTCTCCGTTATTCATGTGGAGATGGAGGCTTTTTCGCCGTATCATTACGCGCCTTGACCTAAGCACAGACGTCCATAATAACTTTATATTACCAAAGCATTTCACTGATGGGTGGTGCACCCTTGACGCCCCACCACAGTAATGCTGCAGTAATCAGCACAAAAAGAGTGCTCAAAAAATTTAAAAACCACTTGCTTACCCGAATACGGCGGGACGGAAACATTTCTGCCCGCGTTCGGTACTCACTGGCAGGAGTGTCACCCTCCATCGTCACAGCAACTTCTGGTGCAGCGGCAACGTGAGCCAATTCTGGCACGGGCCGTGAAGCACGGGAGCGAACTGGTTTAGATTTTGACCTGTCCTCTTCCTTGCCTTTGCGACCATTTCGACGGCTACCATAGGTCTGCACTCTGCTAAGTTCCTGATTCATTCTTCATACCTCCGAAAACGTAACGCTAAACCAGATATAAGGTCAATCACAAAATGACAAATGATCGGTGCCCACAGACTACCGGTCTGCACATATATGTAGCCCAATCCATAACTGCTAAGAAAAACCCAGCCAGTGGGAATCCAATGCCGTAAATATCGGATATGAATCACCGCAAATAAAATGCTTGTCCAATAAGGACCAAAGCTGTACTGAATCGCACCTCTGAACAAGAGTTCCTCACAGATAGAAACGATAGCTGCTATACAAATAATATGCCAAACCGGACGATTTTGAAATAGCATTTGGTTAATACCACCGTCATCCATAGCATCCTCAGGCATAATCCGGGATAGCAACAGATCCACAAGTAACATAGCGGCGGCCAATCCCAATCCCCACCATAAGACGTGCAGAGTGTTCGGCAATGCAAATAGTTCTAACAAATTTCTTTTCTGAAAAAATATCCAGATTGCGCCAATCAGCAGGGTCAGCCCCTGAGTTAGATACAAATTGTAAAGCAGCAAGCGGTCGTTCAATTCATGAATTTGCGCTCTTTTCCATTTCACTTTAAGCTTTTTCATAGTTAGTTAGTCCTCTGCATAGTCTTCTTTAGCATCATAGCCAAAAAGTCGGGCGGATTCAAGAAGACTTAAATCTTAATTTTCCGCATTCTGTAGCTATATATCTAGCCTGCTATCCTCACATGTCGCATGTCCTATTGACATGCCCATGTAAGCCATGATACATTATGAAAAAATTATTAGCGACAACAACAATGATGGAGAAAAGGTATTGATTTCGTCCTCAGAGAACCGGTGCTTGGGTGGAAGCCGGTGACGAAGTAACTACTTTCAGCGCTCCTGAGTTATTGCACCGAGGTCTGGGGAATATTTCCCGGCATTAGATGCAATCGGCAGAAAACCGTTATCCTTTCGGTCATTTTATGACCGCTGAAGGCAGTCCATTGCGAAATGGCTGCGAATTAGGGTGGTACCACGATAACTCTCGTCCCTTACTATGGAGATAGTATGTGATTCGGGGGTTTTTTTGATGCCCGAAAACCGCAAAGCGTCTCCGCATAAGACTTTTGGTCGTTAGTTTGGTGCATAATGCTATTCCATCCCTTTTCTGCGTCAATGCGTTATCACACTAGTATTTCACACCGCTCTCCTGTACTTTTAGAAGCATTTCAAGTTTTTTCATGTTCTTTATGGAATGTATTTCAGTTTGAAGTGCATCCTGTCCATAAAAGAAGTTAACTTTGAGGAGGAAACCAAATGTTTAAAGTGTTAGTATCCGATCCAATCAGTGACCTGGGCATCCAGCAACTGATGGATGCAGACGATGTCAAGGTGGACAAGAACACAGGTCTCAGCGAGGATGAATTGGTTCAAATTATTGGTGACTATGACGCATTACTCGTTCGAAGCCAAACTCGGGTAACCGAACGCATCATGACAGCAGGTAAGAACCTCAAGGTTGTAGGGCGAGCTGGGGTCGGAGTGGATAACATCGACCTCGAAGCAGCAACACAACGCGGGATTATCGTTATTAACGCTCCTGACGGCAACACGATTACGACATGTGAGCACACTTTTGCGATGATGATGGCTCTAGCACGTCATATTCCACAGGCATATGCCAAAACCATTGGCGGTACATGGGATCGTAAAACATTCCTCGGTGTCGAACTGCGTAACAAAACACTTGGAGTCCTCGGCATGGGACGTATCGGCAGTGAGGTGGCTAAACGTGCCAAAGCATTTGGCATGAGTATCCTCGGCTATGATCCATTTCTAACGGAAGAACGCGCTGAGAAGTTGGGCATTAAGCTTGCGAGCGTGGATGAAATTATCCGCAACGCAGATTTTATGACCGTACACACACCATTAACACCGGAAACGAAACATATGATTGCTCGTCCACAGTTTGAAGTGATGAAAAAAGGAATGCGCATCATCAACTGTGCCCGGGGCGGAGTTATCGATGAAATGGCTCTTGTTGAAGCAATTGATGAAGGTATCGTTGCCGGTGCAGCTTTTGACGTATTTGAGTCAGAGCCGCCAGCACAAGATCACCCATTCCTGAGCCATCCGAAAATTATCGTTACCCCACATCTGGGTGCCTCGACTGTCGAAGCTCAGGAGAATGTAGCTATCGACGTGTCCGAGCAAGTGCTGCATATTTTGCGTGATGAGCCTTTTAAAAATGCGGTCAACATGCCTCCAGTACCATCCAACGTCATGACGCAATTGCAGCCATATTTCTCGCTTGGAGAGAAGCTGGGCAGCTTTGCCGCTCAGATCACGAATCAGGCTGTACGTGAAATTCAGGTAGATTACGCTGGCGATTTGTCCTCTGTGGATACACAGCCGCTGACACGGTATATTTTGAAAGGCGTACTTAGCCGTCATCTGGGCAGCGATGTGAACATTGTAAACTCTGTACATCTGGCCAAAACACGTGACATCCATCTTGTCGTATCTCAGGCGCCCGCCACCAAGGGTTTTACCAACCTGATTACCGTTACACTCAAAACGCAGAGCGGCGAAGAGCAACGTGTATCTGGCACCCTGCTGGCAGGCTATGGCGAACGTATTGTTCGGTTGAACCAGTTCCCAGTAGACGTGGCACCGGAAGCTCATTTCCTGCTCATCTCGCACAATGATAAACCAGGCATTATCGGTCGTGTCGGCACCTTGCTTGGGGAGAACGGCGTCAATATCGCTTCCATGCAAGTAGGGCGTAAAATTGTCGGCGGAGAAGCTATCATGATCCTGACTGTCGATAAAGCCGTGCCGAAAGACGTACTGATTCAACTAGTTGGTTTGCCAGAACTAAATACTGCCCAAGAAGTAGTGCTAGATTAGTTCCAAACCCTATTGAGAAGTCCATGGTTTTATAATAAAGAGAGGCGCCTGGCTACCCAGGCGTCTTTTTCTTATACCGAGTTATCTATCATGTGAGTAATCATTTTGAAACAGGATGTTCCACGTTGAACAAGATAAATGTTGATTTTTCAACAAAAAGCACCCTCTTCCGAGGATGCTGCAAACCGGGGTATATCAGCCTGGGCTTATAAGCCTGTTACAGACCCAGCTTAGTTTTGCTGGAGATGGGCAGCAAAATAGTAAATTCCGTCCCTTCTCCCAATACGCTGGCAGCAGAGACAGAGCCTCCGTGAGCCTCTACAATATTCTTGACAATAGCAAGCCCCAAGCCAGTCCCTTTATCCTCACCACGTACTCTGGCTTTATCTGCCTTGTAAAAGCGGTCGAAAATATAAGGTAGATCCTCGCTGGCAATGCCTACACCTTCATCCTTAATCCGAATACGGATTAACTCATGCCGTTCTCCCAAAATTCGATCCGCCGCAATAGTAACCTTTTTCCCGCCGGGTGTGTGTCTAAATGCATTATCTAGCAAATTGGTCAATACCTGTTCCAAACGGTCTTCATCTGCCTCAGGCAGCAACAAACGTTGGCCATGCTCACGGTAATCGAGTGTCAGTCCCTGTTCCTTTGATCGTACCGTAAATTTACGGTGAACACGCTCGATCAACTCGTTCACATCCAATTCCTGTCGGTGCATGTCTGTATGACCAGCCTCCATTCGGGCCAGATCAAGCAGATCCTTGACTAACCTTCCCATGCGTAATGACTCATCATGGATGACCTGCACCAGTTCCTCGGATTCTTCTGGTGAACCCGCCATACCATCCAGCAACGCCTCACTGTAGCCCTGCATCATAGATAAAGGTGTACGGATTTCATGAGATACGTTGGCCACAAAATCGCTCCGCATCTTCTCTAGCTTCACTTCTTCCGTAATATCTCTAAGCACAGCTACTGCACCGCGGATTGCATTATCCGTATACAGAGGCGCCATCTGCACCGACCAGGAGCCCTTCTTGACATGGATATAGTCTCCGACATCCTCTCCCCTGTCCATAACGGTATGGAACAGAGACTGCAAAGGCTCAGGTACAGAAGCTCCAAACTCCTCCAGATCACGTTCCTGCCACTCCAGCTTTTCCCAGATATTCAGCAAACTTTGTGCCGGCGGATTCGTCAAGATGATTTGTCCGCTTCTGTCGAAGGTGATTACTGCATCAGACATGCTTCGCAGTACGCTGGATAAATGGTTTTTCTCCTCATTCAGACTGCGGATCGTTGCTTCCAGTTCCGTAGACATATGATTAAAAGTTTTCGCCAGTTCTCCAATTTCATCACTGGTCACCAGCGAAAGCCGAGTATCATACCTTCCCTCACGAATGGCATTCGCCGCCTGAATCAACAGCTGCATAGGCTGTGTGATTTTAGTAAAAAGAAATAGGGCAAAAAAGGTCGTCAATAAAAATCCGACTATACATGTATAGGTGAACAAATGCTTGATTTCCGTCGATTCATACGCCGCAAAATTTCTGTTGATGTACGGCAATAAAAAAAGCCCTAAAAAAATAAGCACAGAGCCTACAAGGCAAATGATGGTGATCCACAGCTTGCCTACCAGCGATCTCCAGAAGTTCACGTTATTTTGGAACCTCCAGCTTATAACCTACGCCCCACACGGTCGTAATCATAGCGGCTGCCTCTGGCGATACCTTATTCAGCTTTTCACGAAGCCGTTTCACATGCGTATCCACAGTGCGCAGGTCACCAAAAAATTCGTAATTCCAAACGTCTTTCAGCAGTTCTTCGCGTGAGAAGACTTTATCTGGTGACACCGCCAAATAATGCAACAGCTCGTACTCTTTAGGCGTGAGACTGATTTCAATCCCACCCGCAGTTACCCGGTGCGCATCATGCTCAATGATAAGATTCGGAAAAACAATACTATTGCTTGGTACCGCTTCTTTCGTTAAAAAGGCAGTTTCCGACGAACGGCGTAAAATCGCCTTTACCCGGTAAATGACTTCTCGCGGGCTAAAGGGCTTAACCACATAATCATCAGCTCCGACTTCAAAGCCTTGTACACGGTTCACTTCCTCGCCTTTGGCAGTCAGCATAATCACAGGTGTAGCTTTGGTCTGACGCAGCCGTGTACACACCTCAATCCCATCCATCCCTGGAAGCATCACATCGAGCAAAATAATGCTGTAATCGCTTGCAGTCGCTTTTTGGAGGGCAATCTCGCCATCCTCAGCTTCGTCAATTGCATATCCTTCTTTTTCCAGATACATCCGCAGAAGGCGTCGAATGCGTTCTTCATCATCTACAATTAATATGCGGTTGCTTTGTTCTGACATATTCCCAGCCCCTTCGCTAAAAAAAGCATTCTCTCTATTTTACTATTTTCCCGTGCTTGGTCAAACTTTACTCTCATCCAACAGTCTCTTTACACCAAAAAGGCCGGGGTTATGACCCCCGTCCTGTCCGTTTCTTTTTCGTGTTGTCTGATTTGGCAAGTTGAATGAGACGGTTGATTTCGTCCTTGGTTAGGGGTCTGGTCAGACCGCGCTTCAAGTTTTGTAGCAAAAGATCTCCGAAGGCTATCCGCTTGAGTCTGATGACTGGGTGTGAAATGGCCTCAAACATCCGTCTTACTTGGCGATTTCTGCCTTCATAAATGGTAATCTGGATCACAGACTCCTTACCATTCGGATCTACATCTTTATATTCTACCTCGGCTGGTGCAGTAATGCCATCTTCCAGCACGATTCCCTTTTTCAGCTTGTCCAGCTCAGTACCATGTGGAACGCCTTTGACTGTTGCCACATATGTCTTGGGCACATGATGCTTGGGATGGGTGAGCAGATTGGCGAACTCGCCATCATTGGTGAGCAACAGCAGTCCTTCGGTGTCGTAATCGAGACGTCCCACCGGATATACGCGTTCCTTAACGCCTTTCAGATAGTCTGACACGATTTTACGGCCTTCCGGATCGGAAGCGCTCGTAATGACCCCTTTAGGTTTGTTCATCATCAAATAGATTTTTTTCTCGGTTTTGATCGGGCGTCCCTTTACCGTAATCATATCTTGATCAGGGTCTGCCTTCGTTCCCAGTTCAGTTACGACAACCCCGTTCACTTCCACGCTACCCGCCTGAATAAGCTCCTCACATTTACGTCTGGAAGCTACACCAGCTTGGGCCAATATTTTCTGCAATCTTTCCATGTTCGCTAATTCACCTCATGCTAATGATACCCATCCATGAGCAAAATCACAACCCCCGTTCAAAAAACGATGCAGAAATTAAAATACAAGCAGGCAAATCGCAATGGCTGCCACAAAACCAACCACATCTGAAAATAGTCCTACCTTCAAAGCATACCGTCCATTGCGGATACCTACCGCACCAAAATATACAGTTAGCACATATAGCGTCGTGTCTGTGCTGCCCTGAATCGTTGAAGCGATCCGACCGATCATGGAATCCGGGCCATAGGTGCGAATTAGATCCGTCGTAAACGCAAGTGAGCCAGTGCCCGTCAATGGACGAAGCAAACCTAAAGGCAATATCTCGCCCGGTACACCCCAGTGTTTAATCCAAGGGGTAACCCAAGAGATCAAATAGTCCAAGGCGCCGGATGCTCGAAAAATGCTAATCGCCACCATCATGCCTACGAGATGAGGAATAATGCTGATGGCGGTAGAAAATCCGTCTTTGGCTCCATCCACAAAAGAATCGTAGACAGGGACCCTTTTAGCATATGCATATAAAGGAATAAAAGCGAGAATAACCGGAATGGCCCAAGTCGATACGAGGTTTATAAAATTAAGCATGCCTCCCTCATCCTTTCCAAGTGGTGTCCCTGCCCTTGGCAGCCGTGATTCCCGTTCGCGGAACGGCAGGTAAAGATGCGGGCAACGTCGTTGAAGAGGCAGTAGATGTTGATGTTGGTGCTGGTGGGGCGAGTGGCGCCAAGGATGACTGGGACGGCGGAATCGCTGGAGGACGGCGGCGCAATTCTCGACTACGGTACCAACGATCCGCCGCAATTGCAGCAAAGGTGGCTATTGCGGTCGCTACCAGTGTCGTACCGACGATTTCTGCCGGATGTGCGGAATGAAAATTTAGCCGTATCGCGATCAACGTCGTAGGAATAAGCGTAATACTGGCTGTATTCAGGGCGAGTAGCGTACACATGGCTGGTGTGGCGGTTTGCTTATCTGGATTGAGCGTCTGCAGCTCTTGCATCGCCTTGATTCCCATCGGTGTGGCTGCATTCCCCAGGCCCAGCAGATTGGCGCTCATATTGGACAAAATGTAACCCATAGCGGGATGATTACGCGGAACATCAGGGAAGAGAAAGGCAACCAAAGGAGAAAGAAGCTTGGATATTTTCTGTAAGAGCCCTCCATCTTCAGCCAGCCGCATCATGCCCATCCAGAACACCAGCACACTTATCAGTCCAAAGCACACTGTAACCCCCGTAGTTGCCCCGTCAAAAGCTGCTTTCGTCACCACCTCAATATTTCCCTGTGCGGCAGCAAATACAAATCCAATACAAATCAAAGCCACCCATATGAGATGAATCATGGCTGATTCCTCCTTTTCCCAATGATGTGACACGTACAGCTCTATTTCCTGGTTGCCCTATGCTCCAAACAAATTCTTAAGGATTTCGTTCCATCTGCTCGTCCAACCTCGTTGCTGAGTATTGTTCGCAGGTTCTTGTGCAGTTGGAGTCTCCTTCTGTGGCTGTACGGTATTTTGAGCAGGCAGCTTACTACCTTTTGCATACACAGGAACAGAACCGATAAGTTTACCTTCCAAAAGGAATTCAACCCGTCCTCGTAAGCCAAAAGATACGTCCGCTCTATCGGCAGAAGCGGAATTTTTATACAACACCAGTCTTTTGTGCAACTGGGTTTTCTCGCCATCATGTAAAGGATAGGCAAAGCTTGTACCTGTTAATAGTGGGTAACCATCGATAGGTTGCTGCTTGTCCGTAATCGGAATGAGCGGATAATATCGGAATCCGTAATCAAGCATACGGGCATGATCGTTCCAATCGTCCCCGTCATTCAAGGTAACAGCAGCGAGCTGGCGACCGTCACGTGTAGCCGAACTGACCAGACAGCGAAACGCTTTTTTGGTAAAGCCTGTTTTCACCCCGTCAGCTCCGTCATACAGCCGCAGCATTTTGTTTTTATTGTGCCATGAGTAGTCCCAAGAGTCGTTGGGATTCGGTGCTTTTTTCAATTCTGTTTTTACGATACGGGCAAAAGTTGGATTATGCAGCGCATAAGCAGTAAGCCGGGCCATATCATTGGCTGAGGAATAATGTCCCTCGGCATCCAGCCCGTGCGGATTAGCAAAATGTGTATGGCTTAGCCCAAGCTGAACCGCCTTGTCGTTCATCAAATGAACAAATCCCTCTTCTGTCCCCCCCACATGCTCAGCAATGGCAGAAGCGGCATCATTACCAGAACGGAGCATTAAGCCGTACAGCATATTTTCCAATGACATTTGTTCACCCATTTGCAGAAAAAGCGAGGACCCTTCTTTGGCATATGCGGTTGGGCTCACCTTTACCCGGTCCTGCAAGCGTCCATGTTCAATAGCCACGATCGCTGTCATAATTTTGGTCAGGCTGGCAATACGTAGCTCCCGATCACCTTCGGTAGAATAAATGATTCTTCCTGATGTGACATCAATTAAAGAAGCAGCCTGTGCGTGGGTTCCTAATGCGGGCGGCGCTACTTCTGTTTTTATCGCTCCCCGAACGGGCTGCGGACTTAGCAACGTAAGCGGCAATGACAAAATAAGCAGTAGTACCAGCGGCAAAACAAATGCGCGTGCCTTATTCAAGAAATGGCTGTGGTCCGCGTGAATGTGTTGCTTTTTTTTAAACATTTGGATTCCTCCGGTTTTAAGCAAGTCTTGTACCATTCTATGTCCAAGCTGTTCAAAGTATGTCCACCTTTATAACAGAAAATTCCTTTATAGGACTAACCATTAGCTGCTCCTTTTTCGCTTTCTTTCTACACAAACCAAGCAACATGCCCTCCTGAGCACATATATATTAGTTACTAAACGTTAAATATGGATCGAGGGGTTATAACATGCAGCGACTACAGTTTGAAATGATTTTAAGATCGCGGATTGTAGAGTCCGCAGAAGCATTGCATCGAAGCGGTGTATCCTTTGCCACTTTTGCTACCGCACGTTGCAACCCGCAATTTTGGAATTTAACGGAAAAAGGTGGCTTTCAGATCAAAGCAGGTGTCACACCAGCCCAAGGCATCAGAGATATCTTTTTAAACGGTCATCAATACGCTTTTGAATGTGCAACAGCTATGGTTATTGTGCTGTACAATGGAGTGCTGGATTCCATTCTGGAAAGTGAGTTTAATCGGATTTTTGCAGATATGCTGCTGTATGACTGGCACTATGACAGCGACCTCAGGCTCATACAGCAGGAAGGAAGTCATAAAGCGGCTCCTGGCGATATTCTGTATTTCAACAATCCGGATGTGTCGTCTGAAACATTAGAATGGAAAGGAGAAAATGTCGTTAAGCTGAAGGAAGACTTGTTTTATGGACATGGGATTGGCATCTTGCCGGCGAAAGGTATTATCGATTCCCTGAATCAACATCGTCGGCCTGATGCCACGGTATCCGCTTATTTGACGAATGAAGTGATCTATCCGGACTTCATCTACCTATCGCAGTTTGCTACCGAAGGAAATCGAAAAAATGAAATCTCGCTGCATACTTTATATCAACAGGAATACAGTCACCATATACATGCTTTCATTGGGGGAAGGCAGTATATTCGGGGATAGGCCCAAGTACAAGCAGAAAAGAAGGTATTCCTTAGCCTATACTCGGCTTTGGGATACCTTCCTGAGAGAATGCTTTTAATTTCAATAACTTTTACAAGTAAGCCGGGCCAGAATTACTGTGATCCGTAGCAACATCTACAGGTACCTGTGGGGGGGGAGTCTGCAAGTCGCCGCCTGAATTCCGGAAGATAGACTGAACCTTATCAATCAGGTATGGCGTGGAGTCAATGAGCTTCTCAATCAGATGCGTTTGATTGTCCAATGGAACGATTTGTGCCCCCTGTTTGCCAACAACCAGAAAAGCAATGGGATGAATAGATACACCACCACCACTACCGCCTCCAAAAGGATGCCCTTCCTTCCCGCTATGATTACCCGACGCCGAGGAAGTATGAAGTGCCTCTTCGTCTACGTTAAAATCACTTCCCCCGGCAGCGAAACCAAATCCCACCTTACTGATTGGCAAAATAACAGAACCATCGGGTGTTTCCACTGCGTCTCCTACAATCGTATTCACGTCTACCATGGCTTTGATGTTTTCCATTGCGGTTTGCATGAGCCCTTGAATCGGGTGATCTGACATGATTTATTCCTCCTCTGCTTATCTCAAGCGTAGACTGCCTTTTCTTTCGCTATTGTGCGCAGGGGTTCAAGGAAATATGTATGTCATTCGATAGTTCAGAAAGGTTGAGTCTCACCTCTCTCCACTGTTTACCATTCATTGTTAGCTTGATGATCCGCCGCATTTTTTTTGAAAAAAACCCGTTTCCATGCCTCCGGTCCACCCGGAACGCGCCATATGCGGTAAGATAAGATGAGCATGGAGAACATTAAATAGCCGAGCGATACGTTTGCTTCACAGTTCAAAGTGGTGGTAAAACGCAAGCGATCCACCCAATAGGGCACAACATACAGCTTAGGGGTACAATCCATGCGTACAAAGCTTGAAGCATAACCGATCAAGGTTGTTTTTAATCCCCACAAAATACCAGTTGAGGTAGCTGTATATGCCGCGTCAGCAAGACTAATGTTGGTAGACCATTCCATTTTGGACATCGTCACATGTGCCAATGTATGTCGCAACCATTTATTAAAGGATTTCGTTCCCTTGAGCAAAACCCGTATATCATGTATAAATTGCTTGATTTTTACTGTATCAATATTACCGCTATCCACGGAAGCATCCGTTTTATGTATGTTTTTGTTGCGATCTAGCCGATAGAGAAGCCCTTTTTTCAACCCTGTTATGAGAATGGCCGGCACATCGTAATTCATTTTTATCATCCCGTATAGAAATCTGATCTCTAGATGCGCCCGATCATCATTGTCATGTTTGGCAATATTCAGCTTCAAACGAATACGAGAGAGCAGAACTGCCAGTACAAGTAATATAACGACGATGATGGCGATACTGATCCATTTCCACACTGGCGTGTCCTCCCTACCTTTTTGCTATAGAATATCATGGCAAAAATAGTATGACCGTTCGCCGGAAAATCATGCATCTTAAAATACCAACAGCCAGCCCCCAACGATATGAGGACTGGCTGTCTGTTTGAACTTTTACATAAGTGAGCCGCAAGATCCGGAGCAACTTTATTGGGATTCAAGATCTAGATCGTTGGCCGCAGGCTGGCTACTCTCCAGACGCTCGAACAATAATTGAGTCTCTTCCTCTAAATTGTCCGAATTCTCGAACAGCTCCGGTTGCGGTAGATCTGCCAGAGAGCCCAGACCGAAATAATCCAAAAATGATTTCGTCGTTCCGTACAATATCGGCCGTCCGATGGCTTCAGCTCGACCTTTCTCTTCAATGAGCTCCTTGTTGACCAGTGTATGTATGGCCCGCTCGGATTTAACCCCCCGAATCTCTTCGATTTCAACTCTTGTAATGGGCTGGCGGTAGGCCACAATGGCCAGCGTCTCCAAAGCAGCTTGAGACAGTGACGCACGTGCCGGAGAGTATGCGAGCTTTTCAAAGTAAGGTGCATGTTCGGATAAAGTTGCAAGCTGATAATGACCGGCAATACGGACAAGTTGCAGGCCTCTTCCCCCCTGCTCCATGTCCTGCTTCATATCTTCCAGGCACTGTTCAACCAGCTCTTGCTGCTGCTCTACAATGTCGGCGATCTGCTTGGTGGACAACCCTTCCTCTCCTGCTAGAAACAGCAGTCCCTCAATAATTGATTTCAGCTTCAGATAATCCATTAACCCGTAAATCCCCTCTCCACTCCATTACAATATCATCGAAAAGCTTCTCCTGATAACAGAAAATTTGCTTCATTTTCATCAGTTCAAGGATAGCCAAAAAGGTCACAACCACTTCATGCCGATACATATCCTCATGCATCAGCTTGGAGAACAGCAGCCGTCCTCCATTCCCCACCATCTCTAAAGCCCCGATAACTTGCCGGATACGGTCCTTGACTGAAATTTCGTCCCGATGAACACGGGTTACCGTCGTACGTCGTTCTGCTTTGCGCAAAGCACGCTGAAAGGCTGCGACCAAATCGCTTGCATGCAGCCCATGCACCGGATTTACGGGTTCAGTGGGCAGGAATGCACTCAGATCTTCTGGCTCTTTGCCATAAATTAGACTCCGCTCCCACTCACGTTCACTTAGATGGCGAGCAATCCCTTTATATTTACGATACTCCACCAGCTTGCGGACCAGTTCCTCACGTGGATCATAATCCTCTTCCTCATAAAAATCCAAATCGTCATATTCCATCACAGGTGGCTTGGGAAGCAACAATTTACTCTTAATGGATAAGAGCGTCGCCGCCATCACCAGAAACTCGCTCGTAATGTCCAGTTCCAGCTCCTGCATACTGTGCAAAAAAGCCATATACTGATCAGTAATATCGCTAATCGGGATATCCTGAATGTCGATTTCGGCTTTATCAATCAGATGCAACAGTAGATCCAGCGGACCCTCGAATGTTTCCAGCTTGTAGTTTACGACTGTCAATGTGCTTCCCCCTGCCTTACTCCAATCATCATTCAACAATACCTTTCCCTATAGCACTTATGCTCTGCGTTATCAATCCCTCTTTCTGTAGTATATACGTCATCGCCTTGCTTAACAATCCAATCCCTTTTTTCCCCTTGCAGTTTATACCGTTCTATTCAGCTATTCCTATCATTAAAATTGCTTGCCGAGATTGGCCATTTCAATCGCAGCCAGTGCTGAATCCCAACCTTTATTACCAGCCTTCGTACCTGCTCGTTCAATAGCCTGTTCAATGTTTTCTGTAGTCACTACCCCAAAAATAACAGGTACTCCCGTTTTTAGGCTGCTCGCTGCCACACCCTTGGCCACTTCATTGCAGACGATATCATAATGTGAAGTAGAACCACGGATGACCGTACCCAGCGTAATTACGGCATCATATTTGCCGCTTGCAGCCATTTTTTGCGCAATTAGTGAAATTTCAAATGCACCCGGAACCCAGGCTACATCAATTTCATCTTCCTGTGCACCATGTCGTTGAAGTGCGTCAATTGCACCGCTTAACAGCTTGCTCGTAATAAACTCATTAAATCTGCCCACCACAATACCATATTTTAAACCGTTCGATACAAGATTACCTTCTAGAAAACGTGCCATATTAATCAACCTCTCTTAATTTAAATTATTTACAATGACAAACGGCGACGGTAGTCCACCAAATGCTGAATACTGATCAGTTTCAATTGATGTCGCTTGGCGACCACTGCCAGATCAGGCAGGCGGGCCATTGAGCCATCTTCCTTTATAATTTCACAAATGACTCCAGCAGGCTTGAAGCCACTGAGTCGAGCCAGATCAACAGCCGCCTCCGTGTGACCAGCACGCTGCAAGACACCCCCATCGCGAGCAATCAGCGGGAACATGTGACCAGGCTTGCGGAAATCACTTCCTGTGACTGCTTCGTCTGCCAAGGCGCGTACAGTCAAGGAGCGCTCGGCCGCTGAAATCCCCGTTGTTGTCTCCATATGATCTACCGATACCGTAAAGGCAGTACCGTGGAAATCTGTATTTTGCTCTACCATAGGATGCAATTCCAAGGCCTCGGCTCTTTGTCGTGTGATCGGCACACAGACCAACCCGCGACCTTCTGTAATCATGAAATTAATGACCTCAGGCGACGCTTTTTCAGCCAAAGCGATAAAATCGCCTTCATTTTCGCGCTGTTCATCATCCACTACAATAACGACTTTACCGTTTTTCAAGTCCTCCAACGCTTCTTCGATGGAATCCAAACGAATCTCTTCGTCATGTTCCAACTCGCCATGCTCTATGACGTTTGCCATTGCACTTGTTTGGCTACCTCTATCCATAACACTTTCCTCCTCATGTCTTAGCCACGAATGCTCCTGAACAGGCTTACCATTCAATATCAGGCAAAACCGTGTTTCGCCAAATAGTCCAAACTGAGAGGAGCTTCTTCTACTCTCTCCGCCTCCGCTGCACCTCTGTAACTTAAAAGCTGTTCTACATATTTGCCCAAAATATCGCATTCGATATTGACGGTATCCCCCTCACGTTTGCCTTGTAAGGCCGTTTCGGATAAGGTGTGGGGAATAATGGATACGGCAAAGGTCTCTCCCGTACGCTGTGCGACTGTGAGGCTTATACCATCAATTGTGATTGACCCTTTGAGAAGAATATATTTAAATAATGTTTGATTTTTAGGCTCAATTTCGTACACCACTGCATTCTGGTCTGATGTCACCCCGCGAATCGTTCCCGTCCCGTCCACATGTCCTTGCACGATATGTCCTCCGAACCTTCCACTCGCCGCCATCGCTCGCTCCAGATTGACTCGGCTGCCGGATCTCAACTCTTTCAGATTAGTGCTACGAAAGGTTTCCGGCATCACATCAACCTTAAAGTCTTTCGTACCGATCTGTATCGCCGTCAGGCAAACGCCATTCACTGAGACACTGTCTCCTATTTTTAAATCGCCCAACACCACGGAACCCGAAATCCCCAGCACCATCGCTTCACCGCTTTTGGAAATGGTTTGAATACGACCCACTTCCTCGACCAATCCGGTAAACATGCCTTCACTCCTTTCCACTACATTTCAGTTTATCCCTAATTCATCAGCTATAAGCGCAAAAAACCCCCAGTTCGGATTCAATCCGTCATGGGGGTGATGAGAGTCACATTTGTAGTATACAAGCGCAGTTCATATGCATCTTAAGACGACATGAAATCATAGGTTTGCCAATAGAAAGCATGACTGAGGATACAGCCAAATACGCTCAGAACACCCATCAAAAAGAAAGCTTAAGAAAGCTATCGCCCGATGCCATCCTACAACGAAATAAGCCGTACGCACAATTGGGTATGCTAAAAATCGGCACATGTCACGTCATGCACATGCGCTTCGTATCCTTCTCCCATCCAGACTATACTGTCGGTCCCGGATTTGCACCAGGTCCACCTTCTGCTGATCATTCAGCATCCGGGTCACGGACTAAGCCATGCTGTTTCTCACAAAAACGATCCACAAACATGTCATCACCGCCGGTGGGGAATTTCGCCCCGCCCCGAAGGATCTTGCTCTTATTTAATTGAATTAACATTAAACTTGTTACGTATATTAGCACCGACTTCTAAAAAAAGCAAGTTATCAAATAGAAGCTCCTGCTTTGGTTTTGACATATTGGCTGGAGAGTTCTTCAAACCAGGTTTTATCGTTCATATGAAGCGCCAAGTCAATCAGATCGGCCAGTTCCTCGACTCCCAGCTCTGTTGCATGATCAAAGGTAATTACGGCTGAAGCAACCGGTCCTCGCCCTTCCTCAGAACATGCTTCATAATCCAGTCGTACATCAACATGTCCGTCAATAAACTCGCATTTTAGAAAATAAATAATTTCGCACATTAAAATGGGGCGTACTTGTGTTTCTAACACGCAATCCATCACCTTGGCAGAATAATGCTGGTTCGTCAGCGTAAATTTGTGTTCTGTCGCTGCCAGCGAGGTCCGTCCAAAATCATCCGTAAACTTGAGTTCCACTGGCTTGATGTTCATAACCTTAGGGATTTGCTTCTTTATAATTTCGATTATTTCAACTGTATTCAGCTTAATCATTACCTGCACCTCATTGCATCTTAAAATTCAGAAGAAAACTTTTTAACGTGCCTCTTATAGGCCTCCACTCCTATATCGGAAATCATTACCTGTTTTTTTATGCTTCAACCCATAAACGACAAAAAAGATTCTTTGCGCAAAAAGCGCAAAGAATCTTGATCGAGCCACTACAGTAACAGCGGCTAACAATGTTAATCGATGATTATGCAAAAAACAGGATTATAGCTCTGAAATTTCATGTTTCTTTTTCAGGATAGTCCAGCGACGCTCAATCTCCTGTTCAAAGGTCGCCAGCGTAGCCTCCTCCTTAATAAGATGCTTCGTTTTACCCATTAATTTCAGCCATTCAGCAGCTGGAATTCGTTTTCCTTTGTCCTCCGGATTGTACGTAATCGTCGTACTGCCTTGCTCTATTTCGTACAAAGGAAAGAAACAGGACTCGACTGCGGCGCCCACAATGCTGGTACCCAGTCTGTCTTCGGATTTCCAATTCAGCGGACAGGCGCACAGGATTTTACCATAGGCCGTACCCACGTTGTTTGCATACCATTGAGCCTTGGCTGCTTTACGCAGCATATCCTGCGGATGACTTTCAGCAGCGGTAAAAGCATACGGAATGTTACAAGCAGCCATGATTTGCACGGTATCCTTGTGATGCCCTTGCTTTCCTTTTTGCATTTTACCTACACCCGACGTACTGGTCATGTGACCGAGCGGAGTGGAGTAAGATTGCTGTGAACCTGTATTCATGTACCCCTCGTTATCATATTCCAGCATGATTAGCTTATGATTACGCAGAGCCGCACCAATCGCAGAACCCATACCAATATCCATCCCACCGTCACCACTAATCATGATAAAGGTCGGATCGTCCGACATCTCAATTTCATTACGCCGTTTCATTTCCATGTAAGCTTCTAGCGCTCCTGAAAGGGTAGCGGCCCCGTTTTGAAAAAGATTGTGGATCATCGGTTGTTTGTGTGATGTATATGGATACCCTGTCGTCGTCACATATACGCAGCCTGTCTGGAACAGCACGACAATATCCCCTTCAATACCTTTGAAAAACAGTTCCAGCGCAGACAATGCCCCACATCCTGGACAAGCTCCGTGGCCTGGTGAAAGACGCCGTGGTTTGGTTGTCAACGACCGCAAAGGGGGTACCTTGACCTTGAGCTTCCCGGTCTCCTCGTCCGGCGTAACCTGAATCAGACCCGTACGGTAATCATTACCACGTGGCGGCTGCATAACTTGCGGCATCACCTTGTCCGGTGAACCCGAATTAATTCCGTAGTAATCAAAGGGCTTCTCTACTCGTCCGGCCTCTGCCGCCTCGATTGCAAGCTGGAAGAACGCCTCTGCATCTTCTGCATAAAAATCTTTGCCGCCCAAGCCAAAGATACGGCTCAACACGAGTGTCCGATTCAGCGGGTCCTCCTGCAAGGCCGCTTTAATTTCATGCGTTAAATTACCGCCGTCTGCCCCATACGAGTCTGCACGCTCACCTACCAGCAACGCCTTGACATTGCGTAATGCTTCCCGCAGTTGTGCGGCTGGGAACGGTCGGATGATGTTCGGACGTATCACACCAGCTTTAATTCCGCGCGCGCGGAGTTGATCCGCCACATCCTTGGCCGATTCAGCCGCCGAATTCAACAGAAATACCGCAACCTCAGCATCCTCCATTTGATACAGATCTAAAATCGGGTATTCCCGACCGGATAAAGCGGCATATTCTGCTGCTACCTGCTCATATACTCCTTCTGACAGCTTCAGTGCTTCGGACAGCTGAACATGATTATTCGTCAAGTCATCGCCGTTCATATGCGCGCCCACAGTAACAGGATGATCAAAATCCGTAATATTCGGATAATTTAAGTTCGGGTTAGGACCTACAAAACCACGCACGGTCTCAGCATCGGCAAAATATTGCACTTTACGTTTTTGATGGGACGTATAAAAACCGTCATATGCGACCATTACAGGCAGCCGAACATCGCTGTGCTCTGCAATTTTTAGTGCCATAATGTTCATATCATACACAGCCTGTGGTGTACTTGCCGTCAAAATGACCCAGCCTGTATTCAAACCATAGTACAGATCCGAATGATCTCCGCGAATATCTAGGGGACCACTGACAGCTCGTGTCACCAGATTCATAACCATAGGAAAACGGGTACCTGACTGAACAGGTAACTGCTCCAGCATGTACAGGAAACCTTGCGAACTAGTGGCGTTCACCACCCTCGCTCCCGCTGCGGCAGCTCCATAACAAATCCCTGCCGATCCGTGTTCTCCGTCTGCTGCAACCAGCTTAATATTATGCTGACCTCTCGTTCTCATCTGATCTAGATACTGCGCTACCTCGGTAGATGGAGTAATCGGGAAATATCCCATCATATGATAATTAATCTGCGCAGCCGCCGTTGCTGCCATTTCATTACCGGATTCGAACGTTGTCACTTGCGCGGCGCCTGTCTGTTTGAGTTCTTCCTCCAGTTTTGCCATTACGCACGCCCTCCTTCATATACCGGAAATTGGTGGGCAACTCGATTCTGTTCAGCCCATCCCCATTGCTCGCGACGCGAGCTTAGTGCCCCCGATGGGCAAATATCTACACATTTCAGACATCCTTTGCAATACTGGTAATCAATCCCTTGCAAAAATGGCATCATTCTTCCGCGTTTGTCTGCTTGCTCTTCCCATACAAAACAGTAATCCGGGCAAATCGAATCACACTTGGCACAATGGGTACATTTATCAACTTCATATTCAGGCACATACCCCTGACGTGAACCACTAACATCTCTCGTTATGCTGTTTCCCTGAGTTGCAATAACGCCCCCCAGTAATTGCGTTTCGTATCCCAGCAATGGCTGCGGACGTTCAAAAACCCGATCCTGCGCGTCATCAGTAACCGGATATACGTGCAGTTCCATTTCATCATAACCACGGTTAAACGTACGCAGATTAGGTTCCACTAACAGTGGATTTTTCTTTTCAAAGGTACTGCGTATAACCGATCTCATCGCTTCCGGGTCCAGGAAGTCACAGACACGGAACAAGGCACCGAGCATGGACGTATTTAGTTTGGTTCGCTCTTCCAGTGCGATGCCCATCGCATCCACCACCGCTAATGTTCCGGATACCAGTCCCAAATCAGCCCGTATTTCTTCTGCTGGACGCGTGGAATTAACCACTACAATCCCATCCGCTGGCAGTCCGCTGATTACATTTACCGTTTTGTATAACGTTTCATGGAAAATGCCTACCACATGCGGTTGCTCAATCGGACTGTGATCCCGAATATCGACTTCTGGCTCACAGAAACGGACGAAACTTTTAACCGGAGTTCCCTTTTTTTCCGAACCGTAGGACGAAAAATTTGAAGCATTCAGCCCCAAACCAAGCACCCCGGTTTCGGCCAACATTTTGCCAGCCAGATTAGCGCCGAGTCCACCAATGGATTCCAGCCGGATTTCAAAAAATCCGAGTCGATTTGTGCTCGTTAAAATAGACAATGTGATAAGCCCCCTTCTTTTCCAATCCTTAACGAGTTTGAATACTCATATAAAAAAAATTGGAAATTGCATTCTTATGAAAAGGCTATCACAACACTTACTTTTCGAATGTGATCTTACGCACTGTAATGCCTACGTGATTGCGAAAATCAATAAACCGTCAAACAAAAGACAACAAAAGCCGCCCTGTCCAAAGACAGAACGGCTTAGGTGCAACGCTATTAAAAAAAGATCATGTAATTAACGGTAAAATTACACGTCAAATACTTTAACCTCTTTCATTTTGTCGCCTTGCTTTACAGCATCAATGAATTCCATACCTTTGGTTACTTTACCAAATACAGTATGTACTCCATCTAAATGTGGTTGTGGAGCGTAGCAGATAAAGAATTGGCTGCCACCTGTGTTGCGACCTGCATGAGCCATGGACAGAACGCCTTTGGCATGCTTTGTTGTATTCGTAGCTGTTTCACAGTCAATCGTGTAACCAGGACCGCCTGTACCGTTACCGATCGGACAACCACCTTGAGCAACAAAGCCAGGAATGACACGGTGGAAGCTCAAACCGTTGTAGTAACCGCTGTTTGCCAGCTTTTCAAAGTTAGCAACGGTGTTTGGAGCTTCTTCTGGGAAAAAGTCAATTTCGACGATACCGCCGTTTTCAAGATCTATTCTACCTTTTTTCATTGTTTGTATCTCCTTTTCAACCTGTTTTGAGAACTAAATAACATCAAGTTCCAGTTTACTATGAATTGCCGCGCTTAGCAAAGTCTTGTCCAAAAAAAAGGGCCATTGACCCCGGTATATGATTACCGACTCAATGGCCTGCTTGATCTTACAATGTTAAAATCAGGACGAAACCGTAATCTTGGCGTTGGGCTGAACCGCCGGACTGGCTTGATCACGAACCAAGCGCTGTGGCACAACATCGTTGCGTACGATATCTTCGTAGGTTTCCCGACGCACCACCAACTCGGCCTCACCGTTGTTGACAAATACAACTGCAGGTCGACGTATTCGGTTATAATTACTCGCCATCGAGTAATTGTAGGCTCCGGTTGAGGCAACAGCGAGCAAGTCGCCGCTATTTATACGAGGCAGCTCTACATCCCAAATCAGCATATCGCCGCTTTCGCAGCATTTGCCCGCAATGGACACCGTCTCTTCGTTCGTATCCTGCGCTCGATTAGCCAGCATCGCTTCATACTTGGCCTGATACAGTGCAGGGCGTGGATTATCTGTCATCCCACCATCTACCGAAACATATTTACGTACTTGCGGAATATCCTTGATGCTTCCTACTGTATATAAGGTCGTGCCTGAATCGCCTACAATACTGCGTCCCGGCTCAATCCAAATTTCTGGAAGTTCATCGTAAAGTCCTGAAAAATAAGTTTTCACCGCTTCGCCGATAGCCTGCACATAGGTGGAAACTTTCAGCGGTGTGTCCTCCTCTGTGTAGCGAATGCCAAATCCCCCACCCAGATTAATCACTTTGAAAGAAAACTGAAGCTGTTCCTTAATTTCTCTGGAAAAAGCTGCAACCCGTTCAGCAGCCATTTGGAAGCCATTCACTTCGAATATTTGCGAACCGATATGAGAATGTACCCCCAGCAGGTTAAGATGATCTAGCTTGATAGCCTGTTCCACTGCTTGGCGTGCTGTACCGTTCCCAATGTCAAAGCCAAATTTCGAATCTTCTTGACCTGTGGCCATATATTCATGCGTGTGCGCCTCAACCCCTGGTGTAACCCGCAGTAAGATATTCACCTGCTGTTCCTTCTCAGAGGCAAGGGCCTGCAACAAATGCAACTCCATTTCGCTATCGACGACGAAGCAACCAATTTGCGCATCTAACGCCATTTCAATTTCTTCCGGTGTTTTGTTATTGCCGTGAAAATGGATTCGTTCTGCCGGGAACCCTGCTTGTAGCGCAGTAAATAATTCTCCACTGGAAACAACGTCAAGCGACATCCCTTCTTCAGCAGCTAAAGCGCACATCGCCATAACACAAAACGCTTTGCTTGCATAAGCAACTTGAAACTTCAATCCAGTTTCACGAAAAGCTTCTATGAATTCCCGGCAACGCCGGCGGACTAACTGTTCGTCAACAATATATAGCGGCGTGCCAAAACGCTCTTTCAAAAGCGTTGTATCACAACCGCCGATCTCCAAATGTCCATTGCTGTTAATTTTACTGCTTCCATGCAAATACATGTTCTGGCGCCTCTCTTTCTGGAACAAGCTAGTCATATTCCATCGAATGTTTACACCAGTATAGCAAAAAAAACATCAAGAACAATGGATTTTTATGCAGATCATTTATATTAATGCTCCTGTCCATTGCCTGAGTTCGAATCTGTGTCGGCATCCGTATGGGGCATACGCGTATTGTCCCTCGTTTTGTTAGATGACGGGCGGTTAGCCGCATCTAGTACAGGCATACGGAACAAGATGGAAGCTAACGCTTTGGCATTAAAAGGAATGAACGGCCACAAATACGAAGAATTATATGACCGATGCAGCGTCAGCATCAAAATGATCAGTGTCGTACCCACGACAAAGCCCGGTACGTGAAAAATCGCAACAGCAACCAGCAGGAATAGTCGAATCAGTCTATTTGCCAGCCCCAGCTCGTAGCTCGGTGTTGCGAACATTCCTATGGCAGCGACAGCCATATACAGCACGACCTCATTCACGAAAAGTCCCGTCTTAACCGCTATATCACCGACCAGAATGGCTGCGATCAAGCCCATAGCGGAAGCCAGTGGTGTCGGAGTATGCACAGCCGCCATTCGCATGAGATCGACCCCTAGTTCCACGATGATAAACTGTGCAATCAGCGGAAGATGTGCTTCCTTTTGAGGACCAATAAAATCAAGAAAAGCTGGTTTTAATTCGGGATTGATGACCATTAGCAGCCACATCGGAAGCAGAAACATTGAGGCGAATATGCCTAAAAAACGTACCCACCGCAAATAACTTCCCATAAAAGCGGTTTGCCGATTTTCTTCTGCATGCTGACACAAGTCAAAAAAAGTGGTAGGCAAGATCATCACGCTGGGTGAGGTATCTACGAAAATAACGAGTCTCCCTTCCATAATATGCGATGCCACGACATCTGGTCGCTCCGAATATCGTACTAATGGATATGGATTCCAACCTTTATTGATAATCGTCTCCTCTAATTGCTTATCGGCCAGCGGAATACCATCCAAATTAACATTTTTAATTTTGTCTCGTACAGTATCCACCATCACCTTATCTACAATATCGTCAATATAGCCCAAGCATACGTCCGTTCGAGTTCGGCGTCCGACCTGCATAGCCTCAAATTTAAGTCCTGGGTCCCGCAAACGCCGGCGTACCAGACCTACATTTGTAAGCATTGTTTCAGTAAACCCGTCGCGGGCACCGCGCACAACCCGCTCCAAAGAGGGTTCCTCTGGACTACGCACCGGATAATTACGGGTATCCAGAATAAGGGAAAAACGTTCACCTTCCATGAAAAAGGCACTCATCCCCGTCAGTACCTTGTTAATGACGACTGACATCTTATCTGTCTTCTCCACCTGAATATGTGGAATAAAGTTTTCGAAATACGCTTGTAGTCCATCGGAAGAGAGATTATCCGGCGTCAGATAGGTGAGCCGCTTTAGCACTTCAAGCATAATTTGATCCTTCGCAAAGGTATTCAGGAACAGATATCCAGTATGACGCCCTCCCAGTGTCATTTCCCTGAAAACGACATCAAAGGTCTCCCCCAAACCTAATACTGTTTCAAGTGTATTCTTGTTATCCTTCATCCTCGGCGATATATTATCTTCGGCCTGCCAGTAGCGAACGGACTCCTCTACGTTATCAGATCGCTCACTCTCTTTTTTGTGTTTAAAACGTGCAGATTCCTGCGCCTGCTTTTCCTGCCATGGACTCAACTTTTCTTCGCCAGTATGATATTTCCTTCCGATTACCCCGTCTTCTTGATGCTGCTCCCGATGCTCTTGATCCGCTCTGTGATCCATATTCCTTGTCCCCTTCGCTTTCGTTGTTAACGGTTGTATACAAACCAGTCAAATAAGGAACCCGTCACCTTACCAAGCACCATTGCCATTAGCAGACCGAGCATATACACGGTCATGTGGAGTCGCTTGGCGAGTATAGGCAGGAGATTTAATACCTCCGTTAAAGCCGCAGCGAGCAAACCAATAAACACTCCGCAAAATAGCCCAGGTATCCATGTAAATATGCCCGGTAGTGGCAAGCAAATGTTCCAAAAATCGACCACAGTCCCCAGCACTGAACCTATAATCATTGCCTTTTCGTATGCACGTGATTTTTTATACGTACGGGTGAGTTGAGCTAATCGCGGCATGATATCCAGCACAATAAAAAAAGCAATTACACCGCTACCCACCGCAAGGCCCCCAGCAATACCTAAAATAATCTGAAGTGCAGCCTGTACAAATATCATGGTTTCTTAGCCTTTGTCTGCAGACGGGCCATCTTTTCATATTCCTCTGCCACAACATACTGATCCACATTTTCCTGGTACAGATACATTTCCACCTCCAGCGGTGTCGGCTCCTCGTTCCAATTTTTCTTGAACAAGTGATTAAAAAAAACGATCATGCCAAAGCCGATGCCGATTGAGTAAGCAATTTGAAACAGGTACGGATGCTCATCCTTATGTCCCGTAATCATCTCCACAATCCGAACCTGTACTTCCATCATGCTAACGTCGGCATGAAAATTCATAATTGTCAGCGCAGAGCCAAAAAACAGAAGCACCCATACCAAAACAAACAGTATTTTGGACGGCTTACGGGGTTTCTCCACGAGTTCGACAAGTACATGCGGCTTCCCAAGAGATTCAACTACGACCCCCGGAATATGATCTCTAATTTTTGCTATGATCTGCAGCATATCTATCAGTATCAGATTACCGTCCTGGTGCTGCGGCCGCTTGAGAACAAGCTCAAGCAGTTCCTTTTCCCATTCAGGATTAGTCAGCAAATTGGCTACATCACCCAAATGTAAATCCTGTCCTTGTATCATGCGGACACGGCTGCGGAGCCGCAAGTAGACAATAGGAGCTACTGTAGGAGCCGGAGTATGAGTCATCCGATCCCCTCCTTATCCTCGTAATTATCAGTTAGTATGGAACGAAGCAAGGAAACCTATTCTGTGTATTGTCTTTTATCCCACGCAAAAAAGAGTACCCCTGACCATTAAAATGGCTTTGGAATACCCTTTAAAAATACGTAAGCATAAGGATTTCACTAAGATCCTGACTGTTATTATTGGGCAATCTGATCGCGGATCAGTTGTAAAATCTTTTTTTCCAGCCGTGATACCTGCACCTGAGAAATACCAAGCCGACTTGCAACCTCTGATTGCGTCTGATCCCGGTAATAGCGCAGGTACACAATCAACCGCTCCCGCTCAGATAGTCCGCCAATGGCCTCATTGAGTGCCAGCTTGTCAAACCATCTTTCCTGGGATTCGTCAGCAATCTGATCCATAAGTGTAATCGGATCACCGTCATTTTCGAACACCGTTTCGTGAATTGAAGTAGGCGGCTTATTGGCCTCCTGCGCAAAAACAACGTCCTCTGGCGTCACTCCCAGCTCATCAGCAACTTCCTTGACTGTAGGCAGGCGGTTGAGCCGTTTGGATAGCTCGTCCTTCATTTTGCGGACCTTATTGGCCGTTTCCTTCAAGGAACGGCTAACCTTGAGTGTACCGTCATCACGTAAGAACCGTTGAATCTCACCGATAATCATCGGTACTGCATATGTTGAAAATTTGACTTCGTAGCTGAGATCGAATTTATCCACCGATTTTAACAAGCCAATGCAACCAATTTGAAAAAGATCGTCAGGTTCATACCCCCGGTTCATAAAGCGCTGCACGACAGACCAGACGAGCCGGATATTACTATTGACCAGTGTCTCACGAGCCTCATTATCACCGGATTGACTCAATGCAATAAGCCGCTTGACTTCCGCATCCTCTAAATAGCTGTGCGAAGTTTTTTTTCCTCCTGCTTCCATAGGATCAACTCCTAATTATATAAAGCTTTCTTGGATTCAATCCTTTTCTTCATCCGGACCGACGTGCCTCCGCCCGGCTCACTGACTGCTTCAAACTCATCCATGAAATTTTCCATAATTGTAAAGCCCATGCCGGAGCGTTCCAATTCAGGTTTGGACGTATATAAAGGCTGCTTGGCGAGTTCTAGATCCTCAATTCCTCGGCCTGCGTCCTCAACAACCAACGTGATCACGTCCGCTTCAATCCCGACTCTAATCGTTACGACACCTGACGGGTCGCTGTCATAGCCGTGAATGATACTGTTTGTCACCGCTTCAGACACCACGGTTTTCAAATCACTTAGCTCATCCATTGTGGGATCAAGCCTGGAAATAAAGGCCGCGACAGCCACACGAGCAAATGCTTCATTCTCGGATTTTGCAGCAAACTGCAAGCTCATGAAATTGTTACCCGTGCCTTCTCTCATGACACTACCTCCAGTTCCGTGAGCGCATTTCCCTCGTTGTCATAAATGGGCATGATTTTGAACAGCCCTGACATATCCAGCAGTCGGTGTACTGGCGGATTGACATCACAGACTGCCATTTTTCCGCCCTTTTGCTTGATCAGTTTGTACCGTCCCAAGATAACGCCAAGGCCGGAGCTATCCATAAACTGAAGATTCTTCAGGCTGAGCACAATATGCTCGCATTGCCGGCGCTGAATCGCCTCATCCATTTGCATACGGACCATGTCCGACGTATGGTGATCAAGCTCACCAGACAGCCTTACAATCAGTACCCCCCGGTGATGCTCCATTTCAATTTGCAGGTTCATGCTTGCTCACTCTCCTCCCGGTCTTGGACAAGGATTTCTACGTAGCCGCAGACGATTCCTGCCCTCCGACAAAACTAGAAGAAAACCCCGTAAAATCTACAAAGAAAATAGGTTCGACATGGTACGTTTAAACAATTTCCACCATCCGGCCTTCTCGATAGCCACAGGCGAAGTGATATTAAACTCCTTAAGCCGTTGTCCATCCTGATAGACGACCAGCTTACCAACTGGATCACCAGCCCGGACAGGAGCTTTGAGGCTTGGGGCCAGTTGCAATTCATGACGCAACGTTTGTTTGTTGCCACCTTTTTTCACCAGCACACTGTAAGAACGATCAGCCTGAATTTTCAGCTCTGGCAACACGCCTTTTTCAACTTTTACGCTGCCCAGCAATTCACCCGGCTTGTATATGGATTTCATTGTATATTGAGAAAATGCATAGTCGAACATGGAAGACACTTCATTGTTGCGTATCTTCGTATTTGGCTCCCCGAGCACGACAGCCACGACACGCAAGCCATCACGCTTCGCGGTAGCGGAAAGACAGAACTTTGCTTCTGCCGTATAGCCTGTTTTCAGCCCGTCTGCTCCAGTATAGAAACGGACAAGTTTATTCGTATTCACCAGCCAAAAGGGCTTGACTGAGGACTTACGCAAATAGTCCTGATAGGCTCCCGTATATTTCGTAATTTGCGGGTATTTCAACAACTCCCGACTCATAACCGCAATATCATGCGCAGAAGAATAGTGATTCTCTACGGGTAAACCGTTGCAATTGGCAAAATGCGTATCCTTGAGCCCGAGTTGCTGCACCTTGGCGTTCATCATCTCAACAAATGCCTGCTCAGACCCTGCAAGTTTCTCAGCCATCGCCACAGAGGCGTCGTTGCCTGAAGCCATCGCAATTCCCTTCAGCATCTCATCGACCGTCATTTCTTCTCCCGGCTCCAAGAAAATTTGCGAGCCCCCCATTGAAGATGCATATTCGCTGGCACGAACTTTATCGGTCAGCTTAAGCTTGCCATCCTGAATGGCCTCCATTGTTAGCAACATCGTCATAATCTTGGTGATGCTCGCTGGAGGAAGCTTTTCACGACTGTTTTTTTCATAGATGACTGTGCCCGTATCTGCATCCATCAGGATCGCCGAGAGAGCCTGGGGAGCTAGCTCAGCCGCTGATCCCTCTTTGGTTTTGCTATCAGGTATGCTTTCTTCGGCCCAACCGCCGACAGGGACGGCAGTCAAGGCTACCAGGCAAGCCAGGATGAACGCCACCACTTTTTTCTTCACAATCGGTTCCCTCCTCAACATATTGGCGTAAACCACCGGAGCCTATTTACTTACTCCTCCGGCCTATTCGCTGTGCTGCTAACCATTGTCGTCAGAATGAAAGAAAAATATTCCATATGACTAAAAACATCAAATAGCACCAAGCTGAGTCAGCATGGTGCGCATTTTCCAATATCTAAAATGACAGAACATCTATCGTCTGTGAAATAATTGTTTAAATTCGGCTTACGGTGAGATATGTGATACCTCCACCTGGTAGAATATCCATTGCATTTTGACTGAACACCCGTATATCAATAAAAGAATTCGCTTCCAGTCTAAGTTCCATTGCTCCACTCAATGCACTATAGTTCAGTCCGCCAATTATCCTGTCATCGAGATAAGCATAGGCGGAACTCCCGGCAAGCTGCTCATCATTCAAGTGAAGTGCTAACCGTGTACGGTTTCCATCAACTTGGGGATCGGTCGAAATGTAGACTTGTATTCTGTATTTCCCAGCTCGCTTGGCTCGCCATCGACTATTCACCGCATCGAATTCGATCAGCTCATCCTGGTTGATTTGATTGAACTTCACCTTCTGCCAACTACCTGCCGGAAGATTTTGTCTCGCTCCCAGGTAGGCTTTAACAAAGGTTTCGTCCAAATGCTCAATTCCGTTGTTCGAGTATTTCTCGACCAGCAGCAAAGCCTGCCCTGTCCCATTATTCTCGTCATAACGATTATTGTTATAGTTAAAATCCAAATGTGAGCGAAGTGTCACCTGCTGTGTGGAAGAACTACCAGAGAAAGAAATAAGCTTTTTTAGATTACGGGGATACCCTCCCACCTCGTCCACCAAAACTTTTTTGCCAATGACCACATCTACAAAATAGTTACATACGGATTGGGTATCATTGAATTTATCCGCTATCGCTAAAATGGAGTCACGCAATGCCACATTTTTGGTTTCTTTAGTAGCACCAATTTGAATAAAAGAAGGTACTGTCATCTTATGCTCTCTGCTTAGTCCCTCAAACCAGCAGCCTATAAATTCAGCGTTCATAAAATCATTAATGAGAATGGGAATATCATTGGAACTTCCATCCTTAATGTGCTGGCTAGCCAAAAATCTAGCCCCGTTGGAGCTATTCAGATCCAATGCCGTATCGTTCCCCAATGTAAAAAGCGCTATGCTAGTAAACTGTGAACTTCTATTCTGCAAGTGAATCCCTGTTTTATTGTAATTAATCTCTGTGCATTTAAATAAATTGACATCACTTTCGTAGCCCCAAAAAGCCGTTTCGAAATGCTCAATTAGGACATTATCCAGGGCAACTCCGCCGCCCTTCCAATCCTGAATACCCAAAGTACCTTTACCATAATATCCACGCTTCACCGACTGCGAAAACGGATTATTTAATGTGGCTCTGTCAGCCCCCTCGTACCGGATCGATAAGTCATGAAACTGCACATTTTGAAATCCGCTAAACGTTGGTAGACTTTCATCTCCAATTTGAAAACAAGGGCCCGTACCATAATATTCAATCGACGTAACCCCTTTGCCTTGTCGGTATCTGCCCTTATGAATGCCAAAAATGCGTACACCCTGCTTGCGAATCTGTAGGGTAGAGGTTATTTTGTATCGTCCACTGGGAATGTGAAGAATAGAATAATCGGGGGTCTTATTAATCAATTCCTGCAAAGCTGCCGTATCATCCTGAATACCATCACCAGCAGTTCCAAACCAGCTTACGTTTACACTGCGTTCAATGAATTCTTTTTCAATGGTTTTAAAATTTTCATTTAATTGCTGCGGCGTTAACTCTTTGCCCGTACCACTCAAATTCAACTTCAAACGGTCTGTAAAAAAATGATCCGCCACCCGAACACCCCCATGTTTAAAAACGTAAAAAGTTCCTCTTTGACCAGCCGAAGAATCCTTCATTTTCTTAGCATGGACTGAGTATATGCACAAGAGGGCTTGCTCTAGGCGTGGGAAAAATGAAAATAAATATTTTATTATTATTGTACAAGAAGATACGTTATGTATATTATAGATACATAACGTATCTAGGCGGTGGAACCGTGAAACATATACTTACAGTAGCTGGTTTACTGGCTTTTTCGATTCCCTATGCTTGTCAGGGTTTGTCTCCCAGAGTTATCACGATTTCCCTGCTCATCTTGTTGTTTAGCTATATCATGCTACTACCTTCACTCAGATCATTGATCGCAACCTTAGCCGACAATCCGTTGCTGACTTTACTCATGCTGTACATCGCTGCCTCCTGTTTGTGGGCTGAACAAGAGCAGACCTCTTCCTTGCTGATGGTTCTCAAATTTCTTGCCTTCTCTACCTTTGGGCTCTATTTGGCCACCCATTATACAATACAGGGCTGCATTCGTCTCTTAGTCGTTACGTTAAGTATTTTGAGCATACTCAATTTACTCGCCGTTTTGCTCGTTCCCTCCTTTGCTATTCATGGTGGCGTGGAACATACTGGGCTATGGAAGGGCATCTCTGGTCATAAGAATACACTCGGAACTCTCTCTCTGTTAGGTTTTGTTTCACATGTCATTTACTTTTTCAGGGGTAAACATAAAGTTTTGCATATTGGCTTCATCTTACTCAATGCCTTATTGCTCATCAAGTGCCAATCTACCACCTCTTTGATGCTGACATCTTCGTTCTTCGTATTTATATTGTTTATATTGCTATTCAAGAGAATCCGAAGCATTGCGTTGCGTGGTTTCTTCATTAGCTGTTCCTGCTTGCTCGTTCTTTTGGGTTTGGTGTTCACTTTTACTTATGGAGATGCGATTGCGTCGGAATTCGGAAAGACAACGACCTTAACTGGAAGAACGGAAATCTGGCAGGGGATTGCTGGTGCGATTCAGAGCCATTACTGGTTCGGACATGGTTATGGCTCCTACTGGGCAGCCCGGCCCAGTATCTATGCGAATGGAATTCGTTTTGATCTGACAAGCAGCCATAGCGGTTTCCGAGATCTGTGGATCGATGTGGGCCTTACAGGACTACTGGCAACCATTACACTCGCCATAACCACTTTATTTAAATTTAGAATTGGCAAAGCAGATATGTATACATGGCTGACGGCAGCTGTTTTTTTCCTGTTTATCATATTGAACAATATAACGGACAGCCGTTTCCTGAACTCGCTATCCATTTACTGGATTATTTTTATGGTTATTGTGATCAAGGTGCAAGAACGACATACACTGGCTGTAGCAGAAAAAGCGAATTCAACTGCATTGAGCACACAGCCTCTCCATTAGGAGATGTTACTCAAATCAACCGCTGTATGTAAAAAAGAACCCCATACCCACGCCATCAAAAGGCGTTTGGATATGGGGCTCTTGGGATATATGTCCACCACTTCGGTTGAACATGATCCCCAATCTACATTTGTGGAATAATCGCTAGCACAAGTTTTAAAAATTGCTCACGTACCTTCTCTGCCGTCTCCATCACTTCACCATGGGACAAAGGCTGATCCAGAATGCCTGCGGCCATATTTGTGATACAAGAGAAGCCCAGTACCTCAATTCCTGCATGACGGGCTACAATAACCTCAGATACGGTCGACATACCCACTGCATCTGCACCCAGTGTACGCAGCATGACGATTTCAGCAGGCGTTTCATAGTTAGGTCCCAGCAATCCAGCATATACACCTTCCTGCAGGCTGAAGCCCTGTTGGTTAGCCGTTTGCTTGGCAATTTCACGCAAACGGCGGCTGTACGCCTCCGACATATCTGGAAAACGAACGCCCAGACCGGCATCGTTTGATCCAATCAGCGGATTTTGTCCTGTCAGATTAAGATGATCCGAGATGACCATCAGATCGCCTGCTTCGTAGGAAGTATTTACACCACCTGCTGCATTCGTCACCAGCAGACTTTGAATCCCCAATTGCTTCATCACCCGAACTGGGAAAGCCGTCAGCTGCGGGCCATAGCCCTCATACATATGGAAGCGCCCTTTCATCATGACGACAGCGCGACCTTCAATCGTGCCTAACAGTAATTCACCCTCATGACCTTCTACCGTCGATACAGGAAAATGGGGAATATCCTGATAAGGAATACTAATTCCATCCTGAATTAAATCGGCCAGAATACCGAGACCCGATCCCAGAATAAGGCCAATCTCTGGACGTATTCCGCTCTTGGCGCGGATATAATCTGCTGCTTCCTGAATTGTAGCTTGGTTGGCTGTTGACATTAATATCTCTCCTGACTTGTACAATCGTAAAGTTATAGTCATTATCACATTTTCTATGAAACCAAAGTATCGTTATGTTCGATCTTTGCTTTCATGAGAAGTGCGGTTGCCGCCGTGCGGGTGATGCTTTTCATATACTTCCTTCATATTCCGTCTGGCCGTCTGCGCATATACCTGCGTCGTTGACAGATCAGCATGACCCAGCATTTCCTGTACAGAGCGTAAGTCCGCTCCGCCCTCCAGCATATGTACCGCAAAGGAATGCCGCAGCGTGTGGGGCGTGATATCCTCGCTTATGCCTGCTTCCTGGCCGTACTTCTTAATCATTTTCCAGAAGCCCTGTCTACTGAGACGCTGTCCAGATACGTTCAGGAACATGGCATCCTGCTCTACCTGAGCTTCTTCACCCTGCCCGGATCTCAGCAATAATAGACGCTGCTCGTCCATATAGGCTTGTGCCCACTGTGATGCCTCACGGCTGATCGGTACAACACGCTCCTTGCCTGCCTCGCCGCCACAGTGCACAAAGCGCAGATCGGTGCGCACGTCACGCACGTTTAAGGCAATCAGCTCTGATACGCGAATGCCCGTCGCATACAGCAACTCCAGCATCGCCTTGTCTCGCACCCCTTGCGGGGCAGTCACATCTGGCGCGGCCAGCAAACGCTCTATCTCATCCTGCGTTAGCACCGAGGGCTTCTTTTTAGTCGCTTTGGGCAGCTCCAGCAGAACAGACGGATCATGGATCGTAATTCCCTCCCGAATAAGAAAATGAAAAAAGGAGCGAATGGAGGCGACGCTACGTGATATTGTCGCCGCAGCCTTTCCCTGTTCCTTCAAATGGCCCAAATACAGTACCAGATGTGACCGTTGGACATTATCCGGCTGCTCAATACCACAGCTTTCTGCGAACTCGACAAACTGCTGTACGTCTCGTTGATACGCTTCCAAAGTGCTGCGCGACAAACCCTTTTCCTCTTCCATAAATTGAACGAAAGGTTGAATGTACATTTTCATGAGTTCCAAAAGTCTCCTTGTTCTGCATACAGCGGTTCAGTCTCAGCGCCTGCTTCTTCGTGTGCTACCTTCATCATTTCATAAGCTCATCAAGACCGATTACTTAGACTATTCACCATACCAGTAAAAGAAACGTAAACGTTCCAACACTGCTATTCGATGCTCGGACCCTTCATTTACTTTTTGTCCGCCAAATACCTTCACTGCATGTCCTTCCGGTATTCGGTAATGATCTACAGGTGTTATCCAATCTGTAAACAGCCTGAGGCTAAAAAAGAACATACATGCCAGCGCCCCGAACAAGATTACCAAACGTAGCCATTTTAGTCCTCTCCGCAACGATAGTACCATGTGGATCAGCCGCCTTTTCCCCAGAATATGGTCCTAATTAGGACTCTCTATGGAAGGGTATGACAAGCTATTCCTTTTTATACCGCTTAATCCCGAACAACAGGCTCCGAACCAAAAAAGCTCTCCCGAACGCATCTTCGTCGGTGAGAGCTTGGGTAGTCAGCTTTTAGTCCTGAGATTTGTTTTTTCTGGATTTGCCCAAAGATTTCTGAGCGGTCGTATCGTTCTTCGCCTTACAACGATAACAAATACCGTGGAAGTCCAAACGATGGTCCACTACGGTAAAGTTATATTCCCGTTCCAAGCGCTCCTCCAATGGTCCAAGCCAATCTTCCAGTATTTCATCTACACTGCCACACTGCACACATATCAAATGGTGATGGTGATGTTTGGTTGTATCGCCGCGCAAATCATAACGCGCAACGCCATCACCAAAATTAATTTTCTCCACGACATGCAGTTCACTTAGCAGTTCTAGGGTACGGTATACGGTTGCCAGACCGATTTCGGGAGCTTTCTCTTTGACGAGCATAAATACATCTTCCGCACTCAGATGATCATCTTCGTTCTCAAGTAAAACTCTGACGGTGGCTTCCCGCTGAGGCGTTAGTTTGTAGCCCTGGGATTGCAGCTGCTGCTTAATTTTTTCGATCCGTGCTTCCATGTGTCTCCCTCCCCCTGCAAAGCTACTGCCTACTGCACTTTTTTCACTCCTATTATTATAGGGGGTCTATACAAATAAAGTCAAACATTTTGAAACGGATCAAGATGACACGGAAGCTGTCAGCATAGGAGTGACCCATTGCATCATAACCGGGGTGATCCAAGTTTCAAAGGACGCGCTACCAATAAGAAGCACGATCATCACAGCAGTCAACCCTGCGTAAGACAGCAACGGACGCAGCATTCCGTCTGACGGCCGGGTAGCGAGTATTTTGGTTTTGATCATATGGATGGAAAAAGTCATCGCAGCCACGCTGCAGACGAGCAGTACCGGAATCACGAGCAGGTTATGGGGAGCAACTGAAACCAAAGAAAATAGCAGTCCTTTCCACGAATATTGCCCCACCAGATAACCTACTGAAAATCCGATTAGCACACCCTTGAGGAAATTCAATACAAGAATACCCGGTAGACCAATAACCGAAAGGCCACACACCCAAATTAGGCCGACCCATTTCAGATGTAAAGATACGCTATCCCAAAAGGTCGAAGCCGCCTGCGAATCAGCGAATCCCTGTTCGTTTTGATTGACCGTTACAAAAAAATCCTTCAGGTAACGGGACAAATCCTGTAACTGCTCCAGCGAGAGTGCGTTTACCATAAGTGCGCCAAAGACGACTCCCACCAGAAACAGCACAGCCAAGAACACATAATATGGCGTCTGATCCTTTAACGTATGACGAAACCATTGCATCGGCGTCCTGCCCCTTTCATCTGCTTGTTTGTCCAAAAAACAACCGTAATCCGACGGCTGATGGCTAGAAATGGGGCAGCTTTCGCTGCGGATCAAACATCACGAATGATGTGCCAAGCCAGCGGCATAGATAATTTATGGTTATGAACAAGCAGACGCTGATATGCCTTTAGAGGGACAAGACTTTACTAGGACTTAGCTATTTTGCCGTATGTTCCACCACCACCGGATACAAGCGACAGTCGCCCCTCGCGTGAAAGCACAATTTGCTCTGCCAGCACTTTTCCGACGACTGCTGCTAACTCCTCCTGTGTAACCTCATGTAAAATATTCATTTCTGTTCCAAATGCAGCCAATAGCTGGTTCAGCTTGGCTTTGCCCAGACCTGGAATAAATTCCAGTGGAATCTGGTAAATGTACGGCGGACGATGGGAGGGAATCATGGGTTGCTCACGGTCGGCAATGCTCCATATTCGATCCAGCACTCCTCGCACCAGCTTGGTATGACCACAGTCAGGACAGCGTTCATCCGCCATCTGTTGCTCGTCAATAATCGTACCGCAGCTTTGACAGTAAGAGCGATGGTATTTGCCCAGTTTTGGATTTAATCCGTAGTTGGCACGCACCCGTCGTCCTTCCCGCCGCTCCAAAGCCATTCTGAATTCATCAAAACACGGCTTCGCCAGTGATAATTTATTGTATTCTCGTCCGATTTTCCCGAGTGAATGGGCATCTGAATTCGTGAGAAAGCTGAAGCGATCCAGTTCCGAAATTAAACCGGCCATAGACGAATCTGCGCTCAGTCCCAGCTCCACCCCACTAATGAGCTCCATATCCAGCAGTTCCTCCATACGGGCCGCTGAACTGCCGTATATGCCCTTATGAGGAGTAAACACGTGCGCTGGCACCATAATGCCTCCACGTCCGTAAATTTGCTGCTGCAACTCGCGTGGCGGTGCATAGATTCGTTGTGAGCTGAGATTAACATTTTTCATATGCCGGGCCAGCCATTGGGTAAAATCCTCCATCGCCGCCAGATCTGGAAAGTAGGCCAGTACGTGCGCCTCAGGGCGACCTTCAGCACGTATTTCCAGCTCCGTGCCAAGGAGAATAACCGTATCCTGGTATGCGATACCGCCGCCGCTGATTTCCTTCATTTCACCCGTATGTAAATAGGTACGAATATCCTCCTGTACATTAGGTGCATGGCAGTCAATGATACCGATCAGCCCAATTCCTTTGCGACCGGAGGCTTCCTTAGCTATGTTGGCAAAGGTCAGATCGCGACTGCCACTAATTTTGACCGGATTTCCCTTCTCTGTCCTGCCAATATGAATATGCAAGTCTGCAAAGTAGTCGTTAAGTTCTACTATATTTTCATCCATACGCTTAGAAGCTCCCTGTAAGTTGGCGGAGTTGCCATGCATAGACGGCCAGAATCGTTTTGGCATCACTAATCCGTCCTTCACGAATGAGCGTCTGTGCTTCTTCCAGCGTCACCTCAAACAGCTCCAGAAATTCATCCTCATCCGGTTCCATCTCACCTAACTCCAGCTCTTCGGCCACATACAGATGAATGATTTCATCCGCAAACCCAGGAGAGGTATAAAAGGAATGCAGCAGCTTCAACGACTTGGCAGTATAACCTGTCTCTTCTCTCAGCTCACGTCCCGCTGCTTCCATCGGGTCTTCACCCCGCTCCAGCTTACCTGCAGGAATTTCCACCTCACAGCGCCCCATCGCCTGTCTGTACTGGTCCACGACCAGCATTTTCCCTTCATGTAGAGCCAAAACAGCCACCGCACCTGGATGCTTTACGATCTCACGCTTTCCAGTGGAGCCGTCGGGAAGCTCTACCGTGTCCACCTGTAATGTAATAACCTTTCCCTCAAAGATAGGCTGTGTGGACACGGTCTTTTCGTCTAGCGCAGGATTCGAATAAGGCTTGCGAGGTGCATCGTTTGTTGAATTGTTCAATTGTCCATTCGTTTGCTCGTTCATCAGTAAGTTTCCTCCTTCATATCTATCTTTCTTTATTAATTATCACCAAAGTTAGTCTAACTTGTCCACTTTGTACATAAGCTGGTGGTAGAATAACAAACTTCCTGTCATGAGGAGATGCAGAAATGAAAAGCTACCGTACTGAAAGCACCCTCCATATCGTTGGTAAAGCTTGGCAGATTCAAGCACTCTTGCGCCAATGGCAAAAGGAACACGGACCTACAGCCACTATCGCTTCGCTAGTTGTTCCAAAAAAGGTTCAGGTCTAAAGACGAAGGAACACTGTTCCTGTCTTTAACCTGAACCTTTTTTCAATATATTGCAAGTGTATGATACAAGTTTATTTTGTGGTTTCTTGAATCAGAGCTACGACAACTTCAGCAACCTTCACCAGGTCATCGGCCTTGATCTTTTCCTCTGTTGTATGGATGTTCTGATAGCCCACAGCCAAATTCACCGTCGGAATTCCAAGCCCGTTGAACACATTTGCATCTGAGCCACCACCGGAATGAAAGGTTGGCGTTGCCAGTCCCAGTCCTTGAATTGCACGTTGTGCAACCTGTACAACTTCATCATGCTCCGTAAAGCTGAATGCCGGATAGATGACTTCACTGCGGAACTCTCCCTGTGCACCAAATTCGCGTGCGGTGGTTTCCAGCGCTTCACGCATATGCTGAATTTGATGATTAACCTTTTCCTGCACAATACTACGTGCCTCTGCACGGATCAACACAAAATCGCATACCACATTCGTCGCGCCGCCGCCCTCAAAACTGCCGATGTTAGCGGTCGTTTCCTTATCAATCCGTCCTAGTTTCATTTTAGAAATTGCTTTAGAAGCGACCTGAATGGCACTAATGCCATCTTCGGGATTTACCCCCGCATGAGCGGACTTCCCAGTAATCTTCATTTCAATACGTGCCTGCGTGGGGGCAGCTATACAAATAGAGCCGACCTCACCATTCGAATCCAAAGCATATCCGAAATCAGAATCTAGCACGTCTGGCTTCATCGCACGTGCCCCCATCAAACCAGATTCCTCGCCAGCCGTAATCACGAACTGGATTTGACCATGGGGAATATTCTGTTCACGCACGACACGAATCGCCTCGAACAAAGCAGCAATTCCCGCCTTGTCGTCAGACCCCAGAATCGTTGAACCGTCACTACGAATCCAGCCATCCTCACCCAACTGCGGCTTAATGCCTTTACCCGGAGTAACGGTATCCATGTGGCAGGTAAAAAATAATTTGGGTGCTTGCTCTACACCTTCCGCTTTCCAGGTGACGATCAGATTGCCTGAACCATGTCCAGTTCTTTCACGAGAATCGTCTTCCATTACTTCCAGCCCGAGAGCATTAAACTTTTCTTTTAGGACGCGTGATATTTCCTGCTCATTTCTCGTTTCGCTATCCACCTGTACGAGTTCCATAAATTCCTGTACGATTCGGTCTTTTACTACTTTTACTGTCATTAAACTTTCCTCTCTTTCCCGATTACGCTACAATACGGATAGATGTTCTTATCTATGACTTAAACCTATCCTAAAGGAGTTACACATGTCGAACAAAAAATGGGTTCGTTTTTTCGTCTACATTATGCTCGCAGCTATGATTGGTTCTACACTGTTCATGGTAATTGAGCCGTTTATTATGCCACTATAATAACTATACCGCTCAAGGTATCCGGCTGCTCTAAGGCATTATGAAGCCTTGAGTGGACGAGCTGTTACGTAAAGCAAACAGGCGGGCTCCCGTGTAAATACACAATAGCCCGCCTTACCTTTATTGGAAAGAATGCGTTTGCCATTGCGCAGCAAATGAAAATTGCTGTTCAAAGTACGGTACAATTTCCTTCGCAATCTGCTCCACCGACGTAGGCTTCTGTATGCAGTCCTCCAATGATGTCACACCGTATTCCTGAATTCCGCACGGGACAATGCCCTCAAAGCCCTCATGCTGTATCCCTGATTTGATGTTAAAGGCAAAGCCATGGCTGGTTACGAAGCCCCGGCGGTGCTTACACTTGTTGAATTTGACACCAATGGCCGCAATTTTAAGATTCCCGATCCATACCCCCGTATATTCAGGCTTACGACTTCCCTCAACCCCATAAGATGCCAACAACCGAATGATCACTTCCTCCAGACTTCGAAGGTATCCATGCAGATTCAGCGCCTCCCGGTTGCCGAGCATAAGTAGAGGATATCCGACAAGCTGCCCCGGCCCATGATATGTAATGTCTCCCCCACGGTCAATCTGAAAGACGCTGATTCCCTGCTCCTTCAGTTGCTCTGGTGTGAGGAGCAAATGCTCAGGATGCCGCTGAGAGCCAATCGTGTAGGTCGGTGGATGCTGGAGAAGCATAAGCGTTTCTCTTGCCTCTCCCGCATCCAGCTTTCCCACAATCTCCTTCTGGACATCCCATGCATGGGCATATTCCATCCTATTCGTATAGGTTACATCAAGCGGTCGTCTGTTCACGGCCTGTCACTTCCTCTCCGTACATTTCCTCAACTGTTCGGATGATTAGTACAGCTTCGTATCCAAAGTGTAGCCTTCAAGATTTTCTTTAACCCGTTGCAAGAATCGTCCACAGATCACTCCATCCAAAATACGATGATCCAGCGACAAGCACAAATTAGCCATTGAGCGAACTGCAATCATATCATCGATAACCACGGGTCTTTTGACAATGGATTCAAAGGTAAGAATTGCAGCCTGCGGATAGTTAATCACCGGATAAGATAAAATGGAACCAAAGGAGCCTGTGTTGTTTACAGTGAACGTTCCGCCTTGCATGTCGTCCAATTTGAGCGTGCCTTCCCGGGTTTTACGTGCCAAATCGTCAATTTCACGAGCTAATCCAGCAATATTTTTCTGATCCGCTTTTTTAATAACAGGGGTAAGAACGGAGTCCTCTGTACCCACGGCTAGCGAAATATTGATGTCTCTTTTGACGATAATTTTATCCACTGCCCAGACCGAATTCATAATCGGATATTCCTTGATTGCATTCACGACTGCTTTCATGAGGAAAGCCAGATACGTAATATTAATTCCTTCTTTTTGCTTAAATTCGTTTTTAATCTTGTTGCGGAGCATCACCAGATTGGTCACATCCACCTCAATCGTCGTCCATGCATGTGGAATTTCCGAAACGCTTTGTCGCATATTGCGAGCAATTGCACTGCGAATGGGTGTAACATCAATAAAATACTCGGATCTGTTATTGTTGCCACCCTCAACTTCGATCACAGGAGCTTTTGGAGCCTCCGTCAAATGAATCCCACTGTTACGAACCGGAATAGCAGGGTCCATATTTTGAATCGGTGTACTGTACTGAGGGGCAGACTGCTGTCTTCCTGCAAAAGGAGAGCCTTGTCCTGTTGCCGTCACAGTCGGCTGTCCAGATGCTCCAGTGGCAGCGGAACTGCCCTGCTGCACATAATTCAGCACGTCTTTGCGGGTAATTCGTCCCCCCATGCCCGTGCCTGGTACTTGGCTTAAGTCCACATTATGCTCAGCAGCCAGGGTTTGCACCGCTGGGGAAAACCGTCCTCTCATGGACTGATCCGATCCAGCACTCTGCTGAGTTTGTGTTTGTACGGTGCTTTGAGATGCTGGTGCAACAGGTGTCGCCCCTGATGCCACTGCAGGTGCAGCCGACTTCGTCTGAATACGGCAAATTAACTCGCCTACCGCTACTGTCTGACCTTCCTCTGCCAACAGATCACCCATAATGCCGTCCAATGTGGATGGGATTTCTGCATTCACTTTATCTGTAATAACCTCGCAAATCGGCTCGAATTGCTCTACCGTTTCCCCAGGTTGTTTGAGCCATTTGGCAATTGTCGCCGATACGAGCGATTCTGCCAGTTGTGGCATGGTCACGTCGTTCCATTGTGTTTGGTCTGACATTTTTTCAACTCCTTAACATCATAGGAGGGCGCGTTTTACCGCTACCCCCGCTACACTTTTGGAATGCTTTCGTCCAATCTGCCCTATATTAATACATTGCAAGACGGCGCATGGCTTCCTTCACTTTATCCTTGTTTAACATATAAAACTTCTCCATCGGTGGACTGATCGGCATAGCTGGTACATCAGGAGCACATAGGCGCTCAATCGGTGCATCCAGCTCGAACAGACATTCCTCATTAATAATAGCCGATACCTCGGCACCGATGCCGCCCGTTTTGTTGTCCTCATGCACGATTAATACTTTACCCGTATGTCGTGCAGCCTCAACAATGGCTTCGCGGTCCAGCGGTTGGAGTGTGCGTAAATCCACAACCTGTGCAGTAATGCCCTCTTCCTTCTCCAATTCCTCAGCAGCCTGCATGACAAAATGCAAAGGCTGGCTATAACCGATGACCGTAATATCGTCACCCTCACGTAATAGATTAGCCTTGCCAATCGGAACGATATAATCATCCTCAGGCACTTCGCCCTTGATCAGCTTGTAGGATTTTTTATTTTCAAAAAATAGCACTGGATCAGGGTCACGAATGGCTGCTTTCAGCAATCCTTTTGCGTCATAAGGTGTAAATGGAGCAACAATTTTCAAACCCGGCGTACCAAAAAAGATAGATTCTGGACACTGAGAGTGATACAAACCGCCAAAGATCCCTCCACCGATTGGTGCGCGAATTACAACAGGACAGTTCCAATCGTTGTTAGAGCGGTAGCGGATTTTAGCTGCTTCACTAATAATCTGATTCGTCGCCGGAAGCATGAAGTCCGAATATTGCATTTCAGCAATCGGCTTCATTCCGTACATGGCTGCACCAATCGCTACCCCGGCAATAGCCGACTCAGCCAATGGCGTATCCATGACACGTTGCTCACCGAATTGGTCCATCAGCCCCTTTGTCGTTGTAAAGACACCGCCCTTCACCCCGACATCCTCACCTAATACAAAAACTGTTTCATCCTGCTCCATCTCTTCTTTCATCGCAAGACGAATCGCATCAATATATTCCATAATCGCCATCGTTACAGGCCCTCCCCATCGCTATCTGCATACACATGCAGCAGCGTATCTTCGGGCTTTGGAAAAGGCGCATTATCTGCATATTCAATCGCTTCCTTGATTTCGAGCAGCAGCTCAGCCGACAGATCCGCATCCTTGGCCTCATCCCAAATGCCGCATTCAATCAAGTAGCTTTTCATACGGGCTACGCCATCCTTGGCCCAATTCTCATCCACTTCCTCCTTGGTTCGGTAAGCCAGATCATTATCCGAGGTGGAGTGAGGAGACAGACGGTACATCATGGCTTCGATCAACGTAGGACCTTCACCACGGACAGCACGTTCCCGTGCTTCTTTCACCGCCGCATATACGGCCAACGCATCATTACCATCGACTCGAATCCCTGGGAATCCATATCCCAATGCACGGTCGCTTACCTTGCCTGCCAACTGTTTATGAATCGGAACCGATATCGCATATTGATTGTTCTCGCACATAATGATGACTGGCAGCTTCTGTACACCAGCAAAGTTACAGCCCTCGTGAAAATCTCCCTGATTGCTGGAGCCTTCCCCAAACGTAACAAATGATACAAAATCCTTTTTCTGCATTTTGGCAGCCAAAGCTACACCCACTGCATGCGGAACCTGTGTCGTTACTGGGCTGGAGCCTGTCACAATACGTAGCCGTTTACTACCAAAATGACCTGGCATCTGGCGACCACCGCTATTGGGATCATCTGCCTTAGCAAATGCCGACAGCATCAGTTCGCGCGGCGTCATTCCTACCGCAAGCACGAATCCATAATCCCGATAATAGGGAAGAAAATAGTCCTTTTCCCGGTCAAGGCCGAAAGCTGCACCTACTTGTGCCGCCTCCTGTCCAATGCCAGAAACGTGGAAATTAATTTTCCCTGCCCGTTGCAGGAGCATGTTGCGCTCGTCAAATCTTCTTGCGAGCAACATATATCTGTACATATCAATAACTTGTCCGTGAGTAAGTCCCAGCTGCTCATGTCTGAAGCCAGCGTCTACAGCGCCTTTAGAACTCATTGAGGCACCTCCTTAAGTGTCAAACATCCTACTTCCAGTACCTAGTACCATCTTGTCTTAAAACCTGGTACTAAACTCTGGCTAACCCCATTATAATCCTTTTCTGCCCAAAAAGAAAAGCACCGATTTATTTGAAAGGTCTATATGCCAATCGCCTGTCCATCAACGGCCAACATCGCTTCTCCCAAAATCTCCGACAACGTCGGATGCGGGTGAATAAGCTGTCCGACTTCCCACGGCGTAGCATCCAGCAGTTGCGCAAGAGCGGCCTCGCTGATCAGATCCGTCACATGCGTACCGATCATATGTACACCGAGAATATCATGGGTCTTCTCGTCGGCCACTACTTTGACGAAGCCGTCCCGACTGCCGTATACTAGCGATTTTCCGATAGCTTGAAAAGGAAATTTCCCTGTCTTCACCTGATGTCCACGCTCACGGGCTTCTTGCTCCGTTAAGCCGACACTCGCGGCTTCAGGCCGTGTATAAATACACCGCGGAATCAGATGGTTAGGTACACTGTGAAACTCTTCGCCCGCCAGATGATGAACCGCCTGCAAACCTTCATGGCTTGCCGCATGCGCCAGTTGTAAGCCGCCGATACAATCTCCAATGGCGTAAATATGTGGCTCATTCGTCTGCAAATGCTCATTAACCGAGATAAAGCCATGCTCTACGCGGATATCCGTATTTTCCAGCCCGATATTTTCCACATTGGCCTGACGCCCTACAGAAATGAGCAATTTGGAAGCGCTGAGGGTTTCGGTTTCTTCCCCTTTTTGCACGTCAATCTGTACGCCTTCCTCATCTTTGCCGTATGTTTTAGCCAGCACTTGTGAACCCGTCAGCACCTTGACACCACGCTTGGTTAACAAGCGCTGCATTTCACGCGAAACGTCTTCGTCTTCCGTGGGGATGAGGCGATTCGCGGCTTCAACCACCGTAACCTCTACGCCAAAATCATTTAGCATGGAAGCCCACTCCACGCCAATCACACCACCGCCCACGATAATCAGGGATGCGGGTAGCTCCTCCATCGTTAACGCTTCGTCACTGCTCAGAATAAATTCGCCATCTGGCTCTAGCCCGGACAGCACACGCGGGCGTGATCCCGTTGCAATAATGAGATGTGCAGGAACAATCGTCTCCATCTCGCCATCTTCTAATTCCACAGCAACTGCCCCGCTTTTTGGAGAAAATATAGACGGCCCAATCACGCGTCCCTTACCGCTCAGCACCGTAATTTTATTTTTACGCATCAAAAATTGAACGCCCTGATGCAACTGCTCCACAACGGCTTCCTTACGCTCCTGAACCTTGGGAAATACAAGCTGTGCTCCCGATGTCTCAATACCGTATTGTGCACTTTCCTTAATTGTCGCATATACTTCCGCACTGCGCAGCAAGGCCTTACTCGGAATGCAACCACGGTGCAGACAGGTTCCGCCAAGCTTGTCCTTTTCGATGATAACCACTTCTTTGCCAAGCTGGGCGGCACGAATAGCTGCTACATACCCCCCGGTTCCTCCACCCAAAATAGCGACATCACAATGTATAGTCATGTTTCTCCTCCATTAACAATTGATTATATATAGCTTATTGTACTCTCTTTATTTCACTGTACAAAATATAGCGTTTAGGCATAGGCTACAAAAAAGTTAACCATTTAATCCAGATCTCTTTCCATATCATTCATACAGCGCATCTCGTAATTTGGTAGACATCCTTGAACTTTGTGCTGATTTGGCTCGCAGCGCCTTGCGAAATGATTCATTTTGCTTGCGCAGAAAGTTCAGATCTGTCTCCAGCTCAGTGATGAGTTCTAGAGCTTGCGGGCTGATCAGTCCTTGCTCCAGTAATGCTCCTTTTTTGGCACTATAATCCGTATTTTTTTCGTCCATGCCTTTCACTCTTCCCTTCATTCCACTACGCTTCACCATATCATGCCCGCGGCGGCAGAGCAATGACGACCACATTTACGTTTTAGGAATGGACATACAAAAACATGTCGAAAATCAATATATTTTCTCTAGTCTGTATACGGCTGGTTATGGTAATCTATAATGGCGTTTTCTTTCGGAGAAGAAGATTAACAGTGTTATGTACATGTTAGAGAGAGGGGAATTCGCTTTGCCTACAGGACGAATTACGATTATTACAGGCCCCATGTTCAGTGAAAAATCCGGCGAATTGATTCGCCGCTGTCAAAAACTAATCCAATACGGGCATCGTAAAGTGGTCGCTTACAAACCCGCTGAAGATAATCGTTATGCCGAGGACGAAATAGTAAGCCGGATCGGATATCGGCTGCCCGCTATCTCTATCCCCAGAAAACTCACAGATGAGCTCGTTCAGCGTATTTTGCAAGAAACACAAGATGCCGACGTGGTTGCCTTTGACGAAGTCCAGTTTTTCAGTCGTCATATTATGTCGCTCGTACAAGAGCTAGCTTATTGCGGCAAGCATGTCATTGCCGATGGGCTGAATCTGGATTACCGAGGCAAGGAATTCGGCTATGTCGGTGGTCTGCTCGCCATGGCGGATGACATCGAGAAGCTGACTTCCTTTTGCGCTGTATGTGGCAGCTCGGAAGCAGTATTTACGCAACGTATGGTAAATGGTAAACCTTCCACTGTGGGACCTATTGTGATGATCGGCGACTCTGAGGCTTATGAGCCTCGTTGTCGAAATTGCTTTATACCTCCTCATAAAGTGAACTGCGATTAGTAGACAGATGGATCGACAAACTGCAATATGCCTACGTGAGTATCAGTGACTTTTTTCTTGCATTTTTTTGGAACGATTCGAATCATTCCCCCGTATATCCGGTTAAGCTGTACAAGTTTTTAGTCTTCGTTTGTATATCATGACCATGAGATTATATGGGGGGAAGGAATAATGAGTTTCTTTAACAAAATCTTAGCAAGCGCAGGAATCGGTTCAGCTAAAGTCGATACGCTGGTGGATCAAGCCGTATATGTGCCTGGGGAAGAACTTAGTGGCGTCATGCGCATCAAAGGCGGCAAAATTGATCAGGAAATCGGCAAAATTGACATCGAGCTCAAGACTGAATATATCGTGGAGCACGATGATAAAAAAACTACCACCACCTGCTGCATTGCACGAATTAAGGTATCTGACGGCTTTCATCTAGAGCAAGGACAAGAGCTTGAAATTCCTTTTTCCTTCAGATTGCCGTTGGAAACTCCTGTTACTCACGCCAAACAGCCCGTCTGGCTGGAAACAGCATTAGATATTGGCATGGCTTTGGACCCGACCGATCGTGATTCACTCAAAATTGAGCCACATCCCTATATGAATACAGTGTTTGAGGCGGTTCACCTGTTGGGTTTCCGATTCCGCTCCTCCTCATGCGAACGTCACCCCAAGCTTGGACGCAGTGTTCCATTCGTGCAGGAGTTTGAATTTACGCCCGGCTCGGAATATGCACGGGATATCGAGGAACTAGAGTTGGTTATGCAGTTGGAACCCGAGGGTGTGCATGTGCTTGTAGAAGTAGACCGCAGGGGCAGAGGGTTGTCTGGCTGGCTGGAGAGTGCCTTTGATATGGATGAGCGTCATGCCTGGTTGAGCTTAAGCCGGGAAGAGCTATCCTATGGACCAGATCACATAGCAGATGCGCTTGAGGAATTAATTGACAGGCAACTTAGATAACAATGTAGAACATAGGCAAAAAACTCCTAACCAATTACTACATGGGTTGGGAGTTTTTATTAGTTTAAGAATTCTCTTAATGATGGTCCTCAACAGTCTGTATAGACTAAAGTGGCAACATATCTTGTCTTTCCGCCTTATGCTTACACTCTTTGCAGACCCCATACAGCGATCCATTGTCATCCGCATAGAAGGTTAATTTCTCTTCTTTTTTACAAAAGGAACATTTTTGCTTGCCAGTGCCCTGGATTGAGTCAGACAGTCCAAATCCAGTTTGGGCCTGAATACCTGCTGCTTTTGTATTCACGCGTGAACCGGAAGACCCTTTAGACTTAGATTCATTTCCAGTTCGGGATTGTCGAGCAGACTTACGAGGACGAAATTCAACGACATTACTGCCCCGCTGTTCATTCACTTGTTTGTTGCTGCTGCGATTACGCCTTGCTTTAACAATCCAACCCAATGCCACCAACAACACGCCGAAGAACACCCAAGTCAGACTATTCCACATGCTCTCATCCCCGCCTTTGCTTTAGAATCAATTGGGTTAATACCACTAGCCCGTTCAATGCGATGACTTAGCCTATAGTTTTATTCATTAAAATATACCCGTGTGTACAGCCTCTGTGCTGTTCATCCAATGCCTACCCACATAAAAACCGTACCCTCTAATGCAACATTGACTCGCCTCTTAGCAAGAAATTGAGCATGTTAGGTAAATCATCTTCTCCTGAGGAGTACATTGACCGTTTTACAAATTGTACATCATCCTTTTAAAAAACGATAATATCTACTCTAGGGAAATCGTTCTCCTTATCAAAATGCTTATCTACTGCTCAATGGTGAGAACAAGAACAAAAATGCCTCAGATGGCTACATTACTCCCCTTGATAATAAAAATCAATGAATCTTTTCGTCAACGGATTAAACTTATCAAAGCGTTTGCGATGCGGTAAAAAACCTGACTTATGTACTTGTTCTGCTAGTGTTTCTACATGTTCAAATCGCTTGAAAAAAGGCAACGCGAAAGTGTAGATATCTTCAATAATCTCTTGGATCACGCGCTCTCTTTCTGCTTCTGTGGACACAAGGTAATCCCTGTTTCCCGTATATTTCTTAGTCAGAGCAATCAACTCACTCTGAAAACAAGCCCCCGTACTATACTTCTTTTTTATTTTTTTAGATTCCACGATAATATAAACTTTTAATGCACCATATTTAGTCGCACCAAAATAAATTTCAAATATAAATTCCTTGGTGTCTTTTTTCAAAACTTTTCTGCTTTTCAGATACTTAAAATCATTCAAAAATGGTGTGGCTATGATTTTATCTATCGCTAACTGACGTAGGTCACTTGCTTTAAGTTCAGTCTTATTGTCCATGATGTCACTCCAACCCAAAGAATTTCCCACCATTATATCATATCGTTCCAATTACAGGCTCTTCTTATCTCCACTCTTTAATTGCAATGTATTAATAAAAAACAGAAAAAAGCCGCTCACAATAGAGCAGCTATTCCTCTGAGACATAAAAAGCAGTATATGAATTATACTTTGAATTTACCAATTTGTCCTTGCAGATCTTCTGCCATTTTGGACAGGTTTCTTGCAGAGGAAGCAATTTCCTCCATCGATGCCAGTTGTTCTTGAGTCGCAGCAGACACGTGCTGTGTCCCGGCTGCAGCCTCTTCAGCAATTGCTGAAATTTGTCTGACAAAACCAACAATCTCATCAGTACTTGCAGACATTTGTTCTGATCCGGCAGAAACCTCTTCAATTTCACTGGCCACTTTATTTACGGTTTCCTGAATGAGTTCAAAGGATGCGCCTGCATTTTGTACAACTTCACGACCTGTCATGACATCCTTCCCGTTGGACGCTACCGCCTCAATAGCATGGGTAGTATCCTTTTGAATCAATCCCACAAGCTCCGTAATTTGTTGAGCAGAATGAGCCGATTGTTCAGCCAACTTGCGAACTTCGCCTGCAACTACAGCAAATCCGCGACCATGTTCTCCTGCACGTGCCGCTTCAATCGCAGCATTCAAGGCAAGAAGGTTGGTCTGACTAGAAATATTGGTGATAACATCAATGATCTTGCCAATTTCGTCTGAGCGCTCTCCCAATCCAGCCATGAGATCTGCCAATCCATTCATAGAATCATTCACGGCATTCATCTGCGTAACTGCCTGTTGAATCATCTGGTTACCTTCAGCCGATTTATGGGCCGCATCTTGCGCAGATGCAAATACATTTTGCGCACGGATGGCGATTTGCTCAACACCGATAGACATTTCCTCAATAGCTTGGGACGATTTCGTCACCATATGCACCTGGTCTCCTGTTCCAGTAGCTACTTCTTGCACCGTTTCGGTTATTTGTGCAGAAGCTTGGCTATTTTGCTCTGCGCTGGCCGTCAATTCTTCTGAGGAAGTGGTTACCAGCTCAGTCGTCTTACTCACAGATTGAATCAGTTCACGAAGGTTCTCAACCATGACATTGAAAGAATGTGCCAACGTACTGATTTCGTCCTTGCCCTTCACAATGATAGCTTCACTTGTAAGATCACCCGATGCGATACTTTCAGCAGCACGACTGATTCGCAAGATAGGTTTAGAAATAATTTGGGCTATGATGATTGCCATGATCAATGCTAATATAACGGCTACAACGCTCAAAACGATGACCAGTTGTCTACCTGAAATAAAGTTGTCAACCGCTTCTTTCGTAGTCTGTTTAGATCCATCTGCATTCAATTTAATGAGCTGACTGATCATATCGTTTGAACTATACCATAACTTATAGGACTCTTGATGAAGGATGCTTGATTGAGTGTAATCATTAGCTTTCCCCGCTTCAATCATTTCTGGCAACTTAGCCAAATACTCCGCATAATTTTTGGAGAATTCTTCATACATTTCACGTTCTTTAGGGGTAGCAATTAATTTTTCGTATGTTTTTCGACCGTCCTCAACCTTTTTTAAAACCTTATCATATTCTGCCTGAACCTTCTCCATTTCTTCTGGGTCACGTTCTACAATAATGTTTAATGAGATCCGCTCTACGTCAGATATATCACCATTTAGTGTTCCCAGGATAGTCACACTTGGCATCCAATGGCTATCGATTGCCATCGAAGTGTCACCTAATTTTTTCATTCTGGAGATAGATGTTGTACTAATGACAATCAATAATATTATTACCGCAAGAAAACCTAATATCAATTTTGTTCGAATGTTAAATTTCATATATTCGCTCCTCAGCTCTCTTTATAATTAGATACTATATCGACAAGAAACGACACATTGTTTATATCAAATTTAAAGAGAATTTCAGAACTGTTTACAAAAGGGAGATTTCTCTTCGTGATAGTTAGTGCAACTGATTCAGGTTTATATTATATACCTCTTGTAGAGCATTATGTTTTATAATTCCCAACAATTGTACCGTCATATATAGCAAGAGAGATGCTGAAAATCTTTATTCACTTATTGCATCAAACTTCTAAGTTTAAAAAAAAGATACCCAAAACGGGTATCTCTTTATGTTTTACTTCCTAGCAATCACCATAAATCGTTCTGAATTTGTCCTTATTCCTATTTCGGTTTGGTTTTCCAAAATAAATTGTTGGAGTATTTGAAAATCAATTTCTTTTTCTCCGAAGTTAGGAATAATTGGAGTGTATTTCAAGAGAAATATTAAGTCTGCAGGAGTCTGATAATATTCGGTTGCATTGAATTCAAATGACTGTATGTCGTTAAAGCCCGCATCACTTAATTCCGTAATATATTTAGCTTTTAACGAGTCTTTCTTAGCACCCCATGCCTGTCCTCTTCCAAACGCTTCTTTAATATTTAATTTGTCGTTTTCGCTTACTTGCTGTGTCAGGAACATACCACCCTTTACTAACACCTTTTCTATTTCTTTTGCATAAAAACATGAGTGTCGAGAAGAGATTACATTAAAGAAGTTCTCAGGAAAATTTAGATTTTCAGCACCCATCTGGAGAAAACGAACATTTGCTATGTCTGATTCAGCAGAATTCTTGGTTGCTGTTTCAATCATTCCGGTGGAATGGTCAATCCCAACTAGAAGTAATGCAGAATCTGCTATTGATAAAATGGCTTCCCCGCCGCCAGTACCGATGTCAAGCAATATGTCCGACTTCTTGCATGTCTTCGCTACTTCATTGTAGAAGTCCCATTTTACGCCTTTGGAGATACATTTCACGTTACTGAAATCCCATCCGTTGATTTTTCCAATCTTATCATAAAACTCTTTATACTCTATTGAATTCATTTACTTTTCACCTTCCAAATAAGGATAAAAGCTACGGGCTAGCAGACCGATATTCAAAATTTTAGTTTGTTTAGTCAAAAGGATAGACTCCCCCCTTGACGGCTGGTACGCGTTTTTTCCAACCCGGAAACTAAATACTTCGAACAGTACGGAAAGACATCCGATTCACCTCATTTGAAAGATTGTTTTAATTATAAAAAATACCGCTCCTTTACTGGTGTCTGGAAGAACCAATAAAAAGGCGGTATTAGTTGTCCACTATTCAGAAGTATATCGGTATCGGGACGGCTGTTGTGGAGATTCGTAGCCGTCCCTACAATTATCATTGATAAACGTCAAAACCCAAGAATTCCTTGCTTCATCAATCATTCTGGCCCTTTCAGGACACCTTGTTCTCAATTCTCAGCTTATCTGCCACCATCGCTATGAACTCTGAATTGGTTGGTTTGGACTTACTGATATTAATGGTGTAACCGAACAGGTGTGAAATGCTGTCGATATTTCCGCGGGTCCATGCTACCTCGATAGCATGACGAATGGCGCGTTCTACGCGAGATGCCGTCGTTTTGAACTTTTCGGCAATTGCCGGATATAATGTTTTGGTGATGGCTCCTAAAATTTCGATATTATTGTACACCATCGTAATGGCTTCACGTAAATATTGATAGCCCTTGATGTGAGCTGGTACACCAATTTCATGTATGATGGCCGTGATACTGGCATCCAGGTTTTTCGTCTTACCCATAGGTACAACGTTGGACCGCATGGATGAAATGGTCACCGGACTGCTGTTAACTAACTGAGGTCCCACCAATTGGCGAACACGGTTAGCCAGCACTTCCATGTCAAACGGCTTCAAAATATAATAAGATGCCCCGAGCTGTACGGCCCTCTGTGTAATATTTTCTTGACCGAATGCAGTCAGCATAATGATTTTCGGCTGTGGAGTCAGGTTCATTTCTCTCAAACGCTCCAATACACCCAGACCATCCAGATGAGGCATAATAATATCCAAAATAAGTACATCAGGTATGTTGCGGGATTCTGCGATGCGTTGGAGCACTTCTTCGCCGTTATAGGCGATTCCTGTAACTTCCATATCCTCCTGATCGGAAATATATTCAGCAAGCAAATTCGTAAATTCCCGGTTGTCATCAGCCAACAATACCTCAATTTTTTGCAATGTACTTCCTCCTCATTGAGTGATATTCCATTGTGATATCTGTTTACAGTATATAAATATTTCTTGTCGGAGTATATGATTTCGACATCGAATTATGAATTCCTTCTGTCGAAAATTATTTTTATTTATTTTTTTTATAGTTTCTATTATAATTGATTCTTTATCTTGCAATTATGAGCTATTCCCCTGCTTTTCGACAAAAAAATCTTAAGGCCACTAGCTCGCCTTAAGATTAGAAGATGATTTTAAGCTTACGTTATTCTGCATGATTCCTGCATCGCGCAGCATCCATTCGATAAAACAACCGTAACCTGATTTAGGATCATTCACAAATACATGTGTTACAGCCCCGATAAGCTTACCATTTTGGATGATCGGACTACCGCTCATTCCTTGCACGATTCCCCCGGTCTTATCCAACAGCTTTGGATCTACAATACGAATCACAAGTCCTTTGGTTGCCGGTTTGTCCTGCTGAGAAATGTGTACAATTTCCGCCTGAAACCGCTGAATTTGTTGACCTTCCAGTACAGTCAAAATTTCTGCAGGTCCTTCCTTTACTTCATTCGCAAGAGCCACCGGAATAGGAGTCGAATACAATCCATATTGCGGCTCATCTGACATTTTCCCAAAGATTCCGAAATTCGTATTTCGTTCAATATTTCCTAATACCCGATGATCTTTGAGAAAATGAGCGCGTTTTTCTCCTGGTTCCCCACTTTGGCTTTTCGCAATTGATGTCACATTGGACTGCACAATCTCTCCGCTTCCCACGACAATAGGGGTTTGGGTATTCATATCGGTAATTACGTGGCCCAAGGCCCCGTATACACCTTGGTCTGGTGCGTAAAACGTTAATGTACCTACACCTGCAGCCGAGTCCCTAATATACAACCCAAGCCGCCATGCTTTATCATCCTGATCATATGCTGGTGTTAACTTGGTGGAAATGGTCTGCTCACCTCGACAAAGCGTAATGTCGAGCGCCTTTTTATTCTTACCTGCTTCGTCTACTACTTCAGCAACCCTTGCCAGGCTATTGAGTGGTTTGCCGTTCATGTGTGTAATCCGATCCCCTAGGCGAATCCCCGCTGTTTCACCAGGTGATACCTTACGATCATTACTTTCCTGAATGATATGGTGACCGACGACAAGCACTCCTGAAGATTTTACTTTAACCCCAATCGTCTGCCCTCCCGGGTATACTTTTAAATCGGGAATTACACTTTCTTGGGTTGTCCTCACGCTTTTAGAACCGAACAAATCCAAAGAAGCTTGTGGAGGCAGCGCTGCTTGCACATGCTGAGCGTTACCGATAGAACACATAAGAAAAACAAGCAAAAGACCGAGCAATTTGATCCTGGAGTAAAAATTCAATGGCTGTCACGCTCCCTTTGCTTCTTTCGCTTGACGAGTAAAGGTGGTCGCCAATTGCGTACCTATAAGGTAACCTTGCCCCCAGGCTTTTATAACTGTTAAACATTACGCCGGCCGCTCTTTTCAGGCTTTCTTTCCTTCCGCCAAATTCAGCATTTCCTGTGCGTGATGCAATGTTTTTTCGGTAATTTCCACACCGCCCAGCATCCGTGCCAATTCTTTGACACGCCCGTCCTCCGTAAGTCCCTCAATTTGAGTCATGGTCCGTCCGTCATGAACATTTTTCTCAATAAGGTACTGATGATCTGCCATACATGCCACCTGTGGCAAATGAGTAATGGAGAACACCTGACAAACGGAAGATAAACGATATAGCTTCTCGGCAATGGATTGAGCTGCACGACCACTCACCCCGGTATCCACCTCGTCAAAAATGAGTACTGGAATTTGATCATGACGCGCAAAAATACTTTTCATCGCCAACATGATACGTGATAGCTCACCGCCTGAAGCGATCTTACCAAGTGGACGTAATGGCTCACCTGGATTAGGGGAAATAAGAAATTCAGCATTATCAATGCCCTGCTTGGTAGGTCTTACCTTCAGACCTTTGTACTCATATCCGCGTGGATCTTCAATTGGATCAATGCGCACCTTGAGTGACGTTCTTTCCATCTGTAGGTCTTTTAACTCCTGCTCCACTTGCTCTGCAAGCTCTTCAGCGCAAATTTCACGTGCTTCTGTAAGCTCTTCCGAAATCTCAAGCAAATCGGACAGCAACTCGTCCCGTTTTGCAATGAGCTGCTCCAGCCGCTCATCTTTATTTTCCAGCAGATCGGTTTCCTGCTCAATACGGCTATAGTATTCCAAAATCTGCTCTATACTATCACCATATTTTCGCTGTAATCCGGTAATTTGATTCAAACGTTGTTCCACTTCATGCAGCTTGCCTGGATTAAATTCAATATCCTCACGATAAGAACGTAATTGGAATGCTGCGTCCTCCAACTGGTAAAAAGCAGACTGAATCTGCTCTGCAATGGGCTGAAGGCTTTTGCTGTCATAGTTTTGGACATCGTTCAATCTGGTCAACACGTTATTGATCGTATCCAGTCCACCTCTGCCGCTTAAGAGTTCGTATGCTCCTGATATCCCATCCATCATTTTCTCACTATGGGATAGCTTGACCCGTTCTTCTGCCAATAATTCATCTTCTCCCAATTTCAACTCCGCCGCAGCGATCTCTTCTAGTTGAAATCGGTACATATCCAAAAGCTGATAAGCCTTTTGACTGGAGCTTTGCAGTTCTCTTACTTCTTTTTCCGCTTTGACAAAAGCATTGTAACGCTCCCGATAAAGCGTTTTGACCGGACCGATCACCGAATCACCGAACGTATCCAGCAGCGCCAGATGGCGATCTGCACGTAGCAGGCTTTGATGCTCATGCTGCCCGTGTATATTGACGAGTTGCTCACCTACCTCACGCAGCATCGTTAAATTAACCATCTGGCCGTTAATTCGAGAAGAGCTTTTTCCCTGAACCGTAAGTTCACGACGAATTAGCAAATGCTCCTCCGCATTAGCCTTAATCCCTTGTTCCTCAAGTGTATTCCAAACGGGGTGTTTTACTGGCAGTTCAAACAAGGCTTCCATCTCTGCTTTATCACAACCGTAACGCACTAAATCAGCAGAGCCCCTACCGCCTGCAATTAGCCCAAGCGCATCGATAATAATGGATTTACCAGCACCTGTTTCCCCGCTCAACACATGAAACCCTTTATAAAAATGAACATCGACGGCCTCTACGACCGCCAAATTCCGTATAGACAAAGTGACCAGCATCGTTCTTTCACCTCTATGATGTACAAATTAAAACGCCTAATATGCGTAGCCATTATAATTAGGAAATGTAGCCCATAAGACGATTCACGATAGCTTCGCTGTTTTCTTCCGATCGGCAAATAATCAAAATGGTGTCATCTCCGCTAATCGTACCCATAATTTCGGACCATTCAATATTGTCCAATAAAGCAGCAATCGAGTTGGCTGTTCCCGGCAGACACTTCATCACAATCAGATTGGTTGTGTAGTCAATATGCAAAAAGTTATCAACCAACGTACGTTTCAGTTTCTGGGCTGGATTGTAGCGCTGATCTGAAGGCATCGAATATTTATATCTGCCATCGTCCATTGGGACCTTGATGAGCAGTAGCTCCTTGATATCACGCGATACGGTCGCCTGCGTGACCTGAAAACCAGCCTTACGCAATGCTTCAACCAGATCATCCTGCGTCTCAATCTCATGTTGTGAAATAATTTCCCTAATTTTAATATGTCGTTGACCCTTCATATAATCCTCCTATGGATTAACCTTCATATTCCTCTTCTTCGAGGTCTTCCACTAATGTAATAAGGCGAATACTTCGCTCGTCCGTATCAACGTACAATACACCCGCGCAACCCGGATAGAGCAATAAATACGGCATGAGCCTGTCCCTTAAATCAGGACCACTCCACTCCATTGGTTTCTTGCGGCGTGACGTTTTGACCATATATGTCGAACCGTTTCGTACAGCCACGTAGTCTATAAACAAACGGCTATACACGGTATGTCCGTTCACTTTAAAAGCAAGCGGTATTTTCATCTTCCCGCCCACTACTTCATATCCTGCTTCTTCGAGTAGGTGTGTGGCAGGTCCTTCGTCCAAGTCCTCGTTAATCGGTATCGTCTTTAGCACAAGCGGCTCTGGCTCCTTCAACCAGGCACGTAGGCTATACAAAGCCCATATTCCTAATATCACCCCGATCACAGCGATGATAACCGTATCATATCTTGTGTCCATGGACCGATCACCTCATGGACATATTCTAGGACAAGATGTAAAATCCCTTTTCCTTTGTACATCTCATTATAGGCGAACGTGAGTTCTACAATCAATCCCTCACACCAAAAAGAGGTTCCCTTAAGTTCACAGAACTCATGGAGAACCCCTGAATGTTACTTACGCGATGGACCATTATTAAAAGTCTGACCTGCTTCCTGAACGGTACGTTCAATCAGTGGTCTGAAATCCATCTTCTCCAGCTGCGATTCTGCAGCAGGAAACCCATCCAAACGCCAATGCGCTAAAAATTCAATATTGCCTTCTCCACCTGTAATAGGTGAATAAGCCAAACCTTGCAGCGTAAGTCCAAGCTCATGTGCAAACATCAGAATGGTCTGCAACACTTCTTTATGCGTAGCAGGATCACGGACCACACCGGATTTTCCGACCTTTTCGCGTCCAGCTTCGAATTGCGGCTTGATTAGAGCTACAATATCAGCAGGTTGATGCAACAAGGCAAGCAACGGGGGCAAAATAATACGTAATGAAATAAAGGAAACGTCAATACTAGCAAAATTCGGCACGGAACCATTCAAATCCGCGGGTGTCATATATCTGAAATTCGTTTTCTCCATTACGCATACTCGTTCATCATTACGAAGCGACCAATCCAGCTGGTTATAACCCACATCAATGGCGTATACGTATTCAGCTCCATGCTGAAGCGCACAATCCGTAAAACCTCCAGTGGACGAGCCAATATCCAGCATTGTCCTGCCCTTCATATCCAGCTCAAATTGACGGATGGCCTTCTCCAGCTTCAATCCTCCACGGCTTACATACGGATGCACCGAACCCTTAACTTTAAGCTCGCTGGCGCGTGGTACCTTCATCCCCGCCTTCTCGATCCGTTCGCTGTCCGCCAGCACTAGCCCAGCCATAATCGCAGCTTTAGCTTTTTCACGGCTTTCAAAAAAGCCTTGTTCTACAAGTAATACATCAATGCGTTCCTTCGGAACAGACATGTTAATCTCCCTTTAGGCAGCCAGGCTGCTCTTGTCATACTTTTTATAAACGTCATGGTCTTCACTTCAAGTTACCCTATACAGATTGTCCCATGCCATATGCTGGCTCAGCAGCCCATTTACGCAACTTTAAGCATACATCTTCAATGGTGAGACCTACTTCAGCACGCTGCTCTTTGATGGAGCCATGCTCCACGAACAGATCGGGAATCCCCATTAGGCGCACCTGTGCCTCTTGTATTTCGGCTTTAGCGTAAAATTCCAGTACAGCGCTACCCAAGCTTCCTGCTTCAGAAGCTTCTTCCAATACGATCAGCTTCGTATGCTGACGAGCCAGCTCACGCAACATATCCTCGTCCAAAGGTTTCAGGAAACGAGCATTCACGACGCCCACTTGCAAACCTTCCCGTTTCATCGCCTCCGCAGCCTCTGTCGCCACCTGGAGCATCGGTCCTGATGCAATTACAGCAAAGCCCTCACCCTTACGCAGGAGCTCCCAACTGCCGATGGGAATAGCCTGTAATTCTTTATCCAACGGCACGCCAACCACATTAACACGTGGGTAACGATAAGCAATTGGACCATCTTCATAGTCGAGCGCTGTTTTCATCATATGACGTAGCTCGTTCTCATCCTTTGGCATCATAAGCACAAGATTGGGGATATGACGTAAGAATGCCACATCAAACACGCCATGATGAGTTTCCCCGTCAGCCCCAACAAAACCTGCACGGTCAATCGCGAACATTACGTTCGCATTATGACGACAGATATCATGCACAATCTGGTCATAAGCACGCTGCATAAAAGTGGAGTACACCGCAAACACCGGCTTCATCCCTTCCATTGCCAACGCAGCACACATGGTAGCTGCATGCTGTTCAGCAATGCCGACGTCAATCATACGGCTAGGAAACTCTTTACTAAACGGTACCAAACCTGATCCGCCAGGCATAGCGGGTGTGACCGCAACGATGCGCTCATCCTGCTCAGCCAGCTCAATCAGCGTTCGGCCGAAAATTTCCGTATACATCGGATTACCTACAGCTTTGAGTACCTGACCCGATTCAATTTTGTAGGGACTGATTCCATGCCATTTGTGTGAATCTGCTTCCGCAGGTTTATAGCCCTTGCCCTTGGTGGTTACGACATGCACCAATACAGGGCCAGTGACATTATCAGCCTGCTGGAAGGTTTCGATTAGCTTCGGCAAATCATGTCCGTCCACTGGACCGAGATACGTAAGTCCCAGCTCTTCAAACAGTACACCAGGCACCATCATATATTTAAGACTGTCCTTGACACGGCCAGCCGATTTGGCAAGTTTACCGCCGATCGCGGGTATTTTTTTCAGCAAAACTTCCAGCTCATCTTTTGCCCGCAAATAATGGCGGTCCGAGCGGATTTTACTCAAATAATTATGCATGGCCCCTACATTAGGTGCTATGGACATTTCGTTGTCATTCAGAATTACCATTAAATTTTTGCGCTCATGTCCGATATGATTCAACGCTTCGAAGGCCATCCCCCCAGTCAGCGCGCCGTCTCCGATCATTGCAATGACTTTATTGTCCTCGCCCTTCAAATCTCGAGCCAAAGCCATTCCCATTGCGGCCGACAGAGAAGTGCTGCTATGACCGGCTTCCCAAACATCATGCTCGCTCTCACTTCTTTTTACAAAACCACAAAGTCCATCACGCTGACGAAGTGTATCAAAACGGTCCATTCGCCCTGTCAATATTTTGTGTACGTAGGCTTGGTGCCCAACGTCATAAATCATCTTGTCCTTCGGACTGTTATAGCAATAATGCAGGGCGATCGTGAGCTCAACCACTCCCAGATTCGATGCCAGATGCCCCCCAGTCACGGACAGCTTCTCAATCAAAAAGCTCCTGATTTCCTCGGCTAGAGAAGCCAACTCCTCAACCGACAGTGATTTCAGATCGCCTGGTTGCTTTATGTGTGGAAGCAGCACGCATATCTCCCCGCTTTCCTTCAAGTTTGTGAGTAAAGTTAACAAGTATTATATCACACTTTTTGACTGTGCTTAAACGCAGACAAGTCAAAACAGCTCTAACGCAACTAATGATCACGCTTCATCAGGTAATCGGCTATCTCCAGCAAACGAGAAGAATCGGGGATACCACTCTCTATTATCACTCTTTTAGCAGATGCGGTGAGTTCCTCTACCTGCTGCAAAGATGCGTCCATACCAATGAAATACGGATAGGTGACCTTCTCTTGTTCAACATCACTTTGCGTTTTCTTACCCATTTTACTCTCATCGCCTATGAGGTCCAGTATATCGTCCTGTATCTGAAAAGCCAGCCCCAAATCTCGTCCAAAGCGTCGAAGCGCCTCTAATTGACCCTTGTCCGCCCCACCAATCCGTCCACCTGCCAAGAGCGAGAAAATAATCAAATCAGCCGTTTTATGAAGATGGATATATTCCAGTTCCTCGATCCCCGTCATTCCTTGCTCGCCTGACATATCGGCGACCTGTCCGCCTACCATGCCCCGCGCGCCACTCATTTCGGACAAATCCTCAACTATGGACAATAGCGAATCAGACGAAACACCGTGACGCCGTCCTGCTTGCACAATACTGTAAAAGGCATGGGTCAACAAAGCATCACCCGCAAGGACGGCAACCGCCTCGCCGTATACCTTATGATTCGTCAGCTTACCTCGCCGATAGTCATCATCATCCATGGCTGGCAAGTCGTCATGAATGAGGGAGTACGTATGTACCATTTCTACCGCACATGCCACTGGCAGCGCAGCTTCCCTGCTTCCACCGAATGCTTCAGCAGCAGCGATCACAAGCAGAGGCCGCAGCCGTTTTCCGCCTGCGGTGAGTGAATAATTCATGGATTCTCGAAGAACATCGGGAATGTCCCAATCGGCCGGGAATTGCTCGGTCAGTGCGGACGAAACCGCATCCGTCGTCCCGGTCAAATATTCCTTGAACGACGGTCTATTCAAGTCCTTCACCGCCGTTTTCATCCAGTCCCCCACCAAAAGGCTTCTTGCGCAAATCTCCATCCTCTTCCACGATCATTTCAATTTTACGTTCAACCTGCTCCAGCTTCTGACTGCAAAGTTGAGACAACTTCATCCCCCGCTGGAACAAATCAATGGCTTGCTCCAGAGGAACGTCTCCATGCTCCAGTTGTCCGACAATTTCTTCAAGAGCAGCCATAGCTGCTTCAAAATTCAATTCCGTTTCATTCGCCACCGTGCTTCGCGTCCTCCTTCATTCCCCATACTTGGCAGTCCAACTGCCCATCACTCACTTTAATCTTGATGGAATCTCCCGGCTGTACGTCTTTGAGCGACTTAATCAGCCGTTTTTCCTGCTCATCGTATACCAAGCTATAGCCTCGGGCCATGACTTTGAGTGGGCTCAGCGCATCCAGTTGACGAATTCCCGTGTGCAACTGCTGCCGTCCCGTTTTCGTAATAGCACGCATCGCAGACTCCAGCTGACGTTGCGCCATATCCGTCTGCTTGCGTGCTGAACGAATTTGTTCACGCGGATTAAACCGTTCTAGTACCTGACGCATACGTGCGTTCTTTTCTGCGTTCAAACGAGAACGGTTACGCGCTGCGCGGATTAGACGCTGATGCAGCATGTCCATTCGCTCTGCATGCTGTAGCATATAGCGGCGTGGGTGCAGCAGGACTGGTGAACGCTGAAGCCTCGCCAAGCGTACACGGCTGGTTTCCAGCCGCTGCCGGAGGGCGTTGCGCAACCGTTGCTCCCGCTGGAGCAGCTGATCCCGTAGCTCTGCCTGATTAGGCACGGCCAACTCGGCTGCTGCGGTTGGCGTTGCCGCACGTAAGTCAGCCACAAAATCGGCAATGGTAAAATCCGTTTCGTGTCCAACTGCCGAAATAACCGGAATGACCGATGCGTAAATGGCGCGCGCAACCGCTTCCTCATTAAACGCCCACAGTTCTTCCAACGAGCCACCTCCCCGTCCGACAATCATCACCTGAACCTCTTGCATACGATTCATAGTTTCAATTGCCTTGACGATCGAGGGGGCGGCACCTTTTCCTTGTACAAGCACAGGATACAACACAATTCCAGCCTGCGGGTATCGCCGTTGAAGTGTCGTAATAATATCACGCACAGCCGCTCCAGTCGGTGACGTAATCACGCCAATGGTTACTGGATGGGCAGGGAGGCTACGCTTACGAGCAGTATCAAACAGTCCCTCTGCATCCAGCTTTTGCTTGAGCTGCTCGTAAGCTAAATAAAGGCTTCCTATACCATCAGGCTGCATTTGAGTCGCATAAAACTGATATTGTCCATCTCGTTCGTACACGGATACGTTTCCCCGGGCAATAACACGCGTACCTTCTTTCGGTACGAAAGGGAGCCGCTGATTATGGGTTGCAAACATAATCGAACGTATGCGGCTCCCCTCATCCTTGAGCGTAAAGTACATGTGACCACTTGAATGATGCGTAAAATTAGAAATTTCCCCGCGTATCCATACATCAGACAGCACCTGATCCGACTCCAATTTCATCCGGATATAACGATTCAGGTCCTTTATAGAGTAAATACGTTGTTCAGCCACAGGCAGCTGTCCTTATGCCAAACCGTGCGACCGCTTGGCCGCTACGAGCGTATTTTGCATCAGCATCGTAATTGTCATCGGCCCTACTCCGCCGGGAACAGGCGTAATCGGACCAGACACTTGCTTCACGCTCTCAAAATCAACGTCCCCCGCCAGCTTTCCGTTTTCCAGACGGTTCATCCCTACATCTATCACTACCGCTCCGGGCTTCACGAACGAAGCATCAATAAAGTTGGCTTTGCCGATCGCAACGACTAAGATATCTGCTTGTCGACTTAGGTCCGCAATATTCGCTGTACGGGAGTGGCACATCGTAACCGTAGCATTTTCACGCTGCAACAATAAAGACACTGGCTTGCCCACGATATTACTGCGACCAATAACTACCGCATGTTTACCGGCTATCTCCACTCCAGCACGCTTAATTAACTCAATGACTCCAGCAGGAGTACAAGGCAATAGACTATCGTCACCGATGACCAAATTCCCTACGTTCACCGGATGGAATCCATCCACATCCTTCTCCACTGCAATCGCGTCAATGACAGCTTTTTCATGAATATGCTTTGGCAACGGCAGTTGCACCAAAATTCCATGGATGGTACTTTGATGGTTCAGCTTGTTTACCAGTTCCAGTAATGCTTCCTGCGAAGTATCTGCTGCCAACCGGTGAACCTCGGAGTAATAGCCGAGATCATGGCATGCCTTTTCCTTGTTTTTAACATACACTTGCGAAGCGGGATCTTCGCCTACCAATACAACAGCCAGTCCGGGTTGAAAGCTGTGCTCTTTCAAACGAATGACCTCTTGCTGAATGCTTGCGCGAATATCCTGAGAGATTTGTTTACCATCAATGATCGGTGCTGACATGTTTTACCACTCTCCAACCTGATTCAGTAGTCTCTACTTAAAAACGTGCTTTCAATTGCTCCAGTTCTTGTATCACTCGCCCCAGTACGCCATTAACAAATTTACCGGATTCCTCGGTACCAAAGTGCTTCGACAACTCAATCGCTTCATTAACAGCTACCTTGGCTGGAACATCCTCACGGAAAATCATCTCATATGCCGCAAGCCTTAAAATTTGACGATCTACACGTGAAAGCCTGCTGATCTGCCAGCCTTTAAGATAATCCACCAGCAGCCCATCAATGGCTTCCTTGTGCTCCCACGTACCCCGCACATGCTCCAAGACATACGCTCTTAACACTGCTGCATTTTTAACGACAACTTCCGCTTCGTTTTCCTCAGCGGCTTCCTGAAGCAACATGTCCACGGCTGCTGCCGCATCCACTTCATTCATTTCCATATGGTACATACTCTGTACCGCTAATTCCCTCGCCAGACGTCTTTTCATGCCCTGCCTCCTACGCTTGCCTATATCTATTTTTCATTCTAACCAATTTCCACAAAAAAACCTGTGAACGCATCCTCCAAAACGTTGGGCGCAAAGAAGCTACAGCTCTATTTTTGGAGAACACGTATCACAGGGTTCATTTAAAAGGACGCCAACGTTGCGACAACCAATCGCCCCATTCCTTCCAAGGGAGGAATGAACCGAGCGCTGAATCGCTACGTCTTCCTAGCGTATATCCGATGAACACCATCAATGCAAAGAACAACATATTCCAAAAGCCTGCCCACAAATAAATAAAACCGAAAAAAATACCAGCCGTGATCCCCATGATCCGGCCCTTGTAACTTCCCCATATTTCTTTCCAGGGCATCAGGGAAAATCACCTCTATTCCACACGACTCTTAAAGCTGGGTGACTGAGAAACATTAGCGATGTACACCGATACATTGGACACAGGAATTCCTGTAATTTCTTCCACATGATCGTGTACCCCCTTTTGTACCTCGGAGGTTAACACCGGAAAGGAGCTTTCCCCGTCTACAACCGCCCGAATCGTAATATCAAGTCCCGAATCCAACACACGAACGCGTGCTTTCAAATCCTGCATCCCGCGAAATCGGGAAGCTGCTTTGAGGCACAGATTTTCAATGGTATCCACTGAAATCTGAATGTCACCGTATTCCGTTCGTTGATCAATAGAATGCTGTACGGTTTGGTTCCGTCGAATAGAGATATAAAAAAAACGAAGACTCAATAACAACAGAACCCCTGCAATAATCAGGCTGGTAAACCACACTACTCGCTCATCCTCAATACTTAAAACATACGGAATGGCCCCGCTCAGGAGGAGGATGGCGAGAATGGAAATAATTCCGATACTTAAGCTGTACAAGAACAGCAGAAGTCTGTCCATAACTTTAGCCACGAAACGCACAGCCTCCTTAAATTAGAGTAAACCCTCGACCCATAAGGGTCGGGGGTTTGTACAAAGTATCGCTCTATTTAACCCGTCCGGCGCCCAGCACTTCCGGCTCTTCTACTTTATCGGCATTTTTGAATTGAACATCATGAATTTGCACGTTCACTTCAACAACGTTAAGACCTGTCATGTTCTCAATCGAACGCTTAACATTATGCTGAATAGCAGCAGCCACCTCAGGCAGACGGTTACCGTACTCAATAATGACGGAGACGTCTACAGCAGCTTCACGCTGTCCGACTTCCACTTTTACACCTTTAGATAAATTTTTGCGGCCTAGCAGTTCGGCAAACCCACCAGCAAATCCGCCACTCATTCCCGCAACGCCCGGTACCTCAACGGTAGCCAGTCCGGCAATGACTTCAATAACTTCTGGGGCAATTTGAATCTCCCCAATTTCTGTACGTTCGAATTCGGTTGGCACTGTGCTCATACCTTCAACACCTTTCGGTCAAAATAAGTTTCATTCCAGCTTTGGATTTCAAAGCAGACATGCTCACTTATTATCCATACTATATCATTTGGCGTTCATTATGACAAACGGAGGAAATATACCGATTAAACTTCGTTTTCCTCCAAAAATTTAATATCAAAATCGCCTTTAATAAAGGTCGGATGCTCTAGCAAGCGCTGATGAAAAGAAATCGTTGTGGGTATGCCCTCAATAGCAAACTCAGTCAAAGCCCGCTTCATTTTGGCAATTGCATCCTGCCGTGTAGGTGCCCACACAATCAGCTTGGCGATCATAGAGTCATAATAAGGAGGAATGCTATAACCTGGATATACTGCACTGTCTACCCGTACCCCAGGACCGCCTGGAGGCAGATAAAACCCGATTTTACCCGGTGCAGGCATAAAATTACGATCCGGATCCTCAGCGTTAATACGGCACTCTATCGCCCAACCATTGATGGTGACTTCTTCCTGCGTAAAGGAAAGCGGATGCCCTTCAGCGACAGAAATCATTTCCTTAATCAGGTCTACACCGGTAATCATTTCTGTTACGGGATGTTCTACCTGAATACGTGTATTCATTTCCATGAAATAGAAATTGTTGTCCGGGCCGAGCAAAAATTCGAGAGTACCTGCACCAGAGTATTGAACGGCCAAAGCTGCACGAACAGCTGCCTGACCCATTTCTTCACGGACATCCTGTGAAAGTACAGGACATGGCGCTTCCTCCAACAACTTCTGACGACGACGCTGCACAGAGCAGTCCCGTTCGCCCAAATGGGCAACATTACCATGCTTGTCCGCTATGATTTGTATTTCCACATGTTTCATACCGGTCAAATATTTTTCTAGGTACACACCCGCATTGCCAAATGCCTTTTGCGCCTCCTGCTGAGCAGTAGTGATTTGCTGAATGAGGTTATCCTCATCTTCGGCGATACGAATACCTTTACCTCCGCCACCTGCTGTGGCCTTGATAATTACCGGATATCCGATATCACGTGCGATGCCGATCGCATCCTGCAAATCCTCAACCAGCCCGTCTGAACCCGGAATAACCGGAACTCCGGCATCCTTCATGGTCTGCTTGGCAACGGCTTTATCTCCCATTTTGTTAATGGCTTCAGGAGAAGGACCAATAAACGTAATATTACACGATTCGCAAATTTCAGCGAAGTCTGCGTTTTCCGCCAAAAATCCGTAACCTGGATGAATGGCATCACATTCAGTCAATGTAGCAACGCTCATCAGATTCGTAAAATTAAGGTAGCTGTCCTTAGATAGCGTCGGTCCGATACAGTAAGCCTCATCTGCGAGACGCACATGTAACGAATCCTTGTCAGCTTCCGAATATACAGCAACTGTCGAAATATTCATTTCGCGGCAAGCGCGAATGATACGAACCGCAATTTCTCCACGATTCGCAATCAATACTTTTTGAAATGTCATGACTTTATCCTCCCTGGGAGCAGTCTTGCCGAACCCTCAAAAGAGGGTGCAAACAAGCTTTTTACTCCGGTTTCACAAGGAACAATGGCTGGCCATACTCGACCAACTGTCCGTTTTCGGCCAAAATTTCCACAATTTCGCCCTTCACTTCAGCTTCCAGCTCGTTCATCAGCTTCATCGCTTCAATGATACATACCGTTGTTTTTTCGCCCACTTTGCTGCCGATACTCACATACGGAGCCGTATCCGGTGATGAAGAACTATAGAAAGTGCCTACCATCGGAGATACGATTTTATGTAGATTGCTTGCATATTCCCTCGGTTCTCCAGCAGTTGTAGATCCAACATCGGACTGTACTTGTGGATTTGGAATAACAGCTTGTGGTGCCACTGCATAAGCAGGTGTTGCCACAGGAGCCTGTACTGTAACGATTTCGCTTTTGCCCGGTTTACGGATCAACAGGCGAGTTCCTTCATTTTCAATTTCAAGCTCATGCACAGACGTTTCATCCACCAGCTTGATCAATTCCTTAATCTCGCTTAATTTAAACATCTCTATTAATCACTCCTTCAGCATTTTGCCGGTTGCTGATAACATTGTTGAAACAGCTTTATGTATTATATCACAATCATTAAAAATAGAAAGAGCCCGGAATAATGCAGAAATCCGGGCTTTTTCGCGTTTTTTGTCTTATTGTGTAACATATTGGACACTGATCTTATCCTGCGTTACGTTCAGTTCCTTCATGACTTTGTCGACAATTGTTACCGCTTGCTTAGCATCCAATTTTTCACTCAGAACCACTACTTTGTATTTATCAGCGTCTTCCTCACGGACGACCGCATTGGCGAACTGTTGCTGAAGCTCTTCTTCAATTCCAGTAATTTTAGCCTGCTTATCTTCAAGTACATGTAATTCCTTTTGAGCCTCCGCAGCTTTCTTTGGTGTGCTGTCGTTCATTGCGGTAGTCAGTTCATCATTTTTCTTCTGATTTTCCACGTCCCGTTCCAGCAAATAGTTGTCAATCACAGCTGCTGCTGTAGGTTGGGCAGCTTGATCAGTTGCCACTTGATCCAGTACCTGCTGGTCGGTTTTGGCTGTAGAGGCTGCTTTGTCGTCACTTTGTGCTGTCGCGTCCGTCTTAGTCGCTGTTGTGTTTTGATTGGATGTCGCCGGTTCAGTAGTAGGGGTAGCTGCCGTACCTTTGTCGCCTTTTGAGTTTTCTGTTGCTGGGTCAGTTGTAGAAGCCGTATCCGACTTTGTGGAATTTGCTGATGCTCCATCAGTTACTTCTCCATTCGTCACTACTTCGTTTACCTTCAGTTCGTTCAATTGTTCCTCTGCCTTCGTCGTTGCTTCCTGTGCGGCATCCTGCTTAACCTTGCTCACTTGTTCACTATCGGCTACTGGTGGATTTGCAGGGCTTGAGTCCTCCGTAAACAAATAATACGCAGACAGCACGACCATTAAACTCAGCATGGACACCAGCCAAACGGTTTGTCTTTTATTATTCATGTTCCGTCCTCCATATTCATTAATGGTTTAAAATATAAACTTCTTTGTTCCTGAATTCCAAATTATCCCTGCTTGCGCGGTACGACTGAAATTTTGTAGGAAGGTACATTTAGCCCCTTCTGTACAGCATCGACAATTAGCTGCTTCACTGTAGGGTTTTCTGCCCCCATAGCCACAACAAGCACTCCCCTCACCTGCGGTTTTACTTTTTTTGTCACAATCGGGGTGTGCTGACCACCAGATGATTCATAGGTGACAATTTCGCCATCACGTGTATATTGAGTAGTGTGCCGTTGTCCACCATTGGCGTCCGTCTCATTGTTCTCTTCCTGCATGTCCTTTACATTGCGTTGAACGATAACTTCTTCGGTGGAGTCTACCGTAACCATGACATCAACGGTTCCTACGCCAACAATCTGCTCCAGCATCTGTTTCATATTGTCCTCAAAAACCTTCTCAATCCCGGCAAAAGAACTTTCTTCACCTGTTGTTGTCTCTAACGTAGGCTCATTTTTCATCACGCCAGGCGGCTCACGCCCTACGTTTTCTGGATCAACCTTTTTTACATTAACGAATGAATTAAAGAGCATAATCGCTACACCGATAAGGCCAAGAATAAGCAACCAACGAAATGAATTGAACCTTTTCGCCCCATCCGCCCCTCCACCCAGCCATTGCTCCAGCTTTTTCAGCCATTTGCTCATTTCTGCTCACCTCCTGTTACCATTCATGTGTTCCATCCTGCGAAGAAAGCACCTGAACATTTTTGCTATCTATCCCCCATTTTTCACGTAAAAGTCCTGTAATTAAGCCAAATGCTTTCGTATCTGTTGGCTTTCCGTCCTCAACAGTTTTGTCAGGATTACGATCATCTTCTCGCGTTCCTTCATTAAAATCTGAAGTTTTTGCATGTGTTGGCTCTACACGAATATTCACTGTCTTTTCGGCTACAGGCTCCACCATAATCGGCTTGACATCTGCACCAGGCGAGACGTCTGTGTTTTTCTTTTCTTTTTCTGGCTGCTGTTCTGCCAATTGGACCACTACCGACTGGACACCCGTTCCTGCCTCCAGCCCTGATTCCTCCTGTTGAATCTTTGCAAGGGTAACCTGGACCGACTGAATTGCTAACCCAGTATACTGTTCCAACTGTCCTTTCATTTCCTTAGCTACCTCTTTGCCAGCCCATTGCATGGAGCTTTGTTCTTGCTGTAGCTTTAACTGGCTGCCTTTTGCTAGAATCTCCTCCAATGTCGGTTCCCTCTTGCCTGTCTCAGCCTGACGTTGAAGATCCAATGCTCGCCCTAGAACCTCGGAAGGACTGGTGCTCAGTAAGCGCACGACCGGAGACAGCAACGTCAGCAGAATAAGCAGGCTGAGAACGAGTTTGACATACCTCTCCATAGATCGGCTCGGTAAGATCATATCGACAAAAGAAGCCAGCAACACGATTAGCACCAGTTCCTTGAGCCAGCCTGCCAGCCAGGTCACGTCACTCTCCTCCCCCCTTGTTGGTTTACGTGCATTGGTTCACCTCATCATGACTGTCATATTGCCTGCTGCGAGCATGACTGTAATTGCAAGGAAGGACATCAATCCCACTGCTGCCAGCGCCGCGAAAACATAAATCATGCTCTTGCCGATCGCATCCAGACATGCCACGATAGGCGTATCACCCAAAGGCTGCATGATCGCTGCTGTCACTTTATAAATGAGCGCCAGCGTCAGAATCTTGAGGGCGGGAAAGGCGCATAGGAACAAAATAATAATGACTCCTACCAGACCAATGGCATTTTTAACGAGCAGCGAAGCCGAAATAACTGTATCTGTCGCATCTGCCAACGCCTTGCCGACCACCGGAACAAAGCTACCTGTAATATATTTGGCTGTACGGATCGTTAATCCGTCAGTAACGGACGATGTCAAGCCTTGTACCGAAATGACTCCTAGAAAAATGGTCAGCAGCACTCCCAGCACTGCTACTCCAGCGTTCCGCAACAGATCGGCTAGCTGGGTCAGCTTGTATTTGCCCGTCAGCGAGTTGACCAAATACAGCACAGCCGAGAAGAACAGCAGCGGGAAAACCAGCGTATGAATGACTGTTCCGACTGTGTTGATCATAAATACAATCAGCGGGTGGGTCACCGAAACTGTTACGACGTTCCCCATCGAGGCTAGCATGGTAAACAGCAAAGGCAACATTGCCATCATGAAGTGAATCATGCTATCAATCGCTTCTTTGGCATAACCAATCGCTACACTAAAGCTATTAATCGCCAAAATGATAATGACCATGTATACGATAGCGTAGGCCACTTTGCTGACCTGTTTGCTTTCAAAAGCGCTTTGCAGCGTTTCCAGCACCATACTCATAATGCTGAGCATGACGATGGTGACGAGCAACTTGGCATTTACTCGGATTTCATGGATGAAAAAATCAGCTATAGCGCTCAATACACCCTTTATGCTGAACCCTTCACCGCCTGGAAGCAGCATGTCCATGAAGGAAGGCGTTTTCTGATCAGGGAAAAATCCGCCGTATTGCTGCATGAGCCCGTCCCAATAATGTTCTACTTCGTCTTTGGGCATTTGCTCCGCCTGCTGTCTGATCCATTCGTTTGTCGGTGTATTATCTGCAAAGAGGAACGCAGCCGAGGCACACCAGAAACATAGCAGCAACATTGCAATTACTTTGAGATTCGGCATGCCCCCCAGCCTTTTCATGGCATCACCCCCTCAGGCGGGCATCAGCTTCAGAATGGTATCAATAATAATGCTGATAATCGGGATTGCGAGCACCATAATGAGTACCTTTCCGGTAAGCTCAATTTTGGAAGCAATCCCGTCTTGTCCTGCATCCCGAACGATTTGCGCTCCAAATTCAGCAATATAAGCGATACCGATTATTTTCAAGACGGTTTTAAAATAGATCATATCCATGCCTGAAGACCGGGCCAGTCTCTCCAGTACAGCAACCACAGATCCGATCTTCCCAATCAGCAGCAAAAAAATGACGATTCCCGCAGCTGTTGCAATCAAAAAGGCAAACATCGGCTTCTGTTCCTTAATGACTAAAATAAGGACTGTGGCAATGAGGGAGAAGCCCACCACCTGAATAATTTCCATGTGTCCACCTACTGAAAAAGAAAGATAGATTTGATCTCTTGCAGAAGGTTATCCAGCATTCGCACCACCATGAACAGGACCACGACGAAGCCGATGACCGTTACCCAGTGCGCCATGTCTTCTTTGCCCATTTGCTTTAATACGGTATGAATCATAGCGATAATAATGCCAATTCCGGCAATTTGGAAAATTGCGTTCACTTCTAAATTCATTCGAGCACCCCGCTAATAGATCAAAATGACGATCAATGCTCCGATCAGCAGTCCCAGGCTCCTGCTCATACGCTCGTACCTCACCTGATCTGCCTGCGCCTGCGCTTCCTCATGGGATAACTGCTGGATGGTCAACGCAATGTGCTTGATCTGGTCTTCACGGTCGCTGGTTCCAAGACTGTAAGCAAGCTGCCGCATCGCTTCCTTCTCGGCTTGCTTCATAGAGGAACGGCTCCACGAGTCTTCAATGGCTTTATGCAAGCTTTCTCTGGCAGTCAGGCCAAAAGAGGGGTGCATCCAGCGTGAGGCTTGCTGAAACAGAGTGCGTAAGGGCTCTCGCAAGGGCTCTCCTGTCTTGGCGAAAGCATCTGGTAGCGGAGACACCCCGTAGGAAACCTCGGTGGTCAATCTTTGCAGCGCAAGAATCAACTCCCTGATTTGCCGCGGCCTCATTGCAAACTGCCTTGCCCGTTGCCAACCTGCCAGCGTAGCGGCCAGTATAACCAAGGCTGCACCCAGCAGCTTAAGCATAGGAGATGCCCCCATTCTGCCCTTCTCCAGACAGTGTAATCCTGCGTTGCTTGGCATCTGCCAGTCGGAATGAGACGCCCCGGCTCGTCCGCTCCAGCATGACGTAGAGTTGAAATAGCTCTTGTCCTGTAGTTAATCCAGCAAAAGCAGACCGGGTCGCCATTTCAGCCACATCGCGACCATGTGCGGAAGCAATGACTGCAATGCCTGCATGGAGCGCTTCGCGCACCGCCTCAGCATCTTCCGGTCGTCCGATTTCATCAACAATGAGGACATCCGGTGACATCGAGCGGATCATCATCATCATGCCTTCTGCTTTCGGACATCCGTCCAATACATCGGTGCGAGGCCCGACATCAAAACCCGGGATACCTTTGTGACTACCAGCGATCTCAGAGCGTTCGTCTATAATGCCTACCTTGAGTCCATTCCGTCGCCCCCCATGGCTTTCCATCCCTCCGTAACTGAGTTGCCGAGCCAAGTCCCTAAGCAGTGTCGTTTTGCCATGCTGAGGAGGGGACAAAATGAGGGTATGCCGGATTTTCCCGGACATTCGATCTGCTACATAAGGCAATATCCGATCAGCTATGCCGGGAATTGCACGCGCAATTCTTACATTAAAGCTGCTTATATCCCTCAAATGCTCCACTCGTCCTCGGTTGAGCACGGTTCTCCCTGCCAAGCCAATACGATGACCGCCAGGGATCGTAATAAACCCTTTACGAAGCTCCTCTTCCATCGTATAGAGGGAATGATTGCTGATAAAATCCAGCAGTCGGTGGGCATCCTCACGGTCAGGCTTATAGGCTTCCACATGGTTCAAAGTCAGCTGACCAGCAGACGTTACAAAATGATGTTCACCGTTTGCATTAATTTCCAACGGCCTTCCTTCCCTGACCCGGATTTCTTCCAGTTGCTCAAATACCGTTTCTGGAAGCCTTCCGAGTATACCGTGCAACGGTTCGGGAAATAACTCCAGCCATTCCATACCGATGCAGCCCCCTCACAGTTGTCATTTTTCTTTAAGACAAGTCTATGGTTGACTCTCGCTTTTTATGCCGAAAATATATTGAAAACCTAGGCAAACTTTTGCTAACTCCTATCAACGCTCAACAGACCTTTCTCCCGCTTGTTTAAGCACCATTCTCTAATTTGCACAAATAAAAAAGGGCCTCTCAAAGCCTTGTCGGCTAAGGGAAACCCTTGGGTAGAAAAGATAGATTCAGAAAAAAAGAGGCTGCCCCTCAGTTTAACTCTCACTGATGGAACAACCTCTTAACCTACTGCTGTATTCTATGATTTATCAAACTATAAATAGAGGGCATATAATGTATCAACCTTTATCTGTCATAAGCATCGTTCACATTAGCCATATTCAGTGTCTAGATCACGTTGCAGTTATTAACGACGGTCTTGCGGTCCACCCACAAACGCTTGCTCCTCGGTGTCCAGGTTATAAGCTGTATGCAACGCCTGAATAACCTCATGAAGCTTACCCGCTTCAATTACACACGATACTTTGATTTCAGATGTGCTTACCATTTTAATGCTAACGCCTTGCTCTGCCAGTACGGCAAACATTTGCGCAGCAACACCCGGATGGCTAACCATTCCTGCACCTACAATGGAAACCTTCACCAAGTTTTCCTCAGACGTTACTTCACGGTACGGAAGCTCTCCACGAATACCTTCCAGCGTCTTCAGTGCCGCTTCACGATCCGTCAGAGCTACTGTAAAGGAGAAATCCGCTTTACCAGCTTCAACCCCGCTCTGTACAATAATGTCTACATCAATTTTGGCTGCCGCCAGTGTTCCAAATACTTTCGCCAGTACGCCGGGAATATCGGCGACGCCCAAAATACTGATTCTTGCTACATTTTTATCATATGCAATCCCACTGACTACAACGCCTTGTTCCATTACTGCATCCTCCTTTACGACCGTTCCTTCATTATGGTTAAAACTGGACCGCACGATCAGCGGTACCCGGTTATGTTTGGCATATTCTACCGCACGAGGATGCAATACAGCTGCACCCAGATTAGCTAATTCCAGCATTTCATCATAAGAAATTTCTTTTAGCTTACGAGCAACCTTCACGATCCGTGGATCTGTTGAATAAATGCCGTCCACATCCGTGTAAATTTCACAGGCATCCGCTTGAATCGCCGCCGCCAGCGCAACCGCCGTCGTATCAGATCCACCACGTCCCAACGTCGTAATGTCTCCCTCTACAGACATCCCTTGGAAACCAGCTACAACAACGATCTTGTTGCTGCTCAGTGCATCCAGCACACGCTGAGGTTGAATATCCGTAATCCGTGCTCGACCAAAGTCAGATTCAGTACGGAAACCAGCCTGCCATCCCGTAAACGATACCGCTTCATGACCCAACTGCTGAATAGCCATCGACAACAAGGCGATTGAAATTTGCTCACCTGTCGTCATCAACATATCCAACTCACGTGCAGGCAACTGCTCATTCAACAATTTGGCCTGGTCAATCAGTTCGTCTGTCGTGTCTCCCATTGCGGAAACGACCACTACACATTGATGCCCTTCACTCTGTTTCTCCACAACGCGTTTTGCCACGCGTTTCATGCGCTCCGTGTCACCGACGGAACTGCCTCCGAATTTCATGACATACAAAGACAACGATATTCACTCCCTCAGACTCAGTATGTAACCTTGAGATGGCACCCAACGACTTGAACGTGACATCCTGCGGAATAACTTTAGTACAGTATAATACGAAAGTGCTGTGCGGAGCCATTGTTTTTTAATATTAGTGCTTATAAAAATATCCCCTGCCCTTCACAAGGACAGAGGAAATCTAAAAGCAGCAAATTTTATGCGCGAGACATGTATTTGCCGTCACGTGTATCAATTAACAATACGTCATCTTGGTTAATGAACAAAGGAACTTGAACATTCAAACCCGTTTCCAATTTGGCATTTTTGGTAGCACCTGTAGCTGTATTACCTTTAATACCTGGTTCTGTTTCGATTACTTTGAGTTCAACGCTGGTAGGCAGGTTAATACCCAGGATTTCGCCGTTATAGCTAACGATATTTACATTCATGTTTTCTTTCAGGAAGTTAAGTTCCCATTTCAGTTGATCGCTGGACAATGTGAATTGATCATATGTTTCATTATCCATGAATGTATGATCGTCTGCACTAGCATACAGATAAGATACACCGCGATTTTCGATTTGCGCCCGACCGATCGTTTCACCCGCACGGAATGTACGTTCAACGGTGTTACCGTTACGCAAGTTTTTCAACTTGGAGCGTACGAATGCTGCACCTTTACCCGGTTTTACGTGTTGGAAATCCAGCACCGTAAAAATATCTCCGTCTACCTCGACGGTCAAACCTGTTTTAAAATCATTAACGTTAATCACTAAAATACCCCTCCTACAGGACTGTTATCGTTATTAAACGACTGTAAATTCTTTGCTCGAATGTGTTAATAATTTGATGCCGCTATCTGTAATAACGATATCATCCTCGATCCGTACACCGCCCAATCCAGGCACATAGATACCTGGCTCGACCGTTACCACCATACCCGGCTCCAGAATATCATCACTCGCCTTCGACAGGCGTGTAGATTCATGTACTTCAAGACCCAGACCATGACCTGTACTGTGCCCGAAATTGTCTCCATAGCCATGGCTTGCAATAATATCCCGGGTCAGTGCATCCGCTTCACGGCCTGTCATGCCCGGCTTAATATGTTCAAGTGCGTGAAGTTGCGCCTTGAGTACAATATCGTAGATCTCACGCAACTGGGGCGCTAAATCCCCTTGTGTGGCCACTGTACGTGTCAAATCGGAGCAATAGCCATCCAGCAACGCACCAAAATCAAACGTAATCAGCTCGCCTGCTTGTACTAACTTAGCACTGGCTACGCCATGAGGCAATGCCGAACGAACCCCAGAAGCCACAATTGTGTCAAATGAAGAGGATGTAGCTCCCTGCTTGCGCATGAAGAATTCCATTTCCAGATCCAGCTCACGCTCGCTGACACCTGGTTTGATGTAAGGTAAAATGTGTGCAAAAGTAGCATCTGCCAAATCCGCTGCCCGCTGCATCACTTCCAGCTCTTCCGCATCCTTGTACACCCGTAATTTCTCTACAATGCCCGACACCGGAACCAGTGAAATAGGTGACAAATCTTCGCTATAAGCTTTATGCGTCGCAACAGTTACAGCGTCTTGCTCAAAGCCTGTTTCGCTGATCTGATGGGAAGACAGCAATTCTTTCACCGTTTCCATGACCTGTGCAGCGTGCTGCACTACCGTGAAGCCTTCGGCTTGTTCGGTCGCTTGCGTCATATAGCGAAAGTCAGTCAGCAAATAGCTATGGGATTCCGTAATCAGCACATAACCTGCCGAACCTGTGAAGCCTGTCAAATATCGACGATTGACAGGGCTAGTAATCAGCATAGCCCGCAGATTATGCTCGCCCAGCGCCTGCCGCAGCTTTAACACCCGGTCATTCTTCATCTTTCATTCCGCTCCCCTCTGTCAAATAACCAAATGCTATTTTAACACAGGGAATAGGCGCTTGAGAAGTTTTTGTTACGTTCAGCCCTCAGCTTTCTCAGGCTCGCGCTTTCTTTCATCCGTATACTCGACAGCAACGGTATATCCGATAAATAGTCCCCACAGTAAAAACACACAAATTTCCGTATACAGGGAATTCCATGTTAACCGATCAGGAGCATTCATCATCCCTAGCTTAGGACCTGTTAATACAAATAAAACAACCCACCAAATCAGGCCATACACAATGCCGGGTAAAGGACCCTTAAATCTGCGCAGCAACAGAGTGTACACCAGTGAAGCTACGACGGATAATCCAATAAAAAACAGTAGCCCTACCAGATGTCCCGCCATGGTGTTCATAAATGAATGCTTGAAAAAAGGCTCTGCGAGAAAGCCAGGCGCTACTACAGTAAAGTGCAACTTATAAAACAGCCAGCGCAGCAATCCCCAGAGCAAACCCGAAAAAAAACCCAACTCAAGCGCAAAAGGAATGAGAGGCGTATGTATTTTGCCTGACTGCTGCCTGCCTCTACCACTGTCGTTATGATTACGTTGATCCTGAGATCCACGAGGTTGCTCCTGTTCATGTCCTATCTTGGGTATAGAGAAGGTTTCGCTCATGTTGTTTAATCCCCTTTCAATATGAAAACTTTTTCCCATCGTAAAGACTATCGCAATCGGATATGCATGTACTTCCATCGGATTCTGCATTCCATTTTGCTGGTAGTATGCTCCAAGGGGGGAGAGTTTAACAATGAACAGGAATGCTGAATAATGGCAGCTTTCGACTTGAGGGTACGGACCCGTTTTTTACATTGACAAAATTTCAATCCTCTATCATAATATAATGGTGAAAATGATAATCATTATCATTTTATAAAAACATATATACGGGAGAACGCTTCTATGAAAAAGGGATTCATCGGGATTTTATTGTTAATGGTTTTTACGCTCACTCTGGCAGGTTGCGGAGCAGCCGACAATGCATCGGACAAAGATCAGGTAGCCACATCGGGTAGTAAACCGACTGACACAGCGACCGGTCCTGTGACGGTAAAGCATAATAGTGGTGAGATCACGCTCGACAAGCCCGCACAGCGTGTCGTAGTGCTGGAATGGACATTTACAGAGGATTTGGTTGCGTTGGGCGTTCAGCCGGTGGGTAATGCTGACAATGCCAACTACAAGGTATACGTGACACCGGAGGCGGCTCTGGATAGTAGCGTGGTCGATGTCGGCACGCGTAACGAGCCGAATCTGGAAGCAATTGCTGCATTGAAACCGGATCTGATCATTTCCAATGTTGATGGGAATGAAGCTATCTATGAGCAACTTAAGGCCATCGCTCCTACGATCGAATATAATCTGAACAATGGTAATGGCTACGATCATGATAAAATGGTAGAAATTTTTAATAGCATCGCAGTTGCTCTGGGAAAAGAAGAAAAAGCTAAGCAGGTGCTTGCCGAACTGGATCAGCATTATGCTGAAGCCAAAGAAAAGCTCGCCGCTGCTGGCAAGTCGGATTATCATTATGTACTGACACAAGCTTTCACTTCGCAAAATGCGGCCAGCCTCCGTATGTTTTCGGATAACTCAGTCGTCGTGGCAACACTGGCGAAGATCGGTATGATTAATGATTGGAAACCAAGCAAAGTTGAACCGTATGGCTTTACAACCGTCGGTATTGAAGCTCTGTCTGCTGTTCAGAACAGCAACTTTATCTATATTGTGCAGCCGGACGATGATGTTTTCGGGGCACCTATGAAAAATAATTCGGTCTGGAACGGTCTGAATTTCGTTAAAGAAAAACGCACCTATCCACTGAACGGTACGACATGGACATTTGGCGGCCCCCTCTCATCAAAAGGACTGGTTGACCAGGTTGTTGGGGCAATTACGCAATAGGTTGTTTCCGAAGTTTTATAATGAGTAGCATTTATGTGAGCAGTCTGACGCTCCATAAATGCTTTTTTTATAAGCCTGTGGTTACACCAGTTTCATCTAACTAGATATTCCCTTCCAAATTCGATACAATATACAAAAAAGCATGTATTAAGAGAGGTGAGACGGTTGTCACAAGCATCCAAGCCTGTGAGCTACGGTGGTCAGGCAGTCATTGAAGGTGTCATGTTCGGCGGCAAGCGTGTCAATGTCACGGCAGTTCGCCGCAAAACTGGCGAAATCACATATTTGGAAGTACCACGCAAGGAGCAATCCTGGGTATCCAAATTCCGCAGAATTCCTTTATTGCGGGGGATTGTAAGCATCATCGACTCCAGCGCCAAAGGTACCAAGCATTTGAACTATTCAGCCGATGCGTATGCTGATGATGAAGTAGATCCGGAAGAACGCGCTGAGCAAAAGAAAAAAGAAGAATCTCGCTGGAGTCTGAGTATGATGATCGGTGTAGCGGCAGTCGGGATTATCTCCTTTTTGTTCGGCAAAATTGTGTTAACCCTCGTTCCGGTTGTTGTAGAAGACTTCCTGTTCGACGGCTTGTTTCACAGCCAAATTTTGCATAACCTCGCCGAAGGAGCCATTAAGCTGATTCTGCTGCTGGCTTATTTATGGGGCATTTCCCAAACTCCATTGATCAAACGACTGTTTCAATATCACGGTGCAGAGCATAAAGTAATTACGGCATTCGAAGCTGGAGAAGAACTAACCCCGGCCAATGTGCAAAAATACAGCCGTTTGCATTACCGCTGCGGTAGCAGCTTTATTATGCTGACCGTGATCATCGGGGTACTAGTCTATTCCCTATTCACCTACGATAATCTGTGGGAGCGTATGGGGCAACGGCTTCTACTGCTTCCGATCGTACTGGGGCTTTCTTTTGAATTTCTCAAGCTGACCAATGCTCTTCGTGAAATTCCGGTACTTCGTTATTTAGGTTACCCCGGTCTGTGGCTGCAACTACTTACCACCAAAGAACCGACTGATGATCAAGTGGAGGTATCCATTGCCTCATTTAAGCGTATGCTTGAATTGGATGCTGAGTTGGAAAATGTACCTGTAAAGGAGACCTTCAACAGTCCTGCACTTGATCCTGTGAAAGGATGAGTGAATAATGAACAGACATGCTGTTATTTTCTGGCTTACCCTTGCTTTGGGTGCATATGGGATTGTGGATATGCTGTGGAGAGGAAGTTGGGGCTTTCTCATGAGTTTACTCATTCCCGTCCTTGTTTTTGCAGTTATATTTCTGCTATACAAATACCTGCCAGGACAAAGCAATCGTACTCCCAAAATCAAACCCTCTGTGCGCACCATGGCCAAAACAGCCAACGCACGTAAGCAGCAGACTACGGGCAAGCGCAAAGCGTATCCTTTTCATGTGATTGAAGGTTCCAAGGGCAAAAATGAAGAAGAACAACCTAAATATCATTAACGATAATAATCATCCTTTAAAATGCAGCACAAAGGAGCCGTCACCCGCATATTCAAATATGACCGGGAAGAGGCTCCTTTTTTACACCCTTTTAAATTACTTTAACTGCCAATTAGTGTTCATTTCATAGCGTACATGGTATCCTTCATCAATTGGTATTTGCTATACTGCTGCTGGTAAGAAGTGATGCTCCATTTGTGGAAAAAAGCATCCCCTGCCTGCACACCGGAAGCATACAGCAAATCACTTTGCACTGTAGAAATGTTAAATTGTGCAGTGCGGATCCCCAATGTTGGAATTTTAATCGTCCGATACCGATTCTCCTGCTCAATATATCGTTCATCGTGTGCTGATAGCATGGTATCGAAAATAGCCTGCAGCATGGTCAAAGGACCCCGTATATAAGAAACTTTGGTCTCCGTACCCGTCTTGCCCACCATTTGAAACCCTACCGTTGGAATCGTTTTGGCCTCACGTTCATTTACAGGCTCATCAAAAAGCCACAAAGGCAAATTGCTTAGTAAAGCCCCATCAACTACAAATATAAATTGCTGAGAAAAGGTCTTTCCCTTGGCAAGTGCAGAATCAAGCCTTAACATAACGGGATCAAAAAAGTAAGGGATACTTGTGCTCATCCGAATGGCCTTGGCTACCTCCAGTGAAGAGGGATTGATACCAAAACGTTTGATATCCTCAGGTAGCACCAGAATGCGTCCATTCGTGATATCTGATGCAATAATGCGCAGTTTGCCAGGAGGTAAATCCGCAAACGTACGCACTCCCTTAGCTCGTAACAGCTCACGTACCCAGTGCTCCAGTGCCTCCCCTGAGTAGAGACCTTTTTTAAGAAAGATACGAGCTGCTGGTCCAATCCACTTAATATTGAACACTGGAGAACGTCGTAACAACTTGACCAAGGGGGTTTTCTCAATTACGGCTTTCATTTCATCCGCAGAGTATCCCGCAGCCAATAAAGCAGCTACAATAGCACCTGATGATGTACCTGCTAAACGATTGAATACAATTCCATGCTCCTCCGCAGCCTTAACTGCACCCGCCAGCGAAATTCCCTTAACCCCTCCACCCTGGAACACAGCATTGATCAGCATAGATCAAAAAACCTCCGTTCTCTTGGGAGTAAGCAGTTCTACTGCTTATCTATGAGAACGGAGGCCCAAATAGAACCTATATGATCCAATTTATATCACATTTGATAATAATTTTGAAGAAGCTGAATGAGTCCATATGGATTTTTACGCAAATGCTGTGCACTAAAGTAAATATCCCCTTTGACCTGTTTATAATCTTTGTTCAGTTCAAGCTGCTTAATTAGCTCTTGAGCCGTTTGCCAGCCCTTTTCAGGGGTGCCGATTTTATACGGAGAATGACCGATATATAGCTTAACATCTGAATTTTTGACCTCATTGGACCACCATGCGACAAGCTTGTCATATCCAGCCGCAGGGAAACCGATACTCCAGTAAATTTGTGGAGCTACATAGTCAATCCATTCTTTGTTAATCCAGGTTCTCACATCCGCAAACGTCGTATCATACGCTGTAACGCCTGCCTTCGTGTCTGAACCCGTTAAGTCCTGAGATTTGTTACGCCATACCCCAAAAGGGCTAATTCCGAATTGAACCTTAGACTTGCTGGCATGAATGCTTTTGCCCAAATCGCGAACAAAACTGTTCACATTATCTCTCCGCCAGTCGCCCTTATTAGAGATTTTGTTGGCATTATATGCTTTGAAGGTCGCATCATCATCAAAAGTCCCGCTGTAAGGATAAAAATAATCGTCCAAATGGACGCCGTCAATATCATATCCGTTCACGACCTCCATAATCGCCGCAATGACATGCTGACGTGCAGCCGGAATTCCTGGATTGATGTACAATTGGCTACCATTCTTAACAATCCAGTCCGGGTGTTGATTAGCCACATGGTTTGCAGCCAAACCGCTGGTTGTTCCTGTAGAATTCGCACGGAACGGATTAAACCAGGCATGGAATTCCATCCCTCGCTTATGCGATTCGCTAATCATAAATTTCAAGGGATCATAGCCTGGATTTTTACCTTGGGTGTTGGTCAAATACTTGCTCCAGGGTACGAGACTTGACGGGTAGAGCGCATCACCGCTGGCACGAACCTGAACAAATACCGCATTGATGCCCATCCCCTGCAAATCATCGAGCATTTTAGTAAACTCCTGCTTTTGCTTCTCGGAGCTGCTTCGGGCAGCGGAAGAAGGCCAATCTCCATTGATGGTAGAAATCCATGCCCCACGCATGGAAGTTGAAGCCTTTACCTGAACAACATTTGCCTGTGAAGAACTTGAACCGTCCTCACTAGTAGACGTTGACGGTGAAGTGACAACCGTCTGCTCATTATCGCTGGCTCCCTGATCCGTACTTACACTCTCCTGATTGCCAGATGCAGACGTATCTGATGTGGAAGCACTGTTTCCCGCTGAGCTACTCCCACCCGTTGAGACACCTTCCTTACCACTGCTTAACGTAATGACTCGCTCTGAAGCTTGCCAATCCACTTTTAATCCCAACTCTTCTCCAACAAAACGCAGAGGCACCATGACTCTCCCGCTTGTCATACGGGCAGATGCATCCAGTCGAACTGACTTGCCATTCACCGTAGCGCTTTGTGCACCGTTCTCCATAGATATATTTTTGTTCTGAGCCGTAATCGTTACCATACCGGACGATTCCGACCAGTTGACCTGAGCGCCCATTCCCTCACTAATCACGCGCAAAGGAACCATCGTAACATTGGCTCCCTGTACAATATACGGTGACGCGTCGCTTTGCAGGGACTGTCCGTCCAATATAATTTCAATATCACCAGTTGGAGCTGCTTGAACTCCAGGAACGATGGCAGTCTGCACTGCTAAGAGTAGGCCTGCAGCCAATGCCACTATTTTCTTTCGATTCATATTATTACAATCCTCCGCTAACCCTGTTAATTTTAACCCCTATCTTGTCCTGCTATATAATGGATAGACGCTAATCACCGGATATTTGTTGCGGTCGGGACAAATAAAAAAGCATCGTCCATAAGGACAGATGCTTTTAGGAATCTCCACTCAATTCCTTGTGTATGTCATGAAGCTGGCGCAAGCGATCTTCATCCCGACGAAAATATTCAACCAATGTTTCGATACGGGTGATGGAATCCCAGCTCAAATGATGCTCAATACCTTCCACATCTTTATATATCAGGTCCTTCTCAACCCCAATCATATCCAGAAATTGCTCTAATAACTGATGGCGATCAACCAACCGTTTGCCGACCTTTTTCCCTTTTGGTGTCAAAATCAGTCCCCGATACTTCTCATATACAAGATAATCGTCCTTATCCAACTTCTGAATCATTTTGGTGACGGACGAAGGATGCACCTCTAAACCCTCTGCGATGTCCGAGACACGAGCATATCCCTTCTCATCAATCAGTTGGTAAATGCGTTCCAAATAATCTTCCATGCTTGGCGTTGGCACTTGTTTCCCTCTTTTCTGTTATTGAACGGGCGCTTACCGCCTTCATTTCCTGCGTTAAACCTACTATGTAATGATACATGTTATCATTGCCCATTGGCAAGTCTCATCCCTTCACTCACATCTATTGCCACGATTTGTTCAATTTAAGCCGGGTACACTAATATCGTCGTCCCTGTATCGTTTACTTCTGCGGCAATATGTTAAAGTTGGACACCAGAGCACTGTGGATTTATTTTGAAAGGAGCGTTAGCCATGTCTACGCTTGAGCGTACTCCTGTCCAAACCAGAGGAACCAAGCCATTTTTGCCTGACCTGGTGTTTTTTGAGCCAGACGCACTAAATTATCCCAAGGGCCAGCGTATTATGGATTGGGTTAAAGCCAAGGATATTCCGTACCGGATGACTACCTCTCACAACCGAATTACCAATTTACCAGGTGAAACTGAAGTTGAAAAGTACCGAATGGCAAAAAAAACTTTGGTAGTTGGTATCCGTAAAACGTTAACTTTTGATCAATCCAAGCCTTCTGCTGAATATGCCATCCCCATTTCGACTGGTTGCATGGGGCATTGTCACTACTGTTATTTACAAACAACCTTGGGAGCAAAGCCGTATATTCGTGTATATGTCAACACTGACGATATCTTATCAGCAGCTAAAGCTTATATCGAGGAGCGTGCGCCTGAAATTACCCGTTTTGAAGCAGCTTGTACCTCCGATCCGGTTGGTTTGGAGCATATCACCGGAACGCTTGGAGACTTGATTCGTTTCATGGCAGATGAGGAATTTGGCCGTCTGCGTTTTGTTACTAAATATCATCATGTTGATCCATTGCTGGATATTAAACATAATGGTCATACTCGCATCCGCTTTAGCATTAATTCCGATTATGTTATTAAACAGTTTGAACCTGCAACTTCCCGCTTCGAGGAACGTATTGAAGCCGCGGGCAAAATCGCACGAGCCGGTTATCCGCTGGGGTTCATCATTGCACCCATCATCTGGTATGACGGCTGGGAAGAAGGTTACGGCGAGTTACTGCGCAAATTGGGAGAAACCTTGCCCCAGCATGCTACAAAAGATTTGACGTTCGAATTAATACAGCATCGCTTCACCAAAACATCCAAAGCTGTCATCGAGAAACGTTATCCGAAAACCAAGCTGGAGATGGACATAGAGAAACGCAAGAAAAAATGGGGACGCTGGGGACAAAACAAATACGTTTATCCCGATGAACAGCAAAATGCACTGCGAGAGTTTATCACAGAGCGTATTTTTGAACATTTTCCTTTAAGTCGTATTGAGTATTTCACATAACTAGCATCCAACCCGGGGTAATCCGTTGTAAAAATAGCGTTACATCGGTCATATGATCCGTTACCAGTAAAATGCCAGTGATAACAAGTAGTATGCCACCTGTTTTGATGAGGATGGAGGTATAGCGAGAGGATAGCCGAACAGAGCCTACCAGCAAAGCTAATACAAAAAATGGAATCGCAAACCCGAGCGCATAGCCTGTAATCAGTTTGAACCAAATGTGATGCTCTACTGCAGCCAAAGCGATAATAGCTGTTAGCATGGGACCGATACAGGGCGACCAGCCTGCCGCAAAACCAATTCCGATTACAAAGGAACCGGCGTACCCGGCAGGCTTCCATGTCCAGCGAAGCTTATGCTCCCTCATTAGAATCAAAGGACTTACCACACCGAGAGATACCAGTCCCATTAGTAAAATAAGTAACCCTGCTACCACTCTTAGCGTATCCCCATAATTGGCAAACCATTCTCCAAGCAACCCGACACCTGCACCCAGTGAATAGAAAACGACCGAAAAGCCCAGTACAAAAGCAAGTGTATGCCCCATCGTACGATAACGAACCTCGGCCTTATGCCGTCCTTCAGCCAGTTCACGCGCAGACATCCCTGTCATATACGATAAATAAGATGGATACAGCGGTAAACAACACGGTGAAAAAAAAGAAACCAGTCCGGCTACGATCGCCAATCCGGCGTTAATATCTGTCATCCTCATTTCCTCCCCTGTCTTAAGTGAACACGAGCAAACAAGCCCTGCCTATTAAACATACGTGTAGCGGGAGCAAAATATGATGCACGCCAAAAAGCGCATGCCCAAGAAGAATGATTCTCGGGCATACGCTCATTACATTCTTTTATTAACTAGCGTACTACTTTACAACTGCACCATTCGGCATACCTTCCGGTACGGTGGCGAGCGTAAGCTGATCTCCATGTGAAGCTGCCAAAATCATACCTTGCGACAGCTCTCCCCGAAGTTTTACCGGCTTAAGATTGGTCACACAGATCACCTTGCGCCCAATGATATCTTCAGGTGTATAAAACTTCGCAATCCCTGATACTACTTGCCGCTGCTCATAACCAAGATCAAGTTGGAGCTTCAACAGTTTATCTGCCTTCTTCACAGGCTCGCAAGCGACGACCTGAGCAACGCGCAGTTCTACCTTGGCAAAATCCTCAATGCCAATCTCTTCCTTTGCCTCCGGCGCTTCCTGGCTCGTCTCAGATGCATTCTGTGGTTGAACTTGTGTCGTAGCTTCCTCTGGTTTCTTACCTCCTGTCATTGCTTCCACGATAAAAGCAACCTCTTGCTCTGAATCCAGACGTGGGAAGATCGGATTACCTTTGACCAACTGTGTTCCTTCCGGAATACGACCAAACTGCTTGCCGCTATCCCATGTAGTCAGCTCACCTTGGCTAATACCGAGCTGTTCCCAAATTTTATGAGGAGCACGGGTTAAGAATGGCTGAAGTAAGATGGAAGCGATGCGCAAGCTTTCTACCAAATGCAACATAACCGATGCCAATTCACGACGTTTTGCCTCATCCTTAGCCAAATTCCATGGTTGCGTCTCGTCAATATATTTGTTGCTACGGCTAATAAATTGGCTAATCGCCGTTAATGCCACGGAAAACTCCATGTTTTCCATGGCTTCTTCTACTTTGCTATAAGTCGATGTTGCCATGTCTTCCAGAGCTCCGTCGAATTCTGTTACATTTGCTTCATAAGCCGGAACCTTGCCGTCAAAATATTTATCTACCATCGCCACGGTACGATTCAACAAGTTGCCCAGATCATTTGCCAAATCCGAATTAACTCGATCTACAAAACTTTCTGGTGTAAATGTTCCATCTGCCCCAAAAGGCACCTCGCGCAGCAAGTAGTATCGAAGTTGGTCCAGACCATAACGGTCAATCAACGTTACCGGGTCTACCACATTGCCTTTAGATTTCGACATTTTACCATCTTTCATAAGTAACCAACCATGTGCAAATACTTTTTTAGGTAACGGAAGATCCAATGCCATCAGCATGATTGGCCAATATATCGTGTGGAACCGTACAATCTCTTTACCCACGATATGCACATTTGCTGGCCAAAATTTATCGTACAGCTCAGTATTAGAAGAACCATATCCCAAGGCTGTGATGTAGTTGGAAAGTGCGTCAATCCAAACGTATACGACATGCTTCGGGTCCCCCTTGACCTTAACACCCCAGTCAAAAGTTGTACGGGAAACAGCCAGATCCTCTAGCCCCGGCTTGATGAAGTTGTTAATCATTTCTTTTTTCCGGGATTCCGGTTGGATAAACTGCGGGTTCTCTTCATAAAATTGCAGCAACCGATCAGCATACTTGCTCATGCGGAAAAAGTAGCTCTCTTCCTTGACCAATTCTACAGGGTGCCCACTATCCGGGCTCTTACCTCCAGTCACATTGCCTTTAGCGTCCTTCACCACGTCAACCAGCTGAGTTTCTGTGTAGTACGTCTCGTCAGGGATGCTGTACCAGCCTTCGTATTCTCCCTTGTAAATATCGCCTTGTTTTAATAAACGATCAAAAATTTCCTGTACGACAGCCTTATGACGTTCCTCCGTAGTACGGATAAAATCGTCATTGGAAATGTCGAGCTTCCGCCACAGGTCTTGGATGCCTGCCACAATGTCATCTACGAAACGTTGTGGCGTTTTGCCAGCTGCACTTGCCTTTTGCTCAATCTTCTGACCATGCTCATCCGTTCCTGTCAAATAACGCACTTCATAACCGCGTAGCCGCTTGTAACGGGCCATTGCATCTCCCGCAACTGTCGTGTAAGCATGACCTATATGTAGCTTGTCGCTCGGATAATAGATCGGTGTCGTAATGTAAAATGTGTTCTCATTGGACATGTATGTTGCCTCCTGTTTTGTTCACGGCAGCTCGATAAGACCTGCTGACATGATGGTACTCCAATTTATGAATTTGGCACAAATTGGGCACAAAAAAGACCCCCGTCCCTATGGGACGAGAGTCACCTCACGCGTTACCACCCAATTTTCCTGTATCCTCGCAGACTACAGGCTTCACCGGTCACATCTGACCGCCCATTAACGCTGGAACACGCCTCCCCCTTACGTTTGCCTCCCGTGCACAAATAACTGTGGCAAATACGCTCGAAAAAGGTTCCTCCAGGACCATATTCAGGCTTCGCTCCAGACCGGTTTGCAGCTAACCCCGGCTCTCTGTACTGGACAATTCACCCTACTCATCCCTTCGCAGGAAAACAATATTAACCAAAATATAACGAAATCCGCATAGCGCTGTCAAGTCAGACTCTTCTCGGAATGAGTAGCCAAACGATCTTCGCTAGACCTGTCTGTCTCCTTTTTTGCAGGAGGAACCAAATCTACGCCTCCTGGATGAAAGGGATGGCATTTGGCTATACGCTTAGTAGCAAGCCATGAACCTTTGAGCGCACCATGCACTTCTACCGCCTCCAACGCGTACGCTGAACACGTTGGATAGAATCGGCAGGTAGCCGGCTTTAACGGTGAAATATAGGAACGATAAAACTTAATCGGAGCCTGTACCACTCTGCGTGTGGTGATTTTCATTTCAGTAGCCCCCGTGGCTGTGAGTGTGACTGCTCGTCTGTCTGAATCCCCCATCCGAATTACTATCAGTATGTCCATTCTTCTGTTGACATTCTTTACAATAACCAAAAATTTCAAACTTGTGCTCGACGATTTGGAATTGATCCGTTGTATCCGTCATTTGCATTGGGCAAAAAGAAATCGGTAATGTTTTCTGACAGCTCAAGCAAATCATATGGTGATGGTGATGATGCTCATTACAGCTCACCTTGAACTTCATTCCATCCTCAAAAGATACCTGTTCCAGCACACCTAATTCCTGCATTACACGCAAATTACGATAAACTGTATCAAAGCTAAGTCCACTGTACTTCTTACCCATATATTCATAAACGTCTTTGGGGGACAGATACCCTTCATTCTCGGAAAATAACGTGGCCAACGTTTTGCGCTGATCTGTAATACGCAGCCCCTGAGCGGACATTGTTGCAATAATCTCATCCTTTGTCAGCATGCGTTTCACCCTCCCCTGTCTGTAGTTTCAGGTTTTCTGATGCAGGCTTAGGCTTGCATCTATTTATTATACCACGATTAAAGTCAATATTATAAGAGATATTCGCATCTATACATAAGAAAAAGACGCTCTCCAGCGCTACGATCAAATTCGCAGCAGGAGAACGCCTATATTCTGCAAGTGACATCGACTTTTAAACGGTGAATGACGAGACCCAAGGTCTAAGCCGGTAAACAGTACCGGTTAATTCATATTAATTTTTAATAGCTGGTAAAGGCATAACTACTACGGAAACCGGCAAGTTACTTCCTGCAGCAGCAGTGAAATACATCTCTACACTTTCCTCGATATGCCCTGTGCGATACAGCACACTCATCTCATTTGGAGCCCATACCGAGCCGTTTGTCGGGATACCCACAACCTGATTGTTTACCATCGCATAGCCGGAATATTCGCCTCCACGCGGGTTGAACGTAATCAGTGAATACGGCGCTACATGATCCAATTTAACTTTATATACAACACCAAAATTACCGGCATTGGAAGCAGAAGAGCCGTCCAGACCATCCGTACCAATCAGGTTCGGGTCTACCTTATTATCGCCAAGAACGATACGTTGAGCTGTTTTACCAACCTCTTCGGTATAATTGAGTGAGATATCCGAATTAGCGTACGTTCCACGGTTATGAATACCGTCCTTAGGCAGTTTTGCCAAAGTAGGCAACACGGTCAACGGATCTGTATTTGCATCTAACACAATAACCGTGTATTGAATAGGTTGATCCGTATATAAATCGGATAACAGAGAAATGACTTGTTTTTGCTTGATTTTTTGTGCGTTCAGATCCTGTAAAACAATGCGACTTTCGCCAGGATTTAGAACTGTGCTAGAACGCTTGCTTCCATCCTGCATGGATTGAAAATATCGTTGAATCGAGACTTTACCCGCAGCTGTTGCAAATTCAGATGGTCCGGCAAAACCGGAATTTTCGACATTCATGTTGGCAGGAGTAATATTGTTGTTGGTTGCAATCACGTACATTTTCACATCTCGACCCGTTTCATTCACATGATGGACGAGTATGCGCGTGCTTCCTGATCCGGTTTCCTGATACACAATACCGTCCTGAAATACACGTTCCGGGCTGTTAGCACGGATCAAAAGACGCGGTGAAGATGTAGTTGTCAAAGGAATGGTAGCCATGGTAGGCACCTGACTGCCGTCTACTGTATATTTATCACCATATGGTGTGAAGATTTTATTGAAATCATCTTCGTTGTACAGCAGTTCATTCGTAATTTTAATCGTTTCACTTTTGGTACCTGTTGCGCCGTGCTTATCAGTCACGGTTAACGTAATCGTTACATCACCTGGTTGGAAGAAGGCAAGTTTCTTGTTCTCCCAATCACGCTTAGTAATAGCATTCTCATCATCCGTACTCAGGTCCGTAATGGTGATCTTTTCACCCATCTTGTACTCTTTTTTATCTGTAGTAAACAGAGCGACTGGCGGTTGGTTCGGCGGTCTTACTGTAATTGTAACTGAGTAAGGATCACTCCAGTTTCCAGCAGAGTCAAGAACAGAATAGGTAACTACATATGTACCCGGCTCCTGAAATACGTCCTGCTTACCTTCCCAACGTTGGTTCACAATCGGTAGACCTGTAGGAGAAGATTCCTTCGTCAAATACGTAACTTGGGTTTCGCCCGCATAGATATCTTTTTGCTGAACCGTGAAGGAAGCTTTAGGCTTCTGATTCAAATCCATGATAACTTGTTTAGTCGTATTATTCACAGTATAAGGAATATTTAAGGCCTGTGTAATCGAGGTCAACGGCACCATAAATACGTTCTTTTGCTGAAAAGCCGGTCCCTTCATTTGTCTGGCTTCACCGTTAACCGTATAAACCTTGCTGTCTGTTTTGAAGCGCATGACATTTGTTCCTTGTGTGATTACGGTTTCTTTGGTGGCAGTGTCATAACTAAACTGCAATCCGACACGGCTGACAAGTGAACGGATAGCTACATAGGAAACTCCGTCCTTAACAGTCATCGGCTGAGTTGCCGTATACACCTGTCCGTTTTGTTCCATTTTCGCGCTGTTTAAATACAAAATCAGTTGATTAGCACCCATGTTTGTTGGAGCTCCACCAGGATTGGTGATCGTTCCGTCTCCACCGTATACATCATTGGATACGTTCGATCCGTTGGTTGTATCCGTAGGTAGGCCAGTCAATGGATCATTGGTTACGCCTGTGTTATCTGGTGTTACCGTGTTGTTTTGTGTGCCTGTTCCCTCTTGAGCTCCGATACTATTCTGAACGCTGGAATCAGCAACATTGGTCTGAGCCTGCTGTGCGCTAACCGAATCGGTGGATTGAACGGTTGTTGATGCTGCTTCTGCTCCTACAGGGGCTACTGCGGCCACCTGAGCTACCGCCAAAGCGGTGAGCATGGTCCATTTCTTGAAATTCATTGTCTGTCTCCTTCTATCACCAAATTATTATCATTCCCGTAAAAAGTCATACTATTAGACGCGTCAGTTGTTAAAAAGTTTCTGGAAATTTTGCTTATCATGAAAAAAAGGGAACTTTCTCCTGTGACTGCAAAAAATTCTACAACAAAAAACCGCCACCCATCTGACCTGATGTGGCGGCGGCTTCATTACTAAGAAATAGCTTTTGCACCATTTACATTATGATGGACGACAGACAGCATTCTTTCCTGCAGTCTCCAGACGACCCTCTTCAATGAGTCGGTAAGCACGTTGAACTTCTTCGTCTGTAGGAGATGGAACTCCCTCCAACGGATACTCCTTACCGAGCATTTCCCACTTGTAAACACCCATTTGATGGTAAGGTAAAATTTCGAATTTCTCGACTCCGTTCAACGTTCCGATAAACCGTCCCAAATTCAATAAATCTTGCTCGTCATCATGAATACCCGGTACAAATACGTGTCTAATCCACATTTTACGCCCTTGCTCAGACAACCAGCGAGCTGTGCTTAGCATACGGTCGTTGGACTTGCCTGTAAGCTTAATATGCTTGTCGTTGTCAATATGCTTAATATCAAGTAACACCAAGTCTGTTACGTCCAGCAGATCATGGATACGGCCCGCATCATTAAAGCCATTACTGTCCAGTGTCGTGTGCAAATTCCAGCGACGTTTCACTTCTTTGAACAGCTCTGCTACAAAATGAGCTTGCAATGTCGGTTCTCCACCGGATACGGTCAATCCGCCTCCCGAAGAACGGTAATAGGCTAAATACGGTTCAATTTCAGCCAATACTTCCTCTAGGGTCATTGGATTGCCTTCATTCAAGGCCCAAGTGTCCGGATTATGGCAATACTGACATTTCAACAAGCATCCTTGCATAAAGAGCACGAAGCGGATGCCGGGACCATCGACGGTCCCGAAGGTTTCCAATGAGTGTATGTGTCCTTTCAACATGTTGCATCATCCTTCCCGCATCCGCTATGCGTGCGTCATTGTAATACTTATTTACATTGTACCGTGGAAAGTACGGTTAATAACATCCAATTGTTGTTCACGAGTCAGCTTGATAAAGTTAACGGCATAACCGGAAACACGGATCGTCAGCTGTGGATAGTTTTCTGGGTGTTCCATTGCATCCAACAGTTGTTCGCGAGCAAACACATTGACATTCAGATGATGTGCGTGGCTTCCAAAATAGCCATCCATCATCGAAACAAGGTTTGTTTTGCGTGTTTCTTCTTCTTTACCCAGTGCTTTAGGCACGATAGAGAAGGTGTTCGAGATACCATCCAGACTGTGTTCATAAGGCAATTTGGCTACGGAACTCAGAGATGCCAAAGCACCTTTTTTATCACGGCCGTGCATTGGGTTTGCCCCTGGTGCAAACGGTTCGCCTGCTTTACGTCCATCCGGTGTTGTACCTGTTTTCTTACCATACACCACGTTAGAAGTAATAGTCAGTACAGATTGAGTAGGAAGCGCATTACGATAAGCTTTATGCTTGCGAATCATGCTCATGAAGCTCTCTACCAGTTCCACAGCGATGTTATCTACACGGTCATCGTTGTTACCGTAGCAAGGGTATTCGCCTTCAATTTCAAAGTCAACAGCAATCCCTTTTTCGTTACGGATTGGTTTAACTTTTGCAAATTTAATGGCACTCAAGGAGTCGGTAGCAACTGACAGACCCGCAATACCACAAGCCATGGTGCGGAGAATATCACGATCATGCAACGCCATTTCAATGCGTTCGTAGCTATATTTATCATGCATGTAGTGAATAACATTCAAAGTGTTCATATACAGTTTGGCCAACCATTCCATCATAGGTTTGAAGCGACTCAACACTTCTTCATAATCCAGAACTTCACCTGTAATGGCTGGGAATTCAGGCCCTACTTGGACGCCAGATTTTTCATCTTTACCACCGTTAATTGCATACAGCAGAGCTTTAGCCAAGTTAGCACGAGCACCAAAGAATTGCATTTGTTTACCGATTTTCATTGCCGATACACAACAAGCAATACCGTAGTCGTCTCCATAAATCGGACGCATCAGATCGTCATTCTCGTACTGAATGGAGCTAGTTTCAATAGAAACTTTCGCACAATATTTTTTGAAGCCTTCAGGCAATTTTTCCGACCACAGTACAGTCAGGTTCGGTTCCGGTGCAGGTCCCAGATTGTAGAGGGTGTGCAGGAAACGGAAGCTGTTTTTAGTTACCCGAGTTTCTCCAGTTACGGACATACCACCAATGGACTCAGTAACCCAAGTTGGATCTCCACTGAACAGTTCATTATAGTCAGGTGTGCGCAAGAACTTAACAATACGCAATTTCATAACAAAATGATCGACCAGTTCTTGAGCTTGTTCTTCTGTCATTGTACCCTCTTCCATATCACGTTGAGAGTAAATATCAAGGAAGGAAGATACACGTCCTAAGGACATTGCTGCACCATTTTGTTCTTTGATTGCTGCAAGATATCCAAAATATACCCATTGGAAAGCTTCTTTCGCATTGTTAGCAGGTTTTGAAATATCAAAACCGTGCTCAGCAGCCATTTGTTTCAGTTCATTCAAAGCACGAATTTGCTCGGAAATTTCCTCACGCAGACGAATTACGTCTTCTTCCATGGAATCAACTTCAAGGCTTTTCAGTTGCAGCTTTTTATCTTGGATCAAGAAGTCTGCACCGTATAAAGCTACACGACGATAGTCACCGATAATACGACCACGGCCGTATGCATCTGGCAGACCAGTAATGATACCAGCTTTACGAGCCGCTCTCATTTCATCTGTATAAGCGTCAAATACACCTTGGTTGTGAGTTTTACGAATATGAGTGAAGATATCAATGATACTTTCTGGCACTTCAAAACCATAGGCTTTGCAAGCGTCGATCATCATTCGAATTCCGCCAAACGGCTGTAAAGAACGTCTGAATGGAGCATCTGTTTGTACACCGACAATTTGCTCTTTATCCCGGTCTAGATAACCCGGTTTATGTGAAATAATAGTGGATGGCGTATTCACGTCTACATCAAGCACGCCGCCGTTTGCCAACTCTTTTTTGGTAAGATCGGATACAATATCCCACAATGCAGTTGTGTTGGCCGTAGGACCAACCAAAAATTCTTCATTGCCAACATAAGGTAAGATATTGGTTTCAATAAAATCGTTGACGTTGACTTCTTTAGTCCATTTGCCTTTTTTAAAACCTCTCCAGCCAGATTGTTGCTCTTGTAATTCTCTCTCAATCACCGACATGTAAATCCCTCCAAATTGTTTGGTCTTCCGGACTTGTGATTTTTTTCACGATAAAGCTATTTCTTGAGCCCGGCCTGTTCACCGATGCCTTACGCTCAGTGTCGGGACCTTTCTTACACCCTTATTGTAGAATAATGATAGAGTGTAGTATGTGACAAAAATCACAATATGAGTGATTTTTGTCACTTTATTTTCCCTAGCTTCGCACCTATATCCTTAGCCTTGCCGTTCACCTCCCTTCCCAAACCAACAGGCCCTCTATATAGAGAGCCTGCATCGGTATTGAACGAGAAAATGCTTTTTCACAAGCCTCTTCTTACCTATTATATTATTGGTCAAAACGTCCGTAGAAGGCATTGCGATAGACATCAGCCAACTCAGTAACCAGTGGCAACTTAGGATTCGCAGTTGTACATTGATCTTCAAATGCGCGGTCAGCCAGATAATCTACACGTGATTCGAAATCTTTCGCATCGAAACCGATTTGTTGGAACGATTCCTCGATACCGAGTGTTTTGTTCATTTTACGGATCGCTTCGATCAAGCTGTTAACCCCTTCTTCGGTGGTGCGTGCAGGCAGTCCCAGTATGCGCGCGATTTCTGCATAACGCTCATCCGCAACAAAGTGCGAATATTTAGGGAACGAAGCAAATTTTGTCGGTTTTTTCGCATTATAACGAATAACGTGCGGCATCAAAATGGCATTCGTGCGGCCATGCGCTGTATGGTATTGTCCACCCCATTTATGTGCAAGACTGTGGTTAATGCCCAAGAATGCATTAGCAAACGCCATACCAGCAAGTGTGGAAGCATTATGCATTTTTTCACGAGCCAGCTTATCACCGGTCAGAGCCGATTGTTCTAGGTATTGGAATACCAATTGAATGGCTTTAATTGCCAGACCATCTGTGTAGTCATTAGCCATTACGGACACGTAAGCCTCGATAGCATGTGTCAGAACGTCCATACCTGTGTCCGCTACAGCTGTTTTAGGCAGCGAATATACAAACACTGGGTCAATAATTGCCACATCAGGAGTCAACTCATAGTCAGCCAGTGGGTACTTCGTGTCGCCCAGGTTTTTGTCCGTAATTACTGCGAACGATGTAACTTCGGAACCTGTACCCGATGTTGTAGGGATAGCTACAAATTGTGCTTTTTGGCCCAGACGTGGGTACTTGTAAATCCGTTTACGGATATCCATGAATTTTTGTTTTAAGTTATTGAAATCAGTATCTGGATATTCATAGAACATCCACATGCCTTTAGCGGCATCCATTGGCGAACCGCCGCCCAGTGCGATGATGCAATCCGGTTGGAAACGTCTCATCATTTCAGTACCACGTTCTACCGTAACTGTCGATGGATCTGGCTCTACTTCAGAGAACACTTCGATAGCTACTGGTGTTTGGCGCTGATGCAGATAATGAATAACACGATCTACATATCCCAGTTGTACCATCATAGGGTCTGTGATAATAGCTACACGTGTGATATCAGGCATTTTAGCAAGATACTGTGTCGAATTTTTTTCAAAATAGATTTTGGAAGGTACTTTGAACCATTGCATATTCACCGTCCGTTTCGCCACCCTTTTCACATTAATCAGATTGACTGCCGATACGTTCGACGAAGTCGAGTTACGACCGTACGAACCGCAACCAAGTGTCAACGAAGGAAGATTGGTGTTGTAAATGTCGCCAATCGCACCATGTGTGGAAGGTGCATTTACAATGATACGTCCTGTTTGCAAACGGTTTGCAAACCGAGCGATAACATCCTCATCGTTCGAATGAATAGCGGACGAGTGACCCATGCCCCCGAATTCCACGACTTCAGCAGCGCGTTGAATACCTTGTTCCGCATTTTTTACTTTATAGCAAGCCAATACAGGACTCAATTTTTCCGCAGACAATGGGAATTTTGTTCCTACCCCTTCAATCTCAGCGACCAAAATTTTAGTTCCTGCTGGTACTGTAATACCACTCATTTCAGCAATTTTCACAGCAGACTGCCCGACAATAGCTGGGTTCACTGCACATTTCTCGACATTCATAGCTCCTTGAGTGAGCTTAGCTGCTTCTTCTTTATTTACAAAATAGCAACCGTTAGCGATCATCAATTTTTTCACTTGTTCGAAGATTGGCTCTTCGATAATAACCGCTTGCTCCGAAGCACAAATCATACCGTTATCAAAAGATTTCGAGAGGATAAGATCGTTCACGGCCTGTTTGATATCTGCTGTTTTTTCAATAAAGCAAGGCACGTTACCAGGACCTACACCAAGTGCTGGTTTACCGCAGCTATAAGCTGCCTTAACCATGCCTGATCCACCAGTTGCCAAAATTAGCGCCACATCAGGGTGGTTCATCAATACATTGGTCTTATCCATCGAAGGTGCTTCAATCCATTGAATACAATCGGCCGGAGCACCATGTTTAACAGCTGCTTCGAGCAAGACGCGGGCTGCTTCCGCACTACACGATTGAGCAGATGGATGGAAACCGAAAATGATTGGGTTACGTGTTTTAATGGCAATCAGCGCTTTGAACATCGTAGTCGAAGTCGGGTTTGTCACTGGAGTGATCCCCATGATAATACCGACTGGCTCTGCTATCTTTTGAAAACTGTCAAAATCATTGTCTTCAATGACACCGACGGTTTTTTCATTTTTGATACTATGATAGATATATTCTGTTGCAAACATGTTTTTGGTGATTTTGTCCTCGTACACACCGCGTCCTGTTTCTTCAACAGCCAACTTCGCCAGGTACATGTGTTTATCCATCCCTGCGAGTGCCATAGCTTGTACGATTTCGTCAATCTGTTCCTGATTCATACTCATGAAAGCTTGCTGTGCCCGGTTCCCCCGGTCAATCAGCGTTTGAATATACTGCTCTGCGCTTTGCTCTTTTTGAATAACCTCGTTTTTAACAGCCATTTCCCTCATCCTCCTGTTATCTCGTGTACTATCTCTTGTTCACGCACTGATCGTAACACAGCTTTTCAAGATATATTGTGATTTTTTTCACAATCTATTTAAAATTTTATTTTATGAAGTGAATTAAATCACAAAGTTTGGAATTCTGCCACTTTTACCCCCTCTTCTTGCCCCAAAAACTCATTGCACAAGTATATAATGAATTTGAATTGATCAAGTTGCAGATAAAAAACATAGGATACAAAGGGGAAATGGACGATGAGAAACCCTACAAATGTAATGGAAGCCCGCGGCAACACCTGTTGCTTCTCGGAGGCCAGCTTCAACCGATTGCAAGTAATGATGAAAGATCGAGTTATGCCAGAAAGCTCGCATCTGTTCTGGGAAGGAGATACAGCGGATAAGCTGTTTTATATTAAGCGCGGACGCGTGAAAGTAACCAAAACAACGGATGAGGGCAAGGAACTTATTCTATATATGTATCAAAGCGGCGATCTTGTTGGTCAAGCCGATCCATTTTTCGGTACTAAGCATTCCTTTTCTGCTGAGGTTCTGGAAGACAGTGATATTGGCGTAATCGATCATACAGATTTGGAACTGCTTATTTGCCAGCATTGTGATTTTGCGATTGACTTTATGAAATGGATGGGTTCACATCACCGCATTACTCAGACTAAGTTCCGCGATTTGATGATGTACGGCAAGCCAGGCGCTTTATGTTCAACGCTCATTCGTCTATGCAATACCTATGGTGAGCCTCACGGCGAACATATCCTGATTCATAAAAAAATTACTCATACTGACTTATCAAATATGATCGGTGCGACCCGGGAAAGCGTAAACCGGATGCTTAGTGATCTACGTAAGAAAAATGCAGTTGAATATGATAATGGTATGATTGTTGTCAAAGATTTGGAAATGCTGCAAGGTGTATGTCATTGTGAACTATGCCCTCGTGAGATTTGCCGGATATAATAAATCGTTTTTTTATGTAAAAGGGAGTGTTATAAGCCACTATAGCTTATAACACTCCCTAATTTATTTCCACTCCCCTACTTATACAGGAGCAGTAGCGAAGCATTTTAATGACAGTCCTTCTTCTGGCAACACTCTTTAAAACTGTAAACATAGATAACTTAAATTCCCCATCTCATAGCTTCTATGGATAACCTTGGCTTTGTTTGCAGGATTGCCACTCCCCATTGCAATAAACAACGGTACAAAGTGTTCTGCTCTGGGTACGGCCTGGCGAGCATACGGTGCTTCGCTTTCATAGTGATCCAAAGCCTCTATATCTCTACTTTGTACTTTTTCAATAATCCAATCATCAAAATCTATAGCCCAAGGTTCTGTTTTCGTTTCCCCCCATTTGACGATACGCAGATTATGAACAGTCACGCCACTACCAATGACCAGAATATCCTGTTCTCCCAGTCCTCGCAGCACTTCACCAATAGCATATTGTGCTTTGGGCGAGAGATATGGATTTACAGAGATCTGAACTACCGGAATGTCTGCCTCAGGATACATACGATGCAACAATGTCCAAGATCCATGATCCAATCCCCTCACCCGATCAGTTTCTACGTCAATGCCCTTTTGTTCATATAATTTTTTCAGCTTATTGGCCAGTTCCACAGAACCATGTGCTGGATATTTCACTGTGTACAGTTCCGGTGGAAAACCGCCAAAATCATAAATGGTATCGTACACGTCATCCATCGAACTGATCGTCAACGTTTGTGTTTCCCAATGAGCAGTAAAGATAACTATTGCTTTAGGACGAATACTTTTCCCCAGTTGCTCTAAAAATGAAGTATAGTCCGTCTGTTCAATAGCAAGCATCGGTGAGCCATGGGCCAAAAATAAAGATGGCATCATATAAAGATCCCCTTATCATCAACAATTTATTTTATTCATCAAGTAACTTTATGTAAGTAATGATACATAAGTAACAGAGTCATGTCAACACAGATTTTAACATACACTTAAAGGTCAAAGATTCTATAAATAAAGATTGATATAGGTATAATGTCATAGTAATATGTAACTAATAAATTTTAAAATTTCACTTTATTTCGATACAAAGGACTGGTTTCCATGGAGATACATACTTCTAATTGCCCAAAATGCGGTTCCGTTTTTCGTCAAAACCTTAGAAACCTCTGTAGTACTTGTATTCAGGAAGAAAATATATTCTTGGACCGCTGTTCTAACTATCTATGGAAGCATCCTTCTACTCATACTCGCCAGCTCAGTGACGTAACTGGTACACCTATAGAATTGCTCACAGATTGGGTAAGAGCAGGCAAATTTCCCTCCACATACAGTCAGCTTGATTATCCTTGTGAGTCCTGCCGTTCCCCTATTTATGCAGGGAGACTTTGTCATTCCTGTCTGGGTACATTCCGTTCGGCCGCGCTGGATATTCAAACCCGTGTGCCTCGCCGTGCAACAGCAGCATTATTCTCAGTTGCAGGGCGCGTCAAAGGCTATTAAGTCGTGCTGCCTAAGCACATCATTTCTGCAAAATGGATAAGTAGTCCTAAACGCAATATAAAAAACAGCCTTTTTTCTAGGAAAAGGCTGTTTTGCTATGAAAAACACTTATTTAGTTTGGTGCTCATCTAATCCATTCCTCAGCCCAAAATTGAATCTGTTCCATAACCGGTTGAAGTGCACGGCCTTTGGTTGTTAGCTCGTATTCAATGCGGACAGGAGTTTCTGGATATACATGACGTGTAAGAATTCCTTCATTTTCCAAATCTTTCATCCGCTCTGATAACATTTTGTCACTCATTGTGGGAATCAGATTGGAAATATCCTTAAACCGCTTAGGACCGCTCATCATGGATTGAATAATTAATCCATTCCAACGCTTGCCCAAACATGAAAAGGCGGTTTCAAAACGCGGACACATTTTTGTACATTGCGGTTGACTCTCCAAATTTTTCACCTTCTTTTGCATTTCGGTTTGATAAAGCTTTCCTTTTGTTAGTATATATCATTTTAGCATACTTTATCCCGAAAGAAAACACTTTCTTCTTAAATTAAATACCTGCGCCGATAAAGTTGCCATGACCAAAACTGATTATACAACAAACCAACACAGCAGGTATATGTCTAAATCGTTAAATCAAAAAAGGCGGAATCCCCTAGAGGTTCCGCCTTTCAATCTATTCATTATATAGCTCATCAAAATGTGATGATTGTCATTATACCAACACTCCACCGAGAGGTCTTACCGGTTCACTTCTACCATATATTGGTTTGTTAATACTTGTTGGAGAAGTCCAACGAATACTATTGGCAATAACCTTCAAAATATCAGGCTGGTAATAAGTCGGATAGGTCTCATGGCCTGGGCGAAAATAAAATATTTTACCACTACCTCGACGGAAAGTACATCCGGTTCTAAATACTTCGCCACCTTCAAAGTTACTAACAAATACCAATTCATCTGGCGCTGGAATATCAAAGAACTCGCCATACATCTCTTCCTGCTTCAACAATATTTTGGCGTCAATGCCTTCTGCAATGGGATGTGACGGATTCACCGACCAAATAATCTCCTGTTCACCTGCCACCCTCCATTTCAAATCGCAGCTAGTGCCCATCAGGGCTTTGAATGGCTTGGAAAAATGGCCTGAGTGCAGCACGATTAAGCCCATTCCTTCCTGCACTCGCTTGACAACACGCGCCGTAACTTCATCGCTCACCTGATCATGGGCTTTATGCCCCCACCACAGCAGCACATCTGTGGAATTCAAGACTTCTTCTCCCAAACCATGCTCTGCATCATCACGCAGTGTAGCTGTTTGAATGGCAAATCCCTCTCCTGCCAGGCCGTCAGCCAACGCTTTGTGTATCCCGTCAGGATATATCTGTTTGGCTTCATCATTCAACTTTTCATTCAAAAATTCATTCCAAATGGTGACGTTAATCATCAACATTTCCCCCTATTAGGTTAGACCCACCACATCTCGCTCAGCGGTTCTTCAATCAGTACCTGACGAAGATTGTGGACAGCCTTAGTAAAGCCCTCTTCCACGGACATCAGACCATCTTCATGCTCAATACTCACTACATGATCGTATCCCACCAGACGCAGAGCACTGATAATATCTGCCCAGGTTTTTACATCATGTCCATAACCCACAGTACGGAACTGCCAAGCGCGATCTAGCATTTTCGTATATTCCTGCATATCGGTAAGTCCATATTTATTTACATTAATTGGATCAATCGTCGTATCCTTGGCATGAAAGTGGTGAATAGCTCCCTCTCGGCCCAAAATTTGAACTGCCTGCACTGGGTCAATTCCCTGCCACCACATATGGCTCGGATCGAGATTAGCACCAATAACCTCTCCCGCAGCTTCACGTAAACGAAGCAAGGTCGCTGGTGTATGAACGGAGAAGCCTCCGTGTAGCTCCAGTCCAATTTTAACATGATGATCTGCTGCAAATTTCCCCGTCTCGGTCCAGTAAGGAATAATTTTATTCTCCCATTGCCACTTCAACACTTCTTGAAAATCATTAGGCCACGGAGCCACAGGCCAGTTTGGATATTTCGCATCCTCATGATCTCCCGGACAGCCGGAGAAAGTGTTCACAACTGGAACTTCCAGCTTTTCTGCCAATCGAACGGTTTTAAGAAACGTATCATGATCAGCCTGGGCCAAATGCTTTTGCGGATGAAGAGGATTGCCGTGACAGCTAAGTGCGCTAATCGTTAGTCCGCGGGACTCTACTGCCTTTTTAAAATTTTTGAGCGCTGCATCATTCTCCAGCAATTCATCCGGCTTACAATGCTTATCCCCCGGGTTGCCGCCTGTACCGATTTCTACAGCATCCAATCCTTGAGAAGCCACATAATCCAACGCTTCCTCCAACGAACGGCCACCGAACAACACCATAAATACTCCAAGTTTCAAAAGAAATCCCCCCCTGTATCATATGTGAAAAAAGCTGCTTTCATTATAACGATGGTCTATTCGGGATAATTACGGCTTAGTCAAAATAGACAGCTTTTCCCGTACGTGCCGATTCATAGATAGCTTCCAAAATTTCAGTAACAACCAGTGCCTGTTCCGGCTTCACAAGAGGTTCTTTGTCGTCCAGAATAGATTCGATCCACAGGCGGGCTTCGCGGTCTGCTTCATTTTCCGTCTCTCCAGAGTAAAAGGCAACACCACCTGCATCCAGATCTATTTTCGTATCAAACAAACGGCTGTTCTTTTCTCCGTTAATGCGCAATCCATCCTGCATATCGGCTCCGCCTTCGGTACCGCATAACAGTGTCTTCGCTTCGCCAAACTCTACAACGTTCAATGCCCAGCTGGATTCCAGTACAATCGTAGCTCCATTTTGCATCGTAATAAAACCAAAAGCTGAGTCCTCTACCTTAAATTCCTCAGGGTTCCAAGGCCCAAAGGCATTTGCCGCATCTTTACGATCCCCTAGCTTATGGAAAGTTGAACCTAGTACGCTTTTAGGCTTGTAATTATCCATCAGCCAGAGTGTCAGGTCTAGTGCATGCGTGCCAATATCAATAAGAGGACCACCGCCCTGCTTCTCTTCATCCAAGAATACTCCCCAAGTCGGAACCGCGCGACGGCGTAGAGCAATGGCTTTGCCCAGATAAATTTCTCCAAGCTCTCCTTGCTCGACTAATTGCTTCAGGTACAAACTGTCATCACGATAACGGTTTTGATACGCTATGGACAGCTTCTTACCTGTGCGGTTGGCCGCATCAAGCATCTCCCGTGCTTGCTCAGCAGTTTTAGCCATCGGCTTTTCACACAGCACATGCTTACCTGCCTCAAGCGCCGCTACGGTAATTTCCGAGTGCGAGTCGTTAGGTGTACATACATGTACGACTTCAATGTCTTTATTTTCTAACAGCTTACGGTAATCGCTATAGACTTGCGAGCCATCAACACCAAACTTTTCTGCTGCCTCTTCAGCGCGCTCCTGAATGATGTCACAAAATGCAACGATCTCCGCACGCTTCTGCTTGGCAAGACTCGGCAAGTGTTTGCCGTTGGCAATGCCTCCACAACCAATAATCCCGATTTTAAGTGTTTTAGACATGAATATTTCCTCCCTGAGCTGCGTATTGTTGGAGCCATTTAATGCTGGTTTCAATGCTTTCGATTGGAGGGTTTGAGCAGAAATCCTGTTCCACGACGACCCAATCCACACCTGCCTGAATAGCGGCGTCTGTAATGGCCTGAAGTTGCACTTCGCCTTTACCAAGCTCTACAGTCACTGCCTTTTGCTGCTCGTCACGTGCCATATCCTTTAAGTGAATGATAGGCAGGCGTCCATTATAACGTCCGATGTATTCCACTGGATCATAGCCCCCATAGTATACCCAACAAGTATCCATTTCGACCTGTAACAAATCATCGGAAACTGCATCATATAAAGCATCGAATACTGGGCGATCATTGATCTTTTCTGTTAATTCAAAATCATGATTATGATAAGCCAGTATCAGGCCCTGTTCCTTCACTTTTTCACCAATACGATTTAAATTAGCAAAAAGTTCATCCCACTCCCGCTGTTCTTCGGTTAAATAAGGAACGATTAGGTACTTATTGCCCAATTCTTTGTGGTATGAAATCTCCTCATCCAAATGATCCAGCAAGCGAGAATATTGTACATGAGTTCCGACAACTTCCAGATTTAGTTCATCCAAGAGCGCTCTGACATCCCTGGCATTGCGTCCGAAAAAGGTATGAAATTCTACTCCTTTATAGCCAAACTCAGCTACCTTGCGCAATGTACCTTCAAAATCCTGTTCAAGCTCTTCCCTTACGGTGTACAATTGCAATCCTACTTTAGCCATTACCCTTCACCTCTTTAAGTTAGGAACCATTATATCTGTTCCATAATACACATCCTCGTCCGGCTTGAACGTACTTACCAGCGTAATGTATTGCCTTCCAATGATGAGTGCTGAAAAGCATGCATGGCTTCTAACACATGGTAGGCCAGCTCAGCATTGGCACGATGGTCCGTGAATTTCAATGCGCCAAAGGCTTTTCACTGTACACATGCTTGCCTGCCTCTAGTATCGCTATATCTGACCATACGTGGCTGCCAGGCACGGTCAGATTAAATACAAGCTCAATTTCAGGCTGGCGCAGTAATTCATCCGATTTGTATACGTTTTCAATGTTGAATTTATCGGCCCTCTCCTTTGCCCTCTCATCCAGTAAATCAGCGATGGCCACCACTTCAATGAGTGGGCTCTTTTGGAGATTTTCAAGATATACCGAGCTAATAGTACCGCATCCGATAATCCCGGCCTTCATTCGTTCCACGTCGTCACACTCCTTGGCCTCCAACATGTACTTTCTCATCTAACATGTAAGCTTTACAGTTCACATAGTATTCTATTTCTGTTTCGTTTAAAATGAATAATATGATTAAAACATGAACAATCTGGTCAATATTTGAAACAGCCATATGCCCAAAGGAGTCATCATCATGTCTATCGTCGAGCCTTGTCAGGTTCTTACCGCAGGCTATTCCTTCCATCGAAAGCCCTTTTATTCGAACCAGCCTGAGGGGATCAAAAATTATTTATTCCGTTTGCAAACAGATGGACGTTGCCAAGCCCGCATTAACGGGGAAATGACACGGATTGAGGCAGGTGACCTACTGTTATTCAATCCTACCGAGCCTTATGAACTGGATATTCATAGTGAGTTGAATCCCATGGGAGAGCTGGTCGTGGAAAGCGGAGATTATCACATTTTTTTCGGTGGTTCCTGGGTAGATGAGTGGTGGAACCATCATAAACGACCCAACAGAATTAAGGTTCAGCTCACAGAAGCCCTGCTTGGTCTATTTCGTCAGCTTGTGATGGAGCAGCGACGTATTTCTAATCCTTACCCGGAAATATCAGGTTATTACATGCGCATTTTATGTTTGGAGTTTGACCGTATGCTATCCGATCATCCTATCGCTACCCATCATAACTATCTTGCGTATCAGATTAAAAATTATATTGAAGAAAATGCATCCTCTAACTTCAAGCTGGATGACGTGTCTTCACACGTCGGTATCAGCGTATCCCGAGCAGTACATCTGTTTAAGGAAACATTCGATACGAGCATTATGCAGTACACGCTGGACATCAGGCTTAACATGGCGAGAGAACGAATCATTTTCAGTCCCATGTCACTGGAACAAGCCGCCGAATCGTCAGGATTTGCAAATTACACGTATTTTCACCGTGTATTTCGTTCCCGCTTCGGTATGTCGCCCAAAGAATTCAGGGTGATTCACCGCGAGCAATTGTAATACAAAGAGCGTTCACCTGAACGCTCTCTTTGTTCATAACCAATAATAGTGGATACTGCTAACATACTGCGACCCAGCTTTTTTACGGAGCAATTGTAAGCATCACTACTGACATTGGTGGCAGTGTAACATCCAAATGCTGACCTTGAAGCTGATAGGATGTGAAAGCTTCCTTTTTCACACGCTCTGGCTGATCAAACGTATTATGTGCCTGCATATCGTCGTTGGCAAGGACAACACCACTGATCTTTTTAACCTCTTCCAGTCCTCTTAGCTCCAAATTCAAGTTTGCCGACACGCCCGGATGGACGTTGCAAAAGCTGATATGAATATTACCATCCTGCGCCTTGGAGGCGGACAAGCTTACTTGCGGGATGGAATCCCCGTCATATTCATAATCGCCTACCTTTACATGAACAGCCAGTGCTTGCGCATCCTGATGCACCTTAAACATTTCAAATATATGGTATGTCGGCGTCAACAGCATAGCAGGACCTTCGGTCAGAACCATTGCTTGTAAAACATTGACCATTTGAGCAATATTCGTCATCTGTACTCGGTCATGGTGATTATGGAAAATGTGTAGATGCAGCCCAGCTACCAGCGCATCGCGCATCGTATTTTGCTGATACAGGAAGCCCGGATTGGTCCCTGGCTCAGTCAGGAACCAAGTTCCCCATTCATCGACAATCAGTCCGACCCTTTTGTCAGGATCATATTGGTCCATAATAGCAGAATGACGAGTAATCAATTCATCCATGTGCAGTGATTTTTTCATCGTCTCGAACCATTCCGCTTCATCAAAGCCGAGTGCTTGCCGTTTCCCTTCCCAGTTTCCCGGGATCGTATAGTTATGCAGGCTCAAACCGTCCATAAGATGCCCAGCTTCACGCATCAACACTTCGGTCCAACGATAATCGTCCACATTCGCCCCACCTGCAATCCGATAAATGCGGTTCTCGCCATAGTTACGGACATATGTCTGATAGCGGCGATACAGATCGGCATAATATTCTGGGCGCATGTTACCGCCACAACCCCAGTTTTCGTTACCCACTCCAAAATATTTGAGCTTCCATGGTTTCTCACGACCGTTTTCCTGACGCCATGCAGCCATTGGGGACTCTCCATCGAAGGTCATGTACTCTACCCATTCCGACATTTCCTGAACTGTACCACTGCCGACATTTCCACAAATATAAGGCTCTGCATCTAACAGCTCGCACAATTGAAAAAACTCATGTGTGCCAAAATGATTATTTTCAACCACACCGCCCCAATGCGTATTTACCATTCTCTTACGATTTCCTTTGGGTCCGATACCATCTTTCCAATGATATTCATCGGCAAAACAGCCTCCCGGCCAGCGCAGCACAGGAATATTCAGCTTTTTCAGCGCTTCCACCACATCATTACGAATTCCGTTTGTGTTCGGAATCGGTGAGTCCTCTCCAACCCATATGCCTTCATAAATGCAACGTCCAAGATGCTCAGCAAATTGTCCATAAATGTTTTTATTAATAATGCCTTGTTTCCAATCGGTATTAACAACAATAGAACCCTTCACAACAAACCCTCCCCAAAAATATTAAGATTGTTGGAACACCCGCACAAATGTTTGCGCTTTCATTTTGGCCTAAATACCACTCATACCACCGATTTTCTTTCGATCTTAATTTTTACGCATCATTACTTTTAGTAAATATTAATATAGATATTAATAATTAAACAAAAATATTTCACGTGTTTAATATATTTTATTGTCTACTTTTTGTCAATCGTTAAGAAAAGGTCCAATCAAACCAAAAAGCCTGCCATTAAGGCAGACCAAGGTATGACTACTTTAACCCGTAATCCAGGTTCAGCCGAGCCTGAGCATTGTATCTTTTAGGCTGTTCCTATCCACCGTGAACCATGGTAACTGGGACAATTTTGAGCTGCCGCCAAAGCACGTACACGAACAATACTTCCGCTGATACCACACGTATGTCCGGACATTAACTCTTCACATTGTGAGCAGGCCAACAGTCTGGCTTCGTACACTTCATCGTTTACACATTCCATTTTGGGTCTCATGTTGGTTAGAATTCTGGTAATTTGCTCTTCCGATATCGAGATATCTCTTTCACAACCTTTGCAGGTGCTTGGCACAGGTATATCTTCCATCGTCAGCTTACCTCCCCATCAACAATGTCTTAAGTAAATATAGTGAGTCCATGATGCCATAAATGATAACTGTATATCCTTTATTCTGGCTAGCCCTATTTCCGTTCCGACGGAAGGCTGGCAGCCGCCTCGGATACGACCATCGCCAAGTCCTCATTTCCGAACATGGATAGTACCCCTAATACTGTATCCAGCGGAATATCACCCGCTTCTTCACGCGATACAGTCAATTTGCGTACTCGTAGCAGACGCTCGTTGCTATCCTGATGCGGATACGCTACACGATATAATTCCTCTGGCTCCAACCCGTGATTGATACACCATTGCGCAAATACAAGAATCATCATATCTTCTTCTTGCTTATAATTTTCGATGATGGCTTCTTCTAGCTGTTTACCACGATTATCTTCTTCCATTCATTCATTTCTCCTTCAACCTAATTCTTGATGTCTGTCTGGACTGTTAAGATCATGTTCGGACGTTCCATATTAATCACTCAAACGGTTGATCAGTTCGTCAGCCAGCATATGGCTTTCCAATACTTTTCCAGCTCGTACAGCACACTCCTCCGGACGATGAATATGCTCCAGAAAATGATTCACGACTCCTGTGAATCCTCGTCTTTCCAAAATCGTATCCCAGCTTCCAAAAGCTTGCGTTAATGGTGAATGATTTTTTTGCATAAAAACAGCCTGTTCCATATTTGTTACTTCAACAGACCGTCCTGCCCCGTGAAGCTCCAGTTTTTCTATGTCAGCTCCTGCCTGTCTACTCATACTGTAGCTTCCGGTGGCATTTCCCAAACGTACAGTCCCGAACGCAGCATCCATATATCCTTCACTCGTCGTATTCAGACTACTATGCAGCAGTTCATAATCATCGCCACCCAGCCACAAAAGCAAGTCAAGCATATGAATTAAATCATCATAAACCGTCTGTGCCGCCGGTCTTCGATCATATCCAGTACGATGTTTAATAGCCGCACATTGACTGAATCCACCCGCTTCCTCTAACCAAGCCTTAGCAGCAACATAATGCGGGGCAAAACGCCGATTAAATCCCACCGCCAGCAGCACGGCCTGTGCTTCCGCAAAAGCGGTCATTTCCAGATTCTGACGAACATCATAGGACAACGGTTTATCCACATACACGGCAATCCCTTTTTCAATACACGCCATAACCAGATCAAAATGAGCTTCGGTCGCGGCATGTATAAATACAGCTTCCGGTTCCCATGCCAGCATCTCCTTCACATCTGTCGTTCCTCTAGGCAACCTATATTGCTCCATGACGGAACTTACCGGCTCCTGTGAACGGTTCATGACACCTACAATGTCTACACCTTGGTGTGCAGCCAGTAACGTCAAATATACTTTACGAGCAATACCACCCAGTCCCGCAATGGCTACCCTTGTCTTCGTTTGCTTGTCCATATCATTCCCACCTCTAATCACTCATTCATCTGTTGTCTAGTTTACATGGAAGTCTGCTGACAAGTAAAGAAAAGAGACTGCTCCGGGTCCAGTTGGACAATAACGGAACAGCCTCTATGGCATGAACATTCAGCTTCAGCTAAGTTTACCTCAATGTAAGTTAGCTTAGGCGTGCTGCACTTGCTTTCTTGTTTTTTCACTTTTGATTTTTTTAACACGCATCCCAATGGCTACAACCAGAACCACAACCAGAACCTCAAAGCCGTATTTAACGACCCCGTTCATAAACCAGTGTGCAATCAACGGTTCCGCCACCACCATTTTGGCAGCAGTATAAGCAAGTACAGCAGCCCCAATCGTAATAACTACTGGGTAACGTTCTGTCAGCTTCAAGATAATCGTACTTCCCCACACCATGATTGGAACAGAGATTGCAAGACCCAATATAACGAGTAGCATATTTCCATGAGCTGCGCCCGCTACAGCAAGTACATTGTCGAGCCCCATCATCGTATCCGCGATAATAATGGTGCGGATCGCTGCCCACATTTGATTCGTGGCTGAAATTTCATGCTTCTTCTCTTCGACCAGTAGCTTATAGGCGATATAGATAAGTGCGAGTCCCCCAATCAAACGCAATCCATAAATTTGCAATAAATACGTGACCAGCACCGTAGCAATCACACGAATGATGACCGCTCCGACCGTCCCCCAAATAATGACCTTCTTTTGATTGGCCTTATCAACATTGCGAGCCGCCAAACCGATTACGATTGCATTGTCACCAGCTAGCACCAGATCAATGATAATGATGGATACTAATGCGGTTAAAAACTCAATTGACAACAAATCCATACGTTTCTCCCACCTTTTTTATTTATTTGTTATACTGTACATAGTTCAGCGCTTTATACTAAAAAAGCGCCATTTCACGGAATCCGGAAACGGCGCTGACCCAAATTTGGCATCAAAAAAAGACCATTTACCCGGATTCCTAAAATCCTGGCAAAGGTCTCGCTTACAACATTACGTTGCCAATAAAGCCGGGGATTAAAAATCCCGTAATGACGACTTTACTCGTTGAGCTACTCCCCTTTGGGAACTATTCTATTAGTGGCAGTATAGCACACATTATTAGGAATGTGAACCCTATTTTTTTCTGTATAAGCGATAAGCCGTACAGGGATATTGAAAGAGGTATGTAAATGAAAAAATGGCTACTTGCCGCTGCTTATGTTTCGCTGCTTTGCATCGCGTTTATCTACAGATATGATTGGCTCGCCTGGGCGGACAAGCAAACCTCCTTTCCAGTTCTGCTACTGCTCGCATTTTTATTCGCGTTAATACCGTTTGTGCCTTACAAGCTGATTATCGCTTCTATTGCTTATGCCGCAGGTCCTTGGCAAGGTGCTCTGATTTGCTGGCTAGGCACTACCATGGCTGCACTGGTCGTTTTCATTGCAGTACGTACCCTGTTTCGTGACAAAGGACGAGCCTATTTGAAGCGGGTTCCTGCATTGGAGCGCTTCAATCGGGTCATGGAAAGGGAGCCTTTTGCTGCTGTTCTGCTGGCTCGCCTGATTCCGGTCATCCCCCAGGCAGCGGTAAATGTATACGCTGGAGTAGCGGGGTTTCCGTTCTGGAGCTTTATCCTAGGTACAGCTATTGGCAAGCTTCCCGCAATTGCGGTGTATGCTTATGCTGGCGGCACCTTTGCAGAACACCCAATCACTGGTTTGCTCATTTTGGTGCTATATACTGCATTGGTGGGCGGCGGCTTTATACTCTACCGAAAAAGGCTTCAACGCATCAATAGAATTTAATGCGACAGTTTGCTACCGTTTCTGTAGGATGTTTCATGGCGATTTTGAGGACAGAGCCAGTTACACTGCCGTTTGGTTTCTGACGTTTCGTTGGATTTTGCAAAAATCTCGTATATAATTTAATTGTAAGCTATTTAAATAACAACTAATTAAACATTCTCAGATTGGAGTGACAAATATGAGTACCAACAATCCACACACGGTAGAAAAAGCAACTTTTGCAGGTGGCTGCTTCTGGTGCATGGTTTCCCCTTTTGAGGAATTACCCGGTATTTTGAAGGTTAGATCTGGATACACAGGGGGACATACCGAAAATCCTACCTATGAAGAGGTATGCTCTGAAACAACGGGGCATGTGGAAGCCGTACAGATTACATTTGATCCACAAGTTTTCCCGTATGAAAAACTGTTGGAGCTATTCTGGCAGCAGATTGATCCGACGGATGAAGGTGGACAGTTTCACGATAGAGGTTCATCTTACCAAACGGTTATTTTCTATCATAATGAAGAGCAGCGAATCAAGGCAGAAGCTTCTAAAGAAGCTTTGGCTCAAAGTGACCGCTTCGACAAGCCCATTGCTACACCGATCCTGCCTGCGACCACTTTTTATGAAGCAGAAGAATATCATCAGGACTACCATAAGAAAAACCCCGCTCATTACAAACGCTACCGCAAAGGTTCGGGACGTGAGGATTTTATCGAACAAAATTGGTCTGGCAAGATTGATAAATCCGATCTTAAAGATCGGCTCACGCCTATTCAATACGAAGTAACTCAAAAAAACGCGACCGAGCGCCCTTTTCAAAATGAGTTTTGGGATCATGAGGGTGAAGGCATTTACGTAGATATCGTATCAGGAGAGCCCTTGTTCAGTTCATTGGACAAATATGATGCAGGTTGCGGTTGGCCCAGCTTTACCCGTCCGCTGCGCAGCTATAATGTCAAAGAAAAAACCGATCTCAGCCATTTTATGATCCGTACCGAGGTGCGAAGTCGCGAAGCTGACTCCCATTTAGGGCATGTATTCGATGATGGTCCTGGTCCAGATGGTCTGCGTTATTGCATCAATTCCGCCGCGCTCCGCTTCGTGCCTCAAGCAGACTTGGAACGTGAAGGATACGGAGCATATAAGTCATTATTTGAACAGTAAGTAACCATAAAATCATTGGAGCTGACCCGCGATCTATCTTTAATAGATGATCACGGGCCAGCCTTTTTTGGGATATGGCCGCACATCATTACGAAGCTAGCAATTTAACTCATTACCCATCCAAGCCAAATGGCTAGGGGTACTAGCAATAGCTGAGCTAATAAAGTACCTGCCAAACGCGAGATGATCATCCAGCCGTACATGCTGTTCATCCGAGTTAAGGGTAGCTCCCCTCGTAGCGTTTTCTCCGACAGAACCGCCAATCTAGGATCAATTAACAAGGTCAGTAATACCGTTGCGACGCCATTGATTAGACCTGACGACATTGACATTGCTGTACCTTGTGCAGGCCACAGGAATGAAGCGTATAAAGCAGATACTACTCCTGTTGTATAAATCGCAGTAACGGTTATATTCAGAATAATTAGACGTTTGGGTATCGCTCCGCTAATCAATGAAGTAAGCATAGACCAGGTGGGACGTTTTATGTAGTAGCCTGCATGTTTCCAGCGACTTCGCAGCATTAAATGACGCACCAAAGCCGGAATAGATCCGGTATGCTCCAAATGCACAATCCATCTGGCTGACATGCGTACCACTGTTGGATACAGTAATATAGCAAGTATGGTTCCAACGGTTGCTGCCAGCAGTACCCCATGCATATATAGTTCCAGTCTAATATCCGTTCCGCCCACTTGTGCTGCAGCTTTAGCCTGATCGACCATCCCTCCGAGTAAAGGCCCCTGCGCCATGTTAGAGGTGCGTGAAACCAACAGCAGCATTCCCGCAACGGTTAACGCTAATCCAATCCGACGCGCTCGCAAACCACCAAGCCGCAGAGCATAGGACAAGCTATCTGTAGTATGAATGATGATAGTCAGCAAAAAAACAAAACCCCAGGCAAGCAAATGCTTCACTCCTTTTTCTGGTATTCTGCACACCATTATACGCTTTTTCTCAAGATACATTTTACAATATGTTCATTTCTTTGATTTCCGTTTGTTTAATCCTACAACGGGTAATACATAGTACATCATCTGCTATAAGGAGTGTGCAACTATGCCTTGGAACAAACATGATTACCCTCCATCCATGAAAAACCTGGAACCTCGTGTGCGAGAAAAAGCCGTTGATATTGCTAACGCTCTACTCCGTGACGGCTATGAAGAAGGTCGCTCGATTGCGATTGCCACTTCCCAAGCCGAGGAATGGAACGATAATCATCCAGCCGAGCAAGATGAGAAACAGTAGAAAAAATATAAAACGGACGCATTCAGTCTACTTTAAAACCTTCCTGATAGAAGCTGAATACAGCGAAAGGGTGTTACGTAAGAAGATTTCTCTCCTAACGTAACACCCTTTCCTTATTGACGAAGGCTGTGGACGACCGGCACTGTTTTGGCAACTACCTTTTTAGCGGGAATAGCCGCTGGCAGTACCTTTTTCACAGGTCGGTGCAGTTGGAACGTGGTCGTCCATGTAATTATTTTTCCGGCAAGCCACACAGCCAGTATTGTAAACATTGTTTCCTTCATAGGCAGATACAATAGTGATAATCCCAGTACGATGATGTCACTGACAATAAACACGTTGCCGATTTTCCACCCGCGCCACTCACTGATCAGCAGAGATAAGATATCATCGCCCCCGGTTGCTCCACCGAATCGCAGTACGATTCCGGCTCCCAAACCTGTAAGCACCCCACAAAGTAGAGCAGCTATCAGCAGATTTCCATGTAGATCTATAACCAGAGTCGAATACTTCTCAAATCCTGCATAAAACAGTGAAAAAGCGACGGCTCCGATTAACGCAAGCAGCATAAATCTTTTGCCCTTCAGTACCCATGCCAGCAATATGACGGGAATATCAAGCAGCAACATACTCCATGCTGGAGATATGCCAAACGCGTAATGTCCCAGCAGGGCCAAGCCTGCAAATCCGCCTTCTGACAAATGATTTTGGGCATTAATGTGATAGTACGTAAAAGCTAAAATGCATGTTCCGAGCAACATGACAGCAATCTGTCTCAATGCTCCATTGTTCACGATAGATTCGTAAGTTTTCCTCATACAGGCTCCCTCGGTTTCTCGTAAGTTTGATGTGGATGAACCCACTCTTACGGAAACTACCAGGTAAGATGTGCCTGGAGGACTTGGTCCTTCGCATGTACAATCCCCTCTTCCGCAGAGTTGGCTTTCGCAACTTGACGTTACTCCGCGGAAAAGCTAAGTATAAGACAGATCAAATCGTTTCCAAATCGTCCTTTGGGGAAGTATCCTTCGGGGACACATGGTATCCTGATCCTTTCTTTTGTGGAATAAAACTCCGACATTTCTGTGGTACATATAATTCTATAATTTATTATACCACACCTTGTCACCTGCTAAACAGCTTGCTTTTTTGCTGCACCATATTTTATTTTATGTGTGAGCATGCTTTATTGTATGTGTGAATTAACGCATTATACCGAAGGTTTGGCGAATGTACATTTAATATAACCCAAATCGTATTTTATTTTTGTTTAGATTATTATCCACTTAATTTGGCGGTTCTACGCTGATTGGCCATAAACACTCCTCCAAGTATAAGGACCAGCCCGGTTAGAACGTTCCAGCCGATATGTTCATTCAAGAGCAAAAAGCCCCATACAATGGCACTTACTGGTACAAAATACGTCACCGAAGAAGCAAATTCCCCACTCCCCCGCAAAATCATGTAGTTGAACAAAATATATGCTACTCCTGATCCCAAAACTCCCAGTCCTATAAGAGAACCCAATACACCTGAATCAGAAACAATCGACAAATCAGGTCTCTCCACCATTGCCATCATAATGCCACCCCCTACCGCCGCACCAAGCAGTGTCGCAAAGGTAGCCTGATACATGGAAAGATTGGAAAGAAAACGTTTGGAGAGCTGTGTTCCAAATCCGTAGCAAAGAGTCGCAAGCAGCATACACCCAAAACCCACAGGATCAACAGAAATAATAGATGCAGGATTAATACCCAATAAAATAATAATTCCTACAAAAGCGAGACCCATTCCTAACCACTGCATTCGATGAAAAATAGCTCCGAAAAAAACAAGCCCCACCAACATGGTCCATATGGGCGTGGTAGCATTCAATACAGAAGCCATGCTGCTAGCTATTCTGGTCTCGCTAAAACCGATCAATGTCCATGGCAAGACCATGTTGACCGAAGCTACCAGAGTAACCGATTTCCACGGAATGCTTTTGATTTTAAACGGCCTGCGCATAAGTATCATTAACAAGACAATAAAAATAAGCCCAAAGCTGGACCTGAGAAATACAATAGTCCACGGCCCTACCTGATGTAGCAACAACACCTTGATAAACATAAACGAACCGCCCCAAATGAGGCTCAACAGTAATAAAGCTGCATATAACGAACGTGACAATATGTATACCTTCTTTCTCCACTTTCTTAAGTTAAATAGTAAAGGCTGACCGCAGTCAGAACGATCTCCCCTTTTATGTAAGTTTTTATCCATTAGCTTAACATAAACTCTGTTTGACTGTCATTGGCGATAAACGTAAGATTCTTTACATAATGGCACATGGGTATCGCTCCCCATCACTTTTCCAATAATTGATGATTGCTTTAGCCATGGAAAAATTCCTATAATGAGGTATAAATAGAACATACGTTCTATATACTGATTATATATTGTATTCTTACTCGGAGTAAAGGAGATTTTTATGCCAAGCCAAAAGATACTGAACCACAAGAGCAAAGCTCCTTTACCTTCTGAAGAAGACACAGGGCTGGTCAAGATGTGTGTACTTTTAACTCTTGTTCTGGATGTGCTGGAACGAGACATTCGTATTATAAATACCTCTCCTCTAAAAATGCCCGATTTGTATGTTCGTAGCCTGACTGGAGTACAACAGCGCGTAGCTGTTCAATTAGCAGAGACAAAAGCGCGAATGAAAACACTAGGAATTAAAATTTACAGCGAAATCCGAAATCATGAAGGCGTAGAGGTTTTGTATGTATGCCGTGGCTATCAAAGGCGATTTTTCATGCTTTCATCCTTTGCTCGCAGCGAGGTCCGGCGGAAACTGGGACACTATCTAGGAATTGATCCGACGCAAGATTAAGCCTCCTTGTAATCTGGTGATTCAAGAATGGATAAGTCACCAGATCATGGATAAACTCAGTCCATTTGGCACACATTATGCCTATCTCATCCAAAAGGAGGTGCTCTCTTGGCTGGACATGACGCAACTTCCGTTGAATTAAGCAGAAATGTTTGAGCAGTTATCCATCAATCTGAATCTGATTCGCAAACAAATTGTCACCCCGTCACTGGTTGTACGCTCTTTATGTGGGATCTAAAACCCGAACTAAAATCGTTATTGTCTATGTTCAAGACTTGGCTAATCCTGAGCTGGTGAAAGCAGTGAAAACGAGAATTAAAGCAATCTCCTCCGATATGGCGCTCCCTCCCGTTTTTATTCAAGAATTTAAGGAGGACAATCCTTATTCTCTTCCCTCAATAGCTCAGACGGAACGACCGGATCGTGTGACCGCCAATCTAATGGAGGGACGGATTGCGATTTTGGCTGATGGTAGCCCAACTACTCTAAAAGCTCCCATCTCTTTTTCTGCATTTTACCAAAGCCCAGACGATTATCACGCTCGTTGGATTATTAGTTCATTTCTAAGAACGATTCGAATGACGAGCTTTTTGATCGCTTTTACGCTGCTTGCCATTTACATTGCGACGATTACTTTCCATCCAGCTATTTTGCCATTAGAGCTGGCGCATATCATCAAATAATAACTAGGAATTGGTTCTACGCCCAATAATTCTACTTATTTCCCCCTAATTGTGTTCCCTTTTTCTGCTGCTAATTCTATCCTATCTCTTCAAAAAAAAGGAGGGACCTGAAACATAAAAAAGAGCAGAGCGCTTGGAATGCTGGCTCTACTCATGTTTATAACAGGCTGCTGGGATCAGAACAATTTGAAGGATGCCCGATTGGCAAATGCATCGGCTTATGATCTCACTCCTGAAGGCGTGTTGTCGCAAACGCTAGAGACTGTAGATGATCCTCAAAGCAATCAGGAAAATGGATGTGATGCCTTTGGCGTAGACAGACAGTTGATCGCTCATCATCCAGTAGTATGGAAAAGTGTAGATTGGAATGAAGAATACCCCAATGTTCGTTTTCATCCGCAGGTCACTGTAGACATTGTTGGGAACGGCATTTTAAACTAAACCGTTCCTGTCGCTTAGTTTTTGGGTTGATCAGATATTATTTCTGGATAAGTAACTTCATCAGATTGGTTTTTTGGAGTCTCACTCTGGCTTTCCGATTCAGAAGGAGTCTCCTGTTCATTTTCAACAGAAGGTTGCGAAGTATCTGTTGATGGCACATCGTTGTTCTCATCAGGCATATCTACCTCTGTGTCTGCGTCAGGAATAGCAGGATCCGTTTCCTCTGGTGGAATTTTCTCTTGATCTATTGCAGGGACCTCAACCTCTGGGACTGCTTTTTCCTTGATATCTGGTTTGGATGGGACCACTGGTCTAGCAGAACGCGGAATCTGTTCTCTTCCAACCTCGGTAGGCACATATTTTTGATTAAACCAGTCAGTCACGAGTTGACCCGATTGACGGGAATAACGCCCTGGTAGCTTACCTGTAAGGCTAGAAACCGTAACTCTTACAACACCTTCCGGCTGTATAAAGTGCTTATTCTTAAAAAGCTCAGGCTGGTCCTTGACCGCCTCATTCATGATCAGTGCCCACACTGACTGTGCTCTGGAATGGCCTTCTTGAGATAGTGTATTAACCTGTTGGCGGTAACCAGCCCAGACGCCTAGTGTAACGTCAGGTGTATACCCCATAAACCACACATCACCAAAGTTTTGTGTCGTACCGGTTTTACCGGCGATATCAATGTCACCATAGCTTTTAAAAGCATTTTGCAGACGTTTGCCAGTTCCCCTCGGATCTGATATAACCGTTTTGAGCATATCCGTCATCAAAAATGCGGTTTGCTGCGAATATACACGTCTCGTCTGCGGTTTAAATTCATATACGATCTTCCCGTTGGCATCCGTAATTTTGCTGATCAGATGAGGTGCATTATATACACCCATATTGGGAATCGTTCCATATGCTGCGGTCAGTTCCTCGACGGATACCCCTTTACTTAGTCCACCCAAAACCCCTGTCTGTGCATGTTCATCCTGCGACTGAATGGTCGTAATTCCAAGAGAACGCACAAAATTCCAAGCGTTAGGAATTTTAACTTCATATAAGAACAGCCTCAGCGCAGGGATGTTGATTGACCGATTGAGTGCTTCACGGGCTGTCATAAGCCCCTCGTACCGTCTGTTATAATTTTTAGGAATATGATAACCTTTACGTCCGTCTTTCAATATGATTTGTGAATCATCAATAAGACCGGCTGGCTGAGTGTAGCCTTTTTCCAAAGCAGGTAAATAAGCAGCAATAGGCTTCATGGCAGAACCGGGCTGACGTGTCATTTGAGTTGCATAGTTCATTTGCTCGGTATTAAAATCTCTGCCCTCGATCATACCAAGTACAGCCCCTGTTTTATGATCAATCATGATTGCTGCAATCTGCTCTAATCCCTTCTTCTTACTGTATGGAGAAAAGTTTTGTGGATTGGCTGCAATCTGCCGCATATTATTATAAATTTTCTTATTTATCGTTGTATAAATTCGATATCCGGACCTTTGCAACTCTTCTCGCGTATTTTGAAGAAGCTCGGCATGCTCAGGCTTGGAAATTTCGGCTGGCGTGATATCCGGATTTTGCTGGAGCGCTAACAATTGGGCCGCTTCCCGCTCTGTCTCCAGCATCAAATAAGGGAATGTGTTATAACTTTTTTCGCGATGTGGCGCAAGAGTGGCTTTCACATCAAATTGAAGCGCCTCATTATATTCGGATAGCGTAAGTTTACCTGTTGCCAGCATTCTTCCCAACACGACACGCTGACGCTCCATCGCTTTATTGAAGCCTTCTTCATCAAAGTTCCCTTTACCATCAAAAGCGGAATAAACAGATGGCAGTTGCGGGAGACCTGCCAAATAAGCCGCCTGAGCAATATGAAGCTTATGTAGATCACTTACATTGAAAATTCCTAACGAAGCAGACTTGATTCCATATAAATTGTAACCAGCGGAACCATTACCAAAAGGCATTTTGTTTAAGTAAGCCGTTAATATTTTATCCTTGCCCATAAACCGTTCCATACGCAATGCTAGCAGCATTTCCTTCACCTTGCGGCTGTCCGTCTTATCCAGACTGAGAAAAACCCTTCGGGCTACCTGCTGCGTCAGTGTGCTGCCGCCTGTTTGGCGGTTTTCATTCAAAAGCTTCTGCTTAACGGCACGAGCTGTTCCCTTTAAATCCACACCACGGTGCTCATAAAATTGGCTGTCTTCCGTTGAAATGAGGGCGTCCACAATCGACTGAGGGACATCCTTCAGATCAACGAGCTGTCGATCCTCCTCCATGCGCATTCTTCCAACCGGAGTTACCTGATCATTAAAAAATACAAAGCTGGTCAGAGCGTTCTCATTTACCTTTTCATATATCAACTGACGTGATCGTACAGGTTCATCATGAACCAGTGCCGCTACATAGCCGGATATAAGACCTCCAGCAAATAGCAATCCAAGTACACCCGCAAACGAGAACCACTTGATATTAATTAGCAAAACTCTGCCAAAAATACGCCACCTACTGCGTTTTTGAGATGATGGTCGACGTTTTGGGTTCATAAAAATGGTTTTCTCCCCTCAATATTCATTCATTTCCACTTGTTTTTGCTCAAGATATTATGATACGCCATGTTAGGTTTTACGTAAACTCTAACGTTCCAAAAAATACATTTGTATTAGGAACACTTGTTCTGTATATAATACTACTATAAGAGTATACATTCAAGAATATTTTGGTAGGATGATCAACACCTATCAGGAGAGGAGGTCGAATTTTTGAAGGAACGCAGAAATAGAACCATATTCTTATCGGACTGCCAAAGTTTTTATACCAGCATCGAAAAAGCAGATGATCCCAAATACCAACATAAGCCACTCGTTGTGGCCGGTGACCCTGCACTTCGTTCAGGCATTATTTTAGCTGCATGTCCGCTGGCCAAAAAATACGGTATATCTACAGCAGAACGTCTGGGAGAAGCGGTGAAAAAATGTCCTGACCTTATCATTGTACGCCCGCGTATGCAGCATTATATCGATGTCTCATTAAAAATAACAGAAATCTATAATGAATATACGGATTTGGTTGAAGTTTTCAGCATTGATGAACAGTTTCTGGATATGAGCGGAAGTCTCTCTCTGTTCGGAGATCCGGTGAGTATTGCAAGTGAAATTCAGCAAAAGGTACTGGCACAAACAGGAGTATGGATTCGAATTGGCATCAGCTCCAACAAAATGCTGGCTAAAACCGCGACAGATATATGGGCTAAAAAAAATGACAGTGGCATTTTCTTGTTGCCTACATCCGATATTGCAGCGTTGCTGTGGCCTCAGCCAGTACGTCTTATGTTCGGCATTGGTTCGCGTATGGAACGGCATTTGGAGAAGCTTGGACTACACACCATTGGAGATATCGCACGTACCCCCTTACCCCGGCTACAGGACAGATTCCGGTCTCATTTCGGCAAGCAGTCCGATATTCAGGCAGAGGTGATATGGCGGACTGCTAACGGGATCGATCACAGCCCGGTCAAGCCGGAAACATTTAATACACCTCCCAAATCCATCGGTCATATGATGACTCTTCCCCGCGACTATCTCCAGCCTGCGGAAGTGGAAACCATCCTGCTTGAACTAACAGAAGAGGTGTGTCGGGACGCCCGCCGCAAAGGATATATGGGCTCAGTTGTGACTGTTCATTGTATATGCAGTCCCTACGAGGCACCAACTGGGTTCTCCCGACAAATGAAGATACCCGATCCTACAAACCATACCCAAAAAGTATATGAAACCGTTAAAAAAATCTTTTATACTTTTTGGAATCATATGCCCGTGAAGCGCGCAGGGGTTACTTTAAGCGGATTGGTGGATGATCAACTATATCAGTTGGATTTATTTGAGGATCAGGAGCGATCCCGTGCTTTGGAAAAGGTGACGGACACTTTAAAGGATCGGTATGGTCAGTCCATCATCATGCGAGCATCATCGTTAACAGATGCCGGGCAGGCCATGGAACGCTCTATCAAAATTGGCGGTCATTACAAATAAAAAGTCTCATGATAAGTGCACACTAGCTATTGCCCGGGGAATGAACTAAAACAAACCAAAAAGGATCGCCTGATATCAGGCAATCCTTTTTTTATCTGTGCTTCACAAAAAAACATGGAGAACGCTTTGAAGCACCTCTTCAAATAGCAATCAACGGAACATTCCCCACAGCTTGATTAGATGAAATGTATTGGACGGATCAATTTTTTGTGCCAATACGAAGGCGGTCAATTGCTCCTCCTGCGCAGCCGTCAAACGCTCGTTTAAAATAGCAGAAGTGGACTTCACAAGATGACGCACCTTAGCTTTATTTTGCAGGTCCGCTTTAGTCACACCTTCAATCTGCTGCTTAACCCGCTCCTTGAGCGCACGATTCTTCATTTTCAACTTAATCCGCTCCACCAGTTGCGGACTGATTCCATATTGCTGATAGCTCAATGTTGCCACACCTCCCATATCATTCGGTCATTCCCAAATATATGACGGCCAGCCTGTCCATTGTGCCTATCTGTTTAAAACGTTTAAAACAATCTCATAATTCATGGTGGATTAATCGATGAGATCCCCCTGAAAAATCTGCTCTTTTTGCAAATAACCGCGCAATGCTTCATACTGCGGAGATGTCCAAAAGGACGCATCCTTGATCAGATCAGTTGCATCCTCACGCGCCTTTTCCAGCACCTCAAAATCCGCTACCATATCTGCTAAACGAAACTCGGGTAGCCCACTCTGCTTGGTACCAAAAAAGTCACCCGGCCCCCTCAAATCCAGATCGCGTCTAGCCACCTCAAAACCATCGTCCGTATCGGTCATAACCTTCATCCGCTCCTGACCAACCTCCGACTTAGGGTCAGCGATCAATACGCAATACGAGGCATGTGCACCCCGTCCGACTCGTCCACGTAATTGATGTAACTGGGATAGTCCAAAACGATCCGCATCCATAATGATCATTAGTGTCGCATTGGGAACGTCTACCCCTACCTCCACAACCGTCGTTGAAACGAGCAACTGAATTTCATTCGCATAGAAAGAACGCATAACTTCTTCCTTTTCTGCGGGAGTCATCCGTCCATGTAATAGCCCAACGCGGTAATGTGGAAAAGCCTGCTGCATTTGAATATGCAAATCGATGGCATTCTGTACGTCTAGCTTCTCCGACTCTTCAATCAACGGACAAATCAGATAAGCCTGCCGTCCCTGGTCTACCTCGCGGGAAATAAAACCAAGTACCCGATCCATCAGTTCGTGCTTCACCCAATAGGTGGAAATTGGAATACGCCCCTTCGGCCGCTCTGACAACGTAGAAACATCCATATCGCCAAACGCAGTGATGGCCAGCGTACGAGGGATCGGTGTGGCCGTCATCGTCAGCACATCGGGATTATAGCCTTTGCGACGCAGTACACTTCGCTGGTTCACTCCGAATCTATGCTGCTCATCCGTTACAACAAGCCCAAGCTGACGAAAATATACATCCTCCTGAATGAGAGCATGGGTGCCTACTACAATGTCCAGCAGACCCATTTGGAGAGCAGCTAGCAGTTCCTTACGCTTCTTCCCGGTTGTACTCCCAGTCAGTAGACCAACGCTGATTTCAAAGGGCTCAAACAGCTTGTGAAGCGATCGCATGTGCTGCTCGGCCAATATTTCGGTTGGCACCATCAGCGCTCCCTGAAAACCGGAACGTACTGTGGCAAATAAACCGATGGCAGCAACAACTGTTTTACCTGACCCAACATCCCCCTGAAGCAGACGGTTCATACAATAAGGTGAGCGTAGATCGTGCAGTATTTCAAGCTCTACCTTCTTCTGTGCATCCGTTAATTCAAAAGGCAAAGCCCTTACAAATTCACGAATCGTGGCGTTATCCACTGTATGTACCACCCCGTCCGCTCGACCACGATTTAACGCCCGGAATGCCTGCATTTTCAGCTGAAATAAAAATAGCTCCTCATACACCATTCGCCGACGAGCCTCTTGCCCCTCGCGGTTGTCCTGAGGCTGGTGTATACCCGCAATAGCCTGCTTGCGCGGCATCATACTATATTTGCGTACAAGCAACTCAGGCAATATTTCGGGGATCATTTCACCAAACTGCTGGAGCGTCTGATTCATCGTTTTTCGCATCCAGCTTTGCGTAATCTTGCCGCCTATAGAGTACACCGGTTGAAGTGTCCCCGAGCGGGCTACTCCTTTATCAGGAAACTCAGAATCTGCAACAGTCATCTGCATACGTTTGAGGTCCCATTTACCAGTCACCACAATTTCACGACCTGAGGTTAGCTGCTCCTTCATGAAATGCCGATTAAACCACGTCGCGGTAAACATCCAATCCTCGGCCATCAATTTACAAGTCAACCTTGATTTGCGCCCGTAACGCTGAAGCACCGGAATGCCCATAATTTTGGCTTGTACCGTAATCTTATCTCCGTCCTTCACTTCGCTTAGCGAGCGCAGTCGGTAATCTTCATACCGAAACGGATAATATTCCAGCATATCCTGTATGTTAAAAATGCCAAAAGCGTGAAGCTCTCCCTCTTTGAGAGCACTCACGCCATGAATTTGTTTTAAAGGTATTTGATCCAATTGCAGCATATTACCTCTCATCTCCGGCCGGCCACACAAAAATGCCAATCGTTCCTGGCCCTACATGGGTCCCAATCACAGCGCCAAGTTCAGTATATATTCGATCTCCTAGCTCAAAATGCTCTGCCAGCTGAGCCACGAACGCTTCTGCCGCTGAGCGATCTGCCGTATGACCCACAGCAATATTAATTTTTTGGCCTTTTAAGTCCCGCTCCAGTAGTTCAATAATTCTCGCTGTCGCTTTTTTATGCCCTCTCGCCTTATCAACCGAATAAATAATGCCTTCTTTGTCAATCGAAAGTATCGGCTTAATGTTAAGCAACGTGCCCACCATTGCCGCTGCCTTACCAATACGTCCGCCTTTTTGTAAGTATTGCAGGGTATCCACCAGGAAATACAAACAACGGCGCTCTCCACGACGTTCCACAGCCCGAACAATATCAGCCGGGGAGTGCCCGGCTGCCGCTAGCTCTGCCGCATAAACCACTAGCATACCGTATCCGTATGAAGCTGATTTGGAATCCACCACAGTCACTCTATGTTCATGCTTCTCTAGCATGGATTTGCCCAGCAAAGCAGACTGATACGTTCCGCTCACACCCGAGGATAAATGGATAGAGATAACCTGACTCTCAGGGTATTGCTTCAACAGTGTCGTGTACGTCTCCAAAAAACGGGCTGGTGAAGGCTGTGAAGTCGTAGGCAGCTCATCAGCCCGCACCAGTTCGCTGTAAAACTGCGCCGCTGACATCTCAATGCCGTCCAGGTAAGCTGTGCTGCCGAACATCACTGTCAGTGGTACAACGACTATACCGAGACGGTCTGCTAATTCCGGTGGAATATCAGCTGTGCTATCCGTCAAAATGATGGTACTACTCATCAGTCAGACCTCCTTTTGTAGTGGACTTCCTTGGGGCGCAAAAGCACATCAGGTTTCCACTGAGAACAAATAAGGATAAATCGGCTGACCACCTTCATGAACTTCCACTTCAGCATCCGCATAATTTTCTTCAATCCATGCAACAAGCTGATCTGTGTCTTCTTGATTCGCGTCCGAACCTGTAAGAATCGTAACAATTTCATCGCCATTCACCAGCATTTTCGCTAGCAAAAGACGGGACGTTGCCATTAAGTGTTCCTCGGTCGCAACAATCTTGGAATCCTGAATACCGATGTAGTGCCCTGCTGTAATATGCAGATCATCAAGCGTCGTATCCCGTACCGCGTAGGTCACTTGCCCAGACTTCACCCGGGTGACTGCGTCACGCATATTGTCCTGATTTACCTCAAAAGCCTCTTCCTCCTGAAAAGCAAATGCTGCCGCAATGCCCTGAGGAATTGTTTTGCTCGGAATAACCGACACCAAACGTTCCATCTCTAGCAGTTCACGTGCTTGTTCTGCCGCCAAAATAATATTGGAATTATTCGGAAGAATAAAAATATGTTGAGCCGCAATCGAGCGGGCCGCATTAACGAAGTCCTCTGTGCTCGGATTCATTGTTTGACCGCCAGCAAGGACAACATCGACGCCTAAACTTCTGAAAATATCAGCAATTCCTTCACCGGAAGCCACAGCTATAAAACCAAAGGATGCCAGTTCATGAGCGGGAGGCTCAGACGGCTCTTCCTCACGTACAGGCTCTGTTGGTATTTCAGCAAACCACTCAGGCTCAGGAGCAACATCCATACCCGCAGACAACAAATCACGATGCTGCTCGCGCATATTTAAAATACGAATCTGTGTAATTTCTCCGTAACGCAGTGCCAAATTCAGTACTTCACCAGGAGCCTTAGAATGCACGTGAACCTTGATGACATCATCGTCTGAAATCACGATAATAGAATCACCATCTACAGATAACGCTTTCCGGAAGGCTTCCTCATCAAAATAGGTACCTTGCGCATCGCCCAGTTGTCGATTAATAAAAAACTCCATATCATACAAAAATTCAATATTATCCGTTTCGAGCTTCGCTTGCGCAGAAATCGGCGCATCTGGGGAAGGAACAACTGCAGGAGCAGTAGGTCTCTCCGATACGTGAGGAGCAAAAACCTGGCGTGCATTATCACTTTTTGCAATTGGAGACGTCACCAAGCCGCTTCCAAGATGCTGCATAAAGCCTTCATAAATATACACAAGACCTTGCCCACCCGAATCTACAACTCCTACTTGCTTCAGTACAGGGAGCATGTCCTGCGTCATGGCAAGCGTTTCCTTCGCTTTGGCAAGCACTTCTTCCATCAGTTCCGTGATATCGTTCGTCCGGCGCGAGAAAAACACAGCATGCCTAGCCGCTTCCTTCGCCACGGTAAGAATTGTACCCTCCACCGGCTTAACCACCGCCTTGTAGGCCGCATCCACCCCGCTCTGCAATGCCGATGCGAACTGAAGGGTATTCAATTCCTCGTATGGGGCAGCGTAACGGCTGAAGCCACGAAACAACTGAGACAGGATAACCCCTGAATTGCCGCGGGCTCCCATCAGCAAACCTTTGGATAATATGCCGGACATGACACCGATGGAGGAAGAATCCCCCCTCTTTAATTCCGTTACGCCCGCGCTCATCGTCAAATTCATGTTGGTTCCCGTATCACCGTCTGGCACCGGGAATACATTTAGTGAATTGACATGTTCCGCATGCTGCTGTAATTGTTCCGCCCCGGCTAAAACCATTGCGGTAAAATCTGTTCCATTCAAAGAACGATTACTCAAGAGAATTCCCCTTCCTAGCTTAATACACTTGTTTTACTATCAACCTTCACCACACCTTATTCAACTGTGCCTACAGGTTCAATTAAATTATACTAAAGCCAGACGACGAATACGAATGTCACACTTTCATAAGCTCTTGTACTCACGTCTGGTCGTTCTTCTACAGGTCATATACAATGAAAAACCAGTCAACTGCCCCACAATAAATCATCGGCTGGAATGATAACTATAGTCCCGCCTCTGAACCGCCGGCATGACTGGAATAAGAATTCACATTCCATTTAAATACAAAATAATCGCAACAATAACTATCCCATATTGTACTATAATGCGAAAGAGAAATAAATAAAGTTTTTGAATCAGTTGACGGAGCTTTTTTGACTATGATATTATATTTAAGTATTGTTTTGTTCAGGTTAGTGACTTACAAAGTCCGGCTGACCCAGTCGGCCTGAAGAGAGACCCGTTCCATATGGAATTTGGTTATTTTCAGAATAGGAGGTGGAATCATGTCTCGTAAATGTTCTGTAACAGGCAAAAAGCCTGGCAGCGGTAACCACGTATCTCACGCTAACAACCGTAATCGCCGTACTTGGGGCGTCAACGTACAAAAAGTTCGCATTCTCGTTAACGGTAAACCGAAACGCGTTTATGTCAGCACTCGTGCATTGAAAGCCGGTAAAGTGACTCGCGTGTAGTCGTAAAAAAATATCGTTATAAACAAAAGGCACCTCGTTTTAAACGGGTGCTTTTTTGGTTATTCGAAAAGTAATATCTGCCTAGTTCAGGAGAACAAAATGTCAGGCACCTTCCCGTGCGTTCTTATCTTTTACTACCGAGCTACCTATCTGTTCTGCCCGGGAAGCGTGCCCTGTGTACCTCTAGCTTTCATCCTACATCCTGTGTTTACATTACGTTGAATTCAGTTTTTCTGGAATGTATTCAAAATGGCTTTAACGAATCCACCCAGAAATTTTGGCAGCTTGATTGTGTAAAACTTCATGCCTCACCCTCCCCATCATCCTCCTGCATCCGTTCTCTGTAGTTTATGCAACCTGTCAAGGGTTGTTACCCCACAAAAAAAGGCTACATGAGAATCCCGCTCATGTAACCATATTTATGCACAACCATCCCAGGCTATACCATCAGACAAGTCCGCGAACATAGAGATATGCTGAGAGTATGAAAATAAACAGGATATAATAAAGTACGCTGCACACCACAAAACCTATTCGTAAACCACGCCGTTCATTTTTACGAAAATAAAACAGCACAACTAGAACAGCCAAAAGTGAAAGAACGGCATTCCAAGGAGCCTTCACAAGCGAGAAACAGCTAAGGGTCAACCCCGTCGCCATGCTCGCGACAGTCATCCACAATGCTTCGGTCAGCTTCACTTGGACAAACGAGCTGCACTGTCCCGAATCGTAGCAATAGCCGCTGCGCGGTCTGCTCTGCCGAATACCGCACTACCAGCCACCAGCACGTTAGCCCCCGCTTCAAATACGGCTGGTGCCGTCTCCTCCGCAATACCTCCGTCTACCTCGATATGTACGTCTGGACGACCCAATTCGTTCAACCAAGCACGGATTTGTCTGATTTTATTCAACGTCTCTGGAATGAAGGACTGTCCTCCAAAGCCAGGATTGACCGTCATCACTAGAATCATATCTACATTTGGCAGCACTTCCTTGATCGCGTATGGTGAAGTACCCGGATTGAGAGCCACTCCAGCCAGAGCGCCTTGCTGCTTGATCAAGTGAAGGACACCATGCAAATGAACACACGCCTCAGCATGAACAGTGATGATATCGGCTCCTGCTTTTACGAAATCGCCAATATAACGTTCAGGATGCTCAATCATCAGATGAACATCCAAGGGAAGAGTCGTATGCGGACGAATAGCCTGAACGATAGGTGGCCCCAATGTAATATTGGATACAAAATGCCCATCCATTACATCCACATGAATCCAGTCTGCCCCTCCTGCCGCAGCTTCCGCAACTTCACTGCCCAAGCGAGCAAAATCAGCGGATAAAATCGACGGTGCTATTTTTAACATATACTCAGTACCTCCGCTTTTTTTCTTTTAATTCCTGATAGAACTGCAAATAGCTATCATACCGTCCCTGTGAAATATGTCCTTCTTCCAGGGCCTCTCTTACTTTACAGCCCGGCTCGTGAATATGGGTACACCCCCGAAATTTACATCCTTCCGCATACTGCTGGAATTCACGAAAACAGGGAGATAGTTCATCCACACCCAGCTCCAGAAAATCCAACTGGCTAAACCCCGGCGTATCTGCTACAAACCCTCCGTTGTCTAAAGGAATAAGCTCTACATGACGAGTCGTATGTCTTCCTCGGCCCAGCTTATTGCTTATGGCGCTCGTCTCGAGCGTTAACCCAGGCTCCAAAGCATTAAGCATGGAAGACTTCCCTACACCTGACTGCCCGGAAAACACGCTGATTTGACCAGCCAACAGCTTCTTAAGCTCAACCGTTCCTTCTCCGGTACGGGCACTGGTTACCAGCACTTCATAACCGATCTTCCGGTACATTTCCTGAACGGTCAGCACGGTGTCATCCTCTGAAGGGCTGCCTTCATACAAATCGCGCTTAGTCAGACAGATAATCGTATCCAGCCCGGCGTGCTCAATATGGACTAAAAATTTATCCAGTAAAGGCAGGTTTAAATCCGGCTCACGTAAGGAAAACAGCAGCACAGCAAGCGTGGTATTAGCTACCGGAGGACGAATCAGCTCCGTTGTACGCTTTCTAATCTCCTTGACCATACCTTCCCCGTTCTCAGTCAGTTCGTAAACGACCCGATCACCGACAAGAGGCGTGATCTCTTTTTTCTTAAAAATGCCGCGTGCTCTGCATTGTACCGTAGCTTCGCCAGATACCGGACGCCCATCCTGATCCAGGCTGGAGACATAATAATATCCGCTAAGCGCCTTGACGATCAGACCTTCAGGCATGTGTAAGATGTCCTCCTTCATAATGTTTAAGTTTTATTGCGTATAGCAGGTTAAGCATCTCCTATTGCACGTTTACTGATGCTGAACAGCCTCAATCACTTTTTCCTTCTTTTTGTGGGAAGCGTGACCTTGGTTGTTTTTATGGCTAACTGCCAACTCACTGCGCGTAGCCCCCGTGGAATTCGTTCCAGGAACAAAGGCGGAAGGGTCACCATTACCTCCTGTGCCCTCCTGATTGTTCGAGTCGCCTCCACCGTCACCACTATCATTAGAAGATCCCCCGTTATCACCTTCCTCGCCGTTTCCACTTCCATTTTGCGAGGAATTACCATCAGGTGTATCCGTTGGTGAAGTTCCAGCAGGTGGGGCAATTTGAGGCATCGTCACTGTTCCATTTTTCGCATCAATATAAGAGACCGGATACGTATCAATAAAGTCACCATCTCTAAATACTGAGACAACACTGTCTTTGTTCGGAGCCATTAGCAGGTTGATAGTGAACACCTGTGTCGTATTAATTGTACGGCTTCCCCATTCCTGATTTTCTCCACGTGCATCCGTATAAGTAATACGAATTTTGCTGTTTTTACCCTCTTCCTTCGGTGCAACAGGCACATTAAATGGCAGCGTAATCGCTTCTGGCGGGTAACCAGTGCTTACATAAAACGTAATTTCCGTATTTGGTGGCAACTCACTGCCTGCCTCGGACGGCCATTGTTTGGTTACTCTTCCTTTTTCCTGCTCATAGCTAAATTCTTCTTTAATCGAGCCAACCTTCAGCCCTGCCTTTTTGACCTCATTTTCCGCTTGGTTCTGCGTTTTCCCTACGAGACTTGGCATTTTTACAGTGTCAGCGCCCTTGCTGACTGTGAGCACAACTTGGACTGAATCCTTATCAAATGGCTCATTTGCAGCTGGAGTCTGACTAAGGACGGTCCCAACGGCCTGATCACTGAACTGCTCATTTTGCTGAATCTGCGTCTCCTTAATTTGCTGGGCGGTCAGCAGCTTAACAGCATTCTCGTAGCTTTGGCCTTTTACATCCGGCATTGGGGTGAGCGGCTTGGCAATCCCGACTTTCAGACTAATCTTGGTTCCTTCCTTGACTAAAGAATCTGCAGGATAGCTTTGATAAAATACAATTCCAGGCGCGATCCCCTCTTTGTATTCATGCTGGATTGGCTCCTCAATGAGTAAACCCGCTTTACTGAGATTAACCTTCGCTTGGTCTTCTGTTTGTGTCAATACACCTGGTACTTTTACCTCAGGCACGACAAGTACACTTTGCACATAGTACACCACTCCGCCCATGCACAGAAGTAACACCAACACTAGTGTTACCCACAAGATCGCTTTTTTTCTATTTTTCTTGGACGATTGCTTGCTCGGAAGCTGTTCAGACTCACGCGGTTGGGCAGGTACATCTTCCCCGCTAGAAGACATCCCTAATTGTTGAGGCTTAATAGCCGGAATAACCCGTGTTTGATCCTCATCATCCAAATGTGTAAACTCCAGCTTGGATTCATTACGCCGTCCCGGCAGCAAACAGGTTTCCAAATCTTTTAGCATTTCATCTGCCGATTGATAACGCTCTTCTGGATTTTTGCGCATGGATTTTAGAATGACATTTTCCACACTTTGCGGAATCAACGGATTAATTTTACGCGGTTCCTCAAACTCCTCTTGCAAATGCTTGAGCGCTACACTAATTGGACTTTCTCCGAGGAAAGGGAGCTGCGCCGTCAGCATTTGATATAAGACAATACCTAAAGAATATAAGTCCGATTTTTCGCCGGTGACGACACCCTTTGCATGCTCAGGTGAAAAATAATGAACAGAACCTACAACAGAACCCGTCTGGGTAATGGTCGTTGACGTAACAGCTCTAGCAATCCCAAAATCGGTTACCTTAACCCGTCCATTACGTCCAATTAATATATTATGAGGCTTGATGTCTCGGTGAATGATCTGATTTTGGTGAGCATGCTCCAGCGCATCACAAATCTGGGAAGCAATCCGTACTGCTTCATCCACTTGCAATGGCGCACGTTCTTTAATAATCTCATTCAAATTTTTACCTTCGATGCACTCCATTACAATATAATGGATTTCATCCTCTTGGCCGACATCATAAATACTGACCACATTCGAATGCGAAAGCGAAGCCGCAGACTGCGCCTCACGCCGAAACCGGCGAATAAATTCCTCGTCATGAACAAATTGCTGGCGCAACACTTTAACTGCGACATTGCGATTCAGCAAAATGTCTTGAGCCTTGTACACCAGAGCCATACCGCCGCCACCGATACGCTCAATAATTTCGTATCTTCCCCCTAGCAGGTGCCCGATCATGCGTCACACCCCTTTTCATTCAATGAAACCGTGTCATCGGGCAATTCAAACAAAGCTACAGTAATGTTATCGTCTCCTCCGGCAAGCAACGCCAGATGTAGCAGACGATCCGCACGCTCCTCCAAAGGATTCTCTGCGGCACCTACTACTTTACTGATTTGTTCTTCCGTTACCAGATTGCTTAATCCGTCGCTACACAGTAACAGTACATCGCCTTTTTCCAGCGTAATGGAGTCAATATCCACTTTCACCTCGGAATCAGTGCCCAGCGCCCGTGTCAGTACATTGCGACGAGGATGGTTCTCCCGTTCTTCCTTACTGATCTGACCGTTTTTGAACAGCTCGTTAACCAAAGTATGGTCTTCTGTAAGCTGACGTACCGCTCCTTTGGATATGACATAGGCGCGACTGTCACCGATATGTCCGATAATTCCGGATGCGTCGTATAGTAAAACCGCAACAACTGTCGTTCCCATATTATGATACTTCTCATCGCGTGCAGCCGTCTGGAAGATGACTTCATTGGCATGCAAAATAGCGTCGCTGAGCGCCGCCGTCAAAGAATGTGCGGATAATCCGCTCTCCAGCGTCGCCAAATCAGCGGCAAGTGTCTCTACCGCAAGGCGGCTGGCCGTATCACCGGCCAAATGCCCCCCCATACCATCGGCAACAATCCCAAGAATATAGCCTTGCTCTAAGTGCCTGATCCAGGCAGAATCCTCATTCACCGAACGTACACGTCCGACATGGCTGACATGAACTGTTTTGATCAAATGGTTTCACCCCAACTCCATATGCTTTGCACGCAACTGACCGCAGGCAGCGGCAATATCGTGACCCTGTTCACGCCGGATCGTCACATTGACGCCTTTTTCGGCAAGAATACGTTGAAAATTAAAAATATCGCTACGCGATGTGCGCACATACTTGCGCTCAGGCACATGGTTGACTGGAATCAAATTAACGTGACACAGCATGTCCTTTAACACATCCGCTAGCTCTTCAGCATGTTCTGCCTGATCGTTTACCCCACCAATCAGGGCATATTCAAACGAAATTCTCCGCCCCGTCTTAGCAAGATAGTAACGTAGAGAATCCATAACATCCTTAAAGGGATAACGCCGATTTACAGGCATTAGCTTCGACCGAAGTGCATCATTAGGCGCATGAATGGATATTGCCAGATTAATCTGGGTATCCTCGTCGGCAAATTTATAAATATTCGGTACAATACCGCTGGTCGACACTGTGATATGACGTTGACCAATGTTCAGACCTTTTTCATGAACCATTGTACGCAAAAACGTCATGGTCGCTTCATAGTTTTCAAAAGGCTCGCCCGAGCCCATAATCACGATGCTGCTCACTCGTTCATTCGTTTTATCCAAAATTTTCTGAGCCTGTACTACCTGTGCAGTAATTTCACCAGCTGTCAGGTTCCGTTTGAGGCCTCCAAGCGTCGAAGCGCAGAAAGTACAACCAATTCGGCAACCCACTTGTGTCGTTACACAAATACTGTTTCCGTAATTGTGTCTCATAATGACCGTTTCAATGGCATGATCATCATGCAAACCGAACAGGAATTTTACTGTACCGTCCTTTGATTCCAACTTTGTAATTTCACTAAGCGTCACAAAACTAAATTGCTCCTCAAGCTTCTCTCTCAGCGCCTTGGGCAAATTCGTCATCTCGCTGAAATCATTGACCCGCTTCACATACAGCCAGTCAAAAATTTGTCCTCCACGAAAAGCAGGCTCGCCATTGTTCTTGGCCCAGTCCTGAAGCTCCTCCAAAGTTAAATCATATATAAAAGGTTTCATCAATGTTTGCACCCGTTCCTTCTTCATTAAGTTCTGTTTGATCGCAGATCGTATTTTTCATTCTTCCTATTTTAGCACAAATCCCTGAGGGGGTAAAAATTTTTCGTCTTCATGCAAAAAACCGCCGGAAATGTTCCGGCGGAATGTGGAAATGCTGGTGGGCAGCTGCATGGAATTCTCTTCCGCGCTATTTCACCCGACGTAGGCGCGCGATATAAAATCCGTCGCTGTGGAAATGCTGCGGTAACAGCTGTACCGAGCCTCCCTGTATACTATCCATTTCGCGGCTCACGTCCGGGAAGGAATGACCCTCTGCCAATTCATACTCCGAATGTTCGCTTAAAAACCGAGTCAATTGTCCTTCATTTTCGTCCGGCTCAATCGTGCATGTACTGTATACCAGAATGCCACCTGGCTTCAACAGTCCCGCCACACTATCCAGCAGCTCATGCTGAAGCTGTGTAATGTCGCGAACATCCTGCGCAGTTTTGCTCCAACGCAGGTCCGGTTTACGACGAATTACTCCAAAGCCAGAGCATGGTGCATCCAGCAAAATACGGTCAAAAGAAGCTGGGGCATATCGTTCCTTCAGTTCTAGCGCATCACCAGTGACTGTTTCCACGGCATCCAGGCCAAGTCGTTTAGCCTGTTCACGGATTAATTGATGCTTATGGGCATGCAGATCATTTGCAACGATCCGACCGCGATCCTTCATCAGCTCAGCCATATGAGCTGTTTTGCCGCCTGGAGCGGCACAGCAATCCAGTACCAGCATACCGGGCTCAGGAGCAACTGCTTCGGCAACGAGCATAGAGCTTTCATCCTGTACGGACAGCGAGCCGTCCGTATACCACGAGGTAAGCGCCATATTGCCACCGCTACGAACAACAATCCCATAGGGACTAACTGCCGAAGGAACGGCATCAAGTCCTTTTGAGCGCATCTCGTCCAGCAGCTGATCACGGCTGGTCATTGTCGTATTCACCCGTACGCTGACCGCAGGGGGCTCATTATTAGCCTGACAGATAGCCTCAGCAGTATCTGCACCGTATTGCTTAATCCAACGCTTAACCAGCCACTGTGGATGAGAATGTTCTAATGAAATCCGTTCCTCTGGTGACAAATCGTCAGGAATACGCAGCTTGTCCGGCTCACGCAGCATGCTGCGGAGCACGCCGTTGACCATACCGGAAATCCCCTGATGCCCACGACGCTTGGCAATGGTCACCGCTTCACTAACGACTGCATGATCCGGAACTCGATCCAGATACACCACCTGATACACACTCATCCGCAGCAACGAACGTACCCAAGCCTGAAGCTTGGCCGTTCCTTTTTGAACAAATTTATTCAAAAAATAATCAAGTGTATTTCGGCGTGCGACTGTACCGTATACAAGTTCAGTCGCCAGACCAGCGTCACTTGCAGATAAACCTGCCTGCTGAAGTCGACGATTTAACTCAAGATTGCTATACGCACCCTCTTGCTCCACACCGGTCAACACATCAAGTGCAACTTCCCGCGCCGTCTGTTTGCGAGTATTGCCGGATCTGGCACCCACTCCCTTGCCTTTGCCTCCCTGACGGGAGTGACTCCCGCTCATCCGAGCACCGTGCCTGGCTTCATCTGTCCGCCGCGCGCAAAGGTTCCGGCATCCATAACCTTTTTGCCAGCCGGTTGAACCTGAGTCAGCCAAAGAGTTCCCTCGCCTGTCTGCACCTCAATGCCACGAGCGGTCAATTGAAGAACCGTTCCGGGTGCTGGAGCATTTGAGCCACTCACTTCATTATTTATGAAAGGCTGCTCAGCAGCCCATATTTTAAAAACATTTTCCTCCCAAAGCGTAAACGCGCCGGAAAAAGGTACAAGGCCGCGAATCCGGTTGTATATCTGCTGTGCATTGTCACTCCACGAAATACGCTCATCGTCGCGGTTCAGATTCGGAGCATAGGTCGCCTCGTCCTCGTTTTGCGGCGTACGGTCTGATTGGCCTGCCAGCAATTTAGGCAGCTCGCCCTGCAAAAGCTTTGCTCCAGCTACGCTTAGCTTCTCAAAAATCGTACCGGAGGTATCCTCTGGCTCTATAGCAACCTCAACTCGCGATATCATATCGCCAGTATCCAGTCCTTCCGCCATATACATCAGCGTCACACCCGTCACGGTCTCACCGTTAATAATCGCACGCTGGATCGGTGCACCTCCCCGATAACGGGGAAGTAACGAACCATGCACATTCAGGCAGCCGAAACGAGGCAGGTCTAGTACGGATTTTGGCAAAATTTGCCCATAGGCTGCGGTTACGATCAGATCAGGACGCAGCTCCGCCACCAGAGCCACCGCTTCTGGCTGGCGCAGGCGGGTCGGTTGCAGTACAGGTAATCCGCGTTTTTCTGCCGCTTCCTTAACTGGTGTAGGCGTTAATATTTTTTTCCGTCCCTGTGGCTTATCGGGCTGTGTAATCACACCGACCACGTTATAACCATTATCCAGTAACATGTTCAACGAAGGCACTGCAAACTCAGGCGTACCCATAAAGATAATACGAATGTCTTGACTCATCGAACCTCACTCTCCTATCTGACGGTTCGGTCCTGGCTGTTCCAGCGCAACCTCATATACTTTTTCTGCAATATCCGTGAACAAAATTCCATTTAAATGGTCGATTTCATGCTGAAAAGCACGAGAAAGCAATCCTGTCGCTGTAACGGTAATGGCCTTACCCTCGCGGTCCAGTCCCTTGACTGTAACTTTCTCGGCACGACGCACATCCCCGTTCAACCCTGGTATACTCAGGCAGCCTTCTGGACCCAAGTCCTCCCCTTCTTCGGCCACGATTTCTGGGTTGATCATTTTAATCAAACCATGTTCATCTCCAGCATCTACAACGATGAGACGCTTCAAAATACCTACTTGCGGAGCAGCAAGACCTACACCCTCCGCTTCATACATCGTATCTGCCATATCGTCGAGCAGCTTTTGCACGTTAGGTGTAATTTTAGTAACTTCCTTTGCTACTTTGTGCAATACATCATCCGGCTCCAACACTATAATTCTAATTGACATGACAACAGAACACCTTCCTCTTTATCCTTTTTCCTTCGTTTAGGCTTAACTGTATTCATCACAAACGCGACTGCTACATTATCCTATGTACGGACGACTTGTCCGCATTAATTGTGCTAATAACTTTTGTGGCAACGCTCTACATAAGCATTTGTGGATCAACATCCAGACTAATCAGCAACTTTTGCGCCTGTGCGGATTCGGCCATTTCATCAGCTACTTGCTGAGCCAAACTAATCGCGTCGATATTTCCACGCCATTTTATCATACATTGAAATCGGTATCTATTCTTGATTCTCGAAATGGGAGAAGCTACTGGCCCCAAAATGTCGAGTACATCCGATGTAAGACGATCCATATTCCCGAACCAGCCTCGTTGTCTGGCCCGTCCCTGTAGTGTTGCTGAATAATTCTCTGCCAGCCGGACCAGCACCGGGAGTTGTTCATGAGAAAAGGTTACCAAAATAAGACGGCAATATGGTGGATAGTGCAAATTGCGGCGGTGTTTCAATTCTTCCCTCACAAAAGAAGCATAATCATGGCGACTTGCGTGAATCACCGAATAATGCTCTGGAGTATAGGATTGTACGAATACTTCCCCTGGCAATTGATGTCTCCCAGCACGTCCAGCTACTTGTGTTAACAGCTGAAATGTCTTTTCCGCAGCCCGAAAATCCGGTAAATTGAGAGCTGAATCCGCAGTAATGACACCAACCAGTGTCACATCGGGAAAGTCCAGGCCTTTGGCAACCATTTGAGTACCGAGCAGCACGTCCGCTTTTTTATCACGAAATTGCTTGAGGAGCTTTTCGTGGGCATTTTTTTCTGTCGTTGTATCAACATCCATTCGAACAACACGTATACCGGGGAATAGCTTCGCCAGCTCTTCTTCCACTCGCTGGGTACCTGTACCGAAATAGCGAATATGCTCACTACCGCATTCAGGGCAAGTCTGAGGCACAGGCTCGGAATAACCACAGTAATGACAACGTAAATTGTTCGACCGCTGATGATACGTAAGCGAAATATCACAATGCGGACAGCCCGCCACATAGCCACAGCTACGGCACATGACGAATGTGGAGTGTCCACGCCGATTCAACAGGAGCACCGTCTGCTCCTTACGCTCTAACCGCTCTGCAATCCCATTATGCAACGCACGGCTAAACATAGAGCGGTTGCCAGCACGCAGTTCCTCACGCATATCCATGATATGTACTTCGGGTAGCATGTTCCCCAATGCGCGAGTTGGCATTTCAAGTAGCAACGGCGCAAACTCGTCGTTGCTTTGTGAGCGAGCCGCATAGTAGCTTTCCAGCGACGGTGTAGCCGAGCCGAGAATAACGACAGCCCCATGCTGATGGGCTCTGCGAATGGCGACATCACGCGCATGGTATTTAGGTGTCTCTTCCTGCTTATAGGACGTTTCGTGCTCCTCATCCATAATAATAAGACCTAACTCACGAAAAGGCGCAAATACTGCCGAGCGAGCACCAATCGCCACTTTCACACGGCCTTCGCGTATTTTGCGCCACTCATCGTACCGTTCTCCTCCAGACAACCTACTGTGCATCACTGCTACCTGATCGCCAAACCGACCTTTAAAACGCTCAACCATTTGTGGGGTTAACGATATTTCAGGTACCAGCACAATGGCCTGCCGATTCTGCTCGATACAACGTTGAATCGTCTGTAGATAAATTTCCGTCTTACCGCTCCCCGTGACTCCATGCAACAAATAAGCTCCTTGCTCACGCGTGTCCAGCTGGCGAATAATCCGTTCATACACCGACTGCTGCTCTGCTGTGAGAGGGAGTGGCTCTGTAGGCTTGAAGTGTCTGCCCCGGTACGGGTCGCGGAACACTTCAACATCCTCCAGCAACACATAGCCCTTATCTTCCAGCGCCTTAACCGTTGCAGCAGACACACTCAATGAGGTCATGACTCCCTTGAGCGACAGAGGCAAAAACTCGCTACGTTCCAGCAAAAAAGCAAGTACCTCCCGCTGACGCTGTGCTTTGGCAGAAAATTGCTCCAGTACCGTTGATGCCTCGTCTATGCCGATAGCCAGATCAACGGATTTCATGGTCTTTTTGCCAAGCTTGTCTTTAATAACTTGACTTTCCTGAAGCACACCCCGGCGTAACAGTGATTTAATAACCTCCGCTTCCTCAGGGAAACGTCGACTGAGTTGCTGCAACGGGACTTGCTCCTTCTCCTGAATGAAGCTGACAATCCGACGCTCTGTCGGATCACTCATACCATCGTCGGTCAGAAGTGCCCATTCGAGCTCATCGCCCTGATTCGGTTGTATACTACGCTGTGGATGCGTTAACTCATGCTGTTCCGCAATTGAGATATAACGTTCTGCTTTGCCTTTGAGCGCGGTAGGAATCATCACTTGCAATGCCATAATTTGATTACAAGCATAACGTTCACTCATCCACTTGCCCAGTTCGACTAGGTCGGCAGATAAAGGTGGCACCAAATCCAGCAACTCCTGAATCGCTCTCATCCTGTATTTCGGTGGTTCCTCAGCTGGGACTACCGAGATGACGAAAGCCTGCACCGTCCGTTTGCCAAATGGCACAGCTACCCGACTACCCGGCTCAATCCAAGGTCTCATTGAATCCGGTATCAGATAATCGAAGGTGCGGTCCGTATCCTTGGCAGGTACATCGACAATGACCTTGGCAACTAAATTGCCCGTCTCCATTAATGCAGCACCCCACCCATGCGTCCCGCGGCTATAGTAAGCAACTTACGCGCAACTTCTTCCTTTGACTGTACAGGAATACGCTCAACGATCCCGCTTCGGTCATAAATTTGAACAGCATTCGTATCGACGCCAAAACCAGCACCATTCACAGTTACATCGTTTGCCGCGATCAAATCACAATTTTTACGTTCTAATTTATCTTTCGCATACGTCTCCAAATGTTCAGTTTCAGCTGCAAAGCCAATTAAAAATTGATGTTTCTTACTCCGTCCGAGTGATTCTATAATATCGACGTTCTTCACTAACTCTAGCGTAAATACACTATCTTTTTTCTTGATCTTGGTCTGTGCTATCTCACGTGGTCGATAATCTGCAACTGCAGCAGCCATAACGACCATATCGCTCGTTTCCCATTGTTTTAATACAGCTGCGTACATGTCTTCAGCCGACTGGACTCTTTCAAGCATAATACCAGCAGGCGGTTCCGCACTGGTATTGGCAGCAATCAAGTGCACCTCTGCCCCCATCTTTTGAGCCACTTTTGCAATGGCGAAGCCCATTTTTCCAGATGAATCATTTGTGATATAACGCACTGGATCAATTCGCTCGATCGTGCCTCCAGCCGTTACAATGACTTTTTTACCTGAAAACACCGATTCATTCTCATTCACAGGTGACTCAGGCACTTGAGCCTCCACAGATTCGCCACCAAACCATCGGGATTCAGACTTAATGTTGTTTTTTTGTTCCTGGGCTTGCTGATCAAAAAAGTGCTCTATCGTTTGCACAATTGTGTCCGGCTCTTCCAAACGTCCTTTGCCAACGTAACCGCAAGCCAGTAATCCTTCACCAGGCTCAATCATCTTCACACCACGTGATACAAGCGTCTCCATATTTTGCATGACTGCCGGATGAGTGTACATATGTACATTCATCGCAGGTGCCACCATAATAGGCGCTGTTGTAGCCAACAACGTTGTAGACAACATATCATCAGCAAGGCCATGCGCCATTTTTCCAATAATATTCGCAGTTGCAGGTGCAACAAGCACCAAATCAGCCGCATCTGCCAGATGAATATGGGATACGACGGACGGCTCTCTTTCATCAAACGTATCACTGTACACCGGATTACGAGAGAGCGACTGCAGTGTAAGCTCGGTAATAAACTCCTTAGCAGAGGCTGTCATAATCACATGAACATCGGCGCCCTTTTGTGTCAACCTACTACATAACGCAGCCCCTTTGTAAGCAGCAATTCCACCGGTTATACCAAGAATAATAACTTTCCCCTTCAACATCGTTAACTCCCCCTGACCTAAAAAAATAACAACCTTGCGGTTGTCAAAGGAATTGGCATTGCGCCCGGTTATAATAGTTGTGTATAATTCTTACTCGTCTTCGCCGCTTTCAAGACGCAGATGATCCGCGTAAATCTCTTCCAACGCCACTCCAACCTGTTTGTGGGATTTAGGATTCTTGAGGGTCGTCTTTTCACCCTCGCGCAACTGTCTGGCACGACGTGAAGCCGCTACAACCAACGAATACTTACTATCTGCCTTTTTCATCATTTCATCAATGGAAGGATACAGCACGAATAGACACCTCTTCATGTAGTTTTGGGACTGTATAAGCTGAACTCCAGTGTACACCTTCAAGCTCAGCTTATACAGTATTATTTCTCTTTAGGTACGCTTGGCATATGTAAAGCCCTCGTTTAAGGATGAACCTTACAATGTTCGGCGATAATAATGGATTCTATTCGTTTACAAGCGAAATCAATCTCATCATTGACAACCGCATAATCATAGTGACGCAACAGATTCATTTCATCCACAGCTACCGACATACGGTGGTCTATGGTCGCTTGAGTTTCTGTGCCCCGTCCCCGGATTCTATCCTTTAATTCATCTAGCGAAGGCGGAAGCAGAAAAATGAATATGCCTTCTGGAAATTTTTCTTTAACCTTTAGCGCTCCCTGAACTTCAATCTCCAGAAAAATATCTTTTCCCTGCGCAAGCGTCTGATCTACAAAATCACGTGGAGTACCATAATAGTTCCCTACATACTCAGCATACTCCAGCATTTCATCTCGTTCAATCATACCCAAAAATTCTTCACGCGTTTTAAAAAAATAGGTCACTCCATCCTTTTCACCCGAACGAGGTGTTCGAGTTGTAGCAGAAACGGAGTACGTTATCTCTGGTAGCTTGTCACGCAATGCGTTGCCTACCGTCCCTTTACCGACACCCGAAGGTCCGGATATTACAAATAATAATCCCTTAGCCATAGTACACTCCATTTTTATTCGTCATTGTCATCATCTTTAGTGGATAGGCGATGAGCGACCGTCTCCGGCTGCACCGCAGACAGGATTACATGATCACTGTCTGTAATAATAACAGCCCGCGTCCGGCGGCCATAGGTAGCATCAATTAGCATATGACGGTCCCTGGCTTCCTGTATAATCCGCTTGATCGGAGCAGACTCCGGACTGACGATGGAGATAATTCGGTTGGCCGACACGATATTGCCGAAACCAATATTGATCAATTTGATTGCCATATTCAGGTCTTTCCCCCTATACATGTGACTCTTGCAGCCGTGCCGCTACCAGGTAGCTACTCAATATTTGCAGCCTGCTCACGAATTTTCTCGAGCTCTGCTTTCATCTCAACGACCAAATTAACCAAGTTGAGATGATTAGCCTTGGAGCCGATCGTGTTGACTTCTCTGTTCATTTCCTGGATTAAAAAATCTAATTTGCGACCGGCCGGCTCGTCCGATAGCAGCAACCCCTTGCACTGCCCAAAGTGACTTTGAAGCCGGGTAAGTTCCTCATCAATATTGCTGCGATCCGCGAATAACGCAATCTCCATTCCGAACTTATGTTCATCAAGCGTAAATGAACCGTCCTGAAGCTCTTTAAGCCTGTGTTTCAGCCTGTTACGGTAGTCGCTCACAACATGAGGAGCCAGCACCGTCATTTCATGATGCAGGGATTCCAGACGTAAAATACGGGATTTCACATCTTGCGCCAAATGCCCGCCTTCTCGCCTTCTCATCTCCAGTAAACCTTGCAAAGCTTCATTCAAAGCTCGCTGTAGTTGCTCTTCCCAGTCCTCTTCGTCTCCATGGAAAGCCTCTCCAGGCTCACCCAGAACGTCAGGCAAAGCAAGAATATCGCTTATCCCTAACGTTCCTTTCACTCCATAACGATCCGCCAGCTGCTCCGCTGCATGCAGGTAAGCCTGCACCACAGTGTCATTTAACCGCGCGGCGGGCATCTGTTCTTCATCACGTTCCCTGTGGATAAAGACATCGATACGACCGCGTTTAATCTGCTGTTGAACCGTTCTTCTCAAGCCATCTTCGTAACGAGTCCATTCGCGCGGAATTCTCATCATCACTTCGCAATAGCGGTGATTTACCGATTTCAATTCCAAGCGCACTTTATAGCCCTCATAATGAAGGATAGCTTGACCGTATCCGGTCATACTCAATGACATCGGCATCACATCCATTATACTATTGTAATTGATTATTATAGTCGAAACAAGGGGGCCTGTGCGCGGCCTGATTTTTGCCATACGTAAGAAGTCAGTTCAGCTGTCATTTCATAGAACATAAATGGAGTCATAAAATAGATACCATTAAAATGTTCCATTGCCGTATTGAGTAGCTCCTTGGCAATAGACACACCCATTGTTCGTCCTTCCGGACCCTCAAGACCAGACATACGTGCACGCACCTCATCGGATAACTGAATGCCTGGTACTTCATTGTGCAAGTATTCTGCATTGCGCCCACTAGCCAGCGGCATAATACCGATAAAAATCGGTACTTCCAAATGTCGTGTCGCTTCCGCGATGGCTGCAATCAACTCGTGGTCGTATACGGGCTGAGTCATAACATAGTCGGCTCCGGAGGCAATTTTCTTCTCCAACCGCTGTACGGCTTTACCCAAATGCTTGACGTTAGGATTAAATGCGGCACCTACCACAAAATTAGCTTTCTGCTTCAGTGGCTTACCGGAAAATGCGACACCATCATTTAATTGCTTGATCATGCGTATGATTTCAAAAGAGGTCATATCATACACCGAACTGGCGCCTGGCAAATCACCGAACCGCGCCGGATCTCCAGTAACCGCCAGTACATGGTCAATACCGAGCGCGTCAAAACCCATCATGTGGGATTGAGTACCAATCAGATTGCGATCACGACATGCTATATGAATTAATGGACGCAAGCCTGTTTCAATACTGACCAAATGTCCAAGCGCCATGTTGCTCATGCGAGTGACTGCAAGCGAGTTGTCAGCCAGTGTAAGCGCGTCGGCCCCGGCTTTCTTCAACGCATGAGCACCTTGCATAAACCTCGTAATGTCCAGATCGCGCGGAGGATCCAGTTCTACAATGACCGTATGTCGTTCCTTTACAAGATCCACGATGTTGGGCTCACTGGTATGTCTGCCATTTCCTCGTTCCCCTTCATCTGCAATCTGCTCCGCCACTTGAAAGGACTCTTTCGACAAAGCTTCTTTTGAAGCAAGAGGAGGCGGTTGCAAACGGTTCAAGGCTTTGGATATAGCAGCAATATGATCCGGTGTAGTTCCGCAGCAACCACCGAGCAGCCTCGTTCCCAGGTCTACAAAGGTTTTGGCACATTCTCCAAAATATTCAGGTGATGCACCGTATACATAGTGACCGTCCACATAATCTGCTAGTCCCGCATTCGGATATACGGACAACGGTACAGACAAAGGGCCGTCCAGCTGCTCCATTACACTCATAATTCCCTGCGGACCCGAGTGACAGTTAAATCCAAGGATGTCTGCCCCCTCATTACGCAGCACCGAAAAAGCTTCCGCCACTAAAAAACCATCCTGAGTACGACCAACCTGATCGACCGCAAACTGACAAATCACCGGAATATCACTATATTTACGTACACTGTGAAGCGCTATGCGTATTTCATCCAGTGAATAAAACGTTTCGCACAAAATACCGTCGACTCCTTCGGAGAGAAGGGCATCAATTTGCTGTTCATAGTTTCTTGCCAGCTCCAGCTTTGATATGTTAAGCCGTTTGCCCCCACATATGGAACCCACTGCACCTACCACATAATGTTCAGGTCCGGCCGCATTTCTGGCAATTCTCACACCAGCACGATTGATCTCTTCTACCTTAGATTCCAGTCCAAACCGGGCTAACTTATAATCATTTGCAGAAAATGTATTAGTCTCCAGCAATCGAGCTCCTGCACTTAAATATTGACCATGCACGTCTGATATAACATCAGGCGAAGTGATGTTCAGTTCTTCGAAAGACGTATTTACTGGAAATCCTAGCTGATATAAAAAAGTCCCCATTGCGCCGTCTCCGACAATAATTTCACGATTCAGCACAGTACGCAAATCCGGTTTCATGTCCTCTGCTCCACCCCGCTCTTTATTTTCATACTAATGTAACATAAAGAGACTTCAAACATAAGCCAAAAACTAAAAAAGCCGCCCCACTCCCCGACAATATGATATCAGGAGTGGAGCGGCTTGATTCATCTTTTCTATTTCCTACTACATTTTCCCAACGGAAGAATGGAGAGAGTAAGCGTAAAAAGTCCCTTTTTTATTTACTTTAGCCACAATAGAATCCGTTCCCTTTTGCTGCTTGTAGAACGTATATTGATTCCCTTGAACTTTCACTTTATAGCCGGTCAAATTGATATTAAACAACATCTGAGCCTTGGGCTTGACTAGCTTCAAAGCTTCTGAGGCAGTATATTTCGGGCTTGCAAATGTTTTTTTGAAATCTGCGTCATCATTCCAATCCACCCCATAGGTGGATACGGCCAGCACTTTACCGGTTACCGCGCTAATTTTGACCTCACTGGCCTCGTTTGCATCCTCAAACGACCAATATGAAAGCCCCTTCGTTTCGTCCTTGTACCGTGAAGCGTGCTGCACCTTAATTGGCTGTCCACTCACACGCTTAAATGTGTTCATTGCACGGTTCAGTATCAGAGGGTCCACCTTCTTCAGCGCATAGTCCGCGTTGATGGTAATAGCGTTACCTCGATCCACATCTACATACAACGAGGAAGCCTGTTCTCCTGCGCCCCAAAATACCCAGTAATTTGATGGCTTGTTGGACTGATAAGGGGATTTGACCCGCCAAAATGCTTCAAATTGCAAAGGACGCTTGCTGTCAAACGCTTTGGCGCTGTTTAGTACTTTCGTCTTGAGTGGCGCGTTCATCGCTTTTCCCAAGCTGCTTATTTTATATCGTATGGTTGTAGAATCTACTCTATTTTTTTCTTTATTATATTCTGTTTGCAACGTAGCAGTTCCATCTTCCAGTCCGCCCTCTACAATCCAAGTTTTCCCCATATCCGTCACATCGTCAAATTGAAATGCTGTCTTCGAGCCGATGAGTTCTTGCACCGCTTTTTCTAAACGGCTTACCACTGTCGGAGTTAGCGACCCAACCTGCTTATCCGTCGTTTCCGCGGCGGCAGGAATGGTCGCCGCCTGAACCGGAAGCGCGGTGGCTACAAATATGAGGACTGCAACTGTTGAAATCCAACGAAATTTCCGCACTATGAACGGCCTCCTTATTGTTTTTCATTTTCTATATTATACATCGTTCAGGCGCCAAAAAAAGACAGAATGTTGCTTTGTTCATCGTATTCCTTGTATACAGGGGCATCTAAGTCCAAAAAAAGAAGACCTACTAAGGTCTTCTCTTCACTCACTTCTATACGATTCATAAGTAGTTGCACGTTATCTTTATAGTCACATGATTCAGAACAGACGACCTTCGTACACGATCTCAGCCGGACCCGTCATATATATGTGATTATCTTCCTCGTTCCATTCGATATCCAGATCGCCGCCCTTCAGGCTTACAATGGCGTGGCGGTCGCTATATCCATTTAGTACAGAAGCCACAAGCGTAGCACAGGCTCCGGTTCCACAAGCTAGCGTTGGCCCGGCTCCTCTCTCCCATACTCTCATATCTATATGTTTACGGCTACGTACTGTGGCGAACTCAACATTTGTTTTCTTAGGGAAAAGCGGATGGCATTCCAGCTTTGGCCCCCAGGCTTCCAGATCAAAGCTTGGCGCATCCTCCACATAAATGACACAGTGCGGATTCCCCATAGATACAGCCGTAAAGCGAAAACCACTTCCTCCCGCTTCAATGGGCTCATTAATTACGCTGGTCAGATCCAGTGTAGTTGGAATCTTCAAACCCTCAAGAATTGGCTCTCCCATATCTACCTTCACCATACGAACAAGTCCATTCTCTACAGTTAGTTCGACCTGCTGTACACCTGCACCCAAGGTCTCAATCGTGATCTGTTCACGGTTGATATGCTTACGGTCATATACGTATTTGGCAGCACAACGGATAGCATTACCGCATTGTTCGGCCTCTGAGCCGTCCGAGTTAATAATGCGCATGCAGAAATCCGCTTTTTCTGATGGCAATATATATACCAACCCATCGGCGCCAACACCAAAATGTCGATCACATAGCCGAACAGCTAATTCCGAGGCGTCAGACGGCAACTCCTGATGCCCAAACCAAACGATAAAATCATTACCTAGACCGTTCATTTTTGTGAATTCCATAGCTTACCTCCGCCGTTGCTGCTGATGTCATGTTCCTCATGAAGCTTTGATCCCATGATATCATACGGGGCAATAGTGGGAAAGCGATGCGATATGCATAACCCGATTTCTAGGATGAAAACTTCGTACGTCCCGCTGAAAAGTGTGTATTTCCGCCGCGACGACGGTTGCGTCGACCGCCCCACACACTTCCCGCTCCCATCAGAAACGTCGGAATCCCAGCTGCGACAATGGATAGCGCCCACTCACGCAAACCGAGCGGTACCGTTTTGAAAATAGGTTGCAGCATAGGCACGTACATAACCACTAGCATTAGTACTATTGAAGACAGCACGGCAAGCACAAGATAACTATTTTGAAACGGATTACGATGGAAAATAGAACGGGAACTGCGGCAATCAAACACATGAATTAACTGCGCCAGAACTAGCGTAGCAAAGGCAACGGACTGTGCTTTGATCAGTTGTCCTGCGTCATCCGGTGCAATACGTAATGTCAGCCAGAAGGCCGCTAGCGTACATAAACCAATCAACAAGCCACGACTAATGATTTTCCAGCCCAGTCGACGAGCAAAAATATTTTCCTTTGCGCCACGAGGTTTGTGCTCCATGAGATCCTTTTCTGGTTGGTCCACCCCCAGAGCCATCGCTGGTAGGCCATCTGTCACCAGATTCACCCATAAAATCTGGATCGGTAACAAAGGTAATGGCAGCCCGGCCATCATGGCAAAAAACATCGTCAAAATTTCACCCACATTGGAGGCGAGTAGATAACGGATAAATTTACGGATATTCTCGTAAATATTCCGTCCTTCCTCAATTGCGGCTACAATCGTAGAGAAATTATCATCACTCAGAACAAGCGCAGCCGCTTCTTTGGTCACGTCCGTCCCTGTAATGCCCATTGCAATGCCGATGTCCGACGCCTTTATCGCTGGAGCGTCATTGACGCCATCTCCAGTCATGGCTACGACATGTCCGCGCCTTTGCAGTGACTTGACGATCCGTAGCTTGTGCTCCGGCGAAACCCGTGCATATACAGAGACGGTATCAACGGCTTTGTCCAGCGACGCATCATCCATCGCAGACAATTCCTGTCCTGTTAACACGTGGGATCCGCGCTGAAAAATGCCCAGCTGCTGTGCAATGGCCTCTGCAGTTGTACCGTGATCTCCGGTAATCATCACAGTGCGAATGCCAGCACGACGACACTTGCCAATGGCTTCGCGAACCTCGCGACGTGGCGGATCAATCATGCCTGTCAGCCCGATAAAGATCAGTTGTGCTTCAGCCTCCTCAACCGTGGAGACACGCTCATGCGAGCGGATATCACGGTAAGCGACACCAAGTACACGTAGCGCCTCCGAGGCCATTCCTTCGTTAGCTGCCAGTACCTTTTGGCGCAGCGTACCCGTTAACGGAACGACATTTCCTTCCCATAAAATGTAGGAGCACTGGCCCAGCAATACATCCGGTGCACCTTTGGCAAAGACAATGTGTCCTCCCTGGTGGCGTACGAGTACCGACATTCGCTTCCGATCCGAGTCAAAAGGAAATTCTCGCTCCCTTGTGTATAGCTCATATAGCCCTTGTCGCGTGACTCCGCCCTTGGCAGCTAACGTGACCAGCGCTCCTTCCGTCGGATCACCCTTTAGCTCCCAAACGGAGGACGGCGTCGGCTCTTTGGTTTTCTTTTTCGAACGTAGCTCCTCTGTATCGGCTTGAACAATTTCCGCATTGTTGCAAAGCACACTGGCTTGCAGCAGTCTACGCAGAGATTGTCCGTTTTTAAGATCGGCAGGAAGGTCTCTATCCATAATATGCCCGTGAGGGTCATAGCCCTCTCCCGTAACTCCCCAGAAGCGGCCGTCCAGCCATAGCTTGGTAACCGTCATTTTATTTTGGGTCAGGGTACCCGTTTTGTCGGAACAAATGACAGATGCACAGCCGAGCGTTTCAACAGAAGGCAGCTTACGCACAATCGCCTTTCGTTTAATCATACGCTGCACACCCAATGCGAGCGCAATCGTCACAATAGCTGGCAACCCTTCCGGTATAGCCGCCACAGCCAAGCTCACTCCGGCCAAGAACATGCTCATGGCTGGCTGTCCATGTAAAATGCCTGCTACGACAACGAGCACCGTTAGCGCCAACGCTACGATAATCAAAATTTTGCCCAATTGCTCCAATCTGTGCTGCAACGGTGTCTCCTGCGACTCCGTATTTTCTATCAAGTCTGCGATCTTACCCATTTCGGTACTCATACCTGTACGTATAACTATTCCTTGTGCGGTTCCTCTAGTCATCATCGTGCCCATAAAACCGATGTTTTTTTGATCCCCAAGTGGTACCTCGGCGGCATGAATAGGGCGGCAATGCTTACTCACCGGAACCGATTCACCTGTCAGGGCGGACTCCTCTACATCACAGCCGTTCGTACTCAACCACCTTACATCTGCGGGGATGCGATCACCACTTTCCAGCAGCACAATATCACCCGGTACCAGTTCTCTGGCTTGAACTTGAATTCGTTTTCCGCCCCGCAACACTTTGGCCGTCGGAGCCGATAGTTGTCTCAAAGCTCGCAATGAACGCTCAGCTCTGAATTCCTGTACAAAGCCAAGAATTCCATTCAGTACAACAATAGCAATAATGGTAATCGCGTCCAAATACTCGCCAAGCAGGCCGGATATCAGGGTCGCTCCCATCAATACAAGCATCATAAAATCCTTGAACTGGTTGAGCAGCAGCAAGATCGCCGAAACTCGCTTCCCCTCGCTCAGCTCATTCCATCCTGACCTTTCTCTTCGTTCCGCAAGCTGTTCCTCCGAAAGACCCTGCTTCGGGTCGACTTCCAGACTTGTTGAAAGCTGTTCATTGCTTAATTGGTGCCAGTGTGCTTGTTCCATTCTCCCCAATTCCCTCCCGGTCAGATAGTCCGCTTCCGTCGGTTGTGCGTAGGATGGCTGCCCGTTATTATATTTTTGTGCCGCGATTGCTGATAAGCTGGACAGACTTTCTAGATTCAATCTATTCGGACAGGATCTGAAATATCACAAAGCCGCTTAAGTTTTGTCCCAAAGTTATGTATCATAGTAGGAAGGCGAAAATACATTTGCTTCAAAGGAGAACATAATTATGGCATTGGACGGAATCGTAACCCGCGCTATCGTACACGAACTGCAAGGCATCCGAGGCGGGCGCATTAATAAAATACATCAGCCAAACGATCGCGATATCGTGCTGAATCTGCGGGCACAAGGCGGAAGCGTAAAGCTGCTGCTGTCAGCTAATCCGACCTTCCCGCGTGTACATTTTACAGAACAAAGCTTTCTTAATCCGACAGAAGCTCCTATGTTTTGTATGCTTCTTCGCAAGCATTGCGAAGGAGGCGTTATTGAGAAAATCACGCAGGTGGGCATGGAGCGTATTATTCACATGGATGTACGTCAACGTGATGAACTGGGAGATGTTTCACTCAAACGAATTATCATTGAACTGATGGGCAGACACAGCAACATTATTTTGCTTGACCCGGAAACAGGCGTGATGCTAGATGGCATTCATCATGTTACACCGTCTATTAGCAGCTATCGGGTCATTATGCCCGGCTTTCAATACACGGAGCCTCCTGAACAAAACAAGCTGAATCCACTAGAAACAGAAGAGGCGGCTTTCAGATCCTCGTATCAAACAGCGATTGAGGCCGAAGAAACCCCCAAACGCTGGATCGTGAACACTTTTACCGGGCTCAGTCCCCTCATTGCTGAAGAGATACTAACTCGAGTAACTAATGAAGTATCTGGTGGTAGTGATCATTCACTATGGAGTACATTCAGTCACATCATGGATGACGTGCGGAATCATCGTTTTCAGCCGGTATCTGGACTAAATGCACAAGATAAAGTGATATTCTCAGCTATTCCGCTGACGTTGATCCAAGGAGAACGTAAGGAATACGCTACGATCAGTGAGTGTATGGAGGACTTCTTCGGTGAAAAGGCAGAAAGGGATACGGTTAAGCAAAAGGTCAGTGACCTACTGCGGTTTCTGCAAAACGAGCGAAGTAAAAATGTAAAAAAACTCGACTATCTCCAGCAGGATTTGGCCGAGGCGGAAGATGCCGATCAATTTCGCATTTATGGAGAGTTGCTGTTCGCTTCGCTGCATGAGGTGAAAAAAGGGGACAAAGAAGTGACGCTCACCAACTTCTATGATGAGGAACAGCGTCCAATGTCCATCCCACTGGACCCACTACTCAACCCGTCGGATAATGCACAACGGTATTTTAAAAAATACAACAAATATAAAAACAGCCTGGCTGTCATTGACGAACAACTGGAGAAAACACACGAAGAAATCCGTTATATGGACAGTCTTCTTCAGCAGCTAGCCCATGCCTCTATGAATGACATTGAGGAAATACGTGAAGAACTGGTTCAGCAGGGCTATCTCAGAGATCGGGTCAAAAAAGGAAAGAAAAAGAAGAAAAACGACCGTCCAACCCTGCACGTCTATACATCATCCGAAGGTATCGAGTTACTGGTTGGCAAAAACAACTTGCAAAATGAATATGTAACAAATCGACTGGCCGGACCAAATGACACCTGGCTGCACACAAAGGATATTCCGGGGTCACACGTCGTTATACGTGCTGAGCAATTCGGAGATGCGACGCTGGAGGAAGCAGCTCAACTCGCTGCTTATTTTAGTCAGGCCAAGCAGTCCAGCAGTGTACCTGTGGACGCCACCCTGATTCGACATGTACGTAAGACTAGCGGAGCCAAACCTGGCTTTGTCATCTACGACCATCAGCGTACGCTTTTCATTACACCCGATGAGGAACTAGTCAAAAAGCTGCCGAATTGCATCAAAAACGGCTAAGTCCTACTAGCCTATTGAATCCACAAAAAAAGCCCTTTGTTCTTTGCACGATACACTTCTTGTGTTCCATGCATAAGGCAAGGGGCTTTTTATTTACTTTTGTCCAACAGCAGCCTTCCTCAATTCCTCGACTACCTGCCCTTCCACACTACGGCTACCCAGATCACCGTGAAAAATAACACCTTGACGCGCGCCGTGAAAATCCGAGCCGCCAGTTGCAATGAGCCCATATTGCGCCGCCATCGCAGTATATCGGCTCTCAGCCTCAGCATCATGGTCCGAATGTCGCACCTCCAAGCCCGCAGGCTTCGCCTCCTCTATAATAGAACGAACCAGCTCATCATTTCCGTACAAGCCAGGGTGGGCCACCACGGGTACCCCTCCTGCTTCACGAATCCAGTTTATGGCCTCCGCAGGCTCTACACGGGGTACAGACACATATCCGGGCGCTCCTTCCGCCAAGTAACGGTCAAACGCGTCCCGCATATCCTTCGCATATCCTTTTTGAACCAGCGTATCCGCCATATGCGGACGTCCAATGCTTTCATCTGGTGCCAGCGGTCTGCCCATCGTAGCCACCACTTCATCCAGTGTGATTTCCACACCCAGACTACGCAATTGACTCAAAATCAAATCATTACGGGTATCCCGTGCCTGGCGAAGCTTTTCCAACCGTTCCAAAAACACTTTATTGCGGTAATCCATAAAATAACCGAGTATATGAATATCCTTATCGCCAGCTCGAGTACTAATTTCCACTCCTGGCACCACAGTAATTCCTATGCGTTTTCCCTCTTCCAGAGCTTCCTCCAGGCCAGCTACCGTATCATGATCTGTAATGGCCACACCTGCCAGTCCTTTTTCCTTGGCCCAGCGCACATTATCTGCAGGTGGTTGCATTCCGTCAGATGCTTGGGTGTGTGTGTGTAAATCATATCGTTTTACGTTAATCTGCTCCTTCATGATACATCCTCCTTCTCTTTCACCTTTGCAAGCTCGTCCTGCGAGTCCCTCAGGACGTCCGTTCCCTGATCATGACGACGCAAGTAAGACAGGAAGGTTACTACCGGAATCGGCAACAACGCCGACTTCAAATGAATTGCATAAAATTCTCGTTTGAACGTGATATCTGAAATATTTACAATTTTCAATAATCCGAGCGCAACTTCATGCTTCACCGAAGATGGTGATAGCATGGTAATACCCAGTCCAGCCTCCACCGCCGATTTAACCGCTCCAGTGCTCCCCATCTCCATTACAATCCCAAGTCGGGAGGCATCCATACCACGATTTTTCAGCTCATCTTCTATTACTTGACGTGTACCAGATCCCTTTTCTCTGGCTACAAAAGGATGCTTGAACACATCTTCCAGAACCACTTTTTTAGCCTTGGCCAGCGCATGTCCTGAAGGCACAATCAATTTCAGTTCGTCCTGCATCACAGGTTCCACCACGATATCCGGATGCTGGACTGGGGCCTCAATCAGTCCTAAATTCAGCTGATGTTTTAGTATATCATCCATAATCTGAGTTGTATTCATCACATTCATCGCCATGCGTATATGAGGGTATTCCTGACCAAACGGTCCCAGCATTCTGGGTACAATATACTCACCAATCGTTAGGCTGGCGCCAATATGCAATCTTCCCTCCAACATGTGAGTAAAAGCAGACATCGCCTCGTCAGCTTCCCTGATCAGTTGCATGCTTTTTTTCGCAAAAGGCAGGAGTGTCGCTCCCGCCTCTGAAAGTTCGATTTTTTTAGTCGAACGTTGCAGCAGTTTTGTGCCAAAATAATCTTCCAAAGACTGAATTTGCATCGTCACCGCAGGTTGTGTCATATGCAGCGCTTGTGCCGCCGCCGAGAAGCTCCCGCGTTCCGCTACGGTATAAAAAATGTGCAACTGATGAAAGTTCATACTGACAGCCCTCTCCCCTCTGTTCTCCCTATTTTAACATAAGAAAAACGTCTGTCGAAGCATTTCCAAGTAAACTTACTGAATTGGGTAGTTTTATTATTGGAAAATAAAAAAAGCATGCAGCTAATAAGTGCATACTTTCTACTTAAACTTAACGGTATTCAGGAAGTTTGGAGATTTTTTCATCTGAAGCCGTTCTCCAAATGACCGTCTATTTTTGCTTACGAGTGCTTTTCATCAGTGTCATGCGCCGCGAATGGCGTAACCATGAATAGTATGACTTCAAATCCCTTAATTCAATGGTCTCCGACATCCGGCCCAAAAAGGTAATGACAATCATTTTGTGAAGCGGATTCCCCGCAATATCCATCTCGCCGGGCAACTCTCCAAATTCGGCCACGACGACCAGATCACCATCAATTAAATATACATCCTCTTCGTTATGATAATAGGACTCCATCCTGTTTTGCTTCAGGCATTCCCAAAGCCAGGCGGCGATATGATTCGTCTCGGACTGTTTCTGCTCTACCCGATCTAAGTAACGTGATTTCGCATGATTTGTTATCACGATATCGGCGACTTTTTTATCGCCCATCTCCACGTAGAACGGTTCGTATGTACTCCATCGCTGCATTGCTTTGTCACGCACGGGATCACTCTCCCCACCAGATAGGTCTTTATATCTACCAATATATTCATATGTTACCTCAACAGACCCGGGACTACAAGTTACAAAATTGAAGTTTATGGGTGATATTTAAGATTTTTTAGGTCTAACAGCATCAAGACCATTATGCAAAAGTCCTGACTTCACGAAAAAAAGCCAGCCTGTAGGCTGACCTTTCAAAAAATGTTTACAATTTATAGACATTTAATATTATATTTCATATTCTTTCATCTTTTCCTTATCGTCGTTGTAATCCGTCCTAATCTCATTTCGAAAAGAGCGCTCGACCTTACGCACATAGGAAAGTCTGCGAATATTTTTAACGGTGTCTTCTGCCCGATCCGCATTCATATATATCACTACATAATGCATACGCTTTGAAATAAAGTGGACATTTCCGTATTTCTCCAGATTGCGGGCAGCCTTGATATCGCTTACCCAAATGATGTACCCTGTCCGCTCGGCAAACATTCGCTTCATCTCCCCCCACTCGGTATCATTCCTATGACCTATCCACAGGAGCATTTCCCTCCGCTGCCACATCCGCCTTTTTTCACATTCGGATCATTGCTCGGCACCTTAATAGTCTCGGACACGGAATATGCAATCGTTTCAGACATGGCATGAAGCATATCATCCAGCGCCTTTTCGGCTCGTTTGAACTCCTTAACATCCACGAATTGTTCCAGTTCCAGCTCAACGACCTGCACTGCATCCTTCGCTTCATGATAGTTCGGATGAAAATGCCCAAAACGCTCCGTTTCCGCGAATAGCTCCTTTTTGGCATCCAGCTTGCGTACACACGCCTGAATAGACGGATTCAATTCCACACGCTGTTTCCAATATAAATAATCCGATACCTCAAAGGATCGGTTGACCATATCGCCCAATTCATAGGCGTTAATAAGCACTTCTGCCATATTGACCGTGTTCAATTCGGCTACGCTCATGAATGTTCATCTCACTTTATATAAAGTTCTACCCTGTAAAAGTAGACTCATTTATCATACCACATCCTTCTTTTGAGAAGAAGGAGTTTCATGCACTTCCTGGCCCTACTATGTAAAAGGAACCAGCAAGCGCATGTCTGACCATTCACTTGGCTGTAAGGTCGCAGGAGAAAGTGTTTCGTCATCCCTTCCTGAGGCATACCAGCCTGTGACACTCCATGGTGCACCGGAAACCACCGCCTCCGGTATCCATTTAACCTCTTTCCCACCGATTCGCAGCCCCACAGCAGCCTGCCAACGAATCGCTTGCTCGATCAACTGCCGGGCAGTGGAAGTATGGTAACTCCTCCATTCTTTTGTCCATGAGGAGGGGACTGTAGATCTTTCTGGAAAATAGTCAGACGGATCAGGCAGTGTATGCTCTTGTTCGTAAAAGTGCAGCGTTCGCCCTGTATAAACCAAACCTGCTCTCCCCTCTTGGGAAAATATAGAACGGGCTTGAATAGGTTCGGACTCCATTTCACTGTTGAGGCTGCCTGAATTTATGTTCTCTGTTTCCGAAATCAGTGGATAATGATGAGCTGGCTCGTCCACACCTTCGGGTTCACGACGTGGACCTAATCCTATTGCAGCAAGCGTTTTTCGTATTTTGACAACAGAGCTCGCCGGAATAATAAAGTCCTTGTCGCCAAGCCGTTCCAGCAATCCTTCCAGCGCGGGATGGCGTGCAACCATGTCTGCATCCTCCTGTGTGCTACATCGCAAAAGTGTTACCGTTGCAAATGCCGTCCGTCCGACATCGCCTGCCCACTGTTCTACCGCCATACGTACATGATCAGGCACGCCTGTCCGGCTGAACTTGTCCAGTAGAGCAGGAATTGCTTTAGCTTCCATCCCTAACTCGATTGCCTCTGTAACACTTTCTCTGGTGATCCGGTATATTGCCATCCGATCTCCTGTCACACGTTCACAGCAGCATTCCAGTCGCCAGCGCACATCATATGCCACATCTGGCGGAACCAATATTTCAAAATCAGGTTGTACATAAAAAGTACCTTGTTCTTGATTTGTATCCTCGTAATTATTGGGACGAAGCATGTCTAACACAGATACATTCCAGCGAAAACACAGTTTACCCGATGCAGTCTGGCCCCAATCACCCATTCCAAACGCAGTCAGGGCCTTCAGCCAACCCTCCAATCCCTCCATGAAAGATCCATTAAAATTAAAATCAGAACCCGTTTCTCCCGCAAACCCTTCCGGATTTGAGGTTGTAGGAATAAGGTCTAAAAGGGCGCCGTTCTTGGAATCAGCTCCGCTCGTACTCTCCTGCTGGATTAGGCCTACTTGAAGCATCCATTGCAGCAGACACTTGATAGATATCCACCCTTCTATTCCCATATACTGGGGGACGGCACACAGCATATAGCGAAAATGCTGCATGGATGCTTCGGCCTTGCCGTATCTTTCCATGAGTGTAGCAAAAATATGCTTGCGCATTTGCCAAGCAGACAAACGAATCCAAGTCGCCAGTTCCGTTTCCTGAATGCGAAAAGACACCGTTTCTTTCACTAACAGCCCCAAACTGAGTAGCAAATCCATCATGACCACCGTTTGCACAGGATACAGCTCTGCATGCGCATAATGCAACCCAAGACCCATCAGGTCCTCCGGGCGAAAGGGGGTCAGTTCATTCAATTTTTGCAATGATCGCTTATGTATGGTTCCTTTGGCCGTCAAAGGGACGCCCTGTACTGCAATACGTGACAACGCATGCAGCAATTCCGACTCCAGGCCTGTCATTGATTCATGTACCGTTATCGGATGATCCGAATGCATCATGTTCATTGGATTTTCCTCTAACAACATATCGTACAGATCCGGTAGTCGATAAACCGGGATATATAAAATTCGTTCGCCCCACGATTTGGTAACAGCCTCCAGCCAGCCCCGGGCACGTAATCCACGCAGTGCCAGTTTCGTTTCGACTCCGCTTAACGATCCCCGGGTAAGCTGTATAGGTTCTTCTTCCTTCATGGGCTGTCCCGCGTGCCGAATAAAGCATCGTCTAAGTACCAGCAGCTCATCCGATGAAAGCTCATTCCAGCTGTCTTGCGTGTTCGTTACGCCCATTCTTGATTAGGCCTCCTTTTTCTTTCCACGATCTCCAGACTTAGCATCCCTGCTTCCAATAGCCTCTGTCACACTAAATCTGCGAACCGCATATTCATAGCCTTGCTCAATCAGGAACAGCTGACGACGAGCTGCAAAATCCATCTCCTTGCTATTCTCCGTCACTAGAGCATAAAAATAAGCTTTATTCTCGCCTGACTTTGGTCGCAAAATGCGTCCCAGTCGCTGCGCTTCTTCCTGGCGAGAGCCAAAGCTGCCCGATACCTCTATGGCTACTGCTGCATCCGGCAGATCCACCGCAAAGTTTGCAACCTTGGACACCAATAGGGTCCGAATTGCACCCTTGCGGAATGCATCAAACCAACGTACCCGCTCCGTCTGGCTCATTGAACCCGTAATCAGTGGGACACCGAGCTCCTGAGCCAATGTACGCAACTGGTCCAAATATTGACCAATAATGAGCGTGGGCAAACCACTGTGCTGCTGCATCAGGCTACGCACCGCCTCCAGTTTGATCGGATTTTCGGCTGCAATTCGGTACTGCTGTCTGCCCTCAGCACGCATACTGCGCTCCAAAAGTTCAGCTGTCATTGGAAGCCGCAACTCCACACAATCGACCTGAGCGATCCAGCCCTGTCGCTCCAGCTCCTTCCATGGCATATCATACCGTTTGGGCCCAATTAAAGAGAACACATCCCGTTCACAACCATCCTCTCGAACCAGCGTGGCCGTTAACCCCAAACGACGGATAGCCTGAATGTCAGCCGTCGCCCGGAATACTGGCGCGGGCAGCAAATGAACCTCATCATATATAATGAGTCCCCACTTCCGCTCACTCAGCAGTTTCATATGCTCAAAATCCCCATCCTTGGTGCGACGGTGTGTCAAAATTTGGTATGTTGCCACCGTAATCGGGCGCACTTCTTTTTTCTGACCACTATATTCCCCGATGGAATCGGCAGAAATATCCGTCTTTTGCTTTAATTCTTCTACCCATTGCCGTACAGAAGTAGTATTAGATGTTAGAATAAGCACTTCACACTGAAGCCGATTCATCACCGCCATGCCTATCACTGTTTTTCCAGCTCCGCATGGAAGCACCAGTACACCACTACCCCCTAAGCCGTCCGCTCCTTCAAACGCATCAGCGGCCTTTACTTGATAATCACGAAGCTGCAACTTCGTTTGTCCCTTTCCCAAGGTAAAACTAAGCTGATTCCCTTCAAGATAGCCTGCCGTATCCACAACGGGATATCCCAAGCGAGTTAATTCCTGCTTGAGCAAGCCCCGATTTTCGGGCGGGACCGATGCGCTTTCCTCATCAACGCGAAGTAAACCAAGCTGTTTTAGCTCTTGCTTGGTCAGTAGCTCATCCAGTAAAGCGGGGGTCTCTGCTGCCAAGATCAAGTGATCACCTATTGTATAGCTGTTGGCTTTCCCTGTCTTTATACCTCCGTCTTCTTTCGTACCTCGTGAAAGCGTCAACGTCCCATAACGAGAAACGAGCTGTTCAATATCATTCAACAAATCACGTGGAATATCCCAACGGGACATGGAATACAAACTATTTTGAATGTCCTCAGCACTCCATCCGAGGGCAGCTGCATTCCACAAAGACAGTGGAGTGATGTGGTATGTATGAAAAGCGGACGGACTTTTAACCAGCTCCGCATAAATCTGCAACTGTGAACGAGCCCATTCCGAACCGGGCAAGCCCATTTCCAGCAGAACGGTAAAATCACGTTGTACAATACAAGGATGATCTGGATTCATGACTACCTCCTGATAATCTAACAATACATCATTTTAAAGTTGAATCAATTTCATAACTCATTAAAGTTTGGTGGTTGTAATTAGATACAGACAAATCGAATCATTTTGATCTATATCTAGTTTTGATTGAAGCAGCTAAAGGTATTATGAAATTGATTCAGTTATATAATAAATAGCTTATCCGTTTATTCGAATATCAACCAGAATAGCAAGGAGTCCAACCCATATTCGGGTTGAACTCCTGATTTAACGCCCGGGGTTAAGCCCCCCCAACAAATGCCTACCTTAATTATTCTTCTAGTGGACCTGCTCGGAAATATGACTAAGCGCCTCTCCAGCGTTGTCTGCAAAAATATTACGAACAGCCAAATCCCCGATTGAGACAATCCCGATCAGACGGTCTCCTTCCGTCACAGGCAACCGACGGATTTGCTGCTCCGCCATCAGTTCAGCTGCTTGGTCCACCGACATGTCCGCACTGGCTGTACGAATACCTGTCGTCATAACCGTATCGACTGAACCCGAACCCGAATTTTTAGCCGCATAACCGCGAACGACAAGATCACGGTCCGTTACTACGCCGATCAACTTATCACTGCCTTCGCTTTCCACAACCGGAATAAAACCAGTATCATTGTCCTTCATTTTGACCGCAATTTCATAAATATTGTCCTGCGGGGTAACCGTTACGCATTCTTTAGTCATAACTTCCTGAACCTTTTTCATGGGTACTCCCTCCTTTTCAAGAGTAGGGTACCCCATTTCATTCAGCTCATACTCCAGATTGAACCGTTCCCAATTCAACTCATTTTAGCCCTTAATTGCCCCTGCTTTTCGTTCCGCAGCGTATCCCGTAGACATCGCAATAAACAACCGAACCGCGTTAATCATAGCATCCTCATCAAAGTCAAATTTAGGATGATGGTGTGGATAAACCGCTCCTTTAGCTGGGTTACCCGCTCCTACGAACATGAAGCAACCTGGCACACGTTCCAAATAATACGCAAAATCTTCAGCAGGCATCAGCTTCGACGCTTCCTGTACATTCTCCTTGCCGAAAACAGATTTTGCTTCATTAAAGAAACGAGATGCTTCATGTGCGTCATTGACAACTGGTGGGTATCCCATAATATAGCGAACCTGTGCTGTTGTACCGTATGTTGCGGCTGTGAGCTCTGTTACCTCATGCAGTCGCTCCTTCATCACCGTTCGTGTCTCCTCATCAAACGTACGAATCGTTCCACTCAAGCGACACGTTTCTGCGATCACATTTTGCGCAGAGCCCCCTTGGATGGTTCCCACCGTCAGCACGGCAGGTCGTAATGGGTCGACTGAACGACTTACGACACTTTGCAATTGCATGACAAGAGCTGAGCCCGCCACGACACTATCATTAGTGGACTGAGGCATCCCACCATGCCCACCCTTACCTGTGATTTCAATATAAAAATCATCTGCCGCCGCCATCAGCGGCCCTGCACAACTCCCAGCCGTTCCGACAGGAAAAGGTGTCCATAAATGGATACCATAAATGACGTCCACACCTTCCAATATACCATCCTTTATTACACTGACCGCTCCGCCAGGCAGCAATTCCTCCGCAGGTTGGAACAACAACCGAATTTCTCCTTGCAGCTCGTCCCGATTCAGACTGAAATAGTAAGCCGTTCCAAGTAGCGCGGATGTATGTCCATCATGGCCGCAAGCATGCATGGCTCCGTCTACGTTGGAGCGATATTCACATTCCTTTTCATCCTGAATAGGAAGAGCATCCATATCGGCACGCAGCAGGACGACAGGCCCGGGTTTAGCACCACGAATGGTGCCTACAACACCGTGTCCCCCTACCTGACGGCGAATCTCGATTCCCCAACTCTCCAACTTATCCGCTACAAAAGCTGCGGTTTTGCTTTCCTGAAAGGAAATTTCGGGATTCTTATGTAAATGTCTACGCCACTCCACCATATTTTCTTGCAACTGGTCAAACCAGGTCTTGTCTATCGCATGTTGTGTCATAATGCTCCACCTCTCCTTTTAAAGCACCGGGCAAGTTCCCGATTCATCATGCAGCGTCACCACGTATGCACCGCTGCTCTCAAGTCTTCATTTTTATCCTATTGTAGCAGATATGGAATTGTTGTGATATCTGTTGCTCCAGGGAGGTTGCAGAAGCCCATCAAACATAATATGATAAAATGGGTAAACGATAAAATGATAACCGTCTGCGAGGAATATACCTTGTGGCGAATACCGGGGGAAGCTGATATGAGAAATACGAAGCCGGAGACTCGAAGAAGAGGCACACCGGATTTCCAATTGCTGATCCTCACTTTGTTACTGGTTGGATTCGGTGTAATTATGGTATTTAGCTCCAGCTCCAGCGTAGCTTTGCTGAATAAAGAATACAATTTTGACTCTTTATATTTTGTGAAGCGCCAATCTGCATTTGCTGTACTTGGACTTTTTATTATGTTGGTAGCTATGAATATTAAGATGGAAAAATATAAAAAGCTTTTTGTACCTTTATTTTTCATAACTATATTACTGCTAATCATCGTTCTTTTTACAGGCTCACTTAACGGCGCAAAAAGCTGGCTCAGGTTTGGTAGTGTTGGCTTCCAGCCAACGGAGCTTGCGAAAATTTCCATCATTCTTTACTTATCTGCACTGATTGTCAAAAAAGGAGATCGCTTTAGAGATCTGCGGACTGGCTACATACCTGTAACCGTCATTGTAGGCTGTGTTGCAGGACTCATCATGCTTCAACCTGATTTAGGCTCCTGCTTCATTTTGGTTGCTACGAGTGGTCTGATTATTTATGCCGGGGGAGCCAGTGTCAAGCATATTACAGCATCAATTGTTCTGCTCGTGCTAGGCGCCTCCATTGTATTTGGTATTGGGTCGTTGTTTGGAGGAGATTCTGGAACCACAGATGGACAAGCTGCTGCCAAGCAAGATTACAAAATCGGACGCTTTCAGGCCTTTCTTAATCCCGAGAAATATAGACAAGGAACGGGATACAATCTGGTACAGTCCTTGCAAGCTATAGGTGAAGGCGGCTTAAACGGGTCAGGATTTGGTAAAGGTATTATCAAGCTTCACTATCTTCCTAATTCATTTAATGATTTTATCTTTTCTGTAATTGGTGAAGAATTCGGATTTATCGGAACAGCCATATTCCTGATGCTATATTTGTATTTCATTTGGCGAGGCATGATCATTGCTCTGCGTTGCCATGATCCGTTCGGAACGTTGGTAGGCACCGGTATCATGGGTTTGATCGCCATTCAGGCCTTCATTAATATCGGCGGTGTAACCCAAACAATTCCAATCACTGGCGTAACGCTTCCATTTATCAGCTTTGGTGGCTCCTCCTTGCTTGTCATGATGTTTTCGATGGGCATTATGCTCAGTATTTCTCGTGAGAACACCAAACAAGCGGTGCAGGAACGCACCACAGGGGTAGCTGTCCGTAATGAAGTACCCAATCGCTTTCAAACTCGTAGAACCAACCGTTTTCGCTAAAAAAAGAACTTCCAAGGACCACTTACAACGGTGGCTTTGGAAGTTCTTTTGGTTATGTATAAAAATACGGAAACCCTCTGCAAAAATGGCTATGCTGTTGATTCATAAAACGAAAACTGGCGATTCTATAACCACCAGTTTTCGTGTTTTTATTCGGGTTATCCTACGGAATTCCCGGCATGTATACAATTGGTTAAAAATGTAGCATTATCGGTCCTTGATTCTATTACACTGCGTCGTCCTTGAACGCGACACCTTCCACTTTTACGTTCACTTCCACGACCCGCAAACCTGTCATACTTTCGACGGCTTCTCGCACATTTTGCTGAAGAATTCGGGACACCTCATGAATAGGTGTTTCGTAGAGTACGATAATACGTAGATCAATGGCAGCTTCCAGCTGTCCAACCTCCACTGATACGCCTTTTTGCACATTTTTACCGCTCAGCCTTTTGGCCCAGCCTTCCGATAAGCCACCTGACATTGCAGCAATGCCCGGTGTCTCTAATGCGGCCATCCCGGCAATTTTACCTACGACATCGTTGGAAATCTTGATGTTTCCTGCTTCCAGTTGTTGAATTTGCTCTGCCATGACCTATGTCCCCCTTCATCCATCCTTTATTTGTATTGTAAAGCCTCAGCCACTCCAAATGCAAACTCTACGTATGAAAAACAACTTTCGTTTACAACCTATATCATTTTGGGTATATTAATTTAGAAAATCCATACAAGTGAGCATTTTGCATAAACCCCAAGAGTGTTTTCCAATCAGCAATATATAGATCGAAACGCTTTAGTTCGTCTATATATTGTACTTATGTGCGATGGGAATCGAATTATGCAAAATGCTGAAGTGACAGCTTTCACCAAACTTGTACACATTTATTGATATCGAGGTGCTCTTCATTGAAAAAATGGTTATCTCCCGCTTTGCTTATAGCGACATTTGCTCTTAGCGCAGTCGCTCATTACACGCATTGGAACGCTATAGCCCAATTTGTCATTTGTGCAATTTCTGTTGTATTCGTAGCCGGTTTCCTCGGCAGGGCGACCGAAAGCGTCGCGCATTATGCTGGCCAACGTTTAGGTGGATTCTTAAATGCCACCTTTGGTAACGCAGCCGAACTGATCATCGCCATCTTTCTTGTTAAAGAAGGTCTTTACGATATGGTAAAGGCTAGTCTTACTGGTTCTATCATCGGCAATCTGCTGTTGGTGCTAGGAGCAAGTCTGTTCGCTGGCGGTTTAAAGTACAAAGTACAAAATTTCAATATATCGCTGGCTGGATTAAGTGGTTCTCTGATGATTGTGGCTGTTATTGCCTTGTTCGTTCCAGCTGTCTTTTTGAACACACACGTTATCACGGATAGCGAATCAGATACGCTCAGCCTCATTGTCGCAGGCACGCTCATTGTCGCGTATATTGCGTGGCTTATTTTTTCTATGATTACGCATAAGGACTATTTATCTGATGTGACCGAACAAAAAGATGAAGAATTACCACATGAGCATGCCCCTGTATGGTCCAGAAACAAATCCATTGCCTATTTGATACTTGCTACCGTCATGGTCGCTTTTGTCAGCGAATGGCTGGTAGGTACGCTGGAGGTGTTTACGACCCAATTTGGGCTCAGCGAATTGTTCGTAGGTGCCTTCCTCGTCGCTATTATTGGTAATGCAGCCGAACACAGCGCTGCTATTTTACTGGCGATGAAGAATAAAATCGGTGCATCGGTTGAAATAGCTGTCGGCAGCAGTTTGCAAATTGCGCTATTTGTTGCCCCTGTGCTGATATTTGTCAGTTACTTTATGGGAAACACGATGAATATTGTTTTCACTACTATTGAGCTGGTCGCCATTGCTGTCGCTGTATTTATCGCCAAATCCATCACCCAAGACGGCTCAACCAACTGGTATGAGGGGCTCATGCTATTGGTAGTGTATGTATTGTTAGGTGTATCCTTCTTTCTTGTGTAGCTTTTTAAGGTTTTAAAATGTTCATTAGGATGGTGGAAGGGGATGCGCTTTTACCATCCTAAAAGAACATTTTTTTAAAAAAAGGCATCAAAAAAAGCATGCTCTCAAGCTCCGCATGCTCTCATCAATTCAACCGTCTTCCTAATTGGCCTTATTATTCATGGCCTCATATAGAATAGCCAGATTGCGTTCCAGCTCACTGACCAGCTGTTTACCTACCATTTCCGGAAGAAGTCCAGCGCGAACCGCAAAATCCACTTCCTTGGAAAATCCGTACATCTGAGTATCCAGCACTTCCTCATAGAGAGGGCAATAACGGGTTGCCAGATTCTCCATCTGTACTTCAATAAGCTTCTTTATTTTATCTGCATCTTCCTGAAGCAGATTAATAGCCTTGATATTCAATTGTTCCTGCAAATCAGATGAAGTCATGGATTCTTCCCCCCTATGTCTCAATGTCGCACAAGACGTCCTATCCTTAATATTAGACCAAATTGCAGGCTAATACAAGAACCTGACAAAAAAAGCATCCCTACAGTTACAGGTAGGGATGCTTTTGCTTCAAGAATAAAGTTAGCTGGCTACTGAAATATGAAGTCCGTGCTTCTCGAACACCTCGATGATCGCTTTCTTGGCTTCCTCCGCATCTGGTCCATGAACGTGTAGTTCATAGCTATGGCTGCTGACTAGGGTCGTAAACAAGCCCAGTATACTTTTCACATCAATATACTTATTTTCGGAATGAAGGACGATGGAAGAGGTGAACTTGCTCGCCGTCTGTGCAATTTCAACAACCGCCGCGTTATTATTGGACATAGAAATCCCTCGCTTTACTGAATTGTCATGTATCGTTACTCATCCATAATGATACATTGAAATCGCTTTCTCAGCAAGAACGGATATCGTTATTTTAAATTTTCAGGGTTTAATGGCTCCAGCTCAGGCAGTACAAAGATGCCATCTTTACGAATCAAAACATCGTCAAAATAAATTTCACCACCGCCATATTCTGGACGCTGAATCAACACCAAATCCCAGTGGATCGATGAACGATTACCGTTATCCGCTGTTTCATAAGCTTGACCCGGTGTAAAATGTAAGCTGCCGGCGATTTTCTCGTCAAACAAAATATCCTTCATTGGATGTAAGATGTGCGGATTAAACCCGATGGCAAACTCGCCAATATAACGTGCTCCCTCGTCAGAATCGAGAATATCATTCAGCCGCTTCGTATCGTTACTCGTTGCTTCCACGATCTTACCATTTTCAAAACGGAATTTAACATTTTCAAAAGTAATGCCATTATACAGGGTTTGTGCATTGTAGCTGATCGTTCCGTTAACGGAATCACGTACAGGCGCGCTGTATACTTCGCCATCCGGGATATTACATTGACCTGAACACTTGATAGCTCCAATTTGCTTAATAGAGAAATTCAAATCCGTACCCGGTCCACTAATCCGTACCTTGTCCGTCCGATTCATCAGGTCTGCCAATGCATCTTGAGCTTTGTCCATTTTTGCATAATCCAGATTACACACATCGAAATAAAAATCTTCGAACGCTTCTGTGCTGATATTCGCCAATTGAGCCATGCTGTCATTCGGATAACGCAGCACTACCCATTTGGTGTGTTTCACCCGTTGTTCGCTATGTACCGCATGCTGATAAATGGAATTATACAATTTCATTTTATCTTCCGGCACATCTGACAAATCATTTACATTTTCACCTGCACGAATTCCGATATAGCAGTGCATTTGCTTCATCCGGTTAAGGTCAATCTCAGCCCAGGTCTCCAGCATCTCCTTTGTCGCGTGACGAAGCATGGCGCTCTGTACCTTACGGTCTGTAAGTTGTACAAAAACATTTCCACCTTTTTTACCAACTTCATGAATGATGGCGTTAAGTAAGTCGCGCTCTGTACCAATCATTTCGATTAATACATTTTCTCCAGGCTGCACTTCAACAGAGTAACCTACTAAATTTTCCGCCAGCTTAAGTATTCTAGGATCTTTCATGTAGTGTCTCTCCTTCTCTATTTCATTCTTTTTGAACAATGGTTAATTCAAAGTCCATTGTATCACGCCCGCCACGTTACTTGTAGTCCTCAAAAGTAACTCTGGTTATCAAAGCCTCTTGATGCAGATCTTCATTTTCTCCCTGTCGGGTAATCTGGCATTCGGATGAAAGCTTTAAGGGTAAACCTGTTTGGCGATCTATGGTCAAATGATACACCGTATGCACAATGGATTGCTCCAGCTGGTTATTCATATCCTCACAACTTTGCGCCCATATTTGGCTCAGCTTCTTTCGCAGCTCTCGATTCGTTCCTGTCTGCTGCGTTTTTAATATCACGATTTGAGGGTTTAACGTATTCATTTCTTTTATTAAACGATCTTTCAACCAGCGCTTTGCCGAAGCAGATTCCGGTTCAATCCTCAACACCCAAGTTCCCCGGGCAGCTCCCGTTTCCATACGAATGCTCTTATTCAGTGTATTTAATTCCTCAAGCTCCTGAATCGGATTGAAGCGATTTAACATACCATTTCCAACCACAGGAGGATAACCGGATGTCAGCGAAACCCATTTCCCACTCTGACGAATAAAACGTTCCTGTGTAACATCATGCTCGGACTTACCTTGTTTCAGAGCTGTGTAGCCACCTTGCTTACGGAAAGCCTCTGCAGAACCCCAGTGCATGGTCAATTCATCGTGATTTCTTAGCCTACCGCGATATTCAAACTGCTTATTCGTTGGCAGACCACTGTCTGCTCTAATTGCAGTCCGTCCAGTAAACGTTACCATCTCTTTGCCAGCCATTCCTGCAACAGCTCTCTTAAAAATCTGCTCAGGCGTATATTGTCGATCCAGTGCACAACCACTTAACACACCTATTACAAGCAACACACCACAAACCTTCATCATCCATTGCTTTTTCCAATGCATCCCATCATCCGTCCTATCCTGAACATAGCTGTACTCATGAGCAATAATCCTGCTTCAAGCCAGTTATGCTACCTGGTTCACTTCATCGCGTTATCCCTATAGTTCAATCATACACACGATATAGCTGCGTTTAGGATTACCTGTCTGCAAAGGGTTATGCAAGACAAAAAGAGAACATTCCCTAAGGAATATTCTCTACACATTGGCTACATGATCAACAACTATTCGATTGCGTCCTTCATTTTTCGCTTCGTACAAGGCCATATCAGCCCTATAAAATAAAGATTCAATACTGATCTGCTCGTCCAGCCAGTTCCATTCAGCAATCCCGCAAGAAACAGTCACCTGAGGCTCAGTTTCATGCTGTACGCGGTAACGTATTTTTTCTGCATATCCGAGCGCTTGCTGTACCCCCAGCTGCGGTAAATAAATGGCAAGCTCCTCGCCGCCCCATCTCGCACATACATCCTCATCGCGAGTCGCCGAACGAACGATATTGCTGACGCTTTTCAAAATTTCGTCACCCGTCTGATGCCCATGCGTATCATTCACCTGTTTGAATTGATCAATATCTACCAAAATAAGAGATCCACAGAAATCCTTTTCCTGATGTTGCTGAATGATTTGGTCCACATAATGACGTACATACAGACCTGTTAACATATCCATATTAGCCAACCGCCGCACCTCAGCGTGCAGCATAGCATTGGTTACCGCCAACCCGATATGAGGGGCTAGCATTTGCAACATTTTGTAATTATCGTAAGAGAAAAAGTGCGGAAGCTTGCTGGACAATAGTATAACCCCTTTAGGAGTACCGCTGGTCTTCATAGGTACAGCCATCAAAGACTGGGAGTGCGTCGCATCCATAAAATGAGAGGATATCTTCCCATCCTTTCTATAGTCCGACACAATCACTGGTTCCCCTGTTAAGCGTATTAGTCCAGCAAATCCATCTTCAAGAGGGTAACTTTCCAGTCTTAAGCTTTCCACATTACTCGACATGACCTTAAAACAGTTTCCATCCTGGTCAAGCTGTACAATACAACAAAAGTCCGCCATGAACATTTTTAATAACTCCTGCACGGCAAATTCAAATATTTCATTTAACTTCAGGCTCTGATTCAAGCGCTGAACCAGTTCATTAATGAGACGCAATTCATGGATAAGTACATTCGATTGCTCAAGCAGCTTTGCATTTTCAAATGCGGTGCCAGCCGTATCCGCCATCATGGCAATCAGCTCTACATCCACTTTTTTCATACTATCCGCGCCCGATGGAAGAATCATATGGAAAACACCGTATACGCCCTGCTTACCACGTAATGGGATGCCGATTTCAGTTATTTCATCTTGTGTACCGACAGGCTCATTCACAGCCATTTGCCCTTTCATAAATGCACGGACGCATACATCTTCGTCCCGTTCATGCAGCAGTAAAGGTTTGACCTGCGGATTGCGACTATGTCGATCCTGACTCATATACAAGGTGATATCTACATGGGGAAACAAATAGGCGATGCTCCCGAATACCTCATCCAGCACGCCTTCTACGTCAATTTTGTCATGCATCCGTTTTACAATCTGAAATAAAATAGAACGGCGTCTACCTTCATGATCGCTTCGATTCCGCATCCCAAGGACATCTTCCATAAATATGTACTCAAACTTCGTGTAAAAGCAGGATTTAAAATGTAAAGCAGCTGATAACAATGTGTCCAGATTTGGGACAGAATGTTGAGCAGGCCGTGTAAAACGAAGAGCGGCAAAGGGCTCGCTCTTGTAATTACGGCATAGTATGGGAACCATATACACAAACGCAAGGCTTCCATCACGAAGTTTGCGCTGGCTCACTTCCATCTCTCTAGATATGCAACAACGTTCGACCAAATCCAGATCCTCGTCATCATCTTCTTTTTTACCAGCAACACGAACACCTATAAAATTAAAAACAGCAGTATATTCTTCGTTAATCCAGGATATACCATTGCCCTGTTGTAACCAACTCCGATATCCTTGAACAAGCAGCTGGTTAATATAGGGGAAATCATAGGGTGTCATATCCATGTTCTGGAGCCAGGCAAAAGAAGTATATCCTTTATCATCAAACAGCGGAGCACCGCTAGCCTGGACCGTTTTACTGTCAAGCATTTGCTGATCCGTTGTTGAAAATTCCGACATATTAAGGCGCTCCTTCACAGCAAAATTAGCTGTACCAAGACAGCGGCTATACACCACTATAGCTCATAATATGATCTATTTTACTCCCAACTCTAGAAATTTGCATCCATTTTCCAGAAATTCGTCCCACTTTTTTAGTTCTAAAGCCCTATCGACAAAATTTGACGTTTTCATTCTTTTTCTCTTCTTGACATTGACCTACTCTTACATGTAGTATATATTATTGAAAAAGACTGTACGGCAGAACTATCTACTGTGCGGATCTTAAATTTTGGGCGTAACAGTTTGTGTCACCCTCATCTTTTTTGTTGCTGACAGGACAGCGGCTGAACTTTTCTGTCAGTAGTGCGTCTCACCTTAATAGGTAGCGCCGAACAAATTGGAGCGCAAAGAGAGCCCCAACTCAAATTTTAATTATGAAGGAGTTAACTCTATAATGGCACGTTACACTGGTCCTAAATTTAAATTGAGCCGTCGTCTCGGTATTTCCCTGAGCGGCACAGGTAAAGAATTGAAACGCCCTTTCCCTCCGGGACAACATGGTGCAAACCAACGGAGAAAAATCAGCAACTACGGTATGCAGCTTCAAGAGAAACAAAAGTTGCGTCACATGTACGGCTTGGGTGAAAAACAATTCCGTACCCTGTTCAACAAAGCTCAACACATGCACGGTATCGCTGGTGAAAACTTTATGTTCTTGCTGGAAAGCCGCCTGGACAACCTTGTATTCCGTCTTGGCTTTGCTAATTCCCGTGCAGGCGCACGTCAATTGGTAGCTCACGGTCACGTTACTGTGAACGGTAAAAAAGTTGACATCGCTTCTTACCAAGTAAGCCCTGGCGACGTGATCGGTCTTCGTGAAAGAAGTCGTTCCCTGTCTTCCATCAAAGAAGCTTTGGAAAACCGCAACCACTTGGTAGCTTACCTGGAGTACAATGACGCAGCTCTGGAAGGTAAATTCATTCGTTTGCCTGAGCGTGGCGAATTGTCCCAAGATATCGATGAAAAACAAATCGTCGAATTCTACAACCGCTAATCCCTGCATTAGCACCAAAAAGCACCCGAATTTATTCGGGTGCTTTTTTTATATTCCTTATGATCGAGCCTGAGAGTTTTATTCAATGGGGATGTATACTTTCATGCTCAAATGATCTGGATAGGAGGAATTCATCACGTCCGTAATTTCAAAATCTGGTCCCTCCCTCCGTTCAAAATTAGAATTAGGAAGCCATGTGCCATAGATAAAGTCTCGTATATTCTGAACCCGTCCATCTGAACCCGAAGCGTCAAACTCAGCATACTTCCCTGCTGGAATCTCCATATATATGAAACCCTCTGCCAGTTCATTTGACTCTTTTTCAACTGCCTCGCCCACCACAAATGAAAATGCACCATTGTCTTCAAATCGACAGGCAACCCCATATGACATTCCCGGTGCGATCTTGTTCGGGATACACATAAAATATTCATTGGCTCCAAAGTGCCCATAAAATCCTGGAATTTCTTTATAGTGCTGCTCATTATTCAGATTTGTTTTATATTCATACCCTATAATTTTGGTCGTTTCGAGCTGCAATATCACTGGCTTGTTCACATCCAAATCCCCCTTCGTATTTTTTTGATAATCCAGAAAATTAATTTTGCTTTGTCCAGGAAGCTCAATATCACTGTTACGATATTTCCCAGGGGTGATCCCAAAATTCTTTTCAAAAGCGCGGGTAAAGGCTTCTTGCGAGTTGTACTGAAACTCAATAGCAATGTCCAACACTTTTTGATTGGATTGTTTTAGCTGTTCAGCCGCCTCGGACAATCTTCTCCTTCTTATATACTGTTGAACCGTAAAACCCGAAATGGCCTGAAAAACCCGCTGGAAATGAAAAGCTGAAAAGCATGCCTGTGAAGCAATATCGGCAATTTTTAGATCCTCCCGGAGATTCAATTCAATAAACTCAATCGCACACTGAATTCGTTTAAAATAGTCCATATAATCCTTCCCCACACTCGTAATTGTTCTGATTATCGATCCTACACTCAAATTGTGCAACCCACGTTTTCATTATGTATAACTCTTCACCTACATGTTTGATTATTTGTGCTAAGTTTACCATGACTTTTCACTTGGCAGAAATAAAAAAGCAACGCTGAGATCGAGACAATCTCAGAGCTGCTTTTGAATATATTTTCATTATCCAAGCTTGATTTTAGCAAATTTCCGTTTACCTACCTGCACAATGTCGCCTTCCTTCGGCGTGTATGCTTCGTTCACATCGGTCCATTTCTCTTCGTTAATTTTGACCGAACCCTGCTGAATACTGCGCTTGGCTTCACCGTTAGATGCTGCAAAGCCCAGATGAGTCAGCAACTGGATCACACGAATGCCACCTTCTTCTAACTGATCAGCCGTCAAGGTGAACTCTTCAATATCGTCAGGCAGCGCGCGCTGCTGGAATACGGTCACAAAATGCTGCTTCGCTGCTTCCTCTGCTTCTTCACCATGGTACATGCGCACTAACGTTCCAGCCAGCTTCATTTTGGCATCACGTGGATGCACTGAGCCTTCCTTAACACCTTTCGCCAGCTCTGCCAACTCCTCGTTGTTGATATCCGTTGCAAGCTCAAAATATTTCAGCATCAGCTCATCAGGAACGGACATGGATTTTCCGTATATTTCGTTCGGCTCCTCATCAACACCAATGTAATTCCCCAAGCTTTTACTCATCTTCTGAACTCCATCCAGCCCTTCAAGCAATGGTAAAGTAATAGTAGCCTGTGGCTCAACTCCGTATTCTTTTTGCAGGGTTCTACCCATCAGAAGATTAAACTTCTGATCCGTTCCCCCTAATTCAATATCGCTTTGGAGAGCCACGGAATCCATGCCCTGCATCAGCGGATAAAAGAACTCATGGATACTGATCGGCAATCCGTTTTGGTACCTTTTGGTAAAATCATCCCGTTCCAACATACGGGCAACCGTTACTTTGGCCGACAGGGTTACTACATCAGCAAAAGACATTGGCCCTAACCATTCGGAATTGTAAAATACCTTTGTTTTTTCAGGATCGAGAATTTTAAAAATTTGTTCCTTGTATGTTTGGGCATTGCGCTGTACATCTTCCTCAGTCAGTTGCTTACGAGTCTCCGATTTACCTGTCGGATCACCAATTCTGCCTGTAAAATCTCCGATAATCAGTTGTACTTGATGGCCTAATTCCTGGAACTGGCGCAGTTTGTGCATAACAACCGTATGTCCGATGTGAATGTCGGGAGCAGATGGATCAAGGCCCAGCTTAATTTTGAGTGGCTCGCCGCTAACGACCGATTTGATCACCTTACGCTTCAGCTCATCCTCCGGTACAATTTCCGCTACACCCCGCTGTATCACCTCTAGCTGTCGTTCTACCTCTACCTGCTGCTCCGGCTTCAATTCTTCCCACTTCATCCTGTATACCTCCTATTTTTCATCCAAAATATTACATATTAGACAAACCAAAAAGCCCCTTTCATCCCAAGGGACGAGAAGGAGCTACTCGCGTTACCACCCTAATTAAAGAAACGCATGTCAAAGACAGACATTTCTTTCACTTCATTCCTATAACGGGCCTACACCCGGTACTGGATTACTATGGTGCTTCGCAAACCTGCAAAAGCTTTCCATTCATCCAGACAGCTCCAGACGGTAATTCAAAGGAGGGACGCTACCGATTCACACCACCCATCGGCTCTCTGTACAACGTGAATCCGCCTTCTACTGAAGTCTTTCTCTGCTTTTCACGATATTTACTTTGACCTATTTATAACACACTGCTTTTATGTAGTCAACGACACCAAAAGACAGGCTTTTTAGCATATGGGTTCATTTTGTAATTTTATGCTATAATAATGGCTGTTATAAAGGAGGAAGACTTAATGGTTGAAGAAAAAAACAATGTATCAGAGCCAAAGCCTTCCCGCTTGCGGACAACCATGCGAAGGCTCGGCCGTGTCATAAAGTGGGTCGTCATCATCGGTTTTATGGGGGCACTATTTGCAGGAGGAGCGGCCGCCGGCTATGTTGCTTCTATTGTAAAAAGCGAACCCGTGCGTTCCAGATCCATGATCCTACAGGAAGTAGATAAGAATGCAATTACAGGCTTCGCTTATTTCAATGATGGCTCTCCCATCGGACAACTCCGGACAGAAGAAGATCGAAGACCTGTCACGTTTAAGGAGATTCCACAACTCGTCATTGACGCAGTCATTGCCATTGAAGATAATCATTTTTACGAGCATAAAGGTGTCGATCTATCGGGAACACTGCGTGCTGTGAAGCAAAAGGCGCTGCATGAATCCGTACAAACCGGGGGTAGTACCCTCACCCAGCAGCTTGCGCGTCGTGTCTTTCTAAATCTCGATCGCACGGATGATCGCAAGGTCAAAGAAATTTTGCTGTCTCTGCGCCTTGAGCGCTTCCTAAGCAAGCAACAAATTATTACGGCCTATCTTAATAAAGTACCTTTTGGTAACGGTTCAAGCGGTTACAACGTCTTTGGCATTAAAGCAGCGGCCAAAGGTATCTTTAATGAGAATGATCTGAACGAGCTTAATATAGCCCAGGCTGCCTATCTGGCAGGTTTGCCACAGCTTCCTTCTTCCTATTCTGCTTACAACGGTAAGGGTGAGTTTAATGAAGCTGGCTTTAAAAGAGCCATCAACCGCCAGCACCTGGTGCTCAGTCGAATGCTGGAGGAGAACAAAATCAATAAAGCACAGTATAATGAAGCGATGGCTTTTGATATCAAAAAATCTCTCGCACCACGTACTGTTAAGGCTTATAACACCTATCCATATCTTATGATAGAAACAGAACGACAAGCTGCGCAGGCACTCATGTCTGTCACTAATCCGGGTCAAGCAGCTAATGCCAGTGCAGATGCCAAAACCAAGGACGATAATGATTTGCTCAAAGAAGCTGAACAGCAGCTTCGCACAGGCGGTTATATGGTGTACACCACCATTGATAAGAGCGTATACAAATCTATGCGTCAAATTGCAGAAAATAAGAATAACTTCTCTGCCACTAGTAAAACCAAGGGTGACGAACAAGCAGCGGCTATTCTGATTCAGCATAAAACAGGCGCCATTCTTGGAATGATGGAAGGTCGGGACTTCCAAAAGGAGCAGATGAATTATGCCACCCAGATGGTTCGTCAGCCGGGTTCGGCAATGAAACCGATTGCTGCCTATCTCCCTGCATTGGACAGCGGTCTTGTGCAGCCTGGTAGTATCGTGGATGATGCCCCTATTATTTTGAAAGATGGCAGTAATGGGTATCACATTCCGAAAAATTCTAACAACCGCTATCAAGGATTGGTCACGGCGCGTTATGCACTGAATCAATCGCTCAATACGGTAGCACTCAAGCTGTTTAACGAAAAAGTAGGGATCAGCAAAGCCTGGGCTTTTGCCAAGAAGCTGGGCATCACCACCTTGGAATCCAGTGATAACAACGCCCAAACGGGTGTACTTGGCGGCTTGGCCCATGGGGTGACCGTCGAGGAGCTTACGAATGCATATGGAGCCATTCCAAATGGCGGTGTGTTTAATGACGCCTATATGATCGAAAAGATTGTGGATTCGCAAGGCAATATTATATACAAGCATCAGCCTAATCCTGTGCAGGCCTTCTCACCGCAAACCGCCTACCTGATGACAGATATGTTGCGTACAGCCGTGTCGGAGGGCACAGGCAGACTGGTGAAGCGGAACTTTGATCAATCCGGTAAGATTCCGATTGCCGGCAAGACAGGCACTACGCAATCCTACACTGATGTTTGGTTCGAGGGCTTTACGCCTGACGTCACACTGGGTGTATGGGTTGGTTACAAGCAACCTGTCAATAAGCTTGAAACGAAAGTCCAAAAAGAGCGGGCTCGCCGCTTATGGGCTCTAATCATGAATGAAGTAACAACTAAAGATGCTCAGCTGTTCCAAACGGACAGCTTCAAGAGACCTGACGGCATTGTAAGCCGTACAGCATCCGCGTATGGTTCGGACATTTATAACAGTAAGTATCCACCTAAAAACAGTGAAAATGGTGTGAGTCGTGCGAAATATATTACCTACCAAGGTGTGAATTATATTCCACGCGATGGTACACCGGATGATATGTTATATGAACGGACCGTTAGGAAACGGGAAAAGTCAATCTCAGAATTGATTAAAGAGCTTCAGCAAGCCTTTAAGGTGATGAGACGACATAATTCGTTGTCCTACTATCTGCCTCAGGATGCAGATAAGGAAGCTCCTACTCAGATTGATCCACGCAAGGACGATGGAGCAGCTCCTAACGCTCCATCTAGCGTCAACGTAAGCTATAGTGATGGTAAAGCCATAATCAGCTTTAGCCCAAGCGGAAACAGCGACGTCGTAGGATACCGTCTGTATCGTTCTACAGATGGGGGGAGCTTCCAACGGCTTGGCAAGGTCGTTATGGCTGACAGCTCCAAGGTGTTCTCTGACAGCCCTGGGGGCAGCAGCTCTAGCTACTACGTGACCGCCGTTGATGTGGGCGGCCATGAGTCCGGTCCAAGCACGAAAGCAAGCGCAACACCTGTAGTGCCACCTGCAGATTCTGAGTCTCCAGACGTTCCGGGCGAGGGAGATGGAACAGGTGAGCAGCCTACAGAGGTCCCTACTGCCCCTGGACAGCCTCAAGCTAAAGCCGCAGGCTCATCCGTAGCGCTCCAATGGAGCGCAGGTAAGTCGGCGGACGCTATTACAGGCTATAACGTGTATTACAGCGAAAGCGGTGCGGAGCCTTTTACAAATATAGGCTCTACCGCATCTACCAGCTTTGAATATAAGTCGAAGAAAAAGCCAAAAGGCTGGTTTCGTGTCACTTCCATGAATGCCATGGGGGAATCGGCTCCTTCTGGAGCCGTCCGTCCATAACTGAAGACAAGAGTAGAAAGTGATAGGAGTCCCCTTAGCCATTAAGGCTTTGGAGACTCCTTTTTTTAATTCTAATATACACTGTACTTCAATCCTCTATGGTAGATAAGTCACCTGTAGGAAGGTTAAGCTCCCAGGCTTTCAACACGCGTCTCATAATTTTACCAGAGCGGGTTTTGGGTAACCTTTCCTTAAATTCAATTTCGCGTGGAGCAGCATGGGCAGACAGCCCTTCCTTAACGAAGCGATAGATGTCCTGCTGTAAAGCTTCAGACGGTGCATAGCCTTCACGCAGTGCAACAAAAGCTTTGATAATCTCTCCCCGCACGGTATCTGGTTTTCCAATGACTCCGGCTTCCGCTACAGCAGGATGCTCCAGAAGCTTGCTTTCCACCTCAAAAGGGCCGATTCGCTCTCCAGAGGAGTTAATGACATCATCAATCCTACCCTGAAACCAGAAATATCCGTCCTCATCCATGTAAGCCGAATCACCCGATACATACCAACCGGGAAAGCGGAAATATTCCTGAAACTTGTTCGGATTGTTCCATATACGATTCATCATGGATGGCCATGGTGTACGGATCGCCAAGTGACCCATCCGGTTAGGAGGCAACACCTGCCCTCTGTCGTCCAAAATAGCAGCTTGAATACCTGGGAGTGGCTTTCCCATCGAACCCGGCTTAATCGGCAGCTCAGGGTAATTACAGATCAACTGTGCGCCTGTTTCCGTCATCCACCAAGTATCATGAATGCGCTGTGTATATACTTGCCATCCCCATCGCACCACTTCGGGATTCAGCGGTTCCCCAACGGATAATACATGCCGCAGACTGCTGAGATCATATTTGGAAACAACCTGCTCCCCTGCGCTCATCAGCATCCGAAACGCTGTAGGAGCACTATACCATATGGTCACTTCGTGACGCTCAATCGTACGGTACCAGTCTTCCGGGCTGAAACGCCCCCCACGAATGACATTCGTCGCTCCATTTAGCCATGGAGCAAAAATACCGTATGACGTTCCCGTGACCCAGCCAGGATCAGCAGTACACCAATACACATCATCTTCCCGCAAATCCAGCACCATTTTGCCAGTATAGTAATGCTGAATCATTGCATTTTGCACATGATACACGCCTTTGGGCTTGCCTGTTGAGCCTGATGTATAGTGAATAATTAATCCATCTTCACGATCCAACCATTCAGGCTCAAGTTCCTCTGAGGACGTAAGCATTTCTGTCTCAAAATCGATAATTCCCTGCTCGCGTTCATCCATATCACCAACCACAAAAATATGCCGTAGCTCAGGAAGCTCCTCACGTTTTACCCGTGACAGAAGCGCAGGTGTGGTCACTAATGCAACTGCCCCACTATCCTCCAATCGATCCTTAACCGCAGTTTCCATAAACGCCTCAAACAATGGACCGACAACAGCCCCTACCTTTAGAACACCAAGTAAACTAATAACCAGCTCAGGTGAACGTGGCATGAAAATAAACACCCGCTCCCCTTTACCAATACCGTATTTGCGCAGCACATTTCCGAACCTGTTAGAGCTAGCACGAAGCTGAGAGAAGGTGTAGGTTTCATGACGGTTTGCGTCACAATACAATAGTGCCGCTTTCTCACCCCGTCCTTCCTGTACATGTCGATCAATGGCTTCATGTGCCATATTTACCTTGCCTGTTTCATACCACGTAAAATGACGCTCTGCATCCTCCCACTGAAAGTTGTTGTAAGCTTGTTCATACGGGCCCATGTTGGATGTGGGAACTACAGTCTGGAGTTCTTCAATCTTCATGCGTTCAGCCTCCTCACAATGGATTAATGAGAAACACGCAGGACAAGATAACGCTTACAAAAATCAATAAAGCAGATAGATTCCTTTGGTTTACTGGTTGATTTAAATTGTGAACATTTTATGTCTAAAACAGTATATCATAGGTCACGATGTGACGACCATCCTTTTCATTTAATTGTTTTTTTGCTATAAGTATGGGATATGAGGAACGAGCTCATGGCGAACAAGGAGGGCGTACGTATGCAGCATTTAAAACTGTACCACTCGGATACGCTGGATCATAACGGACAAACAATCTATGTAGAAGGCCCCGTATCCGCGGATCAACTGCGTTCATTTCAAATGCACAAGCAATTAGATGCCTTTCGCAAACCAAGGGAGCAATTCGACGCGTTGGTGGATATTTCGGAACTGCCAGAAGGCAGAATTATCATTGCCCACAACGGGGAAACCCTTTTGGGATATGTTACTTTTCATTACCCAGATGAGATGGAGCGCTGGTCGGAAGCTGGCATGAAGGATTTATTGGAACTCGGAGCTGTTGAGGTAGCCGATGACTATCGTGGTCTAGGCCTGGGTAGCCGAATGATTCGGATTGCCTTTGAGGATGGACAGCTTGAATCCTATATTATTTTTACGACCGAATACTATTGGCATTGGGATTTAAAAGGCAGCGGTCTCTCCGTATGGGAATACCGCCGCATGATGGAGCGTCTAATGAAAACTGTAGATATGGTCTGGTACGCCACGGATGATCCTGAAATATGCTCACATCCTGCTAACTGTCTGATGGTACGAATGGGAAAGGATGTGCCCCTCGCATCACAAGAGCAGTTTGACCATATCCGATTTGTCCGAAGATTCATGTATTAAAAAAATTATACCATTAGCCCAAATGCTTGAGCATGAACTCCACAATACGATGCGAACGATGTGAAGCTTCTACCGTAAATTCAGCATAATTAACGTGGGCCGATCCATCAGCCTTATCTGACATAGATCGTAGTACAACATAAGGCACAGCGTTCATATGAGCTGTCTGAGCCACAGCCGCACCCTCCATTTCGGTACAAGCGCCGTCCATTTCCTGATGCAATGCAGTCACTAACTCACGATTTGCAACAAATTGATCGCCAGAAAGTACCTTGCCGACAATATACCGATCGCCAAACGATTTGCAGGCTTGCTCAGCTAGACTTACAAGCTCGGGATCAGCCACAAACTCTGAGGTGTCCTGATAAGGAATGACCCCTCTGGCATAACCCAAAGGCGTTACATCCATATCATGCTGCATACATGTTGATGAGATGACAATATCCCCAATGTTTAAATCAGGATGAACCGCCCCTGCCACTCCCGTGAATATAATCTGTTCTACACCAAAATGATCAATCAGGATTTGTGTTGTTACCGCCGCATTAACCTTGCCTACACCGGATTTACAGACGACGACTCTTTGCCCGTGAATGATTCCTGTAGTGTAAGTGATTCCAGCCTTGACCGTCTTACTCGCTTCCGTCATCGCTGCCAGCAGCAATTCAATCTCTTCATCCATAGCACCCATTAATCCATAAAGTCGGCTCATTACGCATCCCTCTATTCTTAGTTTGATGATGATGTCCAGAAGAAGCTTTATATCCACGAAAAAAGCTCCATCAAAGGAGCTTTCATCGAAGGTATATCCTATTCAGCACTGCGTCTAGTCTAAATAATTAACTGACAACCGCAAAATAGTTTCATGCGGCAAAATAACGCGAGGGTTCTCCACGTTTTCCTTTTTCATCAGCTTGGTCAGCAAACGCATCGCTACCGCACCCAAATCGTACATCGGTTGCGCGACGGTTGTCAGCTGAGGACGAACCATAGAGGCCATACGAATATTATCAACACTGATTACCGAAAAATCATCAGGAACTTTCAATCCCTCATCTTGAATACTATGGATCGCACCAATTGCCATTTCATCCGTTGCAGCAAAAATCGCACTTGGCTTCTTCTTCAGGCCGAGAAAATATTTCATGGCTTCAACACCAGATTCATAACGGTAGTTCCCGATTCGCACCAGATCCTCCTGATAATCAATTCCGGCTGCTTCCAATGCTCTCTTGTAACCTTGGAAACGTGCATAGCCGTTTGCAGGGTCTTGAAGCGTACCACTGATCATTGCGATTTGACGGTGTCCATGGCGGATCAACGTGTTTACTGCATCAAAAGCAGCCGCTTCATGGTCAATATCGACCGAAGGATAGCTTCCTTTTTCATCACTCGTTGCACATAGAACGATAGGGACCGCAGCTGTATGGAACGCCTGAATATGCTCGTCCGTTACTGTACCACCCATGAACAGAAGACCATCCACTTGCTTTTCAAGCAATGTGTTGATGACACGAATCTCTTTTTCTTTTCGCTTGTCGGCATTACACAAAATAATATTATAGTGATACATATTCGCTATATCCTCAATACCGCGTGCAATTTCTGCAAAAATTGAGTTCGATATATCCGGTATAACCACGCCGACGGTCGTTGTCTTCTTGCTGGCCAGACCTCTAGCGACCGCATTTGGGCGATATCCCAATTGTTCAATCGCTTCGTACACTTTCTTGCGGGTCTGAGGTTTCACATTAGGATTATTGTTAACTACGCGGGACACTGTGGCCATTGAGACACCAGCTTCGCGAGCTACATCATAGATCGTTACCGTCACATTCCTTCTCTCCATTGCCAATAAATTTTCAACCGAATCCTAGATCAACTAATTAGAACCATGATACGACAAAATACTACTTTATGCAACGACAGCACACATTCTATCTATGTGAGATGATCGTGGAGTGCACGGGCTGTAATATTCGAATGGGATGTATGCCAAACAGCTTCTCCGCCCTTGATTAAAATGGCCTGCGGGGATTCATGCTTCACCTGAAGCCTGTCCGCGGTTTCATTGGACACCGGCCGATCTTCTACTACATAAATGATACCGTATTCAATATTTTCGTTGGGAGCGTCATGCAAATAGGACTCCACTTCCTGATATGCGCCTGCACTTATCGGACAACGTGTGCTATGTTTAAAGAGAAGCAACGGCTTGTCTGATGACGCTTCCAGAGCCGTATCTAATTGTTGAACAGTAGTCATTTTTGTCATCGTCGCCATTGGATATACATTCCTTTCTGTGTCTTGTCGTATGGCCTATTCCCATCGTAACAAAAAGAACATGTAAAATCCAATGGTGACCATGAAAATTTTCATATTTTTTAGTTTTTTGTATTTGTAAATACCGATTCACTGGTAAAACCGGATAATTGGACCAATTTTTTCTCTACATCATTCATCCAATCTTCGTCTCCCAGACTTCTCGCATAGCGATAAAGATCCAGTAAGAGATTAATTCGAAGCTCCATCCGCTCCTCCAAAGCAGATTGCCAATCTACATTGGGATTGTCCGCTTCCTCCAGTACAAGCTTGCGAATGATTTCTGCCAGTTCATTGTTGCGAGCAAAAGAAATTCTCCGCGCCGTAGGTTTGCTCCCTAGACTTTGTAATAGTGCCTTAATGTCCTTCGTCACATGCTGCAAAACCTCACTGGAAAAGCATGACGAGCATGAGAATACAGGGACGTGCAAAATTTCAACCTTGTCCGCATAGATTACCTTTCGCAGTTCCAGTCCCATCGGTTTGCCACATTGACATTGCTTATGCATTTAACCACCTCATTACGTAGGATCAAACTATACGAGGATCTCATCAGAATCCAAATATATCTATCTACTAGTCTAATAAATATTTGTTAACTCCATTAAATCTATCATACCTTGTTTTATTTCGACTTTGGGACTTCAAATCCTTCCACACGTTGCAGCTATGAACAAATTACCAAAGCTTTGGCGGGTCAGAAAATGACGACAATTGCCGTCAAAGAGCAGACTACTAACATAAGAATCTGCGAAGGAATGGACTTCGGGCGTTCTTTTTCTTAAGATGTAAAAGTACAGATTACAAAACAGAGGTGTCATCATGTGACGCACGAAAGGATGGTTGGATGTCAAGACTTGCCGGAAAAAAGGTTATCGCCCTAGTGGATGAGGAATTCGAGGATCTGGAGCTGTGGTATCCAATTTACCGTGTTCGTGAAGAAGGTGCAGAAGTGCATTTAGCCGGTGCGGAAAAGGGTAAAAAATATATTGGAAAATATGGCGTACCTGCTGAAGCGGAATATGCCTTTGAGGAACTGAATAGCAGTGATTATGACGGGATTCTCGTCCCTGGCGGTTGGGCACCTGATAAACTGCGCCGCTATCCCAAAGTAATTCAACTCGTACAGGAGTTTCATGCTGCTCATAAGCCGATTGGACAAATCTGTCATGCAGGCTGGGTACTGATTTCTGCTAAAATTTTGGATGGTGTTACGGTAACTTCCACACCAGGTATTCGTGATGATATGGAAAATGCAGGAGCTACCTGGAAGGATGAAGCTGTTGTGACGGATGGGCATATTGTTTCTGCTCGTCGGCCGCCCGATCTTCCACCTTACGGAAAAGCGTTCTGCGATTTGTTAGCAGATAACACCTAAACCGTAATCACAACAGACTGTCAACAAGATGAAAAAAGAACCTTCAAAACCATGAATGAGGTGGTTTTGAAGGTTCTTTTTCGTCCAAACCATGCTACGCCATTAAGGTTTGTCACGACAAGTCTAACAGTATGGAGTTTTTGGCTCCCCCCAAAAGTGTATGCTAATTGCGAAGCTTTGCGGACATTACATATTACTGCCGTCCAGGCCCGGCCGGAGTGCAGCTGACATTAGCTGCAGTCAGCTTGTCTTCAATCGCTGCACCAGTGGACATGCCAAAGCAAACCTGAGCGACCGTCGTTGCCTCAGATGCAGTCGTATTCAGCACACGATGCTTGACCCGCAATAAAGATTGGGGAGACATGCTGAGTTGATGAATCCCCAGTTCCAGCCAAAGCGGAACGGACCGTTCATCTCCAGCCATCTCACCACATACACTCACATCAATTCCTGCTTGATGTGCCGCTTGTGCAGTCATGCGCAGCATTCGAAGTACAGCTGGATGGTATGGATGGTACATATGTGCAATCTGCTCATTCATACGGTCTACAGCCAGCACATATTGAACCAGATCATTCGTTCCGATACTAAAAAAATTGGTTTCAGCTGCCAATAAATCAGCGATCATCGCTGCAGCCGGTACCTCAATCATAATTCCTCGCTGAATGTTCGGATTATAGGCAAGCCCTCTTGCATCCAAATCCGCCATAGCCTCCTTCAAAAGAGCATCTGCCTGGCGGACCTCCTCTACAGATGAGATCATCGGATACATTACCTTGATATTTCCCATTGCACTGGCTCGCAAAATTGCAGTCAACTGGGTTTTAAACAATTCTTTCCAATCCAGACTGATCCGTATAGCACGGTAACCCAGAAAAGGATTTTCTTCCTCTGGTAGTTGAAGATAGTCCAACGGCTTATCTCCACCGATATCCAAGGTACGGATGACCACAGAGTGGTTTCCTGCCTTTTCTGCTATCAGCCGATATACTTCATACTGTTCCTCTTCATCTGGAGCAGATTTGCGATCCATGTATAAAAATTCCGTGCGGAACAGTCCTACACCTTGAGCGCCATGCTTCAAAGCTGCCTCCAGCTCTTTAATCGAACTAATATTGGCCGCCAGCCTCAGGGTGGTTCCATCCTTAGTCACGGCATCTACAGAAGCAAGTACCTGAAGCTGCTCTTTTCTACGTCGTTGCTCGTCGCGCAAAATTTTATAATGATCAGTTACCGTTTTTTCCGGATTCACATAAACTTTGCCCAGGTCTCCGTCCACAACCATTATGTCTCCCGTTTGAACGGGCAAATTCAGATTGCTCTCCAGTCCTGAAACGAGTGGAATCCCAAGTGCACGGGCCATGATCGCAGAATGCGAAGTTTTACCACCATTCATAGTTACAATCCCTAAAACATAGCTAGGATTCAAGTGTGCCGACTGGGAGGGTGAGAGCTCCTTGGCTACCAGAATATAGGGCTGTGTGTCCTTGGGAAGAGTCACCTCCGGTGCACCCAGCAAATGCTTGAGCAGCCGGTTCCCCACATCTTTGATATCGATTGCCCGCTCCTTCATATATTCATCGTCCAGTAAATCAAACATTGTCACAAAATGATCAATGGCTTCCTTCACGGCCACCTCGGCCGCCTTGTACTGACGCTCAATAATTCCACGAATTTCATTCATGAATTCCGGATCTTCCAATATCGCAAGATGAGCATCAAAGATGCTGGATTCTTCTGGCCCCACCATCTCTCGAAACTCATCCTTAATAAACTGGATTTCACTTTTGGATGTGCGTATCCCTTCATACAAACGTTCAAATTCCTTTGCAAGATCTACCGCATCCATTTTTTGATCAGGTAAATCCCACTCCCAGCTCGGCAGGACAAATGCCTTCCCGATTGCCACACCTGCTGCGGCGCCGATGCCTTCTATCATGTTTCTACCCCTCCAACATTCCTGTCATGCAGCACAACGGACATTACCGAGGCCTGACCTTTTTTCACTGTTTTAAACGGAGCAAAGCTCCACGACTTGACGCGATCCGGATTCGTGATGACCATAGGAGTCACCAGCGATGGAGCTTGCTCTCGTAGCGCCTGCAAATCAAATTTGATCAGCAATTGCCCCGGTTCCACCGTATCGCCTGCTTCTACCATAGCAGTAAAATTCCCTTTTAGCTGTGAAGTATCAATCCCGATGTGAAGTAGAACTTCAAGTCCTTCTCGTGTGGAGATGCCTAAAGCGTGCATGGTCGGATACAAATGCATCACAGTACCATACACCGGAGAAACAAGTTCACCGCGTTCAGGAACAAAAGCAACACCGTCCCCAACCAGCTTCGTCGCAAAAATTTTGTCAGGCACTTCATGAATCGGTAGCATTTTTCCATGTACAGGAGCGTTGAACAAAATTTGAGGGAGATCACGCTCCATCAGCTTCGCGATTTCCTCACGAATCAGTTCTGAATACGTTCCGAATACAACCTGCAAATTACCCCCACCCAGATTGATAAGCCCAGCCGATCCCAAAGCCTTCATCGCTCCGGTATCAATCAGCCTGTCATTGTGGACGGTCAGCCGCAAACGTGTGATGCAGGCCTCTACTTGCACAATATTTTCCTTCCCGCCAAGTGCTTCCAAAATAAGCGGAGCACTATAAGGAATATTGCCGGCCCAATCCTCCAGAACCGAACCTTCCTCGCGTCCAGGAGTTGGAATACGGAACCGCCGGATAGCCCATCGAAACAGTACATAATACACAAGCCCGTACGCGACTCCCACTGGAATTAACAACCAGGCGTTATGTGAGAGATGAAAATTAAGGACATAATCTATAAAACCCGCCGAATAGGAAAATCCGTGATGAATATCCAGCTCAAAGGTAAGCCACATGGCCAGCCCAGACATAACTGCATGCACGAGGAACAAATAAGGAGCAGCAAACAAAAAGGCAAACTCAATCTGTTCCGACACTCCAGTAAAAAAGCAAACAAGCGCAGCTGTCAAAAATGTTTTTTGCACCTTTGGCTTCAAATCTTCACGCGCTTCCTGAATGATCGCCAGCGCAATGGCAGGGATCGCAAACATCATAATGGGGAACAACCCGGACATGAAATAGCCCGCTGTCGGATCGCCAGCAAAAAACCGGGGTAAATCTCCCTGCACAACGTTAGCAGACGGTGTTTTATATGTACCCAGTTGAAACCAAAAAATATTATTAAGCAGATGGTGAAGACCAAAGGCCGCCAGTAGTCGGTATAGAATACCGTAGATAAACAGTCCAAAGCCGCCCAAGCTCGATTCCAAACCTACTATAAATTGCAGCCCTCTCTGTATGAGTGGGGCAATAATTAGCATGAGTCCTGCAAACACAGCCGAGAAGAGGCCAATAAGCAGCAGAACAAATCGGGTACCTCCAAAAAATTGAAGCACCTCGGGCAATTTGATGCTTTTGAAGCGATTATAGGCCACCCCTGAAATGACCCCCAAAATGATACCAATGAGCGTCGCCGGTTGAATGAGTCCGTTTCCAAATCTCAATGTGACCTGATCGTATATAGCCATACCAGCCAATGCTGCCAGTCCCGCCTGACCTGCCTGATTCGACATACCCAGGGCAACACCAACCGCAAACAAATATGGCAAAAAATAAAAAATCCCGTGTCCTGCCGCATTTGCCATATCAGACACCATGGGGAATCCCCATGTCGACCAAGGAAGGCTGCCGAGACTTAGCAATATTGCAGCGGCTGGTAGCACCATCGTCGGGAGCATGACAGCACGACCGAGCTGTTGTAAGGATCCGAGCCAATTCATGGCATTCCTCTCCTTTCTATCCCTGATGGTAAGCCGAATAAATACTTTTGTCAAAGCAATGATTCCATCTGCCAAAATATTTATTTATGCTACTACAGGTCCAAAGCTTTATCATCACAAGATAACACTATGAATCCGTTTAGATCCATTTCATCAACAAGGCATACATACATTATATGAATTCCTGAGAGGATAATATACTGTACCATATTCCTCATTTCGCACCAAAAACCTTCAACCCTGTGAAGCAAGGGAAGAAGGTTTTTATTCATCTGCGTATAGCACAGATTACTGATCCATGTTTATCCTTTACGCACAGCCTGGGTCACTGAGTCCTCCACCTTAATGCAACGATCCATAATAACCGTCATTCCATGCTCCTGCGCAATGTCAGCGGCTTCCTGGCTTATAATTCCCTGTTGAAGCCACAAAACCTTAGCTCCAATAGCAGCTGCTTCACGCGCAACCTCTGCACAGTATTCACTGCGGCGGAATACATTGACCAGCTCCACAGGCTCAGGTACTTCAGCAAGACTGGCATAACAAGTCTCCCCAAGGATCGTTTGCCCTGCCGCTGCAGGGTTAACCGGAATAATCCGGTATCCCCGCTTCTGCATGGCATAAGAAACCATATAAGAAGTTCGATCTGATTTATCAGACAAACCAACAACCGCTATATTGCCTACTTGTTCCAAAATGGTTTTAATCTCTTCTCTCGACGGATTTTCAAAAGCCATCCTGTTCCCTCCTATTCGCATCTTCGTTTGTTTTTATTTTACCCATTCTACAGAAGCACCAAGCGTCGTTAGATGGTCAAAATACTGCGGATACGATTTGGCGACATGATGTGCGTCCTTAATCACTAACGGCTTCTGTGCGCGCAAACCAACAATCGTCAAGGCCATAATAACACGGTGATCAAAATGCGCATTAATTTCCACGCCACCTTCGACACCCTCCGGTCTGCCATGTACGATAATTTCCGCTTGGCGTTCTTCTACCTGAGCTCCAGCCTTGGTCAGCTCATTCAAATAATCGGTAATGCGGTCACATTCCTTATATCGTAAATTTTCCACGTTATAAAAACGGGACGTGCCTTCAGCAAATACAGCCGCAGCCACCATTGCAAGCACAGCGTCTGTTGCAGCATCACCGTCAAATTCGACTGCTTTCAATCGACCATTGCCCTTCACAACGACGGTATCGTTCTCATGTGTCAGTGGTACTTCCATCATGCGCAGCACATCTACGATAGCGCGTTCTCCCTGTTTGCTCTGCTCCTTAAGACGATGGATGGTAACATCGGAATTCGTTACTGCAGCAGCCGCCAGCACCGCTGCACTCCCTGGATAGTCTCCCTGTACCGTATACGTACGTGGCTGATAGGATTGCCGTCCCGGGACACGGAAAAACATGTAATCATCGCTTGCATGAATGATAATACCAGCCTCTTGCAATACCTCCAGAGTCTGCCCAATGACCACCTTGGATTTCAAATCATGCAGCACTTCGATTTCACTGTCTTCCTCCAGTAAAGGCGTAAGGAATAGCAGGGCGCTCAAATATTGTGAGCTAACCGAGCCGGACACCTGAATTTTACCGCCTTTCGCCTGACCACCCTGAATACGAATTGGCAACTTACCTTCACGATGGTCTACTTTCACACCCAATTGCCCCAGTGCATCGATTAGATCATCATGTGGTCTTTTGCCCAATGAGTCGGGATATGTATTAACAAATGTAACATCCGGACATAGAGATGCAATACCCATCAAAAAACGGAGCACCGCTCCTGCATTTCCCACATTCAATTCCTTCACAGCTTGAGGATGGCTACCAAAACCTGTAATAACTATTTTTTCATCATCCTCTTCCAGTACTGCACCCAGATCGGCGATACAACGACGCATAGCATCACTGTCTTCACTATGGGCAGGATAATAAATGGTACTTTGTCCCTCAGCAAGTGCCGCAGTGAGCAGATAACGAGTAGTGTAGTTTTTAGAGGACAGGGCCCCAATCTCTCCTTGCAAGGAAGGGGTAGGTCTAACGATAACATCCATAATGTACATGCTCCTTTTCGGTTCAACCATCCTATTATACGTTAATTATACAAGTTGTAGCATTCATTTCTCCACCCAAAAAAATAAGAAATATTAATCTAGGTCGCCCGAGTGAATCCCGTCGGTTAATTAATCTATACCCGCCTTCAAGATTAAGCCGATTGACATCCAAGAGATAGCTTAGCTATCATACATAGAGTGTGTGTGACATTTTGCACACGCCAAAAACATACGTAGCACCCATTATATATCAGAAAAGAGGTCCGGCCATGACGCAAATCGCCCTGATTGAACCTTCTGAGTTGCGCGCACGTCTGCAAGCAGGAGAGCAATTGCAACTAATTGACGTCCGCGAAGCGGAAGAAGTAGCGGAAGGCATGATTGAAGGTGCCAAGCACATTCCGCTCGGACAGCTTCCGGGTCGTCTTGAAGAAATTGAACGCACCGGTGAAATTATCTTTATTTGCCGGAGCGGTTATCGCAGTGAACGAGCCTGCGAATATCTACAGCAGCTAGGTTATGAAGGCTGTACTAACATGACTGGCGGCATGCTGCAATGGTCACAGGAGCAATAGAATACCTACTTCACAAAAGAGACGGGAACCTTCCCGTCTCTTTTGTTTTAACTCAAAGCTTAGACGCGGTAATGCATTAAAATATTTTGTCCCTATCATACCATAGCGTCAAAAGATTACACAATCCTCTACTGCCATCATAATCGTATCCATAATTATAAATTAAAAAACGGAAGCTTCTTCTACCCATAGGGCAAAAAAGCTTCCGTTGTACTACATAATGCTATTCATGCATATCCATCCGTTCATTAGAACCATTGATGATGGAATACGCCTTCTTTGTCCACACGTTTGAACGTATGGGCACCGAAGTAGTCACGTTGTGCTTGCAACAGATTTGCTGGCAAACGCTCAGTGCGGTAGCTGTCATAGTATGCAAGCGCGCTGGAGAAACCAGGCACTGGAATACCTTGGGATACAGCCACGGAAATCACTTGACGCCATGCATCTTGATACGTTTCAACTACATTTTTGAAGTAAGAATCCAACAACAGGTTTTTCAAGGCAGGATCGCGGTCATATGCATCCTTGATATTTTGCAGGAATTGCGAGCGGATAATGCAACCGCCGCGGAAGATCATAGCGATTTTTCCGTATTTCAAATCCCAATCATATTCATCGGAAGCTGCACGCATTTGAGCAAAACCTTGAGCATAGGACACAATTTTACTTGCAAACAGTGCTTTACGTACGCTTTCGATAAATTCTTTCTTGTCGCCGCTGAAGGACTCAGCATTAGGACCGCTCAGCACTTTGCTTGCCGCAATGCGCTCGTCTTTCATAGCAGACAAGAAGCGGGAAAATACAGATTCAGTAATCATGGACAATGGCACACCCAGATCCAAAGCGCTTTGGCTTGTCCATTTACCAGTACCTTTTTGACCAGCAGCATCCAAGATCACATCTACCATAGGCTTGCCTGTTTCTTTATCATACTGGGAGAAGATATCAGCTGTAATTTCGATCAGGTAGCTGTCCAGTTCCCCTTTATTCCATTCCGTGAAGATTTCATGCAGCTCTTCTGCATTCACGTTTAGAACTGATTTTAACAGGTGATACGCTTCACCGATCAATTGCATGTCACCGTACTCGATACCGTTGTGCACCATTTTTACATAGTGACCAGCACCGTCGGGACCGATATATGTACAGCATGGGTCGCCTTCCACTTTAGCAGAGATTGCCGTTAGAATCGGCTCTACCAGTTTATAGGCACTTTCTTGTCCACCCGGCATGATCGCAGGACCATTCAAGGCACCTTCTTCACCACCGGACACGCCTGTACCAATAAAGCGAAGTCCTTTTTCCTCCAGCTCCTTGCTGCGGCGCTGTGTATCAGGGAAGTAGGCATTGCCTCCGTCTATAATAATGTCGCCCTTGTCCAGATGAGGCACAAGCTGTTCAATCGTGGCATCTGTAGCTTTACCAGCTTGAACCATGATCAGGATTTTACGGGGCGATTCCAATGAGTTCACAAATTCTTCAATGGAGAAAGTACCCGTCAGTTTTTTACCTTCTGCTTCTTTGATAAGATCGTGCGTTTTTTCTGGAGAACGATTAAAAACCGAGACAGTGAAGCCTCTGCTCTCAATATTAAGGGCTAAATTCTTACCCATTACCGCCAGGCCGATCACACCAATTTGCTGTTTTGCCATCTGGTTCCTCATCCTTTGCAACATATTTTGTCTTCTATATCGCCGCTTTACCGCATTACACTTTATGTGAATCGGAATACGTGCACTTCTATTTTAACGTTTTTGGTGTAAGAAGTGAACCCCTGTCTATTCACAGATGAAAACACCCCATTTACATGAGGTGTTCAGATGTACTACGCTTCCATCATCAGCAGTTGGTGGGATAGCGTTTGCAGGCGCTCATGGCAATTCCCGATTTCAGCCTTATCTCCATCTGTCATCGCTGTGAACAGCTTCTCCAATGCATCGTCCACTTCCATTTTAAGCAGCAGCAGTCGGGTTTCTCCTTCATTGGAAGCGTACATATCCTCCATTTCCTGTGCTGACAGCACCGGTCCCTTCTGATAAATAACACGCTGCTTAAAGCCTGTAACCTCGACCAGACGAATGACCTCACCAAACAAAATATTTTCTACTAAAATATGATGGTCCTTGACTCTTTTGACAATGGCATGGCCCCGGGTGCTTCCAATCAGCTTCTCCAGCCACTCAGCCAGCTTGGCATCGCGAATTACATAATCTCCAGCCAGCTTGTAGTGTCCTGTGCGCAATTGTTGAAAACGGAGCTTCACCAGCTTGCGCCCGGTTCTCACCGACAAAACCAGATACGACTCATCCTCGCTCCAGTACAGCGAATACCCTTCCGATATCAAATCCTTGATCAGATTATGGATATGCCGACGGCTAAACCGGAGCTCTAGATTGCAATATTCTACCTCACAGCCCTTGTTCACGGCATTCCCTCCTTTTTCAAGTCCGATTCAAGAAGTCCGGCTACAGCAAGCCTGCGGCTTTCCCGCTTGATCTTCCCTTGCTCTATTTTATACTTCATTTTATGTAAGGGTACTTGGTTATTTGACCTATTTTTATGAGTAACAGCGCACAATCCTACTTTTGCCTTATATGCTTGTACCGAGCCTGGCCTAAAGTCGGTCAAGCCCGCTGACATTATGCTATAATCGGACATATTACGCCACACGACATGGCTTAACCCATTTACAGGAGGAAAAGGAATGACATTTAGTGGATTTACTGCAAAGGACTTCGATGTTTTTGAAATACCGGGGTTGGAGCCTCGTATGGAAGTGCTGATTCAGCAGATTCGGCCCAAGCTGGAAGCGATTGGCGAGGAATTAGCTCCATTTCTAACAGATTTATGTGGGGAGCCTATGCATGTTCACGTTGCCAAGCATGCACGACGCAAAGTCAATCCCCCGATAGATACATGGGTAGCCTGGGCGGCAAATAAACGCGGGTATAAGGCGTTGCCCCATTTCGAGGTAGGTATGTTTGCTTCCCATATTTTCGTCATATTCGCAGTCATTTATGAAAGTCCCAATAAAATAACGTTTGCCCAGGCGCTTGAAGCCAACCTGAGCGATGTGCGCTCTAACATACCGGGCCATTTTTACTGGTCCATGGATCATATGGCTCCAGAAGGTACAGAACAGCACCACATGGACACTGAAGAGTTTCAAACGATCATCCAAAAGCTGCAACAGGTAAAAAAAGCCGAGGTCATGTGTGGGCTCCGTATTGATCGTAATGACCCTCTCGCCAGTGACGGAGCAGCATTGCTGCAGACGGTGCGTTCCACCTTTGAGCATTTGCTGCCGCTGTACCGAATGTCTTTCTCGAAAGAGTAGCCCTCGCTGCTTTTCAAGGCGCTGTTCAGGCCTCCACAGTCTTCCTGCGTGGATTCCGCGCCAGAGCCAAGTGGCAGCCAAACATGAGCAGCATCACGACCCCACTGATGATAAATGGAGCTGTGTGTCCAGCACGGTCCCATAGCACTCCTGAAACGAGCGGGCCTATAACCATGCCGGAGCCTTGAAGTGTTAAAAAAAAGCCCCATACCGTTGCTCGCTCGTTTTCCGGAATCAGTCGGGCAAGAAACGTGTTCCATGCAGGCAAAATGAGCGCATATCCCAAACCAATAAGCGCTACGGATACAAACACCAGCGGAATAGATCGAACGATTGAGAAGAAAAACAGCGTAATTCCGGCTAACAAAAAGCCAACATGTAGAAAATACTCCGTTCCAAGTCGGTCGACCAATTTGCCGCAAGGGATCAGTGCCAGCACAGTCACCCCACCGCCTGCAATCAGGAGCACGCTGTACAGGTTCGGTGAAATCCCAAGGTCCGTCCGAGCGTATAGCGTAAGTACTGGGCTGATCAAACCGATAACAAAAGACTGCAAAAACAGCGCCGGGTAAATTAACGGATTGACGTTAAGCTTTGTTTTGAGTACGCCGATCGTCTCTTGGATTCCCCTTAGAATCCCCCGCTTCTGCTTTATGTACCCATCAGACGACACTAGAGCGCTCTGTTCGAGGTCAACTTTGTCAGCAGACCTTTTCGGTCCTGGCAGCATGAGAGCAACCAACAACAACACAATACTGCATCCTATCAACATCATGAACACCATGCCGTAAGAATGTCCATAGTGGGATATGGCGAAGTTCATAATGAGCGGGCCCAATCCTGTTCCGCCCATAGACGCAATTTCCAGTGTACCCATCGCCGCGCCATTGCTGTTATTAGGCCCGGACATTTCAGTCGTTCCGGTCATAACACAAGGCCAGAGCGGAGAAGTACCTAGACCGAGCAGCAGACACGCGACGACGAGCCACACAGGCTCTGTCAGTACGCTCAGCATAATAATCGCTACAAGCGTAAACAACAGCGCGGTCGACATCGTTCCACGGTAGCCGAGTCGTTCAGCCATCCAGCCCGCCGGTGCCCGAAACGCGTTGTCTCCAAAATACTGAAGTGAAAAGGCCAAACCAATAATCCCGGCCGACAAACCAAGCGTTCCTCCCATATATACCGGCAGGATGGATACCAGAAGTGATCCTTTCATAAATTCGACCAGAAATACCAAAACCCATAATTTAGTAAAGAAAGGAACCCACAACCGCTGCGGAGCTTTTTTTCGTCCTCTTTGTCTCATCTAATCCACATCCTCCACCTTCATTTTTTGGCTATAAAGACCGGGTTCTCCGCCTACTCCACTCTTTCGCAAATAAATGCGCCCTCAATCGCTTGCATTCCTACTTTAAACTGCTATACTCAATTTTGTTCTATTATCACTTGCACAGGATTGTCGAAATCCTGCACGAAAGGTTGTGACAACACTAATGAATCAAAGCAACACCCCGCTTTTTACTGCTTTGAAAAAGCATGCTCAGAGCAACCCGGTTCAATTTCACATCCCAGGTCATAAAAAGGGAGTGGGAGCAGATTCGGAATTTCGCGAATTTATGGGGGATAATGCCTTTTCCATAGATATGATCAACATCGCTCCATTGGACGATCTGCATCAGCCATCAGGCGTCATCGAAGAAGCTCAAAAGCTTGCAGCAGAGGCCTTCGGAGCTGATTATACGTATTACAGTGTACAGGGGACAAGCGGAGCCATCATCACCATGATTATGTCGATTTGCGTGCCTGGTGATAAAATTATTGTACCCCGAAACATACACAAATCTATAATGTCTGCCATTATCTTCGCTGGTGCGAAGCCGGTGTTTATTTCTCCAGTCAGTGATGAGAATCTCGGTATTCACCACGGGGTTACAACCAAGTCCGTACGCCGGGCATTGGAACGCCACCCTGACGCCAAGGGCGTCCTTGTTATCAACCCGACATATTACGGTGTGTGCGCCGATTTGAAGGAAATTGTAGATCTCGCTCACAGCTATAATGTGCCGGTCCTGGTCGATGAGGCTCATGGAGTACTGATTCATTTTCACTCTGATCTACCGATGTCCGCCATGGAGGCGGGAGCAGACATGTCAGCTACAAGCGTTCACAAGCTGGGTGGTTCCTTGACTCAAAGCTCAATCCTGAATGTAAATACGAAAAACGGATTCGTTAATCCGCAGCGTGTACAAACGATTTTCAGTATGCTGACAACAACGTCGACTTCGTATATTCTGTTGGCTTCGTTAGACACATCCCGACGTAATCTGGCCCTTAACGGTCATGAAATAGCACAACGCGCCCTTGATTTGGCTGAATATTGCCGCTCAGAGGTTAACAAGATTGAAGGGCTATATTGCTTTGGTAGTGAAATTCTCGGCACGGAAGCTACCTACGATTATGATCCAACCAAAATTACGGTTCATATCCGCCATTTGGGCCTTACCGGATACGATGTGGAAAATTGGCTGAGAGATCACTATAATATCGAGGTTGAACTTAGCGATATGTACAATATTCTTTGTTTGGTGACCCCTGGGGATACCAAAGAGGAAATTGAAATTTTGTTGAAAGCTCTGCGTGAGCTGGCTTCTCTGCACTATTCCACAGGTCAGGAGCATGAGCTGGTTGTAAAGATACCAGATATCCCTCAGCTCTCCCTCATTCCAAGAGACGCTTTTTATGGAGATACGGAAATCGTGCCCTTCAAGGAATCTGCTGGTCGCATTATTGCAGAATTCATTTATGTGTATCCACCGGGTATTCCGATCTTACTGCCAGGAGAAGTTATTTCGCAGGACAATATTGATTATATTGTTGATCATGTAGAAGTAGGCCTGCCTGTTAAAGGACCTGAGGACCGAACAGTACATCAGGTGAAGGTTATCGTCGAGACTGACGCTATTTCATAATATTGATCGGACAACACATGCTTACAAAATATGTTGATAGTTAACAAAAAAAGCCCCTATTTGGGGGCTTTTTTTTCTTGAAGAGCTTATAACAGCTGCTATTTCCAATTCTATTCGTATTGGGCAACAAGCTCGCTATATGCAGCTTCTACACGTTTCCACTCATCTTCGTCCTCAATATTGTAAAGCACCATTTCTTCGTTTTCTTCTTCCATACGAAGAATAATGCCATCCGCTTCGGGATTGCCTCGCTCAAGCAGAAGAGCATAAACGTGATCTTCTACATCAAAGGTCTCTACCAGCACCATTTCTACATCTTTACCATTTTCATCAGTTAGCGTAAGAACCATTTCTTCATGTTCGTGGTCATGATCGTGGTTGCAGGCTTCACCGTGTTCATGTTTGTGATCACTCATGGAAATACCTACCTTCAAATTGTTTTATTTTCCCCCGTATCGTAACATGATCAAGGGTGCAGGTCAATTTGTGGTATGCCTAATTTATCGCTGTAATGACTTTTTCGGACACCAAGGTATAGCTGCCGTCTTTGCTCTCTTTAATATAGAAACCAACCCGGTAATTCCCTGCTGTTTTGAAATCATACGTAAAGTCGTTCGTACGGAACCAGAAGTTATCCTTTTGTGCTCCTTTGATATCTTGGGACTGAATATCCTTCACGTTGCCCGAAGGGTCGGTGATCGCTACCTTCACTCCGGAGATATCTGTTTTCAAGGTATCAATTTGACTAAATACATTAAATTTCACTTTATTGCCTTTATTCACGTTACCAAACACAGTATCTCCCTTGAACAGGAACATATGCACGTTAGGCTGGTCGAAAACAACTTTTCCACCGGATGGATCAAAATTTACAAGTCCGTTAAAATCACGGATGGGCACATAGGTCTTCCCATCAATGACAACTGCACCATCTTTTGACACCTCTCCATTAATAATCAACTGCACTTGGTCCTTGGCGGATTCCGCCGAAATGGCGGTCCCTCCCATTATTGAAAAGGCCATCATTAGGGCCATCACTCTTCTCCATTTCATCACTACTAATCCCTCCATCGTCATCTGTTAAAAACCTTCTGTCGTACATTTATACCTAGCTCAGCCGCACAAGTTGCGCTGTGTTTCACAAATTGTCCAAAGTTTTTACAGAAGGAGCCAAATCTTTAGTTCCAGCAGCATAGGTGGTAAAATACGACTGTAGAATGTCCTAGTACACAAAGTCTGGAGGATAAATCCATAATGAGCCTAACGATACAAATGCTTGGCACAGGCAGTGCCTTTGCCAAACATTATTACAACAACAACGCGCTGCTGGACAGCGGAGAAGGCAAACTGCTAATCGATTGTGGTACAACCGCTTCGTTAGCATTACACCAAATGCGCGTTCCTTTGCCTGATATTGACGCCATTTTAATCACACATATTCACGCAGATCATGTCGGAGGTTTGGAGGAATTCGGTTTTCAAATGAACATTCTCCATCGTCGCAAGCCTCTACTTTATATCGCCGAACCCCTAATCCACCCTTTATGGGAGCATACACTCAAGGGCGGGATGTCACAGCAGGGTATGATTGAAAAGCTTGAAGATGTATTCGAGGTAAACGTAATAACGCTTGGTGTGCCCACTACATTAGTATCCGGTATCCAGGTGGAGCTGATCCCTACACGGCATATTCCTGGTAAAAACAGTTATTCCTTATTCATAAATGACCGACTTTTTTATAGTGCAGATATGGTTTTTGACCCTGATTTGCTTCATCATCTGGTGCATGAACGAGGATGTCGGAGTATTCTGCATGAGGTTCAATTACAAGGTGCCGGAGAAGTCCATACGACGTTGAACGAGCTGCTAAGCTTGGCGCCATCTCTTCAAGAGTTGATTCGTCTGATGCACTATAGTGATGATATGGAACAATTCAGGGATAAAGCTGGCGTCATGTCCTTTCTGGAACAGCAACGATTATATCAACTTGCAGAGTTGGAACGTGCAGAGTAGCATGCTAAATACAGCTTAACAATTAACAAAAAGCCGCCTGGTTATCCTTTGTAGGAAAGCCAGGCGGCTTGCTGTTCTTAAATATAATGCTAGTGTTGCGAGTTAAGGTCAGAACAATGGCAGTTGATCCAGGTTATTAGAAGGATCTCCGTCGGCATCTCCCCGAATTCGTTTGCTGCCATCCTTGGCCTTGAAAACGTTAACGCCTGCAATTGAGCCTGTCTCAATCTCATTCAAAGCCTGGCTATAATCTAAAATCCGACCGGTAGATGTCTGAAAAGACATAAGGTCGCCATCCCCGTTTTTACGTACTGCTGTAATTTGCTCCCGTTCTGTATTAGCCATGCTGTATCGCTCCTTATCCATAGTATAGTGGAGGAACTTTTACTAGCATGCGCATTGTACAGATTTGTATGCACCTTGCGCTGCCGACTACAACTTTTTGCGCATACGAACATGCGGTATTCCCGCATCGTCAAAAGGTTCATCGGAGATCGTCTCGTAGCCAAGCTTTTCGTAAAACTTCTCGGCTTGACATTGGGCATCTAGCAACGAGTATCTTAACCCCAATTCACGTGCACGTTCCTCCAGTGCTAGCAGTAATACACGTCCATAGCCTGCGGCACGATGCTCCTTGAGAACGGCAATACGTTGCATTTTAGCTGTATCTTCCTCATAGTATGTCAACCGACCAGTGGCCACCATTTCACCATGTTCACAAATTAGCAAATGATGGGCCGTATCTCCCAGCTTGTCATAATGGTCAATTTCTAAATCGAGAGGAACCTTTTGCTCATCGACAAACACTTTGGTACGGATCGATATTGCCTCCTGTAGCTGCTCCTCTGTTGTTACACTTATAATTTCTGCGGCCATCACCTGTTCCCCCTATCATTAACTCCAAATTTGTAAACTCACTAAATTCGAATTATATATATAAATGGTCATGAAGTACAGGCTGACTTCTATTTTTTCACTTTACATATATGGTTAATACATGATATTATCTAATAACCGAAGGACGGTAGCTCAGCGGGAGAGCATTATCTTGACAGGGTAAGGGTCATGGGTTCGATCCCCATCCGTCCTATTCGTCAAAAGCCTTGATATTCAAGGCTTTTTTGTTTGTCTAGAGATAAATCCAGTTATCCTGTTTTTTAATCAAAATGATACTTATAAGATAAAAAAGCCGCCCGGAAAGATAGGGTCGACTTTTCTGTATACTCAGATCGTTGTAATTTAACAATGTCATTTTTTCTTCAGCAAAGCTTTTCACCTTAATCCTTCTATTTATATAGAAGAAAAAAAACAGGACCTCAGCACAATACGCATAGAACTCTTAGATTACGATATAAACCGCCCCGCTCTCACCGTCAATCTCCGTCGGGTAAGCAGTCACACATCCAGTATCTGGCTCTTGCACCCGGCCAGTGGAAAGGTCAACTTTCCAGTCATGGAGCGGACAATGGATTGCTGAGCCACATATCATTCCTTCGGATAACCGTCCCCCTTTGTGCGGACAACGATTCTCAAGTGCATGCACGCTGCCATCGCTCAGACGGAATACAGCTATTTCTGTATCATGAATGCGAACTGTCCTTGCTCCACGTCGGTCAATTTCGTTCAAATTAGCTATTCTGATTCTGTTGGTTGTCGTATTGGTCTCCATTTTGTCAGCCCCCTATTCCATTACTGGCTTAAGTTCCGGCAGCTGCACAAAATTTTTGCGCAGCTCTTCGTTGTGAATAATTTCGTGCCACGGATCAGTCGTCGTGCTTAATGTCTCTTCAATTCTGGTCACCAGTTGCTTCCTCGTCTCTGCATCCGAAAGTACCTGTTTGATGGATTCCACTCCGACCCGTTCCAACCAATGGGCTGTGCGTTCGTTCCAATTGGCCTGCTCACGATAATACTGCAGATAGGCACCGGTCCATTCCATCACTTCATCCTCGGTTCTAACGGTACAAAGTAGTTCAGCTGCCCGAACCTTGATACCCCCGTTACCTCCAACGTAGATCCCCCAGCCACCGTCAATAGCAACGACGCCCAAATCCTTGATCGTCGCTTCAGCGCAGTTACGCGGGCAACCGGACACAGCCAGTTTGACTTTGGATGGAGCATTCAGACGTTCAAATGCCTTTTCCAACCGGATGCCCATCCCCATAGCATCCTGCGTGCCAAAGCGGCAAAAGGTATTACCTACACACGTCTTAACCGTTCGCAGCGTCTTTCCATAGGCATATCCAGACGGCATATCCAACTCGGCCCAGATCCCTGGCAAATCCTCTTTTTTCACACCAAGCAGGTCAAGACGTTGACCACCCGTAAATTTAACCAGAGGCACATTGTATTTCTCCGCGACAGCAGCAATTTTCTTCAGGTCGGCAGGTGAAGTAACTCCTCCATAAATGCGGGGCACGACAGAATAGGTGCCATCTTTTTGTATATTGGCATGGTACCGTTCATTCGTAAATCTGGATTCCTTCTCATCTTCATAATCCAGTGGCCATAGCATACCTAGATAATAATTGAGGGCCGGCCGACATTTAGTGCAACCTTCCGGTTCGTTCCATCCCAGCACATTCATCACTTCTTTGACACTCTTTAATCCCATCTCCCGAATGCCATCAATGATCGCTTCCCGGTCAAGCGTCGTACAACTACAAATACCCTCTTTCATCGTTTCTCCGGCTTCTGCGCCTGCGTATAGCTGTAAGAGTCCCTCCACTAATGGCTTGCAGCCGCCACATGAGGCCGATGCTTTTGTGCATGCCTTAATCTCCCCGACACTCCGGCAGCCAGCCGCAACCGCCTCTCCAATGTCACCCTTGGATACACCATTACATCCACATACAATTTCGTCATCAGGCATCTGCTCCAGCATCATGGAGCCACTAGCTTCTGGTTGACCAGGATTGAAGCCAAGTAATAACTCTTTCTCTCGGCCAACCACCGACTCGCCACTTTTGATCAACGAAAACAGCATGGCTCCGTCAGACGTATCCCCAAACAGAACGGCTCCGATCAGTTTTTCTTCCTTGATTACGATTTTTTTGTAGACGCTACCAATATCATCCTGATACCGCAGGGAACGTGTTCCCGGTTCATCCTTGTAATCCCCTGCTGAAAACACGTCGACACCCGATACCTTCAACCTTGTCGAGGTAACTGAACCACTGTAGCCGGGAGTCTCCATTCCCGCGAGTCGCTGAGCCAGTACACCACCTTGCTCATATAATGGAGCAACCAGCCCGTAAGTGATTCCCCGGTGTTCTGCACATTCTCCAACGGCGTAGATGCCGGGGATATTCGTTTCCATGTGATCATTTACGATGATCCCGCGGTTTACAGGGATTCCCGCCGACACCGCCAGTTCAATGTCTGGTTTGATGCCTACCGCCATAACGATCAGATCCGCTTCCAACTCGCTGCCATCGGCAAATTTCAACCCTTCCACGCGGCGACGTCCTGTTATAGCCGCCGTCCGCTTATTGACCAGAAATGTCATTCCCTGCTCTTCCAGCTCGCGCCGTAGCATAAGGGAAGCAGCCTCATCCAGCTGCCGATCCATAATATATCCGTTAATATGGATAACTGTGACGTCCATCCCCAAGTTAAGCAGCCCCCTGGCTGCCTCTAGTCCAAGCAATCCGCCACCGATGACGGCTGCTTTTTTGTGCGTCTTCGCCGTCTCCATCATCGTTTCACAGTCACGAATATCCCGGAAACCGATAACACCATCCTTGTCGGCCCCTGGAAGCGGCAGAATAAAGGCTTTAGACCCCGTTGCCAACAACAACAAATCATAAGAGATGCATACGCCGGAGCGTGATGTCACCTGCTGCTTTTCCGTGTCGATAGCTGTGACAGGATCATTGGTATACAATCGAATATTGTTGTCTTCATACCAACTCCAGTCGTTGATGACAATATCCTGCAAACCAGCCCCTCCCGCCAGAACGGAAGACAGCATGATCCGGTTATAGTTTGGATGGGGCTCGGCCCCGAATACCGTAATCTCATAGCTACCTGGTGCAAGCTTCAGCAAATGTTCGAGAGTGCGTATCCCCGCCATTCCGTTGCCGATCAACACTAACTTTTGGATATTGTTCATCAGGTCACTCCCTTTCCATTTGTATCCTCAAAACATAAAAAGCCCGCTTCACATATGGGGATTCAAAATATCCCCCACATGAGAAAACAGGCTCCATTGCCGTTTCATCGAATACGCCGTTGTATCCATCAGAGTATGGAATTAAAAAGTATTGTAGCTAATATATAATGGTTCAAATGATATGTCAACATTCCTTACGCATTAACTTATAAAAAATTATATTTTATCACCATGTAACATGTCTATGACGTATAAAATATCACTCCCCTACAAAATTAGGATTGATTTTCAGACCAAAACACGCCAAAATGGTTTAAAAGTCCGTTTTAACTTGATGATGGTGGAAAAATAAAGCAAACGGATAAAATCCAATGTCATATTTGTTATCAATGAATACCATCCCCATCGCTAACTACCCTTCATATTACAGAGAGGAGGAGCCCGCTTGCGTTCCTTGTTGGTAATTCACTTACATTCTGACCATGTATCTGAGCAGACACACGCCGTTTCCTCATGGCAGGCAGGACCTGAAAACCTTTTAGAATCCAACGGATACCTAACTCTGCCCTGCCGCAATGAATCTGAAATCAAACAGCTAATCCTTAATGCAGATGCGGCGGTACTAGACATGCCTGTCGGCACGATCAGCATGTGGGGTGGCAGGCTGGAGCAAGCCAAAGCAGTCCCGTTGCTCTGGTGGTGCAGCGCAGAATCAGCGTTATCATCGACAGAGGCTTGTGAAGCTGATGTCACTGTTGATGGCATTCTAACCCCTTCTATGGCAGCCCATGAGCTGAATTGGGCTCTTCATTTTAGTGCCAAACGCTTTTTTGAACGCCAGCACTGGCAAAGTGAACGCAAGCAACTGACCGCTCGGTTGGAAGAACGCAAATGGATTGATATGGCGAAAGGAATACTTGGAGAAGTAAACGGTATCCCGGAAGCGGAAGCATATGATGTGCTGCGGAAAAAAGCAATGAACGAACGCAAACGTATCGTTGATGTGGCAATTTCCATCGTCAAAGCACAGCAAATGCTAAAAGCATAAATCTGAAAGGGGCCTGAACATGAATATCATAGAAATATTAAAAGAAGTGGGTCGTGGCAAAAGGGGCGCCCGGGATCTGAATTACGCCGAAGCCGAAGCTGCTGCCGAACTTATTATGACCCAGTCAGCAACCCCTGCTCAAATCGGAGCTTTCTTTGCCGCGGAGCGCATTAAAATGGAGAGTGTTGGCGAGCTGGAAGCATTCGTAAACGTCTGCCGTAAATATACCCATCGCTACCCGATGCATAAAGGTATTGATTTCGCCGGTCCGTATGATGGCAGGAAGTCTTCATTTATTGCCACCTTCGCAACGGCCTTTCTACTCGCCTCATGCGGAATTCCTGTAACGATGCATGGTAGTGCACCCCTCCCTCCCAAATGGGGTGTTACGCTCCCGCTTTTATTGCAGGAAATGGGAGTAACGCCCCGGAACATGACGCGTGAAATCGCCGTTCATGCCGCGAAGCTGACTGGTGTACTGTTCGTAGCCTCCGAACAGTGGTGTGTGCCCCTGCGAGATATGCGGCCCATTCGCGAAGAACTGGGGCTTCGCACAGTGCTGAATACTGCCGAGAAACTGGTTGATTACGGTTCTTCCCCATATATTGTATTCGGCGTTTTCCACAATACTGTGTTCGAAAAGACGGCGAAACTCATACAAAATCTGAATTACCACAGAGCTCTGATCGTCCAGGGGAGCGAAGGATCGGAGGATCTGTTCATCGATCGGCCGACCCGGACTTACCTGCTTGCTAACGGCGAGGTATCATTACAGGTTATTGATCCGGAAATGTACGGACTGGATTCGGTGGTACCAGAGCATAACTGGACCCCCGCTGAACAACTGCGCATTACGGAGGAAGTGCTACAAGGCATAGCTTCTTTAGCCTTTTCGAATCAAGTGTTACTCAACAGTGCGGTCCGACTGTTCGTTGCAGGGCGAGTTGACTCCATAGAGGAAGGTTTGTATACCTGCAAACCGCTGCTAGAAAATGGGCACGCCTGGGGTTTGTATTGTCACTGGCGGGAAGCCATGCTCAGAACAGAAATAAAAACGGGAGCAGACAGATCTGAAACCCGATTGCATTTATAATTACTGGCGTCACGCAGTCTGTGATTACGAGCCCTAAACTGTCCAACTCAAAAAGGCTAGCTCCCTCACTCATACAAGGGGGCTGGCCTTTTATGCAAAGAAAAAGTCACTTACTCCGTCCTGCTCTAGAACTCCGACCATTCCTCGTTATCTGCACTGGTTGCGGCTGCAGCCAGATGAAGGGGACGGATGCGTACAGCTGCCGTTTTGAAGCCAGGCATCCGACAGAACGGATCAAGATCAGGGCGGGTCGCCCGATTAACATTTTGTATCCCACCCCAATGCATGGGCACGAAGAGCGTATCTTCGCGGATATGTGGTTTGATCCGGCTGCGGACAGTGAAGCTGCCGCGCTGTGATGCTATTTCTACCCACTCCCCGTCCCTGATGTGCCAGCGTCGCGCTGTCCGCGGATGAATTTCCACATAATTCTCAATCTCTCGCGCGGCCAGCGACGGACTTCTGCGCGTTTGTGCACCGGTCAAATAGTGAGCCAGTACACGGCCGTTCGTCAAAATAAGCGGGTACTCCTCTGATATCTCCTCTCCTGCTCCACAGCTTTCAACCACCGTAAAAACAGCCTTTTGATCAGAATGGGCAAAGGTTTCCCGAAACATTGTATCCATACCGGCTCTGTCCGTAAACGGGCATGGCCAATATACTCCTTCTTCACGACGCAGCCTGTCGTATGTGATCCCGTAGTAATCGGAAGGACCGCCCCGGCTGGCGAGCCGCAGTTCTTCAAAGATATGCTCGGCATCCCTGTACGAGAAATAGCCGCCCTTGTTTAGCTTTGCAGCCACCTGACACAAAATGTTCCAGTCATCTCTAGCCTCGCCTGGTGCGGGCCTCGCCGCTTCCCTTAGCAGAACGCGGCCCTCCAGATTGGTCATCGTCCCCATATTCTCCAAATAAGATGTCACAGGCAAAACGACGTCAGCCATTCGCGCGGTTTCCGTGAGAAACATATCCGCCACAACCAGCAGATTCAGCTTTTTGAGGGCTTTCTCCACCAGCCGGACATTCGGGTTAGATACTACAGGATTAGAGCCCATCACGAACAAGGCTTGGATTTCTTTCTGATGGACAAGCTCCATCATTTCATAAGCAGACACTCCCTTACCCGGCAAACTATTTGGTTCCACTCCCCACACGGATGCCACATAGGCTCGATCTTCTTCATCCTCAATTGATCTGTAACCAGGAAGCTGGTCAGCTTTTTGGCCGTGCTCTCGCCCCCCTTGCCCGTTTCCCTGACCTGTGATAGCTCCATAACCGCATCCTTCCCTTCCAATCTTGCCAGTGGCCAGCACCAGATTAAGAAATGCACGCACCGCCATATGTCCATCTGTCTGCTGTTCAACACCCCTGGCCGTAAAAACGATGCCAGTCTCCACACTGCCAAAGGCACGTGCTGCCTGCTGGATCATTTCTACCTCAATTCCGCACAACGCAGCCGATTCTCTCAGATCCACACCCTTCAAATGAGTCAACAGCTGGTCATAGCCATTGGTCCGCTTGCGGATAAACTCTTCATTCGCAAATCCTTCGTCCACGATGACCTTTAGCATGGCATTGGCCAACACAGCATCCATACCCGGCTTGATTTGCAGATGCAAATCGGCGGCCGCCGTCGTTGGTGTCGCGCGCGGGTCAATTACGATGATAAACGCACCATTTTCCTTCGCTTGGTAAAAATAAGGCATTAACGTTGGCTGACATTCAGCGATATTCGTACCTGCAAGCACAATACAACGAGCCAACGGAATATCAGCAAGTCTGCAGGTCAGTCCGCGATCAACGCCAAACACTTTACTGCCAGCGGATGCCGCTGCCGACATGCAGAAGCGCCCGTTATAGTCGATATATCGCGTACCTACAGCCACTCTTGCAAATTTACCGAGTAAATAAGCCGTTTCATTGGAGAGTGAACCTCCACCGTAAATTCCGATTGCATCAGGACCCTGTGTGGACAGTAGCGTAGAGAACCTGCTAGCTATAGTATCCAACGCCTCCTCCCACTTGACGGGAACCAGTTGGCCCTCTTTGCGAATGAGGGGCTGTACCAGCCTTTCCGCATGAGTCGCATGCTGATGCGCATTCATTCCTTTGATACACAACCTACCCTGCGAGGCTGCATTAGGCTTCCCTTCCGCCTTATACACTGTACGGATGATACCCGCAAGTGTCTCTGTACCCGTGCTAACGGTCATCTTACATTGCACGCTGCAAAACGGGCACTGCGTATCCATTACTGACGGTACATGTAGCCCAGCTTCCGGTTTGCCTTCTCCTGACTGACACATCAAAGCCACCTCCCTTTCGCCATTTTTTGGAATTTTATCGTCTGCACGATAGAGAATTCGCCACAACTCCAACTCAACCCGTCATCCTGTCAGCATTGTGGTCCGCAGGCTACCCGCCAGTCCACTTCGAAGAGCAGCGTCAAGCACACTTTCCCGTAATGCCAGAACGCCAGTCCTTTCCATCCACTCCCACATTTTTTCCCCATACCGGGCACTATGTCGGTATATTTGCAAGCAAGCTGCCGTCAGCAGAACCGCTTCTGTCGGGTCTTCCTCCAATCCAAGCAGCTGCCCCTGGCGAACCGGATGCTCTGCATGGCCACCGGCATAGACCTCCCAGCCTGCTGGAGAACGAGATATTCCAATATCGTGGACAAGTACACCTCCGGGATACGCCGATCCAGGACAAATAGCAACTGTAACTAACGCTGGCAATGCGAGACTTCCCCATAAAGTTGCCAACCGCTCTCTTAGCCAGGCTACTTCTACAAATGCCTGATCCATCAGGTCCGACTCAACAAAAGACCGATCCTCGGCATTTAGGTTCGTAAAGCGCAGACCCGTAGAAGAGGCCTCCCCTCCATACTGCGGTGTGACCTGAACCGCAACGCCAGCACCTAATGGATTTGTCGCAGATCTGTCGCGCAACCCAAGGGATTCCAAGTAATAAAGTACAGCCGGACGACACAATTCACACCCCTGCTGCCTGGTCCAACCGAGACGGGATACTACTTCACCTGGAGTCTGACAGGCTGCGTCCACCATAGCTGTTTTAAGCGAATCATGATCGTAATGCGTACATCCGCACACAGGGACAACTTCTTGGGCGGTCGGAGTAACTACAGGTCCGGAATCTGTGGATCGGGATAAACTATTTTTGACCAGTGCAGCCACCAGCGGCCGACAGCCCCCACAGGAACCAGATGCTTTGGTCCGGCTTTTCACCTCTTCCACCGTCTTCAGCTTATCCGTGGCAATCGCTCGCAAAATAGCTCCCTTACTCACGCCGTTGCACGCACATACCGTTTCTTCTTCCGGCAGTGCGGCTGCCGCATCCTCTGCTTTGCTCCGGCTGTTATCCCGGGATGCAAGCTCTGTAGCGGACGCCCCGCGCCGTACCATTCCGAGCAGCGAGGTACTTTCCGCCGTATCTCCGTACAAAATGGCGCCAGTGACAGCGCCGCCGCGCATCATCACTTTTTTATAAACCTCCAGCATTCCGTTATATTCCATGACCGCTGTCTCGTTTCCCTCATCGCGAATGTCTCCTGCGGAAAACACATGGATCCCCGCTACCTTGAGCTGCGCATACGGAACCGTCCCTTCATAGGGAGCCGTTTCACGACCACAAATAACTTTTGCCAGCACTTTGCCCTGCTCATATAGCGGCGCCACCAGTCCGTATGAAATCCCACGGTGCTCAGCACATTCGCCGACGGCATAAATACCAGGAATACTCGTGCGCATATAATCATCCACGACAATGGCGCGGTTTACGGTCAGACCGCTGTCCTGAGCTAATTCGATATTCGGTCGGATACCAACCGCCAGCACAACCAAATCCGTGTCCAGCCTGTTCCCGTCCGCAAACATCAAGCCTTGCGCCCTGTTTCGGCCTATGATGTTGACCGTTTCCTTCGCCAAATGAAACCTCATGCCCTGTTCCTCCAACTTTCGCTGCAGAAGCACAGCTGCCGTCCGGTCAAGCTGACGGTTCATAAGATACTGCGCATTATGAACAACCTCAGTTTCCATCCCTAGATTCAGCAGGCCTTGAGCAGCTTCAAGTCCTAACAGCCCCCCTCCGATAACCGTGGCCCTGCGGTATGTTTTGGCATATCTAGCCATGGTTTCACAATCATTCACATCACGAAAAGCAATTACTCCCTGTTTTCGCACTCCAGGAATGGGCGGAATGAAAGGTAATGAGCCCGTTGCCAATATGAGCATGTCATAAGGTTCTTTCATGCCGGATTCCGTTTCCACCATCCCGGTTGCAACATCAATACGACAGACGCGTTCACCCGCGTACAGCTTTACCCCGTTCTCTTCATACCAGTCCCAGTCATGGGTAACGATATGTTTAAATGAGCTCTCCTCCTGAAGCATTTTGGACAGGAGCACTCGGTTGTACCCGGGACGGGGCTCTGCACCAAATATCGTGATTTGGAACCGCTCTGGCTCCAAATTGAGTATTTCCTCCACACATTTGATGCCTGCCATACCATTGCCGACGACGACCAGTTTTTTCATCATGTTAAACCAGCCCCATTCTCAGAATAAAATAAGACAGAAAAAGCCCTTCTCCATTCAATGGAAAAGGGCACCGTTGCCGTAAAAGTCGGCACATCGTTGTGCCGATATGTATCTAAGATTACTGAATTGAGAATGTCATGTCAACATTCAATACATGAAAACTATATTTTCACCTTTTATTTAATTTTTTTCTCGCATTTGTGTTATGTATATTGACATACAATAGATCCTTTTTTATAATTTGAATTAAAATCACTCCAACGTGATCATACCAAGTCGACTCACAATGAAGTGTGTCAACCACGGCAATGAAGCCGCAAACCGTTTCCTAGATACCATGTAGGGGCGATTTGCGGCTTTTCATGTTCAAATTACATTTTGCAGACAAAGAACAACAATTAGAACAGGAGAGATGGAGAATGAACAAAAAAAGTTTCTGGAAAAGCGGACACAAGCCCACCTTATTTGGTTCCTTTCTGTATTTTGATATCAGTTTTATGATATGGGGGATGATCGGACCGTTGGCCGTTGTAATTGCCAATGATTATCCAATGGACCCTGTACAAAAAGCCAATCTTGTCGCTCTACCCATACTCGGTGGTTCCCTGCTGCGGCTCGTGCTCGGATTCATGTCGGATTATATCGGTCCCAAGCTCACAGGACAGATTGGTATGCTTGTCACGATCATCCCGCTTTTGCTCGGCTGGCTGTGGGTTGATTCGCTGGAGCAATTATACGTTGTTGCCCTACTCCTGGGCGTAGCTGGAGCTTCATTTGCAGCTGCGCTGCCGTTAGCCGGTCAATGGTACCCCAAAGAGCATCAAGGCTTGGCTATGGGAATTGCCGGAGCCGGTAATAGTGGTACCGTCCTTGCGACTTTGTTCGCCAACCGCATTGCTCAACATTTTGGCAGTTGGGAAGCCGTTTTCGGATTGGCCATCCTCCCCATCTTAATCGTCTTCATTCTGTTCAGTATTTTTGCCCGCAACAGCCCTCACCGCCCGGCACCAAAAAATCTGTCGCAATATGCTTCGGTGCTCAAACAGAGGGATGCCTGGGTATTCTGTGCCTTTTATTGCGTGACGTTTGGCGGATTCGTTGGCCTTTCTAATTATTTGACTATTTTCTTCAATACCCAGTATGGCCTCTCCGCGGTACATGCCGCCGATTTTGCAACCGTTTGTGTGATTGCCGGAAGCTTTTTTCGTCCTGTAGGTGGCTTTTTATCCGATCGGATTGGTGGTTCACGCATGCTAATGTACTTGTATGCGGGGGCCGGGATTATGCTCGCCGGCATTGCGTTTTTACCGCCACTTACCGTGGTAGTTGTGCTGCTGTTCGTAGGCATGATGTGCCTTGGCGCTGGCAACGGCTCTGTATTCCAGCTCGTGCCGCAGCGCTTCGGCAACGAAATCGGGCTCATGACCGGCATCGTCGGCGCTGCTGGTGGCATAGGCGGGTACTTTCTCCCTCTTATACTGGGTCATCTGTACAAATCAACGGGTTCCTATATGCCGGGCTTCATCTGTCTGAGCCTACTTACGTTCTGTGCCTTTACCCTCGTCATCATAATGCAATTGAAATGGCGTAACAGCTGGATGCGACGCTCTGCTACAGCTACTGATGAAGCCGTCAATCGCATTGGAGAATTAAATGCCTGATATTCATTAAATATAAAGCTGCGAAAAATATAAAGCTGCGAAGCATTGAATTGTTCCTCAAACATCCCTATAGCCCAAAAAATGGCTTAACTTCGTTTATATAAAATGAAGTTAAGCTATTTTTTATGCACACTCAATCGAATCACACCTATAAAAACTATGATAAACATCACATTAGATCAATATTTTCCGAAAATATTATGAAAATTAAATGAAATTTTCATTTAAAAACATTGAAAATCGCTTTCATTTTCATAATTTCTCTTATGTAAACACTTATATAACCATTTTTCACACAACATACTTGTTCACTTGGTTTAAAATAAGGCGTATACTTGTTCACGAATTGTTCAAGGATGAACTAAATGTAATTTTCTAGAAAGAAGGAATTAAAAATGCGTGCTTTTCATTTTACGGAAGACGGATCTATCGAAACCAAATTAACCGGAAAAGATCTACTTGCCAACCCACTGCTGAATAAAGGAGTGGCTTTTACCTTGGAAGAACGGAAACAACTTGGACTTGACGGTCTCCTTCCTCCTACGATATTAACTATTGAGGAGCAGGTTCAACGGGTTTACGAGCAATTTCAGAGCCAACCGGATAATTTGCGTAAAAATGTTGCGTTAAATGATCTTTTTAATCGCAATACGGTCCTTTATTATCGTTTGCTCTCTGAGCACCTAAGCGAAATGCTCCCGATTGTTTATACACCAACAGTAGGCCAGGCTATACAGGAATACAGTCATGAATATCACAAGCCCGGTGGTATGTATTTATCTATTGATAATCTGGCGGGTATCGAAGAGGCTTTTAAGAATTTGAACCTGGACCCTGATGATATCGACCTGATCGTAGCCACAGATTCCGAGAGTATTTTGGGAATCGGGGACTGGGGAGTCGGAGGTATTAATATCTCTATTGGTAAGCTTGCTGTGTATACAGCTGCTGCTGGTATAGATCCTAGCCGGGTGCTGGCAGTTGTTCTTGATGCAGGTACAAACAACGAGAAGCTATTGGAAGATCCTTTATATATGGGGAATCGTCACAAACGTGTACGTGGAGAACAATATGATCAATTTATTGACACTTATGTTCAGGCTGCACTTTCCTTTTTCCCGAATGCTCTGCTGCACTGGGAAGATTTGGGCAATGTCAATGCACGGAACATTATCAATAAATACGGAAATAGTATTTTGACTTTTAATGACGACATTCAGGGTACTGGAGCGGTTACACTCGCAGGTGTGATGTCCGGTGTTCAATTGTCCGGAATCCCACTGAGCAAGCATCGGGTTCTAGTCTTTGGTCCAGGAGCTGCCGGAATCGGCAATGCAGACCAAATTAGCGCCGCCATGATGCTGGAAGGACTGTCAGAAGCAGAAGCAAGACGTAACTTCTGGGCTTATGATTACCGTGGCCTGCTTACCAACGAAACAGAAGGACTTTTTCCATTTCAGGTTCCTTATGCGCGTGATGCTGCAGAATGCCGTGACTGGGAACATGCTGAAGATGGAAAAATCCCTCTGCTTGAAGTCATTCGCCGCGTGAAACCGACGATTATGATTGGTACTTCCGGTGTTAGTGGGGCATTTAGTGAGGAAATCGTTAAAGAAATGGCCAAACATACAGAACGTCCTATAATTATGCCTATGTCCAACCCGACTCCACTTGCAGAAGCAACTCCGCAAGATTTGATCCACTGGACCGAAGGAAAAGCCCTGATTGCAACAGGAAGTCCTTTTGAGCCGGTGATCTATAACAATATTAAGTTTGAAATTGGGCAATCCAACAATGCTTTCGTGTTCCCGGGTCTTGGTCTTGGCGCAATCGTGGTAAAATCCAAAATCATAACAGATAGCATGTTTGCTGCAGCTGCCCATGCAGTAGCTCAAATGGTGGATTTGTCGCAGCCTGGTGCTTCCCTGCTGCCAAAAATCAATGAATTACGCGAAGTATCTGAAGCGGTAGCCGTGGCTGTGGCCAAGGCAGCAGTTCAGGATGGAGTAGCGCGTCATCAACCGGACGATATCGCACAAGCAGTTCGAGATGCGATGTGGGACTGTAAATATAAACCCATCAAACAATATGGTCAGGAAGCGGTCCTGGTTTAAAAAATAGCGAACAACATCAAATTTATACTTGCATACGCAAAGTGATTATTTAACTGATGTCCGCCATTTTTGGCGGACATCTTCATTGGAGGCGACATCATGGCTACAGGTCATATTTTTATTATCTTAATTCCTATTTTCTTTGTCATTTTAATTGGTTATTTCGCAGGATTGTTTAAAGCTTTTAACCCCGCTTCTTCTAAGGGATTAAATACACTCGTGACGAAGTTTGCTCTACCCGCACATTTGTTTATTGGGATTACGACGACACCAAGAGAGACGTTGATTCAAAAGTGGCCCTTTCTTGTGGCTTTGCTACTTGGTGTAATCGGCTTTTATATTGTATTGCTCATTGTTTATCGCTTAATTGCCAAAAAAGGCCTGACTGAATCCTCCATGTTCGCATTGAATTCAACACAGCCTTCTTTTGCATTCATGGGAATTCCGGTTCTGGGCAGCTTGTTCGGAAGTGCGTCAGTCGCCATCCCGATTGCGATTACCGGGATCGTCGTTAATGCCATTCTTGATCCGCTTGCAAGTATTTTGGGAACGGTCGGCCAGCGCAAAACAACAGAATCCGACGGCACTAAAGGCAACTTATTTAAAGTCACTATGAAATCAGTCCTTCATGGACTCAGCGAGCCACTTGCCTGCGTACCTTTGTTTGGTGTCATATTGACTCTATGTGGATTCCACGCTCCGAAACTTTTACAATCCATGTTTGATCAAATCGGCAATGTTACTGCCGGTACAGCCCTATTTGCCATCGGGGTAACCATTGGTATCAAGAAGATTACGTTCAGTCCAAAAGCACTTAGCATTGCTGTGCTGAAAGCCATCGTAATGCCTATTGTTATGCTCGGTATTGCTGTTCTGATAGGACTATCCCATGAAGATGTAAGCAAAGCCGTACTGCTTGTCGCTTTTCCCGGCTCGGCTGTGGCCGCTATGATTGCTACCCGTTATGAAACACTGGAAACGGAAGCTGCATCTGCATTTGTTATTAGCTCAGTCTTATCGCTCATTTCACTACCCTTGCTCATTTCACTTCTTTTATAAGGGACAGAAAAGTTAAGAACCCTCAATGCAATCCAGGTATTTATAGGTGTAAAGCAAACCCGTTTGTCCTCATTTATCTTATTTTTTAAATATTGTCTGAACAATAAAGTGATTTAGTAAGAATTGAGTTGGAAAAACAACATAAATCCAGTTTGCCGACAAGCGGCGGCCCCATCGTTTCATTCACTAGGGGGCCGCCGTTCTTTTTGAATAACCTTCTACTCTCCCTTTTAATAAATACCTAACATTTAGAAAGCAAATTGTCGAAATATATATGGGGTAGGTTGTATATGAAACTAAATTGCTAATTCAAAGGAGAAGAAAACGTGAAAAACTTGAAGTGGAGAACTATGTCCTTTTTTGGTAAAAATCTATTAATCTCTTTTCTTAACATCGTATTAATAGGAGCTATTCTCATCACATCCAGCTATATACTTCAAAAGAACATTCTCACCACGCAGCTGCAAGATCAAGTTAAGGTATTGACTAAAAAATGGGCAGAAGATGTTGATAAAACAAAAGTACAACAAGCATTGAATGAAAAAGATTATAACGGCTCTGCTCAACAAGATCTACGCAAATTTCTCGATTCTATTCACGCCTTTTATCCGAATGTTGCCCAAGCTTACATATTTGGTACAGAGCTAACAGAAGGTAATCAGACCTCCATTATTGGCGTTCCCACAAATTTAGTCCAAGCTTTCCAAGACTTAAAGATGAACATTGGGGACATGTACACTCTTCCTGACGAAAATGCACAAGCCGTAAATAAAATGCTTCAATCTAATGAATCAGCATTAAGCAGCTTTTACACGGACGAATATGGCACATGGACTACCATTGTTTACCCGATTACAGATGCAAGCGGGAAAGTCACAAGTGCGATTTACTTTGACGTAGATGCGAGCTCTGTACCTACCGGCCTTCATAAATTGCTTGTATACGGTGTTTCACTGCTCATTCTGTTTCTTGCCATCTTCTTAACGATTCAATATTTACTGGTAAAGCGCACCCTCTCCCCGATTCGTAGCCTGATGAAGGGCATTGAAGAAGTCAGCGAGGGTAATCTGAATGTAAAAATCAAGACAGGCGAGGACGACCTTGGCATTATCAATCAAAAATTTAATTCTATGATCAAACGCCTTAACGATACTATGGTGAAAGTACAGGATACGACACAAGAAGTTACGGGATCTGCCCAAGAATTGTTAAGCATTAGCGAGAAAAACAGTACGAATACGAACGTCATTAACAGCAATATTCAGGAAATAACCCAGGGGCTTGAAGCTCAGGATCACGCAGCACATGAAAGCTCCAGAGCTATGAATGAAATGTCGACAGTTATCCAAACCATTGCGGAGAGCTCCTCTTCCGTAGCTGATCAAGCTTATTCTATGGAAAAACGCTCCGTTGAAGGCAATCAGGTAGCCCAAAAGCTTTCCGCTCAAATGGACTCTATCTCCACTACAATGGAAAGTACAGCTGATTCCGTTAATGCGCTGCAGAACCGTTCGAACGAAATCAGCAATATCGTCAGCATCATTACAGGCATTGCCAGTCAAACGAATCTGCTTGCACTGAACGCTTCTATTGAAGCTGCCAGAGTCGGTGAAGAAGGCAAAGGTTTTGCAGTCGTAGCGGGAGAAGTGCGTAATTTGGCTGAGCAGTCTCAAGAGTCTGCCAAACAAATCGCAGAGCTTATTGAAGAAATCCAAAAAGAAATTGAGCAAACTGTAAAAGGCATCAGCGTTGGTACAAAAGAAGTTCACGTCGGGCTGGAAGTTACAAAGCAGACAGGCGAAATGTTCTCTGAAATTTTAGATGCGTCTAATAAAGTGTCGTCACAAATCCAGGAAGTATCCAGTGCAACGGAGCAGATCTCGGCCAGCACGCAGGAAATGTCAGCTACCTCTGACGAGCTGTCTTCCACAGTTAGCAAAACAGTGGACAGCAGCAAACAAATTGAACAAACCATTGGAGAACAAGCTGAATCCATGGCTTCTATTGTCAAAGCTTCTGACAAGCTTACATTGATGTCTGGCGAGCTGGAAGAGCTTATTTCTTTCTTCAAGGTAAACCGAGAAGCCTAATTTTATAACTTCTAAATAGCCATAGATAACAGTAAAGAACCTCTAATCTGCATATAATGCGCATCAGAGGTTCTTTGATATACTCTTACGTACTTCTTAATTTATAAATCCTTCCAAAGCTGAAGTTGGCTTACCGTCAGCCTGCCAAGCACCTTTGTTATAACCCTGATTGTAACCTGGAGTTGCAGCAGGCTCCCAATAAAATACCCCTGTACCTTTACCGCCTCCGATGTCCCGAACCTTCGTTTTGATTGCAAATATAAATGACTTGGAAGCCGCAGGTTCATTATATTCCATCCCGATTTCACTGATGACAATACCTTTGCCGTATTTTGCAATGAGGTTATTGGCATTGGTAATCGTCTGATCCACCTTGCCCTGCCAGTCAGAAGGAGACGGATACAGAGACAGTCCGATGAGATCAAACTGAGCTCCATTATCAATCAGCCCGCCGATATTCCAGTTCAACACAGAACTGTTATCCCCGTTGGCTAAATGTACGATCGTTTTAGTACTACTGCTTACCGATTTTACAGCATTATTACCTGTATTGACGAGCCAGGCATAGTTTTTCATGTTCACCGAAGCTTTGCCATCTTCCCAGAGCATTCCATTGTTCGTCTCATTACCGATCTGCACCCAGTCCGGTGTTACCCCCTTGCTTTTCATCGTGTCCATAACATAGACCGTATGGGACCAGACTGCATCCATAAGTTGTGTAAATGTGAAATTGCGCCACGCATAAGGTTTGTTCTGTTGCCCTGGATCTGCCCAAGAATCACTATAATGTAGAGTCAGCATAACGCTCATACCTAACTTTTTAGCTCGTTGCGCCAGTTCTGCTGCCTTTTCGGCATTCATGTATCCGCTTGCATAATCTTTCATGTCAGGGTTTACCCACACACGGATACGCACCGAGTTGATCTGATAGTCATCTCGCAAAATTTGCAGTATATCTCGACGAACACCCTTCTTATCCTTCCAACTCATACCTTGCGCTTCCATTCCTGCTACCCAGCTTATATCTGCTCCTTTGGCGAAAGCAGGGGCGGCCGAAGCCGCACCCAACCCTACAGAACCGAACGGATACAATAAGCTGGATAACAAGATCAACATCGCAAATACCATCGTGCGGTTACCTGTTTTCATAAGTCATCTCCCATCCGAATTGTATACTTCTCATTGCCTCTGACCAATCTACCAGCTCCCACTCGGGAAAACGATAGAGATCACACTTAATATATCATGTTCTATTTATTGCGCTCTGTCTTTAAAACCTTAACAGCGTAGGCATCCAATTGAATGCTACCATCTTCTATCACATGATTTTCAAGCATATCCGCATAAGTTCGTCCATCCAACATAATCTTTTGCGGCTCATGCGTGAAATTCAATATGAAAATATAATCATGAACTCCATCGGTACGAATCGCCGTATTCACTCCATGAGGCAACTTCACATTGAGCGCTTTACTGATTCCTGCATCATCAATTAAACTTCTGTAAAAATGACTGTGGAATAGTCCGATGTTGCGTGATGCGATGTAATAAGCCTTTCCTTGTCCCAAACGGTTCACCGTCAAAGCTGGGCGTCCTGCATAAAAGTCTGAACCGTACACAGCCAGTACCTCTGCACCCTCTGTATGAATGAGATCACACAATTCTACAGCTTCATACTCCCCTTGCAGATCCAGCTCATTGCCTTCAACCGGCAAAATGTGATTACGGTCATGATCATGCAATCCGTCAATCTCTTCCGACCAGATCCCCAGCGTCTTACGAAGCGGGCCCGGAAAGCCTCCAAGGAAGCACAAATCATGTTCATCTACGATACCAGACCAATAGGTTGCTACGAAAATACCACCGTTTTCAACAAACTTCTGTATACGCTCCCCCACACCGCTGCGGACCATATATAACATCGGAGCTACCAAAAGTTTGTATTTGGAGAAATCTGCATCCATATGAATGACATCTACAGGCACACCCTGCTCCCACAGCGCCAAATAATGCGCTTCAGCTGTCTCTTCATATTTCACACCTTTGTTCCGCGGTCCCTGTGAATCGTTGATTCCCCAACGGTTCTCCCAGTCAAAAATGACTGCGGCCTCCGCCGGTACAGATGTACCGATAACCTCCTCCAATTTTTCCAGCGTATTACCGACATGGGTCACATCCCCGAATACCCGAGTGTGCTCATGTCCGACATGATCGACAACCGCACCATGCAGCTTTTCACTCGAACCGCGGCTTTTCCGCCACTGAAAATATTGAACGGTGTCTGACCCGTGTGCCACAGCCTGTAAAGACGAGAGCAGATGCATTCCCGGCCGCTTCAGCTTGCTAACGTCTTGCCAGTTCGTCAAACTTGGTGTACTCTCCATGAGCATCCAAGGCTTACCTCCCTTGATTGAACGAATAATATCATGCATCATGGCCACTTTAGCAGCCTGACGGCTATCATCTCCCTCACGATCATGCCATGTTGGGTAACTATCCCAGGATATAACATCGAGCAGATCAGCAAACTTCCAGTAGTTCAATCCTTCAAAAAACTCCATCAAATTGGTTGTGACCGGAATTGCTGGATTTGCAGCCTTGAGCGGCACAATCTCATGCTTGATAAAATCTGCGGTCTGATCGGTCACAAACCGTCTCCAGTCCAAATTCATGGCATGAACCTGTGTTTCACCGTGAGGTGCCGGGGACTCAACTTGGCTCCAGTCCGTAATCGTATGACTCCAAAAGGTCGTCCACCATGCGTGATTTAGCTTGTCCAGCGTACCGTATTTATCCTGGACCCAAGCGCGAAATGCCTCCTGACAATAATCACAGTGGCAATCTCCACCAAATTCATTGGAAATATGCCAGCCAATCACAGCCGGATGGTTAGCATAACGCTCGGCTAGCTTCGTATTCATGATACGTACTTTTTCCCGGTAAACAGGCGATGTAGCACAGTGATTATGGCGAAACCCGTGCAGATTACGGACACGGTTAGCCTCCACACGCAGCACCTCAGGATATTTTTGTGACATCCAGGCTGGTCTTGCTCCACTAGGAGTAGCCAAAAATGCATAGATTCCGTTCTCAGCAAACGAATCCAGAATACGATCCAGCCACTCAAACGTAAATACACCTTCCTCAGGCTCCAATGATACCCATGAGAAAATGCCAACAGACATCACGTTACATTTGGCTAGTTTCATTAGACGAATATCCTCCGCTAACACCTCAGGGTAATGCTGCCATTGCTCCGGGTTATAGTCCGCTCCATGCAGCATACGTGGAATTCGCTCACTAATCGGGGGGTACTTAGTTATGTTTTGATACGTCACTGTAAATCATCTCCTTATTATTTCTATTACTCTTTGACGGAACCTAGCGTCATACCTTTAACAAAATACTTTTGTAAAAATGGATATACAATGAGAATAGGCGCTGCACCAATGAAAATTTGCGCTGCATTAACCGTCGTTTGAGAAAGTAATTCCATCTCCTTTGGACTCATGCTCATGGAACTCATGTCCTTCTGAATAATTACAGTTTGCAGGAACGTCGCGAGCGGATAGTCCTTTGCATTGCTCAAATAGAGTAGACCGTCAAACCAGGAGTTCCAATGAAATACCATACTAAACAGCGCAATCGTCGCAATGGAAGGCATGGATATCGGTAAAAAGATACTAAACAATGTCCGAAAATGTCCTGCTCCGTCGATCAATGCGGCCTCTTCCATCTCTTTGGGAATTCCTCTAAAAAAGTTCAACATAAGGATGACCAGAAATGTGTTGACCGCTCCTGGCAAAACAAGTACCCAGAAGCTATCCATTAAATGAATCTTTTGAATAACCATATAGAATGGAACCAGACCACCGTTAAAAATCATGCTGAACACGAACAACCATGAATATACGTTTCGGCTACGGAACACAGATGTTTCCTTTGAAAGTGGATAAGCAGCTAAAAAGGTAATCAGCAGTGTCAAGCCGGTTCCCAATACAGTCCGACAGACAGAAATCCAGATGGAGTGCAGAAAAATCGGGTTATTCATTGTCTTCTTATAGGCTTCTAATGAAAACTGCACTGGCCACAGTCCAACCAGATTGGCATCTGCTGCTGATTTAGCACTAAATGATACCGCCAACACATGAATCAGTGGAACGATACACATGATAGACAACATCACTAGTAAGCAAATATTAAACACATTGAAGATGCGGTATGGCGTTGTTTTATGATACATGACTCTCCCTCTTTCAGTCTCGTGGAATCAGAATATGCGGTAACCTGCCCATTTGTAAGCAAGTCGATAAGATATCAGAATGAGAATCATACTGATAACGGATTTGAACAAGCCGATAGCGGTGGCAAAGCCCATTTCCCCATTGATTAACGCTGTCCGGTAGACGAATGTATCAATAATATCGCCTTTTTGGTAAACCAGTGGATTATAAAGGTTGAAAATCTGGTCAAAACCGGCATTCAGTACATTGCCAAGTGCAAGCGTTCCAACAACGACTACCATCGGAATTAACGAAGGTACAGTGATGTGTAGCGTCTGTCTCCAGCGGCTCGCTCCATCCATTTCAGAAGCCTCATACAACGAAGGATTAATACCCGCCAGTGCAGCGAGAAATACGATGGTGTTGTAGCCGAACTCCTTCCATATATCTGAAACAATGACAGTAAATCGAAACCAGTTATTATCTCCCAGAAAAAAGATAGGCTGGATCCCGAAACTACCGAGAATACGGTTCATAAATCCATCTGTAGCCAACAGGTCAATCAGAATTCCGCCCAAGATGACCCACGACAGAAAGTGTGGTAGATAAACCAGTGTCTGAATGGATCGCTGAAGTCCGACCTTGCGAATTTCATTCAGCAGTATAGCAAAAACAAACGGAACCACCAGATTGAAAAACATCTTTAACACAGCAATAATTAGTGTATTCCAGACAACTTGAAGACTGTCCTCCCGTTGAAACAAAAAGCGGAAGTTATCCAGTCCAACCCACTCGGAACCCGTTATGCCTAGCCAAGGCTTGTAATTTTGAAAGGCCATCACGATGCCGCCCATCGGAATGTAGCTGAATACAATTAAGAAAATGATGGCTGGCAGCAGCATGATATGAAATGGCCACGTACGTTGCAGACTTCTCATTGCAGTTCCTCCTGTAACTTTCATTCATGGTATACTTCAATTATAAAAGCGTTTTCGCAGTCCCGACAGTTCAAAAAACCAACATACATGGCACAAAAGCAATCATTTTTTTAAGCTCGCCAAACGAATAAAACTTTTTTTCAAATACACCATGATAGCGCATTCATTTCCACTCGATACGGGTGAAACTGTAGTAAAAAGGCTGCCCACCTCGGGACAGCCTTCCTACTCTGTTACAACATCATTGGTTTTTACTTTTCGACGCTTTTATACCATTCGTTTACTTCATTTGTAATTTGTTCGCCACCCGCTGTTTTCCACGTCTGCACAAAGGTATCAAAAGCAGAGATCGGCTGCTTGCCATAAATAATTTCATTGAAGGTCTGACTTTCAATTTTATCCAGATAGTCCTTTTTAGCCTTCATGGTTGGCGTAGTTGGACCTGTGAACTGATCTTTCATGGAGATATCCTTCTGTTCCATAAGCACTTTGGCAGCTGCAGGAGTACCTTTCCCGTAGTTCACCATTACATCTTTCTCTAGACGGGTCTTCGGTTCTGCGCCGTTAGCCAAACTTAGCAAAGCCTTCATTTGGGCATCAGGTATACGCGCACCATCACGAACCAGCAAATAACGAATAGAGTTTACATAACCGCCTGGTATTTTATCGATAGACATTAGCTTTCCGTCCGCATCCAAATCATAATCGTAGCCCTTAAACAGCCCATTCGACAAATCGCTATCCGGTTTGGCATTAGCATAATGGTCAAACAAATAGTTTTGATAAGTGAAAAAAGCTTCAGGATGCTGCATTTGTTTGTTGATTAGTACAACACCATTGGTGTATTGCGTACCGTGACGCATGGCTTTGTTGTCAGGACCTGCTGGAATCTTAATCGGCTTCCATATGGCACCCGGCGCATTTTTGACTGTATCCTGAAGCGGCCAGCCGCTCATCCAATATGGCCCAGGAATCATGCCGGCTGTTCCTGCGACTGTAGGTTCTGCCGTTTTATTTTCATCCCACAATGCTGCTTCCTGAGGGATATATCCCTTTTTGAGCCACTCGCTCAGCTTTTGCAAACCCGGCTTCATGCCAGGCTGCACGGAGCCATATTCCAAACTGCCATTCGCGCCTTTGTTCCACTGCTGAGGTAGTGTGCCATATGCCCCGAAAATCCAGGACGGGTCACCCATCCAAGTGTTCATGGATGTTTTAAAACCGATACTGAGCGGAACCACTTTGTTCGGAGCCAGTCCGTCCGGATTTTTATTTTTAAAGGCATCCATCACTTTTTCCAGATCATCCATCGTCTCAGGAGCCTTCATACCCAGCTTATCCAACCAATCTTGTCGTACCCACAATACATAATCATGGTTATAGGCGAAATCAAGCACAGGAATACCCATTTTCTTACCATCTCGGCTATACTGATTCCATACATTCGTATCCTGATTCATCGCCTGCTTCCAGGAATCCGAAGCGTACTTGTCAAACAACGGACCAGCCTCTGCAAACATACCGGAATCGATCATGTCCTGTGCCAGTTGCTCATTTTCCGTCCCCAGTACAACGACGTCCGGCATCTCCTGACCGGAGGACATAGCCAAACGCAGCTTCGTAGCAAATGCACCATTCGTATCCGTGACGGACCAGAGTGATTTGATATTAATACCGAATTTCTCTTTAGCCCATTTGGTCGCAATGTTATTTTCGATAGATTCACCATTTTTAAATTTTAAGGCGGGATCTACACCCCATACCGTGGAAATTGTGACTTCTGGATTGTATTTTTCTTTGTATACGTTTTCAGTTTTAGCTGTGCCGTCCGCATTCCCATCATTTTCCGCACCTGAGCAGCCCACAAGGCCAACTCCTAATACCATAGTTGCGGCGAGCAACGACAACAGCTTTTTCTTCGAATGAACTCGCATATTGTTCCCCCTCTAGAAATCATTTTCTACTCTTTTATTATAGAAGGGCTTTTCTTCACAGCCTATGTCACAAAATAAATATTTCTGCACCTTTCCCAACTGATCTTTACTGATTTCGTCTTTACTGGTCCCATCTCTACTGATCTCGAAATTCGTGCGGAGTCATTCCGTAATGCTTTTTGAACATTTTACTGAAATATTGGGGATTCTGGTAGCCTAGTTCCGTCGTAATTTCGTATATTTTTTTGTTGGAATATTTGAGCAAATAAAGAGCCCGCTCCATTCTCATTCGGATAATATAGTCACCCAGACCTTCTCCGGTTTCAGCTTTATAAATTTTAGACAGATAGACTGGATGAAGATAAACCTGATCAGCAATCGTCTTAACAGACAGCTCCTGGCCTTTATCCTGGGAGATGAGCTCCTGAACCTGCTTGACCACATAGCTTTTAGCGCTTTGCTCGCTTGCGGACCATTCAGATTTAAGTTTGTTCATCATGGAAAATATCCACTCTTTGAGGTGGGGGAACGAATGAACCATTTTCTGCGCATGTAACGGATCGAAGCCTACTTGATCCATCTGTGTAATGAAACGTCCTTGTTTGTGCGCTGTATACATAAAGGCGCTCGTCACCGAAATAAACAGCTCATATAAATGCTCGCGTGTATATCCCACCTCTTCCATTTTTCCAAATACACGGCTCACTTTCGCTTCAGCCTCGTCCCATTGCCTGGATTCGAGCAGATGAGTAAGCGTAGGGTGCATATAAAGCCCCTCTAGTGACTTAACTGAACTGTGTGGCTGTTCTGTCTGTTCTTCTATGAATAGCTGTGCATCCGTTTCCTCCTGATGATTCCAGTATAAAGATCTAATCGCTGTCTGATATAGCTTAGGTAGCTCCTCTGGAAACTTAAACCATCCGGTTAATGCAACGTAAATTTCCCCTTTCAAGTAATTGCTCACATTTTTTCGAAAGGTCTCAATCGCCGCACGCAAACAAAGATTCTGCTCATCCACACTCCGTTCAGGAAATGCATTCCAATTTCCTTCTATTAATACAATTAAGCAGTCATGCGGCGCTTTGCAATGCCAAACGTGAAAATCAGGTGCGAACACTTCTTCGGCAATATTTCCAATCGCATACTCAATTAAGGAGACTGAATGATAGTCCATATCAGAAAAATGCTTTCCTAGCTGAATAAGCAGCATACTGGCAGGATGTCCCGTACGTAGCTTGATTTCGTACTCGGACATTTTGCTCTCTATTTTTGGTACTGGTAAATCACGCCCGAGTAGCAAATCATGCATCAAATGGGTCCGCAGTACACCAAAATCGTTTCTGCGGCTATATTGTAATTGGTGAACCTTATCAAATGCTTCCCATTCTTCCTTTAGCGAATCCATGGCGGCTGACACACATTTGATAAACTCTTCATCATCCACCGGTTTTAAAATGTAATCAAAAGCCTTAAGCTTAAGCGCTTTTTTCGCATATTCAAAATCGGCATAGCCTGTCAGTAACAAACTTCGGATATGCGGCCATCGCTCGTTTACTTCAACAATCAACTCCAGTCCCGTCATACCAGGCATACGAATATCTGTTACCAGAATATCAATATCGTACGCTTCCAGCACATCCACTGCTGCTAATGCGGAAACCGCTTGATGAACCCTCTCGATGCCTAGCGTCTCCCACGGAATGGTAGCTGCCAGACTTTCTGTTACATAACTCTCATCATCTACTAGTAATATCTGAACCATCTGGTCCCTCCGTTTTAACTATATTCGAATCTGGCGAAGGCTCAATTAAACCATTCGCATGCTCTCCTTCTGTTGAGATCGACCATTTTAATACTGCACGCAATCCTCCCAATGGAGACAAAGAGAACTCCAGTCCGGCATCTTCCCCAAAATGTAATCGCATGCGGTGATGCACATTCCACAAACCGTATCCATGATCCTCTTCCACAGGCTTGTCAAGCGTTGATGTCAGGGCAGCTATAGCCTCTCTACTCAAACCGAGTCCGTTATCATCCACAATCAGGTACATATACGAGCCAACACGCTCAGTCAAAATATGAATTAGACCCTCCTCCGCTTGAGGCTCTATTCCGTGCAGCACCGCATTTTCCACCAGTGGCTGCACTATAAGCGGCGGAATCGGCAGACTGCTGGCCTGCGAAGAAACATGAACTAAGAACGTTAGCCTTGGCATACGCATCTGCTGTATCCTCAGATAATATTGAACAAACTCGACTTCTTCTGACAATGGAACCAAATCCCGCTCCTGTCTTGTCGTATACCGATAATACCTGGATAAATTATGAGCCATAGCCACGACCGCCTCATGATTGCGCAGCTTCGCCATACTTGTGATAAACGAAAAACAATTATAAAAAAAATGTGGATTGATTTGTGACTGGAGCTGCTTTAGTCGCGCTTCCTTGACATGTAGCTGCTCAACATACACCTTCTCAAACAGCTCCTGAATCTGTTCGACCATCTGATTGAATTGACTAGACAGGAAAGCAAACTCGTGACTCCCCCTTAGACTTAATCGAACAGCATAGTCTCCGTCCTTTAGTCTCCTAAATGCCCGCACAAGCTGAAGAATCGGCACTTGTACCTGTGAATGAAGCAAGTAAGCGCCAATCAGGCCTACCAGCAGCGAGCCAACAACCGTTATATAAAACAGTCGATTCGATGAGTAAATCGGAGACATCATATCGGACAAAGGCATGTAATCAATCAAATACCAACCCGTCGTTTGCGAAAGAACGGCATGAACCAGGTAGCTTTCTTCTCCAATTTTCACAGTCAGATTGTCAACTTCATGGAGTCCCATTTTTTCTAATTTTGAAATCAGCTGTCCAGACAGCTCTTCATTGGCAGTACGATTATAGATCGCTCCTACGCCTTTTTTATAATAAAAAGGCTCCTTGCGTCCATCACCTTTGAAGCGGTCAAGCATATCCTGAATATTACTGCTGTCAAATTCAACCTTAATAATCGTGTTAGCAGTTTCTGGATTACCAAGTGAAGAAAACGGGGATAATGTATACAATGAAAATATAAATTGGTCTTTCCCGTATGATCTTTTTTTGGATACCTGCCAGCCGTCTTTTATCAGCTGATTTAGTTTTTTCTGGTCATATAAACCTGCTCCATTTTCCGATACAACCCGTCCAAGCGAAGGAGAATAGATACTCAGTCCGGTTCTCCAATTAGAAGAGCTTTCCTGAAGCCCAAGCTTGGTTTGAATCCGTTTGACAAGGTTAATTCCATCCAGATTGAGAACTTTGTCCTTCAAAAAAATCGCTTGAAAACTGGCTACATCAGGATCATGAATCAGCAGATGCGGCCAGGAGGAAATCATTTCAATATTCGTATTCACCTGGTTTTGAAAAAAAGTCAGCTGATTATAATTAGATTGATTTAGCTCCTCACGTAGTACACCTGTCGTTGTCTGATTAGAATAGACATACAGGATCAGCAGAGGTATAAGCAATACGATAACGATGGAGACGATTTTAGTATAAAAATTAAATTTAAACATGAGTTCTACACATCCTCTGCACAAGAAACAGGCATACTTAATTGGTATGCCTGAGCCCTGACCTTTGTTGCCGTCAGTACATACACTACATTATCAATGGTTGGCGGTGATAATATGTTTGATGCTAAGCAAATGGAATGGTTTAACCAACTATCCGCTGAAGACTTGGCCATTTTAGGTGCCGGCTTCAATACACTAGGTGATTTTTTTGATTTTCTGGCGTTGGTTAAGGCCAAACAGGAAACATCTAAGGAGCTAAAAGGTAAAAACACGAAATCAAAAACTATTTAATAACGAATTTTACACGAGTTCCATCCTCATACTCATCCAATTGATGACTAACCCATGATCCTGCCCCACGATTATCCTTAGGGGCTATGTATTTGACATTTGCACCTTTGCCTCCTTCTGAACACATAGCCATCGGCCATTCATCACGATCGTATCCCTTACGAGTGGGAACACCTGTAAGCGAATGCTTGCGATTTAGCTCGGCTCCTTCACGGTCAATTGTGCATACTGGTGATTTTCCCGCCTGAATGGCTTCCTTAATATGCTGCGCCGTTTCAGGGTAACGACCTGACGGGAATTGCAGCGTTACCTGAGCCGCCGAGGAAGGCGGGTTCTCTCCTGTTATTTTCGTAAGAAGATTGCCTCCTTCAAACCAGTACGCGCCCGCAGCTAGCAGCACTAAAACTATAAAACTTAGCAACTTTTTCTTCAATTTCTCTCTTCCCTTCAAGCTATTCCAATAGATGCCTTCAACTAAGGTAATCCCCGGATTTTATTTTTTGTAACCCCTTACTAACTATAAAAAAAGGTTGAATATTGGACGACAAATAGTATAGAGAGGAGGTTGCACGAATGAACGATGAGATCAAACTGGCCGTGAGCCAAATGCAAGCCGTTGTAGTCCGGTTACTGAATGGAAGTACCGTAATTGGCTGGCCTAAGCTCCTATCTGACCAAGAAACTCAGCAATTCAAGCTCTATGATGACGAACACGTATATACGATTTCTGTTAATGACGTGGATACAGTCGCAAGAGTTATTGTATAAGATACAGGAAGCGACTTAATGAGACATCCAGCGGACAAGCCCAAACAAGGCACACCACAGAAGAAGACTAATCAGAATCCCCCAAAATAAACCTTTAAAAAGCTTCATACCATACTGACAACCTTTCCGACTGGGCTTTTCCCCATTATAACATGTCAGAAAGACAGCTGTCGCAGCTTGCTCTTGCATCATCTTCGTATCATATATTTTAAATTTTAAAATCACAATACAAAGGAAAATAATGAAATTTCCGAAAATTATGCCTGATCACCATTGAAAATGCAATCATGACATAATAAAAGTCACATTTTAATCAAAATTTAATGAAAGTTTTCCGAAAATGATGTATAATTATTGACATAACAAAACGCACGAGGTGATCATCATGGCATTATTAAACAGAGTTCATGAATTAAAATTGCAACTGCCTAACGAGCATCATAGCATTTCCCAATACGTGGAGCATGCATTGCATTCGATTGACAGTTTTGTGGAGCAACATCGTCAATTTATAGCCGCTCAGGCTCTATATGGTGAAAAGATCAATGGTACGGAAGAAAGACTGTTCCGAGACACAATTTCTGAGATTAAAGCCCAACTGGTAGCTACTTTGGAAAAGACAGTTGAAGACTTCGCACACAAAGGCGATAAACATTGGAAAAATCATTATCAGGACGGCGTAGAATAAGCTGAAAATAACCCCCGGTCTTTGGACCGGGGGTTATTTTGTATAAGTGGATATGGCAATGTACGTAGCTATTTTAACACTTTGGCAGATGTCGTTACCTTCTTACCGCCATAGACTACTTTAATACTGGAGCTTCCGCTTTCCAAGGCCTTCACCTGACCAGCTGTAACCTGTACGATCGACGGTTTGGAGGATGTCCATACCGCTGAGCTTGTCACATTGGTAGTCGCGCCTGAATCATAAACTGCATTCACACTAAGCACTTGAGAGGAGCCTTTAGGCAGCTTCAGGTTTTTATTGCTCAATACCAGTTTGAGCAGCTTAGGTGTGACCTTGATCTCGATGTTAAACGACTTATCCTGATATGTGCCCGTAATCGTTGCGTTTCCAATTCCAACGGCTTTAATGGAAGAGCCTTTTACGATCGCTACGGAAGCATTCGATGTTGTCCATTTCACTTTACTGCTCAGGGTAACTTTTTTACCATCCGTATATATGCCGATGACTTTGATGGACTTACTTCCTTTCAAATTCATTTCGGCATTCGAAAAGCTTGGTGTCAATGTAGAAATGGCTCCTTCCACAATGACAGGTACTTTCACATATTTATTCATATACATAGCCTTGATTCCAGAGTTACCGCCATTCACCGCTTTTACTTTACCATTTGCTACTGTAACTGCGGCTGTTGTACCTACCCAGCTTACCTGATTGGTAATATCCAGTATTCCACCACCAGCCATGTGGGCTTTTACTGTCGGAATACTTGCTTCTTGGCCTGCAACCAGTACATATTTTTTCTCAGAAGCCGTCAGCTTGAGCACTTTATATTGCACAGTCACTGGAATATCCAGTTTGAGCGCACCTACCGTTGCTGTCAATGTTGCACTGCCTGGGTTCACTGCAACCAGCTTACCATTTGCTATTTTAACTGCACTTTCACTGCTTAAGCTCCATTTTACATCGGATTGAACTGCTTTTTTTGCTCCATTGACCAAATAAGCAGATATACTCGGAAGAGAAGTTTTGCCTCCTGTTTCGAGAGTCAGACTGGCTTTGCTTGAAACCAGTTTTTCAACCGTCGGAAGTACATTAATCTTCAGAGTCTTGCTCAAACCATGATAGGACGCTGTAATCGTCGAATTGCCTGCATCCATCGGTGTGATTTTACCTTGCTCGACTGTGGCAACCAGCGGATTGGAGGAAGTCCATTCTGCCGTGTTGGTCACATCTGTTTTGCTGCCAGTCAGGTTGACATCAGTTGCACTAACCTGAATGGGGGAGCTACCTAAAAAGACCGATTTGGACCCAGTTGCACTCAATACCAATGCCTGGGAAGAAGAGCGCACATACACAATCGTTTGTGCTTTGAGTTCATCTTTGCTTGCTTTAATGTAAGTCACGCCTTTGGCAAGTGGACGAACGAGACCAGCTTCAACGGTAGCAACAGCCGCATTCGAAGAAGTCCATTCGACACCGGATACATTTTCCGTCCCACCTCCAGTAAGTACACCTTGAGCAGTCAATTGCTTCGATTCCCCACCAATCGTCAAATTAATGGGACTAGACGGATTTAATTGCAGCTTGCTGTAAGGCGATTTTACTGTAATCGTTGTACTTACCGTTTGCTGCTCATATGTAGCAACAATCTTAATCTGCCCTTTTGACACAGGAGTAATGAGTCCCTTATCTACCTTTAAAATACTTGAATCCCCAGAGATCCATTCTGCCTTTTGTGTAACATCTTCCTTGCCCTTTTCTGTCAATGACCACACTTTTAATTGAGCGGGGCTTCCACCCAGATTCAATGTAGTCGGATTTTGACTATCCCACTCTACCGTGGAGGTCTTGCTCTCCTCAGCCCGGATCAAACCTGCTGGCCATGCTGCAAATACAAACATCAGCAACGCAAGTAAGAAGGTACTCCGTTTGCTCATACGTTTCATACGTTCCATTCGTTTCGCTCCCTTTGTCTCATTCTATAAAACAGGGTATTATTAACAATCCCATTATCTTTTATCGGTAAGCAGTTAACTAAATTGAACCCTTCATCAAAAAAAGGTGAATTATTACAGTTAAAGTTCTCCACGCAGTGACCTTACCACAAACAAATGCTCTTCCTTAGATAAGGTTTGTCCATTTTCAAGAATTACATCGTGTGCCGAGTGACTAACCAGCTTTACATTATAAGCAATCAGCTGATCCTCTCTCCAAATCGTCACCGCCGACTGAAAATGAATAGCATTATCAAACTGTAACGGAACGCTCATTACATAACCAGTAGCGTTCAGCTTCGCCGGATGGCGGCTTCTACGCTCACGCCCCGGAGGAAACATGGTAATATGCGTAATATTTTCAAAAGGAATAGCCAGCATTTTCGGGCCTAAAATAACACACTTTCGTATCTCATCCCATTTTTCAAGCGTGCCGCGCACCTTCTGGGTATGACCATTGTTGCCGTGATATAAAATGACCTGACGTCCCTTCCATTGACGCATGTCCTCACCTCCAGTGCTAGCGGCTATGAATCTCCCACCGAATCGGTTCCATTCCATGCTCCTGCAAAAATGCATTGGTACGCGAAAAAGGTTTGCTGCCAAAAAAACCTCTGTGAGCCGCCAATGGACTCGGATGAACGGATTTCAGCACCAAATGCTTGCTGGTATTCACGAAGCTTGCTTTTTTCTGAGCATGGCTCCCCCACAAAATAAACACTGCTGGCTGCTCGCGCTCATTAATCGCTTCAATGACAGCATCCGTGAAACGTTCCCAACCTATTCCCTGGTGAGATTGCGGTTGTCCTTCACGAACGGTTAACACGTTGTTCAGCAGCAGCACACCTTGCTCAGCCCAAGGAACGAGGTATCCCTGATTCGGAATGGGAGTACCGATATCATCGCGAAGCTCCTTGTATATATTTAATAGAGACGGTGGCGTTCGCACACCAGGTCTAACAGAAAAGCTTAAACCGTGAGCTTGTCCCTCTCCATGATATGGATCCTGTCCCAATATAACCGCTTTGGTCAGATGAAATGGCGTTAATTTGAGTGCGGAAAACAAGTCTTCTTTTGGAGGATATACCTTATGTAACTTGTACTCTCGGGCTAACGTATACCTTAAATCATTAAAGTATGGCTTTTCGACCTCTTCTCGTAGTACATCATCCCAGTCATTCCCAAACATACTCCTGTCTCCTCTCAATATGTAAATCAGTGAAAACGGTAAGCTTTTTGATCCAAAAAAATAAGCTGAACTCCTCATCCGGAGCCAGCTTATTTATTCGTTACCTGTGTTATATGCCGAAGGACCAGGAAAATATCCTTACGGTAATCAGCTACCGCAGGTCTAAATTCGATTTCCTTATTATAACATTAACGATAATGATGTCAAGTAACTGAAAGCTTAATTCCCTCAGAAGAAAAGCTCTTTATTGCTGTATTTATTACGATTTTGTATGAGTATTCAGGTATTCCAATGCATTATATAACATAACAGCAGCTTCGGCACGTGTAATCTCGCTTTTTGGATAAAACTTTTCATTTGCATCCAAGGTATTGACCTTGTAGACTAGCGAGCGTTGAATGCTACCTTGGTAAGAAGGCTCCAGTTCGCTGTCATCCGCAATATTCGCAGGTGCGATTTTAATCATCGGAAGAGCGCCTGCTTTTTCCATGCCCTGAATCAGCATATGGGTGAACTGTTCCTTAGTCAGAGCTTTGGCAGGATCAATATCCTTTGGAATAACCACACCATTATAGTGCGCGTTGATAAAAGCTTCGGCGTACCATGCATTATCCTTCACATGGGTAAACAGTCTACTGACCTGTGGCTCCTTGTTCAAATCAATGGCGGCCAAACTGAGCTGGAGTCCGCCGGAGATCAACTGAATGCCTTGGGCAACGGTCACTTTAGATGACGGGAGAAACTTCGTATCAGAGATACCTTTGAGTAGACCCTGATCTTTAAGGGATATAATTTTTTCTTTACCGCTTACGTTATTCAAATCCTTAAATTGGCGGTCTGCCGCAGACATTTGACCTCCAACGGAAAAGGACAAAATGGCTACAGTTGTAATGGCTGCAAATGCACCTTTTCTCATACTCATGTTAAATTCCACCTTGTAATTGAATTAGGCCGCTTGGCCATTAACAACTTCATTGACGTAGTATAAGCTGGAAAGGTTGCAGGCAGACGCTGTTGCTTCTTATGCTACATGTCTTCCTTAATATAATACCTTCTCCAAACTGCGTGCCAACTCATCATCGGGAAGGGGCTTGCGATGCGTATTCTCTAGGTAGATATATTTCTCTGTTTCTGGCATTAAATATTGTTTGGACCATAGGAACATATCCGGACTGTCTCCCTGAAGACGAAGAAATCTCCGCACAGTGTCCGCATGAGAAATAGTGTTATCCAGATTGGTTAACCAATCTGCCCGGTAGAAATGCTCCCATCTTCCAGTTCCTGCGAGCGATAAAGCTTCTTTACCCATTCGGTAGCTCCAAACGGCATGAGAAGCTTGTATAAATGCTCGTGGATAATCTTTTTCAAGGAACAGCCCATAAGCGCTACATAAGCTTGCCAGTCCACGTGAGCCACTCAGATGCAGTTCAATCTGCACAAGCAGTTGACTATACAGCCTTCGACATTCATCTTCTGACAACTGCTTCATGATTCGTAGACACCGCTCTCGCAGTTCAACCCAGTCCGGGATTACCGACTCGGCTTTTTCCTTGAACCAGCGAACCTGTTCAGGAAAAGGCCTTTCTCCAGTAGCCCAGTACAGCCGTTCATCACTGCCTTCTTTGCCTTGTAGCCAATACCCCATAATTTGCCGAGCTGGATGGTGATAGAATTCCTCCCCTGCTCGATCATCCTTATGCGGGCCATAAACGATAGTGCAACGGGAATAATCCCGGTATAATTGGGAAATCTCTTGAAGCTGACTACTGTACAGCCGTCCGATAAAATCAGTAAGCTGCTCTTCAGCATCCACTTCACCCTTCATCCATAAATTTGCTACTAAATCCAGCGTATATACATGCGGCAAAATATTACCTGAATTGACCAGCAGGTACTCGTCCGCCCCTGAAGTAAACGCTGTTGTTAATTCCTCTATAATTAAGCTGGCTGAGGAGGGAAGTTGGGTAAGATGGTTCGACGCTTGCAAATCGTGGAAGGTCACATGGTAATATACTCCATTCTTGTCCCCATCCTGCGTCTCAGGCAATGCTGGTACACGATAATTAAGATTCCCATGGCGCCGAGATACCATTTTACCGTAACCATTGTCCGCCCATACTTTAATCACCCCTTCGGGTACTTCCATATGCCCCTGCTTGTATAACTCGGCAATCTCACCATACATCGCCATACAGCACACAGGATGCTCCACAAATTCACAGATCATATTGTACTGCTTGCGAACCACATACGAGATTAATTGTCCGCGTTTGTCCGGCGTATTAAAGGAAGGATCATCTTCCCAAAAAGGCTTGTCACCCTGCCCGCGAAAAGATAATACCCATACAATCTTTTCTTCCTTTTGCCGTTCAATCGCTTCCTGCCACAGCTGTTCAAACAACTCGGGATGCTCTCTGTAGCTAGCTTGTTTACCCGGAAAGGCGCGCAAAAACATCTCCGCCCCCAACGGTTCAGCATGATGATGTGTGATCCATAAACCCATGTCTGCTGCAAGCTTATGATGGATACCTGTGCGTGGTAAATCGGTTCCGGGAATCACCATATTTCCACCACAGCGCAGTAACGCTTCAAAAACGGGCTGCCACACCTGCTCCGTCGGTGGATAATCATCTTTCCAGCCAATCAAGCATACCTCATCATTGACAAACCATCCCCGATATCGGACCTTGGACGGTATACTGTCAACATTCTGGCTCGGTATTACTATGGTATCCCGCTTAGGCGGGAGGAGCTCCGCCCAGAACCAGAACGGCTCCACACCCAGAGCGAAACGGCTGTAATGAAGCAGTCCATAAATAATTCCTAATTCATCACGGCCAATAATATGGAGTACCGTTCCCTTGCTACCAGCAACAAAACGCAGACAATAGCCCTCTGGCCAATGCGGACAGCTATCTCCTTCCTGCGCATAACGGATAATGATCGAGGGCTCTACTTCTGTTTGCAATGGCTCGTTGCCAAACACTTGCTTATGATCTCGCGCAATCATGTTCCAAGCGTGGGCAATGGGCACACTTTCATCAGTTTGAAGATTGTATCCGCTTTCAGATGAAATAGTCAGAGGTTCACAGGCTTTCATTTATTGTCATCTCCTATTTTTTTCAACTATGAGGATTCTTCTTGTCTTTATTTTATAGGTTGTCAACATACATATAAAGCTGTACCAACGTAAATATAGCTTTTTTTCGGTAAATCATTTGAGAGTTGAAGCTTCATTTGAGAAAGAAAAAAGTAAGGAACAGGAGAGAAATAAGAAAGACTTGACTGCTACACTAAAAATGTTCCAAAAAACAGACTGCTCTTAAAGATTCAAGCGCAGCAAAAAGGAGACTTGATATGAAATTGAAAAAACGATTTGCCTCTTTGTTCCTGTTGGCATTGATGGCATTTATCCCGGTCCAGGCATATGCTTCTGGGGCCGTTCCAACCACTCCCTCTGGAATCCCGATTTCCGAAATCGAAAACAGAACAGATCAAATTATGAAAAAATATATAGGAACAGCGATTCCTGGTGCTGCGGTTTCCATAGTAAAGGACGGAAAAATTGTTTTTTCAAAAGGTTACGGATACGCAAACATCGAGAAACAAACACCCATGAGTACGGAAACAACCTATATGGAGGCCGGTTCCGTATCGAAATTGTTCACCTGGACGGCAGTAATGCAACTGGTTGAGCAAGGAAAGCTGGATTTGAATACGGACATCCGCACATACTTGCCTGACGGCTTTCTCAAGCCTTCTTTTGATAAGCCTATTACCCTGAAATCACTGATGAGCCACACGGCAGGTTTTGAGGAGCGCCTGGAAAAACTTTTGGTTCATGATCCTGCTGATCTTAGGCCTCTCAAGGAGCATGTCGCACCAGAAAATCAGCCTCAACAGATTTATGAGCCTGGAACAGTGATTGCTTATTCCAACTATGGGACCAACCTAGCCGGTTATATTATAGAACGTGTATCCGGAATGCCTTTTGAAACCTATATTCAGAAACATATATTTGAGCCTCTAGACATGAAACATTCTTACTTTACACAACGGTATGATCTTATTCCAGAGGTTATCGAACATAAAGCAACAGGCTACTTCAAGAAGGATGGAAACTGGGTGGCAAAGCCGAATGTTTTCTTTAATGATGTGCCGGCTGGTGCGTTAAACATTACTTCGGAGGACATGGCTCATTTTATGCTTGCTCATCTGAACATGGACCATTCCTTAAAATATTCGCTGTTCAACAAGAATGAAACCTTGCGAGAAATGCATGAGGCTTCGTATACCCACTATCCCGAGCTTCCGGGGAATGCCCATGGCTTTTGGGAACGGTTCGCGGGAGATTATCGTGTTATCGATCACGGTGGAAATACAGATTCATTCTCCTCTCTGGTCTCTATCGTGCCGGATCAAAACTTTGGGATCAGTATTCTGACTAATGTGGAAAATGAAATGTCCGGGGCAAGAAGCGAACTCATTGACCTGTTTGTCGGGGGTTCCCACGCTACTCCGCAAGCGGACAGCACGTTGAAGCATAGCGCGGATGTGGAGGGAAAATACCGTTCTGCTCGCGCAGTATCATCTGGTATATTGAAGCTTATACCCGTATTATCCAATGCGGAAGAAGTGGTCACAGCCAACGGCAATGGCGGAATCACTCTGAGTATTCCATCCATGAATATTCATGTTGATTATGTAGAAACCAAACCCTATTTTTTTGAACGCGTGACTCCCGGGAGCACTCCTTATGATCACGCGGGCCTAAACATCAGCCGTCTTTTTTTCTTAACCAATGCCGATGGTAAAGTGACGCAGTTGTCATATGGAGTGATCGATGACCAATTGCCGATATCCTTCCTGCAAACATCCATCTTCAGTTATATTCTGGTCGGGGGATGCGGTATTTGGTTTGCGCTTGGGTCTATTTTCGGTATTATTGGATGGCTGCGGAAGCTCAAGGACGCAAGAAAGCAGAAGAGTGCTTCACGGCTTCCCTTGCCTGACAGTGTAACCGTAATACCCTTGCTGGGTCTGCTTGTGATCGTCAATCTCATTGCTTCAAGCATCCAATTGATAGGCGACCCCTATCAGCCTATGTCCAATTTCAATTTCAATATTATCCTTTTCTGGGTACTTGGGCTTGCCTTTGTACCGGCTGCCTATCTTGCTGTAAGAAAATGTAACGTTTCGGAGGCTACATTGTTAAGAAAGGTATACACCGCGACGCTGATTCTTTCGTTTTTAGCTATTTCGTTTTTCTTGTATTCCTATAATTTCTATTTTTTTGCATAGATCTACTTAATTTTATCCTTTTTATAGCATAGATAGCCTCCACGATATATTTCGAGTCGAAACATAGAAAAGGCCGTCAATAGACGGTCTTTTTTGTATTCTCTTCTCTATGAACACTCTTATTCATATTTCATAAACTACTAGTGTAGCAAATATGTCTACAGAAAGAGGGTTAATTCAAATGAAACCAAAGAAAAGTGGAAAAGGCGCAGCCCCTGTCATATCCTCCCTCACTTTCTCAATCTCAGGAAATTCGGGAACTGTTTCCAGAGATTTAGTGTTCCGTGTTACAGCAGAGGATACCTTTGCCACAATTCTTTTAGATGATGTATCGATATCCTTATTAAGAACATAAATTACTTCGTATTGTAGGCATTTAGTCGTAAGCTCTCACAAAAGCGACTTGATGGCGCGAATTGATACACCGTAAGCTTGCCAAAACAAAAACGCCTCCCCGTATGTTAACGGTGAGGCAGAAGGATTAATTCCTTACCGCTCTTTTTGCCTTCTACTAAATACAAATTCATTATCCGCCGACCACTAGGTTAGCAGGTAAAAGGATACACTGTATACATTCTTAATGACTCTCAGGTTCTGAATAAGCTTGGACTACTTTTTTATGAGTAGTACCTTAGGTTTAAACTGTTCCATCCGTTCCCGCTCCTCACTATGAATTAACAGAACATGGTTATGAAGAAAAATTCGTGATAATATCTATGTCACAGTAAGTAGATATGAATTAATTGTTTGGAGGGATAATTTTGACTAAAATTCACCAAAAGTTGACTGAATTAATTGGAAATACTCCTTTGCTAGCACTGTTGAACTACAGCCAAATCCAAAATATTGAGGCAAACGTGGTAGCTAAGTTGGAATATTTCAATCCGGCTGGTAGCGTTAAGGACCGCATTGGATATGCTATGATTAAAGACGCTGAGGAGAAAGGCTTAATCAATAAAGACTCCGTTATTATCGAACCAACGAGTGGAAATACTGGAATCGGACTTGCATTTGCAGCTGCGGCTCTTGGATATAAACTTATAATTACACTTCCTGAAACGTTTAGTATCGAACGTCGCAAGCTTTTGACTGCGTTCGGTGCTGAGCTTGTGTTAACACCGGGATCCGAGGGGATGAAAGGCGCTATCAAGCGTGCTGAACTATTGGCTGCCGAAACACCAAACTCTTTCATACCACAGCAGTTTAGCAATCCTGCCAATCCAGAAATCCACCGCATAACTACAGCTGTAGAAATCTGGCATGATACGGATGGCGGTGTAGATATTTTTATTGCGGGCGTAGGTACAGGTGGAACTATTTCGGGCGTTGGCCAGGGATTGAAGGAACGAAAACCTTCTGTAAAAGTGATAGCCGTCGAACCGTTCGATTCACCAGTGCTGTCTGGGGGTACTCCAGGTTCACATCAGCTACAAGGACTCGGTGCTGGTTTCATTCCAAATAACTTTAATGAAAAATATGTGGATGAGGTTTTCAAAGTTAAAAACGAAGATGCATTTGAAACTGCACGCCTGCTTGCCAAAACAGAAGGGCTGCTTGTTGGTATTTCTTCTGGGGCTGCGGTTTATGCAGCAACACAAATTGCGAAGCTTCCAGAAAACAAAGGCAAGACGATCGTGGTCATATTACCTGATACAGGTGAGCGTTATTTGTCCACTCCGCTTTTCTCAGACGTAGAATAATAACAAAAGAGGCAGGAATCCCGCTGCCTCTTTTGTTAATTTTCCAAGTACACAAGCAAGAGCTCATAGAATTGTTTCATTAACCTGAATTGATTTCTTTCTTCGCTAGCGGTCCATTTTTTGCACAACAAATGGACCGTTAGTGAAGAAAAAGTTACCTTGGTCCAGCGCGATGTTGTTGGAGCTCATCAGGATTTTCTGTAAAAGTAGGCTTCCCCATAGTAGTCTTGTACCAATCTGTATGCCTCTTTCTTTAACTTGATGCGGGTGTAGCGCATCGTCATCAGGAAGTCTTCGATTGCGATATGAGAATTCTGTTTTTTAATTAATCAGCTAAAACACCAGCGTCAAATGCTCCTAGAAAGACTCCGACTGAATTATCGTAAGTAAGGCGGTTGAAAACAGTTCTTGTTTGTTGGATAACGTCAGTAGAATATTTACTCCCCTTAGATTTTTGCTAGATACTTGCTGAAAATATATCCTCCAACTTGATCCAACTAAAATCATCCTCGCCACGAAACAGTTTCACTTCCCTGCGAGCAGTATTTATAGACGTGATTACACCTGTGAGTTCTTCGTCACCGAACGGGCTAAAAACCACTAGTGTTATAGGTTGACGTGTGTTGTAGGACTCTATAAGCGCTTGCTCGATCAACTGGACTTCCTGATCGTCAAGTTCCGGCTTGCCTCTCCGCTGACGGTCTTTCATGAGTTTTAAGTATGCTTCCTTGTGTTCTGGTATGATAATCCTGCTGCTTTCCCATAAGCCGTTACCTTCTAATTTTTTCGACATGTATGTAGCCTCCTGATGTATTATGTAGAAATTATATTCCGAACATACGTTCTAGACAAGGCTTTTTGTATACCGCATCCAAAACTTTTGTCCTAGAAAAATATTCCTAGGTCTGATAGACTAGACGAAAATACAAAATCAGAGGGATAAAATGAAAATTTTGGAGCATTAAAATTGGCTAACCACCGCATATTCACCTGGTTAGATCAAGTTTTGAATAATGATTAAGTTTCTTTCCCTCAAATTCATCTCCTATATTGTTCCATACGATTGTATCGACATTATTCTATGCATCTTTCGAATTGTCATACCGCTAGTCTCCATAAAATAAGTTTTAGACGGACTTTGAAATTGGAACAGTGACAACCAGTACGAGAAAATAATGTCCTAGACTGTCGCTGTTCCATTGAACTAACGTATCCCGTTAGCGGAATAACATATACGAAATTCTGATATTTTTGTACAATAGTCTTAATGTTTGATTTTCCTTGAAGTCTTTTTTAAATAGAAATTGTAGTCTGGTGCAATGTGTAGGTTAGTAATATTACGTTGTCTATACCTACTATGTATTTCTAAAAATCCATATATCTCTTCTTATTCTCTATATCGAATTTGCGTCTAACCTATTTTACGATTTTGGCGGTAAACCATCTGTTGGCGGGAGTGGTAAAGAAGTCGATAGTAGAGCTTGACCGACCGAATATAAAATACGCCGTCGTTATGCCCCTCGTGAATCTTATCTATCGTTTTATTCTGAATGCGGACATTTGTGCCTCGATTGCATGAAACGACGGTTAATCACAGCAGAAACCGACATCCGCCCTCAAATAAAGGACGCGATGTCGGCTTTAAACTTAACGGCCAAACTCCTTATTGATTATTTTATTGTGAGCCGGCTCCACCGGGCGTGGTACTTCGAAACTGGCTGTACCCGTTGCGTAGGACCAGCGTTCCCCATCCTGTAGCCCGCCTGCCACGACACTTGGAACTCTTTTGTTGGTAACTACTTGATCCATGACGTGTTTGACTTCTTCCCGATGCTTTCTTTTCTTTCTCGTTGAGTTCTTTCTTGGGTTCTTTTGCGAATTCCTACGATAAAATATTGTCGGTATTGGCAGCTTTATTGATAGCTTGATAAGTTGCCGTCTGACCCTCGCTAATGGATATTCGTATGCAAGGAATGGGCGGGATTTGAAGCTTTAGTTGAGATGAAACAACGATGGCCTGATATGAAGGTTGTATTCATGACAACGTTTAAGGATTCCTCGCAGGCAGCAACTGCATTGGAGCGCGGGGCAGAAGGCTACATGCTGAAGTCGATTCATCCGCGGGAGATGAAGGAAGCCTTGAAACTTATTTATAATGAAGGAACCTGGATCGACCAATCGGTCGCTACGCGAGTTTTCGAAGAGATGAAGCGTCAACGTGAGCAGTTGGAGAAAATCGGTTCAAGTCAGGGAAACTACCCGTACGGGCTTACGAAACGCGAGATGGAGATTCTGGAGCAACTGTCGAGCGGTCTGCGCTACAAATCGATTGCCGCCAAGCTATTTTTATCGGAAGGAACGATCCGCAATTACTGCTCGATTCTCTACTCGAAACTCGGCGTCAACAACCGTGAAGAAGCATTAGAAATGGCGCGAATGAAGAATATCGTGTAGCTGGAGAATTTCCCGATGGTACTCACGATATAGGGGTCGCGTGCTGTTCTTTCAAAAAATGGGCCAGGTTCAACCAGTAGTGGTCGGTTGGTTCCATGCCAACGATGACGTCCTGGAACCCTTGCTCCGTCGCAATCTTTCTGAACCAGCTAACGAACAATTCAAAGCCTTCACGGTCGTTCTCAAACGTAATAGCCTTCTCGAACTCGACTCCGCGGTAGTCTTGTGCCCGGGCGACATGTTTGAATTTAGCGATGTCTACACCGATAATTAAGGTAGAAGAAGTGATTTGATTAATACGTTCATTTTGAGTAGAATTCATCTTGTAGTCTCCTTGGTTTGTTTTTGGATCCCGTCGCTGGCCAGCATCTTGGACCCATTTACATCATACCAAGGAGTCTTTTTCATTCTGAAACCTCTTATTTCAACTTACGCTCATATAAAAACTAAACCCACTTCATTATCAATATAGGGGACAAACTTGATAAATAGTGATTACTTTCTCCGTTGCAACGGCATTTTAAATTGACTGATTATTTATGTATTTGAAAGTTTATCAAGGGTTGGGTAGCAGCAACTTCCTCGTGTAAATCTTCATTTGTAAAATGAAAATGCTGGCTGTACTGAACCACGACTTGTTCTAAACCAATTTTCCTGATATCGATTCATAATACCCGGCCTGATTTGCAGCGTCCCAATACGATCCGTAGCCGGAAAACCTTCAGTCACTGGGAGCCGGATACGGTCATTTCCAGCCGAGGAAAGAGTAAGCTTGCGTCGACACATCGTGGTGGCAAAAACACGTTTTTACCAAGTGATTATATGACGATCGCACGGCATTATCGATAAAGATCGCGTTTGGCTTATTGGCGGCTCAGTATCCGATGTCTGCGATTCGGAGCGCGACCGTGGGGAAAGAATTCGCCTGTCACAGAGAGTTGGAACGACTGTACGGCGTGGGTGTCTATTTCGCCGACCCGTACTCATCCTGGCAACGAGACTCCAACGAGAATGCCAAGTCTTGAGCGTGAATTTATCTCAAAGGGGCATAACTTCGCTCTGGTGACAGATGCTGATCTGGAGCAGGCTCTCGCCCTGATTAACAACCGGCCCCGAAAAACTTAAGATGGAAGTCCTCTCACGAATCGTTACAGGAGAAACTGTTGTACTTGTCTTGACAATCCGTCTATTAAAAAAGGTGAAAGAAAACCATCATTTCACTGGTATTCGTTCACCTTTTACGGTTTAAGGCTTTTTCAGTAGCTTATATAATGACTCTACTTATTCAAACTGTAAATTTCCATCAGTTATTATAAATCCAAATGTTTTATTTAAGGCTTGTAACTCACTCCCATGAACTTCCGTTATTTTGATTATCTTATTGTTATCATCTCTAATCACTTTGAAATCGGATTTCCTTTAGCATCATAGTAAAAGTTATTTGATCTACCTTCATTTTTTATATCCTTATCAACAAACAATCTGACTTGCTTGTCATTGAAGAGAAATCTGTCCTCTTTCTTATCATAAGTTAGACCATAGGCAATGTAATCCTTTAAAGAATCGTAATTAAAATCGGCACCTTCACCAGCTTCTTGTACTGAGGTAGATGAACTGAGGCTTGTATCGTGATGATTTTCGATGGCTTGGATTTCAGGTGTACTCGGCGGAATGGGGAGCGCGATGAAGTCCAGCGGCAAGCCGATGAGCAAGACCAGGTATCCATACTCGGTTCAACTAACCCGATCAGGTCCATGAGCGTTCTCCCTCTTGTGCTGCAAAGTCCCGCCAGCCGAGACAAGCTTGTTTTGCGGCAAAATCAAATAAAAAAGTGCAAGAACCGCCAGTAAAGCAGCGCTGATGCTAATGGCAGCGGCATTCGTATACTGGCTGGCTATCCCTCCCCCGATGACCGGGCCAATCATAATACCGAGCCCTTCAATCCCGGAGAGTACTCCCCACCCGGCCCCCTTCTGATCCTCCGGAACAAGGTACGACAGCACCGCATTCCAGGCCGGAAGCACGGCTGAGTAAGACAATCCCAGCATAAAGGCAAACAGCATCGTTAATGCAGGCGGCGGCATGGATACGACTAACAGAGCCAATACGACCGTAAGCGATACGAAACCGGCGAACAGCATTTGCTTGTGCCCCCATCGATCGGCCAGCTTTCCCATCGGGACAAGAAACAGCATCGCGCCGGCCCCGCCTAATATGAGCATTAGCGAATATTGCGGCTGGCTCAGACCGAGTTGGTCAGCGGCAAAACCGGGCAGTATCGGCAGCAGCAGTCCCGCGGCGGTCATCTGCAGGACCATGCCTGGCAGCAGCCATTTCAGCTGAACGAGCCTTCTTCGCAGTCCTGCCGCTTGTTCGGCAAAGCTGACATTCTGGAGATGCAAGGGGGTTGTTCTGTTAATCCCGAACGATGCGATGCAGCCGACGGCGAGCAGCGCAACCATCAGCCGGAAGGCAGGTTCGAAGCCATAATCGAAGGTGAGATTGATTGTGACCGGCCCCAGACCGATGCAGGCCAACCACACGGTGTATATCGCTCCCATCTGGGCCGCCCGCTCCGTAAGTCGGACTTTCTCCAGACAAATGAGCCATATAGGCGACGCCCCCATCCCAAGCATCACGGAACCGGCAACAAGCCCCCAGGCATACGGACTAAAGAACACGGCGGCTAGTCCGGACAGCATCAGGACGAAAGTGGCGGGCAGCAGCCAGCGCAGCGAAAACCTGTCCAGCAAATATCCAGCCACACATTTAATCAGCGTATCGGCTGTATAATGAAGCGAGACGGCAAGACCGACCAAAGCAACGGTTTGCCCCGACTCGTTGACGGCAAAGTTCGGCAGGAACGAGAACAAGAAAGCGCTTCGGACAAACTCTGTGCAAAAAAGCACCGTGAACAGCGTCAGAGTAGAAAGCTTGAACGCGCTCCTCCCGCTCATCATATTCCACTCCTTCTTAAGGGACTTGCCTCAGGAAACAAATGCCGGACAATAAGGTCCGCAGCCGCTTTCTGCCTTGCTGCGAGCAGCCCGTTCATCATCGACTGCTTGATCTGCTCAGAGGAGATCATCGCTTGTATCTGCAACACCAGATCATGAATCGTAAAGGCCACGACTGCCGCTCCTTTGCGCTGCAAATACAGGGCATTTACCTTCTCCTGCCCCAGAAACGGATTTAGGATGAAAATTGGAACCCCGGCCTGAATCGTCTCGGATAGTGTAACGCCTCCCGCTTTCGTGACTACGCAGCAGGCGCTGCTCATCAGAACATGCAATTGATCGGTGAAGCCGAATACATCCACTCTTGCATCATCCGCCCAGCTCTCCGCAAGCCTCCGTCTCCATCCTTCCTGCCGGCCGCAAATCACTTGAATGCGAACGCCTGACAAGAGCAGCAGCTTCCCGATGAGCCTCGATAGCGAATGCAATGTGCCGCAGACGTTAGCCATAAGCAGAATCACATGCTCATCTGCTTCTTTAACGGAGCCGGGACCACTCATTGCCGCATCATGAAATGACTCTCTGACCGGAATTCCGGTCACGGTAATACGACTCTCGGGGACGCCCTGCCTGACCATGGCCTCTTTCACGTCGCTGGCAGGGACAAAATAATGATCCGGCTTGGCGAACAGCCATCTTCGGTGAACGTCAAAGTCCGTTATGACAACAGCAGTCCGGGGACGGATCGCAGATAATGCCACGCTGCTTGGCAAGCTGCCGAACGGGAATGTATAAATGATGACTTCCGGCTGGTACTGGAGGATGATTTTCTTGAGCCTGTCGCCGCCAAGACTGTTCATCCAGGCTGCGATCTTTCCCTTCATGGGAAGCTGGTTGGTCAGATGGTAGGTCCATCCGTAATAGGGAATGCCCAGGCTGGCTGCATACAGGCTTTGCCGGTACAGATAGCGGATTATTTTGTTCAGCACAGGATAGGCTTCCCGGAACAAGTCGACAACCGCCACCTGGCAATAACCATTGCGGATCAAGCTTTGCTGCAACACCTTGGACACCTGATGATGACCTTCTCCGTAATCGGCCGTTAAAATTAAAATTTGCGGTTCCTGTCCCACTATTGTCACCTCATTTCCTTTGTCAAGCCATTTCATCCAGACGAACGAATTGCAAGTTGCGTCCCTGTAATTGATGCAGTACTTCCTCCAGAGCCCGAAGCATAAAATATGGCGCGTGACGGTCCGCTCCCGGCGAATCTCCGCTGTCATGCAGCAAAATAACAGATCCGTCCGTAATTCCGTTCAGCAGCGTTGCCTTCAGTTTCTTGCGGCAGCTTCTGCTGCGCCAGTCCCCCGCCTTCAAGGACCAGAGTACAATGCGGTACGATTTGGGATGAAAGAAATCGAAAGCGTTCATGAGCCCCCACGGCGGACGATAGTGATCCGGCCTTTTTCCAATTATGGATTCAATAATATCTGCGGTCCGTTTCATATGATCACGCCGCACCGTCCAGGGAAGCATCAGCCAATTGGAGATGTGATTGTAATTGTGGATTCCAATCTGATGACCTTCACGATCCATTCTTCTGATCAGATCCGGGTGCAGCTCCGCCTGCGAGCCAAGCACGAAGAATGTGGCCTTCACTTGATAATCCTGCAATAAATCCAATAATTCCGGTGTATACCTCGGATGCGGCCCATCGTCGAACGTGAACGCTACCTGGTTCTTGGTCGTTCCCTTACGAAAGGCTCCAAATTTGATCATTCTTGGCAGAAAACTAGGAATTATCATATACAGACTGATGAAGCCTATGAGCCCAATCAACAAATATTTAACAAGCAACGTCTTTATCCTCCTTAGTGAAAATTAAGCTTAAGCATACTGCTGCAAGGAGCAAACCCATTTTTCTTCCTGTGTATCGCTCTGCATGCTCAGAATTTGCATGACCGCATGTCTGGCGGAATCCTGCTGTCTGCACAGCCCTGCCTTCTCCCTCATTTCTTCCAATAGGGAAGGCTGTTGAACCAGCCGCTGAAGCTGATCCTGCAAATTGTCAATCTGACATAGATACGCTACTCCCGCTTGAATCAAATAACCCGCATTATCCTTTTCCTGCCCCAGCCGTGGCTCCAGCAGCAGCATGGGAAGCTGAAGCGCCAGCGCTTCGGAGGTCGTCAGTCCGCCCGGCTTGGTAATCAATACGTCTGCGGACGCCATCCATTCATGGATTCCCTCCATGAAGCCTGTCAGTATGACGTTATCCCTGTCTCCCAACGCTTCACGCAGGCGGTACAGCAACTTCACATTGCGTCCGCATACGATGACAAATTGCACGTTAGGGGGAAAAGAGTCAGATTGCATTTGCTCGATGAAGGATTTATCGATAATCCCGCAGCCGCCACCCATCACCAGCACGACAAAGGCGTCAAGAGCCAAGGCCAGCTTCTCGCGCAGCCGGTCTTTATTGTCATGCTGACTGTAGGATGGGCGAACAGGGATGCCCGTTACAGCGATTTTGTGGTCAGCAACGCCTTTTCTCTGCAGAGCTGCACGCACGCCTTCGGAGCCAACCAGATACAGATCCGTAGACGGATGTATCCAATAGCTGTGATCGGAATGGTCGGTAATGACCGTTGCCGCAGGCAGATCCGTCATCCCTTTTTCCTTAAGCAAGGAAATGGCGGCTGATGCCAGCGGGAACGTGCTGACAATCAACGTCGGCTGTTCCTCATTCAGAAGCTTGAGCAGCCGCTGCAGGCTGGTCGTGAGAAAATGCTTCAGGAAGAAAGTAAGTGTACTGTCCGTCCGGGTCTTCTGATACATATATCCGTATGAGGAAGGAAAATGCTTCACCCATTGCAGGAAGCAATACCGTTCAACCACATGCATGCGGGGATGGATCCATTGCATGAAGTCGATCACCTCTACTCCCTGTTTGTACAGCACCGATGCCTCTAAAATCGCCTTGGCCGCCTGCATATGTCCATCCCCGAGCGCGCCGGACAGAATCAGCAGCTTTTCCCGTTTCATGCTATTCATCAACAATCGCCTCCCTCGTGAAATTTAACTATGCATGAACAAAACAACCAGCACCGCCGTTAGGAATCCGACCATCCCACCAGCCACACAATCGATCGGATAGTGATAACCCCAATAAACCCGGGATATGGCCACCAACAAGGCCAGACCAATCAAGACAAGCATAATTGCCGGCGATGAGGCCAACATAAAAGGTGTAACCAGGGCGAAAATAGCGGTAGTATGGCCGGATGGGAAGGAATAATCCTTCAACGGGAATTTGCCTACCTTCACCTGCTCCAGCTTGCGGAAAGGCCGGTCTCTGCGCACCTTTCTCTTGATCAGGACAGCAATGATATGGCTAACGGCCAGTGAGATCAAGCTTTGCAGCCCGATTCTGCTGAACTCCCCCTCGGCGAACCATGCCAAGGACACTGCGCAAATGATGGTAAACAAAGCTCCGCCCAAATGGGTAATCCATCCGAACAATCGGTCCATTGCCCGACTGCTCAGCCGCTGGTTGCACCAGAAGAACATCGTTTGATCAATTCGCCTTATCCACTGCATCCTGTTTTCCGCCTCCATTCCCTGTTTTTTCGATCGGTTGATGTTCATCCCTTATCTTCCTCCGCTCGCACAGCTTCCGTATCAAGAACCATATTGCCGCAATCGCAACACCAATGCCCACCAGCGTAATCGTGAGAACTTGGTTCACCATATTCTCTGCCGCACGGCCATATATATAGAAGAGAAAACCGACTACATAAAACTTCACCGCCCGGCCAATGGCCGCATAGCTGAGCAGCTTCCACAATGGATAATTCATGCATCCAGATAAAATCGTAAATATTTTAAATGGGATCGGAGTGAACGATCCGATCAGGATTGCAGCCTCGCCGCGGCGGGCAAATAAGTCGCTTGCCGAATCCAGCCATTTTTTCTTCATTACACCACCCATAACATGCTTTCCCGACACCTTGCCGATCCCATAACCGATCGGTGTCCCAAGCAGACTTCCTGCAAAGCCAACCGTAGCGAGCCATAAAGCCGACTCCGGTTGCACCGCGCTTAAAGAAAGCTGCAGGAAGAACGCCGGGATGGGGAAAATAATCGCATCGAGCATAGCGTGAATGAAAAGTCCCGTCGCTCCAAAGTTCTGTAAAAATTCCATAATTTTATCCATGAATGCCTATCCCGCCTTTGTTACAGAGCATGATGAAAAATAGGTTGCCTCCGGGCGGTATGGGTTTCCAATCGCTGTGTTTCCAACTCCATACCGCCCTCCAGGAACTTACTCACCACGCTCTTAGTTTCTTTTTTTTAATTAATTGGAGCTTGATTTGGGTAGACATAACTCCTTTGAAACGGACCGTCACTTCACCGTCATAAATCGGTTCCTCAGCGAGCTGCGGGAGTGAATCAGCATCATCGGTATCAATTTTTCGGTCTTGCGGCCAATCCGCTTCTTGCCTTCAGGGTGCATGACGGATAACAATAATCGGAGATAAGCCGTTGTAATGCGTTGGAACAGATCGGACTTCATCGGTTGTTGTTCGAAACCAAGACCATGTATCAAACCACGATGAAGCAGCGTAACGCCGACTAACGCCTTCACCTCTCTGAACTCCGGCTGACTTGCGAATGCCTCGCTGATCTGCTGCATGGATTTCCGTGTAAGCCGGGCCGTCATGAGCGCCGCGCGGTCTGAGTCTTCGGATTTGATCAGCGTCAGAATCGTTTCATTATTGAGATGGAGTTCCCCGACCAGATCGCCTTTATTGATGATCGTGGAGTCCGCACAGACGATACTCTCCCCTCGGTGTTTCTTAATCATGACTTTGCAAATTCCAAAGTGCGATGTATGCGAGCCGCGAAAGCGTGAAATCCAATCGAACCCTCTTTCCCACACCATCCAGGCCGCCTGCATTGAAGATTTGCGTAAACGAAGCAACATTGATCCAATCATCCCTCATTCTTATTTTAATCGACAAATTTTATTGAAATTGTCCAACTGAAATAATATTCCTATGTGAATTCCTTATTTTTGTTACTTTTATGATAGAGGATTTAACCAAAAAAGCATCCGGGCTGAGGTACTGGATGGTGGCCCGTCTTGAGGGGGGCCTTCACTCAATTTGATGCACATCGCTGATCGCTCAAGTTTAATCTGATATATAAGTGCGACCAAAAATAATTTCGTTACATGCTAGTTGAGATTCATTTGCACTCCTAACAATCCAATCAGGTAATACTGATAAGATGGCTTCTCCTTCTGAAAAGTCCGGATGACCCGAATCACATCGGTACGATGCTGATCGGAAACCTTCAATTAAAGCAGTGTGCAGCGCGTGCCGGGAAAATGACGGAAAGTCCCCTCATAGACATCTTCTTCAACAAACCCTGCAACCTAAGGATTCGTCGCCCTCTTACGGCCGAAGCTAAACAATTCATTCAGTTCTGCGTACCACCTGTAAGAAATGTACAGCTGAATAAGAACGTGAGTTCAAATCCCTGAAGTAGCGAATCGTTAAAGAGCAGCGTTAGGAATCCGTCTCCAATATAGCTATTATAGTAAGTGCAACTCCTTTTCGAATGGTGAATGATTTCATAACGCAATCGCTCCTATTATTTTAGAATCTTGTTCTGCTTTACCCCCTCATCTTACCTCCGATACTGTTAAATCGAACAGTGATAAAACCGCCAAGCTTTTGATGACATTGACTTGGACCTGTCACATATACCGCATGACAAACTGTCAACTGTCTTATATGACGTGCTTGCTAAACTACGTTCTAACCGCAGTTACCCCACCCTCTGTCGCTTGACGGATCGGGAAGTTATATTGCATGATAGTCTGAATCATTCGGAAATTGAGATGAAGGAAGCCTTGAAACTTATTTATAATGGAGGAATCTGGATCGACCAATCGGTCGCTACGCGAGTTTTCGAAGAGATGAAGCGTCAACGTGAGCAGTTGGAGAAAATCGGTTCAAGTCAGGGAAACTACCCGTACGGGCTTACGAAACGCGAGATGGAGATTCTGGAGCATCTGTTGAGCGGACTGCGCTACAAATCGATCGCCGCCAAGCTATTTTTATCGGAGGGAACGATCCGCAATTACTGCTCGATTCTCTACTCAAAACTCGGCGTCAACAACCGCGAAGAAGCAATAGAAATGGCGCGAATGAAGAATATCGTGTAGCTGGAGAATTTCCCGATGGTACTCACGATATAGGGGGCACCTCACGAAACGGAAAAAATCGTACGCTAAGCAATGCGTTGCAGAAAAAACCGGACCCTTACAGGGGAATCCGGTTCTCGTCATAGCAGCAAGTGAAGTTGAACTATCGTGTCCCGTTACTTTAACGATGTAATCGAACTGAAGCTAAATGCATTAGATCCAAATATCATTGACTGCTGTTAATTCTGACTCAGTCTCGCCAGTGTTTACTACGCCCCTGGGCTCTACTAACATGATATGATACTCCTGGTTAGCGAAAGTTTTGTGTTCGACACCCTTGGTACAATAAACAACATCTTGGGAAATCTTTACTTGGCTATCGCGGAAATCAATGAACATCTCTTCTTCGAGCACGATAAACACCTGGTTGGTATCTTGATGAGGAGACCAATGTATTAATCTTAGATAATTTCTCATTCAGACTATTACTTTATTTTTCAGTCTAGAACTTTAGACACCTACAATAAAGACCGCAAAGGCTTAAGCCCTTACGGTCTAATTTACTTCTGGCATCCTGAGTCCATTTTCACTTTTCTTGTTTCGTTTCGTCCCCCGTCCATAGTCGTTGGTGACAAAATCCAGTATTCGGTTGACAGCACCAAAAATGGCCAGGCGGACATTACAGTTACCAAGAATGAAGCATCTAACGATTATGTAGATATGCCACAATGGTACATGGAGGAACTGGCCGTCCATGTTAAAAGCATGCGGAAATTAAGGTTTGAGACAAAGGCAAATGGGACATGGAAAGGCGGGGATCGTAACTTTGTTTTTCATTCAGGTACAGGGAAACCCTATTACCATACAACGCCGTCCCAGCAGTGGAAAACTGGTGTGAGCGGCACAGCTTCCGTAATGTATCACTTCATGATCTCCGCCATACAAATGCAACGTATTTGCTTGGCTAGGGAGCATCTATCAAGGAGATTCAACATCGATACGACATTCCACATCTCAGGTGTCTTCAGATACCTATGCTCACATCACCAAGAAGCTTAGTCGTAAAACAACAGCACACCTAGATGTCTTCGATCCAAAAGTTCGTCCCCAATCCGTCCCCAGGAGCGAAAAAGGCGCTCACTCCCTGTGATCCTGTGATATGGAAACGAGGATTTCAATCACTAAAAAATAAAAAACCCCTTGATAATCAAGGGATCCAAAAGAAAAACGATAGTGCCGAGGACCGGGATCGAACCGGTACGGTAGTCACCTACCGCAGGATTTTAAGTCCTGTGCGTCTGCCAATTCCGCCACCCCGGCATAATCTTAGGAACGCTACTCTTTACACTTACTTGTCTTACAAGTATCTGAGAAACACAGAAGTGTTCTCGCTATGTAAATGTCGTTCAACCGGGCACCAACATATAATACGATAATTTCATCGGATTGTAAAGTGTTTTTTAAAAAAAATAATAAAATTTTCTTTTTGTATAACTTATGCACATTTGAATTACACTAATAAACGTCTTTCCAAACTACCAGAAGGGGTGTTACGAATGCGTGAAGGTATGATTCCAGCTGTTCTTGGAACGGTAGTATCGGCTTCAGGCGCTGTGTTGCTGAGCAGTAAGTACAAACTTGCAGCTACAGGCATTCTCGGTTTCGGACTGGCTCATGTTGTTCTGGGAGCGATTGATCTGATTGAGCATCGCTAGTTGTTTGGGAAGTGCCGGGCGGGATTTACTCCCCCCGGTTTTATTTTTATCAACGTTTAGTCTGGAGTACAAACGTTTATGTAAAGTATAGAAGCTGAATGTACCTAATAAAAGGAGCTGTGATGTGCTATGAGAGATAATAACTCTGAAAAGAATCGTACTGACGATCAAATTGAACATAAACAATCCCTGGACAAGCGCGAGCCAGGATTTAATCGCATTCCTGACACTGATGCAGATACACCTGCTGCTACTGATATGATCGATGAAGCCATAGGTCGCGGGATAGACAAGTTACGTAACGATTTCACAAAATAAAGCATGGGTAATAGGACATAGGTTTAAAGTAGCCCTTAATGCATTTGTTTTGATATGTACAGCGATTTCGTAAAATCACTTAAAGATCAGCATGATCCAGCCAATGATCGAGATCCACAGCACGATGCTGATTAAGAGTCCACACATGATACCAAAAGAGAAATTACCTTCATTCTTTGGCATGGTACTGCCAAATTTCAATCTAAGCTTCATTTGATTCCAGTTCATAGAACCCCCTCCTTAAGTTCTATTTCGGAATATGAAGCTTGTTTTTGTAGACCTATAGTCATGTTTTTAAAAATAAAAAAAGGGTTTTTCGTCCTATCATCCTGATCGCGGAAACAGGATTACAGCTATACCGACCAAACAAATCAATCCACCAATGAAATCGTACAAGTCGGGTGTCTTTTTATCAATCCACCAGCCCCATGCAATGGAAAGAACAATAAAGACACCACCATATGCTGCATATACACGCCCAAAGGAGGAAAATACCTGAAAGGTAGCAATAATTCCATACACAGCTAAAATTAATCCGCCGCAAAGTCCGACATACCATGTCTTCCCTTCCCGCAGCCACTGCCAAATCAAATATCCTCCTCCAATTTCAGCGATGCCAGCCAATATAAAAAGTAAAGCTGCCTTTAGCACCATTTCACATCCCTAATTCTTTAAATTTTTTTTGATTTTTTTGGGATATCTCATTAGAGCACTCGACCTAAAATGATAATCAATGCAATCACACCAACCAGAATCAGCAGGTTGCTGACCTGACGCCATAAGCTAGGCACTCCCTCGGAGTGAAGCTTCCGCTGATTGGCATCAAAGTTCGCTTTTGCTCCTTCAGCATCTGCTGATCTAGAGAAGGGTCTGTTTTCTTCATTCATAAGAGTACCTCCTTTTCAATCCACTTTAATCATACCAAACTTTTCCGTCGATTTCGCGTTGCTTTTATGTATATACTTACCACATATTTCTGATTGCATCTTCATATATGTGAAGTGTACCCCCTTATGTCAATATTTCGCTGAATATAAAGTCTGATGTCGAATCAAGGTAGAGTGGGTATTTAGACGTCTTTCATTGCAGGACGGTAGTTATGGTATAATTTAGTCAACTTGTTCAAGATCGTAACCAGTGCTCAATTGTTTACTCAACTTGCAATTAAATTCACATCCAAGAATCCACATTCCGTTTACAACCTGCATATTCTGTTTGTAAACCCAGGAGGAGGATACCGATGTCCCCAATCTTTTTAGCAAGTTTAATGATAATGGGTATATTTTTATTTCAGGCAGCCATCGTTTTCGGCATCATACATTGGATTTCGAAACGCACTCAACGTCCAGCACAAACCAAAATGTATCTCACAATGAGTTTGCTCGTTGTAATTTTAGGCTTCCTTGTATGGGACAACTGGATACACTCACAGGAATTCAATGGATGGGCCATGATTAGTCTGCTGGTGATTATTATTAGTGCCTATATACAGCTTAGAAAGCAAAAAGAAAAATACTAATCCCATTACCATGCATCAAAGGAGGAGCGCCATGAAATCTCACTCAACACGCTTTTGGTTACAGAGGGTGCTACTGCTAATGCTTGTTTTACTCTTCAGCGGCTCTCAGCAATCGTTCATTGTTGCCGATGCCGCCCCGCCAATTAATGTTCAGGCCTCTGCCAAAGCCAAGCAATTACTTGCCTACCTATCTAATGTACCGGATGGTATGCTAATTTCCGGGCAGCATGATTACTTAGAGGCACCGGATGAACAAAATAACAAGCTACAACAAATCAGCGGACAATACGCAGGGCTTCACGGCTATGAGTTTGGAGGATTAGCCAATCAGTCTCTTACGGCCCTACGAGAGCAACGTCAGCATGTTGTGAATAGTGCTATCCAATGGAGTCGGGGCGGCGGAATCGTAGCTGTTACCTTCCATCAGGCGCTACCGGGCAAACCCAAAACGTGGAAAAACGTACAAGCAAAAATTACTCAAGCTGAATTTAATCGTTACATCACGCCAGGTACCCCGCAATATAAACAACTGATCGCCGATCTGGATGAGGTGGCTCTGTCCCTTAAGACCTTACGAGACGCGGATGTACCTGTTTTATGGAGGCCCTATCATGAAATGAACGGCAACTGGTTTTGGTGGGGAGACAAGCAAAATTACGCCAAGTTGTGGAATTTAATGTATGATCGATTTACTCATGTCCATCATCTGGATAACCTGTTGTGGGTGTGGAGTCCCAATGCCCCAAACGCATATAGCACTCCTTATGATCTTTCCTTCCCAGGTATTAACCGGGTAGATATTCTTGCAGCTGATATCTATAACAATGATTACAAATCCTCTTACTACACCGAATTACTAAAGCTTGCGCAGGGCAAGCCTATGGGAATCGGAGAAAGTAATATTCTGCCGAGTGCGAAGGTGCTGCAGAACCAGCCAGCCTGGGCCTATGCCATGACATGGGGTAAGGAACTGTCGGCAACCAATTCACAAGCAGCAATCAGACATTTTATGAACCAAAATAATATCATTACACGAGACCTTCTTCATGAATCTCTGGACTGAAAGAAAAAAGCTTTCACTTCGCTCTAGAAGCAAAGTGAAAGCTTTTTTATACCAAAATCCAAATAAAGTTCTCTAACTATTCCTGATAACCTCTTCTAGATCAATATCGGCATATGCCTCTTCTCCAAGATGTACGGATACAATGGTGTAGATCCGCTTGGACAGTCTAGACATCAGCCGATCACCCGGTGCTACAGAGTATTCTTCCCGATAATCTCCAATTTTGTGAAAACCGCTGGACATATGGATGTACAAGTTGCCCCTACGTGTTTTACCATGCACCAACATCAAATCTCCTCCTGCTGTGTAACCAACCTAATTTCCCTGTTACATGTATATCGGTCAGAACAAGATAGGATATAAGTCCCTGGTATCCTTCTTTCGTTTCACATGTAGTGCACGTACACGAAACGGGTCTGCCAGTGATGTGACAGACCCGTTTTTGCAAACCCATTTTCGTGATTTAGGAAGAAACTATTCTTGATAGGATTCTGCTATTGCATTCGCTGCAATGATTGCATTGTACACGTCAGCAGGACTAACCGGGAACGGCATGTTGACCATTGTATCATTCGATGCACAAGCAGCTTCAGCCACTTGGCGCCATTCAGCCTCAACAAATTCCTCTACACCCAAGTCACGAAGTGTCAATGGAAGGCCTACATCCTTAACCAGTTTAATCACGGTTTCCAGTTCTTCTTTCGGTGCATTTTCCAGCACTAGCTGGGTTAACAAACCGAATGTGACTTTCTCACCATGCTGTGCTTTATGAAGCGAAGGAACAGCCGTCATACCATTATGAATGGCGTGTGCTGCTGCCAATCCACCTGATTCTGCACCAACACCGCTCAGATAAATGGTAGCTTCAATCGTATCCTCCACCGCACGAGTATATACTTTACGATCCACCGCACGTTTGGCCTTCACAGCATTTTCCAGCAACGTATCATAACAAAGACGAGCAAGTCCCAGCCCTGTAGTGGAAGGCTTGTTCAGAACCAGGTTATCCCCGTTGGCCTGATAGCAAGCACGAGCTTCAAAATAAGTAGCCAGTGCATCACCGATTCCAGCTGCAAAGAAACGTGCAGGCGCTGCTGCCAGAATGCCTGTATCCGCCAGTACAACGTCTGGATTAGTAGGCAGGAACAGATATTCATCGAAAGAGCCATCTTTTTTGTATATAACCGCAAGCGCGGTACAAGGAGCATCTGTAGAAGCAATCGTTGGGAAAATAACAACAGGCAGCTTTTCATAATAAGCCGTTGCCTTAGCGGTATCCAATGTTTTTCCCCCGCCAATGCCTATGATAATGTTCGAACCATGTTTACGCACCAATTCGCGGTTACGATCAATCTCTTCTTTTGTACATTCATATTGGAATTTCTCGAAGACCACTTGGTTACCAGCTGCTTCAATTGAAGCGCCTGCCTCCTTTTGGGCCCTTTCAAGTATGAACTCATCGCAGATAACAAAGGCTTTATCGCCATAATCCTTAATATAGTCATTTAACGACGAGAGCAGATTTTGTCCAGAAATAAATTTCTTGGGTGAAGTGATGGATCTTACAACGTTTGCCATGTAAATTCCTCCTCAGCTTTGACTCATACTCAAATTAATAACCATTTGGGCATGTGACCCCTTAACTATAAACCTCTTTTCACATTATTAAAAGGCTTATTATGGAATATTTTATGAACAAATTGTGTATCTATTATACTTGAACAGTCGAGCTCCATTCAGAATACAGGATACCCATCATGATACGATCATAACTGTTGCCATCACGAAGAACAGCGGAACGAACTCTACCCTCAAGCTGGAACCCCGCCTTCTCATAAGTTCGGATCGCTTGTGTATTGTACTCAATCACATCCAAGCCGACCCGATTTAAATTGAGCTCATAAAACGCATACCGAAGAATGAGACCTACAGCTTCTGCCCCAAAGCCCTTGCCACGGTACTCCGTATTACCTATACCTATTGCCAGTTGTCCGCTGCGATTATTCCACTCAATCCCGTGGATAGCAACAAATCCGATCAGGACATCATCTGCCAATGTTCTTAATCGAAAATAGACCTCGTTAGATCTGGGAGATCCTTCTGACTCCATCTGTTTTAACGTGTAAGGAAGCGCTAAATCCGTATCTACATTTCGCAGATACTTCGCATCCTCACCCCATTTGAACATCACTTCGGCATCTTCTTCCCTGACTGCGGCCAGCTTTATTCGTTCTCCATAAAATAAATTTTCGATCTTAATGACCCTTCAGCTCCTATTATGAAATGTGTGCTATGTTTTCTGTCATAATTATCATGCTATCCGATGTCCGCAATATAAGCTCTCCCTTATGAATTCAATGTTTAAATTTTACAAAATAATCAAACATAACACAACCAAATCATTACAATTGTCATTGTGTGATACACAAAAAGACCTTGCAGCTGCAAGGTCTTCGCATAACTAATATTTAAACAACATAGCAACCAGCTGATACCCAGCTCCAATCGTCCAGAACAGCACATAATCACCGCGCCGGATACGACCCGATTCAATACCTTCATAAAGAGCAATGAACGGGCTACTGGTTCCTGTGTAACCATATCGATCACCCACATAAATCATTTGGGCATCCTCTAGCTCCAAGTGATCCTGAATCTTTAATACATTTGCTAACGAGAACTGAGACAGACAATAAGCCCGTACATCCTGAGGCGATAGCCCATTCTTTTTTAAAATGCGTTCAAGCAGATCAAATGTAGGAGGCAAGGCCATATTAGCATCGAACGGAAGCCACTGAATATATTTTCCGGGGGCATTCCTTTGGAGTGTTGCCGCTAATCCCTGAGCCGGGTACAAAATTTTATCTATATTGACTGGGTCCGTAAAATACATAGAATCTATAAATCCGGTGTCTTCTTCTGTACGCTCCAAAATAACCGCACATGCAGCATCTCCATAGTTCGCATAAGTAATCTCATCCTCCGGACCGGAAATGAGTGAATTATAATCCGAACCGATAATAAGCGCTGTCCGCACGTCAGGATTAGATAACATCGACCGACTGGCTTGATCGACAGCGACTGTCATCCCTGCACAATTCGCGTTGGAATCCATCACGGCCACATCATGTCTGGCTCCAATCGCATGGTGAACAAACAAGGCATTCATCGGAAACAGTGACTCAGGAACTTGAGTGGAGAACACGATCATATCCACGTCACAGCCTGTCATACCAGCCTGTTCCAAAGCTTTTTGCGCAGCCGCAATTCCCATGGTTAAACCGTTTTCGTTCGGGTCATCAATGATATAACGCTGTCTTCTGCCCATATGCTCCATGAAGCGTCGAATATCCTTGCCCCGCTCGTCAAAATGGCGAACATAGTATTCGTTATCCAACGAATGGGACGGATGGTACACACCCAGTGCTTTTATTTTGATATGGCTCATCAGGCTTCCCCCTTACACATACGTCAGCGCATTATTGTACAACAATATCTACGTTGTTTAATCCTGCTTCGCGTGCTACTCGACCAAGCTGCATTTTAATAATGGTTTGTTGAAGGCTGATACCAAAGATTACTTTGGCAAATCCAGTTTCTTTATAACGTACAAATGAGCCCTTCAATTTTTCCACTTCTCCCGGACCCAAAAGTGCCATCTGGGTACAATCTACCTTGAGTGTAAAGCTGGACGCCTGAATGGATGAGGTTTTGGCTACATAATCTTTTACAAAGCTATCATACTCCTCCTGGCTAAACACTCCATTCACCGCCATATATACCGTTTTCATGGCTTGATCTACTTCGATAGTGTAAGGATGTTGACTCATTTTAGAAAGACTCCTTTAATTTCATTTTTTTGTCTATTAAGAGTATCGGAATAATAGGTAGAATTTTTAATATTAAATCAGATGAATCACCACTAATATATTACAAATTTGCGAATATAAAAAACCGTCACTGCTCCTAAAGAAGCAACTGACGGCTAGAAATTTGCGTATTCTCATGTGAAATTAATTCGTAAACGTATGGCGACCGAGTGAGATGACAGCCGGGCGACTTTTACTCCATTTGGCTGTGGCAATGGCCGGGTTGTAATAAAACAAGGACCCATTGGTCGGATCAGCACCATTAAGTGCCTGTCTGGCTGCACGGTACGCAGTCTTGTTGGGTTTCAGGCGGTATTGTCCATCCTGTACAGCGGTGAATTGGCCAGGCTGCAAAATAACGTCCGGGATCGAGCTTGGAAACTCGCCGGACTGAACACGGTTTAATACGACAGCGCCGACAGCTACTTGACCTTTAAACGATTCTCCGCGCGCCTCAGAATAAATGATACGAGCCAGTTGATCCAGCGCGGTTACGCGCACCTTACCGAAGGATTTCAGCTTGGCTTGTGTAGCAGCTCCGGCTACTCCATCAGGTGTCAGACCGTTATCCCGTTGAAAACGAGTCACCGCTTTACTGGTCAGAGAACCATAGTACCCAGTAAACCCGGCTTTGAAATAACCGAGCGAATGAAGCTGCTGTTGAAGCTCCAGCACCCGTTCGCTTTGAACCCCTTTCTTCAAAGCTGACGATTGTGCTTGTGCTTGTCCTGGTGCGACTGACAATACAGTACCTAACATACATGCGCAGGACAGGATTAAAATAGATAATTTTTTCATATTCCAGACAACCTCCTCTTTCATGTTCTGTCCGGTGCAACCATTCCGGCCTGTACAACTCAGGGACGTTTATCCGATGATGTTTCTTATGACATAACTTATGCCTAGCTGCAGAAATGACGCGTGGCTACATACGGTATGGGACAATCATGCTTTCACACGTCCGTTGCAGTATACCACAAGCCGCATTTACGTATCATCCGGCTCTGGTCCTAAGACTACCCAAGCAAATAAAACGCCATCCCTAAAGGAATGACGTGTATTAAAAAGCAATGGAGCATGTTCTGGACACACTTGAATACGTGACTTTTTTCGCTATTTTTCGCTTTAACTTACCCGGGATCGAAGCCTGATTTCTATGAATTCAAATCACATTTCCGCGCACACATATATGGGCGTATGCATAGAGTAGCGTACGATCCTCAAATTTCGAATAACAGAAAGGCTGGAAACGACGCGTGAATTCATATATGGATTACACCTCTCCTACTGTACAATTCACCTATGATTTAAGAGATAATGTTTTGTTTCAGAAGGATGCTCAAAATTCGATCAACGAGCTGTCGATCCAGCAGCTGAATACATTGGCAAATGTATCGCTGCTGGATATTCGCCTCAGCACTGCTAATGTTGTGGAGCCTCACTATCATCAAAATGCCACAGAACTGGTCTACTGCATCTCTGGAGCCGTAACCGTGTCACTGATTAACCCCTTTACCCGCGAGTTACGACATTTTCCGATCACACCTGGCCAAGTGGCTAACGTCCCTCAAGGATGGTGGCATTATCTGGTCGCCACGATGGATAACACTCATTTGTTGACGATTTTTGATGCCCCGACCCCTGAATTTATACTGGGATCTGACATTTTGCGCCTAACGCCAAATAACATTATGGCTCATACTTACTGCCTGGATGAGAATAAGGTTCAGGAAGCGCTCGTCCCTATTAAAAAGCCTGTCATCATCGGTCCTCCCAATGACTGCAAGCAGCAGCCCCCCCGAAAACCTGGGATACATGTGAGGCTTGCTGATACTTCACCACACTATCAAGCCGTCCCCCAAAGAGATTACGCCTATACTAACGGATATCCTGGCTTCTCTTTTAATCCCTATCAAGAATAGGCTAACTCTAGTCAGGTCCTAAGTTCGAGGGAATACCTTTTCCCTGTATGTTCGCCGTTACCATAAGACCGTCCCTCTCATAAAATGCCAATGTATAAGAGGGGGTGATGGAATGGATGCTTACTACAACTGTTTGAACTGCATGAATAAAAAGGTGCGTATTCTCACCATGGACGGAAAACAGTACGAAGGAACCATTATGGATGTGGATCGTAATAATGTGTACTTAAAAACAGAACGGAACGGACGTGTACAAACGTCTGCCTTTTACCCTGGCTACGGGTATGGGAATCAAATCTTAACATTGAGCCTGTTCACCCTGCTGGCGATTGCGTTAATTTAATCCCTGACCCATTGTCCGTTCCTGTCTATAGATGCCAATGTACCTCAAATGACAGCTGTCCAGCCCGGCACCATTTGTGTAGGGCTTGTACGCTGTTATGTGAGGTGTTTTATCATTAATTCCATCCTCTAAAACACTTAACCCCCCATCAGTTATATACCGATGGGGGGTTAAGCTACTCATTTTAAATTAAACCCATAAAGACTTCGTAATGATAACGAGCAGAATGAACAGTACCAGAATAGCTCCTGTCGATGTCCAAACTCCTGGGTAGCCTCCTACTGAACCGCCGCCACAACCTCTTTCACATTCACTCATGGTCATTGCCTCCTTCAATTCAAGGTACAACATAGCTTATGTATTGAGCTTTCCTATGGACCGGGCTTTTTGGCAATGTTATGAATGTTTTCGCTGATGGGCATTAGCCTACACCTTTCCTAGGCAGGAGCATAGGATAACACAACTAATCTTGAAGGAGTGAAGCAATTGAATTCAAATCAAATGCTCAATTACAACGTTAATCAACCTTTTCCTCACCATCCTACCTCTCACCACGTCGTGGTGCACCCTGTAGATCCATACGTCGTAGAAACATTAAAATCGGTGATCGGCAAGTACGTTGTACTTGAGACCACTCGTGGCAGAATTGATGGATGCGTAGTTGATTGTAAGCCCGACCATGTCATTTTAGATGTATATGGGAAAAAATTCTTTGTTCGAATCAGCGAAATCGTATGGATCATGCCCAACTAAACAAAACAGACATTAAAAATCCTCGCAGATCCTATTCCGGATTCGCGAGGATTGATCATGATATGATTATGCTAATCGAGCTCTCCTCCAAGTGAAGCCCGGAGTTCATCTATCGTTCCGTTGTATTCATCCAAATCCACTTGGCCTCGAATACCCGGAACACTGCCTGTGCTACTGTACTGCCAAGCCCACCAGTTATTCCAAGCTGGAACCGCGGTCGGCTTTTGCGTAGTGCTGTATCGGGCTACCCACAGTTTATACATAGAAAATGTAGGATCAAACTTGGAAGCAAAGACATTACCCGTGTATACGATCGGCTGACGTCCGGTAAGCCTCTCCATTTCATCCAAAAAGGCATGAGCCACTTCATTAATTTGTGCAGGAGTAAGACCTTTGGGGTTATTTTCATAGTCCATCACAGGGGGCAGATCCAGCCTGCCTCCTGCTGAATCTAGAGCCCTAGCAAAGTTAGCAGCTTCCTGACGAGCTCCATCCGCGGTAGTTGCGTTCAAAAAGTGGTAAGCGCCAACCAAGATGTTAGCCTCTCTGGCACCCTGTACATTTATCAAAAATTGATTATCTTGATATTTTGTGCCCTCTGTAGCTTTAATAAAAGCAAATGTTTTACCTGCCGCTGCCACTTGCTGCCAATCAATATTGCCATTATAGTGTGAGACGTCAATCCCTTGCGCGTGTCCATCGGAAGAAATCACAGGTGCAACAGGTATGGTAGGTAAAACGTTCTCGGTAGTTGATGGCTCCTCCGTTTCCTGATCCAATGCTATAACAACCTTACCATCATCTGCATTGAGTATATGAAAAGGTGTGCTGTTATTAAGATCAACCACAATACGTACCGATGCGGGAGTTGTACTAAACATGGAATATCTTACTTGGGAAACATCTGGATCTTCTGTGACTGGAAAACTTCCTTGTCCACTATTGTCAAATGATTGCGATGCTAGAAATTCCTCAGCAAACTTTGTATCCGGTATGTCTACAACAATACGGTCTGCATGAGTCAACGTAGTTACTTTGGGGGTTACTTTTCCATTAACAGCTATAGTCAATTGGTGATTAGCGAAGCTAATTTGGTTTATAGCCGTGCGCGCACTCTCTTTAGGATTACTTACAGCTGGAGTAGCAGAATGATCATGAGTGGACTCGCTATTCCCGCTTGAAGCAGGTGGAGTCGTCAGGAACACGGTTTTAAGCTCGTTGTTCCAGACCACATCAACCCCTGTCTGTTCGGATACAAAGCGAAGCGGAACATAAGTCGTCCCCTCTCTAAGCAAAGGCGCTACAGCCAATCCCATTTGATGATCATTAACAGAGGCCATGGGATTGTTGACCTGAAGACTGAGGTTAAGATTTTGCTTATGTATAGTTATGGTCCCTGTCTTGGACTCCCAATTCACGCTATAACCCAATTCCTCTACAATGAGACGGAGTGGAACCAGTATATTCCCCTTTACTTCTTGAATCTGAACACCTTTGCCAACACTTATATCTTTACCGTCTAACTGAAGATGTGAACTCGAAGAGGCAGCGTGACTCTCTCTTGGAAATGCTAGTAGAAACAGAAACAAAAAAGCAAATAAACAAATTTTCTTCATTATGTACCCTACCATTCTCTATATTTTCGCTTATGAAATTCTTGCACTCTATGATTCTCAGGACCTCCATTTTGATAGACGCGAATCATATGTAAAAAGTTACGATTGATTCAGTACATATTTCAGTTTTATCATACAAAAGTACTAAAAAACTCTACCAGCTATATAGCAAGCAGAGCTTTTTCCAGTTTTATTAATCTGGTTTACTAGCAATCTTATCACAAACGAATACTTCATGTTCATACTGTTAAAAATGTTAAACCTATAAGAATAATCGAGGTAACAGACAGTACCAGTAAGGGAAGCATTGCTTTCTCTCGCAAAGCCTTAAAGCTCACATTCAGCCCCATACCTACCATAGCCATCGTTAACATAAAGGTGGTAACTTGAGAAATTCCGTTTGTCAGACTAGATGGAACTACAATATATTTTCCAAAAACATAGCTGCCCACAACACTTGTAGCCATAAAGCCGATGAGGAACCAGGGAAACTCCACTTTAGCATCTGTACGAATTTTTCCGGTTCGTTTCATCCAAACCATTAAAACAAAGCTGAGCGGTATGAGCAAGAAAACACGCCCCAGTTTGGCTAATAAGCCCATTGCAAGAGCATCCTGTCCGGCAGGCGCTGCAGCTAAGGCCACATGTGCAATTTCATGTAAACTGACGCCCGACCAGATCCCATATTGCATATCCGTCAAAGGAAGCCAGGGTCGAAGCACGGTAAACAAAATGGCAAATATCGTACCAACCAAGGCAATGAGTCCTACTCCTATGGCTGTATCCTCATCTTTGGATTTTAACAAGGGAGAAACCGCTGCAATCGCTGCTGCACCGCAAACTCCTGTTCCAATACCAAGAAGAAGCGAAAGCGAAGCATCTGCCTTGAAACGTTTTGCCAGCCAAACCGTAAAAAAGATGGAAAATACAACGGTGCCCACATCACGCAAAAGTAAACCCAGTCCATGATGAATGACAACATCCATATTCAGCTTCAGCCCAAATAACACAATCGCTCCGCGTAGTATTTTCTTTGCTGAAAACTCAACCCCTGAGCGCACAGCTTCAGGGTATCCCCACAACTGTCGGTACAGAATAGCGAGAAACATGGCACAAGCCAATGGACCTACATAATGAAAGCCTGGCAATTCGTTCAGACCGTAGCCTGCCAAAGCAAATAACATCGTTAGGATAATGCCAAATATACGCTGGAATAATCGCCCTCTGTTCGAAAATAATTTGGTATGTTGTGTATGACTATTCATGGTGAACCCCTCCAATTCTACATACATCCAGCTTAATATGTTTTTTGTCATAAGAAAAATAAATCATTATAATTATGATAATAAGTAAATAGATATAATAAATTTGGAGGAATGGGCTTTGGACCAATCTTTAATCGTATTTGTTAGGGTCGCAGAGAAACAAAACTTCACACGAGCTGCCGAGGTATTACACATGACCCAACCTGCGGTAAGTCAGTATATTCAAATGCTGGAACGTAGCGTAGGAACCCGTCTCCTGGAGCGTAGTAATAAATATGTGCGCTTAACCAAAGCAGGTGAAATTGTGTATCATCATGCCCAGGAGATTATCCGACTCCATACACGTATGCAGTACTTGGTGGATGAGCTAATGCATACGGCAAAGGGTAACCTGTCTATTGGTGCAAGCTACACGTATGGCGAATATGTGCTGCCGCATGTGATTGCGCAAATGAGAATCCAGTATCCACTCATTCAGCCCTCCATTACCATCGGCAATACATTGGAAATTGAAAAGCTCGTGATCCATAATCAACTGGATGTGGGGATTATCGAAGGAGAATTTCAGCATGACCATCTACACATTGAATCATTTGCTGATGATCGAATGTATATCGTCGTTCCGCAAAATCATCGTTTGGCTGGTAAATCTCAAGTGGATATAAATGAGCTGCATGAGGACATCTGGATTCTGCGGGAAGAAGGCTCTGGAACCCGGGAGGCGGCTGAAAAGATGTTTGCACAGCTTCGATTTTATCCTTCTCATATGATGAATTTTGGCAGTACACAGATCATCAAAGAGTCTGTAGAAGCAGGCTTGGGGATTTCTTTGCTGTCCCAATGGGTCATTCAGAAGGAACTTGCTTTGGGAACATTAGAAGTATTGGATATTCTCAATCTCCCGTTCATTCGGAAATTTTCTTTTCTGACCCCTTCTGCGGTATTTGAGACGAAAGCATGCACCGCTTTTTTGGAGATTTTGCGAAGTTATAATGTGAAAAGATAACGTGCATAAACAAAAAAGCACCCATAAAGGTGCTTTCAACATTAATCATTATAATATTTTTTATGAGGAAAGATGATCCATACCATGATATAGGAAATGAGAAAAATCAGCGTAGCTTCCTTGGAATTGTTGCATATCATGAGCAGCAATACCTACAAAATTCCCTGTAAAACCACCAGATAAAAAGCTGATATCCTGCATTTCAAAAAGTCGCTTCCAAGCAGGTTTATCTCCGACTCCATAATAAAATTGCCCGTGGGATGCATGGACTTCCACTGCTAAATGTATAGGAAGATCGTCCTGAAGCGTAATCGCTTGGGGAACTAAAGTAAATGTATTGGCTTCACATCGCATCAAGCGCAGTACCTTCCCTTGTCCTTCCTCATAGCTAATATAGGCGTACAAATAATCTTCTTCATTAAGGTACAGTAGTAGCCCCGCCATCTGCAAATAGCTTGTTGGCTGGTACTCCAGTGCTGTTTCTACCCGGAAATGATGATCCGTTTGCCGAATGGCAAGCACGTGATGCTGGAACAGACTTTGTATGGATTCCCCAGCATGGATTCGAAGATAGCCCGGGCGCTGACTTAATGAACACCAGCTCTCGTTCGCTAGGATACGCAATGTGTTCCACGTTTTATCTAATAGGGCTCCCTCGAAAAAATCCTCGAAAATATTACTCTTTTGCTCTTGCTTAACCGAAATTGTCCCTTGAGGTGCAGGCACCTCCAATTGAGGCGTATGGCCCCCCGCGGTTAATCGCAGCCAGCCTTCATCATTCCAGTACACTTGCTGCAAGGCTGTTTCCCGTCCCAAAATGGCATATTTCCCCTCTACCGGGCGTGTGCATAAATGAGCCATGTACCATTCGCCGTCCGGTGTTTGTACAAGACTGCCATGTCCTGCACATTGTAACGGGGAATCCAGTCGATCACGTGATGTAAGCATCGGGTTGTGCGGGTCTACTTCATATGGTCCGGTTATTTGCTTCGAGCGTGCTACGGTAACGGCATGCCCCGTACCCGTTCCGCCTTCCGCTGTAACAAGATAATAATATCCGTTTTGCTTGTAGATATGAGGCGCTTCTGTTTTCTTCAAAGGAGTACAATCAAAGATTTTAACAGGCTCCCCAATGAGCTGTTGTTGCTTGCTATCATACTCCTGCATGACGATACCGGAAGATTTATTGCTTTCCAACATGCGATAATCCCACAATGCGTTCAACAGCCATTTGCGTCCGTCATCATCATGAAATAAAGACGGATCAAATCCGCTACTATTCAGATAAACGGGTTCCGACCACGGTCCTTGGATCGTAGGCGCCGTCATCACAAAATTATGAACATCCTTGAACGGACGTTTGGTGCTTTTCACATCCGTATAGAGCAGATAAAAAAGGTTATCCGCATAACTAAGCTGTGGTGCCCAAATACTGCAATTTTTAGGATTACCTCTTAAGTCAACCTGATCGGTCAAAATATCTGTGCAGTGCTCCCAATGGGCCAAATCTTTGGACTGGTACACCCGTACTCCAGGCAGCCACTCAAACGATGACACCACAATATAGTAAGTATCCAGGGCTCGTGTAATACACGGATCGGGATTAAAGCCTTTTAATATGGGATTTTGGATCATCATGAGACCTCACTTCTCCTTACTTCCAAAATGTGACTTCAGCAAAAACCTGTTCCTTGCTCCATGCTTCTGTTCCCGCCTCAAAACAATCCGCCCACGGAACACGCTGCTTACGTAACGTAGCAACTTCATCGGGTCCGTTATATTCCTGATAACAGACGGTTTTCTCGTTCGCAACATTGTTCCAATTGTCCCAGCCACGTGGGTCAATATGATCGCCCATTTTACAATCGACAAATACGGTTTTGGCATATTCCCGCCACGGACGGCCCAAAAAAACCGGGGTAATATCAGGCTCTGCAGTTAGGTAGCATTGGTTGAATACATAGCCATACGCTTGTCCTTGCGGCGTAGAGGCGGCTGTGACGTAGCTCGTTTGGTTCTCATGATGGCGTAAACTGCGAATTTCGCAATCTTCAAAATAAGCGGTAGCCCCACCAAAAATAAAGTCCACCGTACCCTCTATATAACAATGCTGATAGAGCTGCCGATAGTGTCTATGGTGCTCCTTCAAATGGATTCCACCAAACTGGAGTCGTTCTTTCGGTGCAGGAGGTAGAGGGCCTGTAAATAAAGTATCCTGGTGCCCTTTAAAGGTACAGTTTCTAAAGACCGTTTCATCGCAATGAGCGTATACCGCAACGGCCTGCCCAATGGCTTCTCCCTGTCCTGCCGTGTTGGAAATCGTGAGATTTTCCAAGATCAGATGGCTACCGCCTAAAAATAAAGTGGGTGTCGCAAAGGTCCCTATTTCCTCACCCGCTTCATTCCGCTCCTTGGCATACCGATTCATTCGAATCTCTACCTGCCCGATGCCTATAATATGAAGATACGAACGGTAAATTCGCACCTCTTCCTCATAAATACCTGATAAAATAGTTAACGTTTCCATTTCATTGGAAGCCGACTGCTCCAATACAGCAATTGCCTCCTGAATCGTATGGAAATCACAAAAGGATTCTTTTCCAACTAGCATGATTACCCCGATCCTTTCATTTGATTTACAGGTGCTTGGCTAAAAATGTCTGCCACGCCGTGCGCATTTGCAGCGTCTCCATATGTCCACCGCCTGCAATCACAGGCTGCCAATGCTCTGGGTGACCTGCCTGCTGGTAAGCTTCCAGCAACCCTTTTGCCAAATGCTCGACTCCTTCAATAGGACACATCCGGTCATTTTGACCTGTTATACTCATCCGTGGACGAGGTACGATCCGCTTTTGAATATCAAGGGTGGTAAAATGCTTCAGCAAGCCGGGGACATAGGAATAAAAGCCATGATGGTCCAATCCCCGTTTAGCGATTAGCGTATGGGCATCTACCTGTCCACAAATATCAACCGTAACCTGTATCCGTTCATCTAACGCAGCCATCCACCATGCCATGAGTCCGCCCATCGACATACCGATTGTTGCGATACGGGAAGCATCAATGTCTTCACGCTGGCACATATAATCCACCAAGCGACGGTTATCATACAGCATCATGCCCCACAGCACTTGGCCCTGCCAGAGCATTTCCTTTACCAGCTCGCTTTCGGTTTTGCCCCCACGTTCATTGAAGCCCCACATGTCAATGCAGCATACGCAGTACCCCATGTCTGTCAGGGTTGTAGCAAACGAGGGCTGCTGCAAGTAAGAGCTGCTATGGAGCAGTTCCTTACGTCCATTCGTATAGTTGCCCCCATGCGAATGGTTAAAAACGACCATTGGAAACGGACCGTTCCCTTGCAAGGGTGTAGCTACATAAGCGGGTACAGATTCGATCCCGTTCAAGTCCAGCAGGAGACACTCCAGTCGGTACCCCTCACGCTCTTCTTCATTCAACAGAGTTGCCGTTATAGGGCGATCTGCCGGAAGGTCTCCCAACAATGCTTGTAATTTATCCACGTTGTACCTCCTTTCATGTCCTCCTAATTCATCCTATTTTGTTCAGAAGGTTGTATCGTTACTTGTTCTATCAGCTTTTCGGGCTCAGCTGTATTCTTCGAATGGCAACGATTGATTTCAACGTCTTCCCCATTCTCAATATAAAAGGCAGGACCTTGATGATTTTCAATCGCCACCTGTTGAAAACGAATATCCCTCACGTTACCTAGATAAAAACCACGGTTATTCATATCTTCGATCCCTGTCATCATGGCCGGACGACCGGGAATTGCATTTTTAGCCATAGAAATATCAATATTGGAGAATGTAATTTCAGCAATATATTGTTCTGCTAGTCCGTATAAGAATCCAGCAGCCGCATGAACCTGTCGTGCCGTAATATCGGAAAAATGAATTCGTCTAAAGCACGGGGTTTCATCGGTAATCGGATAGGGATTTTTGTCCCACACATATTTGTCTTTGCCCCGAGGGCCGCAGAAATAATACAGGTTCAGAATAAATGGACAAATGACCTCCTCCATCACAATGTTGCTGACGCGGATATCCTCGATGATTCCGCCACGTCCCCGTCTGGATTTCAGACGTATACCCCGATCTGTTTGCTTGAACACACAATTGCTGATCGTAACATTACGAATATCACCACTCATTTCGCTCCCCAGTACAACTGCGCCATGTCCATGCACCATCGTACAGTTGGTAATCGTAATATTTTCACATGGAATTCGCTCTTGTGTATCTTCGGTCCCTGCTTTGATCGCAATACAATCATCGCCCACATCTATATTGCAGTTGCTAATACGAACATTGGAACAGGATTCAGGATTAATGCCATCCGTATTGGGGGAGTCCGCCGGGTTAAGAATGGACAAATTATCAATCGTAACGTTATAGCAAGCGATGGGGTTCACAGTCCAACTGGGGGAATTTTTTAACATAACATCTTTAATGGTAACCCGCTGACAACGGTCAAAGCTGATTAATTTGGGTCTCGGATACTGTAACTCCTCTGGATGATTTCGGTGCTTTTCCCACCACGGCTGACCATTTCCATCCAGCGTTCCGCTACCTGTAACTGAAATATTCTCAAGATTCTGTCCATAAATGCATGACGCATGCACTTCCCGCTGAACGCCTTCCCATCTGGATTCCACTACAGGGTAATCAGCCAGATCCGTACTGAAGGACAGAATTGCGCCAGGACTTACATGTAGTTCAATGTTATTTTTCAGAAAGATAGCACCTGTCAGATACGTCCCAGACGGAACAACAACGGTTCCTCCTCCAGCATTGCTGGCCGCTTCAATGGCAGCCGCAATCGCTCCCGTAGCCAACGTCGTGCCATCCTGAACTGCTCCATATTCTACAATGTTATACAATTGCATTTCGTTCTCTCCTGTCTTTTTTTTGTGAATACGAAAATGATTTATAGACTGGGCTTGAAAATACACTGGAAAACGGAATAGGCGGAATGGTGCTGGACAAGTGTCAGCGATGGTAAGCACCTTCCGCCTGCGTAGTGGCAATTCATGTACACTCATGCTCAACCTATATCTTTATTTTTTCGTTTTCTTATACGCTTCCTCATACTCAGCAGTAATCCGTGATCCACCGGAGTTTTTCCAGTTTTCTACGGCTGCTTTAAATCCGGCTTCGTCAAGCTCACCCATAATAAATTTGAAGGAGGCGTCGGTAATGATTTTCTCCAGCTCTGTTCCTTGCTCATTAGCGGTGACTGAATCCAGTGGCACGGTCGGGTCCAGAACAGCAAATTCATTATTTTCTCGGACTAATTCATTAGCCAGTTCCTTTTCTGGATTGGCATCTTTTAAGTTATAAGTCACTTCACTTGGTCTGGAGCTTGAAAATGGCTGAACATCTGCTTGCCACAAATCTGTATTCGTAATTTTGAAGGCTCCATCTTTTTCGATTTTATAATGAGTGCCTTCAATACCACCGGTCATATACATATATACATCTTTGTCAATTAAATCATCTACAAATTGCAGCAGTCTCTTCAACTCAGCTTCAGTCTTAACTTCTGATTTCGGAAATGCCAGCAAACCTCCTACCCCGCTTCCCTCAGACCATACGTGGTATTTGCCATCTCCATTTGAAATCTTGTTAACTGGTACCAGCTTCAGCCCCTTTTGCAGGCCTTGGGACAAGGTTCTGAGGTTAGAGATATCGATCATGCCTGTATAAATACCTGCTTTACCTTGTGCAAATTGTTGCTGCTGGTCCGTTTTAGCGGTTACAGCAAAGTCTTTAGAGAGATATCCGTTTTTGTATAACTTATTCGAATACTTTAAGGTCTCCAAATATTGGGGAGTATCAAATTCCGGCGTAAACTTTCCGCTTTCATCTACTTTCCAGCCATTAGGTGTGCCAAAGTAGGAACTTAAAGTTTTGAAGCTGCTGTAGCGTAGATCCGATCTGTCTACAAATCCAGTCGTATCCTTTTTTCCATTCCCATCCGGATCATCTTCTGTAAACGCTCTCGCAACTTCATACAACTCATCCAATGTCGTCGGCACCTTCAATCCTAAGCGATCCAGCCAATCCTGACGAATGACCAGACCCGCCCGCGCCAGATTCTTCTGGAACGGAACGCCATACAGTACCCCTTCAATGGATGCGGCTTCTCGCACTTCAGGCGGGATCTTCTTCAAATTTTCATAATCATCCAAATACTTCCCTACATCCCAGAATAGTCCTGATTTCAATGAACTACGCACTGAAGAGTTAGTCATCATCGTCAGCGTCACCATATCAGCCAGTTCACCAGAAGCCAGTGCGGTGGTAATTCTCTCTTCTTTGGAAGCATCCGGCACCCAGTTGAACGTGATTTTAGAATTGGTGTATTCTTCAATTTTGCTTTTGATCGTTTCTGTAGGCGGAGAAGCTGTATGCAATACGTTTAACCAGGTAAATTCCAGTTTGGATTTCGGATCATAGGTTTGGCCGCTTTGATCCTCTCCCCCCTTATCACCACAAGCTGCTAAAAAAATACTCATGACCATTAGTACAGCAAGAAGGCCTGATACTCCCCTTTTCGTCGTGATTCCCTTTTTCATCGTGTTTGCTCCTTTTCTGTTTGTATATTCATGCCATATCTTCCTCTTTCACCAGAACCTCTCGCTCTATTTTGCTGAATACCTGATGCGTCATCCACATCACGAGATAGCCCATAATACTTGCTCCGGCAAAAGTTAGAATTCCTGGGTACAAGCCTAGAATCAATACAAATAGCACGACAATGGCTACAAAAAGAACAAGCGTGTATTGTAAATACGAAAATCCAATCACGATCGACATCTTGACCTTCAGTCTGATGCCTCTCCAATCATAGTGAGCCAGCAGCGGGAAAATATAGGCCAAAGAGATAAGATACAAAAAGGCTCCAATAAGCGTCACCACACGAACATACCAGGACGAGACGTTGACGATATCCACGTAGAGCACGTAACCCACAAGGCTGTAAAGCCCGCCAATGATTGCTGCTTCTTTAAAGCTTTCTCTAAAGTAACGTACAAACGTCGCGAAAATAGCGACTTCCTCATTGCCCCGAATCCACTGTCTTAAAATACTAAGCATAGCAACGGTTGCAGGTCCAACGCCTATAAAACCCAAGCCCAGAATCGTCGCAACCGTCCAAAGCAAATTAAGGTAGACCAGGCGTAGCAGGCGCATGCACCATTTGTTCATGTTTTCTACAAACCGCACCATTTTGCATCCTTCCCGTCGTCATTAGTAAACGCCGTCTTCACCAAATTTCTTGGCCAGTCGATTGGAGCCCATAATCAGGATTAAACCTACCACACCTTTAAAAAGCCCTACCGTTGTACTAAAACTTAATTGTCCATTCTTTAAGCCCGCAGTATAAATGTAAGTGTCAAAGATTTCGGCAACTTCGCGGTTTAAGGAGTTCAATAGCAGATACATATGCTCAAAGCCCAAATCCAACGTGCTACCGATCTTCAAAATTAACAATGTAATAATGACTGGGCGGATCGCAGGCAAGGTAACGTGCCATGTCTTTCTCAGGCGTCCAGCTCCGTCCATCTCTGCTGCCTCATACAATTGCGTATCTACCACTGTAATCGCAGATAGATAAATGATGGTAGACCAGCCGAGTTCCTTCCAAATCACTTGCCCGATGTAGACTGTTCGCAGCCATTGCGGAGAAGTTAAGAAACTGATCTTCTCACCACCTAGCGCGGCAATCATTTCATTCAGCACCCCACCGTCTACGGTTAGGAATACATAAGAAATCGAAACAATGATAACCCATGACATAAAGTGCGGGATGTAGATAATGGTTTGGATAATGTTCTTAAAGAACATCTTCCTGACTTCGTTCAGCATAAGCGCCAAAATGATGGGCAATGGAAAAAAGATTACAATGTTCAATGCAAACAAAACCAGCGTATTGCGAAGCAGCATAAAAAACGTAGGCTCGGTAAACAAACGAATAAAATGCTTCATGCCTACCCATGGACTGCCTGTGATTCCCTGAAAAGCTTGATAATCCTGAAATGCAATCACCAATCCTCCCATAGGAAAGTACTTAAAAATAATGAAGTATACCAGTCCGGGTAAAACCATTAGATAGAGCAGCTTGTGTTTCTGCATTCGTAAAAGGCTTTCCGTCGTTCTTTTGTTCTTTTTCATTTTCATGTTTGGTGCGGGGACACTTGAAACTTTCATTAGTTCGACCTCCTTCAAACGTTCCTGTATACGTTTTCAAGAGTATGCGATTTTCAGCATTCCGCATATAATCACCAAATGATAGCGTTTACAAAATTGGGTGTGCAGCCTACTTTTCAACCTTTCACCTTAGCTAATGATTACTACACAACCTAATGATCATTCGCTTTTTTCCAGGCTTAGAGAACACCTCAAGATTTGATTATATACGGAATTCTTTCCTCTTGATAAGGTTGCCATGTAAACGATTACAAGGAGGTCAACCACATGACACAGCCATTACGAAAACAAAAATTACGAAAAAAAGAATCGCTGGGCAGCCGTATCTTCAACATTGTAAACAGTACACTATTGATTCTCATTGCCCTCACTTGTCTCTTGCCTTTTTTGAATATCATCGCCAGCTCTTTTGCCTCAACGGAAGAAGTGATAGCCAAGAAGTTCATTTTATTCCCAGTTACTTTTTCCTTGGATGCCTACCGCTATATTCTGTCGACTCCCACCATTTTTAGAGGTCTCGGGGTTTCGGTCGGCGTAACGATCGTCGGTACAGTTGTAAGTATGATATTTACTGCTTTTATGGCTTATGGATTATCCCGAAGATATCTACTCGGCCGCAATACGATTAACTTCATTGTCGTGTTTTCTATGTTGTTTAGTGGGGGGATGATTCCAACATTCCTGGTTGTAAAAAGCATGGGGCTTATCAATTCGTATTGGTCCTTGATTCTTCCTGTGGCCATTAATGCGTTTAACCTGATTATCATGCGTAACTTCTTTCAGGCGCTGCCAGATGATCTGGAGGAATCAGCCAAGATGGACGGGTGCAACGATTTTGGTATCTTCTTTAAAATTATGTTGCCATTAGCCCTGCCTTCTATTGCCACCATCTCTCTATTCTACGCTGTTGCCTACTGGAATACGTATATGCACGCCATTCTCTATATCAATGATTCTGCCAAATGGCCGATTCAAGTCTTGCTACGTCAAATTGTAATCGTTTCCAGTGGTATGCAGGCAGAAGGAACTGCTGTAGATGTCATTCCGCCTGCGCAGACGATTAAGATGGCGGTCATTGTCATTGCGACCGTTCCGATGTTAATCGTGTATCCATTTGTGCAAAAGCACTTTGTCAAAGGAGCTTTGTTAGGAGCGGTTAAAGGTTAATTGGCTTGCTTCATCTTTCGGTAAGCTCCCGGTGTAACTTGTTCCTTTTTCCGAAAAGAGCGGATAAAGTTTTGCGAATTATGATATTGCAGTCGCTCGGCGATTTCTTTAATCGTCATATCTGTCTCAACGAGCCACTTCTTACCCATTTGCAGCCGGTAGCCCATCAGATATTCACTAAACGTCGTTCCGTATTCTTTTTTGAAAATACTGCTTAAATAATTCGGATTGTAATGAAGTCGGTCTCCAATGAGTTCTAATGATAATTCCTGGTCATATTCAGCACGGATAATAGCAGCAATTTTCTCCGAGAGACAGCGGAATTGCTGGTTGGTCTTCTCCTTCATGCTTTTTACCATGGGGAAAATAACTTGCTCTATCAGCATACGTTCTATCTCTTCCGGATTACGGATGTCCAGCAAACGATGATACAAGGCATGATTGTCTTGCGTCAGCAGCACTTCAATCCCTAATAGCTGCTCCAATTGGATGAGGTTATTCACAAACCGTACCAACAGCACCTCAAAGTTCATGGAATGATTGTTTTTTATCATCATTTCCTCTAATAATGAGTGCACGGTATGATATACCTGCTCTTCGTCCCCTATTCGGATGGCATCAAATAGTTTTGATTCCAATTCCGTAGGATAATGGAGCAGCACCGGACCTGAAATGACCATGGAAATATCTTCATAAAAAATAATCGACTCTTTGCCTAAATTTAAACGGTGATGCAAAGCTTGCTTGCTCATCTCACAGGCTTCTTTACTTTCTAATAAGTTATCATACGCCGTACTAATGCCGATGCTGATGGAAACATTTAAATACTCTTTTACGTTTCGAACCAAAAGGGTCGCATCATCCAAGACTTGCTTTCTCATTTCCTGTTCGCTCAACCCTGTCAAAATTAATATGGTGGCCTGAGTGTTATCGTTCAAAATGATGGGAAGCATTCGCTGCTGCTCTGGAATCGTTTCTTCTACGATTTTGTTAATAGCCAGCAGCAAAACATCTTTATCCGAGGGATCTCGATCTCCCAGATTATCCAGTTGGACTAACAAGGTAATATACATTTGATTCTCGATCTGCGGATAACCCAAGCGTGGCATTTTTCGTGCCAATTCCTCTGCAGAAATACGTTTGCGGAACAGGTTGAGAATCAATTGGGTTTCCAACTGTGGCATTTCGGACTGAATGAGACTTTCCAAGCTTTCCTTCTCGGTTACAATGTTATCGATGGAATTAATAATCCATTCAATTTCATTTTTAGAAGGTTCATTTTTGAAAGCGAAATTAGGATTTTTAGGCAAGCTTCGTTTTATTTGCTGAAATGGCTTTGTAAAGTAAATGGCAATGAAGTACGCCACTACCACCATTAAGAGCGTTAATACAAGTCCCATCATGATGATCCCAAATTTGGTCGTTTGAAAGGCATCCGCAATTTCTTTTTTATCTAATACTGTTAAGTAAGTCCAATTGTTATAGGCAGATTTGGCGTAAATGACTTGTCGTGCAGGCTGCTGATCCGTTTTCTCCAAAGTTAGCATACCTGTGTTGCTCGGCTTCACTGTGGCTTCTGAAATATGCTGGAGCTGCTGGGTGGACAATAATTGTTCGGCAGGCTGGGTTTCATACATTAAATCGCCTTGATTATTCAAGATAAAAACAGCCATATGATCCTCGGTTTGAATCGTATGATTTAATGTTTGCAGCGAAATATCCGACAGAGCAATGGCTTGCTTCTTCTTAGAGAATACAGGCAAGGTATTAACAAAACGAATCCCTTTATCTGTTTTAACCCAGAATAGTCCCTGATTCTGATGGTCGATATAGGTATTAACCAGCTTCTCCCTTTCTGCTTTCGTCAAATAAGACAGGCTTCCATTGGAGATTCTCCAATTCTGATCCAGACTGATGAGTGAATATTCCGTTCCCTCTAATCCCATTGTAGCAATATAATTGAGCTGAGTATTCACATTCCGATACGCTATAAAATCTTTTTCTGTAATGGGATTTTTCACAACATCATTAAAGGAACTGGTCGTGCTATACGTATTAAAAGCATATTCAATCGTTTGAATTTTCTGCTCCAGGCTATTTCTGATCTGTGCCATATAGCTTTGCTTGGTATTGGAAACCCTCTCCACAACGGAGCTAATTGTTGTAAAATAGATGTAGCTGCCAAAACTGGCCACAAATCCTATTCCTAAAACCAGAATCGTAATAAAAATGGTGTAGAACATTCTTCCTTTTTTCATTGCGCTCCCCCTCTGGCTCTTTGCATCACATCAAAATTATAGCGCTTTCATAACAAGGTTTAAATCATTTTTTTCACGTGTGCATTATTTTTTACATCCGTATCATTCCAATTTAAGTCGATTTTGTTTGGTTGGCGGCAGTTAAAAAGAAATTTGGAGGAATTACTTATGTTACATGTTGTTAGTCCTAAAGAACCGATTGTAAAAGAAGAATTTCCGTCAGAAACTTCCTTTCTCTCCCTCTATCCCGTAGCAGTTGGTGAAGCTCGTCCTTTTATATTGGTATTACCTGGCGGTGGTTACGAGCATTTGGCCTCACATGAAGGAGAGCCTATAGCTCGGTGGTTAAACGATCTAGGTATTCATGCGGGTGTGCTGGAGTATCAAGTCGGTGATTTCGAGATTACTTCCTTGTTGGAGGATGTAGAACATGCTCTGCAATGGATTCGCCAAACATCGCATGACTGGCTGGTCATCCCTGACCAAGTGGGGCTCATCGGTTTTTCAGCAGGCGGTCACTTGGCCTCCATTGTCTCCACTATAGGGACGGTAAAGCCAGATCTTCTGTTGTTGGGATACCCTGTAATTTCATTTTATGAGCCTTATACACATATCGGAAGCCGTACGCATTTTTTAGGGGAACAGCCGACGCTGGAACAGCTTCAAGCCTTTTCATCCGATCGGCAAGTGACTTCAAAGACACCTCCAACTTTGATGTGGACTACAGCCAATGATGGCGCTGTACCGGTAGAAAATAGTCTGTTGTTCGCTTTTTCATTATCCAGGGAACGTATTCCGTTTGAACTGCATGTATTTGAGGAAGGACGACACGGCTTGGGACTGTCAGAGGACAACCATGAATGCCATCAATGGCTCAATCTGGCGGAAACTTGGCTTCAAAAACATGGATATGCTCGGGCGAGACAACAGATCACAACTCGACTGTTTATCGCCGGGGACTCCACTGCAGCTCAAAAAGGGGCTACCGAAAAACCGATGACAGGCTGGGGTGAACACTTGCAAAGCTATTTGGCACCGTCTGTTCATGTGGACAATCGTGCTGTCAATGGGCGAAGCACCAAATCTTTTATAGCAGAAGGCCGATTAGCTGATATTGAAAAAGATATTCTAGCTGGAGACTATCTGTTTATTCAATTTGGACACAACGATGAGAAAAAAGAAGATCCCACTCGCTATACCGATCCTGATGGAGATTATCGTCAAAACTTAATTCATTACATTCAGTCCGCTAGAGAGCGTGGTGGAATTCCAGTGCTATTGACCTCTGTAAGCCGCCGCCGATTCACCGCAAACGGTGAACCTGATCCGCTGGCTGTAGGAGCCTATCCCGCTGCCATGAGACAAGTAGCCGCGGAAACCAAAACACCCCTGCTCGATATTTTTGAAGCTTCTCAGCAGCTTTATCGTTCCATGGGTGAAAAAGAGTCCCAGCAGCTATTTATGTATTTGCCTGAAAAAGCGCACCCTAATTACCCCGCTGGTATAACGGATAATACCCATTTTTCTGACAAAGGAGCCAAACAGGTCGCCCAGCTTATAGCGGAAGCCATTCGTCAGTGTGCGGAACTGTCTGCATTAAAACAGCGTATGGTAGAAAGGAATCTAGACAGCGATGAGAGACTTGCACATCAACTTGTCAACTGATATCAAGAACTAGAAAGAATACAAATACGAAAAACGGGCTTGGAGCTAATCACTCTGACGTCCGTTTTTTTATTCCGATTAGGTAGAGATGGCCCGGCTACAGAGAATAGTTCAAAAATACAGTACAATAAAATAAATTTCTTTAATTGTCATATTTTAATTATTTTGTATCTTATAGGACTTTAGAATCGTTTTTTGTATTATTTTGACAACATTTGTCGAATAAAGCGAAATCAATAATTTTACATGGTATATTTTAGGAGCTCATATCATACATCAGGAGGAATTTTTTATGAATACTAAGAAAATCTTATTAACAACAGCAATGTCTTTGGGGCTAATTGGTAGTATCATCGTCCCTAGTGCGTCCGCAGCAGTAGGTCCTTCGCCAGTAATTACGCCTGTTGTAGAAGTTAACGGAGTATATTACAGAACGGCTACATTGCCACGAAATTATTCCTATGCGCTGTCAAATTACCCGGGCGATACTTATAAAGTGGCGAGCGGAAATGTCACAGTCTCCTCTTCCGGCGTGGTAACAACCACCACTGCAACGAGCGCAAGAGTTGAGATTTACAGCGGTAACGGTAAATTGAGAATGGTGTATACCGTTAAGGTATCCTAAGTAAAAAGCGGTAAAGAAAGCACTGTCCGTTTATTGGGACAGTGCTTTCTTTATTGGACCTATATTTCTACTAGCTATTACGACGTAATCATGAGAAGCTTCGAATTTATTGACTCGGAGACTTATTAAAAAAGGACGGGCTAAGGCCACCCCTCTCTTTGCTACTCAATGTTCTGTTCTCTGAGCTTTAAAAAATCACTGGTGCTTCCCATGACCAGTGATTTTTTCATTTCCACTTATGATATTTGGCCCACTCTTTAGCAGTCTCTTGATAACTCATTTGCTTGTTCCATAAAGTATGATTGATTTCCCAATCATGCATTGCTTGCTGGTATGTTTCAAGAATTCTAAAATCGCAAATATTCCAAGAACAATATATTTTTTTGTACCAACTTCCTGATGATACTCCTTGGGTATATCTGCGTACTGCTTTACTTGCTTGTCTCTTTATCCAACGTGTAGCTTGATCCTTCTTAACAGGTGACCTTTTCACACTTCTACTCAATTTGTCTCTAACCTCCTTACGGGAAGCTAGAGACCATCCAATGTTTTCATTACCTCACTCCTTGATTTTCCTTTTACTAGGATAAACGATGTACCTCTCCAAAACAAATTCGATGAAGAAAGCAGCGAATGTAAACAACAAAAAAACCCTTGCTAAGCAAGGGTTTTTGAGGAAATGGGCCCTGAGGGACTCGAACCCCCGACCAATCGGTTATGAGCCGACCGCTCTAACCAACTTAGCTAGTTAAAACATCATTTAGAAATTAATTTTGATCGTAAAACTGTGTTTATCAATGGTTTTGCTAGTTCTAATATCACTAAGTTTTAATGAGTTCGTTAGCAGTTTATCACTAGTGGCAGCTTAATTACATGTCGTTAAATTAAGCTAAGCTGAACTGGCTTCACAAATTATTCATTGTTAAGATAAATGAAGAATATTGTCTATTACAACACCTCTGCAGTTCGAAGTTCTTCAAATTCACTAAGGTATTCTTTTGCCTCGTCTAAATTAACGAAACTTCTTATTGAACAGTAAACTCCTTCTTCACTGCTAGGTTCAATTAAAATATCATATGCTTTTTGCTGAGGGTTTGTTTCTATAAGATCATTAATTTTAAAATTAAAAAATCCTGTAGATTCGTATAATTTAAGTGTGACTCCCATTATGCTCAGATCATTTTCTTGAATGAAATTAAGATTAACTCCATCAATATTTTGTAATTTTTCTTTAGCAATTCCTTCATAATTTGTAGTTGAGAACTTATCAATTTTTATATATTGCTTGTATGGCTTGTTCTCAATAAATGATCTATATAATCGATCAAACCATAATGCATCTTCTTTTGATACTGGAAACTCTGGAGTAAATACTATTCCTAATCTGGTTTCTAATGCTAGTATCCTATTCCAAAAATCAATTGTTTCTAGTATCCCCTCATTATTCAAATCAGCAGTCTCCGGCATCTGTTCATTTAGTATTTTCAATGTACCAGTCTGGCAAGCATTAAATAATTTTAAACTTTCTACAATCTCTTCCACAGTTTTAGAGTTTTCAATATTCATGTTAAAAGTAAACTTTACACTGCCTAATTCCTCATTAAGAATATAGGAAACCATTAACGGACCTTCGTTTACACTCTGAAACAGACTTTTATGCATATCTGCATAAGGTTGTCGTTGAAACAACAGTTCTTTTTTTATCCCCCCACCCTCAATTAACAGAGGAAAAGGTGGTTGGAAAGGATGTGGTTGGAGAACTAAGGTACTATTTAATAAACTCTTTTCATGTAATGGAAATTTAACTAGCTCCTCCAAACGAAATTCCGTGCCATTAATAGATATAACTTCACCTTCGAGAGAAACTTTTTGTTGTGTTCTATAAAAGAACTCCAGTAACTCTTCAGGAGAGTTGGGTTTAAAATCATTTGGAACTTTTACTCGAATGTTGAAGTTAAATTCGGGACCATTTGGAACTATTGCTACAGCACCTTCTCCAAGATGCCTATATTTAAGAGTAGAAGGAAGTTGTTCGTTTAAATATTCAATTATCTCTTTAGGCATTGCAAAATCTTTATTCTGCTTTTGAAAAGCGTTTTTAAAACTAGAAAACATACTACCAATCCTCCTTCAACTCATCGAAAACTAATATTTTAGATATTAAAATATGTTTCTCTATAGTTTCGGCACTAATTTCAGTCTCAATAAAAGAAATTAATTCTTTTCTATCTTCTTCTCCTTTTACAATTAAATATTTTATATTTTTATAATCCAATTTCAGCCACAAATCTTGACAACGACGTAGCCCATTAGAGTATATATTATAAGCTTTTGGATTTAATTGTTCTGGAGGGACTAATAGTGGAAGATCAGTACTTGACTCACTTAACTTAGGAATGTACCTCCACTCTCTCTCATCATGAAAATTACGTTCCTCGTACTTTTCATTTCTTAGCATTTTTCCATTGAGAGGCTTCATATATAATAAATTAGTTAGCAGAAAATCATCGTACTCGTTATTTAATCCGCTCTTTTCTTCTGCGCTGAGATTTAATGCATATTCAAAGATTCTACTAAAATCATGTTTAAGATGTGATTCTACATTTATATAATGAATGGGCTGAATTCCTTTCTTTATTCCCCATTCTTTATTGAGACCAATTCCAAAATGACCATAAAAACTCATATGGGGAACCAATTTATTTAAATGTATATCACAAAAACATGTCATCGGAAATGCTATACTCTTTATATTTACAATATTAAGATAATTTAAGGTTTCTTCATAATAACGGGGTACCATAGCTTTATCAGTTAAAATAAGCTTCAAATAGTCTAAATTTTTCATAAAATTAAATAAGACATTCGCACTTTGCTCTGGTGGCACATACCCATCATTTTCATGAAAAATTATTTGGCTTTCACCAAAACTTAATATTGGCTCTTTTATGACTTGAGCATTATCCAAACTACTAACTTCCTTTCTATTTGTGAACTGACAGTTTCTTAGTGTTTTAATCAATGTTAGAATAAAGCTTGCTAAATTAAACGAAACGTATGTTTACTGATTCTTCTATATAAAAAATAGGCATTTAGTTGTAGGATAAATATACCACGTTAGTTTTCCAAATTCTACGTATTTATGACAAAAACCCTAAGATTATCCCAGGGTCTCCAATAATATTGATTATGTACAGACAGATATAATTTATTCTAGCTTCACTCAACTAAAATCATCTTCTCCTGGGACAACATCACTTCCCTCCGACTGGTATATATTGATGTAACCACACCTATCGACTCCGCATCATCAAATAGGTTAAATATTTCCATTGTGACAGCCGTACACGAATTGTAAGAGTCCATGAGAACCTGCGCAATCAATTGCACCTCTTGGTCGTCCAACTCCGGCTTACCGCGACGCTGGCGATCTTTCATAAGCTTTAAATAAGCTTCCTTGTTCTCTGGAATGATCACCCGCGAACTCTCGAATATTCCGTTTCCTCAAGCTTCTTTCCCAACTGAATCCGCCTCCTGAAATTTTATGTACAAATTACGATTCAAATGCATGTTCTGTTCAAGAGGTTTTCAGATAAAATAATCTTCCTATGTCTGATAGACTACTATAAAACATTTTGCATTTTGGGCAACATGGGTATCTGGGTGAAATTCAATTAATAGATCATGATCAATTACGTTGGGTCAACAAAGAAACAATGCTCCAATATAATTCCTTACCTGCAGATTTACCATTGATGACGTAGCTTATTAGTAAGGGCGATAAACCTCGAAAATAAATTCACGTTAGCAAATGATAATCGCCCCTTTTTAAATGCTACTTCCCTCCATTTTTTCACCCTCTATAAATAACAAAAAACCCTTGCTAAGCAAGGGTTTTTGAGGAAATGGGCCCTGAGGGACTCGAACCCCCGACCAATCGGTTATGAGCCGACCGCTCTAACCAACTGAGCTAAGGGCCCTCAAAAAAACATGTATATTCACGTCACATATTCATAACAGCAACGTTAATTAATATACAACATTTTCTTGCGTTTCGTCAATAGTCTTTCGCAAATTTTCTTTTAAAAAATTATTTTCGTGGACTTACGGAATAAATCGGACACCATAACGACCTTTGCGCGAGCGGTACACCTCCACTGCGCGGGGATCATTGTAGCCATACATCCAGCCGTCGTGCTCCAACCTTTTTGCCAGACATCCTGCCTGAAATTTAGTCGTGTACAGTCTGCCATAGTAAATCCAATACATCCGAGCTCCCTCTTTTCACATGATGGTAGGAGTTAGTGTAACCGGATCGAATTCGATTTACACGGCCTGGGCCATAACAATCTACAATGGTTAGCAAAGAGTACGAATCGCTCTAATCATTAGACCTATTGGCCTCTATAGCTCATCTTATTTACCAAAGGAAGCGGGGTCCTGGCGCCAGGAACGCAGCAGTTCCATCTCTTCTTCCTGAATGGTTCCTTCACGCAAGGCAACGTTCATCAGGGCTGTATAATTGGACAAGCTTTGCAGCTCCACACCCGCTTCTTCAAAGGCTTGAGTCGCTTTGTCTAGCTGGTAGCTGAAAATGGCCAGTACTGCTAATGGCTGAGCGCCTGCTTGTGCTACGGCCTGTGCTGCTTTAATGGAGCTGCCTCCTGTAGAAATAAGATCCTCGATAACCATAACCTTCTGACCTGCGCTAATACGGCCTTCGATTTGGTTTTCTTTCCCATGTCCTTTGGCTTTGTCCCTTACATAGGCCATTGGCAGATTTAGCTTTTGCGCCACCCAGGCTGCATGAGGAATCCCTGCTGTAGCTGTCCCTGCAATGACTTCAGTTTCGGGGTATTGCTCACGAATAAGAGCAGCAAATGAGTCTGCGATCAGCTCGCGCACCTCCGGGTAGGACATGGTCAGGCGATTATCACAGTAGATTGGCGATTTAATGCCAGATGTCCATGTAAAAGGCTGTTGTGGGCGCAATGCCACCGCCTGAATACGTAACAGATGGGATGCAATTTGCTCAGGTATACTATTGAATGTGGTCATACTTGTATCATCTCCTCAATAATGTGTTCCGCTGCGGCGCGTGGGTCTGCTGCTGCGGTGATAGGACGTCCAACGACAATGTAGCTGCTGCCTTGTGCAATGGCTTGGCCAGGTGTAAGCACACGCGACTGATCGTCTGTAGCACTACCTGCCGGGCGTATGCCAGGAGTTATCGTCTTAAAGTCTAATCCACATACAGCACGAATAGCAGGCACTTCCAAAGGTGAAGCTACCACACCATCCAGTCCCGCCTCACGGGTCAGTTGTGCGTAACGAACCACTGCATCCTGCACCGTACCAGGAATACCCAACTCCTTATTCATAGTCGTCTGATCCGTGCTGGTCAGCTGTGTGACTGCAATAATGAGCGGCATGGAAAGCGAGCTGTCTGCGGAAATAGCTGCTTCTGCACCAGCTTTAGCGGCTGACATCATATTAACGCCCCCAGCAGCATGTACGTTGAACATATCTACACCTAAGCGGGTAATGCTCTCTGCCCCTCCCCGCACCGTGTTAGGGATATCATGCATTTTCAAATCTAGAAATACGGAGTATCCTCTGGACTTTAGCTGTTCTACAAAAGCTGGCCCTGCACTATAAAACAGTTGCATACCTACTTTTATATAACAAGGAATCCCTTCTAGCTGCCGAATTAACTGCTCAGCCTGTTGTGCATTGGGATAATCTAACGCAACCATCAGCCGTCCTGCCATCTGCTGAAATGCTCCATTCACCGTTCTCCATCCCCTTTTTACGTCAATTCGGGTGCATTTGCCCGTGATAAAGGACATCCGTCAGCCGAAGCTGATGAATGTCCTTCCCTGTGCTACTTATTTCCTCACATCTATTCGTAACGCATTATTTGCTCAGGACTGGCATGGATTCGGATGTGAAATTGATCGTTTCCAGCATTCTTAGCAAAGCGCGTACTGTATCCAGTGAGGTCATGCAGACAATGCCATTCTCAACTGCTTCGCGGCGGATACGGAACCCATCACGCTCTGGCGTTTTGCCTTTGGTCAACGTATTGAAGACAAAGTTGGCTTCACCCGTACGGATCATATCCAGGATGTTCGGGTTCCCTTCGCTCAGCTTATTGATCGTGTTCACTGGAATGTTGGCTTGCTCCATAGCAGCCGCTGTTCCACCTGTTGCAATAATTTTATAGCCCAGTCTGTAAAAGCCCTGCATCAACTCGACAGCTTCTTCTTTGTCCTTATCTGCCACTGTAATGATGATCGCCCCAGTGGATGGAATTTTCATACCAGCTCCCACAAGTCCTTTGTACAGTGCTTTGGCATACTGAATATCGCGTCCCATAACTTCACCTGTCGATTTCATTTCCGGGCCCAGCGTCGGCTCTACACGGCGCAGTTTGGCAAAGGAGAATACCGGAACCTTAACCGAGACATAATTACTTTCAGGCCATAGACCTTCTGAATAACCTGCATCTTTAAGCTTACCGCCCAAAATAGCCTGTGTCGCCAGATTTGCCATCGGAATATTTGTTACTTTACTCAAGAAAGGAACCGTCCGCGAGGAGCGAGGGTTAACCTCAATTACGTACACCTCGTCTTGATGAATAACAAACTGGATATTTACCAGACCGATCGTTTTCAATTCCTTAGCGATGCTGATTGTAATCTCCACAATTTTTTGTTTCAGCTCGACAGATAAGTGCTGTGGTGGATACACCGCGATAGAGTCACCTGAGTGAACCCCGGCCCGTTCCACATGCTCCATAATGCCTGGTACCAATACTGTCTCGCCGTCGCAGATGGCATCGACCTCTACTTCTTTACCCAGCATATAACGGTCGATGAGCACCGGATGCTCTGGATTGATTTTAACCGCTTCTTCCATGTACCGCAGCAATTCCGTATCTGAGTACACGATTTCCATAGCGCGTCCGCCCAGAACGTAGGATGGACGTACCAGAACTGGATAGCCCAGCGCCTGTGCGGTTCCTACTGCTTCATCAACTGATGTGACCGTGTTGCCTTTAGGCTGTGCGATAGCCAGACGAGACAAAAGTTGCTCAAACTTCTTCCGGTCTTCCGCTTCATCGATACTTTCCAGACTCGTACCCAAAATATTCACGCCTGCCGCACTCAGTGGAGCTGCGAGATTAATGGCCGTTTGACCCCCGAACTGGACGATAACCCCAATCGGTTTTTCCTGCTCGATAACATTCATTACATCTTCGAAGAAGAGCGGTTCAAAGTAGAGGCGGTCGGATGTGTTAAAGTCCGTAGATACCGTCTCCGGGTTGTTATTGATAATCACTGCTTCGTAGCCCGCTTTTTGAATAGCCCATACCGCATGTACGGTGGAGTAATCAAATTCAATCCCTTGCCCGATCCGAATCGGTCCGGAACCGAGTACGATAACTTTCTCTTTGCTAGATGGAATCACTTCATTTTCCACCTCGTAAGAGGAGTAGTAGTACGGAGTTGTGGCTTCAAACTCGGCTGCACACGTATCTACCATTTTGTAGACCGGACGCAGGTTTTGAGCTAGACGGAATTCACGTACCTCACGCTCGGTTGTCATACTGTCGTTTTGGCCCATACTGCGAATCTCGGCGATCGAGCGGTCGGTAAAACCTTTACGTTTGGCCTGATAGAGTGTTTCGTAGGTCAGCTCAGATTCTCCAGCGATGATGGCTTCAAACTTGATGATTCCCTCTACCTTATCGAGGAACCACCAGTCAATTTTCGTCAAATCTTGAATCTCCTGCTGCTGCCAGCCGCGACGGAACGCCTCAGCTACCAAGAACAACCGCTCATCATCTGCTTTAATCAGACGATCCTTGAGCACGTCATCAGACAGCTGATCGGCTCCCTTAAGATGCAGACGGTGTACACCGATTTCCAAAGACCGTACCGCTTTCTGGATGGACTCTTCGAATGTGCGTCCGATGGCCATGACTTCACCCGTTGCTTTCATTTGCGTGCCCAGCTTGCGGTTGGCAGAAATGAATTTGTCAAATGGCCAGCGTGGTATTTTGCTTACGATGTAATCCAATGTTGGCTCAAAGCAAGCATACGTCTGTCCCGTTACCGGATTCACAATTTCATCCAACGTGTAACCCAGTGCAATTTTGGCAGCCATTTTAGCAATCGGATATCCGGTTGCCTTGGAAGCGAGCGCCGAGGAGCGGCTTACGCGCGGGTTTACTTCAATGACATAGTATTGATAGCTGTGCGGATCAAGCGCAAACTGTACATTACAACCGCCTTCGATATTGAGGGCGCGGATAATTTTCAGAGAAGCAGAGCGCAGCATCTGGTATTCGCGATCTGACAGCGTCTGACTCGGAGCTACGACGATACTGTCGCCAGTATGCACGCCGACTGGATCAAAGTTCTCCATATTACAGACAACGATGCAGTTATCATTGCCATCACGCATGACCTCATACTCGACTTCCTTCATGCCTGCGATACTCTTTTCCACCAAACATTGTCCGATTGGACTGTATCTCAAGCCAGAGCTGACGGTTTCACGCAGTTCTTCTTCTGTGGAGCAGATACCACCGCCTGTTCCCCCTAGCGTATAAGCCGGGCGAACGATAATTGGATAACCGATTTCGTTAGCAAATTCTAAAGATTCTTCCAAGGTTGTTACAATGACACTCTCTGGTACAGGTTGTTCCAACTCGCGCATCAAATCACGGAACAGATCACGATCTTCGGCTTTTTCTATCGAATTCAGTTGAGTTCCCAGTAACTTGACGTTTTCACGCTCCAGCACTCCGGCGCGAGCCAGTTCCACTGCCATGTTCAGACCTGTCTGTCCTCCCAGCGTAGGAAGCAGACCATCTGGACGCTCTTGACGGATAATCTGTGTTACAAAGTCAAGTGTAATCGGCTCGATGTATACTTTGTCTGCCATGTTGGTGTCTGTCATGATGGTTGCCGGATTACTGTTGATCAGTACTACCTCGACGCCTTCTTCTTTGAGCGCTTGACAAGCTTGTGTACCAGCATAATCAAATTCTGCTGCCTGACCAATGACGATAGGACCGGAACCGATCACGAGTATTTTTTTAAGTTCTGTATTTTTCGGCATATTAGCGCTCTCCTCTCACTGCGGCGGCGATAGCAGCCTGACGCGGTTGCTTTGGATGATTTCTTTTGTGCTCACGGATCATGTCCAGAAAGCGGTCAAACAGGTAACCATTATCGTAAGGTCCTGGTGCAGCCTCTGGATGATATTGCACCGAAAACGCGGGATACTTGGTATGTTTAAGACCTTCAATCGTTTTATCGTTGTTATTAATATGCGTCACTTCAAGCTCAGTACCTTGGATCGAATCCTCATTCACCGTGTAGCCGTGATTTTGTGATGTGATAAAGCAGCGTCCGCTCTCCAGTTCTTTCACCGGATGGTTACCACCGCGATGTCCGAATTTCAGCTTTTCCGTATCCGCTCCCGAAGCTAAAGCGAACAACTGGTGTCCCAAGCAAATTCCGAAAATCGGATATTCCCCTAACAGTTCTGCTACCGTACGAACGGCATGGGGTACGTCTTTTGGATCTCCAGGGCCGTTAGACAGCTGAATACCGTCCGGGTCCAAGCGACGAATTTCCTCAGCCGTCGTATCATGTGGAACGACAACTACATCGCAGTCCCGTTTATTCAGTTCGCGCAAAATGCCGCTTTTTGCACCGTAGTCAATCAATACGATCCGCTCTCCGTTGCCAGGACTGCTGTACGGATGAGGTGTAGAAGTCATAGGAACCTGATTACGCAGTTCTTCAATGGTCAAGTCAGACATCATTTCTTTCAGTTCTTCCAGCGGCTGGGAACCAGTCGTCAAAATGCCCTTCATCGTGCCGTGATGGCGAATAATCCGGGTAAGCATGCGGGTGTCGATGTCGCTAATGCCAATGATGCCATATTCCTTCAGCAAATCGCCCACGCTGTATTGAGCACGCCAGTTACTTGGCGCTGGCTCGTAATGTCTAACAGCAAAGCCATGGACATAAGGCCGTACCGATTCAAAGTCATCACGAGTAATTCCATAGTTGCCAATCAGCGGGTAAGTCATCGTTACGATTTGTCCGCAGTAAGAGGGATCAGTAAGCACCTCTTGATAGCCTGTAATCCCTGTGTTGAAAACGACCTCGCCTGTTTTATCACCTTCCGCACCAAATGATGTGCCTGTAAACAGCGTGCCGTCCTGAAGTAACAATCTTGCCTGCATCCCGTCTCACTCCTCTATATTGTTTCCTGCTATAAGGTTCTATTTTTTTAGTGGTTTCTATTTATTTTGCTTCGTCAGCAGACCATACCAGTTTGCCATCTACCCAAGTTTTCACAGGCCAGCCTTTGAGCTTCCAGCCTGTAAAAGGAGTGTTGCGTCCTTTGCTGGCAAACGTTTGCGGATCAACTGCCTGCTCCTGCTCCAGATCAATCATGGTCAGGTCAGCTGGAGCCCCTTCTTCCAGGCGTCCCGTATCAAGGCGGAAGACACGCGCTGGATCAGCAGTCATACGACGCACCAGAAAGTCCAGCGTCCACTGTCCGGTAGCTACGAATTTCGTGTACAACAGCGGGAAGGCCGTCTCAAATCCAACGATCCCGAATGGCGCCAGCTCCATCCCCCTTGCCTTCTCTTCCTCACTGTGCGCTGCATGGTCGGTTACGACGATGTCAATCGTACCGTCTTCCAGTCCCTCGATGCATGCCTGCACATCACGCGGGGAGCGTAGCGGAGGATTCATTTTCCAGTTCGCATCCAGCCCAGGGATATCCTCATCTGACAATACCAAGTGGTGCGGGCATACCTCAGCCGTTACCTTGATGCCAAAAGATTTCGCATGGCGGATTAACCGCACTGACTGCTCCGTGCTGACATGGCATACATGATAGTGTGCCCCGGTTGCCTCGGATAGTAAAATGTCCCGTCCGACGTGAATCGCTTCAGATTCGTTCGGAATGCCTTTAAGCCCGTGGCGCTTGGCAAATTCGCCGTCCGTCACTGCCGCTCCTTCAACAAGTGTGTTATCCTCACAGTGTGCAATAACCGGCATATCCAGTGCTTTGGCCCGCGCCATGGCGTCCTTCATCATTTGCGCGCTTTGCACCCCGACACCATCGTCAGTAAAGCCGATGGCACCTGCTGCTTTGAGCGCTTCAAAATCTGTCAGCTCACGACCCAGTTCGTTTTTCGTGATGGCTGCGTAAGGAAGAACCTTGGCAAGCCCCGCTTCCTGTCCCTTTTTCAATACCAGCTGAACTGTGTCCACATTGTCCGTCACTGGACGTGTATTTGGCATGCAGGCAATCGTCGTAAATCCGCCTTTCACCGCCGCGCGGCTACCCGTTTCAATCGTTTCTTTATATTCAAAGCCGGGTTCTCTCAGATGCACATGCATGTCGATTAAACCGGGGATGACCAGCTTCCCCTGGGCGTCAACTTTCTCGACTTCGCGCTCCTGCCCAGATGCGCCTTCTTCCATAAGTAGGCTGATTCCAGCATCCGCACTTGCGATAGCCAAAATCTTTCCGTCGGCGATTAGGATGGATTTCAATTCAGCCTCACCCTGCTCGTTCAATACGCTTGCATTCATAATTAATTGTTTCATCTGAAATATTCCTCCGCTCAGTTTTTTGCAACTTTTCCCTACGATCCTACTGACAGCTTCTACAGCTTCATTGCCCGTTCCATAACCGCCATGCGGATCGGAACCCCGTTTGCCATTTGAGGAAAAATTCGCGATTGTTCGCTTTCCACAACTGCACTATCAATTTCCACATTCCGATTCACTGGAGCTGGATGCATGATAATCGTTCCGGGCTTCAGGTTCGCTGCTCTTTTCTCTGTCAAACCGTACTGCTCTCGGTATTCATCCGCTGAGCGCAACATCCCTTCGGCATGCCGTTCCAGCTGTACCCGAAGCATCATGACCACGTCCGCTTGTAGTGCCTCTTGCATCGGAACATAAGGCGCGTAGGCCGCAAGATCAGGTGCTTGCATATTATCAGGAGCGCAGAAGCTTACCTTGGCTCCGAATTTTTGCAAGGCCCACAGATTCGAGCGAGCGACACGGCTGTGCAGAATATCTCCTATGATGGACACTCTCAAGTCTTTAAGCTCACCGAAAGTTTTGCGCATGGTGTACAGGTCCAGCAGAGCCTGCGTTGGATGCTCATTGTTGCCGTCCCCCGCATTAACCAGTGGGACACTGACCTTCTCAGCGAGCTCTTGCAGCACTCCGGCTGGCTTTAACCGGATGACTCCTGCATCAATGCCCATGAATTCGAGCGTACGTACTGTATCGTAAATGGACTCCCCTTTTTCCACACTGGAAGCCGCAGCGGAAAAGTTCAAAACCTGAGCGCCCAGCCGCTTCTCTGCCATTTCAAAAGAAAAGCGGGTACGAGTGCTGTTTTCAAAAAACATGTTGGCCGCAAAGCGTGATTGCAGTACTGGAACCAGTTTTTCTGGTTGAGATTCCCAATAATGAGCGCGATCCAGAATGGACTCGATTTCATTTCGGCTGAGTTCCTTTAACCCGAGTAGGCTACGTTCTTTAAGTTGACTGGCTGTGGTGATCATAGCTGTTCCCCCCGGTTCTGAATGATTGTCACTTCGTCCTTACCGTCCGTCTCTTGAAGGGCTACTACGATTTCCTCAGATTTGGAGGTCGGGATGTTCTTGCCGATGTAATCGGGACGAATCGGAAGCTCACGGTGTCCGCGATCCGCTAATACTGCCAGCTGAATCATTTGCGGTCGTCCGCAGTGCATCAATGCATCCATCGCCGCGCGGATAGTGCGGCCTGTGTACAGCACATCGTCAAAGAGAATGACTTTCTTATCATGAACCGATACGTCAGCAGGATTCATCAAAAGCTCTTTTCCATTTCCTTTAGCTTCGGCTACGCTGTTCCGGTCATCCCGGTAGGCTGTAACATCTAGCTCTCCCCATGGAATTGGTGCGCCTTCAATCTCAGCAATTTTTTCAGCCAGGCGTTGCGCCAGATGAACTCCGCGTGTTCGAATACCTACTAGCACACAATCGTCAATACCTTTGTTTTTCTCCAAAATTTCATGTGCAATCCGTGTCAATGCCCGACGAATCGCAATTTCATCCATCAGTACATGTGTTTCATTACTCATGCTTCCAGCCTCCTCAGGTGATGTTCCCTTCAGACCTGGTCCCGTGTTCGGATACAAAAAAGACTCCTTGCCCAAGTTTGGCAAGGAGTCTCGTGTGAACAGTCTTCTACTGTTCTCCGATCTCTCGGACACACTGAAGACATACCGCCGCAGCGGATGCACTGATCAGTGATCCATTCACGTTACCTTGCCAGCCTCACGGGACTGATTTAAAGGTGCTATTCAGGATTTCCTTTGTCCTGCTTCTCATAGTGTGAGATGGTTAGCCATCTCTTGGACAAAGTTCATCGCAACTACAAGAAGTATGACAGATTGAAAATCGTGTGTCAACACCCGTTCAACCGGAACCACCGGAAGCACTTTAATAATTATACAAGGTTATTGTATAATTATCCATAGTTGTTTTACCCATACCTTGTCTCACAATAAAAAAACCGCCATTTAGGCGGTTTAACTTAATAATTTATTCAGGTTTGTGAATAGGAATGCAAATCACCATTGTTTTAGCGACTACGCAAGGATGCTAACACATCCTCCATATCAGGAGGAATCGGTCTGCTAAATTCCATGTATTCTCCAGTGGATGGGTGCTTAAAGCCCAGTACCGCCGCATGCAGCGCCTGACCATCCATACGAACCCCTTTGCTGCGCCCATACATAGGGTCACCAACCAATGGGTGTCCAATAAATTTCATGTGAACACGAATTTGATGTGTTCGTCCTGTTTCCAATTGAAGTTCAAGGAGGGTATAATCCCCCAATCGTTCAATGACGAGAAAATGGGTGACGGCATGCTTGCTGTTACGTTCCGTCACTGTAAACAATTTGCGATCACCCGAATCGCGGCCAATCGGAGCATCTACCGTTCCCTGATCGTGGCTCAAATGACCGTGAACTAAGGCTATATATTTCCGAGTCACACTATGATCCTTAAGCTGTGCTGCAAGTGATGCGTGAGCCTGATCATTTTTAGCCGCCATTAGCAGTCCTGATGTATCCTTATCAATACGGTGAACAATACCAGGACGTAATTCCCCGTTAATGCCCGAAAGATCGTGACAATGGTACATCAGTGCGTTAACTAATGTTCCCGAAGAGTGTCCCGGTGCAGGATGCACGACCAGACCACGTTGCTTGTTAATAACAATAACGTCCGAGTCCTCGTAAACGACATCCAACGGAATATTCTCTGGAACAATATCTACAGTTTCTGCTTCCGGTACTGATAATACAATCCGGTCTCCTTCAGCCAGCTTGTAGTTCGCCTTAATTGTCGTACCGTTCACCAGCACACGACCATTTCCGATCCACAGCTGTATCTGAGAACGAGACACTTCCTTCATTTCTTCGGCGATATATTTGTCAATACGCGTTTTGGCATCCCCGGAAGCCGCTGTCCATTCCAGAGATTCACCCTCCAGTTCGTCCTCATAAGACAGACCTGCGGCTTCGCCATTTTCATTCACTTCGCTCATGCTATGACTTCCCTTCGATGCTATCATTGCCATTTCCCTTTTCCCGACGCGATTCCAGCAATGTATCCAAAATAATCAATGCTACACCGATGACAATTGCCGAATCTGCCACATTAAAAATGGGGAACGTATAGCTTCCAAAATTAAATTGTGCAAAATCAACTACTTCCCCTGAAATAGCCCGATCCAGAAAGTTACCGACTGCTCCCCCCAGCACTAAACTTAGCGCAACAGGAAGTAGCTTTTGTCCAGCCTTAACTGTTTTTCGCAGATACCAGACGATACCAATCACCACTACAATTGTAATCACGATAAAAAGCCAACGTTGACCTTCCAAAATCCCAAAAGCAGCTCCACGATTACGATGGGAGGTGATTAAAAAGAAATTGCCGATGACTGGTATTTGTTCGTACAATTCCATTCGTGTAGCCACCAAATATTTGACTCCCTGATCAATCAAAAAAATTATTAGCGCAATACCAAAATAAATCACAGTCCTTCGTCACTCCGATCCGCTTATATCCGTTGTTGAACCCATTTATTGTAGCATAAGCGTTCTCAGATCGTCCACGAAACCCGCAAGCTATCAAGCACAGACCATCCATAAAATGAACTCCTTCGCATTTGATTAGAATTTCCTATGTAAAAGAGGTCTTCCCGGTGCAAACTACAAGGAGCATACTCGACACAACGCATGCGCATGAAACCTAGAACAAGGAGAGGATTCCATGTCCCCATTGACGGAGCAACAATTGCAGGGTCTGCGTAACGAACTGCTGGAACGCAAAAAGGAAATTGAGCATCGCTTGCAAAACAACGACCATTACGGACTCGGTGATTCACAGCGCGATCAAACCGGTGAGCTTTCTCCCATTGATAACCATCCAGGCGATCTGGCTACCGAAACCTACGAGCGAGCCAAAGATATTTCCTTATTGGAGCATGATGAGTTTCAATTGGAACGTATCAAATCAGCCTTGATGGCAATGGACAAGGGGACCTACGGCATTTGCGCCGCCAGCGGTAAACCTATTCCCTATGAACGGCTACTGGCTGTTCCCTATACCATTTACTGCAAAGAGTACAGTCCCGAAACAGAAGTGTCTAACCGCCGCCCAGTGGAGGAAGAATTTCTCGCTCCCTCGTTCGGCAGAACGAGTCTGGATGAGCGTGATGATCAAAACGGCTTTGACGGTGAAGATGCCTGGCAGATCGTCGAAAATTGGGGTACCTCTAACACCCCAGCCATGGCCGAAAGCGGAGAAATCCACAGTTATGATGATATGGAAATTGAAGCAGGCGATGATAATATGGGCTTCGTAGAACCATACGAAAGCTTTGTTGCTACTGACATTTATGGACAAAATGTATCCGTTATTCGCAGTTCCATTTATCAGCGTTATATCGAAGATGGCGAGGGCGAAGGTCTACTGGAGCCGGATACGCACGAAGACGAATCGTGAACTTCAAGGTGGAAATCGCTTCCTAATAGGTAGTAAGCTCCAATTGTCGTTGTACGATCCGTACAATATCAGCGATATAATCACCGATAATCGGCAAATTCAACGCTCCGAGCACTTGCAGCACATAAATAATGGTAGCGGCAAAAAAAGTAAAACCTAGCGCAATGCCGATTCCCCGGGAAACGCCTGATATTAGATTTAGCCAGAGCAATCGCCAAGGCTTATTCAACAGCAAAGCGTAATCTGCAATACGTGTCCGTTCCATCTGCTCTGACACAGCACGTATCAGCTTTTCAACACGACTTAATCGCTCTGTCTGATTACCTATTTTGCTTTTATCTGTGGCTATGGCAGCTCCTTCTCCGTTCATCCCTCGGAGACTCCTCTTCTGTCTACGCCTTGATCGTGCCGTCATGTGCACAATCCCCCTTTTCCCATGGCTGCCCTGAACGCAGCAAACGAGCCGAAGCACGTAACGGAGAAAACCCGTTTCCGATGCTTAGGCTCGTTTTTATATGCTGCCTGTTATTGTATTATGGGACAGGGGGCTTGTAATTATTCCCCAATATGAACGCCGATGGTTTTACCGTTCACTTCCACATGTTCTGCCGGTTCGGCTTGACCAAATGTCACAGTCGTAACCAATACGTTCTCACGCAACACAGTGTCGAAGCTTGCGATGGCCTGGCGCAGCTCGTTATCTACATCCAACGTCAATGCCACATACTTTTCAATCGGCAGATCCAGTTTTTTACGGTAATCCTGTACCGCACGAACCACTTCACGTACCCAGCCCTCTTGCTCCAGCTCCGGTGTAATGTCCGTGTTCAACGCTACCGTTAAGCCATAACCGGAAGCAGAAGCGAAGCCTTCTTTCGCTTTTTTCTCTACCAGCAATTCTTCAGCTGTAACTTGCAGCTCTTCACCTTCTGGAGAAGCGACATTTAACATTCCCTGTTCTACAACAGTACGGGTATCCTCAGCAGACATTCCTTTGAAAAAGTTTTGTAGGAAACCGACATTTTTGCCGTATTTCTTGCCTGCTACTTTCAAATTCAGTTTCAGTGTAAAATCTACAAAGCCGCTATCGTCCGTCTCAACATGAATATGCTTCACGTTAATCTCATCTTTGATGATCTCCTCATAGCCACTCAGTTCAAAATCTTGATCCATGGATAGAATCAACTCGGACAACGGTTGACGCGTTTTCAAACCCGTTTCGTTGCGGACGTTACGCGCCAATTCAACGACACGACGTGCCGTTTCCATATCTCGTTCCAATTCCAGATCGATCAAGGATTCATTGGCAGTCGGATAATCATCCAGATGAACACTTTCCCCGTTACTCAGGTTGAGGTAAATATCCTCTGCAAGCAGTGGTGTAAACGGCGCAAGCAGTTTGGCAGTCGTTAACAGCACTTCAGTCAGTGTACGGTATGCATCCAGCTTATCTTCTGTAAGACCATTGCCCCAGAATCGGTCGCGTGAACGACGGATATACCAGTTGCTCAGCTCATCCACAAACGACTCAATTGCTTTGGATGAGTTCAGGAAGTCATTTACAGCCAGCGCTTTGTCCACTACCAAAATCAGGCTGTTCAGACGGGACAAAATCCAGCGATCCAACTTATGAGCCGATGGTTTGAACGGGTGCTGTGCCGGATCAAATCCGTCGATATCCGCATATAAGGTCAGAAAAGCATGTGTATTCACAAGCGTATCTACCAGCTTCGATTTAGCCTCACCTACGATTCCTTTGGAAAAACGTTTGCTATTCCATGGTGCACTATCGGACAGCAATGCCCAGCGGAAAGCATCTGTACCGTACTCGTCAATCACTTCCCACGGATCAATAACATTACCCTTTGATTTGGACATTTTCTGCCCTTGCTCATCCAGTACATGGCCTGTCGCCATGACAGCTTTATAAGGAGCTTTGCCAGTCAGCATAGTCGAAACCGCAAGCAAGCTATAGAACCAGCCACGAGTCTGGTCAATCCCTTCACAGATCATGTCTGCCGGAAATTGTTGCTCGAACGTTTCATTATTTTCAAAAGGATAATGATGCTGTGCAAACGGCATGGAGCCGCTATCAAACCATACGTCGATCACTTCCGGTGTACGAGTCATTTCGTATTTACCGCATTGGCTACGAACCTTAATATCATCTACATATGGTTTGTGCAGCTCGATGTCCGCTGGTACGTCGCCAATCGCACGTTCCCTCAATTCAGCAATACTATGCGGAGCAAACTGTTCTCCAGTTTCCTCACAAACCCAGATGTTTAGCGGTGTACCCCAATAGCGATCACGACTGATGTTCCAATCCACCAGTTCCTCCAAAAACTTGCCAAAACGTCCTTCACGTACATGACCCGGATACCATTCGACTTCGCTGTTGTTGGCAATCAGTTGATCCTTGATCGCAGTTGTTTTGATAAACCAACTGTCCATAGCATAGTACAATAATGGAGTATCGCAACGCCAGCAGAACGGATAGCTATGCTCGTATTTTTCCTTGCTGTACAGCAGGCCTTTTTCGGACAGCATTTTTACAATATCTACATCACAGTCTTTCACAAAACGACCTGCAAAATCAGTGATTTCCTCTACATAGTTACCTTGAAGATCCACCACGTTAATGAACTCAACACCATTTTCACGACATACCCGGTAATCATCCTCACCATGCGCTGGAGCCATATGAACGATACCTGTACCGCTGGAATCTGTTACGAACTTCGCACCCAGAATCTGATTACCCTTCTCAACCTGAAAATACGTAAATGGCGGGGTATAGGTTTGGCCAACCAGTTCTGAACCAGATAGCGTGCCAATCACTTCATGCTCGCCTTTAATGACGTCTTCAACCAGATTTTTAGCAACGATGTATACACCGTCTTCCTGCTTCACACGTGCATATTCCAGTTCAGGGTTGACGGCGAGCGCCACGTGACTCGGCAAGGTCCAAGGTGTTGTCGTCCAAGCCAGTACATATTCACCACTGCTATGCAGCTTGAATTTGGCCGTGGCACTCAGATCCTTTACATCTTTGTAGCCCTGCGCTACTTCATGAGAACTTAGCGTTGTCTGACAATCCGGACAATACGGACTCACACGATGACCACGATACAGCAGATCTTTTTCATGAATGGTCGCCAAAATGTTCCATACGCTCTCGATATAGTTATTATCCAATGTAATGTACGGGTTATCGAGGTCTGTCCAGTATCCGATCGCTTCGGTTAGATCACGCCATTGTTGCTCGTATTCAAACACGCTCGCCTTACATTTTTTTATAAACTTTTCAACGCCGTATTCTTCAATTTCAGGTTTATGGGAGATCCCCAGTTGCTTCTGTACACCTAATTCTACCGGCAAGCCATGCGTGTCCCAGCCTGCCTTACGTACGACGCGGTATCCCTTCATTGTCTGATATCGGCCCACAAAATCCTTAATTACACGGCCCAGCACGTGACCGATATGCGGTTTACCGTTAGCTGTTGGTGGGCCCTCATAGAACACAAAATTTGGCTTTCCTTCACGATTTGTGATGGATTTACGGAATGTGTCCTCCTGCTTCCATTTGCTCAGGATGCGCAGGTCACGGGACCGTGCTTTTTCTTTAACATCCACTCTGTTCATACTGTCATACTCCCTCTCTGCTCATCATTGATTTCCCTAGCATTTCCTAAAAAAAGCAACAAAAAAAGCCCCATCCCTGTAAAGGGACGAGACTGTGCTCGCGTTACCACCCTGATTCCGTAAAAATAGACCATTCTAAAAATACAGTCTCATCACGGCTCTCTGAGCCCCACTCAACTACAGCAGGGCGCCATTATAACGCATGGCAAACGGTGATTGCTTACACACGCCATACATCTTAAGCGCTTCAGCTCACTTCTCCGGGAGGATCTTCGGTCATGTTCTGAACGTTGGCTTGCACCGGAAGGCCAACTCTCTGAGGGACAAATCATGACGTACTCGTTCCCATCAACGAATTAAACATGTTAAATTCATCGAATATTAAACAGCAACATCGTTACCTTGAATAACAACCATCAGCCGACGGACGGATAATCATTGAATTCAGTATAGTATTTACAGTTATAGCCTGTTTAAAGTGAAAAGTCAACCCTAACAACGTCTAATAAAAGCTTGTCAGAAATGAAATTAGTAAATTTCTTTCATCTCACGCTCGCGTTCCAGTACTTCGCGTTCCCGGTTTTCAAGAGCTTCCCAGCCGTCTTGGCTTAACAAGTCAAGCTGTGCTTCCACCAGTGTACGAAACCGTGCTCGGTAAATCGATGCCTGCTTCTTCAGCTCTTCAACCTCCAACGCGATCTTGCGGGATTTGGACAATGCTTCGTTCACAATACGGTCCGCATTTTTTTCCGCTTCCTTCACGATCAATTGGGATTCTTTCTTGGCGTTGTTACGAACTTCATCTGCGGCTTCCTGCGCTACGATAATCGTCTTACTCAGCGTATCCTCAATGGTCGCGAAATGATCGAGCTTCTCCTGTACGTTCAACAACTCGGTGCTCAGTTCTTTATTTTCACGAATAACGCCCTCGTAATCTTTGATCACCTGATCCAAAAATTCATTAACCTGATCCTCATCATAACCGCGAAGCCGGCGGGCAAATTCCTTGTTATGTATATCCAATGGCGTTAATGGCATGCCGTCCACCTCCTATAAGATTGACAAAAAATACATTTTCCGCGTCACGACGCTCACTATCATCTATCGGTCATCATACCCCGTTTTGTGAATACTGTACAGAGCAAAATCGTTCCAGTTCTTCGCTATAGCTTAATTCTTTCGACAGAAAGCTCGTGATTCCTGCCTACAGCTATACAAACTTACCAATTTTGACACGGAATCTTCCCTTTTTTGTCATCCCGTCTGTTTCAAGCACTTTGAAACGCCCAAAACCCTGCATGGAAATAACGTCTCCAGCTTTAAGTGGAGTGGATGGATTCTCCTCCACCTTCCAATTTACCCTGCACCGTCCCGCCCGAATCGGTGTTAATATTTTACTGCGGCTTAGCTTGTACACATCGCTGGCAATACCGTCCAGACGCAAAGAAGCGACCGTCAGGTCTAGCGTCTCTAATGCAACTTCCTTCGTTCGCAGACTCGCTACAGGCAACAGTTCTGTCCATACATGAACACGGTGTACCTGCTGCAAATGCATCGTCATAAAATCACCGATCTCTGAAGCTACCAATACATGACACCCATCATCCAGTACATGAATATCTCCAATTTTCCCACGTTTGATTCCAAGTCCCAGTAGGGCACCTAGATAATCACCGTGCTCAAGGGTACCTATTTTATGATCGTCAGACGTGATGGAAAGGACCTGAATCCCCATCTCCTCACCGTCCAAATACGAATAATCGGGCGCAATCAGCGCCCGCTTTCGTTCCGAAGCCATGTATCCGCCATCTACCCTAATCGTGACCTTGTCTTCCTTCGAAGCAAGTGTCTCCAATATGTACTGTTGGCGCGGGTCCAAAAAATCAGTCAGCTTCTGCTCATGATAAGCCCCCGCATGACTGATCCATTCGGAAGCACGATCCACATAATCCCGTTCATCCGGGTGAAAATGCTCATAAATCTCAGTTCGCATAACTCCTCCTAGACGAGCTTACCAATTAAAGAAATCAAACCGTACGACGCAAAACGCAGAGCAATCAGCGCAACGATGGGAGAAATATCAATCATCCCGAAGATTGGCGGTATAAACCTGCGAAAAGGAGACAAATACGGCTCCACAAACTTGGCAAGTAAATCACCAATCACACTCTCTCTAGCATTAGGAAGCCATGACAGCAGAACATATGCAATGATCATGTACGAATAAATCTGAAATAGCCAGTAAATTACCTCGATCAAGAAAAGTTCACCTCATTCTGTTAAGTTCTTGTTCAGTGTCAGCCAGTATTTCCGTAATAGAGCCTTGAATCTCAACCGTATCTGGTGTACACAGAAAAATATTGTTCCCGACCTTGGAAATACCACCACCCAGTGCATACACAGTACCACTCAAAAAATCAATAATGCGTAGCGCCTGATCCTTGCGAATTCGTTGCAAATTGACTACGACGGTGCGATGGGAACGGATATGGTCGGCAATTTCCTGTGCTTCATCATAAGAACGCGGCTCATACAGGACAACTTTCACATTTTTCTGTGAATGGATGCTGACAACATTAGTGCCCTTCTGGTTCTTACGTTTATCAAAGCTTGGGGTTTCAATTTCTTGATCTTCCTGCGTATTCATAACCTCTCGCTCTATAACTTCCTCTTCTTCCTGAAGCCCCAGAAAGTTCATGAACTTATTCATTACGCCCAATGGAAATCCTCCTCTCGTCCGACCAGTACGGAACCAAGCCGCAGCCAGGTCGCTCCTTCTTCAACCGCCACTTCAAAATCATTGGACATCCCCATAGACAAGTGAACGATGGGTTCCCTGGTCAAGGCTTGTCCATTTAACCTATCCCGTAATTCACGCAATCCCCGAAATACAGGCCGAGTTTTTTCCGGGTCTTCCTCATGAGGAGCCATTGTCATCAAGCCAATCACGTCCACATGTTCCAGCTCGCGAATTTGTTCCAAAAAGGGGACAACCGCCTCAGAGGACAAGCCATATTTGGACATTTCCCCAGAAATATTGACTTGCACAAAAGCTTTAACTCGCAGTCCCAGAGCAGCTGCCTTCTTATCCAATTCCTGAGCGAGTGATAAGCGGTCAAGCGAATGTATAAATTTAAATTTTCCAATTACATCTTTAACCTTATTCGTTTGGAGATGACCAATAAAATGCCACGTTCCCCGGTCACCCAGCTTACTCCATTTATCCGCAGCATCCTGCCAGCGATTTTCGCCCACATGCTCTAAGTCGCTATCCAATACCGATGTCATTGTCGCCGCCGAAACATATTTCGTGACAGCGATCACATTTACTTCATCACGCGAACGTCCGCTTCGGGCACATGCCGCTTCTACACGGGCATTCACCTCTTTAATTCGTTCCTCCAAAGACACGGGAGGACTCACCTCTCTTCCAGACCAATCCAACTCGCCATTCTTCCTGTGACGCCGCCTTCTTTGCGATATGAAAAAAACAAATCGCTACGGCTACTCGTGCATAAGGTAGTACATTCGATATGGCTCGGCAATATTCCTGCTTTCATCATAATGTGTCGATTGCATTGTTTCAAGTCAAGTAGTGTTTTACCGTCGGCTAAGGGGAAGTAAACACAACCTTCCCATTTATCATTACCCGGGCAATCATGCTCCAAAACCCGAATTCGGTTCATCACGTGCTCATCCACCTCATAGGATTCAGAACCAATGGAAGGACCAATAGCTGCTAGTATATCTGACGGCTGAGATCCATATTCGTTTTGCATGGTCTGTACCATTTTCAATGCAATTTCCGCAACGGTTCCCTTCCAGCCTGCATGCGCCAGCCCAATCACACGGCGCACTGGATCACAAAAATATAAGGGTACACAGTCTGCATAAAAAGACGTCAGCAAAATGCCAGGTACATTCGTCAATAGTCCATCTGTGTCCTGAAAAGCGGATGCACGATCCAGAAAGCCCCGCCCGCGGTCAGCAGCCTTGACCACAGCAACATGATGACCATGAACCTGTTCACCGCACGTCCACGCTTCAGCAGCGAAACCAAGTTGCTCTGCAATGAGCCGCCGGTTACGAATGACTTTCTCGGGGTCATCCCCTACATGAAACGCACAGTTTAGACTAGCGTAGGGCACCTCACTGACACCACCATGACGACCTGTAAAACCCGCTGTTAATCCCTGAACCTGCCGCTCCCAAGATTGAATATATAACAACTCCGGTACGGGACGTCCGCCATCTTGCATTGGCATAGTCCCCGTAGCCTCGGTATTCACTATAAACGGTTCCATTTTGTTCTCACCTCTACTGCCCAGTGTACCAAAAAGCCGCCGCTGTGTCTTCACAACATACTAAATTACGTGTCCCTCTTGTTCAAAAGACCCGTCGGTCATTCCGCTCCTGACGTTCGATATACGGCTTTTCCTCCCTTTCATCCGGTGGCTCATGCAATCCCTCCAATCGAACAAGCACAACATCCGAACCAATTTTCACAATGTTGCGCCACGGAATAACCAATTCGCTTCCCCCTCCAAACCAGCCCATGAATCGACTGCTGCCCGGAACCACAATAGCTTCAATTTTCCCTTGTCGTACGTCAATCTCCAGATCACTGATTTGTCCAAGACGTCGCCCATCTACAATGTTAATGACATCCTTGGTTTGAAACTCGGAAATTTTCATGGCTCTTACTGACGTTTCCGGTGCACTCACACGCATCACATCCTTTAATTCACTATATGAGCGAAAGAGCCGAAAAAATGTCCTGTAAACGCAAAAACGATCCGCACGGGATCGTTTTTGTCACTGAATCATTCAAGCATTCATTTCATTAGGACTTTACATGTTTTTGCATTTGCTGTATAGCCGACTTCTCTAATCTTGAAACCTGGGCTTGAGAGATACCGATTTCGTCGGCAACCTCCATTTGCGTCTTTCCTTCATAAAAACGCATAGACAATATCATCTTTTCACGCTGGCCCAGGCGATGCATCGCTTCCCGCAGAGCGATTTCCTCAATCCATGAGACGTCTTTATTTCTGTCATCACTGATCTGATCCATCACATAGATTGGGTCGCCCCCGTCGTGATATATCGGCTCGAACAGCGAAACCGGATCCTGAATTGCATCCAACGCGAACACAACATCTTCTTTAGGCACATTCAGTGCCTCTGAAATTTCAAAAATCGTTGGTTCCCGCGAGTTCAGATTCGTCAGACTGTCCCGCACCTGAAGCGCCTTATATGCAATATCCCGTAACGAACGGGATACACGGATCGGATTGTTATCCCGCAAATAACGGCGGATCTCTCCGATAATCATCGGCACCGCGTAAGTGGAGAACTTTACGTTTTGCGAAAGGTCAAAATTATCAATCGCCTTCATTAGGCCGATACATCCTACCTGAAACAAATCGTCCACAAACTCTCCCCGATTGTTAAATCGTTGAATCACACTCAGGACGAGTCGGAGATTGCCGTTGACCAATTTTTCTCTGGCTGATCGTTCATTATTTTGCTGAAGTGATGTGAACAACTCGCGCATTTCTGCATTGGTTAATACCGGCAGTTTGGCGGTATCCACACCGCAAATTTCCACTTTGTTTCGGGTCATCGTGTCTTACCTCCCAAGGAGCAACATTAATGTACATTATCTCCTGAGGGCATTTTTTTATTCGCCGTTTCCATCGCTTCCGGATATACCCATGCATTATACCATTTTATTAAATTCTTTTCGTAAGCGCTTTATTATTCGTTTTTCCAGACGCGAAATATACGATTGCGAGATACCCAACAGGTCAGCAACATCCTTCTGTGTCTTCTCTTCTCCGTCTTGTAAGCCGAAGCGCAGCTCCATAATCAAACGCTCTCGATCCGTCAACTTATCCAGTGCTTTATGCAATAATTTACGGTCTACCTGCTCTTCAATATTACGGTAAATGGTATCATTTTCCGTCCCCATCACATCGGAAAGCAACAACTCGTTACCGTCCCAATCAATATTCAGAGGCTCATCAAAAGAAACTTCCGTTCTTGTTTTACTATTGCGACGCAAATACATCAAAATCTCATTCTCAATGCATCGGGACGCATAGGTGGCAAGTTTGATTTTCTTCTCCGGATCAAAAGTGTTAACCGCTTTGATTAGTCCAATAGCACCGATGGATACGAGATCTTCAATGTTGATGCCCGTATTCTCAAATTTGCGGGCAATATATACGACTAACCGCAAATTTCTTTCGATTAGCATCGACCGTACTGCCGCATCTCCAGAAGAAAGTTTTCCCAGCAAATATTCTTCTTCGTCTCTCGTCAGCGGTGGGGGGAGCGCCTCGCTGCCGCCAATATAATAAATTTCTTCACTTTTCAGCCCAAGTAAAAATAAAATACGATAATATTGCAGTTGCAACGCTAGCCTAATTTTCATCTTCAATTTCATCTGTTCCCGCATATCATTCTCCCCCTTTTGAAAATAGTGCAATTCCTGCTGTGCTCCGTGCATTTCACCATTGGATATTTCTTGTCGCCTTCAAACATCATTTTGTGTTATGCTCCATCATCCTGATTCTGTAAAATGTTCACTCAAATGTGCATCTCGTTTCTGGTTGGTATCAGCACTGCCCCCTTCTTGTGCCGTCACATCCGGGTGGATGATGGCGCGATACTTCCCCTCTGCCGACAATGTTCCCCCGTCCAAGCCAATCAACACTCGATGATGTACAAAATGAACCCCATTCATCACCACCTCTACCCGGTCTGGTTTAAGGGCAAGCATAAAGGAATGACTGCGGTTAATTCCACGATAGGGGACGAGACGAACACGATCCTGCCAGCTAAACGATTCGTCTCCCAGTTCCATCACCAGTTGGTCAGCATTACCCTCAGAACATTTTTGGAGCCAGGAAGCGGGCAAATACGACTCCCACAATGCTGCCTCCATGACCATCACCGGGGTTCGGGTCAAAGGATCATGGAGCTGGTTACCTGTATCCAACAAGCCTGTACACTCAATATGATCCTGCCCAATCCACACCTGCACTTGTCCCAGAAACCCACTCATCCTTTCTGTGCGCTGCTTTGAGGACTGCACAATTCGAAAGAAAAGCATCACTCCGCCAAATGCGCATAAAATAAACCAGAATGCAATTTTCAGTTCAAAAGACATTCCTCCTGAAGCGGTGTACCAGATGCCATTAAACAATTCCCCCGTATTTTGGAGAAAATAATGCATCCCCAAAATGCCACCTGCAGCTACAAAATTGATCATGTAAAAGGCACCCATTGTACGAAGATACTTTTGCATGCTGCCAAATCCAAAAGCCACCAGCAGCATTATGACCGATAATGCCAGTTTGATCAGGAACGTAAATAAAAAGGACAGTTCCGGCACAAACATCATGACCACGTACATTGCGCCGATTCCAGCTGAAGCCATCAACCTCCACCACACCGGACGGATTTTTCTCATCCAAGCGGTGACCATCAGCAGCACAGCATCAATGAACAAATTGGCCAAAAAAATCAAGTCGATATAAACAACCAAGGCTTCACCCGCCCAGCGTTTGCAGGATAGGCTTAAGTATAGTAGTCATGCTGTTCAAAGTCTGTCTAACGGTGGGGACGGTGACCGACTAATTTTGTCGGAAAGAGGAGAAGCACCTGAACTGCAGGATACGGAAAACAGAAAGAAGCCCGCATCTCCAGGGAGAATGCGGGCAGTCTGAATTGAAACTAGTTATCGTTATTATTATTGCGCGAACGGTTACGTAAAAATGTAGGAATGTCTAATTGATCACTGCTTTGAGTGTTACCAAATGGACGCAAGTTAGGAGAGCCTTTTTCCGCCGATTCAGAAGTAGCCGGGTTAGCTGCCGGTTTACGTCCCGGTGCTGGTTGACTTGGCTTGCCTTCAAAGCCAGTGGCAATGACGGTAACCTTGATCTCTTCTTTCAACTCTTCGTCAATGATAGCACCAAAAATCATGTTTACTTCCGGATCGGAAGCCGATGTTACAATTTCAGCTGCTTCATTAACCTCATACAGAGACAGGTTGTTGCCGCCAGTGATGTTCATAATCACACCGCGAGCACCTTCAATGGATGTCTCCAACAACGGGCTCATGATCGCCTTGCGTGCTGCTTCAGCCGCACGATTTTCACCAGTTGCTTCGCCAATCCCCATCAAAGCGGAACCACGCTCCGTCATGATCGTCTTAACGTCAGCAAAGTCAAGGTTGATTAGACCCGGTACAGCGATCAAATCTGAAATACCTTGTACCGCCTGACGCAGAACATTGTCCGCTTCACGGAATGCTTCCAACATCGGGGTTTTCTTGTCCACAATTTCAAGCAAGCGGTCATTCGGGATTACAATCAAAGTGTCTACTTTTTCTTTTAATCCCTCAATACCAAGTTCAGCTTGATTGGAGCGCTTACGCCCTTCAAACGTGAACGGTCGGGTTACCACGCCTACAGTCAGCGCGCCGCATTCCTTGGCAATTTCAGCAATGACAGGAGCCGCTCCGGTTCCTGTACCGCCACCCATTCCCGCCGTTACGAATACCATATCCGCACCTTTGAGCGTATTCATAATGAGCTCACGCGACTCTTCAGCCGCTTTTTTACCCACATCTGGGTTAGCGCCGGCACCCAGACCGCGGGTCAGCTTATCGCCAATTTGAAGCTTATGCTCAGACTTCGCTAAATGAAGTGCTTGGGCATCTGTATTGACTGTAATGAACTCCACACCCTGAACACCATTTTCGATCATTCGGTTAACCGCATTGCTGCCGCCGCCTCCGACGCCGATCACTTTAATTTGAGCCAAGCTCTCCATTTCAAAATCAAATTCCAACATACTATTCCATCTCCCCCTCAATGTGCATGGATGGCCCGTCCATGATTGGCATAATTAGCAATGAACGTTATATAAATTCACTGAACATATTTTTTAATCGTTCAATCAACCCCTGCTTTTGCTCACCTTCCGCAACGGGACTACTGCTTTTGGTTCGGTTAGTCGGCTTCTTGGCACTTCCGCCACTGTTGCTAACGCTAGTCGATCTTCCGCGATAGTAACGAATAGCATTATGCAAGATTCCAACCCCGCTCGTGTAGCCCGGATCCCTTACACCGATAAAATCAGGTACGGCGATCCTTACGGAAGCGGCCAGTTCGCTTTGTGCCACCTGAAGTACACCAGGCATGGAGACGGTGCCTCCGGTAAGTATATAACCTCCCGGAAGCTCTGTGTAACCCAAGCGCTTAACTTCCGCCTGAATGAGTTGAAAAATTTCCTGCACTCTCGGCTCAATAATAGCAGCCAAATCCTGCTGGTTAAACTCCTTATCCACATTACTGCCGATACGTGTCACTTTAAAGACGACATCGACTGCCGCATCATCATACCATGCGCAGCCGTATTTAAGCTTTACTTTTTCGGCTTGATCGGTAAGGGTTCTCAGTCCGTAGGCAATATCATTGGTTACAAACTCTCCACCAATCGGAAGTGTTGATGTGGCAACAATCGTTCCTTCCTGGAAAATGGCAACATTCGTAGAACCTGCACCAATATCCACCAGAACTGAACCCATCACCTTTTCATCCTTCGAAAGAGACAATTGTCCGGCTCCAAGAGGCAGCAAGACCAGATCTTTAATCCTCAAGCCAGCTTTCTCAACGCAGCGCAACAGATTATGTATCGGGGTCTTGCCTCCAGTAACAATCGTAGCCTCTACTTCGAGACGAACTCCAATCATACCGCGAGGGTCCTGAATGCCTTCAAGGCCATCAACGACGTACTGCTTGGCTACCACGTCAATAATTTCCCTCTCCGGTGGTACGGCAATAACTTCAGCTGCCTTCAGTACACGCTCAATGTCCTCCTCACCGATTTCACGGTCCTCGTTGGACACGGCTACTACGCCATGACTATTTTGCAGGCCAATATGATTGCCTGAAATCCCCACATACACTTCTGTTATTTGAATACCAACCATGCGTTCTGCGTGATCCACGGCGTTACGGATTGATTGCACGGTTTGATCAATGTCTACAATTGCACCTTTGCGAATCCCTTCCGAGTCGGCAGATCCAACTCCAATAATATTAAAGGTTCCATTATTCATTTCCCCAATAATAGCCCGAACTTTGGATGTACCGATGTCCAAACTAACAATGATGTCATTGTTGCTCAAGTCTGTGGCACCTCCTGACTCCAAAATGAATTTCGTTCTTTAAACACACTCTGTACATATTCAACAAACTCCATGCTTTCCCTCTTTTTTCTACAAATTTTTTAGAAGCCAATTTATGGTTGCAGTCACATAAAAATTTGAAGAAAAAAGAAGGAGGCAAGTCTATTACCCATAAAATCAATTCTAGCATTTTTTCACATCACTGAGTAGTATCTTTTTCTTGGCTCTCTTCACTCGTATCTGGTTTGAACGGAACGTAGGAATCCGCCTCCAACATGGTGATCAAACCTGGATCTTCTGTTTCTAGCACCTGATTCAAATAGCTGATTTTAGAATTCAGTAGAGAAACGGTTGTTATAACCTCAAACTGGGAACGTGTGTACATTTTGATGCGGTCCGGAAAAGAAGGAATCGGTGCAGGAATGATTTCCGAAATATCGGCAGTCCATTCCCCCGGAATGCGTGATAAAGCATCACACAGCTTCGCTTTGTACGGATCATCAGATTTCCATTTGGTCAAAATAGGCTTCTCAACGGCTATTCCGCTACTCCCCACGCCCACGCTTGTCCCATTCGCTAGAATAGCACGAAGGCTCCCGTCACTCTGCAACTCGTAAGCGACCGTAGCAAACTCTTTAATGTGAATAGCAATAATACCCGGAAACTGCTTGTCCACTGTGACTTGCTGTATCGATTGAATTTCTCGCAACTTCTCAGAGATGTCAGATGAACTGACTCCGAAATACTGATCTCCAACAGCCAGACCGCTTCGGTTAAGAAGCTGGTCTCGGGTCGAAAATACATTACCATCAAAACGAATTTCAGAAACCCGACTCAACGAAGAACGGAAAAAGAGAACAGCGAGCAATACGATAAACAACAAAATGAGAAGAATAGTAATCTTCCGGCTTGTTCTTTTTTTCGTTCTGTTCTTTTTAAGAACAGGTATTTGAGCATTTGGCATAGCTTCTCTCCACAAAAGCCTTTTGTCCCCCCGTTAATGGAGGGACATTACAGGCATTAATTTACGAAATCCAGTTGCTCCGGCACCGGAGACTGACGGCTCATTCGGGCACCCAGTCCCTGAAAAAGACGCTCGATCCGGTCATACCCTCTGTCAATATGATGAACCTGCTCGACAACGGTACGTCCTTGAGCCGCTAGACCCGCTATGACCAGCGCAGCCCCTGCCCGCAGATCGGTAGCCTCTACCGTAGCCCCGTACAGACGTGAAACTCCTCTTATAAAGGCAGCATTTGCATCAACCGTAATATCAGCACCCATTACATTTAGTTCATCCACATGTTTGAATCGGCTTTCGAAGACGGTCTCTTTCATGACACTGAATCCGTCCGCCAAAGAAAGCAGAACCATGACCTGAGATTGCAAATCCGTCGGAAAAGACGGGTAAGGGGAGGTAACGATCCTCTCCACTGCTTTGGGACGACTCATACAACTTACGGTCATTATATCATTCAAGATGCCGACTTGAACACCAGCCCGCCTGAGGACATGAATCAGAGCAGACAAGTGGGATGGATTGCAGTGTGTCAACGACACACTTCCTCGTGTAGCTGCAGCTGCGATCATAACCGTTCCAGCAACTATGCGGTCAGGAATGACCTCATACGTACACGGATTGAGGCAACTGACCCCCGTAATTGTAATCGTGTCGGTTCCAGCACCGATAATGCGGGCTCCCATGGCATTCAAGAAGTTTTGTAAATCCTGAATCTCCGGTTCCCTCGCTGCATTGGTGATCGTTGTTCGTCCTTCAGCCAACGCAGCGGCCATCATAATATTTTCCGTTGCACCTACACTCGGGAAATCCATGTGGATGTCCGAGCCGATCAGCTTGTGGGCTCGAAACGTAATTTGCTCGTCTTTTTCCTCTATCTCTGCGCCAAGAGCTTTTAAGCCCTCTAGGTGAAGATCAATTTTGCGCTCGCCTATGGCACAGCCTCCGGGCTGGTAAATAGAAACTTCTCCATATCTGGCGAGCAGCGGTCCCATCAGAAAGATAGATGAGCGCATTTGCTTCATCAAATCTTCCGGAATTTGGAACGTTCGGACGGACGACGTATCCACGTATACCGTTTCCTCTTCATGTCGGCATGTACAGCCGAGTCTTTCAAGGATGTGCAGCATGACCTTAATGTCTAAAAGATGGGGCACATTCCGAATTTCTACCTTACCTTGTGCAAGTAAGCTCGCTGCAAGAATAGGTAGTGCCGCATTTTTTGCCCCATGGATACGTATGGTGCCTGACAGGGGACGGCCTCCCTCAATCACCAATTTGTCCAATGTATCACCTCCGAGTTTACCGCTCACCCACTACGAAAACCTCCGGAACTAGCTTGATGCCGGTTTGAGATGATATTGTACTTTGAATATGCTTCATTAGGGTAAGCACGTCCTCTGCTGTCGCTTGACCGGTATTTACAATGAAATTGGCATGCTGTACAGATACCTCTGCGCCTCCCGCCTTCAAGCCCTTGAGACCTGCGCTCTCAATAAGACGGGCAGCATAGTCTCCTGGAGGATTGCGGAACACGCTTCCTGCACAAGCTAACTGTAGCGGCTGAGTCAGCCGACGGCGGTCTTTAAAAGCCGCAAGCGCTGCTGAAATTTCCTCGCGGTCGCCCCGCTTCATCCGAAACACTGCCTCTGTCACCATTCCACGTTGCTCATGCAACACGGAGTGACGATAGCTGAAATGCATATTCTCGGCATCGTACACAGCCAATTCCCCTGTATCCAGCACAATCTCAGCGGACTGGAATATTTGTGACACATCAGACCCATGGGCACCGGCGTTCATGTAGACAGCCCCACCGACCGATCCTGGGATACCACCAGCAAATTCAAGACCGGATAGGCCCTGTTTGCTGGCCATAACGCACAGTTTGACCAGTGAAACGCCTCCTCCAGCAACGATCTGTTCATCTTCAAAATGAACATAATCAAATCCTGGTCCCAGCTTGATCACAAGTCCCCGTATCCCTTTGTCAGAGACGAGCATGTTGGAGCCCCGCCCCAACTGCATCCAGGGAATTCCGTGCTCGCTAGCCAGCTTCAAAACTCTTGCCAGCTGCTCTTTGGTATCCGGGATGACAAGTGCATCCGCAGGGCCTCCAATCTTCCATGTCGTATATTTGGACAGCGGCTCATGCTCCAGCACTTTTCCGATATCATGCTCCGCTAATAATGGCATCCATTGCTGCATTGTACTGAAACCTCCTTGTTGCTTGCCCCGCATGGTTATAAGGCTCTCACCTGACAACCGGCAGCCTGAGTGATGGTCACAATCTATAGGGTATCCTATGTAAATACCATCCGGTGTGTGACAACCGCCCAATTCTACGCTGCAAACTACCTTTTACGGGCAAGACGCTCCATTTCTTTTACTAAAATATCCGCTGAGTCAGGCTTGCCAAGCGCAGACGCCGACTCCGCCATGCGACTCCGCCATGCCTTATCCTTCATAATTCCCGCTATAGATTGAAACAGGGCCGGGCCACTCAGTTCCTTTTCTACAATCATGACGGATGCGCCTGCCTTTTCAAGGGTACGAGCATTAGCCTCCTGATGGTTATTCGTCACATTAGGTGATGGGATCAGAATGGACGGAATGCCGAGCGATGTAATCTCTGCCAAGAAGGACGCACCTGCACGATTAACAATTAAAGAAGTACAGGCCAGCACCTCTGGCATATTGTGAATATAGGGAAGCACATGTAGATGATTGGGCAATGAGCCGATCTGATTCCGTATGCTATCCAGCGTTTGCTCGTAATAAGATTCTCCGGTTACATATACAAAATGGACGTCTTTCAGTTGCGAAAGTTGCGGAGCCATTGCAATCATGGCGTCATTAATGGCCTTCGCTCCCCTGCTGCCACCGACCACAAGGACAACTGAGCTGTCCATCGGAACCCCAATCGTAGCAAATCCCCGATCCCGGTTAGCCAAACGAACTGTTGTAGCACGCGGGTTTCCGGTGTACAGTACATTTTTAGCTTTGGGAAAAGCTCCTTCTGAGCCTTCAAAGCTAACAGCCACTGTATCCACATAGCGACTCAGAAATGTATTAGTCAGCCCTGGAATTGCATTTTGCTCATGAATAATGCTGGGAATTCCCAACTTGGAAGCTGCATAAACGACGGGGCCACATACATATCCCCCAGTTCCAATAACGACATCTGGCTTAAATTTCTTTAATAATGCTTTGGATCTGCGAACCCCATTGAAAAAACGCATGATCGTTTTTATATTTTCCACAGACAAGCTGCGACGAAATCCTGTGATATCAATAGCCTCAAATGGAATTTTTTCCTGAGGAACCAACTTACTTTCGAGTCCTCGTTGACCGCCAATGTATAAAAATTCAGCGTCTGGATCAATTTCTTCGCACTGTCTGGCTACGGCCAACGCCGGATAAATATGCCCTCCGGTGCCGCCGCCGCTCAACACGACGCGCATAAACGTTCACCTCGCATAACGTGATAAATTTAGTAAAATGCCCAGAGCAGTTAGCATTAAGGTCAGAGAAGAACCTCCATAGCTGATTAAGGGCAGTGTTATTCCTGTCACCGGCATTAAACCGATAACGACACCAATATTAATGACGACCTGTACGGCAACCATTGCGACAATACCCACCGCAAGCAAACTACCATAGGTATCCGGAATGGTTATAGCGACACGCATTCCTCTCCACACGAGAACCAAAAAGAGCCCCAGCACCGTCATTCCACCGATAAAGCCAAGCTCCTCCGCCAAAATGGAAAAAATAAAATCAGTTTGCGGCTCAGGAACGTAGCTATATTTTTGTCGACTCATGCCGAGTCCCAAGCCCGCCAGCCCGCCAGGACCAATCGCATATAGCGATTGAATAATTTGATAGCCTGCGCCAAGCGGATCGGACCAAGGGTCCAGAAAAGCTGTGATGCGCTGGAGTCGATAAGGCGCAGCTGCAATCAGTGCAGCAAACCCCGCTGCTCCCGACAGAGCTAGCAGACCGAGATGCTTCATACGCGCGCCTGCCGTAAATACGATGAGCATGGACGCTCCCATCATTACCGTACCTGTGCCCAAATCGGGCTGGAGCATAATAAGCCCAAAAGCCAGTCCCATGAGTCCAAGCGGCGGCAACAGGCCGCGCGTAAAAGAGCTAATATCATAATCAGGACGACTGAGCCAACGAGCGAGAAAAAGAATCATACCTAGCTTCATAAACTCGGAAGGCTGAATGCCGAAAGAGCTAATACCGAGCCAGCTTCGTGCCCCGCCTCTTACTACACCAATGCCGGGAATTAATACGGCAACCAGCAGCGCTAGACAGATCAACAATACGACCTTGGCATATTTCTGCCAGACCCGGTAGTCCGTTCTGGCAGTAAAGTACATCGCTACTAGGCCGAGCCCCGCAAACAGCAATTGTCGCTTAACAAAATAGTAGGAGTCCCCGTACTCGTGAAAAGCGAGGACGGCGCCCGCACTATATACCATAACCATGCCGATGGCTAATAAGCTTACAATACAAACGAAAAGCCATAGATCCGGCGCTGGACGAGACTGCTTCATCAGGAGGCCACCCCTTGCATAAAAGTAGGGGCTTATCCAACCCCCCTACTTACAATTTATGCGCCGCCTCTTTAAAAATACGTCCACGCTCTTCATAGGATCGGAACATATCCCAGCTTGCACAGGCGGGTGAGAGTAATACCACATCTCCCGTCTCAGCAAATTCAGAAGCCTTGTTCACAGCCTCCACGAGCGTAGCGGCGGCATCCTCCCCATTATCGACGACCTTGACATGCTCTATTCCGGCCTGCTTGGCCCGCTCAGCCAGCTTATGCCGTGTCTCACCCAGGAGCACAACGGCTTTCACACCTTCCTGTAAAGAAGGTACGAGCTCTGTATAATCAGAGCCACGATCCAATCCTCCGGCAATGAGTACAATAGGCTGCTTAAAGGAAGATAAGGCCATCATCGTTGCTTTCGAATTGGTTGCTTTGGAATTATTGTAATAAGCTACACCAGCGTGTTCTAAAACATATTCAAGCCGATGTTCTACGCCGCGAAAAGTACTTAATGGTTCCGCCAAATTTGCTGGTTCTGCGCCTGCAGCAATGGCGATTGCGCAGGCAGCAAGAGCATTTTCTACGTTAAAACGACCCGGAAGTCCAATCTCAGCTATGCCTATAATGGGATGCAGCACACCATTTCCATCGCGGTATACGATGCTACGTTCAATATCGTCCGTCACATCCGGTATGTATGGCGGATCAGCAAACAACCCTTCCTGCAAACGTTCTGTCGTAGAGAACGGAAGCAGCTTCGCTTTTATATAGGGTACCAGCTCCCGGCAGACGGGGTCGTCCCAGTTCACCACCGCAGTATCCGCCGCCGTTTGATTGGCAAATAGACGCGCCTTGGATGCAACGTAGTCCTCCATGCCTCCGTGGTAGTCCAAATGGGTCTCTGCTACATTGAGCAGGCAGGCCACAGCGGGCTTGAAATCCTTTGTTCCTTTTAACTGAAAGCTGCTCAGCTCCACAACCATCCACTCATCCGACTTGGCGTCCACAGCCGCCTCACATAAGGGCGTACCGATATTACCAGCCACGATTGGATTCATGCCGGATGCCTCCAACAGCTTGCCTACCCAAGTGGTCGTGGTCGTCTTTCCGTTGGAGCCAGTAATTCCGATGATCGGAGCTTTACATAGATGGTAGGCGACCTCAACCTCGGTCACAACCTCAATGCCGAGCTCGACAGCTTTCTGTACGGGAGGGGCCGTATAAGGAATGCCTGGATTTTTGACAACCAGCTTCACTCCAGGATGAATCAACCCCTCTGGGTGACCCCCGCATAAAACGGAAATTCCCAAAGCCTCTAATTCAGAAGCTTCGGGACATTGTTCCCTATCTTTTTTATCATTGACTGTCAGCTTCGCTCCGGCCTGGTGCAGCACCTTGGCAACTTGCACGCCGCTTTTGGCCAGACCGATAATGACGACTTCCTGATCTCTGTATGCGTCTGGATGGTTCATTGGTCTACAACCCCTTGTTGAGATAAAGTCCGAGTCCTGCCAACAGCAGTCCTACAGCCCAGAATGTAATAACTACGCGCCATTCGGACCAGCCGGACAGCTCGAAATGATGATGAATCGGGCTCATTTTGAAAATACGCTTGCCACGTGTTTTAAAGGAAGCTACCTGCAAGACCACGGACAGCATTTCAATTACGAATACACCGCCGATAATGAGAAACAAAATTTCGCTTTTCGTAACGATGGCAATGGCACCTATGGCGCCGCCGATTCCCAGCGAGCCTGTGTCACCCATAAACACCTTGGCAGGATGAGCATTATATACGAGAAATCCTAGTACAGCGCCAATCATAGCTGCTGAGCATACTGCTGCCGGAAGCGAGGTTGCCTGAATCGCGACAATGGCATAAGCAGCAAAGGCAATGGCACTTGTACCGGACAGCAGCCCGTCCAGCCCATCCGTGAAATTGACAGCGTTGCTAATTGCCAGCATCATGATAATGATGAACGGATAATAGAACCAGCCGCCCCAATCAAATGACCATGACGTTCCAGGGATACCGATCGCAGTACTATGATCATTGCTAAGCAGAAGCCAGCACATGATCGCGCCAAACAATAATTGTCCAAACAGCTTTTGACGCGCCGTCAGGCCTAACGAGCGTTTGAATACAATTTTGATATAGTCGTCCAAAAAGCCGATCAGCCCAAAGCCGAGCGTAGCAACCAGCAGAACGTAAAAGTCCGTATTTTTGATAGCTGAAAACTTAAGAAAGGTCAGCGTAAAAGCCACCAGAATCACGATACCGCCCATTGTAGGCGTACCTATCTTTTTAAGATGGCTTTGTGGCCCGTCATCCCGGACCTGCTGGCCAAATTTCATTCGCCGCAGCAGCGGAATGAGCAGTGGAGCGGCAATGACCGCCAGTATAAACGATACGACGATCGTCAGCAGTAATAATTGAATATCCATGGGAGTCTCCCTCTCGTCAACATCAGTTCTGTAGCGGACCGTTTTTCAGCGCATCCACAATTTCTTCTAGTCGCATCCCTCTGGATGCCTTAACCAGCACAATATCATTGGCGTGGAGATGAACCCGCAAATGCTGGATCAACTCTTGCTTATCTGTATAAGCGTGCACGTTAACAGCTGGCATCAACCCTTGCGCGCCCTGTGCAATCGAAGTGCCTAACGCACCGTAGGTAAACAGTACCTCTACGTCGTGCTTTGCCGCGAAAATTCCAATTTCCTCATGGAATTGCTTTTCCTCAGGTCCCAGCTCCAGCATGTCACCAAGTACGGCGACTTTACGTCCATCCGTTTTATACGCAGACAACGTCTGAATTGCAGCCTTCATAGAAGCCGGACTGGCATTATAAGCGTCGTTTAGCACAGTAAGTCCATTAGGACAGTTCACGACCTCAATACGCATGCCCGTCAGTTTTAAAGACGACAACCCTTTACGTATATGGTCTGCATCGACATTGAAATGACGCGCTACCGCCAGTGCTGCCAAACCATTTACAACATTGTGCTGTCCAAGCAAGGGAAGTCGGAAAGCCTCTTTGCCAGATTGGGCTGTTATGAATAAGCTACCTTCTCCATCCGAAGTGATTTCAGTTGGATAGTCATCGTTGCCTGCAGCTAGCCCGAACGTAAATAATTTTAAACCTTCAGGCTTGACCGTTTCAGACTCCGCCAACACTTGTGAAAGCAGTGGTTCATCCCCGTTGTAGATCAGCAAACCACCGGGCTTAAGGCCACTTGTGATTTCCAACTTTGCACGAGCGATTTCCGCACGAGAACCAAGCTGCAGCAAGTGCGATTCGCCTATGTTCGTTATGATAGCTACATCTGGTTGGGCAATATTAGCCAGCAGACGAATCTCTCCACGTCCACTCATGCCCATCTCCAGAATGAGAATATCTGTATCCTGCGGCATGGACAGTACCGTTAAAGGCAAACCGATATGATTGTTATAATTTCCTTCGGTTTTGTGTACTTTAAAAGTCGTGCCCAGCAGAGCGTTTACGATGTCTTTCGTTGTCGTCTTGCCGTTGCTTCCCGTGATCCCAACGACAGAAACGCCAGTTTCGCGTAAGTATGCAGCTGCTAGATGCTGAAGGGCTTCTAACGTATCCTCTACCTCAATAGCGTTCTCAGCCGGAGGTACGCCATGATCCTTTTGCCATAAAAATGCAGCTGCACCTGCCTCACTTACGATCTGCTGCACATAATTATGCCCATCAAATCGTTCGCCCACGAGTGGAACAAACAACCCTTGGCTCTGCGGCCTGCGAGAATCTGTAAAAACGCCTTCGACTATCTGTTCGGCGTCCGCTTCTCCGTGAAGTGTTCCTTCACACATAGATGCAATCTGACCGATTGTTCTTTTCATCACTTGGATAAACCCCTTATCGCTTCTTTGGCTACGATGCGGTCATCGAATTCATGCACCGTTTTTCCGATCAACTGGTAAGTCTCATGACCTTTTCCCGCAATCAATACTACATCGTCAGGGCTTGCCATTTCAACAGCTTTATGAATTGCAGTTCTTCGATCCACGATCAATTCGTATCGTTCTGCGGGTATACCTTCATCAATCAGCCCTTGTTCGATGTCTTTCAAAATCACTTTCGGGTCCTCTGTTCGCGGATTGTCGGAAGTAATAAACGAATGATCACTGTAACGCGCAGCAATTTTCCCCATCAACGGACGTTTCGTACGATCCCGGTCACCGCCGCATCCAAATACACACCATACTTTACCGACCGCAAATTCCTTTACGGTGCGAAGGACATTTTCCAATCCGTCCGGTGTATGGGCATAGTCTACAATAACAGCAAAGGGCTGACCCGCATCTACAGGCTCTACCCGCCCATCTACGCCCGCGATAGACTCTAGACTCCTCTTGATATCCGCCAGCGAAATTCCCTCCAGCAGAGCTGCGGTAATGGCCGCCAGTGCGTTGTACACATTGAACTTGCCCACCATTCGAAGCTCAATATCGGTATCTCCTTTAAAAGTGGACACATGGAAGAAGGTTCCCTTGGCACCAATAGTGATACGAGATGCCTGCACATCAGATTCCTTTTCCACGCCGTATGTAATCACTTGGGCCGCAGTTTGAGCCTGCAAATAGGAAGAAGCCGGATCGTCTGCATTCAGAACAGCATATTTGCTATCTGATGCATCACGCGAGAAAGCATTTCCCAACCTAGAGAACAAAAGTCCTTTTGCAGCACGGTACTCCTCCATTGTGTTGTGGTAGTCCAGGTGGTCCTGCGTCAGGTTTGTAAATATAGCTGTGCGAAAATCAGTTCCCTTGACGCGACCCTGCTCCAACGCATGTGAGGATACTTCCATGACACAGCATTGAACCCCCTGCTCTGCCATATTTCCCAGATAACGTTGAAGTTCCACCGCTTCGGGCGTAGTGCCAGACATTGGATAAGACTGACCACCGTAACGCATTTGAATCGTACCAATCAGTCCGGTGTTCACCCCGGCGTCCTTCATGATCTTTTCAATCAGATAAGTTATCGTTGTTTTACCGTTGGTTCCGGTTATGCCGATCATGCGCATGCGTCGGCTCGGTGAATCAAACATATAATCCGCCAAAACCGCCATGGCATGTCGTGCATCCTTAACTACAAGCTGCGGAACAGGTACATCCAGTTCCCGTTCAACGACCAAAGCTGCCGCTCCGGACGCAATTGCCTGCTCAGCATAGTCATGTCCGTCCACTGTAAAACCTGGCAGACACAGAAATAAATCTCCCGGTTGCACTCGACGTGAATCCGCCCCGATTCCTCGGCAATCCACTGTACCGTCACCCACGACACGGGAGACGGCCAGCAGTGAAGCCAATTGTTGAAGCTGCATCTTTCATTCCTCCATTGCTCTCTCGTTATTCATAGTATGGTATAAAATGAACCTATCAATCCCCCATGTAAATACGGATCGTTGATCCCCGCTCCAATCTGGAGCCCGGCTTCGGCGCCTGACTCACGACCGTCTTGCCTGACCCGGATTTTACGAGCATAAAGTTCATATTCATATCTTCGTACAAATCAGCTGCAGTAGCACCTACCAGATCAGGTACCGTTTCGATCGGATTTTCTCCATACTTGTACTCTTTGGCAATTTGATTGGTGCGAGGTGGTATTTTTAAGGCAATCAGCGCGTCCTTTAAAATATTTTGCACGATTGGCGCAGCAACAACCCCGCCGAATTGAATGCCCTTCGGGTTATCGACAGCGGTATAGACGACGATTTGCGGATCATCTGCCGGTGCAAAACCAATAAAGGATACAATATGCTCCGAGGAAGAATAACGCCCGTTAATCACCTTTTGTGCTGTCCCCGTTTTACCTCCCACCCGGTAGCCTTCAATAAAAGCAGGACGACCTGTACCTTTAGCAACGACACTTTCCAGCGCTTCCCTTACCTGTCGGGAGGTGTCCTCTGAAATGACCCTACGTACCAGTTCTGGTTCTACTTTTTCCAGCACTTTTCCGGTTCCCGGCTGAACCCAACCTTTTGTAATGTGAGGCTTGTAAAGATTACCGCCATTGATTGCCGCTGATACAGCCGTAACCTGCTGGATCGGGGTGACAGACACCCCTTGACCAAAAGCGGTCGTCGCCAGTTCTACAGGACCTACCTGAGGTAGCTTGAACAAAATGCCATTGCCCTCACCAATCATGTCGATCCCCGTTTTGCTGCCGAAGCCGAAATTGCGAATGTACTTGAACAGTGTTTCTTTGCCTAACCGCTGCCCCAATGTTACAAAACCAGGGTTGCAAGAATTCTCCACCACTTGAAGGAAAGTTTGGCTCCCATGTCCGCCTTTCTTCCAGCAACGCAGGCGTGCTCCACCGACTTCAATATATCCCGGATCAAAAAAACGGTCATTTTTGAGATTGACCTTCTTTTCTTCCAAGGCAGCCGCCAATGTAATAATTTTAAAAGTAGACCCAGGTTCATATGTCATCCAGATAGGCAGATTTCGATTGTAGATTTCAGGCGCATATTGCTTGTATAGCGCTGGCTCATAGCTTGGTCGTCCAGCCATGCCTAATATTTCACCCGTCTTGGGGTTCATAGCTATAGACAACGCGGACTTCGCCTGAAATTTGACCATGGCTTGGTCAAGCTCCCGCTCCATAATGGACTGCACAGACTTATCAATGGTTAATTGTAAATTCAGTCCATCCTTCGGTTCAATGTATTTTTCGGAAGAACCTGGCATCAGACGACCACCTGCATCTGATAAATATGCAATACTTCCGTCAATTCCCCGAAGCTTACTGTTTTGCTGCTTCTCTACGCCTGTCAGCCCTTGATTATCAATTCCTGTAAACCCAAGAATATGAGCGGCTAGATCACCATAAGGATAATAACGTTTGTTGTCTTCAGCAACAACGATACCCGGCAGCTTCAAATCACGAATTTGCTGCGCTTTCTCCATCGTAATTTTTCGTCCGCCGGGCTGAAGTTTTTGGCTTGCTGTTCGTTTGGTAATCAGCTTGAGCACTTTATCCTCACTCATATCCAGCAAGGGCGCCAGCCTGCGTGCCGTTTCTTCCGGCTTCTTAATCTGTACTGGTATCGCCATGACTGTGGGCGAACTGACATTGTAGGTCAGCGCCGTACCCTGCCGATCCAAAATTTCGCCACGCTTGGCGGCAAATGGAATATTGCGGCGCCACGAATCCTCAGCCTTGGCCGAGAACTCGCCTCCTTTACCCAATTGAACATAGGCGAGCCGGATCGACAAGGCCGCAAACAGTACAAATAATCCCATTAACCCCCATACCAGCCTTCGCCGCATGGTCACGTTAGATTTTTTCAAACGCGCTCCCTCCGTTCCTCAAATACTCATGACATGTCTTACCTCATGAATATTCAAAAGAACGAACATTAGAACAAGCTATCAGTTATCCTCGCCTTTAATCTCAGCAGCACTTTTCTCATCTGCAACAGCCGATATTCCTCTCTTAGGAGCTCCCGCGTCTGTTCCAGCTTCGGCAGTAGTACCGGATTCGTTTTTATTATCGGCCTCCGTTTTTGTCGCGCTCCCAATCTGGTTAGCTGCAACTCCATTAGTCGAGTCCTGTGTTTCCTCCGGTTTCACTCCGGTCACCGTTTCTTTGGCCGGCTGAAGCATCACACTGACGATTCGCTTTCCATTTACCATTTGCGCCTTTTGAGAGACGACATAACCTTCGCCGCTTACCTGCACACCAACCCTCATAAGGGTTAGGACTTGAAGTGTGTCACGCAACGAAACACCTGTAAAATCAGGAATAGTCATGTTAGCACTATCCTCAGTCAGCAAGTAAATGCGTTGTCCGGGTTTCATTTTGACGCCTGCTTCAGGATACTGGCGAACAATTTTGGAGCCTTTGCCTACCGTTTCATAGGCAATCCCCTGTTTGAGCAATGCGTTTTGCGCATCCTTCTTCACCTGACCCGTTAATTGTGGTACCGTTGGCAAATTCACTGTTTTTACAACAGCACCACCTGATTTATTCGTTTTAGTTCCCGTTTTTGGAACACCCATATATTGCAACGATTGGGATACGATTTTTTTAAATACAGGCGCTGCTGCTGTACCGCCGCCTACCGATTTGTTAGGTTCGTCCATAACAACCAAAACAGCCATTTTCGGATCATTTACCGGTGCAAAACCTATAAAGGACACGACATCCTTCGAATGGTCATATACTTTTCCAACGACTTTCGTCGCTGTACCTGTTTTACCAGCTACACGATATCCGTCGATATAAGCAAGGCGTCCCGTACCAATTTCCTGGTCAGACACAACCTGCTCCAGATAGCTGCTTGTCTGAGCTGCAGATTCCTGAGTAATCACTTGGCGGATTTCCTTTGGCTGAATCGTCTGCACTTCGCCTGTATCTGGGTTTATAATTTCCTTTACCAGATGAGGCTGCATCAGCTTCCCCCCGTTAGCAATTGCCGAGATGGCAGCTACCTGCTGGATTGGCGTCACCTGGACACGTCCGTGTCCATATGAAGCCGTTGCGACCTCGGATTTGTACTGGGTATGGAATGTGATAGCTCCGGTAGACTCACTCGGAAGATCAATACCCGTTTTCACCCCGAAACCAAAGTTATTAATATATTTCTTCAGCCTTTCGCCACCCAACTTATCCAGCCCCAGATGGACAAAGCCGACGTTACTTGAACGCTTGACTCCCTGAAGATAAGTTAACGTTCCCCAGTTACGGCTTACGTCACGAATATCCCAGCCTCCGACCCGAATCATACCAGATTGGTAGGATTCATTCGGATTGAATACCTTTTCTTGAACCGCGGCAGCCAAAGTGACAATCTTAAACGTGGAGCCCGGCTCGTAGATGGACTGAGTAGCATTATTACGGAAATATTCCAAAGGTGTACTCCCATATGTATTGGGATTAAAATTCGGGTAGGTCGCCATACCGAGAACATCCATCGTTTTGGGATCAGCCGCTACCACAGTCATCGTTTTCGGATTGTATTTTGCTATAGCTTCCTGCATGGCATCCTCTATATAATACTGAATCGTATCGTCAATCGTCAGCTTTAAATTTTTACCATTTTGTGCCGGCTCATAGACACTTCCCGATCCTTGAAGAGGAACTCCCTTCCGATCCCGCTGATAGAGAAGCTTTCCAGCCGTCCCCGAGAGCTCTTTATTATAATAAGCTTCCAACCCCATACCTGCTGTGCCATCTTTTCTTTGATAGCCAAGAACATGGGAAGCCAGCTTATTTTCTGGATAATAGCGTTTGGATCCTTGAACAGTGTCCACAGCTCCAATTACTTGATACTTATCCTTCAAATACTCTTTGAACGTATCCACTTGTGCCTTGACCTCAGGATCTACCTTCCAGCCTCCATTGCGGATCTCGCGGTTTTTTAAGTAGTTCCCCGCTTTATCCTTTGCAGAAAGATGCCTTCTCAGCTCATCCTCAGGTGTTTTGAGTAATTGGTGTAGCTTAGCTACAACCTCATTCTCCAAATCATACTCCTGAATGATGGTAGGATTGACAACTACCGTATAAGCCGGTGCATCCGTAGCCAATACGTTTCCTTTACGGTCCGTAATGGTTCCACGCTTGGGCTGAATCACCTGATCTTTTTCCACTTGAGTAACTACCAGGTTATGCCAGTACTCCCCGCTCACAACTTGAATCCAAAATACCTTAAGTAGCAGAACAAGAAAAAAGAGGGTAATACATCCCCCTATCAGCAGTGTACGAAGCTTTATTCTTTTGACCATAGCTCAAACCTCTCTGCAAAAAAAATGTACGTCAGAGCATAGCTTGATGCTATGCCCTTAACTATTTGGCAGCCTGCTTTTCCACACGAATGGGCTCTCTTGTTGGTTCGATATATCCCTGTTCCTTTGCAGTCGGCACGATCTGATTTTCCAGACGCTCCTTTTGAATCTTCAGTTGGGCGATATTGGTCTGTAATTTGGAAATGTCCTTGCTTGCCGTATTAATCGAATAATTGATTTGATAAATGTGAGCGTACCTGCCAATCAACATACCAGCAATGACAATGCACGCTACAAGTGTCAATAGATACAGCAGCTTTTCTCGAATCGGCAGCTCTCTGCGGCGTGTAACGACTTTGGTGGTCTCACGATACCGTTGTTGCTGAACCTGTTCCTGACGGGCTCTTTCTTTTACAGCCAAATTACCGCGTGTATAAGCCATGTCGCCTCTCCTTCTCCATTAAATTTACAATTTTTCGGCAACTCTCAGCTTCGCTGACCGGGACCGTGGATTAAGCTCCAATTCCTGCTCTGACGCTACAATCGGCTTACGGTTCACCAGCTTCAGATCGCCTATCATTTTGTCCTCCAAAATAGGCAAATCAGATGGATAGATGCTTTTCGCCAAATACTCCTTGAAAATATGCTTGCATATCCGATCCTCCAGAGAATGGAATGTAATGACCGAAATTCTGCCTCCTGGAGCCAGACATCTTATTGCCTGATGCAAAGTATCTTCCAGTGCACCCAACTCATCATTTACAGCAATCCGCAAAGCCTGGAAACTGCGTTTAGCCGGATGTCCCCCGGTTCTGCGTGCCGCAGCTGGAATTCCTTCTTTGATAATATCGACAAGTTCCCCTGTTGTGTGAATAGGCTTGTTCAATCGACGTTCAATCATGATCTTTGCGATCCGTCGTGAAAACTTCTCTTCTCCGTAATGAAACAAAATACGCGCAATCTCTGCTTCCGACCATTCATTGACAATTTCGTAAGCCGTAAGCGAGCTACTCTGATCCATCCGCATATCAAGCGGCGCATCATGATTGTAACTAAATCCCCGTTCCCCCTCATCGAACTGGGGCGAGGACACACCCAGATCGAACAAAATACCCTGGACCTGCGGGACGCCGTCTTTTTCGGGCAATCCCAATTCAGTCAGCTTGTCCTGCAAGTGGCGGAAGTTAGATTTCACTAATGAAATTTTTCCTTCATAGGCTGACAGCTTCTCTCGCGCATTGTTCAATGCCCAGTCGTCCTGATCAAAGGCAATAAGCCTTCCCTCAGGGCCAAGCTGTGATGCAATGACGGAACTGTGTCCTGCCCCTCCCAACGTGCAGTCCACATAAATCCCGTCCTGCCTGATGTTTAGTGCCTGTGTTGCTTCTTCTTTGAGTACGGTAATGTGGTGAAACAAACGGCTGACCTCCTAAATTACAATTCAAAGTTGAAATCAACCAATTTCTCAGCAATGTCATTAAATGCTTCCTCTGATTGGTTGAAATATTGCTCCCAAGTGTGCTTGCTCCAAATCTCTACACGGGTGGACACTCCCAATACGACGCACTCTTTAGTAAGCTTGGCGTATTCGCACAAATTCCCCGGTAAATTTACCCTGCCCTGTTTGTCCAATTCGCATTCAGTCGCCCCCGAGAAAAAAAAACGGGTAAACGCCCGCGCATCGGCCTTCATCAGAGGCAGTGCTTTAAGTTTTTTCTCCATGACAGCCCACTCATCCATAGGATACACGAAGAGGCATTGGTCCAGCCCGCGGGTAACCACGAACGAGGCACCGAGAAGTTCACGAAACTTGGCCGGTACAGTAAGCCGCCCCTTCTCATCAATGCTATGTTGGAACTCCCCCATAAACATTGGTTTCGTCACCCCTTACCCCATTCTCCCACTTTGGCCCACTTTCCACCACCTAAGCATAATAGATTCGCTTTAAAAAATCAAAGACCTCTTTTTCATTACCAAAAAGTGATAGAAGTTGGATCCATAGCATTATGTCTGTTATTGTAGCCCTGCGTCATAAGATACAAAAAAGCCCCTTATCCCATGAAGCCGGCACCCGACAATATGCATCAGGTTTCGAAACCACACGGAATAAAGGGCTTACTCTCTGTCCATTATGTCAACCTAAACAAACACTTGCATTAAAAACACAACACTTTTGCAGCGAAAATCGTGACGAAAAATCCGCTTACGCGTTCCAGCTGTCCAAATAGATCTTTTGGTCTTCAGTTAACGTGTCAATTTGAATTCCCAGACTATCAAGCTTGAATCGAGCTACCTGCTCATCAATTTCATAAGGTACATTGATAACGGCCTTACCAAGCTCTTTATAACGATCATTCACGTATTTCAAGCCAAGCGCCTGAAGCGCAAATGTCGTATCCATAATTTCTGCTGGATGACCATCGGCGGCAGCTAGATTCACAAGGCGTCCTTCTGCCAGCAAATACATTTTACGTCCATCTTTAAAGCGATATTCCTCAATATTACGACGCACCGTACGAATGGATTCGGAACGTTTAGCAAGCTCAGGCTTACTAACCTCCACATCAAAATGCCCTGCGTTACACAGCACAGCCCCATCCTTCATCACATCAAAGTGTTCCCCTGTAATTACAGCCTTGTTACCAGTTACTGTAATAAAGAAATCACCCAGTTTGGCAGCCTCTACCATTGGTAACACATGGAAACCATCCATATGGGCTTCTACAGCCTTGATTGGATCAACCTCGGTTACAACAACGTTGGCTCCCAACCCTTTCGCACGCATTGCAACCCCTTTGCCACACCAGCCATAACCTACCACAACCACTGTACTTCCGGCTACAACCAGATTAGTCGTACGAATAATGCCGTCGAAAGCTGACTGTCCTGTACCATAGCGGTTGTCAAACAAATATTTGCAGTAAGCATCATTAACAGCCACCATCGGAAAGTGAAGTTGCCCTTCTTTTTCCAATGCCTTCAAACGAATAATGCCAGTAGTTGTCTCCTCTGCTCCCCCACGGATCGTAGAAATCAGATCAGGCCGTTCGGATTGCAACAGAGTAACCAAGTCACCACCATCATCTATAATGAGATCCGGCTTTGTTTCCAGTGCCTTGATTTGCAAATTTTTGAATTCTTCTGGGTCCGGATTGTATTTAGCTAATACTGTAACGCCATCTTCAACTAATGCGGCGCAAACATCATCTTGTGTGGACAATGGATTACTACCCGTAATAGTTACCTGCGCTCCACCTGCTTGTACCACTTTAGCCAAATAAGCCGTTTTGGCCTCCAGATGTAAACAGATGGTTACCTTCAAACCAGCAAAAGGCTGCTCTTGCTCGAATTGTTGACGTATACGGTTCAATACCGGCATATGTGCTTCTACCCAATCAATTTTCAAATGACCTTCAGGAGCCAATTTAAGATCGTGAACTATGCTATTTTGCAGAGAATGGGAAGTCATACTTTGTTTCCTCCTTCAAATTGGTTAATTTTATTCCATGATAAATCCTATATAAAACAACAAATTATACATAAATAACACGATGCGTACCCGTCAAATCCAATGGTACATTCATAATCGTATCCATCAGACTGAGACCATAACGATTCAGAAAATGATAGATCGTATACGCCCGCTCCTGCGGCTGTCCAAATGGGAAAAGCGACCATTCAATACGATCCCACTGGCGAAGTGCTGTTTCATTTTGTCGAAGCAACGCTTCCTGAACTTTTGCCTCCAGATAGGCGATCTGTGACAGAATCTTATCGCGGTTGGTTTCTCCAAGCCGTAGCAAACCTTTTTCAATCAAACCTGTCTGCTGCACAAGCGGTTCGTACATGCGGACAAAAGCTTCCTTTGCCCCGGAAAACTGATCCTGCATTCCAAGCTGATCTTGAGTGGCAATCCATTGCTTTTTCCGTTCCTCAAGTCCGTCTCGAACTTGACCAAAACTTAATTCATACTTAAGCATATGCTTCTCCACACCTGACTCTACCAACGTAAAAGACATTCGTGGCAGCAGTATCGGCATCTGCATCTCCAACACCCCGAAAGCATCCCGTGTAATCGCCCAGTAAGCAATCTCTCCTAGACCCAGCACAGATGCCAGCACCGGAAACAGTGAATCCTGCATTAGAGGACGAGTTAGCACATTATTACTAAAACGTTCGGGATGTCTATCTATCTCTTCAAGCAGTTCATCCACAGTAAACACTACCAGACCGTGTCGATCTGTGAATAGCCCAGCTTTTTTGAAAAGCAGCAAACGTTCATCTTCATGGATATAAAAGAGATTCGCGCCGCTTTCATGCACATCCGCTTGTAAATGATAGCCATAATCTACGATCCGCGTGGCAGTCGTCCGGTAAGCCTGCTCCAACTCATCATTGTACTGAACCAGCCGCTTAAAAACGGATGCTTCCAGCTTGCGTAGCGAAGGATCTGCTGAATCCAAAAGTACTAATCCATAGCTGCCGAACAAAAGGCCCAGCAACTTGGCAAAGGCTTCACTCAGTCCATATGAGTCCGTTAATCCGTTCTCAATCATGCGCATTATATCAGCCTTATGTTCTGAATCTGGCAAGCTTTGCTCTATATCCGCTATCGCTTGCTTCCACTCAACAGTATCAACTTTAATCGCACTAACCGAAGAACGGCGTTCAGGTTGCTTATTCAGCTTGATTTTGACGACTTGTGGGTCATTTGCCATTACGTATGTATGATTGACCTCGTCCCAGTCATGATCTTCGCCAGCAATCCAGAAGACGGGGATAACCGGACGTCCAAGCCGTTCCTCAGCTTCTCTCGCTGCCTTAATAATTGTAGCGGCTTTGTAAATGACCAGCATCGGACCTGTGAACAGTCCGCTTTGCTGTCCGCCAGCTACTACTAAGGCATCTGGACTATCCAGACGGTCCAATGAAGCACGAACCGCCTCATGCGAATTGTATTTCTCATTGTATATACGAAGACATGCTACGACATCCTTACGGTTTAATCGCAGATGCCCCGTCTTATCCAGCCACTTCGCCCGTTGGGCATAAGCATCGGCGTGCAGCACATTATACTCATACAAATCGCTTGCGCGTCCCGTACCCTGTATATAATCTTCTGCCAAAGCCGACCCTCCGCGAAGCGTTTCCGGAATTATTTTCATGGGTCTGCCTCCTGTCTCCACCAAAACCTTACTGCTTGATTGTACCGAAAGCCCATGTCCACGTCAAAGCTTCCTACAAAAAAAACCGCCGAATAACTCGGCGGTTGTTGCATAAAACAAGATCAGGCGTAAGGCTCAGCTACAAAATGTCCTTTGGACACTTCGATGAGCGTGGCATTTTCCAGGTTATAAGCCCCTGTCTTATTGCCAGATGCATCATGAATCGGGCCTGCTTGGTCGCCTGGCATAATAATCCGTTTTTTGTTAGCTTCTACTTCTGGATCAGGAAGTGGGATCGCCGACAAAAGCATTTTCGTATAAGGATGGATCGGATTTGCATACAACTCAGCGCTTTCTGCAAGCTCGACCATTCTACCCATATACATTACAGCTACCCGATCACTGATGTGCTTAACCATCGACAGATCATGCGCAATGAACAGATATGTCAGACCCAAACGTTCTTGAAGCTCTTTTAGCAGGTTGACAACCTGAGCCTGGATAGATACGTCAAGAGCCGAAATCGGCTCATCACAAATGATGAATTTAGGATTAACCGCTAGTGCGCGTGCAATACCGATCCGCTGACGTTGACCACCAGAAAACTCATGCGGATAGCGTGTTGCATGGTCAGGGTTCAAACCAACCAGATCAAGTAACTCTTCAATCCGTTTCTTACGTTCTGCACGGCTACCCGCCATATTGTGAATATCCAGCGCCTCACCAATAATATCAGAAACAGTAAAACGCGGGTTCAATGATGCATACGGATCTTGAAAGATCATCTGCATATCACGGCGCATGGCTTTCATTTTACTCGGTGATAATTTGTAAATATCCGTCCCGTTAAAACGTACGCTTCCTGCTGTAGGTTCATACAAGCGCAAAATCGTACGACCCGCTGTAGACTTACCACAGCCGGATTCGCCAACCATACCCAGCGTTTCACCCTCACGAATATAGAAATTCAGGTTGTCCACCGCTTTGAGCACACGGTTTTTGCCAACATTAAAATACTTTTTAAGACCTTCAACCTCAATTAAATTGTTGCTACTCACCATGATCTCACCTCCTATTTCTTCAACTTCGGATCAAGCGCATCACGCAAGCCGTCGCCAAAAAGGTTGAACGCAAGCATAATCAAACTGATCAAACCTGCCGGGAAAAGCATCCGCCACGGGTAATACATCCACCCGGTCAGAGCTGATTCAATCATTGAACCCAGCGATGCCTCCGGATTCGGTACCCCTAACCCGAGGAAGCTCAGGAAAGCTTCGGAAAAAATAGCGGTCGGAACGCTCAACGTCAATGTAACGATGATCGGACCTACTGCATTAGGCAAGAGGTGGCGGAAAAGCAAACGACCTGCTCCAGCACCCATGGAACGGGAAGCAAGTACAAACTCTCTGTTTTTGAGTTGCATCATTTCACCACGTACAATCCACGACATGTTAATCCACCCGGTCACACAAAGCGCAATAATGATTGTAGTGATACTTGGCTCCAGTACAACCAGCAACAGGATCGTAACAAGCAAGTAAGGAATGGAGTACAGGATTTCAGAAAATTTATTCATGATTTCATCAACGCGGCCACCAAAGTAACCCATAATTCCACCATAAATAACACCAATCAGCAAATCAATCAAAGCTGCAGCCAGACCTATCGTCAAGGAAATCCGTGCTCCCATCCATGTACGGACAAACATATCACGTCCAAGATCATCCGTACCGAACCAATGCTCCGCGGAAGGTGGCAGATTCGTGCTGAGTAAATCATTAGAGTAATAATTATAGGGTGACAATATCGGGCCGATTAAAGAAAAAAGCACAATCAGAACTAAAACAATCAAGCTAGTCATTGCAACCTTGTTTTTACGAAGTCGTTCCCAGGCATCGCGCCAAGCAGATAAGCTTTCTCGCTGAATAACTTCAGACTGCTTTTCATCGACACCTATTTTTTGGAAATCTTCCGGTTTCACCTGAAGTTTATCCAAATTCACAGCATTGTCTTTCACAGACATAAAGTTACCCCTCCTTCCCGCCGGACAGCTTAATCCGAGGATCAATAAACCCATACGCGACATCTGTAATAAAACGCGCTAACATAAGCAAAACACCGTAAAAAATCGTTATCCCCATAATCATAGTGTAATCACGGCTTGTGATACTTTCCACAAACACTTTACCAATACCGCCAATCCCGAAAATCCGTTCAATAACCACAGATCCGGTAATAATATTCGCTGTCATTGGACCTACGTAGGTAACAACTGGCAAAATAGCATTCCGCACAACGTGCTTGAACATGATCGTAATGGATTTCAAGCCTTTAGCTTTGGCCGTTTTGATATAATCTGCATGCAGTACTTCTATCATACTGGAACGCGTCAATCGTGCAATAAACGCAATTGGTTGAGCGGACAAAGCCGCAACAGGCAGAACGTAGTCCATTGGGCCCTCAAAACCCATAACATTAAACAATTCCAACTTTTGGGCAAAAAAGAACTGGATTAATGATGCCAAAACGAAGCTGGGAACCGCAATACCTAGAATTGCCAATATCATCGCTACGGTATCAATGAGTCTACGATGGTACAAAGCCGCCAGCATGCCTAGTAAAATACCGACAATAATGGAGACAATAATTGCTACGAGACCTAATTTTAATGATACCATAAAGGTCTGTCCAATAATGTCGCTCACATCTTGATTCAATTTTTTCATAGAAATACCAAAATCACCCGTAACAATATCACCTAAGTATTTAAAATATTGTACATATACAGGCTTATCCAACCCATACTGTTCCATTAATCGGGCTTGAATCTCAGGAGACGTCGCTCTTTCGCTCATAAAAGGGTTACCTGGAATTGCCTTCATCAGAAAGAACGTCGCAGAGATCAGAATGAGCAAAGAAATAAGCATAAATATAAATTTACTGATCAAATAACGCGCCATCGCCCGTTTACACCCCCCATATTTTTTCGACACCATTCGATTCTATAGAAATAGAGTTGGGTTGTCCAATCTACTTATATGCATGGTTAATTTAATCATATTAAGAAGAACCCTCACACACAAAAAAAACGGGATATATATGGCAGTACCCACATATATATCCCGAAGTAACTCTTCAACTTCAGAATCAAGTATCAGCTACTTACTGTGTTATATAAGCTCTTGTAAAATCAATTGCACCACTAAAATCCAAGGCAACGCCTTTTACATTTGGTTTCGTCAAAGAAGTATTAGAGTAGTAATAAATCGGCAGTAAAACCATATCATCCTGAACAAGAAGCTTCTCTGCTTTCGCAAATATTTCCATGCGTTTTCCTGGATCAGTTTCTGTTTTAGCCGCTTTAATCAAACCATCATATTCAGGATTAGAATATCCAGAATTATTGTTGCCATTACCAGTTGTCCAGATATCCAAGAATGTCATCGGATCATTAAAGTCAGCAGACCATCCACCACGAGCAATTTGGAAATTCAACTTGTTACGTGTTTGGATAAATACGCCCCACTCCTGGTTTTGCGTTTTCACATCGATTCCCAGGCTTTTCTTCCACATATCTGCAACTGCCAAAGCAATTTTTTGGTGTCCTTCAGTAGAATTGTAGAGTAGAGTGATTGGAGGGAGTGAAGTTACTCCTTCTTCCTTCATACCTTCTTGAAGCAATTTCTTCGCTTCAGCTACATCTTCTTTGAAATAATCATCTTTATGCTCATTACGGTATTCCTGAGATAAACCTTTAATACCCGGAGGTACAAAGCCGTAAGCAGGAATCTCTCCACCCATCGTTACTCTATCAACAATCGGCTGACGTTGAATCGACATTGCAAATGCTTTACGAATTTTAAGATTATTGAACGGTTTTTCGGTGACGTTAAACAAATAGTAATAGGTGCTTGCTATACCTTTAGCCTGGAATTCATTAGGCATTTCATTTTTCACAGCCATCATTTGGTCTGCAGGAATTTCACCATTAGGTTTACCTGCATAATCAAGTTGTCCACTTCTGTAAGAAGCGAGTTCTGTTGCACCGCTGTTTACAAGGGACATTGTAATTTTCTTCAGTTTAATTTCGTCCTTACCCCAATAATTCTCGCTTTTGGAAACCTCAATCTTTTGACCTGTCTCCCAAGTCGACAATGTGAAAGGCCCGTTAGTGATCATGCTTTCTTTTTTAGTCGCCCATTTATCATTACCTTTAACAGACGGATGCACCGGATAATAGGTGTAGAAAGAAGTCAATCCCAGGAAGTAAGGTGTTGCATGTTCCAGTTCTACCTGTAATGTATGGTCGTCAACTGCTTTGACACCTACATCTTTGAAGTCCGTAACTTTAGTACCTTTAAAAGATTTGGAAGTGCTCAGGTTGTAACCCTCAGCATTTTTGATATAGTACAATTGGTAAGCATATGGAGGTGCAGGAGCCGTGGAAGGATCCAATACCCGTTGCCAAGCAAATACGAAGTCGCTTGCTTTGACTGGGTCGCCATTACTCCATTTTGCAGTATCGCGAAGCTTAAACGTATAGGTTTTGCCGTCATCGGAAATTTTCCAAGATTCAGCTACGCCAGGAATTTCTTTACCATCAGGGCCCATGCGAACAAGACCTTCATACATTGTTTTTAAAACAGTGTTTGCTTGAGTATCTTGAGCCTGTGCCGGATCGAACGTTGGCGGCTCGGATGCAAGGTTAATGCGCAAAATTTGCTTGTCGGCCGGAGCCGGCGTAGTCGAGGTGTTTTCTTGTGCGCCCTTACCATTGGTATCGTTCTTGCTGGAGCCGCAACCTGCGAGCAATGCGCCAACTGCAAGAATGAGTGTCAAAAGGACTAAAAAGCTTTTCCTTTTCATCTAGCGTTTTCCCCCTAGTTCTAAAGTGGTATATGTTTATAGATTATACAACCAGCGGTCAAAAAAATCTACATTACATTTCTTCAAATTGAGCTTTTTTTTCAAAAAAACATGATTAATTCATATTTTTTCACCATTCCATGTCATCTTATATCACATGATGTTGAATATATTCTTAAATATACCAACAACAGTCAACAAAATATACGCCAATGTCATTGCTATAAAAGTTAATCTCCAGACCGCTCTACATAATCTTTTACCATCAACCTTTCCTTTTATTCGATTTTGAGCTCCTCCAATTAAACCCAAGGCCAGTAATAGGAGCAGTAGAATCAAATAAAAACCGAATCGAGATGTAAAAATGACGTTAAAGAGTGCTGCGACGGAAAATATCAGAAAAAACGTGGTAATATCCATAGAAGTAAGTAACGATTTCTTTTTTTCCATTTTAAGAATGTAGCGACAAACCGCAAACACGATCAAAAACGGAAAAAAGGGAAGAATACTGAAAGTGATAATAGTACCTTGTATAAGACTCAACTGATCACCCCTCTTTTAGCCGCATACCTTCAATTAATTGCCACAATACCTCATGAGTTGGTGCAGTAACCCCAGCCTGATCTGCCATCTGCACCAGTTGTCCGTTAATTGAAGCAACTTCCGTCATGGACTGTGCAAGTACATCAGCTAGCATGGACGAGTGATTTTCTGCCGTTGACCGGCATACATTTATAATTTGCTCCCACCATGCGTTTTCCCAGTGGATACCATGAGCTTCATACACTTGAATGCCTTCATCGTACAACCTGCGCATCATATGTATTCGAATAGGGTGCGAAAGCAGCTCGCCATTACGAACTCGCCATACCGCCGTCAGCGGATTGATTACAGCATTGATCAACAACTTGCGATACATACCGTTCTCGATTTCTTTCGACAAGCAAGCGTCAAATCCTGCTGCAAGCAGCCGATTTAGCACACATTGGTTAAAATTATTGTTCTTCGACTCCTCCCCTTCCTCCGAACAACCTATTTCAGTAACACCCGATCCTGCATGTACAATAGATGCGACTCCCTGCCTCTTGGCTCCTTCAGTCGTCACAGCAGGGCATACCACAGCTTTAGGCCAAGCCTTTCTAATACGTTCTATATGACCGATTCCATTCTGCAAGCAAACGATTCCTATATCTCTGTCCATTTGAGCTGCAGGCTGGATCTGTTCTAATACTTCCTCAATCGCCCCCTGTTTGGTCATAAGCATTATCCATCGTGCCGGAGCCTGTGAATTTAACCGTTGCCAATCTGCCAATGGCGCTACCTTCAATTTATCTCCAGACATATGTACTGCCACCTGCCCCTCCTTATCAAACACAGTGATTCCTTCATGAGTAATGACGCGTGCCTGTTCAAGTGTACGTGTCCACAGCCTTACTTTCGTACCTGAAGCAGACAACCTCCCCGCAAACAACAATCCCAGCGAACCCGCTCCAATAATATCAATCACCTTTGTATCGTCTCGCTTCCATCTTTTTTTCTACTATATCATATGCACTCTAAAGAAATACAAAAAACGCCAACTACGGCAAAGCGCTAGTTGACGTTTTATTTCAGAATTGCAGAAGTAATCTTGTTACTCAATGCGCTCCAGATTCCCATTGGCATCCATTTTGAATCTGGATTTAAGCTCTTCCTCATCTTCAGTAATTAGAGCCAAGCGCCGAGCCCGGTCCATAATCTGAATCAGAGCTTTATAATCATCATTCACAACACGATAGTCGGTTTGCACCTCATTCACTTCTTTGGACAGCCGGTCATTAATGGAGCGAAGCTGACTCAATTCTTCTTCCTTTTCCCGTAAATCTTTCTCCAGCATCTTAATCTGCCGATTCGTTTCCTGGACGGATCCCTTCCATTGACGCAAGAAACGAATTACTGCATCAATAGATAATGTATCCTCACTCGTACCATCCGTTCTGTACCCACCTTCGACTGTATCAAGCGAGGCAAAAGCCGCAACCTGTGATACACCTACCGGGTTCTGCTTGCGGATATAACTGCGCTTCTGGCGCTGTGCTTTGGCAATGCTAATTGCTTCATCGTAACGTTTGCGCACGCAACTGTTCCAACGAAAGCCGCATGCTGCAGAGGTTCTTCCTATCTTTTGTCCAACCTCCTCAAACGCAGCAAGCTGCGTTCCACCTTCACGGATATGCCGCAATGTCACCTCCGCCAATATCAAGTCATCTTCCACACTCCATGCATCTTGTCTTATTGCAGTCATGCCTCTAGCCCTCCTAACAACATCCTGAAATAACCGTCTTCATGAACCGATCCTGCCGGTATTTGAATAGGGTATAAAAGCTGTTTATTCATTCCTATGCCTCTCGTAGAGTTCATAGAATCTATTTGATACTAAATTGTATTTCCATTTCTGCAAGAACTCATACGTGAACGTAAACAGTTTCGGGTTTCAAGCATGCTCAGACTGCTGTACAATAAAATGAATGGTTAAAGAAACAGAAAGGATCATATACATTACCATGAGTTTTTTTCGGGAATACATAAAAGGGGAAACCAAATGAACAAACGAATAAAAATCACAATCAGCACCCTGCTGAGCACCATTATGTTGCTAACTTTCATATATGTACGTCCTACTCTAGCCGCTCCCTCCCAAGAAGAAAGTCAGATTTTACAAGATAGTCTGTCGATTGTAGAGATAGACCATGAAATTGAGCGAATCAGTCAGGAGCAACAGACTCTTTTGCAGCGCCAGCAGGAACTGCGAAGTAACCTCACCGTTCAGCAAGAGCAAATGACCATACAACGGAAGCGTGCAGGCTCTGTGCTGCGATCTTATTATATGGGGGAAAGGGACAAGCTGTTAAGTGTGGTGCTAGGGGCAAAAAGTATAAGGCAACTTCTCTCTCTGTACGATTACTACTTGTTATTGATTAGTCACGATCAGGATGTGCTTCAAGAATACGAATCCAATTATCAATCTATGCGAAAAACAGAACAACAAGTCACCCAAGCCTCAATGGAATTGGAGACAGTCAAAACAAACTTACTGGCTCAACGTAAACGCATTGTCCTGCTTCAGTCGCGTGTAAATGACGGCGTTAACGCCAGTAATCACCCGGATACCCTACGCAAGCTAATTGGCGAAATGACAGCTTATTGGGAGAATGTAGGTGTCTACGAGGTAAATAAACACTTTAAAGCATTAGCTCAAGCTATGCAGGATTTACCGCAATTCATTCAACAACAACAAGGTGCCATGGTTACAAATGGAAAAGTCATTACGATAAGCATTCGTGAAGAGGACTTTAACCGTTTTTTAAAGTCAGAAAATGAATTGTTTAATCACTTCAACTTTACATTTGCGCAGGATCAAATTATGGTAGAAGGCCAACAAGGAACGATGAAATTAAGGGTAGAAGGTCACTACACGGTGGAGAATGAACCAAAAAATTCAATTTTATTTCATGTGGATCGATTAGTATTTAATGGTCTGGAACTACCTGATACGACCCGCAACAAGCTGGAAAGGGATTTTGATCTGGGTTTCTACCCACAGCAGCTTATTTCCTATGTCAAAGCCACAGAAGTACGCACTTTAGCAGGAATGCTTGAAGTTAAGCTCGAATTAAATTTTAAGTAAACTGGCTTTTGCTTGCCTTCAATGTTCTGAATTTTCACGCGTATAAAACAAGACCCCGGGATATTCCCGAGGTCTTGTTATTTGTAATAACGATATGGACTTTATAGCAGATCGGCTGCCAACTGTGCGAGCTTGGAGCGTTCTCCTTTTTCCAACATGATATGCCCGCTAATCCCTTCTTGCTTAAACCGCTCCACTACATAGGTTAAACCGTTGCTGGCTGCATCCAGATAAGGGTGATCAATCTGCTCCGGGTCTCCCATCAAAATGATCTTGCTTCCCTCACCCACCCGAGACACAATCGTTTTAATCTCATGTCGGGATAAATTCTGCGCCTCATCGACTATAATAAATTGCCCAGGTATCGAACGTCCGCGAATATAAGTAAGTGCCTCCACCTGAATACTGCCCAAGCCCATCAAAATTTTGTCGATATCACCTGATTTTTTGGCATCAAACAGATATTCCAGATTGTCGTAGATTGGTTGCATCCATGGACGAAGCTTTTCATCCTTTTCTCCTGGTAAATAACCAATATCCTTGCCCATAGGAACAACAGGTCGAGCAATCAGCAGTTTCTTGAAGCGATGTTCATCCTCTACTTTAAGCAAACCTGCCGCCAGCGCCAGCAACGTTTTGCCCGTACCCGCTTTTCCTGTAATGGTCACGAGAGGGATATCATCATTAAGCAAAAGCTCCAATGCCATCCTCTGTTGAGCATTGCGCGCGCTGATTCCCCATACTGATTCGTTACTTAAGTACAGCGGCTCTAATCGCTCTGCCTCCTGGTTAACTTTCAGTAATGCTGATTTTCCAGTTCCCATTTCATCTTTCAGAATGACAAATTCATGTGGATACAGTGTATAAGGTAGTTCCAGTGACTTGATTAGTAAAAAACGGTTAGAGTAAAATTCATCTATGGTGGACGGGTGCACCTGTATTGCCGAGTATCCGGGGTATAGCTCACTTAAATCGCCTGTTCTATCGGAGAGGTAGTCTTCAGTCAGCAGTCCCAATACATCTGCTTTGATCCTGACCAGCACGTCTTTACTGACCAAAACGACCGAACGCGGCTCAGGCTGCTCCTGCTCTTCCAGATGATAATTCAAGGCGACCGCCAAAATCCGGTTATCGTTCGAAACCTCCCCGAACATCTCCTGAACTTTCAAAAAACTTCGGTGGTTCAACTCAACCTTAAGCCTTCCACCTTGGGGAAGTGGAACGCCACTATGCAGATGGCCCACTTCTCTCAACCCGTCCAACAATCGCGATACATTGCGGGCATTCCGTCCAATCTCATCCGCGTTGCGTTTTTTGGAGTCGATTTCTTCCAGAACTACAGCTGGAATAACAACTTCATGTTCTTTGAAGGTAAAAATGGCTTTCGGATCATGCAGCAGCACATTCGTATCCAGCACAAAAATTTTCTTCATTAAATCCCCTCCAAAGCGGCGTGGACAATCTCGTGTTTCATACCTATACCTATTCACCGGGTACCTAATACTTGCTGATTCCCTGAAAAAAGAACCCCAAAGCAGCATAAAACAACGAAAAGTTGTAAGTGAAGATAGCCTCTGAGCCTGTCCATTTTTGAATTTAGACACAAAAGGCCCAGTGATTGCTCACTGGACCTAGACTTGGTTCACTATAACTTTAGACATACCTCAACCCCCTTATGTTATATAAGAGCTTTACTCGCTGCGAGTATAACATAAGCGGGAAGAAATATACATACTCAGGAATTGGAAGAAGCTGCGGTATTGTCGCTTACTTTTTTAGCTAACTCCTCTTGTAGCGCTTGTTTGGCCAAATCGAGCTGTTGCTCATCAATGTACACATACGGGCTACGCCATGTTCCCGCTACCGGATTGTATTTCACATTTTGCTTGGAAATATTCCAATAGGTTTGTACGATATTCTTCATTTGCTGTGACTCAATATCTGTCATCATATTCTTATCAACCGATTTAATAATTGCACTAAACTTGGTCAAAGCGTTAAAGGATTGCATTTGGTCAATTAGAGAATGAAGCACCTGATTTTGTCGACGATTGCGATCAAAATCGTCAGATTCAGCTGTTCTCGGACGACAATTCGATTTGCGGTAGCGAACAAAATCAAGAGCCTGGTCACCGTTCAAATGCTTGGCTCCAGCTGTCAGATTAATATCGGTACCATCTGCACGGTCACGATAACACATGTTTTTATCAACCGTCACATCTACGCCACCCAAATTATCTACTACATCTCTAAAGCCCTGGAAGTTAATAACCGTCACATAATCGATATCAATGTTTAAATATTTGCCGATCATCTTCTTCATCTGTTCTTCAGCAACTTCACCAGATTCTTTTTCTCTAGCCTTAAACACCGGATAATACTCATTCAACTTGCGAGGTTTATATCCATCCATTTCTAGACGCGTATCGCGCGGTAGGGACACGATGGTAGACGATTTAGTATTGGGGTTCAATGTAGCTACCATAATAACGTCGGACAAATAAGTCGGATGATCAGGGCGGTAATCGGTTCCTAGCAATAAGATAGTCAAAGGCTTAGTTTCTGCCAATTGTGTTTTGGGTACTTCCTTGTTGATCCCCGTATCCAAAACTTCCTCTACCTGATTGTAAAGATAGTAGGTATAACCACCTGCTGCTAAAATACCTATAATGAGCAGAAACAAGACAAACTTCATAAACGATCTGAAAAAGCTTTTTTTCTTTTTCGTTTTTTTCGGTTTGGCGGATTTTTTCCCAGTTTGTGTCCGGGGAGGCAATCCGTTCGAAAGATTATTCATGCTTCAACACCTTTTCCTGCGTTTTGAGAAATATAGCTTTCTCCAAGTTTACAATCCTAAAACACACACAGCGGCGCATCCCGTTCCCGGGCGTCGCCGCTGTGGCCAAAGACCAATCCAATCAATTACATATTTGCTTGTGCTGTTTTACGTTGCTTCTCTGCACGCTCGCGTTCACCTTTGTTCAAAATCTTTTTACGCAAACGGATGGCATTAGGTGTAATTTCGCAATACTCGTCATCATTCAGGTATTCGAGCGCTTGCTCCAAAGAGAAGATTACAGGTGTTTTCAGTTTAACTGTATCGTCTTTTGTTGCTGAACGAACGTTTGTCAGTTGTTTTTCTTTACAAATGTTAACGACGATGTCGTTATCACGTGTGTGCTCTCCAACGATCATACCCTCATAGATTTCAGTACCTGGCTCTAGGAACAAAATACCGCGATCTTCTACGCCCAGCATACCATAAAATGTAGAGCTGCCGTTTTCTGTTGACACGAGTACACCCTGATGACGTCCACCTACTTGACCGCCAACAAATGGTCCATAGCTGTCAAACGCATGGTTCATTACGCCATAACCACGAGTCAAAGTCAGGAAGTTTGTAGTGTAGCCGATCAGACCACGTGCAGGGATCAGGAATTCCAAGCGAACTTGTCCGGTGCCGTTATTAATCATGTTAACCATTTCGGCTTTACGGGAGCCCAAACTTTCCATAACTGCGCCCATGCTTTCTTCCGGAATATCAATAAGGAGACGTTCGATTGGCTCCATTTTCTTACCATCAATTTCCTTGACGATAACTTCCGGTTTGGACACTTGCAGTTCGTAACCTTCACGACGCATGTTTTCAATCAAGATACCCAGATGCAACTCACCACGTCCGGATACAATAAAGGCGTCCGGGCTATCCGTTTCATCAACACGTAAGCTGACATCCGTTTCGAGTTCTTTCAGAAGACGCTCACGCAATTTACGGGATGTTACCCACTTACCATCGCGACCTGCGAATGGGCTGTTGTTAACCAAGAAGGTCATTTGCAGTGTCGGCTCATCAATCTTCAGTACAGGCAGCGCTTCAGGATGGTTTGGATCAGCAATGGTTTCACCAATGTTGATATCTTTAATTCCCGCAATCGCTACAATGTCACCAGCGCCCGCTTGATCCGTTTCAATACGTTTCAGGCCTTGGAAGCCGAACAGCTTCTCAATACGCGCCGATTTACTACTACCATCACGTTGCATAACTGTGACTGCTTGCCCCTGCTTGATGATACCGCGGTTTACACGACCTACTGCAATTCGGCCAAGGTATTCGTTATAATCCATCAGTGTTACGAGGAATTGAAGAGGCTCATCTACATTCTCAGTTGGAGCCGGAATATGCTCTACAACTGTTTCGTACAATGCTTGCATGTTATCGTCTTGCTTTTCAGCATCCATGCTGGATGTTCCGTTCAGCGCCGAAGCGTACACAACAGGGAATTCCAGTTGCTCATCATTCGCACCCAGCTCGATGAACAGATCCAGTACTTCGTCAATAACTTCTGCCGGACGAGCCGCCGGACGGTCAATTTTGTTCACTACAACGATAGGCGTCAGATTTTGTTCCAGCGCTTTACGCAGTACGAATTTCGTTTGCGGCATGCAACCTTCGTAAGCATCTACGACAAGCAAAACACCGTCAACCATTTTCATAATCCGTTCCACTTCGCCACCAAAGTCGGCGTGTCCTGGTGTATCTACAATGTTAATCAGATAATCTTTGTAAGTGATAGCTGTATTTTTAGCCAAAATCGTAATACCGCGTTCACGCTCCAGATCGTTGGAGTCCATGGCGCGCTCCTGAACAGCCTCGTGTTCTCTAAATGTTCCGGACTGTTGAAGCAGCTTGTCGACAAGCGTCGTTTTTCCGTGGTCGACGTGGGCAATAATCGCAATATTGCGAATGTTTTCTCTAGCATGCATGGTTTGTATCCATATCCTTTCCGTATATCAAAATAGTGTCTCTATCCTGAAGCAGTGCTGATTCAAGGCTAACAATCGTTCTTTAGGCCCACTCCCTGCCAGCCTTCTATATGTTTCAGGCTTTGTACAGACAGCTTCTCTCTCCGATTCGCGTGAAAACCTTAAAATAAGCGTCAGAAATCATTCCGACGCTCTTATCATATCCATTATATTATAGTTGAAATATGTCATAAAGCAAGACATTATTGCCTGTTCCGTAATTTACCGCCATAAAATCTCATTGCTTGTCGTTTACCATTTGCGTTTGCCACGGTTGTTTACGACCAACCAGATTCCAGCGCCGATCAGTAAAACTGCAATAACATATATGATACCCGTTCTTAACAGGGTAATGACCAATAAAAACACCGATACCAAGCCCAATATCACGCCTCCCGTATATACATTACGAGAAAGCGAAATATCATTAATGGCGTACTCCCATAATCCAACCGCCACACCTAGAAGTAACAAAGGCCATAAATAGGCCATTAAATTCCAGCCCCAAATATTGCAGAGCAAAAATAAGAAGCCATAAACCGATAAAATCCCTGCTGGCAGCAACATAAAGGGTGAAACTTTACGCTTCATGTACATTGCATGCAGTACGATTCCAGGTATTAAAAACAGCAAAGGCCAAAAGTTTCGTCCCAAGAAGGAGAACGTCCCCAGTTTCCCCAACAAAATAATCAGTCCTACGGCAACAATGCCCACTCCGATCATACGCTCTTTTCCGGAATTCATCGTGGTCTCCTTTGTTTGCTGAATTTGTTTTTAGGTCGCTTAATGTGATTGTTTTTAAGTATATTTTAGCCGATGTTTTCCAAAAAAACTACGTTCAAATATGATGAGCACGTAGCTGACGATATATTCCTGCAATCACAACTGCTGAGGCTAAGAGTCCTGGTAACCATGCATGTATAAGCTCTCCCGTACCTGCTAACCATACACCCAATCGGGGATCACGCAGTAGCATTTCTCCTGCCGTAAAAGCCAGGATTGCAGATCCGAGCAAAACAAGTACAGGGAACCGGTGAAGCCAGATCGCAATTACGTTGCTGCCCCAGACAACTATCGGAATGCTAATTGCAATACCAATGACAATAATGGCGATATCCCCATCTGCTAGTGCTGCAATAGCTAATACGTTATCTAGACTCATCACAAAGTCCGCTACCAGAATCACCTGTATAGCCTTCCATATGGTTGTTTCTGCTCTGACTCCTACATGATCCTCACTCTCATAAAGCAGCTTAAACGCAATCCATAACAGAAGTAGACCACCTGCCGCCTGAATAAAGGGTATGCCCAGCAAAATGACAGCTACAAAAGTCAAAACACAGCGCAGGAGGACTGCACCGACTGCCCCCCACCATATAGCTTGACTCCGCTGCCTTGCAGGCAAATTTTTGCTCGCCATGGCTATAACAACCGCATTATCACCGCTTAACACCAAATTAATCATTAATATTTTCAACAGCAAAATGATATGCTCCATGTGTACAAACACCCCCATCCTACTTGTATGCGAAATAGGACGAGGCTATGCTTATAAGCTTTGTCAAATAAGTCATCCTTTATTAAAAAATGATGTCAAATTCGTTGAGTAAAGACCTTGAAATCAATAACAAACAGCCATATAATGAATCGTATTTCCGGAAAACGGGTATTAAAATAAACACATACAACGATTTTAGGATGTTTAATCAGGGAGATGAGAACGATTGATATGTCCGGACTTCAGTTCTTTTGGCTACTGCTTAATGTGATATTTATTGATCTTCTGCTCGCAGGGGATAATGCGATTGTAATTGGACTTGCCGCCAGAAAGCTGCCTCCTGCAACGCAAAAAAAAGCGATACTGTACGGCACCGGTGGTGCCCTGCTTATTCGCATAGCAGCCACCATTGTGGTACTCTGGCTGCTTCAAGTACCGTGGTTGTTACTCATCGGGGGGATTATGTTAGTCTGGATTGCGTATAAGTTGCTCGTAGACCAGGAGGACCATACCGAAGTCAAAGCGGGAACAACATTATGGGGTGCTATCCGCACGATTGTTGTAGCCGATGCGGCTATGGGTCTGGACAATGTGATTGCTGTTGCTGGCGCTGCCCAGCAGCATTTGCTACTTGTAGTGCTGGGCCTGTTAATCAGCGTGCCAATCGTGGTATGGGGAAGCACTCTTTTTATCAAACTGATCAATAAATTCCCCTGGATTATCTATTTGGGATCGGCTGTACTTGGTTATACGGCCTCTAATATGATTACTGAAGAACGTAAGCTGGAACCTTACTTTACCGAGCACCCTGCGCTGCGTATCTTGTTTATTGCTACAGTTATGGCTGGTATTTTGCTCACGGGATATCTTCAAAATCGCAAAGCAATGTCCAGTCGAGAAAAAGCTGTTTAAAATGCTTCAAAAACTGTTTTAACTAAAATCAAAAAAGGCAGACCCCATAATAACAGTGGGTCTGCCTTTTTGTTTAAAACCAATCTTCCTGTATAACTTCCTCATTACGCCCCTCTATAGCTCCGCCTGACTCCAGGACAAGCGTTTCCGTTGCAGCCACAGCCTGTTCAATCAAGGCATTTAAATCCCGAATAGAGGCTTCAATCTTTTGAACAACCCACAAATTTGGATTGGTCGTTGGGGATTTAGGAACAAACAATGTGCAGCAATCTTCATATGGAAGGATGGATAAATCGTAGGTGCCAATTTGCTTAGCGATTTCCGTGATCTCCTGCTTATCCATCATGACGAGAGGTCGCAGCAATGGTAATTCTGTTGAACGGCCAATCACATTCATGCTGGATAACGTTTGACTAGCAACTTGACCCAGACTGTCACCCGTCACGAGTGCCAGCGCTCCTTCACGCTCAGCCAGCATCGTTGCAATTCGCAGCATAGACCGTCTCATTAGCGTTATAATCAGATTGTCCTGTCCAGTGCGCGTAAAGGCCGTCTGCACCTCTGTAAACGGTACAAGGTGGATTTTGATCCGCCCTGCATAGCCTGCTAATACCCTTGCCAATTCAATGACCTTTTCTTTCGCACGCTCACTTGTAAACGGATAGCTATAAAAATGTACACATTCAATTTCCAGTCCTCTACGCATGGAAGACCATCCTGCTACCGGGCTGTCGATTCCACCAGACAGCAGCAGCATAGCTTTACCGTTCGTTCCTAACGGAAAGCCCCCTACAGCCATAATAACATCGCTGAATATATAGGCCGCCTGCTCTCTGACCTCCACACGCAACTCAATATCTGGTTGATGCACATCGACCCTCAACGCTTGAAACTCTCGCAAAATAGGAGAACCAATTAAATGGTTCATCTCTTGTGAGGAATGAGCAAACTCCTTCCACACTCTGCGGGCATTTACCTTGAAAGTCGTTCCCTCGGCCACATTCAGCTCACGCATCAAAGCTACAGCGGTCTCAATTATAGCACCCAGCTCGACAGGAGCCATTTTGACAGGACTTATTGTCGTGATGCCAAACACTTTTTGTAACACTTGAATGATCTGTTCATAAGGCTCTCCTCCGAGTACCACATAAATCCGTCCAAATTCCTTCCGCAAAGAAGCGCCGGGAAACGGCTTGAGCAGCAGCTTCACGTGATTCAGTACTGCCTTTTCAAAACGAGTTCTATTCTTCCCTTTTAATGTAAATTCACCGAAGCGAAGTAACAGCATATCATAGTGCATTTTAACGTTTCCACCTTTCAAGGGATTCCAGCTTGGCTACAGCCTGTTGCAGTGCAAGTATAAGCTCATCGATATCCTGTTCCGTATGCTCGTCACCGAAGCTGATACGAATGCCGCCAGATGCTTCTGCCTCATTGCGGCCCATCGCCTGCAGCACCCGGCTGGGCTCGGCCAACTTCGAAGAACAAGCCGATTTGGTGGATACGGCCACACCTAGTTGCTCCAGCGTATGCAGCAGCACCTCGGCCTTCATACCCGGATACGAAAAGTGGACAATATGCGGTGCTTCCTCCCCGCTGTTTAGCCGCAGTTGAGGGATTGTCTGCACTTCTGCGACCACCCGTTCTCTCCACTCGGTCATACGTCGTGCTGTTTCTGCTTGTCGTTCGCCCGCTAGTCGTACCGCTTTGGACATACCAACAAGCAGTGGCACATTTTCCGTACCTGCACGAAAACCCTGCTCCTGAGAGCCGCCACTATGCAGTGGGAAAACCTCTACACCTTCCCGAACGAATAGTAGTCCAGCACCTTTAGGTCCACGCAGCTTATGCGCAGAGAGGCTGTACAGATCAGCCTGCCAGCCCCGGATATCAACCGGCAGCTTTCCAAACCCTTGTACACCGTCAATATGAAATAGAATACGGGGGAACTGTTTCTTCAGCGCAGCTCCGATATCATGCACCGGTTGCACCCTTCCCGTCTCATTATTGACATGCATAATACTGACTAAAATCGTATCTTTACGGACAGCGGCACAAACCTGTTCGGCGCTCACATGCCCTTCTGCATCGACAGGTAAAAATGTAACCTCAAAACCCAGATTTGTCAGTTGTCTGCAAGCTTCATACACAGACGGGTGTTCTGTCGATACAGTAACAATATGCTTGCCTCTGGTCTGATACTGCAAAGCTACTCCCTTAATAGCAAGATTGTTGCTTTCCGTTGCCCCAGATGTGAAGACAATCTCTGATGGATACACTCCCAAAGCCGCAGCACATACTTCGCGCGAACGCTTAAGCAACTTATCCGCATCCTCTCCATACCGATGCATCGAAGATGGATTGCCATAGTGGCGTCTCATGATCTCGGCAACGGTTGTAATCACCTCTTCAAAAGGCGGAGTTGTCGCGGCATAATCAAAATATTTCATTAAACTCCCCTTTCTACCCTACAACTGCTGCAACAAAAAAAGACCAAAACAGGGAAAGGTCGCTACATTATAGCGACACCCTTTCCCCATATTGACCCTGTTCTGCGGACCTAATCTAAATTGAAATTACGCACTTTTTTCGTTATAAGCTATAGGGCTTAGATCGTATATTTTTCACGTGCATTTTGAATCTTGTTAATATATCTTTGCGTTTCCAGCGGAAGCTTATCCAGTACAGACATTAACTGTTCATCACTACTTACACCAAGCCGCTGCACCCGTCCGGGACCTGCATTATATGCAGCCAGCGCCATATTTTCTTGTCCGTTAAAACGTTTAATCTGATAAGACAAATAACGAACTCCAGCATCAATATTTTGTCCAGGATCATACGGGTCACTGACTCCCAGACCTTGAGCCGTAGCATCCATAAGTTGCATAAGCCCTTTGGCCCCGGCCGAAGAAGTGACCGACGGATTGAATGAAGATTCCGTATCAATAACTGCTTTAATCAACGCTACTGGAACGCCGTATTTCTGACTAGCCTCGTTAATCAAATCATCATATGCCGTAGGTGTTGTAGGTCCGTCTGTTGCTGTGCTGGAAGGAGCGGGATACAATGACGAAGCCGTTCCCCTCGAAGGTCCCAATTGAAGCCAAAGCAAACCATTTTCGTCTCTGGTAACATCACTTGAATTTTCTCGAGTCACAGCACCATCTGTTTCCAACTGACCTACTTGTTCCAGTAATCCGGAAAAAGCGTCCGTTGTCCCCGTCTGGGTTGTAGCACTCATATTATTTAACAGCTGCATGTCTAACATGGATTTGGACACGCGCGGATCAATTTGCATGTGGTGTTCCCAACTTTCTATAGTTGTTATATCCCAAATAGCTTGTCGTTACTGCTATGATACAACTTTTTACTATGTACTTCCATACCTTTTAATGAAAAAAAGCTCCGTTTCTGTCGAAAAGACAGCGGAGCTTTATAGATCAGCTTAAATGTAATTATATCACTAAGATGATTTTTCTCGGATATACAAAAGAAAACTGTACTTTTTCCTCCAGCAAGGTCAGCGAACGAACGGGATAAAAGCAAAATAACTCAATGTCGCCAGCGCCCCAAGACCAATCGACCAAATGCCGGTCGTTTTGCTGCCATTCACATAAGCAAAAAAGCCTAAAACTGCAGCAATAGGCCCCAGAACAATGGACCACATAAACAATGAGGCAATTCCCGCAGCCAGACCAACATAGCCAGAAATACGACCACTATTGTTTATACCTTGCTCTTCACCCTTGACCTCATGTCGAGTCGCAACTGAGCCGGGAGCAACCTCTGCTGCATATTCCTCACGATCATTACGGCGCTTGGCAGATCGTTCATGAATGTGACGGGGGTAATCTACACGTTTGCGGCTAACATGCTCTTCATTCTGATGCTTGTCGTTTTCATGATCTTCCATAATAAACTGCACCTCCAAATGCAAAATGAATCGCGTAATAAAATTTACACGGACTTCGGTTTAAAAGTGTGGCAACAGGTTGCGGCTGACGTGTCGGCCTTATCACGTTCTTCTGAACTGAAGCTTTCCCCCGCATATTCTTCTTTAAATTTCTTTCCGGCATGACCATCAACTTCAATCATGATCAAATCTGCCTTGCACAAGTTGTTTTCTCCCCAATAATGACAATTGGCTACGCTACACTTAACGATTGGCTTGGCCTCTTGGCTCATGATCATCACCTCGGATTCATTGTCCCCCCGCTATCCCGCACCTATGCGTTTATGGTATATGGCAGTTGGTGACATACGAAAAAAGCCGCTTCCTTCACCTCCTCCAAAATGGCAGGAAGCAAGTAGAAAACGGCTTGCTTGTCTTGTTTTAGTTTTTGATTAGAAATGATCTTCCCCGTTGAATGCTTTATGCATGAGTACGGCGAGTCTGCATCCGGCGCTGAGTCAAATAGTCACTTTCATAATAAGTCAGATCATCACGCAATTCTTCAAAATTTTTCGTAATGTCCATGATCACTTCGCGAGCGGCTGGCACTGGCGTTTTACGGAAGCGGATAGCATCTTGCCCCGTATACGCATAACGTCCATCCTCTGCGTAAGTTTCATTTTTGGGATAAAAAAAGCTGTTCACGCAGTCATGGTAAACGTTATACAATGCCTTTTCCGCAAAATCGACGTCAAAATTGGCACGGCGTAAAGCCACACCCAACTTTTCATAAGATACTTCGGAAAAAACAAGGACATGACGGAGATCCGACAAAAAGCCTTTGTAAAAGAGCACGGACTCCTCATTGCCATCTGCAGCCAGTTGCGGCAGAGCATGCTCATTGAGGAATGTTTCCACCCGTTTCACGGCAGTTTTCAGTCTCTCCTGCGCCGACTCACATAATTTTTGTACGTTGACTGCTGACATCAAGGCAGCTCCCCCTTATTTGTTGCTTGTTCATCAATTTGGTTACCCGAAAATAGTCCCCTCTAACCGAAAGAGCTGTAATTTTCAGTATTTATCCTACCACAAATAAGCATTGAAAGGTATAAAAACATGCCAACCTCCTCACGCTAAACCATAAATTTATGAATTCTCAAGGAGGACGGTCCCATGTCTCGGCGAAAATGGTTAAAACCCCTGCTAGGAGCAGCTGCCGGGGTGCTTCTCATCACACTGATGCTGCCTTCCCGTGATCACCGCCATACACCGCAGCCCGAATATACGGCCAAGATGGTGCCACAGCAAGAGAAGCAACTCAAAAAAGGAATGTTGGCTTTGGACCTGTCCGCTACGGATACCCTCACACGCATGGATGCAAGGCAGGATATTCAGTACGTGATGCGGGAACTTGATGGTAAAACTGCTGATCAGAAAAGGGAATTTACCCGCACGCTACAGCAATCGCACAGTCATCTTCATACGTTACAGTGGATTCACACAAGCGACGGGAATACGAACACCTACACGGGCAGCAAAGCACAAACTCGTCTGCTCAGTCATCCTCAAATTAAAAGCAGCTTGGCTGCGGCTCGCCGTTCCGTCATGCAAAATAAATCCTACGAATCTGCTGCATTTCAGGCTGAAGGCGGTAAATATTTTGTCATGGCAGAACCATCGGCTGACGGAACATGCGGCGTTGCTGCTTTGGTCAGTCAGGAAGTATTGCGTGACGTGGAGAAGCATCAGCGGAAAAATTTGCGTTTGATTCCCTACCCAAAAGAAGGCAGCTACAAAATCGAATCCGTACATCCCGACACATTGCACGATATTACTGTCAAGACGGGCCACGACAACGAAAATGCAAGCCATTATTTTGAAAATGAAATTGTCGTTCGCTTCCGTCATAATCCTGATTCACAACAACTGCAGGAAATTGCAGCAGATTTACACTGTGCGCCAGGCCGCAAGCTTGGTTATACCTATGTATTTCATTCGGATAAGATGAACTTTAAGGAGCTAAAGCAATATTTTTCAAGAAAGTGGAACCCGCTTTATACGGAACCTCACTATATGTATCTAACCAATGAGAGCACACCTATCAAAGCGGACAGCTCTATTCCCAATGATTTGCTCTTTTCCCGCTATCAATGGAATCTGCCGGCAACTGAAACCAACCGAGGTTGGAAATTAAGCAAAGGCAGCAAGGACGTAATTGTCGCTGTCGTAGATACGGGAGTAGATTTGGATCACCCCGACCTAAAAGGTCAAATCCTTTCAGGTCATAACGTGGTAAACCCGTCTGAAAAGCCTTATGATGACGTCGGTCATGGAACGCACGTCGCCGGCATCATTTCTGCCCTCGTGAATAATGGTGAGGGGGTCGCTGGCATGACATGGTACAACAAAGTCATGCCGATCAAGGTACTTGACCAATCCGGCTCCGGCACGACTTACTCGGTTGCAGAAGGTATTATCTGGGCAGCTGATCACGGTGCCCAGGTTATCAATTTAAGTCTGGGCAATTACGCACAAGCTGAATTTTTGCATGATGCGATCAAATACGCCTATGATAAAGATGTCGTATTAATTGCAGCCACAGGCAATGACAATACGGAACGGCCTGGGTATCCAGCAGCGTATCCTGAAGTGTTTGCCGTTTCCGCTACAGATTCTTCTATGCACCGTGCATCCTTTTCTAACTATGGAGATTATGTAGACGTCATGGCTCCAGGTGCAAGTATTGCCAGTACGTACCCAGGGAATCAATATGCTGCACTGTCGGGCACTTCAATGGCCAGTCCCCATGTATCAGCACTTGCTGCCCTGATTCGATCCGTTAACCCCGATCTGACCAACAAAGAGGTTATGGATTTAATGAGAAGCAGCGTAATTGACTTGGGCACACCAGGGCATGACAAATATTTCGGGTATGGTCAAATTGATGTGTATAAAGCGTTGAAAGCAGCACAACGTCCATATGTTCCTTTGCAATTCTATCCACAGCATTTAAGTGACAAGTTAAAATCTATTTTGAAGAAACTGGAAACGTAAGATTCCTTATTGGAAAAAAGCAGCCATGTTGCTCCATGGCTGCTTTTTTGGGCTTTATTAACGCTTGGAACTGCTGCGAACAGGACGCTTGCTATGACTGCGAGTATGACAGCAAGGTTCTCCAGGATCCTTTATACTCACCGGAAATACGTGATGTGGTACAGGTACAATGTGCGTCTGATTAACAATCTCAATTGGATGAACCACAGGCACGACTTGTGGGAAAAATTGATGATTTACAAATTGGATCGGCGGGCACACGATCGGGTCGTAAGGGCAATGACTCATAATGTGCAACTCCTTTCGGTGAATTAGTACAGCATATTAAGAAGGCATGTGCTGTGCTTGGATGTTTACCCCCTAATACAAATATCCCTTATAAAATAGGCTTCCGTTCAACAATGACCGAATGATCAAGCAGTTCGCCCAACAAACGGCACAGTTTGTGAAGACCTGTTATAAGTGTTTCCTTGTCCACATACGAAAAAGAAATACGGATATGATTACTGTCCATACCACCTGCATAGCACACTGCACCAGGTAAAAAGGAAACGCCTTCTCGATCAGCCAGCCGCTCCAATTCTGGAATATCAACATTAGGAGGAAGCTTAATCCACACATTTAAGCCGCCTTCGGGAGCATACCAGCTAACCTCTGGCGGAGCATAGCGCTGGAGCGTATACAATGCGACTGTCAACCGATCCCGCATTTGTTCCCGCAACCAGACAAGATGTCGATCAAGACGGTTCCTGATAAAGGGCAATAGCGCTTTTTGCGTTAATAGAGGGCTCCCCAAATCCGTAGTAGACTTGGCAGCCACCAAACGATCCATTACACTGCCAGTGGCCGCTACACAAGCTATACGGCAGCCGGGAGCAACGGTTTTGCTAAAGCTTTTGATATATATCACATGTCCGGATTGATCATGTGCCTTGATAGAGAGTGGCGGCTTTGTTTTATAGTAGAGGTCAGAAAATGGATCATCCTCAACAATGAGGCAATGATAACTTTGAGCTAGATCCAATAATTGTGTGCGTCTGGCCGTCGTTAAAGTTACTCCGGTAGGATTATGAAAGGTGGGTATCGTGTATATCAGTTTTGGGGGATGAGTATCACAAAGACGCGTGAGGATATCGATCCGCATGCCCTGCTCATCCATCGGAATCATAATTACTTTGGCACCACGACTGGTAAATACATCAATGGCCCCCGTATATGTAGGAGCCTCCATGTAGACAACATCTCCAGAACCAACGAAAGTACGTGCCACCAGGTCAATGCCCTGTTGGGCACCACTGGTCACGAGCAGCTGTTCTGCAACAGTGCATAGGCCACGTTCGTTCAGGTGATCTACAAACACTTCCCTCAGCGCTAAATCACCTTCAAAAGTACCGTATGCTGCCATTGCATCAGGATTTCCAGAGGATAGACGTTGAGTATCAGCGATGATTTCGCGTGTAGGAAGAAGCTCCGGTTGAATTGCTGCTATATGAAAAGAATAGGGAACCTGTCTGCTATGGTTAAAGTTTCTCCATAACTGTGCGCGTGGCAAATAATCGATCAGCGACATTTGCCATGACAAATCCTGCGCTCCCTCACGTTGAACAGCTACCGAAGGCTCTGCTACATAGCAACCTTTTCCCTGTGTACAGGTAACCAGATTAATAGACTCCAGCTCAGCATATGCCTTGCTTACAGTTACGGGACTTACCGCAAGCAAACTGGACAAATGACGGACAGAGGGAAGCTTTGTGCCCTGAGGCAACAGTCCAGACTGGATGCGATCTGCTAATGTTTTGGCAATCTGTAAATATAATTTAACACTGCTATTGCGGCTGAGATCAATATGCATCGGAACCGTCCCCTCCAAAAATCAACTGTTACATTTAGACGTTTACTGTTATACTTCATTATCGATATAATACAACAAATTTCATAGTACAGTATAGAACACAGGAGATGATTGGATTGGAACACAAATTTTCGGGTATGGCTCGTACTCAGGGCTCGTCCATGGTAAGGGACATTTTAAAGCTGACACAGGGAACAGATGTGTTATCTCTGGCAGGCGGCCTTCCTGCCGATGCCTTTTTCCCCATCGAAGCTGTTGCTAAAGCCTATGAGCAGGTATTTCGCCTCGGCGGTACTACCGCTCTTCAATACGGCCTAACCGAGGGCTACATTCCTCTACGGGAACGTCTTGCAGCAATCATGTCATCCCAAGGCATCTCCGTCACCAGAGATAACATCATCATGACGACGGGCTCACAGCAGACCATTGATCTGGTTTCGCGTGTATTGCTCGATCCGCAGGATACTGTATTGGTGGAGTCCCCTACTTATTTGGCAGCTCTTCAGGTATTTAATTCCTATGGTGCCAACATTGTAAGTGTAGATACAGACTCTAACGGTATGCGATTAGAAGATCTTGAAGCCAAGATCAAAAAACATCAGCCTAAATTCGTGTATGTCATCCCAACCTTCTCCAACCCGGCAGGAAGTGTTTGGAGTATGGAACGAAGAACAGGCGTTGTTGAAATATGCCGTAAATACGGCACTTTGATTTTTGAAGATGATCCTTACGGACGTCTTAAATTTGACGAAAACCTTAACTTTCCATCCCTTTTCTCAATCGATCAACAGCTAGGTGGAGACGGTCATGTGATGTACACTTCTACATTCTCCAAAACCGTCGCTCCTGGTGTTCGATCTGGTTGGCTGGTAGCTAATCAAGCGATTGTCGTTAAAGTCGCCAATGCCAAACAATCTGCCGATCTGCACTCCAGCAGTATTGATCAACGTGCTTTGAATGAGTTATTGGACTTTTTTGACTTGGACGGACATATTCGTACTGTGTCTGCTGAGTACCATACTCGTATGCTACGTCTCACGTCGCTGATGAAAGAACGCCAATGGGAAGGAATCACCTGGAATGATGCACTTGGCGGTATGTTTATGTGGGTTACTTTACCCGAGGGATTCCGTTCTGATCGGTTGCTGCAACTCGCAATTCAGGAAGGAGTGGCATTTGTGCCTGGACAAGTCTTCTATGCTGACCTAAGTGGCAGCAACCATATGCGAATCAACTTCACGCATACGGATCCTTCCTTGCTTCCAAAAGCAGTTGACCGATTGGATCGGGCACTGAAGATGTACACAGAGGAAAGTGTTGTAAACAGCGTGCGATGATGGAGTTGGCAGGACACGTACGTGAGGCCGCTTCACGAATCATTTGATTTTACGATCGCTGTTCCCTCTGATTCGTTTGGAATTTGAATAGCATGTTGGAATCTGGGACAAAGATGTACGCCTCGCCTCTGTAGATTCAAATGCGTTTGCTACGCTGACTACGTGCCTCATTCTCGAACGGTTTTACGGTAGAGAAGTAAAAATTAGGATGAAAGCCCACAGTAATTATGCTGGGGGCTTCATTCTAAGAATGCACTATATCTGCGTAAGTACGGTATGTTAAAAAGGGTGTGCCATCATTCCCACAGGAATATGACACACCCTTTTTAATTCAATAAATACATTTGGATTAAAGGCTTTCATGCAAACAGGTCATTTACAAAAGTTAAATTCATACTTTTTAAGGTGTTGCAGTGGGGAAAGTTTTCCGTAAGCCGGGTTCTGTGCTATTCGTGGTACAGACGGGAACTACCCTCCCACTACAAGCGACAATCATCTATCTAGGCCGAACATTGCTATCCAGCTCCAGCGACCAACCTAGACACGCCTCGGGCTAAGGCTGCTTCGCGAAGAAGCTGTGTCCCATTAGGTCTTGCTCCAGATGGGGTTTACCAGGAACGAAGTCACCAGCGTTCCTCGGGGTCTCTTACACCTCGGTTCCATCCTTGCCTGTGCCGCAAGCGGCCATCGGCGGTCCATTTCTGTGGCACTATCCTTCAACTCGCGCTGACTGGACGTTATCCAGCATCCTGCCCTATGGAGCCCGGACTTTCCTCTCGCGGCTTACGCCACCAGCGATTGTCTGTCAAACTTTCCGAACAACATTACATAGTATACAGGGAACGCGCGCATGATACAACCCTGAAAATATTGTAAAACGTATAGATCTCTGTTTACTTGCCCAAATAAAACGGATGTACCTTTCTCTGCAATGAATCATCCGCCACATAATAAGCAGACCTTCCCACGTATAGCGGGATAGAAAGCTTACTAAAATCAGGAACGTCCTCATCTAGGAACAGTTCATCATCTCGGTAGGTCTGCTGTATTTCACCGACGATCCAATCATGATCTCCATAGGTATGAATATCCACGACTTTACACTCATAAGCAAGATAAGCCTCCAGCAATATAGGCACATTGACTGAAATTCCATCCTCATATGCAATGCCAAACTGCTGAAACTTATCTACATCTTTACCACTAAAGGTACCTACAGCCTGAATCCATTCCGATCTGTGCGCAGGCAGAAACTGAATACCAAAGCCTCCGCTTTTCTCGATCAGTCCGTGAGAATATGTTTCCTTCCTCAGTGAAATGCCATACATGCCCGGTGATGATCCGATATAGGTATGCCAGCCTGAGGCCATTACATTATTTTCCCCCTCATAGCGGGAAGTAACAACAGCGACCATGCCTGGATAGGCATGAATTGCAGAATCAGCTATCAGCGTCCGCATAGAACCTCTCCCTACGAAAAAAATAATAGAGCATCTTCATTTTCTCATAGATGTTGATATTTTACAAAAATTGAAAAGGTTCGGTTTCTACCTGAGATACATGTACTTCCGTTGAATAACGACCTTCTACCAAGCGTTTGCGCATCCATTCTGCGGTTTTAGGCTTCATAATCTTTTCAGCATTATGTCCAGGGTCAATAATAGCAATCCCCGCCATCAGGGCATCGTGAGCCGTGTGATAGTCAATATCCCCTGTGACCAATACATCAGCACCTTTGAAAAGCGACTTATTCACATAGCGGCTGCCTGAGCCCCCAAGCACGGCTGCCTTTTTGATCATACGGTCCAAGTCGCCCACCACACGTACATGCTCCACGTTGAGGCCATTTTTCACAACATCGACAAACTCCCGTAGCGTGCGAGTTTCCTTAAGCTTGCCCACCCGTCCCAAACCAAAGGAACGGCCCTGCAAATCCATGTGATACAGGTCATAAGCCACCTCTTCATAAGGATGAGCCTTCAGCATCGCTTGAACAACTTTATTGCGTACACCCTGCGGTACAATGGTCTCAATACGAACCTCTTCACTACGTTCCATTTTACCCTGCTCACCCAAAAACGGCTGTGTGCCTTCACCCGGCACAAAAGTTCCATAGCCGTCAATGTTAAAGCTGCAATGGCTGTAGTTGCCGATATGTCCAGCTCCCGCCCCCAGTATGGCATCCAGTACCCGTTGATGATGTGTTTTGGGTACGAAAACAACAAGCTTGAATAATTGCTCGGTGTGAACATCCTCAAGCGTACCTTCACTTTGAATACCCAGTGCTTCTGCCATCCAGTCATTCATGCCGTCCTCAGCTGTATCCAGATTCGTATGACTGATGTAGACAGCAATATCATTCTTGATCAGTTTTTCATACAATCTACCCGCAGGCTGATCTGTGTTCAAAGCTTTAAGTGGGCGGAATATAATCGCATGATGCGCAATAATGAGGTCAGCTTTTATGCGGAGTGCCTCTTCGACAACCTCATCATTAACATCTAGGGCTACTAATATGCTTTTGATTTCCTTTTGCAGACTACCCAGCTGAAGCCCGATTCTATCGTCCGGAACTGCCAAGTATTTCGGAGCCAGCTGCTCCATATAGCTAATTACTGTCTGTCCTTTGGCAAACATGCAAGTACCTCCTCTAGCTGTTCAATTTGCTTGCGCAATTGCTCCCGCTTATGCTGTGCGGATTCCTGATCTGATCGTGCCACTTGTGCCAGCACATCCTCAAGCTTGCGAATCTCCAATTTCCATTTATAAAAAAAGATTTCATTCGGTGCTTTGACCAATAGTGGTCCGAGTTGCATCAACAAATCCGGTGTCAGTACCAGCGAACTATCGGGAATTTTCCATGGTTGATACAGCGCATCCTGTTTCAGTGGGCTTACCGAATCAGGTACTGCCGTCAGAATCTCATATATTTTCCCGTCTTCTTCCATAATATGTTCACTTGTTAGTACCCATTGATGTTCGATGAGCCAACGGCGTAAGATATCCTCTCCTACGTTAGGCTGTAGAACAAGTTGTTTCACTGAAACAAGCTTGTCTTTCCCTTGCTCTAAAATGGTAGCGATCAAGGCACCACCCATCCCGGCTATCGTAATAACATCAACTTCATCGACCTTAATTACAGCCAAGCCATCTCCCTTTCTAACCGCAATGCGATCCGTGAGACCTGCTTCGGCCACCTGCTTTTGAGCCGCACGCAACGGTCCATCATTGACTTCACCCGCCACAGCTTGCGGTACTCTGCCACTACGCACTGCGGCCACGGGGAGTAGTCCATGATCCGAGCCAATATCCGCAAGTCTGCTCCCGGCAGGTATTTGTTCCATAATATATTGTAATCGTTGAGAAAGTTTCATAACGTCACCCACGTAATCCATTTTTTTCGAGTCCAAAATAAAATTCCAACAACAAATGCCAACTTCAGTATGCTGTAAAACACCACATCTCCCGCCGCTTGATGGCGCAGGATAAACGTGTCTGCTTCAGCCATGAATGCTAGTGTCATGCCTATAGCGAAATAAACCAAAGCGAGACGCGGAAAGCGGCGATGTACCCACCAGCTTAACCAGATCAACAATACTGCGTGCAAAATCCAAAATGCCTCAAGCATCACTAAAGTTGCTGTAGGCCAGTAGCGGCCTATAAGGATCGCGTACACTAAAAGTAGCCCAGCAATGCCACAGTAATGAAGCAAGCTGATCCGCAAAGTTAATCCCACAAGACACCATACCACACCGCATAGGCCTACGAGCAAAAGAAACCAAACCTTAGCTTCACCTTGATGGAGCTGAATGATCCATACACCCGAACCCAACATAATCGCACTGCCTAAAGTGCTCAACATCGCACTCATACTCTTTTCAGAAGACCGCCAAAATGCGGCCACTCCATAGCAAATCGTAGTAACTGCACTCGCCGAGAATATTTGCATTGCCAACGGAAAAGCGGTAAAATAAAAACCGATCAAACAAATGCAGGAAATAATGACAAAACCAAGAAGCCAGGCGATCCCATGCCCGTGTCTAAGATATGTAAGCAGCCCGGTGTTGTTACGGTTCTGGCTCTGCGACGGATCTTCGTCCTCCCGATACAGGTTAGACAAAAAATCGCAATATTGCTCAGGGAGCAGCCGACTTCGCCGCCAATGCTCAATTTCATGTAACAGTATTGCCCGCTTTTTCTCCTGGTCCAAGCTTCTTCCCCTCCACCAAGACTGCCATGAGATAAAAAAAGACCTCCTGCGCGCTTCAAGCCGCAGAAGGTCCGCAATGTAACGCTTCTATTCGAGGAAATCCTTCAGTCGCTTACTGCGGCTTGGATGGCGCAACTTACGTAGCGCTTTGGCCTCAATCTGACGAATACGTTCACGTGTAACACCAAACACTTTACCCACTTCTTCAAGGGTTCTGGTTCTTCCGTCGTCCAAACCAAAGCGGAGACGCAAAACATTCTCTTCCCGTTCGGTTAACGTATCCAGTACATCCTCGAGCTGTTCCTTTAGAAGTTCATAGGCAGCCGCATCTGCAGGCGCCAACGCTTCTTGATCCTCAATGAAATCCCCCAGATGTGAGTCATCCTCTTCACCAATTGGTGTTTCCAATGAAACCGGTTCTTGGGCAATTTTCATAATTTCCCGTACTTTTTCCACGCTCAGCTCCATTTCGGCAGCCACTTCCTCGGGCGTAGGTTCGCGCCCCAGCTCTTGCAACAGTTGACGCGATACGCGAATCAGCTTGTTGATCGTTTCCACCATATGCACCGGAATACGGATCGTTCTCGCCTGATCGGCTATCGCGCGCGTAATGGCCTGACGAATCCACCAGGTTGCATAGGTACTGAATTTAAAGCCTTTTTCGTAATCAAATTTTTCTACTGCCTTAATCAAACCCATATTACCTTCCTGAATCAGATCCAGGAAAAGCATTCCGCGACCAACATAACGTTTGGCAATACTTACAACCAGACGCAAGTTCGCTTCTGCCAACCGGCGCTTAGCTTCTTCATCGCCGTTATTGATCCGTTTGGCAAGCTCCACCTCATCATCAGCAGAAAGCAACGGTACACGACCGATTTCTTTCAAGTACATCCGGACTGGGTCATTAATTTTAATACCGGGAGGCAGGCTCAGATCGTCATCGAAATTAAAATCATCCCCATCATTGTTTTCCGGGTCGTCATTTTGACGCAATCTGGTAACTTCTTCGTCGTTGTCATTCACAACCTCAATCCCCAAGTCACCCAGCTGCTCATAAAACTCATCCATTTGCTCGGGGTCCTGATCAAACGGCGATAGTTTTTCCATGATATCTTTGTAGTTCAGAGAAGAACTTTTTTTACCCAACTCAATCAGTTGATCTTTAACCTGATCCAGTGTTAGTTCCGTCTCCAGTTCAGTATGCTGATCATTCGCCATCTTTCGACTCCCTCCTCCCTAGAAACATCCGACCTCTGTGTGTTCATTGTCTCTCTAGGGCTATAATCTCACTTGCAATTTGTGCTGCGCGCAGAAAGTCACCTAAGCGCTCAGCGGCTCTCATTTCTTCCCTCTTCAAATCCAGTTGCTCCTGCAATGGAAATTTTCGCACTTGATGAATATAATCATCCAAAATGTGCGGTGCCCATACGCCTGGAGCATCCATCATCATGATCGAACTTACGTTCTTCTCCAGTCGGTCGTCTTGCAAAGATGAAATAAAACGGCTTGTATCCGGTAACTTCCCTTGCGCGTAATAGGCATATAGATAAGCAGCAATTGCTGCATGATCCTCAATATTAAAGGCGTCGCCCAGATGCTTTTCTACATACTCTGCAGCTTCTAAATCCTGCATCATCCAGTGAAGCAGTCTGCGTTCAGCCACATGGTAAGCCGGCAACAGATTAGGTGTGGAGACCTGCCCTTTTTTATGCCTACCATTATTCCACCCATTTTCGTTATTATCCCCAAAGTTCTGTTTTTTTTGCAGGGATTGACGCAGTAAATTGCATTCTTGCTTCAAGGTTTCAAAATCCACCTTGACTTCGGCTGACACTTCGCGCAGATACACTTCCCGCTCGGTCGGGGATGACAGAGGTGCAATGACATTTAATGCTTCGCGGGAATACGCGATTCTTCCTTCTTCCTCTTGCAGTATATGGTTTTTTTTCAGATATATAAGCTTAAATTTCACCGTTGAAACAGCACTTTCGATAATTTGGCGCTGGAATCGTTCGCCGCCGTATTGCCGGATAAAATCATCCGGGTCCATACCGTCACTGACCAGCGCTACTTTCACGTGAAGCCCCGCATTTTCCAACAGCGGAAAATTTTTAAGCGCAGCAGCTTGTCCTGCCCGGTCACCATCATAACAAATAATGACCTCGTCGCACAGTCCTTTTAACATCGTAGCATGGTGCTCTGTTAGAGCAGTGCCCATGGCGGCCACCCCATTTTGTACGCCAGCTTCCCATGCCGAGATGACATCACCGTAGCCTTCAAAAAGAACACTTTGGCGAAGCTTGCGAATTGAGGTTTTAGCATGATGGAGATTGTACAGCGTTCGGCTCTTGTTGAATAGCTTGGTCTCCGGTGAATTCAAATACTTCGGCTGTCCCTCACCAAGTATACGGCCTGCAAAGGCAATAACTTTTCCGTTGCGATTCCAAATGGGAAACATGATACGATCTCTGAATCGATCCACATATCCATCACCCTCATGCCGGGGAGAAATAAGCCCTCCCTTTTCCATCTCCACGGGATCAAAAGAACGCTTATCCAGAAACTGAACGATTGTATCCCATCGGTTGGGTGCATAGCCAATTTGAAATTGATCAATGATCTTGTCACTGAATCCTCGTGAGCGCAAGTATTCCATAGCTGGTTTGCCGTGCTCCGTATTTTTAAGCAAAAAATGGTACATCTTAGAAGTTAACTCATACGCTTGCAACAGCCTGTCCAACTCAGGATGCTGATGCGATGAATCACGTCCCTGCCATTCGCCGAGCGGGATATGACTTTCTTCTGCCATTGTCCTGACAGCTTCGGGAAAGGATAGTCCTTCGATTTCCATCATAAACTTGATGGCATTGCCTCCCGCGCCGCAGCCGTAGCAGTAAAAAATCTGACGATCCGGTGTCACGGTGAATGAAGGGGTTTTTTCGGAATGAAAAGGACAGAGGCCTTTCATATATTTCCCCTGCTTGGTCAAATGCACGTACTTGCTTACCGTATCTACAATATCATGATGTTGTAAAACTGACTCAATGATATCGTCCGGTATGTTACCTTGTCCGGCACTCATATTAACCACCTTCATCTCTTTAGCACGTAAATATAATTCGATACCGTTACTCATTCTCCTGCAAGCGAAGTAAAAGTTTTGTCAGTTTATGTTGAAAAACTTCACGATCCTCTAATGAAAACGGTTTAGGGCCTTTTCCATAACGTCCTTTTTTCCGTTCTTTGGCAGAAGTATGACGTCGGTCAAGCATGAAATCTATCGAATCGTTTCGATACATAGCTCCGCGAAAAGACATCACTTCACAACCTTTTGCCAAGGCAAGTGCAGCAAGACCATAATCATTGGTGGTTACAATATCTCCACGGCGGATATGATTGGCAATATAGAGATCGGCACTTTGGTCGCTTCGGTCTACTTTAACGACGCTTACACCTTTGCTGCCCTGAATGAGATGATCATATGAAGATACCATAATAACCTCAATATGAAAACGGGAAGCTATCTCCGCAATTTCACTTTTAACAGGACAAGCGTCCCCGTCAACAACGATCCTCACACCCAGTAAAGTTCCGGTTCCCCCCATAAGCATCCCCCATCCGCATTCGAGTAAAATACGGAACGGCTGCAAGATTACTCTTACACCGTTCCGTATATTTATACCCATTTTTTCAAGTTGTTCATACTACCACAACTGACGTTTAAACTACAAGCTTGGAAAAATCGGCAAAACGCTTCAGTTCTGAGTCAATAACAGCCAGCAATGCCAAACGATTATTACGAACAGCGTCATCCTCAGCCATAACCATAACGGAATCAAAGAACGCCGTTACCGCAGGGGTAATGGATGAAGCTAGCGCTAACGCCCGTGTCGCATCACCTTCCTGTAGAGCTACGCTGTAAGATTCATAAGCGCTATACCATGCTTCGTAAAGCGTTTTTTCGCCTTGTTCCGTAAACTCACCCGTATTAACTGACTTATGAACTGCTTTAGCAGCCAGATTACCTACACGATTAAAGGATTCAACTGTTGCTTTGAATACCTCACCTGTTTGTACGGCAGTCATTAACGCAGCTCCGCGGTTAACAACGGAAGCAACGTCGTCATATCCAGCTGCAAGCACAGCATCCACAACGTCATAACGAAGTGTCTCAGACAATAGTTTCTTCACGCGTAATCCAAAAAACTCATGTAATTCTTTACGTATTTCATCCGCGGAACGTTTCATATTTCCAAGGTTGCTGTGCACATCGAGCGCGATATTGAACACATCAGACAACGTAGCTGAAAGCTTACGATCCAACAAAATCTGCACAATACCTGCTGCCTGGCGACGAAGCGCGTAAGGGTCCTGTGAACCTGTTGGAATAATACCGATGGAGAAGCAGCCTGTAATAGTATCTATCTTGTCTGCGATACTTACAATCGCTCCAGCGTTCGTTGAAGGAACCGTTTCTCCTGCATAACGCGGCTGGTAATGCTCAAACACCGCTCTGGCCACTTCTTCCTTCTCTCCAGCCTTACGAGCATAATCCTCACCCATTACACCTTGCAGTTCCGGGAACTCATATACCATTTGTGTTACCAGGTCAAATTTACAAATATCCGCTGCTCGACTAACCGATTCCTGTGTATCTGGAGAAACGCGAAGCTTCTCTGCCAGAGCATCAGCAATGCGGCGAATCCGGCGTACTTTGTCTCCAACCGTTCCCAGCTCTTCGTGGAAAACGATACTTTCCAGTTTGGAGAGTGCATCCTTAATTTCCAGCTTCTGATCTTCTTCATAAAAGAATTTGGCATCAGACAGCCGCGCACGCAATACTTTTTCATTCCCTTTAGCAATGACTTCCAGCGATTGACTTCCTCCGTTACGTACCGTAACAAAATATGGCAGTAGCTCTCCTGTGCGATCCAGCACTGGGAAATAGCGTTGATGTTCACGCATGGAAGTAATGAGTACATCCTTCGGAATGTTCAGGAACGCAGGATCAAAACCTCCGAACAGTACTGTTGGGGTTTCCACCAAATACAGCACTTCTTCCAGCAAATCATCTTTTACCGCAATCGTCCAATCTTTTTCGGCAGCCAGCGCTTCAATCTGCTTCACGATAAGCGATTGACGTTCCTCAATGTCCACAATGACATGCTGCTTGCGAAGCACTTCAACATAGTCAGCTGGACTTTCTACTACGGCATCCTGTCCAAGGAAACGATGCCCTCTTGTCACGTTTCCTGACTGCACGCCGGCAATCTCCAAATTAACAATATCGTTACCAAACAAGGCAATCAACCAGCGGATCGGACGAACAAATTTAAAGTCATAACTCGCCCAGCGCATAAATTTTGGGAATGTCATGGCATGTAAAATGTGCAATAAACCTTCGGACAGTACATCCGCCGTTGGAACACCTATGCTGCTCTTAGTTGCGTAAATATATTCCACGCCTCCAAGCTCCTTGAACGTGAACTGTTCAGGATCAACACCTTGGCTGCGAGCAAAGCCCAGTGCAGCCTTGCTCCAGTTACCAGCTTCGTCTAGTGCGATTTTGCGGGAAGGACCTTTAACCTCTTCGTTAATATCTTCTTGCTTCTCCGCTACTTCCTTCACAAGTACCGCCAAACGGCGAGGTGTAGCATAAGCCTCTACAGCACCATAAGCAATACGCGAGCTGTCAAGCCACGCCGTCATACGCTGCTTCAACTGCTGAATCGCATTCGGGATAAAACGTGCAGGGACTTCTTCCAATCCGATCTCAAACAATAAATCCTTAGACATTTGCCGCACCTCCTTTCTTCAACAGCGGGAAGCCCAGCTTCTCGCGCTCCTCCAGATAGGTCGCAGCCACCTGACGCGCCAAATTACGCACTCGTATAATAAACCCAGTCCGTTCCGTCACACTGATCGCTCCGCGAGCGTCCAGCAAGTTGAACGCATGAGAACATTTCAGCACATAATCATAGGCTGGAAATACAAGATGCTGCGCCATCGCTTTATTTGCCTCTTCTTCGTACATATTGAAAAGAGTAAAGAGCATTTTGACGTCAGATACTTCGAACGTATACTTGGAATGCTCAAATTCAGGCTGGTGGAAGACATCACCGTACGTGATTCCGTTGACCCACTCCAAATCGAACACATTCTCCTTGTCCTGGATGTAGGAAGCAAGACGCTCCATACCGTACGTGATTTCTACGGCAACCGGACTGGCATCAATACCGCCCACTTGCTGGAAATAGGTAAACTGGGTAATTTCCATACCGTCCAGCCATACTTCCCAACCTAAGCCCCACGCTCCCAACGTCGGTGCTTCCCAGTTGTCTTCAACGAAACGAATATCATGCTCCAGAGGGTTAATGCCTAAACGGCTCAAACTCTCCAAATACAATTCCTGAATGTTATCCGGCGAAGGCTTCAAAACGACTTGGAACTGATGATGCTGATACAGGCGATTTGGGTTCTCACCATAACGTCCGTCTGACGGACGACGAGAAGGCTCAACATAAGCTACATTCCACGGCTCAGGTCCGATCGAACGTAAATACGTCATCGGGTTCATCGTGCCTGCCCCTTTTTCCGTGTCATACGGCTGTACAATAATACAGTTGTGTTCAGCCCAAAATTGTTGCAGCGTTAAAATCATCTGCTGAAAATTCATTGGTACACGCTCCCTTTCCACTTCTCTCAAATGTTGGTGATTTCTTCTCATTAAGCTCGTATGTACAGGGCTATTTTATCCCAAAAGCCTTGCTAGAGACAGCAAAAAGCCCCCGCCTCTACGCCTGTACAGACGTAGGGACGAGAGCTGACTCCCGCGGTTCCACCCTACTTGATTGCGATCCTATATCACCAATCAGATCGTAATCCTCTTTTCCGTGTCCAATCAGACGCTCCCGAGTGCCTTGTTCACGAAGAATTCCCGCTGGGCTTACACCGTCCCCAACTCGCTAATAACAGAGAATACATCCCGCTACTTTCTCGTTCAATGCATCTGCTCCCGAAGGAGATATATAGTAGGATATTACACGGTTTCAGCAATACAGTCAAGGGATTAGGGCGTTTCACATATCGTACTTGTCGAGCTGATCCAAAAAATTGCGGGATTTTAGCTTGACCTCCAACTGCATATCCATGAACTGACGCATGACATGTTTGATCTCCAGCTTAGTGGAGTCCTTCACGTCAATGTTGCCGAGCCGATTCAAATCCATTCTGGCGAACAAGCGCAGCAACTTCAGTGTACGTGGAGTCACGCTTAATGCAGCTGGATCAAAATGCTTGTAGCTCCGACACAAAACTCCGCCCAGCCTCGGACTGACGAACATATCCTCATCAGCACATTGTTGACCACTTGAAATACATGCATCAAGCTGAGGAGCATATCCGGCCGCCTGCAATATTTTAAATTCATAAATACTCATGACAATCAGCGGATCTTTGCCACTCTCCAGCGCCTCCAAACATGCTTTAAGCTGCCTAAACCAGAATGCACCTGTTTCCTCATCCTGTAACACCCGATCGAGTAATTCACAAGCATAAGAAGCGTAAGCAGCCTTAGTAATATCCTCGCGTAATGTATGGTGGGATTGGATGATTTCACCGGCATTCAACGTGCCTAAGCCTGTGTTTCGAAAAAAAACGAATTCACCGTACGTAAACGGCTGCGTTAAAGCAGCGTGACGGCTTTTGGACTTTTTTGCACCTCTGACCAGCACGCCTGCTTTACCTCCGCTTTCGGTGCAAAGCGTAATAATTTTGTTCCCCTCACCGTAATCCATGCTGCGGATGACGATTCCTTCCACCCTGTAAAGCATGCCTCTTCCCCCAAACATTCGCGAAGAAGCCAGTGGCTTGTACTATTCACGGGCTTCTTCATGCTCGTCCGACTCTCCTTCATCCGTATCTTGCTCCCTTGTCATGGCGCTCTCCCGGTATAACAGATACGCACCGACATCTCCAGTCATCGCAAAATACTTCCACGAAAAATCTCGCAATCGTATTCATCCTCTCTTCGGAAATGACGTTTGCATCTCAAAATTAGGATGATGCGAAGAGAAGGGAAGTATGCGATGAAATAAATGGATTGCGTTAAAAAAGGCTGCTGTATGTAGAATGGAATACGCTTCGCAAATGATTTGATCTTACGATCGCTGTTACCCCCGAATTTATTTGAATGTAAAACATACAAAGGGTTAAATTCGGGGGTAAAGGCGAACGCTATCGCTTCTTCAGATTCAAATCCTTCGCTCCGCTACATCGTGCATACAAGGCCTTTTTTAAAGCACACCTATTTCATCGCTGGAAGAAAAGGATAAAAAGAGCAAGAAGTTAAGCGCCGCACATACGCGGCGCTTTAAATGATCAGGAGACTATTACTATCTCAGCCAAGAGATCGGGACGGCTTTTTTATGATGCTTACTACAACTATACATATTTATTTAATATCAATTTTTAACCTCAATAAACCCTTGAACTAAAGTGACGTAGAATTGAGTTCTGTTTTTAAGCGTCGCGATGAAAGCCAAGGTCACGAAGGACGCGTTCCTGGTTGCGCCAGTCTTTTTTGACCTTAACCCAAAGTTCCAGGAAAATCTTGGAGCCTAACAGGTTTTGGATATCCTGGCGTGCCTGTTTGCCCACTTCTTTGAGCATGGCTCCCTGTTTGCCGATAATAATCCCCTTCTGGGAGTCACGTTCTACAAAAATAACAGCCATAATATGCACTACACCATTATCCTGCACTTTCATGTCTTCAATCATAACCGCAATAGAATGGGGTACTTCCTCACGTGTCATATGCAGAATTTTTTCACGCACCAGCTCGGCAATGACAAACTGTTCTGGATGATCGGTAATTTGATCATCCGGATAATATTGCGGACCTTCTGGTAAGTATTTTTGCACCTGCTCCAGCAGGGTGTTTACATTGTTGCCCATTTTGGCCGAGATGGGTACGATTTCTGCAAAGTCGTACAACTTGCGATACTGCTCAATCAGGGGTAACAATGCTTCTGGCTCAATACGATCAATTTTATTCAGCACCAAAATAACTGGCGTTTTTACTTGTTTAAGCTGTTCCGCAATAAAACGGTCGCCACCGCCTAGACCTTCAGCAGCGTCAATAAGAAAAAGTACCGCTTCTACTTCACCCAACGTATTAAAAGCAGTCTGATTCATGTAATCGCCTAATTTTGACTGACGCTTATGAATCCCGGGTGTATCCAAAAATACAATTTGCGTGTCCTCTGTAGTAAATACGCCGTGAATTTTGTTGCGTGTAGTTTGTGGCTTGTCTGACATAATGGCGATCTTCTGCCCAATGACGTGGTTCATCAGTGTTGATTTTCCGACATTAGGTCTGCCAACAATTGCGACAAAGCCTGATTTAAAGTGTTTCTTAGCCATTTCATTTCCTCCAGCGCGATTAAGCACCTATTTTATTTTGGTTTTTCCATTAAAACAGCGAACTAATTAACGTCAACATAGGCCTATAAAACACAAATATACCAATAATTACAGCAAAAACCGCTGCCAGGAGCACGGCTCCGGCGGCGGTGTCTTTAGCCGCTTTGGCCAGCGGATGAATATCAGGTGAGATGAGATCCACCGCTGCTTCAACAGCGGTGTTGAACAGTTCGGCTACAATGACTATAGCGATAGCCACGCAGACGAATAACCAGTCGAGCCGGGAGATGTGCAGAGTTAAGCCTGCTACAATGACAAGGAGCGCCACGGCCACATGTATCCGCATATTTACTTGCGTACGCAGAGCGTACATCACGCCTTCTGCCGCATAGCGAAAAGTCATTCTCCAAGGCTGACGTCTCATTACCTTGTCAACCCCGCTTGAGCCAGTACAGCTTCCTGTTTGCCCATCATTTCAGCTTCACTCACATCATCCTGATGATCATAGCCTAACAGATGAAGAAAGCCGTGAACAAACAAAAAACCGATTTCACGCTCAATCGAATGTCCGTATTCTTCACTCTGAGCTTGCGCTGTTTGTACAGAGATTATAATATCCCCCAAAACATCAGGTACATCATTCAATGAATTTTCATCATTCGGTTCGTAAATAATTTCAAGCTCTTCATCCAGTGTTTCCTTCATAGCAAAAGACAACACATCGGTGGGACGATCAATTCCCCGATAGTCCCTGTTCAACTCATGAATTTGCTCATCATTAACGAAGGTAAGGGCTACCTCACCGTCAGTGACTCCTTCCACTTTGCCTGCCTCCTCTAATAAGGTGTTCAGCAGCGTAATCAAGGATTCGTTAATTACCATATCGTTTTGTTCATTATTCCAAGCTAATTGAAGGCCCATGCCAACCGCTCCTTTTAATTCTAGTGCTCTAACCGTACTTCATGCACAAGTTATATTAAGCTTTTCCGTTTTCAGACTTGGGCCTTTCCTCCGGATACTCAATACGGGAATGAAAAATCCCCATTACTGTTTCCTTGAGGGTTTGAGCCACGATATCAAGCTCCCGCATGGTCAGCTCGCAGTCGTTGAATTGGTGATCATCAAGACGGCTCTTAATAATTTTCTCAATCATGGATTCCACTTGTTCCACTGTCGGCTTCCGTAAGGAACGAACTGCTGCCTCCACGCTATCAGCAATTCCCACCACAGCAGACTCTTTAGACTGAGCCTTCGGTCCCGGATAACGGAAATCATCCTCCGTGAAGTCAGGCTCCACCCCCCGCTCTTCAGCTTCGCGCAACGCCTTGTGATAAAAATAGTGTAAGAATGTCGTTCCGTGGTGCTGCTCGGCAATGTCGCGAATGGGCTTGGGTAGCTTGTAATCCAATTGCATTTCCACGCCGTCACGAGCATGGGCGATAATGATGGATTTGCTCAGCTTGGGCTCTATTGTATCATGTGGATTTTCCAACCCATTTTGATTTTCAATGAAGTACGAAGGCCTCTTGGTTTTACCAATATCATGATAATACGAACCAACCCGGCACAACAAGCCGTTTGCCCCTATAGCCTCCGCTGCGGCCTCTGACAGATTACCCACCATTACACTATGATGATACGTTCCCGGTGTCTCCGTAAGCAGCTTGCGGAGCAATGGATGATTGGGATTTGACAGCTCAACAAGCTTCAGTGCCGACAAGATACCAAAGGTAGACTCAAAAAATGGCATTAGCCCAATAACAAGTATTGCTGTTATCAGACCACCTGCAAAAGCAAAAGCTACCCCATAGAGCGTCGTCGTTTGAGTCCAATTCCCTTGGTCAATCAGTGCCAGAGAAAAAACAGACAGGGCACCGAACAGGCATACCATAATCGCCCCTTTGAACAGTGTTGAACGCTGGCTGGCTCGATGAGTAGAGAAAATCGCTGCCAGACAGACCACAATAGCAAAAAATCCAAAATTAAAGTCGAAAATTTGTCCCTGACGGACATTCAAAATAACACTTGCCAATATACTGAATATAACGGCACATACGAAAGCCAACGACATATCAAGCAACAGCGTTACAAGCATAGCTCCAAGCGCGATAGGCGCCAGATAGCCGAGATAGGAACGTTCATTGTTCTGCAGTATGGAAATTAACATCATTGCTCCAACTGTTATCACAAAGATTAATACTAGCATGAGCAACTGCGCATTATTATACTTGAAGTTTCGTGTTCGTGATTGAAATTGACGAATATACATAAACAGGCCCAATGCCAGCATCATAGACAGCATCAGCAGTCCAAATTGTGGCCAATAATTGATTTTATCCTTGAGCAATTCATTTTCATCAAGCAGTGTATAGATTTCCTGGGTAATAATCTCACCCTTCTTGACGAGTACTTCACCCTGTTTAATGTAAACCGTCGGTGTATCTTCACGAGCCTGTACCTTTGCGTCCTTCATAGCTGTATCATCATAAAACTTGTTGGCGGTAATCACAAGCCTTGCAAGTTCCTGAACAACCTCCCGTGAAGTACGCTTAGTAAGCGAGCTTGTACTAACCCGCTCAGCTACTTTCGCTCGGGCTGTCTGAGCATCCGTAATTTGATCATTCATCAACCCTGTCACAATCTCACGGGCAACAGGCCGCATTTCAGCAATATCCTCAGATGTAAGGCGCGGAATTTTAATGAATGTCTCCTCTGGAATTCGGTACGTTTGCTCTTTCGTTTTTTCCAGCACTTCATCCAGCAACTTATCTGGGTAGGCATCCGCATTACGGCTGTTATTCACAAAATTTTGTACAAATTCCCGTGCACGTTGCGGAATCTCATCCTTATAAATCGAAATCTTATCTGCTCTGGAGACCTGGTCATCCTGATTGAGCCGTTCAATTCGATCCAAAATACCAGTAATCAGGTTATCGTTGCGAACGGGCACAATGGTATACATGGGCTGCACACGTTCAGCTGATTCCTCTTGAGCCTTCAAAGTCGCCTTACTGTTAGGAAGCTGCATCGGGGCGACAATTTCCTTTTCACTCGGTTGATTTACCCGAATATCATAACGCTCGGGAAGCAGCTTGGACGCAAAGCCTACATAAAAAAGAACCACCAAAAATAAAAACAGAAGATAGCGTGTCGCCACGCTATACTTCCATCCATTCATTCTATGCTGGAACGTTTTCCCTTTAGATAATTCCTTCGAGATCATCTAAAACAATCCCTCTCCATCATCTTTTTCAAGGCAGCTACACTGCTCATTTTATACTTTTTCTGGTCGTACACGACATACTCGTGATTGAATGACTATCCTTGATTTTCGGCAACTCGGTCATAAGCAACAATAATTTTTTGAACCAGGGAATGACGGACAACATCCTCTTCTGCAAACTGGACAAAGCCTATTTCCTCAATCCCTTGTAAAATCGCATTTGCTTCAATCAGACCGGATTTTTTGCCACGAGGCAAATCAATTTGCGTGACATCGCCGGTAATGACCATTTTGGAGCCGAAGCCAAGTCGAGTCAAAAACATTTTCATTTGCTCGGGTGTAGTGTTTTGCGCTTCGTCCAAAATAATAAAAGAGTCATCCAGCGTACGTCCCCGCATATAAGCCAAAGGTGCAATTTCTATTAATCCGCGCTCCAGTGCCTTTGCAGTCTGCTCTGGGCCCATCACATCGTATAGGGCATCATACAATGGGCGTAAATACGGATCAACCTTTTCCTGTAAATCCCCTGGTAAAAAACCTAAATTTTCACCTGCTTCCACCGCAGGACGAGTCAGTACAATGCGCTTGACTGAACCTTCCTTCAGGGCAGCTACGGCCAGCACTACAGCCAGATAGGTTTTACCAGTACCCGCCGGGCCAATTCCAAATACAATATCGCGTTTCTTAATCGTGGTTACATAGTGCTTTTGTCCAATCGTTTTGACGCGAATCGGTTTACCCCGGAACGTCGTCGTAATTTCACCCTTGAACAAATCGAGCAGCTGATCAGCGCGCAAATCTTTTGCCAGTTCAATCGCATAATGGACATCCCTTTCGGTCAGTATATACCCATTGCGAATTAACTGGAGTAATACGTCGAACAATTGTTCGAGCACTTCCACCTCGTGAGCATTACCAAAAACATTAACTTCTGCCTCACGAGATGCTATTTTTGCGGGAATAGCTGCTTCGATTAATTTCAAAAAGGAATCCTGCGGGCCAAATAACGCCTGTCCTTCTCCCGCATTGTTCAATGCAATTTGTATGCTGCGTTGTTGTTCTGCCAAATAGCCTCATTCTCCTTGGTTATGAACTAACGGAAGTTCTTCCGCAATATCCTGCTCCACTTCAAAAAGCACTTTCATATAAACTTTACCATTCTCTCTCTTCTCATGCAAAATTTTTTGGCTCATTATTTTCGTTCCTTTGCCGTATTTAGCTAAAATATCAGCTCGCGCGCCTTCTAAACCTGACATTTTCGCTTCTGCTTCCGTAAGCTTCTGCTCCTGTATCTTTGTCTCTCTCACACTTTCGGTCATCCAACCCACCGGAAGTTTGTAGGAACGCCATGTTAGCGGATCATGTTCAACTGTTGTTTTATGTGTAGAATAAGGTATTTTCCCATATCCCCATAATTGTATCGCACGGTTGCCTAATACCAGATATAAGCGGTCGTGACTGGTACCTGTATACGTGCTGCTGCGTTGCATCATGGGACTGCTAATTTCGTATTCATGCCATACAAGACCCTTAACCTCTCCTTTGGCTACGACCTGCTGTTGGTTCTCCTCATCTCCAAGCGTTCCAGAGATGAGGATGGCTCCTTTTTTGACACGCGTATTTTTATGCACGACAGGACGACCCTGCTCGGCAAAAATTTCAGTAACTACCGCATCTGCCTTACTAATGATATGACGAGGGCTGTAGAGCGGCGCAGGGGTAGGCTGTGAAGCTTCAACAACCTGAATCGTCACCAAAGTACCCTGCTTTTCCACACCGATCCAGGATGCTTCTGGAAGCTTCTGCATGAGCGCACGTGAAAGCTTGTCTTGACTGGATAGACGAAAGCTCCATTGAAATGGATACAGACCCTCCTGTCGAGCGGCTTTGAGAACGGATTCCGTCGATAGTTTATCATTCCCCTTTACTTCAATGTCCCAGATAAGTGAAGACATCAGCAGGAGACCTATCCAGAACAAAGCCAATCCAGCCAGGAAAAACTTACGTTTGGCAAGTCGTGCAGCAGTAAAGGGAAGCCCTTGCCGCTTCAGAACATGCATTTTACAGCCTGTCCTTCTCAAAAGCGGGCGTAGGAGGAAGACGTGCGGCAGTAGAAGATTCATTTCTGCATGTCTAGTACCCATCGGCCGCACGTTCCACACAGGTAAATGGTGATCGGTGAGTAAATTAATGAAAGCTTCCACACTTTCGCCCTTGATAGCAAGGGTAACCGTACCACGCAGCTTTGCTAAAGCAGGATGTTTCACGAGCCTTCCTCCGTTCCTTCCATTTGGATATCCGTTATATGTCCCTCCACACTTACCTGCTCTGGCAGAATAGACGTAATGACTAGATCATGGCCGGACACCCTCAGCCTGCCTTGCGCAAGTGCAAGTACGAGCTGATCCGGCGTGAAATCCACCACGCCCCGGTGATTCTCCACATAAAGCTGACGGCTGCCGATGAGGGTTAACCGCGGCAGGTCAAATAGAATGTCCTGCGGAAGCTCCAGCGTCTCGCTGGCCCACTTTCGCAGTTTGCGGCTCATCCTGCTCATACGGCGAAATCTCCCTTCCTGTCATCAAAATATTTGTTATCCAACGGCTTAGAGTTGTTTTGATGACAGCACGCTGCTATTTTTTCATCTTCTGTTATTGCCATCCGGTACCCATAGATGTTTCAAGGCAGCTACGCTGCTGGCTTTCCATCTTATATTCTTATTATCAGTGAACACCATTACACCAGCGCCACAGATATCTGTACTGTACATTTTATGATCCAGTCGCGGCATTTATGAGGCTAAACTTACAATTCGTAGTAGCTACTATATTGCAGAGGAAAAAGATGTGTCCTTTCAAAATTCACAACAAAAAAGACAACCTCATTTTCATATTGAAAACAAAGGTTGTCTTCTTTTGAATTTCATTAAATGACACGGTTATTTTTCGCTATCTCGATTTAAAAGAGAGTTTTTTCTAGAGTATAAGAAGTAAACAGCCATACCAATGACAAGCCAAATAATAAAGCGAATAAATGTCTGGCCATTCAAATTAAGAATGAGCACCCCACATGAAACGATAGCCAGGATCGGGATATACGGAACTCCAGGACATCGGAAGGCCCTTGGCAAGTCAGGTTGTGTTTTTCTCATAACGATAACGGCGACCGAAATCAGAATAAATGCTGACAAGGTTCCAATGTTCACCAAACTTGCTAACTCATCCAGCGGAATCAGTCCACCCATTAATGCAGATAAAGTGCCGAAAAACAACGTGTTAATGTAGGGCGTTTTGTATTTGGAATGAACCTTGGATAATACTTTGGGGACTAAGCCGTCACGTGACATAGCAAACATAATACGAGTTTGACCATAGAGCATTACCAGCATGACCGTTGTCATCCCTAAGATGGCTCCTATATCTACAATACCTGCAACCCAGTTCTGGCCTGCAACCTGCAATACCAATGACACGGGGTGAGAGATACCTTCAAATTGCATAAACGGTACTATACCAGTCATAATCGCGCTAACAATGACATACAAAAACGTACAAATAATGAGAGAGAAAATAATGCCTCGCGGTAAATTAGTAGTGGGATTTTTAGTTTCTTCAGCCGCTGATGAAACAGCATCAAAACCAATAAAAGAAAAAAACACAAGAGCTGCGGCTCCAAACACCCCACTGAACCCAAACGGCATAAACGGTGTCCAATTATCCGGCTTCACATATCTAAAAGCAACAATGATAAATAATAAAATAACAACAATTTTTATGATTACCATGATGTTGTTTATCCGTTTTGATTCTTTTATCCCTAAATAAAGCAAGAACGTGATACCCATCAAAATTAAAAAAGCTGGGAGATTAAAATAAGTAGTTTGGTCTTTCAAAGCCCCCGGTGCGGCAGTGAATTCAAGCGGAATGTGAAGGCCAATTCCGTTCAAAAATGATACAAAGTAACCCGACCAACCTGCGGAAACGGCGCTGGCTGCCAGCATGTATTCCAAAATTAAATCCCATCCAATAATAAAGGCCAATAGCTCCCCCATCGTAGCATATGTAAAGGTGTAAACAGAACCGGATACTGGAACGGTGGATGCAAACTCCGCATAAGCCAATGCTGCGAATAAACACGCGAGTCCCGCAATCACAAAAGAAAGAACCAAGCCTGGACCAGCCGTAACTGCTCCTGTACCTGTCAACACAAAAATTCCCGTTCCGATAATGGCTCCAATTCCAAGCATCGTTAAATCAAACGCACCCAGCTCCCTTTTGAGTGCTTTTTCCCCTCGCGTAGCGGCAATCAACTGATCAATGCTTTTCTTTCTAAACAAGCTATTTCCCATCGATCCCATCCTCCTAAAAATTAATTTTTCCATTTTTATAACCTTGTTGTATCACCTCGATATAAATAAAATTTTAGGTAAAATTGGAGTGAATTTCATAAGTATCTATCATTGAGAACATTATATATAAAAAAGAAAAAATGAAAACTGCTTTCGGAAAGCTCCATTCATATTGTTACATTTGATCATTTTTCAGGAATATATTTTCATAAATGAGGCGCTAAATTAGACAAAATGCCACCATTTTAGATGACAACAAATGTGAGAAAGCTAGAGCACACAAGGGATTATCACATTCGTTGTCAGGTAATTAGAGCATTTGTCGTTAATTCACTTTTTATTCCGAGCATGGTTATGTATTCCTAAAGCATCACAAAAAAAGATCCGCCACAGCCAAAGCCGTGACGGATCCACTATCATTTTAACGTCTTCCTCCACCCATGTAGCGCTTGGAACGTGGAGGACCTAATATTTCTGCCCAAATCACACCTCTGCGCAGATCAGCCGTATCCACCGTATTACGGTCTTGCGAAGCTATCTCTGGCGCATCTGTAATTTCCCCTGACTCCCTCGCATTGGATATACGATCGAGACGGGCTAAAACCATTTTTCGTTCTTCTTCCATAGCACGGATCCGGTCCTCTAGAGTCGAACCATTATCTAATAAATCCCGGTCCATCCGTTCTTCGGTTTCCGACCGATCGCCCATTTCTTCTATGCGACGAGCTTCCATAACCGTCCGTCGTTCATTAGGAAATTGACGTTGCAACTCTCCAGCAATATCCTGCTGACGTTGCTCTTGCCCATGTTCCATTGTGAAGGGTCTGGATGACGTCGAGGGTCCACGAGAACCATGATCACCACCAAAGGTAGGCATACCTTTTCGCGGCGGTGATTTCCGCCCTGTACCTTGGATGCTTTTCCCCAAAAAGGACACCAAAGCAAAGCCAATCACGATCAGGATATACAAATGTTCAAAGATCCAGCTGATAAAGTTCATTACTCACCACCTAGCTGCCGTAATTCATCGGCTATGTCCCGTTATTAATCCCGGTTTTTGTTGTCATTCCCCGAGTTCTCATTCGGTTTGCCTAAGGAGCCACGCATTTGCGTATCCGCCTCAATATTTTTCAAATTCATATAGTCCATGACACCAAGCTTCCCGCCGCGTAGCGCTTCAGCCATTGCCAGCGGTACTTCGGATTCGGATTCCACCACGCGTGCTCTCATTTCTACAACACGTGCCTTCATTTCCTGCTCCTGCGCTACAGCCATCGCACGCCGCTCTTCCGCTTTTGCCTGCGCAATACGTTTGTCGGCTTCCGCCTGCTCTGTTTGCAGAAAAGCACCAATATTTTTACCTACATCAACGTCCGCAATATCAATGGACAGGATTTCAAATGCTGTCCCGGCATCCAAACCTTTGGACAATACGGTTCTTGAAATTGAATCCGGGTTCTCCAGCACGTCCTTATGCGAGTTACTGGAACCTACGGTCGTAACAATACCTTCACCGACCCGTGCAATAATCGTTTCTTCTCCAGCACCCCCAACAAGTCGATCAATGTTGGCACGCACCGTAACACGAGCTTTAACCTTCACTTCAATACCATCCTTGGCGACCGCAGCAACAATAGGTGTCTCAATAACACGCGGATTAACGCTCATTTGGACCGCTTGCAGAACATCCCGTCCAGCAAGATCAATCGCTGCCGCACGTTCAAACTCAAGCGGAATGTTAGCACGCTGCGCAGCAATCAACGCATTGATCACTCGGTCTACATTCCCTCCTGCGAGAAAGTGGCTTTCCAGCTGGTTGATGTTCAAGCCCAGACCCGCCTTGGTTGCCTTAATGAGCGGATTGACAATTCGGCTTGGCGTGACGCGCCGTAAGCGCATAGCTACCAGCGTAATGATGCCAATGCGCACACCCGAAGCCAATGCTGAAATCCACAGCATCACCGGGAAGAAACTAAAAAATACGCTCAATACAATAATCACTACAACGGCAATCAGCAAAACGCTGACAATACCCGATTCGAACACTCGCATCATCCTCCATTAATCTAATTCTTTGTTATTTGCTTGTTTAGACGCTAGTGTCTGCCTTGACCACAATTCGCCCGCCTTCTACTTTGGATACTATAATCGGCATATCTGTAGCAATAAACTCGCCGTTCGTTACAACATCGACTCGCTCATCAGCGATCAGCACCGTTCCGGCTGGACGAAGTGGAGTCAGACTGACACCCCTTTGACCTAATAGCATTTCCCGGTTCACAACTGAAGAAAAACCTTGTTCAGCCGTTAAACTTTCTTTAAGTATAAAACGGTTCCATATCCCTCGGTCCTTGAATACAACCGCGATGATCGCTACCACGGCAACCGCAGCTGCAAAGGCAATGCCCAAAGATATAAACGCATGCTGCATGTTGTATGCTGCACGAACAACTCCGGCGACAAGGCTGACGGAACCCAGAATGCCCAAAATACCAAAACTCGGGATGAACATTTCAAGTATAAGCAGAGCCAGACCGATAATAAACAACAACCACGTCTCCGAACCTGCAAAACCAGCGATATAATTGCCGAAAAAATACAAACCAAATCCGAGTATGCCCAAAATTCCCGGTACACCAAAACCGGGTACGATCAACTCAATAACAATACCTGCGATACCGATAAATAAAAGCAACGTCTGTACAATTGGGTTGGTCAATATCTCGGCTGCTTTTTCAGCCCATGTTCGCTCCACATGGATGACATCATCCGTGCTGTAACCCATCCACTGAATAACCTCTTGTTCGGAAGACGCGATGTGATCCGCATAACCCAACTTCAGCGCTTCCTCACTGGTTAAAGAAATGATCTGACCATTTTCCTTGTTAAAGTTCATCTCAGGAATAGATATGGTCGTTTTAGAGTCAACCATACCTCTGGCAATATCCGGATTACGTCCGCCAGCTTCTGCGGCAGATGCCATGCTACTCTTCCACCAGGCTATCGTTTTTGGATCTGTGATAGCCTGCCCCCCGCCGTCTACTAACGCTGCTGCTCCGATAATACTCCCCGGTTTCATAACAATCTTGTTTGCGCTCAACGCAATATAGCTACCCGCTGAGGCCGCTTCGCCCCTTATATAGGCTACGGTCGGAATTGGACTGTCTTTAATCAGTTTGCCCAGCTTCTCCGCTGTATCTACCCGTCCACCGGGAGTGTTAATATCCAGTAAAATCAGACCTGCTTTGGAATCTGCTGCTTCTGCAAATCCACGTTCCATAAATTTGCCCAGACCATGCTCAATTTCCTGATCGACTGGTATAACAAACACAGCTCCGCCTTTAGTTTGGGCCGCCGCTGATTCGGAATGAACTAAGGGCAACAGCAAAACGGATACCATAATCCACAACGTTAAAAGGATCCATTTGCGACTGGAGTGGCGATGTTCTCTATGCATTTCTCTCCCCCTTTCGATCTCTCTATGTTACAGCATACCAAACTTTGTTAGACAAACTATACAGTTTTCAGGATTTAATGTGAAATTATTGGGTATATTGCTAATCCTAACGGCTGCCAAATACTTTACGCACCCAACAAACATCACGTTTCACACAATTAACAATAGCGCTTACATAAAAGTACCTTCTCATCATTACATTCTATGGTAGGCAACACATATATAGAAATAACACCCTCTGTAAACAGAGGGTGTTGTGTTTTCCTGTTTGTCGCAGGTTTATTGCAGAAATTGCTGAACCGCTTGGTTCACGAGCTTACCGTCAGCGCGGCCTTTTACCTTAGGCATCAAGGCCGTCATTACTTTCCCCATCTCGGCTTTCGAAGAAGCACCGGTTTCCTGGATGGTCTGCTGTACAATAACTTTAATTTCTTCCTCAGAAAGTTGTTCGGGAAGGTACTGAGCGATGATCTCTATTTCTGCTTTAGTGCTTGTCGCAAGTTCATCACGACCGGCTTTTTCAAATTCATGGAGGGCATCTTTTCGCTGTTTGATCTCACGACTCAGAATATCAAGCACTTCGTTGTCGTCCAAATCCCGTTTCAAATCTATTTCAAGATTTTTAATCGTAGAACGAACCATTCGAATGGTGGAGAGTTTGAACTTGTCCTTACTCTTCATTGCTTGCTTCATATCTTCGTTCAATCGTTCGCTCAAATTCATGATTGCTTAGATCCTCCTAGAACTTTCTCTTACGAGCAGCCTCGGACTTTTTCTTGCGCTTTACGCTTGGCTTTTCATAATGCTTGCGTTTCTTCACCTCAGCCAATACGCCATCCTTAGCAATGGAACGTTTAAAGCGACGAAGTGCAGCATCAATTGTCTCGTTTTTGCGAACTTTAGTTTCAGACACCAGTTTTCCCTCCCTCCGACCAGACCGTCCAAGAGCAATAACACGGTTCATCAAATTTTATTATAGGTGAAACGGAAACCAAGTGTCAACCTATAAGAAAAAATGAATACATAAAGGGCCACTTTTCTCCATTCACATCCGTATTACTGAAAAGACAAGCTCTGTCATTTTTTAAGAATGTGAGTCCGAAATACCTGTCAAGGCACCCAATTTGGCGCCGCCCAGTAAGTGATAATGCAGATGCCCCACCGCTTGTCCACTATCCGGGCCACAGTTGTTAATCAACCGATAACCAGACTCGGCGATTCCTAACTTTTTCGCAACCTCAACCGCAACACGATGAATCTCCGCGATAAGAGGAAGATCCTCCTCCGTCACAGCGTTCATTGAAGGAATATATTTTTTGGGAATAATGAGCACGTGTACTGGTGCCGCAGGCTGGATGTCATGAAATGCGAGCACATTGTCGGTTTCCAACACCTTCTTGCTGGGGATGGTTCCATCCACAATTTTCAAAAACAGATCGTCCATTCAAAACCCTCCTTTGGCAGTGAGCCGATCCTAAGCAAATAGACACAAACACCCCTTGCTCTCGGCATTCAAAGTTATGTATTTCCCACACTGAATAGAAACATAAACAGCCATGTTTGGTTATACTTATGTTTCTATATGTATCATAACGGAAAAAGGGTCTTAATACCAGTTTCCCTTACTAACTTCCTCTATAATGGCTTTCACCCCTCCATCAATTTGATCCAGCTGTGCGCGCGAAATACTTATGCGCAAAAACTTCTCTTGTTCCCTATAGCCTGATAAATAAAAGCCTTTGCCAGCTACAACCTGGATGTTCCTCGCAGAAAGACACTGTACCAAGCGTTCCAAATTCACTGTCCGAGGCAGTTTAAACTGCATATAAACTCCTGAGGTTACAGCTGAAGTCTGAACGTATCCGGCCTGATTGTATCGTTCCACGGCCTTGTTCAGAGTACGAATGCGCTCCGAATACAGTTTACATATCGTGTGCTTGTGGCGTTCATACATTCCATTTTTAATATAAATATCAAGCGCCGCCTGAGACAACATAGATGTGTCGACATATCTTTTATAAGCGTTAAACGACTTTAATAGGGCTTCTGGCAATACCGCAACTCCTAATCGCAAGCCAGGGAAAATGATTTTCGAGAAGCTTTTCAAATAAATAACATGGTCCGAATGGTCGTATGCATAAATGGGATCAAAAAGATGATCGGCCCCCAAATCTGCCATATAGTCATCTTCTACGATGTACACATCATATTTGGCGGCTAAAGCAGCTATCGCTTTTCGCTCCTCTGTGTTATATGAGATCCCTAATGGATTATGATATCTTGACATGGTATAAAAAAACTTGATGCTCTCGTTCTTAAATTGATTCTCCAATTCGTGAAAATCCATACCTTTCGCTGTCCGGACGATGGTACTGACGGGTATGTTCTCTTCCTCCAGAAAGCGCAAATAAATATCGTAACTTGGCTGCTCGACCAAAACCTTTTCTTTGCCATTGGGAAACGGCATTTTAGCGAGTATCTCCAATGCCTGCTGAACACCCGAAGTAACGATAATCCGATCCATTTTTGCAAACACCTGAGTATTAGCCAAATGGGAAACCAACGTATGACGCAGTGTTTCCAGTCCTTGCGAATCGCCATAAGTGAATAGATGATATTTGTAGGTATCAATAGCCTGATTCAAACAATGTTGGAAATCCAGATAAGGGAATACATTTAAATCCGGGGAGGCCGAAGCAAAATCAACGGAGTCTTGCATATGACTATGGTGTAAATCGCCCGAATTTTCCACTACATAGTATCCACTTTGCGGTATGGAATAGATGGCGTGTTTCTTTTCAAGTTCAGAATATGCCCGCAGAATCGTGCTTTTGCTGCATCTATATAATTCTGAAGCCTCACGGACCGACGGTAGCTTGTAACCTGATTTATATTGTCCCTCGCGAATTTTAAGCTCTATATCCAATAAAATTGATACATATTTTTTCACAATATCCACCCACCTGCTCTTTACATACTCATTAAATGCTCATTTCATTACATGCTTATTCCGTCTTATGTTTCTTTCACGCTAGATGTTACCATGGTTTATAGATAGACAGGATACCTTATTTCATTGAACTGTACTGATACAGTTTCAATTATTGGATCATATTTGGGATGGTTTACGTGAAAAAGAGGCTGTTTCTTCATAAAGGAAGAAACAGCCTTGCATGGTGATGATGTATGGATGCGCCTTAAAGTCACTTGTACTGTACAAGAGCTGTAGGCGGGAGAGAGCAGAGAATTCACTATATCTGGCGACTAAGAAATTAGGATTAGTAATAAGGCAGCAAGCTGATCGCTGTCAACGCTGCAAGTGGCAGAATCAAACGATTAAAGCGACGGCGTCCGTAGGGGAACCCATATGCATAAGCAGGTACTGGATACGGGTACGGATACGGATACGGAGGATAAGATGCATAGCCACCATAAGCACGGGAACCGCAGCCACAATTGTTAGGCGGATACGGGAGATTAACATTGACATTCTCCATCTCGTCTCCACCCATAGGAACGGCTAAGTATATCTTTTCATCATCCACATGCTCTACAATGCCATCATACATTGTCCCGTCCTTCACCCATACGCATACATAACGATGCATATGCTTTTGACATAGTGTTTTAGCATCCGTCTGTTCCGGTGCTGTAACTTTTTCGGTTGTCATGCTTTTTTCCATGGTTGTTTCCTCCTAGGCTCTTGCATGTATACCGTATGTTATTCAAAAACGGGCCATTTGCTACATCAAATTGGGCGAATTCCGGCTTGCAAAAAAAGAAGCACCCCGGGAGCTCTTGGCAGAGCCCCTCTGAACGGACGTATGATGGGAAGATTTCTTCCGCAGCATACGTCCGCCGGGGTGCTGTATGATTAACTTGTCGGCTTGGCTGTATTATAACAATAGTTTGAAACTGTATCTGTGACCTGTATCACATTACTTCAAAAAGTTTCCATAACCACACGTGATCCGCCTCCAGCCTGCTCTGCTGGAAGAACAACCAACTTGCGCGGAAGACGGGCCCGTAGTTCAGGCACATGACTAATCACACCAACAGACAATTGATCGTGGTGCAGCTTTTCCAGTGAGGTGATCACCGTGTCAAGCAGCTCAGGGTCCAACGTTCCAAAGCCTTCATCCAGAAAGAAAAATTGCAGAGGGTACTGGCCCCGCAATTGAATTTGAGCCGACAGCGCAAGCGCAAGCGACAAGGAGGTCAGGAACGTTTCGCCACCGGACAAGGTCGATACCGGACGTTTGACCCCACCGTTGGCATCATCACTAATGACAAAACCACCGCTGGAATCTACCTCTAGCGCGTATCGCTGCTTGGTCAGAAAACGCAGGCGGCGTGAAGCCGATTGACTGACCTGCATGAGCTGCTCCTCAGCAATATATTCAACAAAGGCATTGCCGCGAAAAACAGTCTGGAGCTTGGACATTTTTTCCATTTCACTACGCAAATGTACACGATTGGAATCCAGCTCCATCCAGCGGACGTGCCGACGCTGCAAGTCCTCTAAATCACGCTCAGCCTTGGCGCGATTTTGAAGCGCCTCTTCATCGCGTGCACGGCAATCACGTAGCTGTGCAGTGGCCGCTTCCCACTGTTCCTCTGTTACCGTTGCTCCATTCAGCTGCTCTTCGACATGCTTTAAGCGGGAAGACATCTCTTTTTCCCGTTCTCGATGTAAACTCACTTCACGCTCATAGCGTGCGGCTTCTTCCGGTCCCAGGCAGCATTCCATAACCTCTGCTTCCGTAGCAAAAGAGGAGGCTTCCAGACGACTGCCCCAACGGGACTCTGCCATCTGACGTCTTTCTTCTGCCGAGTCGGAGGCCTGCCGGGCAATCAGTGAAGCATGAACGGCTTGCTGCTTGCGTTCTTCCGCTTCAGTACGTTGTCGTGCCGCGGCTTCGGCTCTGTTTTTCAGCCCCAACAGTCGCGAGGTCGCTTCTTCCAGCAATGAAGCCGCTTGGCCATCTCCAACCCACTTTCGGAGCTGGGCTAGCTTTTCGCGAAGCGAATCATCTTTGCTTTGGAGCCCTGTACGACGGGCAATAATGATTTTGTCTTCCTCGATGATACTCTGCTGTATCTGTTGAACACGCGCCGCCTTTTCTTCGAGGAAGGTCACACTCGTCTCCAGCCGGGACCGCAGCTCTTCCGCGCGCCCATCGCGCTCCTGCATGGCGCGGTAACGCTCCGCGGCTTCGTCCGGAGCGACATCCGTTAGCTGCGCCGCCCATTCGGCGCGCAGCCCCTCGCTGCGCGTGATGCATGCCTCGCGCTTGCTCTGTGCCTGCGTCAGCGCTACAGCTGCTGCCTCCTGCTCGGCGGCGGCACGGATACGCCGCTGCTGTCCAGCGGCGTCTGCTTCGCGCAGCGCCTGTGCCTCGGCAGGCAGCGCATGCGCACGTGCGGCTAGCTCGGCTGCAGCACGTTCCAGCGCCGCGCAGCGCTCCGCCCATGCTGCGGCACCACGCGGCTCTGCTGGCGCTGCCGCAGGCGTGAAAGGCTCGCCCGTGGCGGCAGCGCCACTGTTTGCGGTGGCGGGCTGCGCCAGCAAGCTGCGTTGCTCGTGCAACTGCTGGCGCAGTGTGAGGCGCAGCTCCTGCAAACCGAGACGCAGGCGTTGCAGCTCATCCGGCGCAGCGGCATCCGCGCTATGCGCCGCGGCAACGGCAGGCGCGGGGTGATGCAGCGAGCCGCACACTGCGCACGGCTCGCCTTCGCGCAACTCGGCAGCGAGATGCTGAGCGAGACGGCCCAGCTCCTCGGCACGGAGCTCATGGCGCACTTGTTCTTCCTCGGAGGCCAGTGACAACATATCGGCGGTGATCTCTGCCTCCAACGTCAGCAATGCCTCAATGCCATCAGCTGCCTGTGCAGCAAGGGCAGAACGCCGCGCCTCCGTCTCCTGTGTCTCCTGGTCCGTCAGCTTTAGACGTTCGTCAGCTTGCGCAAGCCGTTTCTCCTGAGTCACGTACTCCAGTTCAGCTTCACGCAATTGCTCATTCGCGATTTCCAGCTGTTGCAACCGTTGCACAGCCTCTTGCAGCATACGCCGCTCATCTGCCCGCACTTCATTTTGCTTTAGCTCGTGTTGAAGCTCTTGCTGTCGCTTCAAGCCTCGCGTCTGTAGCTCTTGTTCCTTTGCGAGTCCTTCTGCATGTTCAGCAAGGATTTGTTCGCTATGCCCAAGCTCGGCCGCCAGACGGTCCCGTTCGGTCCGCAACGCTTCCGTATCACGCTCCAGTTGAAGTGCCTGTTCTAGTTGGTCGATCCGAAGCAATAGCTTTGGTTCTTCGGCACTGAGTGCTTGCCGGGCCTGCTCATCTGCTTGCGCAGAGACAAGCGCAGCCTCCTGCGCGGTAGCGGCCAGGACTGCCACTTCTTCGGCAGTCTTATGCCGTTTTTCCGCTTCAGCAATGGCTTCCTTCCAATCCGTCAGTGCAGGCAGCAATGCCTCGGCTGAAGTTGCTTGTCGAAGCTTACGCTCCAGCAAAGCAATGCCCGGCTCCTGTGCTGCCAACTGCTCCAGCTCGTTCAGTCTTTGGCTGAGCTCGATGACCAGCTCACGGGTTTTGTTTAGCGCCTCCGATTCACGTGAGACACGCTCTAGCTCGCGACGCGAAGCTTCTGCATTGGCAATCGCCTCTTTGAGACGCAACTCTACATGTTCAAGTGCTTCAGCACTCGCATCCCCCAGCCCTTGCTGCTCCGCCTCTAATGCTTTCAGTGCGATATCGTTATCTTTCACACGACGGCTTAGCTTCTGTGCAAGTTGATCTCCGTACTTCTCCAGATGGAACAAACGCTGTAGCATCTGTCTGCGTTCACTGCCCTTTAAGGACAAGAATTCCGCAAACTTTCCCTGCGGCAATACGACAGCTCGTGTAAAATCGTCCATTTTCAGGCCGATATACTCCTCCACACAGCGCGTCACATCCTGCACCTTATCGGCAAGCACTTCCTCGCCATCCTCTGTTAACGCAATAAAACGGCTAAGCGTATTATTAACCGATACGCCTCCAGCACGTTTGAAACGTCGTTCTACACGGTAACGACGAGGTCCTTGAGCTGACATTAATTCAAACGTAAATGCAACAGACAACGTATCCTCGGCATGATTCATAATGCCTTGTGTACCATTCACTGCCCGCTCCACTTTACCGTACATAGCCAACGTAATGGCATCCAGCAGCGTTGATTTTCCACTACCCGTTGGGCCAAAAATTCCGAACAACCCAGTTTCGGTCAAATCGTCAAAGCGAATTTCCTGCGACTCCCGGTAGCTTTGCAACCCCGCCAGTTTTAGAAGGATTGGTTTCATGCGTCCTCCTCCTCAGCGTGATCTCTTGCATCATCCTGTTCCACCAGCTCCAGAAATAACTGCACTAATCCGTCATCTGGCTGTGCTCCGCCTGTCTGCCGCTGATAGAATGCCCGGAACAACTCATGCACTGGCAGTTCTGATCGTTGGTGCTCCAACTGTGCGGCAGCCATTTCTGGATACATAGGGCGAATATGAATGATGCCTTCACGGCTTTTGCGCAGCCGCTGGATATCTCCCATCGACATCGCTTCATCCAGCGTAATTTCCAGATCAATAAAGGCATCGGCATCCAGTCCTTCATCCAGCCAGCGATATACTTCCTCCAGACCTCCCCGTGCGCGCCACCTCACTAATGGGCGTCCACTGGTAATATACAGTTCCTCGACCTGAGCAGGCTTGCCAGCAACTACGTCAATTAACGTAACCGATTTGGCTTGTCCGGCTTCGGAAAAGCTATAAGCGAGCGGCGAGCCACTATAACGCATCAGCCCGTCTCCTTTTACATATTGGGGACGATGCAAATGTCCTAGAGCCGTATACTGTGCCCCAATGCTCAAAGCAGACGGATCTACGGTATACGCCCCCCCGACCTGAATCGGGCGTTCCGAGTCCGACTCCAGCCCGCCGAGCACATAAATATGGCTCATCGACAAATTAACGGTGTCAGGCCGAAATGCTGTACCTAGCTGTGACATCAGCAAGCCCACACGGCGGCTATATGCCTCGCGCAATACTGTTTCATCTCCGTCCTCAGACAATAGCTCGTTTAGACGAGACTCGGAGGGATATGGCAAGGCTGCAATGCATGCCATTTCACCCGTTCGCGGTGTACGAACGCGTACCGCTTCCCCATGGGGCAGTCCCAGTAATGTAATTCCGCGCCCGCTCACCAGTGGTGTGACCGAGGATACCCTTTCCGGCTGATCATGATTGCCCGCAATGACGACTAGTGGTCTTCCTCCAGCCGTAAGACGGGCAGACGTTTCATAAAACAATTGCTCGGCTGCGGCTGAAGGATTGACTGAGTCGTATACGTCTCCAGCCATCATAATCAAATCGGCCTGCTGATCGTCAGCCATTTTCGCTAGTTCTTCCAAAAACGCCTCCTGCTCCTTCAAACGGCTGCGTCCTTCCAACGTGCGACCCAAATGCCAATCACCTGTATGCAAAATCCGCATGTTATTCCTCCTCTCCCTAGCTATATAACTACAGCTGTACACTCTCTCCAGCTTCTAAAAAATACAGCCACTTCTCAGCAACCTTTTTGCCTGTAATTTCTTCGATCACACGGGCATACAGCTCCAATTGAAAACGATATTGGTCTGTTAAATGGGACAGTGTACGATACTCAGATATCCGATCTGTTTTATAATCCACCAGCACGAGTCCTTCGGGAGTTTCAAATAGACAGTCAATAATGCCGTTCATCAGCACTTTATCTCCGTCCTGTCCACCTTCCGAATCTGTTTCTTGTCCTGGTGACATCGATGGTAAGCTGTGGTTCCAGTAATCGTTTGCCCGCATGGTATAAGTAAACGGAAGCTCTCTTTGAACATGCGATACCCCCAACATTCTGCTACCCAGCTCACTAGTGAAAAAGCGTAATATTTTATTCGTATCTAGCGCCTTTGCATGGACATTCAGTAACATACGCTGATTGAGCAAACGAGCCTTTGTTTCCTCAATAACTTCGGCGCTCATCCCCCCATCTAGTGGCAAATGCAGCATCAACGTATGATAGACCGTTCCTCGTTCCGTTGGAGTCAGTCGCTGATTCCCCATAAACTTAGGTCTGCGCAAGTGTAATTGACTGCCCCCAGTGTGAGAATCCTCCCGATCCTCCGGTAACTCTGTTAGTACGGAGGTAGATAGATTCAACCAGTCTTCCGATCCCATCTCCTGCATTTCCAGCCATCTTTTCATCTCAGTAACCGATGTATTGGCTGCCGTCTTGCCGGCCCGCTCATACGGATAGGTCCAGGAAAGAGCAGCTTCAATGTCCGTTTCACTCTTTTCGTTCAAGTCGATTAGCTCCGCATTTCTCAGTGCTTCTGTCTTTTTTTGGCGCTCTTCGCCCGACACCTCTTCCTCATGATCTGAGTTCACACGAGAGCCGGAAAGTGTTTCCGAGGCCACAATTTTAAATAACCAGTCTGTTCCCGGCATATGTTCCAATTTGTGATAGTACCCATCTTGATCACCTGCCGCTTCCCTCAACAAAGTAGCAGAAGGATGCCGAATCAAAGCGGGACCTACCCAGTCCAGATAGCTGCGGCCTGCCGCCAGCATATAGTCTGGTAAGACCGTTTCCGTATGCTCTTTGGCACGTGCCCAACCCGCTGCGCGTGAAGCTAGATCCTTCACGGTTCCGGTCATAATCAGCTTTTCACGCGGCCGTGTAAGCGCCACATATAACACCCGCATTTCCTCAGCCAATAGCTCCAGCTGTGAGCGTCGGCGGATCGCTAAATTGGGCAGCGTAGGGTAGCTGACACGATTTTGTTCCTCCACATATTTAGGACCAAACCCCAACTCCTTGTGCATAAGAAACGGCGCATTGAGATCCTGTTGATTGAACATTTTTGCCGTCCCGGCTATAAACACGATAGGGAATTCAAGTCCTTTACTTTTATGAATGGTCATAATGCGGACAGCTTGATCGGGTTCGGTCCCCCCGCTAATGGATCCTAAATCACCGCCTCGCTCCCGTAGACGGGAAATGAAGGTCAGAAATCGGAACAATCCTCGGTTGGACGTTGAAGTCTCATACTGTCTCGCTCGGTCATATAGCGCCCGCAAATTGCTTTGACGCTGTGAGCCGCCAGGCAGTCCACCGACCCAATCCAGATACCCTGTTTCCTCCAGCACATTCCAAATCAATGCACTTAAGCTACCTTGTCGGGCTTCCTGCCGCCAGGCTTCCAAATTATGCAAAAATGAACGTAGTCGGGCAGACAACGTATTCCCGTTATTTCTATTACCAAAGTCAGATGAAGATAAAGAGTCCTTAGGGAAAAGATCCAACTCCATGATGTCAGCAGTGGTCCCTTTTTCGCTCTCCTTCAGTGGGTCCGCCTCTGCCGCCGCCAGCAATGCGCCATAAAACAATCCATCCGGCTTTTCCAACCGAATTTGTGCCAGTTCATCTTCGGTCAAGCCGACAATCGGCGAACGAAGCACGGATGCAAGCGGGATGTCCTGCTGTGGATTATCAATAATGTGCAGCAGAGACAACATTACCTCAACTTCCGTTGCTTTAAAAAAGCCTGTCGTCTGCTCCCCGGAGGCCGGAATGCCCTCAAGCCGCAGTTCCTCTACAATTAGGGGGGCCCACACGCTTGCCGAACGAAGCAAAATGACGATATCGCCGTAGATTGCCGGGCGCATCTCTTTTAATCCTCTGTCGTAAATCAACAGTGGTTGTCCGGTATCTCCGGTCAGTTCTTTAATCCGTTGCGCAATCGCACGAGCCTCTAACTGTGCCGTTTCCAGTTCCACAAGCTCAGCCAGCTCACTTTCCTGAAAAACAGATTCGTCCTCCGTTTCGGACAGCTCCGAAGCCTCGGAAAGACCATGGCCACCCTTATCTACTAACAGCAGCTCAGGTGCGTATACAGATGCGGTGTCTTGATCCGACGGGTCGGGATAGGATGCGCCGTGTACCAGCCACGCTCGTTCATCGTACTCAATTTCCGCCACATCCACACTCATAATCTGGCGGAACACCAAATTGACCGCATCGACAACTTCCTCCCGACTGCGGAAATTACGCGCCAAATCAATTAAAAATCCATCTTCCTGCTCCTGCATGCCGTACCGTTGATACTTATTCAAAAACAGACCCGGCTCCGCCAGCCGAAACCGATAAATACTCTGTTTCACGTCGCCCACCATAAAACGGTTACCTGGTTCCTCCCGTGATACCAGCCTAACGATATCTTCCTGTACGGTATTCGTATCCTGATACTCATCTAACAGCACCTCGTCGAATTGCGCCTTGTATTCGAGCGCAGCGTCGGAAGGTAGTAGCTTGTACGGAGTAGAATCGGGATGTCGTAATATTTTCAGACAATAATGTTCCAAATCCCCGAAATCCACCAACCCTTTTGACTGCTTGTGCTGTTGAAAACGTTCCCCGAATACAATCACGGTTTCTACCAATTCGTCCATCAACGGAGCTGCGGCGTGTAGCTCCTCCCAATAGGCTTCTGCTCTCCTGCCAAACAGGGAAGCCTTCATATCTGTAATCATTTTTTTGGCTGCTTCGCGCAGCGTCTTAACCCGTTCCTGCAATGCAGGCTCAGTCTGATCTTTTTTGACCGGCTTGAGCTTACCGAAGGCAGCTGCCTGAAAATGATCATATAGAGATGCCCACGGCTGTGTCTCCAATTCCTGCAGCAATCCCTTCACCATCGCCGTATCCTCTTGCAGCGTCACTGTATAAGGTGCAGGACCGCCGGGCTGCATAGCAGTTTCATGCGCCTGTTCCAGCAAGCTCGCTGCTCCGCGCAATGAAAGTGCAGCATCCGCCAAAATGCTGCGAACCCAAGGCGTCTCTCCGAGAGCCGCTACATCCTGCACACGAAATGCAGTTGCTGTCTCCCGCAGCCAATGCTCCGGCCAAGGATGACTTTGAGAAAAATCATACAGCCGCTGAACAAGCACATACATCGCATCATCGGTGCGTTCTCCACTAAACCAGTCGACTAGTCTGCGGAATGTACTGCCTTCATCATGAGCCTCATATTTCTCCTCAAACAGTTCTTCTAGAAGCTCCTGGCGCAGCAATTCTGTCTCATGCTCATTCATAATCCGAAAACCAGGATCAAGGGGAATGGCCTGATAATGCCTGCGGATGACCTCCATACAAAATGAGTGAAGCGTCGTAATCGAGGCCTGATTCAGCAACGATAGCTGACGGCGTACATGTTCACTTTCCGGTTCCTGCTCCAATACACGTTCCAACGCTTCGCGTATCCGTTGACGCATTTCGGCGGCGGCTGCCTTCGTAAAGGTCGCTACCAGTAACCGATCCACACTGAAGCCAAGCTGTGGATCGACAATTTTACGAATAATACGCTCTACAAGCACCGCTGTTTTACCAGACCCCGCCGCTGCCGCAACCAGCATGTTGTTACCAGATTCCGAAATGGCACGCCACTGGTCATCGCTCCACATACTGCCTTCCGGCTTCGGTAAACCTTTAATGTTTGACATGCCTATCATTGGTCCATTCCTCCTTTCCCTTCCTGTGTATGACCCAGCAGATTCCAGATCTGATCCTTACCGGGTTTACCCCATTGATTGTAGCCACTGCCCTCCAGACTGTCGTCAAATTGACAAACAGGCTTAAAAGAGCAGAAGGTACAAGCCGTCTCTTGCTGGATACGATACGGTTCAATGGCCACATCGCCCTCTGTCATCCGTGTACCAATCGTCCGAATATTATTACGCACCGAAGCTAGCAGGCTGTCCCACTGTTCTGGCGAAGCAACCGAAGCACTGCTATAAAAACTGCCGTCTGCTTTCACCGCAACAGGTAAAATAGAGGAATATCCCTTGTCCAATGCTGTATCCATTTGTCCAACTACATCCCGATCTGCAAGCAATAATCCCTTCATCTTAAAACGTTTCAAAAGCTCCTGACGGGCCTGTTCTGCGCTAAGACCGTTAGGCGACTGCAACATCGGATTGTGGACGTGAAAATATAGGGTACCCGCTGGATAAGCTGTCTCGCCCAACCATTCCTCCGCCGCATTCAGCAGCACGTCCAGGTACGTGAGCATTTGCAGAGACAAGCCATAGTACACTTCATGCAGCTTGAGATCCTTTTGGCTGGATTTGTAATCGATGACACGCAAAAGTAAACCTTTTTCTCCCTCTGCCACATCCACACGGTCAATCCGTCCGACAATTTCCATCACAACACCGTTATCTAACTGGAAGCTTAATGGAGGAAGCTGCTGACCCGGCCCAAAGTCCAACTCCAGCCCAATCGGCTCAAAGCTACCTCTTCGCGCATGTTCACCTAAGATCAACGAAGCACGGCTCACGATGTCTTTCAATTTACGTAAAATGTAGCCATACCGCTTGGAGCTCATTAAAATTTCGCCTTGCAGACGAGGAGCCAAACGCTCCACTGTACTTTCCGCCTCTTGTCGGCATTCCTCGGTGCTGAGACTGCCCCAGCTGACATTGCGATTACGCAGATTGATCGCCATCTCTCCAAGCGCTGCATGGAATAATTGTCCGATATCCGGGGCCTTCAGGCGATACATTTGACGTTCCTTCAAACGAAGACCATGAGAGGCAAAGTGCGAAAATGGACATGCCACAAAACGTTCCATACGAGATACGCTGGTACGCAGCTTGCTGCCGTACAGACGACGGCTCGTTTCCTTCTGCATTTCGGCATGGTTCTCGTAAAAAAGTGAGGTCAACAGCTGACGCAGCTTGTCCTTCTCACGCCCTTGCTGGCTGGCATACCAGTTATATACCTCCCACCAAGGAGATAAAATGTCACCGCCACGTCGCCATTGTCGTAATTGCGCAATAAGCTGCGGCAAAGCCTCGGACGGATGAGAAGCATACTCCCATTGCGTCGTCCAAGCATCCCCAGGCAAAGGGTATCCAGCCAGTGGGCGTTCGTCCAGACTAGGAAACAATTGCCGCACATGTCGTACTAACTCAGACGGCAACAATGACTTGCCTTCTTCATCAGTCACGGCATAGCTCATCCACAGGCTTCTACCGGCTGAAGTAAGGGCCGTATAAGCGAGAAAACGTTCGTCCAGCAGACGTCTTGTCATATCCGGCGCCAGCTCTACGCCTCGTTCGTTTAATGCCGTACGCTCCTGCTCATTCAGCACACCGTCCTCATGGAACACAGCCGGCATCACACCTTCGTTCATACCTAGCACAAAAGCATGTTGAATACCGGTCACACGTGTACGATCCGTGTTTCCGACTAGAACCTGATCCAGAGCTGGCGGAACAAGTCCCATACGGAATTCAGCCAATCCCGTTTCCAGCACACCCGCAAACAAAGAGGTATCCAGCCTCTCGTCACCCATCATTTCGACGATTTGATCCAGTAGTTCAAGCACTGCATCCCATACCTGACGATGCTCCTTGGCCTGCTCAGGATTTCCTGCTTCCTCTGCCTGATGAATGAAGGCGTCCAGCTTGTGGCCAATTTCTGCATCCTCCAGTAACAGATATACCGCTTCACACTTCTCAAGTGCAGTTCGTGCCTTGCCCACACGTTTCTCAAACGCACGTAAAGGCGTCACGATTACATCCCGACACAGCTCCATCAAATCCAACGTTTCATCCCGCCTACGGTTCCGTTCCTGCTCCTCCAGCTCCAGTGACAAGCTGGGCACAGCCTGCCACGGGCGACCGTCTGTCCAACGGCTACCTTGTATTCCGCAGGCCAGTACATAGTTTTCCAGACGATCCATCTCCTCGCGGCTCACCCGACCATCCAGCGGCAGGAGAAGATCTGTTTTGACCGCACGGAATACATCCTCATATCGCCAGCGTCGCTGCACGATATCCAGTGAAGCCCGAATCAATTCCACTAAGGGATGATGCAATACACTTCTCCGCTGATCCAGAAATACTGGAACCTCATATTGTTTGAATATCGGTTCCACCCATGACTCATAATCTTCAATATGACGCACAAACAAGGCCATCTCCCGATAACGCGCGCCCTCATCTCGGGCTAAACGACGCATTTCGCGTACAGCCCCTTCCAACTCAGCGCGGCGATTCGCTGCAGCATACAGTTTTATGCCTTCCGGCTGTTCTTCTGTCCACTGCTCTCGTAGCTGCTGCAGCCGCATCCGTTGTTCCTGATTCCGTAACCCTGTACGATATTCAAAGTTAGCCTCCAAATACGCCAACGCCGGACGCTCCTTAAATCTCGGCGGCGGATCAGGGCGAAGTAATTGTGTCTGCGTCTCTATCATTAGCTCGTCTGCCATTCCTTTGAGCTTTACATACGTAGCCGCCGAAGGATGAAACAAATCCAGCTCATGCGGAAGCTGTCCGTTCTCGTAGCTGCGGTTGCAAGTCAGCGCCACCGTCAATGAAGAGGCATGCAGCATAAGCTGCTCCACAACCTTATATTCATGTGGTGTAAACCTACGGTAGCCATCCATCCAAATATCTGCCCCACGCACAAGGGAAGACTCAGCAATCTGTTCTGCCAGCATGCGCAGCGTATCTTCACCATCGATATATTTAAGCGTCAGCTCTCGTTCAAAATCCTCATAGATTAGACTGATATCTTTGAGCTTGCCGCGCAAAATCGGAGTTGACTCTCCTGCAGCGTTCATTCGCTCCAGTTGCTCGGGTACAGACCGAGTATCATTTCCATACTGCTTTAGCTCCGTAAACAATGTATTCAACCGATCCACAAAGCCGAGCTGGTCTCCCGAATCCTTAAACAAACTCAGTTCATCCTTGCGACGACGAATAATTTTATATAAAAGCATCTTCTTGCCTTCTTCCGTTACAGGCACCAGCGCTGAACCCCCAGTTTCCTGCATAACTAAATAGGCAAGACGGTGAAATCCCATCACTTGGGCGCGCACCGACCCCTGAATACCGTTTCCGGCTTCTGTAAGTAACGCATGCTCAGAAGCAAATGACGATTGCTCCGGTACAAGTAACAGCATAGGCTTACCTAGCGGCTCCTCGCGTAACATAGACGTCATTTCATTGCGGATTAACGTACTTTTACCACTCCCAGAGCGGCCAATCAACAAACGGACCGACATGATGCGGCCTCCTTTCCAACGAACAACATTCTATTAAACAGTATAGCATATCAGGCAAGAGAGAAAAGAACGTACGTTTGCCATGTTGTAGCAATTCTTTCTCCCTCTAAAAAATAAATCAGTCCCGCAGAATGGCTTGGTGCACGCCTTCTCTACAGGACTGATTTATACCTAAAACGAGTTTATTTTACCTATTTAATCACCAAAAGGGCGATTGACTTTGACTTTGTATGAAACTACAACTGTGTCCGGCTGCGCACCTCAAAGATGGCGAATTTCAAGTAATGGCCTTCCTCCACACCCAAAATTTGAGGATGGTCCTTACCAGCTGCTCTCCAGTCTACCAGACGAAGGATTTTGCCGGCATCTGCCGCTGCTTCCTTAATGGTGTCCAAAAACAACTCCGGCCGCATGTGGAACGAGCAACTCGCTGTCACCAGATAGCCGCCCTCATTAACGAGCTTCATCCCGTGCAGGTTGATATCTTTATATCCACGTGTAGCCCCTTTGACAGCGTTCTTCGTTTTGGCAAAGGCTGGCGGATCAAGAATGACCACGTCAAAGGTGCGTCCGCCACCCGCTGTCAGCGGCTTAGACGTATCTCCTTTGCCCCCGGCTCGTGCATTGCGTTCCTCTACACCTTTCACCTGATTACGCAAATATTGAAAAGCATCGTCGACGACAAACTCGACGCGTTCCTCAAAACCGTTCAGCTTGACATTGTCCCGCGCACTTTCAATCGCATGCTCAGAAATATCAAGACAAGTTACTTTTTTAGCACCATATTTACAGGCATTGAGCGTAAAGCTTCCCGTATGTGAAAAACATTCCAATACGGTTGCGCCGTCCCAGAATGGGAATTCAACAACCTTACCACTTTTATTCACTGGCTTCATGACCGTTGTGGTAGCGTCCCCTGAGTCTGTAGCAACTTCTTGTAGCGTAATTCCACTACGTGCTCCCCAACCTGTCATCAACGGTGCTATGGCCGCACGATTTTCACGCTGGTCAAAGAAATAACCCGTCTTCTGGCCCTCTACGATATCAACCTTGATGTGCAGGCCATTTTCCGTCACCACTACATGACGCGGGCAATCACCGTACAAAGGACCCTTCGTTTGTTTCAATCCTTCCAGCTCTCGGATGGATACATCACTGCGCTCATATATACCAACAGGACCCAATACTTCAACGAGCGCATCCCTGATTTCTTCCCTGCGCCGATCCATGCCAAGCGTTAACAGCTGCACAACCAACACATCACCAAAACGGTCTACAATCAGTCCAGGCAAAAAATCAGCCTCACCGTACACCAACCGATAAGCGTCTCCCCCGGTCACAAAACGTTCGCGGTGCTCCAGGCATTTGCGAAAGCGTTGGGCAAAAAAGTTTTGATCCATTGCTTCTAGCGGCTCGTAGGACATCACACGCACTGTAATTTGTGAAGCTGGATTATAGTAGCCTGACGCCAAATAACGCCCCTGATGGTTAACGATACTGACCAAATCGCCTGCCTCTGGCTCCCCTTCGATCTTGGCTATTTCGTTTTTAAACACCCAAGGGTGTGCGTGCTCCAGCCTTTTTTTACGGCTGCGTTCTAATATTACTGAAGGCAAAATCCTTCACTCCTATTCTTAAGTTACTCAAAGTCCTTAAAAGTGCGGTGTTCGATGGGGCGCGGCTCCGCGGATCATTTGATCTTACGATCGCTGTTGCACGGGGATTCTTTGGATTTTATAAATGATTTTAATGGTAAGAATCCCCCTAGGTTTATACTTCCGAAGCAGCTTTCCTTTGGAAAGCTTTCAGGCGAACGCTCTCGCTTCTCCAGATTCAAATGATCCGCTTCGCTACTGCCCGCCTGTATATCGGCGTCACGCTTTTAAAGCTTGTGAAGATACTACAAAAATTATCGTTTTCCTAAAAAGAGCTTAGCCATGCTTGTCATGGCTGTCCTCGACAGATCATAGGCTGTTACATAAGTATTTTCACCTAGAAAAGGGGGCTATGCCCGTGCTTATACATGTTATACTCCCGCTGTGCGGCGGACTGTTTATTTTTTTGGGCGGGATGAAGCTGATGGAAGCAGCCCTCCGGCATTTGGCCGGCCCCTTCCTCACCCGTTGGCTGAACCGCGCCACCGTTTCCCCTTGGCGGGGTATGCTGTTCAGTTCAGGCATTACCGCCCTGTTGCAAAGCAGCACCGCTGTAACGGTGCTGACGATCGGACTGGTCAACGCCGGGCTGTTGACCTATGGCCGCACGCTCGGCATCATTCTCGGCACCAATATCGGTACCTGTCTCACCACCGAGCTGATGGGGCTCCAGCTTGGCAAGCTGGCTGTTCCGCTGCTCTGCGGCTCACTGCTCTGCTGGAGCGCCGCCGTACTGTGGGGAGAATCCGTCTCCGTTCGCCAGTACGCGTCTGCCGGAATTTCACCCGGCTCCAATGGGCTTAGCCGTCCGCAGGCTGCACAATATATCAGCCTCGTATTTGCTGGATTTTCGCTGATTCTGGCGGGTATCCGCGTAATGCAAACGGTCGGCCCATGGATTGAGCAGGCCGGACTATTCCGCTGGTTTCTTGATCACGCTGCGGCCAACATGTGGTGGGCCTTCGCTGCGGGTGCCTGCCTGACCGCACTGGTTCACAGTAGCGCAGCCGTTATTGGCATGGCGATCAGCCTTGCCGCTGCGGGTGCCTTGCCAGCCGATGTAGGGATCGCCATCGTCATCGGCTCCAATGTAGGCACCTGCGTGACCGCCCTGATTGCCGCTGTTGGCGGCAGCGTGTCCGGCAAATTTGTAGCCTGGTCCCATGTGCTGCTGAACGTAGGCGGAGCCTTGCTCTTTATGCCGTTGATCCCTGGGCTAGAAATGGCCGCCGCCTGGATATCTACCGAGCCCGGAGCCAAGGTAGCCCATGCCCAAACCCTATTTAACGTCATTAGCTCTCTACTGGTCTTGCCTCTGTGCTACCTACCTGTATGGACTCGTTTAGAGGATCGTATATCTCCCCACAGAATCAAACGTTAATTCCTAGCATGGACAGCGCCTTGCTCAAAATGACATCATTATTGTCATATCCGCCCTGGCGCTGGAGAAGCCATGCTTCCTCAGGCTTATGCCATGCAACTCCCTTAATTTCTTCGATTTGTGCCTGTAAATCCCCATCTAGTGCCTCTACAAGATAATAGTGTACTTCTTTATCCACTTCCCCAAATTCCGGATGCTGATACGTATAAGCAATCATATCTACATGCTGGATAATCCGCCCGTTCAACCCTGTTTCCTCGCGAATTTCACGTAAAGCCGTCTGTTCGATTGTTTCTCCCAACTCCATTTTTCCTTTAGCCAAGGATACCTTGCCATATCGGTCAGTAATGAGCTGAATTTCAAGCTGCTCCTCCTGTTTGCGAAACACAACACCGCCTGCGGAAATTTCCTTTTTTGCTGCCATCCTGTAATCTCCCTTCCTTGCGCAACAAGGATTCCGTCCTCTCTGTAAGGAAAGGCGAAATCCTTGTTTGCCATCTCTATTGCCTTTTCAGGCTTTTTTTGTTCTTACAGAGCTGTTTGCAGCCCATTCTCCAGTACGCGAACCAATTGGCCTTCACTTTCATTAATGCCTGCCTTCGTTAGCTTCACGCGGCATACCTTGCCAACCAGATCCTCAGTACCTTCAAACGCCAGTTGAATATAATTGTCACTATATCCATGGAGTATGCCGCTATCTTCGGTCCCTTTCGGCGCAACTTCCGGAATGACCTCCAGCACCTGACCTACAAACTTCTCAGCATACGCCAGTTGCATTTGCTCTGACAGTTGTATCAGCTCATGCACTCGTGCATTTTTCACGTCTTCGTCCACCTGATCCTCCATACGCGCCGCAGGAGTTCCACTACGCTTGGAGTACGGAAACACATGCATTTCCGAAAAACCGATTTTTTTCATCAGCTCATAGCCATTGCGGAACATTTCATCCGTCTCCCCAGGGAAGCCGACAATTACGTCCGTTGTAATCGCAACATCGGGCATTGCTTTGCGAATCATAAGCATTTTGTTATAAAACTCTTCTGTGGTGTACTTACGACGCATCCGTTTCAATACAGTGTCGTCCCCCGCCTGAAGCGGTATGTGAAAATGACGAACCAGCTTGGTGGAACGGTTCAGTACATCAAGCATTTTTTCATCAATCTGGCTGGCTTCAATCGAACTGATGCGGATACGCTCCAGCCCTTCCACCTTCTCCAGATCCCACAGCAGATCAGATAGGTCATAATTATCCATGTCGTCACCATAACCGCCAGTATGGATACCAGTGAGTACTATTTCCTTGTAGCCTGCGTGTACCAGTTGACGCGCCTGTGCAATAATGCTCGCAGCGTCACGACTGCGGGATAGCCCCCGCGACCATGGAATGATGCAGAAGGTACAGAAGTTATTGCACCCATCCTGAATTTTCAAAAAGGCCCGAGTATGATTAGCAAAATCAGGCACATCCATTTCCTCAAATACACGCGTTTTCATAATATTGCGCACGGCGTTCACTGGTTGACGCGTCCCTTGAATTTCCTGCACAAACGGAATGATTTTGTCCCGATCTTGAGTCCCGATAACGAGATCAACGCCAGGAATATCCATAATTTCGGCAGGAGAAGTTTGGGCATAACAGCCCGTCACTGCAACAATGGCATCTGGATTCCGGCGAATCGCGCGGCGAATGATCTGACGACTCTTTTTATCACCGGTATTCGTAACGGTACATGTATTAATAAGATAGACATCCGCGGTCTGCTCATCAAAGTCCACCTGTTCATAACCTTCATTTTTAAACAGCTGCCAGATCGCTTCTGTATCATAAAAGTTTACCTTACAGCCCAATGTGTAAAATGCCACTGACGGCATATTAAACCCCTCCCATTTCTCCTGTCTCATATAAAATGCAAGCCAATGCAGCCATTCCTGCGGTCTCAGCACGCAAAATACGTCTTCCCAGTCCTGTAGACTGGGCCCCAGCCTGCTCGGCCTCCAGGCTTTCCGCTTCAGTAAAGCCGCCTTCCGGGCCTACCACCAGCAGAACACGCGGCATGTCCGTCGACGCCCATTGTCCTACCAATGGCTGGATTACATCCCGTAGCTGCTGACCCTGCTCTTTTTCATAACAATAACATATCAAATCATACCCAGCAAAAGAAGCCAGAAGTTCTTTCCACGTCATTGGCGCACTAATTTCTGGAATCCGGTTACGGTGGCTTTGTTCAGCCGCTTCCTTCACAATCTTGCGCCAACGCTCCAGTCGCTTGCCTTCTTTTTTGGCATCATACTGCACGACCGTACGCTCGGACAAAAACGGTACAAACCCGGTTGCTCCGATTTCTGTACATTTTTGCATCACCGTCTCCATCTTGTCTCCTTTAGGAAGACTCTGAGCGATGGTGACCTGCACATGCGGTTCAGAGGTCATCTTCAGCGGCTCAATAATCGTCGCCGTAACATGATCCTGCTCTATCGTATCCAATGCAGCCAGTGCTTCCCTAGATACCCCGTCACTGACTATAATTTTGTCACCACTACGGCCCCGCATGACTTTAGCGATATGCCGCGCGTCCTCACCCGCAACAATCACGTGATCTTCTAGAAATTGCTCTGCCGGAATAAAATAACGCTGCATTCTCTCTCACACCTATTCCTGGATTTTGCAAAAATCCTCATTCTAAAAATAACTGTTATCCACTAATGTTCCGTACAAAATCCGAATAAATCACCAAGCAACATCATATCATCTTTTGCGCCTGTATGACCAGTCTGTTCACTCTTCTATTCAAGGTATACCTACCATTCTCGTAAAAAAAGGAGCCCTTAGGCTCCGAACAATCCAGTGATATAAAAAGAGAACTGCAAAAACTGTATATAAATCATCTGGGCCAGCGTGTAAAGAGGTTCAATCGTTACAACTCGAACCTGTGGAATGACCAGGATAAGCAGAAAAATAAAGATCGACCACTGTTCAAACTGCTGGAGTTTGCGACGTACAGGAGTGGGGGCCACATCTTCCACAATCCGGTATCCATCCAGTGGAGGCAGTGGGATCAAATTAAAGATAAACAAAAACAGATTTAAATTGATCAAAGCATTGATAAACAAATAGATTGCTTGAGCCACCCGTTGGTTCTCCATCCCCGGCAATACTTGAAAATGAAGGAGCACGGCATAGATTAAAGTAGTAACAAATGCAAGCAGCAGATTGCTGAGCGGACCCGCAGCCGATACAATAATGCCCATGAGGCGCGGACGACTAAAGTTATCACGATTAACCGGAACTGGCTTGGCCCAGCCAAAGCCTCCGATCAGCAGCAGTAGCGTACCCAGCAGGTCAATATGCACTGCCGGATTTAAAGTCACGCGCCCAAGTAGCTTGGCTGTAGGGTCACCAAATTTATTGGCATAAAATGCATGTGCAAACTCATGAACCGTGAACGATATGATCACGGCCAGCAAATAAAATGGAAGAACATTTAAATTTACACGAAAAATATTTTGTAAAAAATCCATACTTACCTCTTTCTCGCCACAAACGCCAGCCAATCTTCATCCCGGCTTATTTCGGCAATCTCAAAGCCAGCTGCCTTCAACGCAGTTTCGACAACTTCTTCTTTGTTCTTCCAAATCCCTGAAGCAATATAAATACCACCTGGTTCCAGGGCTTTATATACATCGTCAATGAACAGCAAAATAATCTCTGCCAATATATTAGCTACCACTAGCTTGACGGGTAACTGGATACCCAGCGTTGGATCGCTTGCATTAAGCACCGATAGCAAATCACTTTCTTTAATGGTAATGCGTTCCTCCAGCCCGTTCAGACGCGTATTTTCCCGCGCACTGGATACTGCCACCGGATCCAGATCCAAGGCAAGTACATGCTTCGCTCCCAGCTTTACAGCTCCAATGGCCAAAATACCGGAACCCGTGCCGACATCAATGACTTCTTCCCCGCCCTTAATCACAGATTCCAGCGTTCTCAGACAAAGGGATGTCGTAGGATGCGTTCCAGTCCCGAAGGCCATACCAGGGTCCAGCTCAATGATTTTTTCCTCTTCACTCGCAGGCTCATAGTCCTCCCAAGTAGGTTTAATCGTCAGACGGTCCGACACACGCAAAGGCTTGAAATATTGCTTCCAAGCATTTGCCCAGTCATCCTCATCAACTGTTTTCAGTTCATACTGAACCTCACCAGGGTCAATATCGAAAGTTCTCAATTCTTTGACGCGCGGCTCAATTTGCGAACGAATACTATCCATGTCCACTTCTTCGGCAAAATAGCCTTTGATGATCGCTTGTCCTTCAGGTATGTCGTTCAAAGGTCGATCATACCACTGTCCATAGGACGTATCCCGCGGCTTGTTGAGCGAACCGGATTCTTCAATGGAAACCCCTCCTGCACCTGCTTCGTGCAGAAAATTCGAAATCATTTCGATGGCTTCTTCGGTTGTATGTATTGTAATTTCATTCCACAACATGGTTTTCATTTCCTCCTCATTTCACATGCATACATTACATTGTACTATATACATGCACAGGAGTTCAAAAAAGCTGGTAATCGTCCTTTTCCGATTTCTCCAGCCGGACTTGGAATTGCTACGACATCTGTATTTATTGATCCTGCTATTTCTGGTGCTGTCAACAACCGTGTAGAGTTAAAAGCCTCGATTGGACTACGTTTCGTCGGTGTCGGCAACATTAGAGTACTTGTACGTATATGGAGAGCCGGCAAGGAAATTTATTACGGACTGGAATCCAATGTCTTCGATAACAATATTATTCTTAATGTCGAAACGGTAGACGTTGCGCCTCTGGGCGTGCAAAACTACCAACTAATTATTGAAAATCAAACGCCTGCGACTACTGCTTTCGTCGCCGGTCCTCTTGTTTTTAGTGCAACAGCATACAGCGGATAATGAATAGAAAAAGGAAAGAACACAAATAAAACGGGCTATCCCACAAATCATCCTATTGATGGAGATAACCCGTCTTATTAAATTCTACTCATTGTCGTTTATGATACGCTGCTGACGACGGTCAGCTCCTTCGCTACGCCGGATCGCTTCCAGATCCTCAGCATCTGCCTGATCTGCTGAGAACTCAACATCTTCATTTTTAGCAGATTGCATGCGTTTGATTTTCTCTGTTTTGGTTAGCACTTTATCAAACCGTTTGTTTTTAGACATCGGTCACTGCCCCTTCCAAACTTTTCACAGCATTCCACCCGCTTGTTCCACGATGGACATTGCCTGATGATGAATGGATTCATCCACCACAGCAGTCAACAAAATATCGCGGCCTGTCGGTCCGCCCTGTCCTCCATCACTCATGCCACTGGCGGACGGATCAGCCGCAGCCAGTATTGCTGGAGTTGCATCTGTAAAGTCCACGCCCTGTGTCAATGAGGACAAGCTGCTAATCTGTCCTGAAAATACAGGCAATCCGGCGTTGCCAGTAGACTGCCGCGGATACCGGCTAAATCGGTCTATCGACACATCGGCTGCCCGGAGAGCTTCCAGTTTTCTAGCAGCTCCCTGTGCTTCCTCAGGACTTTTGAAATACGCCAAAATATTTTTTTCGCCCATCTCAAAATCTCCCTGTGTAGTATTGAGCGCAACTGCTCTTCAAGAGCATAGAGCGTTACGCTTTGTTATATCCTGCTCATTGGCACGATTTTATATTCCGACGGATGCAGACGATATCAAGAACAGTAGGCCAAGACAGTGAACCAGAGTTTGTGAAGAGCATAACTTTTACGGGTGTAAAACAGCTGCTGGAGCTTCACCTGACTTAGCTACTCCTGTCTCCCAAGCAGCGCGAATAACTGCATCCCGTACCTTTTGAACCACCTTCGGATTAAAGACATTCGGTATGATATAAGTTTCACTTAGCTCCTCAGGACAGATCGCATCAGCGATGGCAAGTCCGGCAGCTAGTTTCATTTCCTCATTAATCGTCGTAGCATGACAATCTAGAGCACCCCGGAAAATTCCCGGGAAGCACAGCACATTGTTAATCTGATTTGGAAAATCGGAGCGGCCAGTAGCGAGCACACGTACATAAGGTGCAGCTACAGCCGGATCGATTTCCGGAATCGGATTCGCCATGGCGAACACAATAGGATCAGTTGCCATGCTCTGTATATCCTCTACAGTCAGTATGTTCGGGCCTGACACACCGATGAATACATCAGCTCCCACAATCACCTCGGATAAACTCCCACTTAAATTGTGCGGATTAGTCATGTTCGCATACTCTGTCCAATGCGGATTACTGTACTCCACATCACGGTGAATAGCTCCCTGTCGATCAACGCCAATCAGATTGCGCACACCTGCCTTAAGCAGCATACGGGAGCAGGCCATACCCGCTGCACCGATTCCTGCAAATACGACTTTGACATCCTCCATTTTTTTGCCACATACCTTTAATGCATTGACCAGACCCGCTAACACAACGACTGCCGTACCATGTTGATCATCATGAAATACTGGAATGTCCAGTTCCTGCTTCAACCGTCTCTCGATTTCAAAACAGCGTGGCGAAGATATATCCTCCAAATTAATGCCGCCAAAAGCAGGAGCAATCATTTTAACAATTTGAACAATTTCATCAGCGTCCTTCGTGTTGAGACAAATCGGAAAGGCGTCGACACCTGCAAATTGTTTGAACAACACCGCTTTACCCTCCATTACAGGCATAGCGGCCTCCGGTCCGATATCTCCTAATCCAAGTACCGCGGTTCCGTCTGAAACGACTGCTACTGTATTCTTTTTGATCGTTAATTGATACGCTTTGGCTGGGTCATTGGCGATTTCCATACAAATTTCAGCTACACCCGGCGTATACACTTTGGACAACCCTTCCATCGTTTCAATTGGCTTCTTTGGTAAGGTCTCCATTTTGCCACCTGCGTGTAATTCTCTAATTTCATCTATTAAACTGCTCATATTTTTCTCCATCCTTTCATGTCTCTATTTGGATATGAAACTCAATCCTGTGTATAAAACTCATCAGCTCCATAATTGGAGTAACAAAGTTGCTAAAATGACCGTGCCTGCCCCACCAATACGTGTTGCAATTTGCGCAAAAGGCATCAGTTCCATCCGATTGGACGCAGACAGAATGGCTACATCTCCCGTGCCCCCTAATCCACCGCGACAACTGGTCACCAAAGCAGCTTCTACGGGATACATGTGAATCCATTTTCCTGTGAAGTATCCTGTAACAATCAATGCAACTACAACAGATGCGCAGGTGATGGCATAAGGAACCGTTAAGATCCCAACCACACTATCCAAAGGTACATACAAAATACCCAATCCCACCATCAAGGGCCATGTCAGACTTGCCGTTATACACTTGTATAAGTGAAAAGCTCCCTGCTCCAATGTGTTCGGCATAATCTGAATGCACTTAATTAACGCAGCCGCCAGAATCATGAGGATCGGACCTGGAATATGGAGATACGGCTCCAGCAACTTACCCACAATAAAGAAAGTGCAAGCTAACAGCAGACCTCCTCCCATCAATGGAAAAGAAATCGATTGTTCCAGACTTGCCGGGGCTAGCTTTTCTGCACCTTTCTCCAGTTTCAATAACCTCCCGTTACCCGAAGTTTTTGGATTTTTCTCCGCTAATCTCTTCAGAATACCCGCACCTATGATTGCAACAATGTTCCCGATAATTGCAGCGGGGATAAATTGAGACACGAATATTGCCGAATCCTTGCCCAGCACCAATCCATACGAAATGGACAACGGTAAAATGCCTTCCCCAATCCCACCGGAGATAATCGGAATGATGATGAAAAAAAATGTATGATAGGCGCTATAGCCAAAAGCCATACCCACTATCATCCCCACGGCAACTGCTGCAATAGATCCTATAATAATGGGGGCGAAAATCTTGACAATTCCGTTCATCAGCATTTTCCGATCCATACCAAGAATACTACCCGTTACTAGACATGCGATGTAGAAGTAAAGAAAATTCGAGGTTTTCATAAGCGTGTGTACAGCACCCATCGCAGATGGACTGAACATATTCCAAAATACCATTAACGATGGAACCATAAGAGATAAAATGGCCGGCCCGCCAATATGCTTAAGCAACGGAAGTTTGGCCCCTAGATCACTGAGCAGTATACCTAAAATCATGATGACGGCAAACCCGCCTAACAGATCGTTCGGAAGTCTTTCAGTAATTGCAGCTGCATAAACAATCAGCGCGATCACGGCATAGAGCGGAAGAGGAATAACCCCCACCTTTACCCTGCCCAGCATTCTGATGCCATCTACAAAATTTTTACTCCATCTTTGCCCCTTCTGAATGACAGGCTGATTCGTAGCATTTTCCATAAGTCTCCCTCCAAAAAGTGAAGAATGATGATCATGTTTCCATTCTACACCTTGGAAAACGCTTTATTTGGTTTTAAAACTAATCATTCACTTTTGTAATTAAAGTAATCAGAAAGAAGATTTAAATAAAACTATTCATGATGCCTTCTGCCTGTGGCAATATTCGGTATTGGTAAACAGGGCGTCCTATGGTTCCGTATATGGTTTCCATGGAAAGAGCCTCAATCTCTGTCATAAAAGCCAGGTACTTGCGCATAGACACCCTGGATATCCCTGCACTCTCCGCAATATCCTCGGTGGAAAATAGTACCTTATTATTGTGCCGCTGGATACAATTCCATATCATAGCCAGCGTGGATTTAGTTATGCCTTTGGGCAATCGTGCCAAGTCTTTAGTCAAGCTTTTATGATAAATCAGTCGGTCCAACTCCTCCTGAGAAAGTAGACTGCGCTCACGCACGATGCTAATGTGCTCTCGGTACCCCGTGAGGGCCTCCAAAAAACGGTTAAAGTGGAACGGCTTAATTAAGTAATCCACCGCGCCGAAGTTCATTGCTTTTTTGACACTGTTCATGTCACTTGCAGCCGAGATGACAATGACATCTATATTTACACCTGTCTCCCGTATGAATGACAGTAAATCGAGGCCATTGTTTTCCTGCATATACACATCTAGCAATATCAGATCAATGGCCTGTTCAGCTATATATTTCTTCGCCTCTTCCACAGAAGAAGCCCAACCCTCACATCGAAAACCTTCCACCTGCTCCGTATATTTTCGGTTAAATTCCGCAACCATCGGATCATCTTCTACAATCAGGACATTAATCATGTTCATCATTCCCCGCTATAATGTATGGAATCGTAATCTGAAAACAGCACCCTTGCTCGGCTGGGATCAACTTTATACTTCCCTGTAATCTTTTTACGCTTTGCGTCACCAGATAAAGACCCATCCCTCGTGACTCTCCCTTGGTCGAAAAACCTTTTTCAAATATAGCCTTCACAAGCCCTTCCGGTATACCTGGACCATTGTCGCACATGATACAGGTCAGATAACCGTTCTTCTGGCTTTCCTCATAATAAAGTGAAAGGGTAATCCGCTTGTGCTCGAAAGATTCCATCGCCTCCACCGCATTATCAAACAGATTGCCAAGAATAGTAATCAGTTCATGCGTCGTTTGAGTTTGACTGGATTCGGGCAAGTAACTACCTGGAGTCAGTTCAAAACTTACCGCTACCTCTCTGGCCCGGCTTAATTTTCCCAACACAAACCCTGCCATAACCGGGTCCCTAATCTGCCGGGTGATAGAGCCAATTTCCACTTGATGATGCTCGACGGCATCCATAATGTAATGCTCCAGTTTATCATACATTTGCAAGTGCACCATCCCCATAATGACATGCAGCTTGTTCATAAATTCATGAGCCTGCGCACGTAGTGCTTCCGTGTACAGGGACACTCCTGTCAAACGTTCTGCCAGCTGGTTCATTTCGGTTTTATCTCGAAAGGTTACAATTGCTCCCACAATTTCCCCTTTGACCCGTATCGGAACACTGGTAGTCAGCAAAGTTATTCCACCCAGCTCCATTTCCTCATCCATTTGTGGAGTACTCGCTTCCAGGACCTCTTGCAATCGAAAAGCGGATAGATAAACGGTAATTTCCTGTCCGGAGAATGAGAAATCTTCAATCCCCGCTTGTCTAAGTAGACGAATCGCTTCTGCATTCATCAGCATGACGCGACCGAATTCATCTACCGCAATAACTCCTTCCTTGATGGATTGCAGCATAGCGCTGCGTTCCTCCAGCAAGCGTGCGATTTCCGGCGGCTCCAGACCGACCAGCATATTTTTGATTTTACGAGCCAGCACTACCGCACCTCCAGTGCCGATCAATATTCCGATGCCAAGGGCGATAGCAATAAGACGGTTGTTGCCTTCCTGAGCCATCTGTACATCTTGCATGGATATACCAACAACAATCGCCCCTACCTGCTTCCCCGTTGAACTGAACACGGGGGAAAAGGCTCGCATGGACAAGCCCAATGTACCCTTCGCAACGGACACGCTCTCATGGCCATGAAGTGCAGTATACTCGTCTCCACCGACAAAAGCTTTGCCGATCATCCTAGCATCCGGGTGCGTTTTACGAATTCCCTTCATATCCATAGCCACGATGAACTGGATGTGATTTGCTACTGAGACCCTCTTTACATACTCCTGCATGGAAAGAGACGAACCTGTCCCTTGCAATTGCTCGACAATAAGCGGCGTATGGGCGAGTGTACGCGCGATGGACATTGCCTTTTCTTCCAGTCCCTTCTCAGTTTCCTGCTCCACTCTCTCCGCAAATAACAGGGTTACAGGCAGAAGCACAAGTGCCATAACTAGACATACTAGCAGTGTAATTAGGCCTCTGAGCTTTAATAGTGGTTTACCCCGACGCAGCTTGAGCTGTACATTTCCGATGGAACTCACCCCTTTCTACTTGATATTAAGTCTCGATAGTTCAACATGCCTATACAAAAATGGTTATGTATGTGTTTACCTGAATATAAAAAAAGGAACTACCCCGCAATTGCGGAATAGTTTCCTTTGATTCATGGTTGAAGCTCCGCGATTTCTAATTGGGCTTAGTCGCCTCGGAAGGCGCGCTTCACACGGTCAAAAAAAGACTGCTCATTCTCATGCGTCTGTTCTCCGCTAAGCGAAGAGAACTGACGCAGTAAATCCTTTTGTTCCTCACTCAGCTTGCTAGGCGTTATCACAACTACCTTAATATGCTGGTCACCCTGACCAACGCCACGCAGTTTTGGCACACCTTTTCCTTTAAGACGGAAGTAAGTACCTGTTTGCGTACCTGCTGGAACTTTCAACTTCACTTTCTCGGTCAACGTCGGGATCTCGACTTCATCTCCCAATGCTGCCTGTGAGAACGTCAGCGGAATTTCGCAGTAGATATCGTCTCCCTCACGCTCAAAGAAGTCGTGCGATTTCACACGGAACACGACGTACAAGTCACCTGCCGGTCCTCCGTTGACACCGCCTTCGCCTTCACCGTTAATACGCATCTGTGCGCCGTCATCCACACCCGCTGGAATGCGAATATGAATTTTACGTTGCTTGCGTACCCGACCGGAACCGCTACAAGTCGTACATTTTTCTTTAATGATTTTACCTGAACCGCCGCAATTAGAGCAGGCGCGTCGATTAACCATACGACCAAACGGTGTATTCTGCACCACTTCTTCCTGTCCGCTGCCGTGGCAGACGGAGCAGGTTTGTGGTTGAGTACCCGCTTTGGCTCCCGTACCGTGACACGTATCACATGTTTCCGTACGTTCAATATGAATGTCGGTTTCTTTACCGAACACCGCTTCCTTGAACTCAATCGTCATCGTATATTGAAGATCGTTCCCACGCTGCGGTGCATTCGGATCACGTCGACCATTGCCGCCGCCACCAAAGAACATATCAAAAATATCGCCAAATCCGCCACCGAAGTCGGCACCACCACCGAAGCCGCCTCCCATGCCCTGGTTCGGGTCTACATGTCCGTACTGGTCATATCTTGCCCGCTTCTGACCATCGCTGAGAACATCGTAAGCTTCTTTGACTTCTTTAAATTTAGTTTCCGCGTCCGCAGCCTTGTTCACGTCCGGATGATACTGACGCGCAAGCTTACGGTAAGCCTTTTTGACTTCATCATCCGAAGCGCCCTTCGCGACGCCCAGCACCTCATAATAATCACGCTTATCAGCCAATGTTCCACCCCCATGCCTACAACGTGTCTGCACTACATATAAAAGGAAAGCCAAAGGCACGGGATGACCCGGCTTTGACCTTCCCATCATTTCAAGGCAGTACAACCCGTAATATGCTTATTTATCTTGGAAATAACTGTTACCCTTCGGCTAATTGTTATTTATCAAGGCAGCTACGCTGCAATTACTATTCAGTATATCATAACGCATCGGTGTACCGTAAAGCTACCACTACCCGATCCGTAACTTAGTCTTTCTTCTGGTCTTCGTCAACAACTTCATAGTCCGCGTCAACCACATTGTCACGGCCTTTGGTGTCTGCTGCGCCGTCTTGGCCTTGTTGAGCCTGTGCTTCTTGAGCAGCTTGCTCATACAGCTTTACAGACAATTGCTGAACGATTTCAGTCAGTTCTTCAGTAGCCTTTTTGATATCTTCCAGGTTGTCGGTTTCCAGCGTTTTTTGCAGATTTTCTTTTGCTGCATTTGCTTTTTCGACTTCGCCTGCATCCGCTTTTTCGCCCAGATCTTTAATCGTTTTGTCTACAGAGTAGATCAGTTGATCCGCAGCGTTTTTCGCTTCTACCAAATCTTTGCGTTTTTTATCTTCTTCCGCATGCAACTCGGCATCCTTCATCATACGTTCTACTTCCTCGTCGCTCAAGCCGCTGGAAGATGTGATCGTAATCTTTTGGCTTTTGCCTGTGCCTTTATCTGTAGCGGATACGTTCACGATACCGTTCGCATCCAGATCAAAGGTAACTTCGATTTGCGGTACACCACGTGGTGCTGGAGGGATATCTCCCAATTGGAAGCGACCCAGTGTTTTGTTGCCTGCTGCCATTTCACGTTCACCTTGCAGCACGTGAATTTCTACGCTAGGCTGATTGTCGGCATATGTCGAGAATACCTGCGATTTGCTCGTAGGGATCGTCGTGTTACGATCAATCATTTTAGTAAATACGCCACCTGCGGTTTCAATACCGAGGGACAGTGGAGTTACGTCAAGAAGAACGACGTCTTTCACATCACCAGTCAGTACACCCGCTTGAACTGCCGCGCCCAAAGCTACCACTTCATCAGGGTTTACGCCTTTGTGAGGCTCTTTACCTGTCAGCTTTTTGATTGCTTCTTGTACAGCCGGAATACGTGTGGAACCGCCGACCAGAACGATTTTGTCGATGTCGCTGGCACTCATGCCTGCATCTTTCATCGCTTGACGAGTAGGTCCCAAAGTACGTTCTACCAGACCTTCAGACAATTCTTCAAATTTCGCACGAGTCAGGTTCAACTCCAAATGCTGTGGAACGCCATCAGCTACTGTGATAAACGGCAAAGAAATCGTCGTTGTCAGTACGCCAGACAGTTCTTTTTTCGCTTTTTCCGCTGCGTCTTTCAGACGTTGTACAGCAGCTTTATCTTTGCTCAGGTCAATGCCTTGATCTTTTTTGAACTCATTTACGAGGTAATCAATAATCACTTGGTCAAAGTCATCGCCACCCAGCTTGTTATCGCCGCTTGTTGCTTTAACTTCGAAGAAACCGTCGCCCAGTTCCAGAATGGATACGTCGAATGTACCGCCACCCAGGTCATATACCAGGATCGTTTGGTCTTCGGATTTTTCCATACCATATGCCAATGCAGCTGCTGTCGGCTCATTGACAATCCGCAGAACTTCCAGACCGGCAATTTTACCTGCATCCTTGGTTGCTTGACGTTGACCGTCATTGAAGTAAGCTGGAACAGTGATAACAGCTTGAGAAACGGTTTGTCCCAGGTAAGCTTCAGCATCGGATTTCAGCTTTTGCAAAATCATAGCGGAAATTTCCTGTGCGGAATATTCTTTGCCGTCGATGCTTTCTTTATGATTTGTACCCATGTGACGCTTGATGGACATGATTGTACGATCCGGGTTTGTAATTGCTTGGCGTTTTGCTGTTTCCCCTACAGTACGTTCTCCATCTTTTTTGAAACCAACAACGGAAGGGGTTGTGCGTGCGCCTTCCGGATTTGGAATAACGACTGCTTCGCCGCCCTCCATAACAGCCACACAAGAGTTGGTTGTACCTAAGTCAATACCGATTACTTTGCTCATCGGACAATTCCTCCTTCTGTATATACGAGGCCCGCAGGCCAGAATGGTTGAATCAAAATGATGTATTTCTAATGTCATAATTTTGCAAAATCCTCATGTATATTGAAAAAGCTACATGCTCACTTTTACCATCGCTGGACGAAGCACCTTGTCCTTCAGCATGTACCCTTTTTGTACCTCTTCAACAACAATGCCTTCCTCATGCTCTTCGCTCTCCACCTGCATAATAGCCTGATGGAAGTCAGGATTAAACGGTTGTCCCACCGAATTCATGGCCGTTACTCCTTCTGCCTGAAGCACACTCTCAAACTGGCGGAAAATCATTTCCACGCCTTTGCTGAATGACTCAGACTCCGCTCCTTGCGGTGCCGTTGCCAGCGCACGCTCGAAGTTATCCAAAACAGGCACCAACTCGGTAACCAGCTTCATAGATGCATATTTGGCAAGGTCTTCTTTTTCTTTCAGCGTACGACGGCGAAAATTATCAAAATCCGCCTGAGCGCGTAAAAACCGTTGCTGATGCTCTTCCGCCTGAGCGCGAAGCTTATTCAGCTCTGTTTCGCTTTCTTGGTCTTCCAGTGCCGCCGCTTCATTAACCGGCTCTTCCTGCTGGCTCGCTTCGGCGGCTTCCTCTGTGCTTACATTTTGTTGTTTTTCTTCTTGGAACGCTTGTTCTTCCTTCAAAATGTTTCACCTCCTTCAAGTCATAACTACCTTTACAAAAACACGCAACAATGCACCCGCGCAGGATACGAACCGTATCCAGACGCGGAACATGTAGTACCGCAACCTATGCGGCTTTGTTCTATTTAAACCGCTGCGTTAGCATTGCGGTCAAATCCTTAGACAGGATACCCAAAATATTAATAACTCTCGCATATTCCATCCGTGTCGGACCCAGTATGCCTATAGTGCCCAACGCTTCTCCGTCTACTGCATACGTAGCAGTAATCAGGCTGCAATTGGCAAACGCCTCATGATCATTTTCAGTGCCGATGCGGACTTGAATTTCAGGTGCCCCGACAACAGGTGTCATTAGTTTAAGCAGCGTTGGTGTTTCCTCCAGCAGATCGAGAATATGTTTAACCTTTTCTACATCTTTAAATTCAGGTTGATTAAGCATGTTTGTCGCACCGCTCAAATACAAGCGCTGATCCGATTCATTATCCAGTGCTTTATCCAGCACCTTCATAGCGTCCTCAAAATGAGACACATGCTTCTCCATCTCCTGACCAAGTGCGGTGTAAAGGCGTGATTTAAGCTGATAAATCGGCACACCGACCAGCTTGCTGTTCAGTAAATTCACAACCTTCTCCATCTCGGAAATCGAAATTCCCGGTGGAATATCTACCGTTTTGTTCTCCACCTGACCGGTATTGGTCACGATTATCGCCACAGCCGTCGTTTCGTTGAGCGGCAGCAGCTGAAAATGACGCAATGAAGTATGAAAAACCTCCGGCCCAAGCAGGATGGAAGTATAATTGGTCATATGGGACAAAATGCCTGACGCATGCTGGATCACTTGCTCCATTACATTCAGCTTTTCGGCATAAAAGGCTTTCAGTTCCCGCATTTCCATAGGCTTCAGTGTATTCAGTGGTACCAGATGGTCCACATAATAACGATAGCCTTTATGAGACGGGATGCGTCCCGCAGAAGTATGGGGTTGCTCCAGATAGCCCTGTTCCTCCAAATCCGACATTTCATTACGGATCGTGGCCGGGCTGAATCCGACATCCTGCCTTTTGGATATGCTGCGGGAACCCACTGGCTCAGCCGAACGAATGTAGTCATCAATAATCGCATTCAGAATGAGTCTCTGACGTTCGGTTAACAAGCGAATCCCCCCTTGTTGTTTATCCATAATAGCATGATTGTTAAATGGAATCATTAGCACTCGTTCGCGTTGAGTGCTAACCGATAATACAAAAATACCAAACCGACCTGATCATTGTCAAGTCAGATCAGTATTTTCAATAAACAAGATTTATCACAACAGTTTAGTTTACTGAAATGAATCCAGAACGTTTACACTTTTTCACGAAAAACCTCAATATCCAGCGTATAAAAACCGTATTTATGTATAGTGACACAGAAAATAGAAAAATTCGAGACTATGTCTCCATACCATTATAACTTCTTTGTCCTTGAGGAGGAATTAAATTTGAGAACTAATCGCCGCAACCTAGCCGCCTTGTATAAATATAAACACCGAGTTCCATTAGACGGCACTGCATATTTTTATAATGATACTGATTATCATAAGGACCATCCCATAAGAAGCCTGAATGGAATACCTTCCGAGCTGGAGCCTCATCATCAATTCATTTGGTGGTTGCTCAAAACATATGAGAAATAAACCCGCATTAAACAATGTAGGCTGTATAATATACGCATGATTAGGTCCTGATGAAAAAAGAACTGACCTCATTATTGACAGGTCAGTTCAGTACTTTCAACACTGCGATTTCATCACAATTGTTTTGTTTACTACAGTGAATGCAGTCGGTCCATACCTTTTCAGGGAAAATCTCTTTGCTTACTACATCAAAACCGTTTTTTATAAAAAAGGAGACCTCGTAGGTCAATGCCATAATTTTAGGAATACGTTGCCGCCGTGCTTCTATCATAAGGCCCTCCACGAGCTTAGAGCCAATACCCATACCTTTGTGTCCCTCAGAGATGCCAAGGGAGCGAATCTCTACCAGGTCAGCGCCCAATTTGCATAAAGAACCACAACCAACAACTTCGCCGTCCACCTCTGCAACAATAAACAGCTCCAGTTGGCGCGTTAGCACTTCCCTCGAACGTGGCAGCATAATCCCCCGCTCTGCATAGCCGCTAATCATTTGATATAAAGGCTCCACATCCTCAGGAACCGCACTTCTGCACAATACATCTTTACACACTGAAGCCATCTTGCTCTCCTCCTACCGCTTGCCGCATATAATGAATAAATATACAACATCACGCATAGAATCGCAATACTCCATTTACCCTGCTGTGACAGAATGGTGTAATAAAATGATGGTCCCAGCTTACGAAGTTGAAACGCGCTGTATTGAAGCTACGACTTATGAATTTACCGTGATTGAACCAATAAACTCTGCAAATACATCATTTCCGAATAAAATGCCACGTTCACTCAAACGATAACCGTCCTCAATCGATTCGATTAACCCCGCATTGAGCATTTTTCCAAGAGGAGCAGTAAACGTATCCTCCAACGCCTGACCGAATTGAGCTTCAAAGCGAGACTTGGAAACGCCCTCTAGCATTCTCAAACCGACCATAAGAAAATCCTCCATGGCTTCCGCCGCTGGCACCTCAAAGCTATCTAGACGCGGCAAACCATTACGACTAGCCTCCACATAAGGGTTAATGCCCTTAATGTTCATATGGCGCTCTCTGCCAACATATCCATGTGCCCCAGCTCCGAGACCGTAATAGTCCTCATTTCGCCAATAGGTCATGTTGTGCTTGCTCCCCAAGCCTGGTTTTGCGAAATTACTAATCTCATACTGTTCATAGCCCGCTTCTTTCATGCGACGCATGAGGAGTAAGTACATTTCCAGTTCGTCATCCTCATGTGGAAGCGGTAGCTGATTTTTCTGGTACAGCGTGTGGAAGAGCGTGTTTTCTTCAACCTTCAAACTGTAGATAGAGTAATGAGGAAGCTCCAACTCTAGCGCTCTACTGACGCTTTCATGCAGCATCTCCACTGTTTGATTCGGCAAACCGAACATCAGGTCAATCGACAGGTTGTCCAAGCCAACCTTACGTGCGTTTTCCAAACTACGATATACGTCATCTGTACTGTGAATACGACCTATGCCTGTGAGTAGCTCATTCTGAAAAGCCTGTACGCCAAAGCTGAGTCGATTGACGCCGCCTTCTTTCATCACAGAGAGTTTTTCAAAATCAGTGGTACCTGGATTAGCTTCCATGGAGAACTCAATATCTTCCGCCCAATGCGGGAAGTAGGTTCGGACGCTCTTCAGGAAATATTCCATTTCTTTCGGATTTAGGGTAGTTGGTGTTCCACCCCCGACAAAAATAGTTTTAATCTCTCCTGGTGGGTGAAGCTTAACTGTATGTTCCATCTCCCGTTCCAGTGCATACAGATATTCCATAACAGGTTGATCCTTGAGCACATAAGAGTTGAAATCACAGTAAAAGCATTTATTCGTGCAAAAAGGTATATGCAGGTAAACCGCTTGAGGCGCGGATGAATGTTCATGTTTTTGTATGGATGCGGTCATACCGATCCTCCTTGTCAATTCAGGGAATAGTGAAAAAATGCGCCGAGGTCTCGACAACCGCTTCGTGTTCCATTTGATCTTCTGATCGCTGTTACTCCAGATTCAAATGGACCACTCCGCTGCTGCCTACCACCATCGATCATTTTTTTGTAATGTAGGTGTTGCAGTAAGAGTAAAGCATCTATAGAAATACGCTAAAGATACTGTTGTTATACTATTTTTGCAACTGAGATAACAAACACTCCATCTCTGGATAGCTTGCTCAAATAAATAACGTCCATTCTCCATGCACGGCAAATGCCCCATGAAAGAATGGACGAATACTTCAAACAACTTTACTCATCTATTTTCAGTACTGCCATAAATGCTTCCTGAGGTACTTCTACGTTACCGACCTGCTTCATACGCTTTTTGCCCTCTTTTTGCTTTTCAAGCAGCTTCCGTTTACGAGAAATATCGCCGCCATAACATTTGGCCAAGACGTTTTTACGCATCGCCTTAACGGTTTCACGCGCCACAACCTTTGTTCCTACAGATGCCTGGATCGGCACCTCAAACATTTGACGCGGAATTAGCTCGCGCAGCTTCTCACAGATAATACGTCCGCGATGATAAGCCCGATCTCTATGCACGATGAACGACAGTGCATCGACCTGCTCGCCATTCAACAAAATATCCATTTTCACCAGGTTGGACTGGCGATAGCCTGAAATCTCATAATCAAAGGAAGCATAGCCTTTGGTACTTGATTTAAGCTGATCGAAGAAATCATATACGATTTCAGACAGTGGAATTTGATACGTAATGGTTACCCGTGTCGTATCCAGGTATTCCATATTTACATACTCACCACGTTTGGTTTGACAAAGCTCCATCACCGTACCCACGTAATCATTAGGGACGATAATGCCTGCTTTTACATAGGGCTCTTCCACATGTTCAATCCGTCCGATTTCCGGATAATTCGATGGATTGTCGATCTGGATCGTTTCCCCATTCGTCAACTTTATGCGGTAAATAACACTTGGTGCCGTTGTAATCAGCGGAATGTTAAATTCACGTTCAATCCGTTCCTGGATAACGTCCATATGAAGCAGACCAAGGAAGCCGCAACGGAAGCCAAAACCCAACGCGCTTGATGTTTCCGGCTCAAAACTGAGCGAAGCATCGTTCAGTTGTAGCTTTTCAAGCGCCTCACGTAGATCGTTATACTCCGATGTTTCGATTGGATACAAGCCACAATATACCATCGGATTAATTTTCCGATAACCTGGCATCGGTTCTAATGTTGGATTTTTTGCATCTGTCACTGTATCCCCGACACGCGTATCACCCACATGCTTGATACCGGCAACGATAAAGCCAACATCACCGATGTTCAGCTCGTCCACGATGTTCATACGCGGCATAAAAGCACCAACTTCAATAACCTCAAACGTTTTGTCAGTCGCCATCATTTTAATTTTCGAACCGGCTCGGATACTACCATCCACAACGCGAACATATACGATAACGCCTTTATAAGGATCATAGTGCGAATCGAAAATGAGTGCCTTGAGCGGATTATCCGGATTACCTTGCGGAGCAGGCACACTTCTGACCACCTGTTCCAAAATTTCTTTGATGCCGATTCCAGCTTTGGCTGAGGCATGTACGGTCTCGCTCGTATCCAAGCCGATAACATCCTCGATTTCCTGCTTTACCCGCTCAGGATCAGCACTTGGCAAATCAATCTTGTTAAGCACAGGCAAAATCTCCAGATTGTTGTCCAACGCCAAATATACGTTAGCCAACGTCTGTGCCTCGATTCCCTGCGCGGCGTCTACTACCAGCAAAGCACCTTCACAGGCTGCCAAACTACGGGATACCTCATACGTAAAATCGACGTGTCCCGGTGTATCAATCAAATTCAAAATGTACTCTTCGCCGTCATCGGCCTTATAAGTGAGTCGCACTGCCTGGAGCTTGATCGTAATTCCGCGCTCCCGTTCCAGCTCCATCTGGTCAAGCACTTGCTCCTGCATTTCACGGGAAGTGAGTGCACCGGTATATTCTAGAATCCGGTCAGCCAGCGTGGATTTACCATGGTCTATATGTGCAATGATACTAAAGTTCCGAATTTTACGTTGTCTTGCCAAAATGTCAGTCATGCCTTACCCCCACACAATGCCTAGTGTCAATCAGCTTATTATAGCAGTTGTAAGGGGGGTCAGCAATATTTCTATTCTGTTACTCCATCAAATACAGATACGACCCATCGAATGCCCTGTCTCGACAGGTTTTGAAGCAACCCAGCTGTTTTGTCCGCCATAGTATCCACCGAGGCTTGCTGTCCCTTGACGGCTAGCAGTTCACGCGGTGTCTCCAGACCCTGAGTATTGACATGTTGCGCAGTCGTCGAATACCATCTGGATGCTCCGAGCTGCGTCTGTTCCTCATTTTCTTCCCTTCCACCAGCTTCATTTATACCCGCTTCCGTTTTCGGCTCAACCTTAACTTCTCCACTTGTGCTATACGTACCGCTATATGCACGAGTGTTAGCTGCGGGTGTGTCCTCAATAATCGTCTGTTCATATCCAACTTTCTGTTGATTTACCGATTGAATCGTATTCCCTCCGTTCCATTCCGGCCCATACACTGAACGCAGACCAGATCCTGCCAGTTGCATACCAAGAAGAATACCTGCCCCCATAAGCAGTACAAATCCAAGTGCTTTCTTACGAAAATGTCCAGACATTACCTTCCCCCCCTTACTGCTACCTCATTTAATTATCGCTGTTGCTCTTTTTTGTATCCGATACATTAGTGCCCGCTTTCTGAGCTTTCTGATCTTCCCAATACACTTCACCGATCATGTCCGCCAAAACGTCCGAGGTCCGTTTCAACTCCTCCTCGGTGTTATCAATACCCCCGATTTCAATTAAAATGCTATGCGAAGACAAGCTTTGATTGTATTCACCGTTGTTGCCTTTGCCACCATCTTTCCCCCATACACCACGTGATACGCCATGATACGATTTTTCCAGCTTTTCATGAATACGAGCAGCAAAAGCTTCATTTTCGCGCCAATTTTTGTTGTCATGTCCGATAATAAAATACACCTTGGCATAAGAAAGTCCATTAATGGTTGCTGTTGTTTTTCCATGACGTTGTGAATCCCGATGGATATCAAGCAAATAAGTTAAACCTTTATTTCCAGCTAAAGCTTCCTTAACCGTTTCGCGTGAATATTTATAGGAATAGTTCCAATTGTAATTTTGAACTGTAGTAGCATAATCCTTGTTTATATGCAGTGTGGATATCCCTTGCTTTTCCAGCCTCTTCTTTACAAAGTCCCCTACCCTTGACACATTCGCTGATTTAGAACCTGAATTGGGATTGGAACTAGTTTTGCTGAGTAGTGGGTTATATGCTTCTCTGGGATGAGAATGGTAGATTAATATGCGCTTGTCCCCTTTGGCCGTATCACCTGGATGATCCTCACGTACCGGATCTGTTTCCGGCGTTGTCGGAATATTCGGCGTGTTAGTCGGTGGGTTCTCAGATGCATCTGAGCCACCAGGAGCATCCGTCGTTCCCTGATCGGGCTGATAATCCGTAGGACCCTCTACCTTGATGTTCCCCGAACCCTTGCGCAGCAAGACAGGTGCTCCTGCAGACATGCCAGGAATCTCACGAGAAATGAGACTTTTGGGATCCTGCGGATTAATGCCTGTAAGCATCTGAAAAACAAAAGGCGACCATTGTTCACCCGACAACGAAGATTGCTGCTTCTTTTGTGCCAAATGAGGTACTTCCATACCTAGCATATCCGCAAAAAAACCGCTGGACACCGAGCCTGCCAATCCTTTCATCGAAGAAACAGGAGATGTTTGTAGACGATTTTCTGCCAATCCCCCTAGCCCCAAAATGACAAATAAAAGCGCCGAGCCCATGATCAGCAGCACAAGCGTATGTCCCATCGCCAAAATTTCGATCCCTTTTCTTCTCCATCTTCCGACGTTCCAGGTCTGAATTTTTTTCATGTGAGCCTTGTCCTCCTTCGTCCCGTCGAAACCCGCTTTATACTTGGAACATAGGGTTCCTATCTGCTGCGGAAATCTCTTATATTTCAACTCTATGAACGGAGAACAATTACTAGAACACAAAAAATCTCTACCACAGGTATATCACCTCCCTTTTTGAAAGAGATTAGATTCCTGTTAAATAGAGACTTTTGTGGGAAATACGATTTTATCAACCCTTGATTAATGCGTATATGCGGCGACATTGCCAGGATCCACAGCTTCGTGCAGAGCAGCGTTCAATCCAGTAGCAATGATGTTCGCGATATCTTCAATAAATTCATCAATTTCTTTAGGAGTCACAATCAGATCATGTCCCAGCGGTTGCAGTACCTCTCTCACCAGCCCAAGTCTCTCAGGTTCTGAAATATCGTCCAGCATCCCCAGGATTGCTTTTGTAGAAGCCTTTTCTTTGGTAAAATGTGTTTTCATCAGTTCAATTACGTTATTGACAATGGTCGAAGCGTAGCATACCGTTGGAACGCCGATAGCGATACACGGAACACCCATAATATCCTTGGTGATACCGCGCCGCTTGTTGCCAATACCTGAACCCGGATGTATCCCGATATCGGCCACCTGAATGGTCGTATTGACACGCTCCAGTGAACGTGACGCCAGTGCGTCAATGGCAATAATCAGTTCTGGCTTTGTGCGATCCACGATGCCTTGAACGATTTCACTGGACTCAATCCCCGTAATACCCAGGACGCCCGGCGCAATTGCGCTCACATCCCGATAGCCCGGGTTGATTTGATCAGGTGTCAGTTCAAAAAATTGACGAGTCACCATCAAATTCTCAACGACAAGCGGACCCAGTGAATCGGGAGTGACGTTCCAGTTGCCCAGACCTACCACCAGTACCTTTGCCGTATTAGAAATCCCTATTTTTTGTATAAAATGCTCCATTTCTTTTGCAAATGCAATAGCTACACGTTGCTGGAGCCCCGTATCGCCTTCACGCAAGCCGGGTACTTCCAGTGTGACGTAATGCCCTTGTACCCGCCCAATACGGTTGGCTCCTTCTTCATTCAGTACATCCAGCCGTGTGATTTTGATTCCGTCATCTTCCTCCACGTTCTCACTGATGCCCGCCAGAGGTACAGGCTGATCCCGTTCGGCCAATTCTCTTGCCTCTAATGCCAAATCCGTGCGTACCGCGTACTTCTGCAAATCCAGATCCATCTTTTGAGCCTCCTTGGATGCCATCTTTGACTATAGTGTGCGAGACACCCAACAGGTTTATGCACATCCATTTTCATCCTGTAATTCGCATCGCCTCAGAATGTTTTCTTATTGCAATTTGAGGTGTGGCATGCTAAAATATTTTAAGTTGTGAAACGTTTGTGTTCATAAGTAATGCCTTTACAGGAGGTGAATGTAATGCCAAACATCAAATCCGCTATCAAACGCGTTAAAACTAGCGACAAACGCCGTGCGTTGAACGCTTCCCAAAAATCCGCGCTTCGTACAGCAGTAAAAGCTGCCGATACAGCGTTGGTAGGTAACGAAGCTGAAACTGCTGCTGCTGCTTTCAAAGTAGCTTCCCAAAAGCTGGACAAGGCTGTAACTAAAGGTCTGATCCACAAAAATGCAGCTGCTCGCAAGAAATCTCGCTTGGCGAAAAAACTTAACGCTCTTACAGCTCAAGCGTAAGCAAGAGCTACTTTCATACGTTAATGAAAAAAACCTGACCAGCCTTGGCTGATCAGGTTTTTTTAGTTTATAACTTTTATTCGTTTACAGCATCAGCATTCTGCGCTACATAAGCTGACTCTATTAGCAGCACATGAGTGGAATTAGATCGAAGCCCCCGCACCCATTTTCATCAAAAATAGCTCCAGTCCCAGTACCTTGTCAACGACACCTGTTTTCATATGATAATCCAGCTCGCCCAATTCGTAGAGAAGCTGACGTAGCTGCTCAGGGCGGAACCTCCGCGCTTGGTCCCCCGCAACTTTCACCCCATAAGGATGCAAACTAAGCTGACTCGCAATTTGTTGCTGGGAATAGCTTTGACCTGCCAGTTCTTTGACCTGCAACATAATACGGAACTGTCGCGTGATCAAAGCGGCAATCTTGATCGGTTCCTCTTTTTGCTTAAGCAACTCATAAAAAATACTGAGCGCCTTATCCAGCCGCAAATTAGCCAGATCCTCAACCATCGCAAATACGTTTTGCTCTGTGTTACGAGGCACCAGGGATTCAATATCAGCGGATGAAATCGTTCCCTGTGCTCCTGCGTATAAACACAGCTTGTCTATCTCGGCAGCCAAGGATTGCAGCCCAGTACCTGTGAATTGAATGAGGCTTTCAGCAGCTCCTGCAGCCAATTGCACTTCTCTTTCTCCTGCACGCTTATGGATCCAAGCCACAAGATCATCTCCACCCATTGGAGCAAAGGCAATAACCGAAGCATCACTTTTTAGCTTTTTGACAATCTTTTTCCGTTCATCCAACTTTTCAGCCTGAACCGTAAAAACGATGACGCTATAGTCAGTCGGGTTATCCATATAAGTCAACAGCGTCTCAAGCCGGTGCTCTATCTTACCGCTATCTTTGCCTGCTGCAAATACACTGGTATCCCGTACAATAATCAGCTTCTTTGGTACCAGAAAAGGCGCTGTTTCCGCCTCCTCCACAACCACCTCAATTGGCGTTTCGGTTAAATCATAAGGAATGATGGCGAAGTCACGATGCTCCTCTTCCACCACTTTCTCTTTAAGCATCTCAACAAACTGCTTCATTTGGTATTTTTCACTACCGTATAGCAAATACACTGGCGAAATGTCGCCTTTGCGAATAGCCTTAGAGGCTGTTTTTACATCCATTTTCCGTTCCCCCCACCCACTGATCGTACCTGACATCCGAGCGGAAGGCAAGTCATGACACAAACGAAGGGACCCTACCTATAGGCAGGATCCCTTCACCACCATCTATATCAACACGGCAGCAGAAAGCTCTAGAAACTTTCGGCCGTCGGGATACGACGTCGGTTCATATAGTTTATTCCCTGTTTTTAAAAGTGTGTCAACTTCGGGAAACTATTTTCCAGTGCTGCGCGGAACGGTGTACGTATATTTACTTGCAGTCCCATCCTGCTCCGTCTCATACATAAAGGTCTGGCTGTCTTCCGACCAGCTTCCTTTGACCCAGGCACCTTTTAGAGTACGGACTTCCAGTGTTGTTCGGTCTACACCGTTATCGGAAAGCTTATACACTTTCAGCTTTTTGCCCTCAATAGCCACCGCATAGCTACCATCAGGCGAGTTGAGCTGATCTGTAGAGACAGATTGGGCACTATAGTTGGAGGCATTATTGTTGTCCGGAGAGACCAGTGAATTAGATACAAAGCCTTCTTTACGAACCGGGTCTTGTGACACGGATGATTGCTGATCATTAGAAGCTGCATTGCTGCTATCCGTTCCCAAGGCATTGCCCGAATCCTTGGTGATGCTTCTGGAAGTCGCTTCTTTCGACGCTTCATTTGACGCAATTCGATCCTGTACCTTCAAATCCTGACTAAGCGACGAAGATGAATCATTCGTACTTGTGTTACCATTATTATCGTCCTGAGCAGTACCCGCTAGGGGTGCTTTTTCCATTTTCGGTTCCAACTGTTCATCAGGAGCAATCGTGGATTGATCAGATTTTTCCTGACTTAGCTGTTTGTCCTCAGATTTAGGAGCATCTCCAGCAGACGGATTTTCCTTTGTCACCTGACGATCCGTACGTAGCTGTCCATGCCCTTCATCCTGACGAGAAGAATGTTCGGCTTGTGCAGACTTCGTCGAATCTTCCTCCCCAGCTCGCTGATCGTCACGTTCCCCAGCATCCCGTTTGGAAGAGTTCTTTTCATCGTCTGCATTAGTTGCACCTTGTTTGCTCAGGCCAGGATCTTTATCCGCAGGTGGCTGAGATGCATCCGTTTCTTGCCCCTGCTCTGACGGCTGCTTTGTAGAATCCGAACCAATGGCTGTATCATGTCCTCCACTGCCATTGGCTGTACCTGGAAGAGTTTCCGTCTGATTCTGCGGATTCGTCACTTCGGGCGACTGGGTAGTAAGTATGCCTTCCGCATCTTGTACTGTTTTAGGCTCGAAGTTAAATACTACAATCCCCAGTACAACAGCAGCGGCAGCCACGCCTATAGCAGCGCGCCCAGCCATTCGATTCCACCAAGGTATAGGCTGGGTACGTTGTCTAGGCACTGGTCCAGGCTCTACAGCCACAGGCTGCATTTCCTGAAGCGCACTTCCCTGCTCTTCACGTGCGCGGTCAATGGCATCAAGCTGAGGCAGGATGGAATCCACCAGGCTGAACGCCGGGGAAACCGCAGGCAATTCCTCCAGCTCGCGAGAGAGTGTCTGAAGAATAAGAAATTTTTCCGCACAGTCCGGGCAAGTCGCAATATGGTTCATTAATTGGGACGTCTCTTCTTCGCCCAGCTCATGATCCACATAACGCTGCATCCAATCCATCACCTCTTCCCCACACTTCATCCTGATACACCACCTTTCTGATATTCCTGAAGTAGCCCTTGCAATTGCTGTCTTGCACGATATAAGTATGACTTGACCGTATTTAGCGGCAAATCCAGAGAATCTGCAATCTCGTTATAGGAGAAATCCTGCAAATATCTTAAGACAATTACCGTCCGGTGGTGCTCCGGAAGCTGTTGTATAGCCTCACGAACATCCTGTGCCATGTAAGAGGTCAACACCTCGACCTCCACATTTTGGGGATCGTTGAATATCATGTCGTGCTCGTCAATGGAAACCGAGGGCTTCGTTCTTCTGAATTTGTCGATGCATATATTCGTTACAATGCGTTGGACCCAGGTTTTAAACTGCGCTTTTTCCTCATAAGAGTTAATTTTGGAATAGATCCGTATGAGGGCTTCTTGTGAAGCATCCATGGCGTCCTGCTCATTGTTTAGAATGTAATATGCCGTACGGTACACATGCTGTTCTATCTCTCTTAATAGGGTAATGAGAGCGTCGCGATCGCCCGATTGAGCGGCTCGAATGAGTCCCTGCTCTACCACAAAGGATCCCCCTCTCCCTGCAATATTACAGACGTATCCCTTTTACAAATTGTTGCAGGATAGACGTCTGACACTAATTTTATTTTTTCAACAAAAAAAATTATACCAAAAAGCCCAGAATCCCCAGCGTATCCTCCCTTAGAATAACAGAAAAAGGGAAGGTAGTCACCTTCCCTTAGCTCCTACTACATCTAAATGCTAGCCTATCGAGCTGCAAGATCATATTGTTACTTCTTGGAAATCAAAAAATCCGATATGCATTCTAATTGATAAGTCAGAGCAATCGGATCTTGAAAATAAAAATCTTCGATTGAGTATTGATATACTTTACCTGATTTAACGGCAGAAAGGTTCTTCACACGCTTTTAGATAAAATATCTTTTCCTTGGCTGCTCCATCACCTCTAATACCCAACATTAAATAAGAAGAGTAATTGTACCTTTATCACTTTCATATGTACGCGTGGCAGCTTCATCTCCAGTTGATGTGGTCTTGGCAGCAGCCGATTGACCGCTTTCCGTTGCAGTCTCACCCCCACTTGTAGCATTGCGCTCAATACCAGCATTAACGAAATGATGAACAAACAAGCTGAAGCTCTAAATTTAAAATAACTCACAATATTTCCCCTATTAATAATGATTCTCATTTTCATAACTCATTTGATTCTATCAAAGCTTACAGCTACTGTCCATGTAGATTGGATTCAAAGCAAACAACACACTCCTAAGAGTGAGCACCCGTTTTAGTGTGTTGTTGTATTCGTATCTGTTTTGTACTGTTTGCGTTGGTACCGCACACTCAGTTTTCCTTGCTGTGCTCGAATCTGTATCTCTCCCATCGTATCGGTTCGATATATAGCAGAATCAACTGCTGACAAACGTTCCAATACCGCTTCATTCGGATGTCCGTAAGTATTGGTCGCACCGACCGAAATGACAGATACTCTCGGTCGCCAGTAGGATAACCACTCTTCCGAGGTAGAATACTTGCTGCCGTGATGTGCTATTTTCATGACATCTATAGCATTCCTTGCCCCTCCCGTTGCTCCCTCATCTTTCAAACGGAATGAAGAAGGGGTTAATTCAGCAAGCAACAATGACTCTGCTGCATCATCCATATCTCCTGTGAACAAAAAGGAGGCTCCCTCCATCTCCAATATCATGGCAACAGAGTAATGATTTTGTTCCTTCATAACAGGCAGCTGTTCAGATTCGTTATCCGGTAGCGTAAACGGATAGAGAAAGCGGATTTTCGTAGCCTGGTCTGGTTCCCATTCCATGCTATGATGTGCCCCGTACAGCTTGATCTGCTTATCTAAAGCCGTGTTCAACAGCTTACGGAATGGAGCTTTATCTGTCAGGGTACCATTAAAAAACAAGGTAGATACGGGAATCTGGTCAAGCACAGCTTGTAATCCTCCGGCATGATCATGATCTCCGTGTGTTAAAATGACAGCATCTAGTCGATGCACACCTCGTTGCTTTAGTAAGGGTACAAGCGTATCTTTACCTACCTCGTAGGGATCTGCACGCTTGCGCCAAGCATTTTTCCCTGTTGCAAAGTCCATTGTCCCCCCGCCATCAACCAAGATATGTTTCCCGCCCGGCGTTGTGATTAAAATGCTGTCACCTTGGCCCACATCCAGATATTGAACAATTCCCGTATTACCCTCACCAGGAGATTGGTAACCTGTATACAATATTCCAAGCCAAGCAATAACACTTAGAGCCAGTGCCAAATGACGATAACCATTCCACTGTCGACGCGCAAATCTCCCTGCTCCCTCAGGTTCAAGAGCCGTATGCAATATAGCCGCCCACTCTGAAGAAGCTGCTAATCCTGTATAGATAGTTGATGAATTGGGAGTAGAGTCCAAGACGGTAATGTCGTTCGTTTTTCTGCGGGATGTCAGCCATGTTGTGAGCCAGTACAAAACACTGTACAAAGCTACGTAATACGCTATGACCCACAGAATGGAGGAAGACGGCCAAATACTCACATAAGCATCATCCACATTCAGCCATTTTACTAGTAAAAAGGTCAAATCGTTCAATTGCTCTGCCGGCCAAGCAAAAATGCGAGCCCCATCCCCCCACAAAAAGGCAACTCCCATCGCCACCGTACCCAATGGAAGCACGATATATGTAATAAGAGGTACAAGCACAAAATTGGCCGCAAATGATAGCAGCGAAAATTGATTAAAGTAGAATACCGTCATTGGAAACGAAACAAGCTGTGCCGTAATTGTAATCGCAACTTCACCGCCGATCAGGAAAGGCCATTTGGCGAAAAACGGCTTCATAAGCGGCATATAAATGAGCAACCCACCTGTCACCAAAAAGGAAAGCTGAAAGCTGACGCTAAGTAGATAATATGGATTCCAAATCAGCATGAGCAGCGCGGATATACTTAGAATATTAAGTCCGTCTTTGAGCAACCCTCGTCGGGCTGCAAACAAGCCGATCATCGCCATAATTCCTGCCCTCACAACAGAGGCAGAAGCACCAGTCAGCAGGACATAAGCCGGAATGAGTATCATCACGACCGTAAGAGATGTCTCGCGGCTAACTCGTAACAGCCTGAGTAGATATAATAGTGTAGCTGCATATACCGCCACATGCATGCCCGATATTGCTAAAATATGCGTTAAACCAAGCTGCGTAAACTCGTTATAGGTTGCTGGGTCCAACTCATCTGTTACCCCAAGTACCAGTCCTTTCATATATCCTGCGTGATGAAGCGATGTAAATGCCAGTTCCATTCTCTGTCCTAGCTGCTCCCTAAGCTGGTCATTCCACCTGAACAAAGTGTAGCGGTTCCATAGTGAAGCATCCTGCTTCTGTAACGAGGCTGCCCCATCGCCTTTGAAAAACCAGTGGATTTCCTGTGTGTGCAGGTATTCACTGTAATCAAAGCCACCAAAGTTCCCCGCTTTTGCAGGAGCCTTTAAGGTGCCACGCAGTAGGATCGCATCTCCACGTTGCCATGCTGCCGCAAGTTGCTGTTCCTGCTTGGCAGCCAACTTGATATGAACAATGACCTGTTCAGAAATTGGTGCACGATTCTCGTCCTTGTTCGAATGATTTCCGAAGTGATTGATTGAAGTAACTCTCATCTCAAACTGTGTTCGATCACCATCTACCTGCACTTCAGAAGCGATAAACCCTGCTGCTTGAACAGGCATGTCTTCCACCATAGATGACGATACATGAAGAGCATCGGGAATACTGCTAACATTATGCATATCATGCCAAAACCAATGAAATCCACCTCCGCTGAATACAAGCCAAAGTAACACCATATGCCGGATGGGGATTTTCATCAATAAAGCTATAAGCGGAAAGATCAGAGTAATCCCCGCCCAGAGTAACAAAAGCATACGTCCAGAATACAGACATGCTCCTGCACTTCCTGTAATCCAACAAACAGTAAGGGTCAATATAGGTCTAGTTAACACAAGCTTAGCTTGAATACGATCACCTTCCGGTAGCAAACATTGCTTTCTGTTTAAAAACACAAAACAAAAAGAACCTCTGACAAAATAGCATTCGTCAGAGGTTCTTCCTCGTTTACTTTTTAATTCATAACATCCATCAGCGTTTCTTTTGGTGGATGATAGGTCTTCAGCATGCGAAAAGCGATGCCCTTTTCCTCCATCATAGCACGAACCTTGTCGGCATCTTTGGGATAAGGTCGGTGGTATACAATCTCCACAATACCGCTGTTCGCCAACATATTGGCACACGTCCAGCATGGCTGGTCGGTGACATATACTGAAGAGCCTTCACGATCAATTCGGTCAGTAAACAGCAGCAGGTTCTGCTCTGCATGAATAGTGCGAATACAACGCTGCTTTTTAACCATTTCCTCGTGCCCATCACGGTGAACGACCTCATACTCCTCTGAAATCATACAACCTGCCTCTGAACAGTCAGGCACCCCCGATGGTGCTCCATTATAGGCCGTCCCCAAGAGCTTTTTACCTTGTACAAGTACGGCTCCAACATGACGCCGCGCGCAGCGCGAACGGGTGGATACCATATAAGCGATATCCATGAAGTAGGTGTCCCAGTCCTTGCGTACATCTGCACTCATTTCCATCTCTCCCGTATAAACAAGTTAAAACGTAAAACATTTCCGCTATTGCCGTTCTCAGAGCCTGTAGATTGTAATTCTTATATAAGTTACAAGCTGACATACGGCTTCATTTTCGCCAACATTTTAGCTCCGATTCCCTTTACATGATCCAAATCGTTCACACGTTTGAACACCCCATGTTGATTACGATAGTTTAAAATAGCCTCGGCTTTTTTAGCCCCAACCCCTGGTAGCTCCATTAACTCAGCAGCAGTCGCCGTGTTGATGTTTACCTTTTTTTCGCCGGAAACGGGTGTAGTAACCGAATCACTTACCGTATTGGTCCTACTCGTCGTTGCACCACTCGAACTGACAATACCTGTGTCTGAGCTTGGATCTGCAACACCTGACTGCTTCTCGGTATTCGAATTTCCCGCAATAGAGTTTTCGCTCACAGCAGCAGATGCACCAGTAGAAATCTGCACAGTATCGCGTATCACTTTATCAGCGGTTTCAGCAATCCTACTACGCTCAGCTTTGTCTGAAGGTTCTTTTACAGCAGGCTTTTCCTGGGCAAAGTCACTGCTGCGCTGCGACTCATTTGGCTCTGAATCCATCGCCACAGCCTGCTCCACCTTATGGTTAAGTAAAGTCCACTCTTCTTGCGGCTCAGAACGCTGTCCTCCGGCAAATAAAATAAGTCCACTGCCGATTACAGCAAGCGTTATCGCTGTTCCTGTCCATACGCGTTTCATTTCCGTATCGTCCCCTACTCCACATGGATTCGAGAAATTGAGCCGACTGAAAACACCGCCTCTATCAAACAGAGCAAGTCTGTCCAATTCCCGTTTAGCCGGAGGGTGTAAACAACCTCCATACGGTCTCGCTGAGAGCATTTTTACAATAAAGTGGTACGACCCCGGGCACGATCTAACATGCTCAGACATAAAATTCGTCATGTCGGCCAAGACCAGGCGCATACACTAAGAAGAATGACAGCTGACAGCACAGCGTCTATACCGCAAAGTATGAAAGGAGGACGTTGAACAATGAAAGTTGGATTTATCGGGACTGGCAGCATGGGAAGTCTGCTAATTGAGTCTTTTATTCATTCTAACGCACTCAAGCCGCAGCAAATATCAGCAAGTAATCGAACGCATTCCAAGGTAACCGAGCTAGCCCGTCGTTATCCAGGTTTGCATGCAGCCCAAAGCAACCGTGAAACGGCAGCGGAAAGCGATGTTCTGTTTATCTGTGTGAAGCCGCTGGAATCAAAAGCCGTAACGGATGAAATACGCAACGTCATTACAGAAGAGCAAATCGTCGTATCTATCACAAGCCCGGTGCAGATTCGTATTTTAGAGCATGCAATGAAAGCTAAAGTGTCCAAAATTATCCCCAGTATCACCCACCAAGTAGGCAGCGGAGCCTCACTATGCATCCATGGAAGCCGGATTACAGAGGAGGACCGCTTCCTTCTGGAAGAGCTTATGTCCCACATCAGCAGGCCGATTCGGGTTAAAGAATCTTATACTCGGATCACGTCGGATTTTTCGAGTTGCGGTCCTGCTTTCTTGGCCTTTTTTATGGACCAGTGGATTCAAGCCGCAGTTCAAGCTACAGGTATGGACCGTACGGAGCTATGCGCTCTGGCCGGTGAAATGATCATCGGCACTGGAAAGCTGCTCACGGAAGGCGGGATGACACCAGCCGAGTTACAGGCCAGAGTAGCGGTTCCCGGAGGTATTACCGCCGAAGCTCTCGCACTGTTGGACATCAGCCTGCATAGTGTCTTTCCCGAGCTGATACAGGTAACGCACAACAAATATGAAGAGGACATGCAAAAGATAGATGTCTCCTTCGGATTAAAGCCAATTAACCGGCAACAATATTAACCAGTTTACCTGGAACAGCAATTACCTTGCGGATCGTTTTGCCGGCCAGTGCCTGCTGAACATTGTCCAACGCCACAGCGAATGCTTCCATCGCTTTAGCATCAAGATCCTTGGCAATCGTTGCACGCTGCACAATTTTACCATTCACTTGCACAACAATTTCCACTTCGGCGTCCACCGTCCATGCTTCATCATAAGCAGGCCAAGCCGCGTAGGTAATGCTATCATTGTGCCCCAGCAGCTGCCACAATTCCTCGGCCAGATGGGGTGCAAGCGGCGACAGCATTTGCACGAAGTTTTCCATTGCTGCACGCGGCAGAAGGTCTGCTTTATATGCATCGTTGGTGAAGATCATCAGCTGGCTGATCGCTGTATTGAAGCGCAGTGCATCCAGATCTTCAGTTACTTTTTTCAGCGTTTTATGCCAAGTACGATTGAACTCATCGCTACCGCCGTCATTTGTAATTTTATCGTTCAGGCTACCATCCTCGGAAACAAACAGGCGCCATACGCGGGACAGAAAACGATGTGCTCCCTCTACCCCATTCTCATTCCATGGCTTGGTCGCTTCCAGCGGCCCCATAAACATCTCATAAATACGCAGCGTATCGGCGCCAAACGTATTGACAATATCATCAGGATTAATGACATTACCGCGTGATTTACTCATTTTTTCATTGTTGTTGCCCAAAATCATACCCTGGTTGACCAGCTTATAAAAAGGCTCTTTCGTTTCCACTACGCCGATATCATACAATACCTTATGCCAGAAACGGGCATACAGCAAGTGAAGAACCGCATGTTCAGCTCCGCCAATATACAAATCAACAGGCATCCATTCACGTTGTTTCTCTTTGGATACAAGCTCTTTGTCATTTTTCGGATCAATAAAGCGCAGGTAATACCAGCAACTTCCTGCCCATTGCGGCATTGTATTCGTCTCGCGACGTGCTTTCATACCTGTCTCAGGATCAATGGTTTCCACCCAATCTGTTGCGTTCGCCAGCGGGGATTCACCTGTACCTGAAGGCTTAATATTGTCCATCTCCGGCAGTACGAGCGGAAGTTGGTCCTCAGGAACCGTTTTGATCGTTCCATCCTCCAGATGAATTACCGGAATCGGCTCGCCCCAATAGCGTTGACGGCTGAACAGCCAGTCACGCAGGCGGTAGGTGACTTTGCCGTGTCCTTTGCCCTCGGCTTCCAGCCATTCAATCATCTTCGGAATCGCTTCCTCGTTGGTAAGTCCATTCAGCGGGCCTGAATTCACGTGCGGTCCATCCTCAGTATATGGCTCATTAGCCACATCTCCACCTTGGACAACCTCAATGATATTCAATCCGAATTGCTTGGCAAATTCCCAGTCACGCGTATCGTGAGCAGGTACAGCCATAATCGCTCCAGTTCCGTAGCCTGCCAGTACATAGTCAGCAATCCAGATCGGCAGCTTTTCGCCGTTCACTGGGTTCACTGCATAAGCTCCTGTGAATACGCCTGTTTTATCCTTGGCCAGATCCGTACGCTCCAGATCGCTTTTACGAGCAGCTTGTTCACGGTACTGTTGTACAGCATCCTTTTGCTCAGGCGTAGTGATAATATCCACCAATTCCTGCTCTGGTGCCAGCACACAGTAGCTTGCGCCGAACAGTGTATCTGGGCGAGTTGTAAATACTGTGAGTTGCTCGTCATAGCCCTCAATCGGAAAACGAACCTCTGCCCCGGTAGACTTACCGATCCAGTTCCGTTGCATATCCTTAATACTCTCAGACCAATCCAGTTCCTCCAGATCATCCAGCAGACGATCCGCGTATTCCGTAATTTTCAGCATCCATTGACGCATTGGTTTACGGACGACCGGATGACCGCCACGCTCACTCTTACCGTCAATAACTTCTTCATTCGCCAGCACCGTTCCCAGCGCTGGGCACCAGTTCACAGGTACTTCAGCTACATATGCAAGGCCGCGCTTGTACAGCTGGATGAAGATCCATTGTGTCCATTTGTAATAATCAGGATCCGTCGTGCTGATTTCACGATCCCAGTCGTAGGAGAAGCCGAGCGATTTGATTTGACGGCGGAAGTTATTTACGTTTTTCACCGTAATTTCGCGTGGGTGCTCCCCTGTATCCAGCGCATGCTGCTCCGCAGGCAGACCGAAGGCGTCCCAACCCATCGGATGCAGTACGTTGTAGCCGCGCATTCTTTTATAACGTGAAACAATATCCGTAGCTGTGTAGCCCTCCGGGTGGCCTACATGCAGGCCGGCTCCAGATGGGTACGGAAACATATCCAAAGCATAAAACTTCGGTTTGCCCGGTTCTTCCCCGGTGCGGAACGTCTTGTTCTCATCCCAATATTTCTGCCATTTTGGTTCAATACTTTGCGGTTGATAGCCGTGCTTCGGCTGTGTGTCTGTCATTGTCTTTTCCTCCTCAAACGGTATGCAACAAAAAAACCTCTGCATCCCGTAGCGTGTCAGCGCTAGGGACGAGAGGTTATATTCCCGTGGTACCACCCTAGTTAGCAGAAAGCGTTCTTCGCGTTCTACTCCCTTTGCACCTGATAACGGAGGTGATCCGATGCGGGTTAATAACAGGATACAAGCACCAGTATAGGGCGTTCCTGCGTTGGACGCATATCTCCGAGGCGAGTTCACTTTGTGCTGTCAACCGGCTTGCACCACCCGCCGGCTCTCTACATGTCCAGACAAAGCTACTATTCCTCATCAGCGATTGTTTAACCGTTAATAATGGCACTATTATATTGAAAACCGCGAAAAAAGTCAAATAAGGACTACCTTTGGTGTTAAGAGCCCTCTCCATACTAATTGTTCATGACACATGCATACGAATGTTTTATAATAATTCCGAGTTAAATCGCTTCAAATTGAGATGAGTTGAGATAAGAAAGGTGAGCTGAGAAATGGCACAGATTAAAATTTACGGAATAAAAGAGACTCTAAATCCAATCAAAAAGCAACTTTCAGAGGTGATTCATTCTGCTGTGATGGATGCGCTCAAATATCCTCCTGACAAGAGGTTTCATCGTTTTTTTCCTATGGATCAGGAAGATTTTATATATGCCGATGGTCGCTCTGAGGCGTACACCATTATTGAAATCAGTATCTTTGAAGGCAGAACGATAGAAGCTAAGAAGCAACTCATTAGCCTGTTATTCCAAAGAATTAACGATCTTTTGGGTATTTCTCCACAGGATCTTGAGATTACTATATTTGAAACACCCAAACAGAACTGGGGCATTCGAGGTGTACCGGGTGATGAGCTTCAGTTGAACTATAAAGTGAATATATAAGTGCAAAAAGACGCCCTTCATGTCATCATGAAAAGCGTCTTTTTTTCCCATATTCGTTCAATGAATCTTTGCTATTTTACAGCAACATAAAACAGTCTCGCCGCGTCATCTTCTGCTTCTACCCATTCAAAATCCGCATATACCTTCACATCGCGAAAACCCGCTTTGGACAATTCTGCCTTCATCCAGTCTGGGTCATAGGCACGTTGTACATGTATTTCCTCGAAACGCTGGTATAGATCGCGTCCTTCATGTTCTGCTTTCGCAAAGATACTAAGATGATGCTCAATTTCACAACGGGGAGTGTCCAACGCACATGTCCAGATATATGAGATAGAGCGTTCGTCCAGTACGAAAGGCTGCTCTTCATCATAACGTAAAAACGTCTGGGGATGATGCACATCGAACAAAAAGGTTCCGCCAGGCTTCAGACCAACATGCGTTCTGCGAAAAGTAGAAATGATATCTTCTTCCTCCAACAAGTAATTCAGACAATCGCAAAAAGAAATTACAGAATCCACAGGCTCGGGTAAAATCCATTCTCTCATATCCTGCTGTATCCAGCGAACGCTTCCCTCACGAAACAATCGCTGTCCCTGTGGAGTGGTTTCCATTTTGCGACGGGCTACTGCCAGCATGTCAGAGGATAAGTCGATTCCAGCCACTTCGAACCCTGAGTTAACCAGGGGAATCGTAATTGAACCCGTTCCGCAGCCCAGCTCGGCCACTGTATGCGGCATCCCGTACTGATCCCAAGCCTGCCGTGCAAAGCGCAACCAGTCCGGGTACGGCATGTCCTGCATCAGCTCATCATACACATAGGCAAACTTCCGGTAAGAAGCCATTTTTTATTCCCCATTCCCGTCCTTCGGTTTCGGCATTTTCTCCACCAGGTAGGTCCAGTTTTCCTTTTGTGTAACCATTCCTTCCTTCATCAGCTTGCCCATCGCACGCTTGAAGGCGGATTTACTAATACCAAACCGTTGCTTGATAATATCCGGCGGTGTTGCGTCGGAGTAAGGCATACCGCCGCCCGGACGCTCTTTCAGAAAAGCAATCAATCGATCCGCATCCTCATCACGGCCCACTTCCTTGCGTGGCGACATTGCCAGATTGACCCGACCGTCTTCGCGAACAAGCGTGACCCGTACCTTAACCTCTTCGCCCAAGCGAAGCATCCGGTTGCGTTCTGAGGAGTGAATCATCCCAATCGCGCCAAAACCAAGCACACCTCCGTCCACCAGAACGAATGTGCCCATTTGAAGCGGCTTGTACACAGTCGCCTGCACCCACGTATTCAGCCACGAATCAGGGGCGTGGAAGCACAACGGAGCCAGTTCCTGTTCCCCTGCCAGCTTAGCCCGCAATCTGCCTTGCTTGTCATGCTCCATAATGGCATACACGTAGTCGCCCACCCGAGGATGCAAATCTCGGTTTTCTGGCAACTCACGAATCGGCAGCAAAAGCTGACGACCCAATCCCATCTCCAGGAAACAACCCAAACGCGGATGCACATCGGCCACCTCAAGCTTAGCCATTTCGCCCAACGACAAGAACGGCTTTTTCATGGTTGCGGCCAAACGGTCCTCTGTATCGTGAAAAATAAATACCTCCAACCGTTCACCAACTTCAATTTCACGTGTCAGCTCCGTATAGTGCAGCAGCACATCCTGCTCACCAACAGTGAGAAAGTAGCCGAAAGGAGATACCTCACGATCCACCATAATGGTGACATAAGTACCGGCGATCAAACTCATACCTTTTCCACAACCTTAGCATCCGACCAGAGTCGTTCAATGTTGTAATATTCGCGCTCGTCGCGATGGAAGACATGCACTACGACATCCCCCAAATCCATTAGAACCCAACGGGCGGAATCCATCCCTTCGATTCCTTTGATAGTTACACCTTCATCATGAGCGCGTTTGCGAATTTCTGTTGCAATCGCCTGTACCTGTGTATCCGAATTACCGTGGCAGATGACAAAATAATCAGCTACTAGTGATATTCCCCGCAAATCCAGTGCGACAATATTCATTGCTTTTTTATCATTTGCGGCATCAACCGCTGTTTGCATTAATTGCTCATTAGTTAGGGTCATTCATGAACCTCCGTTTTTCTCTGTTTTAGTTGTTGAATCAAGTCATTGCGCGACAAGACTGTCAGTGGAAAAATAACCTTTTTCTTCTCCAGCAACAATGAAATTGTGGAGTCAAATCCAGCGACAAGGCCCTGCTCCAAACTTTTCTTTGCCTGTTTACGGATATGCTCAACCCCGGGAAAATCCCGTCCCGGTTCGATGTAATCAGCGAGACACACGACTTTGTCCAGCAGGCTCATACCTACGCGTCCTGACGTATGCCAGCGGATCGCATTCCTTATTTCAGAATCATCCACTCCGTAATCTCTTGCTGCAACGCAGTATCCTACCTCTGAATGCCAGAGCTGCTTGTCATGTTCCAAAAGCTCCTGATCACATTCGGGATGACTGCGAATCACCTCTTCCATCTGCTGAACAGGCCAATATTTCGCTACATCATGCAAAATAGCCGCCAGTTCGGCCTTATCCGGATCTACTCCATAACGCTTCGCAAGCTCCACTGAGGTATGCATAACACCTAGTGTGTGCTTCCAGCGTTTTTCAGGCATTTGACCAGATACGGCTTCCATTAATTGCTCACGGCTGTACTTCATACAAACCGCCCCTTGTAATATAGTCATGCACTCGATCAGGCACAAGATAACGGATAGTGCGCCCTTCCGCAGCACGCTCTCGAATATCCGTGGACGAAATGTCCACCACTGGCATATCTGCCAACAGTACCTTGTCCTGCAAATAATGTGGCAACTCATCCATTGCAAGCTGGAATCCTGGTCGCCGAACACCAATAAAACAAATTCGCTGCGCCAGTTCCTCAATTCCCTGCCAATGAGGCAAGTAGTTCACCATATCCGCACCAATAATAAAATAAAAATCCACAGCAGAATGCAACTCCTGAAGCTCCTTGATCGTGTCAATGGTATAGGATACTCCCCCGCGAAGCACTTCAATATCCAGCACTTCAAAAGCAGGATGACCCGCCACCGCTTCACTCGTCATCTCCAGACGCTCTTTACCGCTCGCCCCCGCCTGATGCTTGTGCGGAGGAATATGAGAAGGCATAAACCATACTTGATCTAGTCCATAGGCATCTCTTGCCGCTTCTCCAGCCAGCAGATGTCCAATATGAATCGGGTCAAATGTACCACCCATAATACCGATTTTCATAATTTTCTCCCCGCATGTTATCCTCTAGGCAACTCAATTTCCTTATGATCACGGGATTCTTTGTACAAAATAATAGTGCTCCCGATGATCTGTACAAGCTCAGAACCTGTTTCCGCGGCCAGTTCTTCCGCAATTTCATGCTTGTCGTCCAAACAGTTGTTCAAAATTTGTACTTTCATCAGCTCACGCTTTTCAATCGCATCGTTGATGTGACGCATAAGATGCTCATTCGTACCGTTTTTGCCTACTTGAAAAACCGGGTCCAAATGATGCGCCATTGAGCGCAGATATCTTTTTTGTTTACCTGTTAACATGTATATTTAACCCCTTCGTCGCCACATATGCAATGCAGCATTTCCATAATTTTAATGTACCCTCTTACTTACGACAGGCTACTCAGCACAGCCGCTCTCATTTGCTCTACAGCAGGGACAACCCCTGTAAAGTACTCAAAAGCCACAGCCCCCTGGTACACGAACATGCCCAAGCCCCCATGTACAGTGCAGCCGCGCTGTTCACGGCTTTCCTGTAAAAGTCTCGTTTCCAACGGGTTGTAGATCAAATCACTCACAATGATTCCCTCCGGAATCAAGCTCGTTTCCAGTGGAAGTTCATCCGATAAAGGAGACATTCCCACCGAGGTTGTGTTAATCAACACATTCACTGTGGCGAGCACGCTCTTGGCATCCTCGTTGGAATAACCCCTCACTGGGATCGCTTCCGTCGTCCACTCTAATGCCAGTTGCTCAGCTTTGTCACGTGTTCGGTTCAAAATAATGACCGATTCCGGCTGCTCCTCCAACAGAGCATGAATCACGCCACGAGCAGCCCCTCCGGCTCCAAGCACAGCAATTCTTGCTCCCTTCAACTCAACAGAAGTCTCTTCTTTGAGGGAACGTACGTAGCCAATTCCGTCCGTGTTATACCCCTTAAGCCGTCCATTATCATTTACTATCGTATTGACAGCGCCAATGAGTCTGGCACCTTCATCAATCTCATCCAGATATTTCATAACCTCGACTTTATGGGGAATCGTCACATTGACTCCGCGGAAATGCAAAGCGCGAATCCCCTTCATGGCATCTTCCAGCTGATCCGGTTTTACATGAAGAGGTACAAAATCTCCTTCAATCGCCGCTGCCTGCAAAGCTATTTTATGCATAAGAGGCGATTTGGAGTGCTTGATTGGATCACCCAATACGCCCAATAGTACAAGACCTTGTTCAGTCGCTTCAGACTCCCCGCTGTTCATCGTCGCTCTCCCCCATATTGCAAAATATTAGGCCGCACAAATACATGAATGGCGGCAGGAACCAGTACAGTACCTGTTCCTTGCCGCCCTATAACATGGTTACAGCAACGTTATATCAACGCAGGCCGCAAAAGCACACGGACTCCCCGAGGAGCATGAATCGCAACCAGAGCTCCGTTCTCGCTATTTACCCTGATCCATCCCAAGCCGGAAATATAGATGTCCGATGGAGACTTTCGTGGCACGCGGAACTCATGTCTTGTCCATTCCGGCATCTCTGCCAATTGATCGCGTGTTGGCGGAGATAACAATTCCCCGGCATGATCAGCGAACAACTGATCAGCTCGCTCCAGCTTCGTGCGATGTATCTTAAGACCACCGTTAATGTAGCAGGTAAAAGATTGGTGCTGACCGTCGACAAAATCAAATCGGGCCATACCGCCGAAAAACAATGTTTGTCCGGCATCAAGCTGATACGCAGCAGGCTTCAGCGGCTTGTCCGGCATAATAGCGCTCAAGTCCTGACGGGAGACGATCTCACTGAATCGCCAAGGGTATACAATACCCGGAGTATCAATAATGTGCTTGCCGTCGTCGAGCGGAATATTCACCATATCGAGTGTAGTTCCCGGGTAACGGGACGTTGTGAGCTCCTGCTCCATGTCGCTATAATCACGAATCAAACGGTTAATGAGCGTGGATTTACCCACATTTGTCGCTCCAACCACATATACATCGCGGTTACCACGGAGCTCAGATACCACATCCAAAAGACGGTCAAAGCCCTGATTTTTTTTAGCTGAGCACAGTACGATTTCTTCCGTGCGAAGCCCTTGCTCCTTCGCTTGCTTTTGTACCCAGTTACGTATCTTGTTCCAATTCGTTACCTTAGGCAGCAAATCGGTCTTGTTTACAGCCAGTATAACCGGATTAGAGCCTACAAAGCGTTGCAGACCGGAAATCAAGCTGCCTTCAAAATCAAAAATATCTACAATGTGGATAACGAGTGCATCCTTGTCGCCAATCTGGCTGAGCAGCTTCAAAAACTCATCTTGATCCACCGTCACTGAAGACGTCTCATTATAGTTTTTGATTCGGAAACAACGCTGACAGATGACAGGTTCGCGAGTAAGCAATTTTTCAGGAATAAATCCCGGAAGCTCCGGGCTAGTGGTCTGCACGGTTATACCGCAACCACTACATTTGACGGCAGTGCCGCCGTCAGGTCTTTCAGTCATTCTTCTTTTCCTCCTCAAGCCATAAGCCTTTCTTACGTAACCTTGTGAGCGCGATTCGCTCCAACCGCCGATTAAATCGAGTCATGACTCCTTCATCATGAATGGATATCGGTAGCACCAACACCGTATGCAACCCCAGTCGGTTACCTCCCAATACGTCCGTCAACATTTGGTCTCCGACCATAATAGTTTCTTCCGGAGTCAGCCCCATCATACGGATGGCTCTACGAAAAGACGAGTTGGAGGGCTTCCGTGCGGCATGTATAAATTCAATGTCCAAAGGCGTAGCAAACACGGATACACGGTCCATATTGTTGTTAGACACGATGACAAGCTTAAAACCCGCCTGTTTGACCTTCTCAAACCAGGCCACCAGCTCGGGAGTTGCATTCGGCGCTTTTGCGCCGACCAGCGTGTTATCCAGATCCGTAATAATGCCGCGATATCCTTGAGCATATAAGCCTTCAAGATCAATATCAAAGACGGTATTCACCCGTAATTTGGGCATCAGCATTTCAAACAACGTCGGTCACCTCAGTTTCATACGACAAACTATACCATATTACTATGGCTTAGTAAAAAGCTATCCGCAACAAACGGACAGCTTTTTCACTAAATATATAGCTAAAGATTAAAATAGACGTTTTATCCAGCCTTCTTTGTGTAACAGAGAGGCTTGCTTGCGAACCATATGCCAATCTTCTGCGGTTACGGATGAGGGACTATAACGCGCCTGTTCAAATCGTCCAAGCAGCTGATGTAAAATTGAAGCCTGTTCCGGTACTTCTAGCGACCATCTATCAACTGATTCCCTCAGTGTTTCGTGACTGGCGCGGACAAATCCCCTTCTTCGCATGTACCTTAACCAGTGCTCAGTTTCGACGACCACCTTTTCATCCGGAGTCAACGGCTTACCTCTGCGTAAACGCAGCAGGTAAAAGTGAAGGTCTGCCCGATTACGCCAGACGACATAAGCAGCCCACAACAGCAGAATTGCAGCAGCAGAACCTATAATTACAGGATGAATCTTTGAAGCTTCCTCCGGATTAGTCTGCGGGGTCTGCTCAGGCTGTTCCGGTTCAGACTGATCTTTAACCTCTGGGGCTTCTGGAGTCTTTGAATCCTCCTGTTCCGTAAGCAGCGGCATATCAAAGCCAGGCGTTGCTTCTACAGGAACCCAACCGTATTCACCTAAATATACTTCCGCCCAGGAATGAGCATCCGCATTTGTCACGGAGTAAGAGGACATATTTTCGTCACCTTCACCCGTTGTTGCATCATCTGAAAACGTCTGCTGACCAGGTGCATACCCTTTAACCCAACGGGCCGGAACCCCAACGGAGCGAGCCATCATGACTAATGAGGTGGAATAATAATCGCAATAGCCCTCCCGAATCTCAAACAGAAAGGCATCCACAAAATCTCTGCTTCTTTTCCGTGAGAGATCCGGATTGTTCGTATATGCATAATTTTGCTGCAAATACTGCTGTAGTAATCCGACTTTTTCATATGGCGTTTTCGCCGTTGACGTTACGTTCTGAGCCAAATCACGAACCCGCTGTGGCAACTCATCTGGAATTTGTAGATAGGCTTCCTGTTTGTTTTTTCCGTACAACTCATTAAAAGTTTTTGTGCGTAGCTCTTTCTCAGGGATCACAGGGACATGCGATACCAGAGTATACGTTTTAGGATAAGCAGTTCTTCGGGAGGATGGATTCCAAAGCAGTTCCGCCTGTTCCGGCTTCCAACGTAACCCGTCTGCCCGTGAATCTCTGTCCACCGATTGAACACGCTGCACCGAATAAGCGCCAAATAGAACAGGATAGCTTTGGTCGTTTTGCATCGTAATGGTCTGAACGACCTGCTCAGTCGAATGCCGCGTTTCTTGTGTGTTTTCAAGCTCTGCGGTCATTGGAACATCATTTAACGTTTGATCATCGTTGCCCTTGTCACTCCAGCCTGTACCGGAATAGGTTCGTTTCGTTTCCCCCCGCCAATAGCTTCGTTGAGTGGTCGTGATGGTCATGACAGGAGAATAGTCAAAATTAAAACCTCCCCCCAACCGATTATCCTGGCGACTATAACCCGATGCAGTGTTCATCCGCTGATCCAGTGCCCCAGATCCATTGTTGATCCCGGCGGTAGTTGAGCTATTTCTCTGGGTCCACGCTGTATAGGGATCCGTCAAAGCGGGCTGTACCTCGGGCATATTGACACCAGCCATAATAATGAGCGCAAAAATGACCGCAATATTGGCTGCTATTTTATATGGATAGCGCCGAATATGCTTCCATCCTTGAGGATAATGCTGCCGAAAATACTGCAGATGCTGTGTCACCAGCCAACCCATACCAGCAAAGACGATCCAAGCAACCTCCTCCCACAGCACAGTTGGCGTGAAGGAATCAAGTACTGCCAGCGCGGCAATGTTAATACCCACAAAAACAAGAATCCGCTGCTTCGTTGTAACGATGAGCGGCACCATTTCAATAACTAGCCAAGCAATGAGGGAAAACCAAATATAAGGTGACATATTGGAAATAAACTGGTCCAGGCGATTGGCTACCCCTCCGAAGGGGATAATGATTGAATAAGACACCAATGTCCGATACAAAATAAAAAACAGCGCCGCCGCCTTAACAATAAATTCAATCCAGGGACGAACTGGTAGTACAATCTTCACCAGAGCCAGCATTGTAATGGTCATTAGTACGAGTGCTCTTGTCTCTTCCAACCATAATTCGGAAGCAAAAGAAACCCATTGCATGGCAATAATAATAATCCATAAAAATGTAAAAGCGGGGACCCAGGAACCCTTTAACGATTGTAACCAGCTCTTCATAGTGTCCCTCCCCCCATTACAGCCGGGAGCTCTTCAAGGCTCTCAACATCGTAGCCCTTAATTCCCCTTGCACGAAGCATGCTCATCCATTCTTCAACTTCTCCCTCAGCAGAACCTTCTCCGATATAAACGTGGCACGGAGTCATCCCCCGGGTATCGGCCCAGCGAAGAAGCTCCATCGCCTGATAATCCTTCAGCGGACTAATCAGTATAAAATAACAGCCTTGCGGAAACTGGCGCACACTGCTTTCTACAGCGGATTTCAAGCTACCTTGTGAAGTGGTGTGTATGTCTACCAAGTGATGCATCATTCGTTGTCGTTCCATTGTCTGCTCACTTGGTTGAAAGACGGTGCCTTTCTCTCCAGCTGTGCACAATCCAACCCCCATTCGCTCCCGTCCACCATATTCCAGCAATGAAGCGGTAGAGGATACAGCTAGCTCAAACTGTTCGGCGTTCACATAATGCTTCATGTGTACGTCCAGCACAAGCATCGTTTTAGGAACGGTCTCATGCTCAAATTCCTTGGATTTCCAGCTACCTGTACGCGCCGTCGCATTCCAGTGGATGCGCGAAAACCGATCTCCATATACATAATCCCGTACACCGTTAATTTGTGTCGTTTCACGCCGCGTACGAGTTTGAACGGTCTGCGGTCCAGACATCCTTGAGCGACGGTCATTCATCTGCCAATACGGAATGAATACCGTTCGGGGCAGAACCCGAAATTCACCGCGTGCGTTCAAGCTGCCTTTGTGCTCTAACAGACCGAAGATGTCCTCACTCACACATTCCGTTTCCTCAAAGTGATAGCTTCCTCGCTCTAAAGCGGGAGTCTGAAATGTAAGCTTACCGCCCCCTTTTAGACTGGGAATGACACTATCCTCAAACGACCAGGACTCACCTGTATGTCGCTTAAGGACCTCACGGACAATGACATAGGGTAACGGAAGAAATCCAGGAATGCTGAGGCTCAGCTTTACATGCACCTGATCTCCTGCATGCAGCAGTTCTCCAAAATCCGAGCCTTGCGAAAGCTGCCGGGAGCCTTGCACACGGCGAACTCCGCTCAGACCAACGATCCATAAATAAACGATTAACAGCGTAACCATAGACAACAGCATGACCGACGTCTTGCCGCCCTGAAACAACAAATATAGCAGGCACACCACCCATATGACCATCAGAAGCCAGATGCGGCCTGACAGCCGGGGAAGCCTGCGCTTCCTTTTGACCATATTCATTACCTAAGGACGCTCCATTCGTACGGGTACATGTACCTGCCGAAGGACAGCCTCCAGCACGGACTGGGCATTGGAACTATCCAGGCGCGCCTCGGGACGCAGCAACAAACGATGCGTTAGCACATAAGGTGCCAGCGCCTTCACATCATCAGGCAGCACATAGTCACGGTTGTCCAGAAAAGCGTATGCCTTCGCAGCCATTACAAAAGCAAGCGCCGCCCGGGGGCTAGCTCCCAGCAGCACGGATGGATGTTCTCTTGTCGCACGTACGATATCAAGTAAATAGGACGTCACTGCTTTGTCCATATAAATCCCTCTAATTTCCTGCTGGATGTCAGCAATCTGCTCCATATGAGCTACAGCCTCCAGACGATCTGCTGGCTGGCCTGCCTGATGATGGAGCAGCATGTTTCGCTCCGTCTCCATATCAGGATAACCCAAGCTGATTTTGAGCATAAAACGATCTAACTGTGCTTCCGGCAGCATATAAGTGCCTTCAAAATCAATCGGGTTTTGTGTCGCACACAACATAAAAGGATGAGGCAACATATGAGTGTCCCCATCCACCGTCACACTGCGTTCCTCCATAACCTCCAGCAGAGCTGACTGGGTTTTCGTCGTCGCTCGGTTAATTTCATCCGCCAGCAAAATATTAGTCATCACAGGACCCGGACGGAAATAAAAACGCTCGTCCCGTGGATGAAATATAGATACCCCTGTAATATCACTCGGGAGAATATCAGGATTACATTGAACACGGCGGTAATCACCGCGCATGGATTTGGCAAGAGCCTTGATCATTTGCGTTTTTCCCGTACCCGGAACATCCTCGATCAGAATGTGTCCACCCGCCAGCATAGCCGTAAGCAGTAATTTTATTTCAAAGGATTTACCTAATATACATGATTCCAGATTAGAACGGATTGCAGATACAATCTGCACAGATTCTTGACGTACGGGCATAGCTCTGTAAACCTCCTAGATAGCAACCTGTTTCCTATTATTGTACATGAAGGTAGGCACAGAGTACACTTAACCCCCTGCCCATATTATTCAAACTCCATCCTTCTTTCGATCTCTCATGTGCAGAACAATCAAAAACCCTTCGGTCATTAGATCCGAAGGGCACATGTATACAATTATTATCTTACGATGTCAAATCTAAAGTACGCTGCTTTTATATGCTTCCTTTTGGACGAACAAACAAGCATGCCAGAAAAGAGAAAATAATCGCAGAGGAAATCCCTGCACTTGTCAGACTAAAAATCCCTGTAATGACACCCAACCATCCGTCCTTCTCCAATTCGGTTAATGCGCCGTGTACAAGTGAGTTACCAAAACTGGTAATTGGAATGGTCGCACCCGCCCCTGCAAATTTAATAAGCGGATCGTATATCCCAATAGCATCAGCAATTGCACCTGCAACTACCAACGTACTCATCGTATGTGCCGGCGTCATTTTGAACACATCCATCATCAATTGGCCCACGACACAAATGGCACCACCCACTAAAAAAGCCCATAGAAATATCATACTGTTCCTCCCGCCTCAAAAGCTACAGCATGTGCAACACAAGGAATGCTCTCACCCTGCTGTGTAGTCAAAGGAGATAATAACGCCCCAGTCGCCACCACCAGTACCTTTTGTAGCTCTCCTTTTTCGATCCGCTTCAACAAATGCCCGTAGGTTACAACAGCCGAGCAGCCACAACCACTGCCTCCTGAAATGACTTTCTTTTGCTTATTAATGTCGTAAATCAGTAAACCGCAATCATTAAAATCCGTCTGATTCATATCGAACCCATCTTTTTTGAGCAGCTCCTTGGCAATCGGTAGCCCTACTGAGGCTAAATCGCCCGTTACAATGAGATCATAGTAACCAGGGTCACGGCCAGTATCTCGAAAATGAGACAACAGCGTATCCGCAGCCGCGGGAGCCATGGCTCCACCCATATTAAAGGGGTCCTTAATGCCCATGTCCATTACACGTCCAATGGTAGCACAATCCACCACTGTCCCTGACTTGGCATGGCCCACTATTGCGGCGCCGGAGCCGGTAACAGTATACTGAGCCGTAGGGGGCTTCTGTGATCCGTATTCATTAGGATAGCGGAATTGTTTTTCCACAGTGCAATTATGGCTAGTCGTACCCGCCATCACGTAGTCACCGGCCTCTGAGTCCACAATAAGTGCGGCTAAGGCTAAGCTTTCCATGGATGTTGAGCATGCTCCAAAAACACCCAAATAGGGAATGGCCAGCTTGCTAGCCGAGAAGGAGCTACTGACAATCTGATTCATCAGATCACCACTAATAAAAAACTGCACTTCTTCTTTGTTCAAATTGGCATTAATTAGCGCCAGCTCTGTAGAGTGCTCAATCAATCTACGTTCCGCTTTTTCCCACGTTTTCTCGTTGATTTCTATATTGTCATAAATATAATCAAAATCTGTGGACAACGGCCCCTCTCCTTCATCCGGGCCCACAACAGTGGCACTTCCAATGATGCGCGGTCTCGATTCAAACTTCCAGGTTTGTCCTCCCTGTCTTCTCATAAGTGATTGCCTCCTACACCAAGGATGGCATATATAACGCCTATGATAAATGCAGCCACCACCCCGAATACGACAACCGAGCCTGCCAGTTTGAACATATTCGCGCCCACTCCGAGCACCAGTCCCTCAGAACGATATTCCAATGCAGCCGAACACATGGAGTTAGCAAAGCCTGTAATTGGCACAGCAGTTCCCGCTCCCGCCCATTGGGCAACCTTATCGTAAACCCCGATACAGGTTAATATGACCGCCAGCAAGATCATCATAGATGAGGTCGGCGGGGCGGCCTCCTTGGCTGATATGTGCAACCCTGCCATAAAAGCCTCCTGAATCGCCTGTCCAATCACACAGATCCCGCCTCCAACCAGAAAAGCGCGCACACAATTGGCAAATACTTTTCTCGAGGGCTCATGCTTTTGTGAAATATTCTGATAGTCCTTCTCATTTATGGACAGCGGCGACGTATTGGTACGAAAACCGCGCTGCCCGGATTTAGCCGGCATCATTCACCACCCCTTATCTGTAAGTTTTCGCGCTTGGCGGTTCGAATTGCTTGGGTCTTTTTCATTATGAGCTTTTTGGAGAAATGTTATGTCAGGAAAATGATATCGTGGACATTCCGTACAAATCCATTCATACTAAATACATGACGACCACTGGTTAATTAATAAGGAGTGAGGTATACATCATGGAATCAAAAACATTGGAATTGTTTAAAACCTTAACGGAGTTTCCTTCCATTCCTGGACATGAACGTGAGTTGCGGGCATGGGTTAAGGAACGGATATCCGGTTATACCGATGAAATCGTGCAAGATCGATTGGGGAGTCTTTTTGGGGTGCTACGCGGTCAAGAAAGTGGACCACGAGTAATGGTGGCAGGCCATCTGGATGAAGTCGGTTTTATCGTGAATGGTATTACGGAAAATGGAATGATTCGTTTTCAGCCGGTTGGAGGCTGGTGGAGCCAAGCCATCATGTCACAACGTCTTCAAGTATTGACTCCAAAAGGCCCAGTTATCGGTGTAGTTGGCTCTGTCTCGCCTCACTTGCTGGATGAATCGCAACGCAGCAAACCTATGGACATCAAGCATATGTATCTGGATATCGGCGTAGACAGCAGACAAGAAGCGCAAGATCTGGGGATCGTACCAGGAACAGCCATAGCACCAATCTGTGATTTTACACCACTGACAAATCCTAAAAAAATCATGGCTAAAGCGTGGGATAACCGCTACGGTGTAGGCTTGGCTATTGAACTGCTTGAAGCGTTACATAAAGAAAAAGACAAGCTTCCCAATACATTGTATGCGGGGGCCACTGTTCAAGAGGAAGTGGGACTGCGTGGTGCACGCACAGCGGCCAATCTGATTCAGCCCGATATTTTCTTTGCACTGGATTGCAGTGCAGCCAATGATATGGGCGGTGACCCGAATGCTTACGGACACCTCGGTAAAGGCGCACTGCTGCGGGTATTTGATCCGGGTATGATTACACACCGCGGGATTGTGGAATACGTGCAAGACATGGCGGAAACTCACAAAATCAAGTATCAATATTTCATCTCCACAGGGGGAACCGATGCAGGCCAAGTGCACTTGAGCGGAATTGGCGTGCCATCCACCGTCATAGGCATCTGTGGACGATACATCCATACTTCCTCGTCTATTATTCACACTGATGATTATGATGCAGCCAAAGAGCTGATCATCAAGCTGGTTCAAAACCTGGATCGTACAACGCTGAATACCATTATTGAACGAGCTTAAGGTGTAATAGAGAATCGCTATCTATAAAAAACAGTCAAGACACGTACAACGTGCATTGACTGTTTTTTTAATTTAATAGAAACAAAAGATAGAACATTTCAAATCAAATGCTTATAACGAAGCAAAGCAATCACTACAAGTACAGCAGTTAGAGCAATGCAGACGTTTTCTACCTTAGCTCCCTTCCGGGTTCCGGTACTCATCAATTTAAATCGCAGCTTCCATTTGAACGGCGGCAAAGGTTTAATTCCATTATTCGTCAAGGAATCTGCCAGTAAATGCAGCAAGTACGCCATACCTCCAGCCAGCCATATGCTGTCACCGTGCAAACGTGTTGTACCATAAAGCAGCGCAGTCCATGCGACTGTCCCGTATACCGTATGAGTTAACCCCCGGTGTGGGACTAGCGTACAAATGATCAGCAGACACCCAGCGATATAATTCCACGGTGCATATGATTCTCCATACCAGGCGAGGCCGATACCAATTAGAAAGATAATAACCTTGCGCATGGATCGTGAAGGCATAAAAGAAGCACTAATCATCAGCAAAGCCAGAACAAGATTCCATGGCGGCGGAGCCAAACGAGTGAAAAATACCCAACCAGCAGCCCCAATCATTAGAAGCTGTATGAGTCTAAGCATTTTGGTTGGCAGCGCACGGCTCACGAGCATGGAGTTAGGCTCGTCAATATCCGGCAACAGTGAACCGACCACAGCAGCTGCCACGGCAGCCGGGGTCACTTCGTATCCACTTAGAGCTAATACCGACAGGGAGACCCCGGTTCCAATAATCAAATGGGCTCTTCCCATCATGGTGCAAAACATCCTTTCGTTGCAGCATACAGCAGAGTTCAACATCACTCCATTTGAATCAGCATGATTCGATTGTATACGACAAACAAAAGGAGAACAATAGTTCGCTTATTCTATTTAAAAGACTTCATTCAAAAGTCCTAGTTTAATCGCTCTAAAGTATTTTACTGGCGGTGCATAGAAGACATTCGTCCTTATTATTAATCCCCTCCTCTGTCCTTACTCTCCAGTCAGCCCTGTCCTGTGTTATAAGGATACATCTTCCTGAAATTATCGGCTGCCCTGCAAACTTTCTGCGAAAAAGAGCACCGTTCAACCATTTCCCAAAAAAACAAGACATATGGCCTATGAGTAAGTTGACAAACATCTTCAATATTTTCTTTTTGCCTCAAAGTCCTATTGTACAATTTGAAATATTAGGTAATATAGTGTTTATATTTACTATATGAATCTATTAAATGAATAAGGAGGAAATGATTATGCGAAAAAAATCGACGTTCCGAAAGTTCAAAACCATCGGTCTGACATCGTTGTTAAGTCTTGTATTATTCGCCCTTCCCGCTTCAGCTGCTTGGAATGATACATACACAGGCTACGCCACATATACGGGATCAGGTTACTCTGGAGGGGCATTACTACTTGATCCCATCCCTTCGGATGCCAAAATCACAGCGCTTAACAGCACACAACTGAATTATAACGGAATCAAAGCTGCATTAGCTGGAGCCTATTTGGAAGTTCAAGGTCCCAAAGGGAAAACAACCGTATATGTAACTGATCTTTACCCCGAAGGTCCAAGTGGCGCACTCGATCTGTCCCCGAACGCGTTCAACCTGATTGGCAATCAATTAGACGGAAAAATTAATATTTCGTGGAAAGTTGTCAAAGCTCCGGTTAGCGGCAATGTCTCCTACCGTATTAAAGAAGGCAGCAGCCAATGGTGGGCAGCCATTCAAGTACGCAATCATAAATATCCGGTCTTGAAGATGGAAGTCCAACAAAACGGACAATGGCTCAATCTCGAAAAACAGGATTACAACCACTTTTTGGGTACCAACTTAGGAAAACAGCCTCTGAAAATAAGGATTACGGACATTCGTGGTGCCGTGCTCAACGATACCATCCCAGCTCTAGCGGAAAATGGCACAGGCCAAGCCTATATCGTTAAAGGTAACGTTCAATTTCCAGACTGATGAAGTACTGCCTCTCTTTGCTTACGTTATTTCAGGATCGATCCCCTAGGCTAATGGGAGTGTTTTACTTCTAGGCCATTTTCCCCGGGGAAACGGTTTTCCGTAAATCGGTAAAAGTTTCAAACCATGCAAAAAAAGTGCTGATCCAGGTAGGCCCAGCGCTTTTTCGTGGTTTCGGATTACGAACTTTCGTCAGGCCAAACAGGCCGGGTTGGCGACTTATTTCCTGAAATGACGCATTCCCGTCCGTTCGCCTTTATTCTTACTGGGCCGTTAAAATCAGCGGTCCGTCCGGCGTGACTGCGATCGTATGCTCATATTGCGCTGACAACTTGCCGTCGGCCGTCCTCGCCGTCCACTGATCGTCGTCGATCGTGATACGAAACGTACCTTCGTTGACCATCGGTTCAATCGTAAACACCATGCCTTCCTTTAACCGAATGCCTTTGCCGGCTACGCCGATATGCTCGTAGCTCGGCTCCTCATGCAGGCTCCGTCCGATCCCGTGGGCCAGCAGATCGCGTACGAGCGAAAACCCGTTCGCTTCCGCATGCTGTTGAATCGCCGACGTTATGTCGCCGAGCCGGCCCCCAGGGAGGGCCCGGGCGATCCCCAGATCCAAGCATTCCTTTGTCACCTTCATTAATTTTTGCGCCTCCGGCCGGATATTGCCCACCGCATAGCACCAGCACGAATCGCCGAACCATCCGCCGTATTCCACGACGATGTCGAGCTTCAGCAAGTCGCCGTCCATAAGCATCTGGTTCGAAGGAATGCCGTGAGCCACCACATCATTGACCGAAATGCAGGTTTCGGCGGGGAAACCGTTGTACCCTTTCGTAAACTGCTTGCCGCCCAGCTTGGTGATGTGTCTGGCAACAAAGTCATTGATTTCCCGGGTGGTGATCCCAGGCTCGATCAGTTTGGCCACCTCGCGGTAGCAGTCCGCAACGATTTGGCTCGCCGGCTTCATCTCTTCGATTTCCCTAGGTGATTTTAAAATAATCATCTTTGTTTGTTCGCTCCTTATCCATTCTATAATTTTAAAAGTCGGACGATATCCCTGGCCTCCTCGTGCAGCTTTCCGCGGCGAAGCGAAAGCGCGGCGCAACCGACCAAAGCGGCCAGCAGCATTTCCGCGCGCTGTAGCCGATACGACGGCTCCGTCACGTTTTCGCCGGAAGCGGTAGACCCGCCCGCCACACACCCGGTTTCCAGCAGCGCGGCAAACGGCGCGAGCACCTCCCGGCGAAAGGCGGCCGAGAGCGGGGCCGAGCGCGCTTCAGGTAGCGAGGCAAAGCCCTCACCGGCCAGCTTATTCAGCAGGTACAGGGCGTGGTCCTCCGCCCAAAGCTGCAGCAGCCGGACGCTGGCAGCGGCAACGGGGCCAAGCTCTGCGACAGCCAAGTTCCCAGTGTCCGCCGCATCAGCCAAGCCAAAATGCCCGCCCGCCGGCGCCTCCCCCGAAGCCGAAACGTGCGGGACCTCCGGCGGAACCTTCAGCGGAGCCTCTAACGAGGCCTCCAGCCATCCCCCGGCCCGCTCCAACGCATCCCATAGCAGATCGTAGAGCAAATTGCCCTTATTGCTGTAATAGTGGTATACCGTGCCATAGCCGAGTCCTGCCTGCGCAGCCACATCGCGGATTTCCAGTAAAGGCCCTTTATTCAAAAATACATCGGCAGCGGCTTTCCGGATTTGCTCCAGACGCCGCAGTCGAATCTCTTCGTTTTGTTCCTTCGTACGTGGACTCATCTCGTCCGTTCACCTCTTTTATTTTTGACCTACTCTTATGTCAATATAAAACATTGGCATGCAAATAACAAGAGATTAGCTGAAGGATTTCCGGCTCAACCTAGAAATCGGTACTTGACCAACGGGTTAGCTGCTTAACGAAAAATCATTATTTTTCACAAAGAATCGGTTTGTTCACTGTCCTGTTCACAAGATCACACGTATAATGAATACATAAATAGGGTGTACTTTACAGCTACGTGCACACAGACAGGAGGCCTGTTCAAATGAGCAATTTCAAAAAGCATCATAAGCTTCACAGCAAATTGCTGGTCAGCATTACGTTATGTATTACGCTAACGTTGCTGGTATCCACCACTGTGTATTATTTTTACTATATTCGTGTGGAAAAGGAGCAGGCATTCGAGGCCAATCACAACAGCTTGACATTGAGAAGCAGAGAGGTTATTAACATGACATCTATCGCTCAATCGTTGGCATTCCAAATGTATCGCAGCAGTACCCTATCCAAGTTGTTGTATTATCCCAAACCTAATGTATATGATGTAACCGCTGCCATGACCGAATTGAACAATTATCTTAACTCCATGCCGTATATCGAATCCATCTACGTGTTTAACCCTAAAAGCGGCACCTTCTACATTGCGTCTTCACAAGGTCAAAACGGGTTATTCAGCAAACATGAACTGGCTGATACAGATATCATTCGCGTACTGGATCATTATCAGGACTATAAACCCTTTACGCCTATTCCACGCACGTATCCGCTGCTGACTGCCTCAGACTCCAGAGCTGGAGTAGAGCAAGCAAGCCCAGATATCGCAGCCTATACGTATTTATGTTATGACGCAATTAACTCGAACGAAGCGATAAATTCGGCTGTGATTGTGAATGTGTCGGCGGGCTGGATGAACAAGGAAATGGCGGCGAATCCAATCTCAGGCGGGACCGCTTATATTTTAGACGATCAGGGCAGGCTGTTGTCTGGTACAACATTGACAGACGAAACTTTGAACGAAAAAGAGCAGCTATGGTTGCATACGAGAGTCAAAAAACAAGAAACAGGCTATTTTGTAGAAGACTTTCATGGTAAAAGATCACTCATTTCCTACACCTCCCCGGACGGACTAGGTTGGCAGTATATTAGTGTCACACCATATGAAAGCGTTATCAAAATGGCGAGTGTTATTCGTAATGCGATGTTACTGATAGCCGCCATCATTGCATTGGCAGGATTCGTGGCTTCGTGGCTGCTGTCCAAAATGCTGTATACGCCTATTGGCCAAATCGTTGTGCATATGAATTCACTGGAATCGGAGAAACGAAACAGTATGTACACGATCCGGCAAAACATTTTAAGAAATGTGATTCGGGGAATTCAAAATATCCCTGCCAGTGAAGAACCGGAACGATTGCGCGAGCTTGGGATTACGTTCCAGTTCGACAAAGACTACCGCCTTGTGCTGCTACGCATAGATGAATATACCCGATGGCAAAGCGAACGTGGACCTGATCTGCTACCCTATAAGTTTGCAATTATGAACATTGCTTCTGAAATATGCGGACAGACGTACCGAGTGGAGACTGTTGATATGGATGAGGACAGTGTACTGCTGATGCTTAACATTCTCGATCCCGCAGAACATACAGACACTGTACTACTAGAAACTTTATTACGCCAAATACGCGAAGCTTGCTTTGAATATTTGAAGCTGAGCGTTTCACTGACTTACAGTGCCATCACGAGTCAACCAGAACGGCTACATTTGCTGTACCGCCAGGTACAAGACGCATCTATGCACCGATTTTTTCAGGGACATGGCTGCATTATTAATGCGCAAAACACTACAGACGAAGATATCCAAAATACTTACGTATATCCAGCCGATAAAGAGAAAAAAATGCTGGATATGCTACTGTCTGGTCATACGGAGGATGCACACAGTATGATCAAAGAATTATTGATGCATATGGAAAAATATCCGTTTTCCTCTGTTCGAGAGGCGATATCCCGGCTCATCATGAGTGTGAATAATGCTGTTCGGCATATCAGTGAGCTCAATGGATTTGCTATAGAATCTAAACCTGAATTACCATCCGCAGATCGGTTAGAGACCGCTGAAAACCTTATTGATCATTATCAATTGGTCTTTGATCATATTCGCTCCAGTCTATCGGAAAAACGAAACACGAAACAGGAACGTTTGGTGCGACAAATTAATGAACGAATGGAGCAGGCCTATACGGATCCCAATTTTTGTCTCAATCAGATTGCGGAAGAGCTGGATATGTCGCCGATCTATGTCAGCAGGCTATATAAGCAACAGACCATGTCTACTATCGTGGACGTCATCCAACAACTCCGTATTCGCAAGGCCTGTGAGTTACTGGAACAGACCGACTGGTCCGTGGCTGACGTAGCAGAACAAACCGGATTTGCAAGCAGCTCTTATTTCCATCGCATGTTCAAACGTAGCTTGGGCGTAACACCGACAGATTTTCGCCGTTCTAGAGCAAATGCGCAATAAGTAAACTGACATCAAAAAAGCAAGCCTCCAACTTTCTGGAGACTTGCTTTTCTTCTTTATCACAATTCTTTAGGTTTTATTTAATCCCCTTCTCCTTTACATAAGCTTCCCATTGTTTTGTATATTCGGTTTGAATTTTCTCCAAACCAGCTTGGTTTGCCTTTTGCAAGAAGGTCTGCAAGCCTTGATCTACATTGTCGATCAGTCCAGCTTGGAGTGGATACAGATATTGCTTCTCAACCTGTTCTAGAGCTGCTTTTTCTGCTTGGTAGGTTGTGTAGTCCTCTGCAAAGCCGGTAAACAGGTCAGGCTTCTGAATTTTATCCAGCTCAGCAAAAATCTTTTTCACACGGTCAAAGCCTGAATCAAACAGCATATATTCCGGGTTACGCCAAGCCCAACTGTTCATACCTTCGCGTGAAAATCCATTAGAACTGCCGCTACCTATCATATGGTAGTAACCATCTTTGACTTCGTAGTTTTTGCCTTCAATACCATATTGCGTGAGCAAGTTATAGCGTTTGTCCGTCACAAGCTTTTCATAAAAAGCTAATGCGCGCGCCGGATTTGGGCTGCTTTTTGGAATTGCAAAGCCGTTATGAATCGGATGCACTGGAGTTGCATAACCTGTCGTCAAAGGGAATGGGTAATACTCGAGCTTCCAGTCCGGGTGAGATGCTTTGAGCTTAATGACCATATCATTAAACCGGGTTGGATTGTCACCGAAAATACTCGCTGCTTTACCAGAAGTCACTTGATCCTGAAGCGTATCTTTTACGTTTAATACATTTTTGGGAATGAATCCTTTATCGGCCCAGCGTTTGTAAGTATTCAGCTCTTCTTTTTGCTCATCCGAGCCCCAAAATTTATAAACCTCTGTTGGTTTTTCATATTTAATACCAATGCCATAAGGCAAGGCACCTATACTCTTCGTTACTAATTCGGTATATCGGTCATGTAGATTTCCCTTGATATCGCTGTTCAGAGATACGGTTTTCATATTTGGTTCATGCTGACGTATCCCATCCATATAAGCCTCGTAACTTTTGATATCTGTCGGTTTAGGCAAATTGTACTTCTCTCGTAAATCCTCACGCCATACAAAGCCGTTAGTGACATACTCTTTATACGTGCCAGGCACGGTATAAATTTTGCCTCCGATTTTAACTCCATCCCACATGTCCTGAGGCACAAATTTTTGCAGGGCAGGTGCGGCCTTAGGCAGCAGATCGTCTAGCGGCAGGAATGCGCCCTTCTTGGCATAGGCCTGATACTGCGTCCAATCTGCAGTGAATATCAGGTCGATAGGCTGACCCGAAGACAATAACAGCTTATATTTTTGATCCCAGTCTGTCCACGTCGTATAGTTAAATTTGACGGTGGCATTCAGATCTTTTTCCGCCAACTTATTAATCTCTGCCTCAATGGTAGACAGATCCTTAGGAGCATCACCCAGCATATAAAATTGCAGCTGCACTTTTTGGGATTTATCATCCTCTCCATTTGCTTTTTGTGTGCTGTTTCCGCTACCGCCTCCACATCCGGCTAATAGCGCCATGATGACCATTACTGCAATCAGGATGGACATGCGTTGTTTTCTTTTCTTTGTGAATGTCATGTGAATCCTCCCTTTGAAATGGTAGTCTGTTTAAATAAAACGCTTACAAAAAGTGCTGCTTAGATGGCATACCGTCAGCACGTTATGCCATCTAAGCCCGTTAGTGTCGCTTCAGCCTTTTACCGCGCCAATGGTCAGCCCCTTGACAAAGTAACGCTGAATGAACGGGTACAGCAGCAAAATGGGTCCAGTAACCACGATCGCCATTGCCATTTTCGTCGATTCTGTCGGCATATCACTTGAAAGGGATACGCCAGTACCTGCACCCATTTGAGCGATAAATTGCATGGAGTTAATTACATTATACAGATAATATTGCAACTGGTATTTATGCGGATCGTTAATAAAGAGTGAGGATGAGAACCAGTCATTCCAGTAAGCCAAGGCCAGAAACAGCCCCACAGTGGCAATACCCGGTGTGGATAAAGGCAGTACAATTCGATAGTAAATTTTAAAATCACCTGCACCATCTATTTTAGCGGACTCGAACAGCTCTTCCGGCATGGAAGAACGAATGAAGTTTTTCATTAAAATGATCAGAAACGGAGTCATCAATCCCGGAAAAATAAGCACTGTATACGTATCAAGCAATCCTAAATACTTCGTCAGCATAATGTACCAAGGTACCAACCCGCCCCCGAACAGCGTCGTAAAGTAAATATAGAAGGAAAACGCATTGCGGTATTTAAAATCTTTGCGTGCCAGCACATATCCTGCCATCGTCATCAGGAACAGGCCCAACGTCGTACCTACAACCGTGGTAAAAATCGTCACCCCGTACGCCCTTAACACCTCTTCAGGAAAGGTGAACACCGTCCGGTAACCTTCCAGTGAGAATTGCTGTGGTATAAAGTGATATCCATCCCTGATAATCGATTCATTACTGGTCAGTGAAGCCGAAATAATAAGTAGGAACGGGAGTAAACAAGCAATGGAAGCCATAATGATAATCACATAAGAGATAATTTTAAAAATTCGAGTGTATACATCCTCTTTGATCGTCATCCGTTTGGGTCCTCCTTTCTAGAATAAGGCATATTCGTCGTTCAACTTGCGGATGATGTAGTTCACGGTCATGATCAGTACAAAGCCGAACAAGGATTGGTACACGCCTGCCGCTGAAGCCATACCCACATCAAAAGTCACTTTCAGCGAACGGTACACATAAGTGTCCAAAATATCCGTCGTATTGTACAGCACCCCATTGTTGCCGATTAATTGATAGAAAAGATCAAATTGTCCTTTCATAATACTACCAAGCGCAAACAACAGCAGCACAACGAATGTCGATTTAAGCATCGGAACGGTAATGTACCAGATTCGCTGAAAAATGTTGGCCCCATCCATTTTCGCTGCCTCATAATATTCATCACTGATACCTGTAATCGCTGCCAAATAGATCACCATACTGTAGCCTAGATTTTTCCATAAATAGAACAGGATAATCAGGAAAATCCATACCCATGGTTTGTTGTATACATCCACGCGTTCACCACCAAGTTGCAGCAGCAGCGTATTCAGAAAACCATTATCATAATTAAATATGTTATACACGATGACACTTAGAATAACGAAAGAAACAAAATAAGGCAGGAACATCACAGATTGAGCGATCTTTTTAAAGTAGCGGCCTCGCAACTCATTCAACAAAATAGCGAGAACAATCGCTAACACGTTACCAAGTAAAATAAACGCTGCGTTGTATCCGACCGTATTCAATGTCAGTTTTGTCAGCGTGCCGGATTGCCATAAAAAGCGAAAATTTTGGAGTCCGACGAACTTGGCATCAAACAGGCTGGTATTAAAGTCGAACTGGGTAAATGCATAATAAATACCCACCATAGGAATGTAGGAATTAATGAAGAAAAAAATTAAAGTGGGCAACAACATCAGAAATAATACTCGATTGCGGAACAGTTCATAGAAAAAACCGTGTTTTCTACCCGTTCCCAGCCTCTTACCGTTCAGGCGGGAATCCGCTGTAAGCATTGCAGAATTTTTGGGCATAGGCTGATTCAATGTGAGTCACTCCCCCTCTGTATACGTTGCCGACAGCAAGGTTTGTAGCACTGCCGCCGTATAACTATATTTTATGTAAGCGCATTCAAAATAAAAAGTGAAGCCTCTCATGCTTCATGAACAAAGGAGTGTCCTGAGGAGTGAACAATTCGGATATTTGTGAAGTTTTATGTAATAAGAGGCGTCTGATCGACGCCTTAAACCCATTCACAAAGCATAATTGAACGTTTGAGGCCGTCCTTCACTATCATGTAGCTCGAAGCGCAGTTCACCGTCATTTTTGTTCTGACCCATAAACTTAATACCATCTTCCCTGAATCCGTTCAGTTGCTCAGGAGCTAATTGAAGCAACTCATACACCAACAATGACTGGTGGGTTTTAAGATTAATTAATATTAAAAAGCCCTCATCATTCGATCTGGCAAGAATAAACCCCTCGCCCATGCCTTCCACCGCAAAGCTGTCCTTCAAACGACCGGAAAGCTTCCCCATATTCCATATTTCTTTTACAGAACCATTAGCGTCAATCAGACGAACGGTCTGTCCATCGTTCATGACTGCTTTACCATTATAAAGCTTGATATTGTTGGCATTAAAATTCCAATAATGAGCCTTTGCCTGACGAAGTACCTTTCCTTTCTGGACGAACAGCGTATAAAAATCGTCATTAATCATGGGCTCGCCATACGCTTGCCATACCGTAACCAAATCTGCATCCTCCGTAACCTTGGTTGAAATGATTTTCGTCATGCCAAAATAATCTTCTTTCAATTTAATATTTGTTGGACTGAGCGCACGGATACGGCCGCCATCCTCTTTACGGTACAATACTCCGCTGCTTGCATCCAGCAAATAGCCCTTGCTTTCCTCCGATTCCCCAACCAACTGAGGATAGCTTATGCTAGCCATTCGTTCGTTTTTCTTCCATTCGAGCTTGCCTCCGACCACATCACTGATAAATGCCAGAGGAACATAAAGCGTTCCACGAATGCTACTGGCTGAAACGTCGTAAGTAACCTTCCTGTTATGTACAAAACCTATATTGGAGTTAGCCTTTATTCGACCGGAACCCAGACTGGCTATACCATTGGTAAGTGTAAGCGTCTGTGTTTTGGGGTCATAATCCGTGGCTATTCCTGGCAGAGCAGCATCTGTAATAGGAATCATGACCTGTCCCTTGTTTATGAATGACTCTCCTTTGGGAAACGACATCATATTTCCGTTAAAATAAACACGGACACTTGCAGTTCTCTGACCTTGCTTTATAGATGCAGAAGTTCCCGCTGCCTGAGCAAACTCTCCATCGTTCAGTCCGATTGCCACACTTGCCAATAAAACAAATGCAACTATTATCCGCTTGGCAGACTTATACCGTTTGACATTTTGAAGCTGGATCATGCTTGAACCCCTCCTTATAGATCAAATTCGTTTCAGCCGAACCCGTTTCATTCTTCCTAAAAATTCGCCGGACAGGTGTTAAAATCCTCTAAAAAAGGACCCTGCTACCTGCGCAGAGTCCTTGCTTGTACCATATCCTATTTTCAAGCTTGCCGTACTACTCTCACTCTGCGATTCACCAAATAAATGCTAAGCCCGATTAAGATCAACCCGATCAGCAGGAAAGCCGTAATCGCTTCGCCCAGCACCAACGAGCTGACAAACACCGAGATCACAGGCACCAAAAACGTATAAGACGCAATCTTGCTCGCATCCCCTGAATTAACAAGTGTGAAATACAGCAACCAGGAAAGTGAAATTCCCAGCACCGTGCCGAATATCAGCCCTGACACATACGGGACATTCCATACGATATCCGACCAGCTTTCCGTCACCGTTCCAGCTCCCGTCAGCACGATGCCTCCCAGTGTACATTGAAATGCAACCAGCCACAGCGAATCCACACGCTGGTTTACCTTTTTCACATATACCGTTCCCAATGCCCAGCTCACGGCTGTAATAATGGCGAGGATTACACCTGCCACAGCCACATGTCCTGAAAATCCGCCGACACTGACAGCCGCAACGCCCAAAAATCCGATGACCAATCCAAGCACTTTAAGTCTGGACATCGCTTCCCCTAGCCACATCCATGCAAAAATGCCGACCAGTACAGGCTGGAGATATACCAGCACAGAAAACAAGCCAGAGGGGACGTACATCAGCCCCACCGTTTGCAGACCATAAAACAATACCACGTTAAAAATACCTGAAATAGCATACACCCGCCAATTTTCTTTCCAACGAATGCGATTCCATCTCGGTACTAAAATCACTCCCAATAGCAGACCGCCCAGCAGTGTACGTAGTCCTGCAAACAATAGTGGAGGTGTGAATTCCAATGCAACTTTATAAATGGGCCAAGAAATGCCCCACAACACAACCAGTAGCGCGATCATCATCATTCGCTTGGCTGTCGTTAACTCTCCCATGACGCTATCGCTCCTCTATGAAAAAAATCACTAGACTTTATATACTACGCCTACAGAACAACTTTATCAAACAAAAAATATGTATTGGAAAGCTCCAACTTTCATGCCCGTTTTTTCATCGAGGTATGTCTTCGGACAGAGGAATCCAGTCAGTTGCCTATGTTACAATATACCAAAAAGACAGATAAAGCTTATAAGGATAGGAGGTTGTCTGCACTTGATTTATATCATCAAATTTTTGTACAGCTTTGTGCTCCCTCCCGGTTTGTTCATCCTCGTGATGGCAGGGCTCGTGATTTGGCTATGGAAAAGGGCACGTATACCTGCGGTCGTACTGCTTCTTGTCACATTGCTGCTGTATGTTTCCTCGACCAATCTGGCTGGAGATTTGTTAATCAGTAGCCTGGAAAAACAGTACCCACAACCCCGTACTGTTCAAGGCGATGTCATTGTTGTGCTTGGGGGCGGAGCCACACAGGGAACCCCCGACATCAATGGACAAGGCAATCTGCTAGGATCTGCGGCTAATCGACTGCTCACTGCGGCCAGATTGCATGAAGCAACAGGCTTACCCATTCTTTTCTCCGGCGGGCAAGTGTTTGGAGACAGTGGTAATGAGGCGAATATTGCACAAAGACAGTTACTGGGACTCGGTATTCCGGCAAAGGACATTCTGATCGAAAACCGTTCTTTGAACACACAGCAAAATGCCGTATATACATCGCAAATTTTAAAAAAACATCAACTCACTAGAGCTGTTCTGGTGACCTCCGCTTTCCATATGCCCCGTGCTGCACTGGAATTTCAGCGTGCAGACATGCAGGTCGTAGCTTATCCTACCGACTATCTGGCAAGTGAAAAGCTGTCACTGTATGCTGGCAAACTCTCGCCGTCTGCTGGAGCCATGTCTACAACCGGAACAGCCCTCAAGGAATACTTGGGGATTCTTGCATTAAAGCTTAAATAATGTGATGTCTATATCATATAGCGGCATACAGCACAAACAAGCGTCTTACGCTCCGCAGGTATAAGCCTGTAAGCTAGCAAGGCGCTTGATCTACCATTACATATTCTAATCCAAAAAAATATCCGAAATTTGTTCTTCCGATATGACCTTAAAGCCTTCCTTTTTTAACAAAGCCGAGGTTACCCCATTACCAGCTATTTTACGATTTTCGAATGACCCATTATATATTGCTGCTGATCCGCAGGACGGGCTGTTTTCTTTTAAAACAACATGCGTTGCGTTAACCTCTCTGGCTATATTCAAGGCTTCGTACGCACCCCTAATGTACATATCGCTGACATCGTTGCCTGAAAACTCGACCACCTTAGCTGTGCCGTTCAGCACATCCTCGCCTGTCCCTCCAACAATCTCAGCAGGCTCTCTCGGAGTCACAAAGCCCCCCAAAAGCTCAGGACAGATTGTCACAGCTTTCTTTTCCTCTACCAACTTCTGAATATGTACATCCAGGCTATCCGTCCCGTTATATCGTACCTTCATGCCTGCCAAACACGAACTTACCAGAATCATTAGTTCCACCTCATATCCATTGTATTCCTATTAAGTAGTTAAAGTATAAACAAATTTCCTCGTAGAGTCATCGTACGAAAATTTTGACTCGCCTCTACGTCCGCGTTCCGTAAGAGTGATACGTTTTTGCGTGTTTCTTCAGAGATCGCAAATGCATCAGGATTTCATTTTCTATACAACGGGCTGCAAATGTTGCCAGCTTGGTGCCTTTCCCAGTCTGAAAGCTTTCAATGTCCTTCATCAGGCCGATGGTACCGAAGGGTATGAGATCCTCCAAATATTCATTGTTTTATTCATTTAAGGAAGGCGGAACGTGTACTCATCCAAAATAACCTGATAAAAACAAGCCGGAGACGCATGTTGGGCAGCCTTCGGCTTATTTTTATATGTTGAGGTTCATCCTGCTCGTAAGTAAGATAATTTCACTCTTGCTATAAGTCATAATTTAAGATATATTATTAATTAAATGACCATTCATTTAATTAATAGAAATTTAGTTTAAAGAGAGGAGAATACATTTGGCAAGACCCATCAATGAAGAAAAAAGACTGGTGCGGCGTAAACGCATCCTAGAAGAAGCTGTTGTCCTGTTCGCAGAAAGTGGATATTCGAATACCACAACGGCGATCATTGCGCAGAGTGTGGGAGTGACTCCTGGAACCATTTTTCAATATTTCCCCAGCAAAGAAGCTTTATACAACGTTGCTGTCCTTGAGCCGCTGGCTGATATTCAGGTGAAATCGCTCGCTTGTCTACAACAAGAGGGGACGCCGGGCGTATTGATTAAGAACATGGTGGCAGAACAATTCAACCATATCTACTCCTATACAAATGAATTGCGGCTTGTTCAATCTGTCTTAGGACAACGAAAAAGATTTCCTGAACTTACACAGAAGGTCCTTGAAAGTATAAAGGTAATGACAGATGCGATCGAATGCGTCTATGCCAAGGGACAGTTAATGGGAGAATTCAACAAAAGCTTTTCTCCAGCAATGATCTCTCGTGCCTATATCTCTTTCTTAAATGGAGTGGGCTTAACTCTTGGAGAAAGTATTATTCATCATCCCGAGTGGGAAAATCTGAAGGGACATGCCTTTTATTTGTTCGCACCCATACAACCTAAAGAAAAACTGGAGGATTCTAAATGAGTCAAGCATCATTACAACCCGATCTGACATTTAACGTTCGTGTGAAAAAACGAAAGAAAATTTTATGGAGCCTAGGGATCGTGCTTTTGCTTGTGACGGCTCTTGTATTTTTTATATCTTATAAAGTAGTAGACACCTTGTTGCACCATCCTAGAGACACTAATGTCAGCTACGGATTGAATATCGATAAAACTCCCTACGAAGAGGTCGAGTTCAAGAGTTTGAAAAATGATAATACGATTAGAGGTTCCTTCTTTCCTGCAAGTGGTCTTTCAGGTAAAGCAAGTAATAAAACAATTATTGTCGTCCATGGATATACGAGCAATCGTTTAGTCAAAGGGCGGACCCAAAAGTTAGTAGAGCACTTCGTTCCGAAAGGCTATAATGTATTGGCATTTGACCTCAGTTCACAAGGTAAGTCCGATGGTGATTTGATTACACTGGGCCTCAATGAAAAATATGATTTGCTAGGAGCTGTAAGCTATTTAAAATCGAGAGACCATACGGGTGATAACATTGGAGTTATCGGTTTTTCAATGGGTGCTGCTACTTCTTTGCTAGCCGCAAGTGAAAGTGATGACATCAAAGCCGTAATTGCGGATAGTCCTTTTCGTAATGCTGGTCTATTTCTGAGAGAGGGTTTGCCCTTCTTTTCAGGTTTACCTGCGTTTCCATTCAGTTATACATCGACTTGGATGGCAAATTGGGCCTTTAAGGTTGATCTTGATTCCATATCTCCTATGGATGCGGTAAAAAAGATGCAAGACAAGCCAGTTATGCTCATTCATGGTACTGGAGATCAGCAAATTAGTTATAAAAATACAGAAATTATTTACGAGTCCTTAAAAGATAACCCAAAAGCAGAAGTATGGTACCCGCAAAATACGGAGCACATCGATGCCATCAACCATTACCCCACTGAATATTTCAAAAGAGTAGATCGCTTTTTGGATGAGTATGTAGGGAAATAAATTCAATCCAAGAGAGCCAACTAGCTGAACAAGTAACCACACTTATAGGAAAATTCCCTAGCGCTTTTCAGCGTAAAGAAGCAAGTAATTGAATTATGAAAAAGACCTAAAAAGGCCCTGTAAAGGGCCTCAAGTGGGTTCATATATCTCCTTATCCATTACCCCTTCTGCTTGTAAAATTCATGGTACAGCTTCATTAATGCACGCTTTTCAATGCGGGACACATACGAACGCGAAATCCCCAGCTCTCTGGCGATTTCCCGCTGTGTACGTTCTTCACCTCCGGCTTCCAGGCCGAAACGGCCAATCACCACTTCTTTTTCACGCTCATCTAAAATATCCAGATTGCGGTAGATTTTACTCTTCTCGATTTTGAGCTGTACTTTATCTACAATATCGTCCGCCTCAGTGCCGAGGATATCAATCAAAGTAATCTCGTTGCCTTCCTTATCAGTCCCTATAGGATCGTGAAGTGATACGTCTTTGCGTGTTTTTTTCAGGGATCGTAAATGCATCAGGATTTCATTTTCTATACAACGGGCTGCAAATGTTGCCAGCTTGGTGCCTTTCCCGGTCTGAAAGCTTTCGATGGCCTTGATCAGTCCGATGGTGCCGATGGATATAAGGTCCTCCAAATCTTCGCCGGTGTTATCAAATTTTTTCACAATATGGGCCACCAGCCGTAGGTTATGCTCAATGAGTGTGTTACGGGAATGTGCATTGCCTTCGGCAAACAGCTTTAGGTGTCGAGCTTCCTCTTTCTCAGTCAATGGCTGCGGAAAGGCGTTGTTTTTCACGTAGGAAACGAGTAGCGTCAATTCCTTGATGAACAGAGCGATAGCGCTAAATAGTCCGGGCACGGATGACACCTCCTGAGGTAGTTGCGAACTTACCGGCCTTTGTTACTTACCGGGCTTGCGGTCTGTTTATTGTATGTAGGTAGGTGCCCATCCGTGCCTGTACTCCGAAAACTGCTCCGTAACAATTGCCGGATACCTTGCTGGAGCAACCTCCAATACTCAATTCGAAACGTAGAAATCTCTTCGACACAAATCAACGCGCTCCATGTAGCCAGAGGGAAACACGGGATAGCTTTACATTATTCATCACTTGGTTTCCCATTTTCTTTCAGCAGAGTATTAACTTCTTTCTAAATATGACAATGGGAGTGGAGAATAGACCATTGTATCTCCATCTTCATCACGTTTTAAAACAATAGCAAACTCAGCACCATTACTTTCATCACCTCTTGGCAACGGGAATATCATAGCCGGACAACGCAACTCATAATTATGAGGAAATTCTTTTCGAAAGTTCTCTAAAGCATAATTCAAAATCGCATCTATTTTGTCGGTAAGCACATTAAATCCGCCTATTACAAAATCATTGTATTCTTGGGAAGCGGTGTACTTCTCAAATAATTTTCTTTTATATTCCTCAACAGTACTAAAACAAACTTCCCAATCCAAAGGGAATATGCCATTTCCCAAATAATAAGTGTATATTTTCATATTCGATCCATTTCCTTTCTCGCACCTCATTTAGTTATTTATATTCTAAACATGCAACTCCCCGCCCGCAAATGAGTTTGCTATTATGATGTCAGACCGCTTAAACACTAGTATGCATTCCATGATCAAGGAATATATTCATAGAGAGTTTCATATAAATGATATATATCAACCTTTTCAACACATTCAAAAATTAAACTTAAGGAGGAATTTCAACATGGCAAAATTCAGTCAAAATCCAGACAACTATACTTTTTCCATGGATCCTGTTGTTATAGCAGAGGAAAATGTATCAACCAACGGAGATTCCAAAAATACTTTTCCGAAAAATGTTTTAATTGATAATAATCTCTATTGGGAAAGCAGCTTAAACGGTAAAGGTGGAGAAATCATCTTTAAATTAGATACAGGTAAGACGATCAATGATATTCTTTTAGCTCAGCCATCTTCTCGAGCTTTTATACTTTCATTTTCTTTTCACGGCTCTAGAGACGGAGAAAATTGGTTTAGGTTAGGTGAAGTCGAAACTTTGCCAACCACTGTAAAAACAACCTATCAATTTAGTAATGAGATTCCTTTTTCATATTATAAAATAACTGTACTTTCATCGGGAATGAGTAGTACAACCTCCTATTATGGTTTACGATATGTTCAGCTAAGAACCGCACTCATTAATGGCGTTCCTGCCTACAGAGCATCCAATCTAAACCCCGCTATTGCGGAATAAGTTAGTATACACAAAAAAGGGGCTGGCCAACGCCGCCCCTTGATTCATTCTATTTCATTTGAAGCATGTTATAAATCATCTCTGCTGCTTCTGCACGTGTGACCTCCTGCTTGGCACGGAAGCTACCATCTGGATATCCTTGTACTAAATTAATTTCGGTTAGACCAAGTACATCCTTTCTGGCCCACTCTACAATTTGAGAGGAATCCGAGTATGCACTGCTTTCTTGCTGTGGTATAGCTTTGATAATGTTATTCACCATTTTAGCCGCCTGCTCACGGTTAATGACACGATCTGGGCCAAACTCTCTATTACTAAACCCGCGAGCGACCTGATCTTTAATCGCCGTTTTGAGCAGATCCACGTACCACGCCGATGGATTGATATCCTCGAAGCCTAAAGTCACATCCGTTTCGAGCGGTAATTTCAAGGAACGGACCAGCATAGAAGTGAACTCCATACGCGTTACAGGTCTGTTCGGCTCAAATAGCGTGTGGGTTGTTCCCTTTACTACACCCAAATTGGCAAGCACATTTATTTTTTCTTTATTAAATATCCGATCAATGTCACTAAAATGATTTGGCTTCTTCTCAACGGTTGAATCTTGAATGTGTTCTGTTACTATCGGTTCCTTTATAACAGGCTGAATCGGTTTTACACTCTCCGCTCCTCCTGCTCCGCCACCTGCTTCCACAGTATTACCCGTTGTTTTGCCATTCGCTTGTTTTGCCTCTGTGCGTTTTCCTTGACTATTTTCTGCCCAAAGTTGAACTGTATACAACCGCTTCTCTTTAAGCTGTCTCCAGATATAGCCTCGATCCTTACCACGATATAGCTCTGTTCCTCCTTCACTGGCGAGGACGAAAATATCATTCTCATGGTCAGATTCCCAATGGATGATAAACTCACTATTCGTTGTTTCCATCTTCGAAAACGCAAATGCTGGAGACGGCAGCGTCTCCACTTCACCTTCTGTCTGCTTACCCTCACCACTTGTGTTCAATGGCTTGACGGTAATACGATACAATGTAGAACTATCCAATCCATCTACTTTAAATTCATGGGTGGTCGTATGACCGATAAGCATCTCGTTTTGGTAGACATTGTAGGCATCTGCACCCGGAGCTTCTTTCCACGTAACAACCAAATCGGTATCTGTTACTTTTTTCACAGTCAATCTACTGTCTGATATCTGACCTGGCAAAGCGCGATACGTAAACGGAGCTAAATTACCTGCCCCCGTTGTATTCACGGCCTGTATACCAAACGAGTAAATCATACCAGGCTGGATACCTGAAAGCTTAATATGGGCATCTCTGGTGTTAAAAACTTCCCCCGTATCTTTACGGGTTACAGTATATTGATAAGCGCTCTTGATTTCATCCCAGCTCAGTGAAATCTGGCCAGCCTCATGTTCTGTAACATTCACATTTTGTACTTCAGGAGGAAGTGTCAGCAGCTCACCCAACGCTGGCTGGCTAAAACCACTACTGTTCCCACTGCTCACTTGAAAATCATAGTTACTCCCACCTGTTAAACCAGCTATAACCACACGTGGTTCCGTACTATAATAATCTTGACCGTTGATCGTCACCTTATATTGAGTTGCCCCATCAACCGAGGCCCATATCAATATGGCATCGTGCTCGCGAACATCTACAGTTGCAAGTTGTACAGCCGAAATTGGTAGTGTTAATGCGTTGATAGAAGTATCTTTACCCGTACCACTTCGATTGTAGGCTCGTATTTTAATATTGGCAGACCTGCCCGCTGGCAAGCCCTCAAAAGTATAAGAATGAATACCACGCGCAACCCGGACCTTCGGTTCATCGTTAACATTCAAGATGTATCCTTCAGCCCCCTGCACATCCTGCCACTCAACACTGACAGCATACACATCCTTCGTCACACCCGATAATGTAGTTACTCGATCAGGTAAAGTGATGACTCCCAGATGAGCATAGTCTCCGAATCCTGTTGCATTTTCAGCGGAAACGTTATAATCATACTCTGTTCCCGCCTGAAGATCAGTATCGGTGAATTCTGTATACACATCGTTATAAACCGATACTTCATTACGTTCTAGGGCATAGTAGGTGGCAGTGATTACAGAATTCCACTTCAAGTCGATTCCATTTTCTCTTACAGTTACATTCCGGAATCCGTTCGGGCTGTCTGGTAGGCTTAGAAAAGATACATGCTTTGCTGTACCCTCTCCAGTGTCATTCATAGCTGATACAGAAATATCGTAATATTTACCAGGCTTCATTCCCGTAATTGGATTATACACATCCTGTGTAACCGTATCCTTAAATATGATTTCTCCCGTACTTACGTCTGCTGCTGTAATATTATATCTGTTAGCTGATGAAACTGGCGTAAAGTCAGCCATGATTTCTGTAGAATGACGAGAGACAGGTCGTAACTGGATATGATCAGGAGCATCAGGTAACGTTAATACATGGACTCGATTGGAATACGCATTGCCTCCTACATGATTACTAGAACGCACTTCATATTCGTATTGTCGTCCTCCTTGTAGCCCTCTATCTGTAAAAGAATTTGTCGGATGCGTAACATCCCAAACCTCATTAGTTGTTATATTTCGGACTGTATAGACGTAACCATCGTCAAGGCCCGACGGGAGTGTCCACTGCAAATCAGCTTCTGTATTTCGTACGGATGTCGCAGAGAGCACAACCGACTGGGGCTGGTTTTGAATGCGAAGTGCACCGCTAACCGTTTCATAAATGTTACCCACCCTATCTTTGACCTTGGCATGAACATACCATTCACCTTCATTTGAAAGATCCATCTGGATTGTTGTGTCAGCTGCAGCATCCCAGTTTTCGGGTGAATCAGGGCTGTTCGTGATTTTATACTGCATTGTGGATGACTCAATCCCCGAATGCTGATCGGCATATCGTATCCTTACAGGAATATGAGTATCTTTCCATTCACGCGAATCCGGCGTCAGTTGGATCGTCGGTGGTTCCAAATCAATATAAGACACCGCGGACACCGGATCGCTTCGATTTCCAGCTGCATCTACAGCTTGTGCAGTCAATTGTATGACCCCCGAACCCTTTAATATTCCCGATGAACCAGACACATAAGCGCCAGAACCTAATTGATATTCATAATGTACTGCTGTAATATCCGTCGCACCCGATAGAGCAAACTGAACTGGCTTATTGGTATATCGAGTAGGTATCGTCACCTCGGAAAACGTAACTTTTGGAGACGTTGGCTTGGTTCGATCAATCGTAACCGATTGAGTTACGATTGAACTAGACACATCAAGATTATTGATCGTCCGTGCTGATAATTCGTAAATTCCTTCTGCGTTTAATGTAAAAGTACCCTTGTAGGTCAACCACTCCCCAGATGGATTCAAGCGATACTGTGTCATCTTAATTCCATTTGTAGGGTCACTTCCTGAACTAATGGTAATATTCACATCACGGTTCGTTGGGCCTGTTTCACTAGCCCGGATGACAGGAGCAGTCGGTCCCTTTTTATCAATAGTGACTTCCTTGCTTACTTCTCGGCTCACATTACCGACGCTGTCAATGGAGCGTGCATGTACCGTGCTTTTACCATCTTTATTCACATGAAACACTTCACTATAATCCTGCCAATCCTGATTCACAACGCCTGTCATACGAAATTGAGTATGGGCTAGTCCAGAATAATCGTCTACACCTGGTTGTAATGAAATCGTATAGTCATTACTATTCCCTGTTGCTTCTATGCTAGGGGGAGTTGGTGGCATCTTGTCTATTCGAACATTCCCGGAAGAAAGGCCACTATACTGGTCATTCACATCCACTGTCCGGGCATAGATTGTATTTACACCATGGTCATAGACAGTGAAAGGCCCGGTGTATTGCTGAAATGCTCCTCCGTTCAGACTATATTCATAGTATTTTAATCCTTCAGGAGCCACATCTCCATCGATCCACACGGTTACAGGGTCTTTGGTCCACCCTGTAACAGCTTGTCCCTCTGCGTCTGCGTGAATCTGGGGTGGTTTAGGCATGAGGTCCGATTTGGGAATAACACGGACCCCAAACTTGGATATTTCATTACTTGTCTGTTGGTTAGTTCCCATCGCTCTGAAATAGCGAACATCCCTTAATGTAATTGAGTCGGTGATATCTATCCATTTTCCCTGGTAATAGCTATCAGCATAGAATTTCCTTACATTAATCCATGTATATAGATTCGTTCCGTTAGGCCTCCAACTGTCGCCTGCGGCGGCATTAGACGTATATATATCGGTATGATAAGACCCTTCAATATAAACAAAAATCTTGTAATCCGAAGCCTTAATAGATCTTCCAATATCAATAAAACGATTTGTCGGCTGTGTAGTCCCATCACATTTATACCTCGCCGAACCCGTGCCAGTGTATACTTCTGTTGCTCCTATCCCATTTCCTGACCAAGAACCCCAACTATCGCCCCCACCCGGCAAATTGTTTTGGCAAAAAGGGCCCCCAATGATCTCCTGAGCAGCAGCGGATACCCTTTCCGGAAATATGGGAATCATCGTTAATAGTAGGACTACAGCCAAAAATCCATACACCCACTTCCTATACTTCCTTACCTTTCGCTTAGTTTTTCGATACATACACTTCTCCTTACTTTATTTTATTTTCAAAGAGTTTTACAAACTCGCTTCGAGTAAAATAGAAAAAGCACCTCAAACGAAGGCGTTAATGCCTAGGTTTGAGGTGCTTCCTCTATATCACGAGTATGTTTTGAAGCTATTATACTTCGTTCCAAGCAGGATGTAAACAGAACTGACAAATTATTTAAGGGTGTTAATGAACTTGAACGCCTAAGCTCCGAAAAAATCCTCGCATATTCTGCATGTAAGAATCCTGAGTAGCGGAAGATTCCTTAAGAAGATTTTGCATGCTGTTCATAAAAGCAGAAGCTGATGTCGTATCCGCTTTGTCAAAGCGATTGTTTAACGGTGTGTTATTTAGCAACTCTGTATTCTGTCCCATACGTTCCTTGTATTTCTCAATCCAATCAGGATGTTGAGGAACCTTTTGCGCAAAATTTAACAGTTGGCTCAACCCATTTCCTCCACCTTTAATATCATTCATGTACGCCGTATATTTTTGAGGATCGACCTGCTTCATCACTTCCGACAGCTTGACATAATCCTCAGGAGCACCTGACGGACGATCCATTGGAGTCGTGTAGCTAATATCTCCGGTCTCTGGATCAGTGGATCGTGTTAAAGCAATACCAGCGATCTGGTTCATGGTTTCCAGAAATTCTTTGGCCTTGTCGCCTTCCATGTAATGATCGGCAATATACTTGGATTGGGTAACTCCCATCTCCAGCAGCACAGCTCGCTGACTCTCATCGGTTACTGTTCCGTCGACGATAAAATTAGATTGAATCATACTGTACACTGCATTAGACACTTCTTCTGACTGACCTTCCAAAACCCGGTTTAATGAATCATTGATTTGGGTTGTACCGAAATACTTGGCAGACTGTGATACAATAGCTCCTTCGGCCAACTGTCTGCCGGCTTCACTGATCTCCACGGAGTCTTGAACTACCACTCTGGAGACCTGTTCTTCATGAAGCTGGGGTGGTGGAGCTTGCTTGCTTGTCGGATTGATCCGTAAGCTACTCGCATTAAGAATCGCTTGCTGTGCTCTAAGAGGCCCAAAATTCATCCTATTTCCTCCTGTCATGTTTGTAACAGGCAATCTAAGGCGTATGTATAGTGTAATGTGACCCTGTTTCTATATATATCGGACAAAGCATATATGGAATGAATATATGCTTTGTCCCAAAAATGAACAAATATTGAAGCAAACTACTTTTGATTCAAATATAAAATACTCAAGCAACAAGCTACCTTAAGGGTTAGCTTAATAACCCATCCATCAACCGCCATAAATGCTGTAAGCAAAGTGATATACAATATCCGTATCTATAATCGAAGTACCTGACACCTGAGCGGCTACCCCTGATAGATCATAGTAGTGTGTAAAACTGATGGCTCCAGACAGGTATTCCGCTATACTTCCAGTGGAAGATGGCAGGGAAAGAGTCACACTAAAGGCTCCATTCTGGTCCGTATAAGCTGTGCCTGTACGAGTACGATTCCCGCTGCCTTCAGTCCAGTTCTGATTCAACCATGTCACATCAACAGGTGCATTTGCCACTGAATAACCATCAGTTGTCTTAACTACACCCTTCACGGTAAGGTTACTGCGTTGATTAACCCGATAATGACGACCATATGAGTAGTTCGGATAATCATTAGGGCCATTAGCAGAATCATAGCCGGTAATTTCAATTTTGCCAGCCCGAAGCACCGGCTTCAGTGTAAGTGTGTACAAATGATTGGGTGAATACTGATTGGTTGTGTACACTCGCACATAGTAGGTTCCTGTATTTAAGCTAACATTATGGTTCGTTTGCGGCAGAAGCACCATTTGGTTTCCGGTAAGGACTCCGTAGACTTCCGCTTTGTAGCCATAACCGTCCGAAACACTGTCAAGCTTGACGTTCAAAGCGTCATAATTGCGGCTGGCTGGGATCGTAACTTGGTACCAGTCATTATCAATGCCTGAATGAATGGAGCGTGAATTAAGCGATGAACCGCCCGTACTAAAGGTAAAGTTGTAGGCATGGAAAGCACTCTCATCTGGTTCATATGCATCGTAGCTGGAACTTGTATCGACCGTTAGATAGAAAGGATCATTGATACTGGAACCTTTTTTGGCATGGACAACAATCGCATATGCCTTTTCATTTCCAGAAGCGTTGCGGGTTCCTACGTTTTCAGGAAGTGAGGCAGCCCCCTGTTCATAATTGTTAAAATAAGTACCATAGGTGGATGCGTCAATGGCATTAGGATTAATGTCCCCTGTCGTCATATCAAACTCATATAAGTATAAATCATAGTCAAGCTGGGCTGAAAATGGACCATCCAACTGGGCCTGCAACAATTCACCAGGCTGCAAATAGATCGGATATAAAAATTGTGTACCTCCCTCTTGCGTAATCGTACCGGAATACGTAGCAGAAGAAGCTGTGGCTGAAGCAGCCATTGGGCTTTCTTTCAGCGTAGACATGGATTCCCTTTTCAATGAGGTTGTCTCTGATGTCTTGAAGTTGAGGTTTTCTTGCATGACATAAACCGAAGACGTAACGCTGTCTGACTTGTCTGCCCGCGTTAAACGCTTAATTAAGTCTCTATTTTCAGTTGTTAGCTGAATCTTGGATTCTACCTTAATCGCTTGATCCGATGCAGCCTCCTTACTTTCACTCGCGTTCGCAGTCATTCCGAAAGCAAACAGAAGCATCATGCTTAACATCATTGCAATAGCCTTTTTGAACCTTTTCATACTGAAATCCCCTCTCAAATGGTTTAAGGAATTCCCGCTATCCCCGGATAAACCAGGGTGATTTCTAGGCTGCATGGCTCTATCATAAATCATCTTTGGTTCTATTGGAATATATTATGCAAAACATTTTCTAATTGTAATATATGTAAACAAGACTATTTTCTTAACCTTGCTAAATAAACATGAAAAGTCGCTCTTTCAGAAATGGAAGCCTCGGCTAACCCTTCAGAAAAGGCGACTCTCTCATGATCAAAATGACATTAAAGCATTTCTTAGTTTCTCAAGCTGTAAGCAAATAGATAAATAATGTCCGTCGCACTAATCGAAGTTCCATCGACCTGAGCCGCTACTCCTGTAAGATCAAAATAGTGTGTGGAAGCAATTTCACTTATATATTCTACATTTTTTGCTGTCGATTGCGGAAGAGAAAGGGTCACACTGAATTTACCACTATCATCGGTGTACGTAGAAGCCATTCTCGTACGGTTACCGCTACTCTCGCTCCAGTTCTTATCCAGCCAAACGACCGTGACAGGAGCATTGGGAACCAGTTGACCATCTGTTGTTTTCACAACACCGTTCACGATCAGACTGCTGCCTCCGTTAATACGATAATGACGACCGTAAGAATATGTCGGATAATCATAGTAGCCATTGGAGTTATAGCCGGTAATTTCAATTTTGCCAGCTCGAAGCACCGGTTTAATCGATAATGTATACAAATGGTCGGCTGAATACTGACTTGTGCTGTACACTCGTACATAGTAAGTCCCTGTGTTTAGGGTAACATTATGATTGGTTTGTGGTAGAAGCACCATTTGGTTGCCCGTAAGAGCTGCATAGACTTCCGCTTTGTACCCATAGCTTTCCGAAGTGCTGTCCAGCTTCACATTTAATGCATCATAATTACGGCTGGCTGGTACTGTAACTTGATACCAATCGTTGTCTATAGCCGAATGGATGGTACGGAAGTTAATCGAGGAGCCTTTGTCGTTAACAGTAAAATTATAAGCATGGAAGGCACTATCATCCGGCTCATAGGCATCATAGTTGGAGCTTACTGCTACAGTTAAATAGAAAAGATCATTAATGCTAGACCCCTTCTTGGCATGAACTGCAAGCGCGTAAGCCTTCTCGGCTCCGATTGAGTTGCGAGTTCCTACGTTTTCTGGAAGAGAAGCAGCTCCTTGCTCATAATTGTTAACATAAGTCCCGTAGTTGGAAACATCTATAGGATTGGAATTAATATCACCTGTCGCCATATCAAACTCATACAGGTATAAGTCATAGTCTAGCTGGGCTGAAGACGGACCATCCAACTGAGCCTGTAACAATTCACCCGGTTGCAAATAGATCGGATATAAAAACTGTGTGCCTCCCTCTTCTGTAATCGTGCCGGAATATGTAGCAGTAGACGCTGTCGCTGCGGCTTTAGATGATACTGAGTTTGTGCTGGCTTTGAGCGAAGGGGTAACTCTCTTTTTCAATACAGATTTCTGTGGTGTCGCCAAGTTCATATTTTCTGTAATGGTGTACACCGAATCTGTGGTACTAGCAGGCTTGTCCGCGCGTGTTAATTGTTCAATAATACTTTCCTTATCAGTTGTTAGCTGCACATTGGAAACTGCCTGAATCGCTTGATCCGTCCTCTCCCCCGCACTTGCGCTCGTGTTTGCCGTCATCCCGAATGAAAGCAGGAGCATTGAGCTTAATGTAACTGAAACTACCCTTTTAAACCTTTTCATACTGAAATCTCCTCTCAAATGTATTAAAGATATTCAGCTATTCCCTAAATATATACAGGAAAATTCTAGGATGTCCTGTTCTATCATAAAGCAATTCTGGTTTAAATGGAATATAATTCTTAAAATATTCTTATTTGTAATCCGTATGAATAGGGTTTAGGTTAATTAACTTAATGATGAAAAAACTTAGCGTGTTTATGTTAGTATTATGTTGCTTCTCCATTTTGGCAGCCTGCTCTACCGATCCGGTTAAAAAAGATTTAATTACCTATGTGAATGATGGAATGCTTCCGTTAGCACAAGATGAAAAAACAGTAACTGAAAAATATGGATCCGTGACCAGTGATAACTTCACAGATGATGAAACACTATATAATACGTTACGAGACGAAATTATCCCACAATACACCAAATACCTTGATAAAGTTGAAGCAGTGAAGACGGAAACCCCTGAGGTGCGAGCTGTCCACGAAACCTACGTCAAGGCGGTTAGCACTCAAAAGGAAGCATTCATTACGATGCTCGATGCGTTGGAAAAAGGGGATCTGAACTTAATTAATGAAAGTAACACCAAGCTAAGCGAGGGTAGAAAGCTATTCAGGGATTTTGGTGAACAGGTTAACACACTTGCCAAAGAGCATGATGTGACTTTGAATAAGAAATAAACAAAAAAACTCCCATTATGGGAGTTTCAGATTGTCGAGAAACCCTGTCATTTTGAGACGTGGGTTTCTTTTTTACATCATAATGCTTTGGTCTCTGGAGAAGCAGGGGGGGGACCCCTGTTTCTCCAGGCGATCTAGGTGGATCGCCATCTTCTTCATGTTCTGCACGGCTGCCGTCATAAGGGCTTGTTCCCTGACGTTTGGAAGACCGCGCAAACGGCAATAGCGAAACCCATGGAGCTCTTTGGCATCCGCGAAGCTTCGCTCAATCGTCTCTTTTCGTTTGCGGTACAGCTTTTTACCAGATGGGCTCAGCCGGTTGCTCCGTACCCACTCTTTGCTGTCTTCCCAGACATGCCGAGTCACCACTTTGCGGTGGTTTCGAGACTGGGTACACTGACTTAGCAGTGGGCAATGCTGGCACTGAGCTGGGTCAGAGGCATACTGCCGGTATCCCTTACGGTCCGTCGTTCGGTAGGGCAGTTCCTGTTGGGCTGGGCATCTATACGCATTGCGTTTGGCATCGTATTCAAACTTCCATTTCGGAAACAGTCCTTGTCTGGGATGGAATCTTCGGTGAGCAATCACGGCAAAAATCTTTCGGTTCTGCAAACCTCGGCAAATCGGCGTTGTTAAATAACCTGAATCTAGTGCAACAGCTTCTACTTGAAAACCAAAACGTTCTCTTTGGCGATCCAAACGGGACAAATAGGGGACAGAATCATGTACATTCCCTGGTGTCACATGCACGTCCGTAATCAGATTGTACTTCATATCCACCGTGCGGTGGTCCAGATAGAAGAAGCCTTCGGGCTTGCCATCACGGATCATATAGCCGCTGTCCGGGTCTGTTTTGCTCACTTTAATTTCTTTTTCTTCGTTCACTTCCTCTCGGGATTTTAAGGCTTTTTTCCGTGGTTTCTCCGGTCATCCTTCACCGCTTCGTTCAGCTCGTCCATATAGTCTTTAGTATTCTGCAACACTTGTTCTTTGGTGTACTGGTGCCTGTTAGCATTGGCTTTGACGTGTGTGGAATCGGTGACGAGAACACGCCCACCCACCATTCGGTGAGAGATCGCCTGCAACACAATTTCATCGAAGATATCTTGAAAGATCGTGGTGTTTTTAAAGCGAGTGCGACGATTCCAGCTCATCGTCGTATGGTCCGGAACTTTATCCGTTAAGCCCAACCCCAGAAACCAACGATAAGCTAGGTTCGTCTGAATTTCTCGCTCGAGTTGCCGTTCTGAGCGAATGCCATAGAAATAACCGAGAAAGATCATTTTAAACAATACGGTAGGATCAATGGCAGGACGCCCGTTGTCTGCACAATACAGTGGTCGAACTTTATCATCGATAAACGAAAAATCGATATACTTATCTACTTTGCGGAGCAAGTGATCTTGAGGAACCAGATCTTCGATGGAAACAAATTCGTAGGATTGTTGTTTTTCGCGGTTGGAGCGTAGCATATCAACACCATCCGTTCTACAATAGTTACCTATATTATACAACATTAACGCGGTGTCGTCTTAAACAAAATTAACATAAAATAGGCTGTCGAGACTTTCTCGACAGCCTGAAACGACCATTATGGGAGTTTTTTCACTTCAGGATTTTGCAAAATCCTCACTTATGAATATTCGAAGCAAATTACCGCTTTACTTAATTCTTGGTCGTAAAATAAATAGACGGTATCCGCCCCACACGCTTGAAAATAATACCCGGTAATGGAACCGATATAGGTAAAAGTCTCACCATTGGGACGCTTAGGCACATGAAGCAGATTGGTTTGCTCGAACTGGAGCATCTCTTCCAGAGATTCATCATATTCCTTGATGTAACTTTGAGCCTTGTCAGACTGAAAAGCGATATCATCTAAAATTCCGTTAACTTCAGGGTAACTCAGCCCCCAACCACTGGATTGCTTTTCCTCAAAATCACGGGTAAGTTCTTCAACAGACTTTTTGGCCTCTCCAAAGGAGGAATATGGATAAATTTTATTATTTTCCAGGAAAAACGCTTTGCGAGCTTGGTAGTCTTGTTCATTATCCATATACACCTGTTCCAGTCCGCCCAACGCCATGACTTCTCTCTTCATACGTAGGTACGCTTTATCCCCGGTTGATTTCAGCGCTTCATAGGTAGCTTCCAATTGCTCCTTCTGATGAAGACTAAAATAATTCCAGTCTGCTTCGAACTTGTATTTGCCGTCAACTACATCGAATCCCAGCATATCTTCCTTGGTATATGAGGTATGAAAGTCCTGAGTATTTTCACCCACACAGCCTTCGTAGATTTCTTTTACGGAAACAAAATGCAACCACTCGTCCTGCTCTGGAAATAAGAACTGAAGATTAATCGAGCAAATCGGCAGAAAATGCTTGCGATGATGTTCAAGATCGCTGGCAAATACGTCCTCGTATGCTGGAAAACGTTTGATGAATCTCTCAGGTATGTTCATGGTAGTCCCCCTATATTGTATAGTTTTCCGGTAGCCTTCTAATCTGAAACGTTCCTTCCATGGAAATCACGCTATAGAGTTCATCAAATCCTTCTTCGTAGCTCGGAACCTCCAGTTTACTCATTACACTCTTAATACCAATCTCAGGAATATACTCTTTGCCTGTGCGCTGCTCATTACGCTTAATAGATTCTGCATAATCAGGTTCAAAGTAGTAGCCAATGATTTTAAATCCCTTGTTTTTACAAGCACCTATATATTTCTTTCGTTCTTCGACTGTTGGATTGGTATTGTCCACTACAAAACGCTGCATCGTTTCGATAGAGGCCTGAAGGTAAATATTTTCCCTATTTCGTGTTTTAAGCATATCCAGATTTATTCGCATATGTGTTTTGAAGAATTGTTCTTTATAAAAAGTCGACTTGCCCGAAGCCTGAATTCCTATAAAAATAACACACTCCAAATCTACACATCCTTGTCCAAGTATACATATTGGTTAATATAATCTCTATTCTGCGAAAAAATCGGTGTCTCATGATCAACATCCCACTTGCTTCTAACGGCTTCGCCTTTGTTGTATTGTTGTTTGGTAATGCAAATTCCCCGCTTTTGCCAGACCGGAAGGTCGTTCCAGTTTAGCCCTTTTTCCACAAAAAGCTTGTCTTGGAGCTGATTTCCGTTCAATCCTTCTAGTTCTAAATGCCTGAAATGGGCTTGAGCTACCATAGAAATGCTGTTTTTAGTAGCATCTTGTTGTCTCCATAGGAAGTAGTTTGTAACCTCATCCTGAGGCAAAACCCAAGCTCTCGCATCAAAAGTGGCTAAAGGCTGACCTGGGTAAACCTTTTGGATTTCCTCATTAAATTTGGCTGTAGCCAGAGAGGCAGATATGGACACCATCTTTTGAAGATTATTTTCAAACCAGGATTGCGTCGTTAATTTGTCATCATTCGTAAGAAGCAGTGAGATTTCATCGCTCTGATGATACACCAATTTACATCCCATAATGTTATAGGCCAAATATTTACACGTCTCCCATAATGCAAAAATTAGTTTCTCATCAAAAGGTTTCGTCATCCCACGCGTAAAGGTATGAAAATGCGCACCATCAATTCTGATGATTACTGGTAAACGGCGTGGTAGGCTTAATCTATAGGCATTTTCATATTCCTTCATCCTATTTCCAAAATCATTTTTTTTCATAAACTATGTAGGTTCCTTTCATGATCCGTGATTTACGTACGCAGTACAGGGCGATATGGGGTGCGGATAGCCAAGCTTTTCTTGAAGAAAAGCCCCTCCTCGTATGTGCAGGAGGACCGAGAACAGCAAAGGTTTAATCAGCTTCTTGCCGTCTTTTTTCTGCTGATCGCTTGGGTTAGGACATCGTTAATTAAATCGAGGGTGTAGCCGAGCTCTCCAACAATATGGATTCGATGTCGGTTCCGCTTTCTTTTTTATTTTGCAGTAATATTATCTTCAAATACAAAAACGGATATAGCTATATCTTCCTCCACTTTAATATCTGAAAAGAGGTGCAGCAGCCGGGAATCCATGTAATCCTCCAGTTCTTTATTGAAGTGTGTGGGATATATTTTTTGAACCATTTTGGTTCGGGCTGCATGCACCATCTCTTTCCCGGATTCTTCTTGTGCCAGAAACTTTTCGGATGGGGTTAAATTTCCATATAGCATCGTGATGGCCATATTATCTACAAAGGTTGTATGTATGCGCTCCGGGCCTTTCCCAAATAGCTCTTTACGTACTTTTCGAATAATTTCGTTAAAACCCGTTTCCCTTCTCATATCGCACCGCTCTCCTAAAATCTACTAAAATCCCTATTACTATTTCCATCATAACCGATTCCTATCATATAAAACAGAGACTAGCGAAAGTGATTTTTGGAACATGATTTTACGCAATTATAGGCGTTCATTAATTTTATTTAACATTCCCTCTAAAATTCGCTTCTCCTCTTCGGTCAGGGCCTGAACAACTTCGTCCTCCACCTTTTGGAAAGAGTCACTAAAAGCTTCAATCAATTCAATGGCTTTTGGTAAAACATAAATATTTTTTTGCCGTTCATTATTGGCCGGGATTTTGCGCTCGATGAATCCTTTTTGCTCAAGACCTTGAAGTATGCTTGTAATGCTGGCTCCGCGCAGATGAAACCGATCGGCAAGATCCTTCTGAATTAAATTATTTTCTTGATTCTCGTAGATATATCTAATCATTTTTCCTTGTTGAGCATTTAATCCCAACTCTTTTATGCTCTCGTCCGCTCTTTTCTTTAGCTTAAGACCGATAACCTGAAACAAATCCAGAAAAACCGTATCCTGTTGGGTTTTCATCATCGTACCTCCTCAAATTATTAGAAGTCTAATTGTCAGTAAATAAACTATATAAATCTATAAACTGTTTGTCAAATGAAAATCAGTTTATTGACAGTTATATAACTAACAGTTAGAATTCTAATTGTTTGAAGATGAACACTAAGGAGGAACGACATGAAGAATGTAACTCAAAGCTCTACGGTAGAAAAAGTTACAGCGATTACGAATGTACGTATTTTCGATGGAGAAAAAGTTATTGAGCCCAGAAATGTTATCATCCAGGGGGAAACTATTATTTCGGTAGGCGGAGACCTTCCGACGCATGCAACGATCATCGATGGGGAAAATGGGACATTATTACCCGGCTTGATTGATGCGCATGTTCACACTTCAATCGGAGGGTTAAAAGATGCTTTAAAATTCGGCGTCACGACAGAACTCGAAATGAACGGCAGTTTTACAGAAAGAGGGCGCAAAATCCAGTTGAAAAACGTGAATGATGCCGCTGAAGTCCGTTCCGCCGGCACAGCGATCACTGCTCCAGGTGGTCATCCGGATGAATTATTGCAGGATGAGGATGAAATTCCTGAGTTCGTATTAAAGGAATTGGAGAAGTTACCCAAGAAAGACCGGGAAGCTATGCTAGCCGCTTACGCTCACGATCACGAAAAAGTGCCCCAAGTGACGACAGTGGAAGAAGCGATCAAACATGTGCATACCCAAGTGGAGAGTGGCGCCGACTTTATTAAAATCATGATTGAAGAAGGGACGGTCTTGGGTGCCCCTGGACTGCCTATTTTAAGCGACGAGATTTTAAAAGCAGCTGTGGTAGAAGCCCATAAGTTCGATAAAATAGTCATAGCCCACGTCTTGACGGCTCATTCTTCGCAAACCGCCATCGACATTGGAGTCGACGGATTGGGTCACTTATTTCTCGACAGGCCCGAATACACATCTGAGTTGGTGAAATCCATAGCGGATTCAGGCGCATTTGTTATACCGTGCTTAGTATTGAACTCATCCATTCTGGGGAATCCAGCATCAGAATTGGCGAATGATTCACGTGTTTATTCCAAATTAAGTCCGGAATGGATCGATATTTTGAAATCAAGCTTCCATACTTTCCCGCAAGGCAATTTGGAGAATAGCTTTAAAAATGTGATGGATCTCCACCGTGCCGGTGTGGATATTCTGGTCGGGACGGATGTCGCTCCCGTTCCTGTTCCCAATCTTGGCGGCCTTGCTCATGGAGCCAGCGTTCATCATGAAATGCAATTGCTGGTTGAGGCCGGATTTACTCCCATAGAAGCGCTTCAGTCGGCTACCGCGAAACCGGCCCGTTGCTTTGGGCTTAACGATCGCGGCTGTATTGCCGAAGGTTCGCTCGCTGACCTTATACTAGTAAACGGTGATCCGACAACCAACATCTCTGATACTTTGTCGATCAAATCCGTATGGTTCAAAGGTGTGCAACAACTATGTTAATCGGAGCCTATCGAACAGGAACAACTTTCTAATCTCATTTATATGACTTTCATTTTTACTTTCCGAAGATAGCTTAATCTTGTTGCCAACGCAAAAACACCTCCAAGGTTATCTCCATATCTTACGACATGGGGTTTCACTTTGAAGGTGTTTTAATTGCAAGGAACATTGTAAAAACGTACAAGCAGTGGCCTCACATCGTTTCGGTTGCACTGTTTGTCATAAAATATACGGCTTACTCGTAGGCACCGATGTTCACAGCGACTCCCTGTACTCTTGGCTTCCCGTCGATATCCAGTGTTCCAATGATGGCAAGGTCCGTGTTCCCGGCATCGATCGCAGGTGACGAAGACTGCAAATGGAAGTCGCTGTTCGCGGCACTCACGAATTTAGGATCGGCAAATAGAGAATGCGTATCGTTGCCGGTCCCCGATTTGTACGCGGAGAAACCCGTATACTCCTTATTTTTCCAGATCCAATTCGCTTCCGAGCTGCCTCTCGGAGCAAAATATAAATTATAATCCACAACATTGCCGGAATTTTTGGTGTATCCATTGGAGATCAGCATATCCGTGGAGCTGGCCACGAAAATATTGTTTTGGATCACGTTGTTTCGCGTATCATATTGAACCAAAAACTGGCCGCTTCCATCTTCAAATGTATCGTTCTTGTATAGTGTATTGTTCACGATCTTGCAGTTTACCGTGGAGCCACGCTCCTCATTGTAACCGCCCATGGCAATGCCGGTCAGTCGGTTGTTATATATCACGTTGCTGCGGACCGTAATATTGCTGGTGGCTTTACCGGCGTGCTCGGAGGCAATTTCGACGCCGATATCGTTGTTGTAGCTGTAGTTCTGCTCAATAATACTGTCCTTGCCCCCATCTACATAAATGCCCCCGGCCGAGTTGTCATCGCTCTTGTAAGATGGGTTATTTTGAACTGAATTATTATACACCCGATTGCCCTTCACCAACCCGTTCCGCGCCTGATCGTAAGTCGTATTCGGCGCGGTGCCCTCAAAGCCGATCAAATCAATCCCGATGTTGTCATTATCGTGAATGAGGTTGTCGGTCACCGCAAAGCCATCCACGTTGCCGTTTAAAACGAGCGATTCGCTGGAGCCCAGCACGAGATTGTACAGCTCATTGCCGCTGATCGTAAGATCGTGAATCGAAGCCGGAGCTTTCGTGCCGTAAACAGCGATACCGTGAGCATCCCGGCCCAGCCGATCTTTGCCGGTCGGAGTGACCATGTTTTTGATGTCATGGATTTTATTGTTGGACAGATTAATGAAGCCGCCCGAACCGTGGACATAAATACCTACAGGCACCACGTTCTTGGAAGCAGTGGTAAAATTGCGGATTTCAAACCCCCGAACAGTAACGTAATTGACATCGGCCAGTTCGATCAGCCCTTCGTTCCCGCTGACCGAAAGTCCGCTGCCATCAATAATGGCGGTCTCTGTCCCATAGTTGGTGAACACAATGGGACCCTGTGAAGCGGAGCCAGAGCGGGTGATCTTTACTTTCTGCTTGTACACGCCGCCCCGGACGTAAACCGTGCTGCCCGCAGGAGCCACGTCGGCCGCGTGCTGCAACGTCTTCCACGGCGCATCGTTCGTTCCGGCGTTAGAGTCGCTGCCGCTCGTGGCCACATAATATTCTGAACCGGCCGCGGAAGCGACGGGAGGTTGCACATTTCCGGCCACCAGACCAAGCCCGAAAACCATGGCTAAACCTACCAGAAACATTTGCCCGAATTTCTTCATGTTCCTCATCCCCCTTTGTTTTTCTTGTAAATTGTACCCTAATTCCACTAAATCTGTTCTTTGGCATCGGCCATTAGTGCAACCTAATGCGCCATACCAAGGACCAGGAGGTCACCGTAATTGCTGTCGAAAGAAACAAGAAACCCTGCGTTTTAGTAATCGCAAGGTTTCTTGGTGATCAAAGCTGCTAACGTTGCCGCAGCTACCCTGTCGGCAGACTGCGCATGTTCTTACTCCAAACGGACTAATCCTTTACCAGTCGATTAGAAAGCATCAACATGATAAAAGAGAATAAAATGATGACAGCTACCCAGCTCCAAGAGAGTGTCATATTTCCGACCTCGGACGCGGTGTAAATCGCTGTAGGCAGGGTTTGAGTCTGTTCAGGAATATTACCTGCAAGCATCAGCGTAGCACCAAATTCCCCTAACCCTCGGGCAAATCCGAGAATGTATCCTGAAATGAGGGGTCGGTAGGCAAGGGGCATCGTAATGTGGCGAAACACTTGCCATTCGTTGGCACCTTGCGCACGTGCAGCCTGCTCTACCTCCGGGTCTACAGCTTCAAAACCTGCTTTAATGGTGCGGTAAGCCAGTGGAAAAGCAACAACTACGGCCGCCACCACTGCAGCTCCCCACGTAAATACAATCGTCTGCTGGAACAGGCTTTCGAAGGCAGTGCCAATCCAGCTTTTCCTTCCCAGCAAGATGAGCAAAATAAAGCCGATAACAGTAGGAGGCAAAACGAGCGGAAGAAGTAGGACGGTCTCAATCACGCTGGTTCCCCTCCGCGACGTGCAGTTCGCCATCATCCGCGCTACCACAGTAGCTAATAAAAAGACGATGATGCTGGCGACGACAGCGACTTTAACAGATACGATAACCGGAGGAAGAAAAGCTGACCAATCCAACGGGACCCCCTCCTTTATCTGTAAATTCTATTTTCCCGTCATTTCTGTAGGGGCTGAAAATCCATCTTTACTGAACACACTCATAGCTTCATCTGTTCGTAGAAAATCAAGAAACTCTCCTGCTTCCTGGCTGTGTTTGGTTGCTTTTACAATGCCTTCAGGATACAGGATGGGTGCGTGCAATTCCTCGGGCACTTCCAGTGCTATGACCGTTTTATCGGATGATTTGGCATCCGTTAGATAGACGAGTCCTGCATCGGCGTTGCCTGTTTCAACATAATTTAATACCTGTCTTACGTCCTTGGCGAATACCATCTTAGGTTCCAGCTTGTCCCATAGCCCAGCCTTCGTTAACGATTCTTTAGAATATTGTCCGGCGGGAACGGTAGTAGGCTCCCCAACAGCCACTTTCAGGAAAGAAGGACCCATCAAGTCATTGAGCGTAATGCTTTTGTTATCTGTGCTTTTCGCCTTATCTTGCGGAATAACCACAACCAGTTTATTTTGAAGTAGCACGTTATCCTTTTCCACCAATGAAGCATCGGTTAATGCCTTCATTTGCTTCATGCCTGCCGAAATAAATACGTCAGCGGGTGCGCCTTGCTCAATTTGTTTTTGTAATGTACCAGATGAAGCGTAGTTAAAGGTAAGTTTGATATCTGGGTGCTTTTTCTCATACTGGCCCTTGAGCGTATTCAGACTATCTTGAAGACTCGCAGCGGCAGAAACGACTAGTTCTGTCTTGGGTGCGGACTGTGCCGACTGTACAGCAGCCGGAGACGAACACCCAGCCAGAACCCATGCCAACAATCCAACGAACGTGAATATGTACCCAAATTTCTTTTTCAACTTGTTCTTCCCCTATCCTATAAATTCCAAAATGAGATAGCGAAAATAAGGAAGCATTGTACATCTCATAACGGGTCGAATCTATTGGGTCAACCCAAATATTTGTGATAAATTGATCTCGCCTCGGCGATGTCCTTCGTGCCATGAATTAAGACGCGACCATCCTGAAAAAGAACGATTCGATGCGTCCCGATAACAACGGATACCAGGTATGGATTATGCTCCACTTTGCCCCCCTGACGGGATAACAAACGTGCCGCTTCATTCAGATCACGTACAGCACCCGAAGCCGGGCGGATTTGAACCGTATCTCGTCCGCACAAGACAGCCGTTTTAGCCTGATGCTCCGATTGTAAAAAAGGATACACTGGGTGCTCACCACACGTTGGACAATCGGCTTTCTTCATGGCGCTGATTTGGATTGCCTGATGCTGATTGTTCCACAGATCGAAAGAAATCAGCTTATTTTGCAAAGCCGAATCGTCCCCTGTGAGCAGCTTCAATGCCTCGGCGCTTTGATAAGCCGCTACCATCTGTACAGCCGGGCTAATCACACCGACCGTATCACAGGTTGCACCGCCGAGCGGTACAGTTCCGAGCAGGCAATGCAGGCACGGTGTCTGCCCTGGCACGATGGTAAAGGTTGTCCCATAACTACCTACACATGCCCCGTAAATCCAGGGTATTCTGTGCTTGACCGCATAATCGTTCATAAGCAAACGTGTATCGAAATTGTCAGTGGCATCTACGATGAGATCCACCCCTGCTGCGATATCGTCGATTTCCTCCAGCGAGACGTCCCGGACTAGCGCACGAATGTCCACGTCCGAATTGGTTTGCTGCAATCGCTTCTGCGCGGCCACTGCCTTGGGGATCTGATTACGGGCATCCGCTTCGTCATAGAGCTGTTGGCGCTGCAAATTACTCCAGTCTACATAATCACGGTCTACCAACGTCAGCCGTCCGATGCCCGCTCGCACCAGCATGTCAGCATTGGCAGTGCCCAGTGCGCCGGCCCCCACCATCAGCACGTGCTTACTACGGATATTTTGCTGGCCTGTCGGTCCAATTTTCGAGAATAATTCCTGTCTAGAATAACGGGCATGAGACGTATGCGCATGTGCAGCAACCTCTATTTTCTGGATCTTGTCCATTTCTGACATCGTTGATTTACGCCTCCATACTTATCCATTGAATAGCTACAAGTTGATCAGACAAGCTAAAAGCTTAGATGTCCTCGCCCTTATTTGAAAGCTTTGGGGTACTTTGAGGGTTCCAGCCACCCAGCTGATGCCCCTTCCATTCTGAGCCGTCCTCCCACACTTCCTTTTTCCAAATCGGTACGATTTGCTTTAACCGTTCAATGGCATGGCGGCTGGCTTCATAGCAAGTATCGCGGTGTGCAGCTGAGACAGCAATCACCACACTCGTCTCTCCAATTCTTACCGTGCCAAGCCGATGTGTAATCGCAGTACGTGTGGAAGGCCAACGTTCTGCAATTTCGTCACCAATCTGCTTCATCGTGTTCATGGCCATCGGGACATACGCCTCATATTCAAGCAACACCGTTCGCTGACCTTGCGTAAATTCCCGAGTCGTACCATTAAAGGTCAGCGAGGCGCCATGAGAAGGGTCGAGTACCTTTGAGGTTACTTCATCGGCATCAATCGGGTCGTACGTAATGGCAAATAAACCACATTTTGAAACGACCGTCTCCATCCCGGATGCTGACTGATGAAGAGCAATTGCATCTGATGGAAGCACAAGTTCATTTGGAGAAGCCAGCTTTTTATGATGGGTAAAAAAAGAACCTGGCAGTTGTGAAGCCACTTCCGGGTACAGCTCATTCAGCCTTTTTCGAATGTCTGCAATGGTCACCGCTTCCTGTGAAAGTTCTACCGTGATCACATCACCAAGTTGCTCCGCCATATCTGCGAATAGTTGAATACGATATTGCATATGATCTGCCCCCTTGCACCTATTCTATCGAATTCACCTATCCTATGAATCAATTTCATAATACCTTTAGCTGCTCTAATCAAAACTAGATATAGATCAAAATGATTCGATTTGTCTATATCTAGTTACAACCATCAAAATTTAATGAGTTATGAAATTGATTCCTATTAAATAAAATCTACCCTCCTGAAACCGGAGGAATAATCGCAATCTCATCATGTATACTCACGAGGTCCTCAGGAGCGGCGTAGGCTTGATTTCTGGCAACAAAAGAACCCTGCAACTGAGCTGCTGATTCAGGAAAACGCTCGGATAGCAAGTCTTTTAATGCGGCAACGGTCATCGTTTTTTGCTCAGTAGGCACCATAATTATAGGCCCTCCCATCTGTTCCGCAAGTCCAGCAAATACTTGAATATGATAGTTCATTTAACATACCCTCCTTTTCAGTACAGTGACTGCCCACCACCTATGTATCAAGAAAAACCAACATGAATGAATACCTCGAAAGGTTTTATTCCATGCTGGTTAACTATGACGGTGTACATTGAAGATTATTACATTATATTTTAGATTCAACCAGCTCATCAATCCGTTCGGTATGCGTATATACATTCAGAGAACGACTGCGTATAAAGCCAACGGTCGTAATCCCCAGATCCTCAGCCAACTCAAGTGCAAGCTCTGTGGGTGCTGACTTGGACAAAACAACTTCACAGCCAATCTTCGCAACCTTCAACAAAATTTCAGACGAAATGCGTCCGCTGAATACTATGATTTTGTCTTGTAATACAATATCATGTTTTAGGCAATACCCATAGATTTTATCTAGCGCATTGTGTCGGCCGATATCTATTCTGGACAGGATCATCCCGTCTTTGTCGCATAGCGCTGCATTATGAACACCACCGGTCTCTTGGAACGTAAGTGCCGAGCTTTGCATTAAATTCATCAAGCGGAAACAATCGTCAAAAGACAGCGTAACATGGGTGTCATTCATTCTTTTTGCCACTTTGGCATCATTCATAAAATAAAAGCCCTGTCTACTTTTTCCGCAGCAGGAGGTAATGTAGCGTTTGGAATGAAAATTCTGATAAAACTCATTCATTCGACGGGTTTTAATATGAACAAAGCCTTCTTGTTCCTGAACCCAAATATCTTCAATATCATCGTACCGCTGAATGACGCCTTCAGAGGCCAAAAAACCCACCGCCATATCCTCCACATACTCCGGTGTACAAACCATGGTAGCAAATTCCTGCTGATTGATTTTGATGGTCACCGGATGCTCCGTCACCACCGTGTCTTCAAAACGCTTGATCTGACCGTCATGATAACGTAGAATCTCACGTTTTACCTCAGCTGGCTTTTCCACGTGCTCCACTCCCTTGTTTCTGACAGGCTGGCTCTTCGGCTCACCCGCCGATGTGTGACATTTCAATTTTAGACGTTGCTTGCTGTGTATGATTCAGCCGTTCCTCTGAATAGCGATCGGTACGTTCTCTCCAAACACGCTCAATGTAAGCTCTAATCTCGTCATCGGACTGTTCGGAACGTAGCATCGCGCGAAGCTTGTACCCTTGAGAGGCAAACAGGCACGTATACAAGGAGCCTTCAGCAGAAATTCTCGCTCGTGTACAGGTAGAGCAGAAGGCGTCCGTAACAGACGAAATAATACCGATTTCCCCGTCTCTGTCCTGATACCTGTAGCGCGTCGCCACCTCACCTTTGTACTGGGGTGGGACAGGCTCTAACGGCATATGCTCGTGAATGGCTTGGATGATCTGCTGCTTGGAAACGACCTGATCCAATTTCCAGCCATTGGTGTTGCCTACATCCATAAACTCAACAAAACGCAAAATATGCTTTTTCTTTTGGAAATAGTCGGCCATGGGAACAATATCCTGATCGTTAAAGCCCTTTTGCACGACCATATTTATTTTCACCTGCATCCCTGCTTGAGCCGCAGCCTCAATACCATCCAGCACCGCCTTTACGCTGCTTCTGCCCCCGTTCATTTGGCGGAACCGATCATCATCAAGCGAATCCAGACTAACCGTCACTCTCTTTAGTCCCGCCTCTCGCAGTGCTGCAGCATATTTAGGCAAAAATACGCCGTTTGTCGTCATTGCAATATCTTCAACCCCATCGAGTTGAGTTAACGAATGAATAAGCGAGGACAAATTTTTCCTCAGCAACGGCTCACCACCAGTAATACGCAGCTTTGTAACGCCCAGCGAGACAAAAATACGGGAAAGGCGTGTAATTTCTTCAAAGGTCAATATTTTTTCTTTTGGCAAAAACGGATAGTCATGGCCAAATATTTCTTCCGGCATACAATATCGGCACCGAAAATTACATCGGTCTATGACGGATATTCTTAAGTCCCGTAACGGACGATTCCATTGATCGTCGCTCCGGTTCGCCATCCTGTTCACCTCAATCCGTCTTCATTAATAAAACTCTTTACACTCTAAATTGGAACGGTATTTCCATTCATTTTATACTGAACCAAAAAACCGGCATCACAACAACTTCTTCGCTTATGAATATCGAAGAATCTGCTAAATGCCGGTTAATTTATCTACATCAGGATTTTACGAATCCCACATCATGTGATATAGAAAAATCAAACTAACAAGCGCTGCGACAAATAAAATATACGCGATTCCCACGTACACTCCATTTACGATTGCTCTGAAATAGATTACATTCCTATTGTTAGCAATCCTGGAACGTTTGTCAATGATTTTTCGATTTCTCAAACGATAATCATTATCAATTAAAAAATTAATAATGTACCGTTGAACTATCTTAAATTTTACGTTATAGTTACACGAGGTGACATGCAGAAAATGACATATCTAAGTTATTCAGAAGTTATTGATATACAGACGGTGCGTACCGTTTGTTATTAATACATATTCAAATGGCGGATTGGCCTCCAGGACCTAGAGCTTGGTCACTACTCCACCATAAACACAAGTGCTGGAACACGAGCACTTGTGTTTATGGTGGAGTTTTTTTATTCCAAATTTTTAAATTTAAAATCTGAAAGGAGCCTGAACCGTGACAGATAGTTCGATCAAAATTACATTAAACGGACAGGAACTGAAAACGAAGAGCAGCGCAACGATTCTTGAAGTGATTAACGAAAACAACATCGCCCATCCCCAGCTGTGTTACGTTCCCGAAGTCGATCCGATACGCACCTGTGACACGTGTATCGTGGAAGTGGACGGAAAACTTATGCGTTCCTGCTCGACACTGGCTTCGGATGGAATGAATATTCATTTACATTCGGATCGCGCGAAAGCAGCTCAAACCGAGGCTATGGACCGATTGCTGGAAAATCATCTCCTTTACTGCACAGTGTGCGATAACAACAACGGTAATTGTACTTTGCATAATACAGCAGAGCTTATGGGAATTGAACATCAAAAATATCCATATCAACCGAAAGTTGACCCAACAGAAGTAGATATGTCTCATCCCTTCTACCGATATGACCCCAATCAATGTATTGCATGCGGCCAATGCGTAGAGGTATGCCAAAACCTTCAGGTTAATGAAACGCTGTCCCTCGACTGGGAGGCTGAACGTCCTCGCGTCATATGGGATGACCGGGTTGCGATTAACGAATCCTCCTGCGTTAGCTGTGGTCAGTGTGTAACCGTCTGTCCATGTAATGCCTTGATGGAGAAATCTATGCTGGGAGAAGCAGGCTTCATGAGTGGCATGAGCAAGGATTTATTAAATCCGATGGTGGATTTAATAAAGGAAGTGGAACCGGGCTATAGTGGGATTTTTGCTATTTCCGAAGCCGAAGCAGCGATGCGCGAAACCCGTACGCAAAAAACGAAAACCGTCTGTACGTTTTGCGGTGTAGGTTGCAGCTTTGAGGTTTGGACCAAAGGCCGCAAAATTTTGAAGGTACAACCTACCTCTGAGGGACCTGTTAACGGTATCTCGACATGCGTAAAAGGAAAATTCGGCTGGGATTTTGTAAACAGCGATCAGCGTCTGACCTCCCCTTTAATTCGTCAAGGTGACGAATTTGTGGAAGCAACCTGGGAAGAAGCACTGAGCCTGATGGCCAGTAAAATGGGAGCTATTCAAGAAACTTACGGTGGCGAAGCACTCGGCTTTATTTCTTCGTCCAAATTTACCAATGAAGAAAACTATTTGATGCAGAAGTTGGCTCGTCAGGTCTTCCAAACGAATAACGTCGATAATTGCTCACGGTATTGCCAATCTCCTGCGTCATGGGGGCTGCAATACACCGGAGGCATCGGTGGAGACAGCGGTACGATTAAAGATATTGCCAAAGCAGGTTTGGTCATGCTGGTCGGTTGCGCGCCGGGAGAAGGTCATCCCGTGCTGGCTACGCGTATCAAACGTGCGCATAAGCTGCACGGTCAAAAGTTAATCTCGGTCGACCTGCGCAAGCATGAAATGGCAGAACGCGCTGATCTGTTCATTCGTCCGAAGCAAGGTACTGATTATGTATGGTTATCCGCTGTAGCCAAATACATCATTGAGCAAAACTGGCATGATGCAAAATTCATTGAAGAGCATGTAAACTTCTATCCTGAATATTTGAAATTGCTAGAGCGATTCACCCTGGACTTTGCCGAACAGGAAACTGGTATTTCCAAAGAGACACTGATTCAGGTAGCGACTATGATTCACGAAGCCGACGGCACTGCCATTTGCTGGGGCATGGGTGTGACGCAAAACATCGCAGGCTCTTACACTTCGATTGCGATTGCCAATCTGCTGCTGGTGACTGGAAACTTTATGCGTCCGGGTGCAGGCGCATATCCGCTTCGCGGACATAACAATGTTCAGGGTGCTGCCGATATGGGTACGATGCCGGATATTTTCCCGGGCTATCAGCCCGTGACGAACGATGACATTCGTGCCAAGTTTGAAGCGGCCTACGGTGTACAAATCCCAGGTCAGCGCGGACTGGACAACATTCAGATGCTAGAAGCCATTGAAACAGGTAAGCTTAAAGCGATGTATATCGCTGGAGAAGAGATGGCATGGGTGGATGCCGACTCCAACCATACCCAAGAAATGCTGGCGAATTTGGATTTCCTTGTCGTTCAAGATGTATTTCTGAGCAAGACAGCTGAATTCGCTGACGTTATTTTGCCAGCCGTACCTTCACTTGAAAAAGACGGAACCTTTACGAACACCGAACGTCGTGTCCAGCGTTTATACGAAGCACTCCGCCCTATGGGAGACAGTAAACCGGATTGGTGGATTTTCAGCCAATTTGCCAAGCATATGGGATTTGATTGGGATTACAGCCATCCAAGTGAAATTTTTGAGGAAATGGCGTCGCTCACTCCATTTTTCTCCCAATGTAATTATGACGTATTGGAAGGCTGGAACAGCTTCCACTGGGGATCGCCGGATGGTAGCAATACACCGCTGCTGCACACCAACGGCTTTAACTTTCCAGATAAAAAAGCGCGTTTGGGACTTTTCGAATATGTACCACCAAAAGAGTACCCTGTTGAATTCGATCTGACCTTGAATAATGGTCGACTGCTCGAACAGTTTCATGAAGGAAATATGACGACCAAATCAGCGGGTATTCAGCTCAAACTTCCAAAAGTATTTGTGGAAGTGTCACCTGAATTGGCTAAGGAGCGCGGAGTCACAGACGGATCGCTGGTTCGATTGGAATCCCCTTATGGTGCGGTCAAGCTACGCGTTCTGGTTACAGACCGGGTGCAGGGAACTGAAATTTATGTGCCGATGCACTCTACCAGCCATGATGGTGCTGTCAATCTGTTAACTGGTGGAGCGTTCGATGTGGTCACCCGTACACCGGCCTATAAACAAGCCAAAGTACGGATGCAAATTTTGGAGGTAGATGGTCAAAATCCACTCCCACGTATTAATCCGCGTTACAAAAAGCGTCACCCGCAAAATGGGGTTGAAGTGGACCGTAAGTGGAATCGTCCCGGTTATGTTGATTTGGTAGATCAAAAATAAGGAGGTCGAACCGTGGCTAAGCCTATTTCAATTGTGAGAAAACGCATTTTGACAGAAGAAGAACGCCAAAAACAATCGCTGGATCAGCTTACTGCTGATCTGGCGGACAATGGAGTGGCATTGCAGAAGACGCTTGAAATCGTACGCGAGCTACACGACAGTGGTCTTCTCGAAGCAGCTCAGTCTATGCTAAAAGCCAAAGAAAGCATCGCTAAAATCGCTGTAGGACAAGCGACACGTAAGCCTGTGACGAACATCATTAATAATCTGATGGGAGCAGCAGGGATGCTGTCCGAGGTAGACCCCGAGCTGATGAAAAAACTGGCAAACAGTGTTACCAATGGCCTGAACGAAGCTGATGAACATCTAAAGCAGAATAAAAAAACTCGTCTGCGCGATCTTATGAAGGCGATGAATGATCCAGATGTAAACCGGGCAATGGGATTTGGCATTCATTTTCTCAAAGGAGTGGGAAAAAGTTTGTCTGATAAATAACTCATAGAGTGTGAAGGTGGAAGACTAGTAACAACAGACAATAAAAAGAGCTGGCTCCGAAAACGGGGGCAGCTCTTTTTATTTATTTTTTATCCACTTGCAATAGCGTCACCGTTTTAAGAGAAACAGCATCTTTTATTTGCTCCTCTGCGATGACCTTGAGCTTAAGCAAACTGGCAATCTTCGACGTATCCGGCTTGGAAAACAAGCGCCATAGCTGCGGATCAGGCAGTGAATCATACAGCTTTGTATGATCGTATTCCTTACGGTGCTGCTGCACAATCTTGACCCGATAGTTGCCAATTTCCCAATCTGACACTTCCTTCTGCGCACAATGAGCGGTAATGTCATTACGCAAATCAGTCAGTTCACCTTCAATTTCTTTTTGCTTTTGCTTTAACTGGTAGTATCGGCGCACCTTGTTTTCCAATCCCATCACGCTCCTCTGCTTACATATGTATGTTTGCAGAAGTGTTTTAGGACAAGTTTTGTGATGTTAGGATTGAAGGCATAACTGCAAAAGCATTTCCCGGGTAATGGAAAGATTCATAAGTTGAACCATCACAATCCAAACTTTATTTCAGGATTTTTGTAAAATCCTCATTTAGGTACATTCGTCCCTGGATTTACAGGCCCTGCTCCTCGGGATTTCTCCTTACGCTTCATATAATTGGCCCAGTATGCCGTCAGAATAGGTACCAAAATCGAGGTCACAATGACTGAAGCGGCAACTAATGCCGTTGCAGATTGCGCAACAGGCAGGAACTCAGGCTTGATATTGGCGACAATGACTGGGTTCGCTACTGCTGCACCTGCTGTACTGGAAGCTGCGATTCCTGCTGTACCGTTGCCACCACCGATATATTTGTCCGCCAAAATTAGTGGAATACCTGTAACGAGAATGACAAAAATACCCAATAAAATACCGAGCATACCTGTCTGGACAATGACACTCAAGTCAATGGAACACCCAAGTGCAAAACCGAAAAATGGAATTAAGGCTTGCGTTGCGTTCCCAAAATACTTTCGGAAATCATGATCCAGATTGCCCAACATAAAGCCGATCAAAAATGGTAATACCGCCCCCACAAATGTCTGCGGTTCGAAAACGGCCAGTCCGGTGCTACCCAAAATAATCATGGTCACTAATGGACCCGATTCCAGTGACATCAGTACAAATGCTCCCGCCTCTTCCTTGGAGCCATACTGCTGCATAATGGAGGCGTATAACCCGCCGTTCGTCATATCCATAGCCGAGATCAGCGCCAGCACCGACAAACCTGCAAATAGCCCACTTTCTACACCCCCAACAGGCAGCAATCTGGATGCAATGATCGCCACTACCCACGCGACCGCGATTTTAGTCAATACGAGCGTTCCTGATTTACGCAATACAGTACCCGTCGCTCGCACATCTATAGAAGCCCCCATACAAAAAAACCACACTGCTAAAATGGGTACCGTACCTGTCATCAGCCCCTTGGTAAAAGATCCAAAATAGTCGCCTGCCCATGGAGTAAATGTATGAAAAAGCGCGCCAATAAACAGCGGCACCAGCATAATGCCCCCTGGAATTTTATCAATGTTTTGTTTGATTTTCATAACTTCGTTCAACCCTTTCGTTTTTGCCAATGCAAAAACAAGGCCGTGTCACTTGCGGCTCAAACCGAGCTCGGGAATCAGTCTCGCGAAGGTATCATGACTCTCCTTCAGTTGTCGCGCGAATGCGTCTGCATCCTGGACACGCAATCCCAACCCATGCTTACGCATTTCCTCCCTGAATTCCTCGTCTTTCGTTCCCTTGATCAGTGCATCCGTTAGCGTTTGAGCAACTGCATCCGGTGTATCCTTAGGCACAGCCAGCCCTCTCCAAGTGCCGATAAAATGTACACGCAGCCCAGTGGCTTGCTGTAGTGTCGGCACTTTTGGAAACGCTTCCGAAATAGTGTCTGACTGGATCGCCAGTATGCGAAGTTTCCCTTCGTCCACGTATTTCTTCACTTCTGCGGGACTGACGGGTACAGCATCCACAAATCCGCTCATTAAAGCGGAGACGGCTGGGCCTGCTCCCTCATAAGGAATATGGGTAAAGCGGACTCTGCTTTTCTGCTCCAGCATTGCGGCAGCAAGGTGCCATATGCTCCCTGTGCCTGCATTCCCCATTTTGAGCTTACCGGGATGGGCCTCAGCATCCTCCAGAAATGCCTCTGCTGTCTTCCATCGTGCATCCGCCCGAACCGTAATGGCGGAAGGGTCCATATTGGTTTGAAGCAGCGGCTTAAATCGCTCATAGGTGAGCGGTAGCAGTCCCAGATGAGGCAACGTAGTCAGCTCAGCGACCAGATACGTTACGGTATAACCGTCCGCCTGCGCCTCAGCCCCTTCCATCAGCCCGACAGAACCGCCTCCTCCCGTTCGATTGACGACGATGATCGGCTGATCGAGATGCTTTTCGGCGGCTTTCGCCAACGCTCTCGCGGTAATATCTGTACCGCCTCCGGCTGCATAGGGAACGACAAGGGTTATTGGCTTCGTAGGAAATATACGGCTGTGATCCTGCAGGGTGCGGTGATCCACATATTCACTGATACTCAAGGCAGAAAGCATAGCTACTCCCGCCGCAACCAGCACATATTTTTGCCATGGCTTTTTCTTCATTACGTTTCCTCTTCTCAAAAATGAACTGGGCCCGTCATGCGCCCGTTTTCACCTCCAACGTTTTCGGTCTTGTTGTTTGCGTTTACATGAAGTCAATGTACCGCAACGTGGAGGGCTACAGCTATCGCTTAATCTTCGTATTTATCTTCTATTTCGCCAAGTATCAACCTTTTGACCGATCTGCATATTCATTGGAAGATTTGCTGATTTGTCTGAATTTCCCTGGGGTCACTTGCTTATGCTTGCGGAATACCCGAATAAAGCTGTTCTCATTTCGGTATCCAACCTGCTCTGCAATTTCTCCGATTTTCAAATGGGTTTCACATAGTAATGTGCATGCCTTTTTTACGCGTAATCCAGTCAAATAATCGTAAACGGTGGTCCCTGTTTCTTCCTTGAACATACTGCTCACCGAGGACACGCTCATGTGAACATGATCCGCAATTTCCTGAAGCCCGATGTTCAAATGCAAATGATGTTCCATATATTCGATCATCTCTTGTACACGCACAAAATCTTTGGACTGAATACGTCCGTGCCATTTTTCTTCAATATCAGTCAACATAGTGACCAGCAATACCTCAATGTCTTGAAGGTCTAGCGTCAGAATCTGATTCCAGTGGTAATCAGCAAGCTGATCCGGCGGCGTCACACTCTGAGTGGCACACCATTTCAGCAAATCTTCCAGCAATTCATGAACAAACAAGTAGACCTGGGCTGGGGATGTTCTGTGGAGTCGAAGTTCTTCTACCCAGTGGCTGATTAGCTTTACACTTGCACCCGGTTCCTGCGACTCCAGGGCATGAATTATTTCCACACGCCGATCGTCCAACAATGTTGAATCCTGAATTTGCTCCTTTGACTGTTCATCCACTGTATTATCCTTTTTCACACTTATATCGCTGTCCATATTCGTATATGAACGTCCATACCCCTCATACAAACGCAAATTAAGGGCCTCTTTTCCTTTTATAAAAGATGCCCGTGCCTCTTGAATATCCGTGACCATATGACCAATCCCTATAGAAATGGTCAAAGGAAGATACTCACCGACAACCTGAATCAGTCTATCAACGCTTTTGTGAAGCAAAATACTCTCTTGGAGGGCAGTCTCCGAACCAACTTCAACTTCATTCGAACTCTCGCTGTACTGTAACAGCACAATAAAACCACTTTCCTCTTCCGGCGAGCATACTGCTTTCCAGTAAGGTTCAAGCATCTCTAGCAAAATATTGTTCAGCGCATACTTGAGCAGCATTTTATCCTCTTCTGGAAAGCTTGCAGCCCACGCAGAATATCGGTCGATGGACACGATTATGACAAACAAAGAATTACCGTCCCAATCGGAAAAATACTGTTCCCATTTCATACGCATTTCCTGTATGCCCATTCTACGCTGGATGACATCTTCCATATATTTGGAACGCAGCTCCGGCAGGCTTCGCTCTACCACCAATGATTTGCGATGAAACTCTCCAACCAGTTTGCTAATCACAGGTTCCAGGTCATACAATCCTCCTTGGCGCGTTCCCTTATTACCCGAATTCAATAGGCTATTAATTTTTTTCATGGGGCGAAAAGCTGCATAGTTGTAATAGTAAACTGCTGAGCACCCAGCCAGTATGGAGATAAAGGCCAGCCACAGCATCATATTGCGCGCCAGCTTTACATTTTTTAGCAGCTTGTCCATCGGAACGAGCGAGACTAGACGCCAGCCCGTTACATCAGAAAAGGTTTGGTTCGCCATATATTCCATATTCCCTATCTCCACATAAGCATAGGGGCTCACATCCAGCTCTTTCAAAACCCTGCCCATATCATTTAAGGGTAAGGACAATCTCAGCTTGGGATAGATCAACTCGCCCTCCAGATCATACACGTATTGCGAGTTGGATAAATGAATATATAGTTTGGAGAAAAAACGGTCGTAATCCAGATTGATTAGCACCGCACCCATGACCTGACCATTCTCTACTATGGGCCTGGCCAGCGAAAGCAGCTCTAACGTCCCCTGCTCACGATCGGTGCCGTACCATCTCCGCTTAATCAACAACGGCTTTTTTTGAATGTCCTGAATCCAGGGAACCCATGTGGTATCCGGCGCCTGCTTCCAATCAGGCATGTAACCATAATTGCTGGATACGAGAGCATGATTGTCCAAAGAAATCACTTCAACCGAATAAATTTCTTCGTGTGAAGAAAGGGTTTTCAAGTATTTCTGAAGCCGATCTATGACGGAGGCGTTATCTTCCAGCGATTTCCTATCCGTTTGGACACGTACAAAAGCCTCTACATCCGGATGATATGCTGCATCCAGCGCCTTGTTATCAGACTCACGAAAAGCCCGATTGGTTACATCCAGATTGATTTGCAATAATTCTATATTGGGTGTGTTCAACTCGGTATCCAAACCTTCACGGTATCCTGAATACGATAGCAAGCCGATCACGCTAATCACGAGCGACACACACAAAGTGAGCAGTAGAATCAGTCTTGTCTGTTTATTTTTCAGTATCAATTGAAGCTTAAGTCGCAACATTCCCGTAACTTCATCCTTCCGGACTTCGTTGTCCATCTTCCTCTTGCCCATATACGTGGTGACATATTCTCCCTAAATCTATTTGACGTAAGAGTTGGAATTCCCTGCCTATGTAAATCAAACTTAATAAAACTTCATATGAGTACATCATTAAAATAAAAAAAGAAGAAGTCTCCCTGTGTTAGGTAGAACTTCTTCTTTGGCTGCTTATATTCATTATTCAGCAAAAACAGATACTCGCTTCACAGGTTTTAGCTTGTCTTTTCCACCTGAAAACGATCCAGTTCCCGCTGCATTTCCTCGCGAATCTGACGAAGCTCTTTTACCTTCTCAGCCGATTCCTCAAATGAACGCTTCTGCTCTACCGTGGAAGCTGTAATCTCTTCGCTGCCTGCGGCGGATTGCTGAGTGATTGCGCTGATATTTTCGATAGCTTGCTGCACCTGTACGCTCAATTCTCGCGATACATTCATGTCCGTTGATAGCTTGCTGACTTGGCCGGCAATTTGCTGCACTTTGCCACTAATCTCTGTAAACGATTCTCCGGTCGAGGAGGTTGCCTTCTCCTGCTCACGGAACAGCTCCTGACTTTGCGCCACAGAAGTCTTCACTTTATCCATAGCCTGCGTAATACCGTCAACTGCGGTATAAATTTTCTTTACAGCAGACTCTGATTGATTCGCCAGCTTTTTCACTTCATTGGCAACCACAGCAAAACCTTTTCCTGCTTCACCCGCACGTGCAGCCTCAATAGAAGCATTCAAGGACAACAGCGATGTTTGGCTCGCAATTTCGGATACGTATCCAGTCATGGTTGTAATCTCGGCTGCATTAGCTTCCAGCTCCTTGACTGTCTGCTCCACTTCGGACATGGCTGAACGATTTTCTGCAACAATACGCAGTTGATCGCTCATGACCCGCGTACCCTGCTCAATGACACGCAAAGCATCCTCACTATACGCGGTCGATTGAGTGGTCTCCAGCAGATTCGATTCAAACTTTTGCTGCATCTCGTCCACAACACCAACTGTCGACGACAGATCCTCAGCAATTTTCTGACTGCCTATCGCCAGTTCCTCTGTTGACGTGCTGACTTGTGTCACAATTTCCTTCATGGCCTCATTATGGTGATCAATATCCCGAGCCATCAGATCGACACGATTACCCGCCTGATCAATGGAGAGTACAATGCTGCGCAAGTTCCCGATCATTACCCGGAAAGATTCATTGAGCTCGTCCAGCTCATCGCGTCCCTTCGTTTGTGCGAGCTGAACGGTCAGATTCCCCTCGGCAATTTGCTTTGCGGCATCCGTTAACTTACGTGTTCTAAGGGCAAGCTGCCTGGAGGTGTATGTATTATATAGCCCAACTGCCACCAGAAGTAAAACTGCACCTGCTAAGGCCAATTGCCAAGTAAAACGAATGCTCTTGGTCAAATCTTCTGTGTATTGGTCATAACGTGCCTTGGTCAGCAGATCCAGCATAAAAACATCGTTCTGAATCCCCTGGGCGCGCATGGCCTCCCGCTTGGACTCCGGACTGTTTTGGGTACTCATTGCTTTCTCCGTTGCTACTTTCAATTGGCTGAATTTTGTTTTAATCGTATTCAGTCGTTTTTGCTGTTCTTCGGTCTGCATCATGCCCTGTGAAAGCAAAGCAATCGTCTTTTCAGACTGAGTCAGTTGATTTTGCACATCAGCTTTGTTGCTCTCTGTCATGGAAGCAGAATAATTTTGCAACGCCTGTCCCGACTGAATCAAATAGGCATTGAGCTGCTGTACATTCAACATAGCCGGAACCAAATTACTACTTTGCGAGTTAATACGAATTAATTCAAAAATGATATATGCCACTAAAGCCAGACAAGCGATCAAGGAAATCATCGCATTCAGCACCAGTTTACCTTGCAGTTTCATCAGCTTTCATCCTCCGTTTGCGAAAATTTATTGGGTGGGAACAGTAAGTGTGCCGGATTTGATTTTTTCCTTTAAATCATCCAACAACTTTTGCTGATCCGGACTCAGTGTCACGACACGAATAGGCGCTAAACCTACGCCATCTTCTGCAAGACCAAACACCATATCCTTCTCCGTAAATTTTCTTTGATGATCTGCAAAGCCTTTGACTGCTGTATAAATTGCAATGTCTACATTTTTAAACATCGAGGTCACTACCGCCTTTTCCGCAATAAAAAACTGGTCGCTATCGACCCCGATGGCTAATTTTTGCTGTTTTTGCGCTTCCTGTAGCGCACCTACGCCCGTGAGACCTGCGGCTGCAAAGATAACATCAATCTGATCCTGATTAATCATGTCATCTGCAATTTTCGTACCCAGTTCCGGCTTTCCAAAATCTCCTGCATACGTTGCAGTAACTTTGGCATTAGGCTTGACTGATTGCACCCCTGCGCGGTACCCAATTTCAAATTTTTTCAACAGAGGAGATTCCGCACCTCCAAGAAAACCCACCTGTTCGGTGCGACTCGTCAAACCGGCAACGACCCCAGCCATAAAACTGCCCTCTTCTGCTTTGAAGCTAATAGAGGCCACATTCGGTAAATCTGATTTCTCATCCACGATTAAAAATTTACGGTCTGGGTATTTTTTGGCAATGGATTCCATACTGTCCTTCACCATATAACCCAACCCAATGATTAAATCCGCTTTTTCTTGAGCAAGCTGCTCAAAAGCCGCATCATACGTCTTGGTCTCCGTTATTTCCCGGTATTCAAAAACAATCTTCCCCTCATCCCGTGCCTTGACCAAACCTCGAAAAGCCGCGTCGCTGTAAGATTGGTCACCCAGACCAATATCTGACAGTACGATTCCCACCTTAATGGGTTCGGCCTTGGTTTGTACGTCTGATTGCCCACATGCACTTACCAATAATGCAAAGATCGTGACAATGGGAATCCACCTAAAAGTTAATAATAGAGCTCGTTTCTTCATGACATATCACCTCAACATAAAATGCAAATCCCCAACATCTTTATATCGGTTATAAAAGCATATTTTTTCATAAGAGTTTCTGTAAATTCATTGTTAATAGAAGTGTGATAAGTGTGATGTCTTTGTTTATTATGTAAAAAATGTATATTTTGCTTTGTTTTTATTATACGAACTGTCCAAATTCATTTATTTTCGTTTATACCGGAAGAATAAAGTGTAATTTGGAAAACATAGGTACTTTGAAACCATCACCCTATTTCAATCTGAAAGGAGCAACATTTAAAATGACTTCGACCCATTTAATTCCACAACCCAAAACATATGGTCCCTTAGGAAATCTGCCCTTGATTGATACACATGCCCCTGTCCAGTCTCTGGTTAAGCTTGCTAATGAGTACGGTCCCATCTTTCGCATGGATCTGCCTGAAGGAACGAACATTTATATTTCCGATCATAAGCTAGTGGCAGATGCTTGTGATGAATCCCGTTTCGATAAGCAGGTGTGGGCTCCCTTACAAAAAGTACGAGCTTTTGCCGGAGACGGACTATTCACAAGCTGGACTGAGGAACCGAACTGGCGCAAGGCCCATCAAATATTGCTACCAAGCTTCAGTCAGCGGGCTATGAAGGGTTACCACAATATGATGCTTGATCTTGCGGTTCAGCTGGTGCAGAAATGGTCTCGGCTCAATCCAGATGAAAGTGTAGAGGTACCGGAAGATATGACCCGGCTGACTTTGGATACCATCGGATTATGCGGCTTTAATTATCGTTTTAACAGCTTTTACCGCGACCAGCCCCATCCGTTCGTGACCAGTATGACACGCGCACTGGATGAAGCAATGGGTCAGTTGCAACGCCTCAATTTGCAAAACAAGCTGATGTTATCGAAGAAAAAACAGTTTAAACACGACATCGAAACGATGTTCTCTCTGGTGGACAGCATTATTCAAGAACGCAAAACCCTGGGCAACCAAGGTGAAGAGGATTTACTGGCACGTATGCTGGAAGGCAAGGACCCGGAAACAGGTGAAACGCTGGATGATGAAAATATCCGTTATCAGATCATCACCTTCCTCATCGCCGGTCATGAAACGACCAGTGGGCTTTTATCCTTTGCCATTTACTATTTGCTTAAAAATCCACGAACGCTAACCAAAGCCTATGAAGAAGTGGATCGCGTGCTCACCGATTCGCTGCCTTCCTATACTCAGGTGCGTGAGCTCAAGTACATAAGGATGATACTGAATGAAGCTCTGCGGCTATGGCCGACAGCGCCCGCCTTCTCGCTCTTCGCCAAAGAAGATACACTGCTCGACGGAACCTATCCGCTTAAAAAGGGCGACAGTGTAAATGTACTCATCCCGAAACTGCACCGTGATACCGAGGCTTGGGGTGAAGATGTTGAGGAATTTAGACCGGAACGCTTTGAGGACCCATCCGCCATTCCACAAGATGCCTATAAACCGTTTGGCAACGGTCAACGGGCCTGTATTGGACAACAGTTTGCCTTACAGGAGGCCACCCTTGTGCTGGGTATGGTACTGAAACATTTTGAGCTGATTGATCATACTCATTATGAGTTGAAAGTCAAAGAGACGCTCACACTCAAGCCTGAGGGCTTCACCATTCAAGTACGACCGCGTAGCACACAGACTGCCGTCATGCTGCCGGGTGCCGCTCAAGAACTTCATGAACAGGAGGAACAAAAAGTTGCAGCTCCTCATGCCGAAAAACATGATACTTCTTTGCTGTCTTTGTACGGCTCGAATCTGGGTACAGCTGAGGGACTTGCGGGTGAACTAGCCGATTTAGGTCGGAATTGGGGTTTTAACAGTAGCATAGCAACTCTGAATGAACATGTGGACCATTTGCCTAAAGAAGGCGTGGTACTTATTACGACTGCATCTTATAACGGACATCCGCCGGATAATGCTGATGCCTTTGTAGAATGGTTGAAGCAGGTAGACGAGGGCCAACTGGCAGGCATAAGGTACGCTGTCTTTGGTTGCGGTGACCGGAATTGGGCCAGCACGTATCAGCGTATTCCAAGGATGATTGATGAGCTAATGGCTGCCAAAGGGGCAAAGCGACTGTATGATCGGGGCGAGGGCGACGCCAGTGGTGACTTCGAGAAGGATTGGGAAGTCTGGAATCGCGGCCTATGGCCGGAATTGCTGAATGCTTTCGGCATAGAGCACAGTGATACAGAACCACAGGACACCAGCAGTCTGAGCATAGAGTTTGTAAGCGACGTACTTAGCGCTCCTCTGGCGGCCAACTATGAGGCAACTACTGCCGTTGTTACCGCGAATCGTGAATTGCACGCTGCTGAAAGTGAACGCAGTACACGGCATCTGGAGATCCAATTACCAACCGGATTGTCCTATCGCGAGGGTGATCATCTGGGTGTTTTGCCGCGTAATCCTGCTTCGTTGGCGAATAGAGTAATGCAACGCTTTAAGTTACAGGATCAAGACTACATCGTATTGAGAGGCAGTGACCGGGATGCGGCGCATCTCCCCTTAGATCGGCCTGTCAGCGTAGGAGATTTGCTCACTCTCAGTGTGGAACTGCAAGAACCGGCAACGAGAGCCCAGCTACGGCAACTAGCATCCTTTACAGTGTGTCCACCGCACAAGAAAGAAATCGAAGCTTTGCTAGAGGATTCTACCTTTGATCAAGAGATACGACAGAAGCACGTCACGATGCTGGATATTCTGGAGAAGTATCCAGCCTGCGAGCTGCCATTTGAAAACTTTATCTCGCTGTTACCTCCACTCAAGCCTAGGTACTACTCCATCTCAAGCTCTCCGCTTGAATCGGAGAATTCAGCGAGTATAACCGTGGGCGTCGTGCGTGGACCAGCCCGTAGCGGACAGGGCGAATACCTGGGAATTGCCTCCAACTATTTGGCGCAGCTCCAACCAGATGATCCAATTGTCATTTTTGTGCGTAAGCCTCAGTCGGGCTTCCGTTTGCCGGAAGATCCGACGGTGCCTGTCATCATGGTCGGTCCAGGTACTGGAGTGGCACCATTCCGCGGATTCCTCCAAACCCGCCATGTACTTAAAGAAAGAGGGGAACAGCTCGGCGAGGCTCACCTATACTATGGCTGCCGTAATCCTAAGCTTGACTATCTGTACAAGCAAGAGCTGCAAGCCTGGGAGCAGGAAGGAATCGTTACGCTTCATACAGCCTTTTCACGTCTGCCCGATCAACCCAAAAGATACGTGCAGCATGTCATGAAAGAAGATGCGGACACTCTGATTCACTTGCTTGATGAAGGAGCGCATCTATATGTATGCGGTGATGGTAGCCGGATGGCTCCCGATGTAGAAAACACCCTTTGTGCTGCTTACGCGGAAGCACACCATACCAGTAAAGAAGAAGCACAGCAATGGTTGGATCGTCTCCAACAGGAAAAACGCTATGCCAAGGATGTCTGGACAGGCATCTAATGATAACAGTATAAGAACAAGCATCATGTTAAAAAATAAAAGGGACTGATTACTGGCCTTCAAACTCGTCGCCAGTAGTTCAGTCCCTTTTATGATTATCTTTCACTCCATTTGGAAGCAATCACATCTACTTTACTTTCTAATAGGTCCATAACCTCCTCGCGGTGCCTAGCCTTGAATAAATCTATGATGTCGATCAAGTCGTTGCGATCTAATAATTTAACCCCGTTGACAGCAGCAAGTGTTTTACAAGATTCCGTATAACGGCCGGAGGTGATAACGATAGACTTGTCGGCCGCATAATAACGCATAGAGGTGTAAATTTCCTGTACTGCTCCCAAGCCCACCGGATGTTGTACGCCATAACGTTTGGCCTGTATGACAACTCTGATGCCTTCACGGTCTGTAAAAACCAGATCCGCTCCAAAATCCCGGCTACTGGTTGTTTTATAGATGTCCTTATAGCCAAGCGCGGATAATAACCGTTGCAAATAAAGCTCAAATTCCGAGCCATCCTCCATACGATCTATATCCTGAATTCCAATTTTGCGTGGGTCCAGATCACGTAAAATCCGATTTCTGCGACCACGTATCAGTCCTCTGATGATGAGCGCAAACAACACCAAAAGTACAATGAGTCCTATTCCTAATTCCTTGTATGCCAATAATTTTTCTAGCAACACCCAACTCTCCCTTTTCTACCGTAAGCGTAGCCGTATCATCCTTAACAGGGAACTCCCCTATGCACGCTGGCTCCCGTATTACATCTCTCTTATCACCATAACAATAGCCCCGCCAGATTCGACGGGGCTATCTTCGTCTTGCCTCAAAGCTATCTAAATTCCATACTCCGTATCATTATTCGCGATTCAGCAAAGATTCTCCGGCAATACCAGGCTGAGTCATTTGGTACGGGTCCAATATAATGTCCAACTCTTCCTCGGTCAGTACATTATACAGCAGGCACAGCTCGCGCACCGATTTCCCCGTCGTAATTGCTTCGCGGGCAATACGTGATACTACCTCATATCCAAGGTGGGGATTGAGTGCTGTAATAATACCTACACTGTTCTCCACATATTCATGGCACCGCTCCACATTTGCTTCAATTCCTTCTACACAATGTATACGGAAAACGTGGAAGCCCTGCTTCATAATTTCCAGCGATTGCAGCAGATTGTAGACAAGCACAGGCTCCATCACGTTCAGCTCCAGCTGGCCCGCCTCTGAAGCCAGGCAGATCGTATGATCATTACCAATGACCTGAAAAGCAATTTGGTTAATGACCTCACACATCACCGGATTTACCTTGCCTGGCATAATGGATGACCCTGGCTGACGAGCAGGCAGACTCAGTTCTCCCAGACCTGCACGAGGTCCGGAAGCCATTAAGCGGATGTCATTTGCCACCTTAGACATATTCATCATACAAATTTTCAAGGCGGCAGACACTTCAGTATAAGCATCCGTATTTTGTGTAGCATCTACAAGATTTTCGTCAGCTTCCACAGGGAAGCCACTGACGTCTGCCAGTACCTCTGCGACACGCTGAATATAACGACGGTCTGCATTCAGGCCAGTACCTACCGCAGTTGCACCCATATTAATCGTTAGCAGGTGCTGTTTGGTCGCACGCACGCGTCCGATATCACGACCCAGCACACGCGCATAAGCCTGAAACTCCTGTCCTAATCGGATTGGCACTGCATCCTGCAAGTGGGTTCTACCCATCTTAATCACACTATCAAACTCATTGGCCTTGCGGGAAAATGCTTCCTGAAGCTCACTCATGGTAGCCAACAGTTTATCAATCATGCTTAATACAGCCAAGTGTACGGCTGTAGGAAAAGCATCGTTCGTCGATTGCGCCATATTAACATGATTATTAGGACTGATCTCCTGATAATCTCCGCGTTGCTTGCCAATCAGCTCCAACGCGCGGTTCGCAATCACTTCATTTGTATTCATATTAATGGACGTGCCTGCGCCGCCCTGAATGGGATCGACGATGAAATGATCATGCAACTGTCCTTGTATAATCTCATCAGCAGCCTGAATAATGGCCTCTGCTTTGGAGCGGTGTAAACGAGTTAGTTCCATATTTACCGTCGCTGCTCCCTTTTTCACGATCGCCATGGCTTTAATCAACTCAGGGTGCAGTCGTTGGCCTGTAATTGGAAAATTTTCTTTTGCCCTCAGCGTTTGTACACCGTAATAGGCATCTAATGGTACTTCCTTGGTACCTAAAAAATCATGCTCCAACCTCATATTCTCTGATTCCTCCGCTGTGTTTGCTACGTTCTTCAATTCAGTACAGCCAAATTGACATAAAAAGACCTCTTCTGATCCCCTCTTCATTATACGTTCCGATTCCCGTGCTTTACCAGTCGAATAAACGCGGAAAAAGGTTATGTAATCCTATGACAAGTTATGATTACCCGTATATACCACGGTTATTCGGCAAATGCTCAGCTATGACTGGAATACGGATTTAATGGCTTATAATAATATCGAGTGGCATGCAGTTGACCATCGGCTGATTGAGCATAACCCGGAATAACACCAGCTTCCACGAACCCGATCGACTCGTATAGTCCATTGGAGGGATCACCCACCCGCGTATCTAGCACCAGTAACGTTCTATCCTGACTTAGTGCCTCTTCTTCCGCTGCCTTCATTAACTGACGTGCGATCCCAAGCCTGCGCCCGGACGGATGTACCATAAGCTTTGCAATTTCCGCACGATGAATAGCGTTAGCTTTTTGAGCCAAATGAAGCTGGACCGTCCCTACAGGTACTTCGTCCTTCTCGGCAATCCACAGAACTACGCCATCCTCAAGTACATTATTCCAATAAGCTGCTGCTTCCTGATAACCTAATGGAGGTAAGAAACCTATAGATGCACCGTCTGCAACCACGTCGATTAACAGTCGACTCAGTGAATCTGTCAGGGCTTCGTTCAGAGCTTGAACAGGGTAAACTCTCACTTCGTTAGACATTGTGATTCCTCCCGGTGAGTTCGATAACATACAATAAAGAAAGTAAACTATCTTTTTAGGATAGCTTACTTTCCATGGTACTTTGTTTACTACTTAATCACCCTTACTTCTATTACTGCTCTGCCATATAAAAGAACTCCCACAAATGACCATCCAAATCCTGAAAGCTCCATCCATACATAAAACCATGATCTTGAGGTTCATTCGAGGGCTGGCCGCCTGCTTCCAAAGCCTTGCGAACGATCTCGTTCACCTTTTCTCGGCTCTCCACCGATAGAGCAACAATCGCTTCTGTGCTTTTCGTGGCATCTGAAATTTCCTTTGTAGTGAACGCTTTAAAACGTTCTTCAACCAATAGCATGACAAAAATATGCTCACTAACAACCATGCAGGTTGCATGTTCATCAGTGAACTGAGCGTTAAATTCAAATCCAATTGTAGTGAAAAAATCAATGGAGTGCTGTAGGTTTTTAACTGGTAAATTCACAAAAATTTGTTTAGCTGTTACTCCCACGATGCTTCACCTCTTCATTCTACTTTATCATACGACTTCTCCACAAAAGATAACTTAACTACCTCACAAAGTCAATCAATCTGACATTTGCAATTAAACTAACAACTCTTACCTTGTCCCTTAGCTTGCTTTACACCAAGAATAGGCTTGTACAACAAAATGGCTTCAGATGTTTTTTCATCCTGATCCACTTGATCATCCACTCTTGGATTTAGAAGCTGTTCCCTTCCCCAATTTAGCCATGATTACGCTTACAAACATATCCTATATTTAAGATACCACAAATTAGCCAATTTAGTACTTAAATTATGTAAAAATGAATTCTTCTTGCCGTAGCGTAATCAGATCATATTATTGTAAACTTGTTCTAATACAGAAAAAGGTGGCACACACGCTATGGAGCATTTGCTTAACGATCAGGTCAAAAATATTCAAATCAGCGGCATCCGCAAAATCGCAAATAAAGTTGCCGCATTACCCGGAACGCTCTCCTTAACGATTGGACAGCCGGATTTCCCTACCCCTGCGCATATTATGGAAGCTGCCCATCGGGCGATTGATGAAGGCCGGACCACTTATACACCTAATCCGGGACTGCCGGAATTACGAGAAGCCGCAGCGGCGTTTGTAGCCCGTAAATACGGCCTAAATTACCGTGGACAGGATGAGGTTATCGTAACGAACGGAGCCAGTGAAGCGCTGGATATTACCTTACGCACGATTTTGTCACCCGGTGATGAAGTCATTCTACCCGTGCCAATCTACCCAGGGTACGAGCCATTGATCCGTTTGTCAGGCGGCATTCCTGTGTTTGCCGATACCCGCAGTAGCGGATTCAAGCTCACAGCCGAGGTGCTGGAGCCTTATCTGACCGAACGGACAAAAGCAGTCATTCTCGGATATCCTTCGAATCCGACCGGGCGAGTGATGAGCCGCGAAGAACTGGAAGCGGTCGCCGATTTACTGAAGGAGCGCGATCTGTTTATCATTTCGGACGAAATATACAGCGAACTGATTTACGATCCCCCCCACGTGTCCATTGCAGCTCTTCCAGGTATGCGGGAGCGCACCATCGTCATTAACGGTCTGTCCAAATCACATTCCATGACGGGATGGCGTATTGGTTTTACACTTGCACCCGCTGTAATTACACAGCACATGGTCAAAGTCCATCAGTACAACGTGACCTGCGCTAGCTCAATTAGCCAATATGCAGCACTCGAAGCCCTGACCGTCGGGGTGGATGATGCACTTCCGATGCGCGAGGAGTACCGCCGACGTCGCGACTATGTACACGGAAGACTGACTGATATGGGAATTCCACTAGAGAAGCCTGAGGGAGCCTTTTATCTCTTCCCTTCCATCGCCCATTTTGGATTAAGCTCGATGGGTTTTACCTTGAAGCTGCTGGAAGAGCATGGAGTGGCTGTAGTACCTGGAGATGCCTTTTCTTCCTATGGCGAAGGATACGTTCGCTTGTCCTATGCTTACGGACAGGATGTGCTGGAGCAAGGATTGGATAAAATAGAGAAGTTTGTTAGAGGAATGGTGAGGGGTTAAGGTGGTTAGAGGCGCTACGCAGTCCATTTGATCTTCCGATCGCTGTTGCTGGGGGATTCTTGAATTGGATAAAACATTTATAGGTAAGAATCCCGCCACAAAAGCGAACGCTGCCGCTTCTCCAGATTCAAATGACCCGCTTCGCTCACTGCCCACCTTAAAGTCCCAAAATTCTCTAACGTGTGTGTGGAGCAGCAGGATAAAAGAATACTCACCGCTTTACACGGTGAGGAAACAGAATAGGCCTCTGAGGCACCCCTACGGGTGGCTCAGAGGCCTATTCTTCCACTACTCCCACGCGCTATCGGCGTAGGGATTCATGGGTGACTAGCTTTAAGCACGGTGCAGCGGAGGGGGCGGAATGGTACTGGACAAGCGAAGCGGTCGCCTTTAAATTCCGATTTCCACCTTTATGCGGTAATCATAAAAATCGGAATTTAACAGCGATGGTAAGCACCATCCGCCTCCGCAGCGACCTCTAAAGCGCAAACCTGAATCCTCACGCCACTCCCCTACTTTAAATGCATTTTGAATTGAAGGAACAATTCATTGTAATGAGCGAGCATGCGTTTGCCCAAATTGTTGTATACTTCCAGCTTATCTGTAATTTCAGATGGAGGATAGAACCGCTCATCGCCAGAAATATCTTTAGGCAGCAATTTCTTTGCATCCTTGTTTGGCGTGGAGTATCCTACAAATTCGGCATTTTGAGCGGCTACATCGGGCTGCATCATGAAATTGATGAACTTATGGGCCGCATCCACATGGGTAGCGGTTTTTGGAATAACTATATTATCAAACCACAGGTTGGAGCCTTCATCCGGCACGATGTAATCGAGCTTATCGTTCTCATCCATGATTTCAGACGCATCACCGGACCATACAACCCCGGCAGCAGCTTCCTCGTTTGCCAGCAGCATTTTAATCTCGTCACCAACAACCGCTTTCACATTGGGCGCTAATTTCTCCAACTTCGTCGAAGCCTGCAGCAAATGTGCCTCATTCGTGTCATTCAAGGAATAGTGGAGACTGTTCAGCGACATGCCCATAATCTCCCTAGCTCCATCAACCAGCAACAGGTTATTACGTAGCTTCGGGTCCCACAGGCCATCCCAGCTATGAAAATCAATGCCTTTCGTCAGCTCCGGGTTAAACACAATCCCGACTGTACCCCAAAAATACGGAACCGAATATTGGTTATTCGGATCAAACGAAAGGTTTAGATAATGAGAATCTACATGCTTCAAATTCGGCAGCTTACTATGGTCCAACGGGAGCAACAAGTGCTCCTGCTTCATTTTAGCCAAAGCATATTCCGAGGGAACCGCTACATCAAACGAAGTTCCTCCCTGCTCGATTTTCGTCAGCATCGCCTCATTGGAGTCAAAGGTCTGATAAATGACGGTAATTCCCGTCTCCTTCTGAAACCGTTCCAGCAGCTCAGGATCAATGTAGTCTCCCCAGTTGTACACCGTCAGTGTGTTACCACCGGAGTAGCCTTGACTGGAATTAAGCCATGCAGCCACCCCCATCAGCCCAAACGAGATGATGAAAATCGACAGAAACACGCGCACAAGTGACTTCATCTAGGCACCCCCATTTCTGCCGCAGGCTCTTTTTTACCATTGCGATTCGCCTTGCGCATAATAAAGTAGTAGCCCACTACCAACAACACAGTAAATAGGAAAATGAGCGTGGACAGCGCATTGATGGACAAGGAAACCCCTTGCCGGGCACGTGAGTATATTTCCACCGATAAGGTAGAATAGCCACTACCTGTCACAAAAAAGGTCACCGCAAAATCATCCAGCGAGTACGTTAACGCCATAAAGAAGCCCGCATAAATCCCTGGCTTGATAAAGGGCAAAATCACCTTGGTCAATACGTCCAGTCGACTGGCACCCAAATCACGCGCAGCATCCACCAGGGATGGACTCATTTCCTGAAGCCGCGGCAAAATCATAATGACCGCAATCGGCACACTAAACGCAATATGGGACAATAAAACGGAGTAGAAACCCAGCTTAATCCCGACCATCGTGAACAAAATAAGGAAGGAAGCGCCGATAATGACGTCCGGGTTCACGATCAATACATTATTGAGCGACAGCAGCGTATTTTTGACTCGACGGTTCTGCATCTGATGGATAGCCAGCGCACCCATAATGCCAATAATCGTAGCCAACGCAGATGACAGCAAAGCAATCACCAAGGTGTTAATGACAATAATGATCAAGCGAGTGTCTGCAAACACCTCTTTGTAATACTGGAGTGTAAAACCCTCAAACTCATGCATCGTCCCGCCGCTATTGAAGGAATAGTACATCAAATACAAAATAGGCGCGTACAAAACGAGAAAAACAATCACCAAATAAATATTTCCGAATCGGTTTTTATTTACCATGCCGCACCCTCCGTTTCGTTCCCGAGGTGAGCAGCATAATGATCCCCATCGCCAAAATCAGGAACACGGCAACCGTAGAGCCCATACCCCAATCCTGAGTAACCAGAAAATGCTGCTCTATCGCCGTCCCCAGTGTAATCACACGGTTACCTGCAATCAGGCGGGTAATCATAAACAGCGACAACGCTGGAATAAACACAGCCATGCAACCAGATCGCACACCCGCAAGCGTTAACGGAAAAATAACCCTGCGAAACGCAGTCCACTTGGAAGCTCCCAAATCACGGGCTGCGTCCAGCAATGAAGGGTTTAACCCTTCCAACGCGTTATAGATGGGCAAAATCATAAAAGGCACAAAAATATAAACCGACACAAACACAAAGCTGGAGCTGGTAAACAATAATTGCTGACCTCCCAACCCAACCATACCTAACACCGCATTCACCGGACCATAGGTTCCGAAAATCCCAATAAAAGCATACGTTTTGAGTAACAGGTTAATCCAGGTCGGCAAAATAATGAGCAACAGCCACAGCTGCTTATGCTTGGTGCGTGTGAGTAAATAGGCTGCCGGGTAAGCAACTAACAGTGAAAATACAGTGATCAGAAATGCATACCAAAACGAGCTAAGCGTCATGCTCAAATAAACAGGTGTCAGAAACTGAGCATAGTTGTTGAATGTGAGATGACCATCCACATCAAATAGTGAATAGTAAAACACAAGTACAACCGGAGCCGCCACAAACAGCACAATCCATAAATAATAAGGCAGCAGATACGCTGCTCTTGTATTACCGGACATGCTGATCCACCTCTTCATAGGCTTCCAGACGCCGATCAAATTCTTCCTCTGTTTCCCCGAACCGCATCACATGGATCGCTTCCGGGTCAAATCGCAGACCGATTTCACTGCCCAGCTCCGCCTTTTTGGTAGAATGCACGAGCCATTCCTGTCCCGAATCATCATAGCAGCTTATTTCATAGTGAACACCACGGAACAATTGGGTATCCACTTTTACACGCAGCTTGCCTTCAACAACACTCGTAATCTCCAGATCCTCCGGTCGGATCACGATTTCAATGGGCTCGTTCGGACGTAAGCCTCCGTCGACACATTCAAACTGTCGGCCGTTAAATTCCACTTGGTAATCCGCAATCATCCGTCCTGGGACAATATTGGATTCGCCGATGAAATCAGCAACAAACCGATTGATCGGCTCATCATAAATATCATTAGGCGTACCACTCTGCTCAATCTTACCTTTGTTCATGACAAAAATTTCGTCCGACATGGCCAGTGCTTCCTCCTGATCATGCGTAACGAAAATAAAGGTAATTCCAAGGCGCTGCTGCATTTCGCGCAAAATGTACTGCATTTCAGTACGCAGCTTTAAATCCAATGCAGACAACGGTTCATCCAACAAGAGAACGTCAGGCTCATTAACGATAGCCCGTGCGATGGCAACACGCTGACGCTGTCCTCCGGACATCTCAGAAATTTCCCGCTCGCCGTAGCCTTCCAGATTGACAAAGGACAACGCCTGTGTCACCTTCTCTTGGATGTCCTTTTTATTCATCTTTTTGATTCGCAGACCAAAGGCTACATTTTCAAACACATTCAGATGCGGAAATAGCGCATAATCTTGAAAAACCGTATTGACCTGCCGCTCATTGGCTGGAACACGATTAATGAGTTTTCCATTTAAATAAATAGAGCCTTCTGTCGGCTCCGCAAAACCTGCAATCATACGCAGAATCGTCGTTTTACCACAGCCGGAAGGCCCCAGCAGTGTATAAAATTTACCACGCTCAATTTCAAAGCTGACGTCCGCCAGCACTGGGGGATCGTTGTCATATTGCTTGGTCACCCGTTCAAATCGGATGATGGTTTGCTCTCCCATAACACCCTCCTTCAAAAATTCGACTTCATTCCATTTTATTAAACATAATTATTCAGGGCGCCTCATTTACCCTTGAGACTTCCATGTAAAATAGTCTGTCAGCACACGAATGGCTACACCAATCGCTTCTTCCGCAGGCTCCAGCTTCGCATGATGCAAACCATAAGGCGTATCAACGCCAAGCCAGAACATCAGACCGGGAATTCGCTCCAGAAAATACCCGAAGTCTTCTCCGGTCATCGCTTCTCCGCATTCAATAAGCTGCACATCCTGCCGGTTACTGACCCAGTTCATAAATTCCTCGGTCACCTGAGCTTCATTGTACACTTGCAAATAATTGGAGCCATAATGAATCTCGGCATGGCATTCAAACCCAGCTTCCACACCGCGCACCAGCGCTTCGATCCGCGATTTAACCAGCGCCATCGTATCGGCAGACAACGTTCGGATCGTACCCTCCAACCGGGCGGTTTCTGCGATAATATTTTGCTTCGTGCCTCCGCTAACCTTACCCACAGTAATGACTGCTGCATCGAGTGGATTCACATTACGGGCTACAACCGTTTGTAATTGTCCCACCAGTTGGCAAGCAGCCACTACCATATCATTCGCCTTGTGTGGATACGCAGCATGCCCGCCCGTACCCTTCAGGTCGATGAAAAGCTCCGACGTATTGGCAAATAGGATGCCCGGGCGAGTCGCAATGGTACCGACAGGATATTCAGGTGCAACATGCAGCGCGACAATTTCATCGGGTATCCAGTCTGCCAGCTCTGTGCTGTCCCGCATAGGCAAGGCTCCGCCCGGCCCTTCCTCAGCCGGTTGAAACAATACAACCAGATCATCCTTAATCGGATGGCTTGCAAAGTGAGTAACAATTCCCAATCCAATCGTCATATGTAAATCGTGTCCACAAGCATGCATATAGCCGGGATGGGTCGAACGGAAATCGTAACCTGTCTCTTCTTCAATCGGTAAACCATCCATATCACAACGATATCCATAGCGGCGTTCAGGAGCTGATCCATGAATGAACACTAACACGCCCGTACGCCATGTACGAATTTCCAACCGCTCCTGAGGGAGCGTTTCCAAATAATCCAGCAAATATTGTTGTGTTTTGTACTCCTCAAAACCCGGTTCGGGAATTTGGTGTAAATCTCTTCGTATTTGGACAAAAGAACGATAGTCGACCGTACTCATTGCTGCCACGCCTCCTCTTTATAGCTCATCAGCTCTTATCGGGCAAAAGAACAAAAGGACAAAAGCCCGGCGCAGCCGCCGAGCCTTGTCCGTTGTGCTTCGTCCCTAAGTTATGCTGTCAGTGCATCATGCTTCTGACAAGGAATCGTTCACCTTTGGTACATAAAAAACTTCTGCATTCTTACAGAACGCGCAGTTCTTTCAAAATCTCAGTTTTAGATTTGGTCTTATCGTCGACCTGTTTGATCACACGTGCAGGTGTACCCGCTACTACGGAGTATTCAGGCACATCTTCAGTTACAACCGCTCCGGCTGCAACAACTGCACCTTTACCAATGCGTACGCCTTCCAGTACAACCGAGTTCGCACCGATCAATACTTCGTCTTCTACGATAACAGGCTGTGCGGACGGTGGCTCAATGACACCCGCCAAGACAACGCCTGCACCGATGTGGCACATGTTGCCTACTTTAACACGACCGCCCAGCACAGCATTCATATCAATCATCGTGCCTTCACCAATGGTGACACCGATGTTAATCACTGCACCCATCATGATGACTGCGTTGTTACCGATGCCAACCATATCACGGATATATGCGCCTGGCTCAATGCGTGCATTAATGCCTTTCAGATCCAACATTGGAACAGCGGAGTTACGGCGATCATTTTCCACCACATAATCTTCTTCTTTAGCGTTTGCGCTATCCAGTACCGGCTTGATATCAGCCCAATCACCAAATACAACACCACTGTCTCCAGAAATAAAAGCTTGAACATTCTCGCCAAATGATGCGGAAGCCAAAGCTCCTTTTACATATACTTTAACAGGCGTCTTTTTCTTGCTGTTTTTAATCACGTTGATGACTTCTTGTGTATTCATTTCGATGGACATAGTAAATCTAACAACTCCTTCATCGCTTCATACGACTTCGCAAGCCGGAATGATCTTATTCTCTCATCCTTTATAGCACAAAAGTGCAGGTCTCGCAATTATAGATTAGACCCTTATAGCTCTAACCTAGCCCTTAAAATAACCATTTTCAGCGGCATGACTGCCTTAAATTCATGATTGTAAGCCGCCGATCATCCCGCATCAAAGTAGGGTTATTTATTAGCTTGCAGGCTCTCCAGCGATGTATAAATGTAGGATTGGAATCCTTCAGCAGGTTCACCTTGTGGAATGTTCACTTTCACGATGAAACCGCCTGTTTTATTTTCTACAACTATATATTGCTGTGTCATCTTCGAACTGCTCGCTTGTAAGAACAGACGGCTACTGGATAACGCTTCAGGTATGGCTGCTTTGTCCAGCTTTTGCACCTTACCGATGGAAGCTAGATCCTTTTCGCCTTCTTTTTGAAGTTCGTCCAGATTAAAATCGGAGGGTAGCTTCGTAATTTCAGCATAATAGTTATCATCTACAGCCAAGGCAACACGGTTTTGATCAGGAAACAGGGACATCGGATCAAACACATACAGCGAATATCCCTCTCCTTTTGCTAATGTCGCAGTCTGCTTTTCCTTTTTTCCCTCAAGGGTGAGATCAAAAGTTTGAGTCTTTGTGCGTTCTCCGCCTACTGCTTGACCAGCTCTTCCGTTTTGATTGCCATCTGTTGCAGCCTCTGTTTTTTGTATTTTCGTTAAAGTCAGTTGCTTCGCCGTCGCGTCGCCCTCTACTGCTTTTTCGGTGTATTCAAACGCTACTGTATCGCCTTCCTTAAGTCCAGCTATTACCGTGTCCAGTCCGTCCCCCAATTGGAAGGATTGGGCTTCGCCATTGGTTCCAATCTCTACCGTATGCGGGTCAGCAGCTCCATTGTATACACCTGTGCCTTTTTTAACCTCCGACTCAGCGATTGTCTCCGGTTTAACTTGCGGCTGCTGTTGCGTTTGCGGTTGGTCTGACCCTTGAGGTGCGGTGCTATTGGTTTGCGGTTTCGTTCCACAGGCTGACAGAGCCAGCACTGCCACTACAGTCAGTAGTATGATTGAAATTGTGTTTTGTTTTTTCATAAAATCCACCTCCACTATGATAGACGAGCTTGTGCAGCAAAAGTTCTACGCAGCATCTCACTTAAAATCCAAAATCCTACCTCCTGCTCCCGTTTATTATATTCTCAGGATTTTGCAAAATCCTAATACCACGGGAATGTTAGGTACGGTATAATGGGCTGTATTAACCTAATTTTCGAGATACCGCTTGGAAGGAACATAGACGTATTTATTTTCCCCCATACGGATGGAGCTGCCACGTGAATCAAGCACACAAACCGTCGTTTTCCTTTGAATTATTGTACATCATAGGTATTATCGCTATTTCGTTCTCCTCGATCTTCGTAAGATGGTCTGAAGCCGAGGTGTCCGTCATCGCTATGTACCGTTTGTACCTAACCAATCTGATCATGCTGCCTTTGGTCTGGAAGTACCGCACTGAGCTGTTTAGCCTGACCCGCAAGCAGTGGATGCTGATCCTCTGGTCCGGTATTGCGCTGGGGCTGCATTTCTTGCTCTGGATGGGCTCACTGCGACTGACCACCGTTGCAAGCTCTACCGTTATTATGACATTGGAGCCGATCCTTGTCATGCTCGGTTCATTTTTGTTTTTCCGGACGGGCACGAATCGCGCTATGCTCATCGGGATGGGTATGGCTTTTATCGGCTCGCTGGCCATCGGAGCTGGAGACTTCCATGTCTCTGGACAAGCCCTGCTCGGGGACGCACTGTCCTTCTTGGGTATGGTAGCCGTGTCCATCCATATGCTGATGGGCAAGCATCTGCGCGAGCATTTGAGCGCGTTTGTGTATAATTTTTGGGTTTTTGCCATCGCAGCCACATCACTTGCGCTGTATAATGTGGTCGATGCCATTCCTTTTACCGGATACGCTCCACGGGAATGGGGACTGTTCCTGCTGTTAGCCATTGTACCTACGCTGTTCGGACATTACCTATTTAACTGGCTGCTCAAATACATTAACGCAACTGCGGTGTCGATGGCGGTACTCGGCGAGCCCGTTATTTCTTCCTTGCTAGCTTGGGTGCTGCTCGGGGAAAGGTTGTCTACTTTACAATTTGGTGCAGGCTTTTTCATCCTGTTCGGGGTATGGATTTTTATCCGATACGGAACGGATTTTAAAAAGAAAGTTGTCCATCAAAGTGAGTTGCCCGACACTGAGCATCCCCTGAAGGCCAGCTCTTAACTTATTTACCCCATTTTCATAAACCATACTCAATGAATTAAATTCACTTCTAAAAAAAGGAAGGCGGAATTCTCTATGAAATCCATCGTATCCAAACGCTGGCTGCTAGCCCGATTGTATGAGCCGGACATGATCATCGCCGACTGCCGTTCCCTGCTCGGACAAGCCGGAGCTGGGCGGACTCAATTTAATGAAGACCATATTCCAGGGGCGGTTCATTTCGATTTGGAAGAAGACCTTACCGCTCCTCTTGCTGAGCATGGGGGTCGCCATCCCTTACCTGATGTGGATACACTTGCTGCACGTCTAAGTCGTGCCGGAATCAATGCTGCCTCGCGCATCGTCGCTTATGATGACCAAGGCGGTATGATGGCTTCCCGCTTCTGGTGGCTCCTGCGCTATCTCGGACATGAGCAGGTATATGTGCTGGAAGAAGGCTACAGCGCTTGGAAGGAAGCGAAGTTCCCCGTTACGGCAGACCAGCCGATTCGCATTCCAAGTACATTCACACCAAATGTACAGCCACAAATGCTCACAAGTATGCAAGAGGTGCACCATGTATCCGAAGATTCTGTTCCTGTTGGCTCCTATATCGGTTTTTCACCTATATTAATCGACTCCAGAGAGCGGCCTCGCTACCTGGGGCTGGAGGAGCCCATTGATCAAGCAGCGGGACATATCCCCGGTGCAGTGAATTTCTTCTGGAAAGAGGTCTTGGACGAAAAAGGCAGCTTTAAAAATGCGGAACAATTGCAGCAGCACTTTGCCGATCTTGATCCAAACGCAGAAATTATCGTGTATTGTGGTTCTGGCGTATCCGCCTGTCCCAATGTACTGGCCCTGAATGAAGCTGGATTTAGTAAGGTCCGTTTATATCCGGGAAGCTGGAGCGACTGGATCAGCTATGAGGAGAATCCGGTGGCGACCGGAGAGGAATAAAAAGTTTCAACGGATATACAGGTTCAAAAGACAAATAAACTGCCTTAAGCGATTTGGCTCATGGCAGTTTATTTGCTTTGTTAAAAAGTACATAAAAAATCAACTTGAGCCGAGTGAAGCGACCTTATATAGAATTCCAAAGCTGATTTTTTTCTACGTCCTGACGATTTGGCGTAAGTTTCTGACTGGTTCCACATCTCCCGAAATTCTTCTACCAGATTGAGATGATAGCCGGTACAAAAATACGTTGTTAACTGGAACTTATTTCGCCTTCGAATAGCATCGCATTGCTCTATGCACTATACGTTCACCTCATCCCATCTATAAATAACATAGCCGAGTTGACATATAACTAGTAATAAATAAATTACGTTTATACATAGATATATTTTAATTTTTTTCTTGTATTTATGTAAATCTACTTCTTCGTTCACTTCTCTTTTCTTTATTTTCTCTCTCCAACTCATTAATCTTGAGAATTCTACTGTGCCTAATACTCCCCATAGCAATGTAAATACTAAAAATACGGCATTTACTAGAGACAATAATATCCCCATTCCTACATCCATTGTTCTTATTGATCTAAAACAAATGTGCACCACTAGTGTCAGACTAAATAATCCCAAGCCTATAATACTTACTATCGGTTTATCTTGCATTCTCATTTTTTATTCCCTTCAGTTCCAAATACATGTAACGTTTCTTTATTCACGATGTCCCAGCGCTTTAAGATTAACAGTCCAGCTGCCACTTGCGGTAGCTAAGCGATGGGACATGTCTGTTGAATTACTTCCTCGAAATAGCTATCCAATATTTTGAACAACTATATATCTTAATTCATATTCTTTCTGTTGTTTCTCTACATATATCAGAGTTTCTCTCATGAAACCCATTTCTAATATATTCAAATCATTAAAATGTTCTTTTAAATCTTTTTCAGTAAAGAAGTGAGCATATTTCCCTTCCTTGTATTCATATGTTCCTTCCTCAACTTTCCTACCTACACCATTATTAGAATCACGATCAGAAAAACATGTGAAATACATTACTCCCAATTCCTTCAAATGCTTCACGCAATTCTGTATCAGTTTTTTTCGGTCTTCTAACAAAAATAAATGTAATAAATCATAACAATATATTCCATCATACCTTTGGCTTGTAGTAAACTCTAATACCGATTCTTGAATAAAATTCGTTTTTAAATCCCATTCTTTTGCTAGATTTATAGCTGAACTAGATATCTCAATTCCATCAACCTGAAAATAAGAAGAGAACGCCTTCGTATTTCTTCCATATCCAGCACCAGGAACCAAAATATCATGTACATTATTTTTTTTGAACAAATCTATAGCTTGGGTTACAGTTTGACTTGGTTCACAACCCCAAATCATTCCTTCTTCAGTAAATCTTTTGTTCCAATAATCCCCCATATTATTCACCCGCCTATATACTCACATTGCTCTTCTTTTAAGCTCATCAATCTTTCTGATATGATGTTGATCATGCCAGATAAAATCTCTTAAATATGATATTACAGTAAACTTCCCGTCAGCATATTCTTTAGTAAACTTGTCGTCTTCAAAACTCTCTATACTCTCCAATATCATGTTACGGTACTGAATAGTCATTTTAATTAATTCTTCTTTCGTTTTTGTTTTTCCATATTCAACAGCATCCTGATTAAATTGTTCAAAATCCATATGTGTTAATGTCAAAGGCGCATCGTTTAATATCGGATTTATGGCTACTTCATAAAAGTATTTATCCCACAGTAATATATGACTTACGATATCGTGAACTGACCATTTATCTTCAGCAATCTTTATTTTCCAATCCATTTCACGAATCTCAGAAACAAAACGTATCCATTCCTTGAACTCCTCTAGTAACCGCGACTTCTCATTCATAGTATCACACCCCTTTTTTCGAATTATTCATTGTTCCTTTGCCATTCATCTGTTAAAATCGCATGTTGATATGCATTATGCCAAATGGGTTGTCCTTCTTTTCGCATCAACAAGCGCTCCAATAATCTTCACGATGAAGCGTTTTCTGGATTACACATCGCAATAATCCGATGAGCCTTTAACTCTTCAAATCCATATTGCAATACTCTTCTACTTGCCTCAGTAGCATATCCATTTCCATAGTATCTTGGGTTGAATATGTATCCTATTTCCCATGTTAAAAACTCAAACGGTACGGTTTGATTAAAGTAAATGTGTCCTATCATTTTATAAGTAATCATGTAGATCATTCCAATCATCAGATCGAAAATTTCTTATAAGTAATCTTTCTGACGCTAAATCTATCATAATTATCGCCTCTAATACGTTTATTTAGCCTTTGCCTGAATTACTTTTACCGATCATTTAAACCCTCTCCATTGAGAATTTTCTGGATACATTTTTCAACCCTTGACTCCCGAGTTTTGGATTGTTTGGGTGCAGAAAAATACATAATAGAACTACTACGACCTGGTATTCTTCATTCATTCTATCTGCTCGTATCCTATCCAGCTCATTTCCTCAATGTTTAATAATTCTTTAAACTCTTCTACTAACTGATGCTTAGATTCCAGTTGTGTATAGTAATTATTATTCAAAATATCGTCTAATTGTTTTATTCGCTCATTATCTAGTTCAAAAAATCTAAATGTTTTTAGATTGCAATTTGTAAACTGTTTTGCTATTTTCTCATTGTATTCATTAGATCCCAAAACTTCTTCAATTAATTCAGTTCTGATTTTGTCCCCTCTAGGGTCGACATATAAAAATTCAATGTGATCTTCCTCTGGATATCTTTCTTCTGCAAGCTTAATAATTGAAGTATCTAATAACACATATGATATATGAAGACTTGCTATCTCTTGTGAATTATAAACTACACGGTATCCCCAACAGTGATCTTCAAAATTATAAAAATATAACACTGGGATTTTTTCTGAGATTTGAAATAGACTTTCTGGAATTTCTTCACTTTCTTCTGTATCTTTGGTTACGAAAACAAACCATTTGTCATTTAAATCCTCCGCGTATATAGGATCATGCTCAAGAATTGCTTCTTTATATTTCAATAGTGATAAGCTTCCTGAAGTCAATTCACTCATTGTTTTGGCCCCTTTTTGTTTTTTAGTCATATTTCAGCTAACGTTCTTGTATTCATGAACCACTAAGGGGTTGTCTGCTGAAATGCCTCTCCGAAATCCACCTCGCAGACCCATACTCCGTAAGGACCGCTGCTTGAATATGATGTTAGGCGATACCCTTGATCTCTTTTGAGTTCCTTAAAATAATCCCTATTACTACTGTATTTTAACTTCTCAAATCGACAACCATCGTGATTGATGAATCAACTTTCCCAACTTCTTTAAATCCGAATCTCTCGTAGAGTTTCATTGCCGCTGCATTGCTCGGATCAACACTGAGGGATAATTTTTTTATATTCCTCTTCCTAGCTTCTTTAAATAATTCATCCATTAAGGCCATTCCGATTTTTCTTCCCCTGTATTCTTTTAACAAAGCCATTCCTAGTTCGGGTACATCATTATCAATAAATCCAAATCCCTTATTATCCTCGTTAAAATATCGAACTGTTATTGATCCGACGGGTTCACCCTCATGGTTCATTGCTATAAATCCAAAATCCCCATCCCTTCCCCAACCTTCAATATACTTTGATAAATAAGGGTCTTTTATTATCGCTTTATCGAATGGCTCTTGACCTTCTGGGACAAATAATGATTCATATAACATCTCCCATAAAAAAAACACATCATCTTCTATTATTGGTCGAATTCTGTATTGCATCATTGAAGTTACCTCATTTCTAGATTCTCAAAGGTTTCACCTAACGTTTCTGTATTTTCCATAAAAGCCGTAGCTTGAATATTATGTTATGCAATTCCTCCATCCTCTCCGAATCAACGTTCCAAAGATTGGCTTGCTTCTGTTAATTCATCATTTACCTCTAAATATTTCAATGTTTTTTCAATATCGTCGTGGTCCATTGTTTTCGTTATAATTAGATGTTTAATATTAAATCCTGGTGGTTCCATTTCTTTTTTAAAGTGATTTACTAATTTTTGAGGGGTTGTCACCAAACTCCATCGTTCACTTCCATCCGAAAAAGTAAGGGTCACCTCCACCAAATCAAACTCCTTTGGATCATCATCAAACTTCCATCTTTCTAAATAAGGCACTTCTATATTTCCTTCAATAAAATGAGCTTTTGATATCCAAACTGCTTTTCCATGGTTTCCAATAATTCTATACTTGTCCCTATCTTCTTTTTTACGATGTATTTATTGCCTCGTGTAAGTGCATGAGCATAAACGCCTATACTCATACAAGTTATGATTGGTCCCTCCATCAATTCACTTCCATACCGTATTTAACTTACTGAGGTTTCGCATAACGTTCCTGTATTCATGAACTCCAAAAGGGGGTGTCTGCTGAAATTCCTCTTTGAAATCGACCTATCAGACCAAGGCTCCGTCAGGAGCCGCTGTTTGAATATGATGTTATATGACGGTACTTTGGACTACTTTCAAAATACATTATTTCTTTAAGTATTTTCCCATGTTCTTTTTCGACTTGAATTTTATAATCATTGTTTGTCATCTATGAAAATTCCTCCAAAAGTAATTCTTTTTTTAAATCTGCACTCATGAAGATGCCCAATTCAGAAAGTTTGTTTAGTTGATCTTCAAATATTATCTTCTTCTTCTTAAATAAACCAAACAACTTAAACACCTTCTTTTTATGGTTTGCGTCCCTTTTCTATAACACTTGTATTCATGAGCTCCGTCAGGGGTTGTCTGCTGAAATTCCTCTTCGATATCCAGCTCGCAGACCAAGGTTCCATAGGAGCTAACGAAACATAACTTCTTCGATTCACTTACAAAATCAGCCCTTTATCATCCTCGCCTTCGAGCTGTTTATAATTCTCAATAAAATATCTATAAGCAATTCTCTTAATCGTAGACAAAATTGCTTCGCATGAAAATGCCAACATTTATTTGTAATCATAATCCCTTAATGATAGTTCTTGAACAATTTTTCTACTGTCCTTTATTCTTAGAATTTGCTTCGGTTTATCATATATCCAAGCAAGCTTTATACAATATTCAATTAATATGGATTTTATTAAAGGTCTATATAAGTTAATGTAATAACATTCTTTCCAGTCGAAAGAAATTTCAATAAAAGAAGTTTTATACTTCCTTGAATAAGCTCTAAACAATACCTCATAAGGTTTCTCGTCAACAATGCAAATGAATTGATAATGTCTAACAATGATTGGGATTGCTTTTTTTTGAAATACTTTCATCATTCACCTCAACATTACTTTATCAGCAATTATGTCTAATAGCTTTCTTGTGTTCCTGAACCCGAGAAGCTTAAAGAAGCGTAGCGACCGGCTAGCTTCGGTTCTTAGCCTCGCAGGATTGTCTACCTGACTTTCACTTTCAGGAAAACGATGTTATGTGATACCTCTAGTTCTTATTTAATATATTCTTCAATCCTTGTTTAATATTATTTGGTCTCGTCTATTCTAGATTACTCTATTAGAAAAATCTCTGTAGTCTAAAGTCAATTCCTTTTTTAGTTCTATATTGGAAGAAATACACCACATATTATTAGCACTCTCTTCTTAAAATGCTTTTTACATTGATTTCCTCAACGTCAATTTTTGTTTAAAACCTTTGTCAGTATTATTTCCAGAGGTTCATTCTCAAACATTAAACATCCAGCATCTCTATATCCAAGCTTCCTATAAAAATGTTGAGCTTCTTCATTCGAAAGTGTTGAGGTCATAACCATTTCAAAACCTTTTTGTTTCATTAATTCCTCCCAATAGTGGACAACTTTTTTACCAATACCTGTTCCTCTATACTCCTCATCTATCCATATCATATTCATAAATGGTGTGTTGTCCCAAAAAATCCGTATCTCATCCAACCTATTTCTTGATTGGATTCTCTGATTATTAGGATTTCATTTTCTTTTATTTTTGGTCTTATAAGTGTCTTATGTATGTGCTTGTCTCTTAACAAGATGTACTCATAATCTGATTCAATCGCAAAATCAATCTTCATTGTAAATTCTCCCTTTCACTCTTTTCTTCGAATATCTTCTTGGTAACACTCAGCACTGATGTCTCATAACGTTTGTACATTACATAAGTTTATAAAGTCTTTTTAAAAATGTATAAGTCACCTTCTTCTCTAACTTTAGTAAACCCACACTTTGAATAGAAGTGATGATTCTTCACACTCCAGCTAGGAGTATCCAGCCACCATTCAGTGCTGTCTGGAAATTTACTTTCAATTTTCTCCATCACCTTCGTTCCGATTCCTAGATTTTTAAAATTTGGATCAATAAAGATCCTTCCTAGATTATGCACTTGATTACATTCTACAAATATCATAGCTCCCCCGATTATTTCTCCATTAAAGAGCACCTTGAAATATTCGCAATTTTGCATCATCTCTTCTTGCCAACTTATGGAGTCATATCCTATGGGCCCAACGGTTTCGTTATTATTAAAATGCTTTGATTCATCCTCAAAACTGGCCTTTTGTATTTCAGCAAGTCTTTGCGCATCATTTTTTCTAGCTTTTTCTAATGTCAGCACCAAACATACCTCCATTATCTTTTTATTTTTTCCAGGGTTGTCTGCTAAATTGCCCCCCCCAAACTCTATACCAGCAGGTCAAGGCTCCGTAAGGATTCGATGCTTGAATATTATGTTATCAGAAGTTACCGAACTTCTTCATTATGCATTCAAAATCAATCTGCAATTTTTTTATCAGCGAATTTTCTTATATGGTCTTTTTTTATTTTGTAATTTGATTATTAGTTCATCTGCATCTCTTTCACTTTTTTGAGCTTTTAGTGACTCTTCTTCTGTTATTTCTATTTCTATCATTTGAACCACTATTGTTCGTGTCCCTCGACACCACGGTTCAGCAAATTCCAAAATTGTTCGACCATGACCGATGCCGGATATGGCATTGAACGGGTAATCCACCATTCCAATACCCCCACTGCCGCTGAAATTAAAAATTGCACCGTAATGTCCCTGTTCATATCCTGATCGAGGTTGATCGAATCCAGATGCTCGCACAGACTTTGCCGGAACATTGTCTCTATTTGGTTTCGAAAAACCGTACTTCCCTTGTTCGTCAGCATTATTGAGTAGAATGAAGCATGCTGCTCCAAATATTCAAACGTACGCAGTAGTGCGGTTTTGGAAGGGAGATGAAAGAAGTTATCTTCAGACATACAATTGCGTAGTAACTCTTTAATTTGAGCTTCCATGCATTGATCGCGCAGATCGTACTTATCAGCAAAATGCAAATAAACCGTTCCGCGATTGACATTCGCTTCCTCAGCAATTTGATTGATCGTAATTCTCTCGAATTCCTTTTCTGACATCAGCCTCATAAAAGCATCAATAATGGCTTGCCTCGATTTTTGAATACGCCTGTCCATATCCTTCTCCCCTTTGTGCTATCCGAAAAAATGAACACTTCGAAGTCCTCTGTTGAAAAATCAACAACCACGCTTGTTTTAACCATTGAACCCCATATACCGCTCTGATACATTCACTTTATAAAATTTATGTTGATGATTCAACATATGTTCAATTTTAGTGGAGCTGTAATCATGAAATCTATTGTTTTACAATCTTTGGAATGATTTAAATCACATTGAATTAGGAGGGTTTAAAAATTGAAACTTACAGGAAACACGATTTTTATTACAGGCGGCGGTTCGGGAATTGGACGTGCGTTAGCAGAAGCTCTCCACAATCTTGGAAACAAAGTTATTATCGCCGGTCGACGTAAAGAGCGTCTGGAGGAGACGATCAAAGCGAATCCCGGCATGTCCGCAGTGGAATTGAATGTACAAGACCCTGCCAGCATAAAGGCGGCCGCCAAGCGGTTAATCAAAGAATACCCGGATGTTAATGTCTTGATTAACAACGCCGGCATCATACAGTCCGATGACGCGGCGGGCGTGATCGATGAGGATGTTTTGATTTCGACTGTCACGACAAACTTTCTAGGTCCCATTCGGTTGATTTCTGCATTCATCGAGCATTTGAAGTCCAAAGAAGAAGCCGTTGTCATCAACACGACTTCGATACTTGGATTTGTACCATTAGCGACAACTGCTGTATACTCCGCGACAAAGGCAGCACTTCATACCTATACGCTGTCCCAAAGGTACATGCTTAAAGACACATCGGTAAAAGTAATAGAAATTGTACCCCCATGGGTTCAAAGCAACAACGATGAACCGCGTGCGATGCCACTTGATTCATTCATTGATGCAACAATAAAGATACTTGGCACGGATACAGACGAAGTTCTGGTGGAAGAAGCGAAAATGTTTCGAAATAGCCCTGGCCCGAACGAAGGTGTTTTTGTGACTCAGCTTAACGATACGATGAATTCTGAACCTCCAAAAATCCATTGATCCACCTGTAATTCAATTTGCAAAAATTTAGGCGAACATGAAGTAGACACTCAGCTCCGTCTACTTCATGTTCATTTTATTGCAACTTGCTCGTGAAGTAAGAAAAAGCGCCTAGTGGTCACACCCATGTTTACCTCTTAAATAATTTCGTTGATTTCACATAATGTAGGGAATTCCCGAAGTTCAAACAGCCCTTTGTTAGGTGATGTCGGGGACATCCTCGATTTACTAAAAAAATGTTTTCATGATCTTACTTCATTTAAAAATCTTGTTATTATCGGTAGGTCGGGAGGACTTATTTGATTAGGTATCTTGTTTAAATCAAAAAATCGTATATCTTGTACTTCAGCTTTATCACCTTTAATTATTCCACTGTATTCTTTACATATATAAGCTGCAACTACGTTATATACTTCATCTCCATGCGGATATCGATAGTAGAGTTCCGGGCCTGAAAATATATCAAGTAATTCTAACTCTTCGGCTTCTAAGCCTACCTCTTCAAAAAGTTCCCGGCTTGCAACCTCCTTCATATTCTCACCAGGCTCCATTGAACCTCCTGGTAATCCCCATAGACCATTGTCAGTTCTTTGCTGCAATAGTAATCGTCCCTCATCATCTATGAGAATCACACATGCTCCTGCCATAATTATAGGTCGGGTACCTACTAACTCTCTTAATTCTCTTATGTAATTCAATTTCTTCACGCCCCTTTGAGATCCTTCAACAGACCAAGGCTCCGTTAGGAGCCACTGCTTGAATTTAACGTTATATGACGGATTCACTTCTAAAATCTACTTTCGTCAATGGATAAGGCACGTAGTCCGGGTGGCTCTGCTACTTAGCCGGTTGAATGTTTCCGTTGAATCCGCCCTTCCGAAATGCATCTTCCGGGCTAAGGGTCGGGCTTGTCCCAGCCAGATGCGTTGAATGCTATGTTAGATGACGTTCACTTTTTTCGAGTTAAGTAATTATTATTCTCGTTTCCATTTATGTGTTTCGAGTAGTTTTCCAGTTTCATAATAATACTTTATTACTTCAAGCATAGGAATTAATTCTATACAAATGTTATCGCAATAATTGCCTAACTGGCCACCAGCAACCAGATGAATTTCACCGTTTCCCTGTTTATTGTTCATAAGAGTATATATATTACCATCAATTGTAATAGACACTATAAAATATTCCGGTTCGCCTCCAACCAATGCTGAATCTGTATCTGATACCTCAAAAAAAACTAATGTAAATTTATCTCCATCGAGTTTTTTAAAAAAACTTAAAGTGTCTGCCCACTTAGGATTCATAACTATTTCTTCATTGAATGTGGTCCCAATCCATTCATCAATACTAATAGATTTTATCACTTTTTCTTTTCATCCTTTTTAGATGGTTTTATTTATTCGGGGGCTTTCATCTAACGATTCTACATTCACGATCCCAGCGAGTGCTCAGGTGTCCTACAGTGATCTCCTTTTCCGAAATCCTTCTGCTGGGCCGAGGGCGTATGCCGATGTGTGATACTATGTTATCAGATGAACTATGACAATTTTGAGGGTATCTACAAAATTTCTTCTCCCTTTAATATTTCATTTGAGAACTGGTCCACAGCCAACCACGTCGAAACATCCTCTTTGATATTCTTATTCCAAGCAACTAAAAAATGTACTTGGCATATCTCATTAGAATCAATTAGTGTCATAGGAATTTTAATGCCTTTATCAGAACTTAGGATAAAACCGTGCTTTTCAAAGTCAGAGTTTAAACATAGCGATTTAGGAATCATATCTCCTTGATTTCTTCTTGCCATTAACATATCCCCGTCTTGTGTCCCCAAGTGTAAACGGTATATCTGATTCTCGTATTCGACAGCTTCAAGATCTTCCCCAGTATTAGATCCATAATCTGTCCAACTGTAACCCTCCTTCCAAGAAGCAGAAAAGCTGCACGTACTTATTTGAGTGTTCGCATGAGGCTTTATTCTAAAAACTGCTCCCCAACATTCTTCTACTGTCAGATGTAAAGCGAGATTGAGCTTGGGTCTACAGACAACTAGCTCACAATCAAATGAATCATAATAATATTTATATAATGATCCACCATTTTTGAGTTTATAACTTTTTTCTGGATAATAGAAGTTATCAGAGACTGTGATTGAAAATTCAATTATTCCAAGAGGAGTATGTATTTGTGGCTGTAAGAGATTGTTTTCTTTAATTAAGACTTGTTCTCCATGAAATAGCTTCATTATTTTCCTCCTCATAGTCTTTCTAATAACGTTCCTGTATGCATGAACCCCAACTCGCTGGCCTAGGCTCCGATATTATGTTATGCGAAGCTTCTTCGAAAACTTTTGAACCGATGTTGCTCTTCTTAAAAACAATATTGAACTTGTATAATTATCACTTAGACATAAAGAAATTGAATTGTTAATATAGCAGACCAAGCCATAGAATACAGAATTTCTTCTTAAGCCTGTCCATTGCTTATGATTCTCTTCTGTATTTAATTTTTTGGCTAACTCAAAGACATGAGAATTCAAAAACATCTGGTATTCCTCCATCTCTAAGCAGTTTCGCATAACGTTCTTGTATCTACGAATCCGAGAGGCTTAAGGCGCAAAGCGCCGGGTCCATCGGACTTAGCCTCGCAGGGTTGTGAGCTGATCCCGCTTCTCTCTCTGCTTTCCACTTCTAGCGAACCAAGGGCAACGCCCGCAGCGTAGATGCGATGTTATATGAGGTCAGCTTTTCTTCGAGTCAACTAATAATTATGCTTCCTTGCTAGTTTCCACTTCATAAATAAATTTATATCACTTATAGCATCTAATATTATTCCTTTATGTTCTATATTATTTTTTAATTCTTTCAAAATGATTGGTTTTACTAGTCTTTTATCTAACTGTTTTTTAGTTCTTGCTATATGTGCTAATCCCAATACAGAATTCGCTCTTACATTTGGATTATCATGTTGCGCTGATTTAAGACATATATCTTGAGCAAACTTCCAATTGTGATGATACATTCCAACTGAAAGTGGTAAATATATAAGTTTTTCTACTTCTCGGCGAGTTAAAATATCTTTTATTTCCTGATCTGTGTATTCTTCGATATGCTTGTAAATTCGCTTCATAGTACTTGCTCCTAAATATAGCCTTTTTATTCCTAGCTGATCTCACATAACGTTTCTGTATTCAAGACGTCCGGCGTATGCCGAATATGTTCGACTGATTCTACTTCATGGCTTCTCAACTTCTGCCGAACCGAGGAGCGAATGCGACGATGCTTGGATGTGATGTTATACAGAGGTACCATGAATTCATTGAATCTACTTAGAAATCCTGTTTAATTCACCATCACCATTCTCTCCATTCTTCTGTAATATCTTGTTCCTCAATTTCTAATCCAGCTAGTCTTGCTGCCTTGTCTATAAATTCAGCCAATTCTTCACGCTCCATCGTTTCAATAAAATAATCGTTCGCATCATTCAATTCATTAAACGTAATTACAATTTCTTCTACAGCCTTCATAATACTTTCAGGATGTTTAGTTTCTTGTAATAATATTAATTGGTTTAGATAGTTATCCAGGACTTTATCAGACATTAATAATTTCTCTTCCGTAAAAAGGTCATCCCCGTATTCAACCATTCTTTTATTCCACAATTGAGTTGGTTTTTCATTAAATAGGTCCTGTAATGTCATTGGGCATATCCCTCATTTTCTGGTTTTTGTTTTAATAGATTTTTAAAATTGCTGCATAGTATTTCGCATATGAGTTTGCTTACTAACTTGCTTTTCACTTCACTTATCTAATTTTTTCTTTGATTCATCTTTTTTCATCTGTTAGTACACCCTTAATGAAAGACCAAATACGGTCAACATCTAGTCAGTGCAATTGGCTTGGAGGGTCTATTCCCTTCTAAGTCTCAGGTAATAACCCCTCCCCCTTCGGCTCTTAACCTTTAGGTGATTTTTTACCTTCTATTGTTATTATTGATGCATGTTAAAAATGCAAGAATAGATGTCCACAATAGTAACATTAGAGTCATCGCATCTTTTACTTCCATGGTCTCACTTTTCGAAGGAAAACCATACCCACCCAAGAGTCAATTGTATCTATATTTTACCTGTATTTGCGAATGCAAACAAGTGTTCTCATTTATTTTCTTGCATTTTTCTTTTATTCTACTTGTTATCCATCATTTCTAGCATATAACGTTTCTGTGTTCACGATGTTCCTCTGACTTATGCGAACGAAATGAGCGGCCGCCGTGCGTATGTGTCCGCCTGCCCCTCCCTGGCAATCCTCTTTGCCGGACCGAGGAACCGCCAGGCTCCGATGCGTGGATATGATGTTATCTGATGGATTGGCCATAAAAAAACAGTTCAACTTTCCCTCTATGACATAAGGCAAAGATGAACTGTCTTTAGTTCCTGTTAAAATCTCTATGAGCACAAGTAGCAACTTCTTCTCCCATCAAGCCAACAAAGCCTGAGCGATCTGATCCACAATGCCATTGATGCCTGTGGGTCCATAACAGCCGATCCATGTCGCGGCATCGACCGAGTGTATGTGCTGGCGCTCAACGGTATCAAGCATTCCCCAGACACGTTGCTCTGTCGCGGATATTCCCTCCTGCATGAGTTCATGGCTAAGCAAGAAGTAATGGCTGGCATGTACAGCCGGTAGTCTATCAACTGAGATGTGATAGGCCGTGTCGGAGGTATCTGCCACAAATAACGGAACAGGCAGACCTAGATCATGGTACAGCACAGCCCCTGTACGATGAGAGGCAGAATGCACGCGAACCAGAGAATCCAGCGGACGGATCAGTGCCACGCTCTTGCCTGCCAGAACACGAGCAAGTTCTTCGGACAGCAATGTGGTTCGTCGGTGATAATCCGTTATAATACGCTTTGCCTCTTCTCGTTTACCTGTCAGTTCACCGAACAGAGTCAGAATAGTCTGCCAGTTTTCATTGCGCTTAAACATGAGAACTGGAGCGATCCGGCTTAACTGTTCATAGTGCGGCTCATGTACCTCGGTGCAAATAATTAGATCCGGAGACAGTCGCTCCACTGCAAGCAGGTCGGGGTACTCATATGTTCCGAGTAATTCAGTATTCTGAAGTCCTGCCCTGATCGTTTGAGGGAAATGTAACACTGCATTGCCTAGTCCTACACTACCTGCTGGAGAGAGCCCCAGCGCAAGCAAATGATCGGCATATTGCACATCGAGTACAGCGATACGCTTCGGAGATCCGATAACATAGTATTCCCCTCGCATATGGCATATCACCGAGCCTTGGGCCGACTCATATGAAGAAGCTGTGCGGTTCCGCTGCAAGGAATGAGCATAGTCTATATCTGTTTTCGAAGCGGCATCAAGCCTATAACGCAGCGGAGGGACACCATAATATTTCTTAAACGCCCTACTGAAATAATACATGTCGCGATAGCCCATTCTGTCAGCAATTTCACCGATGGGAGCATCCGTATGACGCAGCATCCGCGATGCACTCTCCATGCGCAACTGAATGACATACTCAGTCAGTCCGAGCTGCTTCTCTTGTTTGAATCGTCGCTGCAGCTGTCTTAAGCTGCATCCAGCAAGGGCTGCCAGCTCTTTAAGCTCCAGATTCTGGCGATAATGCGACGCTATATATGAAGCGACAACATCCACCATGTCAGACGCTTCTCCTCCCTGACCACGTTCGTAATCCATGATCAGTTCGTAGATCATACCCTGAAGCAACGCATTGGCATGAAAACGTTCCATCCCTTCGCCACGCCGCCATTTGGCAACGATTTTTTCTGCATTCTCGATCCATTCTGCTTGGGTTACCGAATTTTGCACAAATGAAGTGCGCAACGGATGTTTTCGATATGAAGGCAAAACAAGAGAGGCTCCCTCCATGGAAGAAGCCTTGTACATGATCACGATATAATAAATGTCGTCTGATCTGGCCGTCAGCGTTAAGGATGTTCCCTTAACAACATGACCAGCAAAAGAAGCTCCAATGTGGCAAACCTCACCATTCATTGCAAGCTCCCCTTCCCCTCCGTATGCCAGCAACAACACATTTGAAGTTAATTCCGTTTCGCGAAGAACACTGCCTGTCTGCAAAGTACCGCTATACTCGTCAAGCATCTTGATCGTTGTATCACTCCATAGACTTGTCTGTTCTTGTAGTGGCATTTCTCTCATCTCCTGACAATAGCATCCTTTGCTAGAGTGACTCGCATGACTGGGCTTAACCAATTAACTACAACCAGACCTGTTAGCAAAGTAAAATTGTTGCTGTTGTCATTTTAATTGAGATTTATTCTCATTGTCAATTTTCGGACATTTTCTGCAATATTCCCCTGACATCTGGTAATAAAAACAACAGGTGGTACGCTTGCTTTTCACGACTGAAATGCTGTCCTTATTTTTTGTGAACCGGGTGAACGGATTTCTTTTTACACCGAACAAATGCCCGGGCGCTCCTTGCGTCAGATATGAAAAATCTGCCTGGATGTGCTGACTTTCTTGCTCAGCATTGTCTACTTCAGGAGTATATAATGGGACAATGCGTATCATGATATTCTCCCAAAGGATACTCATCGAAAGAGGAGCAATCGCAGCAAGCGTCTTTAATAGCGGTGCAAGGTGTAACGCAAACATCTCCTTTACCACCTTTTCCCGCCACACTTCCCTGTCTCCAGTTAGTGCTTCTGCCCGAAGCCCGTTCATAGCTAGAAAAGGAAAATGCGTCCCCCCCTCATTAGCTGTGAGCGTCGGATGATAGAGAAAGCTGTTGTCTAGCCGAAAAGAAACATGCTGATGATGAACGGTCATCGCGGTCAGCAACGGAGCAATCCACAAGTAGCCGATTCGCTTAGCTAACATCGAAGCAGCTACCCTCATGTCAGGCGCACCAATATACTCTTGAAGCCAGCTTAAATACTCTCGGCATGCAGCTTCTTCATGTAGTTGACTCAAAGCAATAATACGGACATTATCTTCAGATGGCTCACCAAGCCGAATCGAGTGTTCATCCACCGTTTGCTGCCATAAGTCAGTCGATAGATAATGGTCCATTTTAATTCGATCCCAACAGTGCTTCCGATGCCTGATCTACAATAATATTAATTGCAAGTGGGCCATAATAAGCGATCCAAAGTGTAGAATTAACATCATATGCACGGTTATTTTTGACTGCATCAAGGGATTTCCATACTGAGCTGCTATCCAAAGCCTCTGCCTCTGCCGCAAACAACTCATCAGACAGAACAAAATAATGATCTGCTCCAATCTCAGGAACTTTCTCCATCGAGATTTCAACGGAGGTATCATCTTTGATCTTCTGGACTAATGCAGGCATTTTTAAGCCCAAATCCTCATACAGAATGCCGCCTGTTCGATGCTCAAGACCATGAACACGAATGCCTTCTTTTCTCGGTCGAATAAGTGCTACCGTTTCCTCACCCAACTTCTCCGACAGCTTCTCCTTCAGTCCTGCAATTTTGTCCTCATAAGCCTTACGCACAGTTTCTGCCTCTGCCTGCTTACCTGTAATCGCAGCCACCGTAGCTAACGTATCTCGCCAATCCTCGTAGAAGTCAAGTACGATTGTGGGTGCTATTTTGCTTACACGTTCATACTCTTTCTCTTGAAAATCAGTCATTAAAATAAGATCTGGGTCCAATGCTACAATCGCTTCCAGATTGGGCTTGTCCCGTGTACCTAAAACCTGTACGTCACCCGGCTTATCGCCTAAATATTCTGGAAATGTGGTATTGCCTTCAGCGATAACACTGCCTGCCGGCTGTTCGCCAATGGCTAGCAATTGATCCAGAAATTTGACATCAAGCACAGCAATTTTCTTTGGTTTCTCGTTAAGCGTATACTGACCCTTCATATGCGAGATCGTAACCGGGAAGGCTCCGGCAGTCTGAGACGCTCCATTCGAAGGCGTGTCCGTTGGAGTTGTAGCAGACTCATTGCCGCCATTTGTACCTGCTCCGGCACCGCAAGCCGTCAGTACAAGAACAAGGGCCAGCATCCAGCCCATTAAAAATCGTGATTTATGGTTAGCATGTGCCATGCTTCCGGCAGCTTGCCTCTTTGTTCCTTTATTCATGGTGAATCCTCCTTATGTATGATAATGATTTTCATTATCGAAATATAAGGCGAGTATAATATATCTCCACATCGCGTTACCATGTACTTTTGCGACATTTCAGCCGGACTAATGCGACATGTAAACCGCTATATCTTCATTTACAATTCTATCAGCTCTTTTACTAATTACTGCATAATCATCGTCTAATGTATCAAGCCAACAAAACCAAGAATCTCCCATTTTTTCTTTCCATTCATTTGGGAGTTCCGTTATTTCTAATCTAGCAACAACTATTTGATCTTCATTTTCTTCAAAAGAATATTTTTCTTTTCATTGATTTCTACTTCTTGCGTCAATGTACATTCCATATCCATTTGTTCCATTGAAACTACAACAGAGGTTTGTATGATAAATTTGTGGGTACTCTTCATTAAATTCTGAATGTGGAAACTCATAAAATGTTCCTTTGGATTCATAAGCCATTTTCGGTGAAACATCTATCTTTAATACCCTTTCATCCACAGATATTTCTAAAACATTTTGCTTTCTCCTTTTATCAAGTATTTCCTATAACGTTCTTGTATTTATGAACCCGTTAGGGGGTGTCTGCTGAAATTCCTCTCCGAAATTCATCCCGAAGACCAAGGTTTCATCGGAAACATAGTGTGAATATTATGTTAAGTGAAGTTCAACTTTTTTTTGAATAACCTTTTTAAATTTAATGGCTTTATGAACGAGAGAGTTTAAAGTTCTCTAGATCTACATTGAATTTGCCTTTTACCAATATGTCTAATCCCAATAATCCGTTGATATTGTGATATTTAAATGAAGTAAAATCTATGAGTACATCTCTTAAAATAAAATCTCCTACCTGTATTCCCTTGATCCGTTTGGAAAATGCGTGTTCTTTCCCTCCAATTCCGTAACTTGTTATGATTTCGTCATCCATCCCGACCTGAATCCCAATATCATCTACTTCATCCTGTGAAATCAATGTATGGCTTGCTCCTGTGTCAATAACTATGTTATTTATGACTTTCTTTTCTCCATTAAAATGGACTGTTATTTCGGTGAACAACAGCCCATCCCTATACTCAATTTTCATTTATAGATTTCTCCTTAAACCAACATTCTTCCGAACCTTCACAATGACCTGGTCCTTAGAAGTATGATAAACCAAGGTTTTGTCTCGGCTATTCAACAACTCTCTTGTTGCTTCTTCGTCACTTACAGGACCAATCACAGCGACGTCATCTATGATTTCTTTATTTTCTGTCTCTTCGAAATGAAGAATTTCAAACTTTACAAATTGATTCGGGAAGATTTGTTGTACTTCTTGCCACTTCACATTAATCCCTCCTGTCCTTTTATGGTTACATTATATCATTTAATTAGAATTTCACTTAACGTTCCTGTATTCACGACCCTAGCGAATGCTGGGATGTCTGGCCTCTGCCGGACCGAGGGTACAGCCCGGTGCGTGAGTATATTGTTTAAGTAAAGTCACTTATCTTCGAGTTATATTCGTCACGATTTAGAAAAATTCTCAATATAATGTTTCATAAAAATTATATAATTATCATGACTTGAATCAATATTAAATATCTGTCTATCTGTTACACCTTTCTCTCTTACTTCTATTTTTATGTTTCTTTGGTTACGTTTAAACTTGATATCTAGAAAAACTTCTTTTATTAAATCGTGTTCTATTTGACTATCTCCCGGGAAATTAAAAATATGTTTTTCTGTACTTGCATTGAATAGTGCAACAATATCTATAAAGTCTGACACTTGTTCTTTATTTGGAACAACAAATTCATGTTCAACTAAATTCCTTACAGAATTTATTTTATTTAATATTCTAGGAGCAATAATTCCTAAGTTTTTTAAAGTCTCTATCTTCTTAGGTACATTCCATTTTTTTGAATTTCCAAAAAAACCGAATGCAATCATCAAACAATCAATTTGGCAGTCAAGAGATCTCTTTGCATTTGAGAGAGCATTTATTAAACTGTGTTTTTCAGTTCCCGATTCTAAATCAAATTCAGCAAAGGACAAGTATTCTGAAGGCGTAACATCAAATGGTATATCTATTTCTTCATGTCCACGAGAACTCCAATAACTATTATCATTACTTAGAAAATCAATCACCTCAGAAAATTCCATAAGATCAACTCCAATTTAGTATTTAGGTGATTTCACTTAACGTTCTTGTATTCTCGAACCCGAGAACCTTAAGGCCGGCTTGACCGGGCGGGTTCGCTTGCAGACTTAGGTTCGCAGGGTTATCTGCCTGACTTCACTTCCTCGAAATGCCTCGGGCAGATCAAGGCTCCGCCAGGAGCCGCAGCGTGAATATGTTGTTATCTGATGGATCTGCCCCACATCTCCGAATTAAGACAGGACGTCGACCCACATTTAATTACTAATGTTATAATATATTTCAACTGAATATCTATTTACTCGTCAATTTCATTTAATAATTCTTTTTCAATTTCCTTTTCAAGCAAAAAATATCTTCTAATTTCATCCCAGCAATCCGAAAAGATTTCTTGAATCTCTACTTCCTCTACATTGTAATCACTAGAATCTGTATATATTTTAAGTTCATCATTAGCAACGTCGAATTCAGAATTAAATATTGTATCACCCATTGGGTGTAGGCCTGAAATTTTCAAGGATAGCCCCAGAGAAACAGTTATTTCTCTCGTTTTGTCATCTTCGTAAAGAAATGCACTAATGTTGAATTTATCATCACTTCTCTCAAATATAACTTCTTCCTCCCACTCGTACTCCATTAGAAAATCCATAATTTCTTCTAATATCTTTCTTATTTCATTCTTAACCTTACTAATCCTTATACAATACGCCTCTACATCTATTTCTTTCAATCCTTCATAATCATACATTGGAAAATGTCTTCCATCATTCTCGAGACCTCTAAGATGAGCAATTATCAAGTCATTTTCAAAATCAATAATAAGCCTTTCAGGAATAAATATAAAATCAATATAATTATTACTTACTTCAGAATTAGCTCCTGAAACTTCATAAATAATAAATGTATTTGAGCTAGAGACTTCGGCCCATGGTTTTTGAGTTCCTCTTATGTCTGTACTAGATTTAATATAATCCGGAACTATTTTGCCTAAATAATTCTGCAATGATGTACTAGTAATAAATCGTTCACGTTCAACTGCTTCGGGGGCTTCTCCATTTAATGCCTTTATCAGAAAATGTGTCCATATTCCATGTTCTAGTTCTGGACTACCGTATGATTTCTCTCCACGTGAACATGACAGAAACATAGCTCTATAATTGCTTGATCGCACAAAATCGCTAAACTCTTTGGTATTCATATCAGCAATAAAATCTCTGCTAACTAATTGCTCATCAATATAACTCGCACATGCATCTATAAATATCAAACATTGATTACATCTTGAGTTTCTTAGTGGCTCCATTAATATTCGGTTTAGTGAAACAGTAGTTTCTTGTATATTATTTGGGTGAGTGTCCCACGTTGTTATTTTGTTATATCCTCCATCATAAAATCCATGACCAGCATAATAGAAAATAAATCGATCACTTTCAGTAAGATTTGATATCTCATATTGAAGTTCTTCATTAAGCGCGGATTTTGTCGCATCAACATCAAGCCAAAGCTTAATATTTTCTTGAGGTACTTTAAGATTATTTATAAGCCATTGTTGAAATGCTATTGCATCATTCCTCGCATAATCAACTGTCTTGATTCTAAATTGATAATTTTCCACTGCTATTATTACTGCGAATGTATTCCCATGAAATCCTGAATTCATAAAACACCACCCATGAATCTGTATAATTTCTTCGAGCAACAGGACGTTGCGAATATAATACTTTCACTCTCTCTGGGGCAGATCTTTCAGATAACGTTCTTGTATTCACGAACCCTCACTGGCTTAAGGAGCGAACGCGCCGGGTCCGACGGACTTAGCCAGTGCAGGGTTGTCCGGCTGCTTCCACTCCCCCAAAATGTCTCTGCCGGACCGAGGGCCGAATGGCCCGATGCATGAATATTTTGTTATCTGATGCCAATGCCTTCTTGATTAACTTTCAAATGTTGCTTTGACTCGTTTTGAGTTTTTAAAATACAAAATCCATATTGATCCAAAAATAATTGTAGAGATTAAACTTGGGAGTTCATCTATTTTGTTAATTGTGAGAATGAAGTTTAAAAATCCAAATATTATAGTGATTATTTCAATTTGAATTATTATATTTGGTCCTTTCCTTTTCTTCTTCAATATAAGCACTAGAGAAACAAAAATTAAGACTTCAGAAAATAAATATATTCCGACAGAAATAGTTCTAGCAAGATTCCAACCAATTGTTCCAACTAACATATAAATATAAAATTCGAAATAAAGACCTATTAAATTACTTATAAGTAGATAAAAAGAATAGATCACAAAGAAAAGCAGCCAGCCTTTAATTCCACTCATACTATTCTGAGATAATTGCATTATTGGCTCCTTAATTTTTGTCTTTTATTTGCATTGAGCATTGGTTTCAGATAACGTTGTTGTATTCACGACGCCCCACCACCTTAAAGGAACGAGGTGACTGGCCGCAGCGCGGTTGGGTGGTGGGGGTGTGTTCGCCTGAATCCACTTTCAGCTTTGCCTCATCGGGCGAACCGAGGGCCGAAGGGCCCGAAGCGTGAATATTTTGTTATCTGAAGGATCGGTCTGCTTGAACTACTATCAATAACTATTCAACCTTTACTTCAGCAATAAAGAAATTCTCTCCAGGTATTGAATCTCCAGCCATTCTTCTTATCATTGACAATTGACCAACATGTGTCATTGCATCTGATAATGGTCCTTGAATCAGTTTTTCGATAATTCTATCTTTGTTTGGTATTCCATTTGATTTCATTAAATTGTCTAAGTTATGCAGCTCATTAAAAAATGTCTGTACTTCGTCATTCCAGTTTCCTGATTCTTTCTTAAGTTGTACTTGGTTATCAAAAACGGATTGGGCATATCTTATGACATCAGACATGTGTGCCAAAATTTCAATTGGAGTTCTTACACCGTTACCGAGCTCATAATTCGGGTAATTACTTGGAGCATTTAGAATTGCTTTTGAACATCGATACCTGAGAGACGAGAGGTAATGTCTTAAAAAGTAAATTTCATCCATTTTTATTATCCCCTTTTCTAATTCTTCTCTTTTTAAAGGTCTACCGATCTTTCATATAACGTTCTTGTATTCATGACTCGACGCATGTCGAGTATCCGGCGAATGCCGGACCGAGGACGAATGTCCGATGCATGAATATTATGTTATCTGCTGTTTCTCACTTCTTTGACTAAACAGTAAGCAAGTCTTTTAACGACCATTCATTATCATTTCCGTCTTTTGAAACAAACCAAATATGAGTGTATTTTTCTGGCTTGTATATCTCATTTTAATTTCTAAGAAAATCACTCATTCCGAATATAGGAGAAGCGTTCCTAATTAAAAGCGCTATTGGATATGCAGCATCATACTTCTCTATCTTTTTTCCCTTCTGTTTCAGTAGTTCATTAAGAACCTGCATATAGCTGGCTGAATTTTCTAATCCATGCATTTCCTCAGCCGATCTTCCAAATAACATTTTAGCTTCGTCGGCATCGTAGAATAGGTGAGTTACTTCTAGACCTACTAATCCATCTTTTATGCTCTTTAAGATATAATCTGGACGCTCACGTCTCTCTATTACTTCTAAGTGATCTTCGCGATTTAAATTATATAAATCTACAAAGATGCTAACGGCAGCTTCTTCTAAGGCAGATTTTTCATCATCATGATTTTTCATTACTTCTCCCTCCCTAAATATATTTGAGAAATTGCAGATAACGTTCAGGCATTCACGAACCCTCACTGCCTTAAGCGACCAACGGGAGCGGCCGCGATGCGGTTAGGCAGTGCAGGGTTGTCCGCCTGTTAATTTTCCCTGAAAATCCTCAGGCGGACCAAGGGGTGCGACAGCGACCCGCAGCGTGAATGTTTTGTTATCGGATGTCAATACCTTCCTCGAACCTCTAAAAATCTTGGAGTCAGTTTCGCTTTTGTTTTTATATCTTATAGTTTTCTTGCCTTTATCACAAAAGTTACTGGAAGCATTTTTGCTCTCTTTGCCATATCGCTGTTATCATCCCGCAATTGCATAAACTCATAATCACATTCCTCAATCATTAGCTCAATTACAAACCCAGCTTTTGCAAGCGCGTTTACATAAGTTGACAGCATACGGTCCGCTAACAATAGCTCACCTTCATCAACTGCTACCGGATACCAACCTTCATTAAAGTAACTCTTATTAATTACAAACCTATCATTTTCTGTAGTAACCCATCTGTGTATAGGGTGAGACCAACTGAAAATAAATAGCCCGTCTTTTTTAAGGTAAGAAGATATTCGTCGAAAGGTACCCTCAAGATCGGTGGTCCAACCTATGGCATAAATTGAATAAACATAGTCAAAATAATCCGTCGGGATGCCGCATTCTTCTTCCATGGGAGAACATATCAATTTTGCTGCTATTCCACATGACTTCAAATGTTGCGCTGCCTTTTCAATTTGTCTTTCTGAAATATCCACAGCCCATAGTTCAGATGCGTTTCGTTCCCCTTGATATTGCAAGGATTGACCATTTCCGCAGCCGATCTCCAGCAGTTTTTTTCCTGAGATATCACCAAAGAGCTGGCAATTTTCTTCTGAGATAAATGCTCCATAATAAGGGAGCACGATTGCTTTTAAGAAGTCATTGCCTTTGGTATCCCAATATAGGCTGTTTGTTTTATGAACAACATTCTTTTTTAAGTCTTCCGAGCTGCCGACACCATTTTCCCCGTCAACAATAATGCTTCTTCTATTTAATGAATTCTTGTCCATGAAGGCACCTTCTCTTAGTAAATATTTATATTTGAGCATTTCAGATTTGCATTAATTTCCGATAACGTTTCTGTATTCATGAACCCTGGAGGGGTTGTCTGCTGAAATGCCTCTTCGAAATCCACCTTGCAGACCAAGGCACCAGCGGAGCCGCTGCTTGAATATTATGTTAGCAGAAGTTTATAACTTCATTGAATGTTCGTACAAATCACTATAATTATTCCAATACTTATCTATCAATTCAAGTATTTTATATCTATCAATAAAAAAAATTGATCCTTTTAATTCTTTTGGAATTTTATATATTATCTTTTCTTTTGCATTTTCTGTAAACAAACCACTTATAATCACATAAAAATTACTAATGTACTTATTACCTTCGGATCCTAATTCTCTATACGGTAAAGAAAATGCATCTTCTAATTGACCAATTATTTCATCAATCTGAGATTTTACTCCACCATTAATATTTCCAGCTTTAACTTGTATAGCATTATTAATAACAACATTAAATTTTGTGATCTCAGAAAATACAAAGTCTTTTCCATATTCTTTACTCCCGTGATTATATCTTACGGAAAGGAACCCCATTCTTCTTAACAGTGGAAAAACGACCTCAATACTAAAGAGCTTTTCATTAATTTCATATTCTTTCTTCCACACTAGATTGCCTAATGCAATCTCAGACTGACTCGCAGCTGAGTTAACTTCTTTTAATGCTAATAGCAATTGATCCTCAATCGTTTCTGAAGCCTTTAGATTTCTATTGTAAATGATATATGGGTCTTCATTATATTTTGGTTGTGCATCATAATCTTCTAATAATAAATTCGTGTACACTGCCTGCTCAGCCATATTTCCAACTAATAATGAACCATTCCACTTACTGCTCCAATTTACATTGGGATACATACACAACAACCGGGTATACTTTTTATTTTTTTCTCGCCTAACATACAATATGCTACAAATTGTATTCAACTCTGTTAAATCCATTGAAATACTTATTTCAATATTAGATGGAAAATCCGAGTTGGCTTGGTTAATAAACTCGGGCCAATCGTTACAATTAACTTCTATTACATCATCACTGACAGGAACGTAATTAACTTTCAAACCATTGAATGTTACATCTATTGGATAATTCAAATCCTTATCTATTATTATATTCCACATATATTATCTCCCAATCTCATCATCAATTTCTGCTAACGTTTCTATATTCATGAACCTCAACGAGGTTGTCTGCTGAAATGCCTCTCCGAAATTCATTCCGCAGACCAAGGCTCCATTAGAGCCGCAACTTGAATATTATGTTATCGGATTTCAGCGTCTTCCTTGAACTACTTACAACAATCATTTTTTGTTTTTAATCACCAAACTGATAGTCTTGTCCTTGTATCATTTTCATCAGTTATATATTCCAGAGATTTATATCCCTTTCTCTTTATGTGATCATATAAGTCCTCAAGTTTTTCAAGGTCTTTGCAGTAAACTGTTATGTACACACTATCAATCACAAGAAGAATAATCTGACACTCACTCGCAATATATTCTTCATATGACATTACATCTATTATATTTGCTCCTCTTGGATACGCCTTTAAATTCGCAAATATTAAGTAGTACTTGTTGTAATCAATAATCTTTTTAAGATCTTCTCCATCCGTTCCAGTAACCATGTCTGGAAAGAGACTACCCCCTAAAGTATCATCAACGATAAAATATGACTCTTCTCCACCAATAAACCAACTGAAAGTAGTTATATCTATTGGCTTTAAAATCTCTCCAAGATGGTTTCCATAAGAATTTGGAATTTCAAAACTTATGCCTCTATTCATTTATTCACCCACTTCTTACTTTCCACTACATAAGGAGCATCATCTGAAAAACTGGGTAGTTTCTCATTTATGTAATCGTATAATGATTTTTTCTCAGCAGTCGTCGGAATTATCGGCGCAACAGGTATAGGTAGTGGCTTATCTTCTACTTCTATTTCTTCATGCAAATCAGCCATCCCAAAAGAAAGAAAATCATGAATAGCTCTTTTTCTATCTTCTTCTGTCTGTTTATAATTTCCGTCCGAATCTAAATGGAATCTATCAAATTCCACCATAAGTAGTTTATGCGGCTTCCTGTCTTTATTCCTGTAATATAAGATCACTTCAAGTACTTCCTCACCTGCTAATTGAGGAACAGATTTATGCTTATGATCTTTAGGTCGGGCGATCTTTATAACTTTGCCTGCACGAGATACAAATAAATATCTGCTTTGAATCATCTATCTCACTCTTCCTCTCTTATTTAAGCTGATTTCACAGAACGTTTCTGTATTCACGACACCCAGCGAATGCTGGGTGTGTCCGACTGTTCCTGCCTCCCAGAAACCCCTCAGCCGTACCGAGGGCGCATGCCCGCAGCGTGAATATTATGTTAAGTTGAAGTTACCGACCTCTTTGAAATTCTATCTAAGTCCTTATTATCTTTACATATGTCCTTACTGAATCAGACTCAGCCTCAATATTTTTATCATTTGTTTTATTTTCAATTATTTGTAGCCCATTAAAACATGCGTTTTCTTTGTACCATTCAATTAATTCAAATAGTGGTATACTTTGTTCTACCACACTCGTATCTTCATAGTAAGAAGCTAATGTAATTATAAATGTCGGCGCCAGAGCGTCGGCACTTAAGTGAAATACAAATTCCTTATCTGTATAATGCTTTTTAAGATATAACTCTACTTCTTTCTCAAGAAAAGAAAACGCTTCTAATAATTTATCTGATGGTACTCTATCCTTCTTTATAAGCCTATTAAATCCATGAATATAAATAAAATTATGACTTTCTTCAATGCCAATTAGCTTAGGATCATTTGAAAATAAAAAAACTGGCGAAGTTATTATTTTAGTGATTTCTCGGTATGCCTTCTCAGCGTGTTTTTTTAAGTAATCTAGAATCAAGTTCTTACCCTCTCTTTGGTAATTTCACTTAACGTTCCCGCATTCACGACGTCTCAGCGCCTTAAGGCCCGTATAGGGCCGGCTGCCGCTTGCGGCAGTTAGGCGGTGGGATGTGTCCGGTGAATTCACTCCCCCGAAATGCCTCTTCCGGACCAAGTGGCGGACTTGACCCGCCACGCAGCGTTGAATGCGATGTTAACAGATGTCCACGACCTCTTCGAATTACATACGATAAATCTTTATATATTCATTTCTTTAATATGTAATCAATAAATCCTTGTCGTATTTTTTTGCCCTCATAGATTCTTTCCAAAACTCGATCTTCTTTATAAATTAATTTCATATCATCAAACATCGCATCAGCTTCATTGTAATCATAATACGAATGGATAACTGGCTCATTGTCTTCAATCTGTTCATATTGGTTATCTCCTAAATCAACACCTTCTCCAACCCGAAAATCCTTAACGGTTAGGAAATTCACAAATAATACTCCATTGGGTTTCAATACCCGTTTCATTTCATTGATTGATTGTTTCACATCTTCTTTTCTCATATGAAACACCGAGTTATATGAATACACAAAACTAATCGACTCGTCACTAAATGATAAAGATCTCATATCACCATGTTGTATATTTAAATTCTGTCCTCTCATTTCTGCAAATCGATTCGCTTTTTGAAACTGTTCAACATTCATTTCTATTCCAATAGTTTGGTATCCATAATGGACAAATAGACTTAATGGAGGGGAATCACCTCCCGCCCCGCAGTCCAATACCGTTCTTTCCATACCGCTTTCATTACATAAAGCTAAAAATCTATACAGTGGTACTTGTCTGAAAAGCTCCACAACAATCGTCTCCTTCGTCTTTTGGTTTTATAGTTTTATTGTTTCGTGGATTTCTGCTAACGTTCCTGTATTCACGACGTTCCACCGACTTAAGTGAACGTAGTGAGCGGCCGCGATGCGGTTAGTCGGTGCGGATGTGTCCCGGCAATCACTTCTTCGACTTTAGTTCCGGGACCGAGGCGGCTTGTCCGCCGATGTGTGAAAACATTGTTATCGGATGCTTCTGCCTTCCTAGGAACCCCCTTAAAATAATCTTCTATCACTTTTCTTAAATTACTATTCTTCATTCTTCATATTCTTTATTATCTATTAGCATTACTTCATTTACCCAGTCATCAAAAGAGTTAAATTCTCGTGTTTTTGGCCACTTTGAGTCTATTTCCTTACCCATCTTCCATGTTAGATGCACTTGTACATACTTATCTGGATTAGCTTTGTATTGGTATAATACTTCGTCTTTATCTTCTCTTCGAGCAATGATGTCTAGATCAGCCCCATAAAGAATATGGTTTTCGGATATTTCTTTATGTAGTTCTTCAAGAAAAGTCTTTGAAGTTTCAGGTATCCACGGTTCTAAAAATTTCTTTTGTGGTCGGAGCATTAAAATCACCCTCATTAATTCTTTTTAAGTTTTTTCATATTGCAGAAGTTTCCTATAACGTTCCTGTATTTACGAACCCGAGAGGCTTAAGGTGCGAACGCGCCGGGTCCGACGGACTTAGCCTCGCAGGGTTGTAAGCTGAATACACTTCCTTGCTTACTCTTCTAGCGAACCAAGGGCAACGCCCGCAGCGTAGATATATTGTTAGATGATGCATCTGTCACCTTTGAATCTACCCTCATTAACCTCCAATATGATAGTAATCAGGATCCAAGATAATCTCATTACCATTCTTGTCTAGCCACTCATTACTGATTGTTATAACATCCCAAATCCGTTTAGAAATTTCATTCCTCGAATCGAAATTTATATTATGAAAAGATAAAAGAGCTTCTTTCTGACCAATATTTATTATCGCTCTGTTGACTACCCTAAACTTCTCCTCAGCATCTTTCTTTACAAGAATGTATGAATTAATAGGGTTTAAAGAGTTCCTTTTAGATGCAGAGACCACATCGTACTTATTATCTATTTTCTTAACGTTTTGAAATATATTCAAATTACTCCTCGATGAAATGCTCCACTTATAACTCCTTATCCAATCTCTAAATTTTAAAATTGTTATAGCCCATTCAACTGGATAAATATTAGAGGTAGTAATCATAGTGTAAAGATCATCTAACTTTTCACTTACATGATTCAGATTATTATATACAAAGAAACCAAGTATCTCTTTATCTTCTTGTAGTTTCTCATTTAATGTTGATTCGGTTAAATTTAGTATCTCAGTCACTTTAGCTAGTGATTCAGACATTGAAACAGTCCCATACACGAATGAAGTCATATGCTTTAGTATTTCAAGTAAACAAAAATCTACTTTTCCTTTAATGTGGTCCTTTATAGGATTAAACAATATGCCCTTTGAATGTATTTCAGAAATACTTTGAGAAATTATCTTTGATACTTTCTCTTTCTCATTTAATTCATCTGAGTTGTAAAATAATATACGCTTGTGATTTAGATCAAATGGAACATCAAGTACCTTTCCGAATTTCTTATTAAAAAGACATATTATTTTTTCCCATCCTAATACCTTCGCTGCATAACCTAATTCTAACAACACATTAGGATTAGGTGTCTTTCTGCCTTCGTAATCTTGATTAATTATTGATATATCACATATAAAAATATCAGTCTTATCGATTTTATTAAATATTGTTTCGCTAATGTCTGGAGAACCAGTTACACCGAGAGTATCTCGGTCGTAATCTAAATAAATCGAATATCTAGTGTTTTTACTTTTTTTTATTGCCTTCTTAATTGCAACTTCAATAAATGAACGATTTGAATTATTGGGTAAATCAGATTGCCAAGAATAAAATATAGTATAATTCAAAAGATTAACCTCACTATCCTTTTGGTTTACAGATGTTTCATCTAACGTTCCTGTATTCACGACCCGACGCATGTCGGGTGTCCGGCGAATGCCGGACCAAGGACGAGTGTCCGTAGCGTGAATAATATATTAGGTGGAGTTATTGCCTCCCTCGGATAATTGCATCAATTTTTCTGTCTAATCCATTCGTTTACTAATAAATAAATTAAAGATTGTGCTTCTGTTATATACATCGGTTCTTTAGGAGGTTCATAATCTAATGCATGTCTTGCTTCCATTCCAATTGCTTTATAGCTGTTAGCAGTCCTAGTAAATCTCTTAAGGCTCTCTGAAGAAATTGAAGAAAAAGATTTTACATCAGCCTCTTTAGCTATTACTTCAAAAATTTTATATAATCCTATCCAACTTTCATCATCGTACGATATCAATTTTATTACTTTATCAATTACCTCGTTTTTTTCACACAGCTCTAACAAATCAGGTACAGAATTAGCAGGATTAGAAATAAAAATTTCAATTGTTCCATCAGCTTTTATTATTTGCGGAATTGCCTTCATACTCGCAGAACCAGAAAGCTCCGCACTCATAAAGAAGGTACGTCCGCCATATTCATTTAGAAGATAAATATCCGATACAGTAATTCTCTTATGTGTTCCCAACACTAACTTTGTCGCACCATCTATTAGCTTCACTAGATTTTCTACTTTTTCTGAAACATTTTTAAAGTCATCAGTAGAGAAGATATCTGATGACTTTAATCGATATTCACCTTCTTCTTTGAAAATTGTTAGCTTTTCGGTATTGAGTGACTTTGAAAGTTCATAAAGTTCCTTTTCATCTCCAGCTAAAGATATGATCCACTTCATAGTGCCCCTCATTTCATTTTCACAATAATTACACCTAACGTTCCTGTATTCATGACCCGACGTATGTCGGATGTCCGGCGAATGCCGGGCCAAGGACGAATGTCCGCAGCGTGAATATTATGTTAGGCGATGGTATTCGTTCTTGAATTATTGTTTAGTTTCTAAAGCCATTAAGTTAATATCATTCAATCGAATATAAGGCTTATCATTTTTATTAAAGTATAATGTTGCTATAAAAATACAATAAACGCCATTATTCCAGAGTATCTTTTTCAATTTGGAACTATTAGAGATGCTCTCGCTTAATAAAACAGAGAATTCATATCCTTTTCCATCCCATGCGCCACAGTTTAAAAATTGTTTATTCGATGAGATTGAATTAACTTCGCCCCAAAATATTCTTTTTTCTCCTTTGAGTGAATGATCTGCACTTTTAAAATCTATAATTAAATCAAAAGGATCTTTGTATGTTTTACCTTCAAAAATTATTGGGATATCAATATCATCTAAAAGATTATGAATCGCATACTTTAATAGTTTTTTCAATGTAATTTTACAGGACTTATTTTTTGAAGGATCAATTGTATATGATCGAGAATTCTTTTTTTGCCCAGCTTCAACTGAAATCAAACCTTCATTTCTTTTCTCATACGGATCATTGCTTTGGTCTAAGCTCAGGATTAACTCGTTATATGTGACATTTACTTTGTTAACTTCTTCTTTAATTGCATTATCGACATTACTAGGATTGCTCATTCCCTGCTTACAACCACTTACATGTTTAGCAAAAAAGCAAGCTTGTTTACCATCCTTAGTTTTTCTTCTATAAAAGGCTTGAACCCTACACTCTAAGCACACTAAATTTCTTTTTACAATTTCCTTTTCTGTAGTTGAGAGACTCTCAAATTTTAAAATAGATATTTTTTCGTTGTTAATCGAATTTATTACTAGTTCCATTTCATATCACCTTAACCTTTTGAATACTTTCGCCTAACGTTCCTGTATTCAGGAATCCCGTCAGGGGTTGTCTGCTGAAATTCCTCTTCGATATCCAACTCGCAGACAAGGCTCCATAGGAGCGGCAGCTTGAATACTTTGTTAGACGATGGACTTGGCTTAATTGAAATACTGTGACAAAGCAACCTAGAACAAATCCCATTTTGGTGGCCCTATAAACAAAGGGGTTGCAATATATGTTTTTTCTTCTGGGAAATAGTGTTTAATTGAACATAGACCTGCAAAATATCCCCCATAATAAAAAGAAGAAAATGAAGTTGAAGTTGTTATCCATTTAGGGTCTATTACCAACACAAATTTGTAACTACCACGTTTTGTAAAAATGTATGGTTGAGCTTCTAATTTATTCGAAAGAGTATACTCTTTTCCTTCATACTCATCTGCGCCTGGTATGTTCTTTGATTTGAATTCTTCCTTAAAGGAATAAATTTTCCCAATAATTGTTGGATTGAAATTTTTCAAGTTCAGTAATGGAGTTGCCTCTACGCTAATTTTTCCAACTAAGTCACGTATGCTTAACATTAGTGGCACTAAATGAATTTGGAGAGAATGAAGATTCTTTATCCCGTTCATAAATTCAAAATCCATTACGTAACCATTAAGACCTGCCAATATAGATAGCCTTGGAATATTTATGTAATATAACTGAGAAATATTTGATTTCCATGGTTTATTAACATTTAATTTTTCCCTTATACTTGTTTCATGATTTAATTTGATTTGTAATAAATCATCAACACTATAAGAAGTGTTATCAGAATCAATTTTTGCATGATGAGTAGGACATAGTAGTAATAAATTTTCATGACTATTTAACAAATCTTTTGGATAGTTACTATCTCCTCTTGGGCCAATAGGGCTTTTCGCAACGATGTGACAAATATGTCCAATAATATCATTACTCGACTCAACGATCAGTTCTTCATTGCATTCAGGAAAAGCACAAATGCCTCCAGAATATGCCCAAAGTATTTTAAGATCTTTATCTTTATATGCCAATCTTATTCCTCCAAGTCTTTCGTCTAACGTTTCTGTATTCATGAACCCCGAAGGGGTTGTCTGCTGAAATGCTTCCCTGAAATCCTTCTCACAGACCAAGGCTCCAAAGGAGCCGCTGCTTGAATATTATGTTATACGATGGAATCACTTCTTCGATTAACCAACATCCATTCTTGATTCTAATCTTTCATTGTTCTGCTATATGTTCCAATAAATCACCTGGCTGACAACCTAAAGCCGCACATAATTTATCAATCACTTCTAATGCCACATATTCGTTCGTATTGAGTTTCGCCATTGTAGCAGACGAAATACCTGTCATTTTCAATAAATCCTGCTTCTTAATCTCCCTGTCGATCAATAATTTTTGAAAAGGTTTATAACTAATCATCTGGTATTCCTTTCACACATCAAGTGAATTTTTCTTTAATTATATGAAAGTATATTTCCTTTATCAAAAACATCTTCAACATGTATTGACTTAATTATTTGATATGATAAAATTATATTTAATAAGTTGAACTTTTATTCATAAAATCAAATGCATTGGATGGTGTTTAGTATGCATAATTCTTTAGAAGTCTTACTTGATTCACTGATTCAGACTCGAATTGAATCTTTATATGGCGAGCTTATCAAAAACAACTCCAGCTACAACCAGTTCTCATCCGAACGGAATCTCTACTTCAAGCAGTTACATGAGGGAGTACCGGAGAATATACAGAAGACCCTATTCCTTTACGACGATGCTGAGCTTTCTGTTCAAGCTATTTTAGAACGTGAAATTTATTTGCAAGGTTTTAAGGACGCTCTTCACCTGCATAACAAATTACATATATCTTTAGACTGTGAGCCTTCTGGCTCTTTTTCATTTTGATTCTGTTGTATAGGCTATTCCCGAACCTCGCCAGAGATTATCTGCCTCCTGGCAGATCAAGGAGTACAGCAACGCCGCGGGAATATTCCTGTTATCGGAAGTCCCTGTTTATTTATCTGATAATATTTTCTCTGATATACTTTGATTTTTTTAAATATTTGTGGATGTTCAAAAGTCTTTCATATAGCTCAGAAACTGTCATTTTCTGATTTCTGGTCACTTTTCTCCATTCATCAAGTTTTTCTTTTGCTTTCATTGCGAATTCATCTGATTTATTCTCTTTGCATAGATTATATATTTCTTCTAAATCAACTGTTTTAAGATTGGTTACTATTAAATTCCCCTTAATCCCACTAAGAAATTGTAAAGTAAATTCAAGCTCTAAATATGCTACTAAAAACTTTGAACTTCGTCTTCTTTTTTTAGAGTCTTTAAGCGACTGTACAACAGTATCTAATATTATAAAAGTCAGTGCTGCTTCACGTGTAGCTGGCAAAAAGTTTTTTGATAATCTCAAATAATCATCATAAGATAGTAAATAAAAACTCCCTGTAACTTTACCTGAATAACTATATATAATTTGCAACACAGGGAAGAATGCATCTAAAAAGATGCCAGCCGTAAACGAATCTACAACCAAAATGAAATAGAGTATGCCTGAAAGAATAAATATACTTATTCTCCATTTATATAAAAAATACAAAATAAGAATAAATAACAGCATTCCTACGTACGATGCCGCATACAAAAATATTTCATCCAAGTTAATTATTTTTTTCATGTATAATACAGCATCATCAACTGTTACATTGTTGTTTTTCAAATATTCTATGTATTTATTATTTTCGTTCATTTTCTCTTTTAGGAGCGTTTCATTTTGAAGTAACAATTTAAAATACTCTTGTATACGTGAAGGTGTAGAATCATCAGGTAACAAAACTTTCAAGCTAGAACGAATTTCGGTTTTAGCTTCCTCCGCCTCTCTAAAATACACATCTTGTTCAAACTTTCCATCTGACGCATAGCGAAAATATGCTTTTACATCCAGTGCATCGACAACTTCATATAACCCTGCGTATACAAGCACAATAAAAAATAGTATAGCTAAAAATACTATAGAAGCGCTCGTTACTTTTAAAGCCCTTAATGTCATTTTATCTGGCTTTTGTTTAAGAATTGCAAACATTTTTTTCTCCTTAGGCTGTATTTAGTGTTTGATTTCTGATAACGTTTCTGAATTCATGAACCCCGAAGGGGTTGTCTGCTGAAATGCCTACTTGAGATCCATCTATCAGACCAAGGCTCCTTTCGGAGCCGCTGCTTGAATATTATGTTAGCTGAATTAACTGACTTCATTGAATTTACTGTAGCCCATCCCCTTCAAGAATAAATTTCAAGAATTTCTTTCCGTACAATGAAATTTCAACATCTTTTCTATCTTTATCTGAATCACTATCACCAATGTCTTTCCATGTTTTCTTTATATTTAGTAATCCATTGTTCTCTAGTCTTCTATCTATATTTCGTATCAAACCATGTACGTCACTTTCTTGGACAAAAGTAATAGTTTCTTCAGTCAATCCTGCTAAATAAAATAATCTTTTCAGATCCAGGTATCTTAAATTTCTTAGCATATCATAAAAGTTAATTATCACCGATTCATTACTATTCTGTTCAATAAAAACATTTTCAAAGCCATTAAGTATTAAATTTATTTTTGCATCTTCATGTTCTTCAAACAAATCCGAAAAGATAATTGGGAAAATCCTGTGGCTGATATATTCGGATGATAATACAGAATCTGCTGCAAGGTGCGATATAAAATTAATTTTTTTGTCATGGTCTTTGAATCTGCGAATTAGCCGATTAATTTTAACTGTCTGAACTAATTTTCCTATGTAAGGCACAAAATCAATTCCATTTTCTAATATTTGTCCAAAGTATGGATTTATCATCCCTCCTTCTTGAATTACTTCATTAAAGATTTCCTTATCTGTCACTCAATATCACTCCTTGTTCTCTCAGTTATTTCACTTAACGTTTCTGTATTCATGAACCCCAAAGGGGTTGTCTGCTGAAATGCCTCTTCGAAATCCATCTTGCAGACCCAGGCTCCGTCAGGAGCCGTAGCTTGAATATTATGTTATCGGATGGTCTTGCCTTCTTCGAATGATCTATCACATTCTTCTTTTATCATTCCTTCATACTCTTTGCTATTCCCAATGCCCCTTGATTTTTCACATGTCTCTTCATTTCTTTAATCTTCAATATATCTTTGTGTCTTTTGATCTCTTTCTTTATTCTGTATATGTCTTTTGATCTGTACTATGTCTCTTTCCCTTTTAATTCCTTCATCAATATGTGATTTGAACTTCAACATGTTTCGATTGTAATATGTTTTTTCGAGCTTATCATCCTCTTCTCGAATCCACTTCTAAGCTTTATACTTCTTAAGAACCAAGGACGAAGCCCGCAGCGTAGTTACTTTGTTATCGGATTGTTGTTGTCCCTCATTGAGAGACTGAAACTATTCAATAATTTTTATTCCAGGAACTTTCCATCTAATATTTTGAAGACTACTCTCCAAAATTAGTATTTCTGAACCATCATTATTAATAACTGAATAGACTTCTTGACCATCTCTGTAATTAGAAACATATCTTATTTTTTCATTGACTGGTGTTAAGTACTCAATTTCAAATTTTTCAACATCATATATATCATGATTATAGTACTTCTCTTTTTCCTCATATTTTAAGTAGCAATTTACAATTGGAATGAATATTAAGTCTTCATTCGTTACTATCGGCAGATGAATTTTTAGTTCATAATTATTGAACGCAGGATCGTTATGTACCACTAAATTATTCACAATCAATTCCGGTTTGAATTCTTTAACAGTTATCTTTATTTTGCAGTCGAGAATAAACTTTGCATTTCCCCATAACGATAGTTTTGCAAAAGTTGTAATGTTCTTCTTATCTTTCTTTAACGAATATTCTCGTTGTTGATAGTCAAAAGTATAGATAATCTTAGCCTTATGTAAATTAGTAAATTTCTCAAGATTCCATTCTGTCCATTCCCATTCATAATTGATGAACACTCGATTCTCTTGTTTAACCAGATTATGTTGCTTCTCGTCCCCCCTTATTTGTTTTTGTTTTTCAATATTAAGTCTTTGTTGAAAGTCTTCCTTAGCAGATTCAACCTGTTTATGTGCAATATATACTGCTACTAAAGCACCTATAGCACCACCGAAATAACTTCCGAAAAATCCAAACCAATCCTTTCCTGTTCCGAATACTGATGTAAAAGGTATAGCTGGAATTTGTACTAGAGCATTAATTACTACAGGGACAACTAGTAGAAGAATAATTGCTGGTATTATGAGTTTTTTATACATTTACTATTTTCCTTCTCTCTTTATAAGTTATTTATTTTATTATGCGATAATTTCCGATAACGTTTCTGTATTCATGAACCCCATCAGGGGTTGTCTGCTGAAATACCTCTTCGAAATCCACCTTGCAGACCAAGGCTTCACACAGTCGCTGCTTGAATATTATGTTAGCCGAAGTAATGATCCTCTTCGAGTTTTCACTCAAAATACTCATCTTTCTTTTGCTTGTATAAGACTTTTCCAAACTCTTTAGTTGGTGAGATAACCCGAATGATTCGACTAGCATTTATAGAATTCGTCAAAACAAGTTGACAGTCCTCTAGGATGTATTCCATGAATGCTGCATCTGTTAAAGTTTCCTTATAAACATCTGGGTTTTTCTTAATTACTTCCTTCCCCAGCTTTAAAAAATTCTGATCATGGTTATGTACTTCGATATTATTCCATACAGCTCTTTCTCCGATCCTCCAAATGATTGTATTCTGTATTTCCATACCTAATTCAATTAGCGTTTTTATAGGTTTTTCGCTTCTGTCACTTGTCATGTGTCCTATAAAATGACCAAAATAAGCAGGAAAATCAGACTCTTCCACTCTAAATACAAATCCATTATATTTCTTTCCGTCTCTTCTAAATCTCTTTAATGCTTTCATCCACCAACGATCCAATGCAATATGTCCTGTTAAAGGAAAGCAGTAAACCCCGTTCCGACTTTTTCTAATTCCGTTTTTCAAGATGTTTTTTGAGTAATTCACAGGTGACCAATGAACAACAAGCACATAAACAACCCCTATAATTATGAATTTACAAGTATTTCGGCTAACGTTTCTGTATTCATGACCCTCGTAGGGGTTGTCTGCTGAAACACCTCCTCGAAATCCATCTCGCGGACCAAGGCTCCATCAGGAGCCGCAGCTTGAATATTATGTTAACTGAAGTTGCTTACATTATTGAGTTACATATATATTAAAAATACCACCTTAATATTTGACTTCCTTCTCATCAAATATATGCCCTTCTTTATAATATTCAATATTAATGCTTCTCTTCTTATAATTTACTTCATAATAAACTCCTAATGCATATCTACATACATGTTCTGGGAATGTCCTTCCATCAAAAGACCAAACATCATCATAACTGTCTTTGGTCAAAGCAATTAGTCTGATTCTGTCACTTTCTTTCTCTTCTTTTGTTCTATCGGATTTCTTCATCTCTATCGCTATTAAATTGTCTTGGTTAATGTTATTTCCCCGGCTGTGAACAATAAGATCGCAATTTATCTTAACCCCAACATCCTTAGGTCCATAAATAGTTTTACAATTGTTTTGATTTTAACATTTTTATTCCGATTATATTCCACGTCTACCTTGTATTCTGCAAATTCAGATTTTTTTATTATATTATTTATATGTAACATTAGCGCACCACAAAGTGTCCTCTCAGAAACTTTAGATATTAATAAGCCAAGATCACTTTCTAAAAAGTCTCTATTTGCATTCTCGAATATTTCAATAAGTCTTTTTATCAATGTGTGTGCCTCCGAACATTTTATTTTTGATTGTTTACAAGTAATTTCAGTTAACGTTCTCGTATTCACGACGCTTGGCAAATGCCAAATGTGGCCGGTTGCTCTGCTTCCCCGAAATCCCTCTGCTGGACCAAGGGCGTATGCCCGATGTGTGAATATAATGTTATCGGATGTCAGCATCTATTTGAGAGTAACTTATTAGATTCCATAAATTTCAAGCCTTTAATCAAAAATTATTAAGAATTATCATAGTCAGGAACTTATTCACTCTAAATTCAAACTATTTCTGGAAATATTCTTTTTGCACTTCACTACCTAATTGGTGGAATTGAGCTATGCCACTTTCATCAAAATCATGAGCTATACACATAACCTTAATATCATTATTTTGAGGTTGCTTTTGGCCAATTGATGCACCTTTCAAGTCTAATAATTTTCTAGCAATCTCTGGTCTAAAGCAAACATTATAATTTGATTTATCCTTAAGAGATGGATATGCCCAAGCATCTTGAACATCTCTGGGAGGTAAATCAAAAAAAGACTTTGCAATAAATTCTGAAACAATATATAAGTATTCTGTTCCTACTCCTACATCTCTACTAAATTCCTCCCTTAAAAAGTCATTGATAATATCATTTATTAATCTTGCTTTTTCACTATAAATTTGTAAAGATTCATAATTATATTCTTGACCGATCATATTTACTTTTATTTCTTCTTTTGCTTCGTACATAATTAACGCATAATAAGAGTCATCAGGCACTTTTATCTCTTTTAAAGTAATCGATGGGTTTATGGGTGTAGTATAAAGTAGCGATTCTTTGGGCTTATTTAACCTTCCATATTGCTTTATATATTCACTAGGCGCATTCCAAAAATCCGATTCGAATTTTAAGTTTTTATTTGGAATAATTGATCCCTCTAATGTCCGAGCTCTAAAAAATTTTGTGCCTTTAGGATAGGATCTTAAGCAAGCGAAATAATAAAATTTCCCTTCAAAAGTTAGTACATCAAACACTTCTTTATTTATAGCTTCTTGAGTCATGGTTGAAATATTTAAGTTTCTAAATCTTCTTATTTTATCCAACAATTCTTTTATGTCTATTCTTTCAAAGAATTCAATATGGTTCTCGTTTGATAACAATTGATTCCCCTTCTTTCTTAATCATATACTTTAATTCATTGCTGATTTCCGATAACGTTCCTGTGTTTACGACGCCTGACGAATGCAAGGTGTGTCCAGCTGCCTCTGCTTCCCCGAAATTCCTCTGCCGGACCGAGGGCGTATGCCCGATGCGTGAATATTATGTTATACGTAGTTACTGTCTTCTTCGAGTTTTCTCACAAAAATCTTCCTCTAGAAAGTTAGTTCATCTATTGTTTACCTTCAAACCAATCAACTTCCCAATCATTCATACGCTTCACATATGAAAGGAGCATATGACCTGAAATAATATCTACTAATCTGCCTATAAAAAATTCATTCTTAATATCAATTAAATGCTCTCTACAAATTTCTTTGATATGTTTTTCTTCAATAGAAACTTGATCATAATGAACAATAAATCTGTCGACACTTATCTTGATAGCATCTCTAATACTAATGCTAGGTATAAGTTCGCTATTTAAGTATGTATCAATTTCCTCTGAGGTCTTTGATAACCCCAATTTGTTCAAAAAAACTTGAACAGTATAATTGTTTTTATATCGACTGTTTTCAATAAATAAAGCTCTAACTTGAGTAAGTATTGACTCGTAAAAAGCAAAATACTCTATAGAGTCTTTATCAGATTTATATAATGCTGTTATTCTTGCTTTTAAGATTAATAGACTATCAGTCACTTTATTGAAATATTCATCAACTTCTTCAGGCTTTTTAAAGAAGGGTTCCATCTTAAAATCTCCTCGCTTCTATTTACAGTAATTACGTATAACGATTCTGTATTCATGAACCCCGAAGGGGTTGTCTGCTGAAATGCCTCTCCGAAATCCTTCTCACAGACCCAGGCTCCAACGGAGCCGCTGCTTGAATATTATGTTATGTGTAGTTATCACTCCATTGATTGACACCCTAGTTTACGCCTTCCAACCCATCTCTTTATACAATCTTCTAATTTGTTTTATAAAACTATCATTTTCCCTTCCCTTATTTATAATCTCTTCATCGGTGGTTACAGCCCATCTAAAAATTTGTTCAATACTCCCGTAACTACGTTTAAATCCTTTGGCCAACTTCAGTATGTTTTCTTTAGTTGCGGCAAATGATAATACTGCTCTTAACTCTTCATCTGTCCAAGGTCTCCCCTTATTTTCTGTACTATACGCTTGTTTTTTCTCATATTCAAAAATCAATAATTTCGTTTTGTGGATTACTTGGTCTGTTGTTAGTTCTTCAATTCCTTCATTAAGTAATTCAATTAATCTATCTTTATATTCTTTCTTTTTCATAGATTTCCCCTCCATGATCTTTTCAATAATTACACATAACGTTCCTGTATTCACGACCCGACGTATGTCGGGTGTCCGGCGAATGCCGTACCCAGGGCGTATGCCCGCAGCGTGAATATTATGTTATGTGGTGTACCGGGCTTCTTGAATCTACTTACAAATGATCGCTTCTGTATTTACTTATGTGCTCTTCTAATGTCTTTCTCGCTTCTTCATAGGTTCTAATCACTTCATCCAATTCATTCTTCAACTCTTTATGTTCTTTCCAATATTCTTTCTCCACTTTGAGTATCGAACAAAATAAATCTCCGATATATAAATCTCCTGATCCGAATGGGTTCTGTATTAATTGCTCTAAGGCTAGAGGTAAAAGAAAATCTAGATTCATTTGTTGCCCAATCAAAAGTTAAATCTTCATTATTCAATTCACAAAGAGGTCTCTTCCTTAATCGATGTACTTGGATCACTAATGAAGAAGCAAAATTCGGTTCACCCCAATATTTTCCTTCAAGTTCTTTAAGGGTTTTGGTTAGATCTACTTGTTGCATGGCTTCACCCTCTTAAATAAATGGTTTCCGGTATGTCACATAACGTTCCCTTATTTACGAACCCTATGAGGCAAAGTGGCAGCGCCAGCTATCGGGTGGCTATGCCACTTCGCCTCGTAGGGTTGTCTGCCTGACTTTGCTACTCTGAAATTACTTCTGGCAGACCAAGATCCGCAAGGATCACCGCGTAAATAAATTGTTAGATGATGCTGGCGACATCTTGAAATACCTGCTAAATTCTTGTTTACATAAACTCTATTTCCTATAAATAAAATGATCTAAGAAATAAAAGCGACTTACTCTTTGCCATGAAAAATAATAATCATTGTTTAGATATATCGTCTTATTATGACCATTTCTAGCGCTGTAAGTTAAGACAGTATTAGCTTCATACTTTGTATTATGTCGAAAATCAAAATCCTTAGTACCATTTGAATATGATTTTTGATTAACATAATGAGTATTGTCTGTACCTATCAAAAAATATCCGATTTTAAAATCTCTGGACAACTGAGCATACTCTTCTAAATTCTTCAGATCGCAAAAAACATCAAAACGGTTATGGGGCTCACGAAGTTTATCCCTAAGGAAAAACTTCAATTCAATTGCGCACGTTGTAACTTGGGTAGTGCTTCCATACCATTCCAATGTTATATCAATTTTTGATCTATTAGAACCACTTTTTGATAGAGTATTTGCAGATCTGAATGGGGTTTCGAGATTTATTTTCAGATTGTGATTTATACCAAATTTGAATAGTTCTCCTACGCTTTTTAATATATACGAAAAGTGGAGCTGAAGATCCGCTTCATTATTTATTTCAATTTTGTAATGGTCGATTTGACCAAATAAGATATCACGACTTGTTGTAATAATATGTTTGAGCATCGCAACTTCATAAAGCTCATTATATTTATAGAAAGGTATATCGTTTGTCAAATTCTATGCTCCTTTCAATCCTAATTCAAACGAAATTATTGATTTGTTGAATTGCGAATTGTGGTATCTTTTCGCCAGTTTCATCTAACGTTCTTGCATTCACGAACCCTCACTGCCTTTAGTGACCAACAGAAACGGCCGCGATGCGGTTAGGCAGTGCAGGGTTGTCCGCTGATTCATCTACTTCAGGTAATACATCTTGCGGATCGAGGGGCGAAAGCCCCGATCTGTGAATGCGGTGTTATGTGTAGTTGCCTCTACTTCGAATCTGCTTAACAATTATTTATCTTTGAAGTATTTTTGTAATGTTGGAATTAATTTAGTGGCAATTTGATTGATTGAGTCAACTGGAGAGACTTTTAAAAATTTCCTCCCAACAATAAACAAAGGCAACTCATCAACGTTTACATCTTCAAATACAATAGTTAAGACCAATACATCGTTCTTCCCTGCTAATCTTGCTAAAAATGATTCCATTTCAATTTTGCACCAGTGCGATTTAAGAAAATCAGTTGTTACCCAAAAGATTACCGCACCAGAATCTTTAATGCCTTCTTGTACTTTATTTACAATAGATTCACCAAAATCAATGTTAATATCGTCATACCACACTGGTAAGTTGGCAGCGTTCAAGTAAGCTATTATCTCTTCGACAAATGGCTTATTTTTAGACGTATGGCTAATAAAAACTGGTAGCTTTTTACCTAGTGGTCTCATTGATATCATCTTTGAGACCTCTCTTCTTTCTTTATATTCAAAAATATGATCATACATAAGGTTTACTTGTTCCGAATCAATTAATGTCATGATGTTAAAACGTTTATGTGCTAATTCTGAAAATAGCTCCTCATAAGTTATGTCTGGTCTATATCTCACACCTGCGTTTGTCATGAATTCTTTCATGCGATCTATATGACCTTGAATTGGATTATCATAGCTAAATACAATATAAAACTCCAAACCATACACATTGTGATTAACCATTAAATTAACCATTTGAAGTGATGATGCGTCTTGCTCATCCAACAAATTTTGAATTACTGGTTTTAGATGTGATCTCTCACCATAATCACATTCCCATACATAATTTCTTTCAAGTTGTTTTGTCATCTTGAATCTCCTTAAGAGTTTATAGGCAATTACACATAACGTTCCTGTATTCATGAACCCCGAAGGGCTGTCTGCTGAAATGCTTCCCTGAAATCCTTCTCGCAAACCAAGGCCCCGAAAGGAGCCGCTGCTTGAATACTATGTTATATGACGGAATCACTTCTCCGATTAACCAACATTCATTCTTAATTCTAATCTGTCATTGTTCTGCTATATGTTCCAATAAATCTCCTGGCTGACAACCTAAAGCCGCACATAATTTATCAATCACTTCTAATGATACATATTCGTTCGTATTGAGTTTCGCCATTGTAGCAGACGAGATACCTGTCATTTTCAATAAATCCTGCTTCTTAATCTCCCTGTCGATCAATAATTTTTGAAAAGGTTTATAACTAATCATCTGATATTCCTTTCACACATCAAGTGAATTTTTCTTTAATTATATGAAAGTATATTTTCTTTATCAAAAACATCTTCAACATGTATTGACTTAATTGTTTGATATGATAAAATTATATTTAATAAGTTGAACTTTTATTCATAAAATCAAACACATTGGATGGTGTTCAAAATGCATAATTCTTTAGAAGTCTTACTTGATTCACTGATTCAGACTCGAATTGAATCTTTATATGGCGAGCTTATCAAAAACAACTCCAGCTACAACCAGTTCTCAGCCGATCGGAATCTTTACTTCAAACAGTTACATGAACTTTTACCTCAGGATATGCATAAGACTTTATTTCTTTACGATGATGCAGACCTTTCTGTTCAAGCAATCCTAGAACGTGAAATCTACTTACAAGGGTTTAAGGATGCTCTTCAATTACATAATGAATTAAATATATCTTCTAATTGAGAGCCAAACGGCTCTCTCAGGCTGTCGAGAAACCCCCTGTTTTTTAATCAGGTTTAAAATGGCCACTTTGATCAAATAAAAATGGGTCCTCAGATCGTTTTAAATCGATTTTTGTTTTAAAAGTTGAGTTTCCCCAAATAAAAAATAAAGTGCCGGAAAGTCCGTTGGACTTTCTCGACACTCTGTGAGAGCCAAACGGCTCTCTTTTCATTTGATTCTTGTCTCATAACGTTCCTGCATTCATGACGTCCGACGTATTTGGATGTGTCTGCTGAAAATACATCCTGGAAATCCATCCAGCAGACCAAGCTCCGCGAGGAGCCTCTGCATGAATATTAATGTTATTCGACAGAATCTCTTCTTTGATTAAGCAACATACATATCATTCTCAATGCTTCAATCGTTCAGTTTATGCTCCAGTAAATTTCCTAGCTGACAGCTTAAAGCTGTGCATAATTTATCAATTACATCTAATAAAACATATTCTCAATCTAGTAGACCAATTGCTTTACCATAGTTATATAGCTTTGATAAAGTATAATTTGCAATCTCGGCTTGGCTAGTACTTTTACGCCACATTATTTCCAGCCTAATAGGAGAATCGCTTGTAGTACAAAGGATGTCAGTCCTTCTCTTTAATCCACTTCCGAAGTTTGATTCTATCTCATACGAATCAATCATCTCACTATCAATTAAGGCTTTGGCCAAAGATCCATTGAGAATAGTATCGTTACTTCTAGCTATATAAGCCAATTTCTCAAATGAAGCAATTGTATTATTGCCAATTTTCGCCCCCTTTTTTCCCATGCCTATTGATTCATCCTCAAACGCTTTGCCTAATTGAGACTTTAATAAATTATCTTTTGCGTTCTTATCAATTTTTGTTTCGAATTTGCTTTGTTTCAATTTTTCTTTTAAAGTGTCATCTGAGTAAGTTCTGATAATTGAAGTTATTGCTAATGTTGAGAGATGAAGAATTCTACATTCAAAAAAAGAAGAAAGCTTACCTATTTTTTCTGAATGAGCTTTTATCTCTTGAATAATGTTAGATTCAGTTGCAACCATTAGTCTTTCAATATCCGCTAAAGCGTTACTTCCACTAGTTAAAGCAGCAACATCTTTTATTGGATCATTTCCTGCAATTACAATAATCCACATTCTACATCTTTCTTTTCCGACGAGCTTCTTAATGCTTTTTGTATTTTTTTGAGAAAGCTTTCTTATCTTCGTCAAATACTTTCCAATAGTGTCATCATCTTCAATCATTGACTTGGCTTGATCTTCAGTTATACCTAAGCTCAACAAGCTACTCCCTTCATTAATGGTACTAACGGTATTTTGAGCAATTTTTAAAAATTTCTTTTTTTCTGGCCCTTCATACACAAGATACTCTTTATACAGTCCTAATAAAGACTCTGCACCGATGTCATTGGCAATCTCAATTAGGGTTTCTCTCATTTCCTTTTTATTACATAACCATACTACCAAATTTTTATTTCCTGTCTTGCTTCTTATAAAATTATTGATCCTATGTAAACTCGATTCAATTTCTTCATTTGATGAATCTTTAATTGCCTCTCTTCCCTCAATTACAACTATTCTCATTGCATAAGCTGTTTCTTTAAGCTCCAACAATTCTTCTTCAATACTCTCATCATTTTGAATTGTCACAATATCGATATTATCAAGAAATAGATGTAGCGTATGTAAAAAAGTTGTTTTCCCTACCCCCGACTTGCCATGCATAATCAAAAATGCTCCTTGCCCTGAGGTAGCCATATCGCTATAAATTTCTTTAATTCCCTCGATAGCGTCTTTAACTTCCTCAATAAAATGACTAAATGATTCTTTATTCTTTATTTTTTCTAAAGCTTCGTATCTTGATGGAATTAACAATTCACTCATTTTAATTCTCCTTCTATTCAGTATTATAATGTAGTTTGATATAAAATTTTTACTAATTAAATGCCTCTTATCTCTTCTTAATTGATTCTGTCGTATAACGTATTATTTACGAACTTCCGAAAGAATTCTCTCTTTGACATATTCACGAACTTCGTGAATCCTGCACTTTTCTGCTTATTCCAGCACTTTCTGCGTTTCAATCCTCCAGCCCGCTCATCCGATCCAACGGACTTTGAATCCGCCCAATGTCCCGCCTGCTCACATGTGTATACCGCTCCGTCGTTCGCACACTCTGATGCCCTAGCAGTTCCTGAATATAGCGAAGATCTATCCCATTCTCCAGCAAATGGGTCGCAAAGGAATGCCTTAGCGAATGGATACTCACCTGTTTGTGAATGCCAGCTTCAGCCAGCGTCTTTTCAAATACTTTCTGCGCTGAACGTTCCGTAAGGTGGCGGCCTTCCCTCTGTCCTGGAAACAGCCAGTCTTCTGGCTGCTTCACCCCTATATACTGCTCGACCACCGCAAAAGCCGCTTCGGAGAGCAGCGTTTGCCGATCCTTCCTGCCCTTTCGCTGACGGACTTTCAGCACTTTCCATTCATGATCGCAGTCTTCAGGACGCAACCTCGCCACTTCGCATACCCGCAGCCCGGATGTATACATCAGGTACAGAATAGCCTTATGCTCTTAGGATTTTTCACTACTTTCAACAGACGCATGACCTCATCCAGGGACAGCACATCAGGTAGTTTACTCTCCTTTTTCGGACGAACATAGGCGGATGATTTGGGCTGCTTTAGCACATGGTGAAAATAAAATTTCAACGCACTGATCGCTTGGTTAACATAAGCGTGCGAAAGGCCTTTTGCGAGCAGCGCCAACGCATATTTTTGCACCGCCGCATCATTTATGCTTGCTTCGGTCCCTTGCAATCCGGCAAAAAAACGTTCCGTTTGCGATATGTATGCTTTAATCGTCTTGCTGCTGTAGCCCCTTGCTACCAATGCATCGCGCATTTCTAGCCGCTGATCCGGGTTCCATTCACCTCGCTCCGAAGAAGAGGGAACCGCATTAGCCTGCGTGTCCCGTCGATCGTTTTTTCATCCCAATAAAGTAGGTTTATCTTCATCTCACTTGCCTCCTTAGTATATCAGCCGTTCAAAAAATTGGATATCTAATTTTACACAAAAAAAGGGACTTAAGATGGATATTCATCTTAAGTCCCTGATTCTTTCAGATCGAATTATTGATCCATTAAGTCCAATTTTCGTCATCATAAAGTGTCTTGCCTTTACTTTGTCCAGTTCCTCCGTCACATCACCGAAAAAACAAAAGAATAGCCTGATTATTTTATTAAGAAAATAAGATAAGCCGCTAAAAAGCCCGCGCTGAACGCGGGCTTTGCTGTATATAAGTCAAAATCATGCCTAGTAGACTTGTTACTCAACCTTAAACTGCTTTAATTCGTCTTGCAGCTTAGTGGACAATTGGTTTAATTGTTTGGATAGTTCAGCAACCTGTTCGAAGCTCTCCAATTGTTCCTGCGTGCTGGCGCTAACCTCTTCGGTTGAAGCGGAATTCTCTTCGGTGGTAGAAGAGATGATCTCTAGCGCCTGCAAAATCTCATCTTTATGCTTGTGGACTTTGGAGGTGTTGGTGCTGATCTGGATCATTCGCAATTTCAAATCTTCCAAATCCTTGTTAATGCTAAAGAATACTTGCTTGGTGTCCTCCACCGATCTCGCATTTTCTTCTGCAATTTTCAGACCATGAACGGTATGCTCAACCGATACACTGGTTTTTTCTTCAATGACACGTACCTTCTTGTAGATTTCCTGTGTCGCCAGTGCCGTCTGCTCAGCCAATTTGCGAACCTCCCCGGCAACCACAGCAAACCCTTTGCCCTGTTCTCCTGCACGTGCAGCTTCAATAGAAGCATTGAGCGCTAACAGGTTGGTCTGCGTTGCAATTTGGTTGACCGTATCCACAATGCTCGAAATCTCATGACGGCTCATATCGATATCCTGAATGATGGCCGACATCGCTTGGGTTGAATTGTGATTTTCTTCCGCCCATCTGGATAGCTGATCTACTACTGCAAGCCCTTGTCCGCTTTGCTCAGCAGAGATTTGCACCATCGATTCGATGGCTTTGGCATCATTGGCAATTTCGTCAATTTGGCCGGATAAGGCTCCGGTTTTTTGTAAAATGTTATCCGTCTCGATGGACTGGTAGTTCGTCGCATTGGCAATTTCATTAATTGCTGTCGCCGTATCGTTCATCGTGATTGCGGTTCTGGAAGAAATGGATTGCAAATCATTTGAAGACTGATTCAAGACTTGAGCTGAGCCGCCTACCATTTGGAGCATGCCTTGAATTTTTTGAACCATATTGTGAACCCCTTGAGAAATTTGCCCGATTTCGTTATGGGAATTCGTATCAAACGGAACGGTCAAATCCCCATTTTCAATCAGCTTGATTTTGGCAAGCAATTTCGGGATTGATCTCAACAGATAGCGGAGCGTTATATAACAAATTATAACCAGCAGGATGGTAGCTGCAGCAAAACCGCCAATCGTAATCCAGGTAAAGGTTCTTAGTTCTGAGAGTGCCTCTTGTTCAGAGATGGTTAAGCCTACGGACCACCCCGTATCTTTACTGGTTGCATACCCAATGTAACGACGCTCGCCATTATCATTAATCAACTGTACTCCAGACTCACCAGCAATCATTTTCTTACCGATCTCGCCAAGATCACCTGTACTTTCGTTAATCTTTTCTTTCAGCACTTTATTTTGATCAGGGTGATACAAAATATCACCTGTTTTGGACGCAAGAATTGAATAGCCTGTGCTTCCAAGCGAATAGCTTTGCATAACAGCAGGGATGTCTTTGAAAGCAATATCGACAGCAGCAAATCCGATTAATTGGTTACCGCTATCCTTGATCGGATAGAAAATGCCCATGACCACATTCCCCGTATTGACGTCCTTATAGGGTTCTGAGTAGTATAAACCGTCTGCTTCAACAGCTGGCTTGAAGTATGGGCGTGTATTGATATCGAAATCCGGCTTGGAAACAGCACCATCATTTTGTAGAAAGAAGCCTTTACCAGCTATTCCCGCAATCCAAGCATCAGCAAATGATGGCTCTGCCTTTACAATCGCTGCCAGAGTCGCTTCGGTTTCCGCAGCGTGTGGGGAAGTTTTTACCGTTTCAGCTGATTCGGTGGTCTCTATATACTGCCGAAAAAGATTATTTGTTGCCATTTGTTTGACAAGTGAGCCCTTTTCCTTAAATAACGCATCAAATTGACTGACGGTGGCCTGCGTCTTGGTCTGGAGCATGGCCTCTTGCTGCTTGACAAGCATGCTTTGCGTGCTAGCATACATGAACGTCCCCAAGGTTGCAAAGACGACAACGATAATAACTAACAAGACCATGGCCAACGTGTTGGCGATGCTGGATGATCTGAATACGCGCTTCTTCATATTTTGTGACATGCTGCCATCTCCCCGAGGAATATTGAGCGAAAAGCTCTTAGATAATATGTCGGAAGTTTGCAGCTGTTTTAATAGGTTTTTAGTATACACAATTTAAAGTTTTGCTATCTGATTCCTCATCAATTCCCTCCCAACCTGTTTGGTAACTCCAGCAAAAAATTAGGGCAGCACAAAGAGCCCCCGTCAGACGTAGGCTCTTTACTAAAAGCTATGTATGAACGCAGGGTTTTGCGGATTTAGAGCGTTTCAGCGATCCGTAAGCTCAAAACCCTCATCCTCCGTCGTTAACCCAACTGCATCGTTGTGATACACGTATCGTCTTTCTCATATGTAGAGAATTCCGTTTCAGCCGTTTTACCTTCATGATTGACGCTAATGCGGTAGGTTTTATCCCTCGGCAGCCATAGATCAATAAAACCATTGGGTTGTGATTTCATGGCAGCATTCTCCATGATGACATTCCCTTCGGAGTCGTGAACGGTCACATTGAATTCTCCGTTTTTTATTTCGCCTTGGCAGCCGGTTAGACTATGAGTTGCACAAGGGTGGGTCTCTTCTACATATGGCGCAATCGAAACAAAAAACTCGTTGTCAGGCAAATTATAAGTTATGGGTTGGGCATTGTCTCCATTAACAATTAACTGACTGGAATTAATGGAAGCGGACTGAGCTGTTGCCTTGCCTGCGCTGAAATCATGCACCAATTGCTTGATATCTGTTGTCCCGAGCTTGTCCGCTCCTTCTTTCTGCATATTTCCTGCAATCAGGTACGTGCCCAATGCCGCAACAACCAACCCTGAAGCGACCAAGATTCCTTTTTTCATCTGGAGTTCATCTCCTTGTCCGTTTTTAAACATTATAATGTAGAACGCGCCGTAACGGACAAAATACGGTACTGAAGTCACCAGATATTCACATCTTTGCTTGTTTATCCAGACGTATCTGCGTTACATTAGATGATCACCAAAGAGGGGCAAGGAAGTATGAGCAACTCTACTGTCTCAACGTACAAACACCCCACCACTCCTATGGAGCTATGGGGCACAATTCTTTTTAACGATCCCGGTTCACAATATAATTCATTAAGTGCTTCAGAAAAGCGATATTGCGGGGTACCTCTTTTAATGCTTCCATGGCAAGGCAGTAGTGCTCCCACATTTCTTTACTGGCACCTTCGTAACCAAGGATGGACACGAAATTCGAGTTATTGTTATCTGAATCCTGACCCACAGGTTTTCCAAGTAACAGCGTATCTCCTTCCACATCAAGCAAATCATCTTTAATCTGAAAAGCAATTCCCATATGATAGGCAAATTTCTGCAAAGCAGCAATCTCCAGCTCCTCGGCCTGTGCGAGCATGGCTGGCATAACGAGACAAGCCTCGAACGCCACTCCTGTTTTGTAAAAGCACATCATATTCAGCTGTTCCAATGTCAAAGCCTTTCCTTTGGAATCCAGATCCATCGCCTGCCCCATACACATATCCTCTGCCTTACGAGCCGAATATTGTATCAAGGCAAGTACAGTCTCAGCATTGAATTGGTTCAGTGACGATTGTTCCCCGATAGCCTTCTGGATCAGATATAGTCCGGTTAATTCCGCAGTAGCGCTATTGTGCACCTGATGTAATGTCTGACGCCCTCTACGGGTAGACGCGTTATCCTGGGAAGGCAAATCATCAAAAATCAGGGAGGCTGTATGCATATATTCCAATGATCTCAGAAGGGGCACGATTGCCGATGCGTCTAAGCCACATTCGTTCACACCCATGACCCAGGTCAATATAGGGCGTATCCTTTTCCCATCCCCCTCAAGACTATAATTGGCAGCATCAATAAGCTGTTCTTTCATGGCCTCAATCCCAGAAGGCTTGGTAATTTTCAATTGGTTGTTAATCTGATCACGGACGGTTTTGATCGTATTCATAAAGTCTTCTTTTTCCTTCGAATCATTTTTCAGTTGAGTAATCATCTGATCCCGAAGCAGCTTATCGAAGAAATCTACATCCTCCGCTTTACCCACCATCTTCTGGATGAGACGATTAAATTCCGGATTTCCGGATGCAAAAATCTCCATTATTTCATTGTACTTTTCTGCACCTACCCGTTCTTTACAACGTTTGAGTCCATTTATTGCACGGTCCAGTATCACTTCACGAGCCATAGCATCCGAGTCATACACGTTATGAATCAAGTGAGAAATGACCGCCCAGTATAGTTCGAAGGGATTGATCAAATCCGATCTTTGATGATGATATTTTAAATAATAGGTATAGGGTGTTACCGCACCGTCCCTCATATCGTCGGCCATATCTGCAAAATCATCAGCAAGCTGGTTATAGATACCATAAAAGAATGTTCGTTGCTCAAACCCTTCATCCTCAGGAGTGCTAATCACGGAACGGACAATCAGGCGGGAAGAAGCAGATTTTAAAATAACGGGTATATAAAGCTCTTCATTGGTGTAATTAGCTTGTTTTATATCCTTATCCCGGTCGATATCTTGAGAATGAAAGAAAACATAGGACTGCTCGAAAAAGGTTTGCTGTGTGTCTGGCCGCTGATGTGCCTTAATATACTCATAAGCATCCGAGAGCTCCGAATGGATATAGCGAATGAACTTCATATGATCGCCGGACCAGTCGCCCAGTTCTGGCACAGATCCGGTAAGAAGCGCGGTACGTATCATATGGGAATATTGTTCTTTCTCTTGAACGGTCAACAGCTGAGAATCGAGCAGATCATCAATAAAAGGATAAGTCAACCCATAGGAATACCCAAGCCTGATGGCTTTATCCAGTCTGCGCGAACGTTCAACAGGTGACACGGCTTCGTCCATTTCTTCCATCACATGCAGAATAACCCCAATGATGATTTTAATCAGTTTGCGCTGGGCATGCTCTGCATCCATTTCCTCAGGAATATGAGAAGCTACAGAGTTAAGCTTGTTGATTAGCCAGATTACAGTGGTTTCGATCCCTTCCTTTTGAGACCACCGATACACCCCGGCTAAATTCATAAACTCCGCTTGATCTCTCCTGTTAGCATGGGTGGGTTGAAGCAAATATCTTTTTACGTCAGCAATGACGCGCTGAATCCGGGTCTGTGTGTCGACAGAATCTAGAGCCTTGCCTAGATCCCTCATGTAAATATAAGAGACACTCCGCTTCAGATAATCATCCAGTTTCCCTGTGTAACTCAGCCATTGAATATATCTGTAGTAATCCCGGGTATCCGGCTTTCTCTTATTCCGCGAAAAGAAGGATAACCATGAAGAAGAATGGATATGATTCCTTTTCCATATATGGATATCTTCTGTAAGAGAGGTCACATAAGTTTTATTCTTGACCTGATTATAGAGTGATGCAAAATACTGAAGCGCCTTCTGTTCAGCCAGCTGATATCCTGTATCGACTTGAAATTTTTCATTCATATGATGCATTACCTCAACTTCTCATTTTGTTAAACATGGTTGCATTTCTCCCTGAGGGAACGAATTTGGATCATGTTTTTATCTTTATACGGAATAAAGTCTGTGAAGTTACGAATAGATTATATCCTTCTATATATATGCTACAATTTCAGAGTAGAACGAAAATAATGATAGGGAGGCATAACGTTGAGTATTAGTCTAGTTAAAGGACAGAAGGTAGACCTAACCAAAAATAATCCATACTTATCCGTGCTAAAAGTAGGCCTTGGATGGGACCCTATGAAGGGTAGAAGCATGGATATTGATGCGTCAGCGCTGCTTCTTAATGAGAACGGCAAGCTGACCCAGACGAAAAATCTAGTATATTTCGGAAACAAAAATAGCCCTTGTGGGGCCGTCGTACATAGTGGTGACAACTTGACAGGACATGGCGACGGTGATGATGAAGTCATTACCGTCTCCCTCCAGCAACTACCACCGGAAGTGCATAGAGTCGTATTTATTGTGAATATATTCCGTTTTTTCAGCTTTGGTAGACGTAAAGATTTCAGTATGGTGAACAATGCTTATATTCGAGTATTGGATGCGTCCCAAGATGAAGAGATTCTCCGATACAACTTGACAGAGGACTATAAAGGGATGTGTAGTATCCGTGTAGGTGAAGTATACCGCTATGGAGGGGAGTGGAAATTCGGTGCTATTGGAGAAGGAAGCACCATTACCTCCCTGAATGAGCTTGTAAAAACGTATGAATAAGCATTTTTGGTGTTAAGGAAAAACCCACGTCTGACGTGGGTTTTTACGCTAACTCTCCTATAGTCACCTGATACAGCAGAGAACCTTCACGGAGCAGCAGGCGGTCTTTTCTGAAATCCTGTTCGTGCGGCTGAAGGAACTCTTGATCGTCATTTAAAAATCGAATGTGTTGTCCTTTGCTTAAGTTGCCTGGCTTCACATTCTTTTTCAAGACATATTGTCCGTTCTTTCCATACCCGCCATCGAACAAAAAGTGATACCCATCTGTAGCCACCCCGGAGCAGCCGGAAATCCTCGGATTCATAAACGTAATATTCGTACGGTCGCTACCGGAAATACGCCCTAACGAAAAGTCTGAATAGTAATAAAACCAGATTTCCTGTTCGCTGACCACGTTCAAAGCATAGCAATCATGAATGTCTGCCGCTTGGTTTTCATATATTTTGTGTCCTTCTTTATTCCAGGCGACAAGGCCGGAGGATCCCACAGGCTCATTCCAACCATAATTCCCAAATATACCTTCATCAAAATAACTGGTCCAGATCGTACCTTCCCCTGTAACCTGAACACTCTGGATACCGTCTCCAAGCAGCAGTTCATTCACAGTACGACCTTCATAATCAATAATTTTACCATTTAAATCATATTGGCCCGATTCATAATAATGACATCGCGCTCCGACGAGCAGTAGATGATGATGTAGAGGCTGTACATAATGATAGTTAAACTGCTGTCCCTCCACATACACTTCTTCAATATGATCGTCTAGAATGAGTATCTTGTAAGTACGTCTCTCTTTAAGAGAGGCAGGCGGGAACATCCCCCGCACTCGTTCTGGGACTTTATCAATTAGCAAAATATACACGCGCCCATCAGGGCCAAATTGGGTCGAAACGATCTCAAACCCTTTAGTATAGTTGGAAATATCGACAAATGAATGAAGCTGTTTATTTAGATGCGACAATGTAGTTCCTCCTCTGAAAGATCAGTAAAGTGAAGTATGATTTGTACTGGACTTCATTTTGTCATAACAACATGCTACTGAGGAGGGCGGAAGTATGGCGATATGGATAGTGATCCCAAGAGATGAGGCATCGGCAAAAATATTGGGAACAAAAAAAGCCGGGTTCTGCTCATAATAAAAGCAACCCAGCTTGATCTTTATAGATGTCCCTCTTAAAGTGTCTGGCCCTTGTCGGCCTTCTGCCATAAAGCCTCAGTCAGCTCATCGATCATCTCCTTCATCGCCAGCTTCTCACGCCAGTGATTCGGGATACCGCTTAGCCCGTAATAAGCTCCTGCAATTTGCCCATACACCGCCCCGGTCGTATCGGCGTCATCCCCCAGATTTACGGCCAGCAGTGCCCCCTCTTCAAACGAAGTCGAATGGTGAAATGCCCACAGCGCAGCCTCAAGGGAACGAATGACATAGCCGGTTCCCTGTATTTCGGGCGGCTTCTTATCCTTGTAAGATCCCTGAATGATTTCTTCAATGGCTGCCGAATAAGCTGGCTGTTCCTGCCGCCGCCACTTATAGCAGATGTCGGCTGATAACATGGATTCTTTGTCCGCTCCACGCAGACCTGCCACAAGGATTGAAGCAAGCACAGCACAGGCCTCCACACTTTCGACTGCTCCATGGGTGGTTCGCGAGCTCAGCTCGGCGTACATCACGGCCTCTTCCGGACGGTTCGCATAGGCCATGGCAACAGGTGCAAGCCTCATGATCGAGCCATTACCAGCAGTCATGGGGTCAACGGACCCACTGTACGGCTCTCCAGTGGCCTCGAAGCGATGCAATGCTGCTCTCGTCGCACCGCCGATATCAAAGCACGTTCCCGTGCTGCTCATATATCCCAGGTGATACCAATTGGTGTAGCGACGCATTTGGTCCGCTGGATCAAAGCTATCTTTTTGCACCATACTCTCGGCTAAACAAAGTGCCATAGACGTATCGTCGGTCCACTGCCCCGGCTTTAACCCAAAGACACCGCCGCCCACGATATCCGTTACAGGTTCAAATGTACCTGGACTGCTGAATTCCACAGTGGTTCCCAAAGCATCACCCACGGCCAGTCCAGCGAGACTTCCATAAAAACGATCCTTGATCAGTGCCATTTTGATGTACACTCCTTTAATAATTGTTATAGCTAATGCATATATTTCCATATCACTGGAAGGAAGAAAATCCGGTAACGCCATTTATTCGTAGCTTAAGGCTGTACAACCGCTATCCGGTTTTAATTCAATGAAAACTCCTGCCTCTTGATGGTAAATGAGTGGAAATCGCTCCGTATCTACATCTTCACGCACACCTCTTGAAAGCCGCCATACCTGAAGCGGGACTCCTTTCCCCCATAAGAACAATCGGTCGCCAGAAACGACCATATCCGCTTGGGGATATGGATAAATCCCGTCTTCTTCAGGCTTACAATTTAGTGGCGGGATCGCAGCAAGCACTCGTCGATACCCAGGCTGAGCCATGTCGAATAGGACAACCGCCGGTTCCACTCCTTCCTCTCCCCAATCTTCCTCCTCCAGTAAATCGGCATCCATCTGTCCCCAAACCGCCAATGTATCAGGTCCTGTCCAGCACACTGGCCCATCCCAATCTATGGTTTGCCAAAGATGGCGAACTGACGGACCATTCTCCGATTCCCATGAGTTCAGCAGCCAATTAGATAAGGACCAAGTTCGGACTACTCCTAATGGAGCCCATACCCATCCCGTATCCGCAATCCACTTTCCCTCTGGAGAAGTCAGGAGCCTCCCATGAAAATAATCTAGATAATGCTCATCTTTGTTTTCGCTGTTATAAACTGGGGTAGGTCTTGCTGTCAAAAGCCTCCCTGTTTCTACATCCGTCAGATCCAGCCGATTCCATTCCGTACCATGAACAAGGATACATGCACCGTCTTGATGTACAAATGCCAGGGGGAACATACTTTTATCGTAGTGGTATTCGTCCCGTGATAATTGCATTTTTTCTTGAGCATGGACTAAATCATACACTGCCGCATGTCGGCCAAATCGATTGGAGATCGCCACGTACTTGCCGTCAGGACTGGTCACCATTTGGACAGGTTGCAGGGGATTAAAATCAGGAATACAAATATGTGTGCATAATTCTGCGCTGCCAGAGCGAAGTTCTAGTCTCCACAGTTCTGCCTGTGTGTTTAGTGCTAGCAGGGTTATGCTTCCCTGAGAGCCACCCTTTAGTGGATGAATGGCCGTAAGACGTCCGATAGTCTGTGGTAAATCGGGTAAAGAAACGTGATGAAATGGCATCATTTAACCCCTTTTAATCTGGATAAATAATAATTTATACCCGTATTTGTGAAGCTGGATTTATCGACAAAAAATCTGAGTTCAAGCAATGCAGTCAATACTTTCATAAAAACTCCCGGTTTTTTCTTACATAATAGTTTAAGATATGTAATTTCGCTAGGATTACTTTTGAGAACAAAATAGGAGTAATTCATCAAAATCATATTGGAGATGAACTGCTCTGTTGGAGATTGATGCTCATTAATAGAGTCGATCAGCACCTCTAATACCCTATTTTTATTAGAGTTATAGGCTTGTATAAACATCGTTGCTTCTGCAAACGACTTGTTGAAATCATCATACGGAAAATCATATACATCATGACTGCCCAAGATGAAGTTGACCAACTGTCCTTGCAAAATTTTTATTTTCCCCAGCGCTGCTCGGGTATCCATATCCATCTTATTTTTGTTAATATGCTCATGCAACATGTCAATTAGAATGTGCAAATCATACTGCTGTCCGTCTTCCATGCTGTACAGTATCTTATTATTTTCAATCGTTAGACGATCATAAATGTCATCCCCTAAACCCAGTTCAAATAAGAGATGGTGAAGAAAAAATAGCCTGTCCTGAGTAAGCGAGAATTCATTCCCTCTCTCTGCTAGATGTGAAACTTGATATTGATAATAAAAACAACATAAGTTTTTTCGGCTATAAACAGCATCTTTATGTATATCAAAAACGTTAAAAATGAGCGAAAGCAATCGAATCAGACGTTCAGCATCTGCTACGCTTAGAATGGGATGATTCATTTTTGTAAATAGCGACCTGTCAAATAAATCATGCCATCGCACTAGAGAAACATAATTCTGCTCGTTTATATTCAGGGTTAGTATTCTTAGATTTTGCTCTTGATCAGGATAAGAATAAAATAGATATTCATGACTTAATTCAGAAATACGCTCATTAAAATAGGCCCTTAATTTGTAATCGTATATTTTAGAAAATGACATTTCTCTCCTCCTTGCAACATTATTTTCGAACTCCTATATTGTAAAATTAATCTGGATCGACTGGCAAGGCGGTATAAATACAGAAACATATGTTCTTCATTTCTATATTATGATATCTTTATGCTAGGAATGAAACGTTATGACGAAGGTCATAGCCTACGATTAGAAAGGAATGAACACCTATGAAACAGCTAAGCGAAGCTCTAACCCGGTTTGTACACCAGCAAAACTTATATAATGCAGCCTACGGGCTGTTCCAAGACCACTATATCCAGCCCCGTTCAGAGAGTATAACAGATTGCTGGGACAAGCGGATTCCTCTATCCCCTGAGCTGGAGTACCTATATAGCCATTATGAAATGATCGATGCTAAGGCAGCGGGAACACACAAATTAAAAAATGCAGCCGTTGAAATCGGGGATGCTGCTGTTCTCTTTTTTGTCGCACCAGAACATTTATATCGCCAACAGCTGGGCTATCGCTTCATTACATCTGGAGAGCTTGTTCATGAGTCATCTTCGTGGCCCTCCCACCATGTTGTAATTGCCACGTTTAATGATGATCCAGTCATTGTCGATACTAGCGCACCTGCTTCCCCTGTATATGCTGCAATTGAAGGTGGCGCAGCGCAGCAAGTTGCTGACTCTTTAGCTAACTTCTTTACGGCTCTTTCCATCCTGATTGAAGGTGCCTGTACCTTTAAGGGAGAATTGATAGATGAAGATACATACGAAACCAAAGCAGAATATATCGAGCACGTAAAACCATTGCTACATCATTTGTTGGGCGAAAACCAAACCACGTATTTGCTGAATTACCTATCCTTTTGTTAGAAATCCTATTTGTTAAAGAGAGGTGGGGCTTTTTATGATCTATATCGCATTACTGCGGGGCATCAATGTGGGCGGCAATAACAAAATCGAGATGAAGAAGCTCAAGCAAACGTTTGAACATGCAGGTATGGGGCATGTGACGACTTACATTAATTCTGGAAACATTATTTTTTCCAGTCAGGAGCGGCCCAACCAGGAGCTATCGCTTATACTGGAACAGGCGATTCTGGAGGATTTTAGCTTACCCATCCGCGTCATCGTCCGTAATATGAAGGAGATTCAGAGCATTATGGAGGCACTGCCGAATGAATGGGCTAATGATACACAGATGAAAAGTGATGTAATGTTTCTGTGGGATGAAATTAACGATATTTCCGTTCTGGACAACCTTCCTTTAAAACCGGGAATTGGACATGTCATCTATACGACCGGGGCCGTTCTGTTTTCTGTCAGCAAAGAACAAGTCACAAAAAGCGGGTTAACGAAATTAGTCGGCACCAAGCTGTATCAGCAAATGACGGTGCGGAATGTGAACACAACCCGTCAGATTTATAAGCTGATGCATGAACTAAACACTGAATAATGGGAGAAAAAGCACTGTGACAAACCTACAAAATCAAAAACAAGTATATATAATCCACGGATACACAGCTTCGCCAACAGATCATTGGTTTCCTTGGTTACAAGATAAATTACAGGAAGACGGGGTTTCGGTAAATATACTAGATATGCCCAACTCGCAAGCCCCCAAACTTAATGAGTGGATTGAGCATCTATTGCAAAATATTAAAGCTTTACATAAAGACACCTATTTTATTGGTCATAGCTTGGGTTGTGTATCCATATTAAGGTACCTGCAGCAAGTCAATATCCCGGAACCACTAGGTGGTGCCGTTTTCGTTTCCGGTTTTACTGATCCATTGCCAAGCCTGCCGTCATTAGATGAATTTACAAATGACCATTTGGATCATCAGCAGATCATGGATTCGCTAAAAGCGCGTGTAGTTATAGCTTCAAAGGACGACGCGATTGTCCCCTTTGCACTTAGTAAGAAACTAGCGGAAGATATCCAGGCTGATTTTCACGAATTAGATCATGGAGGACACTTTTTACAAAGTGACGGCTTTACCACCTTACCGATCGTCTCTCAAGTTTTAATGGAAATGATAAATGAAAATAAGTAGCGTTAAAAACCCGCAAAATAGACCTGGCAAAAAGGGTCCAGCTTGCGGGTTTTACATTTTCTACTGGATGAATTAGGGGGAATAAAGCGTATGTTTAGTCAAGATATCAATACAATGCCCATTTTTCCGTACACAGCTCTATAAATGAATGGGCAACCTGTTCACATTCGTCATATCCCAAACTACCAGAATGAGCAAAAAGAATGGGATATTCATTGTTTCTTTTTTCCTCTCTCATATCAAACATATAGTGGTTACCGCATCCATCCATCGCAAACGACACGGCACCCGGCATATACTCTGGCAGCTCGTAGGCGAGGTTCATTTCTCTCAAATCTTCAGTATTGAAAAACTGGAAATAACGTTCTCCATTTTGAAACTCCCCGCCGTTAGAGTATCTCAAAAAATCCATATAGCTATCAGGAAATTGCCCTTGGGGCAAATGCCAGCTCACAGGATCTAAAGGTTTATATTGATCATGGAATGGAGACGACTTTGGAAAAGGGTTCACTTGTCTTTGCTTGATTTCGTGAATTTCCTGCTCCGATAGCTTGATGTTCCATGTGCTCAAAAAATCTGCGATTTGTTCACCAGTTGCTTCCGGACATTTTATAAATTGATGTTCAAAGTGAATACTCCACATAATAACCACCCTCCTACCTTGACGTCTCTAAAAGTTGTTGTTGCTATCTTTTTCAACCTTCTCCATCTTTTTCAACCCATTCAGCCACACTTTCATGAGGTTGAAGGTTCTCACGTTTATAGTAAAAAACGGTCTTAAGCTCGTAATCCAAGCTTTCCGCAGCAATGAAAAATCGGGTACCAAACGTTTGATCCTCCATACAAATCACAGGCCCCTCAAGAAATCCGTAAGAGACAGTTTTTAACATTTCCGATTCCTTGTCATTAGCCAGTCTAAAGCATTCAATTGAAAATACACCACCCGGACAGGAAAGAAACGAGACCTCGTAAAATGTAATCTCTATGTTGTGATAATAGCTAAAGTCAAAGCTCCCTGCTAGTACCAGCTTGGGGCGACTTGTATAATCATAAATGTAGTAATGGTCAATGTTATTTTGAGAAAGTATTTCATTAAGCTGCATCAGTTTGGATTGAATGGAATGATTCATGATCTTATGTCCCCCTCCCCACTCGCGGCTATTCCCGATCCGTCACCGCCTGCCACGCTTCTGTTAGTGCTATAGGTGATTTGTGGCTGGTCTCTCCGCCACCTTCCTGAGTCCATAGCGGCGGATAATAAGCAAATACCTCTCCTGGCTGAAGTTGCTCCATATCCGACTGCCAACCATTCCAACGGAATGTCTGGTAGAACAAGCCCAAATCCCCCTCAGCCAACCAGCTCAAGAAACCGGAATAGGCCAGCTCAGTGGATTCCCACTCCAATGCATCCGGTGCAAAATAATGGATATGGCCGCTACGTCCAAACTTCCCTGTATCCAATCCAAAGAAGCCACCTGCTGCATCATAGGCCACAATCAGCATTCCCCCAAGTGCAGCAACGCTCGCTGGCTCTTGCAGCCCGTTCCACGAAGCCAAACTGCCGTAAATTTCAGGCCCACCTGCACCCAGTAAGGTGATCCATCCGTGGTCAAATATGATCCCTCCTGTTTCATAGGCAACCGTTCCCAAGTACGATTTGGTGCTCACTTGCAAACGGTAGAGCGAATCTCCCCTAACAGATTCCGATTCTGCCGGTACAATGCGATATGGATTATTCCCTTCTTGCAGAATGTTTCTGACCTCTTCCCATGCATGGTTGTCCTGATCCATTAGCTCATCAACCGTTAACGTATGCATATCCATTCTCCTTCCTGTATTCCGTATCTATCTTTCAACCTGTGAACTGATTTTCGAAAACCTGCGTTTGCTCTAAAATCACCCACTGATTCAGCTCGTCGTAGCCTTGGACAATCGCCGTGATCTCATGCCTCGGATACATCCACTCGGATGGGGCCTTTTCCGCATATGAATGGGTGTCTGCCAATCCGACTGCATTGTGCTGGAAAATATGAATTAGTGTTCCGTGTGGAAAAAAGGCTTCAATATATCCAGTTACCTTAGTCCCAACCGGCAGTGCGGTTTTGACTTGATGCCATTCCTTGTTGGAGGTGTGAAGATTGCTGGACCAGATTTCTTCAAACTCTTTTTTTGTAATTTTCGTATAATAGGGCTCTGTATCATCAATCGCTTTCTCTGCTAACAAGAAATGATATTGCTCGTGCTTACGATTAGAAGCAATAAAAGTACCGTCATCCTGGATCACAATTTGCCGATAGGCTACGCCGTCTGAGTCTATTTCAAAATACCAGGTTCCCATGCCTGGTTCCGGACAATCTTTAAGATATTTCATTCGTACCTCCTAAAAGGATGTATAACCGTGTCATTTCATCTTTCTTTTTCCGCTATAAGTCCTTGTCAAATATGCGAGATATTCCGAACGCGTCAGTCCTCCTGTTTGGCGATTGAACTCATCGTACGAAATGTCTTCCGGGAATCCGAATTCGGCCAGTGCTTTTCGGCGCTCTTCCCGATACAACGGGTTATCCAGCGTGTGGTGCCACTCCCGCTCTTCCCAAGGACCAAAACAGTCTGCAATGACACCTGAATATACACCGTTATTTAACAATTCGCGCGAAGACTTGAACACTGTCTTTTCTTCCGGTTTGGAAATTGTGCCCGTTCCCCAGGACAGTCTATATATTCTTTCTTTACTGCTATCTATGCTACTGCCGTAACCCATCGGAAACACAATATCCTCTTCCGCCAACGCTTTATGCCCTATCCGCTCGTAGGACCCTCGCATAAAGGAATCATCCATGACAATCCAGGTTGTATCAGATAACGGGGCGGCCGTGATGGATTCCAAAGTTATTGAACGGTCACGACTTGTACACAAATACGGACGTACGAACAAAGGCATTGTCATGACACTATTCCATATGCTCTCCTTTGCAAACAACTGATCCTTTTGCATTTGGCGCAAATCTCCGACGACCAGTACATAGCCATCTGTAAAAAGGTCTATTTCCACGCGGAAGATGTCTCCCGGAATGGTTTTATAACGCAGGTTTTTCATATGCTTCAATCGTTCCACCTTACGATCATAGTCGTTAGGCACAAGCGACGGGTAACGTTGAAGCCAATCGATGATCTCTTCTTTACTATGTAAATGCTCACATCCAGTGATGGGCAATCTCACGCCAGTTTTGCTATTCACAGCAGTAACATAACTAATATTACGATCTCTTCGAATGCCTGCTGAAAAGGACACACCTTCTGCTGTGATGCTCGAAACACTTGTATAATTCAGTTTTTTCTCTTTGCCACGAGCCGTTTTAGGCAGAACAAATGCCCGATCACGAGTAAAAATCTCTACATCAGCTTCTCCATAAGCATCCTCTTTGGAAGAAATTCGCTTGCGAATAACATCTCCATCCATACAAATAAAATATCCTTCTTTAATTTCTACTACGTCCCAATGTTCTTCCAGCGTCTCCAGCCCAAAATAGGGTCGTAACGCGTTCGTTAACCAACTATTCATCTGCTCCTCCTGTTCCGAGTACAATTCAGTAGACTTCATTTCTGTTATTCCAGAAATTATAACATAACACGGCATGTAGCTCGTTTATTCATACATTATTCTAGCTTGGACTAACTCCTCCTGAATCCAGCTACTGCTAGTAGACAGTTGGAGCAAGTCGGCCGTGATCTGTTTGATCTGTTCTTGCAGCACGTGTGGCTGATCTGTTCCTTCCAGAAAGCGACTCATAAAATGAAGAAAAACGTCTACCTTCCTAAGCAGCATTAACACAGGCAAAGCGTCAACCTCGGATTGGCTTAAACGAACCTGACGGCTGAAGCCCCGGCAAAAATCACGAACAGCTGTCGTTTCCTCCGGTTGTCCCAAAAATCCTGATAAAATGACCGCCGGATCCATGACCCGAACGTCCAGCGTACAAAATTCAAAATCAAGCAGTGCAGCCACCTGACTAGGGTCAGAATCCTTTACCAACAAATTGGAAGCGTTCAAATCTCCATGTACAAGCTGATGCGGTAACTCTTCCAATGCATGAAGTGAATCTATAATCTCTTCATATACTTTTCCTATCAAACGCAGCTCCTCATGTAAATCTTTTAGAGGCTCCGGCGGGTTTAAACAAAAGCCTTGGATTACTTCCCGGTTACATAATGGATAGGATTGCTGCAAAGCATAATACGGCCGATAGACTGGAGTCATATCAAGATTGAGTGTTTCAAGTGCAGCAGATAATTCGCCAGCAGCCTCGCCAAAAGAATGGGCAAAGCTAGGATCCTGCTCCGATGGGGATGTGCCTTCTATGTATTCGAACAGACACACATATTTTCCACTATCCTTCTCAACCTGTGCAAGTGTCTCTCCCGTAATCGTTCGGATTGGCATTGGAACCCTGAATGATAGAGAATGCCTGCTCAGTTCCTGCAAAACCGCATGCTCAAATTCTATTTTGTTCCGATCCCTGTGTGTATCGTAGATGCGCAGTACCCCACTTCGCCCACCGCTCTTAACAAAATACGTCGTATTATTCCAACCTCCGGTTCGTCTCTGTAGTGTCCCGTCCCACTCCGGCCAGTGCCGTCTTAATACCGCTTCCAAAATGTATCCTCCCTATTAAACATCCGCTTATGAATTTGCCGATATTATAACAAATATAGACGCCCATTAGAATTGGACGTCCTTGTGTATCCTTCATTTCCTCATTTGTTTGTTTCGGATATTCTGCGGGGTGGCACCATACGCTGTTTTAAATTTTTTATAGAAAAAACTCATGCTGTTATATCCGACCTGCTTAAAGATCATTTCGAATGGCAGGTTGGTATTGACTACCAAAGAATAGGCCGCATTAAGTTTAATGTTGGCAATAAGCTGCGTGTAAGTAAGACCGGTTACTTTTTTCAACTTATTACTTAAATACGTACTATTGTAATTAAAATGAGTAGATAATTGCTGGAGGCTTAAATGCTGATAATGCTCTTCCATGTAATTCAGAATAGAAGTAATATTACTTTCCTGCTGGTTTAAGTGAATATTATGCTCGCTTTCCAATACACGGACCAATTCCCCAAATACAATGGACAAATAAGCCTTGACCAGCTCCATTGAATCCTCTTGCCTGGAAAAATATTCGATCAAGATTCTACGCAATATATATTGAAGGTTTTCATTATGCTGTGACTCAAAAATAATAAAGTGATTATGATGCTGATGCTGGAGGACTGAATTGGCAAGAAACTCGCCGATCAAACTTTTTTTCTTAGATAGCCGCTGTAGAAATAGGGATGAAATCGTTTCTCTTTGCAGGAGGATATTAATCAGTATATCGTTTTCTCCCAAAGGTGCGATGCTGTGCGGTACATCCTTATCGAGGACACACACTTGGCCTTCACAAAGCTCAATTTCTTTACCCGCTATGATTTGGTTGCACTTACCTGAGTAAACATAGTTTAACTCAATAAATTCATGCATGTGCTCCAGCATCGGAGCAAACCTGTTGTGCTTGCTAATATAAATATCATGTTCTCCGAAGAAAAATAAAGCAGGCATTCGATACATATTCTGATTTATATCAAAAAATCGCTCATTTTCCGATTCTTTGGAGAGATCATTAATCACTTGATTGTTTTGCAGTTGTAAAAGTTCAATTTCAGTTTTACTTCTCAGCAACTGATCCAACTCATGAAGGTTCATAAACACAGACTCCTCCTTCAGACTCCCATTAACTGTGAACTGCCGTCTGTGTTTTGCTTCCCTTTCCTCTAATAGCGATTCCCAGACAGAGGAGCGCAGCAATCATAAATACAATCGCAGAGACGAGAAAGGAAAATGAGGCAGTTTCATTCCCAGACAACACCCCAACTAACTTGATAACATAAGGCGAAGCAAACGCTCCCAAATTGGAGCCTACCATTGCAATCGAAATAGATATCGTCTCACTGCCTTTAGGTACGATTTTAGTTAGTATCGTAAAAATATAAGGAATAAACAGCGCAAAGCTAAAGCCAATGATCAGCATGGCAACCGTAACCATGGTCACATTCTGAGCAAACCACAGCAGGACAAAACCTGTCGCTGTTAATAAACTGGAGATAAAAGGTGCGTAATTTCTGAACCATTTATATATTCTACCGAACAAGAAGCCTGCAATCATAGTTGATAAGGAGAACAGCGTCAAAGCGGTCCCTAAAAACCCTGCGTTAGGCATACTCTTTTCAGCAATCATAATACCTGTTTTGGTATACACAATCATGATAAAGGTCATAAACAGGAAAAGTGCAGCCCCTAATCCAAGTACAGGTAGGGACATTCCCCCACTCTTTTGGCCCGTTCCTGTCGTGCTCACTGTAGGCTCCTCACGCTCTGGTTCAGGAATGATAAAAAAGAACAACAGTGCGATAGGAATCGTGATCGCATAGCACAAAAAGGCAAACGGCCAGTCGATTAGGGCAAGCTGTCCTGCCACAAAGGTAGCCAAGCTGCTTCCGAGCCCTTGTACAGCGCTTTGAAAACCTACCAATTGAGCACGTTCATCCCCTTCAAAAAAATCACTAATTAAACTGACAGCCAGCGAATTGAACATCCCCAGACCTGCACCTAGCACCAAACGCAACGCGAGAATCCATGTAATGTTCGTAGTGAGCATAGGAAGTATTCCGCCGATGACCACGAGCAAAAGTCCTAGCAGGACTGTATTTTTTTTACCCAAGCGGGAAGAGATCGGGCCACTCAACAGCACAAACAGCATCATCGAGAAAGATGGGATTGTAACTATGCTTTCAATCAGTGAACTGGAGACTCCCGGTAATTGGTTCAGCATCATCGGGATGATAGCTGAAATAGCACTCGCTGATGTCAGGACTAAGGAAATGGACAACAATGCTGTTTTAAACCATATTTTGTTTTTAATATTCATCAAGCTTCTCACCTCTAGTCTATGTTATTTAGCCTCTGGTTGTATTTGTACTGGAACGTATACTGTCCAGATCCGACGGTAAACGTCAATTCATGATCTCCACTCAGTTCGAAAATCGCCTGTTCTCCGGGAGAACCTGATTTCCCGGCCAGCTCTTGTGGCACATTACCAGGCGGATACTGAATCGACGGGTATTGCTTAGTAATGGTCTGTTGTAATGCATCTGGCTCTAGAACGCCCGGAAGCGTAATCTCAGCTGTCGTATTATGTGGTACGTGAACCGTCATCCGCATTTCTTCATTCACGATTTCCCAATGGACAGCAACCTCACCATAAGGTGTCTCCAGCTTGCCATGGGCCGAAGTAAGATTAACAGGCGGTTTGGGTGCTAACCGTGACTTTTTGTAGCCCGCTTCAAGCACATCGATTCCGGCAATATTTTGGTACATAAAGTCTCCAACTGAACCGTACGAATAGTGATTGAACGAGTTCATATCGGTGCTCCAGAACGAGCCGTCCACTTTGATACTGTCCCAATGCTCCCACATGGTCGTTGCTCCCCGTTCAACCTGATAGAGCCAAGAAGGATAATCTTTCTGAAATAAAATTTTATAAGCTATATCTGTATAGCCATTGTCGGATAAAACCAGGCATAGATAGGGTGTGCCTACAAAGCCAGTATCCAAATGCATATCATTTTTTTCTATCAGCCGTACGAGCTCCTGAACCACTTGCTTTTTATATTTTTCTGGTACCAATCCGAAGTACAAAGCCACAACCTGTGCAGTCTGGGTATTAGAAGTCAGTTTGCCAGCGTCATCAAAATAACGGTTCGCAAAAGCGCTTCTAATCCCCTCATGCAAGCTTTGATAGGTGTTGTAATCGGTATACCGATTCAGCAGTTTGGCCGTCTGCGCCAAGATATGAGTCGAATACGCAAAGTATGCAGTCGCTACCAGCATTCCATCGGTCGCTCCAAAATAGCTCCCTTCCTCGCTATCCAGCGCCAGCCAGTCTCCCAGCTGCAAACCAGTATCCCACAGATGTTCCTCGGTCCCCTGGGCACGAATATAATCGACCCATGCTTTCATACTGTCATACTGCTGAGCTAGAATTTGCTTATCCCCGTAACATTGATAGATCGTCCACGGACATATAACTGCTGCATCTCCCCATGCGGCTGTCGTTTGGTCCATATTGTCTGCAAAGGTTCCTTTGAGGACATCCGGCACGACAAAAGGCACAGCCCCATTCTCCAGCTGATTGTAAGCCAAATCTTTCAGCCACTTTCGAAAGAAGGAAGCACTATTCATATTGAAGCTGGCCGTTCTGGCAAAAATCTGTGCATCGCCGGTCCAGCCTAATCGCTCATCACGTTGCGGGCAATCGGTCGGCACATCCAGGAAGTTCCCCTTTTGTCCCCATACAATATTGTGCTGGAGTTGGTTCAGCTTTGGATCGGATGTCTCGAACAAGCCAATTGTCGCCATGTCTGAATGCAAAACAACGCCTGTAAAATCTTCAATGGCTACGCCAGCCGGAAAGCCCTCAAGCTTCACATACTGGAAGCCTTGAAAAGTGAAATGCGGCCTAAATATCTCCGTCCCCTTGCCGCTGCAAATGTACGTAATCTGCTGCGCTGCATCACGAATATTATCTCGGTAAAAGTTCCCTTGCTGATCCAGTACTTCACCATGAACCAGATTCAGAACCGTACCTTCGGGGGCTTCCACTTTAAATTCCAGCCAGCCTACCATATTTTGACCCAAGTTAAGTACTAGTTCGCCTTTAGGAGTCCAAATCAGTTCAACAGGCTTTAATCGGTTCATTACACGGACAGGCTCGTTCTCCTGAGCAACCAGATGACTTAACGGAAACGGGACGACCTGCATCATTTTCCGTTCGTTCAAGAAGCGATGTTCGGCTGCCTGCTGCTCCAGTCGAGCATCATAGATTTCGCCGTTATAAATATCTGACATCAAAATGGCACAGCTCGTTTCCTCCCAGGAAGAATCAGAGCAAATGAGTTCTGAACGGCCATCTTCATAGCTAATCTTCATTTGAAATAGCAAAGCATTCGTGTTCCCGTAGGTATCCTTGCGCTTTTGCCAGCCTAGATAGCCGCTGTACCAGCCTTCTCCCACCGTTGCTGTGATGCGGTTATGTTGTTCTCGAACGGTAGAAGTCACATCATAGGCTTGCACCTGAACACGATCGTTATAATCTGTCCATCCCGGGGTAAAGTAGGCATCGCCTACTCTTTGTCCATTGAGCTCCAGCTCATACAGACCAAGGCTTGTGGCATAAATGACTGCTTTTTTCACTTTTCCCTCAACTGAAAAACACTTGGAAGCAGCAAAAGGGGCTCTCGTCTGAAACTTTTCATGGATGCTTCGCTCCTGCACTGTAATCCATTGTGCCTTCCAGTCCTGCTCATGGAGCAGCCCCATTTCCCAAAAGCCAATCTCACTCCATTCCGATTCCTCGGGTTCGGTGTCACCCGCTCCCTGAGCCCATACTTTTACCCGGTAATGATATCTTTGTCCTGATTCGAGTGGAGGACCTTCATAGGGAAACAAAATGGATTGTTCCGAATAGGAAAAATGATTCCAGAGCAGCGGTTCAAAAGCGGGATTTATGGCTACCTGCAATTGGAAGCGTTTTTGGAAAACATATATGTTGTCAGATTCAATTTGCCAACTTAATCGAGGCTTTAGACAACCCAGTCCAATCGGATTGTTTACATGTTCACATCTAAGCGCTTTCACTTTTAGCATCTTATGTCCTCCCTGAGATCTTCTTTTGTGTTTCTATACTCAAATTAAAACGCTTCCATTAGTTGTGCGCAATGTTGTATCCCTGCATGTTGTATGCTTGATTTACAGGTATTGAATGTCCATCCCTCATATCGAATCTTAAAATGGGTCTATTAGAAAAATATGTACGTGTGACAGCGCAGTACTCAAAAGGAAAACTCTTGTTTTTTGTACATATGGATTGTAGTATTAAGCCGATCAGTGAAAGGAGAATTACAGTAATGGAAACGAACTACAGAAAGCTGCTGGATCAGATGATCGCACCCTATGATGAAATGCTGCAGATTCTAATAAGTGATCACGTCGATTTTTCGAAGGTTGACTATTTGGAGCAACACAGTGAGGAATATGGAAAAAGTGATGCCAATTATACCAATCGCTTGAAGGTGCTTTTGGCTATGTATAATCGTGAGGATCGAGATTCCCCGCATTACGAACCGATTGTGAGAAGGCTGCTCGTTAATGAGATTATAGATAGGGAAACGAACAGTTTTCAGGGGATTGGCGATGCTCTATACTACGCCGTTTTTTTACTGCAAAAATATGAGCGTGAGCAGGACCAAGTTTTGTTCCAGCAGGCCAAGAAGGCCAATTTTGATACATATGCCGGGTTTGACCCTGCGTTGATTTTGGAAACATATTTATTCAGCAAAGATACAGCTGATCTTGAAGATTGCATCAATATCGCGAGTGAACTCGGGGAAGATGTATACCTATCATTATTTATTGATTTGTGGATCAGAGAGCAGACGGATTGGAACAAGGAAAATTTACGGACACTCGTTTACCATGAGAGATGGCGCAACCAAGCAGAAGGTGAAATTGAAGCCCTCAAAAAGCTGGCTGAAATGGAGAAAACAGAAGGAAATCATCATAATTACTGTTCTACTGCATCTAACTTGGCAGAGAAGTTCATTGAAACAGGACGATTGAATGAAGCGTGGGAAACGATGGGAACCATTATTCCGCTTATTACGAAGGAAGAAGAATGGTTCCTGTATGGACTTGGTCGCAATATTATTACGGCCTGTATCCATATCATCTTGCATTTTGGGGCAGAAAGCCGACAGGCTACTTCGTTATGGCAAACAATAAAAGGGATTCTTCAACCTGCCGCTAACAACATGGGGACCAATCAATATCAGCTTGCTGTATCTGCCAGCAAATTTATGGGAGATACCGAATTGGAGCAAAAGTTACTCAGGATTCGGAAGCAACGTCAATAATCTAGTTGCCATAAGGAGCCTGTCGCATGCAATGTAAAGAACGAGGCATTTGACCCAGCAGCTCGCTTTCCAGTTGCCCCTCGAAGCGAGGGGCAGCGAAAATACGGATTGCAGTGCATTGCCTTCCTCTACAGATTTCCGGTCACGATAATACCATCTGCTTGCTTCAAATGCGCTCTGACCCATGCTGTAAAGGAATCGATAAATATGCGTAATTCTGGCTCCTTGGCAGGCCAAGCATCCAATTCTGTTAATATTTCATGCCATACCGACGCCTGAATCGGATTATCCCAGCAGGCATCAAAAGCCTCATACCTTTCCCCCGTGTCAGGATCGACAAGTGGATATTTGGACTTTAACACAGACAGCACGATATCAAAGTCATCTGCGTAGATGAAGATCATCTCCTCCAGCTTTGGCTCATCTGTATCTCCATAGCGCAGCGGTTCAAAAGTATATCCAATATTGGCTCTTGGACCACTATAGCGATAGATTAGTGTCTGAATCTCTGTTTTTCCTTTCTTAGTCACTCTCTCTTACTCCTCTCTTCGGCTACAACTCGAACCAATCCGCAGCGCATTTCTCTTCTTCCAGTGCCCTACACATTCCTTCCCTCAACCCCATCGCATCTCCGCCGCCGATATGAAATAGACAATAGATATAAGGTTCATCATCTTCTAACCCTTCAATATTTCTTGCCTCTTCCACTGAAATCTGAAGCGCTTCAGGCCAATCAGAATTATTCTGAAGCAGAACAAAACCATCCTCATCCCTTTGCATCCGATATCCCTCAATCCTAGGCAATGCTTCAGCTAAGCGTTCCATTAGCGCTTTAATATCCTTAACATCTGCGACCTTAATCCCATACTCCCAACCCATCTGCATTCCTCCAATTTTATGAACTCCTCCTTAATTAGAACCACCCCTAAATTGGGTTTCACCTTCTCATTCACCTCAGGAAATTCACTTGGATTCAGTCATAGTCCGCATATAAGAGGTATTCCTTACAATGCCTGCACTGAAATAAATAACCCCGGAACGATCCGTCACGTTTCATGCTTTCCCGTATTCGACTCTTAGCCTCTTCTTCATTATACAAAGCCAGAATAGGCATAAACATCAGGTTGACATCATTTTCTATCCCTCTACTGACAAGCTCCTACCAGCCCACAAAATCTATAAAAACACAGTAGTCATCACAGTGATCCAGCCACGCGGCGGTCTGCCATGCCTCATAACCGGGAGTCCGATGCAGTAGCTCATCCAGCTTTGGTTCCTCCAATTGTGCACAGCAAGCAGGGTCATGAAATGTTCCCTGTAGCATGCTCGCAGCGCTACCATTCGCAATACACCAAGGACAGATCGCCTCATAAGATAATGCTGTATAAAAGGGACCCGCGTACCAGATATCGGTCTGCCGTCCACAACAGGAACACGTTTTCAAAAAGCCTGATTTAAGGATCTGAGTGCGTACAGGGTCTTGATGATAAGTAAACACAGGGAGATCGGAAGTTTTCTTGCGCTTGGCTACTTTGATTAAAGGCTTAATCACCGGCAGTCGAATCGGGCTATTAATCATCTCTTGAATACTCCACTGTTTCTTCAAATCTGCTTTATTTTTCCGGTTCATGACGGACATAAAAACCTCTAGCGCCTCTTCGTATTGATGCAGGTGAAGATACAACTCTGTCAAAATTCTGGCAGCCTGCTCGCTTTCTAAGCCCTCAAGCTCTTCCTTCAATTGGTACAAGGCTTGTACAGCCTCGGGACTGGGTGCGTACAAACTATATCTTTTGTTTAGTGCCACCCATTTTTGCTGGATTTCCATAAGCCCCCCACTTCCTTCTGATTTTCCTGAAATTTCTTATAACTTATTATAATAGATATAGGCTTCCGGTGAGTATACCCCGGAAGCCTATGGATTCATCTAACCAATCTTTTATTTATTTTGCCTTATGAGGAACAGGCTCACTATTCCCGTTTCTTTTTCTCACTACCCACATAATAACAGCCATAACAGCTACCAAGACTGCTATAAGCGTAAAGGGAATATATTTGTCCACTCGATACAAGGTGGTCGTCAAAATAGGAGCAATGATCGCGGAAATTCCCTGTACCGCAGCTACCAGCCCCGCTGCTCCCCCTTGCTGCTCTTGACTGACTGAAAGCGAAGCACCTGCCATAAAACCGGGCATCAGTAAGCCTGTGCCTATGCCAAACATAAAGAACGCTGCATAGTAAACGACCAAGCTGGCTGAAATCAGAAATAATGCCATTCCAGCAATCAGGAATAGAGAACCAAGTAAAATCATCGGCTTAGGCTGCCATTTAAGCCATTTCATCTGGATGATCTGCACAATCAGCATCGCTGCCCCGGAGAACATAAGTCCAAAGGACACGACTCTTGCTGTTTCTTCGGATGTAAGACCTAACTGATCTTGAAAATAAAAACCACCTATAACCTGAATAGTCACAATACTTATCATCGTAACCAAGCCTGCAAACAAATACATTCTTAGACCTGGCTGGAGGGGGTTAATTCGAGCGGGTTTTTGCTGAATAACGGGCTGGGCCGCCGGAATCGCCAGCAGAGACACCACGAATGCAACAGCGGCAATGACAATTCCAAAATATAAGGGCCATAACAGCCCTATTAAAGTAAAGGCACCTGCAATCGCGGGACCAAATACCAGCCCAAGCCCATTCGCCGCACTAATAATAGCCATACCACTTCCACGCTCTTCTCCTTCCGTTACATCTCCCATATAAGCTTGGGACGATGACAACACCGCCGGGATAAAGCCACCAATTAAGCCGCGTGTAACAATCAGCAGGACTAACAGCAGCCCCCCACTGAGCCAACCATTTAATCCTGCAAAAAGAGTAAGTGTAAACAACAGGCAGCTTACACACATCCCTATGAAACCAAGCAGAATCACCGGCTTGCGTCCCTTTGCATCACTTAGATTTCCCCATACTGGAGCCATTAAGGCCATCGTTATAGAACCAAGCGATATAATTAATCCGGAATGGCTTTCTCTTAAGCCTAATTCACGAATAAGGGGCGGCATAATTGGAGCAATGAGCATGAGCCCTAGCATAGCCACAAATACACTGAAAAAGATGCTCCCTTTTATTCTATTCATCCTCGCACACTCCTCTGTTAAAGATTCTCTCTATGCAGAAGTATACGGAGCATACCAAAACGCTACTGCCTATAGACGGATAAATTTGCGGTTAAACGGATTTAATTTTGCGTATAAAACAGCAGCCAGTCTTCAGACAGTAAAAAATGGCCTGCATTCTATGGCCCAATGGGCGTCGTTAATTATAGAGTCGCTCTTTCGTTGTGAAATGAACTACATCGGTCTCTTCATCGCTGACTGGATGGAAGGGCTTCATTTCCTGGCATGTTATTACGATATATGATGTACAGTCTTTTGCCTTTAGTAATTAGCGTAGCTGTGGGTTGAGTCTGTATATCGATGTCTAAGGGGGAAATCTCAGTGAAAACAAAAATAGGATCAATCATGAAGGTAAGATCGTTAAGAACGAAGTTAACCATAATGTGCTTGATTATTTTAATTGTACCCACATTCGTGATTGGAATCAGTTCTTATGTTGTTTCCAAGAATGAAATGAATGAATCAGGCAAAGTAGCACTTAAGAATAGTGTGCAAATGGTAATTGGTATGATTAGTTTCCTCAATGGGCAAGTCGAAGCCGGTAATTTAACATTGGAAGAAGCACAGGAAAAACTGCGCATCGAGCTGCTCGGTGTAAAAGATGCTAATAACAAAAGACCGGTAAAGATTAAATATACTGTAGGTAAAACAGGTTATCCGTGGGCAGTCAACCAAGATGCCGTTTCAGTGATGAACCCTTCAAATGAAGGCCAGGATTTAATAAATGCCGTATCGGAAGACGGTGTGCATGTGGGAAAAGAGTTTGTAGAAGCCGGTACAAACGGCGGTGGATTCGTCACTTATAAATGGGCTTTACCTGGTACAGATCAAGTGGAGACGAAAATTTCGTACGTTGAAAGGGATCCTTATTGGGGATGGATCATCGGTTCTGGAGCATATTTTAACGAATTTAACAGCGGGGCGACCAAGGTCCTTTATATTGTCCTGATTATTACGACTATTGCAGTTATTCTGGGAGCAATTATCGTAAGCTTTGTTTCGGGACATTTTACGAAGCCTATTATCATGATTGCAAAGCGGCTTAACTCAGTTGCGGACGGTGATTTAACGGTCGAAGAAGTCAAAATGAATTCAAAAGATGAGGTTGGCGAGCTGGCACAGGATTTCAATCATATGATTAAAAATATTAGATATTTGATCGGTGAAGTAAACCTGTCCACAAAGCAGGTAGCAGCTTCCTCGAAAGAATTAACCCTTGGTGCAGAGCATACTGGGCAGGCAACCGAGCATATCACCATCGCGATTCAAGAATCCGCGGCCGGTGCGAAGGAGCAGCAACTGATGCTCCAGAAGACAACCAGCTCGCTTGAAGAAATTTCAATAGGCATGCAGCGGATCACGGATAGCTCCTTGACTATTGCTGAATCGTCTGCAGACGCGATGGAAATGGCGAGCCTTGGCGGTACTGCTGTACAACATACGGTGAAGCAAATGGACTTGATTAACCATTCCGTCAATGAAACCGATGCGGTTATGAGGATGCTGGATGAACGTACTCAACAGATCGACACGATGCTGCATGCCATTACGGATATCGCACAGCAGACCAATCTGCTTGCCTTAAATGCTTCGATTGAGGCTGCCCGTGCAGGCGAGGAAGGCCGCGGTTTCTCCGTAGTTGCTGCAGAGGTGAGAAAGCTGGCCGAACAATCGAACCAGTCTTCCGGGCAAATTTCCGGGTTGATTCAGAATATGCGCAAAGATATGGAGCATTCGCTTAAGACCATGGAACGCGTAAAACAGGATGTCGACTCTGGTATTAAAATTGCCAATGAGACAGAGCAGCAGTTTAACAAAATTGTGACGTCCACCAATCATATCGCGCAGCAAACAGAAGAGCTCGCAAGCATCACGCAGCAAATAACCGCAAGTGTCCAAGAAATTTCGGCGGGCGGAGAGAACGTATCAAGTCTGGCGCTTCAAGCGGCGGACAACTCGCAGAATATTGCAGCGTCTGCAGAAGAGCAACTGGCTTCGATGCAGCAGATCACCAGTCTGGCCACGACCTTGTCGGATATGTCACAAAAGTTACAGGATCTAACGGTCAAATTTAAATATTAACGGAATAAATCTTTCCAAAATATTACGCTAAACTGTCATTCATATTATGAGGTCAACCCGTTCCTTTGGGTTGACCCTTTTTGCATTTGTTCTGAGAAATTACTGAAAAGGCTCGCAAATCGTGATCCCCTTCTAGCGATGTGAATTGGGCACGGTTTTTGTCGATTTGGTTCAGAATTGGTTCAGAGGCATTTAGTATAGTAAATCAGTAATGTAAGAAAGAAAATTATATTAGTAGGTTAGTCATCATGGAGGATCTTAGTAAGTTCATCGTGACACCGGAAATTTATGGAGGAAGTTTATGCGTAAAATCAAGTCTTTTTGTTTATCTTATCTTGCTGTTATCGTCTTATTAGGGACCTGGACATGGAGTTTTTCCGAGAGTGCTGTGTATGCAACCTCCTCACCAGTACCAAGTGTAACGGATGCTGTGTATGCTACTGAAACCACGGTAACGAGTTGGACAAATCCTTCTAAACAAGGTCAATCCGTAACGTTTAGCATCAAAACCATCTCAACCCCACAAATTACGAAAGATTTAACCGGCTCGGTTATCCTTATGGACGGTACAGATATATTAGATACGCTTACGATGAGGCCAAATGGCATTGCGAATGGATATGCCACTGCGACCTACACCACAAGCGATTTAAGTGTGGGAAGTCACCCAATTACTGCTATATATAGTGGGGATGCTCGATTTGCCCCCAGTACATCTGAGCCATACATTCAGGTCGTAAATGCATCTGCGCCTACACCTTCACTGAGACCTACAGTAACTACAATATTGAGTTCGCTGAATCCGTCTAATCAAGGTCAGGAAGTAAGGTTTAGCTTGAGGACAACCTCAAACCCACAAACTTCGGGCGATTTAACCGGAACGGTCATCCTTATGGACGGCACGAATATATTAGATACGCTGACGATGGAGCCAGTGGGCATTTCGAATGGCTATGCCAATGCGTACTACACTACAAGCAACTTAAGTGTGGGAAGTCACGCAATTACTGCTATATACAGTGGGGATGCTCGATTCGCGCCGAGCACCTCTGATGCCTATATACAGGTTGTAAATGTAAATGGAAATGCAGGCACGGGTGATATTAGCAATAACGACAGCAGCAGTAGCAATAAAAAAGATAAGAAGGATAACGCGGATAGCAGTGACTCATCTTCTTCAAGTGAAACAACCGCATCTTCATCACCATCGGCTTCTTCAACGGTTTTACCGACTGCGGAAATCATGCCAGTAGAGCAATCCGAGGTTGCGCATGAAAAATATATAACGGGTTATCAGGATGGTACATTCCGACCGGACCAGTCAATTACACGAGCTGAAACCGCCGCGATGATGGCTAGGATTATGAAGTTGGAGACAAAAGAAGGCTCAACGACATACAAAGATGTACCTAGCACGTATTGGGCAAAGGATTCGATTATAGCACTTACGACACAGCACCTTATGAATGGATATGCAGATGGAACATTTCGACCAGAGCAACCCATTACCCGTGCAGAAATGGCAGCAATACTCGCATCCTGGAAGCAGCTTAAAGGAACGCAAACCACAGCGTCTCCTTATACCGATATCGAAAAGCATTGGGCAAGGGATTCCATTGTAGCGTTAGCTAATGCAGGATGGATTACCGGCTATAACGATAACAGCTTCCAACCCAATAAATATATAACACGAGTAGAAACGGTTACCATTTTGAACACGATCTTAAAACGAGGACCCCTGGAAGGAACCATTCAGGCTACATGGAAGGATGTACCAACAGATTACTGGGCATTCAAAAATATTGAAGAAGCGTCTCGTACCCATACTTCAACCATCAATACAGATGGCATTGAAACTTTCGTGAAATAAGCACCAAATAAAAAGTCTGGAATCCTATCTATACAGGGTTCCAGCTTTTTGTTACCTTGATATTTTTTTAAAATGGTCAAAACAGAATTTTTAAAATACTTTCTTCAAAGATGATGGTTTCACTCCGTATTCCCGAAAAAATTGCTCTGAAAATGCACTCACATTACTGTATCCTACAGCCATCGCAGCTTCTGTTACATTGCTTTCCTGGCTTCTAAGCAGCTTCATCGCATAATCAAGACGAATTTGGCGCAAATATTCAAATACAGTCGTTCCAAAACATGCTTTGAATCCTTTTTTTAATTTAAAATCGTTTAATCCAATTCTTTTGGATAATGCGATCAGTGAAGGAGGATCAATCATGCTGGATTCAAGGATTTGCCGAGCCATATGCAACTTTCTGACATCTTCTTTAGATAAGCCTTCGGGCATGGGAGTTAAATCAAATAATTGAATCATAAACCTATTCAAAATCTCTAGTGCCGCTGCTTCCATTAATAAAGGCGATCTATGCACACTTTTCAAATCTTTGATCAAATGTTCAATCATCACTATACTTCTGTGATCCAGCTCAAAACTAAGGTGATGGAACGCAGCACCCTTCAGAATTTGTTTAAATTCAATAGCTACCTGGCGACGAGCCGCCAACTGTGAAGCCGCATAATTAAACAACGAAACAGGAATGCCAAGTGCAAAGGATTGGTATTGTTCGTTAATCGGAGGATGAAAACGTGCTTTGAAATCCTGTAAAAAAATAAGAGCACCCCACCCTATCGGGAGCGTGTAGTCCAGACCAGCTATATTCACATGACGTTGACCCGAAAGTGCAAATTGAAGTTCAATCATTTGTCCTTTGGAAGCAAAGTTCGTCTGGTAAGGCTCGTGATATTGGATATGCGAATACACAATCTCGATACCGCTGTAAGTCGTAACTCTGTAGATATGTCCGTCACCTGCTTCCGGTAACATCATATACGTATGCTCGTTTTGTTTTCTAAACGGAGTTTTTTCCAAATAATGCTGATATATTAATGATAACGAATTTGAATTCACAAGCGTCCACCTCAAAGGTTTTCATTCATTTTGATGATTCAAATGAGAATCGTTATCATTAATATTAGCTGAATTTGAACGATTTGACCAGACTTATTGGAGTATGCTGTGAAGATATCCGGGGAATCTATTAATCCCAATCCATATAAAACGTTGCTTTCAATTTGCCCTTCTCACATGCTGGGCAACTCAAATGAACAGGCACATTGTTTTCAATGTGTTCCTGCTCCATAACACTCGCGCATCTAGGACAAGCATAAGAAATTTTATACTGTGATGAGTCCGATTTCATCTCAATAAACAATTCATTACGGATGGCCTGACAGGCAGGACACACATACATAGCGTCATAAGCATCATATCTCGTCGAAGGGTTGCCTATGAATTCCCCAATACGTCGTTTAAGGACAGTATCCTGTACAAACGAAGCAATGGATTCCAAACTCATATATGAAAAACCAAACCCTACAAATATGTTCTTAGTATAAGCACAGGTATCACAGTCCAGCTTGTACGCTTCCCCCATGTTTATCACTCCCCAACTCTTCATGCGGTTATTGAAGCCTCATTTATTTCTTTACGAGACTTGCTGAATGCGTGACTTGGTTTCTCCCGCCACTCTTAGAAGCATACAGTGCCAAATCCGCTTGATGAACTATCGATTGTTCCGTATCCGCTTGCGTAACCGTTGCCACACCGATACTCACAGTAATGCTGTATTCTCCCCAATCCCTTGAAGCCGTCATGGAGCGGTATCTTTCTGCTGTACGAATGGCTTCCTGTTGATCGTTGCCGGGAAGGATAATTACAAATTCCTCGCCACCGTAACGAGCGACAATATCAACATTCCGTGAAATGGATTGTAGTAATTCTGCCAGATGAGTGAGCACCAGGTCGCCCACCGGATGACCATAAGTGTCGTTAATGCTTTTGAAATGATCAATATCAATGAGCAGCAGCGAAAAAGGTATTCCAGTCTCTTGAAAAGAGGCTAGGATGATTAGTAATTGATCTTGAAAATATCTTCTATTCTTTAGCCCAGTTAACGGGTCGGTTGATGCCATCGTTTCTAGCTGGAGATTGATCCTCACTAATTCCTGCTGCTTGATTTCATATTCTTCGTGCAACCGTTCAAGCTTCTGGTTGGCTTCATTCGTCGCCTGATATAATTCCTGAAGCTTGGTTTTGGTCTGTAGTATATCTTTTTCGTGTTCAATACGCTTACGCATCACAAGCACTACACAGTCAATCACTGCTTCTCCATTTCGTTCCTGGCGAATTCCGTTTAGAAGTACAGGCACATCCTGTCGATCACTTGTGCGAAACGAAAAGTACATCTCATCGACACGCCCGTACAACTGGATGTATGGATAAAAATAAGTATGAAAAAATAGCTTGTTGGTAACAGACATTGTTATTTCAATCGGCCATCCGAGCAATTGATCGCGTTCATAAAGAAGCATGTCCAATAAAGTTTGGTTTACCGATTGAATGATCCCAGCGTCCGAAATTGAAAAGTATCCACAGGGAGCTTTATCTAATTGAATATCCATTAAATGACTGCCTTTCTTTCGATATTACACACTAGCTAAATATTCTTTGATTAAATCGCTCGTTTCTCCTGGTTGGCTTAAATGAGGATAATGCCCCTTTGCTCTCATCTGCTGAAGTCTGCTATTTCTAAGATGGGTATGCAAATAATCCCCTACCTCAATCGGAGCAATACTATCATCTGAGCACTGGAGAATAAGTGTAGGAACCGAAGCATGCTGAAGATCAACACGGCAATCTGAAAAAAATGTAACCTCTGCGAATTGCCGTGCAATATGAGGATCTCTTGAACAAAATGCCTTTTCCAATTCTTCGGTTAAGTCCCCTCGCTCGGGATTCTGCATAGCAATGGGCGCCATGTAACTAGCCCAGCCAATAAAGTTCATTTGCATCATATCCAGTAATTCATCAATATCACTCTTATCGAAGCCCCCATAATAAGAAGGCAGGTCATTCACATAGCGTGGAGAAGGACCGAGCATGACAATGCGTTCAAAATATTGAGGGCTGCGGATGGAGGCGAGCATTCCGACCATGCTGCTAACGGAGTGTCCGACGAATATGGTATTTCTTAAGTCTAACGCTTCCATAATATCCAGCACATCCTGGGCATACCCTTGCAAGTCACTGTATTTTTGGGAATCATAGTACTTTATTTGAGAATCTCCCGAACCAACATAATCAAATAAGACGATTTGGTAGTTGTCGATAAAGCTAGGGACGATATAACGCCACATATCCTGATCGCATCCAAAGCCGTGAGCAAATACAATCGTCTGGCTGCCTGTGCCCAGCACTTTTATATTATTACGTAGGAGAATATCAACGGTCAACGTAAATCACCTCTCTGAGGTAGTAGTCTCTGTTCTATCGCTTCTCTTCCCTATTATATCGGAAAAGATTTGCTTATGGATAATGGATCTCATTCATAAATCCAACTTTCAATGATCCCCTTTACCTTGTGCACATGTTGCTGGGATAAGGAACAAATAATAACTAATTCGTTTTTCCCATTCGTATCTAACCAATAGTGAACGTCATCCTCTTCATTAACCGTTTCTTGAATGATTCTGATGGATTTATGACTTATTTTTGATTTAGCCGAAAAAATGGGGTTCATATCCATGACTTTCTGACCATTAGAAAAGGATGTATTGTAATAAGGAATCACCCAGTTCTCCTTATCCTGATCTTGTACTACATTTAGAAATACACGCACCCAATAATCCTCTAGTTCTGTGTAACTCTGTTCATTCAACTCATTCAAATTCATACATGTAACCACCCATCTTATACACTGGTTGTCTGACGGCTTGCAAGGATTGTTCAATACGCCCTGTTGCTTCCTTGGTGCCCGTAGACATTTTGCAGATTTCTGTAGCGACAACCCCAAAACCTGCTCCTGCGTCACCCACCCGAGCAGCTTCAATCCAGCATTTAATCCAAGCAGGTAATATGTATCCACTTCCTCAAATTTTGATATCAGCCCTACCCTCTATTTCGTCATTTTCATCCCATGTATTTAGTGAAGCAGCGCGTACCGATTAAGATTGGCACGCGCTGATGGTATGACTTTTATGAAACAGGCATTAAGATCTAATCCAACTGCTCTCCATTGGTTTCGATCACATTCTTATACCAATAAAAGCTCTTCTTTCTAGATCTGGCAAGTGTCCCATTGCCTTCATTATCCTTATCGACGTATATAAACCCATAACGCTTTTTCATTTCTCCGGTTCCCGCACTGACCAGATCAATACATCCCCATGGCGTATACCCTATTAGGTCCACTCCATCAGCAATTGCTTCTTTCATTTGCTCAATGTGTTGCTTCAGATAATCAATTCGATAATCATCGTGAATGGAGCCATCTTCTTCCACTGTATCTACGGCGCCAAGACCATTTTCAACAACCATTAACGGGATTTCATATCGGTTATAAATATTATTGAGGGACCATCTCAATCCCTGTGGATCGATCTGCCAATCCCAGGCACTTGCTTTTAAATGAGGATTCTTTAAGCCCATAGATAAATTCCCTCCCACTTTCTCCTGGTTAGGATCGGCACTGACACAAGTAGAAGAATAATAGCTGAAAGTATAGAAATCTACGCAGCCTTCTTTTAAGATGTCCTCATCTCCTTCTTGCATTGTGATCTGAATGTTATGATCTCTAAAATAGCGTTTGGCAAATCCCGGATAAGCTCCTCTTACTTGGACATCTGAGCATAGGAAATTACTTAAGTTATCCTTTTGTTGAGCCAGCAGAATATCATCAGGATGACATGTAAGTGGGTAGGAACACATATAAGCAATCATACAACCGATTTTAAAGTCCTTGTTGATTTCATGACCCAGCTTTACAGCCTTTGCACTGGCAATAAATTGATGATGCAACGCCTGATACAGAACCTGCTCATCCTTCACTGTAGCATGGGCTAGCTCTCCATTCCCCTCCGGCATCATAGCTCCAGCCATGAATGCTCCAAATGACAAGGTTAAAATATTGATTTCATTAAAGGTTAACCAGTATTTTACGACATTTTTGTATCTGTTAAAAAGCACTTCACAATATCTCACATAAAAATCTACGACTCTGCGATCTGACCAACCATTATATTTTTGGGTCAAATGAAACGGTGCTTCATAATGTGAGATTGTAACCAAAGGCTCAATATTGTACTTTTTCAATTCTGCGAATACACGATCATAGAACTGCAAGCCTTGCTCATTCGGCTCTGCATCATCTCCGTTAGGAAATATTCTTGACCACGCAATGGACATCCTAAAGACCTTGAATCCCATCTCTGCAAATAAGCGGATATCCTCTTGATAGCGGTGGAAAAAGTCAATAGCCTCGTGACTCGGGTAGTTCACTCCTTCTTCCAGCATAGGTGTAATTCTTCGGGAAGTCGTATGCGTTCCAGCCGTAATCACATCAGCAGTGCTTAAGCCTTTACCTTCTTCATTATATCCACCTTCAAATTGGTTGGCAGCCGTTGCACCTCCCCATAAAAATCCTTGTGGAAATTCCAATGTAGTTGTATTTTTCATTGTTTAATTCCTCCTCAACATTAATTAGGATTAGACTACGACGGTCAATAAGTCCTCTTGATACTCAATTGCCTTTTTCTCTGTTTCAATGACATCCAGGTAATTCGTAGTATTGGCAACGATAACAGGTGTGGTCAAAACATAACCAGCCTCTTTTATAGCTTCCATATCAAACTCCATAAGCAGCTCGCCTTTTTTAACAGCATCCCCCTGTTTTACTTTAGGATAAAAGTGTTTGCCTTTTAATTTGACCGTATCTTTGCCTACATGGATGAGGACCTCAACCCCGTGGTCACTTGTAATGCCAATCGCATGACCTGACGAAAATAATGATGTTAATACACCATCTACAGGTGAAACGACCTTACCTTCAGAAGGTTCAATGGCAATCCCTTTACCCAAGGCACCTGTCGAAAAGGCTTCATCTGTTACTTCAGATAAAGACTTCACTTCACCTTTTAATGGACTCATCACCGTCTCTTGTTTTACTAAAACTTCTCCTTTAGCTGCTCCCGAGGTGTTATCTTCCTTTTTAGCTTCTTTCACTTCATCATCTTTAAATCCGCCAAAGAACATAAGCAAGAAGCCTAATACAAAGCTTACCAGGATACCGATAACAGCCCCATAAAATCCGCTGTCTATTCCTGCCGGACTGATATAGCTCGGGATAGCAAAAATACCCAATCCACCAATGATATAACCTTTCGTTCCCATCATTCCTATAATACCGCCGCCTACTGCAGATGCTATGCAGCTTAAAATAAATGGTTTCTTACGTGGTAATGTAATCCCGTAAATCGCTGGTTCTGTCACACCAAAAATCCCGGAGATGACAGCTGGAATGGAAAGTGATCTCAGTTTTACATTTTTGGTTTTAAACAAAATTGCCAGTACGACGCCCGTCTGAGCAAAGGAAGCTCCCAGCGTAGCCGCAAGAATCGGATCGAATTTAAGCACGGCTAAGTTGTTCATAGCGATAGGAACAAGTCCCCAGTGTAATCCAAAGATAACAAACACTTGCCAGAAAGCGCCCATGATTATGCCTTCAATCATTGGACTTAAGTTATACACAAAGAGGGTTGCTGCCCCAAGCAGTTGACCTGCCCAAGTCGAGAGAGGTCCAATCACAATCAATGCTAAGGGTACAATAACTAACAATGTGAAAAACGGAACCAAAAATGTTCTCACTACGCTAGGGATTACCTTTTTAAAGAAATTTTCTATTTTTGAGCCTACATAGGTGGATATGATAATCGGAAGAACTGTTGACGCATAACTCATCAGAATGACCGGAATGCCTAAGAAGGTGATATATACCGGTGACTCAAATATAGTACCGCTAAATAGAGTGTATAGTGGTTTGCCCGAGGCTGTTATCGTGCTAAATGTGGGGTACACAAGGGATGCACCTATAGCCATACCTATGAAAATGTTGGCATTGAACTTTTTAGCTGACGTATACCCCAGGAAAATAGGAAAGAAGTAAAATAAACAATCACCTAAAGCATTGAGAATTTGATAGGTACCCGATGTAGTGGTCAGCCAGCCCAAAGCTACAAATAGGGCAGTGAAGCCCTTAATCATACCTGTGGCACTTAAGACACCTAACGTGGGTGTAAATACACCTGAAATAGTATCAATGAATCTATTGAACAAACTCATTTTTTCACCAGATGCTTCTTCTGAATCTCCTGTCTGAAAACCACCCACAGCAGTAACATCAGCATAAACCTCAGGTACATGGTTACCTATAACAACCTGGTATTGCCCGCCACTCTTTACCACAGTGACAACACCATCCATATTTTTCAAAACCTCTGTATTGGCTTTACTTTCATCTTTTAGTTTGAAGCGCAAGCGTGTAATACAATGAGTTAGACTATTCACATTTTCTTTGCCGCCGACATTTCTGATGATGTCTTTTGCTAATGTCTCATACTTCATTGTAATTTCCCCTTTAATTGTATTTATAAAAAAAGGCGAAACCAAAATAGATCAAATTCGATCTAGGTTGGTTTCGCCTGCATTACCAGTAACAATCCAAGAGTTATTCAATTTTGTCTTTGGGTCACACGCTGAATATGAATCGTGATATACAGCTTTTCCTCATCTGACAATACCATATCCAAGTATTTCTCAATCTTCAGCATGCAGCCATAAGCCTTTTTGTACTTTGCTTTCACTTGCCTCCATAAAAAGTCGTCTTCCAGTTCTACTTTTTCTTTTTTATTTAATCGCTGAAAGAAGAATCTTAAATGTGTAATAAATCGCTCATAACTGATCGAGTGTTCATCTATGGTGGTATTATAAGAGTATTTAATAATATTCAAGATGTCGTGTATTTTTTGAGTTTGCTGAGCAACATCTGCTACCTTGTTGTAGGAGCTGTTTACTTGAGCATTGATTAAATGAAGAGCAATATTACCTGCTTCATCTTCTGACAATCGTTTGCCTGTTTCGTCTTCAATAAACTCCAGTGCTTTTAAGCCAACCGCAAATTCTTTAGGATAAAATTTTTTGATCTCCCAAATTAACGGATTTGCATTTTTAAACCCTTCATCAAACATTTTAAATGCATTGTTCATGTGATCCGTAAGCGAAACATATATATAATCGCTCAATTGTACTTCTAATATGCTTTTTCCATATTCAATGATGTCATAGCATAACGAAACATATTCTGATGGAACATCCTCTAACAATAACTTAAATTTCTCTGAAGCATCTTTATGTTTAAGCACAAAGACCTTTTCAATTAGATGCTCTTCTACTTGTTCGCCTGCATTCTTTTTGAATGCAATACCACGACCCATAACAACAAATTCATCTCTTTTTTGATCTTTGGCTATTATGGCGTTGTTATTAAAGATCTTCGTTATGATCATCTAACTGCCCCCCTTATCCCATCAAATTTAAAAAAGGATTTAGATGCTGGGCGAAATTTCAGATAGGTCACAAGACGGTAATAGCCGATCAAATCTTCGTCGTAAATCAAATTCAAATGTATTGATTTACAATTCCGTGTTATGAAAACGCATTCATAATAAGAGACAAAGCCTTACGTTTTCCATCATTGATCTTGAGTGCTCCCAAACCGATCTGATATTCCGTTCTGAAAATGGATATAGTCGGTTAACCACGTCCCATGACATCATTTTTGGGATGTCGATTCGTTGGTCGACGTCATCATCTTTGTTGTTCAGCACTTGTAAGGCTTTATATCACTCACCTTTCTGCGTTATGGCTGGGCAGATTTTCATATCATGCAGGATATCGCAAAGCATGTATTCTAAAAAGAAAAGGCAAAACCCAACACATGGAAATTGAATTCCATGCCTCGGGTTTTGCCTTTTCAGTAACAATCCCAAAATCATAATAACATCGAATTTAAGTTTTGCCAACAAAAATGTTTGCGCTTTCTTTTTCGGAGCAACCACATCAAATACAACACACTATCATGGTATAAAATGTCATCCGCCAATGTAGGACATGTTAATCTTTTTTTTGTTGTTAGCTGTCTGCTCCGTACGTTCATCGGAATACCGGTCTGTACGTTGTTCCCATACTGAAGTAATCACATCGAGTAGTTCCTGGTCATCCGCTTCATTACGAAGCATCTGGCGTAAATCGAATCCGCCTGAAGCAAACAAACATGTATAAAACTTGCCATCGCACGATAAGCGGGCGCGTGTACAAGACGAACAAAATGATTCAGAAACCGAAGTAATAAAACCAATCTGTGCGTCGCTGTCTTTATAACGGTAACGTTTTGCCACTTCTCCAAAGTAATCCCGATCCATCGGCTCCAGCTCGTACGCATTCTTAAGTCGTTCAACAATTTGTTTTTTGGTTAGTACCTTTTTGAAGCTCCATCCGTTGTCATTCCCTACATCCATAAACTCGATAAAGCGAAGGGTTATTCCCTGCTCCTTAAAATAAGCGGCCATCGGCAAAATCTCCGAGTCATTAACGCCTTTTTGAACGACCATATTGACCTTGATTTCAAAGCCGATTTCTCTTGCATATTCGATCTGCTTCAAAATAAAATCAGGCTTAATCCCCCGCCCATTCAATCGCCCAAATAGCTCAGGGTCCAGAGCGTCCAGACTGACATTAAGCCGTCGTAGCCCCGCGTCATAGAGAGGCTTAGCCTGCTGTCCTAGCAGCACACCATTGGTGGTCAAGCCGATATCTTCCACTCCGTCAATGGACAGGATTTGGGAGACCAGGTCGGATAGATTCCTGCGCATTAATGGTTCGCCGCCCGTGAGTCGGATCTTTTTTACACCCAGGGATACAAAGAGCTTCGTTAGCCGGTGTATCTCTTCAAACGACAGACATTCATTTTGAGGAAGAAAGGCGTAATCGTCACCGAATATTTCTTTGGGCATGCAATAGGAACAACGGAAATTGCAGCGGTCTGTAACCGATATACGCAGGTCACGAATTGGCCGCTGCAACGTGTCTTTCAGTGGATAAAAATTCATACGCCCTCTCCTTTCTAGTTGTTTAGCATCGTTATTATTAGCCACCGCTGACTGGGGGAATGAAGGCTGCAATGTCTCCATCCTGTAATACATCCGTAGACAACGCATACTCCTCGTTTATCGCAATTCGCACAGACTCGATCGGCATATCTGGATATTGATCTGTTATCCAATTGGATAAATCGCCTACCGTTTGGCCCGCCAAATCTGCCAATTCTTCTGTTTTTCCCGTCACCTCACGGAGTCCCGCAAAGTAGTACAGCTTAATCATGACTGATCTCCCCCGGCTTTTTCTTTTGATCTCCGACCCACTGCGTTCCATCTTCCCAAATCTCTCGTTTCCAAATAGGAACTATTTCTTTAATTCGTTCGATCGCGTATTCATTTGCCTTATACGCATCCGAACGGTGAGGTGAAGAAACGGCAATGACAACGGCGATATCACCGATTTGAAGCTCGCCAATGCGGTGCGCGATTGCCACTCGCGTCCCTTCCCATTTCTGTTCGATTTCGCGACCAATCTCTGTGAGTTTTTTTTGGGCCATGGGGACATAGGCCTCATAAGCAAGGTATAAGGTCCGTACGCCTTGAGTCCATTCTCGTACGTGCCCTGTAAAAATAGTCACCGCTCCTGCTTCCGGCCTTAGGACATAATCCGCATAAGCCTGCGGGATAATGGGCTCCGTCACGATTTCAAATACACTCATCTTTTCCACCTTCCAGCCCCCGGACAATCCACTCTCCGGTGACAGACTCTTTAAATATTTCTGCTTTTTGTATCTATATCTCATTTAACCGAACAGCTGATGATATAGTTTTTGACCGTTGGCAACACTCCGTACACCGTGTATGAGAAGCCTTCCGTTTTTGAATAAAATCATTCGATGCTTAAAAGCATAAAATTCAACGAAATAAGGGGTTCTTTTTACACGATCTGCTATAAGCCTGCCCATTTTTTCTGCATCATCGAGCGTGATCGGACGTTGTGGGTCTGGAAGAACCTGTACAACGTTCCGTCCGCACAGAGCAGCATACGCCGAGCGACGTGATGCTGTCAGTGCAGGAAACGTAGGATGTTCTCCACAGGTTGGACAATCTTGGTTACGGATGCGGGAAATCCCTATGTCCATCTGCGTGTTCTCCCATAAATCAAATAGATGAACCTTGCGACGCATCTTATCACGTCCGCCGCTCAGCCACTTCATGGCTTCTGCACATTGGAGGGCGGCTGTCACCTGGACTGCGGGTGAGATGATTCCAGCCGTATCGCAGGTCTGATTGATCGCAGGCAGCGATGGCAGAAGGCAGCGTAAACAAGCTGACTCGCCCGGCACGAATGGAAAAACAACGCCTGTGCTTCCAACACAGGCTCCATAAATCCATGGAATTCCTGCCTTCAGTGCAGCATCGTTGATCAGCAGACGAGTTTCGAAATTGTCCGTAGCATCCATCAGTAATATACTCTTGCTGGCAAGTTCTAGAACAAGCTCAGCATCTAAATTATCGAGATATGTGTGCAAGCGCACGTCTTCTCGTATGGCTTTCAGCCTTTTTTCGGCTGCCATAACCTTGGGCTGCATTTCCGCGGCGTCCTGCTCCGTGAACAGCTGCTGACGTTGCAGATTCGACATCTCTACGTAATCCCTGTCAACAAGATGGAGCTCCCCAACGCCCGCTCTTACCAGTGTTTCGGCGATGGCAGAACCCAGTGCCCCGCAACCGATAATGGTGACGACAGCAGCGGATAGATTACGCTGCCCTTCGCCACCAATGGGTCTAAATAAGATCTGTCTGGAATAACGCTCATTCATTAGATTGTGTCCCTTGATAATACAGCCATATGACGAGGATCAGGCTAGCCAGCGCCACTTGGGAGAGCAGCATGAATCCAATGGAGTAATGGCCAGTAGCGGCATGAATCGTCGACAACAAGATCGGAGGGAAAAAGCCACCGAGACCGCCCATCATGGATACAATTCCGTTAACTATACCTGCTTGTTTATTAAAATAAAATGGAACTAGCTTGAAGATGACGCCATTCCCTACTCCAGCACATACAGCGATCGCCAAGCAGCCTACTGTATAAAGGGTGATCCCTGGTGAAAAAGCCAAAAGAATCGCAGCGACCGTATAAACAGAGAACGTGCCTACCAGCAGGAACAGAGGCTGAAACCGATCCGCCAGCCAGCCACCGATAGGGCGGAAGAAAGTAGCAATCGCAATAAAGCCTGCTGTACGCATCCCTGCATCCACTTTGGTCAGTTCAAAATTTGATACCAGGAAATTCGGCAAGTACACCGTGAACGCTACAAATGAGCCAAATGTAATAAAATAAAAGAGCGAGAAAAACCAAAGCTTCTCATTTTTATAAACCCCTTTGATCTGCTCCATAATGGGCGTCTTCACTTTAGCTTCATGACGATCCCCAAAGAAGAAATTCAAAACGATAAAAACAAGCAGCAGAATGAGATACAGCTTCACTGTAGGGGCCCAGCCGATTTGGGTAGCCACAATAGGGGCCGAGAAGGTAGTGACGGCTGTTCCCAAGTTTCCTATACCATACATTCCATTTACAAACCCATGCTTTTCCTTTGGATAATACTTCGGCAGCGAAGTCACCCCAACCGAGAACACAGCTCCTCCAATCCCAAGGAACAAGCCACCAATAATTAAATCCGTCATCGTAGAAGCTTCACTGATATAGTAGACGGGAAACAAAAGCAAAATAAAGCTAACGAGAAAAACGATTCTTGCTCCGAAGATGTTGGCATAATAACCAAGCGGGATGCGCAGAATCGAACCAAGCACGACCGGAATCGCCGTGACCATGGCCAATTTTCCGGGCGGAATAGCAATATCCTCCGTAATGAACGGCATAAGCGAAGAAATGATAACCCATACCATGAATCCAAGAATCAAGTTCAATGTTTGTAACGGTAACTGCATTTTTCTAATCATTTAACTCACCTTTTCAACGTTTTTTCTGTCGAATTATTAAATTGAATTTCTGTCCCCATTGTAGCCGCTAGCCGATCTGTTCGAATATAGGGGACTCCCCTTTACCCGACAGGGGACTCCCTGAAAATATAAAAAAGCCGCTTCTATAGGAAGCGGCTTGGTCTTTTTAAGAGATAAGTGTATTTAATTTGTCACATAACTTGGTTAGATCATTCCGATTGATCTGTTGCTCTGCCATAGGAAAAAGTACAGTTTCTTCTTTTATAAAATGTACAGTCAGCACTTCAAAGGCCTCTCCCGCGTTCTTGGCTGCCTCTTGAATGTCATCAAGCGTGAGCAAACTCAAATCGCCCTCCGTCTGATGAAGAAAATGATCGATATAGCCCTCTATTTCACGGTGCTCCTCCTGTATACCGACGAGCGGTCCCTGCTCAAAACCAATGTAGGTTCCTAGCATAGAAAAGAAGTGTTCTTCTTCCTTTTCGGTATGTTTCTTGAGGGGTACCCTAAAGTCGAGAATCTGCATTCTCAGTTTTTCCAGTTGCTTGCGGCCTTCTTCCAAATCTAGTATTCTGTGCTGCTCAAACCACAATACAATGGCATGCCATTCATCCATCAGATATGTTAGATATCGATGCTCATTTTCAAGAATACGCATGGCAGGTTTGGAAAAGCGCAGTTTCTCATTTTCCAGCACGCGGATTTCCTCCATTCATCGGCTAAAAATCCAGCATTTTTTTCTTTAATGCATATTGGACCAGTTCAGGCCGGCTTCTTAAATTCAATTTTTCCATGATCTTCGCTTTATTTGCTTCCACCGTCTTGACAGAGATGAACAGCTTTTCCGCAACTTCCTTGTTACCGTAACCTTTTGCGACCAGAGGCAGAATCTCCAGTTCCCGCTTGGACAGGATCTCATAAGGATCTTCTGATTGTGACGTTGTATCTTTTTTGATGAACTCACGAACGAGAGAAGTAGCCATTTTAGGATGGATATAAGTCCCACCCCCATGAATGGTTCGTATGGCAAGTAATAGCTCCTCATCTGGAGCATTTTTCAAAACGTATCCTGAAGCACCATTCTTTAAAATATGAAAAAGATATTCTTCATCGTCATGCATGGTCAAAATCAGAATTTTAGTATCAGGGTGGTCTTCTTTAATCTTGCCTGTGGCGATCAATCCACTTTCGCCTGGGGGCATGCTGAGGTCCATGATTAGAATATCCGGACGATATTTAGCTACCATCGTATACGCTTCAATGCCATCCGCAGCCGTTCCGACAACCTCCATATCCGATTGGAAGTTCAAAATCATGGAAAATCCGCTTCGTACAATAGCATGGTCATCCGCTAACACAATTTTGATCAAGTCTCTATTCCTCCTCTTGGCCAATCGGAATTTGCAAAAAGACTTTGGTTCCCTGACCCACATTTGATAGGACGCCAAAACTTCCGCCTACCAGCTCTGCTCGCTCCTGCATGCCATATAAACCTAATCCCGTTCCAATAGGCTGGCTCCCCTTTTCAAAGCCAATTCCATCGTCCTCTACAGTCAAACGAAGCGTATGATCGTGCTCAGTCAAAGAAACTTTAACCATGTCTACCTGTGCATATTTTAAGGCATTGAGAACAGCCTCTTGGCAGACACGGTAAATGACCGTTTCCTTTTCACTTCCGTATCGCTTTTGGGGAAGATCCGACACAAATTCAACGACAAGACCAAAGCTTTGTTCAACCCTCTTAAAGTGGGAACGAAATGCCGCTTCAAGCCCAAAATCATCAAGTGTGGCGGGGCGTAGTTCCACAGACAGGTTGCGGATATCATCCAGCAATCGCGTCATGGATGCTTCAGTCTGCTTCATGTTTTTGATGAGCTGTTCATCATTCGTCATGTATTTTAACACCCGCAGCTCAACAACCGCACTCATCAATTCCTGGGCGACGCTGTCGTGCAGTTCCCTGGAAAGCCGTTTACGCTCATTTTCCTGCGCTTCAATGACATGCTTCATCATTTTGTTTTGATACAATTTTTCCTGCGTCTGAAATTGCGGAGTCAAGTCCCTCAACATCAACACCCTTGTTCCATGTTCAGAATCAATGGTGTGAAAAGAAGCGGCATAGGGGATCATTCCGTTGCTCTTTGTTTCCAGATATACCTGAAAAGAAGCGAAATCCTTGGATTCTGGCATATTGAAATAACAATCAAGGCAGGTACGGGGCTCCGTTTCGCTTGTATAGCCCCTGCATGTTCCACACAAAGCTTTTTCCTTCCCTTCATAGAGTTGAATGAGGACGTCATCGCTCACAATCTCCTCCGCTGCCGGGTTCATAGCTAGGGTGTTCCCTTGCCCATCAAAAAAGAAAATGGCTTCTGTACTGTTCTCAAACAACTTCACCATTAGCGCATTCAAAGAGCCAGTCCCTACAGATAATGTCAATTACATCACTTCCTTCCCGTTCAACTCTCCAAATCCCCTATGCGCCAAAGCTTCCAAATCACGCATCATGGCTGCGGTCATCAGCAGTTCTTCCCGAAATCCACCAAGCAGTACGCCCGCGACGCGAGCATCATTCCATAGGGGAACAGCCCCGAGACTCTTGAGTTTCTCGGATTGAACGATCGGGTAGTTAAACAGGTTGTCTGCCCCCACATATTGATGAACAGATGGAATGAAAACGGATTTCCCAGTTTTGAACACGACTCCTGCTATGCCCTTTCCGGATTGCAGTACAATTCGCTTAAAGCGATCATTTAAATTACCGGCTGCATTTTTCCATTTAATTACGTATTGATATTCGGCCGGTTCAACCAGAGCAAGCGCCATGAAATCATAACCGAAATGTTCGCGTATTCGCTCAAGCTCCCTTTGATAATCCATCCTATTATTCATCGCTCTCTCCTAATAGAATTAGGAAAGAAGGCAGAGCCCGCTTTCCTAATTCGATTTATGTCTTCTGTAAAGGATATAACTTCTGCGCACATAATTCAACGGAACACTCCACACATGTACAAGCCGGGTAAACGGCCAGAATGCAAAAATCGCAAAGGCCATAAGAATATGAAGCTTGAAGGACATCGGTACGTCTCTCATCAGTGTCGGGTCGACACGGAATACGAATAAACCGCGGAACCAGATTGAGATCGTCTCTCGATAATCGAATTCTGGCTGTACCGCATTCGTTACGAGAGTCGCAAACATCCCCATGCATACAATGGCCAAAAGCAATACGTTTACTATCAAATCAGACGCCGTACTTAAATGGCGCACATTGCGTATTGTAAATCGACGAGAGGTAAGAATCAACATACCGAGGAACGTCATCGCTCCAAATATTCCACCAATATAAACTGCTCCAATATGATATAGATGATCGTTTACACCCAGTGCATGCATCCAGGTTTTGGGTATGCCCAGACCGGATACATGACCCATAATAACCGGGATAATACCCAGGTGGAATAAGAGACTTCCGATCATCAATTGTTTCTTTTCAATAAACTCACTTGATTTCGCTGTCCAATTGAACTGATCATTTCTGTAGCGGAAAATATGCCCTACAATAAAGACAACCACACACATATAAGGGAAAATAACCCATAAAAACTGCTCTAGCATCATCATTGCGCAGCTGCCTCCTGTTCTACGCAAGCTTTAAGCGTTTCGCGCAGTCCCTTGACCAGATGAAAATACGGGCTTTCCATTTTCTCCAGCGCTTTAAGTAAATGATATGTGCCGTCTTCCAGGATCGCGATTGGCATACGGAAGTTTTCTGTCGTCTTCGGATCTTGCGACCATTCGGCGGCATACAGAAATTCACACATGAGCGGAAGGTAATCTGGCAGCTCACCATCTGGCATTTCAAGACCATACATCTCGTATAGCACCTTTAACTTGACCAACATTTGTCCCCGTTCTTTTGCATCTTCGAATTTGAAGTAAGTCATATATAGTGCACAATTTTTTTGAAAATCAAAGGTTTCTGTATACATTTCCTGAATCTCTTCCATACTGAACTCTTGCATAAGGGACCAGTAGGTGTTCGCATACGTATATGCCGGATGGTTTGGATCAAACGATGCTTCCAGAAAAGCCGGATGAAAATCCAGCTTTTCCGGGTACATGAGTTGTTGGGCGAAAAACCCGAATGATGGCTTGCATTCATACAGCTTCGCTACATTAATCACGCCAAATACCCCCGTAGAAGTTTTCTTCATACATTTCTTTTCCCGTTTTCAAAGGCTCTTCCATCCCCATTGAACTTGCCATACTACAGCCGTCACATCCAGATCCTGAACCCATATTTCCCATGGTATCGCCGTAACCCGCAGATCCTTGAGCCCGGTACGGATTCGAATATCCTTCTTTATGCGACGTTGGAATGACGAAACGATCCTCATACTTGGCAATCGCCAGAAGCCGATACATCTGCTCAGTCTGCCGAGGTGTCATGCCAATGCGCTCAAGACGGCTTTCATCAAAAGATTGTCCTGTGGATTGAGCACGCATATAGGAGCGCATCATAGCCATTCTTTGCAAGGATTCCTTCACGGTTTGGGTGTCGCCCGCCGTCAGCATATTGGCAAGGTACTGAATAGGGGTACGCATTTCTTCGATAGCCGGAAAAATCATATCGGGATTCTCAATCGAGTCTTTCCCTTCAAAGTAATTCATGATCGGGCTAAGTGGTGGAACATACCAGACCATAGGTAATGTACGATATTCCGGATGAAGCGGGAATGCCAGCTTGTGCTCAATGGCAAGCTTGTAGACCGGCGAGTTCTGCGCTGCTTCAATCCAGTCCTCCGAGATGCCGTCTTTTCTCGCTTGAGCGATCACTGCCGGATCACTAGGATCCATGAACAGGTCACACTGCGCCTTATAAAGCTCTTTCTCGTCCTGCGTAGAAGCGGCCTCAAGCACCCGATCCGCGTCATACAGCATAACACCGAGGTAGCGAATTCGTCCTGTACATGTCTCGGAGCAGACTGTCGGCAGGCCTGCTTCCACACGTGGGAAACAGAAGGTACATTTTTCCGCTTTGTTCGTCTGCCAGTTAAAGTACACTTTTTTGTATGGACAGCCCGTCATGCAATACCGCCAGCCGCGACATGCTTCCTGATCCACGAGCACAATTCCGTCCTCGTCCCGTTTGTACATAGCACCTGAAGGACAGGACGCGACACAGCTCGGATTTAAACAATGTTCGCAAAGCCGTGGGAGATAAACCATGAACGACTTCTCAAAGTTAAATTTAATCTCTTCTTCGATTTTCTGAATATTTGGATCAAGCGGACCGGTTACATGCGCACCCGCCAGGTCATCTTCCCAGTTTGGACCCCACTCCAAATCCATTTTTTCACCCGTTACCGCAGAGTGCGCGCGTGCCACAGGTGAATGCTTCTGTTCACCAGCGTTGGTCAGTTGTTCGTAATTGTAAGTCCAGGGCTCATAATAATCTTTCATTTCCGGCATATCTGGATTGTAAAAAATCTTACCCAGTGCTATTTTGGACAGCTTGTTGCCTGACTTCAGTTCCAATTTCCCTTTGCGGAGCTGCCAGCCGCCTTTATACAATTCCTGGTCTTCCCAGCGCTTCGGATAACCGATACCGGGTTTGGTTTCCACATTGTTAAACCACATATATTCCGCACCTTTGCGGTTCGTCCAGGTTGTTTTACATGTCACGCTGCACGTATGGCAGCCAATACATTTATCCAGGTTCATGACCATGGCAATTTGAGCTTTAATCTTCAAGCCAGTTAACCTCCTTCATTTTACGTACCGCAACGTACACATCACGCTGGTTGCCGATTGGACCATAATAGTTGAATCCATAACTAAGCTGAGCATATCCACCGACCATCTGGGTTGGTTTGAGATGAATTCTTGTTGGTGCGTTATGACTACCGCCGCGTGTATCCGTGATTTCAGAGCCTGGCACTTGAATGTGCTTATCCTGAGCATGGTACATGAACATAGTCCCTCTTGGCATCCGATGGCTGACAACGGCCCGGGCGGTTACGACGCCATTACGGTTGTATACCTCTACCCAGTCATTGTCAGCAAGATCGTGCGCCTCTGCGTCTTCATTGTTGATCCATACGGTAGGACCTCCACGAAACAGCGTAAGCATGTGCTGGTTATCCTGGTAGGTGGAGTGAATATTCCATTTACCGTGCGGTGTCAGATAGCGAAGCACGAGTGAATCTTGTCCGCCTTTTATTTCCCGATCCCGAGGACCGAACACCATCGGTGGCAACGTCGGTTTGTAGATCGGCAATGATTCTCCAAATTGTTGGAAAATCTCATGATCAATATAGAAATGCTGTCTTCCCGTCAAAGTACGAAACGGAACGAGACGTTCAATATTCGTTGTAAATGGTGAATAGCGGCGTCCCTTCTTGTTCGATCCAGTGAATACTGGTGTCGGTATAACTTCCCGAGGCTGTGCCGTGATACTTTGGAAAGTGATTCTTTCCGCTGCCCGATCAGCCGAGATGTCTTTAAGTTCAACACCGTGAAGCTCTTCTGCCTGCTCATAAGCCTTTTGCGATACCCGTCCATTAGTCGCGGATGAAAGATGAAGAATTGCATTGGCCACTTGGCGAGCTGTCTGGATTTTTGGCAGTCCGTCTTTAATGGACTCATCGTAATAAACTCCGTTCAACTTTTTCATTTCCTCATATTCTTCTGCTACGGAGAAGCTGACGCCATGCGCACCTGCTTTCCCAGTAGTCAAATTCGGACCGAGTGAGATAAATTTATCGTGAATTTTAGTATAGTCACGTTCGATGATGCTGAAATTCGGCATGGTTTTACCCGGGGTCGCTTCAATCTCACCCTTCGTCCAATCCTTTACAAGACCCATCGGCTGTGAAATTTCACCCACACTGTCGTGTGCAAGCGGCACGGTCACAAGGTCTTTATATATACCTGGCAGGTACTCTTTCGCCATATCAGAAAAGACTTCGGAAAGCTGGCGGTAAATATCCCAGTCCGCACGGGATTCCCACAGTGGATTAACGGCCGGATTAAACGGGTGTACGAAAGGATGCATATCGGTGGACGACAAATCCGTTTTCTCGTACCAGGTTGCCGCCGGAAGCACGATATCCGCATACAATGGGGTTGTCGTCATCCGGAAATCAAGTGCAACCATCAGATCAAGCTTTCCTTCTACATCTTCTCTCCAGACGATTTCCTCCGGTTTCTGCTCCTCGTTCGGCCGGGCAAGCAGGGCATCAGATGCTCCGAGTAAATGCTTCATGAAATACTCTTGCCCCTTCGCCGAACTGGAAATCAGATTGGATCGCCAAACAAAGAGTGAACGCGGGAAGTTCTCGGCTGCCCCAGGATCTTCTACAGCGAAGCGTGTCTTACGTGATTTAATCTCTTCCACAGAATGATTAATGATTTCCTCGTTGGACTTTTTGCCTAATTGCGCTGCCTCTTCGGCGAACAACAGACTATTTTTATTAAACTGTGGATAAGAAGGCAGCCAACCCAGACGCGCTGCGAGCACGTTGTAGTCTGCTGGATGTCTGTAACTGACATCCCCGCCAGTCGGTGACTTCAAGGTGTCTGTTCCACTTTCTTCGTAACGCCACTGCTCTGTTGCAAAGTAGAAAAACGATGTAGCATTTTGCTGTCGAGCCGCCCCTTGCCAGTCTTTTGCAAAGGCAATCGTTGACCAGCCTTCGATTGGGCGGAGCTTTTCTTGACCCACATAATGCGCCCAGCCTCCCCCGTTTACACCTTGGGAAGCCGTCAACACGACAAGGTTCAAGATGGACCGATAGATGGTGTCACTATTGAACCAGTGGTTGATACCCGCACCCATAATAATCATGGAGCGCCCTTTGGTATCGATAGCATTTTGGGCAAATTCCCGAGCAATCTGTACCACAACAGACGCCTTCACACCTGTGATCTTCTCCTGCCAGGCAGGGGTATAATGCGAAGCTTCGTCGTAATAATTCTTGGCGTTATGAGAGCTGTCATTGCGTGCGACACCGTACTGGCTCATCATCAAATCGTACACGGTTGCTACGTAACGTTCCGAGCCATCTGCCAAGCGTACTTTTTTGACTGGAATTACACGTTTGAACGTTCCATTACCTGCGTTATCAAAATAAGGGAATACGATTTCTTCCCATTGCTCGCCATGACCTTCCACAGTGAGTGCGGGCTCAACCTTTGTTCCGTCTTCCCGCTCCAGAATCAGGTTCCATTTCTTATCCTGCTCCCAGCGCTGTCCCATCGTACCGTTCGGAACCAGCATTTCCCCCGCTGCTTCGTCATATATGACTGGCTTCCAGTCCGCATGCTGCGAAGCATCTCCAAGGTCACTCGCCCGTAGGAAACGTCCACCTTTCCAGGCTCCCTCGTGCGGATCAAGCAGAATCATAAACGGCATATCTGTATATTGTTTGGCATAGTTAATAAACATCGGTTCTTGGCGCTCTTTGTAAAACTCATCCAGAATAACATGTGTCATAGCCTGGGCTACAGCAGCATCTGTACCCGGATGTGGTGCAAGCCAGTTGTCAGCGAACTTCACATTCTCCGCCAAGTCGGGAGCCACTGATACAACTTTTGTCCCCTTATAACGTACTTCCGTCATAAAATGAGCGTCTGGCGTCCGGGTAAGTGGTACATTCGATCCCCACATGATCAGGTAACCCGCATTGTACCAATCAGAAGATTCCGGTACATCCGTCTGCTCACCCCAAATTTGAGGAGATGAAGGCGGAAGGTCGGCATACCAGTCATAGAAACTCAACATCTGTCCACCAAGAAGCGAAATGAATCTGGCTCCTGAAGCGTAGCTTATCATTGACATCGCCGGTATTGGCGTAAAGCCCGCGATCCGGTCAGGACCATACTTACGAATGGTATAGATGAGTTGCGCCGAGATCAGACGCAGGACATCGTCCCAAGCGACACGGACATGACCGCCTTTTCCGCGAGCTGCTTTGTAGAGCTTGGCTTTCTCCGGATCTTCCACAATGCTTGCCCATGCTTCCACCGGATTGGCATGTTCCTGGATGGCAGCCTGCCAAAGCCGCAACAGCTTACCGCGCATATAAGGGTATTTCACACGTAATGGACTGTATTCATACCAGGAAAATGTAGCGCCACGCGGGCATCCTCGCGGTTCAAATTCTGGCATATCTACACCGCAGGAAGGATAATCGATCTGTTGATTTTCCCAGGTAATGATGCCGTTTTTCACAAAAACCTTCCAACTACAGGAACCGGTGCAGTTCACTCCGTGAGTCGTCCGAACCACTTTGTCGTGAGACCAACGCTGTCGGTACACGTTTTCCCATTCTCTATTTTTTTCCTCAAGGATTGACCAATTTCCCGAATAGCTTTCGATCGGTTTAAAAAAGTTGAGGTTGTATTTTTTTTTCATCGATGACCAACACTCCTTTTTAGAATAAATCATCCCAACGCAAGTTCCATGGGAAGGTTCATTCGCTTACTCTCATTATGTAATTCATTCATCGCTGTTCCCATTAGGGAATGTCCTATAGCGCTACAGGAAATCCCTCGTTCTATCGAAAGATACAAAAAAGCCTCCCTCTGCTAAAGGAAGCTTATATGAAGAGATTAATTGTTCTTTTGGCCCGTTAACAGGAGCATGATAAAAGAAATGAGTATGATAGAGCACGTCCAGGCCCAGGCCATAGGAAGATGCCCAGAATCCACCGCAATATAAATGGCCGTCGGAATCGTTTGTGTTTTACCCGGAATATTTCCGGCAATCATCAACGTAGCACCAAATTCGCCCAGACCGCGGGCAAAACCGAGTATAAAGGCAGCTTTAAAAGAAGGGAAAATTAAAGGAAAGGTGATATACCGGAAAACCTGCCATTCACTTGCACCCATCGAACGTCCCGCGTTTTCCAAGTCCTGGTCAACAGAAGACAATCCCATTTTCAGTGTCCGATAGACAAGAGGAAAAGCCACTACCACCGCTGCTATAACCCCAGCCCACCACGAGAATATAATAGGTTCTCCAAACCATTGCTCCACAAAACGTCCGAACCCGCTTTTTCGTCCTAGTAATATTAGTAGTAAAAAACCAACAACCGTCGGTGGGAGTACCAAGGGCAGCATAAGCACAGTTTCAACAACCGTTTTCCCTTTATATAAACCTAACCGTGACATGGACCATGCCACAAGCAAGCCTAATATGATTACTAGAACGCTGGATAACAGTGCAACCTGCAACGATAAGCGGATAGGAGGCCAATATTCATTCCAATCTATATCTTGCATGCTCACTTCGGTATGGTAAATCCATACTTAGCCATAATATTCAGAGATTCTTGTGATTGTAGGTATGCATAAAAGTCTTCGGCTTCTTGAATGTGCTTTGAACCTTTGATAATCCCGATTGGATAGTCAACAGGTGAATAGGTTTTGGGATCCACCTCAAAGGCGATTTTTGCCTTTTGTGAAGTCAACGCATCTGTTTTATATACAAATCCGACATCAGCATTCCCAGTTTCCACATATTGCAGCACTTGTCTAACGTCTTTCGCTTGAACCAGCTTGCTCTGTAACGTGTCCCAAAGCTTCGCTTTCGTCAGCGCTTCCTGTGCGTAGTTGCCTGCAGGAACACTTTCAGGAATTCCGATCGCAACTTTCTTCACTTCTCTTTTTGTTAAATCGGTTACACTCGCAATGTCCATCGTCCCATCTGCTGGGATAACCGCGACCAATTCATTCGTCAGCCATGTTTTTTGTTTATTACTCTCTATTAACTGTTGATCTACGAGAGACTTCAAGTTTTTCTTCGAAGCGGACAGGAACAAATCCGACGGCGCTCCTTGCTCAATTTGTTTTTCCAGCGCACCAGAGCCGCCGAAGTTAAAATTCAATTTGGTGCCTGTATGGGTTGATTCGTATGAATGCTGAATTTCTTTGAGCGCATCCGTTAAACTTGCAGCTGCGGATATGGTAAGCTCAACAGTTTCAGCCTTTTTCGAAGAATCCTGGCTGGAGACCTCGTTGTTCTGGGCCGTGCTGCTACCATTTGAAGCTGATTGTTGCCCCGCACCGCACCCTGAAAGTAATAAAATGATGGAAATAACCAAAACGAAAACAGTGCTACTTTTAATTAATTTATGCAATTGGTTCGGCTCCTCATGTTAGTTCATCATTAATTAATGGGTTTCGCTATTAGCTGTGCCTGTTTCGTACGTTCGATCAATGTACAATTTTCAAGAAGAATATGATTAAAAATATCTGCTTCCAGGTCTTCTAACCGCTTCAATACGAGTCGGTGCGTACCACAAGCTTCCTGCATCGGCTCAAAGCCATTTGTGATCAAGCGCATTTCCTTCAGGAATTCCACCACCGTTTGATGTTCGTTTTGCAACTTGGACAAAATTGGATTTAACTCATCTGCTCGTTCCATTGTTGATTCTTGTAAAAATGCTTCAATCATCGGAAACACAAGGTCCTCCTCATATTGAATATGTTCTGATATTTCCTGTTTAAGCAAGGTGAACAGTTCGTTAACTCGCTTTAGATGCGGATAACGTTCGCCATGAACCCGCGTTAGTTTGGTTACATACGGCGTTAACGCCGATAGTTCTTCCCGAAGCTTCGTATGATACTCATTTTGAATATAGGCGATTAGTTCTTTGGGTTCGAGTGAAGGAGGTTGCATTTGCTTATGCTGTGCCTGCTTTTCTTCCACTTCATGTATCTGCGTCAGCAGTTCACCAGCGTGGAGACCTTGATTGGCTGCTGCTTCACGGAGCGATATTTTCCCTCCACAGCAGAAATCAATCCTCAGTTTGCGGAACAGATCTCCCGTTTTGGGTACTGCTTTCACAATGTCCGCCACCCATGTTTCTTCCGTTAACTGGCTCATCTTCCATTCCTCCATCTTACTTCGATTTTATACTTAACTTTCATTCTACGTCTCCCTTAAAGCTGAACCAATCAGGGGGTTCCCTCTTTCATTCGTGGAAAGAGCCTGATTATAAAAAATCAGAAAGCAACTGTTCAGCCGCTTCTTTCCCTTGAGCGATGCAATCTGGAATTCCAACGCCCCCATAGCCGGCACCACATAGAAAAACACCCGGTAAATCCTGTGCGAAGTCCTGTCTGATCTTCGCCATATGCTCTTTGTGTCCAATCGGATATTGCGGCATTGATCGATCACACCTACTGACTTCGGTGAATTCCGGTTCCGCTTCCAGGCCCATTAAATCTTTCAAATCTTTACGCGCGGCATCCACAAGTTGATCGTCTGTCATCTGAATCCACTCCTGTGCACCTGCATGTCCAATGTAGGTCCGTAAAAGCGTATATCCTTCAGGAGCAGTATGGCTCCACTTCGTCGAAGACCAAGTACATGCCGTAATCTTTTTGCCTTCTTTGCGGGGTACTAAAAATCCCGTTCCCTCAAAATTAAGATTAAGATCTGTGTTTTTATAAGCAAGAGCAATATTGGCTACGGAAACATAGTGAATCTTGTGTAACCAGCTAGCGCTTGCAACGCCGGAGAATAATGTAGCCGCTTCAAAAGCTGGAACAGCGCAAATCACCGCATCCGCATCTATTTTTTGTCCATGTTCTAAAATGACCTGATAACCGCTTTCTTTCCTTACTTCAACTACACCTTGCCCCATAACAAAACGTACGGTATCCAGCCTTTCCTTTAGCCGCTCCACGATCGAAGATAATCCTAGCCGATAAGAAAGAAACATACTTTTCTTAGCGATATCCGGCAGGTTGTCTTGTACTGCTGGCTTTCTCCCCGCCCCTTTAGACATACCCTTAATCAGACTTCCATGCTTTTGTTCCATTAGTTTAAATTGAGGGAAGGTTGACATGAGGCTCAGGGAATGTGTATCCCCAGCGTAAATTCCAGACAGCAGAGGTTCCGTAATCTGGTCCAGAACTTCTTTGCCGAGACGCCGTTTGATAAAATCACCTAGAGATTCGTCTGCATCACCTTTCTTTGCCGGAATGATTAAATCCAGGGCTGCCCGTGCTTTTCCCAGCGGAGAAATAAGTCCTGTCCGAATGAAGGGAGTGAGCTTTGTTGGAATGCCCAGAATGAAGCCCATCGGCATCGTATGAAGTTTGCCCTTATGCAAAATGCTAGCAGATTTGGCTTTCGGGTTTGTCGATACCAGATCTGCTTCCAGCCCCAACTCCATAGTCAAATCCAATATTGCCGTCTTTCTGGCCAAGAAAGCATCCGGTCCTTTTTCGATCATAAAATCGTTTTGGCGAACGGTTTGCAGCTTTCCTCCTAGACGTTCACTTTTCTCCACCAGTGTAATCTCCACTTCAAGTTGCCGATCCTCAGCCAGCTTTTTCACATAAAAGGCAGCACTTAAACCGCTTATTCCTCCACCGAGAATAACGACTTTTTTAGAACTTTTCTTCATGAAAACACTTTTCCTCTCCAACCCCGGGTATATAAGCGCAATAAGGGTCACTCTCCAAATAGTCTCCTGTTATTGCAAAAGCCCTTGCTCTGGAGCCCCCACAGACAGCCTTGAATTCACAGACTCCACATTTACCTTTAAGTAGGGACTTATCTCTAAGATTCATCATGATCGGAGAGTTGCGATAAATATCTGCCAAGCTATCCTTTCGTACATTCCCGCACATAAGAGGCAGGAAACCACTCGGGTATACTTCGCCGATATGACTAATAAAAACAAATCCATCTCCGTCATTTACGCCTTTAGGAGCACGTCCTAAAACATCTGCCCTCTTTTGTCCGTCTGCTACACTGTTCTCACCTGCGCTGTGCTTTTGCTGCAGCACGACCCTCCGGTAGTGAGGAGCTTCTGTAGCCTTCACTCCGTACGGCATCTGTTGCTGTATTTGATACAACCATTTCATTACGGCTTCATGCTCATCAGGAGTAATCATATCTTTCTCCATGCCACGTCCAGTTGGAACAAGGAAAAATAAACTCCATAACACGGCCTGCATTTCCTTTACTCTTTCTGCAATTTGCTCCAGATCATGAAGATTGTACCGGGATACCGTAGTGTTCACTTGAATAGGGATGTTCAGTTCCTTTAAATAACCAATTCCTCGCATGGTCGTATCGTAAGAACCCGCTGTACCCCGAAAATGATCGTGAATCTCGGCACATGAACCGTCCAGACTAAATGCCCACCGCGATAATCCAACTTGCTTTGCTTTTTCTACCGCTGTTCGTGTCACTTTAGGAGTGGCACTGGGGGTCATTGAAACCGACAGATTTTTCTCTTCAATTGCATATTGAGCCAGTTCAAACAGATCAGGACGCATTAAAGGATCTCCGCCTGTGAATACAAGCAACGGATGATTCATTTCAGCGATTTGATCTATTAGCTTCTTACCTTCTTCTAGTGTCAGTTGGCGAGGATCAGGTTTGTACTGAGCTTCCGCTCTACAGTGAAGGCACTTTAAAGCACAAGCTCGTGTAACCTCCCAGATGACTATAAACGGGTCAGTATGATAATCACGCGGCGTTTTTAAAGATATCATTGATGTCTCTCCTTTTAGAAATATAAAAACAACACAAAAACATAGAGCATCATTGAAAATCCAATTTCCGCCATGCCAACTTGTTTTGCCTTTAATCCGAGTTTAGGAAGCCATATGGCTCTTATCAAAAAAATTAAAAAAGGAACAAACAGAAATAACTTTAACCAAATGGCAAACAACAAAATCACCACATGATAGATAACGGAAGCATAATGGTAACGTATATTTTTTCTTTCACGAATGATCGTTTTGACATACAAAGCAGTTCCGATAAAGTAAAGCACCAAAAGCAAGAATAGCTCTGTTGCTACCCTCCAATCCTCTCCTCCCCCCATATAAATAACGGGATATATAAAAGAACAAAAGAGTAGAATTGCAACAATGTCATTGAGTAAAGCACGTTCATTTTTCGTTCTCGCAAAATAAATATTAGCCATAAAAAAGAGCAATAAAAGAACTCCATACCAGATCAAGGCAGGCTCAAACCATATCAGTGAAATTAACAAAGGAAGTAATATCACTCCGTATACAACGGCGGGTTTGCGGTATCTTTCACTGCTGCCTGTTTTGATCCATTGGAGGACAGGAAAACTGAATAAGTAGATAAAAAACCAGCACACAAATAGGGGTATATGAATGAGATCCCCTCGAGAAGCAGCTAAACCGAATAAAAATGGAAGAATGAGCATAGCCCAGGCTCCATGTTGATTGGGTATGTATCTGCTCATCCCCCTCAAACCCTTGATCCTTTTTTCACAATCTTTTTTATGTCTGTTATTTCGGTTAATCGATTCATCATCCATTCCCCCAAGATTGAGTTTTATCTTCTAACTTCATTCTAAGTATTATATGAAATTGAACCAATTAGGGAGTTCCCTTTTCCTTAGAGGGGAAAATCCTAACCGGAAAAATAACGCTATTTTCTTATGCTATACTGTACTAAAAAAGGGAACAAAGAAAGGATGAACTGTTATGGGAGGACCTTCTTTACGTCAACTGCATGCTCATCATGCCATTCATCAAGGCGGGCTATCTGGCGCTCTAGATAAGACGAGAGAAGTAGAGGAATTACTCGAAGCAAAAGAATTCCAGGTGGCGCGCCAGGCTGCCGACCACTTGATCGAATATTGGGAAACCCGCATTCTCAGCCATGCTGATGCAGAAGAGGAAGGATTCTATCAGGAGATGGTCGAGAAAAAACCAGAACTGCAGGAGGCTGTCGTCAAACTTACACGAGATCATGATTTGCTCCGAATCATTGTAAAAGAGCTCAAAGCCGGGATCCGTGAAGAAGGGCTTACGCCTGAAGTTCTTCAACAGTTCCACGCGCTTCTGGTTGTCAATGCCATTCATAGTCGGGAAGAAGAACGTTTATTGTTTGAGCAACCGTCATAATCAAGATGTGGCATGACGATTCACATTCTCTATAAAAACGTACCAAAGAAATAGTCCAACGCCTCTTGTGAGTATCCGTCATCTCCTTGCCAGGCTGCTACGGAATAAAAATCATGATTGCCGTGCTGTCGTTTACGAGGCGTGTCCTGTGGGACCAGCAGTCCGGCATATCCCCACACCTCCATGACAACATCACGCTCGTTTTTGCTGGATGGAAACACATCCTTCCAGCGCTTTTCCAATTGACGTGCACTGCTTTGAGCATCACAGTTCTGAACAGCTTCGAGCATGTTATGGAGTATAGCTAGATCCTCATCGGAAACCTGAACATCCTCTTCTTGACTGAACAATTCAAGGTCCATCCAGCAATACAGAAGGTAGTTCAGACGAATACCGCCCCATTTGATTCGTTCAAAATTTAGTACATTCAAATCTTTATTGACGTATTCCTTATCGGACATCATTTTATTAAAATTACAATCCCCACAGCTACTGTAATTGGGCAGGACGACAGGCCGCTCCCCATAGGTGTGCAAAGGAAGCCCTGCGGTTAATGCCCAGCTCGATAAGGCGCTTCGTAAATGAACCTTTTTCGTGGAAAGACTATGCAAAAATGCTGCTGCCACTCGTTCTTTTGTAGCCTTTTGCTGGTGCAGCTCATGCAGCCTGTTTATAATCTCGTTATGTGTAATGGTGATCGGATCGAACATCAAGCCCTTACTTTTGGCATATTCAAAATCCTCACCCGAAAAAGATCCCCGCTCCTGCTTCCAGCCGCTAGAGGACCAGAATGTGTTCATCAGTATTTTTTTCGCCTTTTTATCCACAACATATCTCCCTTACTCATCCAACACCCTCACCTCCAGCACAAAGCGCAGGGTTGTCGTGTATTTTATGTAAGATCACTATTCATTTTATACTTAAAGGCAATGGCCGTATTTCCCGACCGGGGGTCAAAATAAGAAGAGATTTTCCCCCAGTTCAGTTTATATTCCATATAGGGGTAAGGCTTTGTTTGACGATAGCTTGGCTTTACGGACAAATGTTGCTGTAACAAACGATCATGCTCCCTTTGCCGCTTTCTCTCCCCTTCTTCAGACCAATTATCCCACGAAGTTGGAAATTCATTGCCCTGGAGCGAAATCTCCGCGACAACTAGGCTTGTATCCTTAAAGCATACAGACACAAAAAAATGCCGACGCAGCAAAGAAACCTGATCGAAATGATACCAGATATACTCATTTCCTAGCTTTCTTACAGAATGAAAATATTTAGAATACCAATCGGCCTCTAACAACTGATCTTCCGTTAAATATGAGTAAATCGCACGCTCACCATCGACCTGAATGATTCCCGATTCCCAGTCATTCATTGCTGCCACTCCTTCAGCTATTATGCCAATCTCCTACAGTTGCTCTCTGCCCTTATTTGTCCACATGATTGAAAATGGCCTGCCAGGCCCGATCTAGCACCCTCGTATGTAATTGTTTGGCATAAACAGTTCTAACGATGGCGAGAACGATCACACCCACGAATACAACACTGAGCAAAGTAATAGAGGGAACCCAATAGTCAAACATGGCATTCGCCAGCACTTGCAGCAAATGTCGTTCGGGTTGTAAATATTCCATTGCTGCAACGATGCCTGCTGCCAGCAATATGATCACTGATATAATCATAAGCATTGCATTGATTACTTTGTATTTGGCAAGCCCTCGCTGAAAAACGCGAGTTCCCGCATATTGCTCCAGCACGATGATCTGCTTGTGAAAATCATGTTCTACCTGCTCTACAGGCAGATCGTGCTCCTGAATAAATGCATGAGCTTTCTTCAGTTCGGATTGAATAAATAAACTACTCTGGATAGCAGATCCCAGCTGACCTAAAACATTCATATCTTTTCACTCCACTTCAATAGTATCTAACTTACGAGTATATAGGGTTGCCATGCTCTACAAAACGATCGGTTCCAGACTGCTCTCTAAATGAGCCTATTAGTAAAAATCAAAGTAACCCCGCCAGACTCCGTCATTCTGATGCTTGGCAAAATAAAAGCTGCCTCCATCCACAATATTCAATTGGGCTTTGGCATCCGAAGCAATCTGAAATACAAATTCATAGCCCTCGCCAAAGTCAATGCCCGATTGAATAAAGCTGGGATAGCCACCGATTTTGTGAACCGCATATATTTCCTCTACGATGTCCTCAAAATAGTCGGGTTCCTCCTCGTCCATTTGGTTAAGGGCATCGCCGTATTCCTCAGGGATGTCATCACCGTCCCAGACCGGATAATCATTCTCTTTGAGTTCAGGGAACAGCGGAAATGCTTTGATTTGCATAAATGACGGACCAAAATCTTTTTCGACCAAATCCTCTACCGACGTATACTCACGAATACACATATACCCTTCCATGTCCTCATGATCCAGTACATCGGGAGACAGGAAGACTGTCAACAGCTTGATGCTACGCATAGCTTCAGGGACAAAGGGCAAGGCCGGCAAATACAATTGCATGATCGGAGCCATAGCATTCCCCTGTACATCAATGGGTCGTTCCTCTGTTGGCAAAGCCACTGTAACTCTACCAATCCAGCTTTGTTCAAGGGAATCCGACGGTCTACGACCCCCTGTATGAAAAATCGTAGCTTTACGTTTTAGAATCGTTCTTAGCTTCTCAATAGCGTTGCTGGACAACGAAATCACTCCTTTCTAATCTAGAATAGAAACAGAACAACATCCTCGCCTGCTTTAAATCCAAACTCTCTTATTCGATCTTCCATCTCTTGAATCTGATGTAGATAATCTTCCGGCACAGCTGGCAGACCCTGTTCATTCACTAATGTCCCACCGAGTCTGGTGCGTGCATATTCGGCACTTTTCCACATCACCTCAAACACCGTTTGCGGCTGCGCGGTTCGCACCCCATCCATACTAAAAATTAAATCTGCAAAGCGATCCTCTGCGAGTGTACTCAACCAAAAAAAGCCAGGCTCGGTTCCCGTATGTACGCTAAATAGTTCATCATAACCTCCCGTCCCGTGATGGTGCGCATGGAAAATGTCCATATCTCCCCACTCCATTCCGAGACTCAGCATGACATCCCAGATATCCGCTCCACGGTAAGATTGGCCTTGATCCGCTACAAGCCTAAGCATGACAGCGTGTTCCCTTTCACCTTCCTGATCTGTAAATGCTTTAAGTTTTTCCGCTTTTGCACGTGCATGGGCAGCATCCTCTCGAGGAAGCACATGAACAGTTCCCTTCTCCTGAAAACGCGCTGGCAGTGTGTTCATAAAGTCTGCAACCTTGGCTTCATCCAAACAAACCTGCATCTCTACATTATCGAATATATCTATACAAACACAAATTTTATCAAAATGGCATTCGCCTGCTGGTCTGCGCCCCACACTAGTCCACACCTGTAAATCATGAACATGCCCATACACGATATATCCTTTGAGCAATTGCAAAATATCCTCATCTGACAACGTAAAACCACTAAATTCCACATCAATCAGCCAATAGATATTAGCATCAGGCTCCACTTGATGGATTCCTTTTATGGTCTTGACAGGCTCATGTTCCAACTCCACGGCAAGGATGCTCGATACATCCTCACTCCCATGTTCGGGTAAATTCATGAATCTCTCTCCTAACTAGCTGTTTTCACTTTACAGTTTCCTATAATTCTCAATATATATTAAACTATAAATCACCAAGCACAAAATAGTATAAAAACGGTGCTGGGTTGTTGAACTTAACTTTTAGAAATTCAAAGCTTCGAAAGGGGAGAACTCATGATGCAAAAACTTTGGCAAAAAGGGAAGGCTCTATCACTGCCTATTATGGTGTCCGCATCGCTGATATCTGGAGCGCTGTCTGTAAGTACACCTGCGGCGAATGCGGCTGCAACCAAGGAATTGCTCCAGCTATCCGGTCAGACTACTTACTATGGAGAGGTCGAGAATGGGCAGCCTAACGGACGTGGTACGATCAAATGGAGCGAATATAAGCAGTATTCGGGTGATTTTGTGAATGGCAAGCGATCAGGTACCGGAAAATATACAAATCAATACACGGATGCAGATGGACAGAATCATAAAGTCGTATACAACGGAACTTGGAGCAATGACACGATGAACGGCAAGGGTACGCAGACTGAAAAAGTGACGCAAATGGATGAAACCGTACGTTCGAACGAGATCCAGGTAGGTACTTTTCAGAACAATGGATTACAGAACGGCTACCAAGTGATCCACGCTGTGGCCGATCCAGACTACAGCTTCACTTATAAAAATAGCAATGAAATAATAAATATCTTACACAGTAATCAAGATCTGGTCCAAAGGTGGCAAAAAGGAGACCTCTTCTCCGTAAATTATAAAAATGGCTCTGTCCAAAAAGAATACTCCATGTTCCCTGAAGAGACTGCTACCAAAGAACGCCAAAGACAAGCGTCCATTAAGTATCTCAAAGGTATTACTGCCAAGGTCACTCCTCACTTGCAGCAGTTTGAAAAGCTGTCCAAGCAGATTCCGTTAAGTAATTAAACCGACGCGAAATATGTATTAGTCTCTACGCAAGAAGGCCTCTCTTTCTAATGGAAAGCTCCATTTGAAAAGAGTGGCTTTTTTCGTTTCGTTATGAATGACTATAAGAACTTCGGATCATACACCTCCTACTATTCTCCCTTATGCACCCTCATGAACTCATACAAATGACTTATTTTTCACTAAAACCCCCTCCTTTTTTTGCTAACCCCCACTGGATTCACTAAAATATAAGTAATTATTTTAATCATCCGAGGTGGACATCATGGCTAAAATTATGGTTCCTCCTGAGAAACTAGAAGCGGTTTCCAGGCAGTTCGCACAGGCACGTGAGCTGGGGGCACAAATTTGCGGACAACTGTCACAGCATATTCAGATGTTGGAAAATAGCTGGGCAGGAACAACACAGCAGCGCTTTTATCAGGATTTTCATAAAGCGCGTGGACAAATGGATGCTTTCACTCAAACTGTCAGTTCTGTCAGCACAGAGCTGCGTTCCATTGCAGTAAAATTTAAGGAAACAGATACCCAAGCAGACACGGGGATTACCAAAGGAGATCACAGCGGACAGATCAGCAACAGCGAAGGGGCAACTTCCGGGAAAAAAGGACCCGATCCAGCAGATATAGCCATTAACAGCCTGTCAGAGGCCAACAAATGGCGCGGGCAACTAGGATTTGCCGGAACAGCGATCTATAGCGGTCTGGCTTCCACACTTGTGCTCACCAAAACAGTAGAATTCAAGAAAAGTCTGAAGAATCCCACTCGAGCGGTTATACATAATGCGGCATGGGTGAAAGGCAAGGGGAACAATGCTTTTATGCGTAATTTGGGCAAAAGCCTAAACCGCCAATTCGCCAAACCCGGTATTGTGATGAAGGGGTTAAAGGGCTTTGATCGATTAGCTGGAAAGCTTCAAATGGGTAAGCTCGGCCTCGGATTCAACAAAGCCAACAGCTTTCCTCAGTGGACACGGAACGTCATCGCCGGGGTGGAAAAAGGACGTTACGGCATAGCCACCCGCCAAATTCCCGGTATGATTGCCAAAAAGCTCTACCCTATTAATGCCACCATGAATATTGTGGGCGAGGGCATCAGTCTGGCTGGAAAATGGAAAAGCGGGAAGCTTACCGGAACGGATGTAGCTGTATCTGCCTCTAACGTAGCGATTAAAACCGCCGCAACTTATGGCGGCGCTGTCGTTTTGGGGTCCATAGGCGGTGCTATCGGTGGTCCGGTCGGCGCAGCCGTCGGGGCATACGTCGGCGGTACAGTGGGAAGCTGGGCAGGCGGAAAAGTCGCCAAATTTGCGGAAAAAGGGATACGCTGGGCCAGCAAATTATTTAAATAATATACACACCTAACAGATGGAGAAGGAGCCTGACTATGGACAAACAAACGGTAATTTTAACGCTTGAGGAGCTAGGTTTTGCCTTGACCGCATTGGGCGCAGAAGATATGGCTTCTGGTCTGCTCCAATCTTATTACGGGGAACTAACCGAAGATCGCTGGGAACTACTTTTTCATGCCGCAACGCATAGCATGATATCCAAGGGTTTGATGGAACAACGGGATGACGAGCAACAACAGCTCGAATTTGATGCGTTCATTGTTGAAATTTTAGCTCATCTGGTACAAAGTCGTCAGATGCTACGTGGCTTTAAGGAGCAACAAGATAAGCAAAATACGTTAACGATACACCATGGAAATGAACGTTTTCTGTATCATTTCTCCAGTCACAATGAACTCCATTTCTTTCGCTGGTCTTCTCCAGAAGACTGGCATCACGACATTGATCAACTGTTCGGCCTGTCTGCTCCGAACTTCAATGCGCACAGCCGATACGTCGATCTGACCGAAGAACAGTGGAATGAGTTAACCTCATCCAACTTCACCATGCAGCAAATGGCAACGTGGAAGCTTCATGAGTCGGCTCAACAAATGATACAAGACTGGCGGGAGGACTTTGATCGTAATCAGTGTAGCCTTGATAATTTGAGCCAAATGGTATACACGGATACGGATGAAGATGGTCCTTCTGTTACAAATCTGCTATTTGTTCTTAAAGGAAAGAATGATGTGTGGATTGTAAGAAATACAGAACTGAATATGCAGGCCACTCCATGTCTGCGAATTGAAAGTGTGACCGAAGCTGACTGGAGAGAACGAATAACTTATTTCATTCAGGCGTTTGTTCCCGACGAGGCGGTATTCCGTGGATAAAATTGTATATCGAAGATCTTTGGCATTTTGGAAAGCCATGGGCAGCTTGATGTTTGTGCTTATTTGTCTGTTTTTGCTGCTGCTCATTTTTATCGACGAAGATATCTCAGCTCTACAAATCTTCTTCTTTATTACGTCCGCCATTGTCGGACTTCCTTTTTTCGGTAGCTATCTCGTGGTTTGTTTGAGCAGAACGCTTCGAAAGGATACCTACCTGTTCATCTTTGACGAGCACAGCATTTCAGATGGTATTCGAACTGTCCCGTGGGCTGCAATCACTAAAGTCGAATTCGAAGGGGCCTCCATCCGCAAATGGCTGCGCCCTCGCTTTCCCGCCTTTATTTTTCATCTGAATGACCACAGCACCTGGGAAGTCAGCACCGACTATGTGTTGAACGATATGGAGCTGAACCAAGCCGGGAAACAACTTCGAACTCTCATTAACCAGCATGGCAAGTCCAAGAAAAAACGTTCCTGAATAGTGCCATTGAATATATCAAAGCTTGTCTCTATCATATGCGGCTACAAGAGCCACAACCAATGCGGCCGAATTGGCCGCAGCCAAAAATGGAACACCAAACTGGCTACGGATAAAATGGGCGCGCTCAGCCTGGGAGATAAAGGAGTCTGCCGTCGTAATCAAACCCTTGACGATCTTCCCCTCAATCCTGGTCTCCGCCAGCGCTTCTGTCGCAAAAGCAAGCAGCGCTGGATCGAGCCCACCCGCAGACCCGGTATTAATGACAAGCTCTGGGCTAAAACGCTCAATCAGCAGGGCCGTAGTCGAGGCAACGTTCGCTTTGCCAATTCCTGATTGCAGCAAAATAACTTCCTTGTATTCCGGCTTATACTTGAAAAACCCCCGTCGCTGCGATACGCTGCACCGCCTCCAGCAGCCTTTCCTCACTGTTTACCAGACTGACCCGCACATAAGAAGCTCCTGCACGACCAAAGCCTTCTCCAGGAGCGACCGCAACGTGCGCACCGTCCAATAAAAAGTCTGCAAAGGAAGCCGATGTATGCCCCTCCGGCACCTTGAACCAGGCAAAAAAAGACCCTTGGGGAGCTGCTACATCCCAGCCAATACCTCGTAACGCTGCAATAAGAACATTACGGCGCCGCTCATATAACTTCGCGAGCTCCTGTACTGGCTCCTGGGTGCCCAGCAATGCGACAGCTCCCGCATCCTGTACCGCGCCAAAAACAGTGCTGTAGGCATGCGTATGATAATGCTTGAGCGCACCAATAACGGACACATTTCCAACCGCAAAGCCGAAGCGCCATCCAGCCATGTTATACGTTTTGGAAGCTGTATACGTCTCGACGCCATACTCCTTGCCGCCGGGGATTTGCAATAAACTAATCGGCTTATGCCCGTCAAATCCAAGAGCACCGTAAGCAAAATCATTCATAACTGGAAACTGATACCGAGCGGCATAATCCAGCGTCTTCGTCAGAAAGTCTGCAGTAGCTACGGCTCCAGTCGGATTGTTCGGATAATTAATCATAAGCAATTTGACCTGCTCTGCAATTTCTTCCGGCACGGTTGTATAATCAGGCAAGAAACCATGCTTCTCATCAAGCGGAATCGTATGAATATGGGCTCTTGCCAGCGTAGCAGCGGAATAATATTGGGGATATGCCGGATCGGTGGTCAATAACCAATCACCTGGATTCAATAGCGCCTGTGGAATCCCCATTACGCCTATGGCTGAGCCGTTGAATATGGCAATCTCCCGGTCCGGATCCAGCTCCACCTGATACTCCCGTTTATAGAACGCGGCGACAGCCTCCAGCGTGCTTTTTTTTCCATGAAAAGGCGGATAGCCCTGATTGATCGGTTGATCAACCGCTTCCTTCAAAGCGCTGATAATATGCGCCGATGTTGGCTGATCCGGGTTGCCGGCTGCCAGATTAATTACATCTATTCCTTTACTTTTATACAGATTCACTTTGTCATCTATTGCGCTAAAATAGTTGTCAGGCAGAGCCTTGACGAGATCAGAGGATGAAAAAATCACGTTCATATCCACCTTCTATCCATAAGATACAGGCTGACAACGTCAGCCCGCAGAAGATAATGCCCCATATTATTTGAAATAGCTTGGCAACTTGTAGCCTTCATAATCAGGGTTCGAATGGATGTACTTTTGGAATTCATCTGAATGATATCCTTCAATAATGTCTTTGACGAAGGGCTTATCCTTGTTCTTGCTGTCCACAGCGACCACGTTCGTGAACGGATCTGTCATATTTTCAAGCTTTAATGCCGAGGTCAGCTTTATTCCATTCGATACAGCAAAGTTCCCTTGTATAGCCGCAAAATCAACATCCTTCAGTACACGTGGCCCCTGTGCCGGATCGGTAGCAACAAATTGCAGATGATGCGGATTAGAGGTGATGTCGTTCACCGAGGTTTGCAATGGATCGATATTGTCCTTTAACGTAATCCAGCCTACTTCCTTCAAAATATTCAGCGCACGCAGCATATTGACTGGCTCGTTGGGCAGGTTGATTTGGGCTCCATCGCCGATTTCGTCAAGGCTGGTATGCTTGCTGGAGTACAATCCCATTGGAGGAGTCGGGACCTGTACAGCACCAATCAGATCAATATTCTCCCGCTTATTCATAGAATCCAGGTAAAGCGAATGCTGAAACACATTAGCATCAATATCCCCCTTAGCCACGGCTACATTGGGCTGAACACCGTCTGTAAACTCTTTATATGTAATCTTATATCCTTTCTTCTCCAAATATGGAGCCACACCATTCTTAAACTGATCGCTATATGGACCAGGATTAAAGCCGATATGCAGTGTTTTCTTTTCTTCACCCGCAGCATTGCCCGACGTATTCTTGCTGCCGCAGCCTGAAATAAAAAGCACGACTGCTCCCAGCAGCAATATAAATGAAATCCATGGTTTCTTCATTTGATGTCTCCCCCTGCTCCTTGATATCTTCTACTTTTGGTGAGTTAGAATGTTTACAGTCGCTCAAAATACCAAGTAACTTGATGCGTTTTATAGATATTACAATGATTTTTTATTCACTGTCAACAACATTTAATTACGCATCTTCTGCATAACAAATAAGGGATCACAACAGGCGATCCCCTTGTAGGTAAAAACACTTCACAAGTTTGTAATATTATTCCGTTTCAATTATACCCCCTGGGGGTATAATTGATATGAAAATAAAACCCTAAAGGAGCTATTAAATATGAGAATGCAATGGGCTTTGCTCGCTGGTACAGTCATGATGATTTTGAGTGGGTGCGGGAACAGTAACGCGCCAAACCAAGAGCACACGGCAAACAGCAGTCAACAGCACGACACATCGGAGATGAACCATTCCACTTCCAGTGAGCTTCCTGCCGGATTAAAAGAAGCTGAAAATCCAGCCTTCAAAGTTGGTGGTCAAGCGACTATACGAGCTGACCATATGGCAGGCATGAATCGGGCTACTGCCACGATTGTGGGTGCTTATACGACTACTGCTTATACAGTCTCCTATACACCAACCACTGGAGAAGAGAAAGTGAATAATCATAAGTGGGTTATTCATGAAGAAATTAAGGATGTAAGTAGTGAGCCCTATGCACCGGGCACAGAGGTTATCCTTGCAGCAGATCATATGAAGGGGATGGATGGGGCTAAGGCTACCATTGATTCCGCCGAGCCAACGACCGTATATATGGTAGATTATACGCCGACTACAGGAGGAGAGCCTGTCAAAAATCATAAATGGGTAACGGAGAGTGAGCTTTCAGCCCATTAGAACTCTTTTATCACAGGTCGCTTGTGATAACAAAAGGGAGCCTTACATCGGCTCCCTTTATACGGCTTTATTTGAGTTTGGACAAACCTACTTCGCCAAATTCAGCTTGGCCTCCTTGATATCATACAAAGTCCCTTCGTTGGAATCTACAAGCTTTTTCATTTGTTTGTTGGCTAGTCCATTTGCAGGCACGATTGCATTAAAAATAACATCATTTTTCTGTAATTGCTCGTTGATTTCATCTACTGAAAAACGGGCTTTACCCAGGGCTGTATTCTTATCATGAACTGGTGCATCTGTAATGAATATGATTGTTTTAGAATTAGAATTTTTGGGAAATTTACTTATAGCTAACTGAATAGCCTCTAATCCCGATTCCTTCAAATCCCCGCCAGCGGAAGGGCGCAGCATATTCATGTTACCTTTTAACTTATTTTTATCGGTCGTAAACTCCAAAAATTCTAAATCTTTATCTGCCTTCAGATTGATATCCCGAAATGCAACGACAGCAAAATGAGAACCTGCTGGAACGGAATCAACAAAGCCTTTCACCTTCTGTCTCACATAATCCAGCGTCCCTGTCATACTACTCGTAACATCTATGACGAACACAATATCCGTAGATTTGGAGAAGGTGGTGGATATCTTTTTCAGAATCGTTGGATTGGATTGTGATTCGGAAGCATCTTCATTTTCCTCCATTAATTGTTCACTTTCGCTAGTTGTCAAAACCTGCGGTGGAGCAAGGAAAATCACAACGCTCTGAGCTGCAATATTCCACTTTACCTTCGCACCCAGCGCCTCACTTACAAAGCGAATAGGAACCATTACTTTGCCGTTAATGAGTCTTGGCGCCGCATTGAGACGCACTAATTTTCCGTTGATATAGGCATCCCTGGAGCCTACAGTTAACTTGATCGTTGTATTTCCTTTGGTTGCAGTAACGGTCTTGGTAGCTCCATCCCACTTCACTTTCGCCCCAAGCGCCTCAAAAACGGCACGAAATGGCACCAACATACTTCCGCTAATAGAGGTCGCAGGCTGCTCATATTGTTGCAGTTTACCGTCTATAAACACCTCAACCTCGGCTGGGTTACTTGCGGTTCAATTACTTTCGGTTCATCCACAGGTTGAGCAACTTTGGGTTCACTGGCAGCGGGAGTCTCTTTTACATTAGTCTCCACCTCGGGTTGCGTTACTTTCGGCTCCTCCGCAAGTGGAGTTACTGTAGATTCATCGACTGACTGCACAGTGCCTTTCATAGTTGTAACTATAGGAAACTCTATATGATTTTCTGATCCTGGCCCAGGTGCTGGTCGTGAATCCGCAATCGAAATTGTGGAGTTGGCATAATCGATTGTAAAGTCACCAGAAGGAATTTCAATGTTGTTGCTATACAGACGAATTGGTGTATCAGGCTTAATCGTAAACGGGAGATCGAATTTAAACACCCTGTTTACTCCATTACCATCATCAAGAATAAGCTTAAGCTTATCTCCATCTCTGAATACTGTCGAATTGGCAGCATGAACACTTTCTGTACACAAAGTGAACAACCCTACGAGTATCGTTAAAAACGAAAGTAGGAACATCATTCTTTTGAGCTTCATTCTTATTTCCCCTTTTGAATCTATAGTCTTGTCGGTAATCATAGCATAGGGTTAGATGAAGTTCATGCCATCTGATTACAGTTATGGATATGCGAACTCACTTTTTCCATCATTCGCGCTCTGTTCATCTGTTCAATGTTCATATGTATCTCCTTGGCCCGCTTCTTCAACGTGGCATACGTAATATGGCCGCCTTCAGTGCTTTAGTGCCTTCTTCGCTTTTCAAATAATCCGACGGTGTTTCGTTGCCGAGTGCGGGGACTTTTCGATCCATCCAAGTCAGCAAATATTCCCCCATATCGGGCAGCAGCACAATCTGAATCTCCTTTGGAATTTTACTTTCGACCACTTTTGCTCTTATAGCCGGATCCACCTGTGCATACCGCTCCTGATAGATCTGAACCATGTTGGCCCAGTTCTCCGGCTTAAACTCTTTCAAATATATGTCTCTCATCTACGAACCCTCCTTAGGGCCTCAGACAACGCTTTTCATGCTGGAGCAACCATTCTTTTCTCCATAGCCCTCCTGCATAGCCCGTTAGTTTCTGATTGGAACCGATAATTCGGTGACATGGAATCACAATGCTCAGCTTATTTTTTCCATTAGCACTGCCTACGGCTCGGATCGCTTTTTCATTTCCAATAGCAAGAGCAATATCTTTATAAGCTGTCGTTTTACCGTACCCCACGGACACCAGAGCATTCCATACTTTTTGCTGAAAATCCGTACCTTCAAAGGCATAAGGAAACGTAAACTCAAAGCGCTCACCTTTAAAATACTCGTCAAGCTGGATAGCGCATTCCGCTAATACTTGGATTGGAACCTCTTCTATAGCCCTCGTTAAGAGCTCATTCCGATTAGAGAACATAATAGAATAGACAGCCTCATTTGTGCCCTGTATATCTATCTCTCCAATCGGCGATACATACTTCATTACGTATAGTTCGCTCATAAAAGGATACAACCTCCTTCCTTTTCTATTCCCTACTCAACTTTCTATACTCACTAGGAGAACAATGGTTCAAGCTACGAAACGCCTTATAGAAATGGGAGGGACTTTGGAAGCCCGTCTCATAGCAAATCTCAAGATTCGTAAGATTTGTACTTTTAAGAAGATAGGCTGCCTTATCTACTCTTATTTTTTCCAAATACGTGCGCGGGGTTTCGGCGGTTTCCTGTTTAAAGATCCGATCCAAGTAAAAGGAGCTTATTCCGATATGATCCGCAATATCCTGCAATACAAGTTTTTCCTTGTAATGATTAACCAGGAAGGTTACCACATTCTGCACAAGTCTGATATACGGCGAATAGTCTGTATGGGGCTGGCATCTTTTGCAAGCACGAAAACCCGCCTTTTCCACTTTGTCCAAATCAAAGTAAAACTCCACATTTATTTTCTTCGGCTTTTTGGATCGACAGGAAGGTCGGCAGTATATGCGGGTTGTTTTCACAGCGGTAAAGAACAACCCGTCATACTTACGATCACACGCTATAATTTTCTCCCACATTTCTTCAAAAGAAAGATTGATGTTAGCCATGATCGAATGCTCTGTCCTTTCTATAGTTCATATTCATCTAGTTCAGGATTTTGCAAAATCCTCATATAAATGTGATGTATCTTGAAGCTCTATCAACTGTTCTGCATTCTTTTGCAAAGCAACTATTATCTTATCAGAAAATGCATTTCCAAAGCTAAACCGTTTAACTCCCAACTGCTGAAGCTGGTGGACATTCGTCAGACCCGGCAGGGATAAAACATTAAGCGGAGCATGGATATTAAACACAACTTCCCTGATCTCTTCATCACGCTTTAATCCTGGAACAAAAATTCCGCTCGCACCACTATCCTCATACGCTTTGGCCCGCTCTATGGTCTCTGAAAGTGGAGTATTCATCTGCAAATATGTATCCGTTCTTGCGTTTATAAAAAACGCTTGAAACCCACGCACATCCAAGGCCGCTCTAATTTTGGACAATAGGTTACTGTGCAGACCCACTTCTCGAAGTCCCTTTTGCATTTTCAAAGAATCCTCAATATTAATCCCTGCAACTCCCACATCGGCTACCCTTAAAACATGCTCAACAATCGTTGCCGTGTCCTCTCCATATCCTGCTTCAATATCTGCCGACACTGGAATCTGAACATGCTCAACAATCGTCCGAATAATACTTACGTGCTGGTCAAAATCAATAAGCTCTCCATCTGAAAATCCAAGCGTATTGGCAATCCCCCAACTCGTCGTACCTATCGCCTTAAAACCTGCTTTCTCCAGAGCCACCGCAGATAGCAGATCCCAGGCGTTCCCTAAAAATAAAAGTTCCTCTAATGTGTGAAGTGCATGAAACTGCTGGATTTTGTTCATAAATATAGCCTCCTGATATGTGATGTAACTCATTTTATCAAGAGGCTATCTTTGTTTCGTCCTCATTCTTGCACTTATGGTCTGTAGGAATCCAGGAACAACTTGGTCCATTTATTCACATATAAATCATAATTTTTGAAGAAAACGGTTATTTAAGCTCTATTCAATCCTATGCTTCTTATCTATACTCTTGCTAAATCCATTCGAGTTAGATGGAAATCTACGCTTTTAGCCTTTCACAATTACATTTTATAGGAGGAGTTATATGTATAAAATAAAGTTCCTTATGATCTTGCTAAGCTTTACTGTAGTCGCTTCTTTCTCTAGCTTGTCCGGCTCTTCACCTAGCAAGGCTTTTGCTGAAGAGAATGGGACTCCGGTGCAGAAAACGATCGATTTAAATGAGGGATTCGACAACTCAAATGAAGCTAGTATACAGCCATTATCCCTTACCAGCGAAGAAGCTACTAGCCAAGCAGCGGTTACAGCTATTGACCATGATGCTAATTTCTCACCTTCAACACTTCAGTTCCTGAAGGCTAATACAGGACTCGACGGTGAGCAGTGGGATAATATTATGAAGCTAGTGAACAAACCAGAGCAAGATTCTTTGAAATGGACTGAATTCTATGGCTATGCTGAAGATATCGGCGATAATCGTGGGTACACCATTGGTATCTTTGGAGCAACAACAGGCGGTTCAAATGATACGGGACCAGATGGCCCGTACTTATTTAAAGCTTTTGATGCTGCTAGTGGAGCTAGCAACCCTTCCATTGCAGGTGGATTAACACGTGCTGGTCTAAAGGGGAAGATGAATGGTTCGATTCTAAAGCTCAGCGATAGCGATAGTGTAATCAAGAAGAAGATCAACGCTCTCCAAAACAATGAAGCTTGGAGAGAAGCCATGTGGCGTACGTTCTATGACACCTATATCGAATATAGTGTACAGCAAGCACATAAACGCGGATTTAATACTGCTCTAACGATTGGATCATTTGTCGACACAGCACTCAATCAAGGCGCTACTGGTGATTCAGGTAGTCTTGAAGGAATCCTCTCACGTTCAGGCAGTAGTATGAATGAGAAGAATTTCATGACTAGCTTCTATGCTAAGCGTACATTGGTTGTCGATACCAACGATTATAACCAACCTCCCAATGGTAAGAATCGTGTGAAACAATGGAGTTCTCTCTTAGCTTCTGGCGAAACAGATCTTAAGAACGCAGATGCAGCCGTGATCAAAGCAACGAATTGGGAACTGAAGTAAATACAATATACGTCATTAGGAGGGCATATCGTATGTCCTCCTTTATTTATTTTCATAAATATTGAGTTGGTGTTGACTACTAACAAGGTCCCATTTTCCCAAACAGTTCCTCTCATCATTCAAATATGTGGGTCGCGTGTGCAAATAGAGAGACTGTCCCAAAAGCCCGAAAGTTGCAAGCTCCTGAAACAGTCTTGTAAAATGGTTATGAAGTCGAAATAAGGCCGTTAGATGATTCGGTAGCCAGATGGAAGTCTACCGCTACTGCGGATATTACGGATTTGTTGCAACGTCAAACGTTGATTGGTAGAGATAATAGATTCCACATCATTCCCACGAATCAGATCATCCAGGTCGGCGATGCTGCGATTGCCTCTAAACACACGGAAGTTACCTCTAAACCGCGTGCCTGTAAAGAGTACCAGTGTAGCATTGCTGCTGGTAGAAAAGAAACGCAGACTTTCGATGCCGTCGAGAATGTTATCGGTATTACGAATGCCTAGGTTTCCTCTGAATACTCTCCTGGAACCCCGAAAATTTTCTTCGTTGTAAACTGTAAGTCGTGGATACGTTTGAGATACATATGCTTTGTTGTCCATGTTGTAATTCCTCCTTTCAACTTATCTTATGCCTCACCATCCGATTGGCGCGGGCCTCGCAGCATCCATCTAAAAATGGTTATGTGATTGAATAGAGCGATGCAGACTTGAAAAAGGAACATATGTTCTGTATAATCTAGCTTAGCAATTTGGAAAATCCTGAACTAACGGAGATGCGGACATGGACGATAAATTTATTGAGGAACTACGTGAAATTAGCAGAAACGACAAGCGAAGATCCGAATTTCTTATTAAGGGTATGAAGGAAACACTTCAGGAAAGAAAAGAAAAAAACTTTATCGAAAGATGGATTTGGCGACAAAAAAATAAGAAGCGTATAGCGCGGAAGTTTAAATCCTAGTAGATATAACAACCGAATCTTCATAGCTTCATAGCACTTTACAAGTGCTTAGGTCACAGCTCATTAGGAGGCAGAGTCATGATTGAGCAACTAGTCCCAAACGACGATATATTAAATCAAAATCTATTTTTGGCTGATGAAGTTCGATACCATTTGATCCATCGAATTTGTGAGTCAGAAGGATCAACATGCCTCAAAACGTCCGATAAAAATATGGTCTTTGCTCAATCACCCGGACATAAGGCCTGGTTATGGATCTCACAACAAACTACAGATAATCATAAATTGACCTATATAGGAGAACTCTTACGTTATTTAAAAGGAACCACCCTATCAGGTGTATGTGGTGATGCCGAAACAGTCGAGAAGTTCGCAAATGCTTACGCACAACGTCGTCATGCTGCTCAGGTACATACCCATATGGTCATGGAATCTTATTTCTGTCCTAAATATAAAAAGCCCTCGGGCGTTGAGGGAATGATCCGACAATCCATCCCAGAGGATGTACAATTAGTTGCCCAGTTTCTAGCTGGTTTTTCAGAAGAAGCTTTAGGTAGTTTTATTGATCCGGTTAGTCAAATATCGGTTGCGGAGAAGACCATCGGGACAGGAAATTTGTATCTTTGGATTGTAAATAACATGCCTGTGTCCATGGCTAATATTGCTCACCGCTCGCCGAGACATGCTCGCATTAATGCTGTGTATACCCCGCCTAATTTACGAAAGAAAGGTTTTGCCAGCGGAATGGTATCCGAGCTATGTTCGATTTTGGAAAATGAGCATTTAGTACCCATGCTATATGCAGATTTAAAAAATTCGGTTTCCAATCAAGTTTATAAAAATATCGGCTTTAAGGAAGCCGGCAAAATCACTGATATTACGTTTGAATAAGCCCTCCTACTGCAAGAGAGCATATTATTGTTCATTCAAAATCAAAGAAGACCACAATGTCACCTTCATCACTGGGCCTCCTTTTCACTTATCTATAAGCTTTACTCCGTAACACCCAATTCCGTGTGGACTGAGGATCTTCGTGAAAGTAAATATACAGCCACAATAGCTATAACGACCCCTGCTGCTCCAAACCAGGTGATGGAAGCCAGCGAAACCTGACCAACAACTACACCACCGATCCCAGCTCCGGCCGCCATGGCAAGCTGCATCGTAGACTGATTGAGACTCAGCATCACACCGGAAGATTCAGGCACAAGAGTGACCAAGTTATATTGTTGAGTAGGTCCAGTTGTCCAGGCAGCGAACGACCAAAGGATCAATAAAGCAAATACTGCGATCAGGGAATGAGCGGCGGCAGGAAGTAAAAGCAAGGAAAAGACATGCAACACCATGCCCCCGAATAATGTAAAGGAAATACCCTTTTTATCTGCGCTGTATCCACCGATTTTCGACCCGATCAGGCTGGCAATCCCGAAGGCAAGTAATACTGAGCTTAGCATATTATCCCCTACACCTGATACATTCAGCAAGTACGGTGAAATGTAAGTATACGCGAGGAAATATCCCCCTCCCCAAAAGAAGGTAATCGCCAATCCCAAAGCAACTTCAGGCTTCTTCAGAAGAGCAAATTGCTGTAGTAAGGGAATCGGTTGATCTCCTTTTAAGCGAGGGATTGTCATAGCGATAACGATCAAAGCAATAATCGCTGTCAAAGCGATGCCGAGAAATACGGTTTTCCAGCCATATGCAGAAGATATCATTCTTCCAAGCGGCACCCCGATAATCAGCGAGGCTGTAAAACCCATAGTGATCGTAGCAATAGAACTGGCCTGCTTGCCGGCTGGAGCAATCTTCGCAGCAATGCTCAGTGCTGTAACCACAACCATCCCCGCCCCGAGGGCCATAAGAATACGTGCGGCGATAAACATTCCAAAACCCGGCAGAATAAAGGAGAGGGCATTAGCTACTGCAAATAATCCGAGCGAACTCAGGAGCAGCTTGCGTCTGTCCCATTTAGCGGTTACTGCCATCAGAATCGGCGTGCCAATCGCGTAAGCAAGAGAAAAGACTGTAATCAACTGTCCCGCTGCGGACACCGTAATCCCCATGGTTGTCGCAATCTGATCCAAAATGCCTGAGATAATGTATTCGGATGTGCCTACCAAAAAACTAACAATGGCCAAAATATACACTTTCCACGTGCTCTGCATTTTTAAATAACGCCTCTTTTCTTATATTGTTTTTATATTTTTACAAATATCGAAATTAAGACTAAAAAAAATTATGTCATCAGGAACGGGGCATATTTCTGCGCTGCTTCCACATCCAAGCTGTAATAGATAAACGTCCCCTCTTTACGGTATGTGAGCAGCCCCGACTCTGCCATTTGCTTCAGATGATGCGATAGCGTTGAAATAGCTACACTGTTCAGCTTCTCGCCCAGCACAGAGCAGCATTGGCCACTTTCCTCTTTTAGCAGAAGTGCTATCTTGAGACGAGTTGGTTCTCCAAGTGCTTTATATATTTTTACAGCTTGTTGCATTTCCGTTGTATCTTTCACCCTGTTCGGCTCCCTTCTGTTCCAGTCTTAATTTCGATGTTTGTCGAAATAAAGTTATCACAAACATTTGTAAAAGTAAACCCGTTTATTATAAAGGTACAGCTTTTTTACACTCTGAGGTGTGAATGATGGTCTTTCTCATCCGATAAATAATCCCCCATCCATAAAGGATGGAGGAAAAAAAACTGAGTATAGAGGGAGAAACGTCGTGGATGCCATGGCGTTAATTCAGGCTTGCCGTGGGTCTGACAATAATTTCATTAACATCTACATCCGCTGGCTGCTCCATGGCATACAGAATGGAACGGGCTATGGCATCAGGCGAAATCGAAATACGACGATACTCTTTCATTCCTTGCCGGGCCTCTTCATCTGAAATACTGTCAGCAAGCTCAGATTCGGTTACTCCCGGCGATACCAACGTCACGCGAATATCTCCCCCCACCTCCAAGCGCAATCCTTCAGAGATCGCCCGAACCGCATACTTCGTAGCGCAATACACCGCTGCAGTCGGGGTTACACTATACGCGCCAATAGAGGCGATATTGATAAACTGACCAAATCCTTGCTTTTTCATAATCGGAAGCCCTGCCGCAATCCCATGCAGAACGCCTCGTATATTTACATCAATCATGCGATCCCATTCCTCTACCTTCAGGGCCTCTAATTTTGAAAGAGGCATCACTCCCGCATTGTTCAAAATGACATCCACACGCCCAAATGTTTTTTCCGCGTAGTTAATGAACGCTTCCATCTGGTCCCTCTTCGTCACATCCAGTTGCTGATAATCAGCCGATCCACCTTTAGAACGAATCTCGGATGTCAGAGCCTCCAGTCGCTCTGTGCGTCTGGCCCCTAATATCACATGAGCCCCATGGCGAGCAAGTAAACGGGCAGTAGCTTCACCGATCCCACTGCTTGCCCCCGTAATAGCTACGACTTTCCCTTTAATATCCAACATGCTTATTCCTCCTCTAGTTTAAAATGTCACTGAAAAAAGATAAAATAGATTACTTTTTCTCTTCCCTGTAAAAAACCATCCCTGCATGATACAAGACATCATCTTTAAATTCGCCATCTGCCGTAAATCCAGTGTCGTCCACATACTCGATATAGTCATCTTCTACGATGATATAGCTTCCTGTATAGGCACTTTGCCTCTGACCCCGTGCTTCATCATAACGGCCATTAGGCAAGAGTTCCTGACGGATATTTCCGTCTTCAGTTACCCACATCCCTATATAGGGATGCTGCGAAGCGTGTACACTTTTTTCCTTTTTTTGCTCTCCATGACTATTTCACTCCTTTGCATTTTTATTTTTTTCTCATTTGCTCATTTTTCTCATTTGCTCATTAGGTGTTGTATCTGCATCTTATTATGAGAGGAATGTCCATCGGGCTGGTAGAAGAATCAGAGCAAATTATTGCCTAATCCTCCAAAGACCCTTAATATGTAATAAACTACTGAAAATGAAAACGGGCTACGTTGAAAGAAGGGATGTGTCAAGATGGGGGCGACCAAAATAGAGGGTTCTACCATGGAAAAACAAGCCGAATTGGCAAGGCTTATAGAACGATTTTCAAATCAGGACGGAGTTCTCACTACAGCCATACCTTCGCTTCACTTCGTCCGAAGTTCAAATACAACCGTTCCGGTACATCAAGTCCATGAACCTGCCTTATGTATTGTGGCACAAGGCAGAAAAGTCGTGATGCTCGCAGAGGAAAGCTACCATTACGGCACATCCGACTACCTTGTTGTGTCGGTGGATTTGCCGATCTCGGGGCAGGTCATCCAAGCGTCATCAGAAGCTCCTTATTTGTGCCTCCGGCTCAATTTTGATCCGCATCAGGTTTTGGACCTGATCAAGGAATCTGCTTTTCCCACAAGCCCCATGCCTGATTCCAGACGAGGCTTGTATGTAAGTCAAACCAACTCTCTACTGCTGGATGCCGTGGTGAGGCTAGTGCATCTTTTGGAAAACCCGCAAGATGTTCCGGTGCTTGCTCCATTAGTCATTCGTGAGATACTGTATAGGATTTTACAGGGTAATCAGGGGGAATCCTTAAAACAACTGGTCATGATCGGCAGCCATTCCAACCGAATCGCAGAAGTCATAAAGCGGATTAAGCAGGATTATGATAAGCCGTTGCGTATTGAAGAATTGTCCAAACTAGCGAATATGAGTCCTTCGTCACTACATCGTCATTTTAAAGAGGTTACGGCTATGAGCCCCATGCAATATCAAAAACAATTACGTCTACAAGAGTCCCGCCGCCTGTTGTTATCCGAATCAGCGGATGCGGCAGATGTAGGTTTTCAGGTAGGTTACGAGAGTCCCTCACAATTCAGCCGCGAATACGCCCGCTTGTTCGGCCTGCCTCCAATTAGTGACATCAAACGCTTGCGCTCGGATCAGGATCACCAGACCACTTGATCACGTTGTTAGATGAACATATGAAACCAATGGTCCTACTAACGCTTATCCCATCATAGATGGCAGGATGTAAAAAAACAGCACAAACAGCCGCTCCTCCGGTAGAGACGCGGCTGTTCAATATTCCCTCTATGCATGCATCAATACGGATTATCCAGCTTGACGAACAAAGCTCGAATGACATCCTTCTCTGCCGTAGTAAGCTTTTGTCCTGCCTGCCATTGTTGAATCTCTTTTTTGACTTCCTTGGGTTCTCTATAGCTGAGAGCATACCCGATGCTTCCTATACCTTGTGTGCGGTTGGTTTTGTCCATATTTGCCAATGCTCGAGTCATCGCAGTTCTGTCTCTTGTAAACAAATCTCCCATAAGGGCAGCATAGCTTTCGCTTAAAGCTCCATCCAAACCTTCAGAAGCTCGGATCACATTTGGAAAACTTTTCGATGGAATAAAAGCTCGCTGCCTATACAAATATTCGATCATTTCCAGGCTTTGATGTTCATTGTTTTCGTTCATCTTTCCCCATTGGATTCCTGCTAAATGGTCCGTTATATGACGTACTTTTGCTTCATCACTGAGGGAAGAATCCTTATAAAAGGACAGCACAAGCTCCTCTTTACTTTGCTGGGTATGCTGCGTATCGGCTGCAGTTTGCTTAGACTCCCCATGGTTTGCTCCGGACGGCGCCACAGTTTCAGCATCCTGTCCCACTGGCTGGGGAGTACACCCTATGGTTACAGCCAGCATTAGTGCAGTACAAGCTGCAGAAACGAACCCATTCCCTTTTAACATGAATCCACTCTCCTGTCTGAACAAACAATGGTCGTTATAATTGCCCAAAATCCACTCCTATCTTGCTACGCCTGCAACCGTTCATCCATCTAACAATAGGAAGATTCCATCTAGACTTTTACGCGTCACGTCCCACCGTAGGCTTACGGATCACGGAGACGCTCGATTCCCTCACGATCAGACGAGGCTCGAATTGCACACGCTCATAATCCCCAGGTGTCTGTTCCTGAATCCGCTTGAGCAGCAGCTCCGCAGCCAATCGTGCCACCTCTTCCCCCATGATGGAAACTGAGCTGATCTGAGGAGTCGTTACCATAGCCCACAGATTGTTATCAATACCAACTACAGCAACCTCATCCGGCACTTTTACGCCCAAATCCTTAAATCGATTGACGATCCCTATCGCCACCATATCATTAACCGCATAAATAGCATCCGGCATATGTTTCAAGCTGTAAAAATAATCGGCAGCACGCAGCCCTGTCTCAAAAGAGAAATCATCGCCAAAATAAACGAGTGAAGGGTCCACATGCTGGAGAGACTGCTCATAAGCAAAGTATCTTTCCTCGATTTTGTCCTTCGCAGCACCTGCATAGGCAATTCTTGTTCTGCCGATTTTAAGCAAATGCTCCATCACGAGTCTTCCCTCTTGCCGGGCCAGACTGACGATATCCGCTTTGACATCTTCGCCCAGCTTCTTGCCATAGTTAATAATGGACACGGGAACGCTAGCTTTGTTAATCAGATCTACCAACATTTTCGGATACGCCAGCGGCATAATGATGAGCCCGTCGACATGCAGCTTCTTGACCTCACGAACGGTTTCAAGCTCCATTCTGGCATTCCCGGCGGTATTAATTTGCACGACACGGTAACCATGCTGCTTGGCGGCCTGCTCTACGGACCATGCAATTTCTGGAATAATCGCGTTACGAATGTCCGGCACGGCCAGCGCGATTTGTCGTGTCTGACGCACTTTCAAGCTTTGAGCCGAGGTGTTGGGCGTAAACCCCATCTCTTCAATCACTTGCAAAATCAAGGCTTTCGTTCTCGGGCTGATGCCCTCACTATCGTTAATAGCTCTGGAGACAGTCGCAATACCGACTCCTGCCCGCTTGGCTACATCCTCTATGGTTACTTTCTTTTGATCTGTCACGCCCAAAATCCTTTCAAGAACGGAATCGTTTTCTGACTTTCTAAAATAAAGTCTTAATACTGATATTATAGCACAGAATGAGTGTCTAAAAATTGAAGTCGTTTTCTTCTTGTCTTTGCTTCAACTGAAAAATCCACAAAATCTCTTTGTATAAAAGTAACGAGCCAAATATAGCACTGCAGTCACAAGTGATTATATTCACAAAAAAATCAAGTGCTTTTTGTATGAATTTGGTTTGACAATGTGTAAAATTTGTGACATATTATTTTTCGGAAACGTTTCCTAATTCATTCACTTTTATAGAGGCAATGATCATATATTCTTCAAGGAGATGACAAACATGCAAGCATTGAGATGGCATGGAGTAAAAGACTTACGATTGGAAAACATTGAGCAGCCCGCCGCTCTGGCAGGAAAAGTAAAAATCAAAGTAGAATGGTGTGGCATTTGCGGAAGTGATCTTCACGAATATGTAGCAGGACCAATCTTTATTCCCCAAGATGCTCAGCATCCATTGACTGGCGAAAAAGCACCGATCGTAATGGGACATGAATTCTCTGGACAAGTCGTCGAAATCGGCGAAGGTGTAACCAAGATTCAGGTTGGCGACCGTGTCGTTGTAGAACCGGTTTTTGCATGTGGAGAATGTGATGCATGTAAACAAGGCAAATATAATCTTTGCGATAAAATGGGCTTCCTCGGTCTGGCAGGCGGCGGCGGTGGATTTTCTGAATATGTCGCAGCTGACGAGCACATGGTTCACAAAATTCCAGAAAGCGTATCTTTTGAGCAAGGCGCATTGGTAGAGCCTTCGGCCGTTGCTTTGTATGCTGTTCGTCAAAGCCAACTGAAAGTCGGCGATAAAGCTGTAGTATTTGGCGCTGGTCCTATCGGATTGCTGGTTATTGAAGCGTTGAAAGCTTCGGGCGCATCTGAGATTTATGCAGTAGAGCTTTCTGAGGAGCGTAAAGCTAAAGCTGAAGAGTTGGGTGCTATTGTGCTTGATCCTAAGACTTATGATGTGGTGCAAGAGCTGCACAAACGGACCAACGGTGGCGTAGATGTAGCCTATGAAGTCACTGGAGTACCTCCTGTGCTGACTCAAGCTATTGAATCTACTAAAATCAGCGGACAAATCATGATCGTCAGCATTTTTGAAAAAGAAGCTCCGATTAAACCGAACAATATTGTCATGAAGGAACGCAATCTGACGGGTATTATCGGCTACCGTGATGTATTCCCGGCTGTTATCAGCCTGATGGAAAAAGGATATTTCCCAGCCGACAAGCTGGTTACCAAACGTATTAAGCTTGAAGAAGTGATTGAGCAAGGTTTTGAAGGTCTCCTGAAAGAGAAAAATCAGGTTAAAATCCTGGTATCTCCGCAAGCCTAATTTAGAAAATAAACCAGATGTCTGCTCTATGCAGACATCTTTTATTATAAAACCGGATTGCACGGCAAGAGTCCATACGGAATTAAAAAGACAAAACAGCGCTCTCCTACTGTGGCCTCTGCCGTTAAGTGAGAATAGCGCTGTTTTATTATAATCTAGTTTATTAAGTTACATTACTTAGTTACATTTTTCAGAACATCGTCAATCATTTGACTGTTTGCAATTGTACCTGTATACAACCAGCTGGAATCCTTGCCAAAATCGTATACATTGCCTTCTTTAACGGCTGGAATTCCCGCCCATACAGGATCTTTTACAATATCTTCTTTACTTACGTTTTTGCTGTTCACGATAAAGACATAATCCGCATCCAGCTCGGCCAGCTTCTCCAGCGATAAATTACTCCAGTTCGCCTTAGCCGTTTTGGAAATCTCCTGTACGACTTGTGGAATCTTGAATCCCAAATCCTTATACAATACATCACCGCTGGATAGATTCTGGTTTACGACATACACGTTTTTATCCGTTACCCATAATGCCGCCGCAGTTTTTTGTCCCACCGTCTGACTCAGCTTGGCTTTAGCCTCTGCTGCTTTTTTGTCGTAGTTGCTCAATGCCTGCTTCGCTTCATTGCTCTTATTCAGCACCTCACCCACGGTCAGCAGCTCTTGACGCCAATCATTGTTCATATTACTGCCTACCACGTAGGTTGGAGCAATTTTAGAGTATTGATTATATTTGTCGCCTTCCACCATGCTCGCACTGTCCATAATGATCAAATCAGGCTTGAAGTTCAGAACCGCCTCAAACGGAAGATCTGAAGCGATGGTAGGAACATCCTTCAGTTCTTTTTGCAGGTAAGCTTGAACTGAATTTTTACCCACCGACCATTGGGCTACCGGTTTAACACCCAACGCCACCAGATGATCCTCCAGATAAGAAGCGATCACACGTTGAGGCTGAGCCGGAATCTTCACCTCATGCCCGAGTGCATCCTTCAGCACCCTTTCCTGTGATGTTGGTTCCGCTGATGTATTATTGTTCCCTTGCGAAGCACCATCGGTTGCCGTAGGACTGGATGTGTCTGAGCACGCGCTGAGCAGCAGGGTAAAACTAAGCAATAAAATAAATGCCATGGAATGCTTTGCGTTTCTATTCATTCGTAAAATCCCTTCATCATAATTTTGATAATGATTATTATCCTCAATACCAGTATGCAGGGCGCCACTTATCGAATCAATGGAACATTCGGACATGCTCAATGGATTATCTAGACGTGTATCTCCCATAAAAGCAGATGAATATAGGCTGTCCCGATAGTGAACCGGGGATACGCCAGTATATTTTTTGAATGCTCGGCTAAAGAAATAGACATCCGGGTACCCCACACTGACAGCAATATCCTGTAAAGTGGCATCCGTCTTCCGCAAAAGCTCCTTCGCCTTGTCCATTCGCAGTTGAATCAAGTACGTAATCGGGCTACAGTCTGTTTGTTTTTTAAATAACCGGGTCAGGTGCCGCGGACTACATTCCAATAATCCGGCCAAACGTTCCAGCGTAATGGACTCCGCGTAACAATCCTGCATAAATCGAATGGCCTGTGTCACGATACCCCGCGCAGAAGTTCGAGCCTTCGGTTCCTGCAATTGCCTCATACATTCATATGCAAAATCATAGAACCGACCCTGAGCCTGAATCTTGGATAGCGCCTCTTGATCCTGCCATGCGTACTTCAGTAGTTGAAGCTTTTGATACAGTATAACCGGATAAGGCGGTGAAAAACCATGAACTATCGAAGGATGATTATACACCGTATGTCCCGATAGTGAAGTCGCTTTATATAGTACAAGGATATATTCAATCCCGCATTGCGAGGGTTTCATATTCAGTACAAAGCCTTTGCTGCCATGCAGTACGTACCCTGAATGTGGCGTATCCTTCCAATCACCATCCAAACGCACGCTACCCTGCAATACAAATACAAAAGCCTGCGCTGGAAGACGATACGGTTGAAGCAACTCTTCTGGCTCCAGTCGAATATGCCGGACATCCATGACACGGATCGACGAGTGGAGCCATAAGGACAGCAGCTCGTTCAGCTCGTCAGCCTCATGCTCCTTACTCGTCCCGGTGTGGGAACCTGTCTGCTTTTTCCGGTCCTGCTTCACTTGTCAAGGCCTCCGCTTCATAAATATCATACTTTGTATCCAAACCAACCTCATTATATATCATCTTTTACTGCGTCTACCATGAGACAAATATTCCTGCACGAAACAAAGTGAATATACCATTTCCATGGTACAATTTGTATAATACAAGATTTAAAATACATAGGGGGTTTGACAGCATGAGCGGTCCCAACGTTGCATTGAGTACAGGAGCTAATGCACCATTCGGTAAGGAAGATACAGTGCGGGTCACCATTACATGGAAGCATGCACCTGCCGAACTGGATGTTAGCTGTTTTATGGTAGGAGCAGACGGAAAGGTTTCCTCAGATGACTATTTCGTTTTTTACAATCAACCCGCTGACCCGCACGGCCATGTACGGTTACAGCGTCCAAATGACAGAACCACTGAGTTTACTGTAGCGCTCCAGGAACTGGAACGAACCGGGGTGGAAAAATGTGTGTTTGCGGCCACACTGGACGGCCCAGGTACTTTTGCCGATGTGGTCGGCTGCTCAGTTACTGCTCAAGGCAAGCAATCCCATATCACCTACAGCATCACCGAAGCCACCAGTGAGACATCGCTTGTGCTGGCAGAAGTGTATCGTCATACGTCTGGCTTCAAGCTTCGCGCAGTTGGGCGTGGTTTCAACGGAGGACTAAAGCCGCTTGCCGAAGCTCATGGTGTGACCGTGGAGGAAACGGAATCGCCAGTGGATACCGTTCAGATGAACATCCCTACATCGGCGATCTTAAGCGCGGTAGGTGCTAAAGCTGGCGGAAAAGAGACTGCCCCCATTAACGCAAGAATTAATCTGCACAAGCAGAATGTACAATTTTCACTGAAAAAGAAAAAAATAGACCGTGAAAAAGCACGTGTAGCGGTTGTATTCGATGCTTCTATTTCTATGTTCAAATTGTACACGGGTGGGACTGTGCAAAAAGCCTGCGAACGTGTGTTGGCTGTAGCCGCCTGTATGGATGACGATGGTGAAATGGATGTATGGTTTTTTGCGGACAAAGCCAAGCGTGCTCCAAGCGTCACAGAGAGGAATTTCGAGAATTACATTCATAGGAATTATGCTGAGCCTAGTGAAGATAGTGAGCTGGGGTGGGGCAATAACGAGCCAGAAGTCATGAAGGATATCATACTTAAATACACAAAAGAAGATCCCAACGACATGATCCCGACCTACATTATCTTTTTTAGTGATGGAGGTATTTATGAACAAAAAAAAATAGAACAGCTGCTGATTAAAAGCTCAAGCACTCCGATTTTCTGGCAATTTGTAGGTCTTGGTAAAGCCGATTACGGAATTCTTCGAAAGTTGGATAAGATGCGCGGCCGCGTAGTGGATAATGCTGATTTCTTTGCCTTGGATGACTTCGACTCGGTGACGGACAGCGAATTATACGACCGTCTACTGAACGAGTTCCCTGGATGGCTTAAAAAGGTACGAGCTAAGAAAATATTACGAAGCTAGCTCCTAGAAGCTTGTATAATACGCGATTTTCTTCAGTTTGTCCTCTATCGATTTCAATCTCCCTACCAGATCCTATTTCTTTCATTTCCTAATTGGATATTTTCATGTAGTATAAGTCTAATTGAAGTAAGCCTGTTTGGGCCATGCTGAAGCTATACATTATATGAAGGAGGATTTCATATTGAAATCAAATGAAGCAACTTTGCACAAAAAGCTGCTCCCACGGCATATTACCTTTATGGCTATGGGTGGAGTCATCGGGACGGGTATTTTTAAAGGAAGCACCGAAACGATTAGCTTGGCGGGACCAGGTGTTATTCTATCCTATGTCTTCGCTGGACTCCTGCTCTTGGTCGTTATGGGCGCAATTGCCGAGATGGCTACCGTCTATCCCAACATGAATATGAAGGATTTTATTCGCAAAGCTTTTGGAGAACGACTGTCCTTTATTATCGGCTGGTTGTATTGCTTCATGTGGCTGGCCGTCTGTATCATTGAGGTCATTGCTGCGGGAAGTTTCCTGCAATATTGGTTGCCAGATGTCCCTCTATGGGTACTCAGTTTAGTGAGTGCGGCTTTCATTATTGTCGTCAACATGCTGAGTGTCGGCGGTTTAGGGGAGCTGGAATTTTGGCTTGCGGGTATTAAGATAGCCATGATTATTATCTTCATCGCCTTGGGTGGCTGTATACTGTTCGGGATTATTCACACTGAAACTCCACCTTATCTAAGCAACTATGTGCAGCACGGCGGATTTCTACCCAATGGCTGGTTGGCTATCTTTTCAGCGCTGCTGGTCGTTACCTTTTCATACGGAGGGTCCGAGCTGATTGGACTGACGTTGACGGAGACAGAAAACCCGGAAAAGGTGCTGCCTAAAGTGGTTAAAAGCTTCATTCTTCGCGTTGTTCTGTTCTACACGTTGCCCATTCTCATTATTTGTGGCTTGATTCCCTGGAACCAACTGGATACGAATACCAGTCCGTTTGTACAGGTATTGTCTTCTGTAGGGCTTCAAGGCTCGGCTCATGTCATGAACTTTATTCTGATCACTGCTGTACTGTCTGCCGCCAATTCGGGGATTTACGGGGCTACACGTATGCTGCATTCGTTGGCGGTCAATGGAGAAGGTCCTAAATCACTCGCTCGCGTATCTTCTAATGGGGTTCCAGTGAATAGTCTCAAATTCTGCGCTGTAGTCCTGATTGTCGGTTCCATGGTTGCTTATATCGCTCAGGACGGGCTGTTCCGTATTTTGATGGCTGTGCCGGGCTTCGTCGTGCTGCTCGTCTGGAGCTGCATTTGTCTGTCCCAATTGAAATTGCGCAAATCTTATCCAGTGGAGCCTACTTTCAAGATATGGGGATTCCCTTATGTAACGGCGATTACAGTGGGATGCCTATGGATAATCGCGGTTCTATTCTTGCTTGACCCGCAAAATCGCATCAGCATTAGCGTGTGCGTGGCTTTCATGGTATTTCTGGTCATTTGGTCTTTGGTGAAGTTCCGGAGAAAGCAGGCGTAAGCAGCACATGATTCAATCGTACCTGTTTCCTGTTTCATATGCCTTTCTTGCGTTTCCTTTTGCTGCGTTATTGTTCACACTGCCTTTCCTAATCGTGCAATATCGCAGGCATGGCTATATTCACAAGGCTAGAGCATGGCTGCTTTACCTGATGCTTTTATACTTGATGAACGCCTTCTTTCTGGTCATATTACCGCTTCCGGCATCGCGTCATAATGCTGCATTAACCGGGGGAGCGTTGCAGTTAATGCCCTTGCAGTTCGTTCAAGACATTATAAGAGAAACATCCGTCTCACCCGCTCATCCCTCCAGCTATGTTCATTTGCTGAAGGAGCGTGCCTTTCTACAAGTCGTTTTTAACGTTGTGATGACCATGCCTTTCGGTATGTTCTTACGTTATTATTTCCGTGCACGATGGGGATGGTGTCTGATTCTGTCTTTCACCCTGTCCCTCTTCTTTGAGGTGACACAGCTGACAGGATTATATGGATTTTTTGACCATGCGTATCGTGTATTCGATGTGGACGATCTGCTGGCTAATACATTGGGCGGTATGCTAGGCTTTCTATTAGGCGAATGGTTTTCACGCTTCCTGCCTCGCTTGGAGCATCTGGACAAGCATTTGGACATTACGACCAAACGGGTGTCCTATACCCGACGGGGTGTTGCCTTTTTCGTGGATTCTATCCTTTGGGCAGGGTTGCTCAGCATTATGGAGTCCATGCATGTATCTGCTGCTTTCTGGGTTTCCAGTGGAATTTACTTTATGGTGGTTCCTTACCTGACAAATGGACGAACTCCGGGGAAGTGGCTGGTACGCATTCATCTGATAGGGAGAGGAAAAAGAGTTGCCCTGTGGGAGCTCATTAAGCGCTACAGTCTCTTGTATTGGTTGTATTTTGGACTTAATTACGTACTAGGTGGATCTGTACTGGGATCTCATCTGTCTCCTTGGATAAATGTTATGATCAGCCTTGTGCTGTTGGTGATGAACGGATGGTTCTTTTTCCATCTAGTCATACGCCTATTCAAGAAAGCACCGTTATTTTATGAGGAGCTTAGTCATACTTCGCACCAGATTATATGGCCCAAGCGCTACCATCCTACTCAGAATGACCCCGCTGACCCAACACAGACGTCGGGAGCGAATATAGTACAAAAATAACCAGAGGATCGACACGTCATCAAGCCCCGGATCTGCATTGCATCCTGGCGAATAAAAAAACAGGCGAAGCAAAGGGATGTGCCTTTGCTCCGCCTGTTTTTATTTTGCGTATATTTTTATGTTGCATATAGATATAACTTAACTTATTTCCACTGTGCAATTTGATCAATAGGTAAACGTGTGGAAGGATGACCATCGTTGATTCCTTTACCCATGGAAATGAGCATAACAGGGACATAACGATCTTTGTCCAGACCAAAGGCTTCAGCAATTTGATCCTTCTCATAACCGCCGATAGCGTTGGTGTCGTATCCATGAGCGCGCGCCACCAGCATAAGCTGCATGGATACCAAACCACCGTCGATCAGGACCGTTTCTTTGTTCACAACGGGATCAAGCGCTGCAAAGTGAGCTGCTACTTTTTCCTGTTGCATTTCTTTAATGTCTTTTGGCATATAGCCCAGTTCTACAGCTTCTCCGAAAATTTGTTCGAAATTATCAAAGTTGTTCAAATCTCCAAACACAGCGATCACTGCCGAAGATGTCTCCACTTGACGTTGGTTGAAACGGGCCAATGGTGCCAGTGTGGCTTTACCTTCAGGGCTGTCAATGACGAGGAAACGCCAAGGTTGCAGGTTAATGGAAGATGGTGCGCGTGTAGCTTCTGTCAAAATCTCAGTCATTTCCTCACGGCTGATCTTCACGGACGGATCGTATACTTTTACCGAACGGCGTCCCAGGGCGATTTCTTTAAAATCATTCGTTTTTACAGTACTGGATGTATTCGTATTATTCATTCCAATCTCTCCTTATCCCTCTGTGGGTATAGTAATGTTAAAAAAATGTTGTCAGTCCATATCGGATATATGACTATTCATCACTTGCAGCATATCAGCTAGCTGGTGCCGCTGGGTCTCGTCGAAGCTCTGTAGCATCTGAGCTACAAACTGTGAACGCTCCTGCTTAAAGATGACAATGCGTGCACGCCCATAATCGGTCAGGCTTACCAAGGTAACCCTGTTGTCCTCTGGCTTTGTGCGTCGAGTGACCATTTCTGTCGCTTCCAGTTGTTTCAAATGGCGTGTTACGGCTGCAGCGTCAATGCCAACCTCTTTTTGCAACAGAGTTTGACTGATTTCCTTCACTTGATACAACTTGCACAATAGTTGCAATCTGGATGCGCTGACTCCTGCACAACGCTCAAACTTGGAGCTAATCTGCTTGTTCAGCAACAACAGCATGTCAAAAATATACTCAGGCTCGGATGGTGTCTGGGTGATATCAATCTCTCCTCCCTTAAGCATATCGCTGGGCTTCATGATCCAACCTTTGATCCATCAATTATTGATCTATCAAGTAATATACATCCTCTTTAAAAATAAATCAAGTCCCTGATAAAAATAAAGTGTCTCATTCCAAATTAAAGCTGAGCGACTCACACAGAGTCGCTCAGCTTCAATATTGCTTTTATTAGCTAGGTTATTCAATCATTGTACAATAGAGATAAGGAGTTGTGCCGTTGAGTTAGATAATCCCGTGAGACAGCATAGCATCAGCCACACGCACAAATCCTGCGATATTGGCTCCGACAACCAGATTGCCCGGCACGCCGTATTCCTCAGCCGCCTTTACGCTGTTAGCATAGATATTTTTCATAATATCATGCAGCTTGGCATCCACTTCCTCAAAGGTCCAAGACAGACGCATGCTGTTTTGTGACATTTCGAGCGCCGACACGGCTACTCCACCTGCATTGGCAGCTTTGGCTGGCCCAAACAGAACTCCATTGTCCAAAAACACTTCAATGGCCTGTAACGAGGATGGCATATTGGCACCTTCGCCTATAGCTTTTACGCCATTGCTTACCAGCAATTGGGCTGCCTGCTCGTCAATTTCATTCTGAGTGGCGCATGGCAGTGCGATGTCGCATGGGATCGACCAGATCCCCGAACAGCCTTCTGTATAGATTGCGCCTGGACGTTCTTGCGTATACTCGCTAATCCGCAGACGGTTCACTTCTTTCAGCTGCTTCACCAGCTGCAGATCGATACCGTCTGGATCATAGATGTAGCCATTCGAGTCACTACATGCCACCACTGTAGCACCGAGTTGCTGTGCTTTTTCAATCGCATAAATGGATACATTCCCCGATCCCGACACGACGACACGCTTTCCTTCAAAGGACGATCCCTGAGCCTGCAGCATCTCGTTTACAAAATACACACAACCGTAGCCGGTCGCTTCCGTACGTGTGAGACTGCCTCCGTAATGAATTCCTTTGCCCGTTAGGACGCCGCCTTCATGTCCTCCGCGAATCCGCTTGTACTGCCCGAACATATAGCCAATCTCACGTCCGCCTACACCAATATCCCCTGCCGGAACGTCGGCATCTGGACCAATATATTTATACAATTCCGTCATGAAGCTTTGTGTAAAACGCATCACTTCGTTATCTGATTTCCCTTTGGGATCAAAATCTGAGCCGCCTTTACCACCACCAATGGGAAGACCCGTCAATGCATTTTTGAAAATCTGCTCAAAACCCAAAAACTTGACGATTCCCAGATAGACAGACGGATGGAAGCGAAGTCCACCTTTATAAGGCCCTATCGCACTGTTAAACTGCACACGGAAGCCACGATTGACCTGTACAACCCCCGCATCATCCACCCAAGGTACTCGGAAGGTAATGACCCGCTCCGGCTCCACTAGCCGTTCCAAAAGCCCCTGCTGCATATACTTAGGGTGCTTAGCCAATACCGGAATTAGCGAATCCAATATTTCCTTGACGGCCTGATGGAATTCATTCTCATGAGGATTGCGCGCGATAACCTTCTCAAAAACGGACTGCACATATTCGGCTGCTGCTTGTTGACTCTGCTCTGGACGGATCATGGTCATTACTTAATACACCCCTTTTATAATTAGCCCCTCTGTTAAATGACGGAACGACTTGATTCTGCACCTTTGAGAGTGGAACCTTATGTATTCATAAAATTTAGTTAACTATACATGATTTTTTATAATAATACAGCAAATTCGCCTATAAAAGATTTTTGTATCCTTCATTAAATAACTCTATGAACCTCTCATTGCCTGTTAGTTTCCTGAAGCTAAATCCCTTGATTTACGGGCTTTTTTCACGATTTCTAAGGCCCAAACACCTTACTCTATATGGCATTATAATGTGAACAAATTCAAACTAATACATACATCATATCTGGAAAATATGGATATAAAAAAAGAGGCTGCGCACAGGGCGTAGCCTCTTTTCCCATTCTGTTACACATAAAAGGCTTCAAGCTGACGCACAATTTCTGCTTCGTCATGCTCTACCACCTGCTGATGCTGCGGCTTGGAGAACAATTGTTCAATTGGCGCCGGGAACTCCTGCTTGATGTCCACCAGACGGATCGCTTCATCGAATTTGGCCGGATGTGCTGTTGCAAAGGTCACACATACTTCGTCTGCGCCATTATACGCCTCATACGCGGCAATACCACAAGCTGTATGCGGGTCGAGCAAATAATCGTACTCGGCTTTGTATTTTTTGATCAGCTCCAGACACTGCTCATTCGAAGCACCCAGCGCTTCAAAATCCTGCTGGACACGCTTCAAATCCTCTGCACCGATCACAATCCGTCCCTCGGTTTTGAGCTTATCCATGTATTCAGATACCTTGGCCGCATCCTCCCCGAGGAAGTAGTACAGGTATCTTTCGAAATTGCTTGCCACCTGAATGTCCATGGAAGGACTGTATGTGCTTTTGAAATCGCCCGGTTGGTATTCGCCAGTCTTCACGAAGCGCTCCAAAATATTATTTTCGTTCGTGGCAATGATCAGCTTATGGATGGGCAGACCCATTTTCTTCGCAAGAAAGCCGGAAAAGATATTGCCAAAGTTGCCGGATGGCACGCTGACATTGATCTTCTTCGTACCCGCAGACTCCTGTGCCCGGAAATAAGCATAGAAGTAATATACGGTTTGCGCCAAAATGCGCACAAAGTTAATTGAGTTAATCGCCCGCAAATGATGTTTGGCTTTGAAATCCAGATCGGCAAACAGGTCCTTAATGACCTTTTGACAATCATCAAAGTTCCCTTTTACGGACAGATTCAGTACATTCTCATCGTCTACCGTCGTCATTTGCAGCTCTTGTACCTTGCTCACCTTTTGGTGTGGGTGCAAAATACAGATTTTAATTCCTTCCTTGCCGCGCACGCCCTGAATCGCTGCTGCCCCGGTATCGCCCGAGGTTGCACCCAAAATGTGAATGATTTCATTCTGCTTTTTGGACACGTAGGAATAAAATTCCCCCATGAATTGTAGCGCCACATCCTTGAACGCGAACGTAGGCCCGTGGAACAGCTCCAAAATAGATAGGGAATCGTTGATCTTCTTCACTGGCGTAACTTCTGGATGGCGGAAGCTTGCATAACTGCGCTCTACCAGCTGCTCCAAATCTTCACGAGGAATCTCATCATTGATATACAGCGCAAAAACTTCCAGCAGCAGCTCTCTGTAGCTCAATGTCGCCCATTGCTCCAAAGTAGCTGCCGACACGGTCGGAATCTGCTCCGGTACCATTAGACCTCCATCGTCAGCTAACCCCATGAGCACAGTATCAATAAATCCCTTGGCTTCTACTCGACCTCTAGTGCTTATATATCTCATATACATCCCCCAATAAAAATTCAATTCGAACCTTTTTTCGAATATATTATTGTCTATAATACCCTGTCGCGGTGCTGTAACCAAGCCTTTTTTTCATATTTTAAAGACTTTCTCCTACTTTACCATACCCCGATGCATCAGGCATCTATCATTGCTAGACAATCAGAACGTCAGGAACAGGTCGTAAGTCTGAAAAAAAGCAGGCTGCTTCAGCCATTAGGAGCCTGAAATCGAGAGTGCAGCCAGCTTGAGCGAAGGAGATGTGCAGCTTCCTGTAAAACGCAAATCGTTGCCCACTTCCTCTACCTGCTGTAGTACGTCAAAGAAGTTGCCCGATACGGTAATTTGATTAACCGCTCTGACCACTTGCCCCTGCTCAATCCAGTAGCCCAGACAAGCCAGCGAAAAATTACCGGACGCCGTATTCGTACCTGCATGCAGCCCTTGCAGCTCAACGATCATCAGCCCGCGATCCATCTTGCGAATCATGTCTTCCAACGAAGACGCGCCTGGAGCCACGTACAGATTATGATACGACACCCCGATTTTACCGTTATAGCTGCCTTTGGAAGCATGAGAGGTACTCTCCACCCCAGCCTTACGGGCCGTCTTGCGGTTATGGAAATACGTCCGCAGTTCTCCATCCTTGATGATCTCGTTGCGGCGGGTCGCACTGCCTTCCGCGTCAAACGTGCTGCCTGCCGGAACATTCTCCATTAGCGGATCATCAATCAGTGTGATATGTTCGCTTGCCACCTTTTGTCCCAGTTTCCCAGCCAAGCGTGAAAAGCCTTTATCCACCGACTCCGCAGAAAATACCGACGTATACGCAGCCAGCAATTGCGCTGCTGCATCATGACGGAAAATGACTGGATAGTTATCCGATTGGATCGTGTGCGCACCCAGCTTGGAAACCGCCTCTTTTACGGCTTTATGCGCCACATCCACAATATCGATTTCCTCCACGCTCCGCAGGGAATAATCATGCCAACCCCCGGTAACGGTCTCACCTTGGTCTGCTGCAATCACATACACATAAGCGGTCGCCAGACTTTTGTGACGATGGCAGTGCAGTCCTTTGGTATTCACAATCAGGACCTCATTCTCACGAATGCTGACCGAGCAATGCCGAGCCATCACAATCCGTGGGTCTGCGGCAAGCGCTGTACGCTCCATTTCTAGCGCCGCTTCGATTAGAATCTCAGGAACTGTGTCAGCCAGCGTTGAGGCATAAGCAGGCTGCTCAGGGTAGCTCTCAGAGCCTGCAAACAGCTCATCCTGCTCCTCGCTCTCCAATATGTCCGCGTTGCTGCGTGCTTCTTCCAATAAGAAGTCGATCACATCCGGTTCCAGCTTCTCCGTAGAGGCATAGCCCATTTTGCCGTTAATGACACCACGGAAGGAAAGTCCGCCATTTTCAACGATGGTATATTGGTCAATTTCTCCCTTCAGTACCTTCACCGAGGTAGAACTTCCATTTACATAGTAGATTTCCATATCCGCGTAGCCCATTTCCCGACCTTTCGCGAACAACGCTTCCTGAAATTGCTGAATATTCATCGCTATTCCCCCTTTCGTCCGCCGACGGTCATTTCGGATACTCGAATCGTCGGTTGTCCGCAGTTCACCGGAAGACTTCCACTAACCGAGCCGCACATCCCCTGACCATGATCCAGATTGTTGCCGACCATATCAATATTTTGCAGGGTTTCAATCCCTTTGCCGATCAACGTTGCGCCTTTGACCGGCTCGGCAATTTTACCATTGCGAATCATATAAGCCTCTTCGACTGCAAAATTAAACTCGCTCGTCGAGGTATTCACCGAACCACCGCCCAGCGATTTGGCATAGATCCCGTACTCTGTATTGGCAATGATCTCTTCACGGGTAGACTCGCCATTCGCAATGAACGTATTGTTCATACGAGATGCAGGCGCGAATTTATAGGACTGTCTTCGTCCTGACCCTGTCGCAGGTACACCCATCTGGCGCGAGCCCATGCGGTCAATCAGATATCCTTTTAAAATGCCGTTCTCGATCAGTACGTTGCGCTGTGTCGACGCTCCTTCATCATCGATATTGAGCGAGCCCCACGCATTTGGAATCGTTCCATCATCTATAGCTGTAACGAGCGGTGAAGCCACCTGCTGCCCGATCTTATTGGCAAACACGGAGGTTCCATGGGCCACTGCCGTAGATTCCAGCCCATGCCCACACGCCTCGTGGAAAAGAACGCCGCCGAAGCCGTTCTCAATTACGACAGGCAGTCTGCCACTAGGCGCATATCCCGCTTTGACCATTGTGGACGCAATCCGAGCGGCGTGTCTGGCATTTTCTTCGATATTCAGGTTCTCCAGAAATTCAGTCCCAGCATACGCTCCCGGCCCACGGAACCCGGATTGTCTATGCTCCCCATCAGTCGCAATGGCGCTTATTCTCATGCGTGTATACGTGCGGGTATCCTCCACCAGCAGCCCGTTGCTATTGGCGATTAAGATGTTCTGGATCGAGTTGCTAATCCCAACAGAGGTTTGCGTGATGGAAGGATCGTATTGGCTTGCCGCCTCATGCGCCCGTCTCATCATGTCGATCTTGGCACGTTTCTGTGAACCGTCAGGGATGATCGCAATTGGATGTTGGTTAGGGATGACATGGGGATGAAGTGTAATCGTGTGTGTACCTGGTGCTCCACCGCCACGAATAGCCTTGGCAGCCGATTTGGCCAGTCTGATCAGGCTCTGTTCGCTCATATCACTGGTGTACGCATACACCGAAAAGTGCTCCTTCATGATCCGAATGCCAATCCCAAAATCCCGGCCCGACAGCGCCGTATCCACGACGCCCCCAGTCATACCCAATTGTCCATTGGTGCGGTCCTCGACGAACACCTCTGCAAAGTCTCCGCCTGTCTCCAGCGCGGCTTGCAGCATATCCTGAATCTGTGTTGGATGTATCATCACGTTCCTCCTCGTTTTTGCCATGTTACATATTGTACGTCTAAGCGATCAAGATCATATGCGGGTTCATGTTTATTTCCCATAACTTTACTATACATGATGTTGGGAGTGGGTGTAACTATCTGGGCGTAGGGTGATTGCGGGGGGAGTGAAGATTTATGCGCGGGGGAGGGAGGGATTGAAATGAGAAAACCCGATCAGACCGAGAAGGGTCATGTCGGGTTTTTGAGCGTTTTGATTACTGGGTGGATTGAGCAAGTAAGTGCATATGAGGCCGCTACGTAGACGGATCATTCTTCCGATCGCTGTTGCCCCAGATTTTTTTTGATTATATTTTAGCGGTAAAAATCCGGGTTTAAAGGCGAACGCTGCGCTTCTTCAGAACGATTCCGCCCCCTCCGCTGCTATGTTTGGGTTTGCTTCATTCTGTTCGCCAAAATACTTTTTTTCAAACGAACTTTAAACAGTTCTCTTCGTAAATCCAGTTCCATGATATGAAGATGATCGGCCGCTTCTTTGACGGTTTCCATGTGCAGTACACTTGCCTTTTGAGAAATGATAGCTAGCGCATCCCAAATGAGCTTTGTGCATGTTTTAAGTCTCTCTATGTGTTCGTCTTCCTGCTGTACCAAACTTTCATATTGCTCAGCCGTATTTTCAGATGGGTTTGTATGTTCCACGCTCTTTAGTATCTTGGGTTGGGTATCCAAGTTATCATCTCCTTTTTATTCAAAGTGTAGCAAAGGATGATGACGGATGTGGTACGTAGATACGTAACAATGAGAGAATAATAGTGAGCGACCTAGAGAGCAATTCAGGATGGAAGAATTAGGACGGAAAATATCGGGAGAAAATAAAGAATAAACTTATGATACTCAAAACCCTTGTACAGTAAACATGCAATACTTCACATATGCTGGGTAATCAGTGAGAACACCCCCGATACGATCTATCCTTACGACTACAAAACTTAGAACTGACCTCATAGGCTGGGTTAAAATAAAATATCTTTAAGAGAATGCCCTATGTCTCAAGATATGGGAGAACTTTGGTGATGTTTTTGCTATGGCAACAAAAGTGATTACGTATCTTCCATTCGGCGGGAAAACCTTGTACTTATCGAGCATCTTGGACTTATATAACAGTGAGATTGTGAGACTTAGAGTATAGCAGGTAAACAAGACAAGTCTTTTATTTTGGATAAGTTGCACCAACTTCCAAGTTCACCTAGCATATGATCCTTATAAAGGATCAAGGTAGTGTGCACATATCTCAGACCTACCAGAAGGCAGTCAAAGGATAAGGCAATACCTTTAGCATCTCTGACATGGAACGCCCGCTGATAATGCCCCCATCGAATTGTTTCATTTCTACACTTAAGTCTGAAACATTCTATCTCGATGCCTAACTTGTCAACAACGGCAATCGTTGTATGAACGGGTTCGAGAATATATTACCTACTATATCTCAACTCATATTCAAGCGAAACTAAATTACCAGTCACCGATGGGTTTCCGACGGCTGGCTGCGTAATTTGTAAGGTATTTTGGTCTCTGCCTCACAAATAGGGGGTCCCCCCCCTTTACGGATGTCAGGCTTTTATTTTGAATTGAATAAGCACTTTCTACACTCATACTTAAGCTAAGGGAAAATATAGACAATGATGATGAGTTAGATAAATCATATACACATACTAACCATCTTCCATTTGAAATTTCGTATAGAAAATACTGCACTGCCTCTGAAATAATAACAAGTTTTAGATCTCTAAAATCTACAACTACAAATATTCCGATTTAATTTTATTTAAACCCATTCTAAGAAACAACTTGCGTTCTTTTATAAAATTGAAATAATAGATATAAAATTAATATTTTTAAATTTATTCCCATTCTAACTCATGAGAATCAATTAAGGTTAATTCATCAACAAAACCTTGGCGTTTATAAATATTATAATATTGTTTTAATATAGATAATCTTTCTTTTATTGCATTTAATGAGTTTGCGCCTTGTTGATTTAACCTATCATATTCATTTAATATAGGATTTAATCGTTCGAAGCTCATCTTCCGATTATTCATTTTAATCTTCTCAAAACTATATATAAATTTTCTCAACTTTTCTGGATTTTTGTCCCAATTATCTCTAATAAATAAATAATAAATTGGTATAGTCGTTTTTTGTGTTAATAAATCTTCTATCCCCTGGAATATTACGCTCATAAGTTTAAGTCCACTTATAGTTCTAAGTATCACTTTATCTATCTCTTCTTTTTGAATTTTAAATGTTTCTACAAATTTATCTAGATTGGTTTTAGTAAGCGAAGACAAGACATCACTATATTCTAACAATAAAAGTTTTGTAAGAAGTTCCTCATATGAAAACCTAGAATTTTTAAACCGTAGCATACTAAAGAAACTATGTCTTGATACAATAAGTTTTATTTCCCTGTTAAGATATCCTTCTTTAGCAAGCCTTTTCTCAGAATTATTTAATGCAATCCCTTCATTTAGTCGTAAGAATAATTCCCTAATCTTTTCTTCATCGTTGGTTATTATTTGAACTACGTCTAGAGTGTATCTATCTAAACGATCAACTATTTTAGGATAATTTACCGCTAGATAATCATAGCTTTTCCCTGATATATCTCCAGATTCCACGTCATCTAAAGTAAAGTCTTTAGAAAGGGGAAATTTATTCTCAATAAAATCAAAAATACATTGCAATCTTTGTTTACCGTCAATAATTGAGTAGAGATATTTATCATTTAAGTTCCATGGTTTATGAACATAGAATTTAGGAACATCATATCCGTTAATTATTGAATCAATAAACAGTTGTCTTGCATTTACATCCCACAGTCCACTTACTCTCTGATAAGGAGGATCAAAGTCAATTTGTTCCTTTCTTCTATACCAGTCTAATATTGATTGATTAGACTCACTTCTAGCAGGTATTATTTCAAACATCTTTTAGCCCCTCCTCAATACAAATTAAATTCTTTGGAAATCTCAGATGAAAGATTTTCTAAGGAAGGATATATTGAATTCTGCGTTAAGCCTAATTTTCTAAGCTCATCCTGGATTTGAGCTATAAAATTTTTATCAATTTCTATTGTAGTGATAAAATCTCCTAGTTCAGTTAGATGTTTTAATGAGTGCTCTTCATTAGGTCTTGCTGGAAAAATCGTGAATGCCCCTTTCTGAGCAACAATCCTTATATTATTTAAAGGGCCCACGCATGCTAGAGGAAATCTATAGTGATTGTTACCTCTCAAACTAAAAATATTCACAACTTCTTCCATGATTATATTTGGAATAAACTTTTCAGGTTTTTGATGGGTTCTTGTAAATTCATTATTTAATTTATACGGCTCCAAACAGTACACTACTGCATTATAATCTTGGCCTTCGATACGGTTCATTACAGCAAATGAAAGTGCAATCAGGGCGTCAGACGTCCAGTCTAATAGTCTTGTTGGTATACCATAATGTTGCATTACAAAAAGCCATTCAAAATAGGAACTAGGGACTTTATCCAGAAGAGGAATAGCTCGTGATTGAAATCTAAAATATATACTTTCCTCTAATCTTAGTCCATTTTCTTGTCGAACTAATTTGGGTACCAATCTTTCATAATCTTTACCCTGTCCGCGAAACCATAGTAAATCTTTCCCCGAATAGAGATTCTGGACTTTCTCTAAATAATCAATTATTGATGTAACTGGGGGAATAATACTTACAGCCGGGACTGTATTTGTTCCTACCATATTTAATTTATCTCTCCTTTATAGGTAATTCAAAATTTACCAATTAATTTCTATCTTAAAATCCATGTTTCTCGGGTTTTATAAAGTCATGGTACATTTACCTGTTTGAGAAACAGACAGGAAGATGTAGAGATCAAATATCTACTCTTCAGAGATAGTCCACTCTTCGTGGCTATCAGATCATCTTATAAAAAGGACTCTATACTCACTTTAGCTTTTAATTAAATTTTATTCATAACCATTCCTCGGGGATCAATGCATCATTTCCATCTCTCCACCTCGCAACCACATGTATGTCATGTTCAGCGCTTTTCCACGTAATCTCATCAGCGTGTTCAATTACTATAATTTGAGTGGAATAGTTATTAAGAGTTTTTAAACTTAAATGAGTAGACAGCGCAGTGAATATTTTTTCTACTCTAACTACATCTTCTTGTTTAAACTGCGGTATCTGTTTTTTTTCAATTTCATCGTTTTCTTTTGTGTTTTCGTTTTCGATAACTTTTTCAGGAAAATATACCTGACTGGGCTGGTCTATTACTAAAAAATGAGGAACAGGATTCCAATTTAACCCTTTAAAGAACTCATGCAACGCAAGCATCGTAGCAATATGATATCCCATCCAATTTGCACCACTACCAATTTCCCACAAAAAATCTTCTCTTTTACCAGAGGTCTTCCTTAACGTTAAATTAGTAATATCCAATGAAATAGGGTGATCTGCATCTTCCACTCCAAGAAAATCAGCATATCTATTTATTTTACTAGATATATTTTTTAATGCTTCTTTCAAATTCATCTTAATTTGTTGAGGATTTATTTTTTCTTTTAAGATATTTATCTGCTTTTCAAGTTCTGTCACTTCATCTTGCAAATTGTGATCTTCATGAACAAATCTATAATCTTCTAATGCCTTTTCTAATCTTCCAACAAAACGAAAAACCTCTTGCTCTGTTTGCCTAATTTTCCTAATTTCCTCTGATTCTACTTCTAAATTATTTTTCTGTTTTCTGATGTTATTTAGAGATTTTTCTAGTTCGCTTAACCTTGCTCTAATTTTTACGATTTCTCTATCTAACATATCGTAGGATCTTACAATGTCATTCGAACTTATACTAATTTTAGTTTGATAATTATATAGCCTATTAAGTTCTTCATAAGCGCTACTGTTCTCAGAACCACAGAAAATACATGTAGTACGAGGTTCCACCAATTTTTGAAGCCAGTTAGTTGGTTGTAATCTTTCCTGCTGTTTTTCTAAGGAGTCATGATAAAGCTTCTCAGATTCAAAAAGCCTCGACATCTTATAGAGCTTTTGTCGAAGAGTTCCAATTTCACGAGATAACTCTAGTTCTTCATTCAGAAGTAAATTTAATTCATTAACAGCACTGTTAGTAGCCTGACTTTCAATTAAGAAAATTTTGGAGCTAACTAATTGAGGAACTTCCTCTAGATATTTAATATAGACTTGAGTCGACCATCCAATCATAAAGTCTGGAGCATTTGGAAGTAACCCATACTCTTTTGCTTGTGAGTAATAACTTTTCACTCTATAAATCCAATGTTCTGTAGTACGTTTAACTTCATTTAATTCTTTTATCTTTTTAGAATATTCCTGTTCAAGTTCTTTTAGTTCTTGCCTTAAAATTAGGGTTTCTTTATCTAAAGCACCAAGTACTAACGGGAAAATATTTTTCAAACGCTCTCGATTATCATAAGTATCAGCTTTATAAAATAGTGTATACGGATTAGCAACTATATGTTGAGGCTGAAATTGGAATGCGGAAAAATCTCTGAAACTTGCTCTTTTCCCTGCAGCATTCTCATCAAAATCGTCTGCCAAAGTAAGATAAGGCAAAGCGGCAATCTCATTTAATCTGTTTTTAAGAAAAGTTACATTTCTTTCTGCCGTCGGCCTAGGTAATTTGTCAGTTTCAACATTTTCCCTAATAAAGACTTCTGAGCTTTGACTATGGACTCCTGGTTCTTTTCGAGCAAATAAAGTCTTCTTTCCTTCAACACTAACAACAATTCCAAACCACTCAGTTTTTTCTCTAATTAACCCAACTGGGATTGTGCATTTGGAACTTCCAAGGCAATAATCAATAATTGGTATTATAGAAGATTTACCTTTTTGGCTGTCACCTGTGATTACATTTATTTTGTCTAGTTTAAATTCTAGATTCCTTATTTTTTTGCTAGAATCTCTTGGCCATAAAATAATATTATTAATCTTAAAGTCCATATGTTAAAACCTCACTTTTAAAAGCTGACATAATTCGTTGAATTCAATAGTTGCAAACCAATAGCCAAAACGTTTTGAAGCAGATAATATTTTTTTTATAGACTCTGCGTAACCAAGATTAGAGGTTCCCATTCTAATAGGAACAAACTCATAACTATTATGCTGATACATCAATAATTTTCCAGAAAGGCATAGATTAAGTGATTTTAGTGAGAGTGCTGACATATCTTGCATACGTTCTTGTAAACCTACAAAGAGAGCTTTATCATCATTTAATGAATTAAAAAGCCCTCCTTTGAATTTCCTTTTATATACTGAATTTGTAATGGACTCATTATAAATTAAGGGTAGCACTAACATAAGTGTCGGCAAATCAATTCCTCTTTTTTCTTCCAATGTTTTATAGTACTCTACTGAAAAAGACCAAAGAGCAAGTGAACCCAACGCAATATTTTGAACCACTTCGTATTCATCTAAATCAGTCAAGTTTTATTCTCCTTGTCCAAGCAGCATTTTATATTCAGGATGCCAACCAATTTGTAGCTTATTATTATTAGCTAATCTATGATAACTCCCTCTGGTTAAATAATATTGCTCTGTTGGTTGATCCGCTAACGGCTCTCTATGATCTAATGTTTTTGTCAGAATACTAAAACCCATATCTGCACCAAAATCGTTTATATCATCGCATGTTTTCTGTCCTCTTTTATACTTACGGTTAAATTCAGCAAAAATAATTTTCCATCTTTCAAATAGATTTTGATCGAATCTATCCATTTCCTCCTTAGTAATGTTCCCTTGGATACTCAATCTTGTTCTTTCATGTTTACACCTTAAGTAATCCTCAATTGAATCAGTAAGTATGTCATTATCTTGCTCAAGTGCTAGTATATAAAGTTGCCTTACAAAAAGTTCGTTGTATTGAGCTTCTTTATCGACTAAAGAAAGTGGAATTAATGAATGGTCCGTTTCAACAAATGTCTTAAGCTTATATCGAGAAATTATTCTTTGGTAATATTCTGCAAAAGTGTCTCTTGGTAACCAAGCTGGTTTGTCATTTCTCCAACAATTCATTGCAAAATTATGCACCCATCCGAGTAACGAGTCGTATATCTCTGAAAAAGGTAAACTTTCTGGTATAAGTAATTTTGATCTCATCTCTTCTTTTAATCCGTCGCCATAGCTATTAGCATTCCCATCGCACAGAACAACTTTTTCAATCAACATACTTATAGTTTCGCCATCATACTCACAAACCTTCTCTGCGTAAACTTTTACACCAGTGGGAACACCCAAAGCTATATTCCTTAAACTTTCCACACAATTAGTGATCTCCTCTTTAGTTTGAGCAGTAGCAATTGACTTTACTATTCCGTCCTCAATAATTTTATTTGTAACCAAGTGAAACTCAGCGTTTTTCACATCTATTTCTTTGCTTGAAATTGCTTTTAACCAAATATGGAGAGTATTCCACAAATCTTTACTATGGTTACCAAACGGTATATTTTTAGAAATAGAATGCTTATCTTGTTCATACACATTATTTTCATTATCGCTTTTGGCTTGTTTCACAACATCATCTTCTGTCTCAATCCCTATTTTCGCTCCACTTTTGCTATTTACTAGCCAAAACAAGGCTCTTTCGGGTTGGAAGAGATATCCTGCAAGGCTACCGGGAGCTACGTGCTTTTCGTGCTTATCTTTCAGATTAGAAATGACAATCCTCTCCTTGGCCTTTAAAAATAGTCCGTTAAAACTAAAATTCAAAAAAATAAACCTTTTGAACTAGTATCTATTTTCGACATTATGTAACATTTTCCTCCCGAACATATGTTTTACTTTGAATACATTTTTATTAGGCTTCCCCAATTTGATTTTGTGTAATTAAAATTTAGTCAAATATCCCCCCATATTGTTTACTTACAAACAAAACAGAGCCATATATAGGCATATTTACGAGGCTTTTTCAGCAAAAATATCTTGAAAGGTTATTAGCTTTAATCAAGTGCAGAGAAACAGAATAGCTAGTTATTCAAATTACTTCATCCACATCCTACTACTTTAGAACTACTTAAGGGTTACAAACAGTTAGTGTATGAAGTGAAATCATCTTAAAATAAGCCCCCAACAAATTAAGCAATTAATCTCATAATCAACTGTTATTTCTATAATATGTTCACCTAAGATTCCTCAACACATGCTCCAGACATATTACAAACATTTACTTTCACGTATGCCAAAACGACGGAAAGGATATTACTTACTCTACTTAAAGCTTGCCTCCCACCTCTCTTACTTCCAAAAATGCAAATAGTAAATCTCCCAACGAATGGGTCATTCTGTAAACTAAATCTCGCTTTTAACCGATAAATACATATGCTGGGTTGTTTATTAAATATCACCTCCTGCCCCTTTTTAGCGTACAAACCTTGTTATACATATTTATATGGACTCACTGTTATACTCATCTGCGGCTTCTTTAATCAAAAGCAATTTCAAGAAGACGTGCTTTACTTGGAAATCCCCATCGCATCTAGAAAGGAGTCATGAACTCACTTGAGCGTATTATCAGATGGGATCGGATATGAAAGCCTACGCTTTTATGGTCCCTTTCAGCCCCTACACATCGAACAACTTCAAATAACACGTACCATCAACGATCATGCCTATTTACACATCAGTGGCATGCTCTCCGAAGAACAGGGAGCTGCATGCATCGGACAGGATATGGAGCAAGAGCCGATTGTGATTCGTCAGTTGAATGATCAGGGAGAATCGCTGAGAAGGCTGTTTCATGGGATTGTTACACGTATGTCCGTACACTGTGTACGAGGCGTGTATACGTTTGAACTGGAGGCCGCTTCCCATTCATACCAGATGGATATTAAATGTAAAAGGCGCTCCTATCAAGATATTCACCGCACCTATGATGATCTGGTCACTGCGCTGGTTCGAAAATATCAGTACGGAGATGCCATTGATACGGTAAGCAACTATGCCAAACTGGAGACATTTGTTTTACAATATGATGAGACGGATTGGGCGTTTTTAAAACGCCTCGCTTCTCGCTTTGGTTCCGTACTTGTGCCAGAGGTAACCGCAGCCTCGCCCAAGGTTTTCTTCGGGATGCCAGAAGGCAAGCAGCATAAGGTGGAGCGAGATGTATTTTATCGAGTACGGAAAACGTTTCATGAGTTGAATGCGGAAAAGCCGGGAGAACGTGCTGGCTCGTATGTCACCTATATGATTGAAAGCCTTCAATACTATGCACTAGGCGACCTCATCACGTTACCTATTGGACAAGGCAAAGAACTGGTCGTGGTTCGAGCCGTGACAACCTTAGCAGATGGCTTACTGCGTACTCGTTATGACCTTCAAGCTGAACAGAATATTCGCTATGCCCGGTATGAAAACGATCAGACCACCGGGATTTCGCTGACAGGAACGGTGCTGAAGGTACAACAGGATTTTGTACAGCTTCAACTGGAAATTGATCCGAAGCAAGATCCTGCCAAAGCGTGCTGGTTTCCGGTAGCCACCCGTTATGTTGCCGAAGAACATAGCGGCTGGTACGATATGCCTGAAGTAGGAGAACTGGTGGAATTGTATCTGCCAACACACCGCGAACAGGATGCCTATGTAACGGATTCGCTGCGACAACAACGCCACACCAATGGACAGCCGAATGTGAAGGTATGGCAACATGTGCAAGGTAGCAGCGTAGAAATGTCTGAGCATGAGCTGACTCTATCCACCTCCGGTGAATTTTCCATTACACTTCATGAAGGTAACGGCATTACCATCGACAGTCCGGGGAATGTGCAGATTCAGGGTGGTCATGTGAAGCTCGGTGCAGGCGAGGAACTATCACTCGAAGCTGGCACGGCGCTATACTTAAAAGGTGGAGCCAGCAGCATGGTACTGGATGGTGAGACGGATACCAAAGCTCCAGTGATTTATCAGGAAGGAACGGTAAAAGCACCTGTTTTCGTTGCTGACCTCCCTCCTGTGCCTGAGCCGCCACTGATGAGCATCAAAGCATTTGAAGCAGCTCAATCAGCAGCCAAGGATTCATCTAGCAGCCAAGCCTCTACCCCTAAAGCAAAAGTCACCAGTCCAGCAGAGCTTCAACAGGCGAATGCCATGATGGGGACAGTATCCAAGCTATTAGGTTCCATTCCAGTGATGGGAAAAGTGGCTGGCGTTGTTGCAGGAGCGCTAAGTGGACCTGCAGGAGGTGTGATTCTGAGAGCAACCGCAGCGATCCCTGTTCGGAGCAAAGGAACCCCTACCGTTGGAGGCAGTAAGGGGAACGGCATTCATCCGTTGAAACACTTGGCTGGTCTAGCATTACAAGGGTTAATCACTCAGTATGAACATGAGCAAGCGAGACATGCCTACTATAGCAAATGGATTCTGGGGAAAGTGTATACAAGCGCACGTCAAATAGTACATTCCGGCAGCCGATTAGAGTTGATCCAAAACTTGCTGACAACATCGAAAACCATGGTTCATGCCTATCAACAGGTACCTAAAAGTGTTAAAGATAGTATGCTGAGGGAATATAAAGAACAAGAAAAAGCAAGGGCTGAAGCTGCTCTTAAAGCAGAAAAAGAAGCTAGAGCTAAAGCCCTTAAAGCGAAAAAAGAAGCTGCGCCACCAGAGCTTACAGATGAAGAGTATGAGAGAATTTATAGTGATTATGTCTATTGGGCTTCATTAGAAGGTGATCGCAGACCTGAAATTCCGCTAGGAAGCTACCGTGCTGAGGACGGGGTGGTTCGTATGGCGAATGGAGATCCAGATTTTAAATACTACGATGACTGGAAACAAAACTATCCAGGAGATTTTTTGGTTCTATCTAATCAAGAGGGCATCACACCGGAAGAACAACGATGGATGAGCTATGCAAACCTAACAGCAGAGCCGTTTGCACTCGACGGTCGAGGTGGTGAAGGTAGAGCCTTTAAAAATGAATTCTCCAAAATGAGCAAAGAAGGGGCATCTGAGAACGCTAGGCTCGCAAGAGTAAATGTGAGGAGAATTCAACAACGAATAGATCAGAAGGGCATCACCACAAAAAATGCATCCGAACCTATTGAGAACGCATCAGAAGTTATGCCTTCAAAAGCAGGCAAACCCAAGGAGAAACCTCCTAAAACTGAGGGGACGGGTAATGTTCCTACTTGGAAAGGTTCAGGCCCGACTTCTGGTGTACTTGGGGTAAACTCCTCTTCTAAATCTGTAGAGGCCATAAAAAATTATTATCCAAAAGAAGGAATTGAGTTTGTGTTTGACCCTAAAACGAATACTTTCGTTGTTGGCAAACCGAACAATAGTTCCTTTACTGGTTCACCACACCAAAAGTTAGCTCAAACAATAAATGCTGATGGTAAAACTGTAGTGGGTGGTACATTTAGTAGAGGGCCGAATGGAGAAATATTAACTACTGAGAATAGTGGTCACTATGGTCAGAACTGGACTCCTGAGGTGAGAAAACAATTTGAAGAGGTAGTGGGGAACTATGGATTGCCTGTAAAACATGAGATTTGGGGTAGATAAAACATGAACAATCAATTGAAAGCACTAATTGAAAGTCAAGTACCATCCGACAAATTAATAATTACCCATCTAGTAGACTCTGAAATAACGGTAAAGTGGATTCCACTTATGACAATTGGGGAACATAATCCAACTATTGGATTATCCACTGATGCTCAATGGGTTATTAACGAGAACCAAGGAATAAGAATACTAGACGAACCTTGGAAATATCTTCGCCTGTTAGTACTATTAGAACAACAAAGAAAAACAGTCCATAACTCGTTAAGGGAAGCCTTAGCAAATTATAAGATATTTGTTAATTTAGAGGACGTCTTCCCTTTTGCCGAAATTGTTAAAATTGGTTTTGAACAAAAATCAGATTATTGGGTAGAGCTAGCATTAAATTGGTTTGAAGAATTGTCTCTAATTAAACAAAGTGAACTAGTGGATTACTTATCTAAAATTGTGAATGCACGGTGGGCTTCACAAAAGTTACGTCACAGAGTAAGAAAGATACTAAGGAACATTGAACAGAAGTAGTTATTTTTCAAACCTTGATTGGCTTTATGCCTTTCAAGGTTTTTTCTTTGGTAGGGGCTACCCAGTGCCGAATGAACCCATCTTTCAACCAATAATACATCTAACCCTTGTAATACCCGTATAAAGATTCCTACATTTCGGTTGTACGAACATTAGATGCTTTATTTTTATAACCCAAATAACGCTAATCCGTTACATTGACAGGTCGATTATGGTCACATACTACCATGATTGACCTATTTTTTGTTATACTCATTACTTAAATGGGGATTTTTTCAATATTCAAATCTATGTATAAACCAAAAATTCTCTTAATGAAAAATATACTTTTAAAGATAATTCAACATCCCTACGCAAAAAAATGACTTGCCATCCCTCCCCATCAGAGTTAACATACACGCACTTCAACTACGGGAGGGAAAATATGCTATGTCAGATTGGCCAGAATGGTTTCAAGAAGCGTTACGCCAACGATTTTATGAGTTAGAACTCGCTAGTGAACAACAGGCTTCATTTTCATCAGAGGATAAAAATCTATTTACCAAAATGGATCGATTCAAAACCAACCAAAACGGGGATATTCAACGTCTGCTATCCGAATGGGAAGAAGCTATAGGCTATCAGCTAAGTCAGGACAAGCAATCCATCTATATAGAAGGAGTTAAAGACGGGATTCGATTGATCCTTCCCGTCATACAACCCACAAATATTCGTTAGCCCATCAATTCATCTAACAATGTAATATTAATCCCCAATAATTTCATCTATGTTCATTCCACTTTTCAAGGTAAAAACAAAATGCGCTGGTGAGAGAACGGTTATCTTCTCCACCAACGCATTAAATAGGTTATCATCAAATTGTTCCAGTATATCTTGCCGTGAGCTCAAAAGTTGAATAATCTCATCGACTCGTTCCTTGGTTTTCTCCTTCTGATCCTCTTCCTCCTCTAATATCAGCATCTGTTGCCGTAGCTCGTTTAGCTCGCTGGAAAGTCTGTTCGTTTCTTCATCATATACAATCTCATCAATCTGATTCCGTAGCTTAAGATTCACTAATTCCTTCAAGTCGGATTTCAATTGTTGCATCTTTCCTTCAATGTCCAATAGTGTTTCTTGCTCTACTCTGCTGGAAAGTACCGATACAATATTTCCTTTCAGCGTTTTAATCAATCTTTCCTTGTTCTCATACATCCGGTTGAACAATCGTACAAACGCGGAATGTAAAACTTGCTCATCAACCGATTTGGCATCACATGCTGTTTTACCCTCATTGACATACGTTTTGCACTGCCATACCACTTTTTTGGATGGGTTATTGCTATTCCAGGTTCGGCGTTTAAAAATGGCTCCACAGCATCCACAATATACTTTACTGCTCAGTGCATATTTGCTGGAGTATCTTTTACTCTCCCCCATCACACTCCCTTTCAGCTGGGCTCTCCGTTTCTTCTCCTTTTGCACCGCTTCAAATATTTCTTTGGATACAATTGGTTCGTGGTTATCCTCTATAAGATATTGCTGCTCTTGTCCCTTATGTTCAATTGTTACAGTCGGTCAAGAGTCTGAAGTTTTATGATCAGTTCCTAATTCGGGTAGAGGTCCATTAACCTGCCATGGAGCGCCCGAACAAGCGACCTATAGAAAGGCATTTACATCTGTCGATTGACCTTCCTCCCTATGGTTTCGCTTGGGTGGGAAAAGATCTTTTTGATTCTCTGCCGTTGTTAATGGACCAAATTACTGACCGTCTGGACGAACTTCAATTACATGTGCGGGAACTTACCAATCTTGAGCAAAGTTATGCTCGCTTCGGTTGGTCTAATAGATAAGCAGGAAGGTGAACGCTCAGCTACCTATGAAACAGGCATTCCGACAAGTATCCGGCTTGCTCTTCCTTTACCTAAAATCAAGGTCGGGACAGATTAATGTTCTTTGATACGAAGCTGGAAATTTTGGATAACGCCAATTTCACACCTGTTCTGCCGATGATGGCAGATGTACAACCTTATCGCAAAAGCTTTTCATTTGAAGATGGTTACATACTAGAGACAACATATCGAGCTTTCTGTCCACTGGAAGTATTTTCTACTGAAAGTGTCCCTCCTGATCCATCTGCCCCAAGGCAGTCTTGGTTTTTCTGACTTTCTGACAATTCTGTCAAACATAAAACCAGTAAAATAATTTATTGCTCAACTACCCCAAAATCATCCACATAAACATATGCTGTACCAGGATTCTTGTAAGCATACACTGTTGCCCTGGTAGCGCCTGCTCCGGTTGTAAAAGGAATGTTTACCATTGTCCAGGATGTACTGTCAGATGTTGCGGATGCATCCGTTCCTTCAAAGCCATTAACGCCAATCTGAATCCGCTCGCCTATGTCTGCCTTAACCCAGGCGGTACACATATAGCTGGTATTAGGACTTAGCCCCGTAAGTACCTGCTCGATACCATCTTCTCCGGGTCCCAATCTAACACTCTTAGAGCCGCTTCTTGGTACCGATACACTTGCAGCAGTATCTGAATATGTTGCTGCCCATGGTGAGATTATCCCTTTTTCGAAATCAGATTGCCTTACGTTATTAACATAAAGTAAGCTGACACTCTCAAAAACCGGGTCCGGAGGTGAAGAAAAATCATGCCCGGCAGTCCAGTCAGTTCCACCGAACTCATATGCTCCAATATCCGGTGCCGCACCAACATAATCATTCGTGATTCCAGATATTACAACCCCTGCATTAATAGCTGGAGAAGTAGACTGCAACCTGAAATCATATGCTGTGGGATTCACAAATAACGGATTAGTTTCTGAGGTAATATTATTTCCCTCTATATGAGTACCAGGCAGTGTAAAGGCTGTAGTAAAGATATTGTTGAAAATTCTGTCGCCGTACATATCTGACTGAAAATTACTTCCCCAATATCCTACATTTCCGTTACTGTAGGTGGTATTGTTATAAATCAGGTTAAAATTACTGGGTGTATTCAATCTTATCCCTGTATAGTTTCCCCATACAACATTATGATGCACAATATAGCCCTTGCTACCGTTATCCAGATAGATACCAGTGCCGGAATAATTCTTTGCCAGATTATCATGGATGTAATTATGATGAATTACCGTCCCTTGCCCATCCCAGGCAAATTCATAGAGTATTCCGCAGTCTTTTGTCAGCTTTCCTGCATTGTACAGATTATTATATTGTATCTGGCTGTTTTGGGTAGGCATAAATATCAGATGACGCCCAGCGTTATATACCGTATTATGACTGATTAGATGGTTTGCCCCCAATAGATAGATTGCCGGAATATCCGCTGCCGAATAATTTGCTTCATGAATAAGATTATTAATTACCTTATTTCCTGTTCCCTCTATACTCACCAGATTACCGGAACTGTAGGTCAAAGTACTGTCTCTAAGCTCATTATTGGTACCGGACATAAATATCCCTGTACTGTATTGTCTGGTAACATCCGAATCATGACTGACATATTCCGCAATCATATTAGAAACTTTACAGTAATTAGAATTCGACATTTTAATGCTGGAGGCAAAGATATTAATTCCGGTAATATTTATGTAAGATCGGGAACTTAAATCAAATGCATAAGTCCGCTTCTTTGCTTCTACTGTCAAAGTATTCGGATCAACTCCACCAGGTGCCCATAAATAAAGTCTGCCAGTAATGCTGTCATAATACCATTCTCCCGCACTGTCAAGATCTTTAAGATTACCAGTAATATAATAGCTGTTACCGCCTGTCGCTGCAGTATCTATTTGATCAAAGGTAATGGAGCCGTCACTTGAGCTGGTAATGGTACTTTTATAAGATTTGTAGCCTGTTCCCGGAACACTCCAAACCGTTTTGCCAACCCAGTATCCAGGTGCCTGAGTTAAGTTTCCATCCTTGATGGTTGTAGTGGAACCGGAATCAACTGTTGCATATTTTGAATTTAAGGGATCAAGTGTTGGTGAATTGGGCCATCTGGCTTCAAATTGCATTTGCTTATTAACAAATATCTGATTTTTTGTTCCAAGGGAACCCTTCATTTCCGCATAATAGATGGATCCGGAGTAATTTTTCCAGCCAGTAACCGGATCGGCACCGGATACCGTTACGTTCTCTCCTGTATAAGCCTCAAAGTTTATGGGTTTTGCAGAACTTCCGGAAGTATGAAGTGTTACTGTTTCCCGGTATGTACCACCTCGTATGATGCAGGTATCTCCGGCTTTCATGGTATCTGCTGCCTTTTGTATGGTTTTCCATGGATTTGATAGTGTACCGGTTCCAGTGATGTCATTCCCCGTTGTAGAAACATAATATACGGAATTTGCCTTTACAGTTTCCACACCCAGATTAAAAGTAAATACATAAATCATCATAATTACAACTAAAAATCTAAAGCCTGTTCTCTTATTCATAGCTTACCTCCTGGAATGAATTCTATTTTTAGATACGGCTTCTACGCTTGGGCCTAAGTTCACTGCTAGGTATGTTCTAATATAGAAATTTGTGTATATATAAGCCCTTAATTATTTAATCGACTTATACCGACTTAAAGTTTATTATTCTTTCGGCGAAGCTTCTCCGATACTGAACCCATCCAGCCATTTCATTGACCATGCATGGTATTATTTTCTTTCCGAAATGGGTGCATGAGCATCCAGAGATTAAAGTACGCTATCAAAATGATTTCATCCCTCTGATGGAAGAATCGCGTGAAAAATATCAGACTTATCCGAAGCATGTAGTTCCTGAATTCGCATATATTACTTTCATTGAAAATGCAGGTGTGAACAACGAGAAGTTGATTGCCCAGGCACCTTACGCGGGCATGACAGATGATATTCGTGCGGGTAAGGTGCAAGCATAGTCAATCAAGACGAATTGAACTAAAAAGCCTGAGCCTGTGTCTCATAACGTAAGACAAATTAAAACACCTACCAACCTGGTCATACCCTGTCTACTTGACAGGGGTATGACCAGGTTGGTAGGTGCCCAGCATCTTTTTTAATGTTCTCTATAACCATCTAATCTCCATTGGCTATTCTTCTTTCTCTTTTTCATCATGAAGCATCATCTCTAATACAACATATACAAACTGTGCTCCGTCCTTCATGCCCTGCCAGTACAAAGCTTCATTCTCCAATGCTTGCTTGTAATGATGCTTATCCTCCCATTCCGAGAATTCAGGTCTGTTCACAATATCCATCTCAGAAAGTCTCTTCGGTAAGTTTAATCAATTTCTCCAGATCTTTAAATTTATCCAAGGGGTTCACCTTCCCTGCATTCGTATTTATTTAAAGTAATTGTACCACAGCAAGTTGATTGCACGTCACAGAAGGGAATAACCTTATTGCTTGAGGAATTCTTACAGGTAGCGTACAAAGAAAAGAACGCCAAACTAAGGACGCTCTCTTGAATACTCACATTTTCAGTTAAATACATCGGATGTGTCCAACCACTTTAAATCCAAAAAAATCGAAACATTTATTTTGTTGTGCCATACCTTATTTCTATAAACTTTTCCCCAGCTCGTAAAGGACATAGGAAGCTACAATTAAGCACCTCTATATATCGACTCGACATAGCTTTACTACGGCCTCAACGTGTGTCGAGAGGATGGAACGGATTTACTTGAAATTAACTCGTTCCATTTTAAAAATAATAGTTTAATTTCCTTCTATTTCTTTTTCAGCTAAGCTAGCATACTCTCTTTTTAACAAAGAATAATGGTATTGATCGCATATCGAACCATCACTAAACCAATAATGCTCTCGATAAGTTCCCTCCAGCTTAAAATGGAATTTTTCTAATAATTTTATAGAAGCTTGATTACATGCTGCAACCGTTGCATAAATTTTGTTCAACTCCAAATCCTTACGTTCAAAAATGGTATCTATAAATAGCTCTAACAATACATTCGCATATCCTTGTTTTCTATGTTTTAGAGGCAAATAGTATCCGATCTCTGCACTTTTATTTCGAGAATTATAGTCAAAAAGCTGTATCTTTCCTATCCGCTTATTACTGTTACTTTTATCAACCAAGATATATATTAATTGCCCATTTGCAAGCCTTTTCAGTACATTCTCTTTATAATTGTTATATGGAGGAAGTTCGATTATGGGTCGGCAAGTATGTTGCTCTTTTTCGGTTTTAGTAAGACTCCAATCATATAAGTCTGGTAAGTAATCTTCAATATTCCCACCAGTTAAAAGTACAAGTCCTCTTATCATTCTATCACTCCATTATTTTTAAATTTAGATCGTTTGGACAGGCTACCATTTAGGTTTTAGGTAACTGATTTGCCAACACGAAAATGCATCATAATGGCAAACCATGTGGCGTATCACTATATTCTTATATTAACTCCTGTTACACTTCCCTCTCATACTCCTACTTCTAAAAATAAACATAGTAAATCTCCCAACCAATGGGTCATTCTGTAAACTAAATCTCTCTTTTAACCGATAAATACATATGCTGGGTTGTTTATTAAATATCACCTCTCGTACCTTTATACGAACCTTGTAATACATATCTATCTTGACTTAAATTTGCACCTATCTGCGGCTTCTATAATCAGAAGCGAATTTAAGATTGCGTGCTTTACTTGGAAATACCCATCGCATCTAGAAAGGAGACATGAACTCACTTGAGCGTATTATCAGATGGGATCGGATATGAAAGCCTACGCTTTTATGGTCCCTTTCAGCCCCTACACATCGAACAACTTCAAATAACACGTACCATTAACGATCATGCCTATTTACATATCAGTGGCATGCTCTCCGAAGAACAGGGAGCAGCTTGTATCGGTCATAATATAGAGCAAGAGCCGATTGCGATTCGTCAGTTGAATGATCAGGGACAATCGCTGAGAAGGCTGTTCCATGGGATTGTTACGCATATGTCCGTACACTGCGTGCGAGGCGTGTATACGTTTGAATTGGAGGCCGCTTCCCATTCATACCAGATGGATATTAAACGTAAAAGACGCTCCTATCAAGATATTCACCGCACCTATGATGATCTGATCACTGCGCTGGTTCGAAAATTTCAATATGGAGATGCCATTGATACAGTAAGCAACTATGCCAAACTAGAGACATTTGTTTTACAATATGATGAGCCGGATTGGGCGTTTTTAAAACGCCTCGCTTCTCGCTTTGGTTCCGTACTTGTGCCAGAGGTAACCGCAGCTTCGCCCAAGGTTTTCTTCGGGATGCCCGAAGGCAAGCAGCATAAGGTAGAGCGGGATGTATTTTATCGAGTTCGGAAAACGTTTCATGAGTTGGATGCGGAAAAACCAGGCGAACGTGCTGACTCATATGTCACCTATATGATCGAAGCCTGCAATACTATGCGCTGGGCGACCTCATCACGTTACCGATTGGACAAGGTAAAGAACTGGTCGTCGTTCGGGCAGTGACCGCACTAGCGGATGGCTTGCTGCGTACCCGTTACGATCTTCAAGCCGAACAAGATATCCGCTATGCCCGGTATGAAAACAATCAGGCCACCGGAATTTCGCTGACAGGAACAGTGCTCAAGGTACAGAAGGATTTTGTACAGCTTCAACTAGAGATTGATCCGAAGCAAGATCCTGCCAAAGCGTGCTGGTTTCCCGTAGCCACCCGTTATGTTGCCGAAGAACATAGCGGCTGGTACGATATGCCCGAAATCGGGGAACAGGTGGAATTGTATCTGCCTACCCACCGCGAACAGGATGCCTATGTCACGGATTCGCTTCAACAACAACGCCACGCGAATGGACAGCCGAATGTGAAGGTATGGCGACATGTGCAAGGTAGTGGCGTAGAAATGTCTGAGCAGGAGCTGACCCTATCCACCTCCGGTGAATTTTCCATTACACTACATGAAGGTAGCGGCATTACGATCGGCAGTCCGGGGAATGTGCAGATTCAGGGTGGTCACGTGAAGCTCGATGCTGGGAAGGAGCTTTCACTTGAAGCTGGAATGGCACTGTATTTAAAAGGCGGAGCCAGTAGCATGGTACTGGATGGTGAGACGGATACCAAAGCTCCAGTGATTTATCAGGAAGGAACGGTGAAGGCACCTGTTTTCGTAGCCGACCTCCCTCCTGTGCCTGAGCCACCATTGATGAGCATCAAAGCCTATGAAGCAGCCCAGTCAGCAGCCAAGGATTCATCTAGCAGCCAAGCCTCCACCCCTAAAGCAAAAGTCACCAGTCCAGCAGAGCTTCAACAGGCGAATGCCATGATGGGGACAGTATCCAAGCTATTAGGCTCCATTCCAGTGATGGGGAAAGTGGCTGGCGTTGTTGTGGGAGCGCTAAGTGGACCTGCGGCGGGTGTGATTCTGAGGGCAACCGCAGCGATCCCTGTTCGGAGCAAAGGAACCCCTACCGTTGGAGGCAGTAAGGGGAACGGCATTCATCCGTTGAAACACTTGGCTGGTCTAGCATTACAAGGGTTAATTACTCAGTATGAACATGAGCAAGCGAGACATGCCTACTATAGCAAATGGATTCTGGGGAAAGTGTATACGAGCGCACGTCAAATAGTACATTCCGGCAGCCGATTAGAGCTGATCCAAAACTTGCTGACAACATCGAAAACCATGGTTCATGCCTATCAACAGGTACCTAAAAGTGTTAAAGATAGAATGCTGAGGGAATATAAAGAACAAGAAAAAGCTAGGGCTGAAGCTGCTCTTAAAGCAGAAAAAGAAGCTAGAGCTAAAGCCCTTAAAGCGAAAAAAGAAGCTGCACCACCAGAGCTTACAGATGAAGAATATGAGAAAATTCTAAGAGATTATGTCTATTGGTCTTCATTAGAAAATCGCAGACCTGAAATTCCGCTAGGAAGCTACCGTGCTGAGGACGGGGTGGTTCGTACAGCGAATGGAAATCCAGATTTTAAATACTACGATGACTGGAAACAAAACTATCCAGGAGATTTTTTGATTCTATCTAATCAAGAGGGCATCACACCAGAAGAACAACGATGGATGAGCCATGCAAACATATTTGCAGAGCCAGTGCCACTTGACGGTCGAGGTGGTGAAGGTAGAGCCCTTAAATATGAATTCTCCAAAAAGAGCAAAGAAGGGGCATCTGAGAACGCTAGGCTCGCAAGAGAAAATGTGAGGAGAATCCAACAGCGAATAGATCAGAAGAGCATCACCACAAAAAATGCATCCGAACCTATTGAGAACGCATCAGAAGTTATGCCTTCAAAAGCAGGCAAACCCAAGGAGAAACCTCCTAAAACGGAGGGGACGGGTAAAGTTGTAGGTAATAAATCTGTCGTTAATGAAATGTCCTCCAATGCTGCTAGATACAAATCGAATTTAGAATATGATTGTTCAGAAATAGCAGAAGATTTAGCACACGCGTCAGGAGGTAGAGGTAAAATTATTACAATAACATCATCAGAAAAATATGGGACAATAAAAGTTACTGAGTATGGTGAAACAAAAAGTTTTGACTACCATACTGTGTATTCTGATGGTAAGTATGTCTATGATCCTCGATTAAGTGACCAACCGATTCATGCTAAAGATTATATGAATACTATAAATAAGCTAAATGGTGGAAAGGTGTCTGTAAGTACACAATCTTTGGAGTAGGTGAGAACAATGTCCCCTAAAAGTATTTATTTTTCGGAAAATGGAGAGGTAGCGTATCCTGAGTTAATGGCTTATACTATCTCAAAACTAGGGTCATTTGAATGGCATAGAACATCAATGTATAATCCGAATAATATTTATGACCGCCCAGCGGGGTTTTATTTTAGATTTCATAATAAGAATGAAGTATATACACAATTAGAAGATTGTATCAATGCTTTTAGTGGTAAACTTCAATGGTGTATAAATGTCAGCAATAACACACGTCATAAGAATTATATAATTGAGCCAGTTATAGTTTATAAAGCGAAATTAAGTGATGAATATGCTGTAAACTATAACTTAAAAGAGATTTTAGGAGATAGTTATGAAACTTTGTGTGAACAAGCAATAGCAGACATTCCTCCATTATGTAAGCATATTGAAGTGTGGTTTGAATTGGAAAACAAGCGACCTTTTTTACCAACTCTGCCCCAATAGTTAGTGATAATTCCGTAATACCTTGATTGGTTTAGTGCCTTTCATTGAGGATAAAATTGCTGCAGAAAAAAATGGGCAGACATATAGTCAAACGTGTTTATACTGAGAGAGAACCTTGTGTTCTTGGTGGTCATAATTGTAAAGAACTACTTGCTAATGAACTTCCTCATGCAGAAGTAACCTATAGCGTTGAGTATGGGGGAGATAAGGCTTCAAGGGATCGAGGAAATGCTGAACTATTTAGTGAGCTTGAAAAGTTAAAGGAGAAGTGAAAGTGTGGATATTGATATTAGTGAGATTCGTGACTACTATGAATCTGAAATAAGAGACTATGATTACAATGAATTAGTAAGACTCGGTGTAAGTCATGATAATGCTGAGTTTATGGTCAGTATCGGAGTGCCAGAGGAATATAATGATTTTATATTCTATGGATTAGATACTTTTCAAAAAATTTAATTGAAGGCGTACAGTATATTAAAATTGGTCATTTTACAAGTTTCGGTATGCGTAACTCGTGTGGATTGTATTTTAAAGAAAGCAGCAGTGAACTTTTTACTACTTCACCCCTTCATGAACCTCATTTATATATGATAAATAAAGACTTGAAGACATTTTTTTGTTCCATTTTAATAAAAAATGAATTAGCAATGAAAATGAAACAACAAAATGAATATAGTACACAAAAATATACACATGAACTCCAAAAGATGTTTGACCAAATTGATCCTGTAGCAATGAAAGACGTTTAAGGATACTGGTCACATTTAATGGAAGACAATGAAACAGGATTATAAAACCATATAAAATAGAACTACGGAAACTATTTAAAAGTGTCTATGAAAATTTCCATATCGTATGTAAAATTAAACGCCATAATACGTGCTAGTCGCGTGTTGTGGTTTCTTTTTATACACCGCAATAAGTTAAACAATACAAACGTATAAGTGGCGGTTACTCAAAAAGTCTTTAGCCGCTTGAATAGATTATCGTCGAATGAAAAATTACTCAGGATTTTTTTTGTCAGATCAACAAAAGAACAAATTAAAAGATTAAGATGACTTTTAATCTAAGCCTGAGAGGAAGAAATATGTGATTGGAAAAATTATGCACCTAATAATAAACGCGTCTTTAGATAAAGATGATAGTGTTATAGTAGCTGCTCTAAAGTTATTAAAAAATGATTGCAATTTAGAAGAATTAGTGGGTGACTATTTTGCTCAACTTGTTAGTATGATTCCTCTGGTTAAAGAACAGAGTACAAAGGCACTTTTAATCGAAACAATTGTGGAATCTCCAGAATTCGTTAGCTACGATACGATGTTGGACGAATATGTGAAACTTATATCAGAAGGTGCGACTAACGTTCAGGAAGCTGCAAGATGTTTAGGTGCAATTACCGCCTCTGGCTGTACAAACAATCAGATATTCTTACAATTGGCCAATAAATTAAATCATAAATTTGCCGTTGAAATACTAGTTTCAATGGGACGTTCTAATTGGGGAGAAATCCCTCATTACCTAGAATCATTTGCTCAAGAGGTTCAAAAAGCACAAAGGATAAGATATCGTTCAGGAATAATTGCAGCCTTTTTATTAATCGTTCATCCTCTGTGTTCAGAATACGCTCATGTTAGTTCGTTATCTTTTGGATATCCATTTACTGAAGCGGCCATGAATGATTGGGCATGGGTAACCCCAAAAAATACAGAACATATAGTACAAAAGAAAATAGTAACCTCAAGAGAAGCTGACATATTGGTGAAATTAGGGGACTTATTGCGACTTAATATGAACTTGAGTTCAAACGAAGTTGCAAAGCTATACACCGAGTTTTTCGAAGATAAGAACCCATTTGATGTTATTTACACTCTACCAAAATAAAAACATAGCGCCAAAGAAGTCACTGCGAGAGTTGTTTCGTTTTGTATAGAACACGCCCCTATCTTTTCCCTAAAACAATGACTTGAGATCCCTCCACATCTTAACGTGTTTGACTTACAAGAGAAAGTGTTCGAAGAATACAGCGCTGGTTAAGCACGGGTACCAAAACAGATAAGTAACGTTCATATTGATATTGAAGAATAGGAGGATAATTAAATGCTTATAATAAAGGCTTTAACAAAGATGTATGAGGATTGGGGTGAAGATATAGACGACTTCTATATTACTTATAGTATAGATATCGGACCCAGTGAAATAAATGGAGCATCAGACATGTTTTCATTTGAACTAGTAAGTCCTAAAAGGTTAGATAGAATGGCAGGTCAAGGTGATATTATTATCGGTCATGGTCATTTTATAGCAAAGGACTTTAATGAAAATACACTTGAAGCCACATTAAATCGTATCATTAATAAATGCGCAGATAATGATATTAATGAGGCATATAAAAACCTATCTGCATATTTTCGTTGGGAGATGGATAAATAATTGGGGATCTAGCTGATTTATACACACACACAGTTAGCCCCATAGCAGATTTTACTAAAATATTGTCGTGATCACGATCACGGTTTAGACTGTAAATTTAAGTTAAAATACAAACAATTTTAAATTTATTTCAGCTGAAACCAAAGATACCGTGATCGATCACAAAGAAAAAACAAGGAAGTGTACAAAGATGAAAAGAACTGATTTACCTCTTGTCTATTCATGTTCTGGATGTTCCTCTGCAGCACAAACCGCTAACATGATCGCTATACAAATGGATCGAGAAAAGGTTGCTGAAATGTCCTGTATTGCTGGTGTTGGTGGTGATGTCAAACCGCTTGTCAGAACAGCAAAATCGGGACGTGACATCATTGCAATTGACGGCTGTCCCTTGTCCTGTTGCAAGAGCTGCTTAGCAAGACATGAGGTTCAAGCCAAACACCATTTCCTGCTGTCTGACTTTGACGTACCCAAGATAATAGGAGAAGATCCTAACCCCGATCATTATAGGAATGCTTACACACAAATCTTAGAACAAATTGGACAATAATTCTTAATCAAAATAAAAGTGTGTATCGAATTTTTACTGGTGGCTCCTAACACATCTTTAAGGGTCACCAGTATTATTTTTATACAGCAACATCTTTTTAATAAGGAGAATAATTTTTGAATGTTTAAATGAATTTGTCTCACAATTTAAAATACCTGGTACACAAATTCTCAAACCGTCGTTCTAAAGGAGTGGATATAATGTATGAAATACTAGATAAAATACAAATAAATACTTGATATATCGCTAATAAACCATAAAGAGACACGAAATACGGTTTTTAAATGGAAAGTAAGCCATGATACAGTAAAGTATAAGCGGAATCAGCAGAATTTTTACAAAATAAAAAAACATTCAATTTCTTCCCTTATCATATGATAATTTGCTTCTTACCTCTTCTTGAAATGCAGTATCCGTTAATAATTTGTAAAAAAACAAATCCAGCTTCTGCTTGAGCCAAATATGATCCACCCCAGAATCATCTTGAATAAACATGGCTAGTTGAATGTCATTTCCTTCCCGATCCGTACAATATAAAGCCTCTGTTAGAACAGAAATGGTAGATCCACCTTTGTTTCCAAACTCTATTAACTTGGAGTTATCTACTTGTCGCTGAATTAGCATTTTTAAATATGGATTTATAGTAGAAGGAACCAACTCCTCCTTGTGTATGAGCTTCATGAGGTAAGCATATTCTTTAGTCGTTGAACGAGGAAGCTTGCGCGATTCCAGCACTTGAAGCTTTCGTACATAATTCTGCCTGGTGTTCCATTTCTGAATACATTCTATCCCCTGATCACGATTTAAAATCTGATGAATTTCAATAGATTTTTTCATATATTCCTCGTAGCTCATCTCACTTATCTTTTGTATCGACTCTTTAAAGCCTATGTTTTCGGTCTCTTGGGTATAAGGAGACATGAATCCCGCAGATGAAAAAGGAAAGATTTTATCATGGGAAGAAAGTGAGAGTTTGATAATATTCTCATTTATCTTATCCAAACCCATTTTCGCCATCAGAAATTCTGTATTGGCATTGGAACTATATGCTAACATACCTTGAGTAATATCCAATAACGTAATTTTTCCTTGAACCTCTTTATGGTTTGTGCGAATGGATTGAATCCAGTTATGATGAGCGTTACCATCGGAACCAGGGATATAAAATTTATTTAATTCCTCTAAAGGAACAAGTTCCTGCTCGTCTAATATTTTCGCCACAACTTGGCGAGCAAATTCGATAGCAATGATCACTTTGACCGTGCTGGCAAGCGGCATTTTAACTTCTGAGTTATAGCTGATTTTCTCCATACCATTTCTGACCATATACAAAGATGCTTTACTCGGGTTTTCCTTTAAAAAGTTCAGAACATCCATTTCTGTTTTCTTATTATTTTGGCGCTTCGCAATGAGCAAAAACAGGATACATATGAGAACAAATATTAAAATTATAGCTACTATTAATAAAATTATTTTCATACTTTGCTCCTTAATGGACACGCTTAGACTGAAGTTCACATAAGCCGTCACAGTTCCCCACGGGAATCACTTTTCTTTTAGAAGCTAGTAATCATACAAATAACCACATATAACCATTTTTTTGAAAATAATTATAAAGGGAACCGCCCACCAAAGATACGGTATCCCTATACAAATTTGTGCAATAGAGTCATTATCAACTAGAACCTCATTGAAGAACAAATTACCAATGCATTCTATCTTCAATCTTTCCTTAACATCATTTCAGCAGATAGACACTTTTAATAATTTCACCAAAAATGTGATTGCATTTATTCTCCACTCAAGCTTTTGGCCCATTCAGCAACCCTACGACTGCTTTCTTCTTCTGACAAATCCTCGATCCTGGTCATAATAGACCATCTTACTCCACAAGGGTCCAGTATACTTCCGAATCGATCACCTGATACAAAGTTTGTAACGGGTTCCCTTACTTTTGCTCCTCTTTCTACCGCATTTTCAATGACCTGATCCACATTCATTACGTAAATTCCGAAAGAATAACACGCATGGTCTCCATCTGGCGGCAAGACCAATTGATATGCCGGATTCGCTGCTCCCAGCTGCAAAAAACCATTTCCAAAATCTAATTCCGCATGAACGATTATTTTATTGCCATTCTCATTAGGAAATTCAGTAATATCCTTAACCCTTGCATTAAAAACACTTTTATAAAACTCTATTGCTTCAGAAGGATTCTTCACTGTAATAAAAGGGGTAATAGATGTAAAGCCGTTGGGTATCCCCTTCTTTGTATATTTACCTGACACTCCCGTATATTCTCTGCTTTCAGTCATTTTGACTCCTCCTTTAAATGATCGTAACAGTTCAGTTTTATGCTTATTCCTTTATTGGATTGAATTCATCAACTCATAGTAATATTTGGATGCACGAGTCTTATTTAGACTATACCAGGCTTCTAATGTCTTAGAAGAAAACACACCCAGAGCTTTCAAGACGTGTACGGAAAATTCCAAAGGAGCTGTTCCAGATGCAGTGATTAGTTTTCCATCGGTTACAGCAGACTCCATTTTGTAATACTTTTCGCCCGTGTAGGTGGGACAGATCATTTTGAGGTATTCCAGATCATTGCTTGTATGCCAACGTGAATTCAGTAATCCTGCCTGGGCAAGTCCCATGGTCGCACCACAAATCGCAGCAACCCATATCCCTTCCTCTAAGCACCTCTCAGCGATTTTTAAAATCGGTTGATGAATGGTTTCTGTCCATGTATTTCCACCGGGTAAAATCAATGCATCTGTGCTTTCAATACTGCACTCATCCAGATTGATGTCAGGCAGTATTGTCAATCCGCCCATGGTAGTTACAGGAGTCTTTTCCAGTCCCACGGTAACAATTTTGGATGGGGACAGCCCCTTTTTATAATATCTCCCCGAGTTCAGTTCGGCAGTTAAGTAACCAATCTCCCAGTCTGCCATAGTGTCAAATACATACAGATATACCGTACTATTCATTCACAGGTTCTCCTTATTTTATAATTTATCAAGTGATACCAACCCTCGGTAATCCGTGATTATCCTCATTATAAAAAAGCTTCACTGACATCTGCTGTCAGTGAAGCTTTTAGCGCTGATAATATTCCATTAACTCCGACGCAACAGCGACAAGCTTTTTCTTCAAACTCTGTGGTTCGATGACTTGAATAGATTTCCCGTAGGTTAGGAGCAAATAAGGGACATAGGTATGAAGTGATTTTTCCTCAAGCAAAAAGATGGCTTGATTGGATGTGCGCTCTTTCAGATGATGCCCCAAAAACCAATGCAGACATAAGTCATCCAATGCCTCCGACCTGCCTTCGATCATTAAAGAAATTAAACCGTCTTTGCCTACTAAATCAGGCAACAGATTTTGCATAAAAAATTCACGAGCCAAAAAAGCCTCAGGACGCTTAAATAGGATTGGAGTACGCTTGATTTGTAAAATCCGATCTGCCCGAAAGCTACGGATCTCATTCCGTAGGTGACAAAAAGCAACAGTATACCATTTACTGTTCCAGTAAACCATTCCATAGGGGTCTATCACCCTATTCTTGGGTTGTTCTTCATGGCTTGTGCGATAATCCATTTCTACAGAGAATTCATTGGCTACAGCCTGCTCCAATTCTGCCAATATCGGCTGAAGAGAAGGTTCTCCCATGCGATTTATCACTTCAAATCCGGCTAAATGACGGCTAAGTATACTTTCCTGCTCCTGATTCGAATACATTTTCAATTTTGATGTCGCACTGCTTAATGCCTCACTCAAAGGGTATCCAGCTTCTTTTGCAAAAACAGCAGCATGAAGGAGTGCCTTTTTCTCCTCCATATCAAATAGTAAAGGTGCTCTAATAAAATTATTCAGCAAGCTATACCCGCCATTATGGCCCGTGTCGGATATTATAGGCACTCCACTGGCGCATAAAGCATCAATATACCGATAAACTGTCCTTATATTTATTTCTAACTTTTCGGATATTTGTTTTGCGGTCATTTTTACACCCGAATTCAACATCCATAGAATGGCCAGCATATTATCGTTTTTTGGCATAACATGAACCCTCCTCTCTCATTAAAACTCAATCTTTATAAATAACTCTTTGTACTCTTCTTACCACCTATTATATGCTTTTTTCCATTTTATACGTCCCTCTCATATCTTCCAATTCCAGATTTACACATAGTAAATACCATAATGAATGGGTCATTCTGTAAACTAATTCTCTCTTTTAACCGATAAATACATATGCTGGGTTGTTTATTAAATATCACCTCTCTTTTCTTAATCCAAACGACCACCGTAATACATTACATATCTATCTTGACTCACAGTTGTACTCATCTGCTGCTCGATAATCAAGGTGATTTAAGTTGATGTGCTTTACTTGGAAATACCCATCGCATCTAGAAAGGAGTCATGAACTCACTTGAGCGTATTATCAGATGGGATCGGATATGAAAGCCTACGCTTTTATGGTCCCTTTCAGCCACTACACATCAATCAGCTTCAAATAACACGTACCATTAACGATCATGCCTATTTACATATCAGTGGGTTGCTCTCCGAGGAACAGGGAGCAGCTTGTATTGATCAAAATATGGAGCAAGAGCCTATTGTGATTCGTCAGTTGAATGATCAGGTACAATCGCTGAGAAGATTGTACCATGGGATTGTTACACGTATGTCCGTACACTGTGTACGAGGCGTGTATACGTTTGAACTGGAGGCCGCTTCCCATTCATACCAGATGGATATTAAATGTAAAAGGCGCTCCTATCAAGATATTCACCGCACCTATGATGATCTGGTCACTGCGCTGGTTCGAAAATATCAGTACGGAGATGCCATTGATACGGTAAGCAACTATGCCAAACTGGAGACATTTGTTTTACAATATGATGAGACGGATTGGGCGTTTTTAAAACGCCTCGCTTCTCGCTTTGGTTCCGTACTTGTGCCAGAGGTAACCGCAGCCTCGCCCAAGGTTTTCTTCGGGATGCCAGAAGGCAAGCAGCATAAGGTGGAGCGAGATGTATTTTATCGAGTACGGAAAACGTTTCATGAGTTGAATGCGGAAAAGCCGGGAGAACGTGCTGGCTCGTATGTCACCTATATGATTGAAAGCCTTCAATACTATGCACTAGGCGACCTCATCACGTTACCTATTGGACAAGGCAAAGAACTGGTCGTGGTTCGAGCCGTGACAACCTTAGCAGATGGCTTACTGCGTACTCGTTATGACCTTCAAGCTGAACAGAATATTCGCTATGCCCGGTATGAAAACGATCAGACCACCGGGATTTCGCTGACAGGAACGGTGCTGAAGGTACAACAGGATTTTGTACAGCTTCAACTGGAAATTGATCCGAAGCAAGATCCTGCCAAAGCGTGCTGGTTTCCGGTAGCCACCCGTTATGTTGCCGAAGAACATAGCGGCTGGTACGATATGCCTGAAGTAGGAGAACTGGTGGAATTGTATCTGCCAACACACCGCGAACAGGATGCCTATGTAACGGATTCGCTGCGACAACAACGCCACACCAATGGACAGCCGAATGTGAAGGTATGGCAACATGTGCAAGGTAGCAGCGTAGAAATGTCTGAGCATGAGCTGACTCTATCCACCTCCGGTGAATTTTCCATTACACTTCATGAAGGTAACGGCATTACCATCGACAGTCCGGGAAATGTGCAGATTCAGGGTGGTCATGTGAAGCTCGATGCTGGGAAGGAGCTTTCACTTGAAGCTGGAATGGCACTGTATTTAAAAGGCGGAGCCAGTAGCATGGTTCTGGATGGTGAGACGGATACCAAGGCTCCGGTGATATATCAGGAAGGTACGGTGAAAGCTCCTGTTTTCGTGGCCGACCTCCCTCCTGTGCCTGAGCCGCCACTCATGAGCATCAAAGCCTATGAAGCAGCCCAGTCAGCAGCTAAGGATTCATCTAGCAGCCAAGCCTCTACCCCTAAAGCAAAAGTCACAAGTCCAGCAGAACTTAAACAGGCGAATGCATTGATGGGTACGGTGTCCAAGCTATTAGGCTCCATTCCAGTGATGGGAAAAGTGGCTGGCGTTGTTGCAGGAGCGCTAAGTGGACCTGCAGGAGGTGTGATTCTGAAAGCAACCGCAGCGATCCCTGTTCGGAGCAAAGGAACCCCTACCGTTGGAGGCAGTAAGGGGAACGGCATTCATCCGTTGAAACACTTGGCTGGTCTAGCATTACAAGGGTTAATTACTCAGTATGAACATGAGCAAGCGAGACATGCCTACTATAGCAAATGGATTCTGGGGAAAGTGTACACAAGCGCACGTCAAATAGTACATTCCGGCAGCCGATTAGAGCTGATCCAAAACTTGCTGACAACATCGAAAACCATGGTTCATGCCTATCAACAGGTACCTAAAAGTGTTAAAGATAGAATGCTGAGGGAATATAAAGAACAAGAAAAAGCTAGGGCTGAAGCTGCTCTTAAAGCAGAAAAAGAAGCTAGAGCTAAAGCCCTTAAAGCGAAAAAAGAAGCTGCGCCACCAGAGCTTACAGAAGAAGACTACAAAAAGATCTGGCAGGATTATCGAAGGAACATATATACCGAAGACCGTAGGCCCAAACTTAAACCGGGGAGTTATCGAGGAGAAGATGGTGTTGTACGTACTCGTGACGGTAAACCCGATGTCCAATACTATAGTGAATGGAAACATAATTATCCCGAAGATGATGATTTCTTCATGCAAACTAGGAAGCAAGGTATAACCGAAGAAGAAAAAAAGTGGATGTTCTATGCTATTTCCATAGAAAACCCTCTTATGGTTGGTGGTCGAGGGGGTATGGACAATACTAAAGAATTGAAGGGGATACTCTCAAAACTGGGTAGAGGGAAAGGGTTCTTTAATATTTCTTCTGGAGTAAGTGCAAAAGTAAGAGTCCAGGAATTATTAGCGAGACAACAAATAGAAGCTACAGAAAACGTAGCTTCCCAAAAAATTAACCAAACTCTTGAAACCAAAGGCTACAAGCCACAGCCAAATGAAAGGTTAACAACGAAAAACCAATATAAACAACAGGATCAACAGGCAAGGAAAACATTACGGGAGACTGCCTCCAAGGCAGCTAGAGAAAAAAATAATCAAATTCAAAAGAAGGTCATATATAATGTAGCCAAGAGTACAAATACAAGAAAAGCTTCAAATATAAAAGAATATTTAAAAAAGGAAAAAGAAATTGTTAAATCATCAATAACAGCAACTCCCGAGTTGGAGACTCATATAAAACATAGAGAGTTTGTGGATAAAAACGGAAAAGAGCACCCAAACAAAAAAGGAATCGTTGGTGCACACAATAGTGAGGAGTTTTATAAAAATGATGTAAAAGTAGTAAACGAGTATAACGTTTATGACGTGAATGGTAATGAAGTAAGGGGAGTTAAACAAGTAGAGTATAGCATGCCTGAATTAGATCCTAAAACAAGACAACCGATTGGTACTTATAACAAGAAGGTGCTAAAGAAAACTATTTATGATCCTAATGTTATATCTGATAAAAAATATATTGAGAGAGGTATCGAAGCTGCGAACAATGCTTTAACAAAGGAGACGTCAGGAACTTTACCTCGTGTTTGGATGGGAGTAGATTCAAAAGGAGTATCATGGGTCGGATATTATGAAGATGGAAGAATAACATCGTTATTCCCAACCACACCTTAGGAGGAATGAAAAATGAAAAATATTTTAAATTCTGAAGATTTGATTAGTATTGAACACTTGCCATTGGAAGGGCTGATGAATTTTTGCTACTTATCAAATTCATTTAAAGATGCAATGAAGTATTTAAGTAGGGAAGTAGGTTTTGGGACAGATTTCGGCGGTTTTACCTTTTGGAGTGATCTTGATGAAAGTGATAAAAGTTTATATCATGAAGAGTTCAATGGTATTGAAATCGAATACGGAGATGATTCGATAATTATTGCTTATGAAAATCTATATTATTATTTTAAATTAGCAGCAAAGAGATACATCGAAAAAAATCCGCAAGATGAACAAGAAATCGAAAAGTATCTTAAAGAAATGAGAAGTAATCTAAATGTAGAGCAGGAAAATTAATAAATAAATTTTACAAGAATTAACTATCAGTATTTATATTGTATAATACCATATGTATAAAGATTTCTCCATTTTGATAGTACGTACACTTTATACCCCAAATAACACAATAGCATTACATTGAACAGGTCGACTATGGTCAGATACCACCATGATTGACCTGTTTTTTTATCTTCGTTTTTCTCATAGTTTTTCAAAATCCTTCACAACTGTAGAGTACATCGCCCCAATAGGGAGAGTAGAAGGATAATACTGCAACATCCAAGCGATGTAGGCCAACCACTATAGTGCAAGGATTTGAATAGCTCTGCAACAATCAGAACAGCATCCGCATTAGACTTTACTGCTAAGTGCATATTTGCTGGAGTATAATATAAAAAACTTATTCCAATAGAGTTAGGGTTGAAGTTATCTAAACGTATAGAGAGATAGAAACTTTCCCTGATAAAATGCTACAACCATAATTTTAAGGAGGATATTTAATGTTTGAAGAAAAAGTTAGAGCAATCTTGGGGGCACGGGCATTACTTGATGATAACGATCCAAGAATAGAACAAAAATGGGATGAATTAATTAATTTACTGAGTGAAGATGAAAACACAACTTTAAATTTCTTGCAGATATGCAATAAAACAGAGATTTCATATTTAAGTGAGGTTTTTGAAGAAGTGGCGTATAATTTACAGAGTAAAAAGTATATTGATGTATTATATTCTTTAGATAAGAGATATCCAGACTTAGATTTAATAAGACATATTCACACCGCTGAGAGCTACATGGATTAACCAGCTAAAGCTCACAATACCAATTACATCAATAATTAATCCTTAACAAATTTCACTATATAATACCTACTTCAACTATCACTTCGTATTTTTACGCATACGACCGCAAAATTATTGTCACTTGAACAGTAGAAAGCTGTTACATAGAATAGGTCAATTAAGAAGAAAACCATCCATAATTGCCCTTCTTTTTCTACAGCACCTTTACTTTTAAACAGATAATCCCCGTCAGAATGAATATAGTAAAGACTAACCACCTTAAAAAATTTTATTTAGTGAACTCCTTGTTCTTCAAGCAAATAGTCTGAATTCAATTTTATACAAAAAACATTGCTTTAGACCCCTCCCTATTTAAACAAAACTCACGCAAAAAAGCCCCCCTAGCATTCATCGGACAAACTAAAAAGTTTGTTCCCATGTCTACACTAGGGGGTGCTCTTCTAACCAGGGGAATTTATTTTACCCCTTAACCGACCCGGCTGCGATCCCTTCCACAATCCGGTCACTCATGATGAGGAACACGAGCAAAATGGGCAAAATGCTGATCATCAGCGTTGCTCCGATAGCTCCCCAGTCGGTCGTATATTGTCCAATAAAGTTTTGAACGCCGACGGTCAGTGTTTTGTTTTCGTCCGAACTAATAAACGTATTCACGAAAATAAACTCATTCCAGTTATAGATCATGTTAATAATAGACGTCGTTGCCATGACGGGGGTGGTCATGGGCAGCACAATCCGGAAGAACATTCGGTTGACGGAGCAACCGTCCATAACAGCCGCTTCTTCCACTTCACGGGGCAGGGCGTAATAGAATCCCAGCAAGATCATCATCGTTGTCGGCAGATTAAAAGCAACATACGACAGGATGATAGAGAGTGAAGTGTCTGTTAAATGCAGTTTGAGAAACATACTGAACAACGGAATCAAGGTGGAATGGACTGGAATCATCAGTCCGACCATAAAGAGCCCGAGAACCAGCTGGCTTCCTTTCCACCGCATACGCGTAATGGCAAACGTTACAAAGCTGGCGAGCAGCACCGTTAACGCCACGGATATGACCGTAATCCACACACTATTGAAGAAATACCGCCCGATATTGCCGCTGGTCCACACATTCATATAGTTCTCCCAATGTGGCTGGGACGGGAGTGCAAACGGCGGAAGGTTAAACACTTCCTGATTATTTTTAAGTGAGAAAAGCATCAGCCACACCAGCGGTAAAAGCTGCGTCACCGCCAAGATGATTAAAATGATATACAAAGCGGCATAACCGACCCGAGTTAACATTTTGCCGCGGGTACCGACTCCAAGCGGATAGTTGGCGGCTGCCTGGGTTTTCATATCCGTTCCTCCCTCTTCCTGTCCTTTGTTACCCTCATCTATTTGCATGACCGTATTATGAATACTGGATGGTGTCACTAGTAGCCGTAACCTTGCGGATCAGCCACGTAGCGATCAGACAGATGAGCAACAGGGCAAAGGCTGTAGCGCTACCGTATCCAAAATCAAAGCTGCGGAATGCCTGGTGGTACATGTACGAAGCCATCACTTCACTGGCTCCATTCGGCCCACCATCCGTCATGACGTAGATGAGGTCAAAATATTTGAGCGAGCCGACAATGGACAATATGATCGTAACGTTAATCACCTCGCGCAACAGGGGCAATTTGATACGAGTCGCAATCTGCCAGGCACTGGCCCCGTCAATCCGGGCAGCCTCCATCAGCGTTTCGGGAATGTTTTTCAGCCCGGCATAATAGATCAGGATATAAAAGCCTGCATATTGCCAAATAATCGGGATGAACAAAGCAAACAGCACCAAGGACGGATTAGCTAACCATTCAGGCGGGTTGTGAACTCCGACCGACGCCAGTATGGAATTGAACACTCCGTTTGTTGGATGATACATTTTGAGCCACAGCTGTGCGATCGCTACAGATGACAACAGCATGGGAATCAGATAAATTTTCCGCAGCAGATTCGCTCCCTTGATTTTTCCTGACAAAATCATCGCAATGACCAGATAACCGATCAGACTGATGCCTGAAAACAAGGCCAGCAGCAGCGAATGCCAGGCACTTTGCCAGAATGCACTGTCTGTGAGCAAATGTTGATAATTGTCCAGCCCCACAAAAGTCATAGAACCGATTCCATTCCACTGATTCAGGCCGTAATAGCCGGTCAGTACGATGGGTACATATATTACGGCTAATAACAGCAGCAGAGAAGGCAATACATAGAGAGCAATGACAAGCTTATTGGACATGACCTTTTCCACGGTTGGACCTCCTTAGGTGGTCAATTTCAATTTCCTTTCTCGATGGCAGCCTTATGCTGGTCGGCAAATTGTTGCGGTGTCACCGCTTTACCAAACAACGCCTGAATCATATTCAAATGTACCTGTGCTGCATTCGGCTTCATCTGTACATCGGCGAACAACGTAATACTGCTGGCTTGATTCAGTCCGTTCAGCAAATCGACATACAGCTTGGGCAATTTTTCTTTGGAGGTGTCCACTTTCGTCGCCGGAATAACGCCCGCCTGTGTGACCGATTGCTCTCCCCATTTGACTACGAAGTATTCAACGAACGCTTTGGCCTCTTCTTTCACCTTGGAATTCTCAGAAACAAACAAACCTACTCCCGGACCTCCTACCCAACTGTTCTCGTTGCCCTTGCCGCCTGCAACCATCGGGAATTTAAAGAAGCCAATTTGATCTTTAAATGCTTGCGGGATTGCGGGATTGGTCGTAAAATTCGGCAATTCCCAAGTAGCCATCAAATACATAGCTGCCTTGTTGTTCATAAATTCGGATTTTCCCTCATCATTGGACAAGCCGTTAAATCCTTTGTTAAATGCATTCATATCCACAAGCGTCTGAACTTCGGAGGCCGCCTGAATTAAACCAGGGTCATCGAACGATCCTGAGCCGTCAATCGCTTTTTTCAGCGTTTCGTTACCTGCTATACGGTCCGCCAAATACATATACCAGAGCGAGCCGGTCCAGCGGTCCTTATTGCCTAATGCAATCGGTGCTACTCCATGATCCGTAAGTGTTTTCACAACCTGCTTAAATTCGTCAAAAGTCGTAGGTACCTTCAAGTTGTATTTTTGGAATATGGCTTTGTTGTAATAAATAGGTGTAATATTCAATTCAATCGGAAGCGCATACGTTTTGCCATTCAGCGCATAAGCTTCGGTCGTTCCCGGTACGAATTTGTCCTTCAGCTTGGAACCTTGCAGCAGGTCATCCATCGGCGTAAATAATCCACCTTTAACGTAAGGCTCCATAAAGCCTGCTGCCCAGGTGATGCCGATATCCGGCAATTCATTGGAAGCTGACAGCACTTTGAGTTTGTTTTTATATTGTTCATTTTCCAGCACTTCCTGCTGAATGACGACATTCGGATGATCCTTTTGGTATTGATCTATAATCTGAGTCACTAGCTTGCTCTGCTGTGCCGAGCTTCCCTCTGGCCAGAGGTGCATCATTTTGAGTGTAACCTTTCCCCCGTCTCCACTGGAACCGCCTTGACCATCCTTACCAGCACCGCAACCGGATAGCACCAGCATGAATGACAGCAGCAGGGTCAACCCAGCAAACCATTTTTGATGTGAGCGCTTACGTAAACCATACTCGTTGGACATCGTTAGACCTCCGTTTGTTGTATTTATATTTTTTGTAACCGTTATCATCTGTAAGTTTAGCACTCTATTCCTGCTTTCAACAGGGTACGCTCATTGGGTATAATTCCACTTTTATTGGGTTTGATCTGCCTACTGTCAGTCGATATTCTCCGGCCCTGTACGCATCTGCTGCCTGTAGCGGCTGGGACTTATCCCCTCGGTCGCTTTGAATACTTTAATAAAATATTTATCTGTTCGGTAGCCTGATCGTTCGCCGATTTGGGCAATCGTCAATTGGGTATGCAGCAGTAGCTCCTTGGCCCGTTGCATCCGCAGCCGATGCAGATATTCGCTGAAGGACAAACCACTTTGCTCCTTGAATAAAACACTAAAATAGCTCGCATTCAGGTGTGAATGCGCGGCAGTCTGCGCCATCGTAATGGATTCGTGAAGATGCTCCGCCATATAGGTGAAGGCACGTCGTACCGGATCACTAAGGGTAGCCGCCTGGAGATCAAGCTCTAGCAGAACAGGGTCAGCCAGCTTGTCCAGCTTCTCGTATCGCTGCCGCTCCTCTTCAAGCCGAAGCGCTTCATTGACCGCATTCAGCAGCTCTTGTTTATCAATCGGTTTGAGCAAATAATTGACGGCTCCCAGACGAAGAGCCTGCTGGACATAATCAAACTCCGCATACCCTGAGATGACAATGGTCGCTGGTCGTCGTGAATCCCGTTCCAGAGAGCGGATTAAATCCAGCCCACTGAATTCCGGCAACCGGACATCCGTAATCAACAGATGAACCGTCTCTGCACGCAGTATATTTAGTGCTTCCAAACCATTACCGAATGTCACAATCCGATATTTCCCGGCTGCCCATTGCTCCAGTGTCTGGTGTATCCCCTGACGTGTTCGCTGTTCATCGTCTACAATGACAATGGTTTTGGATGAAACACTCATTGCTACCGCCCTCCATATTCATCAGGAATTTCAAAAGCGACCACCGTTCCTTCCTGCTCAGCACTATGTATCAGCACACCGTCCGTTGGATAAGATGCGCTGTCATAATAGAGAGCGAGCCTGCGCTGCACATTAACCAGTCCCATACCGGTTCCCTTGCTCTCGCAGGCTGCTCCCCCCATCAACGCTGTACGCACAGCTGCAAGTTCTTCCATTGTCATTCCAGGTCCGTTATCTATGACCGCGATCCTGGTCCACCCCGGTCTGGTCGAAGGAGTGACACTGATTTCAACACGGCCGTTGCCGATGCGATTTTCCACACCATGCAAAATAGCATTCTCTAGAATAGGCTGGATCAGCAGTTTAGGAAGCGGAATTCTGGCTGCCTCTGAAGGCATATGAATTTGCCAGCTCAGACGTTCACCCAGACGCATCTCCATCAGTTCCAGATAACGACGGATTTGCGCCATTTCTTCCCCGAGGGTCACCCAAGAGTCATGGTGAGCCGGTTCGATAACATAACGAAACAGCCGCGACATGGACACCATCAGCCCGGCAAGCTCCTCCTCTCCCTTCTCCTGTAGCGACCAGTTGAAAGCATCCAGCGTATTAAAAAGGAAATGCGGATTGATCTGCGCCTGCAGAGCTTTAAGCTCGGTCTGGCTTTGTAAAACCTCCTTTTCGTAAATGACATGGATCAATTCATTGATATCGACAATCATCGTATTGTACTCTGCGTTCAATTCTCGCAGCTCGACCGCTGCTGCCGGTTCTGGATTCAGAGCCAACGCCCCTTCCCGTGAACGACGCATCGCCTGAATCAAGTGACCTATCGGTCTTGTAATCAACGTAGACAACATAAAGGACATAAACAGGAAAAGCACGGCACCAAGAGACGCGGAAATGATAAGTGTAGTCCGTAAAACCGTAATTCCGTCTGTGACGACGCTAACCGGAATCAGGATCAGCAGCGACCAGCCCGTCCGCTCCGACTGCTGAACCGCCTTCACATATTCCCGCTCCCCAATATGAACCGTCTGTGTCTTGCTGTGCAGTACACCTGACAAATCCGTCTGGTTCATTGGTTCACCCGACAGCAGCTGGCCTTGACGATCTACAAGCAGCATGGTTTCATCCGCTTCTTCATTGACTGCTGACGCACCATTCAGTCCAAAATAACTTCGCTCCATACGGGTAATCAGGTACCCTCCACGTGAGAACCAGCGATCCACCAGGCTTACCTGCCGAATTGCCAGCAGTGACCGGGAATCTTCGGGATCAATCCCGATCCAGACCAGTCTTCCTTTCATCTGATTCGCCTCACGGATGTCTGCCTGTCCAATACGTTCCTCCAGACTGCCCTCTCTAATCGGAAACAACATCTTCCCTTCAGCAGTATACAGTTCCAGTGAGCCGACACTCGGCATATATGCCTGATAGCTATGCATCACTTGCAGTAGGGATTGACGCTGTCCAAAATTCACCTTGCCCCCGTTGCGCTCCTCCAGCAAAATATGCTGAACAGACGGGTGATTAGCGACCTGCTCCGTCAAACTGTCCATCTGGCCGATTAATGCATCCAGCCTACCGCTTGCTTGTACCGCAGTTTGACCAATATGTCGCTCGGCACTGTCTTTTAACAGGTGAGACACATTGAGATAAATGAACGCCCCCGCTACACTCATCATAATAAGCATCACCAGTATAAATCCGATAAAAATCTGATTACGTAATGTGTTTAATGGTTGGTACCTTAAACGCATATGCCATCTCCCCCTGAGCCATCGCAGAAAAGTAGATAATGAGAACGCTTTCTATTTTCTATTCTAGCGCATCATTCTCCTTTGTTGGCATATTTTCAGCAGAGATTATATCAAAATGGACAGCAATCTCTGGAATCATTATGTTCGACAATAACACGTAATAACGATACTTATTAAAAAAAATGACTCCCGACACATGCAGGAGCCATCTACTGACCAGTTAAACCGAAGCTTCTTTAAAATCACCCAAACTAAGGTACCGTCCAGGCTCCGAAGCTTGTATATAAAATAGGTATCCTATTGGAGCGCAGCCAAAATGCGGTCGCACAGCTCCATCGTTTTCACGTTGTCCCGTCCACTTGAATCAGGCGTACGTCCTTCTTGGCAGCAGTTTATGAAATGTGCGATTTCACCGACAAAACCGCGCAAGTACAAATCACGGTATCCGCCCGACATCGCGGAAGCTGATGGTGTCAGAACCGTATCATTTTCCGCAAGGGATTTCCAAGGAAGCTCTGTATGACTCTCCGACTTGTGAATGATCAGTGTATTCACCTCATCCGCGTTCGCAAAACCGTGGTCAAAGGTTACCGTAATACCTTCACTCTCGCGTGTCCATGCTGTCATACCTGCGAAGTATAGGCTGCCCACTACACCATTTTCAAATTTCAAGGCAATCGTATGGGAAATACACTCACCGTTATCGTTCGCAAATCCGGTAACCTGTACCACTTCCCCGAACAAATAACGTACCAGGTCGACCATATGAACCGCCGCCAGCTTCATGAAGTCTTCGCCAGTTTTACAAAACTGGGTACTGTCCACGAGAAATTTTGCCTGAAATGAGCGTGCGGCTCCAAGCGAGCCACCCTCAATCCATTCTTTTAACTTTATGTATACAGGTGCGTAGCGCTTCATGAAACCGACCATCAGCACAACGCCTGCTGCTTCTGCCGCATCTGCAATTTGGGCCGCTTCCTCGGCATTCCAACCCAGTGGCTTGTCTACAAAGACATGTTTTCCAGCCTTAATGCAGTCTAGTACGAGCGAAGGATGATCTGCCGCTTGTGCTATCACGACAACTCCATCACAGTCTTCCTGCTCCAGCATAGCCTTGTAATTGTCATAAGGTGTGCCACTACTTCCAAACCGCTGAAGTGCTGTCTTCGATCTGCTTAAATCTCTAGTCGCAATCGCCTGAATTTCAGCACCTGCCCCAATAACAGCAGGATATATATTCGTTGAAGCGTGAAAGCCAGCCCCGATAAAACACAGCTTCGCCTTGCTCATGTTAGTCCCTCCCATGTACACACTAAAATAATCCGATCCCATCGTACCCTATTGCCGAAGTATATATACAAAAAAACCTTAACAAAGATAATCCCTTATCCTTGTTAAGGCTCTGTCTGTATCACCTGCAACCATCCTTAAAATACATACAATTACAGGATTCAGAAATTACCTTGTGGATAATGAAGCCCATTTTTGCTCCAGCCACTGGTCAAATTCAGCGCCCTTGTCGCCTTCATAGATGTCATAAATATCGACTCTCATCTTGTGCAGCTTCTCGCGAAAATCGTTGTAGGTATGGTCGGCTGGCAAGCTTTTTTTAATCCGCACCAGAATCTTCGTCAGGCCCTTAACAAGCTCACCCTCTTTGCGCACAGGCGGCTGTACATTCTCGCCCCATTCCTGAAGTCTGCGGTAAGCGGCTTCCTGAACGGCATATACCGTATCATGATTCAAACGATGTGTCAGCAAGTCAATCGTCTGCTGGTTCTTCCATGCACCCAGATCATTTACCGCAGCTAGGCGTGTTTTCCAATCGGAGGTTCGGTTTGCAGCTACTTTAAGCTGCTCATATACTTCTGCAAATTCCTGCTGAGTTTCGTTGTTTTCCAAAATTGTCTCATCCTTTTCTAAAAATCACTATATTACTGTTCATCACGATTGCCGTTTGTTAAATATAACATACTTGCCGGTCTTCTTCTAAAAAAGATAAAAATGAAATGATCGGACGTTACAGGAAATCTGCACGTGCGGGTGTAAATGCATCTAGCAGAATGCCGCCATCCTCCAGTGGGATACAGCCATGAAGAGTATCGGATGGAAAATGGATGCTGTCTCCTTCTTTGACGGTCTGGACTTCCTTGGTTTCGCCATCATCAATCATGAACTTAAAACTTCCCTTCACTACATAGGTGACTTGTTCATGGACATGCTTATGCAACAGGATTTCCCCTATTTGTGCTTTAGCAAACATCACTTTGACATACATAAGCTGGTCGCTGTGGGCTAGCACTTTCCGGGTGGTATTACTGTCAACGATATCAATTTGAATATCTTGGTCATTAAAAAACATGGATCATTCCTCCTCTTTTTAAGCACAAATGATTTAGATAAGTTATTTTTTGAAAAATTCATAAATCGATTTAGTTTAAAACCAGCGGAAAATAAGCCAAAGTACTCCAGAAAGGGTGGTAAAGTCGGGATCGGCGAACGTCACCCCTTCGGCACCCAAAAAAGAAAAGAGCGGCAAAGTGAGAGCTGGTAGCAGACAGAGCAAGAATCCATTAAGACAACTGGAAATAACAGCTCCTCTAAAACCACCGCTGGAATTGCCGAATATCGCGGCTGCACCACCAGCGAGGAAGCAGGCCATGATCCCTGGCACAATGACAGGCAATCCGACAAACGGGAAAAGAAAGACGCAGGCAACGCCTGTGAAGAAGCTGACCAAGAAGCCTACCAACGCGGAATTGGGTGATTTGTCGAACAGTACCAGAACATCCACACCAGGGATTGCTCCAGGTGCGAACACTTGGGAGAAGCCTTTGAAAGCGGGTACAATTTCAGTTGTGAACAGCTTAACACCCGCTTTTGCGATATACAAGCCGGCTGCGAAAATAGCTGACTGTTCGAGGATGAAGACGATGTATTCTTTGCCATCCGATAATTTGCTGACATAGTCAGAACCAGCAACCAGTCCAGATACCAGTAAAAGCACAAGCATCGTCAAGGTCGTTGCAACATTGGGGTCGCGCAAAAAACTGATGCGGTCATTGATTTTTACATTTTCGGTGTCATTTTCACGGTTGCCGAACACTTTCCCTAAATAGGTGCCCAGAATGTAAGAGGTCATGGAAGCGTGAGCAATCGTATAATCATCCGATTTAATAATGTTTTTGCTGGCATTTCGGAGTAGGTAAGGAAACACCGCCATATAGCTCCCAATGACCAAAGAACCGACGATGATCGTAGTCAGCGAACTGAGACCTAGACCTTTCATAACGGCTGTAGCGGCAAAGCTCATAAACAAAATCAAGTGAAGAGACAAATAAATGTACTTGAACTTGGTCAGACGTGCAAGCACGATGTTAAGGATCATGGAAAAGAGCAGAATGAGCGCAGCATCCGCCCCGATCTGATCAATGGTCAGTGCCATAATGGCTTCATTGCTGGGTACGACACCTTTAAGGTTGAACGCATAAGAAAAAATTTGGCTGAAGTTAGTGAGAACGCCTCCTAAAATGCCGCCGCCGACCTTGATCATGGTGAAACCCATGAAAGAAAGGGTAGTTCCCGTAATGATTTCTGATACTTTCTTCCTCTGAAATATAAGGCCGAGTAATGTCACAATCGCGATAATGATGGATGGCTCCCTGATAATGCTCATAAACATTTCCATAGTGATCTCCGACTTTCTTTTATTTATTTTCCATTCTTACTAAATCGATTTAGTAATACTCGAAAAAAATTTCCCTTCCGGGAATGTAAAAAGAAGAAGAATCATTTTTTTGTGAATTAAATCACAAATTACTCCATGCATTATTCGTTTGAGCTCTATTCCTCCCCCCTCTTCAATCACCATCATCACTAAATTCAGGACAACCATAAATGAAAGGGTATTCATGACTCGAATCATAAGATCATTATAGCTCTTTATTTTCTTTTTACAATAGAATTCATAAAAACGTTTTCAAAAAGATGAAAAGGACTTATTCAAACATTCAGTTCAGCTTTAGGACCGATTCTCTGTGGTTGATGACCGGATTCATACGGATGATTTCTGACAGCTCCTCATGATCCTGTTCTTTTTGATCAATTTTCTCCAGCAGTAGCCTGGCACTTCTTTTCCCCATTTCAAAACTCGGCTGGGAAACGGTTGTGATCGGCGGATTATAAAAAGACGCAAAGGATACATCATCTATGCCAATCAAGGAAAAGTCATTAGGTATGGTCAGATGATTATTTTTTGCATAAATCAGCACCTGCTCCAAAATCATGTCATTCGTAGCAATAATTGCAGTGGGCGGATTCTCCATGTGAAATAGTTGTCCAATCAGATTAGGCATTTCATCCAACCTGCCGCTTTTGATATAGTTTTCATTCACGGGTATGTCATGTTTACCCAGCGTATTTCGGTAACCTGACAGTCGCTCACTTCGTGTGGTGATCGCTTTTTTGCCTAAGGGGAACGTGATAATCCCAATGTTGTTATGACCATGCTCAATGAGTGCTTCAACCGCAAGCTCGCTGGCCTTTTCATTATTCAGTAGCACCGTATCTACGCTGAGTTCATCGATTTTTCGGTCCACAAACACGAAGGGATAGCCATTTTTGACAAGGGAAACATATAATTTCTTGTTCTCTTCCGTCGGGAAAATGATAAGTCCATCCACTTGCCGAGCAATCATCGACTGGACATACTTTTTCTCTTTTAGCGAATCATCATCGGTATTGCAGACAATGACCTGGACATTTTCCAGTTGGCATTCATCTTCAATGGCACGCACGACTTCTGTTGTAAATCTCGATAAAATGGTTGAAGAAATAACCCCCACAATGAAGGTCTTCTTCTGCTTGAGACTACGTGCCACCTCATTGGGTATATAACTGAGATCCTCAATCGCTTGCTCGATCTTCTTCTTGGTGTTTTCACTCATATAGTTGTATCTCTTTTGCAGAAACTGCGAAACTGTACTCTTCGACACCCCGGCACGTTCTGCAACTTCCTTCATCGTTGTTACCATAATTACCCTCCTTTCTTTTTCTGCATGTCAGGCATGTTAATTTTCAAATATATATATTCTGCAACCTGTATGTAAAGTGAATTTCACTTTATTATATACCTTCTTTTACAGCAGGAAAATATAATAAATGAAGAGTTAGAGCGTGCCTCTACCTCATATACAAGCGCGGCCAAAAATACGGGGTGGAAACTCCTTCACGAATCTTTTACAAGAGGAACTTTCCTACTTAGCTTGATAATCCGTTGTTATAAATCTATTGATTTCGAACGAAATCTTAGAAATATACGAATTTTATGAACTTGTTTGATGGAAGATTTGAACATAAAATGAAAATGTAATCGGTTACAAATTCTTTTAAATAAAGGAGGAAGCAGAATTATGAAGAAAAAAGGATTAAAAAAAACATTTTTCGTCATTGCCTCCCTCGTAATGGGCTTCACACTGTATGGCTATACACCCGTTTCTGCAGATGCAGCCAGTGTGAAAGGATATTATCACACCCAAGGAAACAAGATTGTAGACGAATCCGGGAAAGAAGCGGCATTTAACGGCCTGAACTGGTTCGGTCTGGAAACTCCTAATTACACCTTGCATGGACTGTGGAGCCGCTCAATGGACGACATGCTGGATCAGGTGAAGAAAGAAGGCTACAATCTGATTCGTCTGCCTTACAGCAATCAGTTGTTCGATTCCAGTTCCCGTCCAGACAGTATTGATTATCACAAAAACCCTGATCTGGTCGGATTAAACCCGATTCAAATTATGGACAAGCTGATCGAAAAAGCTGGACAACGCGGTATTCAGATTATCCTTGACCGTCACCGTCCAGGCTCAGGTGGGCAATCCGAGCTGTGGTACACATCCCAGTACCCTGAGTCTCGCTGGATTAGTGACTGGGAAATGTTGGCTGATCGTTATAAAAATAACCCTACCGTCATTGGTGCGGATTTACACAATGAGCCACACGGTCAAGCAAGCTGGGGTACAGGCAATGCCTCCACAGATTGGCGTCTGGCGGCACAACGTGCAGGGAATGCGATTCTATCCGTGAATCCAAATTGGCTGATTCTCGTAGAAGGTGTAGACCACAATGTACAAGGCAACAATAGCCAATACTGGTGGGGTGGCAACCTGACAGGTGTAGCCAACTATCCTGTCGTTCTGGACGTACCGAACCGTGTCGTATATTCTCCACATGATTACGGCCCTGGTGTGTCTTCGCAGCCATGGTTCAACGACCCGGCCTTCCCGTCCAACCTGCCAGCGATCTGGGATCAAACCTGGGGCTACATCAGCAAACAAAACATAGCACCGGTGCTGGTTGGTGAATTCGGCGGCCGTAATGTTGATTTGTCCTCCCCTGAGGGGAAATGGCAAAATGCGCTTGTTGACTATATTGGTGCCAACAACCTGTACTTTACGTACTGGTCCCTGAATCCGAATAGCGGCGACACAGGCGGTCTGCTGCTGGATGACTGGACTACCTGGAATCGTCCGAAGCAAGATATGCTGGGTCGAATTATGAAGCCTGTTGTTTCCGTAGCCCAGCAAGCGGAAGCAGCAGCCGAATAGGCACAGGCCTTCACTTCACTTAATTAAAAAAGCCGATTTTCCTCCTTCAGGCCAGATTATGCTGGGCTATGAAGATGTGGAGAAACGGCTTTTTTTGTTCTTCCAGTTTTACACATTGTAAATTCCCCATTGAATGGGTCATTTTGTAAACTAAATCTCTCTTTCAACCGATAAATACATATGTTGGATTTTAATTTAGAAAGGAAGTATTCATGTGATTATTTGGAAGGGTTTTGGTATTTTAAATATTATTATTCCAGGGATTTTATTTGTTATTGTCGGTAGTTTAGTATCCGCTCTAGGGCTTGACTCCATAGATTCCCGGCTGCCAATGGCTTTTGTGTTCATTGTGTCGGGAGTTATTATCTGGTATTTGGGGAAAGCACTCAACTCCGACTCGGACAAAGTGCTAGTTGATATGGAAACGGGACAACGCTATCGAATGGGAACCCAGCACAGTCTGTTTTTTATCCCTATGCATTATTGGGGCCCTGCCGGTCTAGCGATCGGATTTATTTTAATCGTTGCATCGATATTTATTTAACGTTGATTGCAAACATAAGCTATTCCGAACACCGCAATGCGAGCTAGTTGCTCCCATTGCGGTCTTTTTCCTTCTCGCAGGTCGATTATGCTCAGATACCGCTATGGTTTACCTGTAGGCCAATGGGTTTGGGTCAGGGGAACACCTAGCTCATGCTTCGACCTAGCTGCTCCACCTTGCTCAGCCAATCGTTGCGCTGCTGATCCGATAACTTATTCATAAGATCAATGGTCGTAGAACGCACTGGTTTGACACCACATAGATGCAGCGTGGAATCCTTCATCATCCGATGCCCAGGCTGTCCCTGGAAAAATCGGTAGTACCAGTGCGGACCGTCCATCGTTGTAATGAGGCGAGCTGTTCTTCCTTTTAGAAGCTTGTCAGGCAAGGATTTTCCTTTTTGATACTTAAACGCAAACCCCGGCATAATGGTACGGTCAATGAAGCCTTTCATTAATGCAGGCAAGCTGCCCCACCAGATTGGAAAGACAAAAACAAGATGTTCTGCCCATTTAATCGACTCCTGTGCTTGGATCAAATCAGGTTCCAGCGGCAATTTATTACGATATCCACCTAATAGATTTGGGTTAAAATCCAACGCGGATAACTGCAACAAACGAACCTCTGCTCCTGCAGCCTTCGCTCCTTTTACATAGGATTGAGCCAACGCTTCTCCATAACTGCCAGCGACTGGATTCCCTTGAATCACCAATATTTTTTTAGACATATAAGCCACTTCCTATCTTCACATTATGATTTTAGTTAGAAAACACTAACTTTATATTTAAAAAGAAAAGGTCACTACTGACCTTTACTTAATAAAGCTGTTAAACGTTGTTTGACCTCTGTTGCAAATGGAACCAACTGCTGTGGAAGTTCACCTTCCAGGCTGGATACGGACAAGCGTGTAATAGCTCCAATGATGAGCACACCGGATAGCTTAGCATCCTGCTTCGGCAGTTCACCTTGTTGAATCCCCTGTTCGATGAATTCAGTCAACGCCTCCAGCGGCTGACGCACATTCTGGCTCTGGCTTGCTTCAACATACAGCTCATGATGCTGTGATAGTAGAAGCAAACCATACTGGTCCTCATCATGCATATTCAGCACTTCATCCACCAGTTGATGGAAACGACTAACGAAGTTCCCACTCTGCTTGCGATAGAAGTCAATTAAGGTGGTGTAGCTATTGCAATACTGCCCAAATACTTCCAAGGCCATCGCATCTTTACTCTTAAAATGCTTATAAATCGCGGCATCCGTCACACCGGCAGCCTCTCCAATTTCTTTGACTGAAATCCCGTCAATTCCTTTGGTTGCAAATAAGCACATCGCTGCCTGCAGAATATCTTTCTTTTTGCTGTCTATATGTGTTTTCTTGTTCATAAAATTATAGTAAGTGATAACTAACTAAAATGCAAATTATATTTTTATGCAGGCTCATTCTATCTTCATACTTTCATTTGAAATATATTGTATTAAACCTAAATACCATGTTTTTATAAGTGAATGATCATAAATACAATTAATGATACGTGTATCGCCACATTTTATTCATATAAAATAGATATGTAATCGAATAAAACGGGCGCTCGGGCAGGCGGGACTCATTATGCTTAAGGTGCATGCAGTCACCCAGCAGGGAAAAGACTCAGGCAGTCTTGGCATATGAGCGACGAGCACATTTCCCCGCTGCAAAAAGTCGTGCACGCCATCCATAACCAAAGCTCCAAGGCCGGTCTTCAGCTTTGGCATGTCGGACGCAAAGGCTCGTTGCCCCAAAAACAGCTGTATCTGCCTCTGGGTTGCCTCACCGCGAACAGTATCATCCACTGGCTCGCACACTAAATTGAACAATTTCCACAATAATAGGTGTGCCGGAGGAAATTGCCTCCCCTTCGTTAAGGCGAATCGTCAGCGATTCAGGTGTCAGTCTATACAATGTGCTTTCTTGTATCATTCCATTAATGTATAGATTGGCATAACTGTTGCTTCCGACATTAAACCGCTGAAAGGGCTCCTGTACACCATCTACAGAAAATTGATCCGCCATAATCGTGATTGAAGACTCAATTGTAGCAGGTGCAAAATAAAAATATCGCTCGGCTATGGGTATAATTTCAATATTTGAAATGTCAGCTGCCGGACCGGTTGGGCCTGTTATTCCTTGGGCTCCGGTTGGGCCCGCTATGCCCTGTGCTCCAGTAGGGCCGGGTGCACCTGTTGCACCTGAACTACCTTGGACGCCAGCCGGACCTGGCGCTCCCCGTGTTCCTGCTGGACCCTGTATTCCTGGTATTCCTTGGACTCCCGGTGTTCCCGCAGTTCCCGGTATGCCTTGTGCTCCTGCTAAACCTGGAATACCTTGTACCCCTGTTAACCCGGCTTCGCCTTGCTTCCCTGTCAAACCAGGAATACCCTGTGCTCCTGCCGAACCTGGAACACCCGGCTTTCCCGTCTTGCCCATTCTCCGCCTCCGCTTGGTAGGAGTATTTCTACATCTCCGTTGCATGATTAGCTTTGGATGCTTTTTGGTATGGAACCCCGTTTTTGTTCTACCTTTGAGTGAATAACTTGTTTTACACTTTTTACGTTTGTTGATCTTGCAATGTACGGTTCTCTTTCCTTGCCTTCTTAGTGATGAATCGCGTCTCCTCATACCAGTCGTATACACCTCCTTCTCACATGCTTATTTATGTATTGTATGCATATCCCCCTTTAGGGTTTTAGGCATTTGTAGGATGCCGATTCCAAGTATTCGCTTCCATCTGTATTTGTAGCAAAATAGGCCTTCTCCATTCACCCTATTATTAATAGAAAGGTTAATATGCCGTTTCCGAATAGGTTGAGAAATCATTTATTGATTAAGAGCCACCGAATGGCTCATACCAGTAAAGAAAGGAGATGAAAACTATGCCCATCATAAAACCTGTGTACACAGCAGTAGCTACTGCTCCCGTAGCAACTGGTGGTGCCATAAGCACGACTGTAACCCCAGCCGTGACTCGTTTTTTTGCAACAATTACAGCCGGGATGATCGGAGCAACAACAACAACTATTCCTGCTGCAAGCTTCGTAGATGACGCCGACGCTCCAGTAGTTGCTTTACCAACATTAACGGCTACTGATTCTGCTAATTATTATATTAATGGAGTTATTCAGCAGAGCTCCTTATTCACCCTGACCACGGCAAGTCTGGTCATTGCCTCTGTAGATATTACACCAGGTGTCCCCGCTGTCATAGAAATATCTGATTTTAGCGGCACAACCTCCACCATATCAACTCAGCCCACCATCTCTGCCCCTACCGTAACAATTATCACTTAAGACGTTTCATCCTTTTGATTCAAGATGGACTGAACGGTCATTCACACTGTACATTACCCCGTATAAGCTAGAAAAGACCGATTCAGATGTCGATATCTGAATCGGTCTTTTAAGCTCAAGATGAATATACAATCGTTTTCAAATGACTGGGTACTGTATGATTAAGGCAAAATAGCAAAGGAGCGCACTGGAAATCCGGGGGAATCTTGAATGCTCGGAACGATATTATATATGACCGCGCCCGTCGGGGGCAACTTGTCCAAATTTGTCAGCACCTCAACTTGATACCGATCCTGCTCCAATATGTAATATTCCCCTACCAGCTTGCCAGCTTTGCGATAAGCTACAGAAGAATCCGTATCTAGCGTTTCATGTCCAATGGCAGCCACATTTCGTTCTTCTACCAAAAAGCGTAGCGCCTCTAGCGACCAGCCCGGACAGTGTGCATCTCCGGCGTCATCCTTGTTCGAGAAGGCATCTGAATCAGGCCAACGTTTGCTCCAATCACTGCGAAAAGCGACAAAGGACTGATCAGCAATGCGTCCATGCTCTTTCTCAAAGTCCAAAATATCCGCAACCGTAAGTTCATAGTCAGAATTGGCTGCAACGGCTGCTGAACGGTCAATGACAACGAGCGGCAAAACCAGCTCCTTCAATGAAAGCTCATGCAAGTAACGTTTGCCCTTCACAAAATGAACGGGTGCATCAATGTGAGTCCCATACTGACCTGGAAAGCAGTATTGTTTTACAAAAAAGCCATCGTCGTGGGTAAACAGGGTATCCACCTGAACATTATCGAATACTGGAAAATGAGGGATTTCAGGATAAAAAGCGTGGGACAAATCTACCCACTCTTTTTGCTTCAACAACTTCAAGATATCTGCTAAATGCTCTGTCATGATGCCCATTCCTCCTCAGCTTTATTACAAGCCATTTTACCTGAGGATTCTGCAAAAATCTATAAATCGACCTTCCAGAATGTATAAATTGAAATCGTTAACATTTTGAGAAAAAACACAAAAACAATTCCATATATTCATATATACATTTCCTATTCCGTGTGATTGTTAACGTTTTCATTATTACATATACGTCTTGATTGGAAAAAGTAGGGGTCTATTGAATTATATAAAAAATTCGACAAAAATTTTAGTATGTAACTTTTATTATATTAACAAATACTGGAACACGAAGTATGATAGAAAATGTAGAAACCACAGGAGCACCCGGGACTCCCTTCGTTTGTCTACTCTATTCATCCAATATACGGAGGTATTTTATGAAAAAGAGATTTTCACTCGGAATTGCAGCAGCTCTGCTATTCACTACCCTGTCCCCTCTTGGTTCACCTGCTCATGCAGCCAGCGATATTGGTAAAGAAACGCTTGGTAACAAAAACGGTTGGGCAGCCTTTTCTACAGGCACAACAGGCGGAGCTGCAGCCTCTTCTTCTAATATTTTCACCGTAACGAATCGCAAGCAATTAGTCGATGCTTTGGGCAAAAACAGCAATAGTACGCCTAAAATCATTTATGTCAAAGGCACGATCAACGCCAACGTCGATGACAATAACAAGCCGTTGGGATTGAACGATTACAAGGACTCTAAATATGATTTTGACGCCTACCTCAAAGCTTATGACCCATCCACTTGGGGTAAAAAGGCTCCGTCCGGCACATTGGAAAAGGCACGTGAGGCTTCACAAAAAAATCAGGCCAGTCGTGTCGTCATTGAGATTCCTTCTAATACAACGATTGTCGGTCAGGGTAGCAATGCCGTCATTAACGGCGCGAACCTTCAACTAAAAAAAGGGACAGATAATGTCATTATCCGTAATATTGAGTTCCAGGATGCCTACGATTATTTTCCTCAATGGGACCCAACGGACGGCAGCACAGGCAATTGGAATTCGGAATATGACAGCATTACAATTAACGGCGCCACACATGTATGGGTAGACCACAATACCTTCAATGATGGATCTCACCCAGATAGCCAAAACGGCTCCTTTTACGGTCAAGAATACCAGCATCATGATGGGCTTCTCGATGTGATTAACCAGGGCGATCTGGTTACGGTTTCTTACAATCATTTTTACGATCATGATAAATCATCGATTATTGGCAACAGCGACAGTAAAACAGCAGATGAAGGGACTTTACGTGTAACCCTGCATCACAATTATTATGAAAACACGGTACAACGCACACCACGCGTGCGGTATGGACAAGTCCATCTGTACAACAATTACTATACAGGTGATGTAAAACGCTCCGAATATCCTTCACTGTATATATGGGGCGCAGGTAAATCCTCCAAAATCTTCGCCGAAAACAATGTTATTGACGTTGCCGGTTTATCTGCAGCTAAAATCGTGACTGTCTTTGGTGGAACTGCCCTGTCAGATACGGGCACAATCCTGAATGGACAAGCTGTTAATGCAGGCTCCAGTGCGGGTCTTAGCTCCTCTGTAGGCTGGAAACCATCGCTGAACGATAAAATTTCCCCATCCGCCAGTGTGAAGGCAGAAGTCACTTCCCAAGCTGGCTCTGGTAAGCTGTAAACACTGCCCGTTAACACAAATAACCGCAGACGCATACAACCTGCGATTTTACACCAAAAAGGCTGTTTTCTCCGTAGAATGATTCCACACGGAGAGAACAGCCCTTTTTTTTATTTTTCATTTGTTTAATTACAAATTATAGCGCACATTAACTACCGTATTGTTCTACCAAAACCGGCTTTTCAAATGCGTTATCCAGCTTGCGAAGCTTAGCCTTTACCGCATCTGGTGGCTCAACCGCTGGCGCATCTGGATGCAGCAACCATGATTTCACAAAATGCGTATCGGATAATTGAAAGAGTGGAGGCTCTTTCTCAAAGTCAATTTTCATAGCATAAGAACTGCGAGCTGCAAAAGCATCCCCTACAGGTGGGTGAAGCAGATCCGGAGGTGTTCCCGGAATAGCTGCCAGCTTCTGACCATGGCTGTCCAAACTTGGCATAGAGGCGAGAAGGCCCCATGTATATGGATGTTTCGGGTTGTAGAAAATTTCATTAACCGTACCTGTTTCCACGATTTGTCCTGCGTACATAACGGCAACGCGATCAGCCATCTTCGCTACAACACCGAGGTCATGAGTAATAAAGATGATGGAAGTATCAATCTTTTTCTGAAGATCTTTCATCAGTTCCAAAATTTGAGCTTGAATCGTTACGTCCAACGCAGTCGTCGGCTCATCGGCAATCAGAAGTTTCGGATTAGCAGCCAATGCCATCGCAATGACGACACGTTGACGCATACCGCCACTAAATTCATGCGGATATTGGTTAAAACGCTGTTCAGGATGTGGGATACCTACTAGATTCAGCAACTCAATACCCCGCTTGCGAGCAGCATCCTTGGATATTTTTTCATGCTTGAAAAGCACTTCCGTGATCTGCTTGCCCACTTTCATCGTCGGGTTAAGTGAAGTCATTGGGTCCTGAGAAATCAGGCCAATTTCCTTACCACGAATTTTTTGCATCTGCTTTTCCGTTTTATTAATCAGCTCTTGTCCGTCAAACATAATTTGACCCTTTTGATAAATGCCCGGAGGGGTCGGAATCAACTTCATAACAGCTTGTGAGGTTACGCTTTTACCTGAGCCGGATTCGCCCACAATCGCCAGCGTCTCTCCTTTATTGACATGAAAGTTTACGCCACGAATGGCCTGCACTAGTCCCTGGCGGGTCTTGAAAGATATCGTTAAGTCCTTCACTTCCAAAAGGCGGTTCATCTCATCACTCTTTCATTTATTATTCATCACTATTATTGACCACTATCTAAAAAAACGACGTCCATGAGTCAAGGTATATACGATTAATTTTACTCAGTTTAGTACCTACCAGTCAAGCTATATCTCAAATATCACCGAAAAACTTCCATTCGATGTTAGATAAATGAAATGTTTCTCCGAAAAAACGATCATTTTTAACCATTTTTGTACTCATTTATAACATGCGCTGGATATAGCTGAAGCGTGCTCCACCCAATGGCGAACGTGTGCAGAGTAGTTCTCCATTCAACCGGGTAGCAATTTGACGACAAATAGCTAATCCAAGACCTGTGACACCATTCGAGCCCGCATAGAATCTTCCGAACACCTCGGTTGCCTCTTGTTCGGTCAGCCCTTCCCCATCATCATCCACATGTATAACCCATACAACCTCCGGTGTTGTCCCTGTCTCCAAATGAATGACAACCTCCGTAGAGGTATGCCGAACTGCATTTTGCAGCAAATTCAATATCATGCGGAACAATTGCTCGGCCGGAACGGCCACATGCAGACCCTCTCCCTCCACTCGGAGCGAGATAGAACGTTCAGCAGCCACCGGCATCAATAGATGAACAGCATCCTCCGCCATGCTTCTAAGATCAACCAGAGAGACAGGCCATTCTTCATTCAGCGCCTCCAGCCTCGATAGCTGCAGCAGCTTTTCCACCATGTCAATTAACCGCTGGGACTGCACTTTGATGATACTCAGTCCCTCGTCCTGGGATACCACTTGATCCTGAATGGCATATACATAGCCTTGAATCGACATTAACGGTGTCCTTAGCTCGTGAGATACATTTTGTAGAAATTCAATTTGACCGTGATGGTGCTGCTGAATACGGGCGGACATGGAATGAAAGGTGCCGATCAGCTCGCCAATCTCACTTTTATCCGCCTGTGGAAAATCACTATCCTGCGGCTGATTCGGCTCATAGTTGCCAACCGCCTCCTTCAATCGTTTGAGCGGACGCACCAGACGCGAGACCACCATCAGACCAATGACGAGAATCACTAAAAAACCTGCGATGATAGACAGTAATGTGGTTCTCATTAACGGTACATACAGGGCTCTCAAAGAAGATAAGGGTGAGTATACAAAAATACGAAAAGGTTGTCCGGGCAATTCTTCATTCGTAAACAGTACCTTTTTACCTTGAAGCACAGCCACCCCTTCATGTGTAGCGGTCAGATCCTGGGCAGACGGATGAACCGATGCAAAAAATCCCTGGCGGATCAAAAGCAAATGTTCGATCTTTTTGCCTTCCATTCCAGAGACACTTGAGTCGATGATGTGGTTATCCGTGCTTAAAATAAAGTAATCGGCAGATAAAAGCACACCCTTGATAACATAGTTAAATTCAGCATTATCCAGTCGATCAAAGCCTCCATCGCTCATAATATGGACGGCTTTGCGTGCCTGCTCATGAAGCTTGGATTTGGCCTGATTCACCAGAATGTCGTCGATAAGCCTGACGAATAAGACCACCGTAATACAGACGGTAATAAGCATGGCAATGGACAGGGAAAGCAGTATTTTAGCTCTCATCGTACGCATGATTACAACTCCTGAACCGTTGCTTTATATCCGAAACCCCATACGGTGTTAATGACGAGCGTAGAGTGATATTCAGCTAACTTTTTACGAATCCGTTTGACCAGATCATCCACGACTCTTACATCACCTATAAAATCATAGCTCCACACCTGCTGAATCAGATGTTCCCTGCCAAAAGGTCTTTCCAGATGATTCGCAAGAAACAGCAACAGATCGAATTCACGTGAGGTTAAATTCAGCTCTTGTCCGTCCACTGTGACTTTACGAAAGTCAGCAAAAATACACAGATTGCCCGCATGGCATAGATCTGCGTTTTCTGCCGCTTGCCTATCGTCCGATGCAGACATTCCGGCCTTGCTCAGTCTCAGCATCGCTTTGACCCTTCCTACCAATTCCCTTGGATTAAAAGGCTTGGTCAAAAAATCGCTGCAGCCCAGCTCCAGCCCGTGAATACGGTCGTTTTCTTCTCCACGGGCAGAGATCATAATGATCGGCATTTCCGTAAACTCACGAAGCTGAGTCAGTAGAGAAAGCCCATCAATGCCAGGCATCATAATATCAAGAACGAGACAATCCGGACGGTTCGTACGGATATGCTCTACCAGTGTTTTACCGCTGGAAAAGGAAGTCACCTCGTAGGATTCTTTTTTCAAATATTCAGATATTAATTGCAGAATGAACACATCGTCATCCACTACTACTATTTTTGTCATGGCCTTAACCCCTTGCCGTTGTTCTGGATGCTTCCATCCTCTCTTTAAGCTTAACAGAAGCCTAGCAGAATAGACAAAAGACGGGTATACCGTTCCCGGTCCCGTCTTTCTTATCATGAATCGCTGCTGTATATGCCAGGCGAGCTGAGTGCTAACTACGCATCAAACTTATTTCTTGGTTGTTACTACTTTGGCTGCTGCTTTTGGAGCTGTTTTTGCTGGGACTGCTTTTTTAACTGGAGTTTTGTGGGTCACTTTTTTAGCTACGACATGATGTGTACGAGTTTTATGAGCTGTTGCTTTGTGTTTAACAACATTATGTTTTTTGGCATGATGTTTAACTGTACGGTGCTGCCCTTTCACTGCTTTTGTTTTGTGGCTTGCCGCTTTTTTCGCAACGGATTTTTTGGCAGGGGCTTTCTTTGCTTTGGTTGTTGTTTTATGAGCTGTTACAGCTTTTTTAACCGGTGTTTTTACCACAGGTGCTTTCGTCACAGGTGCTTTTGCCGGTGTTTTGGTAGCTGGTGTCATAACCGCAGGAGCTTTGGTTACTGGTGCAGTGCTCGCTGGAGTCGTTGTTGCTGTAGCGGCGAATGCGCTGCTTGCTCCTCCCAGTACACTTACTACGGTCAATACGGCTGCTGCATTTTTAGTCCATTTTTTCATGATTGAATCACCTCTCCTTTAAAGTATCTTTAGCTTATCAGGAGAATTCGGCATAATTGTGGAGCAAATGTGTGAAAAGTATATGAAAAAGCGTGCAGCTCTGTATTTAGAAAATACATGAGTCTGCACGCTATGAGTATTACAATAACCGTCTTCACTAGCCAATGGCGATCCAGGAAATAATACCGTAGTTATGCGCGGTTTCGTTCCACTTGGTTACGACGATCACTGCTCCATTCGGCGTCTGAGATTTCAGCGTCGCATGAAAGAGAGGGTGGTTCGTCATCGCTACTAATGTGTAGTCCGGGTTTACAAAAGTCTCCCCGAATACAATGGTCACTTCCGTCTCTCCTTCACTGCCTTTCAAAAGAAACGGCGCTCTGCCGAACTGCTGCAATGCGGGCTGATTCGCACACGTACGAACCGGAGTGATGCTCAAATGCTCCGGCTTCACTGCGTTCAGCTCCAACTCACGTGAGCCTACAGTGCCTTCCACCAGATGATGGCCTTCAATGCTCTGCTCTGCCACATGATGGCTTTGTACCGCAGCGGCCTGCAGATGCTCTGCTCCCACAGCTCCCGGGCTCAGCACCTCGCTGTCGACGGCCTGAGCTTGCAGATGGTTTCGAGATATACTGTTTGCCTGAAGTCTGTCGCCACTGATACCTTCCTCTGGCAAAAGTCCCGAGAGATGAATATCTGTGGACAGCTGAGCCCGTGTCACTGAGCCTGCTTTTAGGTGATGCGAATCAATAACTTCCTCTCCAATGTGGTGGCTCTCAATAGCCTCCTCAGCCACATGACGGGACTGTACCGTTCCATCTGCCAGCTTGCTGGATGTTACCGCTCCTTCTTGTATAGCATCCTCAACCACCGCCTGCCAGCCTACATGCTGTGGTTGAATAGCCCCTGCTTGCAGATGCTCCGACTGGACTGAATCCAGCGCGATATGCCTGGACTGCACCACGCCTTCTGCCAGTGCGGACCCTTGGATCGCCCCCTCGGCCAAATGCTGAGCGTGTACGGCATGCTCCGTTAAATGCACGGAGTTTATGCTGGCTTCTGCCAAATTCGAAGCACGCACCGCCCGAAGTGCAAGCTTCTCAGCGTTCACGCTGCCTGCCTGGAGCGCGTGAACCGATATACTCCCCGGCGCAATATGCCGAGTCATCACTGCCGAAGCCTGCAAATGATCAGAGGTGACCGATTCAGGAGCCAGGTGGCTCGACTGGACGGCCTCTTCTGCCAAATGATTGGCTTGCACCGCTTCGTCTGTAATGTGCCACGGCTGGACCGAATGAGGAGATATTTTAGCGGCAGTTACGCCATCATCCGCTAGTTTGTCGGACGTAACGGACTCATTCTGCAAAGCATCGGTCGATATTGCTTGTGAGGCGATATGCACACCTTGAATAGTTCCAAGATGCAGATGGTGCGGTTGAATAGACTCCGGTGCGATATGCACGGACTTCACCGCCCCCTCTGCCAGCGCTCTGTCCTGTACAACACCGGGTGCCAAATGCCGAGGGTGTACGGCATGCTCAGACAGCTGTGAAGGACCAACACTTCCTTCCGCGAGATTCGTCGCGTGCACCGAGCGTGCCGCCAGTTTTTCCGAGGTGATGCTTTCTGCTTGAAGCGCACGACCTGACACACTGTCCTGGGCCAGATGTCTCGCAAATACCGAGGAAGCCTGCAAATGATCAGAGGTGACGGATTCAGGAGCCAGATGGCTCGACTGGACGGCCTCTTCTGCCAAATGATTGGCTTGCACCGCTTCGTCTGTAATGTGCCATGGCTGGACTGAGTGAGCAGACAGCTTGGCGGCAGTCACGCCCTCATCCGCCAGTTTGTCGGACGTAACGGACTCATTCTGCAAAGCATCGGTCGGTATTGCTTGTGAGGCGATATGCACACCCTGAATGGTTCCCATTTGCAGATGATGCGACTGGACGGACTCCGGTGCGATATGCACGAATTTCACTGCCCCTTCTGCCAGCGCTCTGTCCTGTACTGCACCAGGTGCCAAATGCCGGGGGTGTACGGCATGCTCAGACAATTGTGAAGGGCCGACGCTTCCTTCCGCGAGATTCGTCGCTTGCACCGAGCGTGCCGCCAGCTTTTCCGAGGTGACGCTTTCTGCTTGTAACGCACGGCTAGACACACTATCCGGGGCCAGATGGCTCGCAAGTACCGCCGAAGACTGCAAGTGGGCTGAAGTGACAGATTCCGGTGACAGATGGCTCGACTGGATGGTCTCTTCTGCCAAATGATTGGCTTGCACTGCTTCGTCCGCAATGTGCCACGGTTGTACCGAGTGAGCCGACAGTTTGGCAGCAGTCACACCCTCATTCGCTAATTTATCAGACGTAACGGATTCATCCTGTAATACATCGGTCGATATCGACAGGGATGCCAGATGCTCGCTCTGAATAGTTCCAGGGTGCAGGTGATGCGGCTGGATGGATTCCGGGGCAATGTGTACTGACTTCACTGCCCCCTCAGCTAGCGCTGTATCCTGCACAGCGCCGACTGCCAAATGCTGAGTGTGTACCGACTGTGCAGATAAATGCGAAGGACCGACGCTGTCTTCCGCAAGATTCGTCCCTTGTACCGAGCGTGCTGCCAGCTTTTCCGAAGTGACGCTTTCCGCTTGTAGCGCAAGACCGGATACACTATCCGGCGCCAAATGACTCGCAAGTATCACCGAAGACTGTAAGTGGGCTGAGGTGACAGATTCCGGCGCCAGATGACTTGATTGAACGGCCTCTTCTGCCAAATGATTAGCTTGCACTGCTTCATCTGTAATGTGCCACGGCTGTACCGAGTGAGCCGACAACTTAGTGGCAGTCACACCCTCATCGGCCAATTTATCAGATGTCACAGACTCATCCTGTAAAACATCAGTCGATATCGACTGAGATACCAGATGCTCGCCCTGAATGGTTCCAGGGTGCAAATGGTGTGATTGGATTGATTCTGGAGCGATATGCACGGATTTCACTGCTCCCTCTGCCAACGCTCTATCCTGTACCGCTCCGGCTACCAGATGCCGGCTGTGTACGGAATGTGCAGACAGATGTGACGGTCCGATGCTGCCTTCCGCAAGATTCGTCCCTTGTACCGAGCGCGCTGCCAGCTTTTCCGAGGTGACGCTTTCCGCCTGTAGTGCACGACCGGATACACTATCTGGCGCCAGATGACTCGTAAGCACTGAGGAAGCCTGCAAATGGCGAGAGGTAACGGATTCGGAAGCCAGATGGCTTGACTGGATGGATTCTGCTGCCAAATGATTTCCTTGCACTGCTTCGTCTGTAATGTGCCACGGCTGTACCGAGTTGACCGCCAGCTTGGCGGAAGTCACACCCTCATCCACCAATTTATCGGAGGTAACAGACGCATCCTGCAAAGCATCGGTCGATATGGCCTGGGATGCGATATGCTCGCCCTGAATGCTTCCTGTGTGCAGGTGATGTGGCTGGATTGACCCCGCGGTAATGTGTACCGACTTCACTGCTCCCTTTGCCAGCGTTGTATCCTGTACTGCGCCAGTTGCCAAATGCCGGGCGTGTACCGACTGTGCAGACAAATGTGACGGGCCGACGCTGTCTTCCGCAAGATTCGTTCCTTGCACCGAGTGGGCTGCCAGCTTTTCCGAGGTGACGCTTTCCGCTTGTAGCGCACGGCCGGACACACTATCCGGGGCCAGATGGCTCGTGAGCACTGACGAAGACTGCAAGTGGGCTGAAGTGACACTTTCCGGTGCCAGATGGTTCGACTGGATGGATTCTGCTGCCAAATGATTTCCTTGCACTGCTTCGTCTGTAATGTGCCACGACTGTACGGAGTGGGCCGACAGCTTGGCGGCAGTCACGCCCTCATCTGCCAGTTTGTCAGATGTCACAGACTCATCTTGTAAAGCATCGGTCGAAATGGCCTGGGATGCAATATGCTCGCCCTGAATGATTTCAGTATGCAGATGGTGTGGTTGGATCGATTCCGGGGCAATGTGCACGGACTTCACCGCTCCCTCTGCCAGCACTCTATCCTGTACCGCTCCAGCTGCCAAATGCCGCGTGTGTACGGACTGCACAGATAGATGTGAAGGGCCGATACTGCCTTCTGCAAGGTTCAATCCTTGTACCGAGCGGGCTGCCAGCTTTTCCGAGGTTACACTTTCCGCTTGAAGTGCACGACCGGACACACTATCCGGAGCCAAATGTCTCGTTAGCACCGAGGAGGCCTGTAGGTGCACCGAGGTGACCGCTCCAGATGCCAGATGGGTCGAGTCCACAACCGCCACGGCCAAATGGTTGCTTTGTACAGCTTCATCCATAATATGCTCGGACTGCACTGCATGGGCTGACAACTTGGTAGAGGTTACACTTTCCTCTGATAGTTTGGCAGAGGTAACCGCTTCATCCTGTATGGCTTGAGTCGCTATAGCCTGCAATGCAATATGCTCTCCCTGAATGATCCCGCTTTGCAAATGCTCGGATTGGATGGATTCTGCTGTAAGATGCTCAGACTTCACAGCATTCTGGGCTAATATCGTGTCCTCTACTGATCCTGCGGCCAAATGTCTGGTTTGTACGGCCTGTGCAGCCAAATGCCCGGGTCCCACGCTGTTTTCCGCCAGGTTGGAAGCCTGCACAGCCCGAGCCGCTAACTTCTCGGAAGTGACGCTTTCCGACTGAAGTGCATGGCCGGACACACTATCTGGGGCGAGATGTTTGGTTTGGACCGAAGCAGACTGCAAATGGTTGGAGGTGACGGATTCCGGCGCCAGATGATTCGCCTCCACTGCTTCAACAGCCAGATGGTTGCTCAGTACTGCTTTATCCGTAATATGCCATGGCTGCACCGAACGAGCAGACAGCTTGGAGGAAGTGACACTGCCCTCAGCTAGCTTAGGCGCAGTAATCGCCAAATCATTAATTTTATCCGTAGCCACACTTTCCGGCGATAGTTTCAACGAAGTAACGGCATGATCCTGTAAATGGTGGGAGTATACCGCACCACTGGCCAAATGCGCGGTATGAACAGCGCCTTCGCCTAGTATGTCTGCGGTAACGGACTGTTCTTGCAACGCCGCGGTTCCGACACTTTCTTCCCCAAGATGCTTGCTCTGTACAGAGCTCTGGGCCAAATGGGTTGAATCCACCGATTGAGCCTGTAACGCCTTTCCGCCCACACTGTTGTCGGCAAGGTGGTTTTCACGGATTACTCCCGTTGCAATGTGTACGTGGGTAATGGCTTGAGACGCAACTTTATTTCCGGTTACCGCCCCTGTGCCAATTTTAGTTTCTATAACCGCCTCGTCAGCGATTTTGTCAGACTTAATAGCGCTCGAAGCGATGTGATTTTCCTTGATAGCCTGATTCGCCACATGGTAATCCAGAACTGCACCCTTCCCTATTTTCTCGCTTGTCACAGCCCCGGAATGCAAATGTTGCTCCGTAACCGCCTCTGGTGCAATATGATCTTTCCGAATAATTTCGGATTGAAGATGCACGGAAGAAACTGCCTCTGGAGAAATCTGAGGTCCTTGTATGGCTGCTGTTGCAATATGTCTGGTAAGTACTGCCTCATCGGCAATTTTGTGTGGGAGAATGCTCTGATCCGATATTTTGGATGAAGTGACGGATTGATCAACAATCTGCAATGAGCCTACAGACTGATCTGCCAGTTTATTGGATTGAATACTCCGATCCGCGATATGCCGGGCTGTTACTTGGCCCGTTCCAAGCTGCTCTTCCCCGATGGAGCCAGGACCCAGATGCTTTCTTTCAATCGCTCCTGCCTGAATGTGCGTACTGGTGACTGCCTCAGACTCCAGATGACGCCCGCTGACAACACCTTCCTCCAATTGTTCCCTGCCCACAATTCCGTCGGATAGCTGCTTGCGATTAATCGAACCGGGGGCCAAATGCCTTGCATGAACGGCATGCTCGGTCAGGTGCGCGCTCTCAATGCTGCCTGCCTGGATTTTAGTTCCATCCACAGCCCCATCCCGCAATTTGGAGGTGGTCACAGACTGATCGCCCAGCTTGGAGCTATCAACAGCTTCATTCGCCAAATTGTTCGATTGAATCGTACCGCTGCGAATTTTATCGGAGGTGACCGACTGATCTTGAAGCATATCTGAAGACACGATCCATTGCTTGAAATGACGGCTTTCAATCGAGCCATTGGCAATATGATCGCCGCTGATAATTTTATCCGCCAGCTTTTCTGGAGTGATGCTGCCATCACGAAGTTTTTCACCACTAATAGAGCGATCCTGCAATTTACTGCCTGCCACTGATGCGTCTGACAGATGCTCGACCGTAATGGAGTCGGGAGCAATCTTCGAAGCAGTCACAGCACCGTCAGCTATTTTAATTGTATGAACAGCATAATCTGCTAGAAATTCCGTTTGGATACTCTCTTGTTTCAGCTTGCTGGAATCTATGGAAGCGGGAGCGATCTTTTCACCTGTCACAGCGAAATCACTCAAATCGTCTGTATAGATGAAAGCATTGTTTACATGCGGAGCCTTCTTATTGTTCAAAATTTCTTCCACATCAATTGGATCAGGTTCTGGTTCTGGTTCCGGCTCTAGCTCTAGCTCTATCTCTGGCTCTGGCTCTAGCTCTGGCAGTGGGGGTTCTTCCATCAAAGCTGGAGTCTCCTCTACATCTGCAACCTCAATTTCTTTCTCGTGCAGAGCCTCGACTTCAGGCTCGAAAACTGTCTTTAGCTCCGACTCCTCTGTAGTTGGGGGAGGCGGAGAAGCAACTTGATGAAGTCTTGCTTCTGTCTCCCTCTCCGCAGGCAGTGGTTTTGAGCGTTGTATCATACTTAACTCATTCATATCCGGGTCAATTACACGATAGAGCGGCTTTTTGTTTCTGTTGGTTTTTCGGCTCTTGTTCTTCAAGCAGCTCTCTCCCTTCTCATGTTTATCGTTACAGCATCATATGCAGACCCTTAGGCACTTGCCACCCTGTACAGAGATTCACTTTTGGGTAAAAAGGATACTTACTAAAATCCACGTTTGAAAAAAAATAGTTAAAAGTTAAAATAGTAAGGGTGAAGATCGCTACAAGAAGAGAGGAATTACAATAACATGATTATCAAACCAAGAACACGTGGCTTTATCTGCACCACTGCTCATCCGGTGGGCTGTGCCCAACATGTTCAGGAGCAAATTGACTATGTACAGGCCCGTCCTGCTATCCAAGGCCCCCGTAATGTACTTGTAATCGGGGCATCTGCCGGATATGGATTGGCTTCTCGCATTACTGCCGCCTTCGGTGCGCGTGCCAATACAATTGGCGTGTATCGTCCTAGCAATGCTACGGCTACACGCACAGCATCGGCAGGCTGGTACAATTCTGCTGCATTTGAAAAAGCCGCTCAGGAAGCTGGGCTTAAATCCTTAAGCGTGACAGGAGATGCCTTCTCGGATGAGGTCAAAGCCAAAACGGTGGAAGCCATTCGCGAAGAACTGGGACAAGTCGATCTAGTGGTTTATAGTGTCGCTTCAGGTCGCCGTACAAATCCCCGCACAGGCGAAACGTTTAATTCCGTGCTTAAACCTATTGGTAAGCCTTACACAAACAAGACCGTTAACTTCCACACCGGGGAAGTCAGCAGCGTGACGCTCGAACCCGCAACAGAAGAAGAGGTACAAGGAACTGTAGAAGTTATGGGCGGTGAGGACTGGAAATTGTGGATTGACGCCTTGCGTGCTGGCGGCGTGCTCGCCGATACTGCAACGACCTTCTCTTTTTCGTACATCGGTTCAGATATTACACAAGCCATCTACAGAGAGGGCAGTATCGGAAGTGCAAAGGATCATCTGGAGGAGACAGCACGTCAGCTGAACGATCAGCTGAAAGTTACAGGCGGACGCGCCTTCGTCGCAGTCACCAAAGGACTCGTTACCCAATCAAGCTCCGCTATCCCTGTCGTTCCTCTGTATATTTCTGCTTTATATAAGGTAATGAAGGAAAAAGGGCTGCATGAAGGGTGCGTAGAACAGAGCTACCGCCTGTTTGCTGAGCGTCTGTACGCACCAGAAACTCCTGTAGATGAAGAAGGACGTATTCGCATTGATGATTGGGAACTGCGCGAAGACGTGCAGGCAGAGGTTGAGAAGATATGGGAGGCGCTGACGACCAACAATATCTACGAATTGTCAGATCTTGAAGGATATCGTCGCGAATTTTTCCAACTGTTCGGCTTTGAGTTCGAAGGTGTGGACTATGATGCTGATATTGATCCCATCATAAATATTCCTAACGTGCGCTAAGTCTTTTAGTGCTGTCCCTATGTTAGAAAAACAAAAAAAGCTGTTCTCCAGCAGAGAAACATTTCGTTCTGCATGGAGGACAGCTTTTGTTTTTAATTAAAAGGGACACTTATGTCCGCTTTGAACTGCAAATGATGCTATCATTGCAATTTTAAATTTCATTTGATATTGTACAGGTAGGCATAGCAAAATCCCTCTTCCTAACAAGAGGGTAAACACAGTTGGACAAGTCCTACCTTGACTGACCGTGATACTATTTGCTCAGCCCATCACACCCATATAAGGAGGTGCACAACATGGCAAAAGACGTTCTGTGTGAAGTCAACTCTTGTACGTACTGGGCCCAAGAGAATAAATGCAGCGCTAGCTCCATTTACATCGTAAGCAACAGACCAGAAGACACTCACAAGTCTGAAGAAACAGACTGCAAAACCTTCGAAGCCAAGTAAATCTTTGATTTCAAGCCTAGCTTTATAATGAAGGAGCCCATGCCCGGGTTCCTTCTTTCTTATGATATTCTAACAAGAATGATAATTATTATCAAGTCCTTTTTCGGTACAGAAAAGCGCTTTTCGCTTGTATACAATCATTTCTCTGCTACTTTATAAATCCACGCTGAAAAGGACACTGCTGTTCTCTCTAAAGACAAAAAAAGAAGCGTCGCTCTGAACGATTCGCTTCTTGTGCTTGACCTTTTGTAATTGTTCCTGCTTGGTCGGCTTCATTCGTATGTGCTGTGAAATCTCGCCATAATGGTCATTTGTTTTGCGGCTCTGTGCCGCGCAATAGATTCCAGCGCGTTTTGCCTTGCTTAGCGCTTTTTGTGTTTGAGTACGTGCCATACGGCTTCACTCTCCTTCATTGGACTCCTTTTATCATAGCATCCAATAGTCAAATCGTGAATGGTTTGTCTGACTCAAGCATTCTTCAATTCATTAAATGTCTGAAAAAATATCCGGATCGCCACTGGAGGCCGCTACAATAAAAACAATAACTATAAAAATGATGATCAGTGTATAAATCAGTGTACCGATAATACTACATACCAGTCCAGCAATGGCCATACCTCTGCCTTGCTCGCCATGACGGTTAATTTCCTTCAGGGAAAGACTGGACAAAATAATACCCACAATTCCGATAATCAACCCGATATAGGGAATGACAACAGATAAAATCCCGAGCACCATCGAGGCAACAGCTTTACTATTGGTAGGTGGAACTACTGGGGGCGGGTTAAATGGGGCGTTATAATCGTTCGTCTCCTGAAAAGGATCGGAAGATCGAGGCTCCTTGTACAAATCACTCATCTGTTAAATTCAACTCCAATACGAAAAATAGCAATTATATAAGTTCTAGGGTACCACAATCTTACAAATCAGGACAGTACTTATTTCGAATTTTTAAATTAGAACGTTAAAAAGAAGAAACATAGCGATATTAGCACTTTTTGAGGTAACTGGGCATACAGTATTTTACCTGTTACAGATCAATTGTGCTCCATGAGAGCATCCTGCCAAGGAGGTCGGAGCTATGCTATATCGTGCAACATCCCACAGAAAGCGCTCGCCTCACAAACGTTTAAATGCAAACACACTTAGGATAATATCCACTGCCATGCTGCCATTTTACAAAGCTATAGCAACTCGCCGTGCGTTTGCAGTTCAATGGTCACGAGCTGTCGTTCAGGCGAATTTGGATCGGATGAAATCCCTTCTCTGCTCAGTAGCTCCATTTGCCGCCAAACAAGGCTTAGGCACGAATGGCATCGGCTACTTTATTTCCTTTTTAGCTCAGCCACCGATGCTCTATTATACGAATGGAACAACGATTCCACCGGGGACTGTGCAGTTTACATTTGAGCCGAGAGTTCATCGCGCCATCGCAAAAGCCGTTTTTCCGCTGTATCGCGAATTGGCACGTAATCCATGTTTTGCTTCTGCCTTAGCCAAAGCGATCAACAGACAAGACCAGCGTGCAGTTCATGTCATGATCCGTAGTTTGATTCCATCCTCTGCGCTGAAATCCGTACAAATTGAGGACGATGGCTTTGCATTGCTTTTTAAGTATTCCTTTAGTAAATACCCCTATCGCAATCTGCTCTTTCGAGAGTTCACTTAAAAAGGTTGCTACTAGCGTGCTTGCTTGAGTTCTCCAATGAGCTCTTTTCCCAGTTGTATGGCCATATCTGTCAGCACTCGGATTTCGTCCTTGGATGCATGGTCCAAATGTGTCCCGCAGCAAATGGCAAAATTGCCCGCAAACTCTTTTCGTAAGCGAACTGCAATTTCTTCGGTAATATAAAACTCCTTGTGATTTTGCAATTGCACAGTTTGAATCGGCTCGAGTCTGGCCCCTGCTGTAATCGTTCCCAAATGGGGCTGATCACCGCCAGAAATGAGTACAACGATATCTTCCCCCATAAAATAGGCATCCAGTACAAGACGGATACGTCCGCTTTCTTTTTGCAAATGAATCATATGATCCTCTCCTGCTAAAATATTATTGTGAAACGATTCACTTTATAGAGTTCTACTCATTGTATCGCTTCCTGAACGGTTCGACAATTAAAAATGGCCCACAGCAGCCTCTATAAACCGTGGCTTGCTGTGGGCCTTCATTGATACTCTAAAACAAGCATTCCATTTCCTACTGGGTGTTAACGGATCGTGATCGTATGCACAGTCTTACCGCTTGCGCCGTCATTATCCGTCACCGTTAGCTCCACGGTATACGTTCCAGCTGTGGTGAATTTATGCTTCACCTTGGAACCGACCGCCGTATCACCATCCCCAAAATTCCAGCTGTAACTGACGATCTCACCGTCTACATCACGGGAAGCTTTGGCGTTAAATTGTACATTTTTGTTCTTCTTAGCGGATTCATTAGCCTGAATAATGGCTACTGGCTTCTCATTGGATGTAGGTGGATTCGGATCAGGGTTCTGTCCTCCACCATTGGTTACATACAATCTTCCCGGTGCCTCCGTCTCCACTTCATTTCCCGCTGCATCCCTTACCCGGATCACGATGACTCCGCCTTCCAGGTTCAGGGAAGATGAAGTGAAATAAGTACCTTCATAGTGGCCTGACGAAGTTTCATTTAATGGAATATCGTTGCGACCCAAAGTGGACAGGTTGAAAGGCAGCTCCACATGGAAGGACGCCTCCAAACCGGATGCACTGTCAAAGGATACTCGTACCGACTGTCCTGGAGTAATACGCACATCCTCAGCAGGACTAATGTTTTCAAGCTTCGGCAGAGCTGTATCGACATACACCGAGCGCGTAACGGTTGTTTCGTTTTCGGCAAGATCCTTGGCCGTCACCGTAATTTGATTTTCACCTTCGTTGATAAGCAACCGCTTGTTAAAGCTGCCGTCACTTCCAAATTCAGCGGGCTCACCATTAATCGTCAATTCGGTGAGGAACTCGTCATACACAGTACCGACTACACTGACTACACCCGCGTTTGTACGCGCCCCTTCATCAGGTGAAGTCAGGATCAGACCCGGTTTAGTCTGGTCAAGCGTCACAACTACCGGCTCGGAACGATCCGTTATTTTGCCGTATACCGCTGCTTGGACACTTAGCGGATTAGCACCTGGTTGAAGATCAACCGACAAACTGAACTGGCGATCCTTCACCTTCGTTGTGCCAGTCAGCTCCTTACCGTTAAAGAGCTGAATATCGGCTCCTTCTGCCGGAGAAGTTCCTGTTACGGTAATCGTCTCTTCCTGCGTATAGGTAGCCTTCGTAGGAGTCGTAATCGTTGGAGCATTCACCGGATATCTGACGATAGCCCGGATCATGTAGTTACCCTCCTCCTCAGGTGATTGGCTCCATGTGCCGCTTACACCTTGCCAACTTCGAAGCGCATTGGGACTGCTTTCATCTGTAGCAAGACCCGGCGACTGTGTGCCTACAGCAGACTGTGTATATACGATGTAGAAGTCACCTTGAACCGTCACCGGCTCTGGGAGCTGTACCGTCGTCCATTGTGTCTCATCCCGTACGGCAGTCCCGTCGAATGGACCAGCCAACAATCGTCCAGGTGCTCCTGCGGCACCGGAGGCGTCATAGACAGAATATTGGAATGCCGTTCCTCCCGGATTCGGGAAGGCAGAGTTCCAGAACAAAAGCGATGCTCCTGTCACTTGAGTCACTTCCGACTCAGGTGTCATTCTGACTGCCCATGAATTGCCTGCCGCGTTAAAGGCTCTAGCATTTTCTCCTGTCCCGTCATCGTAAGCAATGCCTCCTTGGAACCCGATAAAAGGTTTCAACATGACATTCGCTTCCACACTACCGTTCGGAGGAGCAGTAACGGATACACTGTCGCTATAATAATTTTCGGCTGCAATGGACAACGTGTATGTTCCTTCCAGCACGTCCAGCGTAAATTCTCCAGCCTCATTCGTTTCTACCGGAGCAATGCGTGCATCCTCCACCACCAACACTTTCGCTTTTTGGATCGGTTCACCGGATTGCTTGTCGGTAATGACCCCGTGAATCGTACCGTGAGGTATGGCCTGAAGACTAAAGTTTGCTCTGATGACTTTGTTATTCTCAATCGTGACTGCTTTCGTTTGAGGAACGTAACCGTAGGCTTCAGCCTTCAGCGTATAGTCGCCGGCTACATGGGTGAAGCTGTATTTGCCCGTGGTCGGATCCGTTTTTACCGAACGTCCGGTTTCCAATACCGTAACCGTAGCGCTGGCTGGAAGACTGTCGAGACCGACACGTCCACGTTCCACCGTTGTTTCTGCCGGCTTCACTTTCTCCTGGAATTCACTCTTTTCAGTACTTGTAATTTTGTACAGCGGGAACTGTTCTTCCGCTTTTTCCAGCTTGATATTCGACTCAGGTACGATGTCCTTAGTCACTGTCGTAGCTGGAATGCCAAGCACACGGAAATCGTCAATATACCAGCCGTTCTTGTTCACACTGTTATCCGATTTCAAACGGAAGCGAATTTGGATTTCATTGCCGGCGTAGCTATCCAGATTGTAATAAACTGGAGCCCACTTTTTCCCGTTCGTATTGTGAGAGAATTTGCCCAGCTCGCTCCACGTGTCACCATTGTTTTTGGACACTTCCACATAACCGTAATCATAGCCAGCCTCAATTTCAAACCAGTGATTGAAGGTCAGTGTTGCGTTGCGTACAGCTTGCAAATTAATTTTTGGTGAAACCAGCGAAAATTCAGCTCCGTTCTCATAATTGCTATCCAGATCGGTTGCCCACACATTGGGTCTGGACGCTGCGCTCTCTGGTCCTACTTCCTTAGGAATGCCGCGTTCCCACTCATCTTTGGTGCCGGAATGAGTCCAGCCATTATCCGAGCTGCCATCAAAATGATCGCTATACAGCGTATCCGGCACGTCTACTCTCAGAGAAGCCTCATTCGACTTGATTCCTTCATTACCACTATAATCCTCGGCCGCCACTGCATAATGGTAGGTCGCTCCACCGACCGTGATGGTATCTGTGAATGTCAGTGCTGAGGTTGTACCGACGGAAACATAATTTTTACCTGACTGGGTAGAACGATACACCTTGTACTGCTTCACATCTTCATCGGAGGAAGCATTCCAGGCCAGCGTGACGTTGCCCACAGTATCTGCTTCAGCAGTCAAATTGCTCGGCGCAGCAGGTGCAACGGTGTCTGGCTCCTGAATCGACAGATCGTCAATATACCAGCCATCTTTCACAACCGTATTGTCACTAGTAAAGTTGAACAGGAGGTATACCTTTTGACCCGCGAATGCCCGCAAATCAAGATATTGTGTTTTCCAGCCGTTGCTGGCGCCGGTAAATGATAATACCTGCTCAAACGCATTCTGATTGTTTGTGGTTGCTACGTACACTTTGCCGAAATCAGAATTGTTTTCAAGATCGTACCAATGCTTGAAGCTGACCAGTGCCCCTTTTGAGCTCTCGGTCAGATCAATCGGAGGGGCCATAAAATAACTGTTGGAGTTGGTCTGATATTGGCCTTCGAGATTGGTCGCGATGACCTTTGTACCCGAATGTGCGCTTTTAGGGCCGCTTGTTGGAGTTCCCCATTTCCAAACACTGCCCTGTCCACCGATATTAATACCGGCAATGTCTTTTTCAAAGTCTTGTGTGTAGCCTGGTTTTACCCCTTTAGAGATTTTCACCTTATATACTTCAGTTTCAAATCCGTTATTACCGTAATCATTTACACGAATATAGTATTCCAGACCAGCGCTATCCACCAAAAAAGTCGGGATGGATGCTTGATATGTACCATCTTTGCTGTCGCCGGAGGTCCGTTCCAACGGAATATATACATAGTTTGACGTACCCGCTGTTTTGGCAAATGCCTCAACGGCTGTCACGCCGACATCATCCGTTACATGAGCAGTCAGAGGTATATCAATACCCTCGAATGCCGCAGCGGGCGGTGTATGCTCGAGAACAGGTGCTTCCAGATCGTCGCCACCCGTTACAACTTTACCAGACACGGAGCCCAGACCCTGCATGACCGAACCGACCGCATCCAGCGCATTAATGACACCATGTCCGTAGCCATTGTTTGGTGAAGTAGGATATGTGCTGTCCGTTCGTGGTGTAGCCGTATTCATCAAAATTTCCTCAAGTTGATCTACGGTAAGCGAATGATTCGCTTGCAGCAACAGCGCTGCAAGGGCCGCAACATGAGGTCCCGCCATAGAAGTACCGTTATATCCGCCTTTATAGGCGCCACCAGCAACAGATGACCGGATATTAACACCCGGCGCGGAAACTTCGGGCTTCACTTCACCATAGGGTGAGGGTCCTAACAATGAGAAGCTGGCCAGATTATCATTGCTATCCGTGGCTCCAGTAGCGAAGGATTCCGGATAGTTCGCCGGATTGGCTACTGAGGCAGGTCCGCCCGGATTGGAAAGAGAGGTGTTACCTGCAGAGAATTCGGGGAAGATTTGAGCATCCCGCCATGCCTGAACCACAGGCCGGAACCATTCATCAAGACCCGGTCCGCCTCCCCACGAGTTGTTCACTACATCTGGAGCAAGCTCGGGATGAAGATTCCCTTGAGCATCTTTTGGCGCAAGCAGCCATTGACCGCCATCCAGTATAATCGCATCCGTCGTTTCCGGATTAAAAATCCGAACTGCAATCCACTTCGCACCAGGAGCAACGCCCACTCGGTTCGTTCCGTTCTCCTCGGAGCCGACCATCGTGCCCATCGTATGCGTACCATGGGAATCGTCTTCCTGATCGACCGGAAGCGTCGCATGACTATGCGGATCGTACCAGCTCAGCTCGGGATTCACGACATTGCCTGCCGCGTCCAGACCCCGCCATTTGCGATGAAGGGCCGGATGTGTATAATCTACACCTGTATCCAGATTGGCAACTACGATTCCGGTTCCGTCGATTCCTTTTTCCCACACTTGTGGTGCGTTAATATGGGATATGTTCCATTCCACCGTAGATGGGTCTACAGCGTTCTTACCTGCATTGCCAGGCTTAGCCGATGTTTTGCCATCGTCCTTCTCCAGTTCTACAGCTTTCTCTACCGTTGCAGACTTCGCCGTTGCTGCTGTCGCTGTTTCAGCTGTTTCAGCCGTCTTGGCATTTGCCCCCTCTGCTTGCTTGTCAACCGTCACCTTTTGCAGATAACGCGTTTCATTCGGCAAGACTTTATCGACCTCAGGCAACTGCGAAATATGATCCAGCACCTCCTTGGTGCTTGTTACAGCCAATGCATTGACAATAAAAAAGCTTTTATATTCCTTCACTCCGCCGCTCTCTGATTGCTTATCCAAATAATTTTCAAGCCCATATTGGGTTCTTGAAGCCGTTTCGCGCAGAGAACTGATCACATGGCTGCGTGCAGCCATTTTGGCAGCGGAAGGTGTTACTTTCTCAAGTGAGGCCTTTTGGAGAGCATTTTTGGAAACCTTGTTAGTGTCAACTTGTTCTTTTAATTTGACCAGATAGGTAACATAGTTATTCTCCTCAAACTGTTTGGTCAGTTTCGGAGATACCTTCGCGGTCGTGATCTTGTGAGAGGCTGATTTCAGCTCCAGCTTGGAGCCATCCGGTGTGTTTTTCGCCAAAGCAGGTTGAACAAAGGAAAAGGCCATAAGCAAAGATAGTCCGATAGATAGTGGTTTCTTGAATCGTTTAGGTTTAATCAATTACTTCTCCACTCCTTTTACTAGGTTTAATGTTTCTGGAATAACCTGTACAGAGTAAGACCTCATACCTTACACATCAAACACACGGGTTGCACAACACGATGTGGTTGGCGACCACCTCCTTCATAGAATATAGAGGCACAAAAATATTTGGCTGTTCATAGATGGCGGTACTTCATAGGTGAGTTTACAATCCCAATAGAAGAGCGATGAAATTCAGTAGAAACCAAGGAGAAAAAGCAGGAGAACTTCGAAGAAAAACATGTTATATCATTACAGTTTATATTAAAAATTGATATATAATCATATATTATGGAATAGTATAAAGTTATCAAAACAGATATACAAGTCATTTTTTTGCATTTTTCTTGAAATTCTATGACTTTTATATTCTTTTATGTACGAAAACCCCTTTTTAGCGGCTACGTAATTAGTGCATTACACGGTTAGCAGGTGTATGCAATCTCTGTACGAGCCGCTCAAAGGGATTTTCGGAAGACTTTCTTAATCCTGTCTGATTATTTTTACTTAAGTACGGAGTTCACCGCAGCAAGCGCGTCGATCAGACCATATCCGTAACCATTGTTCGGTGAAGTCCGATACTGGCTGTCTGTCAGCGGAGTTGCTGTTTTTGAAATAACATCCTCCAGTTGGTCCACGGTCAAAGATGGTTTGGCCTGAAGCAGTAATGCTGCTAATCCGGCAGTATGCGGGCCTGCCATGGAGGTACCGTTCCATCCCCCCTCATACACTCCGCCCGGTACAGAAGAACGGATGTTTACACCAGGAGCCGAAATTTCAGGCTTCACTTCGCCATAAGGAGAAGGACCGCGCAGCGAGAAGCTGGCTAGCTTGTTGTTAACGTCCGTGGCTCCTGTCGCATAAGCCTCCGGCAGATTTGCCGGATTGGCTACAGACCCAGGTCCGCCCGGATTGGACAGTGTTGTGTTGCCTGCGGAGAACTCAGGGAAAATCTGAGCCGCTCTCCACGCCTTGGTGACTGGACGATACCATTCATCCAGGCCAGGTCCACCGCCCCAAGAGTTATTCACCACATCCGGTGCAAGCTCAGGGTGCTTTTTACCGTTTTTATCTACAGGAGCAAGAATCCATTGTCCACCGTCCAGTAAGATGGAGTCGGTGGTATCTGGATTGAATACTCGAACCGCAATCCATTTGGCGCCAGGAGCAACACCGATTTCATTCGTACCGTTGCTGTCCGAGCCAACGCTTGTACCCATCGTATGTGTACCATGTCCATTTGAATCAGTTGGCAGCGATGCTCCATCAACCGCATCATACCAGCTCAGTTCTGGATTCACGACCTGACCGGAAGCATTCAGACCACGCCATTTTCTTTTCAACGCCGGGTGAGTATATTCAACGCCTGTATCCAGATTGGCGACAACAATGCCTTTGCCGTCAATGCCTTTGGCCCAAACCTGTGGTGCTTTGATTTTAGAGATATTCCACTCGACACGGCTTGGCGTTACCGCATCCTTATATACGGATTCTTCCACCGATTTTTGCGCATTCTCTTCCGTCACAGCCGTATCTACAGTGGCCTGATCTGCAACCACTTGGTCAGCTGTAGATTCCTCAACCACAGGCTGGGCATCCTTATCTATTTCTACCTTTTGCAGTTCCCGCTTTTCATCCGGTAAAATTTTGTCGATCTCAGGAAGTGTGGCCAGATTATCCATGACCTCTTTGGTGCTGGTGACCGCAAAAGCGTTCACGATAAAGTAACTCTTGTACTTTTTGACGCTTCCGTTATTAACTTCTTTCTTTAAGTATTCTTCCACGGATTGTTGCGTTTTTTCTGCTGTATCCATGAGAGAGTTCACAACTGTTGTACGTACAGAAAGCTTAGCAGCAGCGGGTGAAATCTGCTCTGCAGAGGCCTTTTGGAAAGCATGCTTGGCAACGGACTCCGTATCCACCTGATCCTTCAATTTAACCAGATAGGTGACATACTCACTGGCACTGAATTGTTGGTTCAGTTTGGCTGAAACCTTGGCGGAAATGGTTGATCCTCCTCTGAGGTGGTTGTGCTGGAATCCCCATATACCGGGGAAATTAGAGAAAAGGCAAGAAGAGCGGTAAAACTGACCGACAGCGTCTTTTTGATATTTTTCGACTTAATCAATACTTTCCATTTCCCTTTACTTGGTTTTTTAATTCTCAAGGACAACCTTCCGGACAGCTACGTCAAAAGCTCACAAAATAGCCTCTGGTACTCACCTCCTTTAAAAAATATAGATTCCGCCGGGGTGAAATCCATAGATCATCATTCTGAGGTGAACAACCCTTGGTGCAGACCGTAAAAAACGAGCATCGGGTAGAAACAGGTGGACAAGTTTGAAAATGATAAGTGAAAAAAATGAAGAGAAAGGTAGGATAAGAAATTTAGAAGTAATCGAGGAGGTTAATGTGCAAGTATTAAAATACAATTTAAAACAAAAGAATGAAACATATGGTATCTTTTGAATCTAGTATAGTGTCATAAAATCAGATATTCAAGCATTTTTTTGAATTTTATTCCTTTTTTCCTTGAAGAAAAGAAAAATCTCTTCCATTTTCGAAGCAAATGCAAGTCTTCATTGTGCACTTGGTTTCGGAGATCAGAAGAGATTTTTCGACATTCAGCAAGAAACTTAAAAGAGTGTTATCTGCCGCTATTTACAGGTATGGGAACCGAGACGGCTCCATCTGGAAAGGATGATTTGGTTGGCTGCGGTCTGCGGCACAGACTCGTACATTCTCGGAAAGCCATTTGCCTGCATCCACAGCAATGATCCTGATTCACCAGTGCAAGAGCAGCCGTAAGGGCCTCTCCTGTGTGTTCAAAAAAATGCTTTTGTCCAATCATGTCGTAGCATCCAGTTTTCTGTAGTAATGCCAGCGGTTGAGGCTGGAGTCCGGAAACAAGCACTGTCCCGCCAGACTTCCGGTATTTCTGAATTAATGCAGTAAAGTTACCTTCTCCCGTCATATCCATAAAAGGAACCTTTCCCATACGTAACAACAAAATCCCTTGTAGGTGATCCGTCCGGCCTCCCACACCTGAGTTTTCCAATACCGAGGCTGCACCGAAAAATAGAGGGCCTTCCACATTGTAAATAGCCACTTGTGGACAATCATGCTGATCTGTGACCATATGGGCGCCTACTTTTTCATGTTTTACAGAAGGATCAGGAAGTACCTTGTCTACTGAAAGTGTACTGCTCATACGTTTAACAAACAATACAACCGCTAGAATCAGGCCTACCTCCACAGCCGTTGTCAGCGTCGTAAAAACCGTCAGCAAAAAGGTGACAACCAGCACAATAGAATCCGCTGTCAGCGTTTTGAGAATGTGCGCAAAATGCTTGCGCTCACTCATATTCCACGCTACTACCATCAGCACCGGAGCCATACTGGCCAACGGAATGTTAGATGCGTAAGGTGCAAAAAGCACCAGAATGAGGAGCACCACGAACCCATGTACGATGCCTGACATAGGAGAAACAGCACCATTACGGATATTTGTGGCGGTGCGGGCAATTGCACCTGTCGCAGGAATACCGCCGAACAGCGGTGTCAGCAAATTAGCAATCCCTTGTCCAACCAGTTCACGATTGCTGCTATGCCGGGCTCCCGTCATACCGTCAGCTACCACCGCTGAAAGCAGAGATTCAATAGCTCCCAGCATTGCAATAACAAGTGCTGGCGGCAAGAGTTTCACGATCAAATCCCACGTCACCGCAGGAATATGTAGCTCAGGCAAAGATGCTGGAATTGCGCCATACGCAGAGCCAATCGTAGCCACCTGCCCTGGAAAAAGTAAAGCTGCCACCAGCGTTGACAAGAGTAGACCAACCAGTGATCCGGGTATCTTGGGCCATTTTTTAGGCACCAAAATAAGCGCGGCAAGACAGATACAAGCCGTCAGGATACTATACACATTCAGTGAAGGAAGTCGATGGATGAGCTCTGCCATGGAAGGCAGAAAAGTTTCATGCCTCTCTACCCCGCGCAAGCCGAGAAAGTTAGCAATCTGACCACTGAATATCGTCACGGCAATTCCGGCCGTAAAGCCAATCGTTACTGGCTTGGGAATAAACTTGATCAATGCCCCCAGCCTGAGTACACCCATTAAAATGAGCATAATGCCCGCCATAAAACCGGCTATGAGTAAGTTCTCATAACCGTATTGCATGACAATAGCTAGCAAAATCGGAATAAACGCGCCTGTAGGTCCTCCGATCTGGAATTTGGATCCTCCCAGCAGCGAAACCAAAATTCCCGCAACAATGGTCGTATACAGCCCATATTCCGGCTTTACTCCTGATGCAATGGCAAACGCCATACCGAGTGGAATCGCCACAATCGCTACAATACTTCCGGAAATGAGATCCTTTCGCAAAGCCCCTGCGTTATAGCCTTCGAACCTTCCTATCCACTTCATTCCTGTAACCCTTCTTTTCTGTAATAGCATTACTTCTCGTTACGTATACCTTCCAGCAACGAGATAGCTTCGACCAAATGATTGTCAAAAATCCGTCGCGCCACTGCAAGCAGCTCCGTCAAAAGCGGATCACGTAGTGAATACACAACCGATGTACCTTCCTTGAAGCTGTTCACCAAATTTTTGGCTCGTAAAACGGCCAATTGCTGCGATACGGCAGAACCTTCAGAACCGAGCGCAGTCTGCAGCTCGTTCACATTCCGTTCCCCTTCACTCAGCACCTCCAAAATGCGGATGCGCAGAGGGTGAGCCAATGCTTTGAAAAAGTCGGCCTTAAATTTCTGGAGATCTCCTTCCATGCCTGCTCCGTCCCCCTCACAGAATTGTCCTATAAACGATCAACAATATCTGAATATTTGAATATTTAGTACAATAACAGCTTCGGGCCAATTGAACTATGATGTTACTCACACTTCACCATGAGTAAAGTCACATTTTTCCACACTTCTACCTTTCAGGGGTTGACAGCTTCCACAGGTTTCCATTAACATAGCAATTAACTTTTAAGAAAAGGGGGCCGACAGACATGACCGTGCTTTACATGATAACGACAGACAGGCAGCATGATACAACCACATATTTGAGTTTTCGTCTCATCGGCCCCGTTCGGGCGACATGATGGGTGATATCACGCTGTCTGACGGCGTGATTAGCCGGGCTTTTTTATTTTTTTATGCTATTGGAAGAACAGGTTATTTTACGTATTTATGATGTGTTGATCATAAAATGTAATAACACTTTCGGTGCAAGAAGCCGTAGACGACAAGTCTGCGGCTTTTTTTGTTTTTTAAATCTTTTTATGCAAGTATTTATGAATTTACTTGAAGAAGGGAACTACCCATTTATATGAATATACAACATACAACCGACTCGTCCTTGCATGAAGGACCATACAGCCATCTGATGAAGCTTCCGGCAGGTGATCTAACCGTCTATGCTTCTCAGCAACTTTTCTCCTCACTGGATTACAAAGTGTTCGAGATGGCTAATAACAATTTACAAATTCCAGGTATCCGCTATATGGGATACACACCAGATGTACATGTAGGCGTCGGAACCTGCATCGGTACGACTGCTGTATGGGGAATGGAGGATGGTTACGTATCTCCCTCCATCGTCGGCAGTGATATTGGCTGCGGCATGCGCGTACACCTGACCAATCTGCACAAGGATGCTTTGAAGGAAACCAAGCTGCGCCGTAAGCTGGTCAAAACCATCGACAAATATTTGCCCATGGAAGCCCACCAACGCGGGCATTATTCGGATATCCGACTGGAGCATATTGTACGCAAGGGTCTACACGGCTTACCCAACAAATATATTCCGGACAGCTACACTCCTAAGAAATCCACCTCACTCACCCATGTAGAGCACAGTAAGTTCTCCTTTGACGAGGAGGTGCTGAATCTTGTCGAAGACCGTACATGGCACCGGGCTCACCGACAGCTCGGCACACTGGGTGGAGGCAATCATTTCGTCGAAATTCAGGCGATTGAAATCGCGGAGGAAAACCGTGAAACAGCTGAAGCTTGGGGGATGTTCGACGGTCAGGTGGCTGTGATGATTCATTCTGGATCGCGGGCTTGGGGTGGAGCAGTCAGCCAGGCTAGTTCATCTGCCATTGCCAAGACGATGAGCCGTCTCGGACTCGGTACCTCTGACCCGAGACTGGTATTCGCACCGCTGGACCATCCCGAAGCTGCACATTATGTCGATATGATGTATTCGGCGCTGAATTATGCCGTGGTGAACCGACATCTCATCGCATACTCCGTGCGTGAAGCCTTTCGCGATGTCTTTGGTACAAAGTGCGAGTTGCATACTTTGTACGATCTAATGCACAATTATGCTTGGGAGGAATCCCATCCGGATCACGGTAGTGTGTTTGTGCATCGTAAAGGTGCTACGCGTGCTCTTCCAGCAGGACACCCCGACAATCCGCGGCCTTATCAGGCGACAGGGCATCCGGCCCTGATTCCCGGCTCTATGGGAACAGCCTCTTATATTATGGTAGGCTTACCGGGCGGTCAGGATAACTTCCACTCCATTTGCCATGGAGCAGGCCGTATTCGTTCGCGTTCTGCGACCAAACGACTCGTCAGTGTGGACGATTTTGCAGGGGCCCTGGGTGTAGGGACAGACGACGAAATTGTGGTCAATCAGGCATCACTGGAAAGCATTATCGACGAATCTCCGCAAGCCTACAAAAATGTAGATGATATTATCGAAAGTGTCACCGGGGCAGGACTCGCAGCAGTTGTAGCCAAATGCAAGCCGCTAGCTGCCCTGAAAGGAGCCAAATAATTTGAGTATAGACATCCCAGCTATTTATGAATTTGATGAACGTACAGATGGACGCATTACCGGTTATGCCGCTTATGCCCGTCTGATCGACGGTATCAGTGAAGCACTCTATAACCGCTATGGCGTAAAATACGTGCTGTATGCCAGCGATGATCCCAATATTGAGTATTGGGATCTGCTGGAGGAGGATATTCGTTCAGGCAGTCCCGACCTGGAGCATGTGGCACGGGTCTTCGATCGTTTGGAGGAACGCACCATCCAGTATGACGATGACGGGCCGACTCCTGAATACGGCGTGCATCTGTCGATGCGTAATAATGTATTCGCCTATCCCAAGTGGGGCATCGCGCTGGCGCGAGTTCCCTTTTTCCGTGATAATGGCGTGTACAATGAAGATTACGTATTTGCGATAGGCGACCAGGAGCTGCAAGGCTTCCTCGCGGGAGTACGCGGTCGTGAACGTAAGCAGAATATGAAGCGTGTCACCGTGTTTACCGACACAAGCCGTGGACTTTCTCGGCAGGCAGAGCCGATAACCCGCGCAATTACGCGAGATGACGTGATTTTGAAAGCGGAAATCAAACGGGATATTTTCCGATCACTTGATCAGTTTTTTGAAGCGGATCGTACCTTCTATCAGACTTATAACATTCCTTACAAGCGCGGCATTCTGCTATACGGCCATCCGGGCAATGGTAAAACAACACTTGTAAAATCAATTGCCAGCAGTGTACCGGGTCCGGCAGCCTACTGGCAAATTACGGAGTATACAACCAGTGAATCGGTCAAAGAGGTGTTCGAGGCGGCTACTCGCCTGGCTCCGATGGTGCTGGTCATTGAGGACATTGATTCCATGCCTCAGGAGGTGCGTTCTTTTTTCCTGAATACCCTCGACGGTGCTACATCCAAGGAGGGCATCTTCCTGATCGGAACGACCAATTATCCCGAAAAAATCGACCCGGGTCTGATGAACCGGGCAGGGCGTTTCGACCGGGCTTATGAAATCAGTTTGCCTGACGAAGCGCTGCGACTGGCATATCTCAAGTTGCGTAACTTCCTTGTTTTTGCAGGAGAAACGGGTACACAGAAGGCGGCAGCCATGACTGACGGGTTTTCGCTGGCACAGCTCGGAGAACTTTATGTCAGCACGGCTCTGGAGTGGCATGAGCAGGGAAAAGCCGATATTGAACTGATTATCAAAGGTATGCGAGGCGAGCTCGATAAGAGCCGTAAGCAGGACTGGCTAAAAAATGTGGCCGAAGGACGAGTCGGGTTCTTCTGATTTATCCTTTCATTGCCTTATCAAGAAATTTATGTTACGTTGATAAACAATAAAGTATCGAAAGGGTGACCTTAAGCCAATGATCTACTAATCCTATTCCACCAAAGAAAAAAATCGTAATCTTACGAATTTTCTGGATAGGATTAGTGTAGGCTTTTGGGTATTAACGATAAGAGCATTGCTTCTTTGACGGGAGCAGTGTATCTTCTTGTTCGTATGTCTGCCTCCTATCCAGAAACCAATGGATAAGGAGGTTTTTTGCATGAAAAGAATACTTGGGATTCTAATGATTAATATCTTCATTGTTATGGTGGGCGTGGGTTTAATTACCCCCATCCTGCCGGAACTGATCATTGAGTTTGGAGCCAGTGGGCGGGCAATCGGTTTATTGGTAGCAGCCTATGGCATAACGCAGTTCCTGCTCTCTCCCCTGACTGGACAGCTGTCTGATCGATATGGGAGAAAAGTTTTTATCCTCGTAGGTGTCATTGTTTTTGCTGTAGCTAAATTTATCTTTGCTATCGGAGATGAATTATGGATGCTGTATACCTCAAGACTTCTGGAAGGAATGGCAGCAGCCTTGATTGTTCCTCCTATGATGGCATATGTAGCGGATATTACAACAACCGAAGAACGCGCCAAAGGGAACAGCCTGCTCGCCGCAGCCATGTCATTCGGATTTGTTATTGGACCTGGATTGGGTGGTCTTCTTGCAGGATATGGAACGAGAGTGCCGCTTTACACAGCGACAGGTGCTGCTATAGCTGCTGTTATTTTTTCAGTGTTTTGTTTGCCTGAAAGTTTATCGAAAGAGCAAATGAAAGCAGCACGGGCAAGAATGATTCAGAAGGAATCTATTTATAAACAATACGCGAGATCATTGAAGTCAAAATATACAATGCTCTTTGTACTTGTCCTGGTGATGACCTTTGGACTCGCTAATTTTGAATCTGTTCTTGGTTTATATGTAACGAACCGCTTCCAATTCTCGCCGCAAAATATTGCTGTCATTCTGACCGCAGGTGCTGTGATCGGAGTCGGTATGCAAGCATTAGTTGTTGCTAAAATAATCAATAAGTTTGGTGAACAAAGAGTGATCAAAGGATCGCTTCTTTTCACCTCTGTTGCTTATATTTTATTTCTCCTAGCCAAAGATTTCTGGAGTATCTTCCTTGTCACTTCCCTTATTTTCTTTGCCACAGCTATGCTTCGTCCAGCTCTTAATACACAATTATCGAAGATGGCCGGGAATGAGCAAGGATATGTAGCTGGTATGAATAATGCCTATATGAGTGTTGGGAATATTTTAGGCCCTACTCTAGCGGGTTTTTTATTGGATGCAAATCTGTTCGCTCCATTTATAGCAGGCTGTTGTATTCTGTTGATTACTTTTTTGCTTACATTAAAAATGAAATAAAAGAGGGCAACTGATGAGCAAAAGGCAGCTACGGGTGCAAGGCTTTATTTTTGAAATGCCCGGGGCTGTAGCTGCCTTTTATTCAGTCTAAACGCTTATTTTAATAAATACTGTATTTCCCTTTATTCCACTTCCCCGCTCAGACGATTCAAAAACTGAATAGCCCGTGGACTGGTGGGCTGTTCCAGAACCTCATGCGGCGTACCCTGCTCAACGATTACACCCTGATCCATCAAAATCACATGGTCCGCGACCTCGGCTGCAAACTTCATTTCATGGGTAACAATGACCATCGTCATCCCTTCGGCAGCCAGCTGTTTTATAACCTTGAGCACTTCGCCTACCAACTCGGGGTCAAGCGCGGAGGTCGGCTCGTCGAACAATAGTACCTCAGGTTCGACCGCCATTGCCCGGGCAATACCGACACGTTGCTGCTGTCCTCCTGATAACTGATGCGGATAGGATTCGGCTTTATCAGCCAACCCCACTTTTTTAAGCAACTCCAATGCACGTTTGCGCGCTTCGTCCTTGCTCTTTTTCTGAACCGTGACTTGTCCCTCCATCACATTTTGTGCTGCTGTCATATGTGGGAAAAGGTTGTAGGATTGAAACACCATCCCTGTCCGCTTGCGCAGCGCCAAAATATTTTCTTGCCGGAGCTTCGTTCCTTTCGCAAAATTCAGTGCAATATCCCCTACTTGAATCTCTCCTTGGTCAGGAATCTCCAGCAAATTTAAGCAGCGTAAAAACGTTGTTTTACCAGAACCGGAAGGACCGATGATAACAAGCACCTTCCCCTTACCCAACGTTACGTCAACACCCTTAAGCACTTCCAGCGAGCCGAACGATTTGTGTATATTCCGAATTTGGATCACCGGTACAATCTCCTTTATCTGACGGAAAAACGGCCTAGTCGCTTCTCCAGGTAATTTTGCAGCACAGTCAAAATAGTGCTAAACAGCAGATAAATAACCCCCGCCTCGGTATACACCAATAGCGGTTCGTATGTGGTAGCTACAATCTGGTTAGCCGTTCTGAACATTTCCACATAGGTGATGGTCGCAGCCAGTGAGGTATCCTTCACCAAGCTGATGAATGAATTAGCCAACGGAGGTATGGACACACGGGATGCTTGCGGTAGCACGATACGTCGCAATACTTGCCAGCGCGTCATCCCCAGGGAGTATCCCGCCTCCCATTGGCCTTCCTGAATAGATATGATAGCCGCACGTATAATTTCAGAGCTATAAGCCCCTACGCTGAGGGTAAAACCGATTACTGAAGCAATAAACGGGTCCAATGTAATACCTACGGAAGGTAAACCATAGAAAATAATATACAATTGCACCAGCAACGGAGTTCCTCGAATCACCCATACATAGAAGCCGAAAATCAGCTTGAGTATTCTCCATTTGGACAGCCGGGCTAACGCTGTAATCAGCGCCAGCACGAGTCCCAGAGCAAAGGAGATAAGCGTGAGCGGAATCGTAAAAGAAACCCCTGCTTTTAGCAGAGGCAATAATGAATCCATAATGATTTGTATTTGGCGATCATCCATTGTACAGACATCCTTTGAAAAGATAGGTTTGAGAAGATTCGGTTCGCCTTGGCGAACGTTTGGTCTTCATTTATTATTTGGATACGTCGGCTCCAAAATATTTCTCGGAAATTTTCAGATACGTACCGTCAGCCTTCATATCAGCCAACGCTTTGTTTACTTCCTTGATCAAATCTTCGCTGCCTTTATTGAATACAGCTGCGCTGTGTGAAGCATCTGGAGATTCGTCCACCTTTTTGATGGGTGCGTCTGGCTTTTGCTTTTTCAGATCGAGATAGGATAATCCATCATTGACGGTCGCATCCACCCGTTTGGAAGTGAGGAGGTCAATGGCTTGGTTGAATCCCTCTGTTGCCACAATTTCCGCACCGTTGCTTTTCGCGATTTGAGTCAGGTTGCTGGTCAGGGATTGCCCGGACTTTTTCCCTTTTAGATCAGCAAATTTATGGATGTCTGTATTGTCTTCGCTTACGATCAGAACTGCCTTGGAGACAATGTACGGATCGGAAAAATCATATTTTTGCTTGCGCTCGTCTGTAATGGATACTTCATTGAACACTGTGTCAAACCGCTTGGAGTTCAACCCTGCGAATATGCCGTCCCATTGCGTCTCGATAAACTCCGGTTGTACACCCAGGCGTTTGCTCACTTCAGTCGCAATATCGACATCGAAGCCCGTCAGTTTACCAGCAGCATCATGGTAGGTAAACGGAGCATAGGTGCCTTCCGTGCCAATTCTTAGCTTGCCGCTTGCTTTTACAGATTCAAGAGTAGCTGTAGCAGTGGTATCTGCTTTTCCATTATTAGATCCGTTTTCTCCGGTAGATGCATTATTGGTACTGGCGCCTTTATCGTTGTTCCCGCAGGCCGAAACCAGCAATGCCATCACGATGAGTACAATCGGCAAAAAACTAAATTTTTTCATGGTATCCACACTCTTTCCCTTTTCTTGATAACCTAGCACGCGGCTGGTCATTGAATAGTACATCATTCATTTTCACGCGTCAATGCTTTTATCCAATAATCCCTATGAAAAAGGTAAGTTATATATTTTTGTGGCCTAAAGTTATTCTAGGTTGACTCTTTCATTGGCAGGTTATTCATTATAACTCCCCTCACAGCAACTTTTTCTGTACCCTCACGTTTGAGATTTCGTATAATAGGTTTTAATATGCAATTTAGAAATATGTACCGGAGTGTGATCATGGATACCCAGAATTCAACCTTATCCTCTACTTCACCTGAAGGCAGTCCCTCGGCCTGGGCTACTTTCACTTCACCCTTAAAACAATCCAAAGCGTTCACCTTGTTGTGGCTTGGACATTGGATCGCAATGTTGGGGAGCTCAGTCACCACAGTCATTTTGCCACTGGTTATCTATTCCCTAACAGGCTCGACTACTATCATGGGACTGGCGATGACGGTTTATATGCTGCCTAATGTACTTATTCTGCCTTTCGCAGGAATGATTGTGGACAGAATTGACCGAATCCGTCTCCTTCTGTTTACGAATATCGCCCGGTTTGGGCTGATGTTCATTGCGGCCGTGCTGATGTTTACGGGCGGGATGAAATTGCCGTTTCTATTCGTTGGCCTAGCGTTATACGGATTGATGGACGGTATCTTTAATCCCGCTTATTCTGCCTTACGTGCACAGGTGTTCACACCGGACATACGCAATGCAGCCAACGCGCTTAGCCAGATTAGTATACAAGCCGTCCGTCTACTTGGTCCTCCGTTAGGAGGCTTCATTGTATCTTTTTCCTCACCGGGTGTGGGCTTTGGGCTGGATTCTATCGCTTATCTGATATCTTTTGCCTGTTTTTGGATGCTGAGCGCTCATTTGGCCTCCATCATCGGCAAAGGTCAGGTAGATCCAGAACAGCAAGATCAGGGGGGACAGCATTTTCTCAAGGATTTTATCGCAGGCTTTACCATTCTCAAAAGCCATCCTTGGCTATGGATTACGATTCTTGCCTTTTCATTCATTAATATTTGTTATTCAGGCATTATCGCTGTACTCATTCCATGGCTGTTCAAGGTTCATCATGGCTACAATCCAGTCGTATATGGCATTGCGATGGCAAGTAGCGGTATTGGCGCCATGTTGGGGGCCTTTGTGTATGGATCACGCAAGCATTGGAAGCATCGTGGCCTGCTCGCTTACTTAGGAGCTTTTGTCAGCGGTCTTGCTTTACTACTGTTGTCTGTAGTCACTTGGATGCCAGGACTGATTATGAGCATGATGCTCGAAGGGTTTGGCATTATGATATTTGCGATTATCTGGGAGACGAGCCTTCAGGAATTAGTCCCAGCCGAGTCTTTTGGACGTGTAGCTAGTCTGGATCTAATGTTTTCCTTTGCCCTGCTCCCTGTCGGCTATCTGGCAGTAGGTGCTGCGGCTGATAAGCTTGGTGGTATGTTCACCATGGGTATGTTTGCAACCATCGGCATGTGTATCGTGCTAGGCGTTCTGAGTGTTCCTCATATCAGGCGTTTTCAATAGGACTTTTCCTCAAAAAAAAGCTGCTCCCACAGGTTCATTTGCGAACCTTGCGGAAGCAGCTTCTTTCCATTTTAGCCTTGTGCCCCATAGGGGCTAGTCTATTCAATGATTCGTAAGGTTAGCCTCTAGTCCGTCCAACGGAACGGAAGATCAAGCTTACAATCACGACCAGCACAATCGCACCAATTAATGCAGGAACGATGTAGAATGATCCGATTTCAGGACCCCAGTTTCCCAGAATCAAGCTACCCAACCATGCGCCGATAAAACCAGCGATGATGTTACCTATCACGCCACCCGGAACATCACGACCTGCAATAATTCCTGCCAACCAACCAATAATACCACCAACAATCAATGCCCATAACCAACTCATTTTGCGTCACCTCGTTTAAGTTTTTATCGTTGTGTTCTATTATTAACCACTCGAACTCCTTTTGAACACACAAAAGACGATTGGTTAATATTACCACAGTATGGAACACTGATTTAGGGACTTGATACCATCTTACGTGCCTCTACGACTATTTATACCCCTTGTGTGAAAAGTGTGTCTCATATGCGTTTATCCTTGTATTCCTGCTTTTTTTGTGCCATCCTCACATTATGGCTTCATCAATGTCACTTCATGCATAAGTTACAAAAATAACAGATTATTAAGGAGTGACCCCAACTGGAGTGTCGAGTAGGATGTGCCGCGTGCTGCATTGCCATTACGATTTCTTCCCCTATTCCCGGCATGCCAGATGGAAAACCAGCTGGTGTTCCTTGCCCTCAGCTAACTTCCGATTACCGTTGCCGATTGTTTGGCAAACCTGAGCGCCCAGTTGTGTGCAGTGGGTTCCATGCTGATGAGGATACGTGCGGAAGCACTAATGAAAGAGCATATCAGCTACTGAGAGAGCTAGAGGAGTCAACTTTACCGGGTAAAACTTAAGGAGAAGTTCATTCTATATGAAGGAGAATTTTGATTATGAATGTTATTGAAAAAAGAATTGCCGAATTGAAGCAATATCGACCCGATCTTACCGCCCCGAATGATATAGATTTATTCTGGGCCAAAACACTGGAAGAAGTCCACGCCAAACCTGTACATGCGTTCAAAACTCTCGTAGAAACGCCATATCCTCATATTCTTGCCTACCGGGTTACTTTTGAGGGTGTCGATGATACGCCTCTGCATGCCTGGTATGTACGCCCCCGATTTGCCGGAGATCAAAAGCTGCCATGTATCGTTCTGTTTCATGGCTATACAGGCGGAAAAGGCTATCCTGAAGATTATTCCTCCTGGCTTATGCTTGGCTTTGCTGTATTGGCAGTAGATGTACGTGGTCAAGGTGGAGAAACGGGAGACCGTCTGGGTGATGCTCATGGTACGGTTAAAGGCTGGGTAACGAAAGGAATATTGGACAAAGATACCTGCTACTACAAAACGATTACAACTGATGCCCTTAGAGCCGTAGATTGGGTAGCGGAGCAGTCGGATGTCGATTCGGCTAAAATCGCAATCAGTGGCGCCAGTCAGGGCGGAGGACTTTCATTAATGGTGGCTGCGCTCAGCGATAAAGCTGCTATTTCAGTAGCGGATATCCCCAATATGTGTCATATGGATTTTGGTATGATGAATTCTACCAGTTCGCTGACGGAAGCAGCTGAATTTGCTAACCGATTTCCGGAGCATTTGGAGCAGGTGCTACATACATTAAGTTATTTTGACGTGATGAATCTTGCTCATCGTATTCGTATCCCGATCATGGTATCGGTAGGGTTCAAGGATACTGTGTGTATGCCAGAGACGATTTTCGCCGCTTATAACCGTATTGAATCACCGAAAACGATTGAAATTTATCCGTTTACCGGACATTGGGTTGAAGGCTTTCAAAGACGTAAAACAGTTGAATTTTTAGTGCAGCATTTTTCATAATTCCTCCGGTGCACAAAAAAAGAACACCACGCATCAACCTGCGTAATGTTCTTTTCTGCTGCATCGGGGCCAGTCCCGCTTACGCCAGACAAACTCCTCGACAACTCACACAAAACAAAACTTCTAAGATTACGATGCAGCTCGCTGTTCTGCTGCCGAATCCCCTGTCCATTTTCGCACCCAAACAAAATCCATAATCATCAGACCAAACGGAATGAAGGAGGCAAACATAATAAAAAGAGGCCGCCGTATAGACCAATGCAGTGCTGTTTTCCCATAGATCAAAGCAACGAGGAGCAACAAAAAGCTCACCCGGTATATGTTACCAATCACCATAACCGCCTGGGCCATGCCCGCTGCTTGCAGCGGCTGGTGGGTGAATAGTATCGCCAAATAAGCTATAGCTTGAATCCAGAGCATGAGTCGGACACGCCCTAAAGGTGTTCTTAACACAATTTCAATCCCCTCTCCATTAGCAAGGATGTACTCTCATCCTTTACACATCCTTTATTATAACGAAAAGGTCCCCAAACTCCAACCTATCCATTTTGAATTTTGACCTAGTGAGTTGTGTCTGATAGAGTTGTGTAAGAGGTGATTATAAATGCTTAAACTGGGTATACTGGACCAGTCTCATATTCCTGAAGGCGGTACTGCTCAGGATGCATTATCCAATACAACAGATTTAGCCCGCGAAGCTGACCAACTGGGGTACAGCCGTTATTGGGTATCCGAACATCATGCTTCCAAAACACTAGCGCATTCCAGCCCTGAGGTGCTGATTGCGCATTTGGCTGCTCACACATCACGCATTCGTGTGGGTTCAGGCGGTATTATGCTGCCACACTATAGCGCGTATAAAGTCGCCGAAAACTTCCGTTTGCTGGAGGCACTCCATCCAGGACGTATCGACCTGGGAATAGGGCGGGCTCCCGGCGGTTTACCGCTTGCTACTCGCGCCCTGCAGGAAGGCAAGTACCAATCTGTCGAACAATATCCACAGCAGATTCTCGATTTAATCGACTACTTCCATGATTCGGTGCCTGACAATCATCGGTTTGCCGGTCTTCATGCCTCCCCGATGATATCGACCGTTCCTGAATTATGGTTGCTCGGCTCCAGCGGAGAGAGCGCCCGATTGGCTGCGATGATGGGGGCCTCCTATGCCTTTGCCCAATTTTTCGGGACTCCAGGCGGTGTAGAAGCTACTGCACGTTACCACGAGCAATTTCAGCCTTCGATCCTGGGTGATAAGCCCCATTCCATGGCGGCAGTTACGGTGGCCTGCGCTGAAACCGAAGAAGAGGCTGAGCAGCTGGCGTCCAGTGCTAGTTTGTATTTCCTTTTGCTCATGCAAGGTAAAGAAATGAGTTCTCTTCCGTCGGTGAAAACAGCAATGTCCTATCCATACACAGAGTTGGATCGTGAGCGGCTGCGTCAGTCCGCAGCATGGCGTGTTGTTGGTACCCCTGAACAGTGTAAGGAACAGCTACTAAGACTGGCTGAGCAGTATCGTACCGATGAGTTACTGGTCGTTTCATCCATTCATGACTTTGATAAACGTGTTCAGTCCTACCGTCTGCTGGCCAAAGCTTTTGATTTGGTATAGACAGCCGTTGAACGGAGGCTGAGCTTCAGAAACATAAAAAACCCCCGCCAGCCTATAATGGCAACAGCGGGGGTTTGTCGTAGAGAAGGGTTCATTGGAACCAACCCATCTACACTATGGAAGTAATTCAAGCACTACAAAAGTCTAACACCATATGGTACTTTGGTAGTATACACATCGAAACTAAAGTTCCAGTTGTTACCTCCTAAAGTTCCAGTTCGTATATACCAAAGGCGCATATTCTATACTCCAAACCTTGGAAAAATTGCACCCAAAAGTCCCATTCTTTACTCATTCCGATAAAGTTAATAACGGTTAAATTCTAAGGTTCCTAAGGTTCTATACCCCAAACCAGCTTACCCTGCTGATATACAGTGCCATGGTCCCAGTCTGCAAATGCTTTTTGGGTAGCACCATAGGAGTAATCGTTGGTCTCATCAAAATTGCTCCAATTTGCAGCATGAATACGGGGTTGAATTTCTCCGCTTTCCCCACCGGGCTGAATCGTTCCGGCTCCATCTGTGAAAGAAATCTCCACATATTTATCAGCCTTGGCCTTTGGATTCGGCAATGTTACAAAAGTTGCTTTTACCTTCTCATTGCCAATCCTGGCCCAGTCTACAAAAAACTGCTGAGCTTGTTTGCTTTCATCTGTGTAATAGTAGCGAATTTTTAGATCGCTCAACTTCACAGCTGTTTTCCCTTTATTTTTGATATTAAATTCAGGACGGATTGCGTTATCCTTGGCATTTGTGTCACCGGTGCGATACTGTAGCACAATTCCTTGATCGTTACTGCCTGGTGTACTTCCTCCGTTGTCGTTATCGCCGCCGTTGTTGCCACCACCGTTATTACCGCCAGTGTTGCCATCTCCGCCGTTATCCCCACCGTTGTTTCCGCCTCCACCAATGTTGCTGGAGCCTTCCAGAATCGCCTGTTTTACGAATTTTCCAGAAGCGGACAATTGTGAATCAGGCCATCCGCCCTTACGGTCAGCACCAGACATCAGCGCAGCAGAGGTCTCATTTTTATCTGACAGCGACCAGTTAGTCCAACTGATTCCACGGCTAGCCAGAAAATCAGTCCATACTTTGGATTCATTCAGGAACGGACCACCGTTACCCGAAGCATCGCTTGTACCCCACTCGGTAGCAAATATGCCCACGCCTTTGTTCAGTGCATAATCGACCCGATCGCGCAAGAATTGTCCATGCGTACCCGCATAGAAATGTACGGTATACATTGTATTCTTGTCTGGAAGTGGATGGTCTGCTGCATCATGTACATCCTGACTCCATGTGCCTGTTCCTACAATAATAATATTGTCCGGGTCCTTAGCGCGAATAACCTGAGATACCTCAGACGCATAAGGTCGGATTTGATTGTTCCAGTTCACATTTCCATTCGGCTCATTGGCAAGTTCATAGATTACGTTAGGTAAATGGCCGTACTGAGTTGAAAATTCATTAAAGAAAGCTTTGGCTTCATTTTTATGAATGTTCGGATCGCCATCTGAAAGAATGTGCCAGTCGATAATGACGTACAAGCCCAGTTTCTGTGCTACCTCAATCGCTTCTTTCACTTTATTTTTCAAAGAAGGATTGGCGATATAACCACCTTCTTCAGTGTACAGTGCAACCCGAAATACGGAAATGCCCCAATCGTCCCGTAGCCATTTCATAGAGTCCTGATTTACCAGATCCCCAAACCATTGGACGCCGTGAGAGCTAATACCTTTGAGTTGCACAGGTTTACCGTTTTTATCCACCAATTTACCATTCTTTACTGAAAGTTGTCCGTAACGTTCCACAGGTGTCGTCCCAGCAGCCTCTGCTGTTTGCGTATTCCAGTTGAATCCGTTCGTTAACGTTAATAGTAATACTGCTGTTAGCATCACCGCTACTCTTTTTGCGATCCTTGACAGGATCCATTGCCCATTCATCATTTACACATTCCTTCCTTTTTATAAAGTAGATGAGACTTATCAGTACGTTGTTCTCTGCTCTTTTACCCCCTCCTTTATACAACAAGAGGATCAGGTCCAAACATCGATGTCACTTACCTGTATATGGATGATACTACTATTATAGTTAGTTCCATGTTACATTTCGACTTTATGATAGAAAATGAACAGGAAGTCACGGTTTTGGGATGTGTTCTACTTGGTTGGCTACTATGGAGTACTAAAGGGACAAAAGACTCATTTACCAATTGCAAAATTCGGAGAATTTTAGTTATTTTAATAAAAAAAGACCGCTTCCCGTGCCTTGGCTCGGTAGCAGTCTTATAGATGATCTTATATGTGATCGAATAATGTTACAAATATCGTCTTAACGTATGATCTCCCTATTACCCCTGAGCAGTTGCTTGAGGTTCTTTGGTCGTCTGATCTTTCTTCATATCGCCGCCATCCGTCGCTTGCTCTGTCAGTACAGTCTCAGATGAGTTACCTATTACCTTGTCAATAAGTTGCAGCCAAGGTTCTTCACTACCTCCACAGCTCTCAATATCACCGAGCAGGGACTCTAGCGTGGTTCCTTCTTCTGGCAAATCAATAACTAAACTGTCTTCGTCAACTTGGATGGTGCAGCAGGTTTTCATTGTAAATCCCTCGCTTAATTCATATTTGAGCATGCAGTAAGCTAGCTCAGATGGGATGAACTCCCATGGATTCCGGGATAAGCCCGTTGAATCCGTCTGAAATTATAAACCTAATGCACATCAATTGCAATGAACAAACCTTGAATTTTTAAGAATTAGCGAGTGGTACGGGCAGGAATGGAAATCTAAACGAAGTGTTCGTGCCAGTAATTTTGGATTTATAGAAAATCAGTTCAAACAATCAGCAAGCTCCGTAAAAATCACGCCAAGCGCATAAGCCCCCGCGTCTGGATAACCAAGGCTTCTCTCTCCTACCGTTCCGGCACGGCCCATACGCGCCACGATGTCTTCCGTCTTTTTGGCCCCTAATACAGCGGCTTGAGCACCACTTACAAAGGCTGTCTTCACGTCAAAATCTAATTTTGCGCTCTCCAACCAGCTATCTGCACATGGCACTAATGCATCAATAAGCGTTTTATCGCCAACAACGGCTCCTCTGCCGAAAGAACGTTCGCCTGTTGATTGTATGCCTTGCACCGCAGCCTGCATCATATCTGCGAATTCGGAAACGGTGAGTTCGGTTCGTTCGCCAGCAGATCGTGCCGCTGCGCGAAATGCTGAGCCCCATATCGGACCCGAAGCGCCACCGCAGTATTCCATGATGACGAGCGAGCATGAATGAAGAAAGGCTCCCATCGTCAAAGAGTCTTGATTCAGGATGTCTCTCCATTCCCGTTTCAGCTGACGAAATCCCTTAGCAACGCTCATGCCAAAGTCGCCGTCGCCTGCATGAGCGTCAAGATCGCAGAAAGGTACCTCATTCTTGATGATAACCTCACTCATCTTATCGACTAGGTAGGTAAGATTGTTCAACGTAATTTTGTTGTTTTCAATAACTGCGAAGGCAGGGTCCGTTTCTACCTCAAAGGATACTTGCCGCTTTTCGTCTGCTACAGTTGAAATATCCGTGAATACGACATGATCAACAGGTCCAGCCACCTTGAACGCAGGCGCGTTGCTTTCATGAGAGAGGAGCGTTTTCAGTTCCTTGTCCAGCTTCATGATGGAAACCGAGATACCTGCCATATCGATACTCGTCATATAATTGTTGACAAAAGTACGATCAATCTTGACCCCCTTCGCTGCTAGTTCGCGAGTGACCGAATGGTTGAAGAGGTACAGTTCTTGCAGAGGCGTACCGCCGAAACCATTGATCAACAGGGCGATTTCTCCGCTGAATCCAGTTTCGATCTGCATGTCTCGAAGGAGATCGGTTACCATTCTGGCTGCCAGCGTATCTGCATCCGTCAGCTTCTCGCGGCTGGTCCCAGGCTCGCCGTGAATGCCAACACCGTACTCGATTTCATCATGCCCGAGCTCTAATGTTGGCGTGCCCTTCGCCGGCACGGTACACGAAGTCAATGCGAATCCGATACTGCGTACATTCGCAGCGGCTTTCTCGGCTACTGCTTTAACTTCCGCCAGACTCCGGCCCTCTTCCGCCGCTGCACCCGCGATCTTGTGGACGAGTACCGTTCCCGCCACTCCGCGCCGTCCGACTGTATATAGGCTGTCTTCTACCGCGATGTCGTCCTCAACCTTTACATAGTCCACTTCCAGACCGTCTTCAGTGGCCAGATGGGCGCCGTTTCTAAAGTTCATAATATCGCCGCTGTAATTTTTGATAATCAGCAGCGCACCTTTTTTCCCGGTCGTCGCTCGGATGGCCTGATATACTTGAATTTGTGAGGGAGAGGCGAAGACATCACCGCAGACCGCGGCATCGAGCATCCCTTGGCCAACGAAGCCGGCGTGGGCGGGTTCATGCCCGCTGCCACCGCCGCTGATGAGCGTTACTTTCTCCGCGTTCAATTCCTTTTTCTTGAGCACTTTGTATTTTGGCAGAAATTCCAACTCAGGATGCGCGAGCGCAATACCACTGCACATCTCAAGGACCAAATTTTCCGCACGGTTGATGACCTTTTTCATGCTACTTTACCTCCGCTTTGTACTGGCTCCCGATACGGTTGGCCGCAGCGATTGCCGCTGCAACCTGCTCCACTGTGACCGGAAACGGCATGGAATGAATCGATTCCTCCAAAATGCAGGCCTTTGCAGCTACTTCCATAAGTTCTTCCTGACTGATATGATCGACGCCGATATCAGCCAAGCAGACCGGTAAACCGACGGCTAAACAGAAATCAAGTACCTGATGTAATTCTTCCGTCGGTGCGTTTTCGAGCACCAGCTGTGCGATCGTGCCGAATGCAACTTTCTCTCCATGATAATAATGATGCGTGCCTTCCAAAATCGTGAGTCCATCATGAATCGCATGGGCCGCCGCAAGTCCACCGCTCTCGAAGCCGAGGCCTGAGAGTAAAATATTAGTTTCAATGATATTTTCGAGTGCTTGCGTAACCTGGTTTTCATCACATGCCGCTTTTGCTTTGGCACCGTCTTTCAACAGCATTTCATAGCATAGCGTTGCAAGTGCAATCGCCGCATTTGTACCTACTGCTGGCGCACACTGTCCTTCGCGTACTCCATTAGGCAGTCCGGCATTGACCCTGGAGTAAGAACGGGAGGTCGCACGGGCTTCAAAGTAAGTTGACAGTGCATCACCCATACCTGACACAAGGAATCGGGTTGGTGCATTGGCAATTACGGTGGTGTCGACTAATACGACACTCGGACTTTGCTTAAAATAGGCGTAATCGTCGAAAGCACCTTCCGGAGTGTACAGAACGGCCGAGTGACTTGTCGGTGCATCCGTCGCAGCAATCGTCGGACAGATGATAAGCGCTTCCCCTTGAGCTACGCATTTCGCCGCGTCGATCGCTTTCCCGCCGCCAAGACCTACGATACAATCGCATCCGTTTGCAGTAGCAATTTCCTGAAGTCTGGACACTTCCTGTCTGGAACACTCACCCATAAAACCGCTTTCAATAAAGGTCACGTTATATTTACCCAAAGTGGAATCAAGTTTATCTTTTACCCGCGCCACATCAGCAGGATGCGCAATCAGTAAAGCGGATTTGCCGAAGGTGCTCACATAGTAACCCAAATTCAACAATTCATTTTCACCTTGTACATATTTGCTTGGGCTGATAAAAGCTTTTCTCATCTATAATTCCTCCTTATGATTGTGTTGGCTTCGTTCTGATTAAAACTATAACCGAACCATGTAAACTTTACATTGGAGGAATCAAGGAATATATTATAATCTACAATCGTATTTTTTTGCACTAAGGATCACGAATTGTACTTTTTTGTTATCGCTTACAGGATAATTTACTATTAAGGGATGAGATCTTGATACGTGAACATTTGAGCATCCAGAAAATCTTTGATTTGAAAAAGTGGGAGCAGTTGCAGGATTCATTAGCATCCGTTACCCAATTAGCTATTCTCACTGTCGATTATAAAGGGAATCCCGTAACTAGCCACAGCCAATGCCAATCGTTCTGCAATAAGGTTCGCCAGGATGAGAGTCTCCTTCCCTACTGCCAAAAATGTGACTCTCGCGGTGGACTTGAAGCGGTACGTTCCAACAAACCTTATATTTATCTTTGTCATTATGATATCGTTGACATCGCGGTACCGATCATTATTGACGATAAGTACATCGGCGCCGTCATGGCTGGTCAGGTCCGCTTAGCCGATCCTTCGAGCGCCTTACAGCTGGAGCAAATCCTCACGTCAAAAAATGAAAAACTGTACAGTTCCAAATGGGAGGAACTTAAGAACGACTACGCCGATCTGCCCTCCATGACCTATCAGGAAATTCAGACGATCTCCAACATGTTATCCTTATTGTGTAATTATATTGTAGAAGAAGCCATGAACAAAAATCTTCTCGCGGAAATGTTCGAGAAGGCGTCGGCCACACATTCCACTCCGCAGTTGTCCGAGATCCTTCCTGGCTACTCGCTGGAGCATATCGAAAACCTTAAGAAAGAAATGAATAATTTCTTAGCAGATGCCTATCTGAATTCCTCAGAAGATGTGGATATTCCGTGCGGAAATCCCGTACTCAAACCCGCCTTCGAATATATCTTTGAGCACAAGGGTGAAACTTTTTCTTTGAAAGCCATGGCTGACTTGTGCCACATTAGCCCAAGCTATTTTAGTCGGCTGTTTGCCAAGGAAACGGGTGAGAACTTTTCCAGCTATCTTTCCCGCTTGAAGATTAGATGGGCGAAGCAGTTGCTCGAAGCTACAGATATTCCTGTATCTCAGATCAGTAGCGAGCTCGGCTTTAATGAGCCGGGGTATTTCATCAAAATATTCAAAAAGTATGAAGGCACAACGCCCGCGGTGTACCGAAAGTATTACAAGGGATAAAACAAACGAAAAACAGATGATTCACGGGTCTAACGTCACATGATCATCTGTTCATAATTTTCTGCCCAAGCTACATGTTCGTGTGTACTTATCAGGCTGCCTGAGATTGTGTTTTGCGCTCAATCATCATCCCCTATTTATCAGCAATTTTATAGAGTGTTTTTTTATCTTTACTGTAGTGTTTCTGACTGATCCTGGGCGTTCGTTTCATTGTGCATGGATTCCGATTTTTTCTTGCGAAATAATTTGGCAAAAAACTTGCCTATCACGCCAAACACACCTGCACAAGCAGCACCAATAAGTAGGATAACCTTAATTCCCGCGCCCTTAAAAAAAGCAATGAGTAATGCCAACAAGCCTACTTTTTTAGCTACTGCCAAGCCTGCTCCTCCCAAAATCAATCCGGTCAGGCCGTATTCGGAAATTTTGTCCGTTGAAGCATTAAAATCCTCGTACCGCTCACCTGATTTACTGTCAGCTTGGGTAATATATTCTCATTCAAAAACTTCTTATCTACGTCCAAATGCGCAGGATCGGACACTAATATTGCAGAAATATAACCCTGACGAGTGAGCAAACGAACATTATAATTGATCAGCTTTTCCTTGTTCCCATCCTCCGCCAACATAGACCAGGTTAGATTATGGGTCGCTTCATTATAAAAAGGCTCGACATCCCAGCCCGTAACATACAAGCGATCACTTTCCGCTTTTTCCTTGTTACTCTCTTCCGTCCCCTTTTTATAACTATCTAGAATGGCATCTGCATCGATATCTTCTTTTTCATCATCCTTAATGTGTCCAAGTTCATCGTATTCAAAAACAACTTCCCAATTTTGATTTTCATCTTTCGGAAATATACTCCCAATCTCCTTACCAGATGGCTTATCATGATTCATCTCGCTTGCCTTTGCTGTGTTAGCTGCATCCAAGAAAAGAAGAGATGAGTCCAGTTCAACCGTAGCCATTTTTCCCAGATCTACCTTTCGGCCACCCTCAATCCATTTTAATTGTTCATTGGATGAGGCCCACGCATTACCCCCACTGAGTAACACCAGACTAAGCGCCAACAGCGCTCCAAAAATCGTTTGGCCCCATTTCATTTTGTTACTACATCTGTTATCTAGTCTCTTGTTCAAAACTCATTACCCCTTTATAAATTCCAATATCTCCCGTGTACCCAACCATATTAGCCACTGCTTCATATTTTGTCAATTCACAGTAGCAAAGGGAGTTTCCGAGACTTAATACTCATTTTTATACATATGTATGCAAATATTCTAATCTAATCGAACTGAATTAATAAAATGTGAATGAACGATTAGAAATACTCATAAAGGACAAGCACAATTGCGCAATAGCACTACTTCTCCGTTCCAGTTTCCTACTTATGAATTCCTAAACGGGGCTTATTCCTTGATGCGACAACCCCATTGACTTCTAGCTTAATTTCGAACAATCCATCTAGCATAAAAAATGTCGAATTTCATCAGATTAAGGAATGCATAATTCATCTAACAAGAGACTTTAGTCTTAGTGACTTTTTTCCTGTTTTTAAACATATGTCAACTTTTTTATTTAAAAGAATGTATAGGCTTTCATAGGGTCGATTTAATTAGAAATAAGCTAATCATTGAATAGCCTTCTAAGAGTTCACTGCTTGTTTTGGAGACTAGAGGCTATTCACCAGTATTTTATAGTGTCACCATAGCACACAACTGGTTATTCTCTACGAGAAAAAAACTTATTCCTCTCATGTTCGAGTGAAATAAGTTTTTTAAGATAAATTATAATTTTGGGGCCAATTAATTGTGTGAATTCTTTTTACAATCTGTTATTCTCGCTCTTTTAATTAGCTATTAATATCCTTATTTACATGCATTTAATCTATTAACTTCAACAATATCATTTACGTTGTATTCATCAAACTTTTCAAGAAGAGCACCAAAACCTTTTGATAGTTGAAATTCCATTTCTTCCTGATATATTGGACAAACAACTAAAAATTGTATTGTTTTATCTTTACTTAACATTAACGAGCTAAATCCTTCATCTTCACGAATGGGAGGTAATAATAGCATACAAGTGAAATTATTGTCATTTGCAATTGGTTCTGGAGGTTCCCCATTAGGTATAGTGTCTCCATAACAAAACCATGTGTTTCTTTCATGCGGGAACTTGCCAAGTTTTCTTAGCCAACCAAATGGCCAATAATCTTTAAAATCTTTAATATCCTCTTTAGCCACAGGCCATGATGCCGGAAGATACATGATAAGTTCTGTATATTCCCAATCTTTATTATCTTCTGAAACTTGTGCAGGTAATAAGCTCATTCCTGACGTTATAATAGTATGAAAGTCTCTTTGGTCGTTTGCTCGAAAAATGATTAAGTTTATATTTAGACTTTCTGAAACGGTCTCTATATTTATTAAATCTGGCTCACCAATGTATTTCTTATAATGTTCTAATAATTGATTATTTATATCCAATATTATCACTTCCTCTTATAAGCAATCTCTTTGTATTGAAGTCCTCCCATAGGCTGTTAGAATACCAATAGGCTTCCTTGAGGCCACTTCCCTTTCCAACCACAAGGTATATGTCCTGAATTATATATTTCCAACAATTCTGTATGAAAGCCTGGTTTTACATACGTGCTATATGCATATTCCATCATTGCAGTAAGCAAATCCCACTCAACGCTCTCATATATACAATTGTTTAATTTATTTCTTTCTATAAATGTAGAAATATTTTTAAGGACTCCATCCTTAAGTAATAATTTAGCCTCCATAGTAATATTATTCCACTGTCTGTATTCTTCTCGCCAATTCTCATGTAGAGTCGAAGTTAGTTGATTTCTTATTTGGAGTCTAACATTATCCCAAGTAGAATTAACTTTTTTTTCAACATCAACCCAGTTACGTACTTGCGTAACATTAACATTGAGTGTAGCATTAATAGCATCCCCACAGTTACTGAAAAAGTCAATTTTAGATATTGTATTATCGTAAAAATCCTTTACTTCGTTCATTTTCTTCCCCTCAGTTTAGTTTTATTTTTTGAAATAAATATTTATATATAGAATTTATTTGTCCTGGTATTTTTGGTATTGGATCATCATCTTGTAAACCATATTTTAACCGTTGGCTTCTAGCTTTCTCCACTACATCTAAGGTTTGTTTTTCGGTTAATCCGGCCTTTCTCAACGATTTATATAATGCTACGTTATATTCAGCATTTGTAGGAATTAAACCTTTTTTATCCCCTTTTCTATATCTATTAAAAAATTCTTCCATAGTTTTATGTGCCATAAAATGTGGTGAACCAACATCCTTAAATGCATTGCCCTCTAATTCGATAGTATATCCTTCATCTGACGGGATTACCTGTTTGCCATTCCCATCTTTTTTAAATGCAGCATCTTGATTAAGGTGATGCTTTTGCTTCCCAGATTTATCATATTTCCACTCACCATACTTCTTAACAGTTACTTTTTCTTTACTTCCTACTGTTCCCTCAACCTTTTTCGCCGCGCTCTCTTCCATTTCCTTCATGACCTTGTTGTAATTCTTCTGCACATCCGTCTGTGGAAGTGGTCCGCTGTCCATCTTATTAACGTGCGGAACTGGCGCTCCGTTGGCTGTGGCCAACTTCCCGGGGCTGAGGCCGTCTGCCATTTTACTCAGTTGCTCATTGAACTTCTGACCCAGTTTACTGCCGGACTGCTCCAGCTTGGTTACAGCTTTGCCAAAGCCTGCCCCGACTGCATCTACACCTTTGCTAATCCATTGCGGTGTAACCTTGCTGCCTACTTTTTCAGCGAATCCGCCAATGGCCTTGCCTACTTTGGAATCCAGTACGCCTACGGTGACAAAACCCAATCCCGCGTCCTTTGCTACTGAGCCCCAGTTGATCTTTTCACCACTCAGCACCTGACTCGCTAGATTTTCCGCGGCATTTGTGACACCGCCGATCGCTGCTTTCCTCAGTAAGGTTCCCCCTACACCGAGAGGGCCAAAGATTGCTCCAGATACCGCCCCGATTCCCGCTTCCTTCAAGCCGGTCAGGGCATAGTCGCTGAAGTCGCTCACTTCCCCTCGGGCGATATCTGATGCGGCCAAGCTTGCTACACCCAAGCCACCCGCCAGCAGCGCTCCTCCGGCTACCGCTGCAATGACCACCGTACCCGCTCCAAGCGTCGCTACCGTAATGGCTGCTACCACGGCTACGGCTGCCACAACTGCCAAACCGCCCAAAATATTCATCCCCAGCTTGCCCCAGTTAAACGGTTCAGGGGGTGGCGGCGGTGGAGGTGGCTCGCCTTCCTTCGGTTCATCATCAAACGGCGGGTATGCAGTTCGGTCGCTACCGTCCGCCCAGACGCTTCCTCCCAACACGTGGTATTCGTTTTCTACCGAAAGCCCCGTGCTTCCTCCCGTTTGATACGCCATGACCTGGCTGGTTCCGTCAATAATGATTTTCTTCGGCGTATTCAGAATGATTTCTTGCTCTGCTTCTAACGATAACTTCTTGGGACTAGTTAATTCAATCCCAGTAGCATCGTCCAGACTCATCTGCAATGTCCCACCCGGATCACCCATGATATGGATGCGACCCGGTGCCATTTTCAGTTCACTTCCATGCTCCGTTCCAAAATATCGATCATTAGGATTACTCGTTTTCGCGCAACCGTCTCCATTTGTACGAACCGCACCCAAAATCATTGCTCTGGAACCAGACGCATCTGGAAAGTACAGGCTTGCCTGTGTTCCCACCTTCGGCATGCTGTACATCGCACTTCCCGTTGGGGGAGCGAACGGATACCAATGCGGCTCGGATACCCCATCATCCTTATCAATCGCCAGCCGCAGCTTCACTTCCTCTCCCCGTACCGCAATGACCTCTCCTTCCAGAGAAATTCCGATTGTTTTGGGATTGGGGATGAAATCACTGCGAATGCCCTCTGCGCGGGCCAACACATAACTGAATAGCAAATGCCCCTTTTCCATGCGGCTTCGCAATTCAGTTACAATCATTATTTTCTGGCGAAATTGCACCTCGTCTCCAAGAGCATACCGTTCTCCGCTTTCAATCTCGTATTTGAAAAAGTCGGTATCATGTAGCCCGGCTGACGTTCCGCCTGCCCGCTGATAGCCCTTTAAATCCTTACTTGCCGTATATGGCGTATCCTTCCGAATTGTTCGCTGGGTGCCAGCAGGCATGCCGAAATACAGCTTCGGCGATGCGGACTCCCATATGTCGCTGACCACCACTGTATGTAAACGGCTCGCCATCCGTTTCATAAACTCCCAGTCGGTTTCATCATACTGTAAAATGGCTTCGCCTACCGACTGCTCTCCAGTCTGGTACAAGACATCACTTCGCTCATAGCCTTGAGCAAGCTTATTCACTAACTGTTTATATGTGTGTTTCTCCTCAGGAAAAGACCGCTTTCTTTTGACAATATCCAGCTCAAATGAGCCACTGATTCCTTCCAGTGTAAGTGTATACACTCCATTATGGTTCTCAACTTCTACCGTATGGACGACACCCTTAAACAAGCTGATTTCCTCTTGTCCATTCTGCGCATACACATGTAGCTGATCCTCTGAGGTCGCATCCAGCGCAGCCGTGGCATGACTCGACTCCTTACAAATGCCTGTGAGTGTAATACGCCCATGCTCACCCGGCTTCCACTCGATCTGAACATCCTTTAAGACCTGAATGGGGTAGGGGGAATCTATTCGAATCTGATCATATCCTATCATGTTTCAAACCTCCCTTCCAGCTACTCCTCCTGCTGGCCATTCGTATGAAATTCGATAAATCCATGATATAAACAACTCTGAAATGAAGAGGTCGTCAAGGCTGGCTGGCCTTCCACCTTTGTCGGTTCTTTTGTGTTTTTCCACTTATCCGTCAGCATTGGTAGGCATGGCTTCCCTGAGATTGTGGATCCATCTTCGGCGATCAGATATATAGTCTCGGCACTCGGCTGTTCTGGACTGGTACAAATTCCAAAATGAGGGACATTCTCAGGAGAATAATCTCCTTCATTCATCATGGGTTTACCGTTAACATAAGCCCCGTGGCTGTTCGGCAAATTGATCTTTCGAGGATGGGTCCCGCAAGTGCAACGCATACAAGCCCCCCGTACGACATAATACTCATTGTCTGACATGTGCCCTTTCCCTCCCTATTTCACCTGAATTTGCTCCAAAGCGATCCCGGTATAATCACGCCGCAGTATACTTTCTGCAATGTCCAAACGGACGATGATCATCGGGATAGCACTCTCCTGGATTGTAAATATCTTGTGGCCCCGAATAGCATCTGCACGTAATACCAGCTTTCTAAGCACACTTTGATCTAAATTCCATTCGCTTTCTGGATGTACTGCTGCAAGCCGCTCCACAAAAGGAATATAGTAATTCTTCTGTATCCTCTGTTCGATCTGAGTAAGTATCGTTAATTTCATAGGCATCTCCGGCACATAGGCCTGGACAAGGCGTTTTAAAGCATCTGAAATGAGTGGGATGGGACCTTCTAGATAATCAATAAAAATACTTTCTGCATCTGCCTTCACGTGAAACATCAATGGCTTGACAATATCCTCCGGCTGCAAATCATACAGCTTCCACGGATCAATCGTTTCCATCACCTTTTGTAGCGCAGGAACATGGGTATACCGCACATCCTGTTTTAAGAGGAAATAATCCATGAAGATTCCCCCTTTCGTGTCTCAGCTCCCTCACTACGCGTAAAACGGCACAATATTTCGCTATCATCTCGATACTCTCCAGCAAATATCGTGCATACATTTGCTTTTGGCATCCTTTCTAACGAAGGGGAAGCTATAAAAACTGGCATCTGGCTTTTCAAGAACTCTACAGTGAGCAGATGGTATTTGACCGCCTCAATTTGTTGAATTTGTTCAATATCCATCGTCGAGATCTTACGGACATAATCTGATTTAAGCTTTTCCAGCTTAGTCATACGATTGAACAGAGGCTCGAAAACAAAGTCTGCCGACCATACCACAGCGCATTCAGTCTCATCCAGAAACCAATTTTCATCATAGGCATCTAGACGATAAACCGCTTTATTTTTCGCAACACGAGTTCTGAGCAAGGAGATATAAATATATCGAATATCCCCCTTACGACCTTGCTCGTGCTGAAGGGTAGCGAGCTGGCATAGCGACTCTAGAGCTGCTATAAGCTCGTCTTCAATGGCTTGCTGGCGCGTCAGAAAGTTGTTTTCAATAAGAGCCAAATCATGTATCCATTCCGTAAATACGTGCTTTTCCAGCAAATCCTGCAACGCAGCATCCCGATCCATGAGCTTCATTCAATGTTCACCTTACCCCCGGTTAATCTCACATCGTCCATGATGTCGAGTTTGGCTCCGGATTGAATAAAACTTACGCCTTCTTTCCCCTCCATAATAATTTTCGCTCCCCCTGTAATTTGGATATCTTCCTGAGCAGACAGGGTTATTTTTTTGTTACTATTAATTTCGATCCCGCCTTCATCCGTGAGACGCATGAGCATTTGCCCACTGTTGATAATTTCTACTGCACCAGGCTTGAAAACGACTTGTTTGCCGTATTTGGTGCTGATACTTTTAACCGCAGGATCACTTCTTTTAACAGGATCAGAGGAGGCAAGATCGACAGAACTGGCGGCAAAAGCATGCTGCTCCCGTTCATCCGGAAAGTACAGACGAATTTGATCACCTGCTTCCGGCATAACATACCAACCGCTGCCATCAGGAGAAGAATAAACCGTAGAATAGGGAAACCACATAGCCCCGGATGCAGTCGAGCCTTGATCAATTTCCAGCTTGATTTTTACTTTTTCTTTGGAAATATCAATTACCTTGCCAAACAGAGAGGCTCCTGAAAGATCATAGGCATAGACGGTTGGGCATTTTAACCCATGTGCATCCCGTAAAATGTAACGATTAACGATCAGATTTCCTTCCGTGGTCGTCTCCGCCCTAGCTATGTAAAGCGTTCTTCTATGAAAAATGACGGAACTGCCCAGCTCTAGCACTTTGTTGCTGGTCACTTCATAACTCAAGCTGTTAGACTCACCGTATTCCGGCAGTCCGTTACGGGACATGAGCTTGTGCTCCTTCAAGTCTTTTTTTATGGAATAGTTATGTTCGTTCAGCGGTTGAGGGGCACTAGAATGGGGGATACCAATCACATATTTCAATCCTTGTTGCATCGTAATTGGAATTAAAGCAGCATGCAGCCGAGAAGCAATTCTTTTGACAAAAGCCCAGTCCGTTTCATTGTATTGCACTAACAATTCACCGATAGCTGCGCCATGAGAAGCCTCGTCAATCACTTCTGCATCAGTATATGAACTTGTAACATGCGAAAATAGATTGTTATATGATTCCGCTGTTTTTTGGAATGAACGACGTTTGGGGCGAATGTCCATTATTAAGGTTTCACTGCTAGCCTCAATCGTAAGCTCGCGTACTCCGTTTACAGCTTTTACAGCAATATTCGTGACGATTCCCTGAAAAAGCCGGATCTCCTTGCCTTCACTTTTTAAGAAGACTTCGATGTGCTCATCTTCATCTGCTTTTTCTACGTATTGATCCAGCTTGTCCTCCGAAACAATTCCACGTATGCAGAAGCTCACATGTTCGTTTAACTGTTTAATGAGATGGATACTTAATACACGTTGAAACTGATAAGGGGCCACCTGAACATCTGCTGTGGTGTAAATGGGGTTACTCATTCATATCCCTCCTTTTCTGCCTCGTCAACCGTTTGAATGGTGCGTATCATCTGTAGGGCGACATCCCGCCATTCAGCATACTGCTTATACGGACAACAAAATGTTCCCATGACCGTCTTTCCTTCCAGCTCAAAGTAAAACATATTGTGGTAGATGGGCTGGTCCAGCGCAGGACTTTTAAAGTCAAAATAGCCAATCTGCTTACCATGTACCTCTTCTATTTTTTCTTCATAAAATACATGGGCAGGATTCATATTTTTCATCATTGCCTTCATGCCAGAAGTGAGCTGTTCCACCCATTCATCTTGTAGCGTCTGGTCCACCCGATTCAGGGTAACATCCACACTGCCCAAATCATTCGTCAAAATCATTTCTGGACGTTGCTCATGAGGATATTTAATCTTTTGCAAATGCTTGGGCATTGGACTAAAGATAGAGGGGACATGCATTTTCAGCCGATCCTTAAAGAAAGACCGCTCTTCAAACACATAGGATTGACCGTCAATGATTATGGGTCCTGCTAAAATATTGTTAGGCCTCTTCAGCTTCTCCATCTCACGGAGCTGATCCAAAATCTTTTCATCCTCATATTTCATAATGCACACTCCTCTACCTGATTTTCTAATCCACAATCATCCGTCCGGCTCCGCCGCCCTGCCAACGGCCTGCTGTTCGTTTTCCACGTCCGGCGCCTTCCAGAATAAGAACTAGCTGTCTATGCAACTGAGCATGAGAATAATCTCTGTATTCCGCACCATTTCGGTTTGCGATGTAATGCTGAATGGATTCCCTGTCTACAACTTCCGAGTTCAGGCACATCAACGCAAACATACAATCCATCGGATCTGATGCACCACTTTTAAGCAGCTCGGATGCGAAGTAGCGCATCGTCTCCGGGCGCAATGTACTCTGCTTCAAACCCGCAAAAGGAGCATGGATATCACTCCATGTATTGAATTCCGTTGCCATGTCGGCAAAATCCTGATAATCCGAGCGAAGCACGGCTCCCTCTTTGAGCTTGAATCGGCCCAGCTCCATCTCATCCAGACCGATTTCTGCCTCATCCTCCAGCACGATATCTGCATGATGGGCTGTGAAATCCGGGCGATCTGTTTGTTCCAAAAAGAGCAGCTTCAACACCGACAGCCGCCCTGTGGCCGCATACGGCACTTCCTGCTCCTGCTCCAGCAGATACAATCTACCCTTGTGCTTCACGATGCCTCTACCAATGGTTAGCGTGTACTCCCCGACAGTTACGTTCATTCCTGTAATGATGCCATCCGAATAATCCTGATACCGGATATCGAGAAAGCTGCGGGGGTAGTCCCGCAGGTTCTCTAGCATCTCGGTTTTGAGAATACGGCCTTTCTCGAACTTCGGCACGATATGGGTTAACATGTGGTTTCCTCCTCTCCGTGCCGATTTCGGCACAAGTGTCGCCCGGCACCTCAGTAATGACATTGCGTTAGCAACGTTATGCGCCAGCCGGGTCGCTCTGCGACGTCATTACTGCTCTTCTTTATTCAAGGGAACGGACAACCGATTCACACCGGGTGCAGGAGCCGGGACAGGCATCTCTGTCAGCGATGGATTTTGCTTAATATACTCAGAGTAGTCCAGCCAATTTTTGTTCACCACATAGGTACGAGCGATTTTGTCATGCAGCGCCTGCTTTTTTTCAGTGAAAGCTGCCATGATATAGCCTACAAATATAGTGACTAAGCTAATGATTTTACCCCAGTAGCGGGCGTTGGCCCGTCCGAAAGATATTTTTTCATTATTTTCATCCGCAACGACAATCCCCGCAGCCAGCTTGCCGACCGTTCCTCTGCATTTTGATGATTCCATGATGGTGTGGTAAAGCCAATCCAATAAAAGAGGGCCAAAAATAATAATAGCTCCCAAAATTCTCACCGACACATCGTCTAAGTGTGAAACAAACTCCGAAAAATTCGGCATTTTTACGAACGCAGAGACAAACCCTATCGTCACAAACGGCAACGTATCAATCAAACGAATAGTCACAAATAAAATAGTATAATCTAGCAAATGGGCTAAAAATCTTTTCCAAAAACCAGCGTACATCCTGCTGCTCCTCCTGTTTAAAGCCTGCTGTTCATCAGAATCTTTGAATCTGTGTGCCAACCTAAATGTTACATTCCAGCTCCGCGCCCAGCCTGCTCACGAAGGATATAATTCAGCTCGCGTTTGTCCACAACGTAGGTACGGGCAATCAGATCGTGGAGAGCCTGTTTTCTCGCCGTAAAGGCTGCCATAATAAAGCCGGCGAACAAAATGATGACTGATAGAAGCTTACTCCAGTAGCGGGCACTAGCACGTCCAAAGCTGAGCTTGTGATTAAACTCATCTACTACAACGATGCCGAGAGCCAGCTTGCCCACCGTGGCTTTGCATTTGGATGATTCCATAAGCGCATAATATAGCCATATAGCTCCCCAATTCAGCAAGGTCTGTCCTATTACTTTCATGGTAACAATAGAAGACGATCCGTCTGAGAGCAAAGAGCTTTCTGCCGGAGACGGTACCCAATCCCCTAAGGTCCGAATTACCATCCAGATCAATCCAAATATTAAAAATACAAACCATAGAATAAGGCCATCGATGATATAAGCCAAAGTTCGTTTCCAAAAACCTGCATACAGCACGTTATCCCCTCCAAGTGTTGTGTACTTTTCTAATTTCAGCATTTTGCAAAACCCTCAATTTACTATTTCGTGCCGTCAAAGAAATCCAGCTCGGAGAGATCATTCTCGAAGGCAAAAAAGCGTTTGGGTCCCAGATGCAGCAATTCATCTCGGCGAGTAATCGGCACTACATAAAAGCCCCAGCGGCTATCTCCGACAAAAACAAAATATTTCGTTTCCCCATTACGGATGGAGTCCGTATCATCCTGCGGGATATCCCGCCCGTACAGCACTGCAATTTCCTCATACGGCATGGGTTCAAAAGCTTCTGGCCGACTACGATACACATGGCGCTGACGCAGCTTGCCGCCGTCGGCCGTCAGGAAGAACTCCACCTCAGCCGCATGAGACGGCCGGGAAATAGAACCGCGTACCCGGTTGCTTTCCAAACTCGCAATCAGCTCCTTTTCGCGCCCCGTATGCGTCCATGCGCTGACCGTGTACGGTATAGCCGGAATGTGATTGGTAATGACAGGCTCAATCGTGCCCATTTTTTTAGCGTTCAGGTAGCGGATAGCCCCGCGCAGACAGGCCATTTTCAACTCAGGTACCCGGCTGAGGTCCTCTGCCTTTTGACGGAACTCAATACTTCGCCCTGGTACAAATTCCTTGAGCGCTTCGCGGAATACGTCAATCCGGCAGGACTGCCCGGTTAGCTTGATAATCGAATAGTCCTGCAAACGCCCCTCCTGATAAAAATCATCCAGAAACTTGCGCACAATATTGTAGATATCTGCCTTAAGAAGCTGCTGTATCTCCCGAATGTTAAACACCACATCAGGCAAACCATATTCATCACGAAACCGTCCGTTCTCGATGACTGAAACCAGCCAACGGTCCATCACTGCAATGTTCAGGTCGCTTTCAGCAGATAATACCTGCTCGGATTCGAAGCGGCTGCGCAAGATCCCCGTACGTAGAAAAAATTCTTTTTTCATATTTTCTGCCGCGCTCCACAATAGATGAAAATTACTCAGTACCCGCTGATATTCATCCCGTGTAGCATGCTCATACTGTTTGAACGCGGTAGGCAAGATGGCCTCTGCCTCTCGGTAGCGCTCCTCCAGTCCCGCATATACAGCATCTACACCAAACTCATCCACATGACGGTACAAATCTCCCGAAGGAATGCCGATCAGGGCATCAATATCGGTGTCAGGCAAACGCGTCTCGGCAGCATAATAACCTGCAAATACAATTTTCATAAACTGCATAATCCGATACGTCAGATTATTGCCGCCAAAGTTGGTATCCCCGTTTTCATATGTTGTGTGAATATCCAGCTTGTAAGCAATACGTCCGTCCTCAATTCGGAATTGGCAGGAAGACAAATCTGTCGTGCCTCCACCACAATCAATAACAAGTGCCTGGTACTCCTCACCGTCCGCAAAAGTCCCTCGTTCCATCTGGTCTGCCAGCGTGTTGTACAGCACAGCCAGCCCTTCGTCCAGCGCATCCTCCGCTTCAATCTGGTAATCAGGCAAAATATCACTAAACATCTCTATAAACTGGGGCTGCAGCTTTACCGGAGCAGAAAAGTGCAGGTTGCGGAACCGACACTTAAATTGCTGCTCGGCTGTAGCAATCACATAACGGATAAAAGCAGCTAAAATATCATTGCGGGAAGCGGTTGCTGTATTCCCCTCGGAATCCATTAATTCCTCAATTCGCTTATAATCGTTGACCCACCGCTTGATCCCCCGCAATACTGTTGCACGGCTTCCTGCCACGTCAGATCCACGTAGTGCATCCTCCCCAAATACATAAAGGATATGTTCTGGATTGGAGCAATCTGCGACGCGAATAGCAGTCGGCAATACTTCGATCCAGTCGCCTTCTGCCCCTTCTGGGCCGGGGAATGACACATAATTGATGGCGTTCAGCCTTACTGTGCTGCTCATACCTGTATCAGGAGCCGTAACGTAGGAACTGTCTAAATAAGCACCTGCTGTGGTGTTCGAGGTGCCAAAATCAATCGCAAGTACCGCATCTGTAGTTTCCGTGCCCCGAATGATCAGCTCTGCCACCGGAATCCGGTGACCTTGAAGCTTCAGCGGCAGCATTGGCTTATCTCCATAGTAGAGGTTATAAAAATATTCTGATTCCTGTCTTCGCAGAAACAGCAGGCTATAACTATGATTGGACGTCTCTCGCAGTTCAGCATCACGATGACGAGAAAGATAATATACGCCTGTTCGTGTCTCATCCTTCACCAAATTCAAAACACCGCACAGTTCTCCTGTTGCATTCACCAGCAGCACATTAGATGAGCTCAGCCAAGGCAAATCGGATTCAATCCGGTAGTTGTCCATGCGACCTGTGCGTACACCCTGATACAGCGTGATTTTGGCGGGAACCCGGATGCCGCTGCTCTCCTGCCGACGGTCGTTCCAGTTTCGCTGTAGTGCCGATTCCATGCGTTCAAAGCCGCCAGGATTTGGCCTTGTGATGAGTAAATGCTCTTCCGCGCTCCGAAAACGTAAAATCACGCGAATCAACTCTTCACGTGCCAGGCGATTGGCAAAGCCCTCGACCAGTCGTTCCTTATCGCATATTCCGCGTAACTGAAAGGTCGTCATTTGCTCCAATTCCGCCCGCGTGTATTTCGCCGTGAAGCGTATGCTTTTTCGATCGGTGAGCGGGTCTAGCAACCTGTATGTATAGGGTCCGTTCATCGTTCACATGTCCTTTCTTAGCCATTTAGCCTTAATAGAGGGCGATAGCGTCTATTTTCATCGTAGGATCTTCCTCCAAAATGCCGAAATGACTTGTCCAATACAATTCCGTCGTAAAACGTGCCGGAAGAAACAAATCCAGAATCAAATCCACTTTAATCCGTGACAATGGTGTCTCCTCTTGGCCGATATAGATGAGCAGTTCGTCTTTTTCCTCACAATTGGTGTAAATGATTGAGCGATGAAAGACGCGCCGCATCGTTTCTTTTAGCAAATGTACGGCTTCTCCCGTCTCATACAGGCGCAGCAATCCTTCAGCAATCGCGTCCTGATCCTCACGGTTTAATTGTCCAAAGCCTTCCTTTACCTTCGGGCCAAAAATGCCCTCTGCAATATCACGCTGAACAAACCGGATATGGTACTCCCGCCGATTCATCCCTTGATACAAGTCCATTTCCGCCAGGAAATGCATCATAATATCAAATAGCGATTCTCTCAGCTCTAGATACTCTTCAGCATCCGGTGGAAACAGATCCCGAAAAATAGAATAAAAGCGGTAGTACGGATTGATTTCCACTACCTGCTCCAAATGGGAAGTATTCAACTCTGCCAGACTAAGCTCCATATACGGAGAGTAGCTGACAGCGGGTACGAAGCGGAATTTATCTACATCCAGCCCCTGTTCCCTCGCGCGCATGAGCAAATCCCAGACGTAATTCACACCCATTCTCCTTCACACTTGTACTCCGGAAAATACATCTGCACTTCTGATACTAGAAAGCTCATTAAATCGGATAAAATATAAGCAGGCGCAGTGGGCAAAACATCGTCAGAACCACGTCTGAACCCCAAACGCATGATCTGCTTGCCTTCCTCTGTCCGTACGTTATCGCTGACAAACGGATTTAACGGATACGTCTGGGTTTTGGTTAAAAGGTTGCTTACATCATTTCTCCCTGCACCTCCCCAGATGTCTACACGTTCCAGCTCAAGCCCCTGCGCTGCTTCAAACGAGTTTACGATGCGCATGATTTCCGCTTTGGCACGGACAATCACGGCCTGTTTTCCTGCATAGCGGCCCAAAAAGCTGTCCTGTCGCCGATTGGACAATAACGGATAAGTCTGACGACTAAGTCTCGTTGTAACAGGCTTCGTAACCTTCAACACATTCCATTCGCCAGACTTATCACGTGGTGTGACAATCGTCAGTTCCTCTTCTGTACGCTTGATATACCGGATATCGCCTTCAGTCCCGTCAATCAAGTAACCATGCTCAGGACCTGTTTTTCGCAAAGGCAGCACATGCTCATAATTCACACGATCCATAGCGGGTATAGGAAAGCCGCTGTTCTTTAGAGATAGCCTTTCAATGTTCCAAAGCGGAAAAACGTCACCCTTCTTAAAACCGTCGAATTCCTCCAATGAAATTGTAATTTCATGAATTTCTTCATGGGCGGCCGGCTCGCCGTTTCCACCAATCAATACACAGTCCACAAACTTATAAGCGTACGGGTGATTAATTGTTTTCCACGGCATGCCATTTTGCATAAACGTGTGATATAACTGCTCAATCTCTAAAATATAAGAACGGTTATGCTCCAGACGAAAACGAATCGGATAATTGCCGGTTTCCGTGACCAACATTCCTGAGAAAATTCGCTTGCTGCGCACCAGTGCTGAGATTCGTTCGGTCTCCATCTCAAGGAAAAGCGTAAACAGCGGCATCGATCCGCCTTCGCGTACCACCTCTGCCACATGGCTGATGTCAATCTGCTTTTCCTCCGTATCCGACGGTAACACAGGGTATAAAAATTCATGAATCGGGTCATAGTCCTCACGCGATGTCAATGACACGTACACATCAATCTTTTCTTCCGTATTCTCAATTTCCTCAAATACCCGCCGTTCTAGCTGGCGGGTCATTTCTTCCTGATATTCGACAAGGTTCATAAATACCCCCGCCATCATATTTTTCAGTAAACGTCTCTGCTCCAAATCGTCCATCTTGCTCAAACGGTCCTGTACCAGCTCTTTCACGACGTCTCACTCCTTTCGGCTCCAGCTTCATTGAACATGAAAACTTAACTTCCATTCGCAGCAGCCCGATCTTGGTTCTCTGAATCAGACGCTCCTTCTGCTTTAGAAGCGGAATCAGCAGTTCCTTGTTCTTTGCTGGTGCCCGCCTTGGCCGAAGAGGCATTTCCATCGCCCGTACCGCTATTTTTTGCCGCTGAAGAGACTTCCTTCTTCGCGGGTGTAGTTCCCGCTGAAGCCGTTGGCGTAGCCTTCGTTTGCGATTCTGCAGCAGGGGTTGCAGCGACGGAAGCTGAAGCATTACTCGCTGCGTCCCCTGCGTCCGTGTCGTTCAACGCTCCGTCAGACAATCCCAATCCAGCAGGAAGCTGACCGTTTTTCTGCTGCTCAGCGCTCTGCTTTTCCTCCGCCTTGGCTATGCTCCGCTCCAATGCCAGAACACTTTCGAGCTTATCGATCTCCTGATAAATTTCCTGTGCCCCGCTATAGGCATCAATGGCTCCTTCATAATCGAGATCCTTCATCATTCGATCTCCTTTAGCCTGAAGCTTGCCAGCTTGAATCTCCTTGAGCTGCTGCTGAATAGCAGTCAATTTATCGTTGGCCTCGGTAATTTTCTTCTCCAGTTCTTTTTGCGCAGACGTATAACCGGATTCCATCGCAGCCTTATTTGCTTTTTTGTACAGCTTGAGTGCATTCGTGTAATCGCCGCCCTGAAATTTCAAATCTCCGTCCTTCATCCAGCTCGCCGTCTCAGCATAGCTGTCCAGTTGGTCGATTTTATGCTCAATATCCTTCACATTGAAAGGCGGGTACAGACCAGCGCTTTTCCGTGCTTTCTCGTAGCTGGCTTCAGCTTTGGTAAAGTCCGCCTTTTCCACGTAGCCGTCTCCGTCCACCAGTAATTGAGATAGTTTCTGCTCGGCTGTATATAGTCGCTTATGAATCTTATCATTAATTTTAACCGCCGCGTTTTTCGCTTCACTGTAGGACTTGAGTGCCTTCGCATAATCTCCTGCCCTGGCATAATCATCCGCGGCCTGTGCCGATTCGACCATCGTTTCCAGCGCAGCCGCCTTGTTCGCTGCCATACGCGCCAGTGTAATCCATGCTCCCCCGCCCACGATTACAAAGGCGAGCAACGCAATCAAAATCCGTTTGATCAGCTTACGGCGGTTTTTAGGCTTTTCCTGAAAAACTTTATTTACATAAATGGCCGCAGCCGTGTAATTGTTCACCGTCCGGTGCTGTTTGCTTAGCAGAACCTCTTCCAATGTGTCCGTCAGCATGACCGGATCCTTCGCTTCCTCTAGCGCCCCCAGCATTTCCGCCAGCTCAACGTCCTCCCACATCCCGGATGTGGCGAGCAGGATTACATCTCCATCTGCAAGCTGGGTCTTTTTGGCGTAATGGGCATGAACTCCATTCGGATTTCCCAAGTATTCCAGCAGATTACCTCGTTCCTCATGTGTGCTGGTCGCTTCGTCTGGAATGCGTCCATCATCTGCCAATGACTGAGCCAGACTATGATCCTTGCTGCGAAAATTAAGCCTTCCATTGCGAAAATGATATAGCCGCACATTACCGCACGAAACGTACACCATTTTGTTGTAGTTGGTCACTACCATCAGCAGACTGGCTTTGAGCCGAACACGACGGCTTTCAAATTGCAGCCATTCCTGCGCTTCACGCAGATCTCTCATCAAGCGCCGCTTGGACATGGAAGGCTTCTCCATGAAGTTTTCAAGCACCGTTTTGACAACCATTTCTGCGCTGCGCAGCTCCTGATCCGAATCCAGACCGTCTGCGAGGACATAACAGGCCATGTCGTCCGTCTCCATGAATGCAAAATAGTCCCGGTTGTCTATGTAAGAGCCCGCTTCCGACACAAAGGCGGTACTAAAATCGCTGTTGTCCTTGCGCATCGCTACCCCCGTCTTTCTTGTTTCATCCTATCGCCAAAATAAGTACTGTTGCATTATCCTGACTTTTAAAGCCTTTATCATTAATGGCGTCGATCATGGCATCCGCTGTTTCCTGCGGTGTTCCACCCTTGCGCATAATCTCTTCCAATTCAATCTCCGTCAGCGCCTCCTGAATGCCATCGCTGCACAACAGCACATGATCGCCCGAATACAGACGAATCGGTGCACTCCCCAGTTCCATGCTCTCAAAGCCCTCATAGCCCAAGTAGTTGACCAGTTGATTGCGCACTGGACTCGTTTTGGCTTCCTCCGAGGTCATTTGTCCAGCAAGCACTCGTTCCTCCAGCAGTGTTTCTGCTGTATGCTTGGAATTGACTGTTTGGAAATGACCATTACGGTAAATCGTAATCAGGCTGTCACCCACCGCTCCGTAATGCAGCTGATATCCGCACACAATGACCGCAGCCAGCGTCGTTCCTCCACCCTGTCCATTCAAATTTTGCAAAATGCCGCGATTGCTTTGAGTTGCCGCTTCTGCAAAATAGCCGTTCAAATTCGTTGCATCTTCCAGCTTGGCAAATGCCTTTGTAAAAGTCGTCACAGCCAAGGTACTGGACATACGTCCATTGGCCAGTCCACTAATACCGTCTGCGACAACAGCCAGCGTACCGACAGTTGTCGTCATACTGGAGAAATAATCATCCTGCTCGCTCCGGCTCCCGATCGTTTGACCATTTCCGATTTCAATTCCACTTACGGTACGGCTGCCGGAACTTCGCGTCAGTCGTATACGGATCATGAGAAGAACAGCGAATAGTACCGCAGCTCCACTTACAACAAAATAAGGCTGCATATCGTTACCTCCCTGCACCATTGCCCAATTCCATCCTAGTTTTCGTTATCCCACTCAAAATGGGCGCCACACAGCGGGATAAAGATAAATTTGCTGTGTCCCAGCTGAATCACGTCATAGGCAGCCAGCTCTGCTGGTGAATATACCGCCTCGTTATTGTGGTACGCCAAACCCGATGAATCGCCTGGCAGCAAGTAAAAGTTGCGTTTCTTCGGATCATACACAATAACCGCATGATTTCTGCGAGAAATCGTGTTGTCCCCGATAATGCGGACATGCATTTCCTCTGCGCGCCCGATAAAGTTCTTCTCCGCCATAATGCGATAGTCCTGACCCACCTGTGCTCCTTCGATGCATACCAGCCATCCAGTTACCGGATGAATCCCCACCGTCTCACCCAAATACGGCATTGTTTTGTCATTATCTCCCGCGACGTTTGTTTTCGCTGCTGGCTCCGCGCTCTTGGGTGCAGCTATATTTACTACCGTGTTGCAATAAGGACACGTATTTCCGTGCTTTCGTGTACTGAACATGTGTCCGTTCGGGCATCTTGTCAAACTCATAGTCGGTTCCTTCCCCCATTGTCATGATTGTCTTTTCAGCGATCTGAGGATTTTGCAGCATCCTCATCTATTTAACGAGCACCCTTGTATTGGCAATATATAACAAGTCACCTGAGTAAATCCGGTATGGCTCACCGCTTTCCAATTTCTTGGTTACACTTTCGTTGGCAGACCGCAAGCCTGTACCATTACCGGAATCCACATCTTCCACAAACCAGTCGCTGTTCACCCGGTTGAGTACCGCATGTTCCACACTTACCAGGGAGGCATAATCTGTACCTGCCAAATCAATATCCGCCTCCGAACGTGACGTCGTTTTGCCGATTAAGAGCGACGTTTCGCCTTCGATATACCATTCTTTAATGGACTCGCCCTCTTCATCAATCAACACCAGCTTGGCAATCCGCTGACGTTGTGCCCTTGACTTGGCCACAGGTACAACGGACACCAGATTGCGCAGTATGTATACAAGCACGCCGATTCCAATACCTGTCGCGACCACGGTTTTCAAACCGCTGTAGCCTGTACGATTAAACACATAAAAGGCGATCGCCAGCATCAGCCCGAACATGGCAACATCTATGATGAAAACCCATCTGTTCTGCGCCGTTTTCACTGCTTGCTTCCCCCATTTCTATCCTGAAATCATCATTTTTTACGAATACCAAAAAATTGGTTAAACATCGCTGAGGTATCCGTCGGATCACCGGATTTTTTCGTTTTTTTCCCTGGTGAGCCTTCCTTCGTTTTCGGATGAAAACCAAAAAATTGCTCAAAATCAGTTCCTATATCAGCCGGATTGAATCCTTTGGCTGCCGTACGCGCACCGCCGGAAGATGAAGCCCCTCTCCCTCTCTCTTGCTGTTTCCCGCCAGCTCCCTCGGTTTTTCGGATGAGCTCGGCATCGTATGCCTGCCGCAATGCTTCGTCACGCAATGTATTGTAAGCCTCGTGAATCAGCTTAAACTTGCGCGTTGCTTCCTCGCTTCCCTGGTTGGTATCAGGATGATACTTTTTGGCCAGTTTACGGTAAGCCTGCTTAATCTCTGCCTCCGAAGCATCCCGGCTGACACCGAGCAGCTCATAGTAGTTAGTCATTGTGTGATGTTCCCCTCTCCGAAAAAAATAAATATTAAGAGACCCGTAGGCCTCTTAATATTTATCCACCCTGCACTTGTGTGCCGGGTGAGTGTGTGTTTAAGCTGCACTTAACGTGAAGACGTTAAGCTTAAACCGGATATCCGCCGTCGATTGTAGCCAGCTCGGTTTTGTCTTTCTTTTGTTTGATGTAGAGTGTAAATGCACCTACACCTTCTGTGTCGCCGAAGTGCTCGTTGTAGTCTACAACGAAAGCATTCGGGAAGTGGATTTTACGCACAACTTGATCAGCTGCGATAACTTCCAGTGTTACTTTACGGTAGCTGTCTGCTTTTTCAGCAGGAACCAGAGACCACAAAGCCAGTTTCAGCGTGTCATCCGCGCTGTCACCGTCTACTGCTGTGATGATTTTGCCGCTGATGCGCAGCGTGGAGCCTACGTCAGTGGAGCGTGCATTGGAATCGTCCGGTGTATCGGTGTCATAAATAACCGTTTGGATGTTATCCAAGCCCAGCTCAATTGTTTCTTGTCCTTCTACTTTCAATCTGAATCCCATGTGTGTTGCCTCCTTGAAATTAGGTAATATGATGGCGGAAGAAGCAGAGCTTCTTCCCGATTTATGTATAAAGGCGGTTCTGGAAAGAAACGCCTCTAACATCTTTCGTAGTGCTCGGATCATGATTTGACCGAGCTGGTTCCTTTAGTGATCATGACTTCCAGGTTCTTCACATTACCGTTGAAGACCAGGTCGATATGGCACATATTGCTTTTCTCATCAATAATGAAGCTCATATCGTCTCCGTCCTGAATGATCGAGTTAACAGATCCTCTGCTGCTCAGCCACTTGCTCTTCTGACTGCTCGGATTGTTACTGAAGAAACGGACGATATTCTCGTGTTTGAAGTCCCCTGTCTGGTAGCGCAAAATACGTTCAATATACGTGCTGACCAGCGTCTTGTAGATGGAGTCAAAACCGTCCTCGGACATCGCCATGCTTCTCGCCTTGTAGACGGTAATCCGGCGGATATCCTTATCCTGGATCTGTGCATTCTCCGACGAGAATACAAAGCCGAAGTTTTTACGGTTGATGGCATCCTTGATCGTGTTAGTGAAACCGGTGATCTCCTTGGCCATCGTCGTTACCGTGCGCAGACTGTTGTCTCCTGCTTCGATGTCGAAGCGTACGCCAGGGAAGTTCTTATTGACCGTTTTGAACGTCTCACGCAGGTATTCAGGACACTGATAGGAAGCAACCAAGCCGGCGGCAACGTAGGCTGCACCTACATAAACGCCCTCGATCCACAGCTTGAGAATATCCTCTTTCTCCTTAGAGAGCTGTACACCATCTTCGGTCTGTAGCATTTTGCTGTCGATAATGACACCCGATTTGTCCTTCGGAATAATCGTAAAGTTCGGTACACAAGGAATTGCAAATTCGCTATATTCTCTGCGAACGAGACTGGCGCATTTATCGACATATTTATCGATGCCTGCTGTTGCCATACTGTTGAAAGTCGTTTCTTCACCGGATTCAAAATTAAAGAACATTTGAATTTTGTAATCCTTCACGACTTGCAGCAACATCGAGAGCGATTCCATAGAATTTCCGCCCTGCTTAACGACCTTCTCGTTGCCCTTGAAGCGTTCACGTGAAACCTTTACCTTACCGGCTGCTTCCAGCTCGACGGATGGAACGATACCGAACCAGATCGTGTCGCTGAATTCATTCTTAGCATTCACAGTGTTCAGGTACGTTTCCAGGCGCGGAATATTGCTACTTTTTACCAGCATGTCCAGCTTGTTGTTCGCCACCAGCATTGTCGGCAGCATGCCTTTGCTCTTCGTTGCATATTGATCGAAGAACATTTTGACACCGAGAATTTTTTCCACAAGCGGCTTAACCGCCTTTACGAAATCGTCCTTGGCATTTTTATAGAACTCCAGATACGTGTTGTAGTTCTGAACCTCAACTGCTGTATCCACCTTGGTCTGAACAGCTGGCAGTGGCACAAACGTGCGAACTACCAAATCCTTCACATAATCAGAAGGCGTATCTGTGATAGAGTTATAATCTTCTTCGAATACTTGAGAGAGATCGCCAGTGCTGTTCTCATCCAACAACATCAGCTCAGTGCTGTCGCTCTTCGGCGCTTCAATAATTTTCAGTTCGCCGCTTTCCCCAATGGAGAGCATGCCCACCTGGATCAGTTCACCGGAGTTTTCCTCTTGCGCGCCACCGAGCAGAAGGCGGGTTTTGATGTCCTCAATTGCCAGTGGAAGCATAGCCATAACGTTGTTGTAGTTTTGACTCGCTTCCTCGAACATGCCATTCAGCTTGTCCCCCATGTCGAGTTTCTTCGGGTCACCATCATCCAGCTTGTCGTATTCACCGTACATATAGTGAATTTCTTTGCGGACTTGGCGAATATCATCCATGACCTTTTTCGGTGAAATCATATCCAGCAGATTTTCAAATTTGAAATCTACATTAGTGATTCCTTGACTCCGCTTGGTATCGATGAGCGTAAACAACATTTTCAGAAAGTCATTACTTTGATTTACACGAATTTCAGAAATGCTATCCTCATCAATTCCTTCTGGCTTTTTAAGGGTGTAGACGACTTTTTGATTGGCCGCGTTAAAAAACGAATACACGGTCGGCGAAAACTTATCCAAAAATTCGTCAAAGCTGCGCACCAGAAGGTGCTGATTAATTTCCTTGATCTTCTCATCGCTCAAGCTGTCAATACCCTTCACATCACCTACTATGGTGATCAGGTCCAGCTTTTCCGGGTTAATCTCTTCAAAAAGCATTGTCCGGTTGGTTTGATAAATGATTTCCATCGCTGTCGGCAAATGAATAAAGTATGAGTTATAGGTCCATTGCTCCATATACGGACACGGGATGTCCAATTTGAAACGGACGAATACTCATTTTTAGTTCTTTTGCCTCCTCCCCCCTACTTAACATTTAAATTCGTCAAAGGATTGAGCTTATACCACATTTACGGTACAGGCATGTAACCTCGAAAATCGGTCCGAAGCGTTATTCGGCTTTTAACGACAAAGGATGCAAATGAGATGTATTTCTAGAATTACAAAGTCAGATAACACAGAAATTTTAAATTTATGATTTCGTATTCCTAACTTCAATCCCAATTTTTGCCGTTGATACGAGAGCTATCATACAAAGCACCCTTCAGTTTTGTCAATTTCTGTAGTCTCAGATTGAAACAGGGCATTTTGACTCATTTTATGCGTGAATACGTAATTTTCATGATATGTTAGACCTGTTTCTTCAGGGAAATATTCACAAATGGAACTTAATTACCGATAGAAGTCCATTGGATATTTCTGATAAGCGTAAAAGAATCAAATTCATGGCTAATGTGAGGGTTATCAGCTGTTTTGATCCTTTATCCCTTATATCCCAAGGATTAGGAGAGTTGATCCCCCCATGTTGGCCTCGGCGATGGAGGAGCTTATGTTCAGAATAAGGAAACTAGGGATTATCATTTTCATGACTTTTGTACTATTTTTACAAATGGGCTTAAACGGGGTCATTTGCACTGTAAATCAGGCTAATGCAGCATCTTTAGGCGCTGTCCCGATCGAGGGTTATGATGCCGTTTTTGTATTGGATACCAGTTATTCCATGAGGGATACCGATCCTGAGGGCATTGCCGCGGAAGTCATCAATATGTTTATGGATTTGAGTGATGCAGACCGCACACGCGTCGGATTCGTTGCCTACAATCATCACGTGGTCGCCTCGAAACCACTCACTTCGATTGCCGTGGCAGCGCAAAAATCCCAGATCCAGCAGGAAATCAGAACACTTAACCGTTCCGGTTATACGGATTTGGGACTTGGGTTGCGCAAAGGCTCGGAGCTTCTAGCGGCAGGAGCATCCCGAGGGCGTCAGCCTTTTATGATTCTGTTGTCCGATGGAGAGACTGATTTTGGTGCCTCCTCTGGTTTCCGATCCAAAGGCGACTCCAATAACGATGTATCCTCTGTCATCAAATCTGCACAGACCAAGGGATATCCAGTGTATACGATTGGTCTGAACCATGATGGCACAGTGAACCGACAAGAACTCGAACGGATCGCTTCTCAAACGGGTGGAGCTTCTTTTATTACGAGTAGTGCCGAGGATCTGCCGGAAATTCTGAACCGTATTTTCGCCAGTCAAATTCGTTCCAAGCTCGTTCCAATTGCTGCAATTACGACCACTGGCGAGATGCAGGAATTAACTGTAACTCTACCTGATTCCAGTATGGAGGAAGCTAATCTGGTGCTTTTGTCGGAGCATCCCCTTCTGGAAACACAGCTATATTCCAATTCAGAAAATGTCCGCAGGTACAAGTCGAGCCGATATGCGATTTTAAAAACCGAGCATCCACAGGCAGGTAAAGTGAAGTTGAAACTACGGGGCATACGCGGAGATTTGGTGAAAATCAATTTACTTGGCAGCTACCGACTGGAAGCCGAAGCAACCATGGGAGGAAAGCAAGCATCGGCCACTCATGGCGACAAGCCTGTGCAGTTGCTGAAAGGTCAAGCCACACCGTTTCAAGCTCAGCTCCTGTTACCCGACAGTCAAAAGCTTACGGATGAAGCCGTATATACGTCTCTCCAAGCCCATATTATTGTTACTCCAAAGGGGGGCACAGCCAAAAAGGTGCCTATGACCTATAAGTCAGGAACCTTCCATACCGAATATGCGTTCCCTCAAACCGGGGATTATACATGGCAGCTATCTCTGGATAGTCCGCAATGGTACCGTAAGGGAACTGTACATAAAGTTCACGCGGCCAATGCAGCGCCACAGGTCTTAAAAGACCTGACGATTCACCTGGTGAAAGAAGACGGTGATTCCCATCGAAGTGTATCGGATTTTATTGTTGACCCGAATCATGACAAGCTGAACTATAAGTTGGATTCAGAAGCCTCTGGGGATGCGATCCATGCTGAGATTAACGGTAATGATCTGCTGCTGTCCGAGCTCCACACAGGTGACTCTCAGCTAAAGATTACTGCTACCGATCCGGAAGGAGCATCCAGCAGCGCTACACTAACCGTTTCCGTACAATCTCGGTATACAGCCATTAAATGGACAGTAGCCATCAGTATCGTGGTAGCCGCTCTACTGTATTGGTTCTTGCGGCCGAAGCCGCAGTTTGCCGGAAGAATCGAAGGATATTTTCTCGCTACAGCAAGTGGACATGAGATTCCCGTAAAATCCTGGCCGCTCACCTCCTTTCCGGGTCGTAAGGTCAGCTTGCAGGAGTTGTTCCGTACGCTTGACGTTCACGAACCGTTGCCAGAAGCAGAACGGATCCTATTTTCCGCAGGTAAAAAAGGGAGCCTGATCGTGAAACATGATACACGCTGTGCCTTACAGCATGGAAAAATCAGATTAGCCCGCAACAAAAAAGCGGTCATGGAGTACAGTGACAAACTGTACATTACATTCGAGGATGGTGTCACTGAAATCGAGCTGCGATACAAAGCGATTAAACCGAATACTTCAGTGTACACCGACCATATCCAGGCTCCGACAGGATAATGTCCGCCACAACGTAAAAAAAAGAGAAGCACCGTCTCTTACGATTAACGAACCGTAAGAGTAGGGCGCTTCCCTTTTTTTATCCAATATTCCGCACGTAGTGCGGCTTTAAACCATCGAAGTGAGCGGCAGCGCTTGTTAGCCTGTACCTCCAGACCACGCCGAATGACATACGGCAGCAGAGAAAGTCCCGCATTTTCAATCTGAATCCGCTCAGCATGATCTGCAAATAATCGGCCTGGCACATCTGGTGGAGGTGTTCCTTTTCGGCAATAATACAGCGTGGCAGCCAAACTATAGATATCAGATACAGGCCCCTGCTGCGAACGATTAGAGTAAAATTCCAGCGGGGAATAGCCCGCCGTGGTGAAGATCGGATGCTCTTTGCCTTCAAAATGCACAGCCGAACCAAAATCAATCAGCTTGACGTTGCCATTTTCCCCAATCATAATGTTGCCCGGCTTAATATCCCGATGAATAATTCCTTTATCATGAATGTACTCCATGGCATCAATTAAAGGTAGCAGCGTATGGTACAAAAAAGTGGGGTCATACGTTGGCGCAGCCTCTTCTTTCATCATTCGATCCAGTGTCTTGCCTGCACAGTATTCCATGACCAGATAGGCAGTTCCATTTTCCTCAAAGTGATCTATATAACCGACAATTCCCGGGTGACTTAACTCCTTCAACATTTGCCCTTCACGCAAAAAATAATGCATAAACTCCACGTATTTGGATTGCATAGAAGCACCGCAAGTGACCGTTTTTCGATCCATCCCCCGCAAAGCCAGTGCATTCGGAAAAAATTCCTTCACAATGACCTTTTCTCGGTTATCCAACAGCCTTGCCGTATACACGATGGCCAGCTCACTGCGGGACAAGGCGCTTCGAATTTGATATGTATTTCGCAGCTTCGTATTGCGGGCAAGCAGATTCCCGCTTGTATCCACGATCATGACTCGTCCTCCTGTCAGGTTCTTAGCTTATGTCTTTTGTATATATCGGCTTATTACACATCTTTTCATTATACCGTAAAATAGATTATTGGAAAAACAAATAACCTGCCATAATCTCCCACAGAGAAATGATGACAGGTCTTTTGGCATTCATCTGGTTCTTTTTTCTCAAATCGTTTATCCCAGTTTCGTTCCGGGCTTCATGCTGCGCACACTGTTCGTATTTTTCTTCCGTTCACTGCGCAGTTTGCCTTTACCTTGTTCCGGAGTGCGAATGGTGAGGGCAATCAGGAACGATACGACACACAGCACCGCAATCGTGGTAAAGGTCGGGATGAATCCGCCGAGCAAGGCTGCGATAAATGATCCCGCCAGCGCACCGAGGCCAAAGCCTTGATACACAATACCATAGTTTTTGCTTTGATTTTTCAGACCGAAGAAATCAGCTACGATGGCAGGAAAGACTGTAATGTTGCCGCCGAAGCAAAAAGCAATTCCTGCTACACAGGCAAAGAACAAACCATAATTCAGCGGTAATAGACTCAGCACTGTAACTGCAACCGCCGTTGTTAATAGAGCACCCGCTACTACTTTCAGACGACCTACTTTATCCGATAGCGCACCTAAAATGATCCGACCCGCCGTGTTGAAAATGGCGACCATAGCGACCGCATTAGCGGCTGTTGCTACATCCAGACCGGCCATCCGTACGCCGATATCTTTGACGACTCCAATCAGGTATAGACCACTCATACAAGCGGTAAAGAACATGACGAACAGCAGGTATGCCTGCTTGGTGCGCAACATTTCTTTAACGGTGTAGTCCCGCTGTACGACCCCATTTTGTACCGAAGGCTTGTTCACGACTACAGCTTCTTTTACCAGGAAAGAACCACCCACAATCATGATCAGCACGATCATTCCCCAATATAAGAACGCTTGCGATACACCAACGGACTGAATCAACGAACCATTAATATACTTGAATATAAGACTGCCTGTTCCATATGCCCCAACCGAAATACCGGAAATAAGTCCTTTTTTCTCAGGAAACCATTTAATCAGATTAGAAAGTGATGTAATATATGCCGTTCCATCCGCAAAACCTACGACAATACCCGCCAAAATATATAGCAGGGATAACGAAGTTACCTGTGAACTGAGCATGAGCCCTGCTCCTAACACGACACCTGCACACAAAATCAAACGACGTAGTCCCCATTTATCCTGTAGTTTGCCTGCGAATAAGGTAGCAAACGCCAGTGCAAAACTGGTAATTGAAAATGTAATGGCAACCGAACTGAGGTTCCAGCCAAAGCGGTCCACCAACGGTTGATTAAATAAACTCCATGTGTAAATGGTTCCTAATCCCATTTGTACAATTATTGTTCCAAGTACGACAAGCCAACGATTTCCGCTGTTTGTTTTCATTTCAATCTCCTCTTTTCATTCCGGCTCTACAGCGTCAATTTGTGATTATGATAACCGGGAATCCAGTATACATTGCGCCTGAGGAGGAGCAAGTCTGTAAGGATTCTCTCTACACGGGTTATTATAACCCTGCATGTCAGCCAGAAATCGTTTGAGGAATGAAATGCACATATAGCGGAATGAAATGCCTTTAAAGTCGCATAATTTGCCGAAATTCTTTGGCCTTGCTACGGCTTACTGGAATTTCAGCCTCTAGTCCACGCAAACGCAGGAGATACGTATGATTAAACCAAGGTACAATTTCACGGATCTGCGACAGATTAACTGTGTACGATCGGTGACAGCGGAAAAAGTCCTGCTGCGGCAACCGGCTATGAAATTCTGAAATGCTCATCGGCATCGTATATTCTTCGTGCCTAGTAAAGACACGGGTCACCTTTTCCTGCGCACACGCATAGTAAATATCGTTCGCATCCGTTACGATGATTTTGTCATTTTTCAGCAGATTAATACGACCTGGCGCAGCAACGGTGCTGGCTTCAGCAGCTCGGGGTTGCGCCGTCTGGACAGGCTCCTGTATTGGAACGTTCTGCTGCTCATAAGCATTTTCCAGCTTACGTAGCATAGATGCGATCCTTTTTTCATCATATGGTTTGAGGATGTAGTCGAACGCCTCCAGTTCAAAAGCCTGCGCCGCATGTTCTTTATAGGCGGTCGTAAAAATAATATAGGGCTTTTTGGCAAATTTGCTAATGTTCTGTGCCAGTAGCATCCCGTCCAATGAAGGAATGTTAATGTCCAGAAAGATCGCGTCCGTCTCCTGATCTTGCAGAAACCGAAACACATCTAGCCCATCCTCGAAACTATCGGTCACCTCAATGTTGCTATGAGTCTGAATAAGATACTCCAGCTCTTCACGTGCCGGAAGTTCGTCTTCTACAATTATGGCCTTCATGACTTCTCCTTTGGTATGTCAAAATAAACTTCGGTGCCCGGCTCATGCTTTAGAATAATAACTCCTTCGCCGTACATAAGCTTGAGCCGTCTGTGCACATTGTACAAGCCGATCTGTTTAGCCGGAACCCGATCATGATACAGGTTATCCACAACATCATCGCGTATACCTACCCCGGTATCTGCCACAGAAATACGCACCTTTTCTCCACGATCCTTTACAGAAATAGTTACTGTACCTGATCCTTTTTTCTTGAGAATTCCGTGATTAATCGCATTCTCAACCAGGGGCTGGATAATAAGACTTGGAATACGCACAGACACCTCATCCATTACATACTCTACCTGAAGCCGGTTGCCGAAGCGTGCTTTTTCAATTTCCACGTAATCAGACACCTGCTGAAGCTCCTTATGAATTTCAATCAAATCATCATTCAGCTCCAAATTATAGCGCAGATAGCCCGATAAATTAATGATTAGCTCTCGGGCCTTATCCGGCTTGGTGCGTGTCGTAGAGGCAATGGCGTTCAGCGCGTTAAACAGAAAATGGGGATTAATTTTCGTTTGGAGTGCCTTTAACTCAGCTTTATTCGCCGCTTCCTTAATTTGCTCCACACGCGACACTTCCATTAACGTGGAAATGATTTGAGACAAGCCAATCGCCATCGTCTGCAACGGATACGTGATTTTATAAGCTTTGCGATAATAAATCTTCAACGTTCCGGTTACTTCTCCCCGCTCTTCTAACGGAATAATGAGCAGAGACTGGATTTGGGGTGTTTTATCGTCTGCAATATGGTTGCGAATCGTGATTTTACCGCTGCGGATCGTCGATTTAGTCACATCGCTAATGATCTCATCTCCGATGTGATAACGCTCTTCGCCAAAACCGACATAGGCCAGCACATCTCTGGTATCCGTGATCGCCACCGCGTCTGCCTTAATATCTTCTTTTATGATCGAACAAATGGTATGCAAGGATTCCGCATTAATGGAGCGAAAATAAGGCAGCGTCTTGTTGGCAATATCCAGTGCCAGCTTGGCCTGTCTGGCCGCGATATTCTCCTTTTCCCCTTCCACACTCTGGATCAACAGAACGATTAAACCGATACTGACTTCTCCAATAATCATCGGTAGGCCGATCTTGGAAACGATGTCCACTCCAAGGCTATGGGGTTGTGCCATCACCATAATGAGCAGCATCGTCAACGCTTCGCAGACCATACCTGCGGCGATACCGACCAGCCATCTCTTGGAACGGTTGACCCGACGACCGATATATCCTGACACCACACCTGCCAAGATACTCGTAATCAGACACGGAATCGAGGTCACTCCCCCGATATCAATTAGATAACGATGGATACCCGATACAATACCTGTAACGATCCCAACCCAGGGTCCAAACAAAATACCGCCCGCCATAATTGCAATGATTCGAACGTTAACAAGCGAACCTTCGACTTCAATCCCGGTGTAGGTGCCAAACAGCGCAAACGTGCAAAAAATCAATGTTAGTATGGCCAGTTCTGCCGGAGAATGGCTGTTCTTTTGCAAGGTTTCCTTAAAACGTGGGATACGTGTAATAAAAAATAAACAAATCAGTAACAACGCTGCGCGCTCAAAGAGCTGCATCAGCATTTCCAACAAGGCGTTCATCTGCGTTCCTCCCAAATAAAACGGATACGCCTTCTTAGGCTATGTTATCGTGTACGTCGTTCATACACACCATACCCGAGTATCATCAAGCCACATACGAATAAAATAATAACAAATATATTGTCAACAAAACTCGGCATATCAGGTTCTGACATAGATATACCTGAACTATTCAATTTAACAGGGACAGAATTCGCAGCCCATTGAATGACGGATATAAAGCGCTCCATCGTATATATCACTCCACTACCCAATAGGCTTAACACGCCGATTAACAAATATTTAAACTCCATAGAATTTCTCCCCCCTTAGTTATAAAGCATTTAAACTGCCACAAATTATACCATCAACTTCCATCTAATTATAGCTTCGAGAAATCGCCTCTTCTTCATTTCCCTTCTTCAAACGCAATAAAAAACCGGAGAGTACCGCTTGATAGCGATAATCCCCGGATCTCTAATCCGATAATGAAGCATTTCGGTTATTTGCTTTTGCTGATTTCGGTAGGACTGTTGTACTCCTTCTGATCATGTACCAGTTCTTTTAATTGGATAATCAACGCCTCCAGCTCACTAAACCCGGTCACCATATTGGAGGTTATATTTCGTTGTTCCTCTACTCCAGCCAAAATTTGTTCTGACGCTGCACTCGCTTGTTCCGTTACACTTGAAAATTCCGTCATCTCTTGAACAACCTGAGATGAGTACTGCTGCATGCTATTCGTACTGTTTTCCACATCCACGGCCTGCTGCAGCACTTTATTGGCGTTTTGCAGGATGTCTTCCAGTACAATTTCGGTCGAATGTGCCGATTCCATACTTTGCTGTAACCTTTGCTGTCCCATGCCAAATTGGCTTACGACGGAATCCATCTGTGCTCTCAGCTGGGTCAAAATAGCTTCCATCGCTACCGAGGTGTTCCCTACCATTTCAGCCAAATTACGCACTTCTCCAGCTACGATGGCAAACCCTTTTCCGTGCTCTCCCGCTCTGGCGGCCTCAATGGATGCATTCAAGGACAGCAAATTAGTTTGTTTCGAGATTTGAGTAATATCTTTAAGCATGGCAGACATGTTATCACTTTGTACTCTAAACTCGTCCAGTTCTTCTTTGGTACGACTCATGACCTGACCCAAATCCTTAATTTGAGACGTTAATGCAAGCAGTTGACTGCTCCCTCTGTCCCCGGCATTTTTCGTATCTTCGGAAAGCTGCTTCAGTTCTCGGGAATGATCAGCTACCTCTCGCACGTGCTGGTCAGATTGGGCCAAGTTATCCGTAACCTCGGTGATATTCGAAGCTTGCAGTTCTACCCCTTTGGCAACCTCCTGAAACCCGATAGCGACTTCATTTGTCACGCTGCCCGTCGCATCTACTTGATTCCTGAATCGTTCTGTAAAGCTATGCAATCCAGCCACTGCTTGTCTAACTTGCTCAAAAAGAAATTCAATTCGTTGCCTTGTAGCTTCGATATCTTTATTTTGCTCTTCACTTTTCTTAAACTGCTTTTGATTTAACACCGACACCACTAACAGTAGCAAACCAATGAGTAAAACAATAATAAACTCATGCACATAACGCAAAGAACCGGTAGCCGGGGGAATTGCGGGCGTACCGATTGTTATTTGCACAAAAATATTACAGAGATTTAAGGACATAGCTACCAGAAAATATCGGTAAGATGGATACAGCAAAAACAAAGAGCAGATTAATATGGTGGTCACTACCTCGACGCTAGATAAGTTCAAAAATATACACATTAATACGCTAAAAAACGTAGTAATCCACGGAATAAGGCGGATTCCTTTCTTTTTCACATTCAGGATCGTTAAAACTGCCGCGACTACAAATCCTACACCATTAGATACCCACATCGAGGGATTAGATAATGCCGGGACGATGCCGCTCAAGGCCATAATCCAAAAAATAATGATCACCAATTTGTTTCTTTGCCACAACAATTCACTCGTTCTGTCCATGATTGTGTACGCGCTCCTTAGAATATATATTAGGTATTTATAAAATAAAAATGTAAATACCATACTTTATATATCGTCATATCAGAACACGTAGTGAATGAAAATCATGCAAACACTCCACATTCCCTTTAATCGTCAAATTACAACAGGACAACTCTTAAAGGGAAAGAGTATGTAATTGTAAATAAATGAATGCAAAGAATCGCCCCCCTGACAGGGAGCGATTTTGAATTCATTTTTGATGATCTTTGCAATTGGAAAAGGTTCATGTACCACTGATAATATTAGGATTCCTTGTTTTCAGAAGCCTCTTCAGCGCCTTCGGTTGCCGCTGCATCACCTTCCACAGCAGCATTCTCTACTTCAACTGCACGTGGAACGATAATAGAAGCAAGCAGTTCTTCTTCAGGGACGTGCAGTGTTACTCCTTTAGGGAGTTTCAAGTCGCTAGCGCTCAGCTTGTCGCCAACATCCAGCGCGGATACATCCACCTCAATGGTAGATGGCAAATCAGCCGGAAGACCTTCGACCTCAACTTCCGTTTCCTGAACTTGCAGAATACCGCCTGTTTTTGTACCTGCAGGTGTACCCTGATAATCAATAGAAACACGCACGCGAAGCGGTTTGTTTTTGGAGATTTTCAGAAAGTCGGCATGCAACCATTGGTTATCACGCTGTTGATAATCTTTAATAATAACTGGAATGGTTTCTCCACCCTCTACTGTGAGGTTAAACACCTCTGAACGTCCGGTTTTGACTACTTTATTAAATTCCTTGGCATCGACATGTACAGGGGTTCCTTCAAGCTCAGAGCCGTAAACCACAGCTGGAATCCGTCCTTTTAACCTCAATCCACGAATGGCCGAACCCTTCTTCTCTGTTCTCGGCTGGGCGGTCAGTTGAATACTTCCTCCATTAGAACTCATGATATACAACCTCCTTCAGGTTACCTTACAAATGATTTTCCTCCAAGAATCTTGCCTGTTTACCAGTCGTACTACAGGATGTAAGCCAGCTAGCTGGCAAAACTAAACAAGTCCATAATTCTATTTTACCCCTTTTTTCTGAAACTGACACACGTTTGCATAAAAAAATAGCATTTCTCGAAATGATCGAAAAATGCTATTTTTGTGTATATACGCAACCAAGCACGCAAGTCTAACCGGCCCGATTATCATTTACCAGTAACAAATATTCTTCTCTGCCACTATGGATCAGTACCTGCATCACAGACTGGTTCTGGTCTATATCAATATATCGATCTGCCTCAACATCCTTGGCATCCCAGTGATTAAGCCGGACAATGTAGCCAATTCGCTGTATATCAGGAGCCACCTGAATACGCGCTATTGCACGACCGTCATCCAAATCCCGAAATTCGACATGTCCGTCGCGATGCCCAGTTCCCCATACCCATACGTTCCAGCCAGTGTATTGCCGATCCGTACGCTCGTAGATCAGTTCAATCGTACGAAATGGAGCGACTTCATTATCGTTTCCAAGCTGCACATCTGTCAAAGCCATGGCTGTACCTGCAATTTCTTGATCTGTTCCCTCATCCGAGTCTTCCAATTCGTTCTCCGCCTGACGATTAGCCTGATCTTGTTCAGTCAAAAAGGAGACTCGTGCAGGTTCTTCCTGATCATATAACACCATCATTGACCAGCGCGATACAGTTACACGATGGCCTACGACTTCATACCGTGTCTCATTACCAGCCCCGTGTGCGTCCACGACCACATGCCAACGATCCGATTCCGCAGGCAATACTATCGTCTGCTCCGTATCCGAGCCGTTATAAATCACCACAATATGATTCCAGGCATCGCCGTTAGCATGGTGCCTCAAAGCAAAGGCCACCACATGCCCACTGCTTTGCAGCACTTCCATGTGCTGCTCCACCAGCTCACGTTGGTCCATTCGGAATGCTGGGTGGCTGCGTCGCAAAGCAATTAAGCCTTGGTAGTAATCAAACACGGGGCGAAACCTCGCCTTGTTATCCCAATGAATGGCATTGACCACATCTGAGCTCCGGTAACTATTGTGGTCTCCATATTTGGAGCGCAACAGTTCATCCCCTGCATGAATAAAAGGAATACCTTGAGATGTGAGTACCATGCCGTTGGCCAACAGGGACTTGCGCACGGTTTCGTCCTCTAGCAGGTTATTTTCATCAAGTTCCTCATACGGATCTGCTTCGGCAACAGCATGTTCAGGTGTCCTCCCATCCTGTGGCTTCCCCTGCTCCCATTGTGGAAAACGACAGTGCTCCCGCAAATGTCTTACCGTCAAAATTTTATCCCACAGATTGAGATTATCGTGGGCAGTTACATAATTGACGGTCTCCGATGGCTGAGCTGTGAAATCATGAATAGCCCCAAAAGCACCTTTGAGCACCTGCTCCTCCTGATGTTCTGCCCCCGTGGCAAACCCGCTTCCAGTACCGTCGCTATCCCCCTTAATAGCAGAACGGTAGTTGTCGTTAAAAACAGCAAAGCCTTTGTCCCGTTGTGTTCCTTTTAGCGTAAGCAAGGGTTGTGGAGATTCTCCTCCCGTCCAAGGCTCACCATAGATCAGCAGATCGGAACGCACTTCAGAGCGAAGTTCTTGCGTAAGCTGCACCACGGTTGGTGTATCAATCAGAGCCATCAGATCAAATCGAAAGCCGTCTATATGATATTCCTCTGCCCAATAGCGTAGTGAATCCTTGATATACTTGCGCACCATCGGACGTTCGGTTGCCACCTCATTGCCTACACCTGATCCATTGGTGAGCTGCCCTTGTTCATCCGTGCGGTAATAGTATCCAGGTACAACAGGCTCAAATGGCCCCTGTTCCACCGAATACGTATGGTTGTATACAACGTCCATAATGACACCGATGCCGGCAGAATGCAAAGACTTTACCAGCAGTTTCAGCTCTCGTATACGTGCCTCCGGATCAGCCGGATTGGAAGAATAAGACCCCTCCGGCACATTATAATGCTGGGGATCATAGCCCCAGTTATATTCAGTATCTAATTCCGCAAAGTCATTCACCGTATGAAAATCAGCTACTGGAAGCAAATGAACATGTGTAATGCCCAGTTCCAGCAGATGATCCAGCCCGATACTGTTCCCCTCAGGATCCTTCAATCCCGTATACGTAAAGGCCTCAAACCGTCCCTGAGCAGCAGATAAGTCTTTTTTCCCTGTATTAAAATGGGTATCCATCGAAAAATCACGCACATGAACCTCATAGAGAATGGCATCCGTCGGCCGCTTAAGGGTAGGCCCCGCATCCAATTCCCATCCATCCGGGTTGGTTTGAGCCAAATCAATGATCGCTGTACGTTGCCCGTTGGCTGATACCGCTGTGGCATATGGATCGGCAGCATAATGAACAGTGTTGTCCGCCCACTCCAGCCTGTACATGTAATAATATTTGTTCCAGTCACCTTCCAGCTCTATAGACCATACCCCTTGATCATCACGGATCATGAGAAATTCCTGACCCCCGCCGTGCTCCTGAACGTTCCCCTCCTGATCGTACGCCCCCGCATCGCTATACAACGCTATATGGACCTGCTTCGCAGTCGGGGCCCATACCTTGAACTTGGTGCCCGCAGGCGTATAAGTAAGACCCAAATCATAGCCTTCATATATGGGATATTTTGTGTGCTCAAGCTCCTTAAGCTGATTGAAATCTGACATTTCTGTTCACCACCCATTTCTGTACATCGGCTTACAGCCTCTGTTCATCCATCATTTATGATGTTTATGACTTGTCAATATACCTTAGGATTTTATAAAATCTTCACCTAATAGGCTATCAAAATAAGACAAGCTTGAAAAGCTGGATGATTTAAACAAGGATGACGCTTCCATTTCAACACACACTCCATTTTATGACAATACCATGAACAGGCTACAACTTTTGCCCTTAGGATATAACAATAGTTAGAAAAGTCAGGACAGTCTTCGATTATCCATTTGAAAAATATCATCAGCAATCCGCATGGTAGAACTTCGGTGCGAAACAAGGACAATCGTTTTATCTTGCTGCTGTTCCTTTAACGATTTTAAAATAATGGCCTCGTTCAGGCTGTCCAAATTGCTGGTAGGCTCGTCGAGCAGTAAGAGAGGCGTATCATGGACAAAGGCTCTGGCCAGCCCCAAGCGTTGACGTTCTCCACCAGACAGCCTGTCCCCCAATTCTCCAACTCGGCTGTCATACCCCTGAGGCAAGGTCATAATAAAATCGTGCACGGATGCCTTACGTGTTGCTTCCACCACCTGCTCATGTGTAGCATCAGGCTTTCCGATTTTGATATTAGCTGCAATGGAATCATCAAACAGGAACGTATGCTGGTCGACATAGCTCTGTAAGCCTCTCAAATGTCGGGTTCCAATTTCCTTCAAATCGTGTCCGGATAGCAAAATTTCACCTTGCTGCGGGTCCCTAAATCGCATCAGCAACTTCAGCAGTGTAGACTTGCCAGAGCCGCTTTTACCCTGAATGCCTAAAATCCGCTTATGCGGTATCATGAGACTTACATCATTCAGCACCGTTTGACCATCGTATGAAAAAGTCACCTTGTCTACTCGTGCCCCAGTAAAGGCGACACTCATCCCGTCGATATTTTCCTCTACCTCCGGAGTTTCCTCCAATAGACTCAACACTCGTTCCCCGCTCGCCAGCGTTTGAAGCAAATTGTTGGACAGATTGCTCAGTGCGATGACCGGACCAAATGAACTAAACAGGGCAATGACAGAAATCAGCATACCTGTAAAGTCAACCTGACCATTAGACATACCGTACAATCCAGCCAGCAGCATCAAGAATGAGAATCCAACTACAGCCGCATCTGTGATGGCTCTTGTGATGCCTTCATGATGCTTTAAGTCCTTCTGCTTGGCATCCAATTGATCCGTATGACAGTTAATCTCATTCAAACGTTGTTCTCCTTGCCCATATTGCACAATTTCCTTCATCCCCCGTAAGCTGTCCAAAAAATAACTGCTCAGCTTGCCAAAGCTGCTGCGGTATTCCATCCCCTGACGCTTGCCCATACGTGACGTGAGTAAGGGAATAAATAAACCGACAGTTAGGTAAGCAAGCGCAGCAAGCCAGCCTAGCAGAGGCTCATAAGAACCGATAAAAAATACCATGAGCAGTGAGGTGATGATGCCAATCATAACAGGAGCTATCGTATGCGCATAAAATACTTCCAGCAACTCAATATCACTTGTAATGAGTGAGATCAGATTTCCCTTGTCCTTGCCTTCCAATTTGGCTGGAGCGAGTCTTCGCAGGGCTTGAAGCACCTTGTCACGTAGTACAGCCAGCAGCTTGAAAGCGAGATAGTGACCACTCATTTGCTCGCCATAACGGAATACGCCGCGCAGTACGGCGCAAACCACGATCGTCGTCAGCAAAAACGATAGGGTGTAGCCTGTCGTGATGCCCGTTGCTGTAAGCAGAGCCAGGGCTCCAAACACTATAATGCCAATAGCACAAACAAAACCAAGCACTCCTGTAACAATCGTGATGAGCAGCACAGGTAAAAGAGGTCCCGCCAATACCAATAATTGGCCCATGATCCGTAATCCGTGTCTACGCATATACAGCCCCTCCTTTTACAAACTGCTCTACCCGGTGTTGACTGAGATACATCTCCGCATAATGCCCCTGCTGGCTCAACAGCTCATGGTGCGTTCCGGATTCTGCCACCAAACCGTTTTGCAGCACATAGATACAATCGGATTGGACTACGTTTTCCAGTCTGTGAGAGATAAGAATCACTGTTTTTTGACCTGCCAGCGCATGTATAATCTCCATAATGCCTTCCTCACTTTCACTGTCAATGTTAGAGGTGGCCTCGTCAAAAATGTACACATGACTATCATGCAGCAATGCTCTGGCTAGTGCTAGCCGTTGGCGCTGTCCTCCTGACAGATTGGCTCCCTGCTCTTCCAGTTCTGCTTCCAGACCTCCTTCTGAGAGGATAAAATCATACAGCTTCACTTGTCGCAAAGCTTCCAGCATGTGTTGCTCATCCGCGTGCTCATTGCCCATTTTTAAATTTTCTTCCACGGTGCCTTTAAAAATATAGCTGTTAAAACCGATCCAGGTCATATGACGCATGCGGCTTTTTTCCGAAATATCGGTAAGCTCGGTTCCTCCAATCGTCAGGCTTCCTCGATACCCCTCGTGATGCCCAACAATCAATCCGGCTACCGTACTTTTACCAGAGCCTGATTCCCCAACAATGGATACAAAGCTGCCCTGGGGAATATCCATGGATACATTTCGTAAGGTATCTCTTTCGTCGTAGGCGAAACTCACCTGTTCCAGTCGAATATCTGTGGTTTCTATGCTTTTTTGTCCTTGTATAAGGTCCTCTGTGCTCAACATTTGGAATATTTTGTCACTTGCAGCCATTCCGTTCATGGCGATATGAAAGTAAGAACCCAGAAGACGCAGAGGAATAAAAAATTCTGCCGACAGCAAAACAATGATGATTGCTCCTGCCAAGCCAATTCGTCCAGAAGAATATTCGCTTACCGCGACCAGTACACCCGCAGCGGCACCACCAAATGCGATAAGATCCATAATGGCCACGGAGTTAAGCTGCATAGTCAGCACTTTCATCGTCATTTTGCGAAAATCTTCAGCTGCTGTGTTCATTTCCTGATGTTTATCCTGGTCTGTTCCGTACATTTTGAGCGTAGTCAGACCTTGCACATTCTCCAAAAAGCTGTGGCCCAAATTGACGTAACTACCCCAATATTTCCGAAAAAGCTTTTTAGCCATCCTCATAATGACAATGATCGACACTGGAATTAAGGGAACGCAGATCAATAGGATAATGGCTGCTTTGAAGCTGACAAAAGAGAGGGTAATGAATAACGTTACAGGGGCAAGCAGACTGTAAAATAGCTGAGGCATATATCTACCGAAATAGGTTTCAAGCTGCTCTACCCCTTCTACAGCAACCTGAATAACCCCCGAGGTGGAGGTATGATCTGTATATGCGGGCCCTATCTTCAGCAACTTGCTGTAAATTTGCGAGCGCAGCGTTTTTTTAGCATTTACCGAAGCACGATAGGATAACATACTGGCTGCATAATTGCTCAGGCAGCGAACTGCAATAGCAGCAATAACAATGACCGTCATAGATAGAATCAGCTTGCGAGTCACTTGTCCTTCCCATGCCTGCTGCATAACAAAGGCCATAGACAACACAGCGGCTATACTCCCCAAAAGACCGATCCACTGCACAAGCACACCCCATACGATATATTTTCGAGAATGTTCCACTAGACCGAGCAGACGGCTGTCGACCATTTTAGACTTTTTTTTTGGAGTAGGTGCAGGTGAAGATGATGGTGTTATTTTTGCTGCAGCGTTTCTCACTGTTCCGATTCGGAATATAAAGTAATAATATTTAAAAAGGATGACCAAGACGATGAGCGTTTTGCCCCACACATTAGGGGTGAAAATAAAGCCTATAATCAGCATCGTTGACGCTAAGCCCAATGTCGTGATTTTCGTAGACAGCTTCAACGACCTTGTTTGAACAAAACTCTCTAGATGCTTTTGGTACAGGGAGGTATTCGAAAACCACTGGTGAATCCTTTCGGACCCCCGCATAAAGAAAAAGGTCGCGAGCAGCAGAAACGGTGTAGTCGGTAGCAATGGTAGCACTACACCAATAACTCCAAGCGCCAAAAATAAAAACCCTAAGGTAATATAGATCGGTTTCACTATAATCCTCCCTAATAGTTATAATAGTAATGATTTCATTTTATAGATAATGATAATCATTATCAATATAAACAATTTAAGCAGGTTGTTATGTGATGTAAATCACGCATATAAAAATCCTCTTGAAGCACATCTCTACAGAACACGCTAGTGTTGATGTGGATGCTTTGTCTTCAAGAGGATTATCGAAATCTAATGTTAGTAATACGTTGTTTTATGAATTTATAATATCATATTGCTCCAATATCTGCCGATGTAACGGGTGGTCTGCGGTTATGGAAGTATAACGCGTCAGCGCCACACCCAGCCCTTCGTTGCGGATCACCTGCTGAAGCTCGACTGCCTCGGGGTCTTCCGTAATATCAAATTTACAGGCAGCAGCCATTCCTAACGCCAGATGATCCGTCGGAATGCCATACTCCTGCGCTTGGAGCGCGGGACGTACAAGACGGTCATTGGGAGACAGCTTGCGTAATGGTGAACGTCCGACCCGAGTAACATCGTCTATTAGATTAGGGTTGCGGAAGCGATCCAAAATTTTAGAGATGTACTTCCTATGCTCCTCTTGATCCAAACCGAAGTGCTTCACAAGCACCGCTCCCGTTTCCTCCAGTGACCCTTGTATCGAATCCACCACCTTGCCATCCTTCATGGCCTCCTGAATGGTAGCATAACCTGCGGTATAACCAAGATAAGCTGCCACGCAATGTCCCGTATTTACCGTAAATAGCTTTCGTTCAATGTAAGGCTCTAGATCCTGCACGTACAGGATACCTTCGATTTCTTCATGCTCAGATGCCATTTGCGAACGATCCACCACCCACTCGTAAAAAGGCTCTACCTGCACATGTAACGGGTCCTCGTGTTGCTGGATCGGCACAATCCGGTCTACGGCAGCATTTGGAAAATACACCGAAGCCTCAGCCTTGGCACGGGTCGCCTCATCTAATAGCGCAAAAACATGCTCTTTCAGTTGCGCACTACCTCCGATTGCATTTTCACAGGCAATCACATGCAGCGGCCTCGCTCCTCTCTCTACCCGCCGCTTGATTCCTTCCGCAATACCTGCTGCTATGTGCTTGAGGATGCTGACCCCTACCGCGGTCGTTACCAGATCTGCGTGGTCTACCGCATCGGCTACAGCCGCTGCATCCTTGCCGTCAATCGCCGTCACATTCGTGACCAGCTCCGTATCCTTTGTATCATTGGCTAATTCTACGGTGTATTGTTTACGACGGCGTAACTCGGATACAAGGGTGTCGTTGACATCTGAAAAAACAACCTCATAGCCTGCACGCGACAGAATCAATCCGATAAAGCCGCGACCGATATTTCCTGCTCCAAAGTGGACGGCTCTCATAGCTCCAGCTCACTTTCGAACAGATCTATAATTTCCTGTGGGGTCACCGCATTGCGAAGTTTATCCATATTTTCTTCCTCCGCACACACCACAGCGATACTCGTCAAAATCTCCATATGATCGCCGCCTTGTGCTGCAATGCCGATTACCATGTATGCTTTTTCTCCCCCAAAATCTACGCCTTGCGGAAACTGGACGATGGAAATGCCTGTGGATTGAATAAGCGTCTTGGATTCCTTGGTGCCATGTGGAATAGCCAGCCCGTTCCCGATATAGGTGGACACGATCTCCTCGCGTTCCAGCATCTTGTCAATGTACTCACTTGAAATATGTCCTGCATCCAGCAGGATTTGTCCAGCCATACGAATCGCCTCATATTTGTCTTTGGCGGTTGCATTCATTTTTACTTTGTCTATCGTCATAATACTCACGGTAGGTTCCTCCCTGTCCCTAATTTACTGTGGAAAAATTCAGCTAGCTCACTCGATATATAATTGACAATATGATCCCTGCTACCGTGTTCCAGTAGCGTAACCATGTCTTCCTGCAAGAGTAATGCACTAATCTCGCTCAATACCTCCAAGCTTTCTCTCGGCAGCTCACGAGGTCCTAACATGAGCAGCACGCATTCTACCTGTTCGCCTGTATCCGCCAACAGCGGCTCTGCCAGCTTATACAAGGTAAGCGAAGGCTTGCGAATATAGTGGCTACGCGTATGAACTAAAGCAATGGAGGTATCAGAGATCACCTGACTACCTTGGCGCTCTCTTTCCATGAGTTGTGCAGCAACCGCAGAAGGCTCTGTAACATTCCCCCGCCCCGCCTCCAACATGCATATAGCCTCTACGGTCGCCGCCATATCCATCTCCTGATTTTCCAGCGGATACACTTGAAATTGCTGTACAATGTGTACAATTTCATCGAGACTTTTCCGCAGGCCGGTAAGCCACTCCATGTCCTGACCGGGCTGAACGACCTGTTCCTGCTGATGGTCATCGGGATGATTGAGTGTAATATGCTGGATAAATTGACGCAGGCGATCACTCTCCTCCTGCGTCAGCAGCGGGCTGATCTTAAGATAGCGATCTGGTTCAAGCGGTAGCTCTACTGTCGAAATGATCAGATCATAATCCTCCTTGGGGATCCGCGCCGCCTCGTACCATGAGGCCCTATCCACAATTTTGATCTGTGGCAGCTCTTTGGCGAGCCTTGTTGCCAGAAGTCTGGATGAACCAATGCCGCTCGTGCAGACTACGATGGCCCGCACCTCCCGCCGCAATTGTCGCAACCGCTCCAGCGAAGCGCCGAAATGCATGACGAGAAATCCAATCTCTTCATCAGGGACTTTCATTTCTGTCATGTCCGCCGCAGCCTTTTTCACTGAGTCGAATAAGCTGCTGTAATCCTTGCGGATTTGCTGAAGGAGGGGATTACGAATCGACTTGCCTTCCTTCAAACGTTTGAATACCGGAGCCATATGGGCAATCAGTCCTTCACGCAGAACACGGTCCTCTTCCAATGGCGTGCCTGTTTCTTCCTCCACACGACGAATCAACTCATGAACCGACTCCAGCAGTACAAGATCATCGAGCGGCAGCAGCCGGGTAGAATGATCCTCGGCATCACGGAACAGCAGCCTGAAATAAGAACGTTCCGGGTCCGGAAAGTTAATATCCAGCACCGCTGACAATTCTGCGCATATGCGTTCTACCATAGCTGTGCGCAGCATGATATTCTCATCCGAATCTGTTTTTAAATAGGAGAGAAGAGGATCCATAACATACCCGAGTCGTAGACGTGCCAGCGAAACGCAAATCTGAATCAGCAACTCCATATATTTGCTTTCCACCATGTTTTCCAGCCACTTTTCATGGGGCTGCCAGAGGGCCTTTTCCACGATCAGCAGGTTCTCTCTGCCAATCATCTCCAGCAATTTGTCGGAGACACGGGTCACAGAACGAACCTCTCCCTGGCTGGAAAACAGATCAGATTCATCCAAATGTTCGAGGGCCAGCTCGGAAATCGCCCGTCTTTTGTCTATCTCCCGTCCGGTAATCTCGACACCATATCCCCGTCTGCGGACAAGCACGAGCCCTCGATCTCCGATCCAGTCTTGTAATTCGTCCAGATCATGACTGACCGTAGTTACCGTGACTTTCAGATCTGAAGCCAGCGCCAGCAGCTTGATCGGCTCCCGTGTATCCAGCAGCATGCAGAGAACCACGATCTTTCTCTCCTCAGCCGAATATTCGTCTGGATTCGTATGCAGCAATTGCTTTCGCAGGCATACAAGATGAGCTGGGTCTGCATCTATACAGATACCAATCCCTGACTTTTTCTCCAGCTTCACCTCATGAGCTGCCAGCCAATGCTCGACTGCGCCCAGTTCCCGATGAACCGTCCTCGTGCTGACATTGATCTTCGTGGCAATTTCTCCGGCTGTAACCTCTTTGGACTGCTCCAGAAGATATTCCACGATGTCACGTTGTCGTTTCGTAATATTCATAAGCGCATACCGTTCCTTCCCAAGCTCATCCCTCCAGCAGGAGACGTACACTGCATACAGTCCGCCTGACTATGACGGGGATTAAGAATCGGATTTCAGACGTTCAACCAGCGCTTCGTATTCAGGACTCTTCAAAAAATTGTCAATGGAAATGTGTTCAGCATTCGGGACTACTGTTTTAGCCCGGTCTGTCAACGTTTTTTGCGTAATGACAATATCCGCATCCTGTGGAATTTCACTGATTGCCGTATTCGTAACTGTTACGCCTACGCCCGCCTGCTTCATTTTTTTGCGTAAAATCGAGGCACCCATCGCGCTTGAACCCATACCTGCATCACAGGAAAAGACAATCTTGTTCACTTCGGATTTATCCTTGAGCGTTCGATCTGCGACAATCTCGGCAGCACGATCAGATTCGTGGTTATCTTCCATTACAGTGGCGTTAGCACTGGCACTCTTGTTTTGATTTTTCATATCTTTCAGGCGAGATGCAGCTTCCTCCAGCCCCTCTTCTTGTTGCTTACCTGTCTTGAGTAACACTGCTGCAACAGCAAAGGATACGACCGCAGCAGCGATCACCCCGCTCAGCATTGGCAAATATCCACCTTTTGGCGTCATTAGAAAATAGGCGATGATACTACCCGGTGAAGGAGCAGCAACCAGTCCGGCACCTGTCAACATGAAACAGAAGGTTCCCACAACACCGCCAGCTATAGCTGCAAGAATCAGAATCGGCTTCATCAAAATATAAGGGAAATAAATTTCATGAATCCCGCCGAAAAAATGAATGATGACTGCGCCAGGAGCTGACGACTTCGCAGAGCCTTTACCGAACAGACAGTAGGCCAGCAAAATACCAAGCCCCGGCCCAGGGTTGGATTCCAGCATGAACAGTACGGATTTGCCTGTTCTTGCAGCTTCCTCCAACGCAATCGGACTTAATACTCCGTGATTCAGCGCGTTGTTTAAAAATAATACTTTTCCGGGCTCAATAATGAGGTTGACAAGCGGCAATAGCCCCGCGTTCACGAGGAACTGTACCCCTGCCGACAACACTTGACTGATCATTTGTACAACCGGGCCGATCGCCACATGGGCAAGCAGTGCTAGAATGGCACCGATAATCCCGGCCGAAAAATTATTGACCAGCATTTCAAAGCCTGATCTGACTTTGCCTTCAATGGCCTTGTCGAACTTCTTCAATATCCACGCAGCCAGCGGACCAGCTACCATCGCGCCCAGGAACATCGGGATATCGGCTCCTACTATGACACCCATCGTCATGATGGCACCGATCACACCTCCACGCTGTCCGTGAATCATCGTGCCCCCTGTATAACCAATCAGCAGCGGCAACAAATAATTTTTCATCGGATCAACCAACTGTGCAAAACCTTCGTTCGGGAACCATCCGGTCGGAATAAAGAGTGCCGTAATCAACCCCCACGCAATAAAGGCTCCCATATTGGGCATAACCATACCGCTAAGAAAACGGCCAAAACGCTGTACGGCGACACGAGTGCCTCCTTTTGAACTTGGCTTTGCGTCCAATGTACTCATATTCAAATCCTCCTTGTAGGTAAGCATCACTACCTTTTCTTAAAATTCATACTAAATGACAGCGCTATCTTCATCAACGAAATGAAAACGTACTTTCGTCATGAACGTTGATGACAACATTTAAATTTAAATTATCCAGGAAGATATTATACCTGCATAATTCTTCTTAATATGACCTGTAGCTATAGAAATTAGTCGAAAAACCGCGCTGGATTATGTATGATTCCTATATGGGGACAACCCACTATATCAGAACAACACACGTAATTACGTTTTCATAAAAAAGACAAAAAAATAGCCGCTACGTCAAATCATAGCGACTATTTTATACAAAAATCGAGCAAACTAACGATGCTCTTATTCAATTAAAAATCAATATAAAATTCCGAATAACACGCTATTATTTCATGCTGCATTGCTCTATTTATTACTCCGAAATCAACTGCTCATACTGATCCGCCGACAGTAGTTTGCCCAATGATTCCTCCACATCTTTATCCATCTCTACTTCTACCATCCAACCTTTGTCATATGGAGATTCATTCACTAGCTCAGGTGTACCTTCCAGCGCTTCATTCACTTTTAATATGGTTCCCGTCACCGGAGCAAAAAGGTCGGATACCGTCTTCACCGATTCAATCGTACCGATCTCCGCTCCCTGCTCAATCGTTACTCCCGCCTCAGGTAATTCTACAAAAACAATATCACCCAGTTGGTGCTGTGCAAAGTCTGTAATACCAATCCGCACCGTTCCATTCTCTGTCCGCTGAACCCACTCATGTTCGTCTGTATACCAAAGTTGCTGCTTCACTTCACCCATTCTGTTCCCCTCACTTCCATATGAATAAAATCGCATTTGCTCACCTGTATTAGACAGGTTAAGATTATGACAATAAGAACACTCATGTCAATAATACTAACAAAAATACTTCATATTACCTCCTATAGTGCTCTATATAAAAATATAATAATTTATAACAAACGCTTACATATCCTTATTTATATATTAAATGTTTTTTCTATTGTTTTTGATGACATTTTTATTGACATTTTGAATGAATTTGCGTATTAATGGGTTATAGCAAATACTTTGGGAAACACCCGACAACTGCAAACGCGGATGAACGCAGAGGGAGAGACTGCCAAAAAGATTCGCATAGCTGTTGCCGCTTGTGAGACAGTTGTGCACGCGAATCGGATCAAGTTGTTATCTGCAAAGCCAGGTAATATACTGCTGATCCCGAAGGTAGCGCCGAAGGAGTAAGCCTGCATTGCAGGTGAATCTCTCAGGCAAAAGGACCTCTGCCGGACGCATCTCTGGAGAGCATTCGCTATTGGAGCGGATCACCCAAGAGGAAACCCGGTACATACCGGGGTAACTTTCTGGTATCAAGGACAGAGCTGAAAAAAGAGTATAGACTGCTGTCTATACGTTTTTTTCGGCCTGTCTTTTTTGTTTAGCCGATTACACCGGATAGGAGTGGAAACATGACTAATTTGCGAAAAACACCGCTATATTCATCCTACGGGACGCAGTCTGGGGTTCGTTGTATTGACTTTGGAGGCTGGGAGCTCCCCGTTCAGTTTAGCGGCATTCAAAAGGAGCATGAGGCCGTCCGGCAACGTGCGGGTTTATTCGATGTATCGCATATGGGTGAGTTTTTGGTTGAAGGCAAAGAGGCCGAAGCTTTTCTACAAAGGGTGACCACGAATGATGTCAGCCAGTTGGAACCAGGTCAGGCACAATATTCACTCCTGTGTTACCCCGATGGAGGTGTAGTAGACGACCTGCTTGTTTACTGCAAAGGACCGGAACGCTACATGCTCGTTGTGAACGCCTCCAACATTGATAAGGATTGGGATTGGTTACTTCGTCATGTGCCTGCATCCGTTCACATGGAGAATGTGTCTGATGCAATAGCATTGCTGGCATTGCAGGGACCGGAAGCAGCACGTATTGCCGCAGCCGTGGCAGATACGGATATTACGAATCTGGCATCTTTCCACTTTCATGAGAACGTGCCATTGTTCGGAGCAAAAGCACTCGTCTCACGAACCGGATATACGGGCGAAGACGGTTTTGAATTTTACGTACCTGCCGCGGAAGCACCCGCCGTATGGGAGGGTTTGCTTCGTTCCGGTGAGTCGTATGGGCTGATTCCCGCTGGACTTGGTGCTCGGGATACACTACGCTTTGAGGCTCGGTTGCCGCTATACGGACAGGAGTTATCTGCCACAATTTCACCACTCGAAGCCGGTCTGGGTTTCTTCGTCAAGCTGAATAAAGGAGATTTTATCGGTAGAGAAGCACTTCAGCGTCAAAAAGAACAAGGGGTTCCTCGTAAATTGATCGGGCTAGAAATGATGGACCGCGGTATCCCACGCGCCCATTATCCGGTATTCGCAGAAGGACAACACATCGGTGAGGTCACAACGGGGACTCAGTCGCCCTCCTTGAAGCGTAATCTGGGCCTCGCCTTGGTGGACAGTCGTTTTAGCGCCCTCTCCACACCACTGGAGGTTGAGATTCGTGGCAAACGCCTGCGTGCCGAGGTGGTGGCAGCCCCCTTTTATAAGCGCCCACGCTGATCTTAAACTCTCCTTATTTCTATAAAGCAAACATGTCAGATATGTATTTCCGGGTTTTCATCTCACACTTTTTTATTAGCTCATTTACGGATTTAAAATTTTGCTTTTCGAAAGGAGCCAGAACCTATGAAGCAGCATCGTTATCTCCCTATGACTGAACAGGATCAAACCGAAATGCTGCGTGTGGTCGGTGTATCATCCATTGATGATTTATTCAGTGACATTCCAGAGGCCATTCGATATCAAGGGGAACTCCCTCTTTCTTCTCGACTCGATGAGAAAGCCTTAACCCGTCACTTGACCGAGCTGGCCGGACACAATGCCAATACAGACACACATGCCAGCTTTCTTGGCGCAGGAATTTATGATCATCATATTCCGTCCGTCATCCAGCACATCACTTCACGCTCAGAATTCTACACTGCCTACACCCCCTATCAGCCGGAAGTAAGCCAAGGCGAGCTACAAGCCATTTTCGAGTTTCAATCGTATATTTGCGAATTGACGGGCATGGCTGTAGCTAATGCCAGCATGTACGACGGAGCGACTGCACTGGCGGAAGCGGGCTCACTGTCCGCCGCAGCTACCCGCCGTAAACAGCTTATCGTATCGAGGTCCGTCCATCCAGAGGCACGTCAGGTATTGGCAACCTATGCACGCGGATTGAATTTGGACATCGTGGAGATCGGCTGTTCGGACGGTGTAACGGATGCTGATGCGTTAGCGGCGGCCGTATCGGAACAGACCGCGGCTGTTTTGGTCCAAAGCCCCAACTTTTTCGGAGCCGTGGAAAATCTACAGCCGATGGCTGACCTCATCCATGCACACAAAGGTCTTTTGGTCGTCAGTGCCAACCCACTGGCACTTGGCTTGCTGGAGACACCCGGCAAACAGGGCGCGGATATTGTGGTAGGAGACGCGCAGCCACTTGGCATCTCCTCTTCTCTCGGCGGTCCGACCTGTGGATACTTTGCCGTTTCTCAGGCACATATGCGCCGTATCCCCGGCCGTATTGTGGGTCAGACCACTGATCGCAATGGTAAACGCGGCTTCGTGCTGACCTTGCAAGCGCGCGAACAGCATATCCGCCGCGAAAAGGCCACCTCTAACATTTGTTCCAATCAAGCGTTGCTAGCTTTATCTGCATCTGTGTACTTGTCCGTCATGGGGAGACAGGGCATCCAGGAAGTAGCCGAGCTGAATTTGCATAAAAGCCGCTATGCGTTAGAACAATTGCTGAGCTTGAAAGGCGTAACTGCCTCATTTCACGCACCGACCTTTAACGAGTTTGCCCTTAGGCTGCCTGAAGGTACGGATGTGAGCAAACTTCAGGACAATCTGTTAGCTGCTGGATTTATCGCTGGCTACGATTTGGGCCGGGACTATGAGGAACTCGCTGGTCACATGTTGATTGCCGTGACGGAGCAAAGAACCAAAGAAGAGATTGACCAATTTGTGCACACCTTGGGGGGATTGCTATGACACATACCGGACAGGATCAGAAACAAGAGCTGTTAAAGGAACACGATCAAGCGCTCATTTTTGAATTGAGCCGTCCGGGTCGCATCGCCTATTCCCTTCCCGAGTGCGACGTTCCCCGTCGCCCGGTGGCAGCGCTTTTGCCAGACTATGCGCTGCGCAGCGAACCTGCAGCATTACCCGAGGTATACGAAGTAGACGTTATTCGGCATTATACCGCCTTGTCCCGGCGCAATTTTGGCGTGGACAATGGATTTTATCCGCTCGGCTCCTGTACGATGAAATACAATCCGAAGGTGAATGAGGATGTCGCCCGATATACAGGCTTCGCCAAAATCCATCCATGTCAGCCCGAGGAGAGCATCCAGGGTGCCATGGAGTTGCTGCATACGCTCCAAAATGATTTGGCTGCGTTAACTGGCATGGATGCCGTCACGCTTCAGCCCGCCGCGGGCGCCCATGGCGAATGGACCGGGCTGATGATGATTCGCTCATACCACGAAGCACGTAGTGAGCGACGTACCAAGGTGCTCGTGCCGGATTCGTCGCACGGAACGAACCCCGCCAGTGCAACCGTCGCAGGCTTCGAAACAGTCACCCTTCCTTCCACCCCTGAGGGGCTGGTGGATCTGGATGCGCTGCGTCAAGCCGTAGGCAACGACACCGCTGCGCTCATGCTGACCAACCCGAACACGCTTGGGCTGTTCGAGAAGCAAATCACTGACATTGCTGCCATCGTGCATGACGCGGGGGGTCTGCTCTACTATGACGGGGCGAACTCCAACGCCATCATGGGGATTACCCGTCCCGGAGATATGGGCTTCGATGTAGTGCATCTCAATTTGCACAAAACGATGAGTACCCCGCACGGTGGCGGTGGCCCCGGCGCTGGACCTGTCGGCGTAAAGCAACGGCTCATCCCTTATTTGCCCAAGCCGCTTGTCGCACGGGATCCACAGGGGGTGTACCACTGGGACCGGGAACAGGGAGATTCTATTGGACGGGTTAAAGCCTTTTACGGGAACTTCGGTATTCTCGTCCGTGCCTATACTTATATCCGTAGCTACGGTCCTGATGGCTTAAAGCGTGTATCGGAATGCGCTGTACTCAATGCCAATTATATGATGCATCGGCTCGCTCCACATTTTGATCTGCCCTACCCTGGACATTGCAAACACGAATTCGTGATGTCGGGGCGAGGCTTGAAAAAATTTGGAGTGCGCACGCTTGATGTAGCCAAACGGCTGCTTGATTTCGGCTACCATCCACCTACAATTTACTTTCCGCTGAATGTAGAGGAGTGCATCATGATCGAGCCCACGGAAACGGAAAGTAAGGAAACACTTGATGCTTTTGTCGACACTATGATTCATATTGCGCGGGAAGCAGAAGAGAACCCTGAGCTGGTGCTCAATGCACCATATACTACTCCAGTCACACGATTGGACGAAACTACCGCAGCCCGCAAACCTGTACTGAATTGCTCATGCAGTTAAAACAAATTCTACTTAAAGCATGCAAAAAAGCCGGTATCTAATTAGATACCGGCTGCTGTATGTACACAGCAATTTTTTGTTGGAAAAAGATATAACCTTTGAAATGTAATACCCTTCCTTAGCCTTCGATGCTTTGAACCAATTCAACAACCTGTTCTGCTGTTTGCATGTCCAGAGCTTTTGTAGCCAGTTTTTCCATGTCCGCACGGGACAACTTGGAAATTTGACTACGTGCTGGCAGAATGGAAGTGGCGCTCATACTGAACTCATCAAGTCCGAGACCCAGCAGCAACGGAATTGCTGTTGTATCTCCTGCCATTTCGCCACACATACCAACCCAACGTCCTTCACGGTGAGCAGCATCAATAACCATTTTCACCAGACGCAGAATGGATGGATTGTATGGTTGATACAGGTAAGAAACCCGCTCGTTCATGCGATCCGCTGCCATTGTGTATTGAATCAGATCGTTTGTACCGATACTGAAGAAATCTACTTCTTTTGCGAATTGGTCAGCCAATACCGCTGTAGAAGGAATTTCTACCATGATGCCCAGTTGAATTTCTTCGGATACGGATACACCCTCAGCTACCAACTTTTCCTTTTCTTCCAACAAAACAGCTTTAGCTTCACGGAATTCGTTCAGCGTAGCAATCATTGGGAACATGATGCGCAAGTTACCATGCACACTCGCACGCAACAAAGCACGCAATTGAGTGCGGAAAATATCCTGGCGATCCAGACACAGGCGAATAGCACGGAATCCGAGGAACGGATTCATTTCTTTCGGCAGGTCCAGATAAGGAAGTTCTTTGTCACCACCGATATCCAAAGTACGGACTACAACCGGTTTACCTTCCATTCTTTCCAGAACGGTTTTGTACGCTGTATACTGTACTTCTTCGGATGGAAGCTTATCGCGTCCCATGTACAAGAACTCCGTACGGTACAAGCCAACGCCTTCACCACCGTTGTCCAGGACACCAGCTACATCATTAGGCGTACCAATATTGGCTGCCAGTTCGACATGGACACCATCGACAGAAACCGTAGCTTCGCCGCGCAGCTTGCGCCACTCTTCGCGTTGCTTGTCGTATGCCACTTGTTTAGCACGGTATTCTGCAACAATCTCTTCGGTAGGGTTCACGAATACGTGACCATCCAAACCATCAACGATAATCAAATCGCCGCTTTTAGCTTGAGACAATATATTTTTCGTTCCCACAACTGCAGGAATTTCAAGTGAGCGAGCCATAATAGCCGAATGCGAAGTACGTCCGCCGATATTCGTTGCAAAACCTTTAACAAATTCACGGTTCAGCTGAGCTGTGTCGGAAGGTGTCAAATCTTCTGCAAGCACAATCGTTTCTTCGGCAATTTCTGCAGGACTAACAAAATGAACACCAAGCAGGTGATTCAGGATCCGCTTGGTTACATCACGCATGTCCGATGCGCGTTCTTGCAAATAGGCACTTTTCATGTTTTCAAACATGGAAATGAACTGTGTAGCTACTTCATTCAAAGCATAGTCAGCATTAAGCTGCTCGTCTCTGATTTTAGCTTTAACCGGATCGATCAATTCAGGGTCATTCAAAATGAGCAGGTGAGATGCAAAAATTTCTGCTTTTTTCTCTCCCAGTTCCTTAAGCGTTTTCTCCTTAATCGATTCCAATTCGGTTTGAGATTGTGCCAAAGCCGCATCCAATCTTGCGATTTCAGCTTCAACATCACCAACCGCGCGTCTCTCTACAGCGTAATTCGGATGCTCCAAGATAAACGCCCGGGCAATGGCTATGCCTGCCGAAGCGGCAATCCCAGAAATCTTAAGCATGAACTTCGCCCAGCCCTTCGTTGACGATTACATTTTCAAGAGCTTTCAGTGCTTCGGCAGCTTCAGCGCCTTCGCAGATAATGTTAATAGTATCGCCTTGTTCCAGACCCAGAGACAATACACCCAGAATGGATTTCAAAGTTACTTTTTTACCGTTAGCTTCGGCAAAAGATTCAGCACCGCTGAATTTGTTAGCTGTATTTACCAGCGCAGTTGCAGGACGTGCATGGATACCGTCTTCATCCGTAATTCTAAAAGTTGTTTGCATAATTTGTTCCTCCCACTTTCCTAAAGATAATATTTGTTTACACGCAGTATACCGAATAATTGATCAGACGGCCTAAGCCGCCTAATCAACTAATCCGAAACACATAGAGTTTATTTTATCGTAATTATACCATCTTCGCCAGCCTTCAATACTCCAGTTTTGTTTAAAGTTACTGAAGAACCTTCAGGAAGGTTAGTAAAAATGACAGGTGAGATGATGGATTTAGCGTTTGCCTTCACGTATTCCAGGTCTACTTTCATAATAGGCTGGCCAGCTGACACAAGATCGCCTTCGTTCACCAAAACGTCAAATCCTTGACCTTTAAGCTTCACTGTATTCACCCCGATATGAACAAGCACTTCTTTACCGCCATCGGATTGGATACCAACCGCATGCTTGCTCGGGAATACATTGAATACTTTGCCGTAAACAGGGGACACAATCGTTCCATCATTTGGCACGACCGCAAAGCCGTCACCTGTCATACGTTCTGCAAATACCGGATCGGGAACCGTCGAGATATCAACCAATTCGCCGTTAACAGGCATTACAATATCTTCTACAATAATGGTTTGTTGTTCTTCTCCAGCTTCCTTCTCCTCTTGTGGAGCAGGTTGCGCCGGAGCTGGTGCAGGTGTACGTCCAGCCATGATATCAGCCATTTGAGATTTAATGGTGTCGGAACGTGTACCGAAAATTGCCTGTACGTTGTTACCGACTTCAAGGACACCCGATGCGCCAAGTTGTTTCAGACGAGCTTTGTCAACGTTCGATTTCTCATTAACCTCGATCCGAAGACGTGTGATACAAGCATCCAGATGCTTGATATTCGATGAACCGCCGAAAGCTGCCAAAATGTTGTGTGGGAGCTCATCACTACTACCAGTTGCTGCGCCATCCACATTTTCTGTGGCTTCTTCACGCCCTGGTGTTTTCAAGTTGAATTTCCGTATGATGAATCGGAATCCGAAGTAGTAAATAACTGCCAAAATCAGACCGACGATGATTACATACCACCAAGGCGTACGGGTTGGAATAATCCCGAAAATCAGGAAGTCAATAAATCCGCCTGAGAAGGTCATACCGATTTTGACATGTAAAATTTGCATGGTCATAAATGACAGACCTGCGAATATACAGTGTACTGCAAACAGCAGTGGAGCTACGAACAGGAAGGAAAATTCCAGTGGCTCCGTAATACCTGTCAAGAACGAAGTCAATGCTGCTGAACCCATAATACCTGCTACATATTTTTTGTGTTCTGGTCTTGCTTCATGGTACATCGCAAGCGCTGCTGCTGGCAAACCGAACATCATGAATGGGAATTTACCCACTTGGAACGTACTTGCTGTCAAAGCCACTCCGTCGCGAAGCTGGCTGAAGAAGATCTGCTGGTCACCGTGAACGGTTTGACCTGCTTTGTTAACATATTCACCAAACTCAAACCAGAACGGTGAATACCAAATGTGATGCAAACCAAATGGAATCAGCGCGCGTTCGATAACCCCGAACAGGAACGCCGACAAAGTCGGGTTGGAATACACCATAAAGTGAGATACTGCGTTAAGTCCTTGTTGAACTGGAGGCCAGATCAGAACCAGTGCTAGTCCGACAATAAGTGAGGATACCGCCGTTGCAATTGGAACGAAACGCTTACCCGCGAAAAAGCCCAGATACGAAGGAAGCTCAATTTTGAAAAAGCGGTTGTACATGGCTGCGGCCAGTATACCGATGATTATCCCGCCGAACACCCCGGTTTGAAGCGTTGGAATTCCCAACACGTTCGCATAACCCGGTATTTTTTGAGCAATCAGACCAGGTGTGACACCCACGGCTGTACCCAGAGTAATGTTCATAACGAGGTAACCGATGATGGCAGCCAAACCTGCTACACCTTCACCGCCCGCTAGACCGACGGCTACGCCGACTGCGAACAACAGTGCCAGATTATCAAAAACGATTTGTCCGGCATTCATCATGATCGTCGCAACCGATTGAACCCAGCCCGCATTTAATGCCGGAATGTACTGGAGAAAATCAGGATTGACCAGCATGTTACCGATACCCAATAAAAGCCCCGCAGCTGGCAAAATCGCTACAGGAAGCATTAATGCTTTACCGACACGCTGTAAAACGCCGAAAAGCTTTTTAAACATACCTTCCACATCCTTCTCTGAAATTTAGAACAGAGGCAAAACAACAAAAAAGGCATGAGCCGATTTAAGTATGTTTGAAAACAACCTTGGGATATAGCTTACCCCAGTAGGCTGTAAACAATCATAACTTAAAGCAACTCATGCCTGATCGAATCAGTAACACGTTAAATGTTCAGTTGTTGTCTTCCTCATTGCAGAATTGATTATAGCACCCCGCTAAATGCGAGGCAATACTTTTTTATTCCGGTTTTATCACTTTTTGTTGCTCCCCCTGCTCTTTGCGTTGGGACAACCGCTGCAGATGCATTGTCAAATAACTAACCTCAGCCGGATAAACAGGTTTACGTAGCCTTTTCTCCATAATCTTCGTCAGTTTCCAGGACAGCATATACATTTCTGGATATTCTTCGTTCAAAAGCTTGTCCAATCGATAAATCTCCTGCACAATCTCTCCCCGGCGCACACGTTCAATCGCAAACCTCAGATGAGTCAGCAGTCGAGAATAATCAAGGGATTGGAGAGGAATTCGATAATCCAGTGTCGTCTCGACAACCTGAACCATATCAGCAATCAGACGAGAATCCTTCCTAACCTCGGAAATATGCTGGTTTGTCATAGCGCTATAAATATGCAGGGCCACGAATCCGATTTCATCTTCTCCCAGATCTACATTCATCTTATCCCTGATTAAAGCAACAGCCTGCTCAGCCATCTTGTATTCCTGAGGATATATTTCCCTAGTCTCATACAAAAACGGATTATGAATCGTAATTCCCTGTTTATGACGGTTGATGGAAAAAGCGATATGGTCAGTTAAAGCAATCAGAATGTGCTCATTTAGAGGCTTCTTTGCTTGAAGCTGAACAAGATGAAGCACCTCACCGATGACCTCGATGAGCTTTTCATCCAGCTCAGGAAGCAACCGTTTGTATTGCTCCTGTTCTTCATGGCTTTTTAATATAAATAATTTTTCAACTGAATCCAACGGCATAAGATCGCCGGGTCTGCGATTGAAACCGATTCCTTTTCCAATCACGACAACCTCATCATGCTCGGGGTGCATTCCTATAATCACATTGTTATTCAGCGCTTTGGCCACTTTTAGGCTGCTCACATCCGCACCTCTTTTATCAGAACCTTGATCCTAAGAATTATAGCATGAAGCTCAGAGGAATCCACGTTAAAGTACCAAATATTCGGCTAAAGGTCAATAAAAAGAAAACGCTTTTCATCACATTGCCGGAAAATGCTGTGATGAAAAGCGGTCTTTTGGTTAGGGATAGAAGCTCCCAAAGACTTATCGTTATTCTTTATCTGTTAGTGCTGCCTCCACCGAGGCTGGAAGAGGCTGCTTGTTCGCTTCACCGGAGGACGGCACGGAATGAAGGCCTTTTTTCCCAGTGGTCAGCCCCTTGATTAACTGTTCCACATCAATACCGGATACACTTTTCAGCATCTCGGGCGCCGTAGCCATCAGTTCGGTGACATAATTACTGACACGCGCTGCTCCTTCTCCTTTTCCTGTATCAACTACGGTGAGTTTATCAATGGACGCAATCGGTTCGGCAATACGTCCAGCCAGCTCAGGCAACATTTTTACGATAATATCGAGCACGGCAGCCTCTCCAAACTTCTGGAACGCCTCCGCCAGTTTTTCCTTGGCCTCCGCTTCTGCAAGTCCACGCAAACGGATGACATCTGCGTCTGCCGTACCTTTGGCGCGTTCGGCATCCGCTTCTGCTTGCCCGTTTAGACGTTTTTGTTCAGCTGACGCTTTAGCCTGTGTCTCAATCGAGTACTGCAGTGATTCAGCCTCACGCATTTTACGCGATTTATCTGCTTCCGCCGCTTGTTCGACCGCATACCGATCGGCTTCTGCCTTCTTTTTCACTTCCGCATCATATTGCTTTTCACGTACCTGTATTTCCTTGGATTGAAGGTCAATTTCCCGTTCTTTGCGCACCAGCTCGACCTTCATCTGCTCCTCGACGGCAGTCTGCTTGGCACGAGCCTCCTGGATGTGATAAGCCTGATCGGCTTCTGCCTTCGCTGTATCCTGTTCTTTTTTAAACGAAGCTACTTTCAGTTCTTTCTCTTTGGCTGCCTCGGCAATGTTGGTATCTCGCAGCAGTTCGGCCTTCTGGCCTTCCTGTTCCGCACGCGCCTTCTGAATTCGGGCATCCCGCACAGCTTCGGCTTCCGCAATCTCAGCATCCCGTTTCACAGCGGCAATTCTCGGCTTACCAAGCGCATCCAGATATCCGTGCTTATCACGCACATCTTTGATGGTGAATGAAACGATTTGCAAGCCCATTTTTTTTAGATCACGAGCAGCCACGCCCTGTACTTCCTGCGCAAACCGATCCCGATTACGATAAACTTCCTCCACTGTCATCGAGCCGAGGATTGCGCGCAAATGCCCCTCCAGTACTTCCTGAGCCTCTCCCCTAAGAGCCTCCAGTGGCTTCCCGATGAACTGCTCGGCTGCTGTAGCCACATCTTCAATAGAACTGCCGACCTTGATGATCGCCACACCATCCGCAATCACGGGAACTCCTTGCTCCGTATACACTTCCGGTGTGGTTACGTCCAGTTTATGGGACAACAGAGAGATGAATTCGGACTGCTGGAAAATAGGCCAAATGAAGGCCCCCCCGCCGCGTACAATTTTAATTTTACGTCCAGAGTCATCCTCGGAAATATTTTTATTTCCCAGAAAAGAACCCGTCACAATCATTCCTTCATCCGGCCCTACCGTTTTGTAGCGGGCCCAAAAGGCGATCCCTAATATGACGATAACGATAACAACAATCCCAGGGACCAACACAATATCTTGCAAATTTGACACTCCCGATCACGCTCCCTTCAAGTTAAGCGAATGCGCCGTCTAGGTGTCCAGGTACGCTACGCGGACGACGCCCTCTGCGACCTCAACCACAACGATACGGGTTCCCGCAGCAAGCGGTTTGTGATCGAAGCTCGATGCTGTATGTATGGTGTTGCCTGCACCCAAGCGGATCATAACCTCCCCGTAACCAACCTCAGGTACAGGAATGGTAACCTCACCAATCCGGCCAGTCAGCTCACGCATGGAGAAGCCGCTGGATACCTCCGAATTCGCCATGGGTTTGATAAACGCAAAGAACACGAGTATTCCGATGACAAACGAAATCCCTAAAGCAAGCACGACGACCCATCCCGTGCTCAGCCCGGTATACTTTGTCAGCAGTACTCCAGCTCCGCCAAAAGCGGTCATGGCTCCAAGTAAAACGACAGGTCTGAACCAATCAAGGCCCGGCAGCTCCAATGCACCATCCAGCCAACTACCGAGTACATCTCCGATCAGCACACTGACCACGGTAAAGATAGCGCCCCCTGCCAATAGCCACCAAAATATGGTTTCCATGCGACTCCTCCTTCCATGTACCTTTTCAGTCTGGTTTCCAGTCTATAACTATGTTTACGTATTCAACCTAAAAAAGTTTCAAAATTTTCCTCCAATATCCCAAATCAAACCCAAAAAAGCACGTTCGTACGTCTAATGACGCACAAACGTGCTTTAAATGATACAAATGTCGTTTTACAGGGATGCTTTGTAAATTTCGACTACATCTTCGCGATTGAGCTTGTTAAAGCCACCAAAAGATCCGAATTTCACAGCTTTATCAGCCATAACATCGATTTTGGACGCATCAATCTCGTAATCAGCCAGACGGCTTGGTGCACCAATCGAGTTCCAGAAATCACGCAACGCCTGAATACCTTCCAGCGCCACTTCTTCATCACTCTTGCCTTCTGGGTTTACATGGAACACATTGACCGCCAATTGTTTGAAGCGTTCAGGCTTCACATGCAGATTGTGTTTCATCCAATTCGGGAACAGAATAGCCAGTCCTCCACCATGTGGAATATCATAAACAGCAGACACCGCATGCTCGATATTGTGAGTAGCCCAGTCACCTGTTAGCCCCATGTTCAGGAAGCCGTTCAGCGCCATCGTACCACAATACATAATTGTTTCACGCAACTCGTAGTTTTCCAGATCGTTGACCAGACCTGGAGCCGCGTCCATTACCGTACGCAAAATCGTTTCGCACCAGCCAAGTTGGACCGGAGTATTGGATTCCAGATGGAAATAATGCTCCAGCGTGTGTGACATCATATCTACGATTCCGTAAACCGTTTGATTTTGCGGCAGTGAGTATGTGTTCACTGGATCAAGAATAGAAAACGCAGGGAACGCAAATACGCTGCCCCAGCCCAATTTTTCCTGTGTTTTTTCATTTGTAATAACAGAACCCGCATTCATTTCAGAACCAGTGGCTGCCATAGTTAAAACCGTACCTAATGGCAATGCTGCCTGTGGTGCCGCTTTACGCTCTGCAAAATCCCACATGTCGCCATCATATTTTGCACCAACAGCAATGGCTTTGGAACAATCCAGCACACTACCGCCGCCTACAGCCAGAACGAGGTCGATTTGATGTGTTTTACACAATTCCACGCCTTTATGTACTGTAGATAAGCGAGGATTCGGTTCCACACCAGCCAGTTCCGTTACCTCTGCACCGATTTCACCAAGCAAACCTATTACATTATCATACAAGCCGCTGCGCTTAATGCTGCCGCCGCCATATACAAGCAATACACGTTTACCATATTTAGGAACTTCACGCTTGAGAGCCTCCAATTGTCCTTTACCGAAGATCAATTGTGTAGGATTATAAAATTCGAATGCTTTCATCGCAAACGCTCGCCTCCAATAGTTCTAAAGTTTAATATTAAGAAACTACTCTATTATAACCTTTTCGGTTACAGGAAACAAATCTGCTTTGTTTTCAGAAAAAAACCACACTCCTTGAGGAGCATGGTTCCATGTCATATCTTGGGAGGGTTCTCGTAGTATAGTATGTGCTTCGCAAGCAATTTTATTCTCCCAAAGTATATCCCAATTGTTTCATAAAACGACCAAAGGCCTGCTGTCCGGACGGATTCCGTTTATATACTCCTGCATGCTCTAAAATTTCACTGAATTTCAGTCCAACCTCATTTTGTATGGTACGAACAGCCGTCTCCTTGTCAGGCAAACGACCGAACCGAGTGTTTAACTGGTAAATCCAGTCTGCATGCTTAAACAGCGGATGTCCTTCTTGCTGTACAGCCACAGCCAGTTTGTCATCCCCACACAAAATATCTGCAATTCCATCCAGTTCATCCTTGAGCCGCCCCGGTAATATGGCAAGTCCCATAACTTCGATCAGACCGATATTTTCCTTCTTGATGTGATGCATCTCGCGGTGAGGATGAAAAATACCTTCCGGGTACTCTTCACTCGTTCGGTTGTTGCGCAGTACGAGATCCATCTGATACCTGCCTTCGGAATCACGGCGCACAATCGGCGTCACAGTATTATGCGGAATCGTTTCCCCCTCTTGCTCTGTATGAGAGAGGACATCAGCTACAGGATCACTATAAGCTTTCCAGGCTTCAAAAGCAGCATTTCCCGCTTCCAACAGCGCCTCGGCATCTGTTGACGTAAAACGGATGACCGACATCGGCCAATTTACAATCCCTGCTGTAACCTGCGGGAACGCTTCATTATGGTATACGCCGTCCACACCCGCTTTTTCAATTGGGAATGTATGACGACCACCCTGAAAATGATCATGGGTCAGAATCGATCCGCCGACAATCGGCAGATCCGCATTGGAGCCAATAAAATAATGCGGAAACGCTTTCGTAAAGGCCAGTAATCGGCGCAGTGTATCCTTCGTGAGCTTCATCGGTACATGATTATGATGGAACACGATGCAATGCTCGTTGTAATACACATAGGGTGAATATTGAAAAAACCACGGTTCCCCATTCAATTCCACCGGAATGATACGCAAATTTTGACGGGACGGATGATTTACTCTTCCTGCATATCCAACGTTTTCACGGCATAATTGACACTTGGGATAAACAGGCGGCGGCAAAAGCTTCGCCATCGCAATTTCCTTGGGACTTTTTTCTGGCTTGGACAAATTAATCGTAATTTCCATATCTCCGTAAGATGTCGACTGATTCCAGTACACATTGCTGGCAACCCGATCCATTCGGATGTAGTTCGAATCGATAGATAATTGATAAAAAGCATCAGTCGCCGCCTCTATGCCACGTTCAGCCTCCGTTTGATGAAAGTCACGGATGACTTCAGATGGTCTCGCCATCAGTAGTCCCATAATTTTGGAATCCAGCAAATCACGATACGTATCTGTGTTTTCGGGGATAAGGCCTATGGCAAAACCATAATCTATCAATACATTAAGCACAGGCTGGAGGGCTTCAGGGGCCATAATGCCCCCTACATCCCTACCTGAATAAGGCTCGGAAAAACCAAACTGATCCAATAACAAATTACGGCTGTAATCTGTGTCTTGCGGACCGACCAAGCCCTTATTTTGTGCGAATGCAACCAGTTGCTCCACCGCATATAGAGCCGACTGCTGTACAGTTTCGTCGATGTCATGGGCCAGATGCCGGGAATGTTCCCGGCCTTGGCCTTTATCTGCAGATTGGCGCTCGCTCATATGTCATCGTCTCCCGTCTATTCGTCGCCGTAGCCGTGAGGGTGCGACTGATGCCATCCCCATGCTCCGCTAATAATATCCTCCAGTTGGGTACGCGCTGGACTCCAGCCCAACACCGAACGAGCCTTGTCAGAAGATGCAACCAATATCGCTGGATCGCCTGCGCGGCGAGGTTCTGTCACAACTGGAATCTCGAGCCCGGTGACCTTGCGTGCTGTCTCAATTACTTCTTTCACAGAGAAGCCCTGTCCGTTGCCCAGATTGAACACGTTGCTGTCATTGCCTTCGCGCAAATAATTTACTGCACGCACATGAGCATCCGCCAGATCACTTACGTGAATGTAATCCCGAACACATGTGCCGTCAGGTGTCGCATAGTCCTCACCAAACACAGCGATGTGTGGACGCTGTTTCAAGGCTGTCTGGAGCACCAATGGGATCAGATGACTTTCTGGTCGGTGATCTTCGCCGATCTTGCCGCTCTCATGCGCACCAGCCGCATTAAAATACCGTAAAGACACATATTTGATGCCTAAAACTTTATCAAACCACGACATCATGCGCTCCATCATCAGCTTTGTTTCACCATACACGTTGGTTGGCTCTGTACGGTCACCCTCTTCAATCGGCACCTTTTCCGGTTCGCCGTAGGTAGCCGCAGTAGAGGAAAATACAATTCGGCGCACTCCGGCATCTTTCATCGCCTCCAACAAGCTCAGCGTGCCAAATACATTGTTGTCGTAATATTTACCAGGATTTTGCATACTTTCTCCAACCAGCGAGTTGGCTGCAAAATGGATAACTGCATCGATACTATTTTCAGAGAACAGTTTGGACAGTAATTCTTTATCCCTCAAATCCCCTTCATACAACTTGCCCCCAAGCAACGCTGCTTTGTGCCCTGTTTGCAAATTATCCAGCACCACAACTTCTTCTCCCAGATTCAACAATTCTGCTACGGTATGTGAACCGATATATCCAGCTCCACCTGTTACTAAAATGGCCATGTTATTCGTCCTCCTTCAGTTCTTTAACTCCGTCTCCTGCCTTGCATACATAAAAGCTGGCTTCCAGCCCTGTGCGGGTCTGATAAGCTTCGCCGACTTCCTTCACAAAACGTTCAACATCGTCCTCATGAACCAACGAAACCGTACACCCTCCAAATCCAGCTCCCGTCATACGAGCACCCAACGTGCCAGGAATGCGTCGGGCTTCTTCAACCATGACGTCCAGCTCCGTGCAGCTGACCTCATACAAATCGCGTAATGAATCATGAGAAGCATTCATTAACTGACCAAAAGCTGCAAGTTCATTCGCCGCGAGAGCATCGACAGAGGCCAATACACGAGCGTTTTCCTCCACCACATGCTGTGCCCGCCGACGCACTGTTTCGTCCGTGATGTGGTGCTGAAGCTCTCCGAAACGCGTCTCATCCAGCTGAGCGAGGTATTCCAGTGACGGCTCCTGCTGCTGCAAAATGGACAGTGCTTCGGCACATTGGCTACGACGCTCGTTATAGGCCGAGTCCACCAAACCGCGACGCTTATTTGTATTGCCGATCACCAACTTATAATCTCCCGTACGGAATGGAACTTTGCGGTAATCCAACGTATCGCACATCAGTAGAATTGCATGATCAGCTGCTCCGTTCGCTACAGCGAACTGGTCCATAATGCCGCAATTGACACCAACGTAATTGTTTTCTGCTCGCTGGGACAACAAAGCGATTTCGACCGTATCTGTTTTCTGTTTTTCAATAGTGAGGAACGCGTATCCTGTAACAACCTCAATGGAGGCTGAAGAGGATAATCCAGCACCGTTCGGTATTTCTCCGTGATAGAGCAGGTCATATCCCTTAGACGGATAAACTCCCTTATCAGCTAGCTCTACCAACACGCCCACCGGATAGTCCACCCACTCATCCGTTTTGTTTTTACCTATTTCTCCGCGGGAGATAGATACTTCATACGACAGGTTTGTCGAAGCAAAATGAATCTCATCATCATTACGCGCACGAAGGATCAGCGTCGTTCCAAATTCCAGCGCAGCCGGGAGTACATAACCACCATTATAGTCGATATGCTCTCCAATCAGATTGACACGTCCAGGTGCATGAAATATCCGCAGTTCATTGCTGCTTTCACCATATTTTTTAATAAAATGTTTCTTTAATTCAGTAGAGTTCATATCCGCATCCACCTCGTATACCGTTAGTAAAGGCCACCTGATTTCCCTGTAACATCTTAATCAGGTTGACATCTCTTATGATTTCAGTATAAATGAAAGCGCCACACAATGTAATGCATCCATGTGTTTAAGCTATGGATAAATGTGACTTGGATATGTACAATGTAAGTATACCGCATACGCTAAACTATTCACAAATGCAGGAAGGATGACCCTATTTTGCAAACGCATTCATATAGTTATGCTGTCGCCTCTAATCCAGTGTTTTATGAAAATAGCCCACTGCATGTGCTTTTTGCAGGAGAGAGCCAAACCAAATCCGGTCATGCCGTAGGGCCGAAAATCTATGATTACTATCTGCTCCACTTTGTAGAATCGGGCAAAGGCATCTTCCGAACGGAACAGCACACATATCAGCTTGAAGTAAACGATTTTTTCCTTATCCATCCTGGTCAGCTGGTGAGCTATACCTCTGATGAAGAGGAACCGTGGCGTTATCGTTGGTCTGCGTTTACTGGACACCATACTGAGCAGGTGGTGCAGGAGGCAGGGTTGCGTGTTCACCAGCCTGTCTTCCATGCTTCCGATCAAAGTCCAATCCCCGGTTATTTGAAGCAAATGCAATTGGCCTTTTATAGCAGAAAATCTAGTTCTCATTTATCAGCCTTGGGCTATTTGTATCTGATTATGGGGGAAGCAGGCAATTACCTGAGCGACTGGACTGATCCGTCCGGGGCGGATTCACAAATTCAACGTACAGTCAAGCAGATGGTGCAATATATGTCCACTCAGTACGCACATCCCGTTTCCATTGAGCAAATGTCTGAAGGACTTGGTTATAACCGTGCGTATTTGTCACGGATATTCAAAAAGGAAACGGGCATCTCCCCCGTCACCTATCTGCTTAAGCTAAGAATTGACAAATCACGTCAACTGCTGCGTGAGCGTCCTGAACTATCGGTAGAGCAAGTGGCCGCTTCGGTCGGACTAACTGATGCCTTATATTTCTCACGTCAATTCAAGCGCTTCTGTGGTCAGTCTCCAACCGAGTACCGAAGCAAGGTTAAGCAGTATCCACAGTCGTAAAACAGACTTAAACAGCCCGCATCCTTTAAACGGATACGGGCTGTTAATTTATATTGTATAAGAGAACACGCAATTAGGCCGATGACTACAAATTAACTTTCGCCATTAGGCTGTGCCGCCGTCCTGTCAGTTCCCGGCATTCAGAATCGAATCAATCCGATCCAGTTCCTCCTGAGAAAAGTCCAGATTGGATAAAGTAGCAACATTTTCTTCAATTTGGCTTACACGGCTTGCCCCAATCAAGACAGAGGTCAGACGTTCGCCGCGCAGAGCCCAGGCCAGCGAGAATTGAGCCAAACTTTGTCCGCGTGCAGCAGCCATCTGATTCAGGGCGCGTACCTTGCGAAGTGTCTCTGGCGTCACATGGTTCTCATTCAGGAAAACCGATGTACTCGCTGCACGTGAATCCTCAGGAATTCCGTTCAAATATTTATTGGTCAGCAATCCCTGCGCCAGCGGGCAAAAGGCAATGCTGCCTACCCCGTTTTCGTCCAGTACATCTTGTAATCCATTTTCAATCCAGCGGTCAAGCAAGGAGTATTTCGGCTGATGAATCAGAAGCGGTGTTCCCAGTTCCTTCAGAATGCGAGCTGCTTCCGCTGTTTGCTCCGCACTATAATTGGACACACCCACATACAACGCTTTGCCAGAACGTACGATATGATCCAGTGCTCCCATCGTTTCTTCCAGCGGCGTATCAGGATCAAATCGGTGAGAGTAGAATATATCGACATAGTCCAGCCCCATCCGCTTCAGGCTCTGATCCAGACTAGATATCATATACTTGCGAGATCCCCAGTCTCCATAAGGCCCTGCCCACATATTGTAGCCCGCTTTGGTGGAGATGACCAACTCATCCCGGTACGGTTTCATATCACTGGCTAAAACTTGTCCAAAAAATTCCTCAGCTGATCCCGCAGGAGGGCCATAGTTATTAGCTAAATCAAAATGCGTAATTCCCAGATCAAAGGAGCGGGTAATCATGCTACGGCCATTCTCCGCGTTGTTAATCCCGCCAAAATTGTGCCACAAGCCCAACGAAATAGCGGGCAGTTTTAGACCTGATCTCCCTGTACGGTTATATTTCATACTTTCATAACGATCTTCGCCAGCTAAATAAACCATGCTATCCCAGCCTCTCTCGAAACATTGTAATGTCCATCACAACATCATCATAGCGCTTTTATCCAGGCGTTGACAAGAAAACGATTACAAACCTAATTGATGAGCAAGTTTTTCCATAACTTTACCGATTGGATCAGTGATTAAAAGATCCGCCTTATGATCATACGAGGTCGGATCTGTATTCAACAGCACCGTATGTTTACCACGAAAATAAGTAATCAAGCCCGCAGCGGGATGTACTGTCAGCGACGTTCCTCCAATTAACAGCAGATCAGCCTGCGAAATAGCCTGAACGGATTGAATAATGGTATCCTGATTCAGCTCCTCCTCATATAAAACGACATCCGGTTTGATAATTCCTCCATCTATCGGACATTTGGGTACAACCTCAGAGCTGTTCATCACTTCATCTAGACTGTAAAAGCGTCCACATTCCATACAGTGGTTGCGATGCACCGAGCCATGAAGTTCTAGTACATTCACACTACCTGCAGCCTGATGTAAACCGTCAATATTTTGGGTCACAACCGCTTTTAGACGGCCTTGTTTTTCCAATGACGCGAGGAAATGATGACAACCGTTCGGCTCCGCATCGGGATGCAGCATTTTGCTGCGATAGAAGTCGAAGAACACCTCAGGATGCTTCACAAAAAATGAACGGCTCAGCATAACCTCAGGGGAATAAGGCAATTTCTCCTCACTTTGATACAGGCCTGCTGCCGAACGAAAATCCGGAATACCGCTTTCCGTAGATGTGCCTGCTCCGCCGAAAAAAACAACATTCTGCGATTGCTGTATCCATTCCGCCAACGTATTAACATTCATACCCTACGCACCTCCAGTTCTTCATATCCACTAACAACCTTATCCGCATCCAGTAAATGACCAGAACGTTCTGCTTCTGGCGCAAATCCAATAGCGAGCCGCACTCCGGCACGTTTGCCCATCTGCATATCCCCATTGCTGTCTCCGATGACTACCACGTCCGCCGGCGACAGTCCTAGTAACGCGCAGGCTTTTTCAGCCATTTCCGGGTCAGGCTTACCGTATGTAACCCTATCATGTCCGATAATCTCGTCAAAATAAGATGTCAGCCCCATCCACTCCAAATGCTCCTGTGCAGCCTCGGTACTGTCAGAGGTCACAACTGCCAGCTTCAGCCCGGCATGGCGGCTTTGCTCAAGCAACGTCCGCAATCCTGGAAACACCTTCGCTGCCCGATGTCGCCGAATATCAGCCATCGCCGTTTTATTAAAGTCGCGGACAAGCCGCACAGCCTCATTCCACGGTACACCAGCAGTATAAAGCTGCCAAGCCAGTACCCCTGTACTTTCGTCCACCGTCCCCATGGCCAGAGGGCCAGAAGGATCGTAACCGATCACACGCCCCTCCTGATCGTGAACAGTACCTAGAACGGTACCTTTTTCCACCGTAAAACCGGCACCCGCCACGGCAAGATGCTGCTCCATCATATCCAGTATAGAACGAGCCCAGGGGCCCCACAACTGAATAAAATCCAGCAACGTTCCATCTTTATCCAATAGAATACCACGGCATGGGTACCGCTCCCCCTGCACGATCAGCTCAGACATGCAGCATACCTCCTTTACTGATTCTTAGGAGCCACATCCACACTTTCTTTCATCCAGTCCTGTAAAGCCGTTACCGTCTGATTCCATTGCTCGACAGCGCTAATTTTTGCAGGATTATCCCCTTTTTGGGCACCATAACTGCCGAATTGAGCATGATTACCCCCTTCGACTGTAAAATACAGCGTGTTGGCTGGTAAATAAGTTCTACCACTTTGGACATTTTCCATCTGGACGACTCCATCATCACTTCCCAGTAGAGAAATAACAGGCAGATTTTTATCCTTTAAATTTCCTTTGTTATCCGGGTAGGAGGCAAGGAAAAATACACCTTTGACCTGATCAGGATGCGCAGCTGCATATCGGGCCGCCATCACTCCACCTAACGAATGACCTCCAATAACAAACGCTTCTTTCGGATATGCCTTTAGCACTTCATTCGCTAGATCCGGGGAGATCAATGCAAGGTTGAGTGGCATTTTTGCAATAATCACATGATGACCCTTTTCCGCCAGACGGCGTGCCAAAGGCGCATAGCTTTCGGGCTTCACCAACGCCCCTGGATACAAAATGACTCCAGCTCCGCTTCTTTTTACAGGCTCAAAACCAACCCAATGTTCTTGTTCATTTACTTTCACAGCATCCGCTACTTCGGCTAATGCAGCCGCCGCCGTCTCGTCAGGCTGATAAGGCGTAAATACCTTCCATGCTCCCCACCCTGCTATCAGTGCAATAATAATCAGGATGCCTAAGAGAACTTTCCATATTCTCCGAGGACCACGTGTCCCATATGAATTGTATGATCTTCTTGTTCTTCTTCTCATTGTAAAAGTCCCTTTCGTCTTTCGTACCTCGTAATTCGTAATTTGAATATAAAATGTGCCGCTGTATTCTCAGCGTAACTATAGCCTTGTTAGGGTAACATCGTTGCACACACAGGGTCAAATCAGCATACATTTCCAGGTATTAGCCCGTCTTTGTCCGGTGTTCAAGCTTTCGCCACACAATAAGGTTATGATAACGCTTACTATTGTGAATAAAATCACAATGATAAAGTCCAGAGTATCGTACCTTGTTCCTTGTAAAGAATTATTTTTTAAATAGTTTATTCGGCAGAAGCCGCTCGGAGGGAAACACATGACGACAAGCCATGATGTACAAGGGGAAAGCTTCTTTCTCAATTTGCGATTTCTGTTGATCATATGCGTATTTGCAGGAAATGCTCTGGAGCCTCTAGTCGGTTCATTTCATATTGCTCAACAATGGTTCAGCTGGATATTCATGTTTCATATGCCGTTGTTTGTACTCGTTACAGGCTACTTTGCCCAAACATCTTTGACCGGATCTGCAGGCCGAAAAGTTCTGCTTCAGATTGGTATGCAATATCTTATTTTTCAATCGCTCTATTCGATCTTGGATGTTGCACTCTTCCACGTTCCCCATATCCATCATTCGTTCTTTGCTCCTTATTTGCTACTCTGGTTCCTTGCCAGCCATATCTGTTGGAGACTGCTAATGCTGTCTTTTCAGAAAATACCACCTGTCCTCCAATTGGGTATATCCGTGCTGCTCGGTATCCTCGTCGGGTATCTCCCTGTGGATGGTATATGGCTGAGCGTATGCAGAACCTTTGTTTATTTGCCTTACTTTGTAGCAGGTTATCATTTGAATTATGCGGACGTTCGGCGGTTCTTCACAGCTCCAGTCCGCATAATCGCTGGCTTTATATCTCTTCTGCTTATGGTACTGGCGGGAACGTCGTATTTCGACATCCCGGCAGGCTGGCTATATGGCAATATGACTTACGGTGAATTGGGCCATACCGAATGGTACGCAGGAATTTACCGCATCGGCATTTATGGAGTTCAATGGATAGCATCCATGGCGTTCCTAAGCTTTGTTCCAGCTGTCACAGGACGTATAACCGAGATGGGAAGACGGACACTATATGTCTTTTTACTGCATGGCTTGATCGTCCGTACCGTCGTTGCGAAGGGAGTCTACGAATATATAGACACTCCAGTGGAAGTCATGTTGATTGTGGTGTGTGCTGCTGGTCTGTGCTGTATGTTGACCATGCCTTGGGTTCGAACTGCAACACGACCTCTGATTGAGCCACAGGTAGAGTGGATGCTAAAGCCAGCTCCTTATCCCTTTAGACGGTCCGCGTAATTTTTTTATCCATTTTTTATTTAACATTGAACACGCCACAACCCACTTACAGACCACCATGTAAGCGAGTCTACCCCCTCTTTACTCCACTTGGAGCCTGTTTCATACAGGCGTGACGTGGTAAGTAAAGGATGCGCGCAACAAAAAACAACTTTTTTATTAAGGAGTGATTTGTAATGGCACGTAATCAAAATCAGGGGAAAATGAGTCGAGAAGAGGCAGGTCGTATGGGTGGAGAGGCTACTTCCAAGAAGCACAATAAGGAATTTTATCAGGAGATTGGTAAAAAAGGCGGGGAAGCAACCGCAAACTCTCACGATAAAGAATTTTATCAGGAAATCGGCAAAAAGGGCGGCGATGCTACAGCTGAGTCGCATGACAAAGATTTCTACAGAGACATCGGTCGTAAAGGCGGCAGAAATTAAGGTGTAATGTCCTCTTCCGCCCTCCTTTAACATAAAAACAAGCTTGAGCCCATCCGCTTTATTGCGGAATGGGCCCTTTCATATTTTACCTGATACGCAAACCTATCAGTATACATATTTCTAATAGAATCACATTCTAACCTCCTCTAAATGCAATATATAGACAAATAAAACTGGTCATATCTATATATTGTTGATTACAGAACACTTCTTGTACTTTTTCAAAATCTTCATATATGTAGAAAAAAGCTCACATCTATGATAGACTCTTTAGAAAACATCTGCGCTATTACGGCGTCCATTGAACGCCATACTATTTTTATACTTTGGGGGGAAACCAGCATCATGACAGCTAAGACGAAAATGCGTTCCGATATGATTAAAAAAGGCTTTGACCGCGCTCCTCACCGCAGCTTGCTGCGCGCAGCGGGTGTCAAGGAGGAAGATTTTGACAAACCGTTTATTGCGGTATGCAACTCGTATATTGATATCGTACCGGGCCACGTCCATTTGCAGGAATTTGGCAAAATTGTCAAGCAAGCCATTCGTGAAGCAGGCGGTGTACCTTTCGAGTTTAACACCATCGGTGTAGATGACGGCATTGCCATGGGACACATCGGTATGCGTTATTCTCTGCCAAGCCGCGAAATTATAGCTGACTCTCTGGAAACTGTCGTGTCTGCTCACTGGTTTGACGGTATGGTTTGTATTCCTAACTGTGATAAAATTACCCCTGGCATGATGATGGGCGCATTGCGCGTTAACATTCCAACTATTTTCGTCAGCGGCGGCCCTATGAAAGCTGGTAAAGACAAGAACGGACGCTCTATTTCCCTGACCTCCGTCTTCGAAGGCGTAGGTGCATATCAGGCTGGTAAAATCGATGATCAAAGCTTGCTTGAATTAGAACAATATGGCTGTCCGACATGTGGCTCCTGTTCAGGGATGTTCACAGCGAATTCCATGAACTGTCTCGCAGAAGCGATGGGTCTGGCTATGCCGGGTAACGGCACCATTCTTGCAGTAGCAGAAGAACGTAAAGAATTCGTTAAACAATCTGCACGCCAATTGATGGAATTGATTAAGCTGGATCTTAAACCACGTGATATCGTGACTAAAGAAGCTATTGATAATGCATTTGCATTGGATATGGCAATGGGCGGTTCCACGAATACAGTATTGCATACATTGGCACTTGCCCATGAAGCAGAAGTTGACTACCCTATCGAACGTATTAATGAAGTGGCAAACCGCGTGCCTCATTTGTCCAAATTGGCACCTGCTTCCGACTATCATATTGAGGATGTTCATAATGCAGGCGGCGTAAGCGCAGTGTTGAATGAATTGTTGAAGAAACCGGGCGCACTGCATGGAGACTGTATTACTGTAACCGGAAAAACCATTCGTGAAAACGTAGAGGGTCAGGAAATTCTGGACACTAACGTCATCCACAAACTGGACAACCCTTATTCCGAACGCGGCGGTCTGGCTGTATTATTCGGTAATCTGGCACCGCAAGGCTCCATCATTAAAGTCGGTGCAGTTGATGCTTCGGTTGGTGGCTATCACAAGGGTCCTGCTATCTGCTTTGATTCACAGGAAGATGCACTGGCAGGTATCGCCAACGGTAAAATTAATGAAGGACACGTTGTTGTTATTCGTTATGAAGGTCCAAAGGGCGGACCTGGTATGCCTGAAATGCTCGCTCCAACTTCACAAATCGTGGGCATGGGGCTTGGTGCCAAGGTGGGTCTGATTACAGACGGGCGTTTCTCAGGTGCTTCCCGTGGTATCTCCATCGGTCATATTTCCCCCGAAGCTGCAGAAGGCGGACCTATCGCTTTTGTTGAGGACGGCGATATCATCGAGCTGGACTTGAACAATCGTAAGATTGAGCTCCAGATTACGGACGAAGAATTCGAACGTCGTCGCGCCAACTGGAAAGGCTTTGAGCCGAAGGTGAAAACGGGTTACCTGGCGCGTTATTCCAAGCTGGTGACGAACGCAAGTAACGGCGGAATTATGAAAATCTAAATGCTTTGCTAAGATAGGACTACTTTATGACCGGCTAAAAAGCCTCTCGATCCCTAACAAAGGATCGAGAGGCTTTTTTATTAGGTCATCAGGGTTAGCCTATTCAGTCAGCTCGCTGTTGAGTGCATGGACATCATCTCTCTGAGCTGTTTGCTCAAGAGCTTCGTTTGAGCGGTGTGAGTCTCCCTGATGAAAATGTTCAAACAAGGTATCCAGTGGCATCACAATTATTTTCGGTACCATTACATCTTTTTTTTCATTCAATTTCTCTAAGCCCGAAGGATGGATAACACGAAATAACAGCTTAAGATATACAGTGGACACATGCTTAAACAATCCTTTGGGAAGCTCTCGAACTTGAAATCCCAACTTCTCTGGTCCCCGATGAATCATACTTACTGCATAGATCGCCTTTACACCCTTCATTTCAGAATCATGTACAATGCGTTGGGTCAGATCAGGAAGTTGTTTTTTTACAATCCGAATTAATTGAATAGCTAGATGTACCATCGACTTTGCCGTCGAACCCAATTGGAACAACTTTTTATTATCAAAATGAAGTTCGATTACCGGGTCCCCTTTTTTTAGCCACCTGCTGTTCTCCATATTTACATTTGGCCCATGATAGATACGGCGACGATAATAAAAGATCGTATCCTCCTGACTTACGGGACGAAGACGAAACAAAACATGAAATAGACGCTCATACTGAAGCCATCCAAATACCAGCGTTCTTTTATACCAACCCGTACTGGACATCTCGGAGGCAGTAGGTTGATTGACAGACTGACGGCAAAACAATGTATCCACCCGCACGCTGCGTAATTGTCGTTCTTGGGCGACCCTCAGTAGCTTCTCCAGTGCGATTAGCATATTCTGTGGCGCTTCCGCGTCTGCCCCCAATGTCGTACCACAGTCATGGAGCAGCATCACCTCGCCACCCCTTAGCTTTTTAAGCATTCTCTCTGCCAATTGTTTAGCTCCAATGCTTGCCTTCCAGTCCCCGAACATGGAAGACCATAATACGATTCGACGACCATTGGTGTTGGAAATATCAAAGAAGTTCACTATCCCCCAAGGTGGGCGATAAAAGGTCGTTCCCTCGCCAGTTACTCGACGAATGACTGACTCTGTCTGGGCAATTTGTCTTCTAACAGTAACAGGCCGCATAAGCCAATTCGATTTGTGCACATAATTATGAATACCAATTAGATGACCTTCATCATGCATGCGTTTCAGAAGCTCAGGGTGTTTTTCTGCATTTATCCCAACAACAAAAAAAGTAGCTTTGGCATCAAAACACTTCAGTAAATCAAGCAGCTGCGATGTATACACTGGATCAGGGCCATCATCAAAGGTGAGCGCATATTCTTGTTCACTTTTGCCGCGCCTGAACACCCGGAAACCAAATATACGACTAACCAGCGCCGGAATAAAAGCATAAAAAGTTGAAATGTAAAACATCCATAACAGCAAAGTCTGCACGTTTTATCCCCACTTTTCTATTCTGAACTCCCCAAGCAGGCTTCCTGAGGAAAACTCACTTACTTATATGTTATCACAATGACGTAAACATGCCGAGATTTCGCTACTTCATATGGTCAGCATTGAGGTCCAATTTAGTGTACAATAAATAAAAATCTAAAAGGAGTCGTTGTATCCATATGCTTCCATTGTACAAAAAATATTGGCGTACCGTTTTTGATATCGGTTTGATCGTATTAACCGTGTATTTAATTATGTTCGTATCCAGCAAACTGTATCAACTTGCCGCACCTGTGTTCCTTTCGTTCGTCGTGTTCTGGTGCATTGAACCTGCTGCCCGTTATTTTCATCGAAAAGGAATGAAAAAACCTTTTGCCTCCGCACTCTCCGTATTGCTGTTTATTATCCTTTTACTTGCTATTTTTTTCGGATTGGGTCTGATTCTGGTTACGCAATTTACGAAAGTCGCGCAAAACCTCCCACAGTATACTCAGATTATCCAAGCGGAATTCACGCGGTATCTTCATCTTTCTCAAGATAAAATCGCTGCTTTACCTCCGGGTGTTACCGAACGTGTGAATGAATATTTTGCGACTGCCACCACCATTGCTACGAAATGGGCACAGCTAGGCTTATCCTTTTTCATACAGTTCCTCAGTTCTTTCACTGTTTTTATGGGCAACTTTGCCATTGCAATCATTTTAGCGTTCTTTTTAAGTATGGAAATTAATCTTTGGAAGAGCATTGCCCGTAGTAAAACACCCAAGACACTAAAAACTGCTTATCTTTTTCTGAAAAACCACGTACTTAAAGCTATCTCCGCTTTTCTCAAGGCTCAAGCTCTACTGGTAGGGATTACCTTTGTTCTCGTATTTATAGGTTTACTCATTTTGCAAGTGGATAATGCCCTCTCATTGGCGCTCGTGGCAGCTTTGTTTGATATCCTGCCCTTGTTGGGTGTGCCTGTTATTTTTATTCCGTGGGCAGTGTATCTGTTCATCACAGGCAATACCGGCCTGGCAGTAGGCCTGCTTATTGTCATGGCTGTCACGGTGATCGTTCGTCAGCTGGCAGAGCCTAAAATCACTGGTAATTCCATCGGTGTTTCATCTGCCTATCTGATGCTTTCCTTTGCCATTATATCGTTGTCCATCTTTGGACTGGCCGGATTAATCCTATCCCCCATTCTGATCATTTTGCTCAAGGAATTGTGGCAGCAAGGCTATCTGCAGCAATGGATTCGGTTTCCGACAGAGGAATTTGACGAGCCTCCGTTTATCGTTAAAATACAGGAGGAGGATCGTGAAGCTACTCGTGGTACTCAGGAGGATTGAGCTAACAGATCCATCACTTGACCAAACAATGCTGTAGCTTGATTTGCAGAATGTGTTGAAGCATTTTGCACAAGGACGGCGACCGCATAACGAGGCCGCTCTATCGGACCATACCCTATAAACCACTGGTGATTGATGGAGTGACCGTTCTTCAAAGCTTGGGCCGTACCTGATTTGCCGGCCAGATTCCATGATTTATTACGCAACGAGGCACCAGTCCCCTGTGTCACAACCTTTTCCATTGCTTCACGAAGCGTGCGAGCCGTCGATGTATGAATCAAGCGGCTACCCTCAGGTGAAGGTGCAGCGTGAGTAGGTAGTTCCAGTAAGGTGCTACCATCTGCATAACTGATGCGTTTGACGACGCGTGGTGCATGTACTTGACCATCATGCAGCAAGGTGACGATGAGATTGGCAGCTTGGAGAGGCGTCACCAGCACATCACGTTGGCCGATAGCTGTCTGTACACGTACGCCCGGATCAGACGCGTTCGTATGGGGGCCGAATACGGCTCCCTTTTCTTCGTGATCCAGCGGTCTGAATTGAGGTAGTCCTGCAAGATTCCGCTCCTGCCAGCCCACAGTTCGGCCCAATCCCAGTGCAGAGGCTGTGGCCTGAATTTGCTCAGGATTAAGCCGTTCGCCGAGATGAGCGAACACACTATTACAGGATACGGCAAGCCCTTCCTCCAGGTTCAGGGTACCGTGTCCTTCTTTTTTCCAGCAAGCCAAACCGTACTTGCCATAAGTTCCATGACAATGGAATTGTTCCTGCGGTTGGACAACACCTGATTCAAGTGCAGCAGCAGCCGTAACCAACTTAAAAATGGAACCAGGCGTTATCGCCTTAAGTGCACGATTAGACCAGTCTGTTTTTTTCTGGGGATCAACATGACCGGGATTATAAAAAGGGCGAGACACCATCGCCAGTACATCCGCGTTGCCTGCATCGAGCACTACCACCGCCCCTTCTGCCAAATGACTAGATTCCGTCAGCTTTTCAATCTGTTCCTGTATAGGTAGATCAATTGTAGTCTGTACCTTTAATGGATAGTGACCATTGGATGGAGCACTGACACGCAGCGGTACATGAGCCAATGGACGACGCTGCGCATCTACAAATCGGGAGACGAACGTTTCACCGACGCCGCTCAGTAGCGGCTCCAGCGTTCTTTCCAGCCCGGCTGCCCCCATCGGCAGTTCACTCGCTCGGTCGGCACGTTCATACAAAAAGCCAAGCCATTGCCTGCCATTGGGCAAATCCCTGTAACGTTTCGCATAAGGTACAAGCTCAATAAGCGAAGGGGCTAACTTCAGCAGCTTGCCTGCTTCATGCGGATTGATTTGTACGGGCTCTCCGCGCCCATCTCGCCATATGAGCGGGGATTGCAGCCCTTTCCATCGTGTCAGTAGTTGCTTCTTATTCGTACGCAGTAGCTCGGCCAGTTCTTCGCCATGTAAAGCCGCTTTGCCATCTACATCGGGAAAAAGTACTGGCGTCCATACTACTCCGCCAGTCAAGGGTCGCCCATGCCGGTCCGTAAACTGTCCACGTCCAGAGTCGATAGAAATGCCCTCCTGTCGCTGACGTGCTGACATTTCCTTAAGCGAATGCCCCCCATAAACGGACATATGAATGCCCGCTGTCCCCTGAAGCCAAGCCAGTCGGAATAATAAAATCAGCAGTAGCGCCATCACCCCCAAGGCCATATATGCAATTCGACGTTTTCGTATGAAACTGCTACCACGCCTCGGCACACCCATCCTTCTTTCATCTTTTTTCCAGTAGTATGTCCTGTAGTTGAAAAAGAAAACCCACTCAACTTTTAACGTTGAATGGGTTAACCACGGAGATCAGTGACAATCCTGATTCCCATGGTTTAGTTATATCTACACCGTAAACCGCGAAAGCTGCTCCTTCAAGTTCACTGATACTCCTTCCAGTTTATCCGACAAACCTACCAGTTGATTACCAATATTGGCCTGTTCAGTGCTGAGTGAAGCGACTTCCTGTGAAGTGGCCGAGGATTGCTCAGCTACTGCACTTACATTGGTCATTGCCTCGGACAATGTGGTCTGTGATTCACTCAGATGATGAATGGAGGCGGTGACCGTTCCCAACCGAAGCGCGAACTCTCCCATTTGCTGCTGCACCGATTGGAAAATGTCCGTTGTTTCCTGCACGGCTCCCATCTGCTCCCGGAACAGCGGGTACACCTCAGATAACGCCTGTACCGTTTCATTCATCTCATTGACGATGTTATTAGTAATACCCGTAGCTGTGCGAATAGCTTGACGTGATTGTTCAGCCAGCTGCCGAACCTCATTGGCTACCACCATAAAACCACGCCCAGCCGTCCCCGCTCGTGCTGCTTCAATCGTCGCATTCAGTGACAGAATGTTCGTTTGTTTAGCAATATCCTGTAATACGTCCAGCACCTTAAAGACATCGGAAGTTGTCTTCTTCAGTTCATCTACTTTGCCTACCAGAGCATGCGTAGTTTCTTCCGTAACCTTAGTCTTGCTCAATAGATTTTTCAGTTGAACTGTCCCTTGTTCACTGGATTGTTCAACTTCTTGTGCGACCAGACTCATTTCATGATTGGAAGCCATAACCGTATCCATTTGCTGAGATATATTCCCGGTTAGTCCGCTGCCACGTTCGGCCTCTGTTGCCAAACTGGCGGCGCCATGAGCAATTTCTTCCGTTGCTGCTGCTATTTCTTTGGCTGAAATGGCTGTCTTCTTCGAGGCATCGCCTAGTTCCGTCGCTGTTTTCAGAACCTCCTGAGCTGAGGCATTCGTCTGCTCTACCAGCAATGTAATTTGCTCCATCATGATATCAAAGCTTTCTGACAACTGCCCAATTTCATCCTCAGCCTTATAGTTCGTTCGAATTTGCAAGTTGCCTTTGGCGCCTTCGACCATTAAATCCTTCAGGTGTGTCAATGGACGAGCCACGAGGCGCACGATCCACAGGCCAATGAACAATGCAATGAGTGCAGCCACTGCAGCAAATATCCAGGTCGTGGTTAGAATCCCCTTAGCGTCTCTCACCAGCTCAGATACAGGTACTACACCCACGAGAATCCATTTGGAAGTTCCCAGCGTATTATGAACTGTAAGCACATTTTGCTCTTTGCCATCTGCAACCTGCTCCATAATTTGATTTCCTTCAATCCCTTCAAGCTTGGAAACGTAATCCAGCTTTGTCTTTCCTCCTGCCAAGCTCTCATTGTTAGAACCTACAAACTCACCCTTGTCTGTCACAAGGCTAATCATACTGCCTGAGCCCAAATTAACACCTTTCAACTCGTCCTCCACCGCACTGGACTTTAAATCCATAACCAGAACGTAAGTCCCTCCCAACCCGGACATACTGTTCATGGAGCGTGCTAGGCGAAAGGTCTTGCTGCCATTGTCATTCACCTGTGTAGGTAACCAAACAATTCCCTTGTTTTTCAAAATATCCTTAAACCATGCTTCCTGCCGTACATCTTTTTGTGTTCCAGTGCCCATAGCAGCAAACTTGGTTTCTTCCGGGTACAAATACAATGAATCAATCGCTTTATTCGTAAAAGCAATATTCGTTAATTTCTTGTTTACTTCGCCCATAGCAACAAAAGATGCAAAGGGATTTTTATCTTGCTTTACAGCCTTTTGCAACTGATCACTTAATTCAGTATCAAAAAATACCTGTGTCGATGTGTCTTGAAAGCGCTCTAGAATAATGTCAAGCTTTTCTGAAGTTTGCTGAACGGTCTGCTGATAAGCCGTTGCTGCATTTTGCTCAATCGTACTTTTAGCCTTGTAGTATGAGAGCATCCCCAAGCTGACCACAAATAACATAATTGCCGCAAAAAAGATCAGAAACAACTTCATTCCAACCGAACGTATCGGATTATAGTTTTTGACCAAATGCATGAAATCTTTACTGTACCTTTCTGGCTTAAGTAAACGCTTTAAATTGTGTGTACCCTTACGAATCGCCTTAGCTAACCAGGGCGCAACCTTCGAAGACATCGCAACCGTTTGTTCCCCTTTATTCGTTGCTTTACTGCCTTTCAAACCCTGCATTTGATCCGTTTTCTTGGGTTGCCTTTTTACTGTATTCCCCTCTTTTTTCCGTAAACCCATTCCTCTCACCTACCACCATATAATTAGTTTCTAATTCCACGTCATCCATTATGTATCTATTATCTATATAACTTCTATCGGAACTATTCGACAAGGAATGTAGCTTTCCTTTGAGCATCGACTAAATTTTGTGAAACTTTTTTCCTAGAAAACTATTCAAAAAAAGGCCTCTCCAACCGATAGGAGAGGCTTTTGATTCTTTCACCTGTGACTTAAGGCTTATTTATTTCTTTTTACGCATCATATCAAAATACGATACGGGCTGATCTACCTTCATTCTAATTCGTTGAAGCGGGTGACGAGCAGCATCCAACTCGTTGCCTTCCTCATCCCAGATCGTTCCGACCGTTTGTTTGAAGAATGTTCCGTTCGGACCGAAAAATTCAATTTCATGACCGGGTTTAAAATGGTTCCGTTGTTGAATAGTTGCGATCCCACTCGCGGCATCGTAGTCCATGACTAGTCCAGCAAAATCATAAGGGACTGCCTTTTCTTCCGGCTCATAAATATGATCCTCATGATCCGGTGTATCGTAGAAAAACCCTGTATTCAGCGGACGATTAGCTGCCTTGTTAATTTCTTCAATCCATTCTGGTTTGAGCACATAATTTTCAGGATCAGCCATATAGGAATCAATCGCTTGACGATAGACATTCACGACCGTTGCCACATAGTGGATAGACTTCATCCGTCCCTCTACTTTAAAACTGTCTACACCTACATCAATCAGATCAGGGACATTTTCAATCATACATAGATCCTTGGAACCCATAGAAAAAGCATTATCACTCTCTTCAAACAATGGAAGCTGGTTAACACCGAGCTGGAACTGTTTCAGTGCATTGCTAACCTGTGCCTCTTCTTCAGATATCCAAACCTCACCTGGGCGGGCATCCTCAAACAGATCGTATTTCCAGCGGCAAGACTGACAACATCCCCCACGATTGGAATCACGGTCTGTAAAGTGATTGGACAACACGCAGCGGCCGGAAAATGAAGAGCACATCGCACCATGGACAAAAGCCTCGATTTCGATGTCCACATGCTTTTTAATTTCTTCGATTTCCTCCAGACTGGTCTCACGTCCAAGTACCACACGCGGTAACCCCTCGTTTTTCCAAAACTTTACCGCTTGCCAGTTCAGCGTGGACTGCTGTGTGCTCAAATGCACTTCCAATCCAGGAACAGCGCGCAATGCCACGGATACAATAGCCGGATCAGCGACGATAACGGCATGAATTCCCGCCTCGTACAGATTGCGCAAGTACTCCTCAATTCCGGCAATATCTTCATTGTGGGCATAGATATTGGTGGCCACAAGCACTTTAGCACCATACTTGTTCGCAAATTCTACACCTTCGCGCATTTCCTCAAAACTGAAATTATCGGCGTTAGAACGCAGACCATATTTTTGTCCACCAATATATACAGCATCCGCGCCATAGTGAACGGCAAACTTCAGTTTTTCCAGATTTCCGGCAGGAGCCAACAGCTCCGGCTTGTCCAAACGATTCCGTTTACCTATATATTTTCTCGCTTTGGTTATCGTCCCCATGACGTTCCCCCCTCTGTAAATTCATTTTAAAATTAATAAACCTGCTCTTTATAGAAAAATCCGAAGGAAAGTTCCCGTTCAGGATCTTGAAGACGGCGAACTTCATCCAGCCAGCTTTCATCATAAGCGTAAGCATCTGGGTCGGCTGTATAACTATCTATTGCTTTACGATAAGCACGAACAACCGCCTCATTGTAAGCCGTAGGCTTCAATAAGCCCTCGATCTTAAAGCTATGCACGCCCGCCTCCATTAGAATATGCAGGTCCTCCATGATGCAAAAATCATCTGAACTCATAATATGTGTCCCATTTATATCCTCGTAAATAGGGAACTTCTCTTCTTTCCGCTCTGCTTCAATCAGAAACAAGCCGCGTCCTCTACCCAAATCCCCTTCTACATTACGTCCCTGGTGCAGCATATAACTTTGAACAAGCTTACGCTTGGAGTGATAAATATTAGTCATGCCATGTACCTGAACCTGTGCTTCTATGTTCAACTTTGGTATCATTTCGGTAATTTCATCCATACTCAGCTCACGAGCCAAAATGACCCGGGAAGCCCCCTTTTCACCCCAATAGTTGGCGGTTGCGAAGTTGGTAGAGATCATCTCACCGTTCCAGAACAGCTTCAGATGCGGGGCATACTCCTTCACGGCCATAAGCACTGCGGGATCATTAAACTCAATGGCGTCTATGCCGCATCCAGCTAGGGTCTGCACATATTCGGGAATGAGCGGCAATAGCTCGTTCGTCATCAAATTCGTCATAGATACATATACCTGCGCCGCATGCTTGCGTGCTTCTTCTACCACTTCACGGATTTGGTCCGGTGTAAAATGTCCCGGCAGTCGCATTCCAAAGCGGTCATCTCCAATAAGTAATGCAGTAGCTCCAGCCCCCAGCATATGGCGGGCATCCTCCGGAGAGCTGGCAGTTGCCAGTAGTTCGGGTTTGTAAGCCATAGGCTCACCTCCTAATTTGTCTTACGGTTACTTACCTGAATGTTATGCAAATGTTCTTTATACGTTTTGGCAAACAAATGTTCATGTGTCCCGTCTTTTTTGGTCACATAAAATAAATAATCTGTAGCTTTCGGCTGTAAAGCCGCTATCACTGAGTTCAGACTGGGACTTGCAATCGGCCCTGGTGGAAGTCCCAGATGCAAATACGTATTATAAGGGCTTTCCACAGCCAAATCCTTGTAATACAGCCGTTCTTTTTGCTTGTCCAGCATATATTGAACCGTAGCATCAATTTCCAGCTTCTTACCCTGTTTGAGCCGGTTATAAATGACGCCAGCTACTACAGACCGCTCATCTTCCACAACCACCTCGCGCTCTACCAAAGAAGCAACCGTCAGCAGTTGATGCAGCGTTTCACCCCGCTGTTTCAGCTTGGCATCCAGATCGGAAACAGTCTCCAACCGCTTTTGTGTCTGTTCTAGCATCACCTGTATCATATCTTTGGCCGTGCTGCCCTTTTTCAGCTCATAGGTTTCCGGGAAAAGGTAGCCCTCCAGCGCATAGCGAAGCCCCGCCTGCTTTGGAATGTCCCGCACCAGCGCGACGTCAAAAGCGGACGGATCGTTGGCCAGCTGCAAAAATTGCTGCCGGTCTGCCAGTCCTTCCTTTTGCAGCTTATCAGCCATCTGTCTAATCGTAAAACCTTCCGGGATTGTAAAACGAATCATTTCCTCTTTGACAACATCTCCAGCCGATAACTTAGTAATCAACTGATCAAAGGTTGCGCCAGGCTGCGCCTCATATTTTCCGGCCTGAAATGCGCTTCCTTGCTGTTTGAATTTTACATAAGCCTTAAACACGAGCGCATTACGTATAAGTCCCTTTTGCTCCAGCGTATCTGCGATTGCCGATGTTCCTGTTCCCTGCACCACCGTAAAAGCAACGGGTTGTGTTTGGGGCTGAACAGGCTGCATGGCATTCCAAATATAGAGGGCTACCCCTCCTGCTATAATGATAAGCAGTAGCAACAACGTAAACATCCTCGTCCTTCGCTTCACATCCACCCAACTCCTTCACAGCCAAAAAGGGCGGACTGGTCCGCCCTTTCAGGTTTGATCTCATCGCTATCCAGACTTACAGTTCTTCCGGCAACGTACATTCATCGTACAGTTCGGAAATATCTTCCCACTCATCATCATCTTCAATGGTGGTGATAGAGATTTCGCCGTCTGTGGATGAGCTTACATGGTAAAGTTCATGTTCGCCAACAGCAGCCCCGGGTCTACGCAATACGGCGTACCGTTGCTCTCCTACCTTGAACTCTGCTTCCAATTCCATGCGAATCGCATGGCCCTGTTCATCCTGCAACTCTACATCGCCGTCGAACGTTTCCTTCAAATCAGAGGTCCAACTCAGGTCTTCACGTGAATAGCTCGTCATTTCCCGTCTTCCTCTTCCTCTTCCTCTTCTTCTACGAATGTATTAAAGGTCTCTTCGACGATTTCCCATTCGGCATCGTCTTGGATCACAAACAATTTAATATCATCGCCTTCTTCCTCGTAACGGAAGGCGTACACATCGGACTCATCAGCTTCAGGGTCCACTGGCGCAACCATCATGTACTTCGCTTCGGAACCATCTACCTCAAACTTCATAATGACCTCGAACTCTTCCTCGTTGCCCTCGTCATCGGCAATATAAATAATTTCCGGCTCTTCTTCCATACCCACTTGATTTTCAGCCATTACGAAATCCCCCTCACCTTGTACTGTGTGCGTCCAAATAGTTTTGCAAGATCAGGCTTGCGGCCAGTTTATCTACCACCTGCTTGCGTTTTTTTCGGCTGACGTCGGCCTCCAGAAGCGTACGCTCCGCCGAACGCGTCGTCAGCCGTTCATCCCAAAGGTGAACGGGTAAACCCAGTAACTCCTTGAGTCGGTTCGCAAACTCGATGCAAATCTCACCGCGTGGACCCACGGTTCCGTTCATGTTTTTCGGCAAGCCAACAACAACCTCGCCGACCTCATTTTCACGAACCAAATTTGCAATTTTACCGAACTCGCTGTCGTCACCGCGTCGTTCTATGACTTCCAATCCTTGGGCGGTCCAGCCGAAGGCATCACTTACGGCGACCCCAATTCGGCGATCCCCGTAATCCAATCCCATTACTTTCATGCCTGTCTCCTAACGATGCTTAGCAAGATAGAAACGAACCAACTCTTCAATCAACTCATCGCGTTCTTTTTTACGTACCAGGCTTCTAGCATTATTATGCCGTGGCACATAAGCCGGATCACCGGATAGCAAATAGCCGACAATTTGATTGATCGGATTGTATTCTTTTTCTACCAACGCATCATATACGGTCAACAAAATCTCCTGAGCAGAAGCTTCCTTTTCATCTGCCTTGACATTAAATTTGACCGTTTTGTCCATGGAATCCATTGTTGACACCTCGCTTCCACAAAACATGTGTACATGTTTATGCCAGCTTATTCTTTTACATCATACCATAAGCAAAGCCCTACAAGGAAATATCTAAGCCCGTTTTTTCCCAAAAATCTGCAAAAAATATCGAACTTTATCCTTGTGAGGCTGCCGCCACCAGTTCATGCGCACGTTGAAGTGCTTCATCCAGCTTGCTGGCATCCTTACCACCGGCTTGCGCCATGTCAGGTCGTCCGCCACCGCCGCCACCGCATACGGCAGCAATTTCTTTCACGAGCTTGCCTGCATGAAGTCCGGCCTTGGTATGCTCTGCCGGAACTGCTACGACAAAATTAACTTTATCGTCCATTGCAGCGCCGAGCACCAGCACAGCAGCCGGAAGTTTCCCTTTCAGTTCATCAGCAATCGCACGCAACGCGTCCATGCTGGAAGCCTGCACGCGCGCAGCCAGCAGTTGCACCCCGCCTGCTTGCACGACCTGATCGGTCAGCTGGCCTGCCTCAATAACGCTCAGCTTGCTTTGCAGCGATTCATTTTCACGACTAAGGTCTTTAATTTGTTGCTGCAATGATTCGATACGCTTTGGTACCTCAGACAGCTTGGATTTTACAAGTCCAGCCGATACCTTCAACAGCTCTAATTGACCTTCCATATATTCAAAACCAAAACGTCCGGTCACCGCTTCAATACGACGTACACCTGATCCAATGCCGCTCTCGCTGACAAGCTTGAACAAGCCAATTTGCGAAGTATTGCTGACATGACAGCCACCGCATAGTTCAATGCTGTAATCGCCTACTTTAACGACCCGCACGATATCTCCATATTTTTCACCGAACAGCGCCATTGCTCCGAGAGCCTTGGCTTCATCAATCGGTTTCAGTTCAATATTAACGTCCAGTTGGCTCCAGATGGCACGGTTTACACGCAGTTCAATATCCGCCAGTTCTTCTGGTGTAATGCTTCCAAAATGGGAGAAATCAAAACGCAGACGCCCAGGCTCTACCAAAGAACCCGCCTGATTGACATGGTCACCCAGCACTTCTTTAAGCGCTTTGTGAAGCAAATGCGTAGCCGTATGGTTTTTCTCAATTTCTCCACGTGAAGCTTGATCAACTTCAGCTTTCACCGTATCGCCAACGTTCAGCTCACCAGCTTCTACAACAACCTGATGCACATGCTGACCTTGTGGCGCCTTAAACAATCCTTCGACCTTCGCGGTTACCGTACCTCCACGCAGCAAGCCTTGGTCACTGACTTGTCCTCCGCTTTCGGCATAGAAAGGAGTCACATCCAGCACGACCTGGCAAGACTGCCCTTCACTAACAGTGTCCACCAGTACATCTTCATATACAATCGCCACAATTTTAGACTCAGTTACGAGGTCATTATATCCAACAAATTCACTTTTAACCGCCAGATCGGACAAAGCTCCGCCCTGAATCTTCATGCTGGCGCTGTCCTGATGTGCATCACGGGCGCGTTTGCGTTGTTCCTGCATCGCTTCATCAAAGCCTTCACGGTCTACTTTCAAGCCCTGCTCGTCTGCATAATCCTCTGTGAGATCGAATGGGAACCCGTACGTATCATACAGTTTGAAGGCATCTGCTCCACTAATGACATTGCGACCTTCTGCCTTCGCCTGAGCACTGATATCGGACAAAATTGCCAATCCATCTGTCAGTGTTTCATGGAAGCGTTCCTCTTCCGTTTTGATCACTTTGATGATGAAATCACGCTTGTCCACTACCTCAGGGTAATACACACCCATGACATCCCCAACGGTTTCCACCAGCTCAAACATAAATGGACGGTTCATGCCCAGCATTTTGCCATAGCGCACAGCCCGGCGCAGCAAACGGCGGATCACGTAACCGCGTCCTTCATTAGAAGGCAGCACACCGTCACCAATTGCAAAAGCTACGGTACGAACATGGTCAGCAATAACCTTAAGAGCCACATCACTGTCCACATTTTCGTTATATTTCACTCCTGCCATCGCCGCTGTTTTTTGAATTAGTGGCTGGAAGATATCCGTATCAAAGTTGGAATCCACATTTTGCAGAATGGATGCAAAACGCTCCAATCCAGCCCCTGTATCAATATTTTTGTTTGGAAGCGGCGTATAGCTACCGTCTTTGTTATGGTTGAATTGTGAGAAAACGAGGTTCCACACTTCCAGATAACGCTCATTTTCTCCCCCCGGATACATTTCAGGGTCCGTCATGTCGCTACCGTAGGCTTCGCCACGATCATAAAAGATTTCCGTACAAGGTCCGCAAGGACCTTCACCGATATCCCAAAAGTTATCTTCCAGTTTGATGATACGTTCGGCAGGAAGTCCAACTTTTTCGTTCCACAGCTTGTACGCTTCCTCATCCTCAGGATACACAGTTACAGCCAGACGTTCCGGATCAAAACCAATCCATTTTGGATCCGTCAGAAACTCCCATGCCCATGTAATGACTTCTTCCTTAAAATAGTCGCCAATAGAAAAGTTGCCGAGCATTTCGAAAAAGGTGTGATGGCGGCGCGTTTTACCGACATTCTCAATATCGTTCGTCCGAATACATTTTTGCGAATTGGCGATACGTGGATTTTCTGGCTTCACACGTCCGTCAAAATAAGGCTTAAGCGGTGCCATACCCGCATTAATCCACAGCAGGGAAGGATCTTTATGTGGAACAAGCGGCGCGCTTGGTTCAATCACATGTCCCTTGCTTTCAAAAAACTCCAGCCATTTGGAGCGGATTTCACTAGCTTTCATATAAGTAGCCTCCTAATTATGGTGTCACTGGTTCCTGGCACAGGCCATAAAAAAACAGAAAAACGCCCCTGAACGGATCAGGGACGATTGTATCGCGGTACCACCCTGGTTAACGCCGTCCCCTCTGTACGAAATGCCCATGCGCAAGCTGCACACCAACATTTGCTTAACGGACGATCGATCGCCTTGTTTTCACTGGTAACGGGAGCATCCCGGCGGGTTCAGCCCGCACTTCGAAATGAGCTTTCCCTACTGGATAAACACATTTAAACATACTCAATTCAGTATATCCGTGTCATTTAGCCGTGTCAACGCGATATCAGACAAGATACATACGGTGTAAGGACAAAATCAGATCGTTTTCCGCTTCACGTAATAAGCAAAAAAATGTTGAAGTCCTACCTTTAATACCGCCATCACGGGAACCGCTAAAATCAAGCCGGTAATTCCCGCAATTTCACCACCCACTAGCAGAGCGAAAATAATGGCTATCGGATGCAGATGCAGCGTTCGTCCTACCACCTGGGGAGAAATGACATTGCTTTCCAACACTTGAATACAAGTGTTAACGACCACGACCAAAAGCACCATTTTGAAGGAGATTGTAGAAGCCATGATTACTGCCGGAGCGGCTCCCAAAAAGGGGCCCAAATATGGAACGATGTTAAAAACCGCAACCACTCCTGCCAGCAACAGCGCATAAGGCATGCCAATCAGCATATATCCGAGATAAGCCAGCACGCCAATAATGACGCATACCAGTAATTGTCCCCTGACATAGTTGCCAAGCGCCTGATCAATTTCCTTAAGTACCGTTACAATCGCCTTACGACGAGAACGCGGGAGGTAAGACACAATCGTCCGCTCGAACACATCAAAATCTTTCAAAATATAAAAAATGAGGAACGGTACAATGAATACATTGAACAGCATGTTGATCATCCCGCCGATGTTATCCATAAAGGTAGAAATTCCGGTTGCCATCCGATTCTCTAGTTGGAAAAACCATTGATTCATACCCGTTCGCACCCCTTGGGGCAAAATGCCGCTATCCATATTCGTCATTAATCCCTGTGCATGCATGGTCAGCTCAGGCAGATGCTCATTCAGCTCATCCAGTTGTTCAATAAACATCGGAATCAGGTTCATCAGAATCACAACGAGACTGGCCAAAAATACAGCATAGATGAGCAGCACAGCTACGCTTCGAGGCACCTTGCGACCGCCCAGCATATTGACAACAGGATTAAGTACATAGGAGATGATCATCGCTACCGCAAACGGAGCAATGATTGTTTTCAGAAATTCATACAAATGAAAAAACAAAGGTCGCAGCAGCCAGATAAAATATAGAATGACAAGTCCCAGCAGCGTCCATATTCCGTACCGGAACAGTCTACTTTTCGTTAATTGCTCCATTTCGTGCCCCCTTACCGGACTAGCCTTCTTTAAGTATATGCCTGTACCTCTACTTTAATCCTTCCCGCGAGTCTGGAATGCTCCATCGATTACCATTGTAAAAAAATGATGAAAACGGATGAAAATAATTAACAAAGTCATTCCATCTGACGATATAAGTACAAAGCACTATTTTAGGATTTCATATTTCTGAAACATCGGGGGTCATTACATGAACTTAAAAATCAAGCTTATTCTCCTTTTCACTTGCATTGTTATCGTTGCAGCCGGGCCTTTATCCGTTATTAGCATGACAAGTATCAAAAATCAGGCTAACCGTGACATACAAGAGCTTATGACTAGTAAAGCCACCGAAACCGTCAATCAGCTCGACGGATGGACCAGCGGCAATGCCAAAATTATCGAGACACTGGCTGCAGGTCTGGAATCGAGTGATATTTCATCAGATGCCAAAACCGTATCTCTGAAAGCAGCTTTTGAAAACTATAAAGATCAAAATATTTCCAACATCTACGCAGGCTTTGAAGATGGATCCTACTGGGATGGATCTGGCTGGTTTGAAGCTGGTTATGATCCTCGCGCTCGTCCGTGGTACAAGGATGCCAAAACCAAGGGAGAAATGTATTATTCCTCACCTTACACCGATGCAGGCAGCAATGACTTCACCATTTCTATTGCTAAACCTCTCAAAGATTCCAACGGCTCTATCACCGGGGTAGTCAGCGAGGATATTATGTTAAATGATATGACAAAAATCATTAAAGACATAAACCTGAACGGATTAGGCTACGCATTTCTGATTGACCAGAATGGAGTTGTGGTCGCACACCCAGACAGCAAGCTGGCCGGTAAAAACCTTAAGGATACGCCCGAGTTGGGTTCATCAACTGCGGCCCTGCTGAGCACAGCTTCGGGAAAAACAGACTATACCTATAATGGCAGTGACCGTCAGCTTTATTTTAAAAAGATGCCTAGCACTGGCTGGATTGTAGGATTGTCCATTTCAAAAGATATTGCTTTTCAGGAGTATTACTCCACTCGTAATCAGTTGATTATTACCGTTGCTATCATCTTGGTCGTTGCTATGCTGCTGGCAATCTGGGCGGCAAACAACTTTATCAAGCCAATTCGGAAGCTTCAAGTGAACGTCAAACGTATAGCTGAAGGCGATATGACAGCTCGTGTGGACATTAAGGGTAAAGATGAAATTGCCAGCCTGGGTACAGATTTTAATATCATGTCTGATAATCTATCTCACCTGTTGCGCAAGGTATCAGATACTGCAGGCGATGTCAGCTCAGCTTCCCATGATATGCATCAGCACGCTAAGGATACTGGAACCATCGCGTCACAAATCTCCAGCGCAGTTCAGGAACTTGCCCAAGGAGCGAGCGACCAAGCTGAGGCTGTATATTCCGGCTCTGAGAAGCTGACTCACATGACAGGCTCCATCGACCAGATTGGCGAAAGTGTCAAACGGACCCAAACTGCCGTATTCGAAACAGATTCTGCCGTGCTTGCAGGGTATGAAACAGCTGAACGTCAAGCGAAACTGGCCGCCGAGTCCAGACAAACGACGACTGCGGCAGGGGAAGCCGTAGATTCACTCACGCTAAAAACTCAGGATATTGAGCGGCTGGCCGGAGCCATCCATGATATCGCCGCACAAACAAACCTGCTGGCCCTCAATGCATCTATCGAAGCAGCACGGGCCGGGGAACACGGACGAGGTTTTGCCGTCGTCGCGGGAGAAGTGAGAAAGCTGGCTGAGCAAGCGGGCAGTTCCAGTGACAGTATCATGAGTAAGCTGGAAGAAATTAAGATTGCAGGAGTACAAAGCGCGGAGGAAATGAAGAGGGCTCTTGCTGTAACTGTAGAACAGGAGCACGCTGCCATTGCAACGAGACAGGCGTTTGAGTCCATTCGTGGCGCTTCTCAGCATATGCTTGCCCAAATTGAGGACGTTACAGCCGCCGCAGATGATCTCCGTGTGAATGCCGGGCATATTTCCGACGTCATTTCCAGCGTTGTCGCTGTTTCTGAGCAAAGTGCAGCATCTACAGAGGAAGTGGCCTCCTCTGTGCAAGAACAAGGTCATGCCATGAATAATATTGCTGACCTTTCTGCCAAACTCGATTCTCATGCAGATCTTCTATTGGAAGAGGTCAAACGCTTTAAATTGTAGAACTTACAATCTTCACAATAACGGTATACAAAAGAGGGTGCCCTCAGCCATTATGGCCGTACGGGGCACCCTCTTCGTTGTTTTTTATCAAGCGTTATACAACCTACTAAGCCGTATGTAGATCACACCTCTTAGTAAGCAGCCTGTCCACTTTTGGTGTCCAGCTTAGGAAGAAGCGTGAATTTGCGGCAAGTCCTGTTGTGCCATCTCATCTCCAAAGAATAGGTCGTCCAGCGAACTGAGCGTTCCATCCTCTTCCACTTGGTAGACAGACATTTTTTCACCATTCACCTGAAGTTCGATAAAGCATCCCCAGCAATAAAATTGATGGGAGCCAATTTTTCCGATATCTTTGGAATTACAATTCGGACATCTCAATAAACTCACCCTATCCATTAACAGAATATATGGCTTTTTCCAGACGCTGCTCGCTTAATGGGGGAACCATAACAGCATTTTCCCCGATGGACATCTCTTCGGTGCAGGGCAGCCATTTCCGCCCCTCTATAATATCCGATACAAAACCATCGCTGATTTCCAAGCCTATTATGTTATTGCCCATTTCCTGGTCAAAATAAACATCCGAGATGTGCCCGAGCATAAGCCCTTCCTCTGTTAGCACGGATAGATCCTTCAGTTTACAAGGCCCAAGCAAGTACGTATGTTGTATATCATGGGCCTCCATTTTACGCACAGCCTGCTGATTGCGAATCATGATCGCATCCTCACCGTAAGCAACGATGTCATCCCAAGCAACCATTTTCACGTGAGAAGAAAAAAGTCCCTTTCCTTCCAACTCGATCCCTGAGATTCGCCAATCCGCTGTCACCATAAAGTCATGTATTTTACCAATCTGCTTCCCGTCCTCCACATCGAAAACGGCAAGTCCGATCATATCTTGAAGCTTCATATATAGGGTACCTCCTCATTCTGCAATCTGAACGAAGGTGCGGTCCTTTTCCTACATGCCTGTCAGACCTTGCTTCCGTTCATGCAATGAAATGGAAAAACCGCCCCTCCCTTCTTATTAAAATGCGGAGAAATCCCTAGTACCTAGTACGCAGCCGCTTCCATATGGTTTCAATTTTCTTGGCCGTGTATTCCATTTCTTCCGTAGTATTACCCAAACCGAAGCTAAACCGAATCGCTGAATGTAAAACATCTTCAGGAAGATCCATCGCCTGCAATACATGCGATAGCTCTAAAGATCCGGAAGTGCAGGCTGATCCGCTTGCTGCTGCGATTCCTTCCATATCAAGGTTCATCAGCATGGTCTCTGTACCAATGGCCGGAAAGCTAACATTGAGAACATTAGGTAAAGAATGATCAGGGTCACCGTTAATCACAAAATTTTGGCTACCCAGAGTGTCTTCCAACCCTTTAAGCAACGTCTGGCGAAGAACCGTATCGTGCGCCCCACGCTCCTCAATGGAAGCATTAGCAAGAGTTGCGGCTTTAGCCAGCCCCGTAATACCGGCGATATTTTCTGTTCCGGCACGGCGTTTCTTTTCCTGAAGTCCCCCATGCATTAGCGGCTGAAGGCGTGTACCTTGGCGGATATACAATGCCCCAACCCCTTGCGGTCCGTTAATCTTATGACCAGACACACTCAGTAAGTCAATCGGGAGGTTCCGGCAGTCGATGGATATATGACCGAAAGCTTGAACCGCATCTACATGGAATACAACTCCATGTTCTCTCGCAATCTGCCCTACTTCTGAGATCGGCTGAATGACGCCCACCTCATTGTTGGCATACATCATGCTGATCAAAAAAGTATCTGGTCGAATGGCAGCCTCGATATCCGCAGGGTTCACGCGTCCAAACCCGTTGACCGGGACATAAGTTACCTCATACCCCGCTTTTTCCAGCTCATCACAAGCATGAAGCACTGCATGATGTTCAACCGCAGTTGTAATCATATGCCCTGAAGTACGGCCGTCTGCCGTAGCCGTCCCAAACAGGGCCAGATTATCACTTTCTGTTCCTCCGCTCGTAAAAATAATTTCTTCAGGCTTGCAGCCCAAAGAGGCCGCAACGGCATCCCGAGCAGCGCTGACGGTGCGCTTGGCATCGCGGCCAAAGGCATGAACGCTCGAAGCGTTGCCGAATTGGCCAGTCATGATGTCCATCATAGTCTGCGCAACCTCAGGATGCATAGGAGTCGATGCGGCATGATCCAGATAAATTCTGTTCATGTTATCCACCTCAAATGTAGAACATGTAATTATCCAATTCATCATGTTCTTGGTATGTGATCAAGTCCTTAAGTGTAGTAGAATCCAACACTTCAGCGATGCTGTCACGAATTCGCAGCCACAGCTGACGTTTTGCCGGATCGTCTTCTTCCGTGAAATCGACCGGAGAAATCGGACCTTCCAGTACACGAATGATGTCTCCCGCTGTTACTCCTGCCGGTTCATTCGCCAAAATATAACCGCCGTAAGCACCACGGATACTTTTTACCAAACCTGCATTACGCAAAGGCGCAATGAGCTGTTCCAGATAATGCTCTGACAGCTGATTTTTTTCGGCAATACTTTTCAAAGAAGTTGGACCTTCGCCAAACCTGGCTGCAAGTTCCATCATAATGGTCAGGCCGTAACGGCCTTTCGTTGATATTTTCAATTGTGCCACCTCACTTATAGTAACAATTCCGTTAAACACGCGGAATAACTGGTGCTGTAAACCTCTCTATTCCGATCCTAACCCTCAGCTTATGTTAACATATTAGGGCAGGTAAAGGGAAACATTACGGTAACAATCTTAAAAAAAGTTGCTTTGGGGCGATTTGGAACAGCTTTAGCCCGTTTTATGTAGCTTTCTTCCATCGTTCGCCGTGTCGTTTGATCGTCCAAACATCGTATCTTATTATCGTTTATGTTACAATAGGTGGGTTCTACAACTATATTGAAAGAATTGGGTGATGACCATGGCTAAAGCCAATCATGAAACCCGTGTCGTCGTCGGGATGTCCGGTGGCGTCGACTCATCCGTTACTGCGCTGCTGCTGAAGGAGCAGGGCTATGACGTAATCGGCATCTTCATGAAAAACTGGGATGACACGGATGAATTTGGCCGTTGTACGGCTGAGGAGGATGCGGAGGATGTGCGCCGTGTCTGCGAACAGATCGACATTCCTTACTATACCGTCAATTTTGAAAAAGAATACTTCGATAAAGTATTCTCTTATTTTCTTGATGAATATAAAGCTGGACGCACACCCAACCCGGATGTCATGTGTAACCGTGAAATTAAATTCGGCGAGTTTCTAAATAAAGCGCTGGATTTGGGAGCAGATTATGTTGCTACTGGACATTATGCACGGGTTGTGGAAGAAGACGGCCACTTTACTTTGCTGCGAGGCGTGGACAGCAACAAGGATCAAACTTATTTCCTGAATGCGTTAAGCCAAAAGCAGCTATCCCGAACCATGTTCCCTATCGGTCATCTGCCGAAACCAGAAGTGCGTAAAATTGCGGAAGCTGCGGGACTGTATACGGCCAAGAAGAAAGACAGCACAGGCGTATGTTTTATCGGCGAGCGTAATTTCAAGGAGTTTCTGAGTGGATATCTACCTGCAAAAGGTGGAGACATGGTGGATATCGCTACTGGTGAAGTCAAAGGACGCCACGATGGTCTGATGTACTATACACTGGGTCAACGTCAAGGCTTGGGCATTGGCGGCTCAGGTTCAGGCGAACCGTGGTTCGTAGCGGATAAGGATCTGGAGAAGAATATTCTGTATGTGGTACAGGGTGATCGTCACCACAGCCTGTATTCTACCAGCCTGATTGCAACAGATGTGAACTGGATTGAAGGCGCAGATACTCGTCCGACCGGCGAATTCCGTTGCACAGCCAAATTCCGTTATCGCCAACCTGATCAGCAAGTAACTTTACAATGGCTTGCGGATGGGACCGTGCATGTCATATTCGATGTACATCAAAAGGCCATTACGCCTGGACAAGCTGTTGTATTTTACGACGGGGAACGCTGTCTGGGTGGAGGAACCATTGATAAGGTTGAAAAACTTCAGCCTGAAACGGTTTAAATGAAAGCCATTTTGCATTGATATAGCAGGAATTAAAAAAGTCGTCTCTCCAGATTTGGAAGGGGCGACTTTTTTTTATGAAAGTTTATTTTAGTTCATGGCTTGTAAAGAATTCATAATCTGCTCTTTATGATGTCTGTCATGCTGGACAAACATTTCTTGCAAAAAATTTCCCATGGTGTATGAGCTATTAGGAAATTGACGGATAAACATTGATTCTGAAACCATCTTGAGCTTCACAATCATTCGCCTACGCTCTGCAATAGCTTCATTTAACAAATCATGTGGTTTCATATTTCTGCCGAATGCAACGGACGAATCGTTAAACGCTTGTACATCAGGATGTTCTTGGAGCGTAATTTGTTCCTCATTGATAATCTGTATGAGTGTCTTAGTGAAGCTTTTGTCCCACCCCATAATATGACTGATCATATCTTGTATTGACCATGTACCCACTATGGGTTTACGAAGTAGCTCATCTGAGTATGGAGATAAAGCTGTAAGAAATACAGTCCATTTTTCTAAATCTTCAGAAATCTCAGCTATCGTCGCCAATTGAATTCCTCCTTTAAGGTAAGTAACTTTTGATAACATCCTCATTTGGGTATATGATGTAAACAAGATCATACTTCAATTGAAAAGGAGCGTGCCTTTATGTCTGATTCATTAGGAATGCTGACACCAGGTAAAAAAGTTTCTTTGAAAGAATGGGACCCTAAGGATACAAATAATATCAAAAATAAAGAAGAAATCCGACAGGAAACAGATCAATTGAAGGAACGCTTCACGGAATTACAAAGCAAATTATTTACAGAGAAAAAACAATCCGTTTTGTTTATATTTCAGGGCATGGATTGCAGCGGCAAAGACGGCGTCATCAAACAGGTATTTTCTAATCTGAATCCGGCGGGGGTGACGGTCCACAGCTTCAAATCGCCTACGGCTGAGGAATTAAGTCATGATTTCTTGTGGCGTGCTCATAGCGTTACCCCAGGACGTGGATATATTGCAGCATTTAACCGTTCTTATTATGAAGATGTGCTAATTACACGTGTTCACGGACAGATATCCGATAAGCAGGCCAAACGGAATATTAAGCATATCAAGCATTTTGAACAGTTGTTGCTGGATAATGGTGTAAAGGTGGTTAAAATCTTTTTACATATTTCAAAGCAATTTCAGTTAGAAAAGCTGATCGACCGAATTGAAAAGCCTCACAAAAACTGGAAACTCGATCCAAGTGATTTGCAGGAACGGAAATTTTGGAAGCAATATACCCAGTATTATGAGGATGTATTAGAGCTAAGCTCAACCAAACAAGCTCCTTGGTATGTCATTCCTTCAGACAACCGTTGGTATAGGGATTATACTGTGCTGCGGATTGCCGTCCAAACGCTGGAGGAAATGAAGTTGTCTGATCCTGATCCAAGACCTGAACTCGAATCCCTTTTACCTGAATTGTACAAAGAACGAGATAAAAAATAGCTGTATAGGTACAGCACTAAGCTTCCAAAACCGTATCACGGCTGAGAATGCCTTGAGTCGGGATTGGAAGCTTTTTATTGCATTTTTACGTGTTATTTCGAAAATGTATAAAGCTTAACTGACTCTGTACCCGATAGCCGCAGCTACAACTCCTACCACGACAGAGGAAAGTACATACGTAGCCATGCGTCGGTATTCTTTGCGCTCCATCAGTTGAAGAGATTCATAGCCGAATGTGGAAAAGGTGGTGTAGCTGCCACAAAAACCTGTTCCTAACAGCATCCAGAGTGCAGGAGACAACTGGTGTTGCGTAAACTCACCATAGAGCCAGCCTAGCAGCAATGAACCGCTGACGTTAATGATCCACGTCCCCCACGGGAATACGGTACCCAACCTCTTGCCGGCCCACATACCAAGCCCGTATCTCGCCAGTGTACCCATAATCCCGCCTGCCGCCGCCCACCAGATCATAAGCGTTCCTCCTTCGGAGCAGCCTGCGTCATTTTTGTACCTAGACGGATACCTGTCCATGTCAAAAATAGCCCTCCGCCTACGCTTAGCAGGAGGTACAACACAGCCGTCAGCATACGATCGTGAACTGTGAGGCGTACAGCATCCACTGCAAAAGTGGAAAAGGTGGTAAAGCCCCCTGTAAAGCCTGTTCCGATGGCAAGTCGCAATCGCGGCTTGATCCGCCATGATCGCAAGGTTACCGTAAAGAACCAACCAAGAAACAGGCAGCCGATCCAATTAATTAGCAGCACACCAAGTGGAAAATCCGCACCCGCCGCAGGCAGCAGCGATTGCAGGCCATAACGGGTAGAGGTTCCAAGCGCTCCGCCCGCGGCAACGAATAACATGTCTTTCATTTTTTTATCCCCTTCTTCGCACTTGCACGATCATGGCGTAACGTGACGATATCGTACACACTCTGTATATTAAGTCGCACATATATTAAGACTGTGAATCCCGCCAGCGCTGGTTTTGCCTGATTTTTGACTCATTCCCCTGCTCAGTAGCCTGATAGAAGGTTTGGTCTGCTATCGCATCGGGCAAATATTGCTGCTTCACATAATGATTCGGATAATTATGTGGATATTGGTAGCCTACATGACCGAGCTTTTCCGAGCCTTTGTAGTGTGCGTCACGCAAATGGAGTGGCACCTCAGCCGATTTGATATCGTCCATAGCCAACATGGCCCGTGAAATCGCCGTATATACAGCATTCGATTTGGGGCTTTCCACAGCGAACAAAATAGCCTGTGCAATGTTCAGCTTGGCCTCGGGCCAGCCGTTATTGCGATAGGCTTCAAGCGCACTCACCGCTTGCACCATTGCCTGCGGGTTCGCCAGACCAATGTCCTCGCTGCTTGCCGCGATGAGGCGGCGGATAAAGGTCATCGGGTCCATACCGAGTTTTTCTACGGCGTACAGGAACCAGAACAGCGCGGCATCGCTGGAGCCGCGAATGCTTTTGTGGAAGGCCGACAACACATCATACTGCGTGGATTCATCTGCTTTGACAATCGGGCGGCGAATGGATTCCTCAGCGACTTCCAGTGTCACGTGAATCGTGCCGTCTGCCAGCGGAGGCGTTGTGAGCGCCGCCAGTTCCAGCGCGTTTAAAGCGCGGCGGATATCGCCGTTCGCCATGGAAGCGATGTGAGCCAGTGCAGCTTCATCGACCTGGAGCTGCATGTAGCCAAGCCCTTTGTCCGCATCGCTTAAGGCGCGGCGCATAGCAGCCAGCGAATGTTCCTGCGTTAACGCTTCAAGCTGGAACAACGTAGAACGGCTCATCAAAGCGCCGTTGACGTAGTGAAAGGGATTTTCAGTCGTGGCGCCAATAAACACGATCGTGCCCTTTTCCACCGCGGGTAGCAGTGCATCCTGACGTGAACTGTTAAAACGATGTACCTCATCGAGAAACAGAATGGTTTTTTTGCCATACATCGATTTATTCGTCTGTGCAAGGTCAATGACTTCTCTTACGTCTTTCACAGATGCTTCTACAGCATTCAGACGTACAAAATCGCCTTGCGTGTGTTGCGAGATGATATGTGCCAGCGTTGTTTTGCCGCATCCCGGTGGTCCGTACAACAAAATTGAAGAAACCTGATCTGCCTCTATGGCTCTTCGCAGCAGCTTACCTGGACCCACAACATGCTCCTGTCCAATATATTCATCCAGTGAAGTCGGACGCAAGCGATCCGCAAGCAACCGATTGCTTGGCGTTGACTCTTGGGAATATGAAAATAAGTCCATTTCTTTCACTTCCTTATGATTTATGAACGAACACTTTTTTTTTATCTTTAAAAACATACTATATTAGGTTCGCTCATACGGTTGAAAAATATGAAAATTCAAGTCATCTATAATTCTGATACGGTGTAAACCGACTCTTATTCTACCATATCCGTTAACAAGTTGCAGATAGCATGGTCATGGCACAGCTGTAGGTCTTCAAGTCAGTCGCCCATAAAAAAGAAAGAACAGCCTTAGACGAAAGATGATTTCGTGGCTGTTCTTCGACTGGCATGATTTCATAATTTCCATCACTAAGATAAACAGTAAACAAAAAGGAATACAACAACTCAGGCGGTACTTTACAACGCTTTTTCTGTTTACTTCGTCTGTGCCTGTACGTAACTAGGAAGTGAGCCATCATGCAATAGCCACAACTCATGCAGCGCACGGGTACATCCTACATACAGCAGCTTGGCATCCCATGCCCGTTCTCCATAATGCTCATGGTCGGCATCCGCCACAATAACTGCATCGAACTCCAGACCTTTGGATAGGTACACAGGCAGTACCGACAAACCGCCCTCATATTGCTTTTTACCACCGTCAATCAAATTCACATCCATCCCCGCACTTGTGAAAACCTCATGCAGTTCCACAGCCTCTTTTAAGGTACGTGTCAGCACAGAAACAGTACGATACTCCCTGGAGGACAGCTCTTTTAGAGCGGTGAGCAAACTCTGCTCACGCACCGATGAGTCGTAAGATATAGTGCGCACCGGATCGCCACTACGAAATACTGGAACTGCCGTAATACCGCCGCGAACTCCCTGCTCCAAAATCGTGTTTGCAAATTCTATAATTTCCAAGGTTGATCTATAGCTCCGCGTAAGCGCAAAATACCCGGTATGTTCCGGTGCAAAAAGAGAACTCATTTCCTCCCATGCATGTACGCCACGGTATTCATGAATGCCCTGCGATAAATCGCCCAGTATAGTAAAGGAATGTCCTTTGACGAACAAATCCAGCAATGCGATATGAAAAGGTGAAAAATCCTGCGCTTCATCAATGACCACATGGTCAAAACGTTGAGATGATTCTACCTCATGAATCAGCACGTGGAGATACACTAACGCAGTCAGATCTTCTTCACGGATAATCTGTTTTCGCAGATCCGACTGTGTAGCCTTAAAAATAGCAGTCGGCAGAGAAGCCTTCATCTCTGCAGCCGTATCTGCGGGTAACCCTTTAGCTGCTTGAAAAAGCTGCTTGTAGAGCGTCAGTGCGTCGTATTGTGGCCATTTTTTAGCATATGCCTTTTCCCGTGCCCCTGCCTTTTTTTTGCGTTCCTTGAGTGCTGCCGCCGAAGGCGACTTTTTCAGCTCCATTTCAATCCAGCGGTGCACTCTTGCCAGCACACGCTCCTTCCGCTTCGCGAGCGGATAAGGCTTATACTCCTCATTAAACCAATTCAAAATCTCAGCTCGCGGCAGCATCGCTCCATCCCATGGTGAAAAATCCTCCTCGGGAACGGAAATGGGCTCCAGTCGTTCAACAAAAGCTTGAAGTAACTCCATAAAGTGAACTGAACCCTTGAATCTTCCCGGCGCCTCATCCATGGATTCCTCTCTCAGACTGCCACTCTCAAACCAATAAGATAATGTTTCGGCAGGATCAGCCAAAGGTAAATCCAAACCCAACAAGTCCAGCGCCCAGTCTGCAAATGTACTTTGCTGAATATCTCCGACCCCCAGCTCAGGAAGTACATCTGAAATATAGTCGAGAAACATATGGTTTGGTGCGAAAATGACCATTTTGTCCGCTGATACCTGATCCTTGTATTGATACAGTAAAAATGCGAGACGATGCAGCGCTACCGTCGTCTTGCCACTACCCGCTACCCCCTGAATAACGAGGGCAGTATTTTTAGCCGCGCGGATGATCTGATCCTGCTCCGCCTGAATGGTAGATACGATATCCCGTAAACGGTTATCCTTGTTTTCACCTAAACGATAAACGAGAAACTCATCGGAAACGGCCGGCTCGTCGCTTTCACGATTATACGTATCGGCTACCCGTTCCAGAATTCTTTTCCGAATGACAACGTTGCGCTTCAGATAGACCAAACCCTCAATAGTTCCCTCAGGAGCTTCATAGGACGCGGTTTCTTCACCACCTGTAAATGAATAAAATAAGCTGGCAATCGGTGCACGCCAATCAATCACCAGCGGATACGCTGACGTTTCTTCACGCTCTACTCCAATTTTACCGATATAAAGCGGCTTCCGCTGCCCTCTGCCACGCTCGTCAAAATCCATACGCCCAAAATAAGGCTCCTGCGAGCTTTTAGCCAAAGCCTGGCGTTTTTCCTCCCGTGCAGATTCCAGCACTTGCTCTGTAAAATCATGCCCAGTGTATACTGGCGTATTGCGAAGCCGTTCCAATCTCCGATCAATTTCCTCCATAGCAAGCGACAGCCTGTGCTGTTCTTCTTGATAGGCACTTTGAAACTCATTCTCCATTTCAGTTACCTCCTAAGAATATCAAGTCTCGATTTCTGCATCATCCACTTGCTCCGACACAAAAAAAGGAAAGTAAGCGTAACACATTTAACCATAAAAATCCAACCTTATTTCTAATCCCCCTATTTCCCTACTCTTTCACAAAAGTATGGAGCTTTTCGGCACCAGCGAAGCGGCCTCTAATACTCCATACTTCTCTCCCCCATCTCCACAAACTGCTTTTGAGCCAGCTCACGGTACACCTGATGGGACTCTAATAACTCTGTATGAGTTCCTGCACCGGTCACCTTGCCCTTGTCCAACACGATAATCTGGTCGGAGTGAACCACCGTAGACAAACGATGAGCAATGACAATCGTCGTGCGTCCTTCCATCAAGTTCGCTAGGGCCTTCTGTACCTCATGCTCAGATGAGCTATCCAGACTAGATGTAGCCTCATCCAGCATGAGGATGTCAGGGCTACGAAGAAGCGCACGCGCAATAGCGATCCGTTGACGCTGGCCTCCGGACAGCTTCATTCCCCGTTCTCCCACCTCAGTGTTGTAGCCTTGAGGTAGATCCATAATAAATGTATCCGCATACGCCATCGTAGCTGCTCGTCTCACTTCTTCCAAGTCAGCTTCGCGCCCCAAGCCATATGTAATGTTATCTCTGACCGTTCCGGTCATCATTGAGCTTTCCTGCGATACATAACCAATTTTGGAGCGCCAAGAGGAAAGTGTATATGACGATATCGGTTCGTCTCCATAACGAATTTCCCCTGTATCTGGCACATAAAAGCGCTCTAGCAATGAAAATAAGGTGGATTTCCCACTCCCGCTCGGACCCACGAATGCTGTCGTCCGGTTAGCCGGAATGACCAAGTTTGCATTATGAAGAACCTCTTCACCTTCGGTATAGGAAAAGACAACATCACGAAGTATAATATCTCTGCTCTCTTTTGCCGCTTCCTGCTTCAACTCGAGCGGTTCCTCTTCATGATCTAAAATCGTCTGAATCCGTTCAGTAGCCCCAACCACCTTTTGCAGACGTGAATACAGAGTCGTGAATTGTGCCATCGGTGTGATCACCTGAAATAGCAGCAAAATAAATGCCACCAAATCCCCCGCGGTCAGCACACCCGATGCAACGCGAACACCACCAACCCCCAATATAATGACCAGTACTGCAGTCAACAAGAAGGTAGAAATTGGACCTACAAGGGCCAGGATACGTGACTCTTGCAAACCGAAGCGGAACATCCGGTAAATACGATCCTCACCAGCCTGAGCCTCTCTGCTTTCGGTTCCGTAGGCCTTCACCAGTCTGATTTCGCCGATAACCTGACTTAACACTGAGGTCAGATCTGCCATCTCATCCTGCTGTTTTTTGGAGATGCGGTACATTTTTCTGCCTACCGGAAATAAAATTAGAGCTGTTAGCGGAACAATAGCCATAATAATGAGCGTCATCACCCAATCCAGATAAAATAACAATGCAATACCACCAATAATTGCAATCACATTAGAAATCAAATTGACTAGATACTCCGTAATTAAGTTCATAATCAGGCTTGTATCATTAGTGACGCGACTCATCGTATCTCCTGACCGATTTCTATCAAAGTAAGGTATAGGTAGAGATAAGATTTTATGCCATAAGCGTTTGCGCAAATTAGCCACAATCTTATGCCCAGCATAGTTCAACATATAGATAGAAACTGCCGAAGCCACCGCTTGAATCACAAAAGCGCCAAGCAGACCAACAATGACCATACGGTTTAGTGAAGAAAAGGTCAAGCCATCAATCAACCCTTTAGTCATCATGGGTACGATTAAACCAGCCATGGTCTGAATCAGGGTCAGAATCAGGGCGATGATCAGAATGGCTTTGGGCGGATGCGCACTCGCAATCAATTTGATAAACCGCCCCATGCCAGCCTTATCCGGTCTTTTACCCGGCTTTTCCTTCATCCGGTCCTCCTGCTCTTCTTGGTGTATATGATGTTCTTTTTCCATATACCATCAACCTCGCTTCCTGTCTGACCATTCTTGTTCAAACAACAACACCCGCGCTCTGCGCGGGTATGAACAGTACAATCTATCTTCGAGTTTACTACACCAGAGAATGAAGCACAAAATTTGCCACAAACAGTACAGATATGATATATAATGCGATAGGTACTTCCTTGCCCCGTCCTGCTGCCAGCTTGGCTACGGGGTATGCAATAAAACCAAATGCCATTCCGTCTACGATACTATAAGTAAAGGGCATCATCACCATGATCAGAAATGCAGGAAACGCTTCAGTAAAATCACTGAAATCCATCTCTCGCACATTTTGCACCATTAGCCCCCCAATGATGATCAACACGGGTGCAATGGCACTATCAGGAATATAAGCCAACAGTGGAATAAAGAAAAACGTCGCCCCGAATAAAATAGCAGTTACCAGCGGTGTCATTCCCGAGCGTCCCCCTGCTGCAATACCAGCCGTCGATTCCGCAGCGGCTACCGCCGGACTGCTGCCCAAAATACCGGCAAAGATATTGGTTACAGCCAACACACGCAAGCTGTTTTTAAATAAATCCGGTCTACCAATCATGTTGGTTTGTGCAGTAATCATACCAATATTCTCGAATAGCACAATGAGTAGGAGCAAAAAGACAGCGATCCAGAAAGCTACCGAGACAATGCCTGAAAAGGAAAGCTCTCCAAACAATTGCCCATACTGTCGCACCGTTTCAGAGGTTCGTACCGTGCTTGTAGGCTCTACAGCTCCCAGTATATAAGCAAGCCCAGTTCCCGCCAAAATACTAATTAGTAAACCTCCCTGAACGTTACGCACAAACAATACAATAGCGAGCAGCAACGTTACACAAGCCGTAATTACCTTGGGATCATTAAAATGGCCAATAGCCACAAAAGTCGTCTGATGAGCAATCACGATGCCGCTTTTTTGCAAACCGATAAAGGTTAAAAACAAACCAATGCCTACCGTAATTCCGTGCTGCAAATTATGGGGAATCGCTTGGCTAATCAGCTTGTACAATGATGTAAAGGCCACAATGGCGAATATCACCCCTGTGACGGCAACTACCATCAACGCTTCCTGCCAGCTCAGCTTCATGGAATGTACCAGCGTATAAGTGAAAAAGGCATTAATTCCCATCCCTGGTACAACGACCATTGGAGATTTCCCACCAAAAGCCATCAGTAGACAGCCGATCATCGATGTCAGCAGTGTCCCGAGCATCGCCCCTTGGAGGGGAATCCCGGCATCTGACAAAATAGTCGCATTAACCATAACAATGTATACCACGGAAAAATAAGAAATGGCCCCAGCGGCTAATTCCTTTTTCCAATGATGCTCGGGCTTGTAACCGAGACTTCTGGACCATAGTCCATCCTTCATACCAAAACCCTCCAGCAAGTTGTTCAATCTGTTTACAGTAAGCTGCACTTTTTCAAAACAAAAAAGAGCTGTAGCAACTGTGACACAAAGGATGTGATGCACAGAACTACAGGTCTTAAAGTGAATACATACTGCTGTAAATCTAACGAATGCACTGCCATGCTATTTTTACAACTTACACACCAGCGTGTTCTAATAAATCCTTCACGGCTACACTAACCATGATCAGTCCTGCTACCGGAGGTACAAATGCATTGCTTGCAGGCGGCTGCTTCGCTTTCCGGATTTCAGGTGCGTTGGCAGGTACAATTTTTTTTGTAATTTCTTCACGTGGCTTCTTTGGTTCCTCATCGGAGAATACAACCTTGACGCCTTTGGTAATGCCTTCCTTACGCAACTTGGTGCGGATGACACGGGCAATCGGGTCCATTCTGGTTTGGGAAATATCCGCTACTTGAAAACGACTTGGATCCATTTTATTCGCAGCGCCCATACTGGAGATCAGCGGAATCCCCCGTTTCAGGCATTCCTTAATCAAATGAATTTTGTAAATAATCGTATCTGAAGCATCCAGCACATAATCCAGTTCGTACTTAAATAACTCCTCATACGTTTCTTCCGTATAAAACATGTTCAGTGCAATCGCTTCACATTCAGGATTAATCAGCTTCACACGCTCTACCATCAGATCCGCCTTTTTTTGACCTACCGTCGTTGTCAACGCATGTATTTGGCGATTAATATTGGTGATATCTACAACATCTTTATCAATCAAAATGATACGTCCAACACCTGTGCGCGCCAGTGCTTCCACTGCAATCGAACCGACACCGCCGATACCCAGCACGGCCACCGTGCTATTTTTCATAACCTCAAGACCTTCAGTTCCGATAGCCAGTTCCGTTCGTGAAAATTGATGCAACAATATGGTATATCCTCCCTCACTGATTTAAACTCTATACTTGAACTCCAGCATACAAACCACGAACCCATTATCCATAAAAGGGTAACGGGTTCACGGCATTCTATAATCTATCCACAAGCCACTCGGTGCACTTGCAAAGACAAACGTTCATCTTAAGCTTTAGGAGTAACAGGTTTCGGGGCAAGACGGATGTGAAGCTGTTCCAATTGAGCTTGATCCACTTCGCTTGGTGCATCCATAAGCAGGTCTGTCGCGCTAGCTGTTTTCGGGAATGCAATGGTTTCACGCAGGTTTGTACGACCTGCAAGCAGCATCACAAGACGGTCAAAACCGAAGGCAATACCACCATGTGGAGGCGTACCATATTCAAATGCATCCAGCAGGTAACCGAATTTATCCTTCACTTCCTCAGGCGGCAGGTTGAGCGCTTTGAACATTTTCTCCTGAACTTCACGCTTGAAAATACGCATCGAGCCACCACCCACTTCGTAGCCGTTCAGCACGATATCGTAGGCCTGAGCACGAACTTGACCTGGATCTGTGTCCAAGAGGGCCAGGTCTTCTTCCTTCGGACGAGTGAACGGATGGTGCTCCGCTACATAACGTTTTTGTTCTTCATCATAGCCCAGAAGCGGGAAGTCTACGACCCAGGCAAATTTGAATTTGTTATCGTCGATGAGGCCCAAATGACGGCCAATTTTCAGACGAAGTGCGCCCAATACATCAGCAACTACTTTTTTATTATCCGCAGAGAAGAGTAACAGATCGCCTTCTTCAGCTCCCGTACGCTCTTTCAAGGCTTCGATTTCTTCCGGTGTGAAGAATTTAACGATAGGCCCCTTGAATTCGCCTTCTTTCACCTGAATCCAAGCCAAGCCTTTTGCTCCATAGCGTGCAGCATATGGACCCAGGTCATCAATGTCCTTACGGCTCCACGTGCCACATCCCTTGGCATTGAGAACTTTAACTTCCCCGCCCTTTTCAATTACGGAAGCAAATACTTTTACACCACTGGTTGCCACGATATCATTGACATTAATCAACTCCAGACCAAAACGCAGGTCAGGCTTGTCTGATCCGTATTTATCCATCGCTTCTGCATGTGTAATTCGTTGGAACGGTGTTTCCAGTTCTACTCCAACGGTTTCTTTAAACAATTTGACCATAAGACGCTCCATCATAGGCAGCAAATCATCCTGTTGCATGAAGGAGGTCTCAATGTCGACCTGCGTAAATTCAGGCTGACGGTCAGCACGCAAATCTTCATCACGGAAACAACGTGCAATTTGGTAGTAGCGCTCCACGCCACCGACCATCAGCAATTGCTTGTACAGTTGTGGAGATTGCGGCAAGGCGAAAAACTCACCTTCATGTACCCGACTAGGTACCAGATAATCACGGGCGCCCTCTGGGGAACTTTTTGTCAAAATCGGTGTTTCCACCTCAATGAAATCTTCACCGTCCAGGAAGTCGCGGAATACTTTTGCTGCTTTGGAACGCAGCTTCAAGGTCTGATGCATTTCCGGACGACGCAAGTCCAGATAACGGTATTTCAAACGCAGTGACTCGTCTACTTCCACGCCATCTTCAATGAAGAACGGAGGTGTTTTGGATGCATTCAATACTTCGATTTCAGTGACACGCACTTCAATTTCACCTGTAGGCAGGTTCGGGTTAATCGTTTCTGCATCCCGTTTGACAATGGTACCCGTAACCTCAAGCACATACTCACTACGAACACGGTCCGCAATTTGCAGTGCGTCACCGGAATATGCCGGATTAAATACGATTTGTACAATTCCACTACGGTCACGCAGGTCTATAAAAAGTACGCCCCCCAAATCACGACGTGTTTGTACCCAACCGTTCAATGTAACTGTTTCTCCGATATGCGCATGAGTCAATGCGCCGCATTGATGACTCCTTTTCATAATACACACTCCTGTTTATGTTTAGTAGTTAATGCTATATGACAGCCAGAGGGAGACTCCCCCTGACTGATGTTACACATCTTCTTTATCCTAGTTCTTCCACCAGCTGATCTAGCTTAACAGTACGCTGCTCACCAGTTTCCATATTTTTCAGTGCAATTTCACCTTGAACCAGCTCATCTTCACCCAGAATCGCAGTATATCTTGCTTTAAAGCGATCTGCTGATTTCATCTGCGCCTTCATCTTACGCCCCAGATAATCTCGTTCTGCAGAAAATCCAGCTTGACGCAATTTGAATAGTTGTTTGGTTACTTCCGTTTCTGCCGCCTCACCCAACGCCACCATATAGATATCTAACGGCTTGGATTCGTTCAGTTTGACACCCTGATGCTCCAAGATCAGCTGAATTCGCTCCAGTCCAATGCCAAAACCAATCCCCGGCTGATCCGGTCCGCCCAGATCTCCAACCAATCCGTTGTAGCGGCCGCCTCCACCGATCGTGTCTATGGCGCCAATTCCTTCAGCTTTGAATTCGAACGCTGTCAACGTATAATAATCCAGCCCCCGTACCAAACGCGGGTTAACTGTATATTCCACACCCATGGCATCCAAATTTTGCTTCACTTTCTCAAAATGTGTGCGAGATTCATCGTCCAAGCTATCCAAAATCGAAGGTGCACCTCCAAATTTGTCCTGGTCATCTTTGCTATCCAGCACTCGCAGCGGATTACGCTCAATGCGTGCTTGGCTCTCCTTGGTCAACGTATCCTTAATTGGCATCAAGAAGTCCACCAGATGCTGCCGATAAGCTGCGCGACTGGCTGCATTACCGACGGAGTTAATCTCCACCTGTACTCCTTTCAGACCCAGTTCACGGCAGAATTGATACCCGAAAGCAATAACTTCTGCATCCAGTGCCGGATCGACCGCCCCAAATGCCTCAATTCCAAATTGGTGAAACTGGCGCTGACGCCCAGCCTGTGGACGCTCATAACGGAACATCGGACCGATATAATACAGCTTAGTTACATCCGGCTCCCCGTATAGTTTGTTCTCCACATAGGAGCGGACAACCCCTGCTGTTCCTTCCGGACGCAAAGTCATGCTGCGCTTCCCTTTATCCTCAAAAGTATACATTTCCTTTTCCACTACATCCGTCGTTTCACCCACACCTCGAACGAACAAATTCGTTTGTTCGAACATTGGTGTACGAATCTCTCGATAATTAAAGCGGCGGCTAATCTCACGGGCTTTTTCCTCGACCACTTGCCATTTTTCTACACTGCCCGGCAGCAAATCCTGTGTTCCCGTCGGTTTTTGAAAGGCCATTAACGTATCCCCCCATCGTTGTATTTCATATTGTGCTCTTTCTTCTTGCTCCACTTTCAATATAAAACAAAAAATCCCTCGTCCTGTTAACATTAACAGGGACGAGGGATTGTCGTTTACAAATCACCCGTGGTACCACCCACATTCCGGAGTTTGTCCAGACAACCAGCATAAAATCACTCATTGCCCGTCAGCAATATACTGACTCCGCTCATACGTATAACGCCCGTAACGCGCAGTACGGCTATTATGCAGGACCATCCACTGTCGGCACAATTACAATGTACTTTCAGTAGGGTTTCCTCAATTGTTCGCCGCCTGTTCTCGGGGAGGTCATTCATCCGCTCATCAAGGGAATTTTTACAGCCTGGAAATTCCTCTCTGCGCTTGTGGGTTCGGAGTACTTGGTCCCGTCATCAAATCATTTTTCATTATTTTATGATTTTAATGAACCGCTTCGACAAAGTCAAGACATTCTATAGCTTCTCTGCAACTTTGTATCATTGTCACACATGGACACGAAGAGTTTCCGATGTTCGCCAGGTAGGCAGACACCTCACAAAATACAAAAAAACAGCCTGACTTAAAAAGCCTAAACTGCTTTTAGTGATGTAATGTATCCCTGGTTTTTCCTAACAGTCTGTGTTTGGGAACTATCGCATGCTTTGACGAAGGATGGGAGAATTTACGTATCTTCATATTTCAATTTTATGTTTTCCATTTATTTAATTCAGATTACAACTCGTTTCTTTAATATAATGAAATTGGATTTCAGTGATTGTTTATAGTGGAAGGCCAGTCTCCAAGAGATTTAATGCTTCAGATAATAATTCAGAAAAATTTTCAGTTGGATTTTCCGCATAATGCAACATAACAGATATGTTAACACCTATGACGGCGCCTGCAAAAGTTCGAATCTGCAAGTCTCCAGGATCTCGTCCCACCCGTTTGGAAACCATCTCAGCAATCATATGCATTGTATCAGTCAAATTATTCAAGGTTGCAGCCCGGAGTTCCGGTACTGACATCACGAGTTGGTTACGCTCACGTGTAGTAGACATTTCGTCGCCGGACATGTCAGACATGGTTGCTAACATAGCATTACGCACAGCTTGAAGTGGAGTTAAATGAGCTGGCTGTTCTTCAAATGCAGATATAAGCAGGGGATCATAGTTATCTGTAACAATCACATCCTCCTTGCTCGAAAAATAGCGAAAAAAGGTGCTTGGTGAAATCTCCGCTGCTTCTGCAATCTGTTCCACAGTAGTTTCGTTATATCCCAGTTCGCTGAATAGGCGTAACGCATGCATTTGAATCGATGCAATGGTTTTTGCTTTTTTTCGCTCCCTCAGCCCAAGATTTTGCTGGTGTTCAAGTGACATTTGTTTCACTCCTCAATAGATTGCTCATTCAAGTTTCACTCCTCATCGAGCAATTTGCTTCAGCATATATTTTTGACCACATGCACACTATTGCCCGATTTTGCGTTTACACTCAGTTTATCATGATCCTTTGTACTTCACGATACCCAGGATTGTATTATTCCTGACTGTAAAGCAATACATCAAAACTTGAAACCACTCCAATATCAGCTTTTATAGGCGAATATGCGGCGTACAGAAGCTGATAGGTTGAATCAGGTTGGTTCTATTGAGAAATTCAAAAAATTTATCTCCTCACCTCGTTAGTACAATTCCCTGCCCACCATCAACAATAACCCTGTCGCCGGTTTTCATTCTTGTAGTAGCATTTCCACATCCTACAACAGCTGGAATGCCTAGCTCTCTGGCTACAATTGCAGCATGAGAGAGTGGTGCTCCTATATCTGTTACAATCGCAGCTGCTTTTGGAAAAAGTGGAGTCCAGCCTACATTCGTTGTCGAGGTCACCAGTATTTCACCAGGAAGGAGCTGGTGTCCATCCTCAGGATTCCTCAGTACACGTACAGTCCCCTCAATTCTACCTGCCGCTCCAGCAACTCCTTCAATGATTTCAGAATGGATAGAGCTATCTAATGGTATATATGGATCATAATAATCTACTCTGCGATTGGGATCCTCCATCCATTGTAAAGGTTCAAATCGCCCACGTATAATCGAGGGGAACGCAGGCAGTTGCTTATATTTTAAATAGTTCACTTTTCTGGTCGAGATTCTCTCCTCAATAACACTTCCTCCTGCAAGCCAGCCCAATATCTCATCTACATATAAAAAAAATACATCTTCTCCTATGCCAATCAACTCGCCTGCTTTCAGCGCGAAAGAGCGATTTAATCTGAAGACACGCGTCCATTCCGAACGAACAGCTTCCCTTAAATGCGGTCCTTCAGAAATTTTTGCTATGACACGTTTCAACTTATTTATCTTGTATGGAAAACGCTGCTCCAATCTTCTCCAAACCACTTCATTTTGTTCACGTTGTTTATACAATAAATCGTCAACATTTATTCCAGATTTCTTTGTTTCTTGGATTTGCTTTTCCAGCCAACTCGGTTCTTCTCTTGGATCAGGTATCGATAGCTCAAACTCATGTGGGCCTCGATGCCCATATTCCAATAGATAATCCTCCTGACTCATTTCACCTTTCACGACTGAAGATATACCAACAACAGGTCCCAAGCTGGCCAAACCTGTACTTCCGCTCAGATTAGATAGAAGTACACTAGCATCATCACGTCCAAGCCATTTCTCCAACTTTTCCTTCAATCGAACAAAATTTTGCATCTTGCTACTAGGTCCTTCCAGTGCAATCCACATCGCTTCAATATTTTTAGGCCAAAGCTGCTCACGCCATAATGTAATCAATTCTTCCTTGGACTGGACATTGCCAATTAACTCTTCCGTTTGAGTGCACCAGGCCGCTGTTTCTTTTATGTGCTGTGGTAATAATTTCATCGCTTTTCGGGTCTGTTTAAAAGCATACAGCATCTTGGGGAGCATTATTTTAATAAGCTCTTTCCTAGAAAACGGATATATAGGAATTTGAATTTCATCTGGAATTTCCCCAAAAACATTGCTCATTTTTTTTAATATTGACTTTTTATTCCACCCAAATGCAAAAAAAACGGACAATGGTACACTCACATTGGAGTATACTCTTCCACAGATATTACCAGACATTAAATAATGGCCAGGAATCACATTATGTTCTTCGTCCAAAGCACGAATAATAGACCAGCTTAAGGGAGTAACAACATCTGAAATGGATTCACCTACATTAGTATTCGTCCAAAGAAAATCACCTGATAAAGAATCATTCCATTCAAATGTATCCATATTTCCAGGGCTTAAAGTAGTAACAGGTCGTGCTTGTAAAAAAAAGAGTTGGCTATTGGCAATGGCCCATTCAATATCCTGTGGTTCTCCCATCGCTTTTTCCAGACGGGAAGCATACCAATATAGCTTTTTGATATAAGGAAGTAATTCTTTTGGCCCTTTATATCGACCTGAGGGTTTAAATAAGGAGAAAACACGAGCATTTCCTTTACCAGATACCAGTTGCTCCCCTAACCCGAACACAAAATTTCCAGACATTACTGAACGATTGCCCGTAATAGGGTCTGCTGTAAAAAGAACACCCGAGATTTCAGAAGGAACCATGATTTGGACTACAATCGCCATTTGGTGTGCTTCTTCAAAACCCTTAACTGCACTGTATGCCCGCACCCTCTCACTGTATTGAGAATGGTGAACCACATACAAGGCTTTCAGAACGTCCTCGTTTGTTTGTACTTCTAAGACACTTTCAAACTCTCCTGCAAAAGAAGCTAAGGCTGAATCCTCGCTCAAGGCTGAAGACCTTACTGCAAATGAGACATTAGGGTAATCCTTACGAAGCTTTTCCAAATACCTGATCATTTCTTTCCATGTCTTTTCCTTAAGTTTTTCCCCTTGAAAGGCCTGTGGAAAAACAATAAAACCATTAGGAATCGGATAACCAGCTTGAAGCATCCTAGCAAGCATCCCTCCTTTGCCTCCGGTCCATTTCCTCAGCTCAGGAGTTATCTCTGCAAACCATTCTATTTCATTACCCATTTTGACACTTCCTAACTTTTTCAGTTGTAATATTTCGGTCCCGTAATTGGAAATGGGTATATTTATTGTTTATATTTTTATTATTTCGGGACTTAGTATCTTTTTACACTTTATACAAAAAGACAGTCAGTGTCAAATTAAATAATCTTTCACTTTTTTGTATCCTGTATCGTTAGCCTCATAGCAACTTACTGTACAAATAAGTCCTAAAAAAGAAAATAGCCTGCGGAAACGGTCCGCAGGCTCAAAAAGATATATCAAAAGGGGGTCATGCTGTTATTATAAACTGCTAATATTAAGGAATGATGTTTCGAATATTACAATTGTATTACAGTCACTCTTTTGTAGCTAAATTCTCAAGTATCGACAATCTTGTGCCGTGCTCTCAACTTTAATCCAACTGCGATACATATCCACGATTGGAACGCAGCTTATAAATGACCTCATCATAATCGGCATCATTCACCTTTGCTGATAATACATACCGCAATTCATCTTGATCACCGTTAATATACACATCTGTTGCACGGAGCAACCCTCCGTCATGATTCGTTGTTCCGCTCCGATCTTCATCCAGATCCCTTTGGGCTGAGCTAGAGTTAATCTGGCCATCCTTCGCATCTGGTAAAATATTCTCGCCATAAGCACCCGCCGCAGGGATTGCCGCACCCGCTGAGCCTCCTGTGCTCACAGAGCCAGTATTGTTATAAGGGACCAACGGAATTAAAACCCTCGTCTCCCGACCGAGCGTCTCATCCAGAGCACCTACTTCCAAATGTTCAGTTCTATAAGCCTGAAGCGAAGCTCTAGCGCCCTCAGCTTCATCTTCTGTGCGAAAATAAGCCTGAATCTGTTTAGCCATATCAAATCCTCCTCGTTAGGGAATTGTACTGGCATAAATCTAGGAAGCATTCACGGAAATTACAATGCCTTTAACAACTCACGCACAAAAGCGGGCTCATCCTTAGGGGTCCGAGACGTAATAAAGTTACCGTCCACAACCGCCTCTCGATCCTCAAAATAAGCACCCGCATTAATCAAGTCATCTTTCAATGGAGGATAAGCTGTAATCGTCCGGCCTTGTAACAAATCGGCACTCGCCAAAATTTGTGGCCCGTGACAGATAGCGCCAATCGTTTTTTTGGACTCATTAATTTCAGTTACAAATTTCAGAACATTTGCATCCAAACGGAGATTTTCCGGAGATGATCCACCAGGAATAACAACTGCATCATAATCACTTGATTTCACATCTGCAATGGCTTTTTCAATAGTATAGCTTGCTTTACCTTGCTTACCGCTCACTTTCTCACCTTGCTTCAGCCCAACAATATCCGCCTCATGTCCAGCCTTTTTTAATTCATCATAAGGTACCTTCATTTCGGAATCTTCAAATTGGTCAGCCAATAAAAATGCAATTTTACTCATGAATGTTCAGATCTCCTTTCCGGTTATCCTCGAAACAAGTATAAAATTAAGTTTATTTTTCTACCACGATTTGTTATTACCCGCTTGATCTGTTTTTATAACAATTCGCAGCGGTGGAAAAGAAAAAGGAGCCTTTCGGCTCCTCCACTAATTCAATACTACATATTTTATTTTGACCTCTTTGAGCTTCGGGTAGCACCTCATTAACGCTCCATTTAACCCAATGTTACCTGCGCGGCAAAGCGCCGCGTCCTGGCTTGTCTATGGCTGTTGCAACATGCTGTAATAACGTATCAGCATTACGAGTAAGGCTGATTGCCTCCTGCATACTACCGGGAAAAAGCAGCATAGTGCTTCGATGCCCGTCCATTTTTGGGGTTTGACGCATAACTTCGTCTCTCCTGTCACCCTTAGGCTATCCGCCTGGCTAATCACCAATCGGGATGACATTATGGTCCCTCTGAACAGCTATTTTATTCTACTCAGACCACGCCGTGAATGTATAGTCACGAACGTTCGCTATCCAAAATCAGTGTGACTGGGCCCCAGTTCGTTAATGAAACATCCATCATAGCCCCAAAAATTCCCGTTTCTACCTTCAGGCCCTTGGCTCGAAGCTGACTGTTGAAGAAATCATACAGCTTCTCCGCTTCCTCAGGTTTGGCCGCCCCCATAAAGTTAGGCCTTCTTCCTTTACGGCAGTCACCATACAACGTAAATTGAGAAACAGACAAAATGGCTCCACCGACATCCAGAACGCTGTCATTCATTTTGCCTTCAGCATCATCAAATATACGTAATCCCGCCGTTTTATCCGCCAAATAAACGGCATCAGCTGCCGTATCTCCCTGACCAATACCAACCAGCAGCATTAATCCGGTTCCAATCTTGCCAACCACCTTTTGATTCACCGTTACCTGAGCGTCTTTACAGCGCTGAATAATGATCTTCATCGACTATCCGATATCTCCTTTAACCTTCCCTTTTAAAAGGTGCTCACAGCTGTACTACGGCTCTCTTAGCAGCCTATGGGTCTTTCTACCCAAGATATGTTACAAAGGCTATAAACCTATCTGTACGCTTCATAAGGTTATTGCATAATCCGATGCACGGTGTATACATCCTTCACCCGTTTAATCCGTTCGACAACAGAATGCAAATGATCCGTGTTGCGAATGAGAATCGTGATGTGAATCATCGCCATTTTATTTTTATCTGTACGACCTGTAACGGCCGAGAAGCTGGTTTTGTTCTCAGAAATGGCCTGAAGCACTTCATTCAGCAAACCGTTGCGATCATGGCCCGTAATCTCAATATCGACACTGTAATTGACTTCCGCTGCTTCTTCCCACTCTACTTCAATCACACGCGCCTGGTCTTCGCCCGTACCCGAAGGAATATTCGGGCAATCCGTCCGGTGAACGGATACGCCGCGTCCACGTGTTACATAGCCAATGATGTCATCTCCCGGTACGGGATTACAACATCGTGCAAAACGAACGAGTAAATTATCGACGCCTCTGACGCTGACACCGTTGGTCGGTGTTTTTTTCCGTTCGCCCTGCGGCTTGTACTCCTTGACCTCGGTCGTCAATTCGATCAACCGTGCCTCTTCTTGTTCCTTACGCAGCTTCTCTGTCAAACGTGTACAGACCTGCGCTGCGGTTATACCACCAAAACCAATCGCAGACAGCATATCTTCGGAATCGTTAAAAGAGAACTTCTGCGCCACTTCCTGAAGCTTGTCGTCGCTCATCCACACCGATGGCTCGATATCGCGTTTTCTTAGCTCACGTTCCAGATTTTCACGGCCTTTTTCAACATTCTCCTCACGCTTTTCTTTCTTGAACCATTGTTTGATTTTACTGCGCGCGTGAGAGGACTGAGCAATTTTGAGCCAGTCCTGACTAGGTCCATAAGAATGTTTGGACGTCATAATTTCGACAATATCCCCAGTTTTAAGCCGATAATCCAAAGGTACGATTCTTCCATTTACCTTAGAGCCAATCGTTCGATTGCCAACTTCGGTATGAATACGGAAAGCAAAGTCCAGCGGAACGGATCCGGCTGGCAACTCAATGACCTCTCCCTTAGGAGTAAACACAAACACAAGGTCTGAGAAAAAGTCCATTTTGAGCGATTCCACAAATTCCGACGCATCCTTCGCTTCATTTTGCAGCTCCAGGATTTCTCGAAAAAAGGTGATTTTATCCTCAAAGTTAGTGTTGTTTGCTCCGTTGCCTTCTTTATAGGCCCAATGGGCCGCAATCCCGAATTCAGCGGTACGATGCATATCCACTGTGCGAATTTGGACCTCGGTAGGCTCCCCGTTAGGACCTACTACTGTCGTATGAAGGGACTGATACATATTGGCCTTAGGCATAGCGATATAATCCTTAAACCGCCCCGGCATCGGCTTCCACAACGTATGGATAATCCCCAGTGTGGCGTAACAGTCTTTAATGTTATCCACAATAATTCGAATCGCCAGCAAATCATATATTTCATTGAACTGCTTGTTCTTCGTCGTCATTTTTTTAAACACACTGTAAATATGTTTAGGGCGTCCGGACAGATCAGCCTGAATGCCCATCTCTTCCAGCTTTTCTCTGATACGCTGTATGACATTATCAATAAACTGCTCCCGCTCTGCCCGCTTCTTATGCATCAAATTAGCAATGCGATAATACTGCTGAGGATTCAGATAGCGCAGAGCAATATCTTCCATTTCCCACTTAATGGCTGAAATACCCAGTCGGTTTGCAACCGGACAGAAAATCTCTAACGTTTCATAAGCAATCCGACGCTGGCTTTCCTCTGACTGATATTTCAAGGTACGCATGTTGTGCAGACGATCTGCTAACTTAATGACAATGACACGAATGTCCTGCGCCATAGCAATAAACATTTTTCGATAATTTTCGTTCTGTTGTTCTTCCTTGGAACGGAACTGGATACGCTCCAGTTTCGTCAGACCATCGACAAGCATCGCACATGTATCGCCAAAATGCTCGCGAATCTGCGCCAAAGACACCGTCGTATCCTCCACAACGTCATGTAAAAGAGCGGCGATAATGGAGATGGTATCCATCTGCATATTAACGACGATATCAGCAACCGCAAGCGGATGCAGAATATAAGGTTCACCGGACTTACGAGTCTGGCCGGAATGGGCCTGTTCGGCAAAATCATAGGCGTCCCTGATGCGGATAAGATCTGCTTCTCTGGTATAGGCCCCGGCCTTTTTAAGTAATTGCTCTATCCCCATTCTGCTCTATTCCGTGTCCTTTCTATGCAAAATGGAACCCGCCGATCAATGTCGCGCAAAGGTTCCCTTTTAAAAGTGATTTCCTACAATTATGACGGTTAGCACGTCACACGTCAACTATTAGAGGTTTGGCATTGTAGCATTATTCTGTCACACATGGATAAGTAAAATGAGGAATGTTGACGAATTGAAACGAATTATATTGAAAAAATTACGAAAAGTAATTAATGTATATAAGAATAATTGAAAGAACTAAGGAGTGAACTGCGTTGCAACGCGAAATTCAAGTTAATGAAAAGCTACCGGCAGGACCTGGGTTCCTGCTCAGCGTACAGCATTTGTTTGCCATGTTTGGCAGCACTGTGCTGGTGCCGAATATTTTCGGCGTCGATCCCGGCATGATTTTGCTAATGAACGGTATTGGCACATTGTTGTACATCTGGATCTGCCGTGGCAAAATCCCCGCCTATCTCGGCTCCAGCTTCGCTTTTATCGCTCCCGTCAGTCTTGTGCTTAAAAACAATCCCGGCGGCAACGGCTATGCTATGGCCCTCGGTGCTTTCATCATTACAGGTATTATTTTCTGCCTCGTCGCACTGGTGATCAAATATGCCGGAACCCGTTGGCTGGACGTCGTTTTTCCTCCAGCTGTTATGGGCTCCATCGTAGCCTTAATCGGTCTGGAGCTGGTTCCGGTTGCAGCAGGCATGGCAGGCATTATCAATGCCGATCCTACTAAAGCTTGGACTCCAGATCCCAAAACGATTACTCTTTCGCTCGTTACACTCGGGGTTACTGTTCTGGGTGCGGTGTTGTTTCGTGGGTTTGCCAAAATCATTCATATTCTGATCGGTATCGTAGTGGGCTATGTGCTTGCTTATTTTATGGGCATGGTCAATACACAGGCCATCGCAGACGCTCCTTTTTTCGGACATCCTGCAATTACCACTCCAGTTTTTAATACCTCTGCTATGCTGACGATTCTTCCTGTTGCTCTGGTCGTCATCGTAGAGCATATTGGTCACTTACTTGTGACTAGCAACATTGTCGGGCGTGAGTTGTCCAAAGATCCTGGTCTCCACCGCTCTCTGCTGGGTAACGGTATTTCCACCGTCATTTCGGGTTTTGTCGGTTCTACGCCTAATACGACTTATGGTGAAAATATTGGTGTCATGGCATTAACTAAAGTGTACTCTGTATGGGTTATTGGCGGAGCGGCTATCATTGCCATCCTGCTGTCCTTTTCAGGCACGTTCTCAGCGATTGTTTCTAATATTCCAGCTCCAGTTATGGGTGGCGTATCCTTACTATTATTCGGTGTCATTGCTGCCTCCGGTCTAAGAATCTTCGTTGAGCAAAAGGTTGATTTCGCCAAGCCAACTAACATGCTGCTTGCGACCATCGTGCTTGTTGTCGGAATCAGTGGTACTACGCTCACTTGGGGCGCTGTAACCTTGAAAGGTATGGCATTGGCTACAATCATCGGCATCATCCTCAGCTTGTTCTTCAAGCTGATTGACGTGCTCGGCTGGTCCAACGATAAATCGCAGGCACCTTTAACCGAGAAAACACCAGATTGATATCTTTTTTTCAACTTTAAAACGCCGCTCCATGTTAGTTATGGATCAACACGCTCAGGCTGTATAGACAAGCGTGTAAAGATCCATATCTCATGGAGCGACGTTTTTTTTATGCACTGCCTTTTTTTCTAAAGATATCACACACGAAAGCGAGATACGACCTGATTAAGCGTATCAGAGACACCTGTAAGTGTCTTGACAGAGCTGTCCATACCTTCCAGATCCTTAAGCTGCCGTTCGGATCGTTCCGAGGCTTGCTCTGTACGTTTAGCTGAAGCTTTCGCAATGTCTGCAAGATATCCAATAGAGGCTGCAACTTCCTCTGAACCTGCCGACATTTCTTCTGAGGCAGATGAAACCTCCTGCACTTCTATCGCCACCTGCTGAATATCTTGATTCATCGCAATAAAACGTTCTTCCACCTCAAGTAAAATAGATACTCCTTCATCCATCTCCAGAGCACCCTGCTGCATTCCTTCCAAAGCTAATTTGGTTTCTTCCTGCATGGATCGGATTCGACTCGTAATTTGTTCCGCAGACTCGCTCACGTTTACAGCCAGCTTGCCGATTTCTGAAGCCACCACAGCGAACCCTCGGCCATGCTCCCCTGCACGTGCGGCTTCAATGGAAGCATTCAGTGATAGCAACTTGGTCTGCCCACTAATTTCCTGAATCATTCCAATTATGCTGCCAATTTGGGCGGACCGCTCATTCAATGAGCTTACTACCCTGCCTGCCTCATCCATAGATATTTTCGCTTTATGCATTCCTTGGTTGACCACGGTCAACCGTTCATTTCCTTGTTGTGCCTTATGTTCAATCTCAGTGGTAGCCTCGGATACATGCTGGATAGATTCAGCAATACGCTGTATGCCAACAGCCATTTCTTCCATCGCAGTCGCACTCTCTGCTGCTGCGACCAATTGAAGCTCGGCTCCTTCCTTCACCTGTGCCAGTTCTCCTGCATTATGCTGCGCATCTTTAGTAGCCCCAGAAATCTCTTGGGAAATTTTTATAGATACGCCTGAGATAACATCTGACTCTTCGCTCAAACGTGATGCCATTCCTCTGGTTGCCGCAATCACCTTATTGATCCCGTCAGCCATTTGGCCAAATTCATCCTTACGTTGTTGTGTTAGTTCAACGCTGTAATCCCCATGAGCCATACGATTGGTTATCTGCATAATTTTTTTAATCTCTTTGATCATACCTGAATTGTTAATTAATAACGCTCCCATAATTAGCAAGATGCCTATAACACTAACAATAAGAAGAAGTTTAAGCATTTCGTTCGCAGAGTGGTTCAAATCGGATTCTGGCAGTAATACGCCGATTTTCCATCCGGTTTGTGGGAGTGTTTCGTACATTATCCGGTAGTCCTCACTATCAATGGGTACGGATAGTTGTCCGGACGTACCACTTTGAATAGATTGTGCTGCTTCCGCATTCATCGTTTTTGTTAACGGCTCGCCTGCTTTTAAGGACGGAAGACCGGATGACAAAATGGCTCCATTCTTATCCATCAAGATCGCACTACCGTTAGCACCAAACTTCATTTTTTCAATAAACGTTTGAATGTTTGTCATATTCAGGTCGCCAGTAATGACACCTAACAGCTTCCCTTCCCTGTCATAAAATGCTTTCCCTGCAGTAATCATATTGACTTTCAGTCTGCTATCGTAAAAAGGCTCCGTAAAATTTATTTCCTTACCACGTTCCACGGCTTCTGTATACCATGGCTGTGTTAAGTAGTCATATTGTGGATCATCATATTCAATCGTTTGCTTCACTAGCTGGCCATCTCTATGCACATATATGGAACGGTAAGTCACTCCCGGATCATACGCACCTTTAGCAAAATAAATGCCCAACCCGTATGACATATCATTTAAAGCCAACTCTTGTTCAAAAAAACGTCCATAACCCTCAATGTTCATTCCTGCTCCCAGTTGTTCCGCACTCTTAGTCAGCATCGAAACAAGTAAAGCATGACGATCTACGTTAGCTGCAATATCCGTTTTAACCCTCGACAAGGAATGAGCAGCATTTTGGCTTATTTCCGTATCTAGCTTCTGCTTGGCAAAAAAATAAGACAAAAAGCTGATTAAAATCAGCGTTATAAGTACAAGCGGAATCAAGGTAGAAAATGTCCGTGCCTGTAAACTCTTAAATCGAAATAAACCCAATATGACCACCTCTGCTCCTTTTTAATTATTTATCGACATTTATTTTAAATTTTTTATAACTATTCCCAATAAAAACAGTGGTAATTTGCACCAATCAAACAAAGTCACACCTAAAACGCTTCTAAACAAAATAGCCCGATGGAGCAACTCTTTAGATAAAGAGATGTTCCATCGGACTATTTAGGCGACCCGTTCATAATTATTTCCCGGGAAACCCAGGTTTCGAAATACTTAATACGTAATCAGAGTGAATACATCTACATCAGGCAGTTTCGCCCGACCGTTTAGATCAGACAGCTCGATAAGAAAAGCAGCCCCTGCCACATTGCCACCAAGCTGGCGTACCAAGTTCACGGATGTAGCAATAGTTCCACCTGTAGCAAGCAGGTCATCAGCAATCAAAACATTTTGGCCAGGCTCTATAGCATCCTTATGCATCGCCAGCGTATCTTTACCATACTCCAAACCGTATGCTTCCTCAATGGTTTCTCCAGGGAGCTTGCCACTTTTACGGATCGGAATAAAACCAACGCCAAGCGCATAAGCCAGAGGCGCACCGATAACGAATCCACGTGCTTCTGGACCTGCAATCAAATCAATTTTTAAATCCGATACCAATTCCTTCATATCGTTGATAGCCTTGCGGTACAGTTCACCATTTTTCATTAGGGTTGTAATGTCTTTAAAACTAATCCCTGGTTGTGGAAAATCGGAAATCACCCGAATATATTCTTTGTAGTCCAACTTAGTTCCTCCTACTGTAAACTTCAAATTAGTATATACATTTTACAACATAAATTACGAAATAGTATCTCAAGACGCACCCTTCATAAGCGACATAATCCAGCTCGTCATCTGGGTGGTGTCCGCATCCAGCAAATACCGCTCCATTTCAGCCATATTATATAATTCCTGATAGCGCGGAGAAGCAGTTAAATCCCGCTTGGGCGGATTGGATACAAAACGGAATTGACCATCTGTACGCGTCATAAACTCAAGCTCTTCGAAGATGTCCAATACTTTGGATAACATGCGTACTGAACAGGAACACTGTCGGCTAAGAGCAGGCAGCATTGCCTTTTCATCAATAGGCTGTGTTCCCAATCGGGAAAGCACAACGTAAATGCGCTTGAACAGCTCTCTGTCTGGGCTTACGAGACGACCGCCACGCTCACTGACCGAATGAAGGAGAAATACGTTTTCTACATTTTCAAAGGTAGACCATAATGCCTGGAACTGATCCGGTGTATCCGGTGGCTCCAGTACGAATAACGACTTCACAGAGTGCTGTGCATCTCTTTGACCATCACTGGGAATAACACTGCCGTCTTTATCGTATAACCATAAGGATTCAGTGTCCACGGAGCTCGATGGACGAAGCCTAGAAGAAGGGTGGATCAACACCGCAACGTCTTTCTTTCTTTCCTCTATGCGTGGATGAAAGATCTTCAGTCCCCGTTCTAATTCGGCAAAAGGGTCCGACACTCCACGATAATCAAAAATTTGCGGCGCCTGCACTCGAATGTCCTGCATCATGAGCTGGAGAGACCTTTTACCGTTCCATTCGTTAATTGACAATTCACCCAGCAGATCTATCTCCGTTTCTTGCTGTAAAAAATCAGCCAAATCGCCACGACGAAAGGCAATCGCGTCCAGCGATAAACCGTTCTGCTCCAGCAGGAGCTTCACATGATTTTTCTCACGTCCCATTTTACGAGCCTCGCGCAATTGCAGACCCTGTAATACGAATCGTGGAGATGGATTCCCCATACCAAAAGGCTGAAGCAACTCCAGTTCTTCAACCACTTGCAAAGATACCTTGTCCAAACGACAGACCATATCAGCCTCAGCTACAGGAATGAGATCGTCTGGTGTCAAAATGGAACCCGCATAGCGGTTCAGCTGCTCTTCAAACAATTCCAGATTATCAGAGGACAGCGTCATACCCGCTGCCGAAGGATGACCACCAAAATGCTCCATAAGCTCATGGCTGTCCGTAAGAGCACTGTAAATATCCAATGCAGGAATAGAACGGGCGGAACCTTTGCACATACCTGTCTCAGCATCTATACCCAGAATAATGGTCGGTCGATAATAGCGATCCAACAGCTTGGATGCCACAATTCCGACAACGCCGACATTCCAGCCTTCACCAGCCAACACAATAACTGACGGTAGCTTGCCTCCATTCAGTTTGGATGCCAATTGTTGCTCGGCTTGCTCCACAATACGTTCAACCACCTGTTGACGCTCACGATTGAGCAGGTCCAGCGCATGCGCAAGTTGGTCTGCTTCTTCCTCTTTTTCTGTCGTTAGCAAAGAAACGGCTCGTCCTGCATGATCCAGACGCCCGCTGGCATTAATCCGCGGAGCCAAGGCAAATGCGATGTTGACTGAAGTCACTGTAGATATATCTACGCCCGCTACATGGAGCAACGCACGAATCCCCGGAAAAGCAGAGTTTCTCATGGATTGAATCCCTCTGCGTACCATCGTCCGATTTTCACCATGTAGTGGCATCAGATCGGCTACCGTGCCAATAGCGGCGATTTCAAACCATTCCTCCGGCACTTCACCCAACAGCGCCTGAGCGAGCTTCAGGGCAACACCAACACCTGCAAGACCTTTAAATGGGTATGGGCAACCGGGGAGCTTCGGATTAATCAAAGTATATGCCTCGGGAAGTACTGCAGGCGGCTCATGATGGTCCGTCACAATAACGTCTATCCCCAAGGAAGTTGCATAAGCAATTTGCTCTACTGCACTAATTCCCGTATCTACCGTAATGACCAGTGTAACTCCCTGCTGATGTGCCCAATCAAGGGCATGGTTATGCAGACCATATCCCTCGTTAGAACGATGAGGAATATAAATATCATAGGAAGCCTTTAGAAAACGCATGAGCTGAATCATCAATGATGTACTGGATACGCCGTCCGCATCATAATCTCCATAGATTAATATATGCTCGCCACGTTCCAGAGCCTGACGAATTCTCGGCACAGCCTCTTCCATACCAAGAAGCAAAAAAGGGTCGTGTACATCGTCCACACTTCCGTACAAAAAGCGGTTTGCTTCCCCGGCGGTAGTGACGCCCCGGTTCACTAAAAGCCGGGACAACAATGGTGAAATCCCCAGTTCCTCTGTCAACAGCTGAGCCGCTTCCAGGTTAGCCTCTGGGGTCTTCCATCTGTACTGCGAATGAAGCAATCCTATTCACCTTTCTTTCATAGTCGTCCTGCCCTATTGAAGCAACGACGACACATCATTATCTGGCAGTTCATGATTGGATTTGTATGGATATCCGGCTTGATAAGAAATGAACTTCATTTGTACATGGGTCACCTGTGGAAAACGGGCTAACAGTAAATTTTTGGCTCGATCGGCGATTTCCTGCGCTTCCTGTACCGTAATCCGCGGGTTCACACTTATCGTTACATCCACTGTTATGAAATGCCCTGTTTCCTGGGCATGTAAGTGTTCAACCGTTACAATACCATACACCCGTTGAATCGTCTCCATAAAGCGTCGGGAGTCTTCCTCCTGCAAGGGCTGCGCAGGAACCTGGTAAGCGGTATTCATTACCATCAAATATCCTTTACGCAGCACCAGACAGGCTACGAGCAAAGCTGCGGTTGGATCAAGATATAATAATGCAGGCCATTCCATTGCTTCGCCAGTCATTGCGCCGATCATGCCAATCAATGCAATCAACGATGCATACAGCGAGTAACGTTCATGGTTTGCGTACCGATCTGCTTCCTCTTTATGACCATGTTTAATCGAGTAGCGATATTGAAACTGAAATAGCGCTTCTCTCAATACCAACGCAATAAATACGGTAATTAATGCATACAGACCGGGTGCCTGCGGTTCCGAACTGCTTAATGAACGAACAGCCGAGATAGCTAGCTGAAGACCGCTCATCAGCACTAAAATAGCCAGTACCACAGATATGACCGTTCGAACCTTTTCACCGTTTCGCAACCGTGCCAGCATTCCGTGCCCTGTAGCACCCTTGGAACACAGAAGCTCCTGCAAACGGGAAGCACTATCTGCAGCCGTGTGCAGTGCATCTCCCAACAACGCCTTGCTGTTTGCCGCATAACCGACGGCTCCCTTTAGAACAGCCAGCGCGAGATTACCTACAATCCCGCTCAACGCCGCAGTTTCCAATGATCGGCTGCGTTCGCTATTCACAACGTTTCCCCCTCAATCCTGAACTAACCCTTTCCCAATAAAGCTCAATCTAAAATAACCGAATTTCTCAAAATCAAAAACCATTCACATTTAAGTGCCACTACTGAGCCTTACTTAAGGTAAATCTTAAAACCTTAGAAAACCGCGCCCAAGCAGACGCGGCTTTCTCTTTAATTTATACTACTGGTATTTGCGTAACTTAAGACTTTGCAGTTTTGGCCGCGCCCCCGCCAGCTGTCGGAGATTTTTGTTTTCCTTTCAATGCCACCCACAGCGGGCTGGCAATGAAAATGGAGGAATAAGCACCAAACAACAAACCAATGACCATTGCAAGTGAGAACATACGGATCGATTCGCCGCCAAATATGAACAAACATACGGAGGCAATAAACACCGTAAACACGGTTGCAAGTGACCGAGTCATTGTCTGCGCAATACTGTGATCAACTACCTGCTCTAAGTCGTCCCTGGACTTCTTCTTCGCAAATCGTAGATTTTCCCGAATACGGTCAAAAATAACGACGGTGTCATTAATGGAGAAACCAACAATCGTCAGAATTGCCGTAATAAAGGTCAAATCCACCTCAAGCCGGAAAATCGAGAAAATACTGATGACGAGGAAGGCATCATGCAACAACGAAACAATTGCTGCAACGGCAAACCGCCATTCAAAACGGATTGAGATATAAATAGCGATAGCCACAGAAGCCAATAAAATCGCCCATAACGCATTTCGTTCTAGTTCTTGCGCCATTTCCGTATCCACTGTATTGACCTCAAAGGAAGCCTTCGGATCCAGCTGTTTATTAAAAGAAATCTTAAAATCATTCACTTGCTGATCCGTCAAAACCTGTGAGAAGCGAATGCCAAAACGCTCTTTCCCCGGTGTATAATCTACCTCTTTACCGATTTTCTGCTTGTCCAGCAAAGTTTGGATCTGTTCCTGTGTAACAACCTTAGTCAAATTGACATCCACATTGGAACCGGAACGAAAGTCTACCCCGTAATTCAAGCCGAATATTGACAAGCTTAGAATACCAAGCAGTGTGATAATAATTGAGAACGTGTAAAACCACTTGCTCATCTTAATATATTTCAAGTTCCAATTAAAGCGCACTGATATCACTCTCCTTCACACCAAAATACTTGGCCTTCTTCACAGCATCCGCTTTAACCAGCAGATTGAGTAAGAAGCGGGAGAAGAAGATATTCGTCAAAATACTGGTGACAATATCAACGATGAGCACCAAAGCGAATCCTCGAACGGAGCCTGTTCCCAGACCAAACATAACCGCTGCCGCTATAATTGTCGTAACATTGGCATCCATAACGGTACGGAACGAAGCCTTACTACCTGCAATGACAGAAGAACGAATCGTTTTGCCTGACTTGATTTCTTCTTTAATCCGTTCATACGTAATGATGTTGGCATCGACCGCCATCCCGATCCCGAGCACAAAGGCGGCGATACCTGGGAGTGTGAGTACAAATCCACCCAAGTAGAAAATCGCAAGCACTACCCAGGTATGAACGATGAGACAGAAACTGGCCACTAATCCCGGTACACGGAACATTGCAATCATAAATACCAGAATAATGATCGAGCCGATCAATCCAGCACGAATCGTCTGATCCAGTGACAATTGACCCAGCGTAGCACCTACACTCTGAGAATATTTTTCCGTCAGTTTGAGCGGAAGGGCACCCAGATTAATCGTATCCGCCAGTTTATTCGCTTCATCACGAGTGTAGCTACCTGTGATTGACGCGCTACCGTCCGTTAATTCCCCACGCACTGTGGGTGCAGACAGCAATTCCTGATCAAGGAAAATAGCTAATTCTTTATTCAGAAGCCGCTTTGTGATTTCTGCAAATTTAGCTTTGTCCTTGACTTTGATACTAATCTCAGGTTGATTCAGCTGATCATAGCCTACAACAGCGCCATTCTCCACAAAATCATTACCGCGGAGCTCAATTTTGCTGTATTGACCTGGCTTCTTAGCATCTGCTGCCGTTGCACTGCGAAACGTTAATTCTGCAGGCTTTTTCAGCATGGAGCGAACTTCTGCCTCATTAGTGACACCAGCAAGCCGCACGCGAATACGGTTGCTCCCCTCTGTTGTTACTTCCGGCTCAGTCGTACCGAGCGCATTAATCCGTCTCTCCAGACTTTGAGCTGTTTGTATAAGAGACTGTCTGGTTACACTCTGCCCGGCTTCCAAAGGCTGGGCTTCATATAAAATTTCAAAGCCTCCCTTTAAATCGAGGCCTAATTTTAAACTGTTCAGTAGGCCCGGGCTTGTCCCGATCATAACACCAGTAGTTATGAGCACGACCACGATGAAACTTAGAATTCTCTTCATTCCGTCCCATGTTCCCCTTTCATTCTCAATATTCCTATTATAGCTACCCCTCAAAAAGCAGTCAATTTGAACGCAAAAAAAGACCCCCTTCTATTCGAAAGTGGAGCCCCGTAATGCGGACATAGTCAAATAGTTCATAAAGCTCGTCGCTTTAAGGGAAAGTATATCGTTAACGAGCTTGTGCAGCGGAGGAATACCCTCCTTTTCATATTTATGGCTGACGCAATTCCACACGTCCTTACTTGTGACATGCTCATAGCCTACGAGAATCAACTCGTCCGCCTTACTTTGACAAAGCATCTCAATTGCGTCATCCCAATCCTGCTCATCCAGCTCTTCCATACCCACGATGGCCGTTCCTCCTCCCAGCGACTACCGGTTCCGCAGATCAGCAATTAGCGGGGTTATTGACTGCTTTGTAGAACATTTCTGTCCTGATCCTGGAAAACCCTTCTTCTCGTTGAAAATAGCCTTAAATCAACAATATATGCAATCATTTCGCTCGTCAATAGCAGAATTCACCACTCTCCCTCTTGTTGTCTAAATCACTTTGTTTCTGAACGGAAAAGCTTGTCATGAAGATGGACAGGTCCAGCATATCTTCTAAAGTAATGTATAGACGCAGAATTACATTTTGGGGAAGAGGGAGTTGCGATTGAAAAAGCAGACATTCATCCATGGAGCAATTATTTTATTGGCAGCAGGAATTATCAACCGGATACTAGGTTTTATTCCCCGAATCGCACTCCCACGTATCATCGGCCCCGAAGGAGTTGGCTTGTACCAACAGGGGTATCCCTTTTTTATCGTTCTGGTGACGCTTATTACAGGGGGAATCCCTCTTGCGGTAGCCAAGCTAGTAGCCGAAGCCGAAACGGCGGGACAGCCCGAAATGTCGCGGCGTATTTTGCACACCAGCCTGCGCTTCACCATTACACTCAGTCTGATCGCCATGGTGCTCTGTCTTGTGTTCGCGCCTTGGATCACAAGCCATCTTCTGACCGACAGCCGCGTGTATTATACATTCGTGAGCATGAGCCCAATGATTGTCATTGTAGCTGTTTCTTCAGCTTATAGGGGCTATTTTCAGGGAAAGCAAAATATGATTCCTTCCGCTAGTTCCTCGATTGCCGAGACCGTTATGCGCATTTTTTGTGTCATTTGGTTTGCTTACTTGTTACTTCCCCATGGGGTAGCCTACGCTGCTGCAGGTGCCATGCTCGGTGCTCTGGCGGGCGAATTCATTGGCATGATTGTGCTTCTATGGCAATACGTGTGTAACCAGCGAAAAGATCGCATCCTTCAGCCGAATTCGCCTGGCCCCTCCTCTGAGGTTTATCCCGAGCAATCATCTGTTTTGTCACGTCTTATGTCTATATCCGTTCCCGTGACTGCTGGAAGGCTTGTCGGTTCCTTATCCTATTTGCTCGAATCTATCTTGTGCATGCGCAGCCTTGCCGTAGCAGGCATTGCAACTGGCGTGGCAACCGCACAATATGGAGCCATGCAGGGCATGGTCATTCCTGTGTTATTACTACCTGGGGTTCTGACCAGTTCATTAGCTGTTTCACTCGTTCCTTCGTTATCCGAAGCAGCGGCTAAGGGGCATATTATAGCCATTCACAAACGTCTACATCAATCGCTTCGGCTCGCTTTGGTTGCAGGAGCCCCATTTGCCGTGATCATGTATGTATTGGCGGAACCTCTGTGTCTGCTACTCTACAATAATGGCGATATTGCAGGAATGCTTAAGCTCATGGCACCTTTTGCTCTTTTTATGTACATTCAGGCCCCGCTTCAGGCAGCACTTCAGGCGTTAGACCGTCCTGGAAGTGCCTTATTAAATACCTTTATCGGAGCCGTTATCAAAATTGTGCTGATCGTCTGGCTTGCATCCCAACCTCAGTACGGTATCTACGGAGCTGTCATCGCCATTTGTATTAACAGTGCCATTGTTACTCTCCTTCATGGCTTCAGTGTCAGCAGGCTACTTCGCTTCCGCGTACGTTTGCTCGATTTCTGGAAGACCGGGATAGGCATGATCATCATGGCAGCAGCAGTGTTATATACCTACAGACATTTAACGATGTTCGACCAATTGTGGCTCCAATTTATTTTTGCCGCAGGCTTGGGAATTATTCTGTACCTTTTCCTGATGACCTTGATCAAAATGATTGATTGGGACAACCTTACACGCATTCCAATCCTGAGAAGATGGTTTAAAGCATAAGAAATCTAATCCGAAGATTTTCCATAGGCCGGTGGTGTAATGTACACATCACCTCTATGGTTAATTGAGCATAAAAAAACATCCTTAAAATCTTTGTGTCCCTTCGCTTGAATTTGATTTTTAAGCCAAAAACGGTTCATATCCATCCGTTCCAAATTTCGATCCAGCACTTTGCCATCCATGATTAATGGAATAGGCAGTCCCTCATATCTAAACTTTCCACCGATTTGTGGAGAAGGATGGACTTTATCCACCTGTAGCTCTTTGTTTGCCAAATCTGTTCCGTTTAATTCCTGCTTCATTTTTTCGTGTTCCACTCCATCGTTATCATCCTTACCTATAACCGTTAGCTTACCTGTCGTTTCCAAAATAACATATTCAACTTCGTCCAGACTTTCTATATTTTGTTCACGAAGTTGTAACAGCAAGTCATCCAAATTGTAACGTTGTTTCACCATTTCGTCCTTGTTTAATTGTCCATTAGAGTACAATACACTGGGCCTACCATCAAATAGTAAGCGCAGTCGCCGACTTTTCAGACTGAAATAGGAAATCCCAATTTGCAAAATTAACAGCACTCCTAAAGGAATCAATCCTTCGTAAAGTGGACGTTTTATGTCCTCCAGACTGAATACAGCAATTTCTGCAATCATAATGGATATGACGAGATCGAAAACAGACAATTTACCGATCTCCCTTTTACCCATCAAGCGCATCACCAGATATACAATAAAATACATGAGCAGCGTCCGAAAAATATGAGCAAAAATATCGTGACTCAATATGTTCGCCTCCTCCCCTGTACTTGCAATAAGACATGAGTCGTTCATTGTACACGTATTCTGACCGTTCCTCACTTGGCTCATACAAAAAACAAAAGGCTAAATTATTGAAATAAAGAGAAAGACTGCTTGCGACTTGGTACTAAGCCGTGAGGCTTGGCCATAGAATGATAATAGTTCAAACCTTGGTACAGGAGGAATTATCAATGGAGCTCATTCGCCGCTGGTGTTCGTTTCGTCTGGCCCATCCTATTTTATCCGGCTTATTCTATGCTTTTGCATGGATGCTGCTTGGCGCATTGATTCTTTCACTACTCTTGTGGCTGACACAGATGCAGGAACAGGACTTATCATTGTATACGTACATCGTCCATGCATTCGCCATGCTATCTGGTGGCTTCGTCGCCGGTAAAAGATCAGCAAACAAAGGCTGGTATCAAGGCGGTATTACAGGTATCCTGTATGGACTAATCGTTCTGCTGGTCGGTTTTCTGGCATTGGATGCGGGCATGGTCGGCAAGGACCTGTTACACTTAGGTTTCGCGTTTGTCATAGGCGCAGGTGGTGGGATGTTTGGCATTAATCTCAGCAAGTAATCAAAATGTTTGTACCCATGTAATAAAACAACACAAAAAACCGAGCCTCCTCAAAGGCTCGGTTTTTGTATAACGGTCACCAGCATTTTACGATTTGGAAACAACTTCCTCAGATGCCGTGTCTTTTGCAATCGCGTTGCTGATTGCACTGCGGTCAAAGGTCAGCTTCGTGACATCATTCACACGCAAAACTACTACATCATCCGTAATCTCCATAATTGTACCGTGAAGACCTCCGATTGTAATGACTTTATCTCCCTTTTTCAAAGCTTGAAGCATCGTTTGACGTTGCTTTTGTTTTTTCTGATTCGGGCGAATCAGCAAGAAATAGAAGATTACAAACATCAGAGCCAGTGGCCAGATCATTTGAAAAAGTCCGCCAGTTCCACCGGGTGTAGCAGCGGCTGTAGCAAAATGAAACATGTTAAATCCCCCTTTCGTATACTCTCCCTAAAACTTAAAATCCTTTATCATTATCATGAAGACCGTACTGCTCAAAAAATTCATCTCGGAAATCAAGCAGCCTGTCATCCATAATCGCTTGTCTGACATTACGCATCAATTGTATTAAGAAATGCAAGTTATGATACGTTGTCAGTCGGAGCCCGAAGGTTTCATCCGCTTTAATCAAATGTCGCAAGTAAGCACGTGAATAATTGCGACAGGTATAACAATCACAAGCGGGATCGAGCGGGCCAAAATCACTTGCATATTGGGCATTGCGAACGACAAGACGACCTTGGCTGGTCATCGTTGTCCCATTGCGAGCAATTCGGGTTGGAAGTACACAATCGAACATATCCACACCACGGATAGAGCCTTCAATCAAAGCATCAGGCGAACCCACGCCCATCAAATAACGTGGCTTGTTGGTGGGAAGCAGAGGAACCGTATAATCGAGCACTTCATACATCAAATGTTTCGGTTCACCTACGCTCAGTCCACCAATAGCATACCCCGGGAAATCCATGGAAGTCAAATCCGCAGCGCTTTGCCTGCGCAGATCTTCATGCATGCCTCCCTGAACAATGGCAAACAGACCTTGATCATGAGGACGCGCGTGTGCCTCTAGACAACGCTCAGCCCAACGGCTGGTGCGTTCCAATGACTTTTTCACATACTCATATTCAGCCGGAAACGGCGGACATTCATCGAAGGCCATCATAATATCTGAGCCAAGCGAGTTTTGAATTTCCATCGCCACTTCAGGCGAAAGAAACTTTTTATCTCCATTTAAATGAGAGCGAAAATGAACACCCTCCTCTGAAATCTTGCGCATTTCACTTAAAGAAAACACCTGGAATCCGCCGCTGTCCGTTAAAATAGGGCGATCCCAATTCATAAACTTGTGCAGTCCACCCGCTTCACGAATAATATCGTGGCCAGGACGAAGAAACAAATGGTACGTGTTACTCAAAATAATTTGAGCATCCATCGCTTTCAGTTCCTCAGGACTCATCGTTTTAACAGTCGCTTGAGTTCCCACAGGCATAAAGGTTGGTGTCTCAATAACTCCGTGAGGAGTGTGTACACGCCCGAGACGGGCTCCCGATTGCTTGCAGGTTTTGATATGTTCGTATCTTATTGCTGGTGCCATATTTTCTCTACCATCCTTAATTAATAAATAAACATTGCATCCCCGAAGCTGAAAAACCGATATTGTCGGTCAATCGCCTCCTGGTAAGCATGCATAATATTCTCCCTGCCCGCCAGTGCGCTGACCAGCATAACCAAGGTGGATTTGGGCAAATGAAAATTCGTAATCATCGCATCCACCACACGGAATTCATAACCTGGATAAATAAAAATCTGTGTCCAGCCACTACTGGCCTCTAATACTCCATCACCAAATTTATTACCCACCGTCTCCAGCGTCCGGCAACTGGTCGTCCCCACCGCCACGACTCTTCCACCGCACGCCTTGGTTTCATTGAGTACATCGGCTGTTTCCTGTGACAATGAATAGTATTCTTCATGCATTACATGCTCTTCAATCGTATCCACAGACATCGGTCTGAACGTCCCTAAGCCAACATGAAGTGTGATAAAGGCAACGGTAACGCCCTTCTTTTTAATCTGGTCCAGCAATTCTTCTGTAAAGTGCAGCCCTGCCGTTGGAGCCGCAGCCGAACCTTCATGCCGAGCATAAACGGTCTGATAGCGCTCGCGGTCATCCAGTTGTTCCTTGATATACGGCGGAAGCGGCATTTGGCCCAAGCGGTCCAATATCTCCTGGAAAATACCGTCATATGAAAATGACAGTACCCTTCCGCCCATATCTCCTTCTTCCTCAATTACTGCTTTCAGCTCATCACCGAAAACGATAACAGCACCCTTTTTCAGCTTTTTACCAGGTTTCACCAATGCTTCCCATCGGTCCCCTTGCAGTTGCTTAAGCAACAAAACCTCAGCCTTAGCTCCCGTGTCTTCCTTGATGCCAAACAAGCGTGCAGGAATCACTCTCGTATCGTTTAATACCAACGTATCCCCTGGTTGGAGATACTGCACAATATCCGAAAACGTATGATGGCCCACTTCACCGTTATTTTTGTTTAATGTCAGTAATCTGGAAGCGCTCCGATCAAGCAAGGGCGTCTGTGCAATTAATGTTTCAGGCAGTTCAAAATCGTAGTCGTTTACGTTCATATATTGGTCAGTCCTTAACTATATCCACATTTTTATAATAGTGTTGCAAAATTTTCTTGTAATCATACCCCTGCTCGGCCAAACCATTGGCACCCCATTGGGATAAGCCCAAACCATGACCATTTCCTTTACCTGTAAAAATAAAGCTTTGTGTTTTGTCAATGACTCGTGCATGACGATCTTCATTCATGACGATCACCCCGTTACCACTTGAAGTACTGCTGCCAGATGCGGACAGGATTTGAGTGCCTTGTGTACCACTTACATGAGAAGTGGCCCCATCAGCGCCTAATACAGTATAACTTCCGGTACTCGCAATATCAAACAGTGTGCTCGGGAGTCCGCCCATTGCTGAGCGAAACATATCCGGATACTTCACTTTCAAAGGGGATCCGTTCGCTTCAACCTCCAACACTCGCCCTGATGGACCACGTTTGGTGACATCGAGGTGATTAATAGAGGAAGGCACTGTACCCGTTACTTTTCCTTGCAGGGATTTAGCAAGCTGAGCTGACGTAAAGGGCCCCCTCACCCATGCATAGTCTCCGGACTGAGGCACCTTTTCTAATACAATGATCTCTTCACCCGGCTGCGCCTTGGCTATTGGTGTAACCGTCGATTGAATTTGGGGAATAGGACGCACATTTGTATTTTCCGCAGTGACGGTGATTTTGTCTAACCCCGCTTCTGTGACACCCTCCAGTTCCTTAGCATTATCCTCACGAATATACCCTGTCTTGCCACTGGAGAGAAGTACATGATACCATTCCTGTGCTCCTTTTTGCGCCGAAGTATCCCCTGAGCTGTCTACGCTGGCAAAGGCTTCGCCACCAATGTTCCACACCTCAGAAGCATCTGCTGTCACACCGCCCGCATTAGATGAAAATACAGCTTCGACCACTTTGCCGCCACTTTTAATGACTTCACCAGCTGTTGCATCTACAGCCTCATTGACATTGGCATGTTCCGAGCTCTTACCGTTGTAAGCCTGGCTTAACGTGCCGTCTACCACATTGCCGATCTGAAACCGATTGCCTTGGGCAAGCGCGTAGCTACGAGCCGCTACCGCTTGAGCCTTGAGCGCTTCATCTGGCCATGAGGAATAGACCTCTGCTCCTACCACGGAATACAAATACTGCTCCAAAGGAACTTCGTTCACAAGCGCCAGCTGACCTGACGTCATGCCAATCTCCATCTCGCCGCGATATATACGCTGTGATCTTTCCATCACTTGTATTCCATCATTACCACCGCTGACAATTACCTTGCTATTATCAGAACCACTTAGTTTGTAATGAGACATCACCTGCGAGCCAGTCGTGACTCCTGCTTCCTGTCTTATAATGAGGCCGGTTTGAGTAGCATTAACTTTAGACAGCGTGAGTCTCGGTTGCTTGCTCTCCAACTCAGTTTTCAAAGCCAACAGCTTGCTGTCATTACTTTCTTCTCCAACCCACACAGCATACTGACCTCTTGATTGAATCACAGTAAAAGCATCAAAGCCCGCCGCAGCAATTGTCGTTCGAACGAGATTAGCTTCCTGCTCGCTTCCGTAGCTTCCAGTGGACCAATGCTTGTTTCCCTTCACCTCGGCCTGCGCTCCGGTTGCCGAGGAAATCCGCTGTACAGCAGCCTGCGCAGACTGTTCACTAGCATATATTCCCGCGTACACTTGATACACAGAGCTACCATTTTTTGAACCGATAAAAACCGTAGGTTTATCATTAGTCTTTTGCAGGGCTTGCGCCGCTTTTATCGCCGCTGCTTCATTTCCTTCAAGTACCTTCACCCGATAGCTGTCTACACTAAAACGAGCTGTACTGTCTGGCAGTCCCATCCAAGTTTGAAAGCTGCCTCCACTGTTCTGTCCAACACTCAGACCTCCTGATGATTTCAAGGTTACAGCGGGGACTGTCGCTTTATATTTGCTACCTAGATCCGCAAAAATCACTACACGAATATCCTCTTGGGCGGCGGCAGCGTGAACGCCCGAAGACCAAGGTATGCACACTGTAGCTAATACCATAATCGCTGCTGCTCGTTTGGCCCGGCCCATCCATGCACCGAAAATACTTTCTCGGTTAAATGCTTTTCCACTCATTTCTGGCTCCCCCAATCTAGCTGCCTAGCACTTATATTTGCGTAATTTATCGGGCTCTCGATCCTTGTCTGTCCCTTTAAATACATCGGCGGAATAAGCCAAAATGTAAACCCGCCAAAATCTTACTTATACTCTCATTTCCTCAGTCATCCGTCAGCCGATATCGTATTCACCATACTTGCATGTAACCATGCAATGATTTTTTTTAAAAGTGCATCATGTTTCCTAATCACCGTGGATCCGTTGGCATGGGGATTCCAAGGTGGGCATATGCCGCCGGAGTCACTGTTCGTCCCCGAGGTGTTCTTTGTAAAAGACCAATTTGTAACAAATAGGGTTCATACACGTCCTCAATAGTCTGACTCTCTTCACCAATGGTTGCAGCAATTGTGTCCAATCCTACAGGTCCGCCCCGGAATGAATGAATCATGGCCTTAAGCATTTTATGATCAATTTCATCCAGCCCGAGAGGATCTATTTGAAGTCTCTTTAGTGCCTCTGCAGCCAACTCAGAATGGATAATTCCGTCTCCGGCAACCTGGGCAAAATCACGCACCCTTTTTAATAGTCGGTTGGCAATACGCGGTGTCCCCCGTGAACGCAATGCGATTTCCTCCGCCGCATCCCCGACAATTTCAATCTCCATAATATCCGCGTTCCTAGACACAATGTAAGCCAGCTCGTCTGTCGTATAAAACTCTAATCGACTAATAACACCAAACCGGTCACGCAATGGCGCAGAGAGCAGCCCAGCGCGCGTAGTGGCCCCTATAAGTGTAAAGGGTGGCAAATCCAGACGGACTGAGCGTGCACTCGGGCCTTTACCAATCATAATATCCAGCGCAAAATCCTCCATCGCCGGATACATGACTTCTTCCACCGTACGATGAAGGCGATGAATCTCATCAATGAACAAAACATCACCCTCTTGAAGATTGGTCAGCAATGCTGCCAAATCTCCCGGTCTTTCAATTGCAGGACCTGAAGTCGTACGCAGATTAACCCCCAACTCATTGGCAATAATGTTAGCAAGAGTTGTTTTACCCAACCCAGGCGGTCCGTACAACAGTACATGGTCCAACGCTTCTTTACGCATTTTGGCCGCTTCAATATATACTTTCAGATTTTCCTTAACCTGATTTTGCCCGATATATTCATTTAGATAACGGGGGCGAAGGCTTAGCTCCGCCGTCTGGTCTTCCATCATCAAATTGGCGGAAATAATCCGGTCATCCATATTCCATCGCTCCTCTTTTCACCAGACACTTGTTAACGGACATCCGCGTCCTATCCGGCAAACAACAGTTGCAAAGCCCGCTTCATCAAAATATCGGCAGATTCATCAGGTTTTGCATCTTTCTTCATTCTGCTCCATACCTTATCCAACTCAGTATCAGTATAACCGAGGGCCTTGAGCGCCTCACGGGCCTCGCCCCAATATGAACCTTCGCCTTCTTCTACGACAGGCTCAGCAAACAATCCGGTTGCCATCCCCAACGAGCCAATACCGTCCAGCTTGTCTTTCAAATCCAGAATCATACGTTGTGCCGTCTTTTTACCGATCCCCGGTAACTTGGTGAGAAATGTGATATTCTCCTGATAAATCGCCGTTACCACATGAGCAGGCGTACCGCCTCCTAAAATACCAAGCGCAACACGCGGTCCAATACCAGATACATCAATCAGTTTACGGAATAGCTGCTGCTCCTCACGGGTCGCAAAACCGAACAGTAAAATAGCATCTTCCCTTACATGATGGTGAATATAAACAACCACTGGACCTTCAGTTTTGGCGAACGCGTAAGGATTCGGACAAAATACCCGGTACCCTACACCCTGTACATCTAAAACGACATATTCATTTTCCAAATGGGCCACAGAACCACGCAAGAAATCTATCATTTTCGCAATACCTCATTTAATTTTGAATTTAGTCCATAGGAGTGCGCATGACAAATAGCCACCGCCAAAGCATCCGCTACATCGTCCGGTTTCGGCACAGTTTGAAGCTTTAGAAACATTCTAACCATTTCTTGTACCTGTTTCTTCTCAGCCTTACCATACCCTACAATAGCCTGCTTTACCTGCATCGGCGTGTATTCACCTATAGGCAAATTACGTTGTTTTGCAGCCAGCACCAGCACCCCACGTGCCTGACTTACAGACATAGCGGTTGTAACGTTGCGATTAAAAAAGAGCTTCTCCAGTGCTACTGCATCAGGCTTATATTTATCTATTAATTGCAACATGCCTTCATACACATGAAGCAGCCTTTCTTCTTCCGGTGTATGAGCCTCCGTCTGGATGCAGCCATACTGTACAGGCACCACTTTACTGCCAATCTTGTCTACAAACCCGAAGCCCACAATAGCAATACCCGGATCAATTCCTAGAAAACGCAAAAAAATCTCTCCTCTATCGCTCAATCATGGCGTAACTAACCAATAGTCAACGTTATCCTGAATATACTCAAAAGCCAAATACCATATAAAGCGAACATATGTGTCGTTCTTTTCATTATAACAAAACTTTGTATCTAATAGAGGAAAAAATTTAAACATGAGTAAAAACATAAAAAGAGACGCTTCAAGCCTCACCTCATGGGCAAAGCCTAACGTCTCGCAGTTGTAATCAATAGTGCTGTTTTAATACCCTTTGTGTTCGCTCCACGGCAAAGTCACTAAAAGTGGAAATTACACTGTTATACTCATTTATATCCTGTACACGGATTCCCTGCTGAAGTTGTTTATACACCCCTTCTGGCAAGGCCGTCTCCATGGAACCCACATCCAATTGAAAAAAAGTGCGGATAACTTTTTCTCTTTTAGGCAGTCCTTCATACAATGTAAGCTGGCCGTCAGTGCTCAAACCCATGTATCCACGCTCTTTGCATGACTCTGACAAGTCTTCCACCCTGCGTTCCAGCCACACCTCTCCTTTGGTATTAAGTCGTCCCTTCCAATCGGAATGTTGCTTCAGTAAGGTCTCTAGCTGCTGTGAACTTAGCGTTCCCAAGGAAAGTGTTTCCGTACCACATACGTAGGTGGTTAACAGACGGGTCTTCCTGCTTATACCGGAAGCACGAATACTTTGTAATAGTTGCATATGTGAGGAGTGATCTTCAGTTGGACCGAGATGTGAAGCCTCCTCCATGCCCTCCTCTGCCATGACGGTAGTAGCGAGTGGCTGTGACAACATAGCCTGCATATAATTCGATAACAGAATACCCAACCCTGCCAGCAAACAAGCCGCGCCCAAAATGCTACAGGCCCACACTGTTCTTCTCCACTGTTTCCAGCGCCGTTTCATCTGTTTTTTCCAACTTAATCGCTTCACAGTAATCCCTTCCGTCCCACTTTTTGTGTTAGTGTGACCTGGCGATTACTGATTTATACAAAAAGATAATTAATATAACAAAAAAGCCGCTGCTTCCAGCGACTTTCCTTTTGAATCGGGATGACACGATTTGAACATGCGACCCCCTGGTCCCAAACCAGGTGCTCTACCAAGCTGAGCTACATCCCGAAATACATGCCGGTGAGAGGACTCGAACCTCCACGGTTTCCCTCACGATTTTGAGTCGCGCGCGTCTGCCAATTCCGCCACACCGGCTTATGAAGTTAATGGCGCGCCCTGAGAGATTCGAACTCCCGGCCTTTTGATTCGTAGTCAAACGCTCTATCCAGCTGAGCTAAGGGCGCAAATATGGAGCGGACGACGGGAATCGAACCCGCGACCCTCGCCTTGGCAAGGCGATGCTCTACCGCTGAGCCACGTCCGCAATATCATTATATCCATGACATATAAGTGCATGAATGGTGAGCCATGAAGGACTCGAACCTTCGACACCCTGATTAAAAGTCAGGTGCTCTACCAACTGAGCTAATGGCTCCCAACAGGGTAACATAACTTTGTGAAAATGGCGGAACTGACGGGATTCGAACCCGCGATCTCCTGCGTGACAGGCAGGCATGTTAGGCCTCTACACCACAGTTCCATAGCAGTTTACATTCAAAAGTTAATTGGTTGCGGGGGCAGGATTTGAACCTGCGACCTTCGGGTTATGAGCCCGACGAGCTACCGAACTGCTCCACCCCGCGATAATATTAGGGACTGCTATTTAAATAAATGGTGGAGGCTGAGGGGCTCGAACCCCCGACCCTCTGCTTGTAAGGCAGATGCTCTCCCAGCTGAGCTAAGCCTCCATACTACTTATGACCCGTAGGGGATTCGAACCCCTGTTACCTCCGTGAAAGGGAGGTGTCTTAACCCCTTGACCAACGGGCCATACAATAAAATAATTATGGCGGAGAGAGAGGGATTCGAACCCTCGAGACGCTTTTGGCGCCTACACGATTTCCAATCGTGCTCCTTCGGCCAACTCGGACACCTCTCCATATGGCTCCCCGAACAGGACTCGAACCTGTGACAACTCGATTAACAGTCGAGTGCTCTACCAACTGAGCTATCAGGGAATAATAATCATAAAGCTCTGCTTGGCGACGTCCTACTCTCCCAGGACCCTGCGGTCCAAGTACCATCGGCGCTGGAGGGCTTAACGGTCGTGTTCGGGATGGGTACGTGTGGAACCCCTCCGCTATCGCCACCAAACATGAATTTGCTATGCAAATTCTTCCGTAAGGTTATTCGGTTCATCACTTATTGTGTGAATGAATAGCCATGCGCTTGTCGTATGTCACTTGTACATACCTTCAAGGTTACACCCTGAAAACTGGATCCGAAACTCATTTGCGTTTTATTCTTAGGATAAGCCCTCGACCGATTAGTATTGGTCAGCTCCATGCATTACTGCACTTCCACCCCCAACCTATCTACCTCGTCGTCTTCAAGGGGTCTTACATACTGGGAAATCTCATCTTGAGGGGGGCTTCACGCTTAGATGCTTTCAGCGCTTATCCCTTCCGTACATAGCTACCCAGCGGTGCTCCTGGCGGAACAACTGGTACACCAGCGGTACGTCCATCCCGGTCCTCTCGTACTAAGGACAGCTCCTCTCAAATTTCCTACGCCCACGACAGATAGGGACCGAACTGTCTCACGACGTTCTGAACCCAGCTCGCGTACCGCTTTAATGGGCGAACAGCCCAACCCTTGGGACCTACTTCAGCCCCAGGATGCGATGAGCCGACATCGAGGTGCCAAACCTCCCCGTCGATGTGGACTCTTGGGGGAGATAAGCCTGTTATCCCCAGGGTAGCTTTTATCCGTTGAGCGATGGCCCTTCCATGCGGTACCACCGGATCACTAAGCCCGACTTTCGTCCCTGCTCGACTTGTAGGTCTCGCAGTCAAGCTCCCTTCTGCCTTTGCACTCTTCGAATGATTTCCAACCATTCTGAGGGAACCTTGGGGCGCCTCCGTTACTCTTTAGGAGGCGACCGCCCCAGTCAAACTGCCCACCTGACACTGTCCTCGCACCGGTTTACGGTACCAAGTTAGAACCTAGATACGATCAGGGTGGTATCCCAAGGATGCCTCCCTTCAAGCTGGCGCTCAAAGTTCGACGGCTCCCACCTATCCTGTACAGATCGTACCCAAATTCAATATCAAGCTGCAGTAAAGCTCCATGGGGTCTTTCCGTCTTGTCGCGGGTAACCTGCATCTTCACAGGTATTAAAATTTCACCGGATCTCTCGTTGAGACAGCGCCCAAGTCGTTACGCCATTCGTGCGGGTCAGAATTTACCTGACAAGGAATTTCGCTACCTTAGGACCGTTATAGTTACGGCCGCCGTTTACTGGGGCTTCGGTTCATAGCTTCGCCCGAAGGCTTACCACTCCCCTTAACCTTCCAGCACCGGGCAGGCGTCAGCCCGTATACTTCGCCTTGCGGCTTCGCACAGACCTGTGTTTTTGCTAAACAGTCGCTTGGGCCTTTTCACTGCGGCCCCCTCGGGCTATTCACCCTACCGAGGCACCCCTTCTCCCGAAGTTACGGGGTCATTTTGCCGAGTTCCTTAACGAGAGTTCTTCCGCGCGCCTTAGAATTCTCTTCTCGCCTACCTGTGTCGGTTTGCGGTACGGGCACCTTCTCCTGGCTAGAGGCTTTTCTTGGCAGTCTGAGATCATGACCTTCGCTACTACAATTTTCGCTCCCCATCACAGCCCAGCCTTAACGATGTGCGGATTTGCCTACACACCAGCCTCACTGCTTAGACGGACATCCATCAGTCCGCGTCACTACCCTACTGCGTCACCCCATCGCTCATAGCGGATTACGGTGGTACAGGAATTTCGACCTGTTGTCCTTCGACTACGCCTATCGGCCTCGCCTTAGGTCCCGACTTACCCTGAGCGGACGAACCTTCCTCAGGAACCCTTAGGCTTTCGGCGGATCTGATTCTCACAGATCTTTTCGTTACTCATACCGGCATTCTCACTTGAATGCAGTCCAGCGCTCCTTACGGTACACCTTCAACCCGCATTCAACGCTCCCCTACCCCTGATGCAAGCATCAAGCCATAGCTTCGGTGGTGTGTTTAGCCCCGTTACATTTTCGGCGCAGAGTCACTCGACCAGTGAGCTATTACGCACTCTTTCAATGGTGGCTGCTTCTAAGCCAACATCCTGGTTGTCTGTGCAACTCCACATCCTTTCCCACTTAACACACACTTGGGGACCTTAGCTGATGGTCTGGGCTGTTTCCCTTTCGACAATGGATCTTAGCACTCACTGTCTGACTCCCGGAACTAAATCTATGGCATTCGGAGTTTGACTGAGCTTGGTAACCCTTGCGGGCCCCGCACCCAATCAGTGCTCTACCTCCACGATTCTTCTTTCCGAGGCTAGCCCTAAAGCTATTTCGGGGAGAACCAGCTATCTCCGGGTTCGATTGGAATTTCTCCGCTACCCCCACCTCATCCCCGCATTTTTCAACATGCGTGGGTTCGGGCCTCCAGTGCGTGTTACCGCACCTTCACCCTGGACAGGGGTAGATCACCCGGTTTCGGGTCTACGTCCACGTACTCAAATCGCCCTATTCAGACTCGCTTTCGCTGCGGCTTCAGCTCTTCACCTTAACCTTGCACGGGAACGTAACTCGCCGGTTCATTCTACAAAAGGCACGCCATCACCCCTAGATCGGGCTCTGACTTCTTGTAAGCACACGGTTTCAGGATCTATTTCACTCCCCTTCCGGGGTGCTTTTCACCTTTCCCTCACGGTACTGCTTCACTATCGGTCGCCAGGGAGTATTTAGCCTTGGCAGATGGTCCTGCCGGATTCATACGGGGTTTCACGTGCCCCGCACTACTCGGGATCCGTCTCGGAGGGAACAAGTTTTGAACTACAGGGCTTTTACCTTCTCTGGCGGGCCTTTCCAGACCTCTTCATCTAACCGGTTCCTTTGTAACTCCATGTGAGACGTCCCACAACCCCAAGGAGCAAGCTCCTTGGTTTGGGCTAATCCGCGTTCGCTCGCCGCTACTGACGGAATCACTATTGTTTTCTCTTCCTCAGGGTACTTAGATGTTTCAGTTCCCCTGGTCTGCCTCTCACTCACCTATGAATTCAGTGAGTAGTGACTGTCGATGAAGACAGCCGGGTTTCCCCATTCGGACATCCCCGGATCAAAGCTTGCTTACAGCTCCCCGAGGCCTTATCGTTGTTCGCCACGTCCTTCGTCGGCTCCTGGCGCCTAGGCATCCTCCGTGTGCTCTTTGTAGCTTAACCTAGTATTTACATCGTAAATACGATTTGCTTTGAATTTCGGTTCAACACTTACGTGTGAATGAAATTCAAGGCAGCTACCTTTATTTCACTTGTTTACACAAGATCAGCTTAAAGGAATATTCTAAAACGCAATTTCGTTTCGGTATCCAGTTTTCAAGGTGCAATTCGCTTCATCGAAGCGAAACCCGATGAATATTTCGGTTCCACACGAATGTGTGAATGAAGTATTCGTCGAAGCTTGAGAGTTTGAGCTCTCAAAACTGAGCAACGAGTGAGTAACAGGCCTAAACCTGAGTTTTGAAGCTAATGCTTCAAAATTGAATGTTTCCGTTGCAGGAAACGATTCTCCATAGAAAGGAGGTGATCCAGCCGCACCTTCCGATACGGCTACCTTGTTACGACTTCACCCCAATCATCTACCCCACCTTCGGCGGCTGGCTCCCTTGCGGGTTACCCCACCGACTTCGGGTGTTGTAAACTCTCGTGGTGTGACGGGCGGTGTGTACAAGACCCGGGAACGTATTCACCGCGGCATGCTGATCCGCGATTACTAGCAATTCCGACTTCATGTAGGCGAGTTGCAGCCTACAATCCGAACTGAGACCGGCTTTTCTAGGATTGGCTCCACCTCGCGGCTTCGCTTCCCGTTGTACCGGCCATTGTAGTACGTGTGTAGCCCAGGTCATAAGGGGCATGATGATTTGACGTCATCCCCACCTTCCTCCGGTTTGTCACCGGCAGTCTGCTTAGAGTGCCCAGCTTGACCTGCTGGCAACTAAGCATAAGGGTTGCGCTCGTTGCGGGACTTAACCCAACATCTCACGACACGAGCTGACGACAACCATGCACCACCTGTCTCCTCTGTCCCGAAGGAAAGCCATATCTCTACAGCGGTCAGAGGGATGTCAAGACCTGGTAAGGTTCTTCGCGTTGCTTCGAATTAAACCACATACTCCACTGCTTGTGCGGGTCCCCGTCAATTCCTTTGAGTTTCAGTCTTGCGACCGTACTCCCCAGGCGGAATGCTTAATGTGTTAACTTCGGCACCAAGGGTATCGAAACCCCTAACACCTAGCATTCATCGTTTACGGCGTGGACTACCAGGGTATCTAATCCTGTTTGCTCCCCACGCTTTCGCGCCTCAGCGTCAGTTACAGCCCAGAGAGTCGCCTTCGCCACTGGTGTTCCTCCACATCTCTACGCATTTCACCGCTACACGTGGAATTCCACTCTCCTCTTCTGCACTCAAGCTCCCCAGTTTCCAGTGCGACCCGAAGTTGAGCCTCGGGATTAAACACCAGACTTAAAGAGCCGCCTGCGCGCGCTTTACGCCCAATAATTCCGGACAACGCTTGCCCCCTACGTATTACCGCGGCTGCTGGCACGTAGTTAGCCGGGGCTTTCTTCTCAGGTACCGTCACTCTTGTAGCAGTTACTCTACAAGACGTTCTTCCCTGGCAACAGAGCTTTACGATCCGAAAACCTTCATCACTCACGCGGCGTTGCTCCGTCAGGCTTTCGCCCATTGCGGAAGATTCCCTACTGCTGCCTCCCGTAGGAGTCTGGGCCGTGTCTCAGTCCCAGTGTGGCCGATCACCCTCTCAGGTCGGCTACGCATCGTCGCCTTGGTAGGCCATTACCCCACCAACTAGCTAATGCGCCGCAGGCCCATCCACAAGTGACAGATTGCTCCGTCTTTCCTCCTTCGCCCATGCAGGAAAAGGATGTATCGGGTATTAGCTACCGTTTCCGGTAGTTATCCCTGTCTTGTGGGCAGGTTGCCTACGTGTTACTCACCCGTCCGCCGCTAGGTTGTGTAGAAGCAAGCTTCTACACAACCCCGCTCGACTTGCATGTATTAGGCACGCCGCCAGCGTTCGTCCTGAGCCAGGATCAAACTCTCCATTAAAGACCAACCGAAGTTGGTTTATAGAAAGAGCGATAAGCTCATGTTGAAACTGACGAGATAAAAATATCTCTTGTTTGATTTTGCGAACAAAATCGTTTTACTCACTCGTTGTTCAGTTTTCAAAGATCAAACCTACATCATATCTCACTTTGTTTCACCACCGCATCTCTGCGGCGACTTAAATAATATATCATGTTTTCCGCGTCTTTGCAACACTTTTTTTAAGAGAATTTTATAATCAACTCTGCTTTGTTTTCGTGTTGCTAACTATCTTGTAAAAGACAGCTATAAGAATATACCACATATATAAGCTTAGTAGCAACACCTTTTTTAAAAAATTATTTTCTCATCTTTAAAATCACTGCATTTAAATAAAGAGACCATTATTCCCTCAAGCAGAATAACAGTCTCTTTAACATTCATTTCTTTCTCTTAATGACTAATAAAGCCGGGGCACTACTAGGAGTCTCTCTTCTTTTACTTTTTACTTTTAGCCACGTCAGTCCCTAATCCATGGATTTTTACGCGAACGAGCACTATAGGATGAGGAACGAGTTTCTCCTCCAGTTGAATTACGGGATTTTTGCTTCTTATGAGTAGCATTTTTACTGGAAACCTTGACTTTGGACGTCTCTTCTTTGGATGTGCTGCCAGAGCTGTCTTTTGATTTACCTTTACTCACGCTACGATCCTTTGTTTTAGAAGAAGAATCAATTTCATTTTGGGATGCTATAGTCAGATTGTTACCTACCTCCTGCGTTCCTGGAATTGCTGGTGCCGACTGGACGTTCTCTTCCCGGCATCCACAGTCTGGCATAAACATATAGGGTGTTGTATATCCCTCTAATGGATACATAGGTGCATTCCCATGCGCAAACGGATGATAAGGGGAATTCGCAGATTGTTGCCCTTGTAGTTGGCTATAGTCGGATACGTGTCCAGCCGCAGGCAAACCATATGGAGGTCCTCCCCATGCCTGGCTCCATTGACTGCTCTGGACTGTACTCTCTGAATACTGCGGCGGATGCCCTTGATGGATAAATGGAGGATAGACAGGATAGGATGCATTTTCAGACGCTTCATGGCTCGGATAATATCCGGGGGCGCAGCAATCTGAATAGGCAGGATAAGGAGTTGGATAGGCATTTATAATTGGTGTCTGCACAGGTCCCCAGCACCATGGATGCTCACAGTCATGATGATAGCCCTGATCAGAAACTACAGTAGGAGAGGCATATTCTGCTAAGGAGGTATTTATAGGCGCTTGAGGAGACCCAATCCCCGGATACCACGAGTTCGGCATTGCATTTATTTGTGGGCTATAATCAGATGTCGGCTGTTGTATCGACCACTCGGAATTTACCATCGGCTCCGATTTTGTGCAGCCGCAAAACTTTTCAGCTACAGGTTGCTTCACAACAGTTGTAGGAAGCTGTGGCTTAGATGCAATCGGTTGGGTGACTATAGGTTGCATTTGAGGTGGAGCAGGTGGTGTAACTATGGGCTGCATTTGAGGTGGAGCAGGTGGTGTAACTATGGGCTGCATTTGAGGTGGAGCAGGTGGTGTAACTATGGGCTGCATTTGAGGTGGAGCGGGATTTACGGGTGCCATAGGAACTTCAGGCAGTTTTAATTCAGGAAGCTTAGGAGGATTCACTGTTTCTTTCGGCTGTGTCATCTCCTCTTTAGGGCTAGGCATATTCTCCGGCTCAGGCTGTGTCATCTCTGCCTTGGGCTGGGTAAGTTCTTGCTTAGTGGGGGATTCAGGTTTAGGCTGTGTCATCTCTTCTTTGACTGCGGTATTTTTTTTATTCTCAGTAAAATCAGAATTCTCTTCTTTGTAGTGTGGAATATTAACTGTTTCTCCAACCAGTAGTGCGTTCGGGTTTTTAAGCTGGGAATTGGCATCAATAATTAGCTTGAGCGGTACATTCCACGCCTTAGACAACTTCCACAATGAATCTCCTTGCTTAACCTTGTGTTGATATACCGTTGACGGCTGTGTTTCCATCGTGACAGGCTCTGTTGGAATTTTAATTTTCTCGCCGATACTCAACTGATTAGGGTCTGCCAATTGGGGATTGGCGGCAATAACTTTCTCCAGCGTCACATTATACTTCTGTGCCAGCAAGTACAGAGTGTCACCTTTTTTGACGATGTGTATTTTCACAGGTCACAAACCTCCTAGACTTTCGTTCGGGCGGGATAAACGCCCGGCTTCTGTTATTACATCCTATGCACCTCCCGGGCGAATGACCCCATACAAACAAAAAAATCCTTTTAACTAAATACTCTCGCGAGCATTCAGTTAAAAGGATTCGGTTTTATTTTAGTCCTGCCACACTTTGTAGCCATCCTGATCCACGATCTTCCGGAATTCAGTCAGGAGCTCCAAAGTCACTGGGCCAGCAACGCCGGAGCCGATCGTACGACCATCCACCTCATAAGCTGCAATAACTTCTGCCGCAGTTCCTGTAAAAAACACCTCGTCCGCAACATATACATCATGCAGTGTAAAAGGTTGTTCCTTAAGGGAGTACCCAAGCTTAGCACACAAATCGATAATAGCATTACGAGTAATTCCTTCAAGCGCTCCCAAATAGCAAGGAGGTGTATACAACACTCCGTTTTTGACAATGAAAATGTTGTCTGCAGAGCCTTCCGTCACATATCCTTGGGAATTGAGCATAATAGCCTCACCTACACCAGCATAGTTAGACTGGATCTTCACGAGGATATTGTTGAGATAGTTCAATGATTTAATCTTCGGATTCAAAGCATCCGGGATGTTGCGACGCTGAGAGACAGAAATTGTCTTCAGGCCAGTCAAGTAAGCTTCTTCTGGGTAAATGGCGAGCTGCTCCACGATAATGATGACACTCGCCTTCGCACAACGAAGAGGGTCTAAACCTAGATTTCCTGCACCTCGGGATACAACTAGACGGATATATCCGTTACGCATTTCGTTAAGACGAATCGTTTCAGCCATTGCTTCCAACATTTCATCAGAAGACAACGGAATGTTTAATTGAATGGATTTCGCAGAATCATACAGGCGCTCCAAGTGCTCCTTACATTTAAAAATATTCCCGTTATAAATACGAATGCCTTCAAATATACCGTCTCCGTACAAGAATCCATGATCATATACGGAAACCTTTGCGTTTTCCTTAGTCACATGCTGCCCATCCAGATAGATCCATTGTTCTGCCATTAAAATCACACCTCCGATTAATGTTCCTTTAAAATAGGTTCGATCGCTGCTTCAACATACTTGTAGCTTGGATAAGAGCCAAGAACACGTACATGGCACCCCAAAGCCTCGATCTCTGCAAAGGCTGCCGGAAGTAGCACGGAATGCAGAGATTCCAAAACTTCAATGTAAAAATAATAATTCCCCAATTGCTTTTTGGTTGGACGCGATTCAATACGGGACAGATTTAACCTGCGCCATGCAAATGCGGATAAAACCTGATGCAGCGCTCCCGGGAAATCCTGCGGCGGCGTGACCAAAATACTGGTTCGCTGACCTTCAGGCGTACCCGGGAGACTTATAGGTTGATGACCGATCAAGACAAAGCGGGTAAAGTTGTTATCGTGATCCGTCACTTTGCTGGCCAAAATATCCAATCCGTGTTTGGCAGCCGCAAGCTTGGTTCCGAGAGCGGTCCAGCCTTTACCGGGGTTATGTTTAACAATTTCGACGGCTTCCGCCGTACTTCCTGCACTCTCCAACTCGGCCTGAGGAGCGGAAGCCTGTATGAATTCTTTACACTGGGGAAGCGCCACAGGATGAGACATAATTTTGACCACTTTGCTCAAATCTAGCTTGTCCAAATCCTTCGTAAATTCACTGCGATGACCAATAAGATTTTGAATTGAAGGATATACCCATTCCGCCTGCATTTGAATGTCTACTTCATGTACAAGCCAATCCATATGCAAACTTACAGAGCCATCAATCGTATTTTCAATGGGAATTACACTATAGTCTGCCTGACCCTTGTCTACTGCCTGAAATACGTCCGCGATATGTTTGTAAAAAAGTAATTCATGGGACGTATCTCCTAACAAATACTTAATCGCTTCATGAGAAACAGTCCCCTCAGGAAGAAGTGCAATTCGTTTCATATCGTAAGTTCCCCTTTAATCATATCCATAAAAGGGAGAGTATTCCCTTCTGTATATACTTTAACTCCTTCATTCTCAGGGCGCAATTTTAAAACAGAAGCAGTGATCCCCTCTTTGTTCATGGTATCCGTTAAATACTGCTCCAGCTCTGCTTTCCGATTTTCCCGCCGATCTGTCAATGCCAGCAACGTTGGTCCAGCCCCACTTAGAGCCACACCCAAAGCACCATAATGGTGCGCATCCTGCAAGATCTCTGTCATACCTGGCACAAGTGCCGCGCGGTAAGGCTGATGAAGCTGATCACGCATCGCTTCAGCGATTAAGTCGGTTCGCCCTGATGCCAATGCTGCTACCAACATGGAAGCATGACTTATATTATATACAGCATCCTTCAATGATACTTGTGCGGGTAGAACCTCTCTGGCTTTCGACGTGGACAGCTGAAAATCTGGAATAACTACCATAACCTCCAGATTGGTATCCGGTTCAAGTCGTAAATGCCTAGCACGCTCACCGTCCCACATCGCTGTAATAATACCGCCAAACAGAGAAGCTCCAACATTATCCGGATGTTTTTCAATGGCGCTTGCCATATCGAACAACTTGGAATCCGGCAGAGGCGAGCCAATCAACGTATTTGCAGCGACCAAGGCGCCCACAATGGCGGAAGCACTGCTGCCCAAACCACGAGTGAGTGGAATATCTGAGTACATCGAAATATCGAGCTCAGGAACTGATACACCCGCTTCCCGAAAAACCATTTGTGCTACCTTGAAAATCAGATTAGTTTTATCTTGGGGAACACCATTCATTTCATCTCCGTATAAATGAAAAGCCGTCTGTTCGGCCTCCTTCATTTCAATCCATGCATATAAGGACAACGCCATGCCCAATGTATCAAAGCCCGGACCCAAGTTGGCCGTACTCGCGGGCACACGCACTCTTGCTGTTTTTAAAACGGTCATACAGACAATTCCTCCTGCTTTTATTGACTATCCCTCTACTCGATATACGCTCTTGATGCGACGGATGACGTCCAAAGTTTCAAAATGCTCCAAAACCTTTTTCATACTTGCTTTACTGGCTAAATGAGTCACGATAATAATTTCAGCATCGGGGTTAACCTCATTCGGTTGCTGCACAACAGATGCCAGACTGACATCAAATTCAGCAAATACTTGCGTAATCCGTGCCAACACCCCTGCTTTATCATCCACATGCAGAAGCACGAAGTTTTTGAAATACACATCTTCGTCGTTACTAATTTTTTTAGGGTTGTAAGGAACGATGGCTTTAAGCCCATTGACACCAAGTTTGAGATTTTTCACTACAGCAACTAAATCGGCTACAACTGATGTTGCCGTCGGCATTTCACCTGCACCCGCACCATAAAACATGGTTTCACCCACTGCTTCACCATGCACATACACCGCGTTGAATACCCCGTTCACCGAAGCCAATGGATGTTGCTTGCGTACCATGGTCGGCTGAACGTTAATCGTAAATTCATCACCCTGGCGCTCTGCAATGCCTAGCAATTTCATTTCATATCCTAGTTTTTTAGCAAAAGCAATATCTTCACTGGTTACCTTTGAAATGCCGCTGACACTTACATCCTTGAGCTCTACATTAGAGCGGAAACCCAGCGTGCCGAGAATTGCCATTTTACGGGCTGCATCCAGTCCTTCCACATCTGAGGTCGGATCGGATTCAGCATACCCAAGCTCCTGTGCTTCCTTGAGAACTTCCTCGTACGAGGCCCCTTCCTGACTCATTTTGGTTAAAATAAAGTTTGTCGTACCGTTCACAATCCCCATAATGCGGGTAATGCGGTCGGAGGAGAAACCTTCAATTAGTGTACGAATGATCGGGATACCACCCGCTACACTCGCTTCATAAAAAATATCACACTGCTTTTCCTGCGCCTTTGCTAATACTTCAGAACCGTGCAAAGCCATTAAGTCCTTATTTGCCGTTACGATGTGTTTACCCCGCTCCAGCGCTTCAAGAATGTACTCCTTCGTCTGATCAACGCCGCCCATGACTTCGATAATTACATCAATTTCAGGGTCCCGAATAACTTCCCATGGGTCCTCAGTAAGTTTGCTCGTCTCCACTTCAATGGAACGATATTTTTCTATGTTTTTTACAGCTATTTTTTCAATGATGATCGGTGAACCGACTTGTCTGCTCAAGTCTTCCTGATTGCCTTCTACGATTCGAACGACCCCCGTTCCTACCGTCCCCAAACCTAACAATCCTACTTTGACCGGTTTCATCCATTCCCCTCCTGATAACTTTTATCTAATGAACTGTATTGCCTTAACCTTGCCCAATCAGGCGAACACGTTTGACTCCAGAGATATCTTCCAAGCCCTCCAGTAGAACACCCAACTCTTCACTGAGTCTGGACATTTCTACCGAGATGACTACGTTGGCTCTGCCTTGCAGTGGAATACTTTGCTGAATCGTCAGCACATTGCCTCCGAAATCTGCCACTCTGCCAAGTACCCTGGACAACATTCCGGATTGATGTTCCAAATCAATAGAGATATTAACAATTCGCTCACGCTCCAGCTGGTTAACCAAATGTATGCCATCCTTATATTTATAAAAGGCGCTTCGGCTTAGCCCAACTTGCTCCACGGCATCATGCACGGTTTTAACATCTCCTGAAGCCAGCAGCAGTTTCACCTGTATGGTCTTAACAATAGCTTCAGGCAAAATATCTTCCCGTACCAAGTAATAGCGCTCTTTCAAGAACGTCCTCTCCTCAAAGACTTATGTTTTTGTATAGAGGACATTATATCGAAACTCATGAAAATCGGCAAGCAAACAATGCAAAAAACGGCTACTGCCTTCTATAGAGTTTCCTATAGTACAGTAACCGTTCAGGTTTTAGACCTTTATTTGAAATTTAGTAGTAGCTGCTGCCTTCAACAAATTCGAACTCGAAATCAGCAATGCGTACAGATGTACCATCTTTGGCGCCACGCTTGCGTAACTCAGCATCCACACCCATGTGGCGTAACGTTCTTGCTAATTTCAAAATGGCATCATGCGAGTTCAACTGCATGCGCTTCATCATGCGCTCAATTTTAGGGCTCTGCACCACGAATGTATCGTTTTCACGTACAATTGTAAAGCCCTCGTCTTCTGCTGTATCCAGCTTAAATACCTTACGTTCATTAACTTCTGCTACTTCCTCAACAACCGGCTCGTCCGGTATTTGATCCAGCAAATCAGCAGCCCGGTAGAGCAGTTCCTTCACACCTTGACGTGTCAGTGAGGAAATAGGCATGATTTCAAGATCAGGACGTATAGAAGCAATCTGCTCTTTGAAGTGAGCCAGGTTTTCTTCAGCTTCCGGCATATCCATTTTATTGGCCGCCACAATTTGCGGACGCTCAGCCAATGCTGAATTATATTGCTTCAATTCGTCGTTAATTTTAGTCCAATCTTCAAACGGGTCACGTCCTTCGGAGCCCGCCATATCCACGACATGGATAATAATACGCGTCCGCTCAATGTGCCGCAGAAATTCATGTCCCAGCCCAATACCTTCATGAGCCCCTTCAATTAAACCAGGCAAATCCGCCATCACAAAATTACGATGATCACCCACATCCACAACACCCAAATTCGGAGTAATCGTTGTAAAGTGGTAGGCCCCAATTTTCGGTTTTGCGGAAGATACAACCGACAACAAGGTAGACTTCCCAACACTAGGAAACCCGACCAAGCCTACATCAGCCATTACTTTTAACTCAAGCGTGATATAACGTTCTTGTCCCTCTGCACCGTTCTCAGCCAACTCAGGCGCTGGATTACTCGGCGTAGCAAAACGGATGTTCCCGCGCCCTCCGCGTCCTCCTTTAGCTACGACGACTTGTTGACCATGACGTGTCATATCTGCTACTACTTCACCAGTATCATCATCTATGATGACCGTTCCCGGCGGTATACGTACGATCATGTGCTCCGCATTGGCTCCGTGTTGACTTTTGTTACGACCTTTCACTCCACGCTGGGCTTTAAAATGTCGTTGGTACCGAAAATCCATCAAGGTACGCAAACCCTCATCTACACGGAAAATTACATCTCCACCGTTCCCTCCGTCACCACCACCTGGGCCACCTTCAGGAACGTATTTCTCACGACGAAACGCAATTAATCCGTCTCCGCCGTCTCCGCCTTTAACAAAAATCTTCGCTTTATCTACAAACATGGTTACACCTTCCTTATGTCTGGCACTGCATCCGAATTTGAAACATTTCGCCCGTAGGGAGCTTCTCTGTTCGAATGCGTTCACTTCCGGGTACGGATCTGACCCGCTTAAGGATATTCAAATCCGCAGGTATGTCACTTCCTTCAAAACGGACGATAACATCATTCTGATCCATACCGAAATAAAGTGTCAATCTGCGCACTTCTCCCCAGGACGACCGGCCCCCGCCATATTGATACGCACGCACCGTTTCTATGACGGCCGAGGCAAGCGACTCGCCGTCTTCGGGAGACATGACAGCGTCTAACTTTAACTGCTCCTCAACCTGTACCGACAACTGTAAATTACCGGCGTTCACGCGAAAAGACTGTAAATAAAACACCAGTGAGGGAATACCCAACTTAGATATTTTACTGTCTTCCGCCACGCGCCCTTTTATTGTTTCCACATAAGCAACAGATTTATCATGCTTATTCATGCGAATATATCCATAAAGCACCTGCAAGTCATTCATCCAGTCATGCCGATGATGGTTAAGCATTGCAATCGCTGTACGCTCAAAAGAACGCAAAGCAGCTTTCCGCTCATACTCAACCTGTCTATTCGTATACCACATACCAAAACATGCAGCAACTACAGACCATACTGCTAATAAGATAATCGTTAATACTTCGGGATAGAGCAGTGAAAAAACCAAAGGAATCAGAATGGAACCCAACGCCAGATAAGGCGCTCTTATCCGCTGGAACATGGCTTCTCTCCGTTCTGCGATAATTAAATGGATTATTAAAGAACCTTAATCCAGTATAGCACAGACTAACTTTCCAGTTCATTACCATCATGCAAAAAAGCCTCCGACAAAAGTGCCGGAGGCTTTTCAGCGTGTCTAAGCCGCTATTAAGCTTCTACAGTAGCTGCTACTGGAGCAACGTCGATCGGGTAGATGCTCACCTTTTTGCGATCACGGCCCCAACGTTCGAACTTCACAACGCCGTCCACTTTCGCGAACAGGGTGTCGTCCTTACCGATGCCCACGTTCGTGCCCGGGTGAATTTTCGTTCCGCGTTGACGAACCAGGATGCTACCGCCGGTAACTGCTTGACCGTCAGCACGTTTCACTCCAAGACGTTTCGATTTACTGTCACGTCCGTTTTTTGTGGAACCTACACCTTTTTTCGATGCGAATAATTGAAGATCCAATGTCAATTTCAACATGATGTCTACCTCCTTCTTTGATTATTTTCTATTTGAATATACTTACCGTATGATTCAGCAATGCTTGTCAGCATAATCACCATGGACTCCAGCAACAGTTGAACCTGTGCGTTCGCATCATGATAACTTTCAGGAGAAAGATACGCGCTTAAAAAGCCGTTTTCCATTTCCGTTTCCATCTCAACGTCCGTAAGAGCTCCAATCGAATTGACAGTTCCTACTGTTACCGCCGAAACGCCAGCACATACGATATCCTCGCCAGATTTAGCGAAATTTGCATGTCCTTTAACGGAAAACCCCTGTATGCTGCCATCCTCCAGTCGTGTAATACGCACGATAATCACTTATCGCACCCTCTTACGCTTGGATTTTTTCAATCGTCACTTTCGTGTACGGTTGACGATGACCTTGCTTCACATGGTAGTTCTTTTTAGGTTTGTATTTGTATACGATGACCTTTTGACCTTGACCATGCTTCTCAACTTTAGCTGTTACAGAAGCTCCAGAAAGAAGCGGTGTACCTGCTGTCAAGCCATTGTCGCCGGACACTGCCAGAACACGATCGAACGTTACAGTTTCACCATCATTAGCTTCCAACTTCTCGATGAACAATACGTCGCCCTCTTGAACTTTGTATTGCTTACCACCTGTTTCGATAATTGCGTACATTTGCTTGCACCTCCTTATGTCTCAGACTCGCCTAATAGCAGGTGGCAGATTCCCTTAGGATACTGCACTTCAGTACCTGATTGGAGCGGTTACAGCATGTGCAGCCAATCTTACGCATCACACATACTAAATGATTGTAGCACAAGCTTTATACACATTCAACCTTTAGTTTTAAAATGATTTTGGGTTACGCATCGCTCTACACGAGCGTCTTTTCTTCACGCACTTTTTTGCGGGTCATTTCCAGCAAACCTAACCGCGTCCAACCGACAACATAAGATTTGGTCCGATCCTTCTTCAATCTTGCTTCCAGCACAGAGGATACTTCCCGACGGTTCTCCTCTTGTTCCATGTCAATAAAATCAATGATGATGATACCACCAATATCACGCACACGTACCAGGCGGGCAATCTCTTCAGCTGCTTCAATGTTAGTCCGGGTTACCGTTTCTTCCAGATTACTGCCTCCCGTAAACTTCCCGGTATTCACATCAATGACGGTTAGTGCCTCCGTATGATCAATGACAATGTATCCACCGCCCTGCAGCCATACCTTTCGCGCAAAATCGCGTTCCAGCTGCTCATGAATGCCATAAGCTTTAAAAATCGTTTCTTCTGCACCACGAAATATACTTACATGAGCTTTCGCAGGACCAATCTGTTGCAGCATGATTTCTGCATCCTTTGCTTGCTCTTCACTGTCAATAACCAGTTCATCCTGTTCAGGTGTAAACACATCCCGAATCAATCGCTGAACAATACTTAAATCCCGGTGTAATTCGCACGGAGCCGAGTGTTCACCAGCTTTACGCTGAATAGCCGCCCACTGCTTACGTAGTTGATTCAGATCATTTTCAATCGCCTCTATACTCATGTCCTCCGAAACGGTACGGATTATGAGTCCTTCCTCACTTGTGCGTAGCTGCTCTCCCATTGCTTTCAAACGGGTGCGCTCGCCCTCACGTTCGATCTTCTTGGATACGGCCACATAATCAGCACGGGGCATATATACGATCCAGCGACCCGGAAGTGAAAAATGAGTGGTGACCCTGGCTCCTTTGCTACCAACTGCCTCTTTTAATACCTGTACTACAATTTCCTGCCCCACCTTTAACACTTCAGAAATGGATGGCTTTACCTCCGGCTGCTTGTCCAAATGAGCGTGAAGTACGTCATCTACGTACAAAAAGGCATTCTTTCGCTGTCCAATGTCAACAAAGGCGGCTTGCATACCTGGTAGCACATTGACCACCCTCGCTTTGAAAAAAGAACCTAGAATCCCCCGTTTTCGCGGTAGTTCAGCCGCATATTCAACCAATCGTCCCTCTTCCAACAGCGCCATTTGGGTCATCTGCTGCTGGCATTGTACAATCATTTGCTTCATGGTTTTTCAACCTCTCTGGATACAGCCTCTTTCTTACTCATAAAACATTATTTAGGCTTGGGTTCTCCACCATCTGGCGGGCGTGTCGCAAAATAAGAGCGAATAAGGCGTTGCTCCGGCAGTACGGCTACAATTCGTCCCTGTTCATTCATAACATAAACCATATGATACCGATCTCTTCTGAAAAGACGCAAAATAGGCTCCAAATGTTTCATTGGCAGGGATACAATAGGTAAGGCAATACTTCCCTTAGCTATTTCGCGGTAAAAAAGCTCGTCCCTCCCCAGCAAAAACCGTATAAAACGGTAAGGGATATTCCGATAATCCACAATATTAGAATAAAGCAAAAAAATCCCTACCGCCAGCAGATTTAAATGCATAGGCCCATTTTGCCTTAACAACGGTGAAATACCATACATACAAAATAGCAGACTCGTTACGATACTGGCCCTAAAGGTCCACACTAATGTGCGGTGATAAGAAAAGGATAAACTAATCATTGCCTGCAATATTTTCCCACCATCAAGTGGTAAAATGGGCAGCAAATTAAACAGTGCAATAACTGCATTCCCCTGAATTATATAATTTACATAATCATACTCCGGTCCACTCACATTTTTGAACCATAAAAGGATGATGATCATGATTCCGTTTTGCAGGGGCCCCGCTAGCGCAATGACAATCTCCTTCCACGCATTGAGCTTCCCCTGATCCTCAATGACCGCAACTCCTCCAAAGGGTAACATCTGTATGGAAAGCACCCGCGCGCCTAACAACGAAGCAGCTGTCGCATGACCTAGCTCATGAATAAACACCAATGTAAATAAAGTGATGATCTCGATAAAATGTCCCGTTATTATGGAGGTCAGCATAACCAATACAAACAGTGGATGTAGTGATAAGGTCACCCCTCGGACATTAATCAAGGGCTACCACTTCCGACGGGTCAATGTAGTGATCCCCTCTCTGAACTGCCAAAAATAAAGTTGCCGCCTCGCTGCCGCTGCGACTTGCTGGCAGTACACCGATCTCATCTCCCTCCTGAACCCAGTCGTTCACTTTTAAGGTAGAGCGGGAAAGCCTCCCGTAAGTTGCTGTGATACCGCCAGTGTGTCGAACTGTAACCGAAATCCCGCTTTTGGGATGATTTAATATGTCTAATACTCGTCCTGCATCTATACTTTTAACAACGATTGGCCCGTTGTCAGTGACATTCGGCGTAATTTCTACCCCTTTCAGGCTCAGTACAAAAGGCTGTGTTATAGTGCCTTCGATCGGTGGAGAGCCCTTTCGATTTGCGGCTACCTTGTGCGTTTCATGCTCCTCGCCAAAAATCGGCAAAAAGGAAGGAGCTCCGTCAAAATAAGTTTCATACCATTGTCCGACGGCTGCAAAATCCATATCCTTATTCAAGGCATCCGCAATAAACATTCTCAAATTCACTGCATAGGGAATATCCCAACGAAACATTCCCCATACCATTCCAAATAACACCGTTGCTATGACTGATCTTCGCCAAAAGGAAGTCCAAAAAGACGGAGCACGATTCGCCCCAAAAGATTGCTGCCAGTGTTGCCGCTCATTTTTCCACTCCGTTTCTGGGTCTCTGGGCGAGTTGGCACTGACTATAGGCATCGACCTCATATCTTTATCCCCGTGCCTGTACTGATATATGCCAGAGGGATACGTCTCCGCTTTGCTTCCCGCGATTAGCTGCTGTATACGTTCTTCTCTGCGCTGCTTGATTCCGGAATTTTTATTCATCCTGTTCAGCCCCCTCAGCGAGGTATGTTTGATACATCTTATGAGGACGGGCTTCAACTTATGTTGTCCCGCTCGGGAATAAGTACCTAAAAATCAAAAAAAACCGGCGCTAGCGCACCGGATTTGTTTTGTATTTATAATATTTATGTAGTGACCCTAAATTTTGAGAAGCCGTATTATAGGAATTTAAAAAGACAAACCAAAAACACTTAAATAAGATTATTACTTATTTAAGTGTCTAGTATTACAAATGAATACTACTACAGCTCCTACCTTAGAACCAATAGAAAATCACTTAGGAAGCGTGGAAGCAATTTACCAGCCATAACTTCCGGTTTTCCTCATCCACCCATACCAAAAAACTTCTTAAAACGTGTCATCACGCTTTTCTTCTGGTCTAGCTGCATGAGGGGCACTGTATCGCCCAAAATCCGTCTCGCAATGTTACGGTAAGCAATCGCGGCCTGTGAATCTGGATTCATAACGGTAGGCTCCCCTGTATTAGCTGCTTTAATTACCATTTCATCATCCGGCACAATCCCAATAAGGTCTATGCTAAGCACTTGTAAAATCCCATCAATATCCAACATATCTCCGGATTTAACCATGCTATTGCGAATGCGGTTAACCACCAACTTGGGTGATATCACATGTGAGCTTTCCAGTAAACCAATTACCCGGTCTGCATCGCGTACGGCTGCATTTTCCGGAGTAGTCACAACAATAGCCTGATCCGCCCCAGCAATGGCATTTTTAAAGCCTTGTTCAATACCCGCAGGGCAATCGATCAATATATATTCAAAATCCTTTTTAAGCTCCAAAATAATATCCTTAACCTGCTCCGGCGTAACAGCACTCTTGTCCTTGGTTTGAGCGGCTGGCAGCATATACAGCTCCTCAAAACGCTTGTCCTTAACCAGTGCCTGATTTAAACGGCAACGACCTTCCGCTACATCAACAAGGTCGTAAATAATTCGGTTTTCCAGACCCATCACAACGTCTAGATTACGCAAACCGATATCCGTATCCACCAAACATACCTTTTTGCCGAGCAGTGCAAGCGCTGTTCCTATATTGGCTGACGTCGTCGTTTTGCCGACGCCGCCTTTTCCTGAAGTGACGACGATAGCCTCTCCCATGTGCTACACCCCTTTGAACACGTTAAAATCGCGGCCCAGACGCACAATATTGCTCATTTTATCTATTTGCATAGCGCCATCCTTGAGATACGCAAATTCCATACCGGATTCACGTGTCTCCCATTCGTCTGGTGGACGGCTGATCATATCGGAAATTCGCAACTGTGTCGGTGCAAAATAGGAAGCCGCTATAATCGCTTCACTATTTCCCTCCATCCCTGCATGCGCCATGCCTCGCAGAGCGCCGAGGACATAAATATCACCAGTACATGTTATAATTCCACCCGGGTTTACATCTCCCAAAAAGAGTAGGTTCCCATTGTGATGAAGCACTTGACCAGATCGGATAATCCCTGTCACCGTATGAATAGGAGGCTTTCCCTGCACTTCCACAGGCAGTCCAGGTGATTCTACAGACCTGATGAGCAGATTCCCCTTTTGCTTCAAAATCTCCAGAATACTTTCCTTCTGTTCCTCTGTCACTTCTCGGCTTCCCAGCTTAATATCCACATGAATGATCGGGCCTGTTAAAATATTTTGATGACTGTGCTCCAGCTTAAAACGCAGCTCACCCAGCAAATTCTCAAACTCGCATTGATCGTCCAGCAGGAATACCAGGCCATCTTTGATGCCTTTAATCGTGACATGATTCGATTTCACTGCCATTAGCCTGTCCCTCCTATCTCAATCATTTCGTCCCCGGGACGTCAAATCCCTGCTAACCCGGACAAAATGTGTGTAAAAAGACCTAGACAGCCTCTTCCTTTTTCACACGGGTACCCAAACGCTGCAACTGCTTGCGAACTGGGACATAAATGATGAGGGCGAACAGAAAATGGATAAATAAATCAGGAATTATATACTGAGCAAGTGCCCAATTGAAAGTCTGATGATTCAGCTGGAACAGCTGGTCAATGGCAAAAAGCATAGAATCCAAGAGGAAACTACCAATCAACACGGCTGCCATCATAATGGGCATCTGCGCACGTCGAGCTGTAAAAACAAGCCCCAATAAGTATGCAGACAACCCCATTGCAAAAGAATAAGGCCCAATGATAAACCCATAGAACACTACATCATGAATAAGTCCAAAAACAATACCTAGCACCAATGCTGTATGACGGCTGTAATACACAGACACAAACAAGATCACGACATACACAAAATTCGGAACCATTCTTGAATGCCAACTATCCGGAAGAAGCCATGGAAGAATCGTCCCTTCAGCTATAAACAGTACAAACAGCAGCAGTATTAGAACCTGACCGCGCATCTTCATTATTCCGGTACCTCAGGAGTGTAGAGGATGAGCAGTTCTTTCCAATCCACAAAGCTGGCTGCCGGTTTAATAATCGCTGTCCGTGTTTTGCCAAACTCCCCAACCTGAATCTTCTCTACCGTTCCAACCATTAGGTTTTTGCGGAATTTACCACCTGCGCCAGATGTAATAATCTGATCACCCTTTGCGATTGGATCTTTTTCCTCAATGCGAGTCATTTGAAATCTGTTCGTACCCGGATCATAGCTTTCAATCATACCAAACGATTGATTTTCCTTGCCCAAGACTGTCGCTGCAATAGCATAAGAATTCGGATTTTTAGGATCCAATGTAGTCAATAGGGTAACGGTGGACGTAAAATTCCCCGTTTGACTAATGACTCCTACAAATCCTTCAAGCGAACTGACTTCCTGACCAACCTTCGCTCCGTCCTTCTCACCAATATCGATCACAAGCGTTTTGGAATCATTGCTGACGCTGTTCACTTGAGCAACACGATAATCATAATTATTTTTCGCCTTTTGCGTTTGGGTGAACTTCAGTTCATTCTGCAGTCTGGCATTTGTTTCAACATAATTATGGGTCTGAATTTGGTCACGAGTCAGCTTTGCCACAGCAATTTTTAACCGTTCATTTTCTTCGTAGATACTGCGCATATTCCCGATATCTTCAAAGAAGCCCGCTATTGCAGAAGCGGGCCTGTAAAAGATACCTTGCACAAAGCCAATCGAGTCTCTGGCGAACTTCTCGGGCCAGGTTAAGGAATTCCTCTGTCCAAGTGTAATCCCCATAAGGGCAATAAACAGAACGATTCCAATCAATAGAACAAATAGTCTTTTATTGCCAAGCAGCTTAAACAGTTCCTACACCCCCGATTCAACGTTTGGAACGGACGGCAGAACTGCTGCGCGATTTGAACAAATGAATATTTTCCAACGCTCTGCCTGTGCCGATTGCCACACAATCTAGAGGATTTTCTGCTACGATCACCGGCATTCCGGTTTCACCTGCCAACAGCTTGTCCAGGTTACGTAGAAGTGCTCCACCGCCAGTAAGTACAATACCTCTATCCATGATATCCGCTGCCAATTCGGGAGGGCATTTTTCCAGTGTTACTTTAACCGCATCCACGATTGCATTGACTGTATCCGATAATGCTTCACTAATTTCATCAGAAGTAATCGTGATCGTCTTTGGCAAACCTGTTACCAGATCACGTCCGCGGATTTCCGAGGTTTCCACTTGCTCTAATGGCATAGCTGAACCCACTTCCATTTTCAGTTGCTCTGAAGTCCGTTCACCAATCATCAGATTGTATTGGCGCTTCACGTATTGGATGATGGACTCGTCCATTTCATCGCCAGCGACACGCACGGAGCGGCTTGTTACAATCCCACCCAGGGAAATGACTGCCACCTCGGTTGTACCTCCACCGATATCGACAACCATACTGCCTGTAGGCTCCCATACAGGAAGATCAGCGCCAATTGCTGCTGCAAACGGCTCTTCTATCGTATATGCCTCTCTTGCGCCTGCTTGCTTCGTCGCATCTTCAACGGCACGCTGCTCCACCGCAGTAATGCCCGAAGGCACACAAACCATCACGTTCGGATGGCGTGGAAACAAAGAGCGTTGGGCTTGCGCCTGACGGATAAAATATTTGATCATCGTTGCTGTCGTATCAAAATCAGCAATGACACCGTCCTTCATCGGACGAATCGCACGGATATTTCCCGGTGTGCGACCGATCATTTTTTTCGCAGATTCACCAACAGCCTCAATGGTTTTTGTATCTGTACGCAAAGCGACTACAGATGGTTCACGAACCACAATTCCTTTACCTCTTACGTATACAAGCGTGTTTGCCGTCCCCAAATCTATTCCCAAATCTTTTGTAAAGCCACCCAGCATGATGTAATCTCCTTTTCTCTTCCCTGAAATCTGTTATCCAATGTATAAGCGGTTTATTCAGGCCGGATTATCCGGTCGTGTTTAATGTTTGATTTAAATATTATATTATATCAGACCTTGTTCCTTCAAACTTACAAAGATCCCGTCCCCGATCACTATATGATCAAGCACGTCGATACCCACGATGTTGCCCGCTTCCATCAGGCGGCGAGTCAACTGGACATCTTCGGGGCTTGGCTTCGGATCACCGCTCGGATGGTTATGAGCGCAAATTATTGAAGCACTGCTGCATTTGATTGCTGCCCGAAATACTTCACGTGGATGCACGATGGCAGAATTCAGGCTACCCATAGATAGTGTTTCCTGAGCAATGACATGATTTTTAGTGTTAAGGAACAAGCATACAAAATGCTCTTTCTGCAAATAACGAAGCTGCTCAAACAACAGATCTGCCACATCCCGCGGGCAACTAATCACCGGGGTCTCCAAATGGCGAGACAAAGCTAATCGGCGCCCCAGTTCGATACCCGCTTTTAACTGTATCGCTTTAGCATCCCCAATGCCCTTAATCTGGGTCAACTCGCTCAAGCTCATATCCACCAGTTGACGCAAATTTCCTGCCTGCTGCAAAATACGCTGCGCTAAATGCACCGAAGACTCATTTTGCGTTCCTGTACGCAGCAATATTGCCAGCAACTCCGCGTTGCTTAAGGCATCCGCCCCATATGTCATCATGCGCTCTCTTGGTCGTTCTTCATGGGGGAGGTCGCGAAGCATCAGTATTGGCGACTCCAGCATATGTTTATCCCCTTTATGGACGCAACACATTCACTCCAAAATCGGACAGCATGTCCGACAGCAAGGAAAGCGGCAATCCTACGACGTTAAAATAACAACCCTGAATAGATTCCACCAGCGTAGCACCCATGCCTTGAATGCCATACGCTCCTGCCTTGTCAGACGGTTCACCAGTATTCACGTATGCCACAATTTGCTCTTGACTCAGAGGCTTCATTGTAACCTCCGTTTGGCGATGTCTGACAAGCACTTCGCCGGTTCCGGTATGTATGCAGGCTACCCCGGTGTACACGCGGTGTGTCCTTCCCTGCAATGCAGTCAGCATGCGAACTGCGTCCGCATGGTCGGCTGGCTTGCCCAATACCGAACCATCCAGCACGACAATGGTATCACTGCCAATCACCAGTCCGGCTTCCTTCGACTGAGTGACGGTGTTCACGACCGCTTGGGCTTTGCGTGCCGCAAGGGTCTCCACGATTTGCTGAGGCGTCCAGCTCTCAGGCGTGCTCTCATCCGCATGACTTGGCACCACCTCAAAGGGGAGTCTCAAAAATGCGAGCAATTCCTTCCTTCTTGGTGAAGTCGATGCCAAAATAATGCGGGGCGTAATTTTCCCGTCCATAAGGGAAGCTCCTTTTCATCAGTTAGAGCCTGCGGTACAGCCAGAACGCGGCAATGATGCCGATCAGACTAAGCAGGCTCAATTCAAAATTTATTGTTATGTTGTAGCTGATAATATCCAGGTCCGCTCTCGGCGACCAAGATATCCTAGTGGGGTGGGTCAGAAAAGAAAGGAATTTGATCGATTGAAGGGCTTTGGCAATCCATGCACCCAAGAGCCAACCGAGCAACAAAAACAGTATAAGCATTCCTACATTTTTTTTCATCCTGATCTTCCCTCGCCATTTTTTGACACCTTCATTATTATACGGTGATTTGTACTGCAATACAAACAGAAATCCGGCATGGGGAACTATTTCCAGTTCCTTGCCGGAAAATATGGTTAGCCTATTGTTTTATGAATTGGATAAATTCCCTCTCACGCAAAACATATTCCATTATGGAGGACTGAATCTCCCAAATGTGTTCCTTGGCTGTATTCTTATTATATTCCCCAAGTGCAGAGATCGCGCTGTTCATCGCCTTTTCAAGTGAGGTTGCGGAGGCAACCGCTTCCTTCGGAAGACCACTGGGAAGTACAGTGATATTTTGTGTCCACTGCTGATGCAGGTCGTTCAGCTCCTTCATGTCGGAGGCTGGCACCGTATTCGGACCTCCTTCTCCGAGCAAGTTTGAGGAAAGTCCGCTCAACTTACCCACCAATGAGCTACTTAACTGAAAAAAGCTAGTGAGTTTATCACCTTCGCCTCCGTAAGCCGCTTTTTCAAATCCAGGCAATTCAAGCTCACGAACATACAATTCGACTCCTTGTGTTTTCAACTGATTGCTGAGCAACTTGGCTTGCTCCCTATCCGGTGATATTCCTGCATATACCCGGTTTTGGTCCTCGGTATCCCCTCCTGCTGCAATACCTGCCTTTAATAGTTCTTCTTTTGCTTGTAAGGCCCGTTCTGGGGTGCTGAAAACCCCATATTGCAACAAATAGTAGGTTTGAGGTGGTACCTGAGCCTCTATGACAGTGACAGGGACAGAATTCTCTTTTGCAGATATTGCATCCACACCAACAGATTCTTTAAAGACCGGTACAGCCTCCTCTACTGAAGGATCTGATCCCGGAACCATGCCTCCTCCGTTAAACAGTAACAACATAATATATCCAAACATGCCTCCGGTCACCAGTGCGCTGGCTACAGAGCCAACCAGTTTCCATCTAGAAGGGTGGGGCGGACGTCTTCTGTACTCTTGGCCAGAATGATAAGCTTCCTCATCCTCTTCCAGGCTATCCGGTAGAACTTCCGCATCTGACCAGGAAGCCGCCGAACGACCAAAGGGGTCATCCCATCCCTCTTGTACTCTTAATGTCGGAGCAAAACGCCGACTTGAAATGCGTTTATTCCGATCCTCAGGTTCATTGATCTTTGATTCTTGTGTAGTTGCAGTATTTTTCTCCATTCCTCTGTTCCGTTCCGTTCCTTTATGCGGGTTATCAGTTTCACGCTGTTCGTTCGTAATCGACTCGTTTTTGTACGGAAGCACCTGTAGCTTATCCTCCCGGCTTGTCTCCGGCAACTGTTGGTCGAACCGGAATGTCATCTTGGTCTTGTTCATGGATGCACTCCCTCCTTGTCCCATACTTCCTCATAGTCTGTTGTATGAGTTAAGCTAAGAATATATGCCCCAGCATTACAAAAAAGGGTATCCCGAAACACAGTCGTGTTCGGAATACCCTTTTTTTGTAATTCATTGGTGCAACAGCTCATTTTTATACGGTTTACACTTGCTGTCCGCGAAGATGGCGCGCTAACGCGTCACCTGCTTTCCAGATATCTCCCGCTCCCATCGTCAGCACAAGATCACCCGGCTGTAATCGATCTTTCAACTCCTCGATCACAGCTTCTTTGGTCGGCAAATAGATTGCATTAGCATTGCTGTTTTGGACGATTAAATCCACGAGCTTGGAAGAATGCACGCCTTCAATCTGTTTTTCTCCCGCTGGTGAATAAATATCGGTAATGATGACTTCACTAGCCTCGCTAAACGCGCGGCTGAACGCATCGAGCAGGAAAAAGGTGCGGCTATAGCGTTGCGGCTGGAATACAGCAATAATACGCTTGCCAGTCGCTCTCGCTGCGCTAATCGTAGCCTCAATCTCTGTTGGGTGATGCGCATAGTCATCAATAATCAGTATGTCATTGCTTTCACCTAGTACTTGAAACCGACGCTTCGCTCCGTGAAATTCCACAATTGTAGCAGCGATTTGATCGAATGGAATCCCTGCTTCTAAACATGAAATTACAGTCGCCATCGCATTATACATGTTATGTTTACCCGGCACTGATAGTTCGATTGTTCCGAGTGCTGTTCCCTTACGGCTCATAGTGAAGCTTAATCGACGGTCACCTAATTGGATATCTGTCGCCATATAATCCGCTTCATGCTCCACTCCATAAGTAATGACCCGAGTCTGGAGTTGAGGCAGCATTTCCCGGATGTTCTGATCATCTGCGCATACAATAGCCGCTCCATCCGGTCGAATTTGACTCAAAAACTGTACATAAGCACTTTTCAGACGATTAAAGTCGCCATCGTAATTTTCCAAATGATCTGCTTCAATATTGGTTACGATGCCTTGCCAAGGATGATATTGCAGGAAAGAACCATCACTCTCATCCGCCTCAGCAACGACAAACTCGCTTTTACCTGCTTTGGCATTCGTCCCCAAATTCGTAATTTCGCCGCCAATAATATACGTTGGATCAACGTTACATCTCTCCATAACCAGAGCGATCATGGAAGAGGTTGTCGTTTTACCGTGCGCACCCGCAACAGCTATTCCCTTACGTTCGTTAAGCAAGCGAGCCAGCATCTGCGAACGGTGCAGAGTTGGAATATTCAATTCCTCCGCTGCCACCCGCTCCACATTGTCACGTGACAATGCTGTTGAATAGACGACGATATCCGCGCCTGCAATATGCTCAGGCGTGTGTCCAATATATATTTTTGCGCCTTTTGCCGCCAGTTTTTCTGTCAGCTCCTGTGATGCCACATCTGAGCCAGTCACGGTATAACCCATCTCCAGCATGACTCGAGCAATCGCGCTCATCCCGTAGCCGCCGATACCGATAAAATGAACATGTTCCGAAGTAATCAACAAATTTCACCAACCTTTTTCCGAATCGGTTTGATACATAAGGGTAGCCCGTACATCCGCAATAAGGTACAGCGTGCCGGACACCACCCCCAGATCTTCCGCTTCCGTATGTGATTGAAACAGGCCAAGAGCCTTTTTCCAGTCACCTTCTACAATTATTTTTAAATCCGTTTTGGCATAAGACGGCCGCAGCTTCTCCACGAGATGAGCCAATTCAGCGGCATTCATTTTGCGCCGAAAATCGGGCTCGGTCAGGATAAGCGTATCCACTAGTGGCAGTATATGCTGCAAGTATGCTTCATGATGCTTGTTTGACAGCATCCCCATCATTAAAACCAATTTTTTGTACGAATACACTTGAGGAAGACTCTTGGCCAGCGTCTGTGCTCCTTCTGGATTATGAGCCCCGTCAAGAACAATTCTCGGTGATGTACTGACTTGTTCGAGACGCCCTGCCCAGGCAGTTTGTCTAAAGCCCTCCAGCAGTTCTGCATCATCCAACACAAAAGCCATATACTGACGTAGGACCTCAAGTGCCATCATAGCTCCTGCCGCATTAGAACATTGGTGCTCGCCTAACAACGTGATGTCAATTTCCATATGTCGGAAGGGCCCCGCGAATGAAAAGGTTTGAGCTGTTTCATCTCCATTTAGCCGTTCATACGTAAATTGTTCTCCTGCCAGGTACAAGGTAGCTCCTTGCTTTGTCGCCGTTTCACGTATGACCTGAATAGCCTCGGGTTGGGAAACACAACTGACGACAGGTACACCCGGTTTGATGATACCGGCTTTTTCCCTTGCAATCTGTTCGAGCGTATCTCCCAAAATATCCGTATGGTCATAGCCGACATTTGTAATAACCGAGAGGATTGGATTCACGATATTAGTTACATCCATCCTTCCCCCAAGACCTGTCTCCCATACCACAACATCTGGGAAAGATACCGTAGCATAGTATAAAATAGCCAACGCTGTCGATACCTCAAACATTGTAGGTGATCCCAATTCACTATCTGCGATTTCTTTCACCAACGGATACAAGCGATTGGCAAGCAAAACCAGCGTTTCATCGGGAATATCGGTCCCATTGAATTGAAAGCGGTTCGTAAATCGGGTGATGTACGGAGACGTAAAAGTCCCGACATCGTACCCACATTTAAGTAGCACAGAGGTCAGAAAGGCACAAGTCGAGCCTTTACCGTTGGTTCCCGCAATATGCACAAATTTCAGATGTCGTTGCGGATCACCCAATTTACTCATTAGTTGTTCAATTCGTTCCAGTCCAGGTCTGATACCAAACGGAATCAAGCCGTTAATCCATTCCACTGCCTCATCATAGCTTTGTAAAGGAGCCGTATCTCCGCCCCTGATCGTATCTGACATCCTCTTCACCTTCAGGTCATTTTATTGTGAGTGAAATTATCCCTTGAGTTCTTCAATACGTGCGATAACTTTAGCGCGCTTATCTGAGTAATCGGCTTGCTTGGCCTTCTCTTCCTCGATGACTTTAGCTGGTGCCTTCGCCACAAAGCCTTGGTTAGATAACTTTTTCTCCACGCGCTCCACTTCACTGTTCAAATGCTGAAGTTCTTTTTCCAGTCTGCTAATTTCCTGGGCAATATCAAGCAGTCCGGCCAGCGGCAGGTACAACTCTGCGCCGCTAACTATAGATGTCATCGCTTTATCTGGAACGGTGAACTCTAATCCCGCGTCGAATTCAGACGTATTACAGAATCTACGCACATATTCCCCATTGCGGTTAATGATATCGAGAACGGCTTGATCGCCGGGTTTTATGAGCAACTCAATTTTTTTACTCATCGGCACATTGACTTCAGCACGGATATTGCGCACAGCGCGAATTACGTCGATCAGCAAATTCATTTCTGCAACTGCATCCTTATCCTCAAAAGCCGGATCATAAACAGGCCAAGCGGCCAGTGTAATCGTTTCTCCCTCATGTGGAAGATGCTGCCATATTTCCTCAGAGATAAACGGCATGAACGGATGAATCATGCGCAGCGTCCGGTCCAATACATATGCAAGTACGGACTGCGTTTTCTTTTTCGCATCTGCGTTGTCGCCATATAGGGAAAGCTTCGCAAACTCAATGTACCAGTCGCACAAATCATCCCAAATAAAGTTATACAGAAGGCGGCCTGTCTCGCCAAATTCATAAGCATCTATTAGACGCGTGATGTCGCGTGAAGTTTCGTTTAGACGATGCAGAATCCAACGATCAGCGGTGCTCAGGTCACCAGTAATGTCTATATCTGCCGAAGTGACGCCTTCCAGATTCATCAGCGCAAAGCGTGACGCATTCCAGATTTTATTGGCAAAGTTGCGGGCCTGCTCCACCCGCTCCCAGCGGAAACGAAGGTCTTGCCCAGGCGTGCTACTGGTGGAAATCATATAACGCATGGCATCGGTACCATATTGGTCAATCACGTCGAGCGGATCAACACCGTTGCCGAGGGATTTGGACATTTTTCTACCGTCCGCATCACGAACCAACCCGTGCATAAGTACGTCCTTGAACGGAATCTCTTCCGTAAACTCGAGTGCTGTAAAAATCATACGCGATACCCAGAAATAAATAATGTCATAGCCTGTAACCAAGACATTAGTCGGATAGTAGCGTTTGAGGTCCTCTGTCTGCTCAGGCCAGCCCAGTGTCGAAAACGGCCACAAAGCCGAGCTGAACCAAGTATCCAGCACATCCTCATCCTGTTTTAGCTTTCTGCCAGCATACTCAGGCAAAGTTGTAGGGTCCTCCGCCGATACAATCACTTCTCCGGTATCCTCATCGTACCAAGCCGGAATACGGTGTCCCCACCATAATTGACGGGAAATACACCAGTCACGCACATTTTCAATCCAATGCAGATAAGTACGTTCAAAGCGATCCGGTACAAAGTTTACCCCGTTGCCAGCCTTCTGCACTTCAATGGCTTTAGCTGCCAGAGGCTTCATTTCCACAAACCATTGTGTGGACAGATAAGGTTCTACAACTACACCTGTACGCTCGCTGTGGCCTACTTGATGTACGTGCTCTTCAATACGAATCAGTACGCCCTGCTCTTTCAGATCAGCGACGATTTGCTTACGGCAATCGCTACGATCAAGGCCCTGATATTTGCCTGCTTCGGCATTCATCGTTCCCGTTTCGTCCATCACTGTAATTTGTGGCAGCTGGTGACGTTGTCCCATTTCAAAGTCATTCGGGTCGTGAGCCGGTGTAATTTTAACCGCGCCGCTACCGAAATCTTTATCAACATAATCATCCGCAATGACCGGAATTTCCCGTCCGATGATTGGGAGCACAAGCGTTTTGCCGATCATTTGCTTGTAGCGTTCATCTTCCGGGTGTACAGCTACAGCTGTATCGCCCAGCATCGTTTCAGGACGTGTAGTGGCTACCGTAATAAATCCGCTACCGTCTTTCAGTGGATATTGCAGGTGATACAGATTTCCGTTCACCTCTTTGTATTCCACCTCAATGTCCGATAATGCAGTACGTGCAGCAGGGTCCCAGTTTATGATGCGTTTACCGCGATAAATCAGACCCTTCTTGTACAGTTTAACGAATACCTCGCGTACCGCTTGGGACAGTCCCTCATCCAGCGTAAAACGCTCACGAGAATAATCGAGAGAAAAGCCCATCTTTTCCCATTGGTTATGGATATTATCTAGGTAAAGATCCTTCCACTCCCACACTTTCTCCAAAAACTTCTCGCGGCCCAAATCATAACGTGTCAGGCCTTCTTCACGCAGCTTTTGCTCTACCTTTGTTTGGGTAGCAATACCCGCATGGTCTGCCCCTGGCAGCCACAAGGCATCATAGCCCTGCATCCGCTTGGCGCGAATAATAATATCCTGCAAAGTAAAGTCAAGAGCATGTCCAATATGCAACATACCTGTAACATTCGGTGGTGGAATAACGATTGTAAAAGGCTCTGCCTCTGGATGTTGCCCAGCGCGGAAATAGCCCTTCTCCATCCACGTTTTGTACCATTTTTGTTCTGCTGATTTTGGATCGTACGTTGTTGGCATTTCCAAGGTTGTCTTGTTGTCTTGTTCTGACATATCAGGATACCTCCATGATTTTTCAATTGGCAAATAAAAAAAGCCCTTCATCCTCAAAGGACGAAAGGCTGTTCTCTCGCGGTACCACCTTTGTTTCACCCCTAGTGTATGTATCCACTGATCCATTACACATGGTGTGACACTTTATGCAGATAACGGTTGCGGACCGGCCTTATTCTACCGTGAACCTCTTATCTTCCGTAGGAATTAAATGAGGAACCGTTCAAACAGGCGACTCCCGGGTGACTTCGGCCAGTAGCTTCCTGCGGAACCTCACAGCGCTGCAATTCCACTCTCTGAAGGGCTTGCTGCCTACTCTTCCCGATCTCAGTCTTTCAATAACTATACCACATCATACATTTCCCATTGACTATAGTCAACACCCGCTGTGCATTTTTCAGCAACCGGATCAAGGGATGTACAATACCTGTCCTTCTTCCACATGATGCTCCGCCAATCTGTTATACAGTTGAAGCTCACGCGTGCTGAGCTGATAACGGTCAGCTATGGTTTCCAGTGTATCCTCGCGCTGTACTATGCATAACCGCACCTTACGAAAAGGTGTTTCATCTTGTGTATGAAAAAAAAGGTTCTTCCACTTGGCATTCTCCCGCTCTTCTTCGGCTTTCTGATCCTGCGGCTCCTGCTCCAATTGCTGCTGGTATTCCGCTTCTTTCACCGAACGGCTGGATTGGAGCAATGATGAGTAGACAACCGGGTCTGGCTCGTCTGCCTCTTCATCCTTTTTACTGTTAAGCGCCACACGCATCTCTGGCTTATCCTCAGTAAAAGTGTCATGGGCCTCGTGATTCACCTGTTCTGACGCTTCAGGCCTGAAGTCGAAGCTATCTACTTGACTCGCTTCCAACTGTGGCTCCAGATAGACCTCGGACTCCGTAGCAGGATGCGGTTCAGACAGCAAAGGGTCATAATTTACATTAGGAGATGCGGAAGATACTTTGGACTCATTTCCCCCTGCCCATGCTTCCTTTTGCTGAAATCCCCACACTTCCGGAGACCCATGCTCATGTTTGACCTCGGGAGAGTTATCTTCAACTGCTTTGCCCGTCCAAGGCTCATAGAATCGGTTAGGATCTACTGCTGGCTCATAAGCTTGCTGTTCCGACGATGATTGCTGTTCCCCTTGGTCCTCAGACAGCTGTTCCCAGGAAATGGACTCCTGTTGTACTGGCACACTGTAGGAGGTTTCAGGATCTGTAACGTAATCAGAGGTCGAATCATTGGTAGAATCATTGGTAGAATAGGCCTCTGCCTGACGATACTCTTCATCGGCGGAAAGGGATTGAACCGGATGCTCAGGTGCATGCACTACGGTAAATTCCTCATCCAACCAGACCGCCGTCTCTTCCGCGTGCGAGCTTTCCACACCATGCAAAGAAAGAACGCCTGTAATGTTTAGACTACGTAAAGAAAGCAGGTCTACATCAAAATTTTCAATCTCGACAGAGATATCTTCCAATCTCCCTACGCGGTTTAGCGGAATGGTAATTTCCACAGGGATCAAATGATGAAGCTCGCTCGTGAACTGTTCAGGTGTGCGGTACACGCCCTCCAGCAGCAAATGCCCTCGCAAAGCGGCATGGTCGCCGTGGGTTACAACCTGAATGCGTGGCAGAAGCTCGATTTCCTCCAACTCAGCAATCCCGGCAGCTTCCTCCGTCAAATGAATGCGTTCATAAATATCAAAACGCAAGCCTTGCGGCTGATCATTCTGTTGTTTGTTCAAGGATGGCATCCTCCTTTGGGCAGTCTCCGCACATCCTCTGACTTCTGGTCAGGCGCACGGAAACTCCATATTGCAAACCGTTTCTAGGTTCAAGTATATGCGCCAAAATAGAAGGCATGCCATCTTTTATAGCTGTTTGTGCAGCTTTTGAAAATCATCCGGCCAAGCATCCTCAACAGTAATCGTTTCGCCACTCAGCGGATGACAGAAGGTAAGACACTCTCCGTGTAGCGCCTGCCTGCCAAAATCAGTAGCACGCCCCCCGTATAATACATCCCCAAGCAACGGGTAGCCAGCATGACTAAGATGTACGCGAATCTGGTGCGTCCGTCCTGTCTCCAGCGTCAGATATACGAGACTCACTGCACTTGAACCGCTTCCCCATACTTCCCCGAGTTCAATATGGGTAACCGCCTTCTGCCCAGTCGGAGATACACGACGGCGCTGCTTATGATGCCTGTCCTTGCCAATCGGCCAATCCAACGTTCGCAGCGATGGAGGTACTTTCCCTCGTACCAAAGCTACATACCGGCGGTCGATATCCTTAGCTCTCATTTGCTCGTCCAGCTTGAGCAACGCAAACTCATTTTTGGCATATAGCACCGGGCCCGTCGTATCCACATCCAGACGATGTACATGCCGTACCACCGCATGAATGCCATTCATCTCATAGTAGGATGCGACAGCATGATCCAACGTCAGCGGACCATCCTGCACACCACCGTCCGGATGTACTGCCATACCTGCTGGTTTATGTACTACCAGACAAAAATCATCTTCATACAGTACCTTCAAATCATACCAGCGAGGGGTGATGCCAAGGTTCATTACAGGAAAAAGGGCCAGCCGTAGCCGGTCCCCTGTAAGTTCAATCTCTTTATCATGGCGCAGTCTGCGCCACAGCTTTTCCGGTAATTCCAAACGATTCAGCAACCACTGATCTACAGCATCAGCGCTGTTTTTTTCCTCGTCTGTGATTTCCCGTCCTGGCGTGACTTCCAGCCACGGTCCTCTTCTTTTCCAGCCACCTTGCCAGCTCATAGACGTTTGAGCGCGCGATAGTTCGCCTCAATGGTGGCATCAATATCCTCTACCGTATGCACGCCCGATACAAACATACCCTCAAATTGAGATGGTGCTACACTGACTCCCTCATTCACCATTTCAGTAAAGTAACGACGGAAGTGGTCCTGATTACTCGTTTTAGCTGTATCAAAATTGACAACCTTTTCTTCTGTAAAAAATGGACAAACCATGGAACCCACGCGATTGATCGTGACAGGGATACCTAGCTCGTTCGCATTACGTTCGAATCCGGCTTGAAGTCGTGCTGCCCGCTCTTCCAAGCGATCGTATACTTCTGGCGTCAGCAATTTAAGTGTCGAATAACCTGCTGCCATAGCCAGCGGATTTCCGCTAAGCGTACCCGCTTGATAAATGGGCCCCGATGGAGCAATCCGCTCCAGAATATCACGACGTCCGCCGTAAGCACCTACAGGGAGTCCACCACCAATCACTTTACCCAAACAGGTAAGATCCGGTGTCACACCAAAGCGACCTTGAGCCGAATGAAGTCCAACCCGGAATCCAGTCATCACTTCATCAAAAATCAGCAGACTTCCGTACTGCTGGGTTACCTCACGCAAACCTTCCAAAAATCCAGGCTGTGGCGGTACAACTCCCATATTGCCTGCTACTGGCTCGACAATAATTGCGGCAATCTCTTCGCCAAATTTCTCAAAAGCTAGCTTCACCGAAGCTAGATCATTATAAGGGACAGTGATGGTATGGGTGGCCACAACTTCAGGCACACCGGGACTATCGGGCAAGCCTAATGTGGCAACACCAGAGCCTGCTTTAATCAGCAAGCTGTCCGCATGACCGTGATATGATCCCTCAAATTTAAGAATTTTACTACGGCTCGTAAATCCGCGTGCGAGTCGAATCGCACTCATAGTCGCCTCAGTACCGGAGTTAACCATACGTACAATGTCCATAGAAGGAACACGCTCACATACGAGCTTGGCCATTTCGGTTTCTGCCAACGTTGGTGCGCCGAAGCTGGTTCCTTTTACAACAGCAGCCTGTAAAGCTTTAACCACTTCGGGATGTGCATGGCCCATAATAAGCGGTCCCCATGAACATACATAGTCTAAATAGGATTGACCATCAATATCATATACGCGCGATCCTTCGCCATGGTCGATATACACAGGTGTAATTCCAACAGATTTAAAAGCCCGTACCGGGCTGTTTACGCCACCCGGAATGTATTGTTTTGCCTCATCAAAGGCTACTTTGGAGTTCGTATCCTTGCGCACTGTTCGTTGTTCGTCGATCATTCTGACCACTCCTATCTTCTGAAAATAGACTTATTGCTTCAACCATCTTGCCGCATCCTTGGCCGAATAGGTAATAATCATATCTGCACCCGCACGCTTCATACTTGTCAAAATCTCTAGCACCATTGCTTTTTCATCAATCCAGCCTTGAAGTGCCGCTGCCTTGACCATGGCATATTCACCACTAACGTTGTAAGCCACCATAGGCAGATCAAATTGATCCTTAATCGTGCGCATTACGTCAAGATAAGAAAGGGAAGGCTTCACCATCAGCATATCTGCCCCCTCCAGCACATCAGATTCTGCTTCTCGCAATGCTTCACGTGCATTAGCAGGATCCATCTGATAGGATTTGCGGTCACCAAACTGCGGCGCAGAATCTGCGGCCTCCCGGAAAGGACCGTAAAAAGCAGACGCATATTTGACGGAATACGACATAATTGGAATATGTGAAAAGCCTTCTAGATCCAACCCCTGCCGAATCGCCTGTACAAAACCGTCCATCATATTAGATGGCGCGATAATATCTGCACCAGCTCTGGCCTGAGATACAGCTGTACGTACCAGCACCTCCAGAGATTCATCATTCAATACCTCACCGCATACCTCACCATCATGCTCATGCATGTGCACCATACCGCAGTGTCCATGGTCCGTAAACTCACACAAACAAGTGTCAGCCACAACCAGCAGTTCGGGATAACGCGACTTGATCAGACGAGTAGCTTCCTGAACAATACCATCGTCCACAAAAGCCGAAGTCCCTACGCTGTCTTTGGTTTCTGGGATGCCAAATAGGAGCACAGCGGGAATGCCGAGCTCACTAATCTCTTTCAGTTCTTCCTCCAGCCGATCCAGAGAAAAACGGTATACACCTGGCATAGAGCTAATTTCCTGTTTCACCCCAGTGCCAAATGTTACGTAGATCGGTTGGATAAAATCAGCGGGATTCAATACGGTCTCACGCACCATACTGCGGATTGCAGCCGACTGTCGCAAACGGCGATGTCTGGTAAAAGGAACACTCATGATTACAAACCTCCATTTTTTATACATTCATTAGTAAAAACAAAAAAATTATAATGTCATAACAGTACTTGAACGTTTCCACTCACACAACGATTGGATCAGACTTTCAATGGTCGCCTTCTCTGACATAAAACTTACAGTCAAGCCGGCTTGGGTAGCTGTCTCACCGGTCAAAGGACCTATCACAGCAATCGTAACTCCCTCCAGCAGCGACACCGGATCATGGATCCCCATTTGTCTGAGGGCTTCTAAGAAAAAGGTTACAGTTGAGGAACTGGTAAACGTAATCGCATGAATGGCACGCTCCTGAAGCAGCTTGAGAAGTTCATCATCCTGTGTGTTGGCTGCTAGCACCGTTTGATACAAATCAGCCTCGGTCACATGAAGTCCCATCTCCCTCAGCTTTTCTGGCAGCCACGGCCGAGCTAGATCACCTCTTGGGAGAAATACGTTCTGCCCTGCCTGCAAATCCTGCTCAAATCCTTCGAGCAAGCCCTCTGCCTGAAATGGGCCCTCGATCTGTTCTGCCACAATTCCGTGCGTCCGAAGCGCGGCTGCTGTAGCCGGTCCGACTGCGGCAATACGCGCTTTGAACAGCATACGTACGTCCTTGCCCTGTTCCTTTAAGTGCGTGAAAAAGTATTCCACTCCATTAACGCTGGTAAAAAACACCCAATCATATTCTGGCAGTCGCGCAAATGCCTCTTTAATTTCCTGTTTGGTTGGCTCGTCCGAAGGGGCGACCGTCTGAATAACTGGAAATTCATAAGGCTCGCCACCAAGCTCTTCTATCCGATGGACCAGACTGCTGGCCTGCGCACGCGCGCGAGTAACCAAAATTCGCTTGCCAAACAAAGGCATGTCCTCAGCCCATTTTAACTGTTCACGTTGATTGACCACTTCTCCGACAACGATGACGGCGGGAGGCTGAAAATTCGCAGCCTTCACCTTAGCTTCAATATCCGCAAGCGTACCCACCAGCGTATCCTGCTCGGCACGGGTTCCCCAGCGGATCAAGGCAACAGGAGTATTTGATGGCTTGCCGTGTTTTATCAGCTGTTCACTGATATAGCCAATCTTTGCTACACCCATCATAAAGATCAGTGTGCCCGTTGCGTTCGTCACTTTATCCCAATGAATACTTTTGTCGAGTTTATCCGGACTTTCATGACCTGTAATGATAGATAGCGATGAGGCCATATCCCGGTGTGTGACTGGAATCCCCGCATAGGCGGGCACACTGATTGCTGATGTGATGCCGGGTATAATTTCATAGGAAATACCATGTTTACGCAGTAGCCCGGCTTCCTCGCCGACTCGTCCAAATATAGTAGGGTCTCCCCCTTTAAGACGAACAACTGTTTTTCCTTCCAAGGCCAAATCCACCAACAGCTGATTAATTTCCTCTTGCTTCATAGTGTGACGATCTGGCAACTTTCCAACATATATTTTTTGGGCCCCTGGCTTCATCAATCCCAAGAGGCGCGGGCTTGCCAGTCTGTCGTACACAATGACATCGCCCAATTGAATGCATTCCCAACCCTTGACCGTAATTAATCTTGCGTCTCCGGGTCCTGCACCTACCAAATATACTTTTCCTGCCATGCTATCATCCCCTCACCTGCGCCAGAATCTGTTCTGCTCCTTTGGCTATCAAACTGGCCGCCACCGCTTCTCCCAGCTTTTGCGGATCATTTCCCTGGAGCGTTTCCTTCAAAATAACCTCGCCATCTGGCGAGCCTACCATGCCCGTAAGGCTGATTTCTTGACCAGCCCAGACGGCATGAGCCCCGATCGGCACTTGGCACCCCCCATTTAACACGCCCAAAAAGGTTCGTTCTGCCGCAACGGTAGCCGAGGTATCCCGGTCGTTGTAAAGGCGCAGCAAGGCCAATAGCTCTTCATCACTCGCGCGACATTCAATACCCAGCGCTCCCTGCCCAACCGCCGGCAAACAGTCTTCTTCCGGTATATAGGATGTAATTCGATCTTTCCAGCCCATCCGATGCAAACCTGCTGCCGCCAAAATGATAGCGTCAAAACCTTCCGTCTCCAGCTTTTTCAGACGGGAATCAATATTCCCACGCACAGGCTCCAATTGTAGATCAGGTCGCATGGACTTGATTTGACTGGCTCTGCGCAGGCTACTCGTGCCCACCTTTGCCCCTTGAGGCAATTCCTCCAGGCTCTCGGCGCCCAATGTGATCAGGCAATCACGTGGATCCTCACGACGCGGTACAGCGCCGTTGACAAGCCCTTCCGGCAATTCGGAAGGCATATCCTTCATACTATGTACTGCCATATCAATCTCACCAGCCAGCATGGCCTGTTCAATCTCTTTGACAAAAAGCCCTTTGCCACCCACTTTGGACAAGGTTACATCCAATATTCGATCACCCTTGGTCAGGATTTTCTTTACGACAAATTGCAAATCCATTCCATGCTCCGCGCATAGCGCGTTCAAATCTTCAATGACATGCCCGGTCTGAGTTAACGCCAGCGCACTCTGTCTGCTGCCTACCACAATTGTTCGCATGTTATTCCTCCTGATTTTGCGCAATCCACAGGTCTATTTGTTGTTCGGTCCAAGCCATAAATTCATGACGGCGTATTTGATCCAAAATTCCGCTACTCGCCAAGCGCCTCAGTAGTTTAGTCCTTTGCTGTGGGGAACTTATCTTACGTTTGATGATCTGTCGCATATCGTGCATGAAATCCAGATATGGCTCGTATTCGCTACCAAACAACGTATCCAAGGCTGATGTAATATCAGCGGTCACAGCGGGGCCTGCCCCTTCTGTAGAGATACTAATCGTCAGTCTCCCTCGTCGGATGATGCCCGGCGTTATAAAATCTCCCTCTTCCGAGCGATCCGCCACATTTACCAGTATACCCCTTTGTCTGGCCTCATGCGCAACCTTATTATTCACTTCTCTCTGGTTCGTAGCGGCATATACAAGAAAGGCTCCCTGGAGGTCACCCTCGCGATATACGCGATTTACCCAGTGGAGCTGCTTGTGATCGGCCAGGACCTGTAAATCCGGCGTTATATTCGGGCTAATGAGGGTAATGGACGCCCCACTTTCCATCATCCCCTTAACCTTTCGTTCCGCAATCCTGCCGCCGCCTACAATACAACAGATCTTATTGTTACAATTCAACGAAACCGGGACAAAATGCTGCAAATGGCTTTTCACTCTCCCGTCCACTGATGAAATACAGACCAGGAATTCAGCAAAAAATTAAGAATCAATAGCGTGTAGCCCACCAATGCCCACTTTGCCATCACAAGCCCTGAACGCTGATTCAATCTTTTGCTCACTAAAAATATAATATACACACACAGGGCAATCGCTGTCATCAGCACCTTGGTATCTAGCAAGAGAAGCCAGCGTTCCTCAGCAATAATAGAAATAACGGCAACTACAATAGAGACTCCCAGCAAAGGAGTACCAATCAACAGCGCCATATGCGTATACCGATCCATCATTTCCAGACTCGGCAGGCGTCTGATCGTGTCATTCCATTTCTTTACTTTCAATTTACGATGCAAAAACAGATATAACCCCGAAAATACAGCTGCTACTGTCATCGCTACAAAACCAAGATTAGCCAGCGCAATATGAATCAGGAGCAGCCCATGCACGGTATGCCAATTTCCAAGTGGATTGTCGAGAGGCTCCATCCATATATTGTTGAGCACCAGCACTGCAAAACTAATAATATTAAGCAGCAATACCGCAAATTCGGAACGCTGATAACGTGTCAAAATCAAAGAAATCAGCACTAAAATAACTGAAAACAGAAATAGAAAATCGTAGGTCACGAAAATAGGAAGATGCCCTTCATTCCAGGTTCTTATCCCCATATAAGCAAGCTGGAGCACCAGAACGACAACAAGAAGCCCTGTACCTGTCCGTTTAGCATTCGCATTGCGACGAATCCCATCCGAGAATACAAACAGAAGGCTCAGGGCAAAAACATAAATCATTGAATCATATATAAGCATGCCTGAAGCCACGTCTGTTCACCCACTTTTACAGGCTGGCCGGCGCAAACGACGCTGGCAAAGCCTGAGCCTGAACGGTTTTTTCATGAACACCGGCTTCCGGTTTTATTAACGCAGATGCATCGCTTTTATCTACTTTCTGAGCGGCGTCATCCAAACGATCCTCCAGAGCAAAAATGTGGCTAAACATGTCCAGGGCCTCATTCCCCTGTTTTTGGACAGCCAGTTCCTTTACCCGATTGATCGGATCATGCATCATCTGGTTCAGCATGCTCTTCGTCAAACGGCTAATCACTTTGCGTTGCCGTTCATCCAGCTCGGGAAGCTTATTGAACAAGCTTTCCAACGTATCCTGATGTACAGACTCCGCTTTTTCCTGTAATGCACGAATCACCGGACGCACTCCCATCGTTTTCAACCATTGATAAAACTCGCTAAGCTCATCTTCGATCATATGCTCGATTTTTGTAGCTTCGGTACGGCGCATTTCCAAATTGCTCTCCACGATCCCTTCCAGATCATCAATATCGTACAAGAAAACATTCTGTAATTCACCAATAGCCGGGTCGAGATCACGCGGAACCGCAATATCAATCATAAACAAAGGACGGGACTGTCGACGTTTCATACTTGCTTCAACCCGAGTCCGATCCAGAATATACCCCTGGGCACCTGTCGAGCTAATAACAATATCCACGTCCGCCAACCGATTCATGCCTTCCTCCATCGTAACCGGCGTTCCATGGAACTTGGAGGCAAGGTCTTCCGCACGGGACAAGGTTCGGTTGGCTACAATAACCTCGGCTGCTCCGCCGCTGTACAAATGCTTAACCGTAAGTTCGCTCATTTTACCAGCACCGAGAATCAGTACCTTTTTATCGGTAAACATCCCGAAAATCCGTTTGCCTAGCTCAACTGCTGCATAGCTGACAGATACGGCACTTTCTCCAATAGATGTCTCTGAATGGGCACGCTTGCCCAATGTGACGGCCTGCCTAAACAACATATTAAACCACGTTGCCGTAATTTTCTGGGATTGAGCCTGAAGAAAAGCGTTCTTTACCTGTCCCAAAATTTGTGTTTCTCCGATTACCATAGAATCAAGACCACAAGTCACACGGAACAAATGCCGAATCGCCTGCTCGTCCTCATATATATATAAATGTTGTGTAAATTGATCACGCGGAATGCCAAACCATTGCTCCATAAAACTGCGTATAAAATAGCCGCACATGTGAAGGCGGTCCACTACAACATATATTTCAGTCCGATTGCAGGTTGCGACAACTACGCCCTCCAACACACTTTTGGTAAGTTTGAGTTGCTCCAGCGCTTTTGGCAAATCTTGTTCTGCAAATGTAAAACGCTCTCTGACTTCCACAGGCGCCGTACGATAATTCAACCCAACAACGACGATGTGCATTGCAAATTCACCTGCCTAAACTGTAATAAGAATAACCACTGTTATCATAAACTATGTTAATTATATCACAGAAGTCCGAATCTCCTCCGGCTGTTTTATGAATTGTTTATGAAAATTGAATAGCTTTCATGAAACCAGCACGTTCTGTATGATTTGATTTAGTGTAGACCACTTTTAAAACAAATAACCATGGAAATGTTCCATGGCTATAATATAGGACGCACAAATGGCTCCATAAAAAACGATTTACACTAACTCAGCCAGCTTGCACTCTGGTGATTCCACCTGAAGTTCTCCCAAGCCGCGAATCAGCTTTTTCGCATATGTTTTTTTCGGTTTTAGAACGGATACCAGGTAATCAATAGCCAGCTGCGGATCGACAGTCTCACCGCAAGTATAACAATCAATAGCGGCAAACCCTCTCTCAGGATACGTATGAATAGAGAGATGACTCTCCGACAACAGTACAAGCACGGTAGCTCCCTGTGGTTCGAACTGCTTGGATTGAACGGACATCACCGTTGCTCCGCAAGCTTCAGCTGCTTCAACTAATTGAGCCTCCAAAAACTGCGCATCATTCAGTAATTCAAACTCAACACCCCAAGTATCTACGGCAACGTGTCTTCCGAAAGTTGAGTACTCCAATTCCATCTTTCGGTTCCCCCTTCCTAGGAATAAAATGTTTGGAAAAATTTCATCCGCTAGGACCTACGTCATTCACTTCCCGAGGGAATAACCTCTCGCAACATTCAATGTCCTGAGTGAATCCTGGTTCCTATATTTCATTTTCAACGAGATTAAAAATAACATCTATGTGCAGCAAATGCAATCATTTTTTAAGAATAAAAAAGCCTATTTCGGTAAAGAAAGGGACTACATGGCATAACGATTCATTCCATATATTCATGCCTTATTAAGCTTCCAGTGCAAATAATTTTGAGCAACTCATTCGAAGCTTGTGGTCAATCTGTTCCAACTCCGAGAAAGTACGCGCCAAATTCCGCTGGTCAAGCAACGAATTAATGAGATGATATACGTCAGATATTTCATTTTCAACGTTCTGATGCTGAAAAAGCTGTTGCAATTCCTGCACCGTATTTTTATATTCGAATACCAGCCTGGAACCTCCGGCATTCTTCTCCATAATTTTACGAACCGTACCTTCATTATAAAAATACACCATAGTGAATCCTTGATACATTCGGTAAACGATGCCTTCGCCCTTAAAACGAACAAAAAGTTTGCGTATAAACAGGGTTAGTTGCGGATGAATTAAGCGACAAGTCAATTCACACACAAACGCTCCCTCTTTGGCTTCAAAAAACAAATGAACTTCCTCACCCGCACTATGCTCCAGAACGATTTCCTGTCTTCCGTTATCTAGAACTTTAATATAGTAATGCACCTGGGGATCATCCACTGCCCGCAAAAATTCGTCCATTTGGGTTTCCGACAAGGTCAAAGTGGTTTTAACATACTCTGTGGCTAACCGCTGAGCCATACCCATCTCCTCAATTCTTTCCTGAACCTATAAGTTTAAGCTTTAAATTTATTATACATCAGACCTAAAGTGCTTTTCTTGCACATCAAATCATAAATTCCCGCCATACATCGGAAATAAACGGAAAATGATGGGGTTGAGACTGCATTATCCCCCATATACTCACTTTTCGGCTTAAAATCCACGAGTTCTTTTTGTTATTATATATTATTCCCACCTATTTAGTAAGTTTATTTTTTTGAAGCCCGAACCATGAAAAAAGGACGTCCTCAAGGACGTCCCTAGCCTTACAATTCCGTCTGCTCTTCTTCGTCATTCTCTATATAGCTGGAGATGACAGACCACAGCTCTTCCTTGCCCATACCTTCTTCGGATGAAAAGGGGATAAACAATCCCCCGGGAAGTATTCCGAGTTCCTGCTTGATTACCTTGTAATGCTTTTCTCGCCGCGTTTTAGGGATTTTATCTGCCTTCGTGCCTACAACACATACGGGAAGCCCGTTATGACGCAGCCAATCATACATCATGATATCGTCCTTGGACGGCGGATGGCGCAAATCTACCATTTGAAGCACCAGTTTGAGTGGCTCACGCTCCAGCAAATAAGACTCAATCATCTGCCCCCAAGCCTTGCGGGACGTTTTGGATACCTTGGCGTAACCGTAACCGGGAAAATCGACAAAATAGAGATCATCATTAATCCGGTAATAATTGAGTTGCTGGGTTTTACCTGGCGTAGAACTGGTACGCGCCAAATTTTTACGGTTAATCAACCGATTAATCAATGAAGACTTTCCTACATTGGAGCGCCCCGCCAGAGCAATCTCTGGCAAAGCGTCCACAGGAAACTGATCGGGACCAACCGCACTTATTATAAATTCTGCTTTTGTTACTTTCATTGTGTCCTTAATTCCTCTCTAATGTACCCTTGCCTGCTCAACCAAAGCATGCTTTAGCACCTGATCCATATGGGCAACGGGGACAAATTCAACATCCTGCCGGATACTGTCGGGAATATCCTTTAAATCCCGTTCATTATCTTTGGGAAGCAGAATTTTTTTGTAGCCTGCCCGGTGGGCAGCCAGCGACTTCTCTTTTAAACCACCAATCGGCAATACACGGCCGCGTAGAGTAATTTCGCCGGTCATAGCCACATCCTTGGATACATGACGGTTGGTCAAAGCTGAAATTAACGCGGTAGCAATAGTAATTCCCGCAGATGGACCATCCTTCGGAATCGCACCCTCAGGAATATGAATGTGGATATCATTTTTCTCATAAAAGTCTAGTTCAATGCCCAGATCAACTGCTTTGGAACGGGTGTAGCTGAATGCCGCCTGTGCAGATTCCTTCATAACGTCTCCCAGTTTACCCGTAAGAATCAGTTTACCACTACCAGGTACGACCGTCACTTCAATCATCAGTGTTTCACCACCGACCTCTGTCCATGCCAAGCCTGTAACCGTACCGATCTGATCCTCCAGTTCTGCAACACCGTAACGGAATTTAGCGATACCCAGATAATCCTTCAGATTATCCGGTGTGATTTGAATTGGTCCTTCGCCACCAGATACAACGGACTTCGCCGCCTTGCGGCACAGAGAAGCCATTTGCTGCTCAAGATTCCGCACACCAGATTCACGCGTATATTCGCGAATGACACGCAGTAGCGTATCCTCCCCGATAACCAGTTGTTCCTCGTCCAAGCCATGCTCTCTCTTCTGCTTGGGCAATAGGTACCGATTGGCGATTTCCAGCTTCTCCAGTTCGGTGTAGCCAGGAATATAGAGCGTCTCCATGCGGTCCATTAGCGGACGCGGGATGTTGTGTGCAGCATTGGCTGTCGTTACAAACATCACATTGGACAGGTCAAACGGCAGCTCAACAAAATGGTCACTGAACGTATTGTTTTGTTCAGGATCAAGCACTTCGAGCAATGCCGCCGATGGATCTCCTCGAAAATCGGAAGCCATTTTATCAATCTCATCCAGCAAAAATACTGGATTAGACGTTCCTGCGGTCTTCATCCCCTGAATGATCCGCCCTGGCATCGCACCAACATAAGTCCGACGGTGACCACGGATTTCCGCTTCATCCCGCACACCTCCGAGAGAGATGCGGACAAATTCCCGACCCATGGATTTGGCAATCGAACGGGCCAACGAGGTCTTGCCGACCCCTGGCGGACCCACGAGACACAGAATCGGTCCCTTAATGGTCTTCACCAGCTTGCGTACAGCCAAATACTCCAATACACGCTCCTTGGGTTTATCCAATCCGTAGTGGTCGTTATTAAGTACCTCTTCAGCTTTGACGATATCCAGATCATCATCGGTAAACTTGTTCCATGGCAAGCTTAACAACCAATCCACATAATTACGGATGACGCCACCCTCGGCAGAGCTTGCCGGCATTTTTTCCAGACGATCGATTTCCTTTTCGACCTTCTCCTTCACCGGAACAGGCAACTCTAGTTCACTTAGCTGGTTGCGCAGTTCTTCAACTTCTCCCGCGCGACCTTCCTTCTCGCCAAGTTCCTTCTGAATTGCCTTCATTTGTTCACGCAGATAATACTCCTTCTGCGTCTTTTCCATCTGCTTCTTCACACGCTGGTTGATTTTACGTTCCAGCTCCAGTACTTCACGCTCATTGTTCAAAATATCCAGAAGCTTCTCCAGACGCTGAGTAACGTCGATCGTCTCCAGTATATCCTGCTTTTCCTTAATTTTGAGCGTCAAATGACTTGTGATTACGTCTGCTAGCCGTCCCGGCTCCTCAATATCCGATACCGCAGCGAGAGTCTCCGGTGTTACCTTTTTGGACAAGTTGATATAATGCTCGAACTGAGTTAATACAGTGCGCATTAGCGCATCCGTCTCAGGCTGTACGTTTTCTGCCTCGTGCAGCTCCTTCGCCATTACCTCGTAATATTCTTCATTGTCCGTATATTGAATAATCTCGGCCCGTTCCAGCCCTTCCACCAATACTCGAATGGTTCCATTAGGAAGTTTGAGCATCTGGCGTACCTTGGCTACCGTGCCGACTCGAAAGATGTCCTCTTGTGTAGGTTCTTCAATATTTACTTCTGATTGAGAACACAGGAGAATCAAATTGTCTTCAACCATCGCTTTTTCCAAAGCCTTGACCGATTTTTCCCGGCCCACATCGAGATGCAGAACCATACTCGGGTAGACCAGAAGCCCTCTTAAAGGCAGCAAAGGAAAACGACGACCTTTTGTCTTGGTGGGTCCCATCGCTTTCGCACCTCCAGTGATTCTCAGGTTCCGGATTTTACAATCCTCAAGTTGTTATCTTTCATATTTTATCAAATGTTTTATGAAAAAACCAATGAAAGGGTGGTTCATCAGCAAGATCCTGTATCTGATATCGTCCCGTTATGCGTTCCATCAGCCTGTAACAAGGAAGATTGGGATGGGCGAAAAGTCTCAATTGGCGCATGTACAGGCGAATCCGACGTTATCTCTTCCCCGAACACATGTCGGAACACTTCGGTAACCGACTGTACGGGAATCACTTTTAAACCCTCAATGCTGTCAAAAAGAGCTTGCCAGTTGTCCTGCGGAATGATCACTTTTTTGGCTCCTGCCTGAAAAGCGGCTTCAACCTTGGCTAATACACCACCAATCGGTTTGACACGACCATGGATGCTAATTTCGCCAGTCATTGCAATTTCATGATCCACCGGAATTCCCCGCATCGCGGAAGCAATGGCTGTTGCCATCGCAATTCCTGCGGACGGGCCATCTACCGGCGTACCCCCAGGGAAATTGATATGCAAATCGTAATTCGACGGAGACAATCCGAGCGTACGCAAAACAGTTAGAACATTTTCTACAGAACCTTTAGCCATGCTCTTACGGCGCAGTGTACGGGACCCGCCTCCGATTTCTTCCTCATCCACAACCCCCGTAATATTATAGCTGCCCTTTCCCTCAGGAACCGGAACTGCTGTAACTTCAATTTCAAGCAGCATCCCCATGTTCGGGCCATATACAGCTAATCCGTTAACGAATCCGATTTGCGGCAAGCCTGGTATTTTTCGGTCAGGACGCGGTTGAATTTGACTACTGCCCGCTACCCATTCGACGTCGGAAGCATTGAGACATTCCCTTTTCTCGGTAAGTGCCAAACCAGCAGCCAGCTGGATCATATTGACCGCCTCCCGACCGTTCGTTGCGTAACGCTGTACAACTTCTACCGCCTCAGGACAAGGGCCAAAGCCTAGCTTGTGGACGGCATCCTCTGCAATACGAGCAATCTCCTGTGGCTGCAAGGCACGGAAATAAATCTCCATGCACCGGGAGCGAATCGCAGGTGGCAGTTCATGCGGCGAACGGGTCGTCGCACCCACCAAACGAAAATCGGCTGGCAAACCGTTTTGGAAAATATCGTGGATATAAGCAGGAGTATTCGAATCTTCCGAGTTGTAATACGCACTCTCCAAAAATACCTTGCGATCCTCCAGTACTTTCAAGAGTTTATTCATCTGCGTTGGATGCAGCTCACCAATCTCATCAATGAACAGCATCCCCCCATGCGCCTTCGTCACAGCTCCGGGTTTAGGTTGTGGGATACCCGCTACCCCCATCGCTCCTGCCCCTTGATAGATTGGATCATGCACTGAACCTATCAGCGGGTCCGCAATACCGCGCTCATCAAAGCGGGCCGTCGTAGCATCAATCTCCGTGAATTTGGCATCTCCCTTGAACGGAGAGGACAGATTCTTCTTAGCCTCTTCCAGCACAACGCGTGCAGCAGCTGTCTTCCCTACACCCGGCGGGCCATAAATAATGACATGCTGCGGATTCGCACTACATAACGCAGCCTTGAGCGCGCGCAGTCCATCCTTCTGACCCACGATATCCTGTAATGTGGCAGGACGTGTGCGTTCAGCCAACGGCTTGGTAAGTGAAATAGAACGCAATTTGCGTAGCTTATCCAATTCCTTGCGGGATTCCCGATCTACCGCACTACGGTTCGTTTTCTGGCTCCGCAGGAGGTTCCAGAAATACAGACCAATAACAATCCCGAAAAACATTTGCACCAATAACAAAATCATAGTCAAGTCCATCGTATTTCCTCCGTTTCTCATCTCAGCAATTTTAAAAATGCCGCTCTATGAAAAACAGTATTTCCTTTTCCGCGATAGCTAAACGGCGGTCTTTCAAAAGATCAGAGAGAAATACAAAAACACCGCGAAGAACAGTTCTGTAGCAGAGCTGCTCTCCACGGCGTTTAAATGATGACAATAGATTATGACTATGCCTCTTTATAATAACTGCTTTTTGCCTACACCTTCTCGGCGGTATGACGTTCTTCACGTCCAGGTATTTTCCCTGTTTCCTCATATGCTTTGACGATGATATCAATTTCTTTTTTCAATTCGTCCACCATATCAGCCTCAGGTACTTTGCGAATCATTTTTCCATAACGGAACAAAAGGCCTTCACCGCGCGCTCCGGCAATTCCAATATCAGCTTCCTTCGCTTCACCCGGGCCATTTACTGCACAACCCAGTACTGATACTTTAATCGGTACCTTGAGTTTTGCAATGTAGTCTTCTACCTCGTTGGCAATAGAGAACAGATCAATATCCAGACGTCCGCAAGTCGGACAAGAAATCAATGTAGCTGCGTTTGTGATTAATCCAAACGTCTTGAGCAACTCACGGGCTACCTTCACTTCTTCCACCGGATCAGCACTAAGTGAAATACGCATTGTGGAGCCGATGCCTGATGCTAGCAAAGCGCCCATACCTGCCGCGCTTTTAACTGTACCCGTAAAGAGTGTACCCGCTTCGGTAATACCCAGATGGAGCGGATACTTAATAATTTCAGCGGCCTTCGTATAAGCAGCAATCGCCATAGGAACATCAGACGCCTTCAGTGACACGATAATGTCATGGAAATCAAGTTCTTCCAGTATCCCGATATGATACAGCGCACTTTCTACCATCGCTTCTGGCGTAGGGTAGCCATACTTATCAAGTAAATGCTGTTCCAATGACCCGGCATTCACACCAATTCGAATCGGAATCCCTTTTTCCTTACATGCCTTCACGACAGCTTCTACTTTTTCACGTCGTCCTATGTTACCTGGATTAATGCGAACTTTATCAATCCCATTTTCAATTGCCAGTAGAGCCAGCTTGTGATTAAAGTGAATATCTGCAACTAGCGGAATATGAATCCGTTTTTTAATTTCCTTAATGGCTGCGGCAGCTTCCTCATTGTTGACGGTAACCCGCACCAGTTGACATCCGGCTTCTTCCAAGCGAAGAATCTCGGCTACAGTTGCTTCCACATCTGCTGTTTTAGTTGTACACATGCTTTGGATGATGACTTCATTGCTGCCGCCAATCGTCAGATTCCCGACTTTAACGGGACGTGTGTCTTGTCTTAAGAACATGTACTTTTCTCTCCCATTAACGCCAAACCTCCACCCCTTAAAACCTCATACAGGTTTAGTGAAGTGGAGATCCGGCTTCTCATGTTTTAGAGATCGCGAAGTATCAATCCTTAGGCGCTCTCTTCTTGTTTTTTATCCTTATCTGTACCACCGAGTTCCGGTGCGATTTTGTCTTTTACAACCTGCTCATTGATGACGCAAGTAGTCACATCCTCACGGGAAGGAACCTCATACATTACGTCCAGCATAATACCTTCGATGATCGCACGAAGGCCACGGGCACCCGTGTTACGCTTGATCGCTTCACGAGCAATGGCTTCCAGAGCATCTTGCTTAAACTCCAGTTGCACATTATCCAGCTCAAGCAGCTTCTGGTATTGCTTGGTTAACGCATTTTTCGGTTCGGACAGAATACGAACCAATGTGTTCTCATCAAGCGGCTCCAGCGTAGAAATTACTGGCAAGCGTCCTACAAATTCCGGTATCAGACCGAATTTCAAAAGATCCTCAGGCAATACCATTGAAGTATATTCGCCTGGTTTCAGGTCTTTTTGTTCGCTGGTAGCGTTGAAGCCGATAACCTTTTTACCGATACGGCGTTTGATCATTTGCTCCAGACCATCAAAGGCACCACCGCAAATGAACAGGATATTCGTGGTGTCAATTTGAATAAACTCTTGATGTGGATGCTTGCGACCGCCTTGAGGTGGTACAGAAGCAACCGTGCCTTCCAAAATTTTAAGCAACGCCTGCTGTACACCTTCACCCGAAACGTCACGCGTAATGGACGGGTTTTCGGATTTGCGGGCTACTTTATCAATTTCGTCAATGTAGATAATGCCGCGTTCGGCTTTTTCTACATCATAATCGGCAGCTTGAATCAGTTTCAGCAAAATATTTTCAACGTCTTCACCCACATAACCTGCTTCCGTAAGGGAAGTGGCATCTGCGATAGCAAAAGGAACGTTCAAAATTTTAGCCATGGTTTGCGCAAGCAACGTTTTACCCGAACCTGTAGGTCCAAGCATCAAGATGTTACTTTTTTGCAGTTCCACATCATCAATTTTGTTTTGAGTATTAATTCGTTTGTAGTGATTATATACCGCTACAGACAACGATTTTTTCGCTTGATCCTGACCAATAACATATTGGTCCAGAATGTCACGGATTTGCATTGGTTTCGGAATGTCTTTCAGATCTACTTCTTCTTCATGACCCAATTCCTCTTCTACAATCTCCGTACACAACTCAATGCATTCGTCACATATATATACGCCCGGTCCGGCAACAAGCTTGCGAACCTGATCCTGAGATTTACCGCAGAAAGAACATTTCAATTGTCCTTTTTCATCATTAAATTTAAACATAGAGCCACCCCTTTACAGATTAATCGGTTTAGACAGCACCTGGTCAATGATACCGTATGCTTTTGCCTCTTCCGCTTCCATGAAGAAATCCCGGTCAGTATCACGTTCGATTTTTTCGAGGGGCTGACCCGTACGCTCTACATAGATTTGATTCAGCTTAGCACGTGTTTTGATAATCCAGTCCGCATGAATCAGCATATCGGAGGCTTGCCCCTGAATGCCACCAAGTGGCTGATGAATCATGACTTCACTATTGGTAAGCGCGTATCTCTTACCTGGCGCACCCGCTGTTAGCAGCAACGAACCCATACTTGCAGCCATGCCTACACAGATCGTCGATACGTCCGGCTTAATGAATTGCATTGTATCATATATACCCATGCCCGCAGTTACAGAACCGCCTGGCGAGTTAATGTACAAATTAATATCCTTCTCTGGATCTTCCGCAGAAAGGAACAATAGCTGTGCAATGACGAGATTGGCGACATCGTCATCAATCGGGCCACTTAGGAAAATAATACGATCCTTAAGCAACCGCGAGTAAATATCGTAAGATCGTTCTCCTCGATTCGTTTGTTCCACAACCATAGGGACGAGACTCATCACGACCAACCTCTTTTCTTTATTAAAATGAACACCTGTATTCATCCGCTTCCTTATGTCCCATTAAAACGGAAGCAGCAAGCATGAAACGTGAACACCTTACAAAATATTTTAACATGTTCAGAGTCTCGTGTCATATTTGCATGCGCTCATATATGCAGTGCGGGCTATTTACAGTACACTCTGCCGAGACCTTCTCATATTTAACCATGTTTCGTATGTATGTGCAAATATACGGTAGTGACTTATGTAAAACAAGAAAACGCGACTCACAGCACTTTCCATAAACGACTAAAATTTGGGTTATCAAAGGTAAAAATAAGGCACGTAACTTTCACTACGTGCCTTATCCCTATCTAATTACTACGTTTCAGCTTGTTACAGCATACTCCGTATATTTTATCGTCTGAATTACTCAGCAGCTTCAACTGGCGCTTCTACTTCTTTGCTGTTTTCCACCAACAAAGCAATGGTTTTGCGCAGTGAAATTTCTTCTTTCAGGTTAGCGAACGAGCCGTTACCTTCCAGAATGCTACGGATTTCTTCAACTGAACGTTTGTAAGCTTCAGCCATGTTTTTCAGTTCTTCATCAATTTCCGCTTCGGAAACTTCGATGTTTTCTGCTTTAGCCACTTGTTCCAGCACTAGGTTGTTACGTACGCGCTTCTCAGCATCAGCTTTCATTTGCTCTTCCAGGTCTTCCTTGCTTTGACCAGAGAATCCAAGGAACATTTCAAGGTTCATACCTTGGCTACGCAAACGGTTGTCGAAATCGCGAACCATGTTTTGCACTTCGCTCTTCACCATTGCTTCAGGAATGTCGATTGTTGCATTCTCAGCAACCTTCTCCACTACAGCACCCTCGCGAGCTGCTTTAGCTTCGTTTTCCTTACGATCCAACAATTGCTTTTTCAAGTCTTCCTTAAATTCAGCCAGTGTGTCAAATTCGCTTACATCTTTAGCAAATTCATCGTCCAGTTCAGGAAGAACTTTGCGTTTCAGTTCGTGAACTTTCACTTTGAATACCGCTTGTTTGCCAGCGAGGTCAGCAGAATGGTAGTTCTCAGGGAACGTTACTTCAACGTCCTTGGAATCGCCAGTGTGCAAACCAACCACTTGCTCTTCAAAACCAGGGATGAATGTGTTAGATCCCAGTTCCAAAGAATACTTCTCAGCTTGTCCACCTTCGAATGGTACACCGTCCACGGAACCGTCGAAGTCAATAATAGCTGTATCACCGGATTGAGCAGCATCTTCATCAACGACAACCAGTTCAGCATGACGTTGTTGCAGGCGCTCCAGTTCTTGAGCCAGTTCTTCGTCGCTTACTTCGAGTTTGCTTACAGGCACTTCTACGCCTTTGTAATCGCCCAAAGTCACTTCAGGTTTAACAGTAACCTTTGCTTTGAATTTGAAAGATTCGCCTTTAGCAAATTGATCAATTTCAACGTCAGGGCTGTCAACCGGGAAGATGTCCGTTTGCTCTACAGCTTGGCTGTAAGCTTCTGGCAACAGGATGTCAATTGCATCCTGGTACAGACTTTCAATACCATAGCGTTTTTCAAAGATAGGACGTGGTACTTTACCTTTACGGAATCCTGGTACACTTACTTGTTTTGCCACTTTATTAAAAGCTTTGTCGAGTGCAGCGGCTACACGATCCGCGTCAACCTCAACTTCAAGAACCCCAAGGTTCTTCTCTATTTTCTCCCAAGTTGCTTTCATTTTATGCTTTCCCCTCCAACAAAATCTTCACTTAGTTTTCATTACAATCAACGCACACAAAATAACCACTATAGTATATCTAACATTACTGTCTTTTTCAAGAGCAGCCCTTTGAATGCTTCACAGGTAAACGTTTCCGGTCACTAAGGAGTGTGCATTCCCGCCGCTACGAATAGTCGCATCGACCGATACGCCTGCTCAAAACGGAAGCGCAACGCATCTGTAATACCATATATAGCACGGGTTTCTTCCTCATTATTATTACCGTTCAAACTTTCCGAAACGGTCTGATGGAGTGCTGCAGCCCAAATATCCGGCATTCCGTCCTCTTCCACCAACATGGATCTATAATCATTCGTACCGTATACTGCCATCACAAACTGTGACCACAACTCCTGTGCAAAATAGAATAGTGTAGGCTCGTGCACCTCAGTCTGATCAGCCACCCGTTCCAAAATACGCATAATCGACTCTGGAAAATCACCAGGCTGTAACGGAACCGTTTCAATGTCGATTTCCGCTTGTTCATCACCCCGTCTGATTTCTATCGTCCCTTCCATTCCGCGTCGTCGCATTGTCTGTAGAACACGGAATTGAAGTAAAGGATGGATTTCCCGGTCCATAATCCAGCGAAGCAAGGCATCGTCGATTTCTGGCAGTTCCAAATAGGACAACTGCTCCAACGCTAAAATCGTCTGTTCGGATAAGGGTTCATCCATAGCCATCCGCAACAGCTTGTTGCCGTAGCCCGCATCCTGCTCCTGCTTAAAGCGTGCATGACGGCGAGCTAACTCTACTTCACTGACCTCTTCTTCCACAGCGTCCGTTATCGCCCCGCTGTCAGCGTACTGTGGAAATGCAGCTTCCAGCCATTGTAATAGAGCGTTCCATTCATCGTATTGCTTCTGCTCCTGTCCCTGACACTGCATTAAAAAACGCAGCATCGCCATCGCCTCTCCGTAACGTTCGTTTTCAAGCATCACAGTAAGTTGGATTTGATAATAGTCCAGTGTCTTCGGAAACAATACAATATTATTTTCTTTTGTCGTCACCTTGGAGTCCTTTATTCAAGGCACCCCCTCTCCTTCACAAGCTCAAGTATTTGTAGATTATATGAGAAACAGTAGCCGAAGTCCAACCACTCGTCTTACACATATTCACCTGTATTCTAACATACCCTTTTATAAGGCAAAAAAAACTACGTCTACTCAGAATTTATGCTGTATAAAGCCTAAATAAGCGATATATGCAAAATAAGACTTGAATTTCTTTTATCCATATGATATATTAATATTCGCTTGAATTTTATGTCCCAGTAGCTCAGCTGGATAGAGCAACGGCCTTCTAAGCCGTCGGTCGGGGGTTCGAATCCCTCCTGGGACGTCATAACAAGAAGCTTCCATAATGGAGGCTTTTTTTGTTCTCATGAGATAACTCACAGGGTAACGTCGGCCCATCGGCATCGTTAGCCTATACTTCGCAGTCAACCATAGGGAGAGTATCTCTCTTGATAAATTACATCAAAAAAAAGCTTCCGCAAGGGAGCTTTTTTTGATGATAAATAATGTAGAAAGAATAGTCTGCCACGCTACTTTAGGCGCTGGTTTCAAGTCACTACTCTTTCAATAAAACGCAGATATTGCTATCATCTATCATGTTACACCATTTTGAAGTAAAGGAGGTTGGCTGACTCCCTTGACTACGAATAAACTCCAAAAGTCGCGGGAAATTCATCGTTTTGTTGCCACTTTGCTTTCTATATTAGGTACTGGATTGGGTATGTTTTATCTCGCCATTCCTTCCTATATGATTGGAGGAGCGGCTCTGATCATCACACAGGGAATTCTGATCTATTTTACATTATTTTCTCTCGGATACCTGCTTATTATTTCGGGACCGCTGGCCATTATTCTCCACATTTTAGGCATTATTTTTACAATACGATCTTTTCAAATTACAAGCAATGTGGGTAGCGCGCCGACAAGTGCATCGTTGCCTTCCAAATGGCGCATGTTGCTCAGTCTCACTGTGGGAGCTACACTTCTACTTCTTGCAGTCACAATGAAATACGTAGATATTATAGAACCTTTTACACAAACAGGTGAAAATAAACGCAACGTAGCCGCAGAATCAGAGCAATATCTGGAGCAGAAATACGGAGAGGACTTTCAAATTCAAAATATTAGCTATCATAGTATTCCCTTCACTGAATATACCATGGAGGCGATCTCTAATCGTCATCCTTCCGTCCTCTTTAACATGACCAAGCGTCCTTATGAGGATGTCCCATTTAGAGAAAAATATCTTAACGCCCTTTGGGAGAGCCAACTGGACATGAAGCTCAAACCTGTTATACAGAAGCTATACAATGATGCAGCCGCTGTTCATTCTGGGGTGCAAGAAGGGGAAACAGATAAAATGATCAAAGAATACGACGATTTTAAACTGAATCCCGAAGCGGTCGGCGATCAATATATTCGTATAATTGTATTCGAGGATCTAACTGACTCAGGATTGTCATTGGAAAAAGAACGGGTATTACAAACTGCAAAAGTTCTCAAAACAGTGTTGGCCGGAAATAAAGCCTCATTAGACATCGAATACTTCCCTTCGGCTATGAATACCAACCGAAACCTTAAGGCAATAGAACTAAACGATTATATGTTTGGTCAGGACCATTTTGATGAAAAGACCTATGAAGTCAAGATAGAAGACATTTATAAGCTTATGTCAACAAAGGATATACAAATCACATCGCTTGACCGCGTGAAGTAGCAAGGAGATTAATCAAATGAAATTAATATCTTGGAATGTAAATGGCTTAAGAGCCTGTGTGACCAAAGGGTTTTATACTTATTTAAAAGAAACGAATGCCGATATTTTTTGCGTACAGGAAACGAAGCTTCAAGAAGGGCAGATCCTCATGGAAAACATGGAGGAATACACACAATACTGGAATTATGCTGAGAAAAAAGGGTATTCCGGCACGGCTATTTTCACCAAAATCAAGCCGCTCTCTGTGCATTATGGACTTGAAGAAAATGAAGAACCGGAGGGCCGAACCATCACTTTGGAATTCGAAAAATTTTATCTCGTCAATGTGTACACACCGAATACCAAACGGGACTTATCCCGACTGCCCTACAGACTGGAATGGGAAGACCGTTTTCGCAGCTACCTGCAACAACTGGATGCTTTGAAGCCTGTCATCGTGTGTGGAGACTTGAACGTAGCTCATCAGGAGATCGATCTCAAAAACGCCAAAGCTAACTACGGAAATGCCGGTTTTACGCCTGAGGAACGGGAACGCATGTCACAGCTGCTAGACGCCGGATTTATAGATACCTTCAGAACCTTTTATCCTGACCGGACGGATGTTTATTCCTGGTGGTCCTACATGCCAAAGGTGAGAGAAAGGAATATCGGCTGGCGGATCGATTACTTCCTCGTCTCAGAGAGACTTCGTCCGCTATTGATGGATGCGAGCATTGATTGTCATATTACAGGCAGTGACCACTGTCCTGTGATATTGGAGTTGCAAGATATTTCAGCATAAGTCCCCTGCCCTGACACAAGGATTTATGAAACTTTAAAAAGCGGTCATGCTCTGTTATTGCAGCATGACCGCTTTAATGAATGGAGCTATGTCCCCAAATATACCTCGATACGGGAAATCAACCGCTCTCTCACATCTTGTGCCTCTTTATGATCTAATATAGCCTGTCTTATCGTCTTCTTTTCGCCACTAGCGTAATGCAGTACATACTGGGTCACTATGCATTCCGGTGGATAAGTATCCTTGCGATCCGTATTAAAATAAGTCACCTGACAGCTTCCGAGAAAACAGAAAGATAGCTCACCTGTAGCTGTGAACAGCCAGCCTGGCAGCTTGGGCTCCAGCTTCAAGGATAGGCCCCTATGATCATAGCCAAACGGCTGCCCGCCCGTCATCATCCATATCCACATATGAATAAATTCTGCCGTAGATCCGCTCAGCCTCGCGATATATCCCGTTCCATGCAAACTTGCATCAGGATTAGCACTGCTAGCAATAAAGGAGCTGTTCGGTTGGCCGGAAAAAACTCCATGATAGCTCCATTCTTATCCTCCACACCAAAGCTCGCAATTCCTTGTCCACGATTAACATAATACGCCCACAGAGGAATTCCCTGAACACCAGCAATACCGGGTAGAAAACTGGAAAAGGGCTTGGCCTGCGCAAAATTCTCAATCACAAAACGTCCTTGATCGTCAAAATAATACTGCTGCATCGTGCACCCCTTTTCTTTTTAAAACCCGTTATTCGCCATCACTTGCTTGAACCACAGCGCACTTTGTTTGGGTGTCCGTTCCTGCGTGTCGTAATTGATGTGTATAATCCCAAAACGTTTGCTGTATCCCCAGGCCCATTCGAAGTTATCGAGGAATGACCATACAAAATAGCCCTTAAGCTGACCTCCCTCCCCAATAAAGCGATGGCATGCCTTTAAATGTTCCTCAATGTAATGCTGACGCCCAATGTCTTCAATCTTTCCATTCACCAGTTCGTCCTTCATCGCTGCTCCGTTTTCTGTAATCAGGATGGATAATCCTCTGGTAAAATCCTTCTCAATCCGTGTCAGCAGCTTATAAAAGGATTCAGGGTGAATCTCCCATCCCATATCCGTTACCGGTTCTTCTATGGAAATCTGCTCGACCTGAAGCAACGAAGCGTCTGTAGTCGCTCGAATGATACTGCGGGCGTAGTAGTTGATGCCCAAAAAATCCCCTGGCTGCTGAATCAGCTCCATATCACCAGGCTGTACAAAATCCAATCCGTTCAAGTGCTCCCCGTACCATTCCACCATATCCTCAGGGTATTTCCCGTTAAACAATGGCTCGGCAAACCAACGATTAATAAAGCCATCCCGCCGGACAGCAGCGGCTACATCCTCGGAGTGTTCAGAGGCTGCATCGACATGCTCCATGTTCAGCGTAATACCGATATTGCCCGTCAGGCCCTTTTCCTTGTGTAAGTTCATGGCTATCCCGTGACACATCAGAATATGATGAGCGGCAGCAAGAGCTTCCCTCCAGTTCTCATGGCCGGGGGCATGCTCGCCTGTACCATAGCCCAAAATAGAGGCGCAGTAGGGCTCATTTATCGTATTCCACCAGCTTATACGCTGTCCAAATCGATCCATGATTACAGAGGCATACGTTTTAAAATGTTGGATAGTCTCTCGCTGCGTCCAGCCACCCTCGTCCTCAATCCACTGCGGCAGATCCCAATGATACAGCGTCAGCATTGGAATCAGCCCAGCCGACTCAATCTCATCCAGCAGACGCTCATAGAAGAGTAGCCCCTGTTCGTTAACCACGCCAGGTGCGGGAATAATGCGCGGCCAGGCCACGGAAAAACGGTAATGTAAAAAGCCAAGTTGCTTCATTAATTGCACGTCTTCCTTAAAGCGGTGAAAATGGTCACAAGCCACATCTCCGCAGTCCCCTCCGATCACCTTCCCGGGTACTTGACAGAAAGTATCCCAAATAGAAGGCGTTCTTCCTTCCTCATCCACGCCACCTTCAATTTGATAAGAAGAGGTCGAAGTTCCCCACATAAACGTGGTGGGGAATGTATAGGTATTCTCATTCATACTTGGTATCATCCTTTCAGGAATCAAGACTTCACAGCTCCGGCTATCTTAGAATAAATGCACTTACCTTTACGAAAGCGGTTTAGTTAATTACAGCTACTATTATGTATCGGATAGCCTGTATTTGTAAATAGAGATTTGTAAATTATCAAATAAAACACAAATCACCGTTATTACTCCTTAAAATATTAGGAGTCATCCTTTATTAGCACGGTTGACTCACTTCTATGAGGTAGCATAGAATACGAGTAATCATTAATTTTGAAAAACAAAGTCAATTTAACTAAATCAGTTTAGTTGCGGAGGATTCCATGAATATAAAAACAATAGCTAGCATGGCAGGCGTTTCAGTAGCAACGGTTTCGAAAATCATTAACAATTACACAGACATCAGTGAGGAAACCCGGCAGCGGGTACTTAAAATCATGGAGGAAACAGGCTATAGACCCTCCTCCTCGGCTAAAACGCTGGCTACCAAAAAATCTAATCTGGTAGGCGTTATATTCGCTGGTAAGCTGAATGTTGATTTTAGTCATCCTTTTTTTGTAGATATCATTAATGTCTTCAAAAAACAGATTGGCTTGCTTGGTTACGATCTGCTGTTTTTTTCAAATGAGAAATTTCTGGATAATGGAGAGGACTATTTGGCACGCTCGAAATATTTTTCAGTGGACGGGTGCATTATTATTGCTGGAGATGAAGTGGAGAAGAGTGTTTTTGATCTCGATGCCAGCCCTATCCCCTGTATCGGTGTCGATATTGAACTAACCGGAGCCAGTTCTTGCTACATTATGTCCGACAATCAGAAGATTTCAATGAAGGTTGTTGAGCACTTTTACATGAATGGATACCGCGACATGGGGTTTATAGGCATTGAACGCCCCTCCTTGGTTATTAAAGAGAGAGAGGAGGCCTTTATTGCTTCACTAAAACGGTTTAGTCTTGATGTTAGACCTGAATGGGTCGTGTATGGTAAGGACTACGCGGCAGAAGATGGATACCAGGTCGCGAAAGCGTGGATACAGCAAGGAAATTTACCAAAAGCTATTTTTGCGGCTACCGACCTGCTTGCCTTTGGTGCCATACGTGCTTTCAAGGAAAGCGGCTTGAGGGTACCCGAGGATATTGCTGTAGTGGGATGTGATGATATAGAAGCCTGTCGTTATACCGAACCTCCACTGACGACTGTAAAACAAGACAAGCAAAAAATAGGCCGTCTAGCTGCTATGGTGCTGTTTGACCTGATGAATAAACAAATGGATACCAAATGTATTAAAGTCGAGCCGGAACTGGTCATTCGTAGTTCCTGCGGAGCCGGCCAACATTGGAACCATACGAAGGTCAAAGGTTAGCTCATGCCTTAAAAAAGATGACTCCTGATAAGATTCAGAAGTCATCTTTTTGCAGTTTAATATTCAGAGACCCAGCGCTTAATCATTACTTGTAGGCCATCGTCGCATTCACAGCCTTTTTCCAGCCTTCATACAAGCCTGCACGTGTTGATTCATCCATATTCGGGGCAAAAGAGGTTTCCACCCTCACCCGCTTACGAAGTTCATCCGTACTCTTCCAATATCCAATAGCCAAACCTGCCAGACATGCAGCCCCCAGTGCCGTCGTCTCATGGATCACTGGCCGCTCCACCGTTGCATCTAAAATATCGCTCTGGAATTGCATCAGAAAATTGTTCAATACAGCTCCTCCATCCACCCGCAGCGTCTTCACCGCAATACCTGAATCGATCTCCATGGCTGTAAGCACATCCTTGGTCTGATAAGCGAGTGACTCCAATGTGGCGCGGATAAAATGCTCCTTCGTGGTCCCTCGTGTTAGGCCGAACATCGCTCCGCGCACCTCGCTATCCCAGTAGGGGCTCCCCAGTCCGACAAAAGCGGGGACAAGATACACTCCTTCCGTAGACGAAACACGAGCGGCATAAGGCTCACTGTCCTTCGCTTCACGGAACATACGCAGCCCGTCTCGCAGCCACTGGATCGCCGACCCCGCTACAAACACACTCCCCTCGAGTGCGTATTGCACTTTGCCTTCCTCCAGTCCCCAAGCGATGGTCGTAATCAGGCCGTGTTTAGATTCAACAGGCTGATCCCCCGTATTCATTAGCATAAAGCAGCCTGTGCCGTAAGTATTTTTGATCATCCCTTTTTCGTAACATGCCTGACCGAACAAGGCTGCTTGCTGGTCACCTGCTGCACCGGCGATCGGTACATTCTGACCGAAGAAATGATAATCCACGGTGTGCGCATATACCTCAGAAGAAGGTCTTACCTCAGGCAGCATGATTTTCGGAACACCCAGAATGTCCAGCAGCTCTTCGTCCCACTTTAGCTCATAAATGTTGTACATGAGCGTCCTGGCTGCATTCGAGTAGTCCGTCACATGTGCCTTTCCGCCGGATAGTTTCCAGATCAGCCACGAGTCAATCGTACCGAATAACAGGTCACCTCGTTCCGCCTTTTCCCGCGCGCCCTCTACATGGTCCAGTATCCACTTTACTTTAGTGCCTGAAAAATACGGGTCGATCAGCAGCCCTGTTTTGCTGTGAAACAGTTCCTCGTGCCCTTGTCGCTTCAATTCATCACAGATGTCCGAGGTTTGGCGTGATTGCCATACGAGTACATTATATACGGGCACTCCTGTATTTTTGTCCCACACAGCCACCGATTCTCGCTGATTGGTAATGCCGATGGCAGCCACTTGATTTGCTTTTACACCGGATTCGGAAAGACAGGAGGCAATGACTCCGAGAATAGAACTCCAGATTTCATTCGCATTCTGCTCTACCCAGCCGGGATGAGGAAAATATTGCGGAAATTCTCGCTGAGCCGAGTACACTACATCTCCCTCGCTATTGAACAAAATCGCTCTTGAGCTTGTCGTTCCCTGATCTAGTGACAAAATATATTTTCCCATTGTTCATCTCTCCCCGTGTAAATCCATCGTTTTTACGCTATAAGTTTGTGATCCGTTTTATGATTTTTATAAGTACGACTCATACGGAAGGTAATCAAGAGTACAATCACGATGATCCCTAGTAAAATCCAGAAAGCTGGAGTCACACTCCCCTTAAAAACAGCCTGATAAAATGGCCCTGCGAAAGATCCCCCCAATAGCGGTCCTATAATGGGCACCCATGCATATTTCCAGTTGGACGCCCCCTTACCGGGAATCGGTAGTAAATAATGCATCAGACGCGGCCCAAAATCCCTCGCTGGATTGATGGCGTAGCCCGTTGTGCCTCCAAAGGATAAACCGATACTGACAACCAAAAAACCCACAATCAGCGGTTTTAAGCCGTCTGTAAATGAATTGGCACCAAATGACTGCAGAGCAAGCACAAAGATGAAAGTACCTATCATTTCACTAAGCACGTTGGCAAACGGATGATCAATAGCTGGTCCTGTCGCAAATACACTGAGTTTGGTTGCTGTGTCCTCCGTCTCTTTCCAGTGAGGCCAATAATGCAAAACGACGATGATCGCACCCGCCATGGCCCCAAGAAGCTGAGCAACAATATAGCCGGGAACATCCCGCCATGGAAAAACACCCTGAAATGCCAATGCCAGTGTTACTGCCGGATTCAAATGCGCTCCGCTGATTTCACCCACTGCATACACCCCAACAGCAACCGCGAGCCCCCATCCCATTCCAATCACAATCCAGCCGGAAGCGTGAGCAAATGACTTTTTCAGGGACACCCCTGCGCACACCCCGCCACCTAGGGCAATAAGAATCATTGTCCCTATGAATTCGGCTGCGTATGGCGACATACAACCTACCTCCTCAATAGATCACCCGATTTTGATCGCTTTCATCGCACAAAAAAAAGAAAAGCCATCACAAATCAACCCTGTGCTGTACCATGGGATGTCTGCGTGGCTCTCTTGTCTCCGTCACGATTATTAACTTAAATTTGATACTATATAGGCATGTAAGCGATGTCAACTGCGGATTTACGTCATTTCATAGCTTAAAATAATCGTTGACCATGTTAGATCCCCCGATTTATGATGTAAAAAAATGGGCACAAGTAAGGATTTCAGGATGAATACGACACTCCCAAACTCGATGAAGAAGGGAAGAATGTTATGCTGAAATTTCTGCAAAAAATCGGCAAGTCGTTAATGCTTCCAGTAGCTACTCTACCCGCCGCAGGGATTTTGCAAGGATTAGCTCTGATTAATTATGAAACGGATATACCGTTTGGTCCCGTAGTTGGCGGATTTCTGAATCATTATGTCACTCCTTTTCTGAACGAGGGGGCGGGGGCTATCTTCGGTAACCTTGCGCTCATTTTCTCCATTGGTGTTGCCATTGGTCTGGCAGGCGACGCAGTAGCCGCATTATCGGCAGTCATTGCCTATATGGTGTTGACCCGTATTTTGGCGGCAGTGCCGGGTATATTTGCATATATTCCAGACGACGTCAAGCTGGACATGGGCGTATTGGATGGTATTTTTATCGGTGGATGGTCTGCTTTTCTGTTTAAAAAATATCATAATATTCAGCTCCCGGATTGGCTTGGCTTCTTCTCAGGCAAACGTTTTGTCCCCATGATTACCGCCTTCACGACCATGATTCTGGCCATTCTGCTCGGAATGATCTGGAGTCCGGTACAAGATGGGATTGCAGCCTTCGGCAACTGGATTGTCGGGTTTGGCGGAATCGGATCAATGGTATTCATGATTGCCAATCGGCTGCTGATCCCGCTCGGTTTGCATCATGTACTAAACTCAATCGCGTGGTTTCAGATTGGTAACTATACGAATGCAGCTGGCGAAGTTGTTCATGGTGACCTGACCCGTTTCTTTGCAGGCGATAAATCAGCTGGTCTATTCATGTCCGGTTTCTTCCCTATTATGATGTTTGCTCTCCCGGCAGCCGCTCTCGCATTCATCCATACGGCTAAACCGGAAAAACGTAAAGCCGTCGCTTCCATTTTCATCGGTTCTGCGCTGGCATCGTTCCTGACCGGAATTACCGAGCCCCTCGAATTTTCGTTTATGTTCATTGCACCATTGCTTTACGGCGTTCATGCTCTGCTGACAGGCCTGAGCGGCCTGGTCGTATACCTATTGGATGTCAAACTGGGCTTTTCCTTTTCAGCAGGACTCATTGACTATTTGGTCAATATGAAGCTCTCCACTCACCCATTGCGAATGATCCCGGTCGGGCTTGTCTTCGCCCTCATCTATTACTTTCTGTTCCGATTTATCATTCTCAAATTCAACCTAAAAACTCCTGGGCGTGAAGATGATGGAGAAGACAGTCTCCTGTCTGAGGCTAACGAATCTGTACCCAATAAAAAAGCAAACGCTACATCCGACACTCCGTCCAGTCAGGCAGGCAGGGTACTAACCTATCTCGGCGGTTCGGACAATATCCTAAGCATTGATGCCTGCATCACACGGCTGCGTCTTGTCGTCAAAGACGACAAAGCAGTTAACGATCAAGCTCTCAGGCAGCTCGGAGCGTCGGGAATCATCAGGCTTGGTAACGGTACCCTGCAGGTTATTTTCGGGACTCGGTCCGAAATTCTGAAAGATGAAATACTGCGGTTGATGTCATGAGCTGAATCCCTAACTTAAGTACGTGCGTTCTTCATATAACAGACGCACGTGCTTTTTTTTATGGATAAACGTTTCAAATTTTTTGTTTTTGGTTAAGGCAATGCACATAAATGGGTAACAGCTTCATATGATGGAGCTAAACCATTTACAACTTGTTTAGCAGGCAGATTATCTCAGACAGCAAGGAGGGAAATGATGTGAAGACAGTACAATGGTTGGTATTATGTCTTGCTTTTCTCACTATGTTCAGTGCTTGTAGTGGACCCTCGTTCTCTGAAAGTCAATCATCTGAAACTAATTTGTCAAATGGAAAAAAGATAACGCTTACATTATGGTATTGGAACCGTTCCATTGATGATGAACTACTCGCCCAAGCGGAAAAACACTTTCCCAACATTGAATTAAAAACTCAAAAAATAGGTGGTGACTTCAAAGCTAAACTGAAGACAACGCTCGCAGCTCGTTCTGGTGAACCAGACATCGTAGCTCTGAACGACTGGATGGTGGAGCTATTTCCAAGTGCGGATCGTTTTTATGATTTAAGGGAGCTCGGAGCAGACCGCCTAAAAGATCAATATTTGGAATGGAAATGGAATCAGGGGATCACTCCTGATGGTAAAATGATTGCATTTCCCATGGATACTGGGCCTACTGCCCTCTTCTATCGAAGCGATCTATTTAAGCAAGCAGGCTTGCCTAGTGATCCTGAAAAGGTTAGTGCCTCGATCCGCACATGGGATGATTACATGGCAGCCGGAGAACAACTTCAGCAGAAATTCGGAAGCCGTTCGTTTTTGGCTGATAATATTGTAAACGTTTACAATCAAGTGCTCGCTCAGCATACAAACCTCTACTTCAAGCCGGATGGCAGCTATATTGGCAATCAATCTCCTGACATCCGTCTGGGCTGGAAAACCGCTGTCGATTTCCACAAGAAGCATCTGCTCGCCAATGCGGATGGCTGGACTCCCGAATGGAACGCTTCGGTCAATAACGGCAAAATTGCCTCTTTTGTAGGGGCTGTTTGGATGAAGCAAGTTCTCACAGAGGCCGCGCCGGATACAGCTGGCAAATGGAGAGTCGCCCGTGCTCCTGGAGGAGACGGCAACCTGGGTGGTTCGTTCATTTCTATCCTCAAATCCAGCAAACATCCCAAAGAAGCCTTTGAAGTCCTGACCTGGCTGCAAAACCCGGAACACCAGTTGGAAGCCTACCACAAAATCGGTCTGTTCCCGTCCACTCCCGGCGTCTATAACGATCCTATCATGGGGACACCCGAGCCTTTCTTTGGGGGTCAGGCCACCGGACTCATCTTCGCCGCCTCCGCACGTCATGTGAAAAGCAGCTATTTCGGCGAGCGCTACCCTGTCATCCACGGCATTGTGACCCGTCGCCTTGCTAATGTTGCCAAGCAGGATGCTAATCCTGATGCATTATGGACGGAAACCATGGAACGAATCGAACGGGAATTACAGCGATAAAAAAACAAAATTCAAAAAAGGCGTGTGGACAATATGCTGAGAGAAATCTGGAAGCACCGTGCCGTTTATGCTGCGATCTCGCCGTTTTATCTGCTGTTTGGCATCTTTGGACTGTTTCCGATTGGTTTTTCATTATACCTGGCGTTTCACAAATGGGACGGAATCGGAGACATGACCTACAACGGCTGGGGCAACTTTCGCTACCTTGTAACAGATCATGAATTTTGGCAGGCTGTAGGCAACACCTTTGTGATCTGGGTGTATGCAACAATTCCAATGCTATTCTTCGCACTGATTATTGCCTTTCTGCTTTATGCCCCATTTGTGAAAATGCGCACCTTATGGCGAGTTGGATTCTTCCTGCCCAATGTGACGTCTATTGTGGCTGTCGCCATCATATTTGGTGCCTTATTTGCCAACAATTTCGGATTTCTCAACTACCTTCTGCAACTCTTGGGACTGCCCATGGTTCAATGGCTGAATGTGCCATGGGGTATCCAAATTGCCATTTCTTCTATGGTCGTATGGAGATGGATGGGCTATAACGCAATCATCTATCTGGCCGGACTTCAGAGTATTCCGCATGTGCTGTATGAGGCCGCCAAAATAGACGGAGCAACCGGAGCACAAGCTTTTTTCCGCATCACTATCCCCATGCTGCGCCCAGTCATTCTGTTTACGGTCATTACGTCCACCATCGGCGGTATGCAACTCTTCACCGAGCCACAGGTCCTGGTCGGTAATGACGGCGGTTCCGGGGCAAGTGGCATGACCATCGTTTTATACCTGTACCGCGAGTCGTTCATTAACAACTATTTTGGATATGGTGCAGCCGTCGGATGGGGAATGTTCCTCATCATTGCTCTATTCTCCATCATAAACTGGAAACTCGTTCAAGGTAAAAAATAACGATGGGAAGGAGCTTCACAACATGATGCAGACACGTGCAAAATCCTTTGTTTTATATGCCGGATTGTTGGTGGGAATCATCCTGTCGATGTTTCCATTTTACTGGCTGATCGTTATGGCAACCCGTACAACTTCAGACATCTATCGTTTTCCACCGCAATTGTGGTTTGGCGGCCACTTCTTGGATAACATAACGAGAGTATTGCAGCAGATTAATTTTGCCGGAGCCTTTTTTAATACCCTTTTTGTAGCTGGTTCTGTTACCTTATTGGTTCTGTTTTTCGATTCACTGGCAGGTTTTGCATTCGCCAAGTTTGATTTTCCGGGCAAAAAAGTGCTATTTATCGTTCTGCTAGCTACAATGATGGTCCCTTCACAACTTTCGCTTGTCCCCTCCTTTGTCATGATGGCCACCTTTGGATGGGTAGGTACGTTCAAAGCGCTTATTATCCCGGGGATGGTAAATGCCTTCGGCATTTTCTGGATTCGTCAATATGCGGAAGAATCCATTCCAAAGGAGCTGCTGGATGCGGGGCGGATGGACGGATGCAGCTTTTTTCGGCTGTACTTAAATGTAGCACTGCCTATTCTACGTCCTGCGTTCGCTTTTCTCGGCGCGTTTACCTTTATAGGAGCCTGGAATGATTATTTATGGCCGCTAATCGTCTTAACGGATGAGCGTAAATTCACGCTCCAGATTGCACTGTCACAATTAAACGGGATATACAATACGGATTATGCGATGGTCATTGCGGGCACCCTGCTTGCTGTACTGCCACTTATAATTTTATTTCTTTTCATTAGCCGCCAGTTTATTTCCGATCTTGCCGCCGGAGCGGTCAAAGATTAGATTTATTTGAATTCCCTTATTCATTTCATGTATAATAATTAATCGTCATTTCAAATAGCTTACATGATGAGGTTAGGTATACAACAGCAATCAGGTTAAGCGATTTACGATTTGAACATGAACTATGAACTGAGGGGAACTTTCCAGATGAACAAATTCACATATTATAACCCCACCAAATTAATTTTTGGAGACAATCAAATTGAAGAACTGCAGCAGGAACTGTTGAATTACGGCAAAAATATTTTGCTGATATATGGAGGCGGAAGTGTCAAACGAAATGGTCTATATGACCAGGTATTAAACGCGTTACAGCCGCTACATCTCAACATTCATGAATTGTCGGGCGTAGAACCGAATCCGCGGTTGTCCACCGTTAAGAAGGGCATCGACATTTGCCGAAACAAAAAAATCGACTTCTTACTTGCAGTAGGCGGCGGGAGCGTTATTGATTGCACCAAAGCCATCGCAGCAGGGGCTGAATATGACGGCGATGTGTGGGATATTATCAATAAAAAGCACATGCCTACCCAGGCTCTGCCATTCGGTACCATCCTCACACTCGCCGCTACCGGTTCAGAAATGAATCCAGATTCTGTTATCACCAACTGGGAAACAAACGAAAAATACGTATGGGGCAGCGCGGTGACGCATCCGAAATTCTCAATTCTGGACCCAAAAAACACCTTCTCTGTGCCACGTGATCAGACGGTATATGGCATGGTGGATATGATGAGCCATGTGTTTGAACAGTATTTTCACAATGTTAAAAATACACCGTTGCAAGATCGTATGTGCTTTTCCGTGCTGCAAACCGTAATCGAAACTGCACCTAAGCTGTTGGAGGATTTGCACAACTACGAGCATCGCGAAACGATTTTATATGCCGGAACGATTGCTCTTAACGGAACACTGCAAATGGGCTACTTCGGGGATTGGGCTTCGCATACGATTGAACATGCATTATCTGCTGTATATGATATTCCTCATGCTGGCGGTCTGGCGATCCTATTCCCCAACTGGATGAGACATACGGTGGATCAGGATGCTGCACGCATGAAACGGCTGATGCTCAGTATGTTTGACTTAGACACCGTAGGTAAAACAGATAGAGAAATCGCCTTGGAAGGTATTGACCGTCTTAGTGCATTCTGGACAAGTCTCGGTGCCCCTTCCACCCTGGCCGATTACAATATTAATGATGAGCAATTGGAAAAAATCGCAAACATTGCAGCCCGTGAAATGGAATACGGAGGCTTCGGTAACTATAAAAAGCTTAATCAAGGAGATATTTTAGCTATTTTGCGCGCATCGTTATAACATTTAAAAAGGGAGTGTCCTCAAGCCTGTGATGGCTGAGGGCACTCCCTTTTGGAATTTATGAATTAACCGTTTGTCCCTTTTCTTCTACTTGAATAGCTGCCCCTACACTGGCACCTGCAAGAATGCCCTTTTTCTTATTAGGATACAGAGAATCCATATAGGTTCGGGTTTCTGCAACTACGATTCCCGATAAGCCAAGCAGTGCAATCAGATTCGGGAAAGCCATCATTGCGTTAAAGATATCTGCCAGCAGCCAAATGGCTTCCAACTTGATGAACGCACCTCCTGCCACAAGTGCGATGAACAAATAACGGTATGGTTTAATCCATTTGACACCCAGTAAATATTCAACACAACGTTCCCCGTAGTAATTCCAGCCCAGTATCGTTGTGAATGCAAATAAAATAAGGCTAATCGTCACGAGTTCTGCACCAGCCGGAAAGGCACTGGAAAACGCATGCTGGGTCATCAGACCTCCATCGTCATTTCCACTCCATATTCCCGTAACCAGCAACGTAAATCCCGTCAGATTACAAATAATCATCGTATCGATAAATACGCCTGTCATGGATATCAACCCTTGTTCTGCAGGCCATTTCGTCTTAGCAGCAGCTGCTGCAATTGGCGCACTTCCCAAACCGGCTTCATTAGCAAAAATACCTCTGGCAACTCCACTTCGCATCGCCAACATAATCGTCGCTCCGGCAAATCCACCCGTTGCAGATGTGGTCGAGAAGGCCCCTTGTAATACTAAAGCAATCGCATGAGGAAGCTCTCCTGCAAACTTAATGAGTACAATTAAGCAAACTACGATATAGAGCCCCGACATGAATGGAACAATCTTTGTGGATACCTTGGCAATACTTTTGAGTCCTCCAATCGTAACAACAGCAGTTAACACGGAAATAATGATCGCTGTAACTACCGTTGGCACTCCAAAGCTACTTTCCGTCGAAGAAACGATAGCCTTTACTTGCGGAAAAGTACCGATTCCAAATAGGGCTACAAGAACACCAGAAAAGGCAAACAACATCGCCAGCGGCTTGAAACGGCGGCCAAGTCCGTTTTCAATATAATACATCGGACCACCCGAAAATTGTCCGTTCCGGTCTTTAACACGGTATTTAACGGATAATAATCCTTCCGCATATTTGGTTGCCATCCCGAAAAAAGCTGCAACCAGCATCCAGAATAATGAACCGGGCCCACCCAGCTTGATCGCTGTCGCCACGCCAACAATACTTCCTGTACCTACAGTAGCTGCCAGTGCCGTACTCAATGCACCGAAGCTGCTTACATCTCCGCTACCTTCGTCCGGCGCTTTACCAATTAGCTTGAGCGCCAAAGGCAATCGAATAACCTGAAGCAGCTTCAAGCGGATCGTTAGCCACAACCCCGTGCCCATCACGAGAATAAGAAGCGGCGCTCCCCATATCCAGCTGTCAATCGTTTCTAACACATGTACCAAATTCATTTTCAACCCGCTCCTCCAACATATTAGAAAACAAAAAAGAGTCAAATCAGCTGATTCGACTCCTGGAGAGGTTAAAGGCACGAAAAAATACAACCATCTTGTGCAGGTTTCTACCTCTAATAGCTCATAAAAAAGCCTAGGGTATTCCCTGTCACAGGTTATTCGCGTCTCTGTCCTTTTGCCTGAGAGTTTAAGCAGATGTTCTCTGCGGTGCACCTTCGGCGCCCAATTAAGGGTCTCTCCAGAGTTCTGTCCGTTTACGGTCCCCGCTTGTGGCTGTAACCAGCCTAAGCACCTGAGAGTTTTGCCCCTTCGGTCGGAACCTTCGTTCCATCTCCCGCAAACATCAACCAGACATATGAAATTTTTATTCATTATACAGAAAACTTTCAGCTTATTACAAGTGAAAAGTTTGTGAAGCCCTCTGAAATATTATTATTGAGTCTATCAAAAAAGCGGGTACAGCAGATCGCATCCTTAGGATGTCCTCTGCTATACCCGCCCGAGATGATATGGAATTACAATTCTTCACCATTGGTTGCTATCACATTTTTATACCAATTAAAAGAGTCTTTTTTGGAGCGTTTGAGCGTTCCGTTACCGTCATCATCCAGATCAACGTAAATAAATCCGTAGCGCTTGGACATTTCGGAAGTAGACATGCTCACAAGGTCGATAGGGCCCCAGCTGGTGTAACCAATCAGATCAACACCGTCGGCAATCGCTTCCTTCATTTGGGCAATATGCTGACGCAAGTAATCAATGCGATATGTGTCATGCACAGAGCCATCTTCCTCCACCTTATCATATGCACCCAAGCCATTTTCCACGATGAACAGAGGCTTTTGATAGCGATCATAAAACGTATTCAGTGTAACACGCAGGCCGATCGGATCGATCTGCCATCCCCAGTCGGAGGACTGCAGATACGGATTTTTCACGCCGCCAATCAGGTTTCCTGCTGCTTTCTCGCCTTCTGGACCTGCCGATACGGTCAAGGTCATGTAGTAGCTAAATGAGATAAAATCAACTGTATTATTTTTCAAAATTTCGTCATCGCCGGGTTCTGTCTGGATCACAATATTATTTTCTTCAAAATAACGATTCATATAGTTGGAATATTCCCCACGGGCATGCACATCCGTAAAGAATAGGTTCATCTGATTTTCATGCTGGGCTTTCAGTATATCCGCTGGGTTACACGTATGTGGATAGCTTTCTATACGTGCCAACATACAGCCGATCTGAGCACCCGGGATGATCTCATGTCCCCGTTTGGTTGCCAGTGCACTAGCTACAAATTGATGATGCAATGCTTGATATATCGCTTGCTGTTTGTTTTCTACACGGTCAATAACCACACCGCCACCGGTGAACGGACTCATGGTCATTACATTGATTTCATTAAAGGTCAGCCAGTATTTTACTTTATCCTTATAGCGTGTAAACACCGTTTCGGCATAATTGACGTAATGCTGTATGACTTCACGACCCAGCCAGCCATTATACTTCTGAGTCAGACCTAGCGGTGTTTCATAATGTGACAATGTTACCAAGGGCTCAATATTATATTTGCGCAGCTCATCAAATACATTGTCGTAGAATTGCAATCCTGCTTCATTCGGCTCGTGATCATAGCCATTCGGGAAAATCCGCGACCAGTGGATGGACATACGAAATACTTTAAAGCCCATTTCAGCGAACAATGCAATATCTTCTTTGTAGTGGTGGTAAAAGTCCACACCTTCACGTTTTGGGAAACGGGCATTGACTTTGCCTGCCAAAATGTCTTCGAGTCGCTCGGACGAAATCTCTATAGCGTGATCGTTCTTACGTTCCGCTTTGGGTACATAAGCAATCATGTCTGCGCTGGACAAGCCTTTTCCATCTACGTCAAAAGCACCTTCCAATTGGTTGGCTGCAGTTGCCCCGCCCCACAAGAAGTTTTTCGGAAATCCTTTTAGCATCTTCGTCATGGTATAAAGACCTCTTTCCGTATATAAGATTTTCACTTTGGCCTAAGTAATCCCATCAAATGCTGCAAATGTGAATCCATACCTACCATACCTAACGGTAACCGTTCTCCTTTGAAATGCATTGACAGATGCTTTAAAATAGACGTAATGCCCTCATAAGCATCCTAATCGTTGTAACGCGTTTCATGTCAAGTATTTTTTCTTATGTGAGGAGAAGCACCATGTCGAATCTTGATCAAATTGCAAAACTGGCGGGCTTTTCCAAGGCTACGGTATCCAGAGTATTAAATCAGTCCCCCCATGTAAGCCAAGAAACCAGATCTAAAATATTGAAAATCATGCAGGAGTTGGATTACGTTCCTAATCGGAATGCCATTTCTCTATCCAAGGGTCAAACGCTTCAGATTGGCATCATCACTTCAACGATCAATGAAATTGTTCTCGCTTTTCTGGACAGTTTTGTGGAAGTAGCAGGCCAGTATGAATTTCAAACCATTATTTATACTTCGGGAGAAGACAAAAAGAAAGAGCTTCAAGCTTTTGAAGATTTAAAAAGAAAAAGAGTCGACGCGCTGGTCATCATTTCCTGCGTGAATGACACTGATTTTTTGAGTACCTATTGTAAATATGGCCCGATCGTGGCCTGGCAACGAATGGAGCATACCGATATTCGCTCCGTGGCAATGGATCAATATGAAGGTTACATGCTAGCACTAAAGCATTTGATACAAAAAGGCTATACCCGTATAGCCAATGCTTTTGGTCGTCCAAGCAGCATCAATACCCATAGCAGACAACGAGCCTATGAACAGATCATGAGTGAGCACAATCTGCCAGTGTTGCAACACTGGAATCACTCTTCAATTTATAATATCCGTGATGGCGAACAGGTCGTACGGGATTTGTTACAGCATCGGGGGGAATTCCCAGAGGCTATTTTATGTGCTAACGATTATGTAGCTGTGGGCATTCTCTGCGAAGCACGCAGACAACGGCTGAACGTACCGGGAGATCTGGCGATTGTTGGGTTTGATAACACGGAGCTGTCGCATACGTTGGGGATTACAACGATTCAAAATCCTATCATGGCTCAAGCACAAAATGCTTTTTTCATGCTTTCCCCCCAGCTGATTGGACGCCAAATGGAGCTTCATTCGCTAGAGTACAGCCTCATTGAACGTACGACCACATAAGGTAACGCTTTACTTGCAAATTAGGCAAAAGGGTCTTGATATAAAATGTTTTTTGTCGAAACAGAATAAAAAATGTTGAAATCGCTTTTTTTTGTGCTACAATAGCACTATATCGAAGGATTGTGACCGGTGATGCGGGCAATGCCTGAGTTCAATTGAGTACTATTGCTAACAATAGTATTGAATTGTGCTTAGGCATTTTTTATTGGTAAAGGATGGGAGGGGGAACTTCAATGATTATTGAGAAGGTGCTCAATAACAACGTCCTATTGACTAAAAACGATAAAGGCAAAGAGGTCATCGTGATGGGAAGAGGTATTTCCTTCAAAAAGGTGGCTGGCGATCAAGTCGATGATGATAAAATAGATAAGATTTTCATGTTAAATGAAAACGAGTTCACGGCCAAACTAACCGAGCTGCTGAACGATATTCCTGTATCTCATCTGGAGGTCGTGAATGAAATCGTAACCCATGCAACAGAAGTGTTGGATACGGAGTTAAGCGATAATATTTATTTAACGTTGACCGACCATATTCATTTTGCCATACAACGGCAAGAAAAAGGACTGGCACTCCAAAACGCGATGCTGTATGAAATTAAACGCTTTTACAAAAAAGAATTTGCAGTTGGACTGGATGCTCTCCAAAAAATTGAAAATACGCTCGGAGTAAAATTGGGCGAAGATGAAGCGGGATTTATTGCATTGCATATGGTGAATGCACGGATTGACGGTAACGAAATGAAATCTACACTGAAAATGACCGAGATTGTCCAACATATATTGAACATTATTACGTACCATTACGGGATTGTGCTGGATGAGTCTTCTTTTAGCTATTCGAGATTTTTGACACATTTGCAATATTTTGCGATGCGAGTGATTCGTAAAGAAGTCATTCACAGTGGTGAAGAATTCTTGTACAACCAGGTGAAGCAGACGTATACCGAAGCTTTTGCTTGCGCCCAAAAGATCAATGAGTATCTGGAAAAAACATACGATCAATATTTAAGCAAGGATGAATACGTATATCTAACTATCCATATTCATCGGGTAACTGAGCGTAATAACATATAAGACTAACAACTTCATACCCCTCATCGTTCATGGATTGTGACTGGTAAGGCAGGCAAAACCTAAACTGATGGTGAAATCGACGTTCCCTTATAGGAAGAGTGCGCAGTTTTCACCACGAGTTTAGGTTTTTCTTGTTTACAAGGTTAAAAAGATGCATGCCGGCGCATCTTAGCAACAAATGTAAACGGTAAACCCTATCAGTAGCAAGAATAACCCATAAGGAGTTCTAAATATGAGTGATAAAGAACTATCTAAAAAAATAGTGACTCTCGTTGGCGGCGAAGAGAATGTCAATTCCGTATTCCATTGCGCTACACGCTTGAGATTTAAATTAAAAGATCGCACAAAAGCAGACAAAGCTGCACTGGAAGCAACACCTGGTGTCATTACAGTGGTGGAAAGCAGCGGCCAGTTCCAAGTGGTCATCGGCAACAATGTAGGTCAAGTATTTGAGCATATGATGGCAGAAACGAATTTGCAGGATGCAGACAATCCTAATGCCAAAAAGGAAGAATCTTCCGAAAAAACAAATGTTCTCGGCAAAGCGGTCGATATCATTTCCAGCATTTTCTCACCTCTCTTGGGTGCTCTTGCCGGAGCAGGTTTGCTCAAAGGGATTATGGCCTTAATTGCGTCGCTTCATTGGATTGATACTACAAGCGGTACGTATCTCATTTTGAACGCCGCTTCGGACAGCGTATTTTATTTCTTGCCTATATTCCTGGCTATTACTTCGTCCCGTAAATTTAAGACAAATGCCTTTGTATCGGTCGCAGTTGCTGGAGCACTCGTGTACCCGGATGTTATTGCAGCGGTGGACCATCCGGCAAAACTGGCTTTTCTCGGGATTCCAATCATTCTGATAAAATACAGTTCCAGCGTAATCCCAATTATTCTCGCGGTATGGGTACAGTCCTATGTGGAACGTTGGTTTAATTCCTTTGTTCATCAATCGGTTAAAAACATTATCGTCCCTATGCTATCACTGCTAGTTGTTGTTCCGTTGACGTTTTTGGCCTTTGGTCCAGTCGGTAACCTGATCAGTCAAGGCTTGGCGAACGGTTTTACATGGGTATACAATTTAAGCCCATTGATCGCCGGAGCTGTGGCTGGTGCATTCTGGCAAGTGTTTGTTATTTTCGGTGTACATTGGGGCTTCGTTCCTATTATGCTGTCCAATATTGCTACATTGGGTTATGACACGATGCTTCCGATGCTTACAGCAGCCGTACTTTCTCAAGCCGGTGCAACACTGGGGGTATTCCTGAAATCTAGAAATACTCAAATGAAGGCTTTGGCGGGTTCCTCTACACTGGCGGCTGTATTCGGGATTACAGAACCAACGATTTATGGTGTAACTTTGAAATTGAAAAAGCCTTTTATTTATGCTTGCATATCCGGTGGTATTGGTGGCGCTATTATCGCTTCTGGCGGAGCGACTGCAAAATCCTTCTCCCTACCTAGTTTACTGGCGCTGCCAACTTATTTTGGAACTGGATTCTTGTGGGTAGTCATCGGTTTGCTCGTTGCCTTTGTACTCGCAGTTGTGTTGGTTATGATTTTGGGCTTTGATGATCCAAAAGAAGAAACTGCAAAAACAGAAGCTGCGCCTATAAAGAAAGAAGTGACAATCGAGAAAGAAATTCTCGTAAGCCCACTGCAAGGTAAAGTATTGCCTTTGGAACAATCTTCTGATGTTGCTTTTGCTTCAGGTGCTATGGGGAAAGGAATCCTTATTGATCCTACAGAGGGTGTGCTGACATCTCCTGTCAATGGAACGATTACGACCGTATTCCCAACCGGACATGCCATCGGTATTACTTCCAATGACGGAGCAGAAATTCTGATTCACGTTGGTGTGAATACAGTGAAGCTGAAAGGACAATTCCTTGACAAGCGCGTCAAAGAGGGTGATGTAGTGAAGCAAGGGCAATTGTTGCTCGAATTTGATATCGAACAAATTAAGGCGGCAGGCTATACAACGACTACGCCGATTATCGTAACAAATTCCGCTCAATACCTGGACGTATTGAACACAATGGAAACTGAAGTGAAGCGTGAGGATTACTTGTTGACTGTTGTGGTCTAACATTTAATTATCAGACTAGGGCATTTTGCATAAATCCCAGGAGCGTTTTCAAATCAGCAGTATATAGATCGAAATGCTTTAATTCGTCTATATACTGTACTTACAAGCGTTGGGAATCGAATTATGCAAAATGCTGACTAAAGAAGCTTTCCCTACGGGAAAGCTTCTTTTTTATACATAATGAGACAAGTGTTACAGTGAAAAACGAAAAAATCATTTATTGTAAGTTTGAGATTGTAAAAAAAGGAGGGTTTCTGTGAAAAAAGGATATATCGCCGGGTTAAGTGTCATTGTATTGCTTCTCATTGGTATCGCTATTTCAGCTGTAGTTAAATTTCAAGATCTGGAGCAGGTTGTTCAGCAGAAAGATAAAGAGATCCAAGCAAGCAAAAGCAATTATCCCGAAATATATGACCACTTGAATGCGGTTACACTAGATGGTTTTAAGCGTTTGATTCAGCAGGATCAAAGTGTGTTTGTCTATGTCGGCAGACCGAGTTGTGGCGATTGCAATCGGTTTGAGCCTAACTTTAACAAGATGATCGAACAGTATAATCTAGGCTCTAAAATTACTTTTTTGAACGTTCACAAAATCCATAAGGACAAGCCTCAATGGAATAAATTCAAAGAGGATTACAACGTTAAATACACCCCCACTATTGCAGAATTCAGAAACGGCAAGCTGGTTGATAAAATAGAATGGACGCCCAAAAGAGACCTCAGTACGGACGCTGTAAAAGAGTGGCTGACTTCCAAGAAAATTATTATTTTATAAGTCTCTTTTCTATTCAATTCATTACAAACACAGAGAACTGTTTATGCAAAAAAAAGGTATTCATTCGTATAACGCATGAATACCTTTTTAGGAATGAACAGGCATCTAAGCTCTAATAAAAAATAGTTCCTACTACTCTTCACTGCCTTCTGATAAACCTCGTTCGTATCTATCAGTCCCTATATTGTAGACACTTCATGAGTATGGTCGTCAATCGAATCAGGAAATTCATAACGGATAATATCCGTTTCGGATACGATATGTCCGATTTGTGACTCAATGAATTCTAAATCTCCTTCTACTGCCCCTATAAAATGCTTTGTACCGGGTTCAATGACGATGACCTCACCGGGGCTGACTGTCTGTATCACGCCATTGATAGAGACACTCCCGGTTCCAGAAACTATAGTCCAAACTTCTTTACGAAACTGATGCTCATGATAGCTGATAAATCTCCCGTTTGAAATGACCACGCGTTTGGTCACTGTCTGCAATCCACTTGCTGCCGCTTGATGGGATAACACCGTTTGCTTTCCCCAGAAGCGCTCCTCAAAACGTGGTCCGATTTCAATTTCCGCCACCATATCCTTAATTCCTGTGGATGACTGCCGATCCGTAACCAGCACGCCATCCGGCCCGGCAACGACGATAATGTCCGGGACATTCCAGATACTGACCGGAATCTCCAGTTCATTGATGATATGCGAGTCATGTGAAGCTTCTGAAATATATCCTGGACCACTCAGCTTCGAACTTACTTCTCTCACCAACGAATCCCATGTGCCCAAGTCTCTCCACTCTCCATGATATGGAAGCACAGAGAGCTTATGAGTATGCTCTACTACCGCAATATCGAAGCTAGTTTTAGGCAAGTCTGCATAATTTGTCGAAAGAGATTCATAGTCGGATGGTATACCCATTTGCTTCAGAATATCCAATAAAAAGCCCAGTCTAAAAGCAAACACCCCGCAATTCCATAAGGCCCCTTCACGGATCAACGCTTCTGAACGAATCAGATCCGGCTTTTCTACAAATGAACTAACCCTATAATATGGCTGGTCAAGTGAAGGAGAGGCTGAAGGCACAATATATCCGTATTTATCAGAGGGTTCCGTCGGAGCAGCCCCCATTAATGCGATATGGCTTCCTGATTGCTCTAATATGGAAGGAAGCCTGCGCAGATGCTCAAAAAATTCATCCCCCGCATACCCGTCCACAGGCATGACCCCTACGATCTCGTCGCGTGATGCGCCTGCAACGTCATGCAAGTAGGCCGTAGCCAGGGAAATGGCCGGGAAGGTATCCCGCTGAGTCGGCTCCTCAATCACTACAGCATCTCCGCCAATTTGTCCTCGAATCAGCTCGGCCTGAGTTCCACTCGTCGAAAAATAGGCCTCATCTGCCAAATTCGCCTCATCTAATTGCCTCCATATTCGTTGCAGCATACTTTCGGGCCGTTCGTCGTGACGTAGTATGGAAAGAAACTGCTTGGGACGGTTCACATTGGATAAGGGCCACAGACGTTTACCCGAACCTCCAGATAATAAAATCATTCGCAAAGATGCAACCTTCTTCCTGTAAATTAATATTTTTCTTACATTATAAGACTGTTCATTTTTCGCATTTCTGCCGAATACATAAGTATGTATTATCGTGGCAAATACATGATTATGCAATGCTATTGTATCTTTGTCTGTACAGGAGATGTCAGTCATGCCCATAAAAATACTCATCATTGAAAATCAAAAAGGTTTGGCAGATATGATTGCTCTTCACCTTCAGGAGGAAGGCTATCATACCGAGCTTATTTATGACTCTAAACTTGCAATTCCTACACTCATGCGTTTTAAGCCGGATATTATTGTGACCGCTCTAATGTTTTCCGGTAAAGTCGAATGTGCGCTGATCAGCCAAATCCGTCAATTTACCACAGTCCCTATGCTGGTCATCTCTAATAACACCGTGCTGAATATAAGAATAAAAGCTCTGGATGACGGAGCAGATGACTTCTTATGCAAGCCGTTCAGTCTGATAGAGTTAAATGCCCGCATCAAAGCCCTGCTGCGCCGCTGCGGCCGCAACATGCTCACTGAATCGCAAACGGTAACTCAAAAGAATAAAAAGGTAAGGGTATGGGTGAATGATTACCGTCATTGTCTGTTAGTCGATGACCAAGAAATAGAAGTCACTCAAATCGAATTTTCTATTATAAAAGAAATGTCCTGCAATCCAGGTAAAGTCTTTACCCGCAGTGAGCTGATGGATCGGATCAAAGGCGGAGATGGCGCTTATCTGGATCGCACTATCGACGTACATATTTCCAGCCTCCGCAAAAAAATAGAACGTGACCCTAAAAATCCTCAGCACATCCGTACCGTCTGGGGCAGAGGCTACAAATATGAGATGTAGCCGTATCATGGCTACCCATTTCCCCACTGAGCAGCTTGCTTTTTATGGAAGGTTTCGCTTCTTCCATCGCCGATAAGGAAGAAAACAAGCTGCTCCACCCAGTATCCCTATGAGGAACAGTCCCCATCCGAAACGGTAGGCGGAAGCCAGAATAACGACGACTTTCCCGTTCCCGTTACCATTGGTAATAAATCCGGTAGTTACTCCATTCACAGACAGACGGGCTCGCTGATTTTCGCCACCCAGCCTGAACTCCCATAGTGGATTGGGTGATTCGGTCTCCCGGATCAGCACCTGCTGATGCGTCGGATTATATAGCGTAAAACTGCGTTCCATGGAATTCTCACGAGTAGCCTGAATGCTTTCCGAAGCATGTGGTGCCATAAAAAAGGTATCCATATCCGTTCCCTCAAACAACGTAAATTGATCCACTGTAATCATGGCTTGATAAGGGATAATGGAATATTCCTTCATTTGAAATAAGCCTGACTGCTTCTTGTGCGCATGCGCTAAAATTTGAAACTGCATCATGGCGGTTCCTGCCGGTGCCTTCACAATTTGATCATAATGATTCCATTGTTCCTTATCTCTCTCCTCCACCTCATCAATATAGGAGGTTTGGAGAACCTGGGACGCTTTATTCAAAAATATGACCTTCATGTGCCGACTTCCAACTTGTGCTGATCGCGCATCCAACTGCACGGCATACTCTTGCAGCGGCTCGGCCTTCATTTTCTTGGACGCATATATATTCCAGTCACAGGAATAGCTAGGTGCGTAACGGATAGAGAGTCCTTCGTCCATAAATGACAGGTTCGTCTGGCCAGGTCGTATATCCGCTACACATCCGACATCCGTGTCTAATGACTCCTTCGTGTTCTCCCCAGGCATTACCGTCACTTCCTGCCCGCCCATTCGATGAATATCTCCAAAACGGCTCAATGACGGTACTTGGCTGTCCAGCACAAGGGTTAAGTGATACTTTCCCTTGGTTAGGAACAGATTTTTGAATTCTATTCGGCCATAGTCGTTCAGCAGACCGGGAATTTGTATGATTTTCTTGGCAAAACCATCCTGATCGGGCACCGTTTCAATAACCTGCTTTTCAGATAAAGAGGTAGCGGGTAACCGCTTATACGACTCTTCCGTACGAATCGTTCTGGTCAGCACCTCTCCCGTCTCTTCATTCACCCACTTCATCGTTAATGACCCATGGTATCCTGCAGGTAGATTGGCCAAAATAGCTGTGGCATAGGTTCCCGTTTTGGCGACTTCCACATCCCTGCTTAACGTCCCCTTCTGATAGCTGATCCCTCGCCCCATACTAAGTCTTGGCAAAGCACGCTCCGTCTGCACATTCCCTTGGGCGTTAAAATCGTTCTCTGCCTCCAAGGTGAAAAAGAGCTTGCCCCGCTTCAATGCCTGCTCCACTGGAAAAGATAACCGATCTAGCTGATCCACAGGCACAATCGCAAATTGATTGACCGCATTAAAACCTTGCAGGTTATTAACCGTGACTGGAGTATCTCCTTTTGGAAAAACATGTTCTCCCAGATCGACCCATTGAAATTGGTTTAAACCATCATCCTGGGTCTTGATACTAACCACTTTGTCCGGTAACGTGACTTGTAATTTCCCGCCTGCCTTATTCATAAACACTCTGGCATATACATGCGAGGTTTGAGGTTGATCCAGTTTTTTGTGCATCGTAAACGTGTTAGGCTTACTGTATTGCCCCAAATCACGTAGCTGGATATCATGAATCCACCAGTAATTTTTTTGCTGTGGACGCTGCAGGGTTAACAAATCCATTCGCATCCAATAGCTGCCGGGCGGCGACACGTATTCCCCGTAAAATTTCACACTGTCAAAATTATATCCCTCCGAAGGCGCCACGACATAGCTAACCCCCAGTTCACGCATTTGCTTATCGTAAAATCTCATTTTCACATGCATTTTGTTCGTTCCGCGACCGGAAACAGTAATTTGGAACTGATACGGATTATTTTCCTTGGCTTCCAGCAAACCCGATCGAGCGACCTGCCATATATTACTCGGGTCACCCTTCATAATTTCGCCATGCAGAGTTGGCACATCATTCAATTCCTCACGGGGATTAGCCTGCACACTGAACAACTGCGGGTTATCCGGCTTGAAGAAGGTTTCGGTCCGCAACATGGAATCAAAGTCCACAACCGTCTTCCCTTCGATGCTGCTCATCTGATACGGGGCCACATCCAGCTTCTTACTGGCAAAGGTGACCGCAATCCCTGCATCCATTTCCATATCGAACGGAAAGTTCCGTATATTTTGGGAGGATAAATACCACAACCAATCGTTAGTCGAGGCAAAGGTTTTGGACCATTTTAAAAAGGCATTACCATCCTCAATGGCATCAAAAGGCCGTAAGTAATCCTCTGCTGGAAGCTGTGACAATAGCAAGTCATTAAAGGACGCCGCTTCCACATAATCCCCTTTGTTAATCGTCTGGATGGTTTTTAGCTCAGGCTTTAACGCACTGAACAGCACTCCAAAGCGGCTAAAATCAAAACCAGGCAGATGACTGTAGCTCTCTAGTCGGCTAAAACCGTAAGGTGTTACAATTTTACTGGCAAGGATGTTCATATAGGGCGGTGTCTGGTCGAGATTGAATATGGAAAATAGCCCGTTCTGGTACGTACGTTTCAGCCCGGTCTGACCTTCCAGCTGAGAGAGGTGGAAATCCTGACGCTTCTCCTGTCCCACATATTCATCATGGTAGACCAACTGGTTGACACCAAAGGTAGAGAACAGCCAACCTAATCGGGAGCTTAATCCGTTGTCCATGACATACTGTAGAAAATTCATATAGTATGTAATACCGGGATCATTGCCCTCATGATGAAAGATCGTATTTTTAGGAGAAGAGTATACCTGAAAATCTCCCGTTGCCTTTTCGTTTGCGGTCTTCCCTTTATTCCATTTGGGCGTGGCTACTCCGTTATAGCTCTGAATCATATTGTCAGCAATCGGAAAGTATAATGCCTTGCTATCGAAACGATCCGGATCAGTCAGCTTTTCAGCCATTTGAGCATAAGCCTCTGGCACTTGTACTGGCTTGTAGTACCCCTCAATGAACTGAGTGCGCAAGGGAGCAAAATATACCCCCAGACACAGGACGACGATAACGACCGCCAGCTTTTTATATACACGCTGTAGCGGCGAGGATCCGAACCATTCCATAAATTGAATGACACCAAAGGTCAGCAACACCCCGAAGTTAAGGGCAATCAGTCCAATAAATTTGTTAGGATCACGGAAAACCGAACCAATCACAGGGGTTTTCGTAACCAGAATGACAAACCACTTGGCAATCGATGGGAACGTCGTCCCGGTAGCTGCAACCAGAAACAGCAGCGTAAGTAGCGAGAAGATCAGAATGATCGGATTTTTATGTGAACGTGTCACCATCGCATACCCGATCAATAGCAACAAAAATCCCCCTCCTACATAAAACATGACAGGCAGTGAGGACAAGGAAAACATGGGCCACCAATAGCTCAGTAAATAACCCACATTATTTAAACTGCTGTTGCGGCTGAACAGAGACAACGTATCCACGACATTGATATTATGCTGAGACGCTTGAGCGTCCATCAACATGCTACCGACATATAGAGACAACCAATAAAAACTGAGCAGACCGAAAAACATGCCAAAAATGATCCCTTTACGCAAAAAATTGCCGTATAACGGCTGCAAATAGGTGCGACCAGCCTTACGGTGGGTCCAGGTCAGCTTGATCAATAGCAACATGGTGAACAAGCCCAAATAAATCATGCCGAAGAAAAAATAGTGAATTGCCGCAGCACTAACGGTGAATACCGCAGCCAACAGAAACAGGTCGATCCAGTTCCGCTGATACAGCTTGTGGGAATGATAGTTTTTAATTTGTTGAATTTGAAACTTGGGGTCCACCGCACTGAAAAAGAACCGCAGCATTAACGGAAATAAACTATATCCACAGAGCAAATAAATATGCTGAATGCGGAAAATAACCCACGGATTCAACGCATAAAACAACGAGCCGACCATGATGGCAAAAATACGGGTCTTCGTAAAGCTTGGTGAATAATACACGCTAACCAATCGTTTGGCAAAGGCATACATCGAAAATGCCGAAACAAATAACAAGCCTGTAATAAACGACTTGAGCAAGACCGGTCCGCTTTCCTCAAATAAGAGTGACAGTCCATAGAAGGGCAAGATGTACAGGATACGTGGAGCATTGAACAAGGTCGAGGTAGACCATCGCTCGTTCCATACCCCGGTTATTTCCTCCAGATACCGATGAGAGGTGGCTCCAAAAGCAATGTCGCTAAACACAATTTGCCCTGGTCCATAGATGGGTGCAAGATATGCAACAATCGCAATCAGCATCAACATCATTGCCGCCATATCGTAACGATAGTGAAATACCCATTTTTTCATGCTTGTCCCCCTCTCTTGAACTTCTCGTATATCTGTCGGTTATCTTGGACCTATCTTCTCAAACGAACGATTGCCTGCAAGCCCTGATCGGTATTACGCAGCTTTAAACGGCCGCCTATGGTCTTCAGGTATGCATCCATATGGTACAAGCTGAATGCATGCTCCTGCGAGTTTTGGGAATAGTCTGGCTGGAAATAGCTCCAACGCATTTTATCATCAATCCCGCCGCCTGTGTCCTCAATGATAATAACAATTTCTCCTTCTTCCAGCCGTGAACTAACCTTAAGCACTTGAGATTGTCGCTTGGACCGCAGACCTGTTTGGCCCTGTTCTTGATCCTCAGGCTGTTCTCCGCCTTGGCGTCCCATGGCCTGCACTGCATTTTCCAGCAGTCCCTGAATCGTTTTGTACAGCATGGGTGCTTGTGCTGCAATCGATGGAACAGGCTCTTGCCGCAAGATCACTTGAATGTTCTTCATGTTCAATGAACGGTTCGCCCATTTCAGCGACTCAGACAATATTTCATTCATATCTGTAAAGCTAATTCCACTATTATCATGCATCTTCTCTTCCAGCTCATCGCGCAAGCTACGAACTCCCGTCAGTAACTCTCCCAGTGAGGATTCCTGTCTGAGACGACCCTGGATAAAATTTTCATTCAACTCGCGAAAATACTCCAGTTCCTCATGAGAGGCTCCTTTTCCCTGACTGGATGCCGCTTCAAATCGGTTTGCTAGATCATGATAGAATCCCAGCAGCTTCAAATCATCACCGCCTGTGAGACGGCCAGTCTGCTCTTGCAGCTCTTGTAGCTGCTGCTCAATCGTCTGCATTAACGGCAAATAATACGTGTCCTGCTGCTGTCGCATATCTTCATCTCGCCGTTGATCACGCACCTGGTTGTTCACGATGGCATCCTTCACAATCCTTTTGCGGAACTGTACGAGCATGGCCCACAGAATGAACAATATTAGAACCATGACCATCCACAACTGTTTGCCGAAGGAGCTGATTCGCTGTGCTGTATCCTCGCTGACATCCTTAACCGATATGTAAAGGGCTTCTTCCCCAATGCGGCTAAATCCTATCCCGTATTTTTCACCGTCATCTTCAATGACACCTGTATTGCCCTCCAGCAGCCTACGGGTGACGCCCGTGATGTCCGTTCGGTTAATATCCGGATTACTTCGGGAAGCTACAACTTTAAATTGACCGTTATAAAATAAAGTCTCATACTGGTTAACCGGTTTACTTTTAATAATTCCGCTGAGCATATCAGCGTCAACCTTGCGCACCATAAAACCGCCCATCTGCGCTCCTTGAATCCTGCATGCGATATACTGGGCAGGCTGATGATCCTCTGTCACAAAAGAGCTTACTGCACAACCATTTTGCAGCCACTTAATCTGCTGGACCGCACTTTTCATCTCACGATTATCTCGTCCGACTATCACATGATACTGTTCATCCAGCACATAAAAGGCCCCGCTTTCACGCTTAAACCCCTCAGGATACTGGCGTGTTCCCTGATTCAGCATATCTCTGCCCAGACTGGACGACAGCTCCTTCAATTCAGCCTGCCATGCGGCATAACGCTCGGTTATGCTGCTAGAAAGTTCCTGTACCTCATACTGGAGCTGTTCATTCTGAATCTCCGCCAAGTGAACACTGAATTGTCGCACGACAAACCATTGAAGCACAGCGGCCAAAAACACGGTCACACCCAGTACGATCAGGTACAGGATCAGTTTTTGCCAACCTGGTTTCAACAAAGCCCATTGTTTCATGCTTCCCTGTCCCCTCCATTTTGTTCACGACGGCTCAAAATAGCCTGCATCAGGCATTCCAGCTCGTAGCTGACCAGCGGTAGCCGTGCGCACAGCAAACGGGGAGTGCGGCGCTGGAGGGCAGCAAACCTCGCAGCGGTTTCCGTTGCCCCGTCCGTCAGTAGGATCAACTCGCATGTTTTTGCGATATATAAGCGATCCAACTCTTCCTCGCCGTATTCCCGCAGATCAACAACGTAAATATCATGACGATCGTCCATATGCTGAAGTGCGCTGGAGACAACCAGGGTCACCCCTGTATGCCGTGCAGCATGATACTGATGAAGGAGACGCATACCTTTTTCCCAGAGGGCATGCTCAGCCGAATCAAATCGTTCACAAAAAAGACGCAACGCCCGTTCTGTATTGACATCTTTCAAAAATGCCAAAACGCTGATATTATACATGTAGTTCCTCATTTCTTACTTCCTGATTGGAGTTGCGCAGTTCTTATGACACCCCAAAACATTCTATTTGTTGACGACAGCCCTATGGTTCTGTCCCTACTTGAACGGACCCTGACGCAAGAAGCATTCACCTTACATACCGCTCACACGCCCAAAGAAGCCCTACAAGTGCTGGAACAGCACCCGATTGATGTGGTCGTTTCCGATCTGCTCATGCCTGGTCTGGATGGGATTACCTTCCTTCGCATGATTAAGAAAGATTATCCACATATCGTACGAATCATTTTGTCTGGTCACCTGCATACGCAGTCCATTTTATCGGCGATTAATCAAGTCGGTGTGTTCCGTTTTTTGACGAAACCGCTGGAGCTGGATGATGATACGCTAAAAAAAATACTGTATGAGGCGCTTGATCAAGCCAAACTCAATCGAAACAGCCTGCATGCAGCAGACCAGAACGTAGCTTCCGACCTGTCAGTATTTATAGACAGCATTTTGAATGCTCCGTACCGACCCTATGTGCTGCTGAATGAACAAGATATCGTAACCGCTGTACACATTGCACTTGCTGAGCTGTATCCTATTGGGCGCTCACTACGTCATCCTGACGGGGAAGGTATTCAGTTAACCACGCATTCATTATACATACCGTATGAGGAGTCGGAATCTTCCGATCCCGACCTGTACACGCTGGATACGCTGACCCTCGGACATTCATCGTTACGCCTTATCCGCCTTAGCGAGATCGCCTGAGTGACGGGTGCCGCCCTTTAACACGGCGGCTACCCCAATCACAGTTAGGCATACATACATCCACAACATCCCCATCGTCAGCAACGGGTGACGGATATAGTTTTTCAAATTCCCCCACGTATACAGCACCGGACGGAAGAAATACCAACGTTCCAGTGCCTTTCGTAATCCGCCCTCTTCAGATGACATCGTACGATCCATCACTGAAAAGTAGTAGGCTTTTTTACGTAATACATCGTGCAGATAGACCTGTTTTTCATCATGATATACCCGTGTAAATACCGCCCGGCGAATGACTCCACCAGACTCTATATAACGTAAGGTCGGCTGTATTTCTTCAAAAGCAATCTGCTCCGCATTAAACCCGCCCGTCGATTCATAAGCGCTCATTCGCCAGAAGCGTGCCGCTTCAATGGAGCGTTTTCCCAAGGTCTCACCCGCGTTATTAATCACATTTCGCTCAAAAACTTTCACTTTGGAAAAAAAATTGTCCGCTTCCGAATACGCCTCCTCCGGAACGACCAAAGCGCCAATATCCTGATGATCATCAAAAAAGTCGATGCTCTGCTGAATCAGATGTTCGGCTAAAATCATATCGGAATCCAATACAAATATGTATTCGGCACCCAAGCGTTTCGCTTCCTCAACCGCTCTAACCCTAGCGACTCCCCGCTCCCCATGGGGAAGCTCCAATACCGTTACGGGTACTGCGCTCCCTGCCGACAGCATACGAATCGTCTCGACGGTCCGGTCACTGGAGCCATCATCAGCAATTACAATATGCAGATCCTTGTAATTTTGCCCCATACAGCTTCGCAAACAAGGCTCTATCGTCCGTTCATTGTTGTACGTGGAGAAGAGAATGACCACTTTGTCCACTCTGTTCCGCCTCCTCTATCCAATCTTCCATCAACTGCTCAAACGCAGCAGCCGTATGATCAAAATGGAATCTTAACGCATATTGATACGCCCGCTCACGGATGGCCATGTAATCTTCGCCGCCCTTCGCTGCTCTTTCCATTTGTTCAGATAATCCCCGGATGTCGCCGTGAAAGCATAGATATCCGCTCTTCCCAAAATCCGTTGCATCCACCAGACCCGGTGAATTGCTGACAATGCTGGGCGTTCCAACCGCTGCCGCTTCGGTAATTGTCAACCCCCAACCTTCACGCAAGGAAGGAAACACCAGCGCGTGGGCACGACTCATCAGCTCCAGCTTATGCTCTGCTGAAACAAATCCGTAAAAGGTAATATCAGCTTGCGATTGCCCCTGTTCATCCGGTTCTCCGTATGTTAATCCATACCGTTTCATAATCGGCAACAATTGTTCTGCCACATAGGTTTTATCGGTTTTTCCGGCAATCCATAACATAGCCTGAGGGAACTTTTCCTTGAGCTGCCCAAAGGCCTCAACGACCAGATCAATGCCTTTATATTTGACGAAGCGCCCAGCGTACATGAAGGTCGGATTAGGTTCCTTCGTTAAAAATTGTTCGCGCGGCCAATGATCAAACTCAATGCCTTCCGGTAAAAGATGAACACGATCCGGGTGAAAGCCCAGCTTAAGTAGATCATACCGAGTAGACGGAGATACCGTAAGCGTTCGATCCTTACGAGCCAGCTTAAGCATCAAGGGTTCCATATGAAACCCAATAACATTTAGCGGGAATTTGGCGTTCTCAAACCATATTTCCCTTGTTAGCTGATGTATGAAAAAAATCCGCTTGGATGCCTCCACCCAAAATCGGGTAAAGAATTGATGCGTATTCGCCTGGTTAATCACATAGTCGATCTTCCTTCGATGACGACGGTAATAGCGCATCGCATAATAAATAACACTGTATATGTTTCCTTTTCGAATATACGTAATACCGTCGATAATTTCATGCTCAGGCATCCCCTCAAATTGGGGTGAAAAATGAATGAACTGGAAGCGGCCTTGTTGTGAGCGTTTAAGCATTTCGTGGGTGAAAATTTCTGCTCCTCCGCTTTTAGGTGAACGTATGTCACGCCAGGACAGCAATAGAACTACGGTTTTACCGTCCTGTTCATGTATGGTATTCATGGGGTACATCCCCCTTTATCTTTATTTTGAACAAATGCACATAGGCGTCTATCACAAAGTAGAGAGCCATAGCTCCGTAAACCATGAACTCAGATAGCAAGAAATCTACCGGCTCTGTGTGGGCAATATGAAAGGCTACTAATAAAGCCGCGGCTCCTGCCATCAGACTGAACATAAATTTGCGTCTGCCCACCAATACGTGCACATGCACAAAAAACAGCACGATGGAAAATAACCAGTACACCCATCCCCCCCATGGAATATAGGCCTCGGCCGATTGGTAAGAGGCTCCGAATAATATGGGTATAGAGGATGGGAACACAAAGGTCGTGCCCACATATACACAGATCGCAGCTACAGCCATTAATCCGGCATAGACGGCAATCAACTTGCCCAAAGCTTGGCGGTCATGCCCCTGCGCACCGAGCTTTGGAATAAAGGCAGCAATCAGGCTATACGAAACGTAATAGACCAACTGGCTGTACTTCAGCGCAATGGCATAGCTGCTGGCCTGCTCGGGAAAGTAATGCTGTACATACAACATGTCGATAGAGATACAAAACAAAATGAATAAATTCGTCATAAGGCTATCGGTGAAATCCTGACCCAATGACTTCCATAGCCCAGAAGGGATATGTTCTCCACTGGTTGTGAATAAGGACAAGCCACGAGCCGAAACGATCCAGCCGTGGAGTAGCGACAGCAACATTCCCCCACAGCTCGCCAATAGTAGGGCTTCCAGCTTTAACCCCAGTGCAGCCAGAACAAAAAACAAGCTCAGCTTCCCTATTACTTCAATGTAATAGTTCACATTGAGCGCCAACATGCGTTCCCTACCCTGTAAATCTCCACGGCACGAACTCACCAAAATATGTAGGCCGATCAAGCCATACAGCATGAATAGCGGGGCGGAATCGACGCCTAAAAGCGAGCGCAATAACGGATGAATGATGAGTAAAATGATCATGGCAAGCACAGTTAGCACCAATGGTGCTTTTAGTAATAGAGAACCGAGCGGTAAGCTACGTAGCGCAAGCATCTTGCCACCCTTGGATACCAGCTTGGCGGTCAATAGCTGGATGGATAAGCCCAAAACGGACAACAGTGCAAAGAGGGCCAGCAGCGCATTCGCTTGACCATAGGCTTGTCCGGTAAGATACCAGCTCGCTGCAATGTGGAAGAAAAAATTAAACCCGTTAAGCAGCACATTAAAGAGAGGAAACATCAACGAACGCAATCGGTTGTTCACGTTGTTATCTCACCCGCCGATCCAGTCGCCAAATATCAATGATAGAGCGTAAAAAACGAATGGAATCCTTCCAGACATGGATGTGCGATCCATCGCGGTCAATACATTTGACGGGTAATTGCAGCACACGAAGCTGGAGTCGCTTGGCAATAAACATCATTTCTAGATCCAGCGCCAATCCGAGCTGTTCCTTTAAATGCGGAAACATCCGTTTCACTGCAACCGAACTCATCACTTTAAGCCCAGTCTGGGAATCCACCACACCTGTGGGTAAAAAAGGACGGGAAATGACCCGCTTACCAAAGCTGACAACAGATCGCAATAAAGACCGATTCTCGGCGGTCATATCCTTGGTTCCGATCACGACATCATAATAGCCCTGCTGAACAACATTAATCATTCTGGCAATATCCTCAATAAAAAAGGAGTCGTCCGCGTCCACAAATACGTAGTAATCCGCACCAATGGTCCGCATCCCTTCCAGATACGTCCCTGCCTTACGTGTATTGCGTCCCAATTCCCTTGTTTGAAGCAGCGGACTAAGATTCTGATTAATCCGGTTTACGGATAAGTCCGTTGCTGCCTCCAGCGCTTTAATCAAGGCATGGGTGCCATCGTGGCTGCCATCATCAATGAGATAAATCGAACCTTCAATAATATGGCTACGGATAAAGGCTTGCAGTCGTTCAGCAAAGGTTTTGACATGAACAAAACGTTGCTCTTCGTTATATACAGACAAGATAAATGCAATATGTTGGCTTTTGGTCGAATACTCGGGATAGAGCAAGCTTTGTATTTCCGAAAGCATTTCTTCGGTGTCATTGGCTTGCCAAAATAGCAGTCGCAAACGGCCTACTCCGGTGATTTGCACCATATGCTGATCACTGAACGGAAATGTTACATCCGTCACCAGTAACAATGGCATTTGCGGAAATTGGCTGCGGATCTGATTGGCTTTCCGCACCGCCTCCCCCGGCTCCCTATAATCAATCAAGCAGCAACATGCGTTCTCGTAGACTGAAGCTGCCTCCGTGTCCTTGCACTGTATATATTGGTAAAAACAAATTACATTGGGATAATCAATAGCCCTGTCATTATCGCTAAAAATGGCTATAGGTCCCTGCACACAAACCTCTCCTTTTCCTCCGAATAGTTCTATTTTGTTGAAAAAGAATTAAAAATGTTTGTTTATAGGGGTTAAATTAATGCCCAAATACTTCATATTTTCTTAACAAAATAGCTGACACTCCATGATATATAAGGGAATAAGAGAAGAAAAACTGATTTTCATATTTGATAAAAACAGAGTATTTAGACCTGATTCATTAGAACCAAAATCCTTAGTATTAGTTAGCGAATCCATATCGAAAGTTGGTCCTTTTAGATCAATAGAAAGAAATGAATATGGTTATTTTGTCATATATAAATAAACGAATAAAACAAATTGGCACGTCCATACTATGGATAACATGTCATCTTTCGTTATGAATAGTTATGTAAATGAACAGAAGGAAGGTCTTTCTATGGAAGCATTTTATGTCAATCGCGATGGGTCATTATCTACTCCTTTACGGGGGAAGGATGTGTTGGCAAATCCCCTTTTGAACAAAGGCGTTGCTTTTACAGAAGAAGAACGCAAAGAACTGGGTTTGGATGGAATCCTTCCTCCCACCGTCCTTTCATTAGAGAAACAGAGCGTACGGGCATATCAGCAGTTTCTGGCACAACCCACCATGCTGCGTAAAAATGCTTCTCTCAACGACCTTCATAATCGAAATGTCGTACTCTACTACCGGCTGTTAACCGATCATTTGAGTGAAATGCTGCCCGTAGTCTACACGCCGACCGTAGGAACTGCGATTCAAGAATACAGTCACGAGTACAACCGTCCTGGGGGCGTATATTTGTCGATAGATAATCCGAACGGTATTGGACAAGCATTCTATAATTCCGGTTTGAGCGGCGAGGATGTGGACCTGATCGTCGTGACGGATTCCGAAAGTATTTTGGGGATTGGGGACTGGGGTGTCGGGGGGATTAACATTGCTATTGGCAAACTTGCAGTGTATACGGCTGCGGCAGGCATTCATCCCGGGCGGGTGCTGCCCATTGTACTGGATGTAGGTACGAATAATGAAAAGTTGCTGAATGATCCACTGTACATCGGAAACCGCCATAAACGGGTTCGCGGAGAAGCCTATAACCAGTTTATTGATACTTTTATCAGCAAAACGTTAGCGCAATTCCCGAAGGCGCTTTTACATTGGGAAGATGTGGGTAGCGTAAATGCACGCCATATTATAGGAAAATACGGTCAAAGTATACTCACCTTCAACGATGATATACAAGGTACAGGAGCGGTGACCTTGGCTGCAATTCTTTCGGCGGTGGGTGTCACCAAGACTCCGCTGCGTGAGCAAAAGGTACTTGTCTTCGGCCCAGGAGCAGCAGGGATCGGTAACGCTGACCAAATTCGGGGCGCTATGATCGCGGATGGTCTTTTGGAGGAGGATTCATTCAAGTCCTTTTGGGCTTTTGATTACCGCGGGCTGTTAACGGACGATATGGAAGATGTCCTGGATTATCAGAAACCGTATGTACGTAAAAAAGAGGAAGTCAGCTCATGGACGCGGTCGGATGACGGCAAAATACCGCTGCTGGAGGTCATCCGTCAGGTGAAGCCTACCATATTAATCGGAACTTCTGGAGTAGCCGGTGCCTTTTCTGAAGAGATCATCAAAGAGATGGCGAAGCATGTAGAACGCCCGATCATTATGCCCATGTCCAATCCTACAAATCTTGCAGAAGCTATACCTGAGGATCTAATACGGTGGACCGATAGCAAGGCATTAATTGCTACCGGAAGCCCCTTTGACCCCGTCACTTATAACGGTACGAAATTTGAAATTGGACAGGCGAACAATGCCTTTGTGTTCCCGGGACTGGGTCTGGGTGCGATTGTGGTTAAAGCCAAAAGGATTACCCCTGCGATGTTTACAGCCGCAGCAGATGCCGTTGCCAATGGCGTAGATTCGAATAAGCCTGGCGGTGCGTTGCTCCCTCATATCCAAAAATTACGTGATGTTTCGTACGTTGTTGCGGTTGCGGTAGCGAAAGCAGCGATTCAGGATCAGGTAGCTCAGGCACACATTTCAAATGTTGAACAAGCTATACGGGATGCAATGTGGAAACCGGAATATGTCAAGGTCAAAGCAGTGGAAAGCGTAATACATCACCCTCACTAATGCTCCATTTAAGAAAGAGATTGCCTTGTTCAGACAGGCAGAATACGTCAGTTCAAGCAAGGAGAATCAATCTATGAGTGTCGGACATATCTTGTACATTTTGGTGCCGATTTTTTTCGTTATTATTTTAGGGTGGTTAGCGGGGCATTACAAAAGCTTTGATGCCTCTTCCTCCAAAACCCTAAATGCGCTCGTTACCAAATTTGCACTACCTGCGCATCTATTCATCGGTATTACGACAACGGACAGGAAAGCGCTCATCGAGCAATGGCCATTCCTGCTGGCCCTGTTCATTGGCATTGTCGGCTTTTTTACCGTTCTCCTTCTACTGTCCCGCTTTGCGGGGAAGCAGTCGGTCAAGGATGCCGCCATGTTTGCTTTGAACTCGGCACAGCCGACCTTTGCTTTTATGGGCATTCCTGTGCTTGGAGCCATCTACGGTTCCGCTGCTGTCGCCATTCCGATTGCGCTTACCGGGATCGTAGTCAATGCCGTCCTTGACCCTGCGGCTACCATTATAGCTACCGTAGCCAGCAGGAATTCAGGCAAAGAACGGAACGGTCACCTCGGAAGGTTAATCTGGGACTCCATTCTTCATGGATTAAAAGAACCGCTGGCGCTGGTTCCACTGATTGGTGTAATTTTGACCTTGTTCGGCTTCCATTCACCGGATTTGTTGAACAAATCGTTGAATCAAATCGGAGACATTACGTCCGGGGCCGCTTTATTCGCTGTCGGAGTGACCATTGGCGTACGCAACATTAGTTTTAGTGTAAGTGCCTTTGCCATCGCACTGTTAAAAACAATTGTACAGCCTTTATTAATGCTGCTGATCGCCTACCTGTGCGGTCTGTCGTCTGCAGATACTGTGAAGGCAGTTCTGCTCGTTTCCTTCCCGGGTTCAGCAGTCGCTGCTATGATCGCCACCCGTTTTGAAAGCCTGGAATCAGAAACAGCCTCCTCCTTTGTCATCAGTGCTGTCATATCGCTCGTTACACTCCCAGTACTGATTTCTCTATTGGTATAAATGCTGATTATTTAGACATTGGAGCCTGCCGCGAATTCCTTCGTGTAGACGGAACTGATCTTCTCCAGCGCCTTTTTCCCTCTCGGAAGCGAACTTCAGCTCTGTCGTTTGGCCCTTGACCAGATAGACATGTTTGACATAGCGTATGAACGTATGTACAGTAATAGTCAAAAGAATAGAAGTCCACTAGGGGAGCCGCTATGGCTGAGACAAGAACGTATCTTGGACCCTTTGAACCTGATCTAGTTCGTACTAGCGTAGGAAAGTGGAGCCTTCGTATATAAGGTTTCAAGCGTTTTTTGCGTATTGGGCCTATTGTTGAAGCCGCTCCATTTTTCTGGGGCGGCTTTTTAGCGTTGTTCCGGAATTATATTCTTACAGGACTTCTTGCTCTTCAATTTTATGGAGGTGGCGAAATTGAGTTTTACACAAGAACTCCGTCGGCAGGCGGACGGCATTTTTCAAGCGATTTTTGAGCATCCCTTTGTGAGAGGTATTGCTGAAGGAAGTTTGACAAGGGGACAGCTGATTCACTATGTAAAACAGGACTTTGAATATTTGAACGCCTACATGCGGATATACGGCATCGCAATCTCCAAATGCACGAATCGGGAGGACATGGATGTATTTAATGAACAAATCTCTTTTATTCTCCACAGCGAGGTTCATCCGCATCAAAATTTCTGTGCTGTCGCAGGGGTGACCTATGAAGAATTGCAGGGATATCCGCTCGCTCCGTCGGCTCATCACTATATCCGGCACATGCTGACGGTTGCGCATGAGGGCAACCTGGGCGAGATCTTGGCTGTGCTGCTGCCATGTATGTGGACGTATGCCGAGATTGGCCGCAGGCTGCTAGATGAAGTAAAGCCGGATAAGTCCCATCCGTTCTATGAATGGATTGGCTTTTATGGAGACCAGCTTGATGATACAACACTCAAGTTCCGAGAACGTGTAGATGCTTGGGCGGAAGGGGCAACGGCTGCTGAGCGGGAGCGGATGATTGAGCATTTTATACTGAGCTGCCAGCTGGAATATAAGTTCTGGGACATGGCTTATAAGCAGGAAGAATGGCCGGTCCAGATGCAGGCAGCGGTCTTGGAATAGTCAGCCTGTCAATTCGATGAGTGAAGTACGGTTAATGTCCTGTTAAACCACCAACTATAGAGAGGATAATCATGATGAGTACATGGGAAAAAAGTTATTCGGATCTCCTAACGAAGGTACAAAATAGCAAACCCCTCGTTCACAATATCACCAATGTGGTAGTCACCAACTTTACCGCCAACGGCCTGTATGCATTGGGTGCCTCCCCAGTGATGGCCTATGCACCCGAGGAAGTAGCAGACATGGCAAAAATAGCGGGAGCCGTCGTATTAAACATCGGTACGCTGAACCGCGAACTGGTGGATGCCATGATCATTGCTGGACAATCAGCAAATGCACACGGTGTTCCAGTCCTGCTAGATCCGGTCGGTGCGGGAGCAACGAGCTTTAGAACCGAGTCTGCACTGCGAATCCTGAATGAAGTCAAAATCTCCTTGGTACGAGGCAACGCGGCCGAAGTCGCGCATCTTGTTGGAGAAGCGCGTGAGATTAAAGGCGTAGATGCTGGTGACAGTGCTGACAGCGGCCATGTCGATCTGGCAATTCGGGCTGCTCGAGTGCTCAATACAATGGTTGTCATCACTGGAAAAGAAGACGTCATCACCGATGGGGCCGAAGCACGAATGATAAGCGGCGGAGACGTACTGCTCACGAAGGTAACCGGAGCAGGCTGCCTGCTGACCTCTGTGTTAGGTGCCTTTGCAGCTGTTGAACCCAACCTGCTGCTCGCAGGTACAGCAGGCTTGGCATTTTACAGTGCAGCAGCTTCCCGAGCCGCAGCACGTACCGCAGAGCTAGGGCCAGGCAGCTTCCAGATTGCCTTTCTCGACGAGCTCGCCAAACTACATACTGGTTCGCTAGAGGGGCATGTCACGATCCGTGAAGCTGGAACAACTACAGCAGGTGGTGCGCGATGACAGACACTCGTGTACCCAGAGCACTAACGATTGCCGGCTCAGACAGTGGCGGCGGGGCCGGAATTCAAGCCGATCTCAAAACCTTTCAAGAGCTTGGCGTATACGGCATGTCAGCTATTACGGCCATTACTGTACAGAACACCTTAGGGGTCCACGGCGTATATCCGCTGCCACAGGAAGCAACAGCGGAACAGATCGAAGCTGTAGGATTAGACCTTGGAGTGGATGCCCTGAAGACTGGCATGCTGTTTAATGCGGGTATCATCCGTCTTGTGAGTGAGCAGATCCGAAAGTTCGGCTGGAAAAAGGTCGTCGTCGATCCCGTGATGATTGCGAAGGGGGGCGCTGAACTGCTGCAATTGGAAGCGGTGCAGGCTTTGAAGGACGAACTGCTCCCCTTGGCCCTGGTCGTTACACCGAATATCCCGGAGGCGGAAGCCCTGACAGGGATCAGCATCCGTACGATGGAGGATCGCCGCGAGGCTGCAAGACATATTAGCAGTATGGGATCAGAATTCGTTGTGATCAAGGGTGGCCACGCTGACGAGAGCGAGAGCAGCGAACAGATTGTTGACCTGCTCTTTGACGGAACCGCCTTTACAGAGCTGAGCGGCAAGCGAGTACGGACTGTCCATACACACGGAACTGGGTGCACCTTCTCGGCAGCGATTACCGCGGAATTAGGGAAAGGGATGTCTGTACCGGAGGCTATCTCGAATGGCAAAGCCTTCATCCAGGCGGCGATTGAGGAATCTTTGCAGCTTGGACAGGGACATGGGCCCACCAATCATTGGGCCTTCCGTCGTCGTCAGGAGATGCTTCTATGAGCGGCAGAATGTTGTCAGAGGTGGTGCGCCGCCAGCTACAGATGTACCTGGTGCTTGGAAGCGTGAATTGCCTAGCGGAACCAGGCTGGGTCGTGCAGGAGGCTCTGGCTGGCGGGGCAACCATGGTCCAATTTCGGGAAAAAGGCCATGGCGCATTAACGGGTATCCCTATGTTCGAACTTGCGCGCCAGCTACAGGAACTGTGCCGCCACGATGGTGTCCCCTTCATCATCAATGACGATGTGGAGCTGGCTCTTGAAATCGATGCTGACGGTGTTCACATCGGTCAGGACGATGAATCTGCCGAAACCGTCCGCGAGCGAATCGGAAATCGAATTCTAGGCGTCTCTGCCCATACCATTGAGGAAGCACGTCGAGCCATTCTGCAAGGTGCTGATTATCTCGGCGTCGGGCCAATCTATCCCACCCTCTCGAAGGATGATGCCCATGCTGTACATGGGCCAGCAATTTTATATGAGATGCGTAAAGCGGGAATTGATGTGCCAATTGTTGGGATCGGAGGTATTACAGTCGACCGTGTTGAGGAAGTCGCACGTGCAGGTGCAGATGGTGTAGCGGTGATTTCAGCCGTGACACAGACAAAGCAGGTTAGAGGTACGGTCAAGGAATTAAAGAAAAAGGTAGTGCTAGGCATCAAAAATCGAGGGATGTATGGATCATAGCAAATTGTTTCGATTGACTAAATAATTTCTCGTTTCATACCCAGCAGAAGACGATATGATTAATCAGATCGTCTTCTTAGGTTGTCGAGACTTTATATAAGACCAGTATTATAACCGATACGATCGTAGAACTGATTATGTTTATGATCTTATTCGGAATTATCCTATTTTTATTTATCTCAAAAGAAACACGATGGCATAAGTCGCTTTTAATTAATACTTATGTTCAGACAGAGTCGTTTCAAAAATAGAAATAATACATTATTCTTCAATTCCGAGCAATTCGGATACTTGTTTTCTGTATCTTGTAGCCTTGCGTGTCCCATGAATGAGATTTGACAATCTGGAAGCTGGAATATGATATGTACTACAAAAAGTTTTCTGATCCATTCTTTTCTCGAGCAGTTTTTGCTTGATCTCCCATCCAAAAGGGGTTACAGAATTTCGATGATTCAACATCACTACCTCCAAGTTTTAGTTTTTGGAATCATGTATTACGCAACATGTAATACACCAGAGCTTAATGATTCGATCTGCATGTTTGGTAATGATTCAACAGGTAATCCAACCTTTTAGATTGCTCAATTACTTTGGGGTGTGTTAAAAATCCATACTTTTTCTGGACTTGGTACAGTTTCCTCCTAGCTCTCTCGACACGAAGTAAAGTCACACCTTGGTTCATCAGTATGATCCCCTCCTCTATGTCACATTTTAGAATAAAAAGACGTTTTTTGGTTTTTCGGATGATGCGCCTAACAAAAAGAGAATATCACAAAAGTTTTCATAAATAAGGGCGTCCTTAAAATATGCAAAAAACCTCCGTTTCCACTAATAAAGTGGAGCAGAGGCTCTAGTTTCTATTAATAATATTTACATACAGGATTTTAATCCTACATGAATAAAAGGATACTACTACCAATAATAAAACGATCTTTCTCTTTGCCCTTCGCTCACTAAACTTTCGTACTTCATATGAGCCTTAACATCTGCAAACGCTTTAAACTTCTCAAATAGTCTTATGCACCTAATGAAAAAAGCTTCTTTATTAATGGTTAATGATTTAGATAAAACGTCTAGCAAGTATTTAAAGCCATGCGAGTAGCTACCTCTATTCAAGTAATATTTAGCAAGTTCATATTTAAAAAGCGTTATGTGTTCTGGTACGACTTGATGTGTGTACATATCAGTAGATGCTGGATCAAAAGAATTAAACTCCACTTCAAAACGTGAGAGTACATCATCAACATCTATTGCATATCGGTTAGCCGCTATTATAATGTTCAACAGCTTTGAGAGCTTTTCATCTTCGTTAGTAATTGATGTGGCTACAATATATTCAACATAATCTGGAAGCACACTGGTATCCCCAGACAGAAGTTTATTTACAAAGATATTACCTACTGCCCAATGCTCGAACAAGTTGATCCAGTGTCGGGTTTCCTCGTCCGTCTCAATCACCCAATCTAAATTTGCGTAGGCGTATGTAAACTGTAAAGCTTGCTGATAATTGCCTTGGGCTTCACAGACACTAGCACACAGTAAATCAGCATAGGTAATGTAAACAAATATGGGACGACTTAGCCTCATATAAGACTCCTCACTCTTTTGCTTCTTCTGCCGTTGTTTCATAGAATAATAAATTTCCGCTTTATGTCTCATTTTTTGAGCTGTTTCATAAAGCATATCCCACTCGTGTAATGAACGATACACATTCGCTAGATCCTTCAACGCATCAAGTTGATCTATTTCATCCAGACGTTCGACAAAGGGCTCAAATCGAGTAGCCGCCTTGAGATTTCGGATCTGATCGTTCCCTACCTGAATCGTAAACAGACGATACTGACAGATAGCCAAGCGTTCAGAGTGCTGGTACTTCTCGCCTTCCGCAATCCCCTCATAGAGTAACAAAGCAGCATTACGCTGACCTTGTGCGAATAACTTTTCTGCCGCATCGAATAGCTTCGGGGAATAAAGGAGGTTGTCCATGATATGGGCCACTACAAGCTGGATCGCATGTAACTTGTCCAGTTCCGCACAGCGAAATAACAACGGCTCAATTCGCCGCCAATCTGGGGAACGCTCAATGATATAATTATCTATGTATAGTTCGTAAAAAAAACCTTCCGGTAATCCCATGGCTAGCGTGATTCGATCCAACTGATGTATAGCAACAGGACGATGCTTAGTAATCCAATTATTAAGTGTTCTTTGATGAACACCTGAATGTTCGGAAAATTGCGCCAAAGTCAAATTGTTTTGTTTTAAAAAATTCTCAAACTTATCTAAGATCGTAGGTGTATGTCCCAAGTCATAACCACCTTTCATATAAAAATACCAAATTTTTATAATCTCATCTCAAATTATTGTCCAAATTTTAACATACGTCAATGAGCATTAGTCAATATCCACATTATTAGTACCCCTTAAAAAGGTGAAAATACCACATTAATTCATATATTCATTAGCATTTAAATATTTGTAACAATGGATGGGTGAACACCTCCATCATTTTCATTGAGAAGCTTTGATACACAACCCTTTCAGAATTCAGGTGGTCGCTCGCTCTACTAATTTGAATTCCAGATGATGTATCGTTTCTTCCAGCCCTTCGAGGGCATTTCGAATCATAATGAACGCATTCTCAGCTTGCTTGTCTATCGGGTAATGAATCGTAGTTAAATCAAGCAAATGCGAGATTTCGGTGTTATCAAAGCCTACTACTGCAAAATCACTCGGTACAGAAACACCTAGCCTACGCGCTTCAGTCAAAAGACCTGCTGCCAAATAATCGGTAGAACAGGCGAAGGCGTCCGGCCTGTCTGTTGGTGCTCGTTCTGCCCACCAATGAGCTATTTGTTCACCAGCTTCTATTGAATTTAAATCATAAAAATGCGGGAAGGCCTCAGCGTCCAAATCATATTTTTCGCAAAAGTCATGATAAGCTCGAATGCGTTCTTTTGTATTCAACCCCCGCATGCTGCCGTACACATTCACAATTTTCCGATATCCTCGGGTGTACAAATGTTCCAATGCCAGCGTATAGCCCTGATACTGATCCATAAATACAGACGGGATTGCCTCAATGTTTACACGCTGCCAGGTCACAATCGGACCATATTTTGTATAATGCTCAATCACACTCCACTCATTAACGCGAATCATACAGACCAAAGCGTCCAGTTGCTTTCTCCGCAACATTTCCAGCGCTTCAAGCTCCTGTTCCTTCTCCCCATTGGTAATAAACAGCGCTATATTAAAGCCATGCTCCTGGGCATACATTGTAAATCCGCGCACAAATAAACCCAATGAATCATTAAAAGAAAGTGAAATAATCCCTATGAGCTTGGTCATCCCTTTTTTTAAAGATACCGCATTGAGATTAGGAACATAATCCAGTCGATCTATGACCTCCTGCACACGCTGTCTTGTCGGTTCACTTACGTACGGATGGTTGTTAATGACACGGGACACCGTAGCCGAGGATACCCCCGCCAGCTTTGCAATTTCATGAATATTCGCCATTTTTCTCACCTCATTCTTTCTATTTTAGCATGTTCGTGTTTAGCATGTTCGTAGTGTCCGCCCTATAATTGTCACCTTCCCAAAATAAGTTTTTTAAAAGCGCTTGACCTGTAATGCATTACAGGGATTACAGTGAATTTGTGCTTAAGAAAGCGGTTTACAAAACATACTTAGGAGGCACTAACTATGAAAAAAGGCATAAAGATTGCAACCATTGGCGGAGGCTCCAGCTATACACCAGAACTAGTAGAAGGCTTCATCAAACGTTATGCAGAGCTTCCCATTCGGGAATTGTGGCTGGTAGATATTGAGGCAGGTCGTGAAAAACTGGAGATCGTAGGCGCCATGGCCAAACGGATGGTAAAAGCCGCAGGCATTGATTGTGAGGTACATTTGACCCTGGATCGCCGGGAAGCGTTGAAGGACGCTGATTTTGTAACGACCCAATTTCGGGTAGGCTTGCTGGAAGCGCGGATTAAGGATGAAAGTATTCCGTTAAAGCACGGCATAATCGGTCAGGAAACTAATGGGGCCGGTGGGATGTTCAAAGCTTTTCGTACCATCCCTGTTATCCTCAGTATCGTCGAAGATATGAAAGAACTGTGTCCGAATGCATGGTTAATTAATTTTACCAACCCTGCGGGTATGGTCACCGAAGCCGTGCTTCGTTATGGTCAGTGGGATAAAGTCATCGGATTATGTAATGTTCCAATCGGCGCGATCAAGAGTGCATCGGCTGTGCTGGACAAACCGGAAGAAGAGCTATTCTTTAAATTTGCAGGCATTAACCACCTTCATTGGCACAAAGTTTATGACAAAACAGGGGTCGAATTAACAGAGCAAGTTATTGAAGGACTGTACGCTCCGGGCGCAAAGCCAGAGAAAGTCGTAGAAAATATTAAGAACATGCGCTTTCTGTATGATCAAGTTCGTCAATTGAAAATGCTGCCTTGTCCTTACCATCGGTATTACTATATGACGGATAACATGCTCAAGGAAGAATTAGAGGAAGCCAAAAACGAAGGAACTCGGGGCCAAGTGGTCAAACGTCTGGAAGAAAGTCTGTTTGAATTGTATAAAGATCCGAATCTGGATTACAAACCAGAGGAACTATCCAAACGCGGCGGTGCGCATTACAGCGATGCAGCCTGTGAGATCATTAATTCCATTTATAACAACAAAGGCACATTGATGGTGGTTAGTACACGTAACAATGGTGCGATTGATGATGTTCCCTATGATAGCGCCATCGAAGTGACCAGTGTCATTCGCGCTCATGGTGCCGAACCTGTCAACTTTGGCAAATTTCCACCTGCACAGCGGGGCTTGCTGCAAGTGATGAAGGCAATGGAAGAGCTGACGATAGAAGCGGCGGTCACCGGTGACTATGCAACCGCACTGCAAGCCTTCACCCTGAATCCGCTCGTACCAAGCGGGGACATTGCTCAAACCGTGCTGGATGAATTACTAGAAGCACACAAAGAGCATCTGCCTCAATTCTTTGCTCATAAGGAGAAGGCAACGGTATAAAAAGGGCGTCTATCATCCCACTAAAACACAAAAAAGCTTCCTACATGTAGGAAGCTTTTTTTGCTATACGTCCCAGGAGGGATTCGAACCCCCGACCGACGGCTTAGAAGGCCGTTGCTCTATCCAGCTGAGCTACTGGGACAAGATGGTGATCAATAAAACTTTATGTATTCAGCGCATTGATTATTATATCACATTTCGAGCAACTGTCAAAAGCATTTTTTTCATGATGTAGGGAAGCTGGCTGCAAAGGAATCATTTGGACGCTAACGGGGTATTATGTACAAAGAACCATGCATAAAGGAGGGGTTAATCCGTGAGAGGTCTTTTGTCGTCACTTTGTTATTTCAGCATTTTCTTCGCACCTTTTCTAGTGCCTGTCATTGTGTGGATTGCAGTACGGGACGAATATGTTCAGGGACATGCAAAAAAAGCTATTTTATCGCATATTTTCCCCATTATTGCGGCGATTCCGCTAGTGTATTTTATTATAACGGCGAATCATGCAGGTTCAGTGATCGGGTTTGTACTGCTATTCGTAGTGGTCTATCTCGGGGTTTTTGTGTATAACATCTACAAAGGAATTATGACGCTGCGTGAAGCGGCTTAGTTCAAAAGAAGCCTCCTATATTCCGCAAATTTGGCGGGATACAGAGGCTTCTTTAGGGTTATTTTTGATGAGTTGCTGTTGCTATTTAGTTCAATGGCTATGGCTACTTATTTATTCCCAAAGCGTTTAGGGCTTCTACGTACCTCATGTCTTACGTTTTTCTCCAGTACTTCTTCTGCAAACTCATTGTTATGAATATAACTGCTGCCTTTATTTTTCTTATAATTCGCTTTGCCGTCTATGATTTCCCCCTCCTTTCACGCTGATCCGGCGATGGCGCCGGGGCCCAAATCAACAAAAGCCGAGGCATAGCACACCATATCCTCATGCCCCGAACTCCTTGGCGAACTCTGTACTGAGTTGCCCATACGAGAGCAATTCTTTTTTGAACTTCTCTCGCTCCTCACCAGCAGTAATGTGTGTAGAGTCGGTAAAAGCCTTGTCTGTCACTTCCTCAAATGCCGAATGCAGATTATTGTCGTACCAATCCAGCTCCAGATTGGCGTCATTACGGATGATCCGTACCATGTCATAGTCATGCTGACCATCCGTCTGATCCTTGGCTGTAATATAGACCAGTAGTTCCGGGTCATCTGCGGCACCGGGCCGCACCTCTACCTCAGCGCAGCGCACTCCGTCCAGTTCAGTGAAGCGGCGTATTTTGGCATCCTTGATGTAGTACATGGTCTTCCTCCTTCCTTGCGAGTAGACGGGTTGCCCCATCAGTAGTTTTCGGAACGGACAGACATTTTATGCTTCTTTTCGGCATATATACTGTTGAACTGGGGATTTAGTTTTTGATTCATTCCAACACTGGATGAACACGATAAAGAGAGGATGAACAGACATGTGCGGAATTACAGGTTTCATACAGTGGAACGGAGACTTAATGCATCAATCTGAGCTGCTGCTGAATATGACACAAACGCTCTCCGATCGCGGACCAGATGCTGCGGGTACCTGGATATCCAATCCGTGTGCCTTCGGACACCGAAGACTGAGCGTTATGGACCCGGAAAATGGCGCTCAACCCATGATCCGGCAGCTGGAGGATATCACTTATACGATTGTATATAACGGGGAAATATATAACGCGCCTGAGTTGAAAAAAGAGCTGCAACAGCGCGGGCATTTTTTCCGTACACAATGCGACACGGAGGTGCTGCTCGAATCCTATATCGAATGGGGCCCCGAATGTGTGAATCGGTTAAACGGCATTTTTGCGTTTGCAGTCTGGGATAGTGAGCGGGAGCAGGTATTTCTGGCACGGGATCGGCTGGGAGTGAAGCCGCTATTTTATAGCCAGACCGAAGAAGTATTCGTATTTGGCTCAGAACCCAAAGCACTGCTTCAGCATCCAGCGGTAGAAGCAGCAGTGGACGCCGAGGGATTGGCTGAAATTTTTATCATCGGGCCTGCACGTACCCCCGGACACGGCGTCTATTCGTCTATGAAGGAGCTACGCCCCGGGCATACGCTAACTTACAGCCGCGACGGCGTGCGCATTCAAGCCTACTGGACACTGGAAAGCATTGCGCATGAGGATAACACCGAAGAAACGGCGCTTAAGGTACGAGAACTGTTGCTGGATACGGTGGAGCGGCAGCTCATTTCGGATGTTCCGGTGTGTACCTTATTGTCTGGCGGGTTGGATTCAAGCGCTCTATCCGCATTAGCTGTCAATTATTACAAACGTACCGGGCAGGGACAAGTTCATACGTATTCGGTCGATTATGTGGATAACGACAAGCATTTTAAAGCCCATGCGTTTCAACCAGGAGCCGATGCCCCCTGGATTCAGCGGATGGTGGATGAATTAGGGACAAATCATCACTGGATTGAATTCGATACGCCAGAAGTCGTAGCAGCTCTGAACAACTCCACGCTAACGCGGGATTTACCCGGAATGGCGGACGTGGATTCGTCGCTGTATCTCTTTTGCCGGGAGATTAAAAAAGGGGCTACGGTCGCTATTTCCGGCGAGGCTGCGGATGAAGTTTTTGGCGGATATCCATGGTTCCACCGGGAGGATATGCTGAATTCGGGTACATTCCCGTGGGCAGTTGCACCCGACATGAGAGCCAGTCTGTTGTCTCCCGAAGTGCGGGACTGGATCAAGCCGCTGGAGTATTTGAACGACCGCTACTCCGAAGCGGTAGGAGAAGTGCCGAAGCTACCAGGAGAAACAGGAAAAGCTGCACAAATGCGCGTTATGTCCTATTTGAACATCACCCGCTTTATGCCTACTCTGCTGGACCGCAAGGATCGGATGAGTATGGGAGCCGGACTCGAAGTGCGGGTGCCGTATTGCGATCATCGATTGGTGCAATATGTATGGAACATTCCGTGGAGCATCAAGATGACAGGCGGACGTGAAAAAGGTATTTTGCGCAAGGCGCTTGAAGGCGTATTGCCGGATGATGTGCTGTATCGCAAAAAAAGCCCATATCCAAAAACGCATAACCCTTCCTACCTTGAGGCTGTGAAAAAGCAGGCGCTGCAGCTGCTGGATGACTCCTCTTCCCCACTGCTCAAGCTGATTGATGCGCAAAAGGTACGCGATATTGCCGCCTCACCGGAGGCATCCACCAATCTGCCTTGGTTTGGTCAACTGATGTCGGGTCCGCAGTTGTTTGCCTATTTGGCCCAAGTGGATAACTGGTTGCGCACTTACAAGGTTGCGATTCGATAAGCTAAAAATACCAAAAAGGCTATCCGCAACTCATGACTGACGGATAGCCTTTTTTCGTTATGTGAATGGGGGATAATTTCGCCCCTGTTACCAAGCTATGCCTGTGGATTACCCAGCTTTGTTGCCAAATTACGCAGAGCTATCCCTCGGTGACTGATAGCCTGCTTTTGTTCCAACGTCAGCTCGGCCATTGTCTTCTCAAACTCTGGCAAATAAAACAGCGGATCATACCCAAACCCACCGCTGCCGGCGGTTTCAGTAGTAATCCAGCCTTCCACAGAACCTGTCGATTCCAGCGTCTCGCCAGTCTGCGGATTATACAGAATCAAGGTACAGACGAATTGAGCCGGGCTTAGCAAAGGCTGTCCCGTATCATCACCCAGCTGCTTCGATTCCAGAACGTCGAGCAGCTTAATATTGTTTTCGTGATCGCTGGCACCTTCTCCAGCATAACGGGCAGAGTATACCCCCGGTGCACCGTCCAGCAAGTCCACGCAGAGGCCTGAATCATCGGCCAGCACGGGCAATCCGAGCACATCTCCAACCGCTTTAGCTTTTTTCAGTGCATTTTCGGCAAAGGTTTTGCCATCTTCAACGACATCAGGAATGTCGGGATAATCGTACATGCTTCTCACTTCCTTGCCAAACGGCGCAAAAGCATGCGCAAATTCCCGCACTTTTCCTTTGTTTTTCGTAGCTACAATGACGACCGGGCCATCCAGCTGCATTAGGCGCCAGCTCCTGTACGTCCAGCACCGATCTTATCAGCAATCGGTCCAAGTACTTCTTTTTGGCGCTCAATCATTTGCAGAATCCCTTGTTCGCCCAAGCTAAGCAGTTGATCCAATTCGTTACGGTCAAATGGGCTTTCTTCACCTGTACCTTGCAGCTCGACATATTTTCCACTGCCAGTCATGACAAGATTCATGTCCACTTTGGCCTTGGAATCCTCTTCATAGTTCAGATCCAGCAACGCTTTTTCACCTACAACCCCTACGCTGACGGAAGCCAGAAAATCGGTAATTGGAAAAACAGGCAGCTTGTGCTGGGTAGCAATTTTATTGACCGCAATCGCCAACGCTACGAAAGAACCGGTAATTGAGGTTGTACGTGTTCCGCCGTCCGCCTGAATGACATCACAATCCAACGTAATCGTCCGTTCACCAAGCGCCTGCAAATTGACCACCGAACGCAATGCTCTTCCAATCAGACGCTGAATTTCCATGGTACGGCCTGTCAGCTTGCCACGCGCAGCTTCACGCTGATTACGGCTATGAGTCGCACGCGGAAGCATGGAATACTCTGCGGTTACCCAGCCTTTTCCTTGTCCCTTCATAAAGGGGGGGACGCGTTCTTCTACAGTAGCCGTGCAAATGACTTTCGTCTCGCCAACCTCTATAAAAACAGAGCCCTCCGCGTATTTATTTACTCCTGCTGTCAATTTCATCAGGCGCAGCTCATCACCGTTTCGTCCGTTAGATCTACTCATGCTTTTTCCTCCTACGTCGTATGCAACCTGTTCTTATATGTTTATTTTACCAAAGTGTGCAGGCAAAAGCACCCCAAGGACGATTCCCGCCCTTAAAGAGGTTGTTCAAAAAGTCGTCTTTCCATGACGAAGCTAATCAAGAAGCGGATTCAACGTCGAATCTTGAATTCAGCCGGGCCTTCCGTTGCTCACGTAGATCTGTCTACGCTCCGCTACTCAGTCCCTAGCTTCATCCAATCTTCTCGGTCCTGAAAAGCCGACTTTTGAACACGCCCTTAAAGAGGGATTTCGTTAATATGCTGCGGCTTGGCTACAGGCTCTCCATAATTTTGATTATTTTGTCCAATCACGCTTTTTTCACCATTCAGTTCAATCCGAATTTTTGTTTTGACTGCATCATCTGAATTGTCTGCCGCTGTCAGCACAACCGATTCCAAAAATTCAGCAGGCACTGCTTCTCCCTTAGCGAACATATCATCCGAGAGCGATACCGTAATGACGTTGTCTTTGGAGCGTTCTACCGATTTCAGTGCCGTCTCTCCTGTCATCACTTCTTGTAACCCATCTTTGGTCTGCGGCCCTTGAATCAATTGATGCAGTGCTGACTGGACACGATCTTTTTCAGGGCTGACCAACCGTGTTACAGGTACATAGTATTGAACTCCAGCAGGAGAAGATGAAGAGAAATACACAGTGACTGGACTGGAATCCAGTGGTGTTACGCCATGACCAATCTCCAAGTTAATACCTACTGCACGTGTCAACGGATGATCCAGCGGTGTGCCGCCAACAGGCATTTCGTTCAGCTTTTTGCCCTCCACCCAGATCTGTACGCTCTCAATATCAGGACGGTCGGTCAGGGTCCAGGTCAAGCTCTCCATTAATTTTCGTTCATCCTGTGGCTTATAGTTGGCGAAAGATTTGTTGAATTCGACAACAGCCAGCTTGTTGTTCTTGTCCACTGTCACACTTTTCACTTCCGTGCCTTGGGGAATTACACCTTTAAATCCCTCTGGCAATAATCCGGCATACGGCCCCCCCTCAACCAGGGCTTCCAGCGCCGACTTGGCATCTGCCTGTACATCCCCTGTAGCCATCGGTAAAGATACCGGGGCCAGCAAACCGTTATGATCTTGCAAAAAAACAGCCCTCAGTTGCCCTGTACTGGCAGGTGCTTTTCCGGTTACAGCCTTAATCATGGACTGCTCTGTCGTGGACGGCGGGGGGTCAATGGATGCCGATTCGTTGCCGAAAAGGCTGCAGCCTGACAACAACAGGGGTAGGGATAGCAGTCCAGCTACAGAGGTCATACGCCATGGGTGTTTTATATTCATAAGTGAAGTTCCTCCCTAACAATTTTGTACAGATTGTACTAATATGTATACAAGCCTCGCGTAAAAAATAACTACTTTTTCAGCAGACTGGACACACTGGTCATAATTGCAGTAGAAATCAGGATCTATACGAGGAGGGTAACTTCAATTTTATGGACAAGAAAAAAGTACCTTACAGCCTGAACAGTAAAAAGGTAGCTGATGCCACCCGCGAGTGGCTGCACAAGCGTGGCGTTAACATGACTGAAATCGCAGAACTGGTCATGCTTTTACAGAAAAAATATTACCCAACCCTAACGATGGAAGAATGTATGGAGAATGTGGACAAGGTACTGATGAAGCGCGAGGTTCAAAATGCCGTGCTCACGGGCATCCAACTGGATATCCTTGCAGAACAGGGCGCTCTTCTTCCCCCATTGCAGGATATGATTGAAAATGATGAGGGATTATACGGGGTGGATGAAATTCTGGCCTTTTCCATTGTAAATGTGTACGGCAGCATTGGATTCACCAATTACGGTTATGTCGATAAACTCAAACCAGGTGTGCTGGAACGCCTGAATGATAAAAGCCTCGGGCCGATCCATACGTTCCTGGACGACATTGTGGGCGCTATCGCAGCTTCGGCCAGCAGCCGTATCGCCCATCGCAAACAGGCAGAGCGTGAGCAGGAGCTTGGGGAAGAAAGCGCACCGAATACAACACGTTAAACAACATGCTAAATAACAAACAACGCGTGGGAATATAACAGATATATAAGGGTTAGAGGAGAACTAGACATGGCAAACATTACTGAAGGGTATGCATTCCGTACGATGCAGGCTAATGATTATGATCAAGCCATTGAGCTGTGGAATGGCTTAGACGGATTGGGATTAAGCGAGGCCGACTCACCGGAGCGAATTGCACGCTTTTTACAACGGAACGAAGGACTTAGCTTTGTCTGTGAGTACAACGGAAACATCATAGGCACGATTTTAGCGGGCCACGATAGTCGCAGGGGGTTTCTGTATCATCTGGGTGTAGCTGCAGCACATCGTGGTCAAGGGATCGCGCCCAGATTGGTGGATAAAGCGTTATCTGCTTTGCTGAGAGAAGGCATTGATAAATGTCATCTGTTTGTGATGGAGCATAACGCAGGGGGTCAACGCTTCTGGTCAGCTAATGGCTGGGAGAAACGGGATGGAATTTTACTATATTCCCGAGGACTAGAATAGGATCTAAGCGCTTGATCTATACAAATAGGAACACCGGGTCTGATTCAAGTCGAGCTATAAACGATCAGACCCGGTGAATAATACTCACAGCTTATTCATTGCCATTCTAACATTTCAAGCTCAGATTACCTTCATTCATAAATTACAATCCATTTTGTGGACGCAGTGCACGTTCTACAATTCCCAGCGTGGATTGACGAGAGAAGAACCGGGACACCTGAGCTACCCAATAGTTTTGGCGACCGGAAATGATGTGACTACGTCCCTTTTCAAATGCTCTCAACGCGTTCTTCACAACGGTTTGGGGAGTTTCCCTAATTCCAATTGACGCTTCACTTGCGCCAACAATATCAAAAAACGGCGTTTCTGTTGAGCCTGGACAAAGGGCCAAAACTTTAAGCCCCCGTTTCCGATTTTCGGCCCATAGCGCTTCAGTAAAAGAAAGCACAAATGCTTTGGTTGCTCCATATACGGCCATATAAGGATCGGGCTGAAATGCGGCTGTGGAAGAAACATTGATGAGCCCCCCATCCCGCTTACGCAATAAATCAGGCATAAATGCATGTGTGATGTCGACTAAAGCAGCCACATTGAGCATCACTTCCTCATGTTGTCGTTCTCCTGAAACCTGCTCAAAGTATCCATAGGTGGCAAAACCCGCGTTGTTAATCAGGAGATCTACCTTTAGCTGTTGTTTTTGAACCTCCTGATGCAATGTCTGGGATGCTCCGGGTGTGGAAAGATCCAGCGCAATCACTGTTGCTTTTACGTTATATTTAGCTATGAGCTCCTTGGCCAGCGCTTCTAATTTGGTTTCATTCCGAGCTACCAAAATGAGGTCACATTTCTTAGCTGCGAGCGAATAGGCAAATGCCTCGCCAATACCGGATGATGCCCCTGTGATCAGAGCTGTTTTGTTTGCGTACATAAACATGATGATAACCTCCATAGTATCGTTGTTTTATTTTAGAAACATTGTTACCACTACTCTATAATGAACTGAAGTCATCTACTATGACGACCTCAGTACACTTCATTTTTACGATGGGGATGAGGATGTTTTAAATGCTACGAGCGTATTCTTCAGTGTAAATGCATACACCCCTTGAGCCATATCTACATCTGAAAAATGACCTGCAAACTGAAGATGTATGACCCCATGTAAAGCAGACCAAAACATCCGGACAACCAGCAACGGATCATGCTCTTTCAATGCTCCCTGCTCCATAGCGTGTATGACGGTTTGCAGAATTCGTGACAGTGCCGTTGTGGTCCCCTCCAAGCTCTGTTCATCGGGCTTGAAATCAGACAATGCCCCGCCAAACATCATTTTATAATAGGCTGAATGGAGCTGTGCAAATTCCCAGTACGCCCAGCATAGAGCTTCCAGATCAGCGAGTACGCTTTCGGTAACAGGTACTTGCTGGAAGGTTTCAGCCAATAGCCGACATCCATCCAGGTACATCTCATTGGCAAGACCATCCTTACTGCCAAAAATATTGTAAATGATCTTGGTGGAACAGCTTAATTTCTGCGCAACTCGCCGTACGGTCACAGCCTCAGGCCCTTCTTCCACAAGAAGGATGCATGCGGCATCGATGACATTTTTACGTAGCAATTGCTGCTGCTGTTGCTTCACTTCCGAATAGGTTTTATAGGGAGGCGATGGCTCGGACATGATTGAATGCACTTCCTTTTGCTTGAGGATTTTGCAAAATCCTGGCTTATTAAAAACTGTTGCTTGTTGCTACTATAATAAATTAAAGAACTACACAAGACTTTCGGGAAACGGTGTTTCCGTTAAGAATCATAGTATTCTAAGCCTGAGTATTTGTCAAATAAAAAAAGAAACACAATAAGTAGATACACTTACCGTGCTCTGGTTGATTGCTTAAAAATGAAGCTATGTTGGGTGTTTCACGATCAGTAGGCAATACCTACCCGTGTACGGATAAATTCGTAACTCTTGCATTGCCAATAAGTAAAATCAGCCGTATCCGCGGTGGTAATTTGTGAGCCACCTTCAGGCAAAAAATCTTTTTCCACGCGATAAATACCTGTCCGCGCTCCGTCCGGTAGATAGGTTGGACATACGATTGTCCAGTCTAGTGCCGATTCACGCAGCAATTCGTACACTCGCCGATGTTCCTGGGCCGCACGAGTGCTGCGTCGTCGGGTATCGTAGGACTCGTAACGATACAGGTCCGGTTCGGTCCGGCTTTGCAAAATTCCTGCCGTTCCTACCGTAATGAGCCGAGAAATGGACTGTTCCTGCATGAGCCGGATCAGCAGGGCTATATTAACGGATAAGGTAGTCGTTCCATCCGTATTCAGCGCACTGATCACAGTCGTCGCCCCACCCTTCAGCGCCTGTGCTACGTCCTCTCCATTAGTGGCATCGCCTTGTACGATTTGCAGCTGATTCCCATATCCAGGTATGTAATCCTCCAACTTGTCCGGTGAACGAACAAGGACCGTAACGGTATGACCGTCCGCTAACGCATAATCTAATATATACCGTCCTACGCGTCCGGTAGCTCCCAGCAGCAGCAAATTCATAAAGTCCTCTTTTCCGGCATGCATGCCGCTTGTCATGTTGTTTCGTTATGTCACTTGTTGGTCAACTTTCCGTGACTATTGACGGCAAAAGGGATAGAAGCGCGTGATTGGGTTCGTCTCGCTCATAGAGGCCCGTTCACGGCGCACCAGCTCCACCAGATGAGCCAGCGTCTCGGACATGGCAAACCTTAGCTGGTGAATACCCAGCTTGCCACCGAACATGGCAATGCACAGCTCATAGGCTGTGCTTCCCTCCGGTTGGATCAGCTGCTGAAATTTCTCCAGTCTTTCTTCATGATGTGCCAGCAACGCTTGCGTCCGCTCCCGAAAATAACCAAACGGATTGCGGTGCCCCGGATATGCCCACGCTACCTCCAGCTCGCCTAGACGCTGCAAGCCGTCTACATAAGACTTCAACGGCTGGGCATCACTGCCCGGCAGCAGACTGATATTAGGAGAAATCTGCGGCAAAACTGCGTCACCGCAGAGGATAACACCGCTATTCGGGTCATATAAGGACATATGTCCGGGCGCATGCCCTCCCGTCTCGACGGGCAGCCAACTGCGTCCACCCCATTCCAGACGAGCGTCTATGCCGGTAGGAATAACGGTAATCTCAGGCTGTGGATTCACTTGCAAATAAGCCTGCCGCATATGTAATTCCAAGGCCGGCACTTGCTCCAAAGGAAAACCATGCTGGACAAAAAAGCTGGGAAGCCTGTTCTCCATAGCGACCGTCGATTCTGGAGCGTCCCACATCATCATCGCTTCCTTATGGCTTCGGGCTGACATATGTACACGAGCCTGACTTTGCTGCTGCATCCAGCCCGCCAATCCGTAATGATCGGGGTGATGATGAGTGACCACAATGTCCGAAATATCCCCAAAGGACATTCCCAGCTGGTGGAAGACATGCGCCCATTCTGCCTCGGTGTCCATATTGCGCGGCCCCGGGTCTACAATTGTAAAACCGTGCTCTCCCTTGAGCACATAGCTATTCACCCAGCGCAGCGGAAAGGACATGGATATTTTGACCTGAAAGCCTCCGTCTATTCGCTCACACGGTGTAAGCTCTGGCATTTTCATGGCTTCCACCCGCCTTTCTGTTTCAAGCCCGCACGCCGACAAAAATCATTCGAGGCGAAGCATCTTCAATATATTGATCTTCATTATAGCTTCCGTGTACCTGCTCTACAGATAGTCCGGCTTGCTCTAGCAATCCACGAAACTTCTCATATGGATATAGCTTCACTCGTTCATGATACACGCGCGCAGGTTCTCCCTCAGTAGGAGTCGTGCCCAGAGCAGAGGCTGCCTCAGTGCCCGTAACGGATGCAGCTGACCGAATCGCAATTTTCTTTTTCACAAATCCATCTTCAATGACCCGATGCTCCTCAATCCAATTCCCTTCATCCTCCCGCGACGAATGCGGTACCAAATGAGCGGCTACGTAAGCAGGGTTCAAATAATCTATGATAAAGCGTCCTCCCGGCTTCAACAGCCGATATATTTCCTTTAGCACTTTAAGCTGCTCCTCATCCTGTTCAAAATAACCAAAGGAGGTGAACAAATTCATCACCGCGTCATAGCTTTCATCCAGTGGCACCTCTCTCATATCCCCTTGATGCCAACTTACCCGCCCTTCGGAATCAGCTGCACGAGCTTCTCTCAGCAGCACATTGGAAAGGTCCACACCTGTCACCTGATAACCTGCATCTGCGAGCGCAAGCGAATGACGTCCCATCCCACAACATAAATCCAATACGCTGGAGCCTTGCGGTAATTTAAGCCAGGAGATCATTTTTTGCACTTCCTGATAGGCTCCCTGAAAGTCGCGATGCTTGTATACCAATAAATAATCTTCCCCAAAGCTTTGCTCGTACCATTCTGCCATATCGTTTCTCCTCCATGAACTCATTTCGCTCTATTACATACTATATTAGCTTTTTCAAACTGGAAACTCAAAAGCATTACGAATAAGGGTTTTGCAAAATCCTGAATAAGGAAACATGTTACAATAACCGTATTTGAGCTTAAATATTCATAGGAACTTCATACCAACTTCATGTGATTCACCCCATTTTATCATTAAAATGATTCATGGGAACGCCTTTAGAAGTTTTCATGAAGGAAAGGAGCGGGGAAATTATGATTCAAATTGGACTTACGGGTTGGGGCGATCACGATGACTTGTATCCAACGGGTACCAAAGCTAACCAAAAACTAAGTATCTATGGAAGCCATTTTCCGGTAGTAGAAATGGATAGCTCTTTCTATGCGGTGCAGCCCACAGATCGTATGGCACGCTGGGCGGCGGAAACCCCTGACTCTTTTTCATTTCTCGTCAAAGCCTACCAAGGCATGACTGGACATACCCGCGGCAAGCAACCTTACTTCAAAACAATAGATGCCATGTACGAAGCACTGCATGCATCGATACAGCCTCTTCACGAAGCGGGCAAGCTCAAAGCCGTGCTGTTTCAGTACCCACCCTGGTTCGACTGTACACGTGAGAATGTCGCCATACTGCGAGACACAAAAAATAGGATGGGAAAGGTCCCATCCGTACTTGAATTCAGACATCAAAGCTGGTTCACACCCGATTTTCGGAAACAAACGCTGGCATTCATGCGTGAAGAAGGCTGGATACACAGCGTATGCGACGAGCCGCAGGCAGGACCAGGGTCGGTTCCCATTGTGCCGTTGGCTACAGACGGTAATCTGACAGTCGTACGTCTCCACGGACGGAACATTTCCGGTTGGAATCAAAGCTCTGCACCGAATTGGCGGGAGGTTCGTTATCTGTATCGGTACAATGAACAAGAGTTGACCGAATGGAGAGACAGGTTGCTGGAGCTGGAGCAGCAAAGCCGCGAGGTGTGTGTTATTTTCAACAACAACTCAGGTGGAGACGCCGCTGCTAATGCCAAGCAACTCATGACCATGCTTGGCATGGACCCTAAACCTTTTCCCCCTCGCAAGCCACACGAAGAGGATAACGGGCCGGAACAGCTTGAACTATTTTGAGGAACGGGCTGAGGGTGAGGAGTTGGAGATAGCCTCCTTGAGCTTGCGTGCATTATCCAGTAAATGCGGGTCGTCAGGTAAATAGCGTAAAGCGGTCTGGTTATGCTCATACGAAGCGTCCAGCTGACCTACATGGGCATAGCAATGGCTGAGCCGCACATGAGGTAACCAGGAGTAGCATGGTAGTGGAACAGGTCGCATACCCGGAAGGTGATGCTGTTGCTCCAATGCCTTTTCGTACCAGTACGCGGCAGTGCTCCATTCGTTTCTTGTGAAAAACCAGTCACCGATCATGCAGCACAAGTCTGATTGCGGCACACCGTATCGAAAGGAACGTAACAGACGATCCAGCTGTTGCTCCGGCTTCCCAAGGTGAAGATAGCATTCCGCCGACCGCGCACAAGCGGTAATCCGATCCTCACGGTAGCCGCTTGGCTCCTCCAACAGATGGTTGAACGCCTCTACCGCCTCGGCATATTCTTTACGGTCAAAACATTCATTGGCGTGCAAATACAGCAGACGCCCCTCCAGCTTGCCGCTTTCGCTGATCCACCGGGCGAGAATACGTTGGTTACGGAGCGTGTGGTCTTGCATTCGGCGGTGAGTTATTGCCACATCTGAATGAACGATTTGCCCCTGAGGTATCACCAGATCCTCATGCAGACGCCCTTCCCAGCGGTATTGTCGCTCACGCTTCACGAGACGGATACGGCGTGAGGTGAACAACAGTTCACCCTGCTCCCCCTCTGCCAAATGAAGTGGCATCACCACTGCGTCGATATCCTTAGACAAACGCTGCTTCAAGGCACGCAGGCGCTCACGATCCGGCTCCAGCAGCACATCGTCCGCATCCAGCCACATGACGTAGGAACACGTCGCCTTGTCAAATGATTCATTACGGGCGGCTGCAAAATCATCCTTCCATTCAAATGTATATAGCCGATCCGTATAGCGGGCCGCTATCGTCTTCGTCTGATCCGTCGACCCTGTGTCCACAATAATGATTTCATCCATCAGGTCTGAGACCGAATCCAGACAGCGGGTAAGTGTGTGCTCCTCGTTCTTTACGATCATGGACAAGCTGATGGTCATTGGATGCTCAGTCATGACTTCACGTCATCCCCTTTACCTTTGGCTGATTCTCCCCTCGTTTTTCCGGTAGACTCGCCATCAGTATATGCACCTCTCCTTTCAGCCTGCGTCTTGTCTAGCTGTTCGACACGTGCATACCTTTCCATCGGCAAAAGTTGTTCCTCCATATACCGGATTCTCTGTACCGCCTTGTCGAGTGCGGCCTTTCGCTGATTCATTTTGCGAACATGCTGCTGCTCCACCAGTCGAAATTGCTCCTCGTCCAGTTTCATCCACTCATTCAGATGCGCTGCCTCTGGTTTGACCTCACGCAGTTCTTTCGACTTCTTGCGGCCTGCAAAGCACAAATATTTGTGATGCACCTCCAACGCTTGTTCATCAAAATAAGGATACAACACACGGGAGAGGCTCCCGGCATAGTAAGTCCGCTTGTGATCATGAAACGGATGGTAACCATAAGGTACAGACAAGACGAGCGTACCCTTTTTATTCAACAAGCGGTAAGCATGAGCCAGCAGGTTGTCGGGATGCGCAAAATGTTCCAAAATCTCCCCTAAAATAATGGTGTCAAATCCACCGGGAGGACGCTCAAATTGTGAAATGTCCTTTAACTGAAAGTGGACTCGTCCCCGTATGGGTGCGGATTCCTGACGAAGTTCTTTTTTTGCATAAGAAATGCTGCCCTCTTCCAAATCAATAGCCGTTACCTCAAAGCCTTCCCGCCCGAGCAAAATAGCCGTTATGCCCTGACTGCACCCAACATCCAACACCGTATGACCCTGTACATGGCGACAAATCCAGTGAATTCTATTGCGGGTGGCTTCATGAGATTCCTCCGAATTAATCTGCCCGTAATAACGTTCGTTTACCTGATCACGGTTAGCCAACAGCGGCGCCCCCTCCGGGATGCCCCAAGATCACGACATGTCCACCTGTGCAATGTGCAGTCGCATTACGTGTATCGAAGACCAGCGGGGCATGGTCGACCAGCTGTTGGTAATTCACCACAGAATGGTCTGTCGTAATGACTACGATATCTGCACTTTCCCATAGCTGGGCATTTGCCGTCCGAGATGGGATTTCTTCACCGTTCAGCTTAAAACTTGATACATACGGGTCGGTGAAGCTAACCGAAGCACCCATTTTAGTTAAATGCTCGAACAGGACAAGAGCCGGGGATTCGCGAACATCATCAATGTCCTTTTTGTAGGCCACACCTGCCAGAATGATGTTGGCTTTGTTTATGGCTTTATCTTTCTGAGCAAGCATAGCTTCAATTCGCTCCGCAATATACAGCGGCATACGCCGATTCATGCGATCTGCCAAGTCCACGAATTCCAATGGAAAACCATGCTGCTCGGATTTCCATGACAAGTATAGCGGATCAACCGGGATACAGTGCCCCCCGATGCCAGGTCCCGGATAAAAAGGCATATAGCCGAATGGCTTGGTGGCCGCTGCATCCAGTACCTCCCATATATTGATGCCAATTTTCTCACAGGCGGCTGTCAACTCATTGACCATTCCAATGTTGACGCTGCGGAACGTATTCTCGAATAGCTTGGCGGCTTCCGCCACGGTCGTCGAGCTTACCGGAACAATCTGGTCCAAAAAGGACCCATAAAACCCTGCTCCCACTGCCAGACAATCCGGCGTGCAACCGCCGATCACCTTGGGTGTGTTGCGAATGTTAAAATGAACGCTACCCGGATCCACACGTTCCGGCGAGAAGCACACATAGAAATCCTTACCTACCGTCCAGCCCCTGCGCTGCTCTATCACCGGTCGAATCAGTTCCTCGGTCGTTCCCGGATAGGTGGTGCTTTCCAGAATCAACAGTGTTTGTCTACGCAAATGAGGTATAGCCTGATCAATAGCCGTTTCAATATAGGACGTATCCGGCTGGTGTCCGTCCGTCAGCGGCGTAGGCACGCAGATCACGACGATATCCGCTTGCTCCAGTACCTTGATATCCGTAACCGGATGCAATTGCTGTCCAATCAGACCTTCCAATGCATCATCACCAATGTCTATGATGTACGACTTTCCTTGAAGCAGCTTGGCTACTTTGACGGGATCGGAATCCACACCATATACATCATAACCAGCCTTTGCCATTTCCACTGCCATGGGCAGCCCTACATAACCGAGGCCGATTACCGCAACCTTTATAGTTCCTTTAGTTATTTTTTCCATAAGCTGCAAAATACCCACCTCTTTCATCATTACTCCATGCCTCGCAGTAGCTCAGCAATTCCAGCGCGATCCATTAACTCATCGTCCGAGCGATATTGATCGAAGCTCACTCGTTCCAATCCACCGTATTGGCTCAGTAAGCGCTTGTCTGCTTGCTGGGGAAGAATAACAAAATAGCGATCATCATAGCGATACGTATGCGGCACCTCATAGGGCGAAATCAGCACCTCATGCAGCTTTTCCCCACCACGTATACCAATCTCCTTTACTTTCAACGCAGGCTGCCCCGCCTGTTCTTTCATCACTTCTGCTAGATCTGCAATATTGCAGCCCTTCATTTTCATCACTAGCGTCTCTCCCCCAACCGCCGTGACAGAAGCCTTCAGCAGCAAGCCAATCGCCTCTCCGAGCGTGAGGAAAAAGCGTGTCATATCTGGGCTCGTCAGCGTTAAATCCTGCCCATCCGCGATCTGGCGCTTGAACAGGGGCACGACACTTCCACTCGTCCCCAACACGTTGCCGCCGCGTATACACACAAAGCGAGTACGCTCACTTAAAGTGTTGGCGCGGATCATCAGTCTTTCACCTATCGCCTTCGTCATGCCATATACATTCACCGGATCTACTGCCTTGTCTGTAGAGACATCAATTACCTTGGCGACTCCCTGCTCAATGCTGGCCCGGATCACGTTTTCCGTACCGTGTACGTTCGTCTTGAAAGCCTCTTCCGGCTGTCTCTCACACACAGGGACATGCTTTAATGCCGCCAAATGGAATACATAGTCCACTCCGCGACATGCCTCCTGCAATGCCTGAAGATCTCGAATATCTCCAATCATGAAATTCAGGCGAGGATCCGATAGAAATTGCCGCTGCATGGCAATCTGTGCAAATTCACCGCGTGAGAAAATACGAATCTCCGCCGGGTCCTCCTTCAGCAATTCAGCGGTTAGGCGTTGCCCCCAAGATCCCGTTCCTCCGGTCACCAGCAGTTTTTTTCCTTTGAACAATATAATCTCCTCCTGACCGTTACGAATTGGCAATGCCTGTTCCCAGAAATTCTGCCAGCACAGCATTCATTTCATTCTCTGACAGCCGATCCTTCGCCGGCACTTTTTTCACCGAAGTATTGGCAGCATGAATGACGTTCACATAGTTGCGAAGTGGAATGATCTCATGCGGCAGCTCCGTTACATATCCGTGCGTACCCTTTCCAGGAATGACCACACGGTAATCATTCAGAAAATCTTCCACTTGATAGCGAAACACATAAAAAGAAGGCGAACGGTGAAACACCGGTGCCATCTGCCCCTCAACCGCATCCCACAGGTAACCCATCTGGTTCACCAGCGCAACCGTCTCCGATTGAAACTTGTAATCATGCAACTGTTGTACAAAGGACTGGTGATACAAATCGTCGGAATCTATTCGAGCAATGAGCAGTTCGTCCGCACCTTCGATGTACGCATGGATACGACGTTTACTTTCGATGCTCGTACCAAAACGGATGTGGTCGGGAATGGGCTCATGTCGGGCCAGCTCCTCTTCCACGATGTCACTGCATCCGCCCGCCAGCTTGACGACAGATAGGAAATCCGCATTTGTCTGACTGAGTAAACTACGCAGCGTAAAGGTTCTGAATATATCCAGTCGCTCGCTGATCCACTCACGTGTCAGGCGGTTGGGATTCATCCCATAGTTATTAAAATTAATTTCAATTACAACCTTGCGATTCATTGATCTTCCTCCCTTTCAACCGTCTTCTCTCAAGTTATGAAGACGCTCCTGAAACGGCACGTACAGATACAACGAATCTTGTAAAAATAGGTAGAATCCAAAAAGAATAGCCGTTCATACAAAAACCTTTTCGCTTTCGACATATGATAGAATACAAAGTTTTTTACTCCATCTGAAAAGTTGAACAAGCAGGAACGACAGGGAGGAAACATGATATGACGAATCCAAAGTATCTGGAGATGGACGAGGTACTGAAGCGTTTGAAGCTAGCACTCGATCAGCACCAGTCCTTTTCGCTCATTCGTATTGGAGATGGTGAAAATTTGGTGTTGGCGCAGGATACCGTCTGGCCGATGGAAAAGGTGTTACAGGAACGTTGGGCGGTCAAAGCCAATCTCGGTCAAAAGGGACTGTTTCTACCAAATACGGAACTACGGGACGCGGTGGCTGAGGCAGTGAGCAAAGCCACCATTACTGGCATTTTGCCATATGATGACGAATCTATTAAAGCACCATCCTATATGAAGCGGGAGCTGACCGATCAGGTCTTTGCTCACTATGCTCTTTCCCCCGCGCTGACCTGCCACGCCTGCCTGAATCGGTATTTGGCTGGGACACCCGCTTTCTGGGACATGCTGAAAAATCGACGCATTCTGCTGGTCACCCGGACGGCCACTGAAGTAAAGCCTGTTCTTGAGGCAGATCCGTACAAGCTGCATATTGCCCACACACTGGCATTTCATCAATATGAACAAATGCCTGAAACTCTCCAATGGATCGCAGCACACAAAGATGACTTTGACATTGCGCTGTTCTCTTGTGGTGTCAATGCAGTCGTGTTAGCACAAAAAACAGCAGAACTCACTGGCAAAGTAGGTATAGACTTCGGCAAGGCGATTAATATCGTCATGTTCGGCAAAGCTAATTAATAGATAAAATAATATTTGTGAAAAAATATACTTAGCAAAAATCCTTGCTCCGTATATCAAAAAGCACCAGCAAATTTCAATTGGCTGGTGCTTTTTGATACCATATGTAGTTCTAAAGCGTGATCAAAAAGGATAATCCATATAAAGCTTTGAGCCCTTGCTTGTTTAGAAATAGAATTTGAGATTTCCTGTAACTTCTTTTACAATATTACAGAAACTAGCATTCATTAAAAACCATAAGGAGGGTGTTGAAATGTCACATAACAAGAGATTGAAGACATACCCACTTGCAAAAGCAAAGCATATAAAGGTTCATGGTCGAACTACGCAAACACGTACACCGCTTACTCTATTTTGGACAGGAAGTGGCATTGAATTGAATATCAAAGGCTCAGAGCTGTGGATTGAAATTGAGGCCGATTACCAGGTGTATGAGCCCTGGATCAGTATTGTCATCAATGGTGTCCCGATGAGTCGCCTGATGGTGACTGCAGGACGGCATTGGATCTGTCTTTTGAGAGGGTTAAACCCTGATACAGTCAAAAATGTCCGTGTGGTCAAGGATGTCCAGCCTATGAGTTCGGACCCGCACTGCTTGTTGCAAATTCATGCCCTGAAGGTTGACGGAGAATTGCTACCGGTCACTGATAAGCCCCTCAAGGTGGAATTTATCGGTGACAGCATTACCTCGGGAGAAGGAACGATTGGAGCGAAGGACGAGACAGACTGGGTTCCCATGCTGTTCACAGCACTACGCAATTATACAGCCATAACAGCCGAAGCACTAAATGCGGACTACCGAGTGTTTTCACAAAGCGGCTGGGGTGTCCTAACGGGCTGGGATAATAATCCCGATACGAACATACCGGCATATTATGAACAGATATGTGGTGTGCTGACCGGTGAGAGAAATGAAGCATTAGGGGCATTTTCAGATCATGATTTTACCTCATGGCAGCCGGACGTGGTCGTAGTGAATTTGGGGACTAATGACGGGGGAGCCTTTTATTCTCCTGCATGGACGGACCCAGCAAGCGGTAAAGTGTACAAGCAACGCTTGAACGAGGACGGCACATTCAATGAAGAAGATTTACAAGATTTTGAAAGCGCTATCGAATGTTTTCTTGTCAAGCTTCGGAATTGCAATCCTGCGGCTCATATTGTATGGGCCTATGGGATGCTGGGTACTCCTATGATGCCCTCAATCTACCGAGCAGTAGATGCATACAAGAAAAGAACGAGGGATGGGAATGTGTCTGTATTCCAACTGCCTAACACGACGGAAGAAACGATAGGGTCTCGCAGCCATCCCGGGCTCCCCGCCCATACCAAAGCGGCAGATGAGTTGACAGTGTATTTGCGAGAGATTCTTAAGAAATAGAATCCGAGAAGCACGATCAACTTTGTAGAACACGCTCATAAAGGAAATTACAACAACTAGGTCATTTGTGCTCTGGGTGTTGTTGAGAATTATAGCCACGAGTCTGTAGCAGCTGTCTGTCTATGCTCGTGGCTAGTTAAGCTTCTGCGCAGCGGCCTATCCTAGGAGAACCACGAACAGGCAGCGAGTATTTACTAAAGAAATATTCACCTGATATATTTACAGAAACGGAGTCGAAGCGATGCCCGTGAATACCTCTGGACCATTACGAACAGTGGTCGAAACACCAGAAATATAAGAAGAATATACTGTTTGTATTGCCAATGGAGCGGATAGATCCTGTGCATTAAAAGCTTGCGTTTCATTAGATCCGGTCACGCCCAGTACCCCCTCGGCGCGGTAGACTACCTCGCTCGGATCATAGTCGGCTCCACGCACGATTTCAACTGCATACGTATCGCCAAGCTCACCGATTAGACCAATGGAACCACTAAAAGTCACAATCGGACCTGGCACAAGAAAGGTTCGCAGAGTAATCAAACCGAATCGCTCCGGTATAGGACCCAGTTGAATATCGGGACCTTCACCTGTCTTTGATGAATTGGTGGAGCTTCTCATATCCAGAAAAAAACCCATACCTTATCCCTCCAAATTGCAAGATACTCCATGTTATGCAAGAAATTCTTTGGCGTATTGGACAAATTAGTAATAAATCTATCAATTCAGCTCAAAATAACCGATAGTAAATACATATGATATAAGCTTTAGAAATGAATATATAGATAGAAAGCAGGGGTTAGATGAAACGACTGAAAACATTAACACTACGCAAGAAATTGACCGCAGCATTCCTTCTGGTCATGCTTGTTCCTAGTATTATTGTAAGTTCTTTTTCTTATCAAGCAGCATATAACCAGACGGACCGCCAATTACTTGATAGTGCGACAACTAGCGTTACTGCATCCGATCGTGCAGTTACTCAAACGATTCAAGCCAAAATCGCGGATCTCGAATATTACTCTACAACGATGACGGCTAGTGATAACAGTGCTGAAGCAGATGATGCCATTCTAAAAAGATTACAAGTTTATTTGAAAATGCACGCGGAAGCTGTTGATATGTTTGTAGGAACCCCCGAAGGTAAGCTCATTATTGGCAAAGCCGTAGGCTCCACAAACGATCCTCGTGAGCGCCCGTGGTACAAACAGGCCCTGGAGAAACCCGGCCAAACCGTAATCAGCCCTGTTGGACTCAATACGGCTAAGATCCCCGTTGTGTATATTTCACGTACACTTCCCGACAACAGCGGTGTTCTCGGCCTTTCCCTGAACCTGAAAAATTTGAAAGAAATCACAAATTTAAAAATCGGACAAAATGGCTATATTATGATATTAGATGGTACCAAACGTATCGTTACCCACCCGACAGAAGTCAGCGGAAGTACCAAAATGGGAGAAACAATACCCAAACTGTTTGACTCTAAGGAAGGCAGCTTTAATTACGATCTTAATGGCGTAGATAAACACCTGATTTTCAAAACCAATGCGCTGACAGGCTGGAAAATTGCCGGCACAATGGACAAAGCAGAAACCAGTGCCTCCGCCCAACCGATTCTTATCACGACGATCGTAGTGTTGGTGATTGCAGCCATCATCATTGGCGTGCTCGCAATGTGGCTAATCAGCAGTATACTTAAGCCTATCCAAAGATTGCGTAATTCTATGGATGCCATCAGCCAAGGTAATCTTTCGATTAACGTGGCTACGACCAGTACAGATGAAATTGGTGAATTATCAAGATATTTTCAACAAATGGTAGATAACCTGCGTAACATGATTAGAGAAATTCAAGCGATGACTGGCAATTTGTCGGCATCCTCGCAAGAGCTTGCAGCAGGTGCAGAACAAACGACCCGGGCTATCGAGCATGTGACCATAGCCATTCAAGATGTGGCTGCTGGCAGCGAACGCCAAGTGGGCAGTGCTAAAGCTAATCAGACACGGGTTAGCGGCATGGCAACAGACATCACCGCTATGACCGAAACTATGGCTGAAATGACTACTTACTCCGCACAGGCCATTCAGGCGTCGGATGCAGGCAGTGAGCATATCGGCAACAGCGTCGTTTCCATTGATGGCATTCGCACTACCGTGGAAGAACTGGACACCATTATCGGTGCTTTGAATGATCGATCTGGACGAATTGGAACGATTGTTACTGTCATTACGGAAATCGCCAGCCAGACTAATCTGCTCGCATTGAACGCTTCTATTGAAGCGGCACGTGCAGGGGAGCATGGTAAAGGTTTTGCTGTCGTGGCCACAGAGGTCCGCAAGCTGGCTGAAAACTCAGCTCATTCCGCACAACAAATTCGTGAACAGATTCAAGGAATACAGAGCGGTGTATCTGAAGCCCTGACCGCTATGGAATCCGCCAAGGAACGCGTAAGCGAAGGTATCAATTCCATTGACCTATCCGGTCGCTCCTTCTCACGTATCCGTAGAGCGGTAGCCAAATCAGCGAAGCAGCTGGATAACGTCGCAGCTTCTACCGCTGGAGTCGCAGATGGAACAAGTACAGTCGTCAGCAGCATGGAGGAAATTACACGCATCGCTGAAGAAGCGGCATCCCATACGGAGACCGTGTCCGCAGCCGCTGAGGAACAGCTCGCCTCCATGGAAGAGATCGGTTCGTCTGCCGCAGATTTGACCCGTCTGGCAGAGCAGCTTCAAGATTTGCTGACACAATTCCAATTGGATGAAACAAAATAACCGTTCCAACCGATAAATACAGAGAAAGAGTCTTCACAATGAAGGAGGGTTGGAACATGGATATCGCAGCATTATCAACAGGTATGAGTCAGGCCAGCTTGGCTCAAGCCGCAAGTGTGAAGGTATTAAGTATGGCTACGGATCAGGCCAGTGAACAAGGACAGGCCTTAGTGCAGATGATGGAAAAAAGCGTACAGCCTCATCTTGGCGGTCAACTGGACATTCGCGCGTAAATACATGCATATGCTTGGTTAAGGGCGATTCTACTCAGGTCTGGACAGACCCGGGTAGAATCGTTTTTTTATCTCCCAATTTCTCGTTCAGCATAAAACGTAGTAAACTAGACATATCGTCCACGACCTCGGTTCGGAGGATAGCGCAACATTCACACGATTTACATTGAAAAAGGAGGATACATAGTTTATGAGTTATTCTGAATATTTTAAAAAAGCCAGAGAGCAACAACTGGGCGAGTTACAGGAGTGGTTGTCCATTCCAAGTATCTCAGCATTATCGGAGCACAAAAAGGACATTAACCAAGCAGCTGATTGGCTGGCTGCCAAACTGACTGCTGCCGGTCTGGAAAACGTTGAAATCATTCCGACCAAAGGGCACCCGCTGGTATATGCGGATCATTTGCACGCACCTGGTAAACCAACGATCCTTGTGTATGGACACTATGATGTACAACCCGTAGACCCGCTTCACCTGTGGGAAACGCCGCCGTTTGAGCCATCCATACGTGATGGAAAATTGTATGCGCGCGGAGCGACAGATGATAAAGGACAGGTTTTCCTGCACATTAAAGCAGTTGAGGCCATTTTGAAGCAGGAAGGCAAATTGCCGCTGAACATTAAATTCTGCATTGAAGGCGAAGAAGAAGTATCCAGTCCGAACTTGCTTGAGTTTTTGCAAACTAGAGCTGAACGTCTGGCAGCCGATGCTGTACTGGTGTCCGACACTTCCTTGATCGAAAAAGGAAAGCCTGCCATTTGCACAGGTTTGCGTGGATTATGCTCGCTAGAAGTCGCCATTCACACGGCGAACACAGATCTACATTCCGGTTCTTTCGGTGGCGGCGTGCCGAATGCCCTGCATGCTCTGGTGTCCTTGCTGGCAACCCTGCATAATGACAAAGGCAGTGTAAGCGTCGAAGGATTCTACGACGATGTTGCTCCATTATCGGCAGAGATGAGAGAAGAATTCATGAAGCAAGGCTTCAATGAGAGCAAGCTGCAACAAGATCTTGCACTTGATTCCCTCTTTGGTGAAGAAGGATTCAGCTTCGTTGAGCGTGTGGGGGCTCGTCCGACACTGGAACTGAACGGCGTATACGGCGGCTTCCAAGGGGAAGGTACGAAAACGGTCATTCCGAAAGAAGCTCACGCTAAAATTACGTGCCGCTTGGTGGCTAACCAAAACCCGCAAGACATTCTGGACAAAATCGAGCGCCATTTGCGCGCCCATGTTCAGGCAGGAGCTACCCTGGATATTCAACAGGGCGAAAAAGCGAACGCCTTTAACATCGACCCGTCACACGCGTTTCTGCAAGCGGCGGCCGATGCTTTTGAGAAGGTATACGGTGTGCGTGCCCTCTTTACCAAGGATGGAGGCTCCATCCCAATCGTGGAGACTTTCTCCCGTGTGCTGACTGCCCCAGTCGTGCTGATGGGTTTCGGCTTGCCAGATGAGAACCTGCACGCGCCCAACGAGCATTTCAACTTGGACAATTTTGACAAGGGTCTGCTGACGATTGTGGAGTTTTTGAAATCGGTGTAAGTAAACTAAAAAGCATTCACAGCATGGAACCATCCTTGCTTCGTGAATGCTTTTTTTTTCGTTAGTTCTGCCGCTTAAGAAAAACGGGTATAGCGCAACAGATGAGCCAGCCGATTGAGCCGTTCTATCTCCCGATCGAACTCATGCAGCGGCTGTCCAGCCAAAGCAGCGTTTGCTCTCAGATCCCGTAGCGGGTTCATTTTCCGACCCATGAGTTTCAGCACCGTGGCCTTCCCCATGTTATTCACCACCACATATTGTGTTAGCGGGTCAAGCTCAATCCACAATACATGATGCTGTTGGAAAAACGACAATAGTTGCTTTTTTAACGCCTCCAGCTCTTCAAGGTCACCTGTGATTTGCGGATGATGATGAAAAGCCACATAGCCCATCACCCGCAGGTCACTTATGATTTGTTCCAAATGAAGCGTTTCGTGTATGTACACATTGTTCGTGCTCATGCGGTTTCTTGCACCATTCGTATGATCTTCCCGGATGACGTTCACCACCTGACTATCATTTATATCAAGCTTTATCTTTCCCCTTTTCCAATAGCTGCACAAGCCAGCAACCTCCAAACCACAATGCACCTACAGCAAAAAAAACGGTATACACCGTATATAACGTGGTCAGTTCAAACAAGCTATTGTACCGATTAAGCAAGATCCCCCACAAGCATAGCAGAAAATTGCTACCATTTTGCTGATGAAAGCGATGCTTATAGATCCGTTGAATCAAAACAGCCAGGAATCCTATCAACAAAACGTGATTCAGCAAAATACTCCACATTTCCATAAGCCCCCTTTTTCACTATAGCGCAATGGCTTTGAAAAGTCAGGACGTACACAAACCTTGCGAACAAAAAAACAACCGGCTTATACGCCAGTTGTTTCCCGTTCCACAAAATACTTATTGGTCATATAATGGGCCTTGCCTCTGGAAGTATCCACCATTCCCTTTTTGTTGTCGAGAAAAACAATCTCCCGGCATTTGGTGCAGTACCACTTGGTCCGCTTAAAGGGAGATTCTGTAACATACGATGTACCACATTTGCAATCTACTTTAATTAAAGTTTCTGTTGATTTGTAAGCCTGGGACAACTCTTTTAGGCCAGTATCCGGTTGTTGAATGGGGATAATAACCTCCTGATAGCTTGAATACTGATTATGCACTTTAAAATCAGCCACCAGTTCCGCATGCAGTCCAAAGTACTCTTTGCCAATCTCGGTTACAAATTTCTTACCGATTCTGTAACACTCAAGCCATTCCTGTATCTGTTGATTAGACAAAGGCACTGTGCCCTTGATACCACTATTTAATGTGTAAGTCATGATGTATAAAGTATCATCTTGTCTATGTCCGTACATGAGAAGCCTCCTTATAATACACTTGATAATGTACTACAAAGCGCAAAAAACATCAATTTTATTATTTGCCAAAAGACTTATATCATTTGGGTAGGCACACAAGAATTGTGAGTATATGGTTAGAAAGCAACTGACAATCTGTCAGTTGCTTTGTCTTTCCACATAGTATTTGTTGGTCATGTACCACGCCTTGCCTTTATCCGTATCCACCATGCCCTTTTTACGATCCAGGAACACAATGTTATTACACTCCTTGCATGACCACTTGGTTCTTTTATGCGGTGACTCTTCTATATAGGAAGCACCACATTTACATTCTACCTGAATTAATGTTTTATACTGGCTGTACGCCTCTACCAGTGGGTCCAGCTCTACAGCTTTGTGTTCCATTACGGGCTGTATTATGAATATGTGTTCTCTCTGCTCCGAGTATTCATTATGTACCTTGAAATCTGCTACCAACTCAGGGTTTAAACCAAAATACTGTTTTCCCACAACCGTTACAAACTTGCTGCCAATTCGATATGCTTTGATCCATTCCTGCACCTGCTTACTGGATAGGTCGACAGTTCCCTTTATACCGCTGTTCAGCGTATAAGTCATCAAGTGTTGGTTGGGTGTCATATGTCTTAACATTCACCTCCGATCAAGAATATACCACAGGTAGCTCTAGGCAAAAGCTACTTCCGGCTACCTGAAGCAACGAGCTTTTTCTGCCTTGTGATTCTTCTTCAATCCATCTTCCATCCTGTCGTCATGCTGAATACTGTTTTTGTAGGGATTTATATTCTTAGACTATCACCGAATGCATTTCTAGCCTTGTATAACTTTGTGGTAATTCTTCTGATTTGATCACTTCTGCTAGTTTACCATGATCTCCAATGGTAGTTTCTTCCTTCTATATATAGTACATCATTTACACGCAATTTCCCACATATTTCAGCGGTTTAATCGTTTTACTTTTTTATATACCACAAAACAAAAGCCTTCCCGACCACCCTTCATTGTCGAAGGATCATCGAGAAGACTTTGTACCCCGCAAGGAACGAGAGGTCAGATTTTTAATTCGCCAAGCCTGATTAATTCCACGACCGCCTGTGAACGACCTTTTACGTTCAGTTTCTGCATTACATTGGAAATATGGTTTCGGACCGTTTTTTCGCTAATAAATAGCTGTCCGGCGATGTCACGTGTTGTTTTGTCCTGCACGAGCAGTTCAAATACTTCACGTTCACGGTGAGTTAACAAAAACTTGTTTTTATGGTCGTTACCCTTCGTCAATTTCACCCCTCCTTGCTCGGGTTTTGTGTGGTGTAACAAGGTTAAGGGATACAGTCAACACATTTTATGTCATGCGCTTAGGTATGGTTCAATATGCGGATAAAAATGGGCATAGGCACCCTACTAACTCCCTTCGATGGACGGTTGGACTCTGCGTCTAATTTATGTATTGACAGGCATATGGGCCAGCCTTATGATAAGAAAAACCGCGACTGATAATCATTATCAAAATGATAATTTGATATAGATATCGCAACAGACTATGGTTCAAGGCCAGTTTGGCCAGAAAGGGTGTTCATTGATTATGAAACTACGTTATGCCGTACCGGCCGGAGTGCTGGTCTCTTCTATTCTGTTCGCAGGTTGCGGACAAACCGGAACTGCTACTCAGCAGCCTGCTGCAACGACCAAAGATGCAGGAGCCACAACACAGACAACGACTCCTGCCGCTTCTGCTCCCAATTTTGATCAAGCGGTAGCAGCTTACCGCACCTATGCCATCGAGCAATGCGATACGTTTGTGAAGAAGACAGAAGAATTCACGAACGCGGTCAAAGCTGGCGAGCTGGATAAAGCCAAGGCGCTGTATGCTCCTGCACGCATGTACTATGAACGGATTGAACCAATTGCAGAAGCGCTGGGTGATCTTGACCCAAATATTGATGCACGTGACGGTGATGTGGATGCAGCGGATTGGCGCGGCTTTCACCGGATTGAAAAAACATTATGGGAAGAAAACACAACCAAAGGAATGGACGAGTTCTCCGACCGACTACTGAGTGATGCCAAGCTGCTGCGCGCCAAAGTAGAAACAGTTAATATTGACGCCAGCCTGATGGTAACGGGTGCAGTCGAGTTGTTGAATGAAGTCTCTACCTCGAAGGTGACGGGTGAAGAGGAACGATATTCCCATACGGATTTGTACGACTTTGCAGCCAATGTAGAGGGCGCACAAAAGATATATGACATTTTGAAAACAGATCTGAACCAAAAAGATGCCGCGTTGGAAAAACAAATCGGTGAGCGCTTTACGGCCTTACAGCAGGAGTTGGCTCCTTTCAAGGACGGAGAAGGCTATGTATCGTATACAAAACTGAAACCGGAAGAAGTTAAAAAGCTGAGCCAAAACCTCGATGCCTTGGCAGAACCGTTGTCCCAAATGGGGAAATTGTTAGGAGTGTAATGATATGAAAGGCTTTAAGCGGCAAAAAGGGCAAGAAAAGCCGCAGTATGCGGAATCCCATAATGAACAGGGCGATCTGGTAAAAAAGGATGCGACGCTAGTGAAAGATGATCCGTCAGGAAAAAGCAAATCCGTATCACGCCGAGACCTATTGAAGCTGGCCGGGGTAGGTGGACTAGGTCTCCTGCTTGGCGGCGGGGGCGTGGGAGCCGTGCTGTCAGCCGGTCAACGTCTCGAAAGCATGATGACGGATGCGGATACCAAAGATGTAATCTCTTTTTACGGGAAGCATCAGGCAGGTATTGTGACTCCGGCACAGGATTTCATCTACTTCGCCGCTTTCGATCTAACAACCAGCGACAAGGAACAGGTGCGTAGCCTCTTCAAAGCCTGGACGGAAGCAAGCACTACAATGACTTCTGGCGTGCTCCTTGGCAACGATAATGAAAACCTCAACCTCCCTCCGTCCGATACGGGCGAGGCGGCAGGATTGTCGCCGTCCCGCACGACGATCACCTTTGGTGTGGGCCCATCCTTTTTTGATGGACGATATGGCCTGGCAGGGCTTAAACCTGCCGGGTTCCGTGAGCTGCCCCGTTTTCAAGGGGATGCCCTAGAGGAGCAATGGTGCGGTGGCGATATCGGAGTGCAGGTATGTGCCAATGACTTGCAGGTCGCTTTCCATGCCCTGCGTAATTTGGCGCGTATCGCCAGAGGAACGGCGGTGCTTCGCTGGACGCAGGAAGGCTTTCAGCGGACTGCACAAGCTGATCCTGCGGGAAGCACACCACGCAATTTGCTGGGCTTCAAGGACGGTACGGGGAACCCGGACACCTCCAAGGCAGACGAGATGAATCGGCTGGTGTGGACACAGACCAGTGACGGACCAGCATGGATGGGCGACGGCAGCTATATGGCTGTACGCCGCGTACGCATGCGGGTAGAGGTGTGGGATCGCTCAACATTGGGCGACCAGGAGGATACTTTTGGACGTCATCGCAGCAGCGGGGCCCCACTCGGTAAGGTCAAGGAGTTCGACAAGCTTGATCTGGCGGCCAAAAATCCAGAAGGCAAGCCAGTTACGCCTCCTACCTCTCATGTGGCTTTGGCTCATGGGAACGGAAGCATTAACATTTTGCGGAGGTCTTATTCGTATTCAAGCGGATTGGACAAGCAAACTGGACAGCTGGATGCCGGGCTGCTGTTCATCAGCTACCAGCGTGATCTGTTCAAGCAGTTCGTTCATATTCAGGAGAAGCTTGCACGCAATGACAAACTGAACGAATACATTGTACACAAAGGCAGTGCGGTGTTCGCCTGCTTCCCGGGTGTATCGCAAGGCGGCTACATCGGGGATACGTTATTTTAGCAGCAGGCAAGGAAGGGGATTTATATGAATCGGCGCAATAAAAGCTTGGGATGGGTGTTTGTACTGGTGGCAGCTCTGCTGCTGACCGTAGCTCCGTTCCTATCCAGCTTCGGGTCGGTCGCTTTTGCACAAACAGATGCCAAAGCTGTCACCAATGATCAGCTAATGCCTGTAGTAGGCGGAGCGCTGGTGGAGGCGGGACAAGCCCAATGGACGGAAGCCTCCAAGGATCTGAAAGAATTCCGCACGCTGTGGGAGGCCGCCAAGACAAATGGTGGAGATTCAGCTCACATCGCGACTGTAGATCAAGCACTCACCGATGCGGAGCAGACACTCGCCAGTGGCGGCGGGGAATCAGCGAAAGCTGCCTTATCCGTGCTAGCGCGCTCGGTCAATGAGTACGTCACTGCTGCCGAAGGGGACAAACCAGCCCCGGCTGGAGCCAAAGCAGCGGAAAAACTGCTTCCCATGGCGAAGGGCAGTCTGGCGGCCATGCAAAAAGGCGATTGGGCTGCCGCCCGGGTGGATTACGACCGAATCGTCAAAGCCTGGTATCAGGTAGAAACACCGATTCGTTTGGACAATTTTCCGGTATACAGTTCGCTCGAAACTAAAATCAGTCTCATTCGCATCTCCATGCAAGCTGAGCCCATTCGCCAAGAACAGGCTCTCAGGGAAATGCAGGAATTAACGACTCTGTTGTCTGATTATAGTCAGGGCAAATCTGTGAACACAGGTCAAGGAACGAATACAGGCAATACGGCTACCGGAACGACGAATGGTTCGACAGCTTCCTTGGGCGATGCAGTCACCTTGCTCAAATCCGCACGCCAAGATGCTGTAGCTAATCAATCAGAGCAAGCGGCTGACAAGGTAGTGCAGTTTATCGCTCTGTGGCCTTCTGTCGAAGGACATGTACAAATTGCCGATCCGACGTCTTACACTGCGATTGAAAATGAAATGACCGAGGCTTCCGGATATCTGCTGTCTTCTCCACCGAATACAGACAAAGCCATACAGACTCTTGATCAGATGCTGGACAGGCTCCGTCCGTTGACGGAAGAACGTTCTTACACTGCGTGGGATGCCGCACTGATTTTGCTGCGTGAGGGTCTGGAGGCCATCCTCGTGCTCGCAGCTCTGCTGGCGTATGCCAAAAAAAGCGGCGAAGCCGTGGCTGGACGATGGATATGGGCAGGAGCTGGAACGGGGCTGGTGCTGAGCGGAATTCTGGCGGTGCTGTTCACCACGCTGGTGGCAGCTGCCGCATCGGGCAGCATGCGTGAGCTGCTGGAAGGTGTCACCGGGCTGGTGGCGGTCGTGCTGATGCTGACCGTTGGTAGCTGGCTGCATAGCAAATCCAATGCTGCCGCGTGGAACCGCTTTGTGGAAAACAGCGTGGGCAACGCGTTAGCACGGGGAAGCCTGTGGTCGCTATTTGCGGTTTCTGCGCTCGCAATTCTGCGTGAAGGAGCCGAGACAGCTATCTTTTATGTCGGTATGGCTCCAGCCATCGAAACCTCGCAATTGCTGATCGGCATTAGCTCGGCGACGTTTATTCTGGTCATTCTGGCGTTTGCGATCATTAAATTTAGTGTACGGTTGCCGATTCGCGCCTTTTTCCTGATTGCCACTGTACTGATTTACTATCTCGTATTCCGATTTCTGGGCGAAAGTATTCATTCGCTTCAGGTGGCTGGCAAGCTTTCGGGGCACACTGCCTCCTCGCTTCCGTCCATTAGCTGGCTGGGAATGTATCCAACTTGGGAAACATTTGTCCCACAAATCGCTGTACTGATCTTTATGGTATGGCAGCTTGTGCGTCAGGAAATGCGCAGCTCCAAGCAACATTAAGTCGATACTACCCTACTCATCATGTAAAAAAACGCCAAATCACAGGTCCGATTTGTATCGGTTCCCATGAGTTTGGCGTTTTTTTTATATACTTCAGCATTTTGCATCATTCGATTCCCAACGCTCGTAAGTACAATATATAGACGAACTAAAGCGTTTCGATCTATATATTGCTGATTTAAAAACGCTCTTGGGATTTATGCAAAATGCCCACTTATATCACATCCTCAGGCAACGGAATCATGCGCTGATGACGCAGCAGGTCCGTGCGGTCACCGTGTTCACGAATGACATGTACCTCCCCACGAAAATCGAGCAGCTCCGCCGGGGTAGCATGTCCCAGAAATTGTAGTGGACTATAGCTTAATCCATAGGCTCCTGCATTCGGAAAAGCAATATAATCGCCCTCGTGAATCGGAGGAAGCTGCGCTTTTTTCACAATACAATCCTCGGGTGTACAAAGTGGACCGACAATGCTTACCGTCTCCAGCTCCATGGATGCTTCTTCCAAAGGCCCTCCTGTTCGGCTTGCAATCTCTTCTAATGATTGTTCGACAGCAACAGCCGTTTGAGCAGAAACGTCTCTCTGCCCCATCCGTAGGGTTGCTTCCAACTCTCGTTCTTTGGGTTCTTTCGATTCTCCCACTTGCCTGCGCATAATTCGTACCGGGTAGTTGTCCCTAATGCGGCGTCCTCGAAAAGTAGCTGCGGCGTAGTGATTCATGCCACCATCAGCCACGACAAACTTCTCTCCCTTGGATTCCTTTGTATACAATGCTCGGCAGACATACATGCCCGATTGAGCAACCAGATACCTGCCGCTTTCGATGATTAGCTTAACCCCGGGCATGCGGGTTCGGGTCTGCTCCGCGAGTGCGTTCAGTCCGTCAATGACGTGATCCATATCGAGCGGCTCCTCATGAGCAAAATAAGGTACGCCAAACCCGCCGCCCAAATTGACCGTATGCATTGCCACACCATACTGAGCCTGTACCCGTTCTGCCAACTGCAGCGTATTCGCAAATGAAGCTAAAATCTGATCCGATTTCAACATTTGCGTACCTGTATATACCTGAATACCTTGAAAATGGACGTGTGGGCAATCTTCCAGCACCTTAAAAAAGTGATCCAGCTGTCCTTCATCTACTCCAAAGGGGCGCGGAACGCCGCCCATCTTAATCGTTGCTCCAGACAGATCGTTATCAGGATTGATGCGAACCGCTGCCCTGACAAGCTGGCCCGCTTGGGCCGCAATGTCCTCCAGCAGACGCAGCTCCCTCACCGATTCGACATGAATACAGCCGATTCCATAGGCTATCGCCTCGTTCAGCTCGGCTACTGTTTTTCCCGGTCCGGCGTACAGCACGTCTTCCGCAGCATACCCGGCCTCCATAGCGACGAACATTTCTCCGGCCGAAGCAATCTCAACACCACAACCTAACGAGCGCAGCAACCCAGCCAAGGCTACGTTACCATTAGCCTTGAGCGCGTAATGTACACGCACAGCCGGGTGCAATCGGGACAGCAACGAGCTGACATGAGCATGCAGCGCGTCCCCGTCATAATAGTAAAATGGCGTCGGATGCTCGCCGAATCGTTCCAGTAAGGCTTCGTCCTTTTTATCCATCTACTGAATTCCCCTCCTCTCTTTGCCTTGATACTCCGTATTTTGCATCATTCGCTTCCCACCGCTCGAAAACACAATCATGCTCATACTGCATAGATCGTCTCGCCCGAGCGTGCTGCTTCATGAATGGCTGCCAGCAGTCTGACGCGTTCCGCAGCCTCGCGAAATGGTATGGGCTCCGCTTCTCCCCGGATGATACCGCAAAAGGTATTCAACTGATTGACATAATAGTTCATAGGCTCGAAAACCGTTTTGGTATACGAAGATGTCTGTGATAACACAGGCAGTGCGTCCGCATCCGCTATATTTGACGCGATATTCTTTTTGATCTCCGTCTTGAGTGTCATTTTATAAAAGCCTAAATTTGCTCGAAAGCAGTCCTTTAAAGTGACTACTGCCGAATCAAAGGTCAGTACATGAGCACAGCGATAAGGGCGCTCGAATGAAAAGAGGGCAGATGCCTCCAATCCACTCGGATAACGGGCTTGCGCACGAAATGTCCAGTCACAGCCATGAGGACCATTGAAATCCGATTGACTGTGGAATTCCGCCTGATCTAATCCAACGACGGCCTGGAGCAATTGGAGCCAGTACACGCCTAAATCCCAAAAACATCCCCCACCCTGCTCCGGACGGGATCTGTAATTGTCCGCATGCCCTTCTTTTGCCGGAATACATAAACTCGTCTCTATGGAGCATAAACGACCATAACGCCCCGATTCTACGATCCTCCGCAGCTCACGCTGCCACGGATGGTGCTGCACCATGACACCCTCCAGCAGGTGAACGTTACTCTGCTCGACTATAGCTGCCAAGGGTGCCAGATCAGCCGTATTCAGGCATAACGGCTTTTCCACCAGCACATGCTTATGGGCCCGTAGTGCTTTGCCAATCCACTCGGCATGCAAGTCGTTGCTGAGTGCAATATATACAGCGTCGATCTCCGGGTCCTTTAGCATATCCTCAGCATGCCGATAAACGACACTGACGCCAAAACGATCTGCCATTTCTCCTGCCTTGGCAACCGTGCGGTTCGCAAGCGCGGTCACGCGTGCCCCTGCAACATGTCGGATCGGTTCCAGCAACGCACGGGGAGCAATGGCAGAACAGCCAATGATCCCAAAGCGAATATCTCGCATCGCAGGCTCTTGCGCAGCCGCCGCAGCGTTCATGACCCCTGCTCCATTCCCGGTGAGCCTGCTAACATTTGGATGCTATTCACATAGGACTCTATATAACGCGGCGTTCGACTGCGCAGCTCTACGATCCTGCGATGCATATCCTCCAGTATCTGAGCACTGCCGTCATAGGTTTGTATCCACGTATCGTACCGCATACCAAGTCCCAGCCGTTCCCATAGATCTGCATTATGCTTTTCATGCACACCAAATGGCTCCAGCATGATGAGTGGAGTGGCTGTAGCGAACGAATCGGTTAGGCTGCCACCTCCTGGCTTGCTGACAATGGCCTGGACATGACAGGCTTGGTCCAGCATGCTATGGTAATCCGGTCCGACCTGATACACGGTCTTCTCGCCCTTTTTCACCTCTCCGAAAGGTGGAAATGTATGCTCCCCGGCTTCATTTCGCTGCCATGTCCTCCACTGCGGATCCATCTGAAAATAGCGTATACTGTCCCGCTGTTCATCCGGTTGATCCTGATCATACAGCAGCAGATCCAGCTCCCAGCCCGCTTCTTCTAACCGTCCAACCTTGTCACGGTAGGTGCCCATCCCCCAACCGCCGCCATGTACGAATAAGCGGGATTGCCGTTCTTCAAACGGAACATACTCCACAGCCGGAATATCAATATAGTAGCTGACTCTATTGTTATCATTTTCAAAAAAGGTCGTTTCTCCACAGCCATCTGCAAAATGCGGATTATGCTTGGCTAGATTCTTCCAAGATGGGGAAGGCGTCGAATCCATGTACACGATGTCCACATGCACCGACTCAGGTTCTCTGCGCTTGCGATACTCCTCCAACACATACATCCAATGACCGGATAAGCATATAAAATACCGCCGATCCTCCTCCATCCATTGGTTCAACAGCACTTCCATCGCAGCGAGATCCAGTGAATTACGCATATCCTGCGGAACCTTCTGCGACATTAAGGCCACCGCAAAATTGTCATGGTAAGCTTTGCGGCTTTTGTCGACCTTAAGACGAGCCGATTCCGGCAGTACATTTTCAAATACATGAATCGCCGTATCCATGCCCAGCCTGCGAAGACCCGCTTGCAACAACAAGCCAGGGGTATAAAAGCCCAATCCGAAACCGGAACATAAAATCGTTACCTTCATAAGCTTATCGGTACTCCTACGCATGCTCATACGCCTCCCGTTTAATTCAGCACTGTAAAATGATGCTCTGCCAAAAAACGCTCCAGCTTTGTAGTCAATCGCATTTTTTCCTCATCGCTCGCGGCAACCAGTTCCAAATAAAGGCGCCCCTTGCCTCGTGCCCGTTCGCTTCCAGCGGTTTCTTTTTCACCATTCAAGTCCGGCTTAGCCGTGCCATTCCCTTCCGATCCGCCACCGCTGGCCCCAATTCCGCTCACACGAACCTGCTTGGCAGGCGATCTGCCTCCGCGCCCGGTTGCATTTCTGCTTGGCGTGCTTGTATGGCCCACAATCTTGTTCTCGCCATCTCGTCCACCTGTGTTCACATATAACGTATTGGCACCCAGAGGCATGACACCTTCTTCACGTTCACCTGTGAACAGCAATCCTTCACCTTTCAGCCCCTCCAGCAGTTCTTCATAGGATAGACTGCCATCATGGGACAGTGAATAATTCGTCAGCGTGCCACGCATATTTTTTCCGGCCAGAAAAGTATCAAGCTGATGCTTGATCAAGCTCATCGACTTTCTGGCATTAATTTCGATAATAGGCTCCAGCTTCCCACCACGAAGTGTCATGGAATCAATGCAAACATCGCCGTAATAACCATCCTGATACAATTGCCGCCCCACGTCCTGCATTAAGCTAAAATAGCCCTCGCGCTCCAGCCGCTCCAAAAAAGCCCCGTCCGGCGACAAGGATTCCCGATAGGAGAATTGTGTGTTAGCCAGCCATTGTACAGATATGATATCGACACTTCCATTATCACCAATCGTAAATTGGCATGAAAAATCCTGCTCTTTCTCCTGGAAAGGCTCCAAAAGGAAAAGCACCTGTTTGCCTTTGCGCTCCTGTCCACGTAAATACGACACGATCCGGTCCAGCATTTGTGTCGAGGTAATGTGCAGGTTTCCTTTGCCCGATACGCCAAAATCATCCTTGATTAAAAAGCTTCCATCCCGCAGCAGCTTACGCCCCGCCTCAGCGACATCTGCAAACGAAGTCACAATATAACCCGGGTTGCGCAGACCAAGGCTGCGTTTCAGATCAGAGGAATACGTTTTGGCATTTACCTTGCGAATCGTTTCCAGCGGTGGCTGATGTAGTGTTATTCCCCAAGCACGTGCAGCCTCCTCCACATGCGGTAAACCCGCAAACGGGCTAAGCACACAGCCTTCCAGTTGAGGAAATCCCTCTCCGGCATCGGCCTTGCGACTACCCAGCAGTTCAAATACGGAAGCGGTCGATACATTGCCTGCACGCTCCATGCCATCGGTCAAATCCCGTTCGTTGACAGCCGGATGAAAGCCCAACTGCGCGATATACTGACGATGTACGGGCGAAATGGCATAACGGGTCAATAACGCATCTCCCGGCTGGCAAAAGCTGAACAGCAGTTCATCCATGGCTGCTACAATCGCTGAAGAAGCCCGGTCAGGCAGGGCTGGCAGGGAAGCTAACTGGGCATCCCGCCAGTAAGCCTCCGCTTCGAATGTTCCCATATACAAATGACGCTGATTCGGTATCGCATTCATATGATTCGCTTCCTTTCCTGCTTCATTATTGGCCCACTACACGGTAGCGCTACTGGCTCGCGCTCGTATAATCACGTAGAGCAAACTGCCATATCAGGCGGATGATCGCCAGCAGCCAGAGAGGTGCGAGAAATGCCCATACCACCAACCCGGGTTCCATTTTGCCGAGAATGAACATGGGCGGAAAATTACAAATGACAAACACCGGAAGCACGAACAAACCGATACGCTGAATCAGATTACTGTACACGGCCATCGGCACATAGTTTGTCTCGAAAATGCTGTTGGACAGCTCCGTAACGCCGTTCGTGCGGATAATCCAGAAGGCCAGCAGTTGGGGGAGCAAAAATACGGAGTATGCCGTAAGCACTCCGCATCCGAGCAGCACAGAGAACCCTCCTGCGGTTTCAAAATTAAACGGCAATCCGAGTCGATACCAGCCGATCCCCGTCATAATTCCGCCGCCAATTACATTTGGCACGGTATAGCCCAGTTCAAATTGACGCAGTGTCACCATAAATTGCAGCGATACGGGTTTGGTCATGAGCACATCCAGTGAGCCGGTACGAATTTTGTCAGGCAGGCTTGTAAAATTACTGTAGAACAATCCACTATAAAATCCGCTCATCATCGTAAACACGCCGATATATAACAATATGGCGTCAGGAGACCAGCCGTTAATGTCCGTCCCGGCGCGGTATGGTACCGATGCGTACAGCAGCTTGATGAGTAAATAAGCCGTTTCAACCAGAAATGCAGTTATAAAATTAATGCGGTATTCCATCTGCGACATGACGGAAAACTGGACAAACTTCCAGTACAGTCTGATGTAGCGCCTAACGTTTCGGAAAACATTTTTCATGTTACCCCCCCACCGAGACAAAGCGTTTGACCCCGGCTTGCCACACCCAGCGTGATAGGGCCGCCAGCGCTACAATCCAGAGCCATTGTACGCCAATGCCTTTAGCGGCTTCCAGTACAGTCAGCTTGCCCGTCAACGCATTCACCGGAAAAAATACGGTGTAGCTGAACGGTAGCAGACTGAACAGACGGGCCAAAACATCTCCAAAAATCGTCAGCGGAAACACGGTACCGCTAGCTACGTAAATGACAAGCGACAGCGTATAAAATAGTCCCGCCGATTCCGTCACCCAAAAGGCTATGCCGCTCAACGCATAATAGACCACAAAATTAAGCACAAGCGCTCCCGGCAACGCCAATATGTAAAGCAAGATGTACGATAGCCCGAAGCTGATTTGTCCTTCCAGGCTAAGACATAACAGCAAAATAGCAGCCGCCAGCAGCACGACCGCGGACTGTATGACTTTGCCTCCGATAAACCGGCAAAAACGGTAAGCGAAATAATGCACAGGCTGTACCATGAATTTTGCCAGTCCACCTTCCTTGATATCTGTAGCAATTTCGTATTCAAAGCCCGTAGCAATCAGTTTTCCAGTGACTCCCGCCATGACCACATACACTAGCATTTCTGGCAGAGAATAACCCAGCACTCTTGCTTGTCCCGAAGAACCAAATACAGCTAGCCAGAGAAAAATTTGCGTCATGATGGGCAGCATAAATCCCGCCATTTGGAGCCAATAATTAGCCCGATACTCCATTTCGTTTTGCATGCCGAGCTGGAGTACCTTCACATATTTGTTATTTCGCATCGGCCAGCCTGCCCCCATCGTACAAATTGGCTATCCCCTCTTCCAGCGGGACGTCCTCAATCGTAAAATCAACGACAGGCAGTGCGTCCAAAATCTTTTTGGACCAAGCCAAGGTATCTTCTGCATCCAGCTCGAATACCGCCTCCAGCTCCGAGTTGGAGCGAAGTTTGCCGAGGCTCGCCAACGTTAGGTTGGATACAAGGGTCTCCAGTCGAACCTTGAGCAATTTACGGGCACCGATGACCTCGTTCACCTTGTGTAAGTCTCCGTCATAGACCAATCTGCCCCCGCTGATAATGATGGATCTACTGCACAAATCCTCAATATCCTTCATATAGTGGCTTGTCAGCAGGATGGTCGTCCGGTGCGTGCGGTTATAGGCTTTGAAAAACTCTCGAATCCGCCGCTGAGAAACAAGGTCCAGTCCGATGGTCGGCTCATCCAGCAAAATGACCCGTGGACGATGCAGCAGCGCAGCGATCAGTTCCATTTTCATACGCTCACCGAGAGACAGCCGCCGAACCTGCACATGAAGCTGCTCCTCCACCCCAAGCAAAGTGACCAGTTCATCCAGTGCCTCTTTATAACGGTTTTCATCGATTTCATAGATAAGCTTGTTCAGCTCGAATGACTCGCTTGCAGGCAAATCCCACCAGAGCTGGTTTTTCTGTCCCATTACAATGGAAAATTGACGTTTAAACTCTTTTTGTCGTTTCCACGGGGTAAAGCCGAGTACCGATGCCTCCCCGTCCGTGGGATGGAGAATGCCAGACAGCATTTTGAGCGTCGTTGTTTTGCCTGCCCCGTTTGGACCGAGAAATCCGACAATTTCCCCTTCCTCAATGCTAAAGCTGACATTTTGCACAGCCTCTTTGGTCAGCTGCTCACGCCTGAACAAGTTTTGCAACGATTTGCGCACGCCCGGCTCCTTTTTGTAGTACGTAAATGTTTTCGACAATTGGTTTAATGTAATGGACGGCAATTATTTCCCCTCCTCTTTCCTCTGTGCAGGACACCTGGATGAACGGTCTGATACGACCGAATGCTTGGACTACTCGGCTGCTTGCTCTGCTAAAATCATCAGTTCCTCCAGCATATGCCGCTGTCTTTCAATTAAATGCAAAGCTCGTTCCGTAATCTCAGGCATCCGATGCTTGCGCAGTTGAAGCCCTGTTTTGTAAATATGCAGATTAAGCTTGTGCCAATCCGCGTACAGCTCCTGTGCCAATTCAATTACATGCTGTGTTTGTGGCCCCAGCGTGGCTTGGTGCAGCAGGCAATAATCAGCTGTATAATCCGTCAAATGAAGAGCACTGCCCAATCGCAGATTGTAATAGATTTCATGACAGTACGTCCGAAAATCCTGATCCTCCATGTCTGCCAACAGACGGAAGTCATCAACAAATGCCCGGTACCCCTCATCTCCCCGCTTGACCTGCTTGCCTGTTACAGCTTTCCCCGTTTGACTGACCGACTCATTAGACGTAGGTACGCCTCTCCAGATGGCTTCGTGTCCAGTCAAATACTGTCGTATATGGTGAGCACACGCAGCATGCATCTCACTTGGCGAAAGCGGGGCAGGCTGCTCCACCAGCCATGCATACTCAATAATGCCCTGCATCAGATCGTCGAGCCGGGCTGAGCCCACATAAGTCATGGCATGTCCCGAGGAATCGAGCAGGAAGCTATCATTCACCTGTGCTGTCCGTTCTTGCAAGTCCAACCCGCACAACTCAATCACGTGGCCCCTTGGGTAATTTTTCACATATACATCGTGATAGGTTAAAGCGGTGCTTGACGTATGCAGCATGGTACCGTAGCCCGATGTAAGTACCCGCAACAAGTCGGTTTCATCACTGACACCAGCGACCCACGGTTCCACCCGAATAACAGGTCCACCACTGGCTGCCATTTCTTGAAGCTGCTCCGGATATTTCTCAGGCCCGAAGCGCTTCAAATCTCCACCATACTCTGCGCACATACTCCCACACAGCATGAATAGCTCGGATTCGGCCATGGTCACCCCGTACCTCCGCAATGAGGTACGCAGGGAAGAATATACACAATGCTTCCCTGGAAGAGCGTTTGCCACTTCTTCTGTACCATAGTCCACAACGGAATTTTGACGAGTCTCCATATCGGATCCCTGCATCAACCTTGTCTTTTCGGCGCCCTTATGCATATTTGCTCAGCAGACGCTCAATGCCTTGCAGTGTAGATAGATGCTCCAGCACTAGATCGTCGTCCTCCATCGTAATATCAAGCTCATTTTCCAACTCTACAATTAATTCCACAGCGGATAAGGAATTCAGCCCCAAGGTTCGCAAATCCTGATCCGGAGTCAACTGTTCCAGCTCGCCCGGAGCCAGCTTCAAAATCTTTTCCAGCAAGGGTACTACATGGTATACATCTGTTTTCATTTTTGATTCCCTCCCATTTATGAGCATCCTAATCCAGCAATGATACCTTCCAATTTGTGCGCATACGCATCAGCTTCCTGCCAGCTGTCTGCCAAAATAAGTGTGAAAATCCGGTTCACATAGCCCCGCTTCACAGGGATACCAGACAATGTACCCGCCGTATACACAAACACCCCTTCTGGACGTTCGGGCGTATAGAGCAAGCCCTCCTCAGCGAGCAGCCCGCACAAGCGGCTGTAGGTGAGAGGTGTGGCGGTAACGTTGCGATAATAACGGGATAATGTTTTGTGCTGCTCTCCCAAGACAGATGACAGGAACGAAATATAGGTAGACAACGTAAACCTACCGTTAATCTCAATGACTGGAACCAGCAAACCTTCTTCGTCAACAAAACCGTCAATAGAGGCCATTCCCGTATACCCAATGGAATAGAGATACGTACCCAGCTGATAGGCGCAGCGTCTCACTTCTTCCTCCAGCGCATCGCCAATCTCAGCCGGCACTTGAGATCCGATATACACGGTGCCATCCACATTTTGCCTTTTTAGCGAAAACATCGTCACACCACCGCCCTCGTCAATACAGAGCTGGTAGTTCAGATCCATCTGCTTATTGTGCCAGCGCTCCACCAGCCAGCCGCCGGATGATGGCGACGAGCCGCCAAAGCGCCTCATCACACTCAGCAGCGTGTCCAGCTTGGACAGCTCGTCCAGCATATACATGCCTTGTCCCGAGGCACCGTGCGGCTGCTTGATAATCAGCTTCACAGGTCCATCCGATAAGTCAGCCAGTCTGGCACACTCCCTGCGGATCGCCGATTCGTCTGTACATACAGCGCCTTCGCTGACAGCAAAACCAAGCTTTTGCGCGGTCAGGCGGCTGAATATTTTATCATTCACCTGAGCACTGACCGCGGATGGAGCGCCGATCAACTCCAGCCCGCAAAGCTCCGCAATCGCTTCCTCCTGCGGTGTGACCGCATAGGGGACGAGCCACGCTTTGGCTCCACTGCTGCTGTGGCCTGCATCTGCAACCGTACGCAGTCGTGCCAAAAGCGCCTCATCCGCCAGCACCAGCTCTGAAATCGGCGTTAGCGGATCAGAAGGCTCTGGCACCTCAATACGCGGCAGGCTAAAGCCCAACCGTTGAAGCATGTCCAGAAACGCCTCATCCGGATATTCCCGAAGTACAATGACATCCTGACTTCGACATAGCAGAAGGTTCATTTCCTCCATCCGATTTACGACCTGCTGTTCATCCCGGTCTACCATGCCCCCCTTGCGGGGGGATGGATGCCATACTTGCTCTGCACCGATATTAAACAGCCAAATCAGGACTCCATGGTCCCGTTCATGCGCAAGCGCTTCCACAAGGTTAATTGTTTTAGTCGTCACGACTTATCATCATCCCTCTCTCTTCCATCCAGTAACAAACAACATTCATAGAAAGCTAAATGTATTTCAGAGAGCCTGCCCCGTGCAGATACAATACGCTGCATTTGGAGCACACCGGAGTCAATCCTTCATGATTAATCTTTTGACGGGTTTTCTCATACGCTTCCGAGTTCCATATCTCCTTCAGACTGTGCTCACGCATGCTTCCAATCGTGAACTCACTGAAAAATTTGCAAGGCATGACCTTCCCGTCTGGTAAAATATCTGTTCTGGAGGTGAGCGCCAAACAATGATTGGAACAACGGCTGACCATTTCCTCACCATGTATAAATTTATCAATTTCCTCATAATCCAAACCGGGCTGATAGCGCACGCGAATGTTCCATACTCGCTCATTGATCCGCTGTAGTTCCTGCATCAGAGGATCGATGTTATCCGGGTTGATTTTATATTTGAAAGCATGCCAGCTACTAATATTTTTTTCTTCGAGTTGTCGGAGCCAAGAAAAATTACGTGTAAAATATTCATCCATTTTGAGGGAGGTCTCTTTGGAAATGTACCAGGGGAACGTCAGCAGCACCAGATCCAGCCTTTTGTCCTCCAGCATTTGCAGAAATTCGTACATCCGTCCGATCATGTTATCGTTAATGACCGCATGGACAGTTACCCGTCCCTTGTACAATCCCTGGTCGCGCAGTTCAATCAGCTTATCCATCTGCCGCATTGTTTTTTGAAAGGTGCCTTTACCGCGAATTAGATCGTGTTCTCTTTCAAAACCTTCAATCGCTATTAATAACTCCAGATTTTCGGACAAATCCAAAATCCGGTCCAAATATTTATCAATAAGTAATCCATTTGTACAAAAGGTCATTTCGCGCCGATCTTCCGCCAGCACGTCCAAAATTTCATCAAAACGCCGATGAAACATTGGTTCGCCGCCCCACATGTACAGTCTGGACTTGGCTTCCTTGGTTTCGCTCAAAATTTGCCGGAGCATGTCTGGAGCAAGATCCATGTTTTGTTCTTCTTTATCCATTTGGTGATGGTAGCCTTCCTCGTTCCATTCAAAGCAGTGCGTACATCTCAGGTTGCAGCGGTTAGTCAGCTTAATGCCGATCGTCTGGGGCATGTCCGTTTTGAAAGCAGGGTCCTGTGTGGCGTTACGGTAAGATACAGAAGCGTTTTTCAGGTTACGCTTGATGAGCTTGAACGCTTTCTCATCAATCAGCACATTGCTTTTGGGCTGCATGCTAACACCTCGTTTAATGGATTTTCAGGCACATGTACCTAGCTGTACGTCAGACCGTCTCCATTCCCTCCAGATGCGGCGCTTGTTCCGCATCGCTGATCCCCTGAATGTAGCTGCAAAACGCATCTACCGAGCTCAAATGCTCCAGTTCAAAGGAATCAAAATCAATCTCCACATCAAATGCATCCTCCACTTGCAGCATGAAATGAACCAACTGCAACGAATCCAGTCCCGCATCATGAATAATGTCTGAATGTCCATCCAGCTTTGCGACCAGTTCAGGATCTTCCTTGACTGCGCTGATCATTTCAATCACTTGGCTTTGCATAGCAAACTCCTCCTTGTGAATGAGATTCTGTTCGTTCCACCCAACGATGCCCTCTGCAAAGAAAGCTCCTAGAAAAATTCCTTCACTGGAACTTTATTCAATTATACTCCTCCAATGAAGAGACAAGTCAATAGGTTGTTTTGTAAGTAAAACTCGCAATATGTAAATTAATGTATGATAACTTCTACAATTTTCGCTGGCTATTTTTTCGCAAAATTTAATAAAAATTCTTCTCACATCTCTTGCATGAGCGACAGAATTATTTTACAATACACGTGAAAATGTTTTTCTTAATATTATTCTTATAAACGATATTTATTTTCACGCAAATACTCTACAGCCAAAGGAGCACAGCTCATGTCCCCCATTCTTCATACATTATCCCAAAGACTGGAGCTGCTTCCCGTACAGGAGCGCAAGCTGGCGGAATCCATCCTGCAATCCCCGGAAGATGTGTTACATCTGGGTATTCGGGAGCTGTCAGAGCGTTGTGGTGTAAGTGCGGCGACCGTTACGCGGTTTTGCAAATCACTACATTTTAAAGGCTATCCCGATTTCAAAATGAAGCTGGCCACCGAGTTGTCCCATTCCAACCGTAATGGTGAAGAATCCTATCAGGATATTGTCGCCGGAAATTCACTTTCCCGAATCGTGCAAGCTATTCAGGCGAACCACACCGCATCCATTGCGGACACGACCCGACTGCTGGATTACGACAAGCTGGAGCAGGCTATTGCATGGCTGTCAGCCACGAGCCGCATTGATCTCTATGGGATGGCGACATCGTCGATTGTGGCACAGGATTTTTACCAGAAGCTCATCCGTATTGGCAAGAACAGCACTGCCTTTGCAGATTCCCATATGCAGATTACCTCTGCCTCCTCGCTCGGAGTGGGAGATGTCGCCTTTGCCGTCTCTTATTCAGGAGAAACCCAGGAGACCATTGCGGCTCTACGCTGCGCCAAGGAACAAGGGGCCAAGACACTATCCCTGACCTCCTTCGGAAACAACACGCTGGCAGGCCTTTCGGATATTGCGCTATTTTCCTCCTCATTGGAGGAAGGAATGCGACGTGGGGATATGGCCTCCCGCATCGCCCAGCTTCATATCATAGATATTCTGTTTACAGGTATGGTGAGCGCGGATTTTGACAAATATATTCCGAGATTGGAAGGTTCATATCAACAAGTGAGCAAGCTCAAAAAACAACCGGGAGGTCACTAAGATGAACATACGCATTTTGAACAGCCGTGAAGACCTGAACGCTACTGCCGCCGCTGTGATCGCTAGCTTGCTGCAATCCAAACCACAGGCCATGCTTGGCCTGGCCACCGGTAGTACGCCGATTGGCATTTACCGACATCTTGCAGATATGTACCGCAAGGGACAGGTCAGTTTTGCACGCGCCTATTCCGTGAATCTTGATGAGTATGTTGGTCTTCCCCCAGAACATCCGCAGAGCTATCGAAGCTTTATGAATGAGCACTTGTTCCAACATATCGATATTCCGATACCCCACACACGTGTCCCTGACGGGAATGCACTGGATCTGGCAGCAGAATGTGCAGCGCACGAGCAGGCTATTCTGGATCATGGCCCCGTGGATCTGCAATTGCTTGGCATTGGTCATAATGGACATATCGGCTTTAACGAACCTGGTCACAGCTTGGCTGGAGCTACACATGTTGTAGATTTAAAAGAAAGTACGCGTTCGGCGAATGCTCGATTTTTTGGCGATATAGATGCTGTACCCAGGCAAGCAGTTACGATGGGAGTAGGCACGATTCTTAAGGCGAAGCAAATTATACTGGTGGCTTTTGGTGCGGATAAGGCTGACATTATAAAGCAGGCTTTAACTGGACCCGTCACGACAGCGTGTCCGGCTTCCCTGCTGCAATGCCATCCCAACGTACTTATTTTATTAGATCAGGAGGCAGGAGAATGGTTCAATTGAAGTCAGATGAAATGAGTGGTACCGTACCCCAGCTACTGTATGGGCAAGTTGTCGTTGGGAATGACATCATTGAAAAAGGGGTTGTCGTCATTGAGGGGCAATCCATTGTATACGCTGGTTCAGAAGCGAATTTGCCCGCCGATTGGACAGCGTTAGTCTTCGCAAATCAGGAAGAAAGCGCAGCGAAAACCGCCAAAATTGTGCGTTTGGAAGGAGGCTATCTGCTGCCAGGCTTTATTGATATTCATATTCACGGCGGGGACGGTGAGGACTTTATGGACTCCGATCCGAGGGTGCTGGATACGATCACCTCCTTTCACGGTTCACAAGGTACGACAGCTATGCTGGCTACCACGATGACCGCGCCCAAGGAACAGATTGATCGGGTATTGAGTGAAGTTCACGCATACATGGCACTACCTATGCCCTATGCTCAGTTGGAGGGCGTACATTTGGAAGGACCGTTCATCAGTCCGAAGTGGCCGGGAGCGCAAAACCCGGAACATATCGTGCCACCGAATCTCTCATGGGTAGCAGAATGGGAGCAGCGCTACCCGGGCCTTGTTCGCCAGCTCACGCTTGCGCCCGAACGGGAAGGAGCGCTGGAACTGATTGCATGGCTGCGCAGCCATGGCATTACCGCAGCTCTCGGTCATACGGATGCTACGTATGAAGAGGTTGAACAGGCAGCGACGGCAGGGCTGAACCATGCGGTGCATGCGTTTAATGCTATGACTCCGTTGCATCATCGCAAGCCGGGAGCCGCCGGAGCCGTACTCGCTGATCCGCGCATTGAAGCAGAAATCATCGCGGACGGCATTCATGTGCATCCCGCCGCCATTTCCCTGCTCGCTAGGTTAAAGCAGGATCATAATCTCATTCTCATCACCGATGCCATGTCTGCTACTGGTCTCGAAGACGGGAAATATACACTCGGCGATTTGCCAGTGATTGTGCAGGGCGGTGTAGCACGACTGGAGGATGGCGTCACATTGGCTGGAAGCACACTAACGATGATTGAAGGCTTCCGCTACTTGGTTCAACATGTGGGTGTGAGTATTCCCGCAGCATCACAAATGGCCAGCCTGAATCCGGCTCGATCCTTGCACATTGCTGATCGTACAGGTTCGCTTGAAGCAGGTAAACAAGCAGATATCCTGTTACTGGATGGAGACTTAAAGCTGCAAGGCGTATGGATTAAAGGATTGCGCAAATAATTCAGTTATAGTTATCATTCCCCAAAACTAAAGAGCTATCCACCAGCGTATTCGCTGAGATGGATAGCTCTTTCTTTGGCATTGCACACTTATAGGGTTTGAATTAGCGATGATTCATCGGGGCAGGGGTATGATTTTGTGGACGTGTCGGTGTTGTATTATCCATTGGACGGTTTGTATCAGCCGCCGAGGTCGGGAATACACGTTCAATTACATCCACCATACCATTGCTCAAGCCTCTAATCGGATGACCATTTTGCACACTGTGTGTAAAGTCAGTGGCTTGTTTGACAAAGTCCGGGTTAGCGGATACATGTACCTGTTCAATCGAAGGTGCAAATTGCTTAACTTTATTCGCGATACGGCTCTTGACTGCATCACTTGGTTCATATGCAGTTCTTGCTCCCTCGATTGTGGTGTTTCCGTTATCTGTGCGATTGTTGTTGTCCGTCAAGCCACGCAACATACCGTACGATCCTGTACCCATCGTACCAAATAAACCGTCATCACGACGCGCAGGTGTTCCATTCCCGGTAACTCCATTGTCTGTCATTCCAGGCGTTGTAGTATCCGTAGTACGGTTTCCTCTAGTGCCATTAACGCCATTCACACTCGGTACATTCCCGTTACGTCCAGTACTGTTAGCACTTGGAGTACCGTCAATACTTGGAGCACCGACACCTGTTCCGTTGGCTTGGTCTTTCAAGGAAACGGCTACATAGGCATGTCGTTCACCGACCAGCACTGTCGCAGACTTTACATCCGGCATCTCGGATATACGTTTGGACAAATTGCGATCGACTTGCAGATTACGGACTGGATGTCCGGTTCGGTTGCCATTTTCATTCAATGACATCCCGTCCATACCATTCGATTTAACCCCATAACGATTCACACCATCCATACCATTACGGTTCACACCATCCATATGATGTGTGCTTTGCGCGTTATAGCGTGTACTGTTCGTACGAACGTTATGATCGGCATTTCCGCACCCGGTCAAAGCAGCCATACTGGCGAGTAAAGCAGCAGAAATCGTAAAACTGATGACCTTCTTAGTTCCTGGCATGAACTCATCCTCCATACATTATAAAATGTGTGACGAGATTATCATGCGCTATGAATCATAGGGATATCCTGACTAAAAAATGACTAAAAAAATAAAATTTTAATGTAAATATGAAATACAATTGATGATTTACCACAAGATGGCATGTATAATAAGCTTGAAAAATACTTTATTTTACAAAGGAGGATTTTCAGTTTGAAAAAGATCACTGTTTTAATGCTCATTTTTTTGTTATCAATAACTCTTGTCCCCGTCGGCGCTTTTGCAGGTTCCACTACCCCCCAACCCCCGAAAGATCCCGCTGGAAGCTGGGTAGAAGGCCCACCACCTAATCGCGTTGATCCTACCAAGCCAGCACTTTTGTTCGTACATGGTTTGAACAGTAGTGCTGAAGTCTGGACCAAGAATAATAACGATATGCTTCAGCGTGCACGTGACGCCGGATACCAGACAGCCACCATTAATCTGTACGATACAAATGGCACCTCCCAAGATATGTGGGACAATGGTAAGCTTCTGGCCGACAAAATTAAGGTCATCAGTAATCACTTTGGAAAAAAACTTATCGTTATCGCCCACAGCAAAGGTGGAGTGGATACTCAAACCGCTCTCGTATATAACGGAGCCGCTCCCTATGTACAACGTGTCATCACCCTCAGCAGTCCTCATCATGGCTCACAACTTGCAGATCTCGCCTACAGTAGCTGGGCCGGATGGCTGGCAGATATCGTCGGCTCACAAAATCCCGGTACCTCCACTTTACAAACATCTTATATGAAGTATTTCCGATCCAAGACCGATGCACTCAGTAATGCGACTACAATTCCATTCTTCACGTTTGCTGGTGATAACTGGTCTGGCGGCACTGCTTCCTACATAATGGGCGGACTTTACCTCTCATCCTTTGGTAAGAATGATGGAGTGGTCACAGTCGACAACGCTAAGCTTCCCGGCGGACGTGTAGTTAAAGTCGGATCTTGGGATCATGCCAAGGTTCGTACTGGCTCCTACGTTTTCTCCCTGATCCAACCCTACCTCCAAGCAAACACTCCAGCATTGAATCAGGAAACTGAAGCACTTTCAGCATCTTCACTGACTGCTTCTGCTGTACAAGCCACCTATAGCGAGATCGACAATTCATACTTTATTCGAGGCGGCGATTATAATGGACAAGCCTCAGAAACCCTCACTGTTGAAAATGGTGTCAAATCCATTGATCTGGACTGGATCAGCGATAAACGTGTGAGTCAGCTGGAACTAACCAAGCCTGACGGTACTAGTGAAATTATTAATCTGAAAGCAGGCTATGATGACGATATTTTTGCTGGTGCCTGGCATCATAACGCCGTCATTCAAAATCCAAAACCGGGCACCTATAAACTGAACGTCACAGTTCCTGATCAAGGAGCGTATCTCCTGATTGCACGTTACCAGGCTGTTCAAGTTCCTGAACTGAAATACAATCTGAATGCAGTGGGTCCGAAGCTAAACCTGAAAACACAGGATTCCCCGGACAGCGTGACACAAGTCACCTACCAAGTTCAATATTATGGTGATCCGCAGCAAGGAGTCACTTCTGCACCTAAAGGTTTGACGGCACAGCAAAAAACGGTTAAACCTAACGGGCAAATTGAGCTATCCAAAGCGGACAAGCCCGGCATCTATTCTGTAACCTATGAAATTAGCGGCACCACAGAGGCAGGTTATCCGTACCGCCGTACAGCTGTTCAATCCATTTATATTGATGCAGACGGCAACAAGTATGTCGACTAAATAAATCTACAGCCTAAAAAGCCTGCGAACCCCTATATATATGGGGCATTTGCAGGCTTTTTTTTCATTGTGTTCAATCTGTTGTCTGATTCCTCAGCTTATGAAGCCAATAGTAGCGGTGTAAATCCATAATAAAATGAAAAAGAACAAATGCCAGCATGGAGTATACACTGATCAATACTGTGGCAACTAATTGTTGTGTAGAAAATCCGAGGGAAACATTCGCTATCAGATAACCAGCCCCAGTAAATGTGGTGATCGTCACTACAGGCGCTCTCTTGTTTTTTTTCTTAACTTTTGGTTTCTTCTTATGTTTTGAAGGATCTTTGAATTTCCCCAAATTATATTTTATAAAGTAATACAAAGCGACTCCATAAAGGGCAAAAGAACCTATAAAATACCATGAAGTATCCAGACCCAACATGCCATAAGCAAACTTTTGTGTCATGATCATGAAGCCCATAGAACAAATCAAACCAAATACACCACGGAATAAAATGTAATTCAACTGCAATTTGCGTGGCATGATGACCAGTACTAGAGCCCAAATGTTTATCAAAACAATCGGTGGCAACAGTACATACACGTAAACTGCAATGTATGGATTTCCCACTAAGGGGATAACCAGAAACAGATCTAACAGTAATAAAACAAGAATGATGACATTGGAACGAATACTGTTGACTGGGTACATCTTCATACTTTTCTCAAAAGAAGCCCTGTTATCAATCATAAACTTATAAGCCCTCCGTTAAATAAGTAAACCTACGGATAAGGATAGCCAAGGCTATATCCATTGTCCACTTTTCACTGTCTTTAACTCTTGTCGCAGTTCTTCTATAAAATCAGTCACAATGCTTTGGACAGCATCTTCACGGGACATACGAATATATCGACTGGTCTTTTGAATGTCTTCCTCGAACAATTGAAGTATCCTATACATGGCCTCCTGATCTCCACTTTGTACTAATTTTAGCAATTGGACGAACTCAGCATCCGAAATAACTCTTTCAGCATTTTCTTTTTCCATTTATTCACCGCCTGTTGGGATAGCTTTAACTCTTTTGCAATCTGTGCTTCGGTTTTATCTAGTATGTAAAGGTCAAAGATGATCATTTTTCCGATCTCAGAAGATAGAGAGTTGATAAGCTGTAATGTGTACATATGAGAGTTTGAAGATTCTGTAAAAGATGGGGCGCTGACGGATTCGTTCTTTTCCATTACAAATTCATGATTGGTTTGTACCCGAGCACGATACTGGATTCTCCAGGCAATGCGGTACAGCTTCTTTCGATATTGTTCTACCAATGTTAGCTGAGACTGATCCATTGTAAATCACCCTTTCTCTTTGGATTTGACTTTTTCTAATCCTCATACTATAGGGTAATTTCCAAACCTATTTTACAACCAAAAACAGAACATTTGTTCTTATTTATTATACTATTTTTACAATCGGTTGTATATGGTTCGTTTAATTTACCTTCCTTTATATATGGCTAAAAAGGAGGGAATACATTGCAAATGGATGATGCTCTTTCTCTGGTTACCAACGTAGGCTTTCCGGCTGGACTTTGTTTTATTTTGTTGCGGCACATCCTGCACACGATGGAGGAAAAGCTGGATAAGCTGGACGTCTCACTTCATGAGCTGATTCAAGTAATCCAAGATTTAAACGACACTAACAACTCTTCTTCCAAAAGCAGCAAACCTGACGAATAACAAACACAAAGAAGCTCCAGACGACGATCATCCGCCGTTGGAGCCTCTTTGTGCAGCTAATTTAATTACTAATGGTTATTTTCCAGCCTGAGCTTGGTCGTGGTCATTCTGTTCAGTACGGTTTACGTCAGATACTGACAGACCATAAGCCCAGTTACTTTGTGGCGGTACAACCCATACGGTATCTGGATCATCTTTAAGCGTCCAGCCCTGATAGACCAGCTGGGAATCATCCTTACCCAGCGATACACTTAGCGTAAAGCGGTGGACAGGCTTGCTCAGCTCAGAGGCTTTGCGCAAGGCCTGACTGCTAGTCAGGTTTTTGATCTGCTGCGAGAGGGAAGTCGCCGTGTCACTAGCTACTGACTTTCCGTTCAGCGTCCAAGATGTGGAGGCACTGTCTCCGGTCCCGCTGTTACCGGAGGATTTGAGCATCCATGAAGCATTTTGGCCTTCCCACTCTATTCCGCTCAGCTTGGTATCGTCCCAATCGAACGGCGTTGTATCTATAAAATCTTCAGCACCCAGCAATAACCCTGAAAGAGTATCTATAGGTACAGAAGCTATCTCTTTTTTGTCTGATAATACATAAACAGCATCTCCGGAAGGCAACGTTTCACCGAAAGCAAAGGTACGAACGTCACCCTGCTTGGTCTTTATCTCAATCTGATCATGGGTAGCGGAGATCCCATATTTGGCTACGTCTGTAGGGGAAGATTCCACCACTTCACCCAACTTTACATTTTGAATCGCCGCTAGCCAATTGTCTATTGTATATTGGTTTAGCGGGCAAGTCCGTGGCTTGCTCATACTCCATTGGCCATCATGTTGTTCAAGTTCCACCGACTTGCCGTCCTTTCCAGTGATTGCGAAAGACGTAATATTCTCTTGCGTAAGCTGAATCAGCTGACGAGCAGCCGGCGCTTGTTCATGAAAAAAGTTTTGGCTCTTTGCATAGATTATCCCCGCTCCCAATACAACTAACAGCAGCACTGTGGGTATCCATTTTCTCATGCTCTTCTTCGCCTCCACCATAATAAGATTCCGATGACCGCGAACAGCAACGGCAATCCGATGACAGATATGGTCAATATCGTTTTCGCTTGTGCAGGAGTCAAGTAAGCTACCTTATAATCCTGCTCCTGACGAGGACGAATAGTGAGCCCATCAGAATGCTCCTGCACATAATTCAGACTGTTCAGCACAAAGTCTCGATTGCCTCCTGTGCCGATCTCAGTGTCGCTTAAGAGGGCAGACGTTCCGAGAATAACGGCTTTGGGCTTGCCGTCTTTCCCTTCTACCGCATAACCGAGATCCAGCGGCCCCTGCGGGTCCTTGTCATCCTTCTGTGTTTCGTTGTTCAGCAGACCTTGGATATTCGTTTCACCATAGCTAGCTCCAGAAGATTTCATCAAAAGCGTCGACTTCCAATCCTTCTGCTCTCCTGCCTGCAAAGCAATAGACAATGAAAGAACAGGGTACAGATTGGAAGCCGCCAACTTATCGGTGATCGCATGACTGCCGAAGGTAGGAACCGTCCATAGCGGTCCAAGTGTATTCGTCTGTTCTTGATCCACCACGATGGCATGAGTGTCCTTCACTCCATAATCAGCCGCTAATGCATCAAGGTTTTTCCAATCGGACCCCATGTTCGGGTGAAAGCCTAGTGCCATAAAAAGCTTTCCGCCACCATTCAGATACGTACGAATACTCTTCAGTTCTGTTGCACTGATATCACGTTCTGGTCCAACAATAGCCAATACAGACGCATCTTTGGGTACACTACCCGCCTGATTGAGCTGAACTTCCTCTGTTTTCACATTATCTTGTGACAGTGAGCTACTTAATTCAGTCATTTGGGACAATGGGATTTCCTCATGTCCAGTTAGAAAGGCCACTTTTCCTTGACGGGTAGATGATAATCCCAACAATCCACTCGTCAGCTTTTCTTCCCCCGTAAATTGGTATGCCCCTTCACCACTCCCCTGAGCTTGCGTAAATAGACTCCCAATATCTATAACCCGTTTCTTCTCCCCCTGCACCAACACAATAGACGCTGCAGTAACACCATATTGCTTGGCCAGTATCGGTTCCTGATTCAGATCGTATTGCTCGACCTTGAGCTTGCTGTTACGCTTGGCGTATTCATTCAGCATATCCGTAACATCCCGGTTCAGCTTCTGATTTTGCGAGGTGGATACGGTAAAGGCAATCAATCGTACGTCTTCCTTTACATCCTGGATGGTCGTCAACGTTTGGTCAGACAGCGTATACTGCTTCCCTGCCGTCAGATCCAGTTGAAAGCCACCCAGCGAACGCAGAAATAACGTCAATAAAATAAAAATCCCTACAGCAGCAATCGATAGTACCACACTATTGGTATGACCCAGCCATTTTTTCATATTCATTACCTCCACCGTTTCCGTTCAACCACTTGGATGCTGAATAGCAAAAAGAGTACCGCCACCGTCACGTAGTACATCACATCGGCTCCATTCAGCAATCCTTTGGTGAAACTGTCAAACCGTGCGGTTAGTGAAAAAGGTTCCAGCCATTGCTGTACCGCCGCAGATGCACCCGTCTGTCCACCAAACGAATCCAGCATCCAGAACACAAGTAAAATAATAAAACTGACGACCGCCGACATCATCTGATGCTGTGAAAGCGTCGAAGCGAATAAGCCGATCGCCATCATGGCTGCGCCAAGCATAAACAGACCGATCACAGATGTTAATACCAGCGTCCAATCCAGTGCCCCATAAAAGGACATCACGACCGGATACGCTAGACTACACAGCACTAATATGAGCAACATGCCCAACGACGCCAAAAATTTACCCACGATCATTTCCGTCACACTCACAGGTGAGGTAAGCAGCAGTTCATCCGTACCTTGCCTGAATTCCTCCGCAACCAGCCTCATCGTGAGTAATGGGACGACGAACACCAGCATGGACAAGGTGTCGCTGAGTACCAGCCGATAGTCCAGAATGCTAGGCTGATACATCACAAAATTGGTATAAAAAAGTAACCCCGTCAGCAGCATGTACACTGCAAGCGCAAAATACGTTGTTGGTGTCCACAGATAGGCTTGCAGCTCTTTTTGACAGACCGCGAACAAACGCCTCATGACCGATTACCTCCTGTATGCTTATCTTCTTCAGTCTTATCATTGCTGGACGCAGCTTCTCCATGCTCCACCGTGATGGCCGTAGGTGCTGTAGTTTCCGAGGAATGTAGGTCTTGTACTGCTGGATCGCCGACCTGACCTTCTTCCGTCTCGCGTGTCGTTAACTGCTGGAAGATATTTTCCAAGCTAAGGCTTTCTTTTTTCATCTCCAAAATCGGAAGCTTCGCATCAGACAGCACATAAAATAGTTCTTCGCGAAAATCCTCACCGGAGGCTCCTGTGAGTAGCAATCCAGTCATATCTGACTCTGCGGCACTTAGCTCCGTGTTCGCTGAAGGCAGCGTGGTCGCCATAGATTCAACCTCTACTTTTCCCCAAGTACGAAGGACATCCATCACCTGCTCACGCTTGCCTTTAACCTCTACCTTCACCTTGAATCCATCTTCCATCGAACCGCCGAGCGTGTCAGGGCGCCCATCCATGACCAGTTTCCCTTCATGAATGATGAGAACACGATTGCATAACGCATCCACCTCAGGCAATATATGTGTGCTAAGCAATACCGTATGATTTTCGCCAATCTCCTGAATGAGCTGACGAATCTCCAAAATCTGATTGGGGTCCAAACCCGAGGTCGGTTCATCGAGCACCAGTAAATCCGGGTTATGAATAATCGCACCTGCCAGTCCCAAGCGCTGTTTATACCCTTTGGACAAACTGCGGACTAATTGTTTTTCCCGCCCATTCAGTCCTAGCCTGGAAATCATCTCCGAAATACGCAGCTTCTGCTCTCTCGCAGGCACATCCCGAATACTAGCTACAAACTTTAAATAGGATCTTACGGACATATCCTCATACAAAGGGGGCGTCTCCGGCAGATAACCGATTTTGGAACGAGCTTGTCTGCCCTTATCCTGAATCGGGATACCATCAATCGTAATCACTCCCTCGTTGGGTTGAAGATACCCTGTAATCATGCGCATGGTTGTCGTTTTACCCGCACCATTCGGTCCCAGGAAACCAACAATTTCACCGCGCTGCATTTCAAAATCCAGCTTATGTACACCCCGGTTGCCTTCATACCACTTGCTTACCTGCTGCACTTTGAGCACATGTTCCACCCTTTCCTTTATCGTAATCTTCTCCCTGCTGCTCCCCTACTTCCCTCCCCCCAAAATGTTGCATGGGAAGCAGGTAGCAGCAAAGCGGGGGATTTGGAGCTGGAGAAGCGCCAGCGTTCGCCTTTGCCTTGGGATTTTCACCTTTATATGTCTTATTTGATCATAGAAAAATCCCACGGCAACAGCGATCGGAAGCCCAAAGCCTTCGCGAAGCGGTCTCCTCCCTGCTGTTCCCCTCCCCCAAAATGTTGCATGGGAAGCAGGTAGCAGCGAAGCGAAGGATTTGAAGCTGGAGAAGCGCTAGCGTTCGCCTTTGCTGTAGGATTCTTACCTTTATATGTCTTATCTAATCAAAGAAGAATCCTACTGCAACAGCGATCGGAAGCTCAAAGCCTTCGCGGAGCGGTCTCCTCGCACTTCATGCTACACTTTTAAATTCTAATGATACCCCCCCACATATAACTCCAGCTTAACGTCACTTAAATAGAAGCTTAAAATAATGTGTCTAAAATGTGAACATGGAAATGCGCATCTGCCCTCGTAAACTTGTACGGTTCGCCACGGCGTGGATTCGCATCTACTATCATTACAACGTGTGAAGGGAGTGTATAAAAAACGATGACCGTACTATTTACCAATCTAGTTAATAACGGCGACTTCGAGACTGGATCTACCCTTTTTTGGAACGCTGCAAATGTGACCGTCACTAACTTATCCGTAAAAAAGACAAACTTTTATAGTGCGATCCTGACAGGAGGCGCAGTAGATGCATCTCTTTCCCAGGTCGTTTTTGCTGCACCAGGCGAAAGCTATACATTAAGCCTCTCAGCTGCAAAAATAGGAAGCCTGTCCAGTCCTCAAGTTAACATTTTTCTGTATTACTATGACGCAACCTTTAGCTTCCTTAGCACGGGGCTGACTACCTATTTGAGCGCAGGCACATTGCCAGACGCTGTGAACGGAACATGGCAAAGCCTGTATGAAGTAACAGCTCCTGTTCCAGCCAACGCAGCCTTTGCCTTTTTGGTTATTAGTAAAAATGCCTTGGCTAACACTGCTGATGTAGCCATTGATTCTATTGCTCTTGTTAAAGCAAGTGCAGCTGGAGCTGTGGGCCCAGCCGGACCTACCGGGCCTACGGGTGCTACAGGGCCTGCGGGTGCCACAGGCGCTACAGGCGTTAGCGGACCTGTCGGACCTACGGGTGCCACGGGTGACACTGGTGTTACCGGACCTGTTGGGCCTACGGGTGCCACGGGTGACACTGGTGTTACCGGACCTGTTGGGCCTACGGGTGCCACGGGTGACACTGGTGTTACCGGACCTGTTGGGCCTACGGGCGCCACGGGCGACACCGGTGTTACCGGACCTGTTGGGCCTACGGGCGCCACGGGCGACACCGGTGTTACCGGACCTGTTGGGCCTACGGGTGCCACGGGCGATACAGGTGCTACTGGACCTGTCGGGCCTACAGGCGCCACGGGTGATACAGGTGCTACTGGACCTGTCGGACCTACAGGGGCCACGGGTGACACTGGTGTTACCGGACCTGTCGGGCCTACGGGTGCCACGGGTGACACAGGTGTTACCGGACCTGTCGGGTCTACGGGTGCCACTGGCTTTACCGGACCTGCTGGACCTATCGGGCCTGTCGGACCTATTGGCGACACAGGCGCTACGGGACCCGCTGGACCAACAGGGCCGACTGGACCTACCGGACCGTTTGGCCTTGGATTTACTGGCCCGATTGGACCAACAGGAGACACTGGTCCACAAGGACCGAATGGACCTACCGGACCTACGGGGCCGACTGGACCTACAGGGCCTACCGGACTCTAACGTTCTTTTTTCTACCACATTATATTTAAGCGACGTACCATACCTTATCGACAAAGCCGCACAGCCCGTTTAGGCTTTGTCATCCTTGCCCTGCCGCGATTGCGGCAGGGCTTCTATAATCAGACCTCTTGATAAATAAAGCTTTATGTTCGACCTGAATCCTTAGAAGGTTCCCAAAGGAGTGGTACTCAATTGATCAGTATCAGCCTGTGCATGATCGTCAAAAATGACCAAAATACTATTGGCCGTTGCCTGGAATCGATCCATCCTATTGTGGATGAAATCAACATCGTGGACACGGGTTCACAGGATCAGACCATTGACATATGTCGCAACTTTACAGATCGAATTTTTCCATTTGAATGGGTAGATCATTTTGCCCTTGCACGTAACTATTCGTTTGAACAAGCTACGCAGGAATACATTCTCTGGCTGGATGCCGATGATATTTTGAAGGAACAGGACGCCGTCAAGCTGCTTGAGCTGAAGCAAACCCTTGATTCCTCAGCCACACCAATCGTGGATTCCGTGTCTATGAATTATCATTATGCCTTTGATGATCATGGCAATGTCACCCTACATTTTCGTCGAAACCGCTTAGTTAGAAGGTCAGCCGGGTTCCGTTGGCACGGAGCCGTGCATGAGTACCTCGCCGTAAACGGGAATATTCAACATGCCGATATCGCCATAACTCACACTAGAACACACACGGTCTCTCCAGGACGAAACCTGCGAATCTATGAGAAATTGCTCGCCCAAGGTCATGCCTTCTCTCCTCGTGACCTCTACTATTACGCTAACGAGTTAAGAGACAATAAAAGATATGAGCAGGCTGTGCAGGTTTACCAGGATTTTCTGGATACTGGACAATGCTGGGCAGAGGACGCGATTAGTGCATGTAGCAAAATGGCTGATTGTCTACAACAGCTTGGCAAGCTGGAGCAAAGCATTACAGCGGCTCTCCATAGTTTGACCTTCGATGCGCCCAGGGCTGATCTGTGCTGTCGGATGGGTCATTATTTTTTGCATAAAAATGAGATCTCCAAAGCTATTTACTGGTACGACATGGCTACCACTCTGAATCCTCCCGACACGATGGGCCCGGTACAAGACGCGTACCAAACGTGGTTTCCTCATATCCAGCTATGCATTTGCCATTTTCGGATGAAGGATTACACACGTGCGAATTGGCACAACGAGCAAGCTGCCATTTACATTCCCAACGACCCGTACGTCCTGCATAATCGACAGTTCTTCAGCCCAATCCTGAATCCTCCCCAATAAAAATGTCCCACACACTCACCCCTTAATCTTTAAGTAAGTCAAAGGAGGAGCAAGCGGAATGCAACAATCGAATCGGTACAAAATAGCTGTCTATGCCATTAGCAAAAATGAAGCCCGATTCGCCAAACGCTGGATGCACACCATGCGTGAAGCCGATGTTGTCATTGTAGCGGACACCGGCTCTACAGACGATACTGTTTCCCTGCTACACGAAGCGGGTGCAGAGGTGCATCGTATAGAGGTAACTCCTTGGCGTTTTGACAAAGCTCGCAATGAGTCCCTACGGCTGGTCCCTGATGATATAGATATTTGTGTCTGTACGGATCTGGACGAAGTCTGGGAGGAGGGTTGGCGGTCGCGGCTGGAACGCAACTGGAAGGAAGGAACTACCCGGATGCTATATGCCTTTACACATGGACAGCCTGGGCAAGATACCGTTTATACATGGTTCTGGAAAGAAAAAATACACACTCGTCACGGGTACCGCTGGGTACGCCCAGTTCACGAGGTGCTTGAATATATCGGAGAGGGTAAAGAACGCAACATCCGATCAGACCAGCTCCGCTTGTATCATGATCCCGATCCGCACAAGTCCCGCAGCCAATACCTTCCACTGCTGGAGCAGTCTGTGCGCGAGTTTCCCGAGGATGACCGCAACATGCATTACTTGGGGCGGGAATATATGTATCATGGCCGTTGGGACGAGTGCATTGCTACGCTGCAACAACATCTTGCCATGCCGCAGGCACGCTGGGCAGATGAACGCAGTGCTTCGATGCGCTTTATTTCTAGAGCCTATAAAGCAAGTGAACAATGGCAAGAGGCAACACGTTGGTTATACCGGGCTATTGCGGAAGCACCGTATTTACGTGAACCTTACACGGAAATGGCTCAGCTGGCCTATCATACGCGGAACTGGCCCGCCGTCTATCATATGGTTGAAGAAGCGCTGCAAATTTCTACACGACCGGATACGTACATGCAAGAGGATTTTTGCTGGGACGCCACGCTGTATGATCTTGGTGCCCTCGCTTGCTACGAGTTAGGCCTTTTACACAAAGCATGTGAATTTGCGAAAGAAGCAACAGAACGCTCCCCGGAAGATTCTCGCCTCAGTCATAATTATGCGCTAATTCAATCCAGGCTTCCATAGAAACCCACACCCCGTCCTGTTGGTTGAATAACTTGGTATTAGAGCTTGTGGTTGGCAAAGGAGGTTATTGAGATCAAAGTTCTATTTACTTTTTATATACCCAGCGGCGGCGTAGAAACCTTGAACCGCCAGCGTTGTAAAGCGCTCATTCAGGACGGGATCGAATGTCATCTTCTCTATTATCAGCAGGGTACAGGGATGCAAAACCTGCACGGCGATATTCCAGTGTTCACGACTTCCTCTGAAGAAGAAATTCGAAAGCTGGTGGAGACTCATCGCTACGATGCAATTATCGTCTCTTCGGACTACCCTATGCTCCCCAGATTGCGAATGTTGGGCTATCAGGGGATATTGATCTATGAATCGCAGGGCTTTGGCCCTCACGAAGAAGCGGCTTGGGTTGTTGCAGATGCAGTTCCGTATCTTCAAAATTACGCCGATGCAGTGCTCCTACCAGATACGACTCATTTAGTGAATCTTTTCTCCACCATGTGTCCATGGCTTAATCGCTATGTGTTTCCAAACGTGCTGGATACCCGCGTATTTAATTATGTACCTAACACTCCTCCAACTAATCCGGTTATTGCCTGGGTTGGACGGCTAGAGCCCAACAAGAACTGGAGGCATTTTGTCGATATTTCTTACTGGATGCTGCAAAACCGTGCGGATCTTCGAATCTGGATGTTTTATGATGAAACATTGTCACAGCCGGAGGATAAAATACAATTCGAAAAAATGCTTACTCAGCTTGGCATGTCCTCCATTATCGAGCGTTTTAAAAGCGTACCTCATGCCAATATGCCCCTGTATTACTCCATGATTGGCGACTCAGGCGGCTACTTGCTATCGACCTCATTGGTGGAGGGATTCGGCTATGCAGTTGCTGAGGCGATGGCCTGTCGTTGCCCGGTATTAAGTTCTGATTCAGACGGAGTACGAGCATTCATTGACCACAACGAAACCGGTAAATTTTATCAGCAGGGGGACATCTTGCAGGCGATACTGCAAGGACTAGACCTGATGAACAACGTACCTCAACGCGAATCTATCCGCAAGAAAGGACTGGCGCGAATCGTTAACCTGTTGGCACCGGATAAATATGTGCGTTCCTTCAGACAGATGATGAACACGCTAGGTGTGAGGTAATTAAAAAAAAAGCTGACGACAACCCTTTTTATATACGGGGCATCGTCAGCTTTATCTTGCCTTTTTTATTATTGAATATTGGAATTGGAATCTATCTAATCTTTAGTAAGCGGTCTCCTGCATGAATATCCTTGGAATCTTCAACTAAAATATCCGTGTACACGGCTGTATTGGTTACAATGACGGATGTGGTAATATCATATCCGTCATCCTCTATAGCTTTGGGATCGAATTCAACCAGCTTGTCCCCTTTTTGAATCGTATCTCCTTCAGACACAAAGGAAGTGAAATGTTTTCCCTTCAAGCTGACCGTATTAATTCCAATGTGAATGAGCAGTTCAACTCCATCCTCAGAGATCAGTCCAATCGCATGTTTTGTTTTGAAAACGGTAACAACAGTTCCGTTAAAAGGTGCGTAAGCTACTCCTTCTCGGGGGATAATTGCGGCTCCCTGACCCATCGCACCACTGGAGAAAGCTTCATCTTTCACTGTGGTTAAAGGAATCAATTGACCATGTAGAGGACTGAATATCGTTTTTTCTTCTTCTTTGTTTTCATCTGCAACCTTAATTTCAGACGCAGATTGTGCATTTTTATAACCGAAAAGATAGGTCAGAATAAATGCGACTACAAAAGCTACAACCAAAGATATAATAAAGCCGATGAAGCCTGCATCCATGCCTTTTGGATTAATGAATAGAGGTATACCAAAAATACCGCCTGAGGCAAATCCATATGCCGTTGAGCCGAGTAAGCCTGCTGCAGCTCCTCCTATACCTCCAGCAATCGAGGCTAAAATAAACGGTTTTTTGGTGGGGAGCGTAACCCCGTAAATAGCTGGTTCAGTAACCCCCATCAAACCCGCAATTGTGGCAGAAGTGGCGATGGGTTTTAATTTAGGGTCCCGTGATTTCAAAGCAATGGCAAAAGCTGCACCTGTTTGGGCAAACGTAGTACAGAACAACATACCGTTAATCGGATCAAACCCGTTCGTAACTACATTATTCAAGAGAATTGGAATAAACGCCCAATGGAGACCAAAGATAATAATAGCCTGCCAGAATCCGGCCAGAACGAGACCAGCTACAGCCGGACTTAACTGGTAAATCCACATAGAGCCTTTGGCTAACCCATCGCTGATAATAGTTGCGATCGGTCCGACAACCAGAAAAACAATCGGTGATATGATGACCAAGGTCAGAAAAGGAACAATGAACATTTTAATGGAAGCAGGTGCAAACTTGCTTATCATTTTTTCGACCTTAGCTGCCAAGAACGCCCCAATAATGATAGGTATAACAGAAGAAGTATAATTAATTAGAACGACAGGTATCGTCAAAAAGGACAGCGCCGTTTTATCCGTAAAGGCCGAAGTAATGGTCGGATACACCAAGGCGGCCCCCAAAACAGCGGACAGGTACGGGTTTCCTCCAAACTTTTTACCTGCTGAAAAACCTAGAATAACCGGAAAGAAATAAAACATAGCGTCCGCTGTCGCATATAAAATTTTATACGTGCCCATCTGATCCGTCATCCAGCCCAGGGATGTGCATAAGGCCAATAGTCCTTTTAGAATCCCCACAGCAGCGAGCACACCCACAACGGGCATGAACACACCTGAAATGACATCGACAAATCGACTGAATAGGCTCGCTTTTTCATTTTTTTGATCGTCTTCAACCATCTGATCTCCATGCTTTACTCCCATGGTATCCAAAAGAGCTTCGTATACTTTGGGAACCTCATTCCCGATGACCACCTGAAATTGGCCACCACTTTCTACAACGGTAATGACACCGTCAATCTGCTTGATCTTTTCTTTATCTGGCAATTGATTATCCTTCAGTTTGAATCTCAATCGAGTGACACAGTGAATGACACTGTTCACATTTTCATTTCCGCCCACGGCTCTCAACACTTCTTTGGCTGTTTTTTTATGATCCATCATGTTCACTCCTTCTTGGATGCGCTTTCTATTTTTCTATTCGTAGTAGCTGGATGTGCAATAACTGCGACAATTACGGCACTAATCCCGCCTGTAAGTTTTCCCACGATCATGGCAATCACCATATTCTTGTCCATTCCAGCTACAAAGCCAAGATGTCCTCCGAGAACGAAAGATCCACTGACAGCAAAGGCAATACTGATCACTTTTCCTCTGGGCTCCATCTCTTTAACTAAAGTGAAGGTAGGAATATTATGAGCAAGACTAGCCACAAGACCCGCAGTAGCCGATGGATCTATGTTTAGCAAACGTCCTGCCCGTTGAAGCGGATTTTTAAATATTTTTGTAATCCAAGCAACCAACGGAAACGCACCAGCCAATACAATAGCAATCGTTCCAACCGTTTGCACACCGACAGACAACGGAGCCATATTGGGAATAATCACAAATCCAGTTAAGGTTTCGACCCCAATCGCTGCCAAACCGACAAGGGATAGAAGCCTAATGCCGTTACCAAACCACTTGAACCATCGGATCGTATACTCCGTAAATAGACGTAAACCCAGCATAATGATTATTGAAAGAAGCATGGGAATGATCAGATTTTTTAAAATCATAATCACGTCAAATCCGGCGATCATTCCCCCTATGAAACAGCCAACGGGAATGGTACTAATACCGATCAAGATACCTTTTGCAAAATATGGATGATCCCCTTTTTCCAAAATGCCGAGGGCAACCGGAATCGTAAATACGAGCGTTGGGCCAAACATGGTCCCTAGAAAAACCCATGAAAACACGCCCGCTTGCTGGCTGTGCGCCATTTCTGCCGCAAGTGCGTATCCCCCCATATCTACCGCCAATATCGTATTAGCAAAGGATGCCGGATCGGCACCCATTGCCACATATAACGGTGAAACAATGGGGATCAACCACGCGGCCAGTACAGGGGCCAAGGAAACAATCCCTATCATGACCAGAGCAAGAGAGCCCATGGTCATAAACCCATTGTTGAAGGCTTGTCCCAAACCCCAGCGATTTCCCAAACATTGATCCAATGCACCCAACACTAAAAAAAGAGCGATAACATACATCACAATATCGTTAATGGACATCCTGTTGCCTCTTAATACACATGAACTTTATGATTTTCTGCGCTGTCATAGGTGTCGAATACAAGCTGAAGGGTCTTGATATTGTCGTGACCACTCGTTTGAAATTCTTTTCCCGTGTTGAGGCAATCTATAAAATGAGCCTGTAGCTTTTTATGGCTTTCCTCATAGTTTAATTCAGTCTTTTCAACCAATACTTTTTCGACTCCCTGATTATTAATGAGACATAATTTACCTGTTTTGTACAGTTTTAGGGTAGCCTCATCGCCTTCAATCACCAGTTGTTCTTTATGATCGGGAAGAACCTGTTCCGACAGCTGCCCATCCAGTTCCCTGCGAGTCGCCCAGCTCATGTCCATAAGACCGAAATAATGTTCATAACCTAACATGATAATGCCCGTGTCTTCTCCTTGTGTGTATGGACTGACCCGCTTGGTTTCCGCATACAAACGCCGAGGTTCACCGAATAAGAAACGCCAAGTATCCAGCCAATGAACTCCCATTTCATAAAACAAAAGCTTGGGCATATCTCTGAAAAATGGCTGCGGCAGCTCTTTTTCCGGAGCAAACCTCGGTGAATAAAAATCGGTATGCGTATAACGTATAACATTCATATTTCCAACGATATTCTCTGCCAGCAATTTTTTTATAATTTGAAAAGGTTCAAGCCAACGCCAATTTTCTGTCACCATAAGTCTGACTCCTCCTGCTTCAGCAATACTTACTATCTGCTCAGCTTCCTCAACAGAACGGGCAAAAGGTTTTTGGCACATAATATGTTTTCCGGCTGCGGCCGCCAGTCGAACCAGTTCCAGATGTGTCTCAGGAGGTGTAATGATGTCCACGACATCAATATCCGCTTCGCTTAGCATCTCCTCCAGGCTGGTATAACAATATTCAGTAGGGACATGGAATTGATCTGCTTTTTCAAAAAGTAAGCCTTTATTTCGATCACAAAATCCTTTGATTTCTGCATCCGAGATAAACTGCCATGCTTTGATATGTTTCTCCGACCAATATCCCGTTCCAATAACGCCGATTTTCCACATGTTGCTTCACTCCATCCACATTCTTCTCTGTTTTTATTTCGTTCCGATGATTACAACATCACTTTCAAAGCTGTGCATGTCTAGCACCGATTGATCCTTTTGGACGGACACGTCGGTTTGAGCAAACCGCTTCCCGGCTAAATCAATCGTTGTAAACTTGTATTCCTGCACGTTGATACTTAGTCGTACCTTTGTGTTAACCGGGACATACAACACAATGGTATTCTCGTTCCCCGCAGCTCTGATTTCCTCTGTCTTGTTTAAAACAATATCCAACGGCTTTACGCCAATCAGGTTGTACATTTCAAACAGATATTTAATAAAGGAATAATCCCATGCGCCCTCAAATTGCAATGCAGTTCTCCAATCATAGGGACTATCGAATCCTTCCCCTTCTACAATGCCGAATTTCTTTCCTTTCTTGTGCCAGCTCCAAATGCCATGCGCTCCGTAGGTAATGCCCGCACCCCCGCCTGCAAGGAGGCTTTGCCATGCCGCTTTTCTGGCATCCAGTGCTGTGTATCTGCCATACACATTGCGGCTGTAACTAATTTGTTCATAACATGGCTCTCCATTAATGACAGGCCGTATATCCGGCTTATAATAGAAATGTTGAGCAATCTCATGGGCTACATGTTGGAACTCGGAATTATGTCCTGATTGATACATATAGAATCCAAGACCCTGGTGTTTCTCAAAGGCTGGAGGAATTTCTCTCAATCTTCCTTGAATATGCAGCGTAGTTAAGCTTGCAGGGCTTAATTGTTGTACAATATCCAGTGCTTTTAAATAATAGGAATTGGCACGTTCGGTCGGAAAATCACTATCCCCGCTAATCAGAAAAATAGGATCAAATGGAGAAAAACGGTTTACCACGTACGTTACATAGGGTTCAACGCATTCAAACGGCATTTTATTACCTTTTTGGAACATCTCAGCCCATGTATCCGGCACATAGTTACACCACAACAGAACCAGTGCTGGAACAAATCCACGCTCTGTAGCCATCTTCAACATGATTTCTGCCCGGTCAAAATAAGCTTCGTTTAATGTATGGTAGTCGAAATCCCCATTTTCCATTAATGCAAACGGCTGTAGATTCAGATCCGATTCACTTGCGTCCCATTGTCGGAGCATGTTGATTTGCAACACATTGAAACCTTGCATCTTCCGATAGTCAAGATAATCGCTCCACTCCTCTATCGTCGCGTTGGTAAATACACTCCACACCGTATCTGCCAAATAAAAAAAAGGTTTTTCCTCTTTGGTAAAACTTCTTTGATTTTCAGCCATGTTTAAACTCAAATGAATCACCGTTCCTCTCTTGCTGTATGCGCAAAATTTTCTAAACAAAACTAAATAAAAAACTAAACTCATGTGTTTTTTACGTGAAATAAACTAAATTAGAGCGCTTTACACTTGAATATTAACATTATAAATTATAAAAGGTCAACAAATTTTTACTTTTAGTTATTTAGTTTAGTTTAGTTTATGAGCTAAACTTTCTTGCTGAGTAATGATATAATTTATGTAGTTTAGTTCAATAGGGGGTTCCACATTGAAAATTGATGATATTGCAAGGCTTGCAGGTGTTTCTAAATCTGCTGTTTCTCTTGCTTTTAATAACAAACCCGGAGTCAGTGAAGAAACCAAGGAGCACATTCTAAAAATAGCCCAAGAGCATGGATATAAACCACGCACCATGAAGACAAACAAGGAAGCCATTAAAAATCATCATGTGATTCGTTTTGTGGCCTGTAAAAATACAGACATCGTAACAGAGCACTATGATTCACTTCCATTTTTTAACGAATTAATTCATCATATTACCAATCAGGTGAGAGAACATGGAAACACCTTGATTTTTTCGTCTTTTGATAGCCATAGCCTCGAAGAAGAATTATCTACTTTGGAAAAAGATCAGCCCTCTTCAGGCATACTTCTACTTGGCACCAATTTAACTTCCGAGATTATTCATTCCATACAATCCATTCATTCCAATATTGTTATTTTGGATACTTGCTTTGAACACGTCGATGCCAGTTTCGTATCTATTAATAACTATCTCGGTGGGTATCAGGCAGGCCAATATTTAATTCAGTCAGGACACAGAAAGATAGGATACGTACAATCCAGTACCAGAATTCTGAACTTTAAAAAACGAAAGGAAGGGTTTATGGCGGCTTTAGAGGAGCACAATCTTTCCATAGAAAATGGGCTTACATTTGATATGCATCCCATGCTTGTGATGTCACAGGACGCATTTAGAACAGCTATTCATAAATTGGACGAGCTACCTTCGGCCCTATTTTGCGAAAATGATTATATGGCGATCAGTGCCATTAAAACGTTTCAGGAAATGAACATTCGAGTGCCTGAACAAATTTCCATCATGGGCTTTGATAATATACATGAAGCGAAGGTCATTAGCCCGGAACTCACAACCATTCATGTGAAAAAGGATATTTTGGCCCGAACGGCTGTAAACTTGCTTATGGAGAGGCTTAACCATCATCAGGGGCATCATACTCAGGTTCTTGTGAATACAGAGGTTATTGAAAGAAGGTCTTGTTTAGTCACAGAATGACCTATGATATGGTGCACGAAATGGGGTAATAGAGAAGATAAGAATGGGGGGATCATCATGATATATGATTATTTATGGTGGGCAGGTGCCACATGCATAATACTGGCTATTATATTAAGTGGAACAGGGGTCAGCGGTGACCGCATGCGGGCTAACTTTTATGTTGAACAGGCAGCTGATCCCGAGGGGAAAGATAGAAAAAACAGATGGAAATGGTCCTTTATTTTTATGATCATTGGTTTATTATTGCTTGCTCTCTCTATGATTTTAGAATAAAGCCGCAATATTGGCGGCCTTTTCTATTATCGGATTCCATATTGGACATTTCCAATTTCTCGTCATTCGTTGAAATCTTCCTCTGTCAAATCCATATTTACGCTCGCAGCGGCTCGACTGCCGTCGGCGGCCGCAAAAATCAACTGAGAAGGCATGAAGTACGATGAATCCCCAGCAGCATATACACCAGGTATGGAGGTTCTCCCCGCTTCATCCGTCTTGATCCCGCCCGACTCCGTTCTTTCACAGCCCAAATGTTCTCCAAACGGTGCACTTTGTACAAACTGGGGAGTCACGAAGCCGCCGATCCTCGGGACTTGAGTGCCATCCGTAAAGCGCACGTGCTCAAGCTTTCCATTGTGGCCGATGAACGCCGCAACAGGTTGCTCTATTACTACTATCCCCTTGGATTGAAGCCGTTCTTTTTGCTCGTCCGACAGGGATGCATGACCGTTCGTACAGACGATCAAATCCTTGCTCCAATTAAGGAGTAGTTTGGCTGTATGAAATATAGCCGCCGATTCAGAGACAAGGACAAGCGGTTGATCCCGCAGCTCCCAACCGTCGCAATAAGGGCAATTAAACAAACTTTTCCCGTATAACGGATAAAAACCTGCGATCTTGGGGAATATCTCCTTTACGCCCGTCGCTAATATCAATTTTCGCGCTTGAACGCGAAGGCCTGACGAATCAAACACCTCAAATCCGGATACGTTTTTCATAATCGAAACAACCTCGGTTTGCAAATGATGAACAGACGGATAACGCAGCACTTCCTCATAAGCTACACGGCGGAACTCAGATGGCGTTACGCCATCTCTTGTAATAAAACCGTGCGACGCATGCGTAACCGCATTTCTGGGCCGATTATTATCAATCAAGGCCACACTTCTCCTTGCCCTGCCCAGCACGAGGGCTGCATTCAACCCAGCAGGCCCTCCGCCAATAATAGCGCAATCGTATAGCATAACACCCAACTCCTTTTAAAAGATATTAAAGACTCTTTATGTCTGCGATGGAACCAAAAAAACACCGTTTTACATAACTGGCAACCACCCTCTTTCTATATAAAATCGCTCACTTTACACTTGTGCTTGCTTTTGCGCCAAATCGACCAATTTCGTATTTTTTAGATGTCGTTCCATTTTCTCCTCTGCTTCCCTCATTACAGCTTGAATCAGGCACTCAGAACCGTGGACGTAATCACATTCAAACAAAGAATTCGTACCTTCAATGGCATGGATAATATCCAAAAAAGTAATATCATCTTTATGACGGGATAGGCGATAGCCTCCATTGGCTCCAGAAACGGATTCGATCATTCCGGCCTTCACAAGCCTCGTCAAAATTTTTGAAAGATAAGTTGGTGATACATTTTGGGATTCGGCCAGTTGCTGAACACCTACCGGCTTAACCGACGAATCAGTAACGAGCATGAGCATAGTGTGCAGAGCATAATTCGTTGCTTTTGTAAATTTCATAACTACACCTCAATCAAAGACTTATTGTATCTACTATATCGCCGAATCTGCGAGTGTGTCAAGATCATCTAGGATTCACGCTGTTGTCAACCCTTCTTTTGGTTACGCTCTAACCGTTGTATACTGTTCATCAGAAACAGCTAAGAAAGGGGGCTCGTTGTGCGTATTTTTGATATTCTTCGTATATTAGTTGCTGAACAGATGGTCAACGGAGAACACTTGGCAATTGCATTGAAGGTATCTTCTCGAACGATACGAACGGATTTAAAGGAATTGGGTGCGCTGTTGTCGAAGCATGGAGCAGCAGTTAAACCCCTTAAAGGAACAGGCTACAAGCTAGAGATTCGGGACGAACAAGCATTTCATCATCTGCTGAAGCAATTAAAGGATGATGAAAATAATGGGCCCTATCCATTAGCGAGTTCTTCTGAAGCTAGAAATCGTTTTTTAATGAAAAAGCTATTGCTTACCAACGCATATGTCAAACTTGATGATTTAGCCGAAATGCTGTATGTTAGTCGATCCACTTTACAGAATGACCTCAAAGAACTGCGCAAGCTGCTGGCAACTTACGGACTATCTCTGGAGAATAAACCCTATCATGGTATTCGAGTCAAAGGGAATGAGGCCAAGCTGCGTTATTGCATTTCCGACTATATATTCAATAGGACAGATGAAATAGGCGAGCAGCAGATGTCCCACCCTCCTCTGATCTCTAACGAAGAGATGGAATTCATAAGAGAAGTGATTCTGGATCGTATTGAGATCCATGATATTCAGTTATCGGACATTGCCCTGAACAATCTGGTCATTCATATTGCTATAGCATGTAAGCGCATTCGCGAAGAAAGGTATGTGTCGTATTATCCGCAAGAGATGAAAAAAATTGAAGCACAAAAAGAGTTTAGGGTGGCGACTGAGATCGTATCCGCCTTGGAACAAAACATGAAGCCCTCCTTTCCACTTGTTGAAGTTGCGTACATTGCTGTTCACCTGTTGGGTGTAAGGACCGTCGTTAGTGCACGTATGGATGAAGTGGAGATTAAAAAGATCATTGATAAAGATATCTACGAACTGACTATCGAAATACTAGACCAAATTGATCAGCAGTTGAAGATGAACATTCAACACGATCAAGAATTGCTGATTGCATTTTGCCTTCACCTCAAACCAGTGATCAACCGTTATCAATACGGAATGAATTTGCGTAATCCTATGCTGGATGAAATCAAAGCCAATTACCCTCTTGCCTTTGAAGCAGGTATCATTGCTGCGGAGGTCATCAAGCAGCGGCTTCATATACACATCGAGGAAAATGAAATTGGATATTTAGCCATTCATATCGGAGTCGCGATGGAAAGAAAGAAAATGGAGGGCGCACCCAAAAGATGTATGATCGTATGTGCTTCTGGACTAGGCAGTGCTAAGCTGCTGTATTATAAGCTTCAATCGGTTTTCGGTTCCAGGTTGGATATCGTGGGAACCACTGAACTTTATAAGCTGAAACAAATGCCGTTGGATACACTGGACTTTGTCATTAGCACGATCCCCATTTCAGAACCGCTTTCTATCCCTATGATCCATGTGAATACATTTTTGGGCAGTTCTGATATTACTAAAATTGAACAAGCCATTTCTGAGGTCAGACTTCCTGCTGTGCAGTATGTACGAAAAAAATTGGTCTTTCTTCAGCAGAAGTTTGAGAACAAACTCCAAGTGCTTGAATTTATAGCCGAAAAAATACACGAAGCAGATCTTGTAAAAGGCCCCCTGCTGCAATCGGTAATAGAGCGTGAAGCCGTTTCCCCCACTTCATTTGGCAACTTGGTCGCGATCCCGCATCCGATGGAACCTTTCGCAGATTCCACATTTTGGGCCATCTGTACATTACAAAAAGCAATCGATTGGGATGGCAAGCCGGTACAGTTTATTTGTATGCTCTGTATACAGCGTACGAAATCAGAAGATTTACAGACTATGTATCATATCTTGCTTGAAATTTTAAATAATGAACAGCTCGTTCAGCAGCTTATTCGCTGCAAAACGTATACAGAATTCATAGAAGTGTTGCATAAAAATAGTTGAACATAAGGAGTATGAAGAACGATTGATTTCCGTTAAGAAGAGGAAATAATGTGTGTTATGTTGAAAGCGATTCCAAATTATAATAGCCATACGAACGAGATGATTGAAAGGAGAGAGGATCACGTGAATCATGATGAATCTACAGAACACGACGTGAACATGGAGGACATGGATGATACAGAGATTGTATTCCAAATTATATTATACGCAGGGAATGCACGCAGCTCCGCCATGGAGGCGATTGAGCTTGCAAAGGCGGGGAAATTTCGTGAAGCCAAAGAAGAATTAGCCTCAGCAAAAAAAGAACTGGTGTCCTCCCACAAGATTCAAACCAGAATTATCCGCAAGGAAGCAGCGGGTGAAAAAACAGAGATGTCCGTCATGATGGTACATGCTCAAGATCATTTGATGAATGCACTCACCATTCGCGATATGGCCTCAGAGTTTGTAGACCTGTATGAACGCATGGATCAATTCGTACCGAAATCGTAGAGGGAGGGACGCTATCCCATGGCATTCAAAGACAAACTGGTTGACGGCCTCACATCGGTAGCAAATGCAATCAACAATTTTAAATATATTATAGCGATCAAATCAGCTTTTATCACATTGATGCCCGTTATTATTGTCGGGGCCTTTGCTGTACTGATTTCCAATATGGTCATGGACCCAGTCAATGGTTTGGCCCATTTTAGGCCATTCTCATTCCTGGCTGAGTACAAACCGATTTTCTCAGGCATTAACTATGCCAGCTTGAATATCCTTACCATTCTGGCTGTTTTCATGATTGGTCTGGAGCTAGGAAAAATTAATGGTGAGAAAAATCTTTTCCCCGGTTTGCTTGCTTTAATCTGTTTTATCTCTGTGACACCAACCACGATAGAGTTGATGGTTAACGGTGACATGCAAAAAGTAACAGACGTCATAGCCCGTCAATTTACGGATACCAAGAGCTTGTTTTTAGGGATTTTCATAAGCATCCTGTCCGTCGAGCTATACAGCAAACTGGGTAAGTCCGACAAGCTAAAAATCAAAATGCCTGAAAGTGTTCCCAGCAATGTGGCCGTTTCATTCTCCGCACTCATTCCTACCATTATTACGGTGACTGTCTTCTCCATGTTTGGATTCTTTTTTCATAAGTTTACGGGACTCTACCTGTACGATGCCGTCTATAATGTGGTGCAAAAACCTCTGGAGACCGTAGTACAGGGACTGCCAGGTATACTGGTGCTGATGCTGGTTGCGCAAATCTTCTGGGTGATCGGTATTCACGGGAACCAAATGGTAAAGCCCATTCGTGAACCCCTGCTGCTTGGCGCGATTACTGTCAACATGACTGCTTATGAGCAAGGACTGCCCATTCCGAACATTATTACGATGCCTTTCTGGGACGTATACATGAGTATTGGTGGTTCAGGGATTACGCTGGCCCTCTTGATTTGTATTATGATCGCTTCCAAGCGTGAAGATATGAAGGAAATAACAAAGCTTTCGCTCGGCCCAGGTCTGTTTAATATTAATGAGCCTGTCATTTTCGGACTTCCGATTATGTTGAATCCATTGATGGCTATCCCTTTCATTATTACTCCGCTCATCACAGGAACGATTGGTTACTTCTCGACGTTGCTTGGATTTGCAGGTAAAGCCGTCGTCATGGTTCCATGGACTACTCCGCCTATTATTAATGCCTACCTGTCTACAGGTGGAAGCATTGGAGCCGTCGTCACTCAGATCGTTTGCATTGTGGTAGCGATTATCATTTATTTCCCGTTCGTCAAAATTGCCAACAAGCGAACGACTGAATAATGCGCTACTATAGAAATACACTAATTAATTGAAAACGCATTCTTTATACAATGAAAAGGAGAAACATGTCATGGCTAAACATACGATACAAATTCCATCGAATTTCATCATGGGTGCAGCGGCTTCCGCCTGGCAGACAGAGGGATGGAGCGGTAAAAAAGAAGGCCAGGACTCATTCCTGGACCAATGGTACAAAAATGACCGCTATGTCTGGCACAATGGATATGGACCCGCGGTTGCAACCGACTTTTATAATCGCTATACCGAAGATATTGCGCTGATGAAGCAGATTGGCTTAACCCATTATCGGACTTCTATTAATTGGTCCCGCTTCTTAACGGATTATGAGAATGTAGTGGTGGATGAAACGTATGCGGATTATATGGACCGGGTCATTGATGAGCTGATTGCGAGTGGAGTCGAGCCGATGATTTGTCTGGAACACTATGAGGTCCCTGCCTATCTGCTGGATAAATATGAGGGCTGGTCTTCCAAGCATGTAGTGGAGTTATTTGTAAAATATGCGGAAAAAGTGTTTGAACGGTACGGCGATCGGGTCAAGCACTGGTTTACGTTTAATGAGCCCATTGTTGTACAGACTCGCGTCTATCTGGATGCCCTTCGCTATCCCTATGAACAAAATACGCGGAAGTGGATGCAATGGAACTATAACAAAACGCTGGCTACCGCAAAGTGCGTACAGCTTTTCAAAGCAAAAAACTATAGTCAGCACGGGGCTAAAATAGGCGTTATTCTGAATCCTGAAGTCACTTATGCCCGATCAAGCGCCCCTCATGACCAGTATGCGGCACATGTGTATGATTTATTTTACAATCGAGTATTTCTGGACCCGCTTATCAAAGGCGAATACCCACAAGAATTGTTCGATCTCATGGGCAAGCATGATATTGCATTTGAAGCTACAACGGAAGATCTGGCCGTGATTAAGGAAAATACCGTTAACTACGTCGGAATCAATCTCTATTATCCCCATCGGGTCAAAGCGCAGAGTAAAGCGTGGAACGAAAACACCCCCTTCCACCCCTCTTACTACTATGAGCATTTTGATCTTCCGGGTAAAAGAATGAACAAGTCACGGGGCTGGGAGATTTATCCTAAAATCATTTACGATATGGGAATGCGCATTAAGAACGAATATCACAATATCGAGTGGTTTGTCGCAGAAAATGGTATGGGTATTGAGAATGAAGCTGCTTTCAAAAATGAGGAACACATCATTCAGGACGACTATCGTATTGACTTTATAACAGAGCATTTGTACTACACATTACAAGCTGTAGAAGCGGGCTCCAACTGTACAGGTTATATGCTGTGGGCCTTTACAGACAACGTTTCTCCCATGAATGCTTTTAAAAATCGCTATGGACTGGTAGAAATTAACCTGGACAATGATCGAAGTCGACATTTGAAGAAATCCGGCTACTGGTATCAGGCCGCGATCAAAGAACGCTCATTTATTGCTGATCTGGATGAAGAGTACAAGTAGTTAAAAATGAATTCTGGAGGCGCTCAAATATGAAAAAAATTATTTTGGCATGTGCTGCGGGTATGTCCACATCCATTTTGGTTTCTAAAATGAAAAAAGAAGCAGCAGCAAGATCCATAGAGCTGAACATCGAAGCCATCCCCGAAAGCACCATCAAGGAAGAGCTGGAAGGCATTACAGATTCCGTGATTGCTATTTTGCTCGGACCTCAAGTGCGGATGCGTAAAAAGGCAGTCACCGAAATTGCAGCTCCCTATGGTATCCCAGTAGATGTCATTGACACGTTGGCTTATGGTAGAGGGAACGGTGCAGCTATCCTAGATCAAGCCTTTAAGCTGGCTGGCGAGAACATCTAATTGCTATTCAAATGAAAAAGAGGCTGAGAATTCCCTCAGTCTCTTTCTTGAGTTGCGCGCTCTTTATCACGACATATCTTCTTTGCCTGAGCCCATACTACTCACATACGTTTCCTGTAAACCGGCAGAAATGCCGTATAGCGGTTCCCAACGAAGCCAATGTCTGGCGACTGCGTTACTAAGACAGCTATGGTGAATGTCTCCAGCTCGCGCTGGTGAATACACAGGGCGGACAGACGAACCATGCAGCTTCAGTAAATCGTAGGCCAGTCGATTGATGGACGTCGTTCGTCCCGTACTTACATGTACTGTGCGTTGATCCGCTGCATGAATAGCCGCCATATTCGCTCGAACTACATCCTTGACGTACACAAAGTCACGAGTTTGCGTCCCATCGCCGTGAATGAGCAAGGGGCTTCCTTTTTTCAGCCGCTCCATAAAAAGAGCGACAACACCACCCTCTCCCTTCGCGGCCTGACCGGGACCGTACACATTTCCATAACGCAAAATCGTGTAGTTCATACCGTGCAGCCGATAAAAAAGTCGAATATACGATTCTGCGGTCAGCTTGGACAGTCCGTAGCCTGAAATGGGCTCCACGGGATCGTCTTCCTGTATACATTGCTTTTGCAGCTCTCCGTATACGCCAGATGTGGAAGCAAATATGAATTTTGACACACCGGCTTCATGACAAGCCTGCAATAAATGAATCGTCCCCAGCACGTTCACATCCGCGTCCTCATCGGGTTGATGGATGGATTGCTGCACATCAGCCTGTGCGGCCAAGTGAAACACAATATCCGGGCTTTCCCGAATCAGCAACGTCCTAGCTTCAGAGCTGCGAATATCCGCAATATGCATGACCGCGCGCGGGTCCACATTTGCCATATTTCCGGTCGTCAGATTATCCAGCACATGTACTCTGATGTCCGAATCAGCAAGCGCACGTACCAGCTGAGAACCAATAAATCCAGCTCCCCCGGTGACCAAAGCCTTCACTAGCTCACCCTCCTTTTGAACCGAAGCATATGACTTCCCTTCGCATCATGTTATGCGACTCCCTATAGCTTGGCGCAGGCACACGCACAGTCCGAAGACAATCTATAATGTGCCTGTGGAATCTCAGCACCTCAGACGTGCAGTCTCACATTTTCCAGCATATAACGCCACATCCCATCCTGACCGTTCCATATATCCTCAGGCGGCAGCTCCACTGAAACCAGCCGCTCCAATCCCCAATCCAACTCCGTCACACCATCAGTCCCTGTATAATCCACGTATAACAAGCGAAAATCATGTGTAATCCTCTGTAATAACACATCATGTAGTTCCACCGCTTGCTCCCGATTGCCTCCAAGACGAACTAGTAGCAGACGGGACGCAAGCGTGAATTGATCCAGTAGACGTGCGATGCGGCGATCAAGCGTCGTTTTGAATGCAGGGTAGGAAGTCAGCTGCTCCGATGTATTTTGGCTAACCGGAAAATGGTGTGCCGCTATAATCTCATAGTTTGCATCCTCAACCATGAAGTTATGTTCGCCGTAATCATGTCCCGTGACACGTAGACTGTCAACATCCATAAAATCGGCAAAACGGGCGTCCAGCAAGCGACTGATCTGTGACAAGTTACCGGAAATCATCCAGTCCAGCGGACCCGCATAGGGACGCAGTCCGTTTTTATCCAGCTGAATGGAAGGCAAGCAATGTCCACCCAGACTGAATACAGCATCATAATCCCCCTGCAACCGCTCAAGCACGACGCCCTCCCCTTTCCGAAGACAAGGTCATCCCTTTAAAAAGAGTACGCCAATGCGGATCACTCTTGTAATTCCATACATCGGCAAAAGGCATTTCCACCGCGCATACATGCGGAAGCTGCCAATCCACCTCCGTCAACTCCGTTACGCCGGAACAATTCACTACCAACAAACAAAATTCATTCGCTACCATGCCTGACAAAATACGTTCCAGTTCCTCTACTTCTTCATAGGTTCCCAGCATACGGACGAACAAGCTGCGCTTCGCCATCTGTGTTTTTGCAAAAAAACGTTCAATACGACGGTCTATCTTTTCCTTGAACTCGGGATAGGTCACCAGATCTGAGGACGTATTGCGCTCCTGCGGAAAATCATGTACCGAGATCACATTATAAGCGATATCTCTGACCATATAATTCAGTTGGCTCGTACCAACGACACTCAAATTGGGCAATTCCATAAATCCGGCAAACCGATTTTCAAGCAAGCGGTTCACATCGGACAGCGTGTCAGACATCATCCAATCCAGTACCCCGGCAAACGGCCGCAAACGGTTCTTTTCCAATTGAATGGCAGGTGTACAGTTTTGCCCCAGACTGAAGACCGCTTCATATTCCCCTGCCAGCTGTGCGAGTCTCATAGCCGTGCCTCCTTTTTTAATACGACCCTTCTCTCAGTTCCTACTCTATCCTTCTTCTGTAGTCGAAAAAGGGACTTCAGGCCGTAGTTTGTTCCACTCTACATTACATGCACAGCACGGCGAAAAGGGTTGGACACCGATGCGCTTTTTGTCAAAGAGGCGTACAACTATCCAGTCCAATCCCGGTTATTTTTCATATCATATTAAGGCTGGTAACCTAACGGAATTCAAGGAGGCATCATCATATGTCCGTGTTTCTTTTAACCATCGATCACCATCTCGCTTACCACAGCGCCCATATACAAAGCTGCCATGTGACCTTTTTCAATCGTGAAAAGAGGGCCGTCGATGTGTTGCTGGAAATGGGGAATGACAGTGGCGTTTTTAGGCGGCAACTTCTTCGACTGGGCCCTTCTCCCGAAGCTGACTCCGTGCTAGAACTCAAGGATATGGAGGCAGCCCAAAATCCGTTTTATCTGCGAGTGATCACGAATATTTACAATCCAGAAACGCTGTTTATCCTGGCTGAATTTTTGGAAAACGGGAACGTTGTCGCTAAGCGTACAGCCAGTCATTTTACCGTGACACCCTAATGAACGGGCAGAGGAGGAAGAAGGTATGTTGAAATATTCAGTTCAAAACAAAGCTGAGCCAGGCACATATGCACTGCCTTTTCAGGTTACCGATCAGGAGAGCGTGCTCTCTACATTGATCATTCCTGCAAGTGAAGCTGAAGGACGTATTGTCATTGAAGTCTCTTTGGCATGGGAAAATCCGCTGCTCAACTGGGATATCGGGGAGCTGGATATTCGATTGCGTCGCAACGATGAGCGGGGACCTATGCTGGACTGGTTGCAGGATTCCTGTTATCAGGAGGGATTTGCCGAGTTAATCTATGAGGAAACGGGAACACAGGGAGAGCCTTATGTATACTGCCTGACCGTACAATCAGCCGACCGCCGTGCTGTTGTTACAGGACCACTCATGGTTCGAGGCTCTGTGTATGTAGATTCGATGGACGAGAACCCGGATGGACAATGAACTGAAATAACTAAAGGCAGGTGGGAGTTTTAAGCCCAACCTGCCTTTTTATAGGGTCTGTATTCTCATGGCGCGGATTGCTTCAGACATTCTAAAATGTCAGCGTCCGGCAGCGTATAATCTTCTGGCAACGAAGTGTTAATTCGGTTCCATATTGCGTAATCAACCTTCAAATCCGGGTGTGACTGCTGGATTTCAAAAATACGGTTGTACAAGTCTCCAACGACAGGAAAAGTCATGCTCTCCCTCCTAACTATTGAATCAACGTATTCAACGTACTTGATTCAGCGCTTGCCCATAAATATTCACGAGTCGTTCAATCATAACATCCAGAGACCAATGCGCGATCCCCCATGCCTTGGCACGATTTCCCATGACTATCCGCACTTCATCCTGTGCCAGCAAATGCTGCAAATGAGCTGCCAGTGCCTCCACATCGCCAACCGGGGAGACTAGTCCGGTGTGTTCATGCTTCACCATTTCCGGCAGTCCACCCGCATCCGATACCACTGCCGGAAGCCCCATAATCTGCGCCTCCATGACCGAAAACGGCTGATTGTCCTGTATGCTTGGATGAACAAAAAGGTCCGCCAGTTGTAAAAGAGCAGGTACATCTTCACGATGCCCCAGAAAAACCACGTCTTCTTCCAGCCCTAGCTCCTTCGCCTGTGTTTGAAGCTCTTCCCTTTTATCTCCCTCCCCGACAATCCAGCAAACCCAATCCGTACGACTTGCTTTCAGCAAGCCAAGAGCGCTCATTAAATAATGCAGCCCTTTGATATAGACCAGCCGTGAAGGACAAATGATAACTTTTTTCCCCTCAGGTCGTATCATGTCCGTTCCCCGGGCGTGGACTTTCCAGAAGTGCTCGGTATCCAAACCGTATTGGAAAGTAGCAATCTGCTGCTCAGGCACTTCGAACTCACGCACAAGCGTCTGTTTCATCCATTCTGTAGACGTAATGGTAATATCCGCGGATAGAGCGCCATAGTGCTCTAGCGCCCAATAATACTTCCACATCAGCGTCTCACGGTAACCCTCCTCATGATCCCGCTCCAAAGCCATCATAACTTCACGAGCCAGCGAGCCATGAATATTCGCTACCAACGCGCTATCTTTGCGTTTGACCCGACTTAGCGCACGCGTCGCAATGACATCTTGCGTGTGAATCACATCATACTGCTCGACCCCGAAATACGCCGCTGCCAGCTCCATACAGTATCGATCCTTTTCCACCGTCTGCACCCATGAATTCAAATGTAATACAGGGACAGCCGATTCATTCAGCTTCGTATCCAGCAGGGGCAGCAGTTGATCCTTCAGTAGCTCCCTATCTTCAAAAACAATATGGTATTTAGGTGTATCCGGTCCGTTTCCCATCAAGTCTACCGTGTGGCCCAGTAGCTCCAGTCTCCGTTTAATTTGCATCATAAAGGGCCATACGCCACCCAAATGAGGAATCGGCCAGTACGTAGCCAACAAAATTTTCAAAACAGCCTCACCTCCTCTGTCTCGTACGCTGAGCTACACCCCATTACTTCCGTAAATTTGCTGGAAACCCGATAACGCATCTGTCCAGACCGCAAAAAACCCATTATTCGGCACGATCGTTACATCAATAAAATTACCGATTGTAACGACTGGAACCGGACTAATCCCGTTAGGATTAAAGGAGCTGTCTGTTATTCTGAGGTTCGTAAATGTACTTCCTCCGTCCGTTGATTCGGCCACAAATACGTCTAATAAAGAGGTCGTTATTTGATTGGTATAATATACGATCTTGATCACGCCGGTCACAGGCGAAACATCAATAGCCGGGAAAAAATGCTGTGCCCCTGCACTGGCCCCTGTCACCGATTGCGGCGCAGTCCAGCTTAATCCACCATTCACCGACCTGGCAAGCAGCACATCCGCATACCCTGCCCGATTATCCTGCCAGACCGCATAAAGTGTTCCCTGATTCGGGCTCGTAGAGCGATCCACGGCAATGTTAGCTGCCGGCAGCACATTGAAACCAAAGCCGGCCACGGGCAACGGACTCGGAACCGGGACCACAGAAGATACAGGTAGCGAGGAACTAAATGCTGTCCCTCCATTGAAGGACACAATGACCTGATATTGGTTAACCGGATTCGTGACAATGTACCCGACATAAATCACCCCTGTAATGCTCACAGTGATTTCCCCCCGCGTAATCTGATTGGAGCCAGCGGTGAGCACCACGGGTGTCCCCCATGTGATCCCTCCATCCTGCGAACGTTGGAAGAACATGACTGATCCGCCGAAAAAGTCAGGATTGTACTGATGCGTATAACATAAATAGATATTTCCGGTATAGGAGCTGACCTGAGAAGTATCGAATTTCACGCTGACCTCAACATTATTGACAAATGTCCCATACCCTCGCTGGGCAATCACAGGCGGATCAAATGTATTACCGTTGTCTCTCGACACATAAGTGGCGATGGTACCGCTCAAACCGTCTGCGGTAAATACGTGACAGGCTATGACAAACAAGTTGGGAAAACCGTAGCTGACGCTATGGGATTCCGCCCCTACATAGCCGGCTGGTAGCGGTAAAATCTGCTGTGTGAAAGAGGCACCGCCGTTACCTGAACGGTATACCGCCGTCAACGGCGGCCCTGTCGTAAAATCGATAGCCGCAGACACAATGGTACCGTCGAGCAGGTTGAAAGCTACACTCGGCTCCTGGGCCAGCCTTCCGTTAGGCGTAAGCTGTACGTTCGGCATCAGGCTCCACCCCCCGGTACACCCGCAAATATCGTCAAACTGCCTGTGCGCGTATCTGTCCAGACGGTAATATAGCTGTTCGGCGGTACAATGGCGACATCAATATAATCACCGATCAGCTCTGATTCGCCTCCACCGACATTCGGGTTAAAGGAGGTCGTCGTGAGACGACTGTTCGTAAAGGTGTTACCTCCATCGGACGACTCTGCGGCGAACACATCCAGATTAAAGCCGTCCACGCGATTGGTATAGTACACGACAACGACCAGTCCCGTCTTGGGCGACACTGAAATTGCAGGGAAAAAATTTTGCGAGCCGGGCGGGCTGTCTGTCACAATGACCGGAGCACTCCAGGTACCGCCAAAATCGCTTGATTTGGACAACAAAATATTGCTGTATCCCTGACCAAAGTCCTGCCACACGGCATATAGCGTATTTGTTGTGGAAGGCACACCCGAGCAGTCCGCGGCCAAGCTGGGGAAATTCAATATCCGAAAGTCATAACCAGGAACGGGCAAAGGATTGGGCACAAGCGTTATATTGGATACGAGAATATCCCCGCTGAAGGTTGCCCCGCCATCAAAGGAGCGTCGGATAAAAAAAGCTGGTGTTTGCGGTCCCGTACGAATCCAACTGACATATACGCTTCCATATTTGTCGACCGCAGGCTCAGGCCGCTCCGTTGAGGATTGGATATTGGAGAGCATTAACGGTCGGTCCCAAGTTAGTCCTCCATCGGTGGAACGCTGGTAGAAGGCCGCAGATTGAGCATTAAAATCCACATTATATTGGCGGTTATACGTGACATAGACGTGTCCGAGATAGGGACTTGCCCCCGCATTATCCGTCGTAATATTAGTCCAGTCATTATTAATGTAATCTCCATAGCCCGGGTTAATGACCACTGGAGGATCAAAGGTGGCTCCATCGTCCGTAGAACGGTAGATCACGACAGCCCCGTTTTCATTGCCCGGAAATACATGCGCGGATACGATAAAAATATTGGGGAACAGATAGGCTACCATTCCTGCCTCGGCTCCTGTATAACCCGGCGGAATCGGCAATAAAGTATCCGTCCAGTTCGCTCCGGCATCCAATGAGCGATACAGTCCAATCAAGGGAGGCCCACTGCTAAAATCAACAGCTACAGCTATAACAATATTCGGATTCAGTAAATTAACAGCAACACTAGGCTCAAATTTGGGCAGGCCGCTGGGTGTCACCTGAAAATTCAAAGGCATCGCGAGCATTCCCTTCATTATATAAATAGATACGCCTGAAGTATTTCTATCAAAATGTACTTTTTTCAGCACAGCCTAGAGACAACCATACAAGCTTTCTTTTCAATAGATTCATAGTATAAAAGCATCCCTTCAAGGGTTATCCAATATTCTGTTTTTTGAGAGGATGATTCGATTGGCTTTTACAACCGGTTATATGACGAACACTAGAGATTTTGGTACTGCCTGCTCCAATGTTGTTGTGAACTTGGTCAATGAGGACACAGTAAATGCGGCAACCGTGACCATCCAAATTTTTTTCTCGCTGGTACCGGATACCAAGACACCACTGTATGTGACATCGGTTAACTTGCCTGCAAACTCCATTGCCCGCCGTACCTTCTTTATACAAGGGGTTCTTGCCTATGAGGTACAATACAACGTGGCCTCCGCTGCTCCAGCGAATGTCGTGCTCTCCAACTTTGGACTGGATCAGTTTGGTAATGTTGTACAGGAGCACCGTGTTCTCCAGTCCGAGCTGACCACAATCCCTGCACTGTCCCCTGTTATTTAAAAGCCACCCTGTTCCAGTGCCTGATGCAATCTGTGGGTGTAATACACGTAATTCCATTCTGGCGGTACGGACTGAACCCCTCGTCCGCTGCCGATGGTGGAATGGTCATCTGTATAGTAGGAAAAGGCATGTGTATCCTGTAATGGGCGCAACAAATCCGTGAGATACAGTAGATCCGTCACGGCAATATAAGGTTTGACACCGAAGCATACAACAAAGCGAGTCGTGGTTTCACCAATAGCCTGAACCAGTGCTTCCTGGATCGAATAATGCTGCCGTGATGTTACGATTAACCGAGGGTCGAGCATCATCGACAGGAAAGCGCTAGCTTCCTGTTCTGGCGTTAAATCCAGCAGCCGTACCACGCAATTGCTGTAGTGCTGCTCCAGCAGATTATCCAGCAATGATTCAGCTTGAGCCATATCCGTGACAGGCATTAAAATCGTCATTTCAAGTGGGATGCCCCGGCGTGCTCTCGCCTCATACTTGGCGATTTGGAATGCGCGCCGCCAGCGTCGGTGCTCCTTTTGGCTGTGTAGGCCGGCCGATACACTAAATGTGGAATTCACCCGGTAATCCATCAGGATCTCCGGGATGAATTTCATATTGCACGTCTCGGTCAGCCGCAGCCAGTAATCATAATCCTCAACGGGTTGCAGCCGATAGCCGCCAATCTGGAGGGCATATTTGCTTTTGTACATAAATGAAACCCCAACAATGCTGGCGTTCAGCAATTCGTGATGTGGCTGACTTTGGTACCGGATCAACGCCTGTTGATGCTGCTCGTCATACAACGGGTTCCCATATGCGTCAACCTGGCGGAAGGTAGAAAACACAAGACCGAGTGAGTCTGGCCCCTGCTTCAGCTCTTGCCGCAATCGTTCAATAAAGGAAGCATTATAAACATTGTCGCTGGAGACCCAGGTCACATACTTGATCCCAGGATCTTTAAACAACTCATCGAATCCCCGGTTTAGGGCGTGGGATACTCCTTGGTTCTGAGGGAGTGTAACCAACTGAACGCGCGGGTCTCCCATTGCTGCATAGAGCGCTGGCCCCACCATTTCCGGCGCTCCGTCAATAACAATGATGAAGCGAAATCCCCTGTAGCTCTGGGCTAGTACGGATGAGATTGCAGCTTGCAGATAGCCGATATCCTGTTTGTACAGTGGCATAACAATCCCCGTATCTACCATATCAATCCCCCCTGACAGACTTTCGGCTTCATGAGGATAAACCACTCAATACCTGACTGAAGCGATCTCGATAACGTGCTTGGGTGATGTTGTACTCCCGCTCCACAGCGGGCCAATATTTTTTGGTTCCCATTTCATCATGCCAACGGTAGTTAACCAAGGACTCGTTCAGAAAAGGAAATGGATATCCCGCCAGCATCACGCGGTACCACATATCCAGATCATGTGTGTACGGCAGCAATTCATCAAACAAACCGATATGTGCAAACAGCTCCTTTTTAAACATAACCGTGCATCCATTGACCGGATTTCCTTGTTGAAAAAAACGGTAAAACTCCGTCATAGACGGAAACACGGCGGCTGCCTGGTAGCTTGTGACTTGGCTGTATTGATTGATGAAATTGAAGTTGGTATGGGAGATGTACGCACCGTTTTCCACCATAAAAGAAACCTGATTGTTAATTTTATCCCTATGATAGGTATCGTCGGAACTGAGCCACGCAATATAATCGCCACTGGCATGTCGGATACCATGATTCAGAGCGCTGGCTGTTCCACCATTGGATTTACCTAAATAATGTATATAAGGAAGATAGGCCTGAAGCATATCAACATGTTCCGTGGAGCCGTCATCGACGACAATAATCTCGAGTGGGCCATAAGTTTGCTCTAGTGCACTTTGCAAAGCCTGATCCACATATGCACAGTTATAAAAGGGAATGACGATCGTTACTTTCGGTCTCATATCGTTCCTTCCTTTCCGGCTCGGCGGTATTGAATCATATCCTCCAGAGATTGCCTCAGCTGTATGGTCGGCTTCCAGCCCATGTCCTCCAGCTCTTTCGCACGGTATGCCTCGGTAGATGCTGACTCTGCCACATCCCCCCATTGTATGGGAATAGATGTTTTGGCCAGCGCAACCATACGTTCCACGATATTGCCCAGTTCCACAATGCGGCCTGTGCAGACCGAGTACACTCGGCCTGGCACACCCTGTTCCAATAGCACACCGTATGCGCGAACGGCATCACGAACGTCGAGAAAATCACGTTGCGCATGTCGGGAAGATACCCGGAACGGGACAGTTTCAGTTGCGGACTGCCCCTCCCTACGTTCCGTCTGAACGATATACCCCGCGAGTAATGCACAAAATCCGGTAGATGGACCCGGACCGATCAAGTTGCAAGGCTCTGCCAGCATGACGGATTGTTCGAACAGCGCGCCCCACGAGAGCGCGACTGCCTCTTGAAGGCTTTTGCTAAGGCTGTATGGATGTGTTGGATGATACGGAGCCTGCAAAGCCGTCTTTAGCCGAGAACCCGCCACGACAATTCTGGCTTTGGGGAAAGGTCGCAGTACATCGAGCAGATACAGGGTGGACAGTACATTGGATTCCATGTATAGCAGGGGACTCTCCCAAGATTCAGGGACGGAATTTTTACCACCCAGGTGAAGCACATAATCCGGAGCAATCTGTCTAATTACTTCGCCCAGACGTTTCTTGTCGAGCAAGTCACACACATAAGGCGTAATACAGTTGCGAGTCTCCGCCTCTGGGCTGTTATTTTCATCATCGCGAGCCAGTAAGATCAGTTCTGAGACGGAAGCGGCAGTGCGAGTCAGCGCCGCTACCTCCCAGCCGAGCTTTGCAAAATGGCGGCAGGCATGCATCCCGGTATAGCCCGCCGCTCCGGTAATGACTATGACAGGCCGACGTTGTTCCGCTGTGCTTCCGTCCATTCCAGCAGCTCCTTCAGCATGATGCTGTAGTGAGGAACATCGTAGAGCAGATCGGCCCGGGTAGAACGAAGCGTCCGGTCCTGCACCGGCTCATCTTTCGGCACGATCCGAATATCCTCCCTATTCCAGATATCTTTGAACAGCAGCAGCAAATCGTGCTTGCTGATCGGTTCAGGGTGAACCAGATGAATGAGTCCGTCCAGCGGCTCATTCATCTGCACCTGTATCGCCTTTGCTAATTCCAGCGTCGTAACCCCGTTCCAAAAGACCCGGCGATACCCGTTAACGTCTCCGCTCTGCTGCAAGAACCAGTGCAGCAGACCAATGCCACTGGGCCGAATTTCCGGCCCGATAATGGAGGTACGGATAGTCAGATGCCCTGCGGCCTTTACTTCTCCGAGTATTTTCGTCAAAGCATAGGCACTTGTCCCATCGGGTTGATCCGTCTCCTTATATAAACCAGGTACCCGATTTCCCTCGAATACGCAATCCGTGCTGATATGAACCAATCGGGCACCGATACTGTCCGCTGTCCGCCGGAGAAGATGTGGCAGCAACCCATTAATTTGGTATGCTGCAATTTGATCCTCCCCGGCATGCTGATTCAGTACACCTACCGCGTTAATAATAACGTCTGGCCGTACACTCCGTACCAGCTGCTCCACCATAAAGCTGTCCTTTACATCCAGCAGCAGACCACCTTTATTTTCGGGATCACGGGTGGTGTAGAACACGTTATACCCGCTCTGGTTTTGGAAATACTTCACCAGAACATGGCCCGCCATGCCGTTACCACCCAAAATAAGCAGCTTCATTTGATGAACCCCCCGCTTTGGAGAATGCTGCGAATCTCCTCTTTCGACATCAAATTAAACTCCGAACTAAAGCTGCTGAATGACACGGGAGGGCACTGATTATAGCGGTCCTTTAATTGAGGAATATTCAGCGTTGGGAGAATGACCAAATATTGCTCGTCATAGACTACCGTCGTCAGGCTTTCAAAATCGCTCATCAAAATCTCATGAATTTTCTCACCGGGACGCACACCTTTTTCTACAATTTCTACGTTTTCCACACCTGAATCCTCAATGAGCACCTCAGCCAAGTCCAAAATACGGCAGGTTGGCATGGTCATGATAAAAATTTCCCCGCCAACACTTTCCACCGAGGCTTTGAACAGGAGACTGATCGCATCACGCAAGGTTAGGAAGAAGCGCGTCATGTTCATATCTGTGATCGAAACCTTGCCCTTTTGGCGAATCTGGCTTTGGAACAGATGCACCACGCTTCCGTTTGTGCCCAAAACATTACCGCCGCGCACCGTCACGAAACGTGTATCGCTATTCAGCAGATTGGCGTAAACAATCAGTTTTTCTCCTATTGCCTTCGTCATGCCGTAAAAATTGGACGGATTCGCGGCCTTGTCGGTCGATATATAAATGACTTTCTTGACCTGATTAACGACAGCGGCCTCGATTACGTTTTGAGTGCCTACGACATTGGTTTTGAGTGCCTCGTAGGGCTGATCCTCACAGACGGGTACGTGCTTGAGCGCTGCCAAATGAAATACATAGTCCACTCCTTGACAAGCGGTAGTCAGCGCATCCTTATCCCGAATATCTCCAATACAGAAGCTGAGTCGTTCATCCTCAAACTGCCTGTTCATGGCAACCTGACTGGATTCTCCGCGTGAAAAGATAATGACCTCTTTGGGGTTACGCGGCAGTAACTGGGCAACCAGCTCATGCCCCCAGGAGCCGGTACCGCCGGTAACCAAGATACGTTGGTTTTCAAACATGCCGTTTCCCTCCAAGCAGAAATTTAACTACCTTATCCGACACATCTTCCACCAGATAGCCTGCGGGACATTGCCACTTATGGGTCATCCCGGTCATTATGGCTACCGCGTTTGCTATAACCTCGCCATTAAGGCCGGACACGATATTGCTGCCGCAATCTACCGTTTCCGGCCGTTCAGTCGTCCGGCGCATCGTAACCGTCGGCACCCCCATGACACAGCATTCTTCCTGTACGGTACCACTGTCTGTCAAAGCGCAGCGGGCATGCCGCTCCAGCAGAACGAAGTCAAAAAAACCGAACGGTTCGTGAAATTCCACAAGCGGATCAAGCTGGATCGGCGGATGGCTTGCGATCCGGGCGGCAGTCCGGGGATGAATACTGCAAATGACCCGCTGCCCGAACTGCTGGGCTACCCGGTTAAGACCATCTAAAATAGCCAGCAAATGCGGTGGATGGTCGACATTTTCGGCTCTGTGGGCAGTGACCAGGAAATATTCTCCCGGCGACAGTCCCAATTTTTTCAAAATCCCACTACCAGTTACTTCTTTCTCATAGTGCTGCATTACTTCGTAGATCGGATTTCCAGTCAGTATGATTCGTTGGCTTGGGAAGCCTTCGCGTAGTAGGTGCTGCTTGCTTTGCTCCGTATAAGGCATATTAATGGTAGATATCGCATCAATGACACGCCGGTTCTTCTCCTCCGGCACATCCAGATCATAACAGCGGTTCCCCGCCTCCATATGCACGACCGGATAACCCATACGTTCCGCAAGTAAGGCACATAGAGCGCTGTTCGTATCACCGAGCAATAGCACATGATCGGGGCGTTCCTTGTTTAAAATATCCTCCATCTGCGAGTACATGGCGGACAACTGTTTGCCCAGTGTCCCCGCTTTCTCCTGAAGTACATAATCCGGGGCACGCAGTCCCAGTTCGCGAAAGAACTGCCCGCTCAGGCTTTCGGTGTAATTTTGGCCCGTATGCACAAGCACATGTTCATCTGCATGGCGGTCTAGCTTCGGAATGATCAGGCTGAGCCGTATAATCTCCGGTCTTGTGCCGAGCACGGTCAATATTTTCATGGTTTTGGAACCCACCTTTGCTGTCGTTGTTTCATTGAATTGTCGCGTTCAATGAAGGATAGCCATCCAGCAGACTGGCTGTGCTCCAGCTTAACGTTCATCTCAAAGGTCCGGCGTAGGTTCACCCGGACCGTTGTTTTGTATGCTGTCCAGCCTTGAGTGTGACTCGCTTCGGTTTGTGCGCGTTGTGTCGCCGTGACCGGTGCTTGATTTTCCGCTTGAGCTTCTGTCTGGACTTGGTTTTCGGATAAAGTCCCTTCGACAACGGGAACCCGTGAATTTTCTTAAGGCGACTCTTGCCGCCGCTTCTCTTATACCTGCGATTCCGAAGTCTGGTACGCTTGCGGCCCTTTGGCCATCTCGCCCGAATACTACGCTTGCCGCGGGGCAATTCGGGTGGTGACTCAGGTAAAGGGGGTGCTGGTTGTGGCAAGCCCTGAATGGCTGCATATTCGATTGGCGGCAGACCCAGCACAGGCAGCTGACACACCACCGATTCAGGAAATTCTCGAATCGTGCTGGTATAACCCTCCGGTATAGCGGTGACCTGACGCAGCCCTTCGCCTTCCCTCGTCCATACAGGTCCACCCGGCTGCTGAATCAACGGGAACCAATGCGGATGATGACATACCCATTGACTGACCATGAGGTGCATACTGCTTCGGTAGGAATCAGGTCCGTATACACGTGTAGCTGCACTGTTGTTACGGACACCAATCCGTTCCACTTCCTCGGGATGATCGAGCAGATAGCCCACTTTTTGCGCCAGCATGTCGCTGTTGCCCGGCTCTACCAAAAAATCTGTATTTCCGGTAGCCTCCATCAATTCCACAAGTCCACCCTGCGCAAAGGCTACTACGGGCTTACCGTAAACTAGCCCTTCCAGGGCGGTCAGACCAAAGCCTTCTTCCACCATACTTGGGATCACAACAATATCCATTGCGCTATAGGCCGTTGACACGGATTCCTCGAATGAATTGAACTGGAAGCGGTGGCTATAACGAGATTGGCGGATTAAAGAGACACATTTTACGTAATATTCCGAGTCCACCGAGCTGCCGATGATCCAGAAACGACACCGCGAATTGGTTTCGCACAGCTTTAGAGCCATTTGGACAAAAGGTAACAGCCCTTTGGCTTCGTAGATAAAGGAAGAAATATAACCAATGCAAATATGAAAATCCCGCAGCCCCAGTTTTTCACGTTTCCTTTTCCGTTCCAGCACATGCTCTCTGGGAGACGGCATATCCATATCCCGGCAGGGAGACAACACCGTATGCGGACGTGTCAGTCCCCCACCATGCAAAGGACGCATTACAGCTTGAGAAATGCCGATGACCCATTGGCTATAGCGCTCAATGATAGAAACAGAAACTGGCGTATGCGCATTCTGGTTAATGACTTCGGTAATTTTCCAGATCACCGGAATATTAAGCTCATGGGCAGCCATTGCAGGCATGACGTTCACACAGGTATTGACCAGCACCACATCAGGTCGAGCATGCCGAAGCATCTGGAACAACGGTGCATACGCCACATGGGTCCGCAAATTCTCCGCATCCTGCGCCAATCCCTCATATGGGGTATACATGCCATGCAGCATGAACAGATTCTGTGTCAGAACGGTGATTCCGCGCTTGCGGGCCATTGAGGTCAGCCGCCCTTCACCAGGCGTTACGAGAATACAATCGAAGTACGTACGCATATCTAGACAAAATTGCAATAGCAGCTTCTCTGCCCCCGTAATACTGCGGACGTTGCTAACATGGCTGAATAACATCATTTTCGGCTTGATCGGAGTTCACCTCCTTTAAAATAGCAACCACCGGACGTGTGAATCACCTTATGGAAATATGACCGACAACAGTTGGTCAATCCGGTGACCATACGTGTGCTCCCGCAGGGTTCGTTCCAGAGCACGCAGAGCAATCTCACGACGCTCCTTTTCATGCGTCAAATAAAACTCAACCTTCTCCAGCAGTTCCTGCTGAGAGCTGTAGGTCTCTATCTCTTCCCCTGGCTTATAAAAACGAGCCAGATCATCTCTTGTATCTGTCAGTTGCAACGTGCCACTGGCAGAAATTTCAAACGTACGCGGATTGGGCGAAGCCCCCGGAATTTTCAGTGAGTTGTTGTTCACCGAATCATCCTGATGGGAACGATGAAGATTAATTACGATTTTGCTGCCGTTGTACGAATCATTGGTCTCGCCCGGAGACATCCAGCGACCCAGCTCAATTTTGTCGCCATACGACTGATAATCTGGGAGACGATCCCACCAGATTCCGTTGATTTTAATGTTACGAGCCATGAGCTGCGGCATAATCGGATTAAAGAAATAGATGCGGTTCCAGTAGGCTGAGCCTGTAAACCCAATCTCACGTCGTACCGAAGCGGGCGAGCTGAGGGGGAAATAGTGAGTCAGAAATGCTCCAAAGGGCAAATAGTGCACAGACGTGCAACCCAACTGACGGTACAGCTCCATGCAGTTCATTTCTAACGTGAACACATAATCATAATTCGTAACGATTTTGGTCGTCGTGTCGGTGTAATATGGATCGTCCGTTAGCCAGATGGCGGTGGGGATGCCCAACTGGCGTACCGCAGTAACCTGCTCCAACGGAAGATCCATTCCATCCAGTGCCAGCATCAGATTCGGACGGAGCTGAGCGGCAATATCTCCTACCGGCTGACGTGGGTCTGTTACGGTAACCTGAGCCGTCATGCTCTGCAATGTGGTAATGACCGCCTCATCCAGCGGAGAATACGGAAGGCCTTTGCCTGAGACGACATACAGTACATGGATCTGTCGAAAAGGGAAAACTGCTTTCATCCGCGCAACAATTGCGTTAGCACGGCCGCGCAGATATCCTTCGTCGTATCCGTCATGCAATCCCGCAGTTCTCCCCTTTTCCCAGGAGGCTGCCGCCGTCTGGTGAACAGCCGGGTCATACGGTCCTGTCGTAGATATCGTCATCACTTTCACTCCTCACTGTTTATGGTGTTTACTTTAGGCCATCGCCTTGTCCAGCAGTTCTTCCATGCGATTGGAGTACATATGCTTTTGCATAGTCGTGTACAATGCGCGCCAGGCCATGCGTTCGCGTTCCCAATCATGCTTGAGATAGTAATCCAGCTTCACTTTCAATTCATCTGCTCCAGAGAAAGTTTCAATGTCATAGCCTGGTCGGTAATAACGGCTCAAATCCTTCCGAACATCCGTCATTTGAAGCGTGCCACAAGCAGAAATTTCATATGTCCGAGGATTGATGGACTCCGCTGAAAGCTGGTGTGTATTCCGATTATCCAGTCCGGGGTCTGTCGGGCGGTGCATATTGATGACAATTTTGGAGCCGTTATAATATTGAGCGGTCTCTTCCGGCTCCATAAAGCCCGGACGGATAAAGCGTTCCAGCACATCCCGCCGGGTCAGCCGATCCCAGTGCCCACCTACGATCAGCACTCTTTTGTCCGCCAAGAAGGGAGCTAGGTGGTCGAATAGCTTCACACGGTTCCAGAAGGCATTTCCAATGAAACAAATATCATGCTGATGCTCCCGCTCTACCCGCCGAGGATAAAAGATACGAGCTGACGCAGCCAGCGGCAAATAGTGAACCCTCGTTACTCCCTGATCGCGATAAAACGGCAGGCAAGAAATTTCGTGCGTAAATACGACATCGTAGGATTGACAGATCAACGCCGTATCCTCCGTAAAGTAAGGATCATCTACAAACCATATGGCCGTCCGAATGCCTAGGGCTCGTATTTGCTGTACCTGCTCCAGATGATCCGCCGGAAAAACATGCAGCCCGTTCATGACCAGCACGAGGTCTGGACGTTGAGCCTCGGCGTCAGCTAGCATCGTAGCAGGCGTACCGATGGCGCATGAGCTGCATATTTGGCCTAATGCTTCTTGCACACCTGTGTCTATAGCTGCGAAACCTTGCGGAATATACAACACTTTCAAATGACGAACAGCAGGCTGTATGGCCACGACCTGTGACAGAGCAGCCGTGCAACCGCCCATTCTGCGTCCTTCCCGATAGCCGCATCGGTACGCTTCGCGTTCATTTCCGCTTTGTTGATCGTTCACATCCTTCACCCTGTCCTGTTGTAGGATAAACTTCTGTCACTCCTAAACTATATGCGGAGGGGTCAAACGCATCATGGACGACTGCCACTGCCCGGACAAAATTGGCGTTTGCCCGTCCAACTGCCGAACCGCAAATAACCCCGAAGCTGTGTAGCTTCGGGGGGTTAGCTGTCATGGATGTTCTGCATAGTTTACTGAGCCTGGTAAGCGACCTGGTGTCCATCTTCATAACCTTTGGCAAAGCCTGAATTGAAACCCTCGTTGTAAGCTGCATCATACCCCTGCTGAAATGCCTGCGGATCATGCTCCAATGCAACAGTCCCGGGCTGTGGATTCTCCGCAGAAGGGACTGCCACCGGGTTAGCTTGAGGTTTTTTTCGCCGCCGCAAAAGAGGATGTCTTCTACGTGCAGAATGATGTCCTCTTTTACGGCGTCTTAGAGCAAGCAGACGTCTTCTTCTCCGTTTTAATCTGCGAATGCTGGAACGCCGGGCATCTTTACGTCTTTTGCGGGCTTTTTCCCGAGTGGCGCGTTCCCACCTTGTGCTCATTTTCATTCCTCCTTTGCTTTCTCGTGGTGGTTTCATTTTTCTGAACAGGCACATGGAGCCACGGTTTCGTCGGTTTTCCATATACCTGTCGTCTTAATGGAATACCCGCCAACATTTGCGTGATTTCGCCCTGGTAGTTGCTGAGTATACGAATGGTTTCTTCCAGACGGGTAGCCGACATATCCGCATGGGGCGTCAAGTCCGCAAGACTGGTCAGCATCCGGGCAACGGCGTGCTGGCTGGCAGCAATAGACTCCATTATATCCAGCTTGATCTCACGTTCACGCCTCATGCTCATTAGTTCATATCCCCCGAGCCCATGCCTCCCATCATCCCTTCCATGCCGCCACCCTGCTGCTCATCCTGATCCAGCAATGCTTTGAGATTGCTGCAAAGACCAGTCTGAAGCCGCGTTAATCCCTCCAGCATTTCCACCATTTGCTCGTGAATCTCCAAAGGTCGCCCCAGCTGTTCTTCATCGGTGTCAAAGGCGTGGGGCGCCAGATGGTTCAGCGCCCAATTACGCACTTTTTCTGCTTCGACCGCCTTGGCCTCCAGGATCATAGACACATTCCGCTGCATTTTGGAGGCTGCGTCCAGCATGTGAATCATTGCTTGTTCCCTACTCATGTGTTCACTCCCTGCCCTCGGTTGTTACGTTACTCCTCTTCCGGGTATGCCGTTTCCTTCACGACACGAACGAGCATTTCAGCCATTGCTTCCTGAAGATCGGCAATGCCGTTCAGATAGGCCACAATGCTTTTGTTTACTTGTCCCGAGCTGTCGAGAATGCCCGGAATTCCGTCAAAACGCGGCTCCTCATCTGGCAGTTCATGTATGATCTGCGCCATGCGCACAACCACCTGCCGTTCCGCATCCAACAACCTTGACATCTGCTGCTGCGAGTGCGAAATGTGGATCAGCAAATCATCTAACTCGTTATGCATAAGCCCCTCCTTTATGTGCTCCGCCGTGCGGAACGCACGAATTACCTACGGGCTTTCCGCTACTACAGCGTATGCCGCAGCGAGTAGTCGGTTCCGCCTAAAAGCGCCTATTCAGATCATTACAGATGCCCGTGCAGCACCGGTGGAGCAATAATAGGCTGCTTCTCCGGCAATGCCGACAATTCTTCAGAGGACAAAAATTGAATTGGATAGTCCTCAGCCCGCCAACTCATCACAGCGTAGAGGGTAAGGAATGGTCTTTTCCAACCGTTGCCGATTTGGTACAGTTGCCCACCTTCAGCATACAGTAACTCGATCCATCGCCTACGTTGGGCCGGGATATGAAGTGTGGGAAGCATGGACATGTTCCCCAGCTCAGGAGCCGCCAGCACAGGCAAGGGTTCCTCTGGCGACTCAGCTACAGGTGCATCAGTGCTGCCGGAAACTGTGACCTCCGGCTTCCCTACCAAGGGAAGTGCCAACAAGTCCAGCTGAGACAATCTGACAGGGCGCACGTTTTCACCTCCCGCAGCACTGACTCCATGCAAATACCGCCTTCTTCCCGATTCTAACCGAAATACTACACCGGACGGTCCCTGAACAACCGCTCCGATGGGGTAAAAGCTTGCCGCTGATACGTGTGTTTCCTTACCTGTTGAGATCTGGTCGTCCGTCTCCGCTGTACTGAATTTCAGGTTGTGGAACAGCTTATCCGCGTCCCCCCACTTTTGTACAAAAAAGGATCGGTTCCGGCTGCTTTCCTCCATTGACGTTTCGGTCGTTAGAGGAAAACCATACACCGTATCCCGATCTCTTTCTTCATAATGGATAAAAGCATCTCCGGCAATTGCCATACGTATCCCCAACAAACGCACACGCAGTAGCCAATCTGCATGGGCCTCCTCAATACTGTGGCAGCCTTCGTCCCAGTAGCCCGTTTTTTTCAGTGTCTCTCTGCGCAGCAATAAACAAAATCCAGCCAAGCTTTCGGTCTCTCGCCATGCATCCGGTTTGGGAACATTGAAGGTCATGGCAAATTGACGTGCTCCATTTTCGTTCATATCAGGAACCTCGATCTGCTGTTCTTTGAATGGACCATTCGTTACAGGCCCAACAACACCCATACGCGGATCGCTGTGTAAACACCCTAACAACCGATCCAACCAGCCGGGGGTCACCATGGAGTTTTGATCCAGTACCACAATAGTTGTTCCTTTTGCCATCATCAGCCCCTGATTCAGGCTACCTATCATTTGCACATCCTTTTTTAACAGCGCATAACGCACAGCGATGCTTTTACGGAGCAAATAGGTGGATGTCCCGTCCGTCGAGCCGCAGTCCACTACAATAATTTCGTGAGGATGGCTCGTATTCTCCTCAATACGGTGAATGCATGCACGGAGCTGTTGAAGCTGATTGCAGGACGGAATGATAATACTGACGCCTTCAAAAACCTTGCCGAACGAAGCCTGACCCAACCTGTTACCTTGCTCCTGGCCCCTTTTATATCCTGACCAGTAGCCTTTCTTTCCGAGCCGCTTGCTGTGTTTCCTTTGCATATTCAGGCGTTTCATGCCGTTCACTCCTCCGGGTGGCATTATGCCTATACTATATGCCTGGCCCGGTAGGATGGTGTTTCATTGAGATCAAGGTAGAAGTCCTTTCATTTTCAATCCAGCTTCCTGAAGGGAATCGAAGGTTCCTGCGTCGCTCCAATAACGCCGTAAAATATCATATTCCAGCTTGCCTTCAGCGGCATAACAGTTGTTAACATCCGTGATCTCAAGCTCACCACGTGCCGAAGGTGTAATTTGCCGGATCTTATCGAACACGGCAGTATCGTACATATAGATACCCGTAACGCAGTATTTGGATTGGGGATGCTGTGGCTTTTCTTCAATCCGCGTAATGCTCTCCGGACGCTCAGGATCAAACACGGGTACCCCGTAACGACGAGCATCTGCCACCTTTTTCAACAACACTCTGGCGCTCCCCGGGGGCTGTTGCTTGAATCGTTCGATCACAGGTCCCAAGTCTTCCTTGAACAAATTATCACCTAACAAAACAGTGAATTTCTCTTCTGCCTGCATATAGCTTCTTGCCAGTTCGAGTGCTTCTGCAATGCCGCCCGCCTTTTCTTGAATCCGGTAGGTCAGTTGGACACCATAATCACTGCCACTGCCCAAAAAATCGGTATACAGCCCGGCCGATTGTTTACCAATAATAATAAGCATATCGGTGATTCCAGCCTGTCGCAGCCTCTCGATACCATATACGATCATGGGATACTTGCCGACCGGAAGCAGATGCTTGTTGAGTAATGTAGTCAACGGATGAAGGCGCGATCCGGTTCCTCCTGCGAGAATAACCCCTTTCATATCTTCCTTCCTCCTTCGACAGCATGTTCAGTGCATACAACCCCAGCGTTTCCAGTTTCGATGAACATTCTGGGATCTATGCTCCATTTCTCTATAAATAAACGATAGTTCCGCTCGATCAGCTCTTCGATCCAGGAAGTTTCCGAGCGTGAGAAGCTCGCATTCCCCTCGTGATAGACAAAACAGTCGTTGCACATGAGCAGCTTGTAGCCATGCACACGTGCGCGCAGACAATAATCGTCATCCTCATAATGTCCGGGACTGAACCGTTCATCCAGCAATCCGATCCGTTCCATCAGATCACGCCGGAATAACAAACAAAATCCGACCAACCGCTTAACCTCCTGCCACCTGGAGGGATTACTTACATTATTCTGCTCCGCATATCTCAGACAGCTGGCCAAATCTCCTTCCAAGCCGTGTATCTGCTGAATACCGCTGACGCAATTCGTCACCGGTCCCACCAATCCCACGATGCTTTCGCTCTGCAATGCGGCCAACATATTCGATAGCCATCCCCGCGTAACCGTCACATCATTGTTTAAAATAACGAACTGATCACCCGAAGCCAGCCGGAGCCCCATATTACATGCTGCTGGAAAGCCCCTGTTTTCAGGAAGACGTATGCTGATCAGCCGCTCGGATGCGCAAAAATCATCCGTTCCGTCATTCGAAGCGTTGTCCACAACAATGATTTCATACGGTACATCTATCGTATGTGTCCGAATCGCCTCAATACACGGCTTTAACAGATGCAGGCCGTTATAAGTCGGAATAATGATGCTCGTCAGACTCATTGTGCATTCCTCCCTTTGGCAACGTCTACCCGTGTTGGAACAGGCCCGAGCGGGGAATACCCGGCTACCTGAAACACCGCCGTCAGTGCCTCTGCATGATCACCGACGATCAACTGTTCCATAGCGTTCCCTTTGCCAACATTGAAGGTCCGCTTACGGTTCGTTTTAATGACATCAACAGCATGTACTGCCGCCACGATCATGCCATACAGAATTGCCATGGCGTGGGCTTTTGGCGGTACGGCAAGCACGGCTGAGCCAAGCTGATCCAGTAAACGCCGAGATAATGCATGCGGTACGGCGGTCAATGAGCTTGCTCCCAGATCCGGCCTGCGCAGTACGCGATTCAGGAATGCTTTGCACCGTGTCACGCTGTCTTGCTGGGCATAGGGCGGCAAATGTCTGCCCAGATCATTAAGCGCAACATCCGTTCCCTGATCCACCGCGTGGAGAAAAGGCAGCAAATCAGATGCTGAAATCGGCAAATCTCCGTCCACGAACAGCACAATATCAGCCTGCGTCATACGCGCGCCTACTGCACGGCCAACATCATGCCCCAGTCGATCGGGCACGTTGACGAGAGTCACATTAGGATGATGTTTGGCTACGGTGGAGCGCGTGCCGTCCGTGCAGCCGTTCAATACGACAATGATATCCGTAAGCGGAAGTTTTTCCAGCTCGCTCAGCACCCGGTCAATCGTTGACTCTTCATTACAGGCGCTGACCACGGCCGCTGCGGTTCCCTGTAATACAATATCTCCCGGAACTTCGCGTTCCACAGGCGGAGTCACTTTGGTCATTCCTGTTGCCCGAGGTGTGGGCTTTCTCACCCTACGGCTATGCATTGAAGTCGTCGTTCCTCGTTTTCGCTGAACACGTCTGATCCCCCAGCTCGGTTCTTCACGCTTCCCTCTGCGATACGGTCTACTCACAGTTTCACCTCGTCTCTGATCCGTTTGCGCTCCAAATCCGTAAAGCCTGCACGCGTTCCCAGATGCGATGTAAGCCAGGCAATGGCATCCAGATGATCCTGAACAATTACACCTGCCAGCGGGTCCTTGCCGTTCTGTTTTTTACGTGTCGCATTTATTTTACCGACAGCTATTCCATATACAGTCACCACTCGTAACCCGGAAGCGATGGACATAGCTTGAAATAAGGGAGGTTTCTCCAAGGGCTTTGGACCTATTTTATTTAGAGCCTTTTGACTAATGGCGTGTGGAATGCCAGTCATAGACGCTCCCCCTAAATCAGCACGATTCGACAAGATATTCAATACATGCTTTGCCTCCACTACAGGATGTACGGGCGTATGATTCACAGGTCCATGGTAATCATTCAGCACCACATCCGCCCCTGCACATATGGCGTGTATAAACGGCCGGAGTCTAACGCAGGGAATGACGATATCCCCATCCAGGAAAAGCAGGATCTGTCCGGATGCCGCCTCCGCTCCAACACGACGGCCAACATCATGTCCGAGCGGTTCCGGGAAAGAAAGTACACGAGCTCCCGCCGCTGCTGCCACCTTCGCCGTTCTATCGTGTGATCCGTTCTCAACGACGATAACCTCTGTATGTGGATGGACACGGCGCGCCTCGCGAATCACAGCTCCGATTGTTTTTTGCTCATTCATGGCCGGAATAATGACAGATACGAAAAACTTTCCCACTGATGACGGTCCAGATGGTCGCTCTTCGCCGATCTGTGCCCCTCTCTCCGTGTCGAGTACCTCCCTCATGGCAGGGGTCTTATGCATGTTCGGCATTCGTAACGGCAGCCACATCTTAGAATGATAGTATGCGCCGGAATGCCGCCTCCGTTTGATCTTGTATCCAGCTCTTCCCTGCTTCTTCATGCTCCCGTCTCACCTCCCTTCCTGCTGTATAGATGGACAGCATGATTAGGACAGTTCAACATAACCTATGCGGTCCAAAAGCCGTGTGTAACGGCAAGCGTGGAGTCTTTTCGACATAGCAATTTTCGACTTTATTTTACATAACTTATTAATCCTATTAAATAAGTGAGTTATTAGGGTCTAAAGATTCATTTTGGATAAATTTGTGACATAGATCTTCTCGTCTGTCATTCTCTGTGCTAATATCAGAGCCAGATGATGGGAGTTCAAAAAATCAACATTAGTTTTTTTTGCATAAGTCATTCTTTTCCATTATCCACCATTATTCTATTTTCTTTATATACGACAGGAAAGGAGGAGTTTGTCACCTTTTTAGGCCACATGCTTCATACTGCAGTACCCTCTTTTCACGTACGCTTCATGAAAAACACTTCGGTATTTCTCTTCATGTTCCATTTTCTTCTATTCCAGACGACAACACGACCTACATAAATGGCGCAATGCCTTATTCAAGACAGGATGATTCATCCTGACATTAATCGAGGAGAGTGAATTTTTAATGAAAAAAGTATGGGTTTCGCTTCTTGGAGGAGCTATGTTGTTAGGGTCTGTCGCGTCTGGTGCATCAGCGGAGAGTTCCGTTTCGGGGCCGACTCAGCTTACACCGACCTTTCACGCCGAGCAATGGAAAGCCCCTTCCTCGGTATCGGGTGACGACATTGTATGGAGCTATTTGAATCGGCAAAAGAAATCGTTATTGGGTGCGGACGACTCTAGTGTACGTGAACAATTCCGAATCGTTGATCGCACAAGCGACAAGTCCGGTGTGAGCCATTATCGGCTGAAACAGTATGTAAACGGGATTCCCGTATATGGAGCTGAACAGACTATTCATGTGGGCAAATCTGGTGAGGTCACCTCTTACTTAGGAGCGGTGGTTACTGAGGATCAGCAAGCTGAAGCTACGCAAGGTACAACTCCAAAAATCAGCGCTTCTGAAGCGGTCTACACTGCATATAAAGAAGCATCTGCACGGATTGAAGCCCTCCCTACCTCCGACGATACGATTTCTAAAGATGCTGAGGAACAAAGCAGTGTAAGCAAAGACACTTACGCCGAAGCAGCTAACAACGAAAAAACGCTATCCATTGATAAAGACGAGCTGAGTCTTGATAAAGCGTCTGCCTTGAAAGATAGCAAAATTGAAGCGGTGGAGACAGAAAAAAGTTCCATTGCCAAAATCGCTAATCTGCAGCCAGAAGTAGATCCTAAAGCCGATCTGTACTTCTATCCTAAAGGGGATGACCTGCAGCTGGTTTATGTAACAGAAGTCAATGTTTTAGAACCTGCCCCACTGCGTACTCGCTACATTATTGATGCCAATGATGGCAGCATCGTATTCCAGTATGACATCATTAATGAAGCGACAGGCACAGGTAAAGGTGTGCTTGGTGATAGCAAATCATTCAACACGACGGCTTCCGGTAGTAGCTACCAGTTAAAAGATACAACACGCGGTAATGGTATCGTGACTTACACGGCCTCCAACCGCCAAAGCATCCCAGGTACCCTTTTGACCGATGCCGATAATGTATGGAATGATCCAGCCGGCGTGGATGCCCATGCATATGCTGCCAAAACATATGATTACTATAAGTCTAAATTTGGACGCAACAGCATTGACGGACGCGGGCTGCAACTCCGTTCGACAGTCCATTACGGTAGCCGCTACAACAACGCCTTCTGGAATGGCTCCCAAATGACTTATGGAGACGGGGATGGTAGCACATTTATCGCCTTCAGCGGGGACCCCGATGTAGTGGGACATGAACTTACGCACGGTGTCACAGAGTATACTTCGAATTTGGAATATTACGGAGAGTCCGGTGCATTAAATGAAGCTTTCTCGGACGTTATCGGCAATGACATTCAGCGTAAAAACTGGCTTGTAGGCGATGATATTTATACGCCAAACATTGCAGGCGATGCTCTTCGCTCTATGTCAAATCCTACGCTGTATGATCAACCAGATCACTATTCCGACTTGTATAAAGGCAGCTCCGATAACGGTGGCGTTCATACGAACAGCGGCATTATTAATAAAGCCTACTATTTATTGGCACAAGGTGGTACTTTCCATGGGGTAGCTGTAAATGGAATTGGCCGCGATGCAGCGGTCCAAATTTACTATAGTGCCTTTACGAACTACCTGACTTCTTCTTCTGACTTCTCCAACGCACGCGCTGCTGTGATCCAAGCGGCAAAAGATCTGTACGGTGCGAACTCGGCACAAGCAACTGCAGCTGCCAAATCTTTTGATGCTGTAGGTGTAAACTAAATCATATACGCTATAATCCTCATATTCTCGTCCATAGACCGTTGCCGTTGTGCAACTGTCATGTGGCCCTACTCATACAATGGACGAAAAAATAGGGGTGCAGTGTACAAGTCTGCGCCCCTTCCCCCCTTATTTATGGCGTCCCCTCAAAGGGGCGCCCTTTTCATATTCATAGAGTCCCTACGATCATTTTCGACTAAATAAGACAAATAAACCGTAAATCAGGGACTAAAGATTCATTTTGGGGTATTTTGTAAAATTAATCTTCTCGTTCGACAACCTCTGTGCTAATATCAGAGCCGAGACGATGAAATTGCAAAAAAAATAAACCTTAATATTTTACATAAGGTCATTTTTATCCAGCCTCTTCACGTTTCAAAGGAGCAACAAGACTTACATATATGACGCTAGGCTTCTGCAAACAGGGTGTTTTTTACCCCAACATTAATTAAGGAGAGTGAGTATGAATTGAAAAAAGTATGGGTTTCACTTCTAGGAGGAGCTATGTTATTAGGAGCCATTGCGCCTGGAGCCTCCGCAGCTGAAAATTCTGTTCCCGATCCGACTCAGTTTACGCCAACATTCCAAACGGTGAACTGGAAGTCTCCTTCAACGGTAACAGGCGACAATCTGGTCTGGAGCTTTTTAAATCGACAACAAAAAACATTATTGAGTCTGGACGATACCCACATCGGTTCCCATGTGCGCGAGCAATTTCGTATCGTGGTTCGCACCAGTGACAAATTTGGTACAAAGCATTATCGGTTAAAACAATATGTAGACGGAATTCCCGTATTTGGAGCCGAACAGACCATCCATGTGAACAAGTCTGGTCAAATCACCTCTTATTTGGGAGCTGTCATTTCAGAAAATCAACAAGCCGATGCTAAAGAAAATACAACTCCAAAAATCAGTGCTACTGAGGCTGTATATACCGCTTATAAAGATGCAGCTATACGGGTTCAGTCTCTCCCTTCCTCCGCCCCAATCGTTCCTGAACCTTACGAGGGTACAAGTAGTGTAAGTAAAGACACTTACGGAACAGCATCTAACAATGAATTTTCAATCTCTGTTGATAAGGACTCCTTGGATTTGGATAAAGCAGCTGAACTGGAGAACAGTACATTGGAAGTGGTAGAGCCTGCATCCTCTATTCCCAAGATTGCAAATCTGGAACCAAGCGTGGACCCTACAGCAGAACTGTACATCTATCCCGATGGAGACTCCACACGTCTCGTCTATGTAACCGAAGTTAATACTCTACAGCCCACTCTGCTGCGCACACGTTACTTTATTGACGCTAATGACGGAAAAATCGTATTCAAGTATGACATTCTTAACGAAGTGATCGGCACAGGGCGCGGTGTATTCGGCGATACCAAAACATTTGAAACCACAGTCTCGGGCAAGAAGTATCAACTAAAGGATACGACTCGTGGTAAAGGAATCCTAACTTATAACGTCCACAACACCGAGACGCTCCCCGGCACCCTGTATACAGATTCCGATAACGTATGGGAAGATCCTGCTGCGGTGGATGCCCACGCTTACGCTATCCGCACTTACGATTATTACAAGGATAGATTTGGACGCGACAGCATTGACGGGCATGGCATGGCTATCGCTTCGGCAGTCCATTACGGCGCAAAGAACTACAATAATGCCCACTGGGGTGGCACTCACATGCTTTACGGAGACGGAGACGGCACGTTATTTGCCCCTTTTAGCAGCGATCTTGAAATTGTTGCCCATGAGCTGACACACGGTGTAACCGAGCATTCATCAGGGCTCGTGTATTTCGCTGAATCTGGTGCATTAAGTGAAGCCATCTCAGATATTATAGGCAACGACATTGAGCGTACCAATTGGGATTTCGGCAAAGTCGCTTATACTCCTAATATTAAGGGCGACGCCATTCGCTCCCTTTCCGATCCTGCCAAATACGGTCAAGTCGATCACTACAGCAATCTCTATCCTGATCCTAACAACGAGGATTATGGTGGAGCCCATATTAATAGTGGCATTATTAATAAAGCCTACTATCTACTGGCACAAGGAGGCACCTTCCATGGTGTCAAGGTAGATGGAATCGGACGTGATGCAGCCGTATATATTTATTATAATGCCTTCACCAATTATCTGACTTCTACGTCTAACTTCTCCACCGCGCGTGCCGCTGTTATCCAAGCGGCCAAAGATAGTTATGGTGAAAATTCAATAGCCGTAACCTCTGCTATGAAGTCTTTTGACGCTGTAGGTGTGAGATAAGTGAAATAATACAAACTTCCCCGATATTACAAGTCTACCCCCTTCCCTTTTATGTATACGGCGTCCCACTATGGGACGCCTTTTTTCTAGTATAAAGTTGATTATGGACACTTATATTCCTGGCTTCTTATTATTGCCCCATCGCAATCCAAAGGACCAACCCTTCACATATCGGTCCCGAGTGTATGCGTTCCACAGTAAGTACTACCGAATGCCTCTGACGTTGTGTGACGGATACCATCACTCCCGGTATACTCGCATTGGCAGTGATTACATATTGTGTATCTATAAATGGCTTCTCAAATACAACGCTCACTTCGCCCCTATCTGCCCGTGCGGGTAGGTGAAAAGAAATGCTCCCATATTGTGGTGAAGCTATATGATCGTCAGAAGCCTCGTCACTGGTCGCTGATCCATCGTGAATGGCATTCAAGTCTAATTCTTCTTTCTCCGTATCGAAGGCTAGATCGATATCTTGCTCAGGCAAGATCACACGCTGCTTTGGGCGGTGTCTTCCTTCCGCAATGTGAATACTGGTTATGGAACATTCCAGTAATGAATCTTGCTCTGCCTGATCTTCCGTCGTAATAGACGGTTTATCGTTATCCATCCTGCATTCCGTATCTGACTCAGGCACAGACAACAGCAGTACAGATGCTCGATTCATCTGCATCGCTTCCTCTAGCGTTTTGGGAAGCTTATGCTTCTTCCACGCCGCTTCCTCTACAGCTTGAACGGAGGTATCCTTCTCTACAGGGGCAGGAACCGTTGCCGTCCCGCGCTGGCTCGGTCTAGGACTGCCGGAAGTAGAAGCCGCTTTTTCCTTGTTAACACGGGGGGAGGGAACCGCATTGGAAGGGTTACGTCGCGCTGTTCTTTTATCCTTAGGGCTATGGTTCGTACGATGGTTCATGGTGACCGCTCCTTTGGCACAGGAGTGAACCAGCGGTCGCTCCGCTTCATTCACCCGGCTGGGTATCATGGCTAATGCCTATAAGATAACCTATGCGCGTAACAGCGCCTGCGTCACTCCGTTGCGCAGTCCGTTATGATTTGTGCCCAGCGTTGTGCTGAGTGCTGCCACAAAAATCGTCTCCGTACCTCGCCAAGTCCGGCTTCTCCCATCCGTCGTCGCAAGTCAGGTTGCTGGAGCAGCCTGATGATGGCATCGGCCATTTCCTGCTCACCGTGAGACGGATACACAAGCCAGCCTGTCTCGCCGTGTTGTACTACCTCTGGAATACCGCCGATTCGTGAAGCGACCACCGGCACTCCTGCCGCCATAGCTTCCAGATTGACCAGCCCGAAGGCCTCATCCTTCACTGAAGGAACAACAGTCACATCGGCTAGCTGATATAGCGAGGCCAATGCTGGATGCGGAACATAGTCTAGGAATTGCACATGCTTCCCCAACCTTAGTTTACGCACCTGCCGATGCAACGACGCCGTATACGGCGTGAGGCGGTCATGCCCGTAATAGGCACTACCTGCAATGAGCAGCAGTACGCCCGGGCAGGCGCGGACGACATGCCGCAGGGCCTTGAGCAGCCGGTGAACGCCCTTCCCTGGCATCAGTCTGCCCGCAAATAATACGATTTGGCGGCCTGACCAGCCGAAATCGTCCAATCGCGCCGACCTGGCCGCTTCTGCTGCTGGAGTCCACCGTGGCAGGAAATCGCCAGGATGGATACCCAGCTTGTTTACGACGATGCGTTTCCTGACTGCTTCGGAACAGTCAGAAGCTACGATTGCTCCCAAATACGCACTGTTCACAATAATGCGATCCATTGATGCCAGTAGCCTACCCATGTCCTTCCGTTCAAGGTGAGGCTCCCGGATGAACGTGGTCGAATGCAAAGTCAGCACAACTCGGCTATTGGGCAAAGCCTCGCGAATGGCATACGCAACTGCCGGGCGGTTGTGTACATCTACTACCGCTGGTGACCATCTCTTTAAATCGGCAATCACCTCAGAAATATAACCTGCTCCCCGCGTAAAACGCATACAGGGAATTCCGTCGACATCGCCATGATCCGATGCCTCTGCTCCCTTTATGCCATAGATCTGCGCCTGAAGCTCATGACTAGCCAGCGGTACCATGCGGGCAATTACCCGCTCCACAGAACTGCTGCGGGGCGAAGGTATAACAAAGGAGCCCGGTGTAACAACTGCTACCTTCGGCCTCTGCATCACCACACCTACTTTCTGACCTTATTCCAACACTCTGCAACACTCATCTTGTATAATATCGTCTGCCTCCCTGAAAGGTGCCTCGCTTCTAACTTTGGGCTTACCGCAAGGCTAGCGTCCATGCCTGGCCGATCTTTGATACATATGATGGACTACAATCACAGTATGATCAGTTGGAGTGCTACAAGGAGGGCGGACATACTCATGTTGCATGTCGGCGTCATGCTCAACCCGGCAACCTACCGGGGCATTCCCGCCATGAGGACGCGATATGAATCCATCGCCAATTACGAGGACGCCGGGTTAAGCTACGAGCTCATCCCCTGCTTTCTTCGTCTGGAGGATATTCATATAGCGACCGGAACATGCCGGGCTTTTGTTAAACACGGCAACGAGTATCGGCAAATGACTCTTCCGTTGCCGCCGGTCATCCACAATCGGACTCTCTATCGGCAAAATGAAAATGCTAGAGATATCAACAAGCTTGTACAAAAGGGATACTATATTTTTAATGAACAAAACCGTTTCCCCAAAGACCATATACATGCAATTCTGCAGGAAGACCCTCTGCTACGCATCCACCTCCCCAAAACCTTGCAAGGCAACCTTTCCTCCATCCATACCTTAATGGAGGAAACCGGAGATGTTGTCATTAAACCCAGTAGCGGTAGCGTGGGTAGAGGAATTATGCGTCTGCGGCATTCCCGCGGAGGCTGGACTTTGCAATGTGCACATCCTTCTATACCTGAGCGTTGGTCCACACTACGTTTGCATGTCGGAGAACTCCCGTTATTTCTACACAAACGACTGCTGCATGTGCCTCATATCGTACAGGAAACCATACCGCTTGCTTTGTACAACAATCGTCCGTTTGATATCCGTGTGACGGTTCAGCGCGGATATGGCGGTATCTGGGGTGTGACAGGCATGTTCGCTAAAATTGCTCCTTCCCACACCTTTGTCTCCAATGTGGCACAGGGGGGGACGGCCCGTTCCTTACTGGAGGTGTTATCACAAACAGAGACGGTTCAGACTTCGAACGCAGTCCGGTTAATGAATGAACTAGAGCGGCTCTCGTTACAAATCGTGCACCGACTGGCACAAACCCTTCCTCGTCTCGCCGATGTCGGTCTGGATCTGGGAATTACCCGTGAAGGCAAGATTGTTTTTATCGAATGCAACGGTCGTGACCAGCGCTATGGCTTCAGCCAGGCTGGCATGCACAATGTCTGGAAAGAAACATACACTCAGCCGATGGCTTACGCTCGTTGGCTTCTCGAACGGATGCCTTCGTCAGATACCGAACGTTCACCAGGCCGTCCACTGTATTGATTTACGTCACATTCTGTGTCAATATAGTTCAGAGCGGCCGGACAGGTTCCGGCCAAGACGGCTCGGAAATGAACAAGGGGGATCTGTAATGGCAAAACAGTGGCTGCGGCTCATGACGGAGCTATCATCGCGCAAGTGGGTGTGCCGGATTGTGGGCTCCTTCGCGCAAAGCGGTGCAAGCCGACTTTTTATCCCCACCTTTATACGTACGTACCAGATCCAGACGCATGAGGCTGAACAGGAATGGAAGGAATACCGTTCTCTGAACGCCTATTTTACACGCAAATTAAAAGCGGGCATGCGCCCGATTGATACGAACGCCGAGGTGATGACCAGTCCGGTGGATGCACGGATTACTTTCACTGGCCCAATTACGTCCGGCACTCTTTTGAATGTCAAAGGGCAGGACTATACGCTGGAAGAGCTTCTTAACCGCTCTCCGCGTCTTGAAAAATACACACACGGCTATGCTTTTGTACTCTATCTCAGCCCGACGGATTATCATCGCATTCATGCACCAGTATCCGGTACGCTGGTAGAAAAAGAGCATCTGCGCGGCAAGGTATACCCAGTGAATGACTTCGGCTTGCAGCATATGCGAGCAGTTCTTAGCCGCAATGAACGACAGATTACGTACATCGCCCACGAATATGGTGAGGTGGCGGTCGTTAAGGTTGGCGCAATGAATGTGAGTAGCATCAAATATACGGATGATAAAGCCGTCTCATGGACAAAAGGAGACGATCTCGCCTATTTCGAATTTGGGTCAACCGTCGTTTTGCTAACTGAGAACGGTACGTTTGAGCCAGACCCCGCATTGAAGCTGGGGGATGTGGTGAAAATGGGACAACGTCTGGGTTGCTTTCGACATGATCCCAAAGCATAAGTGAATATATCATAACAGGATTATAGCTACACATATGAGCATTGGGATCGAATGATATAAATTGCTCATATAAAAAAGGACCCGGCGTAATGGCTCGGGTCCTTTTTTTGGAATTTATCCTTTATATTTGTCATGCGTTACTCCCATTATGCCTAAATCCGAAACAGCTTGTCCACCGTCTATAACATTACCGGATCTCAGACGGACTTTTCCCCGTGTATTGCTTGAATTGGCGGCTGAAAAAAAAGATGTCACGATACCCCAAAGCCTCTGCCACCTCGGTCACATTCATTCCCGCATGCAGCAATAGATGCTGTGCACGCTCAATCCGCATGCTGATAATATGAGATTGCGCAGAAACACCTAACAGCTCCTTGAATTTAATCGAAAAATAACGCGGTGACAGCCCTGCCCGTGCAGCTAAATCCTCGACGCGATGAGGAAGTCCCGGATGCTGACGCACGTAGTTGGCCGTTTCCCGAATGACCTCGGTGAGCTGGTTACTGGCCTGTTGCTCCTGCGGCTCCTTACGGTCCGCACGCAGCAGATGAATCATCAGTTGTTTTAGAATCAGCTTGCCTTCCTCGTCAGCTCCGTAAGCACGCTCCAGGCGCAGTCGAACGTACCTGGCAAGCATATGCTCTACCTCGAACGTTTCCTCCAGCATACGGTAGCTTGCAGGGATTAGCTTTGGTTGTTCGATGAGATCAAAATGAATATAGGTAAGTATGAGCGGCTTTTGCGGGTTATGTGTGGCACGGGTATCATCCCCCGGCTTGAACAGGAAGCAACTCCCCTTGCTCACCGGATACGATGTTCCGTTTAAGACCACTGTTCCTTCTCCGCTCCATACATAAAATAAATCATAGTTTGGCATCGGCTTCTCGCGTACCTGCCATTTCCAGCCCGGCTCGCACACAATTTTGGCGAAGGCCGACAACAGGATAAACGATGACGCAGATGTATCCAGCAAAATCTGCACCTCCTCTTGTTAATCTTTGGTTGTCCTCTATCCCGTTAATTTATAATATAAGCTCAGCGCCTTCATTAAGCAAAAAAATGCGTTTTTATGCTCCCAGATGCTTTTGCGTGACGCTTACCGTGTGTGATGCTATAATATGTAATCAAAATGACTTGGAAGGATGAAACGGGAATGAATCCACTGGCAGCGCAGTTAAACCAAAACATTCAGACAGGCAACGAGCATGTATATCAAATGCTTTCTCTTTTAGGGAAAGAAATTTATTTCCCAAAAGAGGGGATTTTGAGTCAATCCGCAGAAGCCGGGAAGCTTGCTAAAAAGTACAACGCCACGATTGGTATTGCTACGGAAGGTAACGGTCCTATGCATTTGGAGGTCATTCAGGAGAAGCTGTCCGCTTACAATCCCAAGGATTTATACCCTTACGCACCCCCTGCGGGCAAACCTGAACTTCGTAGTGTATGGCGTGACAAAATGCTGAAGGAAAACCCTTCATTGGCTGGAAAAGGTTATGGCCTTCCCGTAGTTACGAACGCGCTGACCCATGGTTTGAGCATCGTTGCCGACCTGTTCACGGATGAAGGGGACGCTGTCATTTACCCAGACAAAAACTGGGAAAACTATGAGCTGACTTTCGGTATTCGCCGTCATGGACGTTTGGTGAATTTCCCGTTGTTCACAGAGGATCAACGTTTTAATAGTGAAGGATTACGCGAGGCGCTACTGGCACAGAAAGAATACGGCAAAGCAATCGTTGTGCTGAACTTCCCGAATAACCCGACGGGCTACACACCGGGAGTCGAAGAGGGTAAAGCGATTGTTGCTGCCATTCAGGAAGCCGCAGAAGCAGGCATCAATGTCGTAGTTGTGACGGATGACGCTTATTTTGGTCTGTTCTTCGAGGACTCCCTGCATGAATCACTATTCGGTCAGTTAGCTGGACTTCATCCGAGAATTCTACCCGTCAAAATTGACGGAGCTACCAAAGAAGAATTCGTTTGGGGCTTCCGTGTCGGATTTATTACCTTTGCTTCGGAACATCAGGATGTACTGAGCGCACTGGAACAAAAAACATTAGGGATTATTCGGGCAACGATTTCGAGCGGTCCTCACCCATCTCAAACCTTCGTCCTGGATGCCCTCAAATCACCCGATTTTGCACAACAGAAAAATGAAAAGTTCCAAATTATGAAGGGGCGGGCTAATAAAGTCAAAGCGTTGCTCGATAGTGGAAAATACGGAGATGTATGGAGCTACTATCCTTTCAATTCGGGTTATTTTATGTGCCTTAAGCTGAACGGCTTGTCCGCTGAACGACTGCGCACACATTTGCTGGAACAATATGGGGTAGGAACAATTGCGCTGGGTGAATATGATCTCCGAATCGCATTCTCATGTATCGAGGAAGAGTATCTGGAAGACCTGTATGACATTGTTTACCGTGGCGCACAAGATTTGTTGAACGCATAATATGTAACAGATTCAATATAGCATCATTAGCGGTATGCCGGATGTTGTGGCATACCGCTTTTTAATGGGCTGAACCATTGTAAGTCACACTTCGAAACAAACTATCCTTCAGCAGCGAGCATTGATTCTTGTGCGAGTGGCAGCAGGATGACTACCTCCGTTCCGACTCCGGGCTCACTCTCATAGTGTATACTTCCGTTCATGGCTTCAATGATTCGAAAGGAGACGACCGTTCCCAGTCCCGTTCCTACCTCTTTGGTTGAAAAAAACAAAGTACCCACTCGCTCCAGATGCTCCTGACTCATGCCTTTTCCTGTATCCCTAATATGCAGACATGCCTTCTCTTCCTGAATCGCCAGCTTTATGTATACCCTGCCTCCATCATCCGCAGCTTCGATCGCATTTTTCGTCACATGTATTAACGCCTGTAACAGCTGATTACGATCCATATGTACGTATATTTCATTCCTTAGCTCAGTATACAGTCTTACGCCTTGCTTGGTCGCCATCGGTTTCAAAAGCAAAACAATCTGTTGAACCATGCCAGACAGATCCATCAGCTCTGTGTTCCCAATCTGCGGTCTGGATAAGTTCAGATAGTCGCTAATAATTCTTTCAGCCCGATCGACCTCTGCTAGTGCCAAAGCAATATATCTGCGATTTTTCCCTTCTAGCCCTGACTGAACCATTTGCAAGAACCCTTTAATAACGGTCAATGGATTCCGTACTTCATGAGCCATAGAGGCAGCCAGTTCACCTAACGTATTCAGATGCTCAGCATATTTAATCTTTCTTCTCATTTCTTCCCGTTCCAAACTAAACTCCATCCAGAAAGAGGAGGCTCCAATGCTTAGGAATTGAATCATACCGAACCAGAGTATTGCCCGGATCAGCTCGATCTCATCCTTATCTAGCCTTCCATTGACCCAGGAATGTATTAACAGAAATATAAACATGGCAATACTGGTCCATATACTCATTAGCATATTCATGCCCACCCGAAGCAATATACTATTGAGCTGCATAAACTTTTTTCTCACCAAGAGAGGCCCCAAATAACACAACATCATGCTGGGAAAACTCACCACTATAGACTCAGGATCTATATACATACGAGCCATCACCATCAACGTTATATTCAGAAGCCCTGCCTTAGGACCAAAATATAAAACAGAAAGGATCAGAGGAACATATCGAAGATCCCAAAATAGTCCATACCAAATATACGAAAACATAAGGCAAAGCACAGAAGACACACCCAGCACCCCTCCCATAAGCAACGGGGTATGTTTCATATGCCGATGATCTGACAAAGCGCTATATACCAATAACGGTACAAACACAAGAAATATGTTCACGAGCAGCTTATCTATCAGCATCTCGTCTTTCCCACTTTCCAAGTGATAATGATTACGTACTTCTTCTATTCTCGACAATACGTGTCTTTTCCTCTCTCCTCCCCTACATCTGATGAAAAATATAAGGCGATTCAGCAACATACCTGAGCAATGGCCCACGCAATCTGAAAATCCACTTCATAAGATACGATGTATCCTTTATCACAATGACCGAGAGGAGAATGAGCATGGGAGCAGAAGAAACAAGAGGCGGTTACGGTGGTTACGGCGCATTCACAAGCACAGGAACAATTCTGGTACTGTTCATTTTATTAGTTATCATCAGCAAAACGATCTTTATATAAGCTGACGGATATCTGCACCCACGGCTATGATAGCAGTACAAAAAAAGGCTAATTCGCAAGCAGCAAGTGCTGCCTGCGAATTAGCCTTTACTTTATTCACATAGATACAAATCACACTTCTTCTTCATCCTGACCGTCCAAACGCCATTTTTTGGCTTGAGCGCCTCGTAGCAGGAACACTACTGCAACTCCCCCAAGCAACGTGAGCAGTGTAGACAGTAGATCTTCCGTTCCCTTTGCCAGAAAAGGAAGCCACAGAACCACAGCAGCCGGCAACGTCAACCGAACAACAAAGTCGAGAAAAGACGCACGACGACTATGCGCAGGAATCGGATACAACTGAAGCCATAACGAATCCTTGTGATACTGCCTTAGTGAAGTGACCTGTACACCAATGAGGAATATGAAAAATAAATATACTGCAATACCAATCCAACTAGCATGGGTGATATATATAATTAACAACCCCAGAATCCCGAGCCGAATGACAATACCTGCTGGCTCTGTGCGCAGGAACGTCTTAAACAGCAGATAACGATACGCTCCCCTTCTGTTCCAAGGTATGTTACCTCCCAACCAGGATAGCCAACGGCGCGGCGTCACTCTCTGCGTAAGGGCGGGCACATCGACAAACCAGCCCAAAGTGCGCATCACCCGAGCAGCCTGCATACCCTCTGTACGAATCAGCTTTTCCCAAGCCACTAGCAGCTTGACCGGAAAACGCAGAACAAGCACGTACACCACACCGACCAATATGATAAATGGTACGCTGTGTAGTGGAGGCTGCCATAGCCATGCGGCTACCATCAGCACAGCCAACACCCACCGAAGCAGACGATAGCCTATACTCCCGCCAATCGATACCATACGAAGCTCTTGCCAGCCGCCGTAGCTGAATAGCAGCTTTAATAGCACGAACAGTAGCAGGGTCAGTAGCAACGGCTTAGGCGCGGAATCACTGCGAATATACAGCGGCCACACTATAATAGACAGCAATAGCAAACCGAATATTTTATACACCACACCCCGAATCCGGCTGGCCTTAAAATAATAGTGCATTGCGTGCTCCTGTGGACGGAGAAAAACAATATCCGCTGCGTTTAAATACGTACGAAAGCTCGCATGAGCAATCGGAATAGCCACAATAAGCATGATCCAGCGGATGGGCAAATCCGGTGGAGTATGCATTAGTAGCGACGTGTACCATGCGGCAAAGGCAATCAGTGCAAAGCCGAACACCACCGCCAGACCGCTCTGAATGACATAGCCCAGATAAGGCAACACCTGTCCCCAGAACGCTACACGTCTTTCTTTATGCAGACGTTGCAAATCCATGCTCATTCCCTGCCCTGTACCAGCTCATAAAATGCATCTTCCAGCGGCATGCCCGGCTTACCCGCCTGTGCTGTCACTTCGTCCAGCGTACCCTGCGCAATGATGGCACCCTGATGAAGTACAATGAAACGATCGCAATAATTTTCAATCGTGGACAAAATATGAGAACTGAGTAGAATGGACGAACCCGAACGCTTCATCTCTAACATAAAGTCAAGCAGGGAACGAATACCAAGCGGGTCCAAACCCAAAAAAGGTTCATCTATGACATACAACGGCGGTCCCGCTAAAAATGCACACATAATCATCACTTTCTGGCGCATCCCTTTAGACAGGTGCATCGACATACTTCCACTTTTATCCCGCATACGGAACAAGTCCAGCATTTGATCACTGCGTGTGCGGAAATCTGCTTCGCTAACTCCGTACGCTCTGGCCGTGAATTCCATATGCTCCATCACCGTCATTTCAGGATACAGCTCTGGAGATTCAGGTACAAAAGCAATGGCTCCCTGATATTCCTCGGGATTTTCATCCTGCTTATGCCCCTGCACACGAATTTCTCCGGCCTGCGGTGTCATCAGGCCCAAAATATGCTTCATGGTCGTACTTTTCCCGGCCCCGTTCAGACCAATCAGTCCTACCATTTCGCCCGGTTTCACATCCAGCGAAATCTGATGCAACACCGGGCGCTTGGCGCTATATCCGCCGGTCAGTCCGTTAATTTGCAACACAGGCTGTTGTTCCATGGCTCCCCCTCTTCTCCCTTACTCGTTCGGTTTTGATCCTTTTTCCTTCAGCCATCTTGGTGCACCCTTGTTTTTGCGATCACGCTCGCGCTGTGCTTTTCCTGCTTTGGACAAGGCTGCACCTTTGCTCTTGCCTGGAGCTGAACCGTTCGCGGAATTCCTGCCAGGACGTCCGTTTTCGGCACGAACAGGTGCCTTTCGGTCCTCCGCCGATGCTCCGTTAGATAAGGATCTAGCCTCGGAGGGTCTTACAGGTGCACGCTTGGCATCCGCCGGACGCGGCACAACTACTCGACCTCCATGCAACGCACGCTCTGCGATGTCAATGCCCAGTTCACGGGAGAACTTACGCATGATGAACGTTTCACGGTCAGTGACAACCGATGCCACCAATCCTTTGCGTCCCATCCGTCCTGTCCGTCCTGCACGGTGAACATAAGCTTGACTATCCGTAGCCGGATCAAAATGAATAACCATTTCAAGGCCCTCAATATCCAGACCACGGGCTGCCACATCCGAAGCGACCAGCACTTTGAGCTTGTCCTCACGGAATCGAGCCAACACATTGCTACGCGTGACTTTATCCGCATCTCCATACAAGGATGCCGTAGTCAGCCCCATATGCTTGAGCTTGGCCTCAATCTCCCCGATGGCATTGGTTGTATTCACGAACACCAGCGCTTTTCTCGGATTAAAATGACGTACCAGACGGCGCAGCATATCCACCTTATCCCGTTCTTCAGATACAAAGTAATAGTGTTCCAGTCCACTGGCCGTCTTCTGGTCGGGATCAATCCCAATTTCTACGTATTCACGCATCTCCCGTTTCGCCAGCGACTGAATCTCGTCGTTCAGCGTTGCGGACAAGAATACCAATTGACGATCGCGTTGGGCGGTGCCCAATATATTGGTTACATCGCCTGCTCCGCCGAGCTGGAACATCTGATCCACCTCATCGATAACAATGGCTGTAATATTGTGCATTTTCAACTTTTTTGAAGCGATGAGTTCCCGTACACGTCCTGGTGTGCCCACGACAAGCTGTGGATGATCCTTGAGCTTTTCGATTTGACGTTTGATAGCCGCCCCACCAATCAGACCGAGTACACGGATTCCGCGATGCTCACCGTAGCGCTGACCCTCACGTACAATTTGCATGGCCAGTTCCTGGCTTGGAGCTAGTATCAGCTTTTGCGTAGCCTTTTTCTGCGGATCAATCGCTTGCAACAGCGGCAGCAAATAAGCCAGTGTCTTGCCTGTGCCAGTTTGTGAGCGCGCCAATACATGCTTTCCCTTCATTATTTCCGGTATAGCCTCTGCCTGAACTGGCGAAGGCTGTGTAATTTCATGCTCAGTCAGTTTGTCCAACAGATCTTGTTCAACGCCGAGCGATTCAAAATTCAATGTCATGAAAAGGTCCAACCCCTATACGTAAATTCGTTACTCTCCATTATATGCGAAAATAGCCCTGTTACCAAATCACAAAAATAAAAGATGTCCCTCACCATAGCTAATGGCTTACGGGACATCTTTTATTTCTTATTCATCACCCCATGACCCAGCCTGTCGGTCAGTCTGGGAGCTAACTGATACAGCTTGAGAAAAGGAGATACCCACCGTGGCAGATTAACCTCCTCCTTGCGAAGCTCCATCGCTCTTACGATATGCCGTGCTACCTTATCTGGTTGTAGCATAAACCAGCTTACATTTCGAACATATCCTCCTGAAGGATCTGCCAGCTCAAAAAAGGGTGTGTCGATCGGTCCGGGGTTAATCGTCGTTACAGTCACTCCACTCCCGCGCAGCTCTTGCCGGAGCGCATTGCTGAAACCGAGCAACGCATGCTTCGTCGCCGTGTAAGAAGACGATTTGGCTGTCCCGATTTTCCCGGCCATTGATGCTACATTGACAATCTGTCCATGGCCCCGCTCTGTCATTTGCGGCAGAAACGCCTTGATGCAGCGAACAACACCCATGTAGTTCACGTCCATCATTTGTTCAAACTCCGTCAGGTCGGTTTCATTAAAATACTCAAACTTTCCGTAGCCCGCATTGTTAAGTAATATATCGACCCGTCCGTACTGTTCCAATACTCGTGCAGCAACAGCCTCTACCTGCTCCTGGCGGGTGACGTCCAGTTGGATAAGCTCATGTCTGCCGCTGATTCCAGCAGATACTTGCTTCAGTCGCTCTTGCGAGCGTGCTGTTAAAATAGGAATCGCGCCCTTTTCGCTTAACAACTGAGCGCAAAGGGCGCCAATCCCACTAGATGCACCTGTAATCACAACTATCTTGTCCTGTAGTATACTCACGCTCATTCCTCCACATTAAAGAAACTTGCTCCTTTAATATTAAGAGATCATTACCTGAATATCCAGCTCACCGATTCCTTCCACCGTGAGCGGAATATAAAGGGCACGCTGAGGCACAAAAGTGGTCAAGTTTTCTGACTTCATGACCTGCGGAGGTGTAATATCCACGACAATTCCCTGACTGGACAAAATCGTACTGGCATTACCACTAATCATATTGCCCAATTCAGAAATGGCACTTTTTCCCATCTCATCGATTTCAGTCAACACAAATCCGCCCATCATCGCTGATACCATACGTAGCGCCACCTGTTCATTCAGGCCGAACACAATATTTCCGCTAAGCTGTCCGGTCATCCCAATCATAATCCAGATGTGGTCGTCCACCAGCTCGACATTTTTCACACCAAGATTTCCGGGTGAAGGAGATACTTGGATCAATTGTTCAATGACCCGTCGCGCCGACTCCAAAAAAGGATTTATCACTTCTGCCTTCACGATCAAAGCGCCCCTTTACGATGGGCTTTTAGACACATAACAAAAGTCCCATTTAAATTAGAATTTTTTAATTAAATATTACTGTAAAACGAAACGATCCTCAATAAAATGCTCTCTCTATCACTTATCGACAGCTACCCGGTAATTTTTTATAGCTAAATCACAAAAAATGTGAATAATGTCCTATATCTTTACTTCTTATCGGTTTTAGATTGATTATTTTTGAAGGATATCAGGACTTTAGTCTTTATTTCCCAATATACCACACTTTAAGGTGCTCTGCTTCGATTCATTGCCCTTCCTGCTCGAATAACCTATAATTTAATGAAATAAAGCATAACGACGGTTTTACATATGAACCTATGGATTGGCTAAAAATATTCATTCTATACAGCTGCGATAAGATTAAGAAAAGAGAGGAGGAACTTCATGAACATCAGTCAACTCGAAACACTTATCATGATTTCCAAAACGATGAGCTTCCGCAAAGCCGGAGAACTTCTCAATTTGACGCAGCCGGCGGTGTCCGCCCAAATTAAAAGTCTAGAGGATGAGTTCAAAACCATCCTGATTGACCGCAACCAGCCTGTCACCCTGACCGACCGGGGAGCTGTTTTTTTGGAACATGCCGAGCGCATATTAGAGGTTGTTGAGGAATTAAGACAAAAATTGTACGATCTAAACGAAACACCACAGGGTCACATTGCGCTGGGTACCACAACATCCATCGCTATTCAAATTTTACCGCGCGTGCTTTCCTACTTTCAGGATCAGTTCCCTCTCATCAAAACCTCCATTCAATCCATGGCTTCCTCCATGATTTATCAGCAGGTGGAGAACGGACTTATTGATGTTGGCATCGGCTATCTGATCGAACGTAATCCTAATTTAAGCACTTCGGTTCTGTATTACGATTCCTTTGAGCTAGTCGTGTCTCCTACTCATCCGCTGGCTTCACAACCACATGCTACCATTGAAGCCCTTCGGGAAATTCCGCTGATTCTGCTCTCTCCTGATACGGTGGGACGAAAATTCGTAGACGATGTATTTAAAAAGCACCAAATCGTGCCTCATGTCGTGATTGAGTTGTCCAGCAGTGAGGAAGTCAAACGGATGGTCGAAATTAATCTCGGTGCGGCCATTATTTCCAGACTATCGGTCACTTCTGAACTGCGTGCAGGCACATTAAAAATGATCCATATTCCTGAGCTGGAAGTTAGTCATCCGGTAGGAGTGATTTATAAATCCGGCCGATATCTAAACTCAGCCATGCAGCAATTTTTAAGTGATCTGAAGGGGATGCCGGAGACGAATTTCACCAGTTCTGAATAACGTAATTCGCTATGAACAACATACGCAATATAAACCCTGATTACGAAAGGAAGACAGGCTATGAAATTTGATCTGCACACCCATCATTTCCGCTGCGGTCATGCAGACGGAAACATTCGAGATTACATTGAAGCAGGCATTCAGTCGGGCTTACAAGCGATTGGTATTTCGGACCATTCCCCTTTCCTGGGCAGCGAACAGGATCAGGCTTTTCCTAAAATTTATATGGCCAAATCACAGCTTGCTGAATACGTAGAAGAGGTACAACAGCTTAAAAAAGAATACGAAGGCCGTATTGACGTGCTCCTCGGATTGGAAACGGATTATTTTCCTGATTTTGCTGAATTATATCGTTCCACTCTGGCTCCTTATCCATTTGATTATCTCATTGGGTCGATTCACAATGTCGAAGGGGACAGCATTTTTAACCGTAACCGTTGGAACAAATTAAGCGACGCTCGTAAAATCGAGGTCAAACAAGCCTACTACACGCTCATTCAGGAATCTGCGCGAAGCGGCATGTTTCAGATTTTAGGCCATATTGACGCAATGAAGGGGAACTTTCCAGCCTTTTCAGACATTCCTGCTGATGAAGCCATTGATGAAACCTTGCAGGTAATTGCGGAATCCAATGTGGCGATTGAAATTAACACTTCGGGTAAAACCAAACTGAGTGGCGGATGGTACCCGTCTGCTTCTATTTTAGAAAGAGCGCACCATTTTGGTGTGGAGGTTACTTTTGGTTCGGATGCCCATAAACCTTCGCGGGTAGGCGATGACTGGGAAGAAGTAAAGGCAATGCTGAAGGATATCGGCTTCCGGGAATGGGTCTATTTTAAAGAAAAACGTAAAATTTCTGTGGCGCTTTAAAATTCAAGGTGGGAATTGCCTCTCCGCAAATCATTTGATCTTACGAACGCTGCTGCAATGGAATTGTTGGGGATTGTAATTTATAAGGTAATAATTCCATTGCAAAGGCGAATGCTTAGCAAGATTATGACATCTATGTGTGAGGAGAATTACATATGCACTTGGAAGATCCTATGGACAAATTTAAAAAGCTAAAGCATGACATCACGCGATTTATGCTAATCTATAAATTTGCGCTCGACGAAATGGAAACCAAGATTGAAATATTAAAGCAGGAATTTCAGGCATTACACGATTACAGCCCTATTGAGCATACCAAATCACGCCTTAAATCTCCTGAGAGCATCATGAATAAAATGATTCGTAAACATAGCGAGTTATCGCTGGATGCTATCAAAGATCATATCAAGGATATCGCCGGCTTGCGTATTACTTGCTCTTTTATTTCTGATATTTATGATGTCAGTAACATGCTTCAGAGACAAAGTGACTTGAAGGTGCTGGAAATTAAGGATTACATCAAGAACCCCAAGCCGAACGGTTACCAGAGCCTGCATTTGCTGGTTCAAGTTCCTGTATTCATGTCGGATTGTGAGGAGCTAGTCTGCGTAGAGGTGCAAATTCGAACCATTGCGATGGATTTCTGGGCCAGCCTGGAGCATAAAATCTTTTATAAGTACAACCAGTCCGTTCCCGAAAGTCTGACACGTGAATTAAAGAACGCAGCAGACTCCGCTAATGCGCTAGATCTCCAAATGGAGCGACTGCATCGTGAAATTAAGGAGATTAAAGACGCTAGAGGTGAAGAGGACTCCATGGAGGAGCTTCGGAAGATTATGATTAATAATCAGCAAATTACGGTGCCGGCCAATTTCTTGAAGCTTCTAGGAGAGTAGGATTAGGCGGTGCTCCACCGCTATGCGAATGATTGGTTCAACGAATCGCATGTTTGTTCAAAAATGAAAGAATAGAATCATTGATTAAGATCGGCTTCTCTCTAAGCATGTGCGGTCGATGACTACAACCCGGAACAATTAGATAACGTGAGTCTTGGGCCCCTGAGCATAATTCCAGGAGTTGCTCTTCTGTGGCGAAATCGTCATGTTCACCCGCGATAAATAATGCAGGGCACGTAATGCTACTTAACTCACTACGTGTCAATTGCGGATATTGGCGCCAATCCTGTGCGCTCTGACGCATAATCAAATTCATCTGCCCCCTCAGGACATGCGACTCCACTACAGCCTATGGTCGTAACGGTCGCAAACATTTGAGGGTGCTTCACCGCACAATATAAAGCCACATTGCCTCGCAGCTGTACCCATTTTTTCGTAATACATTTCTAAATCCTGAATCTCTACGTATGGCATATGATCCTCCTTTTTTTCATTGCGTCCTGTATCTTTTACATTCATTAGTCCGTCTATCTTAATATAAATGAAAACCATTCTAGGAGGAGTGATGTAAGTATGAAAAAGATACTTGTACTGGGTGGAACGCGCTTTTTTGGCAAGAGACTGGTGGAACGTCTGCTAGAGAGTTCCGAGAACTCCGTTACCATCCTCACACGGGGCCAAGCAAGCGATTCGTTTGTTGACCGCGTTCAGCGGATTTGTGCAGACCGTACCGACCCGCAAGCGCTCGCTGAGGCCGTAGGTGAGCAAGTGTGGGACGTTGTTTATGATAATATTTGCTTTTCCCCAGATGAAGCAAGCGAAGCCTGCCGCATTTTTGATGCTAAAGCCAAGAGGTATATCGTGACCTCCAGCCTATCCGTCTATGATTCGAGCCCGGAAGTGCTGACAGAGAGCATCTTTGACCCTCAGGCTTACCCGGTTCGCAAGGGCGGGAAGGACGATTTTACATATCAGGAGGCTAAACGGCAGGCAGAAGCAGTTTTTATGCAGCAAGCTACATTTCCTGTAGTTTCTGTTCGTTTTCCAATTGTATTGGGGACAGACGATTATACGAAAAGACTTCATTTTCATATCGAACATGTTCGTGAAGGAATAGAATTCGGAGTCCCTAATTCCGCAGCACAAATCTCATTTATTCGTTCCGATGAAGCCGCAGATTTTCTGTTTTGGCTTGGTCACACTCCTTTAACAGGGCCTGTAAATGCTTGCTCCGACGGTACAGTGAGGATTGGAGAGATCATTTCGATCATTGAGCAGGTAACTGGAAAACAAGCTGTGATGAAAGAAAAAACAGCAGACGAGCACATGTCTCCATTTGGTATTACACAATCGTGGTACATGGATACGTCCAAAGCCCAGTCAGAGGGGTACTCATTTCTCTCCCTAAATGTATGGCTTCCAGAGCTGATAACCAGCCTGACCCGTTCCTAAAAATCACAAAAAAAAGGGGACCCGAAGCTTCGGGTCCCAGCAATATATATATGATTCAAAGGGGGTCATGTTTATGTTGTACCCACTCTATGTTAAAGTAACTTTGCAGTTATATTTCATTTTTGTAACAAATTGAAATATAACTGAGCACAGCCAAGGCAAGAAGGCTACTCGCTTCCGCAGAAATAGAGAAGGCCCTACTATAGGATAACAAAAAAAGAGGACCCGAATCGTCGGGCCCAGCAACATATATTATTCAAAAGGGGGTCATGTCTGTATTGTACCCGTCCTGTGTTAGAGTTGTTTTGCAGTTATATTTCATCTTTGTAACAAAATATTCCACTTCCATTTCTATGCATAGTCCCCTTGGGTTATCGAAAATACCAATACACTTGGTACCACTCCTGAGGGATCATAAGCACCAATGGTACGCAGCAGGCGCATCTTATTTTTCATAAGCACTCGCATAGAAGCCTGATTATCCTCTTGGCAACGACTTTCGATCCGATGGAGCTTCAAAGATCCGAAACCAAAATTCAACATTTCTCCCACCACTTCTGTACCCAGCCCCTGTCCCCAAAAAGGACGATCCAGAATATAGCCCAATTGCGCCTCCCCCGTTCTTTCATTCCATTGCTGAAAAGAGACGATACCGAGCAACGGTGAAGAGGTAAGCTCATTGGATTCACTAAGTAGATTGCTTTCTTCTGTATTTCTCGGATGCCATTCCACCGCAAAATGCAGGGAATCTAGTGAATCGGAAGAAATTTTAATTTGCGCAACCAGACGCCGCATTCGTGCATAGACTGGCTTGCGAATTCGATTCACATATTGGATCACCAATGGATCGGATAGGATCCGTTCCAGCGCGGGATAATCCTCCGTTCTTAGCTGGCGCAATCGGACTCGGCGGGTGTAAAGCTCCGGTAGCCCAAGACGAAGCATTTCTCTGGTCAGCACAATGTTCCCTCCTGCGGATGGATTGGCTTTTAGAAATGAATGTTTCCATACTTAATCCAGTTCCTGAATCCCGCGGTAAATTCCTGTACGCAGCTCTCGAATATAATACGGCAAAGAAGGCACATCAGCTTCCTCCGCTTGTTTTACCGCCAGTTCTATATCATAAGGTACACGTACAAAATGAATGGAGAAGGACGTAGGCTGCTCCTCTCCCATCTCCCCCTCTAAAATGCAGTAGGAAGCCTGCGTAACATCCAACGGATTCCCGACACTGCCGACGTTAAAAAGTGTTTTTCCCTGAAAATGCTGGATAAAAGCATTGTGCACATCACCATATCCCACAACATCCGGAGCAAAAGCAACTTTTCCATTTTCTTCTGCTAACGGATCGAACATGGCAAGCCGTTTTTCCGGCTCATCCCATGGCTGCACACGGTGATACACACTTTGCGGCGAGGCATGCACCAGACGGATACGGCGTCCGCTCATTCTGAAATCATAATGAAACGGTAACTGTGCCAAATACTGCACTCGTTCTGCCCCCAAGCGCTCGGCTTGCCAGCTAAAATTGAGATCATCCGTAATACTGACCAGCTCATCCCAATTCCCCCGCACGACCACTTCACAACGTTGACGGACAGCATCCAGAACCTCGCTCGGGCTAGGCCCTTTGCCGATCAGATCCCCCAAACAAAACACACGGCTAATGCCTCGGGAAGCAATATCCTCCAGCACCGCCTCACAGGCAGGCCAATTGCCATGAATATCTGAAATGACAGCAATACGATCCATCTGAACCTCACTCCTTTGTCCGAAACGACTACATCTCTACACTACATTCAAGCCATCTTTATGTAGTTCCAAACTATATGACGAAGATGAAAAAAAATCATGGCCTATTGGCCGGATTTTAGTGTAATGACACTAAGCTCCGGCCTGCACAGCACGCGAATCGGCAGATGTGTCATGCCAATGCCTCGGCTAACATATAGCGGCATTCTCTCCGTTCCCACATGAAATAATCCCTGGATGTACTTGCGTCCACCCGGAGGCGGCATTGGCGCTCCAATGACCGGCAAGCGTACCTGTCCTCCATGCGTATGCCCCGACAATTGAAGATCAAAGGACATTTGCGCCGCCACATCTGCATAGTCCGGCTCATGCATCAGCAGGAGCTTGCACATCTCATCAGGTAGTCCGTGGATGGCACGCTGCGGATTGGGCTTGCCCATGATGTTATCCTCTAAACCGACCATAGCTACACGCTGTCCCGCAAGCTCTACAATCGCATGCTCGTTTCTCAGCAACGTAAACCCGGTTTTCGGATACAATTCCTGTACTCCGGCGGGTAAGCCTCTATAATCATGATTGCCCAGAATAGCAAATTTGCCAAGTGTGGCGTACATAGAAGCCATAACTGGAACAGCAGCCTTCATGGATACTGCATAGTCATCCACAATATCGCCTGTAAAACAGAGCAAATCTGGCTTCAGACCTGCTATCCGGTCCGCAAGCTCGCGTAAATCCTGCTCATCCATGTGAAAACCCAAGTGCACATCACTGAAATGTACGACCCTGATTCCGTCAAAAGCAGACGGAAGACGAGGGATAGACAAGTTGAAGCGTGTAATTTCCAAATGATTAGGCTCCCATAAGGAAGCATATCCTCCAGCTAGAAGCGCGGTTCCGGCTGTGGCTAAAGCCGCTTTTTTCAAAAAATGGCGGCGCGAAGGATTGGCTGGTTCATTTGAAACGGAACGCCGCGAAGAACCGGGAGGGATAGCGGCCCCCTGATGCGGGCCATCCTGACTCTCGCGGCGGGTGTGCGGCGTCTTCTCCATATGCGTTCCCCCTTGCGATCTATTCCTTGATCTCACTTATTCGAATTCTTACCGTCCAAAAGCTTTAGCGATGGGTGGACAACCACTGCTCCGCATAGTCTACCAAATCACGTTGCCTCGCGAAAAAACATGAAGCCTCCCCAATGTTCACCCGCGTAAAAGCTGAGGGACAGTCCCGTTCAAAATCAAGTCCCAGCTTCTCAAAGTCATCTGAGGTAATATTAAAATCCTGAAAAGATACCCACGCTTTTGCTCCATCCACCATCATAGGAGCTTGATGGGTGATCACTTCACGTCCATTGTAGGCTGTTCGATATTCCGCCAAATGCAGGGACGTGTTGCTGTCATGTCCGCAGCCCAACAGCACTACATAAGCATCTGCCTCGTACAGCTTCGCCAAGGGCGAATGCTCACCCAGTCCAAAGTCGAGCTCATGAGCTGCCAGTAATTCCGAAGCTGTGGGTCCACGTGCCGCCAGAGAAACATGCGGATGCCCGCTGCGCTTGGTTCCCGGCAGGCCACGGAACGTTTCTACAATGATGCCCATCCCTCCGGTCAGCGTCCAGGCCGGATCATAAGCGGGCATTTCCTCGCGTACCAGTTCCCACCATGACTCATCCAGAGGCGGGTTCATCCAAGTCGAGGGATCAGTCAAGTCATGTGACTGTGTCGGCATCACCAGCGTCCCTTCCGGGCCAACTGCTTCGGTTAGTGCGGCAAGAATGACCGAGGCCCAGCCTGGAACAAAGCGTCCAAAGCTGCGCATCGACGAGTGAACAAGCAATGTCATGCCGCTCCGAACCCCCAGATCCTCTAATCCCTTCAATACATCCGACCTAGTGACAGGTCGATTCGTTATCGGTTGCACAGTCACCTGTCCAGCCTCCTTTTCTCCAAAAACGATACACAATACCATAATTATACCATAACTGCTATCCCGCGCTCCTTCCTCCATGTTACCCTCCATCATTCCTGAGCGCAAAAAACAGGCTTTCTCCAGTTTGAGAAAAAGCCTGTTTGGGCATAACCTATTCGCTGTCTAGTGCTATACAGTCAGCCAGCGCTTGAACATATGCTTGGTCGTTTCCTTGTTCATTTCGGCAATAGAAGTGGTCAACGGAATACCTTTCGGACAAGAGCGTACGCAGTTTTGCGAGTTCCCGCACCCTTCCAGCCCGTCGTCTGTCATCAACGCCTCTAGCCGCTCTTCCTGATTCATTTCCCCTGTCGGATGGCTGTTAAACAGGCGAACCTGAGATATCGCCGCAGGTCCGATGAACGTCGTCTTCTCGTTGACGTTCGGACAAGCTTCCAGACAGACACCACAGGTCATGCACTTGGACAGCTCATACGCCCACTGACGCTTTTTCTCAGCCATTCTAGGACCAGGGCCCAGATCGTAGGTACCGTCAATCGGAATCCACGCTTTGACCTTCTTGAGCGCATTAAACATCCGGCTGCGGTCAATGACCAAATCCCGTACTACCGGGAACGTGCTCATCGGTGCAATCGTAATCGGCTGCTCCAGCTTATCGACAAGCGCCGCACAAGCCTGACGCGGCTTGCCGTTAATCACCATGGAGCATGCTCCGCATACTTCCTCCAGGCAATTCGACTCCCAGCACACCGGAGCCGTCTCTTTACCGTGGCTGTCCACCGGATTACGCTGAATTTCCATCAGCGCGCTAATCACATTCATTCCCGGACGATAAGCCAATTCGAATTCTTCCGTATAGGGACTGGCTTTAGGATCAGCTTGACGGGTCACAACGAACTTCACTGTTTTATTCGACTTCACTGCTTGCTCCGACATCTAAATACACTCCCTTCCGTTATTTGTTCTTGGAATAATCCCGAATACGCGGCTTGATCAGCGAAACATCCACCGCTTCATACGAGATTTGTGGTCCTTCCGGTGTCCAGTCCGCAATCGTCGTTTTCAGGAAATCCTCATCGTTGCGATCTGGAAAGTCTGGTTTGTAATGGGCCCCACGGCTTTCGTTGCGCAGCAGCGCACCTTTGGTCATCGCTTCAGCCAGCTCCATCATATTCCACAGTTGCCGTGTAAACGCCGCACCCGCATTGTTCCAGCGCGAAGCGTCATTGATGTTAATGTTAGAATAACGCTCCTTCAGCTCCTTGATCTTGTGGATCGTAGCTTCCAGCTTGTCATTATAACGAACCACAGTCATGTTGTTCGTCATCCACTCGCCCAGCTCTTTATGAAGAACATAGGCATTTTCTTTTCCGTCCATATGCAAAATACGCTCATACTTCTCCGTCTGCTGATTGACTGCGGCATCAAATACGGAGGACGCTGTATCCTGTGCAGATTTTTTCAAGCCTTTGATATATTCCACAGCCTTAGGTCCAGCCACCATCCCGCCGTAAATGGCTGAGAGCAACGAGTTCGCACCCAAACGGTTCGCTCCGTGGTATTGGAATTCACACTCACCAGCCGCGAACAGGCCTGGTATATTGGTCATCTGATTGTAATCGACCCACATGCCGCCCATTGAATAATGAACAGCCGGGAATATTTTCATCGGAATTTTGCGCGGATCATCACCGACGAATTTCTCATAAATTTCAATAATGCCGCCCAGTTTTACATCCAGCTCTTTCGGGTCCTTGTGGGACAGATCGAGGTAGACCATGTTCTCGCCATTAATACCCAGTCCATCATCAACGCATACACTGAATATTTCACGTGTCGCAATATCGCGAGGGACCAGATTTCCGTAAGCTGGATACTTTTCTTCGAGAAAATACCATGGCTTACCGTCCTTATACGTCCAAATACGACCGCCCTCTCCCCGTGCCGACTCGGACATGAGACGTAGCTTGTCATCACCTGGTATAGCCGTCGGATGAATCTGGATAAACTCACCGTTCGCATAGCGTACGCCTTGCTGATACACCGCACCGGCAGCTGTGCCCGTATTAATGACGGAATTCGTGGTTTTACCGAAAATAATCCCGGGCCCACCAGATGCCAAAATAACTGCATCCGCCGCAAAAGTCTTCACTTCCATCGTACGCAAATCCTGCCCGCAAATCCCTCGACAGATGCCTTCATCATCCAGTACAGCCTGTAAAAACTCCCAGTTTTCATACTTGGTCACCAAACCCGCAGATTCCCAGCGCCGTACCTGCTCATCGAGAGCGTACAGAAGCTGCTGTCCTGTCGTCGCACCAGCAAAGGCGGTCCGATGATGCTGGGTACCGCCGAAGCGGCGGAAGTCCAGCAGTCCTTCCGGTGTCCGGTTAAACATGACGCCCATGCGGTCCATGAGATGAATGATCCCCGGCGCCGCTTCGCACATCGCTTTTACCGGAGGCTGGTTGGCCAGAAAATCCCCGCCATAGACCGAATCATCAAAGTGAATCCAGGGGGAGTCTCCCTCACCCTTGGTATTTACCGCACCATTGATGCCACCTTGAGCACAGACGGAGTGGGACCTTTTGACCGGAACCAAAGAAAATAAATGAACGTGAACTCCCGCCTCTGCCGCCTTGATCGTAGCCATTAGACCTGCCAGACCGCCGCCCACGACAATAATGTTGGATGCTGCCATTTCTGCTCACTCCTTTTTTTCAGGATTTTTAACCAAATCCCCTTTTACGTTTGAAAATAGAATTTCAACACAATGTATAATGGATATGACTCATTTACAGTAGTTGTTTAAAAGTACTGCATTGCACCAAGGCAGTTGCTATTTCCTGAAATTCCGCGCTGCGGAATGCAAGCAGGGAAGCGATGAAGCCGATAGACACCACCACGAACAGGGTCATACAGATATAAGAAGATACTTTTTGCGCACGTGGTCCCACGGTAATCCCCCAACTGACCATAAATGCCCACAGTCCGTTAGCAAAGTGAAAGGATGCCGAAACGACACTGATTAGATACAAAATGAAATAAACCGGGTTCGTCACGATGCCATGCATGACCCCGCCTAGCTCCTCATGAGTTACATTACCCAGAGCCACCTGAAAGCGTGTGTCGTATACGTGCCAGATAATAAATACAAACGTAATGACGCCGGAAATACGCTGGAACAGAAAGCGCCAGTTACGTGAATAGCCGAACCTTTTGACATTCGGATCAGCTTGATAAGCGATATACAAGCCATAAATTCCGTGGAACAGTAATGGCAAGTAGATGAATAACGTTTCTAGTACAATAACCAGCGGCAAACCATTCAGGAAGGCCACGCTGCGGTTAAATCCTTCCTTGCCGCCCTCCACCGCTGTGAAGTTCGTCACCAAATGCTCAACAAAAAATAGAGCCAACGGAATGACGCCAAGAAGCGAATGCAGCTTTCTGGAATAAAATCCTCTCATCTAGGTCATGCTCCCTTCTCCCAATAATAGCGTTTTCAATAGTAATATAACATATAAATTGACAGTTCCCGACAGGAAATGTCCAACAAGGTGTCCCTTATTAGGAAAAACAAAAGTGTGAACATCTTGTGTCGCTTTCATGTTACTCCTTTTCGGCTTATAATGGAATTGCAATATACGTATTAATTATTATGTCTTTTTTGCATATAGAGAGGAAGTGGATGATTTGTTTGAGGATTTGAACGCTTTTGCCGTCATTGTCGAGCAGTCCAGCCTGAATAAAGCCTCCAAACTGCTGAATCTGTCCCAACCCGCCCTGTCCCGCAAAATTGCCAAGCTAGAGGAAGAGCTGGGTGTAAATCTCTTTGATCGTCGGGGCAAACGACTCGAAATTACGTCCACCGGCCGATTTGTTTATACATTCGCACTAGAGCAACGGCAACGGCAGCTTCGCTTCTTACAAAAGCTCTCCCAGCACAAAAATGAAGCCCAGAGTATGCTTACACTCGGCGCAAGTCTCACGACACTCCAGACAACGCTGCCTACCCTTGTCGAAGCTTTTATGAGCAAGCATCCTCAAACCGAGCTGAAGCTGCTCACCGGTAAAACCCATGAAATCGTCGCCTTTGTACGTGACAAAAAAGCAGACGCCGGTATTGTCGGGTCTGCCATTCATGAAGTCGGACTGCGTTGCATTCCGCTATTTGACGATCATTTGGAGCTCGTTGTTCCCATTGGACATGAATTAACCGTTAAGACAGGAACGGCCTCGATGAAAGATCTGCAAGGATTGCCGATGATTATTTTCTCCAAAGGAACCTGGTACCGCAGTCTGACGGATGACTTGTTCCAGCGCAGCGGCATCATGCCGGATATCCGCATGGAAATCGACTCCTTCGAGGCGATTGTACGCCTGCTTCCAACCTGTAAGGCTTCCGCCTTGCTACCCAAATCCTATTTGCGTAGCGAACTGCTGCGGGATAATGGACTCACTGCATTGTACTTGCCCGATTTGAAGGAGACACGCCGAACGACCTCCCTCATTTACTCGGAGACGACCGATCTCGGTCCGACAGCACGACGCTGGATTAGCGAGACACGTGCGTCGTTTGCAGGCTATCGTATGGTGTAGAGAGTTTAGCCCTCTTCATTGACATTAACAACCTCATCCTCAAAGCGGCCGATATTGTCATTTGAGCCGATGATGACCATAATATCGTCTTCTTTTAGCCGATCCATAGCCGTCGGTGCGATCAAGATACCGTTCGCCGTATGAAGCGCCACGACACTACAGCCAAAGCGGGTGCGAGCATTTAGTTCTGCAAGCGTTTTGCCGTTCAGACATGCAGGTACATTGAGTTCCACAATACTGTATTCCTTAGACAACTCCAAATAATCGAGCAAATTAGGCGTGACTAGCTGGTGAGCCACACGGATACCCATGTCCCGTTCTGGATAAATAATCCGATCCACACCGAGCTTTTCTAACGCACGCCCGTGCAGCACAGATATGGCTTTGGCTACGACCTTTTTCACACCCAGCTCCTTCAGCAAAATGGCGGTCAGGATGCTTACCTGGATGTCATCACCAATAGCAACAATGCCGCAATCGAAATTACGGATGCCCAGTGATCGCAATGAGTCTTCATCGGTAGCGTCCGCCACGACAGTATGTGTCAACATCTCACTCATACTGTCCACAACATCCTCATTCCGGTCAATGCCTAGCACCTCGCACCCCATATCCACCAATTGCAAAGCTAGGCTTGAGCCAAACCGCCCCAAGCCAATAACTACAAACTGCTGCGTTTTCATGTCTACTCGAAAACTCCCTTATCCTATAATCATTTTACCTTCCGGATGACGATATAATTCTTTACCCTTTTTCGGCCCCAGTGCATAAGCTAGCGTGAGTGGCCCCAGTCTACCTGCAAACATCGTCAGGGTAATCACCAGCTTGCCTATGACTGTCAAATCAGGTGTAAGCCCCATCGACAGCCCCACCGTACCAAACGCAGACACCGTCTCGAACAAGATCATCAGAAAATGATGATCTTCGGTTGCTGACAAAATCATCGTCACCCCGATCACGAACAGCAGCCCCAGCAGTGTAATGGTCAAAGCCTTGTAAATTCGTCCCTGCGCAAGTCGATACCTGAACAGCACAATATCTTCCCGCCCCCGCAGCATCGAAATCACTGCTCCAATGAGCAGCGCGAATGTTGTGGTCTTAATCCCGCCTCCAGTGGAGCCAGGAGAAGCCCCGATAAACATGAGTATGATGATAAAAAACTGCGTAGCCTGCCGCAAGCCTGCAATGTCCAGTGTATTGGCACCTGCGGTACGGGGAGTAACAGACTGGAATAAAGATCCCAGCAGTTTACCACCCCAATCAAGCGAGCCAAGAGTCTTTGGATTCGTAAACTCAAACACAAAAATCACGAGCGTGCCGACTACAATCAGAGCGCCCGTCATGCTGAGTACCACCTTGGTATGCAAGGACAGTCTCTTACGCTTGCGATATTCTGCCAGGTCCGACATCACTACAAAACCAATGCCGCCTGAAATAATCAAAAACATGGCTGTAAAATTAACAATCGGATCATATACATAACCTGTTAGGCTGCGAAAGTGCCCGAATAAGTCAAAACCAGCATTGTTAAACATGGAGATGGCATGCCAAATCCCAAAATAAATCGCCCTGCCTACAGGCATATCAAACGACCAGCGAATCGCAAATATTACAGCACATATGCCCTCAATGACCAGCGAGTACAACAGCACCTTACGGATCAATCCGACAATTCCTTCGACAGAGGTCTGATTCATCGCTTCCTGTAAAATGAGTCGCTCCCGCAAGGAAATCCGACGTTTGAACACCAGCGCGATTAAGGTAGCCATGGTCATAAAGCCCAGACCGCCGATCTGAATGAGCGCCACGATAACAACTTGACCAAAGGTTGTAAAAAAGGTCCCCGTATCCTTTACGACAAGCCCTGTAACACAGGTCGCGGAAGCGGCAGTAAACAAAGCGTCTACAAACGCAAGTGGCTTTCCTGTTGTATTGGAGATCGGCAGCATTAACAATAAACTACCTATTAGAATGATAATGGCAAAGCCCGCAACGAATATCTGCGGTGGAGAAAGCCGGAGCCAGCTTGCATTGGGATTCATCTATTCATCACTTCTCTCCTAATTCTTAAAACTATAAAAACAGTGATTTAATACGGTGTAAGCTTGCTACGCGTTCCATTTGATCTTCCGATCGTCGTTGCCCCTGAATTTTTTGATTTTTCCAAACCTTAGTTAACTATAATTAGCATTCCCTGAATACAGGAAGAATGCATGTCAAGCACTACTCGGTCCCCTGTGCTATTGGCGGGCAGTAGCGAAGGGGGCAGAATTGTTCTGAAGAAGCGAAGCGTTTGCCTTTATCTCCGGATTTTAACCATTAAAGGGGGTATACAATCAAAAAATCCGGGGATAACAGCAATCGGAAGAATAATCTGCACCCGCAGCGGTCTATCTAACCAATCCAAACACTTTTATACACACAAAAAAAGACACCGGAAAACCGAGTGCCTGACTTGGTTCCTGCTCATAGCCTACGAGGTTAGCTGACGGATTCGGGCAGCACAGTATGCCCTATTTACACTTCCGATCCACCAGTGATCGGCTGTAAAATTCACCCCAGTAACATGGTTCCCCCGTTTTCCCATAGAAATTCGGCTCAACTGTATATCATTACCTATGTATTTTATAGGCATTGCCTCAAGATTATAATCCTTCTATATCCAGATCACAAAACCGATTTCGTCGAAAAAACGTGAAATTGGCTTTATTTTGCGAATGGGCATCGTTTAATCGCAGCTTATCTTATTTTATTGGAACTTTAAAGTGCTTTCACTCTATTTTCATGAATATCGCTGGTCTGTTGGCGGGAACCTGTGCAGTATGATATCTTTAATGGATGTTCTTATTTACAGATTAAGGAGGAAACTCATGAATCCTATCGGGAAACCGGTCGTGCTCACGGCCAACTTCAAAAAATTAGGCTTGCTGGGCGGGATTGGCCTGATTTGCTTTTTTATCTTTCAATTGCTTATTCCCTCGCTTAGCAATCCGAGTCCAGAATCAGTAATGAATGCAAAGGTCATCAGCAAACAAGAAGCGGTCATACACGCATTGGACTTCGCCCGCTCCGAGCTGGGATATACTGAATCACAGCCAGAGGAGCCTCTGGTAACCTATCAGGCCGAAACAGATTTGTACGGTTATTTATCTAGAGAAAAACTGCTTCAACAGTACGACCGTACATGGAAGAAAAATTACCCTTACGAAACCTTTCGGGTCGATCTGCCTGAATCCTCAGCGAAGAGCAAGCTGCAAATTCATGTAGATTTATCCACTGGGAAGGTCGTTAGTTTTAAACGGATCACCTCCAGCACCAATTACACGCAGGCTGATATTTCTACGGATGAACAAGCACGTAACAGGCTTGTACGTGTGGCTGAGGACGGCATGACGCTTGAAGCCAAGGAGCAGGCGGCCGCTGTATGGGTGAAGCGCTTTGGCTTTAAGCCGTCGGACTTGAAGCTCGCGACCACTGAACAAGAAGGCGGATTAAAGTATACCGTAGACGATAAAAAAATTGGCGCCTCGGTACTTACACTGGCTTTTACTTTTGAAGACGGTGATGTTCGCTCCTTCACTCAAAGCTTTTCGGCCCCGTCATCCTATACCGATTATATCGAAAAGCAAACATTTTGGGCGAATTGGATGACCTATGCGGGTTATGCCCTATTTAGCTTTGTGCTGGGTGTACTTGCCATTGTGTATGCGTCACTCACCCGACGACATACTTCATTTGTACGCGGCATTGTTCTATCCGTTATATACTTTATTGCTAGTATAGCTGGGACCATGAACATGCTGCCTTTATTGCAAGCAGAAGCAGGCGGTAAGGGCATGCTTCTATTTCTTATGGTTTTCCAGATTGGTGTTACCTTCGTCATGGCTGTAGCGCTCTACTTCTCCTTGGTCGGCGGTGACGGACTTATGCGTCAGGTTGGACTGAATGCATGGCCACGTGCGAAAGAGCCGGGCTACGGGCTGTATGTGCTTCGCAGTATGTATGTTGGCTACTTGTGGGCCTTTATTTTGCTCGGGGTACAATCCATTTTATTCTTTATACTGGAGCGCACATTTAATACATTCTCCACCACAGATGCCACGCAATCCCCTTACAATATGGCTTATCCATGGCTACTGCCGATTATGGCCTGGATGGCAGGTATTGGTGAAGAGACTGTCTACCGTCTGTTTGGTATTCCGATGGTCAAAAAAATAGTGAAAAATACTTTTGTTGCTTGTCTGATCACCACGCTGATTTGGGCACTGGGACATACACTTTATCCGATCTATCCAGTGATTTCCAGACCTATTGAGCTGACTTTTCTTGGTTTGCTGTTCAGTTTTGTGTTCCTGCGTTACGGCTTTATTGCCGCCATGTTCAGCCACGTTATTTTTGACAGCATTCTAATGGGACTTAGTGTGATGAGTCTGGGAGATACTGTGAACGTGAGCGCGGGCCTATTCTGGATCTTACTTCCAGCCATTGTGGGTTACATCATTTATTGGTTTAGTCCTAAAAAGCCAAATCGAATGATGTTTGAACCTATACAAAAAGAGGAGTCGCATTCTACGACTCCTCCTCCCGAAGGGCAGCTATAATCTGACGCGCAAGCTTATCCCCAATAGAGAGAGGCCGGAAGTCTTCGACACTGGCCTCTCTTATTTTTTTGAGCGATCCAAAATGCTTAAGCAGTAACTTACGCCGTTTCTCGCCAATGCCTGGAATAGAGTCCAGCCGGGAAGTTACCATAGATTTGCCGCGTTGCTCGCGGTGGAACGTGATGGCGAAACGGTGAACCTCGTCCTGAATCCGTTGCAGCAGGTAAAATTCTTCGCTATTACGTGCAAGTGTCACGGCCTCAGAGGATTCTCCCACCAATAGTTGGGATGTTCTATGTTTGGCATCCTTCACCAAACCACATACAGGAATGAACAAACCCAGCTCATTTTGCAATACATCGGTCGCCGCCTTAATTTGTCCACGTCCACCATCGACAACGATCAAGTCGGGACGTTCCAAATTTTCCTTAAGCACACGTTCATATCGACGCCGGATAACCTCACGCATTGTTTCATAATCATCGGGTCCCTGCACAGAACGGATTTTATATTTTCGATACTCCTTCTTGGCAGGCTTGCCATCAATAAACACGATCATGGCTGAGACTGGATCGGAACCCTGGATGTTGGAGTTATCAAATGCCTCCACCCGGTGCAAGCTATCCAGCCCAATGGCACGTCCGAGATTGCTTGCAGCTTTGGATGTTCGTTCCTCATCCCGCTCGATCAGCTTAAACTTCTCATCCAAAGCTACACGTGCATTTTCCGTCGCCATGCCTGTCATTTGCTTTTTCAGTCCACGCTGCGGTACAAGTACCTTTACATCCAACCATTCAGCCAGAGCGAGAGCCGCCGTACTCGGGTCCTCCAGTCCACCGGATAGTTGAGTTTCTATTTCCTTTATCTCGGCATCTTGGTCACCAGCTTGATCTTGATTCGTTGCCGCTGCATAAGTTGCCCGTTCTTCAGCCACCAGCAGTGAGTCAGCAGAATGCTCTGTCTCCGTTTGTATCGCATTCTCATCTGTCTGTCCGGTAACATCGGCTGTAGGTGCACTGTAGAGTGCAGTTTCTGCCGCAACCGGTTGATCGACATTGACCTGTTTCGCCTGCATCAGCTTAGGAGAATCCGGCAGCAATATTTCCTGCGGCACTGCTGGGTTGTCACTATAATATTGCGTCACATAGGACATAAAATCACTGTAAGCCTCACCGTAGAAAGGAAAAGTCGACATATGGCGCTCGATCATTTTACCTTTGCGGACATATAGGATCTGTACACACATCCAGCCCTTATCTACTGAAAAACCGAATACATCTCGATCTTTCGCATCCGATGTGGTGATTTTCTGCTTTTCCATCATCGCGTCGATGCTGATAATCTGATCTCGCAACTCCTTGGCCCGCTCAAAGTACAATTCCTCTGCGGCCTCCTGCATTTTACGCTGAAGATCCTTTTTAATTTCCTCATGTCCCCCGCTCAAAAAGGAACCAATTTCCTGACCAATCTGGTCATACGTTTCCTTTTCGACCTCTTTCACACAAGGCCCCAAACATTGATGCATGTGATAATACAGACACACTTCCTTGGGCATCACACCACACTTGCGTAACGGATACATACGGTCCAGCAACTTCTTCGTCTGATGTGCCGCGTAGGAATTGGGGTACGGTCCAAAATATTTTGCTTTATCTTTCAGAACGCGACGGGTCACCTCCAGCTTGGGGTGTGCCTCGTTCGTAATTTTCAAATACGGAAAGGTTTTATCATCCTTCAATAGCACGTTATAACGCGGCTGGTACTTTTTAATGAGGTTGCACTCCAAAATGAGCGCCTCCATATTACTGCCTGTAACGATATATTCAAAATCACGAATATCGGAAACCAGTCGCTGCGTCTTGCCGTTATGGCTACCTGTAAAATAGGAACGGACCCGGTTTTTCAACACTTTGGCCTTGCCGACATAAATAATGGTGCCTTCGCTATTCTTCATCAGGTAACAGCCTGATGCATCCGGCAGTAACGCTAATTTGTGCCGTATGTTCTCCAGCGCCTTCTCCTGATTCTGCAAGTCCTCCGCATAAGGTTTCATTTGCCCGGTTCCTCCTTCCATTCTTAATGACTACTCAACTAACTACTTATAATATATAGGAATAATACACAAAAACGCCCCCGGTATTTACAACCGGAGGCATTGACCTTTCATGGCCGCTCCACCAAGCCCCCGCGGGAGCATGGGTCACATGCAATGATTATTGGTGTTTAGTAAGCATGCTTTTCAGCGCTTCTTTGGAGTTCAGACCTACCACTTTATCAACAGGCTGTCCGTCTTTGAAAACGATCAGGGTCGGAATACTCATCACGCCGAAACGGGAAGCAGACTCTGGATTTTCATCCACGTTCACCTTCGCGATTTTGACGCTGTCGCCAACTTCTGTGGACAGATCCTCCAGAATAGGAGCGATCATTTTGCAAGGACCGCACCATGGCGCCCAAAAATCAACCAAAACGGTTCCTGTGCCTTCGACTTCTGCGTTGAAGGATTGATCGGACACGTTAACAATTGCCATTGTATGTTCCTCCTTTATAGAAAAGTCAAGATTATTATAACCTGTAATGTCTGTTTCGACACCTTTTAATTATATCACAATAGTCTTTTAATTGTAAGATATCGAAATAGCAGACGGATAAACGCTTACCCCCGCTGATTTTTTCCCTTTACGGTAATGACATCTACAAAAGGACGAATCCGGTCCATCAAGCGTTGTCCTTTATACATTTCCTCTCCATCCTTGCTCGTAAAGCTGAGATGCTTCTCCAGCCCTTGCAACGAATAATTGGAAGTATAAAAAGTAGGTTTGCGGTTCATTCGGTAATTCAAAATAGAGCCCATCACGTGGTCCCGTACCCACGGGCTTAAATTTTCGGCTCCAATATCGTCAAATACAAGCAGATCACAATTTTTGAGCATTTCGGTCGTTTCCTTCAACTTCTGCCCATCCTGGATCATGGACTTTAAGTCCTCCACAAAATCAGGCATATACACGATCACACCGTTCAGACCCGACAGGGCCAACTCGTGCAATAAATAGCCCATCAAAAAAGTTTTACCCGTACCAAACGTACCTTCCAGATACAGTCCTTTTTTGGATAGACCCTGACTTTTCGTTTCTTCAATGTAACGGAATAGCTGTGTGACGGCAGGCATGCGTTGTGAATCTTTGCGCGCAATTTCAAGGGCGTTATATCCCTCCAGAAGTGCGCGTTCATCCACATAGAAGCTTTTAATTCGCTCACGCACCCGTTGCTCATGTTGGGAAGCAATCTGCTTCGCACATGGGGTCCGAATGTCTACAATTTCAGCAGTTCCATTCGGATATTCCACGCCCAGCTTGCAAAAGTGGCCCTGAAAATCGTTAGGACACCGTTCCAGTCCCGGACAATTGTCGCAATTTCGACGATCTCGGGCATACTGAAAGAGCATGCTCATGTTGAGTCGCAATTGTGTTTCGTCCACATCAGGATGCGCAGCACAAAACTCCTGCACGAGCGGATCATTTAGAACCTGATCGGCTACATTGCGAGTACGCTGGCGAAACGAAGGGTTCTGCATCTGCTGCAGCAAATCGCCCAGTGATTCCAAGAACGCTCCTCCTTTCTTAAAAAGTGCAGAGTTATGGATACCTTAAAATCTACCTACACCTTTTTCTGTTTACCGGATTGCATTCGTTCGGCCAGACGCAGCAGTTCATCCAATTCTTCCTCAGATACAGACTCCTCGGAAGGTTGATCTTGAACGATTGGAATGGATGGCTTGGCTGGCCCGTTATTTTTGGCATACGCGCGGGATCGACCGCCGGAAGGAGAAGCAGAGGACTGTTTTCCTTTTACCTTAGCTTGATCCCTTATATATTGAACGGCTTTCTCGTAAGTGTTTACCTGCTTAAGCAGCATATTGGAAGCAACGGCCTCGACAAAGTTGCGGTTAATCCGCTGATCGCTCCCGGATACGAGCAGTGACATCAAATAATGGATCAGCACGTTGATGACTTCGCCTGGCAGCTTATAGCTGATATCAATTTTCTCGAATATATCCAGCAGGTTACCGGGAACCGTGCCGGGGAAAAAGGTTTGCAGCAAACGGCGATAAGGCTCGTTGCGCAACATCATATTATATTGGTGAATGTCACACTTGGCTGTGAATTGTGGGGGAACCTCCACATAAAATTCCATTTCCACAGCTTGCTCTGCAGGCGGCTCTTCAGATGTGGAAGCTTCCCTTTGGCGCAAAGCAACTACCTTGGCGGCTTGAACCTGCTGCTCCTCCTGACGCTTGCGATCCTGTCTGGAGTGCTGGCTAGCCCGAAGCTGAAGCTCGTCGAGCAACAAGTCGCCTGCTTCGGTAAAAATACCATCCTCATCCAGCAATCGGCTAATATCCTGTACAGATAGATCAAATTTGCGAACAACGTAATTGACCATGCCTAACTGCTCGTGCTCAAACCGAAGACGCTCCACGTGCTTACGATTGGCAGATTCACGCGGAAAACGGAGAATAATATCTGCATAATTCAATGCTTCCTCCGATTCTGACGCAAGTGGTCCAGTCTGACGGCTAGTAGACACCTCGGACAACGCCTGCTCCAATTCATAATCTATAACATGGGTATTCAGTTCAAATAACTCATAAAATGGAATCGAAATATTCTCTTTATTATAGGAAGATTGCGACCATTCGCTAGATTCTCTGCTCCACAATGATTCTCTCAGAGAAAGCACTGCAAACTTACCGATTTTGTCTCTCAACAAAAGGGTGAGATGCTGTGTTCTGAAAAATTCAGCAGGTGCGAGCGGCGGCTGCATCTCATATTCATACATATAGTCGTCCGTTTCGGGTGCATACAGCCTGGACGTCTGTAACAGACCGACGGCCTCCAGTTTGGAGGTCTGTTCAATCAAATACTTGCGTCCCTTCTCACTCGGCTCCAGTCCCAGTGTCAGAAAAAGGCGACGCTGCTGTTCCAACGGCGAATAACCGATTTGTCCGACTGGCACATGCTGGAACAACAGTCGATACAGACTGACCGCAAATGCGCCTACCATCGGCTGATAGACGCTTCCCAGCATCAATTCATCCAGTGCGCTCAAGCCAAATTCCCGATAAACGCAGTAGCGGTGGTTCTCAGTATAGTGCAGCAGGTTTTTCATCCGCATTCCAACATTCTTCCTTTCCTGACATAACGGTCTCCAAGATGTTTTTCTATTCTATCATACTTGCCTTCTGGTGGGACCAACAAAATAAGGGCAATTGTTCTCCTTTTTGGCAGCCGTATTCGTCTGAGTTCTACTTTTTTCGAGAATACTAACTATTTTATGACTTTGTGACCTGCATCATGGTAAAAATAAAATTCTTCACACTTCTTTCATTGGTGAAAAGCTTTACTTTGAGCTACAATATAATGGTTAAGTATCACGTATTGGATACAGGAATGATATTAGGAAGTACACATATTTCGGCTAAGCCGATTACCATTTACAGATCGTAAAGGAGTGTAGATCGTGAGTCAACATCAACCTCAACAAACCCCAGCAACACCTAACGAAGTAGCCTCCACACTGGAAGGCTGGTATGCGCTTCACGATTTTCGGTCCATCAACTGGACAGCATGGAAGACCGCAGACGATGAAGAGCGCGCCGGAGCACTGGACGAGCTTCAAGAGTTTATGAAGGAATGGAACGTTACCGAGGAAGCGGGTCTGGGCAGCTCAGCTGTCTATACTGTAGTCGGACAAAAGGCTGATTTTGTCATGATGCACCTGCGCGAAACGCTGGAAGACCTCAATAAACTGGAAAATGATTTTAACAAAACAACCTTCGCCAAATATACAACTAAAACCTACTCTTATGTGAGTGTGGTGGAACTGAGCAATTATTTGAGCAAAGATGAAGATCCTATGCAAAATCCACAAATTGTCGCACGCTTGAAGCCTGTATTAAACAAGGCTCGTTATATTTGCTTCTATCCAATGAACAAAAAACGTGACCTGAACGATAACTGGTACATGCTTTCAATGGACGAGCGTCGCACCTTGATGCGCAGCCACGGTTTAATTGGACGCAGCTATGCTGGCAAAGTAAAACAAATCATTTCCGGTTCCGTCGGCTTTGACGATTGGGAATGGGGCGTAACACTGTTCTCCGATGACGCACTTCAGTTCAAGAAGCTAATCTACGAAATGCGTTTTGATGAAGTCAGTGCCCGTTACGGTGAATTTGGCTCCTTCTATGTCGGCAGTGTGTTGAATGAGGAATCATTTGAAGACATGTTGAAGCTGTAAAGCACAACCGTCAGTACCATATCGCAGCATACAATTAAGGATTCCGCGAACTCCCACTTTCGGGACGGCGGAATCCTTTTTTTATTGCAGCACAGGCTCGACCCCTACGGATGTATCCTCACTTTTCGCCAGCTTTCTTTTCTCCAAAGCGATCTGAATAAAGATAACAAGCATTAGACCACTTAATAGGATCAAAAAGCCGCCAAGCTCAGGAATAAAATATTTTAAGCTCCCACCTTTGAAGCCCATCCCTCTCAAAAACTTGAAATGCCAGGTCAATGGAAGAATATTACTAATATATTGCAGCGATGTAGGCAGCATAGCTACTGGCAATTGAGCGCCGCTCAGTAAAAACGAAGGCAGTATAATTAGCATGAGGCGTGGGGAAGCTTTTCCCGGATTCGCCGCATTCCACCCTAAAGCCATAGCAAACAAACTCAACGTAATCGTGTACAGGAGAAATGGAATACTGAGCTGCCATACATTCGCTTCAAAGCGTAGTCCGCCAATTTGCTTAAGTAAACCAATGGACAGGTAAAAGGACACACATCCTACTAACGCATACGGCAACACCCTAAGAATCAAACCATACGAAAACTGAAGCTCCTCTTTTAATCTTCCTTGCTCCCGCAATCGCGGGACAATTGTCAGTACAGTAGCACCCATCAGTGAAATCATGACCGTATTAATGAACCCCATAACTGAGGTCATCAAAGTAGCATTGGTAGGATTATATAACAGGCGCTGCTGAAGCAGCATATTGGAAGTAAGCCCTGTAACCTGGCTGTCACTCATTCCCATACCCTTTAATCCACCACCAGCCAGCATCGCATTTTCCGTCGCCATAATCTCTGTGACTGCCGAGCGTAGATTTCCCGTAGCCTGACCTACCGTATTATCCACATAAAAACCGATGTTGCTCTGAACTCCTTTGATCCTATTTTCCTCCAACCCAGCTGGAAGGTAAATCACCGCAAAAAACTTTTCATTATATAAAAGTAAATTCGGATCGGCTTCATTCTCTTGCACATGGCGTACATCAATATACTGCGATGCATCTAATTTATTAATAAGCTGTCGGCTATAACTGCTATGATCTAAATCGACTACAGCTACAGAGGCATCGTTAAGCTGATTATTTTTAAAAACAAATCCAAAGGCTACAGCTACTACGATAGGAACGAGCAGCATGATAAAAACCATCTTACCACTGATCATCAGCTTCCATTCTTCTATAAACGCCTTCATTTCGTCACAACCTCTACCGTCATTCCAGGTAATAATTCAGATGTTCGCTGGACATCCACCCGCACTTGGAAGGAGCTTATATCCGACAGACCTTTGTCCCGACTCATTCTCATGTTGGTATACTGAGGGGCAGAAGTAATGTACCTCACCTTGCCTTGGACATCTTTATCTAAAGCTACGACGTGCGTATTCACATTTCCCCCAGCTTTAAACTGTGACATGGAATCCTCGCCCACATAAATATCGTAGTATAGCTGATTGGTTTCAATAACGACGCCCGTTGCCCCCGTAGAAACGATCTCTCCCATTTTAGGTACAATACGCGACACCTTACCATCTGCGGATGCCTTCAGCACCATACGTCCGCGCTGCAATTCCAAAGTTTTGAGTTGAACACTTAATGCCTGCTTTTGTTGAGCCAGAAGATCCACATTGTATTCGCTATTCTTAACATCTTTTCGTGTTTGCGAGGTTTGAGTCAAGGCTTCCTTTGCTTTTTCTGTTTTGATACGAGCCTGCTGGCGTTCCTCAGCAGTTGCGCCTGCCTCCATTTTATCCAAAGCGGTTTGCTGCTGAGCGATCCCATTTTTAGCAATGTCCGATTGTTTGCTAGCCGCTATAATCTGGTTTTTGGCAATTTCAACCTGATCTGTAGCTGTATCTAACGCGATTTGGGCATTATCCAGTTGGTTTTTGGCGTTATCCAGTTCTGCTTTAGTTCCAGCTCCAGCATCATATAACGCTTTGATACGGTTGTAATTCACATTAGCCAAGTCCAGAGCCTGTTGTCTGGATGATACTGTTTTTTGCGCGATTTCCGCATTCCTTTTGGCTGTCTCTACTCCTGTCAGAGCTGCGTCCAACGATTGCTGTGCTGCTTCAATAGCCAGCTTTTGTCTTAGAATATCCTCCGCACGTGTTCCTTGATTTAATAAGGACTCTCCTGCTTGCGCGGCTTGAATGTCCAATTGTCCCTGTTTTTCTGAAGTTGAAATTTTTTCCGACTGATTTTGCAGCCCGTCTTTAGCCTGTTTTATTTTCACATCAGCCTGTGCGATATCCGTTTTTAATTTCTCAATTTGCAAATCAAGGTCTACAGGATCGAGGGTCATGAGCACATCCCCTTTTTTCACCTGTTGTTCTTCCTTCACCTCAATCGTGTTTACTCTTCCCCCTACGCCCTGAAAAGCAACATTTACGGTATCTGCCGTAAGCAGTGTGTTTTTTTGTTGGGCTGCCATACTCACAGCATCCTTGCCGCTCATTGCCATCAGCGTACCTCCGGTACCTAATGCAACAACAAGTAGCACGTACACAATGATCTTTTTATTCATTGCAATAAACTCTCCTTCATGATGATTTAGCCAATGATAGTTAAAAAATAATAGTCAAAAACAAATAAGGAATCTGATAGTACGACGTCTAACTATTTAAGCCGGGAAATTTGATTATTCCCGTTTTATCCGTTCAAGTCCTGAAGAAAACTTATTTAATAACGTAGCAAATAGAATATGATCTTCCTTAGTAAATTCATTCATTAAATCCGAAAAAAGCTGGATGAACATCGGAATTTTTTCCGTCATTAACTGTTTTCCTTCACCAGTCAAGGAGATCGCGGTCATACGTCGATCCGTCAGCGTACTTCTTCGGATGATGCCGTCCCGTTCCAGCTTATCAATTACGCTGGTTACTGTTGAACGAGTAACCCCTGAATATTCAGCCAGCTCTGATGGAGTCAATGCACGTTCATGTAAAAACAATGGCATTAAAATTTTCAGGTTGCCTACAGATAGCCCATATTCCGAGAGTCTGGAAGACACTCCATTGTACACTTCATGTGCTGCCTGCACGAAAAGTACCCACGTATTCAACGATTGGGAGTCCACATTTGGAAACTTTTCAGTCAATAAATGTATTCTACTGGGATCGGCATTGATTTTAAAATCAGAATTCAATGTGAAGCTCCCCCTCTGTAATTAGTAATCATACTATACGACGTCGAATAGTTATGGGTCAATATCTTTTTTTGTTCATTGAAATAAAAAAGGTCTCCAAGCTCCTTTTTAGGAGTCATGGAAACCTTTTTGCCTTAGAAAAACCGTCCTTTTTTCAGTACCAGTGGAATTCCGCCAATGATGAACAGATAGCGGAGATCCACAATTTTTTTCAATTGTGCGGCCACCCAACCTTTTATTTTGCGCTTACCCACCACAGCGACGGCTTCGCCTTTTCCAAGAGAAGCAACCGTCCCTTTGTTGGAAAATACGAACTTGTGCAGTTCCTTTTTGCGAAGAGTAGCGGCCAGATTCTTGGCACAAAGGACCCCTTGCTGCATCGCAATTTGGGCCGTCGGTGGATAAGGGCGTCCTTCGGGATTAAACATCAAGGAGCTGTCCCCGATAATAAAAATGTCATCATGTTCCGGTGCACGCAGAAAATCGTCGATTTTCACCCTTCCGCGCATCACTTCGAATCCAGCTTTCTCGATTAATCCGTTCCCACGGATTCCTCCCGTCCAGACCACGGTGCAGGCTTCGATTTTCTCACCCTCACCAACGATTACACCATCCTGTAAGCATTCCTTAATCGGAATTCCAATGCGGAAGGTGACCCCTTTTCGCTTAAGGACATCCATCGCATACTCCACCAGCTCAGGATCGAACCCTGGCAGTGCCGTTGGAGCCGCCTCGACGTTAATGATTTGAATTCGGTTAAAATCGATGTCATACGCTCTAGCCAGCTGTGGCAAACGATCCGCTAACTCCGCTACAAACTCAATACCGCTAAAACCAGCGCCCCCTACGACGAAATTGAGGCGACCTGGTTTACCGTCGTTTTTATACAAGGCCAGCTGGTATTCAATATGCTCACGAATCAGGCGAACCGAGTTAATACTGCGAATCGTCAGCGCGAACTTATCCATTCCCGGAATACCGAATGTTTCTGGCTCCCCGCCTAGTCCAATGACCAAATAATCATAGGAGAGCGAACCATCCTCCAGCAAGATTTTTTTCTCCTTCGGTATGATTTCCTTAACCGTTCCTTTGACTAAATCCACCTTGAACTCATCGATCAGTTGGGCAATCGGAATCCTTGAATGCTCAATCGTATCCGTACCTGCCGCAGGCATATGAAGATGTGTCGTAATATAGTGGTAATCATGACGGTTGATCAGCGTGACATCCGCCTCATTGTGCTTGAGCTCCTTTTGCAATTGCTGAGCCGTCAATATACCGCCATATCCGGCGCCCACAATGACAATTTTGGGAATACTGCTCATGCTTCTACCCCTTCCGATATACATAATTATTCAAAGCTGTTCTCTCAAAACGGTTAATTTACACTCACAAAAAAGTCTTCATCAAATATTAATAGCTTTAACTTTGCAAGCGGAACCTGGCAGTTTATAATGATAAACAGTGAATCATGCGTTCGGCGGCTATCTGAACCTCTATGCGGCTGATTCAATAATTACAAATTCCATACTATCCCTTTCGGAGGTGTTTTTAGAGTGACAACTCAATCCACAGGCGCGGAGATCCGCGATCTGATCATTATTGGAGGCGGTCCAGCCGGTATTTTCGCCGCTTTTTACGGAGGAATGCGTCAGGCATCCGTCACCTTAATTGAAAGTATGCCCCAACTGGGCGGCCAGCTTGCAGCCCTTTATCCTGAAAAATATATTTATGACGTTGCTGGCTTTCCTAAAGTAACTGCACAGGAACTGGTCAACAATTTGGTTCAACAAATGAACCACTTTAATCCAGAAGTGCAGCTAGAAGAGAAAGTCGTATCGTTAGAGAAAAAAGAAGAACGCCACTTCATCGTAAAAACAGACAAAGGTGGCGAGTATCATGGTAAGGCGGTTATTATTACCGCTGGTGTTGGTGCTTTCGAGCCGCGCAGACTGGAGCTTCCAGGTGCCGAACATTTTGAAAAAACGAACCTGCATTACTTTGTTAGCGACCTGAGCAAATTTGCAGGCCGAAAAGTGCTAATCAGTGGTGGCGGTGACTCTGCCGTAGACTGGGCACTCATGCTGGAACCAATTGCAGAACAGGTTACATTGATTCACCGCCGCGACAAATTCCGTGCGCATGAACACAGTGTCGAAAACCTCCTCGCATCCAAAGTAAATGTTATTACACCAACGGAAATTACAGAATTGCATGGAGAAGACACGATTACGAAAGTCACTCTTGCTCATGTAAAAACCAAAGAAACACAGGAAATCGAAGTGGACGATGTGATCGTTAACTTTGGATTTGTATCCACACTTGGCCCGATTGCTGAATGGGGAATTGAAATCGAAAGTAATTCCATCGTGGTCGATTCTCGCCAGGAAACCAATATTCCCGGCATTTTCGCCGCAGGGGATATTACAACCTATCCAGGCAAGCTCAAGCTGATTGCGGTCGGCTTTGGTGAAGCCCCTACGGCAGTCAACAACGCCAAGGTCTATGTAGATCCAGATGCCAAGTTGTCTCCTGGTCACAGCAGTAACATGAAAATGTAGTTTAGTTTAGACTATGACAAAAAAGGGTATTTTACTCCAAATTTGAATGTTTGGAGTGAAATACCCTTTTTTACGGTGTGCCTATTCGTTGCAGTGATTGTCCGTAAAGCCATTCGAACCCTGAATGACTTTACAGTCGCAGTACGAGAGCTTGTCCGGTCTAATGAAGGACTACGGCTGTATTCATCTCTAGATTTCTTTTGTGAATTTCAGCCAGCAACAGTGCAATGAAGTCACATTCAAGTTTAAGCTCGATTGCCATCTGATAGGAATCCAAAAGCATCTCATCCGTCAGCATAGCCATCCTCGACACAACCTTTCCTTTTATTTCAAAATCTATTCTATCAAAATACCAAAAACGGAACAAGCGTTCTGTTATCCACAGCCAATTGTGGAAATCCTGTGTATAAATTGTTGGTAAGTGTCGTTAACCCTTATATGTGACAGGGGATAATGTGGACAATATTTATACACAGAATTTTGAAGCTTGAACACAAAAAAAATATTTTTATTATTTATACAAATATATTATATTTAGCGTCTTGTTAATAGATTAAATTGGGATTTTATTGAAGAAAACAGAAATTTATTGAGGTCTTGTATTAACCTCTAAAATCCATACCCTTCCATTCTGATCAAGCCCGTAATCAAATCCTAGTTGTCCAATCCCAGGAAACCTTTTTTCCAGCACAGGAATACAGCGCTGTGTAAGTTCAATGATCTCTCGCCGCTTTCGCGTAGCAAGCCGCCGGGGATATATCATTCGAAGCGCATCTGTTCCCTTCAGCAAAGTTCCCCCTCTGCACAGATTCGTAATGACCAGTCCGGGACGAGCATGACGTGCAACTACCGCACGAAAATCCCATCTCTGCCCTTCCTTCACAACTTTGACTCGATAGTCGACAGGTCTACCTTGAATACTTGCCAGTTGGATCCCTTGTTGAATGAGATATGGGCGTTGGATTCGGAGCTTATGGATTCCGATTACAAGTGCTCTAAAATGACTGAACCGGTGCGTGTGCTCCATACGCGTGCAGGTGTATCCCCTACGCTCCTTTGCCACACGCATGACTCCGATTCCTCCGCCTCCTTTTACAGGTTTTATAAACACAAAAGCATGCCGCCGCAGCATCATGCGCAATTGATCTTCACTATATAGACAGGTTTCCGGTATATAAACGGCGGTATGTGGATGGTGGAGCAGCGCCTTCGTCTTTAGCCATTTGCTTGCAAGTTGTCTCATCTAACCCTCTCCTTTCGCCGTCAGGTATACTTATACATACTCAACAGGAATATTCTATTCTTGGATGATTGTCCGCGGCATGTGTCTATTTCGACAAGATCATGGCGAACGGTAGCATGCACCGAATATCACTGGTACAATGACAATAATCTACTACCATTTGCACGGAACAGCGGAAATTACCGCCAAATCGTTTTTCAACAAGGAGGTCAACTCATGAATAGCAAAATTGGCATCATGGACATTGGCTCAAACTCCATACGTCTGGTGATCTATGAAATGACAGAGACAGGAGCCTATCGCATTGTGCAGGAATGCAAAGAAGCTGCCCGACTGAGCGAAAAGGTTGGGGCCAACGGCCGTATGGAGCGGGAGGCGATTCGAAGCATCGCTCCATTGTTGCGCCAATTTATGGCGGTATGCCATATGCACGGGGTTGTCCGTATGCGTGCAGCAGCAACAGCAGCCATCCGCAATGCCACGAATTCGGACGAAATCGTCCAATGGATTGCGGAGGAGACAAATTTAACATTGGAAATACTGAGCGGAGAGCAAGAAGGCTATGCCGGTTTTCTGGGTGTAGTGAACACTATGAATGTGAGTGATGGAATCATCATTGACATCGGGGGTGGCAGTACCGAAATTACGCTGTTCCGCGATCGAAAGCGACTGCATACGGTGTCATTTCCCTTTGGCGCCGTCAATATGAACTGGCGCTTTGGACGTGAGGTCAAGAATGGCGAATGGTCTCCTCAGCAGATTGAGGAAATGGAGAGCTTTGTCCGTTCTTCACTGCAAAATCATGATTGGATCTTCTCCAATCCGGATCTGCCATTCATCGGGCTAGGTGGGACCCTGCGTACTTTGGCTAAAATCAATCAGAAGCGGCAGGATTACTCACTTCCTGTGACGCACCATTACGAAATGACGATAGAAGATGTCGATTACTTCTATGGCAGTCTGCCCCATCTTCCCTATGAAAAACGCAAAAAAACAGCCGGCCTGTCCAAGGACAGAGCCGACATCATTGTACCGGGGCTTATTATATTGAAAACGATATTTGAAGCTGCTCAAGGCTCCGCGTATCTGGTCAGTGGAGCGGGTCTGCGAGACGGCCTATTTCATGAGCTGGTCAACGCGGAACAGCCCGTGGTAGCTAATCCGCTTATCACATCCATTCGCAATATCCTTTCGTTTGCTGTCCCGGTTAGCGAAGCGCATGTCAAGCGGGTTAACGAGTACGCCGTCCGGCTCTATGACACATTAGCTAGCGGAACCTCAGCTGCTATGGACAAACGTTTGTTACTGACCGCAGCAACTCTTTACAAAACGGGAGCTGCCTTGAATTACTATCATTTTCGCCAGAATTCCGTGTTCTGGATCTTACATGCAGGCATTGGCGGTCTATCCCATAGGGAAACGGTACTAGCCGCGTTGATCGCGGATTACCATCCCAAGAACCGGACCCCCCGTTTGCTACGCACACATGCGGATATTTTGGAGCCTTCCGACGAGGAACGTGTACATCGGCTCGGCTCGCTGCTCCAGCTCGCGATTGGCATGGATCGGAGTGAGTCCGGAATGATTACCAGCATCAATCCTACTACAGGGGATGACGCAATGCATCTTCGTTTGGAAAGCAAGAGTGAACCCATATTAGAACAACGAGAACTAGAATCCGTTGCGAAAGATTTCCAAAAGGCGTGGAACCTCACATTGTCGTGGTCCATTCTACCTTCTTCCAATTTCTAACCTTCATCGCTTCAGATTGGCTCCTGATGGGAGCCTCTTTGTCGTTTCTGGACACAAATTGATAGCTGCCATTAGGCAAAAGCTGGCGCGCCTTCACATTATCCCTTAACGATAAATGCAGAATATCTGCCAGCATTTCTTTGATCCCGTCATCATAAATCGGGCACATCAGTTCAATTCGGCGGGTCAAATTGCGAGTCATCCAATCCGCACTGGACAGAAATAACTCGGATTTCCCTCCATTTTCAAAATAAAACAATCTGGAATGCTCCAGAAAGCGGTCTACAATACTGATGACACGTATATTCTCGCTGAATCCTTCCACACCGGGACGCAAACAGCAGACCCCTCTGATGATAAGATCAATCTTCACACCTGCTTGGGAAGCCGCATATAGTTCATCGATCATCTCCTGATTGGATAAGGAGTTGATCTTGGCAATAATCCGGGCGGGCTTACCTGCCAATGCTTGCTCTGCTTCCCTACGGATGAGTTCAAACAGCTTGTTCTTCATTCCCGTTGGAGCCACCGTAAAAGCTTGCAAAGTCTTGAGCGCAGAGAATCCCGTGATTTCATTAAACAGTTCGGAGGCATCCTCACCAAGTACTGGATCCGACGTAAACAATCCGATATCCGTATACACACGCGCCGTGCTTTCATTATAATTGCCTGTACCTACATGCACATATCGTTTGAGTGCGTTGCGCTCATGGCGTATGACAAGAATGATTTTGGCGTGCGTCTTCAAGCCAACCAACCCATACACTACGTGACAGCCTGCTTTTTCAAGCGTACGCGCCCAGGCAATATTACGTTCCTCGTCAAAACGGGCTTTCAGCTCCACCACCACTGTTACCTGCTTGCCCGATTCGGCCGCACGTGCCAATGCCGGAATCAGCTTCGATTCCCCGTTGACACGGTACAGGGTCATTTTGATTGCCATCACATCTGGGTCCTCTGATGCCTCAATGATAAAATCAGTTACCGCATCGAATGATTCATACGGGTGGTACACGAGCACGTCCCGTTTGCGAAGTACGTTGAAAATATCCTCTTGCGGGGGCAGTTCTTCCGGATACAGTGGTTTGATTGCCGGAAATTTCAAATGTGAATACCCCTCCAAATGATCGGCAAAAGACGATAAAAATGTCAGATCCAACGGCCCGTCCACCTCAAACACATGGTCGAACAGCTTGAATTCGCGTTGAAGCTCCATCAGGGCATAGGGATGAATCCCTTTTTCTACTTCCAGTCTTACTGGCGCGCCCCGTCGTCTTCGACGCAGCTCTTTTTCAATCTCTTCGAGCAAATCTTCGATTTCTTCTTCATTAATGGATAAATCGGAGTTACGTGTCACACGAAAAGCATGAACGGCCTCTGGGATATACCCAGTGAACAGCGTTTGGATATGATGCTTGATCAGTTCCTCAATTAAAATAAATGATTTCTTCTTGCTATTGGAACGTAACGGCACTGTAACCACACGTGGAATATTCGAAGGCACCTGCACAATGGCAAAAAGCGGTTTATCCTCCTCCGTATCCCCCGGACGTCTCAAAACGACCGCTAAATATACGTATTTATTGTGAACGAGTGGAAAAGGACGGCTCTGATCGACCGCCATCGGCGTGAGCACCGGAAATATAATTTCATGAAAATATGCATCCAGCGACTTGCGCTGTGTCGTATTTAAGTCTTCATATTCGAGCAGTAAAAGACCTTTTTTCGTCAAGAGGCGAGAAATATCACGATAGGTCCGGTATTGTTCCGATACCATCGAGACAGTACGCTTGATCAGGCGTTTGTACAAACCGGAGGGGGTATATCCCGTAAAATCCTTTTGCATAAAACCCGCCTTGATTTTCTCGCGCGTCTCTGCAACACGAACAGCCATAAACTCATCCAAATTGCTAGATACAATCGCCAAAAATTTGGCTCTCTCCAGCAACGGTGTATCTGCATCCTGAGCTTCCTGAAGCACACGGCGATTAAATTCAATCCAGCTTAAATCTCGGTTAAAGTAACGTTCTGACCCGGCTTTATCCTTATTCTGACTCTCTATCAACATATGGCCTCCATCAATTCATGCAGTATAGTTACCCTTTATTGTACTATTAGATGAAACGCACTAGCATCACAGCAGTGTAAACGCAATGTAAAATGTGTGTAAACACAAACTGGATATTTGAAAAGGTCATTCGGATGCTTTACAAAAATAGCATTAAGCGGTACAGTGTTTACGTCTGTTTCATAGAGTAGATTGAAGAACCGTTTCTTTTTCTGTTGTTTATGTTCGTTATGATGTGTAGTAACCACTTAGAAGCCACGTTCAATTGCTGATTTTCAAATGGCATGATATAGGGAGGATTTACGTTATGGAACCCAAGAAAACGCCACGCGTACTGCAAAAAAACATCGAATTTTTCACCGCAGCGCTGTCTCAACACCTCGTTACGGTCTGGCAAGAGGACCCTACAGGTGTATACTGTGAGATTGGCTGTGGATATATCGAGTTATTCAGTAGCGAGATGATTCGGGTGCGCAATCAAGATGGAACCCCAAGCCATTATGACCGCAATATTACCATGTTTCAGCTAATCACAAAGGATCAGCCGATATAATTATTATATGCTATGCCTGCGCTGTTCTTCCAGATTAGAATTGCTTTATGTTTACAACTACCGATTTTCATATCTGCTGAATCTTGCAGTTTTTCAAAAAGCGCCTCAGAGCGCTTTTTTTGTCGACCTTTTTTGAACATCGTTTCGAAAAGCAGTATGATAAGGGAGCATATTACCTAAATTTAAAGGGGAATCAACCGATGGAGCATACAACATCAGATGAGCGCATCCTGGTTATGACCGCGGTTGAAGGCGAACGGGAAGCTGTACTGCGGGGCCTGAAAGGCGACACCCGTTTTGTGGTCGAGCTAGCTGGCGTGGGCGCACCGTCCGCGGCGGCTTCAACCGCGCTAGCACTGGCGGCGGCTGGTGACTACCGTCTGGTCATCAGCGCCGGAATTGGTGGCGGCTTCGCGGAGGTCGCTGCATTGGAGAGCGTCGTTGTTGCTGACGCGATCATTGCCGCCGACCTGGGGGCCGAGACGGCAGAGGGCTTCAGCAGCGTGGACGAGCTAGGGTTCGGCTCAAGCAAAATTGCCGTGAACGTTGCCACCGCGCAGCGATTGGTTCAGACGTTGCGTGCCGCCGGACAGACGGCTGTCGCGGGGCCGATCCTGACCGTCTCTACGGCCACCGGTACGGCGGCAACAGCGGAACGGCTGGCCAAACGCGTTCCTGGAGCTGCTGCCGAAGCGATGGAAGGCTACGGCGTGGCCGTGGCGGCAAATAGGCTAGAACTGCCGACGATGGAAATCCGCACGATTTCCAATGCTGTCGGTCCACGTGACCGTGCAGCCTGGCGAATCAAAGAGGCTTTGCAAGCATTGGAAGCCGCATTTTCTACATTAACGGAGGTTATATAGATGCAAATTGCTTTTTCACCTTGTCCCAACGACACTTTTGTCTTCCATGCCCTGGCGCATGGTTTGATTCCGGGCGCACCCGCGCTGGACATTACATTCGCCGATATCGACATCACCAACAATCTGGCGATCACACCAGACGGACTGGATATCATGAAAATTTCGTATGCTGCACTCCCTTGGGTACTGGATGAATATGCCCTGCTGCCTTGTGGGGGCGCACTGGGCCGGGGTTGTGGGCCACTCGTGCTGACCAAGGAAGGTTCCACCGTCAAAGGCCCGGAAGCCCTGTCCGGCAAGCGTGTAGCCGTTCCGAGTGAACGTTCCACTGCCTATCTGCTGTTCCGCCTGTGGGCGGCCAAGCATGTGCCTGGGGGTGTCGGCGAGATCGTCGTGATGCCGTTCGACCAAATTATGCCTGCTGTCCGTGACGGGAAGATAGATGCCGGACTAGTTATTCATGAAGCACGGTTCACGTATCCGTCCTACGGGCTTAGTAAGCAAGTCGATCTGGGGAACTGGTGGGAAGAAGATACAGGACTGCCGATCCCGCTCGGAGCTATTATTGCCCGCCGTACGCTGGATCTGGATGCGATCACAAACTGGATACGCGCCTCTGTCGAATACGCTTGGCAGCATCCCGAAGCTTCGCGTGAATATGTATTGTCTCATGCGCAGGAGCTTTCACCTGATGTCGCCCAATCGCATATCGACCTGTACGTTAACGATTTTACCGCCAATCTGGGCGACAGTGGATATGCCGCCATCGAAGCTTTGCTCGGTCGTGCCGCGCAGGAAGGGCTGGTACCTTCGTTTGATTTAGCCCAACTGCGCCCTACATCCACAACAATACGTTAAAAGGGAGAGACATGCCTTGCATGTTTTCCTACTGAATAGAGTAGTTTAAACATATAAAACCTCCCGAACGAGCACATGGCCTAGCCATGCGCCCCATTCGGGAGGTTTTATCATTTCATATGGCGAATCTTCATTCGACTCGCTTGATCCCTATACTTAGTTCTGTTCCTGCTCCACAACCTCGGTCTTAAATACGTTATCCAGTTTGGTACCCAATCTTTTGACCAGCGGCACCTTGATATCCCGGCTCAGCTCCTTGAAAAAAGCGTCCATGTCACAATTAATCTTATCCAACACGACCTTCACGGTACCCTCCTCCAAGATCTGCTCATTCAGATCCTCCGGTACGGTAACCGAGATATCATACTTCTTGCTTAACGTTTTAATGTAGCGGGTAAAGATTTCGATAAGCTCCTCATTGTTGAACTTCTCAACTGCAACTTGCCCTTTGTTGGTAAATTTCAAATTCACTCTCACGTTAGCATTTCCCCTTTTCCTTTTGACCATTTATTTTGGATAAACGTTGAACCTTTCAGAGGCTCTTCAAAGAAAGGGCCTTACCGGTCGTTTTAGACTCTTGTCCTTTGATATACTAAGTATAACACATTAAGGCCGTTTTCATTTCCCAACTTGTCGTTTTATGATAAAAAATGATAAAATTTGCGCATTTTCAGCATAAATTCTTTCTTTTCATGCCAATCATTAGGAATATCACCTACACAAATACACAAAAAAACGCCTATCTCGCAAAAGAAAGACGTTTCCGTATAGATGCCTAAGTGGTATGCATTTACAGAGGTTTCGTACATTCCCAACCATGTGAACGATACTCACGCACAGCGTCTCGTATATCCTCAATATCATCAGTATGCAGCAAAACGGCAGGTAGAATAACCCAATATTCATTCTCCGCTAGATCAATAAATACGTCCTCGACATCGTAATATTGCATATCGCCAAATGCCGTGTCCCTGATCTTCTGTCCAACTAAAGGTGTAAACAGAGAATCAAATGTTTTCATCACCTTCGTATATTCCTTCACGCCCGTTGCCGAGATTTGCTGTGAAATAATGACGCTCAATGCTGTTACCTCCCTGACCTAATAATGCTCATTATACCCTTCTCTCAGACCCTCTACAAAACCTTGCGTAAAAAAAATCATAAAAATCAATAGACCGATGCCAATAGCAACGGAGCTGATTACAATAATGAAGATGCCCTGCGTGTTTCTTTGTTCCATTCGTTTCGTCAAAATTCCAAAAACCAAACCTAAGACACCCAACAATCCTCCAAAGACAAAAAAACTAAATATGAACCCCAAACCTGCAAAAATCCAGCCAAAGAAAGCGAGCAGCCATCCCTGCTGCTGCGGCTCGCTCTGTTTCATCTGCCAACGTTCCCTCGCTGTAGGTGTATATCTGTCCATTCCTTAACTCCCCCGCTTCATCTGCAAAACCCAACATCGGAATACATTAGGTTCCTCCTACTGCTGACCGGTGAGTTTAAAAGTGCCGCCTTCCCGCTTCCCAAGCGGATAATTTTGAACCGTCATTTCCACCCTCGTATTCTTATCCCATACCGGAAGCTTGTCAGATGTACCGTACTCTTTCATAGCTATGTTTATGACTTCCTCCGCCTTCTTCGTCAATGCAGCTGAGGACATATTATATTTACCATAACCTTGATAAGCACCGCCAAAACCAAGATTAGGTTGATTGTTCACATTCAGTAGCACACCCTTCAACGTGCCATCCTCTGTTACATCAAAAGTCACTTTTTCCAATACAAAATCATCGGTAACGACAGATGTCTGCTCTAACATATGCGTTATGGCTGACAGGTTAGCTGTTAATCTAACTCGTCCCAGTAGCGCCTCTGTATCGTTGTGTTGCTTCGTTAACGCTTGTGTTGTTTTATTTAGTGAAGCGTTCGCACTAGTTAAAGTATTGACCTTCGTATTCAGATTATAATTCCACACCGCCAAGGCTATACATCCTAGTACAGCTACTCCTGAAATGACTGTTGCTACAACTGCGAGCTTACGAACAGAATGTGCTTGCGGCTCCACAGACTGAGCATGACTGCTTAATTCTCCCATACCAAACTTCCTCTCTACTTATATAGTCATATTTTACTATTCCCTTCTCTGATAATCTAGTATATTTTTCCTAATTCCATATTTCTATGCATTTGTACAGGAATTCGTTTCATCAGCCCTGGAGTTTCGGTTCTTTCGTTTTCTAGGAGATGCTGTATTTACCAGATACACACTGCCTGCAATCAGCACCAGCCCCACAACAAACGTCAAAGTAAGCGATTCCTTGAGCATTACCATACTAAAGACTGTGGACAACACCGGAATCATAAACGTATATGAGCCGACGGTTCCTGCATCTCCATTGTCGATCAGTTTAAAATAAATTATCCAGCCCATCGCAATCACGAATATCGAAATAAACAATAGAATTGCGATAAAGGAGGTCGTCCAGTGAATATCGCTCCATTTCTCGGTCGTAAATCCAATCCCATTGAGTATAATCCCTCCCAATACGAGCTGCATCGTCACCGCCCAAATGGAGTCCAGCTGCTGACTTTTTTTCTTCATATAAATCGTTCCGAGCGCCCAGCACAATCCTGAAGCTAGCCCCAACACAATACCCAGTACCGATAAATGCCCTGCCATTCCACCAGAGCTAATCACGATCACCCCGCCAAAACCCAGTACCAGTCCAATGACCTTCAGGGGAAACATGCGCTCCCCTAACCACATCCAGGAGAATAATCCCAACAGGATCGGCTGAAGGAATACTAAAGTGGAAAATAACCCAGCAGGCAAATAACGCAGCCCTACCGTCTGCAAGCCATAGTAGCCTGCAATATTAAATATGGACAGCACAAGATAAGTCCACGCATTCTGTCTAAAACGCAAGGTTTCCCGGTGACGTATAGCGAACAATAGCAGAATCACACCACCCAGCAGGGTACGGATTCCTGAAAAAAATATCGGCGGCGTATCTGGCAAAGCCAGCTTGGTCAACGGCCAGTTGATCCCCCATACCATCACTAATATCAAGACAAGCCACAACGTAGCTTTAGGTGTTAATTTTTTCATAGATGTCTTCTCTCCCTTAGATTTTTCATCGCTCATTGCTACCGACTAAAATCTGAATAGCCGTTTGCAAAGTTTTGCTTTACTAGCGTATACTGTGGTCACTAATAAATAAAATGAATGTTTTCAATAAGGGAGATAACTTTTCACTTATGACCATTACTCAGATTATGATCTTCGTTCGTGTAGCTGAAACGCTAAACTTCACCCAAACTGCCCATGAGCTGCATATGACGCAGCCCGCGGTCAGCCATGCCATCGCCAGCATCGAAAACGAGCTGGGTGTCCAGCTATTGCTGCGCGACCGAAAAAAAGGAGTGCTGCTGACAAATATCGGGCACAAGGTACTGCTGCAATTCCGTATGATGCTGCAAAGCATGGAAAAGGTACAGCAGCAGGTGGCTGCTGAAAAAGGTCTAGACGTGGGCACGATCACGATCGGTGCCTTTCCTTCTGCCTCAGCCTATTTTCTGCCCCCGATTATTCATCATATTCGTCAGCATTATCCGAACCTTGTTTTCGATCTACATGAAGGCTCCACGAATGAAGTCAAGGAGTGGGTGCATACCAGAGAAATCGAAGTCGGTATCATCCTGTTACCAGACCCTCAGGTAGATATCATCCCATTATGTCAGGATGACATGGTTATTCTCCTGCCAGACGGTCACCCTCTACAATCGCACAATAAAATTGCCATCCGTGACTTGAATGAGCAGGATATGATCTTTTGTAAAGGTGGACATGAGGTCGCCATTATGGAAGGTTTTGAACGCGAACAAAGTCAGTTGCAGGCACAATTCATTACTCACAATGTCAGCACCTTGGTCAGCATGGTTCGACAAGGACTGGGTACGGGCATTGTTTCTTCACTCGCCTTGTCCACGTTCCCCCATGATCTGACCGTCAAGGAGACTTCACCTCTGATCACACGTCAAATCGGTATCGCTGTACCATCCCTGCACAATGCTTCTCTGGCTGTACAGTTATTTGTGCGTACTGCGCAGGAGCTGTTTACGGATATGAAGCAGTAGAAGCATTGGATTATGAACATAAGGAGGTCTATTCATATGCAGAGAAATCAAATCATTCGACCAAATAGCTAAATTTCTAACCTATAAGCTTATACATCACATATAATGCATTAATTACATTGGTATATTATCCCATCCCAGCGGGTAACCTATATGCTGAATACCTGCAATTTTCAAACTAGGAGGGTTTTGCATGGATCATCTCGTTATTTTGATCAGAAGTTTTTCTGCATTCGTTATCCTCATGCTAATTGGGAGAATATTGGGGAAGCAAACCCTTTCCAATATGAACTTTCACGAATTCGTAACGGCAGTTATATTAGGAGCTATGGCTGCTAATTTTGCATTTAACCAAAAAATAGAAGTTGTCCACCTATTAATAGCCCTGTCTGTTTTTACAATTACTTCTTATGTTTTATCCAAGTTTTTTTTGAAATTCAGAAACTTTAAGATGTGGACAGAGGGAGCACCCACCGTTCTCATAGAAGGAGGGTTCATTCTCGAAGATAACCTAAAAAAAAATAATATGACATTGGATTCTTTAAACCAACAACTTCGCCAGAAAGAAATTTTTAATATAGAAGAAGTGCAGTACGCCCTCCTTGAGATTAACGGAAAACTATCTGTTCAAAAGAAAAAGGAACTGCAAGCCGTGACATTAAAAGACCTGCAGTTGAATGCAGGTAATGCCACACAGTTCCCAATTGAGCTTGTAATCGACGGACAGCTTTTGCATGGCAATTTAAACTCCAATCATATTCCCGAATCATGGCTGCTGTCTCAACTGAAGGCCCGCGACAAAAAGTTAGAGGACGTATTCTATGCCGTTAAAGGCAGCAACGGCCAACTCTATGTGGATGAATATAAGGATAAAATCCAGCATCCAATTGATGTGGAGTAGTATTGACTTTCGGTCAATAGTTACCTGAGATTCAACGTAATCAGATAATTGTATTTGGCAGCGTGCTTAAGCTCATCCAAAATGATACCGTACACCGTGTCCTTATAGATACCGGCAGGCAAACCAAACCAGATGTTGCGATATCGTTCCACCGCACCCAACTCTCCCATCAAGGCGCGCTGTAGACCTTCTGTATAAGATTGCACCCTCTCATATTGCTCACTACTGATGCCTGCAATTTCCTGTCCTGTCAAAGCCCGATACATCTCTCTGAACATTTTATTGTGACCGCGCTCATCATTACGGATGCTTTCAATAATAGCCACCTGCTCTTGTGAGGGTGCCAAATTGATCAATTCACCGTAGAACAACTCATCGTTACGCTCCCCTTGTACCGCTTCCTTTATCATTTGTACTGCTTTCGGAAATCCTGTGTTCCAGATCGGTACAAAATCGGCCCGCATATAGTATGAATTTCCCCAGTAAGAAGGTACTTGATACAAGTTTATTCCTCCTAATGTTAGTTTTTAGAAAGTATATGCGCATCTGCCCATGTCGGTTCCTAACATTAGGAGAATATACTGATGATAGCTATCCTTCAATGTCGGATCAAACCTCCAGCTACATCATCCCAGCGCCAAGAAACCTCATGTCCATGGAGATGCAGCCCCCCAAACCACTCATCGATCCCTTGAACTGCAATGCGGTCCGCTGATCCATTCAGTACCTCTTTACCCAACTCTGTCAGAATTACCTTTCGGTTCAGAAAATCCGGAATTTGTCTGAAATCCAAGCCCGCCTCAATCCCGTCAATGATCAGCAAAGGATGTTCGCCTTGCGCCAAAGCACGAATAAATTTCCAGTATTCGAGATCACCCATGCCAAGCACATGCAGAACGTCAGTTACCTGACGAAACAATTCCAATGCCGTATTCACTTCATTATGAACGGCCTGAAGCGTGGTCTGTTCCACAACGCCAAGACCATTCCGCTCCGAGGGCAGCCGCTTGAGATGCGCTGTGAAAGCTTCATAGGCAAAAGGCAGGCCGGATGCTGCCAATTCTGCCTTCTTGTCTTCCAACAGATTAGCCATTTGAGCAGGATCAGGAGAAGCATACGCCTGCCAAAGCTCGCTTCCGAGCTCCATTTCTTGCCGCCCAATGGTCCGCCAGCTCCCGGATAATGTCTGAAGCTGTGCCGGAGTGAGCTGTCCTAGACCATGAAACCGTTCGATTCCCGGAAACTCCCCAATACAGAGCAGGCTCAGCTTCGTGCGGCCTAGTTTCTGTCTTTTGAACCAGTGGAGCAGATAGGCGAGCATGCTCTGATCAAATAGGTCATGCTCAAACCACAACACGACTTCATCATACTTGATAAACTCACGAAGTTTCCGCTCTTGTTCCTCACAGCCCGTTATATATTCGCTGGCCGGAATACCCATCGTTTCTTCTAGGACCTTGGCCCGCAATGCCCGTTCTTCCGCCCCCGCTGGATTTAAAAATATCGGTCCTCCCGGATATACCTCTCTCCATACAAGCACATCACCCTGTACAACACCCTGCTTCAACATCTCGCCTACAACATCACCGTTAACAATATGTAGCATGTTTTGCCCTCCCTCATACAAATGATTGAACACAGAAACGAGATCAGCTACCGGGAGTGTACCTTTCAGCTTTCGGCGAGCATCGTGCAGCCGCTTCTTAAGCGTCGGGACCGGAGTGCCCAGATAATCGGAAATTTCCTGAAGAGAGTAGCCGTAAAAATAAAACAGCAGCAGAGGCACGCGCAGCTTGGCAGACAGTGCCTTCACCGATTGTTGCAGAACTTGGCTCTCCTCCCTACGCTCCGCAATTTCTGCTACACCCGGTACTCCTCCCGATATCTGCACAGCCTCATCCAGAGGAAGCACCGAATGATGCTTGCGCCGCAGCATCCGCTGGCACTGTCTTACGACAATGGTCTTGAACCAGCCTGGAAAAGCGGACGGGTTCTGTAGCTTCTCCAGATTCTGATAAGACTCTATGAACGCATCCTGCACGGCATCTTCCGCGAGATGAACATCCTTCAGCATGTCATAGGACACCGCATAGGCCATCCCGCGAAAATGCAGCATTAGCTGCCCGAACGCTTCTTCATCCCCCTGCCGTGCCTTTTCAACCCACTCCTTCATACATCCCTAGCCTCTTTTCTTTCGTGTTCTTAGTCTTAAGTGCCAACTCCGTGGAGGAAGGTTACAAATCAGCTAGTTTCTCAACAGAAATATATCATCCTTTATTTTTTACGAGGTTAAGTTCAATATGACTTCGACCATGTAGCCATAGCAGTTCGTCCAGTAAAAACGTCAATCCATCCTTACTACGCAAACGCTCGATCAGTTCTGTAACGACTTCCATAATCCCACGCTGTACATTCTTCGCTAGTTGGAGGCCCCCACTTTCCCCATCCACATAAAGATGTGGATGGTCCGGTTGTTCTACCTTTCTTACATGTCGCAGACACAGTATCCCATGTTCAAGATAAAAGAAATAACTACGATCATACAGAACTCCCTCAATTAATTCATACATATGAGGATCATCATCAGGTCCATATGTCATGGTAGCCCTTTTTAAACTAACTGGATTGTTCATATATTCTTTCACTCCCTCAGAATTTAAATTGTAAGTTCCTATACTGAAATTCTAGTGAAGTAAAACTCTAATTAAAATAATGTGAATTTTTTATTTGATAAGTCCTGAATGTTTGTATGCAATACTGTAATTTATGTATAAGAAGTCGTTCATTGAATACATTCGCAATATGGTATATATACCAAGTTAACTTCTATTTTGTTAATGAGGTACTTATACTATATGTTTTGAATTCTTATAATCAAATTGGAGAGTGATACAATGAATTTTATAAAATCTATTTATACAAAACAAAACGTAAATAGCTCAGTACTCTTTTTTGCATTTTTAGTTTTATATAGTGTTTTTTCTAAGATTGAAATTAAACCCGTAGCTCTTTTGCTTTTTACAGTTGCATTTGCCTTTTTTAATGCCCTGAGTAAATTTGTCCAATCCACACGTAGTGATAATGATCCTAAGTAAGTAATCTCTACATATTAAAAAAGACCTCCAGGACGAATATAGTACGTGACTATACCGTTCTGGAGGTCTTGATTTACATTTTCGAATTGTTAACACCCCATCATGCAGGTTTGCAGACAATTCATTTCATTGTACCCTTTTAAACTACCTTAACAAGGCTCTTCGTTCGGTTTCCCGGCATCTGTAGCTGTACGGAAGCTTGAACCGCAGCCGCATGTAGCTACGGCATTCGGGTTATGAATCGTGAAGCCGCCTGACATTCCAGACTCTTCAAAGTCGATTTCCAGACCGTCCAGGTAGCGGATGCTTTCCTTTTCCACTACAATCTTCATATCCTGTACGTTCATATATATATCCTGATCCGTCTCGTTGTCGTCAAAGCCCATTGCATACGAGAATCCGGTGCAACCACCTGGCGTAACACCCAGACGTAAAAACATATTCGGCGTTTCCTGCTGCTCCAGCATATCCTTCAAACGCTCAGCAGCGGAATCGGTGATGTTAATCATAGCTCCATCCTCCTCTTTTACTTCATGTTCTCCTTCAGTATACTCCACTATTTGCAGGTGCTCAAGTCATGGAATGTCCTTCCCTTACAGGCTTCAAGACCTGTTTTTCTATTCGTTTGTATTGAACACCGGTGGTGTGAGGTTTATAATAGGTGAAGAGTGTGTAAAAGAAACTGTCGGAAATTTGTCATTTCAAAGGCGATATTTTGAGATATTCATCATTGTAGCCTGGCATTGTAACATTTTTCACATATCGTATATCCGCGCTGCCGGATTTTACCGACGGAACGGGACATCCTGTGCGCATCAAGCGCTTGTGCCGCTGATTTGGCGGACAGCCTCGCACAGAGCAACTTGAAGGAGGAATAGGCATGTCCACATTAGTTACACCTTTTACAGACCGCAGAATGGCGGAAATTGTAGAAAAGGTACAGAACGGGATTCGTTTGAACCTCGAAGATGGTATATATTTGTATGAAACTGACGATATCCTCACACTGGGTCAGTTGGCTAACGAAGCTAATTTACGCAAGAACGGAAAAAAGGTTTATTTTATCGAAAACATGAGCCTGTACTTCACCAATGTATGCGAAGCGCGCTGCGCGTTCTGCAATTTCCGCAAGGATCAGGGGGAGGACGGCTCTTATACGTTGTCCGGGCAGGAAATGATTGATTATGTAGAGCAACACATCCATCCGGGGGTAAGAGAATTTCATATCGTCGGTGGTCATAATAATCATGTGCCTTTCCAATACTATGTAGACTCATTGAAGGCGCTGAATGAAAAATATCCCCACGTTACACTGAAAGCCTACACAGCAGCGGAAATTGACTTTTTCACACGCATAAGCGGCTTGAGTATTAAAGAAGTGCTTGAGGAGCTGCAAAAGGCTGGACTTCAATCCCTGACTGGTGGTGGCGCAGAAATCTTGTCCGACGAATATCGCAAGAAGATGCGTGTTACCAAAGCCAACGTGGACCGCTATCTCGAAGTACATCGCACGGCCCACAATCTCGGCATGAAAACTCATACGACTATGCTGTACGGTTCGGTCGAATCGTATCAGGATCGTATTGAACATATGCTGCAAATTCGCGAATTGCAGGACGAAACGAACGGATTTATGGTATTTATTCCACTGTCCATGCAGCCGAAAAGCAAAAACGCCAACATTATGCGTCGTAACTCCGCTTACGAAGATCTCAAAACCATTGCGATCAGCCGCCTGATGCTGGACAATATCGACCATGTCAAAGCTTACTTCATTAATATTGGCCCGCAATTGACGCAGGTCGCTCTCACCTTTGGCGCATCAGACGTCCATGGCACGATTGTGCGCGAGCAGATCAGCCATGCCGCAGGTGCGTTGACCCCTGCCGGATTGACCCGTAAAGAGCTGATCTGGCTGGTCAAAGGTGCAGGACGCATACCTGTAGAACGAGACACCTTCTATAACGAAATCGAAGTTTTCGAATAAATGTAATATCGGATTCAGATTTCCCGCGAGCATATCATCCCCATTACTCACATCATGCAGCATCATGCTGCCCCGGAATACGCTGGTCTGTCTGCCACAGGCAGGCCCGATTCTCGGGTTTTATAACAACAAAAACTTGTGTTAGATCGACGAGACACCAGACCATTTGCCGGGGACACGGTAGCGAAAGGAAGGCGGATTTTGATGAAAAATTTCGTTATTCTGGGGGGCGGCTATGGCGGCCTTACCATTGCCAAAGAATTGCTGGATAAACACATTCCCGACGATGTTCAAGTTATTTTAGTGGATCGAATGCCCTTTCAGGGCTTGAAAACAGAGTACTATGCCCTCGCAGCAGGTACGGTTTCTGATTTTGATTTGCGGGTGCATTTTCCAGATGAGCAACGTCTTATTCGCAAATACGGAGAGGTCACCTCGATGGATCTGGAGAATAAAATGGTCCATTTTCAAGACGGTGAACCCTTGCCCTATGATCAGCTTGTCATTGCGTTGGGTTGTACCGACCGCTTTCACAATACACCGGGGGCTGAAGAACACAGCTGTACGATCCAGTCGTTTAACCATACCCGCCAAACCTATCTGCGCTTGAACGAAATCAAGCCATATGGACATGTCCATATTGTAGGCGGCGGTCTTAGCGGTGTTGAGATTGCAGCGGAGTTACGTGAAAGCCGCACGGATTTGAATATTACCATTATGGATCGGGGCGAGCGGGTGCTGTCAGCATTCCCGCAACGTTTGTCTGCCTATGTACATGCTTGGTTCAAGGAGCATCAGGTTAATGCCCTGAACCATGTTGCGGTTTCTCGTATTGAGCCGGGGGCTATTTATAACCGTGACGAGCAAATTGTAACGGATGCAGTGGTATGGACGGCCGGGATTCAGCCAGTAAAAATCGTGCAGGATTTAGCTGTCCCTAAAGACCCTCAGGGTCGTATCGTGCTCAACGATTACTACCAAATACCAGATCATCCAGAGGTATATGTGGTCGGAGACTGTGCGAGCCTTCCCTACTCTCCAAGCGCTCAGGCAGCAGAGGTGCAAGGGGAACAAATCGCACATATTGTACGTGATCTATGGAAAGGTCAAACGCCTCACCCGCATCCTTTAAAGCTGCGCGGTACATTAGGCGCACTTGGCAAGAAGGCCGGGTTCGGCTATGGCTTTATGGGCAGCACTTCATTGCGCGGCCGTGTACCACGCCTGCTTAAAAGCGGTGTGCTCTGGAAGTCCAAACGCCATTTTGGCTGATCATGCTAAACAAACAAAGAAGACCCGCTCCCAAAGCAGGTCTTCTTTGTATATTGCGTGTATGGGCTAACAGAGCATTATATTTCAATCCAAGTCTAGGTTATCCCATGCTTCAGCTTCCTTAATTTTATTCATAATCACTTCGTACAGAAGCTCTGCTGAATCTGCGGATACAATCTCACCATTGACCATCGCATAGGGTTCCGCGTTACACTGACCGCAATTGCTTAGGCAGCCGTATTCAATCACATCATAATCTGGATTCTGTTCCAGCTTGGACATGATTTCATCAGTGCCCCAATGCATATTACTGGTGCAAAACTCAATAATAGGTCTTAACATTTTTTCACCTGCTTTGGATGACGGGCATTTTAATTTGGCCCGCTTTGTAATATAATAATAAAGGTATAGGAAAGGAGTTGAATTCTAATGAGCGAAACACAAAGCGTTCAAATGTATGATGAAGTAGCAGATGTACTGGATAAGCTCCGTCCGTTCCTGCAACGCGATGGCGGCGACGTTGAGCTGGTTGACGTAGAAGACGGCATCGTTAAGCTGAAGCTGGTAGGCGCTTGCGGCAGTTGCCCAAGTTCCACAATCACGCTGAAAGCAGGGATTGAACGCGCTCTTCTCGAAGAAGTCGACGGCGTCCAAGAAGTGGTACAAGTATTCTAATGCTTGATGCATAAGATCATGAGAGTCTTGACTTCGGTAACGAAGCTCAAGACTCTTTTTTGTGTTACAGCGTCTGAGGGATCACTCAAGCTTATATGGTTGGCCGAATGGGGTCCAATCCTCCCGATACATCCATAATATTGCCTGTTATAAAATCCGAATGCTCCTCACACAAATAGGCGATCACTCGCGCAATGTCCTCTCCGCTCCCCGGACGCCCACGCGGTGTCTCTTTATCCTGCATGCCGATGACATCGGCGATTGACATTTCCTTATTTGCTCCTCGAATATCCCCTGGACAGATCATATTGACCGTGATGCCATAAGGAGCCTCCTCCACAGCCAGTGACTTCGTAAAAGACACCAGCCCCACCTTGGCGGCTGCGTAGACGGCGCGATGCGGCCAAGCCCTCGCTTCTCCAGCATGACCAAAGCCAAAATGAATAATACGTCCCCATTGCTGGCTACGCATGTGAGGCAATACCAAATGATCCAGCAACATGGTACCGACCAGATTCCCTTGTATCATGGTATGAATCTCAGCTACACTGTAATCCGCAAACAGGCGGCGTTCCCGGATGAACGGTCCAGCATTGTTCACCATAATATCGACTCCGCCTAGCCGATCCTGGACTTCACCAATCAGCCTCGTGATATCTTTCTGAACAGTGATATCCCCTTGTAAAGACAGGCAGCGTACTCCCTTAGACTCAATCACCCGCTTAAGCGCTTCGGCTTCTGCTTGGCTATGCACATAATTCAGCGCAATATTACAGCCTTCATTCGCCAGACGCAGAGCGGTCGTTTTACCTAAACCTTTGGCACTACCCGTTATGAATGCGACTTTATCTCTCAACAATTTTCCTCCTGTTCACAGAGAACGGTCACCCCCAAGTATAAAATATTTAAGCTTCCCCTACAACTCTATCCAAAAGAAACCCCAGTCCTCTTGTTCAAGAGAATCTGGGGTTTGCGTGCAATGTGTTCTCGTTCCCTACTTAAAATGCCGGGATAATTGCGCCTTGGTATTTATCTTCAATGAATTTTTTAGTTTCTGGGGATTGCAAAGCTTTAAGCAGCTTCTGAATCGCTTCAGAATCTTTATTATCAGGACGAGCTACCAGAACGTTAGCATATGGAGAATCTTTATCTTCCAGTGCCAGTGCATCCTTCGTCGGGTTCAGCTTAGCTTCCAGAGCGTAGTTCGTGTTGATCAACGCAATGTCCACTTCAGGCAACTGACGTGGCAGCATAGCCGCTTCCAGCTCCTTGAATTTCAGGTTTTTCTTATTTTCAGTAATATCTTTTACCGTAGCTTCAATGTTGCTTGCGTCTTTCAGCTTGATCAGACCTTGTTTTTCCAACAACAACAATGCACGGCCTCCGTTTGTTGCATCGTTCGGAATGGCTACCGTTGCGCCATCTGGGAGTTCATCAAGCTTTTTATATTTTTGGGAGTAGATGCCGAAAGGCTCCAGGTGAACCGCGCCCACAGAAACCAAATTCATTTTGCGCTCTTTGTTCATAACATTCAAGTAAGGTACATGTTGATAGAAGTTAGCATCCAACTGCTTGTCAAACAATTGAACGTTCGGCTGTACATAGTCGTTAAACTGAACGACTTGGAGACGAACCCCTTCTTTTTCCAACTGAGGTTTGATTGCTTCCAAAATTTCCGCATGCGGCACAGGAGAAGCTCCAACTTTCAGCTCCACTTCACGTGGTGATCCGCCTGTATTTTCGGCCGCATTGTTTGTATCCGATGTTGTGCTCTTTGTGCCGCAAGCAGCCAGCACCGCAATTAATGTCAAGCTTAATACAGCCAATACCCATTTCTTCATGTTATTACCCCTCCAAAAATTTGTAATATTCAGGAGCAGACGTCCTGATCAATAAGGATATCTATATGTTTTCCCTATTTTCGAGTATAATGCCGCACGAGACGGTCTCCCGCCATTTGCAGCAATTGAACCAATACGACCATCAGCACGACCGCAACGATCATTACAGCCGTTTCATAACGATAATAGCCGTAGTTGATAGCCAGTGTACCCAGTCCACCGCCCCCGATCATCCCGGACATTGCCGTGTAGGATACGAGTGTAACGACGGTAATGGTTAATGCGGCTAGCAGTCCCGGAAGTGCCTCACGTAACAGCACACGCCGGATAATTTGTCCTGTCGAGGCCCCCATTGCTTGTGCGGCTTCAATGACACCCTTGTCCACTTCACGCAGAGACGTTTCGACAAGACGTGCGAAGAATGGGGCAGCCCCGATAACCAATGGTGGGATGGTTCCCAACACCCCGGTCGAGGTACCTACCAGCGATCGTGTAAAAGGAATAAGTGCAACGATCAAAATGATAAATGGCACGGAACGTAAAATGTTAACGATGAATGATAATACAATGTATATCACCTTCATCAGAGTCAACGAGGAGCGGCTCGCCAGAAACAATAATATGCCGAGCGGCAAACCAATAATGAGGGTGAACAATGCGGATGCACCGAGCATCTGAAGGGTTTCCATAGTAGAATTCCCTAGCTCTTCCCAACTCACTTGTGAAAAATCAAGTTCGCTCATTGTCCGATCACCTCCACATCAAGTCCTTGCCCAGACACTTCGCGCAGCGTATGCTCTATATCCTCATGATTTCCTTCAAAACGAACGATTAGCTGACCATAGGGTACATTTTTAATCGTAGATATGGTTCCCTGCAAGATCGCAAAATCAACCCCAGTGCTTCGAGCCGTACGCGACAGAATCGCATCATATGTTTTGCTGCCCAAAAAGGAGATACGCACCACCTGTGCCGACTCGCCCTCACCTGCTGCCGCAATCGCTGCTTGCAACTCCTCGGGATGTTCTGACTCCCGCTGGATAAAGTCCTTGGTTACCTGGTGCTGCGGCTTCAAAAATACCTCAGCCACCGGACCTTGCTCCACGATGTCACCCTGATGAATGACGCCAACTTTATCACAAATGCTTTGAATGACATGCATTTCATGTGTAATGAGCACGATGGTCAAATTAAAGCGCTGATTAATATCCAGCAGCAATTTCAGGATAGACCCCGTCGTCTGTGGATCAAGCGCAGAAGTCGCTTCGTCACACAGCAATACATGAGGATCACTAGCCAACGCCCGCGCAATTCCTACCCGCTGTTTCTGTCCACCTGAGAGCTGTGACGGATACTTTCCACTGTGTTCTTCGAGACCCACCAATTCCAACAGTTCACGAACCTTCTGGTCCAACTTCTGCTTGGGCGTGTTTACCAGCCGCAACGGAAATGCAATATTGTCATATACCGTCGCCGAAGACAACAAATTAAAATGCTGAAAAATCATTCCGATTTTTCGGCGCTGCATTTGTAACTGGGATTGACTCACAGTAGTGAGGTTTACCCCGTCTACCCATACTTCACCTGAAGTAGGGCGTTCCAATAAATTAATACAGCGGATCAATGTACTTTTCCCTGCCCCGGAGTGACCAATCACTCCGAATATTTCTCCACGCTGTATAGAAAGATTCAACCCAGACAGCGCATTAACGCGTCGGTTGCCTTTGCCATAATGCTTGGTTAACTGCTTAAGCTCTATCAACGTGCTGCGACCCCCTTCACTTCTTCCTTACCCTTTTTACCAGTTGTCATCTCTCAGGATTGTATAAAATCGCTATTTATTTATACAAAAAAGAGCCCCTTTCACAGAATGAAAAGGGCCCCACCTTGCGATCCTTTTCTCATCTGCCAAAATCGCTATAACTCTAGCGGTTTTGTAGGAATTAGCACCATCATGTTCCCTCCCAGTGTATTACACCGGGAAAGAACGGGTTGCCGGGCTTCATCGGGCCAGTCCCTCCACCTCTCTGGATAAGAAAAATATGTTAAACTCCAGCTTTAGCTGTCCGTTAAGTTTATATAAAAAAACATAATTCAAGCATTTTTCTGAAACTAGGTTTCAGTATAGATAGTTTACATTGCTTTGTCAAAGGATATTTTCTATCATATTTTTGGGCGTACTGCCCGGTTCTCCCATTGTTTCGCAGTATAAGTAAAGGCGATTGACAACGACCGACACACCATTTCCAAGCCCTGCTGCAAATCTTCCAAATGGTGATCGAGGTCCTCCAATTGGATTTTTCCATACAAAGCTCGGTGTCGTTGCCAGAGATCATCCTGCATTTCCGTATTCATATAGTGTATCTCCGTATTCCGCCGCTTACGCAGCCGATTGATGGCATCGTTGTATGTATCCTTGATATCATTTAAATTATCGGTCAATACAGGATGCATTTTGAGATACTTGAGTTGCCGCAACACGGTAAAATACGAATAATGCGCCTTATACTGCCCTGTTTTTAAATCATACAGATCATTCAGCCAGTTGCCCAGCTTATCCAAAATGGAAAATACCCTCACAAACCCATCCTTATAAAAGAAAACATACAATGCATAGTCGGATTTTTCATCCTCACTCATATCTTCAGCATATCCGGCTTTCACTTTCATACGGAAAAAGGCGGCAGCATGATGGCTCTGCTCCAGTTCATCCAAGGATGACATTAGACCGCGTGTCAAAATATCCGCCTTCCGAAAATCGTGGGTCGGATCTCCACCAGCCTGAATTTGCCGCTCCAGCAGGTTCAACATATCTGACATGCTATTCATGGCATCTAGCAGGATGCCCTTGTTCACACGTGGCGGCTCACCCAGTAGCTTGCGTATCATGCTTACGCCTCCTTATAAATGTAAAATCCGGCTGTAGGTTAATTAGGGCGTCAAGCGAAATAACTTGTCCATCGTTGATCTACAAGCTTAACAATATCCTCACGCGGTAACACCTCATCCGGATACCCCGGCTTCATACGCGCATCCACTACAATCGGCAGCTTATAGTTCAGGTGATGCAAACGCACTTCGCTGTCCGCGTACATATCCGTAGCCGGGTTAAAGCGAGTGAATACCGTCCACAGGAACGAGGCTTGAGAACGAACGACTTCTTTGGCATCGTCCACAATGAAAACGAGCGGCCACTCTTGCTCACCCGCAGCTAATCGCTCCAAAACACGTGCCGCCAGCTCAGGCTCTTGCTCAAAAGACGCACCCGATACGACGAGGCAACCTCCGCAATAGGGTTCAATTTCACGAATCCCCGGCAGATCGCCTCCCTCATAGGCACGAGGCAATTCACGTACAGGCTCACCTATTCCCATCAGGATCGCCTTACTGCCATGATTCAGCTTGCGGCCTGTGTAATCGAGTGTATCGTGTGACGTGTGATTGAAAATAAATAAATCCCTTGCTGGATTAAATCGCTCCAGAATGGTTTCCAGCAGCAGGTTAAAGTCAGATAAATCAATGACTCGATCTGTCAGCATCAGGAACTTGGTCAATGACAATTGACCTTGACCCAAAATGGTAAAACCGGATACAAGCGCTTCACGGGAGTAGCTTTCACGTACGACTGCCGCTGCCAGCGCATGTACGCCCGTTTCCGCATACGCCCACAGGGACTTGACGGAAGGCATCACAAGCGGATAGGCAGGCGACAGCAGACGTTGCAAAAACTCACCGAGGTAGTAGTCTTCTTGCCGAGGCTTACCTACAATGGTTGCCGGATAAATGGCATCCTTGCGGTGATGCATATGTTTGACATGAAATACAGGGAAATCATGCTGTAATGAATAATATCCAAAATGATCGCCAAACGGGCCTTCCGGACGGCGTTCATGAGGTGGCACATAACCGCTGATTGCAAATTCTGCTTCTGCTGGAATCCGATGACCCCCAAGCGGGTCCTCTGTCATGGGCAGCTTGCCTCCCATAATAAGCGAAGCCAGCAACAGCTCAGGCAAGTTTTCCGGTGCTGGAGCAATGGCAGACGCAATCAGAGCAGGCGGGCCACCGATGATAATCGTCGTAGGCAACGGCTCATTACGTAGCTCCGCTTCATGATAATGGAAACCGCCGCCTTTATGAATTTGCCAGTGAATGCCCGTCGTCTGATCATCATAAATCTGAATGCGGTACATCCCCAGATTATGATCCTTGGGCTGACCTGGCTTCTCGGTATACACGAGTGGAAGGGTAATAAACGGTCCTCCATCCTCATGCCAACTGGTCACTTTAGGCAGTGGTGCCAGCGGAGCCTCTGTACGGCGAACTCCCAATACAGGAGCCTCGCTATGAGATACTGTTTTTAGGCCTACTTTTAGCATGTCCTTAATCAGGCCACGTTCATTCCACAATGCTTTGGGTGTAGGTGGAAACAATGTTTTGGTTGCTCCTACAATCGCATCCATCAGTTGCTCTGGGCGCGGGCCAAAAGCCATGTCCACACGGCGATTCGTGCCAAACAGATTACTGGCTACAGGAAACGGAGTTCCTTTTACATTCGTGAACAGCAGTGCCGGCCCTTCTTCCTCAATGACTCTTCGATGAATCTCAGCCAGCTCCAAGTAAGGATCGACAGGTGCCTCTATAATTTTAAGATGATTTTCTTTACGCAGTGCTTCAATAAATTGGCGCAAATTCTGGTAGATCAACTGGACGATTCCTCCTAAGCAAATCAAGCCCTCGAGAAACTCGTGGGCCTGGTTTGTTTCTTATATGCTATTATACGTGTTTAAACGCCACTTGGGCAAAAATCCGCTTCACTATGATCTATGAAATGCTTAGGTACGTTGTGCTTGGGTCGGAACAAGCTTGCGATCCGGTGACAATTGCCATACACGATAGCTCAGATAAGCCAAGATGGAGAACAACGATGCAATCACCAGCATATGCCCCAGCACGATAAACATGTAGATTTCAGGTCTGTTGACGTACAGCAAGATAATTCCAATCACCACTTGAAGCAGGATTAACAAGACCGATACAACACCCAATATACGGATGTCCCGGTGATTCGGGTGATAACGGTATGCGTAGTGACCCACAGCCAAGATAATGACGAACAGCAGACCGGCTGAAATCTGATGAAGCAACAGTGGAGATATGAAGCCTCCAATATTTACAACCTTCTGGATGACCGAGTGACTAAGCAACGCCCCTGAATAGACAGCAATATAGGTATAGATCGTCGATAGCCATATAAAATTACGAAAGCCCCGACTGACAGGCCCAGGAATCAGACGCGGAGTGTGGCGTGAGTCCGCATGCTCCTGCCAGGCCCCCAGCGTCATCATAGTCGCACTGGCAAAAGCGATAAGCGCAAAGCCAAAATGCAGTCCCATGACCGCAGCTGATTGGGAGAATATGACAGCCAACGCCCCCATTGCACCTTGTATGATCACAAACAAGAGCGTGAGCAGCGAGAATAGCTGTAAATCCTTTCGATGCTTCATAAACAGCAAAAAGCCAACAAATGAGGCGATAGAAAGAATCCCGGCCATGGCACTGACGGAGCGGTGAGAGAACTCAATAAGGGATGCGATCGTATGTGCCGGAACCAGCTTACCATTGCATAGCGGGAATTCCCGGCCACAGCCCAGACCCGAATCCGTCCGCGTCACAACACCTCCACCGAAGGTAGCCAAAAACATGACAATACATGTTACGAGTGCCAGCCATTTTAATATTCTAATTTTGTTATTCAAATTCACCCGTATCCTTCCAAATATAATATTTATTCACTTTATATGTTGTGAAATGATCACTTATAGTAATTATAACTGATATATCGTTCCTTGACATACGAGCTTTGTTGACAAAATGTGAACGTGTTCGTGAGAAAGCCGCCCCCTTGAAAGGAAGCGGCTTTCTGAATGTCTTGATGTTTAAAATTCAATTTGGAACCTTCATGTATGCATGTACAGCATTCATTATTTTGCCAAGCTCGTATGGACTTCAACAGCCCGATCCAAAAATTGCTCAATCTCCTCGCGGGATTTGCGCAGTCTGTTCACCAGACGTACCAGTTCTCGCCCTTCACTGTAAGCGATAAAGCTAGGAATCCCCAATACATTCTGCTCTTGACTGACGCTTTCGGCCTGTTCTACATCAATCTCAATTAATGTAAGCTTATCTGCATATTGTTGTTCCACATCAGGCATGAACGGATCAATGAAATGACAATCCCCACACCAGTCCGCCTTAAATACAGCCACCGTTACGCCCGGAGTGGATATTGCCTTATTAAAGTCTTCATGAGAGACGATTTTTTGCATGGATGATTCCTCCTTAAATTCTTTTTATACTGAAAAGATTGCACTTTCTATTGTAACGCCAAGTGAAGCTTTTGCACACTCCCCCATTCTGCTCACATGCCGATTGGAAGCCCTCTCATTGAGGCATACTAAAGATATACTTAAGAATCCACCACATAAACGACGACATCCTAACAGCATACCCAACTTACTTGGCAGGATACGGGGATGCTTGCAGTTGGAAAGGAGGTTATTTAGTCATGTCTCTTACCGAATGGCTCCATACGGCATCTCGACAGCTTCAGGGAGGGCTAAAGTTACTGGGTTCCGTTCCCCGTGTTGCTGAGGAAGCTTGGGAAGGCAAACGGGCAGCCTGGACCGAATCCCGCAAATTACGCTACCCCTTGCGTGAACTAGCGTGGGATTATCATACGGCACAGGCCGCTATGAATGAAGCTGAAGCGTTAATGTTGGTGAACGGACCCGCTACGCGTCCCTCTTCTCTGAATATGCCCTTATGCGAAACAGACTGTGAGCTGCTGGAGCGGATCAAGAATGATACAGCACAGGAGAATCGCAGCAACGTCACCCGCACTGCCGCTTACCTTGAATGCTATCGTGGCTACCCGGAGTTACACTGGGCATTACTGGCCCACCTGGTTTCTCGTAATGGCGGCTATCATATGACCGATTTGAAAGGGGGACTGATTGACAACCTATTCGGCGAGCAGGAAAAGGAATGGCTGTATCGGCTACTGGAGCGCTGTAACGCCCTTATTTTTCAAGACGCTTATCCGCAGTTGCAACTTTACATGCACAGCCGCCATTTGGGTCGGAGTTGCTTTCATTTGTTGCCTTATTTTCACGTTTCGCCATTCATGAAGCCCTTTTGGGAACGTTTCTGGGCATGGCGTGATAGCTCTCTGTTGACTGTGGCGCTCATCATTAATGAACAAAACTATATTGAAGGACGTGTAGTAAAAGATCCGTATTTTCAAAAATTTGTGACACACAAGCCGGGCTTTTATTTGCATGACTGGCTCCAGCTTAATCAGGTTATATTTCCACTTGGGCTGAACGGTGGGCTTGCTGGACTAGTGATGGAGCGTTTCGGCCATTTGGATGAGCGGATCGGCTTTGGCAAAAGTCTCTATGCTATGCTCTTCGGCCATCAGCAGGTGCTGGATCAGGCATCAGCATTCGCTAACAGTGTGCCGCATACGGGTTCACGTAGCGACTATTGGCCCGGATTGTTCACACCGAATGAACAAAAAGCGTTGCACTCTCCAGATGAAAGTGCAACGCTTTTAGCACATGAATGGCTACCGCCAGGACAACGTCTGTACAGCCCGGAGCTGAACGCCGTCTGGTCCGATACAGCTTATGATCCAATTCCCCGGTATGACTGGTTTCAGGACGGCTCCACACTCGGGCATCTCAGCGAACCAAGGCGACCGCTGTTATTTGCCATGCGCCACGAGCATCGCCACAGCATCCAAAAAACAGCGATGGCCCACGTTGCCCATAACAGCCTGCAACCTTTCCACTGAAAGACTCGAGGACTCTTTTAGCCTCGTTGTCCTGTGGACTCACCCTGTAGGCGCATTAACGGACGTAGTACCTTTTGCAACATACGTGGATAGTTGCCCAGCTCGTCCCTGCGCAATACGCGCAATACAACCAGCAACACCAAGTAGCATACCAGTACAGTCGCTCCGGCAATGCAGCATGCGATGAAGAAGGCTACACGCGCAGGCATCAGATGCACCAGCAGAATACAGGCTTCATTTACACCGTATCCGATAGCTCCCGAGACGACGACTGCGGTTAAGAACCCTGCCCAGCGACGGCCCATGATGGAAAAGGAGACGATCCCTTTAAGCACACGCAAATTCAGCAACGTGATCACGAGGAAACATAATCCGGTTGCGGCAATGATCCCGTAAATCCCAAGCCAACCAGCCAGCAGCCAGCTCGCTGCAAACTTAACGACGATACCGACCATGACATTAACCATTGAAATACGCGGCTTGCCCATACCGATCAGTATTGAATTAGAAGTCATCATCGTAATCTGGAATATCGTTCCGAGTGTCAGAACAGCGATGATACCACTGCCTCCAAGCGAGCTGAACAGTAAACCATTAATAGAATAAGCGGTCACACATAAAGCCAGCACAATCGGCATTCCAGTCAAAATAGAGATACGCAAAGCCAGCGTCATCTGATTTTGTAAATGCTGCTCATCCTTACGGGCAAATGCCGCTGAAATGATCGGAATAAGCGATTGACTGAGCGCAATGGCCAAAATCGGCGGAATTCCCGCCACACTCTGTGCCCGAGAGCCTAGATAACCCAACTGAGTAGTCGCCTGATCCAATCCCACTTGACCAGATAGCAGTCTCACCACAATCGACGTATCAATAAAGTTGACCGCCGGAACCGTCAGAGACGACAATACAATTGGAATGGAAAGCTTGAAAATATCTTTGTAAATGCGCATCATCGGTAGCGCGGAGCTTTCCTCTTGGAATTGATCTTGACGATCCTGTCGATCCTGACGACGCAATTTTACCGTGTAGTACAACATGACCGCCAGAGCGCCAAGACTTCCCATGACACCCCCAAAGGAGGCCCCAGCTGCAACCTCGCGATCTCCATAACCCAGCTTCAAAATAATAAAAGCGAGTATAATAGCGGTCGCTACCCGTGCAACCTGCTCCACAATTTGTGAAATACCCCCTGCGGTCATATTACCGCGCCCTTGGAAGTATCCACGCATCATAGCAATGGCAGGGAACAGCAGTAATGCTGGCGCCAAAGCCTGAATGGCCAAAGCGGATTGCGGAACCCCTGCTACATGCTCGGCAAAATAAGGCGCTCCAAAATACAGCAGCGCTGTAATGATAATGCCTGCCGCAGCCGCGAATATCAAAGCCGCACGATACACACGTCGCGCTTCCGAAGGTCGGTCCAGTGCATAACGTTCTGAAACCATTTTGCTCAATGTGCTTGGAATGCCGGCCGTAGCCACCGTGAGCAGCATCAAGTAAGCGTTGTTCGCAATGGTAAACGAGGCGTTCCCGACGGAACCGAGCAGATGCTCCAGTGGAACACGCTGTACCAGACCAAGCACTCTGGCCACCAAGGCGGCAGCGGCTAAAATAAGCGTACCTTTAAGGAATGTTTCTTTATTGGACAAAATGCGTTCCCTTCTTTCTTGCTGTTCACACGCATGCAAAAGCCCCGCACAAACTGTCATGGCCTGAGCCATCACCGGTGCGGAGCCGCATGTCGATTCTGTCTCTGCAAATCATAATAAACGAAAATGAATCTCGGGTTATAACACCCAAATTAAGAATACAATAATCATGGCAAGCTGCAAAATCACTTTCATCACGGTGCTGGTAAAAAGGCCTAACACAGAGCCAAAGCCCACTTTAATAGCTCGGTCCAGCGGGGCTTTGCTTATCAGCTCACCTAGCACAGCGCCAATAAATGGTCCCAAAATCAGGCCAAATGCCGGAATAACAAAGGGGCCAATAATAATCCCGATAGTACTCAGTATCGCTGACAGGCGCGAGCCACCAAATCGCTTAACTCCCCACGCATTCACAGCATAATCCGCAACAAAAAGGGCAACGACGATTAGTGTTTGTATAATCCAAAACAGTGCATTGTATGGAGCAAACGAGAAAAACCAGCCGTATACAAAAAATGCAAAATAGATGGCGAGCGCCCCCGGCAATACGGGATATACCGCCCCGGCCATGCCCACAATGAATAGCACAATAACAACAATCCAGCCTACAATGTCCATGGGCCTCCTCCTTCTCGTCCATTTATTCTGCTTGCTGCATCATTCGTTTTATTACACAAGCACATAATCGCGGATCACTTCTACAATGCCGTCGTCATTGTTCGAAGCCACGACCACATCAGCGGCTTCTTTTACTGTATCCTGAGCATTCCCCATGGCTACGCCCAGTCCAACCGCTTGAATCACAGCCAGGTCATTCAGACTGTCGCCAACGGCAACCACCTGCTCCAGAGTAATGCCAAGCAGGTCGCACACTTCAGCGATTCCACTGGCCTTGGATATACCAGCTGGGTTAATTTCCAGATTTGTCATCGAAGAATTGGAAATCTCAAGTCCACCCATGTCCTGAAGCTTAAGCAAAATTTGGTGGCGAATTTCGTCATTTTCCGTATTATAACCGAATTTGAGCCACTCCTGTGTGTCCAATGTATCCGGCCAACGATCCCTATTATATAATTCCTCCGTTGAGTAAGCCCAGAACCAAGAGCCTGTTTCTACGGCAATCTGGTGCATCTTGCGAACGAGCTCCTTATCAAGTAAATACCGGCGCCACAACTCGTGGGGTGATTTCCACACCTCACTGCCGTTTACGGTTACCATGGGTGTCTCCAGGCCGAGTTGCTGACCGTAAGGCAGAGCATGCATGGCAGCACGTCCGGTGGATAAGCATACATGAATCCCTTCCTGAATCGCCTTGTTAATCCAGTTAATCGTTTCCAGGGAAATTTCATGATTATCATTCAGTAAAGTTCCATCCATGTCGAGCGCAAGCAGTTTGTATTTATATTGGTTTTCTCCCATAGTCTCTCTTCCTCCTGTATGTCCCTTATGTCCAACGACATTTTACCATGAAAAAGAGAAGCCCACAAAAGTATTCAAGTCCTCACTTTGCTGCCACAGGCTTTTTAGGAGTACCATCTAGCCCGTAAACTTCGTCATACGCATCGAATATTTTACGCGCAACCGGTCCCGCACTCGTCGCACCAAAGCCCCCTTCAGGAATGATGACCGCTACCGCCAGCTTCGGATTTTGACGTGGAGCAAAAGCGATGAACACCCCATTATCTTTAACCGTACGTCCCACCACCTGCTCAGAAGTCCCTGTTTTACGGGCATAGTCATAAGGAAATCCGTTAAAGGCTTTAACATCGGTAGCCATACCCCGAATCACTGTATTCCAGTACGTATCTGAAAAAGCGACCTCATTCAGTACCTTCGGCTTAAATTCACGTACAAGATTCCCCTGATCATCTACAATTTTGCTGACCAAATGAGGCTGCATACGCTTGCCCTTTGTTGCCAGCACAGTCGTATACTGGGCCAATTGCATGGCCGTATACTTTCCCTGCTGACCAAAGGATGCCTGTACCAAACGTGTCAGTGCACTTTCATGCTTGCTCGTATACTCAAGTCTGCCTGCCCACTCGCCCGGCAGATCTACTTCTGTCGGTACGCCTAATCCAAATTCCTTCATATATTTGTCCCATACGTCAATTCCCTGATGCATCCCTGCATTACTTCCGTATTTGGCATACAGCGGCTTGCCGATCATATCCACCATAAACGTATTTGACGAGACCTCAATTGCCCTGCTAGGTGTCAAAGAACCATACACATGCCCGCTAGAATTTCCAACCCGGCTGGAGCGATTTTTGCCGTAGTACGCACTTCCCGTATCCAGATAAGTTTGTCCGGGAGAAAAAAAGTTTTCCTTCAACCCGATCAGCACGGTCAGTGGTTTAATGGTTGAACCCAGAAGCACTGAGGATTCTGGATGTGGACCCGCTTTTCCGCTAGGCACGGATTTAATGGTTCCATTTCCCATTTTATGCTGAATTTCGTCATATACCGAAGGTGAGGTACTTCCACTTTTCCATACATTAGAGTCATAATCCGGCATACTGGCCATTGCCACGATATTTCCGGTCTCTACCTCCATCGCTACAGCGAAGCCAGTGGTTGCGTCTTGATGAAGCTTCCCCGATACGGCATGAGTATGAAGCCAGCCAAGCTGATCCATAATGGCTTGTTCGGTTTTCTGCTGAATTTCTTTGTTGATGGTGGAATATAAATGATGTCCTTTTTCCGGAGGAGTAATGGATTCAATGCCCTCCGGCATGCTGCGAGGATTGACCTCTACCGTTTTATATCCGTTTTTCCCTCTCAGCTCGTCCTGGTACTGAAGCTCCAAGCCATCATATCCGACCGTTTCACTTTCCGAATAAACCTGTGCCGGTTTTAAAACCTCCGAATTCGCTTCATAGAGCTCTTTATATTTGGGCCGGTTCGTTCGAGCTCCTTTGAACTTGTACATATATCCAATCGTTTGTACCGCCACCCGATCCGGGTCATAATGGCGTACACTTTCTTCTACAACCTCTACACCAGGGAACTCTGTCCGATGTTCCAGAAAATAAGCGATTTCCTCCCGACTCAGGTCGGATTTGACCAAACGTGGGGTAAATCCCCTATATTGATTATAGTCCGGGTCCAGTCTCTTTTTTATTTCCTCTGCATTAAGCTGCTCTCCTTCGGTACGACCCAGTTCGTTTAATTTGGCAGCAAGCTTGGCAGCAAATGCATTGAGCTCAGGGAGCAGTTTTTCCCCCGGCTTCCGATCTTTCTCCGTACGTTTGCTATAATCCTTAGATAAAGTTACATACAAGGACTGTACTGAAGTCGAATACGCCAGCTTAACCGTACCTGTAGAGTCATAAATCGTGCCGCGACTCGGGGCTAACGGGACATTTTTCGTATTTATGGATTGCTGCTGGCCTTTCAGCTCCTCCGATTGTACAAACTGCAATACAGCTAGTCTGGTAATGATCAGGGCAAACAGCACAAAAGCACTAAAAAACAGCAGGTTGGTTCGTAAAACCGTCCGTTTTTTTCGTGACTCTTCATTCTCTTCAACATTTTTCTTTTTGAATGAAAACTTTTTATCCAAACTTCCTCTGTCCATATTAGCTTGTCATTACTCCTTCCAATAGGGTATATTCCTGATCCTACCATATCCAAAGCCATAAACGATGAATTCCGAGATGACAATTTTGTAAGAAAACATAGAAAAAACATAAAAAAGCTTCCCTCAGCCCAAAGGCTAAGAGAAGCTTTTATGAAATGATATCGTATAAAATGATTATGGCTGTTTGATTGCGTTAGGATCGGTTGCTGTGGCATCCTTTTTCTTAGGTACCCCGTCCAATCCATAAACTTCGTCGTAGGCATCAAAGATTTTACGTGCCACAGGTCCGGCGCTCCAGGCCCCGAAGCCCCCTTCAGGAATAACAACCGCTACTGCAAGTTTGGGATTTTGACGTGGAGCAAAGGCAATAAATACCCCGTTATCTTTTAGTTCTCTGCCCACACTTTGCTGCGATGTCCCTGTTTTGCGAGCAAAGTCATAAGGGAAACCTTTAAATGCGCTGACATCTGTTGCCATCCCGCGTATTACCTCATTCCAGTAGGCATCCGGGAATTTCACTTCATTTAGCACCTTTGGCTTAAACGTTTGAACTACATTACCGTTGGTATCTTTAATTTGGCTGACCAAATGTGGCTCCATCCGTTTGCCCTTGGTAGCCAATACTGCTGTATATTGTGCAAGCTGAAGCGTTGTATATTTACCCTGCTGACCAAAAGAAGCATATGCAAGTTTAGATAATGAAGACTCTTTCGAATTATGAGCATACTCTCTGCGTCCAGACCATTCACTTGGTAAATCTACACCCGTAGAAACACCTAGTCCAAATTCCTTCATGTAGCGGTCCCATACATTCACACCTTGATCTTCCTTGGCATTATTAATGTATTTGTTGTACAATCTTTTGCCCACCATATCGACCATAAATGCATTGGAGGAATGCCGAATGGCAGAAGCTGGGTCCAACCCGCCGTACACATGACCCGAGGAATTCCGAACTCGTGACGAATTATTACGCCCAAAGTAAGCCGCTCCTGTATCCTGGTAATACGATGAGGTACTGAATAGATTTTCCTCCAGTCCTACTAACACAGAAAGCGGCTTAATGGTGGAGCCAAGTAGGACAACCGACTCTGGATGTTGACCTGATTGGCCCGATCCAAAGGAGCGAATAGTACCATTCAAGTATACATTTTGTATTTTCTTATAATTATCACTAGATATATTTCCGGTCTGCCAGTAATTAGCATCATAATCCGGCATACTAGCCATCGCCACCACATTTCCTGTATCCACTTCCATAGCCACAGCAAAGCCTGTTTTAGCATAAGGATGGGTCTTGCCAGATACAGCGTGTGAATGGAGCCATCTCAATTGATCCATAATAGCATCTTCCGTTTTAACCTGAATTTCTTTGTTAATCGTAGAATATACATTATTTCCTTTTTGCGGAGGAGTAACAGAATCTACACCTTCCGGCATATTGCGTGGATCAATCGGAACCGTTTTATAGCCATTTTTCCCTCGTAACTGTTCCTGATATTGATATTCCAGTCCATCAAAGCCAACAGATTCGTTATCCATATAAATGAGGCCCGGATCATTTTCAGCTGACATGGATTTTTGAATATTCTTATATTTATCCAACGTTTCACGCGCACTTTTATAGCTTTTAATGTAGCCAACCGTTTGGACAGCTACCGTATCTGGATCGTAATGACGTACCGTTTCCTCTACGACATCTATGCCCGGGAACTCACTCTTATGCTGCATAAAATAGGCCACTTCATCTTTGTTAAGATTCGTTTTAATCAGACGCGGCGTAAAACCGCTAAATCGCTGATAGTTACGGTCCATAGCGTCCATAATTTGCTCTGCCGTCATTTTCGGCTCATCTTTATTCCCATATTCAGCAAAGCGATTCGCCAGCTTCTGTGTCATTTTCTCCAGCTCAGGCAATAGCTTTTTGTCATTATCACGCTTTTCTTCCATACCATCACTGTAGTTCTTGGAGAGCGTGATATACAGCGATTGTACAGGTGTAGAATACGCTAGTCTGTTCTGCCCGGTGGAATCATAAATCGTTCCGCGAATCGGCGTAAGTGGTACATTTTTGGTAACATTACTGGCCTCCTGCTGCTTGAGCTGAGGTCCATCCACGAATTGAAGTATCGCCAATCTTACAATGATGACTGTAAATATAATGAACGAGCTGAAAAAGAACAGATTGATCCGAAAGCTGAATCTTTTTCGATCAGACGTCCCATTGTCTGTTCCCTGCTCGTTGTCTATCTTTCTCATGTGCCCTTTTCCACTCCTTATTAAATCACTTTATCCTTGATATGTGTTTGGGCAAAACCAGGCGGATTAAACCAGTCCCCACTTTGCGCCCAGGTCGGGTCTAGCGGTACCCACTGATTCTGTCCGCTCAAATATACCTCATTCCAGGCATGGGACCCGTATCCTCCCTGTCCGTTGTACCCAAGGCCTGTCACCACCTTGACCTGTAGCCCCTGCGAACGAGCCATCATTGAGTACAGGCGGGCATAATCAATGCACACTCCTTTACGTGTATCAAACGTATCTCTAGGAGTCTGTTCATGCCAGTCACCACGTTGCTCATAGGCTTCGACCTTACTGTAATCATAGCTAATACGGGTGCCTACCCATTCATACAACGCTCTAGCTTTTTGCTCGTCACCGCTAGCCCCTTCTGTAATCTTGGCCGCTGCCTGAACGATATCGCTTGGAATGTCCCGGTCGATTATTTCATATTTGCGCTGCATGATACCATTCAATTCCTTGGTAACAGCCTGCGTAAATACGGGCAGCTTATCCTTAATCAGAGTCCCCGACAACGGCTCAATGACCGATTGCGCACCTTGCTTATAAATCGGTGAAGCTTGTACGTAGCTGCTAAACCCGCTGTCTGGGTACAGACTTACGCCTATGAACAGCAGGGCTATGATTATCATGGCGCGAGCTCCACCAATAAGAGTACCTATTCCAGCCCCTGCCACCCTGCTGAAAAAGCCCGATTTTTGGGGATGCTCATGGAGAGAGGAATCTGATTTTCCACCTACCATCAACACATAAATGGCACGCAGTATAAACTGGGCAATAGCATAACTGAGCATGAACAATACGGCGAATCGCAGCAGCGGAAAACCCTCTATCCCCGCCACAAGCGTATAATAAAATTGCTCAATCCCGCTTAGTTTTCGCTGTGGCAAATGCTCCATGTAAGCTGCCAGCCATTGTTGCACCTTCGGTGAAAGCCACATGGCTAATCCGAGCGAGCACAAAATACCCGCTACAGTCAGTATGCCATCCACAATAAGACTAAACAGCGCCCCTACAGATCTGGAAGCTCCTCGTCTCCAGCCCTGAATCAACGACAGCAGTACAATGACAATTAAAAACACCGTCACGCCATTCCAATGAAGAATAGGCTCCAGCCAGGATGGTTTCATTGTGTTCCTCCTGTCTCTACGGCGACTGTGGCGACTGTGTTACAGCCGAGCCTTTCGCACCTTCGATATATTTCTTGACGGTATCGCCCATACTCCACTCGCCCAGCGACATCCCCTGAAACCATACCTTGACCTTGTCACCATCAAATGGACCTTTCACTTCCAAGTTGGAGCTGGTTACCGAAAACGTACCATCCGCGTTGGATGTGTATTGGGCATCCCGTCCCTCTTTGATCATCATGTTCAAGGCCTCGCTCTGAACCTTGTTAATCGCATCATCCTTTGCCTGAGTAACGATCTTGCCGACCTGTTCAAAGGAAATGCCACTGTAGATAAGCAAGCCTGCAATTACGACGATGACAATCAGCCATTTTATGAGAGTTCTTACAACCTTCAATATGACTAACAATAGGACAAGCCCAATTAATATATACAGCCAATTATCTTGAACAATCTGCCAATTATGTTCCAAAAACTCTCTCCAGACGCCCTTATCCATTTCGCTACACTCCCGTTTTCAACTACATGATTCGAATTGCAAAATTGTCTCTGTAATTATACATGATTACGCAATGTCCTGTCAGCTTAGGTCTTATACATACCTTGTCTTTCAATTCTTGTCCATACAAAGTGGTCTATGTTCGTCCAATCCAGCGTACAACTTAGGAAGGGCCAATACGAAGTAACATGAAAGTTTACATTAAGGAAAGGGGGTCATTCACATGAAAACAGCCCTCTGGCTGTATCTCTTTTTGTTCATTGCCTTTTTTGATCTGCATGCGCAATATCCTATTTTGACGCCATTCGCCATCTCTCTGGGGGCAGCTCCTACCTTTATCGGTTGGATGATGGGGATTTACTCTCTGACTCACCTGCCTGGCAATTTGATGGCAGGTCCCAAAGTCGACAAACACGGCAGTCGCCGATATATTATGTTCAGCCTGACAGCTGCAGGCCTGATCCTGATCATTCAATCGTACATCCATACACCGTGGGAATTACTTTTTCTGCGTGCGATTAGTGGCTATGTGTTGGCTTTTTTATCTCCAGCCTGTCTGGCCATGCTGGCGCAACTGTCTGATCATCCGGTTACGCAGGGTAAATATATGTCGGGGCATGGTGTCGTCCATACGTTGGCCTCTGTTCTGTCTCCAGCCGCAGGCGCATTTATCGTAGCCAGTTTTGGCTTTAGCGAGACATTTAGTTCCCTTGGCATCATTCTCGTAATCACGGGGCTTATGGCTTATTTCACCTTACCCAAAAAAGCACCCGCTCCGCAGGCCCAATTATCTGATGGTCATACGACACCTGCTCCACTCTCGGCAGCACAGACGCGGTTACCATTCAATTGGCGTTACCTGCTTTTACCTTTTGTTTTGGCGTGCGCACAAGGCATTTTATTTTATGAGATCCCATTACGAAATAACGGTTCTGCGTCCATGATGTCCACCGGATTGCTTTTTTCCATCATCAGTTTGGGAGCACTCTGTACGCTTAGTTTGCTTTTTCTGAACAAATATTCACCGATGGTCAGGCTACTTTGTGGCATTATTCTGATGTCTTTAAGCTTCTATGCACTCGCCACCACGCCCGAAGCGACAATAGGCATCATCCTGTTTATTTTGGGAACAGCCAAAGGCATCATTTTTCCAGCGCTGGCCTCTCTCTTCATACGAATTGGAGGTGCTCGATTGGGCAAAACCTTTGCCCTGCAATCCATTGCAACGTCAATCGGCTCCTTTGCCGGGCCTGTACTGGCGGGTCAGCTTCCGGATCACATATCCCCTTTTTTTATCGCATTTCTGATTCTGATGGCTGGCCTGCTATTCGTTCCCGTTAAGCGCATATCTCCGACACCGCCACTGTCTGCCACAGGACCTTATCATTCCTAGCTAGTCTGAGGCAGTGGGTATGCTAAAATGCTATCTTTAAAGCCCAAAATGCCGTTCCAGAGGGCAGATGCACAGTACACTATACCCCTATCCACATAGACTATTTTGACTGAACATTCACTAATAAAGGGAGGTGCAGCCTGTGAGCCACTGTCATCCTGTAAGCCCTTGCCCTGTTTTTGGAACTTCAACTGGCACCATTCTTGTTCTTTATATTCTGCTCGTCATCATTCTCCGTACTTGCTGGTTTTAATGTCTAAATTGCCCTAACATGTTGTCCCTTGTACCCATGCCTGCCACTTCTGGCAGGCTATTTTGTTATTTTTTGCATGAGAACCCTATTTGGAGCTACACTATACTCATATTCTTCATTTCCCGGGGAATTTCGAGCATATGTATCAGACAAGGGGTGAGCTTAAATGGCGATAACCGTGATCGTCGAAGGGAAAAATGACCGCAGCAAACTTCGCCGATTACTTGACCCGGAGGTTCACATTTTATGCACCTTCGGCACACTAAACTCTATAAAACTGGAATCCCTCCACAAGCGAGCCAAGCACGACGAAATATATTTATTTATGGACAATGACAGCTCAGGGAAAAAAATAAGGGGTGTGCTTGCAGACTCTTTTCCAGATGCCTACCATATGTATACCCGCAAAGGATACGCTGGCGTAGAAGGGACTCCAGACGAATATGTGATCGCTCAATTGGAAAAAGCAGGATTGGAAGAATACATTATATACCCGCCACCTGTTCTTTAGTCTTGAATAACAAAAAAGGCTGTCCTCAGGCCGCTTTCATGCCTGTTGGACAGCTATATGGTGTACTATAAAATGCCTCTAAAATGACATTAGAATTTATGAACCGTATCGACGATCATCAGCAAGAAGCTGAGTGTCAGATGGTTAATGGAAAAGAAAAATACTTTTTTGGCCCAGGAATCCGTTTCTTCTTCCTTAATCGTAAAACCTTTAAAGGCATAGAATGCCCACAGCACGGACAGTAACACGGACACGATCATAAAAATCATACCGGCATATCCATAAGCATACATAAGGATGGGTACCGGAATCAGCAATACAATATAAGGAATCATCTGAATCTTTGTCCGATGGATACCTTTTACGACTGGCAACAACGGAAATCCTGCTGCGCGATATTCCTCAACTCTGCGAATAGCAAGTGCCCAGAAGTGAGGCGGCTGCCATAAGAACAGGAGAGCGAATAAAAGCCAAGCGCCCATATCAATACGACCCGAAGCGGCCACATAACCAATTACAGGAGGCATTGCACCAGAAATACCGCCGATGGATGTACTCCATGTAGATGAACGTTTTAACCAAAGTGTATAAATACCGACGTAGACGAACATACCAAGTAATCCCAGTAATCCTGCCTTTACACCAGAGAAGAAGAATAGAACAGCTAACCCGACAACACCCAAAATAATAGCGTATGACAACACCGTTGTAGGGGTCAGACGCCCTGTTGGCAGTGAGCGATTACGTGTACGTTCCATTTTCAAATCCAGCTCACGGTCAAAATAGTTGTTAAAAACACATGAAGATGCCATAACCAGCATTGTACCTAAAAGTGTAAGAATTAGCTTTATATAGTCAACGTCCCATTGCGATGCTAACCAAAAACCACCAAAGGCTGCAACCAGATTGGTACGAAGGATGCCTGGCTTGGTAACTGTAATAAAATCTTTCCAAGTGCCCGCTTTGCCGGGTGGTTTAGATTTTACAGAATAGGTAGCCGCATCCGAAGAAGTCTTATAACTTATATTATCCATTGTGAGTAACTCCCCCTTAGAGATGTATGAATTCGGGAGTAAGTTGAACTCCGATATAAATTTTATCATATACCTACCCTAAAAAGTTTGACAGAAAACGCACAAAACGTTCACAATTCCGATGGCAAATCGCCCCTGCTGATCGTTTACAGTAAATTTGGGTAGTAATAAGTACAGGAAACAATACAAAAGGAGCGACAGATATGGATACAGCCACACACTTTGTCATGGGAATCGGATTGGCCGGTCTGGCCTACACTGACCCTGTCGTCGCCGGAGATCCAAAGTTGGCCGCAGTGGTGCTGCTCGCTACAGTTGTAGGGTCACAAGCTCCGGATTTTGACACTTTGCTTCGGTTGAAAAATAATGCAGCCTACATTCGCAATCACCGTGGACTGTCGCATTCAATTCCCTTCTGGTTGATATGGATCTTGTCCATAACAGGGCTAATTTGCCTGATCTTCAGAGATGTGCCCCCAGGTCATGTAGCATTATGGGTAACGATTGCCGTCTGCCTGCATGTATTCACAGATTTATTTAATACGTACGGAACACAGGCATTCCGGCCGTTTACAAACAAGTGGATATCTTGGAATATCATCCATATTTTCGATCCCTTTATTTTTGGCACCCATGTTGCTGCGATTATGCTGTGGATCACCGGATTGATTCCACCCGCTCCCTTATTTATTACGCTGTACGTCATTATTGGCCTGTATTACATTTGGCGAACCTGGAGTCATTTTATAACCAGAAAAGCGGTACGTAATATGGACAACGAGCGTCAGGAGGGCGACAATTATTATATCATTCCCACCGTATCATGGAACCGGTGGCATGTGGTAAAAGCTCATCAGAATGGAAGTTATGACATTGGCGGATTAAATGGCTCGCACTTATTTTGGACGAAACACGCAATTCCATCCACACATCCTGCCGTAGAAGCATCCAAATCCTATCGCGATGTGCAGGCATTTCGCTATTTCTCCTCCTTTGCTGTTGCCGAGGTGGAAGAACTGGAATGGGGCTACATTGTGCGATGGGGAGACGTGAGGTATCGACACCGGAGGCAATATCCATTCGTGGCTGTGGTCGCGATGGATAAGCAGTTCGGGCTGATCAACAGTTATATCGGATGGCTCAGTGACGAAAAGATGCAAAAACGCCTTTCCCTGCATACGAATTAAAATCTGCTTACAAGCTAACAACCAGCCGTATGAACAAGAGACAGCAAGTTCCCCTTTAATCTGGGAGCTTGCTGTTTTTTTGGCCATTCGCGCCAAAAATCACATCTCATGAAAGCGCCCTCTTGACGAAGCGGACTTGCGTGATTCACAATGGTCATAAGCCATGCGTAAAAAAAATCCGGAGCATGATCGCTCCGGATTTTCTTCATGACAGTTGCTCATAATACAGCTTCCAAGATGGAGTGTTTATGTGTATTACTGCAAACGGCTGCTGCCCGACAAGGATTGTTCTGCTTGTTGGACTAGCTTTTTCGTAATATATCCCCCAAGAGAACCTGTTTCGCGGGAAACAACATTACCGAAGTAACCGTCCTGAGGGATGGTGATGCCAAGTTCTTGAGCTGCCTCATATTTTAATTGTTGTAAAGCGGCGTTGGCCTGCGGTACTTGCAGGTTGTTTGAACGACGTCTGCTCATATTTGAATCTCCTTTCAGTTCTTTGTGAGTGAGGTTCATTGCAAGCTTGCAAGATTATTATGGCTCGCTTACAACTACTTATTCCTGAAATTCAACATTCGAACACTGGAGGTTTTTACCAATGAGCAAAGGTTTATCCCTATGGTTCGCCGTTTCATCCATTGTCCTGCTGACCGCAGCCGCTATATCCATCAGTTATTCCGCATGGCTTGCCATTCTACTGGGGCTATTATCTGTCGGCAATATTGGCTGGGGTTTCGTGGTCAAAGCCCGACAACGCCGCTCCTAATCCAATCCTATAAAAGGCCTAATTCGTTTCGCCTCAATATGCTTTAGCGTAGACGTGGCAGAAAGCCCATGCGCTCTTTGACCGCAGACAGCGTGACTTCAGCAGCTTCTTGTGCACGCTCTGCGGATTGGGCCAAAATATGTCCAATTTCACCGGATTCCCGGATATCGCGATAGCGCTGCTGAATCGGTTCAAGCATAGCCACAACCGTCTCTGCCAGTTCTTTTTTAAATGTCCCGTACATTTGGCCTTCATAACGATCCTGCACTTCTTGGAGCGACAAACCGGAACACTGGCTGTAAATGCTCATTAGATTACTAATTTCAGGTTTATTGACCAGATCATATCTAACCTCACTGCCAGAATCGGTCGTAGCGCGGCTGATTTTCTTGCGTATGACTTTCGGTTCGTCCAGTAGCGCAATAAAACTGCCTGCATTCGGATTACTCTTGCTCATTTTTTTGGATGCATCATCCAGGGACATAATTCTTGCCCCTACTTCAGGGATATACGGCTCGGGAATTGTAAAATAATCTCCATAACGATGATTAAAGCGGCCAGCCAAATCCCGTGTCAGTTCCAGATGCTGTTTCTGATCTTCGCCCACCGGGACGAGATCCGCGTTGTAGAGCAAAATGTCAGCTGCCATCAACGACGGATATACGAACAACCCTGCTCCTACGGAATCCTTGCCAGCAGCCTTGTCCTTAAACTGAGTCATACGTTCCAGCTCGCCCATATTCGTCAGTGTTGTCATCAACCATCCCAGCTCAGCGTGCTGAGGAACATGGGATTGTAAAAAGACGTTGGATTTCTCTGGGTTAATACCCGCTGCAATAAATAATGCCGCTACCGCCTCCGACTGCTCGCGTAATTGAGCTGGTTCCTGCGGTACGGTAATCGCATGAAGATCTGGAACCATAAAGTAACATTGGTGATCCTCTTGCAATTTGACAAAGTTTTTCATTGCACCAATGTAGTTGCCCAAAGTAAGTTGTCCGCTAGGCTGAATACCTGAAAGTACAGTTTTCATATTCTTCCTCCTCCGATTATTTCAATATTTTAGAACGCAAAAAGGCCCCGCATCCTCAAGGGACGCGAGACCGTGGTACCACCCTTATTCATTGCCGTCAGCCTTTGCTTGTCGGAGCTATGCCCCATGACTGATTGCAATCTTAAAGCTCCGTTAACGGGGAGCAATCGGCCGTCATACTGAGGACTGTAAAATCCTGTTCTGTGCGGCACTCCAAGGTCCATTCAGCAATGCAGGCTCACCGGTTCCCATCCACCACCGGCTTTCTGAAGAGCTTATGCGAAAGCTTACTTGTCCTCATCATCGCGTTATCCATGTCATTACTTTCTAAACTACATTAATGATAATTCCGCATAATGTTATTGTCAAATGACGATTGTGCCCTACGATCAAAAATCTGTTATCATAATGACACGAAGCTTCAACCGATTATAGTGGACAAAGGAGCATGGATATGAAACAAGTGACCAAAGAACACTGGAACGGTTACGACACGTATGTTTTACATAGTGGTGAACTGGAAGTTACGATGATCCCTCGCCTCGGGAATAATATTATCTCAGTGCGTGATCTGAAGCTCGACAGGGATATCGTACGTCGGCCCGGTGAGGAAGAATTGGCTTTTTATTTACAAAAGCCTTATCATTTTGGCTTGCCCATTTTGATTCCTCCTGGCCGAATTCGCAAAGGACAATTTGAGTTTGACGGTGTTCCTTACCAGTTCGACCGAAATACAGCCAATGACAACCATATACACGGTCTGCATCGTAATCAATCCTGGCGCTGCAGTGATATTGAAGAGGATGAAGAAGGTTGCAGTGTCACTACCGAGCTTTTGACAGAAAGTGATCCGCACTGGATGGAACAATTCCCCATTCCTTTGCGTCTGGAGATGACGTATCGCTTGCAGGGTGCTATATTAAGTCAAACACTGCGCGTAACCAATTTGGGTGAAAAAGCAGCCCCATTTGGCTTGGGATATCACACTTGGTTTATGGTGGACGGAGAACCTGAGCGCTGGCGCCTAAAGCTACCTGTAAACGGCGTATATGAACAGGATGCTGAACAGCTACCTACAGGTATCATTACTTCGTTGAATGACTTGGAACAGCTCTCTTCGGGTCTTTCTCTGAAAGGAACGAATCTAGATACGTTGCTGCGGGCAACGGAAGGCCCTGCTGTAGCTCTTTTGACTCGTGATGATGGTTATCAAATCCGCTACACAGCAGATGAGCAATACTTTAAGTATTGGGTGTTATACACCAAAGGTGAATGCGATCAGTATCTTTGCATTGAGCCTTATACCTGGCTGTCAGATGCTCCTAATTTACCTGATCCTGTTGAAGGAGGCGGGCTGATCCGTCTGGAGCCTAAGCAATCCATCGATCTCAAAACTCAGATTCATATCATATATCCGTAATTTCCCTCTAGTCACTTTCCTTCCTTCGGCGCATATTTTCATAACTCTGTCGCATACTAACCTCATCACAGCCGAAGGAGGTGACTACACATGAATGAAGCTAATCAAGGCAGAAGTCGTCGCAGTAACAACCTTGTTGTTCCTCAAGCCAACAACGCACTGCAACAATTGAAATATGAAGCTGCACAAGAGCTGGGCATCACCATTCCGGCAGACGGTTACTACGGTGACATGCCATCCCGTGAAGCTGGTTCTCTGGGAGGCTATATCACTAAACGCTTGGTACAGCTGGCCGAACAGCAATTATCAGGACGTTCAGGTCAATAAGCGTCATTATTCCACATGAGCATTCCGTTCATCGTAATTTACCAAAATGCGTTATAACGGGCATATAACATAGGCGGTCTTCCCTAGGAAGGCCGCCTTTTCTCTTTTTTAAATTAGGATTTTGCAAAATCCTCATATTGATGATTATTCCGAATTAGCCGCTCGGTATGTAGGCTTGTTGTAGCGGATCATGAGATTCGCCATGTTGTAGTTGGACTCCAGTGTTGCATCTACCAAAATCGTTCCTTGTCTGATAGCAAAATCGAAAGCAATCTCACCATGAGTCCAGCTACGCTTATGATTTAGCGTTTCTAGGGCCATACGCCGAAAATCCTCCCGATGCTTTGCTGATAACCCCGGTTCTACTGCTGCTAACGTGCCACCCTTACCTGCAAGCGGATTATGGCGAATCCCAAACTTCCCAACTACATTGTTACGTATTTGTACAAATACGATGCCTGACGACAAACCCGCCAGTTCATTATCCAGTTCTTTTAAAACGATATCCATCTGCCTTGCCAACGACAATTGACCTACTTCATCCATTACAAAAACCCTCCTATATACCTTGTCCGAAAATAATTAATAGGTCTTACGGCTCAATTATATGCGAAGATTTTTAACCTTACAATCAAAACCAACATAATTGGGTATTTATAACTATTTTCTAAGTATATCCATCATTTTAAATTTCGCCAACAGGTAATGTTAATTACACTTCGACATTTTGCGACTTTGTTCATCATCTTCTGTAAAAATTACAAAAAAGGCCTCCCTTATAGGAGACCTTTCAAAAGTGTAAATCCGTTATTTTGTCATTTGTAAAAATTGCTCAATATCCTGAACAGTAACTTGCGCAGCATTACGCCAGAAGTCAGCCTGTGTTAAATCGGTACCTAAGTGCTTGGAAGCCAATTCTTCGACTGTCATGCGACCTGTATCACGCAGCAAGGCATCATATTGGTCGGCGAAGCCGTCAGGGTTTTCCTTCGCAAAAGCGTAAATTCCTGCACTGAACATATACCCGAATGTGTACGGGAAGTTGTAGAAAGGAGTGTCCGTAATATAGAAATGCAGCTTGGATGCCCAAAAATGAGGATGAGCCTCATCCAGGATACCACTAAACGCTTCACGCTGCGCTTGTTCCATCAACTCGCTTAATTGTTGTGCTCCTACGACTCCTTTTTTCCGCAACTCGTAAAAACGGGTTTCAAATAGGAAACGGGCATGAATGTTCATAAAGAAGGCTACACCACGCTGAATTTTATCCTCCAGCAAAGCTACCTTCTCCTGACCCTCGGCAGCTTCCAGCAAAGCATCTGATACAATAAGTTCTGCCAGCGTCGACGCCGTCTCAGCTACGTTCATGGCATAATTCTGATTCAATGGGTGCAATTCATTCATCACATGCTGGTGATAACCGTGTCCGAGCTCATGGGCCAGTGTCGAAACGTTGGATGGTGATCCGGCATAGGTCATAAAAATACGGGTCTCTTTGCTTAGACGCAGAGATGTACAGAAACCACCCGGACGTTTGCCAGGACGATCCTCTGCTTCAATCCAACTTTTCTCAAAAGCCATTTGGGCAAAGTCAGCCATTCTCGAGCTAAATTTACCAAATTGCTCAACAATCGTTACAGCAGCATCGTCGTATGGGATTTTAGTGGTTGATGTTCCCAGCGGAGCTTCAACGTCATGCCAGGACAGCTTCTCTAAGCCCAGCAGCTTTGCTTTCCGCTCCAAGTATTTAACTACAATAGGCTTTGTTTCATTAATAACCTGCCACATCGTATCCAGCGTTTGTGCGGACATACGGCTGATTTCCAGCGGTTCTTTAAGCACATCTGTCCAGCCTCGTTTTTCATATAGCTTCAGACGGAAGCCTGCCAAATGATTCAATGTATCCGCGCAATAGTCCTCTACCTGAGCCCATGCCTCTTCCCAACGTGCAAACACATCTTTACGTACGCTGCGATCTGCTTCATCCAGCTTATTAGCTGCTTGACCTACAGACAGGTTTACGATCTCGCCATTTTCTGGTACAGGGATCGTCATATTTTTGACAATGGTATCATAGAAGTCGCCCCATCCATGGTAGCCATCCACTGCCAGATCCAATGCAAGGCTTTCCAGCTCAGGAGCCATTTTTTCACGTGCTTCGTTCCGATATTCGTTCAGGACAAAAGAAATCGGCTGGATAGCTTCGCGCTCCATCCATTTCTGCCAAATGTCTTCACTGGTTTGTGCCAGCAAGTTCTGGAAAGATACTAAAGCACTTTTCCCTTGGGCATACAGCGTGTTGACACGCGCCCCCAGTTGAACAGCCAGCTTGTCGTGCTGGTTTTGAGCAGTTAGACAAGAGACAAAGGAACCCGCCTGCGACGCGCCATTAAACAGCTCCTGGATGCTACTCAATACACTATCCAGACGCTCGGTATCCAATACCGTTTGTGGTACTTTAGCTGCTTTAAGCTGGGACTGCAGCTGTTGGACCTTGCTTTCCAATTCTTCCAAAAATGCATGGAATGAGGCAGAGGAAGACCCTCCGCTAAAAATAGATTCCAGATCCCATGTTTGCTTTAACGGTGTTTTCATAATAGTTCCACCTTTCTTTTTTGGCGAATTCATGTGGTTTCATATACAATAAAGCTACATCGTGATAGTAAATCACTACAATTGGGAGGAAAACAGAATGAGACCCTTACAAATTTCGCCGGAAACGGCTGTGAAATTATCCGAAAAGCTCGGTATTCCGCTGGAACACCTTATGCATACACCCCAGCACATTTTGATGCAAAAGCTGGCCGAACTGGCTAAAGAAGAAACCGCTGACCCGAACGGCGGAGAATCGGACAAATCATGATCCCTTTTCATAAAACCTGGCCTTATGACATCGTCATGGGAGACGTTTATGTACAGTCTTGTCCGTTTTGCGACCAGGATAATGTATTGCTGCCCCTGAAGCCTAAAGAACTTAAGCTCATACACGAAGGTATGAAAAAGCTGCTTGTGTTTCCATGTTGCCATAACAAGGTTACTTTAGTGGATTGTGATGACGATTATTTGCTGTCAGATACCACATTGCGTCATCATTAATTCATGAGTTGTAAGAGAATATAACCCGTTTTACAAACAAGGTGTGAACCATGAGCCTAAATCGGCCATAGTGCACACCTTTATTTCTTCAGGAGGAGCTTGCGTCTTGCATTTCCTCCGGCAGTTGGAAATTTTTAGCCATCATTTGTTCTCGCAGTACAGACCACTGTTCGCGGGAAGCCCGGATCATGGCTGCATCCATAATCTTTTTGTCATTAATGACACGCGAAAACCAGCGTACCGCTTCGTTAAAGTTCCCTGTACGTCGATGCAATTCACCAATCAGATACAGCAGTTTGGCATTATTCGCCCCGACACCCTCCAGCTCATAAACCCGAACGTAAGAATCCAGACTAAATTTGAGAAAGCGAAGCTCCTGCTCCTCATTTCCCTGGTATCTGTACATCCATGCGATATGCTGTAATAGACTGGCTACTACGCGTTCCTTTTCTCCGATGACCTGGGCACAGAGTAAACCCAGTTTATACGTTTCTAATGCCTCTTCCCAGCTACGATGCCCGCCATATTCGCGAGACTGCCAGCGATTACCGATTTTATCTCTAAAAATCTTGGTTTGCTGATCGCTTAACTGAACGGTAGAGTGCTCTGTCGAGGTAAACCCACAATGAGGACAGACCCTTACGACATAAAAATCCGGATTTTCATTCTTATAATAAGCGCAAAAATCTGAATCTGTACGAATGGCCTTCTTTAGGCTTGGTCTGACACGAGATGTCTGAAATTCTTCTTCACAATGTGTGCAGGTGATTTTAATCTGATATAACGGTTCAAGTTCCAATGTTTTTACAACCCTCTCCAAAATTCGGCAATCCCCGCAAGCTTACGGGGTATTTACAAAATGATGCGCAGGACCAGACAAACGGTTAAGTATGATGGAACGAAGCGGCTCCTCAATGCCCGTATCCGTTAACGCACCTGCCATACAAGACAACCATGCCTCTGCTCGCTCCTCCGTTACGGGAAACTTCATATGTCTCGCACGTAACATTGGATGACCATATGCATCAGAAAAAAGGGACGGTCCTCCAAAAAACTGGCTCAGGAACATAAACTGCTTTTCCTTAACCGGTTCCATGTCTTTAGGAAACAGGGGACTTAACAACGGATCTTTATAAACTCTCGGGTAGAAGGCCTCAATAATAGCACGAATACCTTCCGCGCCCCCAAGGTTGTCATAAATGCTCAGGCTAGGGTTCACTTTTCCTCCAACTTTCTGTGCTATGGTAATAAATATACACCCGTATTATAACAAAAAACAAAAAATGACGCTAAAAATAAGCGCCATTTTATCAATTTAACATATGAAGAGGATGTGCTTCGTTGCACATAGCTTCGTCATTCTATAAATACAATTAATAACTCCGCCAATCCTCTTCACCGGAATGGACGAGAGAGGCACGAATAACATACACAAAAGCACATACGAACAGACCGGCAACGATACTCATCCTGATCACTCCATCCTTAAGGTTATGGATCGTTGTTTTCCTATTTTAACATACTCTTTACAAAAATACAGCAACAAATGTAACCGTTTTCTTTATTTTTTTGTACTCTTTGTCCATCCCCGACATAGGTATAATAGTACAACTCCAAAGGAGGGGCCTCTATGTCGCTATACCGTCGTTACTCGCTTCCTCTGCTCATCCTTTCACTGCTATTCCTATTTATACTTATGGCTGTATACCCGCAATCTTCTCTGAATGCCGGGCTTCGGGGGCTTGCCATCTGGTGGGACGTGCTGTTTCCGTCTTTATTCCCGTTTTTCGTTATTTCCGAGCTTCTCCTCGGTTTCGGAATTGTTCATTTCATAGGTGCGCTGTTGGATCCGCTGATGCAGCCTCTATTCCGTGTACCTGGCTGTGGAGGTTTTGTCGCTGCGGTCAGCTGTGCATCCGGTTACCCGATTGGAGCTAAACTAACAGCCAAGCTGTGGGAGCAAAAATGGATCACACGCATTGAAGGAGAGCGTTTGGTCGCATTTACGACTTCCTCTGATCCGATATTCTTGATCGGTGCGGTTTCCGTTGGCTTCTTCCATCAACCAGAAATTGCACTCGTACTGGGCGCGGCTCATTATGGTGGTGTGCTCATCATCGGGCTACTTATGCGCTTCCACGGTTCCCGTTCAGGGGAAACAGATACTCGCAGCGACCGCCCTCAACCTACTCCAAAAGCCTGGTCGAAGTCCACAAATACAAAAGCTGCTGGTCGCAATAGACAGCCTGGACCCCTACGCCAAGCATTATATGCCATGCATACAGCTCGTTTGGAAGATGGTCGTCCATTGGGTGAGTTACTCCGTGAGGCGATTACTTCCTCCCTACGCCTTATTATTGTCGTAGGAGGGCTAGTTGTATTCTTCTGCGTCATTTTAGAAGCTTTGACGAACTCCGGTTTAATGAGCGGGCTTCATCTGCTTACGGCAAACCTCTTGACTGCATGTGGTCTTCCTCCTACGTTAACGGAGTCCATCGTGGGTGGTATTTTCGAAGTCACTTTAGGAGCGCAGGCCGCAGGTAAAGCCACGGCAGCGATACCATTCAAGGTAGCCGCAGCCGCTTTTGTGCTCTCCTGGGGCGGGCTATCGGTTCATGCGCAGGTTGCAAGTATTTTAAATATGACGGATCTTCGTTATATGCCATTTTTGTTGGCCCGGGCTGCGCACGGCTTCATCTCGGCACTGCTCGCTCTCGTGTTATGGCAGCCTCTGATGGGACAGGGAAGCTCTCCAGTCTTTTTTCCAATATACGACATCGTATGGTCCCCTGGCTTCTCGTCCGCCATGCTGTTGCAAAGTCTGCTGTTTCTTGGCTTTATACTGGCTGGAATGCTTAGTCTCTCATGGTTGAGTGTGGGTACCCGTCGCTTATACGTACGTTTGAGAAGAACACACAGGCAATGAACGATTGTGTTCTTGCTCATAATTGATTATGATCGATATATACCCATGACAAAGGAGCTTTTCATCTTGAGATATTATGTTCTGGATCGCGGGGATCAGCACTCCATGGACTTGAGTCAGCAATTTCACCGTCTTGCCCAAGAAAAGAATTTCAAGCTGGATGCCGAATCGCCGGAAATCGTCGTGTCTATTGGAGGCGATGGTACAATGCTTCATGCGTTTCATACCTTCATCGACCGCATTCCGGATATTGCCTTTGTTGGTGTACATACCGGTCATCTAGGCTTTTACGCCGATTGGCGTGCGGACGAGCTGGAGGAGCTAATCCACCTGATGAGCCAAAGCGGATCTGAGGGACCGCTTAACCCGAGAATCGTTAAGTATCCACTGATTGAGTTGGAAATTCACAAGAAATCAGGCAATGCTTCTTTTATTGCCTTGAATGAGTTTACGTTAAAAGGGGTGGATGGCACTGTCGTTGCCCAAGTAGATATTAACGATATCACCTTTGAAATGTTTCGCGGTGACGGTATATGTGTTTCTACCCCCTCAGGGACGACCGCCTATAATAAAGCACTTGGCGGAGCTATGGTTCATCCCACCATTGAAGCATTGCAATTGACTGAGATCGCTTCCATTAATAACCGCGTGTATCGGACACTAGGATCGCCATTGCTACTGCCCAAACATCATCATTGTGATATTTTTTCACGGAAAGATCAGCGTCTTTTATTGACAGTAGATCACCTGAACTTTCCTGTGGATGACTTAATCTCTGTTCGATGTCAGGTCGCAAGTCAGAAGATCAGCTTCGCTCGTTACCGTCCTTTCCCATTTTGGGATCGAGTACGCAACGCCTTTCTTAATTAGAACCTGTAAAAGAGCCGACTCTGGCTCTTTTTTTACAAACAAAACGGTTCCTGAAAATTCAGGAACCGTTTTGTTGTGGAGCAGTAAATGTTTTATTCTTTTTACTACCCTCAGTTTTTTCGGCTTTAGCAGCTGGATGGGTCTGACGCTGGCCCTCAGGTTCACGTGAGACACGAACTTGCCGTCCCTCCCGATTTTCCTTTGGTTGACGCTCATAGCGTGGTCCACGCGATTCCTTTTTATCGAAATTCCCTTGCTGATTGCGCTGTCTACGCGGTTCTCGAGTTTGCTGCCCTTCACCCGGATTGCGTCCATCCTTTGCTTCACGTGGTTCTCTTGGCTGGCGCGAATCACGTGCTTCACGTGGCTCACGTTGCCGATTTCCTTCACGTCCTTCTCTGGATGAACGACTTTCGCGAGCTTCACGCGGCTGTCGCTCACGTACTTCCTGGGCATCCTTCGGTTCCCGACGTTGCAACTCGCGTGGTTCTCGGAATTCTCGAGGCTGCTCCACTAGCGATTCCTCCGTAGCTGTGGAATCCTGTTGTGGTTGCGGCCACTCCTGTTCTCCAGCTATATGTTGCAATACTTCTTGCTGCTCTTCGGTTTCTAACGTTCCCGCTTGTTCCCTTTGAGCATCTACCAACTGCTGAATATCTGGAGCAACGATTTCATCATTGACGCCGTTTTTATTAACCACTTCACGGCTTTTTTGCAGCACAAAATAGGCACAGCCAAAATTGCAGTATTCATTAATGTAATCGTCCAGTACCCCTATAGATGTATCCTTATTTGCTTTGGGATGGCCGTCTCGATAAAAGCCCTTCAGACGCAGCTGATTGTAACCCCAATCACCAATAATGTAATCATAGCGATCCAGCACTTCACTATACCGATCACGAAACGCTTCGGGATTCCATCCGTTCTTGTGATCCTGCAACAATTCATAGTTTTTACCACCGATTTGAAACAAGCTATTCTGACCGCCTTTCCCGGATCAAGCCTGCGAAAGGGCGCTTTCTTCCTTATGCTGAGCGGCTGACTTCACCTGCTCATGCGCTTGGTAGGAGCTGCGGACCAACGGTCCAGATTCGACGTGGCTGAATCCCCGCTGTAATCCCTCTTCCTTTAACTTCGCAAAATCTTCCGGTGGATAATATTTTTGCACATATAAATGTTTCTCGGACGGCTGCAAATACTGACCAATTGTCAGAATGTCACAATCGACTTTACGCAGATCATCCATGGCTTGTAAGATCTCGTCCCACTCTTCTCCGACACCTAGCATGATGCTTGATTTCGTTGGAATAGCCGGATTTAATTGCTTCGCACGTTGAAGCAGCTCCAGAGAGCGACGGTATTTCGCTTTAGCCCGAACCTTGTCGGACATGCGCTCCACCGTTTCAATATTATGATTCAGAATATCTGGTTTGGCATCCATGACGATTCGCAGCGATTCAATATCGCCCATAAAATCGGGAATCAATACTTCTACACTGCACAAAGGTAACCGGCCGCGAATCGCACGAACCGTTTCTGCAAATATAGTAGCGCCCCCATCTTTTAAATCGTCGCGAGCCACACTGGTTACGACACAGTGCTTCAAATTCATGTTCCCAGCCGCTTCCGCGACGCGATCAGGCTCCTGCAAGTCAAGTTCCGTAGGCAATCCCGTATTTACTGCGCAAAAACGACACGCACGCGTACAAATATCACCCAAAATCATAAATGTAGCTGTCCTATTGGCCCAGCATTCATATATATTAGGGCATCGTGCCTCCTCACATACGGTATGTAATGTCTTGGAACGCATCATGCTCTTGATTTCTTGATAGTTATCGCCTGTCGTAAGTTTAATACGAATCCAGTCGGGCTTAGCTTCCTTCTCTTTTCTAGACAATGGCATAGACCTTCTTTCTGATAAGCTTAAGCTGTCATTGTCATACATTATAACATGAAAGCCATGGAAAAACCTCCATTCATTGTTCCCTTTTTGATATGACATTGATGCCGAAAAAAGTAAACTTTTTATATGGATAAAAGCGGCGGATATGGCTCAATCTAAACAAAAGCGCCCTATTCACGCTATTGAATAGGGTCTAGAATTTACTGGGCGGTTAAGCCCTTCTATAGGAGGTCGGTTCACGTGCCTTACCCTACGCGGACAGCCCGCGCTGTTCGTCTGTTATCGCTGCTGATATGCGCTGCTACACTGACAACGGCCTGTCCGCTTCCTGCCCATGCCTTTGCCAATCACTTACAATCCTCGTCCGCCGGAAGCAGCCTGACAGTTAATGTAGATGCTGAACATGCACAGTCTTCAATGTATATTTCCAGGCTTGCTTTATATCGTTCCATCGAAGCCCTGACAGGAGTCCCTTGGTACAGGCTGGCCGCCATCGACCAGTATGAACGTACACTTACGGTGGCTCATCCCAAAGATCGCAAGCATGCAGAACGGACCATAGGTATTTTCGTTACGGGACCGATCTGGTCCGGCTTGATGAACCCTGATTCGGAGGATCAAAATCCACGTTCCATAGAACTATTTTCCGGGCTGGGACAAGACGGTTCGGGTGATGGAATTGCTGACCGTAATAATGACAAGGATCTGCTGTTCAGCATCGCATCTTATCTCGGAAAGTATGGAAACAACGAGGATGAATTTGGTATTGCTGTTTGGGAATATTACCATAACAGCCGCGCAGTTCAAAGAGTTCAGCAGTTTGCCAAGCTGTATCGGACGTATGGCAAGCTGGATCTGGTCAGTCAAGCTTTCCCCCTTCCTTTAGGCAGCATTTATAGCTACCGCAGCACATGGGGAAGCCGTCGCAGCTGGGGGGGCTACCGTATACATGAAGGAACTGACCTGTTTGCTGGCTACGGAGTTCCAGTTCGCAGTACCTGCTACGGTGTAGTTGAAATGAAGGGCTGGAATCCCTTTGGAGGATGGCGCATCGGAATCCGAGATCTCAACAACCGCTATCACTACTATGCGCACCTTTCCGGCTTTGACAAAACCGTTCACAACGGAGACGTCGTTACACCTGGCCAGACGGTTGGCTGGGTCGGAAGCTCGGGCTATGGAAAACCTGGTACCCAAGGCAAGTTTCCACCGCATCTGCACTATGGTATATATCGGGACAATGGCTGGGCAGATTGGTCCTTTGACCCGTATCCATTATTAAGACAGTGGGAGCAGTCCGAACGCAAAGCGCTCAAAACAGGAAAGACAAAAGGGACCTCCTCATAGGGTCCCTTTTATTTTTCCAGAGCAACTCACGCCACTCCACTCTGCTCTATGGCGTTGGGGGCTGACTAGAGGAGTTTGGGTCTTCCTGTACCTCTGGAACACTTACTATGCTGGAATCTATAGCGCCGCTACTCTCTATGGAATGGGGAGGCAACGCCAACTGCGGAGCGGCTGCACCATTTTTACCTACTGGTTTTCCCTGATTGTCATAGTAGTACATCGGAACGTTGCCCACCACCAGCAAATAAGAAACGGGGATTTCCGTCTCCACAATCTGAGGTTGCATCTCAAACGGTATAACCACAGACACTTCCGTCGTAATCCGAATATACACTTCAACCAAGATCATGTTTATGCCCGCATCCTGTTGCCGCGTATTTAAATCCACCTTGATCGCTCCATGCGGCTCCACCTTTAGAGGAATCTTGGGGCCATAAGCTGCCAACAATGGACTGCCCAATGCCTGACCAATCGGAACGCTCTCATCAAAATGGCTCATGCTGTCCATCGTTGCCTTAACTGCTTTGAGCGTGTCTGACGTAATTTTCATATGCTCTGCATAATTCAGAACAAAGCCGGAGGTTCTTCCTTGTGCATCCGTTCTCCATTCGATCAAATTATCAGCTGTCTTCCCCTGCTCTACCTGTGCTGTAATTGCTGAATTAATAGCCTCCGTCGCCATTTGTTTGACCCGCACTTTTGCCAGATGCATCATAGGCGGCTTCAAATGCTGCTCCACATAAGCAGCCACCTGTATGATTCCTACCAGCAGCGCCAGTACCACAATCAAAAATACTCTACGTCTGCCGCGTCGCCTTCTGTTGGGCGCGCTGTGCCATTGCGGTCTTCTCATCATCCGATCCCCCCGCAGCGTTGAACTTACCCTACAAGGATATGCAAGGAAGGGACGAAAAAGAAGCCGCCCGTCCGGCAGCTCCTCTAGATGGAACAAATATATAATTGCAAATATAAGGTGCACTCATTATTTGAAAATATGGTCAATCTTTTCGATATCAGCCTGACTCAATTGGACATTTAGCGTCTTCAGATTCGCCAGCACCTGCTCCGGCCCCTTCGCCCCTGGAATGAGGGCATCAATCGAATCGCGGGTCAAATACCATGCGAGCACTACGTGAGCAACCTCTGCATTCAACGCATTGGCAATCTCCCGTACCTGCTCCACTTTGTCCAAATTAAGAGCAAATGTATCTCCCTGAAACAGTGGATTATTCGCTCTAATGTCCGTGAAGGTCATGTCTTTCGTATACTTACCACCCAGCAATCCTGAAGCTAGCGGGAAATAAGGCACAAACGAAATGCCATTTTCCTTGGTATAAGGCAGCAGATCCTTCTCAGCTTCCCGTTGAAACAAATTATATTGGGATTGGAGCACATCTACATAACCGTCGCTATTCGCATCCTTAAGTTGTTCAATGGAAAAGTTAGATACGCCAATAGCCTTGATTTTGCCTTCGTCCTTAAGCTTCTTCAGTTCTCCGACTGCTTCTGCCTTCGGCGTAGCTTCATCGGGGAAATGGATATAGAACAGATCGATATAATCGGTCTGCAATCTTTTCAGACTAGATTCGACGGATTCTCGTAAAAAAGCAGGCGAGTTGTCAAAAACAATCTCTCCGTTCACAAATTTGTGTGCACCCTTTGTGGCAATAACAGCTTTATCACGCTGACCACGCTCTTTCAATACCTCACCAATTAATCGTTCCGAGTGCTCAGGTCCATAAATAAAAGCCGTATCCAGAAAGTTGATGCCATTGTCCAAAGCTGTGCGAACGACTTCTTTGCCCGTTTCATTGTTCAAATCGGAAAAGAGATTATGTCCTCCCACCTTATTTGCACCCAAACCGATTGGTTTTACATATAAATCTGTTTTACCAAGACGCACTTGCTCTGCCAATTCACGTCATCTCCTTTTCGAAAGTTACTTCCATTTTATTATTAAATTCCAAAAAAGGCAAAGTGCGTACCTGGCTGCTGAGCCCCATCCTATTTTCTTTTTCGCTTCATACTACGAATGGTCGTTTTTGTGGCCTGATCCACCCGATATGATTCCGTGATTTTTTGCAGAGCTTTATTGAAAGTAAAATCATCCAATGTATTATGATTTAAATACGCCATCGTTGCCTCAGGCAGTTTGATATAACAGATCGATATCGCCCATGCTACCGCCATTTGTACATAATAATCCTCACGATGGGTCTGATCTAGCAGAGCAAACACCCGGTTCATATACTGTTCCTCAATATAAAAATTCAGAAGCATAACTACACCAAACCGAATTTCATATTCTTTCTTGGAGAGCAAGTAGGGTTGAATAAACTCCCACACCCGTTCTTTATGATGTTTGGTGATTTTCAATCCGGCACAGAAACTATCACATACGGACCAATTATCAATTTTAGGAACAAACTTGGCGGTATAACTCAAAACTTCCTCTATACCCGTTTTTACAGAACCAATCACCATGCCTTGCAGCATGACTTCTTCGAAGTGATCACTTTCAGCAGTCTCCAGATAGAGACGCCAATCCCCTTTGGCGATATTTTGAGCTAGCTTACGCAGCATTGGCAGACGTACACCCAGCACATTATTAATCGTCGGAAGCAATGCAGCCGTGAATTTCTGAAAATCCGCATCCACATATGACAGTATTTGTTCTCTGATTGTTTTCTCCATCGTTTCCACTCCCTGATTTTTAACGAAATGAGATACTCCACAAATAAATGGAGGCCACCGAACCATAAGGCGAATAGACTCGGCGGTACTCCTCGAATTGCTGCTTGGTCAATGTATCCAGATGGTACAACTTCATCATTCCCCGTCGAATAGCCATATCACCCCAACTGACGACATCTGGACGCTCCATGCAATTCATCAGCATCATTTCAGCCGTCCAAGGTCCTATCCCTTGCAGCGAGGACAATTTCTCGATCACCTGTGCATCGGAAAGCTCATATAATTTCTGTAAATCCAACAGGCCCTGCTCGATCGACTGGGCTATATTAAGGATACATGTGGCCTTTTTCATGGTGATGCCACAGCTTTGAATATCTAAAGCCGTCTGAACAGCTATATTTTGTGGAGTGATCACGCCTAACTTCTCCTGCATCCTTGCCCATATGGTTTGAACCGCCTTGGCCGATATAAGCTGTCCCACAATCGCATGAACGAGCGCCGCAAACAGGTCGGGAATGATCACCCGTTCTACCTTGCCCAATTGCGTCATCGCTGCACCAAGTACGGTATCTACGTTTTTTAGATAATTGATTTCCTTTTCCCCATAGTCAAAGTTTTTGGTCATTACAGTTTGCATTCGTTCTCCCGCTGCCCCCTTATATGGTCTACTCTTGATTCAATGGCATAGACTGCTGTTGCATCAAGGTTCGAATCCTTCTTTGCTCACGTAGAGCTGTTCTTTCGGGAAAACATGGAGAAAACGTTCATAAACCGTCTTATAGGCAGCAGGATGATACCATTCTTCCAGCCCCAATGACTCGTACAGCGCACCTATTTTTAAGCTACGCGTTCGTCTCCCCCCACTGCCATCTCCCATAAAATAATCATCAATACAGACACGGTTGACCAGAGGCACGAGCTTGTCTGCAAAATGTTCACTGCTTGGAAGCATCGGAGCAATCGTAGCTTGCGTCGGTACACCTGCCTCCTTTAAGAGATGCAGCGTTTGGAGACGAGCCTGGATGGGAGGAGCTTCGGGGGTAAAATGTTTGCGTATATCTTCTCGATCTGTTTCTACAGTCATACTTACACGAACACGATCCCCCAATCGGAGCAGTAAATCGGTATCCCGCCGTACCAGTGGACTGCGCGTCTGTAAAAAGAGAAAATCTGGTGGCTCATCCACCATCACCTCCAGCAGAGACCGGGTCACCTCTTCCTTGTACTCAGCAGGCTGATAAGGATCTGTGCTTGACGACATGAAAATCGTGACTTTACCTTTGGATTTGGCTCTACGAAGTTCCTTGCGAAGAATATCTGCCGCCTGATTTTTAATATCAACCCATGTCCCCCACGCTTCCTTCCGAAATGTGGAGACTGGCAATTGGCGTACATAGCAATACGAGCAACCAAAGGTACAACCTGTATACGGGTTCAACGAGTGTGTATACCCTGACAAGAAGCCGGTCCCTTTATTCAGAAGTGTCTTTGGGGATTTGTAATACTCATTTTTCATACTGAACCAACGCCACTCTTTCCTTTTCGAGCTGCAAAAGCTTAACCTTCATGTCCAAACCACCACGATATCCGGTCATAGCTCCATTTTTACCAATGACCCGATGACAAGGGACCGTAACCAAAATCGGATTAGCACCGATGGCGGCCCCCACCGCACGAACAGAGGCTGGTTTTTGAATAGCGTTGGCAATATCTGAATAGGATAGTGTTTCCCCATACGGAATATCACACAACGCATTCCAAACCGCCAGCTGGAATGCAGTCCCCTGAAAGTCAAAGGGCAATGTAAATTGGGTGCGCTCCCCTTGGAAATATTCAATCAGCTCCTTGGCATAGGGCTGTAAAGCGGCATCCTCTTCAACTAAAGGGCTACCGGGAAATCGACTTCCTGCCCATGAAAACAATTCCTCTACAGGATGATTGGGCGAGCCCACATAACATAATCCTTCCGATGTAGCTGCAATATATAAATTCCAATCCTCATGTGTCAACAATGACCAATAGATCGTTTTATTTATTTGATGTGCCATGCTGTGTACCTCCATTTTATGTTGCTTTCGATTTGAGTTGGCGATATTGCAATGGGGTGTAGCCTGTATTCTTTTTAAATAACGTAATAAAGTAAGGTGCATTGGACAGACCTACGTTCTCCCCCACTTCCGCAACAGATATATCTGAGCAGATGAGCAGCTCCTTCGCTTGTTCCAACCTGGTCTGCTGTATATATTCCATCGGGGTTAGATGCATGACCCGCTTGAAGGTACGATGTAAATGATACGGACTTCCATGACTTATCTCAGCTAGGATGTGCAATGTTAAGTCCTTCATATAGTTAGAATTCACGTATTCTGTAACCCGTGCGATCCATTCATGATCAGGCAATCGTTGTCCTGTCGGTTTACACCTTTTGCATGGACGGAAATGCTCAGCCAATGCCTGTTCCGCTGTTTTAAATATACGGATGTTCTCTCTTTTGGGAGGTCGGGATTTGCAGGAGGGGCGACAAAATATTCCCGTTGTCTTCACGGCGTACAAAAATATCCCGTCATAAGACTTGTCGTTTTCTACGATAGCTCTCCACTTGTCGTCAGTTATGGATAAATCGGATGTACTCATTCAAATCACCTCTCTGATGCAAATGTGACCTCCCACATATCTATGGCAGGATTATTCAAAATCCCTCTGTCTAAATTATAAACTAAATAGTGAACATATGTACCCTTCTTGGAATGTAAAGGCAAGATAACGAAAAAAAGATGACTCCCCGCGGAGCCACCTTTGATCTTACTTCTCTATCTTATTAGGCTTGAAGCTTGCTTGGTTTAGCGGTGATCGTCAACTCATCTGAAGGAGGCTGATATTCCTTTGACCAGTAATCGGCATTTGAAATCCCTGCCTTCTTCGGATCAAATACCGGGTCTATCCCTTGCCTCCGTTGCCGTTCGTAATCCTTAAGCACCAGAAGCGCAGGCTTGGCCAGGAGGATCATAGCAATCAGATTCACCCACATCATAATACCGACCCCCACATCCCCCAGTGTCCACGCCAACGCAGATTCCTTGACAACCGTTCCATAGAATGTCGAACCCAGAATAACCAGCTTTAACAGGAACATAGGCCATTTGGCTTTACGATCGGCAATCAGGTAGGCCATATTCGTTTCAGCGATATAATAATAGGCGATAATGGTGGTAAAGGCGAAAAAGAACAATGTAATGGACAAAAGACTCGACCCAAAACCCGGAAATACCGATTCGATGGCAGATTGTGTATATTGAGTTCCTTCTTCAACACCCGGAAGATGCTGCACAATATAGCCCCCACCTGGTCCCTTCACATTGTACATCCCTGTAAACAAGACCATGAAAGCCGTAGACGTACAGACTAAAAAGGTATCTACATATACAGAAAATGCTTGAACCAGTCCTTGCTTTGCCGGATGAGACACTTCTGCGGCGGCGGCTGGATGGGCACCAGAGCCTTGTCCTGCTTCATTCGAATAAATGCCTCGTTTTACCCCCCAGGCAATGGCTGTCCCTGCTATACCACCGAACACTGAATCGATACCGAAGGCACTGCGAAAAATAAGGGCAAATACATCGGGAAGCGCAGTAATGTTCGTCATCATAATATAGAAAGAGACAAGGATGTAGCCAAGTGCCATAAAGGGTATGACTACCTGTGCCACATTGGCAATTCTTTTTACACCACCAAATATGATAAGCGCCAGCAACACCACAACTACTATCCCGGAAACCTTCATATCCATACCAAACGAACTATGAAAAGCTACCGCAATCGAATTCGATTGAGTTCCCGGCAACAGTAAACACATAGCGACCAACGCTACAACTGCGAAAATAACCGCAAACCATTTTAAGCCTGTCCCTTTTTCAATATAAAAGGCCGGGCCGCCTCGATACTGACCATCACGCTTTACCTTATAGATCTGAGCCAGTGTAGATTCAACAAACGCAGTGGCCGATCCGATAAAAGCCATGACCCACATCCAAAATATTGCCCCGGGTCCTCCCATACCGACTGCCAGTGCAATCCCCGCAATATTCCCCGTTCCTACACGTCCTGATAACGCCATCGTAAAGGCCTGAAATGAGGATACACCTGCCTCAGAACTTTTCCCTTTAAAGACAAGGCGAATCATCTCTTTGAAATGTCTGATTTGCAGAAATCGAGTCATAATTGAAAATAATAGCCCCACGCTCAAACAGACATATACCACAGGATTGCTCCAAATGACGCCATTTACTGCCTCTGCCCACTTCTCTAACATTCCTTGCATTTCCCCCTGATCCATCAATTCATATTCAGTTAATGTTTTCAGAAAATTTTTCATATTTACAAGAAATTATAGAATAGTTTTTACAACCGTACAAGCTAATTTAATTGACATATTGTCAATTACAAATCGACTTATCTGCTACCTGAAAGGACGACAAAAAAGCTCTGATGATCCGGGAATATGGATCATCAGAGCCTTGTCCTTAAGACATTTAGGCAATGCTTTCTTTCTCATTCAGAGCGCTAGACAGTTTCAACAGCGGGGCCTGCTCCGTTACCTCTCCTTGAGCGATTGGAAGGACTTCAGTATATTCGGAAGAATTCGTAATGATAACTGGCGTAATCGTAGGATAACCCTCTGCCCTGATTTGCTCAACATCAAACTCAAGCAGTAGGTCCCCAGCTTTCACCTGATCGCCTTCTTTGATATGGGACGTAAAATGTTTACCGTCCAGCTTGACCGTATCTACTCCGACGTGAATCAGAACTTCTGCGCCATGATGCGAAACAACTGCAAGCGCATGTTTTTTCTTGAACGCCACGGTGATGGTTCCATCGAACGGGGCTACGACTCTGCCCGTTGTCGGTTGGATGGCGATACCTTTACCCATAGCTTCCGAAGCAAATGCTGGATCGGGAACCTCCGACAGAGCGACCACCGTTCCTTCAATCGGGCTGAGTACCTCTTCATTAGAAACTGCAACTGTAGATGTCGATTCTTTAGCCGAATTGTTAGTAGTTTCCTCTTCTTCAACTGGATCTTCAAAACCTAAAATATAAGTCAAAATGGCCGACACCAGGAATGAAACGGTAATCCCTAAAATCAATCCTGGGAAGCCTTGTCCGCCAGGACCGTAAAAGATCGGCAAGGTCAGCAATCCAGGTGCGCCGGAGGCAAATGCTTGCGTTCCCGCTTGACCGATAATGGCACCACCGACAGCACCACCGATAATACCTGCAATAAACGGACGTTTCAACGGCAGCGTAACCCCATAAACTGCTGGCTCCGTGATGCCGAACAAAGCGGTAAGTGTAGCGGAACCCGCTAGTGTTTTCAGCTTTTTATTTTTCGTTTTCAGCATAACACCGAACGAAGCGCCGGTTTGAGCAAAGATGGATGCCGCAGCGGAAGGTTTGATCCCGTCTCTGCCATTAACAGCAATATTATTAATGAATACAGGTACAAGACCCCAGTGAACACCGAAAATAACGAGCAACTGCCAGCAAGCACCAAGAATTGCTCCAGCCAGCAGCGGACTAAAGCTGAACGCAGCAACGAGCGCGGTAGCGATTGCGTTGCCCACATACACCCCGACTGGACCAAAAACCATCAGGGTCAGAGGAAGCATAATTACAAGTAGAATCAAAGGTGTAATAAAGTTTTTGACACTCTCATGGATCACGCGATTGCACCATTTTTCCAGCTTACTCATGACGATAACGGCTAAAATTATCGGAATAACGGTAGATGAATAACTCATCATCACAATAGGAATACCGAAAAAGTCTGTAGGTGTACCTTCTGTTTTCAACGTGACAATGGTCGGGTAAAGCAGCCCTCCGGCGATGGTCAGAGCAACGAAGATATTACCTCCAAATTTCCGTGCCGTTGTAACCGCTAACAAGAGCGGCAGGAAATAAAACAAGCTGTCAGCCGCAGCATACAAAATCATATAAGTAGTGTCTTTCGGAACCAACCAGCCGAGGTTACTCGCAATCAGCAGTAGACCTTTCAAAATACCGGACCCCGCCATAACTCCGAGCAACGGTGCAAAAATACTGGAAATTACGTCGATTACAGCGCCAAACCCTTTCTTGCCTTTAGCTGAATGATCTTCTTTTCCAGTTTCATTTAAAATGTTGGATACTTGGCCGATGGCATTATACACTTCTGGTACTTTGTTGCCGACCACAACCTGGAACTGGCCACCGCTCTGCTTGACCGTAATAATTCCATCAGTTTTCTCCAGCTTTGCCTTGTCTGCTTTCGCCTCATCTTTTAGTACAAAACGCAGGCGCGTGGCGCAGTGTACGAGCGATACTACATTTTTTTCGCCGCCTACCAGGTGCACAATTTCTTTAGCCAGTTGTTCATAACTCATGATGGACACCTCCATGTTCTAAGGGGCTTTTTACCATATTTAGGCACACAAAAAACCTAAGCCTTGAAAAATGGTGGGCACTTGAGTCCCGCAATTTTTCATGACTTAGGTTTTGCCTGCATAACCAGTAACAATCCCAGTTAAAAATTATTAAATTCCTGTTACTCACATAATACATTTAATCTACCATATTTGTCAACAAAAACATTTTAAATATATTTTTGATTCTTTTTTACTAAAAAAGTTCAACTTATCTGTTCACCACTCGTTCAATATGCACAGTCAAATACAGCTTTTCTTCGTTCGTCAATTCGTGATTGTATTCTTTTTTTACAAAGGTTCCGATTTTCTCAGTACAAGCAGCTGCTTCCTTGTGCTTTTCCTTAATCATGTCATACAAATGGTCATAGTTATTTTCATAGTGATTTCCCTTAAATACGCGCTGGGCAAAAAATTTCAGATGCGTAATAAAGCGGAAATAACTCAAAGAATCCTCGTCAAAATCAACCTTAAAATGGTACTTTGCGATATTGATAATTTGCTGGATAAACTTCGTGATACTCATGGTTGTAATGACTTCCTCGTTCATTTCAGCATTTACGATGTGAAGGGCAATATAAGCTGCTTCATCTACAGGCAGTTCAATATCGAGCTTTTGTTTGATTTGTTCCAGCGTTTTCAGACCTATCGCAAATTCTTCTTTGTATAGCTGTTTGATTTCCCACAACAACGCGTTTTTAATTTCCAATCCTTCCCGGTATCTTTCAACAGCGAAATTGATATGATCGGTCAGCGAAACATAAATATTTTCGTTCAGCTTTCTATTCAGATTATGCTTGGCGTCATTTATGACTTCCTCTACAATCATGATCAAATCAAGCGGTACCTCACGTAACAGCATTTTAAAGTTATCGGACGTCTGTTTGTTTTTCAGAGCAAATACCTTCTGAATTCTGGTTTCGTCTACTTTGTCTCCAGGCTTTTTCTTAAAAGCAATCCCCCGCCCCATCACCACGAGTTCGGTACCGTCCGTCTGGTAGACGCTGATTACATTGTTGTTGATGACCTTTGCTATGTTCATCTTGATCCCCCGTTCCATATGCCAGCAAGAGCCACACTTGCTCCATCCTATTTATTGTAAACAGAAAAAAACCGAAGCACGCCAAATAAACAAGACTGTAACATCTTCTTATTTGTGGCTTAGGTTTTGCCTGCTACGCAGTAACAATCCTAAAAATGATGGAATTGCGTCAAGTATAGCCCGAAGAGGAACGATTGTCAACGCTTTCAATGAAGAAACGAAGATCGGAAATCCCCGTGGGCCCGGGATGTCCGATCCTATTACTTGTGGTACGATTATTCGCCCAGATTTTCTCCGTCGGAATGAATTACGTTTTTGTACCAGTGGAAGCTTTTCTTTTTAATCCGTTTCAACGAACCTTCGCCTTCGTTGTCGCGGTCCACATAAATATAACCGTAACGTTTTTTCATCTCTCCAGAGGAAGCGCTGACAATGTCAATAGGTCCCCAACTTGTGTAACCGATAATTTCGACTCCGTCTTGAAGAGCCTCACCCATTTCGGCAATATGCCGCTTGAGATAGTCGATCCGGTAATCGTCGTTAACTTCTCCTTCAGGCGAAACCACATCATTGGCACCAAAACCGTTTTCCACTACGAACAGAGGCTTTTGGTAACGATCATGCAATTGGTTGGCTGTGATGCGGAATCCTTTGGGATCGATCGTCCAGCCCCATTCGGACTTATCCAAATATGGATTGGCTACGGAGCCGAATACATTACCACTGGTCATATTCTTGACGATTTCCGGGTCTGTGCTGGTCGTCCGGCTTGAATAATAGCTGAATCCGATATAGTCAACGGTGTGATCTTTCAGAATGGCTGCGTCGCCTGATTCCATCTCAATGTTTAATCCATGATCCTTAAAGAAGCGCTTCGCATAACCAGGATATTCGCCGCGTGACTGAACATCAATGAAGAAGTAGGACTCGCGGTCTTTTTCCATGCCCTGATATACATCTTCGGGATTACATGTATACGGATAGAAGCTGCCGGCAGCAAGCATACAGCCAATCTTCGCATCTGGGATAATCTCGTGACACGCTTTTACAGCCAGCGCACTTGCAACAAGCTGATGATGTGCAGCCTGGTACTGAATTTGTTTAACGTTTTCACCTTCTTGAAAAACAAGACCGGCGCCGAGAAACGGCAAATGGAGAAGCATGTTAATCTCGTTAAATGTCATCCAGTACTTCACTTTATCCTTATAGCGGGTGAATACTGTTTTGGCATAGGTTTCAAACAGACCTACCAGCTTCCGGCTCCGCCAGCTTCCATACTTCTCGACCAGATCCACTGGCACGTCAAAATGAGCGAGAGTAACGACTGGCTGAATGCCATGTTTATGCAACTCGTCGAACAAATCATCGTAGAATTGCAAACCTGCTTCATTGGGAGTAGCGTCTTCTCCTGTTGGAAAAATACGAGCCCAGGCAATGGAAACACGCAGCGCCTTAAATCCCATTTCTGCAAATAGCGCGATATCCTCACGATAGTGATGATAGAAATCAATGGCTTGGTGGGAAGGATAGAATTCGCTTTCAAGTGGAGTCAGTGAAGGAACATTCCCTTTCATTATGCTTCTTCTCTTCTCTCCGGTAGGCAGCAGATCCACCAGACTCAATCCTTTACCATCTTCCAAATAAGCGCCCTCAGCCTGATTGGCAGCAAGAGCACCGCCCCATAAAAAGTCTTTAGGAAAAATATAACTGGACATAAACATTCTCCTTCCAAATGTGTAATAAAAGGGGTAGCGAAGGGTGACAGACAATAAAAAAACCCAAACCAGCCTGTGTACACTTACCGTGTAAACAAGCCAATTCAGGTTATGCCCTATCGGTAACATCCCATGAAAAGGTTATACGTATTTGTTTGAAACTCTAACAAAGATTTGGGAACCTGTCAAATTCATTTGATATAATAACACGCAGCCCCTGTGGGTTATATCATACAACAGCATGATTTCAAATGCCTATTGGGTAGTGAATTGAACCATGAAGGAAACCCCAGATAAACGACTTTACGAAAGATACCTGGCTGTTCGTCTTTGTCTGGAAGGGCACGTGTTTTCGAAGATCGCTGATCTACTCAGTCGCTATTTTAAGATATTTTGTTGCAAGAAATTTAGAAAATCCCTTTGCATAGAGCCAAGAGGAAGAATTTTTTTGATTATCTTGAACCTCCAATGCTGTCCTTTAATGTTAAATGACCATATTGCAGAAGACAGATATATGGAATGATATTTTTGTTCTTGTAAATCAGCTACTTCAAATTCAACTTTCTGTACTACTTTAGTGGAAAATAGATTGAGGAAAAGGATAATAATTTTATCATTATTTAGGAGTAATATAGCTCGACTTGTCCAAGCCGAAAGGCTTTGAGGAGTTTGTTAATGAATATCATAATCAAATACCTTTCTATTTGGATGTTCAAATGAAATGACATTTTAAAGAGTATATTCCAAAATATTCAAAACTCGAATTGTTTCCAGTTGTTAATCCGTTTCATAAACTGGCCGACATGAAGCTTAATCTTATAAAACCTCTAAAAAAACACGTTATTCGCCACATTGGATTTAAGCCACAGCCATAGCCCCTCTACTGGATTTAGGTTGGGACTATAGGGCGGAAGAAAAACCAGGTGCAGGCGTAGATGTTCCTATCTCATTTGACAATATAATTAGTCTCATTTAATGTTATGAACCACATCTGGTGCCTCTTTTATCTGATATAACAAAGGAGGATAACCATTTCGAAATACCAGAACATCAGGCACATGTAACCAAAATTTTTTTCTCTAATTTTTTTGTTTTATATGGGATGGGGACTTCAACGGGTTGAACATAGTAATATAATGTTGAAACATCCACCTCTAGAAAATAATAAAATAAACACTCATTCAATGAGTGGTACTCGACAGTACGCTTCATCTTTCTACTGTGAAAACTTCCGATGATGTGAGGCCTTTGCCAGCTGATTTTATTATCTACTCTCCGTTTTGGTGAGAATTCTTGGTCTTCTTGTAGCCAGTTTTTATTATTCCACATTAAAGATTCCATGTAGAAAACCTCCCTTCCTGGTAATCAATATTACCAACCTCCAAAGCGTAAATCACTCGGCTATAATGCAATGCTAAGTTTGACTTCTGGCCCACAGTCCGTTATCAGATACGGTTGCTCGACAAGAAACACCGTGCTGAAAATGCGGTTTTCCTCTGTAGGAATATATCCCCTTCTCCTTTCGGGTAACAAATTAATTAGCTGATCTAGTTTTTATCTTTTCATAAATAAAATTAAGAATAGAGATTTTCACATGTAACCTCTAAAAAAGCGACACTACATATTTTCTGCAGCGTCGTCTCGTTAGTGTTATTTTTAATTGTTGTTTCAAAGTGTCTTATGGCAGTTATTAACCACATATAGCTTGAATTAAAAACGTCCTCAGAATATCTAAAGTAATTTAACGATACGGATTCAATTCAGACAATAATCTTTCTTATCTTTTAATAATTCATGCCTTTTATTTTCTTATAGAGCACAGTGTAAATGTATCCGGTAGATATATTTTTAGCTTCGCGGTATTGATCAATTTCTGTCATGAAGAACAAGTCCTTGTACTTCTCCGAGTATTCTACGAATCGTGTAGGTCCCGCCATAGCTCTAATGAACTTCTTTGCCCATTAGACGTCCTTGCATTTTTTTCAGCCGCTCCAGAGCTCCTTCTTCATCAATGGCCATGTCGTACATTTGGTGGGCAAGCTGGAACCCTTGATCACTGACCAGGGCTTGTTTCCATGGACGGGATATAATGGAGTGGGACAGATGTCTCGTTGAACGCGGTGCCTGCATGATCATCTCCGCAAGCTCCCATGCGCGAGGAAGAAGCTTTTCCCGGGGCAGGACTTCACTAACGATGCCCAGGTCCAAGGCGGTTTGACCATTGATATTCTTGCCGGTGTATGCGTAATATGCTGCTTTCTTGAAACCGATCATGTTCTGCAGTGTGAGCAGCATTCCATCTCCGGGAGGTGTGCCTCCCAGATAATGAGGATCAAAAAAGTCCGCGTCTTCAGTACAAATGGTAATATCGCAGAGAGTTGCGAGTTCACAGTGCGTTCCCGGCCCGTTGATCGCCCCGATGGTGGGGATGTCAATGCAGAATATCAAATTTTCAAGCAGTCTCAGCGATTCATGATACTGTTCGAGCTTCTTTTGCTTCGGCCAGTCCATAAATTTTGTATTCCAGACCTCAGGGTCCCCTATTACCCATTTATCCCCTGTTCCTGAAATAATCATTACCTCGTTCTCAGGGTCGCGGCCAATATCTGACCATGCATGGGACCATGCCGTATGGGCTTCCCAAGAATGCTTGTACGGCCCTCCGTCGGTATGCAACCGTACTTCGATGATTCCGTCACGGCGGGTCATTAATAGAAATTCCTTGTATTTCTCCGAGTACTCTTCAAATTTGGTTGGTCCAATCATACGTCTCTCTGTCATTTCAATTCCTCCTGGTTTTGTTGAGATATTATCTATTACTTTCAAGCCAATCTCTGGCGAAAGCAGCGTAAGCCGCAGCCCCTTTGTACAGCACCTCATCCGAGAACATCGTCTTTGGATGGTGCACAGGGTAACCATAGCCTTCCTCGGTATTGCCTGCGTTAAGAAATACTGAGGTACTTGGCACCGCTTGTGAGACAAATGCGAAGTCTTCCGATCCCATTAATTTCCCGCCGGGTATCAATTGGGTTATACCGATTAAGGAACTGGCGCCAAAAGTGTTTGCAATCGTAGTTCTCATTTGACGGTTAAGCCCGCTGTCCGTTTTCACCTCAGGACATCCCCTGGTATAGATCACATCCACCTTTGCCTGAAAAGTTTCTCCGATACCTGCAGAAATGTCGTGGATACGGGTTTCCATTTTGTCCCGCAATGCGGCGTTAAATGTGCGTACGCTTCCTTTCATTCTGGCCGTATCGGGAATCACGTTGTTTGTACTTCCGCCTTCCATCACGCCAATGGTAAGGACGGCACTCTCAACTGGCGGAATTTCACGGCTGAGAATACCCTGCAGCGCCAGATGAAGATGAGCAGCCACATTTAACGGATCGACCGCGGCACTCGGCATTGCTCCATGTGCACCCCTTCCGCGGATGATGATTTCGAACCAATCAGAGGAAGCTGAGATAGCTCCACCGGCCTCAGGCACTACAAATTGCCCGATAGGAATTGGCATTCCGGTCAACACATGAAGCATCATGGCTGCATCCACCTTAGGATTATCAAGAATCCCATTCTCAAGCATCATCTTTGCCCCGTGCAGAGTCTCTTCACCCGGCTGAAACATAAGCTTAACCGTCCCGCGAAGCTGCTCTTCGTTGGCCTTCAGGATCTCCGCAGCTCCGAGCAGCATGGAAGTATGCAAGTCATGACCGCATGCATGCATGTTTCCGTTCAACGACGCAAAAGAAAGCTCCGTTTCTTCTTGAATGGGCAGCCCATCCATATCCGCACGGATAAGAATCACCTTCCCGGCATGTTGTCCGCCGATCGTAACCATTAGACCTGACTCTCCTACGGGAGTAGGCTCAAGCCCCATCGACTCCAACACCTCTTTTACGTAGGCAGTTGTCCTCGGCAAACTTAAATCAAGTTCCGGAACCGCATGAAGATGATGCCTGTGCTTGACCAATTTGTCCTGCAGCTGATGGGCCATACTCAAAAAATCTCCAGCTTCTTCAATCACAATAAACATCTCCCAAAGCACAAATTGAATGAACGTAAGAACAGGGTAAACATTCCCCCCTTCATATTTTAAGACTTTTTAAGAACACTTTTATCGTACTTTTAAATCCATTAGCTGTCAAGAGAAAATAAGACATTTTAAGAACATTATTTTAGAGGCTGCCGGAACATTGAAATATCACATTTATTGTGATATAACTCTTTTGATTGAACTGTTTATGAAAGGAATCTATCATGAAAATCAAGCTGGGTATTATCACGCCTGAGACCCATATGGACTATTTCCGCGCCATTGAAGAAGAAATGCGGCCCTTATGTCAGTTCAGGTTTCTTACAATCAGTAACTTCCGGGAAACAACAGACATCTATCTCAAAAACTTAGATTCGGTGGATGGATTTGTGATCAGTGGCAGGATGCTTTACGAGTCAATCGATAAGGAATGCCTGGATGAAAAAGTACCTGTTCACATTTTGCAGGATGATGAAAACCTGCTTTACAGGGAACTTTTCCGGCTACTGGTTACAGAACCTGGGCTTGATATATCCCGGATCTATGTGGATTATGCGTATATAATCAAGTCTTTCAGCGAATTCCAGCAATACCTGACTCATGAGGGAAAGCCCATTGACAGCGGTGATCTGCTCGAACGGGTGGAGACAATGCTGGAGAACCATATCACTCTATGGGAAGACAAGAAAATAGACTTGTCCATCACCGCGTTCGGCCACTTTGTTCCAGAACTCAAAAAGCACGGAGTCAGATATATCTTAATCCGGCCCACTTTGGAAAACGTTAAAGAGACCATAAGAGAGATCATCAACGAGATTACTATCCTCAAGCTTAAGAGTCAGAGGGCAGTTGTCGCATGCTTATCGACCAGAACGGCGGATCCGCTATCTGAAGAGCAGCTTCATGAGCTAAAGGTCCTTGTCGGCAGGTTTCTGCGCAGCGTGAATCTGGCAGACACGGCCCAAATTTCGGAAGGCTTTGTCAGACTATACACCACCTACGGAAATTTCATGAAAATCACCACTAACGCGCATAACTGCACCCTACTGGAGTATCTGGAAGAGCGCATAAGCGACAAGGTGAAGATCGGGTGGGGCTCGGGACATGAATATTTTCAAGCTAACATTAACGCCACCAAAGCTCACAGACAGGCGGAAGCCTTTACGGGCAGCTGCAGCTTTTTTATAAACGAGGATCAGAAGGTTATCGGCCCAATGCGGAGCATGAATGTCATACAGTTCTCTGAACAGGGGGACCCGGAAATCATCGCGTTAGCCAAAACTATCGGAATAAACAACATCAACTTGCAAAAAATCATGTCCTATGCAGAAATCATGAGAACAAATAAATTATCCTCTGAGGATGTTGCTGGCTGCCTGTCCATGACCGTCAGAGGTGCAAACCGTATCCTTAACAAAATTGAAGAAAGTAAATACGTACAAACGGTATTTGAAAAACGAGACAACAGTAAAGGGCGACCCAAAAAATACTACGAACTGTTGTTTCTTGACAAAGAAGGGCGCAAATTAAGCAGATGACACTCATTGTTACGCTTGCCATTTCGACTTTAAATTAATGGCAAAAAAGGCACATTTTCAAAACTGAAAACGTGCCTTTTTTTTGAGCTTGATTTACCAAGCCAAATCACTTCCTGGCCGGACGACCAGCTCTGCATATGCTGCCCCCTCATCTGCGAACAGCCTAAAAACATTATTTAACTCGAATTTGTTTCTTTAACAACATGATTTGTCCGATATGATATGCATTATGAATACTCAAATTAGAAACAACTCCCCACCAAGGAGCATTAAAATATTCTGAAAGTTGTTTTGTGAGCTTTGATTCATCTGTTTCTTCTAAAATAACTCTCCAATTGCTAAATACATTCTCAAGTCTATTTAATGTTTCCTTCCAGCCTAAATCATTCAATTGATCTTGAGTCAAAGAAAATGTCTCATCATTGTTAATAGCATTATTTAATATAAATTCTCCTGCCTTAAAACGCTCAAGCCATGTTTCATTCCAATAAATAAGATGATTCACTATAGACCATATGGTTTGTTTATTGTCATTCTCAGTAACTGCTTCCGTTGCTGTTAGATCATCCAGTATATCCGCAAGAGGAATGAACCAACTCTTTTCGTTATAACATGCAGTTAATTGATCTATTAAAATTGATTTATAGGTCATCAAATGCTCCTCATCTCTTAATCGATTTAGGGTTCTTTCGGATAACGTTCCTATATTCACGACTCAGCGAATGCCGGACCCAGGACGAAAGTCCGCAGCATGAATATTATGTTAGATGTAACAGCCTACTTTGAATTACCTTCAGTCGTTCTTACAAAAAAAGAACACCAAGCCACTTCTACTTGGGTTTTCGGGGACATTGACTGTCTCATTTAGATGGTATAAACAGTCTCATTTAATAATATAATTAGTCTCAATTGATGTTATAAACCACAGCCCCGTGTTCACTCTCTTAGTTTCGTTGTCTCATGGCCTCAAATAACAGCACCGTAGAAGCCATCGCCGCGTTCAGTGATTCCGCTTGCCCCTGCATCGGAATGAATATCGACTCATCCACCATGCGCGCGGTAGCATCAGAAATACCTTGGCCTTCGTTTCCGATCACAAGCCAAGTGGAAACACGCAAATCTATGGTATAGCATGACAAGCTCGCATCCAACGAGGTGCTGAGCAAGCGGGCACCTTTACTTTTGGCCTGCGGCAAAAGCTCCTCCAGACTGCCTTCAATCACCGGCAGGTGAAACAACGATCCCATCGTGGAGCGAATCGTTTTGGGATTGTACAGGTCGGCGCAGCCATGACCCAATATTACGCCTGCGGCTCCAGCAGCGTCCGCGCTGCGGATGATGGTGCCTACATTGCCGGGGTCCTGCACCCCGTCCAGCACCATTACCAGTGCATCCGGCTGCTCCAGCAATGCCGGGAATGCGCTGCGCTCCTCCTTACGCACGATGGCAAAAACCGACTGCGGCGTCTTCGTATCGGTGCATTTTGCAATGACCGCCGCTGACACGGGAACCCATTCCACCGGCTGGTCGGCTGGATCCAGGCCATTCAGCTCGGCGGGAATGCCCTTGTCCAAATCATAGGCGACGGTTTCGACAGCCGCGTCCGAACGCAGCGCTTCCTGCACCAGATGAATACCCTCGACAATATATTTATGCTGCCGTGTGCGATGCTTTTTCTCCAGCAGTTGCGCCCACTCTTTTACACGCGCATTATTCGGTGAAATGATTTCCATTCGTTTAACCTTCCGTTTCTTTGTCCGTTTCAATAAAAATAAATGATGTATCACTTGCACTTGAACACAAGCCCTCATTAGGCTGCAAATGCCAGCTCCAGCTTGGTCAGGTCATCCTTGTGGCCCACAATGACCAGTACATCACCCGGCTCCAGACGATCCTCGGCATAAGGTGAAATGTTCATTTCCTGATTTCTGCGAATCGCCATCACATTGCAGCCGAAGCGTGCACGTATGTCTAACTCTTTCAGGTTTTTTCCAATCATGGAATCGGCGGCTCTCATCTCCAAAATACTGTAGTCCTTGGACAGCTCGATATAATCCAAAATGTTGGGGGATGTCAAATGATGGGCTACCCGTAACCCCATATCCCGTTCAGGATAAACGACTTTATCTGCACCTATCTTTTGCAACACTTTTCCATGCAGCTCATTTTGTGCCTTGACCACAAGAGCTGGTACGCCCATGTCCTTGAGAATCAATGTCGTCAGAATACTGGCCTGTATATCTTCGCCAATCGCAACTACGATTACGTCAAAATTACGGATACCCAGCGCTCGCAGCGCTTCCTCATCCGTCGAGTCGGCAGACACCGCATGCGTCACAATATTCGACATTTCCTGTGTACGCTGCTCGTCCGAGTCAATAGCCAGCACATCAAAACCCATCTCACTCAGCGCACTGGCAACACTGGAACCAAAACGTCCCATGCCAATAACCGCATACTGTTTTTTTGCCATTCCTTCTTTACCTCCCGATCACCATACTGTCCGTCATAGTATAGCATATCATGCTACAAACATAAATTTTGACATACTTATGCCAAATGCTTCTCCATGTATACTGGACAACAGCCCAAGCCATAATACATTCGATCACTACTACAACATACGGGAGGTACACATGCCCATTACAATGGATTTACGACAAGCAATTGTTCACAAAGTACACGGCAAATCAGAAGCTGATCTTACGGATATGATTATTGGGTCAGTGGACGGACCTGAAGCCGCTCTGCCTGGATTGGGTGTCATTCTTGAAATCGCTTGGAAGCATATGAGCCCAAATCAACAGCACGATTTCGTCCATTTGGCACATGAACAAATCGATAAAATCAAACCCGTGCCTTTAACCTAGCTCTAGCTATTTAACTTTTTGTTCCAATTTAATTGTGCTCATTATTTTACCCGTATTCGAAAATGAAAATAGTCCACTCGCATTCACATCGAGTGGACTATTCGTTGTATACACTAAATGACTGAGATCAAACTGTTCTGCTTATTCAATCTTACGGAGCCATTTCTAGAAACTTAGCTGTCGGGTTTTTCTCCATAGCCGTACGCATGGCATACTCGTTTTCGAACAAGGCGACATAATTGCCCTTCTTATCCTTTACCAGCGTAGAGTTAATACGGAACTTGCTCGGGTCAATCTGCTCATCCACAATCCAACGTGCAAATTGGAATGGCATACGCTGAAGCTGTACATCAACTCCATACTCACCCTTCATGCGGTACTCAAATACTTCAAATTGCAGTTGGCCGACAACACCTAATAGCGTATCGTCAAAGCTTACCGTACGGAAAACCTGAATCATACCTTCCTCGGTCAACTGGTCAATACCCTTCAGATACTGTTTGTGCTTCAAGGCATTTTTCACCGTTACCTTGGCAAAAATCTCAGGCGAGAAGGTCGGCAATTCATCAAACACAACCTCGCTACCTTGGCTGAGTGAATCACCAATACGGAAAATACCCGGGTCAAACAATCCAATAATATCGCCAGGAAAAGCCTCCTCAACAATATCACGGTCCTGTGCCAGGAACTGCTGTGGCTGAGACAGCTTTATCTCCTTGCCCATCCGTACATGCTTAACACTCATCCCGCGTTGAAACTTACCAGACACAATACGCAAAAATGCAATACGGTCACGGTGAGCCGGGTTCATGTTCGCTTGAATTTTAAATACATAGCCAGTAAACTTTTCGTTTGTTGGTTCAATTTCCCCAGCTGTACTACGGCGTGGCTCCGGTTTAGGAGCAAGCTGAAGGAAGTTTTCCAAAAATGTTTGTACACCAAAATTATTAATCGCACTGCCGAAGAATACCGGTGTTAATTCTCCGCGCTGTACTTTCTCCATGTCAAAAGGGTCACCCGCGACATCAAGCAACTCCAAGTCTTGGCATAATTGGTCATGCAAATATTCGCCCGCCATCTCACGAATGATCGGATCATTGTAATCTTCCACTTTTTGTACTTTAATCGTGGAATGGTCATCTCCCTGAAACAGCTCGACCTGATTTTTGACACGGTCATAGACACCGCACAGCTCGCGTCCTGTACCAATCGGCCAATTCATAGGCACCGAACGGATGCCAAGTACCTGCTCCAACTCCTCCATCAAATCAAAAGGACTGCGTCCCTCACGATCCAGTTTGTTAATGAAGGTGAAAATCGGAATTCCACGCTTCGCACAAACTTGAAACAGCTTAATCGTTTGCGCTTCCACACCTTTCGCTACGTCAATCAGCATGACTGCACTATCTGCTGCTGTTAATGTACGATACGTGTCTTCACTGAAATCCTGGTGACCTGGCGTGTCCAGAATGTTGATGCGGTGACCATTATAATCAAATTGCATCACTGAGGATGTTACAGAGATCCCCCGCTGTTTTTCAATCTCCATCCAGTCACTCGTGGCGTGTTTGCTTGCTTTACGCGCTTTAACTGAACCAGCAAGACGAATCGCGCCCCCGAACAGCAGCAGCTTTTCCGTCAGTGTCGTTTTACCCGCATCCGGGTGAGAAATAATCGCAAACGTACGCCGTTTGTCGACTTCCTGTTGAAGTATATCTGTTGTTTTACTCATTTCACATATCCCTTCATGATCAAATCCATTGCATTCCTGCTCAAGCTATTCATAAAAAGGCCATGATGCACGCCTGTTTTCATAAAATCATCGGCTCATTGCCGTTAGCCCCATTATTCGGCGTACCCCGTTACCATATTCATTATAAATACGATCTATTTACATGTTTTAGCCTGCCTTTAACCTATAATCAGTTGCAAACTGAAAACCTGAGACTAAGCTATTATAGCACACTCCGAACGCAAAGCATCCCCTTACGTCCTAAACAGGACATAGGGGGATGCAGGACAAAACGGGATTACTGAACGCCGCCTACTCGCCAGATGACATTATCTTCATCCTGACCGCTAACCGGCCACCACTTGAAGCCATCCTGCTCCAATAGCTTGTGTGCACCTTCCGGTCCCCATGAGCCTGCAGCATAGGTTTCCAGCGTATCCGGGGTCTGCTGCCATGCTTTGGCGATTCGATCGACGAATCCCCATGCCGTGGCAACCTCATCCCAACGCGTGAAGTACGTCGAATCACCCTCAATGGCATCCATCAGCAACCGTTCATAAGCCTCCGGTGAGTTGATACCCACCATACAGCTTTGGCAAAAATCCATAGCCAATGGCTCAATATCTGATTCCGAGCCAGGTTTCTTGGCATTAATTTTAATGTAAATGCCCTCCATTGGATTGACCCGAATGACGAGCAAGTTCGGTTCCAGCTTATGCTTTTGACCGAGGTACACGTTCGTTGGCATGCTCTTAAATTCCACAACAATCTCCGTTGTTTTTACAGGGAGACGTTTGCCCGTACGAATATAGAATGGTACGCCAGCCCAACGGAAATTATCAACAAACACGCGTGAAGCAAAATAAGTCTCTGTGTTTGACTGTGGATCAACCTTGTCTTCTTGGCGATATCCCGGCAACTGCTGACCGCGATAACTGCCTTCGATGTATTGACCACGCACCACATTGGTTTTCACATCGTCAGACGTTTCAAAAGGGCGCAGCGAACGCAGCACTTTCACCTTTTCATCACGGATATCCTCAGGCAACAAACGACTAGGTGGCTCCATCGCAATCATCGTTAGCATTTGCAGCATATGGTTCTGTCCCATATCCCGCAAGGCGCCGGAATGATCGTAGTAACCTCCGCGTTCCTCCACCCCTACCGTTTCACTAAGCGTAATTTGCACATTGGCAATATGCTTATTATTCCACAGTGGTTCAAAGAAGGCGTTCGCGAAGCGGATCACCTCAATATTTTGTACCATTTCCTTGCCAAGATAGTGATCAATCCGATAAATTTCTTCTTCGGCAAATACTTCTCGTATTTCAACGTTCAATTCTTGTGCAGATTCGAGGTTATAACCGAATGGCTTCTCAATGACAAGACGATTCCACCCTTTTCCATCCATCATGCCGCCATCTTTCAAACTCTTAGACACGCTTCCGAATAATTCAGGAGCCAAGGCCAAATAAAACAACCGATTTCCCGGTATGTTAAACTTGCTTTCTATAGACTCCGTCTGCTGTCTCAACTCATGGAACCCTTCGACATTGTTGATATCAAGCGATTTATATTCAAAATGCTCGGCAAATGCCTGCCAATCTTGATCATTTTCTGCTTTGTAGCGACTAAACTCCTGTATGGAAGCGTACAGGTCATTACGGAATTCTTCCTCTGTGCGAGGACGCCTTGCTACGCCAATAACGGCAAAATCCTCAGCAAGCTTGCCTTCGCGGTACAAGCTGTAAATAGCAGGAAAAAGCTTGCGACGAGCCAAATCGCCCGTAGCGCCAAAAATAAACAGAACTGCGCCTTGCGTCACAACAGATTCTTTAGCAGGTATGTCAGCCATGTAGTACCTCATTCTTCCCATGTCAAGATTCCGCAATCCACAATCCCCGAAATCCGCATGTAGTATTGTGTATATTTATACAAGATCATACTTGATTTTCGAAAAACATGGAACTAAAGATTTGATGATATTTTAGCATATCCTCCATGGATAAGCTATCCGATGAATCATCAATTTACCTTATAAGTCAGTATTCAATCGTGATGAGCGGAAAACCGAGCGTTATACGTGTATCCTGTTGCTCCTTATCTTCATGTACAGCCATCTGCATCTGGACCTGATGCTCACCGCTTTGAATCATTAACGGCAGCTCTGGAGCTTCATAGGATATAGCCACAGTAGTCGCATCCGTATATCTTTCTTTGGCCTGCATGGAGATGTTCCCTGTTAAGCTCGCTTCTGTCAGTTTCAACAGTTGATCTTTGGATTCCTTTGTATGCAGCGAACGCTGAAGGGCCGTGTTCCACTGCGCTTGAATCCCCATAGACTTTAATTGCTCAGCACAGAGTTTATGAAGCTGAATCAACTGCTCACGTCCTGCATCGTTGCTCTCCAGTTGAACGACTACATACCATTGCCCAGTTTGACGTTCCATTACATTTAAGCGGATTTTTAGATCCTCACTATTACGAACAGAACGATAAACCGTGTGTCCATTTTCCACGAGTTTGTTTACTGTGGGTATATTCAGCTGATCAGCTATCTGTGCCGCCACATCTGCTGGCTCTTCATGATTAGAAATCCAATCGCCTTGCCACTTCACAACCAGCTTATCCAACGTACCCGGGGTCTGAGCCGAGATGATTAACAATGAGCGTAAAGCCGTTTCTGCCTCGCGGGAGTCATTTCGGTTTGTCTGAAGGGTTCCGTAACGCCAGCCAGCTAGTACCAGCACCGTTCCTAATACCAAAATTGCAATAATCCCCTTTTTAATCAGCTTTGCTTTTAACATTATCGTTCCCCCCGCTCCACAACCATCCGATTCCCAAACCTACGCTCTGGATACTTTCTTTTTCGGCTGGATTGAAATCTATGAATCTATCAATAGCATTCCCATTGTCAGAGGTTTTATACACACAGCACTACGGCAAAGCCCTTCTAAAATATTCATCTGCCTACTGGGTGTTCGACCATACATCGTAGGCACCGTCAGAATAGACTATGATCACAATGCATCTTACACCAAAAGAGGTGAAATCATGTTTCCCATTTATCCTGTAAATGAAGCTAATGTGGCACCTCATGGTGGACGTCTGGTCTGTGCCGTTATGCGTGATGGTACACGACACATCGGCATCTTAAGTGGGTGTAGCAAAGGCAAGCTGATGTTGAACGGATATCCACCCTCCTTTCCTGGCAGTCTCTATGCCGGGAGCTACAGTAACAAAGGAAAACAATCCCCAAAAAAGATTTCCTCTAAAAAGAAAAAAAGGAATCCTAAAAACAAAGTTCGCACCTCTGCCAAACTAAATGCCTTAATTAAGCCGCCCAATGCACCTCTGAGTCCATCCTTTCCTTATGACGCAGGCGGATTTGCTGGAAATGGCTATAGTAGTTATGGAAATGGCAAAGCAGGCTATCGCGGTGGGTACGGCGGATATGGATACGGTGCAGGGCTTGCACTAGATCTGGCTTTAATCGCCTTTTTATTCCTCCTGATCTAAACACCTTGTTATAGAACACAAAAAACCGGAGAACTATTATCGTCTCCGGTTCTTTGTATTCGTTTATTCTACATTCTACTCTGCTAATCCGTTCTTATAGGCATAGATCGCCGCCTGTGTACGGTCTTCCACTCCTAATTTAGCGAGAAGGTTCGTGACATGGAATTTTACCGTCTTAATCCCGATAATCAGCTCGTCTGCGATATCCTGATTAGACTTCCCTTGTGCCAACAGGCGAAGTACCTCCATCTCACGATCAGTCAGCTCCGTATGGGCGGGCGCTTCAGCCTGTGGCTGGCGGAATCGATTCATCATCTTGGAGGCCACCTGTGACTCTAGTACGGACTGTCCACGTGCAGCTGCACGGATCGCATCCGCTATTTCGGAAGCGCGAGACGTTTTAAGCAAATAGCTGAATGCCCCTGCCTCAATGACCGGATACATTTTCTCATCGTCTAAATAACTCGTCAGCACAATCACCTTTGTCTCTGGAAGCAGACGAGTTACTTGGCGTGTCGTTTCGATGCCATCCATGCCATCCATGACCAGATCCATCAAAATCACATTTGGCTTGTATTCGGAAGCCAACCGTATGCCTTCTTCTCCGCTTCCGGCCTCGCCGACCACTTCAATACCTTCTTCCGTCCCCAGCACCGCCGCAAGACCAATTCGTACCATTTCATGGTCGTCTACCAGCAGTACGCTAATCGGTAATTCCGTTTCCATGATCATCGTTCCTTCCGCTTTCATCATTAATAACTGGCACGGACACCTCAATCCGTGTCCCTTTTCCTGGAGCCGTTATATACTGAATCGCTCCCCCAATTTCACTGACCCGCTCCTGCATCGTGGATAATCCATATGAAGTCTGCTTTTTCTCATCCAGCTCAAAACCAATACCGTTATCCCGAATCGTCAGCCTGATGGAATCTGGGCGTTGCACGATACGAATTTCCATGCGGGTTGCTTTGGCATGGCGCAACGTATTAGACATCGCTTCCTGCACAATACGAAACAAGTGGTTCTCAATGCCTTTAACCAACTGTACTCCGCTTTCAATCTCAAAATCAATCTCCATCGGTACCTTTGCCTGCAACTCTTGTACCAAATCACGCAACCCCTGCTCAAGCCTTTTCCCTTCCAGATAGACAGGCCGTAGATGAAGTAGTAACGCCCGCATTTCAGATTGTGCCACAGAAGACATTTCTTCAATTAGCGCAACTTGACGCTGTGCTTTATCAAAATCCTTATCCAGCGTCCTCCCCACAGCCGTCGCGGTCATTGAAATAGCAAATAATTGCTGTGATACGGCATCATGCAACTCTCTGGCCAGCCGCTGCCGCTCCTCCACAATCGCAGTCATCCGTGCCTGTTCCGCCAACTGAGCATTATCCGTGGATAAGCGTTGTAAAGACGTAACTTGTTCCTGCCATTTACGTCCAATCCGTTCCAGCTGCTCTCCCAGTCTACCAAGTTCATCATGCCCTAGGGGCGGCAACTCACGTGCAGGGGTTCCCTTTTCCCACATCAGCAACGTCTCTCTCAACATTTCCAGTCTGCTTTTAAAGCGGTAGCTCTCATAAAATCCGTACATTGCCCCTGTACCAATCAACACCAGTATAACGGCTCCTGCAACTTTCAATATCATTCCCCAGGTTGGAAACGACTTCACATATCCATATGTATACAGCATATAAAAGACAACTACGCCTACAACAACACACAGGAGGATACCTTGACCCATACTGCGGGTTACCATGTTGGACGTTTTTTTATGATTCATCCCGGCTCCTCCTGATTCAATAAAATCGGACGCGGACATCGCCCGCCAAGTACGAAACGACAAACTTCACTTTATATTCACTCTGCTCAAAATGGGGAGACTTCCAAACCAGTCGATTGAGCATCCCCGCCTCATGATCCCGGTCAAACTGAATCTGTCCGAACAGGACGAACATCTCCACCTCTACACCGTAATTATCCGGTAGCGTGATATCAATGTCACCGAAGATCCCTTGTAAAAATATGACGGACTCACGTTCCTCTGGTAGAGCCAACGTCAGATCGGCATCCACATCGCCAACCACATGCCATATGCTTGTGCTACGCAGGCTCCACGGCACTTCATCCCATTTATGATTCGATATAAAATTGTGCTTGAATATGGAGCTTTGACCTTTATGCAGCTTCCTTGAACGTGAATAGAATATAGCTAATGATGCTAGTGTAACTACCACAAACAGGAACAAATGATCCAGCACTAGCAATCCAGCACCAATCGCGAGCATCGTGTAACCCTTTTTGATTTTGGAATTGCGGATCTTATATATTCCGGCCAACATTAGAATCAGTGCAACCACGGAGAGGAACCCAATCCACTGACCGAATAAAATGATAATCCCGATGCCAATCCCTGCCAGTGCCAAGGCTGATTTTCTTCTCTCCATGCTGCACCCCCTTTTTGTTTATACAGGACGGAAAAGCCATAGTGGCGCAACATTCCGCCATATGGCTTTCCTGAACCATACAGATTAGGCACGATCATCGACCAATGTCCATTCCATACAGCATATCATAATGTCTTGTTTCCGAGTAGTCAGTCCTTCTTCATATCGACTGGTTTAACACCTGTCTGAATTTTGGACTTAAGCTGTTGAAGCTGCTCATCCACTTTAAACTGTTTTTCAGCCTCAGCCGGATTAACATATGCTTCTCCTGGAGCTTGACGGTAAGGAGCACGCAGTACGTCAGCTTCAGCTTCCATTTGCATAATTTTTTCTTCCATACGGTGGAAGCCCAATGAAGCAGACCCACTTTCAATCGTATGCAAACTATTGATTTGAGACATTTGCTTTTTGGCTTTCGCCATTTGAGCACGGGATACTAACTCATTGCGCTTGTTGCGCATTTTATAGAACTCATCTTTCATGTCGTGAAGCTGTTGTACTAATTCTTTTGCTTGAAGCTCAGCTTGTGTATGCAAGTCGCGGTATTCGTCCTGCTTTTGCACAAAATAAATCTTCTCTCCCAACAGCTTGCGCGCTACTTCTTCCTGACCATTTCGCAATGCGGATTCGGCTTGCTTCTCACGCTCATTGGATACACGTACCGCTTCCTCTAAACGCTGTTTCATACGTCGTTCATTCGCCATTTGCTTGGCAACCGTTACCTCAGCCTCGTGAATTTCCGCCTCCATATCGCGCAGATATTGATTCAACATAATAATCGGATCTTCCACTTTATCCAACACTTCATTCACCGATGCTCTTGTCATATCCTTCATTCTTTTAAAGATCCCCATTATTTACGATCTCCCTTCTCAAATTGCTCTACTTTTTTGCGTAACTCTGCCAATTCTTTTTTCATTGCCTTTTTCTCAATATCTTCCATCATGGAATCCAAGTCATTGTTCTGACCTGTGTTAAATTTGGATGAGTTGCGGGCATCTTGACCAAAAAACGGGTTCGAATTGCCATATGCACCGCCCTGGTTGTAACCAGTTCCCTGCCCATACTGCGATCTTGTATTGTGACTGCCATAATAGCGTGGATCCTGTTGATGGTAGGGCCCGCTGTCAGGGCCAAATCCTCCATCGAAAGGAGATCTCGGCTCCTTGGAGATAACCAGTGCCGCAATCACATAAATCATAAATGTGGTTCCTGCTGTAATAAAGAAACTGATCACAACCAGAATACGAATCCATGTTGAGTCCATTCCTGTTGCGTCAGAAAGACCGCCACATACACCTGTTATTACTCTATCCCGGCTTGATCTGTAAATTCGGGTCATTATCAAATTACTCCTTCCCGCTGTTGTTCAGCTTGCTTTTCAGTCTCGCCCACTCTTGTTCGAGCAGCGATCCACCGCCTTGGGCATCCTGTGCATGGTCGCCCTCACCCCGACGTAAATCACGCAGACTCATCGTTTCTGCTTCCATATCGGCTACCCGGTCTTCCAAGCGGTTGAACATTCGGGGAACATTTCGTCCACCGTATGTACCAGCCCGTTCGTTCATTTGCTGCTGGAGTCTCAACGTCTGTACACGTGCCGCATAATACTGACGCTTGCTGTGTACCGTTTGATATTCTGTCTTTAACGTATCTAGCTGTTGTTCTAGCTCACGTAGTGATTCACGGCTCTGCTCCCACAATTCTCTATACTGCTCTTCTTTTTCTGCATATAGCATTTTCTCCTGTAGGGCCAGCTTCGCAATATGTTCTTCATCAGCTTTCAAAGCCAGTAGCGCCTGTTCCTCCCGTTTGGTCTGCATGGACAATGCATGATCCAACTGCTGCTTCATCTGTCTTGTATGCATCGCATACTGTTGATGGAGTTTTTCCGCTTCGGCAATTTCCTGGCGGGTATTATACAAGAACTGGTCAATCAGTTGCACTGGGTCTTGGCTTTGTTCCAAATGCTCATTGAAGGTCGCTACCGTAATATCGCGCATTCTTCGAAAAACACTCATTTGCATCTGCTCCTTTCACAATTCGTATCCCCATAATTAAAACTTCGTTACTGCAATATTTCTTCATTCGCTAAACTGCTAAAATCAGTAACGTCTTCTGCGGTCACTCAGCAGGGAAACACCAAATATAATCAACCCGATTGCCAGTAGTGGTCCCAGAAGCCAGGACAGTTTGCCGAGCAAAATCAGTACCCCAAGTACAAGTACGATCCAGCCGAAGAGCGCATTTCCTTTTTTCACACCGTAGTAGCCTAGCATAACCATAGCTATCGGAATTAAGTAACCAATCAGATGTCCTAAAAAGTGACCGAAAAACGGAGTAAACTTACCGAGCAGCATAATCGAACCCAACACGATCAGTACAATGGCTAACCCATTCCCTTTGTTAACTCTCATCATCTCTCACCGCCTTTCACTGTGTCTTGCTTATGTCCTTATTGTACGCTGAACAAGCGTTTGACAAAACGGACCCCAGACGGTTTTTGAACCTAGACCTAAGTCGGGGATGAGTATAGACCTGCGGCTATCCTCCTCTATGCTGTTCTGCTGCACGGGCTATCGAATGTTGCTCACCCGCTTGCTTGGAACGTAGTGAAAGGACGAGACAAGCCAGTAACGCTATAGCTGCAACCATATAAGGCAGATTAATATGAACATCGAACAACAGTCCTGCAATTAATGGTCCAATCACATTACCCAAGCTGGTATAGGATGAGTTCATGCCTGCCACAAAGCCTTGCTCATCTCCGGCCTGCCGCGATAGAGAAGTACTTACTGCCGGGCGAAGGATATCCATAGCCAGAAAAATGATGAAGGTCGTCAGCATAATCATCACGTACTGTTCAGCAAATAAGGTTAGAAAAATGAACAGGCCCCCAATGGCCAAACAGAGGTGAATTACTTTTTTCTCTCCAAAACGATTAATGATCCATCCAAATATAGTCGCTTGGACAACTGCTCCCAAAATGGAGCCTGTCGTTATGATGATGGCAATATCCATCGGTGTGAAACCATATTTATGGTCAACAAACAGTCCAAATACGGTTTCGAAGTTCGCTAACCCAAAAGCAACGACAAATACAATGAGTAAACCCATGAAATATGGAGATTGATATGACTTGGCAAATTGCTGCAAAAGATTTTCTTTTTGACGTGGAAGCTCTCTATTATATTGTTGCTTTTCCTTGCTTAAAGACTCAGGCAGCACTAACAGAGACAAGATAGCTGCTATTCCCGCAGCTCCAGCTGCCGCAAAGAAGGGAATGCGTATTCCATATGTGGCAAGCAATCCGCCAATCCCTGGCCCGATTATGAAGCCTGTGTTGATCGCCGCATTGATCATGCCCATTCCCTTGCCTCTTTCTTCGAACGAGGTCACGTCAGCGACATAGGCCATTATAGAAGGAGTCAGCAACGCTGCCCCTGCTCCACCCATGATTCGTGCTATGAACAGGGTAGGAATGGAATGAGCCAGTCCAAAAACAAGCTCTGATAACATGAAGATGAACATCCCAGAAACAATCAATTTTTTACGTCCATAACGATCAGACAACTTTCCTGACAATGGTGATAATAAAAGCTGAGTCAACGCAAAAGCTGCAACCATCAGTCCCATCGAAGAACCATTCATCCCTAGCTCACTTATAAATTTAGGTAATACAGGGACAACTAAGCCAATCCCCATGAACGCCAAAAAAATGTTAAGCATCAATAACAGCATTGCTCCTCGATTTCTTGTGAGTATAGACATATTTCCACCCTTCCTTTTCCGTATCTCTTTATTCGATATCAGGTAAACTTCATTATCCCTTTTCAAAAAACAATTGAAACTAAAAATGTTTTCTTAGTTTTCATATAAAAAAGTGGCCTCTTCAAATATGCAGCATATTGTTGAGGCTATTTTTTAATTCTCGACCAAACCGAACAACAAAATATCTACAATAGAATAAGTAGCTTCCTCTACCGTCACACTGTTATCCAGAAAGAAACGCTGATCAAGTGTTAAATTTACAGATTCAATAATAAGCTTCATGATCAGAGCCTCATTTTTGTTCACAATAATTCCTTCTCGGATGCCTTCCTGAATTAATGTTCTAATCGGAGACCAATCATTTAAATCGGCATGTACCCTTTTCCATTGTTCAGGATAATACTTTTTCATCTGGTCCAATATCCTTAAATCGTAAAACTTATAATACAGAGGCATGACCCTAATCGACTGCTTAATCTTGTCTAACAAAGATAACTCATTATTTTGGATAATCTGCTCAGTTTTTCGAATCATATCATCATTTGTACGCTCAATAAGTGTTTCTAAAATAAGCGTCTTAGACGAAAAGTTTTCATACAACGTACGCTTGCTAATAGCGAGTCTTTTCGCAAGATCATCCATCGTAAATTTCAATCCATTTTCATGAACTTCATCTACAAAAGCCTCCAAAATTCTTTCCTGCATATTCTTCCTCATTTCTTTCGCGCTCGGTAAACTAGAAAAGTTTTTTCAGTACCATCATCTTACGATAAGATCAAAGCGCTGGTCAAATCCATGTTAACCTTGTTGCCAAAATCATGAATATATAATAAAAAGGATGATAAAATGCCTTTAAGCATTTTATCACCCTTTTGTGTATGAGCGAGAGGACTAGAACCTCCACGGTTTCCCACTCGATACCGAATATAATATTGATAATACCTTGTTTAATGAAGGGAGATAAGCGCTGCTCGTCGATTTCGACCCGCAAGGTAATCTGTCAATGTACTTTGGTATTGAGCAGCGGGATCAACTTCCGTAGCTATGGTCTGCGACAGGACTAACTCAGTTGCTCAGTATCAAGGAATTTAGAACACTTGTACAACTTCTTTAATATCATCAATTTCCTCAAGAATTGCGCGCTCAATAGCAACCTTTAACGTAATCGTAGCACTTGGGCAACCATTGCAAGCTCCCAAAAATCTTAATTTTGCTATACCGTTCTCAACTTCGACCAGTTCAGCATCTCCACCGTCACGCAGTAAGAAAGGACGTAGTTTGAGAAGAACTTCCGATACTTCATCGAATAAAACTCCATTTTCATCCATTATGTCAATTCCTCCCATTTTCTTTACCAACCGTCATTCATACCTTTTTTCACCCTAGATCGTCTGAGTGATCCTTTGCTTTTTGCCTAAGAGTGACCTCTTGATCCGAAAGTTCCCTTATAAGCGTAAGAATAGAGTCTAAAGGTATCATCACACCACAACTTGCGCTCAATCCTGACAGCATATTGAAGCAGAACTGAAGTTTTCGTATCTCTCGGGTAATTTGAGCTAGTTCTGAATCGTCCGAATTATTTTTCTTCATTACTAGCACCTCTTTAAAGAATGATAAAGGTTTGATCTATTAAATTAATGAATCAACCGATGCTTCCTTCCATCTCAAATTGAATCAACCGATTCATTTCAACGGCATATTCCATTGGCAATTCTTTGGTAAACGGTTCAATAAAGCCCATTACAATCATTTGTGTAGCATCTTGTTCTGTAAGCCCGCGGCTCATTAAGTAAAACAATTGTTCCTCGGACACTTTGGATACTGTTGCCTCGTGCTCCAAAGTAATCTGGTCGTTTTTAATTTCATTGTACGGAATCGTATCTGATGTTGACATGTGGTCCAATATCAACGTATCGCACTTAATATTGGACTTGGACCCTGCGGAATCGCGGCTGAAGCTGGACAACCCTCGGTAGTTTACTTTTCCGCCCTGCTTGCTGATGGATTTGGATATAATCGTAGATGTTGTCTCGGGAGCAAGGTGAATTACCTTCGCGCCAGCATCTTGATGCTGATCTTTACCGGCTACGGCAATAGACAGGATGGACCCCTTGGCTCCCCGTCCTTTCAATAATACTGCCGGATACTTCATTGTTACCTTGGAGCCGATGTTGCCGTCCACCCATTCCATTGTGGCATTTTCTTCTGCCACAGCCCTTTGGGTTACCAAGTTGTAGATATTAGGAGCCCAATTCTGAATGGTCGTGTAACGGACACGGGAATCTTTCCGGCAAATAATTTCAATAACTCCACTATGCAGAGAACTGGTACTATAAATAGGTGCTGTACATCCTTCAACATAATGGACAAAGCTGCCCTCTTCGGCAATAATTAATGTCCGCTCGAATTGACCCATATTTTCAGAATTAATACGGAAATAACCTTGTATAGGTACCTCGCACTGAACACCCTTCGGAATGTATACAAAGCTACCGCCTGACCAAACCGCACTATTAAGCGCCGCAAATTTATTGTCGGCGGGAGGGATGATCGTCCCAAAATGTTGCTTAAACACTTCGGGGTATTGCTTTAATGCACTATCCGTATCAAGGAAAATAACGCCCTGATCCTCCAGCTCTTTCCGCATGCTGTGATAAACTACTTCCGACTCATATTGAGCGGATACGCCCGCCAGGAACTTTTGCTCCGCTTCAGGGATTCCCAGCTTGTCAAAGGTTGCTTTGATCTCGGAAGGAACCTCCTCCCAGGTCTTTCCCTGTTTTTCAGAAGGGCGAACGTAATACTGGATGTCATCAAGATTTAGCTCGGTCAAATCCGCTCCCCATTCAGGCATCGCCATTTTGTAGAATTGATTCAAAGCTTTCAACCGAAAATTGAGCATCCACTCCGGCTCTTCCTTGATTCGGGAAATTTCCCGGACAATCTCTTCCGTCAGACCTTTTCCAGATTGAAAAATAGACTGGTGCTTGTCGCGAAACCCATATTTATATTCGCCCATATCTGGTGCTTTTTTAGCCATTGGTATCACTCCTTTTTAACCTTTCAAGATTCATTTTGATTTGCTATGATCTGCCGAGCTTGCTTTCCACTAAATCTTTTAGGCGACTGCGAACACCTTCCAGCGGGATCTCCGAAATGACAGGAGCGAGAAATCCGAAAATAACAAGATGTTCGGCTTCACTCCGTGATATCCCGCGCGACATCAGATAATAGATTTGCTCTGCATTTACTTGCCCCACGGATGCAGCATGACCCGCAGTTACATCATCCTCATCTATCAGCAGGATCGGATTGGCATCGCCGCGAGCTTTAGGACTTAACATAAGCACGCGTTCTGTTTGCTGACCATCACAATGGGTTGCACCTTTTTCAATCTTTGTAATGCCGTTGATAATGGCCGTAGCTTCTTCAAGCATGACTGCACGCGTAATCATCTGGCTTACCGAGCTTCTGCCAAAATGCTGAGCTTGAGCTGTATAGCTCGATTTTTGATTGCCCGTGCCAATAGCAATCACCTTATTGTCGGAGACCGCCCCGTTGCCTTGTAGCAAAGTCTTGGTATCGCTCACGGTATAACCATTGTTCATCTCACCGATAATCCATTCCACACCCCCATCAGCAAGAACGACCGCCCGTCGCTGGGTGAAATCTGTTGTAGTTACAGCAAGCTGATGAACCGAAGCTACTTGCACCTTTGAGCCCGCCCCCGCGAAGACCTCCGTCACACCGTTATGCAATACCTTGACATCATCACCACTCGATACACAATTATCCACATAAGTGATCTTGCTGTTGCTCCCTGCCACAATTAAGACGTGAGGAGCAAAACACACACCGCTTGTATCGTTAAGAAAGATCGCTTGAATAGGTGCTTCAACCTCTACACCGTCTGGGACATATAGAAAAACGCCACCACTCCATAAGGCACTGTGTGCAGCAGATAAACGATGTTCTTCTGGCTTTACTGCCTGAAAGAGATAACGTTGAACCAGCTCCTCATGCTCTTTTGCCGCAGTATGCAGATCCGTTAAAATGACTCCCTGGGCGGCTAAGCTCTCGGACAATTTCGTATACACTACATCCGAGTTGAACTGAACGATTAGTCCGCCTTTCACCGGAGAAGCAACCAAACCTCGAACAACCTCCGGCGCTTCCTCCAAACTAGACCACGCATTCTCAGCTTTGTAATCTCCACTTTCGTAGATATCCCATTTTTCAAGATTGATTTTCTCCACTTTAGGCAACTCCAGCGTCCCTGCCAGTTCGAGTGCATGAACGCGGCGTTCAATCAGCCAACGAGGTTCATCCTTAGCGCTTGACCATGCGCGTAAATCGTCCACATTCATTGAAACTCTAGCTTGTATATCCACGTGCTGTTCCTCCTCTCCGGCTTTTAAGCATCCCTTACCGTCTCATCCGTAATCCCAAGTTCCTCCTTCACCCAATCGTACCCTTCAGCCTCCAAACGGTGGGCAAGCTCCGGACCGCCAGATTTAACTATCCGGCCTTGCATCATGACATGCACAAAATCCGGGGTAATATAATTCAACAGTCGTTGATAATGGGTGATGATTAAAAAGCCTCTATCCGGGCTGCGCATCTCATTTACGCCATTGGCCACAATACGCAGTGCATCAATATCAAGCCCTGAGTCCACTTCATCCAGGATCACAAACTTGGGTTCAAGTAGCATCATTTGCAAAATCTCATTCCGCTTTTTTTCACCGCCAGAGAATCCCTCATTCAAATAACGATGCACAAATTCCGGGTTCATCTCCAGCCCCTTCATTTTGCTCTCCATTTCACGGATAAAACGGATTAAGGATATCTCATCGCCTTCTTCACGCCGTGCATTGATGGCACTTCTGAGAAAATCCGAGTTGGTCACGCCAGCAATTTCACTTGGGTATTGCATTGCGAGGAACAAGCCTGCCTGGGCACGCTCATCCACCTCCATCTCCAGAAGGTCTTCATTGTCCAATGTCACCTTACCGCCAGTAACCTCATATTTGGGATGGCCCATTAAAGCTGAAGCCAATGTACTTTTTCCCGTCCCATTAGGCCCCATAATCGCATGAATCTCTCCGCCATGAATCTCCAGTGTGAGCCCTTTTAAAATTTCTTTCCCTTCAATCTTGGATCTTAATTCCTCAATCTTTAATGTCGTCATTTATCGTAAACTTCCCTTCGGAGTATTCTTCGGCACGCGCCACCAAATCACTCATAAATTTTCCAATAGTCTGCAGCTCAACCTCTGAATAGGATTCAATGAATTGGTAAAACCTTTCTTCTTTTTCTTTGTGCATTTCTTTATGCAAATGATAAACGTGTCTTCCCTTATCCGTTAAACTAAAGTAAATCTCCTTACGATTGCTGTTCAGTTGACTTCTCATAATGAAGCCCATTTCCAGCAGCTTTGCACTAATTTTAGTAATGCTAGCTTTGGACAACCCCATCTTCTCCACAATCCCGGTATGATTTATCGGTTCATAATCACCAATGCAATCAATAACATGCACACTAGTAATATTGTTGGAGAGCATGTCAATCTGGTACTTTTTGGCCTGTTGCCGAAACGAGTTAAATTCTTGTTCAGTATACAGCTCATTCAGATGTAGCATTTTAATATATTGCTCGTAAAGATGACCTTTAAAATGATTTTGAAACTCCAATTTCCCAATCTCCCCTCTCTTGTAGTAGTTGAGACCAAGTTCAGTGTCTCCATTAGATTTTTTTGTTCACTAGTAAACAAAATTATATTAACACAATTGATATTGATAATCAATATCAATTGTGTTAAATGTGACGTAATTTTGAAGTCGCATTTCACGGGTTTGTTGTCATTGTCATAGGCCTCATGCTGTGTTTTTACTAGGGCACGTCCCGGAAATAGTTTTAAATACCTCTGATCAATCCTGCTTTGCGGGGGTTGAACAATGGAACCAATTCGGCAGCATCCGGGTGGATCTGGTAACCGAAGCCAAGTCCAATACCGTTGCCTATGAACGTCATGGTACACCTGCCACAGACTGGGGTCGCTACCGTAAAAAGAGGACGAAGGTGGTGCTTGGCCGAGCTGTTTTAAAGCTGTATCGCCGCGTTTGAGTACGCTATCGTGAGCATGTATGGCAATGAATAATCCGTCAGTTACCTGTGGTGGATATGTTATGGGGCCAAAGAGTAACCAAAAACTGTGGTTATTGCTGGTGAATCCGAACAGGCGATGCTCCATTCTAGCCAGCACCGATCTAACACTGGAGGCGACCTAGATCATCGGACATTATACCGCCCGGTTCAAAATCAAATGCACCTTCTGGGCGCTAAAGCAATCCATCGGCGGATTCAGCTACCACTTTTGTAGCAAATCCATTCCGAAGCTCAACCGGTATTTGAAAAAGGATCGGGTTCACCCTCTGGAGGTGTTGGAAGAGGAGAAAGCGCAACGGGACATCCGCCTAACTGTAAAGATGAGAATGGTAAACGATAACCAAAATGGATCCCTACGGGGCTTAAGATAAAAGGAACCAAGAAAAGAGCCGAAATCTTGCTTCAGGAAGCCAGGAAGAATTCTCATATGGAAGGACAAGCACTCGCGGTTGAAAACGAAGATATGCTGTAAGAGTAAAAGCGGCTACTCCATCCGGTAATCTGCCACTGGTGGACACGTTCTATGAGCTTCTGATTCGTATGAAGGAATAACAGGAATCCTATCGCTTATCTTTTGACAATTCTTATTGTCTTGAATACCTGGAGTATATTTATGTATATTTATGTAAATGTATTAGGGGTAAGCATGAAAGAAGTTCAGGAATGGTTAGGCCACAGCGATTATGCAACAACGGCAAATATTTATTCGCATTTGGAATACAACTCAAAGGTGTCTTCAGCTCAAGCAATGAGGGGGTACTAAAGCTCAAATAAAAAAAGCTCACTAGAGAATGTCTCTAATGAACTCTTTTAGTTAATACCGGCGAGAGGACTCGAACCTCCACGGTTTCCCACTCGATTTTGAGTCGAGCGCGTCTGCCATTCCGCCACGCCGGCGTATTCAATTATGGAGGCGCCACCCAGATTTGAACTGGGGAATAAAGCTTTTGCAGAGCTTTGCCTTACCACTTGGCTATGGCGCCAGAGTGTAACAAAGCGGACGACGGGAATCGAACCCGCGACCCTCGCCTTGGCAAGGCGATGCTCTACCGCTGAGCCACGTCCGCATAAAGATGGCTGGGGATATAGGATTTGAACCTATGCATGACGGAGTCAAAGTCCGTTGCCTTACCGCTTGGCTAATCCCCAATAAGTAAAGGGCGGCCGATGGGGCTTGAACCCACGAATGCCGGAGTCACAGTCCGGTGCGTTAACCACTTCGCCACGACCGCCGCAAGTAATGAATAATTGGCAGGGGCAGCAGGAATTGAACCCACACCAACGGTTTTGGAGACCGTTGTTCTACCTTTAAACTATGCCCCTATAAAACTGGTGGAGGATGATGGATTCGAACCACCGAACCCGTAAGGGAGCAGATTTACAGTCTGATGCGTTTGGCCACTTCGCTAATCCTCCAAAAATGGTGCCGGCGAGAGGACTTGAACCCCCAACCTACTGATTACAAGTCAGTTGCTCTACCAGTTGAGCTACACCGGCACATAAAATATTCAATTAAAAGTGGCTCGGGACGGAATCGAACCGCCGACACGAGGATTTTCAGTCCTCTGCTCTACCGACTGAGCTACCGAGCCTTAGAATAAGGCTCTTCATTACACGTTATAATACTAATGGCGGAACTGACGGGATTCGAACCCGCGATCTCCTGCGTGACAGGCAGGCATGTTAGGCCTCTACACCACAGTTCCATAATAATTTTTAATTGGTTGCGGGGGCAGGATTTGAACCTGCGACCTTCGGGTTATGAGCCCGACGAGCTACCGAACTGCTCCACCCCGCGACAATAATAAATATTAAATTTTCAAATGGTGGAGGCTGAGGGGCTCGAACCCCCGACCCTCTGCTTGTAAGGCAGATGCTCTCCCAGCTGAGCTAAGCCTCCACACCGAAACACTTTTCATATTATACCATAATAAAATTTTTATTGCAAGTTTTTTTTATGATATTTTTATGACCCGTAGGGGATTCGAACCCCTGTTACCTCCGTGAAAGGGAGGTGTCTTAACCCCTTGACCAACGGGCCATGCTACAAATGAATTATGGCGGAGAGAGAGGGATTCGAACCCTCGAGACGCTTTTGGCGCCTACACGATTTCCAATCGTGCTCCTTCGGCCAACTCGGACACCTCTCCATATGGCTCCCCGAACAGGACTCGAACCTGTGACAACTCGATTAACAGTCGAGTGCTCTACCAACTGAGCTATCAGGGAATATTAAGCATTTGTTTCAAGGTTACACCCTGAAAACTGGATCCGAAACTCATTTGCGTTTTATCTTTAGGATAAGCCCTCGACCGATTAGTATTGGTCAGCTCCATGCATTACTGCACTTCCACCCCCAACCTATCTACCTCGTCGTCTTCAAGGGGTCTTACATACTGGGAAATCTCATCTTGAGGGGGGCTTCACGCTTAGATGCTTTCAGCGCTTATCCCTTCCGTACATAGCTACCCAGCGGTGCTCCTGGCGGAACAACTGGTACACCAGCGGTACGTCCATCCCGGTCCTCTCGTACTAAGGACAGCTCCTCTCAAATTTCCTACGCCCACGACAGATAGGGACCGAACTGTCTCACGACGTTCTGAACCCAGCTCGCGTACCGCTTTAATGGGCGAACAGCCCAACCCTTGGGACCTACTTCAGCCCCAGGATGCGATGAGCCGACATCGAGGTGCCAAACCTCCCCGTCGATGTGGACTCTTGGGGGAGATAAGCCTGTTATCCCCAGGGTAGCTTTTATCCGTTGAGCGATGGCCCTTCCATGCGGTACCACCGGATCACTAAGCCCGACTTTCGTCCCTGCTCGACTTGTAGGTCTCGCAGTCAAGCTCCCTTCTGCCTTTGCACTCTTCGAATGATTTCCAACCATTCTGAGGGAACCTTGGGGCGCCTCCGTTACTCTTTAGGAGGCGACCGCCCCAGTCAAACTGCCCACCTGACACTGTCCTCGCACCGGTTCACGGTACCAAGTTAGAACCTAGATACGATCAGGGTGGTATCCCAAGGATGCCTCCCTTCAAGCTGGCGCTCAAAGTTCTACGGCTCCCACCTATCCTGTACAGATCGTACCCAAATTCAATATCAAGCTGCAGTAAAGCTCCATGGGGTCTTTCCGTCTTGTCGCGGGTAACCTGCATCTTCACAGGTATTAAAATTTCACCGGATCTCTCGTTGAGACAGCGCCCAAGTCGTTACGCCATTCGTGCGGGTCAGAATTTACCTGACAAGGAATTTCGCTACCTTAGGACCGTTATAGTTACGGCCGCCGTTTACTGGGGCTTCGGTTCATAGCTTCGCCCGAAGGCTTACCACTCCCCTTAACCTTCCAGCACCGGGCAGGCGTCAGCCCGTATACTTCGCCTTGCGGCTTCGCACAGACCTGTGTTTTTGCTAAACAGTCGCTTGGGCCTTTTCACTGCGGCCCCCTCGGGCTATTCACCCTACCGAGGCACCCCTTCTCCCGAAGTTACGGGGTCATTTTGCCGAGTTCCTTAACGAGAGTTCTTCCGCGCGCCTTAGAATTCTCTTCTCGCCTACCTGTGTCGGTTTGCGGTACGGGCACCTTCTCCTGGCTAGAGGCTTTTCTTGGCAGTCTGAGATCATGACCTTCGCTACTACAATTTTCGCTCCCCATCACAGCCCAGCCTTAACGATGTGCGGATTTGCCTACACATCAGCCTCACTGCTTAGACGGACATCCATCCGTCCGCGTCACTACCCTACTGCGTCACCCCATCGCTCATAACGGATTACGGTGGTACAGGAATTTCGACCTGTTGTCCTTCGACTACGCCTATCGGCCTCGCCTTAGGTCCCGACTTACCCTGAGCGGACGAACCTTCCTCAGGAACCCTTAGGCTTTCGGCGGATCTGATTCTCACAGATCTTTTCGTTACTCATACCGGCATTCTCACTTGAATGCAGTCCAGCGCTCCTTACGGTACACCTTCAACCCGCATTCAACGCTCCCCTACCCCTGATGCAAGCATCAAGCCATAGCTTCGGTGGTGTGTTTAGCCCCGTTACATTTTCGGCGCAGAGTCACTCGACCAGTGAGCTATTACGCACTCTTTCAATGGTGGCTGCTTCTAAGCCAACATCCTGGTTGTCTGTGCAACTCCACATCCTTTCCCACTTAACACACACTTGGGGACCTTAGCTGATGGTCTGGGCTGTTTCCCTTTCGACAATGGATCTTAGCACTCACTGTCTGACTCCCGGAACTAAATCTATGGCATTCGGAGTTTGACTGAGCTTGGTAACCCTTGCGGGCCCCGCACCCAATCAGTGCTCTACCTCCACGATTCTTCTTTCCGAGGCTAGCCCTAAAGCTATTTCGGGGAGAACCAGCTATCTCCGGGTTCGATTGGAATTTCTCCGCTACCCCCACCTCATCCCCGCATTTTTCAACATGCGTGGGTTCGGGCCTCCAGTGCGTGTTACCGCACCTTCACCCTGGACAGGGGTAGATCACCCGGTTTCGGGTCTACGTCCACGTACTCATTCGCCCTATTCAGACTCGCTTTCGCTGCGGCTTCAGCTCTTCACCTTAACCTTGCACGGGAACGTAACTCGCCGGTTCATTCTACAAAAGGCACGCCATCACCCCTAGATCGGGCTCTGACTTCTTGTAAGCACACGGTTTCAGGATCTATTTCACTCCCCTTCCGGGGTGCTTTTCACCTTTCCCTCACGGTACTGCTTCACTATCGGTCGCCAGGGAGTATTTAGCCTTGGCAGATGGTCCTGCCGGATTCATACGGGGTTTCACGTGCCCCGCACTACTCGGGATCCGTCTCGGAGGGAACAAGTTTTGAACTACAGGGCTTTTACCTTCTCTGGCGGGCCTTTCCAGACCTCTTCATCTAACCGGTTCCTTTGTAACTCCATATGAGACGTCCCACAACCCCAAGGAGCAAGCTCCTTGGTTTGGGCTAATCCGCGTTCGCTCGCCGCTACTGACGGAATCACTATTGTTTTCTCTTCCTCAGGGTACTTAGATGTTTCAGTTCCCCTGGTCTGCCTCTATTCTGCCTATGTATTCAGCAGAAAGTGACTGTCGATGAAGACAGCCGGGTTTCCCCATTCGGACATCCCCGGATCAAAGCTTGCTTACAGCTCCCCGAGGCTTTATCGTTGTTCGCCACGTCCTTCGTCGGCTCCTGGCGCCTAGGCATCCTCCGTGTGCTCTTTGTAGCTTAACCTAGACTTTTCTTTGATAAAAGAAAATGTCGATGTTCGATAAAGAATGATTTTTGCCAAAGGCAAAAGATCTTTCCCTACCTGCTACCTTTATTTCACTTGTTTACACAAGATCAGCTTAAAGGAATATTCTAAAACGCAATTTCGTTTCGGTATCCAGTTTTCAAGGTGCAATTCGCTTCATCGAAGCGAAACCCGATGAATATTTCGGTTCCACACGGATGTGTGAACGAAGTATTCGTCGAAACTTGAGAGTTTGAGCTCTCAAAACTGAGCAACGAGTGAGTAAGTTCAGGATATTCATTTCATTCACACGAATGTGATGAACCGAATTGAATATCCGATCGCAGGTACATGTACCTGCTAATTTGAATGTTTCCATTTCAGGAAACGATTCTCCATAGAAAGGAGGTGATCCAGCCGCACCTTCCGATACGGCTACCTTGTTACGACTTCACCCCAATCATCTACCCCACCTTCGGCGGCTGGCTCCCTTGCGGGTTACCCCACCGACTTCGGGTGTTGTAAACTCTCGTGGTGTGACGGGCGGTGTGTACAAGACCCGGGAACGTATTCACCGCGGCATGCTGATCCGCGATTACTAGCAATTCCGACTTCATGTAGGCGAGTTGCAGCCTACAATCCGAACTGAGACCGGCTTTTCTAGGATTGGCTCCACCTCGCGATTTCGCTTCCCGTTGTACCGGCCATTGTAGTACGTGTGTAGCCCAGGTCATAAGGGGCATGATGATTTGACGTCATCCCCACCTTCCTCCGGTTTGTCACCGGCAGTCTGCTTAGAGTGCCCAGCTTGACCTGCTGGCAACTAAGCATAAGGGTTGCGCTCGTTGCGGGACTTAACCCAACATCTCACGACACGAGCTGACGACAACCATGCACCACCTGTCTCCTCTGTCCCGAAGGAAAGCCATATCTCTACAGCGGTCAGAGGGATGTCAAGACCTGGTAAGGTTCTTCGCGTTGCTTCGAATTAAACCACATACTCCACTGCTTGTGCGGGTCCCCGTCAATTCCTTTGAGTTTCAGTCTTGCGACCGTACTCCCCAGGCGGAATGCTTAATGTGTTAACTTCGGCACCAAGGGTATCGAAACCCCTAACACCTAGCATTCATCGTTTACGGCGTGGACTACCAGGGTATCTAATCCTGTTTGCTCCCCACGCTTTCGCGCCTCAGCGTCAGTTACAGCCCAGAGAGTCGCCTTCGCCACTGGTGTTCCTCCACATCTCTACGCATTTCACCGCTACACGTGGAATTCCACTCTCCTCTTCTGCACTCAAGCTCCCCAGTTTCCAGTGCGACCCGAAGTTGAGCCTCGGGATTAAACACCAGACTTAAAGAGCCGCCTGCGCGCGCTTTACGCCCAATAATTCCGGACAACGCTTGCCCCCTACGTATTACCGCGGCTGCTGGCACGTAGTTAGCCGGGGCTTTCTTCTCAGGTACCGTCACTCTTGTAGCAGTTACTCTACAAGACGTTCTTCCCTGGCAACAGAGCTTTACGATCCGAAAACCTTCATCACTCACGCGGCGTTGCTCCGTCAGGCTTTCGCCCATTGCGGAAGATTCCCTACTGCTGCCTCCCGTAGGAGTCTGGGCCGTGTCTCAGTCCCAGTGTGGCCGATCACCCTCTCAGGTCGGCTACGCATCGTCGCCTTGGTAGGCCTTTACCCCACCAACTAGCTAATGCGCCGCAGGCCCATCCACAAGTGACAGATTGCTCCGTCTTTCCTCCCTCGCCCATGCAGGAAAAGGATGTATCGGGTATTAGCTACCGTTTCCGGTAGTTATCCCTGTCTTGTGGGCAGGTTGCCTACGTGTTACTCACCCGTCCGCCGCTAGGTTATGTAGAAGCAAGCTTCTACATAACCCCGCTCGACTTGCATGTATTAGGCACGCCGCCAGCGTTCGTCCTGAGCCAGGATCAAACTCTCCATTAAAGACCAACCGAAGCTGGTTTATAGAAAGAGCGATAAGCTCATTTTGAAACTGACGAGATAAAAAATATCTCTTGTTTGATTTTGCGAACAAAATCGTTTTACTCACTCGTTGTTCAGTTTTCAAAGATCAAACCTACATAACATCTTACTTTGTTTCACCACCGCGTCTCAGCGGCGACTTAAATAATGTAACACATAACCTCATTTTTCGTCAAGCTTTTTTTTGAAAACTTATTTTTTCCGCTTGATGCAACACGTTTATCCTGCTTTAAACAGTTCAAAACTATTCATGCTGCTTAATGGGGCGAGTTATAACTTATCACATATTTTATATACTCGTCAACCTAAATTAATAATTTATATTTTTTAACTATTTATAAATACTAGATCATGTGCAAAAAAAGGAAGAAAAGTCGGTTTAACAACCTTTCTTCCTGACAAATCAACCCCTGTACATCAAATAAGGGAGTAACGCAGTTCACGATTTTGCCCGCGATCCCTAAAATCCCCGGCAGCTGTTTCTCTAATAAGTGAACGATATACCAGTTTACGGAGCACGACGGTAAGATCCAATTGGAGATTCTTTAGCTCAGGATGGTTAATAAGTTCATTTATAGACCAAGGTTCCCGTCTGCTGCCTAATATACGGAATAGCGGAGAGGAGCACTCCTCCATTTTTGACATAACTGAAAATTCACAAGCAAGCAGTACTAGTTCAACCCGTTGTTCCAAGGTTTCCGTACTTAATGTGAGTTCGTTATACAGTTTGTCAATTGTTCGATCCAGAGGCTGTACCTGAACCCATAAGTGAACCTTTGGATAAATCCCCCGTTCAATGAGTTCAATAGATGCCCAATGATCCAATGCTTTCAGAACACTTTGATAAGCGTCAATGATCCGCCCTTCTCGCACCGCTCTTTTACCATGAACGTAATTGACCAGAAAGCGGGAGAACTCATGAAATCGCTTCTGCTCCCGCAGTGGATCGTTAAAATCAACAATTTCCTGTCTTAAAAAGCGAACCCTGTCATCCCTTTCCCAGACAATACGCCCTTCTAGCACATAATCTATAATGTTGGCTTGTTCACCAGCGATAATCCATTCCTTCAGACAACTGAGCGTTGCGTACAACACTTGGCATCTTAAACCATTCATAAATAAGTGTTGAATAGAACGGACTGGCTTGGTGCCTTCTCCAATAATTAGAATGAGTTCATCAAAGTCATACAACATCGAACCGTGAAAATACTCTCCCGGTTTTCTGTACGAAATAATACCTATCGAATCCTCCTGCAACAATTCATCATATATCAGGTTTAATTTGGTTAGCTGCACTTCTCCCTCCATACCTGCAAGGCGGCTATGACCGCAAATTGGATATTTGGATACATGTGATCATTTCTACATAAATAAGAAACTTCCTTCTTCAATTGTAAATTTTTTTATCTTATTCACTTATTTTTTTCAGTGTTATCCAAGCGTCTTTATCTGCAAAGCTTCGATTCCACACACCAATTCCTCCGAGCTTCAGCGATTTGGCAAGTTCTACTCTTGCCTTCAGAGATACCTGATCCTCCAGCCAAATCTTTTTGACTACGCCGTCTTCTGTATACTCGACATAATTCTGGCCTTCGGAAGCTCTAAACTTGGGATTCAACTTAAATTGGGCTATGATATTGGCTGCTGACTCCATACCAAGTGATTTGGAGGTGACCTTAATCTTCCCTTCTTTGGGAGTCTCGGACCACACGCGAGTATATAACGGAATACCTAAAACCACTTTTTGAGACGGCACTTCATCTTCCCGAATAATTCGCTTAATTGACGCTTCCGTCCATGGTAACGAGGCGACGGAACCAGCTTTTGGACTAGCCGCCCAATGCTCATCATACGCCATTACCATGAGATAATCTGTTATAGTCCCCAATGCTTTTCGATCCAAAAAAACAGACCACATCTCACTTTGAGATTTAGGCGTAACATCAATGGACAGTATCAAATCATGTTCCCGAGCCATCGGTTTAAGTTCACGCAAAAATTGGGTGACATTGGGACCATCCTTTGTATGAACATTTTCAAAGTCGATATTAATACCGTCCAGATCATTTTGTTGAGCAAGTGAAATCATCTGATCTACAATCGACTTTCGACGTTCAAAGGTAGACAAAGCTTCTGTTGTTAGTTCGGGATTAAAACTGTTGCTCAACAACCCCCAAACCTCCATACCCTTGCGATGTGCCCAGCTGACATAAGAAGGATCCGCTTTGCTTTCTACAGTGCCCTCATGATCGACGACACTGAACCACGTAGGGCTCACCACATTTACTCCAGGCATAGGATCAAACTTGGAAGGATCGGGCTTGCGATTATAGACGGCTTCCCAAGCGAGATTCACTGGTCTACCCTCCCAATGCTTCTCCGATATGGACAAATCGTCCTTAACCGAAGGAATCACAAGCTCTTCTCCTTCAGCGATATGGTCTGATTTAATGTATCCTGCATAGCCATTGTCTAACTGCACAAAATACCAATCACCCTGTTGGGACCAGATACGTACTTTCGTCCGCTGAGGTACATCTGTCAAAATAAAAGATAGGCTAGAGGCTTCTTTACGTAAGGCAATTCTAGCATCCTGTTGCCCATCCTTCTTTTCTACATTACCCAGCCTGACCTTCTCGCCGGCCTTCATCAAGATAACGGCACCCGTTACAGAGTCTTCGTGTATAGAAACGCCGTATACTTCACGTACAGCCTCTATCGGGATATATACCTCTCCACTGATCACCTGGGGGGCTGCGCTCAGCGCATATGTTTTACCATTCAATTCCCCTTGTGCCTTCGAAACCTTCATATAGAGCAAGCTTTGTCTCGTCGCCATAATGACGGTTTGGCTGTCATCCTCATAGCGAACCGAAGGATCAATTTGACTTTGCACCAATTTAAGCGGCATCAGCATGTTCTTGCCGGAGCTTTGAGCTTCATACCCAGTCAACTTGCCCTGCATAAAAATAGGACGGACACTGCCCTGCCAATCGGGTTTCTCATGAAGGGGATTACCAAACCATACGACAGTAATTGCGCATATAATCGCTGCAAATAATAGCAGGCTTGCCGCTCCTTTGAATCGTGAACGTTTACGGCGGCGTCTGGAATGATTTCTGGCCAATATTGAACCTCCATTGTATGAACTTTGAATTCCGTATTTTGTAACCTCAACAGATTACTTGAAACAAAAGTAAAGTGATTTAAACAAAAAAACGCGGTAAATCCCCGCTTACGGAGAATTGCTCACGTTTCCAATCCATTACAATATATACATACCGCACAAAAAAACTCTATTCCTTGTTTCGTTACGTTTGTTTGTTACTACAAGTTTTGCATACTCCGTGTAACTCCATACGATGTCCATGCACTTCGAAGCCTGTTTCCAACGCAGCATGACGTTCCACATCAGCCAAATAGGGATAACTGAAATCTTCAATTTTTCCGCATTTTTCGCAAATGATGTGATAGTGCTCCGAAATATTGGCATCATAACGACTGGCGTTATCTCCATAGGTCAACTCATGTACCATACCCGCTTCTATAAACATCTTTAAGTTATTATAAACCGTAGCCACACTCATACTTGGAAACTTGGACTCAAGCGCTCGATATATTTCATCTGCAGTCGGATGCCCCATGGTTTCCATCAAATAGTTTAATATGGCATGACGCTGGGGTGTTATGCGTACACCTGTCTTCTTTAGAAGTTCCAAAGCATGCTGGACGCGTGCTGCCATATATGTCCACCGCCTTATCCCTTACTTACGATCCTATCAATTACCACGCATCTATTTACAACTTACTTCTAAACCTACTCACATTGTACGGTCTACTCAAGTTTCTTGTCAACGCGCCGTATTGTCGCCGGATGCTCCTATAGAGGTATCTGTCTCGGGCGCTCTAGGTTCAGCCGGAGAGATTTCAGATGTATCGGGCGCAGTCGTACCCCCGGAATCTTCCAAGTCGGGTAACGACGGCATCAGTAACTTTTTAATGGTTAAATTACTGTTGCCCTCCACGTTGATCGCATACTTGCCTGTCCCGTTTTGGCCTGAAATACTTTTACTGTCTATTTTAAATGGAAAATCGGATTGAAGATTACCATAACTGCTTGAACCCTCTAACTGAAAATCTCCATTCGACGGAAGATCCAATACGATATCACCGACAGCACTGTATATTTTCCAATCTCCGCTCACCTGTTCGCTATGCACTTTGATAGAGCCATTAAGCGAATTAGCATTCAGCTTGGCTGTAGAATTCAACACATTCATGTCCCCATTCTGAGTATCAACAGTGATATCTCCTTCCGAACGAGCAAGCTGAATGTCACCTACCATGGTATGTAGTGTGACAGCTCCCTCAATATCGCCTGCCTGCATGTCGCCTCGGTTCGTGCGCACATCCACATCTCCAGAAATCCGATGCAATTTAACCTGACCGTTCAGCGTGCCTCCCTTGACATTGCCGATAGCGTCATTAACGATGAGATTTCCATTACCGCTCTCGAGTCTAATGCTGTCAATAGCATCAACTCCATTCAAGGTAATATTCCCGTTGGAGGTTCTAATCTGCATATTGAACCGTCGGTCCTCAGGCACGGTGATCAGCATGTTCACACGGGGCTGACGTTTGCTTGATGCTCCGTATGACTGTGCCTCCGGACGAATCTGGATAGTCTTGCCGTCGGTAGAAGTCAGTGAAGAAGCTTGAGCAATCTTGTCCGCTTCGGCAGCAGGCGCTTGATCCACCCATAGAGTCCCTCGTACCTCTATATTGGACACAGGTCGTCTGATCAGTGTTACATCACCATTAACCGAATCAACTATTAAATCGGACGTCTGCATAGTTACAGGTACCAGCACACCACCCATATCATACCGATTCTCTTTAGCCTGGCTAAAATCCATAGAGGCTGACGTCAGATTGAGACTGACCCGATTCCACAGATACATATAATGATTTTGCTGGGTCACGATAAAAACCGAGGCTGCCACTACCAAAGCGGACAGAATCCCCTTTAGGTCAGGTCTGAATCGCCTTCCATTGTCAGACTTGCCTTCTTTCCGAAAGTACACAGCAAAAAAAATTAGATACTCCAGTCCCCAAAGCACGAAGATTACGGGCCACCAAACGAGGAGTTGAAGCATATATTCAGTATTTTGAAACACATCTACAATAAGCAAAATGCCTACAGCCATCAACAGAAGCGAAGAGGTGTAGCGCCCGACTCTTATTTTACGGTGCACGCCAGCTTCACCCTCTTTCTTTCAACTTTTTACGCTTAAAGGTCAGAAAGGCTTCCCTTAGAAAAAGGAATAAACCGATCATCATTAATAAAATAGCCAGCGTAAGGAATCCATAATCCTCAAAGAAATTGCTCAACCAGCGAGGTTTCATGCGAAACAAAATCATAAGCCCACCGCCTGCCACCATCAGCACAGCAAAAGCAAAGCCTCTCTCCCACGCATAAAAAGGACTACTTTGCTGGCCTCTAGCATCCATTCGTACATAACGATCAGGCTTACGTCGATAGCGAACCATATAATCTGCAGACTGTAAGACATCATATACATTATAAAAATATAAAACAGGTATGAACAATCCAAGCAAAATAAGTAATGGAATGTTGATCCTTAAGCCGTCAGAGGAAACATACAGCATCGCAAAAATATCTAGCAGGAGCAATACAATAAAACTAAGCCCCCTGATAAACAGTCCTAAAAAAAGATGTCCCAGTCCGGGTAACAATGCCGCCATGATAATGGCAATCACTTTGCGAAATTTAGCGTATTTTAGACGCTTCCCCTGTCTGGGTTGTTCCAGCTGTTCCGATGCTTGTAGCTGTCCAGCCTCTCCAGACGGTAACGGTTGTTCCGAGTTCATGCCATCCTCCCCTTTGAATCCCATACGTGGTTCCGCTGAAAAACATTTCAATGCTTACATAGTACCCCAATCAGATTTAAGAGTAACTGTTAAAAAAAGGTACCCTATTACTCAACAGAGACTGCAGCTATATCTTCCCATTGTCGTAAATCTGCTGCAATACGTACAGGATTAAAATCATGACGGGCCAGCACCTCTAGGGAAACCTCCATACTCTGCCGATCTGGATGTAATTCGTGAAATGGGACATTTTCATGTTCTTTAATCATTATTTTACGTATTTCCACTTTTTCTTGCTCTAAATAAGTCGAAATCTGATCCAGCAATCCGTGAGAGGCCAATCCGTACAATGTAATAAGATGGCGCTTGCGTCCACGCATATACCGAAGTTCAACTTTGTTAAACACCCATAAATTTAAAAATACGAGCACTGTCGCCGCTATAGATGGGAAATAAAACCCTGCTCCAACCCCAAGGCCAATAGCAGCCACGACCCAAATGGAAGCCGCAGTCGTTAGTCCGGTAATGGATTTACCTGTGAACATAATCGTTCCTGCACCCAAAAAGCCTACGCCAGTGATCACAGCGGTAGCCAAACGAGCGGGATCTATGCGTACATTAGCTTCTTTAATAAAATCGGCAAAGCCGTAAATGGAGAGTAGCATAATCAGCGTCGAACCAAGGCTGACCATAATATGAGTCCTCAAACCAGCTGCGTGATTGGAACGCTCGCGTTCAAACCCAATGAATCCACCGAGAAGCATGGACAGTAAAAGCCGTAAAATGATATGTGAATCGTCTATAATCCACGGATTATTCATTCGAGTCTCTCCTCCCGGTTATGTCGTGCTTCCCACTCCGGGTGCGCGGTTTGTGGGCTTATGTGCATTTTTAATGTCAATTTGATACCTCAATGCTATTCCACCTTATGCAGATGGTAGGTAGTTAATTCCACGCCTGGAGCGACCTCAGCCGCAGATACGGGACGAAAGCCATGTTTTCGATATAACGCCACCGCAGGAGTATTTAGAGTTCCTGTAGAGACGATAAACAACGGGATATTTTGATATTCATTCAAAACATGCTTCATTAAAGAATCTGCAATGCCTTTACGAAAATGATCTGGGTGAACCATCATACGTGTAAGGGTAAGCGAATCGGGCGATTCGGACTGCACAGCCAGTGCTCCTAGCAATTCACCGTCCTCCAGCCACCCATAAAAAGACTCTCCACAGCTTCTCAGCGTATCCAATGTATCCATCAGTGGAGGAATTTCATCAAACCCAATCAGCTCAGCTTCCAGCCTATAGGCAACATGCTGTAGACGCCATATCTGACTGACGATATCATCATCTTCCAATGAACATAGGGTAACCATGCTGTTTTCCCTCCTAAGGAAACTCATAAAATGCCATCAGGTTCTAAAGCTTGTTCGCGCCAACCATTCTTAGCGGCTATGCAAAAGGGGCCTGTCCCTAAAAGACAAGCCCCTGTCAAATCTATGCCATTAGCGGTTCAGCACTTCCGTCAGCAACTTATTAGCAAGGCCAGGGTTTGCCTTCCCCTTGCTCTCCTTCATCACTTGACCGACTAGGAAGCCGATGGCCTTTTGCTTGCCAGCTTTGTAATCCTCGACCGATTGCGGGTTAGCTGCTACAACTTGTTCGACAATTGTAAGAATCGCACCCTCATCACTGATTTGTACAAGCCCTTTTTCTTCGACAATTTGCTGTGGCAGTTTATCACTTTCCAGCATTTCCTTGAAGACCGTTTTAGCGATTTTGCTATTGATCGTTCCCTTCTCCAGCAGTCCGATCATTTCACCCAAGCCCCGACCGGTCAATTTAACCTGCGACAGTTCAACACCGGCACTGTTCAAATAACCGAGTAGATCCCCCATAATCCAGTTGGATACTGCTTTGGCATCCTTGGTGAATTGAAGGCTATCCTCGAACAAATCGGCCAATGGCTTGGAGGACGTAATCACCTGGGCATCATACTCAGGTAATCCATATTCGGAAGTGTAGCGTGCTTTACGCTGGTCAGGCAATTCAGGAATCGAAGCACGGATGCGCTCTTTCCATTCCTCGTCTATATGAAGAGTAACGAGATCCGGGTCTGGGAAATAACGATAGTCATGGGCCTGTTCTTTACCACGCATGGATAAAGTTTTACCTTGTGCTTCATCCCAACGACGTGTCTCCTGTACAATTGTTCCGCCTTCGTCCAGCGTCTGCTCCTGCCTGAACTGCTCATATTCCAGTCCGCGCTGTACGCCACGGAAGGAGTTCATGTTTTTCAGTTCCGCTTTAGTTCCTAGCTCTTTTTGTCCATGCGGACGAAGACTGATATTCGCGTCGCAGCGAAGTGATCCTTCCTCCATCTTCACATCGGATACGTCACAATACTGCATAATGGCACGTATTTTTTCGAGATAGGCCTTGGCTTCTTCCGGCGAAGATATTTCCGGTTCCGAAACGATCTCGACCAATGGTGTGCCGACCCGATTAAAATCGACCAAAGATGCGTAGCCACCATCAACATGTGTTAATTTCCCTGCGTCCTCTTCCAGATGCAGTCGAGTAATACCGATACGCTTTGTCTCACCATTCACTTCAATATCAATCCAGCCATTTTCGCCAATGGGTTGATCGTATTGTGAGATTTGGTAGGCCTTAGGTGAATCGGGGTAAAAATAGTTCTTGCGGTCAAACTTGCTCACATCAGCAATGGTGCAATTCAGCGCCATTGCTGCTTTCATCGCATAATCAACGGCCTGACGGTTCAATACCGGCAATACCCCTGGGTGACCGAGACAGACCGGACATGTATGAGAGTTGGGTGGTGCTCCGAAGGATGTCGAGCATCCACAGAATATTTTAGACTTCGTATGCAATTCCACGTGCACTTCAAGTCCGATGACCGTCTCATACTTGGATGTAGTTGTAGACATGAATAGGTTCCCTCCTTTTTGGCAAATTACAGCTGCGGACGCTGCTTGTGAAATTCGGTATTTTGTTCAAAAGCATGAGCTACGCGTAGCACGGAAGACTCGTCAAAGGCTTTTCCGATGATTTGTAGTCCGACTGGCATTCCATCCGCTAGACCACACGGAATGCTAATGGCTGGCACACCAGCCAAGCTCACCGGAATCGTCAAAATATCGTTCAAATACATTGTTAATGGATCGTCCACTTGCGAGCCGATTTTGAAAGCAGTTGTCGGTGCAGTAGGTCCGATAATCACATCATATTGTTCAAATACACGATCAAAATCCTGTTTAATCAGTGTGCGCACTTTTTGAGCTTTCAAATAATAAGCATCGTAGTACCCAGAGCTGAGCGCATAGGTACCTAGCATAATCCGACGCTTCACCTCAGGACCAAAACCCTGCGTACGGGACTGATGGTATAGATCAAGCAGGTTGTCTGGATTGTCAGAACGTACACCATAGCGCACGCCGTCAAAACGTGCCAGATTGGATGACGCTTCGGATGAAGCCAGCAGGTAGTATGTCGCAACCGCATATTCCGTGTGTGGAAGAGATACCTCTTCCCATACAGCGCCCAATCCTTCCAGCGTTTTCAGTGCATCCAGCACCTTCTCCTTGACCTGAGGATCGACGCCCTCACCAAGATACTCTTTAGGCACAGCGATACGTAGTCCTTTTACATCCCCGGTTAAAGCGTTCAAATAATCAGGAATGTCTACCTTTGCAGAAGTGGAGTCCTTCTGGTCATAACCTGCAATGGCTTGTAGGACATAGGCCGAATCCTGAACATTTTTAGTAATGGGTCCAATTTGGTCTAAAGAGGAGGCAAAAGCCACCAGTCCAAAGCGGGATACTAGACCATAGGTTGGTTTCAGGCCAACTACTCCGCAGTAAGAAGCGGGCTGGCGAATGGAACCCCCTGTATCCGAGCCGAGCGTGAAATAAGCCTCACCCGCTGCAACAGCCGCAGCCGAGCCGCCACTGGAACCACCGGGAACACGTTCTAAATCCCAAGGGTTACGTGCAGGGAAAAAGCTGGAGTTCTCGTTAGAGCCGCCCATGGCGAATTCGTCCATGTTCATTTTACCGAGTGTCACGGTTTGCGCTGCGCGTAACTTGCTAACAACTGTGGCATCGTAAACGGGATCAAAATTTTTCAAAAACTGACTGCCACATGTTGTACGCAGCCCTTCTGTCACAATATTATCCTTAATGCCAACTGGCAGGCCAAACAACAACCCTCTTTCCTCCCCGGAAATCAGTTGATCATCCAGCTGACGTGCGGATGCACGGGCCTGTTCCTCGTCAACGGTAATATAAGCTCTGATCTTGTCTTCCCGCGCACCAATTGTCTCCAGAGCGTGTCCTACCAGATCACTCACGGAAATTTCCTTTTGATGCAGCTTGTTATGTATCTCGGGCAATGTGTTATTGAACAAGCTCAATTTGCATCCTCCTTTCAAATATGAGATCTATTCCAGAACAGCAGGAACCTTAAACTGTCCGTCTTCTTCTTCAGGTGCATTGCGCATCACTTGCTCATGTGTCAAACTTTCGCGAACTTCGTCGTCTCGCATGACATTGCTGACGTGCAGCACATGAGTGGTCGGCTTTACCTGCTCCGTATCCAGCTCATTCAGCTTCTCCGCATAATGGAGAATGGCGTTTAATTGTCCTGTCATCGTTTCTTCCTCAGCCGCGGTCAGATTCAACCTGGACAGCTTGGCTACGTGACGGACATCTTCCGTGGAAATGTTCATACAAAACCCTCCTCATGTATATGAGGATTTTGCAAAAAATCCAATAAGCGACTGAAATCGAATTTTGCAAAATCCTGATATTAAAAAATGCTGCACCGAACTTTGAAATAACGTTTTTAATTATAGGATAGAACCCTTTACAATTCAATCTTTGACGCGGTACAGAAGCAAACTGCACTTCGATGAGGTAAATGTTGCTAAAAGAATATAAAAAAAGCACCTTTCGGTGCTCTTTCGTGAAAACTATAGGAGCTGAGATTGTGCCCTTTATATATTCTTAAAAAGAATCGACCGTAGCCGACTTCTATATCCAAGCACGCAAATTGACTTGTCTGATAAAATCAGCCTGTGACAACAACTCCGCCGCGGTTTCTTCTTCCTCAGTCTCTACCGAATCAATACCACCGTTCATCACATGCATGAACAGTTGCTCATTATGGGTAGCAAGGGCGTAATCTATCAGCGCTTCACGCTCAATCCGCTCGGCTTCCAGCTTGAGAATACTCTCTTCCAGCTCGATGTCTCCGGATGGTACAAAAAAATTGCGGTTCACCTTCGGTACGCGAATGACATAGTCAAAAGCATTGTCCGCATTACGGTCGTAAGCAATGATATAACCATGTTCGCCCACAGGAAGATTCTGCTCAAAAGCATCCGCGACGATCATAATTCTAGCTCCTAAATGATGCATCGTTAGCCCCCCCGTTTGTCTGAACTTATCTGCTAAGTCTACTAAAAAAAAAGTAGCTTGTCTATATCATCTATGTATCTTCATAATCGACCGTCTCCACGTCCCAACCTGTGTTCATTCAGCCTCACATGCCAGTTTTGTGTAGGGATTCCGCCCCGTCGTTTCACCTTTTTCCAAGTTATGATCTTCGGCTCGGAATCTGCCACAGAATCTTCAATATCTATTATATTGGGAACCCGGAAACTACCTCCAATCTCACGTTGTACCCCATATATATGTTTTCTTTTCATTCTTGCTCCCCCTTGTGATCTGACGGCCTCATGCCTCTTTATCCTCTTAATGGGCAAAAAAAAGAACGCAAACCGGGATTCATCCACAGCTTGCGTGCTTCGCGAGTTTAGTATGTAACTTCAATAAATTTATGTTAACAAAAATAAAAACCTTTGTCTATACATAATTTATAATTTGTTGTCGAAATGGGGCAAAACCTGTCACACCTTTGATTTTGCCCCTACTGAACATTCATCACATTTACCGGATATACGGATTGTTAGCTTTCTCATAACCGATGGACGTTTTGGGACCGTGACCGGAATAGACTGTAACGTCATCTCCGAGTGGAAACAATTTGTTCTGAATAGAATCGTATAGATCCCGTTCGCGGCCGCCCGCCAGATCCGTGCGTCCAACGCCCTGACGAAATAGCACATCCCCGGAAAAAAGATCTTTGCCGCATAAAAAGCTGACACTTCCGGGTGAATGGCCCGGTGTATGGAAAACCCGGAACGTGTGACCGATCAGGTTCAATTGTTGACCTTCTGCCAAGTCATATTCGGCTGGTTCCGTCGAGATCGGAGGGGATGCCTCTGGCCACATCAAGGAGCCATTCAGCTTAGGAGATGTAAGCCAGTCTTGCTCCAAGGCGTGCAGATAAACCGGGCAGTCTTTGGCATTGCGAATCTCCTCTACTCCTCCGATATGGTCAAAATGGGCATGCGTCAGCAGGATAGCTTCAATCGTCAGTGGCTCAATGGCTCTCAGCAAAGGACCCGGATTCATCCCTGGATCAATAATAACAGCGCGCTTCGGATCATCTCCTTGAAGCAAATAAGCATTCGTCTGGAGCGGGCCGAGATTAAAACTGCGAATAGATAATGTCATAAGTTAAAATCCCGAGATCAGCTCGCGTAATTCCTGAACAATTACAGGATGGACCTCGGTTCCCTCCCCATATTTTCCAGCCATTTCTTTACGAGCAACTGCGATTTTTTCTTGATAATCATCGGCTTCCCGATCTGGATTTTCACGTTTGAATGCGATCATAATTTGTTGAACATGTGCAGGGCGTGGTCCCCAGTGGCCAAGTACATGACCTCCCGTATCCGCAAAAATCACAATCGGCACAGCACGTCCGCCCATTGTCAGGAAGTCGTCCATCAGCGCCTGATGATTTTCCAGAATCAATACTTCGGTTGGAATCCCGCTATTCTCCAACGCGCGGAACACAACTGGCACATTGCGTACTACATCCCCACACCAGTCGGCAGCCAATATAAGCACACGCAGATCATCACGATGGTTCAGGCTTTCAAAAAACTCCCGATCCTCTTCGCTGCTCCACACAAACTGATCGTATCCAGAGCGGAAGGCTTCTTTGTTCTTTTCCATGCCCTCCATAAATTGTTCAGGACTCAAGCCCTTTCCGAAATATTGCGATACGTTAGTACGGCTCATGTTATACACTTCCTTTTTTGTTTTTGGCTACAATCCATTTGATAACAAAATAAATGATCAAGAGCGCAAGAGCAACGAGCAAAATCGGTTTGATGTAAGGTGCTGCCACTTCGTCAATTTGTTCCCACTTGTCTCCCAACAGCATACCTAAATATATAAACAAAACAGACCAAGGTATAATCGCCAGCGTTGTCAAAATAATAAAGCGCCATACGTTCATTCGAGCCAACCCGGCAGGGATTGAGATCGCGTGACGAACAACAGGGATAAAGCGAGCTGTAAAAATGACCCCTGTGCCATATTTATTGAACCAGGCTTCAGCGTGGTCAACATGACTTTTTTTGATGAGTATGTATTTCCCATACTTATCTAAAACGGGTCTGCCGCCATAGCGTCCAATCCAGTAAATGAACAACTGGGCCAGCACCCCGCCAATCGTTCCAAACACGACTGCGCCAAAAAAATTAATATGACCCGAGGACACTAAAAAACCGCCATAAGCGAGGACTATTTCACTTGGAATGACCTCCACCATCAAGCCTAGCATAATACCAAAATACCCAAGACTACGAATGATCTCAAACAAATAATTAATGATACTAGATATTTGGTCCATCTCTCTTCCCACTCCCTGCCTGTTTCTCTATTTTCATTTAGTGTATCACAGCGGCAGAACAAGTCGCCACTTCGTCCAAAAAGGGAAGTCAGTGACCCCGGATCCTCTGCCCGCATAAGTTGTGAGAGAGAGGAGGGGGTACAATATGCCTCCCGGCAAATTCCCCAAACATGACAATTCACAATCCCGATTACCCACGGCTCGTGGTATCCGCCGCGCATGTACCAAAGAGTTGTATCGAACCTGCAAACGTCTGCCTGTTCACATTGCTCCTGATCTGGTCAAGCAGGGCGAAGAACTATACTGCCGCAAGGTCGTCGGACACCTTATCTGGATTGCGGAAAACCATAGTAATCGCAAACTACTGTGCGACTGGTGGGATGAAGATGTCAGCGAGGAGCTCGCGGCATTGTGGAAGGTGGATCGCGATGTCTTGTGCACCGCTTTTAGAAATGCCTATGGCGGATAGATGTTTGTGTACTGCAATCATGAACTGTGAACTACAAAAAAGTGGAGCCACCCCGCAGTGGCTCCACTTTTACTATATTCCTAGCTATGTGTCTGCTTTTTCCCCGCTCCTTCGGGAAGCAAGTCCGCACAAGCGCGTTCCAAATAAGGATCAGCATGAATAAAATCCCGAAATGCTGTGTATTCACGCCACAGAACGGATTGTTCTCCCGCTTGCCCTTTGACGGCACGAATCAGAATATTTTTAGGTGTATGCTCCATGTCGATAAATTCCAATAGCTGTGTCCGATATCCCATCATATCCAGCAGTTTGGCCCGGATTCCATCCGTTGCCAGTGCAGAAAAACGCTCCTTTAAAATGCCGTGGGAAAGCAACGGCTCCAATACCGGATTTTCCAGTTGGTTAAACAGCTCATGCTGGCAACACGGAACCGACAAAATGACGGAAGCACCCCAGCGAACAGCCTTTTCCAGCGCCGCATCTGTTGCAGTATCACAAGCGTGCAAGGTAACAACCATATCCACCTGTTCCAGTTCGTTATAGTCTGCGATATCACCGACCAGAAACTCCAACTGTCGATATTGCAGCTTTTGAGCCAGAACATTACAGGCTTCAATGACATCTGCCTTCAAGTCCAAACCAACGATCTGCAATGGTCGCTTTTGCTGTACAGCCAAATAGTGATACAACGCAAAGGTCAAATACGATTTGCCACAGCCAAAATCCACAATCGTCAATGGGCGGCCTACCGGAAGGCTAGGTAATACATCCTGCACCATTTCGAGAAACCGGTTAATTTGACGAAACTTATCATACTTGCGGGCCAGTACCTTACCATCCTCATTCATAATCCCCAGCTCAATCAGGAAAGGAATTCGTTCCCCTTCTTCGAGCACATATTGCTTTTTGCGATTATGAGACAGGTCCGCTTTACTTTTGCTCGGTGACTTTGTCAGAATGGATACTTTATATTTTTTACTGATCAGCACTTGGTAGTCTGCATCCTTGGCGCATAAAAGTCCTTGGCGGAACGTGTCCTCAAACAAGGCAGTCATACGCTCGTTAGCTTCGTCAGGGGTCAGATTTTCATGAATGACTTTGTTGCTGTAATGAAAAGCAAACTGGTAATGCAGTTTGTTTTTCAATTCTACAGGTTTAATTTGTACTTTAGTAAAAGAAGCATCCTCCCGTTTGCGAAGCTGACTCAGCGTCGCTGTTATGAGGGATCCTCCCGTGGTCAATTGGTATATAAGTTCGCGCAGTGAATCCAAAAGGTACATCTCACTTTCTTTCATGTAATTGGGTGATCTCGGTCAAACCCTCGGTGACTTCCTGGCGTGAAATTCCACCCAGCTCCAGCTCTGCATTGGTCTTATCCAGTAATTGACTATAAAACGTCTCCGCTTCCGCTAGCAGCTCTGGCTGCTCCCATGCCAATCCAAACCAGACATCGGCGGCTTCGTCCAACCTGTTTTCTCGCTCGTAATGAACAGCCAGCAGCTTGCTGGTTTCAGGGGGGAGCTCATATTCGCGCACCAGCTTTACGATACACGCTATTCGTTCAGGCAGGACCTGCAGATCACGAGTCGCGCCATTCGTATCGCTGTACAAATATAAATGAAGAGATTTCATCAAGATTCGTATACCTTCGTCTGTTCTGCTGGTTTCCAGGTAAATCGCGGCTTCTTCCTCCAAAATGCGAGCCACCTGCTGAAGCTTATCCGCTTCAATTCCAGGGCCCAATCGGAAAAGCTCAATAATTTGTTCCGGCGGCAATCGTCTGAGCAGATCTGAACGAAGACGAAACTGCTTGTTGAGCAGGTCATCTAGCTGTTTCAGCGCTTCGATGTGTTTATTTTCGCGCCTAAGACCGAGCACCGATGCTACTGCGGATGTCAATTCTTCCATCATACTGAGCAAATAGTCTTTTCTAAGCAAGCCGTTTCCTTCCTTTCATCCCGATGCCTAGACAACCAGAAACTTCTGTCTTCTGATTGTATGACATCCTTGTCTAAAAGCCAAATGCCACCGCCATGCCGCAATTTCATTTAACACAATTACAAATACTTTATAGCATCAAAGATTCGACACTCAGAAATCACGTATGGCACGTAACATTCCGTTAGTACAGTGTTTTGTAGCCGATCATGGACTAACGAAATAGAGTATTTGAAAATTTGATATTGATTCTCCGTTAGTCTCGTGTTATTTTTGTTTCATACGAAACAAAAATAATCTTTATTATTTATTGATTCATATAATAAAATAAAATATTTATTTTCATTCGAAACAAAATTATGCATTGATATTTTACAGGGGAGGACGTTTAAGTATGGGAAAAAAATTCAGTGCGATACTACCGGAATATAAAGAGTTCATACAGCGACAGCATATTTTCTTTGTAGGATCAGCACCGATATCCGAGACGGGGCATGTGAATATTTCCCCCAAGGGATATGATTCCTTTCGTATTTTGTCAGATCAGGAGGTAGCCTATCTCGACTTGTCGGGAAGTGGCAACGAAACAAGTGCGCACATTATAGAGAACGGACGGGTAACCATCATGTTCTGTGCATTTGAAGGCGAGCCCAGTGTATTAAGACTCTATGGTACTGGCACAGTCGTGTTGCCCAATACAAAGCGTTGGAATGAGCTGTATCCTCTCTTTAATCCACTTCCTGGAGCAAGACAAATCATAGTAGTTGATGTTCATATGGTGCAGGATTCATGTGGTTTTGCAGTTCCCTTCATGACTTACACGAGCGAACGGGAAAAGCTGAAGGACGTGGCGATTCAGATGGGCGAAGAAGTACTTAAAAAGTATGCATACGAGAAAAGTTTAGAGAGTATTGATGGTTTGCCGACGGCGTTTGCCTTGAACAAAAATAATATGACTTAGGTATTCTGCACAATAACCGATATGATACAACAAGTCAGCAAAATTCAAATAAACTGAATGTATAGTGACCACATCTAAAAACAATTTGCATACAAGAAACCGGAACCTTCTGACGATCACATCAAAGGGTTCCGGTTTTTGGGCTTACCTTAGTCTACTTTTTCAAGTTTTGCTCCAAAAACGCCAAGATAGCATTAGCTAATAGCTCCGGTGCCTCAAACAGGCTCATGTGACCTGCTTCCGGCAGGGTAACCTGAGTTACTCCGGCCCGATCTGTTGTAAACGTCCGCGCTGGAGGAACCGCCTGATCCTGCTCCCCCGCTACTAAAAGAGCTGGCAAGGCAGAAGCCGACAACACATCCCGTCGGTCAGGACGCTCGCGCATAGCCAATGATGCTCCTACAGCTCCTTGCGGAGGTGTTTTGTAGCCAATTTCTTTGACTTTAAGTAATTGGCTGGACATCGACTCCACATGATCAGGAGCAAACAGTCCCGGTACGAGTCCATCTACAAAGTTGGTAATCCCCTCCGTTTGGATGGTAGATACAGCCTTGTTACGCTTTTCTTTACCTTCGTCCGTATCTGCATAAGCTGTGGAATGAATCAGTCCAAAGGCTGTAAGGCGCTCTGCATGTCTCTGCACTGCCGAAAGGGCTAAATAGCCTCCTAGGGAGTGACCAAACCAGGCAGCCTGAGGGATGTCCAATTGTTCTTGAAGTTTAAGCACATCATCTGCCATTTGATCAATCGTATAGGCTCCTAGTGGAGCATCGCTGCGTCCGTGTCCACGCAAGTCTGGAACAATACAACGATAGCTTGGGGACAGCAAGGGAACAACCTCATCCCAATAGGAGGAGCTTCCGCAAAATCCGTGCAATAGAATGATCGGATCTCCTTTTCCCTGTTCGGCATAGCAGATCGTCGTTCCTTCGCATAATACCTTTTCCATGTGGAACCCTTCCTTCTCTGTATATAATCTATTGGATCTGAATATATTAGTGAGTAGAACATGCTGATGTATATTATTAAGCAGACGATCAATATCTGAAACGGTAACCCTCTGGAAAATCTTGCGAAGCTGTTTTTAAGCCAAATTCACAAGCCGCCGCATTAGCAATATGCGCAGCCATTGTCATGACCAAGTGAAGCGAAGTCATTTGGAGTGTCCAATAGGGTTTGGGACTGCGCTCATTCACAATCGCTGCAACACTATAATGACCCACAGACGGCAGAGACAGCCCTACCGATCGCGCAGGAGTTAGCGGTTCACACGCAATAAGAAACATTCCCGTTGAGCCGTGCTGTCCAAGACAAGCATCTATGGCGATCACATGATGATCTTGGGGAATGCACTCCAAGTATGGAACCAGATGATCCGCATCACAGGGCTCCGACATTGTCCCAATCACGTGCGGAAAACCTTGCTCCTTGAGCATGGTGCCTACCAGTGGCCCCAGTGAATCACCCGACGAGCGATCTGTACCGATACAAACAAAAGTCAACTTATCTATAGCATGCTGATGATGAATTTCTCGGAAAAACGGCGCGAGTCCATCTCGATCTGTTTTCTTTACATTATGTTCTAAGGACGAGCGTCCGGGTGCGGAAGCTCGATTATACAAAGACAACTTTGCCCATCCTCCTTGATTCGGTTGTATATTGGTAATCTGGCTTTCAGTACATTCTACAACAAAAACATGATACAATACAGGCAACTTCCCCTGTTATGAAAGGATGGAAAATTAACGATGGATTTGTCTGTACCGTCTCATGCCAACATTGAGTATATGATTGAGGGCATTAAAACCAAGCTCCGTATGGCGAGTGGTGCTGCTATGCAAGCTTCCGCTTTCTCGCTGGAGCAATACGAGGACATCCATGATGTCTATGATATGGTGATAAACAAGCCTAACCTGAGCATTTCCGAGGTTGAAGCTATTGTTTCTGAACTGGGTAGATTGCGTAAGTCCTCCTGAATCAGCCTATAGGAATACAGCTTAGCTGTATTACAACCTATCATCATGAGCAACAGCCTTCATGCCAGTGGCCCTGTCACCGTAAATAAAGCTCGTACCTCCGCTCGCTTCAACAGACGCGCAACGGGGATACGAGCTTTATTTTTCGATTGCATATACGCATTTTCATACACTTCTTCACTCAAGGATGCTTCAAGGTAAATCTGCTAACACCAGTTCAGATATATCCTCATTACCTGTAGCTAGTATCTTTAATGCACAACTTTTTTGAATTCGTGCAGCATCACCAGGCCCTAACTGAAAATCTCCATCCTGGCACGTAACTTCCACATGACCGCTAACTACATAAATGTGGGTGCGGCGCTCCTCTTGCTGCGGATATTCAAGCTGCTGGCCTTTTTCCAATCTGCTCAGATACAGATTTATATCCTGCGCGATGGATAACGTTCCCTCCACTTCTGAACCAGACACAACAGGCTGAAGCCGATTTAGGCGTTCACTGTGCTTGAATCTTTGCACCTGATAAGAAGGCTGAATGCCAGGGCTCTCGGGTAAAAACCACATTTGCAAAAAGCGAACCGGTCTTTCATCCCCAGTATTTCGCTCTTCATGTTCAATCCCGGTGCCTGCACTCAGAACCTGAATCGAGCCGCTTTTTAAATCCTGCTCATGTCCCAAGCTGTCGCTATGATGCAATTGGCCTTCAATTACATAAGTGACGATTTCCAAATCGTGATGCGGATGTCTTTTGAAGCCTTGCTGCGGTTCAAGTTTGTTATCATTATGGGCTAGCATACAACCAAAATGGGCATTGCTCGGATCTTCATAATCGGCAAATGAAAAGCTAAACTCACTATGAATCCATCCTTTATTTGAGGTATGTCTTTCTGCCGATGTCACTATTTTAATCATCCTTAACACCTCCATGGATTACAGTTCCGTAAAGCAGCCTTGCTTCGTGATGATTATTCCACTTTCGGCCCTGGCATTGCAAACACTGTGATACGATCCCTTTACCCCGGGCTTAAATGCCTCAATCAGCCTGTCGTCTCCGTCGAGTTTTGCTCTTAAGTTCATTATTAGTTAAGTTAATAGTACGAAAAATTAAATCTATTACAGCCATAAGGAGGAGATTTATTACATATGCTATCCCATAAACCCCAACCATCCCGGTTCCTACCAAGCTATTTGCGTCGTAGTCTGTATGCATCTATTATCATGATCGCTGTGATGCTTCTCATCGCCTACTCTGTGCAATGGATTGGCACGGCTCCTTTTCTATATTGGGATGAGCGTATACAGGATGCTATTTTTCCAGACACAGCAGCTACTCATGACCAATTGCTAACCATCGCTATATTCATTACGTCTTTCGGTTCATTCAGCATGTCGTTAATTATCGCCCTCGGTGCTGCTACCTTATGCTGGGTCTTTCTTCGTTCAAAAGCTTATTCCTTTGCGATCCTAAGCAGCTTTACGGCGATGTGGGTGCTGAATACGCTCATTAAAGAAATTCTGCAACGGGAACGCCCGTCACTTCAACATTTGGTTGAAGCCGGGGGCTACAGTTTTCCCAGCGGTCATGCGATGATTTCCATGGGATTTTACGGCATGATATTTGCCATCTGGGCTATAGAACGAAAGATTCGTGAGCGTTCGCTCTTCCTCCCGTGCGTTCTTGGCGCACTGCTCATTATATTGATTGGACTAAGCCGTATATATTTAGGAGTTCACTTTCCTACAGATATTGTGGGTGGTTATATTGCAGGCATCATTTGGCTGGCGTTTACCGTTCCTATGATCTATTGGCGAGCGAAAATGCAACTTTCTTCTCCCCCCCGCCCATAACGTCCGATTCGGCTTTTTGTTTCACTCCGGGTCATGACGTTTATATACGAAGTAAGCAAGGCACAGCAATATCGAAGCTCAGCATTTATCAAAAACGTTATCGTTTGTGAACTTAGGATAAGGGAGGCGATCCTTGTGTGGGGAATTGTACTAAGTATTGTAATGGCCATTATTATCGGATTGATTGGCGATGCACTAGCTGGACATGAAATGCCTGGCGGCATTGCAGGCTCTATGATTGCTGGATTTGTAGGAGCTTGGCTAGGTGTCATGCTGTTGGGAGACTGGGGCCCGGTCATCGGAGATTTTGCAGTCATTCCAGCCATACTTGGAACCGCATTGTTCGTATTCTTGCTCGGACTTGTGTCCAGGCTATTGAGAAGGGCTACCTAACATTTATATATATTTTTATTCTATAAAAGGAGTGATATATCATGAGTAACATTGACAATCAAAATATGGCAAGCACTTCAGGTTTTGCAAAGGGTTTATTCATTGGAGGTTTGATTGGTGCTGCGGCAGCCCTGCTGTTCGCTCCAAAGCCGGGTCGCGATTTACGTAGTGATCTGTCCGAAAAAATGACTGTTGTCTCCGATAAAACGAAGGATGTCGCATCTGTAGTTAGCAGCAAAGCGACAGATTTGGCCAAAACCGTTTCCACTAAAACAGCAGATGTAGCCAAAACGGTATCCGAGAGTAAAGACAACATCATATCCAGCGTAACCAAAGCTTCTGCCGATGTCGCTAATGAAGCGGCCAAAGCGGATAAAGAAGTTATGGATGCAACCGCTCAAGCAGCCAAGGACACTCAAAAACAATTAAATGCAAATTCCTAATAGGACACATTCCGATTACAACCAAACTAATATCCAAACACTGAACAGCCAGCATGCAAGAAGCTGGCTGTTTTTAAATGATAGAAAGGCTGGGATGACAATGAACAAACCAAACTCCTATGGAGATGATCTTGCTCGGAACAACAAGAGAACCTTTCACCCCCTCCAGGCTCAAGATCAGCCAGATGAGGTTTCATCCAAGCAGACCTCTTCTACTCATCATCATGTTAAAACACATGATCCGGAGAGAGACTTTGATGTAAATGAGCATCCTTTTGAACTTCGCCATGAGGTCAAGCGGCTTAACAAACGCCTAGATCAAATCGCAGATACATTGGAAAAAGCAGAATTCAAAGATATTATAGAGAACTACTCCAGCACGAAAAGAAGAATTATGAGCAATCTGACTGCAGGGATTGCACGTGGTCTCGGCCTTACGCTGGGTACAGTGGTCATACTCGCCTTGCTCGCTTGGTTGCTCAGTTTCCTGGTACAGTTAAATCTTCCGGTCATCGGAGATTTCATCGCCGAATTATTAGGATATATCAAAATGAGCCAAGGTACTAAGTAATTGTCCCTATCTCAATTAAAAACGATCCATCGTAACGATATAGACTCCCCAAAGAGCCTCCTGTTACAATGGATCGTTTTTTATTTGTAAATTATAACAGCCGTAATCAGCCGCTACAATTTGTTGCGCTTGTTAGTTTTCAATAAGTCACCTGTCCACCCCTTCATCATCAGCCAGCCGTACATTCCCGCCATACTGAGCAATGTGGCAATAATCACGGCGGTAAAACCCCAGCCTGTTTTAATCCAAGGCAGATTTTCAAAGTTCATGCCCCAAATGGCCCCCACTACAGTGGCAGGTGTAAAAACGGCGGTCACAATGGTGAGCGTCTTCGTAATCTCATTGCCCCTAAAAGCGGAAATGGCCTCGTCAATAGAGATCAGGGTGTCGATTTCCTTTTCATAATGCAGGAAAAGTCCTTCCATCCGAGTCACACGGTAAAGTAACTGCTTAAAAAAGCGATTCTCCTCCAGTTTATCCAAATATGCCTCCCGAGAAGCCGTTACCAGCTCTGAAAAAGGAATGAACATATTGCTCCAATACAACAGTTCGAAACGTGCATTCAATATAGAATCCATCAGTGTACGGGCATTTCTTTTCTCCATGTCCTCTTCCAGTCTTCTAAGGTTGATCTCGAACTTATCCATACCTGTATGAAAATAATGAAGCACAGCTCTCGCCAATACAAACATGCCGTCAGCTGCATCCTCACACTGTTCCAGCATTTTTTGGCGTTCCGCGGTGTGCATAATTTCACGGGTGTTTTGATCCAAATTTAACGTCACCAGCTTCTGGTTTAGAACCAGAAAATAAAACTTGTTGCAATTGCGTTGACTATCGATTTCCTCTTGAACGGAGTAGATCAGCGACCCGTACATTAAGGGCTGATTGCCATCTGGAAAGCGTACAGATATAAAGCTGGATGGAATGTCCTCTACCTTGTCCAGCCATTCTGCGGCTTCTGGGAGCTTCTCCTTCAAATGCTGTATGACCGAATCTTGCCAATTCCCAGCACTGATGTCCCACCATTCCCATCCTCCACGAAAGGAAGAAATCTGTTCAAATGCTGTCATGGATTCCAACCTTCCTCCCAACCTTTTTCGCTTTATAAAAAGGACACGTTTCCCCAAATCGGAATAACGTGTCCTTACGATGTGACATCAAATATGTTAAACCAAGAATTCCGCGTTTTTCTCATGAAATAGAGGAATTAGACATAATCTGCTTCAGCTTTTCCGTAGCCCGCTTCTGAATACGGGAAACGCTCATCTGTGATACGCCCAACGTCTGGGCAATCGCACGTTGAGATTGACCGTCCTGAAATGCCAGAAGAAGCACCTTCTGTTCCTGCTCCTTCAGTTGGCTTAAAGCCTGCTGCAAATCCATTCGTTTTTCCACAGTGTCATAATCGTTAGCATCCGAGCTAATGAGCTCGCCTAACGTAGCTGCACTCTCTTCCTGGGATAAAGGCGAGTCCAGTGAAACATAGTGATAGCACTCACGACCAGCAAGCACCTCGATCGTTTCTTCCACGGTTAGATCCAAATAGGTCGCAATCTCGTCCACATTGGGTGAGCGTTCCAACTTAACGGTCAGTTCATCAATAGCATGTTGAACAAGCGCACCCTTTTCCTTAATGCGGCGAGGAACCTGGATGTACCAGGATTTGTCGCGCAAATAATTTTTCATATGTCCCAGCATACTTTTCATAGCGTACGGTTCAAATGGGATACCCAAGCTGATATCGTATTGCTGAAGCAGACGTATCAAAGCCATCTGACCGGTCTGATATAAATCCTCGTATAAGTCCGGACGGTTACGGGAGATTTTCCCGGCAGCCATCTTGACCATCGGCTCATACTTGCGGATCAGCACGGTAGCAATCTCGTTATCCTTGGTTTGCTGGTACTCCCAGATTAGACCAACGGCTTCATCCATCGACTCCGGGGGAGTTACCTTTTCATTCATACTCTTTCCTCACTTCTGGTCAAGCGCTTTACCAGCACCACTTCGGTGCCTTTTCCTGTCTCATTCAAGATATGGACATCGTCCATAAGCGCCTGCATGAGATAAAAGCCTAATCCGCCTATCTGTGCATCATTCAACTCCTTGTCATGCAAGGATGCGATACGGGACGGGTCCTCCACGCGTTCAAAGCTCTCCCCTTCATCTTTGACACGAATGGACAGCGAAACTTCATCAAATTCGAATGTCACTTCCACGACTCCCCCCTCATGACCATATGCATAAAGGACAGAGTTATTACAGGCTTCCGATACAGCCACTTTCATGTCTTCAATATCCTCATAAGAGAATCCCATTTTCGCGGCAATACCGTATAAATTTAATCTTACAATATCAACAAAGTCAGCAGTTGCCGGCAAATTAAGAACTACTTTTTGAATTTGAGCGTTCATTTCTTTTTCTTTCCTTTCCTATTGGGAATTCTCCTGGGGGACAAAGAATTTGGCAATACCAGTCATATCAAATAGCTTTTGAATTTGAGGCGGTACCTCTTGAACAGCAAAGCGAGACTCCATCCCATGCCTTGCTTTTAAAATGGATAACAAGATTCCAATACCTGTGCTGTCAATGTATTTAAGGTCTCTCAAGTTAATAATCAAATCTTGGCTGGATTCCCCCACCAAAGGCTCCATCACCAGACGAAAATCAGGTGCTACCGAAAGATCCAACTCTCCACTCAGATAAACGGTATTTACGCCATCGGTTGTTTCCGTAATTGCATTAAACTTCTCATTTTTATTTGTATTCATAGGCCTACTCTCCCAAAAAAAGATTTCCCTACATACTAACCCATTATACGAGCGTTTGAATCACGGTATAACTTTTTAAACACTACCAAATGCCACCATCTAAGCTTCATTGATCTGATCTTTACCCGGTTGCATTGGAAAATGGTCCGGAGAATGCCGTAGCAATGCCTGTTTTACACTGCTGATTTTAACGGGCTTACTAATATAATCGTTCATCCCCGCTTCAATACATCGAGGCTGAATACCCTCCATCACATTAGCCGTCATGGCGATAATGGCAGGTTGCGATCTTCCCGCCAATTGTTCACGCACTCTCCCTGTGCACTCCAGACCGTCCATCACAGGCATCTGCAAGTCCATAAAGATATAGTCATAGTCCTGATTAGCCGTGACCATATCAAGCGCCTGCTGTCCATCTGCTGCCACATCTGAAGCCAGACCGAGCTTATCCAGTATATTAACCATCAGCTTCTGGTTAATCGGATGATCATCAACGACCAGTACAGGTCTACGACTTGGAGATTCCTGATGTGGAATTTCCCAATCGTGGCTGGACTCTCCCTCCAGTTCATTTTCCTGAGCAAAGCCAAGCTTCATTGTGAAATGAAACGTCACGCCCTGTTCTCCGCTCGTATCTACACGGATATCTCCGCCCATCATATTCACTAAGGTTTTACAAATGGCGAGTCCTAACCCGGTTCCACCATATTTACGTGTCATTGAAGAATCCAGTTGGGAAAAGGGCTGAAACAACCTTCCAACCTTAGCCGGATCAATACCAATGCCTGTATCCTTCACAGAAAACTCAACGGTAAGTCCATTATCGCTTTGCTCTTTGACAGATGCGAAGACATACACCCCGCCCCGGTCTGTAAATTTGACAGCATTGGATATCAGGTTAATCAGTACTTGACGCAATCTTCCCATATCTCCATATAACACAGGAGGCATCTGTTCATCGAGAAAATAAACCAGTTCCAAGTTCTTTCGGTTCACTTCTACCGTAAATAGGCTGAAAACTTCCTTGATACAGGAAACCAGATCAAAAGGATATTCCTCTACCTCCATTTTGCCTGACTCCAGCTTAGTGAAGTCCAGAATATCATTAATGACTGCTACCAGTGCGTCTGCACTACGACGGATGATATCGGCATATTCCTGTTGGTCGCTTTGCAGCTCCGTCTCCATCAGCAAATCAATCATTCCAATGACGCCGTTCATAGGTGTGCGGATCTCATGGCTCATCATCGCCAGAAATTCCGTTTTGGCATTGGCAGCAATCTCCGCTGCCTCCTTGGCGGCAATCAGTTCGCTGTTCATCTTCTCCAGCTGCTGGGTCTTCTGATGAAGCAGATGGGACTGTGTCTTCAAACGCTTATTTGTCAGATACATTTGCACGAAACCTTCAATTTTGGACTTGAGAATTTGAGGGATGAACGGCTTAACCATATAATCAATACCGCCTGCTGAATATCCCGCAAATAAATGCTCCGCTTCCTTGCTGTTAGCTGAAATGAAGATAATCGGAATATCCTTCGTTTTCTCTCTGGCCTTGATTAGCTTTGCGGTCTCAATACCATCCATACCCGGCATCTGCACATCCAGGACTACGAGTGCAAATTCATCTTTTAATAGACATCGCAGCGCTTCTTCCCCGGATGTGGCCTTTACCAGATTATATTGTTCACTCTCCAGCACCGCCTCAAGAGCGAGCAGGTTCTCAGGTCTGTCATCTACCAGCAATATATGAATCGGTTCATGAAGCCCCATGGAATCCTCCTAAGCATCTCTATTTAATCTTCCGGTATATTTTTTCTATCCGGTCCAGCGGCTCGTAGGAATCACTATAATCGGTAAAATGTATGGATTCCTTGGCCCCAAGCACCAACACGCCAAAATGACTCAAGCTATCATAAAACAACCCATGTACATGGTTGCGAAGTTCGTCGTTAAAATAGATCATGACATTCCGGCAAAAAATAACATTGAACTCGTTAAAGGACCGGTCTGTCGCTAAGTTGTGCTCCGCAAAAATAATATTTTTCCGTAAAAAAGGATGAAACATCACTGAATCATACTTGGCTGTATAATATTCAGAGAACGATTGTGTGCCCCCGGACTCCAAATAATTTTTGGTATACAGCTTCATTCGGTCGATCCCGTATACGCCTTCCTTCGCCTGCTGTAAAGACAGGTTATTCATATCCGTCGCATAAATGCGGGCCTTATCATATAAGCCTTCCTCATGCAGCAAGATCGCCATAGAATATACTTCCTCACCCGTGGAGCAACCTGCATGCCATATTCGAATATACGGATACGTTCGCAAAATAGGAATGATTTTCTGTCTAAAATTCAGAAACAGCTCCGGGTCACGGAACATCTCGGTCACCGGAATGGAAAGGCTCTGAACCAGCCTATCGAAGGCGCTGCGATCATGCAGCACCTTCTCCTGAAGTCCTGATATCGTGCTTACATTCTCGGACTGCGCATGATAATAAACACGCCGCTTAATCGAAGGCAGAGCGTAGTTACGGAAATCGTAGCCGTACAGCCGATGTATACCTTCCAGCAACAGCTCAATCTCAATCAATTCCCGCTCAGCATCATTCGATTTCACTTCATTAGCAGCATTATCCGCCATATCCTTAGATGTCATAATCTCTCTCCAATTCCTAAATAGGTTTTGCCTGTGCCGCTCCCATCATGTGTCGATTTATATTACCCATTTTTTTGGGTTACGAATACAACCACACCCGCATTAATGATAAAAGTTGTTCGGTTTGAATCGGTTTTTTCACATAATCGGAAGCGCCTGCCTCAATACACTTGGAACGATCATCCTTCATGGCCTTGGCTGTCAGGGCAATAATAGGCATCTTCTCGAATTGTGGCATTAGCCGGATACGTCGCATCGCTTCATATCCATCCATTTCCGGCATCATCATATCCATCAGCACCAGATCAAAATCAGGTGTCTGTTCCAGCAGTTCCAGTGCTTCTCTTCCATTTTCCGCAAAGGTAACATCCATACGATAGCTTTCCAGCACACTGGACAGAGCAAATACATTGCGAATATCATCGTCTACCAACAATATTTTTTTACCTTCAAACAGCTCTTCCTTGTTGTATAGCTTTTGCAAAATTTTGCGTTTGTCCTCAGGAAGATTCGCCTCTACACGATGCAAGAACAGCGTTGTTTCGTCCAAAAGCCGTTCCGGCGATTTAACATCTTTAATAATAATAGACTCTGCATATTTGCGAAGTTGCGTTTCTTCTTTGTTATCCAGATCTTTGCCTGTATAAATAATGATCGGCAGATCAGCTAGCTGCTCGTTCTCTCGAATACGATCCAGCAGCTCAAAACCAGTCATGTCGCTCAGCATCAGATCCAGTACCATGCAGTCATACCGCTGAGTGGCCAGCTCATTCAGTGCTTCCTGACCTGTCGATACCGCCGTAATGGCAACATCATCATGATCGATCAGCTCAATAATGGATTTACGCTGATTATCGTCATCTTCAACCACAAGAAGACGTTTGACCATTTGGTCTGTATACGATTTTATATGTGAAAATGCCTTATCCAGACTTTCCTTCGAGGAAGGCTTTTTGAGATAGGCAATCGCGCCCATCATTAAGCCCTGCTTCACATCATCTATGACTGAAATAACATGCACTGGAATATGACGTGTCGATGAATTTCCTTTTAGCTCGCCTAAAATGGACCAGCCATCCATCACAGGTAATTGAATATCTAATATAATAGCGTCCGGCAAATAAGACTGAGCCATGTTGAGCCCATCGTCTCCTTGGAGAGCGATCAGTGCCTTAAAGCCCCGGCTACGAGCCATATCGTACAAAATATTAGCAAAATTAATATCATCCTCAATAATCAGCAGCACTTTATCCTGCGAGGTAATCTCGTTTCGGTCGTCCCCTGGATGTATAATGTCCTCCGCTTTGTTTTTCGAAGGTATCTGATATAATGGCAACTGTTTAGCAGGCATAATCATGGGAAGGTCCGTTTCTGCCGAGGCTGCAACATTCTCAAAATTCGAATTCACATCCGTACCGTTAAATTCCTCTCTCGAATGAGAATCCATATCCTCAGCCGTAGGCGTTTGTTCCGGCAAATACAGTGTGAAGCAACTGCCCTGTCCCTGCTCGGATTCCACCGTAATCACACCGCCCAACAATCTGGAAAGCTCGCGGCTGATTGACAGACCTAGTCCTGTCCCCCCATATTTCCGGCTGGTTGTACCGTCTACCTGCTGGAAGGCTTCGAAGATCAGATCCGTTTTATCGGAAGCAATCCCAATGCCCGTATCATGCACAGATAGAGCCAGATAGGATCTTCGTGGATTTAGCAGACCCGGAAGCTGTTCTCCATTTGCCCGAGATACACTGAAACGAATAGATCCTTCCGTGGTGAACTTGAATGCATTGGACAACAAATTACGTAAAATTTGTTTGAGACGATAACCGTCACTGATAATGGCATCTGGCAAGTTCTCTTCGATCTCGGTATGCAGTTGAAGCCCACGTTGGGCTGCGACCGGAGCAAAATTCTGCTCCACAAACAGTTCCAGTTCCTTCAAGTGGACCGCTTCATGGTTAATATCCATTTTTCCAGCGTCCACTTTGGATAAATCCAGAATTTCATCAATCATTTTCAGCAAATCCGCGCCTGACATATAAATGGTTTGTGCATATTCCACCTGCTTCGGCTTGAGATTGCCTTCCTTGTTCTCAGACAAGAGCTGAGAAAGAATGAGCAAGCTATTTAGCGGAGTACGCAGCTCATGAGACATATTGGCCAAAAACTCAGATTTGTATTTGCTTGTGATTCCTAGCTGCATGGCCTGTTGTTCCAACTGAGCTCGTGCATGTTCAATCTCGTCGTTCTTTTCTTCCACTTCTCGTACCTGTTCTTCTAGCGCTCTGGTTTTGGCAATTAGTTCAGTATTAAAATGCTCCAATTCTTCTTGTTGACGCTGTAACAATTCCTCTGAACGCTTGAGTTCCTCTGTTTGCTCCTCCAAATTTTCGTTGGAGCGCTTGAGTTCCTCTTGCTGAGTTTGTAGCTCCTCGGACTGGCATTGCAATTCCTCAGTAAGTGCCTGGGACTCGCGCAGCAATTGCTCTACACGCATCCGTCCCTTGATATTGTTCAGAATGATCCCCATGCTCTCTACTAATTGAGCAAACAGCTTCGTTTCCAGATCACTGAAGCGATCAAGTGACGCTATTTCTATAGCACCGATGCACTCATCTTCGAACAAAATAGGGAAAATCATAATTCCCACTGGCTTACTTTCTCCTAAGGCAGAGCCTATGGACAAATATCCGTCAGGAGCCTCTGTAATCAAGATCGGCTTACGATCCAAAACACATTGTCCGAGCAACCCTTCGCCTACCTGGATAACGTCTCTAATCGAATTTTCGCCAGTCACCTTTGCATAGGAGCCGTATAACTTAAATCGGTTGTCTTCTACATCTTTTCCTTGCAAATAGATGGCTCCATAACTGCCTCCCAAGATGGGCGTAAACTCACTAATGAACATCTGAGCAACCTGCTCCAGTGAATTTACGCCACGGAACAACTCAGTCACTCGAGCAGTATTGGCATTAAGCCAAGTTTGGTCCTTCTGCGTTTGAAGGACGGAATGTTCAAATTTCCGCTTTTCTTCCAAGTCTCCGGCCATTTGTTGAAATACACGAGCGACCTCACCGATTTCATCTTTGGAGGCAACACTCATTCGGCTGATGGCCCTGTACTTTCCCTTGCCAAAACCATTAATCATGAGATTCACGACATTTAGACCTTTGGCAATACTTGGGAGCACCCACAAAATAACCAGTAAGCCCATGATCAGGCCGGCGGCCATCAGAATTGTGGTAATCTGCACAGATTCTTCATACGCCAAATTGGCTTGCTTCATGTCGCTATCAATTTCCCGATCCTGAAAAACGGCAAGGGCATTAATACTATCCATCGCCTCCTCTTGGGCAGGCAAACCAGTACTATTGCGGAAAGCGTTAGCCTCATCAATACGATCTTGCCCCAACAAAGAGACCAGTCTTTGTTCGTAACTTAAAAATTCATTCCACGCGACGGCTACCCGATCAACCTGCTGTTGCTCTTCACTGGTGCCGGAATTCGTTTGCAGACTAGCCAGCACTTTCGTTCCAGTAGCCGAAATATCGTCCAGCTCGCGTTTGGTCTCACTAACGGAGGAACCTGGATTCAAGATCAGATTGGCCATCACTTTGGCCATATCGTTCACCTGCCCGCGAATAGCTGTTGTTTTCCGGACTTTCATATATCGATCCTGATAAACCTGATTCAACTGCTCATTCAGGCTCCCCATCCGGTCATAGCTGATTAGTGTCAGCACAAGGAGGATCGCCATAAGCGATCCAAAGCCAATCAGCAGTTTATTTCTGATTTTCATGCAAGCTCTCTCCCTCTTTCAACGAAATCCAGATCAGGCATTTATCATCATCACGATCTTGTGGCGCCTCTTTACGAAAAAAAGCATCCAGCATCGCTTCTTCATTCCATTGCTCATATTTACGCAGACACTCAGTCAGATACTCCAACTGCTCCTCATATTCACCTTCCACCGCCTCCAGCAAGCCATCCGTATACAAAGCGATATGCCCTGTTCCTTCATAATGAATCGTGTGCATTTCTGCATCAATCTTATCAAATAAACCAACCGGGCTGCATGCACGGTCAAATTTGGTAATGCTACCATCCTGGTTGAACAGCAAACCGGGAGGATGTCCCGCATTTACATAGTCAATTCGCCGTGCACGGGTATCAATCACCATATAAATCGCCGTAAAATAATACTGTACCAGCTGTTTGCCCAGATCCAGTTGATTAAAACGACGATTCAGCTCTTGTATGACCTTCTCAGGCTCCACATACGTGGTCACCGTGTCCTTAAGTACAGATGCAATGAACATGCAGAACAGCGAAGAAGAAATGCCATGTCCCATCATATCCAGCAAAATGATGGCATATCGCCCCTCCCCTAACGGATACCAAGAATATAAATCCCCTGCCAGTTCAAAGGAAGGCTGATAGAGCGCATTTACTTGCAGCACCGGGTCCTGAATGGCAGGACTAAGTACCGCTTGCTGCACCATCGCGGCCAGCTTCAACTCATCCTGAATTCGCTGATCCCGATCCTTATGCCAGTCCTTCTCCAATTTGAGACGCAAGGCAGATCGGATTCGCGCCATTAGCTCTACCTTGTTGATCGGCTTCGTGACGTAATCGACGGCTCCCACATCCAGAGCTTCAGCCAATTTTTTAGAATCACCTACAGCCGTTACCATAATAATCGGGATATCTTTTAAATGCTCATATTCCTGCACAATACTGCAAGCTTCAATGCCGTCCATTTCAGGCATCATCATATCCAGCAGCACCAGATCAATATCTGAAGAACGGGGCCTGAGACTAATGGTACGATCGCCTATTCCCAGATGCTCTAACATTTCTGCGGCCGAGTTAGCAGAGATCACATCCCGATAATTTTCTTTTTTTAGTATCTCACGAATAATAATGATATTCGTCGGGTTATCGTCAACAATTAGAATTCTCATTGGCTTCTCCTTATCTGTAACTCATGTATTATACTATACCTACTTAAACGGCAACACCCTTGTTGATTAGTAGTAGTGTTTCCGTAAGAAGGCATTCCAAAAACATAGATAAGGAATGAGGCTGAACCCCATTCCTTATCTATGTTTTTGGAGGACCCGCGAAACACTTGTGCTGCGGTCAACTTCCTCTTTTTCGAATCTAATGTCACGCTGCTCTTATAGTGAACAGCGATATCACGCTTTTTTAGCAATGACCAGCACTTTCCCCTGATCCAGTTCTTTTTCATAAAAGTCAGCTTCCGTATCTGTAAATCCCAAGGAAGTAATTTTAGCGCGAAGCTCATCGCCGCGGGAACGGAACAAGTTGGCTAATGAATCGAAAACGCCCTCTTCCTTAATCCCGATTTCCTTGGCATCCACCGTATCGGCAATACGATCTGTCCGATCCTGATCATGAGCGAGCACGAACACATCCTCATAACGATAGCCTGTGTTACGCAACTCATTTACTGCTTCAACGGCTTGTACACCGTTATCTACCACTTTGGCATAAGATTTATGATTGGTCTGATTCATGTTTCTCACGCTCCTTTAAGGATTGACTTCTCTGACTATTACACTTCACATATCCATTTGAAACTTCCATGTTATGTCATGCCTTAAAAAAATCAATTACCATTCCGTTTCATCAAAAAACTCAACATACTTAGGTTTATCAGACGTCTCATCCATAAACACTTTGATTGCACGTTGTCCGCGTACATATACCTCTCCGTCTTCCGCCGTGAATTGCGAGCCACCCAGCGCCTGATCGAGCGTTTTCCGTTGCAGCGGCAGCCACTTATCATTCACCTTGATTCGACCGGCAGCAGGATCTACATGCACATAAGAAACGACGTCCTCACGCATACCTACCACAACATCTGGATATTGGTATTCTGTAGAAAGCAGCAACTTATCCTTTTTGACTCGCTGTGGCTTGCCCAGCTTTTTCAATACATCAGCACGTGTATCATCCAAAGATATGCCATTTAAGGTATGAAAATCTGCTGGTACAGCATGTGGAGCGGGTATCGTCTGCACAGTCCTAACCACATGTCCCGCTATTTGCGGGGAAACGGTTTGCTGAACCGTATCCTGTCCAGAAAAGGGAGTGAGCAAACCAGCAGCTAGTAATAACGTCTTCATCATAAATCTCACCCTTTCAATGAATTTCCTGTAGTTTACGGTTCAGCCACTATGCTACTGACGCATTTTCTGCCACACCCCAGCAGCGATGTCTACATAACCCAACCAGTTTTTACCTGGCTTGGCCGCAGGCTCCTCATAAGTCGCATTGTAGCTCTGAACCGTCCGCTCCGTTGCGGTCAAAGGTCTATTCGATGTCGTTGCCTTGATCGCGTTATCCGTTCTGGAAGTATTACTCGCAGCGCTATGCGATTTCTGAAACCGTGTCATTAAGGCTGTTGAAGCCTGCTTGGCAGCCAACGTCACTTCGCTGAGTACCTCCCCCAAATTTCTAACCGATTCCATCACTGGCTCCACTTGCTTCAATTTATGATCAACATCTGCGGTGATGTCATTCGCATGTCGAACCGTTTGTTTTACTTCATAACTCAGTTCATCAATCGTTTTTTGTACATCCTGCAAGGTTTGAGTCACCTTATCCAAAGAGCCTTGTGCTGCTTTCAACGTTTTAATGAGGAAAATAACGAGAACTGCAAATGCGATAGCAATAATAAAAATGCTGACCTGTGTTAACATAGCGTAACCTCTCTTTCGTCTTTCACGATGATGTTTATGATTACTGCATAGTTACCCTTTAGATTCAGACACGAAACAACGTCCAGGCTGGCTTCTTCTCCGCTCCAAACGTTATGATTCACGGACTCTCACACCGTTTAAAACAACGTATAACGATGGCACAGACACGAATATTCTATAGAAGTCTCCATCATCTGCAACCATGCTCTATCGGGGCGTGAGTATGCCACATTATATACAATTAAAGGAGGATACAGAACATGCTAAAATGGTCCGCTTTATTCTTAATTTTTGCTGTGATCGCCGGTATCTTAGGTTTTTTTGGTATCGTCGTGTCCGTAGCTGCTACAATCGCTAAAATATTATTTGTGATATTTCTGGTGTTGTTCGTCATTTCACTCTTCACCAGAAGAAAACGGGTTTCATAGTTATCGGATGCTAGCTGCACAAAAGCAATATTCTAAATGTCTATAAAAAAAGGATGTTCCCACCCTGGTCAACAGGGCTGTGGAACATCCTTTTTTGATGCAGCTTTTTAACAGTTAGCGGCGCTTTTATTGAATCACGCTGCCCCCAAACAGGAAACGGTCCTGCCAAGGCTTGCTGAAATCCGTAACTTTTACACCGCCACCCGCTACAGAAAACGTATGGAGAAGCTTGTTGTCTCCCAAATATACAGCTACGTGTGTAATCGTTTGGGAGGAGTTATCCAAGGACGTGTACGCCCCGGAAGATGCATTATAATTTGTAAAGAAGAGCAAATCGCCACGCTTCAGCGTAGTCATGTCCGTATTCGGCTGACTGTTTTGCTTGATCCACTCACCCTGTGAACGAGAATCTGCCGGAAGCTGGATACCTACAGCCTGACGGAAAATTTGACGGGTAAATGCCGAGCAATCAAAAGTAGCCGTACTGCTACGATCCGAACCATATTCATATGGAGTTCCGAGATAAGTCATCCCCGTGTTAATAACCTGCTCTATTGCAGCCGCTGCATCACCGGAAAATATGTTCATAGTTGACGCAGGAGAGGCTGTCACAGGTATTGCAGTAGTATCAGGAGTGGTTGTCACCGGAGCAGACACAGGCTGCTGCACAACAACGCCCTCACCAATACGAATATACTGTGGAGACGAGCTGACGTAACCCACCGTACCACCAGCATTGGTAACCTTGAACCAATAGGCATTACTTGGATCGGTAATCGTAACGACATCCCCTGCATTCAAATAGCCCAAGACCTCGGAAGAAGTGGATGCCTCCGCCCGCAAACGAACGGACGTTTGAATCGTAGCTTTCGTTTGACCGGCAGAACTATTCACTGAGGCCACAGCCTCTTTAGCTGAAACATTTTTAACTGACTCTGTGGCTTCCGATTTACGAGTGGTAGACGGGGTGACAGCAGCAGCGACGCTGGTAGCGCCAACTTTTATGTACTTGTCGGAGCTGCTAGTGTATCCGGTTACTCCATCAGAAGTCTTGATCTTATACCAATAGCTGTTGGTTTTCTCCAATACCGTTACGGCCTCTCCCTGCTTCATAAAGCTGACTACATCCCCTGTAGTCGAAGGACCGGATCTAAGCTTTACAGCCGCCTGAATAACCGCCTTCTGTCCCGTGGATGCTGTTGATGCCGCTGCGTCAACCTGACCCGGCGCCACATGAATTGCTGTCAACAGCGCGGCTGACGTCATGAGCATTCCCATCACGCGTCTTCTCAATGTTGCACCTCCTGGCTGTTTTTACGAATTTGAAGAGCATATCCAATTCCGACGAATATAGCCGGACATGCCTTCATTATAGTAAAAGCAGCAGGAAGAGAGATATAATCCAAACGTCACAAAAGGAAGCGTATACGCCTTTTACATATAGGTCTAAAGTCACTTTTAATACTAACTATTTAATAATTAATCTATAATTTGGGTTCTACATGGACATGGACATGCATCGTATTATGAACCTCTTGTAGGCGCTCCTCAATCCGGTCGCTGATCCGATGCCCTTCAATCAGGCTGAGTTGCGGATTCACCTCAATGACCACATCCACTAGTGCATGATTGCCGTGTACACGTGCCTTAACGTCCCGAATCCCCTCTACTCCAGGTATACGGGCAATCGTACTTCGTAAGTCAGACAGTTCTTGCTCATCAAATCCATCGGTCAAGCTGTGTGTGGAATCCTTAAAAATATCCCACGCTGTTTTGCAAATGATACATCCTACCGCGATCGCAGCTACAGTATCCAGCCAGGGTAGCCCGAACTGTGCGCCGATAATGCCAACTGCTGCCCCAACACTGACAAGTGCATCCGATAGATTATCCTTGGCCGCTGCCAGCAAAGCCTTATTGTTAATTTGCCGTGCCAGCCTGTTATTGTACAAGTACACTCCCAGCATAATCATGGCACAAATCACAGCTACACCCGCGGAGGTGATATCCGGTATTTGCTTTCCGCCCTTGAAAATGCTGCCGATCCCATCAATAAGCACCTGCAAACCGACGACAGCCATAATAAAGGACGCCAGCAGCGCCGCGATCGTTTCTGCCCGAAAATGTCCATAGGCATGATCAGAGTCCGGTGGCTTTTGGGAAATTCTCAGTCCAACCAGTACAGCAACCGACACTACAATATCGGTGACATTATTGAAGCCATCCGCCCGCAATGCGCTAGAAGCAAATATATACCCGCTAATCAGCTTAAAGGCGGACAGCAAGAGATAAGCAGCAATGCTTACCCACGCCCCACGCTCACCTTTTCGGATTTCATCATAGACATTTACCACAACGTAGGACACTCCTTCAAATATATAGTTCCCAGCAGAACGACCTCACCGGGCCCAAAAATAAAAATAGCAGCATCGCTGCCTTGAACCCTCAACATTAACTTTTCAAACAAGCAGCGTAGCTATCCTGAAAATAACAATTCACCTTTGGGTAACTGTTATTTTCAGGATAGCAGACGAACTTTGTGTGGGTCTAGAGAAACAGTCTTTCCGCTCTGCATCGCTGTAGGAACAACGAAAAAGTATTGCCAGGCCCCATTCCTGTAGGTTACACAAAACATTTTTTCCTTCACACAAAAAACAGACGTTTTCTCTCCCGCCCCACCCCAGATGGGTGTTATCATTGTTGCCCTTGTCCCTTCTTTTAAAAACGTATAAAATGAGGACACAGCCGCGTTTTTCTTCAATCCAACATGATTGACATGAATCTGGCGGCAACAGGAGGAATTTATTCATGAGCGATGCCAATGAACCACGTAAAGTTAATCTCGCAGATGCCATTCGGGAAAAGCTGGCACAAAAAAAACAGCAGTCCGGTGCTTCACAGCAGGGCGGCTTTCAAGGCGGTTCCACCAAAACACTGAAAAGCCAAAATACGAAGAAGCCGAACAACCAACGCCGTCGTACAGGCGGATCATAAGCCACCTCATAGCCTTTATAGGGTACCAAAGGTCTGGCGAGGTCTATCTTACCTCACGGCCAGAGCCAAGTAAGCTATGGGCATGGCACAAAAACGAAAAAGAGGAGTCTCCCTGCCATCTCAATGGCCTAAAGGAGCTCCTCTTTCGTTTATCTAGTTGTTGAAGATAGCCGGTTGGAATTTTAGCCGATTTCTACCGGATACATACGTTCACGCAATTTCGCGATTTCTTCATTTTCCAAGTATTCATCATAGCTCATCGTACGGTCGATTACGCCGTTTGGTGTAATTTCCACAATGCGGTTCGCAATCGTTTGAATAAACTGATGGTCATGAGATGTGAACAATATAGTACCGTCAAAATCAATCAGACCATTGTTCAGCGCTGTAATGGACTCCAAATCCAAGTGGTTGGTCGGTTCTTCCAGCAACAGCACATTGGCACCGTTCAGCATCATTTTCGCCAGCATACAGCGAACCTTTTCGCCCCCGGACAGTACACTTGCTTTCTTAAGTGCTTCTTCACCAGAGAAAAGCATACGTCCCAAGAAACCACGCAGGAACGTTTCGTCCTGATCCTTGGAATATTGACGGAGCCATTCCACAAGATTCATGTCCACACCTTCAAAATAGGTGGAATTATCTTTCGGGAAATAAGCTTGGCTAGTTGTAATCCCCCAAGAAAATTCTCCGCTGTCTGCTTCGATCTCGTTCATCAATACTTGGAAGAGCGTCGATTTAGGCAAACCGTTCGGCCCAACAAACGCGATTTTATCGCCTTTGTTCACAACCAGACTGAACTCATTCAGCACTTGCTCGCCTTCAACGGTTTTACTGAGGCGGTCTACTGTCAAGAGTTGTTTGCCTGCTTCGCGTTCAGGCTTGAAGTTCAGGAAAGGATATTTACGGTTCGATGGACGGATGTCGTCCAGCGTAATTTTATCCAGTTGTTTTTTACGTGAAGTAGCTTGTTTGGACTTGGAAGCATTCGCGGAAAAGCGCTGAATAAAGGCTTGCAGTTCCTTGATCTTCTCTTCCTTTTTCTTGTTGGCATCACGCGTCAAGGCAAGCGCAAGCTGGCTGGACTCATACCAGAAGTCGTAGTTGCCGACGTACATCTGGATTTTGCCAAAATCGATATCCGCAATATGCGTACATACCTTGTTCAGGAAGTGACGATCATGGGATACGACGATGACGGTGCCTTCATAGTCCATCAAGAAATTTTCCAGCCATTGAATGGATTCGAGGTCCAAATGGTTGGTAGGCTCATCAAGCAGCAAATTGTTCGGACGACCAAACAACGCTTGAGCCAGGAGAACACGTACCTTGTCATTACCACTCAGCTCAGACATGTTCTTGTCATGCAGGTCGCGAGGAATACCAAGACCGATCAGCAAGGAAGCTGCATCCGGCTCAGCATCCCAACCGTTCAGCTCCGCAAATTCGCCTTCCAGTTCACCGGCACGCAGGCCGTCTGCTTCAGTAAATTCTGTTTTGGCATACAGCGCATCTTTTTCCTTCATGATTTCATACAGACGCGTATGACCCATAATAACGGTTTCCAGAACCGGGAATTCATCGTATTCATAATGGTTCTGCTTGAGCACTGCCATCCGTTCGCCCGGTGTCATGTGAACCTCGCCTGAATTGGCTTCGATTTCACCGGAAAGAATTTTCAAAAAAGTGGATTTGCCCGCGCCATTCGCCCCAATCAGGCCGTAGCAGTTCCCAGGAGTAAATTTGATATTTACGTCTTCAAAAAGTGGGCGTTTCCCATAACGAAGCGTTACGCCGCTTGTACTGATCATATAAGCATACCATCCTTATCATTAGTTAAGTGCTAAACACAAAATTACCGACGGCAATAGTATAACACACAAAAGATCGGATTCGAACCGTAGTATAAGCATAACCGTCCCTGAATCTCATCCAATATCTTATAAATAAAATAAAAAATGCTTCTGTCTCCACGGTTGTCACCTGACAAAACACATGGACCAGAGCCATTTTCATGTTTTAAATTCGTTGAAATGCCGTGAGGACAAACGCGTTATTCAGTCGCAGCAATAATGTTCCGTATGCTTGTAAATGTCAGGAAGCCCCGACTCCTATCGGAATGAGATACATGCCCGCTTCATCATCCTGTTTGATTACGACCTCCACATCATAAACTGCCTGGATCAGTTCAGATGTAACGACCTCTGTAGGTGGGCCGTTCGCTATAATACGCCCTTCCTTCATGGCAATCATTACATCGCTATACCGAATAGCCTGATTGATATCATGCAGCACCATCACGATTGTCAGTCCATGTTCCTGGTTTAACTGCCGAATGAGCTCTAAAATTTCAAGCTGGTAGTACATATCCAAATAGGTGGTCGGCTCATCCAAAAATAAAATGGGAGTCCGCTGTGCCAAGGCCATTGCAATCCATACACGCTGCCGTTCTCCTCCTGAGAGTTGATCCAACGTGCGAGTTCTACGTTCGTTCAGGTTAGTACAGGCTATCGCCCACTCAATCGCCTCCTCATCCTCGTCACGCCTCGCTGTGAACATGTTCTTATGCGGCAACCTGCCGAAGCTTACGAGCTTTTCTACAGTCAGGTCGGAAGGTGCCTCGTTCTGCTGATGGACTACCGCCAATTGACGGGCCAGCTCCTTGGGCTTGTAGTGGGCTATTTCTTTGCCGTCCAGAATCACCTGTCCCAAGCGGGGAACAGCATTGTTGGACATCACGCTGAGCAGCGTCGATTTGCCGCATCCGTTGGGACCAATAATGGTCGTAATCCGTCCTGACTCAATAACAGCATGAATAGCGTGCAGACGATCTGTTTTCCGATCATATGAGAAGGTTATATCCTTAATGTCCATAGCTGCGATCCGCCTTTCTGATCAGGAATATCAGGAACGGCCCGCCAATGACGGCCATAATAATAGAAGCCGGGATTTCATTGGGAGCAAGCACCGTCCGCCCCAGAGTATCCGCGAGCAGCAGCAACAAGCCACCGCATAAGGCTGAAAATGGAATCAACCACTTATGATCCGAGCCAACTAGGTAGCGGGCACAATGCGGAACGAGCAGGCCGATAAAGGCAATCACTCCTGCGATGGCTGTAGCCGTTGCTGCAAGCAGCACTGCAATCACAGAAATCAAAAGTCGTGCGCGTGTTACATTGAATCCCAGATTTTTAGCTGTTTTATCTTGAAGGGACAAGAAATTGCACCAAGAGAACACGAGCATGGCCAAAATTAGTCCAATCCCGCCATAGGTCACAATAACCTCGACATCTACCCATTTTTTCATAGACAAGGTTGAAGTAGTAACCTGGTTAATGCTGGTGACCGCATAGCTGCCTCGATAATTAAATGACTGACCTAAACCAGAAAAAATGGCATTCACAGCTACCCCGATCAGAATGAGACGAATCGGATGCAAGCCGGATCTCCATGAAAATCCATAAACCATTAAACAAGCTATCGCACCGCCAATAAATGAAAAGAACGGCATCCAGAAATAAAGCATTGGAAAGACCGTCACCGCAATCAGCGAGATCAATGCTGCTCCCGAAGAAATGCCGATAACTCCGGCATCTGCCAGCGGGTTTTTCATAACAGCTTGCAGCAAGACACCCGCCACTGCAAGTGCTGCACCTGCCATCACGGCTACGATAATTCTCGGTAGTCTCAGGTCCTTGACCACATTTACCTGATCATCTGTACCTGTCCACAATCCGGTGACCAACTGACTCAAATCCACCTTGAGACTACCTGTCATCGCTGAATATAACATGACGCCGACGAGCAAGACCATTACAACAATAAGACTCCAACCTTTTTTGGACATGTCATCAGCCTCCTTTAATTCGAAGGATACAGCATTTTCATCAGCTCATCTAGCGCCGAGTTTGCCGCTAGATTCCCTGTTGTGCCAAACAACGGTTCAGGCAGATCATAGACATGCCCATTTTTCACAGCGTTGAAATGCTTCCAGATATCGTTGGTTTTGAACTCTTCATCGAACATTTTCACTACTTCATCCGGCATCCCGTGTGCAGCGCGCAAAATGATATCAGGGTTGGATTGCTGCAAGGCTTCGGTATTGTGGGCAATGAACTCCACCTTCTCGCCCTGAACCACATTTGTTCCGCCTGCAATTTTAACCAGATCCCCAATATAGGAATGCTCGGTAGCCACCAGATAGCTTCCCGGTACTCCCAGCAAAATCAATACTTTAGGAGATTTCTTCCCTTTGATCTTTTGTTGAATCTCAGTTACTTTGGCATCCAACGCTCCATTAATCTCTTTAGCCTTTTCGGCTTTGCCAAACGTGTCTCCCAGCTTTTGAATTTCTTTTTGCATATTCGCGAGACTTTCAAAATTCAAAAATTCGGCATTGATGTTCAAATCTTTAAATTTAGGCTCCAGATCATATTTCAGTGTCGTCACCGACAGTACATCCGTCGGCTTCAGTGACATCACTTTTTCCATGTCGGGACTCATCGGATTACCCACATCAGGCACATCCTTGTAACGGTCAGGCAGCACTTTCGTGCTTGTCGGCTTACCTGCCAAATCCAGGCCCAGCGCATCCGTGATTTCCGCAATGGCTACCGTAGTCGCCACAATACGAGGAGCTTGAGCTTTACCGTCAGACGACTTTCCGGTTGCATCAGATGTTGCCGCTGATTTCGAACCATCGCTCTGATTCTGTCCAGCCTGTCCTCCTCCCGAACATCCGGCCAGCAACAAGATCACGATGCCGATTAACATATACAAACAAAACGATCTTCCTTGAGCCCATGCTATATATCGTTTCATGAAAATCCAGTCACCTCAATTCAAAATATAGAACTGCATTAGGAACCCTAACTTTTCGGGTATCAGGATTTAGCAAAATTCGACTCCAGTCGCTCCAAAGTGCAATATATAGACGAACTAGACTGTTTGATCTACATATTGTTCACTAGAAGTCGCTTATTGGATTTTTGCAAATTCCTCGGGTATGTAAATGCTGACAAGTCTTGACGCCGAGGCACCAAGACTTGCTTGCATACAAACTTTGCTGTTATTCGGGCTTCATTGAGGTCACAACCTGAGGCTACTTCGCTTTCAGGCTTGCTTCATCAAATTGGAACTGAACTGTATACCAGTGATCATACGGCACTCCGCCAAGAACCAAGCCAGGCACAATAACGTGTGTGTAAGCACTGATTTTCTGGGACAAGTCCCCTACCTCGAATTGAACGACACGTGTATCGCCGGATGTCGAGATCACTTCTACATCTTTCAGGGTACCGTTTTGCTCCACTTGTAAAGTTGGCATCCAAGAACTATTTTTCAATGTCACTTGGATATAGCGCTTGTCTCCCTTTTCAATCAGTGTGGCTGGCTTGTCGAGATAACCGTCCATAACGGAAGCTTCACTCGTTTTGTCTTTAAATACGTTGTAATTAATCGTGTATTGCTTCTCGGAAGCCATTTGAACCGGTTGCTCAACTACTGGTTTGGTTTCAGCTACAGATGCAGTTGTTTCTGCTGCCTTGTCCGTAGAAGCTACTATCGGTTCAGTAGGGGTTACGGTTGTAGCTGTATTGACCCCCTCACCTTTAAGCGATGCACGGTCAAATTGAATCTGTCCGCCGAATTTCTCATTTAGAATGTATTTCTCAGGCAGATATACCTGTGTGTACACACTTAACTTCTTATCCAGATCAGGTACTTCGAACGCAATCGTGTGCGTGTCACCTTTAGTGTCCGAACCCATAATCATCGGATTGGCATAACGGCCTTCAAAATCCGTTTGGAATAGCTTCAAAGCCTGGTTGTCCGTAACGGTTACATGAGCCTGAACCTTGCCATTTTTCACAATCAACTTCGCTAGACTCTGCACAAAAGGAGCCACTAGAGAATCCTTGTCTGTTCCGTTCGCCAGTACACGGAAGTTCGCAGTGTACTCTCCATCGGCCAAGTTATTTTTCCCCTGTTCTACTTCGTCTGCTTTGGTTTCGTTGTGATAAGATACATTGCTGGTATCGAATTTAAATTCAAAATCATATACCTTTTCTACTCGATCCTCCGCCTTGAAAACCATCTGAGCGCTACTTGCCACTTTAGGAGCTTCGTAGACAACCAGTTGGCCTTTTACATTGCTCTTAAAGTCACTTACGCTAAAACGAACATGCTTCGTATTGCTTGCTGCATCTTCCTGGGTCACTTCTGCATCTCGGTAGTCCCCGCTTGCGTTGTCCCAAATACGCAGCGCCTTCACTTCATTGCTGTTTTGCAGCTTCAGACCTACAAACCGTTTGTCGCCTTCCACGACCAATTGCGCCGGTTCGTCAGTGATGAAGCGTTGAGCCTGTGAATCTGCTGCTGTTGAGCCATCTGACAAAACAATACTGAATTTCAAAGCATATTTACCATTGGCAAGCTTGTCAAAATCCAGTTTAATCATGGGATCAGCCGCCCCTGAAGAGGTAGGCTCAACAAAGCTTCGAATGGTAGCAGGCTCGAATTGGAACTGCACATCATACACGTGATCATATGGGATACCACTCAAATCCAATCCAGGTACGATGACATGCGTATTCACTGTCACTTTATCCGACAGATTTGGCACTTCAAATTGTACTGTTCTTGTATTTGCGGAGCTTGATTGATCGACAACCTGAGCCTCTGCACCATTTACTTTGAACGTTTTGATCCAGCTGCTCTTGTCCATTTTGATCTGAATGATATTTTTACCAGACTGTTTTAACAGTGTGGCTGGCTTTTGCATATATCCATCCATCACAGATATTTCATTGCTTCCGTTTTTGAGTACGGAGAAATCAATGCTGTATCTGCCATTTTCAACTGGGGTTGTGGTTCCGTTATCCGGTCCTTTAGCTGTAATGCTGCTGCGGTCAAATTGCAGACGAAGCTTATGATCCATCTCATAAACCCCACCTGGATAGGTCGTGCTCACATGTACCTGTGCATTCAGAATAGCGTCCAAATCCGCCACTTTGAATTTCACAACACGTGTATTAGCATTCCTGTCCTCACTAACGATATCTGCATCCGTAAGTGTCCCGCTTTGTTCTGTTTTAAACTCTGTCACGGTGGTGCTGTCTTTGATGGTAAAGGAGGCTTCATACTTGCCTTTTGATACCGTCAGTGTGGCCGGAGACAATAAATATTGCGCCATGGCCGATTTTTGATCTTTGATTGCGTGCAGCGCATCGAAGTTGATTGAATACGTTCCATCAGCTAAATTCTTTCCGGGCGTGCCTGGTGTGCCTGGCGTCCCAGGATCAACCGGGGTTGTTGCCGCTCCTAATTGAAGATCGACATCATAGGTTTCTACATAGTTCAGCTCAGGCCAGTTGATGCTTACCCATGCATTCAGTTTGGCAGGCACTTCCTTAACCTCAAATTCGATAACACGTGTATTCGCCGTTTGATCTTCACTTACTACGGTCGTGTTGGTCAATACTCCATTTTGTTCTACTTTAAAGCCGTCAATTTGTTTGCTGTTTTTCAAAGTGAACTGTACATATTTCTTGCCTTTACGTTCAACCAGAGTACCCGGTTTTTCTGTATATCCATCCATCATAGACTTTTCACTTGAACCGTCTTTTAACAGCGTGAAGTCCAGATTTGACGTTACTGGAGTTGAACCGTTGTCCGTTCCCGAGATACTGTTTTTATCGAACTGAAGCCGAAGTTTATGGTCCATCTCATAAACCCCACCTGGATAGGTCGTGCTCACATGTACCTGCGCATTCAAAATCGCGTCCAAATCCGCTACTTTGAATTTCACAATACGTGTATTGGCGGTCTTGTCCACACTTACAATATCTGCATCCGTCAACGTTCCATTTTGTTCAGTTTTGAATTCCGTCACTGTAGTGCTGTCTTTAATGGTGAAGGAAACTTCTTTTTGTCCCTTCGCTACCGTCAAAGTTGCCGGAGACAACAGATACTGTGCCATGGCTGATGGCTGATCTTTTGTGGCGTGCAGGGTATTAAAATTAATAGAATACGTTCCATCCGCCAAATCTGATGGGGCGGGTGCAGAAGACATCTGAAGATCTACATTATAAGTATGCACGTAGCCCAGCTCAGGCCAGTTGATGCTCACCCATGCGTTGAGCTTGGCAGGCAGTTCTTTCACTTCAAACTCGATCACTCGTGTATTCGCAGTTTGATCTTCACTTACAACAGAAGTGTCGGTTAACACCCCATTTTGCTCTACCTTAAAACCATCAATCTGTTTGCTGTTCTTTAATGTGAACTGGGCATATTGTTTACCTCCACGCTCAATTAGTGAGCCTGGTTTCTCCGTATACCCATCCATCATAGACTTTTCATTGGTTCCATCTTTCAAAAGGGTAAAGTCCAAATCAGAAAGTTTTTCTCCTGCATTAGGAGGCGTCACCGGTGGTGTTACAGGTGGAACCGTTGGATTCTCCGTTGAGTTTTTAAGTCTCAAGCTGGAAGGATCAAACTCAATCCATTCCTTCACTGAACGATCTGGATCGGTATCTACATACCACGGAGAACTGCTATTAAATCCAAACTCCGTATTTACATTTTGATGAAAATCATAAACATCGAAGCTTACAGTACCGGAAGCTTTCCCAGAATCCACCTCTATTTTTGCGGGAACTGTTTCCCCGTTTTGTTCTACTAAAAATTTCGATAGCCCTTGAGTTTCCGCAAACTTAAATGAAAAATGGTATTTTCCATCCTTAATGATCAAATCTCCAGGATAGGTATAGTTTGTTTTGAAACTCGAATCTCTGGTGTTACCGCTGACTGTCTTTCTTAAAGGTTTGTAATCAATCAGGTATTCTCCATCTGCATAGGTCGCATCTGTGGTAGTTACAGCATTGGTAGGCTCAGCATATGTGCTAGGTACTTCTACCGGCATCTCATAAGTAGCATAAGTAGCACTAGTGACTGTAGTGCTTGAATCGGGCAAATTTTGGGAAGTGGAATCAACTTCAGGGGTTGCTCCTACGTATGGTGAAAATAAAGAAAACAACATTAGAATAGCAGCGAATGTCGTAATGTATTTGTTAAATCGGCTTTTCAAGGTGATGTATCCCCCTACTTAAAATATACTCATTTGGGGCATTGAAAGTAAGCTCCAAATGAGTATTCAATTCAAAATTATATTTTCAAAAAGAAGCCTTAGATATCGCTGTCGTCGAATTGGAATTGAACAACATAGTCGTGATCGTACGGAATACCACCAGTGTATTCTGCAGGCACACTTACATGCAGTTTAACGTTCAATTTTTGAGACGGGCTAGTTACAGGGAATTCGACTATTCTTGTATCCCCTGATGTGCTTACCACAGTCGCATTCACATACTGACCGTTTTGTTGAGTTTTGAATTCAGTAACCCATGCACTCTTGGTAATAGCTACTCTCACTTTATATTGACCATTCGTAACAATCAGTGTGGCTGGTTTTTTCACATAACCATTTGTATCCATGTAAGATGGCTGAGTGGTTCCATCTTTATAAACGGTATAAGGCAATTGATACGTTCCATTAGGCAAAGCCGCATTCGCCTTATTGGCAGAAAATGGGGCCAGTACCACAAAAACAAGCGCTGCCATCAGTACAGTAAGCATTACTTTTTTCAAAGACAATTTTTCCATACGATTCATAATCATGTTCATGTTCTTAATCTCCTTTACGTTTTATTTTTGGATTATATTTCGTCGAATTGCAGTTGTACATCATACTTGCCTGTGTAGCCGATTACTGGGATTGTGATTTCAGCGTAAGCATTCACTTTTGCATTCAGATCAGCAACCTCGAATTCCACTACACGAGTGTTGCTAGCAGTATCTGTGCTCACTACAGTCGCATCTTGCAGTACGCCATTTTGCTCTACTTTGAACGTTGTAATCAGATTGCTGCTTTTCACAGTCAGACGAACGACATTTTTGCCGTTAGCTACCGTAACCTGAGCAGGCTTCGTCAGGTAGCTATCCAATCGAGAAGTCTCATTGGTTTGATCCTTCAGAACGGTGTAGTCTACGTTGTACGTGCCGTCGGCTGCTGCCGCTTTAGCTGAGAATGGAGCAACAAGTGCAAAAACAAGCGCTGTCATGATCAATGCTACGAATACCTTCTTAAAAGAAAATTGCTCAAAGCGATTCATTACCATATTCATATCTACACACACTCCTCCATTTTTTATGCTTGAATTTGTGTTGATTTTATGAACGATAGAGATGGCTTGAATTTACTTCTTGGAAGATTTAGTTGATTTTGCTGACTGGACGGCTGCTACTTTTTTGGCACTTTTGGAATCAAAAGCGAAGCGGATCGTATAGTCATGATCGTAGTTATACGCAGGGACAGTAACATGGATTTTAGAGATTAGCGGGCTGTTCACACTCGTAATTGGAAATTGTACGGTGCGGGTATCGGTTTTGGCATCCTTATGGATGACCTTGGTATCGATGATTTTGCCTTTGTAATCTACTTTAAACCCGGTTGTCCATTCGCTATGATTCAGCTTAATTTGCATGGTCATATGACCTTTTTTCACATACAACTTAGCTGGTTTTTCAAAATAATCATTAGCCATGGACACCGAGTCATTTTCTGCCTTGAGGATATTGTATTTGAGCGTGTATGTACCATCCGCCAATTTTGGAGAAGCCGTAGCGGCTCCTACAGATGACGAAGTTGGCCAAAAGCTCAGCACACTCACCAGCAGAAACACAGCAATAATTGCAGAATACCCCTTCTTCATTTTGACAGCAGTCCCTCCCCACGAGAATAAACTAATTGATTATCATTCTCAATTGATAATTTAAAAAAATAGCTCTTTTCGAGCTTGTCTCCCCACCTCCCTATTCCATAATTTCGCAAAATAAAGTAAACCCATCACCAATATATCTTACACTTTTCGAAAATGTCAATATGTATTTGCGTGTACATAATCCCTTGATATATGCTATTTTTTAAGAAAAATTTGTAGTTCCTTCTTCTTTAATTCGAATATATCCCTTTTATTTTTAGTTCAAAATTTATTTAAAAATTTTGTTTTTTTAATTGACATTGCCCAGTGATATTCATTATCATTCTCTTATATATAATTGAAAATGATTATCATTATTGTTTAACTCGAAAATTGCAGGAGGAATAACATGAAATCTTATATGTTGTGGTCGTCCGCAGTGCTTTTATTGGCAGTTACCGGATGTAGTAATGGTGCCCCGACCACAGATCATAAACCAACCAGTGCCTCCGTATCTGCCACTTCTGGCACGACAAGCAGTGCAGCCATCCAAGTTACTGATTTTTCAAAACGGACGTTGGCGTTTCAAAAGGTTCCTCAACATATCGTTGCGCTCAGCAATGGCGATCTGGATATTATATACGCATTGGGCGGGACAGCCGTAGGAAGACCCAACTCCAATGGACCTGTCGTCGTACCTGCTGCTGAGAACGTTCAGCAAATAGGCTCCACTCATGAAGTAGATTTGGAGAAAATTACGATGCTCAAACCGGATGTCGTGCTAGGCAATTATCCTATGAATGAAAAAGACATTCCAGCCATTGAAGGAGTAGGTTCACAGCTGCTGCTGACTAGTGCCAATTCAGTTCAGGATATCCAGACACAAATTACACTGTTCGGACAATTACTACAAAAGCAAGCCGGGGCCGTAAAGCTGAACCAGCAAATTGACCAACAAGTAACCAAGCTACAAAAGGAAACCGCTTCTGCCTCCAAACCGAAGGTGTTGCTCGTCTACGGAGCCCCGGCTACGTACATGGCGGCACTGCCGAATTCACTGAGTGGAAACATTCTGGAAGCTGCGGGTGGCTCTAACATCGCCGCTGATTTTCCGGGCCTGCAAAATTTCCCGCAATATGCGCAGCTGAACACAGAACGCATCATACAGGCTGACCCTGACTACATCTTCATCATAACTCATGGCAATACAGAAGATGTTAAAGCTGCATTTATAAAGGAAATGCAGGAAAATGCAGCTTGGAACGGAATCCGAGCAGTCAAAAACAATCAGGTCGAGGTTTTACCTTCAGATCTATTCGGTACGAATCCGGGCACACGGGTCACTAAAGCGCTGGATTTGATGCATCAAAAGCTGTATCCGGCGAAATAGGCGATGGCAATGAACAAACTACAGCGCGCCAGAAGACGCACCATCGCCTGGATCACCCTTCCGATTCTACTGCTGACCGTCTCTGTGTACGGTCTGGCCTACGGTTCGGTGTCGATTCCACTTCAAGAAATCAATCATGTTTTGCTACATAATGATGAATCTACATATCGCACGATCCTGATGGATCTCCGGCTACCCAGAGTATTAGTAGGTTTACTGGTAGGAGCTTGTCTTGCAGCTTCCGGAGCCCTTCTTCAAGGTGTCATGAAAAATCCATTGGCTGACCCTGGCATTATTGGTGTATCGGCTGGAGGTGGACTGGCCGCCGTCATTACGATGGTGATGCTTCCCCAGCTTAGCTACCTTCTTCCGATAACCGCCTTTTTGGGAGCCTTTCTGAGCGCAATCGTCATTTATCTGCTGGCTTGGGACCGAGGGGCGTCGCCTGTCAAAATTGTGCTGGCTGGCGTTGCGATCAATGCGCTGCTGGGCGCACTCACCAACGGCGTAATGGTCATGTTCAGCGACCGCGTACAGGCCGTTCTTCCTTGGCTATCCGGCGGATTAAACGGAAGAAGCTGGCATCATCTGGAGTTCATGGCGCCTTACGCCATCATTGGATTAATCGCCTCTTTCTTTGCGATTAAACCTGCTAATTTACTGCTACTGGGCGACGATTCAGCACAGCTGCTGGGCCAGCGAGTAGAGCTTCAACGTATGCTCATTATCCTGCTTTCTGCCCTGCTGGCCGGTACAGCAGTCAGTGTAGCCGGGTTGATCGGCTTTGTAGGACTGGTCGTTCCCCATGTCATACGGCTGCTAATCGGGGAAGATTATCGTTTCCTCCTTCCCCTTTCCATTGTGGGCGGCGGAACGCTGGTTGTTCTCGCAGATACGGTGGCGCGATCCTGGTTTGACCCGATTGAACTGCCTGTAGGTATTTTGCTGGCCGTCATTGGGGCACCGTTCTTCTTAATCTTACTCAAGAAACGGGGGAATTTCGGATGACAGCCATTCAGGGTGAGCATATCTCCTTACAACGTGGGTATTTCAAGCTGGTCGATGTGAATATCACCTTGCCTGCTGGTCAGCTCACCGCGATCGTCGGGCCGAACGGTTCAGGCAAATCCACGCTTTTGCGGATTATGACCCGGTTGCTCAAGCAGGATCAGGGTCAGGTTTCCGTATTGGGCAAGCCCGTGCAGGAATACAAGCGGCGTGATTTTGCCCAGACGATTACAATGCTACCGCAAATGAAGGATATGCTGCCGTTATTGACGGTCCGCGAGCTGGTCGCTTACGGAAGATCTCCTCATGCCAAGGGCTTGAAGGTACGCTATACCGGACAGGACCAGCAAATCGTGGACCATGTCATGAAGATCACGGGTATCCAGCCCTATGCGGATCGGATGTTCCATACTCTATCGGGAGGTGAACAACAAAAAGCGCGAATTGCAATGGCCTTGGCCCAACAAACGGGTATTCTTTTGCTCGATGAACCGACCACTTTTCTGGATATCGCCCACCAATTTGAAGTTATGGATATGCTGCGGCGTATCAATCACGAGTCCGGCTTGACGATTGTTATGGTACTACATGATTTGCAGCAAGCTGCGGCCTATTGTCATCATATGATTGCGCTTAAAAAGGGACGAATCGCCGTTGTCGGCGAACCCCATGAGATTTTGACGTCTGCTTTTCTTCGCGACATTTATGAAATGAACGCTACCATCAAATTTGAGGATGGCTATCCGGTTATTATACCGACCATACCACATCATTCAGGAGGAATTTAATATGGTTATCGTAACAAATACATCTAAAATCACACCGGGCAATGCACATCTACTCATCGAAAGATTTAACAAAGAAGGAAAAGTTGAAAAAATGGAAGGCTTTCTCGGTCTGGAAGTGCTGCTGACTGAAAACACGGAGGATTATGAGGAAGTAACGATCAGTACACGCTGGAAAGAAAAAGAGAACTTCCAAGGCTGGACGAAAAGCGAAGCATTCCGCGAATCCCATAGCCATCGTCAAATTCCGGACTATATTATTGAAAATAAAATCACGTTCTATGAAGTTAAAATCGTTCGTCATCCCATCGCCAACAGCGATTCCTCTTTGGCAAGTGATTCCGAAGCAGTTTAACCCTGCATTATAGCTAAAAACCAAAAAAGGCGGCTCGGCAGGCAAAATTAATTGTCCGCCGAGCCGCTTGGTTTATCAGGATTTTGCAAAATCCTCTTATATAAGGATGATGTCGAATCTCTCAGATTGTAGTTGAGCAGCGACGTCCAATTTTCAGCGTCTCTCCGTGCCCTAGAACATGAATGCGTTCCTTCGCAATACCCATACGCTCACGCTCCGCTTCGAGACGATCCAGCGCCTCTCTTGGCGTATCATCCGCTAGTTTGAAGGCTCCGTAGTGCATCGGAATCATTTGATCTGCGCCGCAATCTACAAACCCTTGCAATGCCTCCTCCGGTGTCACGTGCTGCGAGGTCATGAACCATTCCGGTTCATACGCGCCAATCGGCATAAAGGTCAGGTCAATGGCAAAGCGCTCGCCAATCTCCTTAAACCCACGAAAATATCCGGTGTCTCCCACAAAATACAACGTTGGTGCATCCTCTGAGTCTGTATTCGAATGAGAATGAGATTCCGTGACGGACGTGGCAGAGCCAATCACCTGCTGCTCATTTTGCAGAACGTATCCACCCCAATGCGAAGTGTTCGTATCAAACGGTGTGCGTCGTGTCCAATGCTGGGCTGGAACAAATGTGAAGCGTATCCCTCCTACCGTAAAATGCTCCCACCATTGCAGCTCATGACAGTTGCGAAAACCTTTGCGGATCATTTTCGCCTTTAACCCTGAGGGTACAAGCATCAGCGTATCTGCACGATATAATTTCCGCAACGATTCTAAATGTAAATGATCATAATGGGAATGAGACAGCAGAATGATGTCCAGTGGGGGTACATCCTGAATACGAATGCCGGGTGGCGCCAACCTTTTATCAAAAGCCATACGCTCTGCCCATACCGGATCGGTGACGATATTCAGCCCAAGATACTGGATGAAAAAGGTGGAATGTCCCACCCAGGTGGCTGTCGCCATCTCCCGATTGCTATGCAGAAACTCCAGCTCCGGGGGATGGTTTGGCACAACGAACGTATAATCCTTTATTTTGCTGCGTCGCTCCTGCCGCCATTGTCTGAATTGCTTGATGGTTTTATCGGTATTTACATGATCCATATTGTTAAAACGAACTTTGGGCATGATGCAGCTCCCTCCCTGATGAACCCGTTCTCCAAAAAATGCAGCGGTTCAATTTAACTATATATTGTCATTCGAGTGTGAACATAAAATGATGCAACATCCTGATATATGTAAAGTATAATTCAATCACGTCTGTAAAGGAAATTCTGCGATAATACAGCAAAAACAGACCTCCCGGATCAATCAGGAAGGCCTGTTCCACCTGTTGTTGTCAATCTTGTGGATTTTTAAAGCGTGCCGAATAAATAAACAAAAACACAATCGCCACGACAATAATGATAGGTGACTCATACATAATTGTAAAATGCTCGAAAGCAGCCACTCTAACTCACCCTTTCTTTCCTTCATGTCCGCGCACATATTTTGCATCGAACAGAAACAATCTTAATATCAGGATCAGCGAAGGGATCAGCACCAGCAGACCCGCAACAAACGCCGTAATCAACGCATACGCCATCGTAGAATTTGTAAAGCTGTCGTAGACATTAATGTAGGGATACAGAACATACGGGAGATGCGAGCGGCCGTAGCCATACCAGGCAAATGCAAATTGCAGCATCACCAATATGAACGAAACCCCTAGATGCCGCCGCTGCCATACCAGATAAACTGCTCCCGCAAAGCATATGAAGGATGCGACAAACATCCAGGCTATGTTCAGCATATTGGTAAAATGATCTGGATTTTGTTTGTTAATCTGAAAAAATGCGAGCAGACTCGCAACAATCGTTGGACCGCTCCAAAGCAGTGCATATCCTCGTACGATTTCAAAAGCGACCTTGTCTCCTGCCCTTTTGGCATAATAGGCCAAAAACATCGCTGAGATATACAGTACGCTTACCAACGCCAGAAAAATAACCGCCCACGTGTAGGGATTGCTTAATAGCTGCCCCCATTGCAGGTGCACACCTGTACTGTTCTCCACAATAATGCCGCCTTCCGATATAGCGAGGACCGTCGACAGTGCTGCCGGAATCAGTAACCCTGTCGCACCGTACAACGCCATGTAGACGATATTATTGGTGCCGGAATGCCCATACGTATTGTATGCATAATACACTCCCCGGATGGCGAGAAGTACAATCGCAATACTGCCGGGAACGAGTAACGCCGTACCATAGTAATATGCCGCATCCGGGAAGAACCCGTTTAATCCCACCACAAAAAAGATGAGAAATACGTTTGTTACCTCCCACACCGGGGATAGATACCGTTGAATAATATTGTGGATTTTGTTCTGGTGGCCTGTTAACACACTGTAAAAGCTGAAAAACCCTGCACCAAAATCAATAGATGCTATAAGCAAATATCCGAACAGGAACGTCCACAAAATGGCGATGCCTACAATTTCATAGCTCACTTACCATCAGCCCCTTCCAGGCCGAGCTGTCTTATCTCTTCCACCGCATCCTTATTGCGAAATAGCTTGCTGAGTACCTTAATGGCCGAGAAGCACAACACCAGATACAAAATAACAAACAACACCAGCATCCACCCAACACTCGTAGAAGTGGTTGCTGCTTCGGACACCTTCATATATCCGCGTAAAATCCACGGCTGTCTACCGACCTCCGCGAACATCCATCCGAGCTCAATAGCTACCATCGCCATTGGCCCCACCAGAATGAGCGCCAACAGCAGCCATCTGGGGTATGGTTTGCGACCTGGCAAACGCTTGCGGATCAGATACAACAGCGGAATGACGAGAATCAGCACCCCTGTGGTGATTTTGAGGTCAAACATATAATGGATAGACAGGGGCGGACGCTCATCTACGGGATAATCATTTAATCCCTTGACCTCCGTACTGGGCAGGTTCCCGGCCAACACACTAAGTGCATAAGGCACTTTCAGGGCATATTTGATTTCACCGTTCTTATCCATGTATCCGCCATATACGAAGGGTGCGTGCGTCATCGTATCAAAATGCCATTCGGCGGCGGCCAGCTTCTCCGGCTGATATTTGGCTAGAAATTTACCGGATGCGTCTCCAATCATCACAGTACTGATGGCAAACACAATGGTACAGGTGGCAGTCAGCTTCAGCGCTTTTTTGAAATAAGGGTGATTACGTCCCCGCAGCATACTGTAAGCAGCCAATCCCATCAGCACCCCAGCGCTCAATGTATACGAGGAAGCCAGTACATGAGAAACTTTGGTCGGCGTAGCCGGATTTAGCATGGCCTCGATGGGATGAATATTTGTCATGACTCCATTTTTGAGTGTAAAGCCTTGAGGTTGGTTCATGAACGAGTTCACAGTCGTAATAAAAACCGCTGATGCAGATGAGGCAATCGCTACCGGGATGAGCAGCATCAGGTGAAAATATTTGCTTTTAAACCGATCCCAAGTATACAAATAGATGCCTAGGAATATAGCTTCGATGAAAAAAGCAAACGTCTCCAAAAACAGGGGCAGCGCAATCGCTTGTCCAGCCACCCGCATAAAGGTGGGCCAAAGCAAACTGAGCTGCAGACCAATGGCGGTGCCTGTTACGACACCCACGGCAACGGTAATGACAAACCCTCGCGCCCACCGTCGGGCCAGCAGGGTATAATGCGGATCACCAGTTCGCAGCCCGCGCCATTCTGCTAGTGCAATCATTAAGGGTACGCCGACGCCGATAGATGCAAATACGATATGAACAAACAGGGTAATTCCGGTCAGCATCCGGCTTAGTAATACAGGGTCCAGTGAAGACAAATGGGTTTCACTCCTTCATTTCACATTTTAAACATCGCGGATCACTCTGGATTACCAACTAAGGAGTCAAGCGAGCTATGCTTTTAATTACGGCATATAGCATAATGGCCGCAATTACTATACATACAATAATGAGCGTTCTTTCCTGCTTGCGGAACATAGGAACGCCTCCTTCACTTATCTATTGGCGCATTTTGGTAACCTATTCACAGTTTGGTTCATTCTGTCGAGTTTTAACCCTGCTTCTGCATTGAATGTAGCAGTATTTCTTTTTAGATATTGTTTTATGCATTTCAATACGCTATATTGATATATAGTTAGATAACCTAATTATATGAAAAGAGTGAATGTATGCCACCAAAACAAAGTATGCGGGACACCGTCCAGCAACCTCTTCCCCGTCTGGGTCCAGAACCTTATCTGGAGCTAATGGATCAAACTGCTCTTGCAGAAACGAATCGACAACTCGCCCGTATTGGTCTCTTCTTGCTATGGACGGGTGATAATACGCTCGACGCAATAGATTTGGATCTAGCTGCTTATGGCCTGACAGAGAGTAAGCTAGATTTATTGTTGCTGTTGACACTACACCAATCCCAGGCTCAGATGAGCCCTTCAATGATTGCCGACCGTCTGGGAATTCGTCGTGCATCTGTTACATCTCTCCTAGACTGGACAGAGCAACGAGGCTGGATTATCAGAGAACATAATTCCTCAGATCGACGCAAAATTCATGTGCGCATTACAGAAGGGGGATCTCATCTTGTACAGCAAGTGCTTCCTGTATTTTGGTCTTCCTGTGCTTCTCTAGCGAGTATTTTGGAGCCTGAGGAGCAGGTCGTTTTTTCGCGGATTATAGAAAAAATCCATCATCATATGGAAGACAAACTGGGGGTGGGCAGATAAATTTTTTTTAAACATATAATTAGGTTATCTAATATATTTAATTGTTTATATTTAATGAGTTACTTATTTGATGATTAAGGAGTGTTCCCTTGATGAGTAAATTACGAACTAATGATAGCGTTATACAGAAGGAAAATGTTGCTCTCCCTTATGCATGGATGATTGTAATCCTATGCTGGTCAGCGGTTGCCGTGATGACCAGCCTGTATGTAACGATCCCTTTGGTCCCTCTCTTTGCTAAAGTATTTGGAAAAACGCTTGCTGAAGCAGCTCTGCCGGGAAGTATCTTTTCCTTAGGATTTGCGGCGGGATGTCTTATTTATGGAGGATTGTCTGATCGCTTTGGACGCAAGCAGGTTATCGTTGCCGGACTGCTCGCATTGACGATCCTTTCGTTATCCCTCAGCTTAACCAATCAGTATTCTGTATTAGTTGTGTTGCGCTTGCTTCAGGGTTTGGCGGCAGCCACCTTTTCCCCTGTTGCTCTCGCATACGCCGTCGATATGTTTCCGGCCGAAAAACGGGTAACAGCTATCGGCTTTATCAGCACCGGTTTTCTAGTAGCGGGTATTGCTGGTCAGGTATTTAGTATTGTCATTAGCGAACAAATGGGGTGGAATACGGTATTTCGGATGCTAGGCATTTTGTATGCAATTACCTTCCTAATCGTCCTTTTTTTCCTACCTAAAACCCCCTCCCCTCAACGAGATGTTCGCATTTGGGCAGCTTTCAGTCAGTTGGAGACCGTTCTGCGCTCGTATCCTTTATGGTTAAGCTACACGGTTGCTTTTGTTCTCCTGATGTCCTTTGTGAGCATGTATACGGTTTTGGGTAGCTATCTTGGCGGCCCTGAATTTGGCCTGAATAGCCGACAGATGCTTTATGTCAGATCCGCTGGTATCATCGGCATGCTCCTTTCACCATTCGCCGGAAAGCTAGCCCAGAAATACGGTGTGCACCTTATATTACGTACAGCTCTTATTCTTTCCATTCTGAGTTTGGCGCTGATGGGAATGACACACTCTCTTATGACTATCGTGGTGTTGAGTGTATGCTTTGTCAGCGGCATTGCCCTGAGTGTTCCTTCACTCATAGCAATCGTGGGTCAGCTCGGCGGTGCAGCGAGGGCTATAGCTGTCTCACTATATACCTTCATCCTGTTTGCCGGTACAAGTCTAGCTCCTATGCTCTCCATTCGTTTGATGGGGAATGGCGGCAATCAGATGACTACATTTATGCTGCTGGCGGCAGTTCTGTCTGTGGGATTTATCGCCTCCCTGCGCATTCGGATGGTGCTTCCCATCGCCCCCAGATTTCTAGAATAAAGCCTATGATTAGGGTAGAAATCCGGGGACAAAAGCGACCGCTACGCTTGTACAGCACCATTCCGCCTACTCCGTTTCATGTTAATTTTTCGAGTTCGGCTTATATAGCATCCTGTTTTTATTAAAAAAACCTCCATATTCATCAGCCATGTTTATATGAATCATCGTGATATATGTCATTGCATTTTCCTGTGAAACGCGAACTTCTCTTTGGAGACATTCGCAGAATGAGTTACAATACAGATAAGCTATATATGGAGAACTTTTGAACAGGAGGCTGTACTGAGCTATGAAAATAACATCTATCGAGCCAACTCCCAGTCCGAACACCATGATGCTGCATCTGGATGAGCGACTGGAAGCGGGTATCCGCAGAACATATACACGAGACAATGAGCGTTCCGCTCCCCCATTTATCCGGCGCATGCTGGGCATTGAAGGGGTCAAAAGCGTGTTTCACACAACCGACTTCGTAGCCCTTGACCGCAAAGGGAATGCAGATTGGTCTACCATTCTGGGTCAAGTCCGAGATCAGCTAGGCGAGGAAGGCGCTGACGCCAATTGGGATTTGCCAGAGGAAACCTCTGGAGAAGCGTTTGGCGAGGCACAGGTTTTTGTGCAATTTTTTCGCGGCCTTCCTATGCAAATTCGAGTCAAGGCAGGGCAGCAGGAGGAACGAATCTCCTTGTCCGACCGCTTTGTGCAAGCCGTTACCCGTGTAGCGAGCGCAACGCTGATTAAGGAACGCAAGCTGAGTGATTACGGCGTCCGCTATGGTGAACTGCCGGACATTGCACGTGAGGTTGAGCAGGAACTGGAGGCAGCCTTTCCACAAGAGCGGCTGGAGCAGATTATCCAACAAGCGATTGCCCACGGTGCAAACAACAGCGAATTCGTGGAGGAACGCCGCGAGTGGAGTGATGCCGAGCTGGAGCAGGCCCTGCAGCACGGGGATTGGCGCACACGCTACGCTGCGCTGGATCGGCTGGAACCGACGCCCGAGCATTTGCCGCTTATCCGGCAAGCGCTGCATGACGATAAAATGCAGCTGCGGCGGCTGGGCGTGGTCTATCTGGGCGATATTCGCTCTCCGGAAGCGATGGAACTGCTAGCCGAGGCGCTGCGCGATCCTTCAGCGGCAGTACGCCGCACCGCAGGCGACACGTTGTCGGACATCGGCGATCCGGTCGCTACCAGTGCAATGATCGGAGCCCTGTCGGATAGCAGCAAGTTGGTACGCTGGCGGGCGGCACGTTTTTTATACGAGGTGGGAACCGAGGATGCGCGTGATGCGTTGGAGAAGGCGGTCGATGATCCCGAATTCGAGGTCAGTCTACAGGCTAAAATGGCGCTGGAACGCATCGAATCAGGCGAACAAGCCGCGGGCACAGTTTGGCAGCAGATGGCCAAGCGGAACTCTTAATTTAAGATTCTACGAGTGATTTTCAAAAAATTGTCGATTGTCAGAAGATGTACAGGTACGATATACTGTAATTCGCTATACAATAAAATATCATGTCATACACCTCATCAACCCTGTTTTATGATGAGGTAGAGGTCGCGGATGTAATCGGTACACCGGAGGAGACGATAAGAGCCGTCTGAGATTCCAGTGGAAAGGTACACCCGCCGAAGTATGCGGAGCTGACTCTTTGTAAATACTCCGAATGCTGGGGCTGCTAACCGAAAGGAGCAGAACTGTCACACGCTGTCCTAACACAGACACGTGTGTTGAGCTATCTTGTTATAGAAGAAGGTATGGTGCGGAATGCATAGACAAAACCGCAGGCGTATTCCCTGCGGTTTTTTGATTTATATACTCCCCCTCCTTCTAGCTCTTGCCCTGACATGAAATACAATTTCATGAAGGAGTGTTTGAACGTGCAACACAGAGCAACATCTGACGGAACCTTGCGTAAAAGTCTCAAAGCCCGCCATATGACGATGATCGCCCTCGGCGGTTCTATCGGAACAGGTCTGTTCCTCGCCAGTGGAGGCGCAGTTGCCGAAGCTGGACCCGGTGGTGCCCTGCTGGCTTATGCAGCAGTTGGCCTCATGGTCTACTTCCTTATGACCAGCCTCGGTGAGTTGGCTACATTTATGCCTGAATCCGGCTCTTTTAACACCTATGCAGGTCGCTTCGTCGATCCGGCTTTTGGTTTCGCCATGGGCTGGAACTTCTGGTACAACTGGGCGGTGACGATTGCTGCCGAATTGGCAGCAGCGACCGTGCTGATCAAATACTGGTTCCCGGAAAGTCACTCTGCCTGGTGGAGTCTGTTATTCCTGGCCGTAATCTTCGCACTGAACGCGTTGACCGTCAAAGGCTACGGTGAGTCTGAATACTGGTTCGCCATGATTAAAATTGTGACTGTGGTCATCTTTTTGACTGTAGGTGTGCTGATGATCTTCGGCATTATGGGTGGTCCTGCGGTCGGCTTTGCCAACTTCACGGTAGGAGACGCCCCGTTCCATGGTGGATTCTTTGCTGTACTGGGCGTATTCATGGCAGCGGGCTTTTCCTTTCAGGGAACGGAGCTGATTGGGGTAGCCGCTGGAGAGAGCGAAAATCCGCGTGAAAATGTGCCGCGCGCCATCCGTCAAATCTTTTGGCGCATCTTGTTCTTTTATATTCTCGCAATTCTCGTGATTGGATTGATCATTCCGTACACCAATCCGAATCTGCTGCGGGGAGATATCAGTGATATCGGGGTCAGCCCGTTCACGCTCGTATTTGAAAAAGCAGGGCTTGCGATTGCTGCCTCTGTTATGAACGCCGTTATTTTGACTTCCGTATTGTCGGCAGGTAACTCGGGTATGTACGCGGCCACTCGGGTACTGTACGCTTTGGCACGAGAAGGTAAAGCCCCGCGTTTCCTCGGACGTATCAATAGACGCGGCATTCCTATGAACGCGCTGCTGATCACGACCGCTGTCGGTATGCTAGCCTTTCTCGCCTCCCTGTATGGAGACGGTGTAGTCTATAACTGGCTGCTGAATGCTTCTGGAATGTGCGGATTTATTACGTGGGTCGGAATTGCAGTCAGCCATTATCGTTTCCGCCGTGCCTTTAATGCACAGGGTCACAGTCTGAGTGAGCTTCCATACAAAGCCCGTTGGTTCCCATTTGGCCCGTTATTCGCCTTCGCTCTGTGTATCATTGTCATTATCGGGCAAGGGGCGGATGCCTTCACCGGACAGGAGATTGACTGGAAAACGATGATCGCTACGTACATGAGTGTGCCGCTATTCCTTCTGCTGTGGCTCGGCTACAAATGGACCAAACGTACTAAAATCGTGCCATTAAAAGAATGTGATTTGAGCCCGGATGCTTCTTCGGATAAATAATAGAAGACATTAAAAAAAGCCCGTCTCCACATATCAGGGAGAACACGCTGGTAAACCTGGTCCAAGACTGTTTATCCGCATGTTCACCTGTATATGCCCGGAGACGGGCCTTTTCTTTTTCTATTTCTTTTTCTGTTTATTTGGAAGAAGCAGCTACTTCAGCTGATAAAGACATAGATAAGGCACGACGACTAAAAATACCGTATATGACAGCAATCAGCGTCAACCCTGCTGAAAACAAGTACAAATTAACGATACCCAAATGATCTGCAATCCAGCCCATTAAAAGCAGCGAAATACAAAACGTTAGGCTTGTCAGCGTAGCCTGGGCGGACAGCACCTTAGGCAAATCATGTACAGACACACTCATTTGCATCATCGTACGGCGGGATACGACGGACATTTCCGCAGGTAGTCCCATCAACAGCACGATAAGCAGCGTTAGTGGCGGTAATGTGTTCAGTGCATACCAAGCTGTCAGCAGCCCATAACCTGCCATCCCCGCCAACATGGCGGGCAGCAGTCTGCGCTGCAAATACTTGACGCAGGCGAGGACCACGATACCGCCGCCAATCGCTCCTGCAAAATACGCTGCATTGATGTATCCCCACCATGCCTCACTTTTGTGCAAGACCTGCTGAGCGAAAGCAAGCGTGAACGCGCCTACCCAAACCGAACCCCCTAGAAGGTCAATCATATCCATAAAAATAAGAGCTTTCAGTCTGCGACTGGCTCCGATGAGGCTCCAGCCTTCACGAAGTATTTCCTTTTTACGCTTGGGAGGTAGTGTGGGGCTCTCAGATTCCGGGCCATATAGTGTATCTTCCAACTGTGCAGGAGGCAAGTCATGATGCCCTTGCCCGGGTTCAGTTAGAGCTTCGAAAACTGAGACATCTCCACCTCGCACCCTTGTTCCAGGTTGCAGCAAATAATGAGCTTTGCCCTCTAGTGGATCTCGAATCAGGCTGGTGAAGATCATGGCTATCATATATAATCCGCCAGCAACCAGTAGTGTTTTTTCCGAACCTAGCATGGCTACGAGCACACCACTAAGCCCCCACCCCGCTAATTGCACCGTCTGATCGCTGACCGATACCAGACTGTTTGCCCGCATAAGTCCTTCCCCGGACGCAAGGCGAGGAATCAGCGCATTACGCGCAGGCGTAGTCCATCCGTCCAGAAAGGACATGGCTGCCACCAACGTAAACACAATCACCCATATCGGCTCCGTGCCTGCTGACCACAAGTGGCCCAGCAGAACAGCAAAGAAAGCCAGTTGCCCGAACTGAGAAACGAATAAAATAAAAGGAAGCTGGAATCGGGCCAAAATGAGCGGTGCTAAAAAGCCGCTGATCATCTGTGCCCCCATTCGCAGCAACGGAACGAGCACCGAAGAGAAGATGGAGTCTGTTTCATGAAAAACCAAAGACACAAGTGCCATAATATAAAGAATGTCGGCCGCATTGGACATGGTCTGCGTGCCAAGCAAATAGGTAAAGGAACGCCTGTGCATATAAATAAAATACTCCTTTGTTAATGTAGCTTTTTACAGCAGATGATTAGGTCCATTTCAGGGTTACCCGAAGATTGCCGGTACTTCCAAGGTCCGTAATCTGATAAGAAATGGATTTTAAGCCGAGTTGATATAAGGACTGTAAATCCTCCTTGAGACTTCGCTCTGTTCCCTGATAGGCGAAGGTAAGCGTCGTCCCTCCCTTATTTACAATCTTACGCACCTGTTCCTTGATGTCGGCGGATGATTTAACCAGACCCTTACCATCTTGCAGCGGATATTCGAGGGTATTGTACAGTTTTTGATACACAGCAGCCTTTGATCCTCCGGCAGCTACCAGTGCTGATAAGGTTTCCCGATACGATGTATTCGCCTGAGGATACGGTTTCACCCATGAGTGATCCCGCCGCATTTCGGTATCCGTCAGCAGATAATATGAAGTGCTTACTTCGTTCGCGCGATCTGGGGTTGGATCATCCCATGTCGTATCCATGTGATACCATCGACCATCTAATAAAACAAGATTCCATGCATGCAGCTGTCCCCCTGCTCTACCTTCCACAATCCGATTCGTAATGCCTGCACGTTCCAGCATTTTATAGGCTAGCAGTGAATAACCCTGGCAGACCGTGCTTCCCGTTTTCAGGCCATCGTAGGCTGTGTACTTTTGCTGTGCTTCATCATACTTCAGGCGAACGACGATCCAATCATGGATGGCCTTCACCTTCTCATGATCCGTCATTCCCTTCGTAATAATATCCCCCAGCACCGCTTTAACTGTGCTATCCACATAAGCTGTCTGTTCCTTCGTCTCCCGGTAGCTTAAACGAATCGTAACCTGAGCGGAGGTCGTTGTGCCTGTATAGCTGAATGCGTAGCTTTTGATCGTATAATTCACATACGGATCGCTCTCCATGGCCTGTTGGATGGCCGTCTGTAATTGCTGTTTGAGACCGTTCACTCGCCCTTGATATGTAAAGGTCAGCGTTTCACTCCGCGTAGCCATTGCCTGTAAAAGCTTGTTCTGAAGCTGCTGCGATGATACCGATGGAGCCGGCTTGATCGACGCCGCATACACATTGCTGCCCCACTCCACAGCCTGCGGCAGCAACACAGCCAGCGCTGCACCCGCAACCAGACATTTTACAAGCCTAACCCCGATTTTTCTGTTCATACAGAGCGTTCCTGCCCTTCTTAGCATAGTTATAAACAGCTCTATCTTACCATAAAAACAGTTGCCCCAAACGCTCTAGTTTTGTCGGTTGCAGACGAGTAATGGGACCGTTAAAAAGACAGGTTGCGACACACATACTCGGCGATATAACAGATGGGAGCAAGGGGCAAACATGTCGTTCGCAGCGAATTTTATCACAGCAATCTAAGTATCCTCATGATATGGTACTGGCATCGGAAGTAAATGATATTGATTCTCATTCTAGATCAGAAAGGCTGAACACCATGCCAGAATGTATTTCACTTCTTCGTACGCCACTAGGTCAGACTGTGCGTTTGCAATCCCTTGACCCTCTTCATCCATCATTGCGCCGCCGCTTGACAGACATGGGCATCAACGAAGGTTCCATCATACGCTTAAAAAAAATCAGTTTATTGGGCGGCCCGATCGTCATTGAATGCAACGGCCAACTGGTCGGCCTCCGTCAAAATCAAGTGAAACAACTGGAGGTCGTTCCGACATGGACATGATCGCTCTATTTGGCAATCCCAATACAGGAAAAACCTCATTATTCAACAAGCTGACTCGTACGTATGCAGAAGTAGGGAACTGGTCCGGCGTCACCGTGGAAAAGAAAACAGGGCTCCTGCGTGACAAGTCTGCCGTATTGGTGGATTTGCCAGGTGCCTACTCTTTACTCCCTCTTTCGCTGGATGAAGGTGTCGCAACCCGATATTTGCTGGAAGAGCCGCCTGCGGCCCTGATCAATATCGTGGATGCCTCCCAGCTCCAGCGTAATCTCTATCTGACCGTACAACTACTGGAATATGGCCGTCCCCTTGTACTTGGCTTAAACATGACTGACGTAGCTGATGCCACGGGTCTTCGCGTAAACAAGGAATTGTTGGCTGAACAATTGAACGTTCCCATCATTCCTATGGTGGCGCGCACAGGTAGTGGAAGTAAGCAAATGCTCGCATCTCTTCGAGAAGTAAGACATGCATCCAATACTTTTCAACTGGATTACGGCCCTGCCGTCGAAGCGGCTATTCATGATATTTGCAACTTACTGCCGGATGCATCTGTACCGCAACTCCGGTGGGCCGCACTGCAATGTCTGGAAAACAATCCTGTCGTCATGGAATGGATGACAGATGAGGTGCAGCGTGAACAAGTAACTGCGCGTATTCGCCATTGCGAAGAAGACCTGCTCAGTGAAGGCTGTGCCATCACGCCTGCTCAGCATATTCGTTCTGTACGAACAGCATGGATTGCTGATCTGTGTACCAAGGCACTCGACACCTCCAAGCTCAAGCCGCACAGCCTAACGGATAGGCTAGATGCACTATTAACTCACCGGTATCTGGGGATTCCGATCTTTTTGCTGCTGATGTACGCTACCTTCAAGTTCACCTTCGATTGGGCGGGTACGATCCTTTCAGATATGCTGGATGGATTTTTTTCAGGTGCACTCAGCAGTTGGATTTCTGAATTACTCGTTCACTTGAACGCGTCTGCCTTTACGCAAAGTCTAGTCGTGGACGGCATCGTGGCTGGAGTCGGGGGTGTGCTTGTTTTTCTGCCTCAAATTGCTATTTTATTTCTGATTATCTCGGTGATCGAAGACTCCGGGTATATGGCACGGGTCACGATACTAATGGATCGTCTGATGCAAGCCGTGGGCTTGAACGGGAAAAGCTTCATTCCCTTCATCATCGGATTTGGCTGCAATGTCCCTGCGATTATGGCAGCACGCACCATTGAACAGCCCAGAGAGCGTCTCATTACCACGTTGCTGGTGCCCTTTATGTCGTGTTCGGCCCGCCTGCCGGTATATGCGTTGTTTGCGGGTGTGTTTTTCCCAACACATGCGGCAAGCATCATCATGCTGATGTATGTGTTAGGAATCGTCGTTTCACTTATACTTGCCAAAATTTTTTCCAAAGTATCCATTTTGTCGGGTGAGCCCTCCCTCTTCATCGTGGAACTTCCTCCCTATCGAGTGCCGCAGGCTCTTACACTATTCCGCAGCACATGGGAGAAGGTTAAAGGCTTCGTCCGTAAAGCCGGAACCATTATTCTTGCAGGTTCCGTTGGCATCTGGCTCTTGTCCAATTTCGGTCCGCAGGGCTTCGGGGTAGAAATGGATGACAGCCTGCTTGCCACCGTTGGAGGTTGGTTCGCTCCATTACTGGCCCCTCTCGGTTTTGGCACCTGGCAAGCAGGCGCTTCCCTGCTCACAGGCTTTATGGCCAAGGAAGTTGTCGTATCAACGATGAATATTATTTACCACGTTCCTGATATGCAGGGACTTGAACTACAAGTCAGACATGCCTTTACACCGCTTGCCTCTTTTAGCTTTATGGTGTTCATTCTGTTGTATGTTCCGTGTCTGGCTACGGTAGCGGTCATTCGTAAAGAAACCCTTTCGTGGCGTTGGACCGCATTTTCTGTGATCTATCCTTTGACCGTCGCATATATCATCGCCGTCTTGATCTATCAGTGTGGCAGATTATTAGGTTGGGGTTAAGTCAGGCCCTACAGTAAATAAAAGGAAGTGGATTTCGTGATCAATATCATCATTTTATTGGCGATCCTCGGTTATAGTGCGTGGGTGCTGGTACGATTTTTGCGAAAAAGCCGTCAAGGCGCCTGTGCGGGGTGTTCGTCGAGCAAGTCATGTCCGGGTTGTGCGGCGAGCTCTATGCATGAAGATTATGCGAAAATCAAGAAAAGTATTTAATTCCAACTCATCATCACATGAAAAGCGGCTTCGGGGGTTTCTTACACCCGAAGCCGCTTCTTATTTACGCTTAAAGCTCACCGTATTCAGCGATACACTGCCAAATGCTCATTTAGCTCTCGCGTGTGCAAGTAAACTTCACGATACAGCTCGTATAGGCCTTCATACTGTGCCACACGGTCCGGGTTCGGCGAATATCTCGCTGCTTCACGCAGAAATGCTTCAGCACACGCTTGCAGAGATTCAAACCAGCCACTACCATAAGCAGCCAGCATGGCCGCCCCCAAGGCAGGTCCCTGCTCGCTTTCCAGCTTGATGATATCCGCGTTAAGAATATCTGCCTGCATTTGCAGCCATGCCTCATTACGCGCACCGCCGCCGATGGAAATCACTTCATTCACCGTTTTGCCCGTCCCTCTAAGAATATCTATAGATTCCTTGAGCGAAAACGTTATTCCTTCCAGTACCGCTCGTGTAAAATGCGCAAGCTTATGCCCCGCATCCATCCCGATAAAGCTGCCTCGAATGGTTGCATCTGGATGAGGTGTACGCTCGCCGACGATATAAGGCGTGAACAGTAGCCCTCGGCTGCCTGGCTCAATAGAGTTCACATCTGCCAATAGTGCATCAAAAGAATGCTGTGGTGCAAAGGTATCCTTAAACCAAGTCAAGCTGTATCCGGCCGCGAGCGTAACCCCCATAATATAATAAGCATCCTGCTCACTATGATTAAAAAAATGCGCCCGCCCCTGCACATCAATATCCTTGCGTTCCTCATAAGAAAGTACAACCCCTGAGGTGCCGATGCTGCATAGGGTGCGGCCTTCACTCAAAATGCCGGCACCAATCGCGCCACATGCGTTGTCCGCACCACCTGCAAAGACCTTCGTTTCAGGCGAAAGCCCGCTCTGCTCCGCAATCTCCGGCAATAGCGTACCCGTCTGATCAAAGGATTCCACCAGCGATGGGAACAGCGACAACGGAAGATCAAACGCGGCAGCGATCTCTTCGCTCCACTGCTTGTTCGCTATATCCAGCAGCAGCGTGCCCGCCGCATCCGAATACTCCGTCGCCAGCTCTCCTGTCAGACAGTAGCGCACATAATCCTTGGGTAGCATAAAATGTGCCGCACGGGCCAGCACGTCTGGCTCATGCTCCTGCACCCACAGCAGCTTGGGCAGCGTGAAGCCTTCCAGCGCGCGATTACGTGCGATATTCAGCAGGTCCGACCCGAGCTGTTCTTCAATACGACGGCATTGTGCTGTCGTACGCGTGTCATTCCACAGAATAGCCGGACGAAGCACTTGGCCTTCCTTGTCAGTCAGCACAAGCCCGTGCATCTGTCCCGAAAAGCTAATACCGTCTACGGCATCTGTGCCGCCGATTCCGGCCTTCTCCACAAGCTGTTTCAGTGATGCTAACGTGCCACTGACCCAGTCCTCAGGATGCTGTTCGCTATATCCTGCCTTCGGCTGATGGAGTGGATAAGACTGGGAGGTTTCATAAGCCACTTGACCCTTGAGGTTAACCAGCACCGTTTTGACCGCGCTGGTACCCAAATCTACGCCGATGACATAGCGTTCCTGCTCCTGATTTAGCTTCTCCTGCATCGGAGTTCCTCCTTCCCTGTTATCGTGTATTCCTTATTTTATATATGCTTAGTCAGCCAAAATGTATTGATTTAATGTTGCTTTCAGATATTCCTGGCGACCGGATACGTTTTTACGTGGTGTTTCGTTCGCCAGAGCATATTCAGCCAGAGAAGCAAGCGTTGCTTTTCCGGATACGATGTCTGCTCCAATACCTTCTTTAAAGCTGCTGTAGCGCTTCTCAATAAAGTCCTCAAACACACGATCCTCGATCAGTTTGGCAGCTACCTTCAGCCCCTTCGCATACGTATCCATACCTGCGATGTGCGCGAGGAACAAGTCTTCTGGCTCAAACGATGCTCTGCGTACCTTGGCATCAAAGTTGATACCACCACGGCCCAAGCCTTCATTTTGCAGCACTTCATACATCGTCAGGGTCGCATCATACAGATCAACCGGGAATTCGTCCGTATCCCAGCCCAGCAGCAAATCTCCCTGATTTGCATCCAGTGATCCCAGCATGCCGTTAATCCGTGCTACACGCACTTCATGATCAAAAGTATGACCCGCCAAGGTGGCATGATTAGCTTCCAGATTAAGCTTGAAATGTTGATCCAGATCATATTTTTGCAGGAAAGCAATCGTCGTCGCAGCATCAAAATCATACTGATGCTTCGTTGGCTCCTTCGGTTTTGGCTCAATCAGGAACTGAGCGTCAAAGCCAATTTCACGCGCATAGTCTACGGCCATATGGAACATACGTCCCAAATTGTCCTGCTCCAGCTTCAAATCCGTGTTCAGCAGTGTTTCGTAGCCTTCACGGCCTCCCCAGAAAACATAGTTATCTGCGCCCAGACGTTTGCCCACTTCCAGTCCTTTTTTAATCTGAGCAGCTGCGTGTGCGTATACATCTGCATTGCAAGTCGAGGCAGCACCATGCAAATAACGTGGATGGCTAAACATGTTCGCCGTGTTCCACAGCAGTTTTTTCCCCGTAGCTTTCATATGGTCCTCAATCAGATCCACGATGGTATCCAGATTGCTGTAAAATTCCTTCAATGACGCGCCTTCCGGTGCAATATCCACATCGTGGAAAGCGAAATAAGGTAAATTCAGCTTATCCAGCAGTTCAAAGGCAGCTTCCACACGTGCCTTCGCCAAATCCAGCCCGGTAAACTTGGACCATGGACGTTCCGCTGTTTCTACACCAAAAGGATCGGAGCCGCCTGCAACCAGTGTATGCCAGTAGGCCATGCTAAAACGTAAATGCTCCTCCATCGTTTTTCCCGCTACAATTTCCTGTGGATTATAAAATTTGAACGCAAAAGGATTGTCGGATTGCTTGCCCTCAAAGTTAATTTTAGATACCTGTTCGAAATAAGCCATTATAAGTTCCTCCTTTATAGTAAACGTTTACAAAAACGATTCTAGCACAGCCAAAAGACTTTGTCTATTGCTTAAACTAAGTTTGTTTTTATGATATAATATCAGGAATTACACCAACAGGAAGTGAATGAACCATGAATGTCACTGGCGATCAGGCGCTTGTCAAAAAGCTGAATAAATCCATTGTGCTGGAGCGTATTCGCCTTCATGCTCCGCTATCCCGGGCACAGTTATCCAGTCAAACTGGATTAAACAAGGCAACCGTTTCCAATCTGGTGGCAGAGCTCATTACCGATGGATTGGTGTATGAGACAGGATTAGGAGAATCCAGCGGTGGGCGTAAGCCTTTAATGCTGCTGTTCAATAGCCGTGCAGGCTTTGTACTCGGTATTGAGGTCAGCGTACAGTACATCAAGGGCGCTCTGACCGATCTGGCAGGTACCATTGAAACGGAGCTTACCTTTTCTCTAACCCAGCATGATCCCGCCTTTGTTATGGAACAGATTCGAAAGCTCGTTCAGGAGCTTATGCAGGTCACTCCTCCCTCCCCTCATGGTATTGTCGGCATTGGACTGGGGGTACCGGGTATGGTGGATGAGACCGGAACCGTGCTGTTCGCACCCAATCTGGGCTGGGAAGGGGTTCCGCTGCGGCAGCAGCTTGAGGCCGAGCTAGGTCTGCCCGTCGTAGTGGATAACGAAGCTAACGTCGGCGCACAGGGCGAGTTGTACTATGGTATGGACGGCGATCACCGACAGCAGGTGCGGGATCTGGTCTACATCAGTGCAGGGTCCGGGATCGGGGCCGGGATTATCATTGATGGCAAACCGTATCAAGGAGCTTGGGGGTACGCCGGAGAGACGGGTCATATGACTATTGATTGGAACGGACGACTCTGCTCCTGCGGTAGTCGCGGTTGCTGGGAGCTCTATGCTTCAGAGAAGGCGTATGTAGCATCCACATTGAAACTACCTGCACATAATACAGCGGAATTACTGCCGTTTGCTCAGCAAGGTGAAGTAAGTACATTAAGCGTCCTTGATGATATTGGGCGATATTTGGGTGTGGGTATTACCAACATTGTGAACAGCCTCAACCCCGGAATGCTTATCATCGGCGGTCCACTGGCGGAAGCCAGACCTTGGTTGGAGCAAAGTATGCGTGATGTGATTGACGAACGTGCCCTGCCCTATCATCGTCGGCAACTACAGATTCGTTTCTCCACGCTTGGCAGCCGTTCGACGATGCTAGGTGCCGCCTATGCGGCAACCGCTCCTTTTCTCGGGCGAGTACGTGTGTCCTTATAAGTAAAAAGGCACCCATTGCAGTATTAGCTGCGATGGGTGCCTTTTCTTAACCATATAACGATCATAGGACCGTCGTCTGCTGTTAGATTGGATTAAGCGTTCAACACTTTTTCAAACTTGGTTTTGTTCATACCGGAAATACGTTCTTCCCCGATCAAAGTCAATGGAACGGCACGAATACCCATATCCCAAACCTCTTGCGCATAAGCTTCATTCGTTTCGATGTTGCGTTCTTCGTACTCTACGCCTTTTTCACTCAAGTAGCTCTTTACTTGACGGCAATGCGGGCAGTTTGTAGATGTGTATACGATTGCTTTTTCCATGAATATCACCTCATCATTTATTTTGTTACATCATATTTATTCATATTTCCAAGAATCATTACAGAGCCAGTGCGCTGTGCTCCAAGCTTTCGATGTACTTCTCGCTGTCCATAGCAGCCATGCAGCCACTTCCTGCTGCGGTAATTGCTTGTCTGTAGCGAGTATCCTGTACGTCACCACAAGCGAATACGCCAGGCACGTTTGTTTCGGAAGTCCCCGGATTTACGACGATATAACCGTTCGCATCCGTTTTAATTTGCCCCTCGAGGAAGCCTGTATTCGGATGATGACCAATCGCCACGAATACGCCGCTAACCGTAATAACTTCCTCTTCACCTGTTGCATTATTCAGCACTTTCAAGCCAGTGACTCCGTTCTCGTCCGCAATCACTTCTACAGGAGTACGATTAAGTGCCCATTCAATTTTGTTGTTCGCACGAGCACGATCCTGCATAATTTTGGAGGCGCGCATTTCTTCACGACGATGCACCAACGTTACTTTAGAGGCAAAACGAGTCAGGAAATTGGCTTCTTCCAATGCAGAGTCTCCGCCGCCGATGACAACAATTTCTTTGCCACGGAAAAAGAAGCCGTCGCATGTTGCGCAAGTGCTTACGCCACGTCCGATATTATCCTGTTCACCGGGAATACCCAGGTACTTGGCAGTCGCTCCTGTGGAAATAATCAGCGTATCGGTAACCAGTTCACCCAAACCCTCTACATCCAAAGTAAATGGACGAGCAGTTGTGTCTACTTTGTTTACCCAGCCTGTGCGGAATTCAGCGCCAAAACGCTCCGCTTGCTTACGCATATTATCCATCAAATCGGGTCCCATGATTCCTTCAGGAAAACCTGGGAAATTTTCAACTTCCGTAGTCGTAGTTAATTGTCCGCCTGGCTGTGGTCCTTCGATCACCAGTGGGCTCATGTTAGCGCGTGCCAGATAAATTGCAGCGGTCAAACCGGCAGGGCCGGTACCTATAATAATGGACTTGTACATATCTTGGTTCCTCCTAAAATATCATAAGTATTATATAACGAGTTTTCGGAACCGGGCGCTGGGCAACTGCATATACTGTAAAAGTAATTCCGCCAGAAGCTTATCCCAAAATGTGGACACCCGGATATTACAAAAACGAATCACTTGTTTTGTAGCTTTTTATGACTTAGACTGATTCTAAATCCTAATTTCATTATGCGGAAATAGCTGTAAACAGTCAAATGAAGTTTTCATGAAGCGAAGCTTAAAGATAAATCAGGTATGGAGGGATTATCCCGATTATGAATGACGTTTTTGTAGGTAGCTTTATTTCTGCCCTGTCCACTGGACTCGGCGCCGTGCCCATACTGTTTATGCGTAATATCACGCATCGGCTTCGCGATGTTCTGTTGGCTTATGCCGCAGGAATTATGACCTCTGCCTCCGTGTATAACCTCATTCCCGAAGCGATCCAGCATTCCAATTGGTTCGTGCTGACTGCGGGAATTCTGCTCGGCTGCCTCGTATTACTGGTGATGGAGATGTACATTCCCCATGCGGATTTGGAGGACCCAGATTCCAAGACCTTTCAACTGGAATCCAAATCTTTTCTCATCATCGCAGCTATTACATTGCACAATTTACCGGAAGGACTCTCTGTTGGGGTCAGCTATGCGAGTGAGACTCACAATCTCGGCAATCTGATCGCCTTCTCTATCGGCCTGCAAAATGCCCCGGAAGGCTTTATCGTAGCGTTGTTCCTTGTGAATCAAAACATCGGCCGTTTCAAGGCCTTGGGCATTGCTACCCTCACCGGAGCTGTGGAAATCATTACGAGTCTGATCGGCTTTTATTTGAGTAGCTGGGTGAACGGACTGGTACCTTACGGCCTTGCTTTTGCCGCCGGAGCCATGATGTTTATCGTCTACAAGGAACTGATTCCCGAGAGTCACGGGGATGGCAACCAGCGGATCGCCACATTCTCTTTTATTCTCGGCTTAATTACGATGATTGGGCTAACCGAATGGCTATAGCCGAGCAACACAAAAAGGCTGCTTATCTGCCTGTAATCCAGACAGATAAGCAGCCTTTTTGGCATGTTCATATGGAGATACGTCATTTTTTTTGGTTCATGGAGCGCAGTGCTTCACGGTACTGCTCGTCCTCACTTTTGTAAGTCTCCTTCTCTCCATTGGATATTGGAGAACGTCTTTCCTTTTCTTCGTCCTTTTTGGTAAAACCACGTAAAGCCGCACGATAATCCTGATCTCCGTAAGCATCTTTAATATTCTCGCGATCTTTTTCCACCTTCTTATCCGTCTGGATATCAGGCACCTTGTGTTGTTCCTCCGCATGATGCTCTTCGACATCGATATCCTTAGGAGGCGTCTCTTGCGCAGGATCTATCCATTCACGCGCCTCGGGTTCCACCTGTACAGGATAAGGACGTTTGCTTCTTTGCCGTGAGTCCTCTTCGGTAGAGCGAGTCTTGGAAGAGGACTTGCGCGTCATCTTCGTATTAAATACCAGCAAAAAAATAAAGGCAACCGCAGCTACTACGATAAAAGCAATGGTCATCGACGGCCTCCTATTCTCTTTCAGCGCTACGGTACCGTCCCGCTATTTCAGCGACCCGTTTGCCCAAAGAGCGGCCTAGTGCAAGATCATCACCCGTTGGAAGATTAGGTGGTCCATTGGGGTCAGTCTCCACCGGACATGTTATCCCTACGCCGTAATAGGAGCCGTATAATGCATTTTCCGTAATATTGGCGGGCAGTCCTACAATAATCATGCCTTGATGAAGCATTGGAGTAATCAAATTCAGAAGTGTGGATTCCAATCCACCATGAACGGTAGCGGTTGTGCAAAACACAGCGCCGATTTTGTCCACCAGCTTGCCCTGCGCCCACAGATACCCCAGCTTATCAATCCAGCTTTTCAGACCGCTGCTGATCGTACCAAAATGCCCCGGACAACCCCATAGGATCGCATCCACACTCACTAGCTCATTCACATCGGCCTCATTTACATGCTTTAACAACACTTCCGTGTGCTCAAGGTGTGCTCCTTCTGCAATTGAGCGTGCGAGACGTTCGGTATGCCCATTTTCACTGTCATATACAATCATGATTCTGGTCGTCGTCATTATGCGCATCATCCTTTGTCAGCAAAATCATCCTTTTCGCATGCGCTCTTAACCTTGCCCAAAATCCATCTGAATATTATGAATCGTTTGACGCATACTTTGAAAATCCAAGAACTAGGGAGGCATGTTAACACATGAATTCACGCGCCATATTAGTCAACTTGCTAGTTATTATCATTATTCTGGCAGGAGGTGGAGCCGCCGCCTATTACTACAATCAATCCGCCAACTACATAAAAACCGATAACGCCCAAGTGAGTGGACAAGCGGTTACCGTTGCCTCTCCAGGCGCTGGCAAGCTCACAGGCTGGAATGCTGAAGTTGGTAAAACCTACACCGCTGGAAGCACACTGGGTAATGTAGAAGGAGGCGGAAGCCGAATTAGCGTTACGATTCCAACCGATGGTACCATCGTGCAGCAATCTGCGGTCAACAACTCGATTGTTGGGGCAGGCACGCCTTTAGCGAAGGCTTTTGATCTAAACAATTTATGGATTACCGCCAATATAGACGAAACAGCAGTACAGGATCTACAAGTAGGACAAACCGTAGATGTATATATTGATGCTTACCCGGATACGTCCCTGAGCGGTAAACTCGAAAAGATCGGCCTGGCGACCGCATCGACCTTTTCACTACTGCCCACTTCCAATACCACTGCCAACTATACCAAGGTGACGCAGGTCGTGCCTGTCAATATTTCCATTCAAGGTTACAAGGGGCTGGGCATTATCCCGGGAATGAGTGCGACCATCAGAGTTCACAAGTAGGGGGCTGTCATGGATCAAAAAATGTCCGTCGGACGTATTCTGTCCGTGCTGCTGCTAGGCGCCTTCATTTCGATTTTGAATCAAACGCTGCTTAACGTGGCCATTCCACACTTAATGAATGATTTCAATGTGTCTGCCACAACCGTTCAATGGCTTTCCACCGGATATATGCTAACCAACGGGATTTTGATTCCTATCACTGCTTTTCTGATTGAGTCCTTCGGAACACGTGCGCTGTTCATCTCCGCGATGGGGTTATTTACTGCCGGGTCTGTCGTCTGTGCTGCCAGTACCGGCTTTGCGCCTATGCTGGTTGGACGTGTTATCCAGGCCAGCGGAGCAGGCATCATCATGCCTGTGGTGATGAACGTGTTCCTGACTGTGTTTCCTCCAGAAAAACGGGGCGCTGCCATGGGTACTATGGGAATCGCCATGATGTTTGCCCCGGCGATTGGACCAACTTTATCCGGCTATATTGTGGAGCATTACAGCTGGCGGCTGCTATTTTTACTTGTTATTCCGCTGGCGGTCATTGATATTCTGTTTGCCATACGCTGGCTCAAAAATGTATCCAAGCTAACGAAACCGAACTTTGACCTGCTGGGAACCATCTTTTCCACCCTTGGGTTTGGCTTCCTGCTGTATGGCTTTAGTTCAGCTGGGGACAAAGGCTGGGGTAGCAATACAGTAATACTCACACTCGCTGCCGGGATTGTGTTTATTGTATTGTTTATCGTGCGCGAGCTGAACATGCTACAGCCGATGCTGGAGTTCCGTGTGTTTAAATATGATATTTTTACTGTATCAACCTTAGTCGGGGCTACCGTCAACATGACGATGTTTGGCGGTATGCTGCTGCTGCCAATCTATTTGCAAAATATACGCGGCTTTACACCGTTGCAATCCGGTCTGCTGCTGTTGCCGGGTGCACTGCTGATGGGTGTGATGTCACCCATATCAGGGGCAGTATTTGACCGTATAGGCGCAAGGCCGTTGGCGATCATTGGGCTGATCATTACGGCAGTCACGACCTGGGAATTCAGTCTGCTGACCGATGCCACCACCTACGGACATATTATGATCATCTATACGATTCGCAGCTTTGGAATGTCATTGCTGATGATGTCGGTCCAGACGGAAGGGTTAAACCAGCTACCTGCCCATCTCGGCAGCCATGGTACAGCCATGTCCAATACAGTGCGGCAAATTGCTGGGTCTATCGGTACCGCTTGGCTCATTACTGTTATGAGCAGCCGGACCACGATTCATGTAGCGGATTATGCGAATGTCGCTACCACCGCCAATGTTCCTTTAACCGAAGGGGTAGCACAGTTGGGACAAACTCTCGCGCAAACGGCGGGCATTTCAACAGAAGCTGGTTCATCGTTGGCACTACAACAGGTGTACCGAAGTGCCGTTACCGAATCGACGATCCATGGCATTAATGATGCCTTTATCATTGCTACAGGGATTGCACTAGCGGGGCTATTGTTTTCCTTGTTCTTACGACGGTCTACGCCACGCCGAAGATAGGTGTACAGCATTGCGAGTCTGCAAAGAAGGAGCATTCACCCCCTTGGATTTTAAGAGGGTTGAATGCTCCTTCCTGTTTGTCATCTTATAATTATGCCTATGACCGCAATAAGCGCAGGCCATTCAAAATGACCAGTAATGTGCTACCTTCATGCCCAATAACCCCAAATGGCAGGGCGATATCTTGCACAAAGTTGCTGATTACAAGCAGCAAAATGACACTTACTGCGAAGACCATATTTTGTTTGACTACCCGCTGTGCCTTGCGCGCCAGTGCTATCGTCGGAGCAATCTCCTCGATTCCATCGTTCATCAGCACCACGTCAGCGACCTCTAGCGCTGCTCCGCTGCCATGCATCCCCATGCCTAGTCCTACGGTTGCCGCTGTCAACGCAGGAGCGTCGTTTACACCGTCGCCGACCATGACGACATGCCCGTACTGCTCCCGCAGCATGCGAATATGGCTGACTTTGTCCTCCGGCATTAAGCCAGCATATACGGCGTCGACTCCTGCCTGCTCCGCGATCACAGCGGCCGTTTCTGGGCGGTCTCCGGTCAGCATGACGACCCGGATACCCTGCGCTTGCAGGCGTTTCACGGACTCTTGAGCCTGCGGACGCAGCTCATCGCGTAGTGCCAGCATTCCGGCAATCCGATCATCCGCGAGGATGATGGATACGGTTTTGCCCTCAGCTTCCAGCTGGGCCCGACATTCCACCCACTCTGGCTCTACCAAAGAACCAGGTACATCCAGCACATCTGTGCGACCGATTTTCCACTTCACCCCGCCAATTATGCCTTCCATCCCCCATCCAGTGAGTGCCTGCACTTGCTCAGTTGGGAGAAGCTCTCTCTGTCCCAATTCAGTTTCGGCTTTGGCTACAATCGCTCGCGCCAGCGGATGCAAAGAATAACTTTCAATTGTGGCGACAATGTGCAATAGCTCATCGGCATCATATTCTGCGGCGGTAATCCAATCTGTGACGACAGGTGACCCCATCGTTAACGTGCCTGTTTTGTCAAAAGCAACAACAGAAGTCAATGCCATATTCTCCACATGTGCGCCACCTTTGAACAAAATCCCCCGTCGGGCACGGTTGGAAATGGCTGATAGCATCACTGGCATAATGGATGACACGAGTGCACAGGGTGAGGCCACGACGAGAAACACCATAGCCTTGTAGAACGCTGCTGCCCAAGTCCAGCCTAATGCTATGGGTGCACCGACAATGACGATCAGCGTGACAGCAACAACAATTCGGGCGTACACCGATTCGAACGTTTTAATAAACCGCTGGGAATCAGGAACTTCGGTCTGAGCCTCTTCCACCATACGAATGATTTTTGAAAATAAAGTGTCCTCGGAGGACTGGCTAACCTCTACATATAGCACGCCTTCTCCATTAATGGTACCCGCATATACTTCGTCACCTGCCACCTTATTTACCGGAACAGATTCCCCGGTAATCGATGCCTGATTCACAGCCGAAACGCCCTTGGAGATTCGGCCGTCCGCCGGAATCAGTTCGCCCGGTTTCACCAGCAGCAGGTCGCCTGGCAATAGCTGCTCAATGCCGACCGTTTCCGTCCCTTCGCGAGACAAGCGCAAAGCCGTTTCCGGCTTCAACGCCATAAGCTCAGAGATATCCTTACTACTACGCTCGGTGGTATAGCTCTCCAGCGCACCGCTGAGTGCAAAAATAAAGATCAGCATGGCTCCTTCATTCCAATAGCCAATGGCCGCAGCTCCTAGGGAGGCAGCGATCATGAGCAGATTAACATCCAAATCATGTTCTCGGATTAGTGTTTCAACCCCTTCTCTGGCTTTGGACCAACCCCCAAGGGCATAGGATACTACATAAAGAATGACCGATAGCCATTGCCACCAATGTGAGACCCCCCATGCCATCAGCATCAGCAATCCACTACCTAGAGCAGCTTGCATCTCCTTGTTTTTCAGCATGCTTTTAAGCTGAAATTGCGGCTTGCGATTCGGACCGGGGCGTCCGCTGCCGTTTTTTGAAAAGGTTCGGTTAGAGGAAGACAATGTATCTTGTAATCGTTGAACAGCTTGCATCATGTCACGTTCCTTTCCGTATTTTGTTCTTTGTACTAGCATCTCATTGAGAATGATATCCATTGTTAAGTGCCCTAAAATAGCACATGCTGCTTCGGGAAGCCCGAAGCAGCATGTTTAGCAATGAGAATGATAATCATTTTTGCATTTATACAATTATTTTGGTTTAGAGAAACTTTTGTTATATTATATACCTTTTCTTTTCCACTTGTAAACCAGTAATGGCCTAAATAAAAAAAGATACCCGCGCAAACACCGCAGGTATCCTCCATATTTAGAGCATCCGATTCAGGATTTGCAAAAATCGATTCCAGTCGCTCCAAAGTGTAATATATAGACGAACTAGGCCATTTCGATCTATATTTTGTTCTTTGAAAATCGCTTATTGGATTTTTGCAAAATCCTCTATTACATGAATTCAGGTTATCTTCAGGCTAAAGGAAACTTCCACGCATGGTTGTGTGCAGCCCCAGAAGTGTGCTGACGATCTGCGGGCTGTTGCAGTCCCAAACGCGCAGCTGCAAGGCGTGCGGCGGGAACTGCTGTGTCCGGGCAAATGACCCCCGTCAGCTTATTCTCCCAGATCGAAATCCCATCCAGAGAATGGTCAACTTCATCTATTGCTACCCATAAAGGAAGCTCAGGCTTTACACGCCGAACAGCTTCCATTATGCATTTTATCGTATCACTAGTATCCTCATGACCATCGACACCGGATGGAATCAACTGATCCTCAGCCCTAATGCCATCAAATGGAGTTGGTATGACTTCTAAAATGACCGTATCGGCAAAACGTGCCAGATCGGCAGCTTGAGCCACCTGCTTGATCTGTCGTGCGCTCACTTCGGACATGTTATTGGAATTGGCTGACTCCCCCGACCGTGCGGCTTGCCTGTTCCCTGTTTGGCTTACGTTAGGCACCAAAGACGGGTCAACTGTCAAAAGCACGCCTACCCGATATGGAATGCACCGAAGGCGCCCGCATAAAGTCTGCTCTGCAACGCCGTCAATCCAGTCTCGCGTTGCCCGGAATTCGTCCACGTCCGCCGGATTGCGCACTATAATCTCCAGCTTGGGTTCTCCCCCCTGCCGCACGCTCCGCAACGCCGCACGCAGTAATGCCTCCAGCTGCATATCTTGCAAGCTTCCAATACCCACTGCATTGTTCTGCTCAATTAGAGCTATAGCGATTGGTGATCCGTTCAAAGACTCGAATAAGCTTTCATATTCTGTTTCCAGCAAACTGATAATTCGGCGGGACAAATGCTCACACAATCCAGGCAAGCCAGATGCCTGGTTAAAGGTTTTGTACGTGTCAGATGCACGTGATCCGGGAATAAGGATGGGATCAGGCTCCCCGTCAGAAGCATGAATCGTCTGTCCAGACTCTGCTACGTCCAGATAGGCATAGCATAGTTCCCCCACGCGTCCAGATGCCTGTGACAAGGGACCATGCAGAAGACTATAACCGTCAAGACCACGTATTCCTGATGCTGTCTCTGTACTTATACGACTCATACCTGCAGGAGCATCGGCATAAATCCGTATGGAGGTGCGTCTGTATTCATCGCTCCATTCTAGGAGTGTGTCCATTGCATGCCCCCTACCGTTGCCGTTATTCAGCATCGTTTCCCCAAGTAATTCCGGATTCGCAGCCATCAAAGCCTCCGCTCGACTGATTACGCCCTGCTCAGCTAAATCAACCAGCCAGCTCAACGGATCTTCCTCCTGCGTAGCAGATACTTCATGGCTGCCTGCCCTTAGCGTCTCCATAGCCAACCTCTGTGCAGCAGCCTCCATAACGGGCCCTGGAACTTTGAGATCCCGGCTATTTTTGCCACCCAACAGTTCTGCGAATACATGCATCAGTTTAGCCTCCATGCTATTAATCCATCCTTTCTTCCGTCAGCAAGTTGGCACACACGAATTCGAGTACCCCTCCAAATAAAGAAAACGCTTACTCATAATGGAGCAACCGAATCTTACATGGGCCTTACTTGTAAAGCCCCTACCTTAACGTATTAGGCACGCCTCGCATTTATACATCTCAGCACAACTACCATACATCATAAAAAACCTCAGTATACTGCTGACACGTGACCTCTCGAAAAAGGAACCTATAAAATAAACACCCCCGGTTTTCACAGGATGCCTACATCCGATGTTAACCCGGGGGTGTTTATTTTTTACTCGTAAGAACGAACCTTCAATACACGCATCACATTCAATACGGCTAGCAATGTTACACCTACATCGGAAAATACAGCCTCCCACATCGTAGCAATACCGAATGCTCCCAGCGTAAGAAACACAGCTTTGACACCTAGTGCAAAAATGATGTTTTGCCATACGATACGACGTGTGCGCTTGGCGATATGGATGGCCGTAACCAGCCTTGAAGGCTCGTCGTTCATGATTACGATATCTGCCGCCTCAATCGCAGCGTCCGAACCCAAGCCACCCATCGCTACACCGACATCGGCCAGCGCCAGTACGGGTGTATCATTGATTCCATCGCCCACGAACAAAATTTTGTCGCTCGTTTTTTTACTTGCAGACAACTGCTCGATGGCTTCGGCTTTGTGCTGAGGTAACAGCTCTGCCCTTACTTCATCCAAACCCAGCTGTCGTCCTACAGCCTCGGCAACTGTCCGATTGTCACCCGTCAGCATGATGGTTTTCACCACACCCAACTTTTTCAGTGAAGTAACCGTTTGGGCTGCGTCTTCCTTAACCTCATCTGAAATCAGAATGCACCCGGCATACGTTCCGTCTACCGCCACATGTACGACCGTTCCTTCATCCAGCGTCCCTGCTTGCTGCGCCACGTTAAAAACAACATGTTCCCGCTCCATCAGCTTGGCGTTCCCGGCCGATACCAGACGACCATCTATTTGTGCCTGAATCCCGTGACCGGATATTTCACTATACTGCTGAACCCGTTCTGCTCTGAGTTCTTTACCGTAGGATTCACGCAAAGATGCAGCAATAGGATGTGTCGAATGCAGCTCCGCCAAAGCGGCGGTTTCGAGCAGGGTTTCGTTTGTAAAATCCCCGGCAGGATAAATCCCTGTTACACGGAAAACACCTTTGGTGAGTGTGCCTGTTTTATCAAAAACAGCGTATTTTACATGATTCAGAGCTTCAAGATAATTCCCGCCCTTGATCAGAATACCTGAACGGGAGGCTGCCCCGATTCCCCCAAAGAAGCCCAGTGGAATAGATACTACCAGCGCACATGGACAAGAAATAACGAGGAAAACAAGCGCACGGTACACCCAATCTGCAAATTGTGCACCTGGCACAACAAGCGGTGGAACAACCGCCAACAACAGCGCTACAATAACCACTACGGGAGTATAGTATCTGGAAAATTTCGTGATAAACTTTTCAGTCGGCGCTTTTTTGGCACTCGCATTTTGCACTAATTCCAAAATTTTAGAGACCGCGGATTCACTAAACTCTTTGCTAACCTCTACCGTTAGAAGCCCGTTCGTATTGATAAATCCACTCAACACGCTACTTCCCGGCTCCACAGTACGAGGCACCGATTCACCAGTCAACGCAGAAGTATCCACATGCGATTTACCATCTACAACTTTACCGTCCAGCGGGATCTTCTCGCCTGGCTTAATCACAATCAAATCCCCAATGCGAACGTCTTCTGGGGACACCCTCCGCACAGACTCAGCCGTCTTCAGGTTGGCATAGTCCGGTCTAATATCCATCAGATCACTGATGGACTTACGTGAACGGTTAACTGCAATGCCTTGAAACAGCTCTCCGATTTGATAAAAGAACATGACAGCTACGCCTTCGGGGTATTCACCAATCGCAAATGCACCAACAGTAGCCAGGGTCATCAGGAAGTACTCGTCAAAGGCCATTCCACGCACCAAACTGCGTGCAGCCTGCAAGACAACATCACCGCCAACGATGATATATGCCAGTAAAAATAGGGCCAGCTTGCCTACACCTTCGACAGGTAACCACCAGGCAACAGCCGCAACGACCGCACCAATAGCCAAACGCGCAATCATGCGGCGCATACCGTCCGTACCGTGATCATGCGTATGCCCAGCGTGGCTATCATCTCCATGCGAATGTGAATGAGCATGGGTGGATTCACCATGTTTGTGCTCTGCATGGTGGTTGTGATGCTCGTGTGCATGATCGCCGTGGTCGTGTCCATCGTGCGTATGGGCTTGCTCGCCATGTGCTTCATGACGGTGACCGACACGGCTGTAAGCTGCATCTTGCCCGCCGTCGTGTGTATGTCCTTCACCATCATGCTCATGACCGCATGCACAATCATCTGTGCTACCAGTCTGTACTGTACCAGCGTCGCTTGGGCTGTCTTCACGCAGGCGTCCACGGGCACTTTTTACCACCATCCGAACATGTGGCTCGAGTCTGTGAACCTTTCGTTCCGTTTGGCGAAATATCTCTTCTTTTTGATCCGAACTTGTGGTCATCGTCAACGTTTTCGTAACAAAATTGACCGAGCAATCCATGACCCCTTCTATTTTACTGACTCCATTTTCAATCTTGAGAGCACAGTTGGCGCAATCCAAACCTTCCAAAATCCATTCATGCCGTTCCGTTCTTTTTAGAGCATCCATAGTCATTGGCCTCCAATTAACTATATATGAGCAACTGTTCATATATTATTTGTTAAGGCCATTATATTCAGGATCAGGGTCAAAAGTCAATGACATCTAGCCCTTTTTAACAAAAAAATCGACCTCAACGGACAAACGCCAAAAGAGCGCCAATCGCTTGGCGCCCTCGGTTGCTTTATCCCAAAAAATTATTGATGTGATATGTGCTGATGGGTTTGCAAAAAGATCTGCTCCACATGATTATCATCCAGTGAATAAAACACCGTTTTGCCTTCCTTGCGTCGTTTGACAATACGCAGATTGCGCAAATAACGAAGCTGGTGGGATACCGCAGATTGGCCCATGTTCAACACTTGGGTCAGATCATGGACACACAGTTCTTTTTGTGCCAGGGCATAAATCAGCTTAATTCGTGTCGGGTCACCCAGTGCTTTAAACAGCTCCGACATTTTGTATGCGATGGAATCCTCAACTAGGGAAGATTTTATGCGCTCGATTTCCTGATCTGAACCGTGACAAGCCGGCTCGCAATCCAAAGCTTCCGTTTCAGAATTCATCCTTTTCACCCCGTGTATTTCGACTTGATGCTCCTATTATAGCAAATTCGTAGAGTTTACGAATAGCTTATATTACAGCTTGCCCTGTAACAGAAAACTTCCAAGTCTCAATGCTTGCCTAACGCTATAGCTTTACACTACATAGAGCTTAATAAAGCTTAATTCAACGTTTTTAATACTTCATCACTGTAAGGAATAATTTCTTCTATTTGTTGATCACGTAACTTCACCGCAAACGCTGGATCAACCAGCAAAGCACGCCCAACCGCAACTAGATCAGCTTCCTCTCGTTCTACCTGCCCCACGAGTTGTTCTAATCTTGCCTCTACACTACTGGATTGATCGGTTTGACGATTATTATTTTTTTCCAAATCACTCAAAAACGCCTTCTCCAAGCCAATGGAGCCTACAGTAATAACTGGCTTGCCTGTTAGCTTTTTGGTCCAAGCTGCCAAGTTTAGATCGGACCCTTCAAACTCCGGTTCCCAAAAACGGCGGCTTGAGCAATGGAACACATCCACTCCTGCCTTCACTAATGGAGCGAGAAACTGTTCAAGTTCCTGGGGTGTCTGTGCCAGCTTTTCTTCATAGTGGTACATCTTCCACTGGGAGAATCGCAGTATAATTGGGAAATCCGGCCCCACTGCACGACGACAAGCCTCAATGACCTCCACCGCAAATCGAGTACGCTGGACCAAATTGCCTCCATATTGATCGGTACGCTTATTCGTTTTGTCCCAGAAAAACTGATCAATTAAATAGCCGTGTGCTCCATGAAGCTCAATACCGTCAAAACCCACTCGCTGGGCATCAGCAGCGGCTTGAGCATAGGCTGCGATAATATCAGCAATCTCGGTCTCGGTCAACGGCTCAACTACCTTTTCACCGGCAGGAGAAATACCGGACGGACCGACAGGCAATGCCTCGGGATTCGGTTGGTTATCCGCACCTATTTGGCGAGCTGTACCCACATGCCAGAGCTGCGGTATAATCTTGCCACCTACCGCATGAACCTCCTCGACTACCTTGGCCCACCCCTTTAATCCCTCACCATAAAAATTAGGAATGCTGGTGTGCTCTACAGCTGCGGGATGATTAATAGCAGTTCCCTCCGTAACAATTAAACCAACCGCATTTTCTGCACGCCGACGATAATACACCGCCACGTCAGGCCCTGGAATACCTTGAGGAGAAAAATTTCGTGTCATGGGCGCCATAACAATTCGATTGGGAAGAGTTAAATTACCTGCCTTAAAAGGTTTAAACAGTATTTCTGTGTTCATTACTTTTTCCTCCGCTCTCCACTAGTATTATCGTTTTCACTCTACTGTTATACAATTCCATTTTACACATATGTAAACTTGAGTTCAAGAAGCCACAGTTTTAATTTTAATAAGCTACACAAAAAAAAGAAGAAGCGGCTCTACGTCCGCTTCCTCTTTCCTAATTCGTTTGTACTTGAGTGATTTTGCAAAAATCCTGACTTATTAGTGTGCTACCATGTTGTATTCCATAATCCATACAGAACCACCAACGACGGTCAACAGGATAACTACACCGAAAATCAAAGTCATGACATTCCAACGTGGTCCATTGCTTTCACGAATGTGCATGAAGAAGAAAAGCTGAACCAGAAATTGTAGCACTGCCGCGGCTAAAATAACAACCATGGTCGAAGTGCGGCTCAACATATGATTCATAACCACACCGAGAGGAATGATGGTCAGTACGATGGACAGAATAAACCCAATAACATAGGATTTCACTGAACCGTGAGAATCATCATGACCATGCGAACCCGCTCCTGTTTGATGCTGTGCCATCTACATCACCCCCATCAAATAGACGACTGTCAGCAAGAAGATCCAGACAGCGTCCAAAAAGTGCCAGTACAAGCTCAATGCCGAAACTTTCCCCTTCGTCTCTGGTGTAAGCCCCCGTTTTTTCAACTGGAACATGAGTCCAATCATCCAAACTAGACCTAACGAAACGTGAAGTCCGTGCGTTCCAACTAAAGTGAAGAATGCCGACAAGAACGCACTGGTTCCAAAATTGGCTCCTTCGTGTACCAACTCAACAAACTCGTAAACCTCAAAACCGATAAAACCAAGACCCAGGATCGCCGTCACGATTAACCAGTTAATTAATCCCTTCATGCTTCCTTTGTTCATGGCCAACACAGCCAGACCACTTGTGAAGCTGCTCGTGAGCAAGAGGAACGTTTCAATAATAACGCCCGTCATGTTAAACAGCTCTGCGCCACCCGGTCCTCCGGCTGTGTTGTTCCGAAGGACGACGAAGGTTGCGAACAAGGTACTGAACAGGATTACGTCCGTAACGAGGAAGATCCAAAAACCAAGCATCTTCAATTCTTGCGGATCGTGATGCCCGTGGTCATGATCATGGCTGTGATGTGCTGTAGCTTGTGCCATTATACAGACCCCCTTATTGCCGCTTCCGTGCGTTTTACTTCATCCGCAGGGATATAGTAGTCGCCATCATAGGAGAAGAACGAACGGCAAATCATACAAATTGCCACACCGATCAGCCCTGGAATATAGAAGAACGACCATCCGAATACGAACCCGAAACCTGCAATGAAAAAGAATACCGACATAATGAATGGAATCGCCGAGTTTTTCGGCATATGAATCGCTTCAATTGGCGGTTGCTTTCTGAAAATACCTTTTGCACGTTTATCTTTTTCTGCCCACCAGTCATCACGTTCTTCTACTTGTGGAATGGTAGCAAAATTGTATTCTGGTGCAGGTGAAGGAATCGACCATTCCAACGTATGACCACCCCAAGGGTCGCCTGTTGTATCCTTCAGCTTGCGATAATTCTTGATACCCAGAAGAATTTGAAGAACCTGGAACAAGAAACCAATTCCCATCAGGAATGCCCCAACGGTTGAAACGAGGTTAAGCGGCTGCCAGCCGGTATCCCAGCCGTAAGTGCTCAGACGACGCGTCATACCCATCAGACCGAGGGAATATTGCGGAATAAAACATACATAGAAACCGATGTTCCAGAACCAGAAAGCCCATTTACCAGGCGTTTCAGGCAATGTGAAACCGAACATTTTAGGCCACCAATAGTACAGACCTGCCAAGTAACCGAACACTACACCACCAATCAGAGCGGAGTGAAAGTGAGCGATCAGGAAGTAACTGTTATGGAACTGGAAGTCAGCAGGCGCTACAGACAACATGACGCCCGTCAAACCAGCAATCAAGAAGTTCGGAATAAAAGCAATTGACCACATCATAGGAGTCTTAAATGTAATCTTACCCCGATACATTGTGAACAGCCAGTTAAATACTTTAACCCCTGTCGGTATTGCGATAACCATCGTCGAAATCGCAAAGAATGCATTAACATCTGCGCCTGATCCCATCGTGAAGAAGTGATGCGCCCACGTAAAGAAGGACAAGATCGCAATAATGAACATGGCGTAAACCATAGACTTGTATCCAAACAATTTCTTTTTGGAGAATACGCTGATAACCTCGGAATAAATACCGAAGGCAGGCAAAACTACAATGTATACCTCAGGGTGCCCCCACATCCAGATCAAGTTGATATACATCATCGGGTTACCGCCAAAATCAAGCGTAAAGAAGTGTCCTCCTCCGAAGCGGTCAAGGAACAGCAATGCCAAAGTAACCGTCAGAATCGGGAATGCGAAAATGATAATAACACATGACGAAAATACAGACCACGTAAAGACAGGCATTTTCATCCAAGTCATACCAGGTGCACGCATTTTAATAATGGTCACAATAAAGTTGATTCCCGTAGCCAAGGAACCTATACCCGAAATCTGAATACCCCAGATATAGAAGTTCTGACCGACGCCTGGACTAAATTGCAGTTCTGAAAGCGGTGGATAACTCAACCAACCTGCATCTGGCGAACCGCCGATAACGAAGGACAGGTTGAACAACATCGCTCCCATAAAGAAAAGCCAAAAGCTCAATGCGTTCAGGAAAGGAAACGCAACGTCACGCGCACCAATTTGAAGAGGTACAGCGATATTAAACAAACCAAACATCAACGGCATCGCCATAAACAGGATCATGATCGTGCCATGAGTTGTGAAAATCTGGTTGTAATGCTCCGGATGCAGAAGTGTAACATCCGGTGTAGCCAGTTGAACACGCATCAATAATGCATCCACGCCTCCGCGGAATAACATCAAGATGGCCGCAAGAATATACATAATACCGACTTTTTTATGGTCAACCGTAGTCAACCAGTTTTTCCAAAGCCAGCCCCATTTTTTGAAATAAGTGAGCACAAACACGATCCCGATCGTCGCTAAAGCGATGGAGACGTCCGCTCCATAGATCATTGGGTCTCCAGTAACGAAGAAAGTGGATGCAAACTCTTTTATTTTGTCAAGCATTGGGGGCCTCCTTCCCTATAATCATTTAATTGTGTCCGCTCATATTCATATGACTCATGTCCATTGCCGCATGATCTTCTGTGCCGGACTGAGAAGAACCTTCTGTGGATGTAGCTTCACCATGTCCAGCATGTGGGTTAGAAGCACCCTCCACTACATACTTGTTAACAATGTCTTTGAACAAGCCATCTGGAATCGAAGAATACTCATCAGGCTGGGACAAACCTGGTTTTGCAAGCGCCAAATAGCCGTCTTTCGTTAGCGGCTTAGACTGCTTCTTGATGTCAGCGACCCAGTTTTTATACTCTTCATCCGACTGGACCTCTACATCAAAACGCATTTGTCCAAAATGCTCACCGCTAAAGTTTGCACCCGAACCAAAGTAAGTTCCTTCGTGATCGGCCTGCAAATGCAGTTTCATAGCCATGCCTGACATGGTGTAGATTTGTCCGCCCAATTGCGGAATCCAGAACGAGTTCATCGGGGCGTCAGCAGTCAGTTCAAAACGGACTGGAACACCTTTAGGAATGTGAACTTGGTTAACTGTAGCTATACCTTCCTCTGGATACATAAAGAGCCATTTCCAGTCCAGTGAAGTCACTTGAATGGTTACTGGCTTTTGCGTACTTGCCAACGGCTTGGAAGGCTCCAGCAAGTAGGTATATCTTGCAGTAATGACCGCAATAATACAGATAACGATAATTGGAATAGCCCACCATGTAGTCTCCAGCTTTTTGCTGTCATCCCAGTGGGGTTGATACTTCACCTTGTTTGTCGGTGTATCACGATACCGCCAAATGATGAAGAAAGTCAAAATCATGACCGGTACAATTATTAGCGCAGACAATGCCGTTGTAAGAATGATCAGCTCTTTTTGTGCTTGCCCAACGGGTCCTTTCGGATCGAAAACAACGTATTTTCCGCCAGCATAAAAACACGTCCAAATGAGCAATGCTACCGTGAGCACGGTCAAAACCAACGCAATAATCGCTTTTGGTTTTTTGTTCATGTTGTTCCCCTCTCCTTAAATAATAAATTACTCAAAACTTTACGAACTCCTGTAATGTTGCCCCTATATAAGATAGCAGAAAAGTGGCCTCTTTTTTTATTGTTAACAGAATTGTCGATTATTTGTCCGTTTTTTGTGAAAAACATCTCTAAAAATAAAATTTCTCTTGCAAATTCAAAATTTCTTATTAATACAAAGATGACATAATAAAAACGTTATTTGTGTATCTTAAAGAAGTTATATTAAAGAAAAAAGCGGGACTCCTTACAGTTATCATCCTACACTGCTCGAAGCCCCACATTGTTGTTTTCAGCATATATTCGCTTTAAATCATTTTTAAATTGTATTAACTGCGGCCGTTTTCCTGGTCTTCCTTCTTGCGTGCAATGACAAATGATTTCCCAACGAGAAAAATAAAAATCCCGGCAACAACGCAGCCAATGCCTGTCATTAAATATATATTCCGATCAGTTAAATTACCTATATCAAGCAAAATAAGGATAATACCTGCAATACAGGCGATCCAAGCGATAACAGATACCGTCCGGCTCATTTGCCCGTCAGTTGATCCTGATTTCCTAAAATTTGCAGCCATACCCTCCACTCCCTTCGTTCTAAATTAATTTTTAACGTCCTCGTCCGGTATTTTTGTCAGTATGCACATATCTTGCTTCTTTATTCCCTTTGGTCTCTACATACCTAAAACAACCCTCTGCATATCTTGACTATTATTACCCCGGAAGACCCAGTGTTCAAACAAAAGGGAGTGAAGACAAATCCGTCTTTGCTATATTTTTAATCGATCTTCGTTTAACGTCTGGTCTCCAACCAGTTATTACTTACTACATTTCGATACCAATAGTAACTTTCCTTCGGGGTGCGGACCTGTGTGCGGAAATCGACATGAATCATACCAAATCTCATATTATATCCCTCTGCCCACTCAAAATTGTCCATAAGTGACCATGCCATATATCCTTTGACATGAAGACCGTCATGAATAGCCCGGTGTACCTGCACCAAATGCTGCTGCATATACGAAATGCGACGGTCATCCTGAACCTTGCCATTCACGACATCATCGTTGATACAAGCTCCATTCTCTGTGATATAAATATCGAGGTTACCGTATTTTTGCAAATAATGCAGTACCTCGTACAGCCCACGCGACTCCACTGGCCAACCGATATCCGTTACGGGTAGCCCCATATTGATTTCTTCAGATTGAAGAAACCCGGCTTCAGGATTAAAACGATTAACTGACATAGCATAGTAATTAATACCGATCATATCAATAGGCTCGCCGATAATATCCATATCCTCATCCTGAATAGGCACGGTGGCTCCTTGCTCCGCAAACCAGTCTACCAAAAACTGAGGATACGAGCCTTGATAAATAGGTTGAAGAAACCAGTCACTGTGCAGGGAAATGGTGCGCGCACAAGCGGCTTTATCCTCCTCAGATGTGCTGTAAGGAACAGCCCAGGAGACATTGGGAGCGATACCGATCTGGCCACTGGTGCCCAGCTCGCGGAAGCGGCGCACAGAAAGACCATGCGCAACTAGCAGATGATGTCCTACATTAATGGCTGTCTGAAGATTGGTCAGACCCGGGGCATGAACTCCTAGCATATTGGATAAAAAGGCGATGCACCATGGTTCATTGAATGTCAGCCAATGGTGTATTTTACCGTGGAACTCGCGGAACATCGTTTCTGCATACTGGACAAATGCTTGAATCGTACGACGATTCTCCCATCCTCCAGCATCCTGAAGCGCTTGAGGCAAATCCCAATGGTACAGTGTGCAAAACGGTTCAATCCCGTTTTCGTTCAACAAATCGACTACGCGATGATAATAGTCCAATCCTTCTTGATTGACTTCACCGTCACCATTGGGAAATATACGCGGCCAGGACACTGAAAAACGGTATGTACGAATGCCCAGTTCCTTCATGAGGCGGATATCTTCCTCGTAGCGATGATAGCTGTCACAAGCTACATTACCGTTATCACCGTTGAACACTTTACCAGGCGTATGGGCAAAGGTATCCCAGATCGACAAACCTCTCCCATCCTCCTCATAAGCTCCCTCGATTTGATAGGCTGCCGTTGCGGTCCCCCACATAAAGTCCTGCGGAAATTGAAAAATGGTCATATCTATTCCTCTCCTTCAATTATAATCGTATGTCCGTTCGTTGTTTCCTGCTCTTTGGTAAAAATCCATGACAAAATGAATCCTCCATGCTCAGGATCAGGCAGAGCCTGACGAGCATCTGCTCTAAATGGATGTGCACTGCGAATCGTGCAGCTTCCTGCTGAGATGGATGTGGCCAGATGAGCACGGACAAGCCGGGAACCGGACCATTCCATGCCAACCGTCATCCCGCCATGTCCCTTCAATCCACTGACCCGTCCCTCCGACCAAGCCGTTGGCAAGGCAGGCAGTAACGTTAGCTCTCCCGGACGGCTTTGTAGCAGCATTTCTGCAATCCCCGCCGTCGCACCAAAATTACCATCGATCTGAAAAGGCGGGTGAGCATCAAATAAATTAGGATAGATCGATCGCGACAGCAATGTGCGAACATACCGATGTGCGGCGTCGCCATCTTCAAGTCGAGCATACAGGTTAATCAACCAGGCACAGCTCCATCCGGTATGCCCACCACCGTGATCAAGCCGTCGACGCAACGATATGCGGGCCGCCTCAGCCAGTTCCGGGGTATCACGGATGTGAATTTGCCGACCGGGGTACAACCCATATAGATGCGAAACATGTCGATGCCCAGGCTCCGCTTCCTCAAAATCGATAAACCATTCCTGTAACTGGCCGTGACGTCCGATTTGATAGGGCATTAACCGTGCCCGTGTCTCCTCGCAGCGGTTGCGGAACTCATCGTCTAATTCCAGCAGATCCGCAGCTTGAATGCAGTTACTCAACAGCTCCCGAATCAGCGTCATATCCATGGTGGAGCCCATAGATATACTGCATTCCTCGCCGTCTGGCGTTTTGAATTTATTTTCAGGTGATGTAGATGGGGATGTCACAAGCCGGCCCTCCGGGCCTTCCACGAGCCAATCCATGCAAAAGGCTGCCGCCCCCTTCATGAGTGGATAAGCATGTTCTGCCAAATAGGCTGTATCCAGGGTAAACAGATAGCGCTCCCATAGGTGAGCAGTTAGCCATACACCCCCAAGCGGCCAAAACGCCCAACTGGCATGGCCCCCTGAAGGTCCGGCGTATCTCCACACATCTACATTGTGATGAGCTGCCCACCCTTGAGCACCATAATGGATGGAGGCTACCCTCCGTCCCGTACGAGCCACTTCTCCAATCATGTGCAGCAATGGTTCATGGCACTCGGCAAGATTGCATACTTCTGCAGGCCAATAGTTCATCTGAGTATTAATATTGGTTGTATAATTACTGTTCCACGGCGGCTGCACCCGGTCATTCCAGATGCCCTGCAGATTGGCAGGCTGACTCCCCGGACGCGAGCTGCCCATGAGCAAATAGCGGCCATACTGAAATAACAGCACTTCCAGCCCCAGGTCGGCCTGACCTTTCTGATAAAGTTCCAATCGCTGATCAGTCGGTAAAACGGACTCGTCGGTTAGAGTATCTCCCAGTTCTAATGCAACGCGGTCAAACAGCTTTCGATAATCCTGTTTATGGCGTTGCCGCACCTGCTCACTTCCCAGCGAAATTACTCCGTCTAAAATGACTTGACATGCTTCTACTGATTCCGTTGCATCACTATTCGGCATAGCATGAAATCCCTGAAATCCGGTAGCTGCTGCCAAATACACCGTGATTTTATCCGCGCCCGAGATGATCAGTGCTCCATCAGCACTCTTCGTCAAGGTTCCTCCCTCAGGAATAACCCTCGCCTGAACTGCAAAAGCCATCCCCAAATCATTTTCATAAACGACAGACTGTGGATGATCACCGCGATAATTAGATTCGACATGACTGGGCACTCGGCCAGCCAACGTAATAAAGTCCCTGATCGACTCATCGGATGGATCGTCATTATCGCTATCCCATTTGGATGAATCACCAAAATGTGCATCCTCTCCAACCTCGTCTTCACAAGGATGGGGGGAAGTGATGCGCACCGATGCATGGATCTTCCCAAGCTTATTCGCGGTCAGTGACACCATCATGATTCCATCTGGCGCACTGGCAATAACTTCACGGGTATAGCGGACTCCATCACTTTGAAAAGTGACCGCTGCCGTTCCGGTCAGCAAATCCAGTTCCCGTTCATAATGCACAATTTCCCCTAGGCCCTCCTGCGTAACCCACAAATCTCCCAAAGGCTGATAGGCTTCCGTATCGCGACCTAGCATATTCGTATTAATCAGTTGTTCCGCTTCCTTGTATTTTCCATCTGCAATCAGTTTTCTGACAGGCTGCAAATATCGCAATGCATCATACTGAACGCCATCTCTGGGAAATCCGGACCAGAGCGTATCCACGTTTAATTGCAAATGCTCCTCTCTGATTCCGCCAAATACCATAGCTCCCAGCCTTCCATTACCGACTGGCAATGCTTCCTCCCATACCTTAGCAGGCTGGCGATACCATAAACGCAGGGACTGTGGCCTTTCGCCTTTCGTCACATCAAACCCTCCCCCATCAAGATCAAACAGAGCGCTAATCCCGTATGGACCATAAGGACAAGCGCTCTGTCATTCCGACATTCAAAATTTCGTTAAAAGCAGTCAGCTATTTAGAAGCCTTACCGCTCCATAACTCCACTCTGTCCTTCACCAGTTGCGTGTATTGCTGTTCCATTTGGACAGCTCCGGCGGCATCCAGTTCTTTAATCATGTTGTCGTATACCGTATCAAAATTGGAAGCTGGTGCTAAAATAGCTTCGGGTATACGTTTGCGGATAATGTCGGTCGTTTTTTTGAATGTAACGTTATAGTTGGATTCATTGTCTGTTGTCAGGTTATAGGCTGCGCCCCAAGGCTTTACATTAAATTCTTTCTTGTCCGGGAACAGATCTTTCCACGTTTTTACGCCATATGCTTTAAGGGATTCTTTCTCCGGCTCCGAATAGGCCGCGATAATTTGCTCCGGGAATTTGGCAGTATAGTAGTTACCTGTAGGGTCCTTCACGCCATCACCGTAGTGTCCGCTGATGAGCGTGTACAAATCTATCCCAGTAGACTTACTGAAGTTGGTTGCATTGTTCGTTTTTTGCTCCAGCACATCCGCAGGAATGATGCGTTTGCCATCTTTGATCTCGTAATGCTTGCCTTCGATCCCCCAGTTCACTAACACCTGTCCTTCATCGGAAGCTAAATAATCCAGGAATTTAATAGCCCGCACTGGGTCCTTGCAATTTTCCGTAATACCTACACCATAACCTGACGCGAAGCCTGTATCCTGAAAGGAACGATCCTTGTATTCCTCCGAAAGTGTAACTGGAAAATGCGCGTAGCTGGAATCGGCCTTGCCTGACGCTTTTAACGCATTTTCAGCATCCTGATAACCCCACTCCTGGTCAATCAGACCGAGGACACGGCCGCTGGCAATTTTGGATTTGTATTGATCACTTTTTTGCACAAACGAATCTTTATCGAGCAGTCCTTCATTGTACATGTGGTTCAACCAACGGAAATATTCCTTTTCTTCTGGACGTTTGTAATGAAGCTTGGCTTCAAACGTTTTGGGATCAATAAAATATTCACCATCATCCGGCGCTCCAGTCGTCTGGAAGGCAGGATTCGTTACGGTAATCATAATTCTCCAGTCGTCTGCATCCAGCGTGAGTGGGATCGTTTTTTTGCCATTGATCGTCGGATGCTTGGCTGCATAGGTTTTGAGTACGTTTTCATAATCCTGTAACGTTCTTACCTTTGGATAACCTAACTCTTTGAGCACCTTATGCTGAATTTCAAATCCCCCTGTTGCGTCAAAACTTTCCTGTCCCACACCTGCATACGTAGGAAGGACATAGATGGATTGATCCTTATTACTGTATTTCAAACGATCCATATAGGGTCCATATAGCTTTTTGAGATTAGGTGCGTGATCGTTGATCAGATCTGTCAGATCAATCATGGCCCCCGCATCCACAAGCTTATTAATATTCGCTTTAGGAGAAACCAAGTCCGGGTATTCTCCACTTGCTGCCATCAAAGCAATTCGGTCATCTCCACCTCCACCGCTGACATCAAATTCCGCATTCAAGGTTACACCTGTTTTCTTGGTGATTTCCTTGCCTATTTCATCCTTCATTCCGTTCCATTGTGGGCTTGTATCTGCTCCGAAGAAGCTAAACGTAATCGGGTCTGTACCGCTGGATGTGCTCTCCTTCGCTGCTTTATCGCTTCCCCCACAACCTGCGAGTGCGGTAAGTGACACCGCGAGCAAGGGAATCAGTGCAAATCTGGACCAGTGTTTTTTCATGTATAAATCCTCCTATATTCTTATGATGACTTCTCCTGCAAATAACTACTATTTACTGCCAGAATCCTGGCTTTTATGATTTCACTGCCCCCAGCGTCATACCGCCTACAAAATACTTTTGCAAGAACGGATACACCATCAGGATGGGGAGCGTAACCGTAATCGTGATTGCCATTTTGATCGACTCTGGTGAAATTTGAGCCATTTGTTTAGCCATGTCGTTGCTATTCGTCATACTGGAGCCGCCTTGCTGCGTACTTTGCAGTATTTTCATCAGCTCATACTGTAACGTCGTCCATTGCGACGCCCCACCGTTGTATAAATACGTATCAAACCAAGCATTCCACTGACCTACTGCCAGAAAAAGAGCAATCGTTGCCAATACTGGTTTGCACAGCGGCAAAATAATTCTCCAGTAAATCGTAAAATCATTTGCTCCATCGAGTTTGGCAGACTCCTGCAACGCATACGGCAAACCATCCATAAAGGAACGAATGACAAACACGTTAAATGCACTGATTAAGCCTGGAAAAATGTACACCCAAAACGAACCTAGCAGATGCAAATCCCGCATCAAAATAAACACGGGCACCATCCCGCCGGAAAAATACATCGTCAACGCCAAAAACGTAGAAATAAACTTACGAGCACGAAACTCGACCCGACTCAATGTAAAAGCAAGCATAGATGCGCAGATCAATCCGAGTACCGTCCCGACCAAAGTACGAAGAATAGATATTTGCAGTCCCTGAAGAAGGCCATCGTACTGGAAAATCGTTTTGTAATTTTCGAGCGTAAATTGGCGGGGCCATATATAAATACCACCACGAACCGTGTCCGTTGAATTGTTAAGGGAAATCGCAAGTACGTTCAGAAATGGGTACAGCGTCAACACCACGATCAGAGCCATGAGGATATAGTTAAATAGGTCAAACAGCTTCTCAGACCGGGTAGCATTAAATGCCTTATTCGTCATTTCGCTTCTCCCTCCCTACATGATGCTTTCTTTGGTCAGTTTTTTGAATATACCGTTCGCCGTAAACAACAGCAGAATGCTAACCAGCGAGTTGAAAATACCAATTGCCGTCCCGTAAGAGAAGCGACCCAAATTAATCCCGTAATTGAGCGCGTACAGATCCAGCACCTCGGAATAATCCGTCACAAGACTATTGCCAAGCAAGAACTGCTTTTCAAAACCGTTGCTCACCAGATGTCCAATCGCCATAATGAACAGAATGGCAATCGTCGAGCGGATACCCGGCAGTGTAATATGCCACATCTGTCTCCAACGACTCGCTCCATCCACGCGCGATGCTTCATACTGTTCTTGATCAATTCCGGTGATTGCAGCTAAATAAATAATCGTATTCCAACCTGTCTCCTTCCATATGTCGGAAGCGGTTACAATATACCAGAACCAGCTCCCCTTTGCCATGAACTGAATCGGTTCATCCACAATATGAAGCGCTACCAATACATCGTTGACAATGCCTCCGTCAATGGACAGCATCTTGGTGACCAAGCCGGCCACAACTACCCAGGATACAAAATGCGGGAGGTAGGATATTGTCTGCACAAACCGTTTGAACAGCATACCACGCAGCTCATTTAACAGAATTGCAAAGAAGATCGGTACGACAAAACCAAATACAATCCCCATCAGGCTCATCGCTAGCGTATTGCGTAATACCAGATAAAATCGTTCATCCTGAAATAGCTCAATAAAGTTATCCAGCCCTACCCATTTCTGGTCCGTAAAAGATTTGGCTGGCTTATAATTTTGAAACGCCATCGTCCAGCCCCAAAGCGGAAGATAGCTGAAAACAAACACCCATATGACGAAAGGAATGGACATAAAATAAAGATACTTTTGCTGCTTCACACTGTCCCACAAGCCTTTTTTACCACGGTCAGGCTTCGGGCCGCGAGCCTTGCGTGGTCTTCCCCTATTGGATTCAGGAATCAAAGCACTATTGTTGGAAGCGGTTTCAGTTGAAGATCCCATAACAAGCTCCTCCTCATCTCTAGATACTATTATCATACTTTGCTGGCTTGGAAGCGGATACCCGACGAATTAGGAGAAAAATCAGTTCAAAATTAGATATATGGGATGAAAAAAATTACATTCGTGCCACTACGCATGCGGATGGTGCTTCCCATCGCTGTTGTCCCCGGATTTCTTGAATAAGCACACAAAGGTAGAAAGCCGGGGACAGTTTATGCTTGCGATGCGAGCTTTCCTGCAGAAAGCTTTAAGGCGACCGCTTCGCTTGTCCAGCACATTCCGCCTGTTCCGTTCTAATGTAAATTCCCTGAAAGAAGTCTTGTAAAAAACAAAAGATCAGCAATGTAAGCTGATCAGAGGTAAAGGGTAAAGGATAAAGCATAATGCAAAAAGGATAATGCATACTGCACCACAGGTGGTGGATGGTATATACACACTGTCGCAATTAACCTAATGATTGATTGAAGGAAAAAAAGCTTTCTGGCATCAATGTGCCAGAAAGCTTTTTTGATTTATTTTACTGTGATGGTTCCGTAGTACATGTACATACCGCAATTGTACTCATATACGCCTGGTTTCAAGTCCTCGACGGTAAAATAATTATTTTCGTGATCCAGGTAAACGTCCATTCCGATCTTCAACGACTGCACTTCATCAATGCAAGTGAAGGATGTCATTTTCTTGAAATTGATTTTGGTTGGAACGCCGGCTTTCACTTCAATATTTTTAGGATAGAAACCGTCCCCTTTTACACCCACTGTAACAATCTCATATTTAGTTTTGTCTGGCTCTTCCTGAGCTTGTTTAGGTTGAATGGCCGGAAACGACGACACGCTCCCCTGAAAATAAAACAAGACAAACCCGCCCATGCTCAGGGCTACAAAACCAATCAGCATCAAATGCCAATGCTTAGAGATTAGTGTTTTCATTCATATCAGCCTCTCCAGTTGAATGTCTGCATGTGACGCATCAACTCTAACCAGTATATAAAAGTTAATCAAAATTTTAAATACCTCATTTCACAGGCTCGGATGATCCAGCTCATACAGATTACGGTAACGAGACTGCTCCTGCCACAGCTGCTCATGACTGCCGCGCATGGAAATGGTGCCCTGCTCCATAAAGATCACCTCGTCCATATGCTCCATTCCTGTGAGATGATGCGTGATCCAGATCAATGTTTTGCCCTTCAGCACACGAAACATCGTCTGCATGAGCTCATGCTCTGTCAGCGGGTCAAGCCCCACTGTCGGCTCATCCAGCAAAACAATCGGGTGATTTTGCAGCAAAATCCGCGCCAGTGCAATTCGCTGTTTTTCTCCACCGGAAAAACGAAGGCCCGTCTCATGCATTCGGGTATCGTAGCCCTCCGGCAAAGAATCAATTAGAGTTCCAAGCCCTACCTGCTTCGTCACTGCACGCACCTCATCCAGCGTAGCATCGGGTCGTCCCAGCCGAATATTGTTCGCTACCGTTGTATCGAATAAATATGGCTGCTGGTTTAGCACCGCAAATAAACTGGAGTATGCTCCACCTGTATATACGGGAATCCCTGCGATAGTGACGCTCCCTTCATCAGGCTGCAATGCTCCCTGAATCAGATTCAGTAGCGTGGACTTGCCCGCACCACTGCGACCAAGCAATGCAACCTTGCCCCCCTGCGGTACGTGCAAGGAGATATCACGCACGCTCCATTCCTGCGTTGCCGCATAGCGGTAGCTTACGTTGTTCAGCAGCAGGTCTCCTCCGTGGCCCAATCCCAGAGCGGCAGCCTGCTCATCTATAGTGTCAGCTGTGCCGCCTGCTGCTGGGTGTCCTGCATCCACAGTAACCGGAAGCGATGATGACACAGGTGTAGGTGTGTCTTTCTCCGAATCCTTCAACCGTCGAAGGGAATCCTGATACTCCGGTGCATGCACCACTGCTTCTCCAGCGCGAACGAAGGCATCCAGCAATGGGAAAGCCACAAGGGCAAAGGATGCCAGCCATGTGGCTTCTATAAGATTCTGTGCTACCAGTCCTCCGGCCCACTCAGTCATAATCACAACCCCGCCACCTACAACGCATTGTGCGATCCAATGAGAACGCCACTCGCCCCGGCGAAGTGAATTTTCCATCACGGCAGCCCTATTGTGCCGTTGTGTAAAGGTACTCAGGAAATGCCCAGTCCGTCCGCTCAGCACCAGATCACTCATGCCGAACAGAGCATCCGTCAGGTCCTGATAGGCTTTACTCCGTTCCTGCTTGAACATTCGCCGTTTGGCGAGTGAGGTCCATAGTGAGATAGCTGGGGCAATAAAAAGCAAAAATCCTCCATATAGCGCCATAAGCAAGGCAAAGGTTCCGTCCATCCGTCCGAGCGCCGAGATGCCTGCTGCATAAATCAGCAAAGCCGATAGCGCAGGCAGAACTAGCTTCAGATAGATGTTTTGAAGCTGTTCAATATCCTCTGCCAGCAACCCCAATAAATCCCCTGTACGGAATTTGCTGCGGATCATCAGCGCCTGCGGTTCTACTGCCCGATATAAGCGTACCCGCATACGGGACACCAGACGCAGTGCGGCATCATGTCCTACCAAGCGTTCCAGGTACTGAATAACCGCTTTACTAAAACCAAATGTTCGCACAAGCACAATTGGAACGTACACCATTAATATATTTTCCGGTTTTAAGGCCGAACGGGTAATCAGATGACCGGACGTAAAAAGCAACGCGCCCGCACATCCAATGGCCAGCGCGCCTAAAAGAGCAGCTAGCAGAAAGGCCCAAAAATATTGTCTCAGATACGTCACAAACCAGCCTTGTCTGCTATTATCCGTTACTCTCATATCGTCCGTTCCCTCCTTCCGACATCCCCGTCAGCAATCGGTAATATGCCCCCTTACGGGCAATCAATTGTTTATGGGAACCTACTTCTTCCAGACGACCTTGATTCATCATCCAGACACAGTCCATATCTGGCATCCAATGTAGCCGGTGGGTGGCAAGAAACACTCTTTTGTGTTTCAAAACCGATAAAATCGTCTGTTTTAGCTCCCACTCTGTCTCAATATCCAGATGCGCCGTAGGCTCATCCAATAAAATGACCGGACGGTTACTGAGCAACGCCCGCGCCAATGCAATCCGCTGCGCCTGTCCTCCGCTCAACGTCCTACCCGCTTCACCAATGGGCTCATTCATTCCACCCGGAAGACCGTCTACCAGTTCACGCAGTCCAACCGCGTCAACCGCCCACTCCACCTGCTGGTTGGATGCCTCCGGTTCATAAAAACGGATATTATCTGCCAGAGAAGCGCTAAACAGGTATGGATGCTGTGGAATATACGCAATATGCCGTTGCCATTCAGCTTTTGCATCCCCAGCCAATCTGCATCCATTCAGGAGCAGTTCGCCCGAAGTGGGATCAGCAAAACCGCCAAGCAGACTAAGCAGCGTCGTTTTACCTGCTCCACTAGCTCCAACGATGCCGATCATGTTCATGTGCGGTTCAACATTGGCAGACACATGTTCAAGCCGAGCCGAACCGTCTTCATTAAGGAGGCACACATCGAACAGCTCGAGAATGTCCTGTCCCGTGATGTCCAATCCTTTATCGTTAGCTGCCTGTTTATTCGGCTCGGTCGCGTCATCTTCTTTACTGAGAATGGAGCGGATTGCTCCCCAAGCCTCCTTACCATCCAGTGAAGCATGATAGTCTGATCCCAACTGGCGTATGGGCATAAAATATTCTGGGGCCAGAATAAGCACCGCAAGCGCTGCCTCCAAACCCACCGAGCCACTAATCAGGCGCAAACCCAAGCCTACCGCAACAAATGCGACCGATAGCATACTAAAAAAATCAAGGGCAAATGAGGAAAGAAACGCTACCCGCAGCGTGCGCATCGTTGCCGTGCGGTATTGGTCGCTGACCTTCCCAACCGTTTCCCCATGCTCTTGGCTACGACCCAAAAACCTTAGTGTCTGAAGTCCACGCAGCGAATCCGTGAAATGATGAGATAACAGACGATAGGAACGCCACTGCTTGTCTGCCTGCTTCCGCGCCGCCAAGCCGAGTAAAATAAAGAAGCCTACCAGAATCGGCATCGTAGTCGTCAAAATCACACCTGAAATGACATCCAATGTGAAAACATACACAAGTACAAGTATAGTGACAGCCATCATGTCAATCATACGAGGAATGGACAGTTCCAAATACGTGCGAAAACGATCCATGCCGTCCAGCGCTAGCGTCACCAACTTGCCGCTACCTTCCTGCGCTGCAAAACCCGGTCCCCGTTCGAACAAACGTGCAAGCAGACGCTCCCGTAAGGAAGCGCCTGAAGCTTCAGCAAAACGGCCTGCTGTCCGGCGTTGCAGCCAGATCGCCGTATGCCTCGTTGCAAAAGCAGCGAAAAACAACGCCAGCGACGGCCAAGCCATCACCAGCGGATTTTGTTCAAACAAAATCGTAACAGCCTTTGCCAAGAAGACTGCTTGTGCAATCACTGCGGCCCCCTGGAGCAGGGAAAGGGCAGCCAGTAGCAGCATCACTGGCCGAATGCCCTTTAATTCAAACCATGCCTTATCCATTAGTATTCCAAATGATCCTTCTCACTGAGACGCTTATGGAAAACAAAATAGCTCCACGCCTGATAAGCCAGCACAAAGGGTAAAAGCGTTGCTGCAACAATCGTCATGGCTTTCAGTGTGTAATGACTGGAGCTTGCATTATAAATCGTCAAATCAAAAGCACTGTTAATCGAGCTCACCATAAATCTTGGGAACAAACCGACGAATAACGAAACGAAGGTCAGCAAAATCACTGCACCTGTCATCCCGAAGGCCCATCCTTCGCGGCGCTGCTTCAGGAAGTACCACGTCAGCACATAGGCGACAATTCCGACTGCTACCGCAGCATACATAAAGGGACCGCGACGCGCAAATAAATCCGTTGCAAAATAAGTCCATACCACCATGCCCGCAAGTAAAATGCCCAATACCGGAAGAAATTTGGACGCAATCACGCGAGCACGATCCCGTACTTCTCCAATCGTCCGCAGAGAAATAAACGTCAGTCCGTGCATTAGGCACATTCCGACCACTGTCAGTCCAATCCATACGGTATATCCATTGAATACATCGGGAAATCCAGCTTTCAAATCCATGTTTTGCTGAATAGGTACACCTTTCACCAAAGCCGCAAAAGCCATACCGAACAGCATCGGCGGTAGAAAGCTGCCAATCAGAATGCAGGCATCCCACGTTCCTGTCCACCATTTTCCTTCAGCCTTGCCGCGGAACTCAAAAGAAACTCCACGCAAGATCAAACCTAGCAAAATAAACACAAATACGAGATAATATCCGCTGAACATAGTCGCATAAAAATGCGGAAAAGCGGCAAACATTGCACCTGCTGCTGTAATCAGCCACACTTCGTTGGCATCCCAGAATGGACCAATCGTATTGATCATCAAACGTTTTTGTTGGTCGTTACGCGGCACCAATCCTGTGGCCATTCCTACGCCAAAATCAAAGCCCTCCAGAAAAAAGAAGCCGGTAAACAGCACAGCGATCAATAAGAACCATAAATCATTTAGCGACAATGGTGTCACCCCCTTGAGCAAAAGGATCATGAATTACCGTTTGCTGATGTGGCTCAATATCTGGACCTTTGCGAGCCGTACGGTAAAACAGAAACGCCAGCACACCTGTTAAAATTAAATACAATGTGGTAAATGAGATGAACGAGAATAGCACTTCTCCTGCCACAACTGTAGGCGAAACAGAATCTTTCGTTTGAAGCAAACCAAATACCGTCCACGGTTGGCGACCTATTTCAGTCATGATCCAACCTGAAGTATTCCCAATGAATGGAAGGCATATCCCCCATATCATCAGACGGAAGAACCAGCGATGTGAACCTTCCAGCTTTTTACGGAACGTCAGGTAAGCCCCGTATAAGGCGAGTGCAATCATGCCACATCCAGCCGCAATCATAATGCGGAAGCTCCAAAACGTGGTACGTACTGGCGGGATATAATCGCCCGGACCATACGTTTTTTCATATTGGGCTTGCAGCTCATTCATACCAGGCACAGAGCCGGTAAATTTACTATAGGATAGAAAACTCAAAGCAAAAGGAACTTTAATCTCAAAGGAATTTTCCTTGTTTCCAGGATCAATCCATGCGATAACGGTCCAAGGAGCGGGGTCACCACTGTTCTCCCATAAGCCCTCACTGGCAGCCATCTTCATCGGTTGTGTTTTCACCAAATATTGAGCCTGTCCATGACCAAACAACGGAATAGCAATGGCACTAATTAATGCAACAATAATGCTCAATTTGAAAGAAGGTTTAAAAAAGTCCAGATTCTTTTTGTGCATCAGCTTCCATGCACTGATACCCGCGATCAGAAATGCTCCTGTCGCAAAAGCAGCAAACAATGTATGTGGGAATTCCCATAACAGTTGTTCATTCGTTAGCAGAGCAGCAAAATCTTTCATTTCTGCACGTCCATTTTGAATCTCATAGCCTACTGGACGCTGCATGAAGGAATTAGCAGCTAGAATCCACAATGCCGATAACATCGTACCGATAGATACCAACCACATACAAATTAAATGGACCGTTTTGGACAATCTTTCCCAACCGAATACCCATAATCCGATAAAGGTCGATTCCAGGAAAAATGCAAGCAGCGCTTCAATCGCCAGCGGCGTACCAAATACATCACCCACAAAACGGGAAAAGTCCGACCAGTTCATCCCGAACTGAAATTCTTGCAAAATCCCAGTGACTACGCCCAGTGCAAAGTTAATCAGCAGAAACGTTCCCCAGAATTGAGCCATTTTTTTGTACAAGTCATTTTTCTTAATAACATACATAGTCTCCATAATTGCCACCAATAACGACAATCCAATGGAGATCGGCACATAAACAAAGTGAAGAATCGTTGTGGTTGCAAACTGCAACCGTGCCAAATCCAATACGTCCATGATGTTGCTCCTCCCCCTACACTTCTCTTAACATTGATTTATAGTGTCTGTAATCTGAAGTCTTCTACATTTGTGATAGTATTCACATTCTTACATATGCAGCGGTCACTTTTTTAGAAAATGACTCACTCAACTACCTTCACTATGGTTATCATGATCCGGCTTCAGATTATCCCCATTATATAGAATAAATTTAAATGAAATAGAATCGAAAATGTGAACATCGTGTCAAAGCTGTGTCATAATGATGGCGATTTGATGAAAACGACCTAAACTCCATAATAAATGTGACATTTTCGATTGATCTATCTGTTTTTTCGCCATAAAAAAAGCCTCTCTTCGTTCGGAGGTCGTACCTCCGACATCTGCAAGAGAGACTTCATAGCGTTAAACCTAGGGATTCTATCAACAGCCATCTGTTCCTCCGTTCTTTTGAACCCGATTACGATAGGAGGAAGGTGACATTCCAGCATACTTTTTAAATTTACTATGAAAATAATCTGCGTTCGCATACCCTACGCGTTCCGCCACCTGGTGTACCTTAATTCCTTGTGCAAGCAACTCCCTTGCTCGCTCAATCCTCACCTTATCCAGGTAGGCATTAAAGGCCTCGCCAGTATGACTTTTGAACAATTTGCCCAAATAGCCACTATTGTAATTAAACATATCTGCCAGTAACTCCAATCGCAAATTTTCATCATAATGACTATGAATAAAGTCAATCATTTGTTTCATGATGATGTCCTTGCCACCGGGATCAGTCTGTCCAATCCATTGCAACACATGCTCCAGCGAGTGATCCACCAGCTCGCCCAATGTGGAATAAGCATATACATCGGTTATAAAGCTGGAGTGCTCCTCCAGCACGGTTCGGCTGTGATCCTGTCCGGCTGCATACTTGTTCAACGCCAGTGTGAATGTTTGGGCGAACGCCGCCTTGATTGCGGATTCTGTACGATAAATACGTGGAAATTGGCCTTCCATTTCCTTAATGACACGGGTTGCAGCTTCACTATTAGCCATATCTAGCGCATAGTACAGCTTTTCTGCATAACGTATGGGATCATCTGTGACACTATCAGACGTTCCACTCATTTCAGTCTCGACTGTCTCCAATTTGTGTAGGTCTCCGGAAAGCATGACTCTTTCTGCCCGGAACAAAAACGTACGCTCTAACAATCGTAGTGCCTGCTCAAAAGATCTGGGAATGTCGCTAAGACTGGCTACAGGATCACCGGCAGCCACATAAATTTCCGTAGCCCACGCCTTTAGCTCCTGTCGCCAAGCAGCCAGTAACTGAACAGCATCTCTCTCCGTTTTTAACGTGGCGGGAAGCAAAAGACCCATATATATTCCAGCCTCAAACACGATACCTCTGCCCTGCTCATGGAACAATTCTGTTAGCCGCTGCTTTGCTGCCGACTGCCGTGCTTGCCGATCCCAGTCAGGTATACGTAAATCCAGCAGAATAACCTGATAGCTACTCCAGTCCAACTCTGGTAACGCGGGCTGTTGTTCATGTTTTCCGTTACCGCTTTGATGTTCAGCTTGCTTGGATGCTCTGTGCAGATAATCGCTGCTTTCCACAGCATTACGAGCATGCTCTCGATGAACCGGAAACAATAGCGCTTCGATCCAATTACGCTCATGGGAAGGTGGACTTCCCCATTTGCCGACTTCTTTCTCATCCTCAATGTTTTGCCGTACCCGTTTCAACTCTGACGTCATTTCTTCCTCATCAACTGGCTTCAGTAGATAGCCATCTACTCCGAAGCCCATGGCTTGCCGTGCATAATCAAAGTCTGCATATCCGCTTAATATGAGAAAATGATACGGCTCCCCGTTCTTTTCACGTATACTACGTATAACCTCCAGTCCACTCATCCCGGGCATACGAATATCTACAATGACTAGCTCCGGCCGATGCTCTCCGAACTTATCCAGAGCCTCGCGTCCATTCCCTGCCGTATCGACAATACGGAAGCCACAATCCCCCCAGTCAATAATGGAGGACAATCCTTCACGAATCGCTGGCTCGTCATCTACAATCATCGCTTTATACATTCGACTCTTCCTCCCTTGGTATGGAAAAGTATACGGTTGTTCCTACTTGTAATGCGCTTTCAATATGCAATCCATAACGTTCACCATACATCAATGTCAGACGTTGATGTACATTACGCAGGCCAATACTGCTCCCTTCTGGCTCATCCGTCCCCCTGATCCGAGCTAGCAGACGGGTCAGTTGCCCAGCTTCCATGCCGATCCCGTCATCTTCTACTTTAATTTTCAACTTTCTTTGTTCTATTGCAATATTTACCTTCACGGTAACCGGCTCTTCCTTATTTTCCAGTCCATGAATGACCGCATTTTCCACCAGCGGTTGTATGATTAAGGGAGGAATCGACATGTCCGTCGCATCTTCTTCCAAATTCACTTCATAGATCAAGCGATTTCCAAATCTGAACTGCTGAATTTGCAAATAGGATCGCACCATATCCAGCTCCTGTAGTACCGTCGTTTTACCACTGCCAATCTCCAGATTCCGGCGCATCAGCCTGCCAAGCAAACGCACCGTCGTTGCAATTTCCGCTTCCCCATTCAGATGTGCTTTCATTCGAATAGATTCTAATGCATTAAACAGAAAGTGTGGATTAATTTGGCTGGCCATCATTTTTAACTTGATATCCTTTTGTGCCAATTCCAGCCTGTTGTTGTGCTCACTCGTCTCATAGACCTGCGCCATGAGTTGGCGAATACTACTCACCATATAGTTGAAACGGCGGGATAAATCCCCGATCTCGTCCCTTCCCTCCACACTCGATACCACATGAAAATCGCCCGCGGCTACCTTACCCAGCTCATAGCTCAACCGCTGTAGGCGTTTGGTAATCAGCCAGGAAATGATGGTGATCAGAATCAGTGCCATAACCAGCACTGCAAGAACACATAAAGCACCAATCAGGCTGATTCGGTTGGCTCCCTGTACAATATGCTCCGTCGAAAACACTGAAATAATCGTAAATCCGCTCACACTGGAGGCGGGCAGCAGCTCATCCACGATGATGTTGGAGGGCATTCCGTTGATTTTCGCTTCATATATTCCCTTACCCGCACGCTGGACGTCAAAGCCCAAATGTAAATCGCTCAACGTCTGGCCCACCGACTGCGGACGAGTAGCTGCGACCACAATCCCGTTACGATCTGCAATCAATGTTTCAAAAGGCTCCTTGCTCAGCATATGATTCAACTCGGTCTGACTCAGCGATATCATCAGAACTCCCTTGGTATTGTATTCGGGAAATGGAATTTGCCGTACCAGGCTCAGGCGATTAACCGGGTTATCTTCCTTATCCTGAATGTAAAACCAGTTAATCGCCGTTCCCTGCAAAGCCGTCTGGAACCACTGCTGCCGCTCAATGTTAGAATCCACTGGAATAAACTCCAGATTATTGACAAGCGTCGGATTATACGAATAGAACCGGATAGTAGCAACTTCTCTATATTGCTGAGTATACTCATTAAAATCCTTGTATTGATGGTACGCATTCATCAGCTCTACCATACCCGGATACTGTCGGTTCGCCATCTCCCTCAGCCTTTTATCGAACATGAGCCCATTTGAAATATCCGTTGGCACACGCAGTAAATTTGCCGTCTGGCTCTTGACCTTTTCCACATTGTTTACCGTCTGGGCAATTGCACTATTCAATGCCTGCTCTCGCAAATAAAAAGTAACGCAGCCGCCAACCACCAGCACCGGAATCATGACAATTAGTACGTAGGAGAACAGCAGCTTATTCCGCATACGCATATTACTCATCAGAAGCCATACTCCACGATTCATGCCATCCCTCCCACAAAATAAGCGCTTACATTTTTTTGCGCCTTATCACATCCTCCATCTCGACCTATATGTATGTATCCAGTTTAATGCTTCGTAACCTCTTTATCTATATTTTTTGCAAAATTTAAAAAATGTGGCGAACAGAGTCACCACACTTTACGGATCATGAACTATTTACGTACAAAAGGTTCGATATGCACTCCCTGCGGCAGCTTGTGCGGATCCTCCGGGTTGATACGGTCATAGAACATAATGCCGTCCAAATGGTCCATTTCATGCTGCACAACAATCGCCGCATAACCTTTGAACGTCAATAGCTCCTGTGTTCCGTCCGGTAAAGTGGCCTTAATACGAATTTTTTCGTAACGCGGTACATATCCGGCTACGTACCGATCTACAGACAGGCACCCCTCACCCTGTTCCAAATAAATCATGGACGTGGAGTGGCTGACTAACTTCGGATTAAACAACGCATACTCTACCGTTTTGTCCCCATCTTCATAATAAATAGCGCACATTCTTTTGTTCAGACCTACCTGGTTCGCAGATAACCCTACACCCGGACGCAGCTCATAGCGGGTAGCCAGCTCTTCATTTTGGCTATTTTTCAGATAATCCAGCATCCATTGCATCTGTTGAAGATCCTCTTCAGACAGTGGCAAGCATACCGGCTCGACTTTCGTACGCAAAATAGACTCCCCTTCACGCACGATATCCTTCGTGAGAAGCATGTCCATCGATTGATTGCTCATTCGTCAGCCTCGATTCATTAAAATAAATATATTTTCATGTGATGTACTGCCATGTAATATATGATGCGATGCAAAAACTGGGGAATTCCCCGGTTTTCTGCAAGTTTTATCCCATAAATTATATCTATTCATGAAATGAATTGTCAAAATAAAGCGACGTTTGGAGGGAAAATTAGCGCAATAAAGACCGCTACACGGGCGTCCTACCCTTTTTAGATTAAGCCATTAAATATTCACTGCTTTTATTATTTATCACATTAAATAATTTTGACCCTACATAAGCGAAACTGAAAGCCTCCTAAATCAATTCAATGATCAGGAGGCTTTTGAAAATAATTTTTCTTACTATTAAGATGGCTGCTCCAACGCACTTGGAGCTTCACTAAACAGCTGCGCTTTTGGATTCGGCTGTGTCCAGGTATTATAATATTGCGAGTTCTTGCCGTAGGAGTTGTCAATGACAACGTGCGGCATATCAAGCAGACAGGCCAGAATGTGACCGTGCAGCCGTGAAGTGCGAACCTCGCGATAAGAACTGAACAGGGTAACCGCTTTGTTCATGAGATGATCTGTGTACTTGTACCAGAATGTACGCGTGGGCAACGGGCCGCCGATTTTCTTATCCAGTCGGTAAAACTTCTGGAAATAGACAATTCCCTTCACTTCCAGCGGAGTGAACAAAGTATCCCAGTCCAGACGGTGAGCGGCATCTGCCTCGTCATCGAACTTCTTTTGTCCACCCACCGTTTCAATATCAGTCCGCAGGAAATACAATACATCCTTCACGGTTTCCGTAGTCGGCTTCAATGGCCAGAGCTGGTGAGCCATATCAGGACATAGTGTGATACTGCACTGGTTCAGCTTGTCCTTAGCCCACTGATAAGAGCGAGTATCCCGCACAAACATATGTAGATCCGGGTGAGCATTAAACAGGGCAGCGACCTCATTAGCCTTCTGTTCAGATTGAAAGTGGATCGTTTGCGGCATAATCACAATTCGGTGGTTAGGGAAATCGCGAACGATGCGTTCCCGCAAATTTTGGTGATTTGAATAGAGATCGCCGAAGTTGCCGCCGCCGTGACACACGATAATCCAGTCACCCGGGATTTGAAGCTGATCGGGAATATCCATAGCGCTATAACGGGCACGGACACGGATGCCATTATCCTTGAAGAACGCCTCAGTGCCTTTCATGATGAGTACATCCCCACCGTTATTATAGACGGGATAGTCGACATAAATGATATTCGAACCTTGGGGGACTACGTCGAGAATGACGCTCAGCTTGTTTTTCAGTTTAGCCATGGGATGCAAATTCGGCATCTTTCAGTTCTCCCTTCCTGCGCTTCTTTTGTATAGTCTGAATGACAAATGTAATATCACTTTTATCAAAAATGATCCGTGATAGCGGAACATTGAAAAACATGGGGAACGAGAACAGTGAGAACGCCAACCGTACACAAGCGCCTACAAGCAAAGCAATCGCAATGCCGTCCAGACCAAAGATTGGTGTACAAATAAAAAATAGACCAACGGTGATCGCATAGGCTACAATTTGCCGGAACAATACCAGTCCCGGACGTCCCAGCGCGTTAAAGGCCGAAGCCAGAATCCATGAGCCGCCACCAATGATACATTCCAGTGACAGCAGGTAGAACGTTAGCGATGCTTCCAGAAAAGCGGGGCCGTACAGCAAACCCAGCATGTATCGTCCAATGAAGAGAGCAGGCACAATGACGATTAGCATCGCAGCCATAGAGATGCGAAAAGCACGACCTACCGTTTCGACAATCTTGCTGTGCTCCATCCCCGTCACCTTGGGAAAGGTAACGTTTGTGACGGCATTTTGCACCACATTGAACACACGAGACAAGGCGTAGACGACAGAGTACAGACCGAACGCTTTGGGTGATAGCAGCGCCACAATAACGATTTTGTCCGTTTGTGTGGACAGCGTCCCCATCAGCTCCATCCCGTAAACCCTCGCTCCATAGCTATAATAAGGACGAAGCACTTGGCGGCTGGTAAATGGGCGGAAAGCACGCAAATTCATATACTTGCGCAAACGGAGGAACGCCCACACTAGTGCAAGGAAACTCGCGGCAAAATTCACTGCTCCAGCCAGTTGCACATTGAGCAAGCCCATCAGCCACAGTGTCACCAGACCGATGAAATTCAGTAGTGGGTAGTAAAACAACAGGCCGTTATATACGCTAAATCGATCCAGCCCTTGCGACAATGCTGTCGTCAGCGCTGTAAGCACTGCCAGCGGTATGGCTGCCGCACAATAAAGCTGGGACAGTTGGATGATGTCCGCACCATAACCATTCAGCCACAGCGGCATGCATATCCAGGCCACCGCTCCTGCCAACAAGCTGGCAGGCAACTGAATCCAGAGCGACAACGCCAGCAATTCTTCCGTCGTGCCTGTTTTCTTCTTGATGTTATAAATTAACGACGTTGGTAACCCGAAGCTCAACACACTGCCGATCAGCGTAGGCCAGAACAGAACTGCCGCCAGTTCTCCTTTCCCCTCTACTCCGAGCATACGTGCGGTCAGGATGGAAGTCAGGGTCGTAACGATTAGCACAAAAAAATTGTTAAAGCTCGTGCGCATGATCGTTTTGGCGAGACTGTCACCCGTGAATACTTTCCTTGCTGCTGTCCAAGTGCTCATGTTACGTCCAACTCCTGTTCCTTATTAAGCCTCTCGTCTCTATGCTCGCATCGCGTCTTTTGACGCACCTCCATCAGCCTACCGTTTTTTTGGAATTGCGTTCAGGCAACTGTCCCCCACCAACAGGCTCCTTCGGACTTGAAAAGATCGCTTTCAACGCTCTTCTATAGCCTTGAATGGCAGTATGATTTTTCTTGGGCTTTTCTCTCAAAATCTGATACAACGTCGTCCAATATAGTGCTGCATAACCAATCGGTCCAGATCCCTCTTCACGCAGTAGATGAATATGATTCATCACCCGCATATAAGTAACCTGCTCCATATTGTCGCGTGAGGACGGCGATTCGTGATGAAGCAGCGTAAGCGCCGGGTTAATGTATAACGGACCGCTTTTCATTGCGATGCGCGAAAGTAACAGATCCTCGCCTACGCTATAGCTTTGCAACCAAGGTACCGGCTCCAGACTGCGAATCGCCTCACGGCGAAATGACATATTGCAGCCATGAAAAAACTGGGTTCTAAACGTCTTCTTGGCCTTATGCCAGTTATACATCGAGCCGGACTGACCGCTGAGGGACAACCTCCCTTTGGACAAAGACTGCTGGAATGACAGCAAGCATCGAATCGTTCCCATGAAGCTGTTACTCATTCCCTGTGCAATACCGCCGACACCAGCAGCCTGCGGGTAAGCTTCATAGGTACGCATCAACTCATTTAAATAGTTGCTCGGCAACTCAACATCATCGTCAAGGAACAAAATAATGTCACCCTGCGCAAGTTCAGCTGTCTTTACACGAGATAACCATAATCCCGGCTGCTCCTTACGATGATATCGGTAGGTAATTCCTGCTCTGCCCAACTGACGCTCATAGCGTTCCAGCACATGCTTCGGCAGTTCTCCGTCATCAATAATCCATAGCTCGGTTTCACATGCCTCCGGTGCTCCCCCAATGGCAATTGAATTGATGCATCGGGTCAGATCGTCAACCCGATTTCGGGTGCACAGAGCAATGGACAAGCTTAACATCATACTCCCCCTTTATCCTGTCAATGTGTAAAAAAACAGATTACTGAACCGCCGGGCCTAAATATTCGTTATATTTTTGCTTGCGCGGGTTCAGAATGAACAACACCCCCTGCTTGTATCCATCTGCGGCATTAAAATTGCGACGCAGCGTTTCTTTGAGCATCAAGTAGGATAAGGTCCATAAAAGGGCTCCATACTGAATCACTCCAGCCTTTTTCAAAGCAAGAAAATAATAGTGGTTAATCGCTGTAGCCTTGGCTACTTTGCCCGCCTTATCGCGCGAGCTTGGAGATTCATGATGAATGATGGTTAAGTCAGGATTGATAACCAATTTGCCGTAACGGCTCGCTAACTGGCACATGTACAAATCATCAGCCACAGCATAACTGGTCATCCACGGATACGGCTTCATGTCCCGAAGCGCATCCCTCCGAAATGACATATTGCAGCCATGGAAAAATTCTGTATCGAAAACCTCTGTTGCTTCGCCCCAACGCAGCAAAGAACCTGCCAGACTACTAGGCGAGAGCTTGCCGAGGGATGAAGACATCTGAAATGTCAAAACGCCCAGCAGCTTTCCTGCCCGGCTCGAATGTAATCCCTTTGCAATCCCTCCAACACCCACAATCGTTTTATCCTGATCATAGGTATCGAGCAAGCGCCGGATATAGAGTTTATCGTCCAGTTCTGCATCATCGTCAAAATACAGCACAATATCATGCCGCACAAGGGACAAGGCCTCATAGCGAGATAACCAAACGCCGGGACGACTTTTTTTATAATATTTCAAAACGCTTTGAGGCAATCCGGATACCATGTGACGGTACTGCTCGATCTGTTGGTCGGAAATATCGCCGTCATCAACAATCAGCAGTTCTACAGCCGTATGCTCCAATTGCTGTTGTACTGCAATAGATTGTATACAGCGTGTCAGGTCTTCGATCCGGTTGCGGGTACAAATGATGATGGAGACATCGGACATGCCATTACCTCCTGTGTGTGTATCCAGATGCTTTGGAAGAGATATTCAAAGTTTTTCCAATTGCTGGATTATATATGTTTATTGTATCTTTGACAGCGTTTTAGTGTATATACCTCTTTTGTATACTTTTTCAGTCTCCAAAAGGGTAGACAATCCTCTAAAAAGAGTAAAAAAATAGGATTGGCTTCTAGTGCCAATCCTGATTTACCCTTGGAAGTCCAGAAACAACGTCGCATTCACATACCGACGTGCCATGGACAAAAAATAACTATTTTGCACCGCTACTGCTGCCACCAGCAAAGTATTACGCACTGCTTCACACTGGTTAGGGGTCAAATGCTGTAAACGACTGGTGTATTGATCAGCCGCCTGAACCAGCAACTCCTCTGTCGCACCTTCCTGACGCTGCTGTACTGTAACGGAATCTCCGTTATCCTTTACATAGCCTGCACCAGCAACATCGAGCAGTTGGTCTCCATTCGCATCCAGCTCCTCAAACAAAGTTGAGTAGGCAGCGTACAAATCGACCGGCTGAATCAGATCGTCCGTATCATCTTCGGGCTGTTGGAACAGGATATGAAATAGCTGACGAATGGATTCAAAATCAAGACATGATTTTAAATCTTCTACAATGAGCAATATAGCTGCCTGGTTGACCGAGTATTTTTTGCCGATCTTCGGAGCGCCGAGAAATTCCTTGAAGTCGCGTTTGACCCAATTTTGCATAGATGCTAGTGACACATGGCTGTACTCGACTAGTTGCCCCAGGGAAACAATCTCTTGCAGCGAAAAGGCTGCGCTGTGCTTACCCTTGATGATTTTATCTAGCACAGGTGTCACATCGGTGTATAAAAATGTCGGCATCGCGCTCCCGGAGCGGGCGAGATGGCTATGAGTGCGCCTCCAGGCGTCCTGCAGAACGGCCAAAGGCTGCAATTCGCGGCGACCTTCCATGGCCAGCAGCAAATGGGCCATATCACGACGAGTAAGGGTAAAAGACTCCATCTGCTTTCCTCCCTTTATTACATTTCAAGTTCATTTGAACTCATCATACGCCCTCAAACTAGGCTTGTAAAGTGAAGCAATGAGACGTGCGGGTTCTATTATGCCTTATTTTCTGTGTAAATTGGAGGTAGGCGACCTGCTACGATTCCATATGAACCTTGTATATTTTCTTTTAAGTTCTTAAAATAAGTTCAAGTGAACTTAAAATGGAGTTCCTTAAAAAAATTGAACGAAAAAGGGATGAGTGAAAATTATATGGGTATAGGTGTCAGTCTATTTTTGTTTGCGGTGTTGATTTTATTTAGTGCTTTCTTCGTGGCTACCGAGTTTGCGATTATTAAAATCCGTTCCAGCCGGGTCGATCAGCTGGTTGTGGAGAACCGTAAAAACGCACTGGCGCTACAAAAGGTCGTCAATAATCTGGACGGCTACCTGTCCGCCTGTCAGCTTGGTATTACGATTACAGCGTTGGGACTCGGCTGGCTCGGTGAACCGACCGTAGTCAAATTGCTGGAGCCTCTCTTTCAACAGCTCAACATCAATGGGGATTTTTCACATATCCTGGCCTTTATTATTTCATTCGTCATTGTAACTTACCTGCACGTGGTGATCGGCGAACTGGCTCCCAAAACATTGGCGATCCGCAAAGCGGAAGCTGTCAGTTTGTTAACCTCTCCAGTCATCGTGTGGTTTAACCGGATTATGTATCCGTTTATTTGGCTCCTTAACGGCTCGGCCAATCGTCTGGTTCGTCTGTTTGGTCTTCAACCGGCTAGTGAGCATGAAGAAGCGCACTCTCAGGAAGAAATTCAGATCATTTTGTCCGAAAGCGTGGAAAGTGGTAAGATCAATAACACCGAATATGGCTACGTAAATCGTATCTTTGCTTTTGACGAGACCGTTGCCAAAGAAATTATGGTGCCACGTACAGATATGGTATGCTTGTTTACGAATCGCTCGCTAAAAGAAAACATGCTGACTATTCACGAAGAGCAGTATACCCGTTTTCCGGTGGCGACAGATAGCAAGGATCAGATCATTGGTATGATTAATACCAAACAGCTATTCCTTGAGTATGATCGCAATCCCGAGCTTGTTTTCGACAGCCTGATTCAACCGATCTTGACCGTTCCGGAAGTTATCCCCGTCAACACACTGCTGAAACGTATGCAGAAGGAGCAGGTTCATATCGCTCTCCTGGTCGATGAATACGGTGGAACCTCCGGTCTCATTACCATCGAGGACATTTTGGAGGAGATTGTTGGCGAAATTCGGGACGAATTTGATAAGGATGAACGGAAGGAAATCGAGAAACTGACGGAGAACAGTTATTTGATGGATGGTAAAGTGATGCTTTCCGATCTGAGTGATCTGACTGGCTTGACATTGGACGATGAAGACGTGGATACTGTCGGAGGGTGGGTGTATAGCCGGGTTCCGGAACCTAGACAGGGCAAGGAATTCATAGAAGAAGATGTGAAATTTATCATTCGTGAAATGGGTAAAAATCGTATTCGTCGGGTGGAGATTATTTTACACTACACATCCCCCGCATCTGAATTGGAAGCAGAATCGGACACTTCTTCCCGGGAATGAACCGTGTGACCTGAGCGTTTATCTTTGCACTTGACACTTGTGTTCACTCCTACTGAAATGACATATCTCCAGGGCAAACGGCTTAGGTCGTTTGCCCTGCACGCGTGTAAGGAGGAGCTAGTAAAGTGGATATTTTATCTTCTATTATTATGGGAATTATTGAAGGGCTGACAGAGTTTTTGCCGGTCTCTTCGACGGGTCACATGATCCTCACGGCTGATCTTCTAGGATTAAACACAGAGAATGATACGGTCAAAACGTTTGAGGTTATCGTGCAATTAGGTGCTGTGCTGGCAGTCGTCGTATTATACTGGCGCAGATTCCTGAGCCTGTTTGATTTCAGACGCAAAATCTCGAGTCAGCCACGTCTAAACCTGTTACATATTATTTTAGCCATGATCCCAGCTGGGCTAATTGGCGTACTGTTCCGTGATGTAATTAAGCAATACCTGTTTGGTCCTGAAACGGTTCTCTATAGTTTGGTCATCGGAGGCCTGTTGATGATTGCGGCCGAGAAATTTCATCCGCCCATTAGATCACATACGTTGGATGAGATCACGTACAAACAGGCTTTTACCATCGGTCTGTTCCAAGTCCTAGCTCTATGGCCAGGCTTCTCCCGTTCAGGCTCAACCATGTCTGGGGGCCTATTCGCACGTGTAAGTCATACGGCAGCCGCGGAATTTACATTCCTCGTATCGGTTCCGGTCATGCTGGGTGCATCGGGTATTGATATGATTAAAAGTATGGATCATCTGTCTATGAGTGATTTTCCGGTGTTCGCAGCAGGCTTTATTACTTCCTTTATCGTCGGGATGCTGGCGATCAAAACATTCCTCGGTCTGCTCAAACGCTTGAGTCTGACTACGTTCGCCATTTACCGCTTCGTGCTGGCGGCTGTGTTCTTTTTCATTATTTTATAAGCCATTGTTTGGTACCGATAACCACTAACTAAAAAGGGATATCCATAGGATCTGAATGATCAGCCTTGGATATCCCTTTTACTATTTTGCAGAAAAGATAGATCGTACTGAACGATCCCTATCATGCGTTCTGATTATTGTTTGGATTCCAGCGTAGTCAAATATTCCGAGATTTGAGCTGGCGTTTTAGCGTATTTGCTGTGCAAATGAGCAATTTTTTCGCCATTTCGGAACACGAGCAGACTCGGAATGCCGCGCACTTGATTTTCGTCGGCAATCGGCTGGAATTTCTCCGCATCAAGCGCAAAGAAACGCTTATCCGCGTTTTCTTCTATAATGCCGTCCATAAATTTATCCAGTGTCTTGCAATCCGGACACCAGGTTGTATCAAATTTCACGACGGTCAGACCGTCACCGTTAATTAAATCCTGATATTGCTGCTGAGATTCGATGCGTTCCATTCGTTAGTCCCTCCTAGGTTGTATTTACAAAACATCTCCATATTCACATATGGAATTATATAAACGGAAGCTTATTCTTATATTGTAATGGTTCTTTTATAAATTGCAACTGGGACGGGTACATGTTTGACACTTGTCCCATCATTGCCGGGATCAGCGGTATTGCGCATCATAACGATTGGCTCGGCTAATTTGCTGTAGCGCCTGCCGCTCTTGTTGAGTTAGCGGTGCAATATCTGCAGCAGAAATATTATGCTCCAATTGTCCCAAAGAGCTTGCACCCGGGATCACAGCAGCGACAGTCGGATGTGAAAGGCTATAACGGATAGCTGTCTGCCCCATACTACGGTCCGCCCCTGCAAAAGCCTTTAATTGCTTACGCACGTCCAGCAGCTCTGCTTCTTCGTAGTCTAGGTATCCCTTCGCTGCCTTTTCTTCCCCCTTATCAGCCAATACACCGCTCGCTACGGGTCCACGTGCAATCACGCTGATTCCCCGCTCCTGAAGCAAAGACAGTACCTCTTCCTCTGCACGTCGGTCCAGTAAACTATACTGATTCATAACACTAACGATATTCGAGCGTTTGACATATTCACGGATGACGTGCGGGCGAATGGAGGAAATACCATAATAACGGATGACGCCCTCCCGCTGTAGCTGCTCAAAAGCCTCAATGGTTTCGTCTATCGGATCGTTAATTGTCCCTCCATGCAGCTGATACAGGTCGATATAGTCCGTTCCCAGGCGACGCAGACTTTCTTTAACAGCTGACAGGATATATTTCTTGGACGGGTCCCATTCCCAGCCCTCCTGCCCTGGTATGCGCCGATTCCCAACCTTGGTCGCCAGGATAACATCCTGCCGCCGTCCACGGATCGCTGCCCCCACAATTTCTTCATTGCGTCCATGCTGGTACAAATCAGCCGTATCCAACAGATTTACGCCTTTATCCAACGCTTCATGAATCAAGTAAACAGCTTGCTGCTCCTCCGTACCGACCGACATACATCCCAGGCCAATCTCACCTACCAGCAAATCTGATGATCCTAGGCTGTTTCTTTTCATTTATGCTCCCCTCACTTCCAATAACGTATAACTTTAAATTTTCAATATTTCTCTATTATACGAAAAAAACAACCCCAAAGGCATAGAGACTCCACACTCTCCAATCTTTGAGGTTGTTGTATACGATTCGTAATTAATTCGTAATTAATTCGTACTATCCGAATAGCCATTGAACGGCCTTAGGAAATTGACGCTGAAAACAATCTACTCGATGCACTGCATCCTGATCCAGCTCAAGAAGCACATCTTTTGCATCCAGTCCCTGTGTCCGCAGCAACTCGTATGCCTGGAGGGTGAGCGGAACCATATCTTTTTGTACATTCGTCTTTCCTTCACCTTCACGGGTCCCGACAGATATATAAAAGCGTTGTGTCCCATCCCTCACAGTTGCACATGATGCAGATTGCATATAATCAATCATACCCGGATACCAATACGAGCCTGAGATAGAACCGACGCGTCCGAATACGTCCTTATACTGGAAGACGGCATACATGGAAATTAATCCGCCCAATGAGGCGCCGATAATGCCCGTATGCTCCGTTCCAGTATGCACTGGATATTTTGCCTCGATGTATGGCATTACTTTTGTAACCACAAACGCCAGATAGGCATCTCCACCACCACCAAAAGCAGGTCTTCCTTCTACTAAAGCAGCTGCCTTCCAAGGCGTATAATCATCCAGCCGATTTACGGGCTTAATACCTACCAGCACCACACGGAGCAGCTCCCCCGTAGAAAAACCTCTTTCCAGCTCATCTAATCCGCTTAGAAATAAAGAGCTACCATCCTGCACATACAGCACCGGATACAGCTCATTATGATTCACGGAGACGGGAGGTGTATAGACGTGCACAAGATACCCATCTAATGAAATTTCATCTACATGACCTTTCATCCTACACAGTCCCCCATGATGTAAATGTATGCATTACAATGCAGCATCCATTTCCTTGATCATTTCAGATACGGATTCCAGACCATTACCTGACAGGTACCAGTAGTTAGGATCAAGGTATATAATATGACCGTTTTTAAATGCATTGGTTTTCTTCACCAGTTCATTCTCCATGGTTTGTTTACCTGTAACCTGCTCCTTGCCTTCTTCGACCACCACTGCTCCACGGTCAACGACAAAAATATAATCCGGATTTTTTTGCTGTACATATTCAAAAGAAACTTTTTGTCCATGCGTGGATACTTTAATGCCAGGATCTACAGGGGTTACGCCAAAAGCATCATGAATGATACCGAAACGGGATTGTGAGCCATATGCGCTCAGGCTTCCTTCATTTGTCAGCACGATCAGTCCTTTAGCTTTGCTCGCTACAGCCTTGTCATGTACGCCCTTGATGGAGCTATCAATCGCAGCCAGTTCCTGCTTGGCAGCATCCTCTTTGTTGAAGATTTGCCCCAACGTTTCCACGTTCTTTTTAAAGGAATTGATGTAATCCTTGGTGTCTACAGCCATCGAAATAGTAGGTGCAATTTTGCTCAACTCTTTATATGCATCAGCTTGTCTGCCGCCTATTATGATGAGTTCAGGAGACAAATCACTGATTTTCTCGTAATCCGGTTCAAACAGCGTGCCCGCGCTTGCATATTTGGAATCTTTATATTTGCTCAAATACGTAGGAAGATCCTGCTGCGCTACTGCCGCAACGTCAACACCCAGCTTATCCAGCGTATCCAATGAACCAAAATCAAAGACAACGACATTTTTGGGGTTAACTTTGACTTGTACCGGGTTTTCATCCAGTGCGTGTTTGACCGAGATGGTTTTGGATTCCGTTGTTGCAGCAGAGGAGCCGTTTCCAGTCGTCTCTTGTGTTGCCGGAGCTGCTTTGCCACAGGCTGACGCGATCAGTACCAATGCAAGCATCAGCGTTAAAAACATCATATTTTTCTTCATTTAACATTCCCCCTAAGTGAAATAAACGCAAATTTTATGGTCACCAATCTGTTGAATCGGAATATCCATATCGTACAAGTCCTTTAATACCTGACTATCAATCATCTCGTCTGCCGTTCCTTGTTTTAGCAACCTGCCATCCTTCATCCCCACAATATAGTCTGAATAGCAGGATGCAAAATTAATGTCGTGCAGCACGACTAGAATCGTTTTGCCGAGATCATCAACTAAACCACGCAACGTCTTCATAATCTGAACCGAATGCTTCATATCCAGATTGTTCAGTGGCTCATCCAGGAGGATGTATTCTGTGTCCTGAGCCAAAATCATGGCAATAAAAGCCCGTTGTCGCTGTCCCCCACTAAGCAAATCAATATGCTTGTCCTTCATATCCTCCAGTCCCATGTAAGCCATAGATTGCTCCACCATTTTGCGATCCTCGCTGTTCAATCTGCCCTTGGAATACGGAAAACGACCGAAACTGACTAGTTCCTTCACGGTTAAGCGGATGTTGACATCGTTGGTCTGTTTTAAAATCGATATCTTCCGAGCTAGCTCCTCACTTTTCGTCAGGCTCACGGCCTGCCCGTCAATGAGGATTTCTCCCTCATCACTGTCAGTCAGGCGACTGATCATCGACAACAAGGTGCTTTTTCCAGCGCCGTTAGGTCCAATAAAGGAGGTAATCGTGCCTTTAGGTACAGTGACAGATACCTGATCCACCACATTTTTATTCCCGTAGCGTTTGGTTACGTTTTTGACTTCTACCATGACTTATTCTCCCGCAGCAAAAGGTACAGGAAGTACACCCCCCCGATAAAGTTAATAATGACGCTGACTGTTGTCGATAAGTCGAATACTCTTTCTGCCAGCAGTTGGCATCCTGCCAACGCAATAACACTGACACAGATAGAGGCCGGAATAATATAACGATGCTGATAGGTTTTCATCACCTGATAAGCCACATTGGCCACAATTAATCCGAGAAACGTAATCGGCCCGACAAGCGCTGTAGAAATGGAAATGAGAATCGCTACGATAATTAGCAGCCTTTTGATAATAAAACCATAAGGGAGACCTAAATTAATCGCATGCTCTCGTCCGAGCGACAGCACGTCCAGATACTTGATGAATCTCCACGCATAAGCAAATACGAGCACAAGCACGAATACAGAAAGCCACAGCAGCTCAGTGTTTACATTACTGAAGCTGGCAAAGCTCTTGTCCTGGATTTTCGCAAATTCGTTCGGATCAATCAGTACCTCCATAAAGGTAGATAAACTGTTAAACAGCGTGCCGAACACCAGACCAATCAGCAAAAGTACATAAATCCCGCGTCCATCTTTGCGGAAAATTAATTTGTATAGCATTCCTGCGAACAGCACCATCAGCCCCACCGACAGCAAAAAGTTCAATTCTTTGCTGGTCGAAATGAAGGGGACGGAGCCAAATGCAAAAATAATCGTCGTCTGAATCAGCATATACAGTGAATCCAGTCCGATAATACCCGGAGTCAAAATCTTATTATTCGTAACCGTCTGGAAAATAACGGTTGCAAAAGCAATGGAGCCACCTGTCAGAATGAAAGCTGCGATCTTTTTCAATCGTCGTGGCAGCGCGTAATGCCAGGTATGCGGAAGATCTATAAACACGAAAGCAGCAATCAACACAAGCGCGGCAGCAGCTAATATTCCGATTTTTAATTTAGGATTCATAAGCCCTTCTCCTCAGCAGCAAATACAAGAACAACGCGCTCCCGATCACACCCACCGTAAGCCCTACAGAAATTTCATACGGATAAATGATCACCCGTCCCAAAATATCGCAAAACAGCACAAAGACGGCGCCCAAGATCGCTGTATGGGCCAGGCTTTTTTTCAGATTATCCCCCATATACATGCTGACGAGATTGGGTACAACCAGCCCCAAAAAGGGAATCGTCCCGACCGTTAAGATGACAACAGAGGAAACCAAAGCCACGATCACCAAACCCACATTGACGGTGCGCTTGTAATGTACGCCCAAATTGGCCGCAAAATCCTCACCCATGCCTGCAATTGTAAAACGGTTCGCATATATGTACGCCAACGCAACCAAAGGAACACTAAGATAGAGCATCTCGTAGCGACCACTCATGATTAGAGAAAAATCCCCCTGCATCCACGAAGAAATGCCCTGGATCAGATTGTATTTGTAAGCAAAAAAAGTCGTTACCGAATTTAAAATGCCTCCAAACATCAGACCGACAAGCGGGATAAACACCGGGTCCTTGAAACGGATTTTATCCAGTATCTTCATAAAAATCAGTGTTCCCCCTAGAGCAAATCCGAAAGCCGTCAGCATCTTCGTCCAGAATTCCGCCGCTCCAAACACCATAATAGCCATCAGCACACCCAATCGTGCCGCATCCATCGTGCCTGCGGTGGTCGGCGAAACAAATCGGTTCCGGGTAAGCTGCTGCATAATGAGCCCACAGATACTCATACTCGCCCCTGCGATAATGATACTGATCAAACGTGGGAATCTGCTAATCAGGAGTACCTGCGCTTGATCGTTGGATAAGTGGAACAAGTCAAGTGGAGTTACATCATGAACACCGATAAACACCGAGGCGAAAGCCAGTACCAAAAAAGCCAGTATTAAATAGCGCAATTTCATCTCTAACTAAGGGAGCCTGTCCAATAACCTGTACCAAGCTTCGGCCCTGTCCTCCCTTCCAATAATGATAATGATTATCAAAATCAACTAGCATAAATTATATCAGTGATATTGTATCTGTCAAATTTTTTGCAATGAATAAACCATATCAAGAAAGGTGTTAGCAAAACCTGAATAGTCTAAAGAGCGAATGAGCAAATAAGAGCAATATCCTGTAAAATAGAGGTGGAAGATTTTGGGGCCCTCTTTTCCATTTTTACTGTAAGCAGTTCTTGGAATTCGGGTTTCATTAATTTGATAGACCAAAAAAACAGGAGGAGAATGATGAATCACATATTAATCGTCGAGGATGATACCGCCTTGAGTAACGGTATTGTTCTTGCTCTCAAAGAACCTAACAACGTATTTGTGCAAACGTATGACATAGCTGCTGCAAAAGAGCAATTGAACGTCACTCCCTTTGACCTAGTGATACTTGATGTAAACTTGCCGGATGGGAATGGACTCGACCTCTTAACCCATATACGTAAAACAAAAGCTTTACCCGTCATTGTTCTGACTGCGAATGATATGGAAACAGATATTGTCACTGGTCTTGAGCTGGGTGCTGATGACTACATCACCAAACCCTTCAGTCTGATGATACTGAGAGCAAGAGTTGGTGTTCAGCTTAAGAAATCCAGATACTCGCTTGCAGACTCCATTCAGCTAGGTGATTTTTCCTTCTCATTTGAGAGGATGGAATTTAATAAGAATGATATACCGATTGAACTAAGTAAAACGGAGCAAAAATTGTTGCGCATCCTAATCAACAATCGAGGAAATACCGTTTCGCGTGATCATTTGATAGACAGCATCTGGACTAACGGAGCTGAGTATGTAGGTGAAAATGCCTTGTCGGTTACGATAAAAAGGTTGCGGGATAAATTGGAGGATCACCCCTCCTCCCCACAATATATTAAAACGGTGTATGGGCTGGGCTACACCTGGGCGTTGAAATGACAACACTCCTATATATATGTATTGGAATTGCCGTTGCTGCTGTATGCACTACTATGGTTGCTATTATGCTGTATCGCAGGAGCGTCCAAAGAACAATGAAAACTATTGAGAACATGCTGGATGCCGCGATAAATGGCAGCTTCTCAGAGGATGTCTTTGATGAATCCGTTCTTTCTGCAATAGAAGCTAAATTTGTGAGATTTCTTTCCATTTGTTCCGTATCCTCCAAAAATTTGCTTGCCGAAAAAAATAAAATAAATGAGCTGATTTCCGATATTTCACACCAAACGAAAACACCATTGGCCAACATCCTGCTTTATTCCCAACTACTTAGCGAATACGAACTATCACAGGATACCTCCACTTGTGTGAAAGCTCTATCTGCACAGGCCGAAAAGCTTAACTTCCTGATCCAGGCATTGTTGAAAACATCGCGGCTTGAAACGGGGATTATCACGGTAGCGCCAAGGCGAGAATCTGTTCATAAGCTCCTTGATGCTGCACTGGAGCAAATAACGCCAAAAGCAGATGCCAAAGGGATTTCAGTTATTAGGGAGGACACCGTTATTCATGCTTATTTTGACCTAAAGTGGACCAGTGAAGCTGTCTATAACATTATGGATAACGCTATAAAATATACAGAGACAGGCGGAAGCATGGATATAAAAGTGATGGCATACGAATTGTTTTGTCGAATTGATATTACTGATAGCGGCATAGGCATTGCAGAAGAAGAACAAGGGAAGATCTTTACCCGCTTTTATCGCTCCCCTACTGTTAACTCGCAGGAGGGTGTCGGGATTGGACTGTTTTTAGCTAGAGAAATCATCGCTGCGGAGGGTGGGTACATCAAAGTACGGTCACACTACGGCCGTGGTTCTACCTTCTCTATTTTTCTTTCTATGGATACTTAATTCTTTCAATACCGTTAGATTTCAGAAAGATTGTAGAAAGATTAGTGTGTTAGTGTCTGTACTGTAGATGACTACGATACAGACATTTTTTTGTGGAGGAGAATGTACATGGCTCTATTGAAAACTCAGGCATTAAGGAAGCATTACGGGAACGGAGATACTACTGTTCATGCCTTAGACGGCGTGAATCTGGAGGTGGAAAGTGGAGAATTTGTCGCTATTGTTGGTACGTCCGGGAGCGGCAAATCTACCCTTCTGCATATGCTGGGTGGACTTGATCGTCCAACAAGTGGAGACGTTACGATTGACGGCAAAGATATTTTTACATTGAAGGACGAAGAATTGACTATTTTTCGCAGACGAAAGATTGGCTTCGTGTTTCAAAATTACAACCTGGTACCTGTCTTGAATGTCTACGAAAATATTGTGCTTCCTATTGAACTGGACGGTAAAGAACCAGACAAAGCCCACGTAGATAAAATTGTACATACCTTGGGCCTTGACCACAAAATGAATAATCTGCCAAACAATCTTTCCGGTGGACAACAGCAACGTGTAGCTATTGCCAGAGCACTGGCAGCCAAGCCCGCCATTATCTTGGCAGATGAACCCACCGGAAATCTGGACAGTAAAACCAGTCTGGATGTGATGGGATTGATCAAAGTATCCAGCCAGCAGTTTCGCCAAACGATGGTAATGATTACTCATAATGAAGAAATCGCGCAGATGGCAGACCGCATCATCCGTATTGAGGACGGTAAAATAGTAGGTGGTGCGACTAGATGATCAAAGTAAAAAACAGTAAGGCGGTTCGTAATTTATCAGATAAAAGTTTAAAAGCCAATAAAATCCGCAATATTATTGCGGTTATCGCTATTGCCTTAACCACTTTGTTATTTACATCTGTGTTTACTATGGGGATTGGCGCGATGGAAAGTTTCCAGCAGGCAACGATGCGACAGGCTGGTGGGTCAGGGCAGGGTTATCTCAAATATATCAACGATGAGGAATTTAATCACATCAAAGACCACCCTCTTATTAAAGAGATAGCATATAGCTGCCTGTTAAGTGGAAAGGTGACAAACGAGCAATTTTTAAAGCGTCGTGCGGAGTTCTGGTATCATGACGATGTAGGGCTAAAGCTAGGATTGATTGAGCTAGAAAAAGGCCACAAACCAGTGGCGGAAAATGAGGTTATCGCGGACTCGAAGACCCTACAGTTACTGGGTACTCCCCTGAAAGAAGGCGCCCCATTGTCCTTGAAGCTTGAGGTTCACGGCAAAATGGTACAGCGTGAATTTATCCTCGCCGGCTGGTGGAAGAGTGACCCCGCCGCCATGATAGACAGAGGTCAAATTTATGCTTCTAAAGCTTATGTGGATGCACATGCCGAAGAATTACGCTACACATATAAGCAGGATCATGATATGACCGGAGCCATCAATGCAGTTATCATGTTCGATAACAGCTCGAACATCCAGGGAAAACTTGATCAAGTGATTACAGAAAGTGGTTATTCCCTTGACAAAAATGCACCGAACTTCATTGAAACTTCTATGAATTGGGCGTATCTTTCCAACACTTTCAGTTCGAACCCTGAAGCCGTCTTTCCCCTAGCCACTGGTCTGTTACTGATTATGCTTACTGGCTACTTGATCATCTATAATATTTTCCAAATCTCGGTGATGCGTGATATTCGTTTCTTCGGTCTTCTAAAAACCATCGGCACAACCAGCAGGCAAATCAGCAGAATCATCCGAAGACAGGCATTATTTCTTTCCTTGATCGGGATTCCCATCGGCTTGCTCGGGGGTTTTTGGGTCGGAAAATCGCTTATCCCTCTGCTGCTTATGAACAATTATAGGCACGCTGAGGTAACCCTATCCCCCAGCCCATGGATTTTTATCGGCTCCGCTCTGTTTGCAGTCATAACAGTTATGATCAGTGCATATAGGCCTAGCAGAATTGCAGCGACTGTGTCTCCAATTGAGGCAGTAAGATACGTAGACGGAGCTACCCAAAAGAAGAAGAAAAAACTAAAAAAATCAACTAACGGTGCTAAGATTCCCCTGATGGCTCGAACCAACTTAGGCCGCAATAAGAAGCGGACTATTTTGGTGCTGCTTAGCCTTTCTCTAGGTCTAGTGCTACTGAATACTACTTTTACATTATCCCAAAGTCTGGATATGAATAAGTACGTGTCTAAAAGCCATGACACTGACTTTCTGATTGCACATGCTAATTATTTTCAAGAACATTTCACAGGCCCTGACAATGCGACGACGGAAAGCTATATTCAGGCCGTACAGGCACAACCCGGTTTTGAAGAAGGTGGACGATTGTATAGTGGCAGCAATCTACTCGCTATCGAGCATAAAGAGAACAAAGAGGGGAAGGGGGAAATCGCCACTCCTGACGCTCGCGGCAACTTACCTGCAATAGTGTACGGGCTTGAAAATCTCCCCCTTCACCGACTACAATTAATTGATGGTGAACTTGATTATGGCAAGCTAGCTTCAGGAAAGTATATTTTGGAAGGGGTCAGGTTAGACAATTACGATAATCCTGAAATGGAACTATCCGTATACAAAGTAGGTGAAAAGGTTACTCTTCATAAGTATATGGGCACAGCAAATGCCCAGGAGTACACTAGCCATGAATTCACAGTGCTTGGTCATGTTGGCGTAAAATCATCCAATTCTGGTGTAGACGTTGCTAATTATACTGACTTCTATCTCCCGGCGGATATCTACAAAACGCTTGTGAAGAAGCCTGTGGTGATGAGTTATGCCTTTAATGTATCCGATAGTAAAGAAAAAACGATGGAGAGCTTCTTAAAGAACTATACCGAAATAAAGGAGCCAACGATGCATTATAAATCCAAATTCACCTCAATTGCCGAGCTTTCAGGTATGCAAAAAACAATTTTGATGATCGGCGGTACGCTCAGTATTATTATTGGTGTGATTGGCATTGTTAATTTTGCAAACGCGCTTCTAACTAGTATTCTGACCCGCCATCAAGAATTTGCTATACTACAAAGCATCGGCATGACCAACAAACAATTAAAAACAATGCTTGTTTATGAGGGGATGTACTATGTGCTCGGCACCAGCATATGCTCCATCTTATTAGGAAGCCTATTTTCCGTCCTGATTGCGAGACCCTTGAGTAGTCAAATATGGTTTATGAGTTATAAATTTATTATCTGGCCGCTGGTCCTCGTGCTGCCTGTTCTGCTCGCTCTTGGGATATGTCTTCCTCTCGCTATTTATTCTCTGAGCGACAGGAAAACTATCGTAGAACGACTGCGAACAGCAGAATAAACACTCCTTAGTTAAGAAAAGAAATGACCTAGCAAAACTTTTGGCTGGGTCATTTCTTGGTTATTCAACAGTGGTTAATACCTGCTCCCTGAACCATGAGCAAATAAGAGCATATCCTGTAAAATAGAAATAGAGAATGGGCGGCTCTCATTTACATTTTTATTGTGAGCGGTTGTTAGAGCTCGGAATTGTTTAACCAAAATACAAGAGGAGAATAATGAACTATATAATAATTATCGAGGATGATATCGCCTTGAGTAACGGGATTGTTCCTGCTCTTAAAGAACCTAACAACGTATTTGTACAAGTTTTTGTGTGAAAGCTCTATCTGCACAGGCCGAAAAGCTTAACTTCCTGATCCAGGCATTGCTGAAACCATCGCGGCTTGAAACGGGGATTATCACGGTAGCGCCAAGCGAATCTGTTCATAAGCTCCTTGATCCTGCATTGGAGCAAATAACGCCAAAAGCAGATGCCAAAGGGATAACAGTTTTTAGGGAGGACACCGTTATTCATGCTTATTTTGACCTAAAGTGGACCAGTGAAGCTGTCTATAACATTATGGATAACGCTATAAAATGTACAGAGACAGGCGGAAACATGGATATAAAAGTGATGGCATACGAATTGTTTTGTCGATCTTCACCCGCTTCTATCGCTCCCCTACTGTTAACTCGCAGGAGGGTGTCGGGGTTGGACTGTTTTTAGCTAGAGAAATCATCGCTGCGGAGGGTGGGTACATCAAAGTACGGTTTTATGGAGGAGAACGATAGGGCTTTATTGAAACCTCAAGAGTTGAAAAGGGACTATGGCGGCAATGAGGATACTACTGTCCACGCTTAGACGATATAAGTCTGGGAATGGCCATCTATTTCCACCAATCTAGTACGGATACGAGAAAGATCATAGCGCTAGCTTTTGCTTTGCTGATAATCATGCTTATCGACTACTTGATCATCTACAATTTAGCGAAGCTTCACGGATGCCAATTAGCTCCATGAGTTTCGCTATTGACATTCACGGAGATTTCCAAACGTCAGGGAACAAACCCCCATGACGGCAGCCGCGCAGAACATGAAGAAGGGTGTCCCACCTGAATCGCCTAGAGGTATATGGGCAATACTCTACTTTCCCAGATATGATGCAAAAGAAAGAGCCCTCGTCTCAAAAGACGAGGGCACAGACAAACTAAGAAGTGTTCCTTACTTCTTCCTTTTCATTGGTCAACTAAAACCGAGTTAGACAAAATCATTCTTTCAAAAAAATGGCGTGAGATAAGAGGTACATTTTCCACTGTCTTCAAGACAATCATATTTGCAACTAGAACCATCACATTGTACTTCCATTTCAAAATCCATAATTTCTAAAACCTTAACTTTTTCCATGAATCCCACCTCCTTTCACTATTAAAATATCATTAAAAATACCTCTAAATTTTCTATTGTATAAATCAGTGTGTTATTTGTCATAATTAGTGGCTTATGTACTGTTTACATCCAGGGGCAACACTCTACTTTCCCAGATGTGATGCAAAAGAAAAACCCCCGTCTCAAAAGACGAGGGCACTAGACAAACTAAGAAGTGTTCTTACTTCTTCCTTTCAGGGGTCAATTAATACCTGATTAGATAAATCATTCTTTCAAAAAGATTCGAAGAAATGAACGCTACAATGTCCATCGTCACCAAGACAATCATGTTTGCAATTATTAGGATCACACTGTACTTCCATATCAAAATCCATATTTTCTAAGATTTCAATTTTCTCCATGTTAATTCCACCTCCTTTCACTATTAAAATATCATTAAAGATACCTCAAAATTTCCTATTGTAAAAATCAGTATGTTATTTGACATAATTAGTGGCTTATGCACTTTTTACAACTATCCTGTTATTTAAAATAAGGCCATAAATTCACGTTTATTCATTATTCGTGTATTTCGAACAACACCGAGAAGTCTCACTTTTACAAAATAAATAATTGCACTCATTGATTTACCCGGCATAACATGAAAAAACAGGATTACTTTCGTATACATCCGCTCAGTACAAGCCTCATCCCACGAGATACAATGAAGCCAAGCAAGCGAATGTATATTAGACCAAAAATCATTTTGATTCCGGCTGAGTTCAAGCAGAGGCACCACAAAACAGATATCTCAGAAGGAGTCTGTCCCTTCTACATTTCCCACCACCCGTCACAATTTAATCTTTCCACCCTCACTCAAATAATCTTTCAATTCTGTTAGATTTCAGAAAGATTGTAGAAAGAAAGAGGTATTATAATAAAATTTGTGTGAAAGCAATTATGATGCAGATATTTTTATTGGGAGGAAAGCAAAAAATGAAGATATTAGAAACCAGAGGACTAAGAAAAACTTACGGTATAGGAGGTACTGAGGTTCATGCGTTGGATGGTGTCAACATGGAGGTAGGCGCTGGAGAATTTGTGGCTATCGTTGGTACATCCGGCAGCGGGAAGTCCACCCTTCTGCATATGCTTGGTGGGCTGGATCGGCCTACAAGCGGAAACGTCACCGTTGACAGCAAGGATATCTATTCTCTGAAAAATGAAGAATTAACCATCTTCCGCCGAAGAAAGATCGGCTTCATTTTTCAAAATTATAATCTAGTTCCAGTCTTAAATGTCTATGAGAATATCGTGCTCCCCATTGAACTGGATGGGAAACAACCAGACAAAGCCTATCTGGCCCAAATTACAAATACGTTGGGGCTTGAGAACAAACTAAACAATCTACCGAGTAATCTTTCGGGAGGGCAGCAGCAACGAGTCGCCATTGCGAGAGCACTGGCGACGAAACCGGCCATTATTTTGGCTGACGAGCCTACTGGCAACCTGGACAGTAAAACTAGTCTGGATGTCATAGGGTTGATCAAGGTATCCAGCCAACAGTTCGCCCAAACAATGGTGATGATTACCCACAACGAGGAAATTGCGCAAATGGCCGATCGGATCATTCGTATTGAGGACGGTAAAATAGTAGGTGGTGCGACTAGATGATCAAAGTAAAAAACAGTAAGGCGGTTCGTAATTTATCAGATAAAAGTTTAAAAGCCAATAAAATCCGCAACATTATTGCGGTTATCGCTATTGCCTTAACCACTTTGTTATTTACATCTGTGTTTACTATGGGGATTGGCGCGATGGAAAGTTTCCAGCAGGCAACGATGCGGCAGTCCGGAGGAACTGCGCATGCTTCACTTAAATATATCAACGATGAGGAATTTAATCACATCAAAGACCACCCTCTTATTAAGGAGATAGCACATAACCGCTTGTTAAGTGAAAAGGTGACGAACGAGCAATTTGTAAAGCGTCGTGCGGAGTTCTGGTATTATGACGATGTAGGGCTGAAGCTAGGATTGATTGAGCTAGAAAAAGGCCACAAACCAGTGGCGGAAAATGAGGTTATCGCGGACTCGAAGACCCTACAGTTACTGGGTACTCCCCTGAAGGAAGGCGCCCCATTGTCCTTGAAGCTTGAGGTTCACGGCAAAATGGTACAGCGTGAATTTATCCTCTCCGGCTGGTGGAAGAGTGACCCCGTGTTTAATGCAGGTCAAATCTTTGCTTCTAAAGCTTATGTGGATGCTCATGCCGAAGAATTACGCTACACATATAAGCAGGATCATGATATGACCGGAACCATCAATGCTGATATCATGTTCGATAACAGCTCGAACATGCGGGAAAACCTTAATAAAGTGATTACAGAAAGCGGTTATTCCCTGGACAAAAATGCACCAAACTATATTAACAGTAATGTTAACTGGGCTTATCTTTCCAACACTTTCAGTTCGAACCCTGAAGCCGTCTTTCCCCTAGCCACTGGTCTGTTACTGATCATGCTTACTGGCTACTTGATCATCTATAATATTTTCCAAATCTCGGTGATGCGTGATATTCGTTTCTTCGGTCTTCTAAAAACCATCGGCACAACCAGCCGACAAATCAGCAGAATCATCCGAAGACAGGCATTATTTCTTTCCTTGATCGGGGTTCCCATCGGCTTGCTCGGGGGTTTTGGGGTCGGCAAATCGCTTATCCCTCTGCTGCTTATGAACACTTCTATGCACGCAAATGCTGAGGTAACCCTATCCCCCAGCCCATGGATTTTTATCGGCTCCGCTCTGTTTGCAGTCATGACAGTTATGATCAGTGCATATAAGCCTAGCAGAATTGCGGCGACTGTGTCTCCGATCGAGGCAGTAAGATACGTAGACGGAGCTACCAAAAAGGGTAAGAAAAAACTGAAAAAATCAACTAACGGTGCTAAAATGCCCCTGATGGCTCGAGCCAACTTAGGCCGCAATAAGAAGCGGACTATTTTGGTGCTGCTTAGCCTTTCTCTAGGTCTAGTGCTACTGAATACTACTTTTACATTATCCCAAAGTCTGGATATGAATAAGTATGTGTCTAAAAGCCATGACACTGACTTTCTGATTGCACATGCTAATTATTTCCAATATAATTTCAAAGGCCATGACGATGCAACAACGGAAAGCTATATACAGGCCGTACAGGCACAACCCGGTTTTGAAGAAGGTGGACGATTGTACAGTGGCAGCAATCTATTCGCTATAGAGCATAAAGAGAACAAAGAGGGGAATGGGGACATCGTCACTCCTGACGCTCGCGGCAACTTATCTACAGTAGTGTATGGGCTTGAAGATCTCCCCCTTCACCGACTAAAATTAATTGATGGCGAACTTGATTATGGCAAGCTAGCTTCGGGAAAGTATATTTTGGAAGGGGTCATTTTAGACGATTACGATAATCCTCACATGGAAGAGTCCATATACAAAGTAGGTGAAAAGGTTACTCTTCATAACTATATGGAAACAGCAAATGCCCAGGAGTACACTAGCCATGAATTCACAGTGCTTGGTCATGTTGGCGTAAAATCAACCAATTCTGGTGTAGAAGTTGCTAGTTATACTGACTTCTATCTCCCGGCGGATATCTACAAGACGCTTGTGAAGAAGCCTATGATAATGAGTTATGCCTTTAATGTATCCGACAGTAAAGAAAAAACGATGGAGAACTTTATAAAGAATTATACCGAAATAAAGGAGCCAGTGATGGACTATCGGTCCAAATCCACCGTGATTGCCGAGTTTTCAGGTATACAAAAAACAATTCTGATGATCGGCGGTACGCTCAGTATTATTATTGGTGTGATTGGCATTATTAATTTTGCAAACGCGCTTCTAACTAGTATTCTGACCCGGCATCAAGAATTTGCTATACTACAAAGCATTGGCATGACCAACAAACAATTAAAAACAATGCTTATATATGAGGGGATGTACTATGTACTCGGCACCAGCATATGCTCCATCTTATTAGGAAGCCTATTTTCCGTCCTGATTGCGAGACCCTTGAGTACTCAAATATGGTTTATGAGTTATAAATTTATTATTTGGCCGCTGATCCTCGTGCTGCCTGTTCTACTCGTGCTTGGGATCTGTCTTCCTCTCGCTATTTATTCTCTGAGCAACAAGAAAACTATCGTAGAGCGACTGCGAACAGCAGAATAACCCCCCCTTTAGTCGAAATGACCTAGCAAAAACTTATAGCTAGGTCATTTCTTATTTATTCACCTCTATAGTTTGTACTCGTTCCCTAACTTCCCTGAAATTAATTATAATAATGAGAAAACACACGTCTGTTGATTAACCAGAATAAGTAATTTGATTCATAGAAGCAGAGACACGCTCAAGAAGAATATGCTGAATCTGGATCAGCCATTCCACTGGTAGTTTTTGCAGAAGAAAAAGACCTCAATCTGCCACCGAGCCTTATACATCTGTGCGATTTGTTCTGCACTCACCTGCATTAAGTCGGTAACTACCCGAATTTCCCGACCTTCAAAATCCCAAAACATTACCACACGATGACGTTGTCTGGAACGACACTGAGGGGTTCCCAACTGGCAAGTGATATCCCGAATGACGGATGAATCCGGCTTCGCAAGGCGACGTAGCGCATGAGGCTTTTCCAAATGGACGTTGTCGCGAAGCCGAATGACAAAGGATTGTTCACGGGTTTTGAAGTCGTCCAGACGCTCCAGTTTCCCATAAGCACGGTTCATCACCAAAATGTAGTCCGATTGAGCCAACACTTCACTCATGGGACCATCATGCTTGGAGCCCAGTGTTTCGACCACCTGAAGGGGGTGCCCATTCTCTGCTCGTAAAGCGACATGAAGTTTAATACCTGCACGCTCCCCGTGATAAGGAGCCCAAGGCAAATGCGTTTTCCCCACCGTCATCGTGGTTGAATCGATGAGTAATAATTCTTTTGGGAAAGTCAGTTTCCGACGTGCTTCTCGGTTACATTTGCAAACAAGTAGATGGAAAAGTTCCTTAGATACGGAAAACGGGACTTCGGCGGCTTTGGTTGAAAAGCGTGAGTAGTGGACGACGGGCAAGCCACAGGGAGCCGCATAATCTACGCTGGATCGATAGCTACCCCATTGTTCCAATGGAGCCATGCACCAGTATTGGAGTAAATGGTACACCGTAAACTTACGGGCTTTGTCTTCATAACCTATGAACTTCACAACTCTTTGAACTTCTTCAGGAGTCAGCATAGATTGAAGGATAGATGTAATCATGATAGAATTTTTCATGAGATCGTCTTCTTTCGGATTCGTTTGGATGGTACCAACGATTCTACAGAAAAGGCGATCTTTTTTCTACCATTTTGTGGTTATTCAACAGGCGTGGAGAAAACAGAGAAAATGCATACGTACCACCTTCAATTTGAACTCTGGTGTGTATATTCTAAACTTCTGTCCTTTAATGGACATGACAAAAATCCCCTTTAGAAAAATAGTGCCAGCTCACATCATACATGTGCTCTTTTAACACTCTCTACCCAAAGGGGATAATATCACCGTCCCCATCTGAGGATGGACTACTTTTTTCGATTCACAGCTTCCTTTTTTCCAAGGTCAGAACCCATACTGCGGCTAAAAACCAAGGTTTTGCAAAACTCTTCTTAGGGGATTACATTTTTTTTAAGTCAAATATAGTGACTCTAGAGCCCAAATACGATTATGAAGCTACGAATAAATAGCATAATAAATCAGTGGGTAGAAAGAAGAAGCTTGAAGTTTTTTAATATATATTCATACTCCTTCACTATTGAATAGTGTATCCTTTGAGTTGCACAAAATACGGGTGATGATCCATAATAATTTCCAGTTTGGATTTTATTAATAATTTTACACATTTTGCTGCGACAATTATTATACATAGCACACTTTGTACAAGCTCCCTGGTCTTTTTGATTGATTACGTCTAAATTAGATAAACGCTGTTCAATTATATCGAAAAACACGTTCCCCATGGAAAATTCCTCTCGTCCTACTGCAAAAATACAAGGATAGATATTCCCTGCACTGGAGATGTGAAAACTGGTATGACATCCATCACACGTACCTCTTGGCCGAAAATATGCGTTTTTGAAATTATATAAAAAATACTGTGCTTTGGTGATATCCTTATTCACCATATATGAAAATATTTCGTTAAGATTCTTTTGATAAACTTTCATAAGTTCTTTATTCCAATTCGGATCACTTTCATCTAGTGCAAAGCTGACAATCGGATACCCTTTTTCAAAAAGAAAAATATAATTATCAGTAAAATATGAAACATTATTAGGTGTAACGGTCATTCTTACTCGGAAAGAATGTGATTGATGATTAATGTAATCAAGGGTTTCAATCACTCGATTGAAACTTCCTTTTCCATTTCTGTATACTCTATTGATATCGTTACTTTCCTGCTTCCCATCCAAACTAACTGTTAATTGGATATTTTCAGAAACATAATCAAGCATTTCTTGGTTATAAATGGTTCCATTTGTCGTCATTGTAAAAGAAATATCGCCATGAATTTTTCGCTTTAACTCTTCTACTAGATAACGAATGATCGGATAATTAAGTAATGGCTCCCCCCCATGTAATGCTATGCCTATTTTATCTTTATGATCCAAAGGATTCGCAGCAAGCTTTTTTTCCGTAAAATCAATAGCTTTTGCCGCCGTTTCCCTACTCATCGTTTTTGGGGCTTTACTAACATAACAATATTTACATCTCAAGTTACAATCCTCAGTTACCCAATATGTGAAGTTCATGGCATTACTCTCCTCAAATAAAGATTTAGCTATTCCAAACTAGTTCTTGAAGTTGTTTCTTTTGTGTTTGACAAATGGTATCGAACAACTCTTGGTTTTGATGCAAATAGTAGATGTTGCTAATGCAGTGATGGCAAAATAAATTAACGTTGCAGTTCTTACAGGGTTCAAATTCCCATGGTCTTACACATCCGATTTTATTGTGATCTGCTTTTTGATTGCCTTTAGCTATTAATTCGATTAAATTATCATCAAATACATTTCCTAAAACAAAATCATCAGAATCCATCAACCCTCCACAAGGATAAATGTTCCCATTTCCTCCAATAAATAGTTCCCTTTTTCCTGGTGAACAAAGTCGACAGACAACATCTTGAGAGGTCAGATCATCCACAAATGGCTTTTCGGGAAAAATCTCTTCACTATTCTCTCCTGCCCTTCCAGCGGATGTTAAGATTCTTACAATAGGTTTAACACCTAATTTTTCACACAAATCAAGGAATTTATCTTCACCTCCATCAAAAGTATATTTTGTAATAACCATTGATAATGCGATTTTTTTTAACCCTTTACTTTGCATTAGTTTTATACTTTTTATAACTCTACTAAAAACACCATTGCCTCTAATTTGATCGCAAGTTTCTTCATCATAACCGTCCAGACTAAGGGAAACATTATCTACATACCTAATCAATTGTTCCACATTTTTTGGGGTTATAAAAAGACCATTGGTAGAGAGCAAAATAGCTCCGTTGAATGTTTGTTTTATGTACGCCAAAAGCTCCATGATATCTAATCGCATCATAGGCTCTCCACCCGTAACATTGATGGCTTGGGGTTTAAGAACGACGATCTGATCAATGATTTCTTTCACTTTTTCAGTTGTTAGCGCATCGGTAAAATGGACATCCGCTGAAGCGCTGCAATGTTTACAGTGTAAATTACATCTATTTGTTAATCCTAGATAAACAACATCTAAGACCTCCTCATGAATATTGGTTAATTGTTCTTCGGTTAGAATACATTTGATATTCACCAATTCATAAAAGAGACTTGTTAAATTATGAATAACATCAGCATGTTGAGAACCTTTGGTAGGATTTAATAACGACTCAATTTCCCCATTATTAACCATATCCTTCAGCACAAGATAATAAGATTTAGAGGTTTTCAAAAAAGCTCCCGATTTTGTATTCGCGATAATGACTTGATGATTATGAAATAGTTCACGTGAGTAAGGATTTAAAACATATACCATGATTTTTTCTCCTCTCATACATCCCAAATTCATTTTCCATTCTATTAAATAGATCATGAATTGTTCTGATATTTACTGTTATGTCATAATCTAATGTTTTAATGCCATAAATTGATAATAATTAGAGTTAAATAACAATGGATTCTTTAGAGTATCTGAGGTTGCGCTAAATCCGTAAAAAACGTATACATAGATGTATTTCACGACATTAAAGAGGTCATTTATACCATAAATATAATTACTAGATATTCAATAGTAGAATGAGAAGTAGCTTCTTTTATATATTTGTATCAGAAGGGTGGAATGGAAATTTATGCTTCAAAAATATAATTGGATTTTTAAAGAAGTTCATAAATTTTATCTTTTTATTGTACTTATTTTAGTTTTTCAAGCTTTAGATACAATACTTAGCATGATAATTCCCCAATACATAAGTAAAATTGTTGACTCTGGATTAATATCCAAAGACCTCTCCTTAATTGTGAAGTTTATAGGAATAGCAACAGGCTTATTTATTCTATCTCACCTATGCAGTTTACTTTGTGAATTCATTTTTGCCGAATTAGGTAAAAGAATCTCTTATACTATGAAAAAAAAGTTGTTAGAAAAGTTTTTTGTTTTGCCAGGTGAGACCATTACTTCAAACAACGATAAGCTATTTTCCTTGTTTATTAACGACATTGGAATCATCGAAAGATTAGTATCCCACGGTATCCCTATGCTAATATCAAACTTACTTTTTCTAATTGTTATTTGTATTGTATTGCTTTTTTTCAACTACAAATTATTTACACTTGTATTTTTAATCATGCTTTTAACAATGATTAGTCAAATATTCTTTAATAAAAGAATTACTCAAAAGACAAAAGCAGTCATGAATGCTTATGATGACTCTATTTCTTATATTAGGCATACGCTTGGAACACTTCTGTATTCTATTGGAATGGATATAAAAGACTATATTTTGGGAAAGTACATGCCTTTAGAGGAAAAGTCACTTGAAGCTTATAGACAGAGAAGCAATACAATTATCGTAGCTTCCACTGTCCCTTCTGTCATTACCTCTATTGGAAGTGTATTGCTTTTGGGGATGGGTACAATTTTAGTAATGAAAGGCCAAACAAGTATGGGAGTACTGACGGTATTTGTTTATTATTCAAATCAGATCATAAGTCCGATCAAAAGTGTTACAAACTATGTGGCCGCTTGGAAGCAGGCAAAAGTATCCATCGAAAGAATTGAGTCGATTATAAGAGCTGAAGAGGTGAAATAAAATGGACATAGAATTTAAAAATGTAAGTTATAGCTATAACGGTTTGGAAAAAGCGCTATCCGATGTCTCGTTCTCTGTTCATGGAAATCATATTTTTTGCCTTTCAGGACGCAACGGGGCAGGAAAAAGCACACTATTAAAATTACTCACCAAGATTAATTGTAATTATACAGGTGATATCTTAGTGAACGAAAAGGAAATGAGAGAATGGAAACGTAAAGATATTATCAGCAAAATAGGCATATGCTTCCAGGAACCTGTCATGTATGTAGATACGATCTTTAACAATATAACTTTGGGGCAACCAGGTATCCCTATGAGGCAACTGAATTCATATATTGAATTATTGGATACCAAGAAATTTATCGAAGAAAGTAAAAAAGATCAAATAATCGGTAAAAACTTTTCTTTATCAGGAGGGCAACAGCAATTAATTTCGATACTGCGGAATATCTATACTAATAAAGAAGTATTAATTTTTGATGAACCCACTTCAAATTTAGATGGTGTTGTAAAAAAGAACTTTGTTGATCTATTAGATGATCTAAAGTACAACCATACCATTATATTAATTACACATGATAGTGAACTAGGGAGTAAATATGAACAAATATTGTTGTAATGCAGGAGCAGGACGTAGCTGCATAAGCATCTACGCCCTTTCACGAATTCGATTCCTATTCTAAGTCCCATAAAATAATATTGACGCAAAACCGGTCTTCCACGGTCCTTATATCCAGGATTCCTGAGTTTTCTTTTACAATCTGCTTGACACTTTTCAATCCAAAACCGTGATTTTTTCTATTCTTTTTATTACTTATAAAATTACTATTTACAAACAGCGGATTAAACGTATTGGAAATCTCTATATAAAGTTGCTTTGCATGATATTTTATTTTTATATCCATTGTTTTCTTACCTTCAGTTACCTTGTCACAGCCCTCTATTGCATTATCCAGCAAATTACCAAATACAACGGCTATAATATTATTATTTAGAGAAAATTTTTCTGGAAGAAAACTATCAATGCTCACTACAATGCTTTTTTTAGTAGCCAAATTTATTTTCTCGGTGAGTACGTAATTAAGTACATTGTTCGGTGAATATTTCTGAGTTTCAGTACATTTAATATCTGAGAGAATTTCTTCTATAAACCCCTCTGCTGCCTCAACATTATTTTCTTTTAGCAATCCTTTTAAGGTCAACAGTTCATTTCTCATATCATGCCTGATTCTCCGAATTTCTTTTTGCGATTTCTCCAGATTATCATAGTGTTTATTTTCTGCTTTAAGATTGAAGTTTAATAATTCCTGCTCTATCATTTCGCCGTACATTCGGCTTAATTGTTCATAAATAATTAACATGATGATATTGATTGATAAAACACCAATCATAGAAATTACACTTAACCACTCATTTGGGTTCTTACCTGATCTTAAAATCAAATCAAAATGACTGCACAACATGCAAAGAGTTATGATAGGAACTGCAAACAAACACATGTATAAATAATGCAGAGTAGTTTCTCTTTTATAAACATCTATTTTAAAAAGTAAAGGGACCCATAAAAAAAAGAAAAATTTACTGATTTCTGAGAGGAGAGCACCCGCTTCGTAATAATAAGATACATTATCTGATGTAAGGAGTACATTTGGAAAACAAGCATTCATGATGGCGCAACATACTCCTACAGATAAGATTTCAATTGCAATTACAACTGTACCCCAACACAGTTTTGTTGTTATATGATTTTTTGGGTAAAAACAAAGTATAGTGAACACTGGAACAACATTTAGCATAACATCAAATGTTGTTTTCAAAAAGTACATACCGACTACTGTCAGACCTATTAATGCAATCGTAAACAGCCAGATTTTCTCCGTCGAAAGTCCCTTTTTAGTAAATAAAACTTTATTCAGAAATCTACTTATAATGAAAATATCAAAAGAATTTAGTATAAAATCAAACATGACTCTTTCCAATTAGAATCTCTTCCTCATATAATTCATCATTTTTTGTTTAAAATCTTTTTTATACTTTCTACTGATCGGTAGTTCCAAATAAGTTTCCTGAATTTCACCATTTACGATCCGTTTCATCATAATATTTTCGCATTTTATTCCCACAACGTATTTCAGGTTAATGATATACGAAGCATGAATCTGAGTGAAAGCCATCGGATCAAGTTGAGCAAGTATTTGTGAAGTTGTCTGATTACACTTATATTCTTTTGTCTCTGTATAAATATGAGCAGCCCTTCCACTTTTCTCAAAGTACATAATTTCATCTTCGTTTATAATGAGCTTATTTCGTTCATAGCTAAACTCAAAATAACTATGTGAACTATGTAAATAGTGATCAGCTCTTTGAAGAACCTCAAAAAGGGTTTCTTTATTCACAGGTTTCAGTATGTAATCAAAGGTTTGTACTTTAAATACATCTGGCATGTATTCGTCATAATTGGTTACAAAGATAATTACAGCTTTATTGTCAAACTCTCTTACCTTTTTGGCTAAACTAATGCCATCCATATCCGCCATCTCAATATCAAGCAGATAAATATTGTATTCCGTTTTATTCTTAGCTACATATTGCAGCAACTTTTGCCCACTTCCAAAAGTATCTACTTCTACTTTAGTAAAGGGATATTCTAACGTAAACCTCTCCACCCGGGCCAGTTCTACATTTGTATCATCACACAGAGCAATGTTTAACATCCAATCACATCCCTACATACATTAATTATTCTTAATTGTAAAGTATCGTGTATAAGTTAACTTATGAACTTCACATCAATGAATTAATTCTCAGTTGCAAGGAACAATATGATTTTCGGTCATGCCCAGCACAATTCCAATCCCCTCTTTACTGGGTTTATTATGGAGGTTCAAAGTTAACCTTATTTATTATATAGCGCTTACTAATTACATATATAGTATACCATTTCAAGTTTTCTATAATCAAATCTTTTTTCTAAATAAATACATTTTTATATTTTTATTTAAATACTAAAAATATAGATTTCAAACAGCTTAATTTGATTAAACATCTAGCTCCTCCAAGTATTTCAACAATGCAGCGAGAGAACATACATTTAATATATGTATATTGTGATAATCGTTTAAGGTATGATTCAACTCTTTTTCTAAGCTATTCCAAAAATCATCAAAATTTTTAAAAGTTATTCCCGTCAACTCACAAATAAAAGGAACTTTATATAAAGTATGGATGTCAATTTCAAGATTAGTGGTTTCATAAATCGCCTTTTCTATATACCTGCCAAATTTTTTTACTAAGTTACTATCCATGTCAGCATCAAGGATAGGTTTAAATTCAGCTACTGTCACCTCATATTCCAAAGCACTGCGTTCAAGAATATCATTAACCTCTGAAAACGTGATATCTTTATTATAAATGTCAGAGTTCTTCACCTCAGAAGAGATCAGTTGCATACTTCTCCCCACACAAAGAGCATTCGCTTTAGAAGTACCTTTAAAAAAGGCAAACCGTTCGGCAAGTGTATAGACAAAAATTGGGGCATCATCAAATACAGCTTGAATTTCTTTGTTTTTTGAATATAAAAATGACTCAATTGAACAAAACATTTGCCCATTTACACCAATGACAGTAGGCAGACTAGCTGGATAACTACTCTGACTACCATTTTTTACAGATACAAAAATAAGTTTATTTTGATCTACTAACTGCTGTGTAATTTGGCTAAGTTGCTGATAGTATCCTTCTGAAGTAACCGAAATGCTTATGCAAATATATTTAATATTCAGATTAAGGCATTTCTTCAACGCCATCTGCAAGAGTCTAGTACTCGTTTTCCCTTCTTCATTTGCTATTTTTATGATGTAAAATTGAGCCTCACTAAAAACTTGCATAATCGTATCTGCCACAGATGTTCCATGCCCATGGTCATCCTGAAAATCATTATCCTCGATAATTTCGTTTCCTGAAAATTGAAATCTCACTCCATCTATAACATGTTTACTTAAACTACGATTCGTCATGTCCATTCCAGTATCAATTATGACTACTTGTTTGTTGTTAAACATAGTCTTCACCTATCCTATCAAATTTATAGAATGCTATATATAAATTAGCACTTTAGTTTGATATAGAATGTGTAAGTGATAAAATAACCAATTTAATGCTATAAAAAGCAAATTTCCGATAAAAATGTATTAAAATTTCAATGCTGACCATTTATAATTACGAGTTACTAGAGTATAGCAAGACGCAAAATGACACAATATGCGCTGATTATTACAGTAATATTTCTAGATAGATCAACTATAGTAACCTTATTCATAGATTAACTACAACTTAAGAATACAGGCTATCTGGAAGCAATTAATCTCAATAGTCTGTTAAGGCTCCGTATAAATATTTTAAGAAGGTGATAATCAAAATAATTATATGTCCGGAAAATTAGTTAATCACGCAAAAAAAATAATTTGGAGGTTCCTTATGATAAAAAAACAAAAATTTCTACCGTTCAAAATTGCTTTTATATTCTGTATGTGTTTGACAAGCTTTTTCATTGCTAATGATACTAACTATGCTGCAGAACATAAGAATTTTACGACTATAGAACAAAATAAAAATATTCCGACTGTTGAAGAATACGAGAATGATGTAAAAGATTTACCTAGACTTAATGCGAATGAAACCATGGACAAATTCAACTCGGGAGAAGGTTTTTACCTTTATATTGGTAGACCTAGCTGTTCCGATTGTCGTGAATTCTCTCCCATTTTAAAAGAATTTTCTGTCCGTATATCACAACCCATCTATTATTACAATCTGGATGGTGGGGACTGGAAACCAGTCATTCGGCAATTTCTTAGAGATCACATCAATTTACAAGCTACTCCAACATTAGCATATATTAAAGATGGAAAAGTCGTTGCCCAACAAGTTGATACTGGACCAAATGCGGATGAATTGCTAACTATTTTTGCCAATTGTCCTCAGTAACCTTTCGCATTTCAAAACGATCCAAATCATTGAAACTTTGACTCGCAAGATGGAGTTCTTTAAAAAAGGCGTCCCTCTTGCGAGTCTTCTATACTTTATAATTTAATCACAATTCCCACTCTTCCCGTAAAAGCCCCATTCGGATCGAATCATAATACTCTCCATTATAATATCTGCACTTGCGAAGCCTGGCTTCGAGGGTCATACCCAGCTTCTCTCCAACCTTCATCATCCGGTGGTTTCCCGACCATGTTGTAAAGCCTACTCTTACTAGAGGCAATGTATTAAACAAATGCGTGATCCATAGTCGGAGTGCCCTCGTACCATACCCACCGCTCCAATACTGCGAATCAAAGATACCTATCCCCATCTCAAGCCATAGGGACGGCTTATGCTCCCAATAGTAGCTAACCGATCCAATGACCTTACCCTCCACTTCAATGATCCAAAAGTCATCTTGTCCGATTCGCTTTTCCTTCTCTTTTAAATACTCCTCAAAAGAAAGTGGCTTATGTTCATAATAAGGTGCATCCCACTGCTTCCATTCCGGTGCTTCTTCCTTAAAAGTTAACGTCCAAAGGGCGTGTAGGTCTTCTTCTGTTACGGGCCTAATCGTTAAATCCTTATCCGTATACATGGAGCACACTCCTTTTATAATAAAATTCATTCTATCTACTTTGGGCTATATTGAGCTTTATTGTATCTGCTTTTGCATTATTTCGAAATTCTAGTTTTGTCCGTCTTTGAAGCAAGACCGTAATTTAAGTTGACAAACAATCAAAAATAATATATCTTAATATCAAGATAATAAATATAAAGAAAAGTTTTTCGACTGTTTATTTTGTTTAGAAAAACCTAATCATATAAAAACCAAGGAGGATAATGACATGAAACTATTAGGATTGCATCACGTTTCGGCGATTACAGCGGCAGCGGCTAAAAATGTTGATTTTTATACTCAGGTAATGGGACTTCGGTTGATCAAGAAAACGGTGAACCAAGATGATGTTAGTGTGTATCACCTTTTTTACGGAGATGAGCGTGGAACTGCGGGTACAGAAGTCACTTTCTTTGAAATTCCACATGCGGGACAAACTCGTACAGGAAATAACAGCATTTCAGCTCTCTCCCTACGGGTACCAAATGACAAGGCACTGGATTACTGGAAAAACCGCTTCGAGCAGCTGGATGTAAAACATGGCGAAATTACGGATCAAGCAGGACGCCTGGCACTTTCGTTTGAGGATTTTGAAGGACAACGCTTCTTCCTCGTTTCAGATGAGCATGATCACGGAATGCGCGGCGGCACGCCTTGGGAGAAAAGCCCTGTCCCTGCCGAATACGGCATTGTAGGACTTGGGCCGGTTCATCTGACCATTCCCAAAGCGGAGAATACTATTCTCATCCTTGAACAGGTTATGGGCTTCCGTAAAAAGGGCTCCTATCCTTCCCCTGTTGCTGGACAAGCGGATGTGGTCATCTATGAAACGGGTGAAGGCGGTACAGGAACTGAGGTGCATCTGGAAGAGCGCAACGATCTGCCACAAGAGCGACCAGGACGCGGCAGTGTGCACCATGTAGCTTTCCGTGTTGAAACCGAGGAAGAGCTCAAACAATGGGTAGACCGTATTGGGCAGCTGCAGATTTCCAACTCTGGTTTTGTAGATCGCTTTTATTTCCGTTCCTTGTACTTCCGTGAGCCGAACGGCATTCTGTTTGAATTGGCTACCGATGGACCGGGGTTTGACACCGATGAGGAATTGGAGTTTCTGGGCGAATCCCTATCACTGCCTCCATTTTTGGAGTCGCGCCGTGCTTCGATTGAGGCCAATCTTAAACCGCTTAACACTAAACATTAATAGGGTTATATTTGCTCTAAAATCACACAAAGCCGGGACTCCTACATCATGTAGAGGTTCCCGGCTTTTTTCGTGCAATTGCCCTGCTTTTACCTATAAAACATGTCATTTGCATGCTTTTCCGCTTTGACAGGTAAGTGAAATGCCCTTTTTAGTTAGCTTACAGCTTTTTATCATCCACACTGTTCAGCCATGCTTCGATTTCTCCGATTACTGAGGCAATGCAACCATCTTGGAATGGCGAGATGAGTCCAGCCAGCTCAACCAATCCGGTAAAGGATCGACTTCCCCCAGCACGACACAGCTTCAAATAATCTTCCCACGCTGCTGTCCGGTCGATACTCATGCGTTTCCAGAATTGGAACGCGCACAGTTGCGCGAGTGTATAGTCAATGTAGTAGAACGGAGATTGGAAAATATGCCCCTGTTTGTGCCAGAATCCGCCCTGCTCCAGATACTCGTTGCCTTCATAATCCAGATGCGGTTTATACTTACGTTCAATGGAGCGCCATGCGCTTTTACGTTCGGCTGGGGTCCAATCCGGATGTTCGTATACGGCATGTTGGAATTCATCCACGGCTACGCCGTAAGGAACGAACAGCAACGATGAAGATAGATGTTCAAAGTGATATTTGTCCGTATCTTCCTCGAAGAACAGATTCATCCAGGGCCATGCAAAAAACTCCATGCTCATAGAGTGAATCTCAGCCGCCTCCATCGTTGGCCAATGGTACTCGGGAATTTCAAAATGTCGGCTTTCATAGACCTGGAAGGCATGACCTGCTTCATGCGTCAATACGTCGATATCACCGGACGTACCATTGAAATTGGAGAAAATAAACGGCGTGCCATATTCGCTCAAAAATGTACAATAGCCTCCACTTTGTTTTCCCTTTTTGCTGATCAAATCCATTAATCCACGTTCGATCATAAAGCTGAAAAATTCATGTGTTTCCGCTGAAAGCTCCTCATACATGCGTGCTCCATTACGAAGGATCCACTCCGGGTCACCTTTAGGCGTAGGATTGCCTGACAGGAAGTTGAAGCCTTCATCGTAATAGCGAAGCTGATCTACTCCAATCCGTTCGCGCTGGCGCTCCTTCAGCTTGGTTGCCAAAGGAACGATGTGCTTCAGCACCTGCTCGCGGAAATTGGCTACCATCTCGGCATTGTAATCTGTACGTCCTAAGCGGGCATAGCCCAATTCTACGAAGTTGTCATAGCCCAGCTTGTGTGCCATGCGCGTACGTACCTTGACCAATTCATCATAAATTCGATCCAGCTCGTCCTCATGCTCACTCATAAATTGATATTTAGCCTCGGAGGCCTGTTTGCGTGTCTCCCGGTTGGTAGCCATTTCAAATGGCAGGAGCTGTGACAATGTGCGTTCTTCCCCCTCGAACGGGATCTTCGCTGAAGCAATCAATTGAGCATATTCCGAAGTCAGCTTATTCTCCTGCTGCAAATCCTCAATAATATCCGGATGGAACGACTTGAGGGCTACCTCGGCAATACTGAAAAGCTGGCTGCCCCATTGATTCTCCAACTCGTTGCGGAATGGAGAATCCACCAATGCCCGGTAGTAATCGGTTACATACTCCTGAATAACCGGCATGAAATCATCAGCGTACTCTTGCTCCGCTTTGTAAAAGGCGTCCTCCGTATTAATGGAGTGCCGAACTTCCACCAATTGCAATTGCGTTTCCACATTACTGCGCAGCTTATTAATCGCATAAATCACTTCATTTTGACGTTCTACGCTGTCCGCTTCACGAAACTGCTGCAACAGTGTTTTAAACCGCTGTTCAATTTCAGGTTGCTCTGGTCGGCTGTAAGCCATTTGGCTGAATAATGTCATTGCTTCGGTTCCTCCTTAAATGTAATAAATCTGATGCCTATTATACAGTACGATTAGACCAAACTGGAAGCTGAAATTCCAATAAAATACAACCTCAAAAGCCGCAATACTATGTATTGCGGCTTTTGAGCCTAATCTAACTTATATATCATAGATGTCGCTGCCTAAAGCAACCTAAATATATATACAGCCTGGTGGGGATTTATAAGTCTCCCTAATGTCGCAGACCTTCATGCTTTATTGGTTTTGCAAACGATGTGCCGCATGCAGGGTTGGACCGACGAATTCATTCAGCTTGAAGCTACCTTCAATGGCCTGTGTAATGAATTTCTTGGCCTGATCCACTGCTTCACGTACAGTCAGCCCTTGTGCCAAACCAGCCGTTACCGCTGCCGAAGTGGTGCAGCCTGCACCGTGGGTAAAGTTTGTTTTTACAACATCGGCTTCAAACCAGTCAAAAGTGATTCCGTCATATAGCAGATCCATCGCTTTACCTGCACGAATTTTGCCACGGTCCTTGATCAGTACATGCTTAGCTCCACGCTCATGAATAATCGCAGCCGCTTCCTGCATCTGCTCCAGTGTCGTAATCGGTCCATTCTTCGCCAGTTGCGAAGCCTCAAACAAGTTCGGTGTTACCAGGTCAGCGCCAGGGATCAACAATTCCAGCATCGCCTCTGTATTTTCCGGCTGAAGCACTTCATCCGTGCCTTTGCAGACCATGACCGGGTCAATTACGATCCGCTTCAGATCATGCTTTTTCAAATGGCTGGCTACCAGCTCGATAATATCAACCGAGCCTAGCATGCCGGTTTTCATCGCATCAAAGCCGATACCTTCCAATACAGTACGCAGCTGCGCTTCTACCACATCCAACGCAACAGGATATACAAGATGGTCCCAGGTTTTAGGCCCCATCGCTACTACGGTTGTCAATACGGTCATACCATATACGCCAAGCTCCTGAAAGGTTTTCAGGTCTGCCTGAATACCCGCTCCACCGCTTGTGTCGGAGCCGGCTATCGTTAATGTTTTGGGAATCGTCATTTGTTCATGCTCTCCTTCACTTTCTGTGCTGCATTTATCCTAATCCCGCTTGCGAAACTTGTCAACGCGCAAAACGATCCTCTCTATGCTAAAAGTCACAAGCGACGGCAGCAGCTAAAAAAAGAGAACATCCCCTTTTGAAACGGGAATATCCTCGCAATAACGTGTTATATGAAGAATTTGAATGAAATTTAGAATTATAAATATCCGCCGGTACTGTGATCATAGGCATGATTCTTTTCATTTGCACGTACGCCCAGGCATAGGCTCTGATACAATTGCTGCTGTTCCGGTGTAGCAAAATTCCGATGCTGCTCAAATAAAGCCATACAACCAATGATATGTTCGGTATAGCTATTATCAACAGACAATTGCAAGCAATGCAGTGTTTGTCCCACTCCCTCGGGGTAATCGCCTTTTCGGAAATAATATTCTGCAAACACCTTACAAAAGGATGCAAAACGAAATGCATTAAAGTGCTTGCGATAATGAGTGTCCCATCGTTCCGGTGCAAGCTCCCAGAAGTTCTTGAGTTGCTGACTAAACAGTCCCAGTTCGGCATCCACGAAATAACCGAACCGGTTCGCCGATTCGAGCAAGGTGTTCAAGCCTTCCAATGTCTCATCCGGATGCTCGCGCAGGTAAGTAATATATTCATAGATTGCAGAAGTGTTGCCCATTTTAATTTCAATACAAAGTCGGTTGCCCTGTGCATATACACGATGCAAGTTGACCACTTTCCAGCCTTCTTCGTCTAAACCCTCAAACCAGCTCAAATCTGCATAACCTTCAATCCATTGCTTGGATTCCTCATATCTACCCTGAAACTCATAGCAACTGGCCTTGAGCAGATGCCCCTGAGCATAGTAATAAACGAGCGGCTTAAGCAGCTCCAGGTGCTCATCTCCGAAACGGTTCCGATTGCGATACAATGCCTGCGCCAGCTCTCTTAGCTCGTCCGCATACATTTCCATCTCGGACCATTGCATTTTTAAAGCAAACACTTGAGATAGCATATGTAAGCCTTCCAATGCGTAAATTTCCGGTAGACGACTACGGTACAAATGGAATTGTACAGCAGCCTTCAAGTTCCGTTGGTTATCCTTAATCTGAATCTGGAATATACGGAAATAGCTGATCGCCAATCGTTCAGAGTGGGTATACTTCTCACTTTCGATGACACAATCATACAGAAGCATGGAAGCTTCATATCTGCCATCCTCAAACATCGCTTCTGCGGTCTCAAAAATGGCAGGAACGTTCGATAAATCGTCCATCAAATAGCCAAGTACACTGCGTATACACTCCAGCTTGTTCAACTCTGAACAACGCAGGAGAAACGGACGCAACCTCCTCCAGTGCGGCAAGGAATGAATAAAACATTCATCAACATACATCTCGAACAAAGATCCTTCTTCCAATCCCATGGCCTCGGTAATCAGATCAAGCTGATTGACTGAGATCGGCCGTGGCGGGTTCCGATTAAGTATACCGCTAAGTGTACCCGGATTTACCTTGGAAGCATCTGCAAAACATTGCATTGAAATGCCTTCAGTTTGAATATACTTTTCTATTTCTGCGCGGATCGTGGTGTTTTTTTCCAAAGGGACACCCCCTCAAACGAATGATGGTGACTTTTTCATTACCTTTTAAACCAAAATTTGTTTAATCAAAGTATATGTCTATTTATACGAGAGGTCAATAACTTTAAACACGACTCAGGACATATAAAATCACGAGTTTTGTACGATTTTAAATCTGTTTTATGAAAAAAGACCGTCCTCTGAGGGACAGTCTATTTCTATTATTTTGATGCTGTGGACTTATAGGACAAAAACTAGTTAGCAGTTCTACCGTGAACGTCCGAAATCGACGGCAAACTTAGCGTACCCTTCTACCGTTAACCCTTCATAAAGCAACTCCGAATAGGCATTAGCGGCATCCGTTGCTTGCGGTGAGGTCAGGAACGTCACATGCGGACGCCCTGACCATGGGGCGAGGGACCAATGGCCGTCAGCTTTTGGCGTCAACGTCTTCATATGCCGCACGTATTCGGTCAGCACATGACGGTTTTCATCCGGTGAAGCAAGTATAATTCGCTCTCCACCCGGATTGACCAGCGCAGAGGAAAACGCGCGATAGTTATTCGTAACAACCAGATAATGTCGCTGCATATCCATCGGTTCGCCATCAAAAGACATCTGAATGATTCTGTGTGCATCTGGGTCCTTTAGGCCCCCGTCAGCATCATATCTGGCTGGCTGTGTTACATCAATCTGATACCTGATACCGTCGATGATATCGAAATTAAAGCTTGGAAAATCAGAATTAATCAGCCCTTGCTCTTGTTCTGCTGAAGGATCAATTTGCTGGAATTGTCCAGCAGACCACTCCAGCCATTCCCGGATTTCCGTTCCGGTCAGTCGAACGACATGCAGCGTATTCGGAAAATTGTACAGATCGGCGATATGCTTGATCGCCAACGTTCCCGCTGGAATATGGGTATAGTACGATGGGCCATATCTGCCGCCTGTTTTAAAAGGAGCTGCTGCCGACAGAACGGGCACTCCTTCGTACTCGCTCCCTTGCATCTGCTGCTTCACATACCACATTTGCGCATCATTCACGAGCTGAACCGAAGCATCATCCATCACCTGAGCAAAAAAGCTGTTCACCGCCACCGTCGTCTGACCTACAGGTGCACGAATATACTCTAGTGTTCCGGCGTGCTCTTCTGCTACCGCCTGCTGAATGGCAGTATCCGGTTGTACCAGCGCCTCCTTGCGTATCGGATCATACACTGGGCGTACCTCGGCAGCAGATGCAACCACCTGCCACTTTCCTCCACTAAAGGTCAACTCCAGATCGATGATCCCCAGATGATCCCCCCAAAAGCCCGGCTCCACTGCTGGGATATCGTGGATGGTACCTCGCTCTAGATCGACACCTGTTTTTCCCATAAACGAAGATCCTGGGAATACTTTATGGGCATGACCAAACACAATGGCGTCAATCCCTTCCACCCTGCTCAGATGCAGCACCGCATTTTCCATATCAAGTGTTTCGGGAATATCTTCGAAGCCAGCATGGGGCATGGCAATGATCAGATCGGCTCCCGCTGCCTTCATTTCTGGAATAAACCGTCTTGCTGTTTCCAGCATATCTTTGACAATGATTTTCCCCTCCAGCCACGCCTTGTCCCATTGTATAATTTGCGGAGGGACAAAGCCGATGACCCCTACCTTCAACAGATGCTTACCACCTGCTTCATCCTCTACCGTCTTATCCAGTAATAGATAAGGTGTAAAGTAGTTTTGTTCTTGTTCTCCCGTTATATAAATGTTGGCATTCACATATGGAAATTGCGCTCCTCGAAGGCAAGTCTGCAAGTATTCCAGTCCGTAGTTAAATTCATGATTCCCGATATTACCTGCCTCATACCCAAGCAGATTCATGGCTTTATAGGCGGGATGCACCGCGCTTGGGTCCTGTTGGAGTCGCTGTACAGCATAATCTCCCATTGGATTCCCCTGAATCACATCTCCGTTATCCAGCAGCAGGTGATTGGGTACCTCCGCCCGGGCTATTTGAATCAAGCTGGCTGTTTGCGCCAGACCGTAATGCAGCGTTTCCTGATCCGTATAATAATCGTAATTCCACAAGCTGACATGCAAATCGGTTGTAACCATAATACGGAATTTCACTCTCACAGGACCTACATTTTCATGGCCTGCCTTTTCGTTAATATCCAAAATATCCAATCTTGTTCTCTCCCTCAGCTTCGGTCATAGAGCTTGAACAAGTCTAACAGAGCACTGTTAAGAGAATGTTAATATGATAAATTTTACATCATTTTTACCAAAGTCAGGAGTGGTTTTTACCCTAGCAGCGGGACTAGCTGTTAAGATTTGGTTTGTCACAGCATTTACAGGTTTTTTATTTTATTTTCGTTATTACTATGTTTAGGGGGAAATTATTTTGTTCAAAAAAGCACTGACCTTGTGCATGACCTTCACACTGGCAGCGGGTCTAGCCGCTTGTGGCTCCAATGCAAGCAATAACAACAGCGCGTCCACTCCGGGTACAGATGGCTCTAAAAACGAAAGCACAGCCTATGTTCCTAAGGAGTTAAAGGTACAGTTCGTTCCTTCTCAAAATGCAGATACGCTCGAAGCCAAAGCCAAACCGCTCGAAAATCTACTGGGTGATAAGCTTGGAATCCCGGTGAAAGTAACCGTATCTCCTGACTACAATACGATTGTGGAAGCCATGTCTTCCAAACAGGTAGATGTAGGGTTCCTTCCGCCTAATGCTTATGTACTGGCACACGATAACCGTAAAGCGGCCGACTTGCTCCTGCAAGCTCAACGCTATGGCATTGAAGATGCCACAGGCAAGGACACGACTGAAAAAGTGAACTTTTATAAAGCCATGATCGTGGTGAAAAAGGATTCTCCGATTCAAAGTCTAGCTGATCTGAAAGGCAAGAAGGTTGGCTGGCAAAATGTAACCTCCTCCGCAGGCTACGTGTACCCTGCAGCAGAGCTGAAAAAAGCTGGCGTGAACCCGGACACGGATGTGCAGGGTGTAACAATCAAAGGCCATGATGCTGCTATTCTGGCGTTGCTGAACGGTCAGGTTGATGCGGTAGCTGTTTTCCAAGATGCACGTAACACGGTGAAGAAGGAAATCCCGGATGTATTTGAAAAAACTCGCGTCATTCATTACACAGCTAAAATTCCAAATGACACCGTCAGCGTACGTTCTGATATGGATCAAGCGTGGAGAGACAAGATCAGCCAAGCCTTTATTGACATTGCCAAAGACCCAGCAGGCGGCGAAATCATTAAAGAGATTTACACCCATGTAGGTTATGAAAAGGGCGACGATAAAAACTTCGACTCCGTGCGTGAATACGCCGAAGCTGTTGGTCAAGCGGTTAAGTAATCGGAGCAAGCAAGGTACTGTAATGAAGTAACAGCTACGAAACAGGCTTTACGAATGACAGGGCAGCACCGTCCATGTATTCATGGCGGTGTTGTTTTCATTCCACCCCATCGGGGGAGAAAGTTGGGAGCATATGATCGAATTCCGTAACGTATCGAAAACATACCCGAACGGCACCAAAGGGTTGAACCATATTAATTTGACGATTCAGGAGGGAGAAATGGTCGTCATCGTCGGCTTATCCGGTGCAGGTAAGTCTACCCTGCTGCGTTCTATTAACCGACTGCATGACATTACGTCCGGCGACATTATCGTGGGTGGCAGGTCCGTCACGTCTGCTGGAAGCAGCGAGCTGCGGCGCATTCGCCGTGACATCGGCATGATCTTTCAAAGCTTCAATCTGGTTAAGCGTTCGACGGTGCTCCGCAATGTACTTTCCGGCCGTGTCGGCTATCATTCGACGCTGCGAACCATTCTCGGCCTCTTCCCGAAGGAGGATGTCGAGCTGGCACTAACAGCGCTGGAGCGCGTGAACATCCGCGAAAAAGCCTACAGCCGGGCAGATGAACTGTCCGGTGGCCAACAGCAGCGCGTATCCATCGCCCGCGCTCTGGCGCAGGAGGCTAAAATCATTCTGGCGGACGAGCCTGTCGCGTCGCTGGATCCGCTGACCACCCGCCAGGTGATGGATGACCTCCAGCGGATCAACCGTGAAATGCAGATTACGACCATCGTCAATCTGCATTTCATTGATCTCGCGCGCGAATATGCAACGCGGATCATCGGATTGCGCGCCGGAGAAGTGGTCTTTGACGGCACACCGAAGGAGGCTACGGATGAGGCCTTTGCGGAAATATACGGCCGGGCCATCAAGCATGATGAGCTGCTGGGAGTGGGATCATGAAGCCCGACTCTACTGCCCAGCCGCTCTCTTCGACGCAACCGTCACCGCATGCTGGACCGCCGCAGCCAAGTAAGCCGCCCGCAGGGCCACCTTTGCCAGGACGCTATAAACGTTACGCCACCTGGATGATCTTTATCGTAGTGCTGGTAGCCTGCTCCATTCATACGGATGCCACGCCTTACCAATTGATCGTTGGCTTACCGGAGATGGGCAAATTGCTGGAGGAAATGTTTCCTCCTGATTGGAGTTACTTGCCTACCATCTGGAAACCGATGCTGGAAACGATCCAGATCGCTATTGTCGGCACGACACTGGGAGCCATATTGGCAATCCCTGTCGCGTTGCTGTGCGCCTATAATGTGATGCCGCGCAAGCTGATCTCGCTGCCGATGCGCACGATCCTGAATCTAGTACGGACGATTCCCGATTTGCTGTTCGCCTCGATCTTTGTGGCGGTGTTCGGCATCGGGCCGTTTGCAGGGATGCTCGCCCTGCTCTTCTTCTCCTTTGGCATTATAGCCAAGCTGACCTTTGAGGCGATTGAAGCCATTGATCCCGGACCACTGGAGGCCATGACTGCTGTTGGCGCGAGCCGCATCCAAGTCATCGCCTTTGGTGTCGTTCCGCAGGCTCTGCCTTATTTTGTGTCGTACTTGCTGTATACCTTTGAGGTTAATGTGCGCGCGGCTTCCGTTCTGGGCCTGGTTGGCGCTGGCGGTATCGGTCTGTTGCTTGACCGTTCTCTGGGGCTGTTCCGATATGATCGGGCAAGCATCATTATTCTACTGACCCTCGTCATCGTCCTTGCGATTGATTACGGCAGTAACCTGCTACGGAGGAAATTATTATGAATGATCCTACGCTTCGCAGACCTATTGGCTCCCGCCTGCGCCTATGGGCGATAGCTATTCTGCTAATCATCATTTATATTTGGGCTTTTCGCGGGATGCAGTTTGAAGGATTACAGGGAACGGCCAAAAGTGTCTCTGTCGCTATATTGGACGGCTTCCTTCATCCCGACTGGTCGTTCGTCTACATCCCTGAGGGAGAGGATTTGCTGCGCGGGTTGCTGGATACGCTGGTCATTTCAGTGCTCGGAACCTTCGTGTCCGCATTTGTCTGCCTTCCGTTCGCCTTTTGGGCGTCCAGCAATATGACCCGTCTGCGTCCCTTATCGGGTAGCGGGAAATTTGTACTTAGTGTCATCCGGGTATTTCCCGAAATGATCGTCGCCATCTTGTTTATCAAAGCCGTTGGCCCCGGCTCGTTTGCGGGTGTGCTTGCCCTCGGCATTCATTCCATCGGCATGCTGGCGAAGCTTTTCTCGGAAACGATTGAAAGTGTCGATCACGGGCCCCAGGAAGCTTTGATCGCGTGCGGTGCCAACCGTTGGCAGGTGATTTTCTTCGCCGTGCTACCGCAGGTGATTCCACAGTTTCTTTCGTATTCGCTTTACCGTTTTGAAATTAATATCCGTTCTGCTACCACGCTTGGTCTGGTCGGTGCAGGTGGTATCGGTACTCCGCTACTGTTTGCACTCCAAATGCGCAACTGGAACCGCGTAGGCGTTATCTTGCTCGGCATCGTGGTCCTGATCATTTTGACGGATCTGATTTCCGGCTGGCTGCGCAAACGAATCGTATAATTAGAATTCTAAACGCCAAAAAAGCCTCTCCTGTGTAAAAAGGGACATGTTATGCTCCCATTCACTCGGAAGAGGCTTTTGTCGTTCAACATCTCCCTGCCAATTCATCTAAAACCCGTCGGACTTCCTCAGCCGTATTGTAAAAATGCGGAGCCACACGGATAACATCCTTTCGTGCTGAAACGATCATATTTTGGCTTCTCAAATTCTTCTCCACAGCCGACACGTCCGCTACTTCAACAGCGAGTAGGCTTGGTAATGTGCCTCCCCTGTAAGGTACACGTATGTGTAGCCCTTTGCGTCGTCCATATTCAACGGAAAAATCCAACAACTCACTCATATAAGCCTGAATATTCGTGACCCCAATCTCCAGCAGCAGCTTTAAGGCCGCATTGGCGGCAAAAATGCTAATGAAAGAAGGCAATCCCGTCTCAAAGCGTCGGGCTCCCGCCGCCGGAACCGGGTGAGCAATATCAAACCGGGAAGCGGGCTCCTGCCCAAGCCAGCCCGTAAGACGGGGCTTGAAGCGGTCTATTCGATCCTTGCTTACATAAAGAAAAGCCACGCCCGGAATTCCAAGCATATATTTGCGTGCTCCAGCGACCAGAATATCTACGCCCATTGCCTTTACATCCACTGGAATAATCCCTACAGACTGATAGGCATCCACAAACAGCAACGCCTGATTTCGGTGAGCTATATCTGCAATGGATTTTAAATCCTGCTGAAATCCGTTGGTATAGTTCACTTGTGACACCATAACGAGCGCAGTTTTCTCCGTAACATGCTCCTCATACTGTTCTATTATCACTTCTCCCTCGATGGAGGGGATACAACAGATGTGATCACGGAACATCTCCTGTGCCTGCCAGATGTGTCCCACTGTCGGGAAGTCGGTGTCCGCATACACAATGCCTTCTTTTCCCGATACATAAGGAAGGGCTGTGGCCACCCCGGCAATCGCCTCAGAGGCTGAGGACAGGACCGCAATTTCGTCAGTCTCCGCCCCGATGAGCTTGGCAAAATGCCCTCTAGCCTCCTCCAAACGTGCCATAGACAGATCACCGTTATGACCGTGTTGCAGCAAACTTCGATGATATTCCTCAATGGCAGCGGAAACCGGCCTCGATACGGCCCCTTGGGAACAGCTCCCTACATGGATATGTGAGGACAGCACTGGAAACAGCTGACGGTAGGACTGAAACGGATGTTTCATTTTTCCCTTCGCTCCTCCTGGGCACACCAACGTGCCTTGATATGATCATTTTATTATCCATATCAGCCACCTTAGAACAAGGGCCTCTCTTCCCATCTTCTCGCCGTTAACAGACGATAGACGCAAAGAGAGGCCCTAAGGGATCATATACAAAATCATAAGTTAATGCACGCGTTTGCGTCCAAACCAGCTTTTAAGCACCAAGGTTGCCAGAGCAAGTAATAATAATAACGAGGCCACCGCAAAAGATGCCGAGAACTGATATTCGTTATACAAAATTTCCACATGCAGCGGCAGTGTGTTCGTCTCTCCCCGGATATGTCCAGAGACGACGGACACTGCACCAAACTCACCCATGGCTCGCGCATTACACAAAATGATGCCATACAGCAGACCCCACTTGATGTTCGGCAGCGTCACTTTCCAGAAAATGCGCCAACCGCGCGCGCCCAGCGTGACCGCCGCTTCTTCCTCTTGCTGTCCCTGATCTTCCATCATTGGAATGAGTTCTCGCGCCACAAATGGAAAGGTGATGAACAGCGTCGCTAAAATAATACCAGGCAAAGCAAATATAATTTTAATATCATGCTCGTCCAGCCACGGTCCAAGCCAGCCCTGTGCACCAAACACTAATACATACATCAGCCCTCCAACGACAGGAGAGATGGCAAAGGGTAAATCAATCAAGGTGACCAGTAAGCCTTTGCCGCGAAATTGAAATTTCGTGATCAGCCAAGCGGCAGCTACACCAAATACCGTATTCAGCGGTACAGTGATCGCTGCCACCAGCAGCGTCAACCGCAATGCAGACATGGCATCTGGGTCTCGTAGCGCTTCAACGTATACGCCCCATCCTTGCTTGAGCGCTTCGGTAAGCACGACGATTAGCGGCAATACCAGTACCCAGAGCAAAGCTAAAAAAGCAGCAACAATCAGCGTCCACTTTACCCAAGGGGCTTCGGTTGTGACCCTGTTGGGCGGTGCAGATGAACGCACTGGTGCAGAAGCAAGCTCCTGCCCAGTTATTGCTTGTGACATGGTGTATCCCTCCTTAGAACGCGGGTATTATGCGCAGCCCTGCATATTAACGTTAAACAATTACATTAGACAGTTACGTTTAGACAGTACGGCGCCGTGACCAGCGCTGAATGCTGTTAATCACGAATAACAGCACGAATGAAATCACCAACAGCATCAATGCTACCGCCGTAGCTCCTGCATAGTCATTTTGCTCCAGCTTGGACATTATGAGCAGTGGAGCAATTTCCGTCTTCATCGGCATATTGCCAGAAATGAAGACGACAGAGCCGTACTCGCCAATGCCACGGGCAAAGGCGAGCGCAAAACCCGTCAGCAGCGGTGGTACCAGCTCCGGCACAATAACGCTGCAGAAGATACGCCATCTGCCAGCTCCCAGCGTAGCAGCGACCTCCTCCTCGTCCTTGTCCAGTTCCTCCAGCACCGGCTGAACTGTCCGTACGACAAACGGAATGCCAATAAACATCAATGCTAGCGTAATCCCCGTCTGTGAGTACGCCATCCTCCATCCAAGCGGTTCGAACAACGAACCGATCCAGCCGTTCTGCGCATATAGGGCAGTTAGAGCAACCCCTGCTACCGCAGTAGGCAAAGCAAAGGGCAGATCAATCACCGCATCAAAAATTCGTTTCCCCGGAAATTCATAACGCACCAGCACCCAGGCTATCAATAAACCGAGAAACAGGTCGATCAGCGCCGCAGCCGCGGCACACAAAAAGCTAACCTTGTAGGAAGCCAGCACCCTGACATCAGTCGCCACGTCCCAAAATTTCTCCCACGTCAGTCCAGTTGAATTCAGAAGCAGTGCCGATAAAGGCACCAGCACCACCAGACTGAGATACAGCACACTATAACCCATTGTTAACCCGAACCCGGGAAGTACGCGTTTTCGAGTGGCTTGCACTTGACTCATGTTCTGTCCATCCCTCTCTGAATTCATTCACTATGACACTCGCGGCTACCAATCCAATCGTCTACACAGTCCACCTATTTTATGAACTGCCGGGTACATAAATCTGGTCAAAAATGCCTTTGTCGCTGAAATGCTTCTGCTGCGTCTCCTTCCATGTCCCGAATACATCCTTCAAGGTTACGAGCTCCAATTTAGGAAATTGATCCTTGAACTTTGCCGTCACACTCTCCAATGTTGGGCGATAATAATTTTCAGCAGCAATGGTCTGCCCTTCTTCACTGTACAAATATTTCAGGTACGCGTCCGCTACCTCGCGTGTACCTTTTTTATCTACCACCTTATCGACTATTGCTACCGGAGGTTCAGCTAATATACTGATCGATGGATATACGATATCGAATTTATCCGCACCCAGCTCCTTCACCGAGAGCAGTGCTTCATTTTCCCATGCAATCAGCACATCGCCAATTCCACGCTCTACGAAAGTCGTTGTCGCTCCACGTGCTCCGCTATCCAATACCGGCACATGCTTATACAGCTCCTGTACAAACTGCTGGGCCTTGGCTTCATCATTATTGTTCTTCTTGAGCGCATAAGCCCAGGCTGCAAGATAGTTCCAACGTGCTCCACCCGAAGTTTTAGGATTCGGTGTAATGACTTGCACATCGCCACGGATTAAATCGTCCCAGTCCTTAATCCCTTTCGGGTTCCCTTTGCGTACCAATAACACGATGGTTGAAGTGTACGGGGCGCTGTTATGCTCATATTTACTTTGCCATCCCTCTTGAACGAGTCCTTTTTCCTGTAGCGCATCAATATCATAGCCCAGAGCCAGAGTGACCACGTCCGCATCCAGCCCGTCCTTCACAGAACGACTTTGCTTGCCAGATCCTCCGTGAGATTGCTTAATCGTAACCTTCTGTCCTTTCTCCTTCTCCCAATGGGCGGCAAATGCTTTATTATATGCCTCATACAGCTCACGGGTCGGATCATAAGAAACATTGAGCAACTCCACGGCAGCAGAGCTACCATCTACCTCCGTCCCTCCCTTGCTTGCCCCGCAAGCGCTTAGCATCATCGTTAAAACCAAAGATAGTCCGAGAATAAGTCCACTTTTCCATTGCCTCTTCATCAAGACACCCCGAATTCTATGTAATTTGTATTCATTTACGCCTGTTATTTACAGACATAATTAAAAAAAGAGCGGAGAATTCCCTGATGCAGCCCTGTTAGGTCAAACCTGTCGTGTGGACAGTGTCTGCCTGCTGTTCCTAGAGGTTCTCCGCCAAAATGGCGAGATCAAACTTTAATTCTTTAATTCCTACCTGTTTAATGAGTTATACGGATATAATACGAGAGTTTAGGAGTGATGTCAAACCTTTTTTTGGTATGCATTATCTGTACTTTTCTTTCTTTAAGGGGGGCAGTCAGAAACATTGTATATGTTTCCGACCGTTTAGAGGTCATTTACACACGGGGTACGACTTAGTTGGCAACCGTTTCAAGATTAATCGAAAAGACTCCAAAAAGCTTCGGATTGTCCGTAGCCCTTCTCAACCACAGTTCACCTGATCCCACCATGACTCCCTGATAATTAACAAACAAATCATCTGTCTTTTGATTCACAAGCGCCTCGCGAATCGCGTCCGTAAAAATCTGATCATACTTGGCAATAAAATCTTTCTTATTCGGAATCGTTAACGACTTTTCACTATCATTAACACGCAGAGGGTACAAAATATAATCGGCCACTTTCTCCTTGTCATTGTCGGCAACTGCCTTCTGCAGCGCTTTGAACGTGTTCAAAAACGCTTTAGGATCTTGAATACCTGCTACCTCAAATGGATTTTGCGATGGATTGGAGGCTGCCGGAGAAGAAGAAGTATCCGATGAAGCAGCTGGAGCCGAAGGAGCTAACTTTTGTGCATCAGTATCGCTGTTTTCTGCACTCTCGCTCTCTTTCGCTGCTTTGTCATTTTGGGCTGAACCGCTACGATTACCGCCGGCTCCATTCTCGATCACGCTTGTACTGCTTCCAGTATCAATGGTTTCAGCATTCTTATCCTGACCACAGCCAGTAAGTGCTACAAAAGTAAGTGTAAGTAAAATAGCTGTGAGTGACAGCCTCCGTGACATCTTTTGATTACCGAATTCATGGTTTATGGGCACAACGGGTCATCCTTTCTGCTTTCTGCTCTGACCTATTCTGTTCATTAAGTCTTCAACCGTTCTATTGTAACATAAGTAGACTAATGACCGCATGTCGTGCCCTTTCTGGAAGGAGCTTACAGTGTGATATAGGCAAAGGTTTTAACGCTTCCTTGCGATCCATCGTCCGTACTTACTTTCAAAATCAGCTCTTTTAAGGAGTCATTTGCTGCTTCATCCTGCCCTTCTGGCTTTACAAACAGCAGATCATGGCGTTCTCCTGGCTGCAACGTTCGACTGGAAAATCCGCTCGTTGTACCTTGCAAGTCCGATCCATTCGAACTGTTGAGCTTGTATTGTATGGGCTGCTTTCCAACATTCTTGATGCTGATGTACAGCTTGCGCCCCTCTTCAAATTTAAAGTTCGTTCCGCCTTGTCCTTCAAAATGCATTCTTTGATCATGTACGATACGCTTCGCTGCGCTCCCATTCTCACTCTGTGCACTTAACGGAGCAGCCGAGTGCGCCTGACTCACCGATGATGTACTATGCATGGTAGTCGATATATTGGCAAGAGTGACATAACCCACGATTGCTCCGGCAACCCCAACCCAAACCCATTTCTCCACCATTTGATTTCCTCCTTCGTAAAAAAAGCCGGACTCATATCTATTATGAGTCCGGCTGTCATTTTTTTCAAACTTGATCAAAGGCACCCAAACGCAAGCGCTCCATCATATATTTCGTATTCCGTAATCATAGCTTATACGTTCAACGTGTTATGGGACTTTTTCTTATCCAATACAATATACGTCACAAATATAATTAGATAAGCCGCAATCAGCAAAGTGGAGAACAAATACATTGTTTTATAAGAGGTTAATCCAGCAACCATCCCCAGAACCAAAGAGCCTCCTCCAATGCCCAAATCGAAGAAATTATAAAAGGAGCCTACAGCGTCCTCTCGCTCATCTTCTCCGACCACACTGATTGCCCAAGCCTGCAAAGCTGGGAAAATAGCTCCAAAGCTCAAACCATACATCACAGCAGCAATCAAAAATTGTAACTCGGTCCGCGATGAGGCCACCATAACGATGGCGGCGATAAGCACAATCCCTGCAGGAATCAGGATATAAGCTGGGCCTTTGGTATCGAAAATTCTACCTGACACCAGTCGGACGAGGAAGCTTGCCATAGCCACAGTAAAGAAGAACCATGCTGCATTGGTAAAGCCCTGCTCCTTGGCAAATAAAGCCACGAAAGACATCACTCCACCTGCCACCACGCCAACCAGCAACGCAAGACAGGATTGCAGCAGCACTCTTTTTTCAAATAATTTAAAAGGAACCTTCTTTTTGCCCTGCACTGTATCCGCCGACATAGGTTTCGGAGCACGGCGACGAACCAATACGCTCATCACGAGCGACAACAGTAGAATTATAGCTCCCGTGGAAAACAGTCCGTTAAAACCTGATGCGTGAAGCATCCATATACCAATCAGTGGCCCCACTGAAATCGCTACGGTTTCACCTACGCCAAAGTAGCCCATTCCTTCCCCCATACGATGAGGCGGCAAATCATCTGAGGCTGAGGTAGCATACAACGTGCTCGCAATGCCGAATCCAAAGCCATGTACCAGCCGAAATACTAACAGCAGTACCAAACTACTGGAAAGCATGTAGCTTCCCGTTGCCAGCATACAAATCACAACTCCGATAATCAGAACATACTTCTTGTCCAAGAGCTGGATCAGCGTACCTGAAAATGGACGAATCAATATAGCAGAACACATAAACACGCCAGTCACCAATCCAATCTGGGATGGGCTGCCGCCAAGACTTTCCACAAACAGCGGCAGCGTAGGCATAAGCATTTCGAATGCCATGAACAATAAAGCGTTGGATATCATCAAAAAAATAAAGTTTCTGGACCAAAAGCTTTCTTTCACAGACACTGTTCTCTTCCCCCAATACAATCATGTTTACTTCAACTGCTCAGTTGTTCAGGCCCGAATCAAGCCATGCCAGTAAATATCCCAAGAGCTTTCCAGACGCAGATCAAAACCGTCGGTGCCGTTGTACACCAGTTCTACCAGCATGCCTTCAATCAAATTCATATAGGCTGTCGCGGCAGATTGAGCTGGAACACGAAGTTTAACCGATGTTTCAGTTGCCAGTCGCCCGTGTACCAAGCTGGTTTTATGCTGTACGTAGCGTGTGACCAAAGCCTGAACCTGGCTTTCCAGTGCAGATGGAATCAGAAAGCCGATATACAGAATCAGACGCAAATTCATAGCACTCTCATAGCGTTCCTTAAATTCAACGATTAGTCCGCGCAGGACAACTTCAAGTGATTGTTCGGATTGATCTTGAAAATAACGATCCAGTTCCAAAATCTCTTGATCCACCGCATCCTTAAATATGTCTAAAAACAAATCATCTTTGCTTTTAAAATGAGCATAAATGGACTGCTTTTTAATCCCTACCTCATCAGCTATCAGTTGCAGAGAGGACGCATCGTATCCCTTTTTCGCAAATTGCTGCAAGCTAACTGTTTTAATTTTCTGTAGTGTCATGCTTTTCCTCCAATACCTTACGAACGGTCGTCAGTTTATGGGTTCAGTATATTACCCTCACTTGAAATTGACAACCCCATTTTTAAATTCTGCCGTTCAATTGTCTGAGAACGAGGACAACAGAAAAGCCGGAAGCACCCTAAACTTAGGGCCTCCGGCTTCATATGCATGCTACTAATACGACTTTATGAATAGGGCTTATCGCTTACTCTGTCACTGTTCCGTAGATTAGCACTGGCGCTTCCGCATGATCCGCAATACGGATGTTCGCGTAGATTTTCTCCAGCACTTGGGCTACATCTTCACGGTTCGCATGGATGGTAACCAGTGAATCGCCTTTTTGAACAGCATCCCCGACCTTTTTGTTCAACATCAAGCCGACAGCCAGATCAATCTCGGATTCTTTGGTCGCACGTCCTGCTCCAAGCAACATCGCTGCGGTACCGATTTCGTCAGCCACGATTTCAGCTACCACACCGTCCTGCTTCGCAGGCACCTCAATAAGATACTGTGCTTGCGGCAAGCGTTCAGGATGATCCACTACAGAAGCGTCACCGCCCTGATTCGCAATAAACTCTTTGAATTTTTCCAGTGCTTTGCCATTACGAATGACTTCTTTGAGCTTCTCTTCGGCGTTATCGAGGGAATCTGCCTTCCCTGCCAAAAATACCATCTGACTGCCCAAAGCCATGCACAGTTCTTCCAGATCTTTGGGTCCTTCGCCGCGCAGCGTATCAATTGCTTCTTTCACTTCCAGTGAGTTCCCGATGGCCAGACCCAGCGGCTGACTCATATCGGAAATGACTGCCATCGTTTTGCGACCCACATTGTTACCGATGCTCACCATGGCATGTGCCAGTGCTTTGGCATCATCTACAGTTTTCATAAATGCGCCTGCACCTGTTTTTACATCGAGCACGATGGCATCGGAGCCAGCAGCGATTTTCTTACTCATAATCGAACTGGCAATCAGCGGAATCGAGTTGACCGTCGCCGTAACGTCACGCAGGGCATACAGCTTTTTGTCCGCAGGTGTCAGGTTACCGCTTTGTCCGATGACCGCTATTTTACTGCGATTCACCAAATCCACAAATTCGTCCTTGCTGATTTCGACATGGAAGCCTGCAATAGCTTCCAGCTTGTCGATCGTTCCTCCGGTATGTCCGAGGCCGCGGCCTGACATTTTGGCTACCGGAATGTCCAAGGCCGCTACGAGCGGAGCCAGTACCAGCGTTGTTGTATCACCCACACCGCCAGTGGAGTGCTTATCGACCTTTACACCTTCAATCGCGGACAGATCAATGGTATCACCCGAATGAACCATCGCCATCGTCAGATCAGCGCGTTCGCGTTCAGTCATATCTTTGAAGAAAATGGACATCGCCAATGCACTGACTTGATAATCGGGAATTTCACCCTGAGTGTAGCCTTGGATAATAAAATTAATTTCCTCCGTACTCAGTTCTTTTCCGTCACGTTTTTTCTCAATCAAGTCTACCATTCTCATATGTCATTTCTCCTCACTGTGCGTATGATCGTTTACAGAGATACTGCTGTATCCAGTGCAACTTCCATCATTTCTTTAAAGGTCGTTTGCCGTTCTTCTGCGGTCGTTTCTTCCCCCGTCAGCAAATGATCGCTTACCGTCAGAATCGTCAGTGCGTTTACGCCAAACTTGGCTGCGAGCGTGTATAAAGCTGAAGTTTCCATCTCTACACCCAGCACGCCGTATTCCATCAGCTTTTGTACCACTGATTTATCATCACGGTAGAAGCTGTCTGAGCTGAATACATTGCCGACATGCATGTTCAAGCCTTTGGCAACACCACGATCATAAGCGCCCTTCAATAGATTGAAGCTGGCAATCGGCGAGTAGTCGTAGCCACCAAAAATATGGCGATTCATACCGGAATCCGTACAGGATGCTTGTGCCAAAATGACGTCACGAACGTGTACATGCTCCTTCATTCCGCCGCATGTACCCACGCGGAACAGGTTTTTCACACCGTATTCGCTAATCAGTTCGTTGACATAAATACTGATAGACGGCAGCCCCATCCCAGTTCCCTGTACAGATAGGCGTTTGCCTTGGTACGTACCCGTGAATCCGAGCATTCCGCGCACCTCGTTGTAGCAGGTCACGTCCTCCAGATATGTTTCAGCAATAAATTTTGCCCGTAGCGGGTCTCCTGGCAGCAAAATCGTTTCTGCAATCTCTCCAGGTTTGGCTCCAATGTGTACACTCATGTTTTTATTCCTCCGTCCCATTTGTCCGTGCTTGTATCGTTATTTATACCGTTACATTAATCTTTGTAATCTTGCTTGTACTCTTGCGGGCCCTGGATTACTGAAGCTCTGCCAAAAAGCTCGTTCCGTGTTCAGGCAGTTTTACACCAAAGTTATCTGCTACGGTCGCTCCAATATCAGCAAAGGTTTTACGAACCGCAAGTTCCTTGCCCCCAGCTGTAAAACGCGGGGAATATACCAGCAAAGGTACATATTCGCGGGTGTGATCCGTTCCCCGATACGTCGGATCATTCCCATGGTCTGCAGTGATGATCAGCAGATCGTCATCGGTCATTTTAGCAAAAACCTCTGGCAAACGCGCATCGTAATCGTCCAAAGCTTGACCATATCCCTGTGGATCACGACGGTGACCGTACACAGCGTCAAAGTCCACCAAATTCAGAAAGCTTAATCCGGTGAAATCCTCGTCGAGCGTGGCCACCAGCTTATCCATGCCGTCCATATTGGACACCGTACGCACCGCCTTCGTTACACCCTCGCCGTCATAAATGTCAGAGATTTTACCCAAGGCGATCACATCCAGGCCTGCATCCTTCAGCTCGTTCATTGTAGTGCGACCAAATGGTTTGAGCGCGTAATCATGTCGATTAGAGGTACGAGAGAAATTCCCTGCCTCACCTACGAACGGACGGGCAATAATGCGACCCAGCATGTACGGATCTTCCAGCGTGATTTTACGGCAGAACTCGCAAATCTCATAGAGCTCCTTCAAAGGTACAACTTCCTCATGCGCCGCAATTTGCAGCACAGAGTCCGCCGAGGTATAGATGATGAGCGCTCCAGTTTTCACGTGTTCTTCGCCCAGCTCATCAATGATTTCCGTGCCGCTAGCAGGCTTATTGCCAATCACTTTGCGGCCTGTGTGCTCCTCAATGCGTTGAATCAGCTCATCCGGGAACCCATCAGGAAATACACGGAAAGGAACTGCAATATTCAAGCCCATAATTTCCCAATGACCCGTCATCGTATCCTTGCCATTGGACGCTTCCTGCATCTTAGTGTAATACGCGAGCGGCTTGTCGGCTGCTGCCACTCCTTCTATGGAACGAATATTGGACAGACCGAGCTTGCCCATATTCGGCATCTTCAGACCGCTGCGTTCGCGCGCAATATGACCGAGTGTATCTACATCATAATCATCAAACTGGGCAGCATCCGGCGCTTCGCCGATACCAACCGAGTCCATAACGACCAAGTGAATCCGTTTAAATTTAGACATTATAAAAATCCTTTCCTGACTCGCTGTTTTTTTTACAAAAACAACCCTGCAATCGTTGCCGACAGCACGCTAACCAGCGTTGCCCCGTACAACAGCTTCAGACCAAAGCGGGCCACCACATTTCCCTGTTTTTCATGCAGACCCTTCACAGCCCCGGAAATGATACCGATGGATGAGAAGTTAGCAAAGGATACGAGGAATACCGATACGATCCCGATTGTACGCTCCGACAAGCCTGTTTGCTTGGTCAGATCCAGCATGGCCACAAATTCGTTGGATACGAGTTTGGTAGCCATAATGCTGCCCGCCTGAACGGCTTCGTTCCACGGAATACCCATGACAAAAGCGAAAGGCGCAAACACATAGCCAAGCAACGCCTGAAAGCTGATTCCAAACAACCAGGAGAAAATCCCGTTAACCATGGCAATCAGCGCCACAAAACCGATCAGCATCGCAGCTACCGTAATCGCAACCTTAAAGCCGTCCATAATATACTCCCCGAGCATTTCGAAGAAGGACTGCTTCTCTTCCTCCTGAACCTCCAGTAAATCGTCTTCCTTCTCAATCTTGTACGGATTAATAATAGAAGCGATAATGAAGCCGCCGAACAGGTTCAATACCAAAGCTGTGACCACATATTTGGGGTTTAACATTTGCATGTAAGCTCCCACAATCGACATGGACACCGTAGACATCGCAGACGCACACAGCGTATACAACCGATGTTTTGGCAGCAGACCAATTTGCTTCTTAACGGAAATAAACACCTCGGATTGACCCAAGATAGCCGAAGCTACAGCGTTGTAGGATTCCAGTTTACCCATTCCGTTTACTTTGCTCAAGACAAGCCCGATATATTTAATAATAAAAGGCAACACTTTTACATATTGCAAAATACCAATCAACGCGGATATGAACACGATTGGCAGCAGTACACCGATAAAGAACGGTGCTGCTCCTTCATTCGCAATTCCGCCAAAAACAAAGTTAATCCCTTCAGTTGCATATGCCAAAAGACTATTAAAACCTTCTGCAAAGCCTTTGACCAAAAATTCGCCAATTCCTGTATGCAGTAATACGAAAGCAAGCGCTGCTTGCAGAACAACCATAACCACCAGCGGACGATACCTGATTTTGCGCTTGTCACTGCTGGCAACGTAAGTAAGTGCAAATACAACAAGCAGTCCTACCAGAGCGATTACATATTTCATTTAATTTCCCCCTTATTACATTAAGCGCTTACATTCCCCATAAAAAGAACGCGCCCCAAAGAGGCATTCTTTTTTTTATTTCCCCAGATCCGCAGGTCGAAAGGCACCCGGCAGTAATTGATCCACCGTCCACTCTTCCGTGTTGCCATGAAGGTTTGTCAGATAAATTTTGGTATCTTGATGAGCAAATTCGGAAATGACCTGACGACAGGCCCCACATGGAGACACAGGCCCTTCCGTATCAGCTACAACCGCAATCGAATCAATTTTCCGGCAGCCTTCGGATACCATTTTAAAAATCGCTGTCCGCTCTGCACAATTGCATAAGCCGTAGGAGGCATTTTCCACATTACATCCGTGATAAATCGTGCCATCGCTTCCGAGAACCGCAGCACCCACCTGAAAATTCGAATACGGAACATACGCCTGTTTACGCGCCTCAAGCGCTTTCTGAATCAATTGATCCTTCATTGCGAATCCCTCCATGACTTTAAAATAAACTTAGTAGGAAGATGTAGACTGCTCGCCCTCGATGATCTTCACACCGGAACTTGCACCGATCCGGCTTGCGCCAGCTTCTACTAATTTTTGCACGTCTTCCAGACTGCGTACGCCGCCAGAAGCCTTGACACCAATCTCAGGTCCTACCGTTTTGCGCATCAAAGCCACATCTTCCGCAGTAGCTCCACCTGTTGAGAAGCCTGTCGAGGTTTTCACAAAATTCGCCCCCGCTTTGACGGACAGCTCACATGCCAGTACCTTCTCTTCGTCAGTCAGCAGGCAGGTCTCGATAATCACTTTTACCAGTGTACCAGCAGCTGCTTCCACGACCGCACGGATGTCCTGCTCGACGAGCTGTACATCACGTTCCTTCAAAGCGCCTATGTTAATAACCATATCAATTTCAGTCGCTCCGTTAGCAATAGCATCTTTCGTTTCAAATGCTTTCGTTGCGGACGTGCTCGCTCCCAGCGGGAAACCGATAACTGTACAGATGGCTACGCCTGTGCCTGCGAGCTGTTCTGCTGCATAAGCTACCCACGCCGGGTTCACACATACAGAAGCAAACTGATATTTTTTTGCCTCGGCAGTCAATTTCGTAATTTCATCCTTCGTCGCATCTGCACGCAACAATGTATGGTCGATTAATGCTGCAATGTTCATATCTAAAAGCTCCTTCATTAGATAAATAGTTGAAGACAAAAGTCCTTTATTTCTCTGTGATGAGATCATCATAGCACGGCTTTGAACATATGTAAAACACATTTTGAAATTATGTTCACGCTTGTACATAAGGCGTTCACCTACCATTCATATTACCCTGTAGGCACACGCCATAACCGTGTATTTTGCTGGATGGAGACGACTTGCTCTATTGTAAAAGTGCTTGTGCCGTAAACTGATCCGTCACCAAAATATTCGCATACTTGCCACGCAGCGATGCCCGAATGGCCTCCACTTTACGCTGGCCTCCAGCGACGAGAATGGACTTCTCCTTCTTTCGCAAATCAGGCAAATCAATCCCGACGGTACGACTATTGATTTCCTGACTGCATATATTGCCCTCAGCGTCAAAAAAGCGTGAGCAAATATCGCCCTTGCCAATTCTTTGCAGTAGCTTCTGCTCTTCCCCGTTAAAATAACCCAATCGGAACAGCAACGCATCCTCCTTGACCGTCCCCACCGTAAACACCGCGATGTTCGCCTGCTTGCCAAGTTCGATGATACGCTGGATATGCCGATCCTCCTCGACCATTTTCTTAACGGCGTGACTGTCGAAAATTACAGGCAGCGGCAAATACCTTGCTATGGTATGAAAGGCTTCTGCGAACAAATTCACGGTTTCCACAGCATATGTGTTGACATGTGAATGGCTCACGCCTCCCTTGAGCTGAACCACCTCAACTCCCTTGACCTGCTTTTGTTGGAGATGAAGCGCCACGGCATGCATGGTTGTTCCCCATGTCACTCCAATAATATCAGCATCCTGTACCGTTTCATGCAAATAATCGGCTGCTTTTTTGCTAATATGCTTCTTGATCTCCTGATATTCATTTAACGGCGAATAACAGACTAACACAGTATCCAGTCCGTATTTCTTCTTCACCTGCTCTCCGAGCGCGTCCATATCCTCCATCGGGTCCACAATACTAATCCGCACGTATCCTTGTTCCTTAGCAGCCTGAAGTAACCGCGATACCGTAGGACGCGAAACCCCGAGTCTGACCGCGATATCTTGCTGGCTGTAGTCGTTTAGATAGTATAATCTGGCTGCTTCGATACTTAATCGCTGCTTTTCATGATCCACTCTACCTCAACCCGCTTATCTTAAAATGTAGTGCCATCGGACACAGCTTTAGTCCCAAACATTATATATGAAGGGAAACTTGAAGCCACGCCTTGGCCGTATGGTTGTTATTTTGGAAGATTTAACTGCTCGTTTGTGATATTCTGTGAGTAACTACAACCATTTTACCGCATCCTCAACTTTATCGTTCCATCTGTCAAAACGCAATAGTTAACCCATTTTACCGCTCAATCACAACCTGTGATGGCTCATCTGAATAGATAAGGAGAATTGTTATGTCTGAATTTATTGTGTGCAGTCTAGCGGACAAAAAGTTCGCTTTAAACTTTGTGGAAGTAGAAGAAGTCATGAATGCTAAGAAGGGAACTCCGCTTCCCTTTTCCGAAGCATGGCATGAAGGAATGGTGACTATTCGCGGCAATGTATTTACGATCCTTAATTTACGCAAAAAACTGCTTCTTCCTGCATCCAGCGATTCCTCCGAGGACAAAATGATTTTGCTCAGCCGTGCGAAGATTGCTCTGCTTGTCGATCAGGTGGAGGACACGGCTTCTGCCGAGGACAGTCAGCTACAAAGCAATGAGGAAGAGTGGCAGCGCGAGTTGTTCCCTACCGTGATGGAGCATCAGGGTACCCTCATTCCGGTGATCGATATGGACGCTTTTCTCGCATCCACCAAGACGAACTAAAACGCAAAATACTCCCGAACCTTGAGGCGGCTTGCACTCATCGTTCGGGAGTATTTTCAGTTATTGGAGTCCCTGCCCCTCTTTCATGTGAACCAGCGTGTTCAGCTGCTCCAGCAACGTATTCCCGCCAGTTAGCGAAATCGTGCCAATCTTCTCGCAGATTTTTTCCATGAATTCTAGCTCTTTGAGACGATAGAGAGTGGCGTTCTCGTCCATCAGCTTGGCCGTATTGAGCAGACTACGAGTGGATGCCGTCTCTTCACGTCGTGTGATGAGGTTGGCCTGTGCCTTCTTCTCTGCCAACAGCACCGTATTCAGAATATCCTTGATATCCCCCGGCAAAATAATATCCTTCACCCCTGCTGACGTAAAAGTCACTCCATATTCGTCGCTCTGCTCATTCAGTCGAGTCAAAACATATACCGCAATCTCCTGCTTCATTTTCAGCAAATCATCCAGCTTCATCGTGCCAACGTACTCGCGCAGCAACAGTTGAAGCATAATGTACATTTGCTCCTCGTATGCCCGGAATTCTAATGCCCGCAATGGGTCGATGATACGGTACTGACAGACGAAGTTGAGGCGCAGCGTAATTTTGTCCTCTGTCATGATTTCCTGTCCCATCAAGTCCATTTGCTGTTGGCGCATATCTATCGTTTTGATCTCTGTATTCACCGTGGACATCCAGAAATAATATTTACCCGGTTTCAGCTCACCCTGCAACACATTATCGTAATACAAAAATCCTAATTCATAGCTGCCCACCTGAAGCGCCTTCCAGAAGCCCGGTGTCTTGGACAAGAATGCTTGCCCCAATGCCTTATCAATTGCAGGCTGCCGAGTATCTGCACGAACAAAACGATGTTCCTTGAGCACGTTCCAATAAGCATATTTCCCAGCCGTCAGCAGCTCCACAAACCGATTATCCTCATAATGCAGCACATATTCATGGTCCTCTACATCAATGACATTCAATTGCTCAAGCAATAGGGGATCTGTCAAAAACAAACGAATATCATGGTCAGGTACAAAAAATGGTTCGGCTACATTCAAAATTTCAACCGCTTCCTGCTGAAATGTCTTCAATAGGTAAGTTCCTGGTTGCAACAATTTGTGGTAGCTTCCTTTTTTGAACAGCAATCCGCGCTCATCGGATTTAATTGTTATCTTCTTAAACATCGTATCACTCCTAGTATTTAGAATCCTCAACTTAAAAGAGTGCTTTTTTCTACGTGTGGCGCTCCGCGATCCATTTGATCTTCCGATCGCTGTTGCCCCTGAATTTTTGGATTTGATGAACCCCTTATAGGGTTAAACTTCAGGGGCAAAAGGCGAACGCTTCGCTTCTTCAGATTCAAATGGACCGCTCCGTAGCTGCCCGCCTTAAAATTAACACACTTTTAAAATGAGGATTTTTTATTTTTATTTGTTGTAGTAGGGTTAGGACCCTTGCAGAGCATCCCTCCGGTGTGAACGGCGGGGTCAAGCTTGAGGAAAAAGAAAGATACCGCCTGTTTTCGTGTTCTAAGGATGGGATTCATCAGCCCAACATCGACTGTGAATCCGTATCTCCGAAGCCTCGGGCCCTGTCGGCGCTTGCTCTCTCCGGTATCCGCTGGCCGCATAGCCATCGCCCCGGTATCTGTCATCAAGACCAGACATGGGATGCTCTTATCCGGGTCTTTTCATTGTTTTTATTCGATCATTCGAATACTCTACCAGAAGTCGCGTGGAAGGCGATTGGGAATCGAACCCTAATTGTTGGTGGATACGCAAGTTTACAGGATACCTGACCCCATCAGGGCAGGCACTGCGGGACCTTTGGAAATCCGCGCCTCGGTAATATCTTCCTGTATCAGCCTTTATCATTATCGCGTAATCTAGAACTCGCGAACATGGCGAAAGTATTACGACCCTATAAAAAACGAAAAAGACACAGGAGAAGCATATGTGCTTCCCTCGTGTCTTTCTCTCTATAGTTAACTAGTCGCGTTCGTATCTTAGGCCTGATCCACTAGGATGTTTTTTCGAAAACGGGATCAGCGCCTGGTGTTGGAAGTTCTGGAACGTCTGTCGTTGTTGAGGCAATCTGCTGGTGTGTATAGCTGAATGGAGGGGTCTCGTATTGCAATCCCGCCTTTTCATAGGTAAACCAATAGCTGACACCCTTCCCGATATCGAGGTCTGTTACCCGCTGCTCCCAGACACCGCCGTTGTTGGTCATTCGGTAATTGAGCTGTTGTCCACCCGTTAAAGTATAATGCACGTCAACATAGGCTGAGGCTGTTTTGGGTGTAAATTGAAGCAATGCTTCACGATCGCTGACAAAGCGAGCTCCTACTTTATAATCCTCCGTTTCTCCGCCGCCCTCATTACCGCCAGATGCTGCCTCCGTAGTTACCGATACAGCATGGCTTGCTGCAGATAGGTTACCAGCTGCATCGCGAGCCTTAACGGTAAAGCTGTAAGTGGAAGCTGCATTCAGCCCTGTAATTGATGCGGAAATACCGCTTATCTCTGCCGCCTGAGCCCCGTCCTTATAAACGATATACCCCGTAACGCCAACATTGTCTGTAGCTGCATCCCACTCCAGAGTGACTGTCGAAGCCGTTTTGGTCGTAACTCGTACATTCGTCGGGATGGACGGAGCCTCCGTATCAGGCTGCGGATTGCCACCGCCGCTTCCATTTCCGGCATTAAAGCTATTCGGCTGCACGGTAATACTGTGCCCATCTGAGAAGGTTACTGTTTTGACCTGGTCTGTAAAGTTGTAGGCCACATAGGTTTTTACACCGTTCTTATGAAATACGGCATAAATAGGTGAATTAGCGGTGATGCTGCGGTCGATGTTGCCTACAGCATCCAAATTATAGATCCAGTGGTAGGCATTCGCGTAATTATGTTTTCAAACTCACCCCATAAGACATTCACCCTATAAGTTATTCATCCCATTAACCATTCACCCTAATAAACGTTTAGTATATAAAAAAAGAATCCTCCAGGCCTTTTAGCCCTTCAGATCCTCTGTTTTGAATTTATAAGTTTTTGAGCCTTTGAGTTTTTGAGTATTTAGTTTCTTATGCCCTTCCCATGCTCCACAACATTTCGGAAAAAGAGTGACTTTGCGGTGGGCAGCAGCGGAGCGAAGGGGTTGCATCTGGAGAAGCGGAAGCGTTCGCCTTTGCAGTGGGATTCTTACCTTTAAATCTCTCATACAATCCGAAGAATCCCACTGCAACAGCGATCGGATGATCAACCTCTCCGCGAAGCGCCTCCTCCACCCGAAAACAACTCACTCATTTTCCCCGCTCAAAATACCCTTCTATTTTCCAATCTACACCAACCTGTGTCACGCTCAAATCATGCAATGCCACCGCATCGCTCATCGCAGACACGCCTTCTCCCCCGAGAAATCCCGGGGCTGCACGTCCTCCAACCAGCTTCGGCGCCATATACAGCACCAGCTTGTCTGCCAGCCCTTGCTGCACGAACGAAGCGTTCACTTCGGCTCCGCCTTCCACGAACACCGATGACACCTCCGCTGCCCCCAGAATATCCAACATTTGCGGCAGGTTAACCCGATCGCTGTTTTCATCCTGTGTCGGATATACTTTTACACCCAGCTGTTCCAGCTGGCTTCGCTTGCCTTCATCGTAGGCCCGTCCTGTGAATATCCAGGTCGGAGCCTCCCCATCTGTAATGACACGAGCATCCAATGGAATTCGAAGCTTACTATCCAGAATGATACGAATCGGATTCCGTCCTTCTGGTAGACGAGTCGTAAGCTGAGGATTATCATGAATCACGGTCTGTACACCGACCAGGATTCCTACATGCTCGTGACGAAGACGATGCACATCCTCCCGTGCAGCCTCAGATGTGATCCACTTGCTTTCAGAGGTTCGAGTTGCAATTTTACCGTCCAGCGTTACTGCTGATTTGATCGTAATAAAAGGACGCTTGCTCACGATATATTGATTGAACACTTCATTCATGCGGATGGATTCCTGCTCACATACGCCGACAATGACCTCAATGCCTGCATCTTTCAAAATCTGCACCCCTCTGCCGGAAACCAGCGGGTTCGGGTCCAGCGCTGCAATCACCACTCGACGAATACCAGCCTTCACAATCGCTTCCGCGCACGGGCCTGTCCGGCCGTGATGGGAACACGGCTCCAGCGTTACGTAAATCGTCGCTCCCTGAGCGTGTTCACCCGCCATACGCAACGCATGAATCTCGGCATGTGGCTCGCCGGGCTTCAGATGAGCGCCGATCCCAACGATACGGCCGTTGTTGACAATGACTGATCCGACGAGCGGATTCGGTTCTGTTTGCCCTTTAGCACTTCTGGCATTTTCCAGTGCCAGGCGCATATATTTTTCGTGAGTGGTCATAGAACCTCCCTGAGATCGGAATCCCGCAAATGGCCGGATCGTTCCACTTTTGTATTCAAATACCGTTCATTATATTGCGACACATCGCCCCAGAGCGGCATACGACCCGCCACATTCATACCCGATTTTTTCAAGGCATCCAGTTTTTTAGGATTATTTGTAATCAGGGTTACCGGCTTTTGTCTCAGGTGACGGAGCACACTAATGGCATCCGCATAGTTGCGTGTATCATCTTCAAAACCCAATTGATGATTGGCTTCCACGGTATCCATGCCTTCTTCCTGCAGAATATAAGCCATTGCTTTACTAAACAAACCAATTCCGCGGCCTTCATGGTTAGCCAGATAGAACAATGCACCCGTTCCATGTTCCACGATCATTTTCATGGACTGGTGGAGTTGAAATCCGCAATCACAACGCTTGCTACCAAAAATATCTCCAGTATGGCAAATACTATGCATGCGAACTAATGCATTTTCCGACTGCTCGAGATCGCCGTACACCAAAACGCTTGACTGTTGTCCCTCTGCCAAATCCAGTGTGGACAATCGCTTCACAATCGTCTCAGCGGTGGCATTCAGTAAGTCCTGACGATCTTCCTCATCCCGGACAGGCAACCAGCAATACCACTGAAAAACAACCGTTTCTCCTTCCAAATTAACTGGCAGCTTGATCGGTCCTACCAAAATCGTCGAAGATTGCTCTCCGCGAACGGTTTGAATTTTATCGTTAAGTAGCGTAGCTACATCTTTTTGGTTCATCTCTCTGCACCATCCTTTATATAAGCTCTATATAGAAAATGCCTAATTCTTTAAAGGCTAATCGTTATTGTTAGGGTCATAAATCATTGAACTCTGTGTAAGAAATGTTCATGAAACGTGGATTCCATCGTCAGTTGCCGTTCCTGAAGCTCGGTGACAGCCTGCCGTCGTCCGTCTTCGAACGCCTTTAGGTCTTCTGCGGTATAGCTCTTCTGTCGTAAACGAAGAAGCTCACTGGCTAGCACATCGGCATCCTTCAAAGCTGCATTCAAGCCAAAAGCTCCGGTAGGTGTCATGGTATGCGCCGCATCTCCAATAAGGACCAGTCCGTTCTGCGTCCAGGTGTCACTACGACTGCTGAAAATATCCAACGGTACGAAGTCCTTCCATGAACGAATATGATCATGCACACTATGCTTCAAATCTGGAAAAGCCTCTGTAAACCGTTGTATAAATGGTTCAAAGGATTGCTTAAACAGGGTTGGAAAGCTACTCTCCTCCACATTCCAGCCAATTTGAATATATCCCTCAGCCTGAGAGAATAAAGCCAACTGACCTCCATTGACCAGTGCCAGACGAGTGACGGGCTCCCACCCAGCAGGTGCCGTAATTTTCGCCCATAGCAGATCATAGCCGTGTCGAATGTTCGTCACAGGCATCTGCGCCAGCTTGCGCACAGTCGAATAGCGACCGTCTGCCCCTACAATCAACGAACTGTCAATCGTGATCTCATGACCGTTCTTATCGCGGGCGATCAAGCCCGTGTAGCCCTGCTCGCTGTTACCTTCCAACGCAGTCACAGTTGTACCCGCCAGGTAACGGAAGGACTCGTAGGTTGACGCCTGTTTGAGCAAAGCCTCCAAAAATCGAGGCTGTGGAATATGAACCCCCACATTACCATCAACTGATACTGGCTTGACCGTCTTCACTTGCCGCTGATGCCCCCAATATTCGATCCTTGTGGAGGCGAGAACATAGTTCTCATGAATTTGTTCGAGCAGCTTATGCCTTTGGATCACTTCCTGACCCTCATCATTCAAGATTTCACCGCGAAAGGCCTTTCCCGCTATGCTCTGTCGCTCAATCAATATCGTGGATACACCCTGCGCCGCCAGTAGACAGGACAACAAAGTCCCTGCGGGTCCCCCTCCAACTACGCACACTTCACATTCCAGCTTCATCCGACTTCCCCCTACACCCAAACCATAACCTCAACGATTAGTTCGTACCTGTTCATTTAATTACATCATTAATAATATCAAAAATAACATCAAATTAAGTTTAAATTTTAAGTATTCATATCTTAAGCTCCGTCTCAAAGCTAACAAGTTACTTTATGTAACAAAGTATATTTATATCATATCATTTCGTCAAGTAATAAATTTATGTAAAGTAAAATCATTTACTTTTAACAGTGAATCGTTAATAATAAGCATGAGGTGATCACATGAACATTCCGCAGATGTGTCCACGGTTTGAAAAGGCTATGGAACTACTGAGTAAGCGTTGGACGGTATTGATCGTATTTCAACTAACGAATGGTCCGCAACGTTTCGTCGCTATTGAGAATTCAATTCCTAATTTAAGTGGAAAGGTCCTTTCGGACCGTTTGAAAGAGCTGGAGGAAGAAGGAATCATACAACGTATGGTTTATCCTGAGAAGCCCGTACGGATTGAATACTCTCTTACGGATAAAGGACGCGATTTAGCTCCTTTGTTTGACCATATCGGTACTTGGGCTACACGCTGGATTGAGGTTCTACCAGCACTTGAACAGCAATGATTCTTATTGAAGCAGCTTCACGTCTACCGCTATTGTTCCTAGACTAATATGATAAAAACACAGACTGCTAACATGCCAAAGAACGCCTTTGCTCTAAGTACAATTGTACTCATAGTGCAAGGCGTTCTATTTTTCATATGAAGGAACTTTAAACGTTTCCCTCACCGCTGCGTTGCATTTCCTCACGTATGGATTGCACCCGTTTTTTCCCCCAGTCATACATCATCTCCACAATGGGTAAAATCGTCATCCCCAGCTCGGTCATCGAATACTCCACCTTTGGAGGTACCTCGGGATACACTTCCCGGTGCACAATACCGTCCTCCATCAACTCCCGCAACTGATTGGTCAGCACTTTATGCGACAGCTTCGGAAACAGCCTTTGCAGGTCACTGAAACGATGCGCTCCTTCCACACCCAGATGCCATAAAATGACGACCTTCCATTTTCCGCTTAACACTGACAAGGTTAGTTCCTTTTCGCAGTTATAGTCTCCGTTAACGATCTTCTCCCGTATTTCTTCTCTTAGCGTATCAGACATATATAATTAACTCCTTCTAAATCATCATGGTCTTGCACTCTAATAGTAACCTGCAGGTAACCTCCGTACTTGAAAGTGCATTCTTCACAGCCTGACGAAGCCATCCTACAATAGTAGATAACGTTACACATTCAAGGAGGAATAAAGTATGAGTAAAAAAGCTCTTTTTATTATACCCCCAGAGCGCTTTAATGAGGATGAATTGTTTAAACCGAAGGAAGCGCTGGAGCAAGCAGGCGTTACCGTGACCCTAGCTAGTACAAAAACAGGCGAAATCACGGGTGACTACAACGGTAAAGCGACAGCTGATCTTGTTTTTACAAACGCTGTGCTGGCTGATTATGATGTAGTATCTGTGATCGGCGGATCAGGTACGAATGACCATCTGTGGAATAACGCGGATCTCCAAACTCTGCTAAAACAAACTCATGAGCAAAAGACTTTATTGGCTGGCATCTGCGCAGGCTCTGTAGCCGTGGCTCAAACCGGACTACTCTCTGGTAGAACGGCTACATGCTATCCAGTGGATATACAAAAGGATCAGCTTCAAGTGCATCAAGCCGAATATCTCGCTCAGCATGTCGTTGCGCATAGCGACATTATTACAGCCGATGGCCCAGATGGTGCACAGGAATTCGGCGCAGCCCTCGTTCAAGCTCTGCAATAAGCACATTCTCGAAGTTCCAGATGACACTTTAAACAGCACTCCAACAAGCCGCATCACGTCCTTTCTATTGTATGGGACCTGATGTGGCTTTTTTGTGTCATTTTCATGCTTAAGTGATTAATTTAATTGTATGGTCCTGGATTTTCGTGTTAGCTTTAAACAATCGACGTTTAGCATAGGAGGCTTATATGCCGTGTTTATGAAAGGCAAAATACATTTACATCAGGTAACGTCCGAATCGTTGCGACTGGGCGCCTTACTATCATTAGTAGGGGGCTTTTTGGACACATATACCTTTGTTGGAAGAGGCGGTGTTTTCGCCAACGCACAGACAGGCAATATCGTGCTGCTGGCTGTCAAAGTCATTCAGGGGCACTGGATTCAGGCGTTATCCTATATCCCGCCCCTGATCGCCTTTTCACTGGGGGTTTTTGTTGCTGAAGGGATTAAACGAAAATCAACCCACCGTTTAACTCCGGACTGGACCCGCGCAATTCTTTTACTGGAAATTGCGATTTTTTTCATCGTGGGATTGATTCCGCAAGGAGTTCCCAATACGGTAGTGGTGGTGATCGTCTCGTTCGTCGCTTCCGTGCAAATGACTTCCTTCCGCAAGCTCATTGATGTGCCGTACACCTCCACGGTCAGCACCGGTAACCTCCGATCAGCTATCGAGGCTGTGTATGTCGCCGTAACGACCAAGGACACGAACGCTGCCATTCGAGCGATGCGTTATGGTGTCATCCTGGCAGCCTTCTTGGTAGGAGCCTTGCTGGGGGGATTTCTAACTTTGACAATTGGGGATAAAGCCGTTTGGGGCGCTGTTGTTGCACTTATTTTTTCTTTTATTTTATTTACAGAAAAGGAAAAGTGGAAGCTTCCCCTACGCCACTAATCCTCCATTACATCAGCCCTGAACGAACTGGCGCTGGGCCGTTTCAAAGAAATTCAAAAGGTCTTCACGGGACGGGAATGCAGCCTGAGCTGATTGGTTGCTACCGCCCCCCTTACCGTGAAATGCCCCCAGATTCTCTTTCAAAAATGCTCCGCAGCTAACAGACTGGGTGCCGTTATGTGCCAGAAGGATTTTGTTTTCTGCTGTTGTGGCAAATAGAACAAGCAAATCATGCTCAGCTGTCAGCTTGGTAGCCAATTGCTGCATGTCCTGCAGGGATTTTTGTTCGAATACATGAGCAAGAACATGCCCCCGCACAGCAGATAGCAACTCTTTCGCCTGGTACGAAGCATTTTCCTCTTGTAGGAGCTCCACTTGCGCCTTAAGCTGTTTATGCTCCTGCTCCCACTTTTCGAATCGGGTCAAAATATCTTTTCGCCCGGTATTGAACTTCATAGATAACACGTCCAATATCTGAACACTATCGTTAAAATCCTGGAGTGCGCGAGCGCCACATTTGAAATGGATTCTTGCCATCCCCTTCTGCTTCTCCCATTTTAAGCATTTAATGATTCCAATTTCCCCGGTCTGAGCTACATGTGTGCCACCGCAAGCATTATATTCAATGCCCTCGATCTCGACAATCCGAATATTTTCTGTCACTTTGGGCGTTTTCACAAGCGGAATGTCCTTCAATTGCTCACGGGTTACAAAATAACTTTTTATGCTGCGATTACTATAGATTTGCTGATTTACTTCCTGCTCGATTGCCGATAGCTGCGCAGGCGTTATATCCGAACAGTTCACATCAATCGTGTCATATTCTTGTCCCAGATGAAAGCTTTCCGTACGGGCACCCAACAACTCTAGACAAACCGCTGACAGCAAGTGCTGCCCGCTATGCTGCTGCATATGATCAAATCTGCGTTCCCAATCCAATCGGCAGGCTACTTTCCGATCCTCCGGCAAACGCTCTACCTGATGCCAAATATCCCCTTCTTCGAGAACAACATCTAATACACGGACGCCCTGAATTGTTCCTGTATCACAAGGCTGGCCTCCACCATGCGGATAAAAGGCCGTTTCCTCCAGCGTAACCAAATATTTTCCGTCTCTTTCCATGCTCTGTGTAATATGAGTGTCCCACTCCGTAAGATTTGGAGCAGTGTAGTATAATTTTGTCGTCATTCCAGGTTCCTCACTTTTGGGTTTTTGGTCTCGTGCGATATCCACTTATTATCAAGCACTTCATTGTAAATATCAATGTAGGGAAAAGCTTGAACCATGGCACGAACAACCTCCATATGGTGAACAATCGCATGACGATTAACAAAGTTTAGCTTGAAATTCATTTTTGAATAGATTAAGATTAGTCGGCTAACTAATTTATTGATTGGAACATACTGTAAGAAGAAAGGAGAACCTTATGGATTTTGATTTACGGGACTTGCCCACTCGTGAGGCGCTACAAGAATTTTCTATGCGTATCCCCGAGATTGATGTAAGAGCAACAGAAGCTATGCTATTTTTTATGCGGGTATCTTCCAGCGTCTTTAAAGTCAGCTTTGAGGGCTTTGAGAAGTTCGGTATATCTCATGGGAAATTTTCAATATTAATTCTTCTGTACCGCAACATCCATACAGGATTGCTGGCTACAGAGCTTGCGGAGAAAGTAGGGGTTAGCAAGCCTACTGTTACCGGTCTGCTTGACCGCCTGGAACGCGATGGGCTTATTATTCGATCTGTTCATCCTTCCGACCGCCGTATGAGCATTGTTAAACTGACCGAACAAGGAACAGAAATGATGGAAAGACTGCTGCCTATACATTTTACAAGCACTTCCACACTGATGAGCCACCTGTCCACCGATGAAAAGGAATTGCTCCTGACGTTACTGCAAAAAATAGAAAGTGGCATCCCTCAAGCAAAAGAGATATATAAAGCAACAAAACCAGAATAAGTTTTAATTTTGCGTTTTAGTTAGCCGACTAACTTTTAAATTATTAAATAAAAGAATAAATAAAATGTACATATCAGGATATTTATTCGAGTCTATGTTTAACCCATTTTATGAATCTAAGGAGCGTATTACCCATGAATCGCACACAAGCCACCAGCCTCATCATCCCTCTCATTTCTATCGCCTGTCTGATCGGCGGGGGTTTCCTGCTCCAGACCAACGGACAAGATCAAGTCAATGCTTCGCGATCCGTTAAAGGCACAACACTAAATGCGGATAGCATTCATGTATCTTTTGAACAAGTAGGAGGCAAAGTCCTGAACATCCCGGTAACAGAAGAAACGAAGGTGAAAAAAGGAACTGTCCTTATGACTTTGGATTCCACAGATGTGGATCTGCAAATTGAGCAGCTGCGGACACAAATTGCCCAGTTCAATACGCAAATCAGCCAACAACAACAATCCATCAATTTAGGCTATACACGGGCAGCAACTCAGGAAAAACAGGCACAGCTAGATATCGCGCAAGCTCAAGTGACTGAGAGTAAAAGTCAGGCAGCATTGCAGCGGGCACAAGCGGCTGAGCGTCAAGCCACTGCTGCGGAACAACAGGTCAATAACGGGGTTCGGGATGAAGATGTTCAGCAGCAACGAATTGCTGTAGCCTCAGCAACCAAAAACGTTCAGACTGCGCAGACCAACTATAAGCGTAATAAAGCACTCTATGATGCAGGAAGTGCATCCAAAGCAGCGTTGGATGATGCCGAATCCTCTTTGACTTTAGCGACAAATCAGTTGAGTCAGCAAAAAGAGGCTCTACAAAAGCTACTTCATGGTGCCACTTCTGAAGAACGTATGCAGGCCAGTGAACAGACGACACAAGCAGCCGTTTCGGTAAAACAAGCCGAGGAAGAAATTCGCGGTGCCCAATTGTCCGTCGATCGTTCCAAGACCCAGCTGGAAACCATTCAGCAGAGTCGTCAACAGTTGGCAGATCAGAAGCTGGCTATTGACCTTTTAAAGCAACAAAAAGACACACAGGAAGTTCAGCTTAAAACGTTGCTGCTCAAAAAAGAACGCCTGGTGTTAAAAGCACCACAGGATGGCAAGGTGACTTCGATTAGTACCAAAGTCGGCGAAAATGTGGCGCAAGGTGCTCCTGTGATTACCCTGGAAACCAACGATTTATATTACGATCTCTATGTGAATGAAGAACAAGCGGGGAAATTCAAGGATCAAGAAATTAAAACTCATATCTCTGGTCTCAATAAGGACTTGAAAGGTACGGTACGCTATGTAACTGCTGCACCACAATTCGCTAATGTGAAGATGTCCCGTGAAAAAGGAGAAGCAGATACCGCTACATTCCAGATACGTGTATATGTAACAAGAGAAGCAGCTTTGCTACCAGGCATGACAGTTGAGGTGAATACAAATGAAATCTCTTCGTGATGAATGGTCGTATCTGGTTCACTCCAAGTATCCGATTATAGCTATTATCTTCCCATTGATTGCCGTACTGGGGTATTCACTGTTGCTCCCAAGCAGCCAAATTAACGACGCTAACGTGGTAGTGGTGGATCAAGATAACACAGCTTACAGCCGTGAGTTCATTCAGAAAATAGATGCTTCCCCGTATATGAACGTAGCTGAGATTGTTTCGTATACGGACAACCCTGAACAGTATTTTTATCATGAGCAATATTTGGCTGTTATTTCATTGCCGCATGGTTTAGAGGACAATCACAATCGTTCCCTCTCCAGCCGCGTGGGTCTCATTCTCGATAATACCAATGTACAATCTATTACTTCGATTCGTACAGCTATGCAGGAAATTAGCGTTTCCGAGAATATGGAACTGTCTGTTCCAGCTATGTTGAAAACCGGGATGAACGCAGAACAGGCTCAAGGGGCCCTCAATGGTATCGCCTTGGAAGTGCGTTCCATGTTTAATCCAACGAATGACTATCAGAATACGACGATACTTGCATTCACTTGTATGTTCTCTTTTATGATACTGAATATAAATAGCTTACCTCTGGTCGCCAGACTCCGGGTTTCCAAGAGGCTGGCTGCTGAGCTGCAAAATCCGTTCAACATCCTGCTGCGTATGCTTCCTTATACGCTGTTTTCGACGGCTGGCTTAATCTTCTCTCTAGGGATGCTTAAAGTGTTTGGGGGAGGCCGTTTCGAGGCCAATCCAATTCTCTTTATAATTCCAGTTGTCCTGTATGTATTCGGTACCGTTTGTATCAATGTCCTGGTTGCATGGGGCGCTGCACATCCGGGAATAGCCATTGGCAGAATGGTGATGATACTCATGCCTGCTTTTGTTCTATCAGGGGCTGTTCTTTCCAGATCACTGTTTCCACCTTTAGCGATTCAAATCGGTGATTTCTTCCCCTTTGTATGGATGTATAAATTCCTGCGCACTATGGGTCTGCGTGGTGCACCTTTGCAGGAGATGCTTCCCGAACTCGGTTCTCTGTTACTATATGTGGGTGTACTCTCCTTGCTGGTGATCGCCAGAGCCCTATGGGAGAAACAGAAGCTGGCCAAGCAGACTGCGGGCACTGCTTCTGAAAAGGGATTACCACATCCCGTTGTTCCAGCAAGCACAACTGGCGGCGGGTTATCTATGCAAGGGGCACCATCAGCACCTATGCACGAGCCTATAAAAGGATAGAGTCTCGTCTACAAAATAAAAAAGGGTTAAGTGCCGTCTAACGATCCTTAACCCTTTTTCAATAATCAGGATTTTGTAAAATCCTCAATAATATTAAATTATCATTGTTATCAGAATAAAATTCACTTATATGCCCGACCTAATTGATAAGCGTGCTCCAGTAAACCTTCAATGTATTCTTTCGATTCGGATAAAGTATCATAGAAGAACTCCACCTTGGACTCTCTTACTCTTGCGTAACCAGCAATGGCTTTATTCAAATAATTAGTAACCAAATCGTGATATTCATACTTGATCAGATGTTCTTTCGTCCCCCCCGCCAAGCACATCCACAGAACCTGCTTTGACGTGAACTCCTGAAGTAAACCTATGTTCCACACTTTATCCAGGTACCCTTTTAGCATGGACGGGACACTATACCACCATAATGGAAACACAAAGACCAGAGCATCCGCAGCCACTATTCTATCCATCTCTTTCCGTGTTTCAGGAGCATATTGTTTATGGGTCGTATTCCAATCCAGCTCATCTGCAGCGCTGTACACCGGATTGTATCCATCCCGATCCAAGTCCAAAATATCTACCTCGTGCTTATTCTCTTTCAATCCCTCTACAAAACGATTCATGACCGCAAGGGTTAGTGAATCTTCTCTAGGATGCGTGACGACCAATAGAACTTTCATGTATCCGTAACCTTCTTTCTCCTCATAATTGGTGAACCCTGTCTACAGATGCTATTATGGATGTTATACATTAAAGTGTGAAGTACGCACTTCAATGTACTGTAGGTACTTTAAGGTTCCTTAGTGCTTTTTGTACTACAGATCGGAGAGGGGGAAAAGTCTATGGAAGACAAAGCCAAAACCTATATGCTCGGGATCGAGGCAACTTTGGAGGTCATCAGTGGAAAGTGGAAAGGCATTATCCTACACCATTTAACCAGCGGCAGAAAACGTACATACGAACTTCGTCAACTCATTCCGAAAATCACCCAAAAAGTGCTCACCCAACAGCTTAGAGAGCTTGAAAAGGATGGAATCATCCACCGCATCATTTATAACCAAGTTCCCCCCAAAGTGGAATATGAGCTTAGTGAATATGGATGGGATTTTAAAGATCTGCTTGATCGTTTTTGCTTATGGGGAGAAGATCATTTGGATAGGATCTATGGAGATAAAACAAAGGTGTTGGAAGAGTATTCTGTGAAGGAGAAAAACGCCAAACAAGCACCACCCCTTTAAGGAGGCGTGCTTGCTGTAATACTATACCTAAGCTGTGTACCTTGTTTATTCACCAGTCTCCGAAAATTTCCGAATACGAGCCCCTACTTCATCCCGTACACGCTGGAATACGCTCCATTTCTCTTCTTCTGTTCCTTGTGCTTTAGCCGGATCATCAAATCCCCAATGTTCACGACGAACGTGCGGAGGTGTGATAGGACATTTATCAGCAGCATCTCCGCACAAGGTCACAACCAAATCCGCGCTGTTCAGCAAAGCAGGATCTATAATATCTGAAGTTTGACCGGAAATATCCAACCCTACTTCATTCATCGCTTGCACCGCTTTAGGGTTAAGGCCGTGTGCTTCAATACCCGCACTGTATACATTCCAACGGTCTCCCAAGTATTTTTTGGCCCAGCCTTCTGCCATTTGACTGCGGCAAGAGTTACCAGTGCATAAAAAGTAAATTGTCTTTTTTTCCATCATTACCGTCTCCTTCAATGTTCCATTATGAAATGATTAACCATAGATATAAGCCCAGTAGGGTCATAAAAAGTGTAGGAATGGTTAAGACAATGCCTGTCTTAAAATAAGTCCCCCAAGAAATTTTTACGTTTTTCGAACGGAGCACATGCAGCCACAACAACGTGGCTAATGAACCGATCGGAGTTATTTTCGGTCCCAGATCAGAACCAATGACGTTAGCATAAATCAACGCCTCTTTGACCATACCAGTTGTATGGGTGGCATCAATGGCAAGCGCATTAATCATGACCGTAGGCATGTTATTCATGACCGACGAGATAATCGCCGCAATAAAACCCATGCCCATGGTGGCCACAAACATACCTTGACCGGCAGCCGCTTGAATCACATGGGCCAGCAGATCCGTCAAACCGGCATTACGTAGACCATACACCACAACATACATTCCGATGGAGAAAAATACGATAGCCCATGGAGCACCCTTGATGACTTCTTTCATCGGCACTGCAGGGCTTCTACGCGCCATCAATAAGAAAAAGATAGCAATAATACCAGCCACCACCGAAACGGGAATATTAAAAAATTCGCATGCAAAGTAGCCAACGAACAAAACCGCGAGAACGATCCAGGACATACGGAACATCTTTGGATCTTTAATCGCTTCCGCAGGCCTGATTAATTGTGTCGCATCAAACGTTTTCGGAATTCTTTTACGGAAAAAAAGATACAGTACTCCTATACTGGCTGCTAAAGAAAATAAATTAGGTACAATCATGCGACTCGCATATTCCATAAAGGTGATCCCAAAGAAATCGGCTGACACAATGTTGACCAAGTTGCTGACCACAAGCGGAAGCGACGTCGTGTCTGAAATAAAACCGCTCGCTATAATAAAAGGAAAAATCATTTTCTCATCCAATTTAAGTGCCCGAACCATCGCCAGTACAATCGGTGTCAGTATTAAGGCCGCACCGTCATTCGCAAAAAAAGCAGCAACAACGGCGCCAAGAATGGTCACATAAACAAACATCCGGGTTCCGCTTCCTCGCGCAGCTCGTGCCATGTGAAGCGCCGCCCATTCGAAGAAGCCGATTTTATCAAGCACCAACGAAATCAGAATAATGGCTACAAAAGCCAGTGTCGCATTCCAGACAATATGAGTAACTTCCCAAACATCATGCAAATCGACGACACCCACCAGCAAGGCGAGTATGGCACCGCCACAGGCAGACCATCCGATGGACAGATTTTTAGGCTGCCAGATCACCAATACTAAAGTGGCTAAAAATATAATGCATGCCAACAAAATCAATGTTCTAAACCTCCAATATATTACCTTATAAACATATACTTATATAATAGCACCGTTATCCCTCAAGGAGATACACGGAACAGTCTTTAGGATGAACAAGCTGAGGAATCCGGTTCACAAAATGTGATCGGCTCCTCTTTATTCAGCCATTTTAAAATTTGCTTGGAGTCTGGCATACGCTCAAGAACAGCTTGAATATGCGGCTTATCGTCTACATTTAGGGAATAGTATACCCACTGACTTCGTCGTTCTTCTTTTACAATCCCTTGCGACTTTAGTTTTCTCAAATGTTGGCTAATTGCTGGCTGCGACATATCAAAGATATCTACAAATTCGCAAACACACCATTCTCTTTCTCTTAGCAGGGAAAGCATGGCCAACCGGGTTTTATCCCCCAGTAGCTTTAAATGATCGGCTACATAACCAAGTTGCTCCAATGTGTGACCTCCTTCCGCTTATATAACTACATGCTTATATGCTAATGGAGTTCAATCTTAATATCAAGAACCGAATAATACTTATTCGTTTACCAATTGCAGAATCCAGTCTTTTATATCAACGATTCGCAGTGTTTTGGGGCGTGTATTCGTTCCGGAAATAATTAATGGGACAAGGGAATCCTTTTCATGCAGCGATCCATGAGCACCTCCACCGATGTGGGTGGGAGAACTTTCACCGACGAGTTCATATCCGGGTTGGACCGTGACGACAACATATCTTCCTTCATGTGAATTCATTGCCCCGTGTAACCTCGCCAAAACGTCTGGATATTTTCCATACTTGATCCGGTTGTTATTCACCTTAATATCCACAAGGTCCTCTTCGCCCGACAAGGTCCACGATTGTCCATATTCATCAATGAATTTTCCACCGGGATGATAAGAAAATAGCTTACCCGTTTTCCCCTTTGTAACATGAATATTGTTTTTACCATCTTTCATAGCGATAATGTCGAGCTTGTCCTCATTTTGTAAAAACTTCACCACGTCAGACAACTCCACGTTATCGTTAATCGCATAGATATACGCCATTCGTTCATTAGCGGCAATCACGATTTGGTCTTCAGTTCTTACGGGTTGATTTAATTTTGCAATGCGGTAATGATTCAAAAGAGGCCTTATATCAACCGTTGCTGCCTGTCGATCATCATAAACCGCACTTTGTCCACTGTCACCCATGACAATCCATATCGCATTGTTTACAGCCTGTTCCCAAGAACCATATGCGTTCAACACAGTTTGCAGTGCTTGATCTGCTTTTTCGATTCCCTTCAGTTGAGTCGGGCCCTTTCTATGCGCCAAATTATCATTCTCAGGAAAGTATGTGATGGTTACGTCTGGAAGTTTCTTCTGGCTGATTAGAAAAGCGGCATCTTTTGCGGAAAATTCATCGTTCATCCCAAATTTTTTCCACAAAGGAGTATTCCAGTTATTTTTCGGATTCAATTGTGCCAGAGCTGCATAGGATAACCATTTAGGCCCTGTTACTATCATTTTTTCTGGCACCCTGTTGCTATTCGCTATGAAGTCAGGCACTTTTAAGGCATGTTTCGTTTTCCCTCTAAAGACAATAGCATTGATGGACGCGGATTCTTTTCCTTTGTCAGCCAATTCCTCATGTATGGTTTTCGTTTTTTTGTTCAAATGGACTTGGTTTAATTGGTAAATTGCGTCTAAGAATACTTGTAGTTGGTCTATCTTTAAGGCTTCTTTGGCACCATTGCCGTAGAGAATCATGCGTTTCTTTTGGTTGCTGTACCAAACGAGTCCGGGCACATGATGTTGGTCTGCATACGTTCCCGTTAATAATGTGCTGTCGATTGTCACAGACATCGTGGGAAATGAACTCACTACATGCGGAAAATATTGCCCTTGATTTAAGAGATATTGCATTGCGGGTGCACGGCCTTCTTGAATTGCTTCTTGCAAAGGCTTATCCATTAAAGAATCAATCAAGATCACAATGACAGGTTTTTTGCCCATTTGATTTACTGTGATAGGTGGCTTCACACTTTGTTGTTTTAGCTGTTGACTGGAGTCCGCTCTACACCCCAAGACCAACAACAATAAACCTAGCACTAGTGCTATGGTAACTTTATTCTTCATGCCCATGTATGTGTCCCTTTCTTAGAAAAACTTGATCCACTTATTTTTTTCTTGTACTAAAAAAATTATTCCTGCATTGGATCATCGGGACAAAGGTATCTCATACTAGCAATTAAAGATACACCTCCATGAATTTTTTGGATCTAATAGGCCAAATTTAAGATCAAACCATTCAGGGAGGGAACATAACCATGACGACTACAAACATAAACGAATACTCCATGCATTATATGGATTCCGGTGAAGGAATGGCCATCCTATTCATTCACCCTCCGGTACTCACTAGCTTAAATTTCACATACCAAATCCAAGGGCTATCGCCCCATTTTCGAACCATAGCTTTTGACATCAGAGGACACGGTAAAAGTCAGCCTTCCGAACAAACGGTTACTTATCCTCTCATCGCCCAGGATATTAAACATTTGATGGACCGGTTGAGCCTGGATAAAGTGTTTTTATGTGGATATTCTACCGGAGGTTCGATAGTACTTGAATTTCTCTTGACTTATCCGGATCGGGCATGGGGAGGCATTGTTATTAGTGGAATGTCGGAAGTCAACGAATGGCGGCTAAAAAACAAAATTTCTTTGGGCATTGCTCTTTCCAAGATCGGCGCAGTCGGTACGATTGCGCTCTCTAATGCTTGGTCACAAACGAAACAGCTATCTTTGTTCCGTAAGTTATTCAACGATGCGAAACAGGGAAATCCTAGGAATGTCGAACAATATTACCGTTACAGCTTGAAGTACAATTGTACCTCACGGCTCGGAGAAATCCACCTTCCTGTCCTGCTCGTTTATGGTGAAGAGGATAAGCACTTTCATCCCTATGCCAAAATATTGCATCAACAATTACCGAAGAGTGAGCTTGTTTTCATTGAAAAAGTCGATCACCGCCTTCCTACGAAGGCCGCCGGATCATTGAATGAACTGATTAAGCAGTTCGTAGATCGCTTCAGTCTTTAAGGCAAATTCTACAGGAGAATTCCGCATACACATCTACACCCCCATCCTGATACTGTATCTTTGCCTGTATATGACCTACTCAAATAAGTGAAAAAAATTATATAATATTTTACACCATGTAAATATACAAATTATGCTAAGTTCATATATAGTTTAGATGGGATAGGTATGTATTATTCTGCTTCTAAATCTGAAGGGGTGTAAAAATGAAATGCTAAAGCGTATTCAAAATCTTTTTGTTATACCTAACTACCCATTGTTCATGATCTGCATGTTATTGCAAGGCATGGCTATATCCATCAGCGCACCTTTTTTAGCTGTATATTTTACAAGTACACTTGGCGTATCTGTAGGAACCTTTGGTGTGTTTACAGCGGTGAGTTTGATTTGTGGCATATGGATAAGCTCTCTGATTGCTAAACGTTCTGATACCGGCTTAGACCGTAAACAAATTTTGGTAATTTGCACGTTATTTAATGCCGTAGCCTTTGCAGGATATCTTGTAATCCAAAATTTTTATGTGCTTTTTGTTTATATGACGATCTTTACGGCCATTGGTGCTCCTGGGATGCCGCAGTTATTTGCCAGTGCACGTGAAGCAGTAAATCGCAGTAAATCTGCGGATCACGCCTTTGCTAATTCAACGCTTCGGTCTATGTTTTCTCTTGGCTTTATTACCGGGCCGCTTTTTGGTTCCTTTTTGATTGCACATACGGGCTTTAAGGGTATCTTTATGGGAACGACCTCTATTTTTGTTCTCATTGCTGTGCTTCTATTCCTTTTTATCAAGCAGCCTCCCGCTCAACTTAAACATAACAATCAACTTTCACTTCATCACATTACATTACATAAAAATATTGAGATTCTGATTCCCTTTTCCGTTCTTACTCTGCTCTATACGTCTCACTGGATGAATAATTTGAATATTTCCTTGTTCATCATTCACAATTTACAAGGCGACACGAGTGACGTTGCTCTAGTATCCAGTATTTGCGCAATTGTAGAAATACCCTTGATGCTCATGTTAGGCGTACTAGCAGCTAAATACTCCAACCGTTTGCTTATATTTTTAGGGGCATTAACAGGAGTTGTCTATTATCTCCTTGTCCTTATGTCTACGGAGATGTGGCAGCTATTCGTGGGGCAGCTTCTTCTAGCCTTCTTTGTTGCAGTGATTTCTGCCATTGGCATTAGTTACATGCAGGATTTGTTGCCCTCTCTTCCAGGGTACGCATCGACGCTATATTCCAATGCGACAACCATCGGAAGACTGGTGGGGAGCTTGATGGGCGGATTAACCGCTCAATGGATTGGTTACCGAAATACCTATTGGGTATGTTTGGCCCTGATCATCTGCTCCCTTGGTCTTCTGGCGATTTCAAAGAAACTAGAGTTTGAAAAATCTGCTACTTTAAAAGAAAGGAATCACAGTATATAGACTGCTGCTTATTTTTCTATGGTGGAGAAATGGCTCATGATTGTATCTGCCGCATGACTATACCCACCAGCCTGGCGTAATGATTCGCCAATCACATGAGCCTGTTCTTTATAGGTTGGATGACTCAATACCTCTAATAAGGCAGCTCTCAAACTAGCGGGTGTAAGCTCATTTTTATCCACAACAACACCCGCTCCCAGTTCCTGCACCCGACTAGCTACGATGGGCTGATCCGATGTTAAAGGAATCATGACCTGCGGCACATTGTAATACAGTGCTTCACTTGTACTGTTCATCCCCGCATGTGTAACAAAAGCGTCCACATGCTGAAGCATTTCCAATTGCGGAATATAAGGCTTGATTATAAAATTGTCAGGGATACACGAGGCCAATGGCTCCATGTCTGTATAATTGCCTGAAGACAGCACAAACTGCACAGGCAAATCGCGAAATGCTGCAAAACAAAGCTTATAAAATTCCAAGTCTTTATTCAAAATAGTACCCATTGAAATGTACACCGCCTGTGGATGCAGAACACGAAGTTGTTCGAACGGGAAGGAAGGAGCATCTTTACGCGGTACAATAGAAGGACCTGTAAAAATAAAACTGTGATCCAGTTTTTCGGCTTGCGGTTGAAAATAGCGGCTTGTATAAACGATTCTTAAGTGTCCGCCATGAGGAGCAATCTCTTCTATAGCCGGAGCGTCAACCTGAAGCTCATTAGCCAGTTGATGCGTTATTTGCATCGTAGCCGTGTATAACTTTTTTACCTCCGGATCATTGTCATTCATGCCTTGCCCCGATCCCAATGGCTCTACGAAAGCAAAAGAAGCGATAGAGCACACAGCAGGGATTCCTAGCTTCTCAGCAATAATCGTGCCTCCCCAACCCATCAAAGAATCATAGATTAAATAATCATAGGTTCTGTTTTCAATAACTCTCAAAACCTCTGGAATAATCGGAAGAATCATACCTTTTACCATCATGTATACAAATTGATAATGATGTTTGTATTCTGCTGGCTTTAAATCAGAGTCTTTGGAAAAAGCATCATCCACAAAAGGGTAGGTGATCATCTGTGCTCCTGTCTGTTGAATTCTCGTACGATATTCTTCCGTACACACATAGTCAACATCCTCCCCACTGTCTACCAACCTTTTCACTAATCCTAGTGTCGGATTAACATGGCCTTCAGCAGGCGTGATCACTACTAACACACGTGCCATACGTTACACCTCCAAAATCATAAATAAATTACAATTTGAAATAAATACATTTTTAACATAGCAAACATTTACCATATAAACAAGTATTTTCAATACCTAAAAATTAAATATGTATCCTCCACTCAAACGATAGAAATAAGCGAGGCTGAACGCTAGAAGCGCTTGCCCCGCTTAACCACTGAACATCAAATTTAAAGACGCCAATCCCAATGATCTGGTCCACTCAGAACAGCTTCAACGGTGTACTGGCTTGCTTCATCGGCAGTAAGCTGTTTGGCCCAAGGTACACGTTCGCTACTTCCTGCACCTGGTCCAAAGTTATCAAACTCTCCAAATCTTGCGGTCTGCTCATTGGATTCCTTGCCCCAATTATTCCAGCCGCCCGGCTTGATATGGTCATCCATATAGGTCTTCAAAAAAGTAACATGAGCGTAAGGGCGCCATGGCCGTCCGAGATCCACCTTGCCTGTTAAGCCATTTTCTGTTGTCAGACGACATTGAATAAATACAAATCCCGGCTTGTTCTCTTCTGTTGAAGCTGCTGTCACATATCCAGCACGCAGGCTGTGTATGATCGAGTTATCAAACACAGCGGGTGCATTGCCAAATATAAAATCTACACTGCCACTGATGTAGCTGTCCTTGAAATACTGTCTGCCACGGTTCACAAGCAACGTATCCTGTAGGCCGGTAATTTTGACATTGTGATACTTACCACGATCGCCTTCGGCATATAACGCTACAGCCTGCACCTGCCCGGTTCCTTCTGTATTGGCAACCGTGACATTCTCCAACACAAAATCAGGACTTTGCACACGCATGGTATAGCTGTTGCTTGTTCCTAATTCTTTTCCATCCACCACGGTTTTGGCCGTATCATCAAAAGCAATGATCGTTTTATCCCGATCTTCTCCGATAATACTCAGGTTTTTCTTAGAGGAATTCACCTTTATTTTCTCACGATACGTACCGTTTTTGAGATGGATAACTGTCCTTGTATTGCTGTCGTCAGGGACTGCGTCAATAGCTGCCTGGAGAGATGTAAAGTCAGCAGGACCATAGGTCGCTACCACCACACTAGTAGGACGAGTTCCTCCTGAGTCTGTCAGGTTGCGGATGGTGACATGGCTGAATTCCGACGTATTGTAATTCCATACATCGTTTTGTGGTTTGGATGCATCAGTAGCCAACCCGAACAATAGCGGTTGATGATCCGGCACATCTATAACCGTTTCACCAACCTTCTCCCAGTTCGTCACACCATCTGCGGACACCCAGCCGGTAACCTTTGGTCCTTGTCGTACCAGACGAACCGAATATGGCGTTGTAATAAACGTCTCCATTGACGCACGTTTCGTCTTACCCTCCGTTTGATCACGACTGATAAGAATACCCTGTTTACCATATTTAACAAATGCTAAAGACATAAAAGCCATTTTTGATCCAGGCTTCAGCGATTCACGAATCATTACACCCGCTTCGGCATTATCATCCACTGGGGTAATATGTTCCACACGGGCTGTAATTTCAGTGTCACCTTCCCATTTTTGATAAGCATAATGGAAAATATCTGCCTTACCGTCAACGTCTCCCGCTGACTTCAGTCTTATACTGCTGCCGCTTGCATCTTCTTTTAAGACCTGTGTATGCCCTTTTATATAACCATCGTTGCCCTCAGAGCCAATCTCTTCGCTGAGCCAACTTCCCGACGGCGCAGTCGTATTGACATGAATGGTAACAGGATTGGAAAATGCAGCATTCCCCTTGCGGTCGGTCACCCGTACAATAATATAATGGGTCCCGTCCATCACATGGTTCCAATTCATTTGATAAGGCGCAGTCTCTACTTTTCCAGCGAGTTTGCCGTCAATGATAAATTCAACATGAGCAATACCATCTTTGTCCTTGGCTGTTGCTGTTATGGTCGCATCCCGGCCTGCTTCCAAAATATCGTTATGCTTTAGTGAACGTCCGTTTGCATCCGACACCTGAACGACAGCCTCTGGATTATTCACCTCATTTCCATTCGACAGCTTCTCAATAAGATCATTTAAATAGACCTCCAGATTCGTATAACCCTTGGCAAAATGAGCATACGCCCCTGTGCCGGCAAGCCCCTGACCGTTACGATCATCTGCATTATTGGGGTCCAGCCCATGGGCACGTTCCCATTCATCCGGCATTCCATCATGGTCACTGTCAGAAAGCTCCGTCGTCGTTACGTTAGAATCGTCATAAATCCACCCTGCTTCACGCGGAGAGTTAATAAATGCACCCGTTCCATTCTTCACATCATTCATAATTCGGGCGTCCACCGCATCTCTTCTTGGCAGCGTGGCTCCTGAGCCGGCAAGCACCTCCGTATATGCGGTTTGTGCATCTGTCGCTTGATATGGACCGTACGCATCGGGTGAGATTCCGTTGTCGTATTCCCCTCTGACTTCAATCGGCTCCGCCAAACGGGTGGACGGATCAATAATGGACCCAATGGATGTGCCAAGCTGCCAGTTGTCTTTCGTAACCGAGTCATTGCCGTACATATAGTTACCACCAATAAAGATGCGTGTTTTATATTTTTTACTACCCACGTCTACAAAAATTTGACCGCGAACGCCCTCATATGTGTTAGGGCCATACTTATAATAGTTATTTAGCACATTATACGATCCTTCACCACCGCCGTATGAGGAGAAAAATCCCCAGTTATAAATGACATTATTGGTCATTTCCACAGCGTCGATTTGTTTTTTATCGGTTGGAAAACGCGGATTACGGCTTGCATTGTGAGCCAACAAGTTATGATGATAGGTGGAATTTCGTCCACCCCATATGCCGCCATAGCCGTGGCGACCTTTCTGGTGCGTAGTCATTAGCATACTTTCGGACGCAATGGACCATTGTACCGTTGTATTGACGTTGTCATACAGGCTCAGTACCTCATCCACCGACCAGCTAAAGGAACAGTGATCAATCATTATGTTTTTATGGTATCTGGCTCCCAATGCGTCATCCTCACTGGGGTAACGGTCGGTCAATCGGAAACGCAGGTAACGGAGAATGACGTTATCTGCTTCAATCCCTGTTGTGTAATCGCTTACAGTTATACCGTCGCCAGAAGCTGTCTGACCCGCAACCGTCAGATTGTTTCCCAAGATCTTAAGTGGCTCCTTGAGATGAATCGTTCCACCCACCCGGAATACGACCGTCCGATTATCGGAGCTGACCGCTGCGCGAAAAGATCCGGGAATGATCTGCTCCCCTTTGCCGTAGTCTGCCAGCGTGGTAACCTCATACACTTCACCTCCGCGTCCACCGGTAACATATTTACCGCCACCCTCAGCCCCCGGAAAAGCCGGAATATCCGTCGCCACTTTTGCCCCCTTTGCGTTCTCTGTTCCTACCGCAGTCTCCGCTTGGATTAGTGGCGGGCACAAGGTCAACAACAATGAACCCACAACCACGTTACATAGCACCTTTTTCCATGTACGCTGCTTGCTCATATTCTGTTTCCTCCCTAAGATTTTCTTCCACATCAGCGCATATTTTTATAAAAACACGATCCGAGACGTTCAGAAGCGCCTTCACCTCCTTTCATCAATCTTTTCTGCTTTTATCATTGGCAGGTTGTCATATATACTGTTGATGTATGAATGCGCTTACTTATCTTAATTTGTAAAGGAAGAAGCACATGAATGAAGTGAAAGAAGATAAATATGTCATTGGCGAACAACAATTCTCCATTCATCACATCTATCGTACCGGTTTCACAGTTATGCCCCGGCCCCATGTCCACGAGAACTATGAGCTGTATCTCTTACTGCGAGGCGAACGCATCTATTTTATGAATGGCAAGGTATACACCGCTCGCAAGGGGGATCTGATATTCATCCTTCCTCACGACTTGCACTCTACCGCCAGTACGCAATTGCAGGAAACAGAGCGCATTTTGATTCATTTTTCTCCGACGTTTCTCCCACAGCAGGATCATGACATTCTTGACCTGCCGCCATACCAGCAATCCGCGTTACTTCGCTTACCTGCGAGAGAGCAAGTGGAGGTTGAACGTTTATTCCTACAGATGAATACCGAATGCAGGAATAAGCAGCCTCTGCATGACCGTTGCGTACAGCATTTACTGCTGGAAATGCTGATCCTGGTGCACCGATCGGAAGCGATCGAGCGTAGTGAACCTGTCTCCTCCCATCCCATGCATCAGAAAATCACGGAAATTTCTTCTTTTATTCAGGATCATTACAATGAACCGTTAACTCTCGAACAAGTGGCTGCCTGCTTTTTCATTAGTCCAGCTTACCTAAGCCGTATCTTTCTAAAGTTGACTGGTTTTCATTTCAGCGAATACATCCGCGTAGTGCGGGTCAGGGCGGCCCAAACCAGACTTCGAACCACCAAAGACAAAATCCAGCATATTGCAGAGGATGTCGGGTTCGGTCATGCTTCCCACTTTAATAAAATCTTTAAAAAAATAACTGGGCTCTCTCCTCTTCAGTACCGCAAGCAGGTTCGGTAGATATTCAGTGTAAAGAATTAGACGCCAATTTTATACCTCCGCTCTTGTCTTGTTTTTCCATTTTTATATCCACTTGCTCTTTCATGGAACTAAATACAAGCCGCGTTGGAATAAGTAAAATGCACAAAAAAACCATACTTCGCTGCAATGCGTGCACCGAAGTATGGCTATTACAAAGTCATTTTACATCTTTAAAATTATAAATTACTCTTTCTATGACCATTATTGCAATGCTTTAATATCCTGAATCAGCAATTCAACATTTTCTTTCTTCGTAGCCCAACTGGTACAGAATCGAACTGCACTATGTGTATCATCAACCTTTTCCCAAAAGGAGTAAGTATATTTTTCACTCAATGCCTTTAGTATACGATCTGGTAAAATCGGAAACTGCTGATTGGTTGTAGAACGGTATTGAAAAGAAAAACCTTGCTCAGATAATCCGTTTTGAAGCAGCATTGCCATATCTATAGCGTGTTTGGAAATTTCAACGTATAAACCGTCTTCAAACAAAGTTTCGAATTGAATGCCCAACATTCTTCCCTTAGCCAGCAGCCCCCCTTTTTGCTTGATCATATATCGGAAATCTTTTTTCAATGTATCATTTAGAATGACTACGGCTTCTCCCATCAATGCTCCAATTTTTGTCCCGCCAATATAAAACACATCGCAAAGCTGTGCTATATCCGCTAAAGATGCATCGCTATCTTCGGCCACCAAGCCATAGCCCAATCGGGCTCCATCTATGAACAGTGGTAAACCACATTCTTGACAGACTCTACTTAATGCTTCCAGCTCTGCTTTGCTATAGATCGTTCCATTCTCAGTAGGTTGGGAAATATAAACCATCCCGGGCTGTACACTATGCTCAGGAGCGGCATCATTCCAGTGAGCGTCATACAAATCTTGTACCTGCTCGGCCCGGATCTTCCCATCTCCGCTTGGCAAAGTAAGTATTTTATGTCCAACAGCTTCAATCGCTCCGGTTTCATGAACCGCAACATGTCCCGACACTGCCGCAACGACGCCTTGATGCGGACGCAGAATAGAAGAAATAACAGTGGTATTGGTCTGTGTACCTCCAACCAAAAAGTGTACATCCGCATTTGGGGAGTCACATGCTTCTTTAATATATGCTCTAGCTTTTTCACAATGATCATCCACACCATAACCTGGAGTTTGTTCATCATTCGTCTCCAGTAGTCGCTTTAATATGCGCTCATGGGCACCTTCGGTATAGTCGCATTCAAATCGTATCATTCTGTATCCTCTCCAAATTATCCAATTTCTTCTGAATTAACAACATAGAAGTATGTAATTCTTTTATCTCTTCTTCTGAGAGTCCTTGAACTAATTTTAGAATTTGTTCATCAGACCTTTCATTCAGTTGGTTATAGAACGCCTTTCCTTTAGGAGTCAAACGAATCAGATTTGTTCTATTATCCAACGTTGAATTTTCCTTAACAAGAAAGCCCTCTTTGCAAAATTTAGCAATGATCCTACTCATATAGCTGCGATCAATTTTAAGAGATTCGACTAAAGTATTCGCTATACATGGCTCGATCAACCCGATCTCTATAATGACACGGGCCTCGGTAAAGGAATATCCGCTATCCAGCACATGTCTATCCAAAACACCCAGTATATTCGTATAGAACCGATTAAAACGCCTCATATCCGCTATGATATTAGCATCTATATTGACCATAACTCCCCCTATTTAGTGGACTTTTGCAACAATTATAGTAAAGATTTTTGTGGACTATGTCAATGAAATAAAAAAACCGTACATTAAGACTCTCGCCTAATGTACGATCCTGTATTATATATTTACCTACAAGGTCAATGAACTATCGCTATTTATAGCCTTTTGCTTCTTATGCTTCCGTTTCAGCTTCAGATGAGCTACGACCATATACAGCGTCGGAACTACAAACAATGTTAAAATAGTTGAAAAAATCAGTCCGAAAATAATGGTTGTTGCCAACGGTTTGAACAAGATCTCCCCGATTGTGGCAATAGGAATCATACCCACAATGGCAGTTAGCGAAGTAAGCAAGATCGGACGGAAACGGGCAGAGCATGCCATTAGAATGGCGTCTGTTAAATCAGCGCCTTCACGCCGCGCATCTTCAATAAACTCTATCAGCACGATACCGTTACGCACGACGATACCAGCAAGTGAAATGATCCCCATAATACTCATGAATCCAATGGGCATCCCTGAAATAAAACTTCCAAGGATTCCCCCTGCCGCTGCCAGATAAACAGTAGTCATAATAATGAGCGGTGTGGACACCGAGTAAAACTGCATGGTGATCAAGAGGAGAATAAGGAAAATAACAATAACAGCTAATTTGCCCAAGTCCTTAAACATATCAGACTGCGCAGATGTTTCCCCTCCCATCTCCCAGGTGTAGCCTGGTTCAAACTGGGTATTTGTAAGTTTGCTACGGATATCATTAGTGAGTTCTGTAGCCGTACGCCCATTTCCATTGGCTGAGATCGTTACCGTCCGTTCCAGATCATAACGGTGGATTTGTTGGATGGAAAAGTCCGGTTTCATCGTGGCTAATTGGGATAAAGGTATTTGCTCCCGTGCCGCATTGTTCACACTTAATTGTTGGAATAATACCTCAGGATCTTGGTTTGGTTTGTTCATGTATATATTGACATCAAGCAATTCCTTACCCGTATCAAAATCCGTTACATTCACCCCGTCACCCATTAATAGCAAAGTACGCGTTAAATCGGAATAGCTAACCTGATATTTATCCAAGGCTTGCTGATTGATTTGGAAATTCAGATTATAGCTTTGCATACCCATATTATCGGTCACATCTACAGCTCCGGGGGTCCCCGCAACCATTTCTTTGACTTTAGTTGTCATGTTTTGCAGCTTATCAATATCTTCTCCTTTAATACGGATAGACACCGCACTGCCGACCGGAATACCTAATTGGGGAACACGAATGCTGATTAATGCAGATGGATATTTAGCTTGTAGCGTATGGGTCCAGTTATCTACTGTTTTTTTGAGATCAAATATCCCCTCTTTTCCAACGACAGCAATTTGGCCGTTGACCGCTCCCCCAGAGCCATGACCGCCTGCAACATCACTATACAGCTGAGGCGCTCCTCCACCTGCCGTTGCCGCCAGCCGCTCTGTTTCTGGCTGTTTTTTGACCCAGCTCCCAATCTCGTTTACAACTTGATTGGTTGCCTGCAACGACGTTCCTTCTGGCATCGTTACGCTAATCGTGGCATCCGCTTGATCGGAATCCGGAAATAATTCAATGGGAACAACAGCAAGTAGTCCATAAGCTGCTGTACCCATCATAAGACCAATAAGCGCTGTTAACAGTGGACGTCGCAGTATTCTAGGCATCCAGTTTTTAGAATACACATTGGATAGAGATTGTATTTGATTCCCCAGAAGTCCAGGTGGCTTAACTGTCTTACTACTCTCTTTTCCTTTACGACGTTGATCGTACCATTGACGGAAAATAGGAATAATTGTTAACGACATAATCATGGAAGCCAGCATCGTTAACGAAATAACGGTAGGTATCGGTTTAATAAAGTCACCAATAGTGCCCGGCAGGAATAAAAGCGGGGCAAATGCCGCAACCGTAGCTAGCGTAGCTGTAATGATCGATAAGGATACCTCTTTCGTCCCTTTAATGGCCGCCTCCGTAGCATCTTCCCCAAATTCAGAGCGTCGGCGTTCAATGTTGTCATTGACCACGACGGCATCATCAACCAATATTCCTAATACGATGATTAATCCGATGACTGAAATTTGATTCAGCGTGATTCCTGTTGTGGGCAAGAAGATAAAGCCAATGGCGATGGAAACAGGAATGGCTAAGGCCACAAATGCTGAAGTCAGCAAATTCAAACCTAATGTACATATAACAATGACCGATATAATAGCGATGATCATCTCTTTGGTCAGGTTTCCAAACATTTCATCGACTCGATCATTTTGCGCAAAAAGTAGTTCAAAATGTACATTCTTCGGCAAACCGCTCACAAGTTCACTGATTTTGGCTGTTGTCGCTTTAGATACCGTTGGCACGTCTGTGCCTGTATCTCCACTCACACTGATGGAAATAGCAGGCTTGTTATTCACATACGTATAACTAGTCGCTTTTTTAAAAACAAGTGAGGCTGTCCCTACATCCTTCAGAGATATCGGGTATCCATCGTCATTGCTTGAAATCTGGACGTTATTTAGGATAGATGGATCCGTAGAGGCATTTACCGTCAACTGATAAGTACGCTCATTGAAATCCATACTTCCTGTAGGAACTCTCTCATTCTCATTTTTGATTGCTTGAACAACCTGCTCCCAGGAGATGTTATATTGTTGCATCTTTTGTGTGTCTAAACTAATTCGTACTTCTTGATCTGGTATTCCTTGAATATTAACTTGCGAAACACCCGAGACCGTTTTTAATTGATCTTTCCATTTGTTCATCAATTCATTTAACGCGTATAAATTCTCAATTTTATCAGAAGTAATCGCGTATGAACCAATGAAAGAGCTTGTCATGCTATCATTAATAATGGGCTGCATCGCATCTGCTGGAAGCTCAGACTGTGCATCCTGTACCTTTGTACGAAGATCAGCCCACACCTTTGTCGGGTCCGCATCTTCAAAAGCATCTATTATTATACTAGATTGGCCTTTAGATGAAGTGGAAGAAATCGTTTTGACACCTTGTACGGCTTTAATTTTCTGTTCCATGACCTTAGTAATGGTTTGCTCGATTCTTTCAGGTGAAGCGCCTGGATAGATGGTTGTAACACTGGCTGACAAGGGAATAACATCAGGCTGCTCCTGTTTAGGTAACGATGTAAAATTGTAGAGCCCTAGCACAATGCACATGGCGAAGAAAATGAGTGTAATTTTTTGCTTTTTAACGATATATTTAATCATTCGGACGACTCCTCCGATTTCCCAGGTACACCATTCCCAAGTAAATCACCATTAAATAAGGTTCCTGCTCCTTGCGTAACGATTTGATCGCCTGCCTGTAGCCCAGAGACCACTTCGAGCTGATTATTAGTCACTTTCCCCAGTTTAATCGGTGTTTTGACAGCTTTTCCATTTACAGCTTTAAAGACATAAGGATCATTTCCCGTACTAATTACGGCCTCTACGGGCACTAAAAGCGCTTCGTTTTGATTTATGCTTTTAGATGCGCTGATGACTTGACCAGGCTTCCAATTCAGTTCGGGATTGGGAATGCTAACTTCCACATTGATGCTTCCCGTTTTGGAGTTCGTCGATGGATAGATCTGGGTGACGGTTCCTGTTCTCATTTCATCGTAGAGAGATATATTAACTTTTTGGTTTTTCTTCCACGATAAGATTTCACTGTCTGGTACGGGGAGGAGTACTTTTAAAGTCTTGATATTTCCGACAACAAATGCCTCACTTCCACTGGAGCCCAGTTGACCATCAGATATCTTTTTTTCAATCACAACACCAGTGATCGGGGAGGTTAAAGTCGCTTTTTTCAGTGACAAGGATGACTGTTCATAAGCAGCCAATGCATCATCATAGGTAGCCTGTGCCTGAGCTTTACTGGCTAGCCCTTGTTGTATAGTAGCCCTAGCCGATTCCAGCCCTGCTCTGGCCTGATCTACGCCGGCCGAAGCTTGGGCACGCTGTTCCTGGGATGCCCCTGCAAGCAAAAGAGACAATTTCTCTTGCGCATCACTTAAGCTTTTTTGTGCGTTTGCTAATTCCAGCTGCGCATTCTCATTTTCCGTTAAAGATACCGCACCTGCCTGGAATAGACTTTGGGAGCGTGCGGCATCCGCTTTCTTCTTGTTATAATTATTAGTTGCTACAGTAACCGCATTTTGAGACTGTGCTATCTCCTGCTTTTTGGCGCCATTGTTCAATTCCTGCAATTTCGATTGGGCCGCATTGACCTGGGATTGCGAACTATGAATGCCCGCCTGTGCCGATTGGACAGAAGCCTCCGCTTGGCTAACACCAGCCTTTGCCTTTTCCATGGTTGCCTTTGCCCGATCCAGCTGCAACTGGTAATTGGATGTATCTAGCTTCGCAAGGACACTCCCTTTTTCTACTGAATCCCCAACCTCAACCATAGTGCTCAATATACGTCCATCCGCTTCAAAGGAAACATTGGCCTCATTACTTGCCTGCAATGTCCCCGCCAAATTAAAATCATTGGCCAAAGGTTTCATTGCAAGTTTCTCCACTTTCACCGGGTGACTGGCTTCTGTTACAGAGTTCTCCGTTGCACTGGAGCAACCGGAAGCTACGATAGCTAATGCAACCCCTGCAATCATTATCCTAATTCCTTTTTTCTTCAACTTCATGTCATCCTCCCTGATTCTCTCTTCTAAAGGTGCTATCAGCAACCCGTGGGTCAAGTAAACTTTTTCATCCTTTTTTCATGTTATAACAATGAACAAACAAAAAAATCGTACAAAGGGGCAAGCACCTTATGTACGACTGGGCAAATAAATAACATATTTTCAGTTATTATTTCTAAAGCTGTAAAATACCACGTTCCAACGAAACAGCAACGGCTTCAGATCTGGAATCAACACCAAGCTTGTTATAAATATTCGTTAAATGTGCCTTTACGGTACGCTCGGAAATTCCCATATCAAACGCAATTTCCTTACTTTTAAAACCATGTGCAACAGACTTTAATATATGTCTTTCCTTATCAGTCAGAACTAAGTTTCTTTCATGTGACTTTGCCTCAGCTTCTCTCTTATTCGTGGCAGCAAATACCCTTGCTGTTATTTCTGGCTGAAGCAGCGTTTCACCCCTTAGCGCAGACTCAATCGTGCGAAATAGGTTTTCCCGACTGGTATCTTTCAACAAATATCCTTTTGCTCCCAAAGAGAGTCCTTTAATCATTAAATCATCTTCGTTATAGGTCGTCAGGATAATGACTGGCGTTTCATTTTGTTTTTCTCTGAGGGCCTTCATGGTTTCCAAACCACTCATTTGCGGCATATATAAATCCAACAGGATGACATCCGGCTGAAGTTCTTCGATCAATTTAAGAGCCGTTACACCTTCTCCCGCTTCACCAATCACTTCATAGCTGTCATGGGTCTCCAGCACCAGCTTTAATCCTTCTCTAACTACCCAATGATCATCGACGATTAAAATCTTGTATTTCATAATAGGTCTCCTTTAGTAAGAGGCGCCTCTATTTTTATAGCCGTACCTTCTTGAAATATACTGCTGATATTGATTTTCCCACCCAGCATCCGTACACGTTCATGTATACCTATTATTCCGTAATGCCCTGTTTGCTTGGCAATAATATCCGTATCAAATCCTTTTCCATCATCACGAATCTCGATTTCAATCTTGCCTTCGTTATCCAAAATACTTATCCATACAGTATTCGCATGTGAATGCTTCGCTACGTTGGTTAAACACTCGCTTATAATAAACAATCCATGTTCGAACACCAGTCTGGGAACCGAAGCTTTAATTTTGATGTTGCGGATTACACGAATGCTCGTAGCCATTGTGAATCGCTGTATTTCTTCCTCCACGGCTTCTGCAAAATCAACTTCCGAGATGGTTTTCGAACGCAGATTGTCTATAGCTCGCCTTGAATCAGACAATGTTCTTCGCACTTGTGACATCGATTGTTGGACGATCTCCTGAGCTCTTTGCGTACTTCCCTTTGTCAGATGGGCATCAATGGCTTCAAGTTGCATGATTAGCCCAGCAAGCCCCTGCGCCAGCGTGTCATGAAGATCACGGGCCATACGTTGTCTTTCGTTAGCAATTGTAAGTTCTTCGACCTTTTGATGTGCGATTTCAAGTTCTTTAAGAACGTTTTGCGTTCGGATTCGTGCTTGAACTTGTTTGAGAAAAAGAATGGCATAAGCTACTATAACAACTGCAATTAGAAAAAATAGCGGGATGAACAATACAAATTGCCTGCCATCATTATGCCAGACCACAGCCACACAAAAAAGTACATAAGAGATCAAAAATACAAGAATGACCTTAAGCGGCTTGTAATAAATACCTATACTCTGACCCACCAAAATTGGCATTAACCCAACCAGCACAATGGAGAAACTGTCAGGTAGAAGAAATGCACTTGAAAAGATCAATCCCCCTTGCACAACAAAATAAGCCCATGAAAAATATTTTGCAACTCTTTGAGCATGCAAGTACAAGAGGATGTGTAATATGACGATTACAGTAAATAAGACACTTTGCAGCAGATTTAGACCACTAGACAAATGTTGAAGAATGACAGACTCACTATAAATTATAAAAATCCATATTATAGTTAATACTTTTGAAATATCTTTCTTCTCAAATTCACCTTCACTTTCACTTATTTCCGGATCTACATTCTGGACCTGTACATTGAATTCATCGTTCATAATTCCCTCCTACAATTCTAAATTCGGCTTTTCGACTTAATAGAGATAATGGCACTATGACGGCCTAGTCCATTTAGTTTGAACAGAAATCATTTATATATTATTTTACAAAAAAACGAAAAGAAAAAAACGTACACATGGGCAGCTTCACTTGTACGTTTGGGCATTGAATACTTTTTGTTTGATACCATCCAAGTTATGCGTCATATAAAAAGCACGCAGCAGGTTATCCTGTGCGCGCTTGACCACTTACTATTCTTCTTCCAACTCATCTGGTACATCGTATTTATTGATATGTGAAGTCATTGCTGCAACAGCTTCGCTGGCATCCGTTGTGGCCGGTACTTCTCTGACCACATCATCCGTCTGATCACGAAAGTTCAAACGATCTGCCTCAATCTCTTTCTGTTGGTTCGGTTTCATTTTTCACGTCGCTCCTTTCTATTCAAGGGTCTGATCTCGTTCTGTTAACGCGTACAAAGGTACTTCCCGTTCTTCTTCCGGGTTGTTCAGCGCATAGATCCGTGCCGTCTCACGCTGTTCATTCACATGCTGAATATAAATGGGTAGCCCATCACACAACACATTCGCCATTATGGAAGAAGACGCTATTTCTTGCGCTCTTTGAACATTCACTTAGAAAAAACCTCCCTTGCTAAGTAGAGTTCCCCCTTACTATGCACGAGGTAAATATTTGTTATACATATTTCATGCCAACATGTGTTTCACGATCTTGAAAGGATATCATTTGAAAAAATAAATATTATTGTTATTATGGATTGAGAGATTCAGTGAAAACTGCAATCTTAATTGTAGAGAAAAGGAGTAATGATGAATGTTAAACATATTAATGGTTAACTTTCCGGCAGAAGGACATGTGAACCCTACGATTGGGATGACGCAAGCCTTTGCAGCACGAGGGGACCAAGTACATTACATTACAACTGAGAAATACAAGGACAGACTCGAAGCAGTTGGAGCGAAGGTTCACCTGCATTCTGATCTGGTCAGGACCGCTTCTATTGATTCCAATACTCCGGATGGGTTGAGTGCATTTATGAAAATTCATATTCAGACTTCGCTGGACATATTAGCAATTACTCAGCAACTGTCTAAAAGCATTGATTTTGACTTTGTATTCTATGATAGATTCGGAGCTGGCGAGTTAGTTAGAGACTATTTGAAAATCCCTGGTATTGCTTCCTCCCCATCTTTTCTGATTTCACAGAATCGGATGGCTACCAATCTCTTTCGCTTTAATGAAAAAGAGCCGTTTCAACTTGATGAACATGCCACGACCTCACTGCAGCTCATGAAAGAAAGGTTCGGTGTTGCTCCCGAAAATATGGTTCAATTTATGAGCAATACAGGGGCTTTGAATGTTGTATATACCAGTCGATATTTCCAACCAGACGGTGAACAGTATGGTGACGAGAATCTCTTTATTGGTCCCAGCTTTCCAGAACGTAAAGGGGAAAATTCATTTCCACTGGACAGACTAGAGGATAAAAAGGTTTTGTATATTTCGATGGGAACTGTTCTGGACCATACTGAAGACTTTTTTAACACCTGTATTGAAGCTTTTTCCGATTTTGAAGGTATCGTCGTGATTGCAGCTGGCGAGAAAGCTGACTTTACGAAAATCAATCCGGCGCCAGAGCACTTTATCATCTCGCCCTATGTTCCCCAATTGGAGGTATTACGTCATTCAGATGTGTTTATTACTCATGGTGGAATGAATAGTGTAAATGAAGGAATTCACTTTAACGTACCCTTGGTTGTACTGCCGCAGGACAAGGATCAGCCCATGGTCGCGCAGCGGTTAACAGAACTTCAAGCTGGCTATCGCATAACCAAAGACCACATCAATGTACAATCGTTAAGAGATGCCGTACATGAGGTACTGTCGAACGCAACGTATAAAGAGGGCGTACAAAAAATAAATGATAGCTTCCAGCAATCTGGCGGTACAGAAGAAGCCCTCGCAAAAATTGATGCCTATCTTCAAAATAAGCTTGTGTAAATCACACGATTACAATTCTACAAAAAAACAGGAGCCCTGACCATCAAGGGTCGGGTTCCTGTTTATCATGCATTTCTATGTGGAGATATCCCACTTCTGAAACGAAGCCATCGTACACTTTCCGCTCGTGAACGCTCGAATGCCTGTAGATTCTGCTCCCGGATACACTCTTCCTGTGAGGACGTATTCACCGTCGCCGATGAATATTTCCACCGAGCTTTTATCGACAAAAATCCGAAGCTCCAGACGGCCCTCGTTTAAGTTTAAAGGCACTCTTCTCTCTCCGCCCGGGCCTATACCTGCACGCTCACGGTTAAAACGGAACAGACCGTCATCGGGACGATACGAGAGTACAGTCTCCTCTTCGTCGCCCACTCGCAGCTTCAAGCCGAATTCATTGGTGTTACTGGCTTCGAACTCAAATACCGCCTTCAGTTCGTAGCTATCTCCGAACGTTTCCATGATCTGCTCGCCTGTCAGCAAGATATCCCGCTGTTCGAACAGATTGGATCGGTAATTTTCCACCTCTTCAAGCGGACGGAACAGCAATCTGTCGTGGTCGATAACCGCTTCCCGCGGAAGACTCATTGCCCCCGCCCAATGGTGCCCTTGCTGGGTCGGCATCTCCGACTCCCACATATCCATCCATCCGATGACGATTCGCCGCCCTTTATCATCCAAGGTTGACTGCGGGGCATAGAAATCGAATCCGTGATCTACCTGAGCATACCGCTCTGCCGTAAATGTTCCAGCCTCCGCATTGAAATCACCTATACCGTACATGGTGGAATGCAGATTGCGGTATGCTTCTCCCTGAGGGGGCATGCGCTGTGGAGACAGCATAAATACGTGCCGACCGCCAAGCGGGAACAAATCCGGACACTCCCAATTATCGCCGAAACGTCCGTCACTCACGGCTAGTACATTGACATACGTCCAGCTTTTCAGGTCTTCAGAACGATAAAGCAGTACAAGTCCGTTCCCTTGGGCATCATTAGAACCAAGAACGGCGTAATATTGATCTTCGTGCCTGAACACCTTAGGGTCACGGAAGTCTTTACGGCTGATCGTGTCCGGTACGGCGTCATAACCGATGACCGGATTGCCCTCCCACTTTTCGAATGTCACCCCGTCCTCCGATACTGCAATCCCTTGTGACTGCTTGTAATCCTGATCCTTGTCAGGCCCGGTTACAACATGTCCGGTATACATCAGGACAAGCTTCCCGTCCTGCTCTATCGCACTGCCAGAGAAGCAGCCATCCTGGTCGAACTCGCCGTCCGGTGCCAAAGCGACCGGTAGATAATCCCACTTCATAAGATCGCGGCTGACTGCATGTCCCCAGTGCATCGGTCCCCATACTGATTTATACGGGTAATGTTGATAGAACAAGTGATACTGCCCGTTATATTGAATGAAGCCGTTCGGATCATTCATCCAGCCGAATTCAGCCATTAAATGGTAGTTCAGCCGATAATCCGGCCGAAGCATATGCTTCGATTGGGAAATAAATTGATCTGCACGCTCTCTCGTATACGTTCTAGTCTGTTTGATAAGGCATCCTACTCCTACAATTATTTAATCGAACCTTGCATAACACCCTGAATAATATACTTCTGGGCGAACAGATAGATGATAATGATCGGAAATATCGTCAGTACCAAACTTGCCATCAATGGACCATAATCCACTGTATAGGTTCCATAAAAGTTATACGTGGACAACGGAAGTGTCCTTTGCTCCGGATCGACCAGAATGAGGGAAGGCAGCAGAAAATCATTCCAGATCCACAGCACATTGAGAATGGAAATGGTGGCAGTCGTGGGCATCAGTACCGGAAACACGATCCGGAAGAATGTTTGAACCCGCGTGCAGCCGTCAATTAGCGCCGCTTCCTCCAGTTCTTTTGGAATACTCTTTACGAAACCATGATAAATGAAGACGGCCAGCGAGCTACCAAAACCGATATACATATAAATCAGCGACCACTTACTGTTCAGCAGATCAAGTGACCCGTAGATTTTCACCAATGGAATCATGATAGCCTGGAATGGAATGATCATGGATGCAACCATCAGCATAAATGTATATTGGTTGAACTTGGTGTTGTTTCTGACAAAATAATGAGCCGTCATCGCCGCAAACAGCGATATAAACAGAACGCTTAACACCGTTATGACCAATGAGTTGGTGAAGGCAGCGATGTAATTCATTTTATCAAATGCATTCATATAATTGACCATACTGTAGCTCTCTGGAAGCGATAACGGATTTGAGGTGATGGCCATGTTTTCTTTGAACGAATTGATCAGCAGAAAGACGAACGGTACGATGAACAATATGAGTATGACTGTCAGCACAATGAATTTGATTACGGAGGAAGCAACTCTTTTTCTTGTCATTACGCCTCCACCTCCAACTTCTTACTAAAATAAACCTGAAGCAGAGTGATGAGAGCAACCATCAGGAACAACACGAATGCTTCTGCTTGCCCCACACCATAATCACGGGAAAGGAATGCCTTTTCATACACATGCATCGACACCATTTGAGTACTGCTGAACGGCCCACCTTTCGTGAGCGCAAGGTTCACGTCATAGACCATAAATCCGCGTTGCAGGGACAAAAATATACATACGATGAAAGAAGGAACCATCAAGGGCAATACCATTTTCCGCAGTCTGGTCCAGCTGTTTGCCCCATCAATGCTTGCGGCCTCCATAATATCATTCGGCACACCCGTCAATCCCGCGATGTAAATGACCATCATGTAACCCGCGTTCTGCCACACCGTTACAATCACGAGTGCCCAGAACGCTTTGTCGGGATCAGCCAGCCAAGTCGTGCTGAGCGACTGTATACTGGCATGTTGTCCCAAATAGACAAGCACGTTGTTGAATATAAACTGCCAGATAAAACCGAGTACAATGCCCCCGACAAGGTTGGGCAGGAAAAATCCTGCCCGGAAAATACTCTGCCCTTTTAACCCTTTAGTCAGCACATAAGCCAGCATAAAAGCGATCACATTGATAAGAACAACGGTATAAAACACATACTTGAGCGTCAAGCCGAATGACTTCCAAAACTCGATATCTCTAAAAACAGCCAGATAGTTTTGGATGCCTACCAGCGATAGTGTGGTGGAAATACCATCCCAGTTTGTGAACGTCAGATAGATGCCATACAAAAATGGAATAATCATTACCGTTATGAAGGCAAACAAGGTTGGGCCCGTAAACAGTAGCCGCGTCCGCAGCCGGTTCCATACTCCTTTTTCCGTAATCATGATGATCCCTTCCTTTGTTTCGGGTTTCTCTCTCTATTCCAGGTAATTTGAAAACAACCTTATTTAACGGTTTTCCAGTAGTTTTCGATTTCTTTAACCAGTGTTGCACGATCTCCCTGTTTCGCCAGATACTTTTGCATGGAAGATCCTGTCTTAGACCAGTGGTCCGCAGGCAGCATGCTCATCGACTGCTCTGACTTGCCTTTTGCAATATAATCCTGGATGGACTTGCCAAGCGGGTCGGCCGCAGGCAGTGTAATATTTTTGAACGCCGGGATAATGTTCGCTTGGTTCACGAGGAAATCCTGGCCTTTCTCATCATATACGATCCAGTTCAGGAACTTCTTCGCCGCATCTTGCTGTTCCGGAGTAGTCTTCTCCTTGTCAATAACAATGCGCTTGGATACAGCGGACGAAATCTCCTGATTGCCGTAGTCATCGGCATTGTTACTGATGGGTACAGGCAAGAAACCATATTCTTTGTTAGCCGTATCAAAACTGTTGATTTGCGGCCATGCCCAGTTGCCCATGAACCAAATGCCAACTTCACCTTTGCCGAGCAGCTCCGGTCCGCGTTCATAAGCTCCTGCTAGCGGAGAAGCCTGATCGATGTTGTATTTCATCATGAGGTCGAATGTATCCATAAGTCCGTTAAATACAGGATTATTAGCCAAGCTAGCCTGGCCCGTTTTTAGTGACGCCATGAATTTGTCCACTTCAGCCATGTCTTTGTTCTGGCCTGCATAAGCAAGAGGCAAATAATGAGCGCCCAGAGACCAGTCCATTGGTGAAATCACCAATGCTTTCTTACCAGATGCCTCAATTTGCTGAAACAGTTTTTCAAGGTCATTTCGGGTTTTAATTGTGGTAGGATCAAAGCTTCCGCCTACCGCTTTATCTACAACGGCTTTGTTGTAAATGAATCCGTAGCCTTCAACAGCCAGCGGAAACGCGTAATTTTTGCCGTCAACCGTCGTAGCTGTGGTAGCGTTTTCAACTGTGTCCTTATTCCACTTTTCTCCGCTCAGATCGAGGATACGGTCCTTGAACTTCTCCACATCACCTGTATCTAGCATGATCATGGTCGGCGGGTTTCCGGATGCGTACAAAGCGGAGGCACGCTCAAAAGGCGACCCACCAGTCGGAACCGGCTGGATTTCAACAGTAATACCCGGATTGTCTTTCTGGAAGGCCTTAGCGGCTTCCTCCAGCTGTGGAAGGATTTCGCCTTTGGAGTTCAAAAGCGTAATCTTCACATTTTTTGAATCCCCTGATCCCCCTCCAGAAGCCGAATTACCTTCTCCACCGGAGCCACCACATGCAGACACCACCATAACTAAAAGAAGCAGCATTACCATCCATTGAACTCTTTTGAATTTACTCACTGTTGTCATCCCCTTATTTATATAATGGCTCTGAACACTTAAATAAAACGCTTACAAACGGATTATATGTCAAAGGTTTAACTTGTGTCAATCGTTTGACATGTTGAATTTTTAACTTGTACTAAAAAAAATCTGTTCCCCTTGTTAGAGGAACAGATTTTCATTCAGGTCGTTGCACGCTCAATTAGTTCAACAGGCAACAGATTGACAGGTTGTACCTGCTCCCCCTCCGCCTGCCTGCGGATCAGCTCGACCGCCAGCCTGCCGATCTCTGCAATCGGCTGTCTTACCGATGTAAGTTCTGGCGTCAGCCAGGAAGCAACGCTTACATCATCGAAGCCTACAATACGCACATTCTCTGGCACATGCCTTCCAGCGCGAATATATTCCTTCAGCGCGAAAGCAGCAATAATATCACTTGTTGCGAATACCCCATCCACATCCGGATGTTCATGAACGAGTTTTGAAATGATCAGCTCGTACTCCTTCTGGTCGAACACATTCAAGTCTGTTTGAACAATCACATGCTGGACATTATGCTTACCCACCACATCCCGGAATGCTTTGGTCCGCTCATTGGACAGCATGTTCAGCTCCAGATTTCCGCAGATATGGGCAATTTTCCGGCAGCCTTTGCGAATGAGCAGCTCCGTAGCCAGCTCGCCTCCGCGATAATTATCCGAGGATATGTAAGGAATATACGGGTCAATCTGCCTATCAAACGTCACGATCGGTGAATTCAAATGTCGGTACTCTTCTACTTCTAATGTATGGCTACCCATAATGATGCCATCCACCCGGTTCCGCTTCAACATATCAATATACACTTTCTCTTTCACGGGATCCATATGTGAATTGCACAGCAGGACCTTGCAGCCATGCTGATAGGCGTAATACTCCACCTGATTGGCAAGCTCACTGAAGAAAGGATGCGAGACATTAGGAATAATAAGGCCAATAATATTGGACTGCTTACGTAGCAGAGATCGTGCTATTTCATTTGGTTGATAATTAAGTTCCTCCATTGCGTCGAACACTTTTTTGCGTGTAGTTTCGCTGATATATCCCCGATTATTCATTACACGAGATACGGTAGTGACCGACACGCCCGCTTTTAATGCTACATCATGAATTGTCGCCATATGAACCTCTTCCCGTACAAAATAAATACATACAAACTATACTCTCTCCTCATCGTTTCAACAACTTTACATAACGGAAGGCCTCATAATGGCCGTCAATCTTACACTAGTCATTTCTATAAGATAATACGACAGCCTATCCAATTGGAAAGGCTGTTGGTAGCTGAAAGTATTAACATCATTCTGATTGTGCGTCCGTCGGTGCATTAATGTATGTATCTGTAAGCACATCAGTCGGTGCATCCGCAGGCAGATTATCCGTTGCTGATTCACTGTTCTGGAGTAGTGCTCTCGGATAGGTCCGTGCACGCTCATAGTACCAGTCAAACAAGAAGCGGGCCATCGCCTGACGTCGGTTATCGCCATCCCACTTTAACCCGGCTGTTGGGTCCGCAAATGAACTCCTTGCTCCAGCTTCCAGCAGAAAGCCATTCATGTGTGCGGTCATGCTGACATTACCGGCTGCTGTAAAAATGGACTTCGTGTTTTGCCCAAATCCATTATTAGAGCCGTTAAACAAATTCCAGTACTCCGAATCGCCGGGCTGTGTTTTGAACCAGGTAAATTCTGTGATATTTATTGGATAGGCTTGAGCTGCCGCCTTAATGTTGGAATCCCATTGTGATTTTAGCTTGTCCTTGTTATCATGCGCTCCGTAGCCCGGATACCAGTGGACAGCATAGCCGTAGTTGTTCAATGGATCTATCAGCGGGTGTTTTGCCGCCGGGCTGTAAAATTGGTTGTATCCAAGTCCTGCAGCCCAGATGACATTATCCGCTCCTTTACTTCGAATCGTGGAAATGATAGAGTTTTGGAATCTTCTCAGATCATTCCAATGGTCAACAAAATCATTTTCACCAGGATAGCCTCCCCAATGCCCATTCGCATATGACTTAATAGGCTCGTTGATCAGTTCAAACATGACGTTATCCGCGCTATTAATAGCCGGCTGCGAGGCAAGATACCCCCATATTTGATTGAATTTGTCCAGATTGGATTGTGTTGTAGCCTGGTCGTTAGCCAAAGTGAAATCAAGACCAAGGGTAACATAAATGCCCTTTGTTTTCGCATAATTGATGTATGGAATAATCACATTTTGTGTAGCTGCTTGTAAACCTGAGAAATTGTATGACCCTGCGGCCACATCTCCCATATCCTGGCGGTCAATAAACAATCGGACCTGATTCATATACCAGCCGTGGTTGCTTCCATACTTCGGTCTGGTGTCTGCAAAGGTGTCAGTGATATCCTTCAAATAAGCCAAAATTGCTGCATGACGATTGTTACCATTTAAATTGAGATAATAATTACTATTTTGATAGGTCCAGTATGCCCCCGACGGCTGATGCCAGCCACTTAAAACAACAGGTTTTCCGCTGCTGTTCACCAATTGATTGCCCCTGACATGGAGCTTTCCCATAGGCATACCTGACCATGCATCTATATGTTGGCCAAAGACCGGTGTTAAAGGCAATAAGAATACAAGTATCAGAGCTATTTTACATACCATACCTAATTTTTTCAAAGTAAGGCCTCCTCTTCAAAAATTAATTGACTATTATACCAAAAGAATAAAATGGTATAAACATGTAGTGGCTCCGCTTCCTGAGTCTATCCCATTTCAAAATCGTCATTTCCCCCCTTAATAGAATATTTTAATCCTGATTTTCATTTCTTGTATATAATTGTAGTACTTACATTTTTAAACCACAACTTGATAAAATTTAGTTTTTTTTAAATTATGCCTCAAGTGTTAAGTTTGCTATTGTGGACGACTCCATTTCAAACTACAATGAAGATACCAAATTTGGAAGCGCTTTATTTTTTCGGTAAGATGGTCAATACTTGAAATAATGTATCATCGTCATCCATTTCTTTCATGTTTGGTCAATCTTTTATGGAGGTGTAAAATGAAGAAGAAATCTTGGTTCACTTTAATGGTCACGGGCATTGTCTCTCTGTTTTTTTCGGTAAGCGTTTATGCGGGGAATGTTTTTTGGGAACCACTTAATGGTTTCAATTCGGGGGCATGGCAAAAGGCAGACGGATATTCCAATGGGAACATGTTTAATTGCACTTGGCGTGCCAATAATGTTAATTTTACGAACGATGGCAAAATGAAGCTTGGCTTAACGAGTTCTGCGTACAATAAGTTTGACTGCGGAGAGTATCGATCGACGAACACTTACAGATACGGCTTATACGAGGTCAGTATGAAGCCTGCTAAAAATACAGGGATCGTATCTTCCTTTTTTACGTATACGGGGCCTACTGATGGCACGCAATGGGATGAAATAGATATTGAATTTTTAGGCAAAGACACGACAAAAGTGCAATTCAACTATTATACAAACGGTGTCGGTGGTCACGAGAAGGTTGTTGATCTGGGCTTTGATGCATCAAGAGGCTTTCACACCTATGCTTTCGATTGGCAGCCAGGATACATTAAGTGGTATGTTGACGGGGTTCTAAAGCATACGGCAACTACAAACATACCAAGCACGCCAGGCAAGATTATGATGAATTTATGGAATGGCACTGGCGTTGACGACTGGCTAGGTTCGTATAATGGAGCGAATCCGCTATACGCTGAATATGATTGGGTAAAATACACGAGCAATTAGCCCATAGTATAAAAGCAGCCCTGTATGAAGTGCCCCCTTAAAGTTAGACAAATATTTTTATGCAACCAGTTGGGCATGAGTTCGGTATTGTACCGGGCTCATGCCTTTTAGTTTGAAGACGGTCAGATGCTGTATCGAAAATGGGTTACCGTGAAGTCGGCATTTTTGAAAAACAAGGGGTTATAACAGCGACAGCCAAGGACGAAAAATAATGGCAGCCTATCAGGGCTGCCACTCCAACTTGAACATAGCAAATAAGAGGACAGTTGATGGCCTCAAGTCCTATTTAAGGATTTATCACCTACTTCATCCATAGCCCACCATCGTCCAGTTTTTCTACGCTCTTTAAAAAGAAATTTACTGGCTTAGTTTTTTGAAGATGAGCACTCGTTTCAAATAGCGTCAAAGAGTTAGAAGCACCATCTACTATCGGGACTAAAACTAAACTAAACTAATCTCATCAATTAAACCTTCAACAGTGAAATTCAAACTTTCTTTTCCTCCAAAAACATAAGAGTTACCTAGCTTTTTCAAATGAGCTAAATGAGCATCCGATGCTTGTTCGGAAAGTACTTCTATAATATGATGACCGAATCGATCATCATCATTAGAAATGATGTTTTTTGTCCATCTAATTTCCTAAAAGGATCTACTGCAACTGCATAGGTTTTAGCATTGGGATTCGCTACGTAATCTGTTCTAGGGATCGTCGGAGTGTTGTCTTGATCTAAATTTATTTTTTTCCAAAAGTGAAATGTTTCTCCATGGTAATCCTGCCGCAAATCCATGCTTGGCATTCGTAACGATCATGAATTCCCTTGTATTTTTTAGTAAAATATGCCGTTCGATTCTCTTCTAAGAAATATCCAACGATTTTGCCATTTAGTGATGTTAGCATGTGACAGACAAATAATATATGGTCTCTCCAAATTAATCCTTATCAATATGTTCTCCTGTCTTTAACTTTTCTAATATTTCTTTACCATAATATCGCTCTCTATTATTTAAACCAAAGCAGCCGTCCTGATTTTAACAAAGCCTGATGACACTTGTTCATCAGGCTTTTAATTTTACTAAAAGTGTCTTTTATTATGTTTCATTAATATTTAGTACGCAACTTTATTGTCCGCTGACAGTTGTTTACGATTGAAAAGCGGTTTCTGATAGAATAAAAGGATCTTACAGAATGAAGCCATCTATTTAAATAACAACTGGAGGTATATTCATGCAAACACTTGAAACCAACCGATTGATCCTGCGGAATTTTATCGCAACCGACGCTGCCGGATTGTTGGAGTATACAGCTAATCCAAGAGTTAACTGCTTTATGGACCACCAGATTTCGACGTTGGAGGAAGCTACATTGGAGGTCGAAAAAAGAAGCAGTGACGACTCCCATATCGCGGTCTGCCTGAAAGACAGCAACGAACTGATTGGAGAGCTGTTCGGTATGAAGGAAGAACGAGATTCGGATACATATGGTATTGGATGGAATTTTAATGCCAGATTTGAAGGGAAAGGGTACGCAAGTGAGAGCGCCAACGCCTTCATAGAATATCTCTTTACGCAACAGGAAGTAAGAAGACTGTACGCCTATGTCGAGGACGATAACTTCCGTTCCCAAAAGCTGTGTGAAAAACTGGGCTTTCGCCAGGAAGGCTGCTTCATGGAATTCGTTTCATTTGTTAAATATGAAGACGGCACGCCGAAATACGAGAATACGTATCAATATGCATTACTGAAAAAAGAGTGGCTCTCACAACGTGCTAATCAGAAATAAAGAACAATAGATTAATCTCATTTTTAAAACTAAAAAAACGTTCCATAACAAATACGGCGACTTCTCTCCAGTGGATTCCAGGGAAAAGTCGCCGTTTGGTTTTAGGTTTCGATATAGGGTCTGGTTTAGCTACCCCAAAACGGCTTTGCAATCTGCTGATGATAATTCAACGATCATTTTCATAATTAGTGAGAACTCATTGACTCGAAGTTATTCGGTCCACCCTAATTTTTCGAATTTTATGAGAATATACGCAACTCTAAAAATGCGTATTTATACAAATAATAAGAAGTTGTACTACTTCTTCATTGTCAATTGTTAGCGAATAATAAGGTTTTAAACTAAACAATAAAGAACTAGACTGAATAATAAAGTTATAGACTGGCGACGTGTGGCCCGCATGCGCGGCTGCAGTTGCGCTCCGGAATGAAGTCCAGCTTTGCGATCGGCGCGCTAGCGAAGGCGGCCGGTGTAATTAGAAAATATAGTCTTAGACTGGGAAATAAAGTATTAAAGATATAAACTACGAATATGCTTTTTTCTTGAACCCTCGAATGGTCGCTTGGGCAAATGTACCTGCATCTGCCTCATTCCACGCTGAACTTGCAGCTCCGTCTTGCGGAGCAGTACATGGCGCTCGGTGGCGGCAGCGAGGAGGGCGGCCATGCCGTGTTTGAGCAAGGGAGCTTCCCACCGGTTCGCATTCAGGTACCGGCCGACTTGCAATATACGCCTCCTCGCCAGAGAGCAAGGAGCAGCTTGTCGCCAAGCTGGAGGAAGCAGGGCGCCGCATGCATGAGATTGGGGCATCGCTACAGAACATAGACCCAGAGCGGCTGCAGCGAAAGGCGACTCATCCGGCCGTAGCCTTCGGCGCGTTAAACGCGGTCGAATGGTTCACGATGGTGGAGATGCATTACCGTCATCATCTTCTTCAAAAGGAGCGGCTAGACGCTTTCTTACAAACTGCAGAGTTATTAGGGTAACAGGACACGATAGTTGAATGTTGACCACAACAGCGGCCAGTCTAGGATTTTATTTTCGCGTCCTTATCTGCCGCGGTTGCATTTGTCGGATCAGTCTAAAACATATTTCTCAAAAGCTGACGACCTTTGAAATGGACAATCGCGTAAAATCAGCAACTCCAGTCTACAACTTTATTTTCTTCGAACATCAATTATGATAATTTTTCTCGTTCAATCTGTAAATTTTCTCACTAATTATGACACTTTCTTCGAACAATAAAGTTGTGTACCAAAATCCAGTATTTGTGATTTTTATTTTTTAATAAAATTCTAAAAATATGTACGTTAAATCCTTATAAATATGTTCTCCTGTCTTTAAATTTTCTAATATTTCTTTACCATAATATTTATTTAAACCAAAGCAGCCGTGTTTTTAATAATCTTGAGTTACCAACACTAAATCGTAGTTACCTACATTAATGTTTCTGAACAGGAAGTGTCAGGTGATAAAAAAGTCGTGAACCAAATTTGTTGATTTTACTGCGTTTGCCAGAGCACGTGATAAACACGAAAAATAAAAAGTCTGAAACCACCATAAATTACCATAAAAAGAAAGTTGGAAACTTGTACTATTACGATAATATAATTTTCATAACCATTTCCTCAATATACTGATTCTTCTATCAAATCTCTTACTAATTCATTATTCACTTCTTTCAATGAAGCCATTATATCTCTAGCTAGTTTATTAATTCTCTTTTTTTGTTCGAATGATAGCTTGATTTTACTTAATTCTTTAAATAGTGAACTTATGGAAGGTAGATTACTATTCCAGCCTCCTGATTGTAATACTGAAAAAAACGTTTCGGCATAATACCAAAAGTCTTCTCCAAGAGCTTCACGTTTCCTTTTTATCCTGTAGTCTTCGTGTGCCTTTTGTTGTTCTTCTGGTGTCATAGTCAAAAGATTAAACTCGTCTGCAACGATCGGCCATTACTTCTTTTCGTTTTTCGGATTTCTGTTGTGTTTTGTCGATTTTCCAGTAAATTGAAATCGTTACTCAGCGGCACTTGACGTCAAATTCCTGTGGTGGATTTTTCCCTTTCATTTGGAAAAAAACACCCGGCAGGATGCGTACCGAGAAAAATACGGCATACACCCAAGCCGGGTAAGGGATTAGAAAATAATATCAATGGCCTCTAGCACATCTTGCTCCTGTTCGGATTGCCCGTTCAGGGAAATATCCTTCAACAGCACCGAAGGCTGTTCGCAAATTTGGGTGATGATCACGAGCAGGTCCTGAGCGAAATTGTCGATCAGATTGCGCGTAAACAACTTGGTAGCATATTCAAACTGCCCGTTCATTCCCTCATCCAGCAACGAAATGACCAAGGTAAGATCAAATTGGGAAACCGTATGAGTTTCCGGATAAGATTCGATCTTGATATCCCCGAAGCTTTGAACGTTATCTTCCTTGGTTTCCAGAACAAACATGACATCGAATACAGGATTGCGGCTTTGATCTCGCGGCGCCTGCAGCTTTTTCACAAGCTCCTCGAACGGATAATCCTGGTGGTCGTAGGCCCCCAGCATCGTTTCTTTGACTTCGCTCAAGTAAGCGAGGAACGTCTTCTCCCCGGACGGATAATGGCGAATCGCCAAAGTGTTGACAAACATTCCGATGAGCGGCTCCAGGTCGGCATGTGTGCGGCCCGAAACCGGCATGCCTACAATGAAGTCTTCTTGTCCCGAGTACTTGCTGAGCAGGATTGAATAGGCCGCCAATAACACCATATAAAGGGTGGCGCCGTTCTCATCGGCGATGCGCTGCAAGCTGTCGGTCATCTGCTTGTCGATGCTGAAGGGCAGCACATCTCCCTCAAAGCTGCGAGCGGCAGGTCTGACAAAGTCCGTAGGCAGTTCAAGCGTCGGCAGTTCGCCTTCCAGCACGTCCAGCCAGTAGGCTTCCTGACGTTTCAGCCGTTCTCTTACAGGTTCTGACTGCTGCCAAGCGGCGAACTCCTTGTATTGAATCCGAAGCGGTTCCAGAGTCTCACCGTTATACAGGCGCAGCAGCTCTTCGACGAAGATGCCCATCGACATGCCATCCGTGACGATATGATGAATGTCCAGCATGAGCAGATGCCGTTCCGCTTCCCATTCGACTAAGCCCACACGCAGCAGCGGCGGCCGCTCCAAATCAAAGACGCGCACAAAGCCGTCTACGATGCTCTTCGTTTCACTTTCCGTCGCTTTCGTATACTCGACGGCAAACTTCAAGTCCGGATAAATCCGTTGTACCGGTTCGCCGTCGACCATTTCGAAGCCGGTTCGCAAAATTTCGTGACGAGCTATCAATTCTTTGAGCGCCGCCTCGAATTGATTCCGTTCCAAGCGCCCGACGAGAACCGTCATGCCGGACATGTTGTAGCTAAGCTCGGCGCCTTCCATCTGCTGCTGGATGTACAGCCGTTTTTGCACGGAGGAAAGCGGATAGTAATCCCTCTTATCCAGAACCGGAATGGAGAGGTGTTCCTGCCGCTCCAATTGGCTGATCGCTTCGGCCATCGCTTCGATGGTCGAGTGCCGGAACACATCGCGCAGCGGCAGGTCCACGCTCAGCTCCTTGTGCACCTTGCTGACCAGTGTCGTCGCCCGCAGGGAGTGACCGCCGAGGTCGAAGAAGTTGTCCGTTACACTAATCGTGACCGCCCCCAGCACGTCCTGCCAGATGGCGACCAGTTTCGCCTCCAGTTCGGTGCGCGGCGCCACATATTCGCGGCCTCCGCCTGCTCCCCCTTCCGGTGCCGGCAGCGCCTTCCGGTCGATCTTTCCGTTCGGCGTCAAAGGCAGGTGCTCCAGCTCCACGAAGTACGACGGGATCATGTACCCCGGCAGCTCGCTGGCAATCGCCCGCTTCAGGTCCGCCGCCGTCAAGCCTTCTTCCGCTGTATAATAAGCGCACAAAGCTTTCTGACCTTCTTGATCTTCCCTGACGACGACGACCGCTTCCTTCACGCCACCTACACTCAGCAGCTTCGCTTCGACTTCACCCGTCTCAATCCGGTACCCCCGGATTTTCGCCTGGTTATCGATCCGGCCGATGAAGTCCACGTTGCCGTCTTCCATCCACCGCGCCAAGTCTCCCGTGCGGTACAACCGCTCGCCCGCGGCGAACGGACTGTCTACGAACTTCTCTTCTGTCAGCTCCGGACGGTTCAAGTACCCGCGCGCCACTCCGACTCCGCCGATAACCAGCTCGCCCAGCACCCCGACCGGCACCGGGTTCAGGTGCGCGTCCACGATGTAGAATTTCGCATTCAGCCACGCTTTGCCGATCGGCACATGGCCTGTCTGCGGCAGCTTCGTCAGCTCCTCGTCGTAGAAACTGGAGTCGATTGCCGCTTCCGTCACACCGTATGCGTTGATGATCCGGAACAACGAGCCGAAGCGTTCCTGCAAGGTCCGGTAATCCGCCACGCTGCAGCTGTCCGAGCTCGTGATCAACAGCTCCATCCAGCTCATATCCAGCCGCTGCTCGTGCACGTACTCCAGGAACGGCACGATCAGCGCCGGCGTCGATTCGAAGATGGTGACCCGCTCCCGCTCCATCCAGTGGTACAGACGAGACGGATCGATCCGGTCGTCCTTCGGCATAATCACCATCGTGCCTCCGTTGTACAGCGTCCGCGCGATATCTCCCACGAACACGTCAAACGAGAAGCTTGCGAGCTGCAGCAGCCGCACCGGGAACTGATCCAACCGGTATTCCCGACGGTAGCCCGCCGCCGTGTTCACCAGGCTGCGGTGTTCGATCATCACGCCCTTCGGCTTGCCCGTCGTTCCCGACGTGTAGATCACGTACGCCAGATCCTCCGGACGGGCTTCATGGAAGCTGTCGGCATTTGTCCGCTCCTCGCTGTACGACGCTTCGTCGTCCAGGTACAGCACCGCCGCCAGCGCTAGCTCCTCTTCGTCGAGCCAGGCTTCGGCACGCTCTCGCAGCGGCGTTTGCGTCAGCAGTACCTTCGCTCCGCTGTCTTCGAGCATGAACCGCACGCGCTCCGCCGGATAATCCGGGTCGAGCGGCACATACGCCCCGCCTGCTTTCCAGACGGCCAGCACGGCCACCAGCAAGTCCACCGAACGCTCGGCGAGAATGCCGACGATCGTCTCCCGGCCGATGCCGCTTGTGCGCAGCGTAGCCGCCAAGCGGTTCGCCCGCTCGTTCAGCTCCGCATACGTCAGCCGGTCGTTCTCGTACACGACGGCCGCCTCTTCCGGCGTGCGCTCCGCCTGTTCCTCAAACAGCCGGTGGAACGCGGCCGCCGGAGTCGCTTCCGGCTGCGCCGGGTTAAACGCGCCGAGAATTTGCTCTTTTTCCGCCGGTGTCAAAATGCCCATCTCGGCAATAGTCGCCGACGGGTTGCGGAGAATGGATTCAAGCAGCTGCAAGTAGTGAGCGGCCAATTTCTCCACCGTTTCGGTTTTATAAAGAGCAGTGGCGTATTCAAACAGATATTCCAAGCCTTTCTCGATCTCCGTGACGTCCAAGCTGAGATCGAATTTAGAAACAATTTCTTCGCTGGCATACGTCGACAAATGGAGTCCGGGAAGCTGGATTTCCAAATTCTCTGTATTCTGCAAAGCAAACATCGTATCGAACAGCGGATTGCGGCTTAAATCGCGAGCTACGTTCACCTTATCCACCAGTTCCTCAAACGGATAATTCTGATGTTCAAAAGCGCCCAGCGTCGTCTCCTTGATTTCCTTCAAGTAGTCAAGGAACGTTTTACCGGCGGCCGGATAACTGCGGATGGCCAGAGTATTGACGAACATCCCAATCAGCGGCTGAACGTCGCTGTGATTTCTTCCCGCAATCGGCGTACCGACCACCACGTCTTCTTGCCCTGTATACTTATGCAATAATATTGTATAACCAGCAAGCAGAACCATGTAAAGCGTTGCGCCGTTCTCGGCTGCAAGCCGTTTCAGACCCTCGCTTTTCTCGCTATCCATAAACAATTGCAGCGTGCGGCCCTCGTAGCTCTGCATAGCCGGGCGCGGATAGTCCGTCGGCAATTCCAAAACCGGCAGCTCTCCGCGGAACATGTCGAGCCAGTAGGCTTCCTGCTTGGCAAGCTGAGCTTTCTGCTCGTCCGATTGCTGCCATACCGCATAATCTTTGTACTGAATGCGGAGCGGCTCCAACTGCTCCCCGCTGTACAAGCGGACGAACTCTTCGATCAGTACGTCAATCGAAACGCCATCGGATACGATATGATGCGTATCGAACATTAGAATGTGCCGGTCCGGCGCCAGTTCGGCAAGGCCTACCCGCAGAAGTGGCGGCTTCGCTAGATCAAACGGACGAACGAATTGGCGCACCGTTTCTTCCGCCTGCTCCCCGCTGATCTGCACATATTCCACCTGGAAGGCAGCTTCTTCGTAAATCCGCTGAACCGCTTCGCCTTTTACCATCTCAAAGCCGGTACGCAGCGTTTCATGACGAGCTACGAGCCCGCGGAACGCTTCTTCAAACCGCTGCCGGTCGAGCTTTCCTTCGAGCAGCATAGCTCCCGGTATGTTATAGCTCAGCCCGGCTCCTTCCAGCTGGTTCAAGATATAGAGACGTTTCTGAGCGGAAGAGAGCGGATAATACTCGCTAGGTTCCGCAGCCGGAATAGCCGTGAACGAGCCGATCTCTAGCCGCTCCATAGCCGCGGCCATTTCCTCAACCGTCGAGTAGCGGAATACGTCGCGAAGCGGGAATTCAACACCTAGCTCCTTATGCATTTTGCTGACCAGCGTCGTCGCCCGCAGGGAGTGACCGCCGAGGTCGAAGAAGTTGTCCGTTACGCCTACCGCCTTCTCCCGAACAAGCACATCCTGCCAAATGGCGGCCAGCTTCGCCTCCAGTTCGGTGCGCGGCGCCACGTATTCGCGGCCTTCGCCTGCTCCCCCTTCCGGTGCCGGCAGCGCCTTCCGGTCAATCTTTCCGTTCGGCGTCAGAGGCAGGCGCTCCAGCTCCACGAAGTACGACGGGATCATGTACCCCGGCAGCTCGCTGGCAATCGCCCGCTTCAGGTCCGCCGCCGTCAAGCCTTCTTCCGCTGTATAATAAGCGCACAAAGCTTTCTGACCTTCTTGATCTTCCCTGACGACGACGACCGCTTCCTTCACGCCACCTACACTCAGCAGCTTCGCTTCGACTTCACCCGTCTCAATCCGGTACCCCCGGATTTTCGCCTGGTTATCGATCCGGCCGATGAAGTCCACGTTGCCGTCTTCCATCCACCGCGCCAAGTCTCCCGTGCGGTACAACCGCTCGCCCGCGGCGAACGGACTGTCTACGAACTTCTCTTCTGTCAGCTCCGGACGGTTCAAGTACCCGCGCGCCACTCCGACTCCGCCGATAACCAGCTCGCCCAGCACCCCGACCGGCACCGGGTTCAGGTGCGCGTCCACGATGTAGAATTTCGCATTCAGCCACGCTTTGCCGATCGGCACATGGCCTGTCTGCGGCAGCTTCGTCAGCTCCTCGTCGTAGAAACTGGAGTCGATTGCCGCTTCCGTCACACCGTATGCGTTGATGATCCGGAACAACGAGCCGAAGCGTTCCTGCAAGGTCCGGTAATCCGCCACGCTGCAGCTGTCCGAGCTCGTGATCAACAGCTCCATCCAGCTCATATCCAGCCGCTGCTCGTGCACGTACTCCAGGAACGGCACGATCAGCGCCGGCGTCGATTCGAAGATGGTGACCCGCTCCCGCTCCATCCAGTAGTGCAGACGAGACGGATCGATCCGGTCGTCCTTCGGCACAATCACCATCGTGCCTCCGTTGTACAGCGTCCGCGCGATATCTCCCACGAACACGTCAAACGAGAAGCTTGCGAGCTGCAGCAGCCGCACTGGGAACTGAGCTAACCGGTATTCCCGCCGGTAGCCCGCCGCCGTGTTCACCAGGCTGCGGTGCTCGATCATCACGCCCTTCGGCTTGCCCGTCGTTCCCGACGTGTAGATCACGTACGCCAGATCCTCCGGACGGGCTTCATGGAAGCTGTCGGCATTTGTCCGCTCCTCGCTGTACGACGCTTCGTCGTCCAGGTACAGCACCGCCGCCAGCGCCAGCTCCTCTTCGCCGAGCCAGGCTTCGGCACGCTCTCGCAGCGGCGTTTGCGTCAGCAGTACCTTCGCTCCGCTGTCTTCGAGCATGAACCGCACGCGCTCTGCCGGATAATCCGGGTCGAGCGGCACATACGCCCCGCCCGCTTTCCAGACGGCCAGCACGGCCACCAGCAAGTCCACCGAACGCTCGGCGAGAATGCCGACGATCGTCTCCCGGCCGATGCCACTTGCGCGCAGCGTGGCCGCCAAGCGGTTCGCCCGCTCGTTCAGCTCCGCATACGTCAGTCGGTCGTTCTCGTACACGACGGCCGCCGCTTCCGGCGTGCGCTCCGCCTGTTCCTCAAACAGCCGGTGGAACGCGGCCGCCGGAGCCGCTTCCGGCTGCGCCGGGTTAAACGCGCCGAGAATTTGCTCTTTTTCCGCCGCCGTCAAAAGCTCCAACTGATTCACGCGGATGTTCGGGTTAGCCGCAACCTTCTCCAGTACCCGGGCAAAATGACCGTGGATCAGCCTGATGTCTTCCTCTCTGAACGTCAGCGCATTGTACGTAAACCGCAGCAAAATATGCTCTTCTGGAATGACGGTAATGTCCAGGTCGTAGTTCGTTTGCTCCGGCGACTGGATATTAGCGATTTTCAGCGCTTCTTTGTCTCCGCCGACGACCTGCTCAATCTGTTCTTCCATCGGATAATTTTCAAAGACCATGATATGGTTGATCAAGTCGCGCTTTTGCTCGCTCAGCGACTGAATTTCGAACAGCGGGAACGTTTCGTAAGCTCCCGATGCCAGCGCTTGATCCTGGGTTTTTCTCAAGATATCGGCTACCGTCTCCTCGGCTTTGCCTTGAATACGGACCGGGATCGTATTAATAAACAGGCCGATCATGCTTTCGATGCCCGGAATTTCCGCCGGACGCCCGGATACGACGGAGCCGAATACGACATCCTCGCTGTTGTTGTATACCTGCAGAACCAGCCCCCAAACGGTCTGCATGAACGTATTGAGCGTCACCTGCTGCTGGCGCGCCACCCGCTCGATTTGCCCGGTCAGTTCCTTGCTGAGTTCCACATTGATTTCAGCCGCTTCAAAAGCGCCCTGCTTCAGCTGCGTTTTCTCCTGGGGCAGCTTGGTCTGCTGATCGTAACCCGCCAAATACTCGGACCAGTAACGCGAAGCTTTCGCGGCATCTTGAGCTTCCAGCCATTCGATATACCGGGAGTACGAGGTAGCCGGAGGAAGCTCCGGCGTCCGCTTCTCCTGGAACGCGAAGTAGGTGTCGAACACTTCCTTGATCATGAAGGACATGCACCAGCCGTCCATCAAAATGTGATGGTGACTCCAGACCACATGGTAGGACTCGTCGCCCGTGCGCAAAACTGTCACGCGCATAAGAGAGCCTCGGGCCAAATCGAACTTGTTCGCTTTATCCGCGCTGACGAAATCGGCTATCGTCTTCTCCGGGTCTTCATCGCTTACCGAGCGAATATCTTCGAAGTACACTTCACACTTCCGCTCGCGGAATACCACTTGAATCGGCTCGTCTCTCCAGCCGGTAATAAAGTTGGTCCGCAACGCCTCATTCCGCTGCACCAGTGTATCCAATCCTTGGGTGAAGGCTTCGACATTCAGGCTTCCGTATAGATCGAAGGTCACCTGTTCGAAGTAAGCTTCCGAATCGGCATCCAGCAGGCTGTGGAACAACATCCCTTTTTGCAGCGGAGTCAGGGTGTATACATTCTCCAGTTCGCCGAGCGCCGCCGTATGTTCGGCCAGCCGCTCCAGTTCCTCCAACGTCACATCTTGAAGCAGTACGTCGCTAGGTGTAAGCTCCGGCCGCTCTTTCGATACGCAATGACTGATGACTTCACGCAAGCTCGATTGAAGCAGGGTGCCTAGGCGCTCTACCGTTTCCCGTTTATACTGGGTTTCCCCATAACGGATCGTGAGTTCCAGCACTCCTTCCGACACCATACCGTTGATATCGAGGACAAAATCCATCACTGCATTCGGGCTTGAATCGGAGCCCGGGCTGAACAAAGACGGCTGCGAGCCGCTGCTTTCGTAATCCTGGTCGAACTGACCCAAATAGTTAAAGCTGATCTCCGGCTCCAAAGCAAAGCGCTCGCCGTCACGCGGCACCGACAAATGACGCAGGATGCCGTAGCCGATTCCTTTGTTCGGAATGCGACGCAAGCTTTCTTTAACCTGTTTCACGTGATGACCGAGCGCCTGGGCGTGACCCGGCTCCAGAACAACAGGGAATTGACTTGTAAACCAGCCAACCGTGCGTGTAATGTCCACATCCGGCAAAATATCTTCCCGGCCGTGGCCTTCGAGATTCACCAGCACGCGTTCACGGCCGCTCCAAGCTTGTACCGCGAGGCCAAGCGCGGCAAGCAGCAAATCGTTCATTTCCGTATGGTAAGCACGGTGTGCCTGCTTCAGCAGCTGTTCGGTTTCCTCCATCGACCAGCAAACGGTCACGAGCCCACTGTCCTTCAGCTTGGATCTGCCTTGTTCAAAATCTTTCGGAAGCGGCTCATAGGTCAATTGCTCGATATGCTGCCAATACTCTCTCTCGCTTTCCATCGCCGGACCGTTCGCATAATCAGCGAGCTGTTTCGCCCACGTTTGGAATGAATCCGTTTTGAGCGGCAGACGGATCGGCTGCCCTTGCAGCGCCTGCTCATAGCCGGCAGCAAAATCCTCAAGCAGAATCCGCCAGGATACGCCGTCTACGACCAAGTGATGGATCGCGATGAGCAGGTGGTCGCCGTCGTCGCAGCGGAACAAGCCGAGCTTCACCAGCGGACCGTTTTCAAGATCGATGCTCGCTTGAATGTCATTCGCCTTAGCCTCTACCGTTTCTTTCACGTCGCCGACTCCCTTGAAATCGACAACTTCCAGATCGAACAGTGCTTCGTTCTCCCCGGCGCCGCGGTTCCATGCGGTATAGCCGTTCTCGGTTTGGCGGTAAACCGTACGGAGAGCATCGTGATGCACAACAAGCTGACGCACCGCTTGGCGTAAAGCTTCTTCGTCAAAGCCTTGCTTGGAGAACTGCATGAACGCCTGGTTGCTGTGATGCACGTCAGCCGGATTTTGTTCAAAGAACCAGCGCTGAATCGGGGTCAAGATGACCTCTCCCGTCACTTCGGCCTGGTTTGCCGTTCTCTCCGCCGTTTGCAGGTGCAAACTAAGGGCAGTAATCGTCGGGTAATGGAACAAATCTTTCATGACCAGCTTGTACCCCGTTTGCAAAAGACGGGACGATACCTGCAAGGCCTTGATCGAATCGCCGCCGAGCGCAAAGAAATTGTCCATCGTGCCGACCTGATCCACGCCCAGCACTGACTGCCAGACCGACGCAAGTGCCTGCTCGGCAGGAGTACGAGGCGCGGTGTATGCAACCTCGGCACGAATGCTTCCTTCCGGCACAGGCAGCGCTTTACGGTCGATCTTCCCGTTCGGCGTAAGCGGCATTTGATCCAGGCGCATGATGCGCGAAGGCACCATATGGGAAGGCAGCGCGGCGTCCAGATGGGCTACAAGCCCTTCCAGATCGAAGCTGGAATCCGCTACGACATACCCGCACAAATATTTCTGCCCCCGCTCGTCCGTCCGGTCGATGACAAGCGCTTGACGCACGCCGGCAAAATTTTTCATGGCCGCTTCAATTTCACCAAGCTCGATCCGATAGCCGCGAATTTTCACCTGGTTGTCGATCCGGCCGATGAAGTCCACGTTGCCGTCCGGCATCCAGCGCGCCAGGTCGCCCGTCCGGTACAGCCGCTCCCCAGCGGCGAACGGGCTGTCTACGAATTTCTCCGCCGTCAAATCCGAGCGGTTCAAGTAACCGCGGGCCACACCCACTCCGCCGATAACCAGCTCGCCTAACACTCCGATCGGCACCGGCTTCAGATTCGCATCCACGATGTAGAACTTGGCGTTCAGCCACGCTTTCCCGATCGGCACGCTGCCCGTCTTCGGCAGCTTCTCCAGCGGCTCGTCATAGAAGCTGGAGTCAATGGCTGCTTCTGTTACGCCGTAGCTGTTAATAATACGGAACTGCGAGCCGAAGCGCTCCTGCAAGGTACGGTAATCCGCTACGCTGCACGAATCTGAGCTTGTGATCAGCAGATGCATCGAGCTGAGGTCCAGGCCCTCGGCATGCACATGCTCCATGAACGGCACGATCAGCGCCGGAGTCGATTCGAACACCGTCACGGCGTAGTCGCGAATCCAGCCGTAGAGGCGGGTTGGATCAATCCGGTCGTCCTTCGGCACGATGACCATGGTGCCGCCGTTGTACAGCGTCCGTGCAATGTCGCCGACGAACACGTCGAATGAAAAGCTTGCGAGCTGCAGCAGCCGCACCGGGAACTGATCCAACCGGTATTCCCGTCGGTAGCCCGCCGCCGTGTTCACCAGGCTGCGGTGCTCGATCATCACGCCCTTCGGCTTGCCCGTCGTACCGGAGGTGTAGATGACGTAAGCCAAATCGCGCGGCTTGTTCACATTCGCCGGATTCGATGCGAGATCCGCCGTTAGTACGTTCTTCTCGGCTTCAGCCGTGGCAGACGTTTCGGCAGCAGCCGTTTCCGCTTGCGCCAAAGCCTCCGCCTCTGCGCCTGCTTCGCCCAAAACTTGTACGCCCACAGCCGCTCCGAGGCTGTACGTCTCGGCGTCGTCAAGCGCAAACACCGTTTGCAGCACTAGAGCTCCTTCGCTGCGCCAAGCTTCCGCCTGCTCCAGCAGGCAGGTCTGCGTGAGCAGTACCGACGCCCCGCTGTCCGCGAGCATGTACTCGATCCGCTCCGCCGGATAGTCCGGGTCGAGTGGCACATAAGCGCCGCCCGCTTTCCATACGGCGAGCACCCCGATCAACAGCTCCGCCGAACGGCCGGCCAGAATGCCGACCACCTGCTCCGGCTTCACCCCGCACGCCCGCAGTGCATACGCTAGACGATTCGCTTTGGCGTTCAGCTCCGCATACGTCAGCTTGCTGTCTTCGTAGACAACCGCCAGCGCTCCCGGAGTGCGCTCCGCCTGCTCCTCGAACAGCTCGTGGAACGTTCTCTCTCTCCACGACTCATTCGCTTCCAAACCTGTACCCTCTGCGGCGGGTTGCTTCGCAAGAGCCGAAGACGACACGTCAAACCCGACCAGCAAATCATGCTTTTCGCTGTCCGTCAAGATATCCAAATCCGAAATCCGCGCACCCGGCTGAGCCAGGATCGACGCCAAAAGCTGCTCGTAATGACCCGCCAGCCGTTCCATCGTTTCCTGTCTAAACAACGAAGTAGCGTACTCAATCTTGCAAACCAGCTCGTTATCGGATTCCACGATATCAAGGCTAAGATCAAACTTTGCCGTCTTTTCCTCGATGTCGAACAGCGACCATTGCAAGCCTTCCAGGGTTAAATCCAAGCTTTCGTGCTTTTGCAAAGAAAACATGGTGTCAAACAGAGGATTCCGGCTTAAATCCCGGCTCACCTGAAGAGCTTCCACCAGCTCCTCGAACGGATAGTCCTGGTGCTCGTAGGCTCCAAGCGTCGTTTCCTTCACTTCCTGCAAGTAATCCAGGAACGTCCGCTCTGCCGTCGGACCCAAGCGAAGGGCCAGCGTATTGACGAACATACCGATGATCGGCTGCAGGTCGGCGTGAGAACGGGCGGCAATCGGAGTGCCGACCACTATATCTTCCTGTCCCGCGTATTTATGAAGCAATACGGAGTACGCAGCCAGCAGAAGCATGTACAGCGTCGCCCCCGAATCGCCGGCAAGCCGTTTGAGAGCTTCGCTTTTCTCCGCATCCAGCGTAAACGTGAGCGTTTGACCGTCAAACTGCTGGACGGCCGGGCGGGAGAAGTCGAGAGGCAGCTCAAGAACCGGAAGCTCGGAGCTGAATACCCCGCGCCAGTATTCCTCCTGCCGTTTGATGCGCTCGCGCTGCTCCTCGGATTGCTGCCAAACGGCGTAATCCTTGTATTGAATCCGCAGCTCCGGCAATTCTTCCCCATTGTAAAGCCGCACGAATTCGCGCAGCAGCACGTCCATGGAAAGGCCGTCGGAACCAATATGATGAATATCCAGCGCGAGCAGAAATTTCTCTTTCTCCAGTTCGATCAGCAGGGCGCGCAGCAAAGGCGGCTGGGTCAAGTCAAAAGGCTGAATGAAGCCTTCAAGAATGGCCGCAACCTGATCTTCGCTTACTTGAAGCTTCTCGACCTTGAAAGCTACGAGCGGATGAATACGCTGAACCGGCTCCCCATTCACGATTTCAAAACCGGTGCGCAGCATATCGTGCCGGGCCACCAAAGTAGTCAGCGCCTTTTCCACTTTGGCCTCGTTCAAAGCCCCTTCCAATTGCAAGGCGCTTGGGAGGTTGTAATTCAGCTCCGAGCTATCCAGCTGGTGCAGGACGTACAGCCTTTTTTGCGCGGAGGAAACCGGATAGTACGCTTTCTCTTCCGCTTTCGGAATCGAGCTGTGCTGTGTTTCTTCCAAGCTGGCAATAGCCCCGGCCATCGACTCTACCGTCGTATAGCGGAACACATCACGCAGTGGAAGTTCGACGTTCATTTCCTTCCGAATCTTGCTGACAAGGTTCGTCGCCCGCAAGGAGTGGCCTCCGAGCTCGAAGAAATTGTCCAGGACTCCAATGCCGGAGTAGCCCAGCACTTCCTCCCAGATCTTCACAAGCTGGGACTCCGTCCGGTTACGCGGCGCTACGTATTCGACGCCCGTTTGTATGCCGCCTTGCGGCTCCGGCAGCGCTTTGCGGTCCACTTTACCGTTGGTCGTCAGCGGCATGCGCTCCAACTGCACGAAGTACGACGGGATCATGTACCCCGGCATTCCCTGGGCCAGCGAGGTTCTTATTTCGCTGACCGTCAGCGTCCGGTCCGCCACAAAGTAGGCGACAAGCGCCTTCTCGCCCTTGCCGTCCTGACGGGCGAGCACCACCGCTTCTTCCACGCCCTTGACGTTCAGAAGCTGCGTCTCGATTTCGTCCAGCTCGATCCGGTACCCGCGGATTTTGACCTGGTGGTCGATCCGGCCCAGGTATTCGATGTTGCCGTCCGGCAGCCATGCCGCCAAGTCGCCCGAGCGGTACAGTTTCTCCCCCTCCGCAAACGGGGAATCGACGAACTTCTCCGCCGTCAGATCCGGGCGGTTCAGGTATCCTCTCGCAAGGCCTTCCCCGGCCACGTACATTTCGCCCGCTACGCCAATCGGCACAGGGCGGCGGTTTTCATCCAGGACGTACACCCTCAGCGTCGGGATCGGCTTGCCGATATTGCTCTTCGCCGCCTCCATTTCGACCCACGTGATTTCCTTATACGTCACGTGAACCGTCGTCTCGGTAATGCCGTACATATTGATCAGCTTCGTCTCCGGGTACTTCGTCTTGAAGCCCTTGAGCTGCAGCGGACTCAGCGCTTCGCCCCCGAAGATGACGTTGCGAATCCGCAGATCGTACGGATGGTCCGCCAAGACCTCACGCAGCAGCTGGTAGAAGTACGTTGGCGTCTGGTTCAAAATCGTGACCTGTTCGCGGCCCAGCAGCGCCAGGAAATCGGCCGGATTTTTCGCCGTCAGCGGCGGTACGGTGACCAGCTTGCCTCCGTACAGCAGCGCTCCGTACATTTCCCAGACGGAGAAATCGAAGCAGAACGAGTGGAACAGCGTCCACGTGTCGGACGGCCCGAAGTCGAACAGGTTCTTGTCGTTGAACAGGAGCCGCACGACGTTCTTATGCTCGATCAGCGTTCCTTTCGGTCTGCCGGTCGTTCCTGACGTGTAGATGACATATGCCAGGTTGCTCGGTCCGGAAATCGGCTCCAGGTTCAAAGCGTCCAGCGCACCTTCGGAGTCCGCCCCTCTGTCGCCCCAAACGAAATCGTCCAATTCGAGGCGCGTTCCTGCGAAATCGGTCTTCTCGTGCAGATGCTTTTGAATCAGCAATAACGGCGCGCCCGAATCCTCGATCATGAAGCGAATGCGCTCCTCCGGGTAGTCGGGATCGACAGGCACGTATGCTCCGCCCGCTTTGAGAATCGCCAGAATGCCAACGACCATATCGAGCGAGCGTTCGGCCAGAATCGCTACCAGCTGGTCCGCCTCTACTCCCGTCTCCCGGAGCTTCCGCGCAAGGCGGTTGGATCGCTCGTTCAGCTCGCGGTAGGTCAGCTGGTGCTCGTTCATGACGGCGGCCACGTTGTCCGGGTAAAGCTCCACCTGCTCTTCGAACAGGCCGTGAATCGTCTGCTGCCGCGGGTAGTCCGCCTCCGAATCGTTGAAACCGCGCACCAGCTCGCGGATTTCCTCCTCCGTGAGCATTTCCAGCGAGGCAATATCCCCGTCCGGCGCTGCTGCGATGGTTTCAAGCAGCTTGTCATAATGTTTGGCGAACCGCTCCGCGGTCTCCTGTTTATACAAAGCCGTAGCGTACTCTAACCGGCATTCGAGCTGACCGTCCAGCTCTGAAATGTCCAGGAGCAGCTCGAACTTGGATGTTCGGTTTTCCAGCGGATAAAATGATTGCTCCAGCCCCTCGATGACAATTTGCTCGTTCTCCGTATTTTGCAGAGAGAAGAACGTATCAAAGAGCGGATTTCGGCCGGTCGCGCGCGGAATGTGAAGACTTTCCACCAAGTCTTCGAACAAATAATTTTGGTGTTCGAAAGCCCCGAGCGTGATGTCCTTGATTTCTTCCAGGTACGAAAGGTACGGCTTGGAACGCTCCGGACGGCTGCGAATGGCCAGCGTGTTGATAAACATCCCTACGATCGGCTGCACTTCTTCCTGCGTTCTTCCGGCAATCGGCGTTCCTACGATCAGATCTTCCTGACCCGAATATTTATGCATAAGGATGGTGTAAGCCGACAGCAGCACCATGTACAGGGTCGTCCCTGTCCGTGCCGCCAGCTCTTTCAGCTTCTCCGTCCGATCTTTCTCGATATAAAACTTCACAGTTCGGCCGTCAAAGCTTTGCACCGCAGGCCGTGGGAAGTCCATCGGTAGCTCCAAGACCGGCAGCTCGCCCGACAGCTGTTTCAGCCAATACTCCTTCTGCGGCTGAAGCATCTGCCCATAAGCTTCGGAATGCTGCCAAACGGCATAATCTTTGTATTGAATGCGCAGCGGGGCCAGCTCCTCACCCCGATACAGGCGGCTGAACTCGTCGAAGAGCAGCGCAGTCGAAATGCCGTCCGAGACGATATGGTGCATATCGAACAGCAGAATGTGGCGATCCTCGGCGACTTCGATCAGGCCGATGCGGAGAAGTGGCGGCTTGGTCAGATCAAACGGGTGATAGTAAGCTTCCACCACTTGCTCCACTTCCCGCTCGCTCGCTTGGAAATAATCGACAGCAAACTCCACCTCGTCATAGATGCGCTGGACAAGCTCGCCTTGAACCTGCTCGATCCCGGTACGCAGCGTCTCATGGCGCTGAATCAGCGCCCGGAACGCGTGCTCGACGCGCGTGCGGTCCAGCTTGCCTTCGAGAAGAAGCGCCGCCGACATATTGTAGCTGCGCTCGGCCCCGTCAAGCTGGCGCAGGACGTACAGACGCTTTTGCTCGGATGAAACCGGATAGTACTCGGCCTCAGCCGCCTTTGTAATCTCATACGTCTCCTGCTGCCTTAAACCGCCGATTCTTTGGGCCAGCTGTTCGATCGTGGTATAGCGAAAAACTTCCCGCAGCGGAACCTCGACTTGCAGCTCTTTCCGAATCTTGGAAACCAGCGTGGAGGCCCGCAAGGAATGACCACCCAAGTCAAAGAAATCGTCTTGGACTCCAACTCGCGCAATACCCAGCACCTGCTGCCAAATGAGAGCAAGTCTTGTTTCCAGCGTTGTGCGAGGAGCCACATACTCACGGCCTGCTTCTACCTCTCCGGTCGGTTCAGGCAGCGCTTTACGGTCAATTTTGCCGTTCGGCGTGAGCGGAAGCTTATCAAGAGACACCAGCCGGGCCGGGACCATATGGGCCGGCAGCTCTTGCTTCAATTGGGACAGCAGATCGCTCAGCTGCACGGAAGCATCCGCCGCCACGTAGCCGCACAAATACTTTTGCCCCTGCTCATCCGTACGGTCGGTCACCACAGCCTGCTTGACGCCCGGGAAACGCAGCAGGGCCGTTTCAATTTCGCCGAGTTCGATCCGGAACCCGCGAATTTTCACCTGATAGTCGATCCGACCGATGAAGTCGACGTTGCCGTCTTCCAGCCAGCGGGCCAAATCGCCTGTCCAGTACAGACGTTCGCCCGGCACAAACGGGCTGTCCGCAAACTTCTCGGCGGTTAGGTCCGGACGGTTCCAGTACCCGCGCGCCACCCCGGCGCCGCCGATGACAAGCTCGCCCGGAACCCCTACAGGAACCGGCTTTAACGCGGCATCGACAATGTAAAACCGGGCGTTCAGCCAAGCTTTGCCGATCGGCACATGACCCGACGACGGCAGCTTATCCAGCGGCTCACCGTAAAAGCTGCTGTCAATGGCCGCTTCGGTAACTCCATAGCTGTTGATGATGCGGAATTGTCCGCCGAATCTTTCCTGCAGCAATCGGTAATCGGTGACACTGCAAGCATCCGAGCTGGTAATCAGCAACTGCATGGAGCTAACGTCCAGCCCTTCTTCATAAATATGCTGCATGAACGGCAGGATGAGCGCAGGCGTCGATTCGAATACCGTAATGTTTTGGTCCCGAATCCAGCCGTATAAGAGGTTCGGATCAATCCGGTCATCCTTCGGCACAATCACCATCGTGCCTCCGTTATACAGCGTCCGCGCGATGTCTCCGACGAACACGTCAAACGAGAAGCTGGCCAACTGCAGCAGCCGCACCGGAAACTGATCCAACCGGTACTCGCGACGGTACGCATCCGCCGTATTCACGAGACTGCCGTGCTCGATCATGACGCCTTTCGGGCGTCCCGTCGTACCCGAGGTGTAAATCACATAAGCCAAGTCTTGCGGGGCGCTGTTGGCAGATTCAAATTCCACGGCTAAGGCATCCCCGTTATAAATCTGTTCATCGTCCATGGCATAGACAGCTTGAAGCTTCAGCCGGTCATCGGCCAACCAACCTCCGGCCCGCTCCAACAGATGACGCTGCGTAAGCAGCACCGATGCATCGCTATCGCTGAGCATGTACTCAATCCGCTCCGCCGGATAATCGGGGTCCAGCGGTACATAGGCTCCGCCGGCTTTCCAAACGGCGAGCACCCCGACCAGCAGTTCCACCGAACGCTCCGCCCAGATCCCCGTAATCGTCTCCCTTCCCACGCCCTGTTCGCGAAGGAGAGAAGCCAGCCGCTCGGCGCGTTCGTTCAATTCGCCGTAGGTCAGCTGTTTGTCCATGTAGACGACTGCCGGATGATCCGGAATTTCCCGGGCAAACTTTTCAACATACCGATGAAACGCTTCTCCCTCGCTCAGCCCTGCCACCGGCGGGTTAAAAACGTTGAGAATGCGGTGTCTCTCCTCATCGCTCAGCAGAGAAATCTCGCGTACCGGCAGTTCGGGAGTCTGAAGAAACTGGTCCAGAACGGTTACATACTGTTCCATAATCCGATCAATCTCGGCCGTCTCGAACAAGCCGGTACGATAGGAAGCATGGAGAATGACATGGCCTTCATTCAGCATATGGTCGAAGCGCAGCAGCAAATCGTCCATCTCGTGCCTAGCGAAGTGAGCCTCCAGGCGTACCTTGATTTCTTCGTACTCCACGATTTTCAAAGGCAGATATTCCAGAGACGTGCGGAACAGCCCCGAAAGATCGTTGCGGCCGTGTTGTTCGCGTAAATCCTGGATCAATTGGTTATAAGGGTATTTCTGATACCGCAGATCCGCCGTATTTTCCTTGGAAACCGTTTGGATCAAGGAAAGCACGTTCCTGTCTGGATTCAGACGAATCCGCGTAGCCACGGTGCTGACGAACATGCCAATCGTTTCTTTTTCCTTCTTGCTGGTGCGATTGGCAAAAACCGTGCCGACCGGAACATCGGTGCTGTCGGTCAGCTTGTACAATAAGGCGTACATGGCGGACAGAAATAATGTATATAAGCTGACCTGATATTGTTCGCTGAAGGCCAGAATGCGTTCATACCGGGAACCGTCCAAAGTGATGGACAGTTTATTGGATTCGCTGCCGATCGAGAATGGCGGATACGATTTAATGCCGGTCGTTTCAGGCAAAGTGTTGTACTTCGTCAGCCAGTATTCCTTGCCTTTCTGATAACGCTGCGATTGCTCATATTCACGCTCCGCGGAAATATAATCTAGATAGGAAGGGGGCTGGTAACTGCTGGAGATGCCTTTGCGCAGTTCCAGGTATTTTTCCATCACCGCATGCAGCAAAGCATTGACGGACAAGCCGTCGGCGATAATATGGTTTACCGTCAAATTGAGCCATACTTGGCCGTTCGCAAAATGAATAATCGTAAATTCGTAGAGGTGTTCGTCGAACACGCTGGCCGGTTTTTCGCTTACTTCCTTCACCCAAGCATAGAATTGTTCGATTGTGCCTATTTCGAGGCGGCTTATCCTAGCTTGGACATTCTCCGGCTCTTCGAACCACTGCGTTGGATTTTGCAAATCCCCGCTAATGCGGATTCGGAAAACGTCATAGGTTTTGACGATCTCTGCCGCCGCTTGCTTCAGAAGCTGTGTGTTGATCTCGCCCGTAATCTGGTAGGTCGCGGAAAGCATCGTGATGGACGTTCCCGGATTCATAATTTCCATGAACCATATTCGGCGCTGGGCTTGCGTTAATCCATATTGCTCGTTGGTATTCTCTGTCACATCGACACACTCCCGGTTTAGAGATTCTTTATAGATAGGCTTTGTACCTAGATGTCACTTAGTCACTCTTAGAAGAACCGCGCAGGCCATTCCCGGAACGGCTCCATCGGACTCTTCCTCATTTTTTGTGTCTACGTTTTCTGGTAACTACCGGTTATAAAGTCATACCTTGGATTACTAAAAGACTCTGTCGCATTCGCGAGCAAGAAGCCGCCCGCCGTAAAGCGGGTCTAGCCGTACAGCCGGGCGTAAAAACCTCCGAGCGCCAGCAGGTCCTGATGGCGGCCCCGCTCGACGACCGTCCCTTGGTTCATGACGGTAATCAAATCCGCATGTTCCACGGTGCTGAGTCGGTGGGCGATCAGAATGGTGGTGCGCCCCTTCATCAATACGTTCAAGGCCTGCTGTACCCAATGCTGGGATTCGTTATCCAGCGCGGAAGTCGCTTCGTCCAGCAGCAGAATCGGGGCGTTTTTGAGAATCGCCCGTGCGATCGCAATTCGCTGCCTTTGTCCGCCCGACAACGACGCTCCTCTCTCTCCCACCGGCGTTTTATACTGTTCAGGAAGTTCCTGAATGAAATGGTGAGCGTACGCCGCTTTGGCCGCTTCGATCACTTCTTCATCCGTTGCATCCGGGTTGCCGTAGCGGATGTTTTCCTCAATCGTGCCGGTAAACAAGAATGGCTCCTGCGGAACGTATGCAATCTGCCTGCGGATTTCGTCCAGCGTGTAATGGCCGAACGGTTTGCCTTGGAGCAGGATTTCTCCGCTGTCCACAGGATAAAAGCCGAGCAGCAGCTTGATCAGCGTACTTTTGCCACTGCCGCTGGCCCCCACGATAGCGGCGACCTGGCCGGGAAACACCTGCATGGAGATGTCGACAAGCACCTTTTTATCCGCCTGATAGGAAAATTCCACATCGCGAAACTCCACCGCAGCCTCCGACACGAGCTCGCTGTGAGGAGATCCCAAACGCTCCGGTTCCTCTTCCTCTCTTAGTACCTCTTGAATCCGGTGAGCGCCTGCGAGCGAATTTTGGGTCATCGACAGAACCATCCCCAAGTTCAACAAGGCGTGCGTCAGATTCACTTGCAGAACCGCCAGGGCAGCGACGCTTCCCATTCCCATCAGTCCGTAGGCATAAAGAAGACTGCCGATGACGATGATGCCGCAGAACGTGACGTAGCTGATAAAATGATTCACCGCAGCCTGCATGCCGTTCTTCTGCGCGGTTTGCCGAAGCGTCTGCGTCATTTGTTCGTTCAACGCCTCGTACTGGCCGTAAATCGTACGGATGCGGAACAGCTTCACAATTTGAATGCCGCCCATAAAATCTTTGAATTTTTCGGTCATTTTACCGAGCGTTTGCAAGCCTTGTTCGGACAAGGCGCGAATATCCCGCGCAAATTTTAGGCTGACCACGGAGGACAGCAGCAGAATGACGAAGGATACGCCAGCAAAACGCCAATCGATCAACACCATGGAGACAATGGAGCCGATGCAAAAGACAACTTGAAGCAGCAAAACGAAGTAAACCTGCGAGAATGTAAACTCAACGGTCGTTACGTCGTTGTTCACCCGCGACAGCAAGTCCCCATGGTGCGTCTGCTCCAGGAATCTCGGCCGCACCCGGCACAGCTTGTCATAAAGACGTTCGCGAATATTCAGCACAGTCAGCTCGACACTGCGCTGGTATAAGTAAATGAACCAGGGAGAAATCACATTTTCCAGAAACAAGGCCGCGCCCAAAATAATAAAGGCTTCCACCATCAGGGACGTATCTCGGGCCACGGCGAAATCAACCAAGTTATGTACGACCAAGCTGAAGGCGATCAGGAACAATGTCTGGGTGAGCGCCGTCACGGCCAGGCCAATGGCGTACTGGGTTTTGCGCTTGCGGTTCATAAACATCAGCAAGTAGCCGAGTTCTTTCACTTGCGAGAGCCATCCGCCCTTTTTCATGTGTACGCCACCTCCCTGCGTTCGGCAGACTCGGTAAATTCCTGATAGTACGATTGGGCGTACAGTCCCTTCATCTTCAGCAATTGTTCATGAGTGCCCTTTTCAACAATACTCCCCTGTTCCATGACCCAAATTTCGTCGGCGTTTTGTACTGTAGAAAGCCGGTGGGCAATAATCATCGTCGTTCTCTGCTTCATTAATACGCCCAGCGCTTCCTGAACCGCGCTTTCCGACTCCGGATCAAGAGCCGACGTTGGCTCGTCCAGCAGCAAAACGGGAGCATCCTTCAGGAAAGCCCGGGCCATTGCAATGCGCTGGCGCTGCCCGCCGGACAAAAACCCTCCGCGCTCTCCGACATACGTCTGGTAGCCGTCGGGAAGCTGCATAATGAAAGAATGCGCCTGAGCGGCTTTGGCGGCTTCGATAATCTCGTCCATCGACGCTACTTCCCGCCCGTAGCCGATATTTTCAGCGATCGTGCCGCTAAACAAATATGAATCCTGGGTTACCACGGAAAAATGCGACCGAAGCTGCTCCGGATCGGCGCCGTGGATCAGGCTGCCAAACACGCGGATCTCGCCCTGGTCCTCCGGAAGCGGATAAAAGCCGTATACAAGCTTAAACACCGTGCTCTTCCCTCCGCCGCTCGCTCCGACAAGCGCGATCGTCTTCCCTTCCGGCACCGAGAAGCTAACATTCCGCAGGATCGGGGAGCTCTCCTCATACCCGAAGGTCACGTTCTGAAACTCGATGGGGGCGGCGCTCGTTTTCGGAAGCGAACGGCCATTTTCCGTTTCGGTCGGCTGCTCGACGATTTCGGAGACCCTTCTCAGGGCACCGGTCATTTCGAACGTCCGCGTGATGAGCTCGGGAATATGCTCCAGCGGTTCCAGACACAGATTCAGCAAGTACAGGAAGGCGATCAGCTCTCCGGCGCCTAGCTGCCCTTTGTAGATCAAATAGCTTCCGTAACTGACGGCGAAAATGATCGGGCTGATCATCAGCGTGGAAAGCAGCGGGTTGACCCAGGCTTCCCGCTTTTTCACGGCCAGCTTTTTTTGGGCCGTCAATTGCAGCAGCACTTGGTAGGAGCGAGATAACATGCCGGATAGCAGGTAGCTTTTTACAATAGGCATACCCCCAAGCGTATCCTGGAGGTTGACGTTCATTCGGCCCATGTTCGCCTGGGCTTCCTCCGTCAACCGCTCCAACTGCTTGCCGATCCATTGGGAAACCAGCAGCGCTACGGGAAATAACAGCAGGCTGTACAGCATCAGCTCCCATTGGAGGTAGATCAAATAAGCGAAACAGCCGATGAACAACAGCGGATGATAAAACCACTGGGCGAGGTCCCGAATCATAAACTGCTGGATGAGTTGCAGGTCGTTGTTGATCCGCGACAATACGTCGCCGGAGTGCTGCTTTTCTAAATAGGAGACCGGGAGTTTACCGATATGACGCATGACATGGCTGCGGATATCCTGCACCGCAGAGGCGCTGCTTCGCTCCACGCCGAAGCTCATGAAAAACTTCGCCGGCACACCGATCAAAATGACCACAAAGACCGCGTACACGATTTGCAGAACGATTGGCCCCGCCCCCTTCTCGGCCTGGGTGGTCAGCTGCTCGATCAAACTTCCCGTCCATATCTCAATAACGGCGGCGGCAATCGCGGACAAGACACCGACGATCATCCAGCCTTTGTGACGGCTTACATAGGACATCAGCCAGCGGAACGCTTTCCAGGCTGCGTAAGCGGTTTGGCGCTTGGAAGGCGCCACTGTGCCTTGTTCTAGAACAGACGGCTGGCGGTCAGCTTCCATGCAGTACCCCGTCCTCCGCTTCGATCTGCCGCTTGACTTGCTCTAAGATGTCCCGGATGACGACGGCCGTTTCGTCCACGCGCACGAGTTCCAGCAATTCCTCGTGCGCGCCCTCCAGCCGGTAATCGGCGTAAGCTTGCGTCGTTGCCCCCCGCCAGGAAGGCAATTGGTGCTCCAGGCGGAACGCTTCGCTGTCCTTCGCAATCAGTTCGTAAATCCGGGCCGGGATCGTGCCGGAATTAATGAGCTGCGCTTCGTACGCCAAGGTCGCTTTGACCTTCCGATGAACCCGCTCCCGCACGAGCGGGCTGCTCATTAATTCCTTCTCTTCTTCGTCGAAATCGGCAAGCGTTTCTTCAAGCTCTTTCTCCGACGTTTCGGAAGGCGTCAGCGTGTGCTTAATCCACGAGTCCACCATTAGCACGTCTGTTACGGAATACCCTCTTTTCTCCATCGTTTTGGCTACCTCGAACGTCAGGTTTCCTCCGAAGCAGTAGCCGAGCAGCACGTAAGGCCCTTCCGGCTGGATGCGGACGATCTCGTCCACATAACGGTTCAGCATAGCCTCGTAATCGACGGCATCGTCGATAAAATCAATGCCGTAGAGCACGAACCGGCCGTCGAGCCTGCTTGCGAGCTCTCGGTAACCGATGCCGAAGCCGCTGCCCGGAGGAAAGCAGAACACGTTCAGATTTCCTACTTTATTCAGCTTAATGAAGGAGTCTCCCCCTCTATCCAGGCCCAGGTCCCCCTCTCCGAAAGCCATGGCTTCAACTGTTACATTATGGAATTGGCGGTTTAGCGGTATCTCGATGCCCGTTTCATCGTAAACGGCTTGAACGAGCCTCATCAGACTTAACGAATTGCCACCCAACTCAAAAAAGTTATCCTTTACGCCGACCTGCGGAACGCCAAGCGTATCCTGCCAGACGCGGGCGATCTTCATTTCGAGCAGCGTTCTCGGCGCGACATATTCCGCTCCTCCGGCCGCGGCTTCCTCCGGCGCGGGCAGCGCTTTGCGGTCGATTTTCCCGTTCGGGGTCAGCGGCATCCGCGAAAGCTGCACGAGGTGCGAAGGAATCATATACCCCGGAAGCTGCTTGGCGAGCTCCTCCTTGAGTTCATGCGCCGCCAGCCTCGTTTCCGCGACGTAGTAAGCGACAAGCTGCTTTTGGCCGTTCGCGTCGTCGCGGTCGAGCACCTTGGCTTCTTGCACGGTGGCGATCTTCAGCAGCTGCGTCTCGATTTCGTCCAGTTCGATCCGGTACCCGCGGATTTTGACCTGGTGGTCGATCCGGCCCAGGTATTCGATGTTGCCGTCCGGCAGCCATGCCGCCAAGTCGCCCGAGCGGTACAGTTTCTCCCCCTCCGCAAACGGGGAATCGACGAACTTCTCCGCCGTCAGATCTGGACGGTTCAGATATCCTCTCGCAAGGCCTTCCCCGGCCACGTACATTTCGCCCGCTACGCCAATCGGCACAGGGCGGCGGTTTTCATCCAGGACGTACACCCTCAGCGTCGGGATCGGCTTGCCGATATTGCTCTTCGCCGCCTCCATTTCGACCCACGTGATTTCCTTATACGTCACGTGAACTGTCGTCTCGGTAATGCCGTACATATTGATCAGCTTCGTCTCCGGGTACTTCGTCTTGTAGCCCTTGAGCTGCAGCGGACTGAGTGCTTCGCCCCCGAAGATGACGTTGCGAATCCGCAGATCGTACGGATGGTCCGCCAAGACCTTGCGCAGCAACTGGTAGAAGTACGTTGGCGTCTGGTTCAAAATGGTAACCTGTTCGCGGCCTAGCAGCGCCAGGAAATCAGCCGGATTTTTCGCCGTCAGCGGCGGTACGATGACCAGCTTGCCTCCGTACAGCAGCGCTCCGTACATTTCCCAGACGGAGAAATCGAAGCAGAACGAGTGGAACAGCGTCCACGTGTCGGACGGCCCGAAGTCGAACAGGTTCTTGTCGTTGAACAGGAGCCGCACTACGTTCTTATGCTCGATCAGCGTTCCTTTCGGTCTGCCGGTCGTTCCCGACGTGTAGATGACATATGCCAGGTTGAGCGGCCCGGAAATCGGCTCCAGGTTCGAAGCGTCCAGCGCACCTTCGGAGTCCACCCCTCTGTCGCCCCAAACGAAATCGTCCAATTCGAGGCGCGTTCCTGCGAAATCGGTCTTCTCGTGCAGATGCTTTTGAATCAGCAATAACGGCGCGCCCGAATCCTCGATCATGAAGCGAATGCGCTCCTCCGGGTAGTCGGGATCGACAGGCACGTATGCTCCGCCCGCTTTGAGAATCGCCAGAATGCCGACGACCATATCGAGCGAGCGTTCGGCCAGAATCGCTACCAGCTGGTCCGCTTCTACTCCCGTCTCCCGCAGCTTCCGCGCAAGGCGGTTGGATCGCTCGTTCAGCTCGCGGTAGGTCAGCTGCCGCTCGTTCATGACGGCCGCCACGTTGTCCGGGTAAAGCTCCGCCTGTTCTTCGAACAAGCCGTAAATCGTTTTCCCCCGCTCGAACCCGGTCTCGGTGTCATTAAATCGCTTCAGCAGCGTCTCCCTCTCGTCTGGGGACAGCACATCGGCTTGTCCGAGCTCCAGATCCGGCTGAAATAAAAGCACGGACAGCAGCCGAACAAGATGGTCGGCCGCCTGTTCCACAAATGCCCGCTCGTACCGCTGCCCGTCAAAGCTTATTTCCAGCTCGATGGAGTGGTTTTGGCGGTCGAAGCGAAAAACCGTATCGGCCGCCACCCGGTTACCCAGCGGTTCCGGATGAATCGGGGCGAAGGATGCGACGGTGTTGACGACCGGGAGGCCGTCCCCCGTATAGTCCAGATGGAGCGGCTCCACCATTTTCCGAAAAGGCAGGTGCTGATGCTCCAGCGCCTCGCCGATGGAAGCTTTGATGCCCCCGAGCAGCGTTTTCAGCGTAGTCTGGCGGCTTACGGACGTCTTGATCACCAAGATGTCATGCGGCGGCGGAGTCCCGTCGGGGTCTGCGCTATAAGAAGGCATGCCGACCAGCACTTGGTCCCGCCCGGTATATTTGAACAGCAGGCTTTTTACTCCTGCCAAAACAATCATGTACAAAGCCAAATCCGAACCGTTGGCGAGGCAAATGATTCTCTCCGAGAGTTCGCTCGGCAGAGTACGGTGAAGCAAACCCGGCTCGGCCACAGCTTCCCCGTCGGCGTATAATTTGGAGGATTGACTGTAGGGAAGGAAGCTCAGGCTGTCATCGGCGTCAAACTTGCCGCTCCAGTACCGTTCTTCCTTTTCAAACAAAGATTTCATTTGTACCTCCCCTAAAAATGAAGTGACCGCATGCCCCGGCGCAGGTCCGAAAAAGCATGCTTTCGGCCTGCGCGTTTACGGGCTTGGACGTTGTTCGCCGTCTTCCTTGGGATGCGCGCCGCTTTCGCTTGACGGCGGAGGCGCGCTTGTAGGATTAGAATGCGAATTCGATCGTATCGACGGCACTCTTTGCGCCTGCCGCCGGTTTATGACATTCAATCCGGCTTAACTCGAGTTGTGGATTTTCCGCAATTTGAGACAGTACCCGCAGGTAATCCTCGGTCAAGGTGCGGATCATCGCTTCTTTGAACAGCTTGGTGGCGTAGAAGAAGCCCCCGCTCAGCGCCCCGTTGTTTTCATACATAAACAGCGTCAGATCGAACTTCGCTTCTTCCAAATGGTCAAGCTCGTAAGTCTTCAGGCTGACCCCTTCCAGCTCGGCGTCTCGTTCTTCGATATTTTGCAAGTCGAAAACGGCATCGAACAGCGGGAAGCGGCCCGGCTCCCGCTTCACATTCAAACGCTCCACCAGATCCTCGAATGGATAATCCTGGTTCTCGAAAGCACCCAAAGCCGTTTCCTTCACTTCTTCCAGGTAGGACAAGAACGTTTTGTCGCCCGACGGACGATTGCGGATCGCCAGCGTATTGACAAACATCCCGATGACCGGTTCCAAATCGGCGTTCGTTCTTCCCGCCACCGGGGTACCCACGACCAAGTCCTCCTGCCCGCTGTACTTGGACAGCAGCACGGTATAAGCCGCAAGCAGCACCATGAACAGCGTGCTTTCACGCTCGGCCGCCAATTCGCGCAGCCGCGCAGAGAGAGAAGCTTCGACGTCGAACTCCAGATGCGCGCCTTCGTAGCTGCGAGCCGCAGACCGTTCGTAGTCCATCGGCAGGTCCGCCGTCGGCAACTCGCCTTCGAAGGTTTGCAGCCAGTACGCTTCCTGCCGCCCAATCCGCTCTCGGTGGGCCTTCGACTGCTGCCAAACGGCATAATCCTTGTATTGAATGCGCAGTGGCGGCAGTTCTTCCCCGGCGTAGAAACTCGAGAACTCATCGATCACAATCGCCATCGATACGCCGTCGGACACCATATGGTGCATGTCGAAAAGGAGAATATGCAGGTTCGGCTCCAGCTCGATGACCCCGGCGCGCAGCAGCGGCGGCTTGCCGAGATCAAACGGACGAACGAAGCTGCGGACGATCTGCTCGATTTGAGCCGCATCCTCTTTATCCGCTTGATGACGCTCGATAGCAAAATCGACCTGCGGGTAAATCCGCTGAACCGCTTCGGCCTTCACGATTTCAAAACCGGTGCGCAGCGATTCATGCCGTGTTATCAATTTCCGCAAGGCGGCTTCCAACCGGTCTAAGTCAAACTCGCCTTCCACCTGCACCAGCTCCGGCATGTTGTAAAGCTGATCCGCTCCATCCAGCGTGTGCTGAATGAACAGCCGTTTCTGCGCGGAGGACAGAGGGTAGTACTCTCTCTCCTCCGCTTGAGGAATGGCCTCATGCTCCCGCCGTTCCATCCGGGCGATCGCCTCGGCCATCGCCGCAATCGTCGAGTGACGGAATACGTCGCGCAGCGGCAGGTTGACGTTTAATTCCTTAAATACCTTGCCCGCCAGCGTCGTCGCCCGCAGGGAGTGGCCGCCGATGTCGAAGAAGTTGTCGTGAACGCCAATCTCCTTCGCAAGCCCCAGCACCTCCTGCCAAATCGCCGCCAGCTTCGTTTCCAGCTCATTGCGCGGTGCGATGTACTCCGTTCCGCTTCCCGCTTCCCCTTCCGGCGCCGGTAGCGCCTTCCGGTCAATCTTTCCGTTCGGCGTCAGAGGCAGGCGCTCCATCTCCACGAAGTACGACGGGATCATGTACCCCGGCAGCTCCTGCGCCAGCGCGCCGCGCAGATCGTTCACTGCCAGCTCCGCTCCGGTATCCGGTGTGTAATACGCGCATAGCGCCTTCTGCCCGTTCGCGTCACTTCGAACCAGCACCACCGCTTCGCGCACGCCTTCCACCCGCAGCAGCTGCGACTCGATCTCGCCCGTCTCGATCCGGTAGCCCCGAATTTTCGCCTGGTTGTCGATCCGGCCGATGAAGTCCACGTTGCCGTCTTCCATCCACCGCGCCAAGTCACCCGTGCGGTACAACCGCTCGCCCGCGGCGAACGGGCTGTCTACGAACTTCTCTTCTGTCAGCCCCGGACGGTTCAAGTACCCGCGAGCTACCCCGACTCCGCCGATAACCAGCTCGCCCAGCACCCCGACCGGCACCGGATTCAGGTGCGCATCCACGATGTAGAATTTCGCATTCAGCCACGCTTTGCCGATCGGCACATGGCCTGTCTGCGGCAGCTTCGTCAGCGGCTCGTCGTAGAAACTTGAGTCGATCGCCGCTTCCGTCACGCCGTATGCGTTGATGATCCGGAACAACGAGCCGAAGCGTTCCTGCAAGGTCCGGTAATCCGCCACGCTGCAGCTGTCCGAGCTCGTGATCAACAGCTCCATCCAGCTCATATCCAGCCGCTGCTCGTGCACGTACTCCAGGAACGGCACGATCAGCGCCGGCGTCGATTCGAAGATGGTGACCCGTTCCCGCTCCATCCAGTGGTGCAGACGAGACGGATCGATCCGGTCGTCCTTCGGCACAATCACCATCGTGCCTCCGTTGTACAGCGTCCGCGCGATATCTCCCACGAACACGTCGAACGAGAAGCTTGCGAGCTGCAGCAGCCGCACCGGGAACTGATCCAAGCGGTATTCCCGCTGGTAGCCCGCCGCCGTGTTCACCAGGCTGCGGTGCTCGATCATCACGCCCTTCGGCTTGCCCGTCGTTCCCGACGTATAGATCACGTACGCCAGATCCTCCGGACGGGCTTCATGGAAGCTGTCGGTGCCAACATGCTGATGGCTCTCATCGCCGTCGTCCACCGCATCCGTCAGCTTGCCGGAGACTATGCCGGAGCCAATCGGCGCATGCGCCCGCTCCTCGCTGTACGACGCTTCGTCGTCCAGGTACAGCACCGCCGCCAGCGCCCGCTCCTCTTCGCCAAGCCAGGTTTCAGCACGCTCTCGCAGCGCCGTTTGCGTCAGCAGCACCTTCGCTCCGCTGTCTTCAAGCATGAACCGCACGCGCTCCGCCGGATAATCCGGGTCGAGCGGCACATACGCCCCGCCCGCTTTCCAGACGGCAAGCACGGCCACCAGCAAGTCCACCGAACGCTCGGCGAGAATGCCGACGATCGTCTCCCGGCCGATGCCGCTTGCGCGCAGCGTAGCCGCCAAGCGGTTCGCCCGCTCGTTCAGCTCCGCATACGTCAGCCGGTCGTTCTCGTACACGACGGCCGCCTCTTCCGGCGTGCGCTCCGCCTGTTCCTCAAACAGCCGGTGGAACGCGGCCGCAGGAGCCGCTTCCGGCTGCGCCGGGTTGAACGCGCCGATAATTTGTTCTTTTTCCTCTGCCGTCAGCAAGTTCAGCTCGGCAATCTTCGCATCCGGACGGCTTACGATCGTTTCGAGCAGCTGCTCGTAATGTTTCGCCAGCCGTTCGATCGTCTCCCTTTTGTAGAGAGCCGTCGCATATTCGAAGCTGTAATCCAAGCCGCCGTTCTCCTCGCCCACATCCAAGCTGATATCAAACTTCGCGGTATCTAATACGCTCGGATAAGGAATCAGGCGAAGCCCTTCCAGCTCAAATTCCTCGTTTTCCGTATTCTGCATCGTAAACAGCGTGTCGAAGAGCGGATTGCGGCTTAAATCACGGGTGACTTGCACCTTGTCCACCAATTCTTCGAACGGATAGTTTTGATGCTCGAAGGCATGGAGGGTCGTTTCTTTGACTTCGTTCAGGTATGACAGGAATGTCTTTTCCGAAGCCGGATAACTGCGGATAGCCAGCGTGTTTAAGAAAATCCCGATCAACGGCTGCACATCTCCATGATTCCTTCCGGCAATCGGCGTACCGACGATCACGTCTTCCTGACCTGAATATTTATGCAGAAGGACGTTATACGCCGCAAGCAGCACCATAAACAGCGTCGTGCCCGTTTCCGAGGCCAGCTGCTTCAGGCCGTCGGTTTTCGAAGCGTCGAAGGAAAACTCCAGCGTTTGGCCTTCGTAGCTCTGCACGGCCGGACGCGGATAGTCGGCCGGCATTTCCAGCACCGGCAGCTCGCCTTGGAACATGTCCAGCCAGTACGCCTCCTGACGCTGAAGCCGTTCTTTCTGCTCCTGCGAATGCTGCCAAACGGTGTAGTCTTTGTACTGAATGCGCAGAGGCTCCAATTGCTCGCCGCCGTACAAGCGGACGAATTCTTCAACAAAGATTTCCATCGAGACGCCATCGGAAATAATATGATGCATGTCGTACATTAGAATATGATGTTCCGGAGCCAGCTCGACAAGGCCTACCCTCAGCAGCGGAGGCTTCGCCAAGTCAAACGGACGGACGAAACGGCGAACCATCTCTTCGGCCTCTTGCTCATCCACTCGATAGAACTCCACGGCAAAATTCACGTCCTGGTAAATCCGCTGCGATGCTTCGCCATCCACCATTTCGAACCCGGTGCGCAGCGTTTCATGCCGCGCCACGAGCTTACGGAACGCTTCTTCGAACCTTGCCCGGTCCAAAGCCCCCTCCAGCAGCATCGCTTCCGGCATGTTGTAGCTAAGCTCCGCGCCTTCCAGTTGATTCAGGATAAAGAGACGTTTTTGAGCAAAAGATTGCGGGTACACCTCTCGGTCATCCGCCACCGGAATGGCAACGAATGTCTGCTCATCCAGCCGGGAAATGGCGGCGGCCATGCTCTCAATGGTGGAATGGCGGAACACGTCGCGCAGCGGCAGATCCACGCTCAATTCTTTATGAATCTTGCTGACCAGCGTCGTCGCCCGCAGGGAGTGACCACCGATGTCGAAGAAGTTGTCGTGAACGCCAATCTCCTTCGCAAGCCCCAGCACCTCCTGCCAAATCGCCGCCAGCTTTGTTTCCAGCTCATTGCGCGGTGCGACGTACTCCGTTCCGCTTCCCGCTTCCCCTTCCGGCGCCGGCAGCGCCTTCCGGTCAATTTTTCCGTTCGGCGTCAGAGGCAGGCGCTCCATCTCCACGAAGTACGACGGGATCATGTAGCCCGGCAGCTCCTGCGCCAGCGCGCCGCGCAGATCGTTCACTGCCAGCTCCGCTCCGGTATCGGGTGTGTAATACGCGCATAGCGCCTTCTGCCCGTTCGCGTCACTTCGAACCAGCACCACCGCTTCGCGCACGCCTTCCACCCGCAGCAGCTGCGACTCGATCTCGCCCGTCTCGATCCGGTACCCCCGAATTTTCGCCTGGTTGTCGATCCGGCCGATGAAGTCCACGTTGCCGTCCTCCATCCACCGCGCCAAGTCTCCCGTGCGGTACAACCGCTCGCCCGCGGCGAACGGGCTGTCTACGAACTTCTCTTCTGTCAGCCCCGGACGGTTCAAGTACCCGCGCGCCACTCCGACTCCGCCGATAACCAGCTCGCCCAGCACCCCGACCGGCACCGGATTCAGGTGCGCATCCACGATGTAGAATTTCGCATTCAGCCACGCTCTGCCGATCGGCACATGGCCTGTCTGCGGCAGCTTCGTCAGCGGCTCGTCGTAGAAACTTGAGTCGATCGCCGCTTCCGTCACGCCGTATGCGTTGATGATCCGGAACAACGAGCCGAAGCGTTCCTGCAAGGTCCGGTAATCCGCCACGCTGCAGCTGTCCGAGCTCGTGATCAACAGCTCCATCCAGCTCATATCCAGCCGCTGCTCGTGCACGTACTCCAGGAACGGCACGATCAGCGCCGGCGTCGATTCGAAGATGGTGACCCGTTCCCGCTCCATCCAGTGGTGCAGACGAGACGGATCGATCCGGTCGTCCTTCGGCACAATCACCATCGTGCCTCCGTTGTACAGCGTCCGCGCGATATCTCCCACGAACACGTCGAACGAGAAGCTTGCGAGCTGCAGCAGCCGCACCGGGAACTGATCCAAGCGGTATTCCCGCTGGTAGCCCGCCGCCGTGTTCACCAGGCTGCGGTGCTCGATCATCACGCCCTTCGGCTTGCCCGTCGTTCCCGACGTATAGATCACGTACGCCAGATCCTCCGGACGGGCTTCATGGAAGCTGTCGGTGCCAACATGCTGATGGCTCTCATCGCCGTCGTCCACCGCATCCGTCAGCTTGCCGGAGACTATGCCGGAGCCAATCGGCGCATGCGCCCGCTCCTCGCTGTACGACGCTTCGTCGTCCAGGTACAGCACCGCCGCCAGCGCCCGCTCCTCTTCGCCGAGCCAAGCTTCAGCACGCTCTCGCAGCGGCGTTTGCGTCAGCAGCACCTTCGCTCCGCTGTCTTCAAGCATGAACCGCACGCGCTCCGCCGGATAATCCGGGTCGAGTGGCACATACGCCCCGCCCGCTTTCCAGACGGCCAGCACGGCCACCAGCAAGTCCACCGAACGCTCGGCCAGAATGCCGACGATCGTCTCCCGGCCGATGCCGTTTGCGCGCAGCGTAGCCGCCAAGCGATTCGCCCGCTCGTTCAGCTCCGCATACGTCAGCCGGTCGTTCTCGTACACGACGGCCGCCGCTTCCGGTGTGCGCTCCGCCTGTTCCTCGAACAGCCGATGGAACGCCGCCACAGGAGCCGCTTCCGGCTGCGCCGGGTTGAACGCGCCGAGAATTTGCTCTTTTTCCTCTGCCGTCAACAAGTTCAGCTCGGCAATCTTCGCATCCGGACGGCTTACGATCGCCGCAAGCAAATGTCCGAAATGAGTCGACAGCCGCCGGATCGTGCTTTCTTTATAAAGAGCCGTTGCGAATTCAAAGCTGCACTCCAGGCCGCCGTTTTCTTCCGTAACATCCACACTCAGGTCGAACTTGGCCGTGCCGTATTCGCTAGGGTACGGGGACAATTTCAGCCCTTCCAGCCCAAACTCTTTGTCCTCCAAGTTTTGCAGGGAGAACATCGTGTCAAACAGCGGGTTGCGGCTCAAATCCCGGCTGACCTGCACTTTATCGACGAGCTCTTCGAACGGATAATTCTGATGCTCGTAAGCGCCTAAGGTCGTTTCTTTCACTTCTTCCAGATACGACAGGAAGGTCTTCTCCGAAGCCGGATAATTGCGGAGCGCCAGCGTATTAACGAACATTCCGATCAAAGGTTGCGTGTCTCCGTGCGTTCTGCCCGCAATCGACGTTCCGACGATCAAATCGTCCTGACCTGTGTATTTATGCAAAAGCACGGTATATGCCGCAAGCAGCACCATATACAGCGTCGTTCCTCTTTGAGCCGCCAGTTGCTTTAAGCCTTCGTTCGTTGCCTCGTCCACGAAGGACGTCAGCGTTTGTCCCTCAAAGCTCTGCACGGCAGGACGCGGATAGTCCGTCGGCATTTCCAGAACCGGCAGCTCGCCCCGGTAACGGTCCAGCCAGTAAGCTTCCTCGCGTTTCAACTGCACTTTTTGCTCGTCCGACTGCTGCCATACCGCATAGTCCTTGTATTGAATGCGCAAAGGCTCTAATGACTCGCCACCGTACAGACGAACGAGTTCCTCGACTAACACGTCCATCGAAACCCCGTCGGAGACGATATGGTGCATGTCGAACATCAGCAAATAACGTTCGGCTGCCAGCTCTACAAGCTCCGCCCGCAGCAACGGAGGCTTCGCCAAGTCGAAAGGCCGGATGAAGGCCTGCACGACTTCAGGCGCTTCTTCCTCGCTCGCATGACGGTACTCGACAGCAAAGTCGACGCTCTCGTAAATGCGCTGTATTGCTTCGCCTTGTACGATCTCAAAGCCGGTTCGCAGCGTTTCGTGCCGTGCGATCAGTCCCCGGAAAGCCTTCTCCAGCAGGCTCCGGTCAATCGATCCTTCCAGCAGCAGCACGCCCGGCATGTTGTAGCTCTGATCGGCCCCTTCCAGCTGATTCAGGATAAACAGCCGCTTCTGAGCCGAGGAAAGCGGATAATATGCTCTTGCGCCTGCCCGCGGAATCGACGAGAACAATTGCTTTCCGATCCGGGAGATGGCAAGAGTCATCTCTTCGATTGTCGAGTAGCGGAATACGTCGCGCAACGGAAGTTCGACGTTCATTTCCTTCTGAATCTTGCTGACAAGGTTCGTCGCCCGCAAGGAGTGGCCTCCAAGCTCGAAGAAATTGTCCAGGACTCCAATGCCGGAGTAGCCCAGTACTTCCTCCCAGATCTTCACAAGCTGGGACTCCGTCCGGTTACGCGACGCTACGTATTCGACGCCCGTTTGTATGCCGCCTTGCGGCTCCGGTAGCGCTTTGCGGTCCACTTTGCCGTTGGTCGTCAGCGGCATGCGCTCCAGCTGCACGAAGTACGACGGGATCATGTACCCCGGCATTCCCTGGGCCAGCGAGGTTCTCATTTCGCTGACCGTCAGCGTTCGGTCCGCCACAAAGTAGGCGACAAGCGCCTTCTCGCCCTCGCCGTCCTGACGGGCGAGCACCACCGCTTCTTCCACGCCCTCGACGTTCAGCAGCTGCGTCTCGATTTCGTCCAGCTCGATCCGGTACCCGCGGATCTTCACCTGATGATCGATCCGGCCCAGGTATTCGATGTTGCCGTCCGGTAGCCAAGCCGCCAAGTCACCCGAGCGGTACAGTTTCTCCCCCTCCGCAAACGGGGAATCGACGAACTTCTCCGCCGTCAGATCCGGACGGTTCAGGTATCCTCTCGCAAGGCCTTCCCCGGCCACGTACATTTCGCCCGCTACGCCGATCGGCACAGGGCGGCGGTTTTCATCCAGGACGTACACCTTCAGCGTCGGGATCGGCTTGCCGATATTACTCTTCGCCGCCTCCATTTCGACCCACGTTATTTCCTTATATGTCACGTGAACAGTCGTCTCGGTAATGCCGTACATATTGATCAGCTTCGTCTCCGGGTACTTCGTCTTGAAGCCCTTGAGCTGCAGCGGACTCAGCGCTTCGCCCCCGAAGATGACGTTGCGAATCCGCAGATCGTACGGATGGTCCGCCAAGACCTCACGCAGTAGCTGGTAGAAGTACGTTGGCGTCTGGTTCAAAATCGTGACCTGTTCGCGGCCCAGCAGCGCCAGGAATTCGGCTGGACTTTTCGCCGTCAGCGGCGGTACGATGACCAGCTTGCCTCCGTACAGCAGCGCTCCGTACATTTCCCAGACGGAGAAATCGAAACAGAACGAGTGGAACAGCGTCCACGTGTCAGACGGCCCGAAGTCGAACAGGTTCTTGTCGTTGAACAGGAGGCGCACGACGTTCTTATGCTCGATCAGCGTTCCTTTCGGTCTGCCGGTCGTTCCTGACGTGTAGATGACATATGCCAGGTTGCCCGGCCCGGAAATTGGCTCCAGGTTCGAAGCGTCCAACGCACCTTCGGAGTCCGCCCCTCTGTCGCCCCAAACGAAATCGTCCAATTCGAGGCGCGTTCCTGCGAAGTCGGTCTTCTCGTGCAGATGCTTTTGAATCAGCAATAACGGCGCGCCCGAATCCTCGATCATGAAGCGGATGCGCTCCTCCGGGTAGTCCGGATCGACAGGCACGTAGGCTCCGCCCGCTTTGAGAATCGCCAGAATGCCGACGACCATATCGAGCGAGCGTTCGGCCAGAATCGCTACCAGTTGGTCCGCTTCTACTCCCGTCTCCCGCAGCTTCCGCGCAAGGCGGTTGGATCGCTCGTTCAGCTCGCGGTAAGCCAGCTGTCGCTCGTTCATGACGGCGGCCACGTTGTCCGGGTAAAGCTCCGCCTGTTCTTCGAACAATTGAACGAGCGTCTTCTCGCGCGGAAATTCCGTGGTGGTGTCGTTAAAACGTCCGAGAAGGTCGGCCTTTTCCGCCTCCGTCACAAGTTCCAGCTCGCCCACTGTAATTTCCGGGTTATCCGTCACCTGCTCCAGCAGATGGACGAGATGCCCCTTGAGCCGCTCGATGCTGTCTTTATCGAACACTTCGGCGTTAAAGTCAAACCGGATTTCGATTTCGACTCCCGGCACCACGGTCACGTTGAAGTTATAGTTCGTCTGCTCCTCCATCTGAACGTCAGCGATCGTCAGGTCGCCGTGCTGCTGGTCGCCCGCCTGCTCCATCTGCTCGTCCACCGGATAGTTCTCGAAAGCGATGATATGGTTGATCAGGTTCTGCTTTTGCACGCTGCGGGCTTGAATTTCATACAACGGATAGTAATCATAACGCCCGGACTCCAGCGCCCACTCTTGGAGCTTCGCCATCAGGTCGGCGAACACGGTGTCCGCTTCGCTCGTGACGCGGACCGGCACCGTATTGATGAATAGCCCGATCATGGACTCGATACCCGGGATTTCCGCCGGTCTTCCGGCCACGACGCTGCCGAATACGGCATCGTTTGTTCCGTTATATTTTTGCAGCATAACGCCCCAAGCGGCTTGCAGCAGCGTATTGACCGTAACCAGGCGCTGTTTCGCCACCCGGTCCATCCGCTCGCTCAAGTCCTTGCCCAGCTCGGCGGTGACGTGATCAGCCGTAAATCTGCCGTTCGGCGCCGGTTCCTTTTGTCCCGGGAGTACGGTTTGCCCTTCATAACCTGCCAGGAATGCCGTCCAATAGCCGGATGCCGCCTGATCGTCCTGTTTCTCCAACCATTCGATGTAAGCGCCATAATCCGATCCCTTATCTCCCGCTGGCTGCTTGCCGGATGCCAAGGCCGAGTACGTCTCAAACAGCTCCTGCGTCAGCTGCGGCAGGCACCAGCCGTCCATCAAAATATGCTGGAAACTCCACAGCACATGATAGCTTTGCTCTTCGGTGCGCAGGATCGTAACCCGAACGAGCGCGTCATGTTCCATGTCGAAGCCGCGAAGTTTGTCATCCTCGGCCTTTTTATCCAAATACGCTTGTTTCTCGTCCGCCTGCAAATGAAGCAGCTCTTCATATTCAAAGCCGACCGGCTTGTCGCGGTATATGATTTGCAGCGGCTCGCCCGCCGGTCCTTGCACAAAATTCGCCCGCAGCACCAAATGACGTTTCGCAAGTTCCGTCCAGCTCCTCTCGAAAAGCTGGACGTCGAGTACTCCCCTCATCGTAAATCGCGTCTGCTCGAAGTAAGCGGCCGTTTGCCGGTCAAGCGCGCTGTGGAACCACATGCCCTTCTGCATCGGCGTAAGCGAGTAAATATTTTCGATTTCCCCGAGATGGCCCGAGCGCTGGGCGATTTGCTCTAGTTCGGCGATGGTCAAGCCTTTAAATTGCACGTCGCTAGGCGTCAATTCGGTATTTTCTTTGCCTGCGCAGTGGATAATGAGCTCTCGTAGACTTTGCTCAAGCCGCTGAGCGAAGGCTTCCATCGTTACCTTGTGATACTGCTTCCGGCTGTAGCTAAGATCAAGCGATAAAGCGCCGTCCAGCACCATGCCGTTGATATCCAGCACAAAGCTGCGGGCCTGCCGGTCGCTGGCCGGGCTGCCGCCGGAATAAGAAGATATACCGATCTCGTCCTGGTTGACATCATCGTCGAACTGGCCGAGGTAATTAAAATTAATTTCCGGCTCTGCGCCCCAAACAAAGCCATCCTCCGATTTGGAGAGATAGCGGCATATGCCGTACCCAAGCCCTTTGTTCGGAATGCGGCGCAAACTTTCCTTGACCTGTTTAATCTGATAGGCCAAATCCCGGTCGGTTTCCGGCTCTAGGACGACCGGAAACTTGGTCGTAAACCATCCGACTGTGCGCGTGATGTCGATATCCGTTCCGATCGGTTCGCGTCCGTGTCCTTCGAGATTGATCCGCACCCGTTCGTGTCCCGTCCACTTGCGAACGGCTATGCCGAGCGCCGTTACCAAAATATCGTTCATTTCGGTGTTGTAGGCCCGGTGAACCCGCTTCAGCAGCAGCTCCGTTTCTTCGGGAGTCAAACGCACGAACAGCGATTCGCTGTCCTGCTGCGTCGTAACGTCCGCCTCCAGATCCTTCGGCACGGCCGGAACCGCAATTTGTTCCACGGCCTGCCAATAGGCCCGTTCCTTCGCCATCTCCGGGCTTTGCGCGTAAGCGGCCAGCTGCTCGGACCAAGTGCGGTACGCATCCGTTTTGGCCGGGAAACGAATTTCCTCGCTTTTGCCGGCCTGCTCGTAACCCAGAGCGAAATCCTCCATCAAAATGCGCCAAGACACGCCGTCCACCACGGCATGATGAACCGCGAGCAGCAAATGATCGCCGTCCGCGCACCGGAACAGTCCCGCCTTCACGAGGGGCCCGTTCTCCAGATCGATGCCCGCTTGAATGTCCGTTGCCTTCGCTTCCACAGCCTGCGCGGTATTCTCCGCATCCTTGAAGTCGAACACGTCCAGCGCAAACAGCCCGCCTTCCTGAATCGCGCGGGTCCGCGCGCTAAACCCTTGTTCCGTCTTGCGGAACACCATCCGCAAGGCGTCATGATGCTCGGCCAGCTTTTGCAGCACCTGACGCACCGTCTCTTCGTCGAAGCGTTCCTTCCGGTACAGCATCACCGACTGGTTGAAATGATGCGGGTCCGCAAAGGAGCTCCCGAAAAACCAATGCTGAATCGGTGTCAGCTCCGTTTCACCCGTTATTTCACCTTGATCGATGGTACGTCCGATCGGTTTCACATGCAGGCTGAGCTGTGAGATAGTCGGATATTTGAACAAATCCCGGATTTCCAGCTTGTACCCGGCTTGATGAAGCCGCGAAGATACTTGAATGGACTTGATCGAGTCTCCGCCCAGCTCGAAGAAATGATCCGTTACCCCAACGCGATCGGCGTTCAATACCGCCTGCCACACATCGGCAAGCGTCCGCTCCGCTTCATTGCGGGGAGCTACGTACGCGCCGCCGGTCAGTGCGTTTCCTTCCGGGGCGGGCAAAGCCTTGCGGTCGATTTTGTCGTTCGGCGTGAGCGGCATCCGCGGAAGCTGAACAAAATGCGCCGGAATCATGTAATTCGGCAATTTTTGCGCCAGCTCGCTTCTCAGCTCGCCGAGCGTAAGCGGGCGGCCCGCGACCAGGTAAGCGCACAGTTCTTGCCCGCTTTTGCCTTCCCGTGCGATTACGATCGTCTCCTGCACGGAGTCGATCTTCAGAAGCTGCTCTTCAATCTCGCCGATCTCGATCCGGAATCCACGGATTTTCACCTGATGGTCAATCCGGCCCAAGTACTCAATATTTCCGTCCGGCAGCCAGCGGGCCAAGTCGCCCGTCCGGTACAGTCTCTCTCCGGGCTCAAACGGGTGTTCGATGAATTTCTCCGCCGTCAGATCCGGCCGGTTCCAATATCCCCGGGCGAGGCCGACGCCCGCGATGCATAATTCTCCCTCCACTCCGATAGGCGCTAGCTGATTCTGTGCGCCCAGTATATACAAGCGATGGTTCCAGATCGGACGTCCGATCGGTATCGCTCTGCGTTCGGTGTCATACGTAGACGCCGCCCACACGGATGTGGCGATCGAGGCTTCCGTCGGACCGTACGCGTTATAGTACTGTACCTTGTCTTTCCACTGCTGCACGAATTCTGCTGAAACGGCGGAGCCCGCCGTGATGAGCCTGCTCAGACTCGGCAGGCGGTCTGAATTCAAATAAGCCGCATAAGTTGGCGGCAAAGTGGCGATCGTAATTGCATGCTCGTTCATGAAACGTTCGAACAGCTGATCATCCAAAACCGTCTCGGTTGACGGTATATATAAGGTCGCCCCGAAATACAGGGCGTTGAACATCTCCCAGCACGACGCATCGAACGATAGGCTGGCGAATTGCAGCACTCGATCCTGTTCGGTCGTGTGAAGCGTATGGGCAAACGTCAGTTTCAAGCTGACCAGCCCGCGATGCTCCAGCATGACCCCTTTGGGTTTGCCCGTCGTACCTGATGTATAGATGACATAAGCCAGATCGTTCGGACCGCTGGCCGGCTCCAGGTTCGAGCCATCGTCGCTGTAGGCCTGCTCGTCATCCAGCGCCACCACGGTCCCTTCGAACGGCACCTGCAGCAGCAGCTCCCTTTGAGTCAGCAGCAACTGCGCGTTCGAGTTCTCCAGAATGTAGCGGATGCGTTCTTCCGGGTATTCCGGGTCGATCGGCACGTAGGCACCGCCAGCTTTCAGAACCGCCAGAATGCCAACGACCGTCTCCAGCGATCTCCTGGCCATCAAGCCTACCAGCTGATTGGGCAGCACCCCGACCGATCGCAGCGTCCGCGCCAGCCGGTTCGCCCGTTCATTCAGCTCCGCGTACGAAAGCCGCCGCCCCTCAAAGACAACCGCCGTCGCTTCGGGCACCCGCTTCGCCTGCTCCTCCACGAGCTGATGAATCGTCCGATCACGGGGATAGTCCTTCTCGGTATCGTTAAAGCTTTGCAGCAATTGAAATTTCTCGTCCTCCGACAGCATGTCCGCCCGCACGATGTCCAGCTCCAACTCGTGAAGCCCCACGGCCAGCAGGCGATTCAGATGGCCGACGACCCGAGTCATGAACTCGGAGTCATATAAGTGCTCGTTATATGACAGCGCTAGCTGTATCGTCCCGCCGGTTAAGCTGAATTCAAAGGAACAATCCGTGACCACGTTTTGCCCGATTTCGTCCAGATGCAGCTCCTTAAGAGATACTAGCGTATGGATGACGGGTATCCCGTCTGCATATTGCAGGTCCAGCTTCTCCGCCATTTTCAAGAACGGAATATGTTGGTGCTGAATCGCTTCCGGCAAGGAAGTCCTCAGCTCGCTCAGAAGCGTTTTAAAAGTCGCACCCACCGAAAGCGAGTTTTTCAAAATGACCGTATGATTAACGGATCGGCGCGTCTCCGTCGGTTTCCGTACAACCGGCATGCCGACCAGAATGTCAGAAGCGCCTGTATATTTATGCAAGAGCGACTGAACACCGGCGAGCAAAATCATAAAAGTGGCCAGCGGAGCGCCCTTGCTCATTTGAAGGACGCGCTGCGCCACTTCCTCCGAAAGCGAACCGCCGACGGTTGTCATAATGGGCGCCAGGGAGCTTGGAGCTTTGCTGTAAGGCAGCCGCGTCAAGGTATAATCGTCGCTACCGAATTTTTCGTTCCAAAACAACGTTTCTTTTTCAAAAGCCATCTGGATCGTTCCCCTTTCTTCATCGGCAAAAGCAATCCGGCGGAGCATATGCCGCAGCAACGCTCCAGCCTCGCTCCCCGCCTTTTCAAACATGTGACAACAATGTCAATGGCTCTCGCCAAGTCACCGCTTCGCTTGCCCGGTTGATCGCATGCGGCAATCCTCTGCCTAGCAGCTGTCCCGCTCGGCTCCCATGCGTGAAAGACAACAAAGAGCATCGTTCTATGCAAGAGATGCGGCTGCTTCCGGCTCCTCTGCTTCAATATGCTTGCTGCGGACGAGCCGCCCGAAGACGGGCTTTGGTTTAACATTGGGTTCGGAATTGGATTTGGGGGTGGACAAGGGATGTTCCTCCCATCGATGTAAGACTTGCTGTAGGGTTCCGGCCGGCCAGCACAAAGTCGGCCGTACCTCCGGATTCGGCACCGGAGCTGCCTTTGTCGAAGCTTATGTTTAAGGATATTGATACACTCTATGTACAATTTGTGTATTCCCCCGCCTGGTGTGGATAAGTAAAGATCCGGCTGCGGGGTAGTGAGCCTTTCCTGGCGATTAGATGTGACGATGGTGCTGCATGAGGCTCAAAGAATGCTCCGTATGGCATGAACGGGACAGCCCTTGGATTGGCGGTGAATTCCAGCTTTTCAAAAATGCTCACGCGCTTCATCTTCCATCGGAATTGGGATAAGGTTGGCTTCATCCTTTCTGGACCTTCTGACGTCATGGAGCAACATATTCTCGACTGTCATTTTCCACAATTGTCGGTCTCCGCATGCCAGCTTGCTGGGTTGCCAGTGGACTGGTCTCTCGCGGCACAGCTTGGACAGGTATAAAAACCATCCAATTCTATTTTCTATCATAATTGGAAGGTTGACCTAGGTAGAATTATATCAAAATTTCCAATAATGTATAGTAAAACTTTAGTTAAATTGGGTCTTCCCAACATAAAGTGTTAATATTTTGCCTAAAAAGAGCGAATGGAGAAGAAACACTGGGAATGGCTTGCCATCAATCGGGGAATTCGACGCGTGTCGACACTGAGGCGGGGTGCCGGCCAATTTGGGAGATCTTCCCTGTATATATTCTCTGCTGGTGCTCCGAATCCTTGCGCTTGCGTCTATTTTCTAAAATAATCATGGATTGTAGAGTAGGCTGTATTAGATGAGTCATATCCAGTACCCACTTGGTAAACCAAATAATTCATCTTGTTCTCTTGTAACTTTCGCAAATGGTTTTTCACTTTGTTGAATAGCATAATAGAGATTATCTTCGAGACTATTTATATGGTGATTTGACAACTTATCGTTGTTTTTAGCATTATGAAGCCATTCGACATTCCTGAATAAATTGTAGTTTATCTGCCTTTCCGTAATAAGTGCCCACTCTATCTTTTGGTCTTTAAAGAACTCTTTTTCAATCTGTAATTTCTCTACAACTCGTTTTGTCAACTTGTTAAAAGGTTTGATAGAATGTGCAATAAATTTTATACTTTTTTCTTGTTTTACTGTAAGTAACATATCTGTAGTCATAATGATGGGAAGCTTATTCTTGGGGTCAGTTGGATGTTTAACTTTTATGCAATATAGAGGGTTTTATCTAGGGGTAATAAAGGAAATTGTTCGCGAATATCAATCACTTGCTCTGACCACTTCCATTTGGCAATGATGTGCCAATTCAAAGTGTTCAGACAGATAATGGTGAAGTCGACCACTTTTCCAACCAAGAATTCGAGTAACTATCCCTATTGAAGGTACATCATGTACCGTCAACCAAGGTTTATATTCCGAAAAGTGGCCTTGACCTCTTCCTTCTTTGATTTTCCGTTGAATAGATGCTATAGAGTTACTTGATCGAATTTTGCTCATTATTCACCTTCTTTTTAGAACTACTAAATCAGAGTAAAGTTCAGTTATCTTTTTCTACTCCTAAGATATATTTTAGTTTTACTTCAAAATACAAATGTAGAATATAACAACTCACAGCTTTATACAATAGCAAAGTAATATTTTTTAGCTATATTTTACTTCGTAGCCTATTCATAGGCTACTCGTAGGGTACAGTAGGGTATGAATAAGCTATAATATGGGCTATAAGTAAGTATAATTAGTAAGCAGATGGGTCGGGTAAAAGCTATTTGATTTTCTCAATAGAGATGAATTCATGAATACTTTGGAACAGCGATGTAAAAATTTGAGACTACTCCATGAATGGATACAAAAGGAAATTTCTAATAAAATCGGGGTAACTAAACAGGTTGTTTCTAATTGGGAGCGAAACGTAGCACGGCCTAAAATTAATCATTTAATATCTTTAGCAAAGGTTTTTGACGTTACAACTGATTATTTACTTTGTATTGCTAATCGAATGACGTTCCCTACTGTGTGGGCTCAATTGATACAGGTGTATCTCCAAAGATTAACCATTCTATATGGGAATTGAAGCTTTCCTTAATTGCTATAATTAAATCAAGAGAGGGTCTATATTTATCTTGCTCCAGCTCACTCAACGTTCCTTGAGAAATTCCAATTATATTTGCAAACTTTATTTGATTTAAGTTGTTGTTTTTCTAATAGTTCGAATTCGTTGGCCTATTGTAGACATAATTGCCCTCCTAAGCTAAAAAGATCCCGATATATCATCGGGATCTTTCTTGATGTTTGTAAAATGACTAGTTCCAGACTTTTTTTACTGGTTCCACACTCTTTTATCACCAGACAATTAATTTAGAATTTTACTAAAGCTTATTCTACGGTAACGCTTTTCGCCAGGTTACGTGGTTTATCAACATCATGACCCAGCGCAAGAGAAGCGTAGTAAGCCAACAGTTGGAGAGATACAACCGAAATTGCAGCAGACAGAATTGGAAGTGTTTTCGGAATGGCAAATACCTGATCCACGGACTTCAACAACTCAACTGCGTGCTCTTCGTACGTAATCGCAAGAACATCTGCACCACGAGCCTTGACTTCCTTAATGTTGCTCACGGTTTTCTCCAACACGGATTCCTGTGTTACCAAAGCGATAACTGGAATTCCCTCTTCGATCAATGCCAGTGTACCATGCTTCAGCTCACCAGCAGCATATGCCTCGGAATGAATGTAGGAGATTTCCTTGAGCTTCAGGGAGCCTTCCTGTACTACAGCATAGTCCTGACCGCGACCAATAAAGAACAGGTGCTTGTGGCTTGCAATTTGCTCAGCATAGGATTTGATCGCATCTGCTTTACCCAGCATCTCTTCCACTTGCTCTGGCAGAGATTCCATAGCAGCCAGCACATGGGCTACTTGCTCATCCGTTTGTGTGCCACGCACTTGAGCGAGATACAAACCAAACAGATAGAACGCAATCAACTGCGAAGAATAGGCTTTAGTCGAGGCTACGGCAATTTCCGGTCCTGCCAGTGTAACCAACACATCATCTGCATCACGAGCGATGGAGCTACCGACTACGTTTGTAATCGCCAGTACATGAGCGCCGTTTGCTTGTGCTTCACGCAGTGCTGCCAACGTGTCAGCAGTTTCACCGGATTGGCTCACCACGATCACCAATGTCTCTGGTGTTACGATAGGTGAACGATAACGATATTCGGAAGCCACATCATTCTCTACCGGTATACGAGCCAGACTTTCAATAACCGTACGGCCAATCAAACCTGCATTGTAAGCTGTACCACACGCAACAATTTGAATGTTGCGGATATTTTTAATTTGTTCTTCTGTCAGCTTCAGTTCAGGAAGAACAACTTTTTTAGTATCTTTATCGATACGGCCCAACATTGTGTCACGATAAGCCTTAGGCTGCTCGTGAATTTCTTTCAGCATGAAATGCTCATAGCCGCCTTTTTCCGCTGTTACAGCATCCCATTCGACATGAATCATTTCCCGAGAAATAAATTGGCCTTCGATTGTCATTAATTCGACAGCATCACTGGTCAAAACAGCCATTTCGCCATCGTTCAAAATAAATACATTGCGTGTATATTTCAGAATAGCCGGAATGTCGGAACCGATAAAGTTCTCGCCTTCTCCCACACCAATAACCAGCGGGCTAGCTTGACGAACAGCAACCAGCTTATTAGGCTCATGCTCTGTCAGCACACCCAGTGCAAAAGCACCGCGCATAAAGGTAATTGCTTTTTGTACTGCTTTAACGATATCCCCTTTATATTCACGCGCAACCAGATGGGAAATAACTTCGGTGTCCGTTTCGGAAATAAAGGTATGACCTTCGCTGATCAGCTGCTCCTTCAGCTCCAGATAATTCTCAATGATTCCGTTGTGAACTACAGAGAACTTTTGGCTCTCATCCAAATGTGGATGGGAGTTTTCATCAGAAGGCTTACCGTGCGTTGCCCAACGTGTATGTCCGATACCTGCATGGCCTACCAACGGCGTACCATCCAGTTTAGCTTCTAGATTCGCCAGACGACCTTTAGCCTTGGCTACTTGCAATCCTGAATCTGTAAACACGGCAATACCCGCAGAGTCATAACCGCGATACTCCAGCTTCTTCAATCCGTCAATCAATACCTCTTGCGTATTCTGATTACCAATATATCCTACAATGCCACACATATTCGTTATCCTCCCGATCATCATTTCACAAGACGACTCATCACAGGACTAACGTGTGCGGTAGATTGTGGAATAAAGTTCATTCATCTATGAAGTTGTCAATGATAACTATAGAATTTACAGGCATCTCTTCACGAATGTAACGAAATTCCCAAACCGCGCACGCCAATGATGATGGCCGCACATTCATGAAATGAATCTTATAATTTAGGTTATAAAACAATAAAGGCATCTACCGGTGCGTTGTGTAAACAGTTGCCTGTTCATTTTCCGCTGCCGGTTTACGGCTTGATGCTTCACCGGAAGGTCCCCGCCGAATGTTTCGAACACCTTCACCTCGTCAGCTTGTTTTGTCGTGAACCGATCTGCAAGCAACTTTATTTCAACTGAATCCGTTGCTTCTCCACCAAGTTCCCCCGCACAAAATCAAGCTCTGGCGCTTGTATTACGTTACCTTACAACCCTCGCTTTCTCTATCTGAGTCACAGCATCCCTATATTATATTCAGCTAAGTATCATTTGGCAATGACACTTTATTCATAATTACACCATGAAGGCAATAAATCGCTAGTAAATAACCGCAAACGCCGTTGCCTGCTTCTTTTTCACAGGCAACCGACGTTTACAAAATTTTAAACTAATTCTTTCTTCACGACATCTACGATCTGACCGACAAATTGCTCCAGCTCATCTTTATCCGGGCCTTCGGCCATCACACGAATGAGCGATTCTGTGCCTGAAGCACGAACCAGTACACGCCCATTATCGCCCAATTGTTGTTCCACCTGCTCAATTGCTTCTGCAATAGCAGGATTCCCCTCGTAATTGCGTTTGTCCTGCACACGCACATTTACGAGCACTTGCGGATACTGTTTCATGAGCGACTTTAGCTCACTCATTTTCTTGCCGGAAGCTTTCAAGGTATCTACCAGCTGAATCCCAGTCAGCATGCCATCGCCTGTCGTATTGTGATCCAGGAAAATAACATGACCAGACTGCTCACCGCCCAGATTAAATCCACCCCGACGCATTTCTTCCATCACATAACGGTCCCCGACCGCAGTTTTTGCAGTCTTGAGTGCCAGCTTTTCAGTAGCTTTATAAAAACCGATATTACTCATCACTGTCGATACAATAGTGCTGTCCTTGAGTTTTCCTGCGCGGTTCATTGCATCTCCGCAAATGCAGAGAATATAGTCGCCGTCTACCTCTTCCCCGTTCTCATCAATTGCGATCAGACGGTCGGCATCGCCGTCAAAGGCCAGACCAATATCCGCTTTCAAGCGGCGCACTTCCTCTTTCAGCTTTTCAGGATGAGTCGAGCCGCAATGATCATTGATGTTCAAACCGTTAGGCTCGGCACCGATGGTGTGCACCTCAGCTCCCAATTCTGCAAAAAGCTTCGGCGCCAGCTCATAAGCTGCTCCGTTTGCACAATCCAGTACAATTTTTATTCCTTCAAAAGAATGGCTAATTGTTGTTTTCAAGAACTCCAGATAATCGTAACGGGAATGCTCGTCTACAACAACCGTTCCCAATCCGCCGCCAATCGGACGAGGCAGTTGGTCTTCTTTTGCATCCATGAGCTCTTCAATTTTCAATTCCGTTTCGTCTGTCAATTTAAAACCGTCACCGCCAAAAAACTTAATGCCGTTATCTTCAACTGGATTGTGTGATGCTGAGATCATTACACCAGCGTCAGCTTTCAATTGACGTGTGAGATATGCCACCCCAGGCGTCGAAACAATACCTAGGCGAACCACATTAGCTCCAATGGACAGCAAACCGGCTACAAGAGCCGATTCCAGCATCAGACCGGATATCCGTGTATCCATACCAATAACAACTGTCGGTTTCTCTACATTACCTGCTAAAACATATCCGCCGCAGCGGCCAATGCTATATGCCAGTTCGGCTGTAAGTTCCTGATTAGCAACGCCTCGTACACCATCTGTACCAAAATATTTCCCCATGTAAAATGACTCCCTTTTTTGTCTAATAAATCATGATTATTTACTACAGATAAAACATGTTATGGCTGACTGTTCTCCGGGGTTCCATTCGCAGAAGAATCTGCGCCGTTATGAGGATTTGTTTTATCCTCCGCAGCTGCGTTGTCCCCGGTCTTAGCGTCAGAGTTTCCACTTTGATTGCCTTGCCCCTCCTGTGGCCTCTCCTGCCCCTTTTCGCCACTACCAGAGGGGTTTGATTCATTCTCACTATTAGGATTCGTTACAGCAGGCGTAGAAGGGCTCTCAATGTTGATCGTTGCCTTTAGTTGGCCAGCATTTCCGGCTTGCGTAATATATTTAGGCAAGCCTACTTTCAGAGTAACCTCGTGTTGACCAGCCGCGAGGCCACTTACATCTGCCACCAAACTAATATCATCATTGGTTAAATTGTTTACCAGATCCTGCGGGCCCTTCACAGTAACATCCATCGTCTTGCCTGCGGGCGCTGTAACAGTCGCAGTCGCTCCATCTCCTGCACCTTGTAAAACGATTGGGATGCCTGACAGCGTCCGTTCCGTATCTGTGACTTCATTGGAAGGAACAACAGTCACCTGAATTTGTATGGACCCTGGCTCGATTTTATCAGAACCTGAGGGGGCTGCCAAATTAGCTTGAACTGTACGAGTCCCCGCTTCCGTAAATTGGCTTAAATCCAATGTAGCCGTGACGTAAGAGCTAAGGCTGCTCAATACATCCTGCGATGCATACACCGCCGCTTCCTTCACGTTTGCATTCACTTTAGAAAGCACCAGTCCGTCTGGCAACTCTCCGGAATAGACAATCTTAACAGGCACAGACTTCGCCTGCTGAGTTACCGGAATTTCAACGGACACAGTAGACGGCTCAATAACCGCTCCCGTAAGTTCCTGTCCCTTTTTATTATAAGCCTTCAGTTTTACACGCTTCTGTTCAAACTTTTCTGAGATGCCATCCGTATTAACAGCCCCCTGAACGGCAGTGACGGTACTCAACTGGCTTTTGGGCAAGGTGACCTTTACGGTCTGAGGAGCAATCACAGGCTTACCAAGCTGCAGTCCCGCATCTGGGTTTCCTTTAGGAACTATAGATACATTAAATGATTTCGTTTGTTTTTCCTCAATCGTCACTGTAACACGGTTAGGAGTCATAGATACCAACTCCACTCCATCCGGCAAGTCCGGTTCGAGTGACAATGTTTTAGTACCTGCTCCTAAGCCGTTTAAGTTTAGCTTTGCTTGATAATTATCCGCAAAAAAGGAAGTCAACACAGAACGCTGTCCTCTGACCTCCATCTTAACATGGTCAGTATCCATGGTTGACAATACATATTTTGAATCATCCAGACCACTGGCCTGAATGGCTACATTATCAATCACTTTATTATTATAAGAAACGGTCAGCGTAGATGAAGGTGTACCTGTATCTAGATGGACCATTCCCCACAGCAGGACAGCAACCGCAAGCGCCAATATCTTGGAAATCGTATTATTGTTAATCCATTTGTCCATCATGAATTTCCACGGCCTCCCCTCCGATTCCAGAATGAGCCGCGTTTTTCCTTCAAAGACGGTGTTGGCCGCAACTCCTCATACAGCTTGGAGATTAGGGATTCTTCCTTAATGTCGCGCACGACCTGTCCATTAATGGCCAAAGAAATTTGTCCTGTTTCCTCCGATACCACGACAGTTACGGCATCCGTTACCTCACTCACCCCAATCGCAGCCCGGTGACGGGTTCCCAGCTCCTTGCTAATGAACGGATTTTCCGATAATGGCAAATAACAGGCCGCAGAAGCAATCTGTTTATTTTGAATAATCACCGCACCATCATGCAGAGGTGTATTAGGAATGAAGATGTTAATTAGCAGTTCAGAACTGACTACGGCCTGTGTCTTGATACCAGACTCCGTATATTCGTTTAGCCCTGTCTCGCGCTCAAATACGACCAAAGCTCCTATTTTCCTACGTGATAAATAATTCAGTGCCTTAATCATTTCTCCGATTAACTTGTTAATCTCTTCATCATCCGCAGACGAACGCCCAAATAATTTGCCACGCCCCAATTGCTCCAGTGCACGACGCAACTCAGGCTGAAAAATAATAAAGATAGCCACCACACCAAAGGTGAACATCTGATTCATCAACCACTTGAGCGTATACAAATCAAACCAGGTGCTAACCGCCCAAATGACAACCAGAAACAGAATCCCTTTCAACAATTGAACTGCACGCGTTCCGCGAACAAGCAAAATAAGCTGATACATAATATAGGTTACGATCAAAATGTCGATAATATCTTTAATGGACTCTTTCCAAGTCAGGTCCGCAAAATAATCCAACATGCGCATGCCCCCGCAATTTTCTGTAGTGAGTGGGTGTAATATGTACACAGTGTGCTCTCTCTATCTAGGTTATAACGATCAGGCTCACGTTGCAAGCTGTGTGACAAAAGAACCGCCAAAATCAGTAAAATACAGTACAATTCGCCAGCTTCATATACAAAAAAACGCCTTTTCCAGCGGAAAGAGGCGCTCGATATCGTCCTTGCCATTTCAAGCTTCTTTTATGGAGAAGAAGGTCCCCCGAATAAATCAGTAACCTTGTACCAAATCCAATCCAAGGTTTGATCAATACTTTTAACCTGTCCTGCAATATGGGCGGTGGACGCTTGATAATAAGAACCATCAATTACAGTGACATTTCCTTCCACTTCACCGTATACACGGGCTTCACCATTTTGCACTGTTAAATCTCCGGCAATGGATTTCCCCTCAGGCACAATCACAGTATCGCCCTGAATAACAACTTGATCCAGATGACTTCCTTTGACTACCAATTGATGGTCCGTGCCAGAAAAGCTGGCCATGCTTGAGCATATAACAATAAGGAAGAAGGCGGCGGCTGTTACAGCGGGATGCCTTTTCACCCAGGTCAGCATAGGCACCGCAGTCTGTCTTTTATGCGGCGGCAAAGCATTCATAATGCGAAATGTCAGCTCATCCGATACACACGGCACTTGATGATAGCGTGTACCGTAAAGCATCGCATCCGTCCGCTCCAGCTCTTTAAAACGCATGCGGCATTCCGGGCAGTCTAACAAGTGCTGTTCCAACTCATGTTTGTCCTGCTCAGACAGGTCGCCATCTAGATAGTCATGCATAAAAGAGACGGCTTGTTTGCAATCCATATGAGCCAATCCTTTCTAATATTCTTCCGTGTTTCTCAACATAACATGCTCCGGCTTAGAAACTTTGCTCATCTTACATACGTTACAACGAGCATTATGTTTCATAAAAACATCTACGCAGACTCTTTTCCTAGAATCTATGCGCATGATCTATAGCTTGTGCTCCAGTTTTTTGCGCAGAAAATCCCGTCCCCTGTGTACTCTTGTCTTAATAGTGGTGACTGGGAGATTGAGCACATCGCTGATTTCCTGTAAGGAAAGCTCCTGCAAGTACCGTAAAACCATAATCGTTCTGTATTTATCCGGAAGGCTGTCGATGGCGTCATGAATCAAGGCCTGTGTTTCAGACAGAAGCGTGCTCCCCTCAGGGGTAAGCTCTTCACTGGCGAGCATGGCGTACCCATCGACACCTTCCTGATCATTCATTTCAGCATCAAGTGAGTATGTAGGTTTTCTCCTTCGCAGACGATCAATGCACAGATTTGTAGCAATTCGATAAATCCAAGTTGAGAATTTCTGTCCATGATCGTATTTTTCCAAATTACGATACACACGCAAAAAAGTTTCCTGCACCAGATCCTCCGCCTCATGGCGATTACCTAGCATCCGGTAGGAAAGATGAAAAATCCGATCTTTATATAACTCGACTAACTCCGCAAAAGCTCGCTGATCGCCTTTCTGTACCAGCCTTACCAAGCGGCTTTCCATATTATCCACTCTATACTCCCCCAGACTTGCTGATGGGTTACTTATTATATGTTTATGATTATTCATCGTAGTTTAATTTTATCCGGAAATCAACTGTAGTATTGTTACTAACTGCAAGCACGCCAGCCTTCAATATACAAACAGCACAATCGGGTACCCCATGAGTACCCGATTGCCTGTATTCGTACAACCGCACTATATCAGCCCGTATTTCTCAAGCCTGCGGCAATTCCGTTAATCGTCAACAATACCTCACGTAGCATCTCCGTATCATCACCGTTCTGATCCCGCAACTCCCGTAGCTCACTTAGCAATTGAACCTGCAAGTAACTTAACGGATCGACATAAGGATTACGCAAGCGGATAGATTCCTGAATAACCGGCACGTCGTCCAAAATCTCGGATTGTCCGGTTATTTTCAAAATCAACTCAGATGTCAGCTTAAACTCCGCTGAAATCTGCCCGAAAATACGCTGCCGGGCCTCTTCATTATCCGACATCCCAGCGTACTCTTCTGCAATCAGTAAATCCGCTTTAGCGATTGCCATTTGCAGTGTATCAATAAGTGACCGGAAGAAAGCAGAGTCCCTAAACATCGTTTGCAGCACTTTAAGGTTATCCTCATTGTTTTGATAGAAGCTTTGCAAACCTGTTCCAGCCGCATACCATGCAGGTAACAAGTAACGGCTTTGTGTCCATGCAAAAACCCATGGAATGGCGCGCAAGTCCTCAAAACGTTCGCTGTTCTTACGCTTGGACGGACGAGATCCAATGTTGAGCTCGCCCACCTCAGGCAACGGTGTAGATTCTTTGAAGAAGTTGAAGAAATCTGGATCTCGGAAAATCAAATCCTGATACTTATCCAGTGATACTTGGGAAATGCGGGCGATAATCTCCTCCCAGCTCTCCTCAAACACTTCCTTCTTCCCGGAACGATGATATGCTACAGCCGTAATCAGCGCCGATGTTGCCTGCTCCAAGCTCCGGTACGCGATACCTCTGAGCGAGTATCGGGATGATAGTACTTCACCTTGCTCCGTAATCTTGATTCCGCCTCCAATCGTATGAGGAGGTTGAGCCAAAATACTGCGATTAAGTGGCATTCCTCCACGACCCAGCGCACCTCCACGACCGTGGAAAAACTTCACTTTTACGCCAAACTCATTAACTACTTCCGTAATGCTGTTCATAGCGACCCGAAGTTCCCAGTTCGCTGTAACCACACCGCCATCTTTATTGCTGTCCGAGTATCCCAGCATAATCTCCTGAAGCTGGTCCATCGCAGCCACAGATTGTCGATATACAGGCAAGTTCATCAATCTTCTCATAATATCAGGTGCAGCGTGCAGATCATCTATCGTTTCGAACAAAGGGACAGATTGCAGCGTACAGATAACAGTGCCATCCTTCTCGATGCGGAACAGGCCTACCTCTTTGGATAAGACCATAACCTCCAGTAAGTCACTAGCTCCCTGAGTCATACTGATCAAGTAGCTTGTAATGGACTGCTTGCCGAATTCCTCCTGAGCCAAATAAATCGTACGATATACATCAAGACATTCCTGTGTGCTATCGCTATATTTTAAATAAGGTGAAGTAATCGGACGAGGTTCATTCAGCAGCTTTTCCAGCAGATTAATTTTTTCTTCTTCTGACAGCTTACTGTAATCCGACACAATATTCATTTTAGAAAGAATTTCAGTCATCGCATTTTCATGTTCCTGACTATGCTGACGGACATCCAGCGTAGCTGTATGGAATCCAAACAACTCTACCTGGCGAATCATCTTTTGAATATACGTGTTTGCCACATAATCGGCAAAATGATGACGCAGACTGTGGTCAATAACATTTAGGTCTGCAATGAGCTCTTCCGCAGAATTGTAACGCTCATTGGTACCCTGTTTGCTTTCATCCAGGATGTTGTTCACTTTAGCAATCATATATGCCAGTTTAATGCGGTAAGGCTCTTTTTCGTTATGCCATACTTCCATCTTTTTAAGTGTAATGTGAGTACGGTCTTCTTCAATAGAAGCCAGCAGAGCATCGGAAACTCGCACAATGCTGGTGCTGAAACTCAAGTAACCCATGAGTTCCTTTAACGTGTGCTGATATTCTCTCAAAGCCAACTTGCGCTGCATACGTAACGTTTCCCAAGTCACATGAGATGTCACAGACGGATTGCCGTCCCGGTCTCCACCGATCCAGGAACCAAATCTCAGATAAGTGGGTATGTGCCATTTTTGTTCGGGATAATATTTGTCTAAACATCGTTCCAATTCTTGATATACATCTGGCAGTACATGAAACAAGGTCTCGTGAAAATAATACATTCCATTTCTTACTTCATCTAATACAGTTGGCTTGCGATCACGCAGCTCATCTGTCTGCCACAGCGTAATTACTTCGTTTAGCAGATTCTCCCGTACCTGTTCCCGCTCACGCAAGGTAAGCATCGGATTATCCAGCAGCATGACGTCCTCGGAAATGCGCTTATGGATATCAAGTATTACTCGTCGTGTCGCTTCTGTAGGATGTGCGGTCATGACCAGCTCCAAAGAGAGCTCATTCAGCAAGTTACTAACGTCCTCAGCGGAGAAGCCCCCTTGTTTAAGCTCCTGAACGGAACTTTCAATGGAACCAGGTTGAACATCTTCACCAGCCGAATGCTCATAATCCCGCTTACGACGAATACGATGGTTTTGCTCAGCGATATTCACCAACTGAAAATAAATCGCAAACGCGCGAATAACCTGGTGACGAATATCCGTATCCAGTCCGCTGACCATTTGTTTGAAATTCTCATACAACTCCGGCTGATACCCGGCACGTAACGATTTACTTGTCTCACGTATTTTCTCCACGATATCCAAAAGTTCGTTGCCACCCTGATGAACCAATACCTCACCAAGAATATTCCCTAGAAAACGAACGTCCCGCCGCAGCAGATTGTTGGATTGGTTTTTGTTAGCGGTTAACGTAAGCTCAGTCATGCTTTTCCCCCCATCTGATCTGTTCCACACCATATACAGTTGTAGAAAAGGTACGTATACACACGAAATTTGACACTTTCTTAACATCATACAATAAAACCGCATGAAAAGCTGCAAAATTTACAGTAAAAAATCATCTTTTTGAATTACTTCTTTCGAGAAAATATTGGATTCTTATAAATAAATATGAAATTAATAAATAGAAATTAATGTATACACTAGTGATACGTGAAACATTATGCACAGTCTCTTATAAAGAGTGTGTTTTTAAAGGTACAAATTCATGCAACGTAGTGTGTATATGTTTATTATTTGTTGACAAAGTCAACTCCATTAGCCTTCTATCCACAAAGATATACACAAATTAGCCATTTTCTCAGTGTTTCTAAGGTATTTCCTCATTAACACTCCGATTTTTACCCACATAAATAAAGGGAAATGTGCACAACCCAAGAGCAACTGTTGAGTTATCACCATAAATTCGCACCATAATAGCTATAGGATTCCTATATTTAAAGGATTTGATCACGAAATTAGCCTTACTGCAGGAGAAAGGGGTACGTTAGAGGAGGAAATTCGAGATCTAGGTGTCAAAAGTAACAAGAGCCTATGTACAATATACACAAGTCATCCCCAACTGTGCATGACAGGAGACATATTTGCATTGGCCTATATACATAGAAGTAAATGTAATGTGGACAAAATAAAAAGAAGCCTTTCGGCTTCTAGGTAATCGGTAAGCGGGTGATGGGAATCGAACCCACGCTATCAGCTTGGAAGGCTGAAGTTCTACCATTGAACTACACCCGCAAATTAGTATCGGGATGACACGATTTGAACATGCGACCCCCTGGTCCCAAACCAGGTGCTCTACCAAGCTGAGCTACATCCCGATATTATACTTTTTTAAATATGGCGCGCCCTGAGAGATTCGAACTCCCGGCCTTTTGATTCGTAGTCAAACGCTCTATCCAGCTGAGCTAAGGGCGCAAATATGGAGCGGACGACGGGAATCGAACCCGCGACCCTCGCCTTGGCAAGGCGATGCTCTACCGCTGAGCCACGTCCGCAAAAACAATATGCGCGTGGAGGGACTTGAACCCCCACGTCAAAGACGCTAGATCCTAAGTCTAGTGCGTCTGCCAATTCCGCCACACGCGCATGTAATACAATGGTGAGCCATGAAGGACTCGAACCTTCGACACCCTGATTAAAAGTCAGGTGCTCTACCAACTGAGCTAATGGCTCTTAATGGCTGGGGATATAGGATTTGAACCTATGCATGACGGAGTCAAAGTCCGTTGCCTTACCGCTTGGCTAATCCCCAATATGCATATGATTCACAATTCCCCAAGATTTCATCCAGGTAAGAGAATGAAAAATGGTGGAGGCTGAGGGGCTCGAACCCCCGACCCTCTGCTTGTAAGGCAGATGCTCTCCCAGCTGAGCTAAGCCTCCATAATATCCTATGACCCGTAGGGGATTCGAACCCCTGTTACCTCCGTGAAAGGGAGGTGTCTTAACCCCTTGACCAACGGGCCATCCTATAACAAGCTCTCAACCGGGTTCGAACCGGTGACCTCATCCTTACCATGGATGCACTCTACCTGCTGAGCTATGAGAGCAAGTGGCTCCCCGAACAGGACTCGAACCTGTGACAACTCGATTAACAGTCGAGTGCTCTACCAACTGAGCTATCAGGGAATAATAATCATAAAGTTCTGCTTGGCGACGTCCTACTCTCCCAGGACCCTGCGGTCCAAGTACCATCGGCGCTGGAGGGCTTAACGGTCGTGTTCGGGATGGGTACGTGTGGAACCCCTCCGCTATCGCCACCAAACATGAATTTGCTACGCAAATTCTTCCGTAAGGTTATTCGCTTCATCACTTATCGTGTGAATGAATAGCCATGCGCTTGTCGTATGTCACTTGTACATACGTTCAAGGTTACACCCTGAAAACTGGATCCGAAACTTATTTGCGTTTTATCTTAGGATAAGCCCTCGACCGATTAGTATTGGTCAGCTCCATGCATTACTGCACTTCCACCCCCAACCTATCTACCTCGTCGTCTTCAAGGGGTCTTACATACTGGGAAATCTCATCTTGAGGGGGGCTTCACGCTTAGATGCTTTCAGCGCTTATCCCTTCCGTACATAGCTACCCAGCGGTGCTCCTGGCGGAACAACTGGTACACCAGCGGTACGTCCATCCCGGTCCTCTCGTACTAAGGACAGCTCCTCTCAAATTTCCTACGCCCACGACAGATAGGGACCGAACTGTCTCACGACGTTCTGAACCCAGCTCGCGTACCGCTTTAATGGGCGAACAGCCCAACCCTTGGGACCTACTTCAGCCCCAGGATGCGATGAGCCGACATCGAGGTGCCAAACCTCCCCGTCGATGTGGACTCTTGGGGGAGATAAGCCTGTTATCCCCAGGGTAGCTTTTATCCGTTGAGCGATGGCCCTTCCATGCGGTACCACCGGATCACTAAGCCCGACTTTCGTCCCTGCTCGACTTGTAGGTCTCGCAGTCAAGCTCCCTTCTGCCTTTGCACTCTTCGAATGATTTCCAACCATTCTGAGGGAACCTTGGGGCGCCTCCGTTACTCTTTAGGAGGCGACCGCCCCAGTCAAACTGCCCACCTGACACTGTCCTCGCACCGGTTTACGGTACCAAGTTAGAACCTAGATACGATCAGGGTGGTATCCCAAGGATGCCTCCCTTCAAGCTGGCGCTCAAAGTTCGACGGCTCCCACCTATCCTGTACAGATCGTACCCAAATTCAATATCAAGCTGCAGTAAAGCTCCATGGGGTCTTTCCGTCTTGTCGCGGGTAACCTGCATCTTCACAGGTATTAAAATTTCACCGGATCTCTCGTTGAGACAGCGCCCAAGTCGTTACGCCATTCGTGCGGGTCAGAATTTACCTGACAAGGAATTTCGCTACCTTAGGACCGTTATAGTTACGGCCGCCGTTTACTGGGGCTTCGGTTCATAGCTTCGCCCGAAGGCTTACCACTCCCCTTAACCTTCCAGCACCGGGCAGGCGTCAGCCCGTATACTTCGCCTTGCGGCTTCGCACAGACCTGTGTTTTTGCTAAACAGTCGCTTGGGCCTTTTCACTGCGGCCCCCTCGGGCTATTCACCCTACCGAGGCACCCCTTCTCCCGAAGTTACGGGGTCATTTTGCCGAGTTCCTTAACGAGAGTTCTTCCGCGCGCCTTAGAATTCTCTTCTCGCCTACCTGTGTCGGTTTGCGGTACGGGCACCTTCTCCTGGCTAGAGGCTTTTCTTGGCAGTCTGAGATCATGACCTTCGCTACTATAATTTTCGCTCCCCATCACAGCCCAGCCTTAACGATGTGCGGATTTGCCTACACACCAGCCTCACTGCTTAGACGGACATCCATCAGTCCGCGTCACTACCCTACTGCGTCACCCCATCGCTCATAGCGGATTACGGTGGTACAGGAATTTCGACCTGTTGTCCTTCGACTACGCCTATCGGCCTCGCCTTAGGTCCCGACTTACCCTGAGCGGACGAACCTTCCTCAGGAACCCTTAGGCTTTCGGCGGATCTGATTCTCACAGATCTTTTCGTTACTCATACCGGCATTCTCACTTGAATGCAGTCCAGCGCTCCTTACGGTACACCTTCAACCCGCATTCAACGCTCCCCTACCCCTGATGCAAGCATCAAGCCATAGCTTCGGTGGTGTGTTTAGCCCCGTTACATTTTCGGCGCAGAGTCACTCGACCAGTGAGCTATTACGCACTCTTTCAATGGTGGCTGCTTCTAAGCCAACATCCTGGTTGTCTGTGCAACTCCACATCCTTTCCCACTTAACACACACTTGGGGACCTTAGCTGATGGTCTGGGCTGTTTCCCTTTCGACAATGGATCTTAGCACTCACTGTCTGACTCCCGGAACTAAATCTATGGCATTCGGAGTTTGACTGAGCTTGGTAACCCTTGCGGGCCCCGCACCCAATCAGTGCTCTACCTCCACGATTCTTCTTTCCGAGGCTAGCCCTAAAGCTATTTCGGGGAGAACCAGCTATCTCCGGGTTCGATTGGAATTTCTCCGCTACCCCCACCTCATCCCCGCATTTTTCAACATGCGTGGGTTCGGGCCTCCAGTGCGTGTTACCGCACCTTCACCCTGGACAGGGGTAGATCACCCGGTTTCGGGTCTACGTCCACGTACTCATTCGCCCTATTCAGACTCGCTTTCGCTGCGGCTTCAGCTCTTCACCTTAACCTTGCACGGGAACGTAACTCGCCGGTTCATTCTACAAAAGGCACGCCATCACCCCTAGATCGGGCTCTGACTTCTTGTAAGCACACGGTTTCAGGATCTATTTCACTCCCCTTCCGGGGTGCTTTTCACCTTTCCCTCACGGTACTGCTTCACTATCGGTCGCCAGGGAGTATTTAGCCTTGGCAGATGGTCCTGCCGGATTCATACGG
>NZ_JBBOYM010000001.1:4915000-5701643 GCF_038008125.1 Paenibacillus sp. FSL L8-0663
ACAAGTGACAGATTGCTCCGTCTTTCCTCCTTCGCCCATGCAGGAAAAGGATGTATCGGGTATTAGCTACCGTTTCCGGTAGTTATCCCTGTCTTGTGGGCAGGTTGCCTACGTGTTACTCACCCGTCCGCCGCTAGGTTGTGTAGAAGCAAGCTTCTACACAACCCCGCTCGACTTGCATGTATTAGGCACGCCGCCAGCGTTCGTCCTGAGCCAGGATCAAACTCTCCATTAAAGACCAACCGAAGTCGGTTTATAGAAAGAGCGATAAGCTCATGTTGAAACTGACGAGATAAAATATCTCTTGTTTGCTTCCATTTTATACAGCCTGATGGCATGTACCGAAACTTCAGCGTTGGATTTTGTAAACAAAATCCGTACTCACTCGTTGTTCAGTTTTCAAAGATCAAACTCGCATAATGTCTTACTTTGTTTCGTCACCGCGTCTCAGTGGCGACCTTTATAATATATCATCTCTTTTTAAAATTTGCAATAGTTTTTTTAATTTCTTTTTTTTGAGCAAATTCTTTAAAAAGGAACGAAAATCAATTTACCATGAATATTGAATAGAGTCAATACTTTTTTTGATATCAGAAAGTATAAGCTTTTAAAAATAGTTTACTTCCTGATATCTGATGTAGTTTCTACCTTTTCATTGTTTAGTTTGTGGGACTCGCCCTCTGCGAGCATATTTTGATAGTTCCTTGGCGGGTGCAAAACGGGCATACATGCGGAAGACTGTTTTATATCGAAGTGCGATTGCGTAGCGAATATCTTGATCCAATCGAGTATCGCTCATATCAAGCAGCATTTCATCTAGCTCCTTACGAAGAACGTAGTCAAGTTCCTTGCATTCTTTTTCGTTAAACAGCATTCCCAACATATGACCATACTCCCTTATCAGCAGATTATAAAGTACTTATATTTGCTCAACTATTGTTCCAATCTTTACCTGTTTTTAAACTCAACTGCTAAGGTTTCAAACTTACCCCGATTAATCTTTAGCTTCTCTTTAGGCTCTCCCCTTTGTTATGTTCAATTTTCAAGAAATATATAAATAATTGGCCATAATATTTTATTGTGACAATAAACGATAAGTTATGCCACTCTCAATTGCAGCTGCTATAAGCAGTAAGATGACAGACCATATAGACACCCTCAACGTTTGTTTCATAAATACATCCCACGACAGGCCAGTTTCTTTACGCTTTAGCCCTATGCTTGTACCTATAGTAGACATTATGTTGATTCCGAACTTCAATCCGAAAGCACAGGCGATAATCAAAACTGGCAATTCAATCACACCATGAGGCAGTAACCCTTTTACAACAACCTCATAGATACTTCTTCCTATATCTGTCTGCAAGTGTACTACGAACCCTAATACCATACCGTTCACAATCAAAAATATAAACGGTACGATTCCAAATACAGCCCCCATAAATATAACCAGCACACATTTAATTGCATTATTGAAAAAGATAAATACAAAAAAACTCCATTGTGGATGCTCAGAATTCTGCAAGCGCTGCGCTACTTCTCCCAGCCCCTTCATTTGTTGCGCCAGCATGGATTGAATAGTGCCTGTACTTAACCATCCCACTATAATACTTGTGCAGAAAAGAATTGCAGAGATAAAAATTAGCCGTCTTGTCGTGTGTAAATCGTGAAAAAAAGCTTTTAGTCCCATTTGATAATTCCTCCTATTAGTCCAATGGAATAATTGACAACCCCCGGCATAGCTTTAAGTAAACAAGCACTTCTAGGATGAAAGGAGCGTTATTAACCATGAATTCTTTTTTCTATGTATTAAACGGTAAAAAAATCAAACGATTCTTAATCGTAATGGCTGCAGCCGTCTTTACCGTTGGAGTCATTTATGTAGAAACCGATAATGTTACGGTTTTTTCCGAGGAAGCACCAACCGCTATTTATAGTGTACCCACGGACAAAAAGTTGATCGCTCTCACCTTTGATATTAGTTGGGGAGATAAGCGTACTGCCCCCATCTTAAAAGTCCTTCAGGATAAAAAAGTGACCAAGTCCACCTTTTTCCTTTCTGCCCCTTGGAGTAAAACACATCCAGAGCTTGTGAATCAGATTAAAGAAAGTGGATTTGAAATCGGCAGTCATGGCCATAAACATGAAAATTACAGTAGCTTAAGCGATGAAGATATTCGTAAGCAGATTTCAATTGCTCATACCACATTAACCGAACTGACGGGACAGTCCCCGAAGTTGATCCGTATGCCTAATGGCGACTTTGATAAAAGGGTCCTTCAGGTTGCCGGCACTTTAGGCTACAAAACCATTCAGTGGGATACAGATTCCCTGGATTGGAAAAACCCTGGTACTCAGGTCATAATCGACCGTGTTGTAAATAAAGCGCATCCTGGCGATATCGTCCTTCTGCATGCCAGTGATTCCTGTAAACAAACGCATGAAGCCTTGCCCGTCATTATCGACAAGTTGCGTGCACAGGGCTATGAATTCGTGACTGTATCTGAACTGCTTCAACAGGGTACAGTAAAAGGCAAAGAGGTACGCGATCAGGCACTGGGTCTTTAAGGAGTTATTTTACATCGTTCTCAGCTAAAAACCAAAAGCAAATCGACATATTTCTCCCCATTCATCCGCATACTATCCACATTCATGATGAAGGAGGAATACGGCCATGAATTGGACTCGTTTGCGATTTGTTAGCACGGTATGCGTACTGGGCGTTGCACTGAGTGGATGCGGCTCGGATCAGGGTTCTGCGCCCCCCCAGAACAGTTATAAAGAGATGAAAACGATGGTTGTCGATATCCTGAAAAGTGATGACGGAAAAAAAGCGGTAGAGGAAGCTTTAACTGGGGAAAACAGTTCATCCAAAGAAGGACAATCCGGTCAAAGCAGTGAAGAGGGTGGATCTGGTGGTGGGGCTGGTGGCAGCATGGGAATGAAGATGCTTATGCCCATGCAATCGGCTGAGCAGATGAAGATCGCAGTCAAAGATACTTTGATATCACCTGAATATAAAAAAGAAATCGAAAAGATTATGACTGATCCGCGTTTTGCCGGAGAATTTGCCAAAGCCATCAACAGCCAAAGCAAACAGCTTCATATGCAACTTATAAAAGACCCTTCTTATCAAAAATCAATTGAAGCAATGCTCAAGTCGCCAGAATTAACCAAAATGTATATGGACTTAACTAAAACCCCTGAATATCGCAAACAATCTATGACAGTCATGCATGATGCCATGCAAAATCCGATTTTCCGACTTGAGGTTATGAATTTACTCAAAACCGTCGTACAAGAGGAGCTTCAACCCAAGGTTGAGAAAAAAAGTGGTGAGCAAGGCGGTGCAGGCGGCGATAAGCAAGGTGGTGGCGGCGGCGAAGGTGGGGGCGAAGGAGAACAAGGAGGAAGCCAATAATAAAAAGGCTGGTTTAAAAACCAGCCTCAGGCTGTCGAGAAAGTCTCGACAGCCTATTTTATGTTAATTTTGTTTAAGACTACACCGCGTTAATGTTGTATAATATAGGTAACTATTGTAGAACGGATGGTGTTGATATGCTACGCTCCAACCGCGAAAAACAACAATCCTACGAATTTGTTTCCATCGAAGATCTGGTTCCTCAAGATCACTTGCTCCGCAAAGTAGATAAGTATATCGATTTTTCGTTTATCGATGATAAAGTTCGACCACTGTATTGTGCAGACAACGGGCGTCCTGCCATTGATCCTACCGTATTGTTTAAAATGATCTTTCTCGGTTATTTCTATGGCATTCGCTCAGAACGGCAACTCGAGCGAGAAATTCAGACGAACCTAGCTTATCGTTGGTTTCTGAGGTTGGGCTTAACGGATAAAGTTCCGGACCATACGACGATTAGCTGGAATCGTCGTACTCGCTTTAAAGACACCACGATCTTTCAAGATATCTTCGATGAAATTGTGCTGCAGGCGATCTCTCACCGAATGGTGGGTGGGCGTGTTCTCGTCACCGATTCCACACACGTCAAAGCCAATGCTAACAGGCACCAGTACACCAAAGAACAAGTGTTGCAGAATACTAAAGACTATATGGACGAGCTGAACGAAGCGGTGAAGGATGACCGGAGAAACCACGGAAAAAAGCCTTAAAATCCCGAGAGGAAGTGAACGAAGAAAAAGAAATGAAAGTGAGCAAAACAGACCCGGACAGCGGCTATATGATCCGTGATGGCAAGCCCGAAGGCTTCTTCTATCTGGACCACCGCACGGTGGATATGAAGTACAATCTGATTACGGACGTGCATGTGACACCAGGGAATGTACATGATTCTGTCCCCTATTTGTCCCGTTTGGATCGCCAAAGAGAACGTTTTGGTTTTCAAGTAGAAGCTGTTGCACTAGATTCAGGTTATTTAACAACGCCGATTTGCCGAGGTTTGCAGAACCGAAAGATTTTTGCCGTGATTGCTCACCGAAGATTCCATCCCAGACAAGGACTGTTTCCGAAATGGAAGTTTGAATACGATGCCAAACGCAATGCGTATAGATGCCCAGCCCAACAGGAACTGCCCTACCGAACGACGGACCGTAAGGGATACCGGCAGTATGCCTCTGACCCAGCTCAGTGCCAGCATTGCCCACTGCTAAGTCAGTGTACCCAGTCTCGAAACCACCGCAAAGTGGTGACTCGGCATGTCTGGGAAGACAGCAAAGAGTGGGTACGGAGCAACCGGCTGAGCCCATCTGGTAAAAAGCTGTACCGCAAACGAAAAGAGACGATTGAGCGAAGCTTCGCGGATGCCAAAGAGCTCCATGGGTTTCGCTATTGCCGTTTGCGCGGTCTTCCAAACGTCAGGGAACAAGCCCTTATGACGGCAGCCGTGCAGAACATGAAGAAGATGGCGATCCACCTAGATCGCCTGGAGAAACAGGGGTAACCCCCCCTGCTTCTCCAGAGACCAGAGCATTATGATGTAAAAAGGAAACCCACGTCTCAAAATGACGGGGTTTCTCGACAATCTGAGGCTGGTTTAAAAACCAGCCTTTTTTCTTTATTTAGATTTCGTGTGCAAGATCATAATTTGAGCAGCAATATCATTGTAAATGGCTCCTGTCGCCGACTCGGATTTATATACTGATGGAGAAAAGTCGGCTTCTGACGGATGATTATCTGGAATACCCAGCGGAATTTGAGCAAGAAGTTTTGTATGAAGAGTGTCTGCCAGCATAGCCCCTCCTCCTCGCCCAAAAACATAGTCCTTTTCTCCAGTGGAGGACACATAATAAGACATGTTCTCCACAACACCGATGACCTTATGATCCGTTTGAAGCGCCATTGCGCCTGCACGTGCAGCTACAAAAGCCGCCGTCGCATGTGGAGTAGTAACAATGATTTCTTCACTCTGCGGAATCATTTGATGTACGTCAAGCGCTACATCGCCAGTGCCTGGTGGTAAATCGAGAATCATATAGTCCAGCTTTCCCCATTCGACATCACTAAAAAACTGTCTGAGCATTCTCCCTAGCATGGGACCTCTCCAGATCACCGGGTTATTCTCTCTGACAAAGAAGCCCATTGACATGATTTTGATACCAAATCGCTCCACTGGCTGAATGATACCCTCTTCGACCGAAGGCACATCCTCTACTCCAATCATATCCGGCACACTGAATCCATAGATATCCGCATCAATTAAACCCACACGCTTCCCCTGTCTAGCTAAAGCAGCAGCCAAATTTACAGCTACTGTCGATTTTCCGACACCACCTTTTCCGCTTGCAATAGCAATAAACCGGACGCCAGATGCTGGGTTAAGCAGCTCATGTTCTTCCATACCGACAGCATGTCCTTTGGTCAAAACCGGGTCAGCGGCGTCCTCGGTATTCTCCCCAGCTTGAATTGCGGACTTTTCATGCTCAGATGCCTCACGAATACGAATATGGACGTGGCTTAATCCCGCCTCTTCTAAAGTCTGCCGGATTTCCCGCTCCAGTTCTGCAAGCGTCTCTTCCTGGTTATTCAGACTAATAGCGGTCAAGGATACACGATCCTCTTTAACAACCACATCCCGAATAAAATGGAGATCGACTAGACGGCGTCCTGTATAAGGCTCCCGTACTTGTTGAAGTAACTCTATAACTTGCTCTCTTGATTGCATGATTTATCAGCACCTCTGCTTTGATGAATTTACGGAGTGGTAAACACTTACAGTATACCACTATCTGGCCTCAGGTGCTGGTGAGATCCCCTTTTCCCCGGCACAGTAACGCAAAATCCCCTTATATATGGACGCCGCCACCTGTCTTTGATAGTTCACGTCACTTAGTCGTCTGGCCTCCTCTGGATGGGACAAAAATCCGACTTCAACAAGGGCTGATGGCATTTTGAGAGCTTTCAATAAATAAACTGTGTTCACGGTCTTAGCCACTCTGTCCGTATTTTCCAAGTTGCGTTTGATCTCTTCCTGAATTAAAGACGCCAAATTCTCGTTATCTGCATGGTTAGGTACGTAAAAGGTCTGGGCTCCACTCCAACGGCTCGACGGGATACTGTTCATATGAATACTTAGAAAGAGGTCTGCTTTCTGCTCCTCAATTATACGCACACGCTGCTTCAAATCCTCCGTTTTTCTTCTGGAATAACCTTTCGTTTCTTGCTGCGCCAGGTCGCGGTCATCCTCACGTGTCATGACAACAACAGCACCTGCTTGCTGTAAATAATCCCGCAAATAAAAAGCGATTGCCAGATTAATATCCTTTTCAATAATCCCTTCTTTGCTAACCGCCCCTCCATCAGGCCCTCCGTGTCCAGCATCTATGGCAATTACTTTACCTGTAAGGGGTAAACTCCAATGGGTCCAAGCTCTCGAAGCAGGTATCTCATACAATGCCAGTGTAATAAATAGAACGGCGAGACAACAGCCCAACAGCATTTTTTGCAACGTCCGATAGCGAATCCACAGTGTAACCTCGTTTTTACGATTATTTTTTTGCATAACAAAACGCCTCCGTCCTATACAGATACTAATAATCTATATGGGACGAGGCGTGTAGATAGTACAACTCAGGCATGAACAAATTCCTTCATACCTTCAATCAGCACTTGAGCGACTTCCGGTCGTGTAAATTCAGGTGGCGGGCAAACCCCAGAGCGCAACAATTCCCGTACCTTGGTGCCCGAGAGCGTTAAATGATGCTCCTTGGGATGTGGGCATGTTTTACTTGAAGCCATGTTTCCACATCGGGTGCAATAAAAGCTGTGTTCAAAGAACAATGGAGTAATCCCCAGCTCTTCAGGTGTAAAGTGGCTGAAAATTTCCTGTGCCTCGTAGGTACCATAATAGTCTCCTACACCAGCATGATCCCTTCCAACAATAAAATGGGTGCAGCCATAGTTCTTTCGCACAATAGCATGAAAAATGGCCTCTCTAGGGCCCGCGTATCGCATGGCAGCAGGAAATACCCCCAGAAAAGTCCGATCAGCCGGATAATAATTGTCCAGCAGCACCAAATAGCTCTTCATACGCACATCTGCCGGAACGTCATCTGACTTGGTTTCACCAACGAGTGGGTTTAGAAACAATGCATCCACAATCTCCATCGCGCTTTTTTGGATGTACTCATGTGCTCGGTGTACCGGATTTCGTGTTTGAAAACCGACCACTGTTTTCCAACCTTTTTCTGCAAAATAGTCGCGTGTCTGTGATGGTGTATAGTAAAACTCACTAAATTGTGTGGGCTCCGGCCGATTCAGCACTTGCACAGATCCACCAACATACGTAGCAGGTCGATCTAACAGTTTGTTTACGCCAGGATGAGCCGGGTCATCCGTCTTGAATACTCTTCTGGCTTCCTCAGCCTGATCTACCTGATAAATACTTTCAATATTAAGTACAGCATAAATGGTACCGTCTGTTTCCCCCACTAAAGCCACCTGCTGACCTAATTTCAATTCACTGGCTATACTTTCTGCAACTGCAAGAGTAATGGGAATACTCCAGACTGTACCATCGGCAAGACGCATATCTGTTACCACTGACCTATAGTCAGATTCATTCATAAACCCCGTCAAAGGAGAGAAAGCCCCCACTCCAATTAAATCCAGATCAGAAATGGTCCATGAGTTTACACGGATAGGAAACAATTCCCTCGCAGTCTGCAAAAGCGCTTTTTGTTCCGGGCCTGTAATGATTTTATCAACAAGTGTTCCGCCATGCGGAAGAATTGCAGTCATAATGCACTTCCCTTCTTCTTCATAAATATGACTCATAGCTACCTGAATATCATTTTATTGATGGAGCCCGCATTCCGTTTTCTCATTGCCAGACCAACGACCTGCACGAGGATCTTCACCTGGTAGGACCTCACGGGTACATTGCTCACAACCGATACTTGGATAATTGCGGTCATGCAATGGATTATACAGCACTTCATGAGTGCGGATATAGTTCCATACATCCTCGGATGTCCAGCTTGCCAAGGGGTTAAATTTAACGAGTCCAAACTTTTCATCATACTCTATCTTTTTTGAATTCGCACGAGTAGGGGCCTGATCGCGGCGAATACCGGTAATCCATGCATCGTATTGCGACAAAATGCGTGTCAGCGGCTCAACTTTGCGTATACCACAACATGTGTTAGGATCTGTTTTCCACAGTTCCTCTCCATGTTTAGCCGCTTGCTCTTCGGGAGTAATTAAGGGAGAGACTCTAACAAAATCCAAGTTGTACCTGGCCTTCATCTGATCTCGCGTATCGTAAGTTTCTTGAAAATGAAAGTCGGTGTCCAAGTAAAAAATGTCGGTGGAAGGGCTAATTTTTTGAAGCATGTCTACTAGTACTACATCTTCTGCTCCGAAGCTACAAGCAAAGGTAAGATTGGGAAATGTAAGAACAGCATACTGGATAATTTCCTCTGGCGTAGCATCTTCCAGTTCAATTGCCTTGACTCTAATCAACGCTTCTTTCTCCAATAAATTCATTATCAATGCGCCTCCATATGAAGATTCATAAATAGTGTCACTCCAATACCGACTAAACTAATAAGATTAAATACAGTATAAAACTTTCTTAATCATTGTCAATCCAAGGCAAAATGTCCTGATGCAAGCATTTATCCACCCAAACTTGTAGGAATGTTGTTCTGTCAGCATTCTTTAATGCTTTCTTGCGTATCCAACCAAGTTCATTGACTTTATATAAAATATTCTTATACCAAACATTTGAGAATGGTACATAAGCTCTTTGGTTACTAAAGGTAACTATTGTAGCTGAAAGTATGCTTGAATTAGGGATTTTTTCCGTCAAGAAAGATGGCTTGTTCTCCACCCTGTCGAAGACAAAGATGTACTAACAGTACGCTTTTAAAAAAAGGCCTTTCTTATACAACAACATATGGAAGTAGTTTGGTCCTTGAAGGAATATTCCCTATGGTGACTTTGGAAGAGCAAACCGAACGTACGGATAAGCATTTTTTTGACAACCTATCATGCTACGTAAAATCACTTGGTTGAATGATTTGATAGCCAAAATGTTTTTTTGTACTTAACGTCTGCTTGCGGATTTTCTGAGTAAAATGCTTTAGAGTCAACTAGGAGCAGCGTATCCTAATCCTGTGCCCAGTGCGAGGCAGCCATCGGTAATACTGAACAACTTTGGGTTACTTGATCATGCAAAACTATCTATAGAAGATAACAAGCATCGTTTCTGAATCTAAGATTATCGAAGGACGCCAACTGAGGGATTTGAAAATACCTTTAGCTTCAGAATTCTTATTCTGCATTCAAAAGATGAAGTCCGTATGTGGATAAGTTCAGAAGAGGGTAAAAGCGAAATAGCATTTACCCGAATTTTTAGCCAGATGAAACCACTATACTATTCTGGAGCTCTGGCGTCAGCGATACCTTCATTGTGGAAATTATAAAAGAAATGACTCCGCACTGAATTCTTATTATGCCTCTATCCAATCCTATAGCGCTTGTAGAGGCAATTACCGAACAATTGATCCACTGGACACAAACAAGGCTCTTATCGCTCTGGAAGTCTTTTTAAAGCCTGTCATCAATGAGGAGCGATTTTATGAGAGTAAACAGTCGGACAATACAATAGTGCTCCTGGTTATAGTTTAGGGCGATTGCTGTGTAGACTATTTCCATTACCAGTAACATGTACATCGCCGTTACAATTGTAGCAGCTTAGGCAGCGGACATTGCTAGGCTAAGGATCGTCCTGCTGCCCAGTGCGCACAAATAAAAAGAGGTATTCCTTGCCCTATCCCTAGCTGCGCCCAAAACAGCTCTACAAGAGGCATAGACAACCCCTCCAGAACATATCAAGGAGATCTTTACATAAACAGGTGATACCAAAGTATCCTCACAAAACAGCACTTAGCAAAGAATATTAAGACCAGGCTAAACTAAATAGCCGGACAATATATTTAGTCACAGGTTATAAACATTACAGAATAAACTACGTTGAAATAGCAAACTGTATTTGTGTATAACAATATCATCTTCAATTCCTTCGTGGATAACTTCTCGTTTTCCGTGCATTTGCATGCGGTTATTTATGTATTCGCTGAAACATGCCGAAACTCATAGCTTTAAACTAGGTCTACTTATCCACATGTGGGTAATGATTAGGAAATTAAAAAAGAACCCTTTCCATAAGGAAAAGGTTCTTCTGTATTCGAAATATTAACGTTTCGAGAACTGTGGTGCACGACGAGCGGCTTTGAGTCCGTACTTTTTACGTTCTTTCATACGTGGGTCACGAGTCAAGAATCCTGCTTTTTTCAAAGCTGGACGGAATTCCGGATCTGCTTTCAACAGAGCACGGGAAATACCGTGGCGAATTGCGCCGGCTTGACCAGAGATACCACCACCATGAGCGATAACGAGTACGTCATAGCTACCAACTGTTTCTGTCAGGTTCAGTGGTTGTTTTACGATCAGTTTGAGAGTTTCCAAACCGAAATATTCATTAATATCACGCTTATTGATGACAATGCGTCCTTCACCCGGTACGAGACGAACACGAGCTACCGAATGTTTACGACGACCTGTCCCATAGTATTGTACTTGTGCCATGAAACTGTCCTCCCTTTTAATTATCCGCGAAGTTCGTAAACTTCAGGTTTTTGTGCTGCATGTGGATGCTCAGTGCCTCTGTAAGCTTTAAGTCTCAGCTTCATTTTCTCGCCTTGACGAGTTTTAGGAAGCATACCGTGAACAGCCAATTCCAACATGCGCTCAGGCTTGTTCTTAACCATTTCTTGTGCAACCGTTACTTTCAGACCACCCGGATGCAGGGAGTGACGGTAGTATTTCTTGTTCTCCATTTTTTTACCGGTCAATACGATTTTTTCCGCATTGATTACAACAACAAAATCACCTGTGTCCACATGTGGTGTAAATTGTGGCTTGTGTTTGCCGCGAATCAACGCAGCCGCTTCGCTTGCCAGACGACCGAGCGTTTTGCCTTCGGCATCAATGATGTGCCAGTTGCGCTCAACTTCATTTGGCTTCGCCATATACGTAGTACGCATGAAAAGTATCCTCCTTAAGTTCGTTAACAGAAATCATCATTTATCTTCGTTCGTTAAGTTGCTGCATTATTGATGGATTAGATGTTACTTTAAAGTGATTATCTTAATTGGGGCTGTGGGAAAGCCATTAAGAAAACACAACTTTTATATTACAGGATAACCATCAATTCCGCAAGGGTAAAATCAATGTTTTTTGATGTTTTCGTCGTACTCTACATTCCAGAGCGTTAAAGCGTGTCCAACAGCCGTAGGTCCAGCCTTTGAACGACTTTTCGCCTCCAAAATGGAAGGAATATCATCCGACGATTTTTTGCCTTCTCCCACTTCCAGCAAAGTCCCCATAATAATCCGAACCATGTGCTGCAAAAATCCGCTACCTGTAATATAAGTATGGATAATTCCCTGATCATCCGAGCCCGGACGTGAAAAGGAATGGTCTACTGTCATATAGGCTTCGTAAATAGTGCGAACATGATTCGTCTTTTGGGAACGTCGAGATGCGAACGAAGTATAGTCAAAGGTGCCAACTAAATGAGCCAACCCTTCCTCCATCGCTCTTACATCCAGACTCGTTGGATGATGGGCCTGTGTACGACGGTGAAAGATGTCCGGAAACCGGTTCGCATTAATACTGTACCGATATGTCTTCCGCTTCGCCATGCGGCGTGCATGAAAGGACATTGGCACCTCTCTCGCATCCGTAACGATGATATCACGAGGCAACCAGGCATTAAGTGCCAGACACCAGCGCTGTATTGGAATCGGCGATTCAGTGTGAAAATTGAATACCTGCCCGTATGCATGTACACCTGCATCTGTACGGCCTGAGCCTGTAATTTTAAGACGCTCGCCCGTCAATGAGTAGATAGCATGTTCAAGGCAGTCCTGAATGGTGTTACCGTTAGGCTGCGTCTGAAAGCCATCATAGTGGGTTCCGTCATAGTTCACCTTCATGCACAAGTTCCGCATGCTTCTCACACCTTTATAGGGGTAGTCTCTGGCCTTACAAGGAATAACCGAACATAACAAAGGAGAAGCCCCTCAAGGACTCCTCCAAGAGAAAAAAAGGGTTGTTCAGAATCAAGCCGATTCTGTCCACCCTTCCCTCATCTTCGCCTGTTTACGCGCGGTCAACCAATTCCAGATATACCATTGGAGCGGCGTCGCCACGACGAGGTCCCAATTTCAAGATACGAGTGTATCCACCTGGACGCTCAGTGTAACGTGTAGCCAATTCGCTAAACAGCTTTTGGATTGCATCCTGCTCACCATCCAAAGTTTCACGGCGAACGAACGCAGCCACTTGGCGACGTGCGTGCAGATCTCCTTTTTTCGCTTTGGTGATCAGTTTTTCAGCAATAGAACGAACTTCTTTTGCTTTAGCCTCAGTAGTTTGGATACGCTCATACAAGAACAGATCGGTTACCAAATCACGAAACAAAGCTTTACGGGCACTGGAGTTACGGCCCAATTTTTGGTATGCCATGTAATTTCCCCTCCTTCACAAAAACGTTGCTGTACTATTCTTCCGTACGAAGTCCTAAACCAAGTTCCTCGAGCTTCTCTTGTACTTCTTCCAAAGATTTGCGACCCAAGTTACGGACCTTCATCATATCTTCTTCAGATTTAGTCGTGAGTTCTTGTACCGTATTGATACCAGCGCGCTTAAGGCAGTTATAGGAACGGACGGAGAGATCCAGCTCTTCGATCGTCATTTCAAGAACTTTTTCTTTCTTGTCTTCTTCTTTTTCAACCATAATTTCAGCATCTTTAGCCTCGTCCGTGAGACCCACGAACAACATCACATGCTCGGTCAAAATTTTGGCTCCAAGGCTCACTGCTTCCTCGGGACGAATACTTCCGTCAGTCCAAACCTCAAGTGTCAGCTTGTCATAATTCGTAACCTGGCCGACACGCGTATTTTCTACGCCGTAGTTCACGCGTGCAATCGGAGTGTAGATGGAGTCGACGGGAATGACGCCGATCGGCTGGTCATCACGTTTGTTCCGATCCTGCTTAACGTAACCGCGACCGCGATTGGCAAAAATACGCATGTGAAGTCTCGAACCCGGTCCGAGCGTAGCAATGTGAAGATCCGGATTAAGAATTTCCACATCACTATCCGCACGGATATCTCCTGCCGTTACAACTCCTTCGCCTTCCGCATCGATTTCGAGTACTTTCTCTTCATCCGAGTGGATTTTAAGCGATAAAGCTTTCAAGTTCAGAATGATCTCCGTTACGTCTTCCTTCACACCGGGAACCGTTGCAAACTCGTGCAGAACCCCATCGATTTGAACCGATGTGACTGCTGCCCCCGGTAACGAGGATAACAGAATACGGCGAAGCGAGTTTCCAAGCGTCGTACCGTATCCGCGTTCCAGCGGTTCTACTACGAATTTTCCATAGGTGCCATCATCATTGACGTCAACCGTCTCAATTTTCGGCTTTTCGATTTCTATCACTGCAATATCCCTCCTTCAAAACGTCGCTCCTATATGAAACATTCACCTTATCCATAGTCTATCATGCAGTATACCTAAACATCCATTCTTGGCAGTTTGTGCCGGATCTATACTACACGCAGAGGAGAAATCTCATTAGACGCGACGACGTTTTGGAGGACGGCATCCGTTATGAGGTACCGGAGTTACGTCTTTGATCAGGTTAACTTCCAAACCAGCAGCTTGCAAAGAGCGGATTGCTGCTTCGCGACCTGCACCAGGTCCTTTAACCATGACTTCGACAGTTTTCATGCCGTGTTCCATAGCAGCTTTAGCAGCAGTTTCTGCGGCCATTTGCGCTGCGAATGGAGTAGATTTACGGGAACCACGGAATCCCATGCCGCCTGAGCTGGCCCAAGAGATTGCGTTACCGTGTGGATCTGTGATCGTAACGATCGTGTTGTTGAACGTGGAACGGATGTGTGCCACGCCAGTCTCGATATTTTTACGGTCACGGCGTTTTGTACGTACAACTTTTTTCGGTTTAGCCATTGAATGTTATCCTCCCTTCTTATTTCTTTTTGTTCGCTACAGTCCGACGAGGACCTTTACGCGTACGAGCATTAGTTTTAGTACGTTGTCCGCGAACAGGCAACCCACGACGGTGACGAACACCACGGTAGCAGCCAATCTCAGTCAGACGTTTAATATTCAAGGAAATTTCACGACGCAGATCGCCTTCTACTTTAACTTCTTTGTCGATCGTTTCACGTAATTTGCTCACTTCATCTTCAGTCAAATCACGAACACGCGTGTTTGCACTGATGCCTGTTTCCTTCAAGATTTTCTGAGAAGTCGTTTTACCGATTCCGAAAATGTAAGTCAAGGCGATCTCAACGCGTTTGTCACGTGGCAAATCCACACCAGCTATACGAGCCATTTTACGCTACACCCCCTTCTATTAACCTTGTTTTTGTTTGTGTTTCGGATTTTCGCAAATAACCATTACATTCCCTTTGCGGCGAATGACTTTGCATTTTTCGCAAATAGGTTTTACAGAAGGTCTTACCTTCATGTTGATTACCTCCTCCAAGCTTTACCCTGGTAAAACTCGCTTCGTGAACATTCACATCGTTTTGCCGAGCAAAACAAGTTTTTTTAAATGATATACGTTTAATAAAAACCTGCATGAATTACTTGCGGTACGTTATACGGCCTTTGGTTAAATCGTAAGGCGATAACTGTACAACCACCTTGTCGCCTGTCAAAATACGGATAAAGTGCATCCGCAGCTTTCCGGAAACATGAGCAAGAATTTGATGACCGTTCTCCAGCTCTACCTTGAACGTAGCGTTCGGCAGTGGCTCGATTACCGTACCTTCAACCTCAATGACATCTTCTTTGGCCAAAGTCAGTCTCCTTTCTCTTCAGCTTGGTATTCGGACGAATCCAGGAAAGTTTTCACTGCATGGCGCAGCTTTCCATTCGTCACCCGACCGCTTTCGTTTAAACTGTTTACAATCTCGCTACTAATCTTTGGCTGAGGCACCAAATGAAGAACATTTTTCTTCTTCGCTTGATCAAACTTTCGTTTATCCCCATCCGCAATATATACAAACCTGCTATCTGCTACTGAAACGACAACCGCAATCTGTCCGGCACCTCTGCCTTTCAGAATCTTCACCAGCTGACCGATTTGCAGGTTTCCTTGCTGAATCATTCCAATCACCTACGCACTCAGTTTCGTGAAAATGTCCATGCCGCCCGTTTCGCACGTCACCGCTTGCTCGTTATGAGCACATGAGGTTACGTTGATCGTAACGACCGTCCAGTTGTCTTCCAGCGTCCCTACATGGTGAGAACCTATTTGAATCATAGATTCAATAGCCAGCACAATGCCGGTTTTCAGCCTCGGCCCCTGCTCAGGAATACCACGGTTTGGATTCTCAATATATTGCCGAATGGCATGCGACATTGTAAACTGGCGAGTTTTCGCGATGATATCGCCTTTGTTTAACTTGCTTTTGCCGGGAAATCCGTGCACCAGTTGTTCGTTGACTGAAGCGCAAATGCTAGCAGGAAAACCGTTATAACCTTTAAAAGACGGCACAGCTCCCTGACTGCGAATATACCGATCAGCTAAATGATCAAGTTCACCGGTCGTAATACCGGGCTCGATGTGTCCTGCCAAGAAATGATCCGTTTCCGTAACTATTCTCTCAGCTTTCCTCATAAAGCTTGATTCCGCCCCCCGACTTGCAAATGATCATTACAGCTAACCCCGCAACAAGGACACGATATTTTGGGAAACCACATCAATATCCTGTTCTCCGTCGATATGACGCAGAAGATTCTGGTTCTCATAAAACGTGAGGAGTGGTGCTGTTTTATTACTATATTCGTCAAGTCGTGTTCTTACGCTATCTTCATTATCGTCAGGACGCTGATAGAGTTCCCCACCGTCTTTGTCGCAAATGCCTTCAACCTTAGGAGGATTAAAGACAATATGATAGCTAGTTCCGCAGGTTTTACAAACCCGCCGTCCTGTGATTCGTGCCAACAAGTTGTCACTATCCACTTTCAAGTTAATAACGTCATCTAGCTTCGTATTCAAACGACCCAAAATTTGATCCAAGGCTTCAGCCTGAGCCAAAGTTCTTGGAAAACCGTCCAGCAAGAACCCTTTCTTGCAATCTGGCTGTTGCAGCCGTTCTTCAACGATGCCGATTGTTACGTCATCCGGAACAAGTTCACCCTTGTCGATATATTCTTTAGCTTTAATGCCAATAGGTGTTCCCTGTTTCATCGCTAGGCGAAAAGCATCACCTGTCGAGATATGAGGAATGCCGAATTCCTTCACAATGACATCTGCTTGTGTACCTTTACCAGCCCCCGGAGGGCCCATGATCAAAATATTCACAATCTGTCACTCCTCAAGACGACCCCTACACAAGAAACAGCACAAAAGGTGCCGGTAAGCATGCGAACATCCTAAGCCGGTACCTATTGCCTATTTGTTGATGAAGCCTTTGTAATGGCGTTTGATCAGTTGGCTTTCGATTTGCTTCATTGTATCCAATGCTACACCAATGATGATGAGCAATGAAGTACCGCCAATTTGCACGGAACGAGGCAAGCCCGAAAGCGAACCGAAGAATACCGGCAAAACGGATATGACTGCCAGAAACAAAGCTCCTGTCATTGTCAAACGTGACATTACTCGTGTCAAGTATTTCTCCGTGGCTTTACCCGGACGAATTCCCGGAATATAACCGCCGTTTTTCTTCATATTGTCGGCCATTTGCTGCGGATTCATCTGTACAAAGGTATAGAAGAATGTGAAACCGATAATCATTACGACATACAAAACCATGCCCAGCGGCTTGTCATAATACAAGTAAGTGGTAACCCACTTAGCCCAAACATGATCTGCCCAGAAACTCGCAATAATTGTCGGGAATTGCAGCAATGATACCGCAAAGATTACCGGAATAACGCCTGCCGCATTAATTTTCATCGGAATATGCGTATTCTGGCCACCGTACATTTTGTTGCCAACTACACGTTTCGCGTATTGTACCGGGATTTTCCGAATACCTTGCTGGATGTAGATAACACCAACAATAATCAGAACAATCACCAGAGCAATTATAATTGCCTTCAGAATATTCATAAACAGCTGATCCGCCTGAATAAACTGAGATTCTACAACCGTCCGAATATGTCTTGGAATACCCGCCGCAATCCCTGCGAAGATAACAATAGAGATACCATTGCCGATTCCCTTTTCGGTAATTTGCTCACCGAGCCACATAAGGAACGTAGTTCCTGCTGTAAGCACAATGGCAATGACCAGATAATCTGCAAAAGTGGCTCCTGGAATCATCGCTGCACCGTACAGTCGATTAAAGCCAATCGACGTTCCGAATGCTTGAATCAGGCCAAGTATCACCGTACCATAACGCGTAATTTGAGCCAACTTCTTTTTACCATGCTCTCCTTGTTTAGCCCATTCCGCAAGTTTCGGAATCACGTCCATTGACAGCAACTGTACAATGATGGACGCTGTAATATATGGCATAATCCCGAGGGCAAAGATCGAAAACTGATACAATGCGCCCCCTGAGAAGGTGTTAAGGAGTCCAAACAACTCGCTTCCTGCTTGATCCTGAGAAGTAAAGACTTGCTTGTTCACGCCGGGAACCGGCACGAAGGAGCCAATACGATATACAAAGAGTATAAACAGGGTGAACAGGATTCGGGTTCTAAGATCCTCAACCCGCCATATATTTTTCAGGGTCTTGAACATTAGATCACCTCGGTTTTACCGCCGGCAGCTTCAATTTTCTCTACCGCAGATTGAGAGAACTTGTTCGCTTTAACTGTCAATTTCACAGTGATTTCACCGTTACCCAGAATTTTAATTCCGGATTTGGCGTTTTTCACAATGCCATTGTTCAGCAAAAACTCAGGGCTTACTTCTGTACCCGCTGCAAAACTGTTCAAATCTTCGATATTCAAAACCGCATACTCTTTACGAGTAGGATTTACGAAACCGCGTTTAGGCAAGCGACGATACAGTGGGTTTTGACCACCCTCGAAGCCCGGACGTACACCACCGCCGGAACGAGCGTTTTGACCTTTATGACCACGACCAGAAGTTTTACCCGTACCGCTACTAGGACCACGACCCAAACGTTTACGTTCTTTGCGGGAGCCTGGAGCTGGGGAAAGCTCATGTAACTTCATCGTTCGTTGCACCTCCTTGATTATTGTTAAAATACTTTATTACTTAAGCCTCAATTTCTTTAACAGAAACCAAATGGCTAACTTGATTAATCATCCCGCGAATAGCTGCATTGTCGGGTTGAACTACTTTATGGTTGATTTTACGCAAGCCGAGCGTTTTAACAGTCGTTCTCTGATTACCAGGACGGCCGATCAACGAACGAACGAGGGTAATTTCTAATTTCGCCATGATATTCCCTCCTTAGCCCAGCAGCTCTTCGATGGATTTGCCGCGCAATTTTGCAACTTCTTCAGCGCGTTTCAAACGGGACAAACCTTCCAAAGTCGCATTGACCATATTCATGGAATTCGAAGAACCCAAAGATTTTGTCAAGATATCACCTACACCAGCAAGTTCCAGTACAGCACGAACCGGACCGCCAGCGATAACTCCAGTACCTTCCGATGCCGGTTTCAACAGAACCCGGCCAGCACCGAACTTACCTGTAACAAGGTGAGGAATTGTTGTTCCTACGAGTGGAACGTGAACCAGGTTTTTCTTAGCATCTTCAATACCTTTGCGAATTGCATCAGGTACTTCGCCAGCTTTACCGATTCCAGCGCCTACCCAGCCGTTTCCGTCGCCCACTACTACCAGAGCACTGAAGCTGAAACGGCGTCCGCCTTTGACAACTTTAGCTACACGATTAATATTTACTACTCTTTCAGTCAGTTCCAAAGTATTCGGATCTACACGCAAGTCGTTAACCTCCTTTTGAGAAATGTCTTAGAATTCAAGGCCTGCTTCGCGAGCTGCATCAGCCAAAGCTTGAATCCGTCCATGATACAAGTATCCACCACGGTCAAATACGATGTTAGCATGACCTTTTTCTTTCGCACGTTTAGCAACGAGTTCGCCAACCTTACGAGCTGCTTCTACACTACCGCCGTTTTTGATTTCGCTGCTCAGTTCTTTATCCATAGTGGATGCAGATACCAATGTTACACCAGCTACATCATCAATCAGTTGTGCGTAGATATGCTTGGAAGAGCGGAATACGTTCAAACGAGGACGTACAGCCGTACCTTCGATTTTCTTACGTACACGCAGATGTCTTCTGACACGTGCTTTATTTTTATCTTGTTTTGTAATCATCTCAAGTTTTCACTCCCTTCAGTTTGCCTTTTAAAACTTTATACTAAGACGCACTGGGTAAAAAAGAAGTACGAAGTCTTTCCAGCAGAAAGACCGCACAAAGTCGGTAAGAAACTTATTTCTTCTTACCGGCTTTACCTTCTTTACGAATGATGCGCTCGCCTTCGTATTTAATCCCTTTACCTTTGTACGGTTCAGGTTCACGAACGGAACGAATTTTAGCAGCGTAAGCACCTACACGCTCTTTATCAATTCCGCGAACGATGATTTTAGTGTTCGAAGGAACTTCGAATTCGATGCCCGCTTCCGGTGTGATTTCAACCGGGTGAGAGTATCCAACGTTCAAAACGATTTTATCTCCGGATTTGCTTGCACGATATCCGACCCCAACCAGCTCCAGAGATTTTGAAAACCCTTCAGTTACACCACTTACCATGTTGTTGACAACGCTGCGGGTTGTTCCATGCAAAGAGCGGTGAAGTTTGTTGTCCGAAGGACGAACTACATTAATTTCATTGTTTTCCACAGTAACGGACATGTCTTTATGAAGCTCACGAGTCAATGTTCCTTTAGGACCTTTAACTGTGATTGCTGTGTTGTTCAAAGTCACGTCAACACCACTTGGTACTGTGATTGGTTTACGACCAATACGGGACATATCTGTTGCACCTCCTATCTTTTAAACGTTATCTTACCAAACGTAGCAAACAACTTCTCCGCCGGCTTTGGACTGACGCGCTTCTTTGTCGGTCATGATACCTTTGGATGTTGAAATGATTGCGATCCCGAGTCCACCCAGTACGCGTGGAATCTCATTGCTCTTCGTGTAAACGCGAAGACCTGGTTTACTGATTCTTTTCAAACCTGTAATAACACGCTCGTTGTTCGCACCGTATTTCAAGAAAATACGGATGATCCCTTGTTTGCTATCTTCAACAAATTCCGCATCACGAATGAATCCTTCACGTTTCAGGATGTCGGCGATTTGTTTTTTCATTGTAGATGCAGGCATTTCTACTGTTTCGTGACGAACTGTGTTCGCGTTACGAATACGAGTAAGCATATCTGCAATTGGATCAGACATAGTCATTGTGTATAAACCTCCTTCCCAAACAGGACTTTTTACCAGCTTGCTTTTTTCACGCCAGGAATCTGGCCTTTATAAGCTAATTCACGGAAGCAAATTCTGCAGATCTTAAACTTTTGCAGTACCGAATGTGGACGACCACAACGCTCGCAACGAGTGTAAGCACGAACTTTAAACTTTGGTGCGCGTTGTTGTTTGACTTTCATCGAAGTTTTTGCCACTTAGCCTGACACCTCCTAAATAGTTTCGGAGAACAGGGTGTCTTTAAAATCAGACGCCCGAAACGTTATGCCAACATTATTTTGCGAAAGGCATGCCCAGCTGAGTCAGAAGCTCACGGGACTCTTCGTCAGTTTTGGCAGTCGTTACGATAACGATGTCCATACCACGAACTTTATCAACTTGATCATACTCGATTTCCGGGAAGATCAACTGTTCTTTCAGACCAAGCGTGTAGTTACCACGTCCGTCGAAAGCTTTTGTTGATACACCATGGAAGTCACGTACGCGAGGAAGAGTAATGTTGAACAATTTGTCCAAGAAATAATACATACGCTCGCCACGAAGTGTTACCTTTACACCGATTGGCATGTTTTCACGCAATTTAAAACCTGCGATAGATTTTTTCGCGCGAGTGATTACTGGCTTTTGACCAGCGATCAGCTGCATGTCGTTGAGAGCTGAATCAAGCACTTTGGAGTTTTGGACTGCGTCGCCAACACCCATGTTGATTACAACTTTCTCGATTTTAGGCACTTGCATCACTGTTGTATAGTTGAACTTCTGCATCAAAGCAGGAGTGATTTCTTTCAAGAAACGTTCTTTCATTCTTGTTGTAGCCATGAATCATATACCTCCTTTCTTTAAAAAATAATTAGTCGATCACTTCGCCAGAACGTTTTGCAATGCGCACTTTTTTTCCGTTGTCCAAAACTTTGTAACCAACACGGGTTACTTTTCCGCTCTTCGGATCAATGTGCATAACGTTGGAAACGTGAATCGGAGCTTCTTTCTCGATGATGCCGCCTTGTGGATTCAGCTGATTAGGCTTTTGGTGTTTTTTAATCATGTTAACACCTTCCACAAGCACACGGTTTTGACGAGGGTAGGCAGCGATAACGCGACCTTTTTTACCTTTATCTTTACCTGTAATCACCAGAACAGTGTCGTCTTTTTTGACGTGCAGCTTGTTGTTATGGGATTCCAGAACTTTTTTCACTTTTGGCATTTCGTACACCTCCTACGGGCACATTTTAAGGTGAGTTTAGATCACTTCCGGAGCCAAGGAAACGATTTTCATGAAGTCCTTGTCACGAAGTTCGCGAGCAACTGGTCCGAAAATACGAGTACCACGTGGGCTCTTGTCTTCTTTAACGACCACTGCTGCGTTCTCGTCAAATCCGATGTAGGAACCGTCTTTACGGCGGATAGAACGTTTAGTACGAACAACAACCGCTCTTACTACATCACCCTTTTTGACAACGCCGCCTGGTGTTGCTTGTTTTACGGAACAAACGATCAGGTCACCAATTTGAGCTGTACGACGTCCCGTACCACCGAGCACACGGATACACATCAGTTCCTTCGCGCCGGAATTGTCAGCTACAGTCAAACGTGTAAATGGTTGAATCATTTATTTATCCTCCTTTCGGAAAAACTACACTACATTAGATTATAACAGCTTTTTCAACGATTTCGACCAGTCTCCAGTTTTTGTCTTTGGACAAAGGGCGAGTTTCCATGATTTTAACAGTATCACCGATTTGTGCAGTGTTGTTTTCATCATGAGCTTTGAATTTCTTAGTTACTTTAATGCGTTTATGGTAGAGATCATGTTTTTTGTAAGTTTCTACAGCAATCACAATCGTTTTATCCATTTTGTCGCTGACTACTTTACCGACTAATACTTTACGGGCATTACGTTCGCTCATTGTTGGCCTCCTTCCTAATTACAGGCGGATTTTCCACCCGGTCTGATATCTTAGCTAATCCCAAGTTCTCTTTCACGGATCACAGTTTTAGCACGAGCAATTTCCTTACGCACAGCGCCGATCCGAGTCGGGTTATCAAGCTGACCGGTAGCGAGTTGAAAACGAAGGTTAAAAAGTTCTTCTTTAAAACCGGAGATCTTTTGTTCGATTTCAGCAGTGGTTAGGTTGCGGAATTCACTAGCCTTCATTTGCTTCACCACCCAATTCTTCACGTTTCACAAACTTAGTTTTGATTGGCAGTTTGTGAGCGGCAAGACGCATTGCTTCACGAGCAATCTCTTCCGGAACACCAGCAAGTTCAAACATAATCTTGCCTGGTTTCACTACTGCAACCCATTTTTCTACGTTACCTTTACCACTACCCATACGAACCTCAAGAGGCTTCTGAGTAATTGGTTTATCAGGGAAAATTTTAATCCAAACCTTACCACCACGTTTGATGTAACGAGTCATCGCAATACGAGCAGCTTCGATTTGACGGTTAGTAATCCATGCAGGTTCAGTAGCTTGCAAACCGTACTCACCAAAGTTCAGTGTAGTACCGCCTTTTGCACGCCCCTTCATATGACCACGTTGTTGTTTACGATGTTTTACGCGTTTTGGTACCAACATGATTAGTTGCCTCCTTCCTGAGGAGCTTGTTTCTTAGCTGGAGGAAGAACCTCTCCACGATAGATCCATACTTTTACGCCAAGACGGCCGTAAGTAGTATGAGCTTCCGCTGTACCATAGTCAATGTCGGCACGAAGCGTATGCAGTGGAACAGTTCCTTCGCTGTACCCTTCGGAACGAGCGATTTCGGCACCGCCAAGACGTCCGCCTACTTGAGTTTTAATTCCTTTTGCTCCGGAACGCATAGTTCTTTGAATCGCTTGTTTCAAAGCACGACGGAAAGAAACACGACGTTCCAATTGTTGTGCAATGCTTTCAGCAACCAAGATTGCGTCCAGTTCAGGATTTTTAATTTCAGAAATATTGATGTGCACCTTTTTACCGCCTGCGATTTTAGTAATTTCATTACGCAGATTTTCAACTTCGGAACCACCCTTACCGATAACCATACCTGGTTTCGCAGTGTGAATCGTTACATTGACACGGTTAGCTGCTCTCTCGATTTCAACACGGGATACAGCGGAGTCTTTCAATCTTTTTTTCAGATGTTCACGAATTCTAACGTCTTCCAGCAAAAGATCACCGAAATCTTTGCCTGCATACCATTTGGATTCCCAATCACGGATAATACCGATTCGGAGTCCGACGGGATTTACCTTTTGGCCCACACGTTTTCCCTCCTTATTTTTCAGATACCACCAGAGTAATATGACTGGTGCGTTTGTTAATACGGCTTGCACGACCCATTGCACGCGGGCGGAATCGTTTCATTGTAGGACCTTGGTTTACAAAAACCTGAGATACTACCAATTTATTTACGTCCAAAGAGTAGTTGTGATCTGCATTTGCAATCGCAGAATTCAACAATTTCTCAACGACTGGAGAAGCGGACTTTGGAGTGTGACGAAGAATTGCAATCGCCTCACCAACCTGCTTACCGCGAATCAAATCGATAACAAGTTTCACTTTGCGAGCAGAAATCCGTACGGATTTAGCATGTGCTTTTGCTTCCATTGAGTTTACCTCCTCTCAAACACTACGCTGTGTTGATTATCTTCTTGTTTTCTTATCGTCATCCGTATGGCCTTTGTACGTACGTGTTGGAGCAAATTCGCCCAATTTGTGTCCGACCATATCTTCCGTTACGTATACTGGCACGTGTTTACGGCCATCGTATACACCAAACGTATGTCCGATAAATTGCGGGAAAATCGTAGAGCGACGGGACCAAGTTTTGATTACCACTTTTTTCTCCGACTCGTTCAAAACCTCTACTTTTTTCAACAGGTAACCATCAATGAATGGTCCTTTTTTGAGACTGCGACCCATTTATGAATCCTCCCTTCGTTAAAACGTAGTCGTTCCTTAATATGTTAACGTGCGACTTAAGCGCACGTTTTATTACTTAGTACGACGACGAACGATGTACTTATCAGATGCTTTACCTTTTTTACGTGTCTTGTAACCAAGGGTTGGTTTACCCCATGGAGACATTGGAGATTTACGTCCGATTGGAGCGCGACCTTCACCACCACCGTGTGGGTGATCGTTAGGGTTCATTACAACACCGCGAACTTCAGGACGTTGTCCCAACCAGCGACTACGACCAGCTTTACCGATTTTCACCAGTTCATGGTCTTCGTTACCTACAGAACCGATTGTCGCGCGGCAAACTTTCAGAATGCGGCGAACTTCACCAGAAGTCAAACGAATTGTAACATACTTTTCTTCTTTACCAAGAAGTTGGGCTTCCGTACCAGCGGCACGAACGAGTTGGCCACCTTTACCCGGTTTCAATTCGATGTTGTGGATAACCGTACCTACTGGAATGTTTTCCAATGGCAAAGAGTTACCGATTTTAATATCGGAACCTGCACCGGATACCACTTCGTCTCCTACTTTCAGACCTTTAGGAGCGATGATGTAACGTTTTTCACCATCCACATAGTGGATAAGTGCGATGTTGGACGTACGGTTTGGATCATATTCGATCGTAGCAACGCGGCCCGGTATTCCATCTTTGTTACGTTTGAAGTCAATAATACGGTACTTACGTTTGTGTCCGCCGCCATGATGACGAACCGTAATTTTACCTTGGTTATTGCGTCCAGCTTGCTTGCTCAGAGGTGCCAGCAACGATTTCTCGGGCTGATTAGTTGTAATCTCCTCGAAAGTAGATACAGACATAGCACGTCTGGCCGGGGACGTTGGTTTATACTTTTTAATTGGCACTGAGTTTCCCTCCTTACTTTACAGTTTCAATTATACCGTTTCAAAAAACTCAAGCGGCTTACTGTCTTTGCTCAGCGTTACGAACGCTTTCTTCCACTCGCTCGTATAGCCGGAATGACGTCCGTAGCGTTTTGGTTTTGCAGGAACACGAAGCGTATTTACGTTACTTACTTTCACGTTAAAAATGGCTTCGATTGCTTTTTTAACTTCGACTTTGTTAGAACGAATGTCAACCTCGAAAACGTATTTCAAGTCATTCATCATACCAGCCGTACGTTCGGTGATAACCGGACGTTTGATAATATCACGAGGATCCTTCATTACGCGAGCACCTCCTCTACCTTCTGAACTGCTTCCTTCGTAATGATCAGTTTGTCGTGTCCGAGCACATCAAGAACATTAATGCCATCTGCGGCTACAAACTTCACACCAGGAATATTACGAGCGGACAGTGCTACATTATCATCATAGCTAGGAGCTACGATCAATGCTTTACGATCAGCTTTAAGGTTATTCAAAATGGCTGCGAATTCTTTCGTTTTAGGTCCGTTCAGTGTAAGAGCGTCCAATACGATAATTTCATTCTCAATCACTTTGGATGACAACGCCGATTTGATCGCCAGACGACGAACTTTCTTAGGCAATTTGTATGCATAGCTGCGTGGAGTCGGACCAAATACAGTACCGCCACCAACCCATTGCGGTGCACGGATCGAACCTTGACGAGCGCGGCCAGTACCTTTTTGTTTCCAAGGTTTACGTCCGCCACCACGTACTTCAGAACGTCCTTTTACTTTGTGAGTACCTTGACGCAGGGAAGCCAATTGCATAACAACAGCGTCATGAAGAACGTGCTTATTCGGCTCGATACCGAACACTGCATCGTTCAATTCAATTTCACCAACTTGGCTGCCGCTAATATTAAATAGTGCTACTTTTGGCATTTCGTGTTCCTCCTTTCTTCAGTTGTTTATTTTTTCACCGTTTCTAATACTTTAACGAAGCTATTTTTAGGTCCTGGAATGGAACCTTTCACGAGCAACACATTACGTTCTGTATCGATCTTAACAACTTCAAGACGTTGGATAGTTACCGTTTCATGCCCCATGTGTCCTGGCAGGTGTTTACCTTTAGGAACGCGGTTAGCTTGAATGGAACCCATAGAACCTGGACCTCTGTGGTAACGCGAGCCGTGTGCCATTGGTCCGCGGCTTTGTCCCCAACGTTTGATAACGCCGGCAAAACCTTTACCTTTAGAAATACCTGTTACGTCAACGAACTCGCCTTCTGAGAAGACATCAGCCTTCAGTTCTTGGCCAACCTCGTACGCAGCAAGGTCGATGCCACGAAGTTCACGAACGTAGCGCTTAGGTGCAGTATTTGCTTTTTTCGCATGTCCTGCTTCAGGTTTGTTGGATCTTTTTTCTTTTTTATCAGAGAAACCGAGTTGGATAGCTTCGTATCCATCGTTTTCCAGATCTTTCTTTTGCAGAACAACACAAGGACCTGCTTCGATAACCGTAACAGCAAGTACGTTACCTTCAGGGGTAAACACTTGAGTCATTCCGAGTTTTTTTCCTAAGATACCTTTCATGTTGACACCTCATTTCTTTTCCTAATTACATATTACAATTTAATTTCGATATCTACACCGGACGGCAGGTCCAAGCGCATCAAGGCATCCACAGTTTGTGGAGTCGGGTTAACAATGTCGATCAAACGCTTGTGTGTGCGCATTTCGAACTGCTCCCGGGAATCCTTGTACTTGTGTACCGCACGGAGAATAGTAATGATTTGTTTTTCAGTTGGCAGCGGAATTGGCCCGGATACACCTGCGCCCGAACGTTTTGCTGTTTCAACAATTTTCTCAGCGGATTGATCAAGAATTCTATGATCGTAAGCTTTCAAACGGATACGAATTTTTTGCTTTGCCATTTTAGTCCCTCCTTCTATCGCCCAATTTGGTATCGGACATACTCCGTGAAAATTTTCCGACAGCCCTCCCATGGCAAAGGGGCCGGGTGTGTCAGTAACCTCTCACATCATCGCACAGTCACAAACAACATTAGTTATTATATCGAATAGTTCTGCCTATTGCAAGCAAAAACGAAAAAACAATGCATCTTATTTTCAAAAGATACAATTGTGCTCGCAGCTCGCGATTTTTTTCAAGAGAAAAGCCCCCGCACCAGGGCAGGGGCTCGTTAAGCTTCGTTCCAATACAACGTTACTCGTTCCAGTACACTGTTGCTCTATTTAAAGGCAAAAACCTTCTTATTTGGAGATTGTTGCTACGGCACCAGCGCCAACTGTACGTCCGCCTTCACGAATAGAGAACTTAGTTCCTTCTTCGATAGCGATCGGGTTGATCAGTTGAACAGTAACCGTGATGTTATCACCAGGCATTACCATTTCGGAACCTTCTGGCAAAGTAATGATTCCAGTTACGTCAGTTGTACGGAAGTAGAACTGTGGACGGTAACCAGTGAAGAAAGGTTTGTGACGTCCGCCTTCTTCTTTAGTCAAAACGTAGATTTGAGCAGAAAATTCTGTATGTGGGTTAACAGAACCTGGTTTAGCCAATACTTGGCCGCGCTCGATTTGTGCACGATCTACACCGCGAAGCAGTGCGCCGATGTTGTCACCAGCTTGAGCGGAATCAAGCAATTTACGGAACATTTCTACGCCTGTTACTACGGATTTACGGGATTCTTCTTGAATACCGATGATTTCGATTTCGTCGCCCACTTTAACTGTACCACGCTCTACACGGCCTGTAGCAACTGTACCACGACCAGTGATGGAGAATACGTCCTCGACAGGCATAAGGAAAGGCTTGTCAGTGTCGCGTTCTGGAGTTGGGATATAAGTGTCGATTGTTTCGAACATTTCAACGATTTTCTTAGCCCAGTCGCCATCTGGGTTTTGCAGTGCTTCACGAGCGGAACCACGAGTGATTGGAGTGTCGTCGCCTGGGAAGTCATACTCGCTCAGCAAGTCGCGAACTTCCATTTCAACCAATTCCAGCAACTCTTCGTCTTCAACCATGTCGCATTTGTTCAAGAATACAACGATGTAAGGAACACCAACTTGGCGGGACAACAGGATGTGCTCGCGAGTTTGCGGCATTGGGCCGTCAGCTGCGGATACAACCAGAATCGCTCCGTCCATTTGTGCAGCGCCAGTGATCATGTTTTTAACATAGTCGGCGTGACCTGGGCAGTCAACGTGTGCATAGTGACGGTTAGGTGTTTCATACTCCACGTGTGCAGTGGAGATTGTGATACCGCGTTCGCGCTCTTCTGGAGCTTTATCGATTTGATCGAATGCTACAGCAGCACCACCGTAAGTTTTGGACAATACAGTTGTGATTGCAGCAGTCAAAGTAGTTTTACCATGATCGACGTGACCAATAGTACCGATATTAACGTGCGGTTTGTTACGCTCAAACTTAGCCTTTGCCATTTGAACAATTCCTCCTCAATAACTTGTTTTATTTTAGGCTGCCGGATGCCCTTTTGGTAAAACCCAGAGCATACCGGTCAGCTGATACATTGTATTACTCGCCGCCTTTGGTTTTGGCAACGATCTCTTCAGCAATACTCTTCGGAACTTCTTCATAATGAGAAAGTTCCATGGAGAACACACCGCGTCCTTGTGTACCGGAGCGAAGTGTAGTCGAGTATCCGAACATTTCGGACAAAGGCACCTTCGCACGAATGATTTGAGCTCCACTGCGGGAATCCATACCTTCAATCCGACCACGACGGGAGTTCAACATACCCATTACGTCACCCATATATTCCTCAGGAACCGTTACTTCAACTTTCATAATCGGCTCGAGCAATACTGGTTTACATTTGTCTTTCGCTGCTTTCAGCGCCATTGATCCGGCAATTTTAAATGCCATTTCATTGGAATCGACATCATGGTATGATCCGTCCACGATTGTAGCTTTAACGTCCACAAGCGGGAAGCCTGCGATAACGCCGTTTTTCATTTGTTCCTCAATACCAGCAAGAGCAGGAGCGATGTACTCTCTAGGAACAGAGCCGCCGACTACCTTACTTTCGAATTGACTACCAGTACCTGGCTCAAGCGGTTCGAACTCAACCCATACGTGACCATATTGACCACGACCACCGGACTGACGAACGAATTTACCTTCGACACGTGCTGGAGCACGGAACGTTTCACGGTAAGCAACCTGTGGTTTACCCACATTTGTTTCTACCTTGAACTCACGACGCATACGGTCAATGATGATGTCCAAGTGAAGCTCACCCATACCCGCCAAGATGGTTTGACCTGTTTCTTCGTTAGTATGAGCGCGAAGAGTTGGATCCTCTTCAGTCAACTTACCGAGAGCTACAGACATTTTATCTTGGTCAGCTTTGGTTTTAGGCTCAACCGCGATTTCGATAACCGGATCAGGGAAGTTCATGGACTCGAGAATAACAGGACTCTTCTCATCACACAGTGTATCACCTGTACCTGTATCTTTCAAACCTACGGCAGCCGCAATATCACCAGAGTAAACTACAGTGATTTCTTGACGACTGTTCGCATGCATTTGAAGAATACGTCCGATACGTTCGCGTTTACCTTTTGTTGCATTCAATACGTAAGAACCGGATTGAAGAACACCGGAGTATACGCGGAAGAATGTCAACTTACCAACGTAAGGATCCGTCATGATTTTGAATGCCAATGCGGAGAATGGCTCTTCATCGGAAGAGTGACGTTCAACTTCCGTACCGTCTTCCAAATGCCCTTGAATACTTGGCACATCAATAGGAGCCGGCAAATAGTCGAGAACAGCATCCAACATCAGCTGAACACCTTTATTGCGGTAAGAAGATCCACAGATAACTGGGAAGATTTTAACTTCTACAACACCTTTACGGAGAGCGGCTTTAATTTCGGCAACCGAAATTTCTTCGCCTTCCAGGTATTTCATTGTCAATTCTTCGTCCAGTTCAGCAACCTTCTCGATCAATTCATTACGAAGTTCTTCAACTTGATCTTTGAATTCCGCAGGAACTTCTACTTCTTCGATATCTTGACCAAGATCATCTTTGTACATATGAGCTTTTTGTTCAACGATATCGATTATACCAGTAAAATCATTTTCTGCGCCGATTGGCAATTGAATCGCAACTGCGTTCGCTTGAAGGCGATCACGCATGTCAGAGACAACATTCAGGAAGTCGGCACCAATGATATCCATTTTGTTTACATATGCGATCCGTGGAACGCCGTAGCGATCAGCCTGTCTCCATACGGTTTCGGACTGAGGCTCAACGCCTTCTTTCGCACTGAAAACACCAACTGCTCCGTCCAATACACGAAGGGAACGTTCAACTTCAACAGTGAAGTCAACGTGCCCCGGGGTGTCGATGATATTGACGCGGTGACCTTTCCAGGCAGCGGTCGTCGCAGCGGAAGTAATCGTGATTCCGCGCTCTTGTTCTTGTTCCATCCAGTCCATTGTCGCAGCGCCTTCGTGAACTTCACCGATTTTGTGCGTACGGCCTGTGTAGAACAAGATCCGCTCTGTTGTTGTGGTTTTACCCGCGTCAATATGAGCCATGATCCCGATATTACGTGTATTTTTCAAGGAGAACTCTCTTGCCATGAAATGGGTCTCCCTTCAAAATTGAAGTTATTTTTTTGAGCTGAATCCTACCAACGATAGTGAGCAAACGCTTTGTTCGCTTCAGCCATTTTGTGCGTGTCTTCACGTTTTTTCACGGAAGCACCTGTGTTGTTGGAAGCATCGATAATTTCAGCCGCCAAACGCTCTTCCATGGTTTTCTCACCGCGGTTGCGGGAGTAGTTTACGAGCCAACGTAATCCCAGGGACGTACGTCTTTCTGGTTTTACCTCGATTGGTACTTGGTAGTTGGCACCGCCGACACGGCGTGCTTTAACTTCCAGGACTGGCATGATATTCTTGATAGCTGCTTCAAAAACTTCCATCGGGTCATTCCCCGTACGTTCTTGGATAAGCTTGAACGCATTGTACAGAATGCTTTGAGCAACGCCTCGTTTTCCGTCGAGCATGATGCGATTGATCAAGCGGGTAACCAACTTGCTGTTGTATACCGGATCTGGCAACACGTCTCTTTTGGTAACTGGACCTTTGCGTGGCATGGATATCCCCCTTTCTTACATGTTAAACCGACATACGCGGTTTATATTCATTAGGATTTTTTAGCTTTAGGGCGTTTTGCGCCGTATTTGGAACGAGCTTGCATGCGGTTGTTTACGCCTGCAGTATCCAAAGCACCGCGAACGATATGGTAACGCACACCCGGAAGGTCTTTTACACGACCGCCGCGAATCAGCACTACGCTGTGTTCTTGAAGGTTATGTCCAATACCTGGAATGTAAGCAGTCACCTCTACACGGTTCGTCAAGCGAACACGAGCATATTTACGAAGTGCGGAGTTTGGTTTTTTCGGAGTCATAGTACCTACACGAGTGCACACTCCGCGTTTTTGCGGGGCACTGATGTCGGTAGCTTCACGTTTCAAGGCATTAAAACCTTTTTGCAAAGCCGGTGATTTCGATTTCTCGATTTTGGCTTGACGTCCTTTACGAACCAGTTGGTTAATAGTTGGCATGTTGGTTGCCACCCCCTTCCTCAATTTTTGCTGTTACTTTACAAACCTTATCTAAGCCCACAGACCCAGGCGGTTCATAAAAGAACAAATGAAAAGTCTTTGCCGCCAAGAATAACGATTCCTTAGACAAAAACGTTCCTTACCCTATTGTTTTACGATAGCAGCCATTGCGGCTCCCACTTCAATCCCACATGCAGCTCCGAGATTTTTCATTGTGTCTACGAGAGTCACTTTGACTCCTTGCTTGTTGCACAAAGCAATGATGTTGGAAGTGAGACGCTGATCTGCGTCTTCTGCCACATATACTTCTGAGGCAAAGCCCAATTCTACCATACGAATGGTTTGTTTGGTACCGATTTTGACATGAGCATCTTGCAGTCCTTGTTCTTTAGACATATCTCATTCCTCCGAAAAGACCCAATAGCATATAGGCTGCTCACGCACCTTTGCTATATTAGCATTGACTATAAGTAATGTCAAGACAATTATAAACTATAATTCATTTAAACAGAATAGTACGATTCTTTTTTGAAAAAAGCACCGGAGCACCGTCTGCTGTAGCTTTTATGCAAAGCTTATGTCTACGGTGTTCCGGCAATCATACTATTTTTATATTACTCGGCCGAAATTGGTTCGAGCTCCTCAGATGGAGACTGCCCCTCTTCCGGTTGGGCAAATTTCACGCTACGGTAACGGTTCATACCTGTTCCCGCAGGAATCAATTTACCAATAATTACGTTCTCTTTCAGTCCAAGCAACTGATCGACCTTGCCTTTAATAGCTGCATCAGTCAGGACACGAGTAGTTTCCTGGAAGGATGCTGCTGACAAGAAGGAGTCAGTTTCCAGAGATGCCTTGGTAATACCGAGCAGTACCGGCTTGGCTACCGCTGGTTCTTGGCCGCTGAGAATCGCTATCTTGTTTGCATTTTCATACTCATGGACATCAACAAAGGAGCCTGGAAGTAAGATCGTGTCGCCCGCATCAATGATACGGATTTTACGCAACATTTGACGAATCATAACTTCTACGTGCTTGTCGTTGATTTCTACGCCCTGGTTCCGGTATACGCGTTGAACTTCCTGAAGGATATAGTTCTGTACCCCGCGAATACCTTTAATACGCAGCATTTCTTTAGGATCAATCGAACCATCCGTCAGTTCGTCCCCAGCTTCAACAGTCATACCTTCGCTTACGCGCAGGCGGGAACCATACGTTACTGAGTATGTTTTCGTTTCGGCTTCACCCTGAATGTCGATCTCACGGCGGTCTTTACCTTCACGAACTTCTTTAACTGTACCGTCAATTTCACTAATCGTTGCCTGACCTTTAGGATTACGTGCTTCAAAAAGCTCCTGGATACGAGGCAAACCTTGTGTAATATCGTCTCCGGCTACGCCGCCTGTGTGGAACGTACGCATAGTAAGCTGTGTTCCTGGCTCACCGATGGATTGTGCAGCGATGATACCAACTGCTTCACCAATCTCAACGTGTTTACCAGTAGCCAGATTGCGACCGTAACATTTCTTGCAGACGCCATGTTTAGCCCGGCAACTTAATACAGAACGTATTTGAACTTTGTGTACGCCAGCTTTAACAATCGCTTCAGCTTTGTCGGAGTCAATCAATTCGTTACGTCTAGCCAAAATCTCGCCAGTCTCAGGATGACGTACCGTTTCAAAGCAATAGCGACCTTCCAGACGGTCATAGAGATCCTCAATTACTTCTTTACCGTCCTGGATACGACTTACTGTGAAGCCTTTATCCGTTCCGCAGTCTTCTTCGCGCACGATAACATCCTGTGCCACATCTACGAGACGACGAGTCAGGTAACCGGAGTCAGCCGTACGAAGAGCTGTATCCGCCAAACCTTTACGCGCTCCGTGAGTGGAGATGAAGTACTCGAGTACTGTCAGGCCTTCACGGAAGTTTGATTTGATTGGGAGTTCGATAATACGTCCGGATGGATTGGCCATCAGACCACGCATACCGCCGAGCTGAGTAATCTGTGATTTGTTACCCCGCGCTTTGGAGTCCACCATCATCATGATGGAGTTGTAGCGATCCATGGACTTCATCAATACTTCGGTAATATCATCTTTCGCTTTAGACCAAATATCGATAATCCGGTCATAGCGTTCTTCATTCGTAATCAGACCACGACGGTACTGATTCGTTACAACTTGCGCTTTGTCTTCGGATCCCTTAAGAATCTCTTGTTTTTCCACCGGCACGATTACGTCCGATACAGCAACGGTTACCCCTGCACGAGTGGAATACGTAAAGCCAAGTTGCTTAATTTTATCCAGAATTACAGCTGTTTCTGTTGTATGGTAAGTCTCAAAACAACGGGCAATGATATTACCAAGGTAATCCTTGCCTACCCCGCTAGCTTGCGGAGCGTTTTGAATGGCTTCTGTAAGATTTACACCCTTCTCGTAAACAAAGAACTCCTCCGCAGTACCATAAAGCAGGTTCGCACGGGTAGCATCATTGATGTACGGGAAGCTTGCCGGGAAAATTTCATTAAAGATAATTTTACCAACCGTTGTGATCAACATCGCTTCCTGTTGTTTTTCCGTAAAGCTCGTTTTATTCAAAGCTTTAACCGGAATAGCTACACGAGCATGAAGTCCAGCTGTACCACGTTGGTAAGCCGATATAGCCTCATTCATGTTGCGAAGGATCATATTACTTCCTTCTTCTTCTTTGTTATCCATAGTCAGATAGAAAGAACCAAGAACCATATCCTGGGAAGGTGTAACAACTGGCTTGCCGTCTTTCGGATTCAAAATGTTGCCGGATGCTAGCATAAGCAAACGAGCTTCAGCTTGGGCTTCCGCAGACAACGGAACGTGAACAGCCATTTGGTCACCGTCAAAGTCGGCATTATATGCAGTACATACGAGCGGATGCAGACGAATCGCACGACCTTCAACCAAAATCGGTTCGAACGCCTGGATACCGAGTCTATGCAACGTAGGGGCACGGTTCAGAAGAACCGGATGCTCCTTGATTACTTCTTCCAGCACATCCCATACTTCTGCACTCACACGCTCTACTTTACGCTTCGCGCTCTTGATATTGTGCGCCAAACCTTTGTTCACCAGTTCTTTCATAACAAAAGGTTTGAACAGTTCCAGTGCCATTTCTTTTGGCAAACCGCATTGATACATTTTCAAGTACGGACCTACAACGATAACGGAACGACCAGAGTAGTCAACACGTTTTCCAAGCAAGTTTTGACGGAAACGTCCTTGTTTACCTTTCAGCATGTGGCTGAGGGATTTCAAAGGACGGTTACCTGGACCTGTAACAGGACGACCACGACGACCATTATCAATCAAGGCGTCAACAGCTTCCTGCAACATCCGTTTTTCATTTTGTACAATAATATCTGGCGCACCTAGATCTAACAGACGTTTCAGACGGTTATTACGGTTAATAACACGACGATACAAGTCGTTAAGGTCAGAGGTAGCGAAACGACCACCATCCAACTGTACCATTGGACGAAGCTCAGGAGGAATAACAGGAAGTACGTCCATGATCATCCAATCCGGTTGGTTGCCTGAGTTACGGAAGGCCTCAATAACTTCAAGGCGTTTGATCGCACGGTTACGACGTTGTCCTTGAGCTGTACGCAACTCTTCTTTCAAAAATTCTAACTCTTTGTCTATATCCAAATCTTGAAGAAGCTTTTTAACCGCTTCAGCACCCATACCTGCCTGGAAGCCATAGCCGTATTTCTCACGGTAGCTACGGTATTCTTTTTCGGACAGGAGTTGTTTTTTCTCCAAAGGCGTATCTCCTGGATCGGTTACAACATAAGATGCGAAGTAAATGATCTCTTCCAGAGATCTTGGAGACATATCAAGAGCAAGACCCATACGACTTGGAATGCCTTTGAAGTACCAAATGTGCGATACAGGAGCAGCCAACTCAATATGGCCCATACGCTCACGGCGAACCTTAGCGCGAGTAACTTCTACTCCACAACGGTCACAGACAACACCTTTATAGCGTACACGTTTGTACTTACCGCAATGACATTCCCAGTCTTTCGTAGGTCCGAAAATTTTCTCGCAAAATAGTCCTTCTTTTTCCGGTTTAAGCGTACGATAGTTAATCGTCTCCGGTTTTTTGACTTCTCCGCGGGACCAAGAACGAATCTTTTCGGGGGAAGCAAGCCCGATTTTCATATATTCGAAATTGTTAACGTCCAACAAGGAGCAACCCTCCTTAACCAAATCCTGAGTTTTTAGGTTTGATACCGCCCAGCAGCACTGGGCGGTATCAAGAAACCTGATCCATCCTAGAATGGATCAAGGTATATAACAAAGCTGATATGAGTCAGTTAGCAGCCAAACTACTCTACGCCAACCTCAGAGCCTTCCAGATTCAAACTCAGCTTATCGCCGCTTGTGTCATCCTCATCATCAAGCTCTCTCATTTCGATCTCTTGTTCGTCTTCAGACAGAATCTTCACGTCCATACCCAAGCTTTGCAGCTCTTTGATCAAGACCTTAAATGATTCTGGAACACCCGGTTCAGGTACATTTTCACCTTTGACAATGGATTCGTAAGTTTTAACACGTCCAACCACATCATCGGATTTCACAGTCAAAATTTCCTGAAGCGTGTACGCCGCGCCGTAGGCTTCCAATGCCCATACTTCCATCTCCCCGAAGCGCTGTCCACCGAATTGAGCTTTACCACCCAATGGTTGCTGCGTAACGAGAGAGTAAGGACCTGTAGAACGAGCATGGATTTTATCATCGACCATGTGCGCCAGTTTAATCATGTGCATGACACCGACAGTAACTTCACGTTCAAAACGATCACCCGTACGTCCGTCATACAACACAGTCTTACCATTACGCTGCATGCCTGCCTCTTCCATTGTATCGAACACGTCATACTCCTTGGCACCATCGAATACTGGAGTTGCCACATGAATACCAAGACGCATTGCAGCCATACCCAGATGGACTTCAAGCACCTGTCCGATGTTCATCCGTGAAGGTACCCCCAGCGGGTTCAGAACGACCTGTACTGGTGTACCATCCGGCAGGAACGGCATATCTTCTTCAGGCAAAATACGGGCAACGACACCCTTGTTACCGTGACGTCCAGCCATTTTATCGCCTTCGGAGATTTTACGTTTTTGAGCAATATATACACGAACCAACTGATTTACACCTGGTGGCAGTTCATCACCATTTTCACGTGTAAACACCTTTACATCTACAACAATCCCATCTGTTCCGTGAGGAACTCTCAAAGAAGTATCGCGAACCTCGCGTGCCTTCTCACCAAAGATTGCGTGTAAGAGACGTTCTTCAGCTGTCAATTCAGTCACACCTTTAGGTGTAACTTTACCAACAAGAATGTCACCTGCACCGATTTCGGCACCAATACGAATGATTCCACGCTCATCCAAGTTGCGAAGCGCCTCTTCACCGACATTTGGAATGTCACGAGTGATTTCTTCAGGTCCAAGTTTCGTGTCACGAGCCTCGGATTCGTATTCCTCAATATGGATCGAGGTGTATACATCCTCCTTGACCAGTTTCTCACTCAGCAGGATCGCATCCTCGTAGTTGTAACCTTCCCAAGTCATGAAGGCAACGACAACGTTACGTCCCAACGCCAACTCACCCATCTCTGTAGATGGACCATCCGCAAGAATATCGCCAACTTTGACAATATCTCCTCTGTTCACAATCGGGCGTTGGTTGATGCAAGTTCCTTGGTTAGATCGCATAAATTTGTGTAATTTATACTTAACAATGTCGCCCTTCACTTCAGCACCATCTACAGTTTCGATACGACGCAACCAAATTTCGTTAGCCGAAGAGCGTTCGATAACTCCGTTGTATTTGGATACAATGCAAACACCAGAATCTTTTGCAGACTTGTGCTCCATTCCTGTTCCGACCAATGGAGACTTCGGAATCAATAGTGGGACAGCCTGACGTTGCATATTGGAACCCATCAATGCGCGGTTAGAGTCATCATTCTCCAGAAACGGAATCAGTGCTGTCGCAACTGATACGACCTGTTTAGGTGATACGTCCATGTAATCGACACGGCTACTAGCCATTGGAATAATGTTATCAGACTGTTTGTTATAACGGACAATGACGACCTCATCCTTAAAGGTGTTTTCCTCCGTCAATTCCGCGTTCGCCTGAGCTACGATGTAGTTATCTTCTTCATCAGCAGTCAGGTAATCAATCTGGTCTGTAACTTTTCCAGTTTTTGGATCTACCCAACGATAAGGAGCTTCGATAAATCCGTACTCGTTGATACGTGCAAATGTGGACAAAGAGTTGATCAAACCAATGTTTGGTCCCTCTGGTGTCTCGATAGGACACATACGGCCGTAGTGACTTGGATGGACGTCACGCACTTCCATGCCTGCGCGTTCACGCGTCAAACCGCCGGGTCCGAGTGCGGACAGACGACGTTTGTGCGTTAATTCAGCAAGCGGGTTTGTCTGATCCATAAACTGAGACAGCTGCGAGCTACCAAAGAACTCTTTAATCGAGGCAATTACCGGACGTATGTTGATCAACGCTTGTGGCGTAATTACATTAGCATCCTGAATCGACATTCTTTCACGCACCACGCGTTCCATACGGGACAAACCGATACGGAACTGGTTTTGGAGCAACTCACCTACAGAACGTAAACGACGATTACCCAAATGGTCAATATCGTCCGTACTTCCGATACCGTGAAGCAAGTTAATAAAATAACTGATGGAGGAAATAATATCGGCAGGCGTAATATTCTTAACCGATTTATCAATATTTCCGTTAGCAATCAGTTTCACTACTTTACCGTCCTCAATTGGCGAGAACACATCAATCGTTTGAAGTGGAATATCATTGCTTTCCAGCACGCCGCTAGCAACATGATACGTGCGGTGTCCTACTGATTCCTCCAGTTGGGCCAGAATCTCGTCCAACAGGCGACGATCCACCATTTGTCCTGCTTCAGCGATAATTTCACCAGTTGTTGTATCAATCAATGTCTCAGCAAGACGTTGATTGAACAGACGGTTTTTGATGTGAAGCTTTTTATTGATTTTGTAACGGCCTACGTTGGCCAGATCATAACGTTTTGGATCAAAGAAGCGTGCAACAAGCAAGCTCTTTGCGTTATCCAGTGTAGGTGGCTCACCCGGGCGAAGACGCTCATAAATTTCAATCAGCGCTTTCTCCGTGGAATCCGTATTGTCTTTATCAAGTGTGTTGCGGATATATTCGTCATTGCCGAGCAAATCCAGAATCTCAGCATCAGTGCCAAAGCCAAGTGCACGCAGCAACACCGTAACCGGAATTTTACGGGTACGGTCAATCCGGACATAGATAATATCCTTCGCATCCATCTCCAGTTCGAGCCAAGCCCCCCGGTTAGGAATTACCGTTGCGGTGTATGTTGTTTTCGCATTCTTGTCGACTTTTGTGCTGAAATAGACGCTGGGAGAGCGAACCAACTGGCTGACAATAACCCGTTCCGCACCGTTAATAATAAACGTACCCGTTTCAGTCATCAGCGGGAAGTCTCCCATGAATACTTCCTGCTCTTTCACTTCCCCGGTCTCTTTATTAATAAGCCGGACTTTTACCCGAAGCGGTGCTGCATACGTAACGTCGCGTTCCTTTGCGTCGTCAACGGTATATTTGGGTTCTCCGAGAGAATAGTCGATAAACTCCAAAATCAGATTTCCAGTGAAATCTTGAATTGGTGAAATATCCCGAAACATTTCCCGTAATCCTTCCTCCAAAAACCAATCATAGGATTTTTGTTGGATCTCAATCAGGTTCGGAACCTCGAGTACCTCATTAATACGTGCATAACTGCGCCGAGTGCGTCGACCATATTGAACAAGATGTCCTGCCAACTTAAACTCACCCCTCATGTCTACTCACTTTAAAAATACATTGCGAACCTCTGTTTGTGACCTTATAATAAGACACATACAGAAGATTCAATCTTACAAATACAGAAAAGCCCTTACTCGAATGCATTCGAAAAAAGAGCAACGTATCTGCAGAATCCTCTTACCGGAAGATCTTCATCACTTGTAGATTTGCCCAAAATGGTTGTATTATACGTAATAGCGATAAATACTATACCTACTACGCATAAATCTATTGACATTTCAACAAACTAAAGCCATGGAGGGCATCCTAATACTGACATTTTATAATGATATCACAGACCAGGATTCAAGTCAATGGTCCTATTGCATTTTCTTAAAAACTTTTTTTGGCCTTCAAAATTCGATAGCCTTTATCCTTTGTAACTTCCTCCACATGACCGAAAAGACTCTCTATCTTAGCACTCGCCGAAGGGGCCCCCTGCTTTTTCTGAATGACTACCCACAAAGTTCCACCCTCATTTAAATGCTCATAAGCAAGTTCAAAAATGGTATGCACTGTTTCTTTTCCTGCACGTATAGGAGGATTCGTCAAAATTACGTCAAAACGTTCATTCTTCACTTCCGCAAACAAATCGCTTTGCTTAACGGTGACATTCTTAACCCCATTACGTTCCGCATTCTCTATCGCTAGTTGAACGGCTCGCTCATTAATATCAACCATTGTGACGTGTCCTTCTGGGACAAGCGCGGCTGCCGCCAAACCAATCGGCCCGTAACCGCATCCTACATCTAATACCGAGGCTTGTGCAGGAAGCTGCATCGCTTCAATCAGCACGCGACTCCCATAATCAATGCCCTGCTTCGAAAAAACGCCTGAATCGCTGACAAAACGGTATGACCGCCCCCGCAGCACTGTTTCCAGGCTCCGTCTTTCATGCGCCGTCTCTGGCCGCTTGGAGTAGTAATGATCAGCCATTCATGCCCACCTCTTTCGGTTGTACTACCATCATAGCCTTTACAATTACCTTTCAGACATGCTGGCACTACCGTTTTACAGCAACAAACCCCTTGAAGATCACCTCAAGGGGTTTGTTTTAGTTCATTGTCTGCTAGAAAGCAGTCAATTATTTCACTTCTACAGAAGCGCCTGCTTCTTCCAATTTTGCTTTAATGGATTCAGCTTCTTCTTTAGCGATTTTTTCTTTCAGTGGTTTTGGAGCGTTGTCAACCAGTTCTTTTGCTTCTTTCAGGCCAAGACCTGTGATTTCGCGAACTGCTTTGATAACGTTGATTTTGGAACCGCCAGCGCTTGTCAAGATTACGTCGAACTCGGATTGCTCAGCTTCAGCTGCGCCACCTGCTGCGCCACCTGCTACAGCTACTGGAGCTGCTGCAGTTACGCCGAATTCTTCTTCGATTGCTTTCACGAGATCGTTCAGTTCCAATACGGACATACCTTTAATTGCTTCCAAGATTTGCTCTTTACTCATGGTTGAACCTCCATTTAAATTCGTATTTTTTTGTTCTCAACTGCTATACAGCAGGTTTAATCCCTAACTTATGCGCTTTGCTCTTCTTTTTCTGCAACAGCTTTAACTGCAAGCGCGAAGTTGCGCACAGGAGCTTGAAGCACGCTGAGGAGCATGGAAAGGAGACCTTCGCGGGATGGCAGTTCTGCCAGTGCTTTGATTTCCTCAACACCGATAACGCGACCTTCTACAACTGCACCTTTCAGTTCCAGTGCATTGTTCTTCTTAGCGAAATCGTTCAAGATTTTAGCTGCAGACACTGCATCATCTTTGCCGAACGCGATTGCAGTAGGACCTGTCAATACTGCGTCCAGTTCAGTCAATTCTGCTGCCGCAGTTGCACGGCGGAGCAGTGTGTTTTTCAGCACTTGAAATTCGATTCCGGCTTCGCGAAGCTGCTTACGCAGCTCAGTTACTTGGGCAACATTCAGACCGCGATAGTCTGCAACCACAGTCGTTACGCTCTCACGTAATTTTGCAGCTACAACTTCAACAGCTTCTTGTTTTGCTTGAATCACCTTTGCATTTGCCAAACTGTACACCTCCTGATCAATTTATCCGCTTTGTTCGAAGCACCCGATCTGGTGATCTCACAAAGCTTGCTTTCATAAGCATGAAAAAAGCCTCCGTAGAGTACGAAGGCTTGATAAATCTACATGGACGGGACAAGCCCGTCACATGAAACGTTCTATCATAACACCTCGGTAGGAAATTAAGCCCTAAGGCACCTACTGTCTACGGTAAGCATATTCAACTTTAATGGTCAGTCACAAGGACTCACAACTTTTATAGAATAACAATTTTGATTGAACATGTCAATCAAAATATTATCTGTAAACAGATGCGTTCACACGTGCACTTGGTCCCATAGTCGAAGAAATAGCGATGTTTTTCAGGTATACACCTTTAGCAGCCGCTGGCTTCGCACGGTTCAAGGCTTCAACCAAGGCTTTAAGGTTCTCGTTCAGCTGTTCAGCACTGAAGGAAGCTTTGCCGATTGGTGCATGAATTTGACCGGCTTTGTCGAGACGGTATTCGATTTTACCGGCTTTAATTTCTTGAACAGCCTTGGCAACGTCGAAAGTAACTGTGCCTGCTTTAGGGTTAGGCATCAAACCTTTACCACCGAGCAAACGACCCAGTTTACCAACCTCACTCATCATATCAGGTGTCGCAACGCAGACGTCGAATTCAAACCAGCCTTGTTGGATTTTGTTGATCATATCTTGATCGCCAACAAAATCAGCGCCAGCAGCTTCCGCTTCTTTCACTTTGTCACCTTTTGCAAATACCAGAACGCGTTGTGTTTTACCCGTACCATGCGGCAGGACAACAACACCACGAACAGCCTGGTCTTGTTTACGGGAATCTACGCCCAGACGAACTGCAGCTTCAACGGTTTCGTCGAATTTAGCAGTCGCAGCCTTTTTCACCAGTTCAACGGCTTCTAAAGGCTCGTAAGTTGCTTCGCTGTCAATCAGCTTAGCAGCTTCCAGGTACTTCTTACCATGTTTAGCCATAATGTTTTCCTCCTTATGTGGTATTAGCGGATATTCCTCCCACACTTGCCGGACAGTCAAACTGCCGGCACACGTAGATTAATAAAATTAATCTACGATGGTGATACCCATGCTGCGAGCAGTACCTTCAACCATACGCATTGCCGATTCTACGGAAGCTGCGTTAAGGTCAGGCATTTTTTGCTCTGCAATTTGACGAACAGCAGCGCGATTTACAGTTGCAACTTTCGTTTTATTCGGTTCACCGGAACCTTTTTCGATTTTAGCAGCAACTTTCAACAGAACAGCAGCCGGTGGAGTTTTGGTGATGAACGTAAAAGAACGATCCTCAAATACCGAAATTTCAACCGGAATAATCAGGCCTGCTTGATCAGCAGTACGAGCATTGAACTCTTTACAGAATGCCATGATGTTGACACCTGCTTGACCCAAAGCTGGACCTACTGGAGGCGCTGGATTAGCTTTCCCTGCAGGAATCTGCAGTTTTACCATTTTAATTACCTTTTTTGCCATGGATGACACCTCCTTGACTCAATAGTGGTAGACGGACCTATCGATCCTCCCACAAGAAACCTGTAAGAAAAATCTATATTTTCTCCACTTGAGTATAATCCAACTCAAGCGGGGTTTCCCGTCCAAACATGTTGACGTGAACTTTAAGCTTGCTCTTCTCAACCAAAATTTCTTCCACGGAGCCCACAAAATTCGCAAAAGGACCAACTTTAATTCGCACGGATTCCTTAACATCGAATTCAATCTTCGGTTTCGGCTCTACCATGCCCATATGCTTCAGAATCTGTTCAACTTCTTCTGGAAGCAATGGCGTCGGTTTGGAACCCGAGCCTGTTGACCCTACAAATCCCGTAACACCTGGTGTGTTGCGTACAACATACCAAGAGTCGTCGGTTTGGACCATTTCGACTAAGACATAACCAGGGTAGACTTTACGCATAACGGTTTTTTTCTTACCGTCCTTGGTTACCAGTTCTTCTTCCATAGGAACAAGAACACGGAATATCTTGTCTTCCATGCCCATGGACTCAACGCGTTTTTCCAAATTGGCTTTGACTTTGTTCTCATACCCTGAATAGGTATGAACGACGTACCATCTTTTTTCCATATCAAGCCACCTGGAACCCTTCCTAGATAATCGCTTCGATCACAGCGGAAATGCCGATGTCGAGAACCCAAAAATAAATCGTGACGAACGCAATTGTCCCTATGACAATCAGCGTATAGTTGGTCAGTTCTTTACGATTGGGCCAGCGAACCTTCTTGAGTTCAGCCCAGCTTTCAGAGAAAAAGGAAAACAGAGACTTGAAACTGCGTTTCACGCCGACTACACCTCCAAAAACTATCTGGTTTCCCGATGAGAAGTCTGTTCGTTACAGGACTTACAGAATTTCTTCATCTCCATGCGGTCGGGGTGATTACGCTTGTTTTTCGTCGTTGTGTAATTTCTTTGTTTGCATGTTGTACAAGCCAAAGTAATAATTACCCGCATGATGTGCACCTCCCGAAGACATCCAACACCGGAAGTCTCATAATTGATCCTAAAAAAAACCGCGAATTTAGGCCTACCTAAAACACTTTATCACACGGGGTTTTCCATGTCAACGAATGTTTGCATACAATTCGCAGTCCCGACTGTGGTGCATTTTAACATCTGTGCATCCTTTTAAACTGTTCTCTGAAAAGCCGCTTCAAAAATCAAGGCGATATCTATTATTCGTCTTTTTTAGTATAAATCATTTGTAACACTTATAAACCTGCATAGCCTACCTATAACGAATAAAAAAAGACTCGGACTCGAGCCTTTTTCCCTGTCAGCCTCTACTTTCAACTATCTCTTACTTCCAGATACTTTTCAAGTTTACGCTTGACCCGTTGCAGCGCGTTATCAATGGATTTCACATGGCGGTCAAGATCCTCTGCAATCTCCTGATACGAACGTCCGTCCAGATACAACATAAGTACCTTGCGTTCCAGTTCGCTCAGAATCTCGGACATCTTGTCCTCAAGGCCCACAAATTCTTCCTGATTGATGATCAGCTCTTCAGGGTCACTTACTTGTGTTCCGCAAATCACATCGAGCAACGTCCGGTCTGACTCTTCATCATAGATGGGCTTGTCCAGAGACACGTAAGAGTTCAGAGGAATGTGCTTTTGTCGTGTAGCCGTCTTAATTGCCGTAATAATCTGTCGTGTAATGCACAACTCGGCGAAAGCCTTGAACGAAGCAAGCTTGTCTCCCTTAAAATCACGAATGGATTTGTAGAGACCAATCATGCCCTCCTGAATAATATCCTCGCGATCAGCACCAATCAGGAAGTAGGATCTGGCCTTGGCCCGCACAAAGTTCCGGTATTTGTTGATCAGAAACTCCAGCGCTTCCCCATCACCTTCATGGACTGCTCCGACAATGTCTTCATCATTTTTGTAATCAAACTTTGACAACATGATATCCTTGAGGTCCACACTCACTAACAATCCCTCCGGCTGCAACGCAAGGTACCCGTTACTCTCTCAAATATACGACAAGTATACGCGATGTAACCTGATACCGTCAACCACAACAACCTAAAAAAGAAGAGCGCTAACAAAATTGTCAATGGTTTCAAAATGGAGTGGCGTCCAATTATTGGTTTATTCTCTTCTCCATCGTTCAAACAACTTTCGAAGCTCCGGGCTCAGTTTGGCATCTAGCGAGTTACGGGACAATTTAGCACTATCCTGCTGGATTCGCTTCTGCACTTCTCTTTCGGATTCCTCAATCTCGATCAGTAGTTCTCGCGCCGACACCCTAAGTGCACCTTGCCCAAATGCGACATGTTGCTCTACCTGATCGCTTGTCGCTACGTAAATACTTCTTCTTTTACTGCTCAGCTCCCGAACCAATCGCTCGATGCACTCATCAGCAGTTTCTTTTTCTCTGGTAAAATAAATCTGGACTTTGCTCTGAGCAAAAGTTTTACCTAATCCTGGCACCCTGTAAGCATCAAATACGACGATGACTCTTCTGCCGGAATACGCCTGATGATCCGCCAGTCGTTCAAGAAGTCTGTCCCTCGCTTCCTGCATACCAGATTGTACCAGTGCGGAAAGTTCGGGCCAGGCTCCAATCATGTTGTAACCGTCCACAAGCAGAACATCCCGCGTGTCAGCCATATCGTTAGCCTCGTGCCTGTCGTCCGCGCAATACTTCGTACATGACAACACCTGCAGCTACAGAAGCATTAAGGGAATTAATTTGCCCCGCCATTGGCAGCTTGACGAGTACATCGCATTTCTCACGAATCAAACGGCCCATACCTTTATTTTCGTTACCAATGACAATGGCTACTGGTCCAGTGAATACTCCATTCCCAAAGACAGAGTCTGTCGCTGTAACATCCGTGCCAACTACCCATACACCTTCTTCTTTAAGACGATCAATGGTTTGTCCCAGATTGTTTACACGCGCCACCGGAACGTACTCCACAGCACCTGCCGATGTTTTGGACACCGTTACAGTTACAGCTGCAGAACGCCTTTTCGGCACAATAACACCATGCGCTCCAGTACAGTCCGCTGTACGAAGGATGGAGCCCAAATTATGAGGGTCTTCAATCTCATCCAGCAAAATCAAAAACGGCTCTTCTCCCTTATCACGAGCAGTTGCGAGCAATTCTTCCACTTCAACATAAGCAAAAGGCGCAGCTTGCGCGACCACTCCCTGATGTTGAATGCCCGGAACCATTTGATCCAGCTTACGCTTGTCCACCTGCAAAACAATAATTCCTGCTTTTCTCGCCTCAGCTGTAATCGGCAGTGTCAAATGTTTTTGCGCATTATCCGCAATCCAAATTTTATTTATTGTTCTGCCTGAACGCAATGCCTCCGTTACCGAATGCTTACCGGCAATCCATTCTTCTTCCATCTCTAGCTTCCTCCCGGGAAACGGCTGATACTTGTTCCATCCAGTCCATTCCCATTTATGATTTTTCTGTATTTTCCATTTGTGCAATTCCGTACGTAATCAACTCTCTTAATCTGTCCAAATGTCCATCACAATAAAGAGATCCAATCAACCCCTCCAGTGCAGTGGCGTGCCGATACTCAAGCACATCAGCATTTTTGGGCAAACTTCCTGATTTAGCATTTCTTCCTTGTCGGACAATATCGCGTTCTTCTTCCGTCAGTACATTTTCCAATAGCCCCAACATGCGACTCTGCGCCTTGGCGGAGACTAGCCCTGTGGCTCGCCGATGCAGATGATTTGGACGCAGGTTAGGCTGTGCCAACAAATATTGCCGGACAGCTACCTCGTACACTGCATCACCAATGTAAGCTAGTGCAATGGGAGGCATCAAACGTGCTGGCTTGGACGCAGGGTACGGGAACCAGTTCCCCGTACCTTCCAATGCTCCTGAGTTCAGTGGCTTATCATTCATTTTCGCCGCCACCGCATCCCCTGCGCCGTATCTTCAAGCACAATGCCTTTTGCAGCCAACAGATCGCGAATTTCGTCAGCTCTACCCCAATTTCTGGTCTTACGAGCTTCGACACGTTCTGCAATTAACTGCTCAATTTCGTCATCCAGCAACTCTTCACTCGGCTCCGAATAAATGCGAAGCACGTTATTCATCGAATGAAAGGTATGCAATACAGCTTGTAATTCTGCCTGATGTACGACATCTCGTTGCAACAAATGGTTTGCTTCGCTAACCCAATCGAATACAGCAGTAATCGCATCAGGTGTGTTGAAATCATCATTCATTTTTTCGCCAAACTGCTGCAAAATTCCGTCGAGCTTCGTTTGCAGTTCCGTCGATACTCCCTCATTACCTTTCAGCGCATTAGCTAAACGATGCTTCACATTGGCAACTGCATTGGCGATCCGTTCGACACTGTTCTCCGCCTGACTCATAGTCTCTTGGTTGTAGTTTAACGGATTTCGGTAATGCGTCGACAACATAAAATAACGTATAGCCTCAGGCTTGTGATGAGCGCGCAAATCTTTAACTAAAATACCATTACCGAGTGATTTCGACATTTTTTCATTATCTATGCGAATATATCCGTTATGCATCCAGTAGCGGGATAATGGCTTACCTGTAATCACTTCTGATTGTGCGCATTCACATTCATGATGCGGAAATTGCAGATCCTGTCCGCCCCCATGAATATCCAGTGTATCCCCCAAATAATGGCGAGCCATAGCAGAGCATTCGATATGCCAGCCTGGTCGTCCATTTCCCCAAGGGCTCGACCAATGAATTTCGCCCGGCTTCGCTGCCTTCCAGAGTACAAAGTCCTCGGCATTTTCCTTGCGTTCATCCACATTGATACGAATTCCGAACTGAAGCTCTTCCAGATTTTGACCTGACAGTTGTCCGTAATCTTTGAACTTTTTGGTCCGATAGAACACGTCGCCATCATTCTCATAGGCATAGTCTTTGTCTACCAATTCCTTAATAAAATCAATAATCAGATCCATGCTCTCTGTTACACGAGGGTTCATACTGGCAGCAGGAACATTCAATCCTGTCAGATCCTCATGGTAGGCAGCAATAAATTTCTCAGCAACTGCCGAAACATTCATGTCAAGTTCCCGAGCTTTGCGGATTAGTTTATCATCGACATCCGTAAAATTCACCACATAGTTTACATCATAGCCCAAGTACTCCAGGTAGCTACGCACCACATCAAATACAATTACAGGTCGTGCATTGCCAATATGAATGTAATCATACACGGTAGGACCGCATACATACATTTTAACCTTTCCAGGCTCCAGTGGCACAAAAGGCTCCCGACTCCTCGTCATTGTATTATAAATTTGAAGCGGCATTGTTATGTTCCTCCCTCATGAAAATCATTTTTCTAATGTATTCTCTTGGGCCACCTGATGTTTCTGAGCGGATGCCCCATCCTTCAAATCAGACATTTCTGCACGCAAACGTTCTATTTCCCGTTGAAGCTCTCGCATAGAATCCACAACCGGATCAGGCAACTGATGACTAAGTCGGTCTGGACGCCTACCATCCTGTCTGACAACTCGCCCCGGGATGCCCACCACCGTACTGTTTGGTGGAACTTCTTTGAGCACAACCGAGTTAGAGCCAATGTTGGATTGTGCCCCAATCGTGAAAGAGCCTAATATCTTCGCACCAGAGCCGATAACAACATTATTCCCAATGGTCGGATGGCGCTTCCCTTTCTCTTTCCCAGTCCCGCCGAGTGTGACCCCCTGATACAATACGACATCGTCGCCAATCTCACAGGTTTCCCCGATGACAACTCCCATGCCATGGTCAATGAACAGCCGATCTCCGATATGAGCGCCAGGATGAATTTCAATGCCTGTCATAAACCTTGATACCTGGGATATAACACGGGCTAGAGTACACCAGTTTCGCAAATAAAACCAATGTGCGATTCGGTGTGCCCAAAGGGCATGAACACCGGAATACGTAAAAATGACCTCCAGCTTACTCCGGGCGGCCGGATCATTATCCAAAACAGTCTGAATGTCGGATTTGAAATGTCTGAACATGTCGCCCTCCTATTCCCTTCATATCCTTGCCGCATCATCACAACACTTCACGTTCCGCCAATTTTCGCATCCACCAGCACTCTTCGACATTTTTCTATCTATAACGAGTCTGAGTCTGATAAAAAAGAAAAAGCGCCTCCGCAGCCTAAGCTGCAGAGACGCATGAACGTGGTCCCACTCTGCTTTCGAACATATCTGCTGCATAAAAAGCAGATAATCCGTCTTTGGCGTCCTGTAACGGGAACGAATCGGCACGCCCTTGTCACATCAGCATTTGATGCTAATGAGGGTTCGGGCGCACGGCTCCCAGGCGCATTTCCTCCGCAGGTCAACTGGACGGCTCTCAGCCTGGGGTTTCCCCTCGACCGTCCTCTCTGGCAGATGCCCTTATGCAGTGTACTTCTCCTGTTCGCAGCCTTTACACGTAAATATCAATCCGTATCAATGGAGTCATTATAGCGAAAAGACAACAAATTGACAAGAAATATCAGCCTTTAATTTGTGCCTTGAGACGATCCAGTACCTTGTCACGTCCAAGCAAAAAGATAGTTTCATTCAGATCCCGTCCATGCGTTTGGCCTGTAAGAGCCACACGAATCGGCATGAATAATTGTTTCCCCTTAAAACCGGTTTCCTTTTGAACTTCTTTGATCAGCTTAGCCATTTGTGGAGCTGTAAATTCCTCACTCGTTTCAACTTTACCTGCAAAAGCTCTAAGTACCTCAGGAACCTGCTCTTCGGCCAATACAGCTGCTGCTTCAGCATCCAGTTCCAGATGTGAACGGAAAAACAACTCAGACAACGTTACAATATCGGACGCAGATGTCATCTGTTCCTGGTATAAGCGAACAAGGGCCTTAGCCCAATCCAGTTGTTCCGCAGACAGCTCAGTAGGCAACAGCCCCGCTGTCTGGAGATGTGGAATCGCCATGCTGGCAATTCGCTCAGGATCAGCCTTTTTAATATAGTGATTGTTCAAATAAGCAAGCTTATTTGTATCAAACACAGCTGGACTTTTGGACAAACGATTAGGATCGAAAATCGAAATCAGTTGTTCCCGATCATAGATCTCTTCTTCGCCTTCTGGGGACCAACCCAGCAGTGCGATGAAGTTGAATATAGCTTCTGGCAAATAGCCCAACTTGTCATACTGCTCCATAAACTGAATAATGGATTCGTTACGTTTACTGAGCTTTTTGTGATCCTCACCTACAATCAGCGTCATATGACCGAAGCGTGGCGGTTCCCACCCGAGAGCTTCAAAGATCATCAACTGCCGCGGTGTATTGGAAACATGGTCTTCGCCCCGTAGTACATGCGATATTTTCATCAAATAATCGTCAACTGCTACAGCGAAGTTATATGTCGGAATACCGTCTTTTTTGACGATAACAAAATCGCCGCTTTCCTTGGAATTGAACGTAATTTGTCCTTTAACGATATCGTCAAACGTATATTCACGATCTTCCGGTACACGGAAACGAATACTTGGTACACGGCCCTCTGCTTCAAATGCCTGGCACTGTTCTTCTGTTAGATCACGATGTTTTCCAGAATAGCGCGGTGTCTCCCCACGTGCCGTCTGCTCTTCACGCTCGCGCTCCAGCTCTTCTTCAGTGCAGTAACAGCGGTAAGCCAAACCACGATCCAGCAAATCCTGCCAGTATGTTTTATATATGTCCAAGCGTTCAGTCTGACGATAAGGTCCAAACTCTCCTCCCACGTCTACGCTCTCATCCCAGTCCATACCCAACCATTTCAAATATTTAAGTTGGCTTTCTTCTCCGCCCTCAATATTGCGCTTCACATCTGTGTCTTCGATACGAATAATAAATTTCCCACCTTGATTGCGGGCAAACAAATAATTAAATAATGCCGTTCTGGCATTTCCAATGTGCAGATGCCCTGTAGGGCTTGGTGCATAACGTACACGAACTTCCGTGCTCATATAATCTCCTCCAAATTGAATTACTCAAGATGATAGCATTTACTTGATAAGACAGACAACCGATTGAGCCGCGATTCCTTCACCCCGGCCGGGAAACCCGAGTTGCTCTGTCGTGGTCGCCTTGACGTTCACCTGGGATAGCTCCTCTGCTTCCAGCGCCCGAGCGATGACTTCATTCATCTGCGGAATATACGATGCCATTTTGGGCTTTTGTGCGATAATCGTAGAATCGATATTCCCCAGGCGATATCCTCGCTCTTTAGCTAGCCCCCACACATGCTCCAGTAGCTTAAGACTGTCAGCATCCTTAAATTCTGGGTCATTATCTGGAAAATGCTTCCCGATGTCTCCCAAGCCAAGCGCGCCCAGGATAGCATCGCTAATGGCATGCAACAGTACGTCTGCATCGGAATGGCCCAATAAACCTTTTTCATACGGAATATTCACACCTCCGATGATGCATGGCCTTCCTTCCACCAGCTGGTGGACGTCAAATCCTTGTCCCACTCTGATCATTTGATATCCTCTCCCTCTGTTTTCACCCATAGCGCCGCCATATCCAAATCCTCCGGTGTAGTAATTTTGATGTTCTTATAGCTGCCTTGAACGACAGTAACCGGAATGCCTAGCCGCTCTATCAGCATAGAATCATCTGTTCCCAAGAATCTCGACTGCTCCGCTTCCTCATAGGCTCGCAGCAGATCGGAAAGACGAAAAGTCTGTGGCGTTTGAATACTCCACAGACTTCGGCGATCCGGCGTTGCTGTAATGATACCATCCCCGTTCACTTGCTTGACCGTATCCTTTACAGGTACTGCCGCTACAGAAGCACCAGTACGCTGGGCTGCCTCAAGGCATGAACGTACAAGCTCAGGTTGAATGAGTGGACGCACACCATCATGCACCATCACCCAATCCGCTTGTAAGTGGCGCAGACCGCGATAGACCGAATGCTGGCGTTCACTGCCACCAGCCACCACCCGTACATTTTTACCGATTTTGTATTGATGAATCCAATCTCGGCAGCGTTCCACATCTGCTGTCCCAGTCACCATCACCATTTCATCCACTTCGGGCATAGCTGCGAATATTTCAAGTGTATGTATGAAGATGGGCTTGTCCCGCAAAAGCAGAAATTGCTTGCTCTCCTGCGTCCCCATACGGGAGCCGCGCCCTGCTGCCACAATGACAACTCCTACCCGATTGTTCATTCAAATAACTCCTGCCCTGATCGCACTTGGACGATCCGTATGATAACACATCTACTTCATCATACCGCGTTTATTGAGCTTTTTCCAATAATTTCGGTTTGGCAAAGATCATACGTCCGGCCGAGGTCTGAAGTACACTCGTGACCAGCACCTCCATAAGAGAGCCAATATAGTCACGTCCGCCTTCCACAACAATCATCGTACCATCATCCAGATAGGCTACACCCTGCCCATGCTCCTTGCCGTCTTTAATAATCTGCACCATAATTTCCTCACCGGGCAGTACGACAGGCTTCACTGCATTCGCCAAATCGTTAATATTCAGCACTGATACACCTTGCAGTTCGCATACTTTATTCAGGTTAAAATCGTTAGTTACAACTTTACCCTGTAACACCTTTGCCAGCTTGACCAACTTACTGTCAACCTCTGAAATTTCCTCAAAATCACCTTCGTAAATGAGCACATTCACATCCAGCTCTTTTTGGATTTTATTCAAAATATCCAGGCCCCGTCGTCCACGATTACGCTTAAGTAAATCTGATGAATCTGCAATATGCTGAAGCTCCTCTAACACAAATTCAGGAATCACAATCGTTCCTTCAATAAAACCTGTCTTGCAGATATCTGCAATACGCCCATCTATAATGACGCTGGTGTCCAAAATTTTATGTTCCTCCAGCTTGCGTTCTTCTGCACCCGTTCCCCGACCAAAAAAGCCAGAACTCCAAAAGGATGACAGCTCGTCCCGCTTTTCTAGTCCAACCATCAATCCCACATATCCACATATCACGGTAACAGCCGTCTGGATAAGTTGACCCGGGGCCCCCAACCATGAAAAAAGCGGATAGACTGCTAAGGAAAGTATCAATCCCACCGCTAAACCAATCACACCTGCCATCATCTCGTTCATCGGAATTCGTACCAAGCCTTCAATGCCCTGTTGCAACCGGTTCGCCACGGATGCTCCTGCGAATGAGCACCCGGCCATAAATAACACTGCTCCCGCCATCATCCAAACAACCATTCCCGGTAAAGACCCATCACTCAACCATTCTGGCATCCACGATACAATGCCCCCTACCCGCTGGTATAACGTATAGCCAAACCATGCTCCGCACAATCCTGTAAAAGTTAAAATAGCCTTTCTCCACATTGAATCTCTATACCTCCTTTATTTTCTTTTCATTAGTCTGCTATTTATTGGATACATAGCATTTCTCTTACCAGTATGATCCATTTCCCACATAACTAACCCTGTGTTTTCACTTTTTATGCATAAAAAAAGCATTTATCTCCTTGAAATAATTCAAGGAAATAAATGCTTATACTTGCTTGATACTACCGCTGTGAATGACGATATTGATCGTCCTGTTCTTCCTGACTGGAACGATCCCGATCACGCCCACGTCTGCGTGATAGTTTACGAATGTTCAGCTTCATACCATACAATGCATACAGCACCAGTGGCACAAAAATCAGCTTCGACAGCTGGTCAGGGAATTTAACAGCCAACACCACCGCTGCAATTACGACCCATGGAGCCACCCAAATTGCTTTTTTCGGGAGGCCAACCTTTTTAAAATTTGGATATTTCATGGAGCTGACCATCAAATAAGAGACCAGCAACATGGCAATCGACATGTATAACAAAGAAATATCGTTATGGAATAAGGACAAAGTGGCTAATACGCCACCTGCTGCCGGAATTGGTAGACCCGTAAAATAACCTGGTACACCAGGACGTACGTTAAATCGAGCCAAACGCAACGCTCCGCACATCGGGAAAATGGCAGTAACCGTCCAAGCGAGAGCCGAATTCGCATCATGAAAAGCAACCATGTACATAATAACTGCGGGAGCAACACCAAAAGATATCATATCTGATAAGGAGTCCAGTTCTTTACCGAATTCGCTTTGGGCATTCAGGACCCGGGCCATTCTTCCATCCAGTCCGTCCAACAACATGGCGACAATAACCATAATAGCGGCAAGACTGTATTTTCCGTCTACAGCCAATAAAATGGCGATCATTCCGAGAAACAAGTTACCTAAGGTACACAAGTTCGGAATTGATTTGGTAATCATCTCTTCACCTCAATGTATGAATTGTTCCATTATAATCCTTTCACTGTATTACATTTACATTTGCCTGTCAATGAAAACTTGTTCCTGCAAACGTTTAAGACCTTCTTTAATCGTACGCGCACGAACCTCTCCAATACCATCCACTTCATCCAGTTCTTCTATCGTTGCTGTGATGACATGTGGAAAACGTCCAAACCGCTCTACCAGATTATGAATAATCACATTCGGTAAACGCGGTATCTTGTTCAGTACCCGATAGCCGCGTGCAGCAATATACTCCTCTGATGTCGCAGCTGAAGAAGGGTAGCCTAGTAAACGTACAATATGATTCACATCCAACAATTCGTCGTCCGTAGAACGTTTGAGTCCCAATATAATTTCACGAATCTTTTCGTCGCTATCGTCTTTGGCATAATCCTTATACAACAACCATGCTTCTTCCTCAATATTGCTGACAAGCTCTTCCATCTGCATACTAATTAGACGGCCCTCATTTCCGAGCTCGTTAATAAATCGTTTGATCTCCATTTTGATGCGCAGCACCATTTCGATCCGTTGGATGACATTAACGACCTCCGGCATGGTAACCAGCTCTTCAAATTCAGATGCTGTCAAATTCGTAGAGGCTTGCCCCAACACAGATCTATATTTTTCTAACGTCTGAATAGCCTGATTGGCTTTCGTTAAAATAACCCCGATTTCCTTGAGCGCATACCGTAATGTCCCCTGATACAAGGTAATAATATTACGCCGCTGGGAAATAGACACAACTAATTTGCCAGTCTGCTTTGCAACTCGTTCTGCTGTCCGGTGCCGAATTCCTGTTTCAATTGAAGAAATGGAGGAGTCCGGAATCAGTTGCGTATTGGCATATAAAATTCGTTTTAAATCCTCGCTTAATATGATTGCGCCGTCCATTTTAGCCAACTCATATAAATAGTTCGGTGAAAAATCACAATTGATGGAGAAACCGCCATCCACGACTTCCATAACTTCTGGGCTATAGCCAACGACCAGAAGAGCACCCGTTTTGGCACGCAAAACGTTTTCCAACCCGTCGCGAAAGGGAGTTCCCGGTGCCACAAGCCGCAGCAAATCGTTCATTTTATCCAGTTGGCTCGCTTCTTTCATTCTCAATGCCCCCTAATCTAATGCGGCTGCTAGTGCATCTGCCACCGTTCCTACTCCTATAATTTGTATCCCTTTCGGATGTGTCCAACCCTTCAAGCTTTTCTCCGGCATGATCACCCGTTTGAAACCTAGTTTCTCCGCTTCTCGTACTCGCTGTTCTGCTCGGGATACCGCGCGCACCTCACCTGTCAGTCCCACCTCGCCAAAAATCACATCATACGGCTTTGTAGGAGCATCCCTAAAGCTGGAAGCAATGCTCACAGCTATAGCCAAATCCACCGCCGGTTCATCCAACTTCACGCCTCCGGCTACGTTGAGATAAGCGTCCTGGTTTTGCAAAAACATGCCCATCCGCTTTTCTAGCACGGCTATGATTAATCCCATTCGATGATGGTCGACTCCTGTGCCCATTCGGCGTGGAGATGGAAAATGTGTAGCTGCAATCAATGCTTGCAGTTCAACCAATACAGGTCGGGTTCCTTCCATACTGGCTACAACAGTAGAACCTGCCACCCCCAGTGGCCGTTCAGACAGGAATAGTTCAGAAGGATTCGAAACCTCACGCAAACCGCTTTCAGCCATTTCAAAAATACCAATTTCATTTGTAGAACCAAAACGATTTTTAACTGCACGCAAAAGCCGATACGTATGGTGACGCTCTCCTTCAAAATAAAGTACACAATCAACCATATGTTCCAACAAACGCGGACCTGCAATGGCCCCTTCCTTGGTCACATGTCCTACCAATACCGTAGCAATACCTAGCCCCTTGGCAATTCGCATAAAGCGTGAAGTACACTCTCGCACCTGAGCCACACTACCTGGTGCACTCGTCACCTCAGGCAAATATACAGTCTGTATCGAGTCGATGACCAAAAACTCCGGCTTCAAGCTGTCCACCGCTTCTTCAATCGTCTCCAAATTCGTCTCACATAATACGTATAGGCTGGGGGACAAGGCACCGAGTCGATCTGCACGTAGTTTCGTTTGACGGACAGATTCCTCACCAGACACGTACAGCACCTTTAAACCAGTTAAAGCCAGCTCATTAGATGTTTGCAGCATAAGCGTAGATTTACCGATTCCCGGATCACCGCCCACCAAAACGAGTGAACCCGGCACCACACCTCCACCGAGTACTCGATTCAATTCGCCAATTCCCGTCAAAATTCGTGCTTCTTTACCGCTCTCCACCTCTATAATAGGGAGTGGCTTGTCTTTTGTGCTATGAGTAAGAAGGGAAGACCCCATTCCTTGAGTTTTTACAACGCTTTCTGTTTCTTCGACCATGGAATTCCATGCCTGGCATCCAGGACATTTTCCGTACCATTTGGGCGATTCATAACCACATTCCGTACAGGAAAACTTAGTTTTCACTTTAGCCATACTTTGTTCCTTGGCTCCTTATTGACGACGATGATGTCAAATTTATGTTCATACAGCCCAGAAAGAGCTGTAACAATAAAAGTTTACCATTGAAGCTTGGCGGACGTAAAGCAATATCACAAACTTTCCCAAAGCATTTACCCAACCTTTTCACCGTGTTTTATACACAAAAAGGGTGCCTTCGCAATAGCTTTCCAGCCTGCGAGACACCCTTTTCTACTGTTTATTTAGTAAACTGCTTTAGGACTTGGCAGATACATTATCCTTTTTGGTTACAGTCAATGCACCGTTCTCCTCATCAATGAAGAGAGAGTCACCTTTAGTAATGTTGCCAGTCAACAATTCCTCGGACAGGCGATCTTCGATATGCTTCTGGATTGCACGACGCAATGGACGCGCACCATACGCTGGATCAAAGCCCTCCTTCGCAAGGAATTTTTTAGCGTTGTCTGTCAACTCGAAGTCAACCTCATACTCATTCAGGCGTTTACGCAGCTCCTCAGACATGAGTGACACAATTTCAGCAATATGTTTTTCTTCGAGAGAATGGAAAACGATAATTTCATCAATCCGGTTCAAGAACTCAGGACGGAAGCTTTTCTTCAGCTCATCCATCACTTTGCCCTTCATATTATCGTAATCCGCTCCAGCGTCCACTACAGCTGTAAAGCCAAGCGTGGAGTTACGTTTAATCGCCTGTGCACCAACATTTGATGTTAGGATGATGAGTGTATTACGGAAATCAACGACACGACCTTTGGAATCTGTCAGACGACCGTCTTCCAGTACTTGCAGAAGAATATTGAATACTTCTGGGTGTGCTTTTTCAATTTCATCCAGCAATACAACAGAGTATGGCTTACGACGTACCTTCTCGGTCAGTTGACCGCCTTCCTCATATCCAACGTACCCTGGAGGCGCTCCTACCAGACGAGACGTGGAGTGTTTCTCCATATATTCGGACATATCAATACGGATGACCGCATTTTCATCTCCAAACATGGATTCAGCCAAGGCGCGTGCCAACTCTGTTTTACCCACCCCAGTTGGACCGAGGAAAATAAAGGACCCAATTGGACGCTTCGGATCTTTCAGTCCGGCACGTGCCCGGCGAATCGCCCGGCTTACTGCCTTAACTGCTTCGTCCTGTCCAATTACCCGCTCATGCAGCAACTCTTCCATATTCAACAAGCGGTGTGTTTCTTCCTCTTTCAGCTTGCTGACTGGAACACCTGTCCAGATTGCAACGACTTGAGCGATATCCTCTGGTGTAACTTCAGAATCTGTACGACCCTGTTGTTCTTTCCATTGGTTTTTGGTCACGTCTAGCTCTTCACGGATTTTTTGCTCTGTATCACGCAGGGCTGCCGCTTTTTCAAACTCCTGACTTTGTACCGCTGAATCCTTTTCCTTCCGGATATCTTCCAGACGGTTTTCCAGCTGTTTCAGGTTTGGCGGTACAGTGTAAGAATTCAGCCTTACTTTGGAGCCCGCTTCATCAATAAGATCAATAGCCTTATCTGGAAGGAAGCGGTCGGTGATATAACGATCTGACAATTTTACGGCCGCTTCAATAGCTTCATCTGTGATCTTTACACGGTGATGCGCTTCGTAACGGTCACGCAGACCATACAAGATTTGAATCGCCTCTTCTGGAGAAGGTTGATCCACTGTAATGGGTTGAAAACGACGCTCCAAGGCAGCATCTTTCTCAATATATTTGCGGTATTCATCCAGCGTGGTCGCACCAATGCATTGTAGCTCACCACGTGCCAGAGCAGGTTTCAGGATGTTGGACGCATCAATTGCGCCTTCCGCTCCACCAGCACCAATCAACGTATGCAGCTCATCAATGAACAACACGATATTTCCCGCTTGACGAATCTCGTCCATAATTTTTTTCAAACGATCCTCGAATTCGCCACGATACTTGGTGCCTGCTACCACAGAGCCCATATCCAGTGTCATTACGCGCTTGTCGCGCAATGTTTCGGGAATCTCATTCGCTATGATTTTTTGAGCCAATCCTTCGGCAATCGCCGTTTTACCTACCCCAGGCTCACCAATCAGAACCGGATTGTTCTTTGTACGGCGGCTGAGCACCTGAATTACGCGTTCAATTTCCTTGCTACGCCCAATAACAGGGTCCAGGTTGTTTTCCTTCGCAGATGCCGTCAGATCGCGTGCCAGACTGTCCAGGGTTGGCGTGCTGACATTAGCTGGAGCACCGTGATGGCTGGAAACAGCCTCGCTGCTGCCGAGCAATTGAAGCACTTGCTGACGCGCTTTGTTCAGACTGATGCCCAGGTTGTTCAGTACGCGTGCTGCTACGCCTTCGCCTTCACGAATAAGACCAAGCAAAATATGTTCTGTACCTACATAGGTATGGCCCAGTTTGCGGGCTTCATCCATAGACAGTTCGATGACTTTTTTGGCACGTGGAGTATAGGCAATGTTCGTCGGTTGCTCTTGACCGCGTCCAATCAACGTTTCCACTTCATCCTGGATTTTTTCCAGTCCCAGGCCCAAACCGATTAAGGCTTTCGCTGCTATTCCTTCACCTTCACGAATGAGGCCTAGCAAAATGTGCTCTGTACCAATGTTGTTGTGTCCCAATCGAACTGCTTCTTCCTGAGCCAAAGCAAGCACTTTCTGTGCACGTTCCGTAAATCTTCCAAACATCATATATCCTGCACCTCCACAGTGTGTATTTCAGATCATTTTATATATTAAAGGGTTGTGCCTAATTTTTGCCGGATCAGCTTCGCCCGGTACATATCGCGCTCTTCGGTATTCATTTTATCCCCAAAGCTTTTTTGCAGGAACCCGGGTTGTGTCATCACATTCAGCTCATTCATCGCTGCGGTGGAAGGACGCTCCAAAATCCCCAAATCTACGCCAAGACGTACATCAGACAGCCGCTGTGCAGCCTCCTTGGAATCCAATACTGCTGCATACGACAAAATACCGAATGAACGCATCACCCGATCTGTAATTCGCAGCATAGATTCATTCATTAGCCTTTCTCTGGCAGAACGCTCGTGCTCAATAATTTGTAGCACCACGCCATGTAGATTCTCAATAATCTCCGCTTCGGTTTGTCCCAGTGTAATCTGATTAGACACCTGAAACAAATTTCCGACCGCTTCGCTGCCTTCACCGTAAATGCCGCGAACTGTAAGACCTACCTGTGAAACAGCAGACAATATACGATTGATTTGATGAGTCATGACTAATGCGGGCAAATGCATCATCACCGAAGCTCTCATACCTGTGCCGACATTCGTTGGACAACTGGTTAGAAAACCTCTCCGATCATCAAATGCATAATCAACATGCGCTTCAAATGCATCATCAATAACCATAGCGCGTTCCCAAGCTTCTCTAACCTGACATCCCGGATATAAGCACTGGATACGCAGATGATCCTCTTCGTTTATCATAACACTAACCGATTCATCATCGCTAATTAAGACAGCACCGTTACGAGATTCGTTCGCCAAATTAGGACTAATCAAATGCTTCTCAACCAGCACCTTCTTGTCGATCTCATCCAACTCGGATATTTTCAACGTATGAAAAGTACCAAAACCGCCTAAATCATCATACTGAAGGATATCCGTCAAGCGCTGAAGTGCTTCTGCCGACTGCTGATTGGTAGCAAGCATGGGAAAAGGCAGATGCTGCAAGTTACGCGCAATTCTTACCCGGCTGCTAATGACAATCTCCGAATCCGCAGCATCACCACGCATCCAGTCACTTAGCGGCTTCTCCGTAAACCGAACATTGGGCATTACGCATCCCTCCTACTCTTCACAAACTTTACTCTTCAGTCATTTCTTTTTCAAGCTCTCTGATTTGATCCCTAAGCTCAGCAGCTGATTCAAACTCTTCCTGTACAATATGCTGTTGCATCTCTTTTTTCAAATCGTCAATTTGCCGTTTAACCTTCAGTCGGCCACCAGTGCGAACCGGAACTTTACCAACATGATTCGTACTGCCATGCACACGCTTGAACAGAGGGTCCAGACGATTATCAAAATATTGATAGCACGACGGGCATCCGAAACGTCCCAGCTTACTAAACTGTGCATAGGTCATGCCACAATCCTTGCATTGCAGGTTCTGCGGACCACTGTGGCCTGGTGACTGGCTCTTTGTACTGGAGTCAAAATCCAACATCCCCGACAGCAAGCTATGAATTGAAAAGCCGTTAGGTGTTCCAGGGATCATCTCCCCTTTTTCCTTCGCACACGTCTCACAAATATGAAACTCTGTCTTTTCGCCATTCACAATTTTGGTGAAATGCAAAGTTGCCGGCCGCATATTACATTCTTGGCACAGCATAAAAGCACCTCCTTCAATGTCAGGATTTAATACCCACCCTACATCCAAAAATTAGTCTCTATTCACACATTATTTGGTCGCCAGCAATGAGATCAGCATAGCCTTAAGCAATCTTGCTCGCAGTTGATCACGATAGGGAAGCTTCAGTAATAATGTATCCCTCGATAAAGCAGCCTTCATTAGATTAGCTTCCCTTTTGCTTAAAAAATGGGCTTCCTTTAACTGATAAATCAGTCCTTCTGCTGCTGATTGGCTAATTTCCTCCCCGATGCTCTGATGAAGATGTGTATGGATGGCATGCTGTGCGGGTAGCTGAATTCGCTGAATACGAATGTAGCCTCCACCACCGCGTTTACTTTCCACCACATAGCCTTTTTCCAGCGTAAACCGGGTGCTAATTACATAATTAATTTGCGACGGCACGCAGGAAAAGCGGTCAGCCAGATCATTACGCTGAATCTCCACTAAACCTTGGGGACTTTCCAGCAATATACTCTTCAAATATTGTTCAATAATATCGGAAACATTGCGCATTTCATCATCCTCCACTAACGGAAACGCAAGTATTCAAGTACATTTCACGCTCCACAGAGTCCGCCGTATATTGAACTTAACCAAACGGTAAAGTCACGAATCTAAGCTGTATTGAGGCTATTGCCTGTTCTACATTCATTGAAATGTACCGTTTTGTCTCTAGTGTGGCCTTTATTTGCGATTAATCTTACACTTCTCTTATGTTCATAAGAGTCAGCTCCTAACTATACGCAAATCATTTCAATCCTCGTTTGCTTCTTTACTATCGAAATTACTTCATACGGCCAATCCATCAGCATAATACTTTTACAGAATCACACTAGGTTTGATTGACTTTGACTTTCTTTGACTATATTCACATTATAGCACATTATTCATTTTTGCCAAGGGGTCAATACCATTTTTCGCAATCTAATTATGTTTTATACAATACCATAAAAAAACTCTTCCCATTACAGAAAGAGTTTTGAAAATAATGATAACCACACAAGTTATATTCTCTGAAAGATGAGCTTAAAAGATCTAAATAGGCCTTTATCAGAAAAAATCTAATAAAAACGTTTGATTTACTGGTATTACGCGTTTAAGGGCAGACACAGACTCACTACTCCCTTCAATCCGCTCCCACTTATACAGATCATCAGCCTGCTGATAGCCAAGCATCAGAGTCGTCAGTGACTGAATCCCAAGTTTCAAGTCAGCTACTATGGCGTTTTCAGATGAATTGCTTATATCCACTCTCTCCAGATGTCCTTGCCCCTCCGTAGTAATCGTTAATCTCCATAATCCATCATTCCATGGAGCATACCGATCTGTCAGATTTAAGGTTAAACTTGTTTCCTCTTCAAGCTGTTCAAAAGGGTATCTTTCTACAAAAGCAGCTGCATCCACAATACGTCCCATAAAATAAGGCACAGTTTCCTGTTGAATCCGTGGATCATCGAGTAAAAATGGCAAATTGTCATCTGCTGGAACGTAAATAAATTTACCTTTGGCTATCATTGAGTCATGATTTGCAAAATAAGTCCATAAAGCCCGACGAACCGTCTCATTTTCATATACCAACTCATCACAATTCAACTGTTTATCTTCAATTTTGTATAGTGCATATCCTTGCGGAATGCCTGTTTCTGAGTAATATACCGCAGTTCGATAGTTCTCATTTAAAATCCGCTCTTGCCACCATTCCTTATCTCGTACCAGCGTGCCATTATAACGAGAGGCATACGCTTGATACACTTGGTCCAGTTCTGAAATATCCTTGATATCGCGTTTGACTGTACCTTCTGTTTTAAGTTTTGCAGGGAATTTATCAATGGGAATGACGTATTTTTTGTACTCTGTATACGTTTCCCATCCAAATTTACGGTAGAAGGCAAAGGAGAATGGATGCAAAAAAGAAAGGCTTTGTCCCGCAGACTTCATCTCTTCAAGTGCATGCGTCAATAAACGTGATACCATGCCTCCGCGACGCTTTTCTGGCCACGTCGCCACACCAGCAATGCCCCCCATATCAAAAACCTGACCGTTTATGTATACCTGAAGCGGTAACAAAGTCAGTTTAGCATTTAAGTCATGTCCGTCGAATATTCCCCATATTTGTTCTGGTTTGAATTTCTTCTTGGCCTTTTCCAGATCCTCTAGGGACATTGTAAACTGAAAAGCATATTGAGATAATTCAATAGCCGCTTCAAATTCCTCACGCTGTAATTGTCTGATCTCCATATCTTCATCACCTCGCTCGTATACTTGGACATCCATAAAAAAGATTACACACTTAGAGTGTGGCAAACCCCATTCTCTCTGTCAACCTTAGAAGCAGGTGGCCATCTAAAAATGCATAAAAAAAGGATGATAATCTCATTGAGATTATCATCCTTTTCACTTTTGCTTGGCGACGTCCTACTCTCCCAGGACCCTGCGGTCCAAGTACCATCGGCGCTGGAGGGCTTAACGGTCGTGTTCGGGATGGGTACGTGTGGAACCCCTCCGCTATCGCCACCAAACATGAATTTGCTATGCAAATTCTTCCGTAAGGTTATTAGCTTCATCACATATCGTGTGAACAAATAGCCATGCGCTTGTTGTATGTCACTTGTACATACGTTCAAGGTTACACCCTGAAAACTGGATCCGAAACTTATTTGCGTTTTATCTTAGGATAAGCCCTCGACCGATTAGTATTGGTCAGCTCCATGCATTACTGCACTTCCACCCCCAACCTATCTACCTCGTCGTCTTCAAGGGGTCTTACTAATTGGGAAATCTCATCTTGAGGGGGGCTTCACGCTTAGATGCTTTCAGCGCTTATCCCTTCCGTACATAGCTACCCAGCGGTGCTCCTGGCGGAACAACTGGTACACCAGCGGTACGTCCATCCCGGTCCTCTCGTACTAAGGACAGCTCCTCTCAAATTTCCTACGCCCACGACAGATAGGGACCGAACTGTCTCACGACGTTCTGAACCCAGCTCGCGTACCGCTTTAATGGGCGAACAGCCCAACCCTTGGGACCTACTTCAGCCCCAGGATGCGATGAGCCGACATCGAGGTGCCAAACCTCCCCGTCGATGTGGACTCTTGGGGGAGATAAGCCTGTTATCCCCAGGGTAGCTTTTATCCGTTGAGCGATGGCCCTTCCATGCGGTACCACCGGATCACTAAGCCCGACTTTCGTCCCTGCTCGACTTGTAGGTCTCGCAGTCAAGCTCCCTTCTGCCTTTGCACTCTTCGAATGATTTCCAACCATTCTGAGGGAACCTTGGGGCGCCTCCGTTACTCTTTAGGAGGCGACCGCCCCAGTCAAACTGCCCACCTGACACTGTCCTCGCACCGGTTCACGGTACCAAGTTAGAACCTAGATACGATCAGGGTGGTATCCCAAGGATGCCTCCCTTCAAGCTGGCGCTCAAAGTTCTACGGCTCCCACCTATCCTGTACAGATCGTACCCAAATTCAATATCAAGCTGCAGTAAAGCTCCATGGGGTCTTTCCGTCTTGTCGCGGGTAACCTGCATCTTCACAGGTATTAAAATTTCACCGGATCTCTCGTTGAGACAGCGCCCAAGTCGTTACGCCATTCGTGCGGGTCAGAATTTACCTGACAAGGAATTTCGCTACCTTAGGACCGTTATAGTTACGGCCGCCGTTTACTGGGGCTTCGGTTCATAGCTTCGCCCGAAGGCTTACCACTCCCCTTAACCTTCCAGCACCGGGCAGGCGTCAGCCCGTATACTTCGCCTTGCGGCTTCGCACAGACCTGTGTTTTTGCTAAACAGTCGCTTGGGCCTTTTCACTGCGGCCCCCTCGGGCTATTCACCCTACCGAGGCACCCCTTCTCCCGAAGTTACGGGGTCATTTTGCCGAGTTCCTTAACGAGAGTTCTTCCGCGCGCCTTAGAATTCTCTTCTCGCCTACCTGTGTCGGTTTGCGGTACGGGCACCTTCTCCTGGCTAGAGGCTTTTCTTGGCAGTCTGAGATCATGACCTTCGCTACTATAATTTTCGCTCCCCATCACAGCCCAGCCTTAACGATGTGCGGATTTGCCTACACACCAGCCTCACTGCTTAGACGGACATCCATCAGTCCGCGTCACTACCCTACTGCGTCACCCCATTGCTCATAACGGATTACGGTGGTACAGGAATTTCGACCTGTTGTCCTTCGACTACGCCTATCGGCCTCGCCTTAGGTCCCGACTTACCCTGAGCGGACGAACCTTCCTCAGGAACCCTTAGGCTTTCGGCGGATCTGATTCTCACAGATCTTTTCGTTACTCATACCGGCATTCTCACTTGAATGCAGTCCAGCGCTCCTTACGGTACACCTTCAACCCGCATTCAACGCTCCCCTACCCCTGATGCAAGCATCAAGCCATAGCTTCGGTGGTGTGTTTAGCCCCGTTACATTTTCGGCGCAGAGTCACTCGACCAGTGAGCTATTACGCACTCTTTCAATGGTGGCTGCTTCTAAGCCAACATCCTGGTTGTCTGTGCAACTCCACATCCTTTCCCACTTAACACACACTTGGGGACCTTAGCTGATGGTCTGGGCTGTTTCCCTTTCGACAATGGATCTTAGCACTCACTGTCTGACTCCCGGAACTAAATCTATGGCATTCGGAGTTTGACTGAGCTTGGTAACCCTTGCGGGCCCCGCACCCAATCAGTGCTCTACCTCCACGATTCTTCTTTCCGAGGCTAGCCCTAAAGCTATTTCGGGGAGAACCAGCTATCTCCGGGTTCGATTGGAATTTCTCCGCTACCCCCACCTCATCCCCGCATTTTTCAACATGCGTGGGTTCGGGCCTCCAGTGCGTGTTACCGCACCTTCACCCTGGACAGGGGTAGATCACCCGGTTTCGGGTCTACGTCCACGTACTCATTCGCCCTATTCAGACTCGCTTTCGCTGCGGCTTCAGCTCTTCACCTTAACCTTGCACGGGAACGTAACTCGCCGGTTCATTCTACAAAAGGCACGCCATCACCCCTAGATCGGGCTCTGACTTCTTGTAAGCACACGGTTTCAGGATCTATTTCACTCCCCTTCCGGGGTGCTTTTCACCTTTCCCTCACGGTACTGCTTCACTATCGGTCGCCAGGGAGTATTTAGCCTTGGCAGATGGTCCTGCCGGATTCATACGGGGTTTCACGTGCCCCGCACTACTCGGGATCCGTCTCGGAGGGAACAAGTTTTGAACTACAGGGCTTTTACCTTCTCTGGCGGGCCTTTCCAGACCTCTTCATCTAACCGGTTCCTTTGTAACTCCATATGAGACGTCCCACAACCCCAAGGAGCAAGCTCCTTGGTTTGGGCTAATCCGCGTTCGCTCGCCGCTACTGACGGAATCACTATTGTTTTCTCTTCCTCAGGGTACTTAGATGTTTCAGTTCCCCTGGTCTGCCTCTCACTCACCTATGAATTCAGTGAGTAGTGACTGTCGATGAAGACAGCCGGGTTTCCCCATTCGGACATCCCCGGATCAAAGCTTGCTTACAGCTCCCCGAGGCTTTATCGTTGTTCGCCACGTCCTTCGTCGGCTCCTGGCGCCTAGGCATCCTCCGTGTGCTCTTTGTAGCTTAACCTAGTATTTACATCGTAAATACGATTTGCTTTGAATTTCGGTTCAACACTTACGTGTGAATGAAATTCAAGGCAACTACCTTTATTTCACTTGTTTACACAAGATCAGCTTAAAGGAATATTCTAAAACGCAATTTCGTTTCGGTATCCAGTTTTCAAGGTGCAAGGCTGTTTGATTATCAATCAATCTCCAAGGAGTTAACGATTCTCATACAGTTTATGATGAAATTGTAATTGGTGGAGCCAAGCGGGATCGAACCGCTGACCTCCTGCGTGCAAGGCAGGCGCTCTCCCAGCTGAGCTATGGCCCCTCACAAGTTCCATCAAAACTGAACAAATGGAATGATGAATTTTGAAGCTTACACTTCATATTTGAATGTTTCCATCGCAGGAAACGATTCTCCATAGAAAGGAGGTGATCCAGCCGCACCTTCCGATACGGCTACCTTGTTACGACTTCACCCCAATCATCTACCCCACCTTCGGCGGCTGGCTCCCTTGCGGGTTACCCCACCGACTTCGGGTGTTGTAAACTCTCGTGGTGTGACGGGCGGTGTGTACAAGACCCGGGAACGTATTCACCGCGGCATGCTGATCCGCGATTACTAGCAATTCCGACTTCATGTAGGCGAGTTGCAGCCTACAATCCGAACTGAGACCGGCTTTTCTAGGATTGGCTCCACCTCGCGGCTTCGCTTCCCGTTGTACCGGCCATTGTAGTACGTGTGTAGCCCAGGTCATAAGGGGCATGATGATTTGACGTCATCCCCACCTTCCTCCGGTTTGTCACCGGCAGTCTGCTTAGAGTGCCCAGCTTGACCTGCTGGCAACTAAGCATAAGGGTTGCGCTCGTTGCGGGACTTAACCCAACATCTCACGACACGAGCTGACGACAACCATGCACCACCTGTCTCCTCTGTCCCGAAGGAAAGCCATATCTCTACAGCGGTCAGAGGGATGTCAAGACCTGGTAAGGTTCTTCGCGTTGCTTCGAATTAAACCACATACTCCACTGCTTGTGCGGGTCCCCGTCAATTCCTTTGAGTTTCAGTCTTGCGACCGTACTCCCCAGGCGGAATGCTTAATGTGTTAACTTCGGCACCAAGGGTATCGAAACCCCTAACACCTAGCATTCATCGTTTACGGCGTGGACTACCAGGGTATCTAATCCTGTTTGCTCCCCACGCTTTCGCGCCTCAGCGTCAGTTACAGCCCAGAGAGTCGCCTTCGCCACTGGTGTTCCTCCACATCTCTACGCATTTCACCGCTACACGTGGAATTCCACTCTCCTCTTCTGCACTCAAGCTCCCCAGTTTCCAGTGCGACCCGAAGTTGAGCCTCGGGATTAAACACCAGACTTAAAGAGCCGCCTGCGCGCGCTTTACGCCCAATAATTCCGGACAACGCTTGCCCCCTACGTATTACCGCGGCTGCTGGCACGTAGTTAGCCGGGGCTTTCTTCTCAGGTACCGTCACTCTTGTAGCAGTTACTCTACAAGACGTTCTTCCCTGGCAACAGAGCTTTACGATCCGAAAACCTTCATCACTCACGCGGCGTTGCTCCGTCAGGCTTTCGCCCATTGCGGAAGATTCCCTACTGCTGCCTCCCGTAGGAGTCTGGGCCGTGTCTCAGTCCCAGTGTGGCCGATCACCCTCTCAGGTCGGCTACGCATCGTCGCCTTGGTAGGCCATTACCCCACCAACTAGCTAATGCGCCGCAGGCCCATCCACAAGTGACAGATTGCTCCGTCTTTCCTCCTTCGCCCATGCAGGAAAAGGATGTATCGGGTATTAGCTACCGTTTCCGGTAGTTATCCCTGTCTTGTGGGCAGGTTGCCTACGTGTTACTCACCCGTCCGCCGCTAGGTTGTTTAGAAGCAAGCTTCTAAACAACCCCGCTCGACTTGCATGTATTAGGCACGCCGCCAGCGTTCGTCCTGAGCCAGGATCAAACTCTCCATTAAAGACCAACAGAAGTTGGTTTATAGAAAGAGCGATAAGCTCATTTTTAATGCTAACGATCCTTCTTTATAAAAGAAGAAATCTTTGTTTCATCATCCATTTGTTCAGTTTTCAAAGAACTTGTCTGTTCTCGTTCGTTCAACGAGCCAGGAATTAGATCATATCATGTTAGTTACTTTCTTGTCAAATCTTTTTTTTCGATTATCTTTTCAGCAACCTCGCTTCAAGAAATGATACTCTCAAAGCAACGTCTAATAATATATCATGCCTAAAGTTATTTAGCAAGCATTTATTTATATCTATTTTATTTCCTACTATACAACAGATAATAAGGCAGCCACCCCGCCCCAGAGCGGAATGACTGCACTCATTGCAAAACTATTATTCTTGTTCCAGCAGTCTGATAAATTCATCCTCATCTTCTATGGTGTCAATTCCGAGCTGTTGGGCCTTAGCCAGCTTACTCCCAGCCTTTTCACCAGCTATGACTAGATCCGTCTTTTTCGATACAGACCCCGCAACTTTGGCTCCCAGTGCCTCCAGCTTGGATGCAGCTTCGTCACGCGTAAGCTGATGCAAGGTACCTGTAAGCACGACCGTTTTGCCGCTGAAAAAGCTGTCTGTCTTCTTCTCCTGCGGAGCTTCAGGGGCCTGAGCTTTCACCCCTAGAGACAGCATCTTTTCAATTCCCGCCTGAGTAAATGGATCTGCAAAGAAAGCAACAATGCTTTCGGCTACAATCCCGCCCACATCCGGTAGTTCTATCAGTTCTTCCACCGTAGCGGACATCGTCTTGTGCAAATCACGGTAGTGTTCAGCCAACATGCGTGTTGTTGCTTTACCGGTATTCGGTATACCCAGAGCATAAAGGAAAGAAGCCAAATCTCTCTCTTTACTCTTTTCAAGTGCCGCCAAGAGGTTACTGGCCTTTTTCTCACCAAACCGCTCCAGCTTCACAAGATCATCATATTGGAGTGTATACAAATCCGCAGGCTCGCGCACTTCCAGTTCGTCATGCAGCTGTATGGCCGTTTTGTCACTGAATGTCTCAATATCCATAGCATCACGTGAAGCAAAATGGGAAATACGAGCTACAATTTGTGGTTTACACCCCAGCTTATTGTCGCAAAACAAATGGGCACCTCGCTGCTGTAACGGAAACCCGCAGGCTGGACAATGATCTGGTACGACAATTTCCTCCCCGTCGTTCTCAGACGTTACCTTTCCTAACATCTCCGGAATGACATCGTTTGAGCGACGGATAAACACACGTGCACCCAAAGCAAACTTCAGGTTTTTGCGCTCGATGTCACCAGCATTGTTCAGTGTACAATTTTGTACAGTGACTCCCGCCAGCTCTACCGGCTCTACCCTTGCGAGTGGGGTGATTTTACCGGTTCGTCCTACATTCCACTCAACCGAGTTAAGCACCGTTGTCGTTTCCTCGGCTTCGAACTTATATGCCACCGCCCAGCGTGGGAATTTATCGGTATACCCGAGAGCCTCACGTGTGCGCATATCTGTAATTTTCAATACTGCCCCATCAATAAGGTAATCCAATCCGGCACGAGACTCTTCGATCTCAATCAGTTGCTCCATTACATCTTCAAAATTATCAAAGTAAGTCAAGTAAGGGTTTACCTTAAAATGATTTTCGCGCAGGAAAGTCATCATTTCCTGGTGGCTGTTAAACTGGATACGGTCTGCATATCCCACATTGTAGAAAAATGCATTCAATCGCCGTTCTGCTGTCACTTTGGGATTCAAGTTACGCAAAGCACCAGCTGCGGCGTTGCGTGCATTTTTAAGAGGGTCCGCGGCAGTCTCATTATATTTGGACAATACAGAGAGATTCATGATCCCTTCTCCCTGTACTTCAATGGTTCCGTTTCGAAAAGGAATTGTAAGTGGCACGGATTTAATCGTCTTTACCTGTGCCAGTATTCCCTCACCCACCACCCCATTACCGCGGGTAGAAGCCTGTACAAGCTGTCCATCTGTATACGTCAGGTTTAGCGTCAGTCCATCGAATTTAAGTTCTATGGCATAGCCTGGAGATGGCAAAGGTGACTCCGGGTTCTTGGTATTGTAATCATTGACCAGCTTCACGACACGCGCGTTCCATGCACGCAGCTGTTCCATATTCTGAGCTTTATCAAGGCTCCATAATGGAGCCAGGTGGCGATGTGGTGTGAAACCTTTGAGTAACTCCCCGCCCACACGCTGTGTCGGCGAATCCGGCAGCACAAGACCGCTTGTCTGTTCGAGCGCTACCAGCTCGTCATAAAGCACATCATATTCTTTGTCGCTGATCTTGGGTTCATCCAGTGTGTAGTAATGATAGTTATATGTGTTCAGTTCAGCAACAAGCTGCTCCATCCTGTGCATTGGGTTCATGCAGGCGTATCCCTCCGGGAACTTCATCAGGGCAGAGGCTAAGCCAAACTGCCACTCATGAGGTTCGAGATTTAGTGATGTTTGAGATTTATTCTACTTTTGTAATAGGTGCAAAGCCAGCCAGCAGTCGTTTAACCCCTACTGGAGCCGGGAAAGCAATTTGAAGCTCCATATCATTACCAGTCCCTTTTACTGCGACAATGGTTCCAATTCCCCATTTGCCATGCTGTACCTTGTCTCCAGCAGCAAAAATGGATGGGCCTCCTGCCGAAGCAGCCGGAGTTGGTTTTGCGGATGAAGATGTCGTTACGGTTACACGGGGAGACGCGGAAGCGGACGAACCACTGCGGCTCATCGTATCAAACGAGCGTTCTCCACCAAAGTTGCTACCACTACCTTTATTCAGGCCGCGACCACCATAAGATCCGCCTACATTGCCTGAACGACGGTAGCGGTCACGTTTGATAATCGTATCCTCTTTTAACTCGTCCGGAATCTCTTCGAGAAAGCGGGAAGGCGGGTTAGCTGTGGTGCGGCCAAACAAAGTGCGCATCTGTGCGCATGTAAGGAACAACTGCTCCTCTGCACGGGTAATCCCGACATACGCCAATCTGCGCTCCTCCTCCAGTTCTTCGTTATCCAGAAAGGCACGACTATGAGGAAACACTCCCTCCTCCATACCGACAATAAATACGATGGGAAACTCCAGACCTTTGGCGCTATGCATGGTCATCAATACAACCGCATCGCTTTGCTCTTCTTCGTCGTCATTCATGGAATCAATATCGGCAATCAGCGCAAGGTCGGTCAGGAAGGAGACGAGTGACTTGTCTTCCGCACCTTTTTCAAATTCCATGGTTACCGACAGGAACTCATCAATATTCTCCAAACGCGAGCGTGACTCGAGTGTATTCTCGTTTTGCAGTTCCAATCGATATTGGGTGGTTTCCAGCATTTTTTCTGTTAACTCGGTAACCGACAGGTAGTCTACCATCCGACTTAAACCTTCGATCATATCGTAAAACTCTACCAACGCATTGCGCGTACGTCCTGCAAAGCCCAAATCGTCTACCACTTGTAGGACACGGAAAATCGAAACTCCACGTTCCGCTGCAGCTGCCTGCAATTTACCGACGGTTGTGTCTCCGATGCTTCGTTTTGGCACATTAATGATTCGGATCAAGCTGATGTCGTCGTCAGGATTGGAGAGCAGGCGAAGATACGCCAGCAAATCCTTAATTTCCTTCCGATCATAGAACTTGATACCGCCCACGATCTGATAAGGAATATCCGATTTAATCAAAATTTCCTCGACAACCCGAGACTGAGCATTCGTACGGTACAAAATGGCATGATGGCTATAGGTTTTGCCCGCTTTAATATTCTTATGAATTTCTGAGGCGATAAAGTAGCCCTCATCATGTTCAGAATCAGCACGGTAAACCTTAATCTTCGCGCCGCCTTCTTTGTCAGTCCATAGTTTTTTCGGCTTGCGGCCTGTATTTTGACCAATGACTTCATTGGCAGCATTGAGAATATTCGAGGTGGACCGGTAGTTCTGCTCCAGCAAAATGGTACGCGCTTCCGGGTAGTCCTCTTCAAAATTCAAAATGTTGCTAATATCGGCACCTCGCCACCGATAGATGGATTGGTCACTGTCACCTACTACGCAAATCCGGTGATGCTTGTCGGCCAGCATTTTGCACAGCATGTACTGCGCACGGTTTGTATCCTGATATTCATCAACATGAATGTATTGAAATTTCTTCTGGTAGAAGTCCAGTACCTCAGGTACTTCTTTAAACAGCTGAATCGTTGCCATGATCAAATCATCAAAATCAAGAGAGTTGTTGTTTTTGAGCCGCTGTTGGTACTTGGTATATACCTTCGCCACAATCCCTTCAAAATAGTCGCCAATCTTGCGCTCATACATTTCGGGAGTGACCAGTTCATTTTTTGCCGTACTCATCATAGACTGAACCGCTTTGGGTTCAAATTTTTTGGTGTCTATATTCAGATCCTTCATGCAGCTCCGAATGACAGACAATTGATCCGTAGAATCCAAAATGCTGAAATTCGAGGTAAATCCAATCCGCTCGATATCCCGACGTAAAATACGCACACACATCGAGTGGAAGGTGGATACCCACACATCTCTTCCCTGTGGGCCAATCAGCTTGGATACGCGATCCTGCATCTCACGCGCGGCCTTGTTCGTAAAGGTAATCGCCAAAATGCCCCATGGAGCCGTCTTGCGGGTTGCGATGAGGTAGGCTATTCGGTGCGTGAGCACCCGTGTTTTACCACTGCCTGCGCCAGCCATAATCAGCAGCGGACCATCTACCGCCTCCACAGCCTGACGCTGAGGCGGATTAAGGCGAGCTACCGCCTCGTGTATATCTATTGATTGCATGCGTGCATGCTCCTTTCCCTGAGCTTCCATAAAATCACGTTCTATACTTCCAATTTCACAGCTACCGTCTCCAGCGCTTTCGCCAAGTCACGATAAATGATGTTTCCTACTACAATGGTGTCACAAACGGCAGCCGCTTGTAACGCGGTAGATTTATCCACGATTCCTCCCCCGTATAGGACACGAGAGCGCTCTGTACTGCGATGTATTTTTTGCACCAGCTCCATATCCCCAAAAGCACCGCTATATTCCACATATACAATCGGCAGATGCATAAGCTTGTCAGCAATCTGTGCATATGAGGCGGCAGCAGAAGCACTCAGCGAAGTTTCCGCACCAGTAAGCTTAGCGACGGTAGAATCACCGTTCAAAACAATATATCCTTCCGTCACAAGCAAATCCCAAGGGATCATATAACCAAACTGTTCAATCGCACGTTGGTGCTGTCCTAGAATCCAATTACTGTCAGCGGTATTCAGTACCATAGGAATCATATATAGATCAAACCCTGGTACTACAGCTTCCAGATCGGACACCTCAAGCACACACGGCACCTCATAACGTCGAACCCTCGACAGCAAATCCACCGTATTTTCGTAGGTAATACCTGATGAACCTCCTACCATAATCGCATCCGTACCAGACATACACACGGCGTCAAGTGCCTCATCATCCAGTTCCTTTTCAGGATCAAGCTTAAACACATGCCTCCATGATTGAATTGAATCTGCCAACACACATTCCTCCAGCATCCATTGCTTTTGTCATGATCCAGTCGAACCGAATTCCAATATCCAAAAGCGTTCTATGCTAAGTCTATGACAGTGCTTAAAAGGTGTCAATGTTCGTATCAAATGGGAACACCCCGTTCAGACAGCCTAGGGGCGTAGCGCATACAACCAACTACGTTTACTAAGTTCTTTTTCCGTTAAAATATCTGTATAGAAACCTTGCACACCCATCTGTTCATACTCAGCCGCATCCTTCAACTCATTAATGGTATTTACGTAGCATACCGCTCCGGCCTGACGCAAACTTTCCACTAGAGCACCACTCACCCGATTCTCTGGTAAAGTTACTGCCGTTATATCATTTTGTTGTACAAATCGAATGATCTGGTCATCTTTATCCTCTGTGGCGTAGAGCGTATAAATAACGGATGGATAGGGATAAATACTCCGCAATGTTTGCAGCATTTCTTCATTATAAATTTGGGGAACAATACGAGACAAAAGCTCGGGGTTTTTCTCCTGTGCCTGACGGGTCAGTTGTGCAAACAACTGTTTGATCTGGGCAGAGTCCTGTTCTTTCGTATCGGTCACAATATAAGCATCCGGGTATGTTTCCAATAAATCCAATACATCCTTCCAATCTACTGGGGTATAGGAACCGTGTATGGGGGTGTTCTTAAATTGATGATAGCTCCAAGGTTCTCCTCCCTGTTCTGTAGCAACTGCGTGTTCCTGTTGCATTTGCTCTGTAAAAGATTCTGTCCATTCATGGCGCGCCACCAAATGTCCATCCGAAGTAAACATCAGGTCGACCTCGAATACGCGGCTGCCTTTTTTATAATTTTCCACAAACGCTTCACGCGCATTGGTATAGACCAAACCATTAACGGCTCCCATGGCATGCGAAATGACGTGGTGCGTGGTAAAGCCAGTATGTTCTTCTGTAGATTGTCCTTTGTATGCCAGTAAAAACGTGCTGATTAACATTAAAAGAATGACCGCAGCAATTAGTCGTTTCATAGGGTGTCACATCCTTTTCGTACAGGTCAATACCCCACATACGCATACTCAAAACAACTACCAGACGCATACTCAAAACAACTACCAGACGCAAAAACACCCTTCGGCTCAGCCGAAGGGTGACTCTGGATTAATACGCGTTCTTGAAACCATTGCGAATCGTACGAAAAATAATTTTAATATCGAATAAGAGCGACCAGTTCTCTATATAGAAGATGTCATGCTTAATCCGCTCCTCAATAGATGTATCTCCACGCAATCCGTTGCTCTGTGCCCAGCCTGTGATCCCGGGACGAACATGATGCTTCACCATGTATTTTGGAATTTCCTCACGGAACTGATCCACATAATAGGGTCGTTCTGGGCGTGGACCAACGACACTCATATCGCCGAGCAGAACGTTGAAAAATTGCGGCAACTCGTCGAGACTCGTTTTACGAATAAAAGTACCAAAACGTGTGCGTCTTGGGTCATTAGCAGTCGTCCAGCCCGTATCTTCAGTTCCAGGAGGTAACACCTTCATCGAACGAAATTTGTACATTCGGAAGGTGCGACGATTCAAGCCTACCCGCTCCTGCTTAAAAATGATTGGCCCTCTGGATGTAATCATCACACCAATCGCTACTGCTAGCATGATCGGAGAGGTCAGGAGAATCGCGAATAAAGAGAATAAAATATCGAATAGGCGCTTAAACAATCGATTCCCCGCTACATCCAGTGGAATATCCCGCACATTGATCATCGGCATACCTGCAAAGTTATCAAAGTACGGGCGAGCCGGCAAATAATCGAAAAAGTCGGGGATTATAAGCGTGCGCACTCCAGCCTTTTCACACATGTTGATAATCTTGGGGTACTTATCATGAGCATCCAGCGGCAGCGCCAGAATGACCTCGTCAATCATCAGACGCGACAGCGTAGCCTCCAATTGATCTAAGCCTCCAAGAATCGGGCGGAAATGCGCCTCTTCCTCTTCACTCCAATGCCGCTTATCATCCAGAAAACCCACTACCTCGTATCCCAGATCAGGATACTGTCCAAGGTTATGATAAAATCGCTGGCCTAGAGTACCCGCCCCAAGAATAAGCATAAATTGTTTGTTGTACCCTTTTTGACGGAGAGCTTTAAGAACTTGCTTCAAGAAAAATCGATAAAACAAAATAAGCAGCACGTTTCCAACCATATAGATTGCCAGATAGGACCGCGAGATGTCGATTTGTTTCACGAAGAACATCACACTCAACAGCACGAACAGTCCAACGATATGAATCTGGGTGACGCGAAATACATCATCTGCAAATCGTTTTTTGCGTTTGGGCGAATAGAGCGAAAACAACATCCCCAGCACTACGGCAATCAGGCCGTAGATTAAGCTCCAGCCTCCATATACTTGAATAGGAAGCGGTTCTGTATAGGTGATCCATTCACTTTCAAATTTGAAAAACCAAGCGATCAGAAAGGACAACTGAATGACCGCGAAATCCGCCACAATATATAATTGGGTTAAAAAACGCTGATTTCTGCGTATCATGCTTTCACCTCAGTATGAGATTGTTCCCCGCCGTCCGGCTTGACCGGTGCGGACAACTTATTTTTTAGGAAAGCCATTCCAAATTTCACGGCAATCCCCGCATATACAGCCATATTGGTGATCCAACTGTATTGCTGTTTATAATGCTTACGATGAAATACCCACATAGCTCTATGAAACTCATAAATAATTTTCAAAGGACGACGGCGAGCGCTGCCCCCTTTGATATGAATAATATATGTGCGCGGGTAGTAGTAAATGCCCCACCCGGCTTGCTTAATCCGGTAACACCAGTCAATGTCCTCACCATACATAAAAAAGGTTTCATCCAAGCCACCGACCTGGTCAATCGTTTCTCGGCGCACCAGCATAAAAGCACCTACCAGTACATCTACTGGATACTCATCATCCGGGCTTAGATGCCCAAGCTGATATTGATTGTACTTCGGGTTATCCGGGTAACGCTTCGACCAGCCAAAAGCATAGTAAAAAGAAGCTGATGGCGTTGGAAAACCACGCTTACAAGCCTTGTCTAATGATCCATCCGGCAGGATGACCTTACAGCCCGATGCCCCCATCTCCGGATGCGTATCCATAAACTGGATCATTGTATCCAGCGTGTCCGGTTGCACCAACGTATCGGAGTTCAATAACAATACATAACGCCCGCTGGCTACTTCCATCCCCTGGTTGTTCGCCTTGGCAAAACCTGTATTATCCTTATTGGCTATCAACATAATCTCCGGGTATGCAGCACGAATAGCCTCAACAGATCCGTCACTGGAGTGATTATCAATAACAATCACTTCATATCGGTATTGCGTCTCGGACGCATACACCGACTGCAAACAATCCAGCGTCAATTGACACGTATTATAGTTGACGACCAGTATGCTTACATCCATATTTAAAACGCTCCTGACAAATTCAGTAATCTATTCTACTATCGCCTATTATAGCATACCGCGCAGACCACGGGGCGCAAAAAAGCACATAACTTGTAACCTTACATAGTTTAGAAGGATTATGCAAAATTCGATTCCTGTCACTCCAAAGCGCAAATATAGACAAACGAAATCATTTCGATCTATATATTGTTCATTGGAAGTCGTTTATTAGATTTTTGTAAAATCCTCGGTTGAGGTCTAAAATTCATCGTGGTAAGATATACATGGAAAAAGGGCTGGTGCCAGCCAGCCCCTGCGCAACCAACGCTCCAAGAGCGGACGGTTTTGGAACAATCAGGCCGAAAATAGACCCTTCCTTGCGGGGGCGGTCTATTTTCGTTTGTTAAACTCTAACAGTGTGACGATTAACGCCCCGAACGTCAGCATTAAACTGAGCGCCTCAAACACTGTCACAGGCTTCACCCCCCTCCTCGGGAGAGTTAGCCGACCGCCCTTGTCAGCTCTATCAGTTGCACGTTTCAATTATACTATATATTTCCAAAAAGGAACACGCATTCGATGGTATTTTAATAAAATAGTTATGTCTAATAAAAGAGTATAAGCTTGAACAATTATCAAAATGAAGCTTTAATCCCCACTCAATTAACAAAAAACCACCGATGAATTACGATTTTCCATAAATATTGAACTTCAGAACTTATTTATTATTATGCAGAAAATATTACTTATGTTTCCAATGTAGATTGTAGTAGTATGACATATGGAGTATGTTAAGAGCAAAGAAAAGCCCATGCTGATTCTGCGTAAAATGATAATATACACCATTACGCAATAAACCATCATGAGCCACCAGCATTATAATTTAACGTAGTTAATTAGAAAGCCATCCGCAGAAAGAGCACTTGCCATACTTATATGGAATTGATTCATCTTAATTGTATTCAGAAAACCCTGTAATTAATTAGAAAATCGTGATAATTTCTAATAATTTAGTCACTTGTTCTTTTCATAAATACCAAGTATTTGCTTGCCAAGTAATTCACTGCTATAACTATAAAGTTAACAATAATTTTTGCTAGAAAATCATCCATCCTTACATTTTGGATAAGCACAATCATTAAAATGAAGTCCAGGCAAAGAGATGACAATCTGATAAGGAAGAATAAAGAGAACTCTTTAGGTAACGAAGTTAATTGAGAGTTATTTTTTTTAAATACATATAGCTTGTTCGTTACAAAAGCAAATATTATAGATATCAACCAAGCTACTGTAATAGAAAGCTTATAATCTGCACCTAATACTTTTGTAAAGAGGGCATAAATAATCAAATTTATAATAGTTGTAAGAATTCCAAAAACAACGTAATTTACAAGCTCCTTACCTAATTTCATAACCGACCCCGAGAGAATCTGTTTTCCATATAATTTTGTTCCGATATAGCACCCTTACCATTTCTATACTCTTTGACAAAATACAGTGGCCTACTTTTGGTTTCATTAAATACTCTGCCTAGATATTCCCCAATAATACCGAGAGACAACAATTGTATTCCTCCAAGAAATAAAATTACTGTCATAAGTGAAGCATAACCAGCAACAGAACCTCCAAAAATAAGAGTCCTAGTTATGATAAAAATCATGTAGAAAAATGCTCCTATCGAAATAAATACCCCCAGCATTGCAGAGAATCTTAAGGGTGCCGTTGTGAAAGAAGTAATTCCTTCAATAGCCAGATCTAAAAGCTTATAATAATTCCATTTTGTTTCTCCCGCCGCACGAGAGTCACGATTGAATAAAATCTCCTTCTTGTTAAATCCAATCCAACTAAACATACCTTTTGTATACCTTTGTGTTTCTCTCAACTGTTTTAATGCCTCGATACAACGCCTGTCGAGTAATCGGAAATCCCCTGTGTTTTCTTGGATAGGAATTCTACTCATTCTTTGAAGCAATTTATAAAAGCTGGATGCTGTCCATTTTTTAAACCAGGTTTCCCCCGCTCTGGTTGCCCGCTTCGCATATACATCATCATAGCCCTGCTCCCAGTATTTAATCATCTCAACAATTAATTCAGGAGGGTCCTGAAGATCTGCATCGATAATCACCACAGCATCCCCTACGGAAAAATCTAATCCAGCAATCATCGCAACCTCCTTTCCGAAGTTACGTGATAGGTCCACTAATGAAATTCTTCTATCCTTCTTACCTAAATTTTTAAGAATTTCAACCGTGTTATCCTTACTCCCATCATTTACGAATAATAATTCAAAATTATAACCAGAAATAGAATCAATTACTTTAGTTAAGCGAGAATAAAGTTGGTAAATAACTTCTTCTTCATTATATGCAGGTATAAGAACTGTTATAGTTTTAAACATAGAAGCCCCTTCTTTATAGCATATTTATTAAAATTTAAAACTTTTTTTGTAATTATAAAAACTTTCGACGCAAAAAAAGCCAACTGATTATTAATCTGAGTAATATCTCTATTATTTGAATATTCCTTCTTATTAACCTAAATTACCACTTTTTTGTATAAAAAATATCTACATCAAATACTTGGGGTCCATAGAAGTATTAAAGCGAGTCCTTTAAGAGATTTTTGTGAATCTACTCCTATAGAGGAAACACTTTAGAATCGTTGGTTTTTCCAGGATGAATTGCTATTCTATCCGGTATTAACCTAACTTCAACATTAGGCAATCCAGAATAAGTTTTTAAAATTAGCTCTACAAAACGCTCAGAAATGGTGAACTTGTATTACCAACTAGATTAACTATTTAAAATCCCATTTAAAAATAAGCATCAATCATTTTATAATCTACCTATTATAAAAACAAACTTGTAAATCAAATTGTCTATTACAGACTGCCTATAAAATGGTGCACTAAAAATATATATAGCACGCTTAATTATATTTTTGTTTTGAAAACTAATAAACCTAGAAATTTCCTGTTGTTTTTGATCATCAAGTCTCTGTTGAAACGTTTGCGCAAACTCTATAGCCTGTTTACTTAAAATATAATGGTTTTTTCCGTTTATAAATCTATTCCACCTCTTGCTCCACTTGCTTTTCCAGCCATCAGCTGCTCCTCCCAGAACATTATTGTGGTGTTGACGATAGAGAATGCTTGGCTGTGGATCGAACACGACCTTTCCAAAAGATGAAACACACAGATATATCCACCAATCGTGCATGATAACATTTTTTACATTTAACGGAATATTATTCTTCACCAATTCCATTGTGGTTTTATTGAATACCATTGTACAACCGACACATACGTTCTCAATTAATGCATTGTAATGAGATAAGGGTCTTCGCGGAGCTACAGGCCATTTTTTCATGGGAGTTAGCCACTGATCCACCATTTGAGTTGCAGAACAGTACATTAAAGGAACGTTATTAGCAAATTTATTCAGAGAGGATACCGCAGTTATTAACTTATCCTTATTCCAAACATCATCTTGATCACAGAATGCATAAACATCAAACTCATTGGAGGACATTAGCACGAGATCAAAAAAACTTTGCACAACCCCTCTATTCTCACCCTTAAATATAACAATTTGTTGTGGATATAGTTTTTTAAGATGCTCTAGTTTTTCCAAAGTATTATCGGTTGAACCATCATCACGAATCAATATTTGAACCGACACGCCTTCTTGCCTAATCAAACTTAAAATTTGCTCGTCAATATACTGTTCTCCATTATAAGTAGATAATAGGATCTGAACTCTGAAAGTTAGCAGATGATCCCCCCCTTATAAAACACTCTCGTGCTCTTACTAAATGAAGATATATCCTGACTACTATACTATAGACTGTCCTTCTTACTAAGCACAAGAAAAAATCCCCCCAAACTCTAGCTTACAGGGGGATCTTTCTAACATTCTAATTATCATTTCGAAAATCAGCTAGTTCTTTTATAAAACAATGTAAACCTTCCCGCCAATGACGAAGATTGTTCAAACCGTTGGTACGAATTGCAATATGCTCCATGACCGAATTTTTTGGGCGCGCTGCCGGTCTTGGAAACTGATCAGTCGAGCATGGCTCAAGTATGGCAATTATCGTAGCATCCAATATGTCTACCGCTTCTTCAAAAATAGCTTTTGTAAACTCGTACCAGGTGCAAGAACCGCTATTGGATGCATGATATACGCCATACTTTTCCGTTTGAATTAATTCTGCCAAAAAACGTGCCAAATCCACCGTATAAGTAGGCGAGCCTTTCTGGTCGTTCACAACCTGAAGATGCGGCTTTTCCTGCCCAAGCTTTAGCATTGTTTTTACAAAATTGTTCCCATACAGCCCATACACCCATGACGTCCGAACAATAAAGTACCTTGAGGAAAGCGTCTGGGTTAACACCTCTCCCGCCCGTTTGGACTTTCCATAGATACTCTGCGGATTCGTATTGTCATATTCGTGATAAGGCTGCTCGGCTGTCCCATCAAATACATAATCTGTACTGATATAAACCAGTTTAGCTCCTGCTTTTTCTGCAGCCAGTACCATATTACGTGTTCCTGCCGCATTTACTTGATAAGCTGTATCAAGATCAGTCTCCGCCGCATCCACCGCTGTATACGCTGCACAGTGGATTACCGCTTCTGGCTGATATTGTCCTACTATCTTTATCGCCTGGTCCAGATCCGTAATATCCAGCTGTTCCCGATCATAGCCAACAACATCATGTCCCTGCTCTTGGAAGACCTTTACCACATCCTTACCGAGTTGGCCGGATGCTCCAGTAACCAATATTCTCATTTTACACATCACCTAAGCGGGAACCATACTGCTTAGCATAATATTGCTGATATTCGCCAGATTGAATGCGAGTCCACCACTCCTCGTTGTCCAAGTACCAGCGAATCGTTTCTTTAATGCCAGTCTCAAAAGAGTGCTTGGGCTTCCAGCCCAGCTCGTTCATGGTTTTGGTCGGATCAATACCGTAACGGCGGTCATGACCCGGACGATCCTGCACATAAGAGATTAGAGATTCTGGCTTGCCTAGCTCCTCCAATACCGTTTTGACGATATGCACATTCGTCCGCTCGTTATTTCCCCCGATATTATACACTTCACCCAGCTGGCCCTGATGAATGACCAGATCAATTGCACTACAGTGATCCTCTACATACAACCAATCGCGAATGTTCAAGCCATCCCCATACACAGGAAGCTGTTGGTCGCTCAATGCACGTGAGATCATTAACGGAATCAGTTTTTCTGGGAATTGATATGGACCGTAATTATTAGAACAACGTGTGATATTCACTGGCAAACCGAAGGTTTCATGATATGCACGAACTAACAGGTCACCGCCTGCCTTGGAAGCAGAATAGGGACTATTAGGCTGCAACGGAGTTTCCTCTGTGAACAATCCGGTTTCACCCAGAGAGCCATACACCTCATCTGTCGATACCTGCACAAATTTGGTCACATTATATTTCTTGGCGACATCCAGTAACACCTGTGTGCCCAGTACGTTTGTTTTCACAAACACTTCCGGCTCCAAAATACTCCGATCCACATGCGACTCTGCCGCAAAATTCACCACCACATCTATTCCCTGCTGCATCAGCTGATCCATCGCTTGTGCATCAGTAATATCCGCTTTCACAAAGGTATGCTTGGGATGATCTTCGATCGATTTCAAATTCTCCAAGTTGCCTGCATAAGTGAGGGCATCCACATTCACAATTTCATAGTCTGGATGCTGCTTTAACATATACAATACAAAGTTACTGCCAATAAATCCGGCACCGCCGGTGACAAGAAGTTTCATAAATACCTCCTCAAACGTGCTTCAATACATTTAACATGTTATTTTGAAACAGAACGACAAAACAGCCGCCTATTATCACTCTAATCAAAGTTAATGTCTGCATCCCTTAATGTCGGATGCTTCTGATCCTTCTCTGAAAGAATAGCATGAGAAGTTGGCCAATCAATCCCCAGCGCAGGGTCATTCCACAGAATTCCCCGATCATTTTCGGGTGAGTAATACTCGTCTACCTTATACAACACTTGAGTATTTGGAACGAGCGTACAGAACCCATGAGCAAATCCTTTAGGCACCAGTAACTGACGTCTATTATGCTCGCTTAAGATCACCCCGACCCATTGACCGAATGTTGGGGAACTTTTACGAATATCCACAATAACATCATAGATGGCTCCAGAAAGCACTCGGATAAGTTTGGTCTGGGCTTTAGGATGAAGCTGGTAATGCAGCCCTCGGATCACGCCAGCTTCTGCAGATAAGGACTGATTATCCTGAATAAAAGCATAGTTGATTCCATGCTGCTTCATGATTTGTTCATTGTAGCTTTCCATAAAAAAACCACGGTGATCACCATGGACCACGGGTTCAATAATTTTTGCACCTTCTAGTTTCAAAGGGATTACTTTCATTTCGTTCATATCCTCCCTTTATTCTAAATCTTTAGCTTTCCAAACTCTTCACCAAACACTATATCTTTGGCTAATTCATTAGCACGCGCAAGAGATGAATGAGTTCCCGCATCTGTCCACCATCCTTGGAGAACATCATATGTCAATGTTCCCTTAGCAATATATGCATTGTTGACGTCAGTGATCTCAAGTTCTCCACGAGCTGAAGGTTCAAGCGTTTTTACAATTTCAAACACGCTATGATCGAACATATAAATACCTGTTACAGCGTAGTTACTTTTTGGGTCTTTAGGTTTTTCTTCAATAGATACAATCCGTTCCCCTTCAAGCTCAGCTACTCCAAAACGGTGTGGATCTTGTACCTGCTGAAGAAGAATCTTCGCACCCGTGATTTGATTGCGGAAATTGTCCACAAATGGTGCAATGTCATCTTCAAATACATTATCACCCAAAATAACAACCATCTGATCATCACCTACAAATTGTTCAGCCAAATCAAGGGCTTGTGCGATCCCACCTGCCTCATCTTGAACTTTATAAGTGAATGTTACGCCCATTTCACGGCCACTACCAAGAAGGTTAACGACATCTCCCATATGCTCTTTACCTGTAACGATAAGTATATCGTGTATGTCAGCTTGCTTGAGCTTGGATACGGAATGGAAAATCATTGGATATTTCCCCACAGGTAACAGATGCTTATTCGTTACTTTGGTTAAGGGATAGAGGCGAGAGCCTGTACCTCCTGCAAGAATTATACCTTTCATCAAAAATCCTCCGATTTCTATTAGTTATATCGTTTATTTAACAGAAATATTCTGATAGTAGTTGATTGTCTCTTTCAAGCCTTGATATAAAGTGAATTGACTTGTCCAGCCAAGGATGAGCTGCGCCTGTTGATTGCTTAATGAGCTGTATTTAATATCGCCTATACGCTCCTGCATATAATAAGCGGAAACATCGATTCCCAGTATATTACGCATCATTTCAAACAATTCTTTCACCGAAATTTCTGTTTGTGTGCTGATATTAGTAATGCAATTTTCCCCTTTGGTAAGAGCCGCAATATTGGCGTTAACGATATCTTTGACATAAATGAAATCACGAGTTTGAGCACCATCACCGTGAATTTGAATCTCCTTGCCAGCAAGAAGGTTATCCAGGAAAATTGAGATCACACCGCCTTCTCCTTTAGGATCCTGCCGTTCGCCGTAAGCATTGCTGTAACGCAAAATCGTATATTTAAGACCATGAAGATTGGAGTACAACTGAATATAAAATTCAGGTGTTAACTTGGACAGTCCATAGGGTGACAGCGGAGAAAGCTTGGCACTCTCCTTTACAGGAAGTTCTTCTGGATAGCCATACACTGCTGCTGAAGAAGCATAGATAATTTTTTGTACTCCGGTTTTATAGCAACAATCCAAGATATTAATCGTCCCGCTAATATTGATCGATGCGTCCTGTGAAGGATCAACAACCGAATGCGACACACTAATCTGGGCAGCATGATGTATTAGAATCTGCGGCTTGAAGTTCTCAAACACTTCCAATAACTCTTCACTGCGAATATCCACATTATAAAAAATAGCCGAAGGATTAATATTTTCTTGCTTTCCAGTGGACAAATTATCAACAATGCATACTTCATGTTGTTCAGCAATCAATCTGTCAACAATATGAGAAGCGATAAATCCAGCTCCTCCGGTTACTAATATTCTCATACCTCTACCTTTCCAGTACTAAGATTTTTGTAATACAGTTCTTCCAATGTGTCAATGCTCGGCTCCCATCTCCATTCTTCTGCTGTCTTTCTACCATTCGCAGTCAGACGCTGTCTAAGCTCAGTATCTTCGATAAGCTTTTTAACAGCTTGCTTTGCGCCTTCAACATCCCCGATCTCCACGACCAGTGCGTTATAATTATCGACAATATACTCATCATAACCAGTTACATCTGCAACTACGCAAGTTCCTCCACAAGCCATCATTTCTAGAGGCGGACCAAAAAATCCTTCGACCCTACTCAGTTTAACGAGGATATCACAGCTGGAATAGATTTGATTCATCTGGCCCATTGGCACCTTTTCAAAGAATACATCGCATTTCCATTCTTTTTTCGGTTTCCCCGCTGAACTTACACACCACACTTCACAATCCAGATCATTAATAGCATTAAAGGCATCTTCCATCCCTTTAAATGGAATATCGATCGGTCCTTCAAGCAGTACCCTTACTTTATCGCCTTTTTTGGTAATTGGATCTGTTTGGAAAATAATATTCTCATCCAATCCATTAGGAACATAGGTAGAGTCGTGACCAAACTTTTCTTTCAACCATTTTTGAATCCATTTTGCTTCCGTCATATATTCATAATCGAATTTATATGAATCCCATGCCTTTTGACTTTCAAAAGACCCTGCAGGATAAAAGCGGCTCTCATCGGATTGAACAAAATATACTTTTCTCTTTGCAGGAATATCAGCAATGGTATAAGCAGTGCTCCAACCTGTTGCAACAAGAATATCCAAATTAGTCGGTGCTTCATCAATACCGATTATCTCAACTTTCTGGTTCGGAAACCAGTTGATCTCTCGATGAATATCCTCAGTAATAAGCAGCACATCATATCCACGATTTAACAAACGGTTTGCGTGCTGACACACTACTGCGATACCACCTGATATGCCGCATCCTGGAATAAGATAGGCAATCTTAGGCTTCATTACTACAATGTTTTTGTGCTCCTCCAGCATCAGATCAAACCAGTGATTATCGTCGTCTTTAAACGAAAGTTCCAGGTTGTTGCCATGTAATCTAAGATTAGTTAACATCAAAGGAATTGATTTGAACTTATATCCTTTATACGCCATTCTGAGCCATAATTCGTGGTCCTCGCGATAGCGCATATTTGTTTTTAGTCCACCTACGGCTCTGACAGCATCCAACCGCAACATTACGGTACTTTGGCAAGGGACACACATTTTGAGCAATTCATCATATCCGCAATCTGGACTTAATACTTCCTGCCCATTCTTAATATCAATCATGCGTGATCCGTCCACAAGAGCTCGCCAGCCTCCATAAACAACATCCGCTTTAAATTCATTAATATAATTCAACGAAATTTCCAGGCGATTTGGTTCTGCAATATCATCACTATCTTGAAAAGCCAGAAATTCTCCGCGCGCCTCACGAATGGCTTTGTTTCGTCCACGTACCGCGTTACCACTGTTGTTATAATATTTAAAAATGCGAACTTTCTCATGATCTTTATACTCATCTACGATTTTTAGCGTTTCATCCGGAGAACCATCGCAAACGATGATCAGTTCAAAGTTTTGATACGTTTGATTCAAAATCGAATCTATACTTTGTCGCAACACATCTGTTCGGTCATATACAGGAATGACTACACTGATGCGAGGAATATCTCCATTTACTTGTTGTTCCGCATATTTTTTCACAGGAGTAGGGGCAGGAAGGGACTGATTCCGATTAGCCAGTTTCTTGATCGCCAATTTTGGATTAGCTATGCCTTTTTTGACCCATCTTCTATATTTTTTGACTTTGGCAATCAATTTCCAGGAGCGAGAACTATAAATACTTTCCAGTTCCTTATCTTTTTCCCTTGTGAGTTCGAGCAAGTATCTTGTATTGTTTTCTTTTTGGTCCAGTTGGTTAAGAAATCTTTCTCTTTCAAATTCCAGCTGATTAAGAACCCCTTCTTTTTCAAATTCCAGATCTTGAATTTGAATGTCTTTACTGGTTGCCATCTGCGTCAAAGTAACAATTTCGCGATTCAAAGTTGCTTCCGTCTTTTCCAGTTCAGATTTTAATTGTGCCTGCTGCTTCACTGCTTCATCTCGATCTTGCATAAGTTTTGCTTGCTCAGCTTGCATCTCTGTCAGGCTTTCACTCAATCTGACTTCATTGGCCTCATTGACTTTTTTAACTTCCAGCAAATATTTTAAGTTCTTCTCTTTTTGTACAATCTCTTTTCCAGCAAAAGAATATCCTTCTATGAGATACTCCATAATTTGCGGATCGATCGTAACGATACTATCTCTTTTTTGCTCGCCAAGCTTGTATAGCTCAAAATACTGTTCCGCAATCGTTCTAATGTCATGGAATTGAACAGCAAGTTCCAAATTGGCTTCAATAATCTCACGCGTATAGAATTTTTGAATTAATTCAATAATTTGATCGGCATTGTACTTTTCACTGTTTATCCTTCCAGAAAAATTTTTCTGACGGAATTCATAATAAGTATCCGGTGTTACAATACCATCGCCGCCATTATAATCAAACACAAGCGGAAGTCTGCCGCAACTCATGGCTTCCAATATGCCTCGACCCAATGATACAACCACATCGGAATTCAAAATTTCCTCTTCTACATCCCACACATTGTTGTGTGATTGTCCAACAATGTTAAGTTTCATGTTTGCTTTGTTGGCTACTTCTTCCAAAACCTCTTTAACATATGAAGTATAACGGTTAGACAATAACAAAATGGTCTCGGGTTTTTCATGAGCCGGGGTCCTAGGATGGAACCGGGTTTGATCGATTCCATTACGGATAATGGATATTTGATCTTCATGAATGCTCCAGTTATGAATCAAATGTTGTTGTACCTCTTCACTAACAGCTACATACTTGACAATTGAGGGAATAAAGACTGGCTTCTCTTGCCATGGAATAATGCCATGCGATGTGAATACCATAGGTACAGAAGGATATTTATAATAAACGGAGATTGCTTCTGCACGATGCTGGGCATGTATAATGTCAACATCATCAGGTAAAGAAGCGATTTCGTCTGTGACAAGTACACCGATCTCGGTATATTTGTCTGCTAACTGACCAATACGAGTGGAATAAAGAAAGATTTCATGGTTTTGTCGCAAAAATTCTTTGACGAGACTATAAGTAAAGGTTTCCGTCCCCCCACTGTATTGTAAATCATGAAGAGTAAATAAAATTCTCATTTGACCAGGCGCTCCTATCAAAATAAAAGATTACATTCAAAGTCCTTCAGGTTTATATAAAAAATCAAGTGGATAATAATGATCCCTATCTTGCAAATAATCTTTATATTTCTCTAGCATAACTTCCCGTTCATTTTTAGGCCATGAATAGGAATGGGATTGTCGAGTATATAAAAGCTCATGATTCACTAGCTTAACGTGACCAGAAAGAAAATTGACGCGCAGGCAATAATCCACAATGGTCAAATCGGTAGTATAGGTTTCATCAAAATCCCCATAATATTTGTAGGCATCTTTTTTTAACAGGAACAATTCAGGACTGATTGCCGTAATATTTTGTGCGATTTTAAGTCGGCCGAAATAACCAAAAAAGCTAGAATTGATATTATGATATAGATTTATAATTCCTTTTTGGCTAACCGCAAGTCCATAACTGCTGATTTTATTTTTTTTGTTCAAAACTTTGGGAGCTATAACAGCTGACTCGGTTGAGACAGCTTCCGCTATTAAAATCTTGTACCAATTATCAGCCAAAGAGTGAATATCCGCATTTATAACGATGGCATGATCAGCATTACTTTTTTTTAACAAACCATTTAATGCTTCAGCAACATTTTTATCACTGCAGTCATACACTTTATAGTATGAAGACTGCTCGGCAATGCTGTATGCATCTTTATGAAATGGAGTAAAATTCATCATCACTACATCAAACGGTCGGTATTCGGAAGAGATATTAAGACTGGCATAGTACTCTTTTATAGACTGTGTACTTTCCCAATTGCCCAGGCAAAACAAAGCTGCTGTCTGTATCTCATTTAAAACTGGAGTTATATTAAAAGCGCCATGAAATGCGCCTTCATTCACTGTCAATGATTCGTTTCGGTTTGACACATAGTTCTGCAGGGCATTTTTTCCAGCCTGCAGGGCGTAAGACTTGGCTGAATAGCTGGCAGCTGTGGAATTTTCGCTAATTCGCCAATGATACAAAACCTTTGGGATATGATGGACACAGATTGCTCGTTCAGTCAATCTTAAAATAAAATCGTAGTCCTGGCTTCCATCGAATTGACTATTAAATAGTCCCGTGCTTTGAAGCAACGAAGTTTTAAAAACCAAAAAATGACAGATATAATTGTAGCTCAGCAATGTATCTGGAGACCAGTCTGGTTTTTTGTGAACACTGATATGTTTCCGTGTATTACCGATAATTTTATCTTCATCGGAATAAATGACGTCTGCACCGTGTCTGTTAATAGCGTCTACGCATTCATATAATGCGTCATGCGTCAACAAATCGTCATGATCAAGCAACCCAATATATTCTCCCGTTGCCAGTGCCAGTGCGCGATTTGTATTTTCAGAGATTCCATAATTAGTTTCCGAGCACGCATAGACTATTTTATCACTTTTGGATATAAAATGGTTTATTACTTTCTCGACATCGCCCTCTGTACTCCCGCCATTAAATAAGCACAATTCAAAATTGGAATAGGTCTGGTTCAGTACAGATTCAACCATCTGCTTCAAAAACAGGGGGTTTGTATTGTAAACAGGGACGACAATACTAATTTTGGGTTGGATGTCGAATATTCTGTTTTTCTGCTCTTCAAGCTGCTGTTCAGCCAACGGCACAAAAGGAGGCTCTGAAAAAGAAAGTTGAAACCATTTTTCATGAGCCTTGTTGATAAAGCTTTTTATGCCTTTATCGCGAACCAGGTGAATTGCACGCATGATTACTCGGAACTTATTAATCATAATTGTCCCCTACTTATTTTTTATGAATCGCAACAATTCAAACAGAATAATATTCAAAAAACTAAAGAAAAGACCGTTAATTATAATATCCTTAATAGTAAATTGGTTCTGGTAAATAAGTTTGCCTACCAGACTGCCTTCCTGGTGCTGCCCCGCAAATGACAGATGTCCGTCCGCCAGGCTGGTGTTGTCCTTCCAGAGGGTTACTGCCTGGGAAGGATCACTTGTATTAGAGCTTATCCTCAAAATATACATCTTGCCTTTTGAATTCTCAACAGGATCGAAGGACAACTCGCTATAGGCATTATCTTTGGCCTGAATGTTATTGAATTTTGCCTGTCTTATTAATTGGTTTGTATCTGCTTCATATAGAGATAACAGCGTTTCACTGTCATTTTGCCTGTTAAATGTAGAAAAAAACAGTTCGACTTTAGCAAGACCATCCTGTTTGGCAGAAAAGGACTGTTCAATTACTTTAGCATTTGTAATCTCTCCAAAGTTTGCATTCAGATTTGTGCCCAAATTGATCGTCTTGAGTTTATACACCTCCGGGGCAAAAAGATTGCTATTTTTGATAGCAGATACTGAAAATACAAAAGCAAACGTGACGATTATTACAATAATAAAGCGCAACATCTTTCTAATCATCATACACCACCCAAATTCACCAAATTATCCCAACAATGTATATCACTCTAGTATCTCCCATTCATGCTTACATCTAAAATATCCTTCCCCAACAGGCAATCCGCGCAGATTTTTCTTGGGCAATACTCTAAATTCGGACACATAGTCATTACGATCATAAGGATACATAGCCATTTCATCAGAGATATGAACGGAAATGAAATATCGTCCATCTAAAAAGTCATTATTCTCCACTTTGATTTTAAATACGGAATAAGGCTGGTCTAATTTCACATCATCACGAACAGTATTAAACAGAGTGACAATGTCGCCTTTCTCATTATAAACGATCAATCCCACACCGTATTTCAGGCCGGATTCTCTGAAACCGAGTTCAATTGTGAATACAATATCCTCTCCGGTAACCACTACGTTTTTATTAATTTGAATTTTTTTTACAAAAATCTTATTTTTAGCTTTACCGGCAAGCTCATCGGTAAGTTCTTCTGCATCAGTAGCCATTACAATTTCTTTTGCTTCTTTTTGTTCAATAAAATATTTATATTTTTCGCAAATTTCATCTGCCGGTCCCTCTTCTCTCAGTATGCCTTTTTCAATCCAGACTGCATGACTGCAAAAGTTACGGATTGCGCTTAGGCTATGACTCACAAACAGAATGGTAGCTCCGCTTTGCACCATTTCCTTCATTTTCTCATAACATTTCTCCTGAAAAAACATATCCCCAACAGCCAGCGCCTCGTCCACAATCAATATATCCGGCTCAACATTGATGGCTACTGCAAAAGCTAATCTGGCAAACATACCGCTTGAATAAGTTTTTACGGGCTGGTAAACAAAATCCCCAATATCAGCAAAATCGAGAATTTGCTGCAACTTCTCATCAATTTCATCCTTGCTCAGATTCATCATAGTTCCATTTAAATAAATATTTTCAATGCCAGTAAGCTCCTGGTTAAACCCTGCACCCAGTTCCAAAAGCGCGGATATTTTACCATGAACGCTCACTGTACCACTCGTTGGATTCAATAGACCGGTAATAATTTTCAGAATGGTGGATTTACCGGAACCATTTGTACCGAGTATTCCTACAATTTCCTTTTTTCTAACTTGAAATGAGACATTGTCAAGAGCAGCGTAATCGTTATGATATTTTTTTTTCATCGGATGCAATGCTTCTTTAAGCCGGTCAGCTGGCTTGGCATATAACTTGTATATTTTGCTGACATTTTTTACATCAATTACAACTTCAGCACTCATCTTAACACTCCATCCTTATAAAACGTCAGCAAAATGAGGTTTTAATTTTTTGTAGAACAATGCTCCAACCAGAAAAACAATAAAGGAAACACACCAGAAGTACAGCGTCATCTCGGGCTTTTGCCAGAACCAGACCTCACTCACCAGCGAGTCCCTGTATCCTTCAACAATGTAATACATAGGGTTCAGTTTCAATAAAGTTAAATATTTGGCCGGAAACAAAGAGGGTTGCCACAAAATAGGTGACAGCCATATTCCAAATTGCAAGATGATAGCCACGATTTGATTCAAATCCCGAAAAAAAATGACGCATGAAGCCGTAATGTAAGACAAACCCAGCAATAAAAAGCACAGCGCAAAAAGATAATAAAAAAGTTGCAACATATAAATTGTGGGCTCATAACCATGCAAGAAATACACATACAATAAAAAAGCCATAAAAAATACGTGTACAAACAGTGCCGAAATAATTTTGATGCTTGGCAAAATGCTGACTTTAAACACAACTTTTTTTACCAGATAACTGTATTCAATTAAGCTGTTGGTCGAGTTGCCAAGGGCTTCAGAAAAAAAGAACCATGGAATAAGACCACACATCAGCCATAAAATATATGGGATATTGTTGAGCGGAACTACACGGAATCCAATTTCGAAAATGAACCAATATACAATAATGGTCATCAAAGGCTGGGCAAAAGCCCACAAAATCCCAAGTTGAGAACTGGCATATTTAGCCCAAAAATCATTTTTAGCTAGTTTTAAAATAAGGCCTTTGGAATTATAAAATTCTTTAAAAAGAGTTAGAATCTTTATCACTTCTTTCGCATGATATCATCCAATTATCTTATAGTTGGACATCATATAATGTAAGAACCTTGCCAATATTGCCTTTTTCATTATAAAGACCAATATCTATTTTTTTGAAGGACCTTATTCGGGATTTAGCTGTGTGAGTCCAAAATCCATCTTGTGTTGCAGCGCCCAATTCAAAGTCCCAATTGGCGTAACCGAACTTAACACGCTCTGCAGGCAAATTATTGATCTCTGAATCTGCAGGATATGCGTGTATAAACAGATACATTCCATGCAGCATTTGATAGTCTGAAATCGCAAGACGTGTTATTACCTGAAGTTCCTCAGGACTGAATTGATTAAGTTTGAACTCATCCATCGTAATATTGTCACTCAACTTAAATGGTTCTTTCATTAAAGCCTTGCCGCTTGTTTTGATATCATGGCTCGGCTCAATTTTTCCTGCAAGCTCTTCTTTGTTTAAACCAAGCACGTTTCCTTTGCGCCCGTCAGCGACTGAATAAAATCCCATTTCTACATTTTGATAATTCCCAAGATTCCCATTAATCTCACGAACGAAAAATGTGGTTCCATTAATTTTTTTTGCTACAGGTGCCATATCCCAATTATCATATCCAAACTTTTGGCGATCCTCCTGCAGCAGCGAAATATCATTATTTAAAGGAAAAGCATTAATAAAAAATCTTAAGTTGCTCATATCATTAACATTAGTATCGTTTCTAAAAATGAACAATAAGTATTCTTTATTATCCTCTTTAATCAGCTTGATGTCATTAATGGTTATGCTTTTGTAAAAATAAAAGTTTTTGTGGTCAAGAATGGACGGTAAGCCATAAAGAGTATCCTTGTTTTCCAAAGCATCCAACACGGCCTGATCCTCGGCAATTACGCTGCTTAAACCGTAATACTTATTGAAATAGTACGCAAATTGCTGATCCTCAATATCTCTGACAAATACGTATCTATTGCCATCTGTAAACAGCGGTAGAATAATGTCGTAATTGTTTTTGTTTTTGTTTTCGTTCACGGTCGCAATTCGAGCTGTATTCTCCCGATTTAATTGCACATAGCCTTTGAAAGCCGAAAACATGGATATTAGCATCACTACCGTAAAAACAACAACTATCGCCGCTTGTACTCTTGAGAATTTCAATTCAATATTCAGGTTTTCGATTAAAAACAAGCAAGCCACGATTAAAAAAGCCGCCCCCCCATAAGAGGCTCTGATAGGGAAAATAGGGGAAGCAATCATAATAAAAAAGCTCATAAAGCCAGCAAACATAAAAAGGATCGCAAAATAGACATTTTCCTTTTTCAATTTCCAAGCTTTGAAATAGATCAGTGCAAAAATGTTAATAACAAGCAGAATAGCCAGAACAAGCAGCAAATACTTTTGCTCGATCAATGCCCCTTCAAGATTATGCGCATAATCTTTCAATCTCTGCAGTAATGGTGCATGATAATTGATCGCTTCAGATCGTTTATTATTGCCCGGAGCAACAATCATAGTTGCAAATCCGAGAAAAACGCCTATACCGCCTGTATAGAACCAATTGGGTAATTTTTTTGACTTGATCCATTTTAAATACACATATAAAATTGCCACCAGCATACATGCAATTGAACCAGTATTTTCATTAGTCATACCGGCCAAAAAACCAAGCAAGGCCATACACACACCAATCAGATAATTATCTTTCAGCATTGGCTTTTCTACGGCCAGATAGCGGTAAGGGAATAAAAAAAGCATAATAAATACAGTAGTCCATAAGTAGTTGACAGAGCCAATTAACCAGATTGAAGTTTCCCCGAAGTTTGGCAGACCGAACCAGCACAAAATTACTACCGCAAGCAAAGATCCAACATCTTGTACACGGTTCATCATTCTTAAACGCACAAAACACAAAATTGTTCCAATCAGCAACACCATCATGATGGCATTCATGATATTAAAGATCGGTTTTCCCAGTAGCAAAAAAAGCTGGCCGAAAAAATGTGCAACTAACCGACCACCCCAGGTAAAATAATGTACATGCAAGGATTGGAAGATATCCAATAAACTCGTTACTTTGGTATCTGTTGCGAAAATAAAGCTATACGCAAAGTCATCCGCAAACAACGGTTCCATCACATTTAATGCATAAAAATAAGCGAGTAACAAGATCCCAGTTATACCTGAGACCCAAACGTACTTTTTTGACATAATATTTATTTCACCCTTTAGATAAAAGTGTCTCACCTTAGACGACAAACATAATGGCATGCTCCTTCTAGGTCATTAACATCTGTATTTCAGGTCTGCCGATTAACCGAAATATTTAATTAAACGACATCTGCCCAAGGCAGATAGGATTATACAACTACATTAATGTCGATGCTAAAAATCGTTTCGTATGACTGAAGCTCTTCTGAAAGAGCATTCGCTCTAATAGTACTTCAACTTTAACCAAAAATAGCCCTTGTCTTGAAAATGTAGCTCTTTGCCGATTCGACTCATAATGCAATTCCGTATCATTCCTCAGTCAAGTTTCCCGCCGTTGCGTAAAAAGTCTCCTATTGTTTTATTCTCTTTCCTCTGTAGCAAAGTATTTCCCGATCCCTTATGGAAAACAGAAACCGTTTAAAAGACGATTTAGAACTCGTCCTGTACAATTAAATTATGGCTTAATATTAACTGCATTACTGAAAAGCTCATATCCCCATTTATACAAAGCACGATCAAAGTCTGACTTTTCATGAACCGCCTTTCCTTTTCTTTCAGTCCACTTTTTTCCATATGGCTCATATGGAAAATAATTAGCATAATAATCGCAAGTTTCTTCCCAATGCTGAATTGACAGAGATTTCCCATAATGTTGACAATAAAACATGGTAACTATACTACTATCCTCAGTATATGAAGGCTCTCTCGAATCCAATCCAATATATTTAATACTCGCATTTGGTCTCCATAACATAACAATATCTCGTCTTTCAGGCCCGAAATATTTCCTGAAGTTGAGGAGTTTGCTCGTAGGTGCATAAGACTGCTGATCTTCCTTGGTTATATAGGCATCAAACAGTTGAATTTTAACTATATCAACGTTTTGAGAATCATCTGAGTTTATAAATTCTCTAATTTCTCCTATATACCGCTCATCAGCGTCGGCACAAAATATCCATTCAGGAGAATAACGCGAAGATAACCGAAGAAGATTATCACGATGTTCTGTTTCACTTTTTAACCGTTCCTCAGGTGTTGTCTCCCAATGAAAGTTTCTAATTATTGCTATAACTTTCTTATGATTTTTTAAAATTTCAAAAGTATTATCCGTACTGGCGTCATCATAACATATAATCCCATCAGCAAATTCACTCAAATGATCTAATGTATCTTGGAGAATTAGGGATTCATTTCTTATCCGCAACATTGCTAAGAGCTTGTAATTTTTAATTTTTTTGTAATCAAAATAGTATATTCTTTCCTTTTTCGAAATTTTATAAAACCAATTTAATAATTTCATGAATATTACTCCCCATCAATTCCATATTCAACTGAATATCGATTCTATTCATTTTGTATCTACGTAAAAATTGGCTGTACAATTTTTGCTAGTAATGAAACAAAGATAACTCATTAGATACAAATACGATCACAAAGCATTTCCTTCAACAAAGTTATTTTCCCTAAAACTCATCTTCACTTTGAAAACCCGCTCTTTTCCTAACAAAATTGATTCACAATGTAGATCCCTATTATTTCTTCGTCCAATTCCCCAACGTTACACGCATGCTGTCCTGGTTGACAGAGCCTTTCACACAATCTGTTCGGAAGCCATGAGGTCTAAAGCTCCTCTTCGATGAGCCTAAGCCTCTTCAGGTATTTTTTTCTGCAGTCAAGGAGCAACAGCGCTGGGCATAACTTTCCTGAAATCGTTTCGCTTGATAGATTTACCTGCTCTGCATTCCGACAAAGCTCTCGGCTTAGTCATGGCAGAATGTCTGCCACGCTACTTGACAAAGGCTCTGGCATGTTCCCCTACTGGTGTAGGCTTTCTAGCTCGCTGTGTTAGACTATGGTAAGATAAGTGTAGCTCATGTTGGATTTCTTTATGTGAATGTGCGTGTACACATAATTCAATTAAAATTCACCTTGCACTGATAAAAACTATTAACTGTACAGTTGTAATAATTGTTATGTTAAAATACTAGCATTAACTTCAAAAAAAGGAGATTGTAAACCTTGTCGAATCCAGTATACGGGAAACAGGCCAAAACGTCGACCCGTGACGATAAAAGGCCGGCTATGTTTTGGGTGTTAATTGTTGGCATGATTCTGTTTTTAACTTGGTCTCCCTTCCAGGCTGCACTTTTCAATGGGCAAATGCTCGATTTTGAAAAGCCACTCTATTGGGCTTTGATCATCAGCACAATTCTATTAATTTTAGGAATCGTAACCTATTTTAAAAAATTCAAGTTAGAAGAGCAAAGGGATTGGCTGACTGTATTAGTATTATTGCTTCCCCTAACTTATGTGCTTTCACTGACTTCAGCAGCTTCACATTACCTGGCCATGAATATGGTTGTGGTACAGTGCATCTATGCCGCTCTGTTTATTATCTCAATCTATCTACTACAGGATCGCTTAGGCAATAAGATTATTCACAACCTGATTATGACTATTGCTTATATCATCGTAGGCTTTGGCTTCATTAACTGGTTCGGACAGTGGGTGCTTGCCGGCAAAATGGTAGGCTGGTTTACCCAATATGTGTATCAATATCGCTATACCAATGCAGTTATGACAGATACAAATGGTCTCCGGCTGACATCAGTGTTTCAATATGCGAATACATATGCGGCCTTTCTAATGGCTTTCCTATTCGCTGCCGTTTTCTGTCTGATGAAATCAAAACTATGGTATGGCAAGGCTATCCACGGCTTCATGTTGGTGCCTATTCTAGTCTCGCTATTCCTGACTTTGTCACGGGGCGGTCTGGTTATGCTGCCAGTCGTGTTCGTCCTGCTCTTGCTTTTCCTTAAACCTGCACGCCAAATTATATGGATCTTGCATTGCGCCATTGCTGGTGTAGCGTCAATATCTATCTTGTCGCCAATTACAAATATGGGATTACAACTCAATAAGACCTACAACGGCGGAGAGGCTGCCAAGGCTTGGGGATTACTTATTGGAGTCTCCCTTGCTGTCGCTGTCGTACTGTGGCTTGTTGAACGTTATCTGGCACCAAGGTTGGAAAGTGCCCTCACAGGGTGGACTTCCCGTAAGTTATCCAACCTGTGGCTGCCTGTCGGATCAGTTGTAGTGATTGGCTTGCTGGCTTTTCTGTTTATTGGAACTGGCCTACGCAGTGTTCTGCCTGAAAACGTCCAGGTCCGGTTTGAAAATATCAATTTCCGGCAGCATAGTGTACTGGAACGACTTGTATTCTATCAGGATGCTGCCAAATCGATTAAAGATCACCCTATTATTGGGAGCGGTGGTGGCGGGTGGGCTACCTTGTACGAAAGGTACCAGGATTATCCTTATAGCAGCCGCCAGGCCCATAACTTTTTCATGCAGTACCTGGTTGAAGTAGGCATCTTCGGTTTTGTAATTTTAATGTCATTCATCATATATATTTTCTACAAATATATTCGCAGCTATATTAGACAAAATGATAAAGAACGGGATTCTCACTTCCTATATCTCATTTTGGCACTCTCGATCTTACTTCATAGCTTGCTGGACTTTAATCTGAGTTACGTGTTTATGGGCGTACTGGTATTTATGAGTCTTGGTGGTATGGCCGCTGCTATGGACAGCAAACCGCTTAAACGCCTGTCCATGAGTGCTTCTGCATTTCGAATCATGTATAGTGCAGCCATCGGCATTCTAAGCATTGTGTTGCTTTTTGCAGGTCTCCGCTTCGTGCAATCGGCCAATGCTGCTACATATGCCAAACAGATTATGGCGGTAAGCACATCATTCGAGGAAATTCAAAGTGCGATTAATAAGGATCTTGAACTTCGTCCTACACATCCGGATTCGGTTATAAGTTTGGCTGCACTGTACAAGAATGTGTATGATCAAACGAAAAAAGAGGAATTTTATAACGCTGCAATAGAAGTACTAAATACAGGTCTGAAGGCAGAACCGTATAATAAAATCATGTTAAACTCCAAAGTTAACCTTTTACGAGCAAAAGGTGAGAACGAGCAAGCCTTCAGTATTTTGGAAAATAACATTTCCAACTTTAACTGGGACAATGACTGGTACAATATGTTGATTACCCAAGCTTACACTGTTGGCATTAAGGCACGTGAGCAAAAAGACACCACCAAAGAACAGAAGTTTTTCCAAGCAGGTCTTGCTGCTTATCAGCAGGTTTTGGATAGGGTAGCCCATATTAAGACGCTTCCACCTGAAATTGAGTTGCCACGTACTTTTGAAGTAACTCCAAGTATTGCACTCAGTACTGGCAAAATTGAGTTCATGTCAGGTAAGCCTGCTGAGGCTGCAAGCATCCTCAAAAACGGCTTGAAGGACGACTTAAGCGATGCTACGAATCGTGAGGTTGCTCGCTATTACGTTGCTGCCCTACAGCAGCAGGGACAAGATGACAAAGCTTTGTACGATAAGCTGATTCAGGCTGATCTGAAGGAGAAGGAGCAGATTGAACAGTTGAAATCGGAGAAATAGTTAAGAAAAAAGAGACTAGCAGATGATGTTACATCATACTGATAGTCTCTTTTTTTTATATTGAGGAAGCATAGTTAGGTTTAGTGAGATGTTTACTTTTGTTGGTCAATCTCTTTAATAACCTGTCTCATATAAGCCAGTACTTCATCCTTAATCTCGTTATGCTGTAGAGCATAATGAATGGTCGTTTCAATGAATCCTAATTTCTCGCCAACGTCATGGCGATTGCCATCAAATTCGTAGGCCAGAATGGGGCTCTTTTCTCCCAGTTTGGACAATGCGTCCGTCAGTTGAATCTCCCCGCCTACTCCCGCAGATTGCTGACCCAGGATATCAAAAATATCAGGCGTCAAGATATAACGTCCCATGATCGCCAAGTTGGAGTTAGTTTCTTCCTTCTTTGGCTTTTCCACTAATCGTTCCGCCTCAGAGATTTTGGAAGTAAGTGCATGGCCTTCAACTATGCCGTAACGATGTACCTCGTTCCAATCCACTTGTTTTACACCTACAACAGAACGCTGATACTCATCGAACACGTTAATCATCTGTTTGAGGCATGGATTCTCAGACTCAACGATGTCATCCCCTAAAAGGACGGCAAAAGGTTCGTCACCGATAAACTTACGTGCACACCATATGGCATGCCCCAACCCTTTAGGTTCCTTTTGACGAATATAGTGGATATCTGCCATCTCTGATGGTTTACGCACTTCATTGAGCAGGTTCCATTTTTCCTTCGCAGTCAAATTATGCTCCAGCTCAAAGGAGTAGTCAAAATGATCCTCAATCGCCCTTTTGCCTTTACCAGTAACGATAATGATATCCTCTATACCAGATGCAACAGCTTCTTCAATAATATATTGAATTGTTGGTTTGTCTACAATGGGAAGCATCTCTTTAGGCATCGCTTTCGTAGCAGGAAGGAACCGGGTTCCTAATCCCGCAGCAGGAATAATCGCTTTACGGATTTTCATAGGTTTAACTCCTTTGTCGTCAATATAACGGTAAGATATACTATCTATGATTATAACAGGAAGGTCAATTATTGTAATAGATTAAAGAAGAAGACATCTTCCCTTAAAGAGAACATGTCTTCCAATCACTAGCTTTCTATATAAATATATTATGCTGCCGGAATCTTTCTGGCTCCCGAACAAATATACAGTTATTTATTTCACCAGCTGACCACGTGTAACACCCAACTGATTCGTCGCCTTCAGCGTCTTCCATACTTGTGTTCCGCTGATTTCTCCGCGCAGGGCACGGTTATAGAGATCAATAACCTCATGCACTTGCTCCGGTGTCTCCTCCAAAAATTCCACGCGGTAACGGGACACGCCCAGCTCCAGGAAGTTGGACAGGTATTCCGCGCCGGATTGCTCAATCGCGTTGTACACCGTGTTGCGGCAGCCTTCGTCCACACGGACCGGATGTGACATCCCAATACGATCACGCAGGGATGCGCGATGATCCTCGCAAGGGCGACCACAGTTGGTGTAGTCGGTGCCTTCACTCATAAAGGTACAGTATACGCAATGTTCAGTATGGAACATTGGCATATGCTGCTGGATCACGATCTCCAGCTTATCGGTACGCGTACGTCTGAGCATATCGACCATTTGCTGGATGTTCAGATCGTACGACGGCGTAACCAGGTCGCAGCCAGAATCCAAGAACAGATCAGCCGCTTTATGATTGGCTATGTTCAGCGAGAAGTCACCAATCAATTGCGGGTGATGTGCGTCCGGGTTCTCCAACCGATGTCGCAAGTAGAAATACAGTGCCCCTGGATTGCGTACCAGCACAGCATCCGGCTTTAGGCGCAGGATGTTGTTGTGATAGCCATTTTCACCCGGCATGTGAATACGCGGGGTCGCCAGCGCAATTCGGCGGCCTGCAGCGTGCACTGCCTCTACGGCTGCCGGGAATTGCTTGATGAACTCGAAGTCGGCGTAGATGAACTCCACGCCGGCCTCGAGCGCAGCCTCCACCTGAGGGAGGCTGCGGCACAACGCGGTCAGCTCTGCCTGACCGCGTGCCACAGACGATGCCGGAGTCGATGCATCGTCATACACCTCGACCGCCCGCTTCGTGTACACGGGCGGTTTGGGGCGCTCGCCCGCGAGCAGTTCCACCGCCTGACGGCGGATACCGTTCAGCTCGCGCATCGGCACGATGACGTCCCCATGCAGATGGACGTCCAGCTCTTCCAGCTGGAACACCGTTCCGCCCAGTCGGCCGAACTGCTCTTCGAGCAGCTCGTGCGTCATCGGACGCTTCTGGGCAATTTCAAGTTCCAGCTCGGAGTCCACGCGGACCGTTGTGCCTTTCTGCACGTCGGTCCACCATGTCGACAGCGGTTGTCCTGGGGAGCCGCTGACCCGCACATGTACTGGGAAGACCCGGTACGGCTTGTCCGTGTCGTACGACTGGCGCAGACGCTTGTCCAGCGCCGGGTCGTTGGTCTTCCAAATGCGATCGCCCACGTGTACACGGCGCAGATCGACATCGTTGCGTCCCGCTACAATGTCAATGATCCAGCCTTCTCCGGCTTCGCCTTCAATCTTCACGCCCTTGCGACGGATATCGTATACGCGTCCGCCTTCTTCTTTTTGCGTGGGATCTCCCGCATCGAATACAATACCATCGCCACGCTTGAGCGGTGCATCAATACGGCACACTACGCCATCACGAAGGATTTGTTCCACTCGGCCCAGATACACCCCCCGGCTTTTCGGGAACGTCCCGTCAACCAGCTTCTTGTTATTGGTTCCTTCGAGAAAACCGTGCGTAAAGCCGCGTGAAAAGCTCTGCTGCAGCTCGCGGATATCTTCTTTGCTCGTCTTGGATGTATCTCCATCAAAATACTTATCAATAGCCTTGCGGTACTTGCTGACCACATTTGCCACATATTCAGGTGTTTTCAGTCGCCCTTCAATTTTAAAAGAAACCACACCCGCGTCGATCAGTTCAGGCATCAGGTCAATCGCTGCTAGATCCTTAGGTGACAGCAGATACGTCACATCTGCCATTGGCTTCTGCTCTCCATCCACCATCAGATCGTAAGGCAAACGACATGCCTGTGCACACTCACCACGGTTAGCAGAGCGGCCGCCCCACATTTCTGAAGTCAGGCATTGGCCAGAATAAGATACGCATAATGCTCCATGTACGAATACCTCCATTGGAAGTCTCGCCTGATCGCCTATTTTTTGGATCTGTTTCAGGTTGTTTTCACGTCCAAGCACGACCCGTTCCATATTGTACGGCTTTGTAAACTCTACCGCTTCCGGCGAGGTAATCGTCATTTGGGTAGAACCATGAATCGGAAAATCCGGTGAAATGTCGCGGATCATTTTCACCAGGCCCATATCCTGGACAATTAAAGCATCGACTCCAGCATCAATACAGGCATCGACCAGCTCCTTAGCGTCCTCCAACTCGTTTTCAAATACCAATATATTGAATGTTAAAAAACCTTTAACCCCATAGCTATGCAAAAACGCCATAATTTCAGGCAGTTCCTCCATGCGGAAATTATTCGCCCGTGCCCGTGCGTTGAACTTTTCCACCCCGAAAAAGATCGCATCAGCCCCGTTTGCCACCGCCGCACGCATACAATCCCAGTCACCGGCTGGTGCCAGAAGCTCAACATCTTCTCTTCGTACTACTGATTTCATTTTTGTCCTCCCTATATGGAGAAATAACTGATTAACCTTGAGTTAAACGTTATTTTCCAGAGCAGCGATGCTGCTTATTTTATAGCCCTATGAATTATCATCCTATCCGATCATCCCCACTCTGAACCACTGGCTCGAGGGATAAATGGAATCCAACTCAAAAAATCCGCATCACGAACATTTGCGGCATAGTTATTCTTATCTTGTAACTAATCTAGTGTACCAGACTGCGTCCCAAGCTTCTACACTTTCCAAGCGATTCCTCATAAAAATCCTCTTACTAAAACATAAAAAACACCCCCATTCCCGTCAAACGGTACTTTGGAGGTGAAGAATCCTATAAAACAAGAGGAACAACGAAGTAATCAGTACTATCGAGCAGGAAGCCAAATAGTGATGAAGACTAGGCAATTTAGAGCGCTAGTAAGCTACACCAGCCTTTTTAGAATACGGTATCCTCGTTGACGCTAACAGCGTACCAGACAATGAATCCGAGAAAAGGGGTTCGTATTGGCTGATCTAAGTACCGTAAATATCTGCCTTCGCTCTTCCCTGCTTACCTCACTCATCAAAAGATTGGCGGTATTTGGCGGGCGCCAGTGAAGCGGGCCATTTGAATCCGAAGAAGCGTCAGCGCTCGTAGGCTCAAATGGCACGCGTAGCGCTTCCCCCACAACCTCGCTAATCTCTTACCTACACCCTCTTACTTCACAAAATTAAACGAATTTAACGTCGAATCCAGTGCGTTAGACTGTACAGCCGTGTTGTTCGCATCATTCAATGTCGTTGTCACGGTATACGTTTTTCCATCACGTTCTAAAACCAATTGGTGGCCTGTGTAGCCAATGCCTTCCTCGATACGATGGAATGTAAAGGACACTGCCGGAACACCAGCAAATGTTACGTCCTTAACCTCCTCAACTTTGAGGTTTTTGTAGTTCTTTGCTTGCTTATCGTAGAAGTCCTTGAGCTGGGATACCGTTAGTTCAAATGATTGGTCGTTGTCGATTTTGATGGAAAAACGTCCTCCGGTAAACTGGTACTCTACATCGCCCAATTCAAATTGATCGCTAATCGCGGTCCAATATCGTGGGATATTCACTGTATATTCATAGGCTTTTGACGTCTTTTTGACCGTTTTCGTTTTGTCTGTCAAATAGTCGTCTTCTTCCAACTGTCCAAAGTTACTCGCTACGGTTTGAAAATCGATTTGAAGCGAGGAAATGAGCGCGTTGAACTGATCATTTCCTTTGCTTACTTTTTCAGGCACTGCGTATTCAGCCAAGTAGCGGTATCCATTTTGCTGAATCAGCACATTGTACTCTTTGACCCATCCATCGCCAAAATTATAGCGGTACTCCTGTACTAACCCTTGAACGCCTGCAACCTCCAGCGGATACGTCTTCTGTGCCTCATAAGCCGTGGACACAAATGAATCGCTCAGCCATTTTTGCAGCTGCTGGCCCCAGTTCTCCAATTTTCCATCTGCTGGAGCTGAGGTTACTTTCACACGGAAGCTCGATCCATCATTACTTTCATATTGCATCCGTTGATCGTCCATTTTCCAGCCTGCGGGTATGCTGAGTGACACACCGTAGTCTGGATTCCCGGCCTCGCGTGTGCCTCCTACGACAGTAGACAAGTCTTTAATACTTTTATCCTGCGCATTAAAGGAGGTCTTGAAGGAATTTAAAAGTCCCGCATACTGGGCCAGATCTTTATAATTCGTTGCTTTAGCATCGGAGAAATAAACTACATACAATCGTCCGTTGTCATAGTACTGACGATTTTCCCACAGCACGCCGTCCCCATCCTTCGTAATGACACGAGCATAAGGTACCTTCGCTTTCGGGAAGGATTTTCGATCGATCACAGTTTCTCCCGTTTCCTTGGCTGCCTGCACCAATTGTTGCAACAGATCGTCCGCATTCAGTGGAACCGGCTGTGACGCTGTGTGCACTTCCATATAGTACGCACTGTTCTCGTCCATAAATGTGGAAATACTCTCATCTCCACCTCCCTGACCGATGACGAGCCCTGTTGGATAGTTCATAGACCAGTCATAGTAACTGTTCCCGATCTGTGTCTTACCCTCATCATTATCAATGTTCGGTGTCTCTTCAACTACCGTGCCCGCCTCTTCTTGTGCTTCCATCCGAATAATGATTCCGGCACCATTCTTCTCCAACTTACCGCCAAGCCCTTCTGCTACTTGACGCAGAGGCACCATGAGAATACCGGATGACATTTCCGGTGGAGCTGGAAGTGTCACCTTGTGACCTCTCACCCAAGCTGTACGGCTACCAATGGTTAGCGATACAACATGAGTTCCGCTAGTGATTTTAACCACATTATCTTCAGCTAATCGAATTTTGCTGTTAAATGCCTTTTTAAACACACCAGCCGGAACCATCAGTGCACCACTTTTGGAATACGGCTTCGTAATATTGGCATTATGACCGTTCACGATGGCTGTATTGCTGCCGCTTTGCAACCTTAATTCCAGCATGGTTTTATCATGATCTGCTGCAACTGCTGGCAAAGCGGAAAGCAGAAGGGACAATGCGACAGCGCCGACCCCCAGCTTACGCATCATTTTTCTTTGAATATGCTTCACAGTAAATCTCCCTTTAGCTTTATTTTATAGATTCAAGAGGCGTTATTGTTCACTTTCCAGTAGTTGCTCCTTGAGCTGGCTCCGATGCTTCCTTAGAAGGCGCTACACCACCATCTTCAGCGGCTTCCGAACCGTTCGAATCTTCACTATCTTCTCCAGACTGAATGGACTCATAGATTTCACCATTATCCTGTGTCAGTACCAGCTTGCGCTTCACAATATCACCGTCAGACTGCATAAGTACACTCACCGTTTGACCTGGTTGATAGTTTTTAAGCAGTTCATTGACATCAATAGCGGAAGCTACACGCTTACCGTTAATACTATACAGCTCATCGCCTTCCTTGATTTTGGCCTGAACGGCATTGGCTGAAGTAATTTTCGTAACTTTCAAAGGATCCTCGGTAGGTAATCCGACGATAGCTGACCAGCTCTCTTCCAGCCCTAGACCAAGACTAGCGCGCCGAACCTCTCCGTATTTAAAAAATTGGCCGATGACATATTTCACCGTATCCGCCGGAATCGAAAAGCCCATATTTTCAATGCCGACCGCCGAGAATTTCATCGTATTGATCCCAATGACCTCACCCTTGAGATTGACCAGCGGACCGCCGCTGTTACCAGGATTGATCGCGGTATCACTTTGGATCAAACGATAAGCAGCGTTGACACCACGGTTCAGCCCGCTAACCACACCTGAGGTTGCCGAATTGCGAAGTGAAAAGGATATAGGCGTACCAATAGCCACTACCTGCTCACCTACCTGTAGACTGTTCGTTGAAGTTGCCAAGGTAGCGGGTTTGAGGCCGCTTGCCTTGATTTTAACTAATGCCAAATCACTGATCGGATCGCTATAGCTGTCGGTGATTCCGTAAGATTTTCCGTCCGAGGTTACGACCACGGCATCACCTAATCCTTCGATAACATGCGCATTCGTCACAATCCATCCATCTGTACGAATGATGACACCCGTGCCGTGAGCCAGGTTGTATCGATCTCCTCCTGCTACGGTCTCTCCCGTGGCTGAACGGCCAATGATACCAACCACAGAAGGAGATACATTTTTAACCACCTGCGGCACACGACCGGCCGATAACGTATATGTACCATTTGCGCTGTTATATGCGCCGCTGGTTCCTAATGCCTTATTCATATCGCTTACGTTAACATAGACCCCACCATTAATGACTTTGGCCTTTAACGCAGTCCCACTGCTGGCTGCACCTGCCGTACCAGAAACACATAGAGCGCTGCCCAAAGCCAGAACAACTGCCCTTTTCCCCATCTTACGCATATACTCACCATTTCCTCTCTTACATGACCCTGTTCTATCAGTTAGTCCAAATCTACCATAGAGGGGACACGTATACAATCGCTTTAAGCCCTATCTTTTTCTAAAAGGCGCCGTTTGCTGCATCCCTGTCCTCTCATGCTATTTATATTATAAATTTTCCAAATCCTTATATCAAAAAAATAAGCAAAAACGATAAATAATCGTTATACCGTTTAGGTCATTCCTTCATTTACGGGCATAACCAACTATGATACCATCACATTATATCTTAGTTTTATTGTCGGAAATAAAGAATAAAATCATGAGTCCTCTATCCAAAACACTAAAGTATAAATAAGCATCTACAGGAGGTTAAACGAATGGCCTACGAACCAATCTGGAACGCTCATCCCGATAAGCTTAACAAATTCGAGTTAGTCAAGCTGGAAAAGGACGGTCTCGACGTTATCCGTACCATTATCGAAAACTATGCCAACGAAGGCTATGACTCGATCTCTGCGGACGATATGGACCGTTTCAAATGGGCTGGGGTATATCAACAAAAGCCCAAGGATGGTCATTTCATGATGCGAGTCCGCATCAACACAGGGATCATGACTTCAGCACAGGCACATGCATTGGCAGACATATCCGCGCTATACGGACGCGGTCTTGTGGACGTCACCACTCGCCAGGCGATTCAATTTCACTGGCTGACAGTCGAAAGCTTGCCCGATATTTTTGAAAGACTGGAAAAAGTCAACTTGTATTCCTTCGAAGCCTGTGGAGACTGCCCGCGTACCATTGTCGGTAATCCGCTGGCTGGTATTGATCCCAATGAATTGGTAGATACCCAAGAGATTGTAGATGAAGTAAACCGTTTTTTCTTATTAAATCGAGACTTCTCCAATCTGCCGCGTAAGTACAAAATGTCTATCTCCGGTAATACGTACAACAATGCACAGGCTGAAATTAACGACCTGTCCTTCACTCCGGCCACCAAGATCCTCGACGGAAAAGAAGTGATCGGCTTCCATGTGATGGTTGGTGGAGGTTTGTCCGCCAAGCCGCATATGGCACAGTCTCTGGATTTGTTTGTTCGTCCAGAGGAAGTGCTGAAGGTTGCTATTGCTGTCACCACCATTTTCCGTGATTACGGCTATCGAGAAAAGCGGCACCATGCTCGCTTGAAATTCCTCGTTGTCGATTGGGGCCCGGACAAATTTCTAGCTAAGCTCACCGAGTACATCGGTGAAATGCCCGGACGAGGCGAGGACAAAACGATTGGCTGGCAAGCCGCCTATTTTGACGGTGTGCATCCTCAAGCCCAAAAAGGCCTGAACTATGTCGGTCTGAACGTGCCTGTCGGTCGCCTTAGTGCTGACGAGTTGCATGAACTGGCCGAACTGGCTGACCGCTATGGCGATGGGCAGATTCGTACCACGATGTCGCAAAATATTTTGCTGAGCGGCGTGCCGGATGAGCAAGTGGATGAACTACTGGAAGCCCCCGTGCTGCAACGCCTGACACCACAACCCAAGCATTTTATGAGTCGTACGATATCGTGCACAGGAAATGAGTTTTGCAATCTGGCGATTGTGGAAACCAAAAAACGGGCGATTGACGTTGCCGAGTATTTGGATCAGCACGTACAATTGGATGAAAAAGTGCGCATTCATTTTATCGGTTGCCCAAATTCCTGCGGTCAAAAGCATATTGCGGACATCGGTCTGCAAGGCTCGCTCATAAAGACACCGGAAGGTTTGGTCGACGCGTTCGACATCGCTGTCGGCGGAGCGCTTGGGGCAGGCGCCCAGTTTAACAAGGCGCTCAAAGGTCGCGTACGCGGGGATCAGGTTGGACCTGTACTGGCGGAGCTCATTCTGTTCTACAAAGAAAACAGGAGCGCTGGCGAAAGCTTTTACGCATATGTACAGCGTGTAGGTATTCCGACTTTCCAGGAAAAACTGTCTGCCATTTTACAGTCCAGCCACGTTGCATCCTAAATATAGAGTCTATTAACAGCCTGCCTGTATCCCATATACAAGCAGGCTGTTTCTTATCGCCATACAGCCCCGCAATCGTTTCCCTCACATTCACAAAAAAAGACACCGGATTACTCCGGTATCAATATTTTCGCAAAATCGAGTACTGTCGGTTTATGAGCGCCTGTTGTAAATGTCACCACCGCGTAGCCTGAAGGTATCTTATATATCAATCCCGTATCATACCGGATGCCGAAGGAATTGTCCTCCTTATAATGAGTCCTCGTTTCCCACACCTTCGTACCGTTTCCTTTCAAGCCTGTGATAGTGATGCCATGCATCTTCGTGGTTTTCCCCAGTGGATCATATTGATCACTGAACTGGACATACAGCTGCTCCTCAGGCAGATACACCCGGTCAGCCGCGTAGTCCTCTGTATTACTAAATAATTGCAGACCATTACTTAGCACCTGTGTACGCTTGCTGTTTCCTTTAAGCCCTGTTACAGCAATATGACCGCTCGGCAACTCTCGTACTGCGGAAATTTCTTTACCTGATCCCAAGTCCAGATGGATGTCACGGATATCGCGACCATATACATCTGCTTGTACCCCCACGGGACCATCTGAGCTGTTCAAAAGCGCATAATATCCATTGTGACTGCCGACCAGCCAACCCGAGGTCACTCCGGCCGTCGTTCGATTCCATTGTATATCGCCAGTTTCAGTGTATTTGAGTACAGTGAAGGACTGTTCCGCAAGGTTCAGATAGGAGACCAGGAAACCGCCATCCTCCAGTGGCTCCAAGCCAACCTGAGAATCCTCCCCATGAGATATCAAGCCATCTGTGGGTAATGTTTTGGACCACAAGGTGTTTCCATCCTCGTCCAATCGTGAAGCCTGCAACTCTCGTATTCCGTTCGGTTTTGTATATTCAATCAGAAACAGCAAGCCACCATCCGACGTCTCCCGCTGGACTCCCCTGCTGCTTGTTCCAGGCTGTACGTTCAGATCCTGCTGATGTTTCCATACAGCCTCCACAGAACTGTCCAGCTTGCCATATGTGACGTGTACTACACTTGCTTCTGTATCGTCCTCGACGTTCAGCGTTAAAAACCCACCATTTGCTGTGGGTTGAATGTAATTGTGAGCGTTTCCTAAATCCTTAATACTGCCAATGGCCGCACTTGTTTCGATTTCGGCTTGTTTGGGCACAAACGCCTCGGACACCTCGGAGGCATAGGACGGTGCAGCACTATATCCCATCAAGCATGCCGCCAAAGCAGCTCCTGCTGCCCATGTATACACACGTGTACGTAAAACTCTACTTTGCTTAACCTTCAAGCGTTCCAGCTCCCTTCATGACTTCCTCAGAGATGTTGTATGAACCTTAGATGTGATAAAACTAGAGACGGTTTCGCTTCAACTTGTAATGGTGTCACGTGGGCACGGAACTTTGTATGATGCTATGACGATTTATATATTTACCTCTTCAAGTCCGAGCCTAAACATCCAAAACCCCCAAATTTAGAGACTACTCAGAGACTTTCTGTCGATGAATATACGTATAGATTTATTATCCCAGCGCTTGGTAAACTACGTGTCACATGCTTTAACGCAGGAATTTGATAAAAGTTTTCTTTTTTTACAAAAAAAATAAAGCCCTGCCAAGGCGAAGGCATAAATACAGTAGTTCGTATTCTGCCTTCCTGCCTGTGCAGGGCTTTTAAAGCGCACGTTAAATGATATCTATAGATCGACTGTCTGAAGCGCTTGGCTACGCTCTGTATCCCGTTCAAGGATCGGCTTTAAGTATCGACCTGTATAGGATTCTTCGACTTTCACGAGTTGCTCCGGTGTCCCGGTAGCCAAGATCGTTCCACCGCCACTTCCGCCTTCCGGTCCCAAATCAATCAGATAATCGGCTGTTTTAATCACATCCAGATTATGCTCAATGACCAGCACCGTCTCTCCTGAATCAACCAAACGATGCAGCACCGTCAATAATCGATCAATATCGTGAACATGCAGACCAGTTGTCGGCTCATCCAAAATATAAATGGTTTTGCCTGTGCTGCGACGATACAATTCGGAGGCCAACTTCACACGCTGTGCTTCACCGCCAGACAAGGTAGTCGCAGGCTGACCCAGCTTGATATACCCCAAACCTACATCCATCAGCGTCTGGATCTTGCGATGAATCTTCGGAATATTTTCAAAAAACTCCGTCGCATCCTCTACCGTCATCTCCAGCACATCGGCAATACTTTTTCCTTTGTATTTAACCTCCAGGGTCTCCCGGTTGTAACGCTTGCCTTTGCACACTTCACATGGAACATACACATCTGGCAGAAAATGCATCTCAATCTTGATGATGCCGTCGCCTCTACAAGCTTCACAACGACCTCCCTTAACGTTAAAGCTAAAGCGGCCTTTCTTGTAGCCTCGTACTTTGGCCTCGTTCGTCTGCGAGAATAAGTCACGGATATCATCAAATACACCAGTATACGTTGCAGGATTGGAACGCGGTGTACGGCCAATTGGCGATTGATCGATCTCAACAACCTTTTCGATATGCTCTAGCCCGCGAATTTCTTTGTGCTGCCCTGGACGCACTCTCGCCCGGTTCAGATCACGCGCCAACGTTTTGTACAAAATTTCGTTGACCAGCGTCGACTTTCCAGAGCCGGATACACCAGTAACAGCCGAGAAAACACCCAACGGAATTTTGACATTCACATTTTTGAGATTGTTCTCCTTAGCTCCGCGAATCTCCAGCCACTTATCAGCAGGCTTGCGCCGCTCGGTATTGACCGGAATGAACTTGCGTCCGCTCAAATACTGCCCGGTTAAGGAATTCGGGTCTTCCATAACTTCCTGCGGGGTCCCCTGCGACATAATCATCCCACCGTGGATTCCAGCTCCCGGCCCGATATCAATGATATAGTCCGCCGCCATCATCGTATCTTCATCATGCTCCACCACGATCAAGGTATTGCCAAGATTCCGCATATGCTCCAAAGCACTAATCAGACGATCATTATCTCGCTGATGCAGCCCGATACTAGGCTCGTCCAAAATATAAAGCACACCCATCAGACTGGACCCGATCTGTGTCGCCAATCGGATACGCTGTGCCTCACCGCCTGACAACGTGCCTGCCGCACGGCTTAAAGTCAGGTATTCCAGACCCACGTTAACGAGGAATCCCAGTCGGCTGTTAATTTCTTTTAAAATGAGATTGGCAATCGACTTCTCCTTCTCACTCAGCTCCAGTGTATGGAAAAAGTTTGAGGCTTCACCGATAGACAGGGCTGTTACATAAGCAATATTGCGCTCTTGAATGGTTACCGACAGGCTTTCTTTTTTCAGTCGATGTCCCTTACAGGTGTTACATGGCTTTGCACTCATAAAGCCTTCAATAAATTCACGTATGCCCTCAGAAGCCGTATCACGATACCGACGCTCCAAGTTGGGGATAATCCCCTCAAAGGTCACATAGGCTTCCTTACGTTGACCAAAATCATTTTCATAGCGGAAACGGATCTTCTGCTCACCCGTTCCATGTAAAATGAGGTTCATTTGTTCTGTCGTCAATTGACTAACAGGAATGTCCTGTGGAATACCGTAGTGCTCGCATACTGACTGTAAAAATTGAGGATAATAAGTGGAAGTTCCCCCACTCCAAGCCTGAAACGCCCCATCTTCCACACTTTTTTCAGGATCGGGAATGAGCAAATCAGGGTCAACCACCATTTTAACTCCTAACCCATCGCAATCCGGGCAAGCGCCGAACGGACTATTAAAGGAAAACATCCGCGGAGACAGTTCATCTATGCTGAATCCACAAATAGGACATGCAAAGTTGGAGCTGAACCGCAACTCCTCTTGCCCCATAATGTCTACAAGCAACTGCCCGCCTGAAAGATTCAATGCCGTCTCAATAGAGTCAGACAGACGCGCACGCACATCTTCCTTGACAACGATGCGGTCTACGACCACTTCAATCGAGTGCTTCTTATTCTTTTCCAACTCAATCTTCTCAGACAATTCACGCAGTTCGCCATTCACACGTACCCGCACAAAGCCCTGCTTGGCTATATCCGTAAACAGTGTTTTATGCTCACCTTTGCGACCCGATACCAATGGAGCTAGGATTTGCAGTCGTGTCTTCTCAGGATACTGCAAAATGCGGTCTACCATCTGTTCGACGGTCTGTGACGTGATTTCAATGCCATGTTCAGGACAATGAGGATGACCCACCCGGGCAAACAACAACCGCAGGTAGTCATAGATTTCGGTAACTGTTCCGACAGTAGAACGCGGATTCCGACTTGTTGTTTTTTGGTCAATGGAAATGGCAGGAGACAGACCGTCAATCGAATCAACGTCCGGCTTCTCCATTTGCCCGAGAAATTGACGGGCATACGCAGATAAAGATTCCACATACCTCCGCTGCCCTTCCGCATAGATCGTATCGAAAGCCAGCGACGATTTACCTGAGCCGCTAAGCCCTGTCAGGACGACGAACTTGTCCCGTGGAATCGTCACGTCAATATTTTTGAGATTATGCGCGCGTGCGCCTTTGATGATGATGCTTTCATTCGCCAAATGTTTCATCTCCTTAGCCGTAGTTCACGTCATGCTATATCGCATTGGATTATCCCATGGAAGTGATATATCGCAAAGAGAACGACCACATAGGCCGCCCTCACTATTTTTAAAAGCAAAGCAATCAAACATTTTATTTTCATATGTTTTGCTTCTAGCTTATTCTCAATGTTTAATCAGCTCGCAACTCCAGCAAAGCATCACGCAGCTCGGCTGCCCGCTCGAACTGTAGGTTCTTGGCGGCGTCTTTCATCTCTGCTTCCAGACGCTGAATGAGTGATTGGCGCTCCTTCTTGGAAAGTTTACCCGTCTCATTAGGAAGGTAATCATTCTTCGATTCTGCCACCTTAGTTGCTTCAATAACATCACGAATCTTTTTACGTATGGTTTGCGGGGTAATCCCATGTTCTTCATTATACTGAATTTGAATCGCACGCCGACGTTCCGTTTCCTTTATCGCTTTATCCATAGAATCGGTAATCTTATCGCCGTACATAATAACACGACCGTCACTGTTCCGTGCTGCCCGTCCGATTGTCTGTATCAGAGAGCGCTCAGAACGCAGGAAGCCTTCTTTGTCTGCATCCAAAATCGTGACCAGAGATACTTCCGGCAAATCAAGACCCTCCCGCAAAAGATTGATCCCGATTAGCACGTCGAAGGTCCCTAGACGAAGATCCCGCAAAATAGCCATCCGCTCCAACGTCTTAATCTCGGAGTGCATATACCGGACCTTGATGCCTACTTCTTTTAAATAGTCAGTCAAATCTTCGGACATCTTCTTCGTAAGTGTGGTCACCAGCACCCGTTCTTCACGTTCTATGCGAAGCCGTATTTCATTAATAAGATCGTCAATCTGCCCCTTGCTCGGACGCACCTCAATAATCGGATCAAGAAGCCCGGTAGGACGAATAATCTGCTGCACCATCGTTTCGCACTTCTCCATCTCATAGGGTCCTGGAGTAGCTGATACATAGATAATCTGACTTACCTTGTCCTCAAACTCTTCAAACTTCAACGGGCGATTATCCAATGCAGACGGCAAACGAAAACCATGATCCACCAGTACATTCTTACGTGCTTGGTCACCGTTATACATGGCACGAATCTGCGGCAATGTAACATGGGACTCGTCAATGACGATCAGCATATCATCCGGGAAATAATCCATTAGCGTATATGGTGTTGCTCCTCGCTCACGGAATGTCAGTGGACCTGAATAATTCTCGACACCGGAACAAAAACCAACCTCTTTCATCATCTCGATATCATAGCGGGTACGTTGCTCCAAACGTTGCGCTTCTAACAGCTTCCCTTGCTCCTTCAACTCTGCTAACCGCTCTTCAAGCTCACGTTCAATGTTGACCAATGCTACCTTCATCGTATCCTCATGAGTAACAAAGTGAGATGCCGGGAAAATAGCAATATGATCACGTTCACCGATCAATTCACCCGTAAGCACATTAATCTCGGTAATTCGTTCAATTTCATCCCCGAATAGTTCTACACGTATAGCATGTTCCCCATGGGAAGCCGGGAATATCTCAACAACATCCCCCCGTACACGGAAAGTACCCCGCACGAAGTTGATATCGTTCCGCTGATATTGAATATCGACCAAGCGGGACAAAATCTGATTGCGGGGTTTCTCCATGCCAACTCTAAGCGAAAGCAGCAGGCTTGAATATTCTTTCGGCGAACCCAAACCATAAATGCAGGAGACACTCGCTACAATAATAACGTCACGACGCTCAAACAGAGAGCTTGTCGCTGAGTGGCGAAGTTTATCAATCTCCTCATTGATGCTGGAATCCTTCTCAATATACGTATCGGAAGACGGGATGTATGCTTCCGGTTGATAGTAATCATAGTAGCTGACAAAATAATCGACGGAGTTATTCGGAAAGAATTCTTTAAACTCACTCGCCAGTTGAGCAGCCAAAGTCTTATTATGTGCAATAACCAGCGTAGGCCGATTTAACTTGGCAATGGTTTGTGCGATGGTAAACGTCTTACCTGTTCCCGTAGCACCCAATAGCGTTTGATGCTTCTTTCCTTCTGCAATTCCCTCTACCAATTCAAAAATGGCCTGGGGCTGATCGCCTTGAGGTTGGAATTCCGACTGAATTTCAAAAGTCTTATCGCTAACAACGATATCACTCATTGCCCTGCATCACCCTTATCGTCTAAAATGGAAACATCATGATTTTACACCAGTCGAGCTTTAACGTCTTTACCTGTAACTCTATGTCGATATTTCCCGAGCAATGATACTTGGGAAATATGGTTGGATAAGAATGTTTGTTCCCGTATTATACCTCTTTCTTACCGCGGATGCAAACGATAAGTCTTGAATAGGAGTGAATTAAATTTTGGATATCACCATCGTATTGGGCATCATCGCAGGAATCATAGCATTAATCGGTGGCTTCTTATGGGAAGGCGGCGAATTTACCGGGCTGCTTCAAGGTACATCGGCTCTCATTGTATTTGGGGGAACTTTCGCCGCAGTTGTGATCAGCTACCCCGCTTCCAAGCTGAAGACGATCCCCACCGCTCTACGGATGGCATTTAGCCGTGAGGAAAATCCTACGGAGCAATATATAGAAGATTTGGTTTCCATGGCTGCCACCTCACGCCGATCCGGTGTGCTTGCGCTAGAGCGTATTTCGTCAGAGCATCCGAATGCATTTTTGCGCGAAGGTCTTCAGTTGGTCATCGACGGCACCGAGCAGGAACAGATCAAACAGATTTTAGAGCTTGAGTTAGATGCCATTGAACACAAACATGAAGGGTACGCCAAAATATTTGAATCCGCAGGCGGTTATGCCCCTACGATGGGGATTATCGGTACTGTCATGGGCCTGATCCATGTACTGGGCAGCCTGACCGAGCCTACTGCGCTTGGTCCGTCCATTGCTGTTGCTTTTATCGCAACCCTATACGGCGTGACTAGCGCCAATCTGATCTTTCTGCCCATCGCATCCAAAATAAGAGCAGCCAGTGAGAGTGAAATTATCACGATGGATTTGCTGCTGCAAGGTATTCTGGCTATCCAAAACGGAGAGAATCCAAAGCTTGTACGCAAAAAGTTGGAGTTCTTTATCCGCTCAGAGCAAAATATAGATCGCAAACCGCCTCGTCGCTCACGCACAGAGGACGCTTCTCCAAAGGAGGATTTCCATGAGAGCGCGCGGTAAGCGCCGTGGTGGCCAAGGAGGCGGCGGAGACCATCGTGACCGCTGGATGATTACCTATGCCGATCTGATTACCCTGCTGCTCATATTTTTCGTTGTGATGTATGCCATGAGTAGTCTGGATGCTAAAAAATACGATGTCGTTGTTCAATCCCTCCAGGATACGTTCCACAAGGGAGATTCTATTTTGGAGCAGGGCTCGGGCATTACAGGTACTGCCGATCGTTACACCAGCAAGAATCCACCCACGACCAAACAACCAGCAACCGATAAAAAGGAAGCTGGATCGACAAAGCTCACTGAACGTGAACAAGCATTTCGTACGCAGGAAAAAGAGCTGCAAAATTTAATGGGTGTCATTCAAGAATATATTACGGACAACAAACTGGAAAATCAGATTTTTGTGTCAGATCAGCCGCGTGGTATTGTCATTACGCTGAATGACCGCTTTTTATTCGATCAAGGTAGAGCTGCACTCAAGCAAGGCTCTGCCAACACACTATCCAAGTTGGCCAGTCTATTTCGAGATTTGAAAACACCGATTAGCATTGAGGGCCATACGGACAACATTCCGTTCACGCGCTCATCGAACTCATCGATGTATAAGGATAACTGGGAGCTTTCCGGCGCACGGGCACTATCTGTACTCCGATTCTTTCTCGACAGAGAGCAACTTTCACCCTCAGGATTTCAGTATGCGGGTTATGCAGATACTCGACCGGTTGGTGACAATAGCACCGAAGCTGGACGACAAAAAAACCGCCGTGTCGAAATCACCGTACTACGCCAACTTCAACAGTAAAACCCAAAAACCTCCTGAGTCACGTAATAACGTGAATCGGGAGGTTTTTTTGATACATATTCATCATTAATACATGGCTTCCGCCTGATGTAGACGCAGAACAATAAACCGTACGAACAACGTGGATAAGAGCAGCGTACGAGATGCAATAGAGATTATTTTGTTTATTCTATATCCCACTATGTATTAGAAGCCCTGGTGAAGTTAGATTCTATCTTGTCATGATGCTTGAAGATTAATAAGATAGGACAAGCTCGTGTTGCTTCTCTTGTATTTGTGAACTTTGGGGGATGCTCTGTTGTCTACGATAGCTATATTTCCAGTCGCTGTATTTATTAAGAAGTCGATCTAACTCCATGGACTTGATTAACACCCGCCGATCCTTCAATCCCACCTCATTCGCCAAATCATTTAGTTCCTTCCGCTTTTCTTCGATGCATTCCTCCAATTGTTTCCATTTCACATCAATAAACCTCCTGTTCGGTGTGGTATTTACATTAGTTTACAAGCTGATACCTTCCCCACAGGTTAAAAATATAATAAAACCCAATTCATCCCTTTAACGGGATAAATCAAAAAAGCCAATCCATAGGAATTGGCTTCGAGAACGGTGGTTCTCTTCTATGAATTATACACATCTATACAAATTCAACCCATGCCATGATTAAATAATATAATTTCATTAGAACTTTCTACACTGCTTGGATTATAGAAAGGGAATATACTAAAAAATAGAATACCTAAGGCTAGTACCACTAAATAACCTTTTTTCATAGATATTCACCTCCTTAATTATATTTTCGTATCTCTTTGTTTGTTCATAAGTAGCAAATTCTCTGTAAACCTCAAACAACGCAACACATTGTTTAAAGTCACTATCATTCCGACTAATCAATGAAAGTGCAAGACAGTCTAGAACATAGTTTGTTCCTTTCTCCAAGCTATTACTTCTATACTCATAAATTGCCCTTTGATATAAAAAACAACAATAATAGTTTCTATTCTTCACATCATCAAGAAACTTGAACTGATCAATCTCTGCTGAAAAACTTTCAAGTACATAATCTACCGAGAAGTTATATTTGTTAGCTGATTCCAAGATAGTTAAAAGACCAGATAATTTTTCTTCCGGATGTTGATTGAGAAAAGAAATATATTCTACTAAAACATCTCTTTTTCCTAAAAGCATATCAAGTGTATAAGAGTTTGCCTTTGCCCAAAGGCTGAACATCTTTACATATTGCTCACCTTCTGAGTTAAGTCCTTTGAACCAACTTAAATCCGCGTAATATTTAATATAAGATTGTGCTTCCTCAAATTTCTCCATTTTTTGGAGAGCTGTAGATTTAGATAAATATCCGTAGCCGTAATAGAAAACAAGATTTTTCTCTGTTTTAAATTCGTCCTTAACACGTCTTTTAGTATTATTATTTTCATATCGATTTAAATAAACAGTTTTGGCGAGAGTACACAACTCATCTCCATACTTCTTAACGCTGTCCCATTTATGTAGATAAAAATATATATTGATAATTTTTAAAAGCCCATCTAGCTGATAACTCTCTGGTAAGCGATTACGATAAGGAATAAATCTCAGAACAGATTCCAAATTTTTCTCCAGATCTTGACCCACAGAAGCAACAAACAATTTATAATGGCTTATCGCCAATCTCTCAGAATGCTGATACTTTTCATTTTCAATGACACATTCATAGAAAGGAATTGCCTCTTGCAGCTTCCCCCCTTCGTATAACTCCTCTGCCAAAGCAAAGATCGTTGGAATGTGGTTAAGATCTTCCATTAAGCGTGAAAGCACTTTCTCAACACATCGCAAGTTCCCCACTTCAACACAACGAATCAGGAACGGCTTGACCCTTTTCCAATGTGGTCTTCCATCATAAAAACATTCATCCACATACAGGTCGTATAACCAGCCCTCTGGATAATTAAAGGCTTTGGTAATCAAGTCCATTTGTCTCACAGAAATAGGTTTAGGTGGATTTCCGTTAAGCATCGCACTAAATATGCCCCGGTTAAGCCCCGTAGCTTGTCCAAAACTATTAAACGTGTAGCCACCAAGTTTTAATTCTTTCTCAATTTCCGAACGAATCGTGGTTGCATTTTCCAATAAAAACACCCCCGGCATATTCAGATGATTTTAAAAAATCACCCTCCTCGATAATCAATTACAATATACTAGAAATTATATGAATAAATTGGATGATGGTCAACCCCTTTTCTACACTGTTTTATTATATTATGGTATTTGATGCTTTTTAAATAGTCCTCACAGAGACTAAATATATATTAATTTAGGCAATTTAATTACCTCCACGCCTGATCTAGCTTTGTCTACACTCATACTATAGGAGTGTGGAGGTCTATGGAAACGACGAAACTTATAGGAACGAAGATTCGCCAATTTCGAAAATTGCGTGATATTACTCAAGAACAACTGGCAGAAGCATCCGATTCAACAGGCTCCTACATAGGGAAGTTGGAACGCGGTGAAGTCAATGTACAGATTAAAACATTAGAGAAAATAGCAGAGGCGCTGAACACAAACGTATTTGCATTTTTTAACTTTAATTCATATGAAGAACTCAAAAGCCAGCCCTGGATATGGGGATGTATTCATATTCTTTCCCAGCAGAGTGAAGCGGAACAGAATAAAGCTTATCGCATTCTAAAGGAGCTTTTCTCGACAGAGAATGAGCTTTCTGAAAATAACTCTGATGATTCCAAAGGAAAAGGATAAGTTTAATATTGTTCTCTATTAGCCATCTAGGCTAAGAAAAATTAAAAAAGGCTACGCTGTTCTGCTCAATTAAGTAGCAAAATACGTAGCCTTTTTGTAGTTCAAGGAAGCATGTGTTTCGCATTATACTGTACTTCTTCAAGCAATTTTCCATATTCCTCCTGTTGTTCGTATGTGGAATGATCTTTATACTTTTCAAATAATAATGTAATAGACTTGATATAGTACGCTTTATCATTCAATTGAGAAGATGCTTTGAAGCTCTTCAGCATACCGTCCATAGCTTTCGAATAAGCTCCTGTATTGAAATAGTAGCGACTAAGCTCAAGAAAAAAACGAGAATAAGTGACCAGATTATAATTCGTATGATAGTAAGAAATATTTACATTTAGTTCTCTGAATTCATCAATTTTTTCAGCAAAGAGAATTAAAATATCATCTATTGGATAATTGTAAATATTAGCTGACTCAACAATAGTCAGTAGCCCATGTAATATCTCCTGGGAATTATCTCTAAGAAGCTCAACATAGGCAGGCAAGCTTTCCATATTCCCCATTAAGATTTCCATACTCAACTGATTTGCTTTTGCCCACACTTTAAATTTTTGTGCCTCTATTTTTCCTATATCGTCCAGTCCTTCAAAATCAGTTAAATCTGCATAGTAGGGGATAAATTCCATAGCTTTTTTATATTGCCCTTGTATCTCGTAGGCATTCCCTTTCAGTAAAAAGGACTGACCATAATAAACGATTAGACGTCTTTCTGTATTTAGAGGCTTAACTTCACGATTTTTTAATTTTCCTCTAACCTGCTGTTGATAGATACTCGTAGCTAGTACTCTTAGTTCTTCAGCATACTGTATAACCGTCTCACAATCATAAAGTTGAAAATAGGCATTAGCCAGTTTTAATAAAGCGTCTAATTGGTAATTTTCAGGAAGATTCCTTCGAAACGGGGCAAATTTTATAGCTGCTTGACGATTATTATCCAAATCAGTATTTAGAGAATAACAAAACAAACGATATTGGCTGATCGCCAGCCTCTCCGAGTGGTAATATCTTTCGTTCTCTACCACACATTCGTAAAAAGGGACAGCTTCTTTTTCCTTACCTGCTTCGTGTAGTTCTTCTGCAAGCTCAAATATCATCGACACATAGGACAAATCCTCGGTCAGTCTCGACAATACCTTTTGAATACAGTCTACCTTTCCTAACTCTACACAACGCAATAAAAAAGGCTTAATCCGTTTCCAGTGCCCTTTTCCCTCGTAAAAGCATTCATCTATGTACAACTCATACAGCCAGCCCTCGGGATATTCCAATGCCTTGGTAATCAGGTCCATCTGCCGAACGGAGATTGGCTTGGGTGGGTTACTGTTCAGCATGGTACTGAATGTACCACGGTTAATACCGGATATTTTACTGAAGCTGCTAAATGTATAGCCTCTCTGCTTGAGTTCGGTCTCTATCGTCGAGCGGATCGTAGGTGTATGTTCCATTTCAATCCCCCTCAATATAGTTACAGATATATCGTAAGTCATACTTAACATGTGATTTCGACCATAAGAACTTCATTACATTACAAAATAATTAAAATAGTGAAATATATGGTCTATAAAGTCATTTTATTTTATGATGCCTTAGAAGGAAGTCTTTTTTTAATGAATCCCGTGATAATTGAAAAGTTAAATGAGGTACATCTGGAGAAGCATTAAAAGCAAACTTCAAGTTTTTTTAGTTGAATGTCACAAATGCATATCTTTTTCAGTTATATAGGCAGAAGGGAGGGGCGTTAATGGAAAAGCTAAATACAAATAATCAAAACGCAGATATCAATCTTGTCATAGAGCAGGTCCAAGCAGGCGACAAACAAGCATACACACATATCATACGGCGTTATCAACAACAGATCTTTTTATATTGCTACTACTTACTTAAAAATCAGGAAGAAGCAGAAGATGCCGCTCAAGAAATATTCATCAAAGGGCTTGAGCACATCCGTCAGTTCGTACCTACAGTTTCTTTTTCAGCTTGGCTTTACAAAATCGCTCAAAATCACTGCACTGACTTATTAAAAAGAAACGCTAGAACATTCAAATCCTTCATTCAGTACAAACTGAACCTAAAGCAACAACCCATACATGAATATACAAATTTAATTCACGAGTTACTGGACCAGCTAACATTAAAAGATCGCCAGATTTTATTATTACGTTCGCTTGAGGATTACAACTACGAAGAGATTGCTACAATTATGGGACTGAAATCATCCACGATCCGAAAAAGATATGAGCGACTCCGTAAAAAGCTAATTAACTACAATGAAAAGGGAGGAAAACAAATTGAGCATTCATTTAAACCCGGAAGATAAAGAAATCGAGCACTTACAAAAGCTTATTCGGAATACTCCATTACAAGTGGATTTAATAGATAGAACTATGGAACGCTATAGCAATATGAAAACAAGACGTTATAAGCGCTCTAACTCTCGTTCAAAAAGAGTTCGCAATACCTTTCTCGGAACCTCCGCTGCACTTGTAGTAGCGTTTGCACTTGTCGTTAGTACTGGATTTATTTCACCAACAATGGCTTCGTCCTTAAAACAAATTCCAGGTATTGATTCTATATTCCAGCTTGCTGGTGATCTTGGTTTACAAACAGCAGACGAAAAAGGGCTACTATCAAAGCCAAATCTTAGTGACACTCACGATGGCCTGACTCTCAGCGTACCGGAAGTTATGTTTGATGGAACACGTATATCCATTGCCTTAGAACGGCAAACCACTGACAAAAGATTTTTAAACACCGAATTACCCTTATTACTTGATGATTTAATACTTTCCATTAATGGAGAAGAAATCAACTCTTCTTATGCGCCTGCAAACACTACTAACTCTATTGACCCATATATGATACCTGGAAAAAATAAAAACTCAACAATTATACAGTTTTCAGATTTACGCAACCAAGGGGGTAAATCTTTCCCAGATAAGTTTGATTTAACAATTTCCATGCCTGTCTCTGGTATCAAGCAGCCCTTCAAAATAGAAATTCCAGTGGAAAAAAACACAAAAAATAACCTGACTTTTACGCCATCTCTTAAACGAAAGTACCAAAACATCGACTATACTCTGGAAAAGATTGAGCTCACGCCGATTACAACCAGCATCACAACTCGCATAAAGCTACCTGACAATTTAAAAATTTCTTCGTCACTTCCTTTTTTGAGTTATGAAATTTACGATGACAAAGGAAAGCAACTAAATTTTATAAGCAACAACGGTTGGAGTGCTACGGATGGAAACGTTCTGATAAATGATTCACGTTTTGAACCTTTCACCTCTCTCCCCAAATCAATTACTATAAAGGTCGACAAGGTTATCTTAAGAAAAGATGATAAGAGCAAATTTGAATTAGACAAAGATGGAAATCCAAAAATAGAGTATTTCCCTGATCTAGAGATTACTTACCCGATTAATCCATGATAATAAATAAGTGAAGGAAGTGAAGCGTACTTCACCTCCTTCACTGCATATAAGTACTATCTATCTTCTAACATCAAAAGTATAAACTCCAAGCTTGTCTCCATTAGATTTATATGCGGCTACTTGGGCTGTTCCATAACCGATCATTTTGGCCTTATTTCCATGAAGTTCGACAACATCACTTCCGTATAAAATCATCCAGTTAGAACCTTCCATAGCATATGAGCTACCTATACCTAAACGAAGTGGAGGAGTATCCTGCTTTGTAATGGGCGCTTTTTCTCCGTTGGCAGGACTAAAGGTTACAGTTACTTTTGCTGGAGTTACAGCTGATGCCGTTGAACTTACTGGTGAAGCGGAAGCTACTCCCCCTAAAGATAAGGCTAACGCGGAAATTGATAGTGCTAAGATTGCTTTTTTCATTTGTCATTTCTCCTCTTTAATAGTCTTCTTTAAAAGTTCTTAAGCTACTAAACACCTTGCTTTATGTCTGTGGCTACGTTTTTGTTACATTTTTCCACCCCCTTCCTTCTAATTAATTCCATTCTAATTCTTGATATGTTACAAAAAGAATATAAATAAACATATCATTTCATTTTTTACAAAATAATCATATAGGTGTTTTCTCGTATAAAAAAATGAGCAGGTAGGCTACTAAATCCCCCTGCTCATTTCAGCGATAGTATTTATATCATTTTAATTAGCTACCGGTTCTGTTCCCCAAACAAGTACGCCATTATGATACAACGTAGCTTTCGTATGATCGGCGAATGAAGTCTGCGTGCCTTTATACGAGTAATCGTCACTTTCGTTATAGTTCGACCAGTCTGTTTTATGAATACGGGTTTGAATTTCGCCCGTGCTTCCTCCAGATGCTAACACGCCTGCATCCGAGTTGAAGCTGACTTCCAAATAATAATCAGCGCCGGTGACGGCCTTATCCATTTTAACCAGTTTACCATTCAGCTTTGAGCAGCTCAGCATTGCATAGTCGCAGTTGAATGTCTGCGCGCGGTCGCCGTCGATCGTGTAGTAGTAGCGAATTTTCAACTCGTTGATCGGTACGGAGGCTGTACCTTTGTTTACAATTTGGAAGTGCGGGTTCAAGTTATTGTCGTCCACATTTGTATCCGCTGCGCGATACTGGAGCACCAGTCCCGTTGTCGGCTGCTGAGTATCCGCTTTCGGTGCTGCGCTAGCCGTGTTCGAAACCGTTTGACCTGCATCGTTCTTCGCTACGACTTGGTAATAGTACATCGTGTCTGCCGTTACGGCTGTGTCGGTGTAGCTGCTTTCGTATACATCGCTCGCTACGGTGGCGAACGTACCGTTTTCAGCCGTCGAACGCTTCACTTCATAGCTTGCGGCATTCGCCGATGCTGTCCAGCTCAGCTTTACTTTCGCCGTTTCGCCCGCTGCCTTCAGTGTGAAGCTACCCGGTACAGACGGTTGCTCGGTAATACCATACGTTTTTAAGTTAGTCGGGAGCTTTTCAAGCGTAATGACGTTTGGATGGTTATACACTTTTTTCAGATGCTCAAGACTGTTTTGTTTGCCGTCTCTCAGGAAATCCCCATACCATGTAGCGAACCAGCTCCAATGGGCTTGATACGCCTTCATCAGATCTGGGTCCGGGATAGGTCCGTTTTCGCTCATGGCAACTAACTTTTTGTCCTTGCCCAATGTAACAAGGTCTTCGTATTTTGCAATTTGCGGACTGTAGTCGCCTGCCTGCGGATAAGAATCAAAGCTCAAAATATCCACATACTCGTCTCCCGGGTACCAATCAGGCGCTACAGAATTCCATACCCAAATCAAATTGTTCAGTTTGTGCATATTCGTCAAACGGTCATGCATCAAAATATACAATTTTTTAACAGGCTCAGGGCCTTTGGCGCCCCACCAGAACCATTTGCCTTCCGCTTCGTGCAAAGGACGGAACAGCATAGGAACTTTCGCATCCTGCAACTTCTTCAATTGCCCTGCAATCACATCGATGTCGCGAATAAGCAATGTATAATCTTCGGACTCTGGATGATTCATCGCATATTCGATATCGAATGTGGTCGAATCGGCATAGAAGCCTCTCCACCATTCTTTTCCCTGCGTATCGATCAGACCTTTCGGCGCGTTCCAGTGCCATGCAAAGGTAACGATGCCCCCTTGCTTATCCCATGCAATCGCCTTTTCCGTCTCTGTGGAACTAAGACCGTGTTCCGCTCTGCTTGGCGAATAGTCGATCAGGTCAAGCGCTGCAATTGCTGGTTTTTTACCTACATTGGCTTGAAGCCAATCAATTTCGTTTATCTCCTCCTGACCAGAGAGCATATTCTTCCCGTATTGATCAACCAGGTAGTTCATCAATGCTCTTGCTTCTATCGTCGCATTCGGATTAATGAGCGTTTTGGTTACCGCATGCGGTGGACGGTCAGTAGCTGGCTCCAGCTTGACATAGTCGATATCATACCAGCCCCAGCCTGTTTCAAAACCGATCGTATTGGCCCCTGCATTCAACAGAACCTTACCACCGGAAGTCTCTTTAAAATCAGCCGATTTCGAAAGTATCAGCTCGCCAGACGCTTTGCCGTTTAAAGAGAAGTTCGTGCGTTTGTCATCATGAGGAGAACGGTAGCCGATTGTAAGATTGTACAAGCCTGCCGCCTCTGCCTGAATCGTCATCGCCAGGGAATCCCCCGGATTGTGGAAATTAGTTACATAACCAGTACCTGAGAAGCCAGTCCCGCTGGATTCCACAATGGTTCCCTTCAGCGTGCCCTCTTCGGCTTCATAGCGATTCGATCCGTCTACAGGCGCTCTAGGAACCGCTTTCAAAACATTGGATTCGCTCATTCCCGCCTTTGTTTTTGCGGTTATTTTATAATAATAAGAAGTGCCGTTCGTTACGTTGGTATCTGTATAAGACGTTTCGACCAAGTTGGATGCTACAGCAGTAAAAGGACCATTTTCATACGTAGCCCGCTGTACACTGTACCCTACAGCTCCGCTGGAAGCGTCCCAGGACAAATCGACTTTCCCATCGCCAGTCTCAGCTCTCAGCGCAAAGTTTTCGGGACCTTCCACAGGTGTATCATTGCCAACAGTCAGCACGATGTGATAAGCCGTCAATGGTGGTACTGTATAGGTAAAGCGGTTGCCTGAAATTTGCGTGATTGGTGCGGATTCCTTAATTTGCGAGCTATTTTTGTCGAAGCCCCATACTTTACCGGAACCGTAAGTCGTCTCGCCGGAAAGATCAAATTGGGCGCCGAATGCGCTGTCCATGCTTTTATTCATGACAACGAGGTGCAGTTCTTTGTAGGATGCATCTGTTACGGAAGCATGCACCGAGCTATTAACAATATCCGACGTTTGCGCGTTAACGCTGATATCACCGAAAGTAGAGCTTTTTCCGTCATAATTGCGATAAAGCTTGTAAGCGGCACTAACGTAGTTGTTGGCACCCTCCTTTAACTTCCAGTAGTTTGCCATATAAACGTCGTTTTTGCCCAAGATGCCCAACACATCGGCCATAGCGATACCGCCAGAAATATCATTTTCGCCGCCATAGCTATACTCAGTCAAAGCCAGCTTGGTTCCCGGGTAATACTTATCCACCGACTGCTTTAATCGAGGCAATAAAGGCAAGAATTCACTGTTCCATTGAGCGATCCAGCTATCTTCCTTGTAGGTCGGATCCCACAAAGTACGAGGCGCCTGCATTCTGGCTTTCTTCGTTTCGTCATTGCCTACCTCATTCGTAATTCGTATGCCTCCGCCCATCGCTTCGGGATACCAGTGGACGTCGAAAACATCCAGCAATCTCTTGCCTTCAGCTTGCGAGCTAAGGCGCATTTGATCCAGGTAATAGTCCACGAACCAGCTGTAGTTGCCTTTTACAGAGTTCCAATCAGGTGCGGTTTGAAGATCTGTATAGGCGCCAAAACCGTAAAGAACGGGCCCAAAAATTTCCGCACCCGCGTCAACCGCTTTAACAGCTTTGGATAAACTTACCGACCGGTCTACCAACTCTTTGGCTCCGACCTTTTCACCATGAATGCGCGGATGCGTGTGCGACCAGAGAGCGGGTTCATTGTCGAGCGCATATCCTTTCACGCCCGTCTTTGTTGAAGCAACGCCGTACTTTTTCACTAAAAAGTTGACGAATTCATCCGCATAAACCTGATTGTCATTCAGATCAGGCTGTAGTTGAAACGGCGCATTTTTAGCGTTTACGACCTGATTCCAACGAGCAGAAGGGGCCTTTTCACTTTCCTGCACACTTCCGTTTCCATCCTTGGCCACATAACCAGCCATCGGCAGCGTGACTAAAGAATATGTGCCCTGCTTCAGCGATTGATCGTGAAACGAGGTTGCCACCGCACCTGGCTTTTCACATTCGGCTTTTGTCAATCCGGCGTTGTCGCATAAATAGCTATCGCTGGACTGCATCCAGTCACTTCCTGCATTGGACATATTGTTTTCCCAGTTATATCCGGTCATTCGATTGCCACCAAGTCGTCTGGCAGTCAGATTCTCATCGCCTGCCAATTCCTGATTCGTACCGTAAATATAAGGGCTAATCGGCTTACGATCCTTGGATGTATCGACTTTAATGGTAACGGTCTTTGCCGTTTGACCGTGAACTACAGTTGGAGTCGGTAGAGCCCCCCCTACTATAATCGTGCATGCCATGACGACCGGCAGCCATTTGGAACGTTTGGACCAAATACCACTACTATTTTTCTCCTTCATGCCGCTTTCCTCCTTTAAGTTTGAAAAGAGCGGCACCCATACGAGTGCCGCTCTACAAGGCTTTAAGGCTCCTGATTCCAAACGAGTTTATCGTTCTGGTACAGCGTCATATCCCTGCTTGAAATGTTCCAGCCGAAGACAACACCCTCTTTCTTTGAAACTGGATTTATAATATTACCTTAACACAAAGGTATATTGACATTTTTAACTATTGTTTTAATTAGCTAGTATTAATTTCTTAAATAACCATATCGCTTGAGTATCCCAATAGCTCTTGCTTATCCACACTCGTCCTTCCTACCGTACTTTATCCTTTTGAATAAGCTTATAATAGATGCGCGCAGGCTCTGATTCTCCAGTGGATAAAATGTATTCTGCCAAAGGTGCGCACAGCTTTTGGAGGTAAAAGGAGTATAGTAGCTCGGCCGTGTCAAAATGAATTTTCAACACCTGCTTCATCAAACCTTCGAATTTGGAGTAATCCAGTTCTTCCGGGGTAATATCAAACGGGTACTCAGGAAAGGTTTTTTTCTGAATTTCAACAAATTGCTCCCTAAGCTTCGGTTGATTGCCTGAACGGGCAGCCGAGAAATTCATCATAAAAAAAGATACAAAGTCCGTCTCACGATCACTTAACTTATAGTACTCACACCAACGCATGAATATCAGTGGTTTTACCATATATAAATCTCCTTTAACAAAAGTTCAGATTTATCATGAATCTTACAAAAATCTAGTGGGTTCCATCTTATGTAATATATAGGTTAAGCCCCATTTTAAAATATGATTCCTTAAATGAATTTTGCCTTTTAACATATCCCCTTCTTATATATCTATGAAAGTGGACAACAAAAAAAGACCGTTTCAGTATCTTAATGACGCTGACCAAGTCTTCTCATAATCATCCGTATAATCGCATTCGTATTTATTCTAATCTTCTACATAGCTGCAAGGTTACAGGCTGCACGTGAACACATAAGCGGGCGGGACATTGCAGTTTACCTTTTTAATCTGAATGTCAGCAAAAAAGGTGCGGAAAAAATTGTGTTTGACCTTGCTGTACTGGAACGTAATAAATTTGCCTTCCTGGCCCAAAACCTCAGCCGTTTGTCCCAAAATAAGGCTAGATAACGCGCCTGGCAGGCTGGTGAAAGGGAGCCCTGATACGACATAATCCACTTTTGGAACCTCATACTGTCGTATATACTGCGCCACATGCTCAGCCGATCCATGAATGATGTGTACCTTCTCCAAGTGTCCGTACTTGCTTTGTAGCGTTTTGTAAAACGATTCATTAGCTTCAATCACTAAAAGTAGCGTTTCTGGACGCTTGTTCAAAATCAGCTCTTGCGTAAACACACCGGTCCCTGCACCATATTCAATAATGCACGATGCTTTGTCAAAGTAAATCGGTGTGGCAATTTGTTTGGCCAACTGTCTTGAGCTGGGTATAACAGCGCCTACGCTGCGTGGATGCCTGATGTACTCTCGAATAAAGTGAATCGCGTTCATCTTTTCCTCTCCCTGCTTGACACACATGATAGACATTCGGTTCATCGACGCTTCTTATTACATATTCATTGTATACCGATCAGAATATTGATTTCAAGCAGGCTACTGTCGGCATATAAAAAGAGCGTAGCCTTATTCGACTCTAATCAAATAATGACTACCCTCTTATTGTAACATCTATTTGTTCATGGTATCCAACTGTGTACCCTCTGCCTGCGATGCCTGTCCAGCTTTACGTCGTCGAGCGCCTATATGCATGGCAACAATCCGATAGATGGAGGCCGGCTGTAGGGATACGGCCCAGCTCGCGTCTGCATCTGGTGCAAGCACGACCCCTAGCTGGTGATGATCGCCATCGTACATGCCTCGCTGCACAAACTTGCTCTCGCCTTGCAGATTGCGTACTTCCAGCTTGCAAAAGGCAGAATTGATCCGCAAGGCCTGGTGTAACTCGGCACGGGTATTCACAATAACTCCATTCACGCGGTAAATGGCCTCGCCCGGCAGTATGCCCATGGCTGTCGCCGGACTGTCTGGCAGCACAGCGAGCACACGCATCCCTTGCTCCGGATGGACAAACATCGGGCTAAGACGACTTTCCTCCATATTACCATACCAGATCAGTGCCTCATGAGCCAGAAAAGAGAATAACGCTGCTAACAATATCAGCGGACTCCACCATGCAGCCAGCAAGCTCAGCAGAAGTAAAGCGACACTGTACAGAAGCAAGCGGTTCGAAGTGAGTACCGCCTTCTGTCGTGGTAGCTGGCCTAGCGTCACGCTGCTGAAGCCCATCAGGACTGGTAAGGCTGCCAGCATATACCCGGTTCCGGCATCGCCGCCGAACAACGGTGTCCAGGGAAGCATGAATCCTCCCTGAGTGGGTACCAGCAATAACAACGGAATGGGCCAGAGATCTTCCATCCGATAGCCGCCAACCAATCTCCCCCGTTTGCCCTCGACAAACAGTGGAGTGGCAGCTTTCCCCCCTTGCCAGCGAACCAACAGCGCCTCAGCCACATGCAGCACGGCGACCAACACCAACAGTGCTGGAATATCCAATCCGCGGATAGCCGTTACTGAAGTTCCGAGCACTCCCACAGGTTGCCAGCCACTGGCCACATTTAGGAAAAATTGAACCACACCTAGCAGACCTACCGAATAAGCGAGACACAGGTAACGGACGCGTACCAGCATGAGCAGTAATGTTGCTACCCACAGGCACACGATGGAAGCCGGGTTCAGATGCACGCTGACGAACATTCCCAGAGCGGATAGCGCCATTCCAGCAAGCAAACCACTCCATACGACACGCCAGGTCTCTGAGGCCCAGCTATGCATTTTAGTATGAAATAGCTTGCGCTCCAGCAGCATTTGCCGACGATAACCAAGTGCGACAATGAGTATTGAGATATAATAAAACGGCTGCATAAGCAGGTATAAGCAAGCATTCAAGACGCTCCATCCCCATTGTAATGCCCATTCCAAGTCCATTCACACTCCCTTATGCCCCTGGCCCGCTGTATAGCGGATCACGTACACTTCATATCCATTTATTCTATATGAAATTGCCAACGTAGGGAAGACAAACCGACAGACTGCAAATAAATCCCAATATAAAAGGAGGCTGTTTCCAGCCCCCTTGTTGTAGCCTCACTATTATTTCGCTACGCTTGTCTTCATTTCCTTCCGAATCTCTTCAATCCCCTGCTTGAGTTGATTATCATTTTTCGGATCACGAATTTTCTCAATCAGCTTGGCTTCCATCGCTGCTGCTGTCTTCGCATCAATGATGCCACTAGCCGTCAGCTTCGCTTGTTTTTGAAAAGCAATAACAGAGCTTTCAGTTACTTTGTCAAAATAGCCATCCTCGCGACCTGGTTTGTAACCCAAACCTTGCAGAATGATTTGTGCATTTTTCACATCACTGCTATTCATATTGTATTTCAAGGACTTTTCCTTGTTCAGCGGTGCTGCTGTGAAGTATTCAGGCTGTTCCACCGCGATGTTCGGCTTAATCCCTTTTTTATGAATCCACGTTCCATTTGGCGTTAACCATTTGGCAATCGTGATTTTGAGCAGGCTACCGTCACCCATTTGCTTGTCATAGCTGGTTTGTACAGTACCTTTACCAAAGGAGTTTTCCCCGATCAACACAGCACCTGCTGATTGCTGGAGAGCACCTGCCAGAATTTCGGACGCACTTGCGCTACCTTTATTCATTAGCAAAGTCACAGGGTAATTTTTACGTGAACCTTTGGATTTCTCTTCTTCACGCTTCTGATTCTTGTCTTCCACTTGTACAATCGTTTTGCCGGAAGGTACAAATTGCTGCGCAATCTCAATGACAACGGAAAGCACGCCGCCCGGGTTATTACGCACGTCAATGACGAGCCCTTTTAGCCCTTGCTTCTCGAGCTTCGCCAACTCTTCCTTGAATCGTTCTGCTGTATTCAAGGAGAACTGGGTGATCGTGATGACGCCTACACCGTCGCTTTCCATATGAGCTGTTACAGTTTCCATATCAATATTGTCACGGGTAATCGTGTATTCGAGCGGATCAGGAGAGCCACTGCGCTGAATTTTGACTTTCGCCTGACTGCCTTTAGGTCCACGGATTTTGGAAACGGCCTTGTTCAGATCCAATCCGTCCAGTGTTTCACCATTAACAGACAAAATAATATCCTTAGAGCGTAGCCCTGCCTTTTCAGCCGGCGAGCCTTTAATTGGCGTGACTACAACTACTTTTCCGTTTTCAGCCGCTACTTCAGCTCCGATCCCGGTAAAAGAGCCTTCTATAGATTGCTCGAACTGTTGTGCAGTTTCTTTACCCATATAAGAGGAATACGGGTCGCCGAGCGACTCCATCATACCATTGATGGCGCCATCCACCAGCTTGGTACGATCCACATCCTGATAATATTGTCCCTGAATCAGGTCCATCGCCGTCTCGATTTTGCGGATATCACTTCTGGAGGTAGAACTGCTACCTGTCACACTCGCCAGCAGTCCTTCGCCCAGAGCGCTGTTCCCTACTGTAGTCGTTCCAGTATAGGCAAAAGTGAGCAGACTGCCGCCAAGCAGCCCGATCACCATCAAGAGTATCGCTGTACTTTTTTTCAACATCTAATCGTCCACCGCCTTCTCGTTATCTTGTATCCTATTGCCTTACAACGCATATCCATCCACGAAGTATACGTCTAGCTTGTACGGAATATGTTAATTGTATCCTACTCCGTGTCTCAATGCACATGTTCTTCATCGGATATTAACCATTACAGCAAAGCCCTATCTACAACCGTAATGGCTATAAATAGGGCTTACCTTATTTACTATAAATAGTTCATCGGATTTACAGGTTTGTTATTTTCGCGCACCTCAAAATGACAGTGAGGTCCCGTGGAATTGCCCGTCGAACCAACTTCTGCAATTTTTTGACCACGTTTCACAGTCTGCCCCGTATGAACCACCGTACCGCCATTGCGAATGTGTCCGTATAGGGTCCATAGTCCGTCTCCATGGTCAATTACAACTGTGTTTCCATAACCACTCCACCACTCGGCAACAATGACAACACCGTCTTCAGCTGCATGAATATCAGTTCCCTGCGGAGCCGCCATATCAATACCTGTGTGGCCTTTAAGCTTGCCAGTAATCGGATGTACCCGCATACCAAAAGTAGATGAGAGTCTGTAATGAGATACAGGTAAAGCCAACGTACCTGATCCACCCGTATACGTACTGGCTGCGGCATGGCTGGAATTCGAGGCAGCGCCTGAGGAAGAAGATGCATATCGTTTGGCTTCAGCCGCACGTGCAGCCGCTCTGGCGCGTGCTGCTTTGGCAGCCTGCTCCGCTCTGAGCTTGTTCTTCTCCTGCACCAGACCCACACGTTTGTTCGCGAGGGCTACCAGCATGTCATTTTGCTCTTCGCTGATTTCATCTGACTCCGCAATATCATGATCATAATTGGAAATCAGTCTTTGCTTCTCTTTCTCCTTCGAATTCAGTTCTGCTTTGGCGCCCTGCTTGAGCGCATACAGCTTCTTGGCATTTTTATATTCCGTATCCAGCTGCTTCTTCTTACTTACGACCAGAGCCTTGTCCTTTTTATGCTCGTCCAACAGGATTTGATCCTGCTCCACGATCGTTTTCAGGGAATCTACCCGGCTAAGAAAGTCACTAAAACTGGACGAAGACATCAGCACGTCCATATATGAGACGGTTCCATCCGTATACATCAAACGCACACGAGTTTCCAGCATTTTTTCCCGTGACTGGATACGATCAATGGCCTCAGCTAAATCTTTTTTAGTCGCACGTAGATTATCTTCCGTTTGATCAATCTGAACCGCAACACGAGTCAGCTGATCACTGACACTGTTAATCTGAGCAAGCACAATTTTTAGGTTTTGCACGGTTTTATTTTTGTAATGTTGGGCATACTGTTTATCTTGAGCAGCCTTTTCCTGTTGTTGCTTGGCAGATTGGGCCTGCTTTTCCAATTTATTCAGCTGCGAATTGATCTCACTCATGCTTTTGGCATATCCGTCAGAAGGCTGGATTAGCAATGCGGCTACCAAGGTAGCGGCCAACACAGATCCTGTTTTTTTCAACTTGCACTCCCCATCCTTTATCGCAAAATAACACCGGGCTTCCCCGTTCTATTAAATCGACCACGACGTCCAACCAGCGCTTCTTATACTTTTAAGAACTTGCGCATGGACAGGGTACTGCCAACAATTCCGACCAGCATCCCCAAAATAATCAGCAATGCACTCAACTGAATCCAAATGCCTTCAAGTGGCATAAGCTTCAACATATTCAGAGCTATATCGCCCTGAACGGCTGTGAGCAAACGCTGATAGCCAGTAAATAAAATACCTACGGTAATCAAGGAACCAATGAGACCGATAAGCGCTCCTTCAATAAAAAACGGCCAGCGTATAAAAAAGTTGGTCGCACCGACCAGCTTCATAATGCCAATCTCTCTTCGTCGTGCCAATATGGTCACGCGAATCGTATTCGAGATGAGGAACATGGACATGATCGCCAGTCCAGCGACGAATATAAAGCCTACATTACGAATGAGCTTCGTAATCGTAAAGAGCGTCTCTACGGTGCCTTTTCCATAACGAACCTTTAAAATCGGTTTCTCTGGATGCAACGTATTCAGCTTCTCAATCTTTTCGGCCACAAATGGAACCGTTGTTGGTTCAATAACCTCTACCACAATTTTGTCCGGCAGTGGATTGCTGTCCTTGTCAAAACCCTCCAGCAGCTCCTTGCCGCTGTCACCCAAATCTTTGCGCAGCTCTTCCAAACCCTGAGCTTTAGTCACAAAGGTCGTTTTGCTGATTTCTGGCATCGCCGCGATTTCCTTTTGCAGTGTTTCACGCATGTTTTGCTCTACATTCAGCTCCAGAAATACGTTAACCTCCACCTGACTATCTGCCTGATCAGCCAGGGAATTGACGTTGAGCACCAGCATGATAAATACGCCCAATATGAGCAGTGACACAATAATCGAGGTGACGGATGCCACGGACATCCAGCCATTGCGGAATATGTTTTTGAAACCTTCCCGCACATGACGTAAGAAGGTGTTAAAAGTCATATCCGTACTCCCCTCTTACCTGATCCCTTACGATGTTGCCATTTTCAATGGCAATCACGCGTTTACGCATAGAGTTCACGATGTCCTTATTGTGGGTCGCCATCACAATGGTCGTGCCTCGAAAATTAATTTCGTCCAGCAACTGCATGATCTCCCACGATGTTTCCGGGTCCAGATTTCCCGTAGGTTCATCGGCAATGATCACGGAAGGATTGTTTACGATGGCCCGTGCAATCGCTACACGCTGTTGCTCCCCACCGGAAAGCTGGGCAGGCTCACGATTCATTTTTGTTTTCAAGCCAACCAGTTCAAGCACTTCGGGTACCCGTTTGCGAATCAGCTTCTTGGGAGCTTCAATAACTTCCATAGCAAAAGCCACATTCTCATAAGCCGTCAAACGCGGCAAAAGCCGGAAATCCTGAAAAATGACTCCGATGTTACGACGAACGTAGGGAATTTTACGCTGCTTGAGCTTCCCGATATTAAAACCATTGACTGAAATTTGCCCCTTGGTAGGTACTTCTTCTCTATAAATAAGCTTCATAAAAGTCGATTTCCCCGCTCCAGACGGGCCGACTACGTATACAAATTCATTGCGGTCAATTCTGACCGATACTCCTTGAAGTGCGTGGGTTCCGTTAGTATAGGTCTTCCACACATCCTGCATTTCAATCACTCGATCACTTCCCGTTGCTTAATCATATTACGCATAACCTAATATCCATTCGACATATTCCATGCATTTCCTTTAAAAACTTCTCTATTTCATCATACCGTTTATCATTGTAACAAATTTGTTACCTAAATAGTACCGAAAGTTTTCTGCTTTTGGCACATATATATGAATATTATGGCACACGAGCACGCTATCAAGCTTATCAGACAGGAGACATCTGCATTATGAAAAAAATTCATTTATCTGTTATTTGGATATGGTCTGGGTTTATGGCGCTGGCCCTGTTGTGGGGGGGACTTCATCTGTACGCCGACAGACAAACACTGCCGGAGGGAGTGAGGGTCGGAGGAATTAACGTAGGAAGCATGGATCACACAGCCGCTCTTCGGCTGGTGGATAAAAAATTGGATGCATTGAAGCAACGTCCACTACTTCTGACGGACAGTGACAGCAGTGCACAGGATATAAAAATTACACTCGGAGAAGCAGGAATTCATTATAAAGCGGAGGCATTTCGGAATGCCGTGACGGCACTCAGCTCGGAGCATCTATGGACTCGTGTGCAGACACGTTTTAACTTTGAGAAGGAATGGTCTATCACATCTTTCCGACAGGAGGAGATATTAAGGGCCCAATTCGGAGCCGATTGGGAGGAGCAACGATATGGCATGCCTATCAATGCTGTGCGACAGATTGACGGGAATGATCAGATTCGTTATATTCCGGGGCGCTCTGCCCGACGCCTAGATTGGCCCAGATTGGACGCCGCACTAGATAAGGCGCTGCCCAAGGATTTTACCGCTTCGGAAGAGCCCGTACGAGTGGAATTACCTTTCCGTCAGCTGGAACCGAAAATTTCGGTGGACAGTCTACGTAACGAAGGGATTGAGCGCAAAATTGTCCAGTTCTCCACCAGTCTGGGCAGCAGCTCGGAAGGACGCGTGTACAACGTTAACTCAGCGGCAAGCACCGTTGATGGTTTAATTCTCAAGCCGGGTGACATTTTTGACTATGGCCAATTGATTGCCAAGGCTGAGCGCACTCATGGCTTTCGTGAAGCTCCAGTGATCGTGAACGGTCAGTTGGAGTCCGGTATAGGCGGGGGGATTTGTCAGGTATCCAGCACGGTGTATAATGCAGCGCTGCGAGTCGGTTTGGACATTGTTGAGCGCCGCAACCATTCCTTGCCGGTCAGCTATCTGCCCAAAGGTCAGGATGCGACTTTCGCTACGGGGTCCATTAATTTCCGTTTTAAAAACAATACAGGCAAGCATTTGTTACTTCGTGCGGCTGTCCAAAACCGAACACTTATTGTTAAATTTTTTGGTACATTTCCGTCCAATGTTTCGTATGAACTGGAATCCCATACGGTTCGCGTACTTCCCATACCGGAGAAGAGGCTGCGTAATGACTCACTTTCCCCTGGCTTCTATCAAGTACTTCGGCAGGGCAAAGAAGGGTATGTGGTAGAAACATTTCGGGTAAAAAAGGTAGACGGAAAAGCCGTAGATCGCACCCGAATCAGCCGCGATACGTATCGAGCGCAGCAACGCATTATAGCTAGTTATGGCGGTGGCACATCGTCTGAGCCACAAACACGTGAACCCGAGAAGTCTATTGTCGAGGATGGTATAAGCGAATAAACGAAAAATCCCCCTTCCACTGTCGGCTGGACTTGTTCCAGACAGTATGAAAGGGGGATTTTAGCTATAAATTACTCGCTGCGTTTACCCAAAACAGAAATTTCTACAGGCTCACTTTCGTTACCGTCTGCATCTTTAGCTTTGATTACCAGTCTAACCGTTGCTTTTTGAGTAAACACACTGATACTAAATGTGCCATCATCTTTGGCTACTGCACTACCGATAGGCAGTTCGTTGGAATAGGCGGTTACTGTGGAACCTGCTTTAGCTGTCCCCGTAATTGTACTTTCTCCGTCATACACATTGTTGACTTTCAGTACTCCCGTAGTTGCAACTGTGTCTGTAGTGCTATCTGTAGTCGTATCCGTAGTTGTGTCTGCATCTGTGTTGGTATCTATTGTTGTAGAGTTGTTCGTAGTCGTGCTATCTGTGCTGGTATTTGTGCTGCTATCTTCTGTTTCGCTGCCAGAAGTAGTCGACGTGTTACCATAAGTGGAATCTGTCACGTTGCTGTATGTGGAATCCGTTACCGTTCCACCAGGAGTCGTCGTCAGATTATCAACAGGGCTCAGGTTGTAGCCGGAAGCAGCGTCCAGAATAGCAATTGCCTCTGCACGAGTCAGCGACTTCAGTGGCTGAAATTTACCATCCGGATAACCGTTGATGATTTTTTGCTCCGCAGCTGCCGCTACACTTTTCTTTGCCCAAGATCCAATTTTGTCGGAGTCAATAAATTTAGTAACATCTGCTGCGTTACCCGCAGTGAGTCCAATAGCTTTGCCTACGATAGCCGCAGCCTCTTGACGTGTTACCTTACCATTTGGTTTGAGCTTGTTACCTGCATAGCCGCTTATGTAACCTGCATTCACGGCACTTGTCAGCTCGTTGTATGCCCAGTGAGAAGCTGGTACATCTGTGAACGTTCTGCCTCCATTACCGTTTACTTTTACACTGTCCGCATACGTTACGTCTGTCACAGCTGGAGTATCCTGCGTGAACGTACCCAAGCTGCGGTTCAGAAGAACAATAAATTCTGCACGTGTGATTGCCGCATCCGGTTTTACCGCGCCGTCCAATTGTCCTGTGGCTGACCAGCGTTGCACCTGATCTCCTGCCCAATGTCCATTTGTAGTTTGAGGAGCAGCTGCCGCTGCGCTGAATGCGCTAAGAATAAGACCTGTACTCAATACACCTGTAACTGTATTTCTTAACTTTTTTCCCATGCTATAAATTCCTCCTCTGATTGGATTCATCATTCTTTTTTAAACACTTTACCAGAAATCAAACCCAAATAGCCCCCAAATTAAAAAAATCGTCCCATATAACCATACCCCCTCCTAATGTAGGATAAATAAGAAACGGGACTTAATACCTAGTCACTCACTTGGATATGTATATTTAGACAGGCTAAGGTATACTGAATGAATACTCAGTCATATGCTGAACACCGCAATGAGGTCACAATTCCCTAGGAAAAGAGGTCTTCTTATGGCTCTTATTCAATGTCAGTTTTATTCGGAAGTTCTTGGTCTGAGCACATCCATGAATGTTATTCTTCCTCAGGCAACCCGTTCACAAATTGGACTAGAGGGCAAGCAAGGAACCGGGCCACATCCGACGCTGTATTTGCTGCATGGCCTATCGGACGATGATTCAACCTGGTTGCGTCGAACCTCCATTGAACGCTATGTGGCCTCATTGGGCCTGGCTGTCGTTATGCCCCAAGTACATCGGAGTTTCTATACGAATATGGAGCAAGGAGCGGCTTATTGGACTTTTATCAGTGAAGAATTGCCGGCTTTGGCACGTTCATTCTTTCCTCTATCCGACAAGCGTGAGGATAATTTTGTAGCCGGACTTTCTATGGGTGGATATGGTGCTTTCAAACTGGCACTCCAGCATCCAGAGCGGTTTGCAGCCGCTGCCAGTCTTTCGGGAGTCATGGATTTACACGCATCACGCACCGATCCTATGCAAAATGCGATGAGTCCAGCGGAATGGCTTAACATTTTTGGGCCAGATGAAATACGCGGAACAGATCACGACTTGCTAGAGTTGCTACAACGTCATGCTGCCTTGGGGACCTCACTCCCCCGACTCTACCAATGCTGCGGCACAGAGGATTTCCTCTATAAGGGAAATCAGGCTTTTCGTGAAACATGTAGTACCGTCGGGGTTCCGCTGACCTACGAAGAAGGTCCTGGAGCGCATGAATGGGGATACTGGGACGCGAAAATTCAGGATGTTCTGGCATGGCTACCGCTCAAAGAGCACTAAACAGGTTAAAAAAATCCCCGTAGCTTCTCTCATCGCACCATGGCGAAGGGATAGGCTCGGGGATTTATTATATGCACATTAGGGATTTGTTGTGGTCTCCGTTGATGGAGATTCTTTAGTTAGTGACTTAGGCAGTACTTTATACAGGCGCCACTCGCCATTAAACTCACGTTCAAGCTGAACCCATGGGGCACCATGTTCATATAAGTTCGGATATACCATATTGATTTTACTCAGTGGCATGCCTGACATGATCTTAGGTACAAGGATATAATCCACATGGTGATCCTGCGGATAACTTAATGCCTTATTGAACGAATAATCGCTGGTGATCAGGAAGCGTTTAGGATGTTGGCTGTAAACAATCATGGTGTAGGCTGAAGCCGAATCGGTCATAATGGTAGACTTCGGCAGATGCTCATCCAACCAAACGGCAATCCTACGATCTGACTCCTGTCTCACATAGTTCACATTACCTGTCCGTGTGAGAAAGCTGTTCTCATCCGGTGCAATATCCGGGCGAGTCAACGCATAGGAAAGTAATCCAGCGGTAAGCAGCAGACTGACGGATACCAGGCCAAAGGCTGCCCTCCGCCATCGTCCCTGAAGCTGGCTCAACTCATAAGGCAACCAGGCTATGGTAATTGGGAATACATACATAAAATAACGAAACCATCCATACGAAGATTGCTTCATCATAAGTAAAAACTGCAATCCCGGCACTGATAGGAACAGCAGCAAAATAATCAGTGTTCCCCATCGGAACAAGCGTCCACTCAACAGACGAATGAACAGAATAGCCAACAACGGTACCGAATACCAAAGTGTTTTGGAAGCAATAAATTTCAAGGCCACCAGCGGATTGGAGAAAATCTCTACAAACTTATCATCATTCAGCAGCTCTGCCGATTGGGCCGTGTTCGAATACTCCGAATTCAGGAAGTAAAAAGCATTCCCCATAATGAGATAGTTAAAGAAAATCCATAACAGCCCGGAAAAGACCACGGGGATCAGAAGCAGTAACCACGTTGCCTCGACCTTGTGCAGTTTTTCTCGCAAGGCCAGCTCGCGTCTGCCCATGTTTCGATGGAGAAACAAAACCGCCAAGACCACGCCACCTGCCATTGCCACGCCCAGAGGAACCGCTTCATAACGAGTCCAGAACGCCATGGCAAGCGCTAATCCAGAAACAATCAGACTTGCCGTCATGCGATCCTTGAGCCACAATGCAAACTCAATCACCGTCATCATAATGAAATATATGTATAGCGAATCACTCAGCCCATTGGCACCAAACAGTAAAATAAACGGATTCAGTGCATACAACAAAGCCAGCAGCAAGCTCATACTAGAGCTAAGCCCTGTTCTGACACCCGCCCGATATAGCAACATAGCGGTCAAAGCAGAAAAGGTAGCACTCAAAATAATAGCAGCCAATCCATAGGTGGCTAATGCCGGAAAGATTGGATACAGCAGTAGAATCACCATTTCCAGAAGACTGGGTAGTGGATTCCAGATAAATCCGATGGCGCCCAGATGCGGGTCGCGGCTGTACAGCACGTAAAATGCGTTAGCTACGCGACTGAGCGCGTCTGTGTGCATATATCCCAGAACATAGCTGAAATAGATGCCCGCAGAAAGTTCCAATGCAAGTATAAATACAAACAGACCTATAGCCATCCATCTGCTTGCAGACCATTTGCGAAAGGACATTCCTCTCGTTCCCCCTCAAACTTCTTGCGGTGATACAGCTGTAGCCCACTCACACCCTACAGCTGTATTCTTCCCTCCGCTACGATGCACTAAAATATAATAATTATTTCGATTCTTCATGCTCTATTTTGTACAGTCGCCACTGCCCGTCAAAGTCATGTACCAACGAGGCCCACGGCGCTCCCTTTTCGAATAAATCAGGATAGCTCCGGTTTACCTGATCCAGCGGTACCCCATCCACCAAGCGCGTGACCAAGACATAATCCACCTTGGAAGCAGGCAGATCTATTAAAGATTCCCCAAAATCATAATCACTCGTAATCATAAACTTCTTCGGAATTTTGCTGCTCAAAATGATCGGATAGGCGGCATAAGAATCTGTCAAAATAAGAGATGAACCATAATACTCATCCAGCCACGGCGCTATTTTCCGCTCAATAATTTGACGTTCGTAGCTTTCATTACCACTATGCGTCAAATAGCTGTGTTCATCTGCTGCAATCGCGGGGTTCGTCAGTGCGTAGGATAACAAGCCTGCTGTTACCAACATCCCTGCCGTTACCAGTGAGATTCCGATCCCCCGCATTTTCCCCTTCAACAGACTAAGCTCATACGGCAGCCAAGCAACCGTAATCGGGAATACATACATAAAATATCGGAACCAGCCAAACGAAGAATGCTTAAACATCAGTAAAAGCTGAAGCCCGGGTACCGATAAAAAGATTGCTAATAGCGTAAGCGTGCTCCAACTCCACAGACGTTTGTCCAATAGGCGTATAAGCAAAATGGAAATTAACGGAGCCGCATACCATAAGGTTCGTTGCCCGACAAACTTTAGCATCAGCACAGGGTGAGCAAACATTTCTACAAAGCGCTGATCCTCTAACAAAGCCGCTGATTGTGTGGAATTGGAATATTGCGAGCGTAAAAAGTAAAGCGGGTCGCCCATGATAATCCAGTTAAAAAAGAGCCACAGCAAACCGGAAAAGACAAGCGGCAGCAACAATAGAAGCCATGTCGCTTCTACCTTGTACAGGCGCTCTTTTAAAGACAATTGCGTTCTAACGCTCTCTCTGTTTGTACGCCACCGATGCAGAAAAAAGATCGTCAGCAATACACCCAAAGCCATCGCAACGCCAAGCGGAACCGCTTCATAGCGCACCCAAAAAGCGAGTGCAAGTGCAAAACCGGATACGATCAAATTCGCCGCCTTGCGATCCTTCAACCACATACAAAATCGACTCACTGTCAACAGGATGAAAAAGATATATGGCGAGTCACTTAAGCCGTTGAAGCCAAACAGAAACATAAATGGATTCAGTGAAAATAATAGCGCAATCAGCAAGCTGGTTGCACCGTGAAGCCCCAACTGTTTGCCCGTCGCATACAATAATGCCGCGCTCGCCCCTGCAAACAGGCTGCTCACAATCACTGCCGCCAGCCCGTGGGAAGCGAGTACTGGAAATAAAGGATAAAACAACAGCACGATCAGTTCCATCAAACTGGGCAGCGGATTCCATACAAACCCGATAGCACCCAAGTGTGGATCACGACTGTATAGCACATAAAATGCATTAGCCACTCGACTGAGCGCATCGGTATGCATATAGCCAAGATGCCATGCAAAATACACACCCACCGCCAGTTCAAGAGCAGCAATAAAAGCAAACAATGACAGCAATTTTCCGTGTTTTCTTAAAATCATGAAACCTCTTTCTGACGCTGTTGCGGAACGGAGAAGATCCAGTAGCGGTTCCAGAAATAATTATGAACAGGCACGATGATGGTAGTTAGTACTTCACCGATCAGATACGACCAACCGATCCAGTGAATGGTCACGTACATCAGGGCGGCATTTAAGAGTAAGCCACAGGTACAGACCAATAAATATTTAAGAAACTGGGTGCGGCTTCCCTCACCGGTAGGCTCGAACGTCCAGTTTCGGTTCAGCACATAGGAAACGAGCAGCGTAACCACGAATCCTATTGTAGTAGCCATTACTGCAGGTACCGTAAACAGCTCCACCAGCAGCACAAGTACACCAACATGGATACCTGTACCCAGCAGTCCTACAATACCGTATTTAATGATTGGATACTTTAGATATGAACGTCTGATCATGTTGATTAAACTCCCTGTCCACCCACAATCGGTCAGCATTCGCCCGTTTATCTGCTATCAGATAGCGAGGTCTAGCTTTGACTTCGTGATATATGGCGGCAATATATTCTCCTACTACTCCGATCGACAGCATGAGTACACTGCCGATAATCAAGAGCAGCAAAATGACAGTGGTAAAACCGGTCACAGCGTCACCCATTAATTTACGCATTAAGGTCTGAATCCCCAATACGACTGAAATCAGCATAAAAATGAGGCCCATTAGACTTACAACCCGCAATGGTACTGTCGAAAACGAAACGATCGCTTCTGCTGCCAGTCGAGTCAGCCCTAACGGACTCCAGCGGCTTGGACCCTCTTCGCGTGGAGCCACTCGGAAAGAAATCTGGGTTTTACGGAAACCGAGCCAGGCCGTCATTCCGCGAAAAAACGGCATCCGCTCTGGCATCGCCATCCAGGCATCCACCACTCGTCGATCCAGTAGCTTATAATCGGAGGCATCCTTGAGATTAAAGCCCGTCAAGCGGTTCAAGGTCGCGTAGAACAAAGAAGCTCCAAGCTTTTTGCCCACCGACTCTTCTCCCCGGAATTCTTTCACACATTCGACCAAATCATAACCTTCATTTTGCCATAAACGCACCATTTCTCCAATCATCTCAGGAGGGTGCTGCAAATCACCGTCCATGACAATGATTGCATCGCCAGAGGCATTTTCCAGACCTGCGCACAACGCCAGTTCCTTACCGAAGTTCCGACTCAACCGGAGCGCGAGCAAAGAGGGCATTCGATGGGATAATTCAGACAATTTAAGCCACGTATCGTCCTTGGAACCATCATCTACAATGATGAGTTCATAGCGTGAGGTGACAACAGACAGTACCCCATCAATCACCTTAAGCGAACGCTCAAGATGCGAGCTTTCATTGTACATGGGAATGACGACGGATAAAAAAGGTGTTTTTGTCTCCATTCTTGCTCCTTCTTTCTTCATATTCAGGAGGACTGTGCCGGGGTATCATCCAAGTCGTGCATATCGGTCAGACCATGTGTCGTCTTTTCCCAATAGAACGGCTTGGTAATGAGCTGCCAAGCTGCTTTCACCGCAGCTATACTCATTAGTACCCAATATAACGGCGAGAGTAGCCCATATTTGACCATCGCGTATGAAAATGTTCGTTCACCGCGCTCTTCCAGTTCCCCGATGACCCAATACATTCCGGCCACGTTACTGAATACGAACAGAAAGTTACCGATATAAAATTCCGCGCTGGCCAGGTAATACACATATCCCGGGAACAGCTTGGGAATAAAGGACAATTCCCAGCCAAACCATAAAATAAGCAATCCCCAAAAAATCGGATTCAGCAACGGCAACATTGGAGTTGCCAAAATCATCACCTGAAAGCCGAAAAAACCTTTCCAGCCCACTTCGCGCACCAGCTTCACCGGATTGCGCATATGAACCAGCCACGTCTGCATATACCCCTTGATCCAGCGCGACCGCTGACGAATCCAGTTGCCCACGCGGCTGTTAGCTTCCTCCCATGTACGGGAATCGACAATAGCAGTTTTGTAGCCGCCTTTATACAGACGTATGCCCAGATCGGCATCCTCGGTTACATTATAGGGGTCCCACGCATTAATATCTTTCAATACAGATACCCGAAAATGATTGGATGTGCCACCTAAAGGAATTGGGGTATCTAACTGCATAATACCCGGCAGCAGTAGCTCGAACCACATACTGTATTCTTGAGTGAACCAGCGGGTCAGCAAATTTTGTGTACTATTAAAATAGTTGAGCTTCGCCTGAATACACGCATAATGCTCAGGGAGTGAATCGAACGCTGCAATGACCTTTTTAAGCTGATCAGCGTCAGGACGATCCTCAGCATCGTAAATCACGACAAACTCGCCACGTGCCCGAATAAGTCCATAATTACATGCCTTCGGCTTGGTTTTCGGCAAACCGTCTGGAACGACCAGTGTCGTGTAATAGGCCGGCAGCTTCATTTCCCGAAGTAGCTCAATCGTCTCAATGTCATCCTCTTCAATCAGCAGCCGCACGTCCAGCTTGGACTTGGGATAATCCAGCTGCTCCAAATTTCGCAACAACATCGGAAGCACGCCCGCTTCCTTATACATAGGTACAAGAATGGTATAGATCGGCAGTTTCTTTTCATCCATGGCGTCAACCTCTTCCTTCGTAAAACGAAGCTGCGCCCCACGCCGGGAACCAAGATAAATAATGCCAAATTTAAATAGCGTCATCGCAAAATAAAACAGCTGAATCATCATATTGATGATCAACACCGTTTTCCAACTGTTCCAGAAGAGACCGAGCAGTGTAATCATACCCATGGCTGCGAACACCCAAAGTTGTCCCTTTGTAAAAGTCGTCCGCGCCGAATTGTGCGGTTCTTTTTCCAACAGCCCGGTCGTGCTCTCCTGCATCATTTCTTCACCGTAGATTTTACCCCAGAGCTGCTCCATCTCTTCCTTCGTAGCAAGCACCTGCTCTACCGGCATACCCAGAATTCCCTCCAGCTTCAAGCGTCGCTCTTCTGGCAGCGGATCGCTGACCGCCACAATATATCGGTTCATATATTGATGGATAACGACCACGCCATAAGCCATTGCCACTTGCTCGGGTAGTTTGTACGCCGCATCCAGCGCGAGTTCCTCACCAATACGCCCGATCCGGTTCTGTGTAGCAATCGCGCGGTACAAATCCGCAGGTTCCAGCATTTGCAATGACAGCAAGATGTCGCCCAGCAGCCCGCCGCTCTTCGCCTGGAACTCCAGTGCGCGTTCCAGTTGTTCCGGCAATATATAACCGGAACGAACCAGCATATCGCCTAGGCGCTCCTTGGACTCGTCGCCGCCAACCTGTTCCTGTAGCTGCTCGGCTGTAATGAAGCCCATTTCTACAAGAATATCGCCCAGCCTACCACCGTAGCGCTTCTGGTTGCGGATGGCATCTGTCAGCTGATCGCGGGTGATCATCCCGTTCTCCACCAGTTGATCCCCCAGACGGGCCTTGCCGTTTCGGCCGCTCCGCGTTCCTGTTGCTGCCTCTTCGCCTTCCGTACCAGGGATACTGGAAGCAGTGACCATAGCAGCTCCTGCTGCTGTCTGTTCCTGGCCAGATGCATATTGGACTTGAGCCTCCTGCGCCTGTCCATCCTGTATCCCTTCATCCAGCAATTGTTCCACAGCTGCTGCTGTATCATTGGCGTTCCGTATAGCCTCGATACGAAGTTCTGTATCCTGAAGTCGCCGTTCCAACTCTTCGATATGAAAATCAAGCTTGTACAGCACCGGAGCCTGCTCTGCCCGCTGAGCCTCTAGCTGTTGTTGCAGTTGTTCGATTCGCTGACGCTCTTCTTTTATTCTTCTCTTGGTTTGGCGAATTGAAACTCCTCCAACCTGCCACCTAAGCTTGTCACCCATGAATTCCCGCCCTTTCAATCCAGCGCCGCTCTTCCGCAAGCGCATCTGCAAGCAGCTGCTTTAACTCCGCATCCCGCTGCTTTTTTCGTTCCAGCGCCGCGTGAAAAAGTTCCCGCTCCTCGCGCAGTAACTCCTCCGCTTGTATCCGTTCCTCATGCAATGAAGATATCAGTTGATCGGCTTCAGAAGCGCGATAACCGATCCAAGCGCTCTTTAACTGACGCGCCGTCCTTTTAGTTCTCATAATACCTCCCTGAATCATCCCGACTCTGCCTTTTGCTACGTCACTACTTTAAAGCATATACATGCCGTTCTCCCAAAACCAGGACATACCTCTGTTCTCATTCAAGCCCTTCATTTACACATTTATGAAATTCACTTGACCAAAAGAGCCCCTAGTAACTTGACATTTATTTATTGAATATAGTTCTTGTCCTATTGAATTGGTAATTCAATGAAAAACTTAGTGCTATTCTACCATAATCACCGTAGACGTAGTATACAAAAATGTAAATTCTAGAAACTTTCACACTAGTGTAGTAATAGGTATTTGGAACTATGAATTAATGCCCCAAAAAGCACAAAAGACACCGCGAACGGTGCCTTAGAATCTTTGATTGCTAATTCCTTAAAATTTGATTTTACACAGCATCCCGCTGCTATGCAAGAGAATAATATCTTTCTTTACTGATTATTTTTTTTGCTTGTGCCCTTCAAACCATGTTGATGTATTCGCCAGGAGCTGTTCACTGCGCCCAATGGCTGCCTGTACCTGACCGGTAGCGGTTCCACCATATACATTCCGTGCATTCACTACCGCTTCCGGTTGAAGTACCTCATAGATACGCTCATCAAACAAATCCGAAAACTGCTGAAATTCGTCCAGTGTCAGATCAAGCAAATATTTTCCATGCTGGATGCAATACAGTACGGTTTTGCCAATGACCTCATGCGCCTGACGGAACGGAAGCCCTTTGCCGACCAAGAAGTCCGCAATATCCGTTGCATTGGAGAAGTCCTGGTTGACCGCTTGACGCATGCGATCCTTGTTCACCTTCATCGTGGCGATCATCGGTGCGAACAGTTGCAAGGCTCCTTCCAGCGTGGCAACGGTATCGAACATCCCTTCCTTGTCCTCCTGCATATCCTTGTTGTATGCCAGCGGCAAGGATTTCAGTACAGTCAACAAGCCCACGAGGTTTCCATAGACACGTCCGGTTTTACCACGTACCAGCTCCGGTACGTCCGGGTTTTTCTTCTGCGGCATAATGCTGCTGCCTGTACAAAAAGCATCATCCAGCTCGACAAAACCAAACTCCGTGCTGCTCCATAGCACCAATTCTTCGCTCAGACGAGACAAATGCGTCATAATCAGCGAGGCGCCAGCCAGGAACTCTACGATAAAATCCCGATCGCTGACGGCATCGAGGCTATTTTCATATACGCCATCAAATCCCAGTTGCTCGGCTACAAAATGACGGTCGATCGGAAAAGTGGTCCCGGCCAAAGCACCCGCGCCAAGCGGCAACACGTTAATCCGCTTGTAGCTGTCTTTGAGTCGGTCAATATCACGCTCCAGCATAGACACATACGCCAGCAGATGATGTGCAAATAAAATAGGCTGCGCACGCTGCAAGTGTGTGTATCCAGGTACAATCGTGTCCAGATTATCCTTTGCTTGGCCGATTAATGCAGCTTGTACATCATGCAGCATACCCACCAGCGATACCACACGTCCACGCAAATACAAGTGCATATCCGTTGCTACCTGATCGTTACGGCTACGCCCAGTGTGTAGTTTACCCCCCACTGGACCAATAGCCTCGATTAGATTTTTTTCGATATTCATGTGAATATCCTCATCCGAAACGGAAAATTCAATTTCCCCACGGCGGATACGCTCCAGAACGGTGTGCAGTCCTTCCTTGATCGTGTCTGCATCCTCCTGCGGAATAATTCCACATTTTCCTAGCATGGCCACATGAGCCAAACTGCCTTGAATATCTTCTTCCGCCAACGCCTGATCAAACCCGATAGAAGCCGTATATTCCTCTACCAGCTTGTTCGTTTGCTTCGTAAACCGTCCGCCCCATAGCTTACTCATTGCATGATCCCCTCTCTGCAATACAAGCCGCCCTCGTCGTTTGGACAAGAACGGCCCGCATCCCGTACATTTTTTAGGTTACATCATTATTTATGATTTTGTGTTACACCCGCATTGACCTTCAAACGCAGAGCATTCAAGCGGATAAAGCCTGTTGCATCGCCTTGATCGTAGGCTTGTGTCGGATCGGCTTCCATGGTCGCAATGTCCGGGTTGTACAAGCTAACCGGACTTTTAACGCCTGCGCCGATAATGTTGCCTTTGTACAGCTTCACACGCACGGTACCACTGACATTTTTCTGACTCTCATGAACCAGAGCCTGCAAAGCGACACGTTCCGGTGCGAACCAGAAACCGTTGTAAACCAAGGTAGCATAACGGGTAATCAGACTATCACGCAGATTCATAACCTCGCGATCCATCGTGATGGATTCCATTTTGCGGTGAGCTGTGAACAGGATCGTACCGCCCGGCGTCTCATAGACTCCCCGACTTTTCATACCAACAAAACGGTTTTCCACCATATCCACGCGTCCGATACCATGCTTGCCGCCGAGCTCATTCAGTTTTTCCATCACTTGCAATGGACTAAGCTGTTCTCCGTTCAAAGCGATGCAGTTACCTGCTTCAAATTCCAACTCCAAATATTCTGCTTCATCAGGAGCGTCCTCAGGCGCGTTACTGAGCAAGAACATTTCTTTATTTTCAGGAGCACTTGGATCAAACCAAGGGTCCTCCAGCACGCCGCTTTCATAGCTGATATGCAGCAGATTACGGTCCATGGAGTATGGCTTGGCTGCAGAAGCAGTTACCGGAATGTCGTGTTTTTCCGCATAGGCAATCATTTCTGCACGGCCCGGGAACTGATTGCGGAACTCTTCCAGCCGCCAAGGTGCAATCACCTTGATATCCGGCGTCAACGCCGCCGCGTTCAGCTCGAAGCGTACCTGATCGTTACCTTTGCCTGTTGCCCCGTGAGCAATGGCTGTTGCTCCCTCGGCAATCGCAATATCGACCATCCGCTTAGCGATCAATGGACGTGCAATACTCGTTCCGAGCAAATATTGTCCTTCATATAAAGCACCCGCCTGAAACATCGGATAGATAAAATCCTTGGCGAATTCATCACGCAGATCATCAATGTACACTTTGGAAGCCCCTGTAGCGAGTGCTTTTTCCTCCAAACCGTCCAGTTCTTCTTTTTGACCAATATCTGCGGTGAAAGCGATGATTTCAGCATCATAAGTTTCTTTGAGCCATTTCAGAATAACCGACGTATCCAGACCGCCGGAATATGCGAGTACGATTTTTTCTTTTGCCATTGTTAAAGTCCTCCCCGAATGCTTCTAGCCCTTATCTTCTTTACCTATCAATACCTATCAATCTTATGCCATTAAAGCAACTAACAGCGCTTTTTGCGCATGCAGACGATTCTCCGCTTCATCAAAGATGACCGAATTCGGACCATCGATTACGCCTGCACTCACTTCTTCCCCACGATGCGCAGGGAGACAATGCAGGAATAAATAATCCGGCTTTGCCAGCTTAACCAGCTCCTCATTCACCTGAAAGTCGGCAAAAGCAAGCTCCCGCTCCTTCTGCTCTTCCTCAAATCCCATGCTCGCCCACACATCTGTGTAGATCGCATCCGCATCTTGTACTGCTTCCTGCGGACTTTGGGTTATAACGATCTCACTACCTGTCTGTTTGGCAATTTCACGGGAAGCTGCGACCACACTCGGGTCAGGCTCGTATCCAGCTGGACTTGCAATCGACACATGCACTCCAAGCTTCGCCCCCCCAATCAAGAGAGAATGAGCCATATTGTTACCGTCTCCGATGTAAGCCAATTTGAGCCCTTTTAGCTCACCCTTTTGCTCATACAAGGTTTGATAATCTGCTAGCACTTGGCACGGATGCGCCAAATCACTCAATCCATTGATCACAGGAATGGACGCATAACGTGCCAACTCTACCACATTATCGTGTCCAAAGGTACGAATCATAATGCCATCCAGATAACGTGACATGACTTGGGCCATGTCGCTAATCGGTTCGCCGCGTCCCAGTTGAATGTCATTTTTGCTGAGGAAAAGGGCATGCCCACCCAATTGATACATACCGACTTCGAAAGATACCCGTGTGCGGGTAGAGGATTTCTCGAAAATCAGTCCGAGCGTTTTCCCTTTTAGCGGCTGATAGGTTTCCCCGTTTTTATGCTTACGCTTAATTTCAACAGCGAGATCAATTAAATACTGGATTTCCTCTGGCGAGTAATCGTCCAGCTCCAGGAAGTCCCGTCCTTTCAAATTCATCTGCTGCAGTGCGCCGCCCTGGCTCATGCTATCGTCTCCTTTTACACTCTAGTCTGGGATGATTTGATCTTTACACTAAGCCACATGCTCCCGAATCAATTCAGCAATCCATGTTACAGCCTGATCTATTTCGTTTTTCGTTACATACAAGTTAGGCAACAGGCGAATCACATTCGGTCCTGCTGTAATGAACAGAATGCCCTTCTTCTGTCCTGCCAAAACAAGCTCCGCTACCGGCTCTGCACACTCAATGCCGACCATCAAACCTTTTCCACGGATATCCTTTACAAAAGGACTATCTCCAAGCTGCTTTTGCAGGCTATGGAAGAGGTAATCTCCCATCTCTGCTGCACGTTCTGGCAGCTTGTCATCAATAATCGTTTCAATAGTAGCTTGAACCGCCGCCATAGCAAGTGGCGTACCTCCAAAGGTAGAACCATGACTGCCCGCTGTGAACGCTTCACGCAAATATCCTTTGCCTAGCATCGCACCCACAGAGAAACCACTGCCCAGTCCTTTCGCCAATGTAAAGATATCTGGCTCTATACCATAATGCTCAAAGGAAAACAGCTTGCCCGTCCGTCCCATACCTGTTTGCACTTCGTCAATGATCAGCAGCAAACCATGCTCGCGGCATAGCTTGGTGATCACGTCTACGAAAGCAGGGTCTACCGGATACATGCCGCCTTCGGCCTGCACCATTTCCAGCATAATTGCCGCCGTATTCTCACTGATGGCTGCTTCAAGCGCCGTCTGATCATGAAGCGGAACGCTTTTGAATCCGGCGGGAAGCGGTAAAAAGCCTTCTTTCACTTTGTCCTGACCCGTAGCGGTCAAGGTTGCCAGCGTCCGTCCGTGAAAGGATTGCGTGAACGTAATGATTTCGTAGCGACCGGTCTGCTTTACCTTCTGGTGGTAACGACGCGCCAGCTTAATTGCAGCTTCGTTCGCTTCGGCCCCGCTGTTGCAGAAGAACACGGCATCTGCGCTGCTATGGGCTGTCAGCAAGGCAGCTGCCCGTTCCTGCCCCGGTATATGAAACAGATTGGATACATGCCACAATTCATCGATCTGTTTTTTCAATCGTTCAGCTACTGCTTGAGGCGCATGGCCGAGATTGGTAACGGCAATGCCTGACATGAAATCCAGATAACGCTTGCCCTGATCGTCCCACAGCCAGCTTCCTTGTCCTTTCACCAGTGTAAGCGGGTATCTTGCGTAGTTTGGAAAAAGAGAGCTATTTGTCTGCGTTTTTGCCGGCTCCATTTCCGCTTGCACTCCACTTCCATCCGTACTTGGCATTTCCTTGCTCACCAGCGTATTCGGTTCCTTACTCATTATGTTCACGCTCCTTTATCGTTTGGTTATATAGGTCGAGCTATATATATTACAATTACTGCATACGCACGATGCGTGTTCCAATCGATTCTCCGCCTAGCACACGACTTAGTACCTGCGGTTCGCTACCGTTCACAATGACGACTTCCTTCACTTTGCCGTGGATACAGGCAATAGCCGCTCTCACTTTCGGGATCATACCCCCATATATTTCACCTGTGCTAATCATATCCTCAATTTCCTGTACGGTGATAGAGTCCAGCACTTTCTTTTCTCCGCCATACTTCTTCAATATGCCTGGTACATCTGTAACGACGATCATCCGACTGACCCCCAGATGAGAGGCTACCGCACCCGCCGCTGTATCCGCATTAATGTTGTAACGCTGACCAGATCGATCAATCCCGATGGGGGCAATAACAGGCATATAGTCCATATCCAGGACACCTGTAATAATCGAGGCTTGAACAGATGTTACCTCTCCGACCCAACCGACCTCAGCAGCATTCGACACAGGCTTGGCTTCGATTAAATAACCATCACTACCTGACAACCCCAACGCTCGGCCCCCATGCAGTCCTATTCTACGTACAATCTGCTTGTTAATGCTACCCGCCAGTACCATCTCCACGACATCCAGCACGGGTTCGGTCGTTTTGCGTAATCCATGAATGAACTCTGTTTCGATCCCCAGCTTCGCCAAGTTGTCGGAGATCGCAGGGCCACCGCCATGTACAATGACAGGTTGAAGACCTTCCGACTGCAAACGCGCCAAATCTTCAAAAAAGGAATCAGGTAACGCAGCCAGCGTACTTCCTCCGCATTTCATCACAAAATTACGACGTGCCACTCCCGCATGATTCGCTTGATCCGCGTGTTCCACTGCCGATTGCATATCATCTCTCCTTTTCTTCTCCGCATATCCGTGCAATTTTTAAATGATGCTGGACTTATATCCGCTCTTTGCTTCTATTAACTACTATCCTTATTCAATCCGTATTTTATTCGGGTATCTATGTCCGATAAGCTGCGTTAATCCGCACATAATCATAGGTTAGGTCACAGCCCCATGCTGTAGCGGTTCCGTCTCCGTGATGCAAATCAACAATAATTTGCACCGTATCTCCCCGCAAATAGGCTAGCGCCTCTTCTTCATCAAAAGCAACCGGACTTGATTGGCTTAGCACAACAATATCACCCAAGCGAATATCTACCGTTTCTGGATTAACTGGCTCTCCAGCACGCCCTACGGCCGCAATAATCCGTCCCCAATTCGCATCTGCTCCGAAGACGGCTGACTTGACCAGACTAGACCCAACCACCGTCTTGGCTATCGCTTGAGCGGACGCATCGCTTACCGCTCCGCTTACAGACACCTCTACTAGCTTCGTAGCACCCTCTCCATCGCGAGCAATTGCCTTCGCCAGTTCTCGGCAGATATAGGTGAACGCCTCGGCAAAAGCGTCCCAATCGGGATGCCCTACGTGCAGTTCACGGTTGCCAGCCAGCCCACTTGCCATAGCAATCAGCATATCGTTCGTGCTCGTATCCCCATCCACCGTAATCATATTAAAGCTGGTATCCGTTGCCTGCTTTAATAGTTGATGAAGCGCCGTCTGTCCGATTACTGCATCACAGGTCATAAAAGCGAGCATCGTTGCCATATTCGGATGTATCATGCCCGATCCCTTGGCCGCCCCGGCGATGTGCACGGTCACACCGTCCACTTCAACCGCCACACATGCTTCCTTTTTAACCAAGTCCGTTGTCAGAATGGCTTGGGTAAATTGCTCTGCTCCATCGTTTGCCCCGTTCATACGGTCAGGTAAGGAGGATATACCTTCAAGCACACAATCCATTTTCAAATGCTCGCCGATCACGCCTGTCGAGGCGACGGCTACATTGCTCTCAGCAACACCCAGTTCATGAGCCGCAGCCGAACGCATAGCGTAGGCATCCTGCTCTCCTTGTTGTCCCGTGCAGGCATTAGCGTTTCCGCTGTTCACCACTACTGCCTGCAATCGACCATCTGCCAAGCTCTCGCGGGTCACCTTCAGCGGTGCAGCCTGAAACACATTGGTGGTGTACACCGCAGCAGCTGTCGCTTCTACCTCACAACGAATCGCGCCCATATCGTTGCGGTTCGAATTTTTTAGCCCGCAGTGTAATCCTCCGGCTGTAAAACCACGCGGAGTTACGATGTTACCCCCGTTTACTACTGTAAACTCTACTTTGCCCATAATTATGTGCCCTCGTTCGCAACATATTCGATGAATGACAGCTGTTTGTATTCCAAATTCCCGCTCGCTGCCGTTATCCGTATCCATGTTGCAGTTACTTGCTACTTACGGATATACCGGTATGAAGCCTAGCCCGAGGTTCTCCTCCCATCCCATCATCAAATTTAAATTCTGAATCGCCTGCCCAGCGGCACCCTTCACAACATTATCAATGACAGAAATAATCGTAAGACGCCCGGTTCGGGCATCTGCTGCAAAACCAATGTCACAGTAATTCGAACCCATTACTTCCTTCGTTGCTGGCCATATACCTTCGCCACGTACACGGACAAAAGGATGGCCTTTATAATAATCCCGGTATAACCCGATAAGATCTTGATCTGTATGCTCACCCTTCAGCGTGACATAAATCGTACTCATAATTCCTCGGGTCATAGGAACAAGTTGTGTTGTAAACGTAATCGTAACGTCCTCGCCCGCAATATCGCCCAGTACCTGTTCGATCTCAGGGATGTGCTGGTGCTTATTCACCTTATAAGCCTTAAAATTCTCGTTCATTTCCGCATAGTGCGAAACGAGGCTTGTTCCCCTACCCGAGCCGGATACACCGGATTTGGCATCCACAATCAGCGACCGATGGTCGATCCAATCCGCTTTCAGCGCAGGAATAATCCCCAGTAATGTTGCAGTCGGATAACAGCCTGGATTTGAAATAAAAGAAACGCCCGCCAGCTTTTCTGCATACACCTCACTGAGTCCGTATACCGCTTGCTTGAGATATTCGGGTGAAGCTGCAGGCTTTTTATACCATGCTTCATACGTTTCCCCGCTTCGAAGCCTGAAGTCCCCGGAAAGATCAATGACCTTCAGTCCGACATCAAGAAGCTGCGGCACTAACTTGGTACTAACGCCCGATGGCGTAGCAGTGAAAACCAGATCGGCCTTAGCAGCAATTTCGTGGACTTCGACACCGTCCAAATCCTGCACCACAATGTCCGTCAGATGTGGAAATCCGTCACTGATTGGGACACCCGTGCTGGACGAAGAAATAACAGATACAATCTCTACTTGCGGATGATGAACCAAAAAACGAATCAGCTCCACCCCGCCATACCCGGTGGAACCGACAATTGCCACTTTTAACTTGCTGCTCACAGACCTTCCTCCATTCCGTTCGTATGAAATATGTATTATTATACGACTCTATTTATATAAATACAACACCTCATGTCATGTTATTCCCCCTAATTTAAAATATGCGCTCTTGTCTATTCTTTTGACCGACAAGCTATACGAGCTATAATAAAGTAAATAAAAAAATAGACAGCGAACTTCTTGAATACAGCTTGCCACTTTGCATAAAGAATAAGGGGGATATTCCCTTTACATGATCTCACTTATTGGAGTTCATCTCGATTGGTCATTTGCTGCACTTTATGGACTTGTTGAACATGAAGGGAGTACATGTAGCACTACATACAAGAGGAAATCACATGCACTGCATCTAGTGAATCTGCTCAGAGGAACCGCTGAAGCGGATAATTGGGGTCGAAAATAAACCTATACGTTAGGGGTGTTACACATCGAAACATATACAGCGAATATCGTTATAGATGCAAAAGCAAAGTTAGGCGAGGGTCCCAGCTGGGATCAGCGGTTTCAACGTTTATTTTGGGTCGATATTAAAGGCTTTCAATTGCATATCTACGATCCTTCTACATGCACAGATCGTACAATAAATGTTGGTGAACATATTGGTGCAGTTGTACCTTATCTCAAAAATAAAGTGATCGTAGCGCTGATTAGCGGTCTATATTGTTTAGATATTGAGACAGGGGCCAAAGTATTAATTCATGATCCTGAGGAAGGTAGACTAGGTAATCGTTTTAATGATGGAAAATGCGATCCTGCCGGACGTTTTTTAGCAGGAACCATGAGTCTAAATGGCGAACATGCGCAAGGAGCATTGTATAGTCTGAACACAAAAGGCAAGGTCTCCTTACTGGTTGGTAAAGCTTCCATATCTAATGGATTAGCCTGGAGCGCAGATCATCGTACAATGTATTACATTGATACTCCAACATTGGAGGTGGTCTCCTTCGATTACGATGTGGTGCAAGGCACTATTAAGGATAAGCAACTGGTGGCTAGATTGGATGAATGTGAAGGGTATCCAGATGGCATGACCATCGATGCAGAGGGCATGTTGTGGATCGCGAGATGGGGTGGTAAACGTGTCTCCCGTATCCATCCTGCTCATGGAGAAGTGATTGCTGAGGTGTCGCTTCCCGTCAATTGTGTGACTTCGTGCGCTTTTGGCGGTGAACATCTGGATGAGTTATATATTACAACTGCTCAAGATGACGACAGTGCCGATCAACCCTTAGCAGGCGGTCTATTTATGGTCAAAACAGGGGTGAAAGGAACGCCAACCTCGTATTTTAATCAAGGACAACCTGCAAATTGGCTTGAACGATTAGTAAAATGAATCTAGTAAAGCCATACTGAAGAGAGAAGAGCCTACTATATTAGTGGGCTCTCCTGCATGGATTCAGTTAAGAGCATGCCTCAGACAGGCCCCTTTGTTTCAGCTTTCCCTCTTAAACCCTTCACCCAATACCTCACGAGTATTACTAATAATCACAAAAGCCTCCGGGTCTACCAAACGGACGAGCGTTTTAAGGCGAGTTACCTCGTTTTGTCCGACTACAACCATAAGCACAGGACGTTCTTCGTTCGTGTAACCGCCCCGTCCCGCCAGTTCTGTCAATCCTCGGTCCAGATCCTGCAAAATAGCCTGCGTGATCGTTTCTTTCTGATTCGATATGATGTAAGCCACTTTGGAGTAGCTCAGTCCCATTTCCACGGCATCAATGACCTTGCCCGTTACAAACAAGCCGATCAACGCATACAGCGCCCGTTCCGGCGAGAGGGCGAAACCAGCCAGTGTAATCACTGTGCCATCCATCAACATGACACAGAGAGAAAGACTAAACCCCGTATACTTTTGAATAATCTGCGCCAAAATAGCCAGTCCACCCGTCGAGCCCCTGCCCCGAAACACGGTACCCAAACCCAACCCTACTCCGATTCCACCATATAGCGAAGCCAGCAACGGATTTGTTGTCGGAACTGCCCAGTCCTTCGTCACATAAACGAATAGTGGCAGCATAATACTTCCCAGCAGAGAACGCAAACCGTATTTTTTCCCTAACAGCAGGACCCCTGCTATAAATAACGGAATATTCATTCCCCACTGCGTATAGGCTGGTTCCAGGCCAAACAGCTCCTCGCCCAAGATAGACAAGCCCGATACCCCCCCGGATGCAATCCGGTTCGGGAGCAAGAACATGTTAAAGGTCAGCGCTGTAATGAAAGATCCGAGTATAATCAGTAAAATATCGGTCACGTTGCGTGCGGGTCCGCTGGCGGCAATCAGAGGCTTGCGTCGTCTTCGGCGAGCAGCGGGAGGATTTAATTGAGACATCATTCGTGTTCTCCTTTAGTTAAAAAATACCGTTACACAAAAATTCCTACAGTCTGCAGGCACATGGTCTGCGGACTGTAGGAAAACGTACAGGCTATTATTCTGCGTCCAGCTTAATTTGGCTGCGCAGGTAACCATCGATGAACGGATCGAGATCGCCATCCATGACAGCTCCTACGTTACCAGTCTCCACGCTAGTACGGTGATCCTTAACCATGCTGTATGGATGGAACACGTAGGAGCGAATTTGGCTGCCCCATGCAATATCGGACTGTTCTCCGCGGATTTCGTCCAAATGCTGACGCTGCTCTTCGATCTTACGCTCGTAGAGCTTGGAACGGAGCATCGTCATGGCACGCTCTCGGTTCTTGATCTGGGAACGTTCATTCTGACAGGTCACGACAATACCGGAAGGTAAATGCGTAATCCGAACGGCTGAATCAGTCGTATTAATATGCTGACCGCCCGCACCACTGGCCCGGTACGTATCAATTTTAAGATCTTCCGTGCGGATTTCAACGTCCACATCATCCGCAATTTCAGGCACCACATCACAGGATACGAACGATGTATGTCGACGGCCGGAGGAATCAAATGGAGAGATACGAACAAGCCGATGCACGCCTTTCTCTGCTTTCAAATAGCCGTAGGCATTGTAACCTTTGATCAAAAGGGTTACGCTCTTAATCCCTGCTTCATCACCCGCTAGATAATCCAGGGTTTCTACCTTAAAGCCCCGTTTTTCTGCCCAGCGTGTATACATCCGTAGCAACATTTGTCCCCAGTCTTGGGACTCAGTTCCACCTGCTCCCGGATGCAACTCCAGAATGGCATTAAGTTTGTCATACGGCTGATTCAAAAGCAATTGCAATTCAAACTCCTGAAGCTTACTCAGCAGAGAAGTGACACTGTTCTCGATCTCTCCAGCCAGTGTTTCATCGCCCTCCTCATCAGCCAGCTCAGCCATCATACCAGCGTCTTCATATTCCTGACGAAGCTGTTCATAGCTGTCTACTGATGACTTAACAGCGTTCATTTCTGCAATTACACCTTGAGCCTTATCATTATCATCCCAAAAGTCAGGTGCAGCCATCTTTACTTCAAAGTTTGCGATCATTTCCTGTTTGAGATCTAAGTCAAAGAGACCCCCTAAGGTTTGTTAGTTTCTTGCCTATTTCTCGCAAATCATGCTTTACACTTGGATCAATCATGATGTCATTCTCCTTTTAATATATGGTTAGGGGGAGTGGAGCGTTGTGAGTTACGGCTGGGTGAGGAGACGCTGCGCGAATGATTTGATCTTACGAACGCTGACGCTTCTCCAGATTCAAATCCTCCGCTTCGCTACCGACCGCCGTAAACGCCGTAAAGTCAAACTGCTTTTTAAATAACTGGCTCTGGTTATGTGAGCCAGATTAACTGCTGAATTAACTGACAAACAAGCAGATACCTGCTTGCTTGTCATAATTGTTTTAAAAGAATTGAGAGCAATCTAGCCATTCATCAATATTCAAACTGACCCTCAAACAGAAGAGCTATAAATTGAACACATCAGTCTCACCCCTGTATGGCACAAAATGGCCGACGGTCAGTGGTTGAACTGCCGCCTGCCATTATATGCACTGCAGGGAATAGTGTATCTCAAGATTTCTCCCTTAATTTCAATCCGTTATTTTCTACGCGGACGCGAAGGAGCGGATTTCTTTTTAGGAGCCGCGGGTTCACCACTCGTCGAGATTTTGTCTTCGTCGATGACAGCTTGACGCTCTTGATTGGATTCAATTTGTGCTTTCATGATGTATGTCGCTACTTCCTCTTGGATGCTAGCAATCATAGCATGGAACATTTCGAAGCCTTCAAATTGATACTCGCGCAGCGGATCGGTACCGCCGTAAGCACGCAAGTGAATACCTTGACGCAATTGATCCATAGCATCAATATGGTCCATCCATTTGCTATCGACTGCACGCAGTACGATAACTTTCTCGAACTCGCGTACCATATCTTCGCCAATCATTTCTTCACGGCTGTGGTATCTGTTGGTAACTTTCTCGAAGATCATATCCACGATCTCCTCTTTTTCCTTGCCCCACAGGTCGTCACGTGTAAGTGTATTTTCCTCAAGCAGGTTGTTGTTCACATACTCTGCTACTTCTTCAAGTTCCCAGTTTTCAGGAATGTCATCACCGCAATGAGCTTCCACCACACGTTCAATGACAGGCTTGATCATGTCAAACACAATTTCCTTGATGTTTTCTGATTCCAGCACCTCACGGCGTTGCTTGTAAATAATAGCACGCTGCTGGTTCATTACATCATCATACTGGAGAACGACTTTACGCTGATCAAAGTTGTTGCCTTCGACACGTTTTTGAGCTGATTCGATAGCACGTGTAATCATACGGCTCTCGATAGGTTGGTCTTCCTCGAAACCCAACCGCTCCATCATATTCAGTACATTGTCCGCACCAAAACGCTTCATTAACTCATCGCCCAGCGATAAGTAAAACTGTGTAGAGCCCGGATCACCCTGACGTCCTGCACGTCCGCGAAGCTGATTATCAATACGACGGGATTCATGGCGTTCTGTACCGATGATGTGCAAACCACCGAGTTCTGATACGCCTTCGCCCAGTACGATGTCAGTACCGCGTCCAGCCATGTTGGTAGCGATGGTAACTGCGCCAGCTTCACCTGCACGGGAAATAATCTCAGCTTCCTCAGCATGATACTTGGCGTTAAGCACTTTGTGACGAACGCCTTTGCGTTTCAGCATTTCAGAAAGAAGCTCCGAGTTTTCAATAGAAACCGTACCTACCAATATCGGTTGGTTCTTTTTATTGCGCTCCAGGATTTCATCTACCACTGCATGGAATTTGCCTTTTACGCTCTTGTATACAACATCAGGCATATCTACACGCTGGTTAGGCCGATTCGTTGGAATTTGGAGTACTTCCAGACCATATATTTTTTTAAATTCTTCTTCTTCTGTTTTCGCTGTACCCGTCATCCCCGCCAATTTGCGGTACATACGGAAATAGTTTTGGAATGTAATCGTCGCTAGCGTCATGCTTTCATTTTGTACAATGATGTTTTCCTTCGCTTCAATGGCTTGATGCAAACCATCACTATAACGGCGTCCAGCCATCAGACGACCTGTAAACTCATCGACAATCAGAACCTCACCGTCAGCTACGACATAATCCACATCCAAACGCATAATAGCATTAGCCTTCAATGCCTGTACAATGTGATGATTGATTGTAACACTTTCCTGGTCGTACAAGTTTTCGAGACCAAAGAAATTTTCAGCTTTGGATACGCCGTTTTCGGTCAAAGCAACCGACTTCACCTTAATATCTAGCGTGTAATCTTCTTCAACATTCAGGCTCTTCACAAAACGGTCGGCCGCGAAATACAGCTCTGTCGATTTCTGAGCTTGTCCTGAAATAATCAATGGTGTACGAGCTTCATCGACGAGAATGGAATCGACTTCATCAATGATACAGAAGTACAACGGACGTTGTACCATCTGCTCTTTGTAAAGCACCATATTATCGCGCAGATAATCGAACCCGAACTCATTGTTTGTACCGTACGTGATGTCACAAGCATACGCTTCCTGCTTGGCGGCATGATCCATGTTGGCCAAATTCAGCCCTACGGACATTCCCAGGAAGTTATAAATCTGTCCCATTTCTCCGCTGTCACGTTGCGCCAAATAGTCATTGACCGTAACCACGTGCACGCCTTTGCCCAACAGAGCATTCAAATAAACCGGCAGTGTTCCTACCAGTGTTTTACCTTCACCGGTTTTCATCTCGGCAATTTTACCTTCATGCAGCGCAATACCGCCGAGCATCTGTACGTCATAATGACGTTTACCCAGCACCCGCTTGGACGCTTCGCGAACCGTTGCAAAAGCTTCCGGCAAAATTTCTTCAGCCGTAGTCCCTTGTTCGACCCGAGCTTTAAATTCTGCCGTTTTCGCTTGCAACTCCTCATCCGAGAGCTTTTCGAAATCCGGCTCTATCTTATTGATCAGTTCAACCGTCTTCATTAAACGCTTAACATCACGTTCATTGGTATCTCCGAAGATTTTCTTAACAATTCCTAGCATGGTTTACCCCTTTCGCGCAAAACAATTAATAGAATCAATTTCACAATAAGAAAGGGTCCATGATGAAATTGATTCCCGATATGTTTGACAGGCCCGGCTGTACCAGCCCATCGTGCGATGTTCTTTGCATAAATTGTAACAGTTTGTAGGACATGCCGCAACACAAGCAGCCTCCAGATTTGCATCCGGTTAAAGATACCAAAACAATTGACGCACGAAATACACAACTTCGTTACACTTATCCAAGTTAAAATTTCCTTATATTTACAAAAAAAACATATAAAAGAGCCCTATCCCGCCAGGTTCGCAAGGATAAGGCTCGTGTTGTTTTCATTTTCCTAATATCCATGAAGCATGCTTCAATCGAAATCGTTCTATTCATTTTAAAATGTAAAAAGTTCCTACTTACAGGCTATTCCCGTTCGATCAGACCGTATTTACCATCATTGCGCTTGTAAACTACGTTAACTTCTTCGTTGTCTATATTGGAAAATACAAAGAAATTATGTCCAACCATGTTCATTTGAAGAATGGCTTCTTCCACATCCATAGGTTTCAATAAGAAACGCTTGGTGCGGACGACTTCCAGCTCATCCAGTTCTACATCCTCATCTTCAGCAACAGCCACGCCACCTGCCGGATCTTCCACAAAAAGGGTTTTCAAACTACCTTCCTGACGGAATTTTCGGTTTAGCTTGGTTTTGTGCTTGCGAATTTGCCGTTCAAGCTTGTCTACTACGGCATCAATGGATGCATACATGTCATCGCTCTCGTCTTCGGCACGGAGTACAAGCCCCGGCAAAGGAATGGTTACTTCTACAGTGTGCAAATCTCTGGTTGTGCTTAACGTTACACTTCCATCAGACGTCGGGGGTGCATCGAAATACTTTTCAAGTCTGCTGAATTTCTTATCAACGTAGTCCTTCAAAGCGTCGGTAACCTCGATCTGTTGACCTCGTACTGTTAAGTTCATAGGGCACGCCTCCTTTGCTCCTCCAGTATAGCACATTTGTTAACGCCAAGTAAAAAAAGAGACCAACATTTCGAAGCTATTTTACAAAATTCTTCTTTTTTCGCTAAAACACTTCCGATAACGTCATTCTTTGAAAACAGATATGTTTAAAATTGATTTGCATACATATGTGAATAATGAGTGCATATATAAATATTCCCCGCTGGACAGGTACATGGACTTGTGCGGTATGCAAGGCCTGGTTACAATCCAGACAATTTATACGAAAGGATTATTACACCCAGCCTAGCTGGCTCTTCCCTATACGGAGATCCCAAGATAACGGATTTGGAAGAGATGGAAAGTAGGAAGCTAATCCATGGCTTTTATTCAGCGTTACGTAACGAACCAGACGGGGGCTGTCACCTTTATAGGGAATACACTTGGGCTGGCACGCTCTAATTCGGTAGGAGTGCCAGGAACGACGACCAGCATTGGCGCGTTCATCACAACCAATACAGCCTCTCGATTCGGCACGTATCCATTCGGTACGACTTCTGTCTTTACCAGTAACTCATCGACAGCATTCCTTGTGCTCCCTGCGGGCAGTACGGTGCTGTATGCTGAGCTTATTTGGGGAGGAAGTTATGCCAACGGCAGTACCAATGTATTGTCCAGCGCCAGCAACCCGGTCACATTTCAGACACCTGCTTTATCTACTACGGTCAGCCCTGAATCTGCAACATCAGTCAACGTCACCAGTCTCAGTACCTATGTGAGAACAGCGAATGTCACAAATCTGGTCATTCAAGGCGGTGCAGGGGCATACACGGTCGGAAATGTGACGGGCACCATCACGGTTCCCGATTCCACCAACACCAACCATGCCGGCTGGACGCTGGCTGTGGTGTACAACAACCCATCTCTGCCCTTCCGTAACCTGTCGCTACGTGTTGGTGGTGAAGGGGTCAGTACCGCTACAGGCTCGGTCAATGTGGTGGTGAGTGGCTTTGCCACGCCTATACAGGGGACTTTGCGTGGAAGGGCGCTGATTAGCGCCCAAGAGGGTGACGTGGACATCACTGGTGACCGTGCGTTGTTTGGACCTACCACATCCAGTTTGACTGCGCTGTCTGGGCCTAATAATTTTTCAACTAATTTTTTCGCTTCTCAAATAAACGGAGACGACGGTACATTTTGATATCAATGCTCCGTCAATATGCTGGCAGTGACGGTGCGAGCGAGGTTACCAGCAACACCGTGACTATAACTGTTTTTGATCCACAGCTTGCCGCAAGTATCTCTACGGAAAATACGGAGGCCATCGCAGGAGAAAGCCTTGCTTATACGGTACTGCTCAACAACTTTGGCAACGTAACATCCGAAGTTACACTGCAAAATTTCATTCCTGCCGGGACTCTATTGATTCCTGACAGCATACAGTTGAACGGTCAATCACTGTCAGGAACCGATCCTACTGTCGGTGTTAGCCTTGGGTCTGTGGAACCCGGACAGTCATTGACACTGACTTATCAAGTGACCGTATTAGAGACGCCTCCATCCGGCTACATCGTAAATCAAGCTGCCTTTGCCTACTCGTTTACGTTACCTGGAGGAAGAGTCGTATCGGGGACATTGAATACCAATACCGTTACGATCCCAGTTGTATTCCCACTGCTCGAATTAGTTAAAAAGGTGAGTACCACGGATGCCTCTGTAGGCGAAACACTCACCTTCACCATACAGATTACTAACAAAGGAGGAATCCCAGCTCAGTATCCGCTGTTCACAGACCCGTTGCCGCATGGACTCATTTATGTACCCAACAGCCTGACTATTCAAGAAAAAGCACAGCCAGGCGCTAATCTCGCTGCAGGTATCACGCTCCCGGATATTGCACCAGGGGAGATGCTCACCCTTACATTACAGGCACAAATCCGTGAAGCACCTGCAGATGGAACATTCAGCAACCAGGCCACCATCGAATATACCTCACGTCGTAGTGGAAGAGAGACCATTCAGGAAACCTCCCAGACCAACACCGTCGGCGTGACCGTTATTGCAGCCATCCCTAAACCTACGCTTAGCTCCAGCGCTTTGCGTGTCGGCCAAGAAGATACCCTGTCCTTTACCGTCCATGTGGAAAACATCGGAAACACCCCACTGGAAGAGCTCTTGCTCACTGCACCATTTGCAGCCGAAGATTTCCTTTTGCTACGAACGGTCACCGTGAATTCTGTGCCACTTCCGCATCCTAACCTGCTCCAAGGTATTCCGTTAGGTCGGCTTGATCCAAACCACAAAGCAGTTCCATCGTATTCTCTTTCGACATCGAATCTGCGCTCCGCGCGTATCTGATCGCCCAGGTTATCCTGCGCTATCAATTCCGTTATCCAGACGGAAGCGTAGAGAAACAATCTGCCTCCTCCAATACCATTTTTGTGGAGATGGCTGACTTTGACGGTTCTCTAGAGTAAATGTTCTATTGTGTTAAGCTCCTTACCACTGGGTAAGGGGCTTTTTTATGTAATTAGATAACATAAAAAAGCCCTGGAGTATATTCCAGGGCAGTTGCTAGCGCGTTATCCATTGCTAACCATCTTACCAATTATGTAGGTCGGCTATGCCGGGGATGATTATAATTTGGTTACGTTAGCGGCTTGTGGTCCACGTGCGCCTTCGACAATGTCGAACTCCACGTCTTGTCCTTCTTCAAGTGTTTTGAAGCCTTCTGTTTGAATTGCGGAAAAATGTACAAATACGTCGCCGCCGTCAGATGTTTCAATGAAACCATAACCTTTTTCTGCGTTAAACCATTTTACTTTACCTTGCATGCACTAACATTCCCTTCGTCATCAAATGAAGTGAAGCTCTCGCCCACATTTCCGACTATACCACCCAAAGTTATCCATTGTCAATTGGAATTGATAATGTTTTCATGTATAGTTATTCCATATATAATACAATGGGTAAATAGTCAATAACTAAAAGTAGCTTCGTCGCTATACTTAATGGTTGAAAGTCTGAATCCTAGAAAAAAATAGTCAATACTGCTCAGTAATACGTTAATAGGAGCGGATTGACGATGTGGACCTCAGTAAGTAGCAATGAACATTTATTTAATCATGGATATGTTCAAAGTGGCGTTGCAACTGGAAGAACCATGGAAACTCACGCATATTGAGTTTGACAACCTGGATCAAGCTTGGCATCTCCATCTGGATTTTGAACGGGGGGCTATGTTTGCATGTCCCCAATAAGCAAAGAATTCTAAAAATGATTTACTAAACCGCACTTCTATTCTAGAAGCATCCATGAACTGTTATTCATCAGGTTAAAGACATATTCCAAACTCCTCATTCACGACCTCAGCAAATACAATTTTCTCTCAACAACTAGGCTTGGACTCCAAGCCTGTTCATCTCCCAGTGCCAGGTATCTACGCACATTTCTTCAATGCCTCGTTGGGCAATCCAGTTTAATTCTTCATTAGCTTTTGCAGGGTTAGCATAACTTACAGCAACATCACCTGGTCTTCTATCAACAAACCTATACGGAATGCGCTTGTTTGTTAACTCTTCAAATGCATGTAATTTCCAGTACACTATAGCCTTTACCGGTACCCAGATTATACGTCTCAATACCAGTCATTGAGCTTATTTTTTTCAGGGCAGACACATGTCCTAATGCAAGATCAACTACATGAACATAGTCTCTAATTCCTGTCCCATCTCTTGTCTCGTAATAATTACTAAATATATTTATAAATGGTAATTCTTTCAGTAATACCTTGATGATGTATGGCACTAAATTATTAGGAACCCCCCGTGGAATTTCACCCAGCTTTCCACTGGGATGGGCTCCAACCGGATTGAAATATCTTAGTAGCGCTATACTCCATTCATTATTTGACAAATAGAGATCATGGAGCATCTGTTCTATCATTAATTTAGTGCGACCATACGGATTAGGACTCCCTGTAGGAGAGTTCTCGGAAAATATTCCTTCTTTACTAGGGCGATACACTGTTGCAGAAGAGCTGAATAGCATTTTTTTCACTTTATACTTCTGCATTATTTCGCATAAATTAATGGTTCCAACCATATTGTTATGATAATACCTAAGAGAGTTACGATTAGATTCGGCTACAGATTTATATCCGGCTAAATGCACAACAGCCTCAATATCGTTTTCTCTAAATACAGAGTCGATATCGTTTAAATTCAATAAGTTTACCTGATGAAACTTTACTTTTCCTCAACTAATTCGCACAAATTATTGAAGGATACAAAATGACTTCTCGATAAATCGTCTAATATGATCACTTCATACCCTTCTTTAATTAACTCTACACAAATATGGGTTCCTATGTACCCATTCCCTCCAGTTAGTAATATCTTCATAAGATGATTCCCCTCCAAGAAGATTTTGCGATTTGATGAAACCCATATTCGTTCAGAAGTGAGGTCATTAAGCAACCCTTTCAAAAGTTCATTGGTATGATTTATTATGGCCTCGGTAAAGCGGTGTTCTTCCGAGAATATCTTGCAATTATATTCAACTGCTTTCAGCTTTTATTCCCTCGAAAACATTATTTAAATATCTTTTTAATATTAAAGTGAACTTTTTGGATCCCTCTTTATTTAGATGTGATACATCATAAAAGTCATTGTCGTCAAAGCTGTCGGATTCAAATAAATCTATAAGATCTACTTTGAAGTCATCCATAATTTTCTTTATATTCTCTTTGAAATCTTTCTTTATACGTGAAGAGAAAAAATTGTAATAATACTTACTGGTTGGACATACCACTAAAATAGGTTTAATATTCTTGCTTTGCAATCGTGAGATTATCTCTCTTAATATTTCTATATTTTTCAAAACAGTACTTGGGTAATTTTTGGAACAATCCTTAAAGGCGATATCTTCCCCTTTTACCTTGTCATTTTTCTCCATTATCCGACTGACATAATTATCCCACCATGATTCGCCTACAACCTTAAGGATGTCATAGAGTATTTCTATAAAATTGTATTTAAAAACTTTATTAGCAACTTGTTTAAACAACTCAGTTTCAGGTGATATTCTTTCGGTCTCTTGTTCTAGAAACGAGGAATAAATTTTCATTCTATCTCTCATGCTGCTTTTAGATAAATCGTATTCAAAGCTATAGTAACTCAGACCTACAAATGCAAAATCAGCATTTTGCTCTTCTACAAAAGATTTTACCCATTGAAGATCATAGTATAAATCTTGACTTGAGACAGCTAAATTCACAGCATTATAAGGCTCTAATTCATTTATATCTATTCCTACTTCTGCATAAGAAAGCCCTGTAACAAAACCATTTACTGTATTATCATCATGCTTATAGGAAATAAAAGATTTATAGGCTCTATAAGTTTCAAAATCATACGAACTCTCTACAAATTTTTTCAAATCTATAATTGTTGTAGCCTTAGAGTAAAAATAATTATCAGTTATAATTAGAAAATTAACAATAATATTCTCAACTTCTTGTGAGTTTACAACAGCTATATTTTCAATAAACTCTCCGTAATATTCTGGTTCATCAGAGATAAATGCTACTATTCTAGCTTTTGAAGCATCAATTAGTTTATTAATGTTCATTGAAATGAGATTAATACCACTGATTACAATGCTCTGTGTTCCTGTGGCTTTGTCTATATAATTACTGAGATTATTTCTAAACTCAAAGTACTTAGGAACTAAGCAATCACTATAAAGAGTTACAATTTTATCCGAATTATTAGTTTCATATGTTAAGACAAGCTCTTCAAACATACTCCCGACTTCATTGAATAGTTCATTTACTTCATCAAAAATGTACACACATGAAGGGGAACGTAATAATTTGTCTATTGTCACAATACCATCAATCAAAATATTTATAGTTGATATAACTTGATCGTCAAATACGCCCTCTCTCATAATTTTTTGAGTTTTTAGCATACACAGTCCAGTGTCTAATACTAATCTTTCTAATTCAAATAATATTTTGGAATCATTCAACATTGTAAATAGCTAGCTCCTTTTTTTGCTCTGCTGGTTTAATATTCATCATATCCTCTAATCTTCCCAGATTATCAAATTAGGATTTACATTCTCTCTACATTTTTTTACATTAGATACTTTCACAAATATTAAAAAGCTCTCACCACACCGTACAACAATGTTGGGAGAGAGCTTTTAACATTTATTTCCTACGATCCATCAGAAAGCTATCAGGCGTATAGTTAGATTCATAAGCATTACGTTGCGATTTGGCCATATTTCGCTGGACAAGCCAATTTTGGGCTTCCTGTTTCAGCGATTGCATGTGCTGATCAATTATTGCATCGTGGCTTAGAATAGACTCTAATTTCTGTTTTTGCTCCGCTGTCATAGGCGTATTTTTCAAGACACTCAGCAGTTTATCCACCTTCATCTGACGAACTTCGACAAAAATCTCAACTTCCTCGTAATTTGTCTCATTCAGTCGAAGTATGAATTGTTGGGTTAATTGCTCTAATTGAGATAAAGCGTCATTTATCATAGCTTACTGTTCCGTTGACAATGACATACCTGCCGTTAGCTTGTTCACTGCAATCCAAGTTTCACGCAATTCTTGCAGGTAACCCAGAACTTCCTCACCTGACTCAATCTTTTTCTTGATATTGGTTTGAATCAATAAATAGTTCATATATTCATATAAAGCATATAAATTTTTGGAAATATCATACGAGTAGTTTAACGTAGACATTAACTCACTAATAATGCTTTGGGCTTTACCCAGGTTTATGTTTGCTTTAGCAATATCATTGGATGATATTCCATCAAGACCGGCCTTTACGAACCGAATGGCACCATCATATAACATAATAATGAGCTGCCCCGGGGTAGAGGTCTGCACCGAAGACTGTTTATATTTTTCATAAGGAGATGAGATCAAACGAATCACCCTTTTCTAAACTATTGTAAAAAGCTTGTCAAACTGGACGACTGCGACTGGTACTTGTTCATAGCCGATTCCATAGCCGAAAACTGCTTGTAATACCGTTTTTCAGCATCAGCAAGTTTTTTGGTCATCTCTGTAATATCGCTGTTATAGTTTTTAAGCTGCTTTCCCATTATACTGTCAGCCTTTAAGGTCATACTAGCATTTGTATCGAATTTTGATGTACCTGCTTTTTTTACAAACATGTCTAACGTAGTATCAAGCTTACTTCTTAATTCGCTAAAGAGAGGCTTGCTGTTTACAACATCAGACGACCCTTTGAATATATTCATAACCTTATCCGGATTTGTCGTCAAAGCAGCTTTCAGCTTCTCTTCATTAATTTGTAATTTACCATTTTCGAAATATTGACCTGTAGTAATACCAACCGAACTTAAATCGCCTAATTTACTGGAAATAACCATACGCATAGAAGACACAGCAGAACTTACTATGGAATCGTTTTTAAGAAGACCACTTTTCGCCTTTTCTTCCCACTGCTTAATTTCATCTTCCTTCATGTCTTTCCTTTGATCGGCTGTCAGTGGAGGAAAATCGCGATACTTTTGTTCACTTAGTTTCGTATTAAATGTACTTAATAGGTCATTATAAGTATCCACAAAAGATTTAATGGTCTCCATAGCTTTTGTTGGATCTGATTGGGTTGTAATTTTAGCCGGTCCAGTGCTTCCCGTGGTCTCTAACAGAGTCAGTGACACTCCATTAACGACAAGGGAGTTGTTATCAGGATTATAAGTTTTGGAACTCGAATCCGCCGTATTCGTTACTATAACTTCCCCTTTTTCAGCCGCCTTTACATCTGTAGAACTAATTTGGAATAAGTCCATGAGCGTACTACTTTTAACCTGCTTATCTGCACCTGTTAATTTAATATTATTGCTATCCCCATAATCTTTAGCTGTAATGGAGAACTTGCCGCTGATTTCATCAAAGGTTGCTGTCACGTTCGCCCCTTCTGAATTGATACGGGTCATCACTGCAGATATTGTATCAGTTTTAAGAAAAGTGATTGTTTTGTCATTGATATTTAACTCATAAGTATCTGACGCACTGCCACCTGCAATTTGCTCCAATGTTGTATTTTTAGTAGCATCTGCCGTACTGCTTCCGGCAGTACGTAGGCCTGTAGAGGTTTGCATATTGGACTTTGTTGCTAGCTTGTTAACGACTACAGACATAGGTGTAGAGCTAGCATCAGCATTAGCTTCCGCTTTAATAGCCGTTGTATTACCAGTTAACGTCGATTTCTGAGTGTTCATTTTGTCAGACTTAGTCATTAAATCGCGCAACTTATCGCTAAACTGAACGATCTTAGTATTTAATTCACGGTAACTATCACGCGTCCACTCTAATGTCTGCTTCTGCTGATTCAGCTTGTTTAATGGAGACTTCTTCGCGGTCATTAAAGAGGTCACCATACTGTCTATATCCATTCCTGAAAAACCATTTATACGCATCTAATTGCCTCCTTATACTTTTTCATCTATGAGAATTCCTGCAATCTCCATCATCTTTGCTACTAAATCAAGCGTTTTTTCAGGAGGAATCTCTCGAATCAATTCCCCTGTGTCTTTATTGAGGACTTTGACCAAGATCTGGTGTGTTTTTTCATGCACACTCATTTCTAACGTGGTTGTAGGTCCTTGAAGAGCTTTAACAGCTCTATCTATTGCCTTAATAAGTTGCTCATCCCCCATGGAGAATGAAACTCCCTGCCTTTCAAGCTTGCTTAACTCTGAACCACTTTTCACAGCTTGTATTAGTTGGCTGTCCTGATGAGCTACAGAATCGCTATGTTGACTTATCCCGTTTGTATTGCCACTCACCGCATTTGTTGAAAGAGAAAACTGTAGATTCATCTTGCAACCTCCGATGGGATTATTTATTATATTTATCGGTTCGCAATGCATGAGTTTGAATAGAATAGTTAAAATTGATTACCTTTATACGTTGTGCGCCGAGTGGAATGCAATCTTATAACCGATTTATTTTTAATAGATATGCAAGAAAGGAACAACCCTCAAGCGGGTCGTTTGAGGGTTATCCCTTTCTTGCATATGTGAACTACGGCAGGCTGTAATGGCCATTTCGCTCAGCCAACTCCAAGGTTCAGAAAACGGATTTCTGTCATATAATCCGAATAATCATATTACGAATAGACATCAACTCGAAAAAAAAGCATTCAGAGAAGACATTTATATTAAAACTGATATTTTGTAATCATCCAAACAATCTGCTTCATATTGAGCAATCTGTTGTTCACACAGTTCCTTTACATCTCTACCTCGTAAATAATCGATAAACCATTGGACAGTAGCATCTAACGCTTTATCGAGACCCCATTTTGGAGACCAATTAAGTTCATTAAGTGCTTTGGAGTGATCCAATTTAAGCATATTGGCTTCATGTTTAAGGTCTTGATTTACCACCTGATATCCTGGGTGCTCATAAGGCCATTTGCTAAGCATTTGTTTAACAACCCATTCAACTGATCTGATGTCATTATCCCGTGGTCCAAAATTCCAGGCTTGAGCAAAATCATTACCCTCCAAATATAAATTTTGGCAAAGCAGTAAATATCCTGATAATGGTTCAAGCACATGTTGCCAAGGTCGGATAGCTTCAGGATTTCGTATTTGAATCTGGACTTCATTCCTTAATGACTTAATCAAATCAGGAATCAGTCGATCTTCTGCCCAATCTCCTCCACCGATCACGTTGCCAGCTCTCGCCGTAGCTACCTTTATTTTAGAAGATTGGAAAAAGGAGCTTCGATAGGCTGAGGTAACCAGCTCTGAGCAAGCTTTGCTGCTAGAATATGGATCATATCCACCTAATGCATCAATTTCGCGATACCCCCACTGCCATTCCCGATTCTCATAACATTTGTCTGTTGTAACATTTAATATAACACGTACCGAAGGACAACTACGCGCAGCCTCCATTACATTAACTGTACCCATTACATTTGTGGCGTATGTGTCGACAGGACTTTCATATGATCTTCTAACCAGGGGTTGTGCTGCCATATGAATAATGATCTCAGGGTTTGCCTTCTGCATGGATTGTTTAAGCTTTTCAAAGTCTGTTACATTCCCATCTGTTATAGACTCGACCAGAACATCCCCTATATTACCTAAATCAAATAAAGATGGAGTTGAGGGGATATCCACAGAATAACCTGTAATATGTGCACCCATACTATGAAGCCATAGGCTAAGCCAACCTCCTTTGAATCCTGTATGACCAGTAAGAAATATACGTTTTCCGAACCAAAAGTTGCGATTTACAATACCAGATTTCCTCATACAAGCTTCTCTACTTTCATATAGATTCATTTCCAATGTAGCTCATTTGATATATTTCATACGTACTATTCAATAAGGACTTCAGGTAATTCACTTCATTTTCTCTTCCATTACCCAAAAACTGAGCTATGTTCTCAACCATTTGGTCACTCTCAGGATTACGTTGTGGGGCATAATTCACAATTGAATAAAGTTCAAAACCATTAATTCTTGCTTGTGCACAAACCATATCTCGAATGTAGATTTTACGATTATGAACTGAATTTGACGAATTCAACATTTCATACAATGACTCGATACTAATAATGTTGTTAACCGTGAAGACCAACTTACCATTAGCATTCATTGTGTGAGAAAGGCTATTAAAGATGGTTTCCAGATTATCTGAATAACAATCCAGTGGTTTTTCAATGTATACTAAGTCAATACTTTTTTTCATAACTTCTGGTAGCTGGCTTAAACTATCAAGAGGAAATACTTGTTCTGCAATACTACTAACATCCACATCATACTTCCGCTCAGTAGTACAAACAGATAATTTTGGTTTATTTCCATGTATTGACCAAATGCGATTTTTTATTTGCAATAAAGTAGCTCCGCACTTTACATCAATACCTAGAATTGAATTCACCCCGGACAGAAGATTAGCCTCTATATCTAGGTATGTCGAACTCATACGCGCGTCCATCCAAGCGTCAAGTCCATATCTTTCTTTGAATGTTTCCCGACCTTCTTCAAGAGAATTGGTCTGATGGTCAGTTACCGTAGTCAGACTACCGTAATGATGCGTTACTGTATCTCCACAATATATGAGCTTATAACCAGCACGTCTAATTCTAAAACTTATATCATCATCCAGAAATTCACCACGGAAAAAGCGAGTATCGTAATATCCTATCCTGTTTAGAAGTGCTGTTGGACAACATAAAACGTTAGGTAGTAATACCACCCGTTCTTCCCATTTAGAGGGATCGCTTACATTGTACTCTTTAGCTTTTTCTTGAAAATCTTCTTTGGATATAAACGGAATAGAAATCTGCTGCAAGTTAGAAATAGAGGTTGCTCCTGGAGAGGCAAATCCGATTTGATCATCTGATTCAATGCAAATAATTAAGTTTTCTAACCAATTTGGAGTAAAAATAAAGTCGTTACATACAGCAGCAGAGTATTTCCCTTCTGCTGCCATCAGGCCCATGTTGAATCCTTTAACAAGATGTATATTATATTTTAAATGGATAACTTTCGCACCTGGAATAGAATCAAAATACTCTTTAGTTCCATCTGTAGATCCGTTATCTACTAAAATCAATTCATAATCTACATTATTAGTATTCATTAAAATGCTCTCCACACAATCTCTCGTATAATCGAGGTTATTGTATGCTAATAAAACGATACTGACTTTACAGAGTGAATTCGCACCCCTTGCAGAAATATCATCATGATCCACGACTCCTATTTCCGGATAGAACCGCGGATAATCTCGTTTGCTAACCAAGTCCTCTGCAATATAGGCAACCTCAAACTCCAATATTCTATACAATGAACTAAAATGGAAGCGAAAATCATATAAAAATAGTTCCACATTATCATGAGTTGCATTCTCTTTAAGCTCATTGATATAAAACATAATATTAGCGTTAATTTCCTTCACACGGTTAGGAGTAGATACTGTAGCAGTCGAATTCTCCACCACACTCAATAAATCTGACAGATCATCCAGTATTGCAAGATCCGAAATATTTAATTCACCATTTTGAATACAATTGTCCAAATGCCTGATTCCTTCATGTCCAGCTTGCAAAGACTGAAGGAGTTGAGTAGCTGTATAATTATCCATCTTACTCTCCCTTTTGTAACGAAACTGAAACTCCATCGGTATTCATATCGAAGTCTTTCCAACTTTCATCCTTCTTTGAAATAATTAAACGCTCGCTCTCAGGCCAATTTATACCAAACACTTGATCATTCCAACGAACCCCAGACTCATGGGAAGGAGTATGATTTTCACTCATCAAATAGTGGATTATTGTATTATCTGTCATTGTTTTATAGCCATGTGCAAATCCTTTGGGTATATATAAAGATAAGCAATTTTTATCAGATAGCGTTAGACCATACCACTTTCCAAACGTAGAGCTTTCACGATTTAGATCTATAATAACGTCATAGATTGCGCCATTAAAACAAGTAACAATTTTATCTTCACAATAAGGAGGTAATTGAAAGTGCATACCTCTAAGAGTCCCAGCATTCTGATTAAATGTCACGTTAGATTGAGTCATTTCAAAAGAAATCCCATAGTTTATCATTGTCTCTTTACAAAAACTTCTAGCAAAGTACCCCCGATTGTCTTTAATAGGCTCTAGTTCAATTACTGCTGCTTGGTTCAAAGGTGTAGAATGAATTAACATCAATATCCCCCTATAATGTGCCACAAGCTATTTAATAACAAGTCTGTTCGTGGTTAACAAACTTTTGCAGTGAGTTAACCCAGTCAAAAATACGTTTTCCATTCGTACCTTCAACCAAATCGATATTCAACCTATTATATTTGAGTATTCCTTTATATCAATGCGTAAGAAGGGCCTTCAGCATCTCATTCACAAATATTTCTATATTATCTTCCGGTAAAATTTCTAAATCGTTATATAAACTTGTAAATTGGAATTGAACGACCTGGTCATCTCCTTCTGGGCGAATGATCTGTACAGGAAGATTAAATTTTTCCAAAGCAACTTTTTTAACAAGATTTGCATAATGTAAGATGCTCATAGTTTCCTTTCCATAAGCATGTATAACACGATCAACCGGTTTTTTCTCTAGTGTCCATAGTATTTTTTTACACACATCAGAAATGCCTACAAAATTACGAATCTGATTACCTGGAGTTAAAAGGGTTATTCGTTGTTGCTCTACTGCTTCCTTACAAAACAGAAAAGGTACCAAATTCCATCTCTTGAATTTCCCTAAATTTGCCGGGACTCCAAAAAGATTAGAAGGACGGACTATCCATGCATTGATCTGTTTGTTACGATCAAACATTCTGGCAGTTTGTTCAGCTGTATAATGTGCAAGTCCGTAATCATTACTTGGCGTGACATAGGAATCCTCTCTTAATAGTCCACTTTGTTTGCCAAAAACATGAAAACTGGAGAGATATATAAAGTCACGAATGTTATTATTCTTACAGAAATCGATTGCTGCATGTATTCCAGCTGCATTTTCTGATAAGGCACGATAAGGATCATGTCTGTAAAGATCTTCAGTTGGTGAAACCGTGTGTATCATCGCATCAATACCATGATAATTTAAGACAGATACCTTGGATGGAATTGAGAAATCCATCATAATATCTCCATCCGAGTCCCGTGTGGCCGTGATAACTTTATAATTATTGGATCTTAGTAACTGTGCTATGTGAAGGCCTATATAACCACTTGCACCACTGATTAAGACTGTCTTCACTTTTAGAGATCATCTCCATTCGGTATGATTGGGACATTGAAAAACGACTGCACCCAAGATGTGCTAGACTTTTTAACATAATGTTGCCCAGTATCGATATGACGATAATACAACGACCTACTCTTCAGATCTTTATTTCTCAGCAAAGCCTGGTTTCCAATTGTAACCAGGTCCCCTACAGTACAATCACCGATAATCGATGACTGAGGAGCCAAAATAACTCCTTTTCCTAGCTTAGGATAGATTCCATTAACGGCACCTACAGTAGATCCTTGATAACACACAAAAAAATCACTGTAGGATGCTTTGCCTAATACAGCACCACCATGTACAATGAGAAAAATGTTTGGCATCCCCGCATCATACATGCATAATACACCATTTAAAGTCTTGTTTAGATTAAAAAGCTTGGATGCCAGTTCAGTATCTTCATATCTCTTCCATACCGAGTTGGATAAAAACCATAAAAACAAAGTATACTGATCTGAATGCAGATGAGAGAAAAATGTAGTCCCTTTGCGATGATATGCTTGTAAGGCTACATGCTGAAAGCAATACTCCGTACGTTCGAGCGCATGATTAAATGATTGTTTGAATAATGTATCTTTATTCAATAAACGATTATCTGGATAAAAATTATTTAACTGCTGAAAAACATAATTTTGCAGATCATCTGTGCTTAAAGTTATTTTAAACATATTCCACTCCATAGATTACGTTTTATGAATCCGACCATACTTTCCAGGGGGCCTTCTGTTTCTCCCAAAGCTCATCAAGGATAATCTTTTCACGTATAGTATCCATAGGCTGCCAGAAGCTGTGGTGTCTATAAACGTTCAATTCCCCATCACGTGCCAGGTTTTGCAAAGGTTCTTGCTCCAAAATTGTTTTCTCAGTATCTTGTATATAATTGAAAACTTGAGGCTGGCAGACCATAAACCCGCCATTAATCCAGCCTCCATCCCCTTTTACTTTTTCAGTAAACCCTGTAACGGACTCACCCTCCAATTCAAGTCGACCAAATCTTCCATCTGGTTGTACGCCAGTAATCGTAGCCAATTTGCCACCTTCTTTATGGCACTTTACCAGCTTCCCAATATTAATATCTGCCAAACCATCGCCATAGGTGAGCATAAATGAATTGTTCCCCACATAAGGTTCAATACGCTTTATACGACTGCCAGTCATTGTATTTAAACCCGTTTCAACCAAAGTGACTTTCCATGGTTCCACTGAATTTTGATGAACTTCTACAGTGTTTCCAGAGCCAGAGGAGAAGTCAAAGGTAATTGCTTCTGACATATGTCGATAATAATTGGCAAAATACTCTTTAATAATATAACCTTTATAACCCAAGCAGATAATGAATTCATTATATCCATAATAAGAATAGGTCTTCATGATATGCCACAGTATTGGCGCATCACCGATTTCAATCATAGGCTTAGGTCTTATATAGGATTCTTCGCTAATTCGTGTTCCTCTGCCCCCTGCCAAAATAACAACTTTCATCTCTATTCACTTCCCTATCTGAATATTCAAACACAACGACCCCACCAAATCACATATGAAAATGGTTATATTCCACTTTCAGTGAAACATTCTACCCAGACATTGAAACTTTCGATAACTCTTGATTCCAGCACAGAAAGTGCTTGTGGGAAATCCTTATCATACGCAATTCGAAAATCCAGAAGGCAACTTTTTAACACATTAGTATTAATTTTTAAGTCTTTGTTATTACATTTCTCGCAAAGCGGGATTATTTCTTTCTCCAGTTGATTTGCTGCCTGCACTGTATCATAGATAAGTGTTTGAAGTGTTTCTGATTTTCCCTCTGAAATGTTATTATATATAAATTGGATAGCTTCCTTCATAGTTTCAACCAGCTGTACAATACCTTCTCGATCATAGTCAAACTCAGAAGTCATTTTTAACAACATATCCTTGTCTTCTTGAGTTATTCTCTTATACCAGACAAGACTTTGATTGAACCGACTATAGGATCTGCCAAAAATATCATCCAAGGCTTTAATTACTCCTGTATGATAACCCTCTATACCGTCTAAATGCTTGTTGTCACCATGCAAAAGATGAGGAGGAAGTTCATCTGCATAACACTCACAATCATGCCCCATTAATAGTCCGCCGACTTTAATTTTTCTTATTCCTTTGATTATATCCTGATAAACATAGTCATACGTATGGTTAGCGTCCACAAAAATAATATCAAAATAATCATCCTGTAGAATGTCCATGCCCACCGTTGAATCGCACACAATAGGCTTTATATTATCGTAAACACCGGTATATCTCATTACACTCTTAAAATGTTCGAATGCATTTTCATAATTTGCAATATTATGGCTTGCTGTATCCGGACTGCCCTGCCACGTATCCATACAGAATAAGATATTACTATCTGAGAATGTTTTGAGACTATTTGCAAAGAAATAACTTGAACATCCGAACCAACTTCCTACCTCTAGAGCCCTGATCTCAGTATGTTTTCCAGCCATTAATTCGTTGTATATAAGACTTGTAAGTGCCACGATATCAATCATGGTAGTTTCGCCGTAAGTGTACTTTTGGATAGTTGAATAGTTTTCCAACATATGAATGTATTCCTGTAGCAGCTTTGGAGAACTTATCGTTGTATGGTTATTATGAATCCCACCGAAATGTAAAACAGTTACCGAAACATTATTTTGTGTATTTATTAACTTCACTTCATCATTTTGAAATGTTATTTCGATCACTGGAGTTCCCCCGTTAATTTAAATGTAATAAAAGATCAAGCTTATTACATATATTAGTCCAACTGAAATTAGTCTCTGCAAAGTTTTGAATTTCATAAGTCGTCTGTTCTAGTCTCACGTTGTCATTACAAACCTCTAATAATATTTCAGACAGTCTATGAGAATCATCTATAGGAAAAAGCTCCCCAAATGTGCTGTCATTGGTAATATCAAAAGCCGAGTCAAGTTCGGTTGAAACAATAAAACATCCCCCTTTAGCTGCTTCCGTGAAAACTAACGGGAATCCTTCCATTCTTGAGGTTAAACAAAAAATTTTAGCTCGCCGATATTCGTTTTCTAAAACCCTCTTGTTTTCTATTGAACTGACGAATTCAACCCTGTCTCTAAGCTCCGGATTTTCAGTGAAAAACTGATGAATATATTGAATGAAATGGTCTTCAACATTCCCTACCAGTTTAAGTCTCCAATCTGGAATTTTTTCAGCAACTAATTTGAATCCTTCTAATAAAATTTCATTGGCTTTTAGATGATTTCCAATTCTTGCAACTGTTAAAATCACATTTTCTTTCTCTTCGAAATTCACATTAGGACTTGAGCAAAAATTATAAAATCCATTTGGAATATACTCTATCTTTAAGGGCCACTTTTTATTCAAATAATGATATAATCTCTTGTTCTCAACGCTGATTACATCGCACTTTTTAAGTATTTCAAATAGATTATCCGTTAAGTCAATACGATTCATCCAGTAGATATTTGCATCCAGCTTTAAATAAATTTTACCTTCCGGATTAAGGGTTTTATAATTCACTATCCAACTCAGCGTAAATGGATATATACCTATTAAGAATAATATATCAATCTCTTTTGCCTTTTTTGCAAGATAATCATTACCATCAGTTAAGATGTCACCTCTATTTTCAACCAAATCAATTTTTAAGCCCTTCACTTCTGCCTCTATATAAGGGAAATCCTCAATGCCATAACATGCTATTGCAGAATCATAATTATGATACTTATGAAGAATAAACGGTATCATTCCGAGATCTTTAGTCAGATGAACATTTAAACATTCTGGCCACAGAGCTACCAGACGAGGTTTAGTTTCTGTTGTAAAATTTTCCATAATAAACTCCTTATTTTTAGCATTATATTATCTATTAAAATTCTGTTTAGACCATGAACAGAATGGGAACTTACGATTTATTTGAGTTAGGACAGAATTCTTTGCAATTTGATCATCCACTCTTTCATATAGCTCGTAAGCTCTCTCATAAGCCACATAATCATCACAAACTTCAAGTAGTTTTGTATAAAAGAGCTGTGCATCTTGTATATAATTCGACCTAAGGCAAGCATCACCCAACATTTCAATAATCTTTATATTTCTTGGATATTGTTCAAACAGTTTAACTAATAGATCGATAGCTATCTCGTTGAAACCATAGGCAACAAGATGCTCACAAACCTTAACTTTTACATCAACACTACCTTGCCACAAATAATCCAGTATTATTTCAAAGGTTTCAAATTCCTGTAATCGAATTAGATGTATCACTGCTCTCTCTAATATATTCTCGAGATGTGATGTTAATTTTGTATCTTCAGAAACTTCATTCATCAAAATTTTGTATAATTTTTTTTGTTCCTTTTGACTCAGATTAAATAATGGTTTGGCCCTTCTAAATAGAGTTTCATCCTTGAGGATAATGGACAATAATAAAATATCCTCTCCGTTCTGCTCATCAACATCCGCCGCTATTTCCAACCACAAGGCCTGCGCTCCCTCATAATCTCTAGCATATTGCCGCGCAGTTGCCATTACATTATCTTGAACAGTCACGTTATACTCTGTCAGATATCTTTGCAAGAGGGGATGTCTCAACTGATACATCACTTCTAACATTTTTTCCAGCTGACCACTATTTGATATCGGATACAACTGGTTTGTACTTACGAATACTTCTTCTAATGGAACATTTGCTTTCTCTATGATTTTAAAATATTTCCCCATAATCGGCGCAAAGTCATTTTTCAGCTTAAAAGCTTCTAAAATATGTTCATAACTCTTCGTCAAATCATTTCGCAGTTCATACCATTCTGCTAATCTAAAGTGTGCTATATAACTCCCATGGCCTTCTGTAACGGTGATCCCTTGATCACCAATATCAAGACATTTTGTCATCGTAGTTATTGCATCTCTATAGTATCCTGCTTCCATAAAGTAAAGAGCTTGTAGATGAAGCAAGTCTACTTCTTTAGGATGAACCACTACAGCTTCTTGCAAAATTTGTAGAGCCTCATTATACCTTTTCATTTCCCCTAAGCTTCGACATAAAGTTATAATCAAATCTGAAGCGATCGTTAAGTTCTTACTCATTGGGTAAGCTCTCTTCAGAAAGGCTATTGCTTTTTCATGTTTACCGACCCACATATAAGTTCTTCCCATATTAAACAGGTTATACACCGTCGGATTTTCTTCAACTTCCTTCAACATAAGAGGGAGATTTCTTTTGGCTTTTTCCCTTCCCTCCATCATTTCATCTGTGTAGCCAGTATGCATAATAACAAGACCGGCTTGTCCACTTATCAATTTATGTTCTTCGTCCATAATGTTCAAATGTTCATGAAGACGGTTTTGATAATACAGGTCTTTATTTTTTGAAAAAATCCGGATTGCCAAATGGTTTAGAGCACGTTCAGACGACATAATATTGTGTATTTTTGTGAAATAGTAATCTGCTCCTGATGCGATTTCTTTTTGTAAATCAGCGGATTCTTCTAAGTACTCGTCTGCGTCTAGCACTAAAATATAATCTGTAGTGGCATATTTAATGGATTCGTTTCTGGCAGCAGCAAAATTGTTATTCCAATCCATATGATGTATATCATTAGTATATTCTTTAGCGATATTAACAGTTTCATCTGTTGAACCTGTATCTACAATTACAATCTGATCTACTTTGCCCTTTACACTATCAAGACATCTTCTAAGATACTCTTGCTCGTTTTTTACAATCATACATAAAGCAATTGTTTTCATCGTGTATTCCTCTCATTTCGCATTTACGAATCAGTTAGGATATATATCGGTCAGTTGATAATCATAAGTTAGACTGGACTTATGAAATTGTGGGTCAAGATGTAAATATTTAGAGCTATGGGCTAACCCTACTCATCAACACATACATGAGGTTTCCACCCTGCTGTACTTTCCAATGTTCGTACTCATCGACATGCAGATTACAATAGTGTTTTCAATTCATATTGACGGGCAAATATATCTCATCTTGGGCAGTAGAATCCCTTTACCTTTCCTCTTTGCCACAATAGCTATTGCACCTTACGATAGATCAGTAGATAGAATGAGATGGAACGGGCAATAGCTACTTAGTACAGAACTCAATCATAAAATTCATGATAATATGTATGATGTCATCGAAAAATGAATCAGTGTGTTAATTGCTAGAGACATTGGCGTAACAGAAAAGGTCGTTTACAAATTGAGAAAGGAAGCCAGATGGAGGGAGTTTGGAAATAGCGGAAGGGAAGCAGTCTATAAAGTAATGAAAATTTCAAATTTTACATATTAGATAGAGACACGTTCAATAACATTTAATTACCCGAGTAACAATTTAAGTTCCCGATAAATTGTTACTAGGTCGGAACATTGATCTCGAAGTAAGCATAGAGTCCTTTTTTGCCAAATCTCGCCCAGACTTGACTGTGCCGGGCTACTAGCGAGAAACTCCTGCATGGTAACTGGGTCACTCACCCCTTTTGAATATAGGAAAGGAAGATAGATAGTATGATAACCTACATGCAAATTCCATCATTCTCTCAATTACGTTTTAGAGCTACAGATCTCCAAGCCGAGTAATAGATATCTAACCCTTTGTAGTAAGGTAAAGCGAGCATATTTTTTACGGCTTGGTCAATGAACTCTCGCTTCGGTAATCGCAATATCACACAAATTTGTCTCTTTAGTAGTGAAGAATTCCATATAGACCGTACGTGTTGGGGATTAGGCTTTCCACTTCTCAACTAAGTGGCTCAACTGTAAAAATAAAACAAGGTTCCCGCGATCTGCGGGAACCCGAGGAAGAATGAATTCCTACTCAGTTTGTTAAACGGCTATCACTCTGATCCAAAAAGCCATAGGGGCCACACTGAGAACGATTCTCTTTCCTAGAGTTCTCCTTATCCATCGTATGATTTCAAACGTTGTTTCAGTCTAAGAGGGGAACGTTCGCTAATTCATGTTCAGTATCTTCCTGCAAGAATAACCATCTTCAATATATATCCTCTAAATTTATTTTCTATTTAATACAAAGGATCTGATCTTACTCACTACATATTCAATTTTCTCCTCGGTTAATCCCGGGTATACTCCGACCAAAAAAGTATCACGCATGATTTTATCGGTGTTTTTAAGGTCACCGCTAATTCGATAATTAACATTGTTGAATGCAGGTTGACGAGTTAGATTCCCAGCAAATAACATGCGCGTTTGGATGCGACTTGCTTCCAAATAAGAAACAATCTCATTTTTCGTAAATTTTACGCCGTCCTGCACAGTCAGAATGAAACCGAACCAACTAGGATCAGAGTTTTCAGTTGCTCTTGGAAGAATGAAGTAGTCTTCCAAATCCTTCAAACCTTCATATAGCCGCTTAAAGTTATCTTTACGTACTTGAGTAAAAGTGGGGACCTTTTTAAGTTGCTCCACTCCGATAGCTGCTTGCATCTCAGTAACACGTAGATTATAACCAATGTGAGAGTAGGTGTATTTATGGTCGTATCCATATGGTAACGAGCCTAATTCCCAACCAAAACGCTTATTGCAAGTATTATCACAACCTGATGGGCACCAGCAATCTCTTCCCCAGTCTCTGAATGACTCAATAATTGACTTTAGCAGAGCATTATTAGTATAGACTGCTCCACCTTCACCCATAGTCATGTGATGGGGAGGGTAAAAGCTTGATGTACCGATATGCCCGTGCGTACCTGTGAGTTTCCCATTAAATGTAGAACCTAGAGCATCACAGTTATCTTCAATCACCCACAAATTATATTTTTCAGCGATCTCCATAACTCTGTCTAATTCAAATGGATTTCCCATTGTGTGTGCAATCATAATAGCTTTTGTCTTCGACGTGATAGCTTCTTCAATACGATCGACAATGATGTTATATGTACCTAATTCAACATCAATAAAAACAGGGACAGCACCGTTCTGAACGATTGGAGTAACAGTCGTTGGGAACCCTGCAGCTACCGTAATTACTTCATCTCCCGGATTGATCTGACGATCTTTCAGTTTTGGGGACGTCAACGTAGAAAACGCTAGGAGGTTAGCCGAAGATCCGGAGTTAGTAAGGAGGGCGTATCTTACACCTAAAAACTCTGCATATTCTTTTTCGAATTGTTTATTATAACGGCCAGCGGTTAGCCAAAAGTCCAAGGAAGAGTCCACCAAACTCCTCATTTCCTTTTCGTCATACACACGCCCACCATATGATACCGTAGAAGATTCCAAATTAAATTCTTTATTTTTATCAAGATGGAATAATTCATAATACCCTTCTACTTTAGAAAGAATATCCAAGCGTAAAACTTTCTCAAGCAACACAGACGATATAGTGGTAATAAGTTCTAGCTCATCCTTCTTGATAATAGTCCTCAAACGTATATCAAGATACAAGGACTTAGTGCCAACTGGGATTTCAAGATGGTATTTATCAGAATAATTTTCCGGATATACGTCTGAGAGGATATATACGCCAACCTCATTATCTCTAACCTCATTTATTAACGCCTTCAGACCGTCACACTTGCTGTCAATTATGCTTCCGATATTCAAATTTTTACACCCCTTAAAATTCATTCATATTTAAAAAAATCCAATCCTTGTTTCCCAAAAAGTTAATTAAAGTTTTAAAAAAATAATGAGATTAATTGTGCTAATAAACTCCGATTCCTACAACGCTACCCATAAACTCCAAGACCCTGGTCATAACCACCTCTTCACTCCCCTCCTGGTATCCTTACCATGTCGAACGAGCGAGCCTATGGTAAGTCGAGTGTTTCAATGATTATCAGGCTCTTACTTACCACAAAAAATTCGGTTCAAGGATTCAATTGTATAATTAATGAGAGCTTGCCTCCACACTGAACGTTTGGATCTTCATTTACACTATTAACTTCCTTAATATAGGATAATTAGTCTCCACAACAAAACTAGAAGGCACTAACATATTTCATTCCAACATGGTACCGAATTAAGCTAAAATTCGCAACTATCTTCTTAAGCACTGCCTCACACCCTAATTATCCTAGTCGATTCCTCGATGTATCATGTCATACATGAGGTCGCAAGCTCGCCGATCTCTCCTAAGCATGGACTTTATCATCACACACTTCCCACTTGTTCTTCACTCGGTTAACAGGACAACCTAAAAGGAGCAACCTTACTTGTGTAAAACATACTCTGATTCTTTTACTTACGTACATCTTTGGCAGTAGATTTTTTTTGGTTTAATAAATAAACGCTAGCCTTGTATGAAGTTCGTATTCCTCAGGTCGGAGATTTCCTGTTGTCTTCCTTCCAATCCCACCTTACGGTGGATATGACTTCTTAAAGCTAATGACTACTGCTGCCTTCGCCATTCGAGGCTTTAATCCTATAGATAGATCCATACTGGGCGCATAAAAAAAACTGCTGAGAATAATCTCAGCAGTTCCATTAAAAAAACGATTAACGAAGCAATTGAAGAACGGCTTGCGGTTGTTGGTTTGCTTGTGCCAACATAGCTTGGGAAGCTTGAGCAAGAATATTGTTTTTCGTTTGGTTCATCATTTCTTTAGCCATGTCTACGTCACGAACACGGGATTCAGCAGCAGACAGGTTCTCGGAAGTAGTTCCCAGGTTGTTGATTGTGTGCTCCAAACGGTTTTGGTTTGCACCCAATTTAGCACGCTCGGAAGATACCGATTTAATAGCAGCATCCAGAGTTGAAATAGCTGCGTTAGCGCCTGTTTGAGTGGAGATAGAAACAGCGGAAATACCCAATGATGCAGCACTCATGTTCCCAATAGACAATTTAATATTTTGGTCGATGTTAGCACCAATGTGGAAAACTGCACCGCTGACACCAGCGCCGTCCAACAATTTTTTAGTATTGAACTCAGTATCTGTGGAGATACGTGTTACTTCTGTTGTCAATTCTGCTACTTCTTTTTGAAGTTCCTGACGGTCAGCATCAGTATTTGTATCATTCGCAGATTGTACAGCCAGTTCACGAACACGTTGCAGAATGCTGTGTGTTTCGTTCAGCGCGCCTTCAGCTGTTTGGATCAAAGAAATGCCATCTTGAGCATTTTTGGAAGCCATATCCAAACCGCGGATTTGACCACGCATTTTTTCGGAAATTGCCAAACCAGCAGCATCGTCACCAGCACGGTTGATACGAAGACCAGAAGACAGCTTTTCGATTGCTTTGTTTGTGTTAGTAGTGTTCGCGTTCAATTGACGGTGCGTGTTCATTGCAGCGATATTGTGATTGATAATCATTTTAAATTTCCTCCCTGAAGGTAAATGTCCCACATCCATGTGGTTTATTGTTGTTACAGCTATTCGTTGAAGTCGGCCGCCCCTCCGTAATAGCTTGTACTATATATATCGACATTCTCGTCGATCTTTTAATAGCATTTTAGGTTTTTTTTTATTTTTCGTTATTTTTATTTATCATCTTGCGCAAAGCATCCAAATTTGACTGCGTATGGGCAGCAGATTCACGATTGGACTCTTGAATGGATAAATAGATTTCTTTGCGAAAGATGTCCATCTGTTTGGGAGCCGAAATCCCTATACGCACTGTATCTCCCTCTACTCCGAGCACCGTCACCTCAATGTGATCCTGAATGATAATAGACTCGCCTTTCTTACGCGAAAGTACCAGCATGATTATTCACCTTCCTTTGAACGGATGGTTTCGTCTTCCTTAGTGGGTTGCAGTGAATGCTTGGTCGAATACGGAGACTGGTGCAAAACAACCTGCTTGGCTTTCCTATTATCAGGATTGAATACCAAAGGTGCCAATAGATTGATCGTTGAGCTTTCTACCTGCTCATGTAATGTTAATATGCTGCGTACGACTAAATTAGATTCAATCTCCAATTCTTCCGTTTCACTATCAGGTAATTCAAACTCATATTCAGGATAAAAAATAAAAGGATCCACTAAGACAAAAGATAGTTCTTTCTGCTGAAGGGACTGGAGATAGTAAAAGGGTGCCTCATCCTGATCAAGCAACACAAACTCGGTCGTCTCCTCAAATCCCGGAATTCCTTTTTCAAAACGATATACTTCTTTTTCATTAACTTCAATGTCACCCCAAATAGATGTGGATATAATCACTAATATTCCTCCAATATTTAATCAGATATATACATTTTATTATAAAAAAAAGGCTATAGATGGCTTGAATAACCTCTATAACCTTAACTTATTTTACATCGCGACATCAATTTCAGGTGGAATATAGGCCACTGATGGATACTGCTGCATATAAATCTCCAGTTTCCCCCGAGTATACTCAATTTCTGGACGATTAACGGTCACATGCATTTCCGATACAGCAGGTGTAAAGGCAATATCAGGTGCACGCGTTTCAACATGAATATCAACATTATCCATAGATGCTGGACCCCTAAATTCAGGAAGCACATGCGTTTCAGTATCCTCTCCAAAAACATTGGCTATAGTATTCCCAGGAATGTGAATATCCGCCATCCGATTACCTTGCTCCACTTTATGTGCAAGAGCTTGTAAAAATATCTGTGGCACCCCTGAATAGATTCGATTATTCATCTCAAGGTAATTGCCACCGTTATAGGCAGAGAAGGCTGCACTTTGATCTATGGTCAGCTGTGGCTTATACTGATGAATTTCCAGTTGAGCACGGCGTGTCGTTAATTCCATATCTGCCGAGGGCTGTCGAATCGAATACTGCCCAGGGTCTGCGTCAATATGCAGGATAGCCGGAGTTTGCCGGATCTGAAGTGTCGGAATGATGGACATCTCTCCCCCTCCTTAGACTATCTCAAGAAATCAACCAATGATGCGGATATTATTTTAGCTCCAGCTGACAAAGAAGCATTGTAAATATTCTCTTGGATCTTGGAATTCATTAAAAGCTCAGCGTAATCCGCATCCTCCGTTTTAGACTGCAAGTCCGTTAAGTTTACTTCCAGATCGCTCAATCGGCTTTGCATTAACTCCACACGGTTGGATTTAGCTCCCATTTCCGACCGGACTTTCAGCATTTTGTCCATACGCGTATCAATATTGGCCAGTTGATCCCCACTCGCTTTAATATCACCACTTGCCAAAGCTGCAGATAGCTGATTAAAAATTGTAAATAAATTATCGGCATCCGTGCTTGTTCCTACGACTTCATTACCAGTAACGTTAATGGGCAAAGCTACATTTTCACCCACTATAAAATTAACATTTCCTGTATCCGTAGCAATGGATGCTGCGCCAGACGTATCATGCGTATTATCAGCATTCAAAGGGAGGTCATAAGGCTTCTTGTCGTAGGTTTGACCGTTGAATATATATTTCCCATTCAATTGGCTGTTCACAACATCAATCATTTGTTCCTTAAGCTGGCCAATTTCTTTATTGATGCTGTCCAGCGCAGATTGTGGATTAGTTCCCGTAGAGGCCTGTACTGTAAGTTCACGTACTCTTTGCATAATTTGGCCTGCCTGATCCATGACCGTATCATTAAAATCAAGCCAAGACACTGCGCTGTCCACATTCCGTTGGTATTGTTCATTTGAAGACAATTCAGACCTGTACCTTAAGGAATACGTAATCCCTACAGGATCATCAGAGGGCTTGTTCAGTTTACGTCCAGTCGCCATCTGGTTTTGCGTATTATTCATACGCTCAGAATTTCGATTCAAATTCAGCAGAAGCTGTGAGCTCAGCATATTGTTAGTAACTCGCATAATTACACCCCTCCGTAACTAAATACCACCTGTATATAAAAACACAAGATATTTAATCATCCTTATCTTCCCACTACACCTGTGGAGTTAATTAATTTATCCAATAATTGATCGAATGTGGTCATAAACCGAGCAGCGGCGCTGTAGGCATGCTGAAACTTGATCATATTGGACATTTCTTCATCCAGTGAAACACCACTCACAGACTGGCGCATAGTTTCAACCTGAGATACGAGGGCTGTCGAGTTTTGTGTCTGTCTTGTCGCCTCTTGAGCCTCTATACCCAACTGACCAACCATAGAACTGAAAAAGCTATCAATAGTAGCCTTGTTCCCTGTAGAAACAGAAGTGAAATTGTTTAATTTCAAATTGGACATGAGGGACGCCAATGTATTATTGCCTTTAACCAATTCCTCAGTAGGAGCAGTGCCTGTTACACGAAGGGATGCTGCAATGGCGTTAGGATTATCTACTATAGCAGTATTTAACGTGATGTTGCCTGCCGTTATCGCCCCGCCATTATTTGAAGCTACAAAGAAAGGTTTACCTGCAACCATATTACCGTTAGCATCTTTATCCTCTTGGGTATAACCCAATTGATGCAAACCATTAAGACCTTTAACCGTAACTGTTAAATCCGATTGAAGTGTGCGATTGGTCCCTGTATAAGTCACTCCGTTCAGTACAGTGCCTTCTGGCAATACTGAGCCTTTAGGTAGCGTTACAGAAATATCACCGTTGGCCAATGTATTAGCAAGGTTATCCATTTGTGCAGTATAATCTGCTACAAATTGATCTCTGGAAATGATCATTCCATGTATTTCGCCTCCTTGCAAATCATTGGAAGCAAAAGCAGCTTGTAAAAAAGCGCCGTTAATACCAGTAGTCGGTGCAAACCCAGTTACTAATGCTTGACCACCCATATTAACGTTGTAGCCTTGATCAGTATCAGTTACCGTTACATTAACGATCTTCGAAATTTTATCGACGATCAAATCACGCTGGTCACGTAGATCATTAGCGTTATCTCCCAAGCCTTCAATTTTAGTAATTGATTGATTCAGGTCCGCTATGGAGTTCACATAACTTTGTAGCTCGCTAGACTTAGCCTCCACATTTGAGGTTAAATCCGCAGATAGATTGCTTAACTGTTTACTCATATGATTCATTGCATCAGTCAACGCAAGCGCATTTTCTTTAACAATAGTTCGTGCGGTTACACTTTCTGGGTCTTTACTTAAATCAGACCAAGATTTATAAAAGTTATCCAAAACCTTGCGAATCCCTGTATCAGACGGCTCATTCATAATCTGTTGTAGCTTATCAAGTGTGTTACTTCTAATTGTCCAACTACCCAGCTCAGTATTTTCTCCGCGGTACTGACTGTCCAAGAACTTCTCACGAATGCGTTCAATAGCATCAAATTCAACACCTGTTCCCAACTGACCAGGCACATTAGAACGGTTAATACCATATGCCTCCATAGGTATAGAAGCTCTCATCTTAACCGTTTGCCGTGTATAGCCTTCTGTGTTGGCATTAGCTATATTGTGTCCTGTTGTATTTAAAGCTGCCGTTTGTGTAAAAAGGCTTCTTTTAGCTGTTTCTATGGAATGAAATGTGGATGGCACTCTATTTTCCTCCTCGGATCAAGCCTTAGTGTCGAACAATCCAGGTCGTGCAGGTTGATTACTTTTCTGATCTGGATGCATATAAGTCATCTCCTGATTAGGACGACCTACAAGTAGATCTAACGAGTAATCAATAAACACCAACGATTGCTCGATGAGCTTTTGATTGATTGCATTAATTTTCTTTAATTCTGAGAGAGTGTGGGATAAGCGGCTCTGGACACTGAGGAATTTGTTCTTATCTTCAGGATCAAAAACAAGGCGTGCCAGCTCGGTTATAGTCAAGTTAAGCTGAGACTTAATACCACGTTCACGAAGAAGCTCAAACGAAAACTCCATACGAGCTTCCTCTAGCTGTTCCACCTGTTTAAGGAGTCTGGATTCCTGATTCAAATGCTGAACCAGGCTATCCATATCATTTTCCATAACAATTTTTTTCTTACTTTTAGCTAATTCTAATAAGATAAGATGCTTTTGATCTAGCTGCTCCAGCACATCAATCAAACGCTCTAAAGGCATATTCCTTCACCTAGCTTTCGGAAGACTGCTTGAAGTAAGGTAACAGCTTATCTGCAATTTTATCGGCATCTACACGATAGGTTCCCGAAGCTACTTGTTGCTTAAGCTCCTGAATTTTCTTAACACGATCTGCATCACTGCTGCGGTTCAGCATTTCCATCGCTTCCGGAGAAATCGAGACCTCGTCCTTGCGGCGAGACTTCTTAAGCTCCTCTTGACGTCCTGTTTCAATATTTCGTTGGTATGGATTAATAGCTCCGATGCGGTTGGTCTCGTTAATTTTCATAACTTCCACCTTCCTTAGTTATTTGATATGGTCAGAATGTATCAGACGACATAGCGTCGAACATGGTTCGTATTATGCCTCACTTCTTTATTTTGTGCATGGTTGCTAAAAATAAAAAAACCGATAAGCTCTATAAAGATTATCGGCGGTATTTGAAACTTTTTGAATAGCTGAATGCGTTTTTAATTCCCCTGTACTACTTTCCACGAAGTTTATCAATCGCGCTGTAGGTACCTGAGCCCATATTATTACTTTGATCCTGATTACTACTTTCGCGCACAGCCTGATGCAGGTCTTTAGTCAGACGTGTTCGACAAGAATCGCACATATGTCCTGCACGAATCGGTATCCCACATACCTCGCAAGGATACGTCATATTGGGCGCATTAGCAATGGAAATACGTCCCTCGCGTATAAATGTCGTGATTTGCTTTACGGATACCTCAGTAGCCTCCGAAAGCTCATGCATATGAATGCCCTTATTCTCACGTATATGTCTGACACAGCGTTCGTATTCAATCTCAATTTCTTTAATACAGTTCTGGCAGATTCCCCTGACGTTCATAATAAACAGCTTTCCACATCGAGGACAGTTATCCAAATTCATCCTCTGTAGCGCCCCTTTCCAATTTCCGATCTTTAAAATACTTTTATCCTTACATTACCTTATAATGGAGAGCCTCGTCTAGCAAATATTTCAAAAAGGGATTTTCAGATTTTACACAATCGCACATCTTATAAGTTATCATAATAAGAGTATAAGAGAGAAAGATCCATCAGTGAAATTTTATTAACATCTATATGCATCAATATGCAATGACATAAAATAAAGAAGCTCATGGAAGCTAATGTTCAGCCTATTGCATGTGTCTATTTATCGTCAAACATTGCTCCCTACTTTAGATAGAAAATAAAATAAGCGCCATTCCAGTTGTTTTCGGGAATAGCGCTTCATTATACAATTAAAATAGCTATATGAATATGAGTAAATGTAGAAATTAATTATCAAGATGAGGGAAAAACCGGGCGAAACAATCCTCAGAAGAATTCATGTTCACCTGTGCCCCGAATGACAATAAGAAAGTCCTGTAAATCCGGGGGAACGGCGCCATACGAATGCTCCGCACATGGAGTGTGGGTATTCATAAATCTCATGGACCTAACATCATCTCAACTTATAACCTATCTGAAACCAAGCTAGATGCACCAGTGGAAATTTGCAACCCAAAAAAACAAGCTATTTCACAAATAATTATTCAAAAAAGCATTGTTTTAATAGTGGCCTTCCCGTATACTATAGTCAAACGCTTGGTTTAAAAACCATACTTCATTATACATTTATAATAATAATTATTTATTTGTTTTTGTTTGCGGTACCTGCAGTTCTTGACCTACTTTAACCAGGTTGTTAATTTTAACCAATTCCTCAACAGTTACACCGTATTTCTCAGCAATAGAAGCCAGTGTTTCGCCCTCTTGAACATTTACTTTGATTGTATTTACAGTTGCTGGTGCTTCATTTGTAGTCGTTACTGGTTTTGTGGTTGTTGCTTGATTGTTGTTCTCAGTAGCTGGTTGAGCCGGTGTTACAGTTGCTGCATTTTCAGTAGTTTCAGTTTTAAAATACTTAGCTTCAAATGCTTTTTGTGCTGCTTCTTGCTGCTCTCTCATGATTTGGTCTTCCAATTGTTGTTTTTCGTAATCGGAGCCGGATTTCGCCATTACTTGACCTGTTGCAAGTGGACTCAACAAAGATACTGCACCCAAACTTACTGCCAACATGCTAGATACTGCTACTTTTTTCATAACGTTTTTCATGATTTGTTCTCTCCTCTTTTTAACTTTAAATTTTAATTAACTGCTTTACTACTGAGCGAGACACTCCCAATGTCCGCTCTTTAGTCATTAGCTAATCACTTATTACCAATCATGTTAGCTATCAACAGATAGAAATTGTACTCCTCTTTTCCAAAAAAATCAACCTCTAAATTGAAATATTCTGTTTTCATCCCTCACTTCCTTACTTTTTGTTTGTCTCTATATTTTTTATTATATACCTCTCTCTAGCTTGTTGTCAAATCCTGCTGATTGTACGGCTTAAAAGACTTCTTGCTCTATCATTTAACCCTTCTTTCAAGAGAATTATAACCTTTTTTTCATAGTTTCAAGCGAAATTTCATGGGGAATACCAGATATTTAGACTTATGATCTTGCTAAGGTCAGGCAAAAAATAGTCAAATGTATTCCTTGCTCTAATGCCTTTTCTCTCAAAACACGTGCACACGCCTGCAATGTGCTCCCCGTTGTATAAATATCATCAACAAGCAAAACGGTAACGGAAAGCTTATTTTCCGTAACACATTGAGATTTAGCTTTTAAAATAAAAGACTTCAGTAAATTTGTCATATTGGGGTGAACAGAAAACGCATTATTCATTGTGTTCATGCGTTCCTTTTTTGATTTAAAGCTTTGTTTGCCTGTATCTTGTGGACGAGCAAGTAAAGATAGGAAGGGGAGCTTATTCCGCTTAGCAATCTCTTCTGCCAAGATCCGAGCCTGATTGAAACCTCGCTCTGTCAGCCTCTTCTCACTTACCGGAACACAGGTCACTACATCCACACTCCACAAAGATCGCTTGAAACGAGAATGTTTAAGACCTGCAAACTCATACCTCATCGCCTGATAGGCTCGATTCATGATCTCACCCAGCAGGGAACCATACTTTTCATTCCCGCGATATTTGAACTGCCCAATCCATTCTCTCATCATCGGTGTATAGCTGGTTGCACTCCGATTGCACACATAGTAACGTACTAATCGGTCAAGCCTTACGCAATCCGGGCAAGACGTCGGACGTCCACAATAAACACAACGAATATCGTAAACCCAAGGAATTTGAAGTGAACAAGAAGTACAAATCCCGGGGAATTCGGAAAAACGCCCTGTGAGAGTGCCGCAAGCCATACATGTTTGGGACTGGCGATGGAATAACCAATTCAAAAATAGACGGGTTGTTGGAATCATTTCCATATCAGAATGCACCTTTCTTGGTAGCTTACGTACCGACATTGTTTCAGGTTTCACATTTCCAAAAAAACTTTTTTTATTTAATGCATTTAGTGCTTCGCCTCCTTCAGGTATCCTCTTTTCCGAGCCAGTTCATTCATACGTTTAATCTGTCTAATTGCTCTTTTTTGACCTCGTGTCCATTGGGGGGATGTAAAAATAACAACTCCACATGGGTCATCCTTGGACCTGCCCGCGCGACCAGCCATTTGGACAAGAGAGGCTTCATCAAAAAGACTACTGTCCGCGTCTAATACGTACACATCACTCCGTGGAACAGTTACCCCTCGCTCCAAAATAGTCGTTGTAACCAGAACACGTATTTCAGTAGCTCGAAATAAGCGTACTTTAGCGGTTCTTTCTTCATCCTGTGAGGAGGTGCCCGCAATAGGTACATAAGGCAAATGTTTAATCAGCAGCTTCACAAGTCCCTGAATATGTGAGATTCGTGTCACAAACAGGAAAACCTGTGCCCCACGTTGTATGGATACGCGTAGGCGTTGAATAAAGGATGCGGGAAGCCGACCTTTTTGCAGCCATTGTTGCACTGAATCAGCCCCCAAACGAAATGGGACAGGTAGAGGATGACGATGAAAACGAACGGGAACCTTGGCGTGTGGCAGCAGACCTCGTGCAGCCTCTTTCTGCAAGGATTGCGGTGGTGTAGCAGACAAATAGATAAACTTCCCCTTCGGCTTACATACTGCTCGTGCAGCAAAGGCAAGCATAGGATCATTGTGATAAGGAAACGCGTCAATCTCATCAATCACAACCAAATCAAAAGCTTGACGATAACGCAATAGCTGATGTGTCGTTGCCAGTGTCAGCTGTCCCCTTTGCCAGCGTTCTGCGCTTCCCCCATAGAGCGTCACCATGCTCACATCGGGAAAAGCAATGGCCAAACGAGGGGCTAACTCCAGTACCACGTCGCGGCGTGGTGTTGCCACAAGTGCCGTTCCTCCGTGGTCTAGCACATATTGCAAGAGCGGAAACATCATTTCCGTCTTGCCTGCGCCCGTTACGGCCCAGAGCAAAAAACGCTCTACCTTAGTACCAGGCACCTGCTGATCAGCAGCGTTGTGCCTCGCACCTTCGCCAGGTTTCGGCGAAGGCTGCCTGCTACGGGCAAGGTTGCTGCTCTGCGAAGAGGCAGCTTCTGATCCCCGGCGCGCAACCATGCCGCGCCGGAACAACGCCCGGAGCCCACGGCCTTCCGGGCGAAAATGTCCCCGCACTTCGCCGTGCGGTGCGGCTAAAAAGCGCAGCGCCGCTTCGGCGGCGGCACGCTGCGCTGGGCTTAGCCCCCAGCGGTCGAGTTCCGTCGCCGGGGCTATGCCTGCTGTGCACGGCAGCGCGGGTTTCGCTGCACCGCGCAGCAGCAGCGAGCATTCACGGCTGCGTCCAAGTGCGAGACATGTCTCGCAGTAGGCGCACGCCTTACGGCCGCACGATGCGCAGCTCGTGCGGTGCACTATCCCGCTGCCACAACGGTTGCAGCGGAGTTCATGCGTACGCGCGGCAGACCAGCGCGTGCGAGGTGCTGGATCGAGGCCAGTAGCAAAGCTGAGTCGGCCTTGCAGATATGCAAGTTGTGCAGCGGATCGCCAAGTACGCTCCAAACCTGGCGCTGCCTCTGCCAGTAGCGCTTCGACTTCTGGAACGAGTAACTGGCGTCCTGACAACAAATTAGCCAGTTCATTCGCTTGTCGTGTTAAACACTCCCTCTCCAATCCATCCATTCCCGTGACGAGGTCCCTTTTTTGAATAGAACGTAAAACTCCCTTTGTTTCTCGTCTCTCATCCCCACTTTCTGTGCGAGAAGTCCAACCTTGTACATGATCCCAAATGCATATATTCTCTACTCTTCCAGATAAAATTCGTTCTCCGTCAAAAGGTTCAAGAGCCAGTTCACTTTTTAGCTGTGCGATAATATAAGCCCACCACTGCCGTTTCCCCCATCGCTCCATACCTACTAATTCCTTAAATGTTTCACACAGCTTTGTTCCCCAGGACAAGGGGAGCTCATCTCCTAATAACACCCACCTTTCGACAACATTCCCCTGCCCCTCATCTGGATTCATCCACCATGTCATATCTACTCGAATATCCACAGATAATCGGAGATTCCAATTCCCCTTATACCTCACTGCATATACTGCAATTTTCACCTTCCCCTTCTCCCCCCATTCATTACTTTTTGGGTTCTTATCACCCCAGAGAACAGCAAAAAAGCACACTTCTGTGGCTAATAGCCTGAAGTGTGCTTCACATCAAGTAGATCTCAACGATATCCCTGTTGTCTTGCCTATGCAACTGTTTATAAACATTTATATCCGATTTTGACCACGATGTCCACAATCCCCTGTTGCTAAGGAACAAGCGGAGCGTCCGCCAACGACTTGACTGTTCTAAGATCAATAACAACCTGCTTTTCACCGCCTGACTTCGGTAAAACCGGGTTCCCCGGTGAAAAACGACTTGAAATGACTGAAACATCCATATGACTATAGCGCACTAGCCGTGTCAGAATCGGTAGCGTATCGTCCATAGATTCATCATCCAGTACCGTCACATGTAGCGGCCTCCGGTGCAGCCAGGCAAGTATGTTCAACGAACGCATCACCCATTCCACACGATCTCCGTCATTGGACGTAATCACAATATAGCGAATCGCGCGATGACCTGAAGATATCGCGCATGAATCTTCGCCATTATGATAAGCCTGAACCGCCTGTCGTATATACATAAGATGCACGACAGCGGCCCCCACACCGTATATAAGCAATATCCAAACCAAGTGAGCCGTCACGAGGGTTCCACCTCCTCCTATAGCGACAATATATGCCGTATAACAGGAAGAGGTGTCACGGTTATGTACTGGGTTTCTGTATGAGCGGACATATCGCCCGGAGTGAAAGGCGGTACAGCATTCATATCTATTAGCAGCTGCATCGTCTAATGCCTGAAAAAACTACACTTTACAGCGTAACCCATCCATATTTGATTGAGTTAATAACCGCTTGTGTACGGTCATCAACCTCCATTTTTTGCAGAATGCTGCTGACATGGTTTTTGACCGTTTTCTCACTAATGAATAAATATTCACCGATCATCTTGTTGCTCTTACCTTCAGCCATCAGACGCAATACTTCAGCTTCACGACGGGTCAATGGATTATTCTCACCTGCGACAAACTTCACGCCGGCTTCCTTCGTATGACCTTCAGCCATAGCCCCTGTTTCATTCAAGTAGGTCATCCGGCGGAGTTGCTGAATGAGCTTACCTGTTACCTTCGGATGGATAAACGCATAGCCTTCATGAACCGAACGAATAGCATTAATGAGGGACTCGGCCTCCATATCCTTTAACAGATAACCATTGGCTCCCTTGCGCAACGTCTCAAATACATAGCTTTCATCATCATGAATGGATAAAATGATCACTTTGACATCTGGGAACATCTCACGCAGTTTTTCGGTTGCCTCTACACCATTTTCGATTGGCATATTAATGTCCATCAGAACAATATCCGGTTTCTCTACGTTACAGAATTCCAACACTTGAATACCATCGCCACATTCTCCGATGACCTCAATGTCGTCCTCCATATTCAAAATACGTTTAAGTCCTTCACGGAACAACTGATGATCGTCCGCTAAGAGAACTTTGATGGGTGTATTGCTAATTTCCTGATTTTCCATGTTGTTACTCCTTTCCCTTTTCCACGTTGGTTGGGATATGAATCACTATCTTGGTGCCTTGATTCTCAGCTGATTCGATCTCCATTCTCCCCTCGAGCAGTTCAACCCTTTCCCGCATACCAATCAGACCAAAATGCCCATGATCTTTGCTTTTTTGCTGAAAAAGCTCTGGCTTAAAGCCCAAACCATTATCCTGCACCACGATTTTTACAAGCTGCGCCTGATAGGTAATCTCAACAAGCACATAGGTAGGATAAGCATGCTTGGCAGCATTGGTCAAAGCTTCCTGGATCAGACGGTAAATGGCTGCTTCCATCGCGGAAGAGAGACGGTGTTCCTTGCCCCTTGTTTCAAAAAGCGATCTAATCTTCGTTTTTTCTTCAAAATCCTGCACATATTTCCGGAGCGTCGGAATAAGTCCCAGGTCATCCAGGGCCATAGGACGCAAATTGAAAATGACCTTTCGCATTTCCTCAAGACTGGAGCGAACCTGTTTCTTCAAGTCTACTATTTCGTCCTGAACCATCTTAAATTCCTGCTTGGCGATCATTCTTTCTACAATTTCCGTCCTAAGCACTAGATGCGCAAGGAGCTGCGCAGGTCCATCGTGAATTTCACGAGATATGCGTTTGCGCTCCTCTTCCTGAGCCAAAATAATTTTCAGACCAATAAACTGCCGGTTTTTAGCCGATTCGATGATCCGCGTCACTTGTCCCAATTCGCCCGACAAATATTCCAGCACGACTCCCATCTGCGAACCGATGGTTTCGGCGCGCTCGACAGAAGCCTCAACACTTTTGGCCCGCTTTTGAAGATCATCTCTTCTGGCTTTGAGATACATTTCCTTCTCGCGGAAAATCATCACATCGAGTTGAAGCTGTGTTGCCTTCTCATAAGCCTGCTTGATATCCTCTTCCGAATAGCGAACGAAGTCACGGCTGACCTCAGTCAACCGAATGCGGGACCGCCGATAGTTCATTTCCAGCTGGTCCACCTTTTCGATCGTTTCTGCTGTTTCCTTCAAGACGCTCTGGAGCTCCTGATTTAACGTGACCAGCTCGGTCCGGGCCGTGTCCAATATTTCGAACATCTGATATTTGCTGTTCTCCATCACCTGGATGGCATTTTTAATGACTCGGTCTATGATATCGGCTTGAAAGTCCACAAATGTTCTACTCCAATCCTAGCATTTCAAGTATATATCATACCATATCATGATTGAAGGGTGATGGTCTTCGTTTCTTGTTCCCATTTTACAGTCATTCCTAACTGCTCAGACACGAGTCTCAACGGGACTAAAGTCCTACCCCCTAGCACAACGGGTGCAACATCAGTACTTTGACGCTTCCCGTTCAGAACAACTTCTTTTTTCCCTACGATCAAATCCATCAGCACACCACCGCGCATAACGGTGATCCGTTGATCGCCCGCATTCCATTTGGCTTGTCCGCCAAATGCGTCCAGCACATACTTAATCGGAACATACGTTGAACCATCGCGAGTCATCGGAGCTGCATCAATTGTTGTAGGTGTTCCGTTTACTGTCATTGATTTTTGTCCGATCGTCATTTGAGCTGTTCCCTTTTTAAGTCCTTCTGTGCCGACCGTTCCCGGTGTATTAAAAGAAATATTATCAAAAGCAACATTGCCTGTTTTAGCACGCTCGTCCTGACCTTCCGCCACATTGACCACATAAAGACGTTTCAGCTTCGCTGGATACGAAATATTCAAACCGCTCATATCTGCATTAATGGTTTTCCAACCGTTCCAGTCGATCACTTTAGCGAGATCAATATATGCTGTTTTGCCTTGGGCATCCTCTAGCTCCGCACGCAGCCAGTTCAGACTCTTATCCCCTCTGACATCAATTGAGATGGAAGTAGCCGCCTGTTCAAGCGTTTTCCCGGACGTGCCGTTCAATTGGGCGTAAGCATACATTTTACCACTGCCATTTGTCATATCGTAGTTCAGTTCCAGCACTTTGGAATTGGCATGGTCGCCATCTCCTTGTACAACAGCCACTGTGCCGGTAACACCTTCCACATTCGAAGTAAAATCAATCGGATACGAAACATTTTCGAAGTTCTCCCAATTGTTCGTACTTGCTCCGCCAGCAGACAAGAAGACGACAGCGCTGAAACCATCATAGCGACCGATGGCATAGCCCGTTTTCACGCCTGCATCCACCGTATTTACTGTAAGTTGATTGTCCTTAACGCTTCCCTTAAAGCCAATGAACTCCCATTTGAGCGCATCTGACGTAATGCTGACACTCTGTCCATCTTTTGTCTTTGCCGTTACCGGTACAGCGATTTTAGCTCCAGCGGTAAGCGAGCCAGTTCCACTTCCTGCGGTGAGTGATGAAATTTCATCTGCTCCAAGCACGGTGACCTTAGTTGTAGCGCTGGCTGAGCCACTGGATGCGGTTAAAGTAGCCGTTCCCGGTTTGGCTCCCTTCACAACGCCGCCGCTCACTGACACAACAGCCGGGTTGCTGGACTTCCACGTCACTTGTACTTTTGAGGTATCGAAGGGATTGTAGTAGTTGTCATAGCCTTTGAAGGAATAGCTTCCGGTCTGACCAATCAGCAGCGTTTTATTGCCCTTGATGGTGAAACCTTTGAGCGTTCCTTTAGGAGCATTGGTATATACCCCCACTCCATTTACGATACTACGTTGCTCTGTACCATATTCCGTATTGAACGTAAGTCCCGCTGTCGTATCTCCCAAATCACGAGTCACCATGGTCGTAGAACCGCCCCCATCGAGGTTCATACCCTTCCAGACGCCAATATCTTTCATCAGCGTTTGCAGCTCGCTCAGGGATACACCAACGCTGTTCCCATTCTTCTCAACGGCAATGACATAAGCGTAACGCTTGTCACGGGAATATCCTAAAGCTGTACGCGCACGCGTCCCGCCTATGCTTGTTGTGCTCCGGGAAAAGGAGGTTTTCTGACCGTCATTTACTAATATGGTATGTCCACCAATCATCATCTGAAGGTTGGAAGGATCTACTTCACTCCCTGTCGATTTAACACGAAGGCGATAGCTCGTTTCTACGGTCTGTCCCACGGTCAGATGCGCTTTGGCATAATCAGCCGCTTTACCGTGAGTACGTAAAATATAGCCATCCTGCGGAACGGTCATATTCAATGTAGCATTGTCGGAGACTTGCGTAACCACACCATTTTGTACCAATACCTCGGTAGGCGTTGTCGAACTGTTTTTGGGCCGCTCAATTGCTTTCCAAGCAGATGTATAAATATACATAGCATTAGAGTGACTATAACTGCCCCCACTCGTCTCAGGCGAATACGAAGCCTTGTTCATCCCCGCCAAAGAGAAAGACGACCCGTCTCCAGCTTTTACTGTTCCTTCAAAAGTAAACTGCTCCACCATCGCAGAACCATCTCTGGTTACAGCAAAGGCATACATGCCCGTTAAATCAGATGGAGTAGACATCAACACACCCTTGGATACTTGTCCACCGATCGGAGCTCCCTCGCTTGAGGTATTAAAATAATCCCCGTTTACACCAGCAACCGCTCCAGTCTCTTTTGCCATGCCGCCTGTGCTCTGCCGGGTCGTAAACTGTCCATTCTTCCCCGTCATGACATCCAGCTTAACGTACGGATTTTGCAAGTCTACTCGAATGATATCAGCCAGTGCTGTTCCTTTGGACCCTTTAAAACGATATTTCAATAATGTTGCACCCGAAGTAATGATCTCTTCTCCCAATTTTACAGTTGAACCAGAGGCTGCACTTGCGATTGGAGCAGACATCCAGCCATTCAAGGGGATTAGAGCCCCAGTTCCAGCAACTGGACCGACCCATAATACCCCTGCCAGTGTTAACACGGCCCATCTTTTAGCGATTCCTCTGCCATTAACTTTCACTTCACTCTGTTTCTTATTACTTAAAAACATTTGGATAATAGCTCCCATCTTCAATGTATTTAAACGGTTTTGTTCCGCGCATGTACTCTATCAATAAACAAAAAAATCCTCTTATGTTAATAGACTTATTATATAGGCAAAAGTTACGAAAGTCCCGTCAACTAATTCATAAAATCTAAAACGATGAATTGACGAATGCAATATCGGCGCACTATAATACATTTGAACTCGTTAGTTCAAATAATACTTATTAGTTCACTTCTCTAATTATGACCCTATCGGAAGGATTGATAATCATGAATAAACAACGGGCCATCATCATATCTACTTTATCCCTGTGCATCGCAATGACCGGATGTTCTACAGAAAAAAAAGATGCCGCTCTAGGTTCATCTGTACAGCCAACCGTTGTGCGGACCGCAATCGTCAAATCAACGCCACTTCATACTGCCTATAACTTGTCAGGCACTCTTCAAGCCTATGAAGAACGTACACTGGCTTTTCAGAACGGAGGTATCGTCGCTAGCGCAGAAATCACTACCGGGACGGCTGTACAGAAAGGTACAACCATTGCCCGTCTAGATGACGCTGACTATAGACTGCAGGTTGCACAGGCGACAGCCTCCATTTTGGAGGCACAGGCTGGTATTGATAACGCACAGGCTAATTTACAGGCTGCTACCTCCGCAATTCAATCCGCCGATGCCGGCATTACAGGAGCTCGCGCGAATGTTAACAAGGTCAATAAAGGCGCACGTGCTCAAGAGAAACAACAAGCGCAAGCTACTGTAGATAAGGCACAAAGCGCTTATAACAAGGCCAAGACGGATAGCGAGCGCACACAGAAGCTGTTTGAGGCAGGCGCTGCTACCGCATCAGATAATGAAAATGCTCACCTGAATGCTACCGCAGCCCTGAAAGACTTGGAACAAGCCAAGGAATCCCTGTCCCTTTTGCTGGAAGGGGCCACAGCCGAAGATCATCAATCCGCCCAAGCTTCCTTTCAAGATGCGCTTGCAGGTAAAAGCAAAGCCCTAGCGGCCAGTGAACAGGCTGTGGCTTCCCAAAAACAAGCCCATGCCAACTACGAAAAAGCCCTTGTTGCCAAGGGGCAGGCAGAACTTGCACTTTCACGCACACGTCTAATCTCTCCTGTGAACGGTGTAATCTTAGAAAAAATCGTGAATACAGGTGATTTGGTCGCGTCAGGGCAAGCCGTCTATCGCATAGGCACCATCGACCGCCTCAAAGTACTACTTCCTGTACCAGACAGTGAAATTAAGGATTGGAAAAAGGGTCAACAAGTAGAAGTGGCGCTCTATGAAGAGACCCGTCAAGGTACGGTGTCTAACGTCTATCCTTCAACCAGCACCGACACAGGAAGGGTTAACGTAGAGATTGTTATAAACAATCCACAGCGAGACTGGTTACCCGGTCAGGTCATTAAAGCTGCTCAACAGGTGACCGACAAGAATGGGATTCTCGTTCCTGCCGAAGCAGTCATTAACACGGGAAGCAAGCCTTTTATTTTCAAAGACATTCAAGGAAAAGCTGTTAAAACCCCTGTGGAGCTTGGTAATCAGGTTGTAGATAATCAGTTGCAAATCGTATTGGGACTTCGTGAAGGCGAACGTATTATCGTTAAAGGGGCAGAAAACCTGTTTGATGGAAATGCGATTCAGTCGGAGGAAGGCGGACGCCCATGATTGAGTACATCGTAAAAAAACGAAAAATTACATTGCTGTTTTTTGTCATGCTGATTTTGGTCGGAATCTTCGGCTTTTTCCAGTTACCACAGCAGGAAATGCCGGATGTCACCATACAGAATGCTATGGTAACAACAGTCTACCCTGGTGCTTCACCACAAAAAGTAGAAGAAACCGTAACTAAAGAGCTGGAGAAACGCATTAAGGAAGTTGAAGGTGTTAAAACGATTAGTTCGACTTCTGGTAACGGATTCTCCTCTATTTTAATCGAATCCAAAAACGGAGTTGATCCTCAAACGGTTTGGGATGATATGCGTAAAAAAGTGCAAGATGCACAAGCTGATCTTCCTCAAGGCGTTGAAGTACCTGTTGTAAATGACAAACTAACCAGCTCTTTTATCGGCTCCTATACCCTGACGGCTGACTCTTCCACACCGCTGTATAAACTAAATGATTTAACAACGACTTGGAAAGATCAGCTCAATACCATTTCTGGCGTATCTAGCGTCAAATTCAATGGTCTCCCTGATCAAGAAGTACGTGTCCATATTGACAATCAGAAACTTCAGCAATACCAGCTTTCGTGGGGACAAGTGGCTCAAGCGATTCAGGCTCAAATTGATCGGGTCCCTACTGGTAATATTGAATACAACGGACGTACCTATCAACTTATTGTTCGCGAGACCGAAAAAGCTGATGAATTGAATCAGGTCCTTTTGACACGCACCAAAGAGGGTAATCCTGTTTATTTGAGAGATATCGGCATAACGGAGCTGGCCCATCCTAATACAGAATACTTTGCCTATGTAGAGGGTAAACCGGCCATTACGTTAAGTATTGGAGCAGAAACAGGCACAGACATCCCTTCTATGAGCGAAAAGGTCAATACCAAGCTCAAAGAACTGGAAAAAACACTCCCCGCAGGTGTTCACTTTCAAACTCTTTTTGCACAAAAGGATCAGGTAAGCCATATCTTTGACGACTTAAAGCGTGAAACGATTCTTGCGATTGTGGCCGTTATTCTCGTTTGTATGTTGGGGCTGAATTTGCTCACCTCTGCATTTGTTGCACTGGCCATTCCTATTTCGGTTTCGATTGCCATTATCTTTTTGCCTATGTTCGGCATCACTCTAAATCAGATTTCCGTTGTCGGTCTGATCATCGTACTCGGCATACTCGTGGATGATGCCGTAGTTGTAAATGATAATATTGAGCGTAGACTTACGGAATTAGGAGAATCGCCCTCAGTCGCAGCTGTAAAAGGTACCAAAGAGGTCATGCTTTCTATTTTGGTTGCAACTCTGGCTACCATCTCAGCTTTCGCGCCATTGTTGTTTCTTCCTGGAAATGTAGGTGCCTTTATTAAACCTATTCCTGCTATTGTCTCCCTGACCATGCTTGCCTCTATGATCATGTCGCTCACCATCATCCCTATTTTTCGAGAATGGTATGAGAAGCGCAGACAGGCTCGTCACCCTCAGGGTAAATCTAAACCAGCAGGCTTGCTCGGCCAGCAGATTCATTCTTTAAACAAGCTCTATTCACAAAAACTGATGCCTAAGGTCATTCAGCGTCCCTTGTTGACAGCCATGGTCGGACTCATGCTTGGAACAGCCGCCTATGGATTAGTTCCCTTTACCTCAGTTGAACTTTTTCCTGAGTCGGAAGATCCTCATGTTGCACTAAATGTAAAAATGCCTGTAGGCACTTCAATTGCGGAAACGGACCAGGTCGTTAAAGACCTTGCAGGCTGGGTGAAAAAGCAACCTGAAACTTCCAAGGTCGTCTACAGCACTGGAGGGACTGCCCCACAACTGTTTAGTGACATTAATAGTTCGGGTGGAAATATTAGTTATAACGAAACGGTGGGGCAGATTGCTGTCGTCGGCAAAGAAAACGTATTCGATCTCAATACGACAGTTGATGCTTGGGAACAACATGTTAAGAAATCCTACCCTGGAGTTACAGTTACGATGTATGTTCCTCGTCTCGGGATTCCAGTGGGTAAGCCCGTTTCTATTCGTATCTCAGGTCAGGATCTGAATGAACTGCAAACTCTTGCCCAAAAGGCAAAGGAGCAGATCGCGACAGTAGAGGGCACAACAGGCATCGTGGATGATATAGGAATTGAACGATATGCACTGGAGCTTGAGGTCAACAAACAAGCGATGGATCAATACCTGGTAAGTTACACAGATTTGACTCGCACCCTGCTTCTATTAAAAGAAGGAGCCCAAGTCAGTCAATTTGATACTGGAAACAGTCTGGTAGATATTAAAATGTATTTGAATCACAGCGACGAGGAGCCAAGTAAGCTTTTCCAACAATTAAGTGTAGTTAATGCAGCTGGTAAGCAAATTCCATTAAACCAGCTTGTCCAGATTAAGCCGTCATTTGCTATTCAGCAAATCAAGCATTACAATATGGAGCGGACGATTACGGTGGAAGCCGATTTGAACGGACGAACTGCAAGCGAAGCGATGGTTGATGTTGAAAGTAAGCTGGCGCAAATGAAGTTCCCAGAAGGCTACAAATGGGAGGTTGGTGGGGAAACCTCTGACCAATCGACCATATTCAAGGACTTAGGACAGCTGGCTATCGTTGTAGTCTTGCTCATTTTACTCTTGATTACTATGCAATTTTATTCTCTCTCCATTCCTATTATTATTATGACGACCGTGTACCTGGCAGCAGCCGGCGGGATTATTGGTATTTTCTTAACCGATATGCCTATCGGTTTTATGAGCATCATGGGAATCATTGCACTCGCGGGCATTGTTGTGCGGAATGGGATTGTGTTAATTGAATTTATCGAGGATGCACGACATGAAGGAATGGAATTAAAGGAAGCCGTAATACAGGCGGCCGCCGCTCGCTTCAGACCAATTTTATTGACATCCTTGGCCGCCATTGTAGGTATGATTCCGTTGGCACTATTGGGAAGCCTGCTCTTTAAGCCACTGGCGTTTACCGTCATTTTCGGTTTGTTATTCTCGACCTTGTTAACCTTGTTTGTCGTGCCGTCCTTGTATATGATCATGGCCAAATACAAGATGCGCCGTCAACTCAAAAGACAGCAGCACACAGTTATCACACCTGATCAATCTTTATGATGTATGAAGTGAGTTCGCATGCTGTCGAGTTAGTCGGTCCCTAGGGGGAAGTATGTATGGAAAGCAAAAAAAATGATATTTTACAGGCCGCCATTCGGCTGTTCTCCAGAAAAGGCTATTATTCAACATCTGTTGAAGAAATCGCCAAAGAAAGTGGGATGGCGAAGGCATCCTTTTATAAATATTTTCAGGGAAAAGAAGAACTCCCTCTAGAAATGTGTATCATTCTGGAAAATAATATTGAACAAGACATCCGGGCTCTCTACAGTAAACCTGATCTTTCTAAGCACGATAAACTACATGGTTTTATTGTACTTTACTTGAAAAATCTCGTTGAAAACAAAGTGTATCTCATGATGGATCTTCCTGAGCCTTCCATGCTTATTTTCCAGAATGAACAACTTAATTACGCATTCGAGAATCATGAATACAAATTGTACAGATGGGTTCGCGACTGCCTGATTGATATTTTTGGACCGAGCATTGAAGATCATGCATGGGACGTGACCTTTGTACTTAAAAGCATTGTGTTTGAATATATTCGCTTCTTTGCCGATCGCATGAATGATGAAACGATTGAACATCTGACACAGTTTATTATCTTCTTATCCAGTTCCTTGGCAACCAGCCTGAACAATGCTGATTCAGCTCCACATTTGTTCTGGAGCAAGCAAGGCTGGTTACCCGAAAGTGCTCTAAGTAATCCTTTTGATCAAGGCCGTCAAATTAACAGCCTTCTCCACTCTTTGGAAGACAGTATACTGCTGTCTTCTTGGAGTTCAGAGGAGAAACAGGAGTGTCAGCAAATCTACGCTCATTTAAAGGAAGAGGCTCTGAAATCGAACCCTCAGAAAGGTCTCCTGAAAGCCCTTTTTGCGTATTTGGAGCAGTACAAGGAACTGCAAAAGGTTTGTCGTTTACTTAAAAATTTATTGGACCATGCTCCGATATCCGAGTAGTCACTCAGCATTCGGTACATCAGAACAAATTCGTACTTAACAGCGAAACACATCAAAAAAAGACTGTTCATGCAAAGCATGAAACAGTCTTTTTGGGTTATTGCTTTTATTTTGATAACATACGAGGAATTACAGCCCCGCTTGTTCTTTTAGAATTTCAGCTTTATCTACGCTCTCCCATGGTACATCCAAATCTGTACGTCCAAAGTGACCGTAGGCAGCAGTTTGCTTATAAATTGGACGACGCAGATCCAACATGCGAATAATACCTGTTGGGCGCAGATCAAAGTTATTTCGGATCAATTCAACCAGCTTCTCATCACTCACTTTACCCGTACCGTATGTATCGACGTTAATCGAAACAGGCGTAGCTACACCGATGGCATAAGCAAGCTGAATTTCCACTTTGTCTGCCAATCCAGCTGCTACGAGGTTTTTCGCTACATAACGAGCAGCGTAAGCAGCGGAACGGTCCACTTTGGTCGGATCTTTACCGGAGAATGCTCCCCCGCCGTGACGTGCATAACCACCATACGTATCCACAATAATTTTACGACCTGTCAGACCTGCATCTCCTTGAGGACCACCGATAACAAAGCGTCCTGTCGGATTAATGTAATACTTGGTTTGCTCATCCAATAATTCGGCAGGAACAACTGGCAAAATAACCTTTTCTTTGATGTCTGCTTGAATTTGCTCCAAAGTAGTATCCTCCGCATGCTGCGTAGAAACTACAATAGCATCAATACGAACAGGTTTACCATTTTCATACTCTACCGTTACTTGGGTTTTACCGTCAGGACGAAGGTAATTCAGTGTTCCATCCTTACGCACTTCAGACAAGCGCCGTGCAATACGGTGAGACATAGCGATAGGTAAAGGCATCAACTCCGGCGTCTCGTTCGTAGCAAAACCAAACATCAATCCTTGATCTCCAGCCCCAATGTTTTCCGTTTCTTTATCTACTTCAGCAGGATCACGGCTTTCCAAGGCAGCATTAACCCCTTGAGCGATGTCCGGCGACTGTTCATTCAAAGAAGTCAATACAGCGCAAGTATTATAGTCGAAACCGTATTTCGCACGTGTATAGCCAATTTCCTTAATCGTATTACGTACAATGGATGGAATATCCACGTACTCCGATTTGGAACTGATTTCACCAATGACGAGAACGAGACCAGTAGCTACCGATACTTCACATGCTACCCGTGCATTAGGGTCATTAGCCAGAAAGGCATCCAATACAGCATCGGATATCTGATCACAGATTTTATCCGGATGGCCTTCTGTTACAGACTCGGACGTGAACAAATGACGGCCTTTTACAGACATGAATTTCAACCTCCCACAATTAAAATACATGAGGATTTAATAAAAAAATCCTGACATGGTAATGGCATTATTCAGATACCTTCAAGCCATCAAATGGCGGGAGGTATCTTGTTACACCTGATTAATAAAAAATGAACCTTCTCCGGTAGGAAAAGGTTGCGTACAAGCCTCAAATGCCATGATATCTTATTTAAAACAAGGTGTCAATTCGTGTCACCCAATGACAACATTCGAAATTAGGGTAAATCTACATGCAAACCATTTTTGATTTACATGTAAATTACCCCAGATTTTACGCTACTATATGTTCAAAAACTGTAGAAATTATTGCAACTTACAATGTACCATATTCAGATAAGCTACGTTCAGCAGATTGTATCAGTCGCTTAGTAATTTCACCACCAACCGAACCGTTCTGTCTTGAAGTTAAATCACGCCATGCTACATTCCCGCCCCCCGCAAACTCCCCCAATTCTGCAGCAAATTCACTGTCAGCCTTAGGTTGTATATGTGTATATTGGGGATTATAAACAGGTAGCCCAAACTCAGCAGCGATTTCATACTTCAAATCATCTAACCTGGCACGACTTTCGGGAATTAATCGCCTTTGACCTCTTGACGCCATCGTATACACCCTCCACTAAATGTATTGTCTTTCATGGGGTTAGTGTGCAGCGATTAGGTTCAACTTAGCCAAGAACAATTTGCTATCCCAAACAGTATTTAAGAAAAAGAGCCGCCGAAAGCAGCTTATATACAAAACAGTTTATTGTACAGTATAACCGCCTCGTGCCATAACGACCAGACCAAACTTCTGACCTTCTTTTACTTGAATACCTCTTCCTTCTCTAGGAAACGATAATAAATGATTTTTTTCGACAGCCTGATTATGAACAATTTCCGTTCCAGAAGTAATATCAATAGCCCCACTGGCGTCCATACTATACACAACAGCATAACCATTACGTAAAATAAATTCCGAGCCTGCTTTGGCAATCAGTTTTTGACCAGGCTTTACATCAACAACCTTTAAAACCTCTGTCTGCTCTGGTGTGGAAGTTTTTCCTGCACTAGAAGTTCCTGACGCCGTTGTGTTAGAGGTAGCGTTTGTCGCTGGAGTAGGCGAACTAGTCGTTTTACTACTCGTGTTACTTGCGGGCACTCCACCTTTGATTGCCTGGGCAATTTTTTGGTCAACATAGCTTTTGGTTACGACTGGATCATCAGCTGTACCAGGTTGTCCAGAACTGGAGGCTCCGTTAACTGAATTGTTCATTAAGGAGCCTGCTACAATTCCTCCCCCAAGTAAAGCTGCAGCCAACGATACTTTATAGCGTGATTTCATGAAGTCCTCCTACAGCAGGTTATAGCAAGTATAGTTAAGTTTTAATTATTGCGCGCTTGCTCCAGTGGAACCTTGCATAGCCCAAGGCTTATTGAAAGCCACCTTCAAAGTATCAATACTTGAAACTATATCTTCCGCCTGTTGCTCAGCAGTAGTTACTTTCAAATTAGCTTCATAAACCTGAAGCTCTGTAGCCAACCCAACATCAAATTGCTTCTTAGCCATATCAGCCGCACTTCTAGCACTCACTAAGCCAGCTTGAATCTGTGAATATTGACTTTCCAATGCTTTGATATTGTTATAAATTGTTCTTACAGCTTCTTCGAGTTGTCTCTTTGTGCCTTCTGTAGCATATTGAGCTTTTTCAACATTAAGTTGTTCAGCTTCATAAGGGGTATTTCCTGGAGTATTGAAGTTGTAAAGCTTCAAGCTCAATTCAGCCAAATCCACTTTTTGCTCACTCAACCAAATAGCAGTACTGCTAGTAAGTACTTGGCTTACTTTTGTCTCTACATTATCTTTAAATTCAGAATAGACAGGCTTATCCTTCAGTTCATAACGTTGCTCTGGTTTGTAACCAATCACTTGGTTCAAAGATACATATGCACTATCTAAATCTTTTTTTGCCTTCTCTAAAGCAGCTTGATTTTGAGTCAACTGATTAGTCGCTTGCGTGACCTCATAATCACTCGACATTTGATTATCTCTTTTAATTTGTGCAACTTTAAGCTTGCGCTCAGCATCTTCGATATTCAAAGCAGCCAGCTTAACGGCATTTTGCTTTTGAAGGAGCTTATTGTAAAGATCTTTTACATTATATTCAATACTTTCTTTGGTCATTTCCAGATTCTTCTTGGTAGCCTCATAATTAAGGTTCGTTTGGGCATAACCTTTGTAAGCTTTATCTTGACCCTCATTACCTGCTTCTGCTGGAACAAAGTCAATATTTTTGCCTGTCTCTTTTAAAATTTTTCCTGCCTGATCAATACTCACTTCTCCTGTTTTCACTGAAGTACTATCAGCAATAGCCAGTTTGACTGCATCGTCATAGGTCAAGGAGTTATTATAGTAAGTATCATAAGTAACTTTGGTCACAGGAGCTGCAAGTGGCTTACTAGACAAGCTATTGGTGTCAGTAGCACTACCACTACCTTGATTCGAAATGGTCACTGTTCGTGTAGTCTGATCCCAATTTACTTTGGCGCCTAATGATTGGCTCACAAAACGTAAAGGAACGAGTACTTGACCCTTTTGAATTTGAGTAGCTGCATCAAGCTGTACAGGATTACTATTTTTATAAGCAAGTTTAGAACCAACATTTAAAGTTAACGTATCGTCATTTTTAGATGCTGTCACTTTTTTAGCTTTGCTATCCCAATCGACTTTCGCACCCAAGCTTTCGAAAACTCCACGCAGAGGCACCAAGGTTGTATTTTGACTAACAACCGGGGACTGGGTATATTGCTGAGTTACGCCGTTAATAATAACCTTTATATCACCTGGTTGAGCTCCTGCAAGACTGGCGAACGCAGAAGAAAGAACCAGTGTGGACAGTACTGCCACTCCAAAACGTTTCATAATTTCTCTCCTTTGTCAATAAGACTAATAAAAGAAAAGGGCTCCAAAAGGAACCCTCTTCTCATCTAATTCAGTTAACTCAAAAGAGTTGCTCTTAAATTAGTTTTTGTTTTCAACAGTAACTGTTTTTGCAGTTGCATCATAAGTGATGGATGCATCCAGCGCTCTGCTCACCCAAGCGATTGGCAGTACAGTACGGTTTTTGTTAGTTACAGCTTTAACGTCCATACGAATCACAGAACCGTTAACAGTCAACAGGTTTGTGTTCAGTTTGATTTGAGCAACAGTGCTACCTTTGATCAGGGTAACTGTGGAAGTTGCTTTGTCAAACAGGATGTTTTGTGGGGATACACCCAGAGCTTCAGCTGCATAACGTACTGGCAAGTAAGTGCGTCCGTTTTCAGCATAAGCAGCTACTTCTGCTGTTTTAGTTTCGCCGTTCACAGTGTAGGAAGTACTTCCCAATGTGAAGACAGCTTTAGTTTTAGTAGCACCTGGAGCTGGAGTTCCAACAGTTGCGATTGCTACTTCAGCAGCTGCAGTGTTGTTATCTTTCCAGTTTTGAGTGTTGTCAGTTGCGCCTTTGTATGCAGTGTAAGATACTGCGCTACCTTTCAGCTTAGCAACGATGTCGCCTTGAGCTACAGTACGGTCAACAGTCAGCTTAGGAGCCGAGATTGTGATTGTACTTGGAGTAGCAGATTCGCTGTCGATGTAGAAGCTCAGACGGCCTTTGTTGCTTTCGCCGTAAGTATCAGTAGATACGCTCTTCACTTTAACGTCACCAGCTGTAACTTTTACTTCTGGAGTAGAAGCAAAACGTACGCCTGTTGGCAATTCCAAGATTACTTCACGGCTACCGTCTTTCTTAACGAAAGCTTCTTTAGCAGCTTCAGTGATTGTGATATCGCCAACTTGTTGGTCACCCAGACCGATTGTCAGGGTTGGTTTGGAAGCAGCAGCCAGAGTAACTGCTTGTTTCACAGTTGCAACCTTAACATTACCGCTCAGACCTTGGCTACCAGCAACTTCAACGTTCAGATCACCGGAGAAACCAGGTTGCGTAGCAACTTCAACGTTTCTCAGTTTCAAAGTACCAGCGTCAGTTGTGCTGTTAGGGTTGTTGAAAGTCAGTTTCAAAGTACGTTTGTCAGAGTCAGTGTAAGATACCTCTGCTCCACCCAATCCGTTAGTATTTTCCATAGAACCAGCGAAGCTGTTTCCTGGGTTGTTACTCTTGAAAGTTTCCTGCCAACGAGCACCTTCAGGCAGACGCAAAGTCACAGTACGTCCTTTTACAAAGGATTTAGCAACAGTTTCTTTAATTACGATGTCGCCAACTTTTTGTTCGTCATGTCCAGCAAGGATAGTTGTTGGAGTAGCTACAGTAACACCACCACCGATTTCGCCATAGTTACCAACAACAAGAGAGCTAACATCAGTTGTTGCATTACCAGAAACGCTAACAGTAACATCGCCTTGTTTAGCATTTGTTTCATCATCTACATGGAATTTAACTGGCAATTGGAAAGAATTTTGTTTGGAGCTTTTCACAGTACCTTTCAATCTTACAGTAAGAGTATCACCATCGGATTTAGCATCAATGTCAGCAGCTTTTATATCACCAAAAAGAATTGCTGCTGTACCAGAAGCATCCCATTTAAAACCACTTGGCAATTTCAACTTGATGTAGTTACTACCTGTCAAAGAACCTGCAGTTTCCTCTTTAACTTTCAATGTTGCAGTGAAGTTATCTTCACTAGAAACTGTATCGTTTGCAGCAAGAGAAACTTGACCGGAAGAAACAACGTTTGCGATTGTAATTTCGCCACTAGTCAAACCACTATTGGAAGCAGCATCAATTGCTGCTTTAACTGGACCGTTACTTGGACCAGCTACATTAATTCTACTGAAGTTCAAGAAGAGAGTAACATCATCTTTAATGTTATCTTGACCCGTAAAAGTAATTTTTGCAGAGTTTACATTAACTGGTTTACCATCAGTGTCATAATTGTTGATGATTGGATCAACTTTAATACCAGTATCTTTATTATCATCAAAATCAGCGTATACACCTAAGCCATAAGTAGCATCACTTACACTACCTGGGCCATTTTGTGTTCCAGTTACACCAGCAATTTTCGCAACATCACTGCTGTTAAAATAAAAACCTTTAGGCAAAGTAACAGTAAAAGAAGAGCCATCTCTTACAGAAGCTTTGCTCACTGTAATTTTCACTCTGCTATCAAGATTAGTGAAGTTTTCAGCGTTTCCACTAATAGTAGGAGTATTCACAGTTGTGAAACTAGAAGATGCATGGATTGCAGTTGGTGCAGTCAATGCTGCGATTGGAGCTGCTACACCAGCAACCAATGTTGCTGTTGCCAGCACGTTGATCATTTTTTTATTAAACTTTGTCATAACCTTTTTTTCTCCTCCTTGAATATAACCAGAAATATTATTTTTGTCTTTTTGTCGGATCTTGTCACTCATCAGTCGTTACACCTCCTTTCCGAGCTTTATGAGAACCCTTATAAAATGATATCTGTGACAATATCACAGAAGCTTGGAATCTAGTTGAAAGAAAGCGTCCATTTATGACGTACTCCAGTATTATACAATGTGATAACAATGCAGTAAAGATTTTTTTTAGCGAATTTTGTCTTTACGCTTTTGTACCCCTTTGTTTCATACTCACCCAATTAGACGTAGCATGGGTTCAAAAAGTTGCGTCTGTTTCAAAAAAAAAATTATTTTTTTGAATTATGTATTCCGCTTTCCACAGTCATAATTATACTATTGAACCTGTTCCTCCGTCATCCTACAACTTTTACCTTATCAACCTTAAATGTACAAGGGTTATTTTCGTACATGAAATCGGCCTTTAATGGAGTATATTCGTTAAGAATTATCCATAGAATATATAAAGTACATAAAGTCTATAGATTCCCTTGAAATCTAATACTCTAATACACTTTAGGTAGTAGAAATGACGGAGTAACAGTGATTTACCGTAAATATAGCCGCGACAAATTACTTCACTACATTAATCTTCGCGCCATCCGTAAGCAGACTAACGCCCTTAACGACAACATTTTGTCCTTCAGCAAGCCCCTTGGTTACCTCAACCTGTTTGGCACTTTCCTGGCCTGTCTGCACCTCTACCCGCTTAGCCACTGTTCCTTCCACTACATAAGCATACTTTTTCCCTGCCTGCTCCGTAATGGCATCCTGCGATACCAAAATGTTTTTAGGAGCTTCTGATTTCATGTATACAGTTACAACCATCCCTGATTTTAATTCGCCAGAACCATTAGGAACTGATACCTCAACAGGGTATGCCTTCAGATCATTATCCATTACCGGATTGACAGCCGATACTTTGGCCTCAATTCGCTTATTTAACGAGTCCACGCCTACAGTCACAGATGAACCCACCTGCATCTTGAGAAGCTCAGATTCAGAAACGTTAACTTTAGCAATAATAGGATTGGTATTCGCTATTGTAGCAACCGCGGATTGTGCACTAACCATTTGCCCCTGGGTTCCTGTTACTACCGATATCGTACCGGAAATCGGAGCTTTGACCACAGTATCCACCAGTTGGCTACGTGCTGTGTCTAAACTGGACTTAGCTTGATTGACAGAAGCACGAGCTACGTCAATGCCTGTTTTCTGTTGGGCAAGACGTAATGATTTTTGAGCATTGCTATATGTTGTTTGCGCACTTTGCTTGGACGTTTGTGCATTGTGAAGTGTTATCTGCGCATTCTCCACTGCAGTTAAAGCCCTTCTATGCGCTATTTGAGACTGCTCTAACTCAGATTGTGATAGAGCACCCGCACTAAACAACTGTTGGTTGCGGTTGAGCGTATTTTGAGCATCACGCACGGAACTCTGAGCATCGACCAGACTGGTCTGAGCTTGGGTGATAGTGTTGTCTTGCTGGACAAGCGCACTTTTGGCTTGATCCACGCTGGATTCTGCCTGCTGTACCGATTGCGCCGCACCTGACTCTGCTTGTTTTAAATTGGCCAGGGCAACCTGGTAAGACTCCTGGGATTGCTTAATCGAGTCTTGCAAGTCCTTTTGGTCTATAGTAAACAATGTGTCGCCTTTATTTACTTTTTGGCCCACTGTAAGGTTAATACTTTGAATTTTACCACTAATTTTCGGAGACACCTGAGCTGTCTCTTTGGGAGCAAAGCTTCCAATAATACCTGTTGAATCGTTAATACTACCTTTAGCCACTTTTGCTACTTGAACTGGAATGGCTTGCTGCGCCGTAGTCGGTGCGGCAGGGGCCTCTCCCCCACCGCAACCCGCTAATGCAACTGATAAAAGCAAAGTTGTAGCAATCAGAGCACTTTTTTTATTCATTATGTTTCTCCACCTCACCTTATATATGAACACTTTTTTGTAGTTTCGCTTCTTTTTTTAATTCTCTCTTCGCTTGTCTTTTTAATTTCCGATTCTTACGTTTTTGTATCATATTATCCATGATGACGTAGACTACCGGAATAAGAATCAATGTAATAACAGCTGCGAAGGATAACCCGAATACAACAACAACTGCCATCGGTGCTTGTGTTTCGTTACCCTCTCCTGTAGCGAATGCCATTGGGATCAAAGCTAGTACAGTAGCCAGCGTGGTCATCAAAATCGGACGCAACCGCTCAGACGCTCCATGAATAATAGCTTCATCCCGATCTTGGCCGTCTTTTCGGAGCTGAATTATAAAGTCAATCATAACTATGGCATTGTTGACGACCAAACCGACGAGCATGATGTAACCCGTCAAAGCTGAAACGCTGAGGCTCGCCCCGGTTACAGCTAAACCGATAAGCACACCAATTACCGTAGGTGGAACGGAAAACATAATAACAAACGGTGTGAGCAACGATTCGAACTGTCCTGCCATAACCATATAAATGAGCACGACAGATAGCAAAATAGCTATCGCCAAGTTCATGAAAGACTCCAGCATTTGTTCATTTTGTCCACCACCCGTGTCTGCACTGTAGCCTTCTGGGAAGTGAGTACTCTTCAAAAGAGCATCTATTTTTTGATTAATAGTAAGAATATCCCCTGTTCCATCAATATCAGCTGTAATCTGTACTTGACGTGTCTGGTCTTCACGAGTAACAGTATCGGGTACAGTCCGTTTATCAATACTTACTACGGAAGACAAAGGTACATCAATACCTTGCGAAGTGGTAATCCGTAAGGCTTTAAGATTTGACAAATCATGGCGGTTTTGCTCTGGCAACGATATCTTCACATCAATCTGATCTTCACCTGTACGATAGCTTGTGGCGACTGATCCATTAAAAGAAGTATTCACTGCTGATAAAATTTGAGTTGCTGATAAGCCATATCGACTCGCAAGCTCCCGATTAACGGTAATCTCATATTCTTCGCGAACAGCACTCAAGGTACTTTTCACATTGACCGTACCCGGTATGTTTTTTACGTCCGCAACGAGATTGTCTGAAAGTTCTCTCAGGACGTCAATATCGTCACCTTTTAAGTTAATATTAACAGCCGCTCCGCTTGAAAGGCCTGTTGTAGACGCCATTGTAATCTCTGCATCCGGAATGCTATCAAATTTCTTACGAAGGCCCTCAACTACACCATCTGTTGGCTGATGTCCATCCTTCAGCGTTACGCTTAGATCCGCCGAATTAGTTGGAGCTGCCCCTGAATAACCAGAATTGCCACCAGAACCAACAGTCACTGTCATTTTATCTAGATCCGGAACTTTCAAAATTTCTTTTTCTATATCTTGAACAACCTTTTCCGTTTCTTCCAAGACCGTTCCATTAGGAAGTTTCACGTTAATTGTGAATTCCCCAGTATCGGATGCTGGGATAAATTCAGCCTTAACGAAAGGAACTAGAGCCCCAGCTGCCACAAACATTAATAAAGTAATAATTAACACAGATTTTCTATGGTTAATTCCCCACTTCAGTATACGGCGATACCCACTCTTAAATTTCTCGAAGCCAATATTAAACCACATAATAGGGTTAACACCCTTATAAGTACCTGAAGAATAAATGGATTCATCTGGCACGGTAGGTAGCCAACGTGAGCCCAGCATCGGCACAATCATAAGGGATACAAGCAAGGCTGCAATGTGAGAGAAAATAACTGTTAACGCCAACGGTTTAAATAGAACTCCCGCAATTCCGTCAACAAAAACAACTGGTAAAAATACTACGATCTGCGCAAGTGCAGATGCCATAACGGCATTACCCACCTGCTTGGAGCCATCAATAGCCCCTTGTAGCATGCTTTTCCCTTCATGTCGCTGTCTAAAAATATTCTCAATAATAACAACCGCAAAATCGACAAAGGATCCTAACCCCAGAAGCAAACCGCTCAGTGAAATAATATTAATGGTTTGTCCGGTGAAATACATCATCATAAACGTAGCTACGAAGGAAATTGGAATAACGATAGTAGCAATAATGGTAGAACGTATACTATTCAAAAATAACAGCAACACAATAGCTGCGATAATAACTCCCAATATAGCATGCTCTACTAATGAGTGTACGGAGTCGCTAATGGGTTTGGATGCATCTGTTACCATCTCCAATTGAGTTCCCGGAGGCAATTCCTTCCGTATCGAATCTAAACTATCCTTTACAGAATCGGCGATTGAAAGGGTATTCCCCCCTGTAGCTTTAGTAACAGAAATATTGATACTTGGCTTTCCGTTATAGGTAGAAATGGTTGTAACATCATCCAAGGAATCTTCAACTTTCGCGATGTCCTTTAGCTTAATGCTTCCCTTCCCTACTGGAATTGGCGTTTCACCCATTTCTGAAACAGCTTTGTATTCACCTTGAACCCGAAGTTGGATTTCTGTATTGCCTCGGTACACCGAACCAGCAGAACCCGCTACGTTATTAGACGATAGCGCTTGGCTGATTTGATCTAACGTAATGCCATAGCTTTGAAGTTTGGCTTGATCTACGGTAATCTTCACAAGCCGAGTTTGCCCACCTGACATGTTGGCTGCAGCTACTCCCGCAATTCTTTCAAGCCGCGGCTCAATAATATCTTCAGCAATAGGCTTCAACTTGTTAATATCCTGGTCTCCTGTAAGAGAGAGCGTAATAACCGGCGTTGCGTTGAGATCCACCTTAAGGACACGCGGCGAATTAGCCGCCTTGGGAAGAGACCCTTTAACCCCATCAACTTTATCTCGCATGTCGAGGGTTGCTTGATTGATATCTACTCCCCAGTTAAATTGAATCATGACCATAGATGTTCCTTCTGAAGACTCGGACATGACTTTATCCACGTTCTCAATAGAAGCCAGACTTTTCTCAATAGGTTTAGTAACCAATTCCTCAACTTCTGTAGGCGTTGCATTTGGAATACTAGTCACCACTGCAGCGAATGGCAGCTTCATATCCGGCATTTGCTCTACAGGAAGTCTTAACGCAAAAATACCGCCCCCGATTAACAAAGCAATAATTAACATAAATACTGTTACAGGACGGCGTATTGAAAACTGAGACATCTCATCACTCCCCACTCACTTCTCTATGTAATATTTAAGCACACACATCCACTACTACGATGAAATAAGCGTAAAGTTTCAGATAAATGCGCAAAAAAAACATATAAAAAAATAATAAACACATTTTGAGATAAAAGCTTAAAAAAAAGAAATTAATTACAGACGTTTAAGCTATATCCAAAATAAAAAACGTTGTAAGGCTAATCTAAAGTTCTTACCTCATTGATATTATGGCATAGGCCCTTAATTCCAGTCAAATAGCTGATTTATAAAAAACATCCCTCTCATGTATATGAAAGGGAATTTCCATTTCGCATGGAGGGATGTTTAATAATTTCAGGTGTTTTGTTAATTAGATTTTAGGAAGCAGCTTTTTATCAGCCATAACTTTAGCTACAATAATGGCTGCATCTCCACGCAAGGTCAGAGAAGTAGGATTAAACATATATCCTTTTTTCAGATCGCTTGCATCAACAGGTGAACCCGTAATAAAGCCTTTCTTGGCAATAGCCAACACAGATGCCTGTGCATAGTAATCAATTTTGTCTGCATCTTTAAAGGTCTTAGACAGATTCTTCATGATCTTGTCATGATCTGTTTCAAGCTTCAAATTCAATGCCTTAGCGATAATGACTGCTGCATCTTGGCGTGTGATTACATCTTCCGGCATAAAGATTCTTGGTTGCGAACCTTTGACAATACCAGCGCGTGCAGCTGTTTCAATATAACGATAATCATAGAGCGCATCTGCTGATATCGTATTTGGAATAGACACGTCGTCAAAATGCTTCGCTCCGCTGAAATTAAGCGGAATTTGCAGACCTTTGACGATCATAGACGTAAATTCGCCTCTTTTAATGTAGCTGTCAGGTCCAAAGCTATTAATTGGATCCATTGGGTTCATGACACCTTTAGCCAAAATGGCTTCGATGTAATCTCTGGCGTATTTGTGCTTAATGACATCACTATACGTTTCTCCAACTTTAGCAACTACATAGTAACCGAAACGATCAAACGGTACTTTAATGGTGTGTTTTTTCGGATCCACCACACCACCAATGTTCTGCCAGTCTTTAAGATCAGAATCAAAATAGAACACCGACATTTGTTTCCCTGCATCTTGAGCAATACTACTATCATACGTCAGCGTCAATGTAGCACGCTTGGAAGGTACTAACTCGTTAGATGGGTCACGCCAGTAGAAGTTTTTGATCTTGCTGCTGTCATTTTGCGACTTGTTAGCCAATTGATAAGGATCAGCACCATATGTCACTGGATCGTAAGCATCCGTTTTGATATCATCTGCGGTACCTGGGTCAATCCAGAATACTGGACTGGACTTGGTAAAACGACTTGGGAAATCCCGGTTGAAGTATCTACTTCCGTCTGCAATCAAGCTCCGCATATCGGACAATGCTTTTTCAGTTTCAAATTCATGACGGTCTACCACACCATCTTCGCTATTTGCTATCGCAAAGTACAAAGTATGCCCAGAGAAAACCTGGTTTTTGAATTGCTGTGGTTGATCGTAATCCCGGCGAATTAGACTCGTTCCCTTCGCAAAAGCAAGTGTAAGATTACCATCGAACACTTTGTGCGATGTTTTCATCGCTTCCATGTACTGCTCGCCAGGAATATTTGTAGGCACATATTTAACAGTAATGGTCTGTTTCAGTTTTTCTTTGCCTACTGTAACCACTACGTCAATTTTATTATCTTTGTTGGCTTTTAGACCTGTTACGATGGCTTTGTAAGTTGATGGGTAATCAACGGTACCATCATAGTCAGAATCAAATCCTTCTTGAACCGCTTTTTCCTTACCTACCATAACACTATCTGCGTTACCTGCGTTCACAACAACTTGCACAAAGTTTTGATTCACGATTCTCTTTTCAGGGAGCGGACGCAAAATATCAAAAGATGTAGATTGACCTGATACTTGCAGTCGGAAAGTAGCAAATGGTCCGCTCTTGCCGCTATTGTACAAGGTAATGTTATAAGCTACTGGTGTTCCATCTTGCGAAATAGTTTGGTTTTTCAACACAAAGCTGAAATACTTTTTGTCCGGATGGTAGTACACAAGCAGGTCTTTTAAATCTTTATTAGTAAATTTATCTGTAGTAGAACCGGAATTGTATGTTGTCTTAGCATCTTCTGCTGAGAAAAACTCGTTACTCAACGTCCAGTTGAATTCACTGTCATCCGATCCCTTAATCTCCAAAATATATTGATCTTTATTGGCAATATCACTTAACGAACCATTTACCTGATCTGCTTTACCCAAATCGGCAATACTGAAAGTACCAAATACATTGATATTTTTCAGAGATGTATTGTAGTTAGTATCATCCACTTTGGTGAAATTAGCATCTTTTGATTTCGGAGCAATTTCGCTATACTTCGGTGTATTGCTCAAGCCGCTAACTGGTGTAAAAGGGATGATTCCTTGTGTATTTGGAACAGGAATTACTGGAATATTCGTCTGTGTAAAGTTTACTTTTACCGTATTGCTGTACTCAATACCTGGCTTGTACACAAACTTGATTTCATTATTCCCGTTCGCCAAGGCATTGGCTGCGGCTGTCTCTGAGGAAGCAGCAAGCTTGAAGTCCGCTCCTGAACCATCCAGATCAACCAATACATTATTAACATACAGGAATACATTTCGGTTACTTCCAGTGTAATGAATATCCGCTGCGTTGCTCACATCAAGCAATTTACCTTTAAAGTAGCCCAGTTGAGTCAATTTATAGGTATTCAAGTTTGAGCTGGATGTATTTAACGGAATTTGTTGCCCATCATAAATCGTATCGTATTTCATGAACGGACCCTGCAACAGATTCACCGTTGCTTTAATTAATTTGGTCGAGTCGCCATTCAGGTAAAAATTCAGTACGTTTTGTCCTTCTTTAGGCAAAGTGTCTACATAAGCAACGATTTTCTTCACTTGTGTTGACTTACCATTGATTGTCCGAATCACATCTTGAGGTGATCCTACAGTATGAACTGACACACCAGAAAGTTCACTAATTGAAGAAGGTGCACCGTTAACAACGATGAACTCCATACCAACAGGAACAGATGGAGCATCTGTAGTCTTGTTCTTCATAGAGCTTCCAGTTAATTTCAGAGCTTCATCTATAGCAGCTGCTTGATCAGACCCGCTTCCCTTAATTCTGCTCAACAATTGATTATTAAAATCAGGAAGATAGTTAATATCATCAATATACGGCTGAGTGCTGCTGCGCAATGTAAATTGGACAGCCGATGGAGCTGGAGGTGTACTGCTATCCGTATAGGTTATGCCCAGAGATGCCCTGGTCAAATGATCAATAACAGCTTCTGAAGGTACAGTCACCTGAAATGGATATACTTTATAACCATTTGATGTAACCACATTTGCAGTATCAATTGTGGCATCAACTCCAGTCGCACTACCCACAGCGCTACCATTGTTACTCACATCGGTAAAACGCGCATTGATTGTGGCAACTCCTGGATCGGTTGGACCGCCTGGCACCAAAACATTACCTTTTAAAACCACACCACTTGTAGACGATACGGTAAAGTCAGGCGAAGTGGTCAGATCGGCAGAAACATTCCCATCCTTATTCAAGGTCAAATCAGAGAATTCCGGTTTTCCCGTATAAATCGTAATTTCACGTGTAACTGTAAGAGCCTGAGTTCCGTTATTCACTTTAATATTCACTATATTTTTACCTGGACTGAGTACCACACTACCTGTTAGTTTATAGCCAGTGTAAGAGGATACATTATACGTATTACTGCTTTTTGCAGACGTAAGCGTTACACTGTCGGCATTAGGCGCCGTACCTTGAATGACTACTTTAACATCATCCGTACCGCTATTGCGAGCGTCTGTTAACACAGCTGTCTGGTTCTCTACTAATTGTTCTGTTTCACCATTCAGCGTAGCAGACAGATCATAAACCTTGGGTCCATCCTGGTACTCTACGTAAATAGAATCCTTCATCTCAGCCGAGTTTTGGCTACTTTGGAATGTAATTCGGTTCAAACCAGGAAACAGTTTGATGTCTGTAATTTGAAGTGTAGAGCCACTGACCGTAATTCCGCCTTTTTGACTCTCATTTTTATTCACCACATTAAGGGTCGTTCCATTTTTAGAGAGCTGGAATACACTATATGATATCGTGCTTCCGTTCACTCCGTTAATCGTACCGTTAACTGTAATACGGTCGGTGTTCACCGATCTGGCCGAATCCGCATCATACTTCTCATTTGGAAAAATGAAATAAGTTCCTGTCGCAGCATGAGCCGTACCTACCAGGGCCGCCGGCACCAAGCCAATGATGAGACCAACCGTCAGCAACATGGATAGCAATCGTTTCAAATCATTGTCCTCCTTTGATTCTGTCGCACCTTGGGGTACGTAATCATTCAATACTTTTTTTATCGGTAGTAAACATACAAAAAATTAGTAAATTCTCAAAAAAGGAGGGAGTTTTTTTACAGCAAACATCAAAAAAGCCTTCAAACCCGCGGTATACCGCCAAGCTTGAAGGCTTACTTTTAAATTAAAATTATAATTTCGAACGCGTCTGGGAATCTGGCTTAGCCAACAACCGAATCAGTGTGTTAATAACTGGGCGTTTGGTTTTGCCAACAAGACCAATAACCTCTGCACCGATCTGTAGGAAGAACATCATAATACAAATCACGACAAAGGTGACCCAGTTCGCTTCATTAAGCGCAGCAGACGATTGAATCACGGCCAATACACCGAAAAATGCAGCAATACCGTAGATAATCAACACCGTCTGTCTGTGACTGAAACCTAGTTCGCGTAGGCAGTGATGCAAATGACCTTTATCCGGAGAGAAAATCGGTTTTTTCTGCAACTTGCGACGAATGATAGCAAAGAATGTATCTGACAATGGTACACCGATAATAATCAATGGCGTAATAAAAGATACGATAGCAATTTGCTTGAAACCAAGCATGGATAGCATGGCCAGACAGAAACCTAAAAATAATGACCCAGTATCACCCATAAATATTTTTGCAGGATGAAAGTTAAAAAATAAGAATCCGATAATACTGCCCAGCAGCACAAGGCAAAGCATAGCTACCATGTAATTACCCATCAATATCGACATCACAAAAATAGTTCCAATCGCAATGCCTGAGACACCTGCAGCCAGTCCATCCAGACCGTCAATCAAATTGATGGCATTCGTTACACCTACGATCCAAAAAATCGTAAGTGGAATGGAAATCCAGCTTTCCAAAGATGAGTATGCATCCTGAAAAGGTACATTTACAAAATCTACACGAATATCAAAAGCAAACACGACCATACACGCAACGGCAATTTGAGCCAAAAATTTCAATTTTGCATTGAGATCGAAACGATCATCGAGAGCACCAATCAGTGTAATCAGCGTACCGCCAATCAGAAAGGCTGCGATAAAGTTAATATCCCGAGAGGACAGCATTCCGTCAGGCACAAAAGGTAACACCGCCAATAAGGACAACAGAAATGCCAAGAAAATCCCCAGTCCGCCAAGACGCGGCATAATTCGGGTATGTACTTTTCGGGCATTCGGTACATCGACGGCTCCAACCTTCACAGCGAATTTCTTGACGAGCGGTGTCAGTAACAGCGCAAGTCCCAGTGCCATGATGAACCCAATAATATAGATCAATAACATTTGATCATTCGACCCCCAATTTTAAAGCAATCCCTTTTCAGATGTAACCGCATTGAATTATACTCTGATCAAAAATAAATACCAAGCTTCATATTCTGGCAAATTAGCGGGTTTTGGAGGCAGATTCAAGCTATTTATCACACTTTTGTGACGTTTTCTTTTTCGCGCATCACTTTCGCGGCGAATTTCGGCAGCGCAAGCATTCTTTTGTAACGGCTTGGCTCTTTGAGGAGTCTATATAACCATTCAGCCCGTAGCTTTTGAAACAATTTAGGTGCGCGTTTGGTTCTGCCTGATATAACATCGAAGCTGCCGCCAACCCCCATCATCACCGGTACACCCAACTTTTCCTTATATTTACCAATCCAGGGTTCCTGTGTGTCCGCTCCACGTGCTACAAACAATAAATCAGGATTTGCTTCACGAATAGCTGCAATTACGGCTTCATCCTCTTTTGGTCCAAAAAAACCATCACGCTTGCCACAAACCGTAATTGCGGGATAAAGCTCATGTACCCGCTTTGCGGTCGCTTGAATCACCTCAGATGTTGATCCCAGTAAATAAACCTTCCAATGATAGTTTTCGCCAGCTGCAAGTAATTCATGTAACAAGTCAAAGCCCGCTACACGCTCAGGTACAGGATGTCCTACATAGTTTGCAGCCCACACTACGCCGGTCCCATCCGGGACAATCAGCTCCGCCTGTTTCATAACGTTCATGTACACTGGATCTTCCAATGCTGCCATTACCATTATCGGATTGGCAGTGATCACTTGATGGGGCCGGCGAGACTCCACTGCTTGAATTAATACATTTAATGTATCTTTCATATTAAGCCTTGATACCGGAACACCGAAAATCGGGACGGTAGGCACATTCGTAACCTTATCAACTGTCACTGTATCCATCATCCTTTGCGACACAAGTAATTAACGATATGCTGCGCCGGTAAGCGAGCCTCACTTTTTAACAAAGCAATGGCTGCTCCCTGGCTCTCGATCCATTGACTTCGCTGATCCAGCAACCGCATAGACTCATTAGCCAGTTTTTGTCCATCCAGTGCCTCTGTAGTGCCTACAGGCTGGCTACCGACACGGCTGAGGAAATGATCAATTTTAGGATCATAGGATATCCCTAACGGAGGCACCTGATGGGATGCTGCATAGATCAAGCTGTGTAATCGCATCCCGATCATCAAACTGCAACGACTGACTTCCAAAAGCATCTGTTGAGGATCGGTGACTTGATCACACATGCTTACAAGGCTTCCCGTCCCCCTAATATCCCCCAACAAATCCATTACCATCCTTGAAGCCTGCTCGTCATCAGGCAGATGGAAAGGTAAAAAGCGTAAGTGTACACGGCGCTCAGCAGCTAATTTTTTTAAGCCCTCCGCGATAGCCTTCAAATCGCGGCATTCCTTATCCCAGTAACGTACAGATACGCCAACGATCGGAGGTTGATCCTGATCAGTCTCAGTTGCTGCTTTATGCAGCTCGGAACCTGGGGGCAATGGAAGCCCCATTACCGGATCAGGAACAACTTCAACAACCGGGTTCTTTAGTTTCATAGTATCCAGTAGTGCGGCAGACTGCTCATCTCTTACAGAAACATATTCACAGCGCTGAAACACAGAACGGATCATAGGATAAAATATCTTCCGTTGTACCGGGCCAATGCCCTGAGCATATACAAATGTCGGCTTTCCAGCCCATTGGGCCAATTTCAGAATCGCCAGATAATACGGAATACTTTTAGGGCTTGTTGCATCCTGGAGCAGGCTCCCGCCGCCACTTATTAGCCCATCGCTGTTTTTAATCGCTCTACGAACTTCCCCCAAACTCATCCGCGGTACAGCTTCTACTCCGTACATTTTCTGTGTCCAAGCAGGGTCAGAAGATAGAACAACAGGCTTGACCGTGATACCCGCCTGACGGCTCTCCTCCTCTAAAGCTGTCAAAATCGACTTGAGCACCGCCTCATCCCCACTATTGTGAAAGCCGTAATAACCCGAGATGATTATCGTTTGAGCTGTGGTGACCATTTCTTCCAACACCCTTCCAGCACTTGCCACACGACAATTGCGATGATTCCCAGCACCAGACCGAAGCCCAATCCTAACAGCCCGCGACTAAGCGACAGTGCCGCTGGAGAGTGAATGTGAGCAAAGGTATCCACCATAGAGGCTTGACCAATAGCAGCTATAATCAGCAAATAGATTGCTTTGCGATATTTCAAACTCAGGAACGCTCCTGCAATAAACAGTGGGTGAGCCATCAAAAATTCCTTATTGCGTGGACGTACACCAAACGCATTTTCAAGGAAGTTCCGGAATGCCAGCTCCGTGTTCGACACTGTGCCCGCATTTCCAGTACGAGTCAAATAGTAATAACCTGCGGCTGCGATAACAGCCAGTGCGATCACCCACAATACAGTAATCGGCGTACGTAGCAGCTTGGAAATTTCCTCTCGTATAGAAACGCCACGATAAAAGAAAATATATATCGCTGCCAAGAAGATCGGCAGAATGTGAAGCAAGCTTACACCTCTGAATTGGTTCAGCACAAGGCTGTAAGCAATATTATTCAACAGAGCAATAACAAATGGTACTGCAGCCAGCGACAAAATCGCTGTCCGTACGTACAGTATAAGCGTTTGAATCAAACGCTGACCTGCAGAAAGTTCAGACCCCTGTTCACGTTTAATTCTAATCGTGTGCACAGCAATGATCATTGCAACCGTTGGTCCGCTAATCGCCGCGAGTAGGGCTAGACCTTGCTCCATCAAGCTGGAGTTCAAAACATAAAGTCCTGCTGAACCTACCAAACCGAGTGCAAATGCCAGCAAAGTCAATGCCGGGACGAAATAGGACACCATAATGGAGAAGAATGCCAGTGCACCTAGTACGACAATCATTTTCAGATAGCGCTGAATGGACGAATCGACTACTTGGAATGGTTCAGCCTGTCCGAGTTCAAACCCCTTTTTCTCCATCCGTTGTACAGCGTTACCCGGCTTGTCCAAGCTGTGGATCAGGTTATCTACCGAATCCTTCACCTTGGCTTCAGCAATACTACGGCTAGGCGCGGTATTCAGATACAACATGCGAATATTACGATCCTTGGTAGCCAGAGCAAAACGATCGGCCAACGTTTCCACATCCAGCGTTGCATCTTTATCGCTCAATGAGTATAAACGCACAACGTTATAGTGGATATCGTAAGCGAGCTTATTGAAGCCTGCTTGCGGTTTTTTTAAGTTTTCGATAGCAGCTAGGCCAATATCGTATTTGTTCAGCAATTTAGCAAATGCCGCTAAGCTATGCTCTTTCTCGTTATCGGTGAAGCCTTTGACTGAATCACCTTCAAACAAAATGCGTTTTACACCATTCTGCTGAAAGGAAGCAAGCATCTCTTCTGTCAACTCCTGGTTGTAAGGAAGACTGTCGCTCATCCGTGGAACAATAAAAAATCCTTTGCTCCGAAGCTGCTTCATCGCAATCGGGTCAGGCTGCATGGGCTTGAGGTACGCATCCTCTGGAGATGTTTCCACAACTAACCCTTCCTGTCCCTGATAAGTCCAAGGTTTTACATTTATGTCCAGGCTTGTAAACGTACGTAAAATTAACGGCTTTAATGCCTCCGCATTTTCTTTGTCAGCAAAAACAATATACGTAAAATTCTCATTTGCAGGTGAAAGCCGTTTTTCCATATCGGCAACGTTCTGAGTCGTATAGGTTACGACACGGCCCGCTTTACGGAAATCATCCAACGTACTTTCATACATCGCCATGCTGTTCACACCCGCTTGCTGTAAGCGGTCAAGCTGCTCATTCAGATAGTCCTGCGGATGAGCCTGATACGAGGCTGCCTCCGTCAAATCCCGATAATCGAATACAATCTCTACTTTTTTACTCGAGGATTCTGTCTTCACACGATCGGCGATGACTGGAATGGAAGCCAGCAAGCCGACAGCCACCAAAATCCATAACCATTTTCGAGAAGCCGTATTCCAATATTGCCATTTCTGATACACCAAAGAACCTCCTTAATATTCGGGATTTTGCAAAATTCAATGCTGCCCACCTTGTCGTACTCAACCTTTTGGTAGGTCACTCATTGAATTTTGCAAAATCCTCCGTTGCCGGAATAAGCCTATTTTCCCAAAGCCTCTTCCAGGTTATTCTGCAATACAGAAATGACCTCCACGGCGTACTGCCCTTTGCCGTGAGAGGTCACCGATTACTATATCTTATCCAATTACCTTAACCTATTCTATTATAAAGGGATTTTTCTCAAGCGTCTACGCGAGCCATAACAGCATCGACCAGGTGGCTGATTCTTTGCTCCGCGTCTGACAGCGAGGAACCGCGTACCGCAAAGTATACTTTGATTTTCGGCTCTGTTCCCGAAGGGCGCAGGCAAAACCACGAACCGTCCTCCAGTAAGAATTTGAGTACATTTTCCTGTGGAAGACCGTCCAGACCTTGTGAGTAGTCCAGTACCTTATCTACCTTCACGCCTGCAATCTCTTGAGGCGCGTTGCTACGCCAATCGGTCATTTTGCCCTGAATCTGTGCTACTCCATCCTTACCCTTAAGAGTACGAGACTCCAGCTTCTCAAGGAAGTAGCCAAACTGCTCGTACAGCTCTTGTAAAACATCATAGAGCGTCTTACCTTGTGTGCTGTAATAAGCAGCAGCTTCAGCGATCAGCATAGCCGCCAAGACAGCATCCTTATCGCGAGCGTAATTCCCTGCCAAATAACCATAGCTCTCTTCATAGCCAAACAAGTAGGTGTACTCGCCAGTTTGGTCAAACTGGTTCATTTTCTCGCCAATATACTTGAAGCCAGTTAGCGTGTTAAACACGGTTGCTCCAAAATGTTCGGCAATAACTGCACCCATTTCGCTGGTTACGATGGTTTTGATAACAGCCCCATTATTCGGAAGCTTGCCTGTTTCTTTCAGCTGATTCAATAAGTAGTAAACCATGATCGCACCAGACTGATTACCGGACAATACTACATATTCGCCATCACGGTTTTTCACAACTGCACCCATACGGTCAGCATCAGGGTCTGTTCCGATCAACAGATCTGCACCAATTTTCTCACCTAGCGCAATTGCCAGTTTAAACGCATCGCGTTCTTCCGGGTTTGGCGACTTAACAGTCGAAAATTCAGCATCTGGCAGCTCTTGCTCAGGTACAATATGCACCTGTTCAAAGCCGATTTTCTCCAGTACACGACGAACCGGTACATTTCCAGTGCCATGGAGAGGCGTAAACACAACTTTGAAGTTTTTGCCTGGTCCGGCTGCAATCAGCTCACGGTTCACACTCACACTGGCTACCGTATCTACAAACGCTTCATCTTCCTCTTCTCCAAGCCAAACCAACAATCCCTGTGCCTCTGCTTCCTCACGTGTCAGACTGCGAATGTCAGCAAAAGAAGGAACCTCACGGATATAACTAATTACCTGTTCAGCCTGATCAGGAACAAGCTGACCCCCTTCATCGTTGTATACCTTGTATCCATTATACTCAGGAGGATTGTGACTGGCTGTTACAACGATCCCTCCACTGGCTCCCAAATGACGTACACTAAACGAAAGCTGTGGCGTTGGACGCAAGGAAGGGAACAACTTAGCCACGATACCATTGCCTGCCAGCACCAAAGCTGCATCCAGAGCAAACTCTGGCGAAAAGTGACGCGAATCATGTGCAATAACAACCGAAGGTTTGCCTTCTTTACCAGCATGCTGTTCTAAAATATAGCGAGCCAACCCTTGAGTCGCACGTCCGATGACGTAACGGTTCATCCGGTTACTCCCTGCTCCGATCACTCCACGCAGACCGCCTGTGCCAAATTCCAGCTCTTTGTAAAAGCGATCCTCCAGTTCCTGCTCGTTGCCTTCCAATGCGCGCAACTCCTGTTTGGTTTCTTCATCAATATAAGGGTCTTGCAGCCAGCTCTCAATGCCTTCTAATGCTTTTTTACTCAACTGCGTCATACGGAATTTCCCCTCTCCATTTTTGGTTTATCAAAACAGGATTTCTATGTACACTTGCACTCGGTTCAGACCTCGTGCTTATGTCGGAAGAGCTTTATTTATTGGGGAGGGTCAGATAAAGCAAACATAATTTCGCCCTCAGCTACTACCGTATCGCCTACTTTAGCCGTAGCTTTCCCTTTGCCAAATGCGCCTTTGGAACGAGTGATTTCCACTTCAAGCGTCAACGTATCCCCAGGAACCACCTGTCCTCGGAAACGGAAACCATCCAATCCTGCCAAGAATCCGATTTTGCCACGATTGCTCTCTAGGTGCAGTAATGCGACTGCCCCAACTTGAGCCAGTGCTTCGGTAATCAACACACCAGGCATAACGGGATACCCCGGAAAATGTCCAATGAAATGAGGCTCATTCATCGTTACATTTTTAATGCCTACTGCTCTTTTCCCTTCCTCCAGCTCAATAATACGATCCACCAATAAAAATGGCGCTCGATGTGGGATAATCTCCTGAATTTGATTAACATCCAATTGCAATTTGTCCATTTACCTTAATAACTCCTCCCGCTTGCAGGTCTGACTCTGTATCAATCATGAGTTACTGCAAGCATAATATTACCCCGCCTACGCTGTATAAAAACAGCTCTTGGCGGCAACAATGTTAGATATCCTTCACCTACTGCAGAAGTGGAGGTTGAGATAAGGGGCTTTTTCCGCCGGTTATGCAACCTGAGGCGCGAAGAAGCCCTTTTGCCCGTGCTTGGTTTTACCCCGCAGTGTTATAAACTTCCCCATCATTATACAGTTATCAGATGCAAAAAGAAAATTACGCGGAAGTACCATATTGAGTGCTCCTAATATGGTGTAAAGCGGGAATTCATTTGAGCTAAAGGGAGGGACTACGGGGATGGATCATTCTTCCGATCGCTGTTAACCTCGGATTTTCCATTGTATAAGAATTCAAGGGTAAAATCCGAGGTTAAAGGCGAAGCTATCGCTTCTTCAGAACGATTCCATCCCCTCTGCCGAGTTACTTTTAGCTCAAAAGAAAAGCGTCGCTTCAATAATACTCGCTTGTCGGGAAAGGCGGAACAAAAGTGAAGGCCTCTGCGATGGCCTTCACTGACCGCAATCCATGCGTGGGAGTTTCCTGCCATTGAAGACGAACAAAACCCTGCGCCGTTGGCACAGGGTTTTGTTTTTATATACTCCCCACACAATGGCGGGTGGTTTATTTTAATAAGGGTGGCACTAATGGCGGGTAGCAGCGGAGCGAAGGATTTGAATCTGGAGAAGCGTGAGCGTTCGCCTTTGCAACGGGATTTTCACATCTAAAAACTTAATAATTAGGAAAATCGCGTTGCAACAGCGATCGTAAGATCAAATCATTCGCGGAGCGGTCTTTTCCCGCCACCCCACTCTTTTAAAGTAAACTTAAGGCGCAAAAATAAGATCAATGACATGCTGCCAGGTTTTCCACTCGAATACGCCTGACAACCCTTGCTTACCTACAATTACATATCCTGCAATTAAGCCGCCTAACAGCGATAACAGGAGCAGCAACGGAACTATGAAATAACGAGCAGTACGCCAGCGGGACTTCGTCTTTACAGGCACCGGACGGGAATCAGATTGTTCTTCTTTCATCACCAAATCCTTAAGCCCTCAGATTGTTGGCCATGTTCATCATCGTATCGCTAGAAGTTAATGCCCGTGCCGCCAGTTGATACATCCGCTGAACTTGCATCATATCCGTCATTTCGCCCGCTAAATCCACATTAGATTCCTCAAGATAACCGGAACGCACAGATACGTCCGCTGGAACAGCACCTGCCACACCTGCAGCTCCGAATACATTTGCCTCTGTCACACCATTCAACAACACGAACAGGTTATCATCCCGCTGTTCCAGTCCTTCTGGACGCTGTACATCCATTAGCTTGATTCTCTGACCAACTGTCGGATCCCCAATTCCATTAGCACGAATCAGCAACTCGCCATCCGAGTTAATAGCCACCTTGGAACCCGCTGGAGCTGTAATAGGAACATCATTGTTATCCAGCACGGAATAACCTTCAGCAGTGGTCAACATCATCGTCGCACTATCATTCGGATCAGGAATAAAATGAAAGCTACCATCACGGGTCCAAGCTTTTTGCCCATTTCCCTGAACTTCAAACATGGCATTACCCTGGATCGCCAGATCAGTAGGAAGTCCCGTCTCCTTGAGCGGACCTTGCTCCATATTTTTCATGATTGCAGCCGTTTTAACTCCGTAGCCCAAATTATAACCGAGCGGCATGGCCCGTCCATTTTGGAGATACGTTGAAGGCTGTTGTTTCACATTGGCCAATACATCTTCAAAGGAACCCTGTTTACTCTTATAACCAACTGTATTGACATTGGCAATATTATCGGCAATTAAATCCAAACGCTGCTGCACACTGGCCATAGATACCATTGCACCAATCATGGAGTTGTTCATCACTTACCCCCTGTTATACACGGCCTACTTCATTAACGGCCTTGTCCAAGCTTTTATCATAAAATTGAATTACCTTCTGATTCGCTTCGTACGCTCTTAACGCAGCCATCATATCCACCATTGACTGTGAAGCATCTACATTAGATACCTCCAGGTAACCTTGACGAACGGATACAGCATCATTAGCGGTCATCATTCTAGCTGTAGCACCATCAGTATCATTCAGGCGGAAATTCCCATTACCCTCACGAACGAGCTGATACGGACGATCAATGACACTAATACCGAGCGTCGTCCCCAACGTCTGGTTGGACTGGCTATCTACCAATTCGCCCCGCTCATTTACTTTAAGCGCTGAGACAGCCCCGGTCAATTGAATTGGTTTTCCATTCGTATCCAGCACCGCTGAGCCAGTCGATGAAAGCAATGCTCCCGCTCCATTTACTTGAAAATGCCCGTCACGTGTATAACGAACATTACCATTACTGTCCCGCACCGAAAAAAACGCTTCTGGACGGTAGGTGACTTCACCGTTAGCATTGATGAATTTTCCCGCCTGATCAAAAGCCATAGGTTGACCAGTAGCTGGGTCGTTCACATTAATATTGGACTGTATCGCAAAATCCGTCGCTTGTCCACTGTCCTTTAATGCTCCCTGAATGTAAGGGGAGAGGCTTTCCTCAGCAAAAACGCCAGTATTGAGCTTGCCGACCGTACGGTCCGGGTTATCAGGGTTACCACCCGTCATGGAAATAAGCATTTCGGGGAAAGAACGCTGAACACTGTTCTCCTGTTTGTATCCCGTCGTATTCATATTAGCAATATTTTGCGTCACGGTGTCATGGCGTCGTTGTTGTGTCATCAATCCGGCGGCCGCAGTATATAAACCTCTCAACATGTAACGTGCACCCCAATCCTATACTCTGCTAAAATCATATGCTCGCGCGGAGGCACGAAGGCCAAAATGCTAGGCAACCTGCCTGACCGCACACGAGTCTCTTATAGTCACTATCGGCAGATTAGAACTTTTTCTTAACCACATGATCCAAATTATCTAGCATAATTCCTGTACCTTTAACAACACAATGCATCGGATCTTCGGCAACCAGTACGGGAACGCGCAGTTCTTCAGCAAGTAGCTCGTCCAATCCGCTAAGCAAGGCACCGCCACCAGTCAAAATAACACCACGGTCAATAATATCAGCTGACAGTTCCGGTGGGGTCTGCTCCAATACAAACTTGGCCGCAGCAACAATCGCTGACACAGGATCTCTAAGTGCATCCTGCACTTCATCTGCAGATATACTTAACGTTTTGGGCAATCCGGATACCATATCCCGTCCACGGATGTCCATCTCTGCACGACGTCCACTCGGATGCACAGTTCCGATAGCAATCTTGATATCTTCAGCCGTACGTTCTCCGATCAGAAGCTTGTACTTCGTTTTTACATATTTCATGATGGCTGTATCAAATTTGTCCCCTGCCATTTTAATGGAAGAAGCTGTTACGACATCCCCCATAGAGAGGACTGCAACGTCAGTCGTTCCGCCACCAATATCCACTACCATGTTGCCGCTAGGCTCAAAAATATCCATTCCTGCTCCAATGGCAGCCGCTTTTGGCTCTTCCTCCAAAAATACTTCCTTGGCCCCGCTACGTTCCGCCGCTTCACGAATCGCTTTTTGCTCCACTGAGGTAATGTTCGTTGGCGCACAAATTAGAATACGAGGGTGGCTGTACCAGCTTTTCCCCCCCACCCGATTGATAAAATATTTTAACATCGCTTCTGTTACTTCAAAATCGGCGATGACACCATCACGTAATGGACGGATGGCTATGATATTACCAGGAGTACGTCCCACCATACGGCGCGCTTCCTCTCCGACAGCCAGGACTCTTTTTGTATCGCTTTCTATCGCGACAACGGAAGGTTCGTCAAGAACAACCCCCTTCCCTTTGACGTGGATAAGCACGTTGGCCGTACCGAGGTCGATACCGATATCATTACTGAACATATTAAAAAGGCCCCCAAAGTGATATTTTAAAAAGCTAAGATTCGACAAGAAGCGGCAAATATATGTATAAACCTACGGTTACATGTCATTTTTCGTCTTGTACCATCTTTTAACATATCATACTTCAGGGGGTTGATTCAATGGCTTTGCCAGCCAATTCACTATATATTTTTAGGACTTGCCGGAAACGAGAATCTCCCTTCGTTTGCCACTCGTTTTTTTGTACTTAATTTTCGTGGCTTCTCCCCCCCGCAGATGGCGGATGGATTTATGGTATTCAAGAATGTGCTTCACCTGATCGGCAAGATCCGGGTTGATTTCAGGCAGCCGTTCGGTCAGATCTTTATGCACCGTGCTCTTGGAGACACCAAATTCCTTGGCAATCGTACGGACCGTATTCCTTGTTTCCACGATACAGCGACCGATTTTGATGGTCCGTTCCTTGATGTAATCGTGCACGCTCCCGCCTCCCTACTGTGGATAGTTTGGTACATTATATGAGGAGCGTGCCTATATATTCGCGGTTTGGCGGGAAGACATGCTTCGGAAGGCCTATTTATTTGGCAAAAGCAGCTTATGTTTACCTTATGCACAAAAACTACACAAGAAAAAAGCAGGGAATATGGATTCCCCGCTTTGCATGCAAAGCCATGACCAGATTTATTTTTTAGGAAGCAGACCTGCTGGATTCACAGGCTTGTCATCCTGATACACTTCAAAATGCAAATGTGTTTTCAAATCCTTTTCAAGCTCGTTACGACCCGCTGAAGCAATCACATCGTTTTGTTTCACTTGATCGCCTTCTTTTACTTTCAGATCACTCAAGCTTTGGTACACCGTTTTGAGATTATTATCATGCGTAATTTCTACGACATTACCTACCAGCGGATGTTGTTCCACACGAGATACTTTGCCACTCAGGGCGGCTCTTACTTCAAACGCCTGATCGTCAGTCCGGGAAAGATCAATCCCAGTGTTAGCGGTAAATGTTTTATCGTACTCTACCATAGCTGCCGCCTGCTCATCAGCGGTCGCGTTCTCATCAAAGAACGGCTTTACGACCTGTACTGCGCCAGCATCTGCCACTGGCCATGCGATATTTTCCGACTGGGCAACGACTTCCACGCTTTCTGGCTGTTGTCCGTTAACATCGGTATTCACTGCACTTGTGCTTTGTACCGATGGACTAGCTGGGTCAGGTTTGAAAGACTTCTGGCTGGCATCCTGATAGACCCACACTAAAGTTAGTATAATGGCTGCTGCGGCAATGTAGGCTGCCGGGTATGCCCACCTTTTGGACAACAGCTTTTTCCACGAAGACGGCCGTGAAGCTCTTCCACCCTGAAAGGTTTTGGGTGTTTCTTCATGGTTTTGGTTCTGGTTTTTATTTTGTTCATTCATTTGCTCATCACCTCAGTAACCAGTGTTACCGGGTGCAACTCTTTTATACTTCAAAGTTTCGAAATATTTACTAACTTAGAATACGAGAGGCTTGCGCAAAAGAAATGCCAGTATAATAGTGAAGGAGTATTTGAGTGGCAGTATGACCTTCTTTGGCCATTCCATTGGCTCCCCACTGACTCATACCAACACCATGACCATAGCCATAGGTTGTTATAGCAATCCGGTCCCCTTCAGCCTTCCAAGTAAACTCAGCCGAACGCAACCCCAGTTTGTTACGGATCTCCGGTCCCGTAAAGATTGAGCCACCAACTTCAATCTTCTTGATGCGATGTCCTTCTGTCTTGGAGAGTATACGAATCTCTGGCATACTTCCTCCTCCAGTAGAGGCGGCAATTGCAGTACGACTTAACCCCAATCTATCGAACACGCTTTGACGACTCAGTGTGACGGTTTCTGAATAACGCGGGGCCAACTGCTTGTCCCATGGACTTGATACGCTTCGTAAATAGGGCACTGCCTTCGCCCACACATCCTCTGAATTTTCGGTGTAGCCATTGCTAGTAGAAAAAAAAGATGCCGTAATGGGCTTGCCTTCATATACCATGATCGTATCCTTGGTGTCTCGTACGGCCTGCTGAATTTTAGCCAGCTCTGCGGATTTACCAGAATGCCCCCATTCTCTAGTAAGTTTAGCTTTGGAGATATAAGCCTGATGTTTAACAGTATCCGTCACATCTGCTCCCGCAGGGGCACCGCTAGTGTCATCAGCCAGCAAGCGCCGGGCAATGAAGGTACGCGCGGCTATGGCCTGCGCTTTCAGTGCCTCCCCCTCAAAGCTGGGCGGCATTTCGGCAGCTACTACGCCGACAATGTATTGCTCCAGCGGTAACGTCTCCGTGCGACCGGTGGACGTGACATACACACGCACGTCTGGCTCTGCCGCCACCGGTACGCTACGCGTTGGCGCAGCGGGCACCGCTGGCATCGGCGGGACGCCCGGTAAGCGCGTGACGGGCGTCTCACCCTTTGCCGTCACGCTAGGCGCAGCCGGTACTGCCGTGCGGCTGCTTGGCGGCACCGGCTGCGCCGTCTGGCGAGGCCACGCCATTAGCGCGGGCACAGCCATGGCAAGCACCAGCACCCCTGCCATGGCGGCGAATGGCAGCCATGGGCGGCGGCTGCCCCAGCGTGGGGCACGCCCGGCGGAAGGACGCAGGTGCGGCAGCGGGCTTGCAGCGCGTGTGTCATGGGCCGCTACTCCAGCGATAGGCAGAGCCGTATCAACAGAGTTCACAGCGGAAGGCACGGCTGTTGTACCCCGATTGGGCTTGACGCCAGTCGGCAATGTACCTCTTGCGTCCGGCTGCTGTTGCATAAGCTTATTTTTCTGTAACAAGGTAGCTATAGAGCCAGTGTCTTCCTCCGCAAATAAAGCCTGGCGATGTTCCTTAGGATGATGAATGGGTATACGGATGCGAACCTGCGAATCTTTCATAGGCTGAAACCTCCATCAAAGGGCTAAGTGTCCGGCTGGAAGTATAGATATACTCCAGCAGATATTTTCAATCATATGAAGTCGTCCACTTTGATAGAACCATTTTAAGAGAACTGAAAGAATGAAAAAGACTGGCTATAAACAATAAAAAGAACCAGTCCTTTCGGACTTGGTTCTTCGTTGTTTAAGAATATACGTATGCAACATGAAGCTACATGCGTTAAAGCTTAGGCGAGGGAAGGCTGAATCTTCTTAAACAGATTCCCAGACGCCTCTTCCGGCATTACGCGCTCTGTACTGGGTGAATGATCCAGTTTGGACTCTTCCACGGTCACTCTGTAAATGTCCGCTCCCAATCCGGTCAGCTTCTCAGCCAAATGAACGTAACCACGATCGATGTGATGTACGCCGGATACTTCCGTTGTACCTTCTGCAATGAGTCCGGTCAGAATCAACGCAGCACCTGCACGCAAATCTGTAGAGGTTACTTTCGCACCTGTCAGCTTAGCATTACCCGTTACAATGGCAGAACGGCCTTCGACCTTAATCTCCGCATTCATGAGATGAAATTCATCCACATGCATGAAACGATTTTCAAACACGGTTTCCGTAATAATGCTCGTTCCTTCAGCGGCAAGCTGAAGTGCCATCATCTGTGACTGCATATCGGTAGGAAAACCTGGATAAGGCAACGTTTTAACATCAACGGCTTTTAACGGCTTATCTGCAATGACACGAATTCCGTTCTCATCAGGTTGAATGGTTACACCCATTTCTTCCATCTTGGAAATAACCGGACCCAAATGATCGGATATTGCGCCTTCTACATATACGTTCCCGCCTGTGATCGCAGCAGCAACCATATAAGTACCTGCTTCTACCCGGTCGGGAATGACGGTATGTTTTACACCATGCAGCTTCTCAACGCCTTCAATACGAATAACGCCCGTGCCCGCACCACGTACTTTGGCACCCATTCCATTCAGGAAATTTGCGAGATCAACAATCTCAGGTTCCTTAGCAGCATTCTCGATGGTAGTTACGCCCTCAGCAAGAGTAGCGGCCATCATAATATTCTCGGTTGCCCCTACGCTGGCTACATCCAAATAAACTTTAGCTCCACGCAGACGCCCGTTACTTTTAGCTTCAATAAAACCTTGGCCCAGGCTAATTTCCGCGCCCAATGCCTCAAAACCCTTCAAATGCTGATCAATGGGTCGCGTTCCGATTGCGCATCCGCCTGGAAGCGAGATTCTTGTACGTCCCAAACGCGTAAGCAACGGTCCCATAACCAAGAATGAAGCGCGCATTTTCCTAACCCACTCGTAAGGGGCTTCACAGGAAATTATCTTCCGCGCGTCAACACGAATGACCTCATCTTGGTATGTAACGCCTGCTCCTAAGGACTCCAGCACTTTGTTAATGGTCATCACATCGTCTAGAGGAGGTGCATCAATAATGACACTTTCTCCTTCTTCTCCTAGCAGAGAAGCGGCGATGATCGGCAGAACTGAGTTTTTGGCTCCGCTGACTTTGACACTCCCGGTCAATCTGTTGCCACCGCGGACGATAAATTTGCTCATCTATGGTTCCCTCCGCGCGTCATTTCTCTTTTCCATTCTGGAAAAAAAGAACATATTCCGCTATTTTCATGCCTTGCTTTTTCATTACATAAAAAAACAAGATTTTACTAATACCCTAACTGCCATCATACCACTGATTAAAACAAGTATACAAGCGTTTTTTTGTACTTGACGACCATTGTACTCTAACTGATTCAGCCAGCTATACATGTATGGTTCTTTTGTTTACCATTGTTAACAATATGACGCGATGTTATTCGACAATTCCCGCAGAGACACAGTCATAAGGTCATATAACCCGCCTACTTCATGTTAAAACAAATTCTAGAGCATCTGGCTCCAAGAGATGTAGCTCAACAGGAACCCCGAAACCAACTGTCCCAAAATAATAGCAAGAAACAAGTGCAGCAATCTGCCCTGCGGTCCTTTGGGTTGTCGGATTAACAAATCCAGCTTTAAGCTCTGTAAAGCCCACCAAGCTAATGCTATACAGAGGAGCGATACGATCATAGAGATCAGCGCGGTCATACTCGCCGATTGACTTAGCTGTTCAGCCAATTGCTGTTTCCCGTTCAACCATAATTCCCCCCATCTGCGTCACAGACTTCTTTATAATACTCGGCGAACGCCTAATATGCCAGTGCTATTTCTGTTTTTAGGACATTTATTTCGACAAAATGTGATTAATCACTTCTGTTTCGTGAATTTAAAAGGTACTAAATACCTAGCAGCCAGGCAAGAAATAGGACTGTACATTTGGTAATAACAGCTAAAAAAAGAGTCCGATCACAGTGATCGAAGGAAGCAAGGTTCCTCCTCACCCTCTACCGGACATTTTCTGGCAGAAGTTATGAATTGGTCTCCTTGTCGTTCCATCCGTATACTATGCCGAACCCTTTTAAAATTCCACTTAAACTCCAATATTAATTCTTATTGGTTCTGATGCTTGTAGCATTTAGACGGTTAAGCGCCCGTTGCAGAGCTACTTCCGCCCGATGATGATCTATCTGTTCCTGCTTGCTCTGGAGCCGCAGTTCTGCCCGCTCCCTTGCCGCACGGGCACGCTCCACATCAATTTCTTCGGAACGTTCCGCACTCTCAGCCAAAATGACCACTTTATCCTTGCGGACTTCAAGAAAGCCCCCATTGACCGCGATCACTTCAGTTTGACCACCGATTTTAATGCGTATCGGTGCAATCTTCAAGGGAGTGACCAAGGGAAGGTGTCCGGGCAAAATCCCAAGATCGCCTTCCGAGCCGCGAACACTGATGCTGTTTACCTGTTCTGTATAGACCAGGCGCTCCGGCGTCACAATCTCTAGTAAATACGTGCTCACTTGAATCCCTCCTGGAAGCTGTCCGCAGACAGCTCACTTCGTAAGGCTCGGCTAATCTTTGCCTGTATGTTTACAGTGTTTTAGCTTTTTCAACTGCTTCTTCGATGGCTCCTACAAAAAGGAAGGCCGCTTCTGGAAGGTGGTCATACTTGCCTTCCAAAATTTCTTTGAAGCTTCGTACAGTTTCTTTAACCGGCACATATTTACCTGGGAAGCCGTTAAATGTTTCGGCAACGTGGAAAGGTTGAGAAAGGAAACGCTGGATTTTACGTGCACGTGCTACCAACATTTTATCTTCTTCACTCAGCTCATCCATACCCAGGATGGCAATGATATCCTGAAGCTCATTGTAGCGGGCCAAAATTTGTTTTACCCCTTGCGCTACATTGTAATGCTCTTCACCCACAACGTCTGGAGCCAAAATCCGGGAGCTTGATGCAAGTGGATCAACCGCCGGGTAAATACCCATTTCGGAAATTTTACGTTCCAGATTCGTTGTAGCATCCAAATGGGCAAACGTTGTAGCAGGAGCAGGGTCAGTGTAGTCATCCGCAGGCACGTAGATCGCCTGAATGGAAGTAACGGAACCTTTTTTAGTAGAAGTAATCCGTTCTTGCAATTGACCCATCTCAGTAGCCAGCGTAGGCTGGTAACCTACTGCTGAAGGCATACGTCCCAACAGGGCAGAAACCTCAGAACCCGCTTGGGTAAAGCGGAAAATGTTATCAATAAAGAGCAACACGTCACGGCCTTCTTGGTCACGGAAGTATTCCGCCATCGTCAGACCTGTGAGAGCTACACGCAAACGTGCACCCGGAGGCTCGTTCATTTGTCCGAACACCATCGCTGTTTTGTTGATAACGCCGGAATCTCTCATTTCATGGTACAAGTCATTTCCTTCACGTGTGCGTTCACCTACACCCGCAAATACAGAAATACCACCATGCTCCTGAGCGATATTGTTAATCAATTCTTGAATGGTTACGGTTTTACCTACACCAGCACCACCAAACAATCCGACTTTACCACCTTTGGCATAAGGAGCCAGCAAGTCGATAACTTTAATACCGGTTTCGAGCATCTCTGCTTGAGTTGTCAGCTCATCGAAAGAAGGAGCTTGACGGTGAATTGGGTTTCTAGCCGTTTCACTCATATCAGCACCATTATCAATTGGCGTTCCAAGTACGTTAAATACGCGTCCAAGAGTTGCTTCGCCGACAGGTACTGAAATAGGTGCTCCCAGATCTATGGCTTCAGCTCCACGAACCAAACCATCTGTGGAAGACATGGCAATACAACGCACACGGTTGTCACCTAGATGTTTTGAAGCTTCGAGCGTCAGGTCAATTTTGACTCCGCTCTCCAGCACAGTCCCAATATGAATGGCATTCAGGATTTCCGGAAGCTGTCCACGTTCAAACTCAACGTCGACAACCGGACCCATGATGCTCACTACGCGTCCTTTGTTCATCTTTTGGTTTCCCTCCTACAAGCTTGCACAGCCGCAAATCCGAACCACTCTGATTTGTTTTGCGCCCGCAATTTATCATAATAGTGTAGACTCTGCTATAAAACAGTCGCTATAAGCCTGATTAAGACTGAGCACTTGCCCCTGCAACGATTTCCGTAATTTCCTGGGTAATAGCCGCTTGACGAGCACGGTTATAGGTCAAGGAAAGCTCACCAATTAACTTGGAAGCATTCTTCGTAGCAGATCCCATTGCCGTCATCTTCGCTCCCAGTTCACTAGCTTTACCATCCAGCAAAGCGCCGTAAATGAGCGTTTCCGCGTAACGCGGTAGCAATACTTCCAGCACTCCTTCTGGTGAAGGCTCATACTCATAGTTAATTGAGGATGAAGCTGTAGCTGAATCCGGTGTTGCCATTGGTAACAGACGGTCAACTGTTGGAATTTGAGTCAATGCGTTGACAAAGCGGTTATAGCATAGATAAAGCTCATCAAATTCTTTAAGTTCAAAGCCTTGTACAGCCTTGCTTGCAATCGTTTTGATATCTGCAAAAGCAGGTGTATCCGACAGATCTGTTACCGATTCAGCGATAGGAAATTCACGACGTCTGAAATAATCCCGTCCTTTTCGTCCAATGATGAAAATCACAAATTCATCCTGTGAACGGTGACGTTCAGAAATCGTCTGCGTAACCTGTCGTAAAATATTGGCGTTATAACCACCAGCCAGACCACGATCAGATGTAATGATGAGATAAGCAGTCTTTTTAACCGGACGCGTTTCCAGCATTGGATGCTTGATGTTATTCGCTCCAGAAGCAATGCTACTCACAACTTCCTTAAGCTTTTCCGAGTAAGGACGAGCCGACTCCGCTTTCTCCTGAGCTTTTCTCAGCTTGGATGCAGCGACCATTTCCATCGCTTTCGTGATCTGCTTCGTACTCTGCACACTTTTAATCTGACGTTTAATCTCGCGCATACCTTTTGCCATGATTTCACCACCTTCAAGCTTTGGCAAAGCCAAAGCTAACTTCGTAAGATTCAAATCCAGCCGGGCATATGTTAAAGGGCCTGTTATTGAGGGTAAAACATGCCAAGGAAGCCAAAACCCGGAGGGCACGCTTCCTTAGAACATCTTTCATCATAAACAGGCAAATTCCAATGTATTATACCGACGTGGCGAATGATTTTTTGAATTTCTCGATAGCTGCCTTCAAAGCCGTTTCGTTATCAGCCACCAAGTCTTTCGTGTCGCGGATAGATTGAAGCACGTCCTGATGGTCAGACACCATGAAAGACAGGAAGTCTTTTTCAAAACGTTTTACATCCGCTACAGGGATATCATCAAGGAAGCCTTTTACAGCAGTATACAAGCTCACTACTTGTTGCTCTACAGCAAGCGGTTGGTTAACACCCTGTTTCAGAATTTCCATCATGCGTGCGCCGCGATCCAAACGGGCTTTTGTGGATTTATCCAAGTCGGACCCGAATTGGGAGAACGCTTGAAGCTCACGATATTGAGCAAGATCCAGACGCAGGGAACCTGCTACCTTTTTCATTGCTTTAATCTGAGCTGAACCACCTACACGAGATACGGAAATACCTACGTTGATCGCCGGACGTTGTCCTGCATAGAACAAGTCAGCTTCCAGGAAGATCTGTCCATCTGTGATGGAGATAACGTTGGTTGGAATATATGCAGAAACGTCGGAAGCCTGTGTCTCGATGAACGGCAATGCGGTAAGTGATCCGCCGCCCAACTCATCATTCAGCTTCGCTGCACGTTCCAGCAAGCGAGAGTGAAGATAGAAAACGTCACCCGGATATGCTTCACGGCCCGGTGGACGACGCAGCAACAGGGACAATTCCCGGTAAGCTGACGCTTGTTTAGTCAAGTCATCATAAACAACAAGGACATGCTCGCCTTTGTACATGAAATACTCACCCATAGCGCAGCCAGAGTAAGGAGCAATGTACAGCAATGGTGATGGCTCGGAAGCTGATGCCGTAACGACAATCGTATATTCCAGCGCACCGTGACGACGCAATGTTTCAACAACTTGAGCTACCGTGGATTGTTTTTGACCAATAGCGACATAAATACATTTCATGCCGTTACCTTTTTGGTTCAAAATTGCATCGATTGCGATAGATGTTTTACCTGTTTGACGGTCACCGATGATCAACTCACGTTGACCACGACCAATTGGAACCATCGCATCAATAGCTTTAATCCCCGTCTGCATAGGCTCATGTACCGATTTACGGGCCATAACGCCTGGAGCCTGACTTTCAACCGGACGGAATTCTGTTGTAGCAATCGGTCCTTTACCGTCTACTGGTTGCCCCAATGGGTTAACTACACGTCCAATCATTGCTTCCCCTACAGGGACCTGCATGATCTGGCCTGTACGTTTTACTTGACCACCTTCACGAATGTCGGAGAATTGACCCAAAATAACAACACCGACATTGCTTTCTTCCACGTTGAGCGCCAAGCCCAATACGCCAGTGTCGAATTCAACCAATTCACCGGCCATAACTTTTTCCAGTCCGTAGACGCGGGCAATACCGTCGCCGACTTCAACAACAGTGCCGACTTCAACGACCTCGATATCATTTTTATATTGTTCAATCTGACTTTTAATCAATGAACTGATTTCCTCAGGTTTGATACTCAAGTGTGTTCACCCCTATCTTCTATACTCGTCTGTTAAAGGATTTCTCGAGACGATCCAGCTTGCCGGCCAGACTGCCGTCGTACAATGTATCGCCGATAACCACTTTTAATCCGCCCAGCAGACTCGGGTCCACTATATTTTCCACACGGATTGTTTTATGTTCACGGGCTCCGAATTCCTCGGCTACCGCTGTTTTTTCCTGATCACTTAAAGCATAAGTCGAATACACCTTTGCATGAGCAAGTCCCAGCTTGTATTCCTGAATATCGAGGTATCCGGCAAGGAGAGATTCAAACAAATCTGCTCTACTACGCTGAATCAACAGTTTGATCGTGTTAATTAGCGAGGCAGACAACTTGCCTTCAAAACTGTTAGCCAGAACTTGAAGCTTGACCGCTTCCGTAATGTTAGGAGAATTAATGAATTTACGGATTTCAGCATCCCCCGATACAGCCTCTACAAAAGCACGTAGCTCCTGCTCGGTTTCCATAATGGTCTGTTCCTGCTCTGCCACTTCAAACAAAGCTTTCGCATACCGTTTGGCTACTACCGTATCCCGGCTCATGCTTTGCCTCCTACCTCTTTAAGGTATTGGTCGACAAGCTCTCCCTGGACTTGGTCTTCCTTGATTTCCTTTTGAATCAGTTTGGAAGCAATTTGTACCGAAGCTTTACCCACTTCGCTGCGCAGTTCGGCAACCGCCTTATTACGCTCGCTTGTGATTTCACGAACAGCTTCGTCTTTCAGGCGGACAGCTTCGTCTTTAGCCTGAACAATAATTTGCTCCGCTTGTTTGTTACCTGTTTGTTTTGACTGCTCAATAATGTCGTACGCTTCCTTACGTGCCTGCTGGAGAGCCTGCTTTTGCTCCTCAACATAAGCAGCAGCCTGTTCACGCGTCTGTGCCGCTTCATTCATTTGCTGTAATACAAGCTGACGCCGCTTCTCCATAACGGAAAAGAGAGGTCCGAATGCATAACGCGTTAGTAACCAGTACAAGATCAAAAATGCAATAATTGTGAAAACGATACTTGTCCAATTTAAACTCAATTGAAGTCACTCCTTTCCGGTGAACGTCAGTCCTAGTTATCCCTTAAGCCAAGCAACAAAGAAGGCGCGGATGGCTGTGGCCTTCCCCGCCAAACCTTGCAAGTTTCAAATTATTATGCCTTAGCGTAGAAAATAAACGCCAGAACGACCCCGATAATAGGCAAGGCTTCAACCAGACCTACACCGATAAACATTACCGTTTGCAAAGTTGATTTAGCCTCAGGCTGACGAGCGATACCTTCAACTGTTTTACTTACAATCAGACCGTTACCAATACCTGCGCCGAGCGCACCCAAACCTACTGCGATAGCTGCTGCTATTAATGCCCAAGCTCCCATTTAAAAAATCCTCCTTAGAGATGTGTATTTGTGTTGTACATGTATTTGCAGTTAAGAGCGAAGCGTACTCCTGAACTTAACTAAAAACCCGAAACTAATTTTAACTAATGCTCTTCTTCATGCGTGTCAATTGCCTGCGAAATATATACGAACGTCAAAATGGTAAAGACGAACGCCTGAATACTGCCGACAAAAATACTGAATCCTTGCCAGACCACGAGTCCCAATACGGAAGCAACCATACCTCCCACACCAAGTGCTGTCATTTTCAGCAGAACACTGATCAAAACTTCGCCGGCAAAAATATTACCGAATAGACGCATACCATGTGTCAACAGTTTTGAGAACTGCTCAATCAAGTTAATTGGCAAAAAGAATGGAAATGGCTGAATGTAATGCTTGAAGTAAGCTTTGGTATTACGGAAAATCCCCAGGAAATGAACCAGGACAAAGATCATCAAAGCCAGTCCAATGGATACCCCTGCATCTGCGGTAGGTGATTTCCACCAGCTGATACCTACATGGGCAGCTTCGCCCGGGTGAGACGCCTGTGCTTGTTCTAATGCTTCTTTGACTGGAATGATTTCATGTCCAAATACTTGGGCACTTTGCGCATTATCGAACTCGGTCACAATCCCGAACGGTAAGCCTAGCATATTTCCGACGAAGATGAACATGATCAGCGTCATCCCCAAGGAGAGGAATGGCTTCCCTTTTTTCAAATCCATCGTGCTGGTAATCAGTCCTTGAACGAATTCGACGACCCATTCCATAAAATTTTGCAGCTTGCTTGGATTGTCCACAGACAAATTGCGCGTTGCAGCAAATGCCAGTCCAAATACAATCGCGCAAGTCACAACCAGCATAATAATGACGGACAAGTCAATGTTAAATCCGCCCAATTCGATAATCGGTGATTCATGCAACATGTTTTCTCACCCCTTTCTCAGTTGAGCCATCATTTTTCCTGTAGCGCGAATATGATGCCTATAATTAAAAGAAGAAATTGTCCAGTCACCAGGCTTGCCATTACAGCGATCTCATGGAAATAGGCTGGAAATTCTAGCGCCAGCACTACTGCCAAAATAGAGGTCCCTACTCGAACGCCAAAGCCAATGCCCACCTTTTTCTTCTTGCCTTCACCGGCGGCTGCATTCGCAACCTGTCGAATTTTGTAGGCCATATACAGCACATTAAGACAGCTTACTCCCGTTCCCAGAATGATTCCGTGAGCAATGTCACGATGTTGGGGCATGAAGGCGGAGACCAGGAAACACAGAGCCATAATACCAAGCGCTACGATCCATAACATTTTTTGCATACGGGTCATCTCATTCATGGTTATCCCTCAATACCTTTCCGATCACAAGGGCAATACTTAATGCGCCTACAACCAAGCCTGCGAGAACGCTTACGCCAATCCAAATTCCGGAGCCATCAAGTTTAGCATCGAGCCACTTTCCGGCATAGAAACCACCCAATGTGCATATCGCCAAATCAATGCCGATCGCGCTCACCAATCCAATTGCCTTGAAGGCATTCCCGGTGTTATTTCGGTTGTTGTTTTGCTTGGAAGGTTTGACCACTTTTCCATGTCACCCCTGCAATTCCAGTCCATTTTACTTAAATATAAGATGCTTTGTCAATTGAGATATTTTAGCGCCCTAAAGTATAAAATCAAACGACAAAGCATCTTAAATTGCTGTATCCCTTGGTAACCGTACAGTTTAACTGTATGCTTGCCTTGTAAAGAATAATTATATCGGACGAACACCTTTTGTGAACATTGTGTGAAATTCTTCAGGACGTTCGGATTGAACGCCATAATGGTGCAAAATCGCATTGACAATTCTTACTGATGCTTTTCCATCGCCGTAAGGATTCGCTGCCTGACTCATAGAATCGTACAACGCGGAATCTGTCAAAAGTGCCTTGGTCCGATTGTACACGTTCTCTTCGTTCGTACCCACCAGTTCCAAGGTGCCCGCTTCAATTCCTTCCGGTCTTTCAGTCGTATCACGCAGCACCAGAACAGGTACTCCGAACGAAGGCGCTTCTTCCTGAAGCCCACCGGAATCCGTAAGGATCAGATGTGTATGTGGGTAAAAATTGTGCAGATCCACGACATCCAGCGGATCAATCAGCTTAATACGCGGATGGTTGCCTAAAATCTCAAATGCAGGTTCCTTCACAGCCGGACTCGGATGAACCGGATAAACAATAGCGATATCCTCAAACTCATCCGCAATTCGCTTAACCGCATTAAAAATCTGACGATGCGGTTCCCCTTGGGATTCCCGGCGATGTGCTGTCATAAGAATCAGGCGTTTGCCCTGAGCCCACTCCAGTACAGGGTGCTCGTAATCCTGGCGAACCGTATACTGAAATACGTCAGTTACTGTATTGCCTGTAACATATATTCGCGATTCAGGCTTGTTTTCCTTCCGCAAATTTCCAGCCGATAAAGAAGTAGGCGAGAAATGCAGATCAGACAGCACGCCTGTGAGCTGACGGTTCATTTCTTCAGGATATGGAGAAAGCTTGTTCCACGTTCGCAAACCCGCTTCCACATGCCCTACTTCAATCTGCTGCATAAAGGCTGCATAGCTGGCGAGGAAAGTCGTCAGTGTATCACCGTGAACCAACACGATATCGGGCTTGGCCTCACGCAATACAGGTTCCAGACCTTGAAGTACCCGCATGGAGATTTCATTCAGTGTCTGGCGATCCTTCATTACGTCCAGATCATAATCAGGGTGAATATTGAAAACTTCCAGAACCTGATCAAGCATCTGGCGATGTTGAGCTGTAACGCATACCACGGACTCGATATGCTCCGGGTGACGCTGAAGCTCCAAAATAAGAGGAGCCATCTTAATTGCTTCCGGACGCACACCAAAAATTGTCATCACTTTGATTTTGGACATTTTCTGTTGAACCCCTTTTCATAATAAATGTCCGCTTCACAGATCTTCCATTATTTAAAATAAGGACCTGTATAACGTCCATAGATTTTACCGAACTGCCAAAGGCAGTCTACTTGGTTCCGTACAAGCGGTCTCCCGCGTCACCAAGACCCGGAATGATATATCCATGATCATCCAGACGCTCGTCCAGTGCAGCGACATAGATGTCTACATCAGGATGTGCATCCTGCACAGCTTTGACTCCTTCAGGAGCAGCAATCAGATTCATCATTTTAATTTGAGTGCAGCCTCTCTTTTTCAACACATCAATCGCCGCAATTGCAGAGCCACCCGTTGCAAGCATCGGATCAATCACGATCAATTCGCGCTCAGTTACATCTGTAGGCAGCTTCGTATAGTATTCTACGGGTTGCAGCGTCTCAGGATCGCGGAACAGTCCCACATGGCCCACCTTTGCTGCAGGCAGCAGTTTTACTACGCCATCCAGCATACCCAAGCCTGCACGCAGAATCGGAATAAGACCCAGCATACGTCCGGAAATCACTTTACCTTCTGTCTCAGCAACCGGTGTCTGCACCGTAATGCTTTCCAGCGGGATATCCCGTGTAATTTCATAAGCCATCAAGGTTGCTACTTCATCCACCAGCTCGCGGAAATCCTTGGTGTTGGTCCGCACATCGCGGATAAATGTAAGTTTGTGTTGGATCAAAGGGTGATCACAAACCACCAGTTTCGCCATAATATATTCCCTCCGTTGCTTCTTCAGATACTGTGTTGTTTTTAATAAGTTAGCGAGTATCCTTCATAAATCCTAACTATTATATCATTCTAATCGCGCTTTTACACTAAAGGCTGTATATGTACAAAAATCATAAGCTAAAATTAGTATGTTTCATTAATAGGTGCTACTTATACTACAGTTTCAATGGACAAGAGACTGTCACTGACAGTCTCTTGTCCAAGCATTTGTTAATTAATTATGAGATTACCATACCGCTTTTCCACTGCATGTATACGTGCAATTTGAACTACATGAAAAAGTACATGTGCTTGCACAGCCACCTGTACAGGAAAAGCTACATGTTCCACAATAACCTTGAACATCTTCTCTATTTCCAATATTTTTTTTAGAAAATAAATTTCTCATTTTTTCACCTCCTTTCAGGTGTAATTGTCTAATCATTAAGCATTTACTTCACTCCTCACCAAGTTTATTTCATTAGTATTAAAATCAATGGTCCAGTTAGAGTCAGGGTGTCTTTTCCATTGATATTTCTTAGAAGTACAAGCCCACCAGTTCTCCATAGCTACCATAGTCTGACCGAGATCTTTTACAATCCTTTCATATAAATTATCATGAATCATTGCAGTATCATTAAAAGAATTGATTAGCTCTTGCAATGCAGTTTTACGTTCATACAATTGCAAGATTTCTTCTTTTTCGGATTCCAGAACGACCCCTACCATTTCATTTTTCATGATTTACACTCCTTAGTTAATAAAAGTTATTAATTAATCAATTGCTTTGACTTTGTTTTATAAAACTTATGAATAGGGTCTAAATAATCAACACTTTTTAAACTATTTCTAAACGTTATGCCTTCTTTCTCCAGACAATTTTTAATTTGAACTGAACATTCCCTTTCAATATGACTAATGATACATTGAATCTCAGAAGGTACATTAATTTGAGTCGTGAGTTTATGGTTCAAATATTTACATCTGTTGCAGTGGAATGCATCACATTCCTTGCATAATGGTGATTGTCCCAAGCCCACTAATTCTTTTGTTATCAACTTATTATCTAGGTCAAGATCGCACATATATTTTTCAGAGTCTTCAAAATAAAAAGCAGGGCACATATAAACTTTTCCATTGGGAGCAAGTGTGAATGTATTCTCTCCAGCACCACAGTTACACATTTTATCCAGTTCTAGAATATCAGTCAGTACATTAATCTCCAAGGGGCTTTCCTCTTTGTAACTTTTAATTATTAACGTGGAGAGTTTACTTAACTCTCTTTCATAACTCTCCAAGTTTTCTTTATTCCAAAGTTCGATATCATCTAAAATAAGATTAATTCTATTAAAGTTAGGCTTTAAAACTTTAATAAGCCCTTCTATACTGGTTATATTCCCCTTATTTATTTTGAGAATGCATAATTGATTATCATTTTTATCTATTTGTGTATTTTGAATTTGATATACGTCGTTATCAAAAATTTGTATAAATTTATTACCTTTGTGATAATTAGTTTCACTCATTCGTAGTATTGATGCATCAGCGTAAGGAAAGTCTCCTAATAGAATAGGCGTTAAGTTGTGATTTTTACAAAACTGCAGTCCAAGCTTATAAGTCTCCTCATCCATATATTCACTTTCTGATCTGATTTTACTCTTGTATGAACAATGCGTTGTTATATGATCCGATTCCAAAAACATTAAATACTTCTCTTTCCCATCCGGTACTGATACTGATGGCTTTATTCCCGTTCTTTTTTCAAACTTGTTCCAGAAGTAATCATTCGCATTACAATTTGCTTTATGCATTTTACAAATAAACGTTGCCCTTTGAAATATGGTATCAGTAGATGCAGTGTCATAATTATGCCCAACACACCATGCGCATCCAGACGCAACTTCACAATTGATACACTCTTCTGTACTTTGATTTTGGAGATTAAGTAACATAAAAGGTCTTAAACGGTTTTTATCAATTCCAGTGTGTATATTACCAATGGAGTATCCAGGTCTGTTACTTAAGGAATAATCAACGAATCTAACACACGGGAAAAAGTCACCTTTATAATCTATAGCAAGCATTTTCCCAACTCCACAAAAATTCTGATTTAGCTTTTCCTCATCAAGTGGCTTACCTAAATTTTCTTCAAAAAATCTTACATTATGATCCTTCCATAGATCGTGATCTAAAATATAATCTGCCAATTCTTTGAGTTGGTCCTCAAAAATCTGGTCATCTCCTTCTTCCCACACATCTTCAAATATTACATTTGCTGACACATCATTTATTCCTAATTCCCACAAACTAATTATACTATCTTTAAGATGTGGTAAATCATCATGTGAAAAGGTAGCCTTAGTGTGACTGTTCGGAAACTGTCTCTGCCACAACGAAATATTATTCTTCACAAGATCGTATGAACCACTACCATCAGGAAAAACCCTTTGCATATCATGTTTGGTCTTATTTCCGTCTACACTAATTCCAATATTCAACTTACTATGGTTCTTCTTAATAAATCTCTGAACTTTAGGCGTATGGTATAAAAGACCGTTCGACGAGAAATTAAAACGATAATTGTTAAACCAGGGATGATTCAATTGATACATCTGAATTTTTATATAATCACAAATTTTATCAATTAAATCAATTTCCAGAAATGGCTCGCCCCCAATAAAATCCCAAATCACCGCTTTTTCTGGAAAATATTCCGGATGACTCAGTATATAATCTACCGCCTTTTTGGCAATTTCAAATGTCATTTTATTTTTATGATTTTTACCTACTATATAACAGTACTTACAAACTAAGTTGCAGTCCTCAGTAACACAAAAAGTAATTTGTTTCCCTTCTTCTGCTCTCCACTCCTCTACGGTTTTACCTAACATATAATTCAGTGTACTCATACTTCCCCTCCCATAATCCCTCTTTTTAATAATGAATTTATTTCATCATACCTAAAGTCTCTTTTGCTAATTAATCTGGCTATATGACCAGTTATAAATGCTGCTGCTATACTGGAACCCACTAAATACTTATAATTTGGTATTTCGCCAATTCTCCTGACATCATTAACATTATCGCAAGCATAAAAATATTTATTAGTAAAACAATAATGTTCAGGATTTAAATTAGATAAGCCCAAGACACCAATAACATTCTTTAATCTAGCAGGTAAGGATCTAACTTTATTATTATTAGCAGCGGCTACAACAAAGACTTCATGTTTCCTAGCTTCACATGCCAATTTTTTTAACGGCTTTGCATACCTAAGTTTTTTCGTCCCCAAACTCATGTGTATAATATCAGGATTACAATCTATTGCCCTCTTAAAAGCATACAATAATAATCTTCCGTCAGATCTTAGTTGTTCATTTAGTATGTTCATACTTATAAATTCAACATTTGGCGTGATATGCCTAATGGCCATTGCAACTGCTGTTCCATGATCATTATTATATGAAAATTGTTCTTCCTCCAATAAAAAACCATTATTATCGAAACTGAAATGTATAGATTCCTTTACATGCTCTACGAGCCCCCCTTTCTCTAAATCTATTCCGCTATCTAAAACAACAATTTTGACAGGTCTACAAGCAAAAGTATTGGTTCGAATCACCTTCTCCCTCCTTATTGTTAGATTGGCATTTCAGAACTAAACAGATCTATATAATTTTTATTACTAGTTAAACTAGTATGGATACCACTCTCAATAACCTTTCCTTTATCAAGAATGATTATTTTGTCACAATCAATAATATTAGATAGATGGTGCGCTATAATGACTATTGTATGATTATGAGAAAGTAAGTTAAGGGTCTTATTAATAAAGTACTGTGACTCATTGTCTACAGAAGAAGTAGGTTCATCTAACAAAATAATCCTAGTATTTCTTAATATTGCTCTTGCAATTGCAAGCCTTTGTTTCTCCCCACCCGATAAATTGGTACCGTTTTCACCAATTATTGTTTCATACCCATTTGGCAAATTAATAATTGCATCATGAATGTAGGCCTTTTTACATGCTTCATAAAGGTCATCAACAGTGGCATCATGATTAGCGACAAGCAAATTTTCTTTTATTGATCCACCAAAAAAGTAGGGTACCTGTTGAACAAGCGTAATATACTTTCTAAGACTAAGTTCATCAATTTCTTGTAAGTTATAATTATCAATATAGACATGACCACTTAAAGGTGAATAAAATCTAAGTAATATATTGAAAATTGTTGATTTCCCAGCACCACTTCTTCCTACAATTGCTGTTTTGGAAAAAGGTGATACTTCGAAGCTTACATTGTCGAGAATTACACGATCCGTCTCATAGGATACAGACACATTTGTAAAATTTATTCCTCCAATTAAATTATCCGTTATCTCCACCTTTTCTAATTCAAAGTTGTATTCTTTTCTATCCATAACAGCAAATATTCTTTCAAGTGATACAACTAATCTTTGAAAATCAGTATTGAATTCTGTAACTTGCATTAATGAATTAATTAATTGAAATGAATATGTGTTTAAAGCGATAAAAATTTCTATAGATAATGTTTTAGTTTCAACAACAAGATATGCACCTATTAAAATTATAAGAATTTGGATGATGAAGCTAATAATCTGAGCGAGGTTTTGAGAAATAGCCTGTAAATGTACGATTTTGATTTTTTTCACTTTAAGTTTTTCCGTAGCAGTACCGAAGTTAACTAAGTTCTGATCTCGTATATTAAGATTTCTAATTTCCTTAATACCAATAAAAGACTGCTGTACTATGAAATATATATAATCATTAATACTTGAAGCTTCGGTACTTCTAGCTTTAATATGCTTAGAAAATAACTTTACAATGAAATATAAAATTGGAATTAAGGCAACAATCAAGAGAGCTAATTTCCACTCAATGAAAAAAAGAGTTACACCTATAGCCAAAGACGTTAGTAAATTCACGATAAAGTGTACCGACTTACCCACAATGACGTCGGCAACTACCTCAGTATCATTATGCAACTTAGAAATAAATTCAGACACACCTATTTTGTCAAAGTCATAAATTGATAAGTTCATTATTTTCTTATATAACGTTTGTTTTAAGTTTAATATAATAGATTCATTTAAAAACGAAAAAAAATGTGCCCTACCAATATTGACCATTGTTTGAATCAAAAAGAATATTATAAAAAATAATGTAAATTTATATAGTTCATTTAGATTTTGATCGTATAGGGAAGTAAGAATTTTTGCCCATAATAAAGGCTGAGCAAGACTTAAAACAACTGAAGCTATTATCACACCTATATTCACTAAAAATTGTACTTTATAAGGACGGATTAGCATCCACATACGTCCTAGTAATTTCAGGGTTATTGGATGTTTAATATAATCCATAATCTAGCCCCTCGCCTTGTGACTTTAAAATCTCTTAACAAATAATAATACAATTGATTCCATATTAATGTGATCATTCTCTCAAATGAATATTTTTTTGAATAAAAGCAATTTATATACAATAGTATGCAAATGAAAAAGCTTATCCAATAAATGAATCGGAAAGCTTTTCATCTGTGTTTATCTATACTTCAAATTGTCCCATGCCCCCTGAAATTGCTGAAGCATTTCATCCTTTGTGATAACCCCTGCAATATAGGCTTGCATACTGCTGCTTAAATCCTGATTCAGCCCCTTCGGAAAGCGTTGGAAGTTCCAACTCCATATCTTGCCTTCCCTCACATGCCGAGATATTTCTGCACCTAGATCGCCTGTCGTCTCGTCGCTGGACGTAATACTTTTGAAGGCGGGAACAAACTTAAACTCCTTGGTGATATAATGCTTGCCTGTTTCTGATGTGACCAACCAATTGAGAAATTCTTTTGCCTCCTGCTTCACAGGCGAATTTTTGTTGACCACCCAGTTCGAGGCTACTCCCACCGCGAGTCTACCTCCTGTGGAGGGATCATTGTCTATAGGCGCAGGCAGAATACCCAAATTCAAGTTAGGATTAATTCCATCTATTTGCGGTTGCGTCCAGTTCCCCTGGTGCATCATAGCAGCCTTACCTGTCGAAAACAGCGTCACTTGTGTATTGTAATCCGTCGTGAGCGGATTGCGGTTCCCATATTTTATAGTCAGGTCAAGCAACTTCACCCACTGATCGAACACCGGGTTACCGGGGATGCGAGCTGTTCCTTTGTTTAAATCCTCAACATAACTTTCCGGGTTCGGCTGTCTGGCAAACGGAATATTGATAAAATGGTTCCCCAGAACCCACCATTCCGCATACCCGTTAGCAAAAGGTATAATCCCTGCCGCTTTCAGTCGCTTGGCCGCTTCCTCCAGTTCATCTATCGTCTGAGGTAGTTTGGTTATGCCCGCTTTTTTGAACAAATCCTTGTTATAAACAAAACCAAATCCTTCTAGGTTCATAGGCTGTCCATAAATCTTACCGTTAACCGTCATCGGCTTACGAGCGAAATCGTCCAGATCCTTTACCCATGGCTGATCCGACAAATCCTCCAAGTACTCCAACCACGTATCGCGGTCCTGGTAGCCCTCATTTGTGAAAATGTCCGGCTGATCGCCTGATGCGAATTTAGCCTTCAACGAAGCACCGTAGTCCGTACCACCACCGACAGATTGGATATCCAACTTGATGCCAGGGTGCGCTTTTTCATATTCTGCCTTCAGCTTATTTAGCGGTTCCGAAATCTCTACTTTGAATTGATAAATGTGTATCGTTTTCGTTTCACTCTGTTGAGCCTTCGTATTTCCGCAACCTGCAAGTGTACATGCGAGCAGCACCATCAAGGAGATGACAAGCAACGCTGTTCTTTTCATCGGATATCCCTCCCTTCAGCCTTTGACCGCACCGGCTGCAATGCCAGAAACGATGTATTTTTGCATCACCAGAAAAAACACAACAATTGGCGTGATCCCCAACACCAGTGCTGGCAGCGCCAAGTCCCATTGCTTGGTGTACTGACCAAACAACATATAGGTTGCAATCGGAATGGTGCGCAGCTCAGGATCATTCAAAATGAGCGAAGGCAACAGATAGTCATTCCATATCCATAAGGTATTCAAAATAAGCACAGTTACGAACATAGGCAGCAGGAGTGGACAAACGATGCGAAAGAACACCCCGTACCGGGATGAACCGTCCACCCTTGCCGCCTGCTCGATCTCAATAGGTACCGTTTTAATAAAGCCATGAAAAAGAAAAACGGATAAAGGCGCCCCAAAACCCAGGTAACATAGGATCAGTCCTGGTATACTGTTGTTTAAGCTCAATACGTTGGACACTTCCATAAGCGGCAACATAATCGATTGAAAGGGAACTACCATTGCTGCCACAAGTAAACCGAATAAAAACCGATTAAAAGGAGTGTCATGCCGAACCATCTGGTAAGCGGCCATCGAGCTGATGAGCAGCAAAAGCGCATTACTGACGATCGTGACAATCAGTGAATTCCCCAGTGCTGTGGGAAAGTTTATTTTATTCCAGGCGTTAGCATAGTTTTCAAAACGGAAGGTTGTCGGCCACGAAGCGGAATGGGCCAAAATGTCACCAAAGGATTTAACGGAGTTTACGAGCAAAAAATAGAATGGAACCAGAAAAATTAACCCGATCACAATAAGCAATATTTCAGCAACCCATGTGCCCAAACGGTAGTTTGACGTTTTTTCCATTACATTTCGACCTCCTTTTTCTTCGTGAGACGCACCTGAATGCTGGTAATGATCGCAACGACCACGAAGAAAATCATAGCCTTGGCAGTTCCCAATCCAAGTCGATTATTTGTAAACGCTTCATTATATATGTCCAACGCTACAGACTCTGTCGACTTGAAAGGTCCCCCCTTTGTGAGAGCCAAATTCAATTCAAATACTTTAAAGGACCAGGATATCGCCAGGAACAAGCAGACGGTCACCGCTGGCATAATAAGTGGCACTACAATATGACGCAAAATCTGTCTTCGGCCCGCGCCGTCAATTTGAGCCGATTCAATCAGGGCAGACGGGACATTATTTAACGAAGATATGTAAATAACCATGAGATAACCTGCATATTGCCATACAAACACAATGACAGTTCCCCAAAAAGCAGTTGGCCCATCACCCAGCCACGGCAGTTTAAAAAAGGAAAGCCCTGTTGCCTCCCCTACCGCAGAAAAGCCGCGTACAAATATAAATTGCCAGATGAAGCCGAGCAGCAAGCCGCCAATCATATTGGGCATAAAAAATACAGTTCGCAGTGCATTACGGGTACGCAACGGTTTGGTAAGTGCATAGGCTAGGAAAAAGCCAATCAGGTTCGTTAGAATGACACCACATACGGTAAACCGAACTGTAAACCAGAACGCATTACGGAAATCTGGATCATCCCTAAATATATGAACGTAATTCCCTAGCCCGAGCCATCGGATATTTTCAGATACTCCATCCCAGTTCGTCATGGAATAATACAGCCCCAGCAGGAACGGAATGACCATAATCAAGACGAAAAACAACGCCATCGGTCCCACAAATACGAGCTGCTGCAATAATTGCGCGGATTTTCTTTGACTCAATGTAATCACTCCTTTGTCGTAGATATAAAGGAAAGCGCACATAAACCTTTACTGTAATCGCTTATTACCCAAAAATGTAAGTTTCGAGTCGTTTGGAAGCAAAAAAAGGCTGCTCTCCTCCGGCTTACGGAAGGAAAACAGCCTATAACATAAAGATTATGAATGTCGATGAATTAGTATTGAGTTCCTGAATAAATCGGGAACTTATCTGTTAACTCGCCAACCGCTTGGCTTGCTTTGGACAATACAGTATCATCTTTCGGGTTTTTAAGGGTTTCAGCAATGATTTTACCGATTTTGACCATAGCCTCTTCATCCATCCCACGAGATGTTGCAGCAGGTGTACCAATACGAATCCCGCTTGTTACGAATGGACTGGTCGGATCAAAAGGAATCGCATTTTTATTGACCGTGATGCCCACGGAATCCAATACATGCTCCGCTTCTTTACCTGTGATATTCAAATTGCGCGTATCCAACAGCATCAGATGGTTATCCGTACCACCGGATACAATGTTAATGCCCTCAGCCAACAGTGTTTCAGCCAGCACCTGTGCGTTGCGGACTACATTTTGCGCATAGGTTTTGAACGATGGCTGGAGCGCTTCACCCAAAGCAACCGCTTTGGACGCGATCACATGCATCAGTGGCCCCCCTTGAGTACCAGGGAAAATAGCTTTATCAATCGCTTGCGCCCATGCTTTGCGAGTCAGAATCAGACCCCCACGCGGACCACGCAGCGTTTTGTGTGTCGTTGTTGTTACAAATTGGGCATGCGGAACTGGACTTGGGTGAATTCCCGCTGCCACAAGACCTGCGATATGTGCCATATCCACCATGAACAAAGCACCTACATCATTGGCAATGGAAGCAAAAGCTTCAAAATCAATAGTACGCGGATATGCACTCGCGCCAGCTACAATCAGACGAGGGCGGTGCTTGAAGGCTGCCTTGCGCACTTCATCGTAGTCGATGCGGAAGTTGTCTTCGCGGACACCATAGGCAGCAAAGTTATACAACAAGCCGGAAGCGTTAACCGGACTTCCGTGTGTTAAATGGCCACCATGCGCCAGATTCATACCCAGTACAGTATCTCCAGGTTTGAGAGCTGCCAGATACACCGCCATGTTGGCTTGTGCTCCAGAGTGAGGCTGCACGTTAGCATGCTCAGCGCCGAACAGTTCTTTTGCTCGGTCACGTGCGATGTCTTCAACGATATCTACATGCTCACAGCCACCATAGTAGCGTTTGTTTGGGTAACCTTCAGCATATTTATTCGTCAGCACGGAGCCCATGGCTTCCATTACTGCTTCACTGACAATGTTCTCGGATGCGATTAGCTCGATATTGTGGCGTTGTCGTTTCAGTTCAAGTCCCATTGCTTCCATCACTGCTGGGTCACTTTTACGCAGGTGTTCCATCATGATTGATTACTCCCTCTCCATAGTCAATTGTTGGGTATACAAGCTAACGCCTGCTCCTCTGTTGGGTACCTCATCATCATTGCAAAAACGATTAGTACAAACATGCCGCCATGCCAAATGCTAATCGCAGTTTCCGCCGACTTCTTGCTCCAGACTGTACACCGCCCGTTGTCCGCCAATAAGTGGAGGACGGGTGAACGCCGCTGTCACACGTGCTTCGCCAATCCAGCGAAGGCTTGGGCGAAACGGAACAGCAATCGGTCGCAGATGCATGCCAATCAGCGTTTCGCCGATGTCTATCCCGGCATGAGCCTGCACGTTCGCCGCCAAACACGCGTCGCTCATAGAACGATAGGCGACGGTAGCCATAGAGCCTCCTGCTGTACGAACAGGAACAGCCGCAACCTCCATCAGTCCCAGTCGCTCCAGTACAGCCCGTTCAACGACCAACGCTCGGTTCAAATGCTCACAGCATTGAAACGCTACATCAAAGCCATACTGCCTGCGAACGGACTCTACTCCAGATAACAGTTGTTGAGCCACATCGAGCGCTCCCGCCGTGCCAATTCGACTTCCAGCCACTTCACTTGTGCTAACGCCGATAACCAGCAGGCGACCAGCCCTGAGACTGGCTGCTTCTGCGATTTCCCGCACAACAGAAGTGGTCTGTGCTTCTAGCGAAATCTCATGATCCAATTGTCCCACCATTGGAACCTCCTTTGGTTGAACAGCCTCTCAGAGACTAGGCACGGTCTCATGCCCCAAGTTCAACACACTCTCTCCTGATCACAATCTCACTATATTATAGCCGATGTTTCAGATTTCGAGCAGAAAAAATGGAAGAACCTTTGAAGGAATCAACCCTCAGCTAAACATCTGGCATAACTTGTATATGAAAAAAGAGCAGTCCACACCTATGTGGAATTGCTCTTTTGCCCAGGCGACCGGCCGTATATCCGATGCTCCATCGTGGTTAATCCCACTTTTGTCGCCAGTTACATCGGATTCTCATTTTTCCACCTTATCTTAACGGATTAACCGTCGAAAATCAACAGATTCCGTACAAAATAGATGAGTAAGAGCGATTTTATTCGGAAGAGGCCTTTAGCTTGTCCAGCAGCTTATGCAGCGCCGTGCGGATTTCCGCAGCTGTGACATCGTAGTCTTCTCGTGAACCGCCAAACGGATCTGAAATATCAAAGCCCGGAATCCGTTGGTGTAATTCAATCATTCGTTCACGCTCCTGCGCCGATAGCTCTTGTCCAAGTGAAGCCATCAACTGCTGTGAAGCATATAAACCGTCCAACTCCTGTACATCATTCAACACCGCATCCCGGTTCTCCACATATTCCTTAAGCGTAAATACTTTGCCCGCCGTTTGGGGAAAGCGCTGAATTACGTGCTGTTTATGTCCTTGCGTCAAGGTTAAGATCAGATGTGCCCACCCGGCAAGCCCGTCGCTCAAAGGGGTTGAAGTGATCTGATCGGATATATCGTGATCACGTAGAACCGCCTCTGCATGTCGGGATATCGGCGTGCCTTCCATCGCTGCCACTCCCGCAGAACGCACTTCCAGTTCTAGTCCATGCTCAGCAGCCAACTTACGCAGCATCCCTTCAGCCATTGGACTACGACAGGTATTCCCAGTGCATACAAATAAGATATTCTTCAACGTTTTCACCCCCCGTATGTTAAAAAATATATAAACAGAGGATTACTATAATCCTAATCCCTTACTTTAACCCTGCACTTATTTTACACTGTCTGCGCTAAAATCAAAACATAAACATAAAGCCGAATGCCAGCAAAATGGCACCGCCCACTGCTTCCCCGTAATCTCCTAGATTGCGGCTGACCTTGCGACCCAGCAGCAGGCCCAACATCGCCATTGCTCCCCCGCAAAAACCAAATGCCAGAACAGACAGCACCAGATCACTCTGGAACATCCCCAGTGACACTCCTACAGAAAATGAATCCACGCTCACCCCAAGTGCAAACAGCAAAAGACCTAAAGGCGAACGATGATCCAATACCTGTACGCCGTCCCCTTTGAAGGAATTATACACCATATGCCCGCCTAAAAGGATGAGTAGCCCCCCTGCGAAGTAGGTCGTCACATGACCTAATAAAGAACTCATATAATGGCCTGTGAAAATTCCCAGCAATGGCATCAGAATGTGAAAAAAGCCAATAACAGTGCTGATGCGCAGCACGTCTCGCAGGCGTATCCCCTTCATGCCGATCCCTACGCCCAGCGATAACGCATCCATTCCTAGCGCTACCGCCATGATCAGAATCGTTACAACCTGCCCGGCATGGGCAGAGGCTGCCAGCATACTCCATCCCTCCATTATCCGTCTGTTCTTGTACACGTTATGCGGACAAGAGGCAAATCAGTACAAGCATGCACTGAAAGTACCCAATACCGAGACGAGGAGGGAGGAAAATTTAATATAAGAGGCTCTGATTCGACAGAAGCTACAGGCGGACGATTCGGTGACCTGCCGCTTTAAGCAGGCGGTTCATAACGGCGTCGCCCAATCCTTTCGGCGGACAGGATTCCGCCAAAATGTAGGTGACGCCGTCCTCGTCGCAGCGGCGCAGCACGCCGTATAGGCGCTGCGCTGCCTCATGGAGCGCGTCCAGCTTGCCTAGCGTGTAGACGCGTTCTCCGGCGTAGCCGGCGGTATGCTCGTCGAACGCGAGCACTGCTGTGCGCTCTCCGCTGGCGGAAGCCTCCGCCAGCGCGGCGCGAATCCAGCCCGTCACCTCAACGGACGACGGGCCTTGTACCACGCTCAAGCGGCCTCGCGGCGCGTAGTGTGTGTACTTCATGCCCGGCGAGCGCGGCGCCGGGCTGTCGGCATCCTCCCCGGGCGTAGCGGCCAGCGCCGGGTCCAGCACGACGGCGCGAGCAACTGCAGCGAGCTGCTCAGCCGTCACGCCGCCGGGGCGCAGGATGGTGACCGTTCCGTCGTCAGCCGCCTGCACCACCGTGGACTCCAGCCCCACACCTGTGGGGCCTCCGTCTAAAATGCCGCCGATGCGGCCCTCCAGATCCTCCCGCACATGCTGTGCAAGAGTGGGACTGGGTCTTCCCGAACGATTGGCGCTTGGCGCAGCCAACGGACAACCCGCTTCAGCGATCAAGCGCAGCGCTATCGGATGATCTGGCATGCGCACACCAACCGTGTCCAGCCCGGCCGTTACACGCGATGACAGTGCCTGCGGTACCACTGGCAATACGAGAGTCAGCGGTCCCGGCCAGAACATATTCATCAGCGCCCGGGCTGTATCGTTTATTTCTGCTACCATACCCTCTAATTGATCAGCATCAGAAACATGTACAATGAGCGGGTTATCGGAAGGGCGTCCTTTGGCAGCGAATACCGCCTCCACCGCTTTTGTACTACGAGCATCGGCTCCCAGTCCGTACACGGTCTCTGTAGGAAAGGCTACCGTCTCTCCAGCTTGGAGGAGTACAGCAGCCTCGCGTATGCCTTTTTCCGCCGCGATCCGAGTCTGTTCAGCCGAAGTTTCGTCAGAAACACCCCCGTCAGTGTTGTTCACAGGAACCAAACATCTTACATCCCACCATTGGGTATGGGAAGACTTCAATGCCTGCTTCAGCTCGCAATTCCCCTGTTCGTCCAGCTTTTGCTCCGATTTTTCCTTTTGCACAAAATCTCCGCGCAAGTCTTGCATTTGATTCAATTTATCGCTCATATCAGATCATCCCATATCTTATTGTCGTATACAGGCCAGTGATTTCGCTTGATCCTATAAGGCTACTTTGAAAGATCAGTTTATTTGGCTCTGCCATGTGTATATCTATCGTAAGCTCCATTATAGCATATGGGGAAACTTACACTCCTCAACGTTTAGGCAAACAAGCCACTCACCCAGCTGCACAGTCCCGCAAGTGCATCCCACAGAAAAAAACGCACTTCCGGCTCCTTGTCAATGGTATTCGTCCGACTATCTCCATGATCCGTTTTTGCTGATACCGTTTGTGCCGCTGCTTCCCCACTGCCTGCATCAATAAAGCACAGCGGAGGAAACAGCACGCACCACCAATTTTGACCTTTTCCTTGCCCCAGCGTAACCCGTAGCGCTTCATAATTCCCTGCCGGGTAGACAAGACCACCGTACATTTTCGTCGGGAAAGGTACGCTCGCCAGTTCCACCTGATGATCATACGCAATGCCGCGACGAGCCAGTTCCGTACCTACCAAACGGTCAATTTCAGGTAAATGAGCATCAATCAATGATCTGGCTTGGTCTAAGCTTTGCGGGTTTTCCAACTCACTCACCCAAGCATTCATCTGCTGCACAATAGCGTCCCGTATTTCGCGTTTAACTAGCTGATCCTCCGGGCGATCCGAGTTGGCCAAAATACGCAGTCGAATGGAGTCGTGTGGAATCACCTCCAGCCCTGTTGTAGTCACTCCTGATGCTAAGGCTCCTCTTGTTCCCATGGTCATAGCAGCATCCGTCTTTTGACCTTCCCAAGACATCATTAATATCGAAATACAAAATAGTATCATTGCAGCTTGCTTTACCCAACTTCTCATCTTCGCCCCCCCAAACCCAAACTCTATCATGTCTATCAGTTTGTCCGGTTTGGGAGAGTCTAAACCTATAAGTCTTGTAAAATATTCATAACCACTTTACAGATTTTCTTCAATACACCCTCGAATCATGCTACACCAAGCTTCAGACCCTCGCCGAGGAATATAAAAAAGCCCAGATTTCACAATCTGGACTCTCGCGTTGCACCGTTTCAACTCACACACAAATACCAATCAGTATCTAGCCACAATCCAACTGTACTAGGCTTTTTTCGCCTTCGTCAAGTTCAATCTGGAAGGCTGTGGCAGATCATCCTCCAGCTCTTGGCCGTGCACCTTAATGCTCATAACCAAGCCGATACTAGCCATGTTAATAAGCAACGAGGTACCACCATAACTTATGAACGGGAGCGTAATCCCCGTAAGCGGCATAATGCCCAGAAACGCACCAATATTCTCAAAAATCTGGTACAGTAACATGGACACAATCCCGACAATAATATACGGTCCGGCGCGATCCCGGCATTCCAGCGAAATCAGGATCATTCGGTGAATCAAAATAAAATATAACAATAACAGCACTGAAGAGCCTACAAAGCCAAATTCCTCCGCTACGACCACAAAAATAGAATCCGCATACGTATAAGGAACACGCCCGGACTGTACCGAGGTTCCTTGCAAAAAGCCCTTGCCCATCATCCCGCCAGAGGCTATCGCCAGCTTGGCATTTTTGGTATGATAAGACGCCTTCGCGGTTGCCTCTTCCGGTACCAACCAAGGGTCCAACCGCTCAACCCAGTGACTACGGCCAATCCCCTTCATAAAGGAATCAATCTCATCGTGAAACGAAATATAAGCTTTGATCCCGCCGCCAACGGCGACTGCAAATACGATGAATCCGATTAACGCATGGGATGCCTTCACATTACCAATCCATAGCATACCAATGACGATGACAATGTAACCAAGCGCATTACCCAAGTCATTTTGTGCCATAACCATGGCAAACGGGACAAAGCTCACCAGAGCCACTGGAAGAACATCCTGAATGAAATACAGCCTACTCTTGCGCTTTTTGATCAGCATATAAGTCAGAAAAATGATAAGAACCAGCTTGAATACCTCGGCAGGCTGAAGATTCAAGCCACCAATTTTCAGAAAGCCCTGAGAGTTGTTAACCGTCCCACCAAAAAATCCGAGACCCAACAGGAATATTCCGCCTCCATATACGTACAGGGCTTTTTTAATGAATATCCGAAAATCGACCATCGCTAAACCCAAGATCGCCACAAAACCCAATATATAATACCCGATCATCTTTTGATAGTCGTTGCCGTGCTCTGCCAAGTTCGTAGGGCCCCTACCTGCGCTGTATACCGTTATGATACTAATCGCCATGAGCAAAACCAGAATAAAGATAACCGGACCGTCAATTTTTTTCAATTTCTGAAGCATGATTTCCCCCTGAGCCGTTTCTCGGTCATACTCCTCTTATTCTAAAGGAAAGACTCGCAAAAAGAAAATGCACCACTACTCCGAGACGCCTAGGACATGTCGTTCAATCCCTGCAAGGTCAGGAACGATTATAATATCCTTCCAATGACCTGCCTGTTCCAGCAGGCCAGCCACGTCTCTGGCCTGTCCCATCCCCAGCTCAAACCCGATTAGCCGGGGCGGAGTCTGAAGGAGTCCGAGCTGCTCCAGCATTGCCCGATACGGGCCGAGCCCGTCAGGACCACCATCTAACGCCATCCGTGGCTCGTGGTCGCGGACCTCCGGCTGTAGGCCAGCGATGTCAGCAGCCGGGATGTACGGCGGGTTGGACACGAGAATGTCCACCGTCGTTCCCGCAAATGGCGCCAGCAGATCGCCCTCGCGGAATTCTACGGCTGCGCCGTTCGCAGCAGCGTTATAAGCCGCTACTTTTAACGCGGCAGCCGAAATATCCCCTGCCGCTACGCGCCAGCTCGGTCGCTCAGCCGCCAGCGTCACGGCAATCGCACCGCTGCCCGCGCCGATGTCGAGCGCCTGAGGAGCACCGCTTGGCCACAGCCGATCGCCGTGCTGGAGTATCGCCTCGACGAGCAGTTCTGTCTCGGGGCGCGGAATCAGCACCGACGGCGAAACCGCGAACGGGCGGCCATAAAATTCCTGCCGTCCGATAATATACTGCGCCGGTTCACCCGCAGCTTTGCGGGCTATGATCCGTTCCCACGCCTCCTTGGCGGTGGAAGGGAACGGATCACCCAGAGCGGCGTAAAACGCCGTACCTTCCAATCCGAGCACATGCTCCAGCAACAAACGGGCATTATGCTGGGGCTCCAGAACGCCACAGCTTCCTAAAAAAGAAGAAGCCTCAACCAAGGCTTCTCTGACACTCATGTTTCGTTCCGGCGACATCCGATACACACAATCGCGCTCGTTCCCCAAAACTTAAACCTCTTGTTCCATCAAATCAGCCTGCTCTGCAATCGTGAGCGCCGATACGATTTCTTCGATCTCCCCGTTCATCACCTGGTCCAGCTTATGCATAGTTAGTCCAATACGATGATCCGTTACACGGCTTTGCGGAAAGTTGTAGGTACGGATACGCTCACTGCGGTCCCCGGTACCTACTTTGCTCTTACGCTCGCCTGCATATTTGGCTTCCTCTTCCTGACGCAACATATCCGAAATACGGGCACGCAAAACTTGCAGCGCCTTCTCCTTATTGGAGTTCTGGGATTTTCCGTCCTGACAGGTTGCCATAATACCTGTTGGCATATGCGTTACACGCACCGCCGACTTGGTCGTATTAACGGATTGTCCGCCCGCACCGCTGGAACAGAACGTATCCACGCGAATATCCTTGTCGGAAATTTCAATATCCACTTCTTCTGCCTCAGGCATAACGGATACTGTAGATGTCGATGTATGAATACGTCCACCTGATTCCGTCGTCGGAATCCGCTGGACGCGGTGTGCGCCGCTTTCGAATTTCATTTTGCTGTATGCACCGCGGCCGTTAATCATGAAAATAACCTCTTTAAAGCCCCCGAGATCATTCATGTTCGCGTCCATCAGCTCTACACGCCAGCCTTGGGTATCGGCATAACGGGTATACATCCGGTACAAATCAGCTGCGAATAGTGCTGCTTCGTCACCACCCGCTGCACCACGAATCTCAATAATAACGTTTTTATCATCATTCGGGTCCTTCGGCAGCAGCAAAATACGGATTTTTTCATCCAGCTCCCGCTTACGAACACTCAGTTCTTCAATCTCCATTTTGACCATTTCACGCATCTCGTCGTCCAGCTTTTCACCCTGCATGGTTTTTGCAGCTTCCAGCTCTTCAACGACATTTTTATATTCGGTATATGCTTCATAAGCAGGCTGTAAATCAGACTGTTCTTTGGAATAATCTCTAAGTTTTTTGCTATCGTTCGCTACATCCGGATCGCAGAGCAGTTCGCTCAGTTTATCGTAGCGGTCCGCCAATGATTGCAATCGGTCCAACAAGCGATTCACCTCTTCAGTTAAATTAATATGAAGCCAGCTTCAATTTCACTGGCTACAGCTCTTTATTATACCAACTAATTCATGAATTAGCTACAAGAAATACTGACTAATTTAGGATTTTGCAAAAATCCACACGACATGTAATTCAATAAAAAAAGTCGCCGCCCTAATATAGGCAGCGACCGCATTATCTAGCACATTTTAGAACACACATACTTGAGACATCGTCTTTTATATATCCGAATCGAGTATTGTACTCTAGAAATTTTATATTAAACATTAAAACGGAAATGCATAACGTCTCCGTCCTGCACTACATATTCCTTACCTTCCAGACGAAGCTGACCCCGTTCCTTGGCCCCATTCATCGAACCAGCAGCGACTAAATCGTTGTAGGATACAACCTCGGCACGAATAAATCCGCGTTCAAAATCCGTATGAATTACGCCCGCAGCACCCGGTGCCTTCGTTCCTTTGTGAATCGTCCAAGCGCGTACTTCCTGCACACCTGCTGTGAAATACGTATACAGGCCCAACAAGCGATATGCTGCTTTAATCAAACGGTTCAATCCGGATTCAGCCAATCCCAGCTCCTCGAGGAACATCGCCTTGTCTTCGCCTTCCAGCTCAGCAATTTCAGATTCTACCTTGGCGCTAATCGGCACCACTTCTGCATTTTCAGCCACAGCAAAATCGCGTACCTTTTGCACATATGGATTGCTGTCGGCTTCCGTTACGCCATCTTCGCTAACATTAGCGGCATAGAGTACAGGCTTCATCGTCAGCAAATGAAGATCGCGTACAATCAGCCGTTCTTCATCCGACAATTCTAAGCTACGCGCAGGTTTATCAGCATATAGCGTTTCTTTGATCCGCTCCAACACTTCAACTTCTTGGGTGTACTGCTTGTTGCCACCCTTCATGTTTTTGCGGGAACGTTCAATACGCTTGTCTACGCTTTCGATATCCGCCAGAATCAGTTCCAAATTAATGGTCTGAATGTCGCTGATCGGGTCAATTTTGCCGTCTACATGGGTAATGTTCTCATCTTCAAAGCAACGTACCACATGTACAATCGCATCCACTTCACGAATATGAGCCAGAAACTTGTTACCCAGACCCTCGCCCTTGCTCGCACCGCGCACAAGTCCTGCAATATCAACAAATTCAAAAGCCGTTGGCACCGTTTTATTCGGCACAACCAGTTCGGTCAACTTATCCAACCGCTCGTCCGGTACTTCAACGACGCCTACGTTGGGGTCAATCGTACAAAATGGATAGTTTGCGGATTCCGCACCCGCCTGCGTTATTGCGTTAAAAAGTGTTGATTTGCCCACGTTCGGCAAGCCCACAATCCCCGCTTTTAAAGCCATAATCAGAACAACTCCCGTTTATATAAAATATGCGTTATGCCATCCGTTAGTTTACCAACCCACATTATATATGAGAACCTATACACGCGGCAAGCATACGGTTATGGAATTCAGGATTTTACTATATCCCTATTTAGATTTCTTTGCTCATCTGGATATCTGTAATCCGATAGCCCGACTTGCGATATACATGCAAAGCTCGCTCATTATGCCCAAATACATGCAACCCGATGCGGACAGCTCCCAGCCTGCGAGCCTCCTGTTCCAAAGCCTCCATCGCCATCGTACCTAGACCCCTCCCCTGGTATGAATCGTCTACAAGGATATCCAGTAGAAAAGCTTCTTCTCCTTGCACGCCGTCCGTAATATTGAACCAGATGTAGCCAGCTTCCTCCTGACTCTGCCCCCCGTCATCGGAAAACATCAACATATACAGGTGAGCATGAGGTGTGTCTAGTCTCTGTGGCAGGTATTGAGCAAAACTTTCTGCCGCTCGCTCTGGTGCTTCTTCAACCGTCCATGTACCTGCTTGGATTTTCTCATCCGCATAGTCGGCAAGCGAGCGTTGTTCAAATCGATCATATTGCTCCGCATTCATCGGAACCAATGTAATAAGTCCGCTCATCCATTTACCTTCTTTCTTAGTCGAGTCGTATCTTTGAGCCCTTCTATTCCATCTACCCCAATGCCAAACATGACCGTGCGGAGTTCCAGTTCGACCTGCTCCAAACGTGCCTCCAGCGCTTCACTAGAGGCAACCGCAGAACCGAGCAAAGAACGCCCGAAGCCTGCCATGTCAGCTCCCAAAGCAAGCACCTTCGCTGCATTGACACCGTCTCTCAGTCCACCGCTGCCGATCAGAGCACCATGTGGCTGAGCGGCTCTGACTTCCACGATACAATCAGCGGTCGAATTGCCCCAGTCCGCAAACGCTTCCGCCGCCGCGCGACGCACAGGATCAGGGTTACGAAATTTCTCCACTTGGCTCCAGCTTGTCCCGCCTGCACCAGCGACATCAATAAAGGCTGCACCCGCATCATACAGTCTTGATGCCGTCTCGCCATCTATGCCCCAACCTACTTCCTTCACTCCTACAGGCACTGAAAGCTGACGACACAACTCCTCGATACGATTAAGCAGGCCGCTAAAATCCAAATTCCCTTCGGGTTGGAAAATCTCCTGCAATCCGTTCAAATGCAGCACCAACATATCTGCTCCAGCAATGTCTACTGCACGGCGACAATCGTCCACGCCAAATCCGTAGTTCAGCTGCACCGCACCCAGATTGGCAAGGATCGGGATACTGGGTGCCAGACGGCGGACTGCAAAGGTTGGAGCCAATTCTTCCCTTTCCACCGCAGCCCGTACCGAGCCGATGCCCAATGCCCAGCCGCGTCTCTCCGCTGTCTCTGCTAATCGCTCATTAATCGCTCCTGTCTCGGCGCTGCCGCCTGTCATGGAGCTAATAAGCAACGGTGTTCGTACAGCCTGTCCTAAAAAAGTAGTATCCAGGCGAACCTCGTCAAAATGCAACTCCGGCAGAGCGCAGTGCTTAAAGACATACCGCTCCAGCCCGCTGGTGATACCTTGTCCGGCCACATCTTCTTGCAAACAAAGGCGGACGTGCTCAATCTTCCGTTCGCCTGTCCGCGCGGCAGGCAACAAAGAGCCGGATCTGTTAAAGCCGTCAGGTGCTCCTTTTTTATTCTCTGTACTACTCATCTATGTTCCACCTCATCCAAAGTCACTCTGTTTATTGTATCAAGTTCAAGAAGCACAAATAAGACCGTTCCCGAACACGGTAACCGATCTATTTATCGTCTCTTATACAAATATCGTATGCCCTTAAAGTGGCTATTTTAAGATACTCTCATTGTATCATGGATGGGAAAATATATACACGATCGTGAACATTTTTTCTCCCCCATAGATCATGTTCAAAATACGCAATAAACCAGTTATTTCGGAAACTTTACAGAAAAGCCGCCCCTAATTGAGCTGCAGCTTTTCTACAAAATGCCTACTCGAAAGTATGATCCCTATCCCAGCAAGATAAAGGTCATTACATTCTCCTTTATCCCTTCATCGAATCAGGTACAGATGAAATGCTTTCTCCTTGCTCCTTCGTACGCCCGTGTCCAAATTTGAACACAAGAATACCACCGATAATGACCAATACACCGATCAGCTTGTTAATGGTAAACGGAATTTTCTCTAATCCTAGCCATCCTAATGAATCCCACAACAGGGCGGTCCCTAATTGCGCTGTCAATACAATGGAGATCGCATAGGTCGGGCCAAGTCGCTTCATTCCTTGTACCAGACAGAACACAACACCGACACCAATCATGCCACTGAACCAGTACCACGGCTGCATATGCTGTAAAGCAAATGTATTTTTCCCTTCAAAAATAAGACTCCCGAGTAAGGAAGCCAAGAACCCTGTGCCCAGCACCAATGTTGTTGTGGCCCACGATCCTGTCCGTTCATTCACCTTATTATTGAATATCGTTTGCAGACTGACCAAGGCACCTGCGATAACCGCCAATACAATTCCTAATAACATATGTTAACTCTCCCTTGATGATCCTTGATATTCTTCTGTTTTTTACTACATGCTCCTATTACAATGATTCATAAATATTATGTCCTGCCAGTTCACTCAAACCTTTTCTGTCCCGAATGACAATATAGCCTTTTGTCCGTTCAACCCATCCATCTTCAATCATTTTGCGAATAACACGGTTGAGATGTCTATAGCTGGTTCCGATCAAATTCGCCACATCTACCAGACTGGATGCCCGTAATTCCTCATGAAAAGCTGTATTCGATTCGTCAAAAGAAACCGATAGCAGGTAGCTCGCCAGTCTGACTTCCACCGGATACATGAGATTAAAACTGGAAAAGTCGGAGTCCAGGCAAAACTTTCGCGTGACAACATCCAATAGAAATTGCAGCAAAGGAGCATAGTCTTTGCCGTATTTGTTCATCCATTGGTGGTGAATACCGATCACATAGATCGGAGACACTGCCTCTACCGTGTTGATGACGTGACTATTCCGAATATATTCAACATCTCCTATGACCTCGATCGGTGTTTTGAAGCAAAGGATCAGGGTTTTCCCTTCTGTAGAACTGGTATAAATCTTGACCTTGCCCTGCACCAGTATATATAGATGCTCAATGGGATCCCCCTGTAAACAGAGCTTTTCCCCTTGCTCCAAACGATGCAACGACAAATAAGGATGTAGTGGCTCGTAGAGTATGGATTCCAACTCATGCAGCTGCAAAAAATATTTTAGCTGCTCTTGATCCTGAATTTCTCTCATTCCTAAGCTCACCTTCAATCTCTACATTCTAAGCTTTCTTTACAAGTTAAATTTCTATTTTAAAGCTTCAGAATAATTACACCCGCGATCATCATACCAATACCTATAAATTGTGGCAGCTTCATCTTTTGCTTCACTATACCGAACCATCCCTTAATATCTACCAGAAAGGTTAAACACAACTGCGCAATCAACAACGCCGAGATCGTGAACGTAACCCCAATATGTTGGATCGCCGTGACTTCACTAAATATAATAATAGCTGCAAAGGCACCGCCCCAAAGATACATTGGCTTCACCTGTTTCATTTCAGCCACATTGCCATCCCTTGTAAACATCCAGACTAATGCTGCCAAAATAAACCCTATTAGCTGAGTAACAGCAGCAGCCTGCCATGTACCAATATCCTGACTAATCCGTGTATTCGCTACACCTTGTAGCGTAATACACGCTCCTCCCAGAAAAGCAAACAAGATTCCTCTCATAAATCGTTATTCTCCCCATGTAAATGACTTTTCTATATATTAAATTATAGGGCAGACTCTCTATAAAGGACATATGTCCTCAACGAATAGTAAAACATCCTTCATTTCATTCAGTATCCGCGTCAATCCTGCACACTTGCGTTAATAACTTGACAGTATCCCATCATAAAACTGCATGTTCCGGCACGGTAAAACGGAATGCAGCATCCAATTGAGGAGTTGATCGTCATATGACTACACGTGATCCGCTGCATTCTAAGCCGGAATATCAAAGAAAATCCAGGCATAAGGGCCGTGCCCTTAAAATCGCCATTCTGGTACTTATCCTTTGGCTGATTGCCGTCATGCTGTATCAGACCCATAAACCCTTGCCTCCGTTCGTCTCTTATGAGAGCCAGGAGTATTCAACCCATGAGGTAAACTTCTGGACGGATTTGACCTATCCCACCGGGGATGGTAGTACTGCACAGCATGAAGGACAAATTTTGAAGCGTATGCTCGGGATCATTGATGAAGCCGAGCAATTTATCGTCATCGATCTGTTTCTGTTCAACGACTATAAGCATAAAGGTCAGCACTTCCCCCAAGTTAGCGCACAAATGACCGATCATCTTATTGCCAAAAAGAAAGCTCATCCTGATATGCCTATCTTTTTCATTACAGATGAAGTCAATACCAACTACAATTCTGCTCCCAACCCTTTGTTGGAAAATATGAAGCGAGCAGGGATTCAGGTCGTGCAGACCGATGTAGATCCCCTGCGGGACTCTACACCCATCTATTCGGCGGTGTGGCGTACCTTCTTCCAATGGTTCGGGCAGCAAGGCACAGGCTGGATTCCCAACCTGATGGCCAGTGACGGACCGGATGTTACGGCTCGCTCCTATCTTAAGCTGTTAAACGTCAAGGCCAATCACCGAAAATTGGTTGTCAGCGAACAGACAGCGCTCATTTCTACAGGCAATGTGCACGACGCGAGCGCCTACCACTCCAATGTAGCGCTGGAGGTGAAGGGGCCCATCATCGGAGACATTTTACAAACGGAACAGGCGGTGTTGGACTTTTCGGGCGGTGGGCAGCTTCCTGCCTATACACCACAGGCCGAACCCAAAGTTCCATCGAGTAAGGACAGCTATCGAATCAAATATCTAACTGAGGGCAAGGTGTACACCTCGGTTCTGGATGGCATCGGGCAGACGAAGAAAGGTGACAGCATTCATATGGGCATGTTTTATTTGGCTGACCGCAAAGTATTGAATAGCCTACTGGATGCCTCTGCGCGCGGTGTAAACATCCAATTACTGCTGGACCCCAATGAGAACGCGTTTGGTCAGGAAAAAATCGGCATCCCCAATCGTCCGGTCGCCCAAGAGTTGTCCGATAAATCGGGCGGGAACATTCAAATTCGCTGGTATCATACCACCCATGAGCAATTCCATACCAAACTGATTTATATCGCCAAGGCGCAAGGAGAGCATATCATTTGGGGTGGCTCTACCAATCTGACGCCCCGTAATCTGGATGATTTGAATCTGGAAAATGAATTGTGGGTGGCCGCTCCGGCGGACAGCAAGCTGACCCGACAGGTTGCGGCCTATTTCGATAAGCTATGGAATAATCAGGGGGCTGAATACAGCTTGGATCTAGCAGCTTACGAGGATCATTCAACATTTTGGAAAGATATTATATACCGTCTACAGGATATTTTAGGCTTTACTACATTTTAACTACCGAATAGTGCTGTAGCGAATTCGTTTATGACCTACAACAGCGGTGAAAGCAGCCGCGCGAGCGATTCCATCAAACGTTTGAACAGACGTTTTTTCATGAATTCTTCGCGTACGATCAGACTGGCAGAATGCAAATCTCGTTCGTAGTCTGTTACCATCTGCTGCACACTGTGCGTTTGAATTAACAGAGCGTTAACTTCAAAATTCAAATGAAAGCTACGCATATCCATATTGGCTGTCCCGATGGTCGCAACTTCCCCGTCAATGATGAGGAGCTTGGAGTGGAGGAACCCTTTTTCATATTCATATACCTTGACTCCAACCTCCAGTAACGACTGGAAGTACGAATGAGACGCGAGAAAAGGTAGCCATTTATCCGGTTTTGCGGGAAACAGAATACGTACGTCCAACCCGGACAAGGCAGCCATCCGTAAGGCAGTCAGGATATCTTCATCCGGGATAAAATAAGGAGTGGCAATCCAGACTGATTTTCGGGCGGACGTGATCATGGAGAAAAACAGATTTTTAAGCACTCTCCGCTCATTATCCGGGCCGCTAGCAATAATCTGCACGCCTCCGTCTGTAATGGGTTCAATACTGGGAGACAGATATTCGCTATCGAGCACCGACTCACCCGTCATGTGAAGCCAATCCTGTAGAAATATAAGCTGCAACGTCCGCACAGCTTCGCCCTTCACAATCATATGCGTATCACGCCAAAAGCCGTAGGCTTTGTTGCGGCTGAGATACTCATCTCCCACATTTAGACCACCAATTAATCCGATATTACCGTCGATGACTACAATTTTACGGTGATTACGATAGTTTACCCGGCTGGAGAAGAACAAGATCCGAGCGCCGCCGTACGCAACAACCTCTACTCCTGCATCTCTCATTTCTTTCAAAAATGACTTTGACAACTGAATACTGCCCACCGCATCGTACATAAACCGAACCTTAACACCCGCTTTAGCCTTTTCAATCAAAATTTTCTGAATGCTGGTACCGATATCATCCGAACGGAAAATGTAATATTCCATATGGATATGATGCTGCGCCTTGCGCAGCTCTTCTAGCAAAGTGGAGAAGGTTTCATCTCCATTGTTCAGAATTTGAGTTTCGGTCGCAAAATAAATCGGGGAGCGGGCCAGTCTGCGGGCCAAACGCATCAACTGCTGCTGCTCATCTGTAAAGCAGGTCAGATCCCGTTTGACTCGCAAAGCATCCTTTTCTATGCGGTCGTAAGCCTGTTGGTCACGCAATGCCTTTTTATCATACTTGCGACGCTTGAATACATTTTGCCCAAACAGAAAATAGAGAGGAAGTCCAACGACTGGCAGCAATGCCAGCAGCAAAATCCAGGACATCGTAGTGGAGGGATTACGATTCTCCGTAAAAATAATCAGACTGATGGAGATCACTGTCAGGGTGGAAAAAATACTGATGACAGTTCCTTCATTTTTGCCGATGTAATTAAACAAGCCAAAATAATAAATAATAAACACCATAGCCGCGATCAATACGGCTAGTAAGCTTCGCCTCATAACTAACCTCACTTCCAGTGGACTGCATTCGACAAGTATTCTTCATTATATTGTACATGAGCCCCTTATTTCTTCCCACTTTTTTATTAAAATGTTGATAAAAAAATCCAAAGAAAAGCTTTATACAAAACACAATGATGCTGGGTTGACACTTACTTTTTTTCGTGCAAGAATAAACTAACGAACGTTAGGTAGGTGACAATAATGGGAATGGAAGAGATTCGAAAGGCCGCTCTTTTTCAATTTGCCACCAATGGGTATGAAGGAGCATCCTTGAGCAGTATTGCCGCTGAGGTCGGTATCCGAAAACCGTCTATATACGCGCATTTCCAAGGCAAAGAGGATCTGTTCCTACAGGTAGCGAGGTATGCTTTTCAAGAGCAGAATCTACGTATTTTCGAGTACTTTACGGAACGTAAAGATCAGCCGCTTAAGCATACCCTGCATGACTTCTTGTTTTGGATGGGACAGGAATATGAGAGCAACGACTCAGCCAAGTTTATGCTTCGCTTTTCCTTCTTTCCGCCTGTATCGTTGTATAACGAGGTGCTGGATATTGTTAATCCTTTTCTGGACAAAATGGAGCGAAAATTAACTCGTCACCTCCGTAATGCACGGGATCGGGAACCCTTTGGGCATATGGAGCCAGTGGATGTGGCTTTAGCCTTTATGACACTGGTGGACGGAGTCATGGTGGAGCTCCTGTACAGTGGAAGCGTCAACTACCACCGAAGACTGGACGCTGCATGGCCTATTTTTTGGCGTGGGATTACGTTAACCTCACCTCATGAAGCATGAAGCCGTCGAACTTATAAAATTTATTTTTGAGGAGAATATTCATCATGAATCGCAGTTGGATTTACGTCTTTGTTGGCGGCCTGATTGAGGTCGTATGGGTATCGGGTTTGAAGCATGCGGATTCTATACTCGCCTGGGCTGTAACCGTGCTGGCTGTGGTGGCCAGCTTTTATTTGATCATGAAGGCTGCGAAGCGTTTGCCTGTAGGCACGGTATATGCTGTATTTACTGGACTAGGGACAGGGGGAACGGTCGTAGGCGAAATGCTGCTATTCGGGGAACCGTTTCAATGGTCCAAAACGCTGTTAATCGCCCTTTTGCTGGCAGGTGTGGTCGGCCTGAAGTTAGTTACCGACCGTGATGTTCAGGAAGGGAGTGGCGCATAATGGCTTGGATTGCTTTGGTTATCGCGGGATGCTCGGAAGTATTAGGAGTCATTGGTATGAAGGGAGTTACGGTGGGCAAAGGCTGGAAGTCCTTAGTGCTTATGGTCTTATCCTTTGTTCTTAGCTTTTCCCTGCTCAGCTATGCCATGAAAAGTTTGCCTATGGGGACTTCCTATGCCGTATGGACAGGCATCGGAACGGTTGGTAGCACGATTACAGGCATGTTCTTGTACGGTGAACAAAAAAGCGTACTGCGTGTCTTATTCATCGCCATGATTCTTGCCGCAGCATTGGGATTAAAGCTAATATCTTAGCATAAGCGAATGGCACCAAATGCTGCAAATTGCTGATCTTAAAGGAGTGATGCCTTGTGATTACCACCGTAACGCTTAACGCGGCTGTGGATAAAATCTACACAGTTGCAGGCTTCGGTTTGAATGCCGTCCACCGCATTGAAGGCGGCCTGACGGTACCGGGCGGCAAGGGCGTGAATGCCGCCCGCGTCATTCGCACACTAGGCGAGCCAGTACGAGCAACCGGGTTTGCTGCCGGACACACCGGACGGCTGCTCATTGACGGGTTGAGCGCGGAAGGCGTAAGCGCCGATTTCATTGAAACGGCACATGGGGAGACCCGTCTCGCCATTACCGTGCTCGACCCGTCCGCGCGCACGCAGACCGAGCTGATTGAGAGCGGACCGACCGTTGGGCCGCTTGAATTAGCCGCACTGCGGCGCAAAATCGAGACCCTTGCCGAGGATTCGGCTTGGGTCGTATTCTCCGGCAGCCTGCCACCCGGCTGTCCGCCCGATCTGTACGCCGAGCTGTGCACGCTGGCAAAGGCACGTGGCGCGCGGGTGGCGCTGGACGCGAGCGGTGAGGCGCTGCGCTTGGGGATGCGCGGAAAGCCCGACCTCGTGAAGCCTAACGAGGACGAGGCCGCCCACTTTGCGGGAATCGACGCAGCGCGCCCGGATGCCGCTGAAGCGGCGGCAGCGAAGCTGCTGGAAGCCGGAGCGCAGCTGGCCGTTATCTCGCTCGGCGCGCGCGGGGCGCTGGCGGTAACGCATGATGCGCGCTACCGCGTGAGCCTGCCAGACGCGGACATTGTCAGCGCGCTCGGCAGCGGTGACGCCATGGTCGCCGGGCTGGTCACCGGCGCAGCTACGGGGCTGGATCTCCCTGCCATGCTACGGCAGGGAGCGGCCTGCGGCACAGCGGCAGCTCTGCACGCCATGGCCGGGAAGATCGAGCTCCAGGACGTGAAGCGTCTGGAGCAAGGCATTACGGTGACGCTGTTGTAATTCAGCGTCACTTTTTTATTTCATCTACACATTCGCTCATTTTCATACCACAAACACAGTTGTTCCGATTCCGAATGTTCTATATTCCAACTATGCGCTTTTCCGATTTACAATCCATCCAACCCTCGGGACGCCCGAATTGCAGGCGGTATAAATGGTGCAGGCTGTCTGGCCTTTATGCTATTTTTGATCGGTGTTCCCTTTGCTTTGAGCGGGGTGTTCGCTGTATTGAAGTATTTCCTCTAACAAGGATTGGGTCACATACTGGTAATGAAATTTATCGCCATATAAATGGCCAAGCCTAAAATAATCAGTGCCGATATTTTGTTGAGCACAGTCCCAAACTTCCCTTCTGAATCCATACGTCCCACGAGACGCCCCGCCGTTGCCAGACCGATAAACCATATCCAAGATACGGACACGGCGGCTAGACCAAAGGCCCAGCGTTCCCCGCCGTCATATTGAAGGGAGCTGGTTCCAATTACGCCAACCGTGTCCAGTATGGCATGTGGATTCAATAGCGATACCGAAGCGGCAAAAATCATCTGTTGTTTCGGCCGCATCGCCTGACTTTCTCCCGAGGAAGCTGCCTTCGATCTCCATAAAGTCCAGGCCATATACAGCAGAAACAAACAGCCCGCCGCATAGAGTACGTTCGTGAGCCATAGAAATTGCTGCAAAATAAGAGATACGCCCCCAACCGCAAGCGTAATCAGGATTGTGTCACAGACACCCGCTGTTATGACAGCAGGCAATGCATTGCGAAACCGCGACTGGCACGCCCCTTGATTAAACACAAATACATTTTGTACCCCCAAAGGCAAAATCAAACCCAGCGCCAATAAAAGGGCATGGATAATAGCTTCCAGCATAAATATATTCCCCCAAATTTAACCCATTATATTTCTCTGGTATTTTCTCTCCTAAATAGTCCCTGAACAGGAAGCTTGTACGTTCCTAATCCTCTTGCATTTCCTTTAAATTCTTCACGCTCTGCGTGGTCTGTTTTATACTATGCTTCAACTGCTCTATAGCAAGCTGGTAGTCCTGCGGATTGTTCATATTGAACACTGCCTTATGCCACATGTCTTCACTCACTCCCGGCAAATCTTCTACTGTCGCATAACGAACGTTCAGCTTGTCCAACCAATCGGTGAGACGAAGCCGTCCACTACGCAAACATTCCTCGGCAGACGGTAGCACGCTCCGATGGTATACAGCCAGCAACGGGTGTATACGTCCATTCATAGAAGGTATCACTGCTTGCAATGCTGGTTCCCTCGTTCCTTGCAACTCCGTCCACTTCTTAGTTACAGCGAGCAGATCATGTAGCACCTTTGGCTGTACAAAAGGCATATCACAAGCGACAACCATCCCCCACTCCGTAGTAGATGCAGATAATCCTGCATGGATACCACTCAAGGGCCCCATACCCCGAAAAACATCAGACACAGTTTCCATACCACTCAGGCCATATCCTTGGTTGTCACGAGTGACTACTACAACCCGCTGGGCCGCCTGCTGCAATGTAGTATACATCCGTTCAAGCATAGTGGCTCCATCAATCTCAAGCAGAGCCTTATCCTGTCCCATTCGTCTGGAACGTCCTCCTGCGACGATAATACCAGTCACTTTCACAAATATGCCCTCCTTTTTTTCTGAAAACAATTGCAAATGTGCATCATGAACTTTTTGAACAAAATTTAATTATTACATAATTGTTAATTAATTGGTTTGTTAACCCTTTCAACACATGATACATTGGAATAAAGAACCTCCCACAGATCGGCATCGATGCGCAGTTCTCTATCGGGCTAAGAAAGGAATGGCTTGTCTTGCAAAAGAGAGAAATTCAAGAGACTCCTCTATATTCCTTAAAACTGTATAATTTTTTTCTATATGGAGCTATGGTCATTTTCTCCAGCTTCTTCCCGTTGTATCTGCAAGATATCGGCATGGACAAGCTGGAGATCGGGAGTCTGATGGCTATCGGACCTTTTGTATCCGTATTCGCGAACCCTTTTTGGGGCTATACAAGCGACCGGAGCCGTAACCTCCGACGTATTCTGCTATTTATGATTATAGGTACATTGTTATTGTTGCAAGCTTTATTTCATGTCCATACGTATATCATGATTTATGTGTCGATGATTGGTTTTTATTTTTTCCAAAGCCCTTTATTTGCGCAAAGCAACAGTCTAATTCTCAGCTATATTGAGGGCACAGACCGGAAATTTGGTGCATTCCGTATATGGGGCTCCTTCGGCTGGGCTGTGACAGCAGCAGTTGCCGGCATCGTTATTGACCAAACGGGGATATCCAGCATATCCACCATCTTTACGGTACTTCTTCTGGCTGCATTGATCTGCACCTTGTCGATCCCACCACTAAAAAGCTCTGTGGAGACAGCAACTATTCATTTGCGTGGCTTTGGCAGCGTTTTAATGAACGGATACTTTATATCCTTTATTTTATTGGGCATCCTTGTATCCATCCCAAATTCGATCAACAGCGCCTTTATGTCCCTGTACATCACCGAGCTGGGTGGGTCCAAACAGATGCTTGGTTTTGCTGTTTTTATGTCATCGGTATTCGAAATTATTGTATTTTTGCTGTTTGATCGCTTCTTGAAGAAAAAGATGACCGTGATGGTAGGTTGTTTGGCACTCGTCAGTTTGCTGTTTGCCTTACGGTGGGAACTGATGGCTCTGGCCACAGACCCGATTCAGATCGTGTTTATTCAGGCACTTCATTGCGTCACCTTCGGTGGATACTTCTATGTAGGCACCCAGTTGACCGTCCTATTTACCCCTGCAGCATACCGATCATCCGGACAGGCCGTATATACCTTGACCTGGAGTGGTATATCCGGTATCGTAGCAGGTTTTGCGGGAGGTTGGCTATTCCAGAACTTTGGTGGAGAAATGATGTACCATGCAGGGGTCTTTTTCGCCCTACTTGGCTCTGCGGGATTTTCCATTATGTGGTACATGCTGTACAAGAACGGTTATCAGCCAGGACTGCCAGCGGGCACAAACGAATAGAAAGTGCCCCTTAACAACACTAGAGGAATGAGGTATCCCCTCTTCCCTTCTGGCTTGTTAGCAAGTATCGCCAAATGTATAAAGAGCGTGCATGCGTAAAATAAAGGAGTCTGCCAACGGCAGACTCCTTTTCAACTGGTCGCACAAAGCTACCATCTCTCCCACACTTTCCAACAGCCTATTGCTTAGGCAATTGGAAAGAGCTTTTTAACGATACAACACGGTTAAATACAGGCTCACCCGGTTTGGAAAGCTTCGGATCGACACTGAAATAACCATGACGGAAAAATTGGAACTTGTCCTGCGATTGAGCTTCTTTCATGTTCGGCTCGACATAGCCATGAGCAATTTCCAAAGAGTTCGGATTCAATTGGTCAAGGAATGTTTTTTCTGATGCATCCTCTTCAATCTCTTCCGTGTCCTCTGCGTTAATCAAAGGCTCATACAAACGGAATTCGGCAGGAACCGCTTGAGTAGCCTCTACCCAGTGGATCGTGCCTTTCACTTTACGTCCCGTAAAGCCTGATCCGCTCTTGGTTTCTACATCATAGGTACAGTGGATTTCCGTTACATTTCCGTCTGCGTCCTTAATCACATCGTTGCATTTAATGAAGTAAGCATGCTTGAGACGTACTTCATTACCAGGGAACAAACGGAAGTATTTGCTCGGCGGATTCTCCATGAAGTCCTCACGCTCGATATAAATTTCCCGGGAAAACGGAATTTGGCGTGTACCGAGTTCCGGATTTTCCGTATTATTTTCCGCCTCCAGCATTTCAACTTGTCCTTCAGGATAGTTTGTGATAACCACCTTCAACGGATCTATGACTGCCATGGTGCGAGGTGCCTTAAGCTTCAAATCCTCACGTACAAAATGCTCCAGCACCTGCAAATCAATGACTCCGTAGGCTTTGGAAATACCTGTCTCATATACGAAGCTGCGGATGGCCTCCGGTGTATAGCCGCGACGACGTAAACCGGAAATCGTCGGCATACGAGGATCATCCCAACCATCTACGTGCTTTTCATCGACCAGAAGCTTGAGCTTACGTTTGCTGGTTACGGTTTGAGCCAGGTTCAGCCGTCCAAATTCGTATTGGTGCGGTACCTTTTCCATTTCACATTCAGCTACAACCCAATCATACAGCGGGCGTTGATCTTCGAATTCCAGCGAACAGAGCGAGTGCGTTACTCCCTCAATCGCATCTTCCAGCGGATGAGCATAGGAGTACATTGGATAGATACACCATGTGTCGCCTGTATTGTGATGTGCTGTGTGTGAAATACGGTAAATAATCGGATCACGTAAATTAATGTTTCCCGAAGCCATATCAATTTTGGCACGCAGCACCTTTTCACCATTTTGGTATTTGCCTGCACGCATCTCTTCAAACAGCTTCAGATTATCTTCCACACTGCGATCCCGATAAGGACTATTTTGCCCCGGTTCGGTCAGTGTGCCACGAGTTTCACGGATTTGGTCCGCGCTTTGATCATCCACATAAGCTTTACCCTTTTGGATCAGCAGGATGGCACGCTTGTACATTTCTTCGAAATAATTGGAGGCAAAATGTTTTTCCTCCCATTCATAACCGAGCCACTTCACGTCCTCCTGAATGGAGTTCACGTATTCCGTGTCTTCCTTCGCCGGATTGGTGTCGTCAAAACGCAGATTGGTGCGTCCTCCGAATTCATCTCCCAACGAGAAATTGATCCAGATAGCTTTGGCATGTCCAATATGCAAATATCCGTTAGGTTCAGGCGGAAATCGTGTAACAACCTCCTTTACCTTACCCGTACGTAGATCCTCTTCAATAACATTTTTAATAAAATTGGGGGGAGTGATCGGCTTCTCCACGCTAATCAACCTTTCTTCCGTATAATCTGTGTAAAACATGTTCCCTTAAATATACCCTTTCACACCGCATAACTCAATAAAATGAAAATCCTTATGCTCTCTTCAGCAAAAAAAGTGACAAGTTATGAAAAAGAGTTAACATTTTCGGCAAATAAATTCGTTATAGTGTATATATCTTTTATTTTGCCCGGAAAAGGAGACCCACCCGTGTTTAAGCTGCTCATTGTGATCCTGCTGTCTATGCTTTTGTCCTCTTCCGTCATGACTTCCGGCCATCCTTCACCGGACCCGGTGAACGGAACTGTACAATCTCGTCCACTAGCCAGCGCTTCAGAAGACTCATCCGTCCGCTTATATGCTGTTAGTCCGTCACAGGGATTATTCCATTCAGCTGTATTGGAAATCGGCCAACAACGCCACACATTCCGATGGTCGGGCTCGGCAGATATCTCCACCGCACCACAATTATATTATAGGGATGTGAATGGGGATGGTGTGCGTGAAGCCGTCGTGGTCCTCACGCGTGCCTCGGGAACGGGTGTCGAATTGCAGGAGTTGCATATTGTTAACGCACGGACGATGGAAGAATATGCAGTCGAATCGGCAGCAGATGCTGTGTCCCAGCGCGTTCACAGCTCAGTGGAGCCACGTGACCACAACCGCCAGGTTCATATTGCTGTCACGATTGACGGTGTCACACACACGATGGACCCTAAAGCATCAGTATTTTACGATGATCCAGCCCAATTTACAAAGCATCTCGATTTTAGCTCTGTCGTAATGTATGATGCCGAACAGCTTCCTCTGCAAGCCACTGTATCTGGCAGTGTATCCCCAACCGAATTTGTAGGGGATTTGGATCTGAGATATGTATACGAGCATGAACGGTTCCGGGTGGGACCTATTGAATTTGAAGCTTCCTCTCCCTTTTGACGACTCTCGCAGAATAAGGTAGCATGGGATTAAATGCTAGACTGGCTGGTTTAGCGATTTTCCGAGTGAAAGAGGGGATCAATCATGTTTACATATGCGTTGGACGAACGCACAGTCCTTCGGCCGCTCACCAAGGAGCATGTGCAGCCTCTGTTTGAGCTGATCGAAATGTCCCGTGACCGCCTGCGTCAATGGCTTCCATGGGTAGACTCTACCACGGAAATCAGCCACACAGAGCAGTTCGTGCAGGGCGCCTTGAAACAAGCCGCAGAGAACGGTAGTCTGACCGCCGGAATTTGGATAGACAACGAGCTTGCTGGCATCATCAGCTACCATGAGATCGATTGGACTCACCGCTCCGTTAGCATCGGATACTGGCTTGGACACGGGTACGAAGGACAAGGTCTAATGACCAGCGCCTGCCGCGTATTCGTTGAATATGCTTTGATGGAGCTGGACTTGCATCGGGTCGAAATCCGCTCTGCAACGACGAACCGCCGTAGCCGCGGTATTCCGGAACGTTTGGGCTTTGTGCTCGAAGGCATTGTACGCGAAGCGGAATTGCTGCCCGACGGCTACATGAACCACGCAGTGTACGGTATGCTCCAAAATGAATGGAAGCAACTTCGGTAATATTGTATTGTACAACAACGCCGCAGACCTGAGCAGGTCTGCGGCGTTGTTGGTTTAGGCCGGGCATACAACCGAATTGCTGTCTGTAGCCTCCCGCCTATTTTAAGAAATAGGCCATTAACACATCATCTACGAATTGGCCTGCTATGTAAAACTCCTCATGCAAACGTCCTTCAATCGCGAAACCACTTTTTTCATAAAACATAAGGGCTTCCGTGTTGCATGAGAGTACACGCAAACTCAACTTACGTATGCCCTCCGCAGCTGCAATATCCTTCATGGAGTTCATGAGTGCCGTCCCAATGCCTTTGCGATGATAAGCTGGATGTACAGCTATATTTATTTCGAGTACATGACAATTACTAGCCAACAGCGTTGGAGGACGAAATCCAATATACCCGCAGAGTACTTCCTGTTCGATGGCGACCAGTTGAGAGCCTGGAGGCGTATTACGCAGAAACTCCCCGCGCGACTTCCAGGACAGCGAGGCGGGAGCCGTGCGTTCATTCCATACCAATTCATCCAGCGCAATCAGATCAGGAGCATCCTTCATCTCCGAATGACGTATCGTCAAGAGTTGACTTGTAAACAATTCCTTTCAATCCTTCCTGTGAAGGCTTTCCTGAAGCAATAACTACAATCATCCGTCACTTATTGTACCATAATTACAGCATAATACTGCTTTTTTATTAGGACTTAAGAACTGGGAACATCCGCCTTGGACGTCATAGTATTCAAAGTATCCGAATGATGCCGGTAACGGTTCAACCAGCTATGCAGGACGAAAAACAGGATCGACAACACCGCTACGCCTGATGCCAGCCAAAGTGTAGGCGGTAACCCACCACCATCATACAACTTCCCCATAATATAAGGCCCCATTACCCGTCCGGCTGCGCCAATGCCCCCCACAAGCCCAATGTAAAAGGGTGCACCCCGACCTCCATGATCAGACAGGAATGCTGGAACCGCAGGTGCAATCAGCATTTCTCCCAGGGTCGCCAGAACCATAGCGAATATCATTCCAGTATAGTTCTGTGTGCCCAGCATGACAATATAAGCCGCCAAATAAAATCCTCCGGCCCATGTCATTTGCGCTGAAGCGTGATGAGCGTACAGTCGTTTTATCCAAAAAATAATGGGTTGTGCGGCAAAAATAAGGATACCATTCAGTGTCCATAGTAACCCATACATCGTTTTAGGCAAGCCCTGCTCAATAATATGGGGAGACACTCCTGTATTCCAGATCGAATTGCCGAACCATAAAAAAAGCGAGCCTAACCCCACAAAGAGATACAATCTGGTATCACGAAACAGCAAACGAGCTGGTATTTCCTCTCTTTTTTTCACGGACTTGCTGAGCTGTACTTCTCCCTCTTCCCGATCCACCCTGCTTAGATAAGACCAGAAGAATCCGGCAAATACCGCAGAAGTCACTCCGTTCATCACAAAGCTGAGCTGATAGGAAAGGTCAGCCAGAACGCCACTCAATCCCGTACCCACTGCAACCCCAATATTGTTAGCGACATAAATAATATTAAATAGCTCTCCACGACGGTCAGCGAAACGAAAACCTACAAACGCCTGAATCGCAGGTACAGATACGACATTAAAAAAGCCGATAAAGCCCATCATGATGACAAACGCTACCCAATGACCGCTGGTAAATGGAAGCGCGAGAAGTCCCAGCGCGTTCATCGCGAGTGAGCCAACAATCAGCTTCTTGGCTCCAATACGGTGATAGAGGGCTCCGCCCAACACTTGACCAAAAATTCCGCCCAGAGACTGCACTAAAATCGCAATTCCTGCATCTCCCATACTACGGTTTAGCTCGTCAAACACATACATGCTAACCAACGGCCACATCAGGGAACTTCCAGCAGAATTAATCAGGCTGGCAATGAGAAACACTTTCACTTCTTTCGGATAAGACTCCAACCATTTCATATCTTTTGTTTCTCCTTTTGCATCTGACGCCATAAAAGGCATAATCTCATTGGCGCTTCACATTCACCACCGTTGAGAAGAAAGTAGCCCCCTGTCCCATATCCGACAGCCGATCAGAGGTTAACACATTGACACGCTGTCTGCGTCCTTTGCCTTCCCACCATAATCCCTGACTAATCACTGTACCGGGCAGCATCAGATCGGTGACTTTGGCTTTCAGCTCATACGTCCCCCGATCATTCCATACGGTAACCGGCTCCCCGTCCGCGATGCCTCTTGTCTGAGCATCCTCCGGGTGAATTTGTAGCAAGGGCTCCCGCTCCAGTCGCTGATGCTTGGGCAAGTTAGCGAAAGTAGAATTCAGAAAATTATGGTTTGGCGGTGAAATAAACATTAATGGATACCGCTCGTCCGCTTGCGGTCGGTGCTCTCCGTCGTACCCTTCAATCAGTGGCACATAAGAAGGCATCGCGGGCAGACCTGCTTGTTTCATTTTTTCCGAATATAGCTCAATCTTGCCTGAAGGCGTGGTTAAACGATCCAAATAAGTGGCCTTTGGCGTCATATCAAGCTTTACAAAAGGTGACTTCTTTAAGGATTCCAAGGTCACACCGTTGAGATAAGGGTTCGTTGGATTATCAAGCGCGCCTGCGATCATCTCCTCTTCACTTTCCGTAAAGGCAGCTTCATCAAAGCCCATTGCCCGTCCGAGCAGGCTAAACAGCTCATAATTGCTTTTGCTTTCCCCAAGCGGATCAATGACGGGCTGCTGCATTTGGATATAGTGGTGCCAGTACGATTTGTATAGATCTGTTCCTTCAAAAGAAGACGCGGCAGGCAGCACAATATCTGCATAGCGGGCCGTATCGGTTAGGAATAGGTCATGAACGACTGTGAACAAATCCTCTCGTTCAAATCCTTTAGTCACCCGTTCCGAATCGGGGGCTACAACTACCGGATTACTGCAATATACGAATAACGCCTTAATCGGCTGTTCCTTCTGTAGCAGCGCTTCTCCGATCCGGTTCATGTTAATCATCCGGGCATCCGGGTTCTGTCGCAGATCAGGACGCTCCAGATGGGCGCTGTTAATCTTGGCATAAGCGCCGTTGGAGCGTGACGCTCCCCCGCCGTGCTTCAGCCATTGTCCAGTGAGCGCAGGCAAGCATGTAACCGCACGTACGTTCATACCGCCATTATCATGATGCTGAAGCCCATTACCGATATTGATATACGCTGCTCTCGCAGTTCCGTACATTTCCGCCAAACGGATAATATCCGCTTCCGGCACGCCGGTAATCCGCGAAACCCGCTCTGGTGTATAGGTCTTAACATGCTCGCGCAGTTCCTCATGACCTACTGTGTAGCGATGTAAAAATTCGTCGTCCGTCAGTCCTTGAGCGAACAGTACATTCATAACACCCAGCGCGAGCGCTGTATCCGTCCCCGGATATAACGGAATGAACCAATCCCCCCATTGCGCCGTCCGGTTACGATGAACGTCAATAACGACCACCTTAGCACCTTTTTTACGTGCTTTCTCAGCCAAAACGACCTGATGCATGTTGGTGCTAATGACATTACCACCCCACACAATAATGAGGTCTGCATCCTCCGTGTCCTCCGGGCTGGTGCCGCCCTTAAAACCCATAACGGACGCCCAGCCTTCATTCCCAGCCACGCTGCAAATCGTCTGATCCAGTTGGCTTGAACCCAGCGCATTAAAAAATCGGCGATCCATTCCATCCACACTCAATACGCCCATATTGCCATAAAAGCTGTAGGGGAGAATAGATTCCGGTCCGTCCGTACGGATCAGCTCCTTGAACCGACCTGTAATGGTATTGACCGCCTCCTCCCAGCTAATTCGTTCAAACTTCCCTTCTCCTTTGGGGCCTATACGCTTCAACGGATAGAGCACCCGATCAGGATCATATACCCGCTCCGTCATATTGCGAACTTTGTTACAAATAGCCCCTTTGGTAATGGGATGATCTGGGTTTCCAGTCACCTTGATTATCTTTCCTTTTTCCTTGTGAAGCAGGAGCCCACACGTATCCGGGCAATCTAACGGGCATACAGCCGGAAAAATACCGTCCTGCTGCTCCGTCATCCGCTGTCCCCCTTGTAAGTCTTGTTGAAGCGTGGCCTCACGAGGCGCGCTATTGCGATGATCCATAGTGTTGATGCTCCTTTCCGTTACCGTTTCCAAAAATTACACTGATCTTATCATATCCACAGCTTTGGCCGATGGCAAGAGAAGGATTTTCCCACACAGCCGCTCTCCAAAATATTAAAAAAATCCGTCTGCTGCATAGAGCAAAACGGATTTTTTAAGAATCATAATTTTTTTCAACATCCTGTTTCAGCATATCTTACTGAGGGTAAAAAAGATCAAGGCATCATGGACGAGCGCACACTCATCCTCCATGCCAAATCATGGACCACTCCCAAAAAAATCCGCCATGACAGGTTTCGTTCCCCCGGGCCTGTCATGGCGGATTTGCTTTGTTCATTGCTGTTTAAAGTACCATGATTAGGTAGGATCAATCAACGGATTGGATGTGCAACCGAAGAAGTAGTTGGAGATTCATTCACTGGATGTGCGCTGGCTTGAGGCTTTTTCAGATAGGCCAACCAGTAGGCTCCAGCCACAAACAGGCTACCTCCTACCAAATTCCCCAGCCAGACCGGAATGAAGTTCATAACATAATCTGCCCATGAAAAGTGGCCTGCAAAAATAGCCGCCGGAATGAGAAACATATTGGCAACAACGTGCTGAAATCCAATAGCCACAAAGGCCATGGTCGGGAACCAAATCCCCATAATTTTGCCGCCAATGGAGTCTGTGCTATATGCCAACCATACAGCCAGTGCTACGAGCCAGTTACATCCTATACCCGATATAAAAGACTGCAAAAAGCTTTCGTGTAGCTTATGTCCTGCCATATCCACCACTTTGTCCAGATAAGGGCCCGTTTCTGTCAAACCCAGCACATGCCCAAAGAAAAATGCAACGAATAACGCACCTGCAAAATTACTGAGCGTAATAATCGCCAAATTACGAAGCATGACTCCTGTCTTAATTCGTCCTGCCCATCTCGCCAAAGGGACCGCCATCATATTGCCGGTCAGCAATTCTCCGCCTGCGATCAAAACTAATACCAGACCAATAGGGAACACCGCAGCTCCAATAAAGGTGGCAATGCTTCCCCATTCTTTAGGCGCACTTGCAATAACACGTATATCCAGCAAAAACCCGAGTGCAATAAATGCACCTGCCAAAAATCCCAGTACCACCGCCACAGTCCACGGGTTGTTCGCCTTGGCCACTCCTGTTTCCACCGTCTTTTCAGCAATTTGCCCCGGTTTATAGCTCGCCATATATCCCCGCTCCTTTAATATCTATTCACTAAAATATTCTTCTTTCATATTTTATTTAAAATCAGTGATTAAGTTTGTGAAAAAAATCACTTTCGTAACTATAAAAAAAACAGCCCCTGAAAAAAGGACTGTTTTTCTGTATTATTACATCTACTGCGCTACTACGCGCTTTACATTTAATTGTATTCTTCCTTTTCAATTGCTCTTAAGAACCAAAGAACTCCACCGAGGCCTATCAGCGCCACGACTACAAGAAAAAGGATATAAAACAAACCCATAAGCTACTTCCCCCCTGATCCTTATGCTACTCTATATTGTACTATAAGGATTCATCCGTACGCCTCAGATTGTTGACAAACTTATGAACAATGTCACAGACAAATCTAATTATACAGTAACTGGGTTCCGTTCGGATATTGTAGGCAAAGCTTGTAAACCTGCCGCGTTCAAGAAATTCCAAGGCTTGTTATAATGCGGCTGGAAGAAGAAATCGACAAAGGCCAACTGGTCAATAGTCATATGGTTTTGAATGGCTACGGATAGCGTGTTAATGGATTGCGTCAAATCCACCTTCGACATAATTTGAGCACCCAGAATTCTCCGCGTCCCCTGTTCATATACCACTTTCAGTAACACTTTTTCGGAGGTTGGCATAAATTCAGGTCGGTAGCTGTCCTCAATGGTTACAGCTTCTACAGTCATGCCTTCATCTGTTGCCGCAGCTTCCGTCATGCCTGTTCCTGCGATATTGTCTTCGTAAATTTTGATACCCGAAGTTCCTTGGGTTCCCATGTAGGCAATGGTTGGTTGCACCAGATTACGTGCCACCAGCGTACCCATACGAACTGCGTTGGTTGCCAAAGGGATATAAGCCGTTTTGCCGGTCGGATTATAGCGAATTGCACAACTGTCGCCTGCTGCAAACACGTCCGGGCAACTACTTTGCATATAGTTATCCACAATGATCGCACCGTTAGGCAACATATCTACCTGACCTTTGAGCAGATCCGTTTGAGGTCGGAAACCGATGCAGAGAATAACAAGCTCTGTTTCATATTCTCCTTTAGAGGTCACGACTTTACTTACCTTACCGTTCGTACCCTCAAAACGACTCACCGTCTCGCCAAGTACCAGCTTAATGCCATGTTCCTTCAGGGAACTTTCAATCCGGTCTGTATACTCATGGTCCAAATACTTATTCAATATACGATCAGCACTGTCGATCAGCGTTACATTTTTACCATTCATTTGGAAAGCTTCTACCAATTCAACACCAATGTATCCAGCTCCCACGACTGTAATGTTCTGTACGTGCTGGGCTTTCTCAATGATATCATTGGAATGATTATAGTTTTTACAGAGCAAAATATGATCAAGTTCAATGCCTTCCAGCTTTGGAATAATGGGCCATGATCCCGTGGTCACAATTAGTTTATCAAATGTGTCTGTAAATTCTTCACCTGTTTGGAGATTACGGGCATGCAGGGACTTGCCAGCCGTATCCACACTCGTTACCTCATGAAGCATCTTGGTCACTACACCCAAGTCAGACAGTTGATCTGGAGACGAATAAAACAGGCCGTGCGGATCTTTGACGACACCACCTACGTACAGCGCAATACCACAAGATAAAAATGAAATATTATCATTACGCTCGTAAACGGTAATTTCTGCATCTGGATAACATTTAGCTGTGTTAACGATAGCTGCTGTGCCTGCGTGTGTACATCCGATAACTGCTACTTTCATGTTGAATTCCTCCTTGGTGTGTGGGCATAAACTGTATAATAATTGTGAATAGTTTCACGTAAACAGCTCGTTAGTGTTTGTGATTTATTTCACTTCATGCACTTATTATAGTGTGATATTTTTCACATTACAATAGCTTTTTGTGATATTCACAATTTGTCCACATTTAAAAAAGAAAGGATATACGAGATCAACTGTTTGCTGAAATGTTTTTTTGCTCCATTCAGTTTCCCCTGTAGGCGGCCTGATTATGCCCATGGAATCGACTTTCACATGATGCTCCCCCTTTAGACAAATGCACATGTAGAGAACAAAAAAAGGTCCGCTTCCCGGAGACATGCCGGAAATCAGACCTTTTTAAACATATATTTTGGAATGAAGGCAAAGCTACTATAGCAATTGCTCAATGGCTGCTTTCATCGCTTCTGGTGACTCCTTCGGTTCAAAACGACCCACAGGTACACCTTCACGATTCACAATGAATTTCGTAAAATTCCACTGAATTGTCCCATTTTCCTGTTCTCCAGGCTGTTGCTTTTTCAAATATTCAAACAGAGGCGCTGTACCCGGTCCATTGACGTCCACTTTGGCGAATACCGGGAAATTAACCCCGTAATTCAGTTGGCAAAATTCAGACGCTTCCTCGCTGCTGCCCGGCTCCTGACCGCCAAATTGGTTGCAAGGAAAGCCTAATACAACTAATCCCCGATCCTTATATTCGTCATAAAGCTTTTGCAAATCCCCATATTGCGGGGTAAGTCCGCATTTACTGGCGGTATTCGCAATAACCAGCACCTTACCAGCGTAAGTATTCAGAGAAACCTCCTGATTCGCTGGTGTTACGGCATTATGTGAATAGACAGACATACAGCATCCTCCTTCGTGTCACTTGGTTTAGGTTACATAACCTATTTTAACCAAAAGGTGACGGACATGCCAACATCCACAGAGACTTTACCGTGATGCCACCACTTCGAGTCTGCGTTCTTCGCGTTCGGAAGCGGACATTTTGGGGCAAGTATAACAATACCGCTGACCTCCACCTGTCTTGTAATATTGGCAACAGGACGGTTTCATGTAGGTATTTTCACCAGGGCGGTAAGGATTGTCCAATTCAACGAGACGAACCGTAAACGGATTTCTTTTACGCCCGAATATCTCTCCCTCAAGTTCACGTGTCACATACATATAATCTTGTTCAAAGCGCTCCACATCCTGAGGATCAGTCAACGATGGCTGTACTCTATCCTTAAAATACAGCAATGCCAACGGAAACTGTCCCCACATTTGGCCGATAGATGCGCTCCCCACTGTAGCAATTGCTTCCAATAGGGGCCGCATCTGCAAACTGTAAAAGTCTCGTAACACTTGCTGGGCCTGTTCGGAAGAACGGTGATCCCCATTGTTCCACGTATTGTCCAGCTCTGTTAAGTCGATGACCTGAAGACTAATAGAGGGATATTGACCTTCATAACAAATATGAAATCTGAGATTAGAAACGGACAGGTCCCAACGGCGTTCACACAGGGATACCATAAAATGCTGCGCAAACACGAGGCCACGCAACTGGTTCACAAAATAAACGGCTGCGGTTAAAACGTCTTCAGCACGCAGAAGATCGCCGTAATACTCCATCACAGAGCGGATCTTATCTGGTTCAAGCCATTCGGCCACTGGCCCGGAATATACTGCATCCTCCGGCGTGACTCTCACTATGTTTGCTAGTTGCTCAAGCTGATCGTAATCCAGTGGTTTCATGGTATGTCCCCTTTAACCTCTTGCCGCTACTTGTGCTCTAGCATCACGTCGCTCAGCAACAGAACCCACAGGTTGCTTATCTTCCACATTCATATCTTTTATGGCTTGGCTTACCGCAGGCTGTCCAGCCAAAGCATACGGAAGACAGAGCGGTACACCTGTACGAGGATCTGTTACAATATCAGCCTCAATCCCGAACACTTCACGCAGCACATCAGGGGACATAACCTCAGTTGGAGTTCCTACCGCCTCAGCTTTCCCTTTTTTGATTGCAATCATATGCTGAGCATACCGGGCCGCATGGTTCAAATCATGCACGACCATAACAATGGTGCGCTCCTCCGAAGTATTTAGATACTCCAGCAAATGCAGCACTTCCAGTTGATGCGCCATATCTAAAAATGTCGTCGGCTCATCCAGAAACAAAATATCCGTATCCTGCGCAAGTGCCATAGCAATCCAGGCACGCTGACGCTGACCGCCAGAAAGCTGATCAATCGGACGATCGTGGAACTCGCTCATTCCCGTTACTTGAATGGCCCACTCTACCATTTTGCGATCTTCCGCTTTCATGGAACCAAAACCTTTTTGATAAGGAAAACGTCCGTAAGATACCAGTTCCGTCACGGTTAACCCTTCCGGTGCAGTCGGATTTTGCGGCAAAATAGCCAGCTGCTTAGCTACTTCCCGGGTGGATTGCTTATGAATGGATTTACCGTCAAGCAGAACACTGCCGCCCTTAGGATTCATGATGCGAGCCATCGTCTTCAGAATAGTGGACTTGCCAGAACCATTTGCGCCCACCAAGGCTGTGATTTTCCCTTGCGGTATTTCTACGTTCAGATCTTCTACAATCAATCGATCTTCATAAGCAATATCCAGATTTGCCGTTTTCAGACGAAACATGTGGAATCATCCCTTTCCCTTATCCAATATATATAGTCACGGGCTTAACGCACGACTTTCATCAAAACTTCATTCTATCTTTATATAATAAAGATATTGATAATCATTATCAAGTGTTAACTGGTTTATTTCCTATATCATACAGTGCATATCATCCAATATTTCCTCAAAAAATTCAAAAAAAGATCACAGCTCCTCGAAGCTGTGATCTTTCAAATCCGGCGAATTGCATTATGACTGTACAGAAGACAGTCCAAATGCTTCGGCCATGAGACGTATAGATTTCATTTTGGCATCAAAGTCATGAATAATGCTCGCAACCATGATCTCCTGTGCATTATAGTCCTTACTTAATTGCTCAATCTGACGCTTCACCTGTTCGGGCGAACCGACCACCATACGTTTGCGATTCTCACGTATCCGCATCCGGTCAAACGGCGTATACGGATACGCCAGTGCCTTTTCCACGGAAGGTGTTCCAGCGGAGCGCATTCCCTGCTCTAATAGTACAAGAGATAAGTCCATGCTGGAAGCCAAGCGATTGGCCTCCTCTTCGGTATCCGCACAGATCGCAAATACGGCAACAAGCGAACGTGGTTGGTCACTATGCTGGGAAGGCTGGAAGCTTTCCTGGTATTCCTTCATAGCCCCTGTGCCGCCTTCACCATTAATGAACTGCGCAAACGCAAAGCCCACGCCACGCTCGGCTGCCAGACCTGCGCTATCACCACTGGAGCCGAGCAACCACATTTCCGGTACAGTTTCTATAAGCGGCATCGCCTGTAGCGAACCGAAACGGTGATTATTGCCTGTGCTGTCATGTAAATAAGCTAACAGGTCATCCAACTGCTCAGGGTATAGATCTACACCACCTCGCATTTTGCCTTCTTGCAGGGCTCTGGTAGCAATGGGCATTCCTCCAGGCGCCCGTCCCAGACCTAAATCAATGCGTCCCGGATACAATCCCTCCAACACACGAAAGTTTTCCGCTACTTTATAAGCGCTGTAATGAGGCAGCATCACCCCACCCGACCCCACTCGAATGGCCCGAGTACGGGCGGCCAGATGTGAAATCAGTACCTCCGGGCTGGACCCAGCGAGATTTGCTGCAGAATGATGCTCTGATACCCAAAAGCGATGATAACCCAAGCGTTCCGCCTCTATAGCAAGCTCAGCGGTCTTTTGTAATGCCTGCGCATGCGTCATGCCTTCCGATACCGGAGATTGGTCAAGAATGCTGAGTTTTATCATAAAAGTCTGACCTTTCTATTTGGGAATAAGGATAGGCATTAATTATAGCACGCGTAGCCACAGTTACCCAAGAGGGGCCCCTATCAATTTTATAGTGGAAAAGTTTATTTTTCGTAAAGACTTGCGTTCCCTTTATCCGCCTCATAGAGATGCGAACGCTTTTTAAAGAAACTATACAAATGTGTAACGATTACTTTCAAGACAGCATACCCCGGAACCGCCAGTACAATTCCCACCACACCAAACAAATTGCCTGCGGTCAGAATAACGAAGATAATCGTGATCGGATGTACCCGAAGAGATTTGCCCATAATTTGTGGAGAAATTAATTTACCCTCAATGAGCTGTACGACTGTCCACACGATAACCATCTTGAGCAGCATAATCGGTGAGGTAACCAAGGCTACAATTAACGCAGGTGTAATGGCAATGACGGGACCTAAGTAGGGGACAACGCTCGTAAAGGATGCAATGACTGCAAGCGTCAAAGAGTAGTCTAATCCAATGATTAGGTAACCAATATACAACAGCGCCCCAATACAGAAGCTGACAATAATCTGCCCACGAATATAGGAACTGACCTGATGATTCATCTCGGTCATAATGCGATCTGTTTCTTTACGAAACATAGGCGGGAGCATTTTCAGGATAAACTGTGGTAGCTTGTGTCCATCTTTTAGCAAGTAGAACAGAATAAATGGAACCGTGGCAATCGCAAGTACCGTTTCTGTAACCACGCCCAAAAAGCTGCCCACACCCGTCCATGCATTATTAATAAAGCTAGATAACTTTTCAGAAGCTTTGGAGGCCAGCTCTGATGGATTAATTTGAATCGTGTTCTGGAACTGGTTTACAAAATCGCTGCCGATCAGTTTCTCGAATTGTCGTTGTACTTGCTCGCTATAGTCAGGAAAATTTTGGATAAGACCCTGTATTTGATCACGGATCACAGGTACCACCGATGTAACCACAATCGCAATAACTCCTATAATGAGCAAAAACAATACAACAATGGAGTATACTCGTTTCACCTTGTTACGCTCCAGTACATCAACCAACGGATTGAACAGATAGTACAACACGCCGGATAAAATGACAGGGAGAATGATCGTTTTTAACAGCACCATGACAGGTGTGAATATGTATGAAATTTTGGTAAGCACCAAGATATTCAAGCCGATCAGCAGCAGTACCAGCAGGAATAACACAAACTTGTTGTTCAGAAAAAACTTCTTGAATCGGTCTTTCCATGCCGGAGTTATTTCCACACCACATTCCCCTTCTCTTTACACAAATGAGTATACGTTCTTCATAGATACGATATATTTTTGGAACAAAATATACAAGGTTATACCCAAATAAACACAAAAGCAAACAAAGTTGTACGTCATCGTACGAACTTCGCTTGCTTTCGAGGGTTATGGAGTATCATTTATCGTGGTTGCAGCATCCACCGTCGTGGTCACAGGTTTGTTCTCCTGTTCAAAAAGATTCTGTATGAAGCGCTTGAGCTTTCTTTCGTCTACACCCAATACCTGCGCACCCTTAATGGTTTCCCCGCGCACCAATTCATTCGGCGGGATTTGCTGCTTCGCTACTGTTGTTGCATCGATATTAAAGCCCAATGAAGCCAATTGCAGCATTTCCGTAGTACTCAGATTCGTTTCAATATAAGGAGAAATGCTATTTAAAATACTCGGCAGTTTGATTAGAGATGAGGTTGACTGAATTTTACCGCCAAGCTCAGTAATGAATTTGCGTTGCCGCTCCGTACGCGTAAAATCGGAAGTCGCATCATGACGGAAGCGTACATATTGCAAGGCTGTTTTACCGTCCATGTGCTGCATTCCCTTTTTCAAATCAATATCAAACTGGTGTTTATCCGCCTTGGAGGTATAATGCATATCTTTTTCGACATCCAGGTCAATACCACCCACAGAATCAACCAGCGCAATAAAACCATTGAAATCAGTATATACATAATATTGAATTGGTATGCCCAGCAGGTCGCTCACGGTCTGTCTGGTCAAATCCGGTCCCCCGTAGGAAAAGGCAGCATTCAATCGACTTTGCCCATGACCTGGGATATTGACGTAGGTATCACGAAGAATCGACATCAGTGTAGCCTTTTTCGTAACCGGATCAATAGAAGCAACCATAACGGAGTCAGAACGCCCTGAATCCTCTCCACGGGAGTCGCCGCCTAGCAGCAGAATATTCACTCTTTCTGTCCCATCCCATTCCGGTGGGAGCGATACCTCTACAGGTTGTACATTGGTTTGAGTTTGTGCCTGCGGTTTGAATTTCGAATCCTGTCCGGAAGCAACTGAAATTTGATTCGTAAAATGATATATAGAATACGTATAATATCCGCCCACTAAAAGAACCGCCGCAGTCACAGAAATGCCTAACCATTTTAAAAATTTTCGCATATTTTCGGGTAACCTCGCTTTTATTCATCATCGTTCGGCTTTTAAAAGCATACCCTTCCTGCAAGTTATCTGTCAATTCGCGCCGTCTGTTCTAGTGGTCGTCCGCATACCATGGATTCAAATGGACAAGCACCTCATAAACCCGCGGTTCCCGCTTCATGACAGCCCCCTTAATCAGTCGAATAATATCGTGTCCCTGCTGAATCGTCAAAGAGGCATCCACTGAAGCGCGGATATCCACGATAATATAATGGCCGTGCTCACGGGCACGGATACGGTCAATACGTTGAACCTCGGCTACACTCAGTGCGGCTGCGGCGTAGCTCTCAATTTCCTCCGTTGCAATCGCCTTTTCCATAAGCACATCTATGGATTCACGGCCCATTTCCCACGCCAATTTCAGAACTAGCAATGCCACTACGAATCCCGCAATAGGGTCACCGTAAGATAAGATTGAAATGCCCCAGTGCTCCCCAATCAGCCCCAATCCGATACCCAGTACAGCAGCCCCAGAGGCGTACACATCAGCGAGATGATCTTTTGCCGTTGCAATAAGACCCTGACTATTGGCCGCTCTCCCGATACGAATCGTGTAGATATACAGCCACTGTTTCCAGAGCAAGGAAATAATGGCGGCCACCAATGCCAGTATATGCTCCTGTGGCATCGGTTCGAACAGTGCTGCAATCGAATGATAGCCGATGAATATACCCGCTCCAAACAATATGACCGCCACCACGCTTGCACCGATCACTTCTGCCTTGCCGTGACCATAAGGATGGTCCTCATCCGGCGGCTGGCTAGATATGCGCATCGCCCCCAGTGCCGTTGCAGAGGCAATCACGTCCCCAGCATTATGCACACCATCGGCTACCAGCACCTTGCTGTTGAACATAAGTCCTGTAATAATCTTAATGCCGGTTAATAGGATGTTGCTAATCAGGCTGATCCATGCTGAGACCATGGCGCGCTTGCCCATATCCTGTTCCTGCATGATGTATAACCCCTCCAAATTTATCTTTTGAATTATCTTATGGCGCTGCTCTTTCAGCGGTATGGATGAAGATTACAATAGCCCCGGAAGATGAGCCTCCCCGGGGCTATTATGATAACCATAGTGGAGCATTCTATGAGAATACTCCTATTTTATCTATCTGGACCGTCCGCGACGGCCTCCTTGTCCTTGACCACCACGCGGGCCGCCTTTGGCTTGTCCACCGCGGCCACCTTGGCCTCCGCGCGCAGAACCACTGCTGCTGCGGTCATACCCACCGCGCTCGCTGCTTTGTCCTGCCGAGCGACCTTGGCCTCCTCGTGCGGAACCGCCGCTGCTGCGGTCATATCCACCGCGCTCGCTGCTTTGCCCTGCCGAGCGACCTTGGCCTCCTCGTGCAGAACCGCCGCTACTACGGTCATACCCGCCACGCTCGCTGCTTTGTCCCGCCGAGCGACCTTGGCCTCCTCGTGCGGAACCGCTGCTGCGGTCATATCCGCTGCGCTCGTTACTGCCGCGGCTAGAGCGACGTTCGCCGCCTGCACTGTCACGACGGCCCGCCTGTTCGCGGCCGCTGCCCCGGCGTCCACCGCCGGAGTCGTTGCCACCGTAGGAACGGCGGTCGTTTCTGCCCGAACGGCGTTCTCGACCCTGCCGATCAGCCGTATCGGAAGCAGGTCTACGCTGTCCGCCGCCCTCACTGCTGGTGAATGTGACACCAGCAACTTTCTGGATGTTCCGAAGCTCCGGAATATCCCTTGGCGTAGCGAGCGTCACCGCCACACCTTTGCCTCCGGCACGGCCGGTACGCCCGATGCGGTGGATGTAGCCTTCGGCATCCTGCGGCATGTCGTAGTTGAAGACATGCGTGACGCCTTCTACATCCAGGCCGCGTGCGGCTACATCAGTCGCTACGAGCAATTGGAGTTTCGCTTCACGGAACGCCTTCATCACTTGCTCCCGCTTGTTCTGGGACAAATCCCCGTGAAGCTCACCGCTCTGAAAGCCCATTTCTTGCAGCTCTTCGTTCAGTTTGGCAGCCCGGCGCTTCGTACGGCAGAAAATAACAGCCAAGTACGGACGATCCGTATTCAGCATATCCACCAATGCCTGTTGCTTACCACGGTCTGTTGTTTGCACAACGACCTGACGGATTTGACTCACCGGAACGGAAGAAGCGGATTTCACTTTGACATCTACAGGTTCGTTCATATATACACGAGCCAGTTTGCGAATACCGGCTGGCATCGTAGCGGAGAACAGCATCGTCTGTCTCCGGTAAGGAACTTCCTGAAGAATCGTCTCCACATCGTTCAAAAAGCCCATGTGTAACATTTGATCGGCTTCATCCAGGACCAGCATTTTAATGCCGCCTAGATCCAGCGTGCCACGTCTCAGGTGATCCAGCAGTCGCCCAGGTGTCCCAATAATCAGTTGTGCGCCACCTTTCAGTTTACGAAGCTGACGCTCCACGTCCTGTCCTCCGTAAACAGCTAGTAGAGATAAACTCGGCTCCGCAGCAGCCAAGCATTTAGCTTCCTCTGTAATCTGGAGTGCCAATTCACGCGTAGGTGCAATCACAAGCGCCTGCGGGTGCCGCTTGTCCAAATTCAGCTTTTGTAAAATCGGCAGTAAAAACGCAAGCGTCTTCCCTGTCCCCGTATGTGCCTCGGCAATCACATCCTGACCTTCCATCAACAGTGGAATGGACTCCTGCTGTACAGGTGTTGGCGCTGAGATACCCTGCTCTTTCAAGGCTTCTACCCAATGTTGCTCCACACCTAATGCTGTAAAATTCTTCAAGTTGTATTCACTTCCCTTATCTGTATTCAATATGTGTCACGTAAAATAGGTTCATGTGCCATATGACATCTATCGTTCCATAGTTCAGAATTCCCATTTTTGTATCGGTTCTCATTCTCCCCTTTTCAGGAAGGGAGCATATCCGTTATCGTTGAATCTGTTCATGTAACTCAACATACGGCCGCAAGGCGGCTCAGGCCGTTCCATATATGACTTTCCTAGTATACGCGAAGTTGAACTGGTTTCCAAACGATTTTAATGAACAGGACCACAGTCTATATAAAAGGTGAATTCGATCTTCATGTCATATATTATGGTATAAGAATTGGTAATTCATGAATAAAGGATGGATGCTTGTGGTTAACAACTTGCATTATAATTTTATAATGGCCGGTTCCTTGTCGGAGAAGCACACTTTGTTTGCTGAAGAGTGCTTTGCTAACCTGTTCGATTGTTTTGAAACGTTCCTGAATATATCAGGAATCCGCAATACCCGTGTGTCTATCTATCAATCCACGAAAGCCAAACACGGTAAGATTCGCTGGGACAAGCAGGAGTTGCTTCGTATTGTAACCAATGATGAATTGACTCCTTTGATGCTGGTTATAGAGGCGCCTAGTATCAAATCGTCCTATAACAAAGGGACGACGCCGGAAGTGTACATTCTTTTGTCCAATGACCCCATGTCCCAATCATCCAATAATTGCGGCATACTCGTTTCGATCCGTCAGGACGTTTATGAACGTATCGACCAAACAATCGTCGAAGACGTTATGATGCAGCTCAGCCAGTGGATAAAGGCAAACAAAATGTTACATAGCTCGCGCAACTTTTATGCTGGCAGTAAAGCACGCGCCATTATGGATATTCTTCCATTTATGCTCGAACAGGATACCCCGGATATGAAGTATGTTTTTCAATCGTGGACTCCGTTCCCTTTACCACACACTTAAACAATCCGTCATACTATTAACCCCAGGAGGCTGCAATTTATGCAAATTCAAGTTCAAAAGGTTGAAAAAAAAGAGAACGAATATCTCATTCATTATCAAGCCGGGGGAGCGTTGCCGTTCGTTCCGCATGATATTGTTCTGATCCATGGCAAACAGTATTTTATAGGCACGATTTTGAAAGTAGAGCCGGAACAGGCCCTTGTCCGTATTAATCCGGAATATGAAGACCAACTGGCAGGGTCCATCGGACTGGAGCTGGCTTTCTCTCCAACTGTTTCTATTCAAGGTGCAGACAGCATTGTCGAAAAGCTTGGCTATTTCCCTCCCTTTCATTATGACCGAATTACAGCTGCTAATATGACGAAAGACCAGATTACGCTGACGATTGAGCTATCCTACGCTAGCGTGCTTGTCCCTAAATCACCGGATCTGGAGCCTTCAACTGAGGCACCTGTAATCCCTGAAGCTCCAGCAAAAGACGTCCCACGCTATGCAGTAACTTTTACATTTCTGGAAACTAAAGAGCATGTATTAAGCCCTGTAGAAACAGAAAATATCATTTTGCAACTTGACTTCCGTTATGAAGAGGCTGATATGGTCGTTGACATCGATGCCTTGTCGGGGCTGTCAGGCAGCTTTCTGTGCAGAGGCATCCGTGCAGAGATTACGGAACTTCATGAATAAACAAGAAGCCCGTGAGCTGTTGCGCTGTCATTCTTTTATCCATGATGATCTGGAGCATCCCAAAATGCGAAGCGGATTTTTAGGGATGCTTCGCCCCTTCCAAGGCGAACTGATCGAGGACAATTTTCATGAACTCATGACTATCATTGAAGTTCTGGCAGATGAGTTGGAGAAACCATCCATAGAACGAGAGTTGATTGCCGCACTGTGGGGGATTTGCCAATATACACGGGCATGGGCGTTGCATCCTGATGGTATGCTGCAGCGAAATCATCTGCTGACCGTAGAGCAGATCAACACCCTCGACGATTGGATTGATACAATCTCCTATGCGGTTATGGTGCTGCTGGAGGGTGGCGGACCGGAAGAAGCTTTATCGAGCTACAGACATGAGAGTTGATCCGTAGTGATACATATATCTTAGTCAAGGGGGCCGCTTTTGCATTGCTTCGCGCACATAAAAGCATGCCTTTCGCACAACATGCTCTGAAACAATTAGTAGAGCATGAGGAATTCCGTGTATCTGCCAAACGGGAGCTTTCCACATAATCGACAACCAAAGGAGAATCACTCTACTTATGCGTGTAAGAATATTTATATTCATATTAATTATCGGAATTATATGTGTGCCTGCGTATTTTATTATGAGCAGCTTTGGATTATTTCAAAATGAAAAGGTGCTTGTACATTACAAGCTTGCCATTGAGGTAAAGGATAAAAAGTATGATGCCTGGCCTTTAATCAGTAGCTATGCCGCTATAGATAAAAGAGGGGACAGTCGTCAGCTCTACTACCAGGCGGAGGGCTCAGGCTTAGAGTATCTGTTTCAGCTAGCCTATGGACAATATGAACTCCGAACCTCCAAGGAAAATCCTTTCCTCGACGGGGGAATCCACTACACCATGGACCACCCTGAGTATGTGCGTGAGGAAAAGCAGTATGAGAATGCTAACGACTACACGGAATTAACCCATTTTTATAATCAGCATGAACGGATGATTTATACCTATAATCCCGAAGCCAAGCTCGATAAAACATACGTCCGTTCCATCATCACCGCTGGGATGACTCGCACAACTGGTAATTCAAGCCGTCCGGTTAAGGATGACTATATCAATATCAGTAAGCTGTTTAAGGATAAGCTGGGAGTGAATGTGAAGGTAGATGTGGATGAGAACAACAAAATCGTTACCTTATCGATGACATGATTTCACAGTGATGCACCGCTGCGTCGTCTCATTTCCAAAAAAGAGATCTATGGTTTACTAGAATCAAGGGGGCTGGTTGTTGATGTCATTCGCAATTGAATCAGGGCTTTTGCCTGCCCAGATCGCAGCATTGGAGGAACAGATACAGCGTATATTGCCCGCTGGCTATAAACGTTTTCTTTCACAATATAACGGATTTTATGTAGCCGCCCCTTTTTATTGCAATGTGCCCTTCGATCGAGTGGATAACGGAGACATTGATTTGACTTGTTTTTTCGGATATGAGGTATCCAACAAAAATCATGACCTTCTAGCGATTAATGATGAATTTCTGGATGAAATCAATCATGTCGAGAGCGCTTTGTTGATTGGTGCAGATGCGGGCGACAATTTTTACGTTCTGACATGTAAGCAATACACCCCGTATGTGTACTACTGGGACCGCACACATCTTCATGCTTATGATGACAAACTGAACTATGATATTGCAGAGCAGGACGAATGCGGACATTTGTATCTGGTGGCAACAGACTTTACAACGTTTTTTAATCAGGTAATTGAACGACTCAACGAGCAGAAAGGAAGGCCTAATGATGACAGAAATACATAATGCTAAGCAGGGACCGGCTTATTTGGAGGGTTGGGTTGTACCCGAAAACCCCGAGGCATGGGTCGAGCAGGAGTGGACAGGTACGCTTCGTTCACAGGCAGGACATACGAAATTCCACATTTTTTATTACGGAGAACTTATGGACGAGCTGATCACTGGTACTGAATTTGCACCCCAACTCATTATTGCAGAAGATGCAGTCACAGGTGAACAGATCGTGATTTTTGACGGAACCCGCCATGGTTACGATGCTCTGCTATGCGAAGTTTATACCAAGGAGCAGCAGAACAATCGCACTCCCCTGCTGCCCTATCTGGACGAAGATGGTGAAGATACTTTCGAGGTAAGCGTAACTGCCTTTTATAATGTTGATTGGGATGACGAGTTTGCAGACGATGTAGATGAGAATGGGCAGTTAGAGCTGATCAATGGCGAACGATGCGATTTTGAAGATGCGAAGCGGAACGGCTATGATGCGATCAGCATTACGATTACCAGCGCTAAAGGTCTAAAAACAGAGATCCTTCAGGAAGAGCTGGCCTGACGATGGTGTTCAAAAGAATCAAACATCAGGAAGGCGATATTTTTGTTATCCCCCTGCATGACGGCCGATTTGCGGTATGTCAGGTGATCTGCGCACTGTATGGTAGATTCAAAAAAGCGTTCTCCTTCGGGGTTCTATCCATAGGCCAGAATCAAGCGTACGAGGGAGAAACGACATATCTTCCGTTCACAAATTATCGCGGCCGATTTGAAGTTATATTCACCGCCACCCAAAATCTGACGAAAGGAGTATGGCCCATTATCGATCATCGCCCTCTTTCCGAGGAACAACAGCAGCTAAAATATTTTAATTGCGCGGGCCATCTATACTGTGGGGATGAATATATACGCAATCTGGAACTGGAAGAATATAATCAATATACGGTAATGGGCGTGGCTGGATATGAGTTGGTACAGCAATATTTAGCCCAATATGATGACCGCTAGGAAGAATAGCAGCACAAATAACCACCTTGAAGTTTGAATGCCAAGGTGGTTATTTGACCTGTTAAAAGGGTTCAAACGTATATGGGAATGATGTACGCTCTGTCCCCAATACCGACTTCACGCGCTCTTCATCCACCAACGCTTCGACGAGGCTATACAAATCCGAGGCTGCATACCGAAAATTACCCCATGTGCGCAGATTCAAAGCATAGATTGGGAATTCCCCCCGTTCATCAGGCGATTGAATATCCCAGATCAGCAAGTCATCCTCTTCACTGGAAGCGAAAGGGACCGCATGCTCCAAAAGCTCCGGAAAACCATCTGGCTCCAGCGCCGCTTCTTGTAAAACCTCTTCTGATTCCAGCAAATCATCAAACCAAGCCCGCCAATCATGATAACGATGAAGCCATGAATCCGGGTGATCGCCAAGAGGAATATGAATGTTCCATAAGCCGCATAGTCGCCCGTAACCAAGAGTTTTGACATAATCTATATAAGAAGGCGGAAAGCCCATACCATTTTCAAAACGATGCTCTATTAGAAAAGCCTCATCATAGTAAGCCTGGAATTGCGGACGCTGTAGTCCTGTAAAAATGCTCATGCTCGCCCTCTCCTTTCGCGCATCTTTATTCACCTTTTCGCTCTTAGGCACATTGAAAAGGTCTTTTTCAAGTGTTAAAATGGGAATAAGATGTATATTCTAAAAAAGAGTGAAGATGCGTCAACATCCTCACTCTTTGGCAACAGCCGCTTTTAAGGGCGGTGGCTGCAAGTTCACGGTATTCGAAATAGACCGGTTCCTACCACGGGCGGTCTATTTCTTTTTATGGAAGGAAAGAATCAGAATCACCAACGTTGCGAATTGAATCATCAACATTAAGGTGTCTTTAACCTCCACAGGCCTCACCTCCCTCACAGGAGACTAGCCGACCGCCCATCTAAGCCATTCTGTTGTTAAGGAATATTATAACATATGAAATATAAAGAGTGCGTTTTTACGATCTTTCCGAAAAGGAGGAACGAACATGGAGCAAAAACGCTTCAAAGATGAATATGGATACAAATATGACTTTAGCGCCGTGATTAGAAGAGGAGAACAGGTAACTGTTCACTGCCCCCGTTGTCAGGGCCAAGCTTTTATTTCCATATCCAAAAAAGACTGTTATTACGTCGTTCGATGTTCTCATTGTTACTACACATATCAGCAGCCCGAATCTTATACATTCTATGCACGCGGCGTATGCAACCATTGCGAACGGTATTTTAATATCGAAATCCATGATGACCGAACGAAACTCCATAAAAATACAAATATAAACTGTCCGCACTGTGAGACACGCAATCAGGTTCCGGTGCATCGTGTGCAATCACGCGAATGGCATACGAACGTGATCCAAAACGGAAAAGACCCTATTTTCCAGCTCCAGCTGTACTTCCTAGATTACTATCGGGGGAAACCTGTCTGGGCTCTTAACCGGATACACCTGAATTACCTGCTCTCCTATATCTCTGCCGAGTTGCGAGAAAAGCCTGCATCCGGTATGATGCGTACGGCTTCCCACTCCATTCCCAGGTACATTAAGGATGCGAAGAATCGCCAGTCCATCTTAAAGATATTACAAAAGCTACAGCATAAGCCAGCGGCTAAGAGAGGAGTCTCCATACATGAGCATACAAACTTTTGACAGCCTTGAAGCACTGGTCCATGCCGTTGACCAAACAGAAATCAATGAATGGGTATTTGCCAATCTGAAACATGTTCAAAGTAATCCGCTCAATTCTACCTATTACATCATTCCCGAGGAAGAATTGTGGGAACTGGAGGATGCCGGTCTCACCGTCACCAATCATCGTGATGAAAGTATACCTGCATCTCTGCCAGACCATCAGGTGCAATCTTGGCTGGAGGTGGCGACTGTACAGGATGTCATTGAAGTGTTACGCCACAGCGGAAGCGAGCCGGATATTGAACGCATTGCGCAAGGACTGCGATATTATCATGAATATGATGCTTTTATGGAATAAGCGTTTCCAGCAGCTCTTTTACCTCAGGGACAGCCTGCTTCAGGCTGTTTTTTAGTTTCTTCGCGCCACCCCATATACGATAAACAAGCACCTCTTGTTCGTAGTTCTCCAGCTTCTTAAGCTCCTCCACCAATACCTGTGCCTGCTCTACGGTTTCAATTCCGGATGACTTCAGTGGTTTGGCAGACTCGTTGCCTGCCAGTAGAACCCTCGTCCAAACGGGTATCGTGTCCGGTGTCAGTCCGTGTGCGTCAGCAAATACAGCGGCGTAACCGTCCTGTACGGACTGATGTTCACTGTCCACCAGCTTCATATAACGATTCACTAATGGGAAATAGTTCTTTCCTTTTAGGCCCAGTCCCATCACCGCATAGGTTCCCGGCATTGCCGACTTTTCACCGGGCTCTACATCGTTATACCACTTGAACTCTTCCATCACGACCTCAGCATATTCAGCCAGCAACGGATGCAGCGCAGGATATTCAAGTGCATTGGCGAAGAAACGATGCAACGTAGATTTAGCCAACTTGGGTACAGGCAGGTAGTTTTTCACCTTGCTTTTGAACTTCATCCGATATTCCTTGGTAAAGCCCTTTCTTAAAATATCGCATAAATATACGAGTGCTTCTCTATAGCTCTCTTCTTCCTCTGAACGAATCTGAACCTCCAGCGTTTGCAAAATATCATTGGCTTGGCAGATGACTCGCTCACTTGTATATAACGCTGGGATGCTTCCTGATCCGTTCTTAAGCCACTGGGCTGCCTGATCCGAACCCAACTGTGCAGCAATCTCCAAATACTTCTGCCGTGCATCGGCATCGGTCGAGCCCACCCGCATCGCGGTAAGCAGGAACATCTCCATGGCTGGCGCGGGAATTTCCGAAGGGAGAATATCGGGCTTCACTTTATAATCCAGTCCATAGCTTTTTTCCCGATCCGCATACTTCAGCAGAAATTCATCCTCAGCCCAATGCTTTAAGCCACTGCTGAGCTGATACCTCCATGCTTCCTCACGCTTGCGGCTGACCTTCACTTTGGCATCCATTCGATTCAGCAACTCATTCATCCGCTGGGCTTTTACAGGGTACAAATGAGGATCAAGCAAGTGTCTCACTAAGAAGAAATCGTCCTCTTCCTTCGGGATAGCTTTACTGGAGGGGTTGAGCTTCTGCTCTACAAACTGTTGGATAGTGGCTAACAGTTGCTGCCGTTTATCTTCATTTAGGAGTGAGAATGTAAAATGATTGGCCTTATTCTCCAAGACCACTTCCAGATGAAAATCCAGTCGATAACGAAAGAACATGGAGCTGAATTCTTCCGAATTAAATAGCGCCTCTATCTTTTCCTTGAACATAGGCATCCATTCGTCCTGCACCTGCTGCAATGTTACCCCATCTGTAAACCCAGAAATTTCCGTATCCGGTCTACGACGATCCCAATCAAACGGTTCGTGGGTATCCACCCACAGCCCATCCTTCTTACAAGTAACTTTTAAGTATTCATGAATCCCTTCGTGAAGGACGCTTTTGATTTGGAATTCGGCGATGCGCTTTTGCTCAGAAGCGTATGTCTGGTCAATCTCCTCAAAAATTGGACCGATGTAGGCTTGTACCCCTGATGTCATAAGATGTGTTCCTCCTTCGTCCCCTCACAAATTGTAGTTCCTACGGAATTAAGATAGACTAATCTATAACTATTTTATTTCCTGATTATAGCATATCTCTCATTTACTTTTGGACTCTACCCCTATAGATAGAGTGCCGGAAAGCAGGTGTATTCATATGTATTGGGTTTCCACACAACATACGACGGTGGCTGCCGAAGAACTGACAACTTTCGAACATACCTATGGATTAACTTTACCACCTCCCTATGTAGCATTCCTCACCCGCTATGGGCCTGGTACCTTTTGCGGACTGCTGGTGATTGAACCGCCTGATGCTCAACTATTACAATCCTATGCGGATTACGAACTGTGGAGGCATGATGATAACTGTCCGATCACCGTGCAACAGCTAGGCGAGTGCGTGGTCATCGGTAGCTCCATAGATGGGGATTTCCTAGCGGTGCACCCTCAGGTCGAAGGTTTGCTTTGGCTACCGCGACATTCGGAGGTCATTACTAAGAAGCCATTAGATGTTCAGGTTCCATTTACAGATACACTGGAGCATATACTACAGGATGAATTCGGAAGAATAGAGCCATTCCCCCGTTATTTCGAACCTGTCAGTCTGGATAGAGCAGCAACATTTCTACTATTTAATCCACCCGAGACGGCGGAAGCTTGCTGTTCAGCCCATCCGAACGATCAAGCCTTGCAAATAGATCCAGCATCTATACAGGTATTGGCTCAGCGTTTTAAACAGCATTTTGACTCAAATCTATGGATTGAAAACGAGCATATCTGCATGGCTTTTCTTCAGACTCTAGGCGGATATGTGCGTTTTAACTATGCATATGGACGCGAAGTGGCGATCATTTATGAACCCACAGCGATAGCACTTCGTGATGAAATTCTAGCATTCTTGCAAAAAGAGCATTGCCGGGTTGTAGAGTAAGAGGAGGACAAATACGAATGACAGTACATTTTGAACGAACCTTAGAAAAGCTGGGACAGATCGCCGATCGTCTGAGACAAGGTGGGATGTCTGACGTGGTATACCAATGGTCGAAGGGGATTTCTACAAGTGAACTAACTGAGCTGGAGGAACGGCTGCAGATGCCTTTGCCTGCCTCCCTGTCTGAGTTGATAAAGCGGTGTGGCAGCTTACATTTGCTATGGTGTCTGCCCCAACACTGTATTGTAGCCGATGGACCAGAGTGTTCATATAAAAACAGCGATGATCTTAAACAAGAGCAGAGTATCCTAGACGATATTACAGGGGAATTTGGCTGGAATCATGAGTATATTGGCTATTTTACATCTTATGGAGAAGATACCGACTCAGCAGCGGACGAGCAACGATATCTGATCCTTAATTATAATGGTGCGGGTGATCCGATACTGCTTGATATGGCGACATCCGCAACAGAGCCAGCGGTGTTCTGTTATGATCATGAGTTGGATCAGTTTACGCTGCTCGCGGAAAATCTACCCGCCTATATAGAAACCATGCTCACCTTGCACGGACTATGGCTGTGGGATTGGTCTAATGTGTCAGACGAGCATGGCATTCAGCTAAACAGTCCACCACTACAACTGTGGCAACGCTGGTTGGACATGTTTTGTACGATGAAGCTGGAGGACGCGCAGTCGTTGGAGACGTTGATCCATTACACCAGCATGCATGGCGTAGATCATCCTGCTGTGGTGCAGGCTTTTCAAGCCTATGATCCAAAGGATATTTTTCTTGCCTGGGAGCAGCACTGGCAGAACATTCAACATAGCCAGGTTCCATTCTCTACATGGGCCGTTTGGGTAGGGGAGACCGCAGGGGGTGGGGCTGCTGATTGGGTTCGCTCCTTGTGGGAACCGGAAACCGCGCAAGTATGGACATCTTTAGCTCAAAACAATCCCCTACATGCTAAGGGTGCATTTGCGTCCACACGCGCCTATCTGAGCGCCCGCTGCCTACCCGAGCAGGAAGGCTTGGTATGTGTTTGCAATCACCTGCTACAGCATTCGGTTGCAGATGGCAAATTAGAAGGATACACCGCTAATGGGCAGCTACAGCATTTTCATTCACCGCAGGTCATTAACTGGATACGGGATAAGGTCAATCATCCGGTCGATGGCTGGGCAGTACTTTTCGCCTACTCTTGTCCTACAGCTGGGCAGGTGATTGAATGGCTATCCAGTAGTGAGCTTCATCAGAAGATTGCAACGGAGGCGCTAGATATTATGATTCATCGGGATCTTCTGCCCGCTCTGGAAGCAGACGCTTGGGCCAATATCTCAGATCTGCTTCTTGCTTCTTTGCAGCTCGTGATGCTCAAAAAAGATAAACGTCGTATTGAAGCCGTGCTTAAGCAGCTTTCAGATTTGGAACTTCGTTAATCTTTCGGATGGGTCGTATGCGGATTCACATGTACAGTGATGTGAGGTAAAGAAAGTTAGCCGCTACATCAGCGGCTTAACCCCTTGAGGAAAGTATCTATAGTAAATGAAATCAATTCATCATTTGATTGTGCCATAGGAAAATCAAAATTCAGGAGCAAAGAAGTCAAGCCATGCAGCATACTCCATACAGAGCTGGCGAACAAGCGCTCATCTCCTTGAATGATGGAACCCTCCTCCATAACGGCTTTGAGCCCAGCTTCAAGAAGCTCAAAGCCTTTAAGGCTCCCACTGTCTATAAGACTAACCAAGCTTACAGATTCCAGGTTGCTGATAAACAAAATGTTGTAATATTCCGGGTTAGCCGTTCCAAAACGAACATACGCATCAGACACCGCCTTCAGTGTGTCCAGAGCGTTCAATCCCGCTGCCTGTGCTTCATCCGCACGTTGCTGAAGAGCCTGCAGAAACAAGGCATTTCCTTCTAGCAGGAGTTCAATTACAATTGCTTCCTTATTGGCGAAATAATGATAAATAGTTGTTGGTGAATATTCGATCTGATCCGCAATTTTGCGCATGGAGACTTCAGCATACCCTTGATTCAGAAAAAGCGATCGGGCGGCCTCAATGATTTTCCGGCGGATCTCATTGCTTTCACGTTCTCGGCGTTTGATATGTTTCATGAGTAGATATACTTGCCCTTTCTGCCTACCCCAATTTGGCGGCGATACGATCAGCTTCCATTATACCCGATTCCATAACCCCTTGAAACCCGCCCCCAGGCTGTGTCCAGGCCCCTACCAATGATAGACGCTTTACTGCTGATTTGTGCTTGAGCCTTTTTATACCGGACTGCCGAACCGTTTGTGCGTAGCCATAAACGGCCCCGTCGGGATTAGCAGTATAACGCTGCATCGTGCGTGGTGTACCCAACTCGGCCACCACCACTTTGCTACCAATACCCGGATACAGCTGTTCAAGGCATCCCAATATCTGCTGTGTCACGGCTTCTTTTTTGGCTTTATATTCGGGACGTGCGACAGGCCAGTTCTCCAATCTGTCCAAAAATGTAATTGCGATGACACCCTTTCCCGGTTCGTTCAGCTTAGGATCCATGGCGTTATAATTGGTGAGCATCCAGTTGCCTTTCGTATACTGGCCGCTCATCATTACCTCATAATCTGTCTCCGAATCCGGCTCATTACGCAGGATTAAGTCTTCTTCGGTGATGCCAAGCTCATGAGGTTCACATGATAATCCCAGATATAGCTGGGTGAGAGACGTGCCAGTCTCCAAACTGCTGACAGCTTCCAGCTCACGACGGGCAGCATCATGGTTTTCCAGTAGACGGCCATAGGTATGATGGGGACTGATACCAGACACAATCCAGTTGGCTTTATATACATCCCCTTTTTTCAGACGGACACCAGCAGCTTTACCATGTTCGAGTATAATCTCAGATACCTGACTGCGCAGGTGAACTTCTCCTCCCGCTGACTTAATAGCGTCAACCAGTGCATTGGATAAAGCCTGTGCGCCTCCCTCAATGTAATAAGTCCCCTCCATGTGGTAGCCGATCCAGGGAATAAAAAAATACAGGGCCGCAAGTCGCTTTGGAGGCAATCCGTAATAGGCCCACAGCGCGGTGAAAAATTCCGTGAAGCGGTCAGATAACCCAAACTGGCTTACAGCTTCCCAGGTGGTCATTTGCGTCCAGCGGAAAAAGGTCCCAGCTTTGAGCAGGCCAACCGCCTTGCGCCAGGAAGTGAGAGTAGAAAAAGCAGAAAAGCCTGTTTCAAAACGACGAATGCCCGCGAATAGACTGTCAATGGCTTTCACCTCAGTAGGAAACATGTTCTTGAGGAGCTGCACATACTCCTGAACATCGGACGGAATATCAATGTTCTGGCCTTCCCAACGAATGGAGTAAGGGTGCTTTTTGCGGAGAGGAACAATTCGCTGGTCCGCATTACAGGCCTTCAGCATCTGACCAAAGCTTCCTTCCTCGAGTCCGCCGACACCATGCAAGGAGACATCAAAAGTGTATCCCTTTCTTGTAAATTCAGTTGCGAAACCGCCAGGCAGAGTATGGCTCTCAAAAACAGCTGTTCGGTAACCGAGCGCAGAGAGTCTTGCTGCACAGGATAAGCCACCCAATCCTGCACCGATGACAATAACATCATATTGGTTCATGATTTCATCCCCCTTTTTTTAACATCGTTATATAAGTTAACAGTGTTAAGTTAAGGAGATTATATACCATAATATTACCGTTGCGAAAGTAAAACTTTTTTAATAAAACATCAAAAAATGTAGCGCTTTCACTTGTCAGATTCCAATGAAGGTGCTATCCTTCAAGTGGGATTGTTACTGAAAAGGCAAAACCCGAGTACACTTGTGTACCCGGAGTTTGCCCTTTTTTGATTTGTATGGATTCCACAGCATACAGTTAACCATCCCGAACATGTAGTAAGCGCTTTAAAAAAATGACACCAAAGGAGATTAATCTCATGCAAAGAAGACGTTTTGCCCTTGTTTTATTATCTTTCGTGTTCCTGCTAACGATCTTTTTCCCATCCTCCAGCTCTGCCGCAGCAGCAACAGATGTCCCAGCGCCACAGGCTACCCTGTTTACACAGGTACAGCCTTTGGGTGAAGTCGTTTCTGCTGTTGTACTGAAATACAGCACCAATATTGACGGGGCATCCTTATCCACGTCTAGCTTTCAGGTTCAATCTGTACTGAATGATGTATATACAGATAGAACCGTGACCGGTGTATATACCAATGATACTGGAGCCATCACCAACCGCAGTACTCATGGTAAATATGTCGTGATTGAGCTGGATACACAAGATAAAAATGCAAGTACCCTTACTTACGATGCAACAAGCGCAGTTAACCGCATCAACACGTTGAATTATACTATTAGTCAAAAGAAAGATATTGCAACTTCAAAGAAAACAGTCATCCCAGCCTCTGCACAGACTGTAAAAGCAACAGATAAAATTACACCGATCGTAGACGATTTCCAAAAAAGCATCTTTGAAAATAAAGAAGGCTTCAAGCTGAACTACTTTACGTTTGAGCCTAAAGTTGAGCCCGGCAAAACCTACCCTCTGGTTGTATTCCTGCACGGAAACGGCGAACGTGGTGACGGAAACGGAGTAAATTTGCTGGCAAACGCCGGAGCTGTTACTTGGGCTTCTCCTGAGCAGCAAGCCAAACACCCATCCTTCGTAATCGCACCACAAAGCCCGATTGACTTGGAACATAAATTCATTTGGGCGGATGAACCACGCAACAGCGCTGTAGCCGATTTGGTACGTGAAACGGCGTTAAAATACCCAATCGACACCGACCGAATCTATATTGTTGGTATTTCTCAAGGAGCTATGGGTACGTGGAGATTGCTGGAAAAGAATCTTGACTTGTTCGCCGCAGGTGTACCCATTGCCGGTTTGACCAACTATGAAAAAGCCGTTAACATGTATGCACCTGTCGATCCTAAACACGTTGAAGTACTGAAAAACGTTCCTATTTGGGCCTTCCATGCTGCAGACGACACCACAGTTAGTCCTAAAAACTCGCAAGAAATGGTAGCTGCCATTAAAGCACAAAACGGTAACCTCATTCATTTTACTGAATACGAAGCAGGGATTATCAAACCTACAGGACACTTCTCCTGGGTACCGGCTCTGCAAAATCAGGATATGATTGAATGGCTGTTTGCACAAAAGAAATAAAAAAAAGGCACCTGCTTTCCTGTGTACCACCATCAGGAAAGCAGGTGCAATATCAAAACGAGGAGACTGAAAAATTTCACACTGGTATTGCCATTTGCAGTTAACTTGGAACCTGCTACTTAGCCCGTTTCGCAGCTTTGATCGTTCTCAAAGCTCGTCTGCGAGTTACCTTGTTCGGACTGCTGAGCTGTCTTCTGGCAGTTGCCACATCTGTTTTAGCCATGTGCACATCACCATCCTATTCACTTAGGCTCATATTGGGAGCATGCACCTAAGAAGTGTTATCGATGATTATGATTCTCATTATCAATTAAGATTATATAATGAAATGTAATAGCATGCAAGAGCTTTTGGGGCAGTGGCGACTTTAATACGGAGTCGCCACTGCCCCCCTTCCCCCAGATTAATCCACTTTGCCGCCTTCTACGACCAATTGATCTGTAAAGCCTTCTCCATAAACGGAGGTCAGTGTGTCCTTGTAGGCTTGATGGACAAAATTTTCCTTACCCAACGTTGCCAACTCATTGTTGATCCAGTCTAACAACTCCTTATTTCCCTTTGCTACTGCGGGTGCAATCGTATCTTGACCACCAAAGGCCGGGATGGTTACGGTAAAGCCGGGGTTGGCCTTTGCCCAGGCGATCAGCTCTGTATTATCGTTGGCAATGGCAACGCCGCGTTTGTCTTTGAGGGCTGAGAAAATCTCTGTGTATTGATCGAATTTGAGCAGCTTGATGTCAGGATAATTTTTCGTAAAATAGGTTTCAGCCGTCGTTCCTTTTGCGACAATCAGCTTTTGATCCGAACCCTTCAATTGGTCAATCGTGGTGATTGGAGCACTATCAGGTGACACAATGCCAAAGGATAATTTCATATACGGATTGGCAAAATCAACTTTTTCTTTACGCTCATCGGTCACCGTAAAGTTAGCCATGATGATATCTACCTTGTTGGATTCCAAATAGGCAACCCGGCTGGCAGCATCCACCAGAACAAATTCCACCTTGGACTCGTCACCCAAGAGATCTTTGGCAAACCGCTTCGCAATATAGACGTCAAAGCCTTGATTTTTCCCTTCCGAATCCACGTAGCCAAAAGGCGGCTTATCTGCAAATACACCGATTCGAATCTTGCCATTCTTTTTAATATCCTCAATCGAAGCAAATTTAGCCGAGCCTGAACTACCGTTGGTATTACCAGCCCCTGCACATCCCACCAAACCAACAAGCAGCAAGCTCAAAGCCAGTAATAACGTCGTGAACTTCATTTCTTTTCTCATCTGTATTCCTCCCCCTGTTTGTCAGCATTTTGCATCATTCGGTTTCTTTCGCTTCTGGGTGCAATATAGAGACCAATAGAAACATGTCGATCTCTATATTGTGATTGGAAGTCGCTCATGGAATTGATGCAAAATGCTCATATCGTTTCGTACTGAAATATATCCAGAAAGTGCTGGGCACGCTCTGTTTCCGGTTGGGTAAAAAATTGCTGCGGCGTAGTCATTTCGCATATCTGTCCTTGATCCATAAAAACGATACGATCTCCTACCGACTTGGCAAATCCCATTTCATGCGTCACGATAATCATGGTCATGCCCTGTTGGGCCAGCTCTCGCATGACATCCAGCACCTCTCTGACCATTTCCGGGTCCAAGGATGCGGTGACTTCATCAAAGAGCATAATTTCCGGATTCATACACAGGGCGCGCACAATCGCAATCCGTTGCTTTTGCCCACCTGATAATTGTCTCGGATACGCATCTTTGCGATCCAGCAGACCCACTCGCTCCAATAGCTGCTCCGCTTGCTCAAGTGCCTCCTGCTTATTTCTCCGCTGAACTTTAAGCGGGCCGAGCAATATATTTTCTAAGACCGTCATATGCGGAAACAGCTCGTAGTTCTGGAACACCATTCCGATATGCTGACGCACCTCACGCCAATTCACTTTCTTGTCCGTCAGGTCTTGCCCTCTATAACGGATATCTCCGCTCTGAACTGGTTCCAGACCATTGAGACATCGGAGGAGTGTGCTTTTTCCACATCCCGAAGGACCGAGAACGACCACGACTTCCCCTTTCGTTACGTCCAGATTAATCTGTTGTAATACTTTTCGGTCTTCGAAGCTTTTGTGCAGCCCTCGAATTTCGAGTAAAACCTCCACAGCCTCTCCCATGACACCCACCCCATCCTGCTAATTTTGCCATCTGCGTTCAAATCTTTTGGAAAGTCTGGATAACGGATAGCATACGAGAAAATATAATATGAAAATAAAGCCATACACCCAAAAGGATGCCGAGGGCGCTTTGATTACACCAAGCTCAATAATCTGCTGTCCGACCTTGACCACTTCTACTACACCGATCAGCACTACTAATGAAGTGGTTTTGATCATCCGTGTCGCCAAATTAATAGAACCGGGAAGCATTCGGCGCACCGCCTGGGGAATGAGTACATGGCGGTATAACTGCCCATATGTCAGTCCCAGTGCCTGCCCGGATTCCACCTGATGCTTGGGCAGTGATTCCAATGCACCCCGAACAAGGTCACCAATCTCGGCTGCTCCCCACAGGCTGAATACGATAATTGCTGTCAATTCTCCGCTGATATTCACATTTAACAAAGGCGTAAATCCAAAATATACAACATACAACCACACCAAAATCGGAATAATGCGGAATGTCTCCAAATATAATCTCAGCACAAACCGAATCGGTCTTGATTGTAAGGTGCGCAGCAATCCCATCAGAATGCCTAATAGAGTACCGATAATAATGGAAAGTAACGCAATCTCCAGCGTAACGAGTAATCCCCCTAATAGACGCTCGAAATTGGAACCTTCAAAGAGCACATTAATCCCCGAATTCAGCATATCGCACCTTCCTTTCCACCCAAGTCAGCAGTATCGACAAAGGTAAAAGCAGGACGAGATATGCCAATACCAGCAGAATTAGCGATTCTGTCGTTTTGTAGTACATACCGATTAGGTCTTTTGCCACATTCATCAAATCTAATAAAGCAATGGCGCCAACAATGGAGGTCTCCTTGAGTAGAAAAATCGCATTCGCTCCCAGAGACGGAACACTGATGGTAAAAGCCTGTGGCAAAATAACATATCTCGCCAGTTGTATCTTGGACAATCCGAGACTCAGCCCGGATTCCGTTTGCGTTTTACTTACGGCTTCGATTCCACCACGGAACGCCTCAGCCATATAACCCCCGCCCAAAAAGGTCATGCCCACAATGGCACACGTCATTTCGCTCATATGCAGACCTATTTTCGTAAACCCGTAATACAGAAAATATAACTGAACAAGCAGCGGCGTATTTCGGGAAAGCTCAATATAGGCAACAATGATGCCGCTAATTCCCTTCACCTTGTAATACAGTACTATACTGCATAGCAAACCGACGACTAGTGAAAACAGAATAGCAAAAAAGGCGATCTTCAACGTCAGCCACATGGCTTCTCCATATAGCGGCAAGCTCTCTACAATAAAGTCCCAGTCTAAGTTCATATGTGCATACCTTTCAATTTTCAATTATTCCTATGTATTTGCTTTGCTTAATAACAATGATTGTATTCCTGCCCAATTATTACGTCAATACTTTGATGAAAATTTGTCATATTTATCTATGGTTTAGGAAAGAAAAGTGTTGTTTTATTTCAGAAATAAATAAAAAAGCTTGAAATGAATAAATTTCATTTCAAGCTTTGATTTATGCTATACGATTCATCACACGAGTGGCTCTGTAACTACAGGACCGCCGAGCTTCTCTACAATTAAACGGCTTTCCTCATTTAACCCTTGTAGGGTAATAGTTTTACCTGAGTTTCTGTATTTTTGAAGCACCTTGCCAATAGCAGTAACCGCCGAGTGATCCCAAACATGCGAATGGCTAAAGTCCACTACAACGCGGTCCGGGTCATCCGAAGGTTCAAAATGATCAACAAAATGAGACGTTGAGGCGAAAAACATCGGCCCCCTGACATGGTACACCTTTTCTTCATGATCCTCAGTCGTACTGATACGGATTTTAGCCATTTTCCAGCCAAAATGCAGAGCACTTAGCAGTACGCCCACGATTACGCCCTTGGACAAATCATGCGTAGCCACCACGATGATCACCGTGACCACCATAATCAACGTATCTGCTTTGGGAACCTTGGCAATGTTTCGCAGCGATTTCCAATCCACAGTTCCAATACACACCATGAACATAACTCCCACTAATGCGCCCATGGGTACTTCCTTCACAACTCCACCAAGTACGAGCAGCAGAAAGGCCAAGAATACCCCTGCCGTAAAAGTGGACAAACGCCCTCTTCCACCTGAGCTGACATTAATGACGGATTGTCCGATCATGGCACAGCCACCCATACCCCCAAAAAAGCCATTTACAAAGTTGGCAATCCCTTGCCCACGGGCTTCCCGGTTTTTATTGCTTTTCGTTTCGGTCATTTCATCCAAAATGCTGGCTGTCAGCAGCGATTCCAGCAGTCCAACCAGTGCCATCGTAAAGGAATACGGCAGCAAGATCCGCAAAGTATGCCACGACCACTCAATTTGCGGCAAGTGGAATGAAGGCAGCGAACTGGTCAGCGTCCCGATATCTCCTACCGTTTTCACATTCAATCCAAATATATACGTAATGATCGTCATGATGATGATTGCCGTCAATGGAGCGGGGATGCTTTTCACAAATCTCGGTAATATATACACAATGAGCAGCGTACCTGCTACCATCGCGTACATGATCCAATTGGCTCCATGAAAATGAGTAAGCTGAGCCATAAAGACGAGGATCGCCAACGCATTCACAAACCCGGTCATGACTGGCTGTGAAATAAAGCTTATAAAGCGACCTATTTTCAAAACACCCAGCAGCACTTGAATAATTCCTGCCAAAATGGTAGCTGCAAACAGATATTCTACGCCATGATCCTTCACCAGACCAACGACCAGTACAGCCACGGCCCCGGTTGCTGCCGAGATCATCGCCGGACGTCCACCTGCAAAAGAGATGACAATGGCCATCGAGATGGAGGCGTACAGTCCGACCATGGGATTGACCCCCGCAATGATCGAGAAGGCAATCGCCTCGGGAATTAGTGCTAGCGCCACGGTCATGCCCGCAAGTATATCGGCCCGGATATTACCGAACCATTGTTGTCTAAGATTCATACTGTCTCGTTCCAGCCTCCTATATTTACAGAGAGTAGCGTGTTGACTCGCAACCCGTGTGGTTTCGGGCATCCGTCCAGCTGCCAATCGCCAAGGCTCTCCTATCATTCAGTTCGTCTCTCTCAAACGACCCGGTCCGTTACATTCAGTCCATCATTATAACGTAAGGGGTTCGCAGAGACGAATGAGTTAAAAGGCTGTTTATAGAAAGAAATCATCTATTCCCTTGGAATATCGCTCATTTTCTTTATCTTATTCGTTTTCTTATATTTAAAATTTTCGCAATTCCTAAGATTCTAACCTGCTAAAGTTGATCACCTTAACTTCATACTCAGACTCCGCGAACTGTAAATCTTGATCCGCCGTAACCAGTACCAATTGGTTTATAATAGCTGTCGCAAGAATCAATGCATCTGGGGTCTTGATCTTTCTTGCAAACTTATCTTTTTGTTCTCTTCTGATACGCCCCGCTTTAACTGCGATCTCTGAATTAACTGCAATAAATTCCCCGCCAAGAAAAGGTATCGAATCTAAGTCAGTATCAGTGGGCAACCCGGCTATAAACTCGGACTGAGTTATAACAGAAAAGAAAATATTCTCTTTATCTTTCTCAGCTTGTCGTATTACTCTATCCAAAGATGAGTCAAGTCTATGAAGGGCAATAGCTGCATTCGTATCAAATAGATACCCCATCTAATCCCAATCCTCTCTGGATTGTTTAACACTCTCTTCGATCTCAAGTAATTGCTCCTTACTTAGACTGCCTCGAGAATTTAAAACAGCTTGCAACCCTTTTGGTAACGGGGACTCTAAATCAATAACCTCAGTTTCCCCCTGTTTATTTTCTATAGTAACTTTTGATGGTTCAAACCCAATATCACGAAGGAGACTTAGGAGACGTATTCGATGTATATCAGTTAATTTTTTTGCCACTAAAATCACTCCTTAGCAAAAGATTAGTTTCCGTTCATAGCTCGTTTGATTCGTTTTCTTATATTTAAAATTTTCGCAATTCCTGTACAAGCTCCGATAAAGCTTCAGCAATCTCCGAGTCTGCATGGTGCTGGAGTAAACTCTCAAAGTCAGGCAGTGCTTGCTTCAATAATCGATAGCTATAGTCATAATAACTCCAAAAAGCTACCGGATCATAACCACGTGCTTCCTCCTCTTCCCATTCCAGTTCATCTTCTTCTGGATCGCTGTCTGCTGACCATAGATATTTTTCGTCCAGCAGCATGGTTAGGGATTCAACAGACTTCTGTGAATCCTCTTGTGCATTTTCCATGTCCAATGCTCCAACAACCGCATGGTACAGTTCCAACTCACTCGGCGTGATATCATCCGAATTTCTCGTGTGCATATTACGCAATAAGAAAAGTAACACCCATGGCGTAACCTGCCACAGTGTGCCTTGATGCTCTATCAGATCAGCAATGGCTGCGTACTCCCCATTGGATATCAATTGTGGCAACTCCGTGCCTCTACCATAAGGAGTAGTCAGGCGGTGCCAAGGCACCTCTGCAATTTGGAGACCATCCATTAGGGCAGTGTTCATCTTATGAGTATCCATAACTCTCCTTTCTGGTCGGTATCTAAAACCTTCCCGATTTAAAAATGGAATACAGTAAAAAGGCAACCATTAAGAGAGCGACAACAAAGCCGATTTCAATAGCAGGTACATTCCACAGCATGGTCGCCTGATGATTCAGCGATGAACCGATAATCAGTCCGACCATAATAATGCTGAACGCTAACAGCACGATACTGAATGACAGGCGGTTGCTGATCTGATCCAGCCTGCGCAGAAGCATTTCCAGCTCCGGCACAGTAACCTCCAGCTTAAGCTTGCCCTTGCCGATAATCGAGGCTAAATGCCTCGCCTGTCCTGGCAGTTCCATCAGCGCTTCCACCAGCTCAGTCGCACCGCCGAGCAGCTTGCCTCGGATACGACGACCGCTGAAGCGTTCCTTCAGCAGCCTGTTACCAAAGGGCTCAGCCAAAGCGATAATACTGAGATCAGGGTCCAGATGCTCCACGACCCCCTCCAGTGTCAGCAACGCCTTGCCTAGCAACAGGACGTCCGACGGCAAACCAATCCGATGGCGCTGCGCTGCGCCAAACAGGTCGTTCAAAGCATCACCAATACTGACCTGTGAAAAAGGAACGTCTGAGTAATCTTCGCGTATCTTGTCCAGATCGGCACGTAGCGCATTCAGGTTGGTATCCGGTTCGACCAGCCCCAAACGTGCGATAGACCGAACCATGGCATCGGTATTTTTGCGCATCAGGGCAATAATGAGGGAAGCGAGATGATTCTTCATCTCTTCGCTCAGCCTTCCCGTCATGCCAAAGTCCAAATAAGCGAGACTACCATTTTTCAGAACGAGTAAATTCCCCGGATGGGGATCGGCATGAAAAAATCCCTCTATAAAAATTTGATGCAACATGCTGTTCACCAGCCGCTGCGCCAGTTCTTTCAAGTTATATCCACGGCGTAATAGCTCTTCACGACTACCCAAGTGAGTTCCGTCTAGAAACTCCATGGTCAGTATACGGGAAGAGGTATGATCCCAGTATATTTTCGGAATATAGATATGTGGGTCCTGCTCAAATTGGAGCGCAATCTTCTCTGTATTACGGGCTTCGTGGTTGTAATCCAACTCCTGAATGAGCGATCTCCCCAGCTCCTCTACCATCTGGCGAAGCTGATACCGCTCTACCCATTCCCAGCGCTTGGCTGCCATTGCGGTCAGTTCCCGCAAAATGTCCAAATCTCGCCGAATGATGCGATTAACGCCAGGACGCTGGATTTTAATGGCGACCATTTCGCCGCTGTGCAGCTTGCCCAAATGCACTTGCCCGATCGAAGCAGCGGCCAGCGGAACATCGTCAAAACGAACCAGTATGTCCTCTAATGACGTGTCCAGCTCCTGCTCCAGAATGCCACGCGCCGTTTCAGATGAAAACGGCGGTACCTGATCCTGAAGCTTAACCAGCTCACGGATAATAGGCTCCGGCAGCAGGTCAGCACGTGTGCTTGCCAACTGTCCAAGCTTGATGAATGCAGGCCCCAGATCCTCCAGCACAAGTCGAATCCGTTCACCTAACGTTTTGGACTCGGGAGTTTCTCTCGTCAGCCACTTGCGAGGCAGTGACAGTAGCTGGAACAGTCCCATTTCTTCCACCATATAGCCAAAGCCATGACGCGCCAGCGCCATGGCAATTTCCCGGTAACGACCGGCGTGCTTCATACGAACCGCCATTTTAATCCAGCCGGTTCGCTTCTTCAGCGTCGCTCGAACCCGTAAGCGCCGCCTTTTCTTTTTCCAGCTCCGCTACCTGTTTTTCCAACAATGCCACACGCTGCTCCAAACTTGTGACATCATTTTCGGTAGGTACTTCCAGCTCCTGCAAAATGCGGCTAACCTGTTCGCGTATCACTGTTTTGAATTGTCCCTGTTCCTCTGCCCCTCGTTCGATCAGACGATCGACCAGTGCTTTGGATTCCGAAGGCGCAAGTTCTCCGCGGTTTACAAGATCCTCGACGGCTTTCTCCACCTTTTCTTTGCTGACAACGGTGAGGCCCCACCCCAATGAGATGGCTTTTTTGAACAAATCGCTCATAATATATCCTCCCCTACCTGTGATTACCTACTAGTATAACCTGAAAAGGGGAGCCGCATAAAGCTCGCAGCTCCCCTTCCTCAATGAATGGAATGATCTATGTTTAACCCGGAAAGCGTCCAGCCCACTTAGCAGCCTGAAGCAGCAGCTTACGGTATCCCTCGTGCTGGAAACTTGGCTGATTATGTCCAGGCATCAGGTAGACGACCCGACCCAAGCCATAGGACAGTGACCATGCAGCCGGCCACCACTGACCTTCATACTCGTATTCCATCAGTAGTGTTTTTTCAGTGAATGGATCAAAATCAAAACGATATGGCTCCTCTTGCATCTCGAACGGTTCGATTCCTTCCATAATCGGATGATCCGGCTCTGTTACCTTGAAGGAAAGCTGCTCCGCTGCCGGATGCCGCAGGAAGCGTGCTCCCATGAGCTGTGCTATTTCATAACGTCCTTGCAATGTGATTCCGTTATGCAGCACAAGCAGTCCACCTCCGCCGCTAACATAGGACAGCAGTCCTGCTGTTTGTTGAGGAGACAGAACCTCCTTACGGCTATCACAATACGAGATGCATAGATCGAATGAGGCTAGATTTTCCTTGAGCAGCATTTTACGATTTTCACTGCATTGTACCGTCATCCAATCCTGTAAAATATGGCTAATCTCTTCGTCCACCCCTTGCAGCGGGTGAAACTCCGGATACGAATAATCTCCTAACAACAATGCTTTTCTTTTTTCCATGATAAATCCTCCTTGCCTGACTTGTATATAAGGACTTTAAAGGCGGGGTCCGTGTCATTCATTCTTGTTTGTGGGGTCAAAACGCTCAGAAAATTCTGTTTGGCCCTCATTCATTTCCCATAACACCGCCATCATTGTCCGAGCTACGGCATATATAAATAATTCTACAGACGGCCTATTAAATCCTTTAGCAGAAGATTATAGCATATATGTTCGCTCGGAATAAACTTATTAAAACTTATTCAAAATTTATAAATCTGAACGATGGCGATTCGGCCTCTTTATGGTATACTCGTAAGAAAAAAAGTGCGTCCATGCTTGATTAACAATAAAGGGCCGCTTTTTGTAAGAAATTTATGCTTGCGGTTATAGAATTGATAAGAATTGCCTCAAACCTTATACATTCTATACATCTTAAAAAACCGGGGAGGTTGCATGAATGAAAAGGACTGGAATGACCCGGCCCTTGGACAGCTTGGGGCGAATTGTGCTTCCTAAAGAGTTGCGCATGACGATGGAGATTGACATCGGCGATCCATTAGAGTTTTTTATTGAAGACCAGACACTCATGCTCCGTAAGTACAAATCAACCAACTGTATATTTTGCGGTGCGGTTGATACTAACACCTATTTTAAAGATCAGTTTATCTGCGATGAATGTGCGGCCTCGATGAAAACGGAAGATTTAGTTCCGGTCACAGCGACTGAAACCCATTCACCCCCACTTAAGCAAAACATGCATATGAAAAAAATTTATCAGCGCACAGACGTTATTTTGGAGAAAATGAGAGAGCTTATGGAAGAACATCCAGCATCTTCACAAAAACAACTCGCCTCCATGCTTGGCGTGAGTCAGGGAAGGATTTCCCAGCTGAAAAAGCTCATGTAAGTGAACCACCAAAAAAGTAATGTATACGCTTCCATACCATGTAAGGTTTAAATCTATTGAAATTTAGAAAAGCCGGCCCCTTTCAGGGAATCGGCTTCTTTTTGTTTATATGAAATGGTGGACTCGTTTGCAAAACTATGGACTGTAAGCCCGGCATTGTTCCACCCAGCGTGCTGCCGCTTTGGGAAGAGAAGCGAGATGAACATGCGTGTAGGCTGCCAAAAGATTCCCTTTCGCATAGCCTTCGCTCTGAAGACCACGCATCCCCTTGGTTTGATAGGCGTAGGAGTAGGGGGCGGATGATTCGTCATAGTGCATGACAGAATAATGAAATTCATGTCCCCGAATGGTCTGTCCAGCCTCCAGCAGTAAGCAATCCTGCAAAGCTGTTGCTTCACGGTATCCCAGTGCGGCCCGTTTCTCCTGCATGCGGACGTCCGACGGAATAACTCCGGCCATGTGATGGGCATTCCCCATACGATCCGTAAGAGTCCGTGCCAGTACCATATAACCGCCGCATTCGGCGAATACTGGCATATCCCGGCTCACCGCGTTGCGGATATCTTCCAAAAAACCCGTATTTGCAGCGATATCTGCGGCAAACTCTTCAGGGAAACCGCCGCCCAGGTATAGGCCGCTTGCCTGCTCAGGTACGCGTTCTCCCGCCAGCGGACTGAAATAGACAATCTCTGCTCCCGCCTGACGCAGCAAATCCATATTTTCCGGGTAGTAAAAATTGAACGCAGCATCTCTGGCGACGGCGATGACGGGACGTTCCCCGGTATCAGCTTCATGCCCTGCTGATGGAAGCCGATTCAGGGAAAATAATGGGTGCTCGGGCGGGCTGGGCGGCGGAGCCGAATCTGCCAATGCCCGCAGTGCATCCAGATCCGTACCCGCACGGATCAGCTCTGCCGCCCGTTGGAAAAGCGGCTCCAGCTCGCCGCGTTCCACAGCGGGTACTAAACCCAGATGACGCTCAGGAATATCCAGCCCGTCATCACGCTTTAACCAGCCGAGCACAGGGATGCCGCACTCCTGCTCGATCGCCTTTTTGACGATGCTATAGTGCCCTTGGCTGCCGCAGCGATTCACAATTACGCCCACAATGCGCAGCTTGGGCTCCAATCGCTGAAAGCCGAGCACAATAGCGGCGGCGCTTCGTGCCATACTGCGCACGTCGATCACCAGCAATACAGGGCTGTCCGTCAGCATGGCGATCTCAGCGGTCGAGCCGGTATTGCTGAGCGGGTCCTTGCCGTCATACAGCCCCATGACGCCTTCAATCACGGAAATATCCGCGCCTTCGGAAGCACGGATAAAGGTTTCACGCACCGTATCCGGTGAGGTCATCCATGAATCCAGATTACGGGAAGATGTCCCTGTCGCGGCCGTATGATAGGTGGGATCGATATAATCCGGCCCGCATTTAAACCCCTGCACTCGCAGGCCGCTGTCGGCGAACGCCTTCATCAGCCCGAGGGTAACAGTCGTTTTGCCTGCGCCGCTGCCTGTTCCGGCAACAACAATACGGCTTCTACGCGTAGCGGCAGACGGATCAGACTGTACAGCCTGCTTCATGACGTCAGTCATAGGAAACCCGCGCTACAGACAACGTCATATTGCCGCTTTTTTTCTTCTCCAGCAGCCAATGGTCTGCACCGGAGGACAACAAGGCTGAAGGTTCACTGACCCCATATGCACCAGTGTATTTAAAGACGGTTTCCGATGGATTGGGAAGCTGCACCGTATTCAGCTCTGACGGAGTATACGTCACCAGTTCCCAACCGTATTTGGCGCAAAGGGCAAGTAAGCCCTCTTCGTCCTTTTTCAAATCAATGGTGGCAATATTCCGTACGCTTTTCACGGACAAACGCAGCTCTTGCAAGGTGTTCAGCACACCCGCTTCCAGCTCCTCTAATGCAGTCCCACGGTTGCAGCCAATGCCCAGTACCAAGCTTTTCGGACGGTACAGCACGCCATTAGAAAGAAGTTGCTCCTCTTCCTCCGGCTCCAATAAACGGTCGCTCACGACCAACGCGGCGTTAAACGGTTCTTGTAATGCTTCTGCCGTCGAAGCATATACCTTGATATGTCCAGGTACAGGCTTGTCATAACGCCACCAGTTCCGTTCGCCCGTCTCTTGTATGAGCGCAACAGGCTCCTCGTTCACAACAGCAGCGCTCACGGGAGTGGCCTTGTCGAAGCTATCGACCACCCAACCCAATTCTCGACCCAACATGTCCACCGGAATTGTGCCCTGCACGTCCGATGCAGTTGTGATTACCGCACGTGCGCCCAGCACAGCGGCTACATGGCGGGTCAATTCATTGGCGCCGCCCAAATGACCGGACAGCACGCTAATGACATGCTCCCCGCGATCATCAATGACGACTACCGCCGGGTCTACCTTTTTATCCACCAAAATTGGTGCAATCATACGAACCACTGCACCGAGAGATATAAATAAAATAATACCGTTATATTGTTTAAATAAATCCGGCAAGATCAGCTTGACCGAGCCTTCGAACAACTGAATGCCACGCTCCTGCTCGTCGCCACGCTCAAATTTGGACATGTAATACACATCCGTACCCGGAAAGCTGGCTCCCAGATTGCGGACCATTTCCACTCCATGCTTCGTGATCGCCACAGCGGCAAATGGATTACTCACCGGGCTTCACTCCCTTCCGGTAGCCGTGGGTGAACGACTTATCATACAGCTTGGAACGATGCGCATCCTTGTCCACCAGCTCTGGGTCGAGCGCCCAGCCCGCCAAAATCATGGCATGCATCGTTATGCCTGCTGCACGCAAATCGGCGGGTAATTGAGCAAGCGTCGTGCGCACGATCTTTTGATCCGGCCAGGTCGCACGCTGTACAACCGCTACAGGCGTGTCCTCGCTCCAGCCTGCCGCCAGAAACTCAACGACCACCTTCTTCGCCAGCGTTGCGCTGAGGAATAAAGCCACTGTGCAGTGATGGGAAGCCAGATCACGCAGCTTTTCCCGATCCGGTACAGGTGTACGGCCTTCAGCACGCGTCAGAATGACGGTCTGTGTCAGATCAGGCACCGTTAGCTCTGCACCCAGCACGGCCGCAGAAGCAAAGACCGAGCTGACGCCCGGTACGATTTCGTAGGCTAATCCGCGCTGCTTCAGCAACACCATCTGTTCCAAAATAGCTCCGTACACTGCCGGATCGCCTGTATGTACGCGAGCTACACTGCGTCCAGCCTGCACAGCCTCGCTCATAATCTCAACCTGCCGCTCCAGATCCATGCCTGAGCTTTGCAATACCTGCGCCTCTGGTTTGGCCGTGGCAATCAACTCGTCGTTCACGAGTGAATCCGTGTACAATACCACATCGGCCGTGCGTAGAATCCGGGAACCTTTGACCGTAATCAGCTCCGGATCGCCGGGACCTGCTCCTACGATATATACTTTGGGCTCCAACGTCATTTGCTCACCACCATTAAACTCAAATATTCAAGCTCCTGTCCGCGCAGCTCACGTGCGTTGCGCCATACCATTTCATAAGGAGAAGTGACCTTGGTAATGACTGATGCACGGTCCCCCAAATTGAGTTCATCGAGCACATCCAAAATCAAATCTAACACCTTGGCAACCTTAATAAACACGACCGTATCGTGATTCTCAATCGCCCGCTTCATCGCTTCCCGATCATCCGTAGCCGGTATAATACCGACCTGCTGATCTCCGTCTGCCAAAGGCAATTCCAGCGCTGCCGCCGCGCCCAACACAGACGAAATGCCCGGAATGGATACAATTGGCACCTCTGGATGGAGATCCTTCATGAGTCGTGCCAAGTGAATAAAGGTACTGTACAGATTGGGGTCTCCCTCTGTGACAAAAGCTACATCCTTGCCTTCACGCAGCGCCTCCCAGCAAGCAACCACCGTTTTGTTCCACTCACGCTCCAGTACAACCGGGTCCTTGGTCATTGGAAAAATGAGTCCCAGCATCTCCTTTTCCTCCGGGTTGACGTACAACTCCACGATCTCGTGAGCATACGATTTGCCCCCCCGGCGTTTCTTCGGATAAGCCACAACTGCACATTCCTGAATCATGCGATACGCCTTGACTGTAATCAGCTCGGGATCACCCGGCCCCACTCCTACGCCGTAAAGTGTTCCTGTTGCCGCCGTATTCATGCTGTCTCTCTCCCCCTCTTGAATAACCAGCTTACTCCCCTGCTACTTCATCAGCCACGTCTACCGACGGCTGTCCTGTAATGACATATATCGGATTGAGTCCGTCAAAACGCGTCATATTCAAAATCGGCTTGCTGCGCGCTGTTTGCAGTAACGTCACCGAAGTATCGAGTCCTGCTGTTTGCATCGCCTTCATACCGTCATGTAGCGTCTCAATCGTTGCAGCATTCACTACAATTCGTCCATCCTTACGCAGACGGGAAGCGCACAGACGAATCAGCTCGGACAATTCTCCCCCGCTCCCACCGATAAACACCGCATCCGGGTCTGGCAGATCTTCCAATCCGGCAGGCGCTTTGGCATGAATAACCGGGAAATCGGTGCGGAATTTGATCTTGTTTGCTTCGACATTAGCCAGGTCGCCTTCGTTCTTCTCAATGGCAAATACTTGCCCATACTTAGCCAGTCGCGCACATTCTACCGCTACAGAGCCGGAGCCTGCACCGATGTCCCATACGATGCTTCGCTCGGTCAGACGCAGCTCAGACAAGCTGAATACGCGTACTTCACGCTTCGTGATTAGTCCTTTTTCCGGCTTGCGCTGGTGAAATTCCGCATCCTCGAAGCCAAATCCCCGCCGAATTGCAGGCACGTTTTCACCCTTACGGCGGCGCAAAATAACCACATTCAATGGTTGGAACGTTCTCTGCGCCATCTCTTCCAGCGTATAATGCTGATACACCTCATCCGGTCCGCCCAAATGCTCGCCGACAAAAGCATCATATTCCGTCATGCCATAATGCAGCAGATAGGCAGCGACTGCACCGGGATGATTCCGGTCGTCCGTCAACAGCGCGACCTTGTTCTGTCCGTCAATCCGCTGCGCCAGTCCGGTCATCGGGCGACCGTGTACGCTTTCCAGCACCGCATCCTGCCAGCTTTCACCGAGACGCGCAAACGCCAGCTGAACCGAGCTGAGATGCGGCATAATATCCAGATGTTCCGCCCCCAGCTTGGCAGACAAATAACCTGCAATTCCAAAAAAAAGCGGATCGCCGGACGCAAGCACGACAATATCCTTGTCCTCACGCAACCGTCCCAATTCTTCCACCACGGCGGATAAGCCGCTCTTTAATGTTCGTTTTTCCCCTGCGGCTGCCTTGAAAAATCCTAGCTGGCGTTCTCCACCAACCAGCAGGTCCGCACGCTCAATTTGCTCCAATGTTTCCTGCGACAGACCTGCCGCTCCATTTTCACCGATACCAATGACACGGATCACTTTACTCACCGACTCTCGCCCTCCCCAACACGTTCCCTTTCAGCGTTATCAGTACCATTTCCACAACGATTCCACCACCTGCATGCTCCAGACAATGCTGACATCCATAGGTACACAGCTTTTCAAAAAAGCTCAGCGCATTCGCTTCGGTCATCATATCCGCCACCTGCGTAGCTGTATTTGCCTCTGCCACTGCCGCTGCAAGCGACTCATCCACACCCGCTTCACGCGCAACCTCAGCCAAAAAGCCAAAATCCACCGGAGCGCTCTTGGAGTGAACCATCATGATACCTTGAGCGACCTTGGACAGCTTACCGGGCATACCGACGAGAATAATCTTTTTCATTCCCAGCCGTTTCCCTTGCTTTATAGCAAAGCCAACAAAGTCCCCCATCTGAATAAAGGCCTCTTCCGTCAGCTGATCATACATTTGCATGGCGTATTTTTCACTGCTGCCGCCTGTGGTCAGGACGATTTCCTGGCAGTTCATCGCTTGCGCAACTGATATGGCCTGCACGACACTGGCTTTATAAGCTGACGTGGAAAACGGAACGACCACACCACGCGTGCCTAGTATGGAAATACCGCCAAGAATGCCAAGCCGACCGTTCAGCGTTTTCTTGGCAATTTCTTCACCATCCGGTACGCTGATGACGACACGGACACCTTTGGCCGATCCGTGCTCCTCAAGCACATCTGTCACAGCCTCCGTAATCATCCGGCGCGGCACCGGATTAATCGCTGCTTCTCCGACAGGCACAGGCAGACCGGGCTTCGTTACCCGCCCCACGCCGATGCCACCGTCCAATTCAATGCCCGGCTCCTCGCGCCAGCTAACGGACGCGATAATTCTCGCCTGATGCGTGGCATCTGGGTCATCGCCACCGTCCTTGATCGTCGTGCAGGAAGCTTCGTCCGCGTCCAACACAGGCTCAATCAGCTCAAACGCCTGATCGAAGCCCGCGGGCAGCGATATCACTGCTTCCTTCGGCGGAATGCCCGTGATGAGCAGTTGTACCGCTCCTTTGGCTACTGCAGCCGCACAAGCTCCTGTCGTAAAGCCTGACCGCATTGGCTTGTCCGGTGCGGGAGCTTCACCGCTTTTCATCCGTTTGGGCTTGTCGGCGGACGCCGCTTCCTTTTCCATGCCAATTCCTCCTTAACCTCTTCTGCTGATCATGTTCCAATTCATTTCATGATACAGCAAACGGACAACCGCATCTAGCGGACAGCCATTAAGGAGATCGCATTCAATGCTGCTACGACAATTGTACTGCCGCCCTTGCGTCCAATATTCGTAATGAACGGAATATCCAGCTTGCGCAGCTCGTCCTTGGATTCTGCCGCCGATACGAAGCCTACGGGCATGCCAATCACCAGTCCGGGCTTGGCCGCTCCTTCTTTCACCAGACGAATCAGCTCCAGCAACGCTGTTGGCGCATTACCAATCGCATAGATACCACCTTCGCTCGCCTGAATCGCTTTGCGCATCGAAATAATGGCGCGTGTCGTATTCAGCCTTTTCGCTTCTTCCATGACGTCAGGGTCAGATATGTACACATGCACATCCCCGCCAAATTGACGGATACGATCCTTACTCAGCCCCGCTTGAATCATCTGCACATCTGCCACTACCTGCTGGCCTGCGCGAATAGCTGCAATCCCGGCTTCAATCGCTTTTGGATGAAACACCATGCTGCGGCCCAGCTCAAAATCAGCAGATGCATGAATGACACGCTGTACAACGGGATATTGCTCTGCTGTAAAAGGATGCTCTCCCAATTCTTCTGTGATCATCTCGAAGCTTTTGCCTTCAATCTCCTGCGGCTGTACCGTTAGCGGTTTAAATTCTGTTTTGAAATCCATGGTAGACCACTCCCTTATGGAAAATTAGAAAATAGTTTAGGAAAATGACAATTCATTGCTACTAAATCATGGATACCTCTAAAAAACACCTGTTTTAAGATGACTATATTTTAAATACATGCCAGAAGTCGTTCCTGATGAACTGGACTCGCAGGGGTAAGGCTCAACTCAAATTGAAGTTTTCTCTTTTGCTGTACGCAGTGCGTTGATGACTCCGTCGAAATGATCAAATACTGTGCCAAATTCCACTTCCGGCCTGGAAATCAAAAGTACGTGAATCCCCAGCTCCAATGCAGATTGAACCTTTTCATCCACTGCTCCCGTGCTTCCGCTTTCCTTGGTGACCATCACGGTCGTGCCATAGTGCTTGTACAATGCTTCGTTCATCTCGCGGGAAAAGGGTCCCTGCATGGCAATAATATTTTTTTGCTCCATGCCCAGTTCGCCGCATTTCTCCATATTGTCCAGGCGCGGCAGCATGCGTATAACCAGACGAATCTCCGGATCTCCGAGTAAATGCTTGGTGAACGTGCCGAGCGTCTTACTGCCTGTCGTAAGCATTACAGAACCTTTGAGTTGCTTCGCTTGTAATGCGGCCTCTTCATAGGAAGACACGATGTGGAGCAACGGATGATTGTCATATACAAGTCCTGTCCGCTCATAGCGAATATAAGGAACCCCGGACTCGCGAGCGGCTGTCATCGCATTCGCATGTGCTTCTTCTGCAAAAGGATGACTGGCATCAACAACCGCCTGTATTCCAAGCTCCCGAATCATTGCAGCCATTTCATCGGCTGTCATTCGGCCTGTACGTACGTCTAGTCCCGCTTCAGACAAGCTGGCTGCCGCGCTTTCGGTTACGACTGAGGTCAATACGTTGAAGCCATTGTCACGGATTTGCAGCGCCAATTCCCGAGCATCGCTCGTTCCGCATAGCATGAATATCATGAGCCCTTCACCTGCCCGCTTCCATTCACTACAGATGGCGTATGTGAATGCTCGTGATGGTGATCATGGTCATCATGGCTGTGAGCATGGACATGCTCATGAGTGTGATCGTGGCTGTGTGTATGGTGATCATGATGGTCGTGCTCATGTGTATGATGGTGGTGGTGATGTTCATGTTCATGATGATGATCGTGGTCATGATCGTGGTGATGATGGTGGTGCTCCTGCGCCTCCAGGCGGAACTGGCAGTTATCACAATTGGCTGTAACCTTGCCGAACAAACCTTCCTTAGCTCGCTCCAGCACCAGTTCAACCAATTGAGGATGGAAACCAAAATATCCGCCCATCTCCACTTGTAATGCAGGGTGAGCCTCGGCAAATTCCTGGGTCATTTCTCCGATGCGTTTAATCAGCACACCCGTGAACAGAAAATAGGGAAGCACGATAATCTTTTTGGCCCCCAATCGTACACAACGCTCCAATCCATCGGGAAAGGAAGGCTGCGTCACACCGATAAAGCTGCTCTCTACCCATGTATAAGAAAGCTTCTCCCACAGCATACGGGTGATTTTGAAAAAGTCACTGTTCGCATCTGGATCGCTACTTCCGCGTCCTAATACAAGTACCGCCGTTTCCTCGTCAGGTACCTCGACAGATGCCTCGACAGCGCTAATCATCCCCGCTGGAACTGCAACCGGCTGGGCCTCTTTCAAGCGGCTTAGCAGAATGCTGACGATTTTCTCGTGAACACCAATCGGACGTCCGTATACAAATTCCACCTGCGGATATTTCGCCTTTGCCCGGTCAATAGCCATCGGAATATCAATTTTGGCATGTACCGCTGCGAACAAAATAATCGGAATAAGAACGACACGCGTCGCCCCTTTCTCCACACAAGTTTGCATCCCATCAGCAATGCTGGGACGTGCCAGCTCCAAGAAACAGGTTTCCACGCACATATCCGGTACCCGATCTGCCACTGCCTGTGCAAATTCCAGCAGTTCCTGGTTCCCCTCCGGGTCCCGACTTCCATGTCCAACCAACAATATTGCATCCACTGCTGTTGTTTCCTCCTCTTTAATAGGGATAGCCTGCATGACGCCCTATTTTATATATATGCTTGTATCCCGTTCATCAGGCCTTCAGTCCATTAATCACCACAAACCGCATTCACTTCTACCGTTACTGGTGCATCTTCATGCCGGAACCCCGCAACGACACCTACACGCTTAAAAAATTTATGAAAGCGCTCATTCGGATGTCCTTTTTCCTTATATTCAGCGATGACATGCTCCACGATGTCCGTAATCTGATCACCCGGAATTCCTTCCGCTACAGGCTGAGCGGCATGAGCATTGCGGCCGAATTTTTTGCCACCGAGGAAGAGATCGTACCCACCCTTGCGATAGACGATTCCGATATCCTCTAGTACGGCTCCATAGCAGGCCATACCGCATCCGTTCAAAGCAATGCTCGTTTCCTTGGGTGCCTGTAATCCACCAAGTACAACCTGTAAATGCTCAGCCACAGGCACAGCGTCATCCTTCTCCATATTGCAGAAGTCGCACGCCTTTACCTTAAACACATCGCCAATCGGCATGACAATGAATCGTTCATCCCGTAGCCGCCCGACCAGTTCCTCGGGATCTGCACACGGCACGCGCAGCACGATCTGATGATCTGGCGTGTATTCCAGCTCGCCATCATCACCCGCTACCTCGGCGAGCAGCGCCATCTGGCGAGCGGTGAATTTCTTGTTTCCCACACCCGGGGAAACGCCCACCTCAAACAGCGCAGGCTTGCCAAAGCCGCCTGTCGCCATCCCGGCCGCGGCCCCTGCTCCGGCCACCGCCGACGTTCCGGCGGTGCTCTTGGCGGTAGGCGCTTGCCCGCTCCAGCGAGCGTTGGCTTCGCCAGGCAGCTTACCGCCGATAGCGAGGCGGCTTAGCGCCTCTGCCGCCAGCGATGCCGTGGCTGCGTCGGTTTGCACAGCAGTCGTTGCCTGCACGGCAGCCATCGCTTGCGGGCGTGCCTGCGTCGCAACCGCAGCGCCGCTCGCGGAGGGTCCAGCGGGCGTAGTCGGGGCTGCTCCTGCCTGCGGTGTACCCTCTTGCGCTCCCAGCGACCACGGCTCCGCTTCCGTGCGGAGACGCTGATGCGGCTTGAGCGCCTGCTCGGTCGCATCCAACGTGTATTTGCGCTGATATCCGCGCGGAGTCACGATCAAACCGTCATACACCGTCGTCGAGGAATTGCCGATGATTACAGTCGTCAGCATCCCGATGTCATGGTTCAGCATATCTTCCAGCGTCGTTACAATAACTTGCTGACGCTCACGATAAGCACTTTTCACCAACCCGACCGGAGTTTGCGGATCGCGGTAACGCAGCAAAATGGACTGCGTCTCCACAATCTGGCGGGTACGCCGACCACTGCGCGGGTTGTATAATGCAATCACAAAATCAGCTGAAGCCGCAGCTTCTACACGCTTCACAATCGTTTCCCACGGGGTCAGATGATCACTCAGACTGATCGTGCAAGCATCATGCATAACCGGCGCCCCCAGCAACGAAGCACAGGACTGAATTGCCGAGATCCCCGGTACGACTTCTACCTCAACCCCGTCCTCGCGTCGCCAGCCTTTTTGCATCAGCACTTCGTACACCAGCCCTGCCATACCATAGACTCCCGCATCTCCACTGGAAATGACAGCTACCTTCTTGCCCATCTCTGCTTGGCGAACCGCCTCCTGCGCACGGCTCACTTCCTCTGTCATCCCTGTGCGTACAATCTCCTGTCCGTTCAACAGCGGACGGATCAAATCAACGTAGGTATTGTAGCCGATAATGACCTCACTTTCGTCCAGCGCATCCAGCGCCCGTTTTGTGATATGTTCCATATCTCCTGGTCCAAATCCAATCACCAACAATTTTCCTAATGGGCTCATCGTACTCCTCCTATTCATCCTTTTCAGGGCAGCTATCCTATCTATTTCAATGATTTATGCACATCGTGTAACTTAAAAAAACCCCATCCTGCCCGGATGGGGTTTCTATGTACGTATCTCTCATCAGACGAACAAACAGCGTAAGAAGACACGATTTGTCTTCCTCCAGCCTGCCGTTGTTTTCCATCTGTCTGTTTACGCTTCAAACGCTGCTGCACGTTCATATCCACGCAAACCTCTAGCCAACATGGAAAAAGCAACGTGTGCCTGATTTCCTGATTTCGTACACCCATCCTCTCCGCGAAGGTTAACGGTGCATACAGATCAAGGTAGGTCTCCTGGCTTGGCATCAACGGATTCTTTCGTCTTCCCCGTTTTTCACGAGTGACCAATTAAAAAAATCCTCTTCCTTACAGTGGCGGGACCGCTCGGGATTTGCACCCGATTCCCTGTTACCCTTTGCTCAACCGCAAAGGCACCTTGTCTGTCCGCTATTTGATTATGGGTCTTATCATAACCTTGCCTCAATCAGTTGTGCAAGCACGAAAAAAGCTTTATTTCAAGTTCTGTGCTTTATTTTTTAACATATGTAGCAATTCGTCCGGGTCTGCGGAGATGCTCAGTAGCGCTGGATGCTCACTCCCGGTAAACCCCTCTTGCACACTATGACGCACCATTTCTACTAACGGGTCAAAATATCCATTCACATTCAGCAGCCCAATGGGCTTGCGATGAATGCCGATTTGCGCCCAGCATAGTACCTCGAACAGCTCTTCAAAGGTTCCCAAACCACCCGGAAGGGCAATAAAAGCATCGGCCATCTCGCTCATTGCCGCTTTACGCTCATGCATGCTTGCTACCTCAATAAATTCGGTAACTCCCCGATGAATGATCTCTGCATCAAATAACAGGGTGGGCATAATGCCAGTGACCTGACCGTCACCCGACAGCATTCCATCTGCCACCTCTCCCATTAGCCCCCTGCTAGAGCCGCCATAGATCAGACGGATATGATGGCGAGCCATGGCTTCTCCCAGTTTGCCTGCTGCCTCAACATATACCGATAAATGTCCAGGTCTGGACCCGGCAAATACGCAAATAGAATTCATTAACGTCTCAGCTCCTGTCCTAAGTAGCATCGAAACTTATTCATTATATTAGATAAACATTTTCGCTATAACAAAAATCTTTGTCGATGCATGTCCAACAAAAAAAGATAAAGACCTCGTAGGCCCTTATCTTTATTTTACTCTGTATCCCGAAATATAAGTTCATTTTTTAGCATCTGCATTTATAATTTTGATCTCATTTCAATGACCATTCATGATCTTCAGACCACAGCCATGCACCGAATCGTTATGTTCAAAATATTTGCCCAGCTCCACCATCATCGCGCCCATGCGCTCTTCGGTTGGAAACACGACTCGATCAATCCCTTCTTCCACAATGGACTGTGCAGTCACCTTCCCTACGGATACAGCAATCACATCCTCACGAAAAGCTTCCAGTAAATCCTCAATTCGATTTTGCTCTCTGGCATATTGGGCCAAAAATCGAATTTGCGGACCACTCGTGAATGTAACGGCATCAACATTACGATGGATAACATCCTCCAGTAACGCCTGCAATTTTGCTTCCTCGGGTGGGATATGCTTATAAGGAAGTACCTGGCGGGTCACTGCCCCCTGCTCGTCCAGCCATTTTACCAACCGTGGGGCTGGATCGCCATGCAGCTGCAACAGCACTTCCTTCCCCTTCAGATCGTATGGGGCGAAAGCTCCTGTCAATCCGATCAAACTTCCGTCCTCGTCTCGTACTGCTGGCGTAAAGCCACGCTTTTTGAGTCCATTGACCGTCTTGTAGCCCCGCGCTGCAATGTTGGAAGATTGCAGCAACTCTATAATCTGCTCAGCCACACCCATATCCTCTGCCATATCGAACAGGGCATCCAGCCCCATGCCTGTCGTGAAGATGTACCAGTCCGGAGGGTTCTTTACCCACGATACAACAGCGTTGCGCAGCTCGATATCATCTAGAAAAACAGTGCCCTGGGCCGGACGATGTACTGGCTCCCCTCCCATCTTCACAACTAGCAGCGCCATTTCGTCTGCTTTACGGGGACCAGCAAGAGCGACTCTCTTACCTGTCATGCGTTGTGCCATTCTGTTTCCTCCCTAGTAGAAGTCGTATTTCTTTCTACCAAGTATACAATCAGAGGGGTAAAAGACAAATAAGAATTACTTTTTCGATGAATACAGGAATCTTATAAGTGGGTGTGTCCTGTTCTGTCTCCCTGCCGGCTTTCTAGCTGACTACTGCTATCCCGCTCTCCGTTAGATGCCTTATCATCTCCGCCTTTCCCTTTAGATTTGGGTCGGAGCAACATCCATAGTACCAAGGGCATAAGTACAAAAAAAATGATCATCACCGCGGTCCACTCCCGGCTGAAATCAAAAACTTGCACGATGTTGGAGAACAGCATAAACGAACAGACATAACCTAACAAACCTACGGGCCAAACCATCAGACTCCCCCAGGCATGGGAGAACATACGCTTTACCGCCAAACTGGTAACGTACAGATCAATTCCGATCTTCGTAAGAAAGGTGGGTACGGTCAGTGCTGCCACGAACAAGTCGAACCGATCCAGAAAGTCCGTTAGCTGCAATTGACGCACCAGTTCATACGATGGATAGAACAGCCGTGACAAGATAGGAACACCAATAACCAACTCCGACTGCAACACCAGCATGATCAGAAAAGCGGTTCCGAGCAAATGCCCATACCACGCACTACGTCCATTATAACTCTTTCCAGAAATCACAAAGGGAACCATCAGGATATCGGCCATATATCCCAGCATGCGCCAGCTGCCCTTGATCACTCCCTCTACTTCTGGATGTAAGTAGGGTCTCAGCATCGAAAAATCCATATTACGCCCAAAAAAAAGTGGCATGGTCAACAGCGTCAAAATCAACATCGGCAAAAAAATCTCGGCCATATTCACGATGGTGCTTATTCCGCCTTTGGCCATAAATACCAGAGTTAACAGCACAATAAGAGAAGTGACCACAATCGGAGTCAGCGGCAAAAGCACAACCTCCACTAAATCTGTGATAATTCTCAAATCCCGTGCAAAAATGATCAGGAATAAAATAAGGTAGACTGCAAGCAGCATACGTCCCAGCACAGGATGAGAGCTCACCATCGCCTGCATTAGATCCTGGTCAGGAAAACGACGCTTGAGTTTCAACATCGCCCAGATCGGCAAGCATAGCACGATAGCCGCAATTATACAGGTCCAGTAGGCATGCTGATTCGCGTGATCCGCTGCCTGCGCCGGAGCATGTATAAGGGTAATACCGACCTCCATCAATACACCCAGCAGTACGATTTGTCTGGTTGTGAACTGTTTCATACAGGTCATCCTCCTTTTATCCGCAGGCATCCAATACACGATTTACAACGTAGGGGGGAGCCACATGTCAATAAAACGGGTCAGCCATGTAGCCACATAAACGGTGCTCTTCGTTGATGTTCCGTAAATCCAGATACCAATGCTAATAACATACAATACTCGAGAGACCCAACGATTGATGGCTGGTGCATTGTTAATATTTTTACGGTCAATCAGATACATGAAGAGCATAGCCAGCACCAAAGGTAACAGAAATACTTTATTCATTCTGGATTTGCTCCTTTTTGACCCCGAATGGTTTGGTGACCGCACCAATATTCTCAATATGCACGACCGGATTTATGGTGATCTCCACCTTGGGATATAGTTGCTCCCATTGAGGTTTAATCCGTTTCCATTCATCCGGGTGACTCGTAATAATAGCCCGGCCCAAACCAAGTACGTCTGAACGATACTTTTGCTGAATCACGTGGACAGCCTCTCCCAGCTCCCTCTTGATTTCCTCGGCTGTCTGCTGCTCCAGCCACTTCAAATTTTCCTCGTTGGAAATATCGAAATTCGTCTCATTTTCCTTCACATTCCCATTGCAGTTCATATGAACGGTCATTCGAATCTCATTCCCCTGAATAAAGGGCTTGATATGGACTCTATTTTCGATGAGATGCACAGATATGTAACCTTTACCCTTGGGAGGGGGGATAAATATCTCTGTCTCCTTGGCTTGCTCCATACCCAACAGCAGAAACCGACTGAGATGGTTATCAATAATCCCTGTTAACCTGTCTTGTCGAAAGACTGCCAATCCATCGATCTGAATATTCGTCTTCTTGTCTTTAAGACTAGCGGGCCCATTCTTCACCAGAGACATTACTGGCACCACCGGGTCAATGCCTTCCAGCAGGACGGAATTCATCAGCAGTTTAACGGAACGAGGTTTTTTCATATAGGAAAAGTTAAGCTCACGCACCATTTCCGCTGGATATTGCTCAATCGGAGCATCTGCCTGAAGCACTTCCATCGCTGACCCCTTCGTGATAACAACCAGGGAAGACAGACGGTTCTGCGGAATACGTGCAATGACATCCATCATTTTGCTAATCCCTTCCCGTGCCAGCGTCTCGCCGAACAGCAGTACCCGCCGATGGGAGTAATTAAGTGTTCGCGAAACCCCGCGCTGTTCCTCGGTACTTGCTCCTCGAAAGCTTGGACCTGTTTTGGACTCCAGATAGTAGGACTTCGTACCGCTTGTACCTCCCCCTCCTCCTGTGCTGCCCGAAGATCCTAGTTGTCCAGGCAAAGCAATTTGCATCGTTACCCGGTATTGATCGCCTTCCTTGTCTAGCCCGGTACCCATCACAAAGGCCACATCGTTCACTTCACGGCGATCCCAGCATCCTCCCAAAAGAACAGAACAAAGCAGCAGACAACAGAGCACAGCCGCTTTACGTATTTTTTGTGTATTCGATTTGGGCTTCATCACCATCCCTCCTCGGTGGTAGGCGTTCCATTCATCTTTTCCTTCGCTCGTTTGTTGTTGTCTTTACCAATCCAGGAAGGACGTTTAGTCATTTTCCACCAAGGTGCACGGACGACGATATCCTTTTGATCCGTATGGTTGTACGGGCTATATCCGCTCATGTAAGGGACACCAAACGATGTTAGCTTGGTTAGATGCGTAGCAATCAGCGTTGTCGCAATAATGATCCCAAACAATCCGAATAAACCCGCCATCAGCATGATTGGAAATCGTAGCAGGCGAACTGTGATGGCAAAGTTAAAGCGTGGAATGGTAAACGAAGCAATACCTGTGAGCGACACAACAATGACTATGGGTGCCGATACAATCCCTGCCTGTACTGCGGCCTGCCCAATTACGAGCGCACCAAGAATACTAACGGCCTGACCGACCGTTTTGGGGAGACGAATCCCTGCTTCACGTAATGCCTCAAAAGAAATTTCCATCATTAACGCTTCCACCAGTGCTGGAAAAGGGATAGATTCACGAGCCGCTGCAATACTTAATATGAGTGTCGTCGGCAGCATATCATGGTGATAGGTCGTAACCGCTACATATATTGCTGGCAGAAAGAGAGCCATGATGAGAAAAAGAAAACGAATCCAGCGCACCATATTACTGATGAAAAAACGTTCGTAATAGTCCTCGCTTGCTTGCATCATCTGCCACATCGTGACCGGCCCAATCAGGGCAAAAGGCGTTCCGTCCACAAAAATGGCAAAACGTCCTTCCAGTAATTGGGCAGTGACGGTATCCGGGCGTTCAGTATATTCCATTTGCGGAAACGGAGAAAAGGGATGGTCCTCAATCAGTTCCTCAATATATCCAGTCTCCAGAACACCATCAATATTAATATCGCTGAGCCTTTTTTTTACATCCTCCACCAGTTTGGGATCTATGATCCCTTCAATATAGGTAAGGACGACGCTCGTTTGAGTTTCTGTTCCGATGGTCATGCTGTACATCTTGAGCTTGGAGGTCTTCAACTTGAAACGCAACAGTGCCGTATTGACGCGAAGGGTCTCAGTGAAGCCCTCACGCGGCCCACGAATAACCGCTTCCGTCTGGGGTTCCTCTACGCCACGGCGGACACCACCCTTGGCGCTAAAAATATAAGCACGAGGCGTACCATCTACGAACAAGGCGGCATTGCCGTCCAGTATCGCTGCCGCTACCATCTTCCATTCGTCCATCGTTTTGGTCTGGGACATCGAGATACGAGTTTCATCCAGCGGCTCCAATTTGCCGTTCACTTCAGGGTCCTTGAGCATCATGCCCAGAATGACAGGCCGCAGGATATGATCCTGCAAATCCTCTGATTTTACCGTACCTTCAAAATAAGCCAACAACCCTTTGCGTTCAGGGGAAATCATGAGCTCTCGGTAGACGATATCAGAGCAATCCTTGAAAATGTCACGCAAAGCAATCAAATTGTCTTCCACATTGCTACGCAGCGGCTGTTCCAGCCACGAAGACTCAGGCAGTCCTTTAGGCACATTGGAATTTCGTGTCTTGCGGTCTGCGGCTGGAATCGCTCTCCGGCTCCACGGTAGCTTCGGCAACTTGGGAAAGCGCCCTTTCTTCATCGTTATTCCCCCTTTACGAATGAGCCGAACAGATAATATGACCTATAGGATGTACCAGCCTGCAAAGGATTATGTATCCAATGAACTCAACATGTTGAACGGATAACAAAAAGACCCTGCAATGATGCAGGGCCTTCGAAAAATCCATTATATATCTGAAGATTTATGATAAAGGAATGATTAATCTCCCCAATACTCCTCGGGATGGTATTCAATCTCAGAACCAGCTTTGAACGTAAGCTCATCTGTCTGATCATGATATTCCACGCTTTCCGGAGTGACGTAATACCAATGCTTCACCACGGGTCCATCATCTACCGGCGTTACAAAACGAAATACGTTCAACTCCCCGCTATAACGCACAATCGCCTCCGCCGTCCCACGCGGCAGCCCTTGAAGCGTGAAGCGAAACACGCCGTCCACCGATTCCAAACGGCAATCGAAAACCTGCTTGCGGCTGTCAGCAAAGCTACGTCCCGTGACGGCATGCTTGATCAGCCATGTTTCCTGCTGCGCCATGTGCGCACCTCCTTTTAGGGCAAATCAATCAACATATAAAAAGCAGACTCCTCTGCTTCCAGTGCTAGCTTTGGCTCCTGCTCAATACGAGCTGAATCGCGCCCTTGCAGAATATGTTCACCGTTCACACGCAGTGAGCCTTCAATGACGAACAGGAACACGCGTCGCCCCTCGGCCTGTGTGAATTCTACTTGCTCTCCAGGCTGAAGCTTGCTTAAATAAATCGTTAAATCCTGGTTGATTGCAGCAATTTCACCCTCTGTGCCCGGTACACGTTTTCCGGCAACGACAGGCAGAAGCTGACCGTGCAGACGCTCAGGATTGAACGCTGTGGCCTCATATGACGGTTTCAGTCCTCTCGTATGCGGGCTAAACCACAATTGCAGCAGACTGACATCCTCCGTTTGTGATGCGTTGTGCTCCGTATGAATGATGCCGTGGCCCGCTGACATTCGCTGAATGCCTCCAAAACGGGTCACTGCTACATGTCCACGGTTGTCTTCATGACGCAGTTCCCCATACAGCACAATCGAAACAATCTCCATATCACTGTGCGGATGCGCCCCAAAGCCCCGTCCCGGTGTGATGACATCGTCATTACAGACACGCATAGGACCAAACGCTGTATTGTTCTCATCCTGATACTCCGCGAATGAAAAGCTGTGACTCCCCCGCAGCCAGCCCTTATCGAAGCTGAATCGGGAAGCCGCCGGATATATTGTAAACATAATAGCCCTCCTTCAGGAAGAAAAATGAGATCAAATCCCTCTCATTGTACCCGAGCCCAAGCGATAAAGCTACGCCTCTGTCTGAGTGATAATCTCATCTATAAAAGACTGCAAGGTACTGGTAACAAAGGCTTCCTTACGTCGGATAAACACCGTTGTTACTTCATTGTACGGCTCAGGCATTGCATGACCGCACACAAGGCCTTGAGACACCAGCCCGCTGATCGAAGATTCGGGAAATACGGTCATTCCAATACCAGCCGCCACACTGCCGATAATCGTCTCAAATGTCCCAAACTCCATAATCTGTTTGGGAATAATTCCTTCCATTTTGAGCCAGGTTTCCAGCCGTCCCCGGTAGCCGCAGCCTTTTTTATATAAGAGAAGCGGACGAGTCGTGAGATCCTCAACGGAAAAATCATCTCCTTGGGATACAAGGACCAGCTTTTCCTGAAATACATCAAACTGTTCAATGAGCGGATGCTTGACCGGCCCGGTCACAAAGGCTCCATCCAGCCGCATTTCTGCAACCTCCTGCACCAGAGACTCTGTAACCCCAGCCTTGAGGGACAACTCGACATCCGGGTACTTGCTATAGTAAGCATGTAAAATGGCCGGGAGGGCAATGACAGTCTCCACAATGCCAATCTCCAGTACCCCCGAAGGTGCAGAGGTATTCTGAAACGCATGTTTCATTTCCTCAAATTGCGATAAAATGCTTTTCGTATATTGCAGCAGACGCTTGCCCTCGGCATTGAGGATCATTCCCCGCTTATGTCTATTAAATAAAGGTGTTTGCAGTTCCTTTTCGAGCAGCTTGATTCTGGCCGTTACATTGGACTGGACATAACTAAGCTCGGCTGCGGCCTTGCTGACACTGCCATGCGCAGCCACCGTCTGGAAAATGTTTAAATCGTTCAGATCCACTACTGCTCCTCCTTATTGTGAAGGGTAAGGGGCCATCAAAATTGACGCGCCTTGTCACTTATTATCATTTTAAATGATCATAATGTTTATTTTCAATCATTTTACCAACAGCTTCCCATCCTTTATGATGTTGTCCATAAGATATGTCCGCTGAGACCGGCAAGGAGGAGCTTTTGCACACCATGAACAGACAAATCATGACCGGATCTTTATTATGCCTAATCGCCAGTATGTCCTGGGGGGCGATGTTTCCGGTTTCGCACATTGCATTACAACACATCAATCCACTGTACTTTTCATTTTTGCGCTATTTATCGGTTACACTCATTTTAGTCGTACTATTGTGGCTCAAAGAGGGAAGGACTGCATTTCGCTTTGAGGGCAAGGGCAAGACGTTGTTATTCTTCGGGACCATGGGATTCACCATTTATAATATGGCCGTTTTCCAGGGACAGCACGCGATGGGGGCAGCAGGCACTCTGGTTGCCTCTATAATGGAAGTGCTAATGCCGATGATTTCTATTGCGATGGTGTGGGTCATGACCCGTAAAATGCCTCCGAGATATACACTAATCAGCATGGTGATTGCGCTGGCCGGGGCTTTACTGGTGATCACGAACGGAAAATGGACCTTTTTCACACTTGCCGGACAACATTTGCTACCGCTGCTGCTTATTTTCGTAGGCGTCGTCGGATGGGTCGTATATTCCATGGGAGGCAGCCATTTTGCAGGATGGTCTACTCTTCGGTATTCAACCCTAACCTGCCTGCTCGGAACTCTCGTCTCCTTCGTAGTCGTCACATTTGCCTCTGCTTTCAACGGGATTGTGGTGCCGGACTGGCAGGCTGTGTGGTCAGTTAAATACGAAATGAGCTTTATGATCCTGCTTCCAGGGTTAGCGGCCCTGCTTAGCTGGAATGCCGGAATCCGAAAGCTATCTCCACTGAACGGAATTCTATTTATTAACTTTGTACCGATTACCACGCTGGTACTCATGTACTTCCAAGGTTATGCCATTAGCCGTTTTGAACTATATGGGACAGTGTTAGTCATTTTCGCACTGATTCTGAACAATATGTTTCAGAGAAGTTCGCTGCGTCCTTCCGACTCACGGGATGTCCGTTTCCGTCTGGACCGCCGCAAGTCCTTCCAACGTTAACTTCTAACTCTGCAAACCAAAAATTATGCTAAAAACATTAAAAAAGCGCCTGGATACAGAGTACAATCTCCTGTATCCGGGCGCTTTTTATCATTTTAGGATTTTCCTTCAACCTGAAAACGTCCAACTAGTTCGCGCAATTCCTCTGCCATTTGGCTCAGGTCCGCTGTAGATGAAGCAATTTCCTCAATAGAAGCAAGCTGTTGCTCAGCTGCTGCTGAGATCGACTCGGTGTTGCTCGCTGCCTCGTCCGAAATGTGGGCAATATCGCTCATAATATCTACGACACCTACAGTCCCTCGTGCCATTTCCTGAGTCACTCCCGTAATGTCATTGATATGCCCCATAGCTCGTTCCACGGCTTGGCTGATTTCCGCAAAGGATTGCTCAGACGTGGTTACCGAATCAATGCCTTCCGTCACCCGTGTCCGCGCTTGATGCATAGCGCCCAGAGCATGATTCATATCCACCTGCATCGCTTCAATGCGCTCCGAGATCAAAGTAGCCGACTTTGCTGATTCCTCAGCCAGCTTACGCACCTCCGTAGCGACCACGGCAAATCCCTTACCATGATCCCCAGCGCGTGCAGCCTCAATGGACGCATTCAGAGCTAACAGATTGGTCTGTTTGGCAATACCGGATATAACGCTGATAATATTCACGATTTCACCGGAACGCTCATTGAGAGAGTCCATGGCCTGTCCGAGATCGTTAACGGTCTCGTCGATGTCATGCATCTTCTGTACAGCCTGCGTAGCAGCCTTACTGCCTTCCTGAGCCGACTCGGCGTTCATCTTCACATGTTCAGATACGCCCACCATACGCTCGGATACGTTCGCTGCTTGCTGAGCAAGCTCCTCCATATTTACAGAACCGTGCTTAACGCTCTGCACCTGACGTTCGCTGCCCACAGCTACTTCCTGGATAGCAATGGTGACATGCTCAATCGCTTGGGTTGTCTGATCTGCACCCGCAGCCAGCTCCTCCGCTGAAGAACTTACCCGATCTGTCGTTTCGTGTACGCTTCGAATCATCGTACGCAAACTGTCGACCATGGTTTGGAAGTGAGAAGACAATTCGCCCACCTCATCCGTTTTTCCGGTTTCCAAATCGCCCGTCAAATCTCCTTCACTGATTCGTTCTGCTGATTTTTGCAGCTTACGAATTGGTACCAGAACAGAACGGGTGATCAGGAAAATCGCGAGTAGCGCAATCACCAATGAGCCAGCCAGCACAAAAATGGTTACATAACGCATGGCAGCCGTGGCATCGCTAATCTCGGATTGATAGAAGGTACCCGCAATTTTCCAACCAGTATCCGTATTCGTTACATAGGTCAAATATTTTTCGTGACCTTCATGCATATATTTAAAGTTCCCGCTCGGCGCAGTATACAACGTATCAAGCACTTTCTCCTGTGGAGATGAGCCCGGTTTAGCCGTAGGATGGACTACAAATTTCTTCGTATGATCCAAAATAATGATATACCCCTCCTGGCCCACTTTGATGGAGGCCAGTTTACGTACACTTTCCAGATTTAGAGAAATCCCGATAACCCCGGACTTGTCGGAAAGCGTCTGAGATACTACGACAACAGGAATACCCGATGAATTAATGATAACAGGCGTAATTGCAACCTTACCGGGCTGCTTCATCGCTTCGATGTACCATGGGCGTGTGCGAGGATCAAAAGTCCCTTCATCCTCCTTGGGCACCCCCCGGATCATCAAGCCCTCTGGTGTACCGACGAAAACATCCATCGCATCTCCGTGCAAACCCTTGTATTGGATCAGCTTGGGCTGAATCAAGGGGCTATTTCGACCATCAATCATCGAACTGTCAAGTCGTTCTGCCAAATATCCCACATCTTCGATTTTACTGGCGATTGCATATTCAATAATCGAGTTAGCCGTCGCTACCCCCTGATTCGCACTGCTGTGGAGCTGTTTTTCCATAGCATTATATGATGATTTATAGGTCGCACTGGAAATACTTAAGCTCGGAATCAGCAAAACAAGCAAAAAGCCTAAACTTAGCTTGTTCCTGAGTGTCCATATAGTTTTTTTCTTTCGCGTTGTTCCCATGTTTTTTCCCCTTTGCTTATAAAACGATATATTTGAATTACATTCCGTGTTAGTTATATCGGTTGAAAGTAGCAAATGATTTACAATGAAATTTCACAAAGGAGAAAAACAAAAACCGCGTCCTATGATACTAAGGACGCGGTTTTATGAACATTTAGACCTGTATGTTACTGTTTTCAGCCTTTTTACGGCCAAATAACTGATCCACTGCCAGAAAACGTCCACCGACAAGCGCTTGCTGAAGACTGGTGAACAGAATCAGCAGATCAAATTCAATCGAGCCAAAAGGCTGTCCTTTTTTAGCCGTTAGCAATACACCGATCATAACGATGGTCAATGCCGCTCCAGCCAGTCGTGTTCCGATTCCCAGAACCAGTGCAATACCCCCAACCAGTTCAACCGCAGCGACCACAGGAGCCATCCAGCCAGGGAGTCCGATACTTTGGAAGAAGCCGGAGGTTCCGTCTAGTCCCTGAAACTTTTGTGCACCGTGAACGATAAAAATAACCCCTGTAAAAATCCGTACCAACAATAATCCAATATTCATAAGCGTTTGATTCATTTGCTCATCTCCTTTTAAATTGTATAAAAATCCTGCAACAAACTACACATTGTAGTGTATTACACATTGAGAATCGGTAGCGCAAAAAGCGCCACCTGTAGGGAAACATCTTGCCAAACTTAGATTAGCGCCAGTGCAAACATAAGTGTCAACATCACTAGCACATAGCTGGAAAACATAATCGAACGCCAAGGCATCCGAATGACAGGTTCTTGCTGAGGGTCTAAAATACGTGAGATACGATAGTTAATGGACGTTTCTGCAAACGAGGAACAAGCGGCGGAGTTTACCAGGCGAGTATTGGCAGGCGTCATACTCAGAAGCTTGAGCAATGCGCTCCCAATCCCAACTGGTGAACCCGCTCGATGAATCGCTTCGTTATCAGCCAAAATTTCACGGGCCGTCTTATAATGATGGGTAATGTGACGTAGCACCGGCAAGTAAAACAGCTGTTTAGCACATACTTGCAGCAACCAGGTCTTCAACGGATCATAATGTTTCATATGATAGGCTTCATGGTATATGACAGCTTCTTCTTCGTGTTTGTCCAGTACAGACAATAGTGCAGAGGACAATACAATACGTGGCTTCCATAATCCCATGGTGAAGGCGGCTGGCTTGGCATAATCAATGACCCATATCCGATCGGTCCCGAGTTCACGATATCGTTCACCCAGTGCTTCGGTCAGCGGCAGGTCACGCATTCGGTGCAGTCTGCGAAAAGCTGCCCTGGTAGCCATACACTGTCTGACTGCTTCTCCTCCGGCGATAGCGAAGGTAACGAAAACCAGCCCGCTGAGCGCATCCACCATGTAGCCGATTCCGTAATGCTGTAACAAACTTCTGCAAATTTGAAACACGTTATAATTCAATTTCCAGCCGAAAACATGCTGCCCGGCGTACATACCCATCTGTATAAGGGCGAAACCCGAAATCAAGGCGCCTGCTGTAAACAGTAATTTAGAACGTGTTTTCCACATCGCTACATATCCTTTTTCCATTGTTTAATTTTTTGTTCCAGACGTTCGATCAACTTCGGATCGGCCACCTCCAGAGCATCAATCATATGATTGACAGCAAGCGGACCAAATTCGTCCACCAATTCGTGACTCAGTCCCTTGGATTGCTCATCCATGAACTCTTCCCTGCTTAAAACTGGACGATATAAAGACGTTCTCCCACGTATACTCTTACTCAGTATTCCCTTTTCCACTAAACGGTTCATCACGGTCATTACCGTATTGAAGTTAAAGTCTCGATCCCCCTCCAACGCGGTCTGCACTTCTTTGATACTCCGATCCGAAGTGGACCATAAAATATCCATAATTTTGGCTTCCAGAGGTCCGAAAAATCGGTTAAGCCCGGTTTCGCCAGCTTTAAAATTCAGTCGTTTCATAAGAAGCACCTCACACTACCGATTGTAGTGTATATCTCCTGACAAAGTCAACCGTCACACCTAATGTCAGTTTCTTCATGGAATCATATACAAACCGCCGAATGTCTCCATCCGGCGGAAATTCATCGGTATTCATAACTTTCAGCTCAATCTGCCAATCTGTATCCTACACCTCTTACGGTTGCAATATATTCAGGTTCTGCAGGCCGATCATCCAGCTTCTTGCGCAAACTTTTGACATGCACATCTACAACGTTGCTGCCGCCTACAAAATCTGTCTCCCAGATATCGTGCATCATTTGCTCGCGGGAGATCACTTTGCCTTGAGCATCAATCAGCTTCAGCAGCAAATCGTATTCTGTTTTAGTCAGATTCAATTGACTCTCTTCTTTATATACCAGCATTTTATCTCGGTCAATCCAGATGTCCTTGAATACCGTACGACGGCTGGCTTGCGCTGCCTGACGGGAAGTGGCAGGATGGCGTACAATCATCCGTTCAATGTCATGCACCATATGATTGGAAGCCAGCGGCCACACCAGCACCTCTTCTGAAGGAAGCAGCTCATGAGCATGTACAGACACCCGATCCTGAACCACGTACATAACTGGTGTGTCTTTCATGTGTTCTACCTCAAGACGATTGCGAATATCCAGTAATTCACTCTGTGGTTCGGTAGCGGTCAAATCGTAAATCAAGAGATCGCTTCCCAGATGACGCTGCACTTCAGGTTCCCAGCGATGGAAAACCATCACATCAAAACACGCATCTGACAGCGTACGCACCAACCCGTGAACTACACCCGGTACCGAACTGATCAGAATGATACGACGTGTAGTTGGACAATACAAGGGCTCATTGGAAGGAACGGTCTGCACCGTAGGTGTAGAGGGAGCAGCTAACATCGATGTCCAACTGCCCTTCACCCGTCTAGGCATGTCAGCCACTTTGAAACGATTTGTTATCTGATTCGCTTGCTTTGACATTCCTTACACACTCCTCCGAATACGACATGGGCATGGGCAATATTATACCCCGTTTCATGCGCAACCGTGTCAATCCAATCATGTGGGACTTCACTCATCACTTCATCTACTCGGCCGCATACCTGACAAATAATATGCTGATGATCGTCCATCCGCCCGTCATAGCGACTCGCAGCTTCCCCCAGCTTCAATTCACGGATTAATTCCTTATCCGTCAAATAACGCAGTGAATTATATACCGTTCCATAGGCCAGATTATATCCGCGCTCCATCAACCGATTCATAACATCGGCCGCAGTAGGATGATCGTGAGCTTCACGAACCACATCATATACCGCTTGGCGCTGCGAAGTTAAATTTAAAGTTCTCATACCGCACCTCCCTTAACCAACGCAGATTATATTAATTACAAACTTACAATCATATTAAAGATCAATTTAGAATAAGTATAAATCTTAATTTATTTCAAGTCAATGGTATCGGATAAATTGAACGGCTTTGCAACACAATGTATACAGGAGTACATGCTTAGCTTATTTATAATCGGAGGGATATTTTATGAAGATAGTGTGGATATTCACGCTCTTTATGCTGCTAATGCTCGGAACAAGTATATCGATAAAATGGCTTTCTGGTGTTCATCATCCTTGGGAGCCTATTTCATTGGCTTTTTTCACTATGCGACCATCAGAATATGTCGTCCTGGCAGGAATGCTTATAGTGTTCTTTATAAATGTGGGCAAAAAGCCAAGAGGAAACGCATTTCGCTTCCTGTTCTCACAATGGTCACGTTTCCTCAAAGTTCCTACTTCTTCCTCTGATTCTCCGCAACAGAGCCATCAGAAAGAATAAACAAGGGAAAACGCAAACAAATAATGGATGAATATAGATGAGGGACAGTCGTCCAAATTCAAAGTGGCAATCCATGTATTCCGTTCATATTCACTATCCATATTAATAATGACCACATCTCCCAGAATAAAATGGAACATCAAAATGAGCATTTGACCGGTACCGATGTATTTTTTGTCGGCAAGACGATGACTCATGAGACATTTTCCTCTCCTTTTTTATTCCGGGTCTTTCTCAGCCACGACACGATTAGCAGCAAGATAGGAAAAAACACGGCAAATATCGGAAACAGCCATTTCAGCACTAACTCGCCTGTTTGAAGGTGATCTTGATAGCTCAGTGCCATCAATACACAAGAGACTAACATGATAATCCCAAATGGCAGGATCAGTTTATGGTAAGACACTCTCAATACATCCTCTGCGGCTTTAACCGCGGCATAATAGAAGATGAAAATTTTAAAAAAATCAAAGATAATAACGCTCATAACGCCGATGACATCGACTCTGTCGATAAAATCAGATATTTCGACCTTGCTGATCATCGAGAGCAGCGGGTAAGTCGCCCGTTTGAACACATCTTCCCCCAGTGCAAGCACATTGGACAGTGTAACAATAGACAGGAGCAGCCCTCCCAGCAATATAGCAGAGACCCCTACCCCATTGGCACGATAGCCTTTTTTTAATGTGGGGAGAATCATCGCAAACGTAACCATCTCGCCGTACGGTAGCATCACGGCTTGCGAATAAACAACTTGCCATATCGGCTGCCAGCCATGCTCGGCTATGGGCAATATATTGCCGACATCTACAATGCCTGCCAACAAAATTAATATATTCGTAGCCAGGCCCAGCAGTAGCAGCAAAATTAACATGATAATGGCCGTCCGGCCTGCAACCTCGATTCCCAAATACACCACATACATGACAAGTCCAATCATTAAGGCACAAATGACTGTCAACGGCGTATGCTGAAGCGTCCGGTCGGCAATCAGGATCCCCGTGTCCCGAAGATCCCGTGCTCCGCCGTAAAGAAAAAACACGATATATAAAAAAGCAAGCGCACTCCCTGCTTTCTTGCCCAAAAGGGTTCTGCAGTACTGTGTCATTAGCAAGTCGGGAAAACGTCGGTGAAGGCTGCCATAGCATACAAAAAGCATTGCCCCCAAAACCGTGGAAATGAGGATGGCGATCCACGCATCCTTGCCCGCATTCCTTCCGGGAATAGACATCATGGATGTGCCCATCTCAAACAACACCATAAGAGAGATCATCTCTTTTGCACCTATCCGTGTCTTTTTTTTCATGGCCTTCCCTCCTTGCTCTATTTTCACTAGTCTGATTCCCCCTTGGAGTATGGGTTAGTCCGCGACTGAGTGTGTTTCAGTACAGAAGTCACTTGAATACGGACGGTGCTTTCCGCAAAATTACGGCTCCATTCGGAAGAGAGTCTTTTCCATTGTTTGGGATAGCTCCTCTCCAGCGCAAGGCCAAAGCCTATTACATCGCTACGGGTACGCTGAACCTCTCTGACTGTTGAAGTGATCACTTTTTTCGTCTCCTCTGTCCATTTCTCCTGCAGTCTTTTCATCGCCTCCGGACTTTGTAAGTTAATCGAGCACTCGGCTTCCTGTACCGCCCCGGTCTGTTTTAGGTTAATCACAAAAACAGGCTCCCCTTGCTCCATCCGTGTGTGTATATTGGTTGAAGAGAACAAGGTTTCGATGCCAATGGTTTCCCTATCCTTACCGCAGCTCAGTGTTGTTTGGGCACCTTTCACCTTGTTGTTGATCATAGACAGTCCAATGGCCTGATCATCATCCAACCAGCGGACAAGCCGATCCTTTTTGAACACCCCCATTCCCTTAATATGAACAATAGCTTTCGGTAAAATATTGTCCACATTGTTCTTGCTTGAGGCCTGCTCTAAATTCCCATTGACCCCTATGCCCGTCAGCACAGGACCGCCACCCTTATGAGACATGCTGCGAATCACATCGTCGATAGTCACCGCGTAATCCCCGGCATACAAACGCTCCGATGTTTCCAGCTTTCCTGAAATATCATTGGCGGGAATACGACCGATTGCGGTCATGATTGCCAGTACATCCTTCCCAGTATTACCGCGTGCCACCAGCATTTTCACCGGCAGCCGGATTTCTGTAGACCTTTCCAGAGAATCCATCATATCGCCGATTCCAGCCCGTGCCAGCTTTTCACCAATAACGATCAGTTTGGTATGCGCCAAAGAAATGATCCGCGGAACCCTTTGTGAGGCTCTGCGGAGCGCTTGAAACAGATTTTTTCCCTTTTCCCGATACAAAACGACTGGAGTATCTCCTCTCGCTTTGGCTCCGGCGATTTCATCTGCTACGATCACCTGTAGGGAAACCTCATAATCCGACTCCCCAACCAAATCAATTCCTATCCCAGCTACTACTGCTCTCTGGTTTAACTCCACAGAATCCCAGCAACCGGATAACAAGGGAGCGAACAGTAGTAAAACCAAACACAGCCCCCCTATTCTCCTCTTAAAAGTTACTGCACTTTGTTCATTCCTCTTCCGCTGATACACCCTGATTGCCCCCCTCCTGCATCGGTGTGGTTTTATCAGAAGAGGAAATCCCGCTTCCATCCTTCATTCTTTTCTGGTTCTTAGATGTAATGCTTTTAGGACGCTTCCTCATCATCCAGAACGGGAGTCGCAATACGGCATCCTTTTGACTCTCCAGCACAAAAGGGCTGAAAGGCGCCATGTAGGGCACCCCGAAAGAACTCAGACTGTTCATATGAGCAATCAGCGCAATCAACCCCAATGTAATGCCGTATAGCCCCATAAACGCTGACAGTATCATGAAAATAAACCGGCACAATCTCCCGGCCACTGCCATGTTATAGGCTGGGATTGCGAAACTGGCTATTCCCGTCAGGGCTACTACAATTGTGAGCAGCGGGGTGACGACTCCGGCTTCCACGGCCGCTTGACCCAACACAAGCGCTCCTATAACGGAAACCGTTTGACCACCCGCACGCGGCATTCGAATACCCGCCTCACGCAAAATCTCAAAGGTAATCTCCAAAATAAACGCCTCTAGAAATGCCGGAAAAGGAACGGATTCCCGCTGAGCCAATATGCTGATCAGTAGTGGAGTCGGTATCATTTCATAATGGTATGTTGTTAAGGCAATGTAGAGAGAAGGCCCTAGAATAAGAATAATGAAGCTGATATATCTAATGAGCCGAACAACAGTCGCCATATCGTAACGCTCTTCATAATCCGAAGAACTCTGAAAAAATTGGGCAAATACTGTAGGCATCACCAGTACAAACGGAGTCCCGTCTACGATGAGCGCCACTCGGCCCTCCATAATATTGCTGCTGATGGTGTCGGGTCTTTCCGTGTTAAAAATCGTTGGGAATGGTGTGAAATGATTTTCTTGTATCATCTCCTCAACCATGCCGGACTCAAATATAGCGTCAATATTGATGTTTTCTATCCGTTTACGAACCTCATCTACGACGCCTGGATTTGCAATGTTCTTCATGTACAGCATGGCCACATTCGTGAGAGACGTGCTTCCCACTTGGAACATCTCCAGTGTAAGATCGGAGCTTTTAATCCGTCGCCGGACCAGAGAAATATTCGTGAATAGGGATTCTACAAATCCCTCTTTCGGTCCTCTGACGACTGTCTGTGTTGTTGGCTCGCTGACTGCGCGTGTCTCTCCCCCACGCGTGCCGCACGCAATCGCTTTTTCGCAGCCTTCCAATAAGATGATCGTGTCCCCCATTAACAGTTGTTCCATCATGGAACTCCAATCATCGCAGTCCTTCACTTCTCCCAGTGCAAGCGCATGACTCTGTATTCTTACGTACAGCGCTTCTGCATTCTCCGCCTCAGCAGCCACTTCAGCAGATGGGCGGCTAAGCATGGATCTCATGATGAGTTCATTCACCGTATCCGTTTTAGCCATACTATCTAGAAACACAATAGCGGCGGGAACCTCCGCCCTCAGCCCCAATTTAAAGCGACGCATCAGAAAGTCTGGGCTATCTGACGTCAATTTCTTAATTTGCTGCAAGTTGGTTTCCAAACAAGTATCGATTTTTAGATAGCGCGGAGAATTTCCATTGTTCTTACCCGCACCCGACTTTTTATTATGTTTGCGATAGGGATAGCGAATCATGAGCAAACCTCATCTCCAGTAAGGCAGCAATAGATACCGCCCATTTTTCCTTATTCTTGTATCTTTGGAGTATGCTCAATCTATTCCCAGTTATGCACCAAATACGTGAACGAAACGTTATAAGCGTACCCGCGTAATAAATTTCAATAAATTCTTCATTTGCAAGCTTAATGTCAGTTTTTTTGATAAAATGAAGAAATATGCCTCTCGGGAGGGTTAACATCTTGTTCAGTACGTTTTTTGTAAATACCTGTATCCTTGTCACCTTTTTGTACATAACCGGCCTCATATCACAAAGATATAAAATCCGTCTGCACACCTTGAAGCGTAAGATGCATTGGATTGGAGGCGCCCTTTTTGGGTGCTACGGCATTGTCATGATGTACTATTCAATTCCAGTAGGATTTAATACGATTGCCGATCTTCGTCATCTGGCCATCGTAGCTACCGCCACTTACATCGGCGGCCCAGCAGCGCTCACGGCTACTCTGTTTATATGTATAGGTAGATTATTGCTGTTTGGTATTAACGATCAAGCCATCGTAGGCGCTATTTTTATGATACTCGTTGGCCTGGGGTGCGCTTTATTGTCACATCTGTCCTGGTCACGTTTACCCAAGCTGATGATTATGAACGTTTTTGCTTTGGGCATTATATTCTGTCCCCTTATGATTAATTTGAAAAATCTTGATGATGTTCTGCACGTGTATCCGCTCCAATTCTTCATTTCCATGGTCGGCGGATGTCTTCTGTACCTCATTGCTGAATCTATCAACACATCCAATGAGCTGTTACTTCGTCTGGAGCATACCTCCTACACAGACCATCTCACTAATTTAAGCAACAGAAGGCAGCTTGAGTTCTCATTGGAAGAGAAGCTCCCTCAAGCTCGCCAACGTCATGAGCATTTATCCGTACTGGTGTTGGATATTGATCACTTCAAGGAAGTCAACGATACCTACGGACATGCCGCAGGAGATGCAGTGCTGCGCCAGCTTGGACAGATTTTAATGGAAAAATGTCGTCCTAATGATGTAGTCACCCGCAGCGGGGGAGAAGAATTCACCGTACTCTTGCCGAATTGCGCTTTTCGGCAAGCACTTCGCATAGCTAATCAAATTCTTAGCGGAGTAAATCAGTATGAGTTTGTTTTAGCGGACGGGTTTATTCTTAAAGTCACCGTGTCCATCGGCGTGACAACCTTTCCAGGTACCGGGGAAGATATGTCCGGGGCAGCCCTATTGGAGCAGGCAGATAAAGCTCTATACGAAGCTAAAAATGCAGGACGTAACCGGGTTTGCTCATATGAAATATAATTTGAGGCATGACCATTTCATAGAAATAGCCGATACAACCCTCTTTTGAGAGTTGTATCGGCTATTATCATTTTGAATCTTCATTATGATTGCATTTCCCCACCACGAGTGATGTACGCTTGGCAAGCGAAGCCAGCGTATGGGCCCCCCATACTTCCAGCATACGTCGTTCGCTCTCGGCTAAAATTTCGGATACGGCTATCGCCAACTCCTCACAAAAAGGATTGGTTTCCGGTTCATGCATCATACCCGGGAAAATTGGATCACATATTTCAATGGCGTGGTATATATCGGCAAGTGTAATATGGTCGGCCGAACGGGTAAGCACATAGCCTCCCTCACGACCTTCTCGTGCTGCAATCAAATCTGCCTGTACAAGTCGCGTCAGCACCCTGCGCACCAAAGTGACTTCGCAGTCAATGGAACGGGCAATAGAACCGCTGGCACAGAGTTCTCCGTGCTTTTCCAAGTAGACAAGCGCCTTTACCGCCACCCCAAGCCATCTGGGCGTTGCGGTGCGTAGTCTTTTTTCACTATTCAAATGAGATGACACCCCTAAGCTGTAGAAACTTCGTTGAATGCATTGTACGTGATGTCAGAAGTAAGTTCAAGCCTGAAAGCCGGAATCCTCTGTAGCATGATCATCCAAAATAAAATGAGCTAACCGCACTTCCCCGCTCAACAACAGATATACATCACGTATGCCAGAGACTGAATGTACCGCTTCGGAGAGTGTAACCCAAGCTTGTGCCCCTCCTGTATTGCCCACGTTCACACGTGCCACGGCTTCACTATCGGGTGCATCCAAACACAGCTCAATTGTGGCATCACTGCTGTTGCCTGACACACGGCACTGAAGCTCGGCCACACTCACCGTATCCATGTCTACGCCATGAAAGGCAATCCAACCAGAACGTTGAGGTGCGCGCGGACGTACACAGGCCTCCTTTTGCTCCTTGCTTTCATCTAGTACGATGTCGGAGCAATCATCGAAGTTTTCAGCGCGGATACTTCGTCCGGCTTGGCGTGGTGGAATGACTTCGCCTCGAACGTACACAGGGTGCTCCAATCGGATATCCGCTGAGGAAGCACCCGCCAGCAGTGTATATTCACCCGATTCAACGCAATAGCAATCCCGCGTAACATCCCAGATCGCCCAATCCTTCATCCGAATCGTAAAGGAAACCGTTCGCGTCTCACCTGCCTCTAAGCGAATACGTTGAAAACCGCACAATGTCTTCAATGGTCGCTTTACTCGTGAGGCACCAGGCCGTACATAGAGTTGCACAACCTCTTCACCAGCAGCTACGCCCCGATTCGTCACCTCTACCCACACCTGGAGCGTATCCACTGCATCCAGTGCAGCAATAGATGTTACGCTATCCTTCAGGGCATCTGTACGCAGGTCACTATATTCAAAAGGCGAATACGTCAATCCATGGCCAAATGGATACAAGGATTCACCTTCAAAATATTGATAGGTACGACCACCGCGAATAATATCGTAATCTTTGATGTCGCCCAATTGATCCTCGCTCTGAACCCAGGTCATGTTCAAACGCCCCGCTGGCGCGTAATCTCCAAATAACACATCCGCTATTGCCGTACCATGCTCTTGTCCCGCATGAGACGTGTATACGATCGCTGGAATATGCTCCTGAACCCAAGGGATGGCAAATGGATAGCTACCCGTCAGAACCACAATCGTATTCGGATTGACGCGATACACTTCCTCGATAAGCCGTTGCTGGGAAGCTGCCAGTTCCAAGCCTGGGCGATCATTCTCTTCCTTTCCATTGATGAGCGGGTGATTTCCAACAAATACAATGGCTGTATCTGCCGCTTGCGCAGCGGCTATCGCTTCCGCTAAACCATCTGACACCGTCTCTACCTGGAATGTTGTATGGCTCTGTCCTGAAACTGTCGAGGCTGTCGAGGCGTTACACTCTACAGCGTTAAGTACGGATTTTTCAGCCTCCACTACCTTTAATGAGCCCTCTGTTCCGGCAATGACTGGTTTTCCATTCCATGTCGTCCACAGATGCTCTCCTTGTCCAACAGGAGTCAGCCCAAAGACCTCTTTGACATACCAGCCATACGCTTCATCAGCTGTCACACGGAGCGTTATTTCATCACTCGTCACATAAGTACCCAGATGCTCATCATGTAACGTCACACTGCCATAGCCCCAATCCGTCATGGTCAATACCGTTGGGTCTCCATCCTGGGATAGGCGCATCTCACCAGAAGAATCAACTGCGAGCTTCGATCCGTCATTCGCCGCCGTCAAGGTCACGCGATCCTTGGCATCACGGTACACGACGCGTTCCTTCTCGTCCTCGCCTTCCAGCTTGGTACGAATCGCCTCCAGCGGTGTAACCCGGTAGGGCAGCGTACCGGAATACCAGTCGCGGTACACCTCATTGCCATGCGTACCAATGACCGCTACTTTGCCACACCGGGCAGGGTCCAATGGCAAGAGTTCATGCTCATTTTTAAGCAATACGATCTGCTCCCTCGCCGCACGCAACGACAATTCACGGGCTTGCTCTGTCATGAGAGCTTCCTCTCCGATCGAGGCATAGGGGTTGTCTGCAGCCGGATCAAATTCCCCCAACCGAAAACGGACACGGAACGTATGAAACAATGCCCGATCCAAGTCTTCTTCTTGCAGCGATCCTTGCGCCAAAGCTTCTCGAATCGCCCGCTTGGAGAGCTCCGCATCATCTGTAATGCTGTCAATTCCCGCCCGAATAGATTCGGCCACACCTGGCGTGTGGGAATCGTAATACTGATGATCGTTGACAATCCCCATGACATCACCCGCATCACTTACGACAAAGCCGTCCATCCCCCATTCGTCCCTGACAATATCGTTAACCCCATGATATAACGTAGCAGGCGTTCCATTAATCAGGTTGTAGGAAGTCATCATCGACTGGGCGCGGCCTTCCATAAAAGGCTTCTCAAAGGCTCTTAGGTAATATTCTCGCAGGTTTCGTGGATCTATACTGGAGGAGCCACTTCCCCGATCCACTTCATTATTGTTACCCAGAAAATGTTTTAAAGTGGCAACCGCTTTCAAATATACCGGATGATCGCCCTGTATCCCCTTGACTAACTCCTTCGACAGCTCTCCCGTCAAATACGGATCTTCGCCGTAAGCTTCCTCATTGCGTCCCCATCTTGGGTCACGCTCCATATCCACCGTAGGTGCCCACAGGGTCAGACCGTTTAATTTAGGATCACGACGATAGTAGACACGCGCCTCATCTGCGATAACAGATCCGATTTGACGCATTAACTCCGTATCCCAAGTACATGCCAATCCTACTGGCTGAGGAAATGAAGTCGCCTCACCCAACCATGCTATCCCGTGTGCCGCTTCCGTACCGTGCTTGTAAGCTGCGACTCCCAATCGGTCAATGGCCGGCTGGTATTGCAACATGGATTCGATCTTTTCCTCCAAGGTTAGTCGCGACACGAGATCCCGTACACGCTCATCCAGATGAATCTTCGGATCTTGATATAAATATTCGATATCCGTTGTTTCATGACTCATATCCGTCATCTCCTTATCCCATTTTAAGAATATAATGAAAAGGCATACATGAAAGCGTTTTATATATCATAGCTAAAAAGGAGTATCCCGGCAACAATACCGAAAATATCCTATACTGGATGAAAGAGAGTCGCAGCATAAAGACAAAAAAAGTTGCATTTTACCTTCAATATACAAAGCTAAAAATAATATTTTTTGGTATAATCAGGATATATCATTGAAGGAGGAAGCGCTGATGAAAAATACCGGAATGACAAGGCCCCTGGATCAATTGGGGCGAATTGTACTCCCTAAGGAAATGCGCACCACAATGGATATCAATATCGGTGATTCGCTTGAATTCTTCGTAGATGAAGAAGGATTTGTATTAAGAAAATACACGGGTGTCTCCTGCAAATTTTGCGGCGCGGTGGATCACTTAACTTATTTTCGGGACAGCTTTATCTGCGCTGATTGCATTCAATTATTAAAGACCGATGAAAATGTGCATGCCACAAGCAATGATGCTATCCAGGCTCAAGAACATACCCAGCCGATCCGAAACAACACAACGTGGCAGCCCAAGCAATCCAGAGTGCAGCAAGGTGAAATGGTAAAAAAGCTTCGCAAGCTAATTCAGGATCACCCGAACCTGCCACAAAAAGTGTATGCAGAAATGCTCGATATCTCCCAAGGCCGGGTGTCCCAGTTGAAAAAGCTACTCTAAACCTTCTAAATCTATATCCCAAAATCATACACAATGTACCGACGACCCTATTCATTTTTTTGTCACAACTTCGATTGCCAGGTATAGAGTAAGGCGCATATCTACGGATGTGCCCCTTACTCTATACCTGGCTTTTTCGTGTCGGCCGCCCTTGCCAATGTGACAATAGTCACATACTCCCGATGTATACGTATATACAATATATAGATCGAAACAATTGGTTATCACTAGATATCATCAATATGTTGTTTTTGTGAAAAATATATATATTTTACTATATGGAGGGTTTTACGATGAAGGTGCTGGAGGAACATCAATTATACGACATCGGCGAGCGGGTCATTGGGGCACAAGATCTGGACATGCTGCGGGAGAATGCAAATTTGAATGGAGAATCGTTCAGCGGCAAAATGAGCAAGCTTGGGTCCGAGTATGCCAAATGGTATGCGCGCCTGCGGGTACTTCCGCCCGAACTGACGAACGCGATTGATCACGGATATGTATATGTTCACGATTTGGACCAATACGCACTCGGAACTACGAATTGTATCTTTATCCCTTTTGGCCGGTTACTACAAGACGGATTCAATACAGGCAATGGCTCTGTACGCACACCGCAAACGATTATGTCCGCTATGGCACTAGTTGCCATCATATTCCAGTCTCAGCAAAATAGCCAATTCGGAGGTGTCTCCGCCAATAAAATAGATTGGGACCTTGCCCCATACGTTGCCCGGTCCTTCCGCAAGCATCTGCGCAAGGGACTTCGGCTGTTCGAGGAAGAGATAGAATCCAGTCTGACTGACGATGAGCTACATATGGCCAATCCCCATTTGCAAGAAGTCTGCCCTCGTTCATACGCATTCGCTCGCGAAGAGACGGAGACGGAAACCCGACAGGCTGCTGAATCGCTCATTCATAACCTGAACACCATGAGCAGTCGCGCAGGTGGACAGATTCCATTCACTTCACTGAATTACGGAATGTGCACGTCTGCTGAGGGACGGCTTGTTACTCAATCGCTGCTGGAGGCCACGATTCGCGGCTTGGGTAGCGGGGAAACTCCTATTTTTCCACAGCATATTTTCCAATGCAAAGAGGGAATCAATCAGGCAGAAGGCGACGTCAATTATGATTTGTTCTTACGGGCGGTAGAATGCTCTAGCAGACGGATGTATCCCAATTTTGTGAATGTGGATGCCACCTTTAACCTGCCTTTTTACCGTGCTGATGACCCGGATACCATTATAGCGACAATGGGTTGCCGTACCCGCACCATTTCTGACCGTTTCGGTAGAAATCGGCAGAGTGGTAAGGGAAATCTCTCCTTCAATACCATTAATCTGGTGCGGCTTGGCATTGAGTATGGTATTTGCACAGGCAAACGCCTGACACCTGACCGTGATCGCTTTGATGCGAGACTAGAAGAAGTTATGCGCATTGCGGTGGATGGCTTAATCCATCGCTATCAAATCCAGACCAGCCAGCCGGCCAAAGCCTCGGACTTTATGATGCGCGAAGGGGTATGGGAAGGTGGAGAACAACTAGAGCCAGATGATAAGGTGGGAAGCATACTAAAACACGGTACGCTTTCGATCGGATTCATCGGACTGGCTGAGTGCATGAAGGCACTATACGGGAAACACCACGGGGAGGATGATTTCGTATACCGCGAGGCACAGCGAATCATCACTTCTATGCGCGTGTATTGCGATCGAATGAGTGAATATCACAATTTGAATATTACATTGTTCGCTACGCCTGCCGAAGGTCTGTCGGGCAAGTTCACCTTGCTGGATCAACGTGATTTCGGGATTATTCCTGAGGTGAATGATCGAGAATATTACACGAATTCTTTTCATATTCCCGTGTATTACACGCTCCCGGCTGCTCGTAAAATCAGCTTGGAAGCTCCGTTCCATAACCTATGCAACGCTGGTGCGATATCATACATTGAGCTGGACGGTAATGCGCGGAATAACCCGGATGCGTTTCTTAAAATTGTTCAATACGCGCTGCATCAGAATATCGGCTACTTCTCCATCAACCATCCGGTGGATCGTTGTACGGAATGCGGTTATGAAGGGATTATCGGGACAAGCTGCCCCCAATGTGGCACAGATGAGGAGCACACACACTTTCAGCGCTTACGTCGGGTAACCGGATATCTGACAGGGGATTATACCGTTCGCTTTAATGCTGCAAAACAAGCAGAAGTTCGAGATCGGGTGAAACATAAGTGAATTTGTGTGGCTACATTCCGGAATCTCTGAACGAAGGATACGGCCTGCGCACCGTCGTGTTCATTAGCGGTTGCCGTCATGCCTGTCCCGGATGCTTTAATCCAGCGTCGTGGAGCTTCCGTGCAGGTGAGCCATTCACACCCCAACGACAACAGGAAGTCATTCGTGACATCATGGATAATCCGTTGTTGGATGGACTGACTCTCTGCGGGGGAGACCCGTTTTTCTCAGCAGCAGAATGCTCGCAATTTGTGCGTGACTTCCGTGCGGCCTGTCCCGACCGAACCGTGTGGGCTTACACTGGCTTTGTTTATGAAGATCTACTCACAGATCAGGAGCGACAAGAGCTAGCACTTTTGTGCGATGTGATTGTGGATGGTCGCTTTGTAGAACAGCAAAAGGACCTGACCCTTCCCTTCCGGGGCAGCCGCAATCAGCGTCTAGTAGATGTAAAAGCCAGCATTCAGGCAGGTTACACCGTTTCATTGACTTAAGGCGAAGGTTACTCGGCAAATGCTATATCTAATCTAGGACAAGTCTCCATCATGGATGAGGCTTGTCTTTTTTTTTGCATATCCCTAACAGATTCCATTGCAGTTTCTATTGCGCATCCTGCAAGTTTCACTTATGATGGTGAACAAGTATACGAGTGCATAATTATTCGTCATACCTTAACCGCATAGCTTGGAGATAGGTGTCTGTTCTATTCAGATCAGGCTTAAAAGGGAAGCCGGTGCAAATCCGGCACGGTCCCGCCACTGTAAACGGGGAACTTCCAGCTGTTCATACAACCACTGGTCCACAGACCGGGAAGGGATGCTGAGAGTCATGATCCGTAAGTCAGGAGACCTGCCTATTTTAACAACATCGCAAGTACCTACGGAAGATAGGGAGGTGTTAAGAGCAGTCGCCGTATTTTTGATTTTTTAATCACGGAGGCATTCTTTCCCCTACTTATTTTTAACTCTGGGGGGAAGAATGCCTTTTTTGGTACGTAAAAATAAAACAGCCACCCACTAGGAGGAAAAGTACATGTCCGTCATTGAATGGCCTGAATTGTCCGGCTTAATTAGCAGTAATCTGGGATATCCGCGTATCGGCGAAAACCGGGAATGGAAGAAAGCACTGGAACGCTTCTGGAACGGCAGTATTAGCGAAAGCGAACTGCAAACGGAGATGAAAAGATTACGGTTGGAGCATCTGAGCAAGCAGCGTGACAAGGGGATTGATCGCATTCCTGTCGGAGACTTCTCCTATTATGATCACATGCTGGATACATCTGTGATGTTTGGTCTAGTACCCGAACGGTTCAACCATCGTCCCGCAGGTCCGATTCCTCTGTCCGTGTATTTCGGGATCGCTCGTGGACAGAAGGGAGCAACCGCCAGTGAAATGACCAAATGGATGAACACCAATTATCACTACATCGTTCCCGAATTGGCAAACGCAGTCCCGGTGTTCACTGAAAATAAACCTTTACGGGCTTATCGTGAAGCAAAACAAGAGCTAGGCATTGATGGGAAACCGGTCCTCATCGGCCCCTATTCATTCGTTACCCTTTCCAAAGGCTATGATCGCAAGGAGCTTGCTTCTATTATAAGAACCTTCCTGCCTTTATACACCCGTGTCCTGTCTGAACTAGCAGCAGAAGGTGTTCAGTGGGTCCAAATCGATGAACCTGTCCTGACCACCTCATTCCCAGTAGAGGATTTGGACATTATTCAGGAAGTCTATGAAGCTTTGGCCCAAGCTGCGCCCTCTTTAAATATAATGCTGCAAACTTACTTTGGTAGCCTGGACCATTATGAGCGTCTGTCCGCACTTCCGGTACAGGGACTGGGTCTTGATTTTGTGTATGATGATGGCGAAAATCTCCAGCATATATTGCAGCATGGTTTCCCTAAAGGAAAAACGCTGGGCGCTGGGGTCATTGACGGGCGCAATATATGGCGCAGCGACCTTAACGCTGTGGCTACCCTGCTCGGTCAGTTAGCAGAACAGACCACTGCCGAGCAGCTTATCGTACAGCCATCATGCAGTCTGCTGCATGTGCCAGTCAGTCTGGAAGCAGAGCACAAGCTGGATCGAGAACTGGTGCAAGCGCTGGCTTTTGCCGATGAAAAGCTTGAGGAAATCGCCGTCCTGACGGCTGCACTTGGCAAACACGATCCATCCGCACTCACCAAGCTTGGACAAAGTGCAGATGCGGTAGCCCGTTTCAACAGCTCAGCGGCACGCGTACAAACAGCTGACGATCTGGCTGACTTGCTGGCAAAGGAGCCTCTAACACGCAGCGTTCCTTTCGCCGAGCGTCGTGAGATTCAGCAAAATAAGCTGAAGTTGCCTCCACTGCCTACGACGACCATTGGTAGCTTCCCGCAAACCGCCGAGATCCGCAAGGCCCGCCTGCACTATCGCAAAGGAGAATGGTCTGCCGAGCAATACCGGACGTTCATCCAACAGCAAATCAAGGAATGGATTGATATTCAGGAGGACATTGGCATTGACGTGCTTGTACACGGGGAATTTGAGCGGACCGATATGGTTGAATTTTTTGGCGAAAAGCTGAATGGCTTTGCTTTTACACAAAACGGATGGGTGCAGTCCTACGGCTCCCGCTGTGTCAAACCGCCGATTATATACGGAGACGTCTCCTTCGATCAGCCCATGACTGTGGAAGAAACGGCATTCGCTCAATCGTTAACTTCCAAGCCTGTTAAGGGAATGCTTACAGGCCCTGTGACCATTTTGAACTGGTCTTTTGAACGCAATGATATTCCGCGTAGCCAAGTTGCTTTACAATTGGCTCTGGCATTACGGGCAGAGGTAGAGGCACTGGAACAAGCGGGCATCAGCATGATTCAGGTCGATGAACCCGCAATTCGTGAAGGGCTTCCGCTGAAAAAAGAACAACAGCAAGCCTATCTGGATTGGGCAGTTCAAGCCTTCCTTGTGACCACGGCCACCGTTGAACCTGCGACCCAAATCCATACGCATATGTGCTATTCCGAATTTCAGCATATGATTCAGTCCATCTCCGACATGGATGCCGACGTTATATCTATTGAAACTTCGCGAAGCCACGGAGAACTGATTGTCAGCTTTGAAGATCAGGTATACGACAAAGGCATCGGTCTGGGCGTGTACGATATCCACAGTCCGCGCATCCCCGATGTATCTGAAATGCTAAGCATGATCCAGCGTGCCCTGCGCGTACTGCCATCAGATTTGTTCTGGGTTAATCCAGATTGTGGTCTGAAAACCCGCACCAAAGAGGAATCTGTCGCCGCCTTGCGACAAATGGTACAAGCCGCTCAAGCAGCCCGGGCTGCATTGGCTGTATCCAACTAATTTTTTATCGTTTCGAATCACGCCTTCATTTTCAACATATTCTGTTCCCCTTTCCGGTCCTTTCTGCTAAAAGCCCGGGAAGGGGATTTATTCTAGGTCATATAATGTATAAGCGCCTTGAATATGCTCCATTTTCATCTGCTTCATATGTACGCCTAAGCCATGTTCTCGATCCCAGGAACAACTAAAATTCAAATACAGTTCATCCTTTGCCGATGAGTCGGAAATCAATATAGACATAAGCTGTATTCGATTCAACAATTGTTCCGGCCGCTCCACATAAGGCGCATATTCATCCGGGTCCTCTCCCCATGTACTGTAAGCATTCCGATACTTTTCCACGATGCCAGCATAATGATGGTGTATGGATTCCAACACTTGAGGATGAATAGCTGATGAATATTCCATATACTGCTCCCATGTCTTTTTTTGCAACAGTGTAGGTTCTTCTATAGTCTGTGCCTGTTCTTCGGAATCGGCTCCCACGATAAATTCGACTTCTACTTCCGAGGGCTGCCCGCAAAAATCAAGTTGCACTACACCACGCAGAACAATCTCCTCAGATACATCCCAAGACTCATCATCCTGTTCCAGTTCCATATACCAATGTTTCCAGTCCATTCTTTATCCACCTCTTCATAAAAAGTAATTTTTAACCCTGTTGAATACTTTACAATCTATCATTTTAATGAATGAAATTAAAGCGGCATCCTATCTGTGCTTCCAGCCATATTTCGATGAATTCCCAAATAAAAATACTTTTTTCTACAACATTCGCTACTCAATAAAGCCTCCAAGGAAGGAAATTTGTCCATTTTGACACAAATATTTTATTATTAAAAATTTAGTACCTTGCATTAATCAGTACATGATGTTAAATTATACCTGACTACTGTTCTATAATTAGTACCCGTGACAAATTATGCACAAACACACGTTTCTTTCCCTTATTCCGAACGACACCTATGAATTATTGATAACATCCAGGAAGGGAGCACCGCTCGTGAATGTGAACATCCAATTCAAAAAAGGGGTACTGGAACTGTGCGTTCTAGTTCTAATTGGACGCAAAGACCGTTATGGCTACGAGTTGGCGCAAGCCGTCTCCCGTCATATTGAAGTAGCCGAGGGAGCCCTATATCCACTGCTTCGCCGTCTGGTATCAGAAGGATACTGCACAACGTATTTACAGGAATCGACCGAGGGGCCTCCTCGCAAATATTATCGGCTGACCGATACTGGCAGTCATTATACAAGAATACTTACGCGGGAATGGAATGATTTTGTCCATAATGTCGCAAGCCTACTGGAGGAAGGAAATTCCGATGAATAGAAAACAGTTTCTTACAGAGGTGGAACAGCGTCTTTCTCCTCTCCCTGCAGAGGTACGCAATGAGCTGCTTAGTGATTTGAGCCAGCATTTTGACTACGGGTTGGTTAATGGCAAAAGCGAAAGTGAGATTGCCAATGAGCTGGGTAACCCAGAGGATATTGCCCGAGAAGCGTTGGATGATCCCAATGCAGCCTGGAACGCTTCTCCTCCGCTTCGCCAGGGAAGCTTCGCACGCAATCTTTTTACTTTCTTAGGGCTACTGTTTCTTAACTTGCTGATCTCCATCCCGATTATGGCTACCCTATGGGCAGTATGGGCTTCATTGGCTGTGGTATCGATCAGCTTCATTGTAGCCCCTCTTCTCGCTGTTACTGATTATGCGCTAAACAGCACCTTTTACCCGGCCAAATTCTTTTTCTCTATCACGTTGACGGGTATAGGTCTATTGCTGCTGCCTGGTGTACGTTATCTCTTACTCCTTATGGTCAAAGGCACAGTACGATACTGGAAATGGAATCTGACTACCCTGAGGGGAGCTTACTAACAACATGAATAAAAAGTGGTTTATTGCAGCAGGTCTGTGCATTGTCATCGGTGCAGCCGGAATGGTGGCCTACGGTGCCCCATGGAGTCAACAAGTCATGAAGATTAACAAAGAATGGACGTTTACACGTGGTCAGCTACAGAAGCTGAAGGTGGACAGTTCTGATGATGTCTCTATTTTGTTTACTCCTGGCTCTGGTGACCAAGGTACGATACGCATTAGTGGAGAAGTTCAGACAAAGGTAGCCGACCAAATTCATAATGCCCGAATTGAGAACGGTAAGCTTACGATTCAATCGGAGCCGGCCCCTTCCTTGTCATTCTTTTCGATCACTCCTGATTTGGATCAAACGATTACCGTAGAGATGCCCTCTGGCGAAACACTAACTGACCTACAGGTAGATGCACATTCAGGGAATGTAAAACTTCAGGATGCCTCCGTGCAGAATACTTCCATCACCGCTACTTCAGGCACTGCCGAGATTACAAACCTCCAAAGTACCCACCTGATCGCAAATTTAACATCCGGCAATTTTACAGCCAGTCAGCTTGCAGCAGATATGGAGTTAAAGCTTACTTCAGGTGATGTTACCATTCGCGATTATAGCGGTAATGGCATTATTTCCCTAACCTCAGGGGAGACAAATATTACGCAACGTGCCGTAGCCAACTTGGAAGTGAATGCTGATTCTGGTGACGTGAAGATTAAGCAAGCTCCCGATTTTAAAGGTGTTTATAATGTCCGCTCTGACTCTGGGAGTATCAATACTCCCGAATCTGTTCCCGGTAGTGTGAACGTGATTAAGGTCGAAACCACTTCAGGGGATATTTATATTTCCAAATAGAGACCTCTAAATGAATGCCTCATCAGAGGCGAAGTTTGGTTCAATGAGTTTAACCTTGTATAATGTAACCATGTGCCCAGATGCACAACCACATTATAGATTAATAAGGAGGAGACTGGATGGAACTTAAGAATAAAACAGCTATTATTACAGGAGCCAGTAAAGGAATCGGTAAAGCAATTGCCGAAACTTTAGCTAAGGAAGGCGTTAACCTGGGATTAATTTCACGCACATTGACTGACCTGCAAAAGCTGCAGGATTCACTGGGGAGTACATACGGTGTGAAAGTGGTGAGTGCTGTTGCAGATATATCGGATCGCTCACAGGCCGCTGCCGCTGTAGCTTCACTAGAACATGAGCTAGGCGCTGTCGACATTTTGATTAACAATGCAGGCATTGCTACCTTTGGCACAGTCGCGGAGATGGACCCCGAAGAGTGGGAACGTATTATTCGCGTAAACCTGATGGGAACCTATTATGTCACACATGCTGTGCTTCCAAGCATGCTGGCACAAAAGAGCGGAAACATTATTAATATTTCCTCGACGGCAGGAGAACGAGGTTTTGCAACAGGCTCGGCATATTGCGCATCCAAATTTGCTTTGATGGGCTTCACAGAAGCACTGATGCAGGAAGTTCGCAAATCTAACATTCGCGTCACCGCGCTGACTCCAAGCACTGTCAATACAGAACTAGCGGCAAACGCAGGATTACCTATTGGTGATGAGGATCGCATGCTTCAACCGCAGGATTTGGCCGATCTGACATTAGCCACATTGAAACTGCCTCCACGGGTTCAATTAAAAGTAGCCGGTATTTGGACAACCAACCCACAGTAATTCGACATGACATCTTAGATTCATTGGCTGTACAATGCTCCGGCAGACGTAATTGTTCGTCATGCCGGAGCTTTTTTTTCAGCATAGCTATACCAAAACAAACTGTAATATAAGCGCTTTGTACTTCCAGCATATATACATACAATTCCTACAACTATAAGCGCATTTCAGGAAAGGGGAAAAATGATGAAGAACACAGGAATGACACGACCATTAGACCATTTAGGCCGCATTGTGCTGCCTAAGGAGCTGCGCAATTCTATGAATATTAATATTGGAGATGCCCTCGATTTTTTTATTACCCCAGAGGGACTGATGATTCGCAAGTATACGGGGGTTTCTTGCTATTTTTGTGGTGCCGTAGATCATTTGAGCTATTTTAGGGATCATCTGATATGTAAAAGTTGTATTGAAAATCTGAAGAGCGATAATCCTTCTAGTCATTTGAGTGAAGCACGTCCTGTCCAGCCCAAGAAAAGAAGGAGTTACAGAAATCAGAATGATCTCCTGAATAAACTAAAACAGCTCATGCAGGAGCACCCAAATGTATCTCAAAAAGAATTAGCCGAAATGCTCGAACTATCCCAGGGACGCGTGTCGCAGCTTAAAAAGCTACTCCTTTAGATCATCCGACCCAATCTCGTCTGTTTTAATCAACAAAAAAAGAGCCTGACGGCTCTCGGATCATCTTTGTTACGCAATGTCAGACTGCTCCATAATCGGGACCCGATAGGCCAGCAAGGACTCGTCTATTACGGCAGAAATAAACGTTGCATCTATTTCAGGCACCAACCCAAGCGCATAATTCCATGCGTTTTCTTCAATTTGCAGCGCAAGTCTTTGCCGGGTCCCTATCCCACTCTCTTGCTCCAACGCATCGGAGAGGTCCACTAATTCTGTATCGGCGGCGTGCCCAATCTCATGTGCAAGCACAACTGTAAAATACTCCTCAACTCGATCAATGCTGCCGAACATCTGTAAACACTGTGTTTCGATAACGTCCGTATACATGGTAATGGCGTGAGCATTCATAGCATATTTACCCCCAATCAGCCTTCCGCCAGGAAAACGTTTCTCCAGCTTGACTATCACACCTATAGCAGCCCGTTCCAAAAGCTCAGCGACAATGCGCTCTGCCTGATATCTTTCCAACTTAGCTTCGCTCCTCAAACCAGAATATATAAAGGTATATTTACTCTAAATTCATGAAATCATGGATGTGTTCATACCATACACAGTACGATATTATACCTTTTTACAAAGGAGAATACCATGTCAGAAGATTATTATGTAGGGTGGGGAACACTTGCCCTGATTAATGCCGGCTTGGCACAATCCAAAAATCGGAGCGGGCTAAATTGGTTTTTTCTCTCCCTATTAATAGGACCACTGGCTACCCTATTTATCGTTGCATGGGATAAGCTCGAGTCCTAATGCAGCAATCAGGTCATTCCCATCGTTATCCGGAATGAAAAGGACAGCCTTGGCGTTTCTGCTGAAGCACTGTATCTGATACTGTATTAGCCTGTCTCGACATATACGACTTCTCTTGAACTCCGAAATTCGGCTTCACAAGCCGATTATCGTAGGAATTATGAAAAATATGCGTTGTCGCCGGGGATAGCGGGGGAATCAGCCATGTCCAATTGCCTGTCAGTGCGCGTCCAGCCTTGGCTTCCCGTTCCTCAAACAGCTTGAATTGTGCCGCTGCGGTATGGTGGTCGACAATGCTGACTCCCGCCTTTTTGAAAGAATGCAGCACAGCAATATTCAATTCCACCAGCGCCCGATCACGCCAAAGCGTTGTTTCACTCGTCGTATCCAGCCCCATCAGCTTAGCCACCTGTGGCAACATATTATAGCGGAAGGTATCCGCAAAATTGCGGGCGCCGATTTCTGTTCCCATATACCAGCCGTTAAAGGGAGCCGCTGTATAGATAATACCGCCAATCTCCAGCGTCATGTCCGAAATCATAGGCACAGCATACCAACGTAATCCCAAGGAAGCGAAACCCGAGATTTCTGGATGCTCAATGGCCACCTCCATTATCAAATGTTCAGGAATATCATATAGCTCGGGAGGCCGCCCGCCTGCTTCCACAACCAGTGGCAATATATCAAAAGGGGTCATCGCTCCTTGCCAGCCCATGTCTTTACAAGCATTGGTAAAATCTACAGAGATCGGGTCCCCGATGACCCCTTGACCGGTTTCATATCCAGCGTAACGAATGAGTTGATGGTTCCAGATGCGGATATTCGGCTGCCCTGGCTTGGAGGCGCAGAATACAGTAAGCGTTGGCTTAATTTTACCGCCATTCGTTCCTATGCGTATATGCTCCAAGAGCTCGCGAACCACTTCCGTTGCATCTGACGCGCCCCGCGCATCCCTGACCAAAAGCTTGTCCCAAAATAAGCGACCGATGCAACGATTGCTATTGCGCCAAGCCATAAGTGCCCCGTGCTCCAGCTCTTCGTACGTATGATCATACGTTCCCGTAGTCTCTATGTCGTGACGAATATTAAGAAGCCGGGCCTCCGCTTCATCGCGGCTTCGGCCCAGCTCCTCATAACATGTATATATAAACTGCTCCGCTTCATGCAAAAGCTGTTGTTTCACTTCCATAACACACACCCCATCCCGGCATCTCTATGACTCTAGAGCCTGTGGTCTTCCACGCCTTCTCGTTATTATACTCCAGTGGCAGAGTGGAACCAACGGGATGTGTGTCTTGTTCACCTGATCTCCATATACATGGAAGTATATACCAGTGGGTTATCCCAAATACGCACTCAGCATCCAGATATGTTTATCCATTGCTTCTCTTAAGCCGTTAAGAAGATCCTCTGTCGCTTTATCCTGTGCCGCTTCCGCTGCTTCCATCCCATTAGCCAGCTCAACGGTGATGGTTTTAAAATCAGCAACAACGGACTTCACCATATCCTCAGCTGTCTGCTCACCTGCGGACTCCTGAATAGCTGAAAGTTGCAAATGCTCCTTCAAGGTCGCAGCCGGACGGCCACCAATAGCCAACAATCGTTCAGCAATCGTATCTAGATTAGCTGTTGCTTCATTATAAAGTTCTTCAAATTTAGCATGCAATGTGAAGAATTTAGGTCCTTTCACATACCAGTGGAAATAATGCAGTTTCGTGTACAATACAGACCAGGTAGCTACCTGACGATTCAATGCCTTGTGCAATTCTTGAATAGCCTCTTGTGTAGGTGCGTTCGTATGATTTAATGTACTCATGTTTAAAATCCCCTCTCGTTCAAATATAGTTGGTGTAAAGCTTGGATGCTCGTTAGCAGTAGTGTCTGATTTTCTTCAAAATTCCATGCGTCAATCCAATAAATCTTAATCAATTAATTTAGACTTAATCTAAATCCTGTTTTAATTATAACACTGTGACGATGTTTTTCAAGTCCTTATTCGATTTTAATCATGAAGATTACATGAACTAATTGTAAAGCAAACTCTACATGCAATCGGGTACCCAGAATCAAGACTTGTTTATCTTTTATACATAGGTTACATCAATAGGAGGATAGAAGATGTTAACTTTGTCTGCTAAAGCATCAAAAAAGAGCCGGCCCATAAGAGGGTCGGCTCTTTTATTATTCTTGCATCTCTGAAGTTTCCACGATTAAAGGTACAACCTTGCCAGCATTTACATCAATCAGGCCGTGATCGGTAATTTTCAAGGCCGGGCTGACCGGCAAAGAATGCGTGCTCAGCGACATGATTGGATTGTAATGGCGATAGCCCAGCGACAGCAAGGCTGAACGCAGCTCCTTCACATGCGCCGCAACCATTTCCAGCGGTCCTTCTGTTAAGATCCCGCCTACGGTTAAAGGCAAATGGGACAGCACCTTGCCATTTTCAACTACGCAAAAACCGCCTTGGCTGGCAAGAACCGTATTCGCGGCCAGTATCATATCTTGCTTGTTATGCCCTACGACCAGCAAGTTATGGTTATCGTGCGAATAGGTGGTTGCCACTGCCCCACGTTTAATCGTATCTCCCCCGATCAAACCGTAAGCACGGTTGCCATTCTTTCCATACCTCTCAAACGTAGCAATCAGTCCATGTTCACCATGTTCCCATACCAGTTCCCCCTGCTCTACTTGTGCAGGTGCAATCCGTTCACTTGTAAAAGTAGAGCCATCTTTGACCATCATAACACGGCATTGATGTGTGCCATCAGCTACATCCATCTTTACAGTAAAATCCTGCTCCGTGAGGGGATTGAGCTTCACACTTTGATAAAAGTGGGCGGGGAAGCGGCATTTTATTGGTGCTTGATGGTATTCCTCGAACTTATCGAATACCTTGAGTCCGTCCTTATAGACTTGCTCCACATCAAATTGACCAAGATCCGACAGCAGTACAAAGTCAGCTATTTTTCCCGGTGCAATGGTTCCGCGGTCATGCATACGCATCCGTGCAGCAGGAGTAAACGTAGCTGCATAAATGGCATCCTCAGGCTTCATGCCCATTCCGATTGCTTTACTTACAATATGGTTTAGATGCCCTCGCTCTACGAAAGAGTCTGGCATCACATCATCCGTTACAAAGCAAAAATGTTGTGCCACATCTTCCTGAATAAGATAGTCCATCACTTCAGGGGTCATGGATTTTTCCTGGATTTCAATAAACATCCCCGCGGCCATCCGCGCCTTCATACCTTCAATACTTTGGTGAGTATGGTCTGAGCCTATCCCCGCATAGATCAACTGATGCAGGTCCAGATCAAGCAACTGTGGCGTATGACCTTCAATGATCAGCTCCGGGTAGTGCTCACGAACATGGCGTAAGATGCGATTCGTTTTGCTCTCCGGATCACGAATGACATCCACATAGTTCATAATTTCACCCAGGCAGATCATTTCACCCGTTTGCAGCAGCGCATCAATTTCGGGAATACCGATCTCGCCTCCTGAGGTTTCGAGCGGCGTTGCCGGGACAGAGCTTGGGATGCCGTAGAACATATCAGCCACGCAATCCTTGCTGGCTTCCATCATTTCCTGGACGCCTTCCAATCCGAAAACATTCGCCATTTCGTGCGGTTCTGGTACAATCGTCGTTATCCCATTGCGAATCAGTCCATAGGAAAAGGTTGCCGGTGTCACCATTGTGCTTTCGATATGCAAATGGATGTCGATCAGGCCGGGAATCATATATTTCCCGTGCCCTTCGACAATTTCAGCAGCCTCGAAAGACTCCAGACCACGCTGACCGATATACATAAACTTGCCATCAAGTATAGCTACATTACCTTCTTCGAACGTCTTGTAGTAACTGTTATACACCTTAACTTGTAAAATCATTTTGTCTGCACGCATGATGTATCTCCTTCATCGAACCCGCTGATTATTGGACCAGCACCATTTTATCTGCCGGAAAATGCAGGGTAACCCGCTGACCACTCAGGTAGGGCGTATCCATTTCCTGATTAGCCGTAAAGTTGCCTTTCGCCGTTTCTACCACATACTGATAGCTACGCCCCAGGTAAGTACTTACCTTAATAATACCGGGGAGCTCATTTTCTCCTGTCTCGTTGCCTTCTGTTCGAATGACCAAATCATCCGGACGAATAGCGCCCTGACGAGCACCCAGCTGGGCCGTACCCTGATTACGCGCTACGCCGAATGAAAGATCACCTGTATTCAGTCGAATACGATCCCCTTCTTCAGTACGCTCGTCAAAGCTTAGAAAATTATTAAACCCAATAAAACGGGCGACAAATTCGGTCGTCGGATATTTAAAAATGGTCGATGGAGCATCTAATTGTTCGATGTTCCCCTTATTCATAATCGCAACCTGGTCAGAAATCGAAAAACATTCCTCCTGATCATGCGATACATACACGGTAGTGATGCCCAGTTCCTGTTGAATACGGCGGATTTCCACACGCATATTTACACGCAGGTTAGCATCCAAGTTACTCAGAGGTTCATCAAACAACAGCAGATCGGGTTCAATCACAAGCGCTCGCGCAATCGCAACACGTTGACGCTGTCCGCCTGATAATTCACCGGGGAAACGTTTTTCAAATCCCCCCAGGCTAACCGTTCCCAGCATCTTCATAACGCGGCGCTTTATATCATCTTCCTTTACTTTGCGTAACCGCAAACCAAAGGCAACATTATCAAAAACAGACAAATGCGGAAAGAGTGCATAACTTTGAAATACAAAGCCGAAGTTCCGTTTATTCACCGGAACCCGAGTATAATCCTTATCGCCAAACAAAAATGTTCCTTGTTTAGCTTCGAGAAATCCTGCAATGAGACGAAGTGTGGTCGTTTTGCCACAACCACTCGGTCCGAGCAACGAGAGCAATTGCCCCCGTTCAAGCTGCAAATCGAAATCCTGCAAGATCAGTTGGTTGTCATAAGCGACCGATACGCGATCCAGAGTAAGCAGTGCCATAAGGTTGAAGCCTCCATTACCTTTTAGTGAAGTAAGACAATCCCATCAGTCGTTCAATCAAGAACATCAGGATACCGGTTAAAATCATCAGCATAACCGAAATCGCCGCAATCGTCGGGTCAAAATAATTTTCGACGTAAGTCAGCATTTGAATGGGCAGGGTGCTGAAGCCCGGTCCTGTCATAAAGACGGAAATGTCGACATTGTTGAATGATTCCAGAAAGGCAATCAGGATAGCCGCAATAATGCCTGAGCGGATGTTGGGCAGAACCACTTTGAAAAAGGTTTCCAGCCGTCCAGCCCCCAAACTAAGCGCTGCTTCCTCAATCGCAAAATCAAAGTTAGACAAACTGGATGCAATGACTCTAATAATGAACGGCAACATAATCACCGTATGTCCGATCAATAGTCCAGCATATACTGGTAAATGGTAAACTATGATCAAATAGCGCAGCAGTGTAAAACCAAGCACAATACCCGGTATGAGCAACGGAGAAAGGAACAAAGCATTCAGCGCATCCTTCCCACGAAACGAAAAACGACTAAGCGCATAGGCGGCAGGCATACCAATCAGCAGTGCCAAGATGTTGCCTAGCAGAGAGACCACAATGGACGTTTTGAACGTGGACATAAACAAATCCACTTCAAAAATATTTTCATACCAGCGCAAGGAAAAGCCCTGCGGAGGGAATTTTAATACCGTGCCCGGCTCGAAAGAAGTGACCGATATGATCAACAGCGGACCGAGCAGAAAGATGAAGACCAGCAGGCTAAAGAAGCCTAGTCCGTAATGTTTCTCCCGCATATCCACCTACCCCTTCGGATTGAGTTTATGGGCCGCCTTATTTAAGAGACCGACCACGATAAATGTAATAACAATCATAATTGTTGCAATAACAGAAGCTAAAAACCAGTCGTTTAGCGTCATCGCGTTCTGATACAAAAATGTAGCGATAACCCGCTGTTTTCCTCCAAGTAGTGCTGGTGTCGTATATGCAGTCAGGCTGCCCACGAAAACGAGAATGCTTCCAATGATCAGGCCAGGCACAGACAGCGGAAATACGATTTTACGAAATGCGCTGAATCTGGAGGCCCCGAGGCTCTGAGCAGCATGAACAAGATCACCGTCGATATTTTCGAGTACACCAATCAGTGAAATAATCATCAGCGGTAAAAACAAATGAACCAGACCAATAATCATCGCTGCCGGAGTATACAAAATATTCAGCGGCTCATCTACAAGTCCTAAACCGATGAGCACGTTATTTAACAGTCCCTTGCGACCCAGAATGACCATCCAGCTGAATGACCGCACCACCGGACTCGTCAATAATGGGAAGATAGCCAGCGCTAGCAGGATCCCTTTACGACGCGGGGCCTTTTGCGAAATATAATAAGCCGTCGGGAAGCCAAGTAATACGCACACGAGTGTCGTTACGACACTGACTTCCAGCGTAGTCAGCAATATTTTCAGAAAATAAGGGTCCTTGAAGAAATGGAGATAGCCTTCTAGGGTGAATGAGCTGTTCTGTACGAAGGTCGAACCGATCGTCAACACAATCGGAATGACCATGAACACCGCCAGAAAGAGCAGACCTGGCAGCAGCAGCCAATACAAGTATGTTTTCTTCATGGGTATCTCCTTGCGGTTATCAAAATGTTATTCCTTATTCAGCACCTGGATAAACAGCTCCAGAAAAGCTTCGCTGTCCACCTGTTCGCATACATTCATATTGGGGCTATGATTGAGGCGGTTCTGCACATCGCCCACCGTTTGTCCGTCACATATACGACTGGAGGTTTCCACGTCGACATACAACGACGAGGTATCGACTAACCTCGAATTCAATGCGACACCCACGGCAAGCGGGTCATGAAGCGCACAGGCTTTTACCCCGTTGCGTTCTTCATAACGCTTGGTATAAACGGCCGTGCTTTCAGCTACATAATTACGAATTGCTGGGCGGGTCAGACGAGCAATATGATCCGCAGTCAGCAGAGCCTTCCGTGTTACATCCAGTCCCACCTGTATCAACCGACCAAATCCTGCATGAAATACGATTCGTGCGGCTTCAGGGTCAGCATACATGTTGTACTCCGCTACAGGTGTAATATTGCCGCACCCGTGAATAACACCGCCCATAAAAATGACTTCATCGACGTGATCCGTCAGTTCGGGACACTTCAGCAGCGCCAGTGCCAGATTGGTGAGTGGCCCGGTGCAAATGAGCGTCACTTCCCCCGGGTGAGCCATCACGGTGTCAATAATGATATCCGGTGCAAAACCTTCGGACGCAGACATGGCTGGGACTACTCCATTCAGTGCGCCTCCAATGCCGTCTTCTCCATGGACACGATGCTCGTGCAGGCCTTTACGTATTAAGGGGGCCTCCGCCCCCCGATAAACCGGAATATCCGGTCTATCCAAAAGGTCGAGGATTTTGCATGTGTTCAATGTTGCTTGTTTAAGTGAAACATTACCGCATACCGTAGTAATCGCTTGGATATCCAGTTGACCACTTTTGGCGGCTAGTAAAATACCCAACGCATCATCAATGCCCGTATCTACATCTAATATAACCTTCTTCATTATTGTGCAACTTCCCGGTTCCAGCGATCTGTCCATGCCTTGATATGATCGTTAACGAACTTCATATCCAGCTTGGTCAGCTTGTTCACTACCTCTGTACCGTACGTAATTCCCTCTGTATCCGCACCGGACAGTACCACCTGCGTATTCACCGGGGAATCAACCTTCGCCTTGGCGGATTTTTCTTGAACTTCCTTACTCAGCTGCCAGTTGATAAATTCCTCAGCCAGCTCCTTCTGGTCGGAGCCTTTCACTACATTAATCGTGTTCATTACTGCGTAAGCACCTTCACTAGGAGCTACAAATTTCGCTCCTGGCACAGCCGCCTGCAAATCTTTGAAGTACATTTCCATGATTGGACCGCCGGCAATTTCTTGTTGACTAAACATGTTCACAAACTCAGATGTTTTGCTATAAAACTTAACGATATTCGGACTCAGCTCTTTCAGTTTTCCGAAGGCTTGGTCTTCATTAAACTCCTTACTACCCGCTACCTTGGAGGCTGCATCTACCATCATCGGTCCGGCAGTCGCCGTAATATTCGGCAAAGTCACGTTTCCTTTGAACTCAGTTCCCCACAGGTCAGCCCAAGAGGTCACATTCTTTTTCACCAGCTCCGGATTATAGGCAATACCGAGACGCCCGACCGTATAAGCAGGACCATACTCCTCACCCAGCGGTGCTTTGGCAATATCATAAATTTGGTTCAGGTTCGGCACCTTGCTGCGATCCAGCTTCTCAAACAATCCCTGTTGGATTCCTTGTTGAGCATAATAATCGGACAGATAAATCAGATCGACGTCTGTGCTGCCTTGACTGATTTTGTTCAACCGTTCCGCGTTATTTCCAATTTCGACCACGATATCAACGTTATGTTCTTTTTCAAAAGGCTCGTACACTTCTTTGTTAAAAAAGTCCTCGGAAAAGCCCCATGTGGAAATAACTAGTTTCTTTTTCCCATCAGCTGAACCATCTTTTCCATCTGTCTGACCGCCAGTAGCATTACTGCCGCAACCTGCCAGTACCACGGATGCCAAGGTCACAGCCATAAACCCTTTAAACCATTTCTTCATATGAAACTCCCCCTATTTTTTATTATGCACACCTTATGACACAAAAAAGAAAAGTACTCTTGTAAAACAAGAATACTTTTCTTCGTAAACAAAGAATAAGTTGATCCCGCTGCGCGTTATAACAGGTTCTCCCCTCAGATAGATCCGAAGCGAAAAGCCGAATATCCAATTTTATTAGGATTCCTTCAGAATGATGTTCGTAATAGCCCACTGCGTTGCTGAATCATAATCACGCAGTAAAGCATCTATATCGAGCTCCATATCCTCAATCAGCTTCTCGCGAAGTCTCTTCTTGTACAGCATGGACATTCGGAAATCCACTTCCAGCTTCAAGCCGGGGGCTTCCACTTCCAATGCCGCCGAGCGTGGAGAACGCCGGTGCTTCGCCACAAAGGTAACAATGTTGTTCTCAACGGTGGCCCGCAGCAGCGTGGTCCCGAAGCCGAACAGTTCCTTTGAAACTTCATTGTAAATCTGGCACATCCGCTTCTTGCTTTCGTTACTGTCGAGCAGCGTCATGAACCCACCCTCATCAGCATATTACGTACAATCAATCTTTCAACACGATAGATTATACATAAATATACGATAAATAGCAAACAAAAATCCCTAATCCAAACACATATGATGCGAAAAAGCGAACAATATGTCGAACTTTGTAGCTTTTCAACATTTTTACACCTTTTTTAACTCATCTTCAAGCTTCCGAACGCTGCTATATTCGCCCACAGGGTAATTTTAAAGTAGACTCCGGTAAATCTCTGGCCAAGGGTTTTATCGTCGTCATTCCAGAGGAAATTTTTTTCCTTCTACTATATATGTAGCTTTTACTTAAATGCATTTAACCGTACCCCGCAGGAGTCCCCTAGCGATTGTACGGTTTTTTATGTTATGTAGCTGACTGGCCAGATGGGAACCCCTTCAAGAAAAAGCCGATTGAATCCACGAGGACTCTACAAGAGTAGCCGGCCACAGCAGCATAAAGTTAGCTATGATATACGCCCTCTTAAAAGCATAACGATGATAAAAATACCAACAGCTCCATGATATGAATATTCCTATCGGGTAGCTCATTATGACATAGGCAAAAATATAATTGCTGAGATAATCTCCAGCTGTTGGTGCATCGAAAGGAAATGCGACCACCATCAGCATGGCCGGATAGGCAAATAGCGTTAAGCCATAAACGATATTCAATATAAGTAAAATGACAAATGCATTTTGATCTTTCATGATGTTCTCCTAACTATTGCAGTCCGCCTGTATCACCATTGTGCAGCCCGTTTGCGTCTCTCCTCACGCCGATCAGCTTCTTCCATTTTGCGAATATAACGTTTCAACTGCTCTTTATGATCGTCCAATTCCTGTATTCGTACAGTTGTACCTTGGAGAAACGTCTCCATTTTACGTGTTAATTCAGCAGCTGATTCTCCCCGCCATTCATGCAGCCTACCATATATATTTTTCATCTGCTGCTCCTGATGCTGAAGTCTTTGCTTTAGCTGCTCGCATTGCTGAACAGCCCTACGCAGATCCCCCAGGCTCAAAGATATTCTGCTCATCTCTTTCGCCTCCCGTTGTGTTCTTCCAGCTGCTCTTTCTTATTGATCCACCATCGTAAATTCCTGGCCCTTACGATCTATATATTCTGCTATCTCTGTAATCGATTCCTGATACCAGCGATTAATCCGATCCAGTGTCGCCGTAGCACTATGCGCAAGCGGGGTCAAAGACTGACTTTCACTTGTCCCGATATGAGCCTGAAATAACTGAATGGACGCACGGGTATCACTGGAAAATCCATGCAAGCTAGAACGCATCTGATTAGCCGCATGCTTTAGCTCCTCAGGTGTTAATTGAATTGTACCCCCATTTTTGTTGCCTACAAAATAAGCTCCACTATTAGCGCGGCCATTTTGTTGGCCTGCTCCCATCAAATTCACACCTAGGGCATTAGCAGCAAACTGCCCGAAGGCACCCATTTGTCCACCATAGCGTTCAACCAGATCGCCCATGACTTCCTTGAGCTCTGCTCGCGCGGCCAGCATCTGCTCGTATGCCTGCACCCGTGGATTGCCTTCCACCAATTGACCGTCCATCGTGTACAGTGGATTGATTATATTGCCGTTTTCATCAAATGTGAAATGATCCATGCTATGTGTCGCTTCTCCCATTACCGAATTATAGAACTTTGTAATCGGATCTTGCTGCATCATAGGCAACGTCATCGGGACATACACAATGGGAGACCATTTGGGCCCCCAAAAAAAGTTAGCCCACTTATTTTCTCTTTCGACTGGTAATGAAACAGGAATAGTGATTTTAGCTCTATTAGCTGTCTTATAATCATTGTCTATAAAGTAGGTTGTACCCACATGTGGCTGTGCATCATTAGCTCCCGAACCGATAGTATCTTTCGGATTGACATAAGCGACATTCGTCTTTCGAAAATCGCCATTTTCCACCTTCCTTTGAAGATCATCCGGTAACAGATGCACAATGCTTGGTGGATTATAAGCGACTGATGTCAGTCCGTTCCGCACCGCCACATATTCTGCCTCCGCTCCTCCTAGAGAATGGCCTGTGGTCGTTATTTCAGCAGAGGGATACTGTTTTTTTACGACATCATATAGATTCTCAGCTTGTGTAAATTGATTATTCTGGTACTTCTCCTCATATTGAAGAAATGCGCTTTGCACTTGTGGTGGGAGTTTAGCCACCTCTGCCTTATTATTTTCATAATATTGATGGACTTCTTCCAACGTTTTCGCGCGTCCTCCGACGACATCGCTGATATCCGTTCCCCAGTCCATCGCCACGCTCCATTTGGGGCGATCTGGAGGTTCTGTACCCCTATAACCGATGATCACCTGATTGGTCTTCTCGTTAAGGAATACAGTCGCATCGAATCCAGAACCGTTCGTATCATGCAGCATAGCTCCTTCAGGCTCAACAATCTTCCAGTCAGGAAGAATTCTGCTTTTAGAATCTTTGGCAGTCAACTCTCGGTCATAAACTCTATCCGCAATGGTCCAGTATGTTTTATCGTTAATGTAGGTCAAGTTATTCCCACCTTGTCTATTGTGTAAATATATTATAGAGTTATGAAAAAAGGTGATTACCAGAAAAGGAGAATTGTAACTTGAACAGAAAAATCCCACTGATTCTGGCACTTATTTTAATTATTATGTATTCAGGAGGTTGTTCCAGCTTGTCCGATAAAGAGAAAAAAGAATTAGTAGACGTCGCCACTCCCATCGGTGTGGAGTTTATTAAAGAACACTATAATGCCGATTTCATATTAAAGGATTATGCTGTGGATGATCCTGCTGTCCACTCCAGGCTCTATCTATATGGGTACATTAAAGGCCACGAAGACAACAAAATTACCATCTACTATAATTATAAAACCAAAGAAGTGATTGACGTCTCCGGGCCAGATTGGTTTATCGACAGTGAAGTCCCCAAATACAAGACCCCTTCTTCCTGAAAAGGGATACTCATCGAGCATTTCACTCTCAACATATTTGTAATCTATATTAAAGTCTAATTTTTCCCAAATTAAGAAGTAGTATAATTATAGTGCATCCTTTTTGCGAGCGATATAGCCGAGAGGAAAAATAAGTATAAAGTCATTGGATACAGTATATCTGGTCACAGTACATAGTTTATGTAGAATAGGTCTTTGTAACTGTATGTTAGGGGAAAATTGCACAGATGAACACCATTTTTAATTTTTACTATTAAAGAGTATGCAATGACAAATGTAGTTAATAAAATTCACCTTTACGGCTACATAACAGTGCTAAAAGGGTATAATCATCAAACTCAAATAAGGCTCCTTAGGAGCCTTCAGGCTGTCGAGAAAGTCTCGACAGCCTATTTTATGTTAATTTTGTTTAAGACGACACCGCGTTAATGTTGTATAATATAGGTAACTATTGTAGAACGGATGGTGTTGATATGCTACGCTCCAACCGCGAAAAACAACAATCCTACGAATTTGTTTCCATCGAAGATCTGGTTCCTCAAGATCACTTGCTCCGCAAAGTAGATAAGTATATCGATTTTTCGTTTATCGATGATAAAGTTCGACCACTGTATTGTGCAGACAACGGGCGTCCTGCCATTGATCCTACCGTATTGTTTAAAATGATCTTTCTCGGTTATTTCTATGGCATTCGCTCAGAACGGCAACTCGAGCGAGAAATTCAGACGAACCTAGCTTATCGTTGGTTTCTGGGGTTGGGCTTAACGGATAAAGTTCCGGACCATACGACGATTAGCTGGAATCGTCGCACTCGCTTTAAAGACACCACGATCTTTCAAGATATCTTCGATGAAATTGTGCTGCAGGCGATCTCTCACCGAATGGTGGGTGGGCGTGTTCTCGTCACCGATTCCACACACGTCAAAGCCAATGCTAACAGGCACCAGTACACCAAAGAACAAGTGTTGCAGAATACTAAAGACTATATGGACGAGCTGAACGAAGCGGTGAAGGATGACCGGAGAAACCACGGAAAAAAGCCTTAAAATCCCGAGAGGAAGTGAACGAAGAAAAAGAAATTAAAGTGAGCAAAACAGACCCGGACAGCGGCTATATGATCCGTGATGGCAAGCCCGAAGGCTTCTTCTATCTGGACCACCGCACGGTGGATATGAAGTACAATCTGATTACGGACGTGCATGTGACACCAGGGAATGTACATGATTCTGTCCCCTATTTGTCCCGTTTGGATCGCCAAAGAGAACGTTTTGGTTTTCAAGTAGAAGCTGTTGCACTAGATTCAGGTTATTTAACAACGCCGATTTGCCGAGGTTTGCAGAACCGAAAGATTTTTGCCGTGATTGCTCACCGAAGATTCCATCCCAGACAAGGACTGTTTCCGAAATGGAAGTTTGAATACGATGCCAAACGCAATGCGTATAGATGCCCAGCCCAACAGGAACTGCCCTACCGAACGACGGACCGTAAGGGATACCGGCAGTATGCCTCTGACCCAGCTCAGTGCCAGCATTGCCCACTGCTAAGTCAGTGTACCCAGTCTCGAAACCACCGCAAAGTGGTGACTCGGCATGTCTGGGAAGACAGCAAAGAGTGGGTACGGAGCAACCGGCTGAGCCCATCTGGTAAAAAGCTGTACCGCAAACGAAAAGAGACGATTGAGCGAAGCTTCGCGGATGCCAAAGAGCTCCATGGGTTTCGCTATTGCCGTTTGCGCGGTCTTCCAAACGTCAGGGAACAAGCCCTTATGACGGCAGCCGTGCAGAACATGAAGAAGATGGCGATCCACCTAGATCGCCTGGAGAAACAGGGGTAACCCCCCCTGCTTCTCCAGAGACCAAAGCATTATGATGTAAAAAAGAAACCCACGTCTCAAAATGACGGGGTTTCTCGACAATCTGAAGGCTCCTTAGGAGCCTTATTTACTTGTTGCTAAACATATTTAACGCTCGTCACCTTTGGTACTATGCTGAGTTACATGAATAAAAGGATATTCGCCTTTGCTTATTTTACGTTTCCATTCTTGGACCATATCTTCCTGGGTCGGCGCTTTCTCATTGACAATTGCTCCTGTAGTTACTTTAGCCATGCTTTCCCCTTCTCTTGGTAGTTTTATTTACTGCGTCTTTATCTTTTCTCCAGTCATTTTAATGTTACCATCCATTTCTACCAGACTCGTTTTACATTTTAAACCGATAGCATCCTTCGCGGTGACCTGAATTGTGTTCCCCGCATTGAATACCAAATTTCCATCAGCCTTAACACGGATGTCCTTTTTACTCCGCAATTCGATGCCATGGTCATCCAGCAGTCGAATCACCACTTCATCGTCGTTCCCAGTGATTAAAATTTCATTTTTCTCAAAAATAATAGCTTTGCGGTACTTGGTCATAAAGATTTTCGTCGATGGGTCCTTAATAAAGTCACCTCCTTTGGATCTCTTTCGGATCGAGTGGGTCACAATAGCGTCTTTTTCTTTAGCGGTCGGAAAGTAAATGTCTACAAAATCAAATAGCTCCGGCATGCAGTACCATCCTGTATTCCCTTCCGATGTATAAAATGTAGCCGTTGGGAAAGCGTAGGTTTCCTTGACATTCGGCTTGACCTTATCCATTTCATAAAAGAAAACCTTCACATGGTCCTGCTCGATTCCAATAACCTTCGATTTTAACGAGATACCACGAATGCTTTCATTTACAATCAAATCCTGTTTCATTCCATCCGCTGTAGTCAGCACATATTCATGCCACAAAGCACTATGTCGTATAAACGCAACCGATTGCAGGACGTATAATGCTTTCCCTTTAAATTTAACCTCCCCCCCAATTTGCAGCAGGACATCTCTAGCCCCTGTCGTTTGCACTTTATAATATAAAAGATTGTCATCCTTGCTGGCTCCTGGTTTGGTTTTTCTCGTCATGGAGTAGTTATACTGCCTGAGCTCAGGCTGATTGACGCCATCCGGCAATCCAAAATAAAACTGAGGTTTTTCACCAATCGGATCAGGTATTAGTCCCCAACCAAGCCGAGACGCTATACGTTTTAGAAACGACCAGTCCGTTTCGTCGTATTGCATCGTAAATTCCTGTAAAAGCTGATCTTTTAAGCGGCTCGTACAATTGGCTTTGGGATAGGATTTGAGTACATGTTCAAGTAATGCCTGCACCTTCATCTTCACATTTTGAAAGGATTGTCTATGAAGCACTTCATCCAGCTGGCTTGTATAGGAGAGGGCCTCGACGACCAAATAGGCTACATTGGACACCAACTTGATTCTGAACTGCGTGACTAATCCCCTAAATAATACACTCTGCTTTTGATCATCATTCACATAAGAAACGACTAACTTCGCCCCTGCTTCCATATGATCTGTGTACTCTTCCATTTGGGCACCCGTTAACACACCTGTCAAAAAGACTTTCACATGCTCATTCATTTTCTGTACAACTTTAACTTTTGGATTTTTAAGAGATAAAACCGTTCCATTATACTTGATGATTGGATATCCCATGTTACCGCTCCCTTTTGTCGGTTAGTTTACGTTTATCCGTTGTTTGCTTACGTATTGAATGACATCGTTAATAGTTTGATTATGTCCCTTATCGTTAAGGGTCTCATCTAATGCAGGAATTGTGGTAAAAGTTTTATTTTTTTTCTGAAAATAAATGTCCGCTATAGGGAATGGTTTTGCACCATCTGGTCCAGACCCCGTTTCATAATAAGCGATAATGATAACGTCTTTTAATCCATCCTTATTTAGATCCTTGAAGGCCACCGCTTCTATGCCTTCATCAGCATACCACCATTCATTCCCATATAAATCAGGAAATGAATATACAACTCGTTCTCGGTCATCTAATAGAAAAAAGAAGTTTTTAGGAATTTCATCTTTTTTTGTTTTAGTCGATACAAACCGTACTTTCCCAAAGCCCTCAAGAGTAGTTTGAAAAGACTGCTCCTCGTTAATGGTATACTTATCTGTGTTTAGTTTTTTGATATTACTATTTACGTTGTTACGCGTTATAGAACTTTGCATCGGTTTAGTTAAGGTTGCAGTCTCTTGAGGAATAGCTGAATATAATCCCATAGCCTTAAGCCCATTTAAAAAGCTGGATATAACAATTATGAAGATAAACACTCTATACATGCACTTGCCCCCTTGAGCTCTTCATTTAAACATATATATTAACTATTCTTATACAAGTCAGTATTTGATTTTAGCTTTTTTGTGTAATCATCTACTTTTGCTGGTCCGTTATATCCACGTACAAAGCGTCTTAAATCATTTGTTTGTAAAGAACTAAGTAGATTTTTAGAGTTTTTTATATATCTGGAGAACCCTTTTATCTGCTCTTCATGCCCAGAACTGAATGCCAGAAACATATCTTTAGCAGAACTGTATCCCGCCATTTTATAATTAGAGCCCAATATTTGCCCCAATCCCATACTTATAGAAGCATAAGCTTTTTTTTCATTCTGAGTGATGGCAAAATTCAGAGTAGCATATTCACTGCTCTGATTAGTGTGCACTTCTTTCCACTTCATTTCAACACTTTCTCGATATCTATGCTCCTTCCAATGTTTTTTTGGTTTATCTAAAAATGTAAACAATGAAGTTGGATGCTCTACAAAATGATGCACTTCAAATCTTATTACTAACTTGCCATTTCTAAAACCTGAGCCTCCTGATTCAACAAGAATAACGGCTCCAAGTAAGTTAGGATCGACGTTTAACTCTGCTCCTAGTTTTTTAATAACGTCACCATACTTCTTTTTGAATTCAGCAACAGATCCAAAACTGCTTTTATCACCTTTTCCTGTTTCAATCCCGTCCGTTTTTGGCGTATTTGGAGGTTTAACTTCTTCTTTCTTCTTAGTATCATCAGATGGTGGTGATGCTTTAGTACTCGTATCGATCAAACCTAGCTTCTCGCGAATAGCTCGTCCCGCCTCCTCAGCAGCCAGCCTTTCCCTGATATCTCCACTTGCCTCCGCAGTCATCCAACGAACGGTTTCTTTTTGCATTTGCTCTTGAGCCCATTTGGGGAACGTAGCCATTTCGCGGAGCTTGCTACGAAGTCCTTCTGCCAGCTTCTGCGCTTTACGCATACCAACCTCGTCACCATTGGCTTGTGCAATATACCAATCTTCTTTGTATTTACGCAGCCAGGTGTGGGCCCAGTCGGGGTAATTTAGTTTTTGTTTTTTCTGTTCTGCTGCAAGATCAAAAGCCTGTGCCTTCCTGTGCGCATTAGCGGTTGTTAAAGCTTTCAACATAGGGGTTGCACCAAACGTTGGTTCTTTCCATTTCATATGTCTTCTCCTTTGTTAGAAATGCTAGAAGAATCGTATCTCCGACATACAGGTATCGTGATATTTAGTTCCTCGCTCTACGGTCTCAATCGTTATTTTCACGAATGAAGTATGAATAGGCTTATCAAGAAATTCGTTGCTTATAAAATCATTATCTATCATCATGGTCTGCCCGTTTGAAAACTCTAGTTTCATTCGTTTAACTCTATTATTTGCTTGGAAAGCTTTGGATGACTTAGCTAAACCATTAATAAGCTCAAACCCCTTCAGTTCTTGCATAGAGCCGAAATCAATTTTGATCCACTCCCCGATCCCGTTTCCTTTAACTCCTTCACACCAGGCTGTACTCGCATCTCCGTCCATGATGTTTTGGGCAGCATAGGAATTTCCTGCTTGGTCTGGAAGTGTAGAAGAGGCAATGATTTTCCGTGCCGGGATACTTTTTCGATATTTCATTAAATCCGTTGTTGTTTGTATCCATTGTGTAGGGGACACGTTATAGCCTATCCTGTGGAACACATTGGAGTATTTTATAGGCAGACCTGTTGGGATGTCTCGTTGTTGCATTTCACCCTTCGAGTTCAAATAAGCAACCCTGTGATTATCCGAGGTTATAACAGGAGAGTTTGTGGCTTTCATTAATAACCTCTTCTCTCCTGTTCTGATATTGAGCAAATACGTCTTATCAAGATCGTAAGAAGAGAGCAGTAAATTATCGTTATAAAGCCACTGTTCAATCTGTATGCCGTCTAATCCTGACTTGATTTGTTGGATTAGCTTGTTCTTGGACAAGTCATAGATCAATATATTATGGTTACTATTGACAAGGGCAAATTGGTTACTGTCAGGTGAGAACACGGGAAGAACGAGATAGTGGCCATCGTTTAAATGTCCTAATGCTTTCGTTTTCTGCATCTGATTTATATAATAAAAATAGGCAGCATCCTCTGTGTAAACACACTTCCGAAAGTCAGGAGACATAACGGCGTAGTCCCTATTCGGCACCTTAAATTCAGTTATTTTCTTTGTGGTAGACAGATCAAAGATTTTAATGATTAAATAATCCAAATCCTGCGATTCTCTACATAAAGCGATATGTTTGCCATCATCCGAGAAACCAGCCAGATACAACTCATTTTCAGGATACGCTTCACCTTCACTTGCATGTAATTTACCTATAATGTCATCTAAACCAATATAGGTATTGCCTGTAGGATCATCCATATCAGCGAGATAATCCACAGGCATGTTTCCATTTTCCGCTTCAAAAAGCAACCAATTTACAGCCCTTTTTGTTGGAGGAGGTTTCTTGGACTGAGAGACAGAAGCATAAGTTTCATTCCGCTCCTGTCCTACTTTTTGCCCCTCATTCGATTGTATACACCCGCATAGCATGGAAAAGATCATGACCAATAACGTAATTTTACTTATCCATACTGCAGTTTTTTTCCGTTTTCTACTGTTCATCACAATAACTTCAGCTCACCTATACATGTATTTGGGAAGTCCGCGCCTTTTTTCACTTCCAGGATGGTAATCTTAACGAAAGAAGTCCGTATAGGTTCATCAAATTTGAAACGTGCCCCACTGCCCTCAAACACTTCAGATTGCCCATTCGAAAAATCAAGTTTCATTTTTTTGATTTTACTTACGTCTAAATACTTATTATTAACCCACATGAAGTTATCGGTTATATCTATACCTCTCATCTCTTGAGTTGAACCCAAATCTATAGTTACCGTTTCCCCTACTCCGCCCCCCTTGGTTCCTTCACACCAAGAGGTTGAATAATTTCCATCCGTTAAATTGTCCACATTAAAAGAACGAATACCCTGATCAGGTAGCGTAGAAGAGGCAGTAATTCTTTTCACTTTAACCTTGTTGCTATACTTCATATAATTGGTTTTTGCTTCGATCCACTGTATTGGAGCCGTGCGTATTCCTTGGTTTTTAGTAAAAGAGGATATATCCTCCTTTCTTCCATCGCTCAGATGAACCAGATACATTTTTGATGCTTCGTATTCTGCGGACAGCGCCAATTTTTGATCAGGGGATAGTATAAATGGTGCCGTACTTTTAGTTATCCACCTTTTTTCTCCGCTCTCTATATCAAATGAATAGACATCTTTTGTGTAATTGTCGTCCTCTTCAGAAATTGTATAAATTAATTTATCTTCTTGATCCCATTGCAAAAGCGAAACCATAGACCCTGTAAGTAAACGTTTTATTCCACTAATACCGGACAGATTCAGCATAATGATGCCTGGTTGGTCATTTTCCTCAAAACAGAATCTAGTGCCATCTGGAGAAAATAATCCTGAACTAATGATACCTAAATCTATTTTACGTTTCCCAATGTCTATTTTTGTCGTTTTCCTCTTTACTGCATCATATAAATACACTTGCCCATTCAACTCATAAAGATATTTACTTAAATCAGGAGAGACTACAGGGTAAGACGTTGAAGGCAGTTCAAACTCGGACTCTTTTTTTCCTGAGTTCAGATCATATACCTCAAGAATGTGTTTTTCGCCCCCTTCTTCCACATCAGAGATTGTCCTTACGATCGCCATTCGACTTCCATCATTTGATACTCTACTGACAGTTACTTGGGAGCCGCGATATTTTATTCGCTCTTCTTTAGTTTGCATCGCATCTACCAAGTCATCGATTCGTATATAGGTCTTCCCTGTAGGATCATCTAAATTGGTCAAAAATTGAGTCGGATATGGGTCTTCTTCTCCATTTAAAAGCCACCGTGCTTCTTTTTCAGTAACATTTCTATTATCTTGTGTGACCCTGTGTGATGATATTTCTTGGGGGTGAGGAGACGAGAAAGCTTCCTCTCCTTTAAACCCACTACATGCCGATATAATGGCTACAAAAGTAACAATCAATATGATTTTTATAAAATTCACTTTCTTACCACTCCCTATTCCGTTCTCAATAAAGCCTACCTTGCTAAACGGGGCAGCACTATTTTCTCCTGAGAATACCTTGGAATCAAATATTATTATGATGTTTTAAGCTACTACTTATTTTCTTATTTTCTTATTTGTTAATTATTGAGCCATCATCTTGTATAATACGTCTAATTGCGATAACGTTTGAATATATAAGACCATAACCTTTTCCCCAATTTGTGTTTAATTTATCTATTGTTACATTATGAGATGGCTTGAGGTCCTTTTTCATTTCAGCAAGAGTTTGTGCATTACCATGCTCGTGAATGAACTTTCCATCTCCCACATATATTCCTACATGATCTACTTTGAATTTGGTTTTCCCCCCACTCCCCCAATCAAATAAGATTAAATCACCTAACTTCAAATTTTTATAATCCCCACTGGATCGTAAAGCTTTGTAGTCAACCTCTGTTCCCCGATGGATTTGATCGCTTGTAGTACCGCCTATACGCACATTTAATATGGTAAAGTACACCGAGGAACTAAAATCAGAACAGTCCATATAAATAGGTGGATTGTTGGGGTCCAGCTTCATCGTTGTAATTTTAGTATCCATACAGTAAGGAATCTTGCCTAAAAACTTCTTAGCGAATTCTACAATTGCTTTCCTTTTTTCCTCGGCAGAACTGTTGGATGGAGTAGGCTTTGGTTCCTCCTGCGTTGGCTTTTCAGGAGTAGTCGGCGGCTTCTTGCCCGGTTCCGTTTTCGTTGTTGTCGTTGCTGGAACTGTTGGCGTTGCAGCCTTATTAACCTTAGGCCATGGAAGAATGCCATTGGCTACTTGATGCAGGTACACTGCGAGCACATCACGACCATATCCCTTATTTTCCAGGCCGTATTTTTTCGCAAAATCATGCAAAGCGGCGTTGAGCTCCTTATCCCAATCGCCTGTAGTTGGTAGCTTGTACGAGAAGCTGTCTGGATACTTCTTGGCAAGCTTGTTCAAATTATCTCTGGCAAGCAGGCTGTTCACGCCATACTTACTACGCAGGGCAGCCGCTTCCTTAGCAATAGCCCTTTGATCGGCGATGGTCAGCTTATGGGCCGCATCTGCGTATTGTCCGGACAGCTCCTCCAGCCGATTCGCATCCAGATAGGATTTGGCTGAATGACCACGAATCAGCTCGTTGATTAGCACGTTGTCACGCAGTTGGTTCGCGAGAAGATGCATCTGCTTTTGCTTGGCTTTGTCGTTGGCTCCATGCGCTTCCCACCACTGGGACGTGTATTCATGCATTTGCGCTCTGGCCCAGGCAGGCATACGATCTATTTCTGCCACCTGCTGACGCAATTGCTTGGCCTTGGCCGCTGCTTCCTTGGCCCCCTTTTTGTCCCCGGCTGCCACGGCTTTGTAGTAGTCCGTTTTAAATTGAAGCAGCAAATTCTGCACCCATTGCGGATACCCTTTTCCCTTCAATTCTTGAATCAGGGATTTATAAGCTTTCAGTTCGGCATCAGGTACCTGATTTTTCATGAACTTACTAGCCTTGATATGAAGTGCTCCATCGGTTCGGATATAGCTAGTTTTGCACGTCAGAGATATTTCGCGAGTAGCGGTCATCTGTACCTTTTTGCCATGCAGCACTAGGTCTGTATCGGCGTGAAAGGTGAGATCGTGATGGCTGTACACATGAATACCAGATGCAGGGTTTAAGCGTACCAGTATCTTATCTTTCTGGGTGGAGAGGGCTAATTCCTTATCATCGAATCTCGCCACTTTTTGTGTTTTGGTATGAAATAGCTTTCTTGACGGTTGACTGATTTCATCTCCTTTGTAGTCTCTCTTACGCAGGGATTGAACTACACGAGCCTCCTTTTCTTTGTTAGATGGAAAATACAAATGGACATGATCCCCCAGCTCAGGCATGCAATGCCAACCGATCCCATCTCCGGTATACATAGTGGGGTAAGAAAACCAGCACCCTTCAACTTTGGACTGCATGGAATCCACGGACAGATGAAGTTTAACGGATTCGTTTTCACTATTTAAATCAATAACTTTCCCTTCAATAGAGGTACCTTTAATAAACTGATTATGTATGACCTCCCTCGGAATACCCTCTTCAGGAACGAGAACATAGTCATATGTCATAATACCTTGCTTCATCTCTGCATGAATTTGATCAATAACCCAATGCTTTCGTCGAAACACGACGACATCTCCAAGTTCAAAACGCTTCGTATCCTCCACTTCAGCATATGTATACCGGGGGCCTGACTTTGTTTTTTGGAGGGAAAAGTTAATGCTGCGCAGTTCACCTTTCACCTGTTCTTTTGAGGCACCTAACCATAGTCTCGGGAACACGGACGTAATCTCGGCAATCAGTCCAGTTTGTAGATGAGAAGCCATTCTTTTCAGAAACTCCCAGTCACTCTCCCCATACTGAATAGTAAAGCCATCTAACTTTTGATTGCTGTCCGTCAGGTCAATAAAATCCCCATGTGGATAGGCATCTATGAGTTCGCGGAATAGTTGATAATATGTCAATTTGCCGTTTTGAAACGAACGGTTTTTCCTTTGTTGATCCATCAGATATGTAAAAGAGGCAGCCTCGATGTACATGTGATATACGCCATTTTTGAATGCAATTCTAATATTGGTGACGATTCCTTTAAAGATGCTAACTGTCCCTCGGTCTTCATCCATCTCATATACCTCTAGCACATCCTCATCATGTGCTAAACCGTCATACTTCGCATGGTCCTCATCCGGTATGAGAGCAGTAATGTACACCTTGCCGTGCTCATTTATCTTCTGTGTCAATTCAAAATCAAGCAGCCTGATAATCTCATACGGTGCATTTACTTTAATATTTCCATAAGTCAGCACAGTTCCTGCCAGTCCCATCTTACTCCCCCCGGTTGCTTTTCATGTGATGCAAATCCTACAATCTGTTAACTATTCCTGCCCGTCTGTGGTGAACGAGATTTTTCCACACCACATGCATAAGTTCGTGGAGCAGCTCATCAGAGCCGGAGATTGATCTACGTATACATCCTTTTTTCCATTCAACCAAGGCATAGAAACGCTCGGTTTGCAGGACTGCGGAATGATTTTCCCGGAATTCCCTTTGTTAGCAGAAGAGACTGCAGGATTATGCATACTACGACACATTCCGAAAGAAGGGATATGCGTCTGCGGGTGAAAATCCTGAATATTCCCTTGTAGTTTGTCACCAATACTAATTCCCCTGTTAGCTGAAACACTAAATCTTCCTGTATGACTTCCATAGCTGCAATGTATCTGTGCCCCATCCACTACATAGCTCTCACTCATTCTTAGACTCTCCTTTGTATAGATGGCCCCTCTGTATCGACCTTTTGTAATTTCAAGCCTGCCAGATTGAACTTCAAAATACATTCAGCCACATCGAGGTCTACAATGATATGATGATTGGCACCCTGAACCCTGAATATTTTATGATTCTCGACTGCATATTCATCTAAAATGATTTTCTTCAGTGTACCGTCCCTATGATATTCACTGCGTGGTGATAAACACATCAGGCTAGGCGGATTTGCCAGCCAATACCTTGTTTGCTGCATTCGCTGCATATCGGCAAAAACAACTAACTTCCAGCTTAATCCGGCTTGATATATATCAAAGATTTCCTTTAGTTGTTCCGAAACGATGGGTAACGGATGCTCTATAAAATCAATATAGTCCGCATCACCTGATACATAAAATTGTAAAATAGATTCTTCATCGGCACATGATGAGCTTTCTGCCCATTCCAATAACTGCCGGCGATTCGTCCCTACTGGATACATATACTCCGTAATACGATTATCCTGTTGAATCATGTAGTACTCCATAAGCTCTTGAATACACCACCTCACTGATTCCTTTATACTCCCCTATTCTTACTTCCAAATCGTCCTCACATTTCAAGGCCTTGAATTCAGGTAAATGTACAACCTGCTGAATAGCATCTTTCGCTAATTTCAGAATATATTGATGAAATTCCCCTGCAGCCTGGAGTACAAATCGCTCCACATCAGGCTGAAAAATCTTGTTCATATAAGGTTTTCGAAGCTGATTCAATTCATCCTCCAATTCTGCTAAAAAGCTGAATGCCCAGCCTGCATCATAGATTCCATAACAAGGTTGAGGATCAAAGAACCAATTTTTATCATAGGCTTCGACGACATAGTTATAGTTGCGATCCACCAGATACGTGCGCCTCATAGAATAAGTAATGTATCCGATCCTTGTCTTGGCCACTTCTGAAGAATGGGCTTGCAGGCAGATCGATTGAAAGGATTGAATAAAAGAAGAGATGAGCTCATCTTTTCTTTGTTCATACAAAGACGCTGCCTGATGTAATTTCTGGTTCAATACATCTTCTGCATAGGTCTTAAGGAAGTGTTCTAGGGCTTCTTGTCTATTCATAATTCCACCTCTGAACCTATTATATAGAATATTTACATGATATTACTGGTTCTATCCTCCTATTTTATTACACAATTTTCATATCATGAGATTACATATGAATTTATGAAAATAGAATGAAAATAATCATATATTTTCGTGAATGTGTAATAATACAAACAAAAACCTTCCCAGAAAGGCTAGCATTAGACCTAAAAAATGAAGGTTTGCGCAAGCGAATAGGTAAATGGAAGTAGAAAGATCGGTTTATAATGAAATAATCATGTATAATTAACAATACGCTCCAAAAGCACATTCAGAGGATCGAGAATGGGATACACAAACTGCTAAAGTTTTTGGATAACCACCACTTTGCATCAGGATTGGAGATACATGACTACTTCACCTACAGGTTTTTATAATAGTATTCAAGAGGCTACCGCGCACGTCATTGATGTGTTGAGTGATATTTTACATGTAAACACCATTTTTATTACCGCTAATGATGGGATTACGAATGTAATCGTTGATTCATTTAACCGGGAAGAGATACTCGTTAAGAAAGGGGATGTGCTCCCTTTTGAGCTTAGCTATTGCAGTCTGGTGTTGGATCATCCTGCGGATCACCTCACGATTTCAGAAACGACTATTCACCCGCACACATGCGACTTAGATGTGACTAAAACTATCGGAAACCACTCATTTACAGGAATCCCTATTCGCATGAAAAATGGTCAGGCTTACGGAACCATTTGTATCTTGGACGCACCATCTGTACATTTGACAGAATCCGAACTGAAGGCCCTACAGGCTATGGCTGTATTTCTGGGTTATGTGGTGGAACTGGAGAAAGAAAAGATAGATGCTGAGATCTCTGCCCTGAGCAAGCTGGATTTGATCTCTTCCCTGAGTAATAAAATTCGGTTTTCGCTAACCGAAATATGGGGAGCCACCGACCTCATGCTGACGACAGAGTTAACAGAGGAACAACAGCAATATATGAGCATCATGGAGTCGAGCAGTCGCTCGCTTATGACGTTGTTGAGTAATATTTTGGATTACAGCAATATAGAGTCCAGGCAGATCGATGATATTGAAGATCCGTTTGATCTGAGAACGATGATGGAAAATGTATTGAGTCTGTATACAGAGGTAGCCGCACAGCGGAATCTAGAGTTGAAGCTTGACTGGAATCTCACCAGCTCGCCTATTTTTATCGGGGATGAGGCTAAAATTCGCCGTATGTTGATTAATTTGGTAGATAATGCAGTGAAGTTTACAAACACAGGAACCGTCACTTTATCTGCAAACACCCGATCTGTGACCGATGCACCTGAGGTTGAACTGGAATTAAAGGTGAAGGATACTGGAATCGGTATATCTCCGAATAAATTGAAATTGTGGCTTGAACATGACCGTGGGTACTCCCCCTCATATGGTAATCCAGGCTTGGGTTGGCAGATTACCAAACATCTATTAAAACGAATGAAGGGTAAGATGACAGGGAGGAGTGAACCTGGTAGCGGGACGGAGATAACGCTCCAATTCACCCTGAAAACATACCAGGAGTCAGCCTAAAACTGAAATTAGCTAGTGATGATATGGTATATCATGTAATAGAAGCCCGTGACGCATAACGTTCACGGGCTTTATGTTATGGGTACGTCTCACTAGGCAGTATTATCGCCCTATGCCGCACGTCTGTACATTTCCAGACTTAGTAACGTTTGGGAGCAGCCAGCTTGGCCAAATCCGCCATATACGTAAAGAAGGCTTCCGGGTCTGTATCATACACCAGATTCACAGGACGTCCATCCGCCTGTTCCACCGTTCTGCCCTGACTTGGCCCTTCTGCGATCACGCTGCAATGCACCGTCTTTTTCTTGACAATGTCCGGGCGTCCTACGGATGCAGTGGTCAGTACATCCCACAAGTAGTAGGTTGAGTTCGTTTCGCTATAGACGAGCGGCGGACATCCCGCGTAGCAGTTGCCTAGGAAATCCACGCCCTCATATCGGCGCTCGGCAGCCCAACGATTGCGTACTGCTGGAGTTAATGGTACTTTGCTTGTGCTTTCCAGCGCTACCAGATCAATCGTGATGCCGCTTTGCCACACCCGATATGCCGCTTCTGGGTCCCAGAATACATTCCACTCTGCTGTGCCGTCATGCTCCGGCTCTTCCACATTCCCTTTTTCAAAGGTGCCGCCCATCCATACCAGCTTTTCAATCTTTGCTTCAATATCCGGTGCTTCATCCAGCGCTCGCGCCAGATCGGTTAGCGGTCCAGTGAATAGCAACAGCGTCTTACCTTCAGCTCCGCGTACCTTTTCGATCAGATGCTGATGAGCTGGCAGGGATGAAAGCGGTGCTTCCATACGCCCCGATTCATTCAGTACGGGTAATGCATCCACATAGAAGGAATGTAAACGCCAAGCGGCAGGAAACGGATTTTTACCGCGTGAATTAGACTTTGCGACTTCCACAGGCCCTTTATTTTGTCCAAAACGATCAATAATTTTACGGCTGGCATCCGTCGCAGGCTCCAGATAACCATCTGCTGGAATCACCGATACTCCGGTCAAATGAACCTGCTCCATCTGAAGCAGCATAAAAAGGGATACTAGATCATCCACTCCACCATCATGATTAAAATAAACGTTTGTCTGACTCATCTGTCTCTTCCTTCCTTTATCCCCGTAAGCAGGCTTGTTCTTATCGGCAACCACCCTTCATTATGCCTGATCGCTTCACAGGAGTAAATGTGCGATAGTGCGTGAATCAGGGATTTTTTGCTTGCGCCATGCTTAAGATAGGTAGAAATGTGTGTAATAACAGGGTAGAATCATGGGTCCTAATCGGAAGCGTATGAAGGAGAGATGCATATGACAGCCCAAACAATAGAAGAGTTGGAGCAGATCCGTAAAGAGTGTAAATCCATGGTGACAAAAAGAGCTGCGGCTTCGGGTGGAGCGGTATTAGTTCCAGTTCCAGGGGCTGACGTTCTTGCTGATGTTGGCATTTTGATGCAGCTACTGCCAGCCATTAATGGAAAGTTCGGATTATCTGAGAAGCAGCTGGAAGGTCTGGACGCAGAAACCAAATCCATGGTGTATGGTTTTATCACTTCGATTGGCAGCAAGCTGATTGGGCGACTCATCACCCGTGAAGTTATCGTGCAGATTTTGCAAAAGATGGGCATTCGGATCGCTACCAAGCAGGTTAGCAAGTTTGTTCCCCTTCTGGGGCAAGGGCTAGCCGCGGCAATTGGCTTTACTGCTATGCGAACCATTGGCAATCGGCATGTCGATCAATGTTATGAAGTAGCCAAACGCTTGCTGGAACAGCGAACTGCCGTAGATATCGCGCGCAACTGGACGGTTCCACAGCAGCCTCTAGAGCCTGTGGGAATTGATCATTTGCCAAACCAGAACCCGGAAGCAGCAATTCCACTACTGCCGGCATCCACTAAAGATTAAGTCCTTCAATTTCGAATCAACCGTCCATTTCACCCGCACGGGGTACTCCAGATCAAAACCAGCATCGGTATCCCGTGCTTTTTAGCCTTCTACCTTGGCTCCATAGGAGCGAGCCACCGCTACTGCCTGCTCGATATCCAACTTGGCTCCGGTGATGTCCAGATCTTTAAAATTCACGCCATCCATCTTCGCACCGCGCAGGTCTGTTCCTTGAAGATGGGCTTTGTGCAGTCTTACCCGGCTAAGATCAGCCTCTCGCAAATCTGCTTTTTCCAAATTGCATTCGGATAAGTCGGCTTCCTTGAATCGTATTCTTCGCAAATCTTGTTTTCTTAAATCTGCATGACGCAAATTCGTATAAGACCAATCTCCGCCCGTAATTGTGATACCATCCATATTCGCCCCCGCAAAATCTGAACCTACCAGCTTGCAGTTATCAAACCGGACTACAAACAGATTGGCGCTGGTGAACAAACAATTGGTAAAAGCCGACTCCTTGTAGTGAGATGCATTCAGAATGGCCCCGGTAAAATCACAGTCCACAAAAGTACAGCCTTCCACAAGGGACTCATTCATCTCCACACCCCGAAAGCGACATCGGGTAAACTCGCAATTTTTCCACTCACCTTCTCTGGCATCCATTGATCCAAAATCACGGTCTTCATAGACCTCATCTGTATAAAAGAACATGTTCTCTCTCCTATTCCTTATTCCCTATATCAGGAATTCAGCATTTCGGCAAGGACCGCTCAAAACCGCCTTTCATTTTCCCCAGCAAACCCTTCATCATCTGATGATCCTGCGGCGTAAACTCAGACATACACGACCGAATCAGCTTCGTATAATAAGGGACTATCTTACTTAATAGCTCTCGTCCTGCCTCTTTTAATCCGACAGTCACCATCCGTCCGTCACTCTCATGAGCCACACGTTCAATCATGCCATCTCGCTCTAATCCGTCGATCAGTCCCGTCATGGTCCCACGCGTGACATCCGCTTTTTCCGCTAACTCCGATGGTGTCATGCGATGCGGCGAGTGGCAATGCAACAGGCTAAGCACGATAATCCGACCCTGAGAAGCCCCCAACTTGGTCAAATCTGTATCCATTTCTCTGAAAATACCGTTAGCCAAGCGCGCAAATGTCACAAAAGTCTCTATATTATCTACTTCGGCATCCTCATGTCCAAAGCTACGCAGCACCCCGCGTATGGAGTCATTATGAAAATTAAAGTTCATAGTCTATCCATTCCTTCCTTAATCCCGCTTGTTCCGTCAGACGGTAGCTTTTCCATTCATCTGGCAGCAAAGAAGCATACGGTTCCTTGGCAAAACGATCATCTACCAGGACCAACAATCCTTCGTCGTGCTCTGTGCGGATAAGCCTGCCACCTGCCTGAAGAACCTTGTTCATCCCTGGATATACATACGCATAGTTGAAACCATTCCGTCCCTGTTCCGAAAAGTAATCCCGCAGCACATCTCGCTCTGCTCCAATTTGCGGCAAGCCAACGCCGACGACGACTACCCCATTTAAGCGATCCCCGGGTAAATCAACACCTTCAGCAAACACACCACCCAATACGGCAAAGCCAAGCAAGGTGTGCTCTTGCCCAGGCTGGAAGGCCTCTAGGAATCGATCCCGCTCTGGTTCGGTCATCCCCGGACTTTGTACCAACGTATTTGCGGACACGTCCCGAAGCATGAACTCCTCATATACCTCACGCAGGTATGGATAGGACGGGAAAAACACAAGCATATTTCCTTTCCGTTCCACAACCAATGCAGCCAGCATATCCGCAATCGCCCCTTTGGAACGCTCGCGATCCCGATAACGGATGGAGAGCGGCAGCAGACGTACATCCCATTGCTCCTGATGGAAAGGGGAAGGAACCTGTAACGTATAATCTTCCTCGTTTGCTCCGAGCATGTCCCGATAATAAGCAAGCGGTGTCAACGTCGCGGAAAAATAAATGGCTGAGCGGTAGCCCTTAATAGCTTGTCCCAGCAAGTGAGAAGGATCGAGGCAGAACAGCTTGACCCTCACTTCACTGCGCCCTGCTTCCACATAAGTAACGTACCGTTCATCATATAAAGCAGCAATCCGCAGCATATTCTGAGCAGTAAAATACGTATCCAGAAGCAATGCGTAGGCCGTACTTTCACTGCTTGCGCGACTTGTACTACTCCCCGTTACCAGTTCACGTTCAGCAGCTTCCACAAAAGGCACCAGCAGCTCCAGCACCTCTTGCGGCGCTACTGTCTCCACTGCTTTTCCTGTGTCTGCATATTGCTTGCGCAGCGTAATCATATGTGCGTTCACTGCACTCGCAGCCGCAGCAATCTCCGAGCTTAGCAGCTTAAATTCTCGTTTCAGTTCCAAAAAAGAAGATTTCAAAATTTCCGCCGAAAACATGTCCCGGCCGCGTTCTACCAGATTATGCGCCTCATCCACCAGTACGACACCTTTTCGCTTGTGCTCCTCCAGCAATCTTTTCAGAGAAATCCGTGGATCGAAAACATAATTATAATCACTGATTATACCATCCGAGGCATACGCCACATCCAGCGAAAATTCAAAGGGACAAACCTTATGCTTGCGCGCATAACGCTCAATCACCGATCGAGTCATTAACGTCTCATTCGCCAAAATATCGGATACCGCACCGTTGATCCGGTCGTAGTAGCCCTCGCACATGCTGCATGATCCAGCGTCACAATCATTTTCATCCTTAAAGCAAATTTTATCCTTCGCAGTCAAAGTCACCACATGCATGTGCAGCCCTTGGGCCTGCATTCTGGCATAAGCTTCTTCGGCTGCTGCCCGAGTGGTGGTACGAGCCGTTACATAATATACTCGCCTAACCTGCCCCTCACCGATCGCCTTGATCGCGGGAAACAAAGTGGATACCGTTTTACCGATACCCGTAGGCGCTTTGGCAAACAGGTTAACCCCTTCGGCAATCGTCTTGTACACCGAACCCGCGAGCGTTCGCTGACCCGAACGATACGTGTCAAAGGGAAAATTCAACATAGCAATGCTGGCATCCCGCTTTTCCGCATGTGCTCTCAGCAGGAATGCATACGGTGCATAACCAGCAATCATCTTCTGCGCGAAAGCTTCCATCTCAGTAAAGGATAGCTCGCGCCTAAATCGGCGAATGTCTTCACTGTGTGCCTGCACATAAGTAAGCTGGACCTGCATGGAATGATGTTGTTCCTCACGAGCAATCATATAGGCATACAGAAATGCTTGCGCCCAGTGTACGGGTTGACCGTCACCCTGAATATCTTCGAGAGGCAAAGAGATCGATTTAATTTCATCGACCGTCCATACGCCATCCAGCTCAATCAGTCCGTCACAGCGGCCTTCAATGATAAACAATTCGTCCTTATACTGAATTTCTGTACGTAAATGTACCTCTTTGCGGTCATGCTCCTTGTAACCTTTCTGGATAACCTGATGCACGCGAGTTCCTTCGAGCATACTGCTATTCGATCGAAAGCCGCTATGAATGCTGCCGCTCCGATGCACATATTCCACAAGTGGACGCACCGATATGTGAATTGGTTCCTTCATACGATCACCCGTTCCGGTCATAGTCCTTTCACTGTACCACGTAGATAAACGAAACGTAAGGGACAGAAGAATCGTTTAATGGTCGATTGGTATTCACTCACGCCTACTTTTTACCGAAATATAGAAACGAGGCCTTTTGCTTTATTCCCCACGATACTACAACTCTCATTACAGCATAAAGGATAGGGATATGTTAAAAGAATTAATTAACAATTTTGCGTTATTAACGAGCTTCTTATTCTTCGGAAATTTATTTTCCCGGAAATATGAACGTTACCTGACAAATCATGCACTCATTCATCAGATATTAAACGGTTTAATGCTGGGCGTGTTTAGCATTCTGTTAATGATGACCGGTTTATGGATCCGTGGGCACTTTGTGGTTGATCTCCGCCAATTGGCGATTATCATATCTGTTTATATAGGAGGATCGGTATCCGGTCTGCTGACCACCCTGATCGTCATCCTGTATCGTATTTACATCACAGGGGGATGGACGGATATTACTCTGACTGTTACGGTTAATTGCTTCATGACACTAGTCCTTTCACTTATCTTTATTCGAGAAAAAAAGCTAGCCCTCGGCAAATGGATGTCAGCCGTGCTTGGGGCTGTTGTTGTGTCGCTGTTATCTGCTTTTTTTGTGGATGATCCACCCAACTTAGAATCTATAATAATGATCACAACCGTGAAGATTCTTGGCGGCTTGTTCACTTATTTTATGATGTCCCATATCAAAAAAACAGAACGGGCTATTCACCTGCTGGAAGAGGCTGCGAACCGCGATCATTTAACCGGGCTATACAGTCCGCGTGCTTTTGATGCGCTGTTCGAAGAGGTACTTCATGCTTCCAAAACTACAAAAAAACCCTTTGGACTTGTGATGCTAGATATTGACCACTTTAAAAAAATTAATGATACGTACGGCCATTTGAACGGAGACGCAGTCTTAAGCCAACTGGGAATTTTGTTAAATCGGGAATCTACAACAAGAGCATATCCCTCCCGTAAGGGCGGAGAGGAATTCGCAATTCTACTCGGAGACTGTGATACCGAAAAGGCGGCAAACTTTGCCGAGAAGATTCGGAAAGCTGTGGAAAATGAATGTTTTCTCTTGAATGACGGAACCATACTCTCCTTAACCGTATCCATCGGGGCAGGCAGCTCTCCTGTTATTGCATCGAGGCGTTTATTGGAAAAAGCAGACGAGGCATTGTATGAAGCTAAACGATCAGGACGCAATCGGGTAGAACTGGCAAAACCATAGATATTAGTCGCTAAATGTCAGGAAAGCTGGATTATTGTTAATAAAAAGTGGTAAAATGGAAATAACATCGTTATCAAAAAAACTTCTGCCGCTAGTGGAGACATGCCTTACAATCGACATGGGGGGTGGGCTTTGTGAACCTCGAACAATTGGAAAAACTCATGGAAAAAGAACGCCGTGAACTGAATCGCATGGCTGACTTACACGGATTAAAAGATGAACGTGTATTGGACAAATCCTCCAGACTTGACCGTATTATGGACAAGTACCTTCACACCAAGCGTGCAATAAACCAAACACACTCATAGAAGCAAGCTACATCGCTGCCCCTCAGGGCAGCTTTTTTATTCTGCATCGTACTCACCTTCTCGCGGACTGACTACTTCCCGCCCTATTCCGTCCGCAACAATTGCTGTGTGAACGATATCCATTCTCTGGCGGCAAAGGACAGGTAGCGATCGTTCCGCCAAATCATCCCCAAATGCCAAGGAATGACGGGGTCTACCAATGGAAGAACACGCAAGCGCTCAGAATCCAGATCTCGGCAAATGGCCTCCGGCAACAGAGCTACTCCCAGGTTTGCAGCAACCATTTCGCTAATCAGATCCCATTGTGAGCTTTCGTACACTACACGCGGCTGAAAGCCGGCACGAACACATTCCGCAATGATACGGTCATGCAGCGTAAAATCCTCACGAAACAGTACAAATGCCTCCTCCGCCAACGCAGATAACGGTACCTCCTTGCACTCTGCCAATGCATGCGTAGGATGAACGAGCAAATTCAGCTTTTCCTCCACAAACAGAAATGTCTCAAACATATCTCCAACTGCGGGCAGCACGATCACCCCGATATCCAATGCCCCGGCTTCTACGTCCCGTTCCACTTTCTTCGCCCCGTCCTCAAATAATTGAATGGTCACATCAGGATATGCCTTATGGAATTCTCCAATGACACGCGGAAAAAAGCTCGATCCGACCATAGGGGGCAGGCCAATACGGATATGTCCCTTTTTCAGGTTCATCAAATCACTCAGCTCCGAGGACAGGCTCTGAAAGGACTTTACAATTGCTTGTGCCTGAAGCTCAATGACCTTTCCCGCGTCCGTCAATTCGATTCTTTTGCCAATTCGGTCGAACAAAGCGACCCCCAGTTCATCTTCTAGACTTTTAATCGTCTTACTGATCGTCGGCTGGGTAATAAACATGCTCTGGGCTGCCTTTGTAAAGCTACGCAACCGCGCGACTTCCAAAAAATATTGTAAATGTCGGATATCCAAAGCTACACCTTCTCCCATAGATAAACGGAATAGATTATATTCTTTATATGCATTTTACTCATGAAAGCTTGTGATGTAAAATTTCATTACAGTTTGAAAATAACCGATCACAAAGATAGGAGTCATTATATATGAAAAGCTTCATACGCGGTGTCCTCCAGATCGCCGTCCTGATGGCCTTTTCGCTCATCCTGAACGCGGTAGTCTCCTGGCTCCACCTGCCTATACCCGGTAGTATCATTGGTATGCTAATCCTTTTTATTCTGCTGCAAACCGGCTTGGTCCGGCTAAGCTGGATTGAAGTTGGCGCAAACTGGTTGCTGGCCGAGCTGCTATTATTCTTTATTCCCTCCGCTGTCGGCGTCATGAATTATTGGCCGATGCTGGAACACGATGGTATGAGCATTATGCTGGTCGTGTTGCTCGGCACCTTTCTGGTGATGGCCTGCACAGGTATGGTCGCCAGTCTGCTTGGTAAACGAAAGGAGCATAAATCATCATGATCGGTCTTCTATGTATTGTATTGACACTCGCTATTTACTGGATGGCCAAACGCATGTACCGCACACTGCCCAAGGTGTATTTGTCTCCATTGCTCATTACACCTGTTGTTATCATTTTGATTTTGACGCTGACGGGTGTGAATTACCGTTCTTATAATTCGGGCGCCCACTTGCTGTCCATGCTGCTACAGCCAGCTACGATTGCATTTGCTGTCCCTTTGTACCGATATTTCCCAGTGTTAAAAAAACACGCTACCCAAATCGTGCTTAGCGTGCTGTCTGGATCTGTTGTAGCCGTGTTGTCCTCCATGGCGCTTGCCAAGTGGATGCACCTGAATTCTTCGCTGCTGAGCAGCCTGATTCCTCGCTCCATTACGACACCCATTGCGATGAATGTATCGCAAACGATTGGCGGCAATCCGACGGTCACAGCTGTATTCGTTATTCTGACCGGATTGAGCGGTCTTATTATCGGTCCAGTGATTGTAAAACTGTTCCGTATCGAAAATGAAGTCTCCCGTGGGGTACTGCTCGGTACCGGTGCTCATGGTACGGGCACTTCCAAAGCATTCGAGTTCAGTTTGCTGACGGGGACGATATCCAGCATCTCGATGGTGCTCGCCGCTCTCTTTACCTTGGCAGCCGCCCCGTTCCTGTTCCACTTGATGCTGTAAACAATCTGCATACAAAAAAAGCAGCGATTCTCCAATAACAAGAGAATCGCTGTTTTTGTTTTGTAGGCCCCTTTTCCACATAAAGCAGTGGTGAGAACGAAACGATGGTAGAGAAGCGGAGCGGTAAAGGATACGCATCCTCGTTCCTATTAGATGGCTTTAACGTCACCTTGTTTCACCTCTACCTCTAAAGGCGTTACAGCTTCATACAGGTAAGCATCCAGCTCAGCCGTATATTGTCGTTCTTGCGCGGCGCTCCAGCCTACATGTTCGGACATCCATGCGATGGCAGGCTGTTTCCAGCGCTTCACCTCGTCAATCTGAAAGAACAGCGCCCCAGTTCGGCGTATGAAAAAATCAGACGGTGTCACCGTCATTTCCTGTTCCATCGCATACAGGAGCGGGACACGCACTTCCACAGGCAGTGCCGCTTCCTTCTCGGTAGTCTCCTTCATGCTGCGTGCCGCTATCGCAAACAGCCGCTCTGTGTTAGAGCCATAGCGGGTAGCCCATGCTCTAGCTATATCCGGCGACAGGCCGAGTGCAACACCTGCTGCGGTTTGCTTACCTACGTACGCGTCCCAGCCCGCCGAGCCGCCTACGCTGCCACCCGAAATCGGGATGTGTCTGGTGCGGCATGCCCGGAAGCTCTGCCCATGCAAGCGCCCCAGCTCCCGTACCGCACGATCCACGACGAGTTCGGACATTTTCCGGTAGCCCGTCAGCTTGCCGCCTGCAATCGTGATCAGACCTGAACGGGATTCCCAAATTTCGTCCTTACGTGAAATTTCTGAAGGGCTTTTACCGTCTTCATAAATGAGCGGCCGTACCCCTGCCCAACTGGATTCTACATCCGTAACAGTCAGCTTCACATCCGGGAACATTCCGTTGATCGCTTGAAGCACATACGCCCGATCTTCGACGGTCATCCGGGGATGCGCCGTATCCCCCTCATACACCGTGTCAGTCGTACCTGCATAAGTTTTTCCATCACGCGGGATGGCAAATACCATGCGTCCATCCGGTGTATCGAAGTACACTGCCTGTTTGAGCGGAAAGCGCTCAGCATCGAACACTAGGTGAATACCTTTCGTCAGGCGTAGCACCTTACCCTCCTTGGAGCGATCCATTTCCCGCAGCGTGTCTACCCATGGTCCAGCTGCATTAATAACCAGCGAAGCTCGAATTTCGTATGGTTTTCCCGTTACCCGGTCCGTTACGCTTGCACCGCTTATTCGTCCTTCGTCATACAGCAGCTTGTCAGCCTTGGCATAGTTCACCGCCAGCGCCCCTCGTGTAACAGCCTCCTTCATGACCTCAATCGTCAGGCGAGCGTCATCTGTACGATACTCCACATAGCTGCCGCTTCCCTTCAGTCCATCACGCTTCAGCAAAGGCTCGCGCTCTAGTGTAGCCTGGATGTCCAGCATACGACGGCGCTCACTACGCTTAACACCGGCAAGGAAATCATATACCAGCAGCCCGACAGAGGTGGTGAATGCGTTAAACGTGCCGCCCTTGTGAAAAGGAAGCAGCATACGCTCCGGTATGGTCACATGTGGGCCATTTTCGAATACGATTGCCCGCTCCTTTCCGACCTCGGCTACCATCTTAACTTCCAACTGCTTCAAATAGCGAAGACCCCCATGCACTAGCTTGGTCGAGCGGCTGGACGTACCTGCTGCGAAATCCTGCATCTCCACCAGTGCTGTCTTCAAACCACGATCCGCCGCATCCAGCGCAATACCCGCCCCTGTAATGCCGCCGCCAATGATTAATATATCAAAATGCTCATGTCCCATACGTTCCAAGACAGCGGTTCTCTCCTGCGCAGCAAATCCCTGTTCTCCCATCATGTATCCCTCCAGCTTTGTATATATTCACGATGCAATCTGCCAACCGAATCATCATAAGGTACAAAAAAAGACCACGAACATCGCTGCGGCGGATGCCGAGCGGTTCATGGTCTCTCCAAGTCTCCTGACGAGTATTAACTTATCTATATCGTAGCACACACGATACGCTATGAAAAGGGAAATCTGCCTGCTACTTGAACGCCATTGCGGCATGAACTGCCTTTTTCCAGCCACCATAAAGATCAGCCCGCACGTCTTCACTCATGGACGGAGTAAAGGTATGATCACTTTGCGCATACCCCCGGACCTCATCCAAACTGCTCCAGAACCCAACTGCCAGTCCTGCTAAATACGCCGCACCGAGTGCAGTTGTCTCGTTCACAGCAGGTCGTTCTACTGGCAGATCGAGAATATCGCTCTGGAACTGCATCAGGAACTCGTTCATCACTGCACCTCCATCTACACGCAATGAACGCACAGGTGCACCTGAATCGCTCGCCATGGCAGTTAGGACATCTTTAGTCTGGTAGGCCAGCGATTCCAGTACCGCTCGTATAAAATGCTCCTTGGTCGTTCCCCGCGTCAAACCAAATGTCGCACCGCGCACGTCACTATCCCAATACGGGCTGCCCAGACCCACAAAGGCCGGGACAAAATATACCCCTTCTGTGGAGGTCACACGCGCCGCATACGCTTCACTATCTTTGGCTTCGCGGAACATACGCAACCCATCACGCAGCCACTGAATAGCAGATCCGGCTACAAAAATGCTGCCCTCCAGCGCATACTTCACCTGACCATTCAGCCCCCATGCAATGGTCGTAATCAGTCCATGTTCCGAGTCACAGGGTTCATCTCCGGTATTCATCAGCATAAAGCATCCCGTACCGTATGTATTTTTAATCATACCTTTGTCAAAGCATCCCTGACCGAACAGAGCGGCTTGTTGATCGCCTGCCGCTCCGGCAATAGGGATTTCCTGTCCGAAAAAGTGATAATCCACCGTATGCGCATATATCTCAGAAGATGATTTCACCTCTGGTAGCATAGACGCAGGAACGCCGAGAATATCCAGCAGCTCCTCATCCCATTTTAGCTCATAAATGTTGTACATGAGTGTGCGGGCCGCATTGGAGTAGTCTGTTACATGTGCTTTACCACCAGACAATCTCCAGATTAGCCAGGTATCAATCGTACCAAACAGCAAATCCCCACGCTCCGCTTGAGCTCGTGCCCCTTCGACGTTGTCGAGTATCCATTTGACCTTGGTGCCAGAAAAGTAGGGATCAATGAGTAGTCCCGTTTTGCTATGAAAAATATGATCAAATCCACGGCTTTTCAATTCCTCGCAGATCCCGGCTGTTTGCCGTGACTGCCATACCAGTGCATGATATACAGGCAGACCCGTATGTTTATCCCACACTACTACGGTTTCCCGTTGATTCGTAATACCAATCCCGGCAATTTGGCTGTCTTTCACACCTGATTCTGACAAGCAGGAGGCGATGACGGCCAAAATAGAGCTCCATATTTCATTGGCGTTTTGCTCTACCCACCCGGGCTGGGGAAAATACTGTGGGAACTCCCGTTGTGCCTTGTATACCACTGTTCCCTGCCGATCAAACAAGATGGCCCGCGAACTGGTTGTGCCCTGATCTAAGGCAAGAATGTATTGCTCCATCGTTTCCCAGCCTCCTTGCTTATTATGTATGGTTACCCACTTGATACAAATAAAAGCTATTGCTTATAGTGTTCGAACAGCTGTTTATTGGAGGTCGTAACTGCTGTAGCTCCCGCGGCCAACGCTGCTTCCACATCCTCAGGGGTGCGAATAAGTCCGCCTGCCAAAATAGGAATGCCAGTGCGTTCGCTGACCTCCTTAATCATCGGTGGAACAACACCGGGCAGCACCTCAATATAATCCGGACGCGTTTTTTCTACCAGCGCGTAGCTTTTTTCCAGTGCAATCGTATCGAGCAGGAACACCCGCTGTACAGCAAGAATTCCTTTCTTTTTAGCAGTTGCGATCACCCCGGACCGGGTCGAAATAATCCCAAATGGCTTAATTTCCTGACACAAATATTCAGCCGCATACTCGTCATTCTTCAAGCCTTGCACCAGATCGGCATGCAGGAGCATTTGCTTGCTGCGACTTCTAGCCATCTGGTACAGGTTGCGCAGCTGCGCTACATGCGTATCCAGAAAAACCGCATACTCATAAGAGCTGTCTAAAATACCCTCCAGCTGCTTCATATGCTTAGCTGCAGGTAAAATGCGTTGTCCCTGAAATGGCATGGATATCCCCCTTAGGCTGAATGTCGGTCAAACTCGTTCAAATTTTATATTATCACTCTGTTCGATGAACGTGAAGCGGTTTCATTGCAGATATGTATAAAGGCTGCCTTCCCTGCAATAGATGTCAGCAGGAAGAAGACAGCCTAATCATTCAAAGAACTGGATCAAATCACACGACGGCACCCTTAAAATGCTCTATAGTGTACTAGCCCTCAAACCCTTGGCGCAGCCATGAGGTAGCGAGCATGATCGCACCGCGCTTGGCCGCGGTTTCAGACAATGGGTTCAGCATCACAAAGTCGTGGATGATGCCCTGAAAGCGTGCAGCGGTCACATCCACCCCCGCTTCACGTAGCTTGTCCGCATAGGCCTCGCCTTCATCGCGCAGCACATCGGCCTCACCTGTAATGACCAGCGCACGTGGTAGCCCTTCGAGCTGTTCTGTGGTGGCACGTAATGGGGACGCCGTGATCTGCGCTCGTTCGTTGGGATCCGTCGTATATTGATCCCAAAACCATTGCATTCCTTCGCGGCTCAGGAAATATCCTGTGGCGAACTCATGATATGATTCTGTGTCAAAGGAAGCATCCGTCACTGGATAGAACAGCAACTGCTGGCGAATGGTAGGGCCGCTACGTTCTTTGGCCAGCAGCGTTACGGCCGCCGTCATATTACCGCCCACACTGTCTCCGGCTACCGTCAGCGTATCGGGCTTCAGCCCATGCTCGCGTCCGTGCTGTGCCACCCATTGAACGACCGCGTAAATTTCCTCAATCGCCGTCGGATATTTAGCTTCAGGGGACAAGCTGTATTCTGGAAATACAACTGCTGCCTGTGAGCCGACTGCCAATTCACGAATCAGGCGATCATGCGTATGAGCATTACCGAATACCCAGCCTGCTCCGTGAATATATACAATGACCGGGAGATCGCTTGTCACCTGTTGTGGGCGAACAATTCTGACCTTCACCTCACCGCCAGGCCCGCCTGGAATGGTTAGATCTTCTACATCTGCGGCAGGTTTGTCTGCTGGGCCGGATTGAACCTCATTGACCGTTTCACGTCCTTTTTCAGGACCCAAATCATATAGAAACGGAGGCTTGGCATTATCGTCTGCAAATTTCTGTGCTGCGGGTTCAAGCTGTACTTTTTTACTCATATCGATTCACTCTTCCTTTCTTATCTGTGGTCTACATATATCCAATATGGCTTAAGTTTGCTCATTCAGTTTCACTTTATATATTTAAACGAGTTCCTCTCCTTCCAATCGGAGGACTTTAGTTTGCCCAGCAGAAGAGCTTGACTTTTATTTTATGTTGTAACTATAATAGTTACATATTTAAGTTCGTAAATGCACTGAGTACACTTACGATCAAACGAATGAATCATCCACATCATATCTATAGGAGGCTATCTATTATGAAAATTGCAGTTATTGGTGCAACCGGTAAAGCAGGAAATAATATCGTAAAAGAAGCATTAGACAGAGGGCATGAAGTAACCGCCATCGTCCGTGACTCGTCTAAAGTAACAGAAAGTCGTGCTACTGTGGTACAAAAAGACGTTTTTGATCTGAAAACAGATGATCTGAAAGGTTTTGACGTAGTCGTTAATGCATTTGCCGCTCCACTCGGACAAGAGCATCTGCATGTCGATGCAGGTAACGTACTGATCGAAGCCCTGCGTAATGTATCCGGTACTCGCCTGATTGTCGTAGGTGGTGCAGGCAGCTTGTTCATTGACGAATCCCAAACACTTTTGGTAAAAGACGCTCCTGGCTTCCCTGATTTCGTATATCCAACAGCCAACAACCAAGGAAAAAACCTGGAAATTTTGCGTGGTACCAGCGACCTGAACTGGACCTTTATTAGCCCTTCTGCGGAATTTGCACTGGGTAAACGTACAGGCTCTTACCAAGTAGGAAAAGACACGCTGTTGGTTAATTCCAAAGGTGCAAGCTATGTCAGCTACGAGGACTATGCGGTTGCCGTAGTGGACGAAATCGAAAAACCACAACATCTGAACCAACGCTTCACAGTGGTGTCAGAGTCCTAATTTCTCTATTCTTGCAGCACATTTAGCATAAAAAAGACCCTTCGCCCATGTTCTCATGCTGCATGGAAAGTCCGCTCTACTCTAAAATCGGACTTTCCATGCACACTATGAGAAACTGAACCCGAAGGGTCTTTTTGTTATGACCTGTTGATACTCTCATTACAACTTATCAATGCTGGCCTTCTTTTCTGTATCGTGAGCGGAAGTCTCCCTCTTATCGCTAAAACACAGCTTGAGAATTGGAGGTGCAGCCAACGTTGTCAAAATGACGGCAATGATCACGGATGTAAAATATTGCTGTGCCAACAGACCCGACTGTAGACCGGTAGCTGCAATAATAAGTGCGACCTCGCCACGTGATATCATACCGGAGCCAATCGCAAGGGAAGAACGGTTATTGAAGCCCGTCAGCCGCGCGCCGAGGCCTCCTCCCACTAACTTCGTCACCAACGCAATCAGTGTCAAAACAACAACAAATCCGAGCTGCTGCCCTACTCCCTCAAAGGAAACATTTAATCCGTAGCTACGACGAAGAAAACTAGCCTTTTGCCAACAAGAAGTCCCAGCGAAGTTTCTCCACCCATACCGAATATATTCATTACTACCGCTAGCAGCACCACGACAAGCACATCATCCAGCACTGCGCACCCAAATTCCTAGAAACCAGCCTTCATGCACCGAGAATCCAAAGGCTTCCCTACACCAAAACCACAAATTAGCGGTAAAATAATGCCTCCAACCGCCACAGCTACCGCAGGCTTCCAATTACGTCGAAGTTGATCCAGATCCGTCTCCAGTCCAGCAATGAACATCAGCAGCAGGTTCCCCTAAAAAAGACATAAAGGAGCCTTGGTGACAGGCTCCTTCAGTAAATTCATATATTCATTTGATGTTGTCTGTCATATTTGCGCAAACAAGCAATTTTATCTCTTCTGCAAACCCGTGTAAACGTGTTGAATCAATTGTCTGCTTTTTTCACATAGCGGTTGCGGTATTCGTGGTCCAGCATACTCATCAGGATCGAATCATGGTATTCATAATTGTAGAATAAAGCATCCCGCTGCACACCTTCGCGCTGAAAGCCTACTTTTTCATAGCAACGAATGGCACGTTCATTAAAATCAAATACATTCAGCTCAATCCGATGCAGATTACAGATACCGAATCCGTAACCCAGCATGAGTACAAGCGCTTCAGTGCCGTAACCTTTCCCCTGATTTCCCTGCTCATTGATCGCAATACGGATGTTAGCACTGCGGTTCAGGCTGTCCATATCCTGCAGGGCTATATCCCCAATGACACGATCATCTTCGCGAAGCGCAATCAACAGCAACAAGCTTGAGGCATCCTGTCCTTTAGCTTCAATATAACGGGCAATTTGATCCTTGGTAAAGCTTCGTTGTGTGCCTGTCAGCCTCCGCACATCCTGATGGAACAATGTATTATAGTATAGCTCGGTGTCCTCTACGTTAACGGGACGCAAGTACACCCGTGATCCTTCAAGTAACCGTGCCACAGGCTCTGAGGCTGAAGTTTGTTGAGTCATCATGATCTCTCCCCTGCTAAAAATATGAATGACGAAAATCAAAGCAAATTATTGCGCAAGTTCGACTACGCAGGGTCTGCATTTTGCTCCGTAGTCAGGCTAGAATCAGCGAGGGACTCGCGCCAAATTACGGATTGAAGCAGCAGGCCTGCCAAGCCCAAGATTCCAACAGTCATCCCGATCCAGACAAAAGCCGTTCCCGCCCCTGCTATTCGGATCAATACTCCCCCGGCAAGCGGCGAAACGACCATGATTGCTCCAATCACGGTACTTTGGATACCGAAGACGCGTCCTACCATATCGGCAGGGGTTTTGGCTTGTAATATATAGTTCTGGGTGATAATGTACAGGCCATTGCCCACGCCCAGCACAGCCCCGATCATAAGTAGGACTGGCCATCCTGTTCCGGGCTGCGCCCAGCCTAAAGCAGCAATTGCTCCGCCAACCAGCACATATCCACCACCGAGCCCCCAGCCTGCGCTTATGCGATTCAAGCGATTAAGCGCAAGCATGCAACCGACGGCGCCAGCACCAATGGCTGAAACCAGCCAGCCAAGCAGCGATTCATTACCCGGAGCGAGCACTCGCAGCAATGTAGGGAACTGGTAGTCGATCATGAGAATGGCGATTAAGCCGAAAAGTCCGAATATGAGCGTATGCAAAAGCATTCGACTGCGCCATAAGAACGCCCAGCCCTCACGCCATTGGTTGAAAAAACGAGATGCGCGAACATGCTCCTCCCGCATTTGGACTTCATCAGCCTCAGGCGCTGTATGCGTAGCCGACTTTCCTTGCTGCTCGGCTGCAACAGCTTGTTGGTCTGCGCTGACCAGCGCCGGACCGATTCCGCGCAGCGGCCACAGCAGCAGTCCGGAACAGAGGCGCAGCAATGCATTGAGAATAATGCATGCCTGGGGAGACAACACAGTCAAGGTCATAGCGCCCAGTAATGGCCCTGCCACTTTGGAGGCCTGATTGACCAACCCATTCAGCGAGGTCGCCCGAAACAGGTCGTCGCTGGCGACTACCGTGCGGGTCAAGCCTTGCTGTGAAGGCATTTGAAATACGCCAGCCGCCGCGCGTAGACCGAGCAAAGGCAGCAGCCACACCGGACCTGGGACGGCGAGAATGGCCAGCGTCAATAAGGCAATAGCTGCATCGCAGACGATCATCAGCCGGGCCTTGTGTACCCGGTCAGCTAACGTGCCCGCGATAGAACCGAGCAGCAGACCCGGTAGCGCCATCACTACCGGAATCAGCGCAATCAGCATAGGGTCAGCTTCCCAGCGGTAGGCAACAAGCACCTGAATGGCGATAGCATCAAACCAATCGCCAAAGGAAGCAGCCGTGTGTGCCGCAAACATCCGCCGAAAACGGCCATTGCGCCAAATGCTAGGCGCGGATTGCAGTTCTTTCTTTTCCTTCATTATCTACTCACCCTGCTCTCATTTTCAGCTTTTTTTAGCAATAAGAACATTCTAGCGGGTCTATATCAGAGGAAAGTCAGACAGCTAAAAAATCAGGCCATTGAGATTGTCTGCTCCAGCCAGCGCCTTAGCGCCGAACGATGCAGTGTTAAACTGTTGTCCCGGTCAAGCTGATCATATTGAGCGGCATACTTCTCTTCCAGCGCTGGATAGGAACCGCAAAGCTTCAGGAACGAGCGAATTTGACATACCGCTTTGATTTTTAGTAATTCCTGTTTAGCCATATCAAGGGTATCCAATCCCTCATCCATGAGCCGCTCGGCGTTATCCACATCTCCAGTACGCAACAGCATAAGCCCGCGCATCATGCGATAACGGCCCAGCTCGCGCAAAAACGGGGCCTCCGACAGCATGCATTCCAGACGATCAGACAGTTCGGCAGCCTTTTCCATATGATTGGCAACCAGATGCATATACATCTCCATCAGCGCAACAGGCATCACAAAATTATCGAGATTATCCCGTTCCATGACCATCATGGTCAGTGGCAGACCTTCCTGGGCGTGTTCAGGTTGTCCGTTCTCTACATAAGCCTCCAGAATGTTGAGAATACGCAATTCCCGCTCCTGCGCTTCAGATAGCAATCCACTGGAAAGCGCACGCTCACATAGGACAAGCCCCTCATCCGTCACCCCTGCTGTGCACATATATAGCAGTAGCATCCAATACAATCGATCTGCGGGAGCAAAGTCCTCCCGTTCCAAGAACCAAGGCACATCCGCCTGTACAAAACGGGTATACATTTGATAAAAGACAGACAATTCAAAACCCATCTGCTCCTGCTGGGCAGCCAGCGCTACGATGGAATTTCCCTGCCCCAACAGCTGGTATTTGCGGAATAGTCCATGTACGGCGTCTTGCACCTCCTGATCGTGCAAGGACGGATGATTCTGTGGCTGCACGTCAGTCAAGGTCAAGCTGTAGCCATACCCTCTGACCGTATGAATACGGAGACCATCCCATGACTTAAGTTTTTTGCGCAATCTGTAGATATGATCATCTACCGTACGCTCCACCGGATACTCCAGCGGCCACACCCGATCCAGCAGTTGTTCACGGGTGAACACCTGGTTCCGGTTATCGTACAGAAAGCGCAACAGCGCAAATTCTTTAGCCAACAACATAACACGATCTGCATTACAAACCACACTGTAGCCATCTGCATCAAATTGTAGCCTGATCATCCACCTCGCCTCCGACATATCGTTTCTTGGCTGCACCCAGCCCTATAAACATAAGCAGAACACTCAGGCACAAAAGCAGCAACAGCGGAATGGTCCAGCCTTGTGTCGCATCATGCAAATAACCGAACAGTGTCGGCCCGGTCGCTGCCAGCAAATACCCAAAGGATTGCGCCATACCCGACAACTCTGCTGCCTGCTGCGGTGTCCGCGTCCGCAAATTGAAGAACATCATCACTAACGGGAAAGCAAAACCACCCGCTATACCGATACATATGACCCAAATCACGCTCCACTGTGTAGCCCCAAGCAGAAATCCACCCAGACCGATAAAATACAGCGCAGCCATAATCAGAACCAATACCCGCTGATCCTTCACTCGCGCCGCCCAAATAGGCACAATAAAAGTAAATGGCATTTGCGCAAACTGCATCACAGACAGCATCCAGCCCGCAGTTTCTGAATCCATTCCCTGTCCGCTCATCATTTCAGGAAACCAGGCGGCAGGAACATAGAACAAGGCAGATTGCAGCCCCATAAACAGCGTCACCTTCCAGGCCAAAGACGATTTATACACATTCACGGTTTGGGCAGATACTGCTGCTTTATTAGCTGTTTTGCGAGCCTTAAGGAGCTGGGGCACCCAGAGTAAAATACCTACGACACCCACAATCGCCCATATTCCCAAGGCACCTCGCCAGCCCATACCTCCATTTATAGCCAGCGGTATACTCAGGCCAGATGCGGTTGCTGCGACCACATTCATGGATACTGAGTATACGCCGGTCATCAGTCCGCTGTTGCGAGGAAACTCCTCTTTGATCAAGCTGGGCAGCAACACATTACACACGGCAATAGCCAGTCCCAGCATGGCGGTCCCGACAAATAATGCAGTAACCCCTAACGTTGAGCGCACTACAATACCTGCGGTCAACAGCAGCAAAGCTGCAAAAATAATAAGAGGCGATCCGAAGCGGCGCGACAGTTTGGCTACAAAAGGCGACAACAGGGCAAAAGCCAGCAGCGGCAATGTCGTTAATAGGCCACTCAGTGTATTCGAAATATGCAAAGAATCCTTAATCAAACCGATAAGAGGTCCTACCGAGGTAATCGAGGCGCGCAGATTGGCACCTACCAGAATGATCCCTACGGCAAGCACCCAAGGACCGGCATGCCACAAAGATTTGTATACCAAAGCTCGTTGGTGTTGCTGTGAACTCATCTCTCCATTCTCCAATCTATCTGTGTTATGCTCAAAGGCTCCAACCAAGTGTACGGCTGGAGCCTAGCAATTTTTATCTCATTAAATTATAAAGGCATTCGTGCCATATGCATAGGACGGATCGACACAGCGCCCCAAGTCTTCAAGTTCAGCATATAGCTTCATTGAAAAAATAAAAGCTGCCTGAAAGGATAGTTTCCTTTTGAGGCAGCTTCCAGTTCATAAACTTCGATGCGACCAGCGCTGCTTAACGTACCAGCCAGCCGCCGTCCACCGCCAAGATATGACCGTTCATATAGTCGGAACCCTGACTGGCGAGGAAAACCACAACTCCCATCAAATCAGACGGATCGCCCCAACGACCCGCAGGAATACGCGACAGGATTTCTTGATTGCGATTTTCATCCGCACGGATTGGAGCTGTATTTGCCGTAGCAATATAACCCGGCGCAATCGCATTAATCTGAACGTTATGAACTGCCAGCTCGTTCGCAAATGCCTTGGTCAAACCAGCTACCGCATGCTTGCTCGCTGTATACGGCGGAACGAATTTGCCGCCCTGAAAAGCAAGCATAGAAGCGACATTGATAATCTTCCCGCTTTTTTGCTCTACCATCACCTTTGCCACTTCCTGGCTCAGATGATATACGGCATTCAGGTTAATCTCCATGACAGCGTCCCAATCCTCATCTTTATACTCCAGCAGAGGGGCGCGACGAATCGTACCTGCATTGTTTACAAGGATATCAATTTTACCGAATTCATTGACGCATTCTTCTACAATTTTTTTAATGGATTCTTTCTCTGTCAGATCTGCCTGATAAAAGGCAACCTTCACACCCGTTGGCTCCAGCAAACGTCTTGTTTCTTCATACTCATCATTGTTAGCTACAATGAACAGGTCTGCACCCGCTTTGGCCAAAGCTACGGAATACCCTTGACCCAAACCAGTGTTGCCTCCTGTTACAATCGCCGTTTTACCTTTTAGACTGAAAAAATCCAATGAAAAATGGTCCAGACCCATGTCTACGCCTCCATCACAAATTAGTATAAAAACCTATATTTCCTGAAGCCTACAGCGCTGCGCGTACTTCTTTATATTTAGCTACATAACGTGCTGCATTTTCTGTGATCAAGTCGTAGCGACCTTCCTTGGCTGGAGCCGTCAAATTACCCCCAATTCCCACAGCTACACATCCGTTACGCAGCCAGGTTTCCATATTATCCAGATCAACACCACCCGTTGGCATAATCTGTACATGAGGCATTGGACCTCTAACGGCCTTCACAAAGTCCGCCCCCATTGCACTGCCTGGGAACAACTTCACGACATCGCTACCCAATTTCATGGCTTCCTTGATCTCATTCAGCGTCATACAGCCAGGCATATAAGGAATCGCGTACAAATTGCATAGCTTCGCTGTTTCTTCTTCAAAAGAAGGACTCACGACAAACTCTGCTCCGGCCAGAATAGCAATTCTCGCCGTCAGTGATTCCAGTACCGTTCCTGCACCAATCACTGCCCGATCCTTAAATTCATCTTTCAATCTTCGAATGACCTGATCCGCATCTGGCGTCGTAAATGTAAGCTCAATATTATCCAAGCCGCCTTCAATGCAGGCTTTAGACATGAGATACGCTTCCTCCGCCGTGTTTCCTCGAATGACTGCGACGACACCTACCGAAGTGATATGTTCCAAAACTTTCTTTTTCGTCATGTTCCTGATCCTTTCCACGAATGGGATGACCATGTACCTCAGCCGCTTGCAGGTTTACGCTTCAATACACTGATCGGATTAACGCAACTCGCTCATGGCAACCTGATCCATGTCTTTGTATGTTTTATTTTCACCGGCCATGCCCCAAATGAAGGTATAGCTACCCGTAGCCGCACCGCAGTGAATAGACCAAGGTGGAGAAATAACGGCTTCATCATTCTTCATCACCAGATGGCGCGTTTCATTTGGTTCACCCATTAGGTGGAACATTCTCGCGTTCTCATCCAGTTCAAAGTAGAAATATACTTCCATACGACGGTCATGAACATGTGTTGGCATAGAGTTCCATACACTGCCGTTTTCCAACGTCGTCATCCCCATAACCAATTGGCAACTTTGAATGCCTTCATCATGGATAAAGCGACGCAACGTACGGTTGTTGGCTGATTCCTGCGAACCCAGACTTTCAGAAGGTACATCGGCAAAAGACTGCTTCGTCGTCGGATACGTGGTATGAGCCAAAGCTGAAACAATATAAAATTTCGCAGGCTTTTCACTGGAATCGCTTTCAAAGATCAACTCCTTGCCACCTTTACCTACGTAGAGACAGTCTTTTGTGGCCAGCTCGTAAGTTTCACCGTCCACCTTGACCGTACCGCTACCCCCAACATTAAAAATGCCCAGTTCGCGGCGCTCCAGGAAAGTTTCCGCTTTGATTTGATCGTTACCTTCCAGTGCAACAGATTTATTCACGGGATAAATGCCCCCGATAATGACACGATCTTCATGCGTATAGACCAGCTTTACCTCCTCAGGTACAAACAGTTCCTGGATTAGATAGTGCTGACGCAACTCTTCAGTCGTAAAATGTTTGGCATGTTCGGGATGAGTTGAATAACGCATTTCCATAAAAACATTCCTCCTGTTTAGATAAACTTTTTTATCAACGGAATTGTTGTAAAAGCGGTTTCTAACTCTACTTCTTAGCTAGAATTGTAATAATTATCTAAGGGGGTGTCAACCTAAAACTTCGATTTTCCTAGAAAAACCCTTAATACACACGAAGTTTCACACGTTTTTTACCTTTTGATAAACAAAACCACATTTTTTTTATCTATATTACCCAAAAAGTTTTTAGCAAATATATCAACTTCATCATTGTGAAAAACCGATTTATGTGATAATTTCAATTTATTCAGTTGGTGCATGCGCTTACAGATTAAGTTTACTAAACACAAGGAGGAATTCAAATGACCGCAACATTGGATGCTGTTACCTTCGGAGAACCGATGGCCATGTTTTACGCCAATGAAGCAGGCTCTCTGGATGAGGTGCGTTCATTCACCAAAGCGTTGGCCGGGGCAGAGACGAATGTTTCGGCAGGTTTGTCGCGTTTGGGGCTACGTGCCGGACTCGTAACCAAACTCGGCGAGGATACGTTCGGCAAGTTCATTGCCGATGCGCTACGTCAGGAAGGAATCGACACCCAGAATGTCATGTTTACCAAAGACCACTCTACCGGGATGCTGATTAAATCCAAAGTTATAAGTGGGGACCCCGAGGTGGAATACTTCCGCAAGCATTCCGCCGCTTCCACACTGAGCATCGCTGATTTTAACGAAGCTTACTTTGCCGGGGCTCGCCATCTGCATTTTACAGGTATTTCCGTTGCCCTCTCCGCTGAATGCCGCGAATTCGCACGACATGCGCGGCAATTCATGAAGAAGGCAGGCAAAACTGTATCCTTCGACCCTAACCTAAGACCCAAATTATGGCCTGACACACAAACGATGGTGGAGGCGATTAACGAAGCATCTGAGGGATGCGACTGGCTTCTACCGGGGATTCATGAAGGTAAAATATTGACGGGCTATACTTCGCCCGAGGATATTGCTTCGTTCTACCTTGACCGTGGTACCTCACTGGTCATCATCAAGCTGGGAACCGAAGGCGCATATTACAAATCCGCAGATGCTGAGGGATATGTCAAACGCTTCCGCGTAGATCATGTCGTGGATACCGTCGGTGCGGGTGACGGATTTGCCGCAGGTGTTATCAGCGCGCTACTGGAAGGCTTGCCCCTGGCAGAGGCAGTCAAACGCGGTAATGCACTTGGTGCGCTGGCTGTCATGTCAGCCGGAGACATGGATGGCTATCCGACGCGAGCCGAACTGGAATCTTTTTTGCTCAGCGCCAGCACAAATTAGTCCGGGATCATCCCCCGCGTAACCTTCACTGCTATGAGCGCAAGCTCAACAAAGGCCGCATCCAAAGTCGGCTTAACTTCCAATAGCCCGTATTCGCATTTGTGTGACCTGAGCAGCATACGCATACTCAGGTCGTACAAAGGAATACGGGCTATTTTATAATATAAGACATGATGCTCGTCTACAGCGTTTTGACGGATTCTCCCCGATTGATATCCGGCACAAATCGGTAAATAATCGGAACCGATTCGCCGCCTTCCTCAATACTGGACAGCAGCGTTTTTGCCGCCTGCTTCCCCATATCCGCAATCGGTTGCGTAATGGTCGTAATCGGCGGATTGTAAATATGGGCAAACTCCGCATCGTCAATTCCGATAATGGACAGCTCTGCCGGAATGCGTATACGGCGGGCATTCACATACTTCAACACCTCAGCCAACACGATATCATTCCCGGCCAACAGCGCAGTCGGCGGCTCAGGCAGTTGGAAAAGCTCCTTCAGCGTCTGCTGGATTTCTTCTCTCGGCACGCTGTGCATATATTCTTCTCGAAATGGCATGCCATGCTCTTCCAACGCCTTCTTGTATCCGCTGAGCCGCTCCACTCGTGGAGTAATCCGATTCAAGCCAAGGGGCAAGGTAATCAGCGCAATTCGCTCATGCTTGTGAGCCACAAGTTCCTGAATCGCCAGCTTAATCGCCATTTCGTTATCCAACAGCAGGCTACGTGTATTGACACCGTCCACCAAGCGGTCCAAAAACACCAATGGATACTTTTCACGAATGAGCTGATTGTAAATGTCTGCATGCTTGCCTGTCGGGAAGATAATTAAGCCGTCCACTTGACGGGCCTTGAGCATCTCAATATACTGGCCTTCCTTGTCGGGGTTTTCATCGGCGTTGCAAATGATCACCTGAATGCCGAAAAGCTGCAATTCCTCCTCAATCGCACGGATAGACTGGATCGACAGCGTATAATCAATGTTGGCTACAATGACTCCCACCATAAACGTCCGGTTCTGCTTCAAGCTGCGGGCCAGCCCGTTAGGCTGATAATTCAGCTCTTGAATAACTTCGGCAATCCGGTCCCTTGTCTGGTCGCTCATATATTTATATCGTTTGTTCAGAAATTGCGAGACAGTGCTTTTAGACACTCCTGCCTTCTGGGCAACATCTTCAATCGTCGGCTTCTTCATCGGTACACTCCTTGTCTTTCATGTACTGCGTTAGTGCAACAAAAGTATATCTTTTTTTTAGTAAATTTACCAGACTTCTATTTATGAAAGCCATTATGATATAAGTTGAACTTCAAAATTGCCTATCGTGCCACTGTATAAAAGGATGGTTCTCCCGGCAGCAAAAGAGGCAGTTCAAGATGTTCTCTTGAACTGCCTCCACGTATACAACTCTATCGAAAAGCTAGGTTCCAGTTGGCCCTAAATACTACTCGGATCAGTGTGCTGGAACAGGCGTTGCAGACTGATCTGGTGTATCGTGCTCGATCAGCGCATGCTTTTCCCATAACCGGCTTTTCCAGCGGGCATACATGATGACAGCACGAGTCCATTCATCAGCAGCAATCGCCAGCCACACACCGGCGAGCCCCATATCCAGCTTGAACACCAGCAGATAACCCAGCGGCAAGCTCATACAGACCATAGAGATTAGTCCCATAAAAACCGGGAACTTGGCATCTCCAGCAGCACGCAACGAGTTAATAATGACGATATTCGTCGTCCGGCCAGTTTCTAGCAGAATGCTAAGTAAAATGACTTGCGCTCCCAAACGAATGATTTCAGGGTTCTCTGTAAATAAACCGAGCAAAGGTACACGGAAAAAGATAACCACCGCATCAATAATCACAGTCACGAGTAGCGCCCATTTCACACTGTTCAATACACGTTTATAAGCCGTATCCTTCTCTCTGGCTCCCACGAGCCTTCCCACTACGATAGCCGTTCCCATACCGACGGCCATACTGAACAAATAAATATAGCTCGAAATATTATTGGCATATTGACGTGTCGCCATCGCTTCTGCGCCCAGATAGGTCACATACAGTGTGAATATGAGCTGACACGACTGATACATGATAGACTCCAGCGCGGATGGTACACCAATACGCAATATTTTAGAGATAAACTTTTTGGACAAGTGAACGTAATATTTCCACTCGACACGAACCTCAGTGACCCGGTACATCAGCCAGAAGAAGATCAAGAGACAAATAAAGCGGCTACCTACTGTAGAAATAGCAGCACCTTCTACACCGAGTGCTGGCATTCCCCAATGCCCCAAAATCAAAACATAGTTGCCGACCACGTGGATCACGTTCATAAAAACCGATACATACATCGTTTCTTTGGTAAAACCGTGCGTACGAATGGTCGCCGCCAGCGCGTTAATCAATGCCTGAAGGAAAATAGCCCCCCCGACGATGCTCATATAGGATTCCGCATACGTAAGAATGTCCCCCTGGACATTCAACCATTGCAACATATGCGTACCAAACACAAGAAAAATTACGCTTAGCAAAAGACCTACCATCAAATTCAACGTAATGGCCGTACCTGTAACCTGGGCCGCTTCGACTAGTTTCTTAGAACCGATATATTGAGCTACGACGATAGCAGCGCCGTTGCCGATAACCTCCAGTACAAGGATAGCGATTGAAATAATTTGATTGGACGCGCCCACACCCGACACTGCATTATCAGATACAGAGCTGAGCATGAATGTATCGACGCTTCCCATTAACATAAACAGGAATAATTCAAGGAAAATAGGCCATGTCAAACGGAACAAATTCAGTTCCTTGGCTTCGGACAATACCGAACCATTTTTTAGTGCTCTGGTTGTCATTCATTCACCTTTCTTCATAGATTTATTTAACAATCAAAAGGTATGTTAGCATAGTCATTCTGAAAATACATCCCGTTTACGTAAAATGATTTGCAAAATGCGTAAGAATTCATTTATCACCCTCTTTATAATTGATTATCGAACTTTATTGAAACAGGATATTACAAGAATATACCGGCAAATCTGGGCTTATCGACGCAATTATGAGCTAAAGAGTATAATAGAATACGAGCCTGTGAGCATTGCCGCTGACAGGTTGTGAAAATTGTTGTACGCTTCCTAAGCATAATTCGCGAATTAAAGAGGGAATATATAGGACATTCATAGGGTTAAAAGGTAATAAAGGAGGCTTTTACAGATGACTCAATCATTTCAAGCCCTTGTCGTCGATCAGACGCAGGACGGTGAAGTTCAAGCAGAGGTGCGTTCTCTGGAAGCTAGCAGTTTACCTGCTGGAGAAGTATTGATTCGTGTCGCTTATTCCAGCATCAACTATAAAGATGGGCTTGCTGCCCGCAAGGATGGCAATATCGTCAAATCCTATCCGTTCGTACCAGGCATAGATTGCTCAGGAACCGTCGTCTCTTCGGAGGATAGCCGCTTTAGCGAAGGACAAGCGGTGCTCGTTTCCGGATACGGGCTGGGTGTGTCTCAATTCGGAGGATTCAGCCAATATGCACGCGTGCCTGCGGACTGGGTGGTTCCACTTCCAGACGGACTCACGCCGAGAGAGGCGATGATTTTCGGGACAGCCGGATTCACCGCGGCCCTGTCGTTATATCGGCTGGAGCAAAACGGCGTTACTCCGGAGCAGGGGAAGGTACTTGTCACCGGAGCGACGGGCGGCGTAGGCGGGGCAGCTATTGCCTTGCTGAACAAGAGAGGCTATCATGTCGTAGCCAGCAGTGGCAAGGCCGATGCGCATGATTACCTCAAGGCGCTCGGAGCAGCCGAGGTTATTTCTCGCGAGGAGGTCTACGACGGCGCGGAGAGCATCCGCCCGCTGAGCAAGCAGCTTTGGCAAGCGGCTGTTGATCCTGTAGGCGGAAAGCCGCTCGCTTCGCTGCTCAGCCAGATCGCCTACAACGGCTCCGTTGCCGTGAGCGGCCTGACGGCAGGAACCAAGCTGCCTACGACGGTGCTGCCGTTTATTTTGCGCGGCGTAAGTCTGCTGGGCATAGACTCTGTCTTCTGCCCATACGACACCCGTGTAGCGATCTGGAAGCGACTTGGCAGCGAATGGAAGCCGGAACAGCTAGAGCAGCTCGTTGAGCGCGAAGTCGGATTGGCCGACCTGCCCAGCGCGCTCGAAGACATCCTTGCAGCCCGCTCGCAAGGAAGAACGCTTGTACGACTGGCTGACTAAGCAGAAAGATATCGGCAATCTATCTGTTAACCTGGTTTTGCGTGAGGAAATATTCATTCCGTAGGGTCTAGCTTTGCAAAACATAAGAAGCTTGTAAATCTGAACTTTTGAGATTTACAGGCTTCTTTTTTCGTGTGATACATTTGAAGAAAAACAAAATATATCGAATCAGACGGTTTACTTTTCGCAACCAAATGAACCTTATGAGGGCCTCAGTTGTTATATAGATAAACTGCACAAGAAAGGAGAGCACATCATTGGAGAGTAATCGAGAGTTGTTTGATTTGTATCAACGAGATGTATACCGAACCTGCTACTACATGGTACATAACGCATCGGATGCAGAGGATTTAACGCAGGAAGTGTTTATCACCCTGTTTCGCAGCAATCGTGAACAGATCGAACAACTAAAAGCCTGGATTATGAAAATTACGGTCAATCATTGTCTGAATTACCTTAAACGCCGGAAAAGCCTGCATTTGAAAGTATCGGCTAATCCCTATTTATTTAGCGGGGCGGAAGGTAAGCCTGTAGACAAGCTGGTGGAAGAACGCGAATCGACAGAAGAATGGATCGTTTATATGAATCGCCTTCCAGCCAAAATCCGCGCTGTGCTGACCCTCCGCTATATGCATGATTTCACACTGGCAGAAATATCAAAACTGCTGGAAATTCCGCTGGGAACCGTCAAATCGAGGACTCATAAAGGGCTAAAGTTATTGGAGCAAATACTGCGGGATGCAGGTGTAGAAATTCCCGAGATGGAAGGAGAGAACTATGAACAACGTAGAAAAGGCATTGAAGCGCAAGTTAAATAATGATTCGGAAATGGCCTATCCTGACTTCGATGAGATGTGGAACCGGATGGAACAGACAGGGCATACTGCCCCTACGCTAACCGACACTTTCGATTCATTCACTCCGCACCGACATAGAAATTGGCGCAAAATAGCTATCGCCGCCTCTCTGAGTGCGCTTCTCGTTGCCGTTCCCGTCTATGCCGCCATCCATTATAATTGGGGCAATCTGCTGCACGGAAGAAGCGGCATTCAGACGGCACTAAATCAAGACCTTGGACAGCCCTTGGAGCAATCCGTAACCAGAGACGGAGTGAAGCTGACGCTGCATACCGCTATTGTCGATGAGAACCGGACCGTGATTCTGTACAGCTTGGAGGTCGGAAAACGGGCAGACAACGAGTTTTGGAATGTCAAAGGTGTATCGCTAAAAGGTGCTGCGGGGGAAAGCAGTGCAGGGGAATATAACTTTCAGCAATGGGACCCGAAAAATCAACGGTACAACGGATACTTTGAAAGTGACTGGACACCGCAGCAAGAAACAGAGAACATGCGGCTGACCGTAGATCATATAGAGCTCACCAGCGTTCAGGAACTGGAATTGCCGCTCGATGTCACATCGCCTCAGATGCAGACATTCAAGCTGGATCGTAACGGCTTACAAGATATGAAGGTACAGGTATTTCAACAAGGGAAGGATAAGCTGATGCTGTCCTCGGCAATCACCTTCGATTCCTCCATACCCAAGAAATGGGACAATCCACAAATCGTTGCTTACAAAGGCAACAAGCCTGTGATGTCGCAGCCTGGGGGGACTTTTGGCAAACCCGGAGATAACGGGGAGTATACAGCACAGCAGTATTTTTCTAAAGCAGATATACCAGAAGGACAGACTGCTTTCAAACTGCAATATGCGCAAACTGAGAAAAGTATACATGAACCCATAAACTTTGATCTACAGCTAAGCAAGAAGAAAATGGAAAGCGGGACGATTAAAAGTGTGCTGAATACCCCGTTGGAGAACGGCAATCCGAATTTTACATTAGAACAAATGATTGTCACACCTACACAAATCCGTGTCACGATCAGAAGCGAAAAGAAATTCGCCATGTTACCTTATCAAAAGTACTTTCTTTCTGTGAACGGCACAACGTTAGAGGGTAGCCGTTGGTCTTCACCTGATCAGGAGCACGATCTGAATACGATCCGTTTTGAACGACCGTCCCATCTTGTGATTACCAAGGACACTCCTATTACTTTTACAGGCAAATATAAAGTCACGATCCATTCGGATGACAAAACGCCCCAGCGTTTAACTGATATTTCGGACCAGAAGCAGACGCTAACCACGCAAATCGGTGGCTATCCTGTGAAGTGGACTTACTACAAACAAGGGGCAGATTTGTTTGTGGAAACAGAGAGCGAAGATGCTCGGTTTGGAGGGATTAACCAGACGCATATTGGCCTGGGTAAAGAACGGATCATTGGCAAGCCGATCACAGCCAATTTTGCCGGAGACGGCAATAACAAGGCAGTGGATGTCTACAAGAACTTCAAAGGGAAGGAAGCTTCTATCTATATGTTCTACTATACAACGGACGACCCGGAAGCAGAGACAACCGTACCCTTGCAGCCTCTGACAAGCAACAGCGAAGCATCCAAATAGCAATGCTATAAAAAGAGGGTCCTCTATACCTGTGTGAACCGTGGTATAGGGAACCCCTTTTTATTTGTCTAGTAAAGCACAGTCTGCCTGAAGCTGTTGTACCCCTACCTTACTTCACTGAACCTTGCGTAACGCCATTGATAATCCATTTTTGTGCAATCAAATAGACAATAATCATCGGCAGCAAGGCCATTAGATACGAGGCAAAGGCCAAATTAAAGTCGGTATTGAACTGCCCCTGGAACACATACTGAACGAGCGGCAGTGTATACTGCTCCGCATCGCTGATAATAATGAGCGGCAGCAGGAAGTCGTTATAGGTGGACAGACAAGTGAGAATTCCCACCGTAGCACTAATCGGTGCCATCAGCGGGAATATAATGCGCCAAAATGTCCCCCATGTCGTCGCACCATCTACCGTGGCTGCCTCTTCCAATGCCACCGGAATGGAGCGAATATAACCCACATATACGAAGACATTAAACGCCAAACCATACACCGTATGCAGCATAATGAGACCCAACAAATTAGTCATATGAAGGCCCGAGGCCAGTTTTACAATCGGCAGCATGATGATCGGGAACGGTATAAACATGGCGCTCACAAAATAAAAATATAATCCCTTAAAAAATCGTCGCTGCATATTACGGGCAATCGCATAAGCGACCATCGAATTGGTTAGCAAAGTGAGTATGACCGTCGATGTCGTGACCATCACACTGTTTTGAAAAGCGCTGAAGAAGTTGGTCATTTCTACTGCACGACTAAAATTCTCCCAATGCAGCTCGGTCGGAAAGGCAAAGGCGGAATGCGCCATCTGCTCGGGATTTTTAAGTGCGATCGTCACCGTCATATAGAGGGGAAACAGGATAAATATTGTCCCCAACGCTACCAGAAGCAGCACAGGCCAGTTGGTAAGTCTGCTTGTTTTCATCAGTTATCCATCTCCCTTCTCTGGAGGAATCGCAGCTGTAAGATGGAAATGATCGCGATCACAATAAAGTAAATAACAGAGTTAGCCGACTGATAAGCAAATTCTCCGCCTCTAAATCCCCCGGTGTATATCAGGTGGGAAATCGACTGGGTGGCCCGTCCCGGCCCACCATTCGTCAAAGCCACGATCTGATCGAACACCATCAGAGAATTTTTCATCGCCAATACCATATTGATCGTAAAAAACGGTGCAATTAGCGGAAAGGTAATGCTCCAAAATTCGCGCCATTTACCCGCACCGTCCAGGTTGGACGCCTCATACAGACTTGTCGGAATGGTTTGCAGCCCGGCCAGATAGAGAATCGTATTAAAGGCAATTCCCTGCCATACAGCTACGATGACAACTCCTACCCAAGCCAGTTGTTCACTGCCCAAAATGTTCGTCGACAATGAGGTAATACCTAAATTCTGCCCCCAAATCGTAAACACGTTCGAGAACAAGTAATTGAATATGTAACCCACGATCAACACGCTCAAAATATTAGGCAAAAAATAAATACCCCGGAAAAAGTTACGAAACCGTATTTTAGCATTCAGCCCTAGCGCAATCAGCAAACTAAGGATATTAGTCGCAATGGTAACCACAATCGCAAATTTGAAAGTAAACCAGTATGCGTTCCCCACATTGTCGTCCTGAAACAAATTAATATAGTTCTTAAACCCGACAAAGTGATACTGATGACCAAAGCCGTTCCAGTTCGTAAGCGAATAATAAAAGCCCTGCAAGGCAGGCAAGGTCAAAAATATAAAAAACAATAGCACCGCTGGCACCGTCATCCAGTAAAAAGTCGTTAGTCGCTTATTCATGTCTCCTCCTCCTCTCCTATCGGCGGTTAGCTACCTTATCCCATTCACGGTCGAGCTTGGCCAGATAAGCGTCGATGTCTCTGTTTTGCAGGAAGGCCTGCACAATAGAATTCAATTGGACCGCTTTGGGAATATAGTGATCGGCAAAATCAACGACTCGGCCCGATTTAAAATACGGCAACAGCTCCGCCACACTCGGATCATCCTGCGTAACTCCCTTCACCGCCGAAAACAGCGTTTGCTCTGTAATGTACTGCTTGCTATTCTCCGGCTTCAATAAGAAGGCAATGAACTCCTCGGCTTCCTTTTTATGCGGAGTGCTCTCCGATACGGCTAATAGTGTATCTATACCGGACACCAGCTTGACCGCCTTTTCGTCATTCCCTGTCGGTAATGGGAAAAACCCAAGCTCCACTTTCGGGTTGGCTTTGCGAATTTCAGATATGGCCCACGAGCCCTGAATGTACATCAATCCCTGCCCGTTAGCGAAAGCACGATTACCGTCGGCATAGTTTTTGCCAAAATTATCACCATGTCCGTATTTCAGTAGCTCCAGCTGCTTTTCCGCAACCTCGCGGTACTTGTCCTGAAAAGTGACCTGATTTTCACGCCGTTGCAGGAAAAAATCAATGCCCACCAGATTCGGGCCCAGCGCATTAAAGGGGAGGTTTGTTTGCCAATCATCTTTATATGTAAAATAGAAAGGAATTTTGCCAGCAGCCTTGATCTTTTGCGCCGTTGCAATCAGCTCATCCCACGTTTTGGGCACCTGTAATCCCATTTCCTTAAAAAGCGTTTTGTTATACATCACACCATTCGCATTCGCAGCATAAGGAATTCCATACACGGGATCGACCCCGGTTACATCCTTAAGCATTTTGAGGTAAATCGGATCAATCGTACGTGGCAATTCTGTATTCGCCAGATCCGTAAAAATACCGCTTTGTGCCAAAATGGAGTAGGTGTCGGTGGCCCCAAGCCCTACAATGTCAGGTACATCGTTTTTGACAACCCGGGTCAATAACACGGTCTCTGCCTCTGGCGGGTTGACCTGCGTCACTTCAATACCGGGATGTTCCTGATTGAATTGAGAGATTAGCTTATCAAAAGAACCCTTGGCCTCCGGCTTGTTTTGAAAGAATTCAATTTTCACCTTACCTGAATCATCGCCCTTGTTGCATGCGCTTACAATGATCGCTAGTAGCAGAATCGCCGCTAGTGTAGACAGCTTTTTGACCCCATTCCACATGCTCATACCTCCTTTTCCCCTATGTCAATCTATGCGGGACTAGACAATTAATACCCGTCCCTTATGGAAAAGAAACGATACACCGTGTTTGGCGGTTATATAGTAAAAGGGTACTCATCTTCGCTGTTGTTTTTCTGTTTTGTTCAGGTATTGGGTTATTGAATGGGAGTACAACAATACTGCCTTGGGATTCCATGTAAGTGGAACCAACTTGAAGGATGCTAATGAAAATACCTTGAGTCTCAGGAGGAATTAGTATGTTAAAAAAGATCCAACCGGCCTTCAAACGGTCGATTGGATCTTTTCTTACTTTTATTATGTTCAGGTTAGGGAATAACATGACATATCTTAGCGAATTAGAAGAGCAGCGTCCCAATCCGGATTTTCATTTCCTATCAATGAAGCCAACACCAAGGCAACTCCAGCACTTCCATTCAGAAAGCCAGCCTCATCTACTTCTGCTAGCCTCCCATCCAATAGGCTATGATCATAAAAGCCAAACGCCGAATTAGTATCGAACATATCCAGCACTTCTTCTAGTAGCCTGTCTCGCATCATACCTAACTGCTCATGGCCCGTATCTGAATACATACGCTGGATCAGATGCAACAATCCCCCAATACCATGACACAATGTCGCAGAAGATAGTCCTCCTTTACGATAGAGCCTTTTTTCTATATCCAAGTATGCACGTAGTCCCGTTTCGATCCAATCTTTATTTTGAAGAGCTTGTCCCGCCAGCCAGATCGAACGTGCAATGCCTGGTACGCCATAACACCAGGAATCACGATAATACTGCGTGCTTTCAGGCTGCAGACGGTTATCCACCCATTCCTCAAGGGAAACACGCCCAGGCCAAATCACGCCCTCAGTATCCTGAACACGCCAATGATGTATAAATTGTGACAGTCTGTTGATATCGCCCACTAAAGGGAGGGAGTCGGCTCCATTAAGAGCAGACAGGCTCAGAAAAGCTAATGGACCCGCGATACCATGCGAAAGCCCTAAATTAAAATTTCCCTGCGGATATTGTTTCTTTTCATTCTCTTGAAATTGATTCTCCGTGGTAATATACCATCCAGGTACAGGATGTCCATTCCAAGTACGGTCGCTGCACATTATCTGAAACAATTCAATCGTCTGGTTCCATATGGTATGCATAGTCGGGCGGTCAGAAAATAACATGGCGATGCGTCCGATCCCTGTAAAGCCTGATATGGCGTCATACTGGCTCATTTGTAATTGTCCTCTTCCCCATTCCTCCCGACATAGGGCCAAGCTATGTAAAGCAGCCTCTTCGAACCAGGAGGCAAGGGAATCAAGCATTCCTTGATAACGTGTGCCCTTCCTGGATAAAGAGTAAATAGCCAGCAAAATACCTGATAATCCACTATACAGGGATAAGTCATGGACACCCTTTTGCTCCACGATCATACGAATTCGCTCTAAATATTGGTGTCCTACAATATCCCAACCATCCTCAGGGTATAGTCGATCCAACTGACCCATTAACAAACAGATGCCCGTGAACCCACTTCCCAAACTTCCATCTGACCAACGGTCCATCTTCATCCCATCAGCCTCTATCGGGGGCGTTTTTTTCATATACATACGCACTTGATCGGGGTCTTTGTAACGATTGGAAATCTCTTGTAAGATTACAGTTACTTTATCCTTCATATCCAAATTAATGGGTATCCATTTATCACAAATATATGAAGTCGTCGTCATCCTAGCACCCTCCCTCCGCTTTCAATTAAGGAAGCTTCTTCATCGAATGAGCTGGCCTGAATGTTGTACATCTCTGCGTATAGCCCATTGAGTAACATCAGCTCCTTATGTGTTCCCTGCTCCACAATTAAACCATTGTCCATTACCACAATTTTATGTGCCAGACGTGCTGATGAAATCCGATGAGTAATAAAAATACCAATGCTATCCTTCATCAACTCCAAAAATAATACCAACAAATCCTGTTCTGCCACAGGATCTAAGAAGGAACTTGGCTCATCCAAAATATACACATCTGCTTTACGCAGGAAAGCCCGTGCGATTGCTATTCGCTGCCATTGGCCTCCTGAGAGTTGGTAGCCATCCTCAAACCATTTACCAAGCTGTGTGTCCAAACCTTGTGGAAGTTTGGCTATAATATGGTCTATAGCTGCGCACTGGGCTGCATGGATGAGCTCCTCATCCTGCTCCATAAGCCCTAATGATCCAAACCCAATGTTATGACGTGCTGACATTTCATAATGCATGAAATCTTGAAACACGGCTCCAATTTTGTCTTGAACCTGCTGCAGATCATAATCCTGAACGGGACGGTCGTTAATTTTAATGACGCCACTATAATCAGAATAAAGCTGCATCAGGATTTTCATAAGCGTCGATTTTCCTGATCCATTTTTCCCTACAATGGCTATCGTTTGTCCTTTAGTCATTGTTAAATGCATGTCCTGAATAGAAGCCTTCGATTGACCCGGGTACGTAAAGGAAACCCCTTCAATTGAAATTTGTTCAATACAAAATCCGGTGCTGCTCTTTGGGTGATCCAGAAGTGCCTGTTCCTTTTGACGCCGAATGGGGTCCGATGTAGGCAACTGTAGAAATACAAATAACTGCTCCATATACAAATTATTTTGTGAAAATTGAACAATACCTTGGATTAGTGCCTGCATTTGACTTTGGGTTAGCATAATCGCTTGAATATAGCCATATAAGTTCCCTATTAATATTTTTTTCACAAAGGTTTCCTGGATTGCCATCCACACTATCCATAACAGAACAGAAAGTTCAAGCAAACTGTACAGGAAAGTAATTCTAACTCTTTTGCCCAATATACGCCTGTCTTCTACAAAAAATCTTTGCAGTAAATTCTCATATCTTTTTAGTAAATAAGGACCCAAATTAAAAATCTTCACTTCTTTGACCGCACGATCATTTGTAAGCAAATAGGTCATATACCATGACTGTCGATATAACGGGGTACGATTCATATAGATTTCAAACTGTTCTTTGTTTAACTTAAAAATCGAGTAAACCGACACCAGTGAAATCACAAATAGAATAACCACAACCCACCATTTCCATAAGAAAAGTAAAACTGCCGAAGACAGCATGGTAACTAGACTAGATAAAATACCAGCCATTTGTGTATATAATTGGTAAGGTCGATAGGAAGCTTCTTGGGAAGCCCGCTTTAGCTGGTCGTTGATTTGAGAATTTTCATAATCCGCCAGTCCCAAGTAGCCTGATTTTTCTCCAATCATGATATTTAATGACTTGGACAGCACAGATTCAAGGACGCCCTCTACATAACTCTGACTCATCGTAACTAGACTTTTTAAAACGTGAATAAATATAAAGAGACCAAATTGTAGCATAATTATAGAGATATCATGAGGACTAGAAGAAACAATACTATTAAGTAAATTTTGCATGATAACCAAAGTAAGTACGGGCATCACACCTTGAATGATATGCAAAAAAATGCTAGAAAGCATATAGACCTTATTCATGTTAAATACTAAGGCAAAAAGCTTAAGCCCTTGACGTACAGACTTCCATATGGAAGAAGTCCTCCGATCTGTACTTTTTTGTACGCTACTCATTAGCGATTCCCCCGATATTGAACCAGGCTGTTCATAGCATGTCTGGCCATGATCATTATTTTGCGCTCCCGATCCCTGTCAATTCCAATTAATCGGTTCAAATGCATATGGATCACACTGTATATAATATCCTCTCTTGTATTGGTAGCTCCCCCCTCCCGTTCCTGCTCATGGAGTATATAATTATATTGCTCTACTGCTTCTTTTCTTGCATAAAAAATATTTTCTATGGATTCGCGACTGGATGCAGTCGAAGCTGTCATTTCCTGATCTGATGCCATCCATTGTAAAAAGAACTTCCGTTCCTTGCGAAAGTCTTTCAAATAGTCTTTGAGATCAAATTGACGATTTAAGAATTGAAACGCATCTTCCTTATAGTAACCAAACTGGTAGAGAAGATTGATCACGCTTAAAATAGCTATAACGTCCTTCTGTAAAGAAGTCTGGTTGAATCTAATGAGACGTACCAATTTGGCTGTCACTTCACTGTCACAAGAAAACATTCGTTCTGCCCACATCATGAGCTTCTTTCCACCGTAACGCTCTACTTCTGGCTCATAGGTATCGATCACAACTCTGGATATCATGCCTTCATTTAAAAGCATCTCTGTCCATTGATGAAACACGGGAAGAAACAAGTTTCCCTCCAGAAACTCCGGTAGCTTAAACCGGACACGAATATGTTTATCTGGATCAGCGTATCGGATAAAGTACCCCTGAAGGATGTTACCGTCCTCTTGATGCTTCCGCACAAATTCATCCCAATAACCACCAATAAACTCATCTTGGCGACTGTTCATACCATATAATTTGGCATAGAACCAAGGACCACCAGGAAGATAGGTACAGGTTGCCTCTGAGGAAAGGCGACTTGTATCCTCATGCCTTCTATCTAGTGTCGCAGCAACTTCCTCCTCAAAATGGTTCGTTGCTACAGCCTGTTTACGTATACATGGAAATACAAATTCAGCCGCCAAGCGTCCACTGTGACGAGAGACTGGCGTTTCTCCGACTTCACCTATGTGTTCGATTAAAGTAACTTTTCCTTTGGATTGAAGATCTCTACAAACCTGTTCAACATGCAAGGGATGATTCATATCCAACAGAATTCGATTATCTAATTCAATCATATATACATAACGTGGTAGATTCCATTCTTTTTGGAACTGACACACTAAATTCTCCAAATCAATCATATCCTTGGATAGGCTAGTTGCCGCATCCCATGTCATTCTCCATGTAGCCGGATTGAGAATGACATGCTTATATCTTAGACGTGGGGTAAAAGGGGCATGGGTGGCGAATCCCCACTCCATAGATGACCAATGGCGATAACCATCCTCACTGACCTCCAAAAGAAAACGATGTATGTTAGGAGTCAATTCAGCATTGAGCATATGTCCAGCCCTAGCAATGACCTCACGATTGCGACTTATCGACTTCAAATAAAAATGATCATTACGTACCCCAACAGCAAGGTCCGAAACATGTATCTGCTGTTCCTTTGGCAGGGTATGATTGGTTCCTATTGCGATTTCATAGGGGCGAGTATGCTTCGTTAATACTACATTTGCCGATCTTCCCGAACTGGGTAAATACGATATTCCGGCTAACAGCTTTTCAGGCTGTAACCGTTGCTCTTCCGATTGAATGCTGGAGAACATATCAGTAAAAGGCTCGTCAAACAAATCCAGAAATCTCCCGAACGTCTTTCCCGCCCCGTCTGACCCCTGATTAGGTGCCAGAAGTAAAATATACTCACCGCGATCTACAGCCTGCTGATCAGGGGCGACCAACTGAAAAAACAATTCCATAGAAGGTGCTGCCAACCATTTGCCTGATTTCTGCCCTTTTAACATTGCGTCTATCATGGCATCTGTAAGTACCACTTCATGTTTTCCTTCATGGATGCAAGATACGAACCATTGAAATAAAAGCTTCTCCTGATGTGATCTCGACTGGGACGGTGACATGTTTTGAAGCCGTGTTCGGTTACTCAATGGATGTTTGTAGCCTGCCGGAGCACCCATCCCTGTATCCTCATCAAGAAGCTCCAGCAAAGGGACCTCCCGATATGGACCATACTTCTCCAAAAATTCCACACAAAATTCATCCAAAGGTCTATTCTCTCGCGACGAAAGCTTAGTTAGTAATTCGGCAACACATTCAACATCCTTACGGATACATTGGGGAAGAACAACTCCTCGATCCTCCAGGGAAAGGTCGATTTGCAAGCTTGATTTTGCACTGAACATTTTGCCCATCTTTCGTCTTAAATGCTCCAACGAATCTTCCCCTTGGCCTATAGGGAGACGATTATATTTATTAATAGTATCCGCGATGTTATTAAAATTCTCTTTTAACTCATCAATACCCGTTACTAATTTCAAGACGGATCGTATATGGTCCAGCGGTTCGGTAGTAGTGGTAGGAGGAATAAGCTCAGATATCAAAAACTCTTGCTCAAATAGCTGCCATACATAACGGTCAATTGTCTCTATATCAGCTCTTTCAAATGTCTTATGTAGATGGTTGACCAGTTCCTGATAAGGTATGAGGGTCGAACTTGCTTCCATCACACAATCAAATACCTGAGTCGCACGAACGGACACACTCTGATCTTCTCCACCGACTATACTGCCGCATCTTGTCGTGTAGGGGATTTTAGCCCGGTTACCCTGACGATAAATTAATGTATTACGCTGAACCCGCAGCTGGCGGACAACCTCCTTACTGCTTGTGACCATTTCAACGGCTTTCATTAGCCATTCCATGTCCGGTCTTGCACGCTTTCGATACATATCTGGCTCTTGTAAAATGAGCTGAGACTGCTCTCCGAATTTCCCGTAAGTGACTCCAGATAACAATCCGAACGGCGTAGGTCGTGTAGCCATTCTAGTGATATAACGCATAAAGGATTTGATAACTTGTTCCTGTTTGCGCGGATTGTCCTGATCGCTGATATGTACTAAAGATTCAAGCAGAGTAGGGCTGGAGGCAGCTAACGCTTCACGAATAAATGGATTACGAGATAATTCCGTAAGACGATTTATTGCAACTCGTCTGATTCCTTCAGTCTCTCCGACATTGGTTAGAAAGCATTTTCCGAACTCTTCCATAGGTAGCACAGGAGTACGAAGCATAAAAAAATCCAGGGTTTTATAAAGATGCTCTTCCATTCCCATTAAACCTCCGTTCTAAGCCAAACGTTTAAATTGTTTTCTTTTGCCAACGAACAAAGCTAATAGTCGAACAAATCAATATAATCACGATTAGACACATCCAGAATCTGGTGGAACCATCCACTCTTAAAGCAAGCATAATTTGCTGGAAAGGATCTATTAACATCACAAGTGGCTTGTAAAATGGGTAGATAAACATAGATATAAATAAAATAGAAATAAACGAGAATAAAGGTCTGGATATGAACAAACACACTGCACTACTTAGCATGAGCTTTGCCAGGCAAACCAACGTTAATACCAAATAAAACACAAGTGTATATGACATAGCATCTAATGAGGTGGAAGCCTCTGCTGAGCCGTATTTAAAAAAGGTTAAGCTACGGGGAAAAATAGTCCAACCAGCCAGTATGCCTATGAGCAAGGCTGTACCCGTAAAAACGATCGTCGTGACCGATAATGCGAACAGTTTCCCAAGCCAAAATTGAAAGCGACGGTATGGACGCAGTACATATAAACGATACGCCCCGGAGTGAATATCCCCGCTTAACTGATCCACATACAAAATAGGCAACAATGCCAGGATCAGAAATAGGGAAATTTCACTCATCATAAGCCACGGCAAGTTCAGATTATTAACAGTGGCAATCCCTTCGCCAAAGCGGAATTTCATTGTTCCACTAATTTTAAGACTGACAATATTCGCAATAACCATCAATAGAAAAATTGTATATAATAAAAGAGTAGATCTTCGATTCCATATTCGTTCCATTTCACTTCGCCAAATTCCTAGCATAAGAAAAATCCTCCTAATACAAATAATCATCCTTGGTAAAACGACGATATGCTCCCCATGTAAAAAGGATTAGATATAAAATAACAACGGTGGCAATCGCCCCATTTGCAGACAGGTTTCCGGATAAGGATGTCTTCAATCCTCTATACTGCATATAAGGAATAAATAAAAAGACTATAAGATCATGTATGTAGGGAATATGAGAAAATAGAGATGCTAATTTAAGATATAAGCCATCGAACAGCAAGGAGAACAGATTATAGGTCGTACAAATACCAATTGCATGGGTTACACTCTTGCTACACATGGCAATATAGGAATACAGACAGCCAATAGCCATAAGTGAGACAAAAGCCTTTGCATAATATTGAAATACATACATTATAAGCTCTCCATATTGCCTTGTTTCGCCTTCAGAATAGGGAAATCGCCATACTCCGACACCCCAAAGAGACAGACCCAATATAAGTAAGAGTAATAGAACAGAAACCTGTAAAACCAATAGCTTGCTCCAGAAAATCTGTCCCCGAGTAAAACGCCGCATGAAGATTAGACGCAACTGTCCACCCCGAAATTGCTCCGTATATAGAGTCGCTACTAATGCAGCTACAGCAATATTGCATATTAAAAACAAATTTTCTTGCAGGCCTATAATGACAAAGACTTTGGACAACACTTCTACCGAAGTCTTGAGATACAAAAAATAGCTGGCTGTGGAATAAGCGAGTACAGGGGTACATAAAATCAGAAGCCAGAACCATTTTCTGCTATACAATCTCTCGAACTCACTGTAAATGAGTGTCTTCATAATCCCATTAGCTCCATAAAAGCATCCTCTAGCCGTTGACCTTCCTCAACCAATTGATCTGCGGGTCCCTTCCAAACTAGCGTTCCTTCTTTAATCACAATTAATTCGTCACACATTTGCTGCAACTCATCCAGCAGATGGCTGGAGATAAAAAATGCATAATTTTCTGAATTTCGCAAACGAAGGATAATATCTCTCAACTCCCTCATTCCCATAGGATCGAGACCATTGGAAGGCTCATCGAGCAGCAGTAGCTCCGGGTTACCCAGCATAGATTGGGCAATGCCCAAGCGTTGCTTCATGCCCAAAGAATAAGTTTTCACCCTGTCGTCTCCACGCAAATCCAGGCCTACTCTTTCTAACAATTCCTCTATATGCTTTTCCCGATCGGAAGATTTAATATTCGGATGCAACCGAGACAAATTACGCAGCACCTGTTTACCCGTCATATAATCAAAAAAGACCGGGGACTCAATGATAGCGCCTACTTTGGAGAGCGCCTTTTCCCGATCCGCCTGTACGTCATATGAAGCTATTCTTACAGAGCCACTGGTTGAATGCATTAACCCCGTCATGATCCGCATCATTGTTGTTTTCCCGGCTCCATTCGGTCCAATGAAACCATATATTTTCCCCTTTTCAAGCTCGAAGGAAATGTCACTTAATAAAGCCCGTTTCCCCATTTTTTTGGATACTTTTTCAACTTTCAATAAGACATCCGACATTACACTTTCCCTCCATTACTAAATCCAAATATAAGGATGCCTCTGATATTCACAACCAGGAAACCAAAGGTTTTCTCAAAGAAGAAGAAGGGACTTCAAGGTCCCTCCTCCTTTGCTAAATTAAATAGTTATCCAATATAAAGGTTTTGCAAGTTGCAAAACAACTAAAATTTATTAACAAAGTGTTCCTAAATTACTGAAGCAAGGTGAACATGTCTCAACACAAGTTTGGGATGTATTACCGCCACCACAGCCGATAGAGCAATTCCAAATACTCCAAATTTTAGGCTCTACAGAACCTTGAGATTTGTTTACTTGAACGTCCAGATCAAATAAGTTTTCAGCCATTGCATTCCCCCCTTTCATTTAGATATACCATCAGCCTTCAGCGAGGTTCATGTTTACCCCGCCAAAGCCTTCCTTCTCGCAATAGAAGAGAAGGATTTTATATGAACAACACCCCGACCAGATCGTCACCTACTCGAAATATTGCCATATATCACGTAGACAACCGTATGTATGATCTTTGTTGATAACAAACACTTCATCTAACAATGATTTATATCTTCCTTACAAATAAAAGAATATCACATGTTGCAAAATGTAAATCTATTACTTTATATGTAAACATACATAACAAAAAATCATTAATACCAATTTATTTTAATATATGGTTATTCTATTTCCACTCTCTCATTCTCTTTACCATACAAAAAAGGGGACTGATCCCATAACGTGAGACACATCAAGACACCTTCAAGAGAATCAAGCCATGTCGTAAGATATGGAGATAACCTTGGAGGTGTTTTTACGTTGGCAACGAGAGTGAGTTATCCCTTAGAAATAAAGATGAAAGCGATTGAAATGAGATTGGCAAGAGTTCCGGTAAGAGGGGTTATGAAGCAACTGGGAATACGGAATAAGACACAGCTAGAAACATGGATGAGGTGGTATCGAAAAGGCGAAGTGCATCGTCTGGAGCAGCCTGTAGGTAAACAATACAGCTACAGAAAAGGTCCGGAACACTCTTCGGAGCTTGAAAAAGTAAAGGAGAATCGGTTCCTGAAGCAGCAATTGGACCTGCTAAAAAAGTACAAGGAACTGGAAAGGAGGTGGAACCAGAAGTCGCCGTGGCCTGGATCGAATCCATTCGAGACGAAGTGACGGTGTCTGAGGCTTGTACATGGCTCGGGATCGCAAGAGCGACCTACTACCGCTGGAAAGCAACTATGGAGACAAAGCGCACAGATGCTACGGTGGAGAAAATCCGGGAGCTTTGCATCCATCATAAGTTTCGGTATGGTTACCGGAAAATCACCGCACTCCTTCGGGCAGAGCAAAGAATGAATCACAAACGAGTTCAGCGGATGATGCAGCGTGAGGGGCTACAGTGCCGCGTGAGAATGAAGAAACGAAAGGTCACTGGGCAGCCTGCAGCCTGCTTATCCAGCAGAAAATCTGCTGAAGCGGCAATTCCTTGCAGAGGCGCCCCTGCAAAAGCTCGTTACGGACATCACCTATTTACCGTTTGGCGGAAAGATGTTCTACTTCTCTAGCATTCATGCCCGCTTGTAGGATGCATCAACCCTATCATCATGCGCATCAACGTCGTTTTCCCTACTCCATTTGGACCAATAAAACCATATATCTTTCCTTTGTCAAGCTGAAAGGAAGAATCGTGAGTTACTTGACGCTTCCCAATCACTTTAGTGATTTGCTGAACCTCCATAACAACATTAGGCATTCTTTTTCTCCTTCCAAATCTATCATAATTGAGGGGAAGGATGGGACTAAAAAGACCCCTTCCTTCCATTTTTCACTCTAATTCGATTAGGATTCGAGTTCAAATTCCATGGTTACACTGTTCAACACAATGCTCCAATATTAGAAAAACATTTTACACCTGCTGTTTCAGCACAAGTGTTGGCTGTTCCGCCGCACATTCCGGTGCATTGCCACGCCAAACTTGTTACTTGAGGTTCTACTGAACCTTTAGACTTGTTAATTTGTACATCCAAATCAAAAATATTGTTTTCCATTTTTCCCAAACTCCTCTCGATATTCATCTTTAATAATAAATACAATAATTTTGTGTAATCTAGGAAGCTAATTTATATGAAAGATATCTCAACAGATCGTCACCTATTGAAGCATCCCCATATGACATTTTCTTTATATGGTTAGACACTTTATTCAGGCATTATGCCGAAAAAAATCCTGCAAATGACTAATCAAAACTCCTTGTATCGAGTAAAAAGAAATATATATACTAATACATAATTATATATAGTTAAATTATGTATTATTTAAAACCTATTTGGTAACTAATTTTTTATGAATTCAAGATTGGAAGATATACTTCAATATTCAAGATGCATAAAAGGCCTTGATCCAACTTTGATGCGTGTCCTAAAAGTACACGAAAACGACTTTGGGAGTAAGATATAGCGAAGTCCGCTTTACAACCTGGCAACAAGCAAGTCTAGTAAGGGATTATAAATACCTATTGTAGATGGATCCTTTCTTGATGGACGAAATCATTTCATACCGAGTACTCGCTCGGTCGCGGTCTTGAAGCTCAAATGAGCCTTAAATTTCATTCACTTGAACGTCCAGATCAAATAAGTTTTAGAACCACACCCTGACCAGATCGTTATTCAAGTAATTTCCATATATGACAATACGGAAAATCTTATGTATGATCTTAGTTGACATTATAAAAATTTATCTAACAGTGATTATTTCCTTCTTACAAATAAAACAATATCACATGTTTCAAAATGTAAATCTATTACTTTATATGTAAACATACATAACAAAAAATAATTAACACCAATTTATTTTAATGTATGGTTATTCCGTTCCCACGCTCTCATTAGTCTTTACCATATAAAAATAGCCCCTCAGCAGCGCTACCTCAGGGCTATCCCTTTATAAAATATACGTTGCCTATCTTCAGCAACCAGCCTGTCACCTACTCCAGCTCAACCCACTCGCCGAGCAACATGTCCAGCTCGGCTTGCAGCTGCTCACGCGCGTCCCACAGCTCCGCCATGTGGATCGTGTCGCCGCTTGTGCCGAGCATCTCCAGCTCGGCATCCGCCGCCGCCAATTCTGCTTCTTTGGCGGCGATGGTCCGCTCCAACCGCTCGCTGGATGCAGCGGGCGAGCGGGTTGGCTTCGCGGCCTTCGCTCCGCGTGCCCCACCCCGGGCATCGGGTGCCCCCAAGCGACCAGCCGACCCGGAGCGAGCACGGCTCGCATCGGCTCCGCTGGTCGCTCCTGCCCGCGCAGCCGTCCCCGCGCCATTGCTCGCTGCGCTAGAATGTGCAGCTGTGCCCGAGCCTGAGCTGCCACCCGATGCGGCTCTGCTTGCAGATGTCGGGCGTGTCCCGGTATCCTCGTCGCTCTGTAAACGAGCGTTCTCCAGCTCACGCTTCTTCGCTCGGTACTCATCAAAGCTGCCTAGATAAAAGGTCAGTTTTCCAGCCTCCAGCTCCCACACGCGCCCTACCAGCTTGTTCACAAAGTAGCGGTCATGCGAAATCGCCAGCACCGTTCCCGTGTAGGTGTCCAGCGCTTCCTCCAACGCCTCGCGTGAGTCAATGTCCAGGTGGTTCGTCGGCTCATCCAGCACCAACAAATTTGGCTTTTTCATGACCAGCAACGCCAGCCGCAAGCGGGACCATTCGCCACCGGACAGCATGCTCACGGGTTTAAACACATCGGCACCGTAAAATAAATACTTCGCTAGCAATCCGCGTGCCTCGCCTTCTTCCACCCCTGCTTCTTCCTTGAAGTAAGCAAGCACAGTCGCCCGGCTATTCCGTTCTCTCTCTTGCTGCGCCAAATATCCGTACTCTACGCGCGTACCCCACTGGACCGTGCCTGCATCTACGCTTTCCTGACCAAGCAACAGCTTGAGCAGCGTCGTTTTACCTGCGCCGTTATCGCCCAACAAGGCTACCTTTTCACCGAATTCCAGGCTGCCCGTTGCCCCGCTTAATATCTGACGCTCTCCATAAGCTTTAACAATATCTTCAAACTGTAGCACTCGGCGACCGGAACGATCCTCCAGCTTTAAGTGAAATTCTGCCCCCTGTGGGTCCAGTACAGGTCGTTTCACCAGCTCCATACGCTCCAGTGCTTTACGAATGGAGGCTGCTTTTTTGAAAAACTTTTCGTTATCGCCGTTGCGACCCCACTCTTCAAAACGCCGAATGGCCTCTTTCATCTTTTTGATTCGCTTTTGCTGTTCCTTATAATCTTCAAATTGCAGTAGCAATCGTTCTTCCTTTTCCTTAACGTAACCGCTGTAGTTCGTATAATACGTAAACGCCTCGCCATCCTCAAGCTCAATCATTTTAACGGCAACCCGATCCAGAAAATAACGATCATGAGATACAACCACACACGCGCCTGTGTAGCCCTGCAAAAATTGCTCCAGCCATTCCAGCCCTTTCAAATCCAGATGGTTGGTCGGCTCATCCAGCAGCAGCAAATCCGGTCGTCCGATGAGCTGTGATGCCAGCGCTATTTTTGTTTTCTCTCCACCAGACAGCGAGCCGAAGCTGCGCGTATACATTCCTTTGGGAATACGCAGACCATCCGCTACCTGATCAATATTTGCATCCATTTCATAGCCGCCGTTGCGCTCAAACCGTTCCTGTAGGGAAGCATACGATTGCAGCAGCTTCTCCAGAAGACCCGTATCCGCTACCACAATCGGATCTGACATTTCCCGTTCCAGTGTGCTCATCTGATTGCGGCAATCCTTCAGCTCACGATAGGCGTAAGCCAGCGTTTCGTACACGGTGAAGCTCTCAAACTCCGCCGGAATTTGCGGTAAATAGCCGATTTTCGCATCCTTGGCGATGACGAGCTGCCCTTCATCCGGGCGGGACAAACGTGCGATCAGGCGTAATAGGGTGGTTTTACCGCTTCCGTTGCGGCCGATGAGTCCCACCTTTTCTCCCATATGGATTTCAAACGATGCACCATCCAAAATCAGATTGGCAGCGTGGTATTTTTTCAATTGTTGACCGTTAACTATATACATGTTCAGGCTCTCCTTTATTTAGGAAGACCCTTACCCGGGTAACACAAAAAGAGCCGCAGGAGCAACCCCGCGACTCTTCGGAAGATACAGCAATCCGTTCGAGTTAAGGTAGGCGTCTTCTCGCGATGTTTACAACCATATGATTAAAATTGGACAGACTTCTCCCGTTGTATGGAAAAGCATGAACAATGCCAGCCATAGCAATCGGCAGCTGGCTAATACGGTTGTTCAGCATCTCGTGATTCACCTACCTCACCTCCTTCTTCATAATTGTGTGTAGTATATCATGTTTGCTCGTATTATAAAAGAGGGCGATGGTTCAGCGAACTATGAAACAGAGTGGTGCCCTCTGACAGCCTGCGATGTCCCGACTCTGGTAATCGAAAATACGCCGCAGACAAAAGCAACAATCACAAATGCCCCACCCACCCAAGCGTTCGTGGCAACAGATTCACTATTCTCAATTACTACGCCTCCCAGGGCAGAACCCAGAGCGATCCCGACCTGGAGTGCGGAGAAATTAAAGCTTTGCTGAATACTACCCGATTCGGGCGCATTTTCAATAAGATAGCTTTGCATCGGGGGCGACAAGGCCCAACTCAGTATGCCCCAGATGATCAATAATGGCGCAAATACATAAACCGAGTGGATTGAGAGTGGCAGCAGGAACATCACGGCGATAAACACGCCTACGACGACTAGAATACTTTTCGCTGTCCCGAACCTATCTGCCAAAGAACCGCCAATAAAACCACCGCTCACTGCCGCCAGCCCAAAGACAAAATAGGCCACACTAACCCACGAAGCATTTAAACCCATCATATTTTCTAAAAACGGAGTGAAATACGCATATAGCGTGTAGTGGCCCGCCAGTGTCAGCGTGGTCACCAGATGAGCACTGATGACTTTAACATTTTTTAAGGATTTCAATTGATCACGCATAGGCACAACATGTTCCGTCGGAATCCGTTCCATAAACAAGTTGATAACGATCATAGCAACGACCGTCAACAAGGCAATAATCAGGAAAAGCACCCGCCAGCCAAACGCATTTCCAATCAGCACCCCGGCTGGAATACCAAGCACGATGGAGGAGCTAACCCCCATGGAGATGACACCGAGGACACGGGCCTGATAAGCCTTGGACACCACTTTGACTGCAATGGTCAGTGACAATGTCACGATCAGCGACCCGCTTGCAGCGGTAATGATACGGGATACAAACAAGACTGCATAATTCGGACTCCAGAAGGCCAGCAGACTTCCCAGAATAAAGATAAACATCGACCACAGGTACAGTCGTTTTCGTTCGATTTTGGCGGTCAACGCCAACAAAGTTGGCCCAGCAATAGCGTACACGAGCGCATAGATCATGATAAGCTGTCCTGCCGTACTTACGGAGACATTCAAATCCTGTGCAATTTGGGGCAGCACGCCACCGATAATCAGCTCCACCAACCCCACCGTAAAGGTCGCAATCGTTAAAATAACTACTTTGAAGTTCATTACATTAGCTCCTTTGCTGTCATGTAAATTCCCTCGTATTACGCAAAAAAATCCTGACCACAAGAAATGTACAAGACGTACACTTTTTGTAATCAGGATTTATCGGTTCCTGGTAGAGACCCTCAAACCATATTATTGAGGTTATACAAATGGGGCATTCATTTATTACGCATTCACGAAGGTTATAGTTATTACTATAAAGGAGCCTGTGGCTAAGTTCAACCCCCTACAGCCGCAAAAATTCACTCATGGCACGATCCGACAGATAAGGTAGATACTCATGACCGTATTCGTGATACAGGAGTATTTCCTTGTCTGATACGATTTTATTGTACACCGCAAACTGCGTGGAGGGTGGACAAATGATATCCGACAGCCCTGTCACAAACAACACACGACTACGAATACGGTCTGCCAAATGTTGAATATCGATGTAGCCTAGTCGGTGAAATAGTTCCTCCTCGCGCAGATGGTTCGGATCAAACCAACGAAAATAATAAACCAGTTCTTCATATGCAGATGTAGTAGCATCCAGCGCCCAAGCTCTTTTATAGTCCGACAGGAACGGATATACCGGGACCGCCACACGGACACGCGGCTCCAATGCAGCGCAGGCAACCGTTAAGGCCCCTCCCTGGGAACAGCCAAATGCACCGATCCGTTCAGGGTCGACCTGCTCCATAGACATCAGAATGCGCACCGCCTGTACCGTATCCAAAAATACATTGCGGTAATACAACCGATCCGGGTCCGGGTCGTCAATCCCTCGGATGATATGGCCGCGCACCGTCGTTCCTTGAACCTGCAAATTGTCCTCGGACAGCCCTCCTTGCCCCCGGCAATCCATAGCCAGCACGGTGAATCCGTGTGCCGCGTAGCTTACCTTGTCGAACCAATCACCACTGTCGCAGGAATATCCATGAAACATGGCCAAAGCTGGACCTTGTTCCGTAAGGTGCTTGGGACGAGCCAGCTTCCCATGAACCCTTGCTCCGCCCACTCCGGTAAAATATAGATGGTAACACTCTACCAGCGGAGAGACAAAATCCGCAGGCTCCAGTGTATATTCCAGTGGCTGCTGCTCCAGCTCCAGTAGCGCCCGTTCCCAGTATGCGTCAAAATCCGGTGGCTTTGGGCTGCTCCCCATGTACGACTGCAATTGCTGTAAAGACATATCCTCCGGCATTCACGTTCCCTCCTACATGCTACATCCGGCCCGACTCACGGTCGTCTCCGACCACTTCATCCGTTGCGATGACATACTTCATAATGTCGGATACTGTCGTGTATGCGATACCTACATACGTATCAGCGGCTCCATAATAAATTGCAATTCTTCCAGTGTCCGCGTCATGCAGCGTAGCACACGGGAACACCACATTCGGCACAAAGCCCCGCTCCTCATACCATTCCTCCGGGGTCAGCACGAAGTTGGAGGAACGATATTTAACCTTAGATGGATCATCCAGATCAAGAACGGCTACCCCCATGCTGTATACCAGCCCATTGCACGTGCCTGTCACCCCGTGGTAGAACATCAGCCAGCCCTCGGTCGTCTCAATCGGTGCCGGTCCGCCGCCAATTTTTACCGATTGCCACCAGCCCTGTCCGCCCTTACTCATGACATGACGGTGCTTGCCCCAGTAGACCAAGTCAGGACTTTCACTCAGAAAAATGTCGCCAAACGGTGTATGTCCACTGTCACTCGGACGGGATAGCAACATAAAGTTTCCGTTTAGCTTACGGGGCAACAGCACACCATTACGATTAAACGGCAAGAATGGATTTTCCAATCGTACAAAACTTTTAAAATCCTTTGTTTTGGCTATCCCCAACGCTGCACCGTAAAAATCTGTACACCAGATGATATAATACGTATCCTCCACGCGGACCAGACGCGGATCGTAAGCATAATTAGGTTGGTAATCGTTCCCTTCCTCATCAACCAAATGCAACCGTTCTGTCTCAATGTCCCAAGCCAACCCGTCGTCACTCCAGCCAAGATGCAAATGCGGACGTCCGTTAATTGTTTCAGCCCGGAATACCCCTACAAACCGTCCCTCATACGGAGCTACTGCACTGTTGAAAATACGGGCAATGCCCGGCACCGGATTCCGCCCAATGACCGGATTCTCAGTATGTCTCCATACCGGAGCCTCACTGCCCTCTGGCTTATCCTGCCACGGCATTTCCGGCAGACTGTCTCCCAAGATTCGCACGCTATTTACTCCCAAATCCACATTCAATTTATTCATACGTATATTCTCCTCTCACCGAGATACTTGATCTCATCTTTTTTTATTTCGTCGTTATTCTATTTCACCGAACCCTGAGCGAATCCGTTATAGATATATTTTTGTAAGGATAAAAAGGCAATCAACGTCGGAATAATGGCAATGATAATGCCCGCGCTAATGACTTCCCATTGTGATCCATAGGGGCCTTTAAACTTGAACAGCGCCGTCGATATGACCTGAAGGCTTGTTTTGGGCATATACAGGAACGGGGTGTAAAAGTCGTTGTAAATATTAACGCCCTTGATAATGATCACCGTCACAATGGCAGGCTTCAGCAGGGGCAAGATAATCCGCCAGTAGATCGTCAGATAGGAGGCCCCATCTAGCATGGCCGATTCATCCAGCGCCACCGCAATGGAATCCAGAAATTGCAGAAAAATATACACCGCAATAATATCCGTTCCCAAATACAGCAAGATCGCCGCCCAAGGCGTGTTAAACAGCTCCAGCTTGTTAATAATCTGGAATGTTGATACCTGTGTCGTTACCCCCGGAATGAGGGTCGCGAGCAGGAACGCACCTAGCATAAGACTTTTGCCCTTAAATTTAAAACGGTTCAAAATATACGCGATCATGGAACCCGTTAACGTGGCTCCGATGATCGAAATCAACAGGATAAAAGCTGTGTTCACAAATCCGGTCAGCATATTTCCGTTAATAAAGGCTTTGGTATAGTTAGCCCAATTCAGCCAGTTCACGGGGGGAGTCAGAGGACTGGTTGCCGCATATTCAGTCTTCGTCTTCAAAGATGCAAACAAAATTACGACAATCGGTAGCAGTGCAATGAACGCACCTAGTAGTAGCGCCGCATACTTGATGCTGCTAGCCAGTATTCTTTTCAGCTTATACATGATTAGTCCTCCTCTCCCCGAATTAGCAACCGTTGAAGCAGCGTAACAGCGATTACGATCAGCAGCAGAATAACCGCCATCGCCGAGGCCAAACCGACCTTGCTGTATTTGAATGCCACATCAAGCGTTTGAATGACGAATGTTTCGCTACCATTGGAGCCACCGGTCATAATATACGGAATATCGAATGCACTGACCGCACCGCTAATGGCCAAGATGAGGTTCAACTGCAAAATCCGCTTGATGCTCGGCAAAATAATTGAGCGGAACTGATGCCAGCGGTTGGCCCCATCGATATTGGCTGCTTCATACAGATCACTGGATATGGAAGAAATCGCACCTAGAAATACAATAAAGTTAAAGCCCATGTATCTCCAGATCGACGTGCCCGCCAGTGAAATATTGATAATCTCCGGGTTGCCCAGCCACAGCTTGACATACGAACCCAGCCCTACTGCCTGAAGCAGTGTATCGAGCGTGCCATCTGGCTTAAAAAAGAATAGAAAAATAAAACCAATGGCCACCCCGTTCATCAGAGAAGGAAAAAACAAAACGCCTTTAAAGAAATTTTTAAACCATGTCTGAAAGCTGAGAATGCTTGCAAAATAAAGGGCTAGACCCATCTGTACAAACGTGGCTACAAAGTAATACAGACTGACCTTAAACACCGAGAAATACTCGGGATCGGTAAAGATTTTGATATAGTTTTCAAAACCCACATATTCCAGACGCTTACTATAGCCGTTCCAGTCCGAAAAGCTGTACTTAAACATATTGATCACTGGCAAGTACGCAAAAGTGATCAGCAGCGCTAGCGGAATAAATGAAAAGGCAACAATAATCGCCAATCTTTGTTTGGAGTAGCTGAGATTCGAAAATTTTAACATGCTGCACCTCCTGGCTATCCGTCCATCGACTGCTACGTCGATCCTTTCTTTTCGTCAGTTCAGATGGCTATTTTGCTTCCTTAGCAGCCACTTCAGCACGCGCCTTCACCCATGCATCGTTCAGATCTTTCATAATGGCGTCATACGATTCCGGGCGGTTACCCACCGCTGCCTCAATAATGCGTTTCTTGAAATCAGGCTGCCACAAACCAATTTCGCCCATTTTGTCGATTTTATCAACAATTCCTTCCTGTCCTTTTGGAGATGGAGTAAGTGTTTCAAAAACGACCCCCTGATCTTCGTATTGCTTCAAAATGCTAGGCATTGGAGCACCCTTCAGCGGACTAATACTGCCTGCCTGCTCTACAGCATAGTTGGACTTTTCGGTAAACCAATCCACCCAGGCACGGGCCGCTGGTTTATTTTCACTGTTTACGTTAATACCGAGATTAAAATCACCAGCTAGCGGTACAAGTACCTTGGAGGCATTCGTCGGGAATGGCATAAAACCGATATCATCCTTGTTAGGAGCTGTGCTTTTGATCTGGTCAATTGCCCAAGAGCCAAGCACCATCGTACCGATTTTGCCTTGAGCAAGATCTGCCTTGGAGGTCTCCCAATCCGTAGTCGTTGGATCTTTTTCAATCAGGCCTTTTTTAGCTGCATCGTATAGGACCTTATACAGTTCATAGTGAGGCTGGCCCTTTGTGAAATTGTCATCTGTATTCGGTTGTGTGACATTCACGTATTCCTTTGTACCCGCCAATGTTGCCAGACTAGACTCCCACTGGGTCAGTGCCCAACCAGAGGCATAGTTCGTAAACAGCGGCACTGCCTTGGTTTTGTCCTTAATCTGCTGTAACGCTGTCAGGAATTGGTCCGGTGTTTTGGGAAGCTGCGTGATTCCTGCGTCCTTGAACACCTTTTTGTTATAAATCACACCAGAGTAAACCATCGCAATCGGAATACCGTAGCTGTTATGATCCACCGTACGTTCTTCAATGCCGGTATACTTGTTTTTCATCTCCTCATAAGTACCCAGTGGTTCGAAAAAATTGGGCAGCTCTTCAACTGGAATACTGCCAGGGATCAGCAAAACATCCCCGTAATCCCTGGTCCCCATCCGAATTTTAATTTGACCATCATAATCGGCCAATGCCTGGAAATTGACCTTCACGTTCGGATAAAGCTTGTTAAATTCCTTGGCGTAGTCCTGAAATACCGTATCCACAATATCTGTCCGCTGTGTGATAACCGTAATTTCACCTTCCACGGCCTTTGGATCAGAGCTGGCAGCTGGCTCATCCTTCTTTGAGGTACAGCCAGTAAACAGCCCCGCTAACAAAACCACAGATAGTAATGACATCAAAACCTTGGACAACTTCATGAGACGACTCCTCCTGTTGTTTTTTAATAAGGTTATCGTTAAAGTAACAAAATCATTTTATTATGTTAGCGCTTACTATGTCAATTGCAATATTCTTTTTTGTGAAATGGAATGGGCCGCATCTTATGAAAAAACACCAATTTAGCATGGTTGACAGTTTACAAACAGCTAGATATGATAATTCTGTAAAGTTAACGATAACCTAATATTTTTCCCGAAGGAGGCTTTGTCTCTTGGCAACACTACTGGACGAAATTAGACAGGAATGGAAGGAACACATACTCCCATTCTGGCTTGGACTGAAGGATGAGACACACGGTGGGTTTTACGGCGAGGTGGATGTGGATCTGCACACTCATAACCAAGCCGACAAAGGCGGGATTGCCACTGCACGGCTACTCTGGTCCTTCTCGGCGGCTGCTCGTGTAACAGGGGAAGATACCTATGCAGAAGCCGCACGAGATGCATTCACATTCCTGCGAGATCACCTGCTTGATCCATTACATGGAGGAATGTATTGGATGGTGGACTACACCGGGCAACCCGTGGACACGTGCAAGCATGTATACGCGCAGGCATTCGCGATCTATGCGCTAGCAGAGTATGCACGTGCCACAGACGACCCGAATGCATTGCCACTAGCTATGGAGCTGTTCCACCTGCTGGAGCAAAAAGGATATGATCCCGCCCGGCAGGCATACGGCGAGCAATATGACCGCTTGTGGAACACGCAGCCTAATGAGCTGCTCAGCGAAAATGGAGTTACCGCGCATATCACCATGAATACGCATATTCATGTTTTGGAAGCGTATACCCAATTGCTGCGCGTCTGGCCAAATGAAGAGGTTCGAGATGCACTGACGAACGTACTGGATATTTTATATCGTCGTGTTTACGATGCTTCTGCCCGACGATTGGGGGTATTCTTCGATCGTGAATGGCGCTCTCTGCTTGACCTGACCTCATATGGTCACGACATCGAAGCCAGCTGGTTGATTGAGGACGCTATGAATGTGCTGGGTTATTACCCGTCAGAATACCTGGACATGGTGATGGATATTGCCAATGCGGTAGCAGAGCGTGCTGTTCAGCCAGACGGATCGCTCATCAACGAGCGAGAAGGAGAGCGGGTAGACACCTCACGTATTTGGTGGGTGCAGGCCGAGGGGATGGTTGGTTTTTACAATGCGTTTCAACGTACAAATGACGAACGATTTTTGCAAATTGTGCGTAATCTGTGGGCCTATACTCGGCAATATATCATAGATCCTCGCCCCGGAGGCGAATGGTTCTGGTCAGTTCAAGCGGATGGTAAGCCTGATGCGAGAGAGATTGCAGGACCCTGGAAGTGCCCTTATCACAACAGCCGATTTTGCATAGAAATGCTAGAAAGGATGGAAAACCAATGATTCATAGCAAATACGATGAGCTACTATTGCAGCAAGAGGAACTGATTACACGCCCTAATGAGGTTAAAACTACCTTTTACAATGGTATCTACGAACGCTACCTCTATCCAGTGCTCACACGCCATCATGTTCCACTTCACTGGCGGTTCGATCTGGATGCGCAAACTAATCCCTTTTTCATGGAGCGGCTGGGTGTAAATGCAGCATTGAATCCAGGGGCGATCTATCATGAAGGAAAATACATTCTTGTTTCGCGTACCGAAGGACTGGATCGAAAATCATTTTTCGCTTTGGCAGAAAGCGATAACGGCATTGATCAATTTCGATTCATTGACGCCCCCCTAGTATGGGAGGATATCGACCCAGAAGAAACAAATATGTACGATATGCGGCTGGTGAAGCATGAGGACGGCTGGATTTACGGTATTTATTGCTCTGAAAAAAAGGATCCTGACGCGCCACCTCACGATACCTCCAGTGCTGTCGCTCAGGCCGGACTGGTCCGTACTCGTGATCTTCGTACATGGACCCGGCTTCCCAACATTACTACCCAGTCCCCACAGCAGCGCAACGTTGTTCTGCACCCTGAATTTGTGGACGGTCAATACGCCTTCTATACTCGTCCTCAGGACGGGTTTATTTCCACCGGCTCGGGCGGTGGCATTGCCTTCGGCCTGTGCAAAGATATTACACAGCCCGTGATTGAACACGAAACCGTCATTGATGAGCGCCGTTATCATACGGTGTACGAAGCCAAGAACGGACAGGGGCCTGCCCCGATTAAGACCAGCCGCGGCTGGATTCATATCGCTCACGGGGTACGCAATACGGCCGCCGGGCTGCGGTATGTGCTGTATACCTTTGCCACCAGTCTGGAAGACCCTACGCGCGTCATTGCTAAGCCCGGTGGGCACTTTCTAGCTCCTTATGATGAGGAACGCGTGGGCGACGTTTCGAATGTTATTTTTTGCAACGGGGCTGTTGTTAACGAGCAAGATGAAGTCTTTATCTACTACGCTTCCAGTGACACCCGTATCCACGTAGCGACAACCACCATCGCTCGACTGGAGGACTACACCTTCAATACACCATCCGACCCGCTGCGCTCTCTCAGCAGCGCCGCTGTTCGCCGTGATCTGATTCATCACAATGAAGCGCTATTGAAAGCGCACTCCCGTCCTTCTCAGCAGACATAAGCCGCAGGCTTTATCCTGCTTGCGGAACCATGTATACTATCCATAGAACAACTGTTACCCGCAGGCTAATTGTTGTTCTATGGGCAGCTACGCTGCCAGTCTTTGTATCTTTACAGGCAGCTAAGCTACTAATATATTCCCCCAGCATTTTGCATCCATTCTTTGGATTTAGGCAAGATGCTTATCTTTTTAAAATTGGAAGGCGGAACAGGAATGAAGAGCAACGTAACGATGCGGGATATTGCAGATAAGCTGGGAGTAAGCAGCGTGACCGTGTCGAAGGCGCTCAATGACAAGGATGGGGTTAGCGAGGAGCTAAAAGAGCGTATTAAGACGCTCGCGGGCGAAATGGGTTATCGTTTCAATACCGTTGCCAAGTCCATGAAGGAGGGCCTCACCTATAACATTGGTGTTGTCATTCCCGAACGTTTTACCGGCCCTGGCCAATCGTTTTATCTGCACATCTACCAGCAAATTTCACGGGCACTGGAGCCATACGGCTACTACGGCATCCTTCACATCCTCCATCGCGAAGACGAGGAACAGCTTAATCTGCCACGTATCTATTACGACCGTAAGGTGGACGGCTTCATTCTCCTGGGCCAAGTGAGCAAGCCATATATTGAGCTTGTACAAACCATGGAACTGCCCAAAATGTTTCTCGATTTTTATGATGAGCATGCCGATATCGACTCCGTGGTGACGGATAATTTTTACGGGGCCTACGAGCTGACCAACTATTTGATCGCCCAGGGACACCGGGATATTGCATATGTGGGCAACCTCTATTCCACCAGTAGTATTCAGGATCGTTTCCTCGGCTACTATAAATCCTTGCTGGAGCACAGGTTGCCTCTCCGTAACGAGTGGGTGCTCAGTGACCGGGACGACGAAGGCTCTTATGTTGAAATGGAGCTTCCTCAGCCGCTGCCGACTGCCTTTGTATGTAATTGCGATCAGGTCGCTCACAATCTGGTGCACAAGCTCATTGCTCTGGGATACCGCGTACCTGAAGACTGCTCTGTGGTCGGCTTTGACAATGATGTATACGCCACTCTTATTGTTCCGCAACTGACCACAGTCGGAGTAGACATCGAGCAGATGGCACGTACCGCAATTGATTCGATGATGAAAAAAATAAGCCATCCCGGCAGTCGCTTTGGTCGGGTCCTGGTGCAGGGTCATATTGTATATCGTGACTCCGTGCAGCCCATCGAGAGGCCATGATCATCAAATATTCCACAACCAAAAGCCGCTCAGCATGTCGCTGGAGCGGCTTTTGACGTTAATAAGTATTGCAGTGTGATCATCGTACTCACTTTTAATTGCGGGTTTTGCACAATCCTGAATTAGGAGCGCTGAGCGACAAAGGAATTGCCCGCCCGATTGAGAATCGGCAACATCCGCATTTCCTGCCCCATCGAGGCTTGGCAAAATGGACAAGCTGGCTCGTTCAAAAAGGTGAAATCCGTTCGCATCCAGCCGTTGCAACCCTCATTTGTACACGACCAAATAGCCGTATTTTCCTCTGGAATGATTTCCGGGGCCTGGCGTCTGTACATCTATATCCCCCCTCGGTTTTTTATAGGGTAATATCCCCTGTCGGCTTACTGTTAATTCCAACCTGTGCGGGTATTAATATGCTCCAAGCTCCGAAAAATATGCGCATTTTACCAAAATGTTTATTTACGGATAGCCTTGGTCCAGAAGCCGCCATGAAATTGCTTCGGCTCTACCGTAATGACAAAAGCCTTAGGGTCCAGCTCCAGAATGGACTGATACAGCCTATTCTGGTTTTTCCGTTTAGCCAAAATTTCCATCACCAGGCGCTCTCCATCACGCCCACTGCCCAGCCAGGCTGTAACGCCGTATCCTTTGTCCCGCAGCGCATTGGCAATTCCTCCATTAATCTCATTGCTGATCACCTTAACAGTGACATAACCAAGCGCTATTTTTTCCTCAATCCATGCTCCAATCAGAATACCCAATGCATAGCCAATGGCGTATACCGCTAGACTTGCCACTTGATCCAGATACTTAAGCACAACATTCAAGCCCAATACATAGACCGTAACTTCTACGGTGCTAATGAGCGCAGCAATGTACTTCTGTCCTTTCAGCGTCAGAATCATGCGCAGTGTATACGCCGATACGTAAATAATTTGAATAACGAGAATAAATAATAAAATTTTGAGCATGCGCTCACTCCCCACTTCACGTTCTGATTTAACCCGTATCCAACATTATACCCCCGTCTGTGATATACAGCCTCTGGTTTCGTATTACCCTTGCTCGGGTAATGACTAACTACAGCATGCTGAATGAAAGTTCGATCACATAAGGAGGGCTTCAACATGAAGGATAACGGAATTAGCGATAAAATCAAAGGTAATGTGAACAAAGCCAAAGGTGAAATCAAGGACCAAATCGGAAACGCTACCGATAATAAATCCCTTCAAGCCGAAGGTAAACTGGATAAGGCCAAAGGCCATCTTCAGGAAACAGCAGGCAAACTGAAGGACGGCAAATAATCCTGAATGGATAACTTCGGTGCACTGTTTTACCTACAAGTCTCGCTGTCTTGTGCAGCGGGCTTGTTTTGTGTTGTTCGGATACTTTTGGAAAAAGTTTTGCGCAAACAGGGCAACTTTTATGGTTGCTGTTGCGTCTAACCAATATAAGCACAACCCATAATGACTCTCCAAGCTGTTGGATTTTGTAGGCATTAATGTTACTCTAGTCTATGAACCAGGCTATAATTCTTAAATAAAGGGGTAGACCAACGAATGAAATCACTGAAATCTATCAAAAAACCTGTCATCATCACTGCCGTATCCGCCTTGGCCATATCCGGGGCTCTTTTCAGCCAATCCACATATGCCGCACAAGTGACTAAGCCGATCCAAGCAGTATATAACAATATCAAAATTATCTACAACGGAACCGAGGTTCCTGCTGATGCTAAAACAGAACCATTTCTACTGGATGGCGTGACGTATATCCCGCTGAAACTGGCAGGTACAGCTTTGGATAAAAAAGTAACATGGGATGGAACAAACAAACGCGTAGTCATTGCTGATAACGGCGTTCCGATTGATCAATCTACAGTTACGGCGCTGAACAACCAGATTACGACGCTGACTCAAGAGCTCAACACAGCAAAAGCAGCAAACACGACGAAGGACGCTACCATTGCTCAATTACAAAAAGACAATCAAACGCTGAAAGATGAAGCGAGCAAAAACAGCTCTAGCTCCTTGAAGGATCTTCAAAAGAAGCTGAACGATGATCACAGGGACGACTATAAAACCAACTCGGATATCACGCTGGATGGCAACAAAAAGGATATTACGGTGACCATCGAAATGACAAAATCCAGATGGACTGACCTATCCGACAGCAGAAAAGAGGACTACCTGGAGGACATCGTGGATGATATTTTGAAAGAGTATAAAGATGCCGAGGTAGAGGGTACGGTTAAGAACTCCAGTAATAGAGATAAATTAGCAACCTTTACAACCAATAGCAGAGGCAATGTTACTCTGAGGGATGTAGCTTCATCCTTCGACGCAAACACGATCCAACGTGATTTGTTCAACAGATATAGCAGCTACGCCGGAGTTGGCTTTGATTTCAGTGTAAGAGGCGACAGCAGTAAAGCTGACGTGGATGTGTTTGTAGGTTTGGATGACTGGAATAAACTCTCAGGTTTGCAAAGAAGTAACCTGACAGATGGCATCATTAGTTTCCTTAAAGACAGAGAGTCCATTGACAGAATCAATGGAACTATACGCAACAAGGACAACCGCAACCTAATTACTAACTTTTAATTATAAAAAAAGCGACAAAGGCCCTTAAGCCTTTGTCGCTTTTTTGTGATGTACAAGCAACATACATTCCACTACTCAATCAATCTGCCTACAGAAGTAATATATTTTATATAGTCTTTATCCGCATCGATTGTATCGATATTTCTCGTATAAACCAAATTACCAGGAGTGGTGGTTTTCACTTTGTAAAACATACTGGGTTTAGAATAAGGATATACGCTATGGCCCCCTTTGCTGTACACAATCATGGGATTAAAGTCGATTTGCTTGAAGTCGGGTGATAAGCTGCTCTCGTACGTAGCATAAATATCCAATACGCCTTTTTTTCGATCCCAATCAAAGGAAGTAAGATTAAACGCGTTCGCATCAATGACTTGAGCCAAGTCTTGTCCCTTAAACCTCATAAGAACGGGACTCTCCGTAAAGCTATCATGTTTTAGCTTCAATAAGCCACGTTGGGGATCCCACTCCATCTTCGCATCTGTATCCTTCAACAAAATGGATACCGGCAAAAACATCGCGTTGCTTTTCATGATGGGGACTGTATCCATTGTCATAGGTTCGCCGTTAACCGATATTTCGGGTGATCCGATCGTAGCCGTTACATTACGCCCCAACAGATCAACAGCAGCCGTCTTGTTCGCTGCATTATAACTTACTTTGCCGCCCAGTATATCCTCAGCCGCTTGGAGCGGTATAAGCAGTCTCCCCTTCTTATCCACAAAAGGTGATGCAGGGTAGGTGTATAAAACGTAATGATCATTGACCTTCAGGTGTATGGGCGTTTGTCCTTGAGCTTGAGCAGATACCAAATTCATGTTTGTAGCACCAAAACTTAATACAATCATAAGGCTGATTAATAACCTGATTTTCATAATGCCCTCCTCGTATTGTTCGTTACTAGTGTACTGCCACAGAAATATCAGATCAACCATAATTTTCAACATATATCCAAAAATAAACATGACATTTTACATATACTGGTTTATAATGGATTAAACTGCAAAACAAAAAGAGAGTACAGAATTGCACTCTCTTTGGATAAAGCATATAAAAGTAAGAAATATTAATAGGCCAATGCAAAAAGTCCTTTGATATGGGACAAGTAACGGATGTTACTGCCTTCTTTCATCAAGGTGGCTACAGCGCCTTTCAGTTGGGTGCCATTCGCGCCTACAGTACCGATCGCGTCTGTTCTGCCCAAGCTGCCCAGTGTTCCGGAGAATACCGGTGTAAAACTTTCCATTTTCGCTCCGTTGAAATAAGCGAAGATGTTGTAACCAACTAATTCGCCCATTTGCCAAGCCAACTGTGCAGTTGGAGGGTATGGACGCTCGCCTTCAGCCGGGAACACCACTGCGCTGTCGCCAGCGAGGAAGATGTCTTCGTGAGAAGTCGATTGCAGTGCACCATTCACAGTTGCACGACCACGGTTTACTTCGATACCGGATGCGCCAACCAGTGCATTACCTTGTACGCCGCCTGTCCAGATCAGTGTGTTCGTTTTGATCGAACGTCCATCTTTCAGGAGAACTTCGTCTGCTTTCATTTCTGTAATCGGAACACCCGCTACGATTTGAACGCCACGTTTTTCAAGGCTTGTAACTGCACGATCAACCAGTGGTTGAGGGAAGCCTGCCAAAATAGATGGTCCAGCTTCTACGCAATACAAGTTGATATCTTCGTAGTTAATACCTTTTTCGCGACAAATTGCAGGCAATTTGTCAGCATATTCGCCCACCAGCTCAACGCCTGTCAGACCGCCACCACCGATAACAATTGTAGCGTCCGCTTGGTTACCGGATTGCTTGTAAGCATCCAGACGAGCTTCCACATGTGCGCGAATGCGATTGGCTTCTGCCACGGATTTCAGCGTGAAGCTATGCTCTTGCAGTCCTGGAATACCGAAGTAAGCCGTTTCACTGCCGAGGGAAATAACGAGAGCGTCATAGCTCAATGTAGCACCACTGGCCAGGGTTACTTTTTTATCGTCAGGCTTAATTTCGGAAACCGTATCCACTTTCAGGATAATTTCTTTGTTACGCAGCAGTTTTCCCAAAGGAAGCGCCACAGCTTTTTCGGCAATTGTACCTGCCGCTAAACGGTGCAGTTCCGTAATAATTTGGTGCGACGCAAAGCGGTTAACCACTGTAATGGTTGCTTGACTAGCGTCCATATGCTGGCGTGCTGTAAGAGCGGCCAGCAATCCGCCGTATCCGCCGCCCAAGATCAAAATTTGCTTCGACATGTCCATCCTCCGTTCTCGATCAGGTAATTATTTGCTTTCGCGTTGGCGCTCATTCAGAATATCCAGGAAAGCCTGGCTGAAACGCAGCGTTTTTTGTACATTCGGATCTTTAAGCATTTTGAGCAGGCCGAACAGACCTACACTGCCATCCGTAGTTTGTACACGGTCATTTGCTTCAATCGCAGCAGAAGCCAATCCTTTAGCCGATTCTGTTACAGGCTTCACAAACTCTCCCATGGAGTTTTTCATATCTCCGATAAAGACAGGGTCAGTTGCCAGACTGCGAGCTACATCATAAGCGTCGGTCATCAAAGTAACCATCTCAGTCAACTTTGGCAGATTCTCTACCAGTACGGTCAGCGATTGCTGAACCTCCGGTTTCATCAATTGGTCCAGTACATCCCGAGACTCTTTGGTAGCTTCTTGTGTTACTGCCACCTCTTGTTGGTTTTCAGACATGCGTGAACGTCCTCCTTTACTGTGAAAATAGAAGTCCATCCTCTCTCGTAACCTGTATCCATAAACTCTAGCAATAAAACGTTCATTGAATTCACGCCCTTAAACATACAAGAAGCACAGCTTAAACCGGCCTATACCCTAAAGGGCAAGACTGATTTATCGCAGATGCCAATTGTATATTGCTCAGACGTTATTCTGTTGTTACTGCTGCGGAATATCTCACGAAGCGTTCCTTCGTGACTACAACAGGCCGAAACGGAACCCTATACCTCTATATTACACCTTTCACAACACAATCGTCGAAGAAATTTTAAATTTGCACAAATTACTGCAAATTTTTTATTGTTATTTTAGATAAAAATTAGAATAAGCTCGATTTTTGTCCAAGTTTCCCTTGAAAAAGGGTCATTTTAGACTAGAGGAGGGTAATAGAGAGCGTACGTTTCAGTTCGATAATATGAAAATAACCCAAAATATATTCATACAGAGGCCCGATCATCACCACTTGTGGGTCGGGCGAACAAGCTGCATTGGCAGAATCGCCCTACCTACGTAGGGTGTCTTCAGAAGCATCAGGAATATCAGGTGGTTCGAAATCATCAGGAGACGGCTGTGGCACACCAGACTCAATGAACTCATCTACATCGCGGGCAGCCTTAACTTGATTGCATTCATTGCAAGCACATACACAATTGACTGGCGTCGTGTGGCCCCCTTTTGCCCGAGGCAGTAAATGATCAATCGTGTCACCGTAGCCCCCGCAAAAGAAACAAGTATAGCGGTCACGCTTAAGCACATATTGGCGAAATTCCTTGTTGCTATACAGTCTGCGCACGGTGTAAGGATTAACAATCACCGCCATACGCTCTCTGACCAGGGTCATGGCTAGATCAAGCTCAATCTCTTGATGCCAGCGTCTCCCCTGATCGGTTTTACCTCTTAGCCGAATCATGCCATTACGATTGAGCCGCAACGCCCGAGTATCCGCAGGCTTCAGCCTACTAAGCAGATGCCGAACCCGTTGCCGATGGCGCTCACGCACTTTATCCGTGACCGGCTTCCTGCGGGGGCGCTGTGCCTCCATAGGTAGTGACGCCTCCAGGCTGTGCACAGCCGTATTTGCTCCAAGGCTATGCTGCGTCACGGGAGCAGCCGAGAGGTTCGCTTCCTCGCCGTAAGGAGCGGACGTAGCCGCACGTTCTTGCGGGGCCAACCCCCGGCAGGAACGGCAAGGACCACGCCGGGAATAAGGACCCGCCCGGCGACCCGTTCTGCGCTGAAAGTCCGTTAAAGGTTTCATCTCCTGACAATACGTACATTTTTTTATCAGCGCTTTGCTCGTTTCATCCTTATTCTGCTGCGGTTCTGTCACGTCCACCCCTCCTTTCTTCTATTGCTCGCGCTCCACGGTTTGCCCAAAACCCGAACTATTGTTAAGTTAGATTCATTTTACCGTTTTCACGTTCCCTTTTCTAGCTATTGAGACATTATGAACACTCAGGTATAACAAATTTTAATGATTTAGCATACGTTATACAGCGATCCTTGTTCTTCATTCAGCATCATATTGACCGTCTGACGTTTAGCCCCCCTCACTTGGTGGGTAACTTGTTATATATAAAGGAGGGACGCACATGAAAAGGAACCATACGATGATGCAATTTTTCGAGTGGAATGTCGAAGCTGACGGTTCTCACTGGAAGAAGCTTGCCCGCCTGGCACCGGAACTGAAGGCCAAAGGAATTGACGCGATATGGATTCCACCTGTCACCAAAGGCCAGTCGCCCGAGGATACGGGATACGGCGTCTATGACCTTTACGATCTGGGCGAGTTTGACCAAAAAGGCGCGGTGCGCACCAAATACGGAACCAGGGAAGACCTGCTGGAAGCTGTTGCTGCCTGCGTTCGTCACGGTGTGGCCGTCTATGTCGATCTGGTCATGAACCATAAAGCTGGTGCGGATGAAACCGAAGTATTCAAGGTCGTCGAGGTCAACCCGGATAACCGCAATGAGGTCATTTCCGAGCCCTTTGATATCGAAGGCTGGACTAAATTTACATTCCCCGGCCGACAAGGGAAGTATTCCACATTTCAATGGAACTTTGAACATTTTAACGGAACCGATTACGATGCGAGCCAGGACCGGACAGGAATCTATCGTATTTTAGGTAAAAATAAAAGCTGGAGCGAAAATGTAGATGATGAATTCGGCAATTATGATTATTTAATGTTCGCCAATATTGACTATAATCATCAGGATGTGCGCAAAGAGATGATCCGCTGGGGCAAATGGCTGGTGGACACTCTGCAATGCAACGGATTCCGTCTGGATGCAATCAAGCATATTAATCATGAATTTGTACGAGAGTTTGCTACAGAAATGATTAAAAAACGCGGGCAGGATTTTTATATGGTAGGCGAGTTTTGGAAACCGGATCTGGAATCATGTCAAAAGTTCCTGGATACCATTGATTATAAAATCGACCTGTTTGACGTATCCCTCCACTACAAACTACATAGCGCTTCCTTGGGTGGCAAGGATTTCGATCTAAGCACCATTTTCGAGGATACGCTGGTTCATACCCATCCCCTGAACTCGGTTACTTTTGTCGATAATCATGATTCCCAGCCGCACGAAGCGCTCGAATCCTGGGTGGAGGACTGGTTTAAGCCCAGCGCCTATGCACTTATCTTGCTGCGCAAGGACGGTTATCCCTGCGTGTTCTACGGCGATTACTACGGTATTCAGGGGCAAACGCCCGTGAAAGGCAAGCAAGCTGAGCTAGACCCGCTACTATATGCCCGGTACCATAAAGCTTATGGTGAGCAAAAAGATTATTTCGATGATCCCCATACGATTGGATGGGTTCGTCAAGGCGTGCCTGAGCTGGAAGGCTCCGGATGTGCTGTGGTGATCACCAATGCAAATGACGGGGAAAAGCGCATGTTCGTAGGTAAACAACGTGCAGGGGAAGAATGGATAGATTTGACCGGGCATCACGATCATATCGTAAAGATCGGGCAGGATGGCTACGGCATATTTCCCGTTCGTGCCGGCAGTGTGTCGGTGTGGGCACTTCCCGCAGAGGAAGACAGCCAGGAATCAGAAGAAGAAGAAGCGAACGCTTAATCTATACCCAACACAAAGAGGACAGGATGCGAGGAGGCGCCCTGTCCTCTTTGTGTATAGAAAATCACTCCGTTACCTTGCTTTGGTTGGCCACAGCCTGCTTCTTAGCCTCTACATGACTCGGATCACCGAGATAAAAGCGCCGAATGGGATCTATATGCTCATCCAGCTCGTACACCAGGGGAATGCCTGTCGGAATATTCAAATCCAGCAATGCGGTTTCGTCCAGATTCTCCATATACTTAATTAAGGCCCGCAAAGTGTTACCATGTGCAGAAATGATAACTCGATCCTTTTTGAGAATCAAAGGTACAATCCGCTGCTTCCAAAACTCGCCGACCCGATGCACTGTGTCCTCCAGACTTTCCCCAAGCGGCAGCTCTTCTGGCTTAATATTGCGATAACGCTCTTCCCGATGCGGACTCCGCTCGTCTTTCTCATCCAGCATGGGGGGCCGCACTGTCAGGCTACGCCGCCAGATATGAACCTGCTCCTCGCCGTATTCAACGGCAGAATCCAGCTTGCTAAGCCCCTGAAGAGCACCGTAATGGCGTTCATTCAGCTTCCATGACTTCTGCACAGGTATCCACAGATGATCCAGTTCATCCAAGATGTGATACAACGTGCGGATAGATCGTTTTAGCACAGAGGCAAATGCCAAATCAAACGTATAACCAGCCTCCTTGAGAATACGTCCCGCCTCAATGGCCTCATGAGTCCCTTGTTCAGTCAGGTCCACGTCCGTCCAGCCCGTAAACAGGTTTTGTCGGTTATACACGCTTTCTCCATGCCTAACCAGCACTACTTGATACATGTACTCACTCCTCTCCTGTCTGTCTTAATGTTTTACCCAACTTCTATGTATTTAACGTAAAATGCAATTTTTAAACCGTCTATTTAAAATACAAAAAAGGACGGCATTCAGCCATCCCTTTCTTCTCATCCTGCACTTAGTCCCTCTTACTGAACTTGGCCAACAGGTCCAAAATCCGTACATACAGCCATACTAGAGTCACCAGCAATGCAAAAGCACCATACCACTCCATGTATTTGGGTGCACCTTGATCTGCTTGCTCTTCAATGAAATTAAAATCCACCAGCAGATTTAAAGCCGCAATGATCACGATAAATAAACTGATGCCGATGCCCAGCCAACCTGTTTCATGGATATACGGAACATTCATACCGAAAAAGTTCAACATAAAATCAACCAGCGTCACCAGAAAAATCGCCATCGTACACAGGACCACGAATGAGATAAAGCCGCGTGTCACCTTGATGATTCGCTGTGTATACATAAAGAGCATCAAGAACAAAATACCCACGGTCAGCAAAATGGCATTAGCCACAATTCCCGGGTACTCATACTCCATAAAGGCTGAAACGCCACCCAAAGCAAAACCACTCAGAATCGCATATACAGGAGAGAGTAACGGAGCCGTCTTGGGAAAAAAGGATATCGCAAGTGCTACGCCTGCCATACCAATAAATCCTGCCGTCAGCAAAGATAGCACCTCTACAGTTCCTTCATAGGTCATGTACCAGGTAATACTGCCAGAGACGATGAGCAGAACCAGCAGAAGCAACGTTTTGTTCACCGTTCCTCCAATGGTCATGCGTTGTTCACTAGCTTCTCTTTCATCTTCGCGCAAAAAGATGTCATCACGTAAAACCGGATTGCTAAAGCTCATACAGGGTACTCCTTTTCGATGTTGTTGTTTGCTATGCTATATGTATATATCGGCACAATATGAAAAAAGTTTCAGAAAATTTCAAACAAAAAAAGCTCTAACCTTGCCTTTCGGCAAAGCTAGAGTTAGAGAGTCAGGTCGTTACAAGTTAGAAATCAGATGTAGCAATTTGGATTGTACCTGTTACTGCTCCAACTGGAGTCGCCTGAAGAGCAGCTACCAGCAGCAAAGCAACTTCTAACGTTAGACTGTTGCCCGCCGGGATAACATAAGTGATCACAGGAGCATTGACACGGGTAACCACAAGATCAACCGGATTGGCACCCGTATTATTCACGGTAATTGTAGCATTATTACCGCCTCTCAGGTTTTCAAAAAAGGACTTACCCACACCAGCAGCAAGATTGTAGAATTGCGAAGGTAAAAGAATCGCCATAGTTTTCACCTCCCTTGCTTTTGATAGTGTATTCTATGCTTCCAATCTATGAACGTAACGTTAAGTGACTCAGTAATAAGACACAATTTAAAAGACTCATAGATTAACGTACCCTATATATGTAAAAAAGAGTTGCCCTCTCAGATCCTTTACAGAATCTGCGGACAACTCCTTTTTTAAATAATGGAAGGCTCAAACGTTATAAAAAGTGGCTAGTAGGATTGTATGTTGCCTTTGCTTCATTATTGCACGTGAAGGCTCAATTCCTGCGGACCGAAACGGGAAGGCGCAGAAACCTTCACACGAATTTGTCCAGCCTCCCCCTTCGACCGAATCCAGAATGCAATACGTCCTCCAATCAGAGATAAGCTCGAAGGACCGATCAATTCACCCACTCCCTCGACCTCCACCGAAACGGGATCTGCATAGAACGGCAATACATTGCCGTATTCGTCCAGAGCATCGACTACCACTCGAGTGACATCCCAATCGCCGGCTTCCAGCACTGTATCATCTGCAGCTAGGCGCAGCTCTGTCGGCACCGGATTACGTGAATAGTATCTACGTATTACTTCTTGCCCATTTACGTACCCAATGAATACAGCGTCTTCCCACTTCATGCCCCAGTGGCCTGTCAACTCGTCGATCACGACAGGGGGGTGAGGAAGCGCTGGGTACTTCTCTCGGTTCGGACGATAAACACCTTTGCGCTCATGACCGTAGATGAACTCCACCTCATCGCAATTGGTGAACACGACCAGCGGCACGATGCCTCCGATATTCCGCTCGCCACGCGACCAGTAAGTGACCGGCTCCATAACGACTTCCTGTTCGACGTTCTTCTGGCTCCGGTACACGCTCGCTGCAAATTTAGGCAGGCGGAACATATCCATGACACCGTGGTAGCAGATTTTATCACCGGAACCAAAATCAGCATGCGTGTTATAGTCAAAAGCACACCAGCCAATCGCTCCGGCAATGCCCTCATCGGCATAGGAAGCATTTTGGACCCGCGTATGGCGCAGTGCATGCTCCATTACCCGTTCCTCCTGGTCAAAACGCTTAGTCGGGTACATATGCCCGTTATATTCCGTTACCAGATAAGGGACCGGATGATCCAGCTTTGTAACGAGAGAAGGCTGGCGCAAGCCTGTCGTTTCGCCATCTACGCCTTCTGTATCGTCATACGTATCAAAATTGCGGATTTCCTTCGCCAAATATTTTTTGTGCCCACCATCATGAACAAAATCATTTATCGTATATACGTCTTCCAGCAGCTCACTGCCTACAATATAACGCACACCACCCGTAGCACGGGTCGGATCTAGCTTTCGTGCCAGCTCATTGGTACGCGTGTACAGATCATGATCATCCTGCGACTCATTAATTCGTACGCCCCAGATGACGATGGAGGGATGATTACGATCACGGATAATCATGTCCTCGACGTCCCTCACCGCCTGGTCCTTCCACGCTTTACCGCCAATATGCTGCCAACCCGGAATCTCTTCGAAAACGAGCAATCCGATCTCATCACAGCGGTCTAGAAAATGACGGGACTGAGGGTAGTGGGATGTCCGTACCATATTCAGCCCCAGCTCCTCCTTGAGCACATCTGCATCACGACGCTGCGCTCTTTTGGGCATAGCATAGCCAACGTACGGATAGGATTGGTGACGGTTCAGGCCGAGCAGCTTGATCTTCCGCCCGTTCAAGTAAAAACCGTCCGGCTGAAATTCGGCCTCGCGGAAGCCAAAGCGCACGGTCACCTGATCCAACTCTTCTCCGCCTCGTAGCAGCGTCAGCTTCGCTTCATATAGCTTGGGACTATCTATATCCCAAAGCTGCAGGTCGCCCAGCTCTTTCAGCTCCAGCGTTACTTCTGCCGCCGTCACCGCTGTCAGCTCGGTCTCCGCCTTCACGCTCGCTCCGTCCAGCAGTTGCAGCGCGACCGTCAAGTCGTCCTGCTGATCGCCGATGCCCTCCAGCTCCACGACTAAGCGCACCGCCTTATTTGCCGCAAGCGGCTCCGGTGTCTGAACGAATACCGTTCCGAGGTGTACAGGCTCCACTATTCGCAGCTGCACTTCGCGGTAAATACCGCCGTAGGTCAGATAGTCGATGACTGCCCCAAAGGGAGGGATGTCGTCCCGTTCCGTGGAATCGACAATGACCGTGAGCACATTGGAGCCACCATACTCGGCAAGTTCGGTCAATTCAACACTGAACGGTGTATATCCACCTTTATGCTCCCCCGCCTTTACCCCGTTTAGATATACCTGGGCATAGGTCATGACTCCTTCAAAATCAACATACACTCGCTTACCTTTGGCATCTGCCGGAATGTCCAGCTCTCTTTTATACGTAGAAATAAACTGAAATGCCTTGTCGTCAAAATAATTGTACGGCAGCTCTACATTCGTGTGCGGCAGCTGAACTGGCTCATACCGACTCGCATCAATGCCTGCGCTTACTTCGCTCTCGACATATTCAGGAAGGTAAAACCATTGGTCATTCAACGGCAAAATGGTACGCATGGGCAGTCACCTCAACCTTTTATTTTTCACTCTTATACCATAGTAAAATATTTGAGTAAAAATAACGAGTAAAACTTGGTAAAATAAATATATGTTAAATGTAAGCATTTACAAGACAATTGTCAATCCATTTTTGTATCTTTTTACAATCAAAAAAACAGCCCCGGAAGGCAGGGCTGTCCAAATCCATAACGTTGATTTTATGGGGCATCGGTATGTAGCGGCGCACTGCTGTTGCGAATCATTAGCTCGGTCGGAATGATGACCTTGCGCCCTACCTCGTTGGGACCGTTGCGTACCGTATGCAGCAAGAACTGAACACCCGTTTCTCCCATCAGTTCGGTATGCGTTTTGACCGTTGACAGAGATGGGGTCAAATATTCCGCTGTCGGAATATCATTGAAGCCAACAATGGAGATCCGTTCCGGCACCGCAAGGTGATGCCGCTCCAGTGCCTTTAACACCCCAATAGCCACCGAATCGCTCGCAACAAAGAAAGCTGTAGGCAGGTTTTCTGGTCCTGCCAAAATAGCCGCTTCCATCGCACGGAAGCCGTCTGCCGCCGTTCCGCCGCACACATGAATATCATCCGACGTGCACAGCCTGTGCTGTTCCTGATACCGCAAAAATGTCTCATAGCGAGCATCTAGATCCGCTCGTTCGAAATCATGGGACTGCTCATCCTTGCCCATACCTACATATCCGATGTGACGATGGCCTGCGCCCATCAAATAATCCAGTGCATCAGCTGTAGCGCGAGCAAGGTCAATGACCACATAGTCTGCCCCTGTGCGCTCTACCGAATGATCCAGAAAAACGCAAGGAATGGGCAGTTCCAGCATACGTTCTACCTCTTCGCTGCTAAAATGCCCCAGCACGATCAGCCCATGCAGCCCTTCGGATGACGCCTTCAGCGCAGTCAGGTCCTCTCTTCTGAAAATACGCTCCAGCTGTGCCCCGCTTTGGCGGCACTCTTTTTCCACGCCAAACCGGATAGACAGATAATAAGGGTCTTCCAGTTCCTCGTACACGCTAAACCAGTGCACCATACCCAACCGGATGGGTCCCTCCGCCTTCTTGCGGGGCTGACGACCAATACCGCCATTTTTACGTTTAACAGTCGTATATTTCATACGCTCGGCAACCTCAAAAATTTTGCGCCGCGTTTCCTCTGATACAGACAGTGTCTCATCATAATTTAGCACTCGGGAGACCGTGGATATCGAAACCTCTGCCTCCTGGGCGATATCTTTTAACGTAGGCATTGCAGACTCCTTTAAGATTTTACTCTATTTTTACTTTTATTTTACTATTATCCCTAAAAGGTTCAACCATTTTTTTCATATTATAAGCCTAATCATGATAAAATACCTACCATAATAGAAATGACACCAAGGAGGATATCCACATGAAACAGGAACTGATTGACCGCCTGACTACCTATGTTCAGGTAGATACCCAATCTGATGAAAGCAGCCACACTTGCCCCACTACACCTGGACAGCTTACATTGGGCAACCTTTTGGTGGACGAATTGAAAGCCATTGGTATGACAGACGTAACCATTGATGATCATGGTTATGTGATGGCAACCCTTCCTTCCAATACGGATAAAGTGGTTCCCGTCATCGGTTTTCTCGCTCACCTCGATACGGCTACCGAACTGACTGGTGCAGGGGTAAAGCCGCAATTGACGGAAAACTATGATGGGGGCGATATCACGCTGAATGCTTCGCTTGGTGTGGTTCTTTCTCCACGTGAGTTTCCCGAACTGACTCAATATAAAGGCCACACCCTGATCACAACAGATGGTACCACCCTGCTCGGTGCAGACAACAAAGCCGGGATCGCAGAAATCATGACAGCTATCCACTACCTGATTGACCATCCAGAAATTCAACATGGCAAAATTCGCGTTGCTTTTACACCGGACGAAGAGATTGGGAGAGGACCGGAACGCTTTGATGTAGCCGCTTTTGGCGCTGAATATGCCTATACGGTAGACGGCGGACCGCTCGGAGAACTGGAGTATGAGAGCTTTAACGCCGCAGCCGCCCATATTACCATTCACGGTGTGAATGTGCATCCTGGTACGGCTAAAAACAAAATGATCCACGCTGCCAAAATCGCTATGGAGCTGCACAGTCGGTTACCTGCAAACGAAGCCCCGGAATATACAGACGGATATGATGGCTTCTATCATCTCTTGGATTCTACAGGCACCGCAGAACAAGCTAAACTGTACTATATTATCCGTGATTTTGACCGCGAGAGCTTTGAAAACCGGAAAGCTTATTTAACAAATGTAGTCAAAGAGCTGCAGGCCGCATATGGAGAAAACCGTATTGCGCTGGAGCTGAGAGATCAATATTACAACATGAAAGAGAAAATAGAGCCAGTCAAGCATATCGTCGATGTCGCTTATGAAGCAATGACAAAGCTGAATATCGAACCCATTATCAAGCCGATCCGTGGCGGTACAGACGGTTCACAGCTATCCTACATGGGACTGCCTACACCGAATATTTTTACAGGTGGGGAGAACTACCACGGTAAGTTTGAATATGTGTCGGTGGACAACATGGTGCTCGCTACCAAGGTTATTGTGGAAATCGCACAACTGTTCGAGCAACGCGGCAAGTGAACTACCTATACGCAGCACTGACACGTTCAGATTAAATAGAAGGCATATCGTTTCGTAATGGAAACGGTATGCCTTTTTTTCTGATGCTTTCACTTCCTTAAAGATTCAATATCTTTATAACTTTTATCCATCTTTAGACCGACAACTATATACGAGACTATAAAAAATATACCTAGTAAAGAAAGGTAGGTTATCTATTTGAATACAATAGATGCATTAATTGCAGCCATTCCCTACATACAACAGATCATGCGTGAGAAAGTGACCCTTGCTCTCTTCGACCGAACTCATGTCCTTATGTATACCCAATCGGAGGGTATGGACCTCGGCTTTGAAACAGGCTCGGAGCTACTCGAGGACTATAAGGATTTTGCCATGCTTAAAAATGGACGTGAGACCAGCCTGACCCACATTCCTGCTGAAATTCTAGGGTTTCCTCTGGATATGATCAGTATTCCTGTATTGGACGAGAAAGGTGAAGTCATTGCAGCATTTGCGGCCTCTTATAATTTGACTAACAAAAATCAACTGGATCAATTCGTATCCGAGAACCGCTCCATCACCGAGCAGCTCATTGATATGGTACAGCATGTAGCAGCTCATTCCGAGGAACTTCAGGCAACCAGTGAACAAATTTTGAAAAACACCCAAATCGCTGTGCAAAACTCGGGTAAAATCAATCAGGTAGCTGTGTTCATCAAGGAAATTTCCGATCAAACCAACCTGCTTGGATTGAATGCAGCGATTGAGGCCGCGCGTGTCGGAGAAGCAGGAGCAGGCTTTGGTGTCGTCGCTCAAGAGGTGCGCAAGCTATCCGTAGAATCCAAAAAGGCGACGGTCGATATTGAAGGGGCCCTTAAGGATGTACAGAACTCCATTCATCAAATGGAGCAGGAAATTGAGCAAATCGTTTCTTCTTCTCAGGAGCAGGCGACTCTGGTAGGCTCTTTCACTGAAGTGATGGACCGTATGCAAAAGGCGAGTGAAACGATGCAACATCTGGCCAATAGCCTGACTTCGTATGTCGTAAAATAAATTTTGGCATAAAAAAGAGAGCACACGGTTCGCAAAATGCGTAAAAGTGTGCTCCCCTTTATGTACAAAAGGCCTATCGGGCTTAAGGATCTAAATCTGAAACTCAAGCAGGATAAGAAAAAGAAAAAACACCATGATTTGAAGGAATCACAGGGTCTAACCCTTCCCAAATATTTCCCACCGGAAGAGCAATACTAAGAGACGCCAAGGCCATAGTTACCGAGATTAATGCCTTTTTCAGCATGAAGCCCCCTTAATAAAATGGTTTGGTATTGCTCTTGCTGTGATGGTGTTGCCCAATCTCGATAAGTCTCAAACAGAGCAACCAATGTCCTGAAATTGGCATCCACTTCTACATTGGCAGAGAATTGCAGAGAATCAAGAACATAATTTAAGGCAACGGAGTACTGCTTCTTCTTGAAATGGTAAATGGCCAATTGGTTGACCAGTTTTAGATAATATACGCGGTTTGCTCTATCTTCATAACCTTCAAATATTTTAATATCATCAGCAAAATCGTTCAGCAGGTCGTCTATATTCCAATTATTCAAGTTAGCCGCTTCCGCAATACCAACCAATCCTGGAAGTAACTCCTCTTCATTGTCATGAAGAAATTGAACGTACTCAGGCAAAAGTTCCCTTCTCCCCGAAAGTAACTCAATCGTAAATAAATTGGCCTTGGCGAGGAAACGGAATCTCTCTACTTCTTCGTGACCGCTCTGATCCAGCCCCATAAACCAGCCCATTTCGCTATACTTCATAATATAGTTTCTAGCTTCCTCATACTTGCCCATATTCTGATAGTAAATAGACTTCGCCAGATAACTGTAAGCATAATAAAACACTAGCGGGTGTTTGGTGTCCAATGTCTCATACTTGCCGTCTGCAGCATTTCTCAGTTGGGTGTGATACAGGTTTTCAGCCAACGTATGCAGAAAGTCTGCTACTCTGTTCGCTTCATCCCAATCATTATGTGTGTAGCTGAGTCTAAACAACTCACAAGCTTTATCGAGTTCGTGACTGTCCGACAACAAATAAATGGCTTCCCTTTGGTTCAAGACCTCTTCCATTAGACCCCGCCTCCCTAGCCTGAAAATTGCGGTTACCCCTAGCCCAATGGCTATTTTTCAGGGCAGTTATGCTGCTAGCCTCCATTTTTGCATACCGTATATTGCAAATATAGTCAAAACCTAACTTGAAGTCAATTCAATCATCGCTATCTTCTTTTTTTTTGCAACCTTACATTGCTGTGTACGGTTATGGATTTTGCAAAATTCGATTCCAGTCGCTTCGAAGTGCAAGATATAGACGAACCAAACCATTTCGATCTATATCTTGTTCATTGGAAGTCGCTTATGGGATTTTTGCAAAATCCTCGGTTACGAATAGTTGACTCTCCTTATAGAAATAATACTAAAAAAGACAAAGTATAGGCTCTCTCATGGATGGTTTTTATGATGCTATAGTATCGTGGGGGTAACTACGTTACGAATTAGTGCGTACTTTTCAACCGGATAGCTGGGCCTTACAATCAAACCTGTGCATGAAATTAAAGTATAGAGTAATACTCAACAGAGCATGTACCTGTTCATCAAAATACAAATTCACTTAAGGAGTGAAGTTAATACCATGGAACTTCAATTGGCTTTAGACTTAGTAGATATCCCGCAAGGGATTGCATTGGTAAAAGAAGTAGAGTCGTATATTGACATCGTAGAAATCGGTACGCCGATTGTCATCAATGAAGGACTTCATGCAGTAAAAGCAATGAAAGAAGCATTCCCGAATCTGAAAGTGCTGGCTGACCTGAAGGTTATGGATGCAGGGGGCTATGAAGTGCTAAAAGCTTCCGAGGCTGGTGCAGATATCGTTACGATTTTGGCTGTAGCTGAAGATGCAACAATCAAAGGCGCAGTAGAAGAAGCGAAAAAACAAGGCGGCAAAAAAATCCTGGTGGATATGATCGGTGTTAAAAACCTGGAGCAACGCGCGAAAGAAATTGACGCTCTGGGCGTTGACTACATCTGTGTGCATACAGGCTACGATCTGCAAGCTGAAGGACAAAGCCCGTTCGAAGCACTGCAAACCGTCAAAAAAGTCGTGAAAAACTCCAAAACTGCTGTGGCTGGCGGTATTAAGCTGAGCACATTGGCTGAAGTCGTGAAGGCTCAACCAGATCTGGTTATCGTCGGCGGTGGTATCACTGGCGAGGACGACAAAAAGGCTGTAGCTTCCCAAATGCAACAGCTCATCAAACAAGGTTAACCTCAATGGAAACCTCTCAATATTTATCTGAGGTACTCAAGGAGCTACAGTTGGTTCCACAATTGATCAGTGATACGGAATCGGAACAGCTGATCCACTCCATCGCCGCTGCGAATAAGGTATTCGTGGCAGGTGCGGGCCGCTCAGGGTTCATGATTCGCTCGCTGGCAATGCGGCTGATGCATATGGGGATTCAAGCCTACGTGGTCGGGGAAACCGTAACTCCCGGTTTGGGCGAGGGCGATCTGCTCATTATCGGTTCAGGCTCTGGTGAAACCAAAAGCCTGATCTCCATGGCAGAAAAAGCAAAGAAACTCGGGGCCTCTCTGGCGCTACTAACCACGTCCCCCGGTTCCACCATTGGCAAACTGGCCAATATCATCGTCAAGCTGCCCGGTGCACCCAAGGATCCTTCCAACAAGGATTACCAGACGATTCAGCCTATGGGCTCATTGTTTGAGCAAACCCTGCTGTTGTACGGTGATGCACTGGTACTCAGAACGATGGAGCTGCGCAAGCTGACCTCCGAATCTATGTTTGGCCAACACGCTAACTTGGAATAAACCGCGATTCCTTTACGATAACAAAGCAGGCTGTCCTTCACATGTGAAATGTAAAGGACAGCCTGCTTTTATGCTTGTATAAGCGGACGTTCGATACAGCATACATGCCAATCCATACTTCCGTAAAACCGCCATTGCGTTCAGGTGAGATAACAAAGGCCGGCATGTATTCAAACCATTTATTCGTTATTCCCTGCTGGCAACGGCGGGACTTTGGACGAATCAGCAAGTGCCCAATAGGCATATTTGGCCTTTAACTGTTCGTCGAATAATAGCGGCTTATCCAGCCGGGCTATTGGAAACGTGCTGAGCCACGTATTTCCATCATCCGTACCCCAAATCGTCACATTGCTGATATGATCCTGCTGCCTTGAAAACATATCGAACAGCGCCCGATAGCGGTGAGCCTGCCGGATCAGCATAGATTCTGGAATCGTTTCATAGCGATCTGTGTCATTGGAATAAAGACCCATATCCAGCTCGGTAATCTGATTATCCAGACCAAGCGAAGCAAACTTTTCGATGGACTGCTCAATCTCGCTAATAGCGGGAAACTCTAGGCGGATATGCGATTGGTGGCCTACCCCGTCAATCGGTACACCTTTAGCGAGCAGATCACGTACCAAATTGTACAGAAAATCCCGTTTCTTCGGCTCATGCGTGTTGTAATCGTTAATGAATAGTCGTGCGTTCGGGCCCGCCGCTTCCCTCGTGACACGGAATGCTTTTTCAATATAATCCGTACCGGTAATCTGATACCACTTGCTGCGGCGCATGCCACCCGGCTGATCAGGATCAATGACCTCATTCACCACATCCCAATCGGTGATGACATTTTTATACCGCGCTGCAACAGCGCGAATATGCGTCTCCAGCCGATCCAGCAAAAGCTTTTTATTTTCAGCAGTCGGTGTCATCGGCTGTCCATTCTTATCCTTGAACATCCAATCCCCAGTTTGGTTATGCCACACCAAGGTATGGAAGCGAATCTCTAGTCCGTGCTGTCTAGCAAACTGCACAATTTGGTCTGCTTCCTCCCAATGGAACTGTCCCTCGGACGGTTGTAAGGAGATTGGCTTCATCGCATTCCCTGCAACGACGCTGTTAAAATGCTTCTGTACCAACTCTCCGTAAGCCCCTTCGGTCTGAAAAGCTTCAATCGCCGTGCCGATGCTGAACTGTCCCCCATATAATCCATGCAAAGAAGGAATGTCCTTTTCAATAGCCAGTGGTGGTACAAGTGACAGTTCGAAATCATCCATATAAAAGGAAGACGTTCCTTCTGCCGTTTCCAAATACATAGAAACAGTGTCTGCATCATGCGCGAGCGTATACGTACCAGATAAATGCATCCATCCCCCTGTCGTAGTAGCCGTGTCGCCTACAACAGTTTCATACGAACTATTCCCTTGGTGATCACGCTGCACGCTGAGCCTCACCTTGGCAGGCTGCTCACCCGGCGCCAGCTTCACCCAGGCACTGACCGTATATCGGCTGCCCTTTTGCATCGTAGCAGTCACATCCAGCTTCGGTCCGGCATATGTCTTTTGTCTGCCTGTTGTCAGCAGACTGTATGAGCCGCTTCGTGCATCGGCATCCGAAACCTGCACGGTCTCGGCTCCCATACGGGACACCCATCCTTGAGCCGTACCCTCTTCAAACCCGGATACGATACCATGGGCCGGCTCCGTTGGCGTCTTCGATACCTGTGTTATTTCTACCTCATCCACATAGTAGGCCTGCGCGGGATTCGAGCTTTCCACATACAGCTTCAATGCATCCATCCCCCCGGTAAAAGTATATTTCCCCTGAAGTTTAATCCACGATGTATCCGCCGTCTCCGTCTGCGCTACCGTCTTCCATGTCGTAGTCCCGTCTGTCGGCTGCTGCTCCACTGTAAGTTTAACCATGCTCGGAACCGCAGAATGACCATCTAGCTTCACATAGCCACTAATTTCATACTCTACATCCGGCTGCAATAGCGACTTCACATCCAGCTCCGCCCCGTTCCAAGCCGCTGTGCGGGCGGTTGCCTTCAGACTGTGCGTGCCGCCATATGCTGCTTCCGTGACAGATGCAATTTGGGTATAAGTTCCCCGGGGTTTCCAGCCGTCGCTGTTTCCTTGCTCAAATCCATACGTTCCAATGGTCTTATGGATATTACCCGCTGACAGCACCGTATCCGAAACGGGCGGGGAATGTTCTATAGACGGAGCTGCCTTTAGTACAGACGCCCCCCACCAACCGACAGGCGATAACAACAGCGCTCCAGCCAGTACCAGACAAAAAGGCTTAACCCAACATGACCGCAAAGCAATCCCTCCCGTACTCCGATTTTTTGGAATTGGTATTTGGCACCATTGGTTTTCATTTACTATCCTTTGACACCGCCCAAGGTCATACCCTTCACAAAGTATTTTTGCAAAAAGGGATAAACTAAAATAATAGGCACTGAAGCGACAATCGTCATCGTGGCCCGAATTGAGGTAGGCGTGACCGACTTCGCTAGATTTTCCGAACCAGCGAATTGGCTCGCATAGTCCTGAGTGTTAACAGACGTGTTGGAATTTTGCAGTATTTTCATCAACTCATATTGAAGAGTGCTCCATTGTTCATATGACGAATTGTACAAAAACACATCGAACCAGGAATTCCATTGCGCGACTGCTGTAAACAGCGACACCGTCGCTAGCACGGGAACACACAGCGGTAAAACGATGCGCATAAAAGTGGAAAACTCCCCAGCCCCGTCAATACGCGCCGACTCCAAAATCCCTTCCGGCAATCCCTCAATAAAGGAGCGAATAACAATCACATTAAACACCCCAATCAATCCCGGCACAACATACACCCAGAAAGTCCCCAGCATCCCAAGCTCACGAATCAGGAGAAAGTTCGGAATCAGTCCACCGCTAAAATACATCGTTAAAATAAAAGCAATCGAAACAAATTTACGCAGCACATATTCCGGCCGGCTGATCGTGTACGCCACCATCGCGCAGCAAAACACCGAAGTCACCGTGCCCGCAACCGTACGTAATACAGAAATCAGCGTAGCATGGAAAATCGTTGCTTCCTTGAACACAAATTCATAATTACTCCACGTGAATTCACGTGGCCACAAATAAATCCCGCCCCGTATCGAATCATTCGCTTCATTCAACGAAACCGCCAGCGTATTCAAGAACGGATACAGCGTGAACACCATCAGGCAGAGCATAAACAGAATATTGCACGCATCAAAAATCCGATCCGAGGGGGCCCGAAATCGCCCGTGTACGGCCTTTCCTTTACCCATGACTTCCGCTCCTTTCTAAAAAATAGCTTAAGCACCCAGGCATGTAATCCATACGATGGGTAGGATCATTGATATTGGAGCCGTTGTTGGTGCTGTGATATGAGTTGTAGTTTGTGTCAATTATTTTGTTAATGTCAGTTGTTATTAGAAAAGTTATTTTTCAAGCAGTTAATGAGGTCAGCGAAGCGGCCTGTTAAAAATCCACTGACCTGCACCCGTAGTATGGATGAGCTCGCACCTTCTGTTATCACCACCACTAGCAGTCCTAAAAACAAGCGAAAGCGAAGCTGAGCCAACCATCATGGCGCATTTACCCATGGAAGCGCGAGTCACGCGCCTTCCCTAAGCTCCCCCCTTGCCACTACCCTCAGTTCTCAAAAAAGTGACTTTACGGCGGGTAGCAGCGGAGCGGGCGGAATTGTTCTGAAGAAGCGGAGCGTTCGCCTTTATCCCCGGATTTTAACCTATGATCTTTATTCCAATAAGAAAATACGGGGATAACAGCGATCGGAAGAACAATCCGCACGCGAAGCGACAACGAGCCCTCCCCAGAAACTCACTCTTTTTTTAGAACAATCTCTCCTCCCCTAACCGCTTCGCAATATGATTGGCGCTAAACAGTAAGATGAAGCTGACCACCGTTTTGAACATCCCGGCAGCAATGGAAAGCGAGAAATTACCCATCTGGATACCATATTTCAGCACAAAAATATCCAGATTCTCCGAGTAATCCACGTTCATACCGTTGCCCAGTAAGTATTGCGGCTCAAAGCCGGATTCCAGCAGATTGCCGATGTTCATAATGAGCAGGATGATAAATACAGGCTTCAATCCGGGTAATGTCACATGCCAAATCCGCTGAAAACGCCCTGCTCCATCCATCTCAGCCGCTTCATACTGCGAGGGATCAATCATCGTCATCGCGGCCAAATAAATGATGGTATTCCAGCCGACATTTTTCCATACCTCCGATGCACCGAGAATGCCCCAGAAATAGCTTCCTTCGCCCAGCCACAGAATAGGCTCCTTAATCAATCCCAGCCACATCAGCACCTCATTGATGATGCCGTCATCCGCAGATAGCGCCGTACTAATGATGCTGGCCGCGACCACCCACGAAATAAAATGCGGTAGATAGCTGATCGTCTGTACCACCCGCTTAAATACGAGCTGACGAAGCTCATTCAGCAAAATTGCTAGTGTTATAGCGGTGACAAAGCCCAACACCAAATTAATAAAGCTCATCGCCAGCGTATTGCGCATGACCCGCAGAAAGTGTTCATCCTGAAACAGAAAATGGAAATGCTTTAATCCAACCCATTGCTGATCGAGCAACTTGCGGGCAGGCTTAAAATCCTGAAAGGCAATCGTCCAGCCCCAGATGGGCAAATACTTGAAGATGAACAGCCAGATTAAAAAAGGGACGGACATCCATACTAGTGCCCGTTGCTGATTCAGCTTGTGCATAAATCCCCTAAAGCCGGTTCGCCGCGAGGGCGGAAAATGATCCGGGGAGATCGTGACAGGTGGTGGTGACGAGTGGCCCATAGCTGCTTCCTCCTTTATTTTTTACCGGGATTTTCGATTTTTTTGGCAACCTCCTTCGTGATCAACTCCTCATACGCCTTTACATCCAGCTTGTTGAACTCAGTAGTGTATTCATTCCAAATCGCATCAAACTGTTCCGGTGCAGACAGCACCAAACGCGGGAAATATTTGCGCTGTAGGTCCCCCTTCTTTTGCTGGAAGAGCTGCGCAGTTGAGCCTTGAGCAATCGGAATACTCCAGGCCGGATACCATGGGCGCTCGTCAGGTGCGGAAAACATTTGCGAGAAGGACTCTACACCATAGACTTTTAGTAGCTTTTTATCTCCCTCGGTGTAGGACATACGCGCAACCTCAGGCTGCCGTCCGGGGCCAACCGAGTTACCGTCAGGCAGGGTAGAACCGCTACCGTATCGCGGCCAACTATATTCAAAATATTTGAACCCGAATGATTCGCGGAACGCGTCCTGACCAGTCTGCTTAATTTGCTCCTCAGTCCGGTAAAAGCGTCCTTTTTTATCTACATCATAGGTTTCCCCCTTGATTCCCCAGTTGGATAATATCTGGTTTTCGTCCGTCAGCAGGTTGTCAAAAAATTTGATGATACGTACCGGGTCCTTGGCACTGACCGTAATTCCTATGCCTCGGTTATTAACGAATGACGACGGATCAATGTACTGATCCTTTATATTCTGGTCGTATACAATAGGCAGCCCTATATACTCCATATCATCATTGCCCGATTGCTTGGCAGCCTCTTGCAGATTATTCAGGGCCTGCCCCGCCTGCCAGCGGTAGTCAAAAAAGCCCAGCACCTTACCCGAAGTCAGCTTCGCCAAATATTGATCGTAATTGTCCACAAAGGACGATTTATCAAATAGGCCCTCTACATTGAGCTGATTTAGCTCTTTCAGATACCGCTTTGTGATTTCCATATCTCCATAATCCGTGGCCCGGTGTGTCTTCATATCAATAATCGTGCCGCCATCATTCGGATAGCCTGCCAGATGCATCGGCGCGTTCGTAAGAGCATAAAACCTATCCTGCGTGGTTAACGCCAGGTACCCAGTCAAGCCCTCATCTGCATGTTTTTTCGCATAGTTACGAATCAGGGCTAAATACTCGTCAAGTGTTTTGATTTTTGGAAATCCCGCTTCTTTTAATACCCTGCGTTGCACCCAAAAGGCTCCTTGCTCCAAGTTAGGCGCAGGTAAATAATCGCCTACCACCGCACTGAGCGGAAGAAAATAAATGTTCCCATCCTCCGCCTTCATCAAGTTGTAGTACGGTCCATATACACGCTTAATATTCGGTCCGTATTTGTCGATCAAATCATTCAGGGGAATAAAAGCCCCGGCATCCAGCAGCTTATCGATCGTGCCATCCGGTACTATCACATCCGGGAAATCGTTACTGGCAATAAATGTACCGATCTTCGTATTGGAATCACCCACCAAATGCTCCAGCTTCCAGTTTACCCCCGTCTGATCCTCCAGGATCTTGCCGATCCGCGTTTCATTGGTATTAATGTCCCTGCCCGCAGTGGCATTAAAATACGTGAATGTGACTTTCTCCTTGCTATCTCCTGACGCTGGCTCCTTGCCCGAGCTCCCTGAGCAAGCAGTGATCATAGATGCCATCATAACCATTACCAGACCGATGATTCCGAACCTTTTGCTTGTCATGCCAGACCTTCCCCTTTCGCCCTCTTTTGTCGATTGTGTGTGAATATCGTGCGGACGTACCGCAAGCACTGGGAATCCCGCACACCCTAAATTGTAAGCACTTTCATTTTATAAAATGCCGTCCATTTCGTTCACCTGCCAATCTAAAGGTGTTACTTAGGAAACTATAGGTAAAGGTCCTTCAAAGCAAAATAGGTACCGCTCTCCACCTCACTCCCGATCCGCAGGAATCCTAATTCGTATCTCCGTACCCACGCCGGGGGCACTGCGTATGGCAAGCTCAAAGCGGCTCCCGTAGTAAAGTTTAAGACGATAGATGACATTTTGCAGACCTATACGCTCACCCATTTCTTCCTGCCTTTGCATGTAACCATATAAACGTTGTACCTGTTCCTCAGACATGCCCACCCCATCATCTCGAACCGTTAGAATCAGTTGTCCTTCCTCATGCTCAAAATGAATCTCAATGCGTCCCCCATGCTTTAGCGGCTCAATGCCGTGGATACTTGCATTTTCAACCAGTGTCAGCGCGACCATTTTGGGAAGCAGATTGTCCAAGTCTTCAGAGCGCGCCTGCACTTCGTACTGTATTCGCTCACCAAAGCGATATTGCTGGATTTCCAGAAAACAACGGATCAGCTCCAGCTCCTCCCGCAAAGTAACCCGATCCTTGTTCCACACCAGCGAATTGCGGAATATCCGTGCCATGTTATGAATAATGTGCGCTGTCTCATCCTCATGCTTCATCAAGCTCCTCATGCGAATCGTCTCCAGCGCATTGAACAGGAAATGGGGGTTGATCTGGCTGTGAAGTGCATTCAACTGGGCATGTCTGCGCTGAATTTCCAGATTTTTTCGTTGAATATCAGCCATATACACATCGTTAATCAGTCGCTTTATTTTCAGCGTCATCCGGTTAAACTCACCTGTTAATTGCCCGATTTCATCTCGCGACTCTGTACCGGGAATCAGCTCAAAATGCTGGTTTTTCACCTTTTTCATGTGCTTTAAAATACGATGAATCCTCACGTTCAGCGAACGTGTAATCCAGATAATAATTAATGTAGGTAACAGCATATTTACACAGGTTAACAAGAGCACAAAGTTGCGGGATTCCTGCATTTCATACAGCATTTCATCTCTGGATACCGCTGCCACAATGCTCCAGCCGTTCAGATTGCTCGTAAGCACATAATTCGTCTTGAACTCCATCGTGTCCTCGGGCAGCTTGAGGGTGCTATAGGCCACACTTTTGTGGTTTATAGCAACTTTGGGATCCGTTGTATATTCGATTTCCCCTCGTTCGTTCAGCAGAAAGAGACTTCCCTGCAAATTCAGGTTGTTGAAAATCTCACGAATGGACGACATTCGCAGTTCTATTTTCAGTATTTTTTCACGACCATTTTGGGAATAAAAGTAGTTCATCCGCCGAATCAGGCTGAAAGGGTGCAGCTGTTCGCCTGTACTGTCATCGGTACGTACAAATATAGGCTTGGACTGGCGTCCAGGCGGGATTTTGGTATACCAGGGCAAGCTTCTGACCCTCTCATCTATAAAACTGACTCCCCCGGAATCCAGCAGCGTTGAATTATCGGTGTAGATCGTAATTCCACCTACGGAATGGTATACAGGACTGTAATTATTGTTCAAGATACGACGTAAATAAGAGTCATAGGCAGCAATATAATCAGCAGGGTGGGGATATGTTTGTTCCAACACCTCATTGAGCTGATGATCGGTATAAAAGATAGACGAGATTTCCATCGCATCTTCAAATTCACGGTAAAATTCAATTTTAATCTGTTCCAGTGCACGCGAAATATCCTGAATACGCTGTTCTTTCACATTTTGTGAGGTAACATGGTAAAAAACCAGATTGGTCAACACTACAGGCGCGAAAACACACAGAAAATAAAGCAGCAGCATTTTATCCCGCAATCGCACATGATCAAGAGTCGTCCTCAGCATCTTCATTCGCCGGCCCTCTCTGGCTCGTCGCCAATACTCAGGCTGTTGCGGTATTCACTAGGCGTGGCGTGCGCCGTCTTTTCAAACTGGGTAACAAAATAGTCTGAACTGCCAAAGCCCACGCGCTCCGCAATTTCATAAATCCGCAGATCCGTCTGCCGCAACAAACGTTTTGCCTCCTGAACGCGCAATTTCAGCAAGAATTCGTTAAAGTACACACCATACGTTTTTCTGAACAATTGACCGAGGTACACCGGGTTCATGTAAAAGCGAGCCGCAATACTTTTCAGGCTTATATTCTCGGCGGCATGCTGCTCAATGTAAGCACGGATGTGCTGGATGCCTCCCTGCTGACAATCCTTGCGCAGAACCCCAATATACCTTCCACTTTCCTCTGCAAAAGCTGTAAACAATCGCTGTAGTTCACCCAGGGACAGGTTCATGTCCTGCCAGTTCATCATCGGTTCTAGTGACCGAAGTGAGCGCTCATCTCCCTGCATGTTTTGAATGACCCGAACGATACTAAGTACGCATTGATGCAAACTCATTTTCACAGCCTCAGGTGCATAACACTCCTCCCGAAAGCTGCTAAATAAATTATCCACGGCCACACGCAGCTCCTCCAACAGCAGTTCCTCGACTTGTTCCGTCATGCGATCCAGTACGTCCTGATGTATGGTCTTATAGTGGAGTGGTGGCATTCCCTCCTGTAGATATACAACAATACCGCTATGGTCATAAATGTATTTATGGAGCACTGCTTCCTTCGCACAGGCATAGGACTGCTGGATATCCTGCAACCGATTCACAGGCTTTCCTGCATAAATGAAAACCCGACTTCCCAGCTGGTCTTTTAGTGACTTCATCCCCTCTATCTCCTGTTGTAGCGCTTTCATAAAGACTTCGACCTTGCCTTGAAAATAGTTCAAAAAGAAGTCCGGTACGATAAGACCAATCCGGTTGCGATGCTCATGGACATAGAGAGGGTACTTGCCATCCATTAAACGATGAAGTGCTTGCTCTATAAGCTCCCTGAATTGGAAAAGCGATAGCATAATATTATTGTCACCAGAGCGCCAGGGATGTTGGTCATTCAGCTCGACGAGTACATAGTACATAGAAGTGGCCTCCTCAAGCCGTAGTTGCTGCTCCCACTGTGTCACCACTACATCATCCACTGGGTTCATCATCACAGTCTCTAACAACCCACCTGCATGGTGATTCTGATATCGTTGCGCATTCTGTTGTTCACGATGCAGTCTCTCACTCAGCTTGCGCAATGTAGCCGAAAAGTCACCCTCATCAATCGGCTTAAGCATAAAATCATGAACCCCATAGCGGATTGCCTGCTGCGCATAAGCGAAATCACTATAGCCGCTTAAGATAATAAACGCGGGATGTTCTGTACTCTGTTCGAGCACAGATCGAATCAGCTCTAATCCGTCGAGCACAGGCATACGAATATCGGTAATGACCAGGTCCGGGTGAATACGGCTGATTAGCTCCAGCGCATCCTCACCGTTATCAGCTTCTCCTACGATTTCAAAACCACAGGCTTGCCAATCCATGAGTTGAAGCAGCCCTTTACGAGTAAAGGTTTCATCATCTACCACAATGGCTCGATGCAGCTTCATAACACGCTTCCTCCTTTTGATGTACGCCTATTTTATTATTTTAGTTAACTATTCCAACGATCTTAGTCACTATGATAATGTAAAAACATCAGGGATTGGAAATTTTCACCACACCTATGATATGACAAATAGAGGGGTGCAAAGCATGCGCACACCAGCAGCCAAGCCAAGCAGCAAATATACAAAAAGGAGACGAATCCCTGAATGGGGGGTCGTCTCCTTTTTTTGCTATTGCGTAAAAAGCTTTATTATTCTCTTATTCGTGAATTCAGGCTATCGCTCAGCGATGATACTGACCGCTTGCAGATGGTCGGCGTACTTTACAAACTGCTTGCGCATACCCATAACCCTTGTCCGGGCAGCATGGTTACGCATAAGGTTAAAGGTGATTTTTCCAAGTCTCAACCAGCCCTCGTCCTGAATGATACGTGGCAGATGCAATAAGTGCATGGGAACCGTATAGATTTTAACGACCTTAAAGCCTTCCTCTTTCAGCAACTGTTCCCACTCTGACACCGTCAACGGTGTCGCGTTAACTCGCATGGCTACAGCCAAGTCCTTGTAAATTTGCTTTCTGAGCGCAGGCTCAATATGGCTAGGAGCAAGGCACATCTCATGGATAGCAAACTTCCCGCCTACTTTCAAAAGCCGCCTGGCTTCCGAAATAATCTGCGCTTTCTTGGCCCTTGTGTGCATCGTCAGCATGGCTTCCCCATATACCACCGTCGCAGAGGCATCCGGCAACGGAACTTGTTCAGCATCGGCAATAATGACTTCCCGGTTTGCTCCGCTTGCATACGTTTTTACGATAGAGGCCGCCTTCTCATTCTGTTCAATCGCAATATAACGGCGGGGATTAAGCTGTAGTGTGATTTGGGCAGTTATACCCAATCCGGGGGCAAACTCAATGACCTCATCCTGCCCGGTTACGTCAAGTCCCTCTATCATCCAACGTGTCGTTTTTAACCCTCCGGGCCTAAGCACGCGCTTACCGAGACTTGCTAATACCCAGTGCCCTGGCACCTGATTGTAATCTACTGTCTGCATTGGCCATTAACACCTCTTCTCAAAATTTGATAATGATATTCATTATCAATACGAGTGTAAAAAAAATAACCATTTTCTTTTTTTTATATGAGCATCTTGCTGCTATGTTCTCTTTTATATGTTTTGTGCATAGCTTTCACTTGGCGTTTGGGTCAACACTACATGCAGACTGGAATTCGTCTCTGAACCGCCACGATAGGAGAAGTGCTCATCGCCCGTAACATGAATGATATCCCCTTGGACAACTTCCGTTGCTTCGCCGTTCACAGTTACAGTGCCGCTGCCTTCAAGAACAAGCAAATATACATTCGCTCCCGGGTGATTATGTGTTGGCAGCTCGGCATTAGGAGTAAAGTTGAGAATAAAAATTACATTGTCGGCTTCCTTATGCACAATTCGTTTTGTAAAGGCTGCTTCCTTATATTCCTGAAATTGAATGAGGTTTGATTTTTTCATATTGGTTCACGCTCCTGTTTGGAATTAAATTGCTTAAGATGGATTTATACCTTTATTGTATTGGATTATTTCGCTCGCCTTGTGATTGCAATCACAAAACTAAATTTAAGGAGGATTTTGCAAAAATCCAATAAGCGACTTTCAATGAACAAAATATATAGATCGAAATGGTCTAGTTCGTCTATATATTGCACTTTGGGGCGACTGGAATCGAATTTTGCAAAATCCTAAAGTCAAAAATACTTTTGAAATATTTAAAAATTTGATTTCAATCATCTTTTTCATCGACACATCCAACTAGAATCGAATTGTGTTAGACAAACAAAAACAAGCAGGAGGTTGTTCCTATGAAACCAGGATTCCAACTGGCAAAGGATATTTATTGGGTAGGAAAAATTGATAATCGTGAGGTACCCTTTCATCGTCTTCTACTATCAAAGGGTACAACCTATAATGCATATCTACTGAAAACTGGAAAACCAACCATTATAGATACCGTAGATATGGCGTTCGGTAGAGAATTTGCAGAGGCTGTTGCCGAATTGATCGATCCATTGGATATTCAATATATTATCGTCAATCACACGGAACCAGATCACTCGGGTGGATTGGCGGCACTCGCCTCCAAGGCAACAAACGCTACGATCGTCTGCACTGAGATTGCCGTTCCGGAAATTCAACAAATGTACAAGCTTCAGCATCGCAACTTCCTCGTCATCAAGGATGGAGATCAACTGGACATTGGAGGCAAAACGCTGCTGTTCAAGGAAACACCTTACCTGCATACGGAAGAAACCATGATTACGTACTGCATAGAAGATAAAATCTTGTTCCCTTGCGATATTTTCAGTACACACGTGGCTGTAGAGCATCTATTTGCCGACGAGGCTGGTTTTGATATCACCGAGGACTTTGTCGGATACTATCAGGCTATTATTCATCCACATCGCAGATATGTGCGCACATTAATCGAAGCTGTTGCCGATCTGGATATTGAGATGATTGCACCTTCCCACGGCTTCGCAATCCGGCATGATATTGCCAAGTTTATCGATTTGTACGCCTCTATGAGTACCGAAACCAAGGAGGATAAAAAAGTAGCGATAGTCTATGCCACTCTGAAAAATAATACCAAAAAAATGGCAAACATCTTGAAAGACTGCTTTTTGGAGAACCAAATCAAGGTGGAGCTATGGGACGTGGATAAAGCCGATGAAACGGAGATATTGAATAGTATTGCCTCAGCGGATGCTGTTTTTGTCGGTAGCTCTACCAAATATGCTGATATGACAGGCAAATTGGAAGACCTATTGCAACAAATGCAAAAGATAAATCTGGAAGGCAAGCTGGCTGCTGCGTTTGGTTCCTACGGCTGGAGCGGGGAAGCCATTGAAGTCGTACAAGATTACTTGAACGGTACCAATATGAAGGTCCAAAGCACTTCAGATGTAATCAAATCAACAGGTATGACCCATGTGGAATTCCCGGTACGTATTCGTTTCTCTCCTACAGATGTTGAAAAAGTGAAAAAAATTAAAAATGCCGCTGAATTTGTCTCAGATCTACTGCTTAGTGTTATTTAAAACACAGTAGCATATAGCGAATAGGAGAGATACTGAATGGGTAACCCACATTACGTTATTATCGGAGGCAGTGTCGCCGCCGTCAACGCAGCAAAGGCGATTAGAGATCATGATGAGCTGGCTGAAATATCTATTTATGGAGAGGAAGCATCCTTTCCGTACAACAGAGTCAAACTTTCCAAGGGACTGTTCACTGATTTGCACAGCGACAAAATCCTGATCAAAAAGGAAAAATGGTTTGCCAATCAACGAATTCATGTGTATTCCGGCATCAAGATAACCGAGATACAGCCTGAGGATCGTACTATCCAAACCATAAATGGACAAACCGTTGCTTATGACAAGCTGCTACTGTGTACAGGAGCTCACAACCGTAAGCTTGTGCTAGAGGGGGCTTCTCTAAGGAACGTTCACAATATCCGTTTTCGACAAGATGCAGATAGCCTTAAAGCGGAATTGCGACAGGGAGACCGGATATGCATCATCGGCGGCGGTATTCAAGGCGTGGAAACCGCCTGGTCCTTCCAGCAAGCAGGGTATTCTGTAATCATACTGGAAGCTTCGCATCGGCTTATGCCCCGCCAGCTAGATGAAAAGGCCTCCGCTATTTTGACCGATCGAATAACCGAACGGGGTACTCAGGTACACCTTGGGCAAGGCGTAAAGCGTATTAAAGGCACAGATCACGTAGAAGGTGTGGAACTACAGGACGGCTCTGTTATCCCCTGCGAGCATGTCGTGTACTCTATCGGAATTGTACCTAATACGGAGCTTGCTCGCCAAATCGGCCTTGATATTGAACAAGGCATTCTGGTGAACGCGCAGATGGAGACCAGCTCCACCAATATCTATGCAGCAGGTGATGCAGTCGAATTTCAGGGTAGAGTAGATGGGTTATGGGAAAGCGCAATGGAGCAGGGAAAAATAGCAGGCGCCAATATGGCTGGCGCATCCGTCAGCTATCAGCGTCTCCTCCCTGTAACCCTTTCGAACTGCTACGAATCCCCTCTCTTTTCCATCGGTCTAGTAGATGAACAAGTCTGCGACACCAGCCTGATTACTAAAAATCAAGCTTCTTATACACGTATGTTCATACAAGACGGCTCTATCTGCGGCGTGATTGGCTTTGGGGATGCTCTTGCTTCACTACCCTACAAAACAGCTATCATGCAGGGACTCAAACCGGACGCACCAGAGCTTACAAAAATTTTGAATGACAAGGAGAACTAAAGATGAAAAAATATGTATGTCAACCCTGTGGATACATTTATGATCCTGCTATCGGCGACCCCGATGAAGACGTGATGCCCGGTACAGCGTTTGAGGATCTCCCGGAGGACTGGGTTTGTCCAGTCTGCGGTGAGGACCAAAGCCATTTTGCCCCAATAGATGATACAGAATAACAATCATGCGCTATAACCTGTAGTTTCCGGTTTATGAATGGAGTGAATGAATGTGAATGAGATATCCTGCCCCTGCCAGTGCGAAAAGGAGCCCTGTGCCCGCAAAGTGCCTATCTTTTCCTCTTTGTCCTGCGAAGATTTGTGTAAGGTCAGTTCCATGATCCGACACCGAAAATATCAGAAGGGTGAGGCCCTAATTATCGAGGAACAAGCATCCGATACGCTGTACATTATTAAAAGCGGGCATGTCAAGCTGCTAAAGATGACGCCTCAGGGTAAGGAGCAAATCCTGCACATTCTAACAACTGGCGATTTTTTTGGCGAGTTGAACATATTTAACAGCGATGAGCTGAGTAACTTTAGTGCGTATGCCTTAAAAGATACTGATATTTGTATGCTCACCAAGGATGATATGGAGCAGTTGATTCGCAACAATCCCGATATCTCTTTGAAGCTGCTCAAAACCATTACTAAACGCTTGGCACATACCGAAAATCTGGCTCAAAGCCTAGCTACCAAAGACCCGGAAATCCGTATCGCCTATATGATTCTTGAGCTTGGACATAAATACGGCAAGCCGGATGGCTCCAATATTAAAATAAATCTCCCCCTTTCACGCGAAGAAATGGCTAATTATGTGGGTGTCACCCGCGAAACCATCAGCCGTAAATTCGGAAAATTTGAACAGCTGGGGATTATTCATAGCAAGGGTACACGAGAGATTACCATCTGCGATGTACAAAAACTGAACGAATATATGGATTGAGACACATAGATACAAATGTTACTCTAACGTGAGGACAACAAAAAAACCGCTTCTTTAACTTATGGATTGCAGTTGATCTATCAACCACTTCCATTTCGTTAAAAGGCGGTTTTTTTACCGTATTTTATACTCCACTAACGATCAATTGTCGTGTTCACGCCTTGAGAAGACGCTCCCCATGCAGGCCGCGCTGAAGGAACTTCTGGCGAAACTCTGTCTGTGGAAGGAGCAGTCTCAATCGTGGTCGATTGGGAGCAATCCCACACTACTTTGACCAAATACCCAAACAACAACACATTCAACAATGATGTCACACACAAAATAATACCGTATTGATCCCGAGAATTGGAGCTATAGAAGATATCAAAGGTATTCAGGAAAATCGTAAGACTGAATCCACCTGCAAGCCATAAAAATCTGCGGTCTCGCAAATACAGATACGCCAGTACAGCTAACGCCGCCGCAGGGAACAAGTACCGTTCATGCATGCTGGAAGCGAAGGTAAATACACCTGCAATGAGTACCAGTGCAGCTGCCGCTGCAAATTGTGGTTTGCGACTGCGGATATACATCCACCACGTAAATAGAGTCACCAACACAATGCAGATCATCCCCCACGTATGGTAACTGAACAGGAACAACGTTGTAGTGTCCTGCGTATAATTGCCACCAATCAGTGCAAAGAAATTATACGCGTTCACCGAAGCATACGGATACTCGCCGACCGTTCCCTTGTATAGGTCAAGTAGCCATAACGGCTCTTGCCCCCACGAAAATGGCAATATGACCAGAATGGTCGTCACAACAGCACCACCAATGGACAACAGCCAAGGCTGTATTTTACGTTGTCTCAGCAGCTCAAAAAACAGAACAGGCCCATAAATAATTCCCTGCGGCTTCATCAATACGGCTACCGTAAACAATACGGCTGACCAGCCGACTCGGTTTTCCACAAGCAGCACAATCATGCCCACAATCAGCATAGTAAAGAAAGAATCTACCTGCCCCCAGAAGGTCGAATTGATAAATACAGCTGGGTTAAACACGTAAAATATAGCTAATCCAAGGCTTATTCCATAGCCGACCCGTTTGCTTGCCAACCGGTACAGCATGTACGCTGTCACGATATCGGCTAATATATTTGGAAGCCGCAGCAGCACGGACATATAGGGACTGAAAGCATCCGTAGAGCCGATTTGACCGATCACATATAAAATATAAATATAGAACGGCGGATAATCACTTGATCCGTTCGTGTAAAAGCCCGATAAGCTATCCGCTGCTGTCGTAGCCCAGTTCCGGAATAGCATTAAATCCATGTGACCCGAAATCCATGGGGCGATCGCCATTCTTAAAAAGAAACCCACACCCAGCACAGTCCACAGCATCAGTCCTCGATTACGTTCCCCGAGCTTCCATACACGAGCCCGAAACCGGTACGCGATAAACACGAACGCACCGAAGAACAAAGCGGCGAAAATCGCCAGCGGAGTAGCATAAGCAAATGAAGAATTCCCACTTCTTCCACCACTCATACCACCGCCAGGACCGCCCATGCCAGATCCATTACCAGACATGCCTCCGGGGCCTCTGTGCTGACCGTCTCTGGCGGCACCACTGCTGTCCGATGCAGACGTATCCGTTTCAGCCATTGTACCTTGGTCACCCGATGTTGATGTCCCCTCAGTGGAGAAGTCGGTAGTTTGGCCTGTCGTCCCCTGGTCCTTGCTGTCAGCGCTATTCACCGAATCCAGCCCCCTCATACCTCCGCCAGGTCCGCCTCCTCCCCCAAACCCGCCGGATGGGCCCTGTCTAACAGCCGCAGACTGGGACGCGGAGCTACCTGAATAACTCCATAACGAAACGACACTAACGACAGCACACAATATGAGACTAAATAGAAGTATATATTTCAGACCGTTCGCTTTCCAAACGTTCAAATCCGATGCACCTCTCTCTGTTTCTATTTTCCCATATTGTATCTGCCTTAGCTTAGGACTTTGTGAGTTCTGGCTGAATGTTGGCTGAATACGGAATCATCACACTGAAGATTGTCGTTCCATCTCCATAATCGCCCTTTCCAGCTGAGATTGTGGATGCTTCAGCATGTTGCCGTGACCGACAGCTAATAAAGATGGATCGAAACTCGCCAGCTTTTTGGCGCTTTTCAGCGAAATTTCCTTGTTCCAGGTAGCCAGTGCCGGAAAAGGAAACAGCGGTTTAAGCCTTCCCGATACCGCTATACCTCCTCGGGTCTGAATGGCGTCGCCTGCAATTAACGCTCGGGTACGAGTATCCAAAAATGCCATCGAACCCGGCGTATGTCCTGGTGCGCTGATCGCCAACAGCGAACCTACATGATCCCCATCCTCCAGTAAAACGTCAGGCTGGGTAAGGATATGCTTCGGTACATCGCCCCGAATTAGAGTATCCGGTTCCCCTGCCTCCAACGATACATCGCCCTGTAGCAGCGGTGCGTCACGCCTTGAAATGAATACTTGCGCGTCAGGATACCTTGCCTTCAGCTTATCCAACGCACCCACATGATCCCCATGGGCATGGGTAAGTACAATTCGAATAATCGGCTGCCCGATCCGCGCCGCAGCCTGCTCTATACCACGGGTACTGTATGGCAATCCGGCATCTACTAAGGTGAGCCCCTCTTTCTCCTCCACCAAATAACAGTTCACCGGGAACAGCCGGGGCATAAACGTCAATTGATACAGATGCTGTACCTGAACAATACGCATTTCAGCTCATCTCCTTGTCTTCATCACAAACTAATTATATTAGTATTATAATTAATATAATTAGTTTTAAGCAACTGTTTTTGCTGCTATTCAGCCGGAGTTGGAGCTTGGGACTACTACGGGGACGATCACACTGAGAAAAACAGCAAAAAAGCATCCCCGGAACTCTGCCTCCGTGGATGCCTCTCAAAGCAAGAATTAACTTCGGATACGAATCTTCCTGCACGCTCCCTTTGCCCAGTCTTGGGAATGGTGATATCGTGATGTCAGGAGATCCAGATATCATCGCAGAACCTTGATATAACTTATACGAGAAAAAGCATAGCTTTTTGAAGAAACATTCCCAAAAGAAATGGATCCAACAACTTCACCGTAATTACAGCCGGATTGCCTCAGCAATAGGTGTACTGCCAGACACCAAATTAATTGAACGATGATACGTCTGCTGTTCCTCCAGCACTGCTATGACCGCTGCCGCCACATCTTCACGAGAAATGGTGTGGCTGGTGCGATCCTCACCAGTAGCAACTTTGCCGGTGCCCACATCATCCGTCAGGCCACCCGGACGAAGAATCGTGTAGTCTAGGTTGCTCGCTTCTAACAGGCGGTCTGCATAATGCTTCGCCACATAATACGGTTTAATGGATTCGGGCCACTGCTCCCGTTTCTCCGCATGTAGGGCGCTGACCATAACGAAGCGTTGGATACCTGCTTGTTCGGCGGCTTCCATCGCCTTGACTGCTCCATCCAGGTCAATGAGCAGCGTTTTATCCGCTCCTGTTTTTCCACCGGAGCCTGCCGTGAATACGATAGCATCGCTACCTTTTATAGCTTCGGCAATTTCACCAACCGTCCCTTCGAGGTCAGCTACCACCGTTTCTGCTCCCAAACGTTCAAGCGCTTCAGCCTGATCCGAATGGCGGATCAACGCCTTTACACGATGCGATTTATTTTGCCCCAGTAGACGAACAAGATGTCTGCCTACTTTTCCATTTGCGCCAATCACCAGTACGTTCACTCATATCCCCCCTGTATTCAGAGTCTCTCATCTACATTATACAGATGTATTTTACCCTTCGGGTCTGCGACGCAATCATGTTAGCTGCATCAGGTTGAAATCAGACTTCTTTGGTCAGCTCACCATCTCGTTCTTGCTGCACACGTAGACCTGCCAAAAAGGTAGCCATCATCACCTCTATGCTCCGGTCCACCTCCACAGGCAAACCAAACCCGCCCTTTTGTTCAAGCGAGGCAAATCCATGAAGCAGGCTACGGAATCCCCTCGCTGCATGAATGCAATCTTCTTCCTTAAAGCCATAACCACTGGACAGGACGGTAATGACCAGCTCGGCCACGCGATCCGCAGCCTGCCTCATTTCGGTATCATTTCGATCAGTTGCATACTGCATCGCTTCATACAAACCGGGTCGCTCGCGAGCATACCGCATATACGCCTTCCCCATAGCGGTTAGCGCATCTGCGCCCGCTCTACCAACTGCTGCGCTCATCAAAGCTTCCTCCAACTGTTCGAGACTGTGCAATGCCAGTACTTGGCGCAGTCCGTTCAATCCGTCCACGTGGTTATACAAGGACGGAGGGCGAATGTGCAACTTTTGCGCCAGCGTGGTGAGCGTGACATCCCCCATCCCTTGTTCATTGGCAATGTCCTCGGCAGCCCGCAGAATATCTTGCAGCTTTACTCCGTTTCTAGGCGACATCATCCAGCCTCCTTTCATCGAATTTCTATGTAATTCGGTTCCTTATACATATACAGAATCGATCCAGATTCTATTTTAACTAATCCTGTTAGTTTATACAAAGAAAATGCCGTTTACCGCAGCCAACCTGCATCGAATCTTTACAGAAGAGCATAGCAGTCATTACTGATATAATAAAAAATAAGATCATAGAACGGATCTGATACCTTTCTCGATCCCCTACAAAGGAGCTAGCTATATCTATGGAACCCAAACCACTTCCAGCTATTGAATTTAACCACATCATCAAATATTTCACCGGGTCTGGACAACAACGTGCGGTTCTGAACGGGATTACCGCAAAAGTTTCCCCCGGCAAAATCACCACGTTGGTCGGTCCATCGGGGTCTGGTAAAAGCACGTTGCTTTCACTGTGTAATCTCCTAATGACACCGGATGAAGGGGAAATCCGTGTCCTCGGCAAACCTATATCGGAGTGGGAGATCCCTGAACTGAGACGGAAAGTCGCATTGGTTTTTCAGGATGCCCCCATGCTTCAGGGAACTGTCCTGTACAATCTCCAAACCGTAGAACGGCTGCACGGTACAGTGCTGGATGATCCTGCCAGCCTGTTGGAACGCGTAGGGCTCACCCGCGACCTGTTGGAACAGAAGGCGCAGGAACTGTCTGGCGGACAAAGACAACGCTTGGCCTTGGCGCGGACGCTTGCGAACCGCCCGGATATTTTACTGCTGGATGAGATTACTTCTGCACTGGACCCTGCCTCGGTCAAAGAGGTTGAGGAACTGCTGCTACAAATGAACAAAGAAGAGGGAACAACGATGATCTGGATTACGCATCATATGGAACAAGCCCGCCGGATAGGCCACGAAACATGGCTGATGATCGACGGAAGACTGATAGAACAAGCGGATACGGAAACGTTTTTTAATGCTCCGCAGCATAGTGAGACCCGCAAGTTTGTAGCAGGAGAATGGGTATGACGATTGTTGCCTTGATTCTCTCTCTCGGTTTTGTATTTATCGCCATTGTCATGTCCAAATCCTTCAAACTCGGTCTGGACCGAGACATGATCATCGCCACGATCAGAGCGTCCGTTCAACTGCTGGCGATTGGATATGTATTGCATTTGATTTTTGGGATGCAAAGCTACGGATTTATCGTATTATTCATTCTGCTCATGATTACCGTAGCCTCACAAAATGTTGCGCGCAAAGGACGATTTATCCCCGGTCTCATGTGGAAGTCATTCCTGACGTTGCTGTGTGTGGAAATCGTTACACAGACATTCCTCATTGGCCTGCATATTATTCCGGCGACAGCCCGATATATGATTCCGATTAGCGGTATGATCATTGGCAGCTCCATGATTTTGTCCAGTCTGCTGGTATCCCGGCTCAAGTCGGAAGTCCTGCTGCGCAAGCCTGAAATCATGCTCATTCTGGCACTAGGCGGCACGCCTAGACAAGCCATCTTCCCTATACTCAAGGATTGCATACGTTCCAGTATGATTCCAACCATTGAGGGGCAGAAAACACTGGGGCTTGTCCAGCTTCCCGGCATGATGACCGGACAAATCATCGCAGGTGCCAATCCGATTGCCGCTGTGCGTTTGCAATTGCTCATCGTATTTACCACCATGACCTCTGCTATTTTGACCAGCGTGCTGCTCAGCCTGTTCATTTATCCGGCATTATTTAACCGCCAGCAACAACTGCACACCGAAGCATGGGAACACTAATCAGGTGAATATCCCCAGTTATCTGCTATTTGGAAAAATAAAAGGGACATGTTTAATTCCTGACACAAAGGTTAATAGATACACGTACCCGCTTTACTAAAATTCGATGAGGAGTGATTGAACATGGCTAACAACAACCAAAATGGCAAAATGAGTCGCGAAGAAGCAGGACGTCTAGGTGGAGAAGCTACTGCTAAAAATCACGACAAAGAATTTTACCAAGAGATTGGCGAAAAAGGTGGCGAGGCCACTTCCAAAAATCATGGCAAGGACTTCTACCAGGAAATTGGTGAAAAAGGCGGCGAAGCCACTTCCAAAAACCATGACAAGGAATTCTATCAGGAAATCGGACGCAAGGGCGGCGAAGCCCGTGGCAATTCAGACCAAAGTGATAGCGACGGGAAAATGAGTAGGGAAGAAGCAGGCCGCAAAGGCGGCGAGGCTCGCGCACGCCAACGTAAAAATAATTGACAATAAAGCTATGCCGTCGGTGCAATCCTATGAAGAGGCACAGACTGCGTATAAACACAAAGTAAGTTGACGTTTATGTTATAAAAGCCTATCTGCCGGAAGAATGGCAGATAGGCTTTTTGTGTAAAAGTTACTTTCAACATCGGATCATACACCTTACAATATACATAAACAGGATAAATAACCAATCATACATATTTTATTACAAATGAAAGAATGGATTATGGGAGGTTGGTGCGAATGTTGATTACAAAAAATAAAACGGCTGCAACTATTTTAAAAATTATATTTTTTTCACTAATTTTCAGCTGGATTTATTATTATTCAGGTCATCACTCGACAGAAATCGCTAAGCTAGTTAAAACTACAGATGATTACTTGGTCATACAGAGAGATACTTTTAACGGAGGTGGATATAAAGAATTATATATTTCCTCAAAGTCCGCGATCCCTCCTCTGGTTATAGGCAAACAATATTATTTCGTGTCTGATCAAAGGTACTTTCAACACCCATATATCCGCTATGTAGAGGAGTAAAGCAGAACAAGAGAAAAAAACACATGCAACTCAAGTCAAATATTCCTGCATTCCGGCTGTTAAGATGGAGTCGAAAGGAGGGAACGCTCGTGTATGAATGGAACGAAATGGTTCAGCTTATGATCGATTGGATTGATAATAATCTTACTTCAGCACCTTCGTTGTTGAGAATGTCCAATCAGTTAGGCTACTCCCCTTACTACTGTACAAAACAGTTTCATTCCCTTACAGGAATAACGTTAAGGGATTATGTGTGGATGCGCCGGATTAGCCGTGCCGCGCTAGAACTCCGAGATGGCAATGTCCGCATCCTCGATGTTGCAATAAAGTATGGGTTTTCTTCACAGGAGGCTTTTACACGGGCATTTGTAAAAGCATTCGAGGTAACTCCGGCTGTATACCAGAAGGAGCCCCGACCTATTCCGTTAGCCATTCGCGTTGAGGTGTTCTCTCCTTATCATTACCATTTGAAGGAGCGGGATAAGATGGTTAAGGATCATTTGCAAGAAGCTGAAGTCAAAATCGAGCATATACCAGCACACAAATTTATTGGAATCTGGGATACCTCTTCTCGAAACTACGGTGATTTCTGGAGAAACGGTCACAATTGTGATGAAATTTGCGGAACATTGGAAAGCATGTCTCATCTCAAGCTTCCCGAACAATTGGGCCAAACTGCGGGCTGGTTCTATCAGGATGGTCAGAAGGGATATCTCTATGGAATACCGGTTGCCGCTGACTACGCCGGAGAGATTCCCGCAGGAATGAGGTGCCGGGACATCCCCGAATCAGATTACCTGGTGTTTTTCCACCCACCCTTCAATTATTTAAAAAACAATGGAGACGTTATGAGAATGGTGGAGGAGAAAGCTTGGAACTTTGACCCTAGCAGCCTGGGGTATGAATGGGATGAGGAAACAAAGCAAGATTATCAGCGGCATTTCCCAGAAGGATACGGATACGCAGTGTTACGTCCAGTAAAAAAAGTGTAGAGAAAAAGAATCCGAAGAAGCCGCTACGATCAGGATGCTGTTCATCGTCTTGCTAAAGTCTGTTGAAAAATAATAACAGTTTATTACTGACGGGTTCCGTTTTGAGGTGCAATACACATCGAATTGACATTGTGGACACAATCCGATGTAAATACAGAATAAACCGATTCACTGAATCATACAGTTGTCGGTTTATTCTTGATCAGCATTTTTAGTTTGCAAGTAACTATCAACGACGTTAACCCATTGTTCCCTTACCACTTCCGTTGTTTCCTGCGAATACAAACATAGTAGCAAACGGCTCACTCATGATAAAATATCCTGTTCTTTAATTCGTTCGACTTGATCATTACTCTACTCTTTAATTAACTTGCCTAGGTTGCGGGTACGATTCATCCAACCATCAACATCCCATCCAAATCATATATCGGGAGTATATCGTAAATCGAAAAGTCTGAAAGAATCCAGCGTCACTCAAATTGTGGAGGTATAGAATATGAGCTCTGTCTCAAAAGTAGCTTGCATATCTATTTTAGGTCTTACTTTAGGTGCGGGAGCAGCACAAGCTTCTTCGACACATATTATCGTTAATAATTCAATTGTATCCTCTGATGAAACTTACCAATCTCATGGGATTACCATGGTCCCATTAAATGCTGTTCAAAGTTTACCTGGTGTATCCATCACATGGAATAATAGCACCAAGACAGTCACAATAGATCGTAACGGTGAAAAAACACTATTAAAAGTTGGGCAGAAAAGTGCAACGCTTGGTTCAAAAAATATAACCTTGCCTGTTGTCACTACATTGAAAAGCGGACGGATTATGGTCCCTCTCCGATTCATTGCTGATTCATCCAATGCGTATGTCTCCTGGAATCCAAAATCTCAGACGGCCTATGTAGCGAAAGCAAACAATGAAATAAAAAACAAATATACTTCGGATAAGCTTAATGTATCCAGAGGAGCAGCAATCAAACTTCCCAAAGTTAGCAATTTAAAAGAATATACACCCAAAGGGTATGAAAATCTGAACACAGACTATTATTTTCCTGAAGGCAAATCAAATTCGTTTTTTATTCAGGAGATGGATGTTATTTCATACTATAAAATCAGCAACGATTGTAGTGTATTAATATGGACAGCACGTTTTGACTCAACCAAAAGGGAGAGCAGTGGTCTATCCTTTTTGCCTTATAAATTAGTGGAACAAGACGGCCAGAAACCTACAATTCAAGGGCGAATAACCCATTTTAATTTCATGGCCGCTGTTGGAGAAATCAGTTACAATCTCATTGACAATACTGGGAAAGAGATAAACCCAGGGCAAAAAACAGTTGATCCAACAAATTTCTTTTTTGATATCCCTGATGAACAAAAATGATCGAATTGACTTTGCATGCGTTCTTTTCCTCTTACATTAATAAAGACCAGAATCTAAGCTGGTACGTGGTAATAAATTGATACAATATTGGTTTGGAGGTATAGGCAATGAAATCTTTTCGTTTTTGGCTAGTCCTAATCTCGTGTCTAGTTATTACTGTAAATATTACGGGGAACGACGACTATAATATGCTATTGGCTATCGTTAGCCCGTTGGTTTGGATGTATGAATCATTTCGATTTGTGCGAGAAGCAGACATCCCCATAACCATTGTTTACTTCACTACACTAGTTTTCTGGTATCTCATTGGATACGCTTTGGACCGTTTGATTAGAAAATCAAAAAATTAAAATCACTTGAAATTATCTTCTAAATTGTCGTCTACTTTGTCAGGCTCAAACTCGACCGTTCTGTTTTAAAGCGATAATAATCAGACAGTGAAAGCATCTTATCGTAATCGCGACTCATAGAAGCGTTCATATATTCTGAAAATGTCGAGACAGCAGTCTCCTTGGGCTTATCGGGAAGTTTATAAGGCTCCTTATCCCCTCCAAAACCTGTAGCAATTACGGTCAAACCCCCTCCTAGGGCAACCAAGCAAGCCAACTTATTACGCGATACAATCCTCAATAGATAACCCCCCCCTTTGTTGTAAATTTTACCACCTATTTTCAACGTATCTCAACTTAAAAAGATGCTATAAAACGCAGCATAACTTCTTGTAAAACCCCATTCATTTAAATCTAAGGCCATCTCTTCAATATAATTTTATTTTAACGTAAATTCTCACTGAATACCTTTGTTACCTTATGTAATGTCGTCTTCCCATCCTGTAAACTAAGTTCCATCAAGCGGTAACCGCTGGATCATAGAGAGGATGAGATATTTATGAGTTTGGAAAATAGAGTTTTTGCGATACAAGCTGGTCTGGACGGACGTGTAAATGCAGTTATAGATCAAACCCTTGCCGAAAAGCGTCTGATCGGCACAGTCGTCATGATATATATGGATGGTTCACCCGTGTATGTCCGAGCGGCGGGGCTGGCTGATCGAGAAGAACAACGTCCTATGCATGAGGATGCTTTATTTCGGCTTTCTTCTGTATCCAAACCGATTGTATCTACTGCGGCTTTGGTTTTGGCAGCCCAAGGATTGATTAAGCTCGATGAATCTATTGAACGCTGGTTGCCCGATTTTCGCCCCCGATTAATCAGTGGTGAGCAGCCCTCCATTACAGTACGCCAATTGCTGACACATACTGCCGGGTTGACCTATGGCTTTTTAGAGGAAGAAGGCGGGGGTCCCTATCATCGTGCAGGCGTATCAGATGGCATGGATTTTTCAAATCTTACGCTGGAGGAGAACTTGCAACGTTTGGCTTCTGTGCCTCTGTTATATACACCGGGTAAAGCATGGGGATATTCGATTGCTACTGATGTGCTCGGCGCTATCATTAGCCGTGTATGTGGCACAACCCTTGATGCAGCTGTTAAAAAGCTCGTTACCGAACCTCTCGGTATGCACGACACCAGTTTCGCGGTCGCGGATGCCGGACGGCTTGCGGCTCCTTATGTCAACGATATATCAGAACCTCGGCGAATGCGTGAGCTTGAGGTTGCACAGGTTTTTGAGGGCACGGCAGGACTTCGTTTTCAGCCCGCGCGAGCCTTTGATCCCACGGCTTTCCACTCTGGTGGCTCTGGTATGATTGGCAGCGCAAAAGATTTCATGCGACTGTTGGAAACACTGCGAAACGGCGGCAATCCGTTACTTTCAGAGGAATGGGTCCGCGAAATGGGCACCATCCAGACCGGGAACCTTCCCTTGGCAGGCTGGCCGGGGCGGGGTTTTGGATTAGGATTCACCGTACTCCAAAATCCCGATGAAAGCGGAACAGCTGAATCACCCGGAACGTGGCGTCTCGGAGGAGCTTATGGTCATTCGTGGTTCGTTGATCCCGCACTAAGACTCAGTGTGGTCGCCTTTACCAATACAGCGTTTGAAGGGATGTCAGGTCCGTTTACAACTGAGCTTTGCCAAGCCATTTACGGTAGCTCAAATAGGGTCTAATAAAGTGGGGGTTACATGTTTATGGTCTACAGGCGAGGACAGGACAATTAACGTGGTAGAGTGCCCATGCTTTCCACACTCATCCCCGAACTGCTCCAGCTTGAGCATAGACTCAACCATGACTTTCAGTAAGTAATTTTGCTCGCCGCTGATTCTATGGCACTCAATGACTTCAGGTGCAGATTGGCAAAACTCAACAAATGAATTGCATTGATTCGTGTGCACGAGCACGTGAGCCATGATCGGTTTTCCAACTTTCTCATGTGAAACTGTGGCACGATATCCGGTGATAATACCTTTATCCTCCATGCGCCGTACTCTTTCCGTTACGGCAGGCTGGGAAAGTCCAACCTCCTTACCCAGCTCGGTCATGGAGATACGCGCCTGGTTTTGTAGACACAACAAAATTTTATGATCCACTTGGTCCATCAAATCCATCTCCTTAAGTTCAAGGCAATATTGTAAAAATACAATTATTATTGTGTGTTATTTCGAGTATTGACTTATTATTTTATGATTTAATGAAATATTAGCATGCAAAATCAAGGACGTAAAGTAGGAGGACATGGAGAGGGAATGAAACTAATGAAATATAGTAAGCCTCTGCTTTTCATCGCACTTGGCCTATTTGGTGTATACACGATTGAGTTCGGTGTGGTTGGCATTTTGCCGGTCATCATTGAACGTTTTCATATTACGGCAGCTCAGGCCGGGTTTCTTGTCAGTTCATTTGCATTGATCATCGCGCTGTTCGGTCCCTTCATGGTGCTATTGATGTCCAGGTTTAACCGCAAGCGAATCATGACAATATCGTTGTTTGTTTTTGCCATAACAAGCTTGCTGTCAGCCTATACATCCAACTTTTATCTACTAGTGATTTTACGTATCATTCCGGCTCTGTTTCACCCGGTGTACTTCTCGCTTGCCTTTGTCGCCGCTACTGCGTTGTATCCCCCGGAAAAGGCAACGCAAGCTTCCGCCAAAGCCTTTCTCGGCACGAGCATGGGAATGGTACTCGGTATTCCAATTACGGCCTATATCGCCAATCAAATTTCATACGAGGCCTCCTTCTGGTTTACTGCGGTAGCGAATGGGATTGCAGGGATTGGTATTTTATTCATGCTGCCGGATACACCACAAGCCGAAATGTTCTCCTATCGGAAGCAGCTTGGCATTTTGCGTAAAATACCGCTGTGGCTCAATATCGGGGCAGCTACTTTTATTTTTGCAGCCATGTTCTCGGTGTATAGCTATTCTGCCGAATATTTGGGACAAAACACAGGGATGAGCAGCAATGTTATCAGTTTTCTGCTTATTATTTTCGGCATCGGCGGAATGCTCGGCAATCTATTGGCTGGCAAGCTCATGGGCTTGCATAAGGTACGCACCGCTCTTTTTCATCCAGTAGTCTTGGGGGGCACCTATTTGCTGCTGTACGGGATCAGTTCTTCATTCATCCCTACCCTCTTCATCATTATTGTGTGGGGGGCCGCTCATACCAGCGGACTGATTGTCGCCCAGATCTGGGTGATTGATGAGGCCAAAGAAGCTCCCGCGTTTGCCAACAGTCTTTACATCTCGTTTATTAACCTGGGGGTTTCGCTGGGCTCGCTGGCAGGGGGATGGTTTATTGCCAGAGCCGGTATCCAGGGGACGCTGTGGAGCGGTTTGCTGTTCGCCATGCTGGCGATGGTATGTATCGGGACTAAAGTAATTTATCCACGTATTTTTCGAAAATATAAAAGGTTAGATGTGCAAAACTAAAGAGTTGCAAGAGGGCCAAGCCTGTTATCATAAAAAAAACCGGTCGACACTTTGTATGATGTTGAACCGGTTTTTGTTTAATGATTTATTCCTGCCTGTCGGATTGGATTAGAATGAAACATGCACTTCGTTGCGAATTAAATCAACGTATAATCACCATCCGGGAACAGCACGCTTCCGGTGGTAAGCTTGTTCGCCATCAGATACAACACAGTATGTGCAATTTCCTCATTATACCCCACCCCGGTGTAAACAGATGGTCGAATGCTCCGACTTTTTCAAAAAACGCCTAAACCTCTTCCTCTATTTGATTATTAAGCACGTTGATTATGTAAATTCGTATTATTCTCAGCTACCCTATAGGGATTATATCATAACCATTTTAAAGGAATACTTATTTTTATTCAGATGGGCTTCCCTGCACTGAGCTTTTGCGATAGGATGTCGGCGACTGGCCCGACCAGCGCTTGAACTGTCTGCTAAAATGCGCAATATCCCCATAGCCGAGCATATCGGCAATTTGTTGCACCGACCATTGCGGATCAGCCAACAGCAACTTGGCCTCATGCAGCACAAGCCCGGATAGATATACACGGGGGGAAACGCCGAAAACACTACGGAATACACGATTACAATGGGATACGCTAATACCTAACTCGGAGGAAATCCCCTCGATCCCATCCTGTTTTTCCACCGAGCCAGCCTGCCCATAGGGCTGATTCACTCTGCCCTGAAGACGACTGGCAATCTGATGGGCAAGCTCTGCCTGCACATATCCACGCCCCGGCAGATGAGCGGCTTCGCTGGATACAGCCTCCCACAACGTTGCGAACAGTTCAAACACAGCAGATTGAATCCGCATTCGCTTTGCCACCGAATCACTACCAATTCCTATGTCTTCCGGCGTTGAAAGATCGAGCAACTTGCCCAGCGCTGGTCCCATCTGCCCTGCCACTGTGCCTTCAGCTGGAAACAGCACCTGCTCCAGACGACTCAGCAGCGAGAGAAACAGCTTATCATCAATGTCGAAATGCATACAAAAATACGTAAATCCCTCTCCGTTACTATGACTGGAGTGAACAATCCCCGGACGCAGCAGCACCAGATCACCCTGTCGCTGGGTATAGCTGCGACCATCCACAACCGTGATCTGTTCTCCCGCAAGCACGATGTTAATTTCATATTGAGGATGCTCGTGTGGCGGATAGCTCCACTCTCTTCCCACACTTCGTGTATGAATGGCAAACAGATTGACTGTGGTCCGCACATCGGGAAAAAAGAATTCCTCTCCGGCAGCTGTAAGGTCCGGATGATGGGGACGCTTCGGTAAACGTGGTGACGACATGTTTTCCCTCCTGGCTTACTTACATGGATATACCCCAGTATATCGCTTTCAGCGCGATTTGGATAAATAGTTGAGCGATTTGACAATGGTTCCCCACCACATGACATGCTAGGCTCTAAGTGAAGTTAATCAAAGTTGAACTTTATCATGAAAGGGGTTTCATTATATGTCGAAAAATATATTTTATAACACACAGCATGCACCTATCGGTTCTTTTTCCAGCTTTACACTTGGGTTTAAGGGTAATCGCGGCGGACTTGGTTTGGAGCTGGGCAAGCCTGCCGACGAAAATGTATATATCGGGCTGCAATCCAGAGATGGCGAATCATACGAGGCGCTTCCCTTCTTTGCATCCACACAGGATGAAAGTGCCCGCTACGACGTGGAGAAAAAGGGTAAACGAACGGAACCGCAGCTTATGGCCTTTGCTGATTCCGACATTACCCGTGAGCTAAAAGTAGGAACGGATACATGGCAGGCCGGCGATTTGACGTTCCGGCTGTACTCTCCTGTTCGCCCGGTACCCGAGCCGGGAATTGCAGGTATGGATGAACTGCGAGCAGCGTTGGTTCCGGCGGTATTCGCCGAGCTAACCGTCGATAACACGCAGGGGACTGCAGCGCGAAGAGCTTTTTTCGGCTATCAGGGCAGTGATCCGTATAGCGGCATACGCATTATAGGAGAAGATCCGCGCAGGGACACTACGGATTCTACCCCATTGGAGGAAAGACTCACAGGCATCGGCCAAGGGCGCAGTACAGCCATTGTGACCAACAGCAGCGAAGCAGTACCTGCCAGCGGATTTGCAATGGAGAAGCTGCTTGGGGAGACCATGGCCGAGAATTTATCCTTTGGCCTGGGCACGACGGGTGCGCTCCTGATGGACGTTCCCGCAGGTGAGAAGCGCACATATGCCTTCGCCATATGCTTCTATCGCGGCGGCATTGTGACAACAGGCATCGAAGCGTCGTATTACTATACCCAGCTGTTCAAGGATATTGAGGACGTGGGAAACTATGCGTTGAAGCATTTTACAGACCTGACTGCAGCCTGTGTTCAGGCTAATCGCTGGATGGAGTCGGCAGACCTGAGCCCGGACCAGAAATTTATGCTCGCTCAGGCGATCCACAGCTACTACGGCAGTACTCAACTGCTGAGTCACCAAGCGGACGGAGAACCGATCTGGATTGTGAACGAAGGCGAGTATCGGATGATGAATACCCTCGATCTGACGGCGGATCAGCTTTATTATGAATTGATTTTGAATCCATGGACGGTACGCAACGAGCTGGAGTGGTTTGTCCAAAGGTACAGCTATCGGGATGAGGTACGCTTTCCGGGAGAGGAACAGACCTATCCCGGTGGTATCACGTTTACCCATGATATGGGCGTAGCCAACGTGTTCTCCCGGCAGGGATACTCCTGTTATGAGCTGGCAGGGATTGACGACTGCTTCTCTTACATGAGCCACGAGGAACTGGTGAACTGGCTTTGCTGCGCCACGGTATATATCGAGCAGACACAGGATCAGTCATTTACGACACGTATGCTACCTGTTTTGTGTGACTGCTTCGAAAGCATGCTACGACGGGATCACCCCGACCCGGCACAACGAAACGGCTTGATGGGCTTGGACAGCTCTAGAACCCGGGGAGGCGCGGAAATTACGACCTACGACAGTCTGGACGTATCTCTGGGTCAGTCCCGCAACAACATCTATCTGGGCAGCAAATGCTGGGCTGTATATGTTGCTCTGGAAAAGATATTTGCCTCAAAAGGGCTTAACTCCCTTTCACAGGAGGCTGGCTTACAGGCAGACAAATGCGCAGCAGCGATCACAGCACATATGACAGACAAGGGCTATATTCCAGCAGTTATTCAGGAAGGTAATGACTCGCAGATTATTCCTGCCATTGAGGGACTGATCTTCCCTTACTTTACAGGATGTGAGGCTGCGCTTAAGCCTGATGGACGGTTCGGTGGATATATCCAAGCACTGCGGCGCCATTTGGAAACTGTACTGGTACCGGGAGTTTGTCTGTTTGAAGACGGAGGCTGGAAGCTGTCCTCGACCAGTAACAACTCCTGGCTGAGCAAAATCTATCTGTCACAGTTTATTGCCCGCGAGCTGCTGGAACTGCCTTGGGAAGAAGCTGGGCAGGCCGCAGACGCTGCCCACGTCTCATGGCTTCTTCACCCTGAAGAATCCTATTGGTGCTGGAGCGATCAGATACTCTCCGGTATTGCCCATGGCAGTAAATATTATCCGCGCGGAGTTACCGCTATTTTGTGGCTGTATGAAGGCAACGGCAACCGTCTGACTCTCCCAGAGCATATGAGTCAGGATCAGAAACAGCATGTCTGAGGATCATCTTCACCTGCCCAAAAGGAGGCTCCAATATGAGCAAGCTTATGGATATGCCAAAAGAAAGCGGCTATGCGGCTTGGCTGCATTACAGCCGCAATAGTAAGGTACAAAAGCTGCCCGCTTGGTGCAGGGTCATCGTGGTCCATGAGACAGATGAAGTGCTTCAATCGGCTGCGAGTGAGCTTCAGCACGGATTGACCTCCATGTTTGGACAGCAGCCGAAGATCAGCGCCGTTCCTGTGAATGCGCCATTCATTGCGCTGGGTACGTTCCCAGCGCATCCTTTGGTCGCAGAACGATTCAGCGCAGAGGAACAGGCAGAAGTGGGTGCAGAAGGCTACCGAATTCGCGGGATAGAGATGCCAGATCCAGCATATTCAGCTTCGCACGGTAACGATGAGTTCAAAGGACCGTACGTTATAGTCGCGGGGCAGACCTCCAAAGGCGTATTGTATGGAGTCTTTCATCTGCTGCGCTACCTTCAAGGAGGATTAGACGGCAAACTGAAACCCGCCGCCGAGGAATCATTGCACGCTCCCCTTCTAGACCTATTGTCTAATCCAGCTAATCCCATCCGCATGATCAACCACTGGGATAACATGGATGGTAGTATTGAACGCGGGTATGCGGGTGGGTCCATTTTCTACGACAATAATGCCTTTACTGCAAATATGGAGCGCCTGCGAGACTATGCCCGTCTACTCGCTTCTGTAGGCATTCAAGCGCTATCCATTAACAATGTGAATGTCCATCAGGTAGAAACCGAGCTGATTACAGATAAATTCCTACCGGATGTGGCCAAAGTAGCTGCGGTATTCCGCGCCTATGGCATACAGATCTACTTGAGCATTAACTATGCCAGTCCTATTCAGCTCGGCGGGTTAACTACAGCCGATCCCTTGGAACCAGCTGTAGCTGAATGGTGGCAGACCAAAGCCCAGGAAGTTTACGCCGCCGTTCCTGATCTGGGTGGTTTTGTGGTCAAAGCCGATTCCGAAAATCGGCCCGGACCGTTCAGCTACGGGCGCCATCACGCCGATGGAGCCAATATGCTGGCAGATGCGTTGCAGCCCTATGGCGGACGTGTGATTTGGCGCTGCTTTGTCTACAATTGCAAGCAGGACTGGCGCGATCGCAAGACGGATCGGGCCCGCGCAGCCTTTGACCATTTTAAACCACTGGATGGGCTGTTTCGGGAGAATGTCATTTTACAGATCAAAAATGGCCCCATGGATTTTCAGGTGCGGGAGCCTGTCTCCCCCCTGTTCGGTGCGCTGGAATCCACTCAGGTACTGCTGGAATTTCAAATTGCGCAAGAGTACACCGGCCAACAGAAGCATCTATGTTACCTTGTTCCCCAATGGAAGGAAGTATTGGATTTTGACACCTACGCCCTAGGAAAAGGCTCCACCATCAAGCGTATCGTGAGTGGCGCTCTGCATTCTCCCAAGCATGCCAACTATGGAATAGCCGCTGTATCCAATATTGGTGCAGACACCAATTGGACCGGACATTTGCTCGCCCAGTCCAATCTTTATGGCTATGGTCGGCTGGCATGGGACCCGGAGCTGTCTGCAGACGAAATCGCTGATGAGTGGGTTCGACTGACGTTTGACAGACAAGGGAATACCGACGGCGGCACAGATTTAATCTCTACCATTAAACAGATGCTGCTCGATTCATGGAATATCTACGAATCCTACACCGCCCCTCTGGGGGTCGGCTGGATGGTCAGTCCCGATCACCACTATGGGCCGGATGTAGACGGGTACGAATATTCCAAGTGGGGAACCTACCATTTTGCTGATTGCCGAGGGATTGGAGTAGATCGCACGACCGCAACCGGGACCGGCTATGCAGGACAATATTTTGCTCCCCATGCCGATATCTACGAATCTACGGACACCTGTCCGGATGAGCTGCTCTTATTCTTTCACCATGTCCCTTATACACACTTGCTCCACTCCGGCCAAACTGTCATACAGCACATTTATGATACCCATTTTGAAGGTGCAGAACGTGCGGCCCATCTCCGAGACACATGGGTTAGTCTACGAGGGCAGCTGAATGATACCATGTATGAGCAGGTGCTGGAGCGGCTGGAGCATCAGGCAGAGCATGCCAAAGAATGGCGGGATCGGGTCAATACGTATTTCTACCGTAAAAGCGGCATTGCCGACCAGAAGGATCGCTCTATTTATTAAGCAGGCTGTCTCGGCAATACTTTCCATACAGACTGGAACAAGACTTTTATACGCTTAGGTTCATTTTCTCCTATACTGGCTTGGCTATCCGCACATCACTAAAAGGCATGCGTCTTTCTCAGACCGATGCCTTATTTTTTTGCCTGTAGACTTTTAAGCACACGGTTGCTTACGTAAAATGTCATATTTGTCCACCTTGAGTGCGCAATAAATTCTTCTTTTTATGCAACCGCTTGCTTTATACTATTTTTGTAGACGTTTACAAAATGTTGTCGAATTAGAATATGCTTTGGGGAGGATGATCGGTTTGACCTTGTATCGAAGTCTATGGAAAAAAGGGTGTATGCTTCTACTAAGCCTTGTGCTGTCTCTGACCGCCTTCATTGGCTCACCCTCTAATACGGCGAGCGCAGCGGTTGCAGATGATTTTCAAGCTTCCGTTATGGGACCGCTGGCGAAAATCAATGACTGGGGTGCCTTCAAAAAGCAGCTACAAACGTTGAAAAACAATGGCGTGTATGCCATCACTACCGACGTCTGGTGGGGCTATGTGGAGAGCGCAGGAGATAACCAGTTCGATTGGAGCTACTACAAGACCTATGCAAACGCCGTGAAGGAAGCGGGACTGAAGTGGGTTCCTATCATCTCAACGCATAAGTGTGGAGGAAATGTGGGAGATGACTGCAACATCCCACTGCCAAGCTGGCTGCCGAGCAAGGGCAGTGCAGATGAAATGCAGTTCAAGGACGAAAGCGGCTATGCCAATAGTGAAGCCCTCTCCCCATTGTGGAGCGGAACCGGTAAACAATATGACGAGCTGTATGCCTCATTCGCTGAAAACTTTGCCGGATATAAAAGTATCATTCCCAAAATTTATTTGAGCGGCGGTCCTTCTGGGGAATTGCGCTATCCGTCCTACTATCCAGCAGCAGGGTGGAGCTACCCGGGACGAGGCAAGTTCCAAGCTTATACTGAAACAGCCAAAAATGCATTCCGCACAGCTATGAATGACAAGTACGGATCATTGGACAAGATTAATGCTGCTTGGGGCACCAAACTTACCAGCCTTAGCCAAATCAATCCACCGACCGATGGGGACGGATTTTACACGAACGGCGGATATAATTCCACATATGGAAAGGATTTTCTGTCGTGGTACCAAAGTGTACTTGAGAAGCATCTAGGTGTCATCGGAGCAGCGGCTCACAAAAACTTCGATTCTGTGTTTGGTGTCCGGATCGGGGCCAAAGTTTCCGGTCTGCACTGGCAAATGAACAATCCTGCTATGCCGCACAGCACAGAACAAGCGGGTGGATATTATGATTACAACCGTCTCATTCAGAAATTCAAGGATGCCGATCTAGACCTGACATTCACTTGCCTGGAGATGACTGACAGTGGCTCAGCACCGAATTATTCGTTGCCGTCCACCCTGGTTGATACCGTCTCCTCCATCGCGAATGCCAAGGGTGTTCGCCTGAATGGTGAAAATGCACTTCCGACAGGCGGCAGCGGCTTCCAAAAAATCGAGGAGAAAATCACGAAGTTCGGTTATCACGGGTTTACGTTATTGCGCATCAACAATCTCGTCAACAATGATGGCTCACCAACCGGTGAGTTGAGTGGATTCAAACAATATATCATCAGCAAAGCCAAGCCTGACAATAATGGCGGTACAGGCAACAAAGTAACGATATACTACAAAAAAGGCTTTAACTCACCTTACATTCACTACCGTCCGGCTGGCGGAAGCTGGACTGCAGCGCCAGGTGTGAAAATGCAGGATGCCGAAATTAGCGGCTATGCTAAAATTACCGTCGATATCGGTTCTGCCTCCCAATTGGAAGCCGCTTTTAATGACGGCAATAACAACTGGGACAGCAACAACACCAAAAACTACTCCTTCAGCACGGGCACTTCTACGTACACGCCCGGTAACAGCGGCAATGCGGGAACGATCACATCTGGCGCTCCAGCGGGTACGATTCCCGGGGATGGCGGCGGTACAACTAACAAGGTAACGGTATACTACAAAAAAGGCTTTAACTCGCCTTATATTCACTACCGCCCAGCTAACGGAAACTGGACTGCCGTACCCGGTGTGAAAATGCAGGATGCCGAGATTAGCGGCTATGCCAAAATTACCGTTGATATCGGTTCTGCCTCCCAATTGGAAGCTGCTTTTAATGACGGCAATAACAGTTGGGACAGCAATAACTCGAAGAACTACCTTTTCAGCACTGGAACTTCTACCTACACACCCGGCTTGAACGGGGCTGCAGGATCTATCCGAACGGGGGCACCTTCGGGGGGCGTCCTCAGCGTAGGGGCTTCTACCTACGCAACCGACCTCAACGAAGTGGCAGGACCTATCCCAACAGAAAAACTTTCGGGTGTAACCTTAAACGTAAGCACTTCTACCTACACACCCAATGTTAACGGAGTTGAAGTAACTGCTCAAACGGAGGCGCCTTTAGGCGCCTTCACTCCTATAGATCCGGGTACCCTTTCCAAGCCCACTCCCCTCAACGTAGACTGGAGCGAACAAAGCATTTATTTTATCATGACAGACCGATTTAGCAACGGAGATCCGTCCAACGATAACTACGGTGGCTTCAATTCCAACAACAGCGATCAACGCAAGTGGCATGGTGGCGATTTTCAAGGTATTATTAACAAACTCGACTACATTAAAAATATGGGGTTTACCGCGATCTGGATTACCCCGGTAACGATGCAAAAGAGTGAATACGCTTACCACGGCTATCATACGTATGATTTTTATGCGGTAGACGGGCATCTCGGTACAATGGACAAGTTCAAAGAGCTGGTTGGTAAGGCACATGACAAAAATATCGCTGTGATGCTGGACGTCGTCGTGAATCACACAGGTGATTTCCAACCGGGGAACGGCATCGCCAAGGCTCCTTTTGATAAAACAGATTGGTATCATCACAATGGTGAAATTACAGGTGGGGACTACAACTCTAACAACCAATGGAAAATTGAAAACGGTGATGTGGCTGGACTGGATGACCTAAATCATGAAAACCCCGCTACCGCAAATGAGCTTAAAAACTGGATCAAATGGCTGCTGAATGAGACAGGCATCGACGGACTGCGGTTGGATACCGCCAAGCATGTACCGAAGGGTTTTCTAAAGGATTTTGACCAAGCCGCCAATACCTTCACCATGGGTGAAATTTTCCATGGCGACCCTGCTTATGTGGGGGATTACACCCGGTATCTCGATGCCGCATTGGATTTTCCGATGTATTATACAATCAAGGATGTCTTCGGACACGATCAATCCATGAGAAAAATCAAGGAACGCTACTCCGATGATCGTTACTATCGCGATGCCCAGACCAACGGTGTATTTATTGACAATCATGATGTAAAACGTTTCCTGAATGACGCCTCCGGCAAGCCGGGTGCTAACTATGACAAATGGCCACAGCTCAAAACTGCTTTGGGCTTTACTCTGACATCACGCGGAATTCCAATCATCTACCAAGGTACTGAGCAAGGCTTTAATGGCGGAGATGATCCCGGCAATCGGGAGAATATGGCTTTCAACTCCAACCATGACCTGTATCAGTACATCGCTAAGCTGAACAATGTGCGCAACAACCACCCTGCTCTGCAAAACGGCAGCCAAAAGGAAAAATGGGTGGACGACTCCTTTTACAGTTTTCAGCGCTCTAAAAACGGTGACGAGGCCATCGTATTTATCAACAACTCCTGGAATAGTCAAACCCGCACGATTGGCAACTTCGATAATCTGTCCAACGGAACCCGCCTGACCAACCAGCTAAGCAACGACTCCGTTCAGATTAACAATGGTTCAATCACCGTGACTCTCGCTCCAAAGGAAGTTAAAATTTTCACCAAGTAAACAGCGTTATTCAGTTACACTGGTTATTCAGATGTGCTAAAATAAATGATAGAAGGATATACTAAAAAAGAGCAAGGATGCTGGTAACATCCCTACTCTTGGCAACAGCCGCTTTGAAGAGCGGTCGGCTGAAAAGGGCTAGCTATTAGAAATAGACCGTGTTCCCCTCTCCAGGGCGGTCTATTTCTTTTTGTTTTGGTTCAACGCAATAACAATCGTAACGATTAATCCGATCAACGCTATTAATAGCGTGCCGAACATCATCATTAATGTCAGAGCATCCTTAACCTCCACAGGCATCACCTCCCTTCCGGGAGATTAGCCGACCGCCCACCTAAGCCATTCTGTTGTTACTGGAATTATAGCACGTAAATCCGTCCTTAAGCGACAACATTTTACAGCTTCATCCAGCCAATCTTATATGGACACTCATCGTCCTTTGCTGCTTACACATTCTACTGTGTCTCTATATGGGTATAGCTTCTTAACGCCAATAAAAGCCCAAGCACAAAAATGATGCAAATACTGATAATCCCTCCAGGAACATTCGTAAATGTTCTGCCCAGTGTGCCATGTGGAGAAAACAATAACGGCACGGTCCATGGATAAAAGGTATTTCCAGGTGTATTAACCAAAACAAAATTTAAACACATAACGGTACACATCCCCATAATGGCGGGCACAAATTTTCTCCAGCGAATGGCGAAGAACGTGATGATCGGGATGAGCATAGCGTGCATAATAATCATTTTAGTGAAGATTCCAAGCTGATATATAACGATTTCAAAGGTTAGCGGTCTGGCCGTAATAAACATACCCAATATCGCAGATAGCACAAATGCTAACAGCAGGCTAACAGCGATGTACATATAGATAACGAGCAGCTTGCTGAAGTAAATCCGAGTTCGGCGAACTGGGTTTGTAAACAGTGCAATATGAGTGTTCTCCTGGTATTCTCTCGCATAGATATAGCAGGTCAAAATGTAATAGCTCATATATCCAGTTATTAAATTAATGGAGGATACCAAATCCATAAAGTATTCATTCCATCCATCACGATCCAAGGAAAGTTTAGGATTTATGGCGTAAGTACTAAAAGTCAAAAATACGGTTGCCATTAAAATAAACACACTTAGAAAAAGAATTTTAGTTCCTTTCAGCTTCAAGCACTCTGCTCTAAACAGGTCAAACATAGTAGCCCTCCTTTCAAAAAATCTTCATTTAGGCTCTTCTTTGATATGTCCATATGGATAAAAACAATCCAAGAAGAAAGATCACGGATAAGCTGAGCCATGCTATTGAAACATTGGTAGGTATAGTCGCACTTCCTTCATTGGGCGACAAAAGATAGGGTACAATCCACGGATACCATTCACTTTTATACATAAAATTTAAAAATATAACAGTACAAACTACGAGTACAACCACCATAATGCTCTTCCAGCGTATAGCAAAAAAAGAGGCAATTGGGATTAACATCGCATGCATCACACACATTTTGGCAAACACTTGAATTTGGTATACCCAGATGGCCATCGTTAAAGGTCGATTTGTAATAAGCATGCCTAATACTGCAGACAGAAACAGAACGATAAATAGCGACACAATAATAAATCCATAAATAATGATCAATTTACTAAAATAAAATTTTGCCTTGGTGACAGGCGTAGTAAACATAAAGAGGTGCGTGTTTTCCTGGTACTCTCTCGCAAAAATATGACCCGTTAAAATGTAATAACTGACAAATCCGGCTGCAACATTAACGAAAAGAACTATGCCTTCAAAATAGTAGGTCCAACCCCGTTTATCAATTGAATATCGGTAAAAAACGGCGCTTGTTACGAATTCCAGCAACACAACAGCCAGCAATATTATAAAACTCAACAAGAAGGCTTTAGAGCCTTTAAGCTTAATGAGCTCTGCTCTAATCACGTCGCCCACCCTCTCCTGAAATGAGAGTCAAAAAGTACTCCTCTAGCGTCTGCTTTGTGGTGTGTATCTCATAAACTGAAAACTGATGATCTATTAACTGTTTATTTAACGCAGATGTATTTTCAATCGGACTATGAATTCTTAGTTGTTGTGGAGATAGCACCTGAGATTGTAGCTGCTTCATGTGCTCTTGTAGAAATGTTTGTACTGCTCCTGCATCGTCTACCTTAAGATCTGTATATTGCTCAAAACCTTCCTCTAACCGGCTCAAACGATCTTCCGCTAACAGTTTTCCATTATGTATAATCCCGATGTGTGTAGCTAACTGCTGAATTTCACTCAAGATGTGACTGGAAATAAGAATTGTTTTCCCGTCTTCCTCGCACAACCGCTTCAATAGCTGACGAATTTCCTTAATTCCAGATGGGTCCAGTCCGTTTGTTGGCTCATCCAATATGAGCAACTCAGGGTCATGAACAAGCGCCCTCGCAATCCCCAATCTTTGCTTCATCCCTAGGGAAAAATCTTTGAACTTCTTTTTACCGGTATGCTCTAAACCTACCGTGGTTAAGGTACGTTCTATTCTTCCATCATCCTTCATTCCCATGTACTTACAGCATATTCTCAGATTATCACGCGCACTCAGGTTTTCGTATAAACCTGGTGTTTCAATAATCGTTCCAATTTTGGAAAAGATAGATGGATAATTCGTCTCCAACCGCTCGCCAAATAAAAAAACCTCCCCACTTGTAGGCTCAATCAGCCTCATCAGCATGCGGATGGTCGTTGTTTTGCCAGCCCCATTCTCACCGAGGAAACCGTAGATACTGCCACGCTCCACGTGTAAGGAAATATCGTCTACAGCTACCGACATCCCGAACTGTTTGCGGAGGCCTTTCGTTTCAATAACATACTGCATTTCTTTCATCCTCCTATACACACCAAATATAATTATTATACAGATTGAATCATCCACAAAATGTAAAAACCATCACATTTATTCATTTGCCAATCATTATCCCGATAAAAACAAAACAGGCACCTGACGAAGCGTACACTTCGTTGCAGGTGCCTTGTTTATATATAAACAACGTGGGATTACTTAGGCCTCAGTAGCCACGTTGATATTGTTCAGGTATGGAAGGCTTCTCACCGCGCAATGCCACCGCTGCATGAGTAGCCCAATATGGATCACGCAGCAATCCACGTCCCACAGCGACCAGATCGGCATCTTCATTGCCGATAACAGACTGCGCCAAGGCTGGTTCATCCAGTGCGCCAACGGCGATGACTGGGATGTTCAGCGCCTCGCGGATTTGGCGAGCAAACGGCACTTGATAGCCCGGATAGCTGCCTGGCTTTCTGGCGCCTGCCGGTCCTTCTCCGCCCGAGCTGACATGGATCACGTCTACGCCTGCAGCCTGATATGCTCGGCTCAGCTCAATAGCATGATCCACATCGTATCCACCATCTACATATTCCACCGCGCTGATGCGGAAGATTAACGGCATACCCGCAGGCATTTCCTTGCGCACAGCCTGAATGACTTCAACGCCGAAAAGGGATAGCTCCTGACCATACACGTCATCACGCTTGTTTGTAACCGGCGAATGGAATTGGTGAATCAAGTAACCATGTGCACCGTGAAGCTCAATCGTATCCACGCCCGCTTGAACCGCACGCCGGGCGGCGTCTGCGAATTTTTGTACCATGCCACGGACTTCCTCTGTGGTCAGTGCGCGCGGCTGTTTATAACTCGCATCCGGGTATGCGATGGCCGAGGGAGCGACCGGCTCTGCTGCATCCTCAGCTTTACGGCCCGCGTGAGCAATCTGAATGCCTACCTTGGACCCGTGCGCATGAATACCGTCAACCAGCTTCTTATAAGCCGGAATATGTTCATCTGACCAAAGACCCAGATCATAATCGGTAATCCGTCCATCCGGTTCCACGTCTGTCATTTCTATAATAATCAGCCCCGTGCCTCCAATTGCTCGGCTTAGGTAGTGAACATGATGCCAATCATTCGGAATCCCATCCTTGGCTGTGACCGAGTATTGGCACATCGGTGCCATGACCACACGATTCTTTAACTCCAAATCTTTGATTGTATACGGTGTAAACAACGAAGTCTTCAAAACGCTCATCTCCTTTTTCATCTCTACCACATAACTAAAAATGCGTTTCAAATTACACGGTCTATTATAAGCACAATCGGCACAGTCCAAACGAAATAAAGAGATTCCCCAACCGGGGTATCCCTCGTATTTGCACCGTGCAGTCATTATGTATATCGTAAGGTTGTAGATGTATTGCACACAATCTATTATCCACAACCTAATAACTTTTTGCAAGTAAATATTTAAATATTATTAAATATTTTTTTGTCTGCATTTTTCCCAACTCTTAGCCATAACACAAAAGACGCCCTTACGGGCGCCCCTGCGAAACCAGTTTTATTGCGCTGAGCCTAATTGGACCCATGCCTTTTCAATCTCTGCAACTGCCTGATCCTTGTTCATGTTACCACTGATATAAGCCTGCATCAGCTCGCCAAATTTTTGATGGAATGTATCCAAGGAGTAGTTAACAGACAGATCACCGGACTTCGACGTTTTCAAAATGCTTTCCATTTCCTTAGGCATTTCCAGATCAGGAAGCGGTGCATCCTTAATTGGAGGAATCACCTTCGCTACCTGGGAGAACCAGTTCTTACCGTATTCCGAAGTGTACAGCCAGTTGAAAAATTCAATCGTTTCCTTCGATACTTCGGAATCCTTATTGATACGCAGTGCCTGATCCGCACCGGTAATGATGACCGATTGATCAGCTTTGTCACTCACCGGATACCCCATGATGCCAATCTTGAGATCAGGGTTAATTTTCTTGATCGCTTCCTCATCCCACGCACCTTTACCCGTCATAAATGCAGCTTTTCCAGATGCAAAATCACTTACTCCCGCATTGCTGTCCCGTTCCAGCGGCTTATCTGTGCCATGTTTCACCGTCAAATCAATGAAGCTAAAGAAGTTGTTGTACAGCACGGGGTAGTCCTTGATTTTTGCTTTACCTGCGATAAAATCACTAACGAGCTGCTTCGACTCCACGCCTGCATCCTGTGCAGCAGCATCTACATAGTGCATGAAGATGTGCTTCCATACCCACCACTCTTTATATGCGTTCGCAAATGGAGTAATGCCCTTCGCCTCCAGCTTGGTGACCGCATCCTGCATCTCTGCAATCGTCTTTGGCGGGGAGGTTATCCCAGCTTTGGTAAGCAAATCTTTGTTGTAAATCAACGAAAACAGGTTCCCCTTCACCGGGAGTCCGAGCACTTTGCCGTCACTGGAACTCATATTCGCTCGAACAGCATCCGTCATGGCTGCTGCTAGCGGCTCATTGGTCAGATCGGCGCTATAATCCGCATACGTGTCGATGTCGCCTCCTGCCGTCGTTTGGAATACATCCGGTGTACTACCTGAAGCTATTTTCGACTTCAGAATCGTGTTGTAGTCTGCCTGCATGATCTCCAAATTGATCTTCACGTTAGGTTTGACCTTCTTATACTCCTCGATATACGCGTTAAAAGCATCGGTATACTCTGGTGAGGCTGTGAACATGTTTATTGTAACCGTTTTCAAATCTTCTTTGCCGCCAGCACTTTCTTTCGACGCATCCGTGCCGCCGCTGCTTCCACATCCGCTCAACAAACCGACCGTCAAAAGCAAACTGCCGGATAACGCCATCATCTTCTTTAACATGGATACTCCCCCATTTGTTTGTGATCAACGTCCATGCGATCATTCTAAAAAATATACTCCAATTTAAAAAGGCAGATTAGTGAAGCATTAAGGGTAAAAAAGTGGTTTATTGCAAGCTCACACGATACTCAGACGGTGATACCTGATAATAATTACGAAAAGCCTTACTGAAATAATTTTTATCTTTGTAGCCGAGCATATCCGAGATTTCTTGTATTTTCAGGCTAGAATCGCCCAGTAGCTCTTTCGCCTTGTCCATCCTAACCTTCTGTACATATTCGTGAATACCGTAACCAAACTGCTGCTTAAACAGCTTCATCAAGTATTCCCGACTCAAAAAATAGGTTTCAGCAAAGAACGAAATTTTAATATCCTCAAAATAATAACGGTCGATGTGCCTTTTGATGTCTGTTATATCAAAGGGCTGGTTCCCCGCTTGAGCATGTTGGACCCCAGCAATGTAAAGCTCCAGCATCCGATTCAATCTCTGACCGTAGTGAACAAAGCTCGTAAAATCAGCAGACAAATCGCTTTCCCCCACGTGCTCCGGTTCTTCCAAAGCTCCATCTTGATTCAACGCTGACGTAGACGCACCCAACTCAATCGCTGCCTCTTTCAGTAGAAAATGGAACTCCCGCATCAATCGATCTGCATCCTGTAAACGGAAAACAGGACCTGTTGCCAATTGTTTCAGCAGATCACCCAGCAGCACCTTTGCCCGGTTTGCCTGACCTGTCTGAGCATCCTTTTGGATCGCCAACAGTTGCTCCGTCCATGACATTTCCTCTGACGTAGCCATTTGCCGGGGCACCGTATGGAGAATAGATTCCCCTTCCAGCTTCAATACATCCGTGCTGTGAATAAGCGTTTTGGCATCCCTATAGGCAGAAGCCAGCTCCACTACGTCTGTACAGAGCTTGCCCACTCCGGCCGCTACTACCATACAGAACAGCCCATGCAGGTTCACAACCGCCTTCTGTGCCACTTGTGCCAGTAGGAGGGACATATGTTCTTCATGCCCTGGGGCCAGGGTACAGATCGAAATGACCTCGCGCTCCCGTCGCGGATGGGGGAAGCTAAAACAACTCAACCGTTCATCTGATGTCTGCGCTAATACATTCGTTACAGCAAAATCCATCAGATCGACATCGCCATGAAAACGTGTCCTGCGAATCTCATCCCTGTTCAGCAGCCGCAGCACGATCACCCCAAAGCGATTCCCCGGCTGATCCGCTCCGATCAATGGGAGCAACGCCGTATTGGCCTGCCTTTTAAAGCTACCGTCCAAAATGGACAAATATAGCTTCTCTTTCAGCTTCGGCAGTGACATATTCAGCGTAATGTTCTGGCTAATGGACTTGTTTTTGCTTTGCTCTCGGCTTTCCAGAATGTCCACTGCTTTGCGCAGTGCCTGGTTCAGATCCTGACGATTGATAGGCTTGAGCAGATAATCCACCACCCGGGATTGAATCGCCTGCCGTGTAAATTCAAAGTCGTTGTAGCCGCTAATGACAATCGTCAACAGATGGGGATATGCCTTCTCGATGGCACGGAGAAATTCGATACCGTTCAGCTCAGGCATTTTCATATCGACCATCACCACATCTATAGGGTGCTGACACAGCAGCTCCAGTCCCAATCTTCCATTCGTCGCTTCATAAATATGTTCGATCCCCAGACGGTCCCAGTCCCCGATAATACGAATGGCTTCGCGCAACGGCTCTTCATCGTCAATAATCAATACGTTATACATGACTACTTCCTCCCCGGGGAATTTGCATTCTCATTTCCGTTCCCGTTTCATCCGTAAGGATGAATAATCCTGCCTGATCTCCATACAAAAGCTTCAACCGTGTGTTCAGATTTTTCAAACCAATATGCTCACTCTCCCGTTCTTCCCATTTTTCATGGAATGAATCCAGCACCAGTCTCAGCTTGTCCTCTGAAAATCCAGGCCCGTTGTCCCTGACTGCAATTGTGGCATTTGCATCTGTAGAACTCGAATCGGCTGAAATGACGATCAGAATATCGCTTGATACTTTTTCCAACGCATGCTTGATAGCGTTTTCCACCAACGTCTGCACAGATAACCTTGGAATCGGCAGCTCCATCAGCATTTCCTCCCATACCACTTCGACCCGCAGTCTCGCCCCGAATCTTGCTTTTTGCAGACCTATATATCGTTCAATATGCTTGAGCTCCTCGCGGGCAGCTACGATATCCTTGCCGTTGATGGAATACCGTAACGTTTGGGCCAACGCATCCACCATATCCGCCATATCGAACATCTCCCGCTTTAATGCCTGTGTGGATATGGCTTGCAGGGCATTGTACAGAAAATGAGGATTAATTTCAGCCTCCAACGCCTTGAGTATGGCGTTCTTTTCGACCAGCTTCATGCGATAGCGCTCATTAATAAGTTCTTCGGTTCTTTGAACCATTTCGTTAAAATGCAGTGACAAATATGCAATCTCGTCATGTCCCTTCACAGGAGCTGTTGCTCCAAAATCTCCGGTGCTAAACCGCTTCATCTGGGTGGACAGCTTATGTAAAGGTCGGGTAATGGCGTTCGAGGTCAGTGTTACTAATATAATAGACACACCTAAAAATAAAGCCCCAATGGCATAGCTCCAGTTTCGTGTTGTCGTAGCTGCTTCATAAATCTGGCGGTATGGGATGGGCTTAATGAGCTGCCACCCATCCTTTTCGCCAGCATCATAGACGACCAAATACTCCTGATTGCCACTGCGATCAGACCACGTTACTCGCCCGCTTCCTCCCTTGCCAATCTGTGCCAACACTCCGGAATCACGCATCCGCTCATATAGCGGAAAGCTGTTCACATAAAAGGGAACCCCTTTAGGGCTCATTAGCATCAATTGGTCCCCTTTGCCCAGTGGAATGTTCTGCATGATTTCATCCACGGTGCTCGTATTGTAATAAAAGGACAGCACCGCCTGCGGGTGACGGGATGCAATCGACCTCAGCACTCGATGGTATGCCATAAAGCTGGCTTGTGGCGCTACATAGCCCATATCAGAGCGGGACCCCACAAAGGATTGAAATGATTCATTCGTGGTACTGGCCATCGCCTCTTTATACCAAGGAAGCTTGGGAATATCTGTATTTACTCCTTTGCGCACCGTAATGTTATACGTCTCCCTGGTCACCACATAGTATTGATGTCGGTCCGCCACGTACAGATAGATCGCTTCCAGATCGGTACGCGAATAAAACATGCTGCGCAAGTAATTCTCAATGACCATTCTCGAAGCATAGTCCCAGTTCTCATTGGCAATCGCGTTCATAATATCGTTGTAACGTAGCTGCGGAAGAGCCAACTGCTGCATTCCCTCCAAGTAATCCTCCAAATTCTGATTGACCAGCAGCAGATTATTGGTCGTGCTGGCGATGCTATGGTTAACCGACTCCTTTTCAATCATCTGATAGGAAATAATTGTGAGTGAGCCCACCACCAGAATAATCACCGAGGTAAAAAGTAGAATGAGCTTGTTCACTAATTTTTGCGTGATTCTCCTCCACATAGAGCGAAGAAACGTTCTTACACGCTCTGACATCATGATAATCGCCCCTTTTGAAAGCGTACACATTTTTACCCTCAACTGTTTTCTTAAATCCATTGGTCCGGCCCTAGAGCTATCCTATACTTTCATTATATCTTAAACAGCTTGGAACGTAAGAGCGGAAAATGTTGAGAAAAAGAGGTGCGTTATGCTGAAAAAAAGGGGAACCCGGGGCGACAAGGGCAGTAAACTGGAATTCGGTTTATTCACACTGCCCGTAATCTTGTGCATTACGATTGCATTTTATATTCCGTTTTTGATGACGATACGCTATTCCCTGACCAAGTGGAACGGCATATCCAAACATCCGAAATTTGTAGGTCTGGATAACTTCAAGCAAATCTTGCTTGGAGACGCCAATTTTGCACATGCAGCCTGGTTTACCGTCAAGTATGCCATCCTGTACATTGTATTGGTGAATGTGCTGGCCATTTTGCTGGCGCTCGTTCTCGATATGAAGTTGAAAAGCTCAGCTTGGTTGCGAGCGGCCTTCTTTATCCCTTATATCCTCAGTCTTGTAATTGTTGGATTCATATGGAAATTTATCTTCATGCAAGGCTTTGAGTCATTGGGTCACAGTACAGGCTGGGGCATCTTCCAGCTCAGTTGGCTGGGTGAGGAAGGGCTCGCGTTTGTTTCCATTTTGGCGGTATCGATCTGGCAATCCATTGGCTTTTACATGGTCATTTATATTGCAGGCTTGCAATCTGTGCCAGAGGATCTAAAAGAAGCTGCCATTGTCGATGGCGCGGGGCCGATTCGGAGATTTTTCAGTATTATTCTACCGATGCTTGCACCTTCCATTACGATCTCAGTCTTCATGGCACTGACCAACTCAATCAAAGTGTTTGACGTCATTTTATCTCTGACCGGCGGTGGGCCGGGAGGTACGACATACAGCATTGCGTATGATATTTACCGGGACACGTTCCAGAACAATCTGTATGGCTACGGAACAGCCAAAGCATTGATTTTATTCGTTGCAGTCCTGATCATTACGATTATTCAATTGTCTATTTTCAAACGCAGGGAGGTTGAAGCCTGATGCAACGCAGCCGTACAGGACGTATTTTGCTAGAAGCGGGCATGATTGTATTATCACTGTTATTTTTGTACCCGCTGTTTCTCGCCATTAACAATTCGTTCAAAAGCTTCGCTGAGGTCATGACCGACGTCATTGCCCTGCCTAAGCAGCTTTCGCTGGATAATTACGTATATGTATGGAAATTCATTGACTATCCACGCCTATTTCTGAATAACACCATTATTACCGTCGTCGGACTGGCAGGTATCGTACTGATATCTTCCATCGCGGCCTACAAGCTGGCAAGAACCAAGAGCAAATGGAGCTCCGTGATTTACATGCTGTGCATTATGCCGATGCTGATCCCGTTTCAGTCCATCATGCTCACTGTCTTGCGACTAGCGAAAGACTTAAATCTGGCAGACAGCACTTGGGGACTTGGCTTGCTGTATTGGGGCTTCGGCGCTCCGCTGGCCGTGTTTATCTATCACGGCTTTGTGAAGGGCATTCCGGTCGAGATTGACGAAAGCGCCAAAATCGATGGGGCCTCGGGCTTCCGGCTTTTCTTTTCCGTAATTTTCCCCTTGCTGAAATCAGTCACCGCCACCATTGTCATTATCGACGTGATGTGGATTTGGAACGATTTTCTGCTTCCGTTACTCATGGTTAACGGCTCGCCCAGCACTAAGACACTGACGCTGGCCGCCTATACCTTCGTCGGACAGTACACATCCGACTGGCAATACGCCATGACCGCGATGGTAATGGCTGTGCTGCCTTCGATTATCGTATTTATTTTTCTGCAAAAATACATTGTCAAAGGCGTTGTTGCCGGAGCCGTCAAAGGCTGATTCAACTACACCCTTACAGATGACCCAAAGAGGACTTGCGTAAACTTTACGCAAGTCCTCTTGTCTTCGTGATGTCCATGCCTGTACTCTGGCCTTATTTATGCTTAACCCATTGCGCGCTATCCACCGGCCAAAAAATCACATCCGCACGGCCAACAATATCTTTAATAGAAACAAAGCCAATAGCACGACTATCCCTACTATTATTGCGGTGGTCGCCCATCACAAAAATATACCCCTCAGGTACCTTGGAATCGGTTATGGTTCCATTTGGAAAGTCCACATTGTTATATAGTTCTCCCTTGGCGTGCGCATCCTGAATAGCTCCCTGAATGTATGACTCCTCTACTTTCTTACCGTTCACATAAAGATTGTCGCCTTGATACCGAATCGTATCGCCAGCCACCCCAATAACACGCTTAATAAAGTCTCTTTGTTCCTTTCTCACATGGAATACAACAACCTCACTCGGCTTGGGATCACGAAAATCGTAAATCACCTTGTTCACGACTACTCGTTCATCTGTCTTGAAATTCGGTTCCATGGACGCTCCCTCAACAATAAATGGCGCAAATAATAGCCAACGTATAATGAACACGAGCACAATGGCTACAATAATGGCCTTAAGCCAATCGATCATCTCCTTTTTCACTCTTGGCTGCTTTTCCTGCAATTGTTCGACAGTTGAATCTGTCAAATGATTTCCACTCTCCATGCGCTAAACCCACCCTTTCCCACAGTCTTCATTCCTATTATATGTATAATGTTTAAGTATAATCAAATTTTCCCAGTCTGACAAAAGTGCATTTTTAGTTGAAACAAAAGTGTGAACTTTTTTTCACAACATTAAAAAAACAGTAAAAAACTGTTGATGCAAACGTTAACATATATTACACTGTGCATATACTTCATAGAGCGTATTAGACATAGGTTAGATCAATCTGTCACCCCAGGAGGTGTCCTGTTTTTACTGGTAAGACAGCATGAGCCACTTTTATATATGCTATCTTCTTTTAAAATAAGAACTCAAATGAGGAGGAATTTACATGTTTAAACGGAATGATCGTCCAAAAAACGGATTTAACGCTCTAAGACTCAGTGTTTCTTTTGTTTTCGCCTCTTCTTGTATTATTGGAACCGCTTACGCAGATACGTTACCCAACGACACCCCTTCTTCCGCACTCACAGAAGAGGCAGTTAGTACAACTGACTCAACCACCGTCTCCACAACGTTAGCGGCAGGAGATTTGTATGTGGCGCCAAATGGTAACGTGTCCAATCCGGGCACCATATCTAGTCCTACCACACTCGAAGCAGCTCTTACACAAATTGCTCCTGGTAAAACCATTTACCTGCGCGGTGGCAACTACACCTACTCCTCAACGATTACAATTCAGCGTGAAAATAGCGGCAATAACGGCTCACTCAAAGGGTTGGTCGCTTACGGTAGTGAAAAGCCGGTACTTGATTTCTCTGCTCAAGCCTTTGGTTCAGCCAATCGTGGACTTCAGCTTAACGGAGACTTTTGGCTGGTAAAGGGCCTTGAAGTAAAGGGTGCCGGAGATAATGGTATCTATATCGGCGGTAGCAATAACCGAATCGAAAACGTGGAAACCCACCACAACCGGGATACTGGACTTCAGCTCGGGCGTTACTCTCCTAACGCTTCCACTAGTGAGTGGCCTTCGAATAATTTGATTTTGAATTCTTACTCTCATGATAACGCTGATCCCGATAATGGTGAGGATGCCGATGGCTTCGCGGCCAAATTGACTGTAGGATCAGGCAATGTGTTTGATAACTGCTTGGCTGCGTACAACGTAGACGATGGTTGGGATTTGTATAGCAAAACAGAAACAGGCCCTATCGGTGAGGTAACCATCCTGAACAGTGTGGCCCACCACAACGGGCAGACCGCAGATGGAACGTCTACCGCGAACAGCGACGGCAATGGCTTTAAGCTGGGTGGAGACAAAATCAAAGTCAACCATATTGTGAAAAACAGTATTGCTTTCCAGAACAAAAAACACGGCTTCACCTACAATAGCAACCCCGGCAGCATTACGTTGACCAATAATACCTCGTGGGACAATGGACAAAGTAATTTTGCTTTTGACAAGGGTGATCACGTGTTCATTAACAATCTTTCCTTTGAGGGAAGCGCCAGTGACAAAACAAGCGGTACAGATCAAGACAACTCTAGCGTTTGGTGGAAAAACAAAAAATCGACGAATGCCAAAGGTCTGGTAGTCAGTGCAGACGACTTTGTTAGTCTCACGCCTTCTATCACTCGAGGTGCAGACGGTTCCATCCAGCTAGGTGATTTCCTTAAGCTGGCCAAAGGGAGCGATCTGATCGGCTCGGGTACTCCGAGCGGAAAAAATATAGGGGCACGTTAAAAGCCCCGCTTAATCAGGACGCCCTGGCCCATCTACCAACTTAGACAATTCTGCATAATATAGCGACCGGTGATTGTCCTCATAACCAGACAAAATATGAGGTGAACAGATCATGGAACGAAGAATCACACTGAAACATACACTCGCCTATGGAAGCGGTAACATGCTGGGAAGTGGCGCACTTGCGATTAGCGGTGCATGGTTAATGTACTTTTATACAACCTTTTGCGGACTGTCTCCCGTTCAGGCCGCGGCCATTTTCTCTGTTGCTAGCATCATAGATGCAGTCAGCAATCCGGTCATGGGCTTTATCAGCGATAACTTTCACCGGACCCGCTTGGGCCGTAAATTCGGCAGACGACGCTTTTTCATCATGATGGGTATCCCGCTGATGCTCGTGTATCCGATGCTTTGGGTAGATGGGTTGGGCTTCTGGTATTACCTGAGTACGTACGTGCTGTTTGAACTGGTGTATACCTCAGTCATGGTGCCGTATGAAGCACTAGCGTCAGAGATGACCCGCGACTTCGGCGCACGCTCCAGATTAACTGGATGGAAGGCCATGTTTGGCAAAATTGCCAATTTTGCCGCTGCCTTTATCCCTGGTCGCTTTATTGCTGAGTATGGCAAAGACTCTCCATTGCCTTTCTTTTATACCGGTCTCGTTTTTGCAGCTATTTTGCTGATTGCGATGGCATTCTTGTACAAAAACTCCTGGGAACGTCCAAGTGAGGAACTGCAAAAGGAACTGGAAGGTGAAGCTCCGCTTTCCTTTATCGATTCGATGAAAAAGTTGTTTGTCGATATTTCCTCTACCTTCCGAGTCAAGACGTTCCGACATCATCTCGGGATGTACCTGGGCGGCTTTTCAGCTGAGTGGCTGTTTACTTCTGCTTTTACGTACTTTATTGTCTTCTCCTTGTTTCAAAGCTCGGAGATGGTATCCAATTTGAACAGCTTTAACTCTGTCATTCAATTGATTTCTACCTATTTCTTCATCCAATTCTGTGTGCGTAAAGGGTTCCGTATGCCTTTCATTGCCGCCCTCGTTGTCGTTTGCTTTAGCGTAGCAGGTTATGGCCTGCTCTATATGACGGGAGCCTCTAATACGATGGTATGGCTATATGTCATCACACTGTTCATGGGGCTTGGTACTGGTGGCGTCTACTATATCCCATGGAATCAATACACGTTCCTTGCCGATGTGGATGAAGCGTTGACTGGCCGTCGCCGGGAAGGTATTTATGCAGGTATGATGACTTTTGCCGGAAAAATGGTGCGGGCCGTTGTCGTCTTCATTCTCGGCTGGGTGTTACAGCATTTTGGCTTTGTATCCGGGGCAGATAGTCAGCCCGTCGCTGCTCAGCACGCCATCTTTTATGTACTCGTGGTTGGTACCATCGTTCTTGCGATCATCGGTATGATTGCTTCTGTCGTGATGAAGCTGGATATTGACAGCCACAAGAAGCTAATCGCCGAAATTGACCGCCTCAAAAACGGTGGCTCCATGAAATCAGCTAAACCGGAAGCTCGCAAAGTGTTCGAGCAGCTGACAGGTTTCCATTACGATCGGTGCTGGGGTAACAATAATGTGGGCTTCAAGAACAAACCCGTTGACCCTAAGACACACACTCCATCTATGTAACAACAATAACAATTACAGATTAATCATTTACTAAAGAGGTGACTGTATCATGGCAAATCCAACATCACAACCAACCACCAGTCCTACAAAAACAGATTCTTGGGCTGTACGTATGAGCGATTCCGTTCTACAACGGAGCCCGGAATTTTACGAAAAATGGGAATATGACCATGGCGTGATTTACAGAGGTCTGGAATGGGTTGGCGAACTGACAGGCGATCCCAAGTACATGGAATTTATAAAAAAACATATGGATCATTTTGTTGACGATAATGGCGTAATTCAGCGCTATAAAGTAGATGAGTACAATATTGACCACGTGAATAACGGCAAGCTGCTCTTCTCTCTGTATCGTGCCACAGGAGATGAACGATACAAAAAGGCAGCCTACCAATTACGCAGTCAGTTGGAAAAACACCCACGCACAAGCGAGGGCGCATTCTGGCATAAGCAAATTTATCCGTATCAAATTTGGCTCGACGGCTTGTACATGGGTGCCCCGTTCTACGCTGAATTTATCCGCGAATTCGGAGATCCGTCAGAGTTTGACGATGTGACCCTACAATTCAAGCTTTGCTACAAGCATACGCGTGATCCTGAAACGGGTCTGCTCTACCATGCTTGGGATGAGAAGGGTGAGCAGCATTGGTGCAACCCGGAAACAGGCTGTTCCAAAAATTTCTGGGGACGCTCGATGGGTTGGTTCGTTATGGCACTCGTTGACGTGCTGGACTATATTCCAGAGGATCATGCAGACCGTCCTGTCCTGATCGATATGCTGACGGAAACACTGGAAGCCCTGCTGAAAGTGCGTGATAAAGAAAGTGGAGTCTTTTATCAAGTGCTCAACCTGGGCCATGTGAAAGGCAACTATCTGGAGGCTTCAGCTTCCTGCATGATTCTCTATGCTATTGCCAAGGGCGTTCGCAAAGGCTATCTGCCAGAGCAATATCGTCAAGAGGCAGAAATCATCCGTAAGGGTATTATCGATGAATTTATCACGATCACTGAAGAAGGACTCGTGAATCTGAACAAAACGGTGCAAGTAAGCGGTTTGGGTGGTAAAGATCGTCGGGACGGTACCTTCGCTTACTATATCAGCGAGCCGATTATAACCAACGATCCCAAAGGTATCGGAGCTTTCATTCAGGCGATGGGTGAAGCAGAACGCATCTAAAATACGCGAACGATATACCTTAATAGCAAAAAGGACGGTGGCCATCAGCCCCGTCCTTTTCTCATTTATGCCTATCTTACTTACTTCATAACTTTAAATTCATATCCCTGTTTCTTCAGATATTCTATGATTTGCGGCAATGCTTTGGCTGTTTCTTCTTTACCATAGGTGTCATGCATGAGTATAATTGCTTTTTCTCGACCTTTGACTGACCTTATAAACTGGTTGATTAGTGCCGGTGCTTTCTTGGATCTTCCCTCTGCATCCTTCGTTAATACATTCCAGTCCACCTGATGGTAATCCTTTTGAATTAAAACCTTATCCAGAGCAGCCATTCCCTGTGGATCTCTTCTGTTCCATGTCATGTGCCCCCCAGGGAAGCGGATCATTCTGGTGGAGAATTCTGGCCCCAGAATACTTTTTAGAACCTGATTGTTCTTCTCGATCTCCTGCATAACATGATCCGTATTTACTCGTCTGTTCGGATATAAATATTTATAATTATGTGAGTACGTATGGTTTCCTATCGCGTGACCCTCTTTGACAATTCTTTTGATAAGGTTCCTGGTATGCTCATTTTCATTGGCTTCTTTACCTACAATAAAAAAAGTTGCCTTGACCTTCTGCTTTTTCAGAATATCCAATATCTGAGGTGTGACCGTCACGGATGGTCCGTCATCAAAGGATAAGTAGGCCACTTTTTTACCATCAGCTCCATCGGGCATTTGTCCTAGCATTTGCTGATTTAAATATTTTTCAACAAAGGCACCGTCTTCTACATCGGGATCGTTTTTTGGAGAGGCCGCTTTACCCTTTGCCCCTGCGCTGGATTTAACGTTTGATGATCCGGAATCCGTTTTTTTAGCAAGCTCCTGGGTCGGCGCGTGTGGCTTACTATCCGAAACCTTTATCGCAATGAAAGTAATGCAGCCTGCCACAAATAATATAATAGCAATCAGTATCAGCCTTCTTCTGTTCCTCTTCAAGCGGTGCTCACTTGTTCTACTATGTGAATAGCCCTTTTCCATTAGCTTATGTACCTCCACACTAAAATAAGAAAAACCACCGGATCAGGGTGGATGTACACACCTTAGAATGGACATTGGAAAAACCCTTAGGTTTAAGCCGGTGAAAATTTAGGGATGCACTTCAACCAGAGGACAACCTACTCCCGGTGGCTTTCTTGTCTTGCATTTGCATAATTACGAGTATCATTGCAGTTTATTACGATTGTTTCGTTAGGACCTGAGCTAACAAGGACGCATAAGCTTTAGCACCTTTAGGTTTTAAATGTACTCCGTCATGCTCGAAATATGAATTTTTACCAGAGCTTGCTGCATACCAGTCAATCATTGTAATTCGTGGGTCTTGGGATGCAGCTTCGGCAAGATGCTTGTTCACAATACTCTCCCATGGCCGAGGCACACGGGTATTCACGAGTATAATACGCTTCGTATCCTTCAGACTGGCGAGCAAATTCGCCAACTGATCCTTGGTGAAAGCGCCGTTCGTGCCCAGCTCAATGATAACTGTCTTACCTAGCTGTCCGTTCTGTCTTAGCTGCTCCAGTACGGCAGGCGCTTCGGCCATCTGACGACCGATCCGCCCATCTACAACAGCTCCCGGGAAGGATTCCTGAAGGTACGACTGTACATCCAACATGACAGAGTCTCCAATGGCGGTCACACTCGACCCATCACCTGTCATAGGCGTATCTTCTTTGGGTTTGTCCGAAGGTTCCGACGGTTTCGTAACATCATCCGTAGTACCAGCCTGGACCGCCGTGTTTTTAGGCGTCTGGGCTTGAGACGGGGCTGGGGTCTGCGCCTTGCTGCCCTCGGATCCTTGCAGCTTGGTGGCTTGGGGCTCCTTGGAAGCCACGGATACCGTTCCGTGAAGTGGCGGCATCGCCTTTGCCTTTGCGACTGGCTTCTCATCACTTGATGCCGCCTGAATCGTTGCATCAGGAGAAGCCACGTACAGGTGGACGGTACCCATGAGAATACCTGCAAAAAGCACAGCCGCTGTAGTTGTAGGCATCCATCTCCACCGCGCCTGTCTACGAACCGCTGAACGGATTTCTGTAATCCAGTGGCGGAATCCCCCATGGCGAATCGGCTCCTCGATATATTTAAACGAGAGAGACGCCAACAATACGGTAGCTAGCAATTGTAAAATGGTACGCGTCACATGTACGCCATCGGTATCTACTTGAGGCGTCGTTAGCGTAATAACCGGAAAATGCCACAGATACAGACCGTAGGAACGGGCTCCAATCCAGCGTAGCGGCTTGATTCCAAGGAGACGACCAAGGTGGCTTACCGGATGAGCCACCGCTGCGACCACAATAGCAGTGACCAAGGCTATGCCCAGCAGGCCGCCCCGGTACAGAGATGGGTCGTATTCATTCGAGGCCCACGCCCAGTGACAAAGCAGCAGCAAGCTTATCGCACCGATGCTGTCCAGAAGCATACGCGCCTTAGCAGAAGCTTGCTCTTTCAGCTTGCCGCTTGGCCACACCAAGGCCAACGCTGCACCAATTAGTAAAGCAAATCCACGCGTATCCGTGCCGTAATACACCCGGCTCGGGTCGCTTCCCGGTACGTAAATCACGGCCATCAGGAGCGCAGATATTAACGCCAGACAAGTCACCCAGCCTGCGAGCACAATACGCTTGGGCATGAATTTTAGCCCGAGCGCCAGCAGTAAAGGCCACAGGATATAAAACTGCTCCTCCACCGCCAGTGACCACAGATGCCCAAGCGGAGAAGGGGGGCCGAAACTTTCAAAATACGAAACCTGATGGAAAATAAACCACCAATTACTCATATACACCAATGCTGCAGGAACATCTCCGCGCAAGGCCGTTAGCCGTGACGGATCGAAGAGCAACGAGCACAGGACGATGACAGCCACAACCGTCAACATGGCAGGCAGCAACCTTCTGGCACGACGCAGCCAGAAATCTTTCATTTTAAAACTATGATATGTATCCCACTGACTAACCAAAATATCTGTAATCAGATACCCCGACAACGTAAAAAACACGCCTACACCCAACAAACCACCCGGCAACCAATCCGGATTCAGATGATACACAATGACTGCGATGACCGCCAGCGCTCTTAAACCATCCAAACCTGGCATATAACGACGTTGTGACGACAACCGATTAGACTTCATTTCAGCCGCCGTCCTTCTTGCAAATTCAAGCTCCCTGTCTGTTTCAATGCTCTTCTGCCCTTTCCCTCTCCTGCACATCGTCTGTGCGATGCCTTGTAGCCTTTTCATTCATTATATAAAACTTCATAATCGTAATGATTTCATTGAAGTTAAAATTAATGACAATGTTTTTATTATATCATTCCTTTCCACAGTTAGGTAACCACTGATAGATATACAAAAAAAGGCATCTCTTCCCTTAGGAAGAAAATGCCTCTTTATTCGGATTCTATTCTCTTAAAATTTGATGATACCTGAGGTATGAAGGAAGACCAACAACATCAGGATCGGTGCAACATACCGAAGACCGAATAACCAAACATTGAACCAGAAGGGTTTGATGTTCGCATGCTCAGCCGCAGTCTTCCAGTAGTAACCTGTGAATATAACAATCAACAAACCGCCTAACGGTAAGAAGATGTTGGACGCGGTGAAATCTACGAAATCAAAGAATGATTTATCCCCCACTTTTAACTCTGGCACCAGCCCCATGGACAATGCAGAAGGGACACCCAGCATCAAGCACAGGACCGATACGACGATAACCGAGCGAACCCGGCTCCAACGCATACGCTCCATGACATAGGCTACTGGAACTTCCAGCAAGGATACCATAGAACCTAACGCAGCAACCGCCAGCAGTACGAAGAACAAACCGCCGAAGAATGCACCAAAAGGCATTGCCGAGAAAGCAGCCGGTAAAGCAATGAAAACCAACGATGGTCCTTGAGCTGGATTAATTCCGAAGGAGAAGGTTGTAGGGAAAATAATCATACCTGCGATAAACGCATAGATTAAATCTCCACCACCAACGGCCAGCATGGCTCCACCCAGGGATTGACGGCGATCCACATATGCACCGTACGTGATCATAATCCCCATCCCAAGTGAGAGTGAGAAGAAGGCATGTCCCAAAGCAACCAATGCAGACTCTATACTTAGCTTAGAGAAGTCAGGATTCAGAAAGAAGGATACGCCCGCACCAGAGCCTGGCAGCATAAGAGCGTTAATCATCAACACGAGCAGCAGAATGACCTTGGCAGGAATCAAAATTTTATTGAACTTTTCAATCCCGTTCGATACCCCAAGAGTAACCACGACTGCTGTAAATGCAAAAACAACTAACAGCCAAACCAACGGCGCATAGCCGGAGGAAAAAGAAGCGAACTGTCCAGCAAAATCATTATTTGAAAACAGATTTCCGCTAAATGCCTCTACGGCATAATGCAGTGTCCAGCCCCCTACAATGGCATAGAACGACAAGATAACAAACGGCACGATAACAAACATGATGCTCATCTTGCCCCAAATCGGATGACCGCCTACTTTTACCATTGCAGAAGCAGCACTTCCTCGACCTGCACGACCAAGCGCAAGCTCTGCTAAAAGTACAGGCAAACCAACAAGCAACAGGCAGACAATAAACAATAAGAAAAATGCAGCTCCGCCATATTGTCCTGTAATATACGGAAATTTCCAAATATTACCTAGTCCTGCCGCACTTCCGATCGCCGCCAATATAAATCCAGCAGACGAGAAGCGTTCATTTTTATCAGACAGGCTGTTCTGCCCCTTGCTCAAATTCATTATATCCCCCTCATTCTCTCTACTTACGCATAAACATGAGCATGCGTACATAAATAATTTTTACTCATTATAGCGTAAGTAGGATGTAAGGTCATGCATAATTTTTCACTATTACCGGATTTATTTTCATAATGTTCGGTATCTACAAAATACAACAGAAAACTACATATTTTCTTCAACATCCTTCTTTATTATGGTCTCTCCCATGCGATTAGATACTTTTTGATAAATATACGAAATCGCCAACAGTACAACACCAAAAGAGAAGTACGCTACAATCGTGCTTCCTGTCGTTAACAGGTGCAGATCATACAACAGCAGCTTACCTGTCGACAGCAAGGTCAAGCCCAATCCAAATCTGCGAATGTAGACCACTCGCTTGAGGAAGCCGTATATAATATACAAAATGGCCAGCAGCAAATACACCAGACTGAACACAAGACCTGCATCCCCTAGGCGGAACTGAACTCCGAGAAAGGCGGTTATGATGCCCAGCAAATATACACCCATAATGACCGGATACAACTCGTTACTTCTATAATGTCGGGTCATCAGTGCATTCAGGAAATCCCTACTACTGAAGAATACCAGCACATTAAAGGCTGCGAGTACCACCAATGCCACATAATCAGCAGCCGTATTTTGCGCATAATTTTCATGCAAAGTTGGAACCGTTACGGTGACCACCAGTGCCAGCGCGTAGCCTATGACGTACAACGCCAAGCTGTAGTATTTAATCACCCGATCATACAGCAGCCTCACCTTAGGCAGGAAATAAGCCAACACCAGCGATACGCAGGTATACAACAATACTTTGTATAAGGTGTAATGAGCAAACTCGTCGGATAAGACGATGTTATACCAATGCCCGGCTTCATACAAAAGGTAGAAATACACGTTCACCAAAGCTACATATTTAAACCCTTGCATGATATGCATTTCGTACAACCGATTGTTTTTGAAAGCATTCGGACGGCTAAATTCAATCGCATAGAAGACAGTAACGATCAACATTCCCAGTGTAATGAGCGTATATTTGAGCCCGAAATAATCCGTCTCAAATCCTGACAACAGATATATAGGGAAATCGACGAAAAAGAATGCGCCCAGACACAGTAATAAAATGCCCCAGCCAGCTCGTTCCAATTCCTTCAACCGGTAACGGTGGCCATATAATGTAAGAAGAACCGCTTCGATCAACCACCCCATGGATAACCATCTAACTCCAAACTGGAACGGAATCATAAGGATGGCAAAGGTCAACGAAGTCGCATAAAATAATATTTTGGTTTGTTTCTCCTCTGGAATATATCGACGGACCCATTGTCCCAGACCCCCGTACACCAAGCAAAAGACGAGAGCCAACAAGCCTTTATAATCATCCAGGCCTGCATCGCCGAACAGAGAATACAGAACGGAACAGCTCACGACTGTATTCAGAGCCAATAGGGAGAAATCCAGCCATGACAGTTTTGTTTTTAAACGGAACGGCACCCACAGTGTCATCCCGAGGTACATCGCAAATGTAATGACTGCATACAGCATGCTCGCTACGGCGCTTTCCGATAACCACGCCAGCACAATCATCAAGGGCGTATTAAGCAAAAAGCTGATATATTGCACGACGACCCACCGTTTGCGGAAGGATACAAGCAGAATCAGCAAGTTTAACAGGAACAAATAGCCCATGGCGATATACACGGCGTTCCCTTCCAGCCCGTTCGCTGCCATATAGGAAAAGAGCGGAAGATATCCCCCTACTAAACCAAAAGAGCATATCGTTCGGGATTCATACCTTAATGACAGTAGCACAGCGGTCACTGTAACGAGTACGGACAAGCCTATGCCTGTATACATTCCTATGATTTCTAACAAAAAGTAGCTGTAAAAAATCGATCCGTACAGTACAGAAATACCGCCGCCCAAAATACCGAGCGCAAAGGTCTGCTTCTGCTTGCGGTACAGCCATTCGCCGCCGCCCAGCATCAGCGCTCCTAGCAGAAAGAAGGCAACGCCCTTCATATTTCCTGTAAACCAGTTCGAGTATGAGTATTTAAATGCGGCTCCCACACCCAATATAATGAGCAAAATCCCCAGCTTGTTGATCCAGTTCAAGCCTAACTTCATTTCAAACTGATTTTGCTTCATGCGCTTCTGCATCGTTTCTTCGCTGATCTCTTCTTCTCCGAACTGCTGGAACTCGCTTGCCGTCTGATGAAGCAATTTGCGCTCGGCCTCCTGAAACCGCCTGCGTTGCTCCATGATTCGGTCTCGAATCTCCTCTGAGAACAGTCGTAATCGGGCGACGATCTCGTCCTGATCTTCTTTAAGCTCATGCGTAGTTTGCTGAATAAGCTGGTCCACTCGGTTTTTAGCCCCATATTCAAAGGATGTCAGCCGATTTTCCCCTTCTGTGGTTCTGGAAGCAAAATAGGTCTCCAGCTTTTCACGCGAAATGCGAATCATATTCGCCTTTTCGCTCAGCATTTGCTCCGTCAGCGCAGTGCGCAATTTTCCATTTTCCTGCTCAATATGTCGTACTCGCTCTTCCAAGTGAATGCAGCGAGCCTGATAATCCTCGAACTTTTTTCGCAGAACCTCATTCTCCAAAATGATATCTGAGGCTTCATAGTCTGCGATTAATGTTTGATACTCCTTGAGCAGCTTGTTCTGTTCTTGGCGGATCGTATGTAAACGATCTTTAAAATCCTCCATGTTCTCCTCCATCGCTGTCCATTTTGGTAATCATTACATTTTACATGAAATTAAAAAGGCATTATAGAGACTATAGCCTATTTTGAGCGTTAAATTGGGGCTTTTACTTAAATTTTCTTCCAGTTTCATCATCACAGAAAAAGCAGGACGGATATACATAAGAAATAAAGCCTACCTTTTCCCTTCGCAAACATGAAACCCAAATTGAAAGGAGATATACATGTATTCAATAAGCGGCACTATAGCTTTGATAGCAAGCATGTCCATGTTTTGGATTTTATACGATTTGAGAGTCAGCCACTCTGTAGGCTATAATGATGCCTTTTACTTATTTCCACTTATTTAATTACGCTGTGTATTTATTTTTATTGGAAAGATCACGATGAAAAAAGGAAGAACCCCGTAGGATTCTTCCTTACACAAAATTAATACTTTTTCATGAAAGTCGTCACAGACTTTAGAGCTTTCTGCATGTCACTTAAAATTAGCTTTCTTATTTTTTGTAATGAGTTTAAATTTTAACGATTGTTATTCTTCCTTAACATAAGTACGTCATATGCAATAATTACTTTGGTTTTATCTGTAGCCTCTGGAACATTGTAAACCACTTCATTTTGACTGAAGTTTCTTTACAAATAATTCATCCTTCGTTTTGATTCTGTCAGGATGACTGAGAGGGGTAAAAGAAGTGATGAATATTGATAATCTCCAAAAGTTGATGTGCGCAACCTTTTGGATTATAATAATCATGTTTATATTTTTTGGATTTATTACATAAAATTATAAAGGGTGATGACAATGAATAGGGCTGCGACAGGAACAATATTTTGTTTTATATCTGCTATGTTGTATTCTTCTTATTATCTTTGTGCAGCAATTACAGGAGCCGGGCAGTTAAATCCTTTTTATGCTCCGTTTGGTTCTTTAAAAGTTTTTGCCGTAATGGCTTTGATTATTGGAGTAGCTTACTTAATTATAAGTGAATATGGATATTTGAAAAAAAAGAAGAAGGCCTAGGCCTTCTTCTTTTACATTATAACTTAATTACTAGAGCCTTCTTTCTACTACTGTGACTACACCTTGTACTTTACCACCCGCAAGTTTAACAGGGGTTTTAATGGTAACATTTTTGAGACGCTCTAATACCGTGCCCACATAATTATAACCAACCAGGTCCCCTCTAACTACTTTATAAATAGGGGTGAATTGTAGTTTCGCTTGATATCCAGGCTGAACAGTTAGAGAACTATTATAAAGATGGGTTTCAGTAGTCGACCAGCCACCTCCTAGAACTTGAGTTACTGCGTCATTCCATTTAACGGAAATGGTCATATTCGCACTCCACGAAAAACTTTTTGACCAACCTACCATTTGCGTTAATGTGGTGGTTTTACTTGAATTTTTAATATAGTCAGTTATATCGGTTTTCTGATCTACTTGTAATTGTTGAGGATAATATGCGGATTGAATTAATTTACGCTTAAAAACAAAGTCAAGACCAGTATCAGCCATTGGACTAATCCTATTTCCGCTATCATAAACTTGAGCTGTGACTGTCTGTGGCTGTTCTTGAGAAAGGAGCTTTTGATACTCATTTAACGAGATTTCTTCCAAACCATTCTCTGTAGTTATGTAGGCTTTAACTACTTCGGGCTGTGAAGTAGCTGACTCACTAACAGCAATATTAGAATTAGTTACCTCAGCATTTGCAACAGATACAACCGGAACAGAAATAAGAGCTAATGATAGAGCAAACAACGCAATACTTTTCTTTTTCAAAGTAATCCCTCCAATAATATTATTTTATAGAAACTTTTTTTGCATAGAAACTTACAAAAAAAGTGACTAACAACGCTAATAAATATGTGAGTATGTAATGTTATATAATCGAGCAAAAAGTAGAGTGAAGAAATTTGCATGAGAAACCATATATACAAAAATATTGAATTATTATTATAAATTTTAATTAAAGTAAATATTTACAATAATGATTGTATCACAAAACTTCTATTTTCCTACCATAAAATTCAATAATCCCCTATAAATGAGTCCCCTCTCCTAGATAGCTAACCTTCCAAAGCTTTTAACAAGATGGAATTTCCATTTCCTTTAGGTCAAAGGATAGATTTTACTGGTCATTGGTTGGTTTTTGAAATTAATATATGCATCAATTCTTACCTATACCTCAAAATTTATTACATTTCATGACATGTTAATGTATTTTTCTCTTAAAAAAGCCATTATATAGAATGATTATATTAGTTAGATGAGAGGAGGAATAGTTTTGCATACAATGTCTCTGAAAGTATGATGTGGTCAGGTTACACCAGTTGGGTCTGCTTCCTGGTCTGGAACATACGGTTGTACTGATTAATCAGTTCATCCAAAAACATAGACTGCTCCAGCACACAGGCATGTCCGAAACCATATAGTTCATAAAGCTCATGCAATCGTTGACGGGCATCTTCCAACTGTTGGTTTAACGTTTCATCTGGATTCATAGCGCATTCCCTCCTAATGAATCTCATTTTAGGTTGGAATGTGGAAATATGGATCGCTATTTTAGCAATCAAAAAGTCAGCATAATATAACAAAAAAAGACCAGCGTCTAGGCTGGTCAATAGTAATGAATTAGTGCTCGGATCAAGCTGTGCCAACGTGGTCTTGCGGTTTGAATGTGCCAAGGGTAGGATCTTTAGCTTGAACTGGTAGTACGAGTACCAGTACAAAGCTAGCTGCTACCAAGAGCAAAGCCATCTTTCTGATCATTTTCTTTCCACACCTCCTGGTAAGTAGTATGAAACTGAGCCAATATTTCAGGAGCGGCGTATGCCCTGAAGCAGTCAAATAAACCTGCACAATTGGCAATAAGTAGTACATGATTAATTGTACCAGCTTTTTCTAAAGCGTCTAATAAACATTTGAAACCATATAAATATCTTCCTTTATTTAGACTGTACTTAGCCATCTTGTACCAAAACCGTGCACGCTGTTGCAATAAAAATGGATCAACAGAAGATGGTTCCTGATACGCCCAAATTTTAGATTCAAAACGCTGGAGGATATGATCCACATCAATATGATAGCGATTGGCTGCTTCAATGACGTTTAAGAGCTCGTTAAAAATATGTTTCTCACCAGCTATATATTCTACGTAATCCGGCAGGACACTCACATCTCCCGACATCAGCTTGTTCACATAAGTATTAATTTTCGCCCATCGCTGAAATTGACCCAACCAATGGAGCGTATCCGGGTCATTTTCCTTGACCCAGCTTAGATCAGCATAGCCCCGAAGATGTGCTAATGCCTGCTCATGATTTCCCTTCGCATCACAGGCATGAGCACACATCAATTCGGCGTAAGCTATGTATACAAACAGCGGCCTGCTTAGCTTCTTTTGTGGTTCTTTTTCCTTGCGCTCAGAGTTATGAACCATGTCATAGTGTATTCCACCTAGCTGTCCCATCTGTTTTGCATACTTATATACCTTGTCCCACTGGCTCAATGCTCTGTATACATTCGCCAAATCTTTCAGCGCATCCAGTTGATCGACTTCATGCAAACGATGGACGAATGATTCAAATTTGGCCGCTGCGTCGAAATTGAGATTCTGGTCTTTTCCTATCGCAATAGTGAACAAGCGATAGTGGCAGAGTGCAAGTCGTTCCGAATGCTGCTGTTTTTCGCCCTCGGCGACGTTTTCATAAAGATAAGCCGCCGCTTCCCGATAACCTTGTTCAAAGCAATTCTCGGCTAACTCAAAAAGGTGAGGAAGATAACCCGGATTATCCAGCAGCACACTTACTACTTTTTTCAAACAGTCTACACGCTGAAACTGCACACACCGATACAAGAATGGACTAATTCTTCGCCAGTTTAGCGGCGCATCTATAGTGCATTCTTCCACATATCTTTCATAGAAATGGTCTGTTGGTAAATTCATTCCTAACGTAATGCGATCCAATTGGTGCACCGAAATGGAGCGATTGCCTGTTACAATGCCGCTTACTGTACCCGGATTCATGCCAGCAATGTGTCCAAACTCGGTCATACTCAAGCCTTCTTGTTTTAGGTATCTTTCTAATTCTGCTCTAATCGTAGGTGTGATTTCCATGAATAAACCACCCTTTCAGCGTGAACTATAATACGATACAAATTTTTTAAAAAAATATATTTTGGAAACTTATAATATAATAAAAGTTTTGACTATCCTGATAATACCACCTTTTGCAATAACAATAAATACTTCTATTTTATTGCTTTTCATCTTGGTAATAGGAGGTCTTTTGGAAATGCCTCATGTAAAAATGACAAAAAACTTAGACCCTACAGGGCGCTTAGTCATTCCCAAGGAAATCCTGTATACGTGCGGTATTTTTCACGGTCATTCTATTGAATTTTTTGCAGATGAAAAGACGGGCACGCTATTACTACAAAGACACTACGGTCAGTCTTGTCATTTTTGTCTCTCTACCGAAAAATTAAGTGATTTTAAAGGCTTTCTGATATGTAAAAATTGCCACTATATGCTCAAGATCGTATTTATGCGTGTACAAGTCTTTCAACCCAAAGAGATCATGTCCCAACTTCTTTTAGATTTGTATGAAAGCCATCCACATGCTACACAACAGCAATATGCTGGCATATTGGGTATCTCAGAAGCTCGCATAAGCCAGCTTATACAACAAGTGTTCGATCAGACAAGTGCCCAACTGGAGGAATGAGCTTTGCCAAGTCAGATGAAGAAGGAGGAAATCATATGAAAAATACAGGTATGACTCGCTCTTTAGATTCGTTAGAACGAATCGTTATTCCTAAAGAAATGCGGATGTCTATGGGGATCGATGTTGGCGATCCTATAGAATTTTATATGGATATCGAAACGGGTTTTTTGAGTATGCGAAAGTATACCGGAGTCGCTTGTAACCTATGTAATGCTGACGAAGGTCTGACCTATTTTAGGGATTCACTTTTATGTAAAACCTGTATACAAGAGTTAAAAGAAAATATAGGCGTTAGCCGCACTCCTGCTCCAATGGTTAAGAAACCTGCGCAGAAAGGAAAGAGAGTACACCAATCATCAAAAAAATTAATCCAACGCCTAAGGGAACTTCTGCATGAACATCCCCATGCCAAGCAGGGTGAATATGCACAATGGCTTGGCGTGTCACAAGGCCGTATATCCCAGCTTAAAAAGTTGTTGTAGCTTGATTACCCTGCCGAAAATCCGTATACTAACAAAAAAGCAAACGATATTATGCCTATGAAGAGCATCCAACTCGGAGGCGTTTACGCCAAGGACCATACGTTAGCGTAGGATATGGCGATATGTACCTAAGTAAACCGGACCCGCCCGTTACAGCGGAGCAAAGTGGATTGGAGAGTCATGACATCTGTCATGCTGTCCGGTCAATTTGGGTGGCACCGCGAGATCAAAGCGCTCCTCGTCCCATATGGATGAGGGCGCTTTTTGTATTTTTATCCGAAAAGGAGTGCGGTGTCATGTTGGATATCAAATGGATCAAAGAGCATCAAGAACAGGTTCAGACGGCAGCAGACGGCAAAGGAATACAGGTATCGGTTGCGAAGCTGTTGACCCTGGATGAGCGGAGAAAACAGCTGCTTCAGGAAGTGGAACAGCTTCGCCAGAAGCGAAATCAGTGTAGTCAGGATATTGGTGCGCTAATCCATGCTGGTAAGAGTGAGCAGGCCGAAGGAGCAAAGCATCAGGTCAAAGAAATTAACGGACAGCTAGATCTTCTGGAAGCCCCGCAACAGGAAGTAGAGGAACAGTTTCAACAGCTTTTGCTTCTGATGCCTAATATCGTATCGCCAGATACACCACGGGGGAGATCAGATGAGGATAATGTAGAGCTGGAGAGGGTTGGAACGGTTCCGAACTTCGGATTTGAGCCAAAGGATCATATGGCGCTTGGTGAGCTTCACAAGCTTATCGACGTCCCTCGGGGTGTCAAAACAGCCGGTACCCGTAACTACTATCTGACGGGAGCAGGGGTTGCATTGCATCGGGCTGTGCAGCAGCTTGCGGTGGATCTGCTGACTGAACGCGGATTCCAGTTGCTGGACGTTCCACTGATGGTACGTGCAGAGGCGATGCGCAGCACTGGTTTCTTCCCGCTCGGACTGGATCAGACGTACCGCATCACAGGAGAGGATCAGTGGCTTGTAGGCACTTCGGAAGTGCCGCTGGTCTCGTATTACAGCGGTGAGATCGTGGATGTTACGGACCCGATTCGGCTGGCAGCCGTGTCCGTATGCTTCCGCAATGAGGTCGGCTCGGCCGGAAGGGATGTGCACGGACTGTATCGTGTGCACCAGTTTGCCAAGGTCGAGCAGGTCATCATCTGTGAAGCCAGTCTGGACGCTTCAGAGCAGATGTTTCAGGAGATTACGCGCAATGCGGAGGACCTGCTTCAACTGCTGGAACTGCCCTACCGTAAGATGGCTGTCTGTACAGGCGACATGGCGCAAAAAACCTACAAGCAGGTGGACATTGAGACATGGATGCCCAGCCGTCAAGCTTACGGCGAGACACATTCGTCGTCGCAACTGCTTGATTTTCAGGCGCGTCGTTCCAACATCCGCTACCGTAATGCGGACGGCAAGCTGCGATATTGTTACACGCTCAACAACACAGCGGTTGCTTCGCCCCGGATTTTGATTCCGTTGCTGGAGCATCACCAGCAAGAGGACGGTTCGATCCGTATTCCGGAGGCTTTACGTCCATATATGCCGCGAGGTATGGAATTTTTGCGTACTCCCTTGTTATGAAAACAGGAGTGCACTTTGAAAAGTAGTACCCCATGAGCAGGATTTCCCATTGTATCATCGCAAAAAAGACGAAGGACAAATATCCTTCGTCTTTTTGATGTTTCATTGTGTCATTGTGCTTCTGCTTCCCAAGCGCTGGCAGGGCCAAAGAATTCATAGTGGATATCCGAAGCAGGGATATTCCACTCCTTCAACAGGCCGTATACCGATTGCATGAATCCCTCAGGGCCGCAAAAGTAATATTGTGCGTTACGTTCCGGTATCACGGATTGCAACCAGGCCAGATCCAAACGACCTTCCTTGTGAAAAGCCTGTGCCAGCCGATCTTGCTTCGTTGGTCTGCTGTAACACCAACGAACTGCAGCCTGTGCATGTGTGGCGACCAGCTTTTCCACCTCATTGCGCAGAGCATGGTTATCTCCGTTGACTGCTGCGTGGACAAAGGTGACAGGCCGATGCGGAGCAGATTTCACCAAGGAAGCCAGCATACTGACCATTGGGGTTAGCCCGACCCCGCCGCTGATCAGCACGACAGGTCTGCGATCTGAACGATCCAGCGTAAAATCACCCGCCGGTGCAGATACCTGAAGCACATCGCCCTCTTGTACCTGCTCATGCAGATATACGGATACTTTACCTGCCGGACGTGACTCTACGGCATCCTCGCGCTTTACAGATATCCGGTAGTGGGATTGGCCCGGTGCATCCGAAAGGCTGTATTGACGAATATGGGTATTATGTTCGCCCGGAATTTCCATTTTTAAGCTGATATATTGCCCAGGCTCGAATTCAGGCAGCACCTGTCCATCCTGCGGCACCAAATAAAAGGACGTAATTTGGTCGCTTTCCTTAACCTTTTTCTGCACAACAAAGCTCTTAAAGTCTGACCAGCCTCCCTGCTGCTGTCCAGCCTCCTTGTACATTTCAGCTTCCATGTCTATAAATACATTAGCGATCACACCATAGGCCTCAGCCCATGCGGCAATGATCTCGTCTGTAGCCGCATCTCCCAGTACGTCTTTGATCGCAGCGAGCAGATATTTTCCGACAATTGGATAATGCTCGGGCTTAATTCCCAAACTGCGATGCTTATGTGCAATCTGACGTACCACCGGAATAATTTCCTCCAGACGGTCAATGTGCTGTGCAGCTGCGTATACAGCATTGGCCAGCGCCCCTTGTTGACGTCCTTGCTTCTGATTCGCGTGATTGAATATATTGAGAAGCTCGGGATGGGCCTCAAACATCATCTGGTAAAAACGCTTGGTGATTGTAGTGCCATGTACCTCCAAAACAGGTACAGTCGATTTGATCGTTGCAATGGTTTGCTCACTTAGCATCTTTGTATCCCTCTTCTCTCCAAAATTAGATCAACAAAGGATGTATCAACATATGCCCCATTTGTTAATCCTCAATTTAAAGCAAGTATACCCAACTAAAGTAACCGTTTATGTGATTCTAGTCACTTTAAATTTGAATTATCCGAAAATGTCAATGACAAAACGCACATTTAAAAACAATTCCGATATAACGAACGTACTTTCCCCTAACAACAGTTTCACCATTCTAAAGACTTCAATTTATTCCACTTGTAAACGCTTCCAATTGGGATAAAATCGAAGATGAGGTGCCGGACAAGCCGTTCCGGCCCATCCTATCCGTGTTAAAGGAGGCAGATGATATCGTGAAGTGGATCCACAGCAGCAAATGGTTAGCCGCATGGATTTGTATCCTGTTCGCAGTGTCCAGTGCGGGTCTTCAACCCGACGCAGCCCATGCCCATACAACAGGAGTTACGCAAGCAACCTACGGGACCGAAGTGAACCAGGCGCTGAATGGTTTGGACGTCGCCAATGCCGAACTATCCCTGAGCGCAACAGCAAGCACGGCCATTACGAACGGAACGGATTGGAAAGACACCGCAGGTAACCCCATTCAGGCGAACAGCGGTAATATCCTAAAAGTAGGTTCCACTTATTATTGGTACGGCGAGCACGCCGAAAACTGGAAATTTGAAAAAGTGAATGTGTATACCTCAACCGATTTGAAAAATTGGTCCTTCCGCAGCACTATTCTCACCAAAGGTTCCGCCCCTGAGCTAAACTCGAGCAAAATCGAACGTCCCAAAGTCATCTACAACAAAACCACCGGAAAATATGTACTATGGGCGCACTATGAAAATGGCACGGACTACTCCCTAGGTCGTGTAGCCGTCGCTACCAGCGATACACCCGACGGAAACTTTGCCTACCAAGGCAGCTTCCGCCCGCTGAATTACGAATCTCGTGATATGACGGTGTTCACGGATACTGACGGTAGCGGCTACCTTATTACAGCTTCCCGTAAAAATGGCGGCGCCAACGATACGATGGCGATCTTCAAGCTGACAGCCGATTATACAGGCGTGCAGTCGTTTGTTGGCTGGATTTTTGAAAATGGCTATCGCGAAGCTCCAGCTGTTGTGAAAAAGAACAACACCTACTACCTGTTCACCTCGCAGGCATCCGGCTGGTATCCGAATCAGGGCGCTTACGCAACCGCCAGTTCCATGACGGGAAGCTGGTCTGCTCTATCGCCCTTCGGTGATCCGGCGGCTTATGGATCGCAAATCCACTCCATCGCCACGATTACGGGTAGCGCGGGAACCAGCTACATCTATATGGGCGACCGCTGGAACCCGCTCAATCTGAGCGACCACAAATTCATCTGGTTGCCACTAACTCTGAATGACGCCAACAAAACAGCAACCCTGAACTGGTACAGTAGCTGGGATCTGGATGCTGCCACAGGCACAGTAATTCTACCGTCCCTTGTGAATCATGCACAGGGCAAAACAGCGACTGCTAGCTCAGCCGCATCCGGTTCTCCAGCTTCACTGGCGAACGATGGCAACGCCCAAACCTCGTGGAAGGCTACTTCCGCATCCTGGCCTGCATGGTGGCAGGTCGATTTGGGCAGTTCCAAGACCATCCGCGAAGTGGGTATTTCATGGTTTATGTACAAAGGATCTGAAGCGTATTATAAATACAAAATTGAATACAGCATGGATGGAGTCAACTACTCCACGATTGATCGCACAGGTAATACCACATATGGTTTTACCAGTGACAAAGTCAATTTTCAAGCTCGCTACGTGCGAATCAACCTTGTAAATGCAGTGCTATTCAATAATCCGAACAACTGGTATACCCCGACAGTGCATGAAGTCAGATTGCTTGGCCATTAACTTGCTTCATTAAAAAGAACATGACAGGAGAATCCCATTTCAAATAGGCTTCTTCTGCCATGCTTGCTTTACCACCTGTTTCGTACTCATTCGCTCAACGTATCCGATTTACTGTGGTAAACACAAATTTATCATACCGATGCCGTGAGAATGAGTATTCAAACGGTATACCCGTATCCAGATAACCTACCTGCTCAATTTCTAAAACCGGATCATCCACACCACAGTCCAAATACTCCCAATCTAGCTCAGTCGACTTGGACGCGCGGATGGTACGATGTGAACTGACAATATTAAGGCCCAGCTCCTCCTTAATATGTTTGTACACTGAGCCGTGCAACACCTGCTCGGTAATACCGCTGATCAGCTTGGTAGGCATGTATGTGCGCTCTATCACATAGGGCTCGCCCTCTACAATACGCAGACGGACGACATGATACACAGGAGAATTGGCATCAATAAATAGATGCGCCGCTACCTCTTCAGATGGAAATTGAACGTCAAACGCTATGATTTTACTTTTGATTTCTTTCCCGCGCAGTACGTTTGTCAGCCCCAGCATTTCATTCACAACGACATTAACCGGGACATTGTAGACCGATTTGACGATAAAGGTTCCGTGTCCTCTTTTACGATTCAACAGCCCTTCCGACACCAACGTATCCAATGCCCGCTTAATCGTCATCCGACTTACCCGGAACTCACTGGCCAGTGAAATTTCATCGGGAATCGGATCATCACTGCTATAGGTCTTATCTATAATACGCTTCTTGACCTCTTGTGCAATCCGTTCGTATTTATTCATCTGTCTACCACCTGTACTAAAATTTGTTTTATGTCAGCATTTTACCAAAAACATCGGTAGCGCTGGTTCTTTTGGTTCTGCAGGCGGGGACATCGAGGTATTACGGTATAAGTAAGTATACCGAACAATATACTTTCTCACCAGCAGTATACAGAGTAACTTGGCACGGTGATAAAAAAAAGGCGGTCCAGAGGACCACCCACCACCTTAGAATCCGTTATTTTCGATCACTTGTTTGAACCAGTGCCCACTCTGTTTAACGGATCTTTTGCCGCCGTCCTGAAGATCGACAGACACAAAACCATAGCGATTCTTATAAGCATTCGTCCAGGACCAGTTGTCCATAAACGTCCATAAGTGATAGCCTTTCACATTGGAGCCCTCCAAGATGGCCCGTTGAACCCATTTGAGATGCTCACGGATAAAATCAATGCGATAGTCATCATGGATCATGCCGTGCTCATCCCTGAATTTTTCCTCGCCTTGAACACCCATCCCATTTTCTGAAATGAAGCATTCAATGTTGCCGTAATTCAGTCTGACATTGGTCAGAATGTCGTAAATGCCCTTCTCATAAATCTCCCAGCCCCGCATCTCATTCATCTTACGGCCAGGCATAGCGTAATAATCGAAGAATCGTTCCGGCACAAAAGGCGCATCTGGATTCGGCAGACTTTCGCGGGCCTTGACTCTGCGAGGCTGATAATAGTTAATCCCCAGCAGGCCCACCGTGCCTTGACGTATAATCTCCCGGTCCCCGTCTTCCATCAGCGGTACAAAGCCCTCTTGGCGCAACAGTTCCACGAGCAAAGGGTTAAATTCTCCCGTCACAGATGGGTCTAAAAAGGAACGGTTAAAGAACGCATCGCATATTTCAGCAGCCTGCACGTCTGCCGGGTGCTGACTACGCGGATAGGTCGGCGTCAGGTTCAAAATAATTCCGATTTTGCCCTTGTAGCCTCCCTCTTTGTATGCCTTAATGGCACTCGCGCTCGATAACAGGGTATGGTATCCCACCTGTACAGCTTTACCGAAATCCACTTCATTCGGATAATGGAAATCGTACAGATAGCCGCCTTCCACTGGGACAATCGGCTCATTATGCGTAAACCATTTGGCCACACGATCTCCGAATAGCCCAAAGCAAGTGTTAGCGTAATCTACGTAAGCTTCGACCGTCTCCCGGTTCACCCATCCTCCTTTTTCCTGTAAAGCCATCGGCAAATCAAAATGATACAAACTCACAAATGGCTCAATCCCCGCCTGATGCAACTCTGCAATGACGGCATTATAGAAATCAACCGCCTTCTGGTTCATCGCACCCCTTCCCGCTGGAAACAGACGCGACCAGGAAATAGAGAACCGGAAGGAGTTGTGACCAAGCTCTTTCATGAGTGCAATATCTTCTTTGTAACGGGTATAGAAACGGGACGTTTCGCCAGGTCCAACCCCGTCATAAAAACGGTTCGGCTCCTGCTCAAACCAATAATCCCAAATGTTCGGTCCTTTGCCGTCTCCCTCCATGGTTCCTTCTGTCTGGGTAGCCGAGGCCGATGAGCCCCACCAGAAGTCGGATGGAAAACGGTATTGAATGGTTTGCTGCTCGATATCTTTCATTTCGGTATGATTCACAGCTCTACTCCTCTCTCTTTTGCATGAATAAGCTGCTAATCCAGCAGCTTATTCACATTACATTCCAACAGTTTGATCCTTACCTGCAATGGCTGCTTGGTTAAGCTCCTCTTCCTGCTCTTTACGAACGTTCATCCGATCAATAAATTTCAGGAATGGGAACCAAATGACAAAAACGACAGCCATATTAAACAACTGCAGTACGCCTCCCATTAGAGATCCCGTAGCCATCATTCCACTAAAGAACAACGGCATCGTCCAAGGGACCTGTATTCCGTTAGGCGGTGGTACAAGCCCGGTGGACATCGCGAAGTAAGTAATCAGCGTAACGATCATTGGAGCAATGACCCATGGGACAAAAATAAGCGGATTCATCACAATCGGCAAACCGAAAATGACGGGTTCATTGACATTGAACAGACCTGGTCCAATGGCCAACTTACTGACCTGCTTCAATTGCTTGCTCTTCAGGAAGATCAGAATCGTGAGCACGACTGCCAGTGTCATACCTGTACCACCGATACCTACGGTATAAATATCCACAAACTGCTTGGTGATAATATGCGGCAGTTCCGCTCCTTTGGAGTATGCTTCATAGTTTTCAAGTGCCAGCGTATTCCAGATCGGCTCCATAACCGAGTTGATAATGATTTGACCATGAAGACCAAAGAACCATAAAAGCTGAACAAAGAAAATAGCAATCAATGTAGGGATAATGCCACTGCCCAAATGTACCAGCGGTGCCTGTACGGCATGATAAATCAGATCATGCAGGTTATTATGAAGGGTCAGTGTAACTACAACATTAATGATCAAAAATATGCCCAATGTAATACATGCCGGAAGCAAAGCGGCAAATGACTTGGCAACTGCCGGCGGAACGCCTGGAGGCATTTTGATAATAATGTTCCGCTGTGTCACTCTTCGGTAAATTTCACCAGCTATAAAAGCAACGATCATGCCAAGGAACATGCCTTTGGCCCCAATCCGATCCAACGGAATGACACCAGCAATCGTGGCACCGCTTTCTTGTGTCAGCACAAACGGGGTGAGCATCAAGAAGCTGACCAACGCGATCATGCCGCCGAATATGGGCTCGACCTTATAACTTCGGGATAAATAATAGCCGATCCCGACAACCACGAATAAGGTCATGATGTTCAGTGTGGCACTCGGCGCAATGTTCAGCAGACTGTTAAAAGTTGTATAGTTGCCGTCGCCCATCCACCCTTTTAGAAACGGCAGATTGATAATAACGACGATGATGGAGCCAAAAACTGTTAATGGAAATGACAACATAAATGCATCACGTAGTACAGTAAGATAGCGGTTGTTGTTCAGTTTACCGGCAATAGGTATCAGTATCCGGCTTAATTTCTCAAACAAAGCCTATTCCTCCCCGCGAAGTGACTTGCATCAATAGGGTTGCAAGCTTTTCATGTCCTCAATTTCACATACTTATATGTTTCGTTATAAATTTCTGGATTTGAACAGCTCCAGCAATTCTAGAACCAGGTCTTTCATGGTAACCGTGGACATCAGATGATCCTCGGCATGCATCAGAAGGAGCGAGAAGGGAGTTTGGGTACCTCCCGCTTCCTTCTTAACCATTTGAAAATGGATATCATGTGCAGCACGTAAATCCTGCTTGGCTTGTTTGAGCAGTTCGTCCGCACCTTCTACATTCTCATTTCGGTATTCGGTCAGCGCCTGAATTACTTTACTGCGAGCGCTTCCACTATGAAGAATAAGTTGGAAACTAATCTGTTCTTCCGTCAGTTCAGCTATATTGACTTTATCCATTTTTGCGTTCCACCAGCTTCACGGCCTGTTCATAGGCTTTCTTACCGTCAACCATTCCGTAGGCCATCATGTCGATCACTTCTACGTGAATACCATATGGAGCTGCTTCCTTTTCCAGTTGTCCTTTCAGAAAACTCATTTGTGGTCCAATCAATACCGCGTCAGCCTTAGCCATGTCTTCTGCCGCCTGATCTTGACCTACTGCCCAAATTTCAGCCTCGTCCCCAATGGACTTAGCATATTCCTGCATCTTAGTAACCAGCAAACTTGTAGACATACCTGAGCTGCACGCCAGTAAAATTTTTTTCATGATTATTCCTTCCCTTCAAGGTATTATTGGATGTTAAGTACTAGAAAACGTTTACAGCGTAATTATAAATCCAGTCTTTTGATTTGTCTATACATTTAGGTTATATGTATAGACTTTTTTTAAAATGACACGACTTCTCCACTTTTTTTCTTGAAAATGAACGTGATCTCTTATCTTTAATCTCTCAATAGAATCGATTTTCACAATAAGAGGTTCTGCCAAATGATATGTTATTCGATTCTGTAAAATGTTAACATGAGCTTACGGAGTAAACTTGGTTGCTCCTCCGTAGCCAAAGAATAGCTGAGGTGAGAAGAGATGAGTAGAGATGAGAAGAGTCAAAGTAAAACCAAGCAAGAGTTAGACCGGGTCGTGTTCATCGGCCGCACGTTTGAGGAATACGTCCAAATGTTCAATTTGCACATTCCTGAACTTGTAGGCAAAAAGATTTTGGACTGTCCTGCGGGAGCATGTTCCTTCACCGCTCTGGGCACCAAAGCCTCGCTGGATATCACCGCAAGTGATATCGCCTACGACCACAAGATTGATGATCTGAAACGCAAAGGCCTATTGGATATTGAGCATGCAATGGAAACGCTAGAACGTGCAAAAGATAATTATGTTTGGAGCTGTTATGGAGATGTGCAAGGGCTTAGCGAGCAGCGCCATCAAGCACTGCAGGATTGCACGCAGGATATGAGGAAGCACCCAGAACGCTACGTTGCTGCGGTACTGCCGGAGCTTCCCTTTGAAGATGAACAGTTTAATATCGTGCTGTCTGCCCATTTTCTGTTTATGTATAGTGATCGACTCGACTATGAGTTTCATAAGAATACGGTACACGAACTGCTGCGAGTGGCTTCAGAGGAAGTCCGCATTTTTCCTCTGACCGATTTAACGGGAACTCGTTACGATCTGCTAGATCGTTTGATTCTTGGGCTGGAGGCAGAAGGCTTACGGGTGACAGAGGCCAAGGTTCCGTATGAGTTTATGCGTAACGGCAACTCTCTGTTAAGCATACGAAAGATATAGGGCAGGTTTAGGTGTAGAGGGGGCAAGCGATTAGCTTGCTCCCTTTCTGGTTATCGAGATGGAAATTAGAAAAATTTAGAATATTAAGAAACATTCCTACATTTTTATCGTCTATATTATGGAATACCTTACGTATGAAGGTAAGATTTTTCGAAGCCCGAAGTTAAAAAATCAACTCACAAAGGAGCTTATGCATGTTAAAAAAGTTAGGATTAGCTGCATTGATTCTGGTTACTAGCCTCTCTGTTATTGGAACAGGCTGGGCCGCATCCGGCACAACAACCATTGAAGTTTCTAAAACTGCTCTGGATTACAACGTTGCTCGCCCGCTGAGCGATGGTGCTTTTCATGATGGCTTATTGGCTGCTGAAACATCTGCTGGAAACCTCGTGTATTACAATACCAAAGGAGAGAAAGCTTTCTCACTTCCCGCCGAGCTTAAACCCATTGGTGATTTTCATGAGCAGCGAGCCGTAGTCAAAAATACAAAGACCAATCTCTATGGATACATTAACACCAAAGGGACACTGGTCATCCCTTGCCAATATACCGAAGCCAATTTCTTTTCCGAAGGAAAAGCCAAGGTTACCATAGCAGACACCAAAGAAAATGCAATTATAGATCGAACGGGAAAAATCCTTTCTCATTTTAAAGAAAATGTGGATTCAGAATATATATTTACGGACGGTCTGGCTCTTGCCTACGCCCCCAACACTGGCAAGATCGGTTTTGTGAATGCTTCTGGTCAACTAGCGATTCCTTATAAATACAAATACAGCCGTGGTTTCTCGGATGGCTTGGCTATTGTTCAAAATAGCAAAGAGCTCTACGGGTATATCAATACAGCAGGGAAAGAAGTCATTCCTCTTCAATATAAATCTGGCGGAGACTTCTCGGAGGGATTGGCCCCGGTGCAAAATACCAAGGGGAAATGGGGATTCATTAATAAACAGGGGAAAGTCGTGATTCCCTTTAAATTTACGGATGCTCAGAACTTTAGTGAAGGCCTGGCGAGTGTGAAAAATGTAAAAAACGAAGTCGGATTTATTGATAAAAACGGAACGCTGGTCATTAAATATCAACATAAATATGATGTTACCTCTCCGTTCAAAGAAGGCTTTGCTTTAGTCGGTAAACAAACACAATCATCCGTCTCAGACGGCAAATTTGGCTACATCAATCGTCAAGGGCAACTGCTGACTAAACTTGAGTACAGAGCGGAATCCTCCTCCTTCTCCAATGGCTATGCTGTTGCTTTTATCAAGCCAGGCAAAGCTTTCATTGTATCTAAACATTCCGTTTCAAAATAAAAAAGACGACCCCGGAAACAGATCGAGTGATCTGCTTCCGGGGTCATTAAATTTCCAATATATCGAATATAATTAGTCGTGTGTGTAGAATTTCACTCCAGGCAGATCTGCTGCCACCCACGAATAGTTAATGGTGTTACTGTTATAATTCTTGGTCCCCGCCTGAGCAACCTGTACTTCTTTCAAAATCGTAATCGATGAACCCTTCGGTCTGACAACGACTACATGACCATGTCCATCCTCTTTTTTGATCCCGATCGTAGGATACCCGAGATTGGCTCTTTTTTGAGCATCCTGAAAGGTTACAGAGTACCAGCCCGGCGCTTTTTTATTCAGTAAAGCATCAGCCATTTGATTGGCTAAGCCGCTTGGCAAGGGTGCCGACATCGCAGACATCACGTCTTGAGCGAAAATATTACATTTCGTTCCACCTACTGGCGAATACTTCTTGTTCGTTTCTACCTTAAAACCGTCAATTACAGATGCGTAAGTACTTGCACTTCTAGCCATTGAAATTCCCCCTGAATATAAGTTGTAGAGGAAATGAACGGAGTCGCTTGAACATCTGAATGGCTCCACATTCAATTGATGTTGGCCTCCATTCCCTCTCAACTATTAGGGTGATTTCCGGCTTACCTTAACAACGCAATACCACGGAAAATTAACTTATTTTTATTTTCTATTTAAATTTAAATTCCATCTACAGTGATGGCACGGCCTTCTGATCCATTAGGTTGAGAAAATAAAACGCCTTTCTCGTTAATCATCACTTAACTGAAGGCTTTCTTCACTGATTACGGTTGGAACGATAAGCTCAGGAGTAGTCGCAGGCTTAGCTTGTGTTAAATAGTCTGCTGCCCCCACCATCAGAGCAATGCCGATAAATAGCACGATCCAATTACGATTCTTTTTTATCATCTGTACCTCTCATTCTTCACTCCGCCCGTTCAACCACTTGAACCAATGGAGCAGATGACTGAATCGGTATTCATGCTGCAAAGCATACGTCCATACTTCTGGCTCTTCGCCGGGCTCCTTCCAAACGAGCATGGAAAAGTGACCTTCTTCCTCACTCGCAACCGACAGCAGTGAAAGACGATCATCCCCGAATCGGTATGGAGCCGATTCCACCCAGTAATTCCGCATATCGCTGATCCAGCTGCGGAACTGCTCTGTACCTGCGATCCGCAGCACCTCATCCGGCAGGAGCAGGTGCTCGTCGATGTCCTTCCAATCCCCCGCATATCGGTACCGCGCTGCCAGCATCGGACTGAGCGGTCGGGTTTTACCCGGGGCCAACGTAGGCATATAGGCGACGGGAACGACCGGACCGATACTCTGGATAGCATAAGACCGAGCTTCCTCCTCACTCATTCCGTAGGACATCGCCTCCGCAAGAAAATGGTTTCGTCTTACACCAAATTGATGCTGATACTGTGACATCTCATCCTGTAGCTCCAATACCATACCCTCCACTGTATCTGTTCCGATCATTCCCAAACACCTCTCATTCCAAAATATAGTTGTGCAATTCTCGTTGCGCTCGATACTTTGCCCAATTGAATTCAGACCAAGCCGATTCTTCTCTCGTCATGCTCGTCAAACGGGCTTGTAAAAACTCATCCAGCGCTCCATGTTCCTTACGGCTAAAGTCAATCAGCAGCGGAATCGCGTCCGCCGATAGCTCACTCAAATATTCCTTATCTATCACCGATGTCGTGCGATACCGTTCGAGATTATTTTCAGCAATCCGTATATCAATGCCCACATAGTTCACGACGACATAGGCGACCAGAGCGAGTACAATATAATATTTCGCCAACGGCAGTTGACGGAAATAAATGCGCATTGCTGCAATAAGCAGTAGCAAGCCCAGAAAAATCATAAACGCGTGTACCAAATAGCGGGTGTACGTATAGCCGTATGCTTCTTCGTACATAACCAGCCGGGTATATCCCGAATACAGCATCACACCCGAACAACCCACGAGTATGTACAGCAGGCCGCTGTTCATTTTTTGCACTATACCTGAGCCAAATTCAGTCCACTTCAATACACTGATCATCAGCACAAAGTTGATACCTGTTACCATAACCAGCTCCCCGAATCCTCTTCTCGCATATTCGGCATACGAGGTTCCTTCGGGCAGAGCACCTTCCCATGCACCAAACAAATATCCGAACTGCAACACGACGAACACAACATACACCAAATTCATGACAATCAGCACCGTAGCGGTAATTACAGGATCAAACTTGATCGCCACCGGCTCGTGGTAAGGTACTGTTGATGACTGAGTTTCTCTCTGCGTATTACGCGGAGCAGGCTGTACAAATCCCCACAAATAACAGAAGAAACAGAAGGTAAAAAAGCAGGTCCAGATCAGCCGCGGCAAACCACTCCCAAAGGACAGGGTTCCGATCCATTCGGGTACCCCAGCTAACAACTTTTCGAACATCCCATCCGCCGAAGCCAGCAAAGATATGATAATGAACAGTAGCGGCAAGGCAATAAGTAGACCGATTATCACTTTACCCAATACACGCTTACGCTCATCCTTTACATTCCGAAAGGCTGCCGTCTTAAACATTCGAAACGGAGTCACGATATGGCGAAAATTTTGATAAAACCAATGGCTTAGCGCCTGACCGATAATACCGACTTCCGACCAGCCATGCCTTTTTTCCCCGAACAGCAGCACCATATGTACGCTAATCAGAGCAGGTATAGCCAGGGCATTCAACACATAGAAGATCGGGTTATTGAACAGCGCGTATGTCAATGCCAGCATGAAAATGATCACAAACAGCAAGCGCCCTATCCATGATCCCAACTGGAAACGGTCTCGATTAAAGGCATACATATAGGCGTAAAACCCAATAACAAAAATTGGCACAGACACGCCCAGCCCATGTCCGAAGAACAGATATTGATGAACCAGCGCCAACACAATTGCGCCAGCAAAAGCGGACAGAAACGACGTTTTCGGCAAAGACGTTCCATTCATCTTGTCATGCATGGTAAATACCTCCACAAATATGCTTTATAACCCTTATTGTAGATGATAAAATAAGAAGATAAAGAGAAATTAATTCAAACAAAATTTCCTATTTTATAAAAGTGGCCACGCTTTTAATCAAATATAGGGGAAACGGAGCAACCTTGAATGAAACTCCATGCCCAATTTTTACGGCTTCACTCACACGCCGCTGACGACAAGGACGAAAATCATACCATAGAGACGACGCTGGATGAGCTGGCGGCTATTTTTGACTGTACTCACCGCAACGCCTTGATGATCATTCAGAAAATGGAGCAGCATGACTGGATACAATGGACTCCCCGCCGAGGCAGAGGTCGCCGCTCCAGTCTGCGCTTCCTCATTCAGCCGGAAGACATTGCCGTCCAATCCATGATGCAAGCCATAGACCGCCATGATATCAAACGCGCGCTGGATGAAATCCGAGTTCATTCGCGCTCCTCCACCATGCAAGAGCATTTGCAAGGCTGGCTGCTAAATTATTTTGGGCATCACGCAGAGGTACGCAGTGATCAGCAGCAGATCGACACGCTGCGTCTGCCTATTCGCCAGCAACTTTATACGCTGGACCCGTTGTACTTGAACTGGCTCGCCGAGTCCTTCGTATCCAGCCACGTCTTTGATGGTCTGGCCCGCCGGGCGAACGAAAGCGGCGAGATTTTGCCGGGATTGGCGCACGCTTGGGAGGTGGACACCACTCGTACACAGTGGACCTTTTTCCTGCGTAAAGAAGTACTGTTTCATAACGGAAAAATACTGACCGCTGAAGACGTCGTCTATACCTTTGAGCGACTGAGTCGGGCGCCAGGAAGGAGACTTTACCATTTTATCGTCCGACAAATTCAGCACGTCCAGGCGTTAAGCCCCACGATGGTACGCTTCGTACTAAAGGAGCCGAACGAGCTATTTCTATCCTTCCTGTGTACCAGCCGGGCTGCGATTGTGCCGCGTGAGCTAAATCAGGTGGGTGAAGCCGCCTTTGGCATTCGCCCTGTCGGTACAGGGGCATTCAAAGTCACGGAAATGAACGAAAGCCTATGTACACTGGAGGCTTTCGCACCTTATTTTCAAGGCCGGGCTCATCTGGACCGAGTGGAAATTGTCCAACTCCCGTGGGCGACTAAGCTGGAATCGTCGGATACGGAAGACACCGCTTCTTCTTTTCACATTATCCATAATCCCGTATCGGCGGGAGATACGGATACCGCATGGAGCCAGATTCACTCGGCGGCTTCGGTACGCAAATTTATCACATGTAATACACACAAGGATGGACCGCTGCGCAACCCAGAAATACGTGCCCGCATTGTAGCATGTCTGGATCATCGTTCCCTTCCTCCAGCAGTGGATTCATCTAACGATTCTTATGAACCACTGGCGGCGCTGCAAATTGCTACCATTCCCGAGTATAAAGCGGACGCAGACCGGGTTGCGGCTCAGCTCGAATCCTATGGGTATACCTGTAACATCGTGGCCGCATCTATGAATGAATTTAAAAGCTCATCTATCCGTATGGAGTCAGACTTAATCATCTTTTCTCTCTTTCGTGACCGTGATGAGGAATTACGCCTGTTTGACTTGTATCTCAATGTATCTGGGCATGTCGAGCCTCATAGCCGTGTGGATATCGAAAGACTGCTGCGTGAAATTGCGCGGGAAGCCGACCATACCGTCAGGGCCCAGCAATTTGAGCATATCGAAACTCGGCTCATGGATGAGCACCAGCTGCATATTTTATATGAAAAGCCCGTTCAGACGGCCTATCTCCCTTCTGTGCGCGGTGTATCCTTTAACAGTCAGGGCTGGGTAGACCTGCGTCATGTCTGGTTTCCACCTGCTCAACTTCCAACTCCTCAATCTTGACGGCAAAAAGTGCTCCTTCAAATGCACTTCACATCAAAAAAAGGTATCCTCTTCTTCATAAGAGAATACCTTTTTGAATGCCGCTTTCTAGATCCTCTAAGCGGATGGTTCAAGGGATGAAAAAGCCCATCCCCCCAACCCATGACTGTGGACGTCGCTAGGATCTTCCATAGGGGGGGTAACGGGTGAAAAATTCAATAGGACAAAAACATTAAATGCGAGCAGAGAAAAAACGATCTTTTTTATCATGGATGTACTCTACCTCTCCAAGTAAGTTTTTATATTCCTCTTTGTCCTCAGAAGTGGCAGTATGCCGATACTTTTCAAATAGTCCTACACATTTAATGGTGACAGGATTACCATTCAGCACTACAGAATAGGAAAGACTCTCAAGCAAGAATTTCATGCCTTTGGTATAACGGTGTTTGTTGAGATCATAACAAGCCATCTCTGCCAAAAATCGTGCATAAAGATCTGCTGACATTTGCTCCGTATAGGTGCCTACCTTGACATGCTGATCTGCAAATGCCTCAATTTGTTTTTCAAAGTGCAACAGTACATGATCTACATTAAAGTCATAACGGTTGGCAGCTACCATAATTTTATGCAACCCCACCAGAATTTCGCCTTCGTTTTTTTCCAAATAATCCACATATTGTGGAATCACATCCAGGCTACCTGACATCAACTGATACAAATACCCGTTGGCCTCAGCCCAGTTGCTACAAAGGGCCTTCAAACGCCGAGCTTCTTCCGTATCCTCTTGCACCCAGCTCAAATCAGAGTATAGGGATACATACTCCAGCGCCTTCTGATAATCCCCGCGCTCATCCCACACCCCGGCACGCAGCACGTAAGAGTATACAATATACATAAACAAAGGACCCTTGGGTTCCTTGCCACGCTCTGATCTTCTGGTATTCCCGTATTTTTGCTCGTATTGTACCTTGGCTTTTTGAGCCATTTTTTCAGCAAACCATTCTACTTTATCCCAACGCCGCAAGGAGGCATAGGTATTAGCCAGGTCTCTTAAGGCATCCAGTTGGTCCGCTTCACCCAGTCGGTCCACAAAGCTTTCGAAATGTGTGGCTGCCCATAAATTTTCGTCCTGGTCATCGCCAACGGCAATCGTAAATAAACGGTATTGGCAGAGCGCCAGACGCTCTGAATGTTGGTACTTCTCACTTTCCGAAACATTTTTATAAATAATTGCCGCAGCCTCGAACTTACCTTCACTGAATAATTCTTCTGCTGTCTCAAACAAAGCTGGGGCGTATATGAGATAGTCCATCATAAACTCCACGACTTGCTTAATACAATCCAGTTTGTTCAGCTCTGCACAGCGATGCAAAAAGGGACGAACCCGTCGCCAATTCGGTGCCGTATTCCGTATAAATTCATCAATGTATAACTCATAGAGGCTCCCTTCTTCAAGCCCCATGCCTGCACCAATCCGATCCAACAGCAGCATCGCAATCGGACGATTACCGTTAATAATGGCACTGATCGTTCCTGCATTAATACCTGTGTTCTCCCCAAACTTACTAATCGTAATTCCTTCTCGTCTGATGTACTGCTCCAGCTCTGCGCGAATTGTGGTTGTTTCCTTCAAATCAGGCACCCCCAGGGATTACTTGCATGATTACAATACAAAAAAAGAAAATTCCCGTGAATATTCCCTTAATTATACAAAAGAAAGCCCGCTTAGCCAACCGCTCAAGTAAATTTATATCAAAAAATTCAATAATTCTCCGAATTGCCGTATACTACGGGGAGGTGAGCCGAACAGCTACACCTAATCGGTACGCAGGAAAGGATACAACAAATGGACAACACCCCTACAACAGCACAAGAAATTGCACAATGGATGGTCGCGCAGATCCGTGAAGTGGGCACCCTGAAACAAGAAGATGCAATTGCATATGTACGCTCTGAGTATGGAGAGCAGTATGTGTTTATAAGCGAGCATGGTCATGTATCTCTGGAAAAAGAAATCAAAAAAGCATTTCGCAAGCTTCATGGTGGCAGAATCGCCTGGGATCGTGACGGATTCCTCTGGGCCTGGACTTAACAAGCAAAAGCATCTGCCCTAGGCAGGTGTTTTTTTATGATTTATCCATATATCCTCTGGATTCGGTTAATTTCTTCCTTCACAAACTGTCGGAGTGGTACAGGCTCCACAACTTCAACCCTGCCAATCCAATCCATAGCATCGCGGCAGGCCGCTTCATAACTATACATGTTGACCGTTAGAATGAAATGAGTGTCTTCCTGTACAGACTGGATGATTTCCATCTTTTTCGCTATGATTTCCGCTTGCTTCTTATTCGTTCGGATCAGAACGGGATAGTATTCTTTCTCTGCACAAAGCTGCTTAAACGCGGTTTCTTGTCTCATCCAATGATGTTCCAGCGAAAAATCCACCGGAACCTCAAAGACTTCCGCAGACGGCTGAACCTCCTTGATTCGCTCACACTTAAAGGTCCGAACCTCCTGCCCAACTTCACAGAAGGCAATGAGGTACCAATCTCCTTTTTTCACCACAAGTCCGTAGGGATGCACATGACGGGAAGAACAGATTCCGTCAGCTTTTTCATATTGAATGTTTATTTTATGGGACCCCCACACCGCAGCTCTTACGGACTCAAGACAAGGAATGGCTATACGTTCCGTCCACCACGGCGTATCATCAAAATAAAACCGCGCTTTGGCTTTCTTAATATCGGACTGATACGGGTCTGGCATCGTCTGTTCCAGTTTGAGCAGAGCATTTTTTAACTTCAAACCCGATTCCGTGGGCCCGCCTGTATAAATGCCCATCCCTGTTAAATACAACTGAATGACATCCCCGCCATTCAACTGTTTCAGGTTCGCCGTATAACCCTCCATTAAATAAATTCCGCCCTTCGGGCCGGATGCGGTAACAATCGGAACGCCGGCTTCAGCCAGGAGGTCGATATCCCTGTAAATAGAGCGTACAGAGGTTTCCAGTGCCAACGCCAATTCCTTGGCCTTCATTCTCCCTCTAGATTCGATACATAATAAAATCGCGATTAAACGATGCAGTCTCACAATCATACCTCCACAATAGATGGTTAACCCGAATTGAAAAGATGATTCAAAGATTGTTGACACCCTGTTGGCAGTAATAGGTGTGTATCATAGAAGTAAAGGGGTGTAATGGATGATGAATATTGGAATATTGGGGACGGGATTCGGCGCGCATCATGCCTCACTGTTAAACAACCATCCCAAGGTAAACAGAATCATGGTATTTGGAAGGAACGAAACCAAGCTGCAAAAGTTGAAAGAGGAGCTAAACGTAGAAGTCACACAAAATATAGAGGATATTCTGCTGGATCCAGACGTGGATATCGTCGATCTATGCCTGCCCTGAGATTAAAAGCAGACTGGGGCAAGTCCAACGTTAACCCCGTATTTTTTCTTATGCCTGTTCTTATCTACGGAAGTCAGCTTCCTATAAGGAAGCTGTATCCGCAGGCAAAGAAACTTCGTCCGCGTAGTTCGTTGCCATAATCTTGGCTACCCCGGCCGGGTCGGTCGTCTGCCCCAACGCCCACATCATTTTCGTCACCAGCGCTTCCGTTGTCATGTCATACCCCGGAATAACGCCCTTCTCCAGTACCTTTTGCCCCACTTCGTAAATCGTCAAATCCCCGCCCTCATAGGGACATTGAGTAGTCACGACAATACTCATACCGTCCTTCATCAGTTCCTCGATTTTGCTGATCAGGCTTCTTTCTTTAAAAGGGACACCGCCCATACCAAAGCCCTCAATGACGATACCTTTATAGCCCAAGCCCTGAATGGCATCGAAAATCGCCGGATTCGTACCCGGAATCAGCCTGAGCAGAAATACCTCCGAAGCATACCCGTCGTTGTATGGGTGACGAACGGTGCCGCGATTTGCAAATACGCCCTCCGTATAGACCACCTTACCGTTCTCCACGAGGCCAATGTACGGATAGTTAATACTCTCAAAGGCGTTATAGCTACGTGTTCTGATTTTCGAGCTACGGCTACCGTTGATAATTTTGCCGTTAAACACGACAAAAACCCCGGCCACCTCGCCACATGCGGTCAGGAATGAGTCGATTACATTTTTTTTGGAATCGCTGTGCTCCGCCAAAATAGAAACCTGCGAACCTGTCACGACGACGGGTTTGTCTACGGTTCCCAGCATGAAGCTCAAGGCTGAAGCCGTATAAGCCATCGTATCCGTGCCGTGTGCAATGACAATACCGTCGTATTGATCGAGCGAACGATGTACCATACGGGCGATGGAAGCCCAATCCTCTGGTTGTGTATTGGTGCTATCAATGCTCATCAGATTATGGGCATCAATTTCGCAAATCTCCTTCAGCTCCGGGATTTCCGCCAAAATATTTTCAGCCGATTGGGTCGGTGTCAGGCCGTTTTCTTGATAGGAGGAAGAAATGGTCCCTCCAGTATTAATGAACAAAACCTTTTTCATATGCCAATGTTCCTTCCCGATTACATCTTCACTGTATTGTTCTTAGAATTTATCATGAATAAGTGTGATAAGCTACTTTGCAATGGAAAATAATTGGAGATATGAGGGGCCAAAAAAGCACGACAAACAAGCGCGGGCTTTCCTTCCTCCTGCGACTTGTCTAACGTGCTTTTTACATAGGTGCAATAAGTCTACAGCGCCGCTGCACATACCTATAAGCCATCCACGTACTTCTTATGGGGATACAGGCTGCTCCTGTGGCACTCTCTGTACCAACGCTTTGCCCAGAAACTGCCGTGTCCGTTCTTCCTTCGGATTGGTGAAAAACTGCTCCACGGGTCCCTGCTCCACGATCACGCCATGCTCCATCAGCACAACCCGATCCGCTACATCTCTCGCAAAACCAAGCTCATGCGTGACAATAATCATCGTATTGCCTTCACTCGCCACCTTTTGAATCACGGACAGCACTTCATCTACCAGTTCAGGATCAAGTGAAGATGTCGGTTCATCGAACAACAACACCTGCGGATTTAGTGCCAAAGCACGGGCAATCGCAACTCGCTGCTGCTGTCCACCCGAAAGCTGGGCAGGATAATAAGTCATACGATCCTTTAACCCGACCTTTTCCAGAATGCCTTCACTGATCTCCCTCGCCTGCTTACGATCCAGCTTTTTCACACTGGTCAGACCAATCATCACATTGTGGAGTGCATTCAAATTTTTAAACAACTGATATTGCTGAAATACCATGGCCGTTGCCATCCGTAGTCCGAGAATGTCCTTTTTTCCCGCCTTGGCCGCGTCTACCTTTACACCGTCAATTTCAATGACACCACTGGTCGGCTGTTCCAAAAAATTAATGCTGCGCAGCAGCGTGGACTTCCCCGATCCGCTTGGGCCCAGGATCACCACGACTTCTCCCTTGCCCACCGTCAGGTCTATGCCCTTCAACACGTGATGCTGTCCAAAATACTTATGAATTTGATGAAGTTGAATCATACCCTTACTCACTTCTTTCGTAAATTCGAATACGCTTCTCCAGCACGACAAGTCCGCGCTCAATAATAATGCACACCAACCAGTAAATCAGAGACACCGCAACATACACCTCAAAAAAAGCCAGCGCCCGCGCGCCCATAATTTTAGCCTGTCCCATCATATCGACGACACCAATCATAAAAATAAAAGACGTATCCTTCACTGTACTGATCAGCGTGTTTCCCAAATTGGGCAAAGCCACCGTCAACGCCTGCGGCAGTACAATTTTGAGCATAATCTGTGTTTGGCTCATACCAATGGAATTGGCAGCCTCAAATTGTCCCCGGTCGACGGAATGAATCGCCGCCCGGAACGTCTCCGACAAATATCCCCCGAGGTTCAATGAAAATGAGAGCAACGCAAACAGCTCGGGCGGAATGACATAGACATTGAATTGCTGTAAGAATCCATATTCGCTCTGGAAATAATACAGAAACTTGGGTATTCCGTAATATACGAGAAACAGCTGCACAATGAGCGGTGTTCCCCGAATGTACGAGACATACAACGTAGACAATGGCGCCAAGACAGGCACCTTGTATATCCGGATTAAAGCCGTAGCTAACCCGATGATCCCACCCAGCAGCATGGACACAAACGCAATCCATAAGGTCACGGGGAGATACTCGACGATCTGGGGAAGGCTTTTCAACATATAATCAAGATCAAACAGCTTTTCCATAGGAACCCCACTTTACCCTTTACATTGTTATTACTGAGGAATAAATTCTCCACCTGTCCACTGTTCAGACAATTTTTTCAGTGTTCCGTCCGTTTTCAGCTCTTTAATGATCGGGTCGATTTTAGCTTTCAGCTCTTCGCCCTGCTTATCCTTTTTAAACACCAGGTTGATGTTATCACTTTGCACCGGCTCGCCCACAGCTTCCACCTGCAAACCTTCCTTCTTGATCGTTGCCGCCGCCATAACCGGATCATTCACATAAGCGTCCACTCGGCCATTTTGCACGTCTTGAAGGTTATCGGACGAAGTGCCTGTATCATTGTATTTTAAAATAATTTTATTCCCGTTCTTCGCATTATACTGTTCCAGCAACTGTGTGTAGGAGTCGCCTACCGAGGCTGCTACCTTCTTGCCTTCCAAATCCTTGAGGGAATGAATATCCGTTCTCCCCTTTTTCACAATAATAACAGACTGAGCCGAGAAATAGGACTCATCCGAGAACAAATACTTCTTCTCACGTTCAGGATTTTTGGCAACTTCATCTGCGATCATCTGAACTTTATTCGAATCCAGGGCAAGGAATATCGCATCCCAACCCGAAGGTACAAATTCAATCTTATACCCGTCCAGCTTCTTGTCGATCTCCTTGACTACTTCCACATCGTATCCGGTCAGCTCATTTTTATCATTCGTAAAGGCAAACGGTGGGTAGTCATTTTGTGTGCCGACATAGATGACCTTATCCCCCGATGCCGCATCCTTCGAGGAACATCCACTCAAGGCACCCGTTAATAACACAAGAGATAGGCCAATCGCTGCTACCAAAGCAGATTTCTTCATATTATGACATCCCCTTTTTAATATCCAAGTAATTTACTATGATTTTATATTATAACGGGTTATTCAAATAATACAACAAGTAAATTTCATATTGATTATTTAGCTATATGTTGCACAAAAAAGGACCCTTGCGGGTCCACTGTTATCCATGAAGCGGAAAACGCTCTGCTGGATGTTCCGGCAAAATGGACGAGATCAACCGTCGTACAGCCGGATGAGCAGATTCAAAAATCTGATCCTTCTCATCACAGCGCTCGATCAATCTCCCCTGCTCCATCACAGCAATGCCATCGCAGACAGCATAAGCTGCCCGAATATCATGCGTGATGAACAGATATGACAATCCAAACGAAGATTTCAGTTCTCCCAGCAGGGATAAAATGTGCATCTGGTGAACCATATCCAGACTGCTGACGGACTCATCCAGCACGATCAGCTTTGGTTTGAGCGCAATCGCCCGTGCGATGTTGATCCGCTGCAATTGTCCGCCGCTGAATTGATGCGGATATTTAATCCGATCCTCTGGCTTGAGGCCAACCCGTTCCAGCAGGCTTTCGACCGTTCTTTTTTGTTCCTGCACCGATAACCGTTCGTAATTGTCCAAAGGCTCCCCAATAATCTGCCCAGCGGTCATTCGGGGGTTTACAGCAGAGTAGCAGTCCTGAAATACGACTTGCATATCCCGTCGCAGTCCCCTGCGGACCTGGGGACTCGCATTATAAATGTCCTGTCCCTGGAACAGAACCTGACCCTCCTGCGGCTTCTCCAGCCCTAGAATAACCTTGCCCAGCGTGCTTTTACCAGCTCCACTGGTTCCAAGTAAGCCCAGGCAAAATCCACTCTCTATAGTAAGCGAAACGTTAGCCAACACAGGGGGACGTGGTTCAGAGCGGCCCTGCCATTTGCGCCTTCCATAGCTATGGGTTACTTCCTTCACTTGTAGCATGCGCATTCGCTCCCCTTTTGAAAGTGTGACCGTCGAACAGGCGACTAACCACCTACCTGATTCATGCCCCGAAGGGACAACTTGGGTCTGACATGCAGCAGCATTTTCGTATATTCATCCTGCGGGTGATTGAACAACTGATGGACCTCAGCCTGCTCAACAATACGACCCTGCTGCATGACAGCCACTTCATCCGCCAATTGGGAAATGACGCCCAGATCATGCGAGATCAGCAAAATGGACGTATTGTATTCCGTACGCAAGCGATCCAGCTCTCTTAGCACCTGTAGCTGATTGACCACATCAAGCGCCGTCGTTGGTTCATCGGCAATAACCACTGCTGGCCGCAGGCACATGGAAATGGCGATCATGACCCGTTGCAGCATCCCTCCGCTCAACTGAAACGAATAACGCTTCATCAGCTTGGCTGGATCGGGCAAATTCATATTTTCCAGAGCCGTTATGGCAAGATCAAGGGCCTGTCGTTTAGTTAATCCGGTGTGCGTGCGGACCGTTTCCATAAACTGAGCTCCGATCGTATACACTGGCGTAAAGGCGCTCATCGGATTTTGCATAATAAACGCGATTTCCTTGCCCCGAATACGGCGCATCTCCTCAGCCGCCATTCCGTTAAGCTCACGCCCGTTCAGACGGACACTTCCTTCCACGTCCATCGTCTGGCGATCCAGTAATTGGAGCAACGCTTTACAAGTCACCGTTTTGCCGCTTCCACTCTCGCCGACAAGACCCAGAACTTGTCCCCTTCTCAGCTCAAAATGAGTTGGCTCCAGCAGAGACACCGTCCCTGCATCGGTTCTGAGCTTCACCTGTAAGTCGCTGACCTCCAGCACCTTCGCCCTGTCGTCCATCGTTGTAACTCACTCCTGTTTTACTGACGTTTGGCAATTCCGTATCGGTCGGACAGCGCCTCCCCCAATATATTGAAGGCCATCACCACCACCAGAATCATGACCCCCGGATAGATCATTAATTCCGGATGGCTGCGGATGTATCCCGTTCCCTCATGAATCATCGCTCCCCATTCGGGAGTCGGCGGTTGGATGCCCAAACCGAGGAACGACAACGCGGAAATATCCATGATCGCCCAGCCCATTTCCAGCGTACCAATGACCACAATCGGCCGCAGCACATTCGGAATAATATGCCGCCGGATAATGGCTCCTGAGGAGGACCCGCTGATCCTTGCGGCAGCTATAAAATTCCGTTCTTTCAGACTGACGACCATATTGCGGCACATTCTGGCATAATACACCCACTGCACCATCATTAATGCAAGCAGCACCTGCATGAGGCCCGGTCCAAAAATACCGACAATGCCCAGCACAAGCACCAAATTCGGAAACGCCATAATACCTTCGCAAAACCGCATCAGCACACTATCGACCCAGCCGCCCACATAACCCGCAAGCGACCCGACCACAACGCCGATGCTAAGCGAGGACAGGAAAATTAAGGTTGCAAAGCCTAGCGAAATCCGTGCGCCATACAGCAACCGGGATAAATTGCACCGACCCAAATGATCGGTTCCCAGCCAGTACTCTTTGGAAGGTCCCTCCAGCTTGTGCAGTAAACTGACTTTAACCGGATCATGGGGAGCCAGCCAAGGAGCTAGCGCCATAATAATAAAAAGAGCAGCCAGTACGACAGAGCAGACCACGATTACCTTTTGACCTTTGAACATTGTACGCAATCTTATCATCACTGCTCTGCTCGTCCCTTCGATGAAATTCGGGGGTCCATATACAAATGCACCAGATCAACGAGCAAATTGCATACGATGAACAGGCATGCCGCCAAAAACACATAGCATTGTATGACGGGAATATCCCGGTTAAAAATCGCCTCCACAAAATAACGGCCAAACCCGGGCCATGAAAACACCTGCTCCACAATAATCGTTCCGGTCAAAAGTTTGCCCAGGTTCATACCCATACTTGTAATCAGTGGAGCAATGGCAATTTTCAGTACATGCTTGAGCATGATCACCCGCTCACGGAGTCCTCTAGTTCTGGCATACTGCACATACGTTTCCTGCAGCTGCTCCAACACACTGGAACGCAGCAGGCGCGTATATAAAGCAATCAGAACCAGCGACAGGGTTAACGTGGGCAGCACCAGATGCTGCCACGTTCCTCGCCCCTCTACAGGGAGCCAATCCAATCGGACAGAGAAAAAGAAGATTAACAAATATCCCAGCCAGAACTGGGGAATAGACGCCCCAAAATATGAAATTCCTCGACTAAGCATGTCGATCCAGCCATTTTTACGCATCGCCGCTAGCACGCCCAACGGGATACTCACTAGAATAGATAGCACCATACTGCTCACAGCCAATTCAAAAGTGGCGGGCAGCCGAACTTTGACCTCATCCCATACCGGCTTGTTGGTCAGATACGAAGTACCAAAGTCCAATTGACTGATTCTTTGAAGTGTATGCATATACTGCGTCAGCAAAGGCTGATCCAGCCCGAACTCATGTCTTTTCTGCTCCAGAATCTCTGGAGTAGGATAAATATGAGCAGCCGTCAAATAGGCCTCGGCCGGATCAACTGGTGAAATATGAATCAGTGCAAAGGTAACGAGGGTGGCAAAGAGAACAATAGGAATGACCGCTACCATTCGCTTCCCGATATAGCTGATCATGAGTTGTCCTCCTATCCTGTAAACGAACGTTACCCTTCGGTTTTAACTACTTCCCGATTTCAAGCCCACCAAACGGATTTTCATCCCGGTTGGCCGGGAATACAAAGTTCGTAATCTTTTTCTGATACACTGCCGTTTTCTTAATATACGAAATAGGCACAATGGCAGATTGCTCCTGAAGCGTCTTCAGAATCGAAGCATACAGCTCTTGGCGCTTGGTTTCATCTGTCGATGAGAGCGCCTCGTGTACTTGCTGATCCAGATCTTTCTTCATCGGAAGGGCGCTCAGCGTCTCGGAAATTCCGAAGCTCTTCTTGGCAATGACGTTAATAAAGGAATGCGGATCATAAGGCGCACCATAGTTATACCAGAAGTACAGATCAAACTGGTTGGATCTAAGGCGCTTAATTTGAACCGTCAGCTCCAGTCCGGTCAGGTTCACTTTGACACCCAGTTCTCCCCATTCAGCCTGAATGGTTTCAGCCATCGCCTTTTGGATTGGATCGGTTTTATCAAAAATCAGCTCAAAATCCAGCTGTTGTCCGTCTTTTTCCCGTACTGTACCGCCTGCGGGCAGCTTCCAGCCAGCCTCATCCAGCAACGCTTTGGATTTTTCCACATCATAGCCAACAGGCTGTAGGTTTACATTCGTATACGGATAGTTTTTGGATAAAACCGTATCCGCTTTTTCCTCCAGCCCTGAAGTCACACCTTCCACCATTGCCTGCTTGTTAAAGCCATGCTGGAGCGCCAGACGTACCCGAAGGTCTGCCAGCTTGGGATTGGACGAGTTGAGCAACAGACTTCTTGTTCCGACAGGCTCGGACAGCGTGGTAACATACTGATTCGTGTCGCGAAGCTGTTTGAAGGCATCCAGACTAATGACACCCTCTCCATAAATCAGATCCAGGTCGCCTTTTTCAAAGGCCATCACACGGGTTTCGCCATCGGGAATGATTTTTACCGTAATTTTATCCACCTTCGGTGCAGTACCCCAATAGTTCGGATTACGCTTAAAGGTTGCATACTCATCTTGCTTGTATTCATCCAGCATCCAAGGTCCTGTACCTACAGGTTTCTTGATTCCTTTGGACGTATCTCCATCATCCGGGAACCCGGCTTCACCCAGAAAACGGAACGGGCGAACGACAGACAAATCCTGAAGCACTGGGTAGTATGGCTCTTTGAGCGTCATTCGGAAGGTGCTGTCATCTACGGCTTCAGTTTTGTCGAGAACGCCTACTATACCAAGCCAGCTGTGCGTCTTCTCATTTTTCATGATAGCGTCAAAGTTCTTTTTGACAATGGCCGCATTAAATAGCGTACCATCCGAAAATTTCACATCTTTGCGCAGCTTAAACGTATATGTCTTACCGTCCTTGGAAATAGTCCAGGATTCAGCCAAAGCAGGTTCCAGCTTGCCTCCTTGCTTGTAGCTGACTAACGGCTCATAAACCATGGATTGTGCAAAAAGTTGGGAAGGATTGTATACATGAGGATTCATCGTGCCAATGTCACGCGGCCACGATAGCGTGATCGACTTTTCATTGGCAGCTCCGTCAGTAGAGGTGGATGCAGGTGTGTTCTCCTGCTTTGCGCAGCCCAAAACAACGGATAATAAGAGGAGCGCCACCAACATAAGGGTAGCAGTCTTGCGGTGTCGAACGGACATCAATGTATTTCCCCTTTTCTATATATGTGATAATGATTATCATAATCATATTTAGAATAGGTATCACGCTCAATTTTGTCAACACTATTCGACAAGCAACCCTCTTATTTCTTTTAAATTTGTGAAATGAGGATTTTGAAAAATCCTAAACTTATGGCTTAATTCGCCAACGTTTGAAATAGAGTACGCGTGTACTCATGCTGTAGCAATTCTTCATCCCATTCCTTAAATATTTCCACAATCTCCCCCTGAACCATGACGGCAACGCGGTCACAAAACTGACGAGTAGATGGGAGATCGTGAGTGATAAATAGGTAGGACAACTGACGTTCCACCTGCATTCTCTTGAGCATGTCCAATACAGAAGACTGCGTTGTCGTATCCAGATTGGCGATCGATTCATCGAACAAGATAATATTTGGCTCCACCGCCAAAGCTCGGGCAATACATACCCGCTGCTTTTGTCCGCCACTCAGCTGAGCTGGGTATTTTTCCAGACTGTCAGCCTCTAATCCTACCGATTCCAATAGAGACAGACAAATATCCAGCGCCTGCGCTTTTCGCTCAGGGAAATAGTTGTGGATTGGCTCCATTAAAATATCTCGAATGGTCATACGGGGATGTAGCGAGGAGGACGAATCCTGTGCAACCAACTGGATTCGCTTGTACAGCTGAACATCCTTCATCTTTCCGGTGTGAATGGGCTGTTCATCCAGCCAAATCTCTCCTGAGGTCAACGACTCCAGCCCCAGAATACATTGTGCCAGCGTGCTTTTGCCACTTCCACTTTCTCCAACCAGTCCAAGACATTCTCCTTGTCGTAGCTCCAGACTCACCTTCTTCACGGCCTGTTCGCTATCTTGCGTGCTGAACCAACCTTTTCTCCGTTTGCGGACAGGGTATGCTTTTGTCACATTCTTCAATTCCAGCATCACTGGTGCATCCTTCCTTCCGGGCTCATCTCCAACACTCGATCTGCTATGCGACTCATACCCTGGCGATCATGTGAGATCAACAATATGGTGAGATCAAAGTCTTCTCTCAACTGTTGCAGCAATGCCAAGACCTTGTCGCGGTTGATCACATCCAGCGCCGTAGTCGGCTCGTCGGCAATAAAGAGGCTCGGACCGGAGCTTAGCATGGCAGCCAGCAGCACCCTTTGACACATGCCTCCGCTTAGTTCAAAAGGATACGACGACAAAATATGCTCAGGATCTTCAAACCCTACCTTGCAGAGCAGAGAGCGCAAATAGGCCTCCCGCACTGGATTAGCGCCTCCTCTGGCTATCTCCGAGACACGGCTCAGCATCTGCCGTATCCGTGGCAGCACGCCCAGTGGGTGGACTTGCTGCGGTGCATTGTGGGATAATGCAGCACCAGCGTGCTCCGGCTCCATCTGGTCATGCGGCATCCAACGCCGCCCGTGCAGTCTAAGCGTATCCATCAGCTGGGCGCGGACAGTCCGGATCGGGTTTAACCCGCTCAGCGATTGTTGAATGAGCAGGGCAATATCCTCTCGGCGCAGCCTTTGCCAGCGCCGTTCCTGGAACGGGAGAATGTCTTCCCCGTTATAGTAGATACGCCCATGCGTAACACCGATACCTGGCTCCAGCATGCCTGCGATTGCGTGAGCGGTCAGGCTCTTGCCGCATCCGCTCGGTCCAGTCAGGACCACAATCTCCCCTGAATATATGGAAAAGCTCACATCACGCAGCAGTGGTTTGCTCCCACTTCTGCTTGCTCCTACGCCTGTGCGGCAGATTTCCAAATGTTCCACGTGTAACAACGGTTTTCGACCTGCCACTTGTTCTATCGTATCCTTGCCCCCAAGGGCTGTTTGATCCTCCACTATTTGGCCGCCTCCTTTTCCGAAAAGCGGTCGCCCAAAAGCTGGCAGGCAAGTACGAATAGCATAATCGCCAAGCCTGGGAAAATCATGACATGCGGAGCCACCTGAAAATATGAGGTGGCATCATGCAGCATCACGCCCCACTCTGGCTTGGGCGGCTGTACCCCCAGTCCAAGAAAGGACAGCCCAGCGATCATCAGCACCACGCGTCCGATATCCCATACCGCATAAACCAACAATTGCGGCAACGCTTGTGGCAATACATAACGGCTCAGTATACGTACGTGTGAATTGCCGGATAAACGGGCATACCGAACGTAGTCCTCCTGACAAGCTTTTTGAACCAGACTACGGATATATCGGACATAGCCCGCCCACCGTACCGCAATAATCGCAAGGGTCATGTTAACAAAACCCGGACCCAAAATACCGACAATTGCCACTGTTAAAATAATATCAGGAAAAGCCAGTACCCCGTCGATTCCTCGCATAACCAGCTGGTCCACGCGTCCGCGCACATAACCAATAAGCAACCCTATAGGCAGACTGAAGCACAACGTAGCTACAGTAATCGCACATGCGATTAGCACGCTCATCCGAATCCCGTAAATTAGCCGTGATAGCACATCCCGGCCCAGATGATCCGTACCGAAAGGATATTTCCGGCTGGGTGGTGCCAGACGGTTCAAAAGGTCCACTTGGAGAGGATCATGAGGAGCGACCCATGGAGCCAATAACCCAAGCAGCACGATCAGACCAAACAGTACGCCTCCTGCCAGCAAGCTCCCTTGAAAGGAAAGCCGTATCTTTTTCATTTTCAGCTTCCTCCTTAACGCAAACGTAGCCTCGGATCTATCGCCGTCTGGACCACATCCACCAAACACTGAACTCCTACAATTAAAAATACGGCGAAAATAACATACCCCTGAATCACCGGATAATCTCGCTGTGTAATCGCATCTATAAAATACTTGCCCAACCCCGGCCATGAAAAAATGGTCTCTACAATCACATTACCTGCCAGCATAAATGATAGATTGGTACCTAGCAGTGTAATTATAGGCAGAACCGCATGCCTAAATATCTCAAAAAACAGGATATGCAAACGTGAAAAGCCTCGAGCCTTCGCTGCTTTCACAAAATTCCGGTCACCCAGCTCCAGCATTTGAGCGCGCAGTACGCGTGCTTGCACAGCTCCCAAACCTGCGCCAAGAGTCAGCGCTGGGAGCACTAGATGTGTCCAGTCCTCCCTTCCCATGGATGGGAGCCAGCCCAAGCGAACGGAGAATAGATAGATCAACAGAAAACCAAACCAAAAAGAGGGGATCGACGATCCCAGCAGGGCGAACAGCCTGCCCAGACGATCCAGTGGGCCGCTGATTTTTAGCGAGGCAGCTAGCCCCAGCCCCAGCGTAAGCACCGTCATGACGGCGAAGCCCGCAGCAGCTAGCTCCACAGTAGCAGGAAGTCTGTTCCACAGTTCGGCTAGCACCGACTCCTTGGATACATACGAAGTGCCCCAATGCCCTGTGAACACATCCCGCAGCCAGTTCACATATTGAATATGAAGCGGTTCGTTTAAGCCCAGTTCCTTTCGTAGCGTCGTCAACGCCTCCTCAGAGGCAGGGATATTATGCGCGGTGAGCAAAATGGTAGCAGGGTCTCCAGGGGCCAGCCGCATCAGTACAAAAGTCAGCGTGGACACCACGAATACAATGATAAGCAGCTGCGCCACACGTTCCAGTATAAAACGAATCATAGGATACGCAGCTCGTTATTCCGCAATATCGGATTGCGCTGTAATGTAGTAATACTCGATCGGATGCGGTGTAAACCCCCCCACCCCTTTTTTCACGCCAAACACATTATCAGGATGCACAATGAACGACTGTGGCAAATCCGTATTGATGATATCCAGCGCTTGTAGTGTCATGGCATTACGCTGCGCTGTATCCTTCGCCAGCTTCAAGCTGTTCAGAATACTCTCTAGCGGTTTGGAACTATAACGGCTTACATTGGCTTCGCTTTTCGAAGAATAAAACATGTCCATAAAATATTGCGGCTCTCCTGTATGAGCAGTAAGCATACTGTACATAGCAAAATCCCAATCGTTTTTGGTCAACGCCTCGTCGATATTTTCCACCTTGCGAATCTTGACCTGGATTCCCTCTTTCAGCAATTGGCTTTGGATGACCTCAGCCATAACAGAGAGCTCCGGACGCTGAGGGAAAGTCAGCAGCGTAACCTCGAACGGCTTGCCTTGCTTAGTCCATGTCCCTTGGGCGTCCTTCTGCCAGCCATCCTTCGTCAACAGTTGCTCTGCCGTTCCGTCCAGCGCTTTACGCTCAACTTTACCGAAGGGAAGAATGCTCGGGAACGGGCTGCTTGCCTCCGTACCGAAGTCCCTCATGACGGCGCTCACAATCGATGCGCGTGGAATCAGGCTGTCCACCACCTTACGGTTCGCCACATCCTTGAATACTGGCGATTCCATATTGTACACGATCATATGGGTGCGCAAGGACGGAGCTGACAGCACTTGCAGCTTGCCGTTCTTTTTCAGTACCTCTGCGTTATCAACCGGAATATCCGTCGCTACGTCCACCTCGCCGGATTGCAGCGCCATCAGGCGCGAATTCCCGTCCGTAATGAACTTCATCGTCGCTTCAGCCAGTCGTGCCTTCTCGCCCCAATATCCGTCATAACGCTCCACGACCAACGATTGGTCCTTGTTGAACGCTTTGATTTTAAAGGCGCCTGTCATCGCTGGGTAACTCTGTTCATCTTTCATCGATGCCACATCCAGTACAATCGTCGATGGATCAGCTAGATTAGACACCAACGCCGCATTCGGCTGGTTTGTCGTGATCTTCAAGGCCAGCGGGCCGCTTACATCAATGGACTTCACATTCAGTAAATCCTTCGCCAGATGGCTTTTCTCAATAGAGCGTAACAAAGACGCTTTTACACTTGCTGCACCCATACTTTTTCCATTATGAAAAGTGACTTTATCCTGCAAGCTGAACGTCCAAACTGTAGGGCTATCCTGCTTCCACTCCTTTGCCAGCCAAGCCACAGGCTCCAGCTTTTCATTCAAACGTACCAGTGTCTCACCTGCACCGGATCGCATCACATCCCAGCTATTATCTCCATGCGGGTCAACGCCTGACGGTTTCCATGTATACGCCATTACCAGCTTTTTATCTGTCGCTGTTTGTTGTGCTGACGCGTTTTCACCCTTGCCGGAGCTATCCGACGTCCTATTGCTGGCACATCCCGAAAGAGCCATAACTGCCAGCAGCAGCATCACCCCTGTACATATCAACCATGAACGCCTACTACGACTGCTTATCATTCGATGAATCCCCCTCTATCTTGTAAAATCGCATAAACCTAACGCAAAACGCGAAAAAAGCATTCCAGACCACTTAATTAGCAGTCAGAAATGCCTTCAATATAAAATGTCAGAACTCACCTCGAAGCCAACTCCAAAAACATAGAAGGGATCAGATCGGTTTCAGACATTCCGTATGCAGCACGCCTAACCACCTCCCCAGCATCCCGTGGGTCTGACAGTGATGTCAAAACAGGCAGGTCTCCTGACTCCAGGCGTATCTTTCAGGCCTTCCCGGTTCTTCACAATTCCAGTGGCTGTTCTGAAAGCTCCAGCAGTATCCTGCTGATGCCTGTATACAGTGGCGGGCCCGTGTCGGAATCAACCGAACTTCCCTTTTAAGTGAACATGCTCAACAACTATGTACATCGTCTCTACGAAACCCCATACATAGAGTTGTCCGGCTCACACCTGTTTTCTTCCTTTATTTCTTTTCATTACGATCTTATTTTGTTGTCACAGGCTTGTCAATAAAGGCTGCACAATAATTTAAATTTGAACGATAAGGTAGAAACAAGACATAACCTCCAATTGCGTGCACGCAATTGAAGTGTTAAAATTAGGTATAGAGTAAACCACCGTGTCCGTATACTAAAAAGAGTCTTCGCCGCGCCAACGGCAAAGACTCTTAGGACTTGAAAGGCTGTGGATCACCACCACGGCGCGCTGCATAACTAAATGTCAATGCAAACGAAACCCACCGTTAGGGGCCAACCTAATTACGCGGTGGGTTTTCGCTTGTTCCGAAATTTTCGACGTAGCCAGCGATAAAGTTTACGAATACTAAACGCCAGGCTTAGTAACGTAACCATCCAACGCAACACATCGTAGCACGACACAAGGTTGACCATCGGCTTCACCCCCTTTCGGGAAGCTGCACCGTGGTCCGAAAACATCCACCACTATTCAAAATCCATAAGGTAAATTATACCATGATATCGCCCGCTGCTCTAGCAAATTCTTCTAGTAAGTAAACTGGAAAACGCACCAAATTAGAGCTACCCATTTCATTCCGCAGTTTATCTATATATCCCCAGACAGCAAGGGGATCTACTATCTGGATAACCCCATGCCAAACAGCCGGAAAAGAGGCATACGTCCTCTCTCCGGCTATCTTTATTTATTTCTAATCATCAAACCTCCTGTGGAACCTCCTGAACCGTCACGCTTTTGACCGATTCCCCTTGTTTTCTCGTCAAAACGATGTTCAAGACAATCGCTGTAATCGAGCCCGAAACAATACCATTTTGCAACAACATTTTGGCAAAGCTCGGCAGCTGGTCGAACATTTGTGGCAGAACGGCAGAACCTAGGCCCACAGCAATACTGCATGCTGCGATCAGCAGATTGCTTTCCTTTCGCAGATCCACTTCTGACAAAATAGACATGCCTGATGCAGCGACCGAGCCAAACATGACGATCATCGCCCCGCCCAGCACAGCGTTAGGAATCACTGTCGTTAAAGCAGCCAGCTTAGGCAGCAAACCGAGAACAACCATGATACCGCCCGCAGCAAAAATAACGTTCCGCGATTTGACGCGTGTGAGCGAGATCAGACCCACATTTTGCGAGAAGGCTGTATAAGGAAACGCGTTAAAAATACCCCCAAGCATAATCGCAAGTCCTTCCGAACGGAGTCCATTGACGATCTGCTTTTGCTCTACCTTTTGATCAATCGCCTTGCCTACTGCCAGATAAACACCCGTAGACTCGACCATGCTGACAATATTGACGATAATCATCGTACAAACTGCCATAATGCTAAACTCTGGCTTACCAAAATAAAATGGCTGCGCAACACTCACCCATGACGCATCTGCCACGGGAGCAAAATGCACCATTCCCATCGCATAAGCAACCACCGTGCCTGCAAACAGACCGATGAGCACGGAAATCGAGCGCATAAAGCCCTTTGCCAACCGATTCACAAGCAGAATAACCAATAATGTAACCAGCGCCAGCAGCAAATTACGCGGCTGTCCAAAATCCGCGCTGCCCTGGCCACCTGCTACATTGTTCATCGCCACCGGAATAAGGGATAGACCGATAATCGTAACGACCGAACCTGTAACCACCGTTGGGAAAAAGCGTAGCAGCTTGCCATACAACGGTGCCGCTAACACCACGAATATACCGGACAAAATAATAGCACCATACGCTGTTGCTAAATTTGAGGTCGAAGCAATCGCGATGATAGGCCCTACTGCCGTAAACGTACAGCCTAAAATGACAGGCAGTCTACTACCGAAAAAACGTGTGCCCATAATCTGTAATAACGTAGCAATCCCACAAGTGAACAGATCAGCAGCCACCAGATAGGCCATCTGGGCTGGCGTCAGGTGCAATGCTCCCCCTACAATCAGAGGAACAGCAATCGCTCCAGCGTACATCGCCATGACATGCTGAAAGCCCAGTGCAAATAATTTTTGTTTACTTAACATCCCACATTCTCCTTAACGGGAGGAATCACCGTGCCAGCTTCCTCTATAAAATGAACCTCGCCCGGTGCCATGGAAGCGATACGCGCAAGAGAACGTACGGCAATGCCTCTTTGCTCCAATAGTCCACGGCCTTCCTGAAAGCTCTTTTCAATTACGCAACCAACCCCTGCCAGCTCCGCTCCTGCTTCCTTCACAATATCCGTAAGTCCGACCAATGCTGCGCCAGTAGCCAAAAAATCATCTACGATCAGCACCTGGTCGCTGGCATCGAGATATTTTTGAGAAATGCTCACCTGATAGGTTTCCTGCCGAGTGAACGAATGAACCTCTGCAAAGTATACCTGCTCATTCAGCGTGATTGCCTTCTTTTTCTTCGCATAAATGAACGGGACCCCCAAGGCAATAGCAGTAGCCATAGCAAATTGAATACCACTAGCTTCAATTGTAAGCACCTTGGTGATCGGAGCACTGCCGAAAAGGCGCGCGAACTCCTTACCAATCTCCAATGCTAATGCTGTATCTACCTGATGATTCAAAAATGAATCTACCTTTAATACGGTGTCTGATAAAATTTGTCCCTCTTGACGAATACGTTCTTCCAAAGCTTTCATTATGCGAGTATCGCTCCTTCTGTACTTTAAAATAGTGAGGATTTTACAAAATCCTGAACAGTAAAACCTGCCAAAACCAAAAAAGGACAGGCTCCCTTGAGTTGTTTCTCAAGTGAAGCCTGTCCTTGGGGTTGTAATCCCTGACGGATTAGCGCACAAATAAATGCCCGCATTCATCCAAAGCCGATGCGCTATCACTCATAGTCGGACGATTACAGTGGTCATCCGGTAGAAACTTTTGGGCCATATCCCCAATATTATACGAGTCATATGAAATTGATATCTTGTATACTACACCCTCTGGCGGGCGGTTTCAAGACTATTTTTCATACAAACAGCGGCATTTGAAGAACCTTCCACAATTTGAATATCGCAGCAACACACCGATTCCTGTTCGAGGTATATATATAGTAGAAAGCAAATGTTAAAAAACGCAAAACCATACAAAACAACATTTAATTTTATTTTTATTTTTAAATTCAAAAGAAAAACCAAAAATTATATTTCCGTTTATGTTGACTGCACAGACAAACGGAAGTAGTATGGAATTAGTTAAGAAACAAAAGGCAGACTTTGGGGCTGCCAGGACTTCACCATGCAAGGAGATTAGATATGAACAACTATCTTGCTGTTGATATTGGAGCTTCAAGCGGAAGACTCGTGAGTGCAACTCTACAAGGTGAACAAATTCACTTGCAAGAGCTTCACCGTTTCAACAACTCCTTTACTGAGAGGCACGGGCACAATTACTGGAACATAGACAATTTATTTGATGAGATCATTCAAGGACTGCAAAAGGCTAAGCAAAATGGAATTGAATCCTGTACGCTCGGCATTGATACATGGGCTGTAGATTACGTGTTACTTAATAAGGAAGGTCATCGCATCCATGAGGTGTACGCATACCGCGATGCACGCACTCTCCATACCCCCGATAAGCTGCACCAGCTCATCAGTCGAGAGGCTGTGTATGAGAAAACAGGCATTCAGGAACTAAACTTTAATACCCTGTATCAGCTGTTCGTCCATGATCGGGAACAGCTTGCCCAGGCGGATAAAATATTGATGGTCCCCGATTATCTGTACTATCGCCTGACAGGCATCATGATCAATGAAATCACGAATGCGTCCACGATGCAGCTTCTCAACGTGAACACCCGAGAGTTTGATGAAGACCTGCTGTCCCTGCTCCAACTGCGACGCAATCAGTTTTCAGAGCTTGCCGAGCCTGGGCGGGTTCTGGGTTCTCTTTTGCCGGAGCTTGTTCAAAAATACGATCTTCCGGACTGTCAGATCATTCTTGCGCCTACTCACGATACTGCATCGGCCGTTGCAGGTGTTCCGTCACAGCGGGAAGAATCTTGGGCTTATATTAGCAGCGGCACGTGGTCACTACTGGGAATGGAACGATCCGAAGCCTTGAATACGAAGGCAGCCATGCAGGCGAACTACACCAATGAGTGGGGCGCTTACGGTACGTACCGTTTTCTGAAAAATATTATGGGATTGTGGATGATTCAGGAGGTCAGAAGAGAAGGGGGCTGTGCACATAGCTTTGCCGAATTGGCCCAACTGGCCTCAGCAGAGGCACCGTTTGTCAGTCTCGTCCTCTGTAACCATTCATCCTTCTTAAACCCGGATAGTATGACCCTTGAAATCCAGCGATTCTGTGAAGAAACAGGCCAGCCCAGCCCCACGACGCCGGGTTCACTCGCCCGCTGTATTTTTGATAGTCTGGCCTTAAGCTACCGCGATGCCTTACACGAACTGCAATGTTTAACAGACGAAATAATTACCAGATTGCACATTGTCGGCGGAGGCGCTAACAACGAATTACTATGTCAGCTAACAGCCGATCTCTTGGGAATTGAGGTTCAGGCAGGTCCTTCCGAATCTACGGCCATCGGTAATATTGTCGTGCAATTAATTAGCTCTGGTGTTCTTGAGGATCTCAAAGCTGCTGGCCGAACCATCGCCCGCTCCTTTCCGACTCGGCTATATGAGCCGCAATCGGTGGAAGGCATGCAAGAACTTCTGGATCGCTGGGAGCACCTTAAGAGACAAGCGATGTCCACTATTCACATATCTCAATAAAGGAGTAAAGCCATGAACGAAGCCATTGAAGCCAGTTATAACGAAGCGAAAAAGCTGTATGCCCGCCATGGTATTCAAGTAGACGACATCTTACGGAAGCTTTCACAAATCAAAATATCACTGCACTGCTGGCAAGGAGATGATGTTCAGGGATTTCTATTCAAAGACAAACAGCTGAGTGGGGGCATTGCGGTAACGGGCAGCTACCCGGGCAGAGCCGGCACGCCGCATGAGTTGCGTCAGGATTTAGAAAAGGCTCTATCGCTCATCCCCGGTAAACACAAGGTTAATCTGCATGCGATCTATGCGGACACCACAGAACAAGTGGATCTGGATCAACTGGAGCCACGCCATTTTCAGAACTGGGTAGACTGGGCTAAACAGCAAGGGCTTGGGCTTGATTTTAATCCAACCCTGTTCTCCCATCCCAAAGCGGAAGACGGCTTCACACTGAGCCATAAGGATTCGGAAATCCGTGATTTTTGGATCACCCACTGCAAAAAATCACGCAGGATTGCAGAGCATTTTGGCAAAGAACTCGGTCAGCCTTGTGTTACAAACCACTGGATGCCGGATGGCTATAAAGATACTCCGGTTGATCGGTTGGCTCCAAGAGAACGTCTGCGTGATGCGCTGGACGAGATTTTTAGCGAGAAAATCAGCGAAGAATACAACATCGATGCGGTTGAAAGCAAGCTGTTTGGCATTGGCTCGGAAAGCTATGTCGTGGGCTCGCATGAATTCTATATGGGTTACGCCCTGACACGGGGTAAATCTATCTGTCTCGATGCTGGTCATTTCCATCCAACCGAAGTCATTTCGAACAAACTGTCCTCTGTGCTGATGTTCACCGATCAATTATTGCTCCATGTCAGCAGACCAGTTCGCTGGGACAGTGATCATGTCGTGACAATGGACGACGAATTGCTAGACATTGCCCGTGAGCTGGTTCGTGGTGAATTGCTTTCCCGCACCCATATCGGTCTTGATTTCTTTGATGGCAGTATCAACCATGTGGCAGCATGGGTCATCGGAACACGCAACACGATCAAAGCGCTGCTTCGCGCTATGCTCGAACCGATTGAAGCATTAAAGCAGGCGGAAGAGGAACGGGACTTCACCACTCGTCTTGCTCTAGTCGAAGAGTTCAAATCGTATCCGTTTGGTGCCATATGGGATTACTATTGCGCTCAAAACGGCGTTCCTGTTCGTGAGGAATGGCTGGCCGAAGTAAAAGACTATGAACAACAGGTACTGCTGAAACGTTAACTACTGTACTGATAATGCTTATATTCATATCATCCAAAGGGAGAGATTATCCATGACTACTGTACTGGGGAATCAAAAAGAACGAAAATCGGGACTGGATATCCCATTTGTCCGCGAGATGGCGGAAATTACACAAAACATGTGGAAATTCGGCTGGGATGAACGCAATGGAGGTAATGTAAGCTATATTCTGGATGAAACTGAGGTTGCAAAATATATAGATATTCATCAGGTCATTCGGACGATTAAACCTGCTTTCCCGGTGAATGAACTGGCTGGTAAATATTTTATCGTCACCGGATCGGGAAAATATTTCAAAAACGTAATTGCAGATCCAGAAGCTAACTTAGGAGTCCTTCGTGTTTCCCAGGATGGCGAGCAATTGGAAGTCTTGTGGGGTCTCAAACATGGCGCAGTGCCTACCAGTGAGTTACCTTCCCATTTTATGAGCCACATTGAGCGCTTGAAGGTCGATCCTAACCATCGTGTTGTGATTCATAATCATGCCACCCATGTTATTGCCATGACCTTCATTCATAGTCTGGACGAAAACCAATTCACCAAAACGCTGTGGGAAATGTGTACCGAATGTATTGTCGTCTTTCCAGACGGTATCGGTGTAATCCCTTGGATGGTACCGGGTTCCAGCGAAATCGGCCGCGAAACGGCTAAAAAAATGAAGGATCATCACGCTGTATTATGGCCTCATCATGGCATTTTCGGAACGGGCAGCTCCATTGATGAAGCGTTTGGTCTCATTGAGACGATTGAAAAAGCAGCACAAATCTATATGCTCATTGCTCACCATGATATCCAGCAACGGATTACAGATCAGGAATTAGCCGATTTAGCCAAAGCCTTCAACGTTACTCCAAAAGAGGGAATCCTGAACGTATAAATATAGGCTAATCTTCATCTCATAATACAGAACTTAAAAGGCTCCTTGGATTGTCTCAAACCGACCATGGAGTCTTTGGCATACCTCGTTTTAATTATATAACCCTTAATTCCAATGAATTAACTTGTAATTGCGCTTTCCTTTATATACAATAAAATCAAAATTCCCTTATCTCCACCAAAGGAGAGGTGACAAGTTATGAAAAGAGCGAAAAATGAAGATCACTTCGACATCGTGGAAGACCATTATTTCACAGCCACCGAATTGGAAAAATCCAGCGCCGTTTGGCCTGTCAGACTAGGTATGGATATTTCGAAAACAAGCTGCCATGTCGGTCCCAAGGCTGTTCCTTATTTTTATTTGATTTTTGTACTTGAAGGTCAGGCTGAGTTTATTTATAAGCAACAAAAGTACCGTGTCCAAAAGTCTGATTTATTCTGTTTTTTTCCGCATCTTGCCCATGAATATTACACCGATCACGAGCACCCGTTGCAAAAGGTATGGATTGCCTTTGAGGGACCCAAGTCCCTCGCATTGCTGGAGCGGATCGGAATTAATCCCTCTACGCCATTTATGGCTAACGCAGTGAGCGAGGAAATCCTCGGACTTATCTCCAACCTGTTTTCCATCGTACACGACAACAGCAGACAGGGCAGCGATCTGGCCCGCTTGATTACACTGCACCAGATCTTCGAGGAGTTATCCCGCAACACATCTGACGTGCTGCGCAACTTTGTATGCTCTGATTATTGGCTCCAGCAGGGGAAAGATTACATTGAAATGCATTATTGTGACCGTGTTACGATTGAGCAAATTGCCGAGCATGTAGGTGTGGATCGTGCGCATTTTTCACGCAAATTCCATTCCACCTTCCTGATTTCCCCCGCCAAGTATTTGCAAAACCTCAAAATTGATGAGGCCAAAAGATTGCTGGAGCAAACGACTTACAATTTATCGATCATTGCCCAGTCCATCGGCTACACGGATATGTCCACCTTTTCCAAGGCATTTAAGAAAACAGCAGGGATTCCACCGCGTGAGTATCGCTTCCGACATCAGTCCCGGCAAGAGATTCGTACCGTCAACGCTTAGCTGGAATCCAGTAACGTTAAAGAGAGCCGCCGTATACGGTGGCTCTCTTTTTATGACCTGATCCTAATTTACACTTGGTTCTGAGCCCTTTCAACGCTATAATAGGCATCAAACCAACAGGAAAGGTACGTGAAATCCATGCTGCGATTCAATGCGATACGTACGGGCTATCTGCTGGGCATCTCTCTGATACTGGCCGCAATTATTTATTTTTTCGCCTCCAATTGGGGCGGACTGGATCGGACAGTCAAAATTGTACTGGCTGCTGCGCTTATTGTTCTGTTCTATGGCTTGTCTTTTATATTTGCACGGATACGCGCTGTTCCCGGTCAACAAGCTTTTCTGTCTAATATGTTTTTGGTGGCTGGCTGTATAGCCTTTGGCGTTTCTGTGGCATTGCTCGGTCAAATTTACAATTCCCATGCCGACAGCTACGGGTTGTTTTTCATTTGGTCGGTGCCGGCTCTACTGCTTAGCTGGATTACTCGCTACAATCCTTTTTATATGCTGTCTTATGTACTAATTCACCTCGGTTTGTGGCTTTATTTTTACCCTACGATGCAAAGTGCATCTTATAGCGAGCTGGAATCGTTGTCCATTGCCGGAGTGTTCGCACTGGTCAATCTGTTGTTGTTCCTATTGGCGTTCCTTCATCGTATACATTCTGCTCCACTACAATATATGAGCTTTACTGTTTTTCATATAGCGATGTTGGCGATGACCAATTCTTTTGCATTTGATGGGTATGGCCTGGTCATGAATATACCGCATATCGCTGTGATTGCTTTAGGATTTTATATATTTATCAAGGTACGGCTGAATAAAACGCTACTGACCTTGAATGCATTGGCGCTCTCCGCTTTTGCTGTCTTTAAATTTATAGAGCTGGCAGAGGCTTACTACTCATCTCTGTTTTTTGTTTTTGGTTTGATTTTTGTGGCGCTACTGCTGACCGGTAACGTGTGGTTTTTCCGTTATTTGAATCGTTTGGGGAAAACACCGCCGGAAACAGGGGAGATATTCAATGGGGAAAACGGGGATATCGTAAAATCCGATGCGGAGACGACCGTTCTCGAGGAACGTGGCAGTGAATGGATCAGCAAAACCGTATCCCGTGTAATCAAAGTGGTTGGAGTGCTGATCGGTAGTATATCTCTCATCGGATTGATTATGATTAGCACGAATGTAAACCACACCGAATATGTACTGTTGGTTGTGTCGTTGCTGCTTATGATTTTGATGATTGTCATACCGGAATCCAAGCTGGATTCTGTCATACGTTATACCCTGCTGACCATCAGCTACATTACAGGCTTGGCGGCCATTCTATGGTCAGATCAGTCGCTTCTTTCGGTATTATTTCTGATCGTTTCCATCGCTGGATGGTTTCGCTCCAAGGGGAAAAGGCAGTTGTTTTTTGCCTATACTTTTGTAAACCTGAATCTGGCGACCATTTTATTTCAGCAGTATCAGGAGTGGGATGGTTGGAACTGGACCTATAAGTTCATCATCTTCTCTCTTTTCATCGTCAATGCCGTGTTATATGGGGTAAGTTACTTTATATCCAAGACGGAGTTAAAAGAACATCTACGGAATAGCTCATTATTTTTCAGCTTGCTGTTCCTGTTTTGGGCGACGTTTTTCGAGGATGTCGTTCCACACTCTTATATGTTCATTAACATTTTTTATTTTGTTATCGTTACCGGAATGGTCTTTGCCTTTGCCCGTCTGAAACAAAAATCGGAGGCCATCACGAGCGTTGTCTTCTGGTTTATTTTTATCGGTTTCAAATACTATGATTTATTGTGGACGCTACTGTATAAATCTTTTACGCTGGCGCTACTGGGGATCATTGCGCTCGGAATTACCTGGTGGGCGGATCGGCGAATGGCCCATAGCGGCAAAGCAGCATTTGATGCCGACCACCGCAGCTTTAGCTTTATGCGCTTAAGCCCGCTACTCATTGCCATTGTCATCGTGCTACAGCTGGGGATCATCGGCTATCAGACGGCGAGAAGTGAAACCCTGCTCGCCACAGGTGCTTCCATTAAGCTCAAACTGGCTCCTATAGACCCGCGCTCCCTGCTACAAGGCGATTATGTGGCACTGAATTACGACATATCTACCCCTCCTTCCAAGACCTCTCTTCAGGAGGGAGAATGGAGCCGAGGCAAGGTCAAAGTCGTTCTCACACCAGATAACCAAGGAGTATACGTCGCAGACCGCCTCTATCAAGATGGCGAAAAACTTGCCAGTCATGAGGTCATTCTAAATGGACAGTCGTATGGTTCTCGTATTGTGTACGGTATTGAGAATTATTTCATCCCTGAGGGAACCGGACGTACTGTAGAACAGAACGCACATTTTGCCCATATTCGGGTGAGCCGCAATGGAGACGCACTGCTGGAACGTTTGGCAGAAAGCTGACCGGATCGGCGCAGATAGTTAACGAAGCAGGCTGAACCAAGCTGCTCCATTGCTGGAGCACCACTTGGTTCAGCCTGCTTGTTTTTTCGGGTCATCGAGTTACCCTCTTATAGATAACCTTTATCCCTACGCTACGCTTATCCTCGTTTATACATCTCTCGTCCATGATGCTATTTCCTCAATATCCTGCGGCTGAGTCCGGCAACAACCACCAATCAGACGAGCTCCCGCTTCATACCATTGGCGGGCACTTTGTCCGAACGTCTCTGTACAAGTGCTGCCGTGCCATGTCTTGGTGACCGGGTCATATTCCTCTCCCAGATTGGGATATACCACCACAGGCTTATCCGTGTGGCTGCGTATTTCGTGAATAAGCGATGGAACGAATTTCGGCAAAGTGCAATTGATTCCTACAGCAGCCACTTGCTCATGCCCATTCAGCCACTCAGCACATGCAGCGGCAGACTCACCATTGCTGATATGCTGCCCATCCTTTGCGCTAAAGCTGATCCAGGCATACGTGCCAGGGAATTCCTTCAGCAATCGGGCGATGGCCTTGGCTTCAACCAGACAAGGTATCGTTTCACAAGCTAAAATATCTGCACCCGCCTCAATCAGAGCCTTCATACGCGGCCTGTGAAACTCCACTAGCTGTTCCTCGCTCAGCTTGTAATCGCCGCGATACTCTGATCCATCTGCCAAAAATGCCCCGTAAGGGCCAACAGAAGCCGCGACTAGCGGCTTGGGACGATGCCGCTGACTTGCAGTAGCCGTCACGTCAGCCCAAAACTCATCGCGTGCCTGCACAGCAATCCGCACCGATGATTGAATCAACTCCAGCGCCTCATTTTCGCTTAGGCCTCGTTTAACATAGCCTTCCACGGTAGCCTGATAGCTCGCAGTAATCGCACAGTCTGCCCCTGCCTCAAAATAATCTCTATGTACACGCTTGATCGACTCCGGGTGCTCATGGAGGATTTTAGCTGACCATAAGCTATCGTTCAGATCATGTCCATGACGCTCCAGCTCGGTCGCCATGGCGCCGTCCAGCACGATCAGTTGAAATTCGTCCAGTATATGTTGTATCGGATTCATGTGGCCCCTCCTGCTCGTCTTTTCTATTTAACCCACTAATCAAGTGGGTTTTAATGATTTACATTATAGCACGAATGTTGATGAGCACTCACAAAGCCAAGAAATAATCATTCCGTGAAGACGTCCCCTCTCGTTTCATTTGCCATCTGATGTAATGTATAAATTTTTTAAATTAGTTTCATAAGTTAAATTAATTAGATATTGTTCTTTTTTTCACAAAGTCATTTTACTATAAAAGTGCAAACCAACACTTTGGCCAAAAGATCAGGGAATTGCATCGTCACATTTTGCATCGGTATATATGTGAAAAAAGGTACAAGAGAGGGTTTTATCTATGTCTTTACTAGAAATGATTACCGCGACCTTAACAGATAACAAAATTGTCAGCTCTATCGCTTCCACCGTTTTTATTATCCTTCTTGGTTTCTTTTGCCGTAAAAAGGGGATTTTTAACGCAGCAGTAGGAAAGATGCTATCCAAGGTTGTTTTAACCGTGGCTCTACCAGCACTAGCCTTTAATTCTTTCATGCAGGATATTAATCCTACAATGTTAAAACAAGGTATGAATGTTTTAATATGGGGAGTTCTAATTTATATTATTCTCATCTTTATTTCAAAACCGTTCTTCCTGAGTTACAACAAGGATAAACAGGATGTTTTGCGGGTATTAACGATTTTCGGTTCCACTACTTTCTTCGGAATCCCAATTGTCGGGGCCATTTACGGTCCTACCGGAGTGATGTACAGTTCCATTTTTAATATAGGGTACCGCATTTTCTTATACTCCTACGGCTATATCAAGATGAGCGGCTTAAAAATGGAGCTTAAAAATCTCAAAACCATGTTTATGAATCCAATCGTTATCGCCACGTTTCTAGGCCTGTTTGTTTGGTTATTTCAAGGTTATTTGCCACAGATGAGTGTAGCTACAGAGGATGGGGCCATCCAGCAGTTCGCCTTTCTAAGAATTGATCAAACCGCTGTCTGGCTGTTCAAGCCCATGACCTACCTTGCTGGACTAGCTTCTCCGTTAGCCTGGTTATCGATTGGCTCGACATTAGGGGAGATCAGCTTCAAGACGGCTGCTACGGATAAGACCTCTTGGTATTACAGCATCGTTAAGGTTTGGCTTGTACCTATTGTTAACATCGTCTTGCTGGCTTTGTTGACTGTATCTCATATTCTGTCAGTCGATTCGGTCGCTTTAGCTACTATTGTCATCATGATGGCTACTCCTACAGCTACCGTAGCCGCAGCCTATGCCATCAGTTTTGATAAGGAAGCCATATTAACCTCCAATGCATCGCTTCTATCAACTATTACTTCTGTCGTCATGATTCCAGTGTGGATCGTTACGCTCAATGTCATTGATAAAATTGGAATTTTCTAAATCAGGGGGAAAACAACATGTTAAAAATCATTTGCTATGGTGTCCGTTCTTATGAGAAACCCTATTTCCAGGAGCTCAATAAATATAACTTCCAACTAACGCTGGTCGAAGAACTGCTGACTTCCAGCAATGCAGAGTTGGCGCAGCATCACGATGCCGTTTTGCTAAGAGGAAACTGTGCTGCCAATCGGGAAAATATCACAAAATTCAATGAATACGGCATTCGATATGTTTTCACCAGAACAGTCGGAATCAACCACATTGATTTGGATGCCTGCAGCGAATTCGGAATGAAGGTGGCACGCGTGCCATCCTACTCTCCGAATGCCATCGCCGAGCTCTCCTTAACTTTGGCTATGATGCTGTTCCGGCACACCGCTTATATGACTACCAAAAGCTCTTTCAAAAATTTTATTGTGGATGAGCATACATTCAGCAAAGAGATTCACAATTGTAAAGTTGGGATTATCGGGGTCGGTCGCATTGGTCTGACGGAAGCCAAATTGTTTAAAGGATTAGGAGCTTCTGTTATCGGCTATGATGTGTACCCATCCGACGCAGCCAAGGAAGTCATTCCATTCACAACCTTGGATGAACTACTGGCAGAGAGCGATGTCGTTAGTGTGCATGTTCCTTATCTGCCGGGACAGAACGACCAAATGATTAATGCCAGCTTTTTAGCAAAAATGAAAAAGGGATCTATCCTCATCAATACCTCACGTGGAGAATTACAAGATAATCAAGCCATTCTGGACGCTTTACTCAGTAATCATTTGGAGGGATTTGGGACAGATGTCTTCCCTAAAGAGGAAGAACTATTTTTCAAAGCGTTTGAACCATGGCAAATGCTCCCGGACCCAACGATCCAGAAGCTTGTGGAGCTGTATCCAAGAGTTTTGGTAACGCCTCATGCTGGCTCGAATACCGTTACGGCGTTATCCAACATGATTGAAACTAGCTACGACAACTTCCATGATATCGTTACAACTCATTCTTCAGATAACCTGGTCCCACTTCCTGTCCTCTCTATGAAATAAATAATTAGGAAGCTCGGCACCTTTGTTGACAAAAAAAGAACCGCTATTTCCAGATTACAATGGAAATGGCGGTTCTTTTATATCAGGATTCAACTGATAGAGCATCAGCGGCCTGCCAACCTTGTGGTATTCTATCGATTCAACGAGAAAGCCATCGTCCACCAGGAACTGAATATATTTTTTTACCGTGATACGGGACAAGTCCACTTCTCTGGCTAACGTTTCAACCGAGAAGGGTCCGCCCAGCTCTTGAATACTTTTCAGTATCGTGGTCATGGTCAGTTTGGACAAATTTTTAGACAGGTTTTTCGATAGATTATGTGATGGAAGTTCAACAGGTTTTTTCTTTTCCACACCCGCATGCTCTTCTTTATTAAAATAATGGTCAATAACAGCTTGATTAATTCCGTTCCCTTCCTCCATCACCGTGGCCAGACGCTGGATTTTCTCAACAGCCAGTCTAAAGCGTTCGAATGTAAAGGGTTTAATTAAATAGTCTGCAACACCATAAAAAACAGCTTCCTTCACCGTCTGAATATCTTTTGCAGCCGTAATTAAAATAACGGAAGCATGATACTGATGCTCCTGCATATGTGATAATAAAGTTAATCCGCTTTTTCCAGGTAAATAAACGTCCAGTAATACCAGATCCGGTGACCATTTTTGAAGGCAGTCCTGTGCTTTCTTGACGGTATCTGCCTTACATACAACGTCCAAATTGTCCATGCGCTCGATAAACTGTTGATTGAGCTCAGCAACCATCGGATCATCCTCAACAATTAGAACTTTCATTCGTTTGTCACCTCCAATGTACAGGGCAATTCTACATATATACTTGTTCCCAGACCCGGTTGGCTATCAAGCTCAATGATTCCTTGATGATTTTCCACCATGGTTTTAACCAGATTCAAGCCGTAGCCTCTGTCTTCTCCTTTGGTTGAAAAACCATGCTCGAATATTCTTTTTTGCATCTCAAAATCAATCCCCAACCCATTATCCTTCACTTCCAAAATGAATACATTTCCCTCACTCTCATAGTTCAATTTCATTTCAATTTTGCCGGGTTCTTTTTTTTGTAAGATGGAATCTATGGCGTTGTCAAAAAAATTGCCCAGGATGTGTATGACATCATGAACGATATCCTGCATCTCCACATTAGAGACATCCGAGCTTTCTGCAAGAAGAACCGAAATATTCTGTTCGCGTGCTTCGTTGATTTTACCCATAATAAAACCTGCTAATGCCGGAACCTTAATTCTCTCAGTCAAAAAGCCTACCTCATCTTGATACCGGTGATTTAGCTGCTGAATATATTGACTGACCTCCGCATATTTCCTCATTTCAATTAGCCCGGATATTACGTGCATTTTGTTCATAAATTCATGAGTCTGTCCGCGAAGGGAGTTAATATAATATTTTGTACCACTCAACTGGTTGCTAAGATGGATCATCTCGGATTGGTCGCGCAGCGTTGCAACTGCCCCAAAAAATTCATTTTCAATATATATAGGGGTTACTGTCGCAATGACCTCTATACCATTCACATAAAATGAGCGATCCTTGATTTTCTTTTTATCATCGAACACTCTCTTGAAAAGCACGTTATAAAAGTTGGTATCTAGCTGCTCGCCAATCGGGGCTTTCATTTCTTGGTTTGCCAGTTGATACTTGGCCTGAGCTTCTTTGTTCATGAGCATAATTTTCTTGTCAGCCGAAATGGCTATAATTCCTTCAGCGACCTCATTTTCAATAATTTCTTTTTCGCGCAATCGTGTTGCTATCTCTTGCGGCTCAAGCCCAAATAAAATGGTTTTGATTTTCTGAGCCAGAATGATCGCGCCCAGAACTCCACTAAAGAGCCCCAGCATCAGCCCCCCAAAAATGGTATACTGCGCCTGCATCAAATCGTGATTTAGGGTTCTCATGGTCAGCCCTACACATACAATCCCAATGACCTCATGCTGTTGATTAAATATCGGCGTAAAATATCGGTAACCTTTGCCCAAAATACCTATATTCTCAGAAAAATGTCCCTGACCGGATAGCGCTCTTCTGGCATCATTCAAATCAGAGAACGGTTTGCCAACCATCGTTGCATTCGGATGAGATAGCCGAATTAAATCGTGGTTCAGAATGACAACAAAATCCACATTAACGTTATGCATGACTCCAAGCGAATAGTCTTGGATCTGCTTCACAGGAATTCCCTGCTCCACATTACGAATAACATCGTTGTCACTGGCAACCATCTTGGCAACACCCGAAAGTTTTTCCTTCGTATTATCAAAATGCTTGTTAATCACGAAATTACGAATGAGAAGCAAGGATATAATTAAGGAAATAATGATAACTAAAACAACCAAAATAATAATCATGAATTGTAGCGAAACTTTGAATTGTCGTCTCGGTTTCGACTTACTTTTTGACCGCAACCCCATCACCCAATTTCTATATCAAGCTCTCCATTGGGAAGAAGAGCCTATTTCTTTCCCTATAATCCCTTGTTATTCGACATCGTTTGACAATTTCCTTCTTATTTCGCAAGCTTTACGCGCCTCATGATCCTTTACCTGAAATAAAACTTTATGCTGAATAAGGAAAGATCAAATCTCCATAATAAGGACGTATACCTAACGAAAGGGAGGATCACGGATGATTGACAATCTCGAAAGCAATTACAACTGCGCTAATGCAGGACAAGACCTTCATCAGCTCAAGCAGGAACTCGCTGCGCTTCAGGAACAAGGTGCAAACGACCAGGCGTCCGAGGAAGCCATTCATCGGCTGGAAAATCAAATTTCGTTCATCTTGAACAAGTGCGATATTAACCACTAATGGCGTTTGCTGTTTGGTCAAATAAAAAACAAAACCGGTTTGTCTTTTAAAGACAAGCCGGTTTTATATGAATTAGTGTATGCAAAAAGGTTCCAAATTCACAAAATTCCCCGTATCTCATCCAATGACTGCACCTTTTCCCGCTGCATCCATTGTTCAAGGCCATGTACCAGCTCGGCCCCTGCATGTAAATGGACAAAATTGTACGTTCCTACCTGAATGGCAGCAGCCCCTGCCATAGTGAATTCAATAATATCTTCCACCGAGCTTATGCCACCCATCCCGATCACCGGAATCGACACCGCCTGTGCCACCTGGTGAACCATGCGCAAAGCAATCGGTTTAATTGCAGGGCCGGAAAGACCTGCGTACGTGTTGGCGAAGACACTGCGACGACGGCGTATATCTATTTTCATTGCAGAAAATGTATTGATCAGAGATACTCCGTCTGCGCCTTCTTCCTCGCACATAACCGCCATCTGCGTGATATTCTCTGCGTTGGGAGACAGCTTGACAACCAACGGAAGTGCCGTCACATTGCGCACCTGACGCACAACCTCCCGCGCTACCTCCGTCTGGATACCAAATTGCATTCCACCCTGCTTCACGTTGGGACATGAAATGTTCAATTCCAGCATATCAACGCCTCTGCGGTTCATCGTGCGACGCTTTTGTGCATTTTCCGTAATCATCGCTACGGCCTGAACATATTCCTCCAGATTGGAACCGCCCACGTTGGCAATAACAGCCGTGTTCCAGTGAGTCATGTCATCCAGTTCATCCTTCAAAAAGGCGGCAACACCCGGATTCTCCAGCCCCACACTATTGAGCATGCCGGATGCTGTCTCATGTATTCGTGATCCCGTATTACCAGCCTTCGGATGCAGGGTTAGTCCCTTGCCGACGATGCCGCCCAATAATTCAGGAGAATAAAATTCCGCATACTCCCGTCCGAATCCAAACGTACCGGAAGCCATGATGATCGGGTTCTTGAACGGTACACCCGCAATATTACACGCCATGGAGATCATCGAACTCCACCTCCTCCACCGGGAATACAGGCCCTTCTTTACATACCCTCCGATTGCCTCCACGGGTACGCATCGTACAGCCCAAACATGCGCCAATACCACAGGCCATGTGTCTTTCAGTTGAAATATATAAGCGGGACGACGTATCCACCGTTTTTATAGCGAGTGCTTGTAACATCGGAGTTGGCCCGCAGGAAAACATATTTGCATAGAGCGTCGGATCGATCTGTTCGACGATACTTCCCCCTACCTTGACCTGTACAGATGCCGCCACAGCTTCGAACGCTTCAACCCCGAAGGCTTGCTGTGCAAACCCTAGATAAACATGCGCATGCGGGTAATACTTTGCAGCCAACAGCAACGGAGCTGTACCCATGCCACCGCCGATTAAAGCCAAACTGCCCTCTACCTGCGGAAAACCGTTTCCGAAAGGTCCTTCTAACTGAATTTCCTGACCAGGCTGTAATTGGGAAAACAAATTTGTCCCCTCTCCAACAACCCGATACAAAAAGGAAATACTCTCTTCCCCGATATCATAAATGCTGATGGGTCTGGGTAGCAGTGGGTAACCTGTCCCGCTGCGCAGCATGTAGAACTGCCCCATGTTCCCTTTAAACTTTCCCTCTATTTTCATCACATAAATGCCCGGAACGAGCGCCACATTCGAAATTACGTTAGCCATATAACCCCTCCACTAACCACTCACTATAACGTAAAAGCAGCAACTATTACGTGACTATTTTCACATTTCTGGGTAACGTTTCGCCCTACGGCTCGTGATATAAAAAAGCGTACTCCTGTTAGAGAGTACGCTTGTGTATTTAACTAATGGCTTCGCGCTCCGCATTGCGGCTACCCTTGGCATCCTTGCGGATTTGTTTGCTGCGTAGCTGTCCGCAGGCTGCGTCAATATCGACTCCATGCTCCAGCCGAACACTACAGCTAATACCTTGTTTCTTCAGCACATCATAGAAGCCCGTAATCGACTCCGACTCACTCCGCTGGTATTGGCTATGCTCATCTACTGGATTGTACGGAATGAGGTTGACATTGGCCAGATTACGACGATGGCCCACCAGCTCAGCCAGTTCGAGCGCATGCTCCTTACCGTCATTAACATCCTTCAGCAAGATGTACTCCAGCGTAATTCGACGATTTGTTTTGTCCAAATAATAATCAATCGCCTGCATGAGTTTCTCAATCGGAATCGCCCGGTTGATCTTCATAATGCGAGTACGAATCTCATTATTCGGGGCGTGGAGGGAGATCGCCAGATTGACATGCAGGTCTGAATCTGCAAATTCAATGATTTTATCAGCCAATCCGCTTGTGGAAACGGTAATATGCCGCGGCCCAATCGCTAGCCCTTTGTGATCCTTAATCACCCGAATGAAATCGGACAGGTTCACGAAGTTATCAAACGGTTCGCCAATTCCCATCACAACAACATGACTGACCTGGTCGCCCGGGCGTTCCTGATCCAGATACAGCTGGACCTTCATAATTTGCTCTACAATCTCACCACTGGATAGGTCGCGGCTCTTCTTCAACAATCCGCTCGCACAGAAGCTACATCCAATATTACATCCTACCTGTGTAGTCACACATACGGATAAGCCAAACTTATGCCGCATCAATACCGTCTCAATCAAATTACCATCCTGAAGCCGGAACAAGAACTTGACCGTCCCGTCTGCTGACTGTTGCTTCACGTGTTCTTCAAGTGTTTCAATGGAAAAGTGCTCTGCCAACAGGCGTGTACAATCCTCATGAACCTCTGCCATCGCTGCAAAATCAGTAACACGCTTCCGGTACAATGCGTCCCATACCTGCAATGCCCGGGATTTCTTATGCCCATGCTCGATGAGCCATGCTGTCAATTGATCTAGCGTTAATCCATAAATGGATTCTTTTTTCATGTTCGATCCTCTTTTCAAAACAATCAAATTCGTATTTCTATATATAAACCCTAGCCATCACGACTCGTCTCAACGATCATTGCATCATAGCATGTTTAAGCAATCTGCGCTATTTAAACGTCTCTTTCATTGTCCCAAATTTTAATTATGAACACAAGGGGGCAGGCACATTGTTTTTCCTGTTCAACAAGAGCACGCAAAGACAGGATTACAGATACTCCTAATGATATGATTACAACCAAGGAGGTGATGCGGTTGGAATGGTTGCTTCGGATCAAGAACGCACTGGATCTGATGGAAGAGAGAATGCAGCAGCCACTCGATATCGATGAAATTGCAAAGGCAGCCTATTCGTCTCCTTTTCATTTTCAGCGAATGTTTCATATGCTAACTGGCTTCACGGTAGCAGAATATGTGCGCAAACGTCGATTGACCTTGGCTGCTCAGGAATTGAGTCTTTCTTCCGCCAAGGTGCTGGATGTAGCGTTCAAATACGGATATGATTCCCCCGAATCTTTTTCTAAAGCGTTCCGAAAGATACACGGTATTTCTCCCTCTGAGGCCAGAAGCCCTGGGGTGAACCTGAAAGCCTTTCCACGCATCACCTTCCATCTATCGTTGAAGGGAGATCAGGAAATGGATTACAAAATTGTAGAGAAAGCGGCCTTTACGGTCATTGGCAAGTCCATTCAAGTCACCACTAAGAACGGCGATAATCTTCGAGAAATCCCAAAATTCTGGAACGAACTAAATGCGGATGGTACATCGGATCGGATTCATGCCTTGGGAACAGGCGATGATATACTCGGTATATGTTTGGACATGAAACATGGAGAGGAGACGTTTAGCTACTTAATCGCCGCAGAAGGCAGCGAAGACGTAGCGACCGCGAATGGGCTGGAATCCAGAACCATTCCGGCTTCAACCTGGGCAGTGTTTACATCCATCGGCCCTATGCCTCACTCGATCCAAAAGGTATGGCAAAGAATTTTCCAGGAATGGTTCCCTGCCAGCAATTATGAGCATTCAGGCGGCCCGGAACTGGAAGTGTATACTATAGGAGATTCACATGCTGAAGACTACCGGTGCGAGGTATGGGTTCCGATTAATAAAAAGTAAACCAATGAACCGATTGCCCACAGCAGTCGGTTTTCTGCTGTACTGCATTTACATCATATGGTGACAGAAAACACAATTCCCTGATACTCGTTACTCTAGCTTAATGGTCGCATGCAATCCCCCAAGCTCCTGCTTCAACACAGAATATAGCCTTGAACCTGTCGACTTTAGCGGATAGTCTGTTGCTTTGCAGAGAAGTCCGAAGGTCATATCAATCAGGCTGCCGCTTAATTCCCTCACCGTTGTTCCTGCCGGGACAGAACTGACCAGAATTTGTGGCACAAGTGCAATCCCTAAATCGCTTTCCACATAAAATTTCAGAGCCGTCATGCTGCCAATTTCCATCGTATTTAACGTGGTTATTCCATATTCCTTCATGACCATTTCAAGTTTGCGACGATAGGGACAGGTAGCCGACGTAATAAGCAACCGCTGCCCCTGTAAATCCTCCGGCCCAATGTTTTCTTTTTCCGCAAGCGAGTGATTTTCAGGCATTAAAACTACAAATTTCTCCCTAAATAAAGGCTCAAAATATAGCTCTGTGCCCAAATCTGGTGTGGAACACAGCGCTAAGTCAATATCCCCCTTGAGAATACGCTCGCTTAAGGTAGGGGTATTTCCAAACTCAACAGAAACCCGAATGTTCGGATAATGGGTTAAGAAACGCTTTAGAATTCCTGGTAGTCGATAACTGGCAGTCGGTTCGGTCACTCCTATACGAATGTCGCCTGCGGTCCCTCTTTGCAGATTGTCCATATTTTCCTGCAATTGCTCCATATCCTTTACAATATGTAGACTTTGCTCGTAAAACATCCTGCCCGCTTCAGTTAACTTTATTTTCTTGCCCCGTTCGATCAGTTGAATTCCCATATCGGACTCCAGCTTCTGTATTTGCATCGTCACGGTAGATTGTGCATAATTCAACTCTTCCGCTGCACGCATAAAACTTCCGTAATTCACAATCATTTGAAATGTTTTGAGTGTTTTAATGTCCATTATCAGACTCCTGTATAAACAATTGATTCAATTTTATTGAATTGTAAATTCATTTAATTCAATTATACAGAATACAATACCTCCTCTACAATGATACATATCAGATCTTATTATTTTTCAGACGCAAATGAACTGGATGGAGAAGGAGCGAATTTACATGGATTTACATCAAAAAGTAGCATTGGTTACAGGTGGAGGTACAGGAATTGGGAGAGCCGTGTGTATGGCCTTGGCAGATCGAAAAGCTACGGTAGTCGTAAACTATTCCCGCTCTAAAAACGATGCAGAGGAAACTGTACGTATGATCCTTGAAAAGGGCGGACGTGCTATCGCATTACAGGCAGATGTTTCCCGAGATCAGGAAGTTCGAACTATGGTTGACCAGATTGTCCAGCAATTCGGTACGATTAATATACTCGTGAATAACGCTAGCATTACACATCACATTCCGATGGATGATCTGGAGGCAGCCACGGAAGAGGTATGGGATGATCTATTTGATGTAAATGTAAAAGGCATGTTTTACTGTGCCAGAGCCGTAGCTCCTTTTATGAAGCGTAGTAAACAAGGAGCTATCGTCAATCTGGGAAGTATAGCAGGGCAAACAGGGCTAGGTTCTTCGCTTCCCTATGCGGTATCCAAAGCGGCCGTCCACGGGCTGACCAAATCTTTAGCACGGGCACTTGCGCCGGATATTCGCGTCAATTGCATCGTGCCGGGAGCTGTAGCGACAAGATGGTGGTCAGGCAGGGAAGAGCAAATGAAAACATTGGCTCCTCATTTACTCCTACAGCGCATTTCCACGCCCGAAGATATCGCCAGCATGATCTGCTCTGCTTTGGAACAGGAAGCCATGACAGGCCAGATTATTACGGTAGACAGCGGACAAACGCTGTAAAGATACTGGGAATTCTGAGTAAAAACAAGCCGCCTTCTCAGACAGAAGGCGGCTTTTGAGCTATCGTATACCGTCGTTAAACTACGTTTTAGCTTAAAGATACCGCAATTCGTGTACCTTTCACGAATTTAGCAAATAAGTACCGAACAAGCGGCCCTACAATTAAGAGCTGCAGAGGGAAAGCAAAAATAAAATTATTAAAAACTAAAGATAAGTAATTTTTAAATAATGAATCTCCCGAAAGACCATTAAAAAAGTAAGCTGTCCCCAATCCATAAAGTGACATACAGAGAACCATTCCAATGACCATACAGCATGAAAGGGACAGAATCACAAATACCTTTTTGGATTTATCGTATGGTAATGAGAAGGCTATTTTCTTTGCTAATGGACCGACAATAAATAGTTCCAATACGAAAGCAATGATAAAACATAAAATAAATTGAAAAACCATTACTTTTAGAGAGATTGTGCCAATCAAGTCATTTGTATATAGATTATAAAATGTCATGAATACGACCATCCCCAAGCACATCATGAAACCAAAGTAAAAATCTTCTTTCTTCGTCGTTGGCAATTCCATCATCCCTTCTGTGTACCTTGGTAATTATATAAATAGTCGAAACCTCCACATAAGTGAACTTTCTGTGAACTTTTTGGCAAACGTTTTCTTTTTTAGAATATAAGAAATAGGCATCGTTCAGCTCAACGATACCTTGGAATGTTGCAGTTCATATCCCTCAACGATCTGCTTTTAAATCTAAGCCAAATCTCTTCAGCTCAATAAAAACACCTTCAAGTCGCTTCCCTTTTTCCGTTAACGAATATTCAACACGCGGGGGAACCTCGGCATATACCTTTCTCTCTAACAGACCGTTATCTTCAAGCTCTTTCAGGCGTAGGGAAAGCGTTTTGGGACTAATCCCCTTCATGGACTTCTGAAGTTGGCTGAATCTCAGTGTTCCTTCGATAAGCAGGTCACGGATGATTAAAAAAGTCCATTTCGTTCCGATCAAATCAAGTGTTTGGGCAATAGGGCACGGCTTGCCGGGTATTCCTTTGGTCAATTCAATAGGTTCTTGGTCGTGCATAGGAACTCCCCCAAAAATTATCTGTTAAATCCAATGATATCACAATAGTTTCTTTAGGGAAACTATATGAATTAAATATCACTACTTCCCTAAATAAACCTACTACATATACAATATCGCTGTAGCAACTAACGTTTTCTCTAATACAAGGAGGTGAAGAGATGAAAAATATACTAATCATTAACGGTCATCAAAAATATGATTCGTCTGAAGGGAAATTGAACCAAACATTGATAGACAATATGGTGCGTCTCTTAAGTGAAGAGAACAAAATCAAAATAACGTCTGTTCAAGACGGCTATACCCTCAGCGAAGAACAAGAAAAATTTTTATGGGCGGATGTAGTCATTTACCAAACCCCCATCTACTGGTTCAGCGTTCCTGGATTATTAAAGACTTATATGGATGAAGTCTATGCTTACGGTATATTCTTCACGGGTGCTCATGAATATGGGAGCGGAGGTTTATTAACCGACAAGAAATATATGTTCTCCACAACTTGGAATGCTCCGGAAAAAGCCTTTAATGATCCAACTCAATTTTTTAATGGGGCTAGTCTAGAAGCTGCACTCCGTCATTTGCATTCTGCGCATACATTTCTCGGTATGAAGCCCTTGAAAAGCTTTGCATGCTACGATGTTATTAAAAATCCAAATATACCCAAATTTATTGCTGATCTTGATACACATCTACAAGCCGTATTACATGATTAACAAATCCAGATGAATACTAGGAGGGAATCCATTTGCAAAACCAAAAGATTGTCATTATTGGTGGAAGCTCAGGTATTGGTTTAGAAACAGCTAAGCAAGTCATTTCGCTTGGAGCGGAAGTGGTAATCGCCAGCCGCTCGGAGGATAAATTGCACAAGGCCAAGGAAATGCTGGGCCCTCGTGCTGTAATACATGTGCTGGACACGTCAGATGAGCAGCAGGTAAAATCTTTCTTCGAAAAAGTCGGCCCCTATGATCATCTTATCGTTAGCGCGGCAGAAACATCAGGTGGGTCATTCCTTCAGTCGGAGACAGATCAAGCCCGCAAGCTATTCGAAAACAAATTTTGGGGACAGTATTATGCAGCTAAATACGGGGCTTCCCAACTCTCAGCCGAGGGTTCCATTACCTTATTTTCAGGAGTGGTGGCTTACAAGCCGATGATCGGCTCCTCTGCGCTCGGTGCTGTGAATGCAGCCGTTGCGAATCTTGGTCAAACCTTGGCGTTAGAGCTTGCTCCCATCCGCGTGAATGTCGTCTCACCCGGCATTATTGACACACCTTCCCGTAGCAAAATGCCTGAAAATACACGCAATCAATTCTATGATACGGTCGCGCATAAGCTCCCTGTGAAGCGAGTTGGACTTGCGGAGGATGTTGCACGAGGCGTACTTTATTTGATTCAAAATCAGTTTGTGACCGGAACAGTCCTTCATGTGGATGGCGGACACATTTTAACATAAAAGCTTCGTCCTAAATCTGTCAGTCATTTACCAAAAAAAACGGAGAACGCTCCCGCACCTTGGCTTGGGCGTTCTCCTCCTTTTCTTATCCATGAATGATTTCACAAACTTTATCCTAATGATGTATACGACGTTTGTTTCTCAAGATGTTGCGAATCATCTTGTGATTGGGGAGCTGCCTGAACAACATATGTCCGGGATGCGGATTGGCCTCGATAATCCAAATTTGGCCGCTCTTCTCAATAGCAAGATCGATGCCCAACTCGCGAACCGGATGATTTTTATCTATCGTGTCGGCAATGATTCTAGAAAGCTCGGTGACCTGGTCCAGAATCTCTTTCATTTTTGTTCTGTCATTTTTAAAGACCCTTAAAAGCACTTTGGACAACGGCGCCGCATGTCCTCCCTTCCGATAGTTGGTAACGACTTTTCGAGGTGCAGCGACACGGCCGGTTATTCCTGAAATGACCCATTCCGATTCCGGCTTCTGCATATACACTCTGGCATCAAAAATCGAACCTTTGTACTTAGCTAACTTAAGTCCTTGCTGTACCAAATAACGGCGATGAGGTCTCCGATAGGTTCTAACTGCTCTTCTTACAGCGTGGGATCTAACGATTCTTCGACTGGAGCCACAACGAACCTCATATTTCCTCCCCAGCTTTTTCGCACGTATGATGCCAGTCCCTCCACTCCCATAATTAGGCTTGATGAAGACTGTGCGATAGGTATCCAGCATCCGTAAAGTCCTTGCATTACTGATCCAGCGGGTTTCGGGCAAGTGAGTACGTAAAATGGGATGTTGTCGCATTTCCTTGTATTGAATCATCTTTCCAATGGGCACGAATATCCCTCGATTCTGTTGGGTTTTTGCACACACTACATGAATATGCATCTATATTCTATCTTGGTAACGGCGAATGCCACAGTTTGCTATGAAGAGGCAAATCTCCCACTTTCTCAAGTCGAGTCTTCTTTGGTTTCAAGAGAGAGATGGACAATGTGTCTTTACATGACAAGATTATTGCAAATACCTATAAGGTTGATTCCAATAATATATTAGACCAATAACAATTCTGGATATATGATGTATTAAAAAATAACGTGAGGAGGAACGTTAACATGTCTATTTATGATTTTCAAGCAACCTCAATTAATGGGGAACCGATTGAACTCTCAGACTATAGAGGTAAGATTCTCCTTATTGTAAACACTGCCAGCATGTGTAGCTTCTCCAGTCAATTCACTGATCTGCAAAAGCTCTACGAAAAACGGAGGGAACAAGGTTTTGAAATCCTTGCATTTCCTTGTAACCAATTCAATAAAAAAGAGCCGGGTAGCAATTCGGAGGTTCAGGGAATTTGCCAAATTAACCATGGAGTAACCTTCCCACTATTTGAGAAGACGGATGTAAGAGGCTTATCTCTTCATCCTTTATTTCAATATCTGACCCAACAGGCACCGTTTCAAGGCTTCGATATCCAGACCAAAGACGGTCAATGGATGGAGGATTTCCTGCGGGATAAGTATCCGGATATATACGCTGGCGACGGTATCAAGTGGAATTTTTCTAAATTCTTGGTCGATCGCGATGGCCATGTGCAAGGGAGATTTGAAGTAACAACGGAGCCCTGGGCCATTGATCCCGTCATCGATTCGTTATTGTAGTATTTCTGTTCACTTCTTTGGATTCTTTAAAAAAAGGGTATCAAATGACAAAAACGTATATTTGTCATTTGATACCCTTTATGTTATCCTGACTTTAAGGAGGTGACTCACACGGCACTTGACCGTGTCCCTATGGAAAAATCCTCAGATGTGCTAACCAAGGAACAGATTCTTATCGCTACAGAAGACACACTTAGGCGTTTTGGTATAGCCAAAACCTCCGTGACCGATGTTGCCAAAGTATTGGGAGTAAGTCATGGCACCATTTACCGACACTTTAAAAGTAAAGCCGAGCTTCTTGAAGGTGTGACCGAAAAATGGCTGAATGAAAAGATTATCGGCCCATTAACGGAGGTCTGTCAGAATTCATCTATACTGGGAACGCCACATTTAAAACGATATATACAGACCTTGGTCGAACTTAAGCAGTATTATGCCCGCGACGACGAGGAAATGTTTGAGATGTATACGAGGGTCACCGAGCAAGCGGCTGATTTAATCGACCAGCATATCGCCCACATTGTGGATCAGCTCGCTGATATCATTATACGCGGAGACATCACATCGGATCAGCCAGCCCAACTGGCGCGTACCCTTTTCTATGCCACAGCCCGTTTTCATCATCCCGCTCATGCTTACGAATGGAAGAATCCCGTGATTAATCGGGAGTTTTCGGATGTGTGGATGCTTTTAGAAAAAGGAATCACTTAAAATAGATATGGAAGGAAGGTCCAAACACATATGAAGCATTTGGACGGAAAAACAGCAATTATCACCGGGTCCTCTAGAGGAATTGGACGTGCCATTGCCGAGCAACTGGCTGATCTGGGCGCTAATGTAGTCATCAATTATGCCAGCAGTCCGGACAAAGCTCAAAAAGTCGTGGAGAGGATTATTCAAAAAGGCGGCAAAGCCATAGCACTTCACGCTGATCTGGGCAAAATGAGTGATATTGAAGCATTATTTACAAATACGATTGCTGAATTCGGTAAAGTGGATATTCTGGTTAACAACGCTGGGCTGATGATCACCCAACCTCTGGCTGAGGTAACCGAAGCTGATTTTGACAAACAATTCGCACTGAATGTAAAGGGCACCTTCTTTGCCTGTCAGCAAGCCATGAAATATATGGAGAACTACGGAAGAATCGTGAACCTGTCTACATCCGTGATCGGACAAATGTTCCCGACCTATAGCGTATACGCAGGTACCAAGGGCGCAGTGGAGCAATTTACCCGTCAGCTAGCCAAGGAATTCGGAAGCAAACAAATTACGATCAACGCCGTGGCTCCCGGTCCTGTGAACACCGAGCTTTTCCAAGCTGGAAAAACCGAGCAGCAAATCGAAGGCATGAAAAAAATGAATGCTATGGGTCGGCTCGGCGAACCGGAAGATATCGCTGATGTGATTGAGTTTCTGGTCAGCGCCAAATCACAGTGGGTTACCGGGCAGACAATCCGCGTCAATGGCGGGTTCATCTAAAAAGCTGGAATACATGGAATGGAGGTTATTACGTTCATGATGTTACACAAAGGTGAGACCTTATTTCGACAAGGAGAATCTGGCCCTTTATATCACCTCAAGAGCGGCTTGTTAAAAATTGTCCGAGTCCATGAAGACGGCTCGCAAATTTTAGTTAATGTGATTGTGCCCGATGAAATCATCCCGCACCACTCCCTGATCAGCCCCAATCCTTATTATGGTACAGCAGTCGCGCTGGTAACCTCTGAGGTTGAGGTTCTGTCACAAAAAGAATGGTATCAGGCGCTGGAGCAAGACCCGACTCAATGTCGGGCTATCGCTTTACAGCTACAGGATAAGTTGCGCATGATGCAGCAACGAATTGACCAGCTCACCGAGGTGTCACCTGCCGAAAAGCTTCGGAAGCTTCAACGCTGGTTCCACTCCTACATCGCACCCGCCACGTTAACGGACGTGCTGACGCAGGAGGAAATCGGCCAGTTTATCGGGCTACGCCGGGAGACGATTAATCGGCTATTGCGTGCTTCAAGCGCTCCTTCTGCAAAAGATGATGACGATAATGCATCTCGATGAGCGAAAACCACTCTCCAGCATTCAACGCGCCGAATCTGGGATGAGAGACGGTAGAAAGCCCTGTTGATTTCCCAACGATCGGCTCAATCTCTCTCATTTTACGGATCACAGCATTTAAACCCTCCACAATTTCTTCTTTGCTCGTCGGTTGTGGGGGAGTATACTGCGGAGATGGTGGAACTTGGATACGTATGGGCGGAAACCCTCCTAGATTAAAAACGGCCGTACCCGCCTCCGTTTTAACCCCTGTCTCCCCATTAGGCTGTAGACAAACATCAATGTTCTTCAGGTGCATATACAGAGCAGAGTTCACCAAATGAAGATACATTTGTCCAAGCGACCATTGGTCCTCCTGCGGTGTGTACTGCAATTGCTCCAAGCTAAAGCTGTCCAATTCAAGAAGATAGTGTTGTGCCGTTTCTTCAAAACGCTGCAATGTTTCGGTTGTATTCATATATTAGTGACTGCCCCTCTCTATTAAAGTAGCTTTACTATACAAAAATGCTACTGACAGCATTATGTCAGTAGCATTTCAACATTTTTTCCACTTCCGCACGTATCCGCTCCCGGAGCGACTCAGGCTCCAGCACAACCATATCCGCGCCCCATCCAAGTATCCATTGCAGTAATTCGTCCGGCTGTCTAACGCGGAAAAGTATATGCAATCCATCTGCACGCTCCTCTATAGCCTCCATATAAAAGTTGTTCGCTTCCTTCACCTTATCTGCGATATCGGAGCGTGCTAGTATGCGAACAGTCACATGACGGTCATCGGTTTGCTTATAATCCTGCAAATGAAAATCGACAGGCAAATGAAACCTGTCCTCCAGTACCATAAGCTCGTCCATACGTGACAGACGGAAATGGCGAAGCTGCTGCCGCAATTCACATTGCCCGATTAATACCCACGAACCACGAAGCAATACCAGACCATAGGGAGCGACCACACGCACACTTTGACGATTCCCGTCAGCCTCTGGCATTCTTTTGGAGTAACCAAACCGTACCATTCGTTTTTCCAATACAGCAAGACGCAGCGTTTCCAAGTAGGTTTTCTCTCTATGGTTTGCCCCTTCACCCACAGCGAGCAATCTCATGGTTGTACGCACCCGGGAAACTTCCCTGCGGACGCTCTCTGGTAAAATGGCTTCAATCTTCCTGCGGGAGGTTTGCGCCTTGATACCGTAGTCTGTATCAAATTTTTGTTCGATAAAATCCGTCCCGATTAGCAACGCCACAGCCTCTTCTGCAGTAAAGCTCACTGGGGGCAGGAAATACCCCTCCATCAAGGAATATCCAATGCCCGGTGCTCCTACAATCGGTACGCCCGATTCGCTTAGAGCCTGAATATCCCGATAGATGGTTCTCACACTCGTTTCGAATATAGCCGCCAAATCCTCGGCTCGTAAAATATCCTTACGCTGTAACTCTAGCAAGATTGCTAGCAAACGATCTGTTTTGTTCATACCATGGCCCCTCTCTGGAAGGATCTAAAATGCAGAAATACAAAAAAGCAATAAGGGCAGTACAGTCACTGCGACTTATTGCTCTTTTTTTCATGCGGAAGTTACTCCATTACTTAAAAAATACTTTTTCAACGTTATATTTAGCCTTTTGTGAATTGATAATGTAGGTTTCATAAATTTCTCGCTCTACCGCATCTTCTACAATACAAACCTCGATAATCGCAACCTCATTCCGCTTGTCCTTGATCGGCGATACGTTATCTTCAAAATGCTTTTTGATTCTTGGTCTTAACTTTCTCGCTTTACCAACGAACAGCAATTCCTCCTGCGCATTGTAGAACATAAAGACGCCAGCCTTATCTCTAGGGATCAGGTGAAAGTCGGTAAACCCGTAAATATGGCTGAGCTCAGGGTTAACCTGTTTGGTAATCGTGATATCCGGAGTTGGAATTGTTATATTAATCACTATGTCACTTCCTCATTCTATATAGGTGTAAATATTATCACAAATCCTGCGGTAACACCATTCAAGATAATCAGGGAGTGTCCCCTGGAACAGGCTTCGTCGTTTTCTCAACGATTCTTTCCAGTACCCAGACAAGTACCCCCACTGCAAGGCTGGCGATGACCGCCATAATCGCCGATCCGCCAGCATGTAGCAGCAACACGGGAACCCAAAGCAATCCGAGCGAACGGTGTACGGTCCGCATCCACTTGTTACGAACTTTGTTAATGAAGAAGCCATACCCGGCGATCGCCAGCAGAATGACAAATCCCGCAATCCCGGTATAGGTTTTGTTATCTTGAAGCTTGGTTATCAAAAAATAAATACCATGAGCGGCAATCAGGATCAAGGTCGCCCAACCCAGCAGTTTATGCATGGAGTGTAACAATTTCCCAGTCTTTCTAACCAACATCGATGGCGATCTCAACTTCTTCTTAAACCAGAACCAAGAGAAGGTCGCAGCCCCAAGGAACACGGAGATAGTACCCAAAGTCTTGAATAATTCCCCGTTGCCTTCACCTCCTTTTTCACCGGGACGTCCGCCCATGTGCCCTGCCACATTGCTTACCTCTCCTCCCGGCGGTCGCAGGCCAGGTCCGCCCCCGGAAACCGAAGGCATGTAGTAATAGTAGATGACGAGCAGAGCTGCTACCGTAACTGCGATGATTGCCGGAATCCAAACGGTCTTTTTCGTTTTCATTAGTTATGCATCCTCTCCGGGAAAATTGCCTTGATTGTACCCGGTCAAGCTGAAAACAGGATTAAAGCTAGCTGAAAGTATTCCTTTTACCTCAGTCAGTATCGAGGGTGGTCGTAATAACGTTAATACAGGCAACCGTAATAGATAGAAAATCTATGAATTCCCTACTATGCGAGCACGCCGGTTTCCGTTACAATATGTCAGTGTGATTCTGGCATCGGCAGATTGACGCGTATTTGAATATTATTGGAGGCTTCTATTTTTTCATGCAAAATGAATCTCATGCTAACGTAAAAATCATAACGGCCGATCCGAGTGCGATCGGCCTGTTTGGCTTGGCTATTGTAACACTTGTAGCTTCATCCCAAAAGCTTGGTCTCACTGAAGGCTTGAGCTTTATTATCCCTTGGGCTATTTTCCTTGGTGCCTTTGCACAGCTGTTTGCCTGCATTCAGGATGCAAAGCATAACAATACCTTTGGCATGACGGCATTTGGTGCTTACGCCTTCTTCTGGTTAGCCGTAGCTAGTAGCTGGATGATTAAAATGGGCGTATTCGGCTCAGAGCTGGCATCTGCTGTAGATGGCAAACAGCTCGGCTTTGCCTTTGCCGGCTATCTCATCTTCACGCTCTTCATGACCATTGGAGCCATGGAGACGCACAAGGTCCTATTTTTTATTTTTGTGTTGATTGATTTTCTATTCCTCGGCCTTAGCTTCGATGCATTCGGCGTTGCCCCAGAGGTGTTCCATACCATCGCCGCTTATGCTGAAATGGGCATTGGTCTACTCTCGCTGTACGGTACAGGAGCTGCCGTTCTGAATGCACATTTTGGCCGAACATTTCTGCCCGTAGGACGTCCTTTCGGTATTTTTAAACCACGTCCTTAGCTGCATATTTAAACCCACAAAGCCTCCTTTCGCGCCGATCCGCGTTAAGGACGGCTTTGTTTCTTTTCCATCACTCCCTCCTGTATCAAAAAAATACTAAAGAGAGTCGTTTAGTGAATATAAAACCCCACAATGATAACAATATACATAAATTGTATACAAAGGGGTTTTTGTAAAAATGACACAAGGCAAATCTCGTATCGCATTTCCGCAATTTCCCGAATCGTATTGGTTAGCTTCCACTGACATCCCTAACTTCCCCAAACTTAGTGAGGATATTCAGGTGGATGTTGCCATTGTAGGTGCGGGGATTACCGGTATTACCACTGCTTATTTACTTTCTAAAAAAGGATTAAACGTCGCCGTCGTCGACGCAGGGCGGATACTTCATGGGACAACCGGTCATACTACCGCCAAAATTACCGCACAGCATGATTTGATCTACAGCGAGTTTATTTCCCATTTTGGCAAGGAAAAAACCCGGCTCTATTACGAAGCCAACCACAACGCTCTTCAATTTATCAAACAAACGGTAGAAGAATTTAATATTGATTGTCAATTTACAGAAGAAGATGCCTACGTTTATACATGCGAAGATACGTACGTTGGAAAAATCGACGACGAATATAAAGCTTACGAGCAACTTGGCATCCCGGGAAGTTATGTCGAACAAACGCCTCTGCCGTTTTCAACTAAAGCAGCTATTAAGATGAAAAACCAGGCCCAGTTTAATCCTGTACCTTTCTTAAGATATTTGGCAAACCAAGTCATCCGTCAGGGCGGGGAAATTTATGAGCAAACCACCGTTGTAGATGTGGAAAAAGGAAACCCTGCCATCATTACAACCAGCGACGGAAAGAAAATTACCTGCAACCATGTCGTATCCTCCTCACATTTTCCATTCAATGATCCCAACGGTCTTTATTTTGCGCGATTGCATGCCGAGCGGTCTTATGTACTCGCGGTCAAAACCGATAAAATCTATCCAGGTGGTATGTATCTAAGTGCAGAAACCCCAAAACGTTCACTTCGCTCCGTAATGGTAAACGGAGAACCAATGGTTATCGTCGGTGGGGAAGGTCACAAAACAGGACAAGGAATCTGTACTTTCCAGTACTATGAAGCTTTACAAAAGTTCGCGGAGCAAACATTTGGATTAAAGGAGATCGTTTATCGCTGGTCGGCCCAAGACTTGTATACGCTAGACAAGCTCCCTTATATTGGGCAGGAACTATCCAACACCTCTAACATCCTCGTTGCTACGGGTTATAGAAAATGGGGGATGACCACAAGTGTAGCGGCAGCCTTATTAAATACGAATCTGATTACCAGAGAGGAAAGCCCCTACCAGGATCTTTTCTCCCCTTCAAGGTTTCATATGGACCCCGACATTAAAACATTTGTAACTCAAAATGCAAATGTGGCTAAACATTTGATTGCTGGAAAGTTAGACATCAGCTACAAAAAAGCCGAAGAACTGGAACACGACGAAGGGTCGGTCATCCGGGTAAACGGCAAAAGAGCAGGCGCATACCGAGACCCACAAGGAGCATTGCACCTAGTGGACACGACATGCACCCATATGGGTTGCGAAGTCGAGTGGAATGAAGCGGAAAGAACATGGGATTGCCCTTGTCATGGCTCTCGCTTTTCATATCAAGGCGAAGTCATTGAAGGACCGGCCAAAAAAGCACTTGGCAAGGTTGAAGCCGAATAGCACGATCCTTTCGAATAAACCTAGTTAGGCTGGATAACATACCTTTGAGAAACATAAGAGAAAGGTGATCCGATGATAAACCAACAGTCTACATTAGCGGCGCATGAGTCCTTAGAAATCCACGAAGCGCTTAATTTTAAAACGTTATGCTTAGCCAAGTCCAAATTAATGCAGGGCTTGGTATTCGATCAAGAGCTAAAGGATTTAATGGAAAAAGATGTTCAGCAATCTATACAAGCTATTGCCGATTTGCAAGCATTGTATGTTAAAGCACCGTTTCAGGCACCTGTTCCAGAATTCCGACCAACACCAATCTTAAATTGAGGTGAATGATGTGACATTAGATCAGACCCAGTCCGCTAAAATGGATTATGTGGATCCAAAAAACTCATTAAACATGCCAGAAATGGCAGACACGACCTTAGCGATGGATTTTCTGATTCGCGTCAAGGAAGGAGTTCGAAATACAGCCGTAGCCTTGACGGAAACCGTCTCTCCAGATGCCAGAACTCTGTTGCGCAATCAACTGCATCAAGGCATCGCTCTTCATCAGGAAATTACTGATCTTATGGTACGAAAAAAATGGTTTCATCCCTATGATCTGCAAAAGCAGTATCAATTGGATCAACTATCAGCCAACAAGACGGTGGACATCAGTAAAATGAAACTGTTCCCAGACGATACCACCCGCAAGGGTATGTTTGATCGCACGCCGGACGAACATATGGGAGGAAACCAGGCATGAAAGCAGTGACCTACCAAGGTATCAAAAACGTTGTGGTTAAAGAGGTTCCGGACCCAAGTATTCAAAAAGCCGACGATGCGATTGTCAGACTGACGACAACCGCTATTTGTGGTTCAGATCTGCATCTCATTCATGGAATGATTCCGAATCTACAGGAAGATTATGTAATTGGTCATGAGCCGATGGGGGTTGTAGAGGAAGTTGGCAGCGGCGTAACCAACTTAAAAAAGGGAGACCGCGTGATCATTCCGTTCAACATAGCGTGCGGTGAATGCTTTTATTGTAAAAACCAATTGGAAAGTCAATGTGATCATTCTAATGAGCATGGAGAAATGGGCGGTTTTTTCGGCTATTCAGGAACAACTGGTGGATATCCGGGTGGACAAGCTGAATATTTACGTGTGCCTTTTGCCAACTTCACTCACTTCAAAATTCCGGAGAGTTGTGAACATCCTGACGAGAAGCTTTGCCTGATTGCTGATGCCATGACTACTGCATTTTGGAGCGTCGATAATGCCGGAGTAAAGAAGGGGGATACTGTCATTGTTATTGGCTGTGGACCGGTAGGTCTGCTAGCCCAGAAGTTCGCCTGGTTCAAAGGGGCAAAACGAGTCATTGCGGCAGACTACCTGGATTATCGTCTGCAACATGCGAAGCGTACAAATCATGTGGAAATTGTTAATGTAGAATCGCAAGAAAACGTCGGCAACTACCTCAAAGAGATAACCAAAGGAGGCGCAGACGTAGTTATTGACTGCTCCGGCATGAGCGGTAAAATGTCTCCGCTGGAATCTCTCGCTTCCGGTCTCAAGCTTCACGGCGGAGCTTTAGGAGGACTAGTCATAGCTACACAGGCTGTGCGCAAAGGTGGCACCATTCAAGTTACCGGAGTCTACGGCGGACGATATAACGGTTTTCCTTTGGGAGACATTTTTCAGCGAAATGTTAATTTACGTACGGGACAGGCTCCCGTTATTCACTATATGCCATATATGTATGAGCTGATTGATACAGGAAAGGTGGACCCAGGAGACGTTGTTACACACGTCATTCCGTTAAGCGACGCCAAACGTGGATATGAAATTTTTGATACCAGACAGGACAATTGCATCAAAGTTGTACTTAAACCTTAACTATATATTGGAGCATTGGAGGTAAACGTCATATGGTGTATGGCCTGCACGAAACACTTGAAGTCCATGAATTGTCAGCGTTCAAAACAGTGTGTCTTACCAAGTCTAAAACCATGCAAGCATTAATCTCTGATCCAACTCTCAAAGCTATATTACAGCAGGATGTTGACTTATCGACCCGCCAATTACAAGAACTCGGTACCCTCTTAGATCAAGCCATCTCACAGGAGGTTAAGCCATGAATACACTGTTGGAGCATTTGACCGGACTGCATACCTTAACGGACCAAGTCATTGCAGCCGATTTTCTGAACGCGGCCAAAAGCGGTGTGAGAAATTACGCTATGGCCGTAACAGAAGCGGGAACTCCAGAAATTAAGGCAATTCTTACGAAGCAACTGGATGAGGCTATTGATATGCATGAGCAGATTTCAACATACATGATCGAACGTGGCTGGTATCACCCATGGAACGTAAAAGAGCAGCTTACGATGGATCTACAAAATATCAATACTGCATTGCAAGCCCCTGTTTTATAAAGATAGGACGCTCACTTCGGTCGTACATTCCTGACCGTAGGACGTCCCTTGGGAATTTTAAAAGCACATCCTTAGCAGTATATGTAAACCCACAAAGCCGCCTTTCACGTCGATACGCGTTAAGGGCGGCTTTTGGGATTAACATGTTATCTTAATTATTCGGCTTGCCAATTCGGCATCCGTTCTGCAGGATAACGAAGACCCGCTGCCATTCCTTTTGGAATAATTGCGTTAATAGCTTCCATTTCCTGTGCGGATAAAACAACATCGACGGATCCTGCATTTTCCTCTAAATAACTAACCCGCTTGGTTCCTGGAATCGGTACAATTCCCTCTTGCGCAAGCAGCCATGCCAACGCCAGTTGAGAAGGTTTGACCCCTTTTTGGGCGGCAAGGTCCTTAACATGCTGCACGAGATCCAGATTTTTCTGGAAATTCTCAGGTTGAAAACGTGGCACAGAGCGACGGAAATCATCTTCTGCAAAATCATCAAACTTCTGAATTTGTCCGCTCAAAAAGCCGCGTCCAAGTGGACTGTAGGCCACAAACTCGATGCCTAGTTCCTTACACGCCGGTATAACTTCATCTTCTGCTTCTCGGCTCCATAAGGAGTATTCCGTTTGCAGCGCTGTAATCGGATGTACCTTGTGAGCGCGTCGAATGAGCCCAGGAGAAGCTTCGGACAGCCCCAAATAGCGGACTTTTCCCGCTTGAACCAAGTCACTCATCGCACCAACTGTTTCCTCGATAGGCACATTCGGATCAACACGATGCTGGTAGTACAGATCAATCACATCTACACCCAGTCTTTGCAGGCTGCGATCACATGCCTCTTTTACGTATTCGGGACGGCCACTTACACCCATAAATGCGCCATCTTCCCCACGCATAATGGAAAATTTAGTGGCTAATACGACTTCGTCGCGGCGGCTCCGCAGGACTTGGCTAATCAGTTTTTCATTTTCCCCCACACCATAGACATCGGCAGTATCCCAAAAGTTTATCCCTAGCTCCAGCGCACGATGAAGTGTTTTGATCGACTCCTGCTCATTCAACTCACCGTAATATTCGGACATTCCCATGCAGCCCAGACCCAGTGCAGATACTTGAAGGTCACTGTTACCCAGTTGTTTCTTTTTCAATTTCTATCACTCCTAAATTGTCAGAATAGTCATCGTATTTCCTAAGCACCACGTCACATTCCGTATGTTACTACTTAAAGTTAACTTGAAGTCAAGCATTGTCTCGTTTTGAAACGAGAATTATTATGTATGAACAGAAGCGGTCGGTAGCTTCTGGACGGTAGGGAGATTCACTTACAGAGCTAAAGCCTCTTCCGTAATCTTCTTGATATCAATGGATGAAGGCGTTTCTTCCTTGACCATATCGGGCAGGATATTTTCCAAAAAATACTCAACGCAGTGTAATTGAATATTCTTGATTTTTACAAGTGCATTACGGTACATGACTATAAATTCTTTTTCCGTATTTCCCCGCTGAAGTTCTGCAAATGCTTCGTATACCTGATCCATCTTGTCCGCAACTTCAAGGATTAAACCTTCTACAGAATCATCTTTACCTTCCCTTAGCTGTTTGCGAAAAATAGCCTTAAAATCCTCGGGAATATTCTCTTCAATAAAATACTCAATCATACCCTCTTCGACCTGTTGGATTAATAATCGTAGTTCCTTAGAGGAGTGCTTAACTGGCGTTTTGATGTCTCCAATAAAAATCTCCCCGTAATCGTGACTGCTCGTAATCTCGTATAGCTTTTTCCAGTCAATACGGACACCATTTCTCTCTTCAATATCAGCCAGCGTTTTGGCGTATTGTACGACTTTCCAAGAATGTGCCGATACGCTGTGTTCCTCGAATTTAAACTTACCCGGACAACGGATGATTCTTTCCAGCTCATTTAGCGACCGAAAATACGTGTGAATCCCCATCATTGCATCCATCCTTTAATATATATATGAGATAGTCAATCTAAATCCCACTATAAACCTCAACTATTAACAGCAGATTATCGCAATATCAAGTGGAATTCACACATGTAGCATATACACAATTTTTGCTATACACTTTATAAAAGAGGAATTTGCAAAATCCTGAAAAAAATATAAAGTGGTGAATTCGTTGTTCAAAATCTTATTAATTGAAGATGATGAAACTTTGTTCCATGAAATGAAGGATCGGTTAACTCAATGGAACTATGATGTGTATGGCATCCAGGACTTTAATAAAGTCATTCAGGAATTCACAACGATAAAGCCTGATCTGGTCGTGATAGATATTCAATTGCCGAAATTTGATGGGTTTCATTGGTGTCGAATGATTCGATCCCACTCTAACGTCCCCATCCTCTTCTTATCTTCACGGGATCATCCTACGGATATGGTGATGTCGATGCAGCTTGGAGCGGATGATTTTATCCAAAAACCGTTTCATTTTGATGTACTCATTGCCAAATTACAGGCGACACTCCGCCGCGTATATAATTACAATACAGAACCTGTCTCCCTTAAAACATGGTGTGGCGCAACGGTCGACTATGAAAAAAATGTAGTAGCCAATGAGACTGGCTCCATCGAATTAACCAAGAACGAGATTTTTATTTTGAAGCTGCTGATCGAACAAAAAAATAAAATTGTTGCACGTGAGGAATTAATTAAAAGCCTCTGGGATGATGAACGTTTTGTCAGCGACAATACCCTGACCGTCAACTTGAACCGCCTGCGCAAAAAATTGGACGAGCTGGATTTGGGCCGTTTCATTGAAACGAAAGTCGGGCAAGGCTACATGGCTACAGAAGAGGCACCTGCCTATGATTAAAAAATACCTTATAGAGAGGCGGAGCTGGATTCTACTGTTTGTGTGTCAGCAATTCCTGATCCTGTTCATTGCTTATGTGGATGCAGCAATTCCGTTAATGCCGATTCTTTATATCGTCTTCTTATCTATGATGATTTTCTTGGTTTTTTTAATCATTCGTTATCCCAAGGAAACCAAGTTCTATACCACACTAGAAAAATGGGAGAGTTCTCTTGAACTAACGGGTATAGGCGAACCGGAGAGTCCGTTTGAGCAAATCATTGAACAAAAAATCACGGGCCAGAACGAACGGTTACAACAGATCATCTCGCAAAATCAATTGACACTTGAACATGAAAAAGATGAACTATTATCCTGGATTCATGAGGTAAAAACACCTTTGACCACCATGCATTTGATGATTGAGCGGTTGGACGACAAGTCCCTAAAAGCTCAGTTAACCTATGAATGGCTACGAATTCACTTACTGCTGGATCAGCAGCTCCATCACAAACGAATATCTTTTATTGAAAATGATCTGTATGTCGAGCAAGTGGATTTAAAATCTCTGGTTTTTAAAGAGATCAAAGCATTACAGTCATGGTGCATCCAAAAGGGGATCGGTTTTGACATCCAACTTGAGCACATGGAAGTGCTGAGTGATGCCAAATGGCTGGCTTTTATCATCAGACAGCTCTTAACCAATGCCATCAAATATAGCGATGCCAGTGATATTATCATTCACAGCTATGAACAAAGGGATCGAATACAGCTTGAGGTTCAAGACTTTGGACGCGGTATTGATCCGAAGGATATACCGCGTATCTTCGAGAAAGGTTTTACCTCCACAACCCAACATTCTGATCACACTTCAACGGGTATGGGGTTATATTTAACGAAAAAGGCAGCACAAACCTTGCTCATACATATAGATGTGCACTCCAAACCGAACGTAGGTACAACCTTCACTTTAATTTTTCCCAAACGAAATGATTTCGTGAGTGTGGTAAGCATGTGACAGAGATGTCACATGCTTTTATGTATTGTTCGCCCAATCAAAGGAAAAACATCGGCTCTATTTTTATAATAAGGCTACAAGAACAATAAGGAGTGCATCGAAGTGAACATTTTAGAAGCTCATAAAATCCGTAAAAGTTACGGTAATAAGTTCAATATGCAGGAGGTTTTGAAGGGAATAGATATCCTTATTGAAGAAGGGGAATTTGTCAGTATTATGGGAGCCTCCGGTTCAGGTAAAACCACATTGCTGAATGTTCTTTCCTCTATTGATAAAGTGAGCCAAGGTTCCATTAGAATCAATGATATCGAAATGACGAAAATGAAAGAAAAGCAACTGGCTGAATTTCGAAAAGAGCATTTAGGCTTTATTTTTCAGGAGTATAATCTGCTGGATACGCTAACGGTGAAGGAGAACATCCTCTTACCGTTATCCATCACCAAAACGCCTAAGAAAGAAGCCAACCGAAGATTTCAGGAAGTGGCTACAGAATTGGGGATTTATGAGTTGAAAGATAAGTATCCCAATGAAATTTCGGGTGGACAGAAACAGCGTACATCAGCGGCCAGAGCGTTTATTCATGAGCCCAGTATTATTTTTGCCGATGAACCTACGGGTGCACTGGATTCCAAGTCGGCTTCCGATTTATTAAACAAGCTGGGCCAGTTGAACCAAAAACGCAAAGCAACCATTATTATGGTCACGCATGATCCTGTCGCTGCCAGCCATTGCAGTCGGGTTATTTTTATTAAGGATGGGCAAATGTATACGCAGCTTCACAAAGGCGAGCAGGAAAGACAAAGCTTCTTCCAGGATATCATGAAAACCCAAGGGGTCTTAGGCGGGGTCCAATATGAACATTAACCTGCTCATTCTAAAAAATTTGAAAAAAAACCTGAAAAATTATTACCTTTATGTTTTTGCCCTCATTTTCAGTGTTGCACTCTATTTCGCTTTTGTCACACTACAGTACGATCCCTCCATGGACGAAGTGAAGGGGTCTGTTAAAGGTGCCGCTTCCATACGGGCAGCTTCCATTTTACTGGTCGCTATTGTCTGCATTTTTCTTATGTATGCCAATAATATTTTTATAAAAAGACGAAGCAAAGAAATTGGCCTATTTCAATTGATCGGAATGACTAAAAGTAAAATTTTTCGCATCCTGAGTGCTGAAAACCTAATTTTATACTTTAGTTCCCTCTTCATTGGGATTGGGGTTGGATTCTCCTTTTCCAAATTAGTGATTATGATTTTATTTAAGACGACGGGCGTCGAAGCCATTGCCACTCTATATTTCTCTAACCAAGCACTGACTCAAACACTCATCGTTTTTGTTGTCATCTACCTGCTGATCATGCTCATGAATTATTCTTTTATCAAAAGACAAAGTATTTTGTCCTTGTTCAGAGTGACCTCAACCACCGAAGGGAAAATCAAGAAAATATCGATCTTTGAGATGATCATCGGGATCATTGGCATCTCTCTCATCGCTTTAGGTTACTATGTTTCCTCCAAATTATTTGGTGGAGACTTTACATCCATAAATGAATTGTTTATGGCTATGGTGTTTATTTTGGGCACTGTCATCATCGGAACACTCCTTTTTTATAAAGGATCTATCCGCTTTATTTCCAATATCATCAGAAAGAGTAAAGGCGGCTATTTGAACATTAATGAGGTGCTATCTCTCTCATCCATTATGTTCCGCATGAAGTCCAATGCTTTGTTGTTGACCATTATTACGACAGTATCAGCACTTGCCATCGGTTTACTTTCCTTAAGCTATATCGCCTATTATTCTGCGGATCAAGCAGCTGAGGACAATGTACCTTCCCATTTTGCCATGACGAATGTACCGGATGCGGAGAAATTCAAAGCGTTACTTCATGAGCATGATATAAAGTATCGTGAAAAGAAAATTGAAGTGATTCAAGTCAGTGTGAAGACAGCGCAAATTATGGAGACTCCTATGGAACAATTAAATGATGGTACGGATTCCATGACACTGCCTGTCGTAAGCGACCAATCTGTGGAGGGTACGGATGTAACTCCAGGCCAAACGGTTTTAACGGGCTATAATGATATGTTACAGAAATTCATGTCCTTGAAAGACTTTGGCCCCTTGGATTTGAAGGGGAAAACAGAAGTCATACCTCAACAATATGTGGGTCTAAAAAAGGATTATGTCATTCCCTACTATTTTGCAGCCGGGGGAGTACCCACTGTCATTGTAGACGAAACCATCTTTGAGCGGTTAAAGAAAGATGTAAATCCTGAGATTCAAAAGAAATCATCCTTATATATTGGAATTGATATGATAAATGCAGAACAGATTGAAGAAGCCAATCGTCTCTTTGCAGCTGCGAATTTTAATGATCAACAAACATCCCGCCTTGAAATGAGCAGCAATCAGAAGCGGAACATGGGAGTGATCATGTTTGTAGTTGGCTTTTTGGGACTCACCTTTCTCATTACATCAGGCTGTATCCTTTACTTTAAGCAAATGGATGAGAGCGAAGATGAAAAAGCCAATTATACGGTGTTAAGAAAGTTAGGGTTCACCCAAAGTGACCTGCTTCGAGGCATTAAAATAAAACAGCTCTTTAACTTCGGCATTCCATTAGTGATTGGCCTATCACATAGCTATTTCGCCGTCCAATCCGGCTGGTTCTTGTTTGGAACCGAAATTTGGATGCCTATGATTATCGTTATGGTGCTGTACACCGCCTTATATTCCATTTTTGGGATACTATCCATCCTGTATTATAAAAAGGTCATTAAATCAGCATTATAATCGGCAAAAAGCAAAAAAGCCCCAGGCGAAAGTGCTGGGGCTTTTCCAAATATTTGAGCATTTTCGTTCCTACATGTACAATAAAATAACTATCATCGTAACCCCAAAGGGGGAGAGCTTATTTTATTATTAATCATCAATGGCATCGGCATCGTGGCCAATATCATACTCGGTTCCTTTATAGGCGCAGCTATTTTTATGGGAATCGTTTTTTTCCTGATTGGCTTGCCTGAGTTTAAAAAATCGCCGAAACTTACGAAAAAGGCTAAAAAAGATATCGCCTATATTATGTCCACATTGTTAACCCTTGTTGTATTCATGGTTATCGTTTTCTGGAATATCCGTGCCTCAGGTGATTTGATGCTAGCAGGTCCGCTAACACCGCAAATGAAGTTTCACTGGGGACAAAAGGTGTTGATGCTAGGGTTACTGGAGGGCTTATGGTCTGTCATCACCCTAAAATGGCTATTACCCATCTTTTTTGATCCGTTGGATCTCAGTAAGAAGCAAATCCTCGTTCTAGTGAGCGGGATTGTATTTAGTGTGGGTTCAGGAATTTATGCCATACTTGGAGCTAGTTAATGGTTCGCCTCTACAGAGGCTCGTGTGAATGCTTAACGCAAAGGTTCAAAACTCTCTGCTTGCTTAAGAATCCGCTCAATTTCCGCGCATGTCTCCGGTTGCAGCGTCACTTCGACTGCTTTTACATTTTCCTCAATTTGTGCCGGTTTAGTAGCCCCAATAAGTGCAGCGCTGATACCCGGTTCTCTCAGAATCCAAGCAAGCGCGAGCTGTGACAGGGTAACACCCAAATTCTTCGCCAGCTTATCCAGCTCCTGGACACAGTTCAGAACGGTATCGTTCATGTAACTGCTGATGACATTATTGACAGAGGCATCAGCCCCGCGGCTACCCGTCGGTAAAGGTTGTCCAGGCTTGTATTTCCCCGTGAGGACCCCTTGGGCCAGAGGCGAAAATACAATTTGGCCGATGCCTACCTGCCCGGATACCGGAAGTACCTCATGCTCGATGTAACGTTCGAACATATTATAGATCGGCTGATTGGCAATCAGCGGGCGCAGATTCAGCCTTTTTCCAATCCCATAAGCATCCATGAGCTGGGCAGCACTCCATTCGCTGACAGCAGCGTACAGAATCTTACCCTGAGCCTGAAGGTCATCGAGCGCTCGCAGCGTCTCTTCTAAAGGAGTGTCCGGATCATAACGATGACAAAAGTACATGTCGATATAATCCGTACCCAGACGCTTCAGACTCGCTTCACATTGCTCCATAATGTGCTTGCGTGACAGTCCCCTGTCATTGGGACCGGAATCCATAGGGAAGTACACCTTAGTAGATAATACATAGCTATCTCTTCGATAAGACTTCAAGGCAGCTCCCATAGCCTTTTCGCCTTCTCCCCGGTTATACGCGTTCGCGGTATCAAAGAAATTAATCCCGAGTTCAAAGGCTTTGGCAATACAGGTATGAGTTGCTTCCTGCTCGGCGGCTGTACCGTACGTCAACCAGCTCCCCAAGCCGATTTCACTAATTTTAAGACCACTGTTGCCTACATTTCTATATTTCATATCTACTCCTTCTTTCATAAGAGAATTATATTTTTATATTTTAACATGTAAACCCTTTCATTAAAATCATTGATAAAGGATTCATGGAGTTACATGAAGGATATCTACCACCCTGACTGTTAGGGTGGTAGATGCTTTAGTTTCACAATTTCAAATCATGTCTACTTGCTTCCTACAGGAAAAAGCGCATCATATGCAGGACAAGGCAGTTTGTCGAGAAACTCCTGAAGCTGCTTCGGTTTATTTTTGTAAATATCCTTTAAGGATGTTCCATCATAAATATTGCCGATGACCACAGGATGGCATAGCTCACAGATCAGAATGTCCCCGTTCCCGTGCAGATGGAGCTGTTTTTTACCATCAACACAATTGGAAAAATACACACCCGGCTGTTCCTTGAAACCCAGTGCTTCTGCGAAACGGTCCATACAGGTGAAATACAATACAGTATCATCTTTTTTATGTGCAATCAGGTCATGAACGGAACGGACGAGCGCTTCCTTGGTGGAAATAGCGTTCCAGTTGGTATGATCCATCACAATGCTGTTTTGGATTTCATGGATGCGCACACCGAGATCATATACCATTTCGCTAATAGCTGGCATGTTGTTTTGTGTCTCCGCAAACAGCAACGTCTCCAACACCGTTTCCAGCTTGGCCTCGGTACATAACCGGATATTTTGAACAATTTTCTCATACATGCGAGGATGAACATGATAATATGCTGCATATTTATCAGCATCCGTGAAGTTGAAGGAGATATGAATGTTGGAAAGACCTGCATCACGCAGTTTCTCAATTCGTTCAGGGCTGAGCAAGCTGGCATTGGTGTTGAGCTGGGTAGCGATTCCTTTGCTCGAACAGTGAGCCACAATGCCCAGACAATCCTCATACTTCAGGGTCACTTCTCCCCCGGACAGTCGCACACGTTTTAACGTTGGAATGTCATCAATAATATCAATGACCTCTTTGCTGCTAATGCATTGCCCATCGTTCCGCTGATATGCGCAGCAGTAATCACACTTGAAGTTGCAATTAGAGGTGACCCCGACTTCCAGTCCCTCCAGCTCGTAGATGCCCGGCTTTTCCAGTTCAAGTGCTTTATATTTGTTCTCTATACTCACTTTCTCATGATCCTCCCGATCTCAGGCTTGTGTCTTGAATTCCCCTTGAGATTATACAGAATGGGACGGTTTGTAGATATGACATTGGTAACGGCGAACCGTTGCATAAGTAGCGTCATGTTTTGGGTAGGGAACTGCAGAAAAAGCGCAGAAAAGGATTGGAAGCATATTGTTAAATAGTAAAAAACTCAATGTTAGAGGGTTACAACCGCCTAGCCTATGGAAACAGTAACTTATACTATTCCCCGTTTTTTTCTTCCCTCAATACATATACTATATCTCAAAATTGTATTCTTAGGGGGAGAGATGCGAAGATGAAAAGGTTAGTTTATGCATGCATGCTTTCTTTACTTCTTATGACTCCGATACAAATCGTGGGAGCAGCTATAAATACAGCGGAAGCTAGACCAGTTAAACCAGAGTTACTAAGTTCTCTTCGTCAGGGTGGATACATTCTGTTCGTTAGGCACGGTGAAGCAACGCTAGGAGAAGATCAACCTAATCTCGTCTTAGGCGATTGCTCACTCCAAAGGAATCTTTCCGAGGAAGGTAAAAGACAAGCCTTACTTTTTGGGGAAAGGATAAAGAGCTTACAAATCCCCATTCAAACCCCAGTTATAGCAAGTCCCTTTTGTCGAACAAGGGAAACGGCAGAATTAGCTTTTGGAGCAGAAAATGTTCATGTAGATCCCTTCTGGGTTAGAATTTACAATCTAAGTGGTGATGTAACCGCAGCAGAGAAGGAAAGTACATTAGCCGAACTGACTTCTGTGTTAGAGAAAGTTCCACCTTCTGGGACCAACAAAGTTATCATTGCTCACAGTTTCCCTCAAGGCATTGGTTTGGGCGAGATTCCGAACTTGGGTACTGTAGTTGTGAAGCCAAGAGGACAGGGAAACGGTTTTGATATTGTAGACAGGATATCTTTTGCTGAGTTGTCGAGTGTGCCGTGAGAAAAATTTGCGGCTTCAGACAACACAGTGAACCATGCATAGTTTTCATTTCCAAATCCATACTGAATATATCTGTTGGTAATGGAGGCGGGAATTGTGGATAAAAGGATGAATCTGCTTATGTTCAGCGGCGATTATGATAAGGCAATGGCTGGACTGATTCTGGCAAATACAGCGCGGGAATTGGATGTGGATGTGACGATGTTTTTTGCGTTCTGGGGATTATCACTGGTTCGTGATCCCGAGAAGATGACGCTTGAGGATAAGACGATTTACGAGAAACTCATGGACTTGATGACGCCCAAAGGGCCTGAATCCTTACCGCTGTCCCATATGAATTTTAGTGGTCTGGGCAAACTGATGCTAACGGAAATGTTGGAAGACAATGAAGCCCCAAAGCTGATCCACTTCCTAAAAGGTGCCCGGAAGAAAAACGTCAAATTTTATGCCTGTAAGCTATCGGTGGATATTATGGGTTTTAAACCGGAAGAATTTATACCTGAACTGGAAATTATCGAGGCCAAAACGTATCTAAAAGATGCGCTCGAATCCGATATGCAGTTGTTTATATAGCATAGACTTGCGCCTTATCCGGCTGTTGGATGAGGCTTTTATTGTGACTAAATGATGACACTCGCCTATTTTTTTTAACCCATTCGGACCTACTTACGTACCCTAAGAAGACAGAACGACTTGGGAGGCGCCGTATGCTCATGGCTCGAATTGGAAGCAGTAATTGTAGGTATCAGCCTTCTAACGAGGCTTATTTCCAAAGGTATCGTGAAAGTACAATCGGATATCACCAGACCTTTGAATCTCCATATGGACAAAAAAAGCTGATTTATGCGGATTGGGCAGCCAGTGGCCGTCTGTATGGACCCATCGAGTCGAAAATAGCTCATGAATTAGGCCCTTTTGTGGCGAATACGCATACGGAGTCTAATTTGACAGGAACTCTGATGACCCAAGCCTATGAAGAAGCGAAACAAATCATTAAGGGCCACGTTCATGCCAATGAACATGATATCATCCTGTTCGCCGGGTCAGGTATGACAGGTGCAGTGAATAAGCTTCAGCGGCTATTAGGATTGAAAATACATGAAAAATTAAAGCCCCTCTACCCCATCGCCAAAAAAGAGCGCCCCGTTATTTTCGTTACACATATGGAGCATCATTCCAATCATATTTCCTGGGCAGAAACCGTTGGAGACGTTGTATGTCTTCCTCCGGGTCCCGGCGGGATTGTCGATCCAACTCATCTCGAACGACTGCTGCTTCAATTCCGGCATCGCCCTATCAAAATCGGCGCCTTTACCGCCTGCTCTAATGTTACAGGGTTCGAAGTACCGATTTACCAGCTATCTCGCAAAATGCACGAACATGGCGGCGTTTGTTTCATTGATTTTTCAGCAAGCGCACCTTATGCCGAGATTAACATGCACCCCACAGATCCTCTCGAGAAACTGGACGGGATTGTATTTTCACCCCACAAATTTCTTGGGGGTCCCGGTACAAGCGGCGTTTTAATTATGGATTCGAGACTATGCCTTAGTTGTGCTCCGGATCAGCCCGGAGGGGGTACAGTTAGCTGGACCAATCCTTGGGGTGGATACGAGTATAAAGATAATACTGAAGCCCGTGAGGATGGAGGAACCCCTGCCTTTCTACAGGCCGTTCGAACGGCGCTCTGCATTCGGCTGAAAGAACAAATGGGATACAACCGCATGTTGGAGCGAAAAAAGGAACTGACATCATTATTACTAAAAAGCTTGAGTACCATACCAGGACTACACATTTTAGGAGGAAGCAGCCAAGAACGAATGGGAATCGTTTCTTTCGTTGTCGGTCCTATTCACTATAACCTGATCGTAAAACTATTGAATGACCGGTTTGGTATTCAGGTCCGGGGCGGCTGCTCTTGTGCAGGCCCCTACGGACATTATTTGCTGGGCATCGACCCCCAAACGTCTAAACAAATGACAGACCTGATCGATGCAGGAGACTTATCTCGAAAACCGGGCTGGGTGCGTCTGTCGCTCCATCCCATGATGACGAATCAGGAAGTCTCCTATATCGCCTCTTCCATACGGGCAATCGTGGAAAACATCGTGACCTGGCAAAAAGATTATACCTATCAACCAGAATCAAACGAATGGAGATCTATAAATGAACATAACAAAATAGACATCAGCAAATGGTTCAATTTTAGCGATTAAGAGACTCGTGTCCGTTCCCTTCTTTCAAAACTCTCATAGAATACTCTGTAGGATTACTATATGAGGAAAGAAGTGACGACAAATGGGTCTCAATTTTCGCAACAGTACCAATGCGGCTATCTTTGTGGTCTTTGCCTATCCGGACTTCAGCTGTACTCCTGTTAACTATTCTAAAGCAGGCTGGTACCGTGTTAACCCTGGACAGACTATTCAGGTTTGGAGCGGCTTCGCAGGAGGGAATACGTTCTTTTATTACGCTGAAGATGATTTTGGACGCGAATGGCGGGGTTCATATTTCACTCAAGTTCCTGAGAATGCCTTCAATTGGTGCTGGGATACAGGTTGTACCACTTGTAGAAGCGTGGGACTGCGGAGAATCGCAGTTAGTCCATTCGTCTTGGACTACACCATCAACTTTGTAACAAGCAGCAGTCAAAGAAAACCTGCATCATCTACACTCCGCATGACATTGCCTTCCAAGGCAATCCAAGAGAAACCTATCCTGCGCAGAGTCCCTGCTAAACCTAAGAGACTAAAACAAGGTAAAACCCTGTTGCAAAAGCGCATCACGCATAAAAAACGGACAAAATAAAAAATGATCTGATCAGCTCATATATAGATTATTTTAGAGTTAAGAAAGGAGCGGCCATATCGCTCATGGTCTGCCCCTTTCTCCTTTGTCTACTGAGATCAATCCACCTATTTACTCTCGGATTCCCACTTGGATATCTCTTCACGAACCCGTGGTGCTACCTCTGTTCCCAATAGCTCAATAGCTCTCATGACATCATCATGCGGCATCGTCCCGACGGGTACGTGTAACAAAAAACGTGTAATGCCTACCTGTTTACGCAGATGAATGATTTTTTGGGCAACCATGTCGGAATCGCCTACATATAACGCTCCTTCAAAGCTGCGTGCGGCATCGAAGCTGGAGCGAGTGTAAGGGCCCCAACCGCGTTCACGCCCAAGCACATTCATGCTCTGCTGAGTGGAAGGGAAGAACTTATCCGCTGCCAGCTCAGTAGTCTCTGCGATAAAACCATGTGAGTGTGATGCAACCGGAAGCAGCGATGCATCATGACCGGCATGCCTCGCGGCTTTTTTATATAGTTCCACCAACGGGGCAAACTGTACAGGGCTACCCCCGATAATCGCCAGAACCAATGGCAAACCGAGCAATCCTGCACGAACCACAGATTCCTGATTCCCCCCACTCCCAATCCATACGGGCAACGGATTTTGAACTGGACGCGGATACACGCTCAAATTGTGAATTGCAGGCCGATGTCCGCCCTTCCAGGTGACTTTCTCGGATTCTCGGATTTTCAATAACAGCTCCAGTTTTTCATCAAATAACTCATCGTAGTTATCCAAATCATACCCAAATAACGGGAACAATTCGATAAAAGAGCCCCGGCCTGCCATAATCTCAGCTCGTCCATTCGAAATGCCGTCCAGTGTAGCAAAATCCTGAAACACACGTACGGGATCATCCGATGAAAGTACCGTAACTGCACTGGTTAACCGAATCCGTTGGGTCTGTGCAGCAGCAGCAGCGAGGATAACAGCAGGTGCAGATGCCGCATAATCTTTACGATGATGCTCCCCGACGCCGTACACATCCAGCCCTACCTGATCTGCAAGCACAATCTCCTCGACCACTTCACGTATTCGTTGTGCGTGACTGATAACCTCCCCCGTTTGGGGATCCGGCGTTGTTTCTACAAACGTGCTTATCCCTATCTCCACTTGCTCTACCCCCTATTTTCATGTTTCATTCTCATTCGGCTGCTTTCGAAGCCAATCATTTTAAAAACCGATATCTTTATATTGAACCTTTTTCGCATCTTTTTCAAGCTCTCCTTTTCTGAGTCTGAAAATCAGCCAAGGGAAGTGTCAAGATTCGCCGCAGGAAAAGAAGTCTCTTTGTCGAATATTGTATGGAACAAAGAAGTTTCCCATCCCCACACCATGAATACAACAAGGAGGCACTTACATTTATGGCTTTTGTTATTAATAATTTAAAGGATAACAGCAATGTTGCTATCACTGACCAATTAGGCGGATTTACGGTACTGGAATACATAACAGATTTGAGCTGCACCTCGGTTGCGGCTGCGCAAGACAATTACTATATGAGCAAAAGTAACATGCGCCGCAAGCAACTCATGATCGAAATCAACAATAGTGAGATTATGATGAAGGCGGGAGCCATGCAATATACTGTGGGTAGCATGGAAATGACTACCGGTGTAAAAGGCGTGGGAGGCTTAATGCGAAACTTGGTGTCCGGCGCTGTAACAGGGACAGGTGCCATTAAACCGCACTATAAAGGCACGGGTACCATTATGCTGGAGCCTACCTACCAATATATTTGGCTTATTGATGTCGACAATGATGATATTGCCATCGAAGACGGCTTGTTTTTGGCTTGTGACACGACGCTGGACATATCCGTCGTTGCACGTAGTAATCTTTCCTCTGCCGCACTGGGTGGAGAAGGGTTATTTAATTTAAGCGCCCGCGGAAAAGGAGTTCTGGCACTTCAAGCGCCAATCCCTTCCGAGGAAGCGGTCGTTATAGAATTGCAAAATGATGTGCTGAAGGTGGATGGTAACTTTGCCCTCATGTGGTCCAATACCTTACAGTTCACCGTCGAAAAATCTGGAAAAACCAAAATGGGCTCGGCTGCTTCCGGCGAAGGGCTGGTAAATGTGTACAGGGGAACAGGAACCGTATGGTTAGCGCCCTTATAAACAAAAAAAGGAGAAGCCCTCGGCTTCTCCTTTCTTACATTTTAATTCTTTTTTACAAACTCCGATTTTAGCTTCATTGCTCCAAAACCATCAATTTTGCAGTCAATATCGTGATCGCCATCCACCAGACGGATGTTTTTTACTTTGGTGCCAATTTTTAAGACGGATGAGCTTCCCTTCACTTTAAGGTCTTTAATGACAGTTACAGAGTCACCATCCTGTAGGATGTTACCATTCGCATCTTTGACGACCTTTACGTCTTCACTACTTGCTTCTGGCTCGGTAGACCACTCATGAGCGCATTCCGGACAAATGAAAAGACTGCGATCCTCATAAGTGTACTCTGAATTACATTCAGGACAATTTGGTAAATTAGACATGGTATTATGTACTCCATTCATTTTCAAATTCTACTGCTGTGCTAAGCTTCCTTGATAGACCAAGCTTGCTCCAAGTCTTCCTTGGAGTTCCCTACAAGTATATTGGATAATCCGTCACGATTCCACTCATGGATGAAACTAATCTGAGTATTGTTGCACCTCATATGTAAGCGTTCTGTCTGCTGAAAATGTCCATAGGTGAACATATAACTAAAAACGGATGTTGCCTAGGTAGGCAGCATCCGCTTTACGGCACGTTTATTATGCTTGGATTTGCTTGATTAGTTCACTAATTCCTTGGCTAAGCGGTGTAAGGGGGCGTTTCAACAGCTTCTCAAAATCGCTGCTTACGACATCCAAGGCTCCTTCACGAATCGCTTGTTGAATACCAACCACAATAGGGATTGCTCCTTCCGGGACTCCCGCACCGAGCATAACCTCGGCATACGTAGCATCATCCACCTGCTGGACAGGAACGTTTTTGCCCAGAACCTCAGCAAGTACCGCTGCAAACTCTTCTTGGGTAATCGGCTTACCGGAGAGCTCGTATATTGTATTCTCATGTCCTTCACCAGACAAAACAGTTGCAGCTGCTTGCGCATAATCTGCGCGGGTAGCCCAACCTACTTTACCGGACCCTGCCGAGGTTAGCCAAGGAGCACCCGCGAGTACGGATCGGATCGTGCCTGCCTCATTCTCCAGATACCAATTATTACGCAAGAAGGAATAAGGAATACCTGACCCGCGAATGAACTCCTCCGTGATGCGATGTACGGGCGCAAGAAATAGAGTGCTGTCAGCGGCATTGGCAGCGCTAGTATAAGCGATGAAGCCTACTCCAGCACGCACAGCAGCATCAACAGCCGCTTTATGCTGACGAATTCTAGTATCATTATCCCCGTCTGCGGATATAATCAGCAGTCGATCTACTCCAGCAAACGCTTGATCCAGCGTCTCCGGTTTATCAAAATCACCGTGACGAACGTCAACGCCACGAGACCGTAAGTTCTCTGCTTTTTCTGGATTTCTTACGCTAACAATAAGATCGTTTGCGGAGACAGATGTAAGCAACGTATCTACCACGATGGAACCCAGTTGCCCTGTTGCTCCTGTTAATGCGATTTTCATATGAAATCCTCCATTCAGATTTTATTTACTTTTATATAGTAACTAAAAATATAACACATGTCTAATCTAGAGTCTAAAGGTCTGCTTTGCGGGTAAGAGTGGGTAACCCAAACTTTCCCCTAGAGAAAGGAACATGTATATGAAGAAAGCTATGATCATTGTAAATCCCTCTTCCGGCAAAGAGGAATCCCTCCAACATGTCAGAAACGTAGAAGAAACTCTACGTGATCAAGGATACGTTGTTACGGTTAAAGAGACAGAGAAGGAACTGGACGCCACCCGTTTTTGCGTTAATGCGTGTGAGGAAGCTTGTGACCTAGTCGTTTCCATCGGTGGAGATGGCACACTTCACGAAACCATCAACGGTTTCATGGATCAAGACCACCGTCCAAGACTGGGGATTATCCCCCTTGGGACAGTCAATGATTTTGCCCGTGCCTTGCAAATTCAGCTAAGTCCCGAGCTGGCGATCCGTACACTGACTTCTGCCCGCGTGAAAAACGTAGATATGGGCCTCTTAAACGGCCGAATGTTTGCCAATGTTGTTGCTACAGGTTCGCTTGCTGAATCGCTATCAGCTGTATCGTCAGACGATAAATCCATGTTTGGCACATTTGCCTACTTCAAAGAAGGCATGAAAGAGCTTATCAGCCATCCAGCCCACTCACTTATCGTCCGCTATGATGACAAGACCTGGGAAGGAAAGTCCCCACTCTTTTTGGCCACGTTAACCAATTCAGTTGGCGGATTCGAGAAACTGGCACCCGATGCGACTGTTGACGATGGTCTGCTTCACTGCTTTATTTTTAAAAACCTCAATATATTGAACACCGTGACGGCCAGCATATCCTTATTTTTAGGCAACCTGAAGGATCATAGTGATATCGTTTACTTTACTGCAAAGCATGTAAGTGTCAGCTCCGCAGAACCGGTCAGTACGAATGTAGATGGTGAGGAAGGGCCGTCTTTGCCTATCGAGCTTGGTATTTTACCGCGTCATATCGAGGTAATTGTGCCGGAAGGGGTCTAGGTCATGCGGTGCTGGTCCTCAAGCTTGAGGATCATACTCGCTCAATTTCCCCTCGTAGATCAAATGGAATCGATCACTTTGCCGAAAATCGTCTGGCGTAACAAGAGCGGGCAGTTTGTTCCATATTTTTATGCCGGATCGCTGTAAAATTTCCGCGACGAATTGCGAACAAAAATAAGAATTGCTGAACTCGACTGGTTCTTTGAGTGCAATACCAATCAAACCCAGTAAGTTATACATATATTTTTGACGACTTCGGATAAATACATGTAAAACTCGCTTCATTTTTTCAACTTCACGGTCGGTTACTTGAAGCTGGTAGATAACACATGTTGTATTCGGAAATCTGCTGTATGTACCTGTCTTAATATCCTCTTTCACGAAACCACCATCCAGAGGGTTATTAGGGGTCTTTCTGCCGAAGCTGTATAACTCCGAAAGTTCCCGGTTGAAGGAAATGGAGGCGTGATTGTATGGCGCTCTCGTATAGCTTTTAATGACTCTCGTAAGAAACGTTCCCGTATTCGTAAGCAAGATAAAGACGGATTGATCTGCTACCATTTACGAAATTTCCCCTTATCAAGTTGGAATTATTCCTTCATAATAACATAGGAACCCTAATGGAACCCTATTTCGCGATAAGTTGGTGAGTGGTAATGGACAGTTCGATATTAACGTTAATCCTTATTTTTACAGCCTTATTGGTCATCCATCTGATTTACATAGTAGTAGTCAAAACACAGCCAGACAAAGACTATGCAGGGATTGGGCTTCGCATCAAGACATGGTGGGGTATGTTCTTTATCTTTTGCTTGGCAACTCTTTTCAATCCGATTGTTTCACTGCTTTCCCTGATGGCACTCACCTTTTTTGCGCTAAAAGAATACTTTTCCATGATTAGATCCAGAAAAGCTGATCGCAGATTGTTTCTATGGGCGTACTTGGCGATTCCCGTACAATTTTATTGGATTTATATCGGGTGGTACGGAATGTTTATTGTTTTTATTCCTATCTATGTATTCTTACTGCTACCGCTCCCGCGATTGATCAACAAAGGAACGGTTGGATTTCTGCGCAGTGTCAGCTCGACCCAGTGGGGACTCATGCTGATGGTTTTCGGGTTGAGTCATCTGGCCTATTTTCAGTTTGCTACGCCGCAATACGGAGCGAAACTTGTACTTTTTCTAGTGGTACTGACGCAGCTCAATGATGTCGTACACTATCTAGCATCACTCTATTTCGGAAAACGGAAAATCGTCCCGACATCCAATCCCAATATAACTTGGGAAGGCTTTGCATTCGCTTTTCCCGTAACTATAGCGGCTTCCTATTTCATCTATCCCTATCTGACGCCGTTTGACCTGAAATTTGGGATTATTTTCGGCATGCTGATCAGCTTGAGCGGTTTCTTCGGCAGCTTAACGGTTTCCGTGCTGAAGCGGGATTTATTAATCGGCGATGATGATAAGTTCGATGCTTTGAAAAAAAGCTATTTAAGCCGGGTGGATAGTTTGACCTACACCTCACCCGTCTTTTTCCACGTAATTCGTTATTTTTTTGACTTTATGTAGCGATTACCTCCGCAATACTCCGCTTCTCATCGGTTTCATTTTGGTTAGCCGGGGTAAGTACTACCGTACCGTAAGCAGTCCTTATCCTAGAAAACGATCTTGAGGAGGCATTAGAAATGGCAGAACACAATCATGTTGTGAATAAGGAAGGCGAAGTGGCCTTGAACAAGGTAGATGACGTATTAAATCGGATAGACGACAGCAAAAAGGATGACATTCTGGGCAGCTTTGATTCATTCAAAAGTTATTTGAGCGACAAGATTGAAATGGCTCAAAAAATCGGTTTAAATGAAGAATTGATCGCAAAAGCAGCTGAGAAGATAGCTGGATATCTGGCAGCCAAAGAAGAACCTCGAAACAGCGAGGAGAAGCTCCTCCAGGAGCTGTGGAAAGCGGGGGACAAGGAGCAGCAGCATGCGCTTGCCCATATGCTAGTACGCGTGGCTCAAACCTCGTATGAATAGTGATGATGGAACACAATATCTTGCTATGAAAAGGGCAGCCTATCCTCACCTAAGGATAGGCTGCTTTCGCGTTTACTACCGTTGCAGTGCGTTCCTGATTCTGCGAACCCCTTCACGAATTTCATTTTCCTTTAGATGCCCATAGCCCATGAGCAGCCGGTTCCCTTCAAGCTGTGCCGCAAATACATTTTGACTATGGAGACATTTCGGCAAATCCTCTCGGAACGGGAACTGAAACTCTGCTACCAAATGTAAACCCGCCGATCGGCCACACACCCGATATTGCCCTGTAAAATGCTGCTCAAGGCTATCAATCAGGACTTGACGACGCTTGGCATACACTTTCTTCATCTTATGTACATGTTTATGAAGGAGTCGCTTCCTGATATACCGACTCAACACAATTTGCTCCAGGCTCGCCGTCTGGTAATCCGCCAGTTGCTTTAAACGGATAAAATCAGCGACTCGTGACGAGGGAAGAACAATATAGCCGATCCTCAGCGCGGGGAATAATATTTTGCTAAACGTCCCGACATATAGCACCCGTTCTGGGTCCAGACTCTGCAAGGAGTGGACGGGCACCCCGTCATACCGGAACTCACTGTCATAATCATCTTCGAGCAGAAGACATCCTGTCCGGGCTGCATACTGAATTAGCTCGATCCGCCTTTGGATCGGCAAGATACCCCCCAGCGGGAACTGGTGCGAGGGTGTCAGATATGCCAGTTTGGGGTGTTTCTTTTGCGGCAGATCGGCTGTTATAACTCCCGAATCATCAACAGTCATACTCCGCAGTGTGGCTCCTGTGGCCGCCAGAATGCTTTTTAAATCTTCATTTGTCGGTTCCTCTACCAGGGCCTTCATCTCCAGCTGACAGTAACAGACGGGTGACAAGCTGAATCGCTTGTACTGCTCCGCTAGTGATTACAATATGTTCCGGGCTGACTTTCACTCCTCTGGTGTGACTCAAATAGTCGGCTAGCTCCCTGCGTAACTCAGGCTCTCCAGCAGGATCGCCATAACCTAGTGCCAGATCAGGAGCCTCTTTGCATACGCTCTGAAGCAAGTCAGCCCATGATTTGCGCGGAAATAATTCCAATGCAGGAAGGCCTGTCCGGAAGGAAATTACCGACATCTCATTTGAATATGCAGATTCCACTGCAGACGCAGACGCCTCGATAGGCGGTGCGGATACATAACCTGGAAGGACGGCCCCTTCGGCTACATAGGTTCCTGAACCTGAGCGCGCAATGGCTAAGCCTTCGGCTAGCAGCATTTCATAAGCTTCGAGGATAACATTCCGGGAAACGTTCAACTGTAAGGCCAGCACCCGGGTCGAAGGAAGTTTATACCCTGCATTCAGTTCTCCAGCTAAAATACGGTCCCGTATTGCTTGATATACCTGACGCAGCATCGGAACTGTCACATTCTTATCGATAGATAACCACATAGCTCCCCCCCAAGCGGTACTGTCGAAAACCTCTTCAACTGGATCTACAAGTGCCCAGTTTCTATTGCTACAGTATATATCAATATCTGTACAAGAGGTGAGATAAAATGAACAAACCAACCTTTTCGACTTACATGGAATTAGTGATCGCCACTTCCATTGTCGGCAGTTCTGTGGTAGTCGGCAAACTGGTCGTGATGCAGCTGCCTGTTTTTTTATCGCAATCTGCCAGTCTGGCTGTTGCCCTTCTGTTCTTGGTACCCATTGTATTCATCAAGAAGTATTCATTAAGGATCAGCAAACGGGATGCCTTAATCCTGTTCATTCAAGCACTGGTCGGCATGTTTCTCTTCCGTGTCCTAATGCTGTACGGGCTGGCCTACGCCTCTGCTTCCGAAAGCGGAATTTTAACTAGCTTAACCCCAGCTATTGTTGTACTTCTTTCGTATGTGCTGCTGAGAGAAAAGATTACGCTCCGCCCCGGACTAGGGATTGCCTGTTCACTGCTCGGTGTTTTGGCACTACAAGCACCTCACATATCGGCGCTCTGGTTCAATGCTCCTAACGCAACCTCGTTCATTGGCCTGCTGCTTGTTCTGTCTGCTGTGTTCGGAGAAGCGGCACTGACAGTGTTACGCAAGATGCTATCCAGCCATGTCTCTTCCCTGCTTGGAACCATGTATATAACACTCTTTTCATTCCTCATGTTCCTGGCTTGTTCCTTTGTGGAGGCCCAACAGTTCAACTTTAACCACGTTGGTGTAGGGGAGATTGGGCTAGTCTTATATTATGGTATCTTTGTCACCGCATTAGGCTACGTATTATGGTTTAGGGGTGTATCAAGAGTACCGGCTAGTACAGCAGCTGTATACACGGGTTGTATTCCCGTCAGCACACTGCTGCTGTCCTATATCATCCTCCGTGAATCCTTCTCATTTGCTCATCTGGCTGGTGCAGGCTTTGTATTTCTCGGCATCATACTTATATCACGCGGTGAACGCCGCTGACTCACGCAAAGACCTTCTCAAAAAAAAGGCTCCCGGCTGAAACTTCGGGAGCCTCTTTTCTTTATTTTAGGTTCTTATCGCATTGAATTAATGCACCTGATCCAGCAATTGATATGCTTCTTCCTTCGTAGTAACTGCCAGAAGCGCCTCTCTGAAATGATCGTCCATCAGCTTACGCGATAACATTTGCAGCACTTTCAGATGCGCATTTTCCTTGCTGTTGCGCGGTACGGCAATCATAAAGATCAGTTTTGCTTCACTTCCGTCTGCACTATTCCAGTCAACACCGCCTTGCTTGATGCCAAAGACCACGCTTGGCTTCAGGACAGCTTCCGATTTGCCATGAGGAATGGCAATATTCATTCCAATGCCTGTGGAGCCTTCTTCCTCTCTGGCTAATATCGCCTGTTTGAAATCACTGGCAGAGCTTACGGCTCCAGTTCTCTCAAGTGCTCCGATCATTTCATCAACCACAGCATCTCGTGTCGTTCCTTCCAGATCCAAATTAATCAGATCCATCGTTACAATATCCGTCAGTTTCTCAATGTGCATGGCTTGCGAAGACACTGCTGGCCCGTTATTTGTGACAGTTGTTGATGCAGATGACTCCGCCGCAGCAGTCGTTGTAGTAATCGCAGATTGCCCAGCTCCTGCGGTAGAATGTCCAGGCATCGCTTCCCCAGCAGCATCCGGAGTTACAGTTGCTGCAATATCTTTTTTCAGCAAGCTCACCAGGACAACCGATACGGCTACGCCGACAATAACGGCAATGAAGAACATAAGCACATGGTCCACTGCACCAAGTACAGCTACAATCGGTCCACCGTGAGCTACCTTATCACCTACATTTCCCAACATGGCGATGACAGAACCGACCATGGACCCTACCATAATACTGGGAATAACACGCAGTGGATCTTGCGCCGCGAATGGAATCGCACCTTCGGTAATCCCGAACAACCCCATCGTGAATGTTGCCTTCCCGGCCTCGCGTTCCGCAGGTGCAAATTTACGTTTGTTGATCATCGCTGCAAGTCCCATCCCAATCGGCGGAATACAAATCGCAACGGCGATTGGCCCCATAATTTCATAATTCCCTTCGCCGATCATGGCCGAACCGAATAAGAAAGCAACTTTGTTCACAGGGCCGCCCATATCAAAGGAGATCATCGCACCTAGAATCAATGCTAGTAGAATTGAACTTGTACCTTGCATACCTGCAAGCCAGCCCGTTAAAGCTTCAAACAATTGTGCGACTGGAGCACCAATCACAAAGACAAAGATTAATCCAACAATTAACGATGCCAATACAGGGATAATAATAATAGGCATGATCGGCTGTAACGCTCGCCCAACCTTCATTTTCCGAATACCCAGTGCAACATAACCCGCCAGAAAACCAGCGATAATCCCGCCGATAAATCCGGCCCCCGCCTCACTTCCATAAAAACTGCCGTTCGCAGCAATGAATCCGCCAACCATACCCGGTGCAAGCCCCGGTCTATCCGCAATACTCATTGCGATAAATCCGGCGAGGATCGGTATCATAAAGGTAAACGAAGCTGAGCCGATATCCTGAACCGTCTTCCAAAATGAACCGTCCGGTATAACCAGACCGCCTGGTGTCTTCTCACCGCCAATCGTCAACGCAATGGCAATGAGCAATCCCCCAATGACGATGAAGGGTACCATATAGGACACACCGTTCATCAAGTGTCGGTAGATGGGATTTTGTTTCGGTTTGTTCTCCTGTGAGCTACCTTCGGCAGTACGTGACTCTGCTTGGTGCACAGGTACATTCCCCTTCATCACCCGCTGGATCAATTCTTCTGGACGGCGAATGCCATCCTGTACGCCAACGACCAGCAGTTTCTTACCGACGAAGCGGTCTTTAACCACCGTTTTATCCGCTGCAATAATAATGCCATCTGCCTCACGGATATCCTGCTCGGTCAGTTGATTTTCGACTCCAATGGAGCCTTGCGTCTCGACCTTCATTTCGATGCCCAGCTTTGCTGCTGCCTTTTGCAGATTCTCAGCTGCCATATACGTATGTGCAATTCCGTTAGGACATGAGGTAATCGCTAATATCTTCATAGTCATTCCCCTTCTCTCTGTTGTTTCCGCTTACATTGATAGTATAAACGCCTATCTTGCTGTTATCGGACGAACTTTTTACCGGAACTTTCGGAAAAACGGAATTATACCGACAAAAAGCAGGACTTATCTATAAGTCCTGCTCCAGAGTACAGCTTTTGATTTTAGTTTATCCCTTCATTCTCCCTAATAATCTCATCGCATCGGTCTCCTTAGATAAGGCATGAACCAAAGCAGGCTGCTCACTGATCAGGGACAATTCCTTGAATAACTGGCGCATCTCTTCCCGCCCATCCTGTTTAACCGCAAGCAAGAACACAAGCTCTACTTTCTCGGTCCCCCAGGTAAGCGGCTGCTTCAAGGTAGCGATTACAATAGAGGACTGCCTTATCCACTCAGAACCGCCATGCGGGATGGCTATGCCTCCTCCAATCGTCGTAGCCGACATTTTCTCACGCGCCAGTACGCTGTCCACATAACCGGGCTCCACATATCCTTTGTCCTCCAGTATTTGCGCCAGCTTGGAGATCAATTGTTCCGGATGCTGCACTTCCTGCTGGGGAAAGACCAAAAAAGGTGTTGTATATTTAAAAAATACAGATTCGTCTGCCGCCCTATGTTCCGGCTCATCCAGTCGTCGGATCACTTGCTCCAGTCGACGTTCGTCCTTGGCATCCAGCAAGGGAGAGACGAGAATGTGCGGAATGTTTATCTCTGGGAGATCTACAGTGGTAATGACGAGATCCACCTCCTGAGCTGCCAGATAGTCCTGGACTTCCGCTTTGGAAAGGGTTGTCTCCACATGTACAGCCGGAAATTTACGTTCCACCTTGGTGCGCAGCAGTTGGGACATACCAATGCCCATGTGACACACGATGATGGCTCTCTGGGGATGACTCTCTTTCTGGTGCAATCGCTCCACAGAAGCCTGAAAATGCAGCGTTAAATACGCCGCTTCCTCCTCGGGGAATGATAGCCGGACCCATCTCCCCACCTCTTCCAGCGTAATAATAACTCGGTCGAACATGTAGGGGTACATCTTCTTGATCTCGGCCAGCATAGGATTGGACACGGTCAACCCATATTGAAGACGGTTCAGGGTCGTATATAAATGGACATTCAATCCTTTCAGCAACATCTTGTCCTTGGAAAAGGCAATCATATTCAGCTCGGACATCCGCCGGACTAACTGCTCAATCAACTCAGGCAAAAGCGGGTGGCTATCTGCCAGCTCACCTTGTTTTCCTGTTCTTTCCTCCTGCTGGTAACGGAACTTCCCGCTAAGCAGGTGCAGAGTTAAATACGCTGTCTCTTCCTTGGAAAAAGGCACGGCAAACAACTTTTGCAACTGCTGCAAAAAAGACATAGCCCATGTAAATTCGCGTCTCTCCTGCAAAAAGGCAATGTCCTGCTTGGAGAGGGAAATGGGTTGTCCCATCTTGGTTCGTTTGACCATTAAGAGGATATGCAGCATTAGAGCTTCGAAAGCTTCGTCAGTAAAGCTGAGCTCATTGCGTTTTTGCAATGCTTTTAATTCATGATTTATGGTTGTAATCTCGTGCGATTCAAACTGTTTGCGCATCAACTGTCCTGTTAACTCAGGACTGTCAATCAGCTGGTTCATCCGCGCCAAAGCGATGCGCTTATTTTTCTCAGAGCCTAGGATGGTCAAGCCTACGCGCTGCTTGGTAATTAAGGCCAGATCAAAGCTGTGTAGCCAGCCATCAATCTTCTCCATATCTCTACGAATTACCGTCTTGTTCACATAATACTGTGAAGCTAGATCCTGGATGGTCACAGGCTTGGCATTCATCAAGAGCCGATAGGCGAGATGCAGTACCCTTTCCTCATCCGACTCATGTTGGGCCGTACTCTCGTCCGCATACAGTCGATGGAACAATTCATTCTGATCCGCTTCACCCATCTCCAGATAAATGCCGCGTCCCGGCCTTCTCACCAGATTGGCATCAGAATGCTTGACGATATAATCTTCAATTACTTTCAGATCGTTGCGGATCGTCTTTTCAGAGCAGTCGGTCAGATCCGCCAGATCCTGCGCTAACCACAACCGGTCCGGTTCAGTTAACAACATGCGTAAAATTTCCATTTGCCTTTTATTCATTCCATTCTCCCATCTTCCAAGTTAAAGAATGTCCACGGCATTTCGAGCTATATTTTTGCTGGTTTTGTGTTGACTTTAAGTATACTCCAAGTAGTACATTTAAAGCATGGTGGCCGCCAAATTCAAGAATAATGAAAAGAGGAATCACTCATGACCATTGGAAAAACAGTTCTTATTACTGGGGCCAACAAAGGCATCGGGTATGAAACAGCCAGACAATTGGGGGGTATGGGTTATACAATCCTGATTGGCTCACGGAATGAGCAGAGCGGCCGGGAAGCGGTGGCTAAGTTGGCTAATGAGGGAGTAAAAGCCCGATTGATTTTGTTAGACGTGACGAATCACAGTACGATTGATTCCGCAGTCCAACAGATCAAACAAGAATTCGGTTCCCTTGATGTACTCATCAACAATGCCGGTATATCTTTGGGAGGAGCCACTCCTCCAAGTCAGTTTTCTTTGGACGATTTAAGAGAAACGTATGAAACAAACTTTTTCGGTTTGGTCGCCGTGACGCAAGCCATGCTGCCTTTATTGCAAGAATCTCCATGCGGTAGAATCGTTAACTTGTCGAGTGGCCTCGGTTCATTAACCTATAATAGCGATCCTGAACATGAGCATGCACAATTTAATTTGCTTGCCTACAATAGCAGCAAAGCAGCGGTTAATATGTTCACCGTCACCCTTGCCAAAGAATTCAAAGACTCACCTCTCAAAATTAATTCGGCTGACCCTGGCTTTACCGCCACTGACTTAAACGGCTTTACAGGACCGGGTTCGGTACAACAGGCTGCTGCTGTCGTTGTACGTTTAGCCGCTTTAAATAATGACGGGCCGTCAGGAGGATTTTTCGACTCGAATGGAGAAGTGCCTTGGTAATCGTTACAGTGAAGGAGTGGGGTACTTTGCAGGAAATTCCGGAGACGATAACCTCTATTCGTCAAGCTGCAGAACTAACAGGTTTAACAGAGGATACCATACGCTATTACGAGCGAATTGGCTTGCTGCCTTATGCAGAACGAAAGGCTAACGGACACAGGTTCTACAGTAGAGATCAGATTCTGGGGATTATCTTTCTAACCCGATTAAAAGCCACTGGAATGACCATAGAGGAAATGAAGCATTATCGAGAACTTTCGATGCAAGGCAACAGCACCATTCCGATTAGACACTCCTTACTTGAAAAACATAATCAGAAGATTCAACAAGAAATCTCCAGACTTATGGAGACCCAAAAAATTATTAAATATAAGCTCAGCCATTATCGCGACCTCTCTACCAATCCTGATCTTAGCGACACGAATTGTAACCCTACAACACCCAGCACCAATCCCCTTCTTTAAGGGGTTTTTTATTGCTTTATCCAAAAAGAAGGTCGATCATGTTGTACAATGATCAACCTTCTTCCTATCCATGCTCCCCTGCTTGATTCACCTACATCTATCATTACTGAGAACGATTGATATACTCTGATTTGACCAACGCGCACATGTAAAGATCATCATATTTCCCGGACGTAAATTCATATTGGGAGAGGAGCCCTTCCTGCCGAAAGCCTGCTTTTTCGAGCAAACGCAAGGATTGTGCATTCTCTGGCTCTACTAGCGCCTGAATGCGGTTCAATGAGAGGGTATTAAACCCATAGTCGATTACAGCTGCAAGTACCTCCAACATTAACCCTTGGCCCCAATAGTCTCTGGACAATTCATAGCCCATTTCTGCCCGGTGATGACGTTGGTCCCAGTTATGAAACCCGCAAGAACCGATGATTTTACCTTCATTCGTTTGAAGAGCCCAGCGTATTCCCTGATCTGTCTCAAAAATCCGATCATACCAACTGATCTCATCCAGTACATCCTGTTCAGACTCAAACGGGCTCAGTCCATAAAACTTCATAACCTGCTCATCTGAAAAGTATTCCAACATGTCCTTGCTGTCCGTCGCTACCATTTTTCGTAATACGAGACGTTCGGTCGTTATAACCGGAAACTCACCTTTCACATTCTCACCTCTTGCTGCCTTGTTCGCTTTTGCCAGCTCTTCTTGCATACCCATACCTCCCGAGTCTATCGTTACTTTCTTCTTCCAATTATAGAGTAAATGAGAGGAAGGGATATTTATAATAATTTCTTTGTTTATAGAATGTTTTCCTAAACATGGATTGTAAAATGACCGTTAATATAAGGAGTGTGTTTTTAATTATTAAGAAGAGGTGTATTTTTTGGACGAACAGCACGTACCACACAACCCGCAGGAATCTTCAAGACAGATGTACATTCGGCATGGTCAAAATTATGGGGTAGATCCAAACAGGATGGCGGCGTTATCAAAAACATACGGGAACTCTACTCTGTTTAGACGGTGGGGAGCAACAGTTTTTGATTGCATATTTTTTTATCTTGGGTATATTTGTTTCTTTATTTCTGTCATTCAAATAACGGATAGATGGTTTTGGCCTTTAGCGATTGCATCCCGTTGTATTCTGCTTATTGCTTTCTTCAGCTATTATTTGCTTTTGGAAGGTTACACAGGCTATACGCTGGGTAAGTTCGTCTTTCGTATTAAGGTGGTTAACGGGGAAGGTAAGCCTCCTGGTTTTCTTAAATCACTCATTCGTACGCTGCTCAGGCTAATCGATACCAATCCGTTGCTAATGGGTGGGATACCTGCTGGTATCAGCGTGTTAGTAACTGCATCTAGACAACGAATTGGTGATTTAGCTGCAGGTACATATGTTGTAAAGGTACGGGATTTAGAGCCGATTAGCAAAAAGACAATGAAACGTTCGCTGTTTATATTTTTTACCGCCATGGTGATCTTGGGAGCCTCGTTTGTAAATGCTATTTTTATACTGGCAAATAGTTACGTGCCTCCTGAAGCTCCAGTGAGCAAGAAAGAGCAAAGCTATGTGAGTAAAGATGGACGATTTCAAATCACAGCCCCACTGGACTGGTCAACAGATCCGGACCGTGAAGGAAAAGCAGAGATTGCGATATTTAATCCGTACATTCAAAAGTCCGTTGTGGTACTATCCCACTCGAAAAAGCAATTGGGCAATATAACTCTCCAACAGTATGGTAAGAAAGCTGAAAATAACTTAACCAAAGAGTGGAACCTGTCCAGTGTAGGACCTGTCTCTAATACAACTATTCATGGATATCCTGCCCTTGAGTTCGCGATTAAAGGTAAAAAAGATGTGGATAAATATATCACCCATGTAGCGATTATTGAGACCGAAAAGGATTACTACCAGGTGCTAGGATATGCCCCAGCGTCTAAAGACGGCCGTTTAAAGAAAGAACTACACGACATTATCTATAGCTTCCGCGAGGTTCGTCATTAGTCAGCGTGGCTGGCAATAAAAAGGATAGACACAAAAAGCAGGTGCTCCTTAGAGCCCTGTTTTTTTGCGTACAACGATTCTTCACATCTATGATAAAATGGACTGACATGCTCGGCGACCTGCCTTATCATATTGTTCAGATGCACAATAAATTGGAAACCCTTTCATAAAGGTAGTACATTAAGGTACACTATATCACGATAGATAAAGGAGGAATCCGGATTTGTTTCAGCTCTCCGAAAAACAAGCCCAAGACATCGTAGACAAAATGATGAAGGATATTCCATACAATATCAATATAATGAATGAACGAGGCATCATCATTGGCAGCGGCGAGAGTGAACGAATCGGAACCATTCACCAAGGCGCTGTTCAGGCGCTCGAAACCGGGAAAATGATTGAAGTGTGGCAGGACGGCCACTATGAGAAAAGGGGAACCAACGAACCGATTGTCATTCATCATGAGTTAGTTGGCGTGATTGGTATTTCAGGCAATCCCGATGAAGTGCGTCCTTTTTGCAATATTGTTAAAACTACAGTATCTCTCCTGATTGAACAGCGCATCTCATTGGAGCATCTGGCCTATGAAGCCAATCGCAAAAAATCTGTGCTGGAAATGTTATTGAATCATCAGGGAGCCTACACGCAAAAAATAAAAAAAGAAGCAGCTCAATATCACATTGATTTGCTTCTAAAAACTTCGGCTGTATATGTAAAGTATCTGCCTGCTGATCCAGCTCATTTAGCCGAGTTGTCCAATATATTCATGCAGCATCCATCCTTTCGTATGGAGGAAGATTGTTATCTCGTCCTAATACAAAATCAGGAACCGACAGACAAACTGCTAGAGCCACTTGTGCGCAGCCATCCCGATGTGCTGATTACGGTCAGCAGACAAGAGCACAACATTGCGGATGTTTATATGCAAGCCAAGTCAGCTATGAATGTTTTACTGGCTTTGCGCCCGCCTGTGCAAAAAATTTCTTTTGCGGAAGTCGAATTTCTGGTCAAATTGAGTCAAACGAACCTGACGAACACGATCTATCTGGTGAGCAAGCTGGAGGATACCGTGGATTTGCTGGATACGCTGCGAAGCTTTATTAACCATAACGGCAGTGTCTCCTTTACGGCAGATGAATTAAACATTCACCGAAATACGCTGCAATACCGCCTGAAGCGCATCCATACCTTAACTGGTAAAGATCCCCGGAATCTCCTTCAGCTTTTTGAGCTTACGCACGGCTTATTGGCACTGTATCAATGAACAGCTGTTTCACGCCCCTGACCATACGCCAGAAATATCATGTATCCGCTCGCCGCACTCCCAATTTCTCAGTCAATCCGGCTTTAGCTAAGCTCGGGATTACAGGCGAGCGCTCGTATTATTCGGTTCACTTCTCGCTGAATTGAAGTACTCTTGCGATATTCTCGCACGTACGCTCTACGTTTTGCGGCCCTTCGGCCAGCAGCTTACCGAGCTCCGAGGCTCCCGGTACGATGCCGAACACCGCATCTATTCCTTCCTTGTACAACGTGTCGATCCCTTCCCCGATATAACCTGCAACCGCAATAACCTTTTTGCCAGACTGTTTGGCCGCCTGAGCTACTCCATAAGGAGTTTTACCGAATTTAGTCTGAAAATCAATACCGCCTTCCCCCGTCAAAACGATATCGGCCGTGGCAAGCTTTTGTTTTAAACCGGTGTATTCAATCACAATTTCAATGCCTTTTTGCAGCGCCGCTTGAGTGAAAATCAATAAGCCCGCACCCAATCCACCTGCTGCGCCTGCGCCTGGGAGATCGCGCACATCCTTGCCTAGTTGCTGCTTCACCACATCGGCATAATGGGCAAGATTGGCATCCAATTGCTGCACCATCTCCGGGGTTGCCCCTTTTTGTGGCCCGAATACTTGAGAGGCCCCATGCTCTCCGCACAGCGGATTTGTCACATCACAGGCTACAATCAGTTGTACCTGCTGCAACCGGCCATCCAGTGATGAAATATCGACACTGGCCAGCTCGCCCAGACTACCGCCACCGCGCGGAAGAGTATTGCCTGTTGCATCCAGAAATCTGGCGCCCAGTGCTTCCGCCATGCCTGTACCGCCATCATTCGTCGCGCTTCCGCCAATGCCGATGATAATTTTTCGAATTCCCTGGTTCAGACATTCACGGATTAACTCCCCTGTACCGTAGGTGGTTGTCTTTAACGGGTTCTTGTTATCCTTGTTAACCAGATGGATTCCACTGGCGGATGCCATCTCGATTGCCGCCGTGGTGCCGTCTCCCAGCAAGCCGTATGCAGCAGTTACAGGTTCTCCAAGTGGTCCTGTCACCTCAATATAACGAACCTGTCCGCCTGTCGCATCCACCAGTGACTGCACCGTTCCTTCACCGCCGTCCGCCATCGGTACGTGGACGTAATTCGCTGCTGGATAGACCTTGCGCAGTCCATTCTCCATCGCGATACACACTTCTTTAGCCGTCATGCTTTCTTTAAAAGAATCTGGTGCCAGCACAAATGTTTTCTCTCTCATCTTCTCACCCCATTGTAAATATTAAAGTAAAAATCCATACATGAGTGTCGCTACAATTGCCATCGTCCCACCCACAATAGCTTCGTAAGGAATCAATCCCATCCGTTGTTTAATGCTCATTTTCATGCTGTCTGCCGTGACGTGAAAATAGTTGCCCTGCGGCAAGGAATCAATGACTGTAGCTCCTGTATGCACCATCACAGCTGCGGCGAGCGGGGCCGTCCCCATGTTCAGAATGGCTTCCCCAAACGAGCCTGTCGCCAAAATAACTCCCGTCGAGGTGGACGCCGTGGCGGCTGCCATCAGAATACCTGCAAGCGGTGCCAAAAATGTACCGGAAACTCCCGAAGCTTCAATCAGGCCAACCACCTGTGCAGACAAGTTGGAGGCAGAGATCAGACCGGCAATCCCGCCTGCACCGATCAAAATCAGCACAGTCGCTGTCATTTTATTTAAACCGGAGGCCGAATACTTCAGGATATTGCGCCCTTGTCCCATGGCCAGCATACCCACAATCCCGGCGATCGGCAAAATGTACATCGCATCCACCTTGAAACTCGAAAGTGCTTCAATGCCGGAGATGGAACCAATCGGGTTAATCATCAGCAAAATAACAGCTACCAGCGGGGCTACAATCGCCCGTCCCAACGCTGGATATTTCGATGTATCGACATCACTGTCCATAATATCCTGGTCGGACACCTTCACACCTTTGGTTTTCAACATAGATGCCACCAATACAGTCATGATTAAACCGCATATCGCAGGAACCACGCCCGCCAACATCACGTGGCTTAAATCCAGATTAAATCCGCGCGCCGCCGCAATCGTATTAGGATTGGGAGAGATGATGTTCCCCGCTTTTCCGCCTCCAGACAAAGCCAACAGGAGCGCCAGCTTGGAAATCCCCATTTTGTTACCGACCGACAATGCAATAGGTGCCACAATCAGCACGGCAACGGGAATAAATACACCTACCGCCGTAATAATCATCGTCGCTAAGGCTAGTGCGAGTATCGCTTTACTACCGCCAAATTTCTTTACAATAGCCTGCGCAATCGTCTCCGCCGCCCCGGATTCCATCATTACGCCTGCCAATACACCTGCGGCAAGCACACGAATGACCGTCCCCATCACACTTTGCGTACCGCTTATTAACACGCTGATCGTCTGCTCCAGATTGGCTCCGCCCAATAAAGCGCCTACAATAGCTCCCAAAAATAAAGCATAAACCGGATTCAGCTTTCTTAATATCAGAATAATTGCAATAGCCAGCCCTGCCAGAGCCCCTATCCAACTGATCGTCAATCCTTCCATCTGTCTAACCCCCCGGGCAATTTTTGATTACGCTTTCATTATATCGATTGCTGTATGTGAAAAATATTGAAGAACAGACGAAATTGATTGTGCATTTGCACAAAAAAGTCCGAACAGGCTTACAAAACAAACTTAATGAATACGCTTGCAAATTTAAAATTTAAGATTATAATACCTGTATACAAGTATACTTGATTAATTGAGAAGGTGAAATGATGGTCGAATCAGAATTCCTATATCCCTCCAAATGGCTTTTAAAAGCCTCAGCTGGTGATCGCGTAACTTCCGAGCTTAGAATGCGCATTATTTCTGGCGGGATTGAAAGCGGTACCATATTATCTGAAAATAAACTAGCTGCTGATTTCACTGTAAGTCGCTCACCCATTCGTGAAGCGTTAAAAATACTGGCATCCGAAAATATCATTCGATTAGAAAGAATGGGAGCCGTTGTTATTGGCCTATCAGAAAAAGAAATAGAAGAAATTTATGATGTCCGTCTGCTCATAGAATCCTTCGTATTTGAACGTCTTGTAAAGATGGACACTAATGATTTGGCGAAGGAACTTAGTAAAATACTCGAAATGATGAAAGTCGCCATCAAATATGGTGATGCTGATGAGTTTTCATATCAAGATGTCTTATTCCATGAAACGATTATTCGTGCAGTCAATCATTCTCAAATTCTGATGATTTGGAATAATTTGAAGCCTGTTATGGAAAGTCTCATTCTTTTGTCGATGCGTATGCGTTTCAAAGAAAAGTATGAAGATTTTACACGCATTATAAACAATCACGAACTTTATATTGAAGCAATCAAAGCAAAAGATAGAGACCTCATGATCAAGTCTTTACATGAAAACTTTGATGATGTTCAAGGTAAAGTAGAAGACCTATGGATGTCACAACAAATGCTATCTAAAGGAGTCGTGCAACAAAATGACTAACTATATGTTGGGTGTAGATATCGGGACCACAAGTACGAAAGCCGTTCTATTTAGCGAAAAAGGCGAAGTCATCCAACAAGAGAATATTGGATACCCGCTTTATACACCGGACATAGCGACAGCTGAACAAAACCCAGAAGAGATTTTTCAGGCTGTCCTACAGGCCATTTCGAATATCATGAAACATCACTCACAAAAAAAGCTATCGTTTGTTTCATTTAGCAGTGCCATGCATAGTGTCATTGCGATGGATGAAAATGACCTCCCACTTACGTCTTGTATCACTTGGGCAGACAATCGAAGTGAAGCATGGGCACATAAAATAAAAGATCAGTTGAATGGCCATGAAGTCTATAAACGAACAGGAACACCCATTCACCCCATGTCACCCTTAACAAAAATAGCTTGGATTGTGAATGATCTTCCTGAAACCGCTGTCAAGGTTAAAAAGTATATCGGAATTAAAGAATATATTTTCAAAAAGTTCTTTGATCAATATGTAGTGGATTATTCCCTGGCTTCTGCCATGGGCATGATGAATCTAGAAAAATTAGATTGGGATGAAGAAGCATTAAAAATTGCGGGTATAACACCTTCTCAATTATCTGAGCTCGTGCCAACAATCCAGATATTTACCAACTGTGATTCAGATTTAGCAAAAAAGATGGGGATCGATCCACAAACATCGTTTGTCATTGGAGCTAGCGATGGAGTCCTTTCTAATCTAGGTGTAAATGCGATACGAAAAGGCGAGGTTGCCGTCACAATCGGGACAAGCGGTGCCATTCGAACCATTATAGACAAGCCTCAAACAGACGAAAAGGGAAGAATATTTTGTTATGCCTTAACGGAAAAACACTGGGTTATTGGGGGGCCGGTGAACAATGGCGGGATGGTCCTTCGCTGGATCCGTGACGAGCTTGCCTCATCAGAAGTAGAAACAGCGAAAAGACTAGGAATTGATCCATATGATGTACTAACCAAGATTGCTGAACGTGTAAGACCAGGATCTGACGGATTGTTATTCCATCCATACCTGGCTGGTGAACGTGCCCCATTATGGAATCCAGATGTACGTGGCTCATTCTTCGGTTTGACGATGTCACATAAGAAAGAACATATGATTCGCGCAGCCCTAGAAGGAGTCATTTACAATTTGTACACCGTATTTTTGGCATTAACTGAATGCATGGACGGTCCCGTGACCCGAATTCAGGCTACTGGAGGCTTCGCAAGGTCAGATGTTTGGCGACAAATGATGTCCGATATATTCGCATCTGAAGTCGTCGTTCCAGAAAGCTACGAAAGTTCTTGTCTAGGAGCTTGTATTTTAGGCTTGTATGCCACCGGAAAAATTCAATCCTTTGAAGTCGTCTCTGAAATGGTTGGCAGTACCAACAAACATACACCCAAAGAAGAAGCAACCAAGGAATACAGAAAATTGCTGCCGATTTTCATTAACCTATCCAGAGTATTAGAAGAAGATTATACACGTATTTCCAATTATCAAAGAAGCCTAATTAAACACTAAAAAGATAAAAAGCAGGGGGTAATTACAATGCCATTAGTTATCGTAGCGATTGGAATTTTAGCATTACTCGTTTTAATCATGGCCTTCAAATTGAACACCTTTATTTCATTAATCATTGTATCGTTCGGCGTCGCTTTAGCACTTGGAATGCCTTTAGAAGAAATTGTTAAAACCATCGAAGCCGGATTAGGCGGAACCCTTGGTCACTTAGCGTTAATCTTTGGACTTGGAGCGATGTTAGGTAAGTTGATCGCTGATTCTGGTGGTGCTCAACGAATTGCCATGACCCTCGTAGACAAATTTGGTGAAAAAAATATTCAATGGGCGGTCGTAGCTGCTTCATTCATTATCGGTGTAGCGCTATTTTTTGAAGTAGGATTAGTATTATTAATTCCAATCGTATTTGCCATTTCAAAACAATTAAAGGTTTCTATCTTACATCTCGGTATTCCGATGATTGCAGCTTTATCCGTAACACACGGTTTCTTACCTCCACACCCAGGGCCGACAGTTATTGCCCGTGAATATGGCGCGAATCTTGGTGAGGTTTTACTTTATGGTTTCATTATTGCCATTCCAACCGTTATCTTAGCTGGACCTGTATTTACGAAGCTTGCCAAAAAACTCGTTCCTGCATCATTTACGAAAACTGGTAATATTGCCTCTTTAGGTGAACAAAAAGTATTTAAGTCCGAGGAAACTCCTGGATTTGGAATCAGTGTATTTACTGCAATGCTTCCTGTCATTTTAATGTCTATTGCTACGATTATTACTTTGCTTCAAAAAACAATGGGATTTGAAGATAATAGTTTACTAGCAGCGATCCGTTTCATTGGTGATGCATCAACTTCCATGTTAATTTCCTTACTGGTAGCTGTCTACACCATGGGAATAGCAAGAAAAATTCCAATCAAAGATGTAATGGCATCTTGTACAACGGCTATTACTCATATTGGGATGATGCTCTTAATCATTGGGGGCGGCGGAGCCTTCAAACAAGTACTGATTAATGGCGGCGTAGGCGACTATGTAGCTGAATTATTCAATGGAACTACATTATCACCCATTTTACTTGCCTGGATCATCGCTGCAATCTTACGTATTTCCTTAGGTTCTGCAACTGTTGCAGCTTTAACAACCGCTGGTTTAGTTATACCGATGTTAGGACAATCCGACGTTAATCTTGCTTTAGTTGTGCTCGCCACGGGAGCGGGTAGTTTAATAGCTTCACATGTTAACGATGCTGGTTTCTGGATGTTTAAAGAGTATTTTGGTTTAAGCATGAAAGAAACATTTGCAACATGGACATTGCTTGAGACCATCATTTCGGTAGCCGGATTAGGATTTATTTTAGTACTAAGTTTATTCGTATAAACCACGATTCCCGGGCGGTAGATCCCCCACTTATTTTTCTTAGGATCTTCTAAGTTTATAAGTGAGGATCTACGGCCTATTCATTTCACATAAAAGGAGCAGAAAAGAATGTTCAATACCATTGGTGTTATTGGTTTAGGGGTAATGGGCCGTAATATCGCTTTAAACATGGCTGGCAAAGGTGAAAAAGTCGCTGTCTATAATTATACGAGGGATTTAACAGATGATCTTGTTAAAAAAAGTGAAGGTCACTCCATCCATCCCTACTACGAAATTCAAGATTTTGTTTACGCCTTAAAAACTCCAAGGAAAATTTTCCTTATGGTAACAGCGGGCAAACCAGTCGATTCGGTAATAGGTACATTAGTACCCTTCCTTGAAGCAGGCGATGTGATCATGGACGGTGGTAACTCCCATTACAAAGATACGGAACGTAGATATGATGAATTGAAGTCAAAAGGAATCGGTTATTTAGGAATCGGTATTTCCGGCGGCGAAGTTGGGGCTTTAAATGGACCTTCGATCATGCCTGGTGGAGATAAAGACGTATATGAGAAAGCAGCTCCTATTCTAACAAAAATAGCAGCCCAAGTGGGCGGAGATCCTTGCTGTGTTTATATGGGTCCAAAAGGATCCGGTCACTTTGTAAAAATGGTACATAACGGAATTGAGTACGCAGATATGCAATTAATCGCAGAAGTCTATACATTTTTAAGAAAGAGGCTATGTTTATCTGTTAATGAAATTGCCGACATCTTTGAAACATGGAATCAAGGGGAACTGAAAAGTTATTTAATCGAAATTACCGCAGAGATTTTACGAAAAAAAGATGAAATAACAGGCTTACCTCTGATCGATGTGATTCTGGATAAAACAGGGCAAAAGGGCACAGGTAAATGGACAAGTATTCAAGCAATTGATCATGGAATCCCATCATCCATTATTACAGAGTCATTGTTTGCCCGTTACATCTCCTCTTTAAAAGAGGAACGAGTTTATGCAGAAAATATCCTGACAGGCCCAGAGATTGATCGGCGAAGTTTAGATAAAAATGTGTGGATTGAGTACATTAGACAAGCTTTTTATATGGGTAAAATTTGTGCCTACGCGCAAGGATTTATACAATATAAAATGACTTCTGAGCTTTACGGATGGAATTTACCTTTACAGGATATTGCCCTTATTTTCCGTGGTGGTTGCATCATTCGTGCCGAATTCTTAAATGTAATAAGCGAAACATATCAAGAACAGCCGAATTTGGCTAATCTCTTAATCGCCCCGTATTTTGCTGAAAAGGTTAAAGAATATCAATTGGGATTGCGAAAAGTAGTCTGTGAGGGTATTAATTCTGCTATTTCGTTTCCATGTTTAGGTGCTTCACTTACTTATTTCGATAGTTACCGGACAGGCATTTCAAATGCTAACCTTTTGCAAGCACAAAGGGATTATTTTGGTGCCCATACTTATGAACGAAGTGATGCAGCAGGGTCCTTTCATACAAACTGGCAGTGATCGATAGTGGTAGTAAATCTCCAGTGCCCTAATGAAGTGGTTCCTTCCCTTCATTAGGGCACTCCTCGTTTAAGCTAAATAAAAAGAAGCCTTGGGCGTATAACATTTCATCCAAGACTTCTTCAAATAAACATCTACCCAGCCCAGACATTTGGCAAAAGTTCGCATCTGTTGGGGTTTAAGTGCCACCTATAGCTTATCTCTGCAGATATTGTCTCAGCCATTGGAGCGCGGGACGTTCCGTGCCGTTAGAGTTCAGCAGATGTGTGTTCGGCTTCCAAGTTTGCTCCTGGATATATCCCCAGAGCGTAACTCCCTTCACTGAGGAATGTTGCCAGAGTACCGGAAATTTCTCCTTGTATCTGGCAAGCTGGGTGTTGTCGTCGCCAGTTATATCCAGTTCTGACACATAGATTGGCAATCCTGTTGCCGCTAGCTTGTTCAGTACAGTGTTCATCGTGTTAACTGAAACAGTGTCCATGCTAAACTGGTGGCATTGGATACCAATTCCGTCAATCAGGCCTCTGCTCTTGAGCTGATTAATAATATTGACATATTGGTCGGTTAACGAAGGATCATTGATAATTCCATATTCATTGATCAGCAGCTTAGCATTGGGGAAGGCTTGTCTGGCCTGTTGGAACGACCATATGACCCAATCCCATCCGGTCGACCCGTCACCACCAATGGCATTGCGATAGGACGGCTTCTGATGCAGCGGCTCATTCACCACATCTACAAACTCCGCATTCGGATAGCGTTGACCTGCTGCTTTAATCCACTGAGTCACTTCCGCTTTCTGATCAGCAGCCGACAGCCCCCTAACCCAACCTGGCTCCTGGGCACCCCATACCAACGTATGGAACTTGAACGGGAAGCCATTGCTACGGGCATAATTGTAGGCGGTATCGGCCTGTGACCAGTTCATGTTGTTACGGTTGCCTTCAACCGATTCCCACTTAGTCGAGTTTTCCGGCGTCACTTGATTCCAGTATGTCCCGTAACTAGGAGGGACACTGCCCGCAATGACATTCCCCAGGAATTTGCCACCGTTCGCCATACTGGCACTAGCCGGGTTTATCAGAACTGATGATAACAACACACCCGCCAACGCCAAGCTGCTTACCAACTTGCCCACTTTAAATTTCGACATACAATCTCCTCCTCATACGTATAGTTTTTTAATATTCCTACTCTTAAATAAATCGCTTACATTTCCAATTATAAGAATGTAAGGTTATTATCTGCTACATGTAAAAGTAAAGATTTTACCCGAAAAACTTTACATCATTGCGGGGCGACTGAAAACCTGGTGCTCCTTTATCCCAAACAACTCCGAAATGACAAAAAAAGGTTGATGCAAAAAGTGATATGCTCCCCTTACAGTAGCAAGTTTTAACCTGCCTACTCTTTTGGGAACATATCACTTTGGAGACTGCCTATTTAATAGTTTAAGGATTAAGGGCTCTTGCAATTGCGTCTACATAACTTTGGCTAGCACGTTGGCTTACTTCTGCTTGTGGAACTATTCCCTCAAAATTGTGGAATGTGCCGGGATACAGATGGAATTCGACGTCCACCCCCGCTTGGGCAAGGCGTCCCACATATTCGATCGTCTCATCTCGGAATAGATCGAGCTGGCCTACGCACGTATAAGCCGGCGGCAGGCCAGCCAAGCTTTCTGCTCTCGACGGCACCGCATATGGGGACACCTCGCTATCTTCGGTACGATTGCCTAAGTACATGTTCCAGGCCGCCAAGTTGTTCTTCCGGTTCCATGGTGCGTTATCGGCCGTAATTTCATGACTTGACGCCGTAATACTGCGGTCATCGATCATCGGATACAGCGGCATTTGGAAAATGAGGGCTGGCCCACCTTTGTCACGAGCCATTAAAGCAAGTGCTGCGGTCAGCCCGCCGCCCCCACTTGCTCCTGCAATGGCGACCCGATCTAAGTCAATGCCCAGCAGCTCCGCTTTGTCGGTCATCCACGTCAAAGCGGCATAACAGTCATCGATGGCAGCCGGGTAGGGATGCTCAGGAGCAAGTCGGTAATCGACCGATACGACGACGCATTTGGCCGCCTGCACGAAGCGTTCGCACAAAGCATCGTCCATATCAGGATGGCCCATCACATAGCCTCCCCCGTGAATCCACAGCATGGCCGGAAGCCTAACGTCAGTTCGCTGAGCAGGTTCGTAGATTTTGACTAATATCTCGCCTGCTACACTCGGAATCATCCGGCTTGTCGTGCGTACGTGCTCCGACTGCTCAATAGGAGGACTAGACAAATAGCTTCTGCTCAGCTCTAAATTCTCTTCCAGTTGAAAACCAGGAAATTGTGCGATTACTGCCCTTAATTCTGGTAATAAACGATTTTCAAAATCCATGCAAATCACTCCTATGTTTGGTTTTTACAATCTTTTCTCCGTCTCCGCTTCCCACTTGGCTATTTCCTTCCGAACTCGGGGTGCTACCTCTGTTCCTAGCAGCTCAATGGCTCTCATCACTTCGGCATGCGGCATCGTGCTTAACGGAACATACAACATAAAGCGAGTAACACCTACATGTTTGCGAAGGTGAATGATCTTCTGGGCAACAGTCTCTGGATCGCCGACATACAGCGCACCTTCAAAGCTGCGCGCGGCATCGTAGCTAGAACGATCATAATGTGCCCAGCCCCGCTCCCTGCCCAATCTATTCATACCTGCCATCGTAGAAGGGAAATATGTATCTGCAGCTTGCTCATTATTCTCTCCGACAAATCCTATCGAGTGCGACCCAACCCTAAGCTTTGATTCCTCATGACCGGCGTGCGCTGCTGCCTTCTTATAAAGCTGGACAAGTGGTGCAAAATTTACCGGATTCCCGCCAATGATCGCGAGTATCAAGGGCAGTCCTAACAGACCTGCCCGGATAGCAGAATCCTGCCTGCCCCCGCTGCCAACCCATATGGGTAAAGGATTCTGAACCGGCCGTGGATACACACCCAAATTGTTAATTGCTGGCCGATGTCCGCCTTTCCAGGTTACTTTTTCGGACTCCCGTATTTTAAGGAGCAATTCCAAATGTTGTTCAAACAGCTCATCATAGTCTTCCAAGTCATAGCCGAACAGTGGAAAAGATTCAATAAAGGAACCTCGACCCGCCATAATCTCCGCACGTCCATTCGAAATACCATCCAGCGTAGCAAAATCCTGAAAAACGCGAACGGGATCAGCTGAAGAAAGCACTGTCACTGCACTGGTCAGCCGAATCCGTTTCGTCTGCGCTGCAGCCGCTGACAGCACAACTGCTGGTGAAGATGCAGAATAATCCTTCCGATGATGCTCACCTACACCAAACACATCAAGCCCCACTTGATCAGCAAGGATAATTTCCTCGACAACTTCGCGCAATCGCTGTGCGTGACTTATCACTTCACCTGTCTGAACGTCGGGCTTTGTTTCTACAAACGAAGTAATACCTATCTCCATCGTCCATCTCTCCTATTCTAATAGCTTTCTTTGTATGTTAATTAAATACCGGTAAAATATCATACCGATCGGTATGATATTTTACCCAGTAAATATAACTCATTAAAAAGAGTACTGTCAATAAATATAGTAAAAATCTTTGATTTATCCTCATACTGATATCTCCTTGGTGCGATAAACCAATCTGCATTTGACAATATAACGGGCTAATTATAAGATAATAACATACTAACTGGTACGCAAATAAAGACCCCTAACAATTATGATCAGAGTCATGGAATTAAGAATAAAATTACGAACAATGAGAGGTATTGATTATGGGACGAATCCGCGAATTTGACGAAGATAAAGTATTAGATGCAGCTATGCAAATATTTTGGGAGAAGGGATATGAAGCTACCTCATTAAGTGATTTAACGTCCAGAATGGAGATTCAACGACCCAGTATATATTCCACTTTTGGAGGCAAAAAAGAATTGTTCGAGGTTGCGCTGCGCAAATACATGATGTCCCGTGCTTCTATGATCCGAACCAAACTTCAAAGCGATTCATCTGTAAGAGAAGCACTTCGAACTTTTTTTGAAGGTGTGGTCGATGAGGAGTATGCGGAAAATCCCAGAAAAGGATGCTTTTGCATCAACACAATGGTTGAACTTGCACCTCATGATGAGAAATTTGAAATTCTTACAAGGGAACATCAAATGTACCTAGCAGTCATTTTTCAAGAAACCATTGAACGAGGTATACAATCAGGTGAGCTTGAGGTCGGGCTCGATGCGAAGGCTGTATCACAGGCGCTAGTCGTATCGTTAATTGGACTGACCGTAATGATAAAGTCTCGTCCAGAACGATCATTTATTAATAACACGATAGAGGTGACACTTACACTGCTTAAGTAATTTGGAGTCATTCATTTTAGCGGATACCAATCTCTATATGACAGTTTAAAGGGCACCCAGTCGGGTGCCCTTTGTGCGTAACACATATTTTTACATATGCTGATATAAAACAATTCGTTACAATTGCGGATAACGATGGAGGTTTTATTAATGTCCACGATGTTTTTCTTTCGCCTTTTTCTCCTTTAATTCCCTTATCCGTGCCTTCATAGATTCCTTTTGCTGTTTAGAGTAAGTACGTTTCTCCAACTTACGCTTCTCATACTCTAACTTTAAGGCCTCTTGTGCGTTGGAAGAGACTCCCTTTCGCCTTAATTCATACGCTGCCTGCCTTGCTAGCCGCTTTGGATTGATCTTCTTCGTCTCAGACCCCTTTACAGCCACCTCTTGTGAAAGCCGACTAACAAGTTCACACATTTCCTCACGAATAAAATGGAGAATCTCTTCGTCTTTAGGCTCTGTACCAAAAATGTACCTGGCTGTCTTCAATTTCCCTTGGTCCTGCTCCTCCACGACTCCAACCCAATACTGTCCATCATGATAAATCGTAAGCTTCATTTGAATCCCCCTCATTTTAAATCGAAACGATGGACATCCCGAGGGGGAAGGTTACTGACATGACACTCTTGCTATTATAGAGTCGTCCATGCGTCTGGACTACCAACCAGACTGTGTTTTTTCGTCTCAGAAAAAGTATAGTTGCCTTACTGGAAAACAGCAAGTTAATCGCTGATATGTATTAGAGTGAACCTGGATATAGAGTATACTAGATGAGTATAAGTTCGGTACACGATGACATGATATATGTAATGGTACTTAAATACAGCACAGAAGAGGTTGAAAATGAGTCAGAAGCATTTTACAGATTACGCATTAAGTGAAGAAATTGTAAGAGCGCTGAATAGCTTGGGCTATGAGACGCCAACAGAGATTCAGACGGAAGTCATTCCTGTGGCGCTTGAAAAGAAGGATCTTGTCGCCAAATCGCAAACAGGTAGCGGCAAAACAGCAGCATACGGCATTCCAATCTGTGAGCTAGTAGATTGGAATGAGAATAAGCCCCAAGCTTTAATCCTGACGCCAACCCGTGAACTCGCGTTACAGGTCACCGAAGACATCACGAATATTGGACGCTTTAAGCGGATCAAAGCAACACCCCTTTATGGGAAACATCCTTTTCATATCCAAAAGGCTGAGTTAAAACAAAGGACGCATGTGGCTGTAGGTACGCCAGGACGTGTACTGGATCATATTGAACGAGGGACGTTACCGTTAGATCGGATTGCCTATCTCGTGATTGATGAAGCTGATGAGATGCTGAATATGGGCTTTATCGAGCAAGTTCAGTCGATTATTCAAGCGCTGCCTAGTGATCGGGTTACCATGTTATTCTCCGCTACCTTCCCTGAGGACGTAGCCACACTGTCACGTAAATATATGAAAGATCCTGTTAGAATTGAGATTAAAGCGACTGGTATAACGACCGCTACAATTGATCACTCTCTTATTCAGGTGAAGGAGTCAGACAAGCTGGCACTACTGCAAGATCTGCTCATTGTTGAGAATCCTGACAGCTGCATTATTTTCTGTCGTACGCAGGAGAATGTAGATACATTATTCAGGGCATTGGCTGATCTTGAATATCCATGTGATCGCATTCATGGTGGCATGGAGCAAGACGAGCGATTTGAGGTAATGAATGCATTCAGAAGGGGTCAATTTCGTTACTTGATTGCAACAGATGTTGCCGCACGAGGAATTGATATCACGAATATCACCCATGTCATTAACTACGATATTCCCCTTGAGAAGGAAAGCTATGTTCACCGCACAGGACGTACGGGACGTGCTGGCAAAACGGGGAAGGCCATTTCCCTCATCACTCCTAAGGATGGCCGAAGATTAGCTGATATCGAAGCATATATTGGATTCGCGATTCCGCAGGTAAAGGCTCCCTCAGAAGAGGCTGTTGACCTCCGTAGAGAAGATTTTGAGCAAAAACTGCATGTAAAAACCGCACTCAAAAAAGATAAGCGCGAGCAATTAAACCAACAGATTATGAAGCTGAACTTTAACGGCGGTAAGAAGAAAAAACTTAGAGCTGTCGACTTCGTGGGGACCATCGCTAAGCTTGACGGAGTCAACGCAGATGATATCGGGATCATTACGATTCTAGATAATGTGACAGATGTCGAGATTCTGAATGGCAAGGGTCCATTGGTGCTTGAGATTATGAAGAATACAACCGTAAAGGGTAAGCTGTTAAAGGTACGCAAAGGGAATAATAAGTAGAAGTATGCTGCATAAAAGAAGGTGAGGCAACCCGCCCGTACAGCCGATAGTTTTCGTTAGCTAACGGGCGGGATTGCCGAGTTTACCTCTTGATCGTTTAATTCATCTTTCCATTTATCGATATCATAAATCACTTTAAATTTTTCTGTTAACTGAGTATCATCTTCAATTGGCACAAAGCTGTTTAATTCTATATGGAAGTCCGAAACATCTTTTTTATGGTCATACATCTCTTCTAGGATATCGATAATTGAGGAAAGTCTAGATTTAAATGATAACTTATAGTCATCTTCGTCCTTGAGTATACATCGATTTTCTACCCCTCTAAAAAAGGAGTTCTCTTCAAAATATAGCTTGTTACAGGTCATTTGGATCTGCATCAATGGTTCGCATATTTGCCAATCCGCTTGCTGCATAGCGGTTCTGAGTGATATATGTGCTCCACTAATGTAATAATAATCCCGATAAAAACACATTGAACAAGAAGCCTTCATCATTTTAATTTTTGAATCTACAGCAGGGTACCCTAATACAAATCCTTCAGCTAACAATTTCCTGGAAAAGTAATCTAACGATTTTACGAATAATTGGTATCCATGCTCCTTACCTTCCTCATCATCTTTATGACAGCAGTAATGAATAATATCTTCATTCACTTGTTTATTTTCATATTGATATCCCATCCCAGCCTCTAAATGACCAATATGAATTTCGACTCCTGCAAATAAGTCATTTAAACTTGTTATTCTGGAATGATTGCCTTTCAAATTTATGTTCAAGTCAGCAGTACATTCTCTATAAAGTATGCAGGTGTCTTTGATATTCAGGTTTATATCTTGTCTTTTCATAAAATCAGCGATTCTCTTGAGATGCAAGTAATCAATTCCTATAAAAATTATTTTCTCATATTCAATAGCTCCAGCAGCAGATTGATTAAAATGAACAGCAATACAAACATCCTCATCGTATGCTATTAATGTCTCAATACTCTCAGCCACCCTATTCCGTAGCGCAACTTGTCGAGGAAATGGCATGGTTAATCCAATGTATTTTGATTCTAGGTTAGGCAGCAGCTTCATTTGATCATGAAGGTAAAGCATCACATTATCAAAATTATATTTCTTAGCACTTACATTCATTAGAAACCGTATCCTCTCCTATTTATTTACGAGATGGCCCCAAAGCGTCCTCATAAGGCTTTTTATGAAGAATTCCGTAGACCTCCTTCTTATCAATATCTTAATTTCATTTTAACACCCCCCACTTCCACAATATACCTTTAACTCTATAAAACTAACTACGTGAGTGATTATTGTTCTGCTTTATCGTACTCTCTTAGAGAGTAGATTTAATACTAAAAAAATTTAGAAAAGGTGTCCCTTTCGGTCATCTTCATTTGTTATACAGGTATAGTTTTCTTTTTGATCAGAGGAGGTGCCTAAATTTTTGAATGAGGAAATCGAATACAAAATCAAACGAGTTCAGGCTGGCGAAATCCAGGATTACGCCTACATTGTGAAGGAGTATCAGCGTCAGATATTTGTGTATTGCTGGCGGCTATTAGGAAGTGAGCATGAGGCAGAAGAAGCCGTACAGGATATTTTGGTCAAAGCTTTTGAAAAAATTAACATGTACAAACTGACAATGGGCTTCTCCTCCTGGCTGTATAAAATGGCCTATCATCACTGCCTGAACTTGATTTGCAGGAAGAATCTACAGCGCAAATTTAAGATTACCCTGTTCACCTCAACTAATATGACTTCAGACAGTGCTGCGCAGGTTTTGGAACGTCAGCTTTTCAGTGAACCGCTGAGCCGGGCATTAGACCAACTGAATGCAGAAGAACGAAACCTATTGGTGCTGCGCATTTTTGAAGAAAAAACGTTTGGAGAAATCGGGGAAATTATGAACAAGAGCGAGGAAGCTATCAAGAAAAAATACGGCAGAACAAAAACAAAGCTCAAAAAAATGATGGAACCCATAAAGGAGGACCCGAAATGCGTGAATTACAAGGCAGAAATCAGGAACAAAATCTGAAATACACCGATCCAAAAGACAAAGACTTAAAAAACATGGACAAGCTGACAGAACCAGAAAGTGTCCTAAAAATCCAAGCTTTTGACGTTTCTGACAAAGTGATGGAACAGGTCTACCAAAAGGTGACGCCCAAAAAGGGGTTCATTGTAAAAATGCGTCTTCAACCGCGCATTACCGCTCCCATTATGATCTTACTTTTTGTGTTAGGGGCTTCTGTGACCGGATACGCCGCTTCGCAATATCTTGAATTCCGCAACAGTAAGGGCGACGTTGTATTAAATACCGCCAAAACACCTGCCGAAACGGACGCCTCGAAAACGTATACCTCCACCTACGCACAGTGGAACGAAAAAGTGAAAGATCGCTTGCAGCCCGGAGAGTATGCTGCCTATTACGTCAAGGACGATTCTATGAATCAGAACAACCTATCTAATCCGGCCCTGTTTGCGTACAAGCCAGCTGAACTTTCAAGTTTCAACAGCTTACAAGATGAAATCAAGCGAACTGAGGCTCCATTATTCAGCAACCCCACTCATCTACCAGATGGCTATCAGTTTGAATTCGGATACGTCTATCCAAGCGCTGCATATCCTAGGATGATGGATAAAAAGGAATATCGAGCTTTAACCGATAAACTGATGCAACAGGCCCAAGCTGCACCGGAGGGTGAAAATCTGTTTATTCAAAAGCTGAGCTGGGACAAGTCAGACACCTCCTTTGCCCGGTATGCGAGAGGAAACGACTATGTAAACATTACCGTCACCAAATACACTTCTGAAGTCACAAAGACAACCATCATGCAAAATGAACAGGATTCGGCTGAGCAACTGACAATTAAAGGAACCAAGGCCTATTACATCAGGGCAAGCAAAACAAGCAATCCCTTGGAGGCCGGAAAAAACCGACTGGGCTGGCTTGATGAAAAAAGACGGTTACACTTCAACATATCTGATAACCAGGACAGTCCACTGACCAAGGAAGACCTGGTAAAAATAGCCGAGGATCTGCTTAACGCTTCACCGCAATAGCTATAAAAGAAAAGCTTTGAAGAGAGACCATCCTTTTTTAGGGGTGGTCTCTTTTTGGAGAATAGTCCTTATACCTTTTCCTCACAAACTATTACGGCATGTTCCACAATCTTTTCACCTCAACTAATTCCTGATCATTGAATTCCATTCTGTATACGTCTGGCTTGGATGTGTGTAGTAAAAAATTCAAATCGTACTGCTTGTCATAATGCCCCATCATTAAAGTCATTACAGCTCCATGAGTGCCTAATGCGACTTTCCGTCCTCGGTAGATTATTAGCAATTCCTTTAAGACTGTTATACTTCGATTCTGACAAACTGCATTAGACTCTCCTCCCGTTAAAGCAAAGTTGGGATCAGAAAATGACTTATCTAACAAAGGGAATAATTCATCATCGGGCATTCGGTTGTCTTCATTCAAAAAAATTCTTTCTTTAAGATCCTCGAGTATTAAAACTTCTTGTCCTGAGCATTGAGCTAATTCTTGAATGGTTAGGATTGCCCGTTGATATGGACTTGAAACGAAAACCTCGATCCCCTCTCCTCTCAATAACTCAGTTATTTGAAAAGCATCTGACTTACCTTTATCAGTCAAACCTCTTGTTCTTTCATTTCCTTCCGTCTTTGGTGATTCGCCATGTCTCACCATGTAAATGAAAGTTTTCATATTAACCTCCACGGATCACCCGATAAACTTCTCAATCAACTGAGACACTAAGGGAGTTACGCAAATGTTTAACATCACTCATCGGTGGCCGTCCAAACATGCGTCCATATTCTCGGCTGAACTGCGAAGGACTCTCATAGCCAACGCGAAAGCCTACAGTGGCGGCCTCCAATCCCTCCGAGAGCAGTAAGCGGCGTGCAGCCTGCAGTCGAATGGCCTTCTGATACTGCAGAGGACTTATAGCCGTTACCTTTTTAAAGTGCTTGTGTAAGGAAGAAGGGCTCATGTTTACTTCCTTCGCCAATTCCTCGATCACAAGAGGCTTAGAGTAATCGCGGGTAATCAGATGGATCGCTTTGGAGATGCTATGTGCATAGCTGCCAACTACGGCAAATTGCCTGATTAAAGCTCCCTGCTCACCTTGTAATACACGATAAAGGGTCTCGTGCGTGATAAGCGGCGCAAGAAACTGAATATCCGCAGGCGTATCCGAAAGTCTGACAAGCCGAAGCAGCGCATCAAGCAGCAGAGGGTCAAATTGGCTCACCAGTATGCCGCGTCCAGTCTTAACGTTACATGGAGGAGGACTCTTCTTGATAATGTCCAGGATGGCGTCTGGACTAATGGATAATTGAAGACTGAGATAAGGAAGCTCCGACGAGGCTTGAGTTATTTTACCAGTTACGGGAAGTTGAACTGATGTGACCATGTAGGTTGTTGGATCGTACACATAGTTTTCTCCAGCCAGCATTGCTGTCTTTGAGCCTTGCGCAACCACGTACAGGGAGGGCATATGGACCGTATGATTCAGCTCGGACACATGGCTTGCACGTCTGAAATAAAGTCCTGGCACAGACGAAACAAACGTACCGTCCGAAGACGCGCGTTGATCAATCAGACGAATCAGTTCTTGTAGATTCGTAGAAATATCAGAGGGGGGAGGAGACGAAACCATTCATGCTTCACCTTCCTTTCCGTTGAACGCTAATATTGATGTGCTAATTATATGCACGCCGAATAGGATTAGGCAAGAATTGGACTTGATCGGTCTACCTGTCTCAATTGAATTCTACTTAAAATTTACTTGCAAGGCCAACAAAGGGCCTAAGGCAAATAGATCAAAGAAAGAAGGATGGGGCTATGAGTTTGGAAGGAAGAATAGAGAACAAAGTCGTCGTGATTACAGGTGCAAGCAGCGGAATTGGAGAAGCAACAGCACTGTTGCTTGCCGAGCGTGGAGCAAAAGTCGTGCTTGGCGCGCGCGGGGTGGACCGCCTTGAAGCACTGGCGACACGTATTACGAATAGGGGTGGCGAAGCTGTCTATGCACGCACTGACGTGAGACGGCGCGAGGATCTATGCAACCTCGTTACTTTGGCTTGCGAACGATACGGGAAGCTGGATGTTCTCGTCAGCAACGCTGGCGTTATGCCTATATCCCCTCTCGATGATCTGCGCGTGGAAGATTGGGAGCACATGATTGACGTCAACATTAAAGGCGTTTTGTATGGCATTGCTGCAGCGTTGCCTGTCTTTCGCAAACAGGGTTTCGGACATTTCGTGAACACTGCTTCTACTGCAGGACACAAGACCGTTCCGAACCAGTCGGTCTACTCTGGTACGAAGTTTGCCGTACGCGCCATCTCAGAGGGGTTGCGCCAGGAGGCTGGTGATAAACTGCGCGTAACCATCATTTCGCCAGGTATTGTGCAGACAAATTTCACCGAAAGTTTAACAGACCCGGCTATAAGAGATCAACTCGCCGTCATCCGGGATAAACTAGCCATGACACCAGACGCGGTAGCCCGCGCAATTGGATTCGCAATTGAACAACCGGCTGACATTGATGTGAACGAAATCGTGATCCGTCCAACCGCACAAATATAACATAAATAGATAGGGGCACCTCCTCTTGTGAGTGCGCCCCTATCTATTCATACATAAAGCTTTACCATGGAAGCTGTTCATCCATGTGACATCGAAAATGCAGAAGGATTGCAAAACTTTGTTTTGTTAAACAAACATTTTTAGCGGTGGGGATTTTCTTCCCACCGCTTGGTGTTGTTGCTTATTGGACTCTACAATATATCGTAAGATTACTGTGCTTTTTATTAAAAATATTTGGATGATCGAGTTACTAGCCATGTAAAAATTAACGATGAAGCGGTTCCCTTTCGCCCAGACCGAGCACCTCCGTTGTGGAGTCATAAATTTCTTGGTAAAGCTCTGGGTTTTCCGCTAGTGACACCCCATAAGAAGGAATCATTTCTTTTATTTTTGGTTCCCACTCTTCCATATGTTGTGGGAAGCATTTTTCCAATACTTCCAGCATAACGTGAACAGCAGTAGAAGCACCCGGAGAGGCGCCGAGCAGTGCAGCTATCGAACCATCAGCAGCACTAACCACTTCTGTACCAAATTGAAGTGTTCCTTTACCGCCCTCCGTATCTTTGATCACCTGCACACGTTGACCCGCTACCACGATCCCCCAGTCCTCGATTTTGGCGTTCGGAATAAACTCGCGTAATTCTTCCAGACGCTTTTCATTCGATAACATCACTTGCTGAATCAGGTATTTGGTCAATGCCATCTCTTTTGCGCCTGCCGCCAACATCGTGATGAGATTATTGGGTTTTACAGATCCGATCAAATCCAAATTTGAGCCCGTTTTCAAGAACTTCGGTGAGAAGCCGGCAAACGGTCCAAATAGCAGTGCTTTTTGGTTACCGATATATCTTGTATCCAGATGCGGAACAGACATGGGAGGAGCACCAACCTTAGCTTTACCGTATACTTTCGCATGATGCTGGGCGACAACCTTAGGATTGTTACATACCATAAATAGTCCACTTACCGGGAATCCCCCGATATATTTGGACTCAGGAATACCGGTTCTTTGTAGCAAAGGTAGACTTCCACCCCCACCACCGATAAAGACAAATTTGGCAGTATGGTATTCGATTTTACCGTTATCCAGATTATGGACTTTGACTTTCCACGAGCCGTCGCTCGCACGTTTAATATCCTTTACACTATGCTTGTAATTGATCTCAACGTTTTTACTTTTTAAATGCTCAAACAACATGCGTGTTAAAGCACCAAAGTTGACATCTGTTCCAGAGTCGATTTTGGTTGCCGCGATTGGTTCATTCAATGTACGGCCTTCCATAATTAGCGGAATCCATTCCTTCAGCTTTTCAGGGTCGTCGGAAAATTCCATGCCTTGAAATAGAGAAATATTTGAAAGCGCTTTAAACCTTTTTTTCAAAAAAGATACATTTTTCTCTCCTGTTACCAAACTCATATGAGGTATTGGCTTGATAAAGTCCTGAGGATTACGAATCAAATGGCTGTTTACAAGAAAAGACCAAAACTGTCTTGAAAGCTGAAACTGCTCATTAATGTCTACAGCTTTACGAATATCTATAGATCCATCAGCTTTTTCGGATGTATAGTTCAGTTCGCACAGTGCAGCATGGCCTGTACCTGCATTATTCCATTCGTTAGAGCTTTCTTCTCCTGCGTTTGCGAGTTTCTCAAACACTTTAATTTCCCATTCTGGTGCTAACTCTTTCAGCAATGATCCCAGAGTCGCGCTCATGACTCCGGCACCAATTAAGATAACGTCTGTATTTTTCTGAATGCTATTCATAAAAACCTTCCTTATCTCTTATATTTGCAAAAAAGAGCAGGCCCTCCTGCTTAGGTGATACAAGAAGCAAGGCTCCACTCAGGAACATATCTTTTCTGTCTCTATTATAACTAAAATATAATCTTTTAAAAATTATATTGTCTATTATCTGATAATTATAAATCATTTCTGCTAAAAAGTGAGAATTTTCTTTGCAAAATAATAAGAATGAATCTCAACACGCTGTATTATTGGGGCTTCACTTACTAGCAGTAATAACAGACACTGACAATTCTTCGGTAAACACACCCGTGGAGTCCATATCTAGTAGAACAGATGTTAAATCATTTTCAAATCGTACTAAATTATCACCAAAAAGGCGTCTTGAAGCAAATGATGTAGAGTACAGATTTCCAATGATCGAATCAACAGTCCATGTATATGAATAACTCGGTAAAATATGTCTTTGGACATTTTTGAATCCAGATTTTCTTACAATATCCTCATACCTCTCCTTTGGGGGAGTGTAAGTGCTATTACCAGCTCTTCTTGCGTCTCCTAGCCAACGTCTCACTACTTCGTTGACCTTGAGTTGCCAAAGTAAGGGTTCCTGCTTCCCAGTATTATCAATAATAGCTACGCCACCATTAGTATCAGAACTGTTATACAGAATGTCAAGAATGGACTCTCTATCCATCCAATGAAATGCTTTCGCAATTATAACGAGGCGAAAGACACCCCAGTCACATACGCGCTCTTCCGCCCTTCCTTGTACCCATTTAACATTGTCCAACCTTTTATCACTGGACAAACGGTTTGCTTCATCTAGCATTTCTGATTCAGTATCTACACCTACTATTTCTTCAAACCAATCACTAAATCTTAGAGCTAGCTGACCCGTTCCACATCCTAAGTCAAGCAAGCGACCTTCCCCATTCAGAGAAAACTTGTTAACTAAAAACCGAATAAGCGACGAAGGATAAGGAGGTCGATACCTAGAGTAGTACCAAGCGGTACCTTTAAATAGATCTGGACCATAATCACTCATAGCTTATAACCTTCTCTCTACTGAACTTTTAAAACATGAGAGTCACAGGGCTGCCTGTAACGGCAAGTTTTTGGGCCAATCTTTACGGGACAGGCCCTTTCTAATTGCACTAACGTTTCCTCGAATGAGCTTCATGGTTTATAAATACTTCATCATGATATTCGAAACAGTCTGTTGTTGATTCACCCAATCATAATCGGAGTTATCCATAACAAACGATTGAAAAGGAAGTTGCTCAATAATTTGTAATTCTAGCTCTCGTCGATGTTCAAGGAACTGAATATATCCCTCGTACCCATGAAGCCCCTTCTTCTTTCCATAATCTTGCTCTGTATGGTACCAAATCGCGAAATCTAACCATTCTTGAGATCTCATCGTTTTTACTCGCTCAATCGTCTCACGCACATCAGGTTGCTTCAAATAGAACAAAATTGGATTTAACTCCTGAATTTGCTCCGCAATCTGTAATACATGCCGAACAAATCGATCATTTCCAGCATCATGCCGGGCGAGTAATGCACACCCTGGGTTCTGTAAAAAACAGCATTCGAGTATGATTAGCTTTTCCTTTTCTCGCTGATCTTTAACAAAAGACTTCCAACGTTGGATCATCAATTCGCAGTACTTTTCCACGGGTACTCCATCGTAGATTTCATAACGCTGGATTTCCTCATACAAACTAGAAGGAATTTTATTTTGGGCTGATTGCTGCGCAAGCGCATATGCGATTAAAGAGTCGTTGCCATTCAAAGATACGAACGGATCAATGTAATGAAACACCTCGGAATAGATTGATCGGAGCCGATCAAGTTCTTCGTTCGGCATACATGCAACCGATTCATAATCAGCGGGATGCCGTAAATTTCCTTCTAAAAATAGTTCCGATTCTATTTGATGTGTATTTAACATGTCATGTATGTATCTAGATAATGTGGATTTGCCAGAGCCAGGTATGCCTTCGACGATAACCAATTTCGTTTTCGTAGCTGGTACATTCGCCATAGTATCACATCCTTATGAATTAAATGATTACCTTAAGGAGAATCCAATTATCTCGTTATATCGCCAGATAGCTTAGGAACCTTTCCTTTATCTCGACATCCTTAGAAAACCAATAAAAAGCATTGGATCCTAAGGACTGACCCAATGCTTTTATAGATGGCTATCTTCTAGTTATTTAATAATTACGTATTCCAGGTTAACCAGTTTTGCATAAGTCACAATTTGGTCTGTGGTTAGATTCAAGGAAACCACAGTATGGTGACCGCCACCGTTCTCAATCCATGCCTTAACTCCATCCTGGAAGTTAGGCTTCACGTTCCACAGTACACGGGCTACCGGAAGATTTGGAGCAGGAACTGTCGGTTCAAATGCCGTAACCTCATTGATCAGCAGTTTATAATGAGTGCCAAAGTCAGCCATAGAAACAACCACACCGTCTCCTGCCTTGCCGTCAAATACCAGACGGGCTGGATCTTCACGATCGCCGATACCTAACGGAGAAACGATGACTTTAGGCTTGTTGCTCGCCAACGTTGGGTCAACTTCAAGCATATGGGATTGAAGGATCGATTCCTGACCAGCCGCTAATTCATAGGTGTAGTCTTCCATAAAGCCAGTGGATTGGTTATGGCTCATGACTTTAAGCAGGCGATCGAGCGCTGCAGTCTTCCAGTCTCCTTCACCAGCAAATCCGTATCCTTGTGCCATCAAACGTTGAACGGCAAGACCAGGGAGCTGTTTCATACCATAGAGGTCTTCGAAGTTCGTAGTGAAGGCAGTATAGCCGCCATGATCCAGGAATCGTTTAATAGCAATTTCATAGCTTGCTTGCACTCTTACACTGGCTTCCCAAGCTTCCTTGCTATAAGTACCATAATCGAATTCATAAAGTTCAGAGTATTCCGCAAACAAAGCATCAATCTCTTCTTCTTTCACAGCATTGACGTACTGAACGAGGTCGCCAATTCCGAAGTAGTCAACAGTCCATCCAAATTGAATTTGGGCTTCGACCTTATCACCTTCCGTAACGCCAACATTACGCATATTGTCGCCAAAGCGGGCGACTTTGATATTGAAGCTTTCGTTATAAGCAACCGCTACATCCATCCACTCTGCGATTTGTTTTTGCACTTCTGCACGTTCCCAGTAACCTACAACCACTTTATTCTGTTTCTTCAAGCGGGCGTTGATAAACCCATATTCACGGTCACCATGAGCTGCCTGATTGAGGTTCATGAAGTCCATGTCAATTGTAGCCCAAGGAATGCTTTCATTGTACTGTGTGGCCAAATGAAGTAGCGGCTTTTGCAGCAATTTAGTACCGCGAATCCACATTTTTGCAGGTGAGAAAGTATGCATCCAAGTGATGACACCAGCAACCTCATCACGATAGTTGACTTCTTTCATAAGGCTGGTGATTTTGTCTGCACTAACCGCCAGATCTTGCAATACAAGCGGATAAGGCAGAACGCCGCTCTTATTTAGGGCATCGGTCATTTCTTGTGCGTGTGCTTTGACTTCTGCTAATGCTTCTTCTCCATACAGATGTTGTGAACCTACGACAAACCAGAACTGTTTTGTACCTACTGTTGACATCATTCATCCTCTTTTCTTCATTTTTTAGTTTAGTTGGTCTTACTTTTGCCCGTAGTAGGCGTCTTTCCCATGTTTGCGTAAATAATGTTTATCTAGAATACGCTGCGGCAATTCTTCGGCAAAATGATTTAATTCTCGGGCGAATAAATTCATTTTCGAGACTTCTTCCAACACGACGCTATTCATGACTGCCGATTTTGCATCTTTGCCCCAGGTGAAGGGAGCGTGACCCTTAAGCAGAACACCCGGCACTGCTAAAATATCCAGCCCGCGCTGCTCAAAAGTTTCGATGATGACACGACCGGTTTCCGCTTCGTAACCACGATCAATCTCTTCTTGCGTCAAGAAACGGGCGCAAGGAACAGAACCATAGAAGGTGTCTGCATGAGTAGTCCCCATTACAGGTACATCCAGGCCTGCTTGAGCCCAAATCGTTGCCCAAGTCGAATGCGTGTGTACAATACCGCCGATCTCTGCGTAATGCTTATAAAGTACAGCGTGAGTCGGTGTATCTGATGAAGGTCTCATTTCTCCTTCAACAACATTGCCATCAAAATCGACAACCACCATATCGCTAGCTTTCATCGTGTCATAACTAACACCACTAGGTTTGATCACGAATAAGCGACTCTCACGATCAACAGCGCTTACGTTACCCCAGGTGTATTTCACGAGTCCATGTTTAGGCAAATCCAGATTGGCTTGAAATACTTCTTCTTTCAGTTGCTCTAACACGTCAATCCCTCCAGTTTTCCACTAGGTTATCTACAGCAGCCTGCTCAATTGCTAGACCTTGTGTGTAGCGTTCCATGAATGTCTCAAATCCCTTAACGTCGGAACTGTCGGGAGAAATTTCTTGCCCCTCAGCATCTCTAAATACTTTTTGGTCGAGGAAGTCTTCCAGACTTTCTTGTTGATCCTTGTTCATCATGTAAGAAGCCAGAATAGCAATACCCCACGCCCCGCCTTCTCCAGCTGTTGACATCACTGATACCGGGACATTCATGGCAGCCGCAACAATTTTTTGTCCGACGATAGGGGTTTTAAATAAACCACCGTGAGCCAGAATGCTGTCAATTGCGACATTTTCTTTCTTTGTCAAAATATCCATTCCGATTTTCAAAGCAGCAAACGCAGTGAAAAGATGAGTCCGCATGAAATTGGCCAAATTGAAACGGCTTTCAGGAGAGCGGACAAACAATGGCCGGCCTTTCTCTATTCCGGTAATATTCTCCCCTGACAAATAGCCATAGCTGAGTAAACCGCCGCCATCTGGGTCTGCTTCCAAAGCCTTGTTCAGCAACACACTGAATAAATGATTCGGGTCCACCTTTTGCCCCATTGCCTCATAGAACTCACGGAACAAGCCCAGCCAAGCATTGATATCACTTGAACAGTTGTTGGCATGGACCATTCCGACCGGATTACCATTCGGTGTAGTTACCAGATCAATTTCCGGATATACCGCTGAAAGATCCTTCTCTAATACAAGCATGGCAAAAACCGAGGTTCCCACAGAGACGTTGCCCGTCCGTTTTCTTACACTATTCGTAGCGACCATCCCTGTTCCCGCATCACCTTCTGGAGGACAAAGCGGAATACCTGGTTGTAAATCTTCGGATTTATCTAAGATTTTGGCTCCCGCGGCGGTTAATACACCTGCCTGCTCGCCTGAAATATAAACCTTAGGGAGAATGTCTTTTAAGTTCCAATCGTAACCTTTGGCCGCAATGAGTTCATCGAACTGCTTAACCATCGATTCGTTATAATCATGTGTAGTCTCATCAATTGGGAATATGCCCGAAGCATCCCCGACGCCAATCGCCTTATCGCCAGTCAACAACCAGTGAATGTATCCAGCTAACGTCGTCATAAAATCAACCTGAGGGACATGTTGCTCTTCGTTCAATATAGCTTGATACAGATGAGCAATACTCCATCGCTCAGGGATGTTGAATTGGAATTTATCAGTTAAAACTTTTGCTGCAGTACCAGTTGTCGCATTCCGCCAAGTCCGGAACGGAACAAGCAACTCACCCTTGCTGTCAAAAGCCATATATCCGTGCATCATTGCAGAGAATCCTATAGAACCAACGGTACGAAGGATGATCCCATATTTTTGTTCAACCTCTTGCTTCATTTCACTATAAGCCTCTTGCAGACCCGTAATAATACTCTCTAAGTTGTACGTCCAATAACCGTCTACCAAGAGATTTTCCCACTCATAGCTTCCAGATGCGATGGTTTCAAAATGATGATCAATCAGCACTGCCTTGATACGTGTGGATCCAAATTCGATACCAAGTGAGGTTTCTCCCTTAGTAATCGCTTGTTTAATGTCTTGATCCATGCTCACGTTACTCCTCTCTCTGAACAACTGTTATAATCGCAATAATTGAAAGAAGGCGCTTTCTTTTGTTTACAGCCTTAGTATATTTTTTGTGCGTACATTTGTCAACACTAAAACATAGTTATGCCTACAAATAATACGATGAACCGAGTATTTCTCTATTTTATCTTTAGTATTTATACAGCTAGGACAATAGATTATAATAAACTCATAATTATGCTAAAATATGTACATACAAATATTATGGATGCATCAATTAGTATTAGAACAACTTGGAAAGAAGGAATAAAGTGAAACCAAAGTATCAGGTCATCCTTGAGGATATAAAAAGCAACATTCTTTCAGGAGCATACAGCGTAGGAGAACAAATTCCAACGGAATTGGCTTTGCAGGATAAGTATAAAGTTAGTCGCCAGACGGTTCGAAAGGCTATTTTAGAACTATCCAACGAAGGTTTTTTAAGAAGTGAAAAAGGATCTGGCACCTATGTCAGCAACCAATTCCGATCAAAAACCGGTGGGAATTCCAGTAATAAAACCATTGGAGTCATCACGACCTACATCTCTGATTACATCTTTCCCTCTATTATTCGCGGGATTGAAGCCAGATTAAATGAAGATAATTATTCATTGCTATTAGCTAGTACAAATAATGATGTCGCACAGGAAAAGAAAGCTTTGGAGATGATGTTGTCCTTTGGTGTGGATGGCTTGATCATTGAGCCTACGAAGAGCAATCTATATAATCCCAATATCTCTTACTATCTGACGTTCAAGGAGCAGGATGTTCCGTTCATCATGATTAATGCTTATTATGAAGAATTGGAAGTTCCCTTCTTTTGTCTCGATGACGTACAGTCCAGCTATCTGGCAACCAAAGAGTTGATTGCTAACGGACACACACACATTGGTATCATTGCCAAAATGGATGATTTACAAGGAAAGCATCGAATGAAGGGATATATTAAAGCGCTTGGAGAAGCCAAGTTACGGTTTCACCCTGAGCAAGTGCTCTCATTCTATACAGAGACGAAGCAGGACCTGTCCACCAACTTAAAAAAATTCCTAACCGAACAAAGAGGCGGGTTAACCGCAATTGTTTGCTATAACGACGAGGTTGGATTAGAAGTTGTACATGTATGCAGACAACTTGGGATATCTGTGCCCGAAGACTTATCCATTATTGGTCAAGATAATTCCTATATTTCCAAGAATGCAAACATCAAACTAACGACATTAACGCACCCCCAGGAACAAATGGGACGTGATGCCGCCGATTGGGTTATTAAGAAACTGCAAGGGAAAAAGGATCTACGCAACCACACCTATTATCAACCTGTATTAATTGAAGGGGAAACGGTAAAGAAGAGGCTGCAGTGAAAGGGGTTCAATATTCTTTGTAAGAAGCCTAATTGTCATATGACACTTTGGAGTGACTTGGTATAGTGGGTGACGAAATGTATCTTGTTGGTATGACAAGTCCTTTGCCATACTTGGTTTTGCCGGACGCTATAAGGCAAAAATACATTTCAAGGAGAAACCATTCATGGAAAAAATGATTTACACCATTCTCGCGGTTCTACTATTATCTACTACGATAACTACCGCATGTATGGCACCCAACGGCGCGTCAGTTGCCGCACCCGTTAACGTACCCGTTGCATCTGAAAAGGCTAGCTTGGAGGGACCGCGAGATCCCAAGGAACTAGAAGCTTTTGTAGATGGTGTTTTTGCGGACAAGATGAAGAAGTTTAATACAGTTGGTTCTAATTTTGTGGTCGTCGCAGGTGGGAAAGTGATGCTAAGCAAAGGTTACGGTTATGCCGACAAGGGCAAAAAAATTCCTGTTGATAAAAATACTGTTTTCCAAATCGGCTCTGTTACAAAGTCATTCACTGCATTGGCAGCTATGCAGTTGGTCGATAAGGGGAAAATGGACTTAAAACACGATATCCAAGAGTATTTAGGAGGAATAAAGGTTCCGAATAAAACAGGAAAAAAACTGACGATGTTTGATCTACTTACATATTCAAGTGGATTTGATGAACCAGATATTCTCATGGAAATGCATCCAGAATACGCGGACAAATATTTTCCAATGAAGAAGTACATTGCATCAAATATGCCAACTGTTGTCAGGCCTCCAGGAGAAGCGTACACTTATGACAATTTTGGTTTCATGCTAGCGGGATATGCAGTAGCAAACGTAACGGGCATGTCATACTCCAAATATATGGAAAAGAATATTTTCAAACCGTTAGGCATGACTTCGACAAATGTGCGGTTTACCCCCCAATTGTTAAACCGAATGGCTGCTCACTATGGGCCAACAGGTGAACTGATACCCTTGGATGGGTTTAAACCAACGGAAAAACCTGAAGGCGGTATCGTTTCAACAGCAGATGACATGGCGAAGTACCTCATTATGCACCTGAACAAAGGCAAGTACAAAGGTAAAGAAGTGGTGAGTCCAAAGAGCATAGAGCAAATGCACACATACCAATTATTCCCCGACAAGGAGTTCCCGGTTACAACAATTGGATTCGAGGGCTACTTCAAAGAGAAGATGAATAATCAGCATGTGATTCTAAAAGGAGGAAATGTTACAGGCCATTCTTCCTTGATTGTTATTCTGCCTGAGAAGAATACAGCGATGTACATGTCTTACAATAACGACTCCATGATGAGTCTTGACGTGTATGAAGAATTTATGAATCATTATTATCCGAGAAAAGCAGAAGTTCCACAGTCAACCTACGCGACAATAAGTGAACAGCAGGCCCAAGACTACGTGGGATTATACCAAAACACGCGTATCGCTGCCTTAAGGACGAAGGTTTCGTATTCGGACGGGAAATTAATAATGGAGACAGGAACATCAGGCAAACATACACTAAAAATGATCCACCCTTTATTATTTGAAGATGAATCAGGTAATAAACTGACGTTTAATAAAAATGAAGCAGGCCATATTGCATATTTGTATTACATGCAGCTCCCAGACCTCGTTGCTTATGCGCAAAAAATAAACATTGATTCACCATTTTCTGATGTACCTGCGGATAGTAAATATATTCCATATATAAACAACCTTAATGCTTTGAAAGTCATGAGCGGAAAGTCTGCCAACCTCTTTGATCCGAAAGGAACGATGACTCAGGGAGAATTCTCAGAAGTGCTGCTGCGCGCCCACGGGTGGTATAAACAACCTTTCATGATTGAACCGAATAAGAAGCAGATGATAGCCGGACTACGTAATTATCAGCCTAATTCTCCTATCACTAGACAAATGGCGGCGGTAATGATCCAGAACCTGAAACAGGTTGAGCCTGGAATTAAGGTTAAATTGAGTGGCGAAACGGATGCTTGGGCAGTTAAAGCAGTCACAGCTCTGGTTTCCCAAGGTATCCTGGACCCGAATACCAAGATCAATTTAGACGGCTCCATAGACTTCCGCTCCAAACAGCTCTTGAAGCGTCAAGAAGCCAGTGCCTTATTAGATCAAGCATTTAATTACTATACGTTGCCAATCAGTCACTAATCGAAAAGGTTAAATAGATTTTCTACCGTAAGGGACAGTGCTTACTTCAGGATTAACGAAAAAAACGCGAGTGCAGGGGGGATTTCCCCGTGACTCGCGCTTTTTCCCATTTGGGGATGTTACGGGCAAGCAAAAGCCGCCCGATAAGGGCACGGTAGGCACCTAAGGAGGCGTATCGAAAGTCTGCCAACCGCGATTGGTCTCAGGCTTCCCCCACAAGGGGGGTATCTGCCTTTTTGTAATTGCCAATTCATATAATGGTACTTTATATAAGATCTCCTGAACCCCCGATCAAACTGGGGGTTTTCTTGTACAATAAGAAACAAGCGGCTGCTGATGCTGCCGCTTGTTTTTTAGTTTTCTCCATATCCAACGGAAATCCGTATCGAGCCGTAAGGTTATTCCAAAACCCCTGCCTCCCGGGCCTTTTGCACTGCTTCCTCCCGGTTGCGAACCCCCAGCTTCAGATAGAACGATGACGCATAGTTTCTAACCGTACCATCGGATAAATACAATTTGGAGGCAATGGTTTTATATCGCAGTCCTTTCGACACGAACTGTAAAATTTCAAGCTCCCGTGGAGTTAAATCATAGGTCGCGGCTACTTTGGTTGTCGACGGAACGTCCCCCTTCTTGGCGGCTTCCAGCTGTGCAAACAATTTGTGCGACATCTCCTGATCGATCAGCGTGCCTCCGCGATAGACCGTGCGTATTGTTTCGGCAAGCTCTACCGGCTTCATCGACTTCAATAAGTATCCGTCCGCTCCGCTTCGCAGCGCTTCCAAAGCCTGCCCAGTATCTTCGAACGTAGTGAGAATCAAGATGCGGATATGGGGCCACGTTTGTTTTATGATACGGGATGCGGAGATTCCGTCCAGGTTCGGCATGTCCAAATCCATGAGCACCAGCTGAGGCTGAGCCTGCCTGCACAGCTCGATGGCTTGCTCGCCATCTTCTGCCACCCCTACGACTTGCAAATCTTGCTGCTCCTCGAGAAGAGTCCGCAGACTTTCACGGATAAAAGGCTGGTCATCGACGACCAACAGACGGATGACTTCATCCTTAAGCTCCGTTTGTCGTGGCAGGGTGCAGGTAACGAGGGTGCCTTCGCCCGGTTGGGTATAGACGCCAACATGACCTTGCAAATTCATCGCTCGCTCTTTCATGGCGTTCAAGCCGAAGCCATCCCGTCCATGTTCCATCCCGTAGCCGTTATCTTGAATTTCCAGCCTCGTCTGCTGAGGCTCGAATTGCACCAGAACCGTAATCTCCGTCGAGTGTCCATGACGCACGGCATTCGTCAATGATTCTTGCAAGCAGCGATACAGCGCTATCTTCGCTTGCTTCGTTACAGGGTATTCCTCCCCGAAGGCCTGGAAACGAACCGACACCTTAGCATGCTCCTGAAACTCCTCTGCCAGCTTCCGCAAAGACTGAAGCAGTGGGAGTTCTTCATGCGGCGATTCGATTTGATGCACATAGCCTCTCACTTCATCCATATTTTGCCGGGCCAGGTTCAATAGGGAATCGAGCCGTTTCGTTCCTGTATCCGTCTCTAGCTCAGGGCGCAAGGTTTCCAATCCCATAATGAGGGAAGTGTACGCATGACCGACGGTATCATGGAGCTCTTTGGAGAGCCGATTCCGCTCTTCGGCCAGCGTGATGCGCTCGATTTGGGACAAGTACTGCTCCAGCACCGCATTTTGCTCGCGTATAATTTCGCTTTGACGATGATTGACCATCAATAAATGGAAGGAAAATCCGAATGCATAAGCCGTCCCGAATTGAATGGTCATAACCCAAAAATCACTCTGCTCTGCAAGCAGCTTAATTATAGCGGGTAGGAGCAATATCGATAAAGGACCTGACCAAAGATATGTTCTTTGTTTGCTGTTAGAGGCAATTAAAAATGCATATACCAGGAATGTGAGGTAGGCCTCTGGAAAGAACGAAACTAAATACAAGCAAAGCCCGCCCGGGATCACGATCTCGGTAAGCAGGTAGTATCTATAATTGAGCTGCAAGCACAGCCAGGGAACGGAAAAAGCAATAAGCTGCCAAAACACAAGAACCCAAAGCGGCAGCGTGAAATGAGCTTGCCGCTCTATGATAGTGAGCAGGAGAGAAGTACTGCAAATCAGGCGGATCATAAGCATGAACCAGTCGTACCAGAACCACTGCCTTACCATATCGAACAAAACCATCAACCCCTAAAAACTTTCAGTATGACATTACGTAACTATTATAGAGCAGACCATCATCCAACAGTACTTTTAAATCCAGACCGGGACATTCCGGCTAACGGTTCACACTCTTGATCATAAGACGGGTGTAGCCCCCTAGCATGCGCGTCAAGCTGTTCGCAAGCCTGTAGCTCACCATAGTGAATACAACTCCTGAGACCGAAACCAATACGGATTTTGTCACAGTATCTATAAGCACACCCATAAAATAATAATTAAATAACGGAAAGAGGAGCGGGGCCGAAATCATCGCGAGTGGAGTCATATAAAGCAAGGCCGCACTAATGAGGCTTAAGATCCCCACCGGGAGCTTCAGCATCAGCCAGCCGATAGCGATCCAGTTGCGCCGATTTAGCAGCTCCTTCCTTGCCTGAAGCCAGATAGAGGCATCGGTGTTTATTGGTTTAACGTAAAGCTCTGTGGTAATATCCGTATAGATCTTGGTCTGTGTGCGTTCAAATTGCAGGAAGGTGTTTGTAGTTCGCAAAATGCGAGTAATCAGAGGAACGCCCGCGACGGTAAACGAAAGACTCAAGCCTAATGTAAGAGCGACCAGATAAAAGCAAAAGTAAAACAATCCGGTAGCGAAAGTAAGCAGTAGGAAATAGCCATTTTGAATAAAGCTGACGACGGTTCTTGTCATCAAAGAGCCCACATCCTTTACAAGTAGTAGTCGTATCCTACGGCTCTTGATGTCAAATCTACCAGTGCCATAATGTCATATGACACAAGGCGAAAACGGTCTGCAAACCTAATGAGGAAAAACAATTCATCTACACGATACGCCATCCAACGAATATATGTATTTTCCTCATGAAATACCATTTTGCGGAGTTCCTTATTTTTCCCTTGTCAATCACACGTAACAAATCGTATAAATGTCCTGGACAGAAACATTTCTTATTTTTGAGAATCAAGAATAAACATAGATGCATCTTGTCCCATGAATATTTTACTTCCATTATAAAAAGTTTTGGATTGAATATCTCTATACCCTATTTTAGTCATAATGTCCGCCAGCTCTTCTTGATTAAACCCGTTATGAACTATATCTGAAACTACTTTTTCATTTTTATTATAATCTACGATTAGTAAATGTCCTCCTTCATTTAGAACATCAAATAATCTGGATAAAACGAATTCAACATCATGAATATGGAGCAGAACCTGAGCCATAAAAATATAGTCAGCATGTAAATCCGTTAGACCTTCCTTTTCAAAATCAAAACATAATGTATCTGCATTCTGAATGTGAAGATCAGTAATTTTTTGCTTTATTTGATTAATCATGTTTTGTGAAGTATCCAGAAAAAGCATAGAATTAAAATCATTTAACAAGCTCATTCCGACAAGACCTGTTCCACACCCAAAATCAATAGCATTCTTACTATTAGCGTCAACTACATATTCACGAATGGCATCAGATGATGCCTTTGCAATTTGAATTCTTTCCGAAGTGTCATATATATTCGCTATCATTTCAAACTTATCCGTATTTCCCATTTCACATCTCCAATCTGCCCTAATAAAATCCTGAATACAACAATCTAGAATGCTATTCTATCGAAGCAATAGCATTTAGTCCACATTCTTATTAGTAAGCTCTTAGTCTTGGTTCGTTGCTGTACAATTTTGCTTCAAAATTTTCGCCCTAATTTGTGATACGGTTCACGACCCTACCTGTAACGGCAAGTTTAAAGACCACCCCGCTAAAAGGATGGTCTTTAGGACTGCTAATCTATACTAATTGCCTCGATATAAAGCTCGATTCTCACTTCATTTCCGACGATAACCCCGCCTTTTTCCAGAGGCGAGTTGAATGTCAAGCCAAATTCATTGCGGTCGATACTGGCTGTTGAATGAAATCCTACACGTTCCCGGCCGCGAGGGTCTTTGTTTAGTCCTTCAAAAAAGGTATGAAAAGTGATGGGTTTTGTTACTCCATGCAGAGTTAGATTGCCCGTAAGTTCATATTGCCTTTCGCCAGCAAGGACGCAGCTGGTGCTTTGAAACGTAATGGTGGGATACTTGGCTGCATGAAGGAAGTCGTCACTCTTCAGGTGTTCATCTCGTTGCGATTGGCGAGTTGTGATACTATTTGCATCTATGGAAGCCTGAATACCCATGGTTTTTAAATCGTTGGGGTCAAAACTCAAGATCGCTTGGAAATGCTCGAATACTCCTTTAATTCTACTAATCATTAAATGCGTCACCGAAAACTCGACGGAGCTGTGGTCCGGATCCACTTCCCACTTGATATTGCTCATGAATAAATTCCACCTCTACGATAAGATCTTTGAGAAAGGTCGCCCCTCTCAAAGCACTGCGATATTCGCATACTCCTAATATACAAAAACGCTACTGACAACGGGATGTCAGTAGCGTTTTAGCATTTTTTCGGCTTCCTCGTAAATCCGATTTCGGAATATTCAGGCTCTGCCACGTCATAATTAAATCCAAGGTGAGCTCGCAGGTGCCAATCATCTGGAGGCTGATACTCTAAACCTTATTGGTTTGCATTTTATGGATAATTCATGTACACCTTCATTAAGATTCGTCTTTGTCGAAATAATCATCTGGCAAATGTAGTTCTCGCAAACAACCGATAAATTTTTCTCTGAAATTTGGATTGCTTTTATATTCTGGCCATACCGCCTTATAGTAAGGCAGCAGCTTCTCATGTGGAATAATGCCCCAGTATAAAAACAAGTTATTCAGAACCTCCGGGCCGCCCTCCCTCAACATCTGTTCAATGATCTGCCAGCTTCCCAGCTTGTTTTCGCAACTGCGCGCGGCATAGATGGCAGTGGTTTGCATTTTGGGGTCGGCGTGACACAAGAAGGGTTCAAAGTTCTTGAGAGTAATCGCACCGTAATCCTCCAGGATATACCCTGCATAACGCAACGTTTCCGGGTCTTGAATCCTGCCAAGCCTTTGTAAGATACTGGAATAAACTCCGTTAAATCCTCAGTTTTACTGGAAGCGTGCAGAATCTGTAAAGCTTGCAGGAAATCCTCATGTTCATCCGATTGCAACAGCTCCAGAAGATATGTTCTACCCGTGTCAAAAGAAGCTTTGCAGATGAGCCAAATGGCTGTGGTCCGATTTTGGGGGCTTTGCTCCGCAATATTTTTCAAAAAATCAAGGGTTGGCTGAGAGACTTTCTTAAACTTAAACATTCCATCAAGCGCTTTGGCTTGGATTTCTTCGTTTGGAGCGTTCTGATAAATCTGGATCAGCGCATTCTCATCACCCGGCATTCGACTGCCAAACCACCCGATATTATAATCCAGAATAATTTCATCCAGCCAACGCTCGTACCAGTCCAGAAAGCTGTCTTCATAGACAAAGAAAAAAGGATGATCGGGATGAAAATCGGAGGTGTACACAATTCTCCCCCTATACTTCCCTTCAAGTACGAGATACATGTCATATTCGCAGCCTTGGGTGCCTATGCACAACATGCCGCCCAGCACCTTATTACAGGTGTCGTCATATTCCTCATCAGAAATGTCCTCGTCCTTAGTCAGGGGCTCAATTAGATGGTTCCATTCCTCTTTGCTCATCCCGGGATGCAGAACGGATTTTGCAAGGAGTGCCTGACGCTCGGTGTAGGAAGTTGCCTTTCCAATTGAATACATTCCATAATAAGGTCCGGCGCCTCCGTTGCCGATGTTCGTTAAAAACTGCGCGTAAGACACAGGAAGTGTGACCTGATTGTGGGTTTGCCAGTTCGCCAGCTCTTTTGCTGTAAGCTTCTCTTTAACCCTATATTGATGTGAGGATGCTCCAAACACCGAGAAATCCGCGTCTTTGCGCATGGCTTGACTCAGTTTGTTTTTTATTCGATCCAGTTGCGTTTCTTTCTTCCTAAACCACATATTTGAACCCTCCTGTTAACCATAGCCAGGTTTCCTTTGTTTGCTTATCCAGCAATTTTATTATTTTTTCTATCGGTCGTACCTCTTTAAAATGATATGTATCTAGAGTACCACAGGAAAAATCCATATGAATGAATCACGTTTTGGATCATGCCTGGGATTACTGAAGGAAATGGGCTATTCCGAGTTCAAACCGATTTGGATTAGACAGTGGTAGTGATAATGGTTTGTGGACTAGCCCCCTTTGACCACTCAAAGGGGGCTTAAAGTTCACAGACATACGATTAATCGTTATCTGGCGTGGCCGGACTGGCCGAGGGCATCAAGCCTTTAACGGCGCCGAGAAACGGGCGAATGGACTTGATCATGCCGTAGCCCATCTTCACGACCGGGACAAATTTCTGGATCATGCCGAACAGCCGCAAGCCGCCGCCGAGCATACCGCCAAGCCCTCCTGCGCCTGCAGTGGAGCCGCCAAGGCCGCCTAACAGCGAGCCCATCATCGGCAGGAATGCCGACACCTTGGCGTCCGGCTTGCGGGAGCGCGAACGGCCAGACGGTTTACGTGCACCGCTTTTCCGGTTGCCGAGACGGACGCCCGAGGCATGCGAACTGGCTCTGCGTTTGAGAGATCGGGAATTTTGCCTCCCGGAAGAAGCGCGTGGAGGAGCTCCAGCACTGGCAAGTATCAACCCGCCGCTATTAACGTCGGTGATGTAGCCGACGTAGGTCTCTCCGCTGTGCAGGGTGACACAGACCGGACGGCCTTGAAATTTCTTAGCCCGTGCACGCATCTCCTTCGATTGTGCCATGGAAGTTCACCTCGCTCACTGATTATAATTCAGTTTACGCCAGGGGCGGGCTGCCTGCTTGTGCGAATAGGACATACGCACGCCAAAAATCGCTTGGCGGGCTCACCGCCGTTCAAGTCCTCCCGAGGGTCCCCACGCTATATCAAGAGAATTGCCAAAAACCCGCTACTGGATGTTGTATCTCAGTCGTCCCCATTTTGGCAAAAAAATATAGTGATCCAAAACCAAAAGGATAATTGTAATCCTCCTGAAGCAACGTTTCGAGGTAGCCATCTTCATCTACCTGAAATAAAAAAGAGAATGACTCCTCCTTCAGCTTCGCAAAATAATAGTCTTCATTTTGAATAAGTCTCGGGTTTCCGCCTACTTTGATCAAATAAGGCTGATCCATCGACTTTTCGTCATGGCTTAGTTCCCCGTTTGAAATTACATGCTTTATAAGACCCGGGTTAGTAAACATATCTTTGACGCTTTCAGTCGAAATGGGATGCTCAATCACCTTGATCGGGCAATTAGGATACATGTTATTTTCCAAATACTCCTCATAGTCTTCAGGGATGAAGATCGAAATCATGCTCTCAGGTTTAAAGGGATGGACGAGGCTCAAGTAAAAAACATATTTTGGGTTACCTTCTTGGATGAGGTCTTCTTGATCATCAAAAAATTCGGGTGCATTCCCGCCGATCCAGCCTGCACTATGTTCGTTCGATAGAGGCGATCCCGCATAATAAAGAATACAATCTGTTCTCTCAACTAAAATATTCATTTGATTTTCCGTAGGCATTTTACAACATCTCCCTCAAGAAACGCGAATGCCCTCACTCGCCGCTTCCGCCAGCCATGCTTGCATTGCCGGAGACTCCGCCCGATTCAAACGCAGGGCGATTTCGGTATTGATCTCATCCGGCGGCATGACCTCGACAAGGACGCACACGGAATCTCGCGGTTGATTCAAGGCAAACACGCCTTCATCATCGAGCATTTTCATCGCCAGCTCCATGGCCTTCAGCCTCGAATCAAATTCACGATTCCAATCGTCAGCCTCAAGCTCCGCAATGGAAGGACGCTCCATAAACAATTGTTTAACATCATCGAAGTTCTCATCCCTGAAACAACAGTAGGGTGAATCGGCATAGGACCATTTGATGAGTTCCGCAATCGTTGATCCCGGCGTGCCGCTTTCTTCTCCTTGTCTGGCCGCTTCCCTCTCCAAGGCCTCCCATGACCAGGCGGAGATGCTTGGCGCATGTCCCTCTCCAGTAGTAAATAGCGTGCAGTAATAGTAACGTTCGCCGTTTTCAAAAAGAGTACGAAAGGACGTCCTAGCCACACCGGCAATCTCTGCCCCCAGTGCCTCTATTTCTTGCATCGGTTTCATGACAATCGCCCCTTAGCCCTATAAAGGTTTATATCTTATTTCCATTATAAAGATTGTTCACCCTAAATCTACCTACCTTTTGCCTGAATCCTGGAATATGCGCGATTCACTCCCTCATGATAAAAGAGGGTGTCTCTCCGTTACTTTTCGGCTTTGAGACGCCTTCTTTTGAACTCTTTCGTATTCACTACAACATTTTTGCTGTCACTTGAGGTAGGGGTTCTCGTTCTCCTACCCGGAGTTTCATCTCCATTCGAATGCTCATTCAAGGTTCTAATTCAAGGTGCATCTTGGCTTCCGCCTCATCCCATGGCACCGAGTAACCCGCCCCCTTGGCGCAAAAGATAGAGGAGGATGTATACAATGGGTCTGCCTCTTTGCGGTAGCCCATCCGCTCTATGACTTCCTCCGTATTATGACAGCGGTCGTAGCCGCTGAACACGCAGCGGATACTGCCTCGTCCATGCGTAAAGGATGCAAATTCGGCACTGTAGTTCATGAAAGTCGACACGGGCACCCTGCCCGTGACCACCGCTTGCATTCCGGTTGTCTGCGGCGGATTAAAAGTACCTGAAGCACGCTGAATATCGGACAGCACCCTGCCCATTTCATCGATAGCGACCTTGATTTTGAAATCGTAATAGGGCTCCAACAGCACGTTGTCCGCCTTCTCCAGACCCTGCCGTAGTGCTCGAAAAGCAGCCTCACGAAAATCGCCGCCATGGGTATGTTCTTTGTGCGCGCGGCCCCTCAGCAGTGTAATGTTCACGTCGGTGACCGGCATGCCGGTCAGCAGTCCGTGATGCTCCCGTTCGTAGAGATGATTCCGAATCAGATTCTGATAGCTGATATTCAGATCATCGGCATGACATCTGCTATCGAACATGATGCCGTTGCCCCTTGCTCCCGGTTCAATCAGCAAATGCACTTCCGCATAATGCCTGAGCGGTTCGAAGTGGCCGTACCCTTTCACAGCCGATTGAATCGTTTCCTTGTACAAGATTTCCGGTTGTCCAAAAGAGATAGCCAAGCCAAACCGCTCTCTAACAAGCTGCTCCAGCACTTCCAGCTGAATCAATCCCATGACGCGGATAGAAATCTCCTGCAATTTCTCATCCCAAACGACGTTCAGAGACGGCTCCTCCGCCTCCAGCATGCGAAAAGCACCGAGCACCTTCTGTACATGTATCGAATTGTCAAATACTACCTTCGATTGTAACGTCGGCTCCGAATCGTAAGCTAACTTGTCCGATATCGACCCCAGGCCTTGTCCGGCCTCGGCGGCAGACAAACCGGCAACTGCGAACAAATCGCCGGCCTCCACTTGTTCCACTGGCTGCGATTTAAGACCGTTAAACAAGAAGATCCGCGCAACTTTTTCGTCATATTGAACGCCGCCGCTCTCGTAACTAAGCTGTCCTCTCACCTTCAGCCGACCACCCAGCGCCTTAATGAACGTGAGTCTCGCTCCGCCTGCATCGTGCCGAATTTTATAAATCCGCCCCTGGAACGAAGCATTCTCGTCATAAGTAGTCGTCGTCAGCAGATGCAGCTGATCCAGAAATTCAATGACGCCTGTATCCTGAAGCGCAGAGCCGTAAGCACAGGGGAAGAGAAGACCCGCCGCTATCATCCTCTGCAAAGCCTCCATCCAAAATCTGGAATCCTCTTTCCCCTCCAGGAATGCTTCCAGCAAGGCTTCGTCCCGCTCCGCCATGGCCTCCCGCAGCGGCTCACCGACTATGCCGTCAGCGAAGCTCTGTGTAATGCAGCATACTTCCCCCGTCAACTGCTGACGGATATCCGTCTCGGTTCTGCCTGCATCCGCGCCGATCCGATCCGTCTTGTTGATAAAAAAGAACGTCGGAATCCGATGCTTACGCAGCAGCTGCCAGACCGTCTCCGTATGACCCTGGACACCTTCAACTGCGCTTACAATCAGGATGGCATAATCAATGACCTGAATCGCCCGCTCCATCTCCGGGGAGAAATCGACGTGTCCGGGCGTGTCTATTATGTAATAGCTATCTCCCTTATATTCTATTACCGCCTGATCTGCGAACACCGTAATACCCCTTGCCCGCTCGATGTCGTGGCTGTCCAGAAACGCATCCTGATGATCCACCCGCCCCCGGGACCGGATACTGTTCGTATGGTACAGCAGCTGTTCCGCAAAAGTTGTCTTACCTGCATCCACATGGGCGAACAGGCCAATCGTTAGTCGCTTCATAGAATCCCACTTTCAACGCTTCTTGTTGATACTACTCATTTTATTAAAGCATAGAAATCGGGAGAGTGGGTAGGAGTTGGTTTTGAGTGAGGGTCTTTTTTCATAGATAGAGGATAAAAGCAACGAGTGCTCGGCGTAGATGACTTAGCCATCATGAAAGGGCAACGGGTATGTGATCGAATGCCTGCAGGCAGTGCGAAAAACGTTCATCATACGTTATCATCATGGGGGAAAGCTCGTTTGAAATCGCAACATCTTTTGCTAAATCGTCCAGCGGATGCACTAAATGGTGAGAGCAGAAAACGTCTGGGCACCTTGTTGGGCTACAATCGTAACCGCTACAAAAACGGCATTCTTCTGGAAATGCAATCGGCACTGCCTGTTGCTCTAATCGTCAAGCACTGATTTTAAGGTTGAGCCGCTTTTAGAGTCTTATTTTTACGCAATAGGAGTACCATTAGGTATTTCAGTATCCGGCTTTAATAGAATAACATCTCCTTTTTCCGGGACTCCTCCCAAAACTAATACCTCCGATTTGAATCCCGCAATGCGCCGAGGAGGGAAATTGACGATTCCTATAATTTGCTTCCCTACAATTTCCTCAACCTTGTAACGCTTAGTTATTTGTGCACTTGAGGATTTCATCCCGATCTCCGGTCCAAAATCAATTTTAAGCTTTATCGCAGGGATCTTTGCTTCTTCAAAAAACTCCGCTTCCTTAATTGTTCCGACACGGATATCTAGTGCTGCAAAATCATCGATCGTTGCCAACGTTTTGCCTCCTCCACTAAAAAGTCTTTAACCGCTCACGAAAATATCTCTCACGCTTTCCAGCAGAACTTAATGAGTTCCGCTCGGTGTTGCATTTTACTGCGCTGGGCGGAACGGCTGCAGGAGTCGAATCCCTTCCTCAATGGATCCCTCCATCAGTTCTAAGAGCTGTGGCACCAGTTCCTGCATCCGGGGGGCGCTCAGGTGTCGATCGAGGGCATCACGGTTTTCCCAGCGCTCGTAGATGATGAATGTGCCAGGCTGGTCTTCTACCTCGTGAGCCTCGTAGTCAATGTTGCCCAGGTCGTTGCGCGACGGGGTGACAGCAGCAGTCATGAATGCCTTCATCTCGGCTTCTCTCCCTGCCTTAGCTCTCGCCTCCCAGAGTACAGTAACGTAACGGTTCTTTGTATTGTTCATGTTAATTCCTCCTAATTTATAAATACTTCGTATTTTTTTGCTTTACCGTTTTCTCAAATGGGGGAATTCCCCGTTTATGCTTGAAATTCCAGTGTATCAATGGCTTAGTTTAATGCTGTTATAATCGTCCAATAGAACGATTAAAGCCTTGGCCCCCAAGAACATCTTGACGAACCACATCTAAACGACGTGTTTGGTATTCACCCAAAGCTTTTGTTATCGAATTCGGATACTGTTTAATGGAGTCCATAATGGCAACCGTATCATCAAGTGAGTCATTAAAGCCTGCGCCAGTCATTGGTGACATGGTATGAGCTGCATCGCCGATCATGGCTATTCTTCCTTTTGACAATATATTAGGGATGTATTCATTAACAGGTGCCCCGATTAAACTGCGGTCCTTAATCGCGATTTGCAAAATTGCATCATCTTCTTTATTCCAATTTGCTTGGCTGGTTTGTGATAGTTCTTCCAGTAGCGAATCCGGAATATCTCCACCGTATAAGGAATGCTGGGCAACCCCGTCCTTTAACACCCCTAACTCAGACAGCAATTGATTATGCGAATGATCAAACCAGCAAAAACCTATCCATCGCTGGCCAGGATTGGTCCCCCCCTCTATACCTGGCATCACCGCAGTTGTCAGTGTACCGGCAGCACTATTGTTGAAATAAGCGCTCGAAAGTTTCCGTTTTTTCCAGTCTTTCTTTGGCAGCAGTTCTTCGTCCACCTTCCCTACCCAAACCAGATAGCCAGCATAATCTGCAAATGGTTTGTCAGGGTTTAAATAGCGGCGGACAATACTCCGATATCCATCTGCGCCAATCAAAAAGTCACCTTTAAACGTCTGCTCCTCATCACTGGTAGCCCAAGCAGATGATTCATTTTGCCCAACACTAACAATTCGTGTATTGTACTGAAGGGTAATACCAGGTTCTTTAGCAACCGCATTGCGCAAACGTTCTTGAATGGCTGACCAGGCTTCAACATTGTTGTTTCCATTGGATGCCAAGTGTCTTAATTCTCGTTCAATTTCACTATTACTATAAGGCTTTGTGTGTAAACGAATAAAAGCACCATTTCTTAATGATGAATCTACACGTTCAAGAATGGTAACTGTATAACCAGAACGAGATAACGCGAGCCCCATCATTAGACCACCTAAAGATCCACCTACAATAATGGCATGTTCAAACTTGTTTTGTGGCATATTTCATTCCCCCATTTTAGCTTTCTGTCCAAGAGGATTCGTGAAACTGCCCGTTACTGCAGCTTCATCTGGCTGCGGAGCATCCGGTCGAGGAGTTTGTCTGGGAGAATGCGGACCAGTCGGGTCAGCAGTGCCGAATCGCGACCGACCGTATAGCGGGTGCGTGGCTTTCTTTCGTGGATTGCGCGTGAAATCACTGCTGCCACTTTCTCAGGGCGGATACCGTCCGTTGCCCACGTTTCAGCCTGAGCCTTCACGGCGTCAAAAAGACGATCATGGCGTCGGTGCTGGTCCGGCGTCATCAACTTGGCCAGCCGCTCCGCTGTCGTAATCCCGTGCTCCGACAGGCCAGTGCTGACGCCACCCGGAGTGATCATGATTACCTTGAGGCCAAACGAGGACATCTCCCTGCGGAGACTGTCATTGATCGCTTCCATCGCATACTTCGCAGCCGAGTAAATTCCGAATCCGGGCATGGAGACCTTGCCGCCAACGGAGCCGATATTGACCACGCGTCCGCCGCTGTTCAATAGCGCCGGGGTGAGTGCCTGAATAACCGCGACCTGTCCGATCACACTGACTTCGATCTGGCGGCGCAATTCATCAAGCGGAACCATCTCGAGAGGCGCATTAACGGCGATACCGGCATTGTTAACCACTGCCCGCAAAGGGCGACCAAGCGGATCTTTCTCCACCCGTTCGGCCAGCGTCTTTAGTGTGTCGATATTGGTAACATCGACGATCACCGGCTCGATATTTTTGCGTCTGATTTTGTCGGCGTCTTCCTGACGACGAACCCCCGCCAAAACGAGAAATCCTTCAGCGGCGAGCTGCTCCGCGGTAGCCCTGCCGATACCGCTGGACGTACCTGTGACGACGACCAGTTCTTGAGTTTTGAATGACATCGTAATCCTCCTAAGTTTGATAAGATATGAATCACGGTATAGCACTGCTATACCATCATTATATCAGCGCTATACAAAAGTGTCTATATCGGTGCTATACATTTTCTAAAATGTTGCCCTGCGGTCTGAACATCGTTTTAGCGGGTGTTGCGTGATGCTCTCGGCTTACCACATTTCACTTATCACACAACACAAATCCAAGAGAACTAATGCTCGCATCCTCCAAACATAAAAAAGATCGCCATCCTCCTGGAGGGCCAGGTTGGATAGGCGATCTTTCTTTTACTCTTCTAAATTAGGGCTTTGCCTGAAGTCTTTAGGCGCTGTCATCGAATCCCTCATTTTGAATCGGCGTCCGGCCTTTGGATCAAAATGATCTGCATTACGCTTTCCCGAATGAGATCAACGACGTCGGGTTGGGGTGGGGGTGCCTTACGAATCTGGGCCGTCACATACAGCCAAGAGGCCGTATTGGCGGAAGCCCAGACCAGATCTGCCGCAGCCTGGGCTGGCACAGCCAGTTTGCCTTCGACGGCGACTCTCTGAACATTTTGCACTAGTGCTTGGTGCGAATGATCTGCCGCCTCGATATGGGCGCCCTCGAGCAACCGCCCCATCATCGCCGCATAAATCCGAGGACGGGTTGCCGCGAAGCGGACATAGTCATCCCATCCTTGACGAAGAGCCATCTCTGGAATGGTGGACTCCACTGCGGCAATCTTGCTTTCAAATAACTGTTTGAATGCTTCCACTATAGCTGCACTTAGAAGTCCATCGGCATTTCCAAAATGGTGGTAGAGTGTAGGAGCCGTAACCTGCGCGATCGCAGTTACGGCTCGCGTCGAAAATTGGGCTCCCCCATCCTCTTCGAGTACCTTAAGAGCAGCTGCCAATATTTTGTCATATGTTTTCATACGTCCATTATAGCAGTGCTATATTCGTATGTCCATGACGAAGGTTGTACGCCTGCGACCATGATCCCTGTAGCCAAAAAAGGTACTATGCATTTTTCTTTCAGATTAACTTCCTCATTGTACAGAAGAGATGGAGCTACTGTCGTGGATATTTTAAGTTGGGCAGAGCCAAACCTATTAGTGAAATCGCAATAAAATTGTTCGCCCTACTTGTGATACGTTCAGCGTAACGGGGCTATCGGCGAAATGCGGCCCTGGGGCCGCCTATCCTTTGAGCGTATTGAATTGAGAGCCGAATGTCACTTATAACCGCAACCAGGCAGACCGGTTATACAAGAGTACGAATAACATCGACCGTAGCCTTATGTTCTGCTCCGATCTCCGTTCTCCAGCATATCAAGCAGCAGGGTGGAAAGTGGGGCTGGAACTTGTGCATTTTGCGCCGCCGACAGCAAGAGGCCGACATCTTTCTGCGGAATTTTACTTTCGGATATGGATGACTTCTCGGCTATCATTTTGCCATAGTTTTGATAAATTGGGGCGGTAAACAGTGTGCTGGTAAGCATATGGACCGCTGCTGTGGGATCAACCCCGCCGCGCTCAGCTATTCCTAGTGCTTCTTCCAGTGAGCGTGCGGCGGAGACGATTAGGAAGTTACCGATCAGTTTGACGAGTACAGCCGAACCGGCTTCCTCGCCAAAGTCAAAAATCCCTTTAGCTCCCATCGCTTCCAGCAGCGGCCGCACCCGCTCCTTTGCTTCCTGCGGACCCGCTATTGGAATCCACAATTGTCTGGCAGCGGCTGCCTCCGGCCGTCCAAAGATAGGCGCCTCAACATAGACGGAACCGTGCCGCGCGTGCAGATCCGCCAGCATCTTACCCGTATCCGGCGACACCGTACTCATTGATACATGAATACCGCCTTTGCCCAGGCGTTCTAAGAAATCTTCGCTTTTGACGACGTCTTCCAATGCTTCATCGTCCCATACCAAGGTGACGACGATGCCACCGGTTGTCACGGCGTCAGCTGGACGGACCGCCTGCAGCGCACCTTGGGCTACGAGCGGTTCCGCTTTTTCTGGGGTGCGGTTGTATACGGTCAACGCATATCCTGCTTGGAGCAGATTGGCAGCGACTGGCATACCAAGCAGTCCGAGTCCGATAAATCCAATGTTTTCTCTCATGAATTTAACCTCCATAGAATACTAAACATGACGTTAACGTCATGTTTTAAGCAAAAAAAATTAATCGCTTTCATTGGCCTCGAGCCATCGCTCGAAACGTTCTATATTCGACTGCAAATCGCTGCGGAACTGCCCGAGCGCTTCAAGCTTCTGGTCCGTGTCGGCCAGATGCTGGCGCAGTATGCCAAGGACTTTCCGTTTCGGCAGCACCCCGCTCATATCCGTAAAGTAAAGCTCGATTACGTCCCGAATTTCCTCCAAACTTAGGCCAATCTTCTTCAATTGATCGATCTTATGCAGACGAGCAACCGTTTCTTCCGTGTAGTAATGATGACCATTGCCTTCGCGCTCGCCAGATGGAAGCAATCCAATGCTCTCGTAATAACGAACCGTGCGCTGGGTTACCCCGGCTCGTTCTGTCAAATCGCCAATGCGCATGCGGTTCATGATGTATCACTCTTTCCAAGATATAATATGACGTTAACGTCATGTTTGCATGATAGCATTTGGATTGGAAAATGTAAAGGCACCTGAACTTCGCCCTACTTATGATACGGTTCAGCTTAACGGGTCTAACGGCAAATTTTAAAGGTACCCATTAATTAAATGACAATTTAAGCAACTCAAAAACCGGGATTCGCCAGATGAGGCGTCCCGGTTTTTGGCATTCTATGTTGGGTTAATCATCTCAGATAGCAGAGAATATCTTTCTCTCCCTGATCCATTATTGAAATCCATCTTTCAGCCAAGCGCTGGCTAATGCAGTCGCACCGCGGGCGGCCAACGTATCCGCCAAAGCATTCAACATGACGAAATCATGAATGATTCCTTGATAACGCACCGTTGTGACCTCTACACCAGCCTCCCGAAGCTTATTCCCATAGGCCTCACCTTCATCTCGAAGAACGTCGGCTTCCGCCGTAATGATGAGAGCTGGGGGAAGATCGCGAAGCTGGTCGATGGAAGCTCTCAGAGGAGAAGTATAGATTTCATTTAACTCTTCCGGTTTGTTGATGTACTGTTCCCAGAACCAAGCCATCCCGTCACGGCGAAGGAAGTATCCTTCGGCGAATTCATGATACGAGTCCGTATCCATTCCCCCATCCGTAACCGGATAGAACAGCAGCTGTCGTTTAATCGCAGGTCCCTTTCTTTCCTTAGCAATCAACGTGATTGCCGCAGTCATGTTGCCGCCAACGCTATCGCCACCGATGGAGATATGATTCGAATCCAAGCCATAAGCCTTGCCGGAGGAAGCGATCCATTGCAGCGTAGCATAGATCTCTTCAAGAGCTGTCGGGTATTTGACTTCGGGAGACAAGCTGTAATTAGGAAATACGATGGCGGATCCGCTTCTGACCGCTAGCTCGCGAATCAACCGGTCGTGGGTATGGGCATTACCGAACACCCATCCTGCACCATGTATGTACAAAACCGTTTTAAGCAGTTGGCCAGCCGTGTTCTTCGGACGCAGGATCCGAACGGACACTTGACCGCTTGGTCCACCTGGGATGTGGAGATCCTCAATGTCTACATCTTTTTTTTTGATATCTCCCGATTGAACTTCGTCTACCGTAGCTCTCCCCTGCTCAGGTTCAAGATGGAATAAGTAGGGCGGATTCGCAGTATCCTCAACGAATTGTTGTGCGGCAGGCTCAAGAATAATCTTTTTAGTCATGTGTATCATTCTCCTCATATCATATTAGTTTTAGACAATTAAATTTTGCAAAATCATTATGGGTAAAAGAATTCAATTCTATTATTGTGACAGCCAAGAATTGGCCAACAGCATTGCTCCGCGTGCAGCATTTGTATCCTTTAATGCATTCAACATCACAAAGTCATGAATAATGCCTTGAAAGCGTACGGCCGTTACAGGGACACCTGCTTCTCTGAGCTTGTTTGCATAGGCTTCGCCTTCATCTCGCAGGACATCCGCCTCACCAGTGATTACAAGCGTTTCCGGCAATCCCTTTAACTGATCAATCGTTGCACGAAGCGGTGAAGCATAGATTTCGTTCCTTTGTTTCGGATCTGTCGTATACTGATCCCAGAACCATTGCATACCATCACGACGCAGGAAATAGCCCGTAGCGAACTGTTGATAGGAGGCCGTGTCGAAATTGGCATCGGTAACGGGGTAGAAAAGAAGCTGCTTGCTAATTTTCGGGCCTTTACGATCTTTAGCCATCAATGTAACCGCCGCCGTCATATTGCCCCCCACACTATCTCCAGCTACTGTGATTTTCTGTGAATTCAGTCCATTATTACTTCCATCTTTGGCCACCCATAATAACGCTGTGTAAATCTCCTCGATAGCAACCGGATATTTTGCTTCCGGAGAGAGATCGTAATTCGTAAAGACTACAGCTGAGTTGGAACCGACGGCTAGCTCACGAATGAGACGCGAATGTGTCAGCTCGTCTCCAAATACCCAACCTGCTCCATGGGTGTACAATATAACCGGCAGGTCTTTCGTTACTCCCTTCGGACGAACAATTGTAAGTGACATGCTGCCTTTTGGTCCGCCTGGAATCGTCAAATGCTGAAGATCAACGTCTGGCATTTCCACGTCACCTGATTGTACTTGATCCACGGCTTTCCTTCCCTCTACTGGGCCGAGATCGAACAAATAAGGAGGGTTGGCAGTATCCTCGACAAACTTCTGAGCTGCCGGTTCAAGCACGACTTTATTATTAGAAGTGGTGGTGTTCTTCTCTTGATTGTTTCCTGCATATACGCCGGCCGCGCCGGTAATTGTCATGCCGAGCACCATCATGGCCACAACGGATGTTTTGAATTTGTTTTTCATTTTCGGGTTCTCTCCTTTGTTATTCCATTCATTGATAATCATAAATTGCATCAATGGCAGGCCTTTGCCGTCCAATGTGGTTATACCCAATCCTAGTTGTAAAAAATTTAATTTTGCACAACCATTATGGGTAAAAAAAGATTACAACTTTCGCAGCTCCCAGAGAATATCCTCCGGTTCCATTCTCTTGGTAAAGTCGGGATTCACGTATGCGGAACGGATAACGGAGTATTCGTCAATCATGAACGTTCCCGTCACCGGAAGCAGCCAATGATCCGTCCCATTGTACTCGTGAAGATCAATATTATGGCTTAAATACATGCTCTTCAGATAGTCGGGCACTTCATACAACAGGTTATATTTGGTGGCAACGATTCCCTTAGGGTCGCTAAGAACCTTAAAGGACAGTTCTGCTTTCTCTTGATCAGACAGCGTATAATCCGGCAATTGCGGACTGACTGCGATAAGCTGAGCGCCTAGCGCCTGAATATCGGGGAGAATCTCCTGGTATGCTCTTAGTTGTCGATTGCAGTAAGGGCACCATCCTCCTCTGTAAAAGGTAAGGACAACGGGACCTTTTGCCAATTCATCGGCCAAATTGATTTGGTTTCCAAGTGAATCTGGCAATTCAAAGTCCTTGGCTTTTGCCCCGACTGGTAGTCCTGTCGCCTTGCCTTCCTCTTGAAGTTGCTGGATGACACGTTGGTGTATCGCCTGCACTTCAAACGGGTTTGCTGCAGTGACCTTCTCTAACGCTGAAGTTAAGGTCGTTGTGGGCATGGTCACACCTCCAATGAATTATTTGCCGCTGGTCTGAATGACTTTGTCCGCTAATACTTTGATAGTTTTGTTTAGTTCCGAGACATCTTCGATTGACATTCCGCTGGCTGAGAGGAGTGCGGATGGAATACAATCGGATTCCCCCTTAAGGGCCAACCCTTTCTCCGTGAGCAGGACCAAGACGACCCTCTCATCTTCCGTCGATCGTACTCTCCTAATCAGTTCGTTCGCCTCCATCCGTTTCAGCAGCGGCGTCAAGGTGCCTGAATCGAGGTCTAATTGTCCTCCCAGTTCTTTCACCGTCCGCCCGTCACTTTCCCAGAGGGATAGCAACACGAGATACTGAGGATAGGTAATTCCCATCTCCTCTAATAGCGGTCGATACAACCGAGAAACGGCTCGGGAGCAAGCATATAAGGAAAAGCAAAGGTGTTCGTTAAGTTGCAGCATGTGAGGTCAACCCCTATTTAATATTGTGCACAATTTAATTATACAAAACATTTTTAGACTGTCAACTACTTATTTTTGATCTGAGGGATCTATTCAGCATTCACTTGAGCTGTTGAGAACCCCAATCAATTTTGACAAATAAAGCGAGAGAGTGGGAGTGGTAGATAGATTCTTTTTAAACTAATTTTACATATCGTCTACTTTCAACGATCTTATTGAGGAAAGACATACCGCTGTTGAAGCCATACTTCAAGCTGGTCATATCCCTGCTGGAATCGAAGAGCTATACGACTTCACTACATGCCACACATGGCCTTTTGAAAATAGTACCCACATAAACTAGAATGCGCTTTCAATCTATGAATAGGCTTAAAAATTTGGTAGACTCTTCATATGAATGCCTGAAGTCAAAGACTGTCCCGAGCGCATTCGCTTCGTATTCCCGCCTGATCATGGAGAAGAATTTACGAATCATTTCATTTGGGCGATAAGCTATTTATCAGCAATACCAGACGCCATCATTTTTGATGAAACCAACAAACGATCATTGGCTAAAATTCCCTAATCCAATCGAATAGAACAGGAGAGATCGCTTTGCAGGATTCCACTTATTCCGCAATTAGGACTCTATGTAAACAAGGCGATGACTTAGTGAAGGCAGGCGATCTTGATGCCGCCAAGCAAAATTATTTTGCCGCCCTCCGTTTATTGCCTGAAGATCATCAAGAATGGGAGGCCGCTACCTGGATATATGTAGCTATTGGGGATGTCCACTATCGTATGAAGAATTACGATAAGGCCTTCAAGTGCTTTTTTAATGCCGTACAGTGTCCGAAGGGGTTGGGTAATCCGTATATTCACCTTCGGCTGGGGCAGTTATATTATGAACAGAAAAACTTTGAAAAGGCGGCTGACGAGTTAACCCGGGCTTACATGGGCGCCGGTATTGAGATTTTTATGGAAGACGACCCAAAATATCTTGAATTTTTGGAGACAAACATAGAGATTTGAAATTTCAGGCTACGCAAGAGCTGATTACGGTATTTTTAAATTTTTTTACCTTCAAACCATTCTATAATATTATTTTCGAATTCAACGGCGAAATCAAAAAACTCACTCTCGCACTATTTGTGAAACGGTTAAGGAGCCATCCGTAATCGGATAGCTCCTTTTCTTATTCTCAGTATGAATTATTCTTGTACAATTCGAAATCTGCTGATCATTTCGCTCACTTGTTGGCTTGATTGTTTCAATTGTTCAGCTGCACTATGCAGATGGGAATACGCTTGACTCTGATCGTTAGAAGCCGAACTTACCTCTTCTGTGGCAGAAGCTGCGTCTCGAGCTACATCGGATATCTTGATAATGGATGAGATGACCTGTTCCCTGCTAACATTCATCTGCCCTATATCCCCATCCATCTCTTGAATCGAGCTAATGATTTCTTTTAGCATATCCATAATCGATTCAAATGCCGTTCCCGACTCCTGAACAATAAGAGATTGTTCGGAGATAATCACCTCTGTCTGATTCATGACCTGCAACGTTTGAGAAACTTCTGCCTTGAGGCGTGCAATAGTTGTGTTAATTCTCTCTGTTGATTCATAAGTCATGGTCGACAGCTTGCGAATCTCTGTGGCGACGACTGCAAATCCTTTTCCGGAATCGCCGGCACGCGCCGCTTCTATGCTCGCATTTAATGCGAGGAGCTTCGTTTGCTCCGATACTTCATTAATCGTTTGTACGATTGTAGAAATCGTAAGCATCTGTTCTGCCAGGCCTTCAATATGTTGTACGACCAGTTGGTTTGCTTCTGTCGTTTGGTGATTGTGGTCCTGTAATTTCTTTACTTTATCCATGCCGCCTCTTAAGACGATTTCTGACTCTGAAGACAAGCTGGTCATTTTTTTGTTCCTTACATTTACCTTTTCAATCGTGTCCGATAGCGCCATCGTTTCACGGCTCGTTGCCTCTGTCAAGGACGCTTGCTCAGAAGCACCCACTGCAATTTCATTAATGCCTGACGTCATTTCCTCGCCGGTTGCCGTTGTTTGTTCCGCAATAAAGGTAAGTTCATGAGCGGAAGTGTTTACATGGCCAATCGATTGGCTTACTGTCGAAATGAGTTCTTTCATACGAGATACCATTATATTAAAATCAGCGGTTAATTCCCCAAGCTCATCCTGGGAGAAGGTACGTATATCGACTGCCAGATTGCCCTCCGCAATCTCTCGGACACGTCCGCGCAAATAACGGATCGGATGATGGATGGATCGGATGATCAAATAACCAAGCAATGATGAAGCGATCAAGCCTGCCAATGTTAAGAGGATACTGATCAATCGCAGGAAGCTGTATTGTTTTTGTGTGCTCTCCAACATGATTTGATTATCATCGTAGTACAGATCGCCTATGTGATCCAAAGCGTCTTCCATCTGGTCAAACTTTTCGTTGCCCTCCTGATAAGAAAGGAGATTCGCCCTTTCACGGACAGTTGAATCCTTTGACGATAATCCGTCAATCACTTTCTTGGAGACCAATTCATACGCTGCAACCGTCGCTTCGTAGTCTTGAATCGACTTTTCCTCATTATCAAAAATAGTTCCAATTGACTTATACTCATTAAACTTCTTCTTTGCCGACTCCTTTTGTTTTCCGTAATCCTCTAGCTGTTTTAAAAATTGTTCCGACCCTGGTTCATAACTGTACAGCGATCGTTCTGCCAACAGCATCTGATATAGGTCGATATCCGCTGTACGAATAAGATCAATGACTTCCGCCCTAATACTAAGGCTCTCCTCAAGCGAGGATTGTACCCGCTTCAGATTGTAAATCCCAACGCCTCCGATCACAAGGCTAGTGATTACAGTAACGACGATCGTTAGAATTACCTTGTTCCTGATCGTCATCGTGAACTTCCTACCTCTCATTATGCCTCACTCCCATCTAGTCCCTCTCGAGGTAACACGAAATAATATTCGACATCGTTTGCCACTTTATAAACCTCAATGTTATGCGGAAATCGTATAATTGCTAGAAACCAAGTTAAGAGCATAAATATCTATTACGCCCTCCATTAAAATCTCACTTACATTATTTGAAACAGCGGACATTTGATGAATTGCAGATTCAATCGCCTGACTCCCTTTGGAGCCAGCTCCGATGCTACATCCACAGATTCCTTGACATGAATGGAACGATCAGCAATTTTGCGTAGCCTCCCCATCCATCTTCTGAACAAGCGTAACGCTGGCTTCGATGCTGTTCACTTGCGTCTGCGCTCCTTCGGCTAATTTTTCTGTAATGGACGCAACATGCTCCGTAGCTTGTCCCGTTTGTTCCGCGCTGGCTGTCAGCTCTTCCGATGATGCGGCAACCTGCTCCGCATTTGTGCCCACTTCCCGGATAATCCCGATACTTTACTATTCCTCATAAAAACCACTGCCCCCAGTTTGTCTAATGATGTCGAATATACAAGGAAACTTGTTGTAATTACTTTATCGGATTACTGCGCTGCTTTATTAACACATAACGAATAATGCCTATGCTAAACGTTACAATTATTAACTATAGTGTTATTATAAGGTTAATCATGAATTGCTAGAGTTAGTAAGGAAAGAAACTCTACATAATTGCGAGATGAAATAAAATGCGACAACTTTCATTAGGAAAATCGGGACCGCAGGTAAGCGCTCTATGTCTTGGATGTTTAAACTTCGGTACGAATACCGAGAAAAATTTATCGTATCGGCCACTGGCGGAAGTAAAGTAGAGCCTGAGAATCCAATACCAAGTAGTAATGCACCAACATAAAGCATAGCAATACCAAATGAATCAGAAACTACAACCCCAAGCATACCACCACCAATACCAGTAAATAGAGCCGCTTTAACACCGAATTTATCGTTGATCGCGCCTATTATGAATTTACCGCCTGTTTGACCAATGGTTACACAAGTTACTCCTGTAGCTGCCATTGCAGCTGTAAATCCAATGGATTGCACAAAGTTTGGTACCTGGAAGCTTACTGTCGAAGCTAAACCGAAAAGACCAGTGAATAACATAACCAAATTGTTCTGGTTTTGAACGTATGACGAGAATGATAAAAGGTAAAATTAATACGGCTACAGGCAATACCTAATACCATATAGGTTGGTCGCCAACCGATAGACTCGATTAATCGACCTGTAATTTGTGCAAAAATTGTGCACCGCCAATTCCCAAAGAAGTACCAATTTTAGCTTTAAAGCAATTGTTCATTATTAATGGTATGGAACTGTAAATTAGGAAGGTACCACCAAGACACCACCTCGCTGGTTTCACTTTGGATGGCGGTAATGAGCGTTTCGATCTGCTTCGTTGCCGCTTCTGACTGGTCCGCAAGCTTGCGGACTTCGTCTGCGACTACGGCAAATCCGCGACCCTGCTCGCCCGCTCTAGCTGCTTCTATGGCTGCATTCAAGGCCAGCAGGCCGATTTGCCCGGAGATGGTCTTTGATCACGCTGATGGGAATAGTCCCGATGAAGCAAGAACTCTTTGAGACTATTTCCACGTGCAGACAAAGAACTGCTTCTTATTGTCTTTCACAAATTCGCCCTACTTATGATAAGGTTCACCGTATCATCCATAAAGCGAAAGCAGATAACACAGTGAAGCAGGTGTAAGCGTTACTTACTATACATGGCTTGAACAAGGACGGGCCAGAGATGTGATTTAAGATAATGCACTATGTATTGGGAAGTGTTATCACCTTTATCTTTTAGAAATTTTAATTATTATCTCCCTTTTTCATCAATTTTCTAATATAAATATTGAACATCCGTTCGTATTGAAGTAAAATCAAACTACATTCATTAATATTACGTACGTAATAAAGGAGAATGCTCTATATGAACTTTAGTTATAGTTTTCCCGCTCTCCGTGGAATTCAAGCAGGGAGAGAATTCTATACAGTGATGTGCCCGCTCAGGCTGATCCCTAGGATATTTCTGTTTGATGAAGAAGAGATTCCCGTTGAACACCGGGCTCAGCGTCTTATGAATAAATCAAGAATTCCGGATATAACCAACTATATTCTTGAGAATCCAAAGGACTACATATTTTCTTCGTTAACGGCATCTGTAGATGGGAAATTAGTCTTTCAGGAGCATTCAAGCGAGCTTAAAGATATAGGATATCTCTCGATCTCACTTGATTCAAAGTTTCTAATTAATGACGGTCAACACAGGAGAGCGTCAATTGAAGAAGCTTTGAAGATTGCTCCAGAACTCGGAGATGAGACCATTTCTGTAGTCTTTTTTCATGATTTAGGGCTTGTGCGTTCTCAGCAAATGTTCTCCGATCTTAATCGACATGCGGTGAACACAACTTCTTCTATCGGTATACTTTATGATCACCGCGATCAAATGTCTCTCATAACAAAGGGATTAATTTCAGAGATCCCCTTGCTGGATCGATACACCGATCGGGAAAAGGTGAACCTTTCAAAGAATTCTCCTAAATTATTTGCATTAAACCATATATTCAATACGAATTGCAGACTTCTAGGCAAGCGGAAAGGCGAGATGATCTCTGAGCAAGAAAAGGAATTCTTAAATGAATTTTGGATTCTTTTAAGTGCTACTATTAATGAATGGCAGCAGGTGCTGATGAAGAAAGCATCACCTAGAGATTTACGGGCAAATTCTATAGTTGCTCATGGTGTTTTCTTAGAAGCTATAGGTATTATAGGTCACTATCTTTATTTCTATCATCCAGATGAGTGGCAGAAATATATTGAGAAATTAAAACATATTGACTGGCGCAGGGATAATAAAGAAGATTGGCAAGGTCGTGCCTACAGCCATACTGGTCGTATTAATAAGAACAATCAGACTGTTCAACTAACAGCCAATCTCATTAAGAATAAAATTGGACTCCCTCTTACAGAACAAGAACAAAAAATAGAAGATAAATTTAAGGAGGTCTTTCCTCTTGGAACTTAATATTTTTAACACTGGCAGTAAATTTAATGAATCCAGAGAATTGGTGAAAGAAGTATATCTATCTGATGATCGTCCCTGGGTAATTGGCTTTAGCGGAGGTAAAGATTCCACTGCTCTGGTTCAAATAGTATTTCAGGCATTAAGCGAACTTCCACCTAACCAATTAAATAAAAAAGTATATGTGATTTCTTCGGATACTCAGGTTGAAACACCACTTATTATTGATAAAATTACCCGAACCTTAGGAAGAATTCAGACTAGAGCTCTTGAAATGGGACTTCCTATTGAAACCCAAAAAGTAAGACCAAAAGCCGAGCAAACATTCTGGGCTTCTATTATTGGCAAAGGGTATCCAACTCCACGTCAAAAATTCAGATGGTGCACTGACCGGCTAAAAATTGAACCTGCCAACAGGTTCATTCTTGAAAAAGTAGATCAATTTGGTGAAGTTGTAATGCTTCTTGGGGTCCGAGATTCCGAAAGCTCTACTCGAGCCGCTGTCATGCAGTCACATACTATAGAAGGGAAAAATTTAATGCGGCACTCCACACTGCGGAATGCCTTTGTATTTGCACCGATCAGATCATTTCATGTAGACGACATCTGGGAATTCCTGCTCCAATATCCTTCACCTTGGGGCGATGATAATAATGAACTGCTGCAATTGTACCAAGATTCCAGTAGTGAATGCCCACTGGTTGTAGATAAAGAAATTAAGGAAAGTGCGGGTTCATGCGGAAACAGTCGATTTGGATGTTGGACTTGCACAGTTGTAAACGAAGATAAAGCACTGAGTGGATTTATTAATAGCGGTGTAGAATGGCTAACTCCACTCTATGAGTTCAGAAATTACCTCGTGAATATTCGTGAAGATCGTTCTAAACGTCAAAAACATAGAATGAATGGTGAAGTTTATCTGACAACGAATCTCGGAGGAGTTAATGAAGAAGACATTAGAGCGAATAAATATAAAAGCATCAAAAAATCCGAGATCAAACAATTTATAGAAGATAACAATATAAATTTGGCAACAATTGAAAAACTTGATGTATTTGTTGAAGATGAAGATGGAAATTTCAAGCGTTTCGGGGTGGGCCCTTTCACCTTAAATGCTCGAGAAGAGATTCTCAGAGAACTACTTAGAACTCAGAAAAAAGTTCGGGAACTTTATGATCCAAATATCGAGCTCATTACTTTTGAGGAACTTAAGGAAATCCGTAAATACTGGCATATCGATCTTCAATGGGAAGATCGCCTCCCTCGAATTGTTGAAGAGGAAACCGGAGAAATCTATGATTGGCATAAAGATGACCGCCCTGTATTTAAAGAAGATCAGATTACTGATTTAGAGACACTCTGTCAGGAAGAAGGGGTAAACTTGAATCTGCTTAAAAAGCTAATTGCAGTAGAAAAGGATTACTCCGGTGTGAAAGTTCGAAGAGGGCTGATTCAGGCTTTTGACAAGACTTTAAACCAAGATTTCTTACATTTATAAAGGTGGATTAGATAATTAATGCAGATCAACAAACTAGTCCTTCGTAATATTGGTGCTTATCACGGGGATCTTAACAACTTTAACTTTAAAACAACCACTAACCATAATGTAATATTAATTGGTGGGAAAAACGGAGCTGGGAAAACTACCATTCTGGAATCCATTCGAATCGCTTTATTTGGTTCTATGGCCTACGGTTATATTACTGAGAATGAAGCTTATTTCAAGAAAATCCGATCCCTGCTTAATCGAAAAGCTCTTCATGAAAATAATCAGGATAAGTACCAAATTGTTCTTGAATATCTATCAACAGAAGAGTTCGAACCTATTACCTACTCTTTAATCCGCAGCTGGAGTATTAAAGATAATAAGATTAGAGAATATTTTTCTGTTAAAAAAAACAATGCTCATCTTAATGCCCAGGAGATTTCTGATTTTCAAAATAAACTCAGAGAAGAAATGCCGCCAAGGTTATTTGAACTTTGTCTGTTTGATGGTGAGGACATATCCAGAATTGTATCTGAAGAGAAAATCCCTGATTATTTACAGGATGCAGGAAAGATCCTCTTTAACCTAGACCTATTTGTTAACCTAGAAAAAGACCTTCAAAACTACAGACAACAGCATGCAAAGAAAAACTCTGACACTTCTAGGGAATTTGAAATCAAAAATTCACTTGAAATAGAAATTCATGATCTACAAAATCAATTGAAAAATCTCCAAAGTGATCTGCTTAATCATCAAGATGAAGCTGCTAAACTTACAGATTTAATAAGACAAGATAAGAAGGATTTTGAAATTCATGGTGGACTTATTCAGGAGAACAGACAGCAGTTAATCCAACAAGTCAATGAAATTGAGCAACGCAGAAAACAAAATTCTGATCAGATTAAAGCATTTACTATATCTTATCTTCCATTCTATATTGCTCGTGAAACGTTAGCAAAAGTTACAGATCAGATTGCCAAAGAGAAGGATTATGACTCTTTTGAGTATATAAATACAACCTTGAAAAAGGATCACTTATCACAATTACTAAGCAGCCTTACACCATCGTCGAATTTGAATCTTTCAGATCAACAAGTTGAAAGTTTGCACAGTGGTCTATTAGACCTTATTAAACCTTCAATTACCGAAGTGTTCCATAGATCTTCATTTGAACAACAGAATGAAGTCTACTCCATGCATAAAAAGGTTCAATCAATCAAGTCACAGCATTATGTTGAATTGTTTGATGAAAATGCTGTTTTGTTAGAAAAGTCTCAGGAATTACGTAAAGCGATTGATCTTAATGATAATTCAAGTGAATTCAAAGAACTTCTTGAGCGAATTGAGGAAAGTAATAGAAGATTAGAACAAATCAAAATGATATCCGAAAAACAAGAAGATGAAATCAATGAAATACATGAACAAATCAAGCATAAAGAAATCGCATTAATTAAACTTAATGATAGAATACGCGAGTATTATAAATCTGAAAGCTCTTATGCAATGACTGAGAAGTTATTGACTGTAAGTCAGCGTTTCAGGGAACGGCAGTGGCAAAAGAAACTGAACGATGTCGCTAAAGAAGCAACGAAAATGATTAATATCTTATTCCGAAAAAAGGATTATATTGACCGTATTCATATCGATTCATCAAGTTTTCAGATTACACTTTACAATAAACAAAGACATGAGATTACTAAGGAACGTTTATCAGCTGGAGAAAAGGAAATGTTAATGTTGACAGTAATCTGGGCTATGTTTAAAGTATCTGAGTGGAAACTGCCATTTGTTTTTGACACATTGTTCGGACGACTCGATCAAGACCATAAAAAGTCTCTGATTGAACATTTCATTCCGAAATGCGGGGATCAGGTATTAATGTTCACTACAGACTCAGAAATTGGAACTGAACATTTCGAAACGATTAAAGATATAACTTCAATATGCTATACATTAGAATACAACTCATTCCAGGAAACAGCTGAAATCGTTCGGGGCAGATATTTTAATATGAGTAAGGAGATAAGCCCAAAATGAATTTCACTCTCAAAACGTCTAAATATACAAAAGAAACCCTGTTACAGCTCCAAGCTTCCACAGGGATAACACCTAATATTCTGATTCGTTATGCTGTAGCTCTATCTATAAAAAAAGGGGATGTCCTCCCTCTCAGCAAAGACTTCAGTGAAGGCTTAGTTCTTAACCGAAATACAGTTACTGGGGAATTCGATTATATTTTTCGGGCAATGATTACACAGGCTGCGAATAAAGAGCTGACCGATGAAGATTACTTCCCCGGATACTTCAATGCCCATCTTGAAAGAGGTATACGTGACTTAGCCGCAGAGTACAAAGGCGCAGGAAATGCTGAAAAATTCATTCGTGCCTTGCTAATCTAACACAAAGGGCCGGGATAACATATGATCTATTTAGATAACAGCGCTACAACTAAATTACATCCAGAGGTTCTTGAGACCATGCTTCCTTATCTGAAGGAAGAGTACGGAAACCCTTCAAGCAAATTTTATTTATTAGCTGAGAATGCTAAAAAGGCGGTAAAAATTGCGCGCGAACAAGTAGCTCTATTACTTGGGTGTGATGATGATGAAATTGTATTTACCAGCGGTGCAACGGAGAGTAATAACATGATCATCAAAGGGGTACAAGACTATTACGGAAGAATATCTGAAAACTCAAATTACATGATCACATCTCAAACGGAGCACCCTTCTGTATTAGAATCTTTCCGATATCTGGAGGAACGTGGAACGAATGTGAAGTATCTTGAAGTCGATTCTTTTGCAAGGGTTAATGTGAACGAACTTACCGAAGAACTGAAGCACCAACCACTTCTTACATCCATTATTTGGGGTAATAATGAAATTGGATCCTTAAATCCTATACCAGATCTTGCTCAACGATTTGAGAAGAATAATCTATTCTTCCATACAGATGCTACACAAATCATTGGTAAAGTTCCATTCTACCTAAAAGACTTACCAGGGATTCGTTTCTTATCGATGTCTGGCCATAAAATAGGCGGTCCCAAAGGAATCGGAGTAGCTGTAATTCGGAAACAATCCAAAGAGATTTATACCAAGTTAACTCCCCTATTACACGGAGGCGGTCAAGAAAATGATTACCGAAGTGGGACGCTTGCCGTTCATAATATTGTAGGATTGGGAAAAGCAGCTGAAATTGCCCATAAACATTTAAACGAGAATATTGCCAAACTGAAAGAATTAGAAGAATACCTGATTGCACTACTTTCGGAAAATTTGGGTAATAAAATAACGTTTAACAGTGACACCGAGAATAAGATTCCCGGCCTTATTAGTTTGCAATTTATAGGAGTGAACAATGAACTTCTACTCAAAAAGTTATCTCCATTCGTAGCACTTTCTTCGGGCTCAGCTTGCAGTTCAAGCAAACCAAGCCATGTCCTTACTTCAGCAGGACTACCTCTTGAGGAAGTCAGACAAACCATTCGAATCACCTTAAATCCAAATATCAGCAAATCAGATTTAGATATTTTCAGAAATATTAAGTAGGAAGCATTAAGACCAGGCAGATTTCAATCTACCTGGTCTTTTTTTATTCTTTATAAAATCATCCCCCCTTCTTTATCCTAATACTTCAATATATATGCTATAGTTAATTAGGTAATATTATCTACTTTAACTAGTTACTAATTACTATATAAATCGAAAGGTGATTTCATGGAAACACTAAAACAACAAGAAAAAAAACTATTAAACGATCTCTGTGATCTATATAATCTTACTCCGGACTTAATTAATCTCCTAGTCAGAACCGCAGAAAAGAACATGCACGAAAACATATCATTAGCTGAAAAACGCACCGATTATATTGATTTGGTCGGTTATCATACGAAGGGAAAGGTATAATCTTCATGATTATTAAGAAACTAGTTCTCAATAACTACAAAACATTTTATGGACATCAAGAATTAGATCTAGATATCCCTGACAACTCACGTCAAGATAACAAGAACATTATATTAATTGGCGGTCTTAACGGTTCAGGCAAGACTTCGATTTTAAAAGCCATACACTATAGTTTATTCGGCAAACGCGGAATGTCTCCTGAGGAGTATAAACGTATTTTTTCAAATGTAATTAATAACACCTTTTTTAACGAAAGCGGAAGAGAGTGCTACATAGTCCTGACTGTCGAAGTTAATAACAAAGAAGAATGGGAATTAAAAACAAAGTGGATATTTGATCATAGTAAGATCCAGGTCTATGAGACAAGAGAAATTACAATCCGTAAACCAGGAGCGCGAATCGGCCGTACACAGATCATCAATAATATGGAAACCTACAATCGCTTTATTGATCGAACGATTCCGTATCACGTTGCGCCCTTTTTTATATTTGATGGAGAAGAAATTAAAGATATCATTTTAAGACAAAATAGTTATGAGATGAAGGAAGCTATACAAAAATTAAGTGGTCTGGAAGCTTATAAAGCACTAAGAACAGATTTGACGGATGCTCTTTCTTTTCTGAGCACCAAGATTTTTAAAGCTAATGCGAGTAAGTCTCCTGAAACCAATCAGGATAAAGTTAAGTATGAGCTCGCAGAAACGAATAAATCATTAGATGAATCTAAAGCTAGAAAAGACAAAGAAGAGAATCGAAAGACGAAGCTGCTGGATCAAATCCAGGCTTTAAAGAAAGAACGCGAGAATAAAATTAAACTCAATGCATCATCAAGAGAAGTTTATATCAAAAAGCTGACAGCTAGTGAAACCAAACTCCAAAGTTTTGAAACTAACTTCACTAAAGAGTTTATGGATTCTGCTTTTGACATACTGTTAAGAGATCAATACCTGCTGTTGCAGAAAGAGTTAAAGAAAGAAGAAAGCTATATGCAGCAAAAGTTAGTTAAAGAAGCTTCACTAGTTCCATATCAAAATTTCATATCAAACTTATTTGAAGTTGAACTAGATCCTCCTCTTACATCGACCCAAAAAGAGAATCTTTTGCTATCAGGGGAAAAAATTTGGTCCAAACTAAATAAAATTAATTCAGAACCTGAGGAAATCGAGCTGCTCCATGACTTAAATAAAGAACAGCACCGAAAATTAATGAACTTACCCATAAAGACTTCTCAACATTTAACGAGCATTTACAATCAAATGGAGAAAGAAAGAACTTTGATTCAACAATATGAGTCGGAGATTAGAAAAGCCCCTGAATCGGTAGATATAGAGGAAGAAAACGAGAAAATTGATAATTTAACCAAAATGCTTGGTGAAGTAGAACTGAGATTAAAATCAGCTACCCGGAAAATCAATACATTAAGCGAAGAAAGAGCTCGTCTTAGCAAAAAACTAACGCAAACTGAGAAGAAAGAAGATAACAACAACCAGTATCAAGAACAATTTGAAGCCATCGCTTTGATTATCCAGTTTCTCGATGACTATATCGAAAAATTAACTAAATTAAAAGCCAACTTTATACATGAGCAATTCAAACTCATGCTTAACCAATTATTTCGTAAACAAGATGAATTCGGGAAGATTGAATTCGATATGAGTTCTTTTACGATCCGGTTATACAATGACCGAAACCAAGAAATTAGTGTCCATGATCGTTCTGCTGGAGAAATGCAGATTATTTCATCTGCTCTGATCTGGGCTCTTACAAAGTCATCCCGTTATGCGCTACCTATGATTATCGATACGCCGCTGGGAAGACTGGATAGTTATCACCGCTCATATCTTATTAATCATTACTATAAAGAGTTAAGTGAACAAGTCATTATCTTATCAACGGATACAGAAATTACTGAGGATTATATTAAACAGATTAAGGACAGTACCTATAAACAATTCACGTTAGATTATGATCAGAATAGAAAATATACTCTAATCATACCAGGATATTTTCAGGCTAAGGGGGGCGTCTAAGTATGGCAGGTTTTAAAAGAAAGCATCTTAGTTATGAAGGAAAAATGCTGCTCGATTACTTTGCCGATGCCCTTTCCGCCGACCGGCCATTTATAATGAAACTCGCATTAGCTAAAGGCCTCTCCTCACAGCGAAATATTGATATCATCAGACAAAGTGACGGAAACAGATGGGAAATCCCTGATTTCTTCAATGTGGATGAATATAACATGTACTCACACATTATCATTAACCAAGCTAGAAAATTATTAAGTTCCGAAGAAATCAATAATGTAATCTTAAACCAGATTGAAAAAGGACTTCGAATATTGGAACAAATACAACAGGAAAAAAACTCGCTTGACGACTTAAGACTTGCAATATTAACAATGAATTAAGAAAAAGGGCAATCCAAATTTGGATTTGCCCTTTTATATTAAAGCCTGTTCTGCAATGGAGTAATATTCACAACCGTTTCCGTCGGAGGGGTCAGTTCACCACGATCCATCAATTGAGGTCCCTGTACAATACATTGACCTTTACGGAGGTTATTTAATCTTTCTTCCCACTGCTTACGTTTACTTGATTCCGTAGCTAATGAACTTGCTACAAAGGATACCTCTTGATCCGTTTGAGCAAAGTATATCTTTTGTGCTGAGTTTTGCATTCTCGCTAATTCATCAGCATCTAACTGGGATTTTAAAAACTGGGTTGCAAACCAGCCTGACCAGCCAAATTTACGACCTTCTGTCAAGATTTTAGCAGACGGAGATTGCTCCCGGTGGTCCAAATTTTGTGCTTCATCCAAAATTAACGGTACAGGCTTAATTTTACTTCCGTTTCTCAATAGGTAATTCCATAAATCCCATAAAATAAATTCGGTAATAATACGCTGTACATCATTTGGATAACCGGTTAATTGAATGATATTGACCGAACCATTGTTGTCAATCATATCACTCCAGGAAAAGTTCTGGTCATTTATAAATACTTGCCGGTCGATGAAAGTCCTGATTTGTGACAATGCTGTTTTTGAGGCACTTCCAGTATCCTCCTCCAGCATCTCCCTCATCACATTAAGATCCATCCCGTCCTGAGAGCGTTCAAGCCCTTTCAATACCGCTTCATAAATAGCATTTAACTGCTGGATTCCAAGTGATTTATAAACGGAAGCAAACACACTCTTAATTCTCTCAGCAATATCGGTATCCGATTCAGGGAGTGTAATCCCGCCTATATCTCTTATGTTTCTTTTAAACGGATTAATAGGCACTTTTTGATTGTATACAACTCTTTGATTAAGCTTGGAGCCGAGAAATCCTACAAACTCGGGTTCAAGCTGATTTGGTAAGAAGCCTTCTGTATAATCAATAACAATACTCGAGATACTTTGTTTAGATAACTCCAGCAGCAGACACTGCATAAAATAGGTTTTACCCTGCCCGGATTTACCTGAGATGAGCAAATGTCTGTTAGCCAGACCAGAATGATCATACTCCCAGTATATTTTTCTTGTGCTATTCTCCGCAGTACCAAGAAGAACCCTTATATTCCGTTCTTTCTCATTTGCAGTATCACTATTTTCTTGATCCTTTTCAATATGAGTTGGAGTGTCATTCTGTTTAACCGTTTCCTTCTCAATTTCTACAGGTTCAGGAGACTTCTTTATTTCTACTGGCTCTTCTTGCACTTTCTCTTCCTTAAGCGGTTTTTTCCTACCTGCTACGAGACCTTCTGCCTCACTACTGATCAAATCTGAACTCAACTTTGAACTTTCCCCAGCAGCTGCAGTTTCCTGCATAAACCCATTAGAAATGCTGGCATAGCTAGGCTCAGATGGACTAGAAGCATAATGAACGCTAGGAACATCAGATTTCATATTATAACGATGTGATAGTAAACTATCTTTAGTCAAATCGTTGTCTCTATGCTGCATCCATTCATACATTTCCTCCATCGATTTGACCAAACCATACAACCCATCAGACTCCGTTAAATTAAGATAGGTCACCTGATCTGTAAATTCGGTAGAACGATGATAAGCATCTTTCTGAAACGAAATTACAGCACCTGCGCCAATTATACGATCAATATCGAAGCTTATTTCAATTTGATCATGAATTAGCCTCTCAATAATATGATCAGGCATATCAAAGTTCTTTTCAGGCCAGAAATCACTGGAGTGAAGTTTTGCTGCATTTACAATAAATAATTGAGCAAAGAAGTACCGATAGAATTTTGAAGTAAACGGTTTCTCCAGATTACTGAGTGCATCTTGGAAGATCTTCTTCGTTTTCAGAACCTGAATAGCGGCTTTATCCATAACACCATTACTGTTTATGCCTATTTTGACTTCTACAGGATAGAAATGAATAAGCAGCTTCTGCTCTCTCTCTTCAATACCCATCAATAACATATCATCACTATGAACGCCTTTTACCCCTAAGTTCTTGGCCGTAAATGTTCCGTCTGATTTACTCAGGTTTGAACTGCCTGCGACCCTTAGAATTTCTTCTAACGAAATTGGAACCCAGCAAATATCCGAATGATCGAAATAAGCAAGAGCAAATTTGATAGCGGATATAATACTAAATTTCTCACGGGAATAATGCCCTTTACTTCCTATAATTCTTAGAAGCCATTCACCATTAAATGTGTTAAAGGCTTTTATAATATCGATCGCTTTGTCTTCTCCAACACTTAGTTGATGAGACCCGAGATACTCACTAATGACGGAAAGATAATGATTAGATTTATTGGTCACTGTAATTGCATCATATCCATTGGAAGAAGAGTACTGATCACTATAGTGAATAACAAATAAATTCTCATCTAACTGATTGAAATAGTTAAGATCTAAATGCGAATCCACAAAGGTAACCCAATGAGATGCATCAAATATCTTTTGTAAGAATTGTTCATCTGCCGTTGTAGTTCTTGAAGTAATGGCCTCTCCTTTATGGAAAGAATCGTTTCCATCATTTTTCAGATTAGCCGCAAGTTCATTCAACCCCATACTAAGATCAATTAATGAGTTGGAATCCTGATTATTCACATAATATTTCGTACCAAAACCTGAACGATAGTTCTCTTCATATTTGAATGATGGCAGGTAAGAGTATATACCATTGAGCGCGATTCCGGCAGGCATCTCATTCATAGGTTGAACAGCATAACTTTCTTTCATATTCATTCTATAAAATGTTATATGTGCGTAATCTAAATCTTTCGCAGGTTCTATATATTTCTTGTAGTACGAAATGGAATTCCGGATCAATCTAAGAATATGGCTTGAATCGATTTCTTCGTGCTTCCATGTAATACCGAAGTACGCGAATATTTCTTCTGCCGTATTTAAAACGGATAACTGATCAAACTCTGTTTCCAAACTATACTCCCGGTAAAGGTTAATGTGAAGTCGACGAAGATGGTCTACTCCCTTTTTCTTGATGGTCTCCATAAACCACTGCAGCATTCCTTTTACAACTTCATGGTCGTTCTCAATGTTAATCAGATTAATCTTGTATGGTGCTTTAATCTGAGCGCTGAACAGATAAGAGAAATGCTCTTCAAACTGTTTGAGTTTATGCATGACAATGCTTGATAAGTATTTATTGGCGTCTGTTACACTGACTTTATTAATGTTTTTATAGATGACCCACTCATAAGCGTCAGTAATAGTATCGGATTTATAAAGACATTCTTCTCTTTTATTCTCATATATAAATGGCAACAAACTTTCTGGCCGAAGTCTCTCAAGAATACGATCATCTACTTGTTCATCCTGAACATCTTGCCCTAACTGCAGCTGATAAGCAATATTTAATGGGTGATATGGGGTAAACAATACATCTTCATTATGGTGGATAACACCTAATTTAAAGAGATCCCTTCCTCTTTTGCCTGCCGGTCTCCCCTCTTCAAAAGAGTTAATTCCCTTGATATATTCATTGATGTATTCTCTTGCACGTTCATCAATTTCATCGTTCATATAGCTTAAGCTTGGAGTCGTTTTATGTGTCACATACGAATTGATCAAGCGATTATAGGCATCTAATAATTTTGGATTAAGATCCAGATCTACTGGATGCAGTTGGTCGGATTCTAAAACCGCACTCTTTAATCCTTTTTCCTTCCACTGCTCTTCCCATTCAAGATATTTTATAAATTCATTACTTCCATAAAATACAGAGCTTCCAACCCTTAACTTGCTACCCTCTCTATGAAAGATTAATTTTTCCTCTCTTTTACGTTTCCAAAGGCGGAATGCAGTAATAGGGACATTGCTCTTGTCCTCGATTATAAATTGAACAGGGACAGTAACTTCCTGAGAAACAAAATGAAGCTGCAGCGGTAATTGGTTCTGCTCATTAAACAGGTCACTATTTAATGAAATCTCTAGTAAATCATCATTATTAATATGAATTTGCTCACCTACTGCATTGATCTCTACTTCCCTTTTCGGATAACCTTCTGTTCCAAGCAGATAGGTTTCCTGGTCCGTCTGAATATTGATCGCCCGGTTCTTCGTATCGACGAAATAATCAATCTCCAGAAACGAGCACTGTTGAACTGAAAGAGGGAGGACAACTATCTGTAATTCACAACCTAAATTCGCTTTTCCGTTATGTTTATAAGTGATCCTAATAAATGCAGGCTGAGTCGGGTTCGATAAACTGCATTGGAGGCTAACGTTTGTTCTAGCTACTTGAGAATTGACTTCCGCTTCTGTTGTACTTACTTTGAACTGGTTGACCTGCAGGCTTCTACTTTCTCCTTCCACTAAAAAGGATAAAGATAAATTAATTTCTGCTTTTTTATCCGGATTGAAGATAACCACATGCCGTTTTCTCTCTCCAGCAGCTGTCTGCTTGTTAGGCTTATTCCACATATAAAGCTGATCTTTTAGATCAATCTGCTTAAGCTCAACGGTTTGTTTTCCTGACTTCTGAGCTTCTTCATATGCTTTCTTTACATCCGTATAAGGAGTATTGGTCCATTCCTCTACATTTCTCAGTTTTGGAGCAACGCTGGTCGAGAGCTTCTTCTCTAATTCCTCACTCTCCAAACCTAAATCATGAATATGACGGACAAACTCAAACAGTTCACGGTTTTTAGATATTCTTTCTTTCATTTCTTTTTTACTGTGTGTGCCCAGATCTGGGTCTTCGAATAACCCGAAATCCTTGTATTCGCCAGGGTCTATTTTCCCTTTGGAGAGAGCCGTAAATATTTCTTCGAAATCAAAAAAAGTAATTTGCTGAAAGCTGGATTCAGACGAAATCTGCTCCTTTCTCTCTGAAAGGATGGTCTGATCTACCTTATCTAATACACTGCTATCGATCTTCTCCTGCAATCCTGCCTCAAATGTTTTGGGGTGTAAGGGCATACCTTCTTTTTGTAAATCTGTACTTCCCCCTTGAATGGAATCTAACTGTTTAAATACAATACTTAGTAATGCAGTATCTTTCCAGATTCCCTGCTGCTCTCCGACCTGGTTTCGCAGCGTTACCAAAAAGTCCGGATTAACTTCATCGGATGTATAAGCAATCACTAAATTCACATTATTTATATCTATACTAAAAGAATGATAAGCTGAACCTTGGTTATGTTGATATACAAACGGCGTACTGATCGATTGGTCACGGAGTGACTCAGCTAAAGTAAGGACTTCCTCTTCATTTTCTAATTGAAGAAAATATCGCTGCCCGGGTTGAATGTTTATACCACTAAAAAAACGAATCAATAGATTAGATACATAGTTATAGAATTGGTTTGACATATTGCGCATCCCCGCTATCACTTTTTTTATCAATGAAGTTCAAATTATCTAACGTTTCCAGAACAACCTTCTTGGAATGCCGATCTAAGGCTACGCCTCTTTTCTCATATTCACTAAACAGTTGATTAATAGGTATACGCTTATCCTTAACAGAGACGGCAGTCAGCAAGAGCAGCATTTCATGATTTAGCATTAAAATCGTTCCGCTGCTTCCTCTTGTTCTTAAAAACTCCGATCCGAAATGCTCAATACTGTTGCCATAACCGATGCGTGCTCCTTCATTCATACCTTCTTTAATACTTTCGAACAGTACACGAAATGCCGTTTTAAGATCTCCTGCCTGCTCTTTAAGAGTAACTCTCTCACCAAAAATCCCTCTATATTGCTCGATCCAATTGTTCACATCACTCAAATACTCCTGCTCTTTTTCAGAGCCACTGAAATATTCTATGAGTTCAGGATAAGTAAAAAAACTATCGTTTGTATTTCCATGGAACGTACTTAACTGCGACATGGTATGAATATGAGGAAACAAAAACGGAGATCTCTGTTTAATTCTTTTGAATCCATCCACATCACTAGCTGCCTTTCTTCGTTTAGAAATAACCCCTTCCCAATCAAGCGCATAGTAAAGAGGCGTGGACGCGGTGTAATCACCTTTATCGAACTGCTCAAACTTCAGCATTAACTGGCATATATAGGTAAATAAATAAAAGTGAGTCAAAGTAGGTAGTGATTTGATAAAGTATTCGTGATGACCGCTTATGTAAATAAGATCTTCACAGTACAAATTATTCAAAAATTCCAACTTACATTGATAAATAGTTTCTGAAAAACTTCCATCCGTTGAACGATTTAGAGCCCCAATGATTAGCTCAGATAATACATCCTCTGTTTCTGTATCTTTAAATATATTCGCGATCCGCTGATCATTATTAACTAATACATCAGAAGCACATTTTGCTACTTTACGAAATAAATTGTCAGAATCAGACCCCTGCAGGTAGTTATATATATAAGGATGTATTAATTTAATATCACCCTTTTCCCCATATAAATAATATTGCAGAAAGTTTTCAAGTTCGTGCTGAAGGTGATCCTCCGGATTAATACTTTTTACAATTCTATAAGTAAAGGGATCTACTCCAAGAGCATCAAGTGAACTCGTTTTTTGTTTTTTTGTTTTGATCTTCGTAATATTACGAACATAATCTCCCAGAAGCGGCTGAAAACTACCCTTCACATATTTCTTAGTTGTAGCAAAGGGAAGTACTTTTTTTATCTCACCTTCATTGTGTGAGGGTGGTTTCTTTTTGGTCAGGTTATGATTTATCTCTTCCGTTTTTAAGATCGGCATTACATGTTCCCTCCGGTAAATGAATATCCAGAAAATTCGTCTTTGCTCAAGTAGAAAATTTTATTATCAGTAATATAGTGAATTAGAAGCTGATCTTTCTTTTCTCCGCTACGCATTAATTTTTCAATAAATTCAATAAAGTGAACCATTTCCTCTTCATCTTGTCTATTAGGCCGGTAACCATCCAACACTCTTCTGAACAGATGGAAAAGAGTGTAGTCAATCTCTAAATGATGAACCGAGCCGCCAATTTCAAAAGCGATATTGATCCGATCCTTAAAGATCTCCAGTTTTTCGCCGCTCTGCATTTTTATATGTTTAATATTTGGGCTTAATTTCATTCGCTGTGCCAATCTGTACTTCTCATGAACAGGACTAATATAGATATATTCTTCCTTAGGTGTTCCTTTCCACTGATAGATTACACTTTTAGTTTCATTGTAAATTTCACGAATCGAATCCATATGTTTTGCATTAAACCCGTAAAGTCTATGAGTATATAACTTATAATCCTGATCTCTAGTCTTGTCATAGAAGTCCTTATTTTGTAAATGGGCAGTCAGGATAATTGCATCAGAGATTTTATTAAACGCATGGTGATCAACCTGTTCATTTCCTTCCCAAAATTTCAGGAACCAGTGATTAGCAACATCATCATGGATATATTCTTTAATCACTTCCTGCTTATTATGTAGGGAATGAAGTGCCACAATTAACTCGTCAATCTCCTTAGAACGGATCCGATTAAGAGGACTAATCTTATGGAACCATTTCAATAGAACCGAACGATCTTCCCGATTGAATAATAAGTTAGGTGTCATATTGTCCAGTACATCATATTCATCCATTTTCACGATGCTCATCGGATGATCCGGCATAATAATATCAACTATAAAATTCAAGTAAGTACGTGCCGAAATGACTAATTTATACTTAATGATGATCTCAATAACCAGCTCTAATATCGATTTCTGTATTTGTTCATTCTGTAAAAGCTCATAATTATAGTGAGCGATGGTATAAACACTTGATTCTAGATCCTCCTGGTGTGCCAGATAGAAAGGATTCTTCTCAGACTTCATAAAAATCTTATTCATAAATTCACTGTAAAAATCAGAAGTTGGACCTTCTGCAGTCAGCTCATAAGGATGGTAGTCTCCAAAGCTCACCAAGTCGAAATGTTCAGAGGTAAAGTAAGGTGTCAACTCTGGTGTGAATAATCCACTGTTTTCTATAAAAGAAGCTAGTTCTTTAAACTCAGCATTATTTGGATCATATACAAAATTATGAAGAACACCCATATTAATGGCTAGTATCACTTTTTGATTGGATGTGCTCAAATTCTGATCTTTAAATCCTTCAAGTGCCTTCACCAAGGTCTCCATCGCATTCATTTCTGGAGAATAACTTTCGGTTGCATCGTTGATAATCGTATACTCTTTAATCAGCTCAGGACGATGCGAGCGCAAGTAAGCAAGCAGATGGGATTTGCCATCGCCTACACTTCCGCAAATAAATAATAAATTGGAACCCTGCTGAACAAGTTTTCGCTCTAGCATCTTCTCTACCTGTACTTGTGGTCCACGCTTTACATGAAGATAGTCTTTGTAATAAGAGAAGGATCCTGCTGATTCTACAGCTTCTTTCGAAGACTCCTGAAGGCGCTTTAACTCCCGGATTAAATAGCTCTCTCCCTTAGGAAGATCTTTATTTAGAATAGAAATCTCTTCTTGGTTTATTTCTTTATCGGTAGCTTCGGTTTTCTGGTCTCGTATTAGCCCATTCTCTTTCAGATACGATTTAACCATCGATTCTATTTCCGAGGCATTCAAATCAGATTGAGGCTTAGGTTCTTCATATTTAGGAGCTTCAAAGTACTGTTTCGAATATAGCTCTAAGAACCATACACCAACACTGTGAGCATTTTTGTGTGCGGAAAACACATCAGGGTAGGTAATATCTGAACCATCATGTGCTGCCTTATTGCCAATCTTTCTGACGGAGTTCATTGCCAGCTGAATATCTTGTCCTACAAATCCTTCTGCCACGAGATAACTAATCTTATCTACAAGTTTTGCATATACTATGGATGGCATATTAATATTGTCCTTCTCCAATTCCAGCACCTTGTTAATAACTAACTCTAAGAAGGTTCTTGCTTTAACCGCAGCACTGCCCTTATCTTGAAAGAATAATTGGTTCATTAGTCCGAATTCTCTTGCTGCTTCTGGAGATATAGATTCTAATAAATCAGTCAATGCTCCTAAACTCATAAAATTTACTCCCTTTATGATTTTCAAAATCAAATGTATTTAAATCGATATCCCTATAACGTATCTTATTATTTCATTATAATGAATTGTTTTTGAAAATACCTCTAAAATCTATCTTTGAATATGGATTTTGTGAAAAAATTAAACAAATTAGTAGTGCATATCTCCTATTTTTGGTTTCGTAAAAAGTAAATGATCCTATGGACATATAGCAGCTAGACAACCAAGCCGGGCTATGAAACAGGCGAGCATAGATTTCTTAACGAAAAAACCTTTCCGGCTTTCAATATCTATATTTTAAAGTAAAAACCACCTTTTCCAGGCGGCTTTATGATCTCTTACTTGTCACAATTCGCAAAAAGGATTAAATGAAGATCGGAAGTGGTATTCGATGCAATTTTCCCCACACCATGCGAGCCGCCCCGTGAAGTTAAGGGCAAAGGGACTCGAATTTACAGTACGTTCTTGTTTAATGGGTACCACATCAGATACAAACCCATTCCAAATTCACACCACTACTATTCAAAGTCAATTATACTAATAAAGTCCGGCATCCTTAACTGTTGGATGTCGGACTTTATTAGTATAGGAATTGGAATGTAAAGTTACACTTTGGATAAATCTCTCTCCAGCACAAACAGGGAAAAAATCGACGTGCCTACGGAAATGTTGCCGGTACGCTTTTTGACACTATTCTTGGCGATCATGCCTGTTCCGGTATCGCCTTCTGAAGGACATAGGGGAATACCTGCTTGCAGATTGCCTGATGGCTCTATCAATGGGGCACCAGCTTCATTGAGATATCCAACATGTTCACCTGCAGTATAAACTTTGGGCAAAATATCTTAAAGACTCCACGGGTAGCCTTTATCAGCAACTAAATCATCAATCTTCGCATATCTTCTTCGTTCCTGAATTTATTATTTAACCAAATACAGAATAAGCATGGGATACAGAACGGATAAGCCATCAAAGATCTTCTATCGGTGGTTCATGCGGATCCATTCAATTCGCTGTCATGAAGAAATTTATTCGGCCAATGTTAATTAATAATAAAGGCACCCTACCGGATGCCCCTAAATTAATTATATATTTACTTCTTAATTACTTATCATTCACTACTATTTACTGCTCATTAAAATTCAGGAGGTCTCCCTTAGTAAATTTCGCTCTACTTATGATACGGTTCACCCCGATTAATCTTCACCGCCCGATAAATCTGTTCCACCAGCACCAGCCGCATCAGCTGATGTGGCAAAGTCATTCTTCCGAAGCTCAGCTTCTGCTGGGCACGACGGAGTACTTCGTCAGAAAGACCGTGGCTACCGCCAATGACGAAGACAACATGGCTTGTACCGTAGGTTCCAAGCTTGTCCAGTTCCTCTGCGAGTTCTTCCGAGCTCCACAGTTTGCCGTCGATGGCGAGTACAATGACGTGTGCTTCGCTTTTCACATGAGCAAGGATACGCTCTCCTTCCCGCTCCTTGACCTGTCGGACTTCCGCTTCGCTCAGTGTGTCAGGAGCCTTTTCATCGGCTACTTCGATCATTTGAAACTTAATGTACGGGCCCAGCCGTTTAGCGTATTCCTGAATTCCCATGACCAAATACTTCTCTTTTAACTTGCCAACACCTATAAGCTGAATAAACAAATTCCATACCCCTATCTATGTCGAATAATAATGTAAAATCGTATTTACGTTCCCTAACATGAAAAGATGCCTTTAATATAGTTATTTTAGCATCTGAAACGTCTCTTACCTATCTATTTCCTCTCCATTACAAGCCCATCCCCTGTTCAGGTTATACCGGATCATTCATTTACGCTCTTCACAATGAAATGCCTATCCGTTTCGTATCATCAAGACACTGCATTAGCATCTGTCGATATTGGCTGATTTGTTCTGCTGTCGCTGACTCCCGCAATGATTCGAACAATGCTGTACATTTCTTGAAATTACGATCGTTATCCGACTGATCGGCTAGTTGTATCGCCCGTACAGTAATCCCCACTGCATCCTGTAATCTGCCACACTTCCGATAGTACAAAGCCAAGTGATAGCAGTAGCTATAATAGTAAGATATGTTCTCTGCGTCTTCATAACTCTCAAATTCATCAATCTGCTCTGTAAACGTATGTAATATACCCTCTACATCCAAATGATACATAAGCGCTGCCTGTAATATGGTATTCAGTCCCGGTAATATTTCCTCTAGATTATCCTGCAAAAAGGCTACGTATTCCTCGACAAGTTCTATATTTCCAGACAAAATATCTACTGCATATAAATTAGTTTTGGCTAAAAACCTGAACTCCTCGACAACCTGAATGTCTTCTTCCTTTAGATCCTCCATCCACCCCAGCTCAGCATACTTATAGATGCACTCCCTTGCCTGCTCATATGCACCCTGGTTCTGGTGAGCCATTCCACACATCAGGTGGCTGAAGCCAAAATAGTATACCAACGGACGTTCTAAATTGACATGCGGAATGGGTAATTTCATTGCTTTATGATACTGCCGTTCTTCATAGATACGCTGTACACACTGGTACAAAATATCCGCCGTCTCCATCACCTTTTTCCAATTTTCAAAAGCCACAGCCATTTCTAACATTTCAACAATGATGTCCGGTTTGAGTGATTTCAGGATAGAAGTTCGCAAGAATAGGTCCTCCTCGTTTTTCCATTTACAGCCAATTGTATAGAAAGAGGAAAAAGAGGTCAATATAAAAAGTACTTAAAAGTACAGTTTTACATAAATTTATTTTGTATAAGATAGTCTGTAACCATATTCTCTCCTCTTCTAACCTTAAGTGGAGGTGATTACATGAGTTTACCAGAAAGTGTCGGAAACCGAATACGAGAACTAAGAAAAGCTAAAGGGTGGACACAGGAACAACTGGCAGAAGCAGCAGGACTTCATTACAGTTATATTGGCGGAGTTGAACGTGGAGATCGAAATATTTCCTTGGAGACGTTGGAAAAAATAATTCTAGCATTAAAAGTTCCAGCCTTTGAACTTTTTCAATTCGATGAAACTTCGGATCGAAAAGAAATCATAAATGAACTTATGTTACTCATAAATTCAAGAGAAACAACAGAGCTCGAAATTCTTACTACTATAACTAAAAATATTGTTGGTTTAGTTGAGTTACAACAAAAAAGAATTGAATAATTGTCTTCTACCTGACTTTTACACTTCATCTTCCATAAGCTTGTTATGAGGTGGTAATATGGCTGAATTACGCAAGCAAATCGGTACAAGAATCCGGGCTGTTCGAAATGCAAAGGGACTTACACAGCAAAAACTAGCTGACATCGCAAGCTTGGACTATAGATATATTGGTGCATTAGAGCGTGGCGAAAGAAACTTTTCGATTGATACCTTGGAGAAAGTGTTAACTGCCTTAAACGTGTCTATCAGTGAATTGATGTTTTCCAAAGAACATATGACTACAGACGAAATGATTCGGCAAGAGGCAATAGATGAATTTGTTGCGTTGACCAGCAGATTGAATGAAGAACAAATCGGCATTCTCAGACGAGTTAGTAAAGAAGTTTCACGCGCGTTCGACTAAGCCATTCCCACCCTAAAAAGCCTTGAATAAAACAAAAAAAGAGCACCTCACAGGTGCCCTCTAAACCTTTTATAAAAATACTTAAGCATACAACATAAAAAAGCTCACTTCATGCCCCAATTGCTTCAAATAATTATAGATCTGCGAACGGTGATGGAACACATGCGTCACGGTCTCGATCTGCCATTGGACCTGTAGATGTCCATGCTCCATATAAAAGGCCTTCGTCGAGCGATTCAGATAATCTTCTTCGCTAAGCGATAGAATGTAAGCCTTATAAGCCTCAAAATTCTGCCTGAAAGTCGTAGCTAAGCGCTCGGGATCTTCCACCCCGGACAGGCTGCCTTCAATGCTTCCCACTTCACCCTCAGACTTCTCCTGCATAATCGCAAGATCCGAAGCAGGAATAAGCACAAAGTGATGCACTAACTCTAGCAACGAGCGGAAATTGTCCTGTGGGCGAAAGCCCCAATCCTCTGGACGTATTTTACGGATCAAGGCTTCCCCCGTCCGTACTCCGGTTTCCAACTCACTCAGCAGATGATCGCGAACTTGCAGCGTTCCACTCATATCTTCATCTCTCCTTTGCCATTCTCCTTCATATTTTGAGTATAGCCGAAGCCTCTGGGCGTGTATTGTAAAAATCGGACAACTTCCGAAAATCCTTGGCCGCAGTAAGCGGGGAATCGCCATAAAATCTGCGAAAATCGCGGATCAAATGTGCCTGATCGAAAAAGCTGTGCTTCAATGCCAGCTCCGTCCAATCCAGCCCCCCGCCGCTTTGGATGCTGTGCAGAACGCTCTGGAAGCGGACGACTTCACTGAACTTTTTGGGGCTGATTCCGATCCATTGCCCAAACTTACGGTTAAGCTGCCTTTCACTGATCGCCTCACGCTCCGCCAGCTCCTTAACCCCCACACTCCCACCGCTCACAAAGATGCTATGCAGCAGGTTTTTCATTAGGTCACAATCGTTCGTGTATTGGCGCAGCAGAAGCTGGTTAAGATACTCATCCATTATGCGTACCCGTTCATTAAAGTCCTGCGCCTCAAAAATACGCTCACCTAGGATCCCAATGCTCTCAGGCCATATATCTTCCAAGCGATAATTACCGCCTGTAAACAAGTGAGTCGGCAGCCCGTGAAAATAATGTGCACCACCCGGAAAAAATCGCACCGCAAAAATACGAGTCTCGGACCCTGCTTGTCTGGCAGACACAAACGGTTGCGTAAATGTCCCGCAGTACGAGAGTTCCTGACGCTTATTCACCGGATCGTATTCTAATAGAATATCCGTACAGCCGTCAGGTAATACCCGCTCCATGGTTTCTTCCTGCGGCAAGCTTAACAAAGCAGTGTCTTCGCACGAAGCTGCTAGATTCTCTTCTACTACCCTATTAGCCGGACCGGACTCCCAATAGCAAGCTACATAAGCTTTCAGCGCAGCAGACGGCTTTTGTTCGATATAATACGTGGAGAGATCACTTCCATTGACTTGAAGGGGACGAAATAGTGAATGCAGCAAAGGGTCCATCCATCGTTCACTCCTGTCTCAGCACGTGGTGGGAATAAATATAGCTCTATGTATGGGGTGTTTTTGCAATAAATCCTGGTATACAAAAAGGACGTTTCTGCCCGAAACGCCCGTGCTTGTTTTTTAGACGACCAAAAACTCGGCTTTGTTCTCACATTCCTTGCACTTCACCGGAGGGTCCCAATCCGAAAATTTCGTTTCCTTGAGATCGACGACATCCGGTGCATCCTCGTATTCATCGACGAACATATCAATTGCCAGTTCCACATGCTCTTTACATACCACGTACATTCCAGTTGCATCCCTTTCCGTTTGAAGCTCTCCGTGTTGTTGGTGTGTCAAAACTGCCTTCTTTTGTTCTACCACACTTGACGCGGAAAGGAAAGGGCTTGCCCACTATCCCTGACGTTTGGTCTTAAAAATGAGAAAATTACTGACGTTCAGGTCTTCACGGAAATGGGGATATTTCTCCAGCATGTCAGCAGACGGCTTCGGTTCGATCATCCCATCCAACAACAAGCCCGCCTCAACAATGGTCTGTACATAGCTGCCCAGCGTACGGTGAAAATACAAAAGCTTTTCCTCCTGATCATAAGGAATGGCTTGCTCCAATGGGCCTTCGTTGAAATATTGATCCACTTTCCAATACAGCTTTTTCCCTGTCTCATCCTTCACCCATCCACTCTGCGGCGTCAGAAAGCACGGATGCAGAATAGAAAAAATAAAGCTACCTCCCGGAACTAATAACCGCCGCATTTCGGCAATCGCCCGCTCATAATGAGCCAAGTCCTGAATGACCATATTGGACACGATCAGATCAAAGCTCTGGTCCCCGAACATCTCCAGCTTTTCCAGATTGCCGTGGTGATATGTAATTCCCAACGCTGACGGCGTTCGCTCTTTGGCTAGCCTCAGCATCTCTGTCGAGTAATCGACAGCCTCTACCAAAGCACCCGCTCTGGCCATTTTACGGCTTAGATAGCCTTCGCCACAGCCGGCATCTAGCACTTTTTTGCCCCCGAGGGGTCCCATACAGGCTTGCAATGCCGGATTCAGCAGGACTTCGCGAGATCGATCCCCTTCCTCCGTGTACTTGGCGGTAAAGTTTTCTGCATACATATCCCAGCGTCGAATGGCCTCTTCCGTGTCCCACTTATTCATATTCATCTCCTTCTTTCTTTTGTAATTGAGGAATTGGTAGGGCCATAGATTCTACACTCATTTCTATATTTTTTCAATAATAACGCTTACAAATTTAAAATATCTAATTAATACATGATTTTTACATGAATTATACAGGTATTCCATATTCAAATAGTGTGGTAGTGTTTATTAGAAAGCGCTTTCAAAAATAACTTTGTAAAGGGGCCTGTTATGTTAAAACGAAGACCCATTTCATTGCTGTCGTTGACACTTGCCATCACTCTACTGTTATCTACATTCGCATCCGTTGCCGCTGCTGCCGAATCTGACGGACAAGCACCGCAAGCTGCGGCTGCGAGCAGCATGCAATCGTATGTGGAAGCCATGCAGCCTGGATGGAATTTAGGGAATTCTCTGGATGCTGTCGGGGCGGATGAGACAGCCTGGGGCAATCCGCGTATTACCCAGGCGTTGATCCAGCAAATTGCTGCCCAAGGGTACAAAAGCATACGCATCCCCGTCACCTGGGATAAACACATTGGAGCAGCACCGAACTATACCGTTGAGTCTGCCTACATGGATCGTGTAGAAGAGGTTGTTCGCTGGGCACTGGAGGCCAATCTGTACGTCATGATCAATGTCCATCATGATTCATGGACGTGGGTAAGCAGTATGGAGCCCAAACATGATGAGGTGCTGGCTCGCTATAACGCATTATGGACACAAATTGCCCAGCGCTTTAAAGATCAGCCTGACAAGCTGATGTTCGAAAGCATTAACGAACCCCGTTTCTCCGAAGGAGGGACTACGGATGAAGCGAAAATGAACCAGATGCTCCAGGAACTGAATGTATCCTTCCACAAAATTGTCCGCGCCTCTGGCGGTAAAAATGCCACTCGTCCCCTTGTTCTGCCTGGCTTGGATACCGCACCTGCTCAGGCCAAAATCAACGAGCTGTACAATACGATAACCAAGCTGAACGATCCCAACCTGATTGCAACCGTCCACTATTATGGCTTCTGGCCTTTCAGTGTAAATATTGCCGGCCATACTACTTTTGATACAGATACCAAAAACGATATTATCCAAACCTTTGATAACGTCTATAACACCTTTGTAGCCAAGGGGATTCCGGTCATTGTCGGTGAATATGGCCTGCTCGGCTTCGATAAACATACAGGCGTGATTGAACAGGGCGAAAAGCTAAAATTCTTCGAGTTTTTGACCTATTATATGAAGGAGAAGAAAATAACAGGCATACTCTGGGATAACGGCCAGCATTTTAATCGCACAACGTACAAATGGTCTGACCCTGAACTCTTTAATGTCATTAAGTCCAGCCTAAAAGGACGCTCCTCCAATGCAGACCGTGACCTCATTCACTTGAAGAAAGGCACCTTTGCTCAGGACACCAAAGTCACCTTAAACCTGAACGGCAATCAGCTGAACACACTCAGTGCTAACAGCAAGCAACTGAAACAGGGCACCGACTATACGCTGAGCGGAGACATATTAACCTTCAAAGCCAGCTTGCTCACCAGCCTGACCACTTCCGGTAAATATGGGGAGAATGCCGCCATTACCGCTAAGTTTAACAAGGGGGCAGACTGGAATTTTAGAGTCGTCGTGTATGATACCCCAAAATTAAGTGCTGTCGAAGGGACTACTCAAGCCTTTACCATTCCAACAGACTTCCGTGGTAGCCAGCTTGCCACGATGGAAGCCGTGTATACGAATGGTGGTAATGCCGGTCCACAGGATTGGACACCTTATAAAGAATTTGGCAATACCTTTTCCCCTGCCTATGATGCCAATGGGATCAAGCTATTGCCTGAATTTTTTAATAGTGTAAAAGATGGTGAAGTCACGCTGAAGTTCCACTTCTGGAGCGGCGATGTGGTGACATACAAGATCACTAAGAGCGGAACCCGTGTAACGGGAACGACATCTTAATCTAAGGCGCAGCAGAAGATCGAAAAAGGCGTTCCCGGAACTAAGCCGGTGAACGCCTTTTTATAGTTAAGCCTATAATCATACCTTAGCCTTCCGGCTTATCTGTTAATTTTAACGTCATCGTTTCTTCCTTGCCTGCCCGGTAAAAAGTAACTTTCAGCTCATCGCCAATTTTCTTGTTATCGTACAAGTAGCGACGCAAATCAAGCGTAGAGTTAATCGGTTCGCTATCAAACGCTGTAATGACATCGTTCAGCTTCAAGCCAGCCTCCTTGGCAGGACCGTGGGCTTCCAGAACGACTGCTCCATTCTTCACGCTGTCCGGCAGCTTGAGCTCCTTGCGCTGAGTTTCATCCAGCGGTGCATATTCATTATTGAGATCGACCGTGTATACCCCCAGATAAGGGCGGGTGATCTTGCCGTCCTCAACCAGTTCATTCACCGTTTTCATTACCTCATTGGCGGGAATAGCGAAACCAAGTCCCTCAACACCAGTATCAGCGATTTTCATCGTATTGATGCCAATCACACGTCCGTCCAGATCGACCAGCGCGCCGCCGCTGTTTCCCTCATTAATCGCCGCATCGGTCTGGATGACATGCTGCTCCCAGTCATATACCCCATCCTGATTAATGGAAATCGGAATGATGCGATTCGTATAGCTTACTATACCGGAGGTAAGCGTATCTCCCAAGCCAAGCGGGTTGCCAATAGCAATGACCGTTTCACCCAGACGAAGTTTGCTGGAGTCGCCGATATCCGCTACTGTGCTAATGCCTTTATCGTCAACTGCCAGTACCGCGATATCACTAATGCGATCCTTCCCGATCAACTTTGCCTCTTTTCTGACACCGTCTACCGTTACAATATCCAGATCATCTGATCCTTCGACCACATGGTTATTCGTCATAATGAAGGCTTTGCCCGAACTCACTCGGAAAATGACACCCGATCCAAGCGCGGATTGTTCCGTACTTTTACCCTCTTCATCTTTCAGATTCACGATGCTAACGACGGCTGGGCGCACCTTGGCTGCCGCCTGCACAATCCGGTCATACGGGTCACCCGCTGCTTGCCGCAAGGGATAGTGACTGGCTCCGCTTACCGCTGTAGTGGAGGGCAGACCTGTAATAAAACTGAACAGAAGCACGGCAATCACTGCACTGACTGCACCGCTAATGACAGCAGCTTGCACCGGACTTACTCCACGCTTCCTGTGTGGCCAACGTCCCCGTCCTCCACGGCGTGCCTTAAATGCCATTTTTTTAGCCGCACGTGTGGATACCTTCGTTGAATAAAAATCGTCCTCAAACAAGCCCATGCTAATCCTCTCCCCTTCGTTGTCATGCACCGACACTCACTAAAAAATTAGGGCTATTCGGGCTTGCGCCAACCTATGCTACAGAGAACCTGCTCCGTTGAACATCTCAAATGGATTGAATATCCCTTATCATCGGAATCCAGCAACCAATCGTTCCGGCCTACTTATTAATCACCACAAATGGTGCCTTCCTAAGCAACCGAATCTCATAAATTAGCATACACGCCGAATCTGACTCCGAATAGAGGAAAAAAGAGGAATGATTTCCAAACCAATGGACTACAATAGTAACAAGTCTTCTATTCTATTACAAAATGATCGTCTCATAGAGACGTTCTGGCCTGTTCCCGTCCGCTTAAAGCTGCCTATACTTTCGATGAGAGCCTTCCTTCAGAAAGCTTTCCGTTGTTAGCTTTATTGTATCACAGCACTTAGCAAAACCACAGGCAGAACCAAGCTCATTGCACGCCATTTCTAAAATATTTTTTAGGAGGAATATATGATGAATTCACATCGTTCGGCTATGGATGAAGTTCGCATGGCTGCCAAGCTGGCGGATTTGAAAGACGAGCATTACCGCAATACACTGGCGCTAAGTACATTGATTGAACTACTGGTGGACAAAGGCGTAGTGACCCGTGAAGAGGTAGAACGCAAAGCCGCCGAGCTGGACAGCTTTATGGCTCACTTACCTTATCCCAAGGTGTAGGACGATCATAGTACGTATCACACAATCGAAACTCACTGTCCTTGTAAAAACAGCCGCGGTCTTCCATCGCCCCACGCACAGTCAGCTTCGCAAGTTCCATCATATTGTGGTCGCGGCTCAAATGTGCCAAATACGTTCGCTTCGTCCGTCCTGTCAGCAGCTCGCTAAGAATCGCGCCCGCCATCTCATTAGATAAATGACCGATATCGCTGAGAATACGGCGCTTGATGTTCCACGGATAACGACCCATACGCAGCATTTCCACATCATGATTAGACTCCAGCACCAATACATCCGCATCTGATATCGCCTGTTTCACTTTGTCGCTGACATAGCCAAGATCGGTCGCTACACTCAGCTTCTCCGCCCCATCATAAAAGCTATATCCTACAGGCTCGGCCGCATCATGGGATATACCAAAAGACTCCACGCGTAATGACTCAAATTCTCGTGTTGCGCCTGTCTCCAATATTCTACGGTTATCGTCTGCAATTTGCCCAACAGCATTGCTGATGGCAAACCATGTCTTCTCGTTAGCATATATAGGTAAATTATATTTACGCGCCATGGCGCCTAGTCCTTTAACATGATCGGAATGCTCATGCGTGACCAAAATACCATCCAACTCTTCTCCGCTCAGCTCGCGTTCTTTCAGCAATTCGTCAATACGCTTCGCGCTGAGACCCGCATCGATGAGCAATGTCGTGTCTTCGTTCCGCACAACGGTAGCGTTGCCGGTCGAACCGCTCGACAGCACGGTAAATGAAATCCCCATATCTGTTCAAGACCCTTCTGTATGTTCTGTCTTTGGACTAATGACATCTCCGTTCATCTGCACATAATACACACCTTTTCCGTTGTCCAGCATAAACCGCCACACGGGGGCAGCCACCTGACTATCGGAGTTAAAGGTCTGTCCGTAATAACCGAGCCGGATATCCTTCACAATCGTATCACGCGGCAAATAGCCGTCGATCAGCCTTGCCAGTGCTTTGGACGCAGGCAGCATTTTCTTTGCCTCATCCGAAGGCTGGAGCTCGACCTTAATTTTGCGATACCCTGTAATCTTTTGATTGCTATAAAACAGAGCCAGCTTCACATTAAATAGCGGCCATTTGCCCTGAACCAGCGGATGAAGTACAAAAGCATCTGCTTGTCCGGATGCCAATTCCTCCTGAACATCCAGCGGATCGTACTGAAAGTTATCGATATCCTTGATTTGTGGCTCCAATGCCTCCACTAGCGCATCATGGGTGAATACCAGTTTGCTATCCACTGGCTTCACCAGCTGCACACGATCATCCTTTTCTCCACTATGAACGTATGTGTAAGAAAGTTTAGGCAGCTGCGGGGTATCGCCGGGAATCGGAGCCAGCACCTGAATACTTTTCTCTTCCATTAAACGCTGCGTATTTTCATCCAATGAAGTAAAATCCAGACTCGGCCCTGCCGTTTCCTGCGCATCATGCCACAATTGGTAACCCAATACCACATTGAGCAGCAAAAATGTACAGATCAATACGTTCTTGGCGCGGCTCCAATCCATTCCCGTTCCCCCTTCCTGTCACCTCTTTGTCTCCCGGTCTGGCTTCGTTTGTGTTGTGTTGGATGCTGTCGTTACAGGAACAGCAAGAATTTCTGCAACAGAACCGTCACCGAACGTAACGCGCCATTCAGGAGCAAGCTTCAATCCATCATTGGTCAGCTCCGGTTGATATACGGGAGTCAGATCTCGAATCGTCTTCCCTTTGCCTACAGTCTCCAGTCGCTTCTTCAAGGGCTCGCCGCCCGGCAGCATAACCTTCTTCGAGGATTGCTCTCCTCCCTTGAGATACAGCAACGAACGTTCATAGACAGAAGCCGTTTCCTGCTGGATTTGCAGCGAAATCGTACCAAAGCGGAACGATGGTGTGTCGAGCACTGGATAAGCACCATAATACTGCTGAAACATCACAGATGTACGATTTTCATCACTGCTTCTCAATTTCAGCTGATACGAAGCATCCCAACCGCCATGCTGATTCACGAAATCAACTGCGGCCAGCACATCCCTAATCGGGCTGCTTCCACCCGCTCCTGGCGCACTCGGATCGGTATAGCTCATCCAACGTTGCTCCTGCTTGATTTGCAGACTACGTTTGCTATCCGTATAAATTTGGGAGCCGTCCTTCTCCTGAATATTACGCGTAATCCCCGGATCGAAAAACAAATTCCGCTGCATTTGCTCTGTCGTAAACAATCCAGCATACACTACAGGCTGCGTAGTTTCCAGATCATCCACGGGAATGTAGTACTGATTATTTACCAGCTCGTACAACGGGGCATTTTTACCGAAATTCACATGCTGGCGGATGTCCTCTACTGTCATATCGAACTGGTTCGCCTCATACACCACATCGCCTCTGGCACTGAAAAAGAGCGCGTGTGGCTTGGCATTCTTTTCGTCTATATAGATCCAAATGCGGTTAATCGTCTCTCCCTGAAACACCGAATCCGGCGTCAGACGCATAACCCGCTCCAGTAATGAAACCGGGACTCCGCCTGAAAAGGATAATTCGATGCCTTCGTTTTCGCTGCGAATCTGCGCCCAGTCCGCCGATTGAATACTTCGACGTTGAAAGTTGTTAAAGCTTCGGCTTTCCAGCCGTGTATAAATTAAATCGTAAAAAGTAACACCCGGATAAAAAACGGTATGCTTCTTCTCACCTTGGTGAATTAGCATCTTATCAGGAAACACAAGGTTCTCAATCTTTTCCTCCTGCCCCATGCTTTCGGTTTTGACATAGTTCGTTTCTGAAGTGAGTACAGAATCACTGCCTGGAAGGCGGTAAATTAAAAAATAAGTCTGTACCAGGCTGGAAGCAACCAGCAAAATAAGCGTCCAGGACTTCAAACGTTCCTTCACTGTGCTTCCCTCCCTTCACTCGACATGGGTAGCGTAAAGGTCGTACAGGTTCCCTGACCGTATTCCGACTCCAGAAAAATCTGGCCCCCATGCGCCTTTACAATTTCCCGGGCAATCGACAGCCCCAGTCCCGTGCCGCCCATATTGCGCGATCTCGCCTTGTCTACACGATAAAACCGTTCAAAAATCCGGTCCAAGTCTTTTTTGGGAATACCAATTCCGGTGTCTTGTACCGAAATGGACAGCATTCCCTCACTGTTGCGGCGAGCTTCGATCCGAATACTTCCGCCATCTGGCGTATATTTCAGCGCATTGGACATCAGGTTGTCCAGCACCTGCTCAATTTGGTCCCGGTCGATCACGACTTTACCGATTCCCTGCTCTACGAACATCCCTGAGCGAATGTGTTTTTGCTTCATTTGAAAAGAAAACCGATCTGCGACTTCGTCCAGCATCTCCATCACATCCGCTGGTTGCATCCGCAAAGGCGCCTCATTGGAATCAAGCCGTGACAGATGCAGCAAATCCGTAACCAACCGGATCATACGCTCTGTCTCGTTGCGGATCACGCCCACAAAACGCTCTGCGAGCTGCGGTTCAGCCATCGCGCCGTCATCCAGCGCTTCAGCGTAGCTGCGGATGGTCGTCAACGGAGTGCGCAGCTCATGGGATACATTCGCTACGAATTCCCGCCGTGTCGTCTCCATCTCCTCCTGCTCCGTCACGTCCTGGAGCACGGCAATCGTCCCCGTAATGCCAATTTCCCGCCGATGAATCGGCGTGAATGTCACACGGATGACGATGGGTTCATCCTGACCAGCTGGCTCCAGCTGCAAGAGCGTGGAGGCCGAAGAACCGCTATACAGGGCCTCGGTTTCCTCCGGGTCGATCCCCAGCAGTACCGCGATATGCCTGCCGGTCATTTCGTTCTCGTTCACGCCCAGCATGGCGCTGGCCCGACGGTTGACCAGAATGACCCGGCCATTGTCATCAGTAGCGACCACACCGTCGCTCATATTGGTCAAGATGGAGGAGAGCTTCTCCTTCTCCTCTTCATTTTGGGACAGTGCCTCACGCAGACGGCCTGTCATATAGTTAAAGGCCACGCTGAGCCTACCGATCTCATCTTCACCAAATACAGGCATCTGCTGGTCGAATTTTCCCTCGGCAACCTCCGTTGCATGGCGTGTCATCACCTTGATCGGGTGCGTAATCGTATGGGCCAATACCACGCCCAGCACAGCCGTTAGCGCCAGCGCAATGAGCATACCTGAGAGAAACACATTGTTAATGCGTTTCATCGTATCGTACAGCTCGGTCATTGAAGCGGCGATGTATACCGCGCCGACAATCTTACCTTGGCTGATGACAGGCTTGGCCACGACCTTCTTGCGGACATTGTCCTCGTCCACCATATACTCCTCGTTATCTCGGATTCCTTGGAGTGCGCGGCTAACTACTGTCTGCGTATTTTTACGTCCAACATAATCGGCATGTGAGCCTTGAGAAGTAATTAGTACCTTACCACTGGCATCCAGCACCTGAATTTCCGCGCCGCTGAAATCGAACAAATTATTCACGCGTGCACGTAGACTTTCCACGCTGTCCTCTTCCATTTTGCCGTCGCTGCCACTCAGATCCTGCTCCGCCAGCACGGACAGCATCTCCGCTCGTGCTTGCAAATCCTGCGTAAAATTACTCGTGAGGGAGTTCTTCATCGAGCTGACAAAATAGACCCCAATCAGCTGCATAGCCACCAAGATCAGCAGCACATAGATAATAATCAGCTTTGCATGAATGGTGCGAAAGAAAGACAGCCATCTCATGCCCGCAGGCCACCTTTGCCCCCGCTCACGATATATCCAAGACCACGGCGTGTCAGGATGGTCTCCGGTTTGCTCGGGTTCTCCTCAATCTTCTCGCGCAACCTCCGAATGGTCACATCTACTGTCCGCACATCCCCGTAGTATTCGAAGCCCCATACCGCCTGAAGTAAATGCTCCCGCGTCATGACTTTTCCGGCATTCTTCGCCATGTAGTGCAATAGCTCATATTCGCGGTGCGTCAGGTCAAGCGGTGTTCCGTTTTTGTAAGCTGTATACATGTCCGTATCAAAGAAGAGATCGCCCACGCGCAGCCCCTGCTTATCCTCCTGCGGCCGGCTTTCCGACTGGCCTGCCCCGCCGCGTTGCTGTCTGCGCATCTGTGCCTTCACCCGTGCCAGCAATTCCCGTGTGCTGAACGGCTTTGTCACATAATCGTCCGCGCCCAGCTCCAGCCCCAGCACTTTGTCGATTTCGCCGTCCTTAGCGGTCAGCATAATAATCGGCGTCTGGAGCTGATGCCCGCGCACCTCGCGGCATACATCCATGCCGTCCATGCCCGGCAGCATCAGGTCTAGCAGGATCAGGTCAGGCTGCTGCTTGACCGCAATATCCACCGCGCTGATTCCATCGAAGGCGCAAATCACCTGGTAGCCCTCTTTTTCCAAATTAAATTTCAAAATATCAGCGATGGGCTGTTCATCATCCACTACCAGAATCGTTCCCTGCATACAGCGTTCACCTCTTCTCACGGATCATAATCTATAATTAACTTTCGTTTGTCAGTACCTATAAGATGTTTATTCTATTCTATCATACCCGTGAGCCATTCCATTACTTCTCTAGACCCTTTTCTTTACGCAGAAAAAAACCATGTCTGCACCTACTGTTAAGCATGCAGAAAAACATGGCCTTTCCCTTGATCTTCATGAATCACGTACATTTCAATATAAACTACAAACCTATCTTAAATAGGTCATTGGATCTTGTGGTGAATTATTTTTACGGATCTCGAAGTGAACATGCGTGCCTGTTGAGCGTCCTGTGTTTCCCATAATACCAATGGCTTCACCCTGCTGAACAACCTGTCCCACATGAACCCCAATACTGCTCAAATGTCCGTAGACGGTTTGATAGCCGTTGCGATGATCAATCATAATGACATTACCGTAGCCATTCTGCTGACCCGCAAATGTGACGACACCTTCATCGGAGGCCTGAATGGTATGATCGCCAACCAAATCAACACCTTCATGCATACGTCCCCAGCGCCCACCGAAACTGCTCGTCATTACAGCACCCGCAGTCGGCCAAGCGAACTGTCCTGAGCCTTCTCCCACGACCTTCGTTCCTCTTAGAACGACCTCAGTAATAGACGGCTGCAGCACCTTTTGACCGAGCCATTCCTCTTGCACGACCTCACCGTTCTCCTTGGTCAAACGATAGTCCATCTCCTTAAGACCTGCTTGTCCCGGTCTGACCACTTTGGTAACTCCTGCCTTCAGTTCATCGCTCTGACGAATCTCAACCTCAGGCTCGATGGCAATCTGTTCGACGACCTTCTCTACTGTCCGCACCGTAACCGGAGCCTTTGGAGCAGTAAGCTTCAATTCGTCCCCAATTTGCAAATACAGTTCACGCAAGCCGGGATTGTTCTGCTTAATCTCCCAAGCGGTCATATTAAATTTAGTTGCAATCGATGACAGAGAATCGCCCTCTTGCACTGTATACGTGATAGGAGCCTCACGCCCCTCAGTCAACACTTTGACTGCTTCTGCCTCCGTCAGCACCTTGTTCGGGTCTGCTTTCACAGGCTCGTACGCGATTTTCTCACGGATACTTGCAGACTCCAGCCATGCTTTGGGGGTTTTAGTACTAGCACTCGCATGGCTGCTGCCTACGGATGTTTTGCGAACCAGCCCCTTGATGCCTGTAGATGTTCCCTCACCCACAGGTATGTACTTCTTCCGTACTTGCTTTAAAGCCGCCTGTGCAGTCGCTTTGTCCTTTACAATGCCAACCGTCTGACCGTTGATCTTCACTTCTACCCCTTTGGCGTACGCTGTCAGCATACCGTCCAATTTCTTCAGCGTGGCCGCACTGTCGATATCCGCTTTATATGCCTTCTCAATGTCTGTCGTTACCGCGCTCGTATTGAGCACCATATCCACGCCGGGATACTTATCCTTATACTGTTTGCTCTTCGTTGCGTATAGCTGTTTAAGTTGTTGCTCATTCAAGATATTTCCGACCTCGACGCCTTTTACATAAACTTTATAATAAGGAACTGTGTTAGCCCCGACATACTGATTACTTGCAAAAATAAGACTGCCTGCAATCACCACACCACCTGCCGTCCAGCTCAGCCATTTTCTCCGACCGCTCAACCACCTTGCTATTTTCCCCGCTTCCACAGCAGACTTATCTGCAACGTTGGAAGCTGCATTCCTGCTGTCTGGTGAATCCTGCTCCTTCAAAACCTTCATGACTCTCTCCTTTTCAGCATATCTTATCTCTATATAAATGCGTTCATTATTGGTCTTTCACACTATGAATCTAGCCTGTATTCACAAGTATCTATGATATTAGTCGCTATCTACCATTGCATAGTTGCGTAAAAGGTTTCAAAAATTTAACCTTTTCACAACACTGTTTACTTTAACATAGCCTTTACAAAGAATTCAACTACACCCCAATTACTTCCTGACACGCAAAAAAATCCGCGCATGGCGCGGATTCTACAGTCCTATTTTGAGCATAAACATTGCCCATGAATTCATCGTTTATTATTCAGGATTTTGCAAAATACTCATTTAAGCATAGACATCAACTTGTTATATTCCTCTTTGGTCAAATACTTTGCAAGCACCTGCTGAATATCCTGAAGCTCCTGCTCGGTGAGACCGCCTTCCATCGCAGCTGATATTTTCTGCATCTCCTCTGGCGGCAGCTTATTCATCAGAATCGCAAAAATTTCCTGCTTCTGTGCAGCCGGTAAGTTGTTCTTCTTCTCCGTCAAATGGTCGGGCGTAATCACTAAATCATGGCCTTCAATACTCGTTTCGGGTGTAGTTGTACCTTCTGCCTGCTTCCGTGACTCGTTGCCTGATGTTCCGGCCGACGTGGCCCCCTCCTGAGATACCTTGCCATTGGCTGCGCCACCAGCCTCACTTCCGCTTTCTTCTAAGCCCTGTCCCATGACAGGCAACGCATCATCAGGCGGTGTTACACTTCCCGAGCCACTTCCTGTCGTCTTGTTCTTCCCCGTGTCTGTGCTTTGGTCAGTGCCAGCACTGCCTTTTAGCCAACCCAACCCCCATATGGGCTGATGATCAAGCTGAATGTTAAACTGCCGCAGCAGCGATTGAACATAAGCATTAACGACTACACCTGTCACTGCCAGCGTTAGTGCGCTAACCAACACGACCGTCATTCCTTTTTTAAGCAGCCATCCAAGCCACCTCATATCCCGTTACCTCCTTATACGCATCTTGCCATGTGTGTATCATCATGAAGTGCATATAGATCAGTATTGACGAGATATGACGATTTTTAACCCATGGAATATGTAAAACTAGCACAATTCAATAGGAGATGCCACATTCTGATTGAATCAGCGCGTACGACGCACCCAGAAACGGAAAATGTCACTGCGGACATAATCCAGAGAATACAGCACCTGCCTGTTCATTTCATCATAGTGAAGCTGCTTCAATAGTAATACCGTAGCCTGCGGATGCTTCAACAGACGCGTCATATGTGCGTCGTCATAGTTTGGAACGGTAAGCTCGGAATACGCTCCGACGATTCGTACCCCCGCCTTGAACTCAAGACTCTGAAAAAGCGAGCCTGAAAAAGAGTCACCTTCCAAAATGGGACTAGCTAATTTCTCAGGCATCCAGTTTATAGAGTGGGCTACAGCCTCTCCGTTGGCAGTGCGTGTACGCTCCAGAACAATCATCGGCTCATGCTCGGAAAATCTCATCTGTTCGGCAATATCAGGAGGACAAACCGAAATTCTCTGAATGGATTCCAGCTGCTCGTCTTCCCGTAACCCTGCCGAACGAATCATGTCCCCGATGCTGTACAGGCGGTCGAGGGAGCTTGGAATACTCGGCAGCGGGCAAGTCGCAAATGTGCCCCTCCCGTGTTTTACTAGTAGCTTACCTTCCGATTCCAGTTGGCGAATAGCTCCCCGTAGCGTCGTACGCGAGACACGAAACGATTGGGAAAGTGCAGTTTCCGACGGCAGCCGATCCCCCGGACCCATTTGATTAACCTTCATATATTCTTCTATACGCCGCTTTATGTTCTCTTGTTTTGTTGACACCGTCCGAAGCCCAGCCTTTCTATTGTGTTAAGCCATATAAATTGGATTCGTAAAAGCAATCATCATCACACAGTCTTCCATGCAGCCGTAAAGCTCCGCTCGTATCCAGCCCTTTCCTAGCGGATTCTGCAATGACAGCGTATATTCTCCTGTTTGGGCGGGGATCTGAATCTCCGAGCATATGCCTTGACTACTTGTCAGCAGAAGGCGAAGATTCTGAGGCTTGAGGTTGTAATGGGCTGCTCTTGCTTCCACATCCAATTGAACCGTCACAGATAATGAATCCTCTACAGTCAGCTCTATACATTCGCCGATGTGATAACGATGTTCTCTGCCCTTAATCTGCGCCCACATCGTTAGTAGCGGTCCCATCGTAACCGATACTGAACCGTGGCGAATCGCCTCAACTGCCCGGTCTGCTAAGCCTTCTCGCTCTTCTGCTTCATCATGAATCCCCAGATACGTAACAGCTGGAAGCACATCATCTGGTTTAGATACATGCCAGTCCCGACCGCTTACCGCAGTGATGCGATACCCCTGATTCAACAAATCGGTCCACATGGCAAACGCCCGCTGGCTATCCCGCTTAATAGATGGCATAAGCGTTGACCAGACCTCTATATAATCCACCTCATGCCAATCCTGAATCGTGTATTCCCAAAAGCACCCCGTACAGATCGGACTTCCGATCCTGAACGGATGGGCAATCCCTACAATCCCTCCCTGCTCATGCACCTGTCGAATCCCCTCATGGATGTCATCTGGTCCCAGCACACGCCAGTCGATAAAGCGGTCAACCCCAAGCGTCAGCATATGCCCGTAAAAGGTCGTCCACTCCATCCCTGAAATGATCGGGAGACCGAACTGCCGCTGAACCTGTTCCTGATCCGCAAGTGCCGATTGCGTGTTGTGATCCGTCATAGCGATGCATTCAAGCCCCAGATCCACTGCGCTTTGAACAAGCTCTTCCAGCGTCTGCTTTCCGTCGCTGTGAAGCGTATGGGTGTGAAGCTCAGCTGGAATCCATTTAAGCATATGCTGCTTCCTCCCCCAATACATGAATTTGGTAGGCAAGCGTCTCGGTCACAACGACATGCAGACTGACCGTAATCCGCCACATGCCTGCCGGATTATCTCCTGCGAGGAATCCCGGCGAAGCCGCAGACGAACCGAGCCAATGCTCCTGCTGCATCTCGGGACGGTGCGCATTTCCCCGGTGACGGAGAGGATCATCGACAGACAGCGTTAATAAATTTTGCAGCGGTATATACTTCTTCCATAGATCGGATGAATGCCCTGGCTCGTCGTATCCATATTTGCTCATGCTTTCCTCAATGATTCCTCGTGCTTGTTCTTGATCCTCCAATAACTTGGGCGTGTAAGAGAAGTGGATACGGATCGTTTCAGTCGGCTGTGGAATATGAAAAGAGTAAGTAATATGGCTCTGGGTGCAGGTTCTGTCGACCGTTCCTTCCACATATAGTAGTCTGCTCATGACTCCCCATCCTGGCTAGACGGTTCATCCACAACATGCTTTACCATATCCTTCACAGTATGTTCTTCATCACCCGACATGTCTTTGTCTGCCGTCCACAAAACACCTACGGGTTGAAGCCGTGTCAGCTCAATCACCCGGTCTGTACGAATACCTGGAAACTGCGGGAGATTATCCTCGTTTAACGTAAAGGCACACAGTCCAGCCACCTCCATGCTGTCCGCACCGCCTTCTAGCAATACGGCTCTGATTTCAGCTATATCCTCAAGCACAGCCTCTCCAGATAGCTTGACCGTGGTAGAAAAATGTGACTCTGCCCCCTCATAAGCGGCTCTAAATTCCCCGAGTCTCAGATCATGATGGCAGGATGAATACCACTGCTCCGAGCCGTGAAGGCGAAGCTGGACATCGACACAGGCATCTTCCTCGCGCCGATTGAAGCCAGGCTTGAACCCTGAAGACAATTCTCTGCGCGAATCCCGTAAGGGACGTTTTGAAGTCTGGATAAACACATAGCTACGCTGGTGTGCAAGTGTAATGGAAGACGCTCGTGACGGCATTTCCAGCTCCTGCTGACGTTCCATCTCCCACCCCGTGACCTGATAGGCAAAAGGAAAACGGCTCATGACCGCCTCACGCGGCTCTTCCTCTGGTTTCCACTGGAAAGCAGGCGGTAGCATAAAACGATAGTCCGATGAAATGTCATCCTTAAAGTTTCCATTGGTTGTTGCGGTTTGGAGGACAGGATGCCCGCCCAGATCATAATTACCATTAAACGCAGTCGTAATATGATGTGCCCCCTGGAAAACAGCTTCCAGAACATTGTCCTCTGCATCTAGCTCGACGCGGTACATCCATTCGATATCAGTGGTTCTTCCCCATTTGCTCATAAGTAGCGGCGCGGGCGTTCCCTCATCTTCATGGCTGAACATCATCTGGTATTCAATGACCCTCTTCCCCTCGTTCACTTCTATGGAATAGAACAAAACAAGCGGTGTATCCGTAAAGCGATTCTCATAGGGATGTGACAGATTGCGGCCATATAAAAGCGGGGTATGGCGATAAATCAGCGCTCTTGGAGAGGAATCAGCCACACAGCGCAGTTCAACCCCGTCAATCCATGCTCGAGATACAAGCGGAGCCGATTCCAGTTCGCGAAATTCGGCATAGACCTCATAGTCGCCTTCTTGTAGATACCCCAACAAACGGGTATACACTCCCTGACTGCTACCATAGTACAAAATGACATCTTGATTATAGGCTTCGTTCAGGTAGAGGCGTACGAAGGCAGATTCTCGATCTGCCGCGGCCCAGTCACTGTCTGATCTGGCGAACAGATCAAGCTCCGCGTATCCGTCTTCTGGCATGGAAAATGTAAACCGGAATCCGTTTCCCGGACTGAGCTCAACCTCGGCCTTGTGTAAGGCAATCCGATAACCGCAATCCAGCAGATCCTTTTCCCACGCTCGCCCACTAAACCCGGTAATTTGCACCTCTGCTTGGCTGTTCATCCCTGTAACCTCCTTAGTGTATAACGGCGGTCTAGCTGGCATCCGCATCCTTCACCATTGTCCGAATATAAAAGTAGCCCATAAAAGAACACAGTAAAAACATAAACACTGCCATTGCACTGGCCGTATGCGTCTCCTGATAGCTAGAGAACACCTGCTGCATCGCAACACCGAGCACTTGTGGTGAGTTGGCACCGATCAGGAAGGGAGCCGTAAAGCTGCCCATGATTCCCATGAAAATGAAGGTCACCGCAACCCACATCGTTTTGTAGGAAAGGGGTAAAATAAAGCGCCCAAACAACTGCATCGTGCTGGCTCCAGCATCTCTGGCGCTTTCGACGACAGCGTTTGGAATGCTGGCAAGTGCCGAGCTGAGCAGCATGGTTGCGAACGGAATGTTGAACCACAAATTAGCCAGCACCAGCCCTTTGTAGTCATAAATAATCCTTGGAATCGTTTCAATGCCAAGCGGCAGCAAAAGACGTGCAGCCCAACCGTGATTTCCATACATGGTAATGATCGCATACGTTGCAATTACACCGGGAACAAACATCGGAATAAAATACAACCGGCCTATCCACTTCACGACAACCCCTTTGCCGAATCTCAGATAAATCGCCAAAGCATAGCTGATGACCAGAGTGAGGGCCGTCGAGACTAACGTGACATTAATTGTATACATGATATTTCTACGCATGGCAGGTTCCGTGAACAGCCGAATATAGTTGGCTAGACCGTAGCCCGTTCCATACTGATCAATCAAGCTTTCCTTCACGGCATAGAGAATCGGAATAATAACGACGACCAGCAAAATGAGAAAAGACGGGATGACCAGGGCAAGCCCCAGCATCCCCCTTTTGGACAATGAACTCATGATCAACCGCCCGCCACTTCACTTTGCCAGCGTTTGTAAATTTCCTGCTGAAGCTCTCCGCTGTTAAAGCTACGATATCCAGAAGATACACTGTTGAATTTCTCTTGCAGTTCCGTTGGCATCAGATTCCACTTAATCCCTGGATAGCCGTACATTTTGTTAATAACCACCGTTTGCGCTTCGGGCGTCAGTATATAGTTCAAAAATTCCTGAGTTGCTTCTTTTTTGGAGGAAAGCGAAGGAACCATCAGATAAGAGGGGCCACCTGTAAAAGCAGGGTCGATCTGTGTCAGTTTCACCGTGTCTGGAAGCAGCCCTTTAGCCAGTTGTTCGAGCGCCATATCAGACCAGGCTGGAACCATGTCAACCTCTCCACTTGCTAAAATATCAAGCGTACCTTGGTTCTTCTTAGGATAGACTCCTTTTTGGTACATTGAAGGGCCCAGTTCCTTGAGCAGCGAGAAGCCTTGATCCCATTTCTTCATATTTGCCGGATCATCACTGTTCATCGCCTCTGGAGGAAGGAAATTATAGATAACCGTATTCACAAACGAGCTACCTGATCCACCTGTAGACGGATCATTATAGGCAAACTTGCCCGGATGCTGGCGAATCCATGTATACAGCTCGTCGGCTGTTTTCGGAGGTGTCGCTACTTTTGCACTGTTATAGGCAAGAACAACCGAAGAGGCACGGTATGGAATGGCCTGATTGTTCACCTGCTTGAGATACGTTTCATCTACATTCTTCAAATTTGGAACCTTGGTAGCGTCCACCGTTTCCCACAGTTTCTCGCCCACCCCTTTGGTGATGTCATCCAGACTGCCTTCGTACAGGTCGATATCTGTATCGGTTTGCCCGCTTTTCTTGGCTGCGATCAGACGATCCAGTGTAGATGCGCCTCCGGTCCCTGCTGGCAAATACACCAGTTTGACCTTAACGTGATCATTTTTAGCTTCAAAGTCCTTGATTAACGTTTCCCACAGTTCTTTGACGTTCAGAGACCCTCCAGTGTACAAGGAAATTTCCGTCGTTCCCGTAGCGGCTCCCGCTTTTGTAGACTTGGCTTCCCCTGTAGCCGTGGCGGCATTACCACCGTTTCCACAGCCAGCCAACAACGATAAACTAAGTACCCCTGCCAAAACCAGACCCATATTCTTTTTCCCAAACACGTTGTTGCCTCCTTTAGATAGTTGCACAAGTTCGCAGCATCACCAGATGATGCGTTCGTGATGGACATTGATGCGATATAGAGGTTGATCGTGAATCTTCATTGTGCTGCTGGAAAAGTAACAATTTTACTGAAGCTGAATCTGATGTGCTCTCCACTGCGCAGCTCGGCCGCTCGTTCACGCGGCACAAACATTTTCAGATGATGGGTACCGCTATCCAGCGAAACTTCCGCATAATGCCCGAGAATCATCACTTGTCTGATCGTTCCGGCCAGAGAGCCATTTTCTTCCGTTGTCAGAACAATATCCTCTGGTCTTACACCAACCATGGATTCACCTGTGTATTCATGCTCTTGTGCAAACGGTATTCCGCTCACAGAGACACTGCGACCTGTGCTCACCCCCTTTAATAAATTGATACGGCCAATAAAACCCGCTACAAAAAGTGACTGCGGCTTGTCATAAATCTCCTGCGGTGAAGAGAGCTGCTCAATCCGGCCCGCTTTCATAACGACGATTCGGTCGGAAATAGACAGCGCCTCCTCCTGATCATGGGTGACGAACACCATCGTCATCCCTGTCTGGGTCTGGATATCGCGCAGCTCCTCTCTCATCTCCATGCGCAATTTGGCATCAAGCGCGGAAAAGGGCTCGTCCAGCAGCAATACATCAGGCCTTAGCAGCAAAGCCCGAGCGAGTGCTACCCGCTGCTGCTGACCTCCCGAGAGCTGTCCCGGCGTTTTACGCTCTGCGCTCTCTAGCCGAACCAGCGCTAGCGCTTCCTTCACCTGACGGTCAATTTCTGTCTTCTTCACCTTTCGAATCTTCAACCCGAAAGCCAGGTTGTCATACACGGTCATATGCGGCCACAAATTATAGCTTTGGAACACCATAGCCGTCGGACGCTTTTCGGGCGGCAGCTTGAGTACGCTTTTACCCTGAATCTGAATGTCGCCACTGTCCGGGTCCAAAAAGCCGCCAATGGAGCGAAGCACGGTTGTTTTACCACAGCCGGAAGGTCCCAGCAGTGTCACCAGCTCTCCCTTCATCACGTCAAGTGAAATGCCCTTGACTCCGTCTCCTGTCTTGAAGCGCTTGGTTAACTCTTGAATCGATAATTGAATGGGCATTAGCTTAGGCTCCTTTTTCAGGATTTTGCAAACTCCTCTTTTGACCAATTACGTTATTTCACCTGAAATCCGCCTGCCAGTACATCGGCACTTACAAAACGCTTGGCTGCCAATAGCAGAATGATCGTTGGCAGGGTAAGAATGACAGAAAAAACAGCCCCCGTTGTGCTCGGATAATCAGCAATGATGGAATACATGATGACTGGCATTGTTTTATAGTCCGGCGTTCCGACAAGGAGTGTCCCTTGTGCTTCATCCAGTGAAGCAAGAAAGGTAAAGATGGAGGCAACCACAATGCCGGGCAGCGCCATAGGAAAGGTGATTTTCCAAAACACCCGAAATGGTCCGGCTCCAGCATCCCGCGCCGACTCCTCCTGTGCACGATGTACGCTGCGGAAGGCAGAGGATGGAATCCAGGTCATATACATGAGCGTGTTTACCATATGGATAAGCACAATGCCTGCAAAGGTGTTCATCAACCCGAATTGGTAGAATAGTACGGCAATGGACACATACAAACCCATTTTCGGAAAAGCATGCGTAAGCAGGAATGAGAAAAGAAACCACTTACTGAGCGGGAAAGAAATTCGTGCAAAGGCATATGCAGCAGGAATACATACGATAATGGAGCAGACCGTAACGGTAATGGCAATCAGGAAGGATAGAGAAATCGAGCTGAGTACATCATCCTGGGTAAGTACAAACTTCCACCATTCCAGTGACAAGCTCTGCGGAAGCGGTGCAGGATACTGCCATTTTCCCGAAACCGCCAAAAGGAGAAGATTGGTTAGAGGCCCTAGGAAAAAAATGACGAAAATGACAAGCACGATGAATTCCACAATTTTGCGTGTGCCGAGTGAGCGAAGATACCAGTTCATAATTCATCCCTCTCAAGACGTCTAGACGTCCGAATCTCTTTTCTATTTGGATTATAGAGAGGGTTTGTTATCACAAATCGACAAGGAAGATAAGATTATGTAAAGGGGGAGGAACCATTTAACACTTCACAGAACAAAAAAAGAGAGAGGCTGCTAACAGCCTCTCTCCTTGAACGTGTATCCATAGCTATATCATTTTTGTCCTACAAATAAATCGGAAGCACTTGATTCGTTTGATCGCGATTACGTCCAACCGAGAAAATAGCAATTGGGATACCTGTCAGATCAGACACGCGTTGTACGTAATTGCGTGTAGTCTCAGGCAGTTCCTCCAGCGTTTTCACGCCAGTGATGTCTTCGCTCCAACCTGGCATTTCTTCATATACCGCTTCGCACTCCGCCAGCATTTTCAGGCTAGCCGGATAATGCGTAATCACCTCGCCGCGGTACTTGTAACCTGTGCAAATTTTCACCGTTTTCAGGCCAGTCAATACGTCCAGCGAATTCAAGGAAAGACCCGTTAATCCGCTGACACGACGGGCATGACGCACAACGACGCTGTCAAACCAACCTACACGGCGAGCACGACCTGTAACCGTACCGTACTCATGTCCTGTTTCACGAATGTAATCGCCGACTTCATCGTTCAGCTCCGTCGGGAAGGGTCCATCACCTACACGAGTTGTGTACGATTTAGCTACACCGATGACTTGTTGAATCTTGGACGGTCCCACACCGGAACCAATACATACGCCGCCAGCCGACGGGTTAGAGGACGTAACGTATGGATACGTACCTTGGTCGATATCGAGCATAACACCTTGCGCACCCTCAAACAGTACCTTTTGATTAGCGTCAATTGCATCATTCAACACGACAGACGTATCGCCTACATAAGGACGGATAAATTCAGCATATTCCAGATACTGTTTCAGTATTGCTTCTACATCCAATGGCTCGCCGCCATATACCTGTTCAATCACTTGATTTTTTTCTTTCGTTTGATGGCGCAGCTTCTTTTCGAATTCCTCTGCATCCAGCAAATCAGCAATACGAATACCGTTACGTGCAGCTTTATCCATATAAGCAGGGCCGATCCCTTTACGAGTAGTACCAATTTTGTTAGGACCTTTGCGGTCTTCTTCCAGCACATCCAGCGTCATATGGTACGGCATAATAACATGTGCACGGTCACTAATGACCAGATTTTTTGTGGAAAAGCCATTATCATGAATGTAAGTAATTTCTTCAATAAGAGCGGCTGGATTTACTACCATGCCGTTGCCAATAACACACTTTTTATCTTCATAAAAAACGCCGGATGGAATCAGGCTCAGCTTGTACTTTTTACCGTCAATGAGAATCGTATGACCAGCATTGTTTCCGCCTTGGTAACGGGCCACCACTTCAGCGCTTTCCGCCAGATAGTCCGTGATTTTACCCTTGCCTTCGTCTCCCCATTGTGTTCCCACAACGACTACAGTTGACATGTTTCATTCCTCCGTGGAGTGCCCACAGACACTCTGATTTTGAGCTGACACACTACGCATATCCAACTTCTACCGCCTGAGCGATCAGATATGGAGCGTTCTCGGACAGCAGGAAAAAACGTCCGTCGCAGACATTCCGTAGGTTCGGAAAGCCCCGGGCGTAATGTTCTCCCCACTGCGTTGAAGCAGCACTATAAGTGTAACAGCACCATTTTTTAAAGTCAAATAAAAAGCGAACATTATATTACATGAAAATAGTATTGTTCGTAATTGAGAGTTTCATTCCTTATATGAAAATACGTGAATCCTATAAAAAAGGACCCTTTCGAGATCGCGAAATCCGCGTCGAAAGGGCCTTTTCTAATGATACTAATATGTTATCCAGCGAACGCATCCGAATGGGCACGCTCGTAATTAGCGAATTTATTATAATTTTTGAGAAAGACCAACTCTACCGTACCGACCGGGCCGTTACGCTGCTTGGCAATGATAATCTCAATAATATTCTTCTTTTCTGTTTCCTGATTATAGTAATCATCCCGGTACAGAAACGCCACGATATCAGCATCCTGCTCGATAGAACCCGATTCCCGCAAGTCACTCATCATCGGCCGCTTGTCTTGACGCTGCTCCACACCCCGACTCAGCTGGGAGAGGGCAATTACAGGCACTTCAAGCTCACGAGCGATTTGTTTCAATGTCCGTGAAATTTCCGATACCTCCTGCTGCCGGTTCTCGCCTGCTTTGCCTCGTCCGTGAATAAGCTGCAAGTAGTCAATTACGATCATACCCAGTCCCTTTTCCGTCTTGAGACGGCGGCATTTGGCACGGATATCAGCCACAGTGATGCCGGGCGTATCATCGATATAGATTTCCGCCTCTGACAAGGCTGCAATACCCATCGTCAGCTTCGCCCAATCGTCGTCGCCTTTAAATTCACCTGTCCGCATGACGTTCGCGTCCAGATTGGCCTCGGCGCAAATCATCCGCTGCACGAGCTGAGCGGCCGACATCTCCAGACTGAAGATGGCTACTGTCTCTTTTGCCCGAACCGCAACGTTTTGCGCAATATTCAGAGCAAACGCTGTTTTACCTACGGATGGACGGGCGGCCACAATGATCAAGTCATTGCGCTGGAAACCCGCCGTCATCTTGTCCAAATCAACAAATCCAGACGGAATCCCGGTTGTATTGCCCTTGTTCTGATGCAGCAATTCAACGCGGTCAAACACTTCCATCACGACATCGCGGATGGCAATAAAGCCACTACCTGAGCGCCCGTTGGATATCTCCATAATCTTGCGCTCAGCATCGCTCAGCATACCAGCGACATCCTCGCCACTGCTATAGCCTTCGCTCACAATCTGCGTAGCTGCACGAATCAAGCGACGAAGCATCGCTTTTTCTTCAATGATCTGGGCATAGTAATCCACGTTAGCCGCTGTTGGCACCCCGTGAGCCAGCTTCGCCAGATAACTGACACCGCCGATATCCTCTAGCTGTCCCTTGTCCTGAATTTTCGAGGTCAGCGTAACCAAGTCAATCGGCTGTCCGGATTCACCCAGCTCAATCATTGCTTCGTAAATCATCTGATGAGCCTTATCATAAAAGTCCTCGGTCTGCACCCGCTCCATTGCGGTAATCAGTGCTTCAGACTGGAGCAAAATAGACCCGATAACCGCCTGTTCAGCCTCCAGATTTTGCGGAGGAATCCGATCAAAAAATTCGCCGCCCATAATTATTCTTCAGTCACCTGTACTTTCAGCGTAGCTTTGACCTCAGGATGAAGCTTAACGGTCATTTGAGTCACGCCCAACGTACGAATCGGTTCTTCCAGCTCAATTTTGCGTTTGTCCAGCTTGATGCCAGTTTTAGCTACTGCCTCCGCGATTTGCTTGCTTGTAATCGCGCCGAATAGCCGTCCACCTTCACCAGCCTTCGCCTTGAGCTGAACCGTTGTCTCTTCCAGCTTTTTGCCAAGCGCTTGCGCCTCTTCCTTTTCCTCTTGCTTGCGCTTTTCCTCAGCAGCATTCTGATTTTCCAGCGTCTTCATATTTCCTTCTGTCGCTGGGCGGGCAACACCACGCGGCAACAGGAAATTCGCTGCATAACCGTCCGACACTTCCTTAATTTGCCCCTTCTTGCCTTGGCCCTTCATATCTTTAATGAATATCACTTTCATTCAAATAACCCCTCTTCCCCATCAATTTCGGCCAGCACGTCGACCACTCTGCGCTTAGCTTCCTCCAGCGGGCAATCCAGCTGAACCGCCGCATTCGTCAGATGTCCTCCGCCGCCTAGCCGTTCCATGACGACCTGTACGTTCATGCGTCCGAGTGAACGGGCGCTGATCCCCACCAGGCCGTCAGGACGTTCACTGACCACAAAGGAGGCCAGTACATCCGTCATATTGAGTAATGAATCCGCCACCTGAGCAATCAGGAGCTGCGGTATTTTCTGTCCGGGCTCAGTTACCGCAATTGCGATATGCCCATATATCATTTTAGCATGCTTAATAATTTCCGCCTTAGCAATATATTCATCCAAGTCCTCTTTTAACATGCGCTGGATCATTACTGTATCTGCTCCGCTACGCCGTAAAAAGCCGGCTGCCTCGAATGTACGCGAGCCTGTATGCAGGGAAAAATGCTTGGTATCCACCGTAATCCCTGCCAACAGTGATGTTGCCTCCAGCGGTGTCAGTTGGACCTTCTCATGGATATATTGCAGCAGCTCGGTCACCAGCTCACAGGCCGATGACGCATAGGGCTCCAAGTAGATCAGAACCGAATCGTTAATAAATTCCTCACCCCGACGATGATGGTCGACAACCACCACCCGACTAGCCGTTTGCACCAGACGCGGCTCAATCGTCATGGAGGCCTTGTGCGTGTCCACCACGACCAGCAGACTGTGCTCAGTCATCAGCTGAAGCGACTGCTCTGGCGTCATGAGCGCTTGCGATAACTTCTCATCCTTGTTTACCTGCTCCATCATTCGGTCGATAGACGGATTGGATTTATCCAGTACGATATGTGCCTCTACATTGTAAAGTGCCGCAGCCTTCCACACACCGATGGCCGCTCCCACCGCATCCATGTCCGGTATTTTGTGTCCCATGATCAGCACGCGATCGCTCTCCTGCATCAGATCACGCAGCGCATGTGCAATGACCCGGGCACGTACTCTGGTCCGCTTCTCGACAGCATTGGACTTGCCTCCGTAAAAGGACAGGCGTTGTCCCGCCTTCACTGCTGCCTGATCGCCCCCACGTCCAAGTGCCATATCCAGACTGGACTGGGCCAGCTCGCCTAGCTCCTTGATGCTCTCTGCACCGAAGGACAAGCCAATACTCAGTGTCATCGGTACTTTCAAATCCGCTGTCATTTCCCTTACGGTATCCAGAATGACGAATCGACTTTGCTCCAGCTCCTGAAGCGCTTTATGATTTAGCATAATGAGATAACGCTCAGAAGATAATCGACGCAAATAAATATTGTACTGATTAGCCCAGGATGTAATCTCGCTTGACACCTTCGCAATAAGCGCGGTGCGTTGCTGATCGTCCATCCCCTGAGCAGCCTCGTCCATATTATCGAGCATGACGATACCGAGCGCCAACCGCTCGTTTTCATACTGCTTGCGTAGCACCGCCAACTCCGTGACTTCATACAAATATATCAGACGCTCATCGGGCACGATCAGAAACTGATAATGACGCTCATCATGCTGTAGCTCCACCTTCAGCTCACGAGTAGGCTCCTTTGTTTCCTTCTTGGTGCTTAGAGCACCTGCGAGTTGAGGGAACAAATCTTGAAGAGACTCACCAATCAGTGATTGCTCCTCGAACATCTCCCCGGCAAACCGATTGTGCCATTCTACCGTTCGATTTTCACTGTATAAAATGATGCCGAACGGCAATGCACTAATCGCTTCCCCTTCTACCCGCTTGATCCGGAAGGAAAGACCGCTGATATATTGATTCAGCTCCCGACGAAAATCCAATTCCGTCTTCAGCATCAGCCCGCCGAGCAAGAATGACAGCAGCAGTCCCATCACACCCAGTTCCCAGTTGTACATGGAAATACATATGACAAGCACCAGCAGCAGTAAAAACGCCCAGACCGTCTGATAGCCGTGCCAGCGTTTTTGTAGAAATTTAGGCATGACTGTTCACCCTATTTCTTTGATCTTGTAATAGCTTCACGCAGCGGAAAGGCCAAATCAATAATACCTATAATGCGGAGCGGCTGGAACACCAGAACGACGAGCGACAGCAGCAACGCAATCACCGGGCTCATTTTACGGCTATGCGTCCAGAAGTATACAAAACCAATCGTCTGGATAATAAAACATGCATGAATCAGCGGTAGCATACTAATGGAAACCATTTGAATCCAGCTGCTATCGGAAGACCCTGCTATCCATTCAATTACAATTGCCAGCAGATAATACCAGATCAGCGCGCGCGGTAGCCTCCACTCGCGGGCAGGCTTCATTTTGCGTACCGGTACATCGAGACTGCTCAGTGCCGGACGTGCCAAAGCATGCGTAATCACCGCCAGTATGAACGAGGTCACGATCAGCACATACGGAATTTTTCCAATCAGCATTGTGCCGAGTTTCTGCGTATCCTCTGCCGTCCAATTCATGTTTGAAAACATCGGATTAGTACTCAAAACCTGCTGTACAATACTTGCCGATATCGTAGCCTGATCACGAAGGTACTGCGAAAGATCAAATCCAAAGGAATACGTAGCGATAAACAGAACAACCAACAACTCGGCTAAAATAATGCCCATTCCGGTCATCAACGCTTGAAAAGCAGGTCCTCCCTTTTTATAAATCCGTCCCATCATGATTGAAGGAATCAGAAAATAAATCGCAGGGAGCAGCGAATACACATCGAGTAGCGCTATAATGAACAGCACCGGTATGACGTGGACCAGAAATCCTTTGAAAGGCAGCGATGAAAACAATACAGCGCCAGGCACAATCAGCAAAAATACGGTAATGATTCTTAATGGTGTCAATAGAGTCAGCAGCAGAAGCAAATAAATGACGCTCCATGCTACAGTTGCCAAGCGGAATTTCAACGTTTTCACCTCTTACGCATATGTTCTTCCAGTGCGGAAATGTCCTGATACCAATCCTCCAGCTGGTGTCCTTCTTTTCTGTGCTTTCTTAGCTTGTCGATGAGTAGGTCATCCAATTCACGGTAAGACACTCCAAGGCGCCTCCCCAAAATATAACTGCTCATCACCAAACTCGCCAAACAATCACCAATGCGGGCTGTACTGCCTTCCCACATCGCCTTAAACAGACGGGAGACTTGGTCAAGCACCTCTGTTTTAAGCCATTCAATAACCTTGGCTCGTTTAACTACATCCATTTCTTTAGGCATATGATGAAGAGTCACACCCCTCTGAAAAAGCTTTATTCTCCATTATAGCATATCCTATTCTGAAAATAACTGTTACCCCATAGGGTAAATCGTTATTTTCGGAGCAGCCTTGCTGCTTATTTTAGCTTGAAGTATTAAGCGATTCCCTGGACACAAATTTTTCACAATACTCAATAATCTGGCTACGACGTACAATGCCAATAAACCGTTCCATATCATCTACAACGGGCACAAAGTTCTGTACCTTAGCCAGATTAATTAAATCCTCCATGTTCGCGTCAATGGATACAGGCTTCATCGTAACCCGCAGCGGAACGTCCTTAAGCATAAACTTAGAAGCGTTTTCAAAGGTGATTTTCCCCTCGGACTCTTTCATATGCCACAACAGATCACCTTCTGTAACCGTACCTGTATATCTACCTTCCTTATCCAAAATAGGAACCGCTGTAAAACGGTGATATTCCATCCGTTCCAACGTTTGCCGTAAAGTAGCATCCGCCGTTACATAAGCAACTTCCTGTTTGGGAAGCAAGAAAAAAGCGATATTCATGAGAAACGAATCCCCCTCAAAATCAAATATAAATCAATTGATTATTCACTGAATGTCCTGCTTGTCGGGAAGCCTCAGCGTCTGCGGGGTTGTATCGGAATCTAGCCAGTTGGCAATCATGAGTCTGGCATATTCAAGTTCCTGTTCATTAGGCCGGTCATAATACAGGCCCTTCTTCTTGAACCCTTCACCCGTAATCGTAAAACTTGAAATTTGTGGATTCCCCTGCGAAATAGCTTGCTTGCCAAGCCCAGTAATAAAAGTAGGTTCCATATCGGTTTTAAAATTGGCTCCCATAATATCGAGCAGCTCCGGGATCTTGGTAATTCCGTTGATATTCAGCAGCTTATCCGCCATAGCGTTCAAAAATATTTGCTGCCGTTTTGTACGGTTGAAGTCGCTATCTTCCCGATATCTAACATAATACATGGCTTCCTCACCATTATAAAGCGGCTTGCCCGCCTCAATACGGAACTTGATATGCAGCGGGTTCTTATTCTCAATGGGCTTGTCGATTGGAAGCACAACTCCACCCACTGCATTCACCGCCTCCTGAATACCCTGGAAATTAATCGTAGCATAATAATCGGCCTTATGCTCCATCAACTTCTCAACTGTAGCCATGGACATATCTTCGCCTCCGAACGCATAAGCATGCCCCAACTTATCAAAATCATCCTCGCCATCGCGATTCGGATCATGTCCGGCAATCTGTACGTAGGTATCCCTTGGAATGGAAACCAAAAGCACACGCGATTCCGCGGGTCGTACTACTGCATACATAACCGTATCCGAACGACCACGCGCCTTTTCATTTGGCCTTTGATCTGTACCCAGTAACAGCACCGAAAAGGGTTCCTTACGGTAAGCTACTGTCTCTTGTTGCTGCTGTTCCCCGGATTGTCGGGGCTGATAGGATTTCTCCAGCTTGCTTTCCAACGTCGGTGATACAAACCAATCAAAAGCCACCAATGTCAACTGTTTGCGGAACAGGTAGCCTCCCACTGCAATCAAAAATAAAACAATACATGAAATATATAGAGCGGTAAACCTCTTTTTCTTTTTGGTCTTTCCACGGGTCCTTCTCTTATGTCTTCTCTCCATAACAGGTACCTTCCTTCTTTCCGTCACAAATCCCATCTCTTCATTAAACCAAACTGGTCCCACATGAAGCTGAAACTTCCCCTCAAAGCATAAAAGGTCTGCTACCTTGTTGTCAAAAGTGTCATGGCGTGGTCAGCTCCTCGAATTCATACCAAAAAAGGCTTCGACCTCACGGTCAAAGCCCCAATTCATGTTTATATTCGTATCCTATGTAGCTTTCAAAGTCATTTTTTACCTTAATGTGGAGCCAGTTTCACCAAATTTTGCAGTCGCACCGGGAAAGAAGTCGACAGGGAAAAACCATAATCGAACAACTTCCGTGTCTGCTCAAAACGCTCTTCCTTGCTCGGTGCACCCAGCACCACAGCAACTAGCCGTCTTCCATGCTGCTCTGCTGTACCTGTAAAGCAGTATCCAGCATCGCTTGTGTACCCTGCTTTCAGTCCGTCCGTTCCTGCATAAGAGTACGGTCCAGCCAAGGAAGGCAGCATCCAGTTCGTATTACTAATGTAGATGCCTTTATCCTTCAACTCCATCTGCGTACGACTGGACGTTCTCAAAATCTCCGGGTGTGACGTAATCAAATAGGAGGCCAACTTCGCCGTGTCGCTTGCTGTCATTTTCGTCTCTCCCTGGATATCCTCAGGATGATTCGGCCCCAATTCACTCTGACCTGCCCCAGAGGCATTGCTGAAGCGACTATCGGATGACAACCCAATTTGGGCAGCCTTTCCATTCATACGCCTCACAAAAGCTGATTCATTCCCTGCTGAACGCTCCGCTAACGCGACAGCGGCATCATTCGCTGAATACACAACCATACTCTGGAACAATTCGGATACGGTCATCCTTTCACCATACCGGAGGGACAAATTCACACCGCCCACCGTACTCGCGTAACGGCTAATTCGCACTTCATCATTCCAGCCTAATCGTCCGGCCCGAATATCCTCCAGCACCAATAGCTCAGTCATGAGCTTGGACATATTTGCGGAAGGCATAGGCGTATCACCGTTCACATCCATCAGTAATTCCCCAGTATGCATGTCCATCAGCACCGCGGCCTCTGCATCCACATTCGGCTTTCCGATCAACAGGCGGGGTCCAAGCGTAATAAAAATCAATATAATAAGTACCGGGACGACAATAGCCCAACGTAACCAATGTTTTTTCATCATCGTAATAACCTCCATACTTTATTAGACGATGAAAAATCCATTTTGTCTGCAATTTTTCGAAAAAAAGATACAATTTTTTTACCTTTTTTATTTCACGCCAAAATATCCGTCAATTCTGCTTCAGGATGACGGATATTTTGCTTCCTAATTATTATATTTTAGGCAAAGTGACAGGCTACAAAATGCTGATCGCCCGCATCGCGGTATACCGGAATCTCTGTTTTACAACGTGCTTCTGCCATAGGACAACGTGTATGAAACTTGCATCCTGAAGGCGGGTTGGCCGGAGACGGGATGTCTCCTTTCAACACAATCCGTTGTCTCTTGATCGTGGGATCGGGAATCGGTACTGCCGATAGCAGCGCCTTCGTGTACGGATGAAGTGGATTACTAAACAGTTCCTCCTTGGAGGAAAGCTCTACCATTGAACCCAGATACATCACACCAATCCGGCTACACAGATGCTCGACTACACTTAGATCATGCGAGATGAACAGATAGGTCAATTGGCGTTCCTGCTGCAAATCACTTAACAAGTTAATGATCTGGGCCTGAATAGACACATCCAGAGCAGATACCGGCTCGTCAGCCACAATAAAATCAGGATTCAAAATCAAAGCCCGTGCAATCCCGATCCGCTGACGCTGACCGCCAGAGAACTCATGCGGATACCGATCATAGTGATACGAGGACAGCCCGCAAATGTTCAGCGTTTCATTGACCTTCTTCCGCAGCTCACTACGATCAATCAACCCGTGATCCAGCAACGCCTCTCCAATGGCTTCACCGACCTTAATTCTCGGATTCAGTGAGCTAAAAGGGTCCTGAAAGACGATTTGCAACTTCGGACGAAGCGCACGAATCTGCTCTTTGTTTAACGCGTGCAAGTCTTCGCCTTTGTATCGTACCGATCCCTCTGTCTTATCCATCAATCTGAGAATCGTACGCCCAATCGTACTTTTGCCGCAACCCGATTCTCCTACCAGACCGAAGGATTCACCCTTATGAATGTTAAAGGATACGTCATCGACTGCTTTCACATGTCCGACAGTACGCTGAAAAATCCCGCCTGTGATTGGGAAATACTTTTTCAGCCCTTCCACTTGAATCAAAGGCTCGCTCATATCCGTTGCCCTCCTTCTTTCTCATATAGCCAGCAGGCAACCTTATGACCATTCTCCTTTTCATTCAAGGGAGGAACCTGATCCTTGCAAATTTGCATACAGTGGGAGCACCGATCATGAAAATGACAATTTTCCCCCAACTCAATTGGATTTGGAACCTGTCCTGGGATGGAATACAGTCGATCCATTTTCTGATTAATGACGGGCTTCGCCTTTAGTAAGCCTTGAGTATATGGATGCTGCGGATTTTTAAACAGCTCAATGACAGGCGCCTCTTCAATGACGTTTCCAGCATACATAACGACCACATAATCAGCCATTTCTGCCACGACGCCTAAGTCGTGCGTGATGAGCATAATGGAGGTTTTAAGCTTATCCTTCAAATCCCGCATTAAATCGAGAATCTGTGCCTGAATCGTAACATCCAGTGCCGTTGTTGGTTCATCCGCAATCAATAGCTTCGGATTACAGCTTAATGCGATGGCAATCATGATCCGCTGGCGCATACCGCCACTCAATTCATGAGGATAGGAATGAAATATTTCTTCCGACCGCGAAATCCCCACCAAATTAATCAGTTCAATTGCCCGAGCATGTGCTTCTTTTTTACTCATTAATGTATGCATCAGCAATGGCTCCGTGATCTGTTCCCCAATCGTAAGCACGGGATTCAGAGAAGACATGGGCTCCTGAAAAATAATCGAGATGTCATTGCCGCGAATTTGCTGCATTTGACCTTTATTGAGTTTTAGGAGGTCCTTGCCCTCAAACCAAATTTGTCCGTCTGAGGTGTGGGGAGAATCAATCAACCGCATCATCGTCATCGCTGTTACACTCTTACCGCAGCCTGATTCTCCTACCACACAGAGCGTTTCACCCTCACGAATTTTAAAACTGACGTCATTGACCGCTTTGACAGTTCCGTTAGAGGTATGAAAGTGGGTTTTCAGGTTACGAAATTCAATCAAAGCATTTTCCATAAACGTTCGTCTCCTACTTCTTCATTTTAGGGTCCAGCGCATCACGCAAACCGTCGCCAATCAGGTTAATCGCTACAACTGTAATGAGAATACACATTCCCGGTGGAACCCATATCCAAGGCCGTTTGCGGAAGTCAATTAGGTTATTCGCAGCCGATATCATGTTCCCCCATGAAGGTGTGGGCGGCACAACACCGATTCCCAAGTAACTAAGTGCAGATTCTGTAATAATCGCACCCGCTACTCCAAGCGTAGCCGTAACAATAATGGTAGGAATCGTGTTCGGTAGTAAATGTCGGAATATTTTGCGACGGTCTCTCAAGCCTAGCGCTTCCGTCGCCTGCATAAACTCCTGTTCACGCAACGTAAGGATCTGCCCCCTGACCAGACGGGACAAGCTAGTCCAGCTCAGGACCCCGATAATGAGCATCAGAAAATAAATGCGATTCGACGGATCGACCTTCAAATCCGACAGAACAGCACCTAAAATAATAAGCAGCGGTAATGTAGGGAGTGCCATGAAAATATCCGCAATCCGCATAATAACCGTATCCACGCCTTTACGATAAAACCCTGCCAGCGCACCCAGCGTCGCTCCGATCATAACCGAAATAAACGTGGCGACCAGCCCTACCGTCAAGGAAATACGGCCGGCCAGCATTGTACGCAGCAAAATATCTCTACCAAACTTATCCGTACCGAGCCAGTACTTAGCATTAGGCGATAAATTTTTGTCAGCTAGCCTGTAATCATCTAAATGATAAGGTGAAATCATCGGTCCAAAACTACAAATGATAACCATCAGAATTAATATAACGAGACCAGCCAAAGCCAGACGGTTTTGGTTAAAACGGCGAACGGCGATTCTCCATGGAGACGCTTCAGGACGGATCGCCGCCTTTTGATTCGTTTCAATCGTGACTGTTTCTGCGGACAATAGTATCCCTCCTACTTCAAGCGAATTCTTGGATCTGCCATGCCATACAATACATCAGAGAGCAAATTACCGATAAGCGTAAGTAACGCTAAGAAAATCGTGAAGCCCAACATAAACGGATAATCCCTCATGCTAATCGACTCCAGATAAACCTGACCCACACCTGGCCACACAAATACCTTCTCCAGAATCATCGCCCCGCCAAATAAGGCCGGAAGCTCGAAGCCGAGTAGTGTGATGGCTGGAATCAGTGCATTGCGCAGTGCGTGCTTGAAAATAACCGTACGTTCCTTCAAACCCTTGGCACGTGCGGTACGAATATAATCCTGACGAATGACCTCCAACATGCCTGTACGGAAATACCGGGTCAGACTTCCTGTGCTCAGCATCGTAAGTACGAGTGTCGGCAGGAACATATGCTTGAGAACATCCACCATATAAGCCCATGAGCCTGGCTCCATCCCTGCTGTGGTCATGCCCCCAACCGGGAGAACCCCCCACTCCAGGGCAAATATTTTGATGACCAATAGACCAATAAAAAATGAAGGCAGCGACATACACAAGAAAATGAATAATGTGACAAACTTATCGAATAACGAATATTGGAACTTGGCTGAAAACACCCCTGCAATAACCGCAATCAACCAGCTAAAAATAAGACTAAAAAAAGCGATAATAAATGAGTTCCATACATAATTGCCAATGACCTTCGTTACCGGCTGCTTATGCTGTAATGAATCCCCCATATTCCCCTTTAACATATTACCGGCCCATATAAAATAGCGTTGATATTCCGGTTTATCCAGCCCGTAGATATGTCGTAGCTGCTGCGCCTTTTCGGCCGTCATATTCGGGTTCTGCTTGGCTGTAATATAATCACCCGGCACCATGGCTGAAATCGCAAATACGATAATGGATATGCCAATAAGTGTGGGGATGAGTTGCAGCAGTCTTCGAATAATGTACTGCTTCATATTCATTCCTCCAGACGAATAAAGTGATATGCCCAGCTCGTGAGAGCTGAGCATACGATTGGCAACCCTTATTGAGCGATCTGAGCGTTATGCAGAGTGAACTCAAAATCTTTGTATGGTGTAATTTCCAAGCCGGTTACACGTCCATTAACTGGCCACATATCTCTGCGTTGGTACATAAAAATAGTTGGCAGATCTTTGTTCAACTCTTGATAGAGCTGTTTGTAAATCTGTTTGCGTTTCTCTTGATCCAGCTCATGCTTACCAGCAAGCGTTAGTTCATCGACTTTCTTATTGGAATAGCCGATATCATTTTGTGCACCATTCGTAATAAAAGTCGTTGTATCCGGGTCTGGAGTCAAGCCCCAAGCCGCGAAGAACATATCGAACTTGCCCGTATCCTTCTTATCCATAATGGCGTTAAAATCTAAAGTTTCGGAAGTCAGCTTGATGCCTAGCTCCTTATAGTTATTGGACATGATCGGTAGCAAGGCCTCTACTACTGGATTATCAGCAGTCGCAGAGAAGTTAATGGTTAGCTTTTCTCCGCCCTTTTCGCGAATTCCATCAGCACCAACCTTCCAGCCTGCCTCATCCAGCAAAGCCTTCGCCTTAGCTGTATCAAATTCATATTTGTTGATACCTTCATCCGTATAAGACCAAGATTCTGTAGATTGTGGAATGTTAATAACATTCGCATATGGACCATACACGCCCTGCACAATCTCCTTGCGGTTCAAGCCAATGGTCAGAGCCTGACGTACTTTAGGGTCCTGAAATTTCTTTTCCTTGTGATTAAACGCAATATATCCATAGCCGTTCGTTGGCATAATATTCACGTCCAAGAAGCCCAACGCCTTTAATTCCTCTACATTGTCTTCCGTAACTGTGATGTTATCCATGTCCGTTTCACCTGTTTGCAGCATAGACAGGTTCGTTTCTTCTGTTGTTGTTTTAAAAATAACTGATTTCACCTTTGGTGCGCCCTTAAAGTAGTTTGGATTCGCTTCAAGAACGACTTGTTGACCTGGGGAGAAGCTCTTCAGTACATACTGACCAGAGCCAATCGGCTTATTATTAAGCGCCTTGATGCTGTCCAAGTTACCCTTTTTGAACCCTTTTCCATAATAAGCTTCTGGCATGAAGTATTGCTCACCCAGAAAATCCTTTGTATACGCTGTTGCTTCTGTAACGGTGACCTCTACTGTATTATCATTAATGACCTTGATCCCCGAGATATCATTTGCTTTGCCATCGTGATATTCTTTACCGCCTTTAATCTTAAAAGACAATACATCGGTTTCTCCATCATAATTCGGATCATGCAACACTTTGAGTACAAAAGCATAATCCTTCACGGTTACTGGCGTGCCATCACTATACTTCACGCCTGGTTTCAAATGGAATGTATACTTTAGACCATCCGGCGATACATCAACCTTGTCAGCCAAGCTATTTTCATATGTACCATCTGCCTTCACCTGTAAGAAGGAGTCAAATACTGTTCTGACTACATATAGATCGTAAGTCGTTTGCCAGAATAGCGGATTAAATACCCCTTTAGGTGATGTCATACCTACCACAATGTTATCTTTCCGATTAGTCGCTCCCGGAGGGTTTTGCGACAGATCAGTTGCTTTAATAACCCCTTCCGTAACAGGTGCACTTGCTTCATTTCCCTCTGTTTTATTGCCCGCATTGCCTTGCTGTGGCTGTGCCTCATTGCCACCTCCGCTACATCCTGCAAACAGAACACCAACGATCGTAAGCATCATAAGCAAAGAAACCCATTTCTTCGTCTGCATCATCCTGTTAATCCCCCTTAGTCGGTTCTTTATTTAACAGCCTGTCTCATTCCTGCGGTAATTCGTTAAAGCTTAAGGTTTGAAAATGAAGTTTGCACATCCTCCTTACTGTCCTAATAGCGTAAACACGTGTTTTAGACCTCTGGTCAATTTTGTGCACTAACAACCATTACATTTTTATTAAGGTTTATCTTAAGTGTAAAATAATATCACGTCAATATCTTTTTTTATGTAAAATAAAAATGCAAAATTTCTATTTATGTAAAGTTTATGAATTTCACCTGTGGAAAATGACAAAAAACAGGATTCCATGTAATATAAAATAACATTTCGGAAGACCGAAATGTTTACTCTGGCGAGTTGAGGAGCTTGCAACTTCACAAGCCATTAAAAGGTATACTATGGTTTATGGGTATACATGGATTGTATTATTAGTAAGTTACAATAGATGGGACTTGTTGTCAATATAAAAAATCACAAAAAAAGACGCTCCCGGGATCGGGAACGTCTCTTTTTTCCACCCACTACTATTCAGTAGTGTAAGGAAGCAATGCGATTTGACGGGAACGTTTAACAGCGATTGTCAACATACGTTGATATTTCGCGCTTGTTCCAGTCACACGACGAGGAAGAATTTTTCCACGTTCGCTGATGAATTTTTTAAGCAGGTCTGTATCTTTATAGTCAATGTGAGTAATTTTGTTCACAGTGAAGAAACATACTTTACGACGTTTGTTGCGACCACCACGACGAGCTGGTCTTTTGTTATCGTCTCCGCCTTCTCTTTGTCTGAAGCCCATTCTTTGTCAGTCCTTTCCCAATTAAAATGGTAAATCATCATCCGAAATATCGATCGGTTTTCCGTCATCGGAAAAAGGATCCTGATTGTTTCGCGAGTTATTATTCCCGCGTCCACTATTGCTGTTACCGCCTCCGAAAGGAGACTCCTCACGCGCAGCTCCACCGCTATTGCCGCCACCGTTACCGCCATCGCGGTTAGATTCCAAGAAACGCACATTATCAGCTACAATTTCAGTCACGTATACACGTTTTCCTTCATTGTTCTCATAATTACGCACCTGAACACGGCCTTCAACAGCCGTTAAACGACCTTTGCGAAGATAGTTAGCGCATGTTTCAGCAAGCTGACGCCAGGTTACGATCGGCAAGAAATCCGCTTCCCGTTCGCCGCCTTGACTCGTAAACGGACGGTCTACAGCCAGGGTGAACTGGGTTACTGCTACACCAGACGGTGTATAGCGCAGCTCTGGATCTTTGGTCAAACGACCGATCAGAATGACACGGTTCAACAATCCAATCCCCTCCTTTGAGCGTTGTTCATTACATAATCACGTACAATAATTAAGCTACGTCGTTCGTAATGAGATAACGAATTACTTCGTCAGAAATTTTCATGATACGCTCAAGCTCAGTAACAACAGCAGGTTCTGCTGTGAAGTTTACCAGAACAAAAGAACCATCACGGAATTTCTTGATCTCATACGCAAGACGGCGTTTAGTTACATCGTGACTCGTAATTTCGCCACCGCCGTTAGAGATGATACCTTGGAATTTATCGACTGTCGCTTGAACAGCTTCTTGTTCAATGTCAGGACGAATAATATACATCGCTTCATATTTGCGCATTCTTTACACCTCCTTATGGACATAAGGCCCTCAATCTCAGTTGAGAGCAAGGAACGAGCCTAAACTCGCACTAAAACAGTTTACCAAATTGAACAGCTGAATGCAACCTACAAATTCGATATATAAGCCTAAAACAGCTAAACACACTACATATCATTAGCTTTATACAATTTTATATAATACCGAAATTTTCGTATATATAAAGGAAATCATTTGATTCACTCACTATCTGTATACCCGGTTTCGCATGTTTCTGTTCAAGACAGCGCACAATAACCGTTGCAGTTCAAATTGATTTATCTAAGGAGGCACCACCGTATGGGTGAAAAGACGGAGTTCGAACCAGGGGATAAGGTCCCAAACGACGGCGTATACATGGAGGTCGGAGAAAAGAGTTTCCATACTGAAATCCAAAACCCACAGCAAGTAACGCTGGAAAGAGGCGATTCTTTTCCGGAAACCGCCAACCATAATCGCAAATGGAAGAAAAAAACGAAAGCTCGTGTCCACTAATGTATATTTCCTCGGAATCTTGGCCATATTATGATTAGGCGATACAACAGAGAGGTGTGGTTCCGTTGGACGACGTAGCCGGACAAACTGTTAGGAGATCCATTCCGGGCATTAGAAGCGTTAGGTTTGTGTAAAAGGACACTGTCTTTTCAACACGGTATTGCTGGTCAGTACACCGAGTTTCATGATGTGATTGGACAGATCGTATCCTGTTAAAAATGTATCGCCTACGATGGAGGACCTTTGTGGTCCTCCTTTGTTGCATTATCGGACTTTTTGCATATACTGGTAAAATGCAGATTAATTCAGCTCCTTCTGCTAGAATATATCCAAGTACAAAGACCTACTATCTACGGAGGTTTAAAGATGAGCTATTCTCGAATATTAAAGTGGATATCAGGTATATTCGAATTGGTACTTGCCGTACCGATTGTGGGGGGAGCTATTGTCATGGGGACCGGCTACTCGGCTCTGGGATTTATGCTTGTCCTGCACGCAGTAACACTTATCCTGTCGTTACGCAATCAAGAGGCGATCTACGGCTCCGTATGGGGAGTACTCACTTCTTTGCTGGCCTGGATACCCTTTGTAGGCTGGGCTCTCCATTTGATTGCAGCGATCCTTCTGATGATCTCTGGCTCAAGAAAAACAAAACGCTATCATTACCCGCCTAACCAGCTATAACAAAAAAGTGCTCCAAACGGCAATGTTTCTCTGCTGTCAGGAGCATTTTTTTGCTATAACGCCCTATTTATCCCCCAATAGACTCTTAATCATTTGCTCCATCTTACCCTCATGGTTTATCTTAGTGCTTTTCACTTTATCACAGTCTGTTGACCTCTTATTTCACAAACAAAAAATCCCCTACGTCACAGACGTAAGAGATTGGTTTATTTAATGAAGTTAGTGGCGGAAAGAGTGGGAGTCGAACCCACGCACGCCTTGCGACGCCTAACTGATTTCGAGTCAGCCCCCTTAGACCTCTTGGGTACCTTTCCGCAGCAAGGATAATTATATCATCATTGCAACTGTGACGCAAGCTGATTCTGGTTCATCGCCATTCATCTTTCTTGGTTCAATTTACTTCCGTGTTTTGCTCGTCGGCGTTGGCCTTTGAGCGCAGCACTTTCTTCATATTCTTTTCGAACTTGGCACGCGGAATCAGCACACTATGCTGGCAACCGACACATTTGATTCGAATATCCATCCCCATGCGGATAATTTCCATTTCATTCGCTCCACACGGATGAGGCTTCTTCATCTGTACAATGTCCCCTAGTTCAAATGACTTACGCTCCACCCTTCTCTCCCCCTTTTCTTCCTTGCTCATCTTCTTTTTCTAGGGTTATCGCCGTCTCCAAGGCGGCCTGACGATGTTCTTCATCCTCTAGGGCCTTCTTGATGTTATTCTGAATATCACGCTCTACCACGGCCCCTGTATTCGGCATACATTCTGCCACAACACGTACAATATACTCTGAGGTGGTCATGGACTGAACCCCTAACACATCCGGTATATTAAGTATCTGTACATTGGACTCTTCAATTCCTTGGATTGCCTGTTTCACCAAGCCAACTGCTTCCTCCAGGCTACGCTCGGCCTTCATTGGCACATCCACTACCGCTAACGCGTTGGACATGGAGAAGTTCGTTACCGTTGTAATTGAGCCATTTGGTAAAATGTACACCTCACCTTTCCAGCTGACCAGTCTGGTTGTACGTAGCCCGATCATTTCCACCGTACCCTTGAAAGTGCCTGTCTGAATGACATCTCCTACGGCAAATTGATCTTCAAAAATAATAAAGAATCCGGTAATTACATCCTTAACCAAACTCTGTGCCCCAAAACCAACAGCCAATCCAAGCACTCCAGCTCCAGCAATCAGAGGGCCGAGATTAATGCCCATTTGCGATAGCACCAGCATAATTAAAATGAAATTAAATACAATATTGGTTACATTTTTCATCAGTTCCCCAACAGTCGTTAAGCGCCTTGTATTCAATCGAAACCTACCGTTGTCTCCTTTTTGTTGCATCGACTTATCTATAATTTTATTAATAACTCGAATAAAGATACGTGTGATGATAAAAATAATCGCGATTTTCAAAATCATAAACAAAAGGGTCGACCACATCGTACTATCAGTGAGCCATTTCCATACAGCATCCTTCCAGTGAATCGCATCTTTCACTACGTCATCCGTACCTACATTACCGGCTAACCAATGTATAAAGGTCATGCTGTACTCCTCCTTAACAAAGGGAACTACTCTTCCTGCTTCCCGATTCTATTTCCTACTATAAGGATTTTGCAAAATTCGATTCCAGTCGCTCCGAAGTGCAAGATATAGACGAACTAGACCATTTCGATCTATATCTTGTTCATTGGAAGTCGCTTATTGGATTTTTGCAAAATCCTCACTATATAAGCTTATCTACCGACCTCAAACATATGGCTATGAATAATCTACTTCCTTCGAGTATAAAAGCACAAGTTTATCCATATACTAGCTACTATCTTGAGCATAAATGTTACCCGCAGGCTAACTGTTATTCTCCAAGGTACAGCGAGCGTAACCCGCACACTCCATTACAGAGCGAAAGGAAGATTCCATGACTCATCCATCTGACTTCATTCCGGGGCAAGAACCCCTAAGCTTAAAAATATCACACACAGACCCCGGGATCCAATCAGCCATCATCCATCGTCTGCTGTTCCATCTGCACCAGGCGCCGAGCCTGCAAAATATCGTCATTATTTGCATCGGCACCGACCGTTCCACTGGAGATTGCCTGGGTCCGCTCGTAGGTACGCATTTATCACGCTACAAAAGCCCTCTGTTTAACCTATACGGTACATTAGAGGAGCCTGTACATGCCATGAACCTGCAAACGACGCTGAATGGCATACAAGCCCGATATGAACAGCCTTATATCATTGGCATAGATGCATGTCTTGGACAAACCTCCAGTGTTGGATGCATTCAGGTTTCAGATGGCCCTCTCAAGCCGGGAGCAGGTGTAAATAAAGAACTACCGCCGGTCGGCGATATCCATTTGACTGGTATCGTTAACGTCGGCGGCTTCATGGAATACTTCGTGCTACAAAATACGAGACTAAATTTAGTGATGAAATTATCAGATATCATTGCTAGCAGCTTATACTCCGCGATTAAGGAGTGGCATTACCGTTCTGTCCTGCTTGCTGCGCAAGAGTAACGGCTTCTTTTTCCTCAGGTGATAAGGAATAGGTGGATTGTCCCGCCTCCAGAGGCTTGGCATACACATATGAGCCATCTCGGTTATAAATACCGGTTAATACCATACCATCCTGATTGTCATCTACAATAGCCAGAGAGAAGCTTAAATCACTTCCTCTCTCACCAAAGGCATTATAGCGTTTGATACCTATATGTCCCTTCAAGCCAGTCAATTTACTACGTAGTGATTTCATACTTGCACGATGGGTTTCCTGCTCATCCTCAATCGTATCCATCTGTACCTTCAAATCAATCAGCAGCGTTTCCAAATTCTCGACACCGCTGCCTGCCATCATGGTTTCATACTTTCGCCGCATCTTCTTCAGCTTTGAACCCTGCACGATAATAACAATCAACAGGATGAGCAAAATAAGCACGGCCCCTGCAACGATTCCGGCAAGCTGTTCCATGATTAGTCCATTCAATTCAGCCATATGCTTGCTTCTACTCCTCTACCTCAAAAATCATGTACCTGCATACTTATATTTTATACGTTTGAGAACAGCGAAACAAATAACGCAAGGCTATTAGTTTATCCATCAAAACCATTCTAATTTCTGCAATTCCAGACAAAGCAAAGACATATCTCACTTTCCATTTTGCTCAAGGAGACATGTCCATGTTTCAACAAACTACTGTAATAGCTCCAGTAATCTTTCCAAATCCTGCTGGCTGTAATAATTCAATTCAATTTTACCTTTATCCTTATTGTGCTTGATCTTCACAGTTGTTTTAAAGCGTTCACGCAGGGACTCTTCCATATGGTCAATATAGGGGTCCTTTTTTCGCACCTTTGTTTTGGCTTTCGCCTCACCAGGCTTATGATCCAACTGCTGTACAGCTTCCTCCAGTTCGCGGACACTCCACTGCTGTTCAATACATTGCTGTGCTAACTGTTTCACCATGTCTGGATCTTTGAGCCCAACAATAGCCCTAGCGTGTCCCATAGACAATGTTCCACGTGAAACATGATCTTTAACTTCTTCAGGCAATGCGAGCAAACGAAGGAAATTGGCAATATGAGAACGTGATTTTCCCACTTTCATGGACAACTCTTCCTGAGTTAAAGAAAATTGATCCATCAATCCCTGATAAGCTACTGCCACTTCCATTGCATTCAAATTCTCACGCTGCAAATTCTCAATCAGGGCAATCTCCATCACCTGCTGATCCGTAAAATTGCGAACAACCACAGGTATCGTCGGATTCCCACAAAATTGAGACGCCCGAAACCGTCTTTCCCCGGCTATGATTTCATATCCTCGCAATACACTACGTGCAATAATAGGTTGGATAACACCGTGCTGACGAATGGACTCGGCTAATTCCTTAATGGACTCTTCATCAAACGTTTTTCGAGGCTGGTACGGGTTTGCACGCAACTGGCTGAGCGGAATGTCAACAACCTTATCCTCTTCATTGACCATAAGGGAGGGAATGAGTGCATCAAGTCCTTTTCCCAACCGTTTACTCATAAGATACCACTTCCTTTGCCAACTCAATATATACCTCTGCCCCACGGGAACGGGGATCATACGTAATAATGGACTGGCCATGTGATGGTGCTTCGCTGAGTCTCACATTGCGTGGAATAATCGTCTGATAAACCTTGCTTTGAAAATACTTTTTCACTTCTTCAATCACCTGAATACCCAAGTTCGTGCGGGCATCAAACATGGTTAACAACACACCTTCAATTTGCAATGAGGTGTTCAGATGTTTTTGCACTAATCGCACGGTATTCAACAATTGACTTAATCCTTCTAATGCGTAATATTCACACTGGATTGGAATAATGACTGAATCGGAAGCCGTCAATGAATTAAGCGTCAAAATACCCAGCGATGGCGGGCAATCAATTAATATATAATCATAATTATGCTTAACAAGTTGAAGCGATCTTTTTAATCTCAATTCGCGAGAAATGGTCGGCACCAGTTCAATTTCCGCGCCTGCCAACTGAATGGTTGCCGGAATAATATCTAATCCCTCAACCTGTGTACTCACAATAGCTTCGCTAGGATCAACCTCGTTAATGAGTACATCGTAAATGCAATTTGCCACGTCCGCCTTATTGATACCCACACCGCTGGTTGTATTACCTTGCGGGTCGATATCCACGAGCAATACCCTTTTGCCGAGGGAAGCAAGTCCGGCGCCCAAATTAACGGAAGTAGTTGTTTTGCCTACTCCGCCCTTTTGATTGGCTACGGCTATTATTTTTGACACTTCATTCACCTCATAATTTAATCGGAATCCTGCTACACTCCATAACTACAAAACGCTCTATGGAGACGTTACTTAGTCCTTAACTTACGGATAACGGCAATTTCAGAATAGAATTGAGTATGCTGCGGTTTTATTCGGCGTTAGACAGAAAAAGCGGCAATTGCTGCCGCCTGTACGCTTCATCCCTTACTTACGTTTGGGAATTTGAATGACAATCTCATAGTGATCCTCATGATCAGATTCCTTGGTTTTGATATCCAAGCCTGAGCCAGACACCATATCAATGGATTGACGAATCGTATTCAGCGCAAGCCGGACATCCTTGGTAAAGGAAATCCGCTTCGATTTCTTATTGGTGGATACTTGTTTATAAAAGGCAACTCTTGCCTCTGTCTGCTTCACATTGAGTTCCTTGGCAATGACTTCATCTAAAACCTTGTACTGTAGTTCTTCGGTCTCTAATGACAATAATGCACGAGCATGACGCTCAGACACCTTCCGTTCCATTAGAGCCTCTTTCACTCTCTCCGGCAGATGAAGCAGCCGTATCTTGTTAGCAATAGTGGATTGGCTTTTGCCAAGTCGTTGAGCGAGGCTTTCCTGGGTGAGCTGGTGTAGATCAATCAGCTTTTGGTAAGCTACAGCCTCTTCAATCGCAGTTAACCCTTCCCGTTGAAGATTTTCAATCAACGCGATGGATGCAGCTTGTGAATCATTAAACTCACGAACAATGGCTGGAATAGTTTCCATACCCAGCTTGGTGACAGCTCTCCAACGACGTTCCCCTGCTATAATCTCATATTGTCCATTACGGAAACGAACGACAATCGGTTGAATTACACCATGCGTCTTAATGGTCTGGCATAGCTCATCAATCTTCTCGTCGTCAAATATGGTGCGGGGCTGATAAGGACTGCTGACAATATCCCGAACTGGAATTTGTTTTATTTCGTCCCCAGTAGATCGCTCCGTCAAACCAAATAGCTTGGAAAATTGTTCTTTCATTCCGTATAATACCACCTAATTTCATAATAGCACCATACTAACAGCGCTTCGTGAAAAACAGTTCCTTACGCGGATCGTAGACCCTTTTATATGAAACAGCGCCGTAAGCGGGTACACTCCACGTACTCCCCTGACATTTGTTGTCCCACTCCCCTATATGTATATCTGAATTCATGGGTACAGGAGCAGTCAACTTACATTAAAACGATTATCTCTATTCTATCACTTTTCCAGCCATAATCCTATCGTCTCTACCAGCTTTTCGGAAGGATCAGAGAATAAATTATGCATCCTCTTTGATAACTAACTATCCATCTTCCTCCCCAAATGTAAACAAGAACGCATGTTAGCAAAGAGCCTTTTATGTGAAAAGTCTATCAGCCATAAAAAAAGTGAATGTTTCACGTGAAACATTCACTTTCTTTCAAACATTTACACTAACGGTGCCTTCAAAGGAGTCCCCGGCTTACGTGGATACTTTCGTGGGGTCGCCGCTCTTTTCTCAATAATAATCATATGTCTGGCTGCATCTTCAACAGGTAGCTGGAAGGCCTGAACATGTTTGATTTTTCCTTTTAGCTCTTTCAAACTGTAGGAAGCTTCCTTGATTTCCTCGGTAGGATCATTGCCCTTCATCGCGGCAAAGTGTCCTCCTTCACGGACAAACGGCAAACAAAATTCATTCAATACGGCGAGACGAGCAACCGCTCTGGCTGTCACTAGATCATAGCTATCGCGGTATCCTGGTTTACGCCCCAATTCCTCTGCCCTGCTGTGAACCAGTTCAACATTTTCCAAACCCAACTGCTCTACTACATGGGCCAAGAACTGTATACGTTTGTTCAACGAATCTACAATAGTCAACTGAATCTGCGGAAAGCATATTTTCAAAGGAATACCTGGAAAACCTGCACCTGACCCAATATCGGCCAGGCTTTCCACATCTTTTAACGGAACATAAAAAGCCAGGGAAAGAGAATCATAAAAATGCTTGGTGTACACTGCATCGCGCTCAGTAATACCCGTCAGGTTCATTTTTTCATTCCACTCAACCAGCACACGGTAATATGCTTCAAACTGCTCTAACTGACTGTCATTAATCACAATACTATGCTCTGCCAGCCGCTGCTTAAATTGCTGTTGTATCGCGTCCATTATGATCCCCTTGCTGCTGTTACGCGGTTATAATGCTCCAGATAAACCAGCAAAATGGAAATATCCGCAGGGGTTACACCCGAAATACGGGATGCCTGACCAATCGACATCGGACGGATCTTTTCAAGTTTCTGCTTGGCTTCAATGGCCAGTCCTTGAACTTCATTGTATACAATATCCTCTGGAAGCTTCTTCTTCTCCATCTTTTGCAGACGCTCCACATGCATCAATTGCTTTTCAATGTAGCCCGCATACTTAATTTGGATTTCCACCTGCTCCTGTTCTTCCTCAGTAAGAGCTATAGGTGAAGGTGAGATTTGTGCTACTTGCGCATAACTGATCTCTGGTCGACGCAGCACCGTTAACAAATTACTACCATCCTGTATCGGTGCAGATCCGCCTTGCTCCAGCATCTCATTTATATCAACTGGACGAACCTTCGCCAAGCGCAAACGTTCAATCTCTTGATCTACCTTTTGCTTTTTATCCAAAAAGCGCTCGTATCGTTCATCCGTAATTAGGCCAATATCATGCCCAATCGGAGTCAATCGCAGATCAGCGTTATCATGACGCAACAACAGACGATATTCTGCACGTGACGTCAGCAAGCGATATGGCTCATTCGTCCCCTTCGTCACCAGATCGTCAATCAGGACCCCGATGTAGCCTTGCGAACGGTCCAATACGACAGGCTCTTTGCCCTGCACCTTACGAGCTGCGTTAATCCCTGCCATAATTCCTTGACCCGCAGCTTCTTCGTAACCGGAAGTACCGTTAATCTGACCTGCTGTGAACAAGCCTGGGACTTTCTTCGTTTCCAAAGTAGGCCATAACTGCGTAGGTACCATTGCATCATATTCAATAGCATAGCCGTTACGCATCATCTCTACCTTTTCCATCCCCGGAATCGAACGCAGTACAGCTAATTGTACATCCTCTGGCAAGCTGGTCGACAAGCCCTGGACATAGTATTCAGATGTGTTTTTACCTTCAGGCTCCAAAAAGATTTGGTGCTTAGGCTTATCACTGAAACGTACCACTTTATCTTCAATAGATGGGCAATAACGTGGTCCCGTTCCCTCAATCAGACCAGAGAACATGGGCGCACGGTGCAAGTTATCATTAATAATCTGATGTGTTTCTACTGAAGTATATGTCAGCCAGCAAGGAAGCTGTTCATTATCCGAAGACTTCGTTTCATAAGAAAAGAACTTCGGTTGATCATCACCCGGTTGTATTTCCGTTTTGCTAAAATCAATCGTGTCCTTGTGCACACGTGGCGGCGTTCCTGTCTTAAATCGAACCAGATCAAAACCCAGCTCTCTCAAATGCTCAGACAATCTCAACGAAGGCTGTTGATTGTTCGGACCACTCTCATACATCAGCTCGCCCATAATGATTTTTCCGCGCAGATAAGTACCTGTGGTCAGGACAACTGCTTTACTTCGATACTCTGTGCCCGTCTTCGTAATTACACCTACGCAATGGCCTTCTTCCATAATCAACTCTTCAACCATACCTTGGCGTAAGGTCAGATTTGGTTCCTTTTCCATCGTTTCCTTCATCGCATGCTGATAAGAGAACTTGTCTGCTTGTGCACGCAATGCATGAACTGCCGGTCCTTTACCAGTATTTAACATCCTCATTTGGATAAATGTCTTGTCGATATTCCGACCCATTTCGCCGCCCAGTGCATCAATTTCTCGCACCACATGCCCTTTTGCAGGACCGCCAATAGACGGGTTGCAGGGCATGAACGCGACCATATCCAGGTTAATTGTGATCATCAACGTGCGACAGCCCATCCGTGCTGCTGCCAAGGCTGATTCTACGCCCGCATGGCCCGCACCTACGACAATTACGTCATAGTGGCCTCCTTGGTAACCCATACCTTTCTTACCTCCTTATACATTCCGGTCTTCACGCCGAATATGCTCTTGTATATCTATAACGATAGCAGGCTTATATCAGCCATGCTTGAATGTTCTATTTGCCTAGACAAAATTGTGAAAATATTTGATCTATTAGCGCATCATGCGCAGTATCGCCTACAATCTCGCCCAAATGCTCCCATGCCAGTCTTACATCAATCTGGATCATGTCAATTGGTACAAATTGATCAGCAGCTTCATAGGCATCTACCAGCGATTGGCGCGCCTTCTTCAACAAAGCAATATGCCGTACGTTGCTGACATATGTCATATCCGCCGATTCCAGCTTGCCGCTAAAGAATAAATTCGATATAGCCTGCTCCAATCGGTCCGCTCCCTCATTTTCCTTCACAGACATCGGTACGATAAGCTCCTCGGGAACATAACGCAGCAACAAATCCCGGTCTACTTGAGCCGGTAAGTCCATTTTATTCATAATGACAATCGCTTGTCTACCGCGGATTTGTTCCATTAATGCCATTTCATCCTCATGCAGTGGTTCGTTGGCGTTAATGACGATGAGCAACAGATCTGCTTCACTAACTGCCGTTCTCGAACGTTCTACTCCAATCCGTTCCACAACGTCCATCGTTTCACGAATCCCAGCAGTATCCAGCAGCTTGAGCGGAATACTATTAATCGTCACATATTCCTCAATAACGTCACGGGTTGTGCCCGGAATATCGGTCACAATGGCCCGCTCACCCTGAGCCAATGTGTTCAGCAGTGACGATTTGCCCACATTTGGCCTTCCAACAATCGCTGTAGTCAGCCCTTCACGCAAAATTTTTCCCTGCTCCGCCGTATGCAGCAGCCGATCAATTTCCGTCATGACCTGACTGCTTTTATCCTTGATTAAGTCAGACGTAAAAGATTCAACATCATGCTCAGGATAATCAATGTTCACTTCAATATGAGCAAGTGTTTCCACCAAGACATGACGCAAGCGACGAATATTCTGGGACAATTGTCCATCCACCTGCTTCAAAGCCACCGAAAAAGCTTTATCTGATTTGGAGCGAATTAAGTCAATAACACCCTCCGCCTGACTCAGGTCAATACGACCATTCAGAAAAGCACGTTTCGTAAATTCACCTGGCTCAGCCAAACGTATATTTTGCAGCAATAGTAAATCCATTACCCGTTTGACGGCTACGACCCCGCCATGAGTACTGATTTCTACGACATCTTCTGTCGTAAAAGAGCGTGGCGCCCGCATCACTGTAACTAAAACTTCCTCCACCTTTTCCTGGCTTTGAGGATCTATAATATGTCCATAATGTACTGTGTGAGTTGGAGCCTTGCTTAGAGGCGTTTTACTACGGAACAAAGCCTCCACTTCTGTGACCGCTTCTGGACCGCTGACCCGCACAACCGCAATGCCGCCCTCGCCGACAGCCGTTGCAATGGCAGCTATAGTATCGCTCAGCATAAAGTTTCTACCTCCTATCAAGTAGAAACGGCATTACCGTCCTTCATCAAGGACGGCAGCCGTTTCAGCGAGAAATATAAGAAAAAAAGCAATGGCTTCTGCATCTTGCAGAGAGCCATTGCGTCGGATTATTTTTTAGCAATGACGACGCGCCGATTGGGCTCGTCTCCCTTGCTGTATGTTCTAACCAGCGCATGCTGTTGGAGCTTGGCATGAATCAGCTTCCGCTCCTGTGACGGCATTGGCTCCAGTACCACTTCCTTGCCATAACGAATAGCCTGGTTCGCCAACCGATCTGCCAAATCCTCCAGCGTTTTTTGCCGACGTGCACGAAATTGCTCGGCATCCAGCACAATTCGGATGAATTTGTCAGAATGACGGTTGGCAACGATATTCGTCAGGTACTGCAATGCATCCAATGTCTGTCCTCTGCGGCCGATTAGCATACCGAGCGACGGACCGGAGATATCCAGTGTACTTTCATCCTTGCGGTGGCGGACATCGACTTTAACGTCCAGTCCCATTCCTACTGCTGTTTCACGGATGAAACGCACCGCCTCTTCATAAGGATCTATATGTCCCGAGGGTGCTTCCATGTTCATCTGTGCTTCCTGTGCAACAGGCCCAGTTCCTTCTGATAAAGCCTGTCCCACGCTAGAAGGTGCTTGAGCCGATATATGAGCTTCAGCCGCGTGTGTGGTTTCAGGAGACGACTCAGAGAGCAGCGTAAGCTCCACCTTCGCCTTCTTGACCCCGAGCCACCCCAGGAATCCTTTTGACGGCTGTTCCAACACGCTTACGGTTACCCGTTCACGGCTTACTCCCAGCTGGGAGAGTCCTTGTCTTACAGCATCTTCAACGGTTTTTCCTGATGTCACGACTTTGGTCATCTCGACTTTTTAGCCCCCTTCGTGTTTTTGCCACCTTTTTTCTTACTATTGGAGGAACCTGTTTTCGTGAGACTGGCTGTTTTCACATTCGCCAGTGCTGCTTCTTTATCCTTATTCCGATAAAGGAAATAGTTTTGAATGATCGTGTAAATATTACTGTAGAACCAGTACAACGGCAAAGCGGATGGGAAGTTGTACGACATGAACAGAATCAGCACTGGATAGACGTACAGCAAAAATTGCATCGGTCCCTGCTGCGGCGTCGGATTCATTTTCATCATCATCCAAGTTTGGACAAATGTCGTAATCGCTGCCAAAATCGGCAGGATAAACAAGTGATCCGGTTTACCTAACTGGAGCCACAAGAAGTCATGATCCCGCAATGCCGAGTTATAATATATGGCATTATAAAGCGCGATGAAAATTGGCATCTGTACTACCAAAGGAAGACAGCCAGCCATCGGGTTGACCTTATTTTCCTGAAACAACTTCATCGTCTCTTGCTGGACTTTTTCAGGCGTATCCTTGTATTTCGCTTGTATTTCTTTTAGTTGTGGCTGAATGGCCTGCATAGCTTTGGAACTACGTACTTGCTTGAGTGTAAGCGGCAAAATAATGGTTCGCACGATAATCACCAGAATCAGTACGGCCAGGCCATACTCTCCAGAGAACCATTGGGCAAATGTATCTAGCGCATACGAAAACCAGTAAACGACATATCTTTGCCAAAACGATCCATTGGCCAAGTCTGCCGTCGTGTAAGAATTGTGGGCCGTCTGGGCACATCCGGACAGCACAGCAACAAGTGCCAATAAGGCAATCAGGAGGAACCATTTTCCCCGTTGAGTCTTCAAACGCGACACTTCATAACCCCTTTCTTAACCAATCCATTCCAACGTAAATCATACCATATCCTGTAGGACAAAGATACTGACTATCGGCGTGAAGACTTGAGCAGCGAGGCTTTGCGTAGAACGTGCAGCACGCTTTTCTCCAGCTCTTGATACGACATTGTAACCGCACCCTTACGAACGATAAAAATCAGGTCAATCTGCTCCACCAATTCATGCTCATGATGGCGCACAATTTCCTTAACGATTCTGCGCATCCGGTTGCGAACTACTGCATTGCCGATCTTCTTGCTGGCCGAAATTCCGACGCGGAACTGCTCTACCTCTCTGCGGCGGAACCAGTACACCACAAACTGATGGTTGGCAAAAGATTTGCCATGGCGGTATACGCGCCCAAAGTCCGCCCGGTTTCGTAGACGCAATTTTTTTTGCACGGCGCTTCTCCTTGCTCATCTCTTTTACACATGTCGGTAAGCTAACCTTTACCATTTATATAGTAAGAAGTATGGACAACATATCAACATGGTAATCTCGCTTATTTTATATCCATTTTCAAAAGCTTCATCTAATATAGGACGGGATACTGGACTTCTCCCTCTTCTTTCACTACATTTTTACAACAGTAAAAGAAGGAATCCGCTCCCTGAATACCTCAATTATGAAAAAAAAGACCACCGTAGTGGTCTTTATGCACGCATTACGCACTCAATACTTTTCTACCTTTTTGGCGACGAGCTGCCAAAACTTTACGGCCATTCTTCGTGCTCATTCTTTTACGGAAGCCGTGAACTTTTTTACGCTTGCTGACATTCGGTCTGAAAGTCGGTCTCATTGTGCTGCACCTCCTTACAAGGAATACGTTTTATATGGAATATACCTAACGTAGCAATCTCCACAAAAAACACCTTTGTACATTTAACCACAAATAGCGGTCAAAGTCAATGTACCTGTGAATCCTCTCCCTCTTTTTCGAATCAGGAAGCCTCCTCCCCTTTACCCCGCTCACTCACTTCACTCTTTTATTCCCTTATTTCATAGAATTTCTTTCGCCTCTCCTCCATTATCAGCATTCTATTTGTAGTTTTCACTCCTCCAAAAACTGTTTTTTACATTTGTTCATTTGTAACTTGAATCCATCCTATTTTCAGATCGACGTTATCAGGTTCGTTCAAAAATAATGTCGGAAACGTTACCGGAAATTTTCAACAGAAAAATAAGCCTCTGTGACCAAAAGGCAACAGCTGTTATACACAGATCCACAAAAAAAACTGAATTGTGATTTAAATGGTCATAACCTGTGCATAACATTTTAGAGTAAAAAAGAGTTATTGTCGAAAACTGAACAAATTATAAACAATATCTTGTGTTGTGAATAAAAATTGTACACAACAGATTGAATTTGTGGATAAATAACCACCAGTCATTGAAATACAAGGCTTCTTTTGCTATGATGATATTACTTTTGAATGTGAATATGTTGTTTTACCCTCCATATTATCAACACCCTGTGGATAAAGTTGTGAACAAGTTCAATTTATCCATCTTTTTATTTCTGTGCGGATTTGGGATTCTGGGGATATATTCTACATTTTTCATTTGATTTCGACATATTGCAGTCCCGTTTTGGCCTGCGGGATCAAGAGAACGGATCGTGCCGCACATTCCCTCCTGAGAAATATCGCCTCTCTTCTGCTGATCAGCAGCGGAATTTCCATTAGCTATTTTTCAGGGTCATTTTGTGTTGCGTTCTCTCACCACACTGCCGCATGATTTAGGCGGCGGTATGTCTTTTTATGGCCTTCAACAACATTTTTGGGATTTTAGGCGTTTTGCCGAAGCGCCGAGAGCAGCTCTCTGCAGCTTAATTCGGTAAAATGTCAGGATTTAAAAGGAGTGACGTCT
>NZ_JBBOYM010000002.1:0-30469 GCF_038008125.1 Paenibacillus sp. FSL L8-0663
TCGTCCATTCAAAAGATTCAGCATACGTTCCATTTCATGCTTTCCGTGTAAGAACTGATCAGCAACTTCCATCAGTTTGTCAGGTGAAACTAATATTCTCCCCATTCTACCACGCCCACTTTAATTTTGATGGAAATAATCTTATCAGAAGGGGCGATTTAGGGAAATCCATCTACTATCCTGTTATTTCCTTTTTATATTATGTGACCAATGGACTGAAATAAACAGGTTACTATGTCAAAAGTATTATACCTCTTGTTATAAGTTACATGAATCAACGTAGGTAGCACTACTATTAGCATGAATGAAAATATTTAATGATCTGATGACTAATTCTTTGAGTTTTTCCATTTTAGAAATGTATTTAGGGCAATAACAATAATTAGAACGGTTAGTAAAACATTAGTTATAGTAAGAGTGGTATCTAAGTTGCTCAATCTAATTTCGATGTCCTGAAAACCTGAACTAGTTTTATCCCCTATTTCACTTAAGCTAGAACTCATCCGATTTAAATACTGCACTAATTCACCTATATCCATCCAACACACCACCAGTCAATTGTTTACATTCAAAAAAGGCTAAACGGATAATCCCGTTCAAGCCTTAAATGTAACTTAATATTCTTCATTTGAATAAACGCTTTCACACTATTTAAAATGTACTAACTTCCAATATGCCAACCAAAAACTGAGATACCACCGTTAGAAATTGGCTGTGACATACTAAAATCTTGAATGTTTATTGTTTGTATGCTCGCTAACAACACCAATAAGTAAGTAGTTGCAAACAACCCATTAATTATGCGTTTCATACCATTACCCCATTTCCACTAAATTTCGATACTCCACTTTGACTTCATTTGAGACAAATTGGCGACAACGTTCAAACATTCTCACGCAACGAAGTATAGAGTGCTCATTATTAATTATAGTGGATAATCTCATACAGTCTAATAAGTAACTAATTCCCTTTTCGTACTGACCATTGGTCAAATAATAGTCAGCTATTTCACTCAAAAACCCAACAAGCTGATCATTAATATTCTGCTTGTCATTCGTTTGTCTTCCTTCTTGATCATGTATCTTGGATATTTCCCACTCAAATTGACTCAAAATACTGTCAACATTTAATTTATAACGATTGGCTACTATCATTATATTCCACAAACCCGGTAGTAATTCCTCTCTATTTGTTGAAATGAGATCAATGTATAAAGGAAGTGCCTCTGTATCTCCAGCCATGAGTTTGGTTAAGCATATGTTAGCCTCGCCCCATTCTTGAAACAAGCTTTTCCAGCGCAATGCTTCTTCGTCGGTCTCTTTCACCCAATCCAAATCACAAGACTCATACGCAATTTGTAACGCCAACTCATACTTTCCTTGTTCATAATAAACGCCGCCAATAAGTGATTTACTGAATGCTATATAAAAAAATAACGGTCGCAGAGGCTTGCGCTCTTCCCTTTCCTGAGAATGTTCCAAGGAGTATTGAGCTTTGGCTAAAGTCCTTAAATCCTTAGCAACTTCCTTAGCGCGTTCCCATTTTCGCAATGATCGGTACACATTAGCCAAATCTATAAGGGCATCTAATTGGTCTATAGCATCAAGACGTTTGACAAAAGGCTCAAATTGGAGTGCTGATTGGAAATTCTTTTCTTGGTTATCTCCAATCTGAATCTTGAATATACGATATTGACAGATGGCTAGGCGTTCAGAGTGTTGATATTTCTCCGCTTCAGCTACCCCCTCATAGAGTATCAATGCCGCTTCTAGTCGTCCCTGCGCCAACAATCCTTCTGCAATTTCGAATAGTTTGGGCGAATACAGTAGATTATCCATGATGGCTCCCACCACTCGACGGATCGCATCCAGCTTGTCCAACTCCGCACAGCGATATAAAAACGGTTCAATTCGCCTCATATTAGGAGGATGGTCAATAATGTAGTTTTCTATAAATAGATCATAAAAGTGACCCTCTGGTAAGCCCATAGCTTCAGTAATTCGATCGAGCTGATTAATAGACATAGATTTATTACCTGTTACAATGCTACTTATTATTCCCCTATTCATCCCTGCGATTTGTCCAAATTGCGTTAGACTCATGTTTTCTTGTTGTAGAAATTGTTCCAATTCTGCTCTAATCGTGGGTGTAATTTTCATCGATAAACCACCCTTTCAACATAGACTAACAATACGATGCATAGTTAAAATTATTATGTAGTTGTGAAACAAGTAGTACAATGCTTTAACGATCTTGATTGTACCATCTTTTGGAACAAAATCATATACTTTTCATATATGTACTTAAGATACCTTTCGAGATAGTTTTCGAGGATTTTATGGTTAAAAGTATCGTCCTCATATTGATGTATAGTTTATTGGAAAGATCAGAATACAACTTATCCAATATAAAGTTACCAGATTAATAGTTATGTTCATCTTCCCTTGTAATTAATCTATGATTTGAGCTTAGATTGGATGTATGACATACAAGCAACCTTCATAATATTTGGGATGGCATCGAGTTAAATTGAGGCTATGTCGGGGAATGGAAGTGCTATGGGGATATTTGTAGAAAGTGAATGGTCAATTGATTTTAACTACCCCCGGGTATCTATAGAAGCAAAATCAGTTCATAAAATAACTTCAGTGTGTAGGTAGATGTGCTACTGCATTATTTGGAAATTTAATAGGCGCTTTGGGTGTAAACTATCCCCCTTCTTCAAATTATACACTAATATATGGTTATTAAAGCACAAAGAAACCTAGACATTAATCATCTAGGCCGTGAGTGTGTACGTAGTGTACACATGATTATTATTTTATCCTACTTGTTTCTGTTGCTCATATTCCTTTACCCTACGATAAAATGTGTTAGGCTTCATTTCTACACGTCTCATGGCTTCCACTGCTGTTATGCTGCCTTGTTTCCATTCCTCATATACCATAATGAAGTCATCGCTTATTGCCTGTTTAGGACGACCAAACACAACGCCATTGTTCTTAGCTGCTACTATACCTTCAGATTGTCTACCGTTTATCTTCTCACGTTCACGTTCTGCCATATACGAAAGCAACTCAAGCACAATACTTGATATAACCTTCTCTAAGCCATTATGGTATTGTCTAGTGTCAAGAATTGGCATATCAAGAATAACGATGTGTGCGCCTATCTCATGCGTAATATCTTGCCATTCACGTTTGATTTCTTCTGCATTTCGTCCAAGTCTGTCCAGTTCCTTGATGAACAGAATGTCGCCTTTTCTAAGCACACTCTTCAATGCCTGATATTGTGGTCTGTCAAAATTCTTGCCGCTTTTCTTATCAATGAAATAATCACGTTCCATGATACCTAAATCTTGCATTGCTTCCAATTGTCTAGCTTCGTTCTGATCTTTCGTCGATACCCTTATGTAACCATAGTGTCTAATCTCACTCATATGGATCATCCTTTGCTATGTCATTGGTTATATTATAGCAAAACTATGTCAAAATGTATATTGTTATATATGAAATGTTTCAAAATTATTTATATACTATTTGACATGTATCATAACCACTTATGACATACACTAAACTACTATTGCAAAAGGTATACTTTATGACATAGTGTTGAAAAAGACCTTGGCTAAATTGAGCATAATAAAAAGGGCAACCGAAGTCGCCCTAGATATTCCAATTATACAACTTAACTTTTCAAATGCTTTAGTACACAAATCTATTTACTGTCTTCTTCCTTGATATAAGTAGCGTCATATTGAATGATCGCTTTAGTTTCATCAGTAGCCTTTGAAACGTCGTAGACTACTTCATCTTGATTGAATTTTTCTTCATCATGGAGAGATTGCGGTTTTTTTATAAATAATGCATCTTTAGTATAAATTTTATCAGGGTGATTAAGTCCTTCTAATACAATATCAGGGACTACTGCTTTTGTAACGCTCTCCATTTCTTCTGAAGTATCATCACTAGCAAAAACATTATTACTAATAACTACAGCAAACGTAACAGTAAGGGCAGCCAACCCCAAAAATTTTAATTTAGCCTTCAATTCTGTCCTCACCCTCCATTAATTAATTTGCATATCCATTTACATACATCTTTTAATGGTTTATATGTATTCATAACCAATATATTCAAATTGTATGCATGAATTCAACAAAAGTCAAATTGCTCAACTCTTTTTTCCATACATTTGTAATCATAGTTTGAAAGTAATATTTTCACATTATCAGCAATGAGGATAGGAAGTTGACGCTGTGTCAATCATATGAAGGTATCACCAACTTTGAGACACTGTAAAGATATCCTATATCGACACCCGTATCGAACCTCAATCGTCAAAATTGATAATATGTGCATAAATACTATATTCTATATGGTTTTTTGAGTCATTGTGGTTCAAAATTGTACCATAATATATTCACATCGTTGCCGTATCGAGAAAATAGCTAAAACATAGATAAATGAAGGATTTTTTGTGAAAATAGTTGGAATCGTAGCTTCAATCGTACGAATTGGAAGGAAATTCGCTAAAAGGCTAATGAATCAATGGATTTTTTAATTTTTAGCAATTGATTTATTCAAAATTTTAATTTTAAAAACCCTTTATTTATCTATGTTTTGTATCGTAGCTCAATCGAATCATGAATCGTAACAAGAATCGCGAAGTGGAAGTGTTATTGATGTTATTTTCATGTTTTTTCATATTTCACTCTAATAGTCTAACTCAATTCATATATGTATGTATGTCATTTCTAGGACAAAATGCCCCAAAGACTTTTAAGAAATTATTTTGTATCATCATACTTTAAGATTCCACTTGTTAGTTCCTCAACTGTCGTATTCAGTATCGAGGCTACCTGTATTAATTTCTCAATACTAATTCTTATTTCCGCTCTCTCATATCGATGAACAGTTTTCTTGGTTACTCCTATCTTTTCAGCCAGTGATTGTAAGCTATCGTTTTGAAGTTTACGATACTTCTCAATATTTCCACCTACGACTACATAAAAACCTTGAGCATTCAAATCATTAGCCATTTAATGTCCAACTTTCATATTTGAATAAAGGAAAGATTTCATCTGTTCTCATAACGAATCAACTTTTCAATTACATCAGCAAGCATCATTTTAAATTCCAAGGAACTGTTTTTTGCCAGCGAGAATTGTTCGTCTAGTTTCTTGTTATAAATTAGTTCGTTTATTTCCTTGATCAATAATGCATCCTTTCTCTTGTCGTCAAATAATGGGTTTGCTTTCAAAAGGCCGGGGACTCTGCTTATCAGCTCTAGTGAAAGTGAATCAAATAAATCCAGCAATTCAATGCTTCCATCTTTCTTTACCTTCACGGACAAAGTTGTGGTCAAGACTACACCTCATTTCTGTAAAAGGAAAATTTCATCTGATTTACTGCCTTCACAGTAACACCTTTAAGTGATATTACCTTTTCACCAAATTTCATTTCATCTTTCCTTTGAGTCTTTATACGCCTTGACAAGATCTTCAATATATACCTTGCGATGATTTTTCTTTATTGATATAACCGAAAGGTCAAAGTGAGACATTTTAGCTAAGTACTCCTCTGGTAAGTTCTCGCATATTTCATCTACCACTTCATCAATAATCTTATCAAAATCATACTTTTCATCGTGGCGGTTGTCATGGAACCATGTTCTATAGTAGTCCTCGTAAAGCTGTCTATACTTTATATCGAACGGCACACATCCCATTAAATCAAATGTATAGTAACCTTCAGAGTACTTTCCGTTTCGAGTGTCCTCGTCGGATTTCCATTTAATATTGTCATGATATCTCTCTTTAAGCTCATCCAATCTTGAATCATCGTTCCAGTATAAACACAAGACATAACCACTTGAGAGTGTCATAGGTTCATCGACTACTTTAGCCCAATAGAATCCATTTTGCTTTATTTCTGTTTCAGCTATCTGAATCAGTGAGCCTCTATCGTTTGAGAAGAATAGATACTTTCCATGCGTTGCTTTATTGATATTCATGTCTTTATAACTGCCAGAATAAATGTGCTGCCATCTACCATATTTCTTATATTTCAGCACCCTCGCCACTTCCTTTTGAAATGTACGATTTATCCAAAATAAACTTTTACCTTGCCTTCGTTGGTAGCTATGCTTAAAAGTCCATCGAGAAACTTGGCTAATTTGTCTTTCTCATACTCAGGCTCGGTTTGTTCAATGTTAGACCAATCAATTGTTTCGGATTTTAGAATAGCATCTTTAATTTGGTTTTCATCGAAATAAATTTCTTCACCTACACCACTAACCCCACCGTCTAATGATTGAACATCTAGAACTCTATATAAATGCCTTGCACATTCGTTCCACGATCCGTATCGAGTATATGCAATTTCTTTGTTTTCTTTGTTATACCCACTAATATCGTGTCCCATTTCCATATACTCCTTGTAGTAAAATATTTGTTTTACTACGATCATACCTAATAAGATTAAGTATTAATTGCAGCTTTGCCTTTTCTTTTTGTCAACAACAATACAATTGAAATTGATAAGCAAGTTACTATTAAAATAGAAGATACAATAGAACTATCATACGAATTAAACGTAGTATATACATCAAACACTATATGAGTAAGAATCGCGCTCCAAATTCTCTTTGTAATAAACATTATTGTTGCAAAGCATAATCCCATCAGACCAATCATAATTGTAATATCCAGATTAATCCAACCATCAGAATATGCAAATGTATGCATCCAGCCGAATAGAAAAGAACTTAAAAGAAACGATAAAATTAGCGACAATATCTTTATATTCTTCTTTTTACTAAGTTTCCTAAATCCATAATGGAGTAGTAAATAAATAATTAAAATGCTTGAATATCTCCATATTTCTTCGGCTCCAGCAAGAACATCTGTTACTAAGCTAATAAAAATTTCATTTGAAGATATGTTTGTTATTCCTTGTGGATTGCTGTTCTTAACAAACATTCTACCGACGAGACCTACTATTAGTATTGCAGCAATCGGGGCTAACAAGGGAACATATATGTAATAAATAAGAAAATTCATTTTTTTGTTTTTTGCATCAAAGCTATTTTGGGGTAATCTGAAATAAATATTTTTAGATTGCCATAGAGAGAATAAAAACATGAAAACAAACAGAATTATCTGTGCATAGTCTGTATCGACACCAAAGCGGAATCTTAGAAGGACAAGCAATGGTATAGAAATGAAGATCATAACATTAACTAATACAAATACCTTATTATTGTTGGTGAACGTTTCCGCTAGCCTTTCTAGTAAAGCATCTTTCTTCTCTCTTGTCTGCATTGTCTTGCCTCCATAAAACATTAAAGTTTGTTTCTCATATTTTATCTCAATGAGTTCAGTGTACAGCTTCCTCTGTTTTCTTTCTTGTAAAAGTCATATTTTATTCTTTAATATCATTTCCATCTTCATCTATTAATCTACTTCCTCCACCAAATTCCCAGCCATTAGATTCAACAAACTCTATAAACTTATCAATAAATTCATCATGATCAACGTTTCCTTTAGTAGCAAAAACTGCTCCGCTAATTTTTATGCCTTTTTTCATGGAATTCTCTCCTTTAATTGATATATAGCTCATAGCTTTTCGTCGCTTTCCCAGTTGAAATTACCAGTTTGTTTTCTCCTTCTTTTACTGCTTCGCTTAACTTAACAACAAAGTGTTTTTTTAAGTAATACCTTGAATAAAAATTAGCTGATTCATTTTCAGGTTTGTCGTTATATATGACATTATCATTCAGTACTACAACAAGTGGTTCCACACTATTGATGTACCCACCATAAATATACAAATCTGCCTTTCTTTTTTTGTATCGAGAGACATCAATTGAAACTTTATTTTGATCATCTAAATCAATTTCTTCTTCGTAATAGTTATTAGTTTCATCTAATAAAACACCTATTCCAACGCCATAAAAGAAAGTATGAGGGTCTCCAAAATTTTTATCAAATTGATATCTAATATAATTTGGGACTTGTAAAGCAACTAAAATGATTAAAACAATAAACAGACTGAGAAAGAACTTTTTCTTATTCATTTCACTTCCCTCTCACTTTTGATGAAGTCGCTTATCTTTTGATTCATTCTATCCCACTTATACTATTTAAATAAGTCTCAAATTTCTTTCAGTCTTCTAATCTTTCAACTGTGATTCGCACTCTTTTACCTGCCAAAACTAAGAACAGATATTCATTTAAAGAACAGCCTTCCTCTCGATTATCTACGTCTGCGTAAGCTGATTCTCCATTGACTAAAAACACATCAACAATCCCCTCAAAAACGTTACCATCCAAGACAACTATCACTTCCCTTAAAAGTTTCGTTTTACATAGAGTTTTCGTTTGACTTATTCCGTGTTCGTCTTAATATTTCCCGTTTGATTTTATTGCGATATTCCTCATGTTCCCATTCACTTAAGTTCTTTTTGAAACCACAATGTTCACATTCTAGTGTATTAATATTATAGGAGTGTCTATTGTCTATAAGATATCCATTGCAATGAATACATACCGCGTCTATTCTGTTTGAAATGCTGTATTTTCCATAATAGCTAAACCATTCCCATTCCCAACGGATTCCTTCAATGATATCACTTTTGTAATTCAGAAAATCAGGACTACTATTTTTATTAAAAGAATTTGATATCGGATTAATAAGTTTGAAGTAGATTATGAGAATTAACAGTAACATCCAAACAGGGACACCAAAGGTCAAAACTGAGTGAAATAATGATATGACCCATTTCCAAACCGTTATAGAAGCACTCATAAAGGATTCCGATTTTATGTAGGCGACTATAAGAGCACTAATTGTTGAGCTAATAACACCGGAAGAAACAGCAATTCCGATTGGATGCTTAAATATCTTCTTGAAAATCTTCTTCAATTAAACTCCCCATTCCCACTTAAATTCACATCACTGAATTACTCGTCAATCTTCGCCTCTCTTGATGAAAGACTAATTTGATTTACAAAATATGAAATCAAAAATGCTTAACCAGGCATTCGTAACCCTTGTACTCAAGTTGATTTCTCATCGTTCCCTCTTCTTCAGAGGCATGCAAAGAACCGACAATGATAATTCCCCACTCACATCTATTCTCTTCAACATAAGCAAAGATTGTGCTTGCAAACTTAATATCTCTTTCTATAGTCGGAAGATCCGAGCATTCGTTCTTTTTTAAATTTCGACTCAGTTCTTCAATAAAGTTAAACTTCGCATCGTTGTTACAATGCATTTTCAAAGTCTGAAGTCTCAGTTTTGCAAAATTGTCAACAGCTTCTTGATCCACGACTCTCGAATCGTCAAGCCATAGAACATTTACATTATCAAAGATACCTTTGTGGCTATCTCCTTCATAAGCCAATGTTTTTGAGATAGATTCTATTTGTTTTTGATTTAAATCTGGCCACTCCTTTTCTAATAATTGTGAAAGATATGGCCTCTGGGCAGCTACCTTTGTATATACCTCCTCGTCCCATTCTGAAGCAATAAAGTCGGGCTTAGTTTGGTTTTCAGCTTTAATCTCGTGTAGCCATTGAATTAGCCCTGTCCTTGAAACAGGGTCATTGTGGTTGATCCCAGCAATATACAACTTCATATAGACATCTCCTATAAAAGAATTTTTTTATCAATCATTTAACATATCTATTAAATAACAAATCAACTATTTCCATATAAAATGCAAATATCATTGATAGAAGTGCTAGCCCCATACCCCACGTTAAAATAATTACAACAAAAAATAAAAAAGAGAGATCCAAATTAAAATTCTTCGGAGTTGATGCATAAACCATACCGCCGATAATTAGTAATGAGAATACTATTAAAAGTGTTGTCAGTAGAAATAGAATAGAAAGTTGAAAAAGATCTAAATTTAATATTTTTCCTATCGAAAGATTTGTGTAAAAGAAAGCCCCAGATACACCCGATACAGTAAACAAACTACTCACGATTCCAAGTTTTTTCGACTAAGTCCCGTTAGAAAATTCTGTCGATAATTCTTTGAAAAATCTTGTTTTTTTTGTTTCCACATTCATTTGTTAATTCTCTTTTCTTTAATTTTAAGAATCCAAATTTCGATTTACTCCATTGAGTTTTAAAATTAAATAATCAAAAAACAAAATACATCTCAAAGCATTCAATTTATACCCATATTTAGTATCCGCTCCATGCAAGATAGCATGTCTACTTAAAGGTGACTTAATTATCTGACCATGTTTAAATGAATCCAACACACAATCTATATAAAAAAGTTTAACCGCATCATCTAATGAAAAACTACCTGTATCTTTTAGAACTTCCTCACCTAATCTTTTCAATTCCTTTTGAGAGACATAACCTGTAACATTGCCTCTTTCTATAATTATCCCTTCAATTTGCGGTAATAATGTTGAGATTGCACTGTGATATCTGCCTTCGAGATAATTAGTAATTGATTCATCTAATATTGCTATCCTTTTTTTTAACCAACCTATTGTTTTCCAATTTTCATAATAAGACTTAATTTTCGAGTCAACATAGTTATTAAGTATTAGTTGATATATTTTTTCTTCCATCTCTTCTTCGCCATTTGCGATATAAAATTCATAAATCCCTTTAAAATCTTTATAATCCATATCATGATGAGGGGGGAAATTCAGTTTTACCATTAGCTTCTTATATTGTTCAAAATCTTTAGAGGCCTTTTTTAAAAGCTTAGGTACTGTTCCAAAAGATCTTTGGATAATATCCTGTTGCTGATTTAAATAATCTGCAATAGGTTTCATATTTCTCAGCAACTGTAAATGTTGCTCTTGCAAATCTCTAAACGGACTCTCCATTAAACTCTTAAACTCTCTTTGTTGTTTCATCATTTTTCTCATTGAAATATTTAATACACTCTCTAGCGCTTGTTGCTGCCTTTTCCATTCTCTAACTGGGTTTTTAAACGCTTGACGTATTACTGCTTGCTGCCTTCTAAATTCCTTATACGGATCATTTTGATCCCAGTTCAATTCGTTCACTCCTTATGATTTACTTCAAAAGTCTTCAGTAACTAGTTACCTGAAGCGATGCGTCTTTCAGACTTATGATCCTTCTTAATTATTTTATCCTTATTCCTATAATCGTCCCATGAATCCAGACTCAAGTAAGGCTCTGCTTCGATGATATCTTTTACCTTGCTATGCTGCTGTGACTTGAAAAGCTCAATCATTTCAATTAAATCGTTGCGATCCAACAACTTCACTCTATTAAAACTGGCTAACTGTTCACACGAGATTGTGTATTTGCTCGAAGTAATAACAGTAGATTTCTTAGCTCTATAAAATCGCATAGAACTATACACTTCCTGAACTGCACTCAAACCCACAGGATTGCTTACTGCATACCGTTTAGCCTGAATGACATTGCGGTATCCTTCTCTATCTGTAAATACCAAGTCTGCTCCAAAATCTCTGCTGTCTTGTGTTTTATACGCATCACCATAGCCTAAACACTGGAACAGCCTAAACAGATACATTTCGAAGTCCTTGCCATCCTCCATACGATCTATTTCGTTAATGCTAATTTTATAAGGATCAATATCCTGCGTTACTTTATATTGCTCTTGAACTCTAGGCTTCTTAAATAAGCGTAGCAATACCAAAGCAATCAATACAACAAAAACACACAATATCACAAATATAGACAACAATGCTCCTCCTTAGCTGCTGGTACTTTTTCATACTACTTTATAATACAACAATTAGGGACAATTTCCCATATATTTTGGATAAGTATAGTAAATTAGTAACAAAAAAAACGCCTATCTCTAGGCGCTCAAACACGGGGCTAAATTCCATCCTCCCTGACTCTTTATAACATGTAGTCCAAATACATTTTACACAGCCTTTTTGTCAGCCTGAGCCAACATCTTGAGACTGATCCAGTTACCAGTTATTGTTTTGAGGTAGAGTTTACCGTCCATTAGCTTCCCAGTTTTGTACATTGGTGTCGCTCCTTTCATGGTGGACATATGTATCTTCTCCTTTAGGAGAATTGTTGTATCACGCGACATACTAAAAACCAGAAACAATCCCTCTCGCTTCATCCTCAGCACGTTCAATAGCTTGGATAAACGGCATCAATGGTTCCTCACGTTTGTACTGAATAGCCTTCTCACATGTACCTCCAGCAGCTTCCCATTCCCAATATGTAATAATATCAATGGATTGTAAGAAATACATGGTCAGAGCTCCCACAGGATTCACAGCGTACAATTGCATAAAGTGTTCATATGTAAGTTGATCATGTTGTAAATATTCATCCTTCATTTGGTGAAGCAAAAGAAATCTACTTTCACGATTAACATTGACGATACGATTTACATACTCATTACGGCGTTCAACTGTGTTCAATATGATTTGCATGTCATTGCGAATACGCCAAGCTTCAGGGGAAATATCGAGCATATTGATTAGGTCATTGATGGACAGGTCAGGATTGTACGGCGCTGGTTCGATAATACGAGTCCAATTGTCGTCATTGCCCTGTTCAAACACTTGAATAGCATCCGAGACGTTCAAGCCAATCGTTTGCCATTTGCGATTTAGAGCATCGATAATATGGTAATAGTGTAGTTCCTTTTCAGCATCTTCTTCTGATTCCCAAACTGGCTTCATTCGTATAATGTCGATGATGGCTTGCTTGTTAGCTTTTTTGGTCACTGGGTATCTTCCTCCTTGAGAAATTGGTAGAATGGCAATAGCAAAGCTAAGGAAATGTATATACATTCCTTCTCAATAATGGTATGATCGTTTAATAGTTATAATCATTTAATGTCTATATAAACAATATACGACTATAGACGTTTAATGTCAATAGCTTTATTTAAGCATATTTAGGAGGTAAATAATGAAGTCTAAATTCACACTTACATGTAATCTAGATAAGATACTTAAAGAAAAAGACATTACTCCCTATAAATTATCGAAGGAGACTGGTGAAAGAATCGGAACTATTTATAAATTAGTAAATAATCAGGATCTTGATAGCTCTCGTCTTTCTACCTCAATGATGGCTAACATTTGTGGTTATTTAGGTATCGGCTTAGGAGAATTGTTCGATATAGCAGAAGAAACAGGTTGATAAACTACATTCCACTAAATACATAGACATAGTAAAGAGCCTAGACAGTAATCATCTAGGCTTGTTTGTTGTAAATCATAGTCATTATAAGATTGATATTGTAAAGCTGGATTTTGGCTCTAAAGGAACAACGTTGATAGTTTAAAATCTACATTTCATTTACTTTAGAAGATCTCTGTATTTAAAAAAGTAGTCCTTCAAAATAAGGTCATCAATCATTGTAAATTCTTCAACATCATTTGATGTCGTGTCAACTCTCCATATACGGTTTTTGATTGACTTTTGATGATTCCATAGATCATCATAGTTATTTAAATTTGACTCAAAGACAAAAAACTTTCCTTGTTCTTTGAAAACGCCATAATTAACAAGAAGTACATATGGAACATACTTAAATATTAAACCTTTGTAATACCAAATATCGCTTTTATTTGCAGCTATCAACATTTCCTTGTACTGACTATAACTTAAATTGTTATTAAGTAAATGTTTACATCTTAAATAGACTTTATCTAAATGTTGAGATGTGAGTTCTTTCATTAAATGTGCGTTATATTCATCACGTTCTGTTGGCCTTAGTCCCTCATACCGCTTACGATTTGACTCAATTGATGGACAATTTGTATTACTTTCATGATAAAAATGTGCAGCTACGTTACCTACAGATGATTTCGCCCTAATCTTTAGGATATTTTTGCACAAATCGCATACTGGAAACTCTTCTGGAAAAAAGCGAAGCCAGTCATCAATATGGTATTTCATCCCTGTGGTTTGGTGGTATGCATAAAACGGCAATTTAGGTCGCACCTTCTTCCTTCAATTTTACTCTATTTAAAATCTAGTTTTCTTTCTTTATATTCCTCGTACATTGAGTCTTCCATCATACTTCTGTGCATTTCGGCTATCTCGTTAGAATAATCATCAACAGTAATTTCGTATCTTGCGTCTTCAAGAAAAAAACGTAAGTCTTCGATATGATCCGTGAAAAAATCATAACTTAAGTCATATGCGATTCTCATTTTAACCAATAATTCAAGCATCTGCTCATTGGAAAGATTGATTTCATAATGCATAAACTGATTCCTTATCTTATTGAGATAATTAATTGCTATTACATAGGTATTTAATTCGTCTTATTGCTTCGTTTAATGTCACAATCTCCAAAAGAGGATTAACATCCATAACATTCTCTTTTCCTTTTTCCAGCTATTCTTTTTTGCTGTCATATATTTATCCAAATCAGCAAAAATTAAATACTCTTCATAATTCTTAAGGATTAATTTAAAAAGAATTTCTATACCATGATTGAGCGATATTACAGCATCTTTTAAATTATGAGATAGCCCATCTTCTAAAGAGGGCAATTTTTCTATTATTAAATAAGCCGCTTTTAGTGAATCAGCGCCATTTTCAGCTAACCCCATTTTAATCATTACCTGTTCACCTCTATTGTTAATAAATCATGCCTTTGATCAATTTTGTTTCTCTAAAGTTTGAAACAGGCTGTTTATTTCTTCTATAATTTGAAAAATAGTGTCATAGGCAACTAATCCCCATTGCGATTGCATGGATGGATGAAACGACATGTTTCTTAGTTCTCTAATAGCATCATACCGGGCTTTCTTCTCATGTGGAATATTCCCACTATTTATAAGTTTTTGAATCATGTCTGAAAGCTGAAGTCTCTTTTTACCTCTAGTGCTAAAATTAGATCCATAAACCCTTTTATGTACACTAGATATTGCAGCTTCAAACGCTTTATAAGATTGCTCTTGCGAAAGAGTAAAAAAAGTCCAATATAAATACCCATAAGCATATAATGCCTTAGATACTTCAATCAATTCTTTTATGTCATCAGGAACTAATTCATCAATTGTAATTTTATCAACGAAATTAAGAATATCGTCCTCAGTGACAGCCCACTGTTCACCTGTCTCAAAATTCACTGCTCCAAAGTTTTTTATTATATCATCAGGTTTATAGTAATTCTCAGTGGTTATTTTCTTCATATGCTAACCTCTATCCTCATACAATATAAAATAGTTATTTCAATTGATCTCATACCTTAAAAAGAGCTTACTAAAAAAATCAAGTACCATTTTATCTACATTGTTTTCATTTATAAATTCAAATCCTCCGAATCTGAAAACTTCATACCCTAAAAGTCTAAGATCTCTATCAGCTTTCATCATCTCAGCATATTTCTTAGGGTTTGGTTTATTATCCTCAGTAGAATAGTGTTGTTTACCATCAATCTCGATTACGATTCGAACGTTATTTGGTAATAGCAATAAAAAGTCCATTCGTTGTCTCACTAAGCGTGTTTCATTCGGTACTATTTTAGTAACATAGGGGTCATAATGAAGATATACCTGAGGTATCAAAGCAGGTAAACTATTACCCATTCTTTCTCTAAAGTGCTTGAAATAAAATTTAAAAAAGTTTCTTTCTGGCCCTTTATCTAATGACCTAATCAAACGCTTGTACATCGCTCGTTCAACATTTATTCCTTCTTCCTCAGATTGCTTATCTCCCCACCAAGTTACTAATTCTCTCCACAATAATCCTTCCAAAATTGGCAGATCATACACTAGACAAAACTCTTGATTTTTAACTATAGCTATCTCATTGTTAATCGAATCGCTTATAACAATTTCAGGTTTAGGGCCATCTGCAGCGAATATAAGATTTTTAAATTCTCCTTTAACACCTTTAGTAGTTTTTATAATGGTGTATAATGGATAACCTGATATCTGTGAGGTCACTTGCATTTTGTATCCATCTTTAACTAAATGATAATTCAATTTTTCAATAAATTGAGGATCAACCTCGCTTCTGACACGCGGATGGACAATTTGTTCTGTGAAACGAATGAATTTTTCATCTGTAATATTATAAATCTCAAGAACATCTTCAAATAATTCTTGAAATGACCAATCATCATTTGCTATCATATGCTGAGTTATGTCCCCAGTTGCATTAAAAACCTCGAATCTGTTGAAGGCATGGAATCTAAATCCCATGTTCTCTTCAGAAAGTCAATTAAATTCATATCACCTTCAATGTACCCTAGCGACAATATTTCTTTAACAATGTTTTTTCTTGTTATCTGTGTGATATTAAATATTCCCCTTGGAGAGATCGTATTTAGCATTCTATTTAAATCAACAGAATTATAATCTTTTGCCACTCTCTTGGCTAAATCAATTAGAAATAATTGATCTTTACCTCTTAGTCTACGTTCTACATATTTAGACTTACCCGCAAAGGCCTCGCTTTCTTCACCGCCGTCTAAGCCGTAACTAGAACAGATGTCTGGTATATCGTATGACTTCACCTCAGATGCTAGAAAAGATGCTATATGTTGAACTAACTCTATATGATTCATTTTTCACCTCGAAATCTGAATAATGATGAAATAAACCTTTAATAATAGGAACAATATACCATAAATCAGTACACGTTCGAGTATAAATTTTTTGATTCCGAACACTTTACAATTGACATACTCCTTGGACGCTCCCATGTTCGTTCTAATGCTGTTGTCCACATTATGAATAGGGAAAATCTTAAAATCCCCGTAACTCTCACCTGCGTTGGTTATCAGATTCCTTTGATCAGAACTCACAGGAGTATAATGCACAGTCACATGCTTGTCCTCCTCCAAAAGGTCACAAATACGGTCACAAAATTCAGTCATTTATAAGATTTTAATAGTATGAATCAGTACAGATCAGTAAATTGAAAATTGCTATGAAAGCTTGTCCTGCTTGACTTTAAAGCTTAAACAGCGAAAAATTTCACTACCCTAAATTCGGTACATCTTAGACGCACCACACATGATGTAGAACCATCAGAAAAGCCTTTTATATCAACAGTTTTTAGGCAACAACCCATTTGAGGTCACAAAAAGGTCACAAAAATCACAACATGATCATCTGCTCAAGCTCATCGGCTACCTCTTGTTGCATACTAGGAAGTACATGACTGTACGTATCCAGCGTGACAGATATCTTACTGTGACCTAATCTCTCTGAGATCACTTTGACATTCATTTTCTTTTCCAACAGCATCGTCGCATGGGTATGCCTCATATCATGGAAACGGATATGCGGAAGCTTGGCACTTAAAACATCTCTTTTATAAGCCTTGGACAAATTAGCAGGGAACACTGTTTTACCATTTTTTAAGTTGAAAATAACAATATCCATATCGATAAAAGCGTCTCCAAACTCTCTTTTCCACTTTACTTTGTAAACTTCATGTAGCCTACGCTGTTCTTCAAGAATTGCAATCAGTTGATTAGGTATAGATATTTTACGTTCCCCGGCGGTAGTTTTAGCTCCAGATTTGATCCGAGTTCCATAATGAGCAAGCGTTTGTCTAATGATAATTGTCTTTGATTCAAAATCAATATCCTTCCATCTTAATCCTAAAATCTCCCCTTGCCGCATTCCTGCTAATAAAGCGAGTCCATAAACACAATGATAACGATCTTCTTTGGTACATTGGAGAAAATGATTCACTTGTTCCAGCGTCCAAATAGACATTTCTTTTTTTATTCGCTTGGGAAGTGTCACTTTTCGCATGGGATTTTCTTCTATGAAGCCATATTCAATTGCCTTATCAAATACTTTTTTGACCATCGTTGTAATGCGATCTATCGTATTCCTCGCAAAATTCTTCTTGTGCAACTCATTCACGAAATTTTGACATTTCAATAAATCAAAATTTTGCAACTTTATTTTTCCGAATTTAGGCTTAATATGATTTTTGAAATACAACTTGTTATTGTAAAGCGTTGTTTCTCCACATTCATGAATCCGGATGTTATCCAGCCAGTAAACCATAAACTCATTGAGTGTAGTGTTATCTTTCCTGATATATTCTTTATTCTTCACATCATTCTGAAGCTCAATCATCTTATCATTTGCTTCACGTTTTGTCTTAAAGCCTTTTCTGCGGATTTGCCGCCTCTTCCCCGTTTCATCGTAATAACCGAAAACAAAATCCCATTTTTTTGTCTTCTCATTAACAAAAGGTTCTGCCATTTAAAACTCCCTTCTTGTGACAATAAGAAAGGAGGTCAAGCATGTGACTAAAAGTAATCATACCACATGAAAGCCTCCCTATAACCTACTTGTAATCAGCTATAATCGACCTTTCATCCAGTCTTCAAACACATCTTCATGCACCAGATATCTGGTTCCTAATTTTATGGTGTAAAACTGCTTGGATTTAATTAACTCATATGCCTTGTCTCGCCCAATTCCCATCTTACGCATAATATCGGTCACACCAATCATAACTCTTCCACTTTCCATCGTTTTAGTCATCACGCTCACCTCAAAATACTCCTATGTATGTTTTAATTTGTCCTATTCCATTCCTTGTTTAACTACTTCATAAATCTTGCCGTGCTATTTCTCAACTTCTTATGTATAGACTCTAGCTTGTCTTCTTAGCTTCCAAATTTATAGTCTTCCCTCTTGTGCTAATCGAAACCATATACGCCCTAAAACAACATTTACGCCTGTGTGAGGCCACTCTATGTTCATGCTCACTCTGCTGGTCACTCTTTAAATACAACAACTGATTGTAAAATGCCAATTTTATAAACTATCCATTGAACATTAACCAGAGAAATCCATACATTAAAGCGATTAGTCCTATAATACCGAACAAGCAAAAAAGTAAAAGTATAAGAACAAATTTTTTACCTTCCATAATAACCACCTCATTAAAGAATATAAAACAGGTAGAAGAAATCGACTACTTCATTTCATCTAATTCTACAAACCGCCTCTATGGTAAAGTCTATGCTGCTTGCATGGGAAACGTAAAGATGAGTCCCCAAATTAATTTTAACGCTCATAACCCTATAGATTTATCTATGAATAAACAGGTGTTGTTCTTCCCTATACAAATACCCATCCCAAAACGAAGCATCTTGATTTCTTATAGACTAATCAGAAAAAAAAGATCACTAAAGACAAGTCAAACATCTATTTATTTTTGACTAATACTTTGCTTATTCTGTTATCTACCTGTCAACTAAATGTGCCTATTAAAGCACCTCATAATGTTACTACTCTTTAGTCTAATGATATGAGGTGCTTAGGAACAGCAATTTAGTTGACACTTCTATAATCAGATTATCAATATAAAGTTTAATCTCTGCATTTAAGAACATTAGATACATATTGTCTCGAACATCCAACTAATGAAGCTATCTGAGCATTAGATAGACTTAAATCATGTTGCTTTAATCGTAGGATATGTGAAGCTTTGTCTTCTAATTGTTTACCTTGTTCTGATATTTCTTGATGATAAACGAAACCTTTTATATGTATAGGAATGTCAAACTGCTTTCTCAACAGCTTATTTACTCTTGCCCTACGATACTCCTGATTAGAAATAATTGCTGGTACATTCACAGATAGTTTTTTAGCTAGAAACCCATAACGCCACTTCTGAAATCCAACATCATTATCTAGTACAGCTAATGAATCTAATTCATCCGACTTCTTTTTAGGTATGTACTTGAAGCTGTCTTTGTATCGTTGCTTCATATTGAAATCTGAGATATCTATATGCTCAATAATCTCATTGTCATATGTCCATCCCTTGACCTGAATTAACTCATTTACAATTCGCTTAATTTCCTGTGAAATGGATTGATTTAGACCGGGTATCTCCTCTTCTGATCGGTCAGGGAAAACACGATTTCCCTCTTCTACTCCACACAGGCTGATCAATTGTTCACGATTAAAGTTTGAAATTGTTAAATGATTCTGATAAAAGAGTTGGCTCATCTCTTCAGCTAGTATAAGCCGTTCAGTATCCATGCTAACTATCTCATAATATCTCGCTATATTATTATAATGGAGATTACTATTCTTACGAGATTCCTTTTGATACTGTTCAATTCTTCTTTGCATTTCATCGGGTAATTGGTCAACCCCAACACAATTGAGCAGATACATAAATATCATGATTACTACTTTGGTATTGGCCTTATTAATGCTGTGTAAATCTGAATTCTCGCTTAATAACTCCTCTATGACCTTCCTCATTGGTGCGAACACAATAGCGTTACTTGAATCCATATTCCTCATTTTAGAAAGTTGGGGAAGTTTTCTCCTTGCTATCTCATGGATCTGGATCAGCAGCCCCAATGTACCTTTAGTTTTCAGAAACTTCGTTAGGTATGGATAGTTCTCTTGTAAATCTATGTCGTACTTGAATCGTTCCAGAAACTCAATGTTAAATTCAATAAGTCTCTCTTGATCTAATTGCCATTCTGTTTTAACCTCGGCAATATTGTACAATTCTTTTAAATAGTCGAATGCTTTATGTATAGGAAGCCTTGTTATTCTCTCTATAATCTGAACAATATTATAATGGACTCCACATCGAGAACTGTGGCATTTATAAAACCAATTATCGTCATAGGAGTATATGTTTCCGCTGGTTGGATTGCTGCTATTGTGAAAAATACAATACAACCTATCAGAATCTATCCCAAGTAGGTGCTTTAAATTTTGCTTCTTCAAGAATTGCCTGATATCATCCCGGTCTATATAGCTCAGATCATCTTGGTTATCTAATCCTAGCCTTTTCTTTAGTTCTGGAATTCCTTCAAACCCTTTGCTGATTATAGGGATGTTACCGATATTCATTGAAGAATAATCTATCCCTACTCTGGATGGAAGACCTTTCTTTTTTGATAGGAGCTTAGTATTATATGTGGGTGCTTTACGTGAATTAACACATAACAAAGTGTCTGTTTGAACATGTACCTTCTCAACAACTTTCCTAAGACGAATAATCAAATCTTCTGCATCATACCTGACACTTCGATTCCATTCCTCAAGCTTTATTGTAAATGGATCATTTGAATCTTTAAGATGTAAAGTGTCAGGTACTCTCAGCAATCGAGCTGTATTCTTTACAGCCATATCCCCGTTATATATGTAAATTAAAAGCCCTTCTAGTGTTTCAAATTGGTGTCTCTGTGTATCTTTATTGAGCAAATAATATACATGAAACCCATTTTTCGTTTCCACAATTGCGCTTGGAGGAATCCCACGTTGTTTTAATTCAGAAACACGACACCTGAATATCTGCTTATAGTTGAGTTTCTCGGTTTTATTAAGCGAATAAAATTTGGATTTTACCTTCTCCTGTAATTCATTAGGGCTTCCAGTAAACCCAGCAGCAACAAATGCATACTCAATCTCATCTTTGATATCCATATCGATAAAATAAGCACGAAATTCAGTTATGTTATCATTTTTGTAACCGCCACCATTAGGCAAAAAGTAAATACCGTAACCGTTTTTATTCCATTCCTCAAATTCTTCGTTTGCTTCTTTGCTGTAGTATTTCATTTTACTTTTATAAACCTTACTTTTAAGCAAGCGTTCTTCTTCATTACCTTCAAATATGTATGAAAAATTTGTTTTTCCGTTGTTAGCTGTAACTTGGATAAAATCTCGTGTCTGTTCATAAGCCAAAACTATATACTTCTCCCTTCAATTTTTATACTAAAAAATATCTTTGACTAAAGATAAATAAAGAAAGCAAAATCATGAGTCACTCCACTTTTATTATAGAGCTATCCTATTTCTTTATAATAAAATTTTCAAAGATCGCACAACAAATAAACTTAACGAGCCATTTCAGATAGAACAAATAAAAACAATATTAAGTTTACCAATATTAAAACTATTTTAATTCCATCTATCCAATCTAGTAGGCATTCTATCTACTTGCTGTATTTTAAAATCTACTTTTTAATTGTAACCGTGGTAAAGCAATATGTATTGTCAACTACTTAACTTTCATTCTCTTTGATTCCGTTTCACCTTCGCCCCACTTTGTTTCTCCTTTTCTTTGTGATTCCAACTGAAGCCTGTCACGCTTTGGTTGATATATCCATAGTATATCATGGGAATATATCTGTCAACAGAAGATTGAAATAATCCAATTTTTTTACAATCTGAAGTTGTGCGTGTGCATCGGCATGTGAATATCAGAAATGTATATAATAAAGAAAAAATTTGAGTCGCTATTAATTGGCTCTAATTGAACCCACTCTATTCATTTTCTCCAATGCTTTCAGCAACATCTTTTAGATGATACTTTGGGTCTCTCCAATAGTATTGGCGACATCCTTTATAGACCACCGTCCAAAGGTCGGGCGCTCTGTCGACCACCAAATACAACAATTTTCTCGCGTGGAATATTGGAGCAAGGTGAATGCAAATACTATTCCCCTTTATTCAGATTAAATTACTATAAAAAAGTTCACCCCATTTTCCTGGAGTGAACTTTCATATTGCCATCTCATTAATCTTTCTAACCTGAAAATACTTTTTCCTACATTATATGAGATAGTACATTACAATTCAGATTAGTAATTTACATCTATTGGATACTCAATGTTAATAGGTTTTTTTGTTCCATTAACATAAGTGTACCCAGCATTTTCCGCTTGTCTTCCTTGGTAAACATTACCAAGATAATAATCATAATAATCATATCGAACAACAGTTGTATTATACTGATCGTAGTTGATAGCTGCGTAATAGTTTCTTGTTTTGTACGGTGAGCTTTCAGGAGGGCCAGAGTATACATCTGTAGTATTGTAAGTTTTAGACACTGTACCACTTACATTTCCTGTCAGACTTTCCTTAACTATATATGCAATATTTGCATCAACCGTTGCTGTAATTGAAACTGTTCCACTTACTGTAAGGCTAGAACTACGTGTTGCAGTTCGTCCTTTGGCTACACTAACAATAAGTGTTTGTTTTTGAATTGGCCCAACAGAATATCCAGTAATTTTGTTACTACCAAGTGCATACTCTGACTTCACATAAACGCGGTGATCCCCAGCTTGAGGTGTTATCACAGAATTTTTCTCAACGAGCTTTGGATCAACAAATTCAACACGCGCGTTCGGATTCCCTTGTTGTTCAAATCTGGTAATTGCAGATGATGGAACATCTTGAATACTGGACTCTGTAATTTCAGCGGTTGTGTTTTGAATGGCATTGTCTGAATTTTCTTCAGCAAAAGACACTGGAGCAAAGACAGCTAGAGCAGTTGATAGGGATAAAATTACTGCGGTAAGTTTCTTCAAAAATCATCATCCTTTTTTCTAATTTTTGTAATACAATGTATTTATTCTGCATAAAAATTCTATTTCCTTCTTTTTGTAGCATAAATTTAGAAAAAAATGCTATAGTATAAATATCATTACCAAGGAGTGGTGCAAATGAATAAAGATAAAGATTTCAAAATAGTAATATCCTCAATAATACTTGGTGGTTCTTTTATAATTGGAAGCTATATTAATGCACATTTTAGTTCCAACGAAAAAATTCTTACCCCTCAGATATCGCAATCTTCTTTAAGCGATAGCGTTTTAAACAAAGAAGAAGCAGCAGCATATCTAAAGATTCCCGTGACACAACTAGACAATATTATAAAAAGAGACACAGAACAAAAAAAGAAACTATCGGTTTATGACACTTATCAATTTATTCCTTACGCTGATCTAGATGGACATATAGTATTTCAAAAAGATAACTTAAATAAATGGTTGGATTTCATCACGCAAAAAAAATAATGCCATCAACGTTTGCTTCGGGGTTACAAAAGTATACTTAAAATACGGAACGTCTGATCTTCTAAAACAGACTCTACAAAAAGAAGTATAAGTTGTACTATTATATCTTTATACCTTTATAAGGAGAGATATTATGAATTATAGAGTTACTGACACTCATGTTTATGTCTTGGATTCCCATGATACAATTCACGATGTACTGTGCTTCCCTAGATCAAACCAAGACTATAAAGATTTAGTTGATATGACAGTGAAACACATGAGATAACAAACATTGACGATTTTAAAGTATTTGACCACAGTCGAGTGACTGCTCCTTCAAAGGGCGGTTTCTTTTACACCCAGGAGTTCCTAATCCCTATCTTAAAACTGGTAAATGAGAATAAACTGTAAGATGAACACAAAAGGACTCTGCCAACATAATACATGGCTGGAGTCCTTTTGCTTTGAGGAATATTCATGATGGTGCTTTAAATTCCTCCGTGGTGACCTGTTAGTTCGTAATTAGACCTTTTTGTCGTATTTATTCTATCGCTCTACAAGATAATTTTTATTTATCTCCGTGTAATTTTGTCAGTAACAACTCAATCATGCGCTCAATCTTTTTAATGTTCAAATTTCTTTGTCCATATAAATAAACAAATTCTTGTACACTATCCCAAGTCTTTAGTTCATTTATTTCTTCGATCTCCTGAGTCAGACCTTCAACATAAGCAGGTAACTCCCTACTTTTGAACTCCTCAATTAAGTTCTCTAAATCAGCGAAATCCATACTCCAATTAAAGTAACTCTCTATAAAATACTTCAAATTTTCATAACTCACTTCTTGTTTCATATATTACTCTCCTCTTTTATTTAAATACAGGATAACCCGTAATAATTCTATATCCGATAGGCATAGAGGAATCTTTTACTAAATACAGTTGGGACTTTGATAAGTCATTTGTTACATGCTTTGAAGATGAGTTTCCTCCATTCTTTGAATATGGAGATCAGCAGCAATTTGACATAAAAATGCCACATCCAATTAACAGGGATGTGGCATTCTATTTTGGTTGTAACTTTACACTAAAGCATTTGTAGTATATTCGCTACACAGGAACGATTTTTCCATCTACTATTGAATATAATTTCTTGCATATATTTGCAACAACTTGATTATGAGTTACCATTGCAATTGTGACACCCGATCTATTAAGAGCTTGAAGTATTTCCAATATGTCTGATTCTGCTGACTCGTCTAAAGCACCTGTTGGCTCATCTGCCAAAATTATTTTCGGTTTTCTGATAAGCGCCAAATCTCCATGATCTACATTGAAAGAGGCGTCGGAAAGTATCACTCTTGAACCGTAAGATTTATTTATATTCTTTAATGCAATTACACTCATTAGTTCCCACCTCGTATTGTTTTCGACAACTTTATTCTATTCACAGAAATACATGGAGGAATAAAAGATAGTAGTGAAAGTGTGAAGCTGAAAATAAGTAGAATAGGAATATTTATATTTTGAGAAATCATAAATGAAAACAAAGCTGCAATACATAATGATACCAAATTAACAAAAAATATCTCAAAAAGAATTGAAAGATTTATTACTGCTCTTCTTGTACCGTTTGCAATCATGATTCCATATGTGTATTTACGGAGAGTGATTTTAGCTATGAGATTTGTTGAAATGCTGAATAGCGAAACAAAAGCAATGACAAATGAAAATATAAATAGAACTTTTTGTAATTGCTCTCCTTCTAGCCCCCACATCGTAAGATAAAAATTTGAGACTCCTTCTACAACATATGGCTCGACATCAAGTTGTAAACTTTTTTGCGTGAACAGATCTTGGATTTTTTGTGCCGAAAGAGAAGATTGGATGTAGCCACTTGTTTTATCCAAAAATAGTTTTAACATAAAACTTCTATCTTGTGCATGAATATTGTCTACTTCCAACGATGGGAATACAACAAGTTTATCCAAGTATTTCAAAGCGTATCCATTATTATAAAAGCTGTGCTGCCCCAAAAAGCCAATTACTTTACACTTTAAATTTACTCCCATATATCCCACGTGTATGATTTGTTTCAACTTAAAATAATCTTTATATTCATAACCCAAAATTATAGGAATAACGTCATTTTTAACGTTATAATCTCCAGCTTGAAATAATCTACCTTCAGAAGTCTGGATAGCAAAATGGTCAATAAACTGTTGATTCACTTGAATACTTTCATATGCGTCTGGGGTTTCGTGTCCAGCTTCATATCCATATTGAAACTTTGCAGGCAAGCCTTGCACATCTAGAAAAAGATTTTGTCTGCTTGCAATAATGTACTTAAAACTTGGATTCGTTTTTTCCCACTCGTACAGCTCATTTAAGACCTTGAGGTTATCCGATTGAGCAAGAAAGTTTTCTCCTCATCATTGAAAAAATTGTCATTAACCTTGTATAAAGAGGAGGTAGCATTTTGAACATTTGATGCAAGTTCATGTGTATGTGTAGCCAAGCTTAATGTCAAAATAACCAAAATGTACGAAGCAGTACATTGTAAGATGGAAAGTATGGTTTTTCGTTTATGTTGTTTTAATGAATCAATAAGCAAATTGAGCATCACAGATCACCTTTGTGTCATCTTAATATAAGAGATACCGATCACTAAAAATGAAAACAATAAAAGCAGGATCGTCGCCCCTAACATAGCCGGTTGAAGGCTTAGCTCGACATCATGCATATATTTTCCGAAAAACCAAGAAGAGCCAAGAGCCGATATTAAGCTCAACAATAGTATTGGGAAAAAATCTTTCCACACATCTATTAATATTTTCTTTTTAGTGTAACCGTTGCTCCATTTGATCTTCATTTCAGTATTCTTTTTTTCGTTCCAAAAGATCATTACCGATAAGCTATTTACAAAGAGTACGAAAATAAAAATTATGGATGTAATTAATTGATTTTTACCTCTATCAATTAGATGCAAAATATTAACATTTTCCTTATTGTATACAGAAACTTGCCCAAACATTTTTTCGTTGCCAATAAAATTCAAACCATTTTGTATGGTTGAACTGCTAACAATATATTCAACACTGGAAGTGATATTATCGGCACTCAAGTTCAGTAAAATTGTCCGATCTATTCTAGTAGGTATATTGTAACCAATAATCCCTATGACCTCATAATCCATATGATTATATTCGACATATTTTTTTTCATTTATGGTTTTATTTATGGGGACATCTCTACCAATAACTGCAACATGCGAATTAGATATGAAATCAGATTCAGAAAAAAACCTTCCACTTATTAAATTGGGTGGAACATAGTCTCCCTTATATATAACACCTCGAATATCCTCTCCTTGCCCGTAAAACCTTCCGAATAATACAGTATCATTTGGTAATGCCTCATATAAAGAAGTAAAGTCAAGTTCAGTTTTTGATGTTTTGAAAAACAAGGCATTATCATCATAAAAGTTATTGCTTAGTTTTTTACGAGATTTACGTTTTCATTATAAAACAATGTAAATAAGCAAGAGAAACTGAACAGGGTAATAGCGATAAATAAAAGCACATCTAAAACTTTGAAACGAGTTATACGAATATTGTTCATAATGTATCCTCCAAGGTAGGTAACAAGGTGAATTGTTTGGTGAATTTTTTATTATAGAATTACTAAAAACAGAGATTCATATCAGAAATAATTCGTTGAAAAATTAGATACCGTAGTATGTTTTGGCTACACCGGATCTGAGTGCGTTATAGTTTTCCCAATCAGAACGAGCATAGGATCTTCCTTGGTTGGCGCTCCATACTCGTCCAGAATCTCCATACACTGATCCAGTCAATTGTTCAAAACGTGCTCTCGTATAACTGTCTAGCTTTGTCTTCCCTTGCTGGGCCTGAGTGTTTCCCCAAACCTGTCTGTTGTTTCCATCCCAATCAATTCCGTGATTGTGATCGTATGTTATAGAAGCATTGTCTAATGGAGTAATTGAATTAACAGTTACGTTACTAGGGATATGCAATTCTTCCTTGGTTGAGATCACCAAGTTTGGATCAACTGCTTGGTTAGGTTCTGCCGCACTGTCGGCAGCATACGCGGGAACACTCGCTAATAAAAGACATGAACTCAATGCAAGGCCCATAATTTTTTTCTTCATGAATAAATAAACTCCCTTTCTTCTAAATTCACCTTGATACCCATGAAAAATTATACTTCTAGTCCATTTTCTTGTAAAGTAGGATTATCAATCCACGTGTGTGGTTCTTTTGAAAAAGTAGTGATTCATTAGCAATATCCTCCTGTGTTTTGCCAAAGTCAAATTATTTGACTTTTTATCTTTTCGTGAATGCTGATTTCCCCTATCTCATAAGTTATCTCCTCTCCAACTCAGCAATGACTTAGCAAGTTTTCAGCAATACAAAAAAGGTTAGACGGACAATTCCATCTAACCTTCACACAAATTTTTTATGATTTATTGATCTTCCTTGCTTCCCATTGACTCGTTTTAGGAATGATTAAAATCCTCTGCGGTAACCTGTAGGGTTCGCAATTAGACCCATTTGCTTATATGAGATTGTTAAAGCAGTGTTTTTAAGGTTTGAGTTGTACGTGTGGTCTGCTTTTTTAGCTATTGAATTACTAACACCTGCTGCTTGTATGCTTGCTCCAAAAACAAAAACAAAGAAAAAGACAATAAAAAGTATGTTATTTTTCTCATAAATATTCCTCTTCATCCTTCCTTGATATAATTACTGACCAAATTCAGATTGATATTGGAGCAAGACAAGTTAAAGTTGACGCACTTGTTTTGAATCAAGGTGTATGCAAATACCATCCCCCTTTATTGAGATTAGATAACTATATAAAAAAAGCTCACTCCCATTTTTATTATTAAAGGAGCAAGCTCACAAATAAATTATTTTGTAACATTAATTATCTTTTCAGCAATTAACAGACATTCTTCAATACTTTTATCGAATTCCTTTTTAAAAGATTGAGCAAATACAAAATGAATCTGCTGCTAATTCTTCTATAGAGTTTGTTTCCTTACTTTTTTCATATATTTTACGTATTTCTGAATAATATTCATCTTCTAGTAGAGATATATTTCACTTGGGTTCCATTCATTAATCATTTGTACGATATCACTGTTCATTTCTTCTATATAACCTTATTTCACGGAATTTAGCTGTTGAACAGTACTTTTAAAAAAACAAATGATTCCTACCATTACCCTGTAAGAGGGGATTTTCCATACTTCACTACAGAATCCACCAAATTCCGTACTAGTAATTCTCACCAAACGTATCTCATCCTCTAAGACTCGCTTTTATATTAATCACTCTCAGTATTGTTTTCTGGAAGTTCTTCCGATACTGGTTTTCTGACCTTATCTATAAATCTCTCTTCGGAAGCTCCAAAAGTTTTATAATTTTTTTGCGCTATGTTCAAAGAAATCTTATTTGCTCCCATGACTATATCAGGATTATTGTGTGCAACAGTATCATACTGCCAATAACAAACTTCACAGATATCAAAATCCTCTTCAACTGTAAAATTACCGCAACAAGGGCATTTTTTCGTATCCATCTTAATTGCCTCTCTTTATTTTATTTTGGACTATATAAACTAATTTGCTCTAACCAGTATTCCAACCCATCCTCAGGTTTGAAATAAGTTGAGATTCCTCCGTACTTATTAATTATCCCAAATTCATTTGTAGCAGAATCATATCTGAAGTATGTTCCTTCGTTTGAGACAAAAGTCTGAGTTGTGGACGTTGGGCGTTTTTCTAAAAATTCTCTTGCATCATGTAAATATGATTCTGGTGAATCATAATCGTGCTTATTGGCATGTCTATCTAATGTACTTTTACCTTTACTATTCATAAAATCCACTTCTGGATTACGAGTTCCGTCATAGGGTTTAGCATAATTCCCCCCTTCGTCCCCCCCCTTAAGAGCATGAGGCGTACTCTCTGGCTTAGCTCCCGAAGAAGAAGTAGATTTAGCTGAGCCGCCACCCTCTCCTTTCCCCATCTGCCACAATTCTGCTGAGCTTTCTCCTACTCCTTTTGCACTTTTAACCGCAGTTGTAGCTCCATGCGCCGCCAAAGCTGCCGACCCAATTAATCCGGGTACCCCAATTATACTCCCTACACCTGTAGATGAAATAGCAACGGATAATCCTTCTCCACCTAATCCAGCTACTACCTCACCTGCACCTTGCAATGTTGTAGCTACATTTCCGAGAATTTCTCCTACTTTAGCTGCCATGGGATGATCATAATTCCGTTCTTTATCAGGCCATATCCCCAATGTCAAATTCCCCTGAATAGCTCCTTTTGCTCCCTGTGCAGTATCCCAAAGGATTTCTCTTTGAAGTTTGCTAGCTTCCAATTGAGCTTCAGACTTGGTAATCTCAGCTTGTCCAATCTGTTCAAAGATTTTATGTAACCAACCTTCACCTGTGGATGCCGTTTTAACAGGGGTGTCAAGCCACGGCACATCCAGTACAACTTTTTCCCCGTCCACCTGTGTAAAACTTTTTGAAATAAAGATGAGTTCTTGTGCAACCATAGATAATCGCTCAAGCGTCACACTCATGGATTGTCGAGAAACCTGAAATTCCTGAAAAAATCTCTCTTGGGTGGCTCCAGACCAGCCTTGTTGGACAAAATCAAT
>NZ_JBBOYM010000003.1:0-1944 GCF_038008125.1 Paenibacillus sp. FSL L8-0663
AATCATCGGAAACGAAAGCTTTTAAAATCCCGTTCCTAATTTAAAATGTAAAAAGAATGAAATAGTATGGTAGCGGGAAGAAAGTAGTAAAATTAAGCATCCGAGTAGGAGTATAGAGTGATAACATGTTACAATACAGCTAAGAACATGCAATAAGATAATATGAAGTGACCTCCTAAATTATCAAGTCAGGGATTTTAACCCATAATAATGAATGAAAACAAACATCATGAATGGGGTTATACCCTATGATAATAGGAGGCCACTATGGAAAATATAATCTATATTGGGATGGATGTCCACAAAGAAAGCTTTAGCTTATGTGCATTGCACGGAACAACTGGGGAAATTGTAAGAGAAGCACGATGTGCTTCAAATGTATCTCTCGTAAAAAAATTCGTTGAGAAACTAAAAACAAAATATGGTGAAGATATAAAAATTAAAGCTGGATATGAGGCGGGTTGTTTAGGGTATTCACTTCATAATCTTCTTGAACAAAATGGGATTGATTGTGATATTTTAGCTCCAACAACCATGTACAGTTCATCTAAAAATAAAATGGTGAAGAATGACAAATTTGATGCTAAAATGATTGCTCTTAACTTAGCTAATGGCACCTATAAAGAAGTATATGTTCCAGAAGAAGAGGATGTTGCCGTAAAAGAGTATATCCGCATGCTAGGTGATTTTAAAACGTCATTGAAGAAGATGAAACAACAGATAAAAGCATTCCTTTTAAGACATGGCTATGTGTATGAAGGAAAATCAAGCTGGACAATCGCTTACATGAAATGGTTAAAAAATCTTGATTTACAAGGATTATTCAAAGAAACGTTAGATGAATATCTATTACAGTATGATGTTCTAGTTGATAAAATTGAGCGATTCAGTCTGAGACTAGAAGAATTATCTCATAGTGAAAGATACGAAGAACCCATCGCAAAGTTAAGATGCCTAAAAGGTATAGATACAACATCGGCAATGACTGTTCATGTGGAAATTGCAGACTTCACTCGTTTTCCCACGGCTAAAGCATTTATGGCTTATGTAGGATTGACGCCAAGCGAAAGTTCTAGTGGAGAAAAAATCAGTCGACGTTCGATTACAAAACAAGGCAATTCGACCGTTAGGTCTACTCTTGTAGAATGTGCAAATGCATTGGTAAAAGGAGCAATCGGATTAAAATCGAAACGAGTGAAAGCGAGACAAAAAGGGCAACGAAGCGAAGTAATTTCCTATGCAGATCGGGCAGTAGAAAGGTTACAAAGAAAATATCATCGAATGATGTATCAAGGGAAACCCAGAAATGTTGCTATTACAGCGGTTGCAAGAGAACTTGGGTGTTTTATCTGGGGGTTAGAAACAGGAAAAATTTAAAAAATCAAAAAGGGATATGAAGTTGATTCATTCATTGTTAGAGACCAAAGGTATCAATTGATGGCATAGGTGAGCTTCAGAGATAGTGAATTACAGGTCTGGCTATCTATGTCCCTCCTTTTCTGGCGCAGCTGAAATTCTGATAAACAAGCTATTTATTAGAATGTGAAAAGATGTGATCCACGCAATAAGATTATAAGAGCCTAACGACGGACCATTAACCTGAGGTAACCAATCCACGAATAACAGAGTGGTTAACTGTCGATAGATCTTATTTCTGAAGCTTTTGTATGCCATCAAGAAAAAATATTATGGTTGAAAAACTATTGACAAAGGTCACTTCATAACAGGAGGGGTAAAATGACGACGATACTTTCCGTACGAGACTTGAAGAAGGTAATTGGAAAGAAGACTCTTGTAGAGAATATTTCCTTTGATGTAAAGCAAGGAGAAGTGTTCGGGTTCTTAGGACCAAATGGTGCTGGAAAGACGACTACCATTCGAATGTTAGTCGGATTGATTAAGGCGACAGAAGGTAAGATTTCTATCGGTGGTTATTCGATTAAG